>CAVXUE010000007.1:0-431502 GCA_963764845.1 Terriglobia bacterium | reverse complement strand
ACCCTGAGATGATTCTCCGGCGACCTGCCTGAGCAGGAACGGCCCCAGTTCCTGCGTCAGTATCACGAGGCCGTGGACGCCGCCCACGATCTGGCCGGGTACCGGTCGCTACGTCGCCTGCTGCATGCCTGGCGGCTGACCGCCATCGCGACGAAGACAGACGGATACTACGAGGAGCCTCGACGCGGTCCGGGAGACCGGCAGCGCCCAGACCGTGCCGGCCGAGGACGCCATCCCTGGCTGGCACGAGAGGCTGGCGGCGGCACGGGCTCGCCGGTGATCTACCGGGCCGAGGCGGGCCTCGTGACCTACGTGATCAGTGATGCCCAGGCTCCTCGTCACGCTGACCGACGTCACGTGGATCGGCTGAGTCGCCCGCACGGTCAAAGCTCGCCCTGCTCGCGGAGGGAGTCGCGGAACTCGGCCAGCGCCTCGTCCTGGTCCGGGCCCAGGCCCTCGGTCAGCATCCCGGCACTCCCAAACCGGGCGCGCAGGTTCTCGCCAACATGATCACGCCCGAAGGCAAAAAACTGCCTCTGCTGATCACGGAAAATTTCGGACACGGCCGCACCGCGATCATGGCCACCGGAGGCAGTTGGCGCTGGCAGATGAGTTCGCCGCTCGGCGACACCGCGCACGATCTCTTCTGGCAGCAGCTTCTGCGCTGGGTGGTTTCGGATACTCCGGGCCATGTGGCCGCGTCCGTTCCCGCCCAGATGCTGCTCGATAACGGCGCGGTCACCATCACCGCCGATGTGCGCGACCAGCAATACAATCCCGCGCCCGATGCGAAAGTCGAAGCTCACATCCTCGGCCCGAGCGGCGTCAGCGCTCTGGTCGAGATGGCGCCGGTGCCCGATACTCCCGGCCAGTTTCAGGCCACATGGTCGGCATCGAAGCCCGGCGCGTATCTGACTGAAGTCACGGCGCAGCGCACGCAGGCAAAGGAACTCGGCCGCGATGTCCTGACCTTTCAGCGCATGGATGGCGTAGCGGAAAACTTCCACACCGAACAGAATCGCGAACTGCTCGAACGCCTCGCCACGCAGACCGGCGGACAATACTGGAAGCCCGCCGACCTCGGCAAACTCGCCGCCGCCATTCCTTTTTCCGAAGCCGGCGTGACCATGCGCGAGACCAAAGATCTGTGGGATCTTGCCGCTCGTCTTCGTGATCCTGCTCCTGCTGCGCTTTTCCGAATGGTGGCTGCGCCGCAAATGGGGCATCGTCTAGATGCTGCAACGCTTCCTCGATCCCTCCGTCCTCGCCAGCATTTCCGGCCTCGAACTGGTCGCCAAAACCGTAGTCGACGGCTTCGTCAACGGCCTGCACCGCTCGCCCGATTTCGGCTTCAGCCAGGAGTTCGCCGAATACGTCGCCTACAACCCCGGCGACGATCTTCGCCACGTCGATTGGAACGTCTACGCGCGCACCGAGAAGCTGTACCTGAAGCGCTTCCGCGGCGATACCAACAGCTTGCTGACCATCCTGCTCGACGCCAGCAACTCCATGCAGTTCGGCTCGCACCGCGTCAACAAAATGGATTACGCGCGCTACCTCGCCGCGTCGCTGTTCTATCTCGCCATCCATGGCCAGCGCGATGCCGCCGGGCTCATCACCTTCGACGACGAAATCCGCAACTACATCCGCCCCTCCACCCGTCAGGGCCAGTTGCATCGCCTGCTCGCCGGACTCGAACAGGCCGAAGCCCGCGCCCGCACCGATTTCGCCAAGCCCATGCGCTACTTCCAGGAATTCCTGAAGCGCCGCGGCATCGTGATCATCGTTTCCGATTTCTGGGAATCGCCCGAAAGCATCGTCCGCACCATCGAGCCGCTGCGCTATCAACGGCAACGAAGTGGTGCTCTTCCACGTCCTCGATCCTGAAGATGTGCGCCCGAAAATGAACGGCCCGTCCATCCTCGTCGACATGGAGACCAGACCAGGAGATGGAAGTCACGCCCGATTACGGCAAGAAAGAGTATCGCGAAAAAGTCGACGCGCACCTCGCGGATCTGCGCGATCGCACACAAGGCCGCGGGCATGGGCTACTTCCTGATGATGACCGACCGCCCGCTCGACGGCGCCCTGCGCGAATACCTCAACCTCCGCGGAGGCGCGCAAATAAATGGGTTTCTTCGCACCCTGGTTTCTCGCCGGCCTCGCCGCGCTCAGCCTGCCGCTCTACCTGCATCTGCTGAAGAAGCAAACCCGCACGCCGAAGCGCGTCAGCTCGCTGATGTTCTTCGAATCGCGCACGCAGGCTTCCACCCGCCATCGCCGCCTGCGTTATTTCCTGCTGCTCTCGCTGCGCCTGCTCGTCTGCTGCTGCTGATTCTCGCCTTCGCCAATCCCTTCGTCAATCGCGACGCCGCCGCGCTCGCCAGCAGCCGGCTGGTGCTTCTGGTCGTCGACAACTCCTTCAGCATGCGCGCCGGAACCCGCCTCGAAGACGCCAAAGCCGCGGCCATGACGCGTACTCTCCGGCAAAGGCGCCGCGCGCGGCCAGGTCGCCACGTTTGGATCGCAACTGCGCCTCATGACCCAGCCCATCGAGGACCAGTCCGCCTTGCGCGCCGCCGTGCAATCCATCCAGCCGGGCGATGGCCACGGCACCTTCGGCGAACTCGCGCGCGCCGTACGCGCCATGGCCGAAGTCGGTCCACACGCCCATCGAGCTTCATCTCTTCAGCGACATGCAGCGCGGCGACCTCGCCGCCACCTTCGCCGACATGGCCCTGCCCGCCAACGTCAAACTCATCACCGCATGCCGTAGTCTCGAAAGCCGAGCCCAACTGGACCGTCGAATCCGTGGATGCCCCCGGCCAGGTCTGGGGCAAGGATGCCAAGCCGATTCACGTGCAGGCCGTCATCGCGGGCTACGGTACGCCCGCCGCGCAGCGCACCGTGTCGCTCGTGGTCAACGGCAAGACCACGGCCACCAAACCGGTCACGGTCCCCGTCAACGGACGCGCCACCGTCGATTTCCCCGCGCTCGAAGTGCCCTACGGCTTCAGCCGCTGCGAAGTGAAAATCGATTCCGCCGACGGTTTCCCCGCCGACGACCTGCGCCGCTTCGCCGTCGAGCGTTCCGACCCGCAGAAAGCCCTGCTCATCCACAACTACGGCGACAACCGTTCGCCGCTCTACATCGGCGCCGCGCTCTCCGCCGCCGCGCAATCGGCCTTCATCCTCGAATCGGTCCAGGCCAACGAGGGCGCCGATCGCACGCCATCCAACTACGCCTTCATCATTCTTTCCGATCTCAGCTCGGTGCCTTCGCTGCTCGAAAATTCGCTCACGCAGTACGTGCGCGCCGGCGGCAGCCTCCTCATCGCCGCCGGCACTTCCGCCGGTGGCCGCTCGCAGATCCCCATCTTCGGCGCGCACATCATTGAAACCCGCGATTACACCCGCATTCCCGATCGCTACATGGCGGTCGGATCCACCGACTCCTCTCATCCCGCCGTGGCCAAAGCCGACAGCTGGCGCGGCGTGAAATTCTTCTACGCGCTCAATGTCGATCCAGGCGACGCTCGCGTGGTGGTCCGACTCGGCGATCAGACCCCGCTCCTGCTCGAGAAGCGCATCGGCGAAGGCCGCGTCCTCCTGCTCACCTCCGGGCTCGACAACCTCACCAACGATTTCCCCCTGCATCCGGCCTTCGTTCCCTTCATCGAGCAGACGGCGCGCTATCTCGCGGGCAGCGAACGCCAGGGCGGCGCACGGCCGGTCGACGCCTACCTCGACCTCCGCAACGCCAAAGGACAGGCACAGGGCGTCGAAGTCACCGATCCCGACGGCAAGCGCCCGCTGACGCTCGGCGAGTCCGCCTCCGCCCAATCGTTCCAGCTCACCGAGGCCGGCTATCTACCATCTGCGCCTCGCCAACGGCCGCCAGGACGAAGTCGGCGTCAACCCCGATCCGAAGGAATCCAACCTCGACATCATCCCCGACGACGTGATGGCCCTATGGAAGGGCAACGGCAGCACGGAATCTTCGCAAGGATCATGCGGCGCCCGCGCCGCCTGCACAAAACACCGGAAAAACTCTGGTGGTACGTGATGCTGCTCATGTTCGCCGCCGCCGTCGCCGAATCGATCCTCGCCAGCCGCTACCTGGGCACCCAGCGCGAAGATGCGTAATTGCGCTACACTGTAGTGCATGAAGTCCGAAGTATACAGCTGGCGCGTTTCGACCGAGGTCAAGACAAGTCTGGAGCGTGCGGCGCGCAGCCGAAAGATGTCGCTCTCGTCTCTGTTGGACACTGCGGCCCGCGAATGGCTGATAAACAACGCCCCCGGAGAAGGTGACGAGGAGAAACAGCGCAGACTTCACAAAGCGGCTGCGAAATCCCTCGGCGTTCTGGCTGGTGGCAACGCCAGGGGATCGGAAACCGTAAGAGAAGCCGTTCGCAGCCGTCTGCGCCGGCGTTATGGCCGCTAACGCCCTCATCGATACGGGAGCGATTCTCGCTCTGCTCGACCGCACCGATCGCTGGCACCGCGTCTGCGCGGATACATTTCAACAGTTACGGTTGCCGCTCCTGACTTCCGATGCCGTTCTAACCGAACTGTTTCACCTCGTGGGCTCCAACCGCGCAAACATGGAAAGCGCCTGGGAGCTCATTTCCTCGGGGGCGATCGAACTCGCGGCGATCGGGCACTCCGAACTGCCGCAAATCCATGCCTTGATGTCGCGATATTGGGACAGGCCCATGGACTTCGCGGACGCCACTCTCGTCCACCTCGCCCGGCGAGAAGCCCTGTCAACCGTATTTACAGTTGACCAAGCCGATTTCGAAACCTATCGAATCGAGGGCCGCCGGAAATTCCGGGTGCTCCCGGCGGACAGGCCATAGACGCTGCGGTTCGTGATATTCTCTCTCATCAAGGAGACCCCGCTATGGATCCGACGAAACCCAAACTGCCGACCGAAGCCATCCAGCTCTACAATCTCTTCATTCACGGCGACATCAGCCGCCGCGACTTCATGGAAGGCATCCAGAAATTCGCCGTAGGCGGCATCGCCGTCGCCGCGATCGTCGAAGCCCTGATGCCCAACTACGCCAAGGGCCAGCAGGTATCGAAAACCGACGACCGCATCAAGGCCACCTACGAGACCGTCCCCTCGCCGATGGGCAACGGAACCATCAAAGGCTATTTCGTCCGCCCCGTCAGCGCCGACACGCAGAGAGGCGAAGCCGTCCAAACTCCCCGGCATTATCGTGGTGCACGAAAACCGCGGCCTGAACCCTCACATCGAGGACATCGCCCGCCGCTTCGCGCTCGCCAACTTCATGGCGTTCGCGCCTGACGGGCTCACCTCGCTCGGTGGCTTTCCCGGCGACGATTACCAGGGCGGCCAGATGTTCAACAAGGTCGATCGCAACAAGATGACTGAAGACATGGTGGCCTCCGCGATGTGGCTGAAAGTCGCGCGCCGATTGCACGGGCAAGATCGGCGCCACGGGCTTCTGCTACGGAGGCGGTATCGCCAACACGCTCGCCGTGCGGCTGGGAGCCGATATCGCCGCCGCCGTGCCCTTCTACGGCGCCGTTCCCATGCAGGGCATTCCGAAGATCAAAGCCGCGATTCTGGTCCATCACGGCGCGCTCGACACGCGGACCGCGGCAAGCTGGCCGGCGTACGACATGGCCTTGACCGCGGCCAACGTGCCGCACGAAGGCTACATTTACCCCAACGCCGTGCACGGCTTCAACTGCGACGCGACGCCGGAGCGCTACAACAAAGCCGCGGCCGACCTCGCCTGGCAGCGCACCATCGACTGGTTCAACAAATACGTCCGGGCCTGATCGTTCTTTACTGTGCCAGCTCTTACACGGCCAGCTTGCCGCGGTACATCATATCTTTCGCGTCGAACTTGGTCTTAAGCGTAAACCCGTCCCCGCTCAGCGAGAACGTAATCTCCCGGTCGTTCGCGCTGAGGTGCAGATAATCCTTCGCGAATCCGAAAAGCAACACTCCGGTGCGCGTGCGCCGGGCAACGCCCGCCTCGGCCGGATCTTTCCCCTTGGGTTGCAGGAGCGCCCCGGCCTGCAGCCGCTGGATTAATTCGTCGGACGCCGGGTCTGCGCCGCGGCCCACCAGGCGCAGACCGCGAATCGAAAGGTTGTTGACGCTCAGAACATAGTGGCCGTCGAATTCCGGCGCCATTCGCGTCTTGAGAGCGTCCAGCATTGGTTGTGCGCTCTCCCACCGCACCAGGGCCGTTGGGGAAGAGCTTTCCGCGCCGCCGCGGCCGCTGCCCCTTCCCCCCTGCACCTGGCCCACCGGATCGTCCGTGCCCTTGACATCCAACACGGCCAGCCTGGCCCATGGAGACTTCGAGGTCAGGCTGAGGATCTCCTCGTCCGTCCACGTGCCCGGATCTTTCGTCTCCCAGAATTCCTTTGCGACGAGCAAACGGGAAGCGGGCGCGAGTGCCGCCGCCCCGATCAGAATATGCCTGCGGGAGAAAACCATACTCACAGTAAAACACGGGCTGCGGGCGTCTTTCGCCCGCGCCATTAAGCCAGCGCCTGCGGCATTAAGCCACCGCCTGCGGCATTAAGCCAGCGCCTGCGGCAATTAGGCTAACGCTTTGCCGTAAAGCGCCAGCAGACGGCCCCAGGCCTTCTCCGCCAGCATTTCGTTGTAGACGGTCGAATCCGGCGGGCACCAGCCGTGTTGCGCGCCCGTGTACACTTCCACTTCCGCCGGCACGTTGGCCTTCGCGAACGTTTCTTTCAAGGCATCTTTGTCGGTCGGAGACCGCGCGTCGTCATTGGTCGCGATCGCGATGAGGAACTGCGCCTTCGTCTTCGCGGCCATCAGGTGCGGGCTGTTCGGATCCTTGGTCACGAGGTTGGCGCCATGGAACGAGGCCACTGCTCCCACGCGATCGGAAGCTGCCGACGTCCGCAGAGCCATCGGGCCGCCCATGCAATACCCCTGCGTGCCCAATTTGCGGTTCTTCGCAACCGAAGCCTGCGTATCCAGCCACGCCGTGAACGCTTTCGCATCCGTCATGTTGGTGGCCTCCGTGAGAGCCTGCATGAACGGCATCACCTGCGCGATGGGCGTTGCGCCGCCCTGTGGCGCGGTGGGGGCTTTCTGCGCGCGGTAGAACGGATTCACCACCAGCACCGAATAGCCCGACTCGGCCAGCCGTTTCCCCATTTGCCGGAATGCCGGCCGCAGGCCGAAGATGTCCGGCCACACCACCACGCCGGGAGCCGTGCCGGTCGCGGGATGCGCGAAGTAGCAGTCCGCGCTGCCGTCCGGCGTCTTGATCGTCACCTCGGATTCGACCACGGTGACCGCGTTCGCGACTGCGGGCAGCATCATCGCGATACCCGCTCCCAAAATCTTTCCGAATTGCTTTCGTGTGACTAAACCCTGCGCCTCGGCTTCGAGCCGGTCTTTGTCAAAATAATCCTGATCGCACATATTCGCTCCTTTATCGACGCTTGCTGCGGTGGACCGCGCGCACTTCGGTTATTCTATATCTCTTCGCTCCGCGATGGGGCGCCCGGTCAAAACAAAGCGCTGAGCGACATGCGCCACGGGTCTCGACGGCTATCAAAACCAGCTTGGAGCGCGCGGCTGCCGTACACAGGCGACGCGGCGGGCAGGAGCCGGGCAAACCGCTTTTCCTTCGACGACGGGCTGCGAGAGAGCCACACTCAGGGCCAGGGTCACTGACCAGAGGAGGGGAGCGTCCGCAATAAATGGCGAAAGGGATGAAATGCGGTGCTTAGCTTCATCTCTGGCTAGTCCGGGGTGACGGTTTCCGGGTCAATTGGAAGCAAGCCTTCAAGAGCCGCAACCCGGGCGAGAATCCTGTCCGCCACAACAATGGAGTCGATAAGCTTCCCGGCTTTCAGGTCTATCGCACCCGCCGGATGGAGAGAATCCAGAGTCCGCAATCCATGTGCTGGGCCATAAGCATCAACGAATCGTTCTGCCATTTCGTAGTGACGCACGCTGATGGCCTGTACGCGAAAACGGCGCACCCGAATATCCTTGCGAAAACGCTGGAGAACCAATGCCGCATCGGAAGGTGAAATCTCTACAGCCCGTGTTTTCCGGGCAAGCACCGAATGCATTTCCAGTACGCCGAGGCGTGAGCTGAAGCAATCACCCGACGCATCGTCGATAATCCGTTCGACTACCGCAGTGCCGATCTCGCGTCGATAGAGCTTTGCAAGGGCGCTGGTGTCGGGATAAATTCCCAAATACTAACCTCTGGCGTCCCGCTCGGCCCGAATTGCATCCGAGAGCGTGCCTGAGGTCTTCGACAGTATCTGCCGTACTTGCTCCAATGTGGGTGCCGACTCATCCACCGCATCGATGGCAGCCATGTACTCGTGGTCGAGCCGTGCGTCCGCCCGATCCCGCGTATCGGAAACCGTGACATTGACCTTCTGATGTTCGGCTAAATCCGCATGATTTCGATGGTCTGCTCTCTGACGCGGTACACCGCCACATAGGGCGTGGGAGGAAACAAAATTTCGCGGGTGCCCTCCTCGCGCCCCGGTCGGCCACGGCCCGGCCATTCTTTCAACGCGCGAATAGTCGCGTACAACTTCCGCATGGTCGGATCGCGGTAGCCGGGATGGTGCTCTTTGAGGTAATCGCTGATGCTATGCAAGTCCGCGGCGGCGGCTGGCGTCCAGCGGATACGCATTCTTAGGAGCGCAACATCTGCTCCAGGCGAGCGTCCATTTCCTCTTCTTCAATGAACTCGCCCCGGTCGGCCTGTGCGATACCTTCACGGACGGCGGCGCGAAAGCGGGCCTCTTCCTGAAGCAGGCGCAACGCTGCGTCCTTCACCAACCGCTCGGCGTCGGTGCCTGCGTGGGTGGCGATTTGGGAAAGCTGCGTTTCCTGCTCGGGCGTGAAATGTACTTCCATGCCCTTCAAGGTACGCGAAAACGGGGAATGAGGCAACCCGGCGCCTTCTAGCCGTGGTTCCTGGCCGTGAGTCCGCCGGACCCGATTTATTTTCACCCGGAATCAACTTCATGGTCACACCCATTATTGCTGGATTTCCAGGTCGATCTGCTTCCGCGAGATGCCTACCTCTCACTCATGTGGTTTCCGTGGGCCGCAGCACTCTCCGAGTCGCGCGTGACACGCTCAAAGCGCAGACGACGCTTCCTCGAACCCCGTATCTCGGGAGTGCAGGGCACAGCATGAAGGAAAGTCGAGTCTCTTGGTACCCTGTATATGAGACCGAAATGATTGTAGCCACCGATCCGACGAGGCAGCCACAAATCAACGCCGCCGTGACTGAGGTGGTCAACGAACTGTCACCGTCGGTCAGGAGAATCCGTTACGATATCGATCAGGACTGGAGTGGCCAGTCCGCAATATTCTTCCGGGTCCTGCTGTCGGACGACGCCAGCGAACCGAAGAATCTCCGCGAGATCGCTCCGCGCGTCGTTTGGAGAATGTCCGATCAGCTCTACCTTCTCGGACTTGGCCTGTTTCCCTACTTCAACTTCCGCAGCGAAGCCGAACAAGCGCTGATTAATGAACCAGCCTGGACGTAGGCGATGGCTTTTGCCGACGATCTGCTGGAACAAGCGGAGTTCCTGGCCAACAGAGATCCCCTTAGCCCGAAGCAGGCTAGTCTCAGGCGGGCTGTATCGACGGCATATTACGCACTCTTTCACCTCTTGATCGATGAGGCGGTTGGGAACTGGCGTGTCGCCCGTCAGCGCGGTGTGCTCGCCAGGACCTTCGATCACGGAAAGATGAAAAGTGTCTGCGAGGCTCTTGTCACCAATTTCTATAAAGGTGGCAGCCCGTCTGCCGGCGTTCAGCTGAAAACTTGGCCGAGACGTTCGGTACCCTGCAGCAACAGCGCCATATCGCCGATTACGACAACGGTTTCGTCTGGCAGCGAACGGATGCTGTAGCTCAAATCGATCTTGCCAGTGCCGCCTTCGCGGATTGGGGTGCCATCCGCGGCACGGACGAAGCTCAGGACTATTTGTTAGCCTTATTCCTGCCAAAGCCCCCGCGGATCTGACGGTCTGACCACGGTAATCTCCCAGAACCCCGTTTGAACGAAGCCGAAGCGGCAGACGCTTCGGCTTCGTTCAAACGGGGTTCGAGGAAGCGTCGTCCGCGCTCCGAGCGGATCGTCCACCACTCGGAGAATGCGCTCGGCGGGAGTCGATGGAGACCACACCCATGAAGCGGGGTCACGTCAAGCTGACCGAAAACGCCAAAATCGCCGAGTTGACTCGACGCGCGCAGGGGTTCCGTGAGGTCAACCAGGCTCTGATCAACGAGGAAGCATCTTCCAAAATGTCCCGAGATGCCAGCCTCCGGAGGCGCTCAATTGCCCGTTTTCAACGAAAGCAGAACCCCGGTCACGGCCGGACCCGATTTATTTTCACCCGCAACCGACTGAAAGAAAACGGTCACAACCGTCAATCACGCCAAACTTCGCCCACCCGCGTTCCACAATAAGCTCGAGATCCCCCTATGTCTGAACTCCAGCAGGAAGCATCCCGGGCCAACGGCGCAAAATCCCGCGGCCCCATAACCGAAGAGGGCAAACAAGCCTCTTCGCAGAACCGCCGCACCCACGGGCTCCTCTCCAAAAAAATCGTCCTCGAAGGCGAATCGCAGGAGGAATTCGACGCCCTCTTCAACTCCTACCTCGAAGAGCACCAACCCGAAACCCCCACCGAGCGATCGCTGATCGAGAGCATGGCCGCCGCCCGCTGGCGTCAGGAGCGCGTCTGGAGCCTCGAAACCGCCGCCATGGATAACCAGATCCGTCGTCCCCGCTATCACGAAGCGGAAGAGGACTTCGCCAGCCAGGCCTACCTCGCCTTCCACACCCTGACCAACGCCGGGCCCTCCTTCGAGCTCCTCAGCCGCTACGAAGTCCGCCACGAGCGCCAGTTCCGCGCCGCGCTCAACACCTTTCTCAGCCTCCGGACCAAACGCACAGTCGCCGAACGCATCCGCAACGCCGCTGAACCGGCACCGGAGCGGGACTGGGACCCGCCCGTCCCCACACACACCTGGGACGGCGAGAAGAGAGTGCCGGTCTGCCCCGTCCCCGTCCCTGAGCCCGAGCCCATCCCCGAACCCAACAAAGCCGACGAACTCGCCCCGGCCGCCGTCTCAGGTTCGTTTGGTAAAACCGCCGAACCGCCTGAAAACAAACAGCAGCAGCCGGCGTGCCACGGCGCGATCCTTCGAAAAGCCACGAATAACTGCAAGCCTGCCGTCAACTTAAATTCCAGGCCCCAGCCGAATAGATGGCGCGACCGGCGAAGCCGCTTTTCATACCCAGTTGTGGCCAGGCGTAGCCGGGCCGTGGGGAAGCTGATGACAGGCGTAGCCGGGCCGTGCGCGCGCACCAACTCAAATAACCACCTTCCCCATCGCTTTGCGCTGGCGAAAAGCACCCTTCTCGTGACGATTCTTCGGCGTGGTGCATCATAAGTTAGAAAACACCGGACAGAATAAGGAGAGACCCATGCCTGCGACAGCGTCAAACCGTTTGCCCGTGCCGAGGCGGCCCCCGTTATTCGCCTTACCGTTGCCCGCCATACTCTTGCCGACCCTGGCAATCATCGCCATCGTCTTCAACGCCGGCTGCACCAGCGCCACCAGCGCTCCATCGGCGCCGCCGCCGCTTCAGGTCCAGGTCGTCGAGGTCGAACAGAAGGACGTTCCCATTTACCGCGAGTGGATCGGCACCCTGGACGGATTCGTCAACGCCGACATCAAAGCCGAGGTCTCGGGCTACCTCACCCAGCAGGCTTACACCGAAGGCACCTTCGTCACCAAAGGCCAGCTCCTGTTCCAGATCGACCCCCGTCCCTTCCAGGCGGTGTTGGACCAGGCGCAGGGCCAGCTCGCCCAGTCACAGGGCCAGTCGGCGCAGGCACAGGCGCAGTTGTCTCTGGCGCAGGCGCAGCTGCTGGTCGCGGAGGCGAATCAGCGCCGCACCCAGCTCGATGAAGACCGGTACATACCGCTCGCGCAGCAGCAGGCCATCACCCAGCAGGATCTCGACAACGCCACCCAGAACAATCAGGGGGCGAAAGCGCAGGTCCAGTCCGCCAGAGCTCAGGTCGAGACCGCCAGAGCCCAGATCATCGCCGCAAACGCAGCCGTCCAGGCCGCGCGCGCCGCGGTCGACACTGCGCAGATCAGCCTCGGATTTACCCGGATCACGTCGCCCATCGAGGGCATCCCCGGCATCGCTCAGCTTCAGGTCGGTGCGTTGGTGAACCCGGCAAGCGGCGTCATCACCACGGTCTCGACGCTCGATCCCATCCGCGCCTACATCACCGTGAGCGAGCAGGAATATCTGGATCTCAATCGCCGTTTCCCGAAGGACGAGGCGCGCCAGGAGCATCTGCGCGAGGTGGTGCTGGAGATGACCCTCGCCGACGGGTCTCCGTATCCGCATACAGGCAAGTTCTTCTTCGCCGACCGCCAGGTCGACGTCCGCACTGGCGCAATCCGCATGGCCGGGTTGTTCCCGAACCCCGAAAACTATCTGCGGCCCGGCCAGTACGCAAAGATTCGCGTCGCCATCAGGACGCAGCAGGGAGCGCTTCTCGTCCCGCAGTTGGCGGTCATCGATCTTCAGGGCACCCATCAGGTCGCCGTCGTCGACACCGGCAACAAAGTCAGGATTCAACCGGTTTCGCTCGGCGAAACCATCGGCGATGACTGGATCGTCCAGACTGGCCTCAAGCCTGGCGAGCGCGTGATCGCCGAAGGGTTGCAGAAGGCCCGGCAGGGTATGCAGGTCGACCCCAAACCGTTCGCGTCAAGGTGACCCATGTCGAAATTCTTCATCAACCGCCCCATCGTCGCGATGGTCATCGCGATCCTCACCGTGATCGTTGGCGCCGTATCGGTCGTGAGTCTGCCCATAGCCCAGTTCCCGCAGATCGCGCCTCCCGAAATTCAGGTCTCCGCCATCTACGTGGGCGCCGACGCCCAGACCGTTGAGCAATCCGTCGCCACTCCCATCGAGCAGCAGATGAGCGGTGTCGACAACATGAACTACATGTTTTCCGTCAACGCCACCGCCAACGGCCAGATGCGCATGATCGTCGATTTCGACGTCGCGACCGATCCTAATACGGACCTGATTCTCGCGCAGAGCCGCGAGACACAGGCGGCGTCCCAGCTTCCCGCCGATGTCACCAACTACGGCGTCACGGTTCAGAAATCCACGCTTGCGCCCCTGATGCTGGTCGCTCTCTACTCACCCAATGGCACCTATGACGCGAAGTTCCTGGCCAACTACGCCTACATCAACCTGAACGACCCGCTCACCCGCGTGAAGGGCGTCGGCACCATTCAGATCTTCGGCGCCGGCCAGTACGCCATGCGCCTCTGGGTGAAGCCCGATCAGTTGGCCAAGCTGCAGATGACGGTCCCGGAAATTGTCAGCGCCATTCAGACCCAGAACACCGTCAATCCCGCCGGGCAGGTGGGCAGCGAGCCGATTCCCAAAGGCCAGCCCTTCACTTACTCGGTTCGCGCGCAGGGCCGCCTGACTACGCCGGAAGAGTTCGAACAGATCGTTCTGCGCGAAACCCCGGAAACCGGGATTGTCCGCGTCAAAGACGTGGCTCGCGTCGAACTGGGCTCGCAGGACTACAGCATTACCGGCCATCTCAACGGTAAGCCGAGCGCGATAATCGCGATCTATGAGTTGCCCGGCATCGAATGCCGTTCAGACCGCCGAGGGCGTACGAAAGCTGATGACCGAAGCGAAGAAGCGGCTTCCCAACGATGTGGACTTCGTCGTCCCGGTCGATACCACCCGCGCCGTGAACGCCGGAATCAGGGAGATTGTCGAGACGCTCCTGATCGCCATCGCCCTCGTCGTTGCGGTCGTCTACCTCTTCCTGCAGGGCTGGCGCGCCACGCTGATTCCCTTGCTGGCCGTGCCCGTATCGCTCGTCGGCACGTTCATATTCTTCCCGGCGTTCGGCTTCACCATCAATACGCTCTCTCTGTTCGGTTTGGTCCTCGCCATCGGGCTCGTCGTGGATGATGCCATCGTCGTTGTCGAAGCGGTCGAACGCCACATCGAGGACGGTATGGCCCCGAAAGAAGCGGCCCTCAAGGCGATGGAAGAAATCTCGGGACCGGTCATCGGAATCGCCCTGGTTCTTTCCGCCGTCTTCATACCAACGGCTTTCATCCCCGGCATCACCGGCAGGCTCTATCAGCAGTTCGCCGTGACAATCGCGATTTCCGTGGCCCTGTCCGCGTTCAACGCGCTCTCGCTCAGTCCCGCGCTTGCGGCGCTCCTCCTGAAGCCGAAAAAGCAGAGCAAAGGTCCGCTGGCGGCCTTCTTCCGTTGGTTCAACCGCGCCTTCGACAGCGCCACCAACAGCTACGTTCGCCTGTCTGGAGTGCTCCTGCGAAAGAGCGCGATCGCCATGATCCTTCTGGTCGCATTCGCCGGAGTCGGCCTATGGGTCGGCGGCCGGCTTCCCACCAGTTTCGTTCCCGATGAAGATCAGGGCTATTTTTACGTGAATGTGCAGCTGCCCAACGCGGCCTCTCTGGAGCGAACCGAAGAAGTGGTCGCGAAGCTGCAGAAAGTCGCCAGTTCGATACCCGGCGTGGAGTACGTCACCACCATCTCGGGCTTCAGCCTGCTCAGCCTCGTCCGCACCAGCTACAACGCCTTCGGATTTATCAGCATGAAAGAGTGGGACAGCCGCAAGACCAGAGCCGAGCAGTTCCAGTCCATCAAGGCCCGTCTGAATCAGGCCTTTGCCGGGCAGCCGGAAAGCGTGTCTTTCGGTTTTTCCCCGCCCGCCATCCCCGGCGTCGGCACATCCGGCGGCGTCACGTTCATTCTCGAGGATCGCTCCGGCGCCGACGTCGCGTTCCTCTCTGACAACCTGAACAAGTTCATGGCCGCCGTACGCAAACGCCCGGAGATCACGGGTGTCTCCACCACCTTCCTGCCCAGCGTTCCGCAGCAGTTCGTCACCGTGGATCGCGACAAGGTCATCAAGCAGGGCGTAGCCATCAACGACGTTTACAAGACCATCCAGGCCTTCATGGGCGGATTATTCGTCAACTACTTCAACCGTTTCGGACGCCAGTGGCAGGTCTATGTGGAAGCGGAAGGCGACTATCGCACCAAACCCGAGAATGTGGGCCAGTTCTATGTGAGGGGCTCGAGCGGCGAGATGGTCCCGCTGTCCGCCCTGACGAAGTTCGAATCCCGCAGCGGCCCGGAATTCACCACCCGCTTCAACGAATATCGCTCGGCGCAGATAAACGCCAGCGCCGCCCCCGGCTACAGCACCGATCAGGCAATGAAAGCGCTCGAAGAAGTCTTCGCTCAGACCATGCCGAACGAGATGGGCTTCGATTATTCGGGCATGTCTTTCCAGGAAAAGAAAGCGCAGGAAGGCATTTCTTCTTCCGTCATCTTCGGCTTCTCGCTGCTTTTCGTGTTTCTGATTCTGGCCGCCCTCTATGAGAGCTGGACTCTGCCCTTCAGCGTCCTCCTCAGCACGCCGGTCGCGGTTTTCGGAGCCTTCGGAGTCCTGTGGCTGCGCCGCACCCTGCTCGGCTATTTTGCCCCGCCCTACATGGTGCAGATCGAGAACGATGTGTACTCGCAGATCGGCCTCGTGATGCTGATCGGCCTGGCCGCCAAAAACGCGATCCTGATCGTCGAATTCGCCCGCGACGAGTTCAACAAAGGAAAGTCCATAGCGGACGCCGCGCTCGAAGGCGCCCGGCTCCGCCTCCGCCCGATTCTCATGACCTCATTCGCTTTCATCCTCGGATGCGTTCCGTTGTGGACTGCCACCGGCGCCGGAGCGGTCGCCCGCCAGATCATGGGCACCACGGTAATCGGCGGGATGCTGGCGGCCAGCCTGCTCGGAATTTTCCTGATTCCCGCCATCTTCTATGTGGTCGAAAAACTCTCAGGTGCGGTCGCAACTCGGCCTGCACTGGACCCTTTACCAGGAGAAGGAGACTGATCATGCGTAGCCGAATCGCCCTGGCACTGCTCACTATTCTGTCCGTGGTCCTGTCCGTGGCCTGCACAGTAGGGCCGGACTATCATCGCCCGTCCGTCGCCATTCCCGCGAACTTCCGCGCGCCCGACCCGCTGCCTCCGGCTCAGGCCGCATCCTTCGCCGATCTGAAGTGGTTTGAGGTCTTCAAGGACGACCAACTCCAGCAACTGATCCGCCAGGCCCTGATGACGAACTACGATCTGCGCGACGCGGTAGCTCGCGTCGAGGAAGCCCGCGCGAGCCTGGGAATAACCCGATCCAATCAGTTCCCGAACTTCGGAGTCAGCGGAAACGTCGATATCAACCGCCTTTCGCGTGAAGGTGCGACCTCGTTGCCGCCCTCAATCCTGCCGTCGCAGAACCGGAGTTTCGGCACGGCCACCCTCGACCTGCTTTCGTATGAGATCGACATCTGGGGCCGGCTCCGGCGGGCAACGGAAGCCGCGCGCGCCAATCTTCTCAGCGCGGAGGAATACCGCAAAGTAGTCGTCACGACACTGGTCAGCGACGTTGCCACCTCGTATCTCACTCTCCGCGAGCTCGATTACGCACTCGAAATCTCCAGAACCACGCTGAGTACCCGTCAGTCGTCCCTGGAACTGACGCAGTCGAGGCAGAGAGGCGGCGTGGCGACGCTTCTCGATCTGCGCCAGGCTGAACAGCTTGTGGATACGGCCGCGCAAACCATTCCCGGACTACAGCAGCAGATCGAACAAACCGAGAATCAGATCCGGCTGCTGCTGGGCCAAAGCCCCGGCGACGTGTCCCGCGGAAAATCGCTGATCGAGCAGAATCTTCCACCGCTCGTTCCCGCGGGATTGCCTTCGGCGCTGCTTGAGCGGCGTCCTGATATTCGCGCCGCCGAGGACAACCTGATCGCGGCCAATGCCGAGATCGGGGTCGCGAGAGCGGCCTATTTCCCGCAGTTGAGTCTCAGCGGAGTGCTCGGCGGACAAAGCGCGCAATTATCGAATCTTTTCACCGGCCCGGCGACCATCTGGAGCCTGATCCCGCAGGTTTCCCAACCGATCTTCACGGCGGGGCGTCTGAAATCCGGCGTGAAGCTGACGGAGGCCGAGCGCGAGAGCGCGCTGGTGCAGTACGAAAAGACCATTCAAACCGCGTTCACCGAAGTGTCGAACGGCCTGATCGCCCACCAAAGAGTGCGGGAGAGCCGCGAACAGCAGGAAGCGTTGGTGGCTACCCTGCAGGATCGCGTGCGTCTCGCCTACGTCCGCTATCGGGGAGGAGTCGACACTCAGCTGAACGCTCTCGACGCCGATCGCGATCTCTTTCAGGCCGAACTCGATCTCGCTCAACTCCGGCTCAACGAATCCCTCACGGTGGTCCAACTCTACAAAGCGCTGGGAGGAGGATGGCAGTGAACCTATAATCGGGACAGTGCCGAGAGTTACTTTTCTTCCAGCGGATGAGACGTTCGAGTTCGAGACGGGCAAAATGCCCTACAAAGGCCATGGCAAGCCGGAGTCCCTTCTTGATGTGGCCATGAATTTCGGCTTCCATCTCGAACACGCCTGCGGCGGCAGTTGCGCCTGTACCACCTGCCATGTGGTGGTGAAGCAGGGAGGCGCGAACCTCTCCGAAATGGAAGACGACGAGCTCGACCGCGTGGAACAGGCCGCCGACTATCAGCTTCATTCGCGGCTCGGCTGCCAGGCTGTGGTGAAGGGCGACGTGACCGTGAGTATTCCGGAATGGAACCGGAACTACGTCAGCGAAGGCCACTAAGCCGATTTACCATGAATCCCGACCAGCTCGCCTTCGGATTCCTCGAATACGTCGTCTTCCTGCTCTCCACCACCTGCCATGAAGCCTCCCACTGCGCTGGTTGCGAAGTGGGGCGGTGACACCACCGCGCTCGAGGGCGGGCAGGTTTCGCTGAATCCGTTGCCGCACATCCGGCGGGAGCCGTTCGGCATGGTGATCATGCCGTTGATCGGCATCGCGACCATGACCGGGTTGATCGGCTGGGCCAGCGCGCCTTACAACGCGAAATGGGCGATGGAGCATCCGAAGCACGCGGCGAGAATGTCGCTGGCCGGCCCGGCGGCCAATTTCGGTCTGGCGATTCTGGCCGGCATCGTCATGCGCGTCGGGCTGGCGACGGGTTCGTTTGTTCCGGTCGCCGCCCCCGTTCTCCCAGATCGTTGGCCCCGCGACGGTCGGCGGTGTCGGCGAGGGCGTCGCGACCATTCTCAGCCTCTTCTTTTCGCTGAATATCCTGCTCGGGTTTTTCAACCTGATCCCGTTTCCGCCGCTCGATGGCTACGGCGTGCTCGGCCTGTTCATGACCGACTCCGGCGCGGTGCGCCTGCAACATTCTGAAGCTGAAAATGGGCGCGTTTTCGTTCCTCGGGCCTCGTGATCGCCTGGCAGGTTTTCGACCGCATTTTTCCCGACCTTTTCGCGTTCGGACTCAGGATCTTATGCGGCTATCGTTTCTCCTGAATCCCGATAGGGTTGGTCATGTATCCTATATACAGTAGACATCCCGTGGATCACCTCGACCTGCTCGAAGCTGAGAGCATTCAAATCATTCGCGAAGTTGCGGCGGAGTTTTCCAATCCGGTCATGCTGTATTCGATCGGCAAGGACTCCTCCTGCATGGTGCGCCTGGCCCAGAAGGCCTTCTTTCCGGGCAAGATTCCGTTCCCGCTGCTGCACATCGATACGACGTATAAGTTCCGTGAAATGATCGAGTTCCGGGATGAATTCATCAAATCGATCGGCGCCAAACTGATCGTCCACACCAACCAGCAGGCGATCGACGATGGCGCGAATCCGCTCCGCATCGGCACGCAGAAATGCTGCGGTCTGCTGAAGACCCGCGCGCTGCTCGATGGCCTGGCGGCCGGCGGCTACGATGCCGCGTTCGGCGGCGCGCGCCGGGATGAAGAGAAGTCCCGCGCGAAAGAGCGCGTTTACTCTTTCCGCGACGAATTCGGCCAGTGGGACCCCAAGAATCAGCGGCCCGAGCTGTGGAACGTCTACAATTCGCGCGTCGATAAAGGCCAGCACATCCGCGTTTTCCCGCTTTCGAACTGGACCGAACTCGACGTCTGGCAATACATCGAGCGCGAGAATATTCCGATCGTTCCGCTGTATTACGCCAAGCTGCGGCCGATGGTGGTGCGCGGCGGTGCGCTGATTCCGGTCGAGCAGGACTTCATGCTGCTGCCCGGCGAAAAGCCGCAAATGGTGATGTGCCGGATGCGGTCGCTCGGCTGCAGCCCCTGCACCGGCGCCATTCGTTCCGAAGCCGATACGATCGAGAAGATCATCGACGAGATGAAGCTGGTGCGGCGTTCCGAGCGCGAGAATCGCGTCATCGATCACGATCAGGAAGGCTCGATGGAGATCAAGAAGCGCGAGGGGTATTTCTAAACGTGAGTTTGCTGCGTTTCTCCACCGCCGGCAGCGTTGACGACGGCAAGAGCACTCTGATCGGCCGCCTGCTTTACGATTCCAAGGGCGTCTACGAAGACCAGCTGGCGAGCGTCGCCAAAGCCTCGGCCAACGGCAGCGGCGGGCAGATCGATCTCGCGCTGCTGACCGACGGCCTGCGCGCCGAACGCGAGCAGGGCATCACGATCGACGTCGCCTACCGCTATTTCTCGACGCCGAAACGCAAGTTCATCATCGCCGATACGCCCGGGCCACGAGCAGTACACGCGCAACATGGCGACCGGCGCGTCGACGGCCGACCTCGCCATCATCCTGATCGACGCCCGCAACGGCGTGCTGCCGCAATCGCGCCGGCACGCCTTCATCGCCAACCTGCTCGGCATCAAGCATTTCGTCGTCGCGATCAACAAGATGGATCTCGTCGGTTTCGACGAGGCCGTCTACGACGCGATCCGCCACGAGTTCACGGGGTTCATGAAGCGCATCGGCGCGCCGCGCTCCGCTGTTCATTCCCATCAGCGCGCGCGACGGCGATAACGTGGTCGACGAAGAGCGAGCGCACCCCGCTGGTATCAGCGGTCCGGCGCTGCTGGAATTTCTGGAAGAAGTTCCTGCCGACAGCGGTCGCGAAGCGCTGCCCGCGCGTTTTCCGGTGCAGTATGTGCTGCGGCCGAATCTGGATTTCCGCGGCTATGCGGGGCAGTTGGCTTCGGGCGTTTTCGCAAGGGCGATCTGGTGCTGGCGTTGCCTGCGCGGCGCCATTCGCGCATCGCGCGCATCGTGACTTTCGATGGCGATCTGGCTTCCGCCTCCGCGCCGCAGTCGGTCACGATTTGTCTCGAAGACGAGATCGATATCAGCCGCGGCGACATGATCGTGCCCGCGCTCGCCGCTGCCGCATGTGGCCCGGCGCTTCCGGTCGAGCATCGTCTGGATGAACGCGAAGCCGCTCGAACCCGGCCGCAGCTACTTCATCAAGCACACCTCGCATCAGGTGCGCGGGGTGATTCGCGAGCATCCACCACCGCCTCGACGTGAATACGCTCGAGCACGTCGAGGCGCAGCGTCTGGAACTGAACGAGATCGGCGAGATTTCGGTCGAGACGCACCACCCGTTGTTCTTCGATCCCTACACGCAGAACCGCATCACGGGCGCGTTCATCGTGATCGATCCGCTGTCGAACGAAACGCTCGGCGCGGGCATGATCATCGATGTCGAGGGCAAGGAAGAAACGCGCGGGCAGGTGACGGAAGCGGAGCGGGCATCGCGCTTCGGGCATCGCGCGGCCGTGATTGCCGTCGACGATTCCGAAGCGGCGCTGCTGCTGGAGCGCGAGCTGTTCGACCGCGGCGCGCTGGTGGCGGTAGTCCGGGACGGATCATGCCGGCGGTCTGGCCCTGGCGAAGGCGGCGGGGTTGATCGTGATCGTTGACCGGGAACGCCTCCCGACAATGCGATCGACGCCAGGCGTCTCGCGACCCATGAGGCGATCGCGCTGCTGGAGCGGCGCGGAGTCCTGATCGGCCGCGAAGATCAGTTGCTCGAAGGCGAAGGCATTTAGGCCCGCGCTAAACTCAGGGCGATGACGCCCAAACCCATCATCCTCGCCCTGCTGGCCTTCCCGCTCGCCCTCGCGGCCGCCCCGGCCCCTACCCTCGCCGAAGCGCAAGCCTTCATGGATCGCGCGGAAGCGGAACTCCTCAAGCTCGGCACACTCCAGCAGCGCGCCGGATGGGTGCAGGAAACCTACATCACCGACGACACCGAGCTGCTGGCCGCCAGCGAGAACGAGCGCGTCATCGCGCGCACCACGGAACTCATCGACGAAGGCAAGCGTTTCGAATCCCTCAATCTCCCGCCCGACCTGAAGCGCAAATTCCTGCTGCTCAAACTCTCGCTCACCATGCCCGCGCCGAAAGACGCCAAACTGCGCGAGGAACTGACGCAGGTCGCGGCGTCGCTCGACGGCAGCTACGGCAAAGGAAAATATTGCCCCGGCGGCGACAAAGAACCCTGCCTCGGCATCGACGACCTCGACGAGCGCCTGGCCAAAAGCCGCGATCCGAAAGAGATCACTGAATTACTGGGCCGGCTGGCACAAAGTCGGCGCGCCGATGCGCGACCGCTACGCCCGTTTCGTCGAGCTCTCGAATCAGGGCGCGCGCGAACTGGGATTCGCCGACACCGGCGCGCTCTGGCGCGCCGGTTACGACATGACGCCCGAGCAGTTTTCCGCCGAACTGGAACGCGTCTGGAAAGAAGTCGAGCCGCTCTATCAAGGAACTGCACACCTACGTTCGCCGCAAGCTGATTCGAGAAATATGGCGCCGACGCGCAGCGCACCGACGGCATGATTCCCGCGCAGCTGCTCGGCAATATGTGGGCGCAGGAATGGGGCAACGTCTACGATCTGGTCGCGCCGCCCGCCGCGCCCGCGACCTACGATATCGGCGAAATCCTCCAGCAGCGCAAGACCACGGCGAAGCAGATCGTGCAGTACGGCGAAGGCTTTTTCAAATCGCTCGGATTGCAAACGCTGCCCGATACTTTCTGGCAGCGCTCGATGCTGACCCGTCCCGCCGATCGCGACGTGGTCTGCCACGCCAGCGCATGGCATGTCGATTTCGATCAGGACGTGCGCCTGAAAGTCTGCCTGCACGGGACCACCGACGATTTCATCACCGTGCACCACGAGCTGGGCCACGTCTATTACTTCCTCGCCTATCGCAACCAGCCTTTCCTGTTCCGCAGCGGCGCCAACGACGGCTTCCATGAAGCCATCGGCGACGCCATCGCGCTCTCCATCACGCCGGAATATCTGAAGAAGATCGGCCTGATCCAGACCATTCCGCCGCCCGCCGCCGACCTGCCTCTGCTGCTGCGCACCGCGCTCGACAAAATTGCCTTCCTGCCATTCGGGCTGATGATCGACAAGTGGCGCTGGGAAGTATTTTCCGGGCAGGTGAAGCCCGCCGATTACAACAAGGCCTGGTGGCAGTTGCGCGAGCAGTATCAGGGCGTAGCGCCGCCGGTCGATCGCAGCGAAGCCGATTTCGATCCGGGCGCGAAATATCATATCCCCGACAATACCCCTTATGCGCGCTACTTTCTGGCGCGGATCTATCAGTTCCAGTTCTATCGCGCGATGTGCCGTGCCGCGGGTTACACGGGGCCGCTCAATCGCTGCTCCGTCTATGGCTCGAAGGCGGCGGGAGACAAGCTGGAAGCCGATGCTGGCCATGGGGCAATCGAAACCGTGGCCGGAAGCGATGAAGCGCATGACCGGCGAAGACCGCGTGGATGCCTCGGCCATGATGGAATATTTTCAGCCGCTGCTCGTCTGGCTCAAAGAACAGAATAAAGGCGAGAAGGCGGGATGGACGGTTGCCGCCAATCCGCTGAAGGCCCGCTAGCCGGCATTCGACCTCCGCGTCGCTCATCGGATGGAAACTCCGCGCGGCCTCAAAGGCCTGCTCGAGGATTTCCAGTGCAGGCACTCGACCGGAGTCACCGTGTGTGACTTGAGGATGTGCCCGTTCGCCATGCTCTTCATCCCCAGAACCGCGATACCCTGCGACACGAGCTCCGGCACGACCAGCTTCGCGTATGGGCGGGCGCGCGCCACTGAGGGTAGAAAGCGCTTTCAGGAAATGATTCCTTTTCGAACGGCGTACAGAACCAGATCGGCGAAGTTGCGCAGATTCAGCTTCTCCTGCAGATTCCTGCGGTGGGTTTCGACGGTATAGGTGCTGAGATTCCACAGCGCGGCGATCTCCTTGTTGGACTTTCCCTGGGCGAGGAGGTGCAGAATTTCCCGCTCACGCGAGGTCAGCAACTCATAACTGTCGGCGAACCCGCGGGTGCGGATTTCGCGCACGTAGTCTTCAGCCAGCATCCGGCTGATCTCCGGACTGAAGAAGGTCTTCCCATCGCTCACGCGGCGAATGGCTTCGATCAGATCTCCCTCCGCCGAATCCTTGAGCAGGTAGCCTCTGGCCCCGGCGCGCAGGGCTCGCAAAACATAAGCTTCGTCGGCATGCATGCTGAGGATCAGGATGGCGATGTCCGGAAACATCTCATGGATTCGCTGGGCTGCTTCGACGCCGTTCAGGTTGGGCATGGCGATATCGAGAACGGCTACATGGGGCGCGGTCGTATGCGTCCGCTCCAGGGCTTCGAGGCCGTCCGACGCTTCGGCCACCACGGTGAAGCCGGCTTGGGTTTCGAGCAGCAGCCGAAGCCCCCGGCGCATCACTACGTGATCGTCTGCGAGCAGAATTCGAATTGGATTCACGTTTGCACGCGCTCGGCCGGCATCTCTTCCGGACTGTCCTCAGTCTGGCGCAGGAGAGGCAACCGGACCGTCAGAATGGCGCCGCCGCCGATTTTGGAATCGATTTCGCTGGTCCCGCCCAGGCGAGCAACTCGTTCCTCGATACCGAGCAGGCCGAGGCCTTTTACCTGCTGGACGTTGAACCCCTGTCCGTCATCCTGGATGCGCAGAATCAACCGGTCGTCCTGCCGGTAAACGCGAATGCGCACCGTGGTGGCACGGGAGTGGCGCTCGCAATTGTG
This sequence comes from Terriglobia bacterium, assembly GCA_963764845.1. GTDB lineage: Bacteria > Acidobacteriota > Terriglobia > Bryobacterales > Bryobacteraceae > BOG-234. Next base: position 407,435 of record CAVXUE010000007.1, on the reverse strand, counting down.
GAGCGCTTCCTGAACGACCCTGTAGAGACACGTCTTGAATTGATCGGGAAGATCGTCGGACGTCAACTCATTAGCGACGCCGACATCCATCGAAGTGCGTTTGGACATCTCCCGGGCCTGCCAGCTGAGGGCGGGAATCAGGCCGAGATCGTCCAGCATGGAGGGCCTCAGGAGAAGCGCCATGTTACGCACCACCCGCACAGTGCCCTCGACCAGTCCTTTGATGCTTTCCACGTTGCTCCGGGAAGCCGCGGGCGACTGGGCCTCCAGGCGAATCGAGAGGTTTTTCAATTCCACCAGAACGGCGGACAAGGCTTGCCCCACTTCGTCATGCAATTCGATCGAAAGACTCCGGCGCTCGACTTCCTGCGCCTGCAGCAGTTTGGCCGAAAGATTTGTCAACTGCGTGCGCGCCTCCGCCGTCTCCCGGTACCTGAGTTGCGAGCTTGCCTCCAGCCGGAGGATGTGACGGGTGCTGAAGACGGCCATTCCAAGGCCAATCGCCAGCGCGGCGAGTAACGTCAGGCTCAGCCTCGTCTGAAACCTGACCAACAGACCCGCCACCCGCTCATTGCCGGCGTTCATCTGTTGCTCGTTGAGGTCCGCAATGTGGCCGGCAATGTCCAGCATGGCGGCGCGCCGCGGGAATACGTCGTCCCGGAGAAACGTGTAGCCGCGCGCCCGCCTTTCCACGCCATTCCACGTCATAATGGGGCCCAAAATTTCCCAGTACCGCGACAACTCCGTGGTAAGCGCGGAGTACTGGATGCGTTCGCCGTCGTTGAGTTGCCACTCATATTCATCGAGGGCGGACTGCATTCGTTTGCGAACGTCTTCGAGGTTCAACCGGAAGGTCTCGGCACGCGCGGGCTCCGGCTCGAGCAGATAATCGCGGACGTAAGTGCCCGACAAGTACAGGTCGGATCGAACCTCATTCAGCGTATGATTGCGGAACAGAAACTGGCGTCGGACCGCGTCGTCCTCGCGACGCACCTGTCGCAATACCAACAGAGCGTCACCGCCGGTCAGGGCCATCACGAGGAGCAGACTGCCAAACCCGGCTATCAACGCAAAACGCGCATTCCAGAACGGGCGATTGGCAGATGATCCGGACATAGTGAAACAACTCCAGCCTACTGCGGAACCCACTAAGAATAAACACCTGGTGCGTCTCTACCTGACGTTTGCATCGGAAATACCAACTGTCTGGTATAGAACCAGTCTCCCTCGAAAGCCTAGATTGAATGGCAGGAGAATTGCGGAACCAGCGGTCTCAAATGACACCTGTTTCGAGCACGGTGAAGCATCTTTCGATGGCTTTGGCGCTTGTGGCCCTGGTCGGCTGCAAGAGTAGCGAAATCAAAGTGCAGGCTAATACCGGGGCGGTGACGGTAGGCGTTGTCCCCGTGAAATCGATGCCGTTGTCGCGCAGTCTGACGCTTTCTTCTGAACTTGTTCCGTTTCAGGAGATCGACGTCTACGCCAAGGAATCCGGCTATGTGAAGCAGCTGCTGGTCGATTACGGAACGCGCGTCAAAGAGGGACAGCTGATCGCGGTTCTGGAAATTCCCGAGCTGGAGCAGCAACTCATGCAGGACGACGCCGCCATCAAGAGCGCCGGCGACCAGGTGACGAACGCGGAACATGAAGTGACACGCTACGAGGCGCAGCACAACGTTCTGCATCTGCAGGCCGATCGATTAAGCAATGTCGCCAGGTCTCAGCCGGGTCTCGTAGCCCAGCAGGAAGTGGATGACGCGCGGGGCAGGGATCTCGCCACCGAGGCGCAGGTGGAATCGGCGCATTCGAATCTCGCGGTGACGCACAGCCAGCTTGACCAGGCTAAGGCAAAACGCCAGCACGATCAGGTCCTGTTCGATTACGCCAGGATTACAGCGCCCTTTGCGGGAGTGGTCACGCAGCGTTACGCGAATCTGGGCACGCTGGTGCAGGCCGGCACCAGCTCCAGCACGCAGGCGCTGCCTTTGGTGAAGCTTTCGCAGGACGATCGATTCCGCCTCGTGATCCCCGTGCCGGAGTCCTATGTCCGGTATATCAGAATTGGCGATACCGCTCAGGTAAGCGTACCCGCACTCGGCCGGACTTATACCGGTAAGATCGCGCGTTTCTCGGTGGATGTGAAGGAAGACACGCGCACCATGCACACCGAAGTCGATATCTACAACACGGACCGCAAGCTGATCCCAGGGCTGTACGCCGAAGCCACACTGGCGCTCGACCGGAAAGCCAACGCCATAGCGGTGCCTTTGCAGGCGGTAAGCCAGACCGGCGATCAAACGGTGGTGGACGTTGTCGACACCCTCCGGAAAGATCGAAGTGCGAAATCCAAGCCTGGGTATTCAGACGCCCAAAGACGCGGAAGTGCTTTCCGGCCTGCGGGAGGGCGAGATGGTGGTTGTCAGCGATCGAAGCAGCCTGAAAGCGGGCCAGCAAGTGCATCCGTCTTTCGTTCAGCTCACGCAACTCCAGGCCCAGGACCAATAAGCTCCCATGCCTGGTTTCTCCATCCGCAATCCGTACTTCATCGTGGTGCTGTGTCTGGCGCTGGTGGTGATCGGTGTTACCAGCATTGCGCGCATGCCGGTGGATCTTTTCCCGCCGATCAATATTCCGGTGGTGGTGGTGGCGACGTTCTACAGCGGCATGCCGCCGCAGGACATTGAAACCGACATCACGAACCCGCTGGAGCGATTTTTCACGCAGGCCAGCGGACTCGATCACATGGAGTCCCGCTCGCTGCTGGGCGTCAGCATCATCAAAGCCTACTTCCAGCCCGGCACCAAGCGCGGATGCGGACGTGACGCAGTTTTCGAATCTCGCGCTGGCCGATCTGAAGCGCCTGCCGCCGGGCACGCTGCCGCCGCGTGGTGCTGAAATTCGATGCCTCCAGTCTTCCCGTCTCGCTGGTCACTGTAAAGGGTCAAGGACTGAATGAAACCCAACTGCACGATCTGGCGCAGTTCCAGATTCGCAATCAGATCGCCATCGTCAAAGGCGCGGAGATTCCGGCTGTATTCGGCGGCAAGTACCGCCAGGCGATGGTTTATGTCGATCCGTTCAAGCTGCTCTCGCGGCAGTTGAGCGTCATGGACGTGGTCGACGCGGTCAACGACAGCAATCTGATTCTGCCCGCCGGCGACGTCAAGATCGGGTCCGACCGATTTTTACGTTTACTCCAACAGCCTGGTGAAGAACGTGGCCGATCTGAACAGCGTCCCCATCAAGACCGTGGGTCGCAGCTGGGTTTCGGTGGGCGACGTGGGCGAGGCCAAAGACGCCGAGCCAGCTTCAGTACAACATCGTTCGCATCGACGGCCAGAAGTCGGCCTACATCCCCATCATGAAGTCGGGCGGAGACAGCAATACTATCCAGGTGGTGAACGACGTCCGCAACCTGACGGCGCATCTGTTCGATCTGCCCAAACAGTTGGTCACCAACATCGTTTTCGATCAGTCGGTTTTCGTCAAGGAAGCGATCAACACGGTGCTGCATGAGGGCGTTACGGGACTGGTGCTGATCGGCGTCATCATCCTGGTGTTTCTCGGCAGCGGCCGCGCCACTTCGGCGGTCCTGCTTTCGATCCCGATCTCGACGCATGGCCGCTTTCGTGGTGTTGTACCTGATGGGCAGCAACATCAACACCATGATCCTGGCCGGCCTGGCGCTGGCGTTCTCGCGCGTGATCGACAACTCGGTGATCTCACTCGAAAACATTTACCGCCATCTGGAAATGGGCGCGTCGCCCGTGGTCGCGGCGGAGCAGGGCGGCTCTGAAGTGAACCTGGCCGTGCTGGCGGCGACCCTGGTCGACGTGGTGGATTTCTTCCCGGTCACACTCCTGTTCGGCGTGAGCAAATTCCTCTTTTCGGCGCTGGCGCTGTCCTTCGTGTCTCGCGATGCTGGCTTCTTATGTGGTGGCGATGACGGTGATTCCGCTGTTCTGCGCGCGCTTTCTCAAGGCCGTTCCCGGCCATGCGCCGAGCGAGGACAGGAAATCCAGGCAATGCGGAAGGCCAAGATCGCTCCGGGCCGGCCGCTTCAACCACGGTTTCAACCGCGGCTTCAATCGTGTCCTGGACGTTTACGAGCGCCTGGTCCGCCGCGCGCTGCGGCGTCCGGGTTGACGGTGGCCGCGCATCGCTGGCCGTGTTCGTGGCCAGCCTGGGGATTTATCCGTTCGTGGGCCGGGCGTTCTTCCCGCAGACCGACGCCGGGCAGTTCACCATCAACATGAAGGCGCCCACGGGCACGCGCATCGAAGTGACCAACGAGTACGTCGCACGCGTCGAGGACATGATCCGCAGAGTGGTCGAGCCGAAGGATCTCAAAATGGTCGCTGTCGAATATCGGCGTGGTCAACGATTTTTCCGCGCTCTACACCACCAACCCGGCGACAATACACCGCGACCATTCAGGTGGCGCTCACGCGACGATCACAAGATCGGCAGTCTGGATTATATGGACCGGGTGCGCGAACGACTCGCGCAGAGTTCCCGGACGTGCGCACGTTCTTCCAGAGCGGCTCGATGGTGGACGCGATTCTCAATCTGGGCATGCCGGCGCCCATCGATGTGCAGGTCAATCACCCGCGATCTGCGACGTCACCTACGGCACGGCGCAGGATCTGGCGCGCGCGCATCCGCCAGGCTGCCGGGCGTGGGCCAGATCTACATTCCGCAGGACATGAATTATCCCTACGATGCGCCTGGATGTCGACCGCGTTCACGCCGGCGAACTGGGGCTGACCCAGAAAGACGTGGTCGACAACGTCATCACCGCGCTGAACTCGAACATCATGATCGCGCCCAATTATTGGGTCGACTACGAGACCGGCAACGATTACTTTCCTGACCGTGCAGTATGCCGAACACGGCAAGCGCGCCATTCACGATCTGATCGATCTGAAGCAGATTCCGCTGCGCGCGCCCAATCTGAAACAGCCGACCACGCTCGATTCGGTGGTGAAGCTGGTGAACCTTCAGTCGCCGACCGAGATCGATCATTATCAGATCCAGCGCGTCGCCGATGTTTATGTCACGCCTCCGGCGAGGATCTTAGCAAGGTCACGAGCGACGATCCAGAAGACCATCGCGGACGCCGAAGCATCTGCCATCGAACGTTCGCGTGACTCTGCGCGGCATGGTGGAACGGCATGGAACACTTCTTTCAAGAGCTTCGGGATCGGCTTCGGGCTCTCCTTTATTCTGCTGTTTCTGATTCTGGTCGCCCAGTTCCGCTCGTTCGTGGATCCGTTCCTGATCATGCTGGCGATCCCGATGGGATTCGTCGGCGTGCTCATCATCCTGCCGCTGACGCACACCACGCTGAACGTGATGTCGCTGATGGGCGTGCTGATGCTGATCGGCATTGCGGACTCCAACAGCATTCTGATCGTCGATTTCGCGCACAAGCTGGAAGAGCAGGGATATGTCGGTGGCCGATGCCGTGATCACCGCGTGCCGCGTGCGCTTGCGGCCCATCCTGATGACTTCGCTCGCGACCATCATCGGGCTGCTCCCATGGCGATGAAGCTCGGCACCGGCGGCGAGCAATATACGCCGATGGCGCGCGCGATTATCGGCGGCCTGACCTCCTCGGTCCTGCTGACGATCTTCATCGTTCCGGCCGCGTATGTGCTGGTTTATGGAAAGAAGAAACGCAACGCTGAATAGGAGCGCAGTCCTCGTCGTCTTCTGGGCGTCGCTGGCCCTGGCGCAGCAGTCGCCTCCGATGCTGACGCTGCAACAGGCGGAGACGATGGCGCTGCAGAACCATCCGCAGATTCAGGCCGCGCAGAACGAAGCCGCTTTTACCAGTCAACAGATTGTGGAAGCGCGTTCGGCTTACTTCCCGACAGTCACTGGCGAAATCACCGGATCGCAGGCGAATTATGGGGCCCGTATCGGCGCCGGTTCCATCACGGATTCGCGCTTGTTCGATCGCTTCGGTGCGGGGCTTACATTATCTCAGCTCATAACCGATGTGGGGCGCACGAAGAATCTGGTGGCCACTTCGCGCCTGGAGGCACAGGCCAGCGCACAGAACGTACAGGCGTCCCGCTATGACGTTCTGCTCCAGGTCAACCGCGCCTACTTCGATGTCCTGCACGCACAGGCTTTGATCAAGACCGCACAGGAGACGATCAGGACGCGCGAAACATTGCTGGACCAGGTCACACAGCTCGCGCAGAATCAGCTTCGTTCGCAGCTCGATGTCAGCTTCGCAGCTGTCAATGTATCGCAGGCGAAGCTGTTGCTCATTCAGGCGCAGAACAGTCTCGACGCCGCCTTTGCGGAACTGGCGCGGGCGCTCGGCGCCGATCGGGTGGTCAATTATCAAGTCCAGGAAGAGCCGCTTCCTCCCACTCCACCGTCGAGCCCGGACGACCTGGTGGCGCAGGCGATCGCGAACCGCCCGGAGCTGGCTGGCTTGCGGCTCTCGCGCGATTCCGCCTACAAGTTCGCGGAGGCGGAGAAGGATCTTTCCCGCCCTACGGTGAGTCTGGTTGGTGTAGCCGGCTATCTCCCCTACATTCAGCAGCTCACTTCGCAGGCGATCCCATCCGAATATGAAGGCGTCACCGCGAATATCAGCATCCCGCTTTTCAATGGCCACTTGTTCGCCGCACGGCGGGCAGCGGCGCAGGATCGTGCCATGGAGGCGGACCAGAAGCTGCGCGACGAACAACTGCGCCTTTCGCGCGACGTGCGTCTCGCCTGGGCGAACGCGTCGACGGCTTATCAGCGAATCGACGTTACCGCTCAGTTTGTGCAGCAGGCGGCGTTGGGCTCAATCTCGCGCAGGGACGCTACAATCTCGGGCTCGCCTCGATAGTAGAGCTGTCGCAGGCTCAGCTAAACCAGACGCAGGCCGAGATCGAGAACCTGAGTGCGAAATACGATTACCAGAGCCAGTACCAGGCGCTTCAATATACGATCGGACAGCTGCGATAGCGACGTATCGCATTGGCCCGCTAGCCGGCATTCATTACGGCCTGTACGCGATCCGGTTCCTCGCCGAGCCATTTCGGGTTTTGCGCCGTGCCGTCGTAAATCGAGCTGGTCTTGAACAGCTCGCACTCGCCCTGGCTCGCCGCTTCGCGCGTCTTCGAGAGGAGTTCTTCGACCTCCGCGTCGCTCATCGGATGGAAACTCCGCGCGGCCTCGAAGGCCTGATCGAGGATTTCCATACTGTCGATGCCCGTGATCACGACCGACGTATCCAGATTCAGGGCGTAGTGCAGGCACTCGATCGGAGTCACCGTTTGTGACTTCAGGATGTGCCCGTTCGCCATGCTCTTCATCCCCAGAACGCGCGGTACCCTGCGACACGAGCTCCGGTACCACCATCTTCGCGAAGCTGCGGAAATGCGCGTCCATCACGTTGAGCGGCATCTGCGCCGAGTCGAAGATGAATCCGTGCCTGCGTGCCACTTCCAGCATGTAGAGATGAATGCGCGGGTCCTTGTGGCCTGTGAAGCCGATGTACTTCAGCTTGCCCTGCCGCCTCGCTTCGACCAGCGCGGCATTGGCGCCGTCTTCCGCAAAAATGCGATTCGGGTCTTCGAACCGGATCACTTCGTGATGCTGCACCAGATCGATGCGATCGATCCTGCAGGCGTTTGAGCGATTCGTCCAGTTGCTTCGTCGCTTCCTTCTTCGTCCGGCCGTTGATTTTGGTCATCAGAAAGACCCGGTCCCGGTAACCGTCGCGCAGGACCTTTCCCATGCGCTGCTCGCTTTCGCCGTCATTGTAATCCCAGGAATTGTCGAAGAAGTTCAGCCCGCGGTCGGCGGCGCTGCGCATGATCCGGTCGGCAAGCTTCGCGTCGACGCGCTTCACCGCAAGATGCCATCCTCCGAGCCCGATGGCGGAAACGGCAACGCCGGTTCGGCCCAGCGTGCGGGTGGGTATCGCGGACTGACTCATTTCAGCAGCTCCTCATTTCAGGCAGCTCCTCAGGCGACGGCGATCGTTTCCTGATAACCTCAGAATAGTTCCATGAAAATCCTGCCGCTCGCGGCTTTCTGCTGTGCCGCTGCTTCCGCGCAAACCTTCCGCGGCGCGGCCGATCTCGACGCCGCCATCAATCAGGCGATTCGCGAAGACAAAATACCCGGCGCGGTGCTGCTGGTCGGCCATCAGGGGCAGATCGTTTACCGCAAGGCTTACGGCTATCGCGCGCTCGTGCCCGCCAAAGAGCCGATGACCGTCGACACCATTTTCGATATCGCATCGCTCACCAAGATCGTCGCCACGACCAGCGGCCTGATGAAGCTGTTCGAGCAGGGGCGCATCCGGATCGACGACCCTGTAACGACGTATCTTGCCGGAATTTCAGGGCGGCCAGAGCCCGATCACCATGCGCGATCTGATGACGCATTTCTCCGGCCTGCGCCCCGATCTCGATCTGGAGCCGCCATGGAGCGGTTACGAAACCGGAATTCACAAGGCGCTGATCGATAAACCCGCCGGGCCGCCCGAAACGAAGTTCGTATACAGCGATATCAATTTCATTCTCCTCGGCGAAATTGTGCACCGCCTGAGCGGCCTGCCGGAAAACGAATATGTGAAGCAGATTCTATTCGATCCGCTGGGCATGAAAGAGACCGGATATCTGCCCGTCGCCGCGCTCAAGCCGCGCATCGCCCCGACCGAGACCTTGAAAGACGGCGAGATTCTGCGCGGCGTGGTCGACGACCCCACGGCGCGATACATGGGCGGCGTTGCCGGTCATGCGGGCGTATTTTCCACCGCCGACGATCTCGGCAAATTCTGTCAGATGATTCTCGACGGCGGCGATGGCCTTTTCAGCCCGGCGACCATCCAGAAATTCACCGAGTCCGCAGACATCGCTCGCGCCAGCCCATTGTGCGCGGCGTTGGCTGGGATATTCAGTCGCCCTATTCCGGTCCGCGCGGCGAATTGTTCCCGGTCGGTTCCTTCGGCCACACCGGATTCACCGGCACTTCGATCTGGATCGACCCGGCTTCGCAGACCTACGTTGTCCTGCTGACGAATTCCGTCCACCCGCACCAGCGCAAGGCGATCACGCCGTTGCGCGCGCAGGTCGCGACGATTGTGGCCGCGAGCGTGGGTTATGAAAAACCCGGCTATCGAGAAGTGAACACCGGCCTCGATGTTCTCGAACAGAATCAACTTCCTGCCGTTCCAGGTAAAACGCATCGGCCTGATCACCAATCAGACCGGCGTCGACCGCTTCGGCAAGCGCAATGTGGATGTCATGCGCGCGGCCGGCGTCAACGTTGCGGCGCTGTTTTCGCCCGAGCACGGATTCGCGGGCGTGGAAGATCACGACAACATCGGCAATGCGGTGGACACAGCGACGGGAATCAAAGTCTGGAGCTTATACGGCAAAACCCTGCGGCCCACGCCGGAAATGCTGCGCGGCCTGGACGCACTGGTCTTCGATATCCAGGATGTCGGCGCGCGCTTCTATACCTACGAATCCACCATGATTTACGCGATGGAAGAAGCGGCGAAGGCGAATCTGCCCTTCTATGTTCTCGACCGCCCGAATCCGATCACCGGCATCCACGTGGAAGGCCCGATGCTCGACCCGGATAAATTGTCCTTCACCGGCTCGTTCCCGCTGCCTCTGCGGCACGGGATGACCATGGGCGAACTGGCGAAGCTGGTCAACGGCGAGAAGCACCTCAACGCCGATCTTCACGTGATCGAAATGACCGGCTGGAACCGCGAAGACTGGTTTGATTCGACCGGCTTGCCGTGGGTGAACCCTCGCCGAACATCCGCAACCTCAACGAAGCGCTGCTGTATCCGGGTATCGCGATGCTGGAAGTCTCGACCAACTATTCGGTGGGCCGGGGCACGGACGCTCCCTTCGAACAGATCGGCGCGGATTGGATCAACGGCCGCGAGCTGGCGCGCTATCTGGAGTCGCGCGCCATTCCGGGCGTGCGCTTCTACCCGGTTCAATTCACGCCGGCGTCGTCCAATTTCAGCGGCAAGACGATTCAGGGCGTGCACTTTATCGTGACCAACCGGGATATTTTCTCTTCTTCGCGCCTGGGGCTCGAACTGGCCGAGGCTCTCGCGACGCTCTATCCGGGGAAAATCGCGGTCGATTCGAACAGGAATCTGATCGGCAACAGCGGCGTCATGCGCGCTCTCGCCGCAGGGGCAGATGCCGGACCGGCGGCCGATGCCGGCATCCAGGAGATTTCTGGAATTGCGTCAGAAATACCTGCTCTACCACTAATGGCAACAGTCGACCGCTGCGATGCGACTTCGCCCTGCCCGTTAAGCGGCAGCCGACGACGTCTTGGCTGACTGATCGGTTTGGCATCCGTCGAAGTCTTGTTCTTGCTGCCCACCGGACGGCCGCGCTTCTTTGCTTCCACCATCCATGATGGCGGCCGTCCGCGACGCCGGCCGCGTCCCCGAGCCAGACGCTCCAGGCTCAATATTGCTTCTTCCAGTTGCTCCCGTTCCTGGCGCAATTCTTCCAGAATCTTTGAAACGTCCATGTGTAACTCCTGTTTGTTGTTCCGGAAATGGCATCATCCCCGGACGTCTCCGGTTCCAGATCCAGAACAATCGGCACGTATCACGACACGTCTACAGATAAGATTTTTACGCGACGGGGGCCGGCAATGCAAGGGTTTTGTTCCGATTTCGGAACGAAGCATGATTATTACGTACCAGAACCATCTTCGCTGACCGGAAATCGGCGACTGGAGACCAGCTTGTCGAAATCCTGCTCCTCCAATAAAAATAGAACGGTAATCCTATTAAAATCAAGACAATTCCTGCAATCGACTGCCGCGGTTTGGTCCAGAGCGTACTGATTTCGAGCACTGTCGCTCCCGCCAGAAACAATAAAGGAACCACGGGATAGCCCAGCGTCCGATACGGTCGCGGCAGATCCGGGCGCTTGCGCCTCAGCACAAAAACCGACGCCGTCGCCATCGCATAAAGAATCCAGCTGCCGAAAATCACGAAATCGAATAGTTCTTCGTATTTTCCCGATAGCACCAGCACGCGACGACCATGCGCTCAGCATCAGAATCGAGACGCCGGGCGTGTGAAATGCCGGATGCACGCGCGCCGCGGACCGGAAAAACAGGCCGTCGCGCGCCGCCGCATAAGGCACCCGCGCGCCGGTCAGGATGGAGCCGTTCAACGCCGCGAAAATCGAAATCATGGCCGCGATCGAAACCGCGCTCGCGCCCGCCGATCCATGGTGGCCCGCCGATCCGCTGCATCATCTCCGCCGCCACCAGCTTGTGCGCGCCCACCTCGGCCGGCGAAAGCACGCGGAAATAGGCCCAGTTCGCCAGCATGTAAATCGCAATCACGCCCGTCGTGCCGCCGATCAGCGACAGCGGCAGATTGCGCTGCGGATTCTTGATTTCCGACGCCACCATGCCGACGTTGTTCCAGCCGTCGTAAGCCCACAACGCCGCCACCAGCGCGGCGATAAAGCCGGCGAATAAGCGGCGGCGCTCGCGGGAGCGGCTGGCGACGCCGCTGGTCACGCGGCCGCCGGATGCGCGTAAAACAAGCCCGGCCAGAATCAGAAAGGCAATCAGCCCGACCTTGATCGCCGTAACCACCACCTGCACATCGCCGCCGATCCGCACGCCGAGATAATTGATCCCGCCCAGCACCAGAATCAGCACCAGCGCGAACACCTGCCCGTATTTCACGGAAAACGGGCCCGCCGTAAACCAGACTTTTTCGAATTGCGGAACAAAATGCGCCGTGTATTCGAAGAAGGCGGTCGCCAGCGTCGCGATGGAACCGCTTTTCGCCACCCACATCTGCGTCCAGCTGTAGAGAAATCCCCAGAGCGGTCCGTAGGCTTCGGTGAGATAGACGTATTCGCCGCCCGCGCCGGGCATGGCCGCGGCCAGTTCCGCGTAGGTCAGCGCGCCGGCCAGCGACAGCGCGCCGCCCACCACCCAGACCAGAAATACCATGCCGTACCGTGCCGACGTTCAGGATCATGGTCTGCGGGAACGCGGAAAATTCCGCTGCCGATCACGGTCCCGACCACGATCGCGAGCGCCGCCCAGATCCCCAGATCCCGCTTCAATTCCGTCATGCCGGATCTCTCCCGCATAAGCCGCAGGCTACCGAACGAGGCCAGATACCCCACGCCGAATGTCACCGCGCTTCCGATCAGCACCCACCAGGTAAACGGAATCGTCGTTTCGAATTTCACGAAAAGCATCACCATCGCTCCCGGCAATCACGCCCGCGACGGCCGCATTCTCGCCCGGCCGCTTTGTGAGCACGCCCAGCAGAAACACCCCCAGCAGTATCCCGAGCGTCACCGACGCGATGGAGAGCCCGGATTCGAGCACCGAGCCCCAATGGCTGGCCACCACCGCGATCGCCGCCAGCACGCCGCCCCAGAAGATCGTCGAGACGCGCGACACCCGCAGATAGTGTTCGGGTTGTATGCCGCGATCTGCGTCAGCGGCTGATAGAAATCGACCACCGTCGCCGACGCGAGCGAGTTCAGCGCCGCCGAAAGATTCGCCATCGCCGCGGCGATGATGGCCGCCATCGCCAGCCCCGCGATTCCCACCGGCAGCGAATCCCAGATGAACGACGGATAGAGCCGGTCGAGCTCATCTTTCCCGAACGTCCGGCCATTCTCGATAGACCCACAGCAGGACGCCGATCGTCAGGAACAGCGTGAACTGCACGAAAATCACGCCCCAGCTGGCGAACAGCGCCAGGCGGCTCTCGCGCTCCGATTTCGCGCTCAGCAGCCGCTGCACCACCAGTTGATCCGTGCCATGGCTCGCGGTCGTCAGGAAACAGCCGCCGATCACACCCGGCCCAGAACGTGTAGGGATTGGTCCACGACCAATGGAAATCGAACACCTGAAATTTTCCCGCCGGCCCGGCGACCTCGATCACGTGTCCGAATCCGCCGGGTATTTTGCCCAGCAGCACGAAGAAACTGACCGCCGCGCCGACCACGTACATTCCCATCTGGATCACGTCGGTCCAGATCACCGCCGTCATGCCGCCTTCGAACGTATAGAAAAGCGTCAGCGCGATGATCACCAGAATCGACGCCAGCCCGCTGGTGTGCAGAATGATCGAGACCACGATGGAAATCGCGAAAACGCGCACGCCCTCGGCGAGCGACCGCGTGACCAGAAAGATCGCGGCCGTGACTTTTCTCACGCGCGTGCCGAACCGGCGCTGCATCAGTTCATAGGCGGTGAACATCTGCCCTTTGAAATATTGCGGCAGGAAAATCACTGAAATCACGATGCGCGCCAGCAGATAGCCGAACACCACCTGCAGAAATACGTAGCTGCCCGCGTAAGCGAGCGGCGGAGTGCCGATAATGGTGAGCGTGCTGGTTTCGGCGGAAACGATGGAGAGCCCGATCGCCCACCAGGGCGCGGTCCGGCCGCCCAGGAAATAATCCTTCAGCGACCGCTGTCCGCTCCTGAAATGCGCGCCAAACCACGTGACCCCGGCGAGATACAGCGATGATGACGGCGAGATCGAATGGCCGCAACGTGACTTGCGGCGATTGTAACAGCATGAGGCGATCCAGGCAGCGCGCCAGGCGCCGCGCTTGCCAAAGCGTCATCTTTGCATTATTCTCGAACAGGTCATTGCGGCTAGCACGTGACTGTCTCGGGAACCAGTGGAATGGGCGTGCGGCTGTCTACTAACCTTCCAGCGGTGCTCAGGATTGCTGGAGCGCTGGAGGTTCGGTATACTCCGCTGTGTCCACTTTGTGCGGATGTATTCTGATTGGAGTACCGGGAGAAACCTGGCAATCCAAGACGCGGGAGGCAACGTAACGTGTTTGATCGCTTGTCGAAATTAATGATTATCGGGCTGCTGTCGGTGAGCTGCTTCCCGATCGCGCGCTCGCGCTCAGGCTCCGGCCGCCCCGAAAGCGCCGGCTGCCAAGGATCAGGGTGAATACGACTCGCCCAGGCGGCGATGAAGGAAACCGATCCGCAGAAGAAGCTCGATCTCCTGCATCAGTGGGAACAGAAGTATCCCGACTCCGACTTCAAAGGTCAGCGGGCGGTTCAGATCGCTCAGGCCGAAAGCCAGATCGCGGCCAAGGCGCTGCAGCCCGGAACGCATCGGCCGCCGATATGGATGCGGCCCAGAAAGCTGCGCAGGATCTGATCGATAATCTGGATAAATACCTGGCGCCGGAAAACAAGCCCGCCGGCGCCACCGACGCCCAATGGAAGCAGGCGAAGCAACACGATCATGTTGCAGGCGCACCTGGAGCTGGCCGCCGTATACGCGTCGAAGAAAGACGACGCCAAAACCGAAGCCGAATACCGAAAGATACTGGCGCTCGATCCCAGTAATCCGCATCCACCGCCTATTCGCTGGGAATCCTGATTTACCGCCAGAAGAACATCGAGCGTTTCCCGGAGGCATTCTTCTGGATTGCGCGCGGCGTCGAGATCTCCGGCCCCGAGGCGTTGCCCGCGACAACGAAAAGCGCGGCCGACAAGTACCTGAAGCAGGCTTACGACGGCTACCACGGAGACGATACCGGACTCGACGATCTCAAGAAGATGGCGAGCGCCAACCCGACGCCGCCCGCCGATCTCAAGATCAAGAGCCTGATCGAAATCGCAGAACGAGCAGGCGGGCGACGCGGCGGCTTTTGCGGCGGCTCACCCCGATATCGCTCTCTGGCGCCAGATCCGCGACGCCCTGAAGGCCGATGACGGGCCCGCTTACTTCGACAAGGTCAAGGGTTCCCTGATTCCCCCGCAGGATGGCGCCTTCAAGATGTTCAAGGGCAAAGTGGTCTCACAGCCCTCGCCGAAGGAAGTCCTGCTCAATGTCGATAACGCCGCCGGGGACGTCACTCTGAAATTCGAGAACTCCGTTGAAGGGCACGCATCGATCCCGGCACGGAAGTCAGTTTCAAAGGCGTGGTCGAGTCGTTCGTAAAAGACCCCTACATGCTCACGCTGACGATTGACGACCAAGGAAGACGTGGACGGCATTCCCGCCAGCGCATTCGCGGCAGCGCCTCCAGCCGCGGCGCACACGGGGCGAAGAAGAAGCAATAGCGGAGCGCGTCTGGCATACAATTGAGTTGTATGCCTCTGTACGAATACAAGTGCGGCTCCTGCGGCAAGACTTTTGAAGTGATTCAAAAGTTCGCCGACGAGCCGCTGAAGGTTCATCCGGAGTGCGGCGGTGAAGTGGTGCGGCTGTTTTCCGCCCCGGCTTTCCATCTCAAAGGCACGGGCTGGTACGCGACCGATTACGCGAAAAAGTCGAATGGCGGGTCGAAGTCGAAGTCGGACTCAAAGTCGGACTCCAAATCAAAAGACGACTCAAAACCTTCGGCACGACAACGGAAACCAAAGAATCCAAACCTGCCGCATCCGGTGAAGCTGGTGAGAGCAAAGCCACCAAGCCTTCAACCACCACGTGAATTGGCGTCCGCCCATCTGAGGTAGCGCACCAGCTCGGCCCGGTTTTTCCACGTGAACTCCAGGAACATCCGCGGCGTAATTCGTCGCAGCCTCGATTCCCGACCACGTCTCGATGCGCCAGCGCAGGTAAGGACTGCGCCACGGGCGCAGCCGTAACCCTTCGTCAGCCTCCAGACAGCTATCGCGGATCAAGCTCAGGATTCTTCAGGACGGGTTCTTCCCTGCTGCTTTGGCCTGACGTCGCGTAATAACCGCTGCGCGTGCGCGCGACGGGGTTCCCGGGAGCCTTCACCACCACCTTGACCGGCCGGAACGTCCCATCGAGCGCCGTGTTCGTGGGCGTATATCCGATCGTGTACTGATTGCGGATATCGTGCGCCACCTCGTGGGCGATCTTCTCCACTTCCGAGACTTCCTTCGGGTAAAACACCTGCCCGCCGGTGCTCTCCGTCAGAATATTCAAAGCGCGCTTCGCCTTGCCCGCTTCCCGCTTCTCTTCCTCGCTGAGCAGGCCGATCGCGTAGATCAGCACATCATCCTGCTGCGCCAGCTCGCACCAGCGCTTCGAGCGTCATCATGCTGGCGTTGTCGTTGCCGTCGGTCACGACCAGAATCACCTTCTTGTCCCGCTTGGCTTTGTCCTTCAGATGATCGACCGACACCCGGATCGCATCGCGCATGGCCGTGCCGCCGCGCGAATCGATCTTCGTCAGGCCCTGTTCCATCACCGCGATGTCGCTGGTGAAATCGGCATCGAGATAAGGTTCGTCGTTGAAATTCACCACGAACACCTCGTCCTGCTTGTTGGAATCGCGCACCAGCGCCAGCGCGGCCGATTCCACCGCCGTGCGCTTCTCCCGCATGCTGCCGCTGTTATCGATGATCAGGCCCAGCGACACCGGCACGTCCTCGCGTTTGAACAGCTTGATGGTCTGCGGAACGCCGTTCTCAAAAACCTGGAATGCGCTCTGCGGAAGGTTGGTGACCAGATGGCCGGTCTTGTCGGTGACGGTTACGGTCAATTGAACCAGGCGGGTTTCGGTGGAGAATATCGCATCGCCTGTGTCGCGGCGTCTCGGCTGTTCCGCCTGCTGGCTTCAGCGCGCCTGCTGGGCGCAGCAACAGGAACGAGCATGAGAATCGCGAATAGCGCTCCGCAATCCGAATCTTTTTCAATAAATTATTGCGTCGGCGCATAGTACCCGGTTCTCCAGAATGCGTGCAGCGGGAGGTAATCCCCTCGGTTGTACCAGTTTGACACTAACCTTACGGTACTTTCCGTCACGTATCGAGTTGCTCGGGCTATAGCCAAGAACATACTGATTGCGCAGTTCAATTCCGATCTTCGCCGCCACGTCCGGCAGTTCATTCAGATTCTCCACCACGAAATGCCGGCCGCCGGTCGGCTCGGAAATATCGGTCAGCAATCCGGGCCCCGCCAATTCCTCCGGCGTGCGCCCGCGGCTCTGCACCGGCTCATAAATTCCGATCGCATAGATCTGGACGTCGGACTCCCGCACCAGGTTCTTGACATCCGTTTCCGTGTAACGGCTGCTGTTATCGCCGCCATCGGAAATCACCACCAGCGCCTTGCGCGGATTGTGTCGCTTTTTTCATCGAGTGCAGGGCGAGCAGAACGCCATCCAGCAGAGCCGTGCGGCCCTTCGACTGGGTAAAGGTCAGCCGGTTCTGGATCTCTTCCAGATTATGCGTCAGCGGGGTCACCAGTTCGGGGCGATCGTTGAACTCCACCAGAAACGCCTCGTCTTCCGGATTCGCCGTCTTGAAAAACTCGCTCACCGCCTGGCGGGATTTTTCCAGCTTCGCGCCCATGCTGCCGCTGGTATCGAAAACGATGCCGATCGAAAGCGGCGCATCTTCGCTTCCGAACGAAACGATCTTCTGCTCGATCTTGTCTTCGAAAACCTTGAACGAATCCTGCTCGAGGCCTGTCACAAACCGGTTCAGCGGGTCGGTCACGGTCACCGGAATCAGCACCACATTGGTGTCGATCCGGATATTGGCTTTGGGCAGCGGGCGCGGCCACTTCCGCCGGCTTGGCGCGGGGTGTGATATTGACCTGCGTCCTCCTCGGAGGTACCTGCACGCAAACGGCGCCCGCCGCCGAGGAAGGCGCGATCAGCCGATCGCGAGCAGATGTTGGAAACAGTCACCCGTCGGGATCGCATCTGGTGCTTCCCTTTCTGCACGGAGTCTAACATAAGGAGTGAAGTGCAATCCCCGGCTGCGGAATAAAAAACACCGAGCTGTGGTAAGATCGCGTGTGCATCGGAAAATCCTGGGCGTTATCCCGGCCCGGTACGCCTCGTCCCGTTTCCCCGGCAAATCCCTCGCCAAACTCGATTCCCGCACCATGCTCGAACACGTTTACGAGCGCGCTTCGCATGGCCCGCTATCTCGGTCCCATCGTCATCGCAACCGACGACGAGCGCATCTGCGACGCCGCCCGCGCTTTCGGCGCCCGCGTCAAAATGACGCGCGCGCGACCATGTTTCCGGCACCGATCGCGTGGCCGAAGTGGCCTCGGCGTTCGAAGATGTCGACCTTGTCGTCAACATTCAGGGCGATGAACCGCTGATCGATCCGGGCGCCATCGACGCCGCCATTCTGCCGCTGCTGGAAGAACCGCGCCATTCCCATGGGAACGCTGAAAAAGCGGATCGAAGATCCCCGCGAGATCGCCGATCCGAACGTTGTCAAAGTGGTGACCGACCGCTTCGAGAACGCCATTTATTTCTCGCGCTCGACCATTCCGCATTCCGCACGGCGCGGCGAGCTGCCTGCTATAAACATATCGGCCTCTATGTTTACCGGCGGAATTTTCTGCTGAGGTATTCCGATCTGCCCGTCGGGCCGCTCGAACGCGCGGAACGCCTGGAACAACTCCGGGCCCTCGAAAACGGATTCAAAATCCGCGTTGTCGAGACGGATTACGAATCGCTGGGCGTCGATACGCCGGCCGATCTGGAGCGCGTGCAGGAACTGATCCGCGCAGGCCGCGTCCGACAGCCATCGCCGCAGTCAAGGAAGCCTGAAAAGCGTCCGGCGCAATGGCTAAATTCATTTTCGTGACCGGCGGCGTGGTCTCTTCCCTCGGCAAAGGCATCGCGGCGGCGTCGATCGGCTGTCTGCTCGAAAGCCGCGGCCTCACCGTCTCGCTGCAGAAATTCGATCCCTATCTCAACGTCGATCCCGGCACCATGAGCCCGTTCCAGCACGGCGAAGTTTTCGTCACCGACGATGGCGCCGAAACCGATCTCGATCTCGGCCATTACGAGCGCTTCACGCACTCCCCGCTCACCCGCGCCAACAACCTCACCAGCGGCCGCATTTACGAACAGATCATTCAGCGCGAGCGCCGCGGCGATTATCTCGGCAAGACCGTGCAGGTGATTCCGCACGTCACCAACGAAATCAAAGCGGCCGTCAAAAAGCTGTCGGGCGAAGTGGATGTGGTGATCTGCGAAATCGGCGGCACGGTCGGCGATATCGAATCGCTGCCGTTCCTCGAAGCCATCCGCCAGGTGCGCCATGAAGTGGGCCGCGAGAACTGCATTTTCGTTCACGTGACGCTGGTGCCCTGGATCAACGCCGCGCAGGAGCTGAAGACCAAGCCCACGCAGCACAGCGTGAAGGAACTGCGCGCCATCGGTATCCAGCCCGATATTCTGCTCTGCCGCGCCGAGCGTTTTCTTCCCGCCGAGATGAAGGACAAGATCGCGCTCTTCTGCGACGTGGATCCGGAAGCCGTCATTACCGCGAAGGACGTCGAGCTCCGTCTACGAAGTGCCGCTCGTCTTCGCCGAAGAGAAGGTGGACGAGATCATCCTGCGCCATCTGCATCTCGACTGCGACCGGCCCGCGCAATCTCGAACGCTGGACCGCCATGCTGCACCGCATGCAGAATCCGCGCGATCAGGTCGATATCGCGCTGGTCGGCAAGTACGTCGAGTACG
Organism: Terriglobia bacterium; assembly: GCA_963764845.1. Classification (GTDB taxonomy): domain Bacteria; phylum Acidobacteriota; class Terriglobia; order Bryobacterales; family Bryobacteraceae; genus BOG-234. The sequence continues at coordinate 387,987 of CAVXUE010000007.1, read as the reverse complement.
AGGATTCCTACAAGAGCCTGAAGGAAGCCCTGCTGCACGGCGGCATCGCGCATAACGTCAAGGTCAACATCCACTGGATCGAGGCCGAGAGCTTCGAAAAGGGCCGTCTCGAACGGGAACTGGAAAACTTCGACGGCATTCTGGTGCCCGGCGGATTCGGCAAGCGCGGCATCGAAGGCATGATCAACGCCATCGAGTACGCGCGCGTGAAAAAGGTGCCCTACTTCGGCATCTGCCTCGGCATGCAGACCATGGTGATCGAATACGCGCGCAATGTCTGCGGGCTCACCGAAGCGAATTCGACCGAGTTCAATCCCGCCGCGCCGCAGCGCGTGATCTACAAGCTGCGCGAGCTGAAGGGCATCGACGAACTGGGCGGCACCATGCGCCTGGGCGCGTGGCCCTGCTGTCCTGAAGCCCGGCAGCTTCGCGTACAAAGCCTATGGCGTCGACCGCGATCAGCGAGCGCCACCGGCATCGCTACGAATTCAATCGCGAGTTCGAAGAAGTCGCTCACCTCGCACGGCCTGAAAATCACCGGCGAAACGCCGGACGGCACCTACGTCGAGATCTGCGAGATCGAAGACCATCCCTGGTATCTCGGCTGCCAGTTCCATCCGGAATTCAAATCGAAGCCGCTCGAGCCGCATCCGCTGTTCAGTTCGTTCATCGGCGCCGCGTACCGGTTCCGCGCGCACCGGATCGCCGCGCAGGAAGCGCCCCTGCTGCCGGAACCACCCTACGTGCCCGATGAGCATCCGGTTCAGTGATTTTCAGCGATCCGCACGCGGCTGGTCCTGATCGCCGGGCCGTGCGTCATCGAAAGCGAAGAGCACGTCAACCGGATGGCCGATGCGATCTCGCCCATCGCCGCCGAAGCCGGATTCCCGTGGGTCTTCAAAGCGTCGTTCGACAAAGCCAATCGCACCAGCCTGCAAGGGCTATCGCGGCCCCGGCCTGACGGAAGGGCTGCGGATTCTCGCGGCGTCTGCGCAAGCGCGGTTTCTCCGTCCTGACCGACATTCACGAACCCGCCCAGGCGGCCGCCGGCCGCCGAGGCGGTCGACATCCTGCAGATCCCGGCATTCCTTTGCCGCCAGACCGATCTGCTGCTCGAAGCCGGCCGCACCGGCAAGATCGTCAATATCAAAAAGGGCCAGTTCGTGGCGCCGCACGATATCCATCACGCGGCGGATAAGGTGGCTTCCACCGGCAACAGCCAGGTGGTGCTGACCGAGCGCGGTTCGTCGTTCGGCTACAACAACCTGGTGGTCGATATGCGCGGCCTGAAAATCATGGCGGACGCCGGCTGGCCGGTGGTTTTCGACGCCACCCACAGCGTCCAGCTGCCCAGCGCGCGCGGGCGGCAAATCGGGCGGCCAGCCGCAGTTCATCGAGCCGCTGGCCTCCGCGGCCGTCGCGGTGGGCGTCTCGGGCATCTTCGTCGAAGTGCACGACGACCCGGAAAAGGCGCTGTCGGACGGGCCCAACGCCCTGCGGCTCAGCCTGTTGCCGGCGTTTCTTGCGCAAACTGCGCCGAATCCACGAAGCTCGATGCACATTCGGCTTGAACGCTCCCGAACGCGTCATAAACTTAGAGCAACATGTTCCCAGGTCCGAAACGCCGAGCCGCACGGCCCAACTCCGGCTTCTCCCTGATCGAGCTCCTGATCGTGATCGCGATCATCCTGATCATCCTGGCCGTGGCGCTGCCCAAAGCTCACCAGCGCCCGGCGTTACGCACAGGAAATGGCGGCCACGAAGGCGATCACCACCATCCACACGGCCGAGACGCAATATTATTCGCAGTACGGCCAGTATGCGACCACGCTGGCGCAACTGGGCCCTCCGGCCAGCGGCGCGCCGGTCCGAACGGCGCCGAGCTGATCGACAGGGACCTGGCCAGCGGAGAAAAGGGCGGCTTCAAATTCGTCCTGCAGCAGACGCCCACCGGTTACGCTCTGGCCGTCACGCCCACGGCGTTCGGCACTTCCGGCACGCACACGTATTTCTCGGATCAGAGCATGGCGATCCATCGTCACAACGGCCAGGAACCGGCGACGGCCAACGATCCCCTGCTCGGCGAGACCCAGCAACAGCAGCAACAGCAGGCGCCGGCTGCCGCGCCCCCTACAACTGCACCCGCGCCCTGAACCTTGTAACCGTATCTCGTTTCTGAGCCGCGACAGCAAAAAAGCGGTGCCGTAATTGCGAAACACCCGGCAGGGCTTTTCCTATGCGCGAGAACCGCGCCAAGTGGTAGCCGCATTTCATGCCGCAACGATGACCCTGACTCGTGGCACACGTCAAGCGCCTGGCAACCCGGCGAACAGGGAAGGTGGGTTCCGGCCAGAAAATTGACAAAATCCCCGATTATCGGAAGCTGGGCGGGGAAAGGGCCCTAAAATTTTGATCGGCGCCAAGGTGCCGTATCGAAGCACGGGGGCTACTGCGGCTCCCACGGGTTGATAACGGCAACGCCGGTTCCCGCGTAGTCTTTCACGTTACGGGTGACCAGAACGAGATCGTGAGCCAGCGCGGTTGCCGCGATCTGCGAATCGAGGGTCGGAAGGGGCCGCCCCTTATCCAGCAGTGCTGCCGTCAGATGAGCCCAGCATGACGCAACCCGTGCATCGAAGGCAAGAATACGCCCCGCAAAACGCGGCGGAAGGTCTTCGTCGAACCAGCGCTGCAAGTCCCGGCGGCGTTTGCCTTCCTCCTTGCGCAAAATTCCTCTTTCGATCTCGGCCAGCGTCAAAAACGCTGACATACTGTGAGGCTTCCGGCGTCGTCTTCAGCCACTTCACCGCTCCCGCATGAGGCAATTGTTCGCGGGTGTACTCCGAGATCACGTTGGTCTCGATGAGATACCCTCTCATTCGAGGTCAAAGGCGCGCGGGTAGTCCCGGACTCGCTCCAGATCGAGATTGGCTCCGCGCAGCGGCGAGTTCATAAAAAATTCGTGCAGGCTTCCATGGGGCGTCGTCGGTGGCGTCACCGAGGTTTTTTCATCGAGGGCGTCGAGGGCCTTTTCGATCAACTCGTCCACGTCATGGAAATGGCGGCTTTGCAATTGCGCGTGAACGCGCTGTACCAGCTCCGGCTTATGGATTTCAAGGCTCATTTTCGGGCTCTCCTGTTCAGGTTATCGTGTCTGCTCACGGTGCGCGGGTTGGACTGGTTTTGTCATTCTCTTCCGGATGGCCTGCTGCACCCCTGCCGCCTTGCGGCCACGTTTCAAATTTTACCCTTTGAGCAACATCACGCTGGCTTCAATACGCCACGTGACCGAGTGTTCTTTTTCGGCGCTGGTGTGGAACGCAACCGGCGCTGCGGCGTGCTCTCCATTGCGGCTCGAAGAATACGATTGATGCGCGTCTGATAACCTCTGCCGTTGGCCCTAAGCCAGTTCAGCACGTCCGCGTCAAGGCGGATGGTCAATTGCTGTTTCGTCGGCGGCCATGCTTCCGTTGCTTTCGCGAAGAAAGACTTGTCAAGCGGCGGGATGTCCGAATAGTCGATCTCGGCGTCTTTCATGCGGTCAACCCTCGCCAAGTCGCTCTTGATAGACTTTTTGTTCACTACGATTTGCCTTTCTCATGGAGATAATCCGCGTGGTATCGTCGCCGCGCGGCGCGTGGGCGAAACGGCTATCGACGAAGGCAACGCACGGGCGGGTGAGCACGTGTTCGGCGTCCGCAAAATCCAGCCGTGTTTAGCGAAGTTGCTGCGATTCTTCGCCTCGTCCCACTCGTATATCATCTCACATTGTAGCGGCTTTTGTAGTTACATGCAGAGTGTTGGTGCCGCAAGATCAGGGGGCTTCGCTCCTTAAACAACGGCGATCCGCCAAACCAAGGGCCCCAGCGGTCGGAGGAGTTCACCGACGCAGCCGGTTGACGTACCCTATAAGGAGGAAAGAGGGAGATCATGGCAACATCAAGCCTCGATTGGTCACAATGTCCCGCCGTGGAGAGTGTTCCCGGTAAGCGTAGCGGCGCGTGGGTGTTTAAGGATACCCGTATGCCGGTGTCCACCGTGTTCGAGAACCTCGAATCCGGCGCGACCATCGACGAAATAATGGAATGGTTCGGCGTGACGCGGGAACAGGTGGTAGCGGTACTTGAATTTGCGGCGCGGAGTCTTGACGCTCCTCCGCCGGTGCAGCAGCCCGCCGCCCAAACCGTGGATGCGAATTCTTTTTGATCAGGGCACACCTGAACCGCTTATCCCTTTCCTCCAAGGTCACACGACTACGACGGCGAAGGTTGCCGGGTGGGATAGGCTGGTCAATGGTGAGCTGCTGAAGGCGGCTGAAACTGCCGGGTTTGAAGTGCTGGTGACGACCGACAAGAACATGGTGTCACAGCAAAATTTGAAGACCCGCATCATTGCGATTGTGGTACTCGGAAATTCCCAATGGCGGATCGTGCAGCGGCACGTTCGCAGGATAGCGGCCACCGTGAATGCGGCGACGCCCGGCAGCTATGCCGAAGTGGAAATTCCTTTCAAGTAAAAATCGAATCGCCTGAAAACCCCGTCCCCGCACCCGTCAGGCTTTGATCTCCGCCCGCGTCCGCAGATAATCCAGCACATGCGCGCGCGACAGAATTCCCGCGAGCCGTCCGTTCGCCATCACCGGAACCTGATTCAGATCCTCACGCCCCATAATCTCGAGCGCGTCCTTCAACGGCGTCTCGGGCGGCACCGTATGCAGATCCTCCAGCGGCACCATCACATCGCGGAGTGTCGTATAAGGCCACCGCGCCCGCTCGATCGTCTTCACCTCATGCGGTGTCATGAGCCCGGCTACTTCGCCGTTCTGCGTGACCACAAAGCACCGCTTGCCCGTCCGCAGCAGTTCCTCGTCCACAAAATGCTGAATGTTGAGATTCCCGTCGAGAGACGGGCAATCGCCGCTCATCAGATCGCCGGCCGTCACGCCTTCGAGCGCATGGGTAAGCCCGACCTGCCGTGAACTCGCGGTCGCGGCCTGCAACAGGAACCAGCCGATGAACGAGATCCACAACCCCCCGAAGCCCGCGCCGCCGGAAAACTGCAGGATGCCCCAGACGATGAACAGGCCGCCCACCGCCTGTCCTGTCTTCGCCGCCAGACGCGTCGCGCGATCCGCGTCCCCCGTTTTCCACCACAGAACAGCGCGCAGGATGCGGCCGCCATCCAGCGGATACCCGGGAACCATGTTGAATATCGCCAGCGCGAGATTGATATAGCCGAGCCACGAGAGCATCGCCTTAAGCTGCGGACCCAAAGCCGCCCTCGCCGCGAGCATGCACACCCCGCCGATCGCCGCGCTCGTCAGCGGACCCGCGAATGCCATCCAGAACTCGGTCTTCGCGCTCGCCGGCTCCTTCTCGATCTGCGACACGCCGCCCAGCGCGAACAGCGTGATCTCCTTCACCGGAAGCCCATGCGCGTTGGCGAACAGCGAGTGCGCCATCTCGTGGACCAGCAGCGAAACGAAGAACAGCAGCGCGGTGATCACGGACATCGCCAGAATGACGCCATCGCCCCATTCGGGATTCTTCAGATGGAACTGCGAGTAGAGCGAGCTCGCGATCAGCAGGGCAATCAGGAACCAGCTGTAATGCAGCCCGATTTCGATCCCGAAGATCTTTCCCAGTTTGATCTGCGAATGCATTACCAACTCATGATAATCTTTCCCGAGTTCCCCGATTGCATCAGCTCGAACGCAGCCTGAAAATCCGCGAAAGCGAAATGATGCGTAATCACCGGGCTGATGTCGAGACCCGATTCCAGCATTACCGTCATCTTGTACCAGGTCTCATACATCTCGCGCCCGTAAATCCCCCGGATGGTCAGCATGTTGAAGATCACCGTGTTCCAATCGATCGCTATTTCGTTGGGTGGAATCCCCAGCATGGCAATCCTTCCCCCGTGCGCCATATTCGCCAGCATGTCGCGGAAAGCGGACGCGTTGCCCGACATCTCAAGCCCCACGTCGAAGCCTTCCGTCATCCCCAGTTCCTTCTGCACGTCCTTCAGGCTCCGCGATCGCGGATCGACCGCCAGAGTTACGCCCACCTTCCGCGCCAACTCCAGCCGGTACGGATTCAAATCGGTGATCACCACATGCCTCGCGCCCGCGTGCTTCACTACCGCCGCGGCCATGATTCCGATCGGGCCGGCGCCGGTAACCAGGACGTCCTCTCCCAGCACGGGGAACGCCAGCGCGGTGTGCACTGCATTTCCGAACGGATCGAAAATGCACGCGATGTCGGGATCGACGGCGTTCTTGTGCACCCAGATATTCGTCATGGGCAGCGCGATGTACTCGGCGAACGCGCCCGGCCGATTCACGCCGACGCCGCTGGTGTTGGCGCAGAGATGGCGGCGGCCGGCGAAACAGTTCCGGCAGCGTCCGCAAACCACGTGGCCTTCCCCGCTGACCATCTGGCCAGGGAAAAAATCGACAACGTTCGACCCCACCGCGACGATCTCGCCCATGAACTCATGCCCGATTACCATGGGGACGGGAATCGTGCGCTGCGCCCAGTCGTCCCACTTCAGAATGTGGATATCGGTGCCGCAGATTGACGCCTTCTTCACCCGCACGAGGACGTCGTTGATGCCGATCCCGGGCACCGGAACTTCCTCCATCCAGAGTCCCGGTTCGGGCTTGCTTTTCACCAGAGCTTTCATCGATCTTCCATCCTGTCTTTCCATCCTAAGGCACGGTCCGCTGAAACCGTTCCTCCTCTGCGGGAGTACATTAATAGGCAGGAGGAGATATGAAACTCCCGAGGAAGACGCCCGCAGCCCAATGGCTCCCGGCGTTCTCGCTTGTAGTCATCGGCGTTGCTTTACTCGCGGGGAAGCAGACCCCGGACAGCACCGCACCCCTGGTCAATCTGAACGTGACAGCGGTCGATAGCCACGGTCAGCCTGTGGCGGATCTGCGCGCCGAAGACTTCCGGATCTTCGACAACGGTACGCCGCGAAAGGTGGAACAGTTGCGGCCCGTGCCGCGGGAGGGGCTCGCGCCCGCCGCGACTTTCATCCTGATCGACCTCCTCAATGCGGACTTCACAGCGCGCGGGCTCAGTGAAAACGAGGTGGTGCACGCGCTCGAACACCTTGACTCGGGCGACAACGTGTACCTGTATCTCCTGACTACCGCCGCGACGATTTACCCGGTTCATGGAGTCGCTTCGCCTCATGACAGCCAGTGGACCCGGCAGGCCAAGCCCCTGCTGGACGACGCGCTGCGGCAAGTCAACAGGCTCAAGACGGGGAACGATCTCTATGCCAGTCTGCGCATTGAACCAACATGGCGGGCGCTGGCCGGCCTGGCTTCGCAGATCGCGGAAGTTCCCGGCCCCAAGAGCCTCGTCTGGATCACGCAGGGCGTCGAGAACGGATTTTTTCAACCCTCGCACCAATTTGTGCGTAACACGGCGCCGCTGCGGGATTTCGCGGGCAACCTGAATTCGCTCGAAACAGCCATCTACACGGTGCAGCAAAGACCCAGCGGAACGCTTGAGCTGGGGAGCGAGGTTTCGCCCGGCGATACACTGAACCAGTTGAGCGCTCTGACGGGCGGCCGGTCATACCTGACCGACGAAACGGAGAAGGCGATCGCGCAAGCCATGAGCACCACACCGTTGATGAACTACCAAATGGCATTTTCCCCGGACCGCGTGGACGGCAAGTATCACAAGATCCGTGTGGCGTCGCTCCGGAAGGACGTCAAAATTCAAACGGCTCAGAGTTACTACGCATCGACGACCGGCCGTTGACCGGTACTCATAAGCTTCGGAGTTGCCGGCAGAAGAGTTCGCACGCGACTCGCGGTACAATCACGCAGAAGGAACCCAGTATGAAACCCTTCGTCCGCAACTTCTTTTTTGCGGCGCTGCTCGCCGGCGCGCCGCTCGCCTTTGCCCACAGCCATCCGACTGAGATGAGCCCGGCCGCCAACTCCACCGTAGGCGCGCCAAACAGCATCGTGGTTCATTTCAGCGAAGAGCTGGAGCCGAAATTCAGCATGATGACGCTCGCCGATGCCGCCGGGAAACCAGTTGGCAGGCAACCGTCCGTGGTCGGCAAAGACAGCAAGACCATGACGCTCCCGCTCCCGCCTCTGACGCCCGGCGCGTACACCGTGAAATGGGTTACCGTCGCCGCCGACGACGGTCATCGTCTTGAGGGCAACTACAAGTTCACGGTCAAGTGACCGGATTCGTTTGGCTCCTCAATATTTTTTTCGTATTCCTGTCCGATGCGAGTTATGCGCTGATTATCGGGGTGTTACTCGCCACCCGCTGGACCGAAACGATCGCCCAATCGGCGGTGCTCGCCCGCCCATTGCGAGTGCTCGTCGGAACTCTCATTCTGGGGCAATTCGTCAGGCCCTGGTTCATAGCCGCCGGTATGAGTGGCTCATCCGGTTTCCGGACAGCCCTCGGCTTTGCGCCGGACGTCCTGAGGTCAACCCGTCAGGGCAAGCTCTGGCTCACCGGCAGCGCGCTGATTCTCGTCCTCGCCGTCGTTCTCTTATCGCGCCTGAAGGGCGTCGCTCCCTGGATGGTTCCCGCGCTGCTTCTCCTGCTCGCGGCCGTCAAAGCCGCGTCGGGCCACCCGGCCGCCGTTGCAGGCGACTTCATGCTCACCGGGTCCTCTCAGTTTTTCCACATCCTGGGGACGTCTGTTTGGGCCGGCGCGGTCATCGTCTCAGGCTGGATCATCCTTCCGCGCCTCAGGCGAACAACCACTCCCGAGGCCGTACGAGAGTATGGGATGCGGCTCTCCGCCCTCGTCACCTGGGCGCTCATCGCGCTGCTCGCGTCCGGTATCTTTACGGCGGATCGTGAGCTGAATGGTTCACTGCGCGGGCTGTGGGCCTCCGGGTGGGGCCGAATCCTTTCGGCTAAGGTTGTGTTCGTTCTCATGGCGCTCGCGCTTGGCGCGGTGAACCGGCACAAAGGGCTGAAGAGTCCGCCGACGGAAAACTCCGCGGCTTTGCTGGCGCGGGTGCTTTGCGTCGAAGCTGTCATAATGGCAGTCATTCTTGGGCTCTCCGCGGCGCTTGCGAACACTGCACCACCATTCCCGAACAGCGAGTGAGCCAGCCATTCAGTGGTCCGGCAGACTGCGCGATAGCGCGTCTCGCTATCACAAGCTTCGAGAACTCTGCGAGGCGAAATGAAAGTTATGAAAGGCAAGGACGGGCGGGCAACATGCTGGACACTATTTCAAGCGCACTCCTTCCGATGGTATGTACCTTCCTGCTCGGTTTCGTGGCCGCCCGGCGACACGATTTCGGGTCAAAGGATGCCTCGACGCTGAATCGGATGGTGTTGCTATACGCCGTGCCGATGGCGCTTTTTGCCGGAACCGTTACAACGTCGCGCGCGGCACTCAGTCGGGACATCCCGCTAGTAATCGCCTTGTGCATTGGCATCATTGGTCTCTACGGTGTGGTCTTTCTGCTCTGCCGGGTGGCTCTCCACATGCAGGTCGGCACCAGCGCGCTGGCTGCTCTGACAGCTTCCGCGCCGGCAGTGCCCTTCGTAGGTCCGGCCGTCCTCGGCGATCTGTTCGGAGGGCTCAGCGCCATACCGATCGCGATTGCCAGTCTCGTTATCAACCTGACAGTCGTGCCGGTCACGATTCTGCTTCTCACATTCGATTCGACAGGGAGAGACCCACGGGAAAACTCTCCCGTCCGGCGAGAAGGAGAGCACCCGGCAACTTCCCCAAGCTCGTCTGCCTCGGTTTTTGCCGCCAAACTCGCGGAAACCATCAAAGAACCTATCGTCTGGGCGCCCGTTCTCGCTTTTATTGTCGTGCTGACCGGCTTCCGCATTCCCCAACCTCCTGGTACACCCGCTTTCCCTGCTGGGACAGGCATCCGGAGGTGTCGCTCTGTTTGCCTGCGGGATCGTGCTTGCAACCGGAAAAATCAAAGTCAACTGGTACATATTGTTCTTCGTATTCCTGAAAAACATCGTGCAGCCCGCCCTGGTCCTCGGTGGTTTGCGATGGGTCGGCTATGGCAATCCCATTGTCAGCGAGGCGGTGCTGACGACGGCCATTCCAACCATGCCTATTGTCATTATGCTTGCTCTGCAGTACCGCGTCGCACAGACGGAGGCGGCTTCCGCCGTGTTCCTCAGCGTGATGGGCTCGATGATCACGATCGGGGTTTTCATCGCCCTGACACGATAAACCATGAACTCAGTATCTGAAAGGAAGAAACCAATTCCATGACACAAGTTGAAACTCTCGCAAGATATGCAGCTCGCGCTTCCTTCGCCGATCTCTCGGCCGAGTCGCGCAGGCAGTTGCCGATCCACATCCTGGACTCACTGGGCTGTTGCATTGCCGCCCTCGGCGCGGATCCTGTCGAGGCCTGTTGGCAGCAGGTCGCGGAGTTCGGTGGCGGTGGCCCATCCGCGCTTATCGGCGGCGGAAAGGCGAATCCGATCTACGCCGCGTTCTGGCATACCGCGCTCGTGCGTTATGTCGATTTCATGGACAACTTTCTGGCCCCGACGGAAACGTGCCACACGGCCGACAATTTCGGCGTGGCGCTGACTATCGCCGACTATGTAGGGGGCAGCGGCCGCGACCTGATGCTCGGGGTGGCGCTGGGCTACACGGTTCAGTCACGGTTCGTTGATCACGCGAACTTCATGAGCAGCGGCTTCGACCACACGTCGCAGCTGGCCTTCTCGCACAACGCGGCAGCCGGCCGGCTGCTCGGCCTGAGCGAGCAGCAGATTGGCCATGCCATCGCGATGGCCGCGGTAAGCGATGCGTCCTTCGCCGTCGTGCGGGCGAAGCCACTGTCGCAATGGAAGGGTCTCGCCTCGGCGCAGTCGGCGCTCGGGGCCATGAACACATTGTTCCTGGCTCGTCGCGGAGTGCAGGGGCCGCTCCAGGTCATCGAGGGCCCTCTGGGAATCGATCACCTTCTGAGAATGAAGATCGACATCGACTGGGACAAACAGGGATACGAGGGCGTCGTCGAGAGCACCATCAAGAAGTACAACTCCATGATCCACACTCAGTCCGCGGTCCATTGTATGGTCGAACTCGCCAGGCAGAATAAACCTGATCCCGACAAGGTTATCTCGATTGAGGCAGACGTGTTCCAACTCGCCTTTGACTTCGCCGGCGGTGGCCTCTACGGCGTGGACAAAGTCATCCGCACCAAGGAACAAGCGGATCACAGCCTGCCGTACCTTCTTGCGGTCGCCCTGCTTGACGGCGACGTGATGCCGGCGCAATTCAAACCAGACCGCATCGTCAAGCCCGATGTGCAGAGCTTGCTGAAGAAGGTTTCAGTCCGGCCGAGCTATGAATTCACGGAGGAATATCCCAAGAAAATGCCTGCCAAGATCATCGTCCGACTGCAGGACGGGAGAGTCATTGAGCACGAGGTGCAGGATTACCCAGGCCTGGCTTCCCATCCGTTCACCTGGGAAGACGCGGTCGAGAAGTTCGACGCACTCATGGCTGGTCGTGTCGACCAGGGCCTGTCGGGCGAGATCAAGGATGCCGTACGTTCGCTCGAAAGCATTCAGGTTGGGGACCTGATGAAACTGCTCGGCTCCGTCAAGACAGGCCAGGGGACGCCATCGTCATCGAAAGCAGCCTGAGAAACCGCCGACAGGAAAGATCGCAAAAGAAAAGACAGGAGAGATACAAATGGCAATTACGTCCGAGAGTGTTCGTGAGATCTTTAAAGGGCTTGAGAACGGCGACGGCGCTGCGTTCTTCGAACGGGTAGCTGACGACGTCGACTGGATCGTGATGGGCACTCACCCCCTCGCCGGTCACTACCGCAGCAAGAAGGATTTCAGGGAGGGCACCTTCGCCAAGTTGGGCCAGGTCCTGCAAAACGGCGCGCAGCTCCATGTGGAGGATTTGATCGTAAAGGACGACGAGGCGGTTGTCGAACTTCATTCTCTAGCGACCGCGAAGAACGGCATGCGCTTCGACAATCGCTACTGCTGGATAGTCTATTTCCGAGGAGGATTGATCGTGAGAGTTCGTGCCTACCTCGACTCGGCGATGGTCGCCCGATTGTTCGAGGAGAATCCGATTGCATGAGAGATCCAGCGGCCACCCGAGGGAGTGTACGAATTCTTCAAACGTGAGGATAGCGCATATCGGCAGCCGGAAAGTGGGCGAAACGCGCTAGCAGTCATCTGAGGTGTTCCAGTCAAGGGGAAGCGCGAATCTTTTTGGCAGACCAGCATAGGGCGTCCGGTTACGGCATGGCTGGTTTGTCGAGGATTGCGATCAGCGGCGAGGCGCGCTGGCGCAGACTCTGGACGTAACGAGCGTCAGATGACTGCTAAGGCCGCGGTATGTTTTCGAAAACAATCCGCGGAACGGTCTTGCCCTTTTCGGCCTTTTTCTCTTCGAGCGCCTCAGGGGGGTTGGAAGGTTGAGATTGATAAGGCGTGAGCCGCGCCGGGCGCGCATCCGGCTCGAGTAACAGCGTGTGCTTTCGGCAAGCCTGCATGAACTCCACCCCGGATAACTGGTAAGGTCGATCTGCCGCCGGACATCCGGCGAGGAGGAAGGCCATGCCGCGAAGCAAAACCCCTACCGTCAGTCTCGAAGAAGCCAAAGCCCGTTTCGAAGACTGGAGGCAGAACCGCAAGGGGAAGGCCGCGATACCTGACGAACTGTGGGCCATAGCTGTCGAAGTGGCCCGGAAGGAAGGCGTCAGCCGGACCTCGACCGAGCTGCGCGTGGAGTGGAACCACCTGAAGCGTCGGATGGCCGGGGCTCCAGAGGCATCGCCGAAGCCTGCCCCGCCGGCATTCGTGGAACTGGTCGCGCCGCGGCCACAGCAACTTCCCGAATGCACCATCGAACTGGAAGGCCGTCGCGGCAAGCTGCGAATCCAGCTGAAGAACGCGTCGGCTTCGTATCTGGCGACGCTGAGCCGTGAGTTGCTGGAGTCGGCGTCCTGATCCAGATCACGCCGCAATTGCGGATCCTGGTGGCGATCGAAGCCATAGACGGACGGAAGGGCATCGACTCTCTCGCCCAACTCTGCCGCGAGAAACTCGATGCCGATCCGTTTTCCGGCTGCCTGTTCATCTTCCGCAGCCGCAGCGGCAAAGCGATCCGAATCCTCGCCTACGACGGGCAAGGGTTTTGGATCGCCACCAAGCGCCTGTCGAAAGGCCGCTTCAAATGGTGGCCGACAGGGAACGAACCGTCGAAAACACTGAGAGCCCATCAGGCGCAGTTGCTGCTGGCAGCCGGGAATCCGGATACTGAAGCCGCGCCTGTGTGGCGGCGCGTGAGCGCATAAAAAAACTGCCTCCAGGGCTTGCGTTCCGGTTTTCGTTCTGGCACACTGTCAGCAAATGCCCGCTGACTGGCGATATCGAGGTCGAGCAGTTACAGCCGACGACATCCTCTTTATACGACAGCTCATTGCGCAGAATCCCTGCCTGAGTCGCCGCAAGCTGTCGGCAAAACTCTGCGAAGCGTGGGACTGGAAGCAGGCCAACGGCGCGTTGCGCGACATGGTCTGCCGCGGTCTCCTTCTGATGCTGCATCGGGCCGGCGAGATCGAACTGCCCGCGGTGCGTCAGGTCTCGCTGAATCCGTTTGTGCAAAGAGACAAACCGCAACCGGTTCTGATCGACATGACACCGCTGACCGGCGCGCTCGCCGACATCCGTCCGATCTCGTTTCAACAGGTGAGAAGAACATCCGACGAAGCCGCTGTTCAACAGCCTCATGGAGCAACATCATTACCTGGGCTATGAGCAGCCTGTAGGCGAACACCTGAAGTATCTGGTGTGGGCGCAAGGTCGCCCGATCGCCTGCATGGCATGGAGTTCGGCGCCGCGACATCTGGGCAGCCGCGATCGCCATATCGGCTGGTCCGCGGAAGCACGGCGGCGCAACATCCGCTTCGTTGCTTACAACACCCGATTCCTGATACTGCCCTGGGTCGAGGTTCCGCATCTGGCATCGCACATCCTGGGGCGCATCGCGGGTTCGTTGTCGAGTGACTGGGAACAACTCTATGGTCATCCGGTTTACTTCGCGGAAACCTTCATCGATCCCGGCCGGTTCCGCGGGACCTGCTATCGCGCGGCCAACTGGAAGCTGCTGGGACTGACAACCGGGCGCGGCAAGGACTCGATCAGCAAACGCCCTAACCGTTCCATTAAAGAGGTGCTCGGCTATCCTCTGACGCCGCGCTTCCGCGAGTTACTGAGTCAGTCATGAAGAAGCAGACTTCACGGCGCAGGATCGATGTCAACGTCGATGAACTGGACCGGATCATCGACGAGCGCCATGCGGGAACCGCTGAACGAGAGCGGACAGCCAGACGCTAAGAACCAGCGCGTGCATGCGATGGCGAAATACTGGTGCGAGCGACGTAACACTGAGAAGACGAACGCGGTGCTCGGGGATCAGGACAGTCCTGCGTCCTTCTGAAGAAACACAGCCGGAAGACGAGCGAAAAGCAAACCCGCCGGGCACGGCCGCAATGGCGCCAGTGCGTATCGCGGCGCTGAAAAGGTCGAGGTGGCGCACCAGAGTCTGCACTCCGGCCATCGTTGCCCGGACTGCGGACGCGGCAATGTCTATGAACAGAAAGAGCCGAAAGCGCTGGTGCGGATCATGAGGCCAGGCTCCGCTGGCCGCTACGGTCTATGAACTGGAAAGACTGCGCTGCAACGCCTGCGGTCAGATCTTCACGGCGCAGGAGCCGGAAGGCATAGGTCCGGAGAAGTACGACGAGACCACCGGTGCGGCGATCGGGCAGATGAAATACGGCAGCGGGATTCCTTTTTACCGGCTGGAGCAACTGGAAGAGCTCATGGGCATTCCGCTGCCCGCGTCCACGCAGTGGGAGATCGTCGAGGAAGCCGCCGAAGTGATGAAGCCGGCGCAGGAAGAACTGATCCGGCAGGCGGCGGAGAGCGAAGTCCTGCACAACGACGACACGAGCATGCGGGTTCTGCGACTGGAGCGCGAACCTTCCGACGAACGCACGGGCGTGTTCACCAGCAACATCCTTGCGATCACCGCCGACAATCATAAAATCGCGCTTTACTTCACGGGCCGGCAGCACGCGGGCGAGAACATGGCCGATGTGCTGAAGCAGCGCGCCAGTAAGTCGCCGCCGATTCAGATGTGCGACGCTTTGTCGCGAAACACGCCGAAAGCAGTCGGCATAGAGATCCTGCTGGCCAACTGTATGGCACATGGAAGAAGACAGTTTACGGAGATCGCGCCGAACTTTCCTCAGGAGTGCAGGTATGTGCTGGAAGCGCTCGGCGAAGTCTATTACAACGATGCGATGGCGCGCGAAGCAGGCGCTCTCCGCCGAGGATCGTCTGCGTCTGCATCAGCAGCAAAGCGGGCCGGTGATGGAACAGCTGCATGCGTGGCTGGAGGCGCAGTTCGCGGAGAAGAAGACGGAGCCCAACTCGGGTCTGGGCAAAGCGATCACTTACCTGTTGCGGCACTGGAAAGGGCTGACCGCTTTCCTGCGCCATGCGGGCGCTCCGCTGGATAACAACATCTGCGAACAGGCACTGAAACGGGCTGTGCTTCATCGGAAGAATGCGCTGTTCTATAAGACGCTGAACGGCGCTCAGGTGGGCGATCTGTTCATGAGCCTCATCCACACCTGCCGGCTGTGCGGGGCTAACTCGTTCGAGTACCTGACGGAGTTGCAGCGCCATGCCGCAGATCTCGCCGCGTGTCCGGCCAAGTGGATGCCGTGGAACTATCGGGATACGCTGAATCCGCGAATGGCCGAAAGCATTAGATAATCGCCATACGGGAACAAGGCTCTCAAATGGCCGCCAAACGGGCATCCAAAACAGCAAAACCGAAGAGGGTTTTTGGCCAGCGCCAGGAACCGGCGAAAATGTTTCGCGTTGGCCTCTACGCGCGCGTGTCCACGCACGACCAGCAGACTCTGTCGTTGCAGATGCGCGCCATGCGCGAGTATGCGGCGAAACGCGGCTGGACCGTCGCGGTTCAGATCAAAGAAGTCGGTTCGGGTGCGACAGAGCGTGAACTCCGAGAGAGTCTACTTGCAGCGGCGCGTCGGCGCGAGATCGATGTGGTGCTGGTCTGGAGACTGGACCGATGGGGCCGGTCGCTCGTCGATCTGGTCGTCACGTTGAAGGAACTCGCCGAACTGGGTGTCAGTTTCGTATCGCTCACCGAGGCACTGGACCTGACAACGCCAACGGGCCGCGCCATGGCCGGGTTGCTTTCGGTGTTCGCAGAGTTCGAACATGAGATTCTCCGCGAGAGGATTCGCGCCGGCATTGCCGAAGCGCGGCTGAAGGGAAAGCGCTTCGGGCGGCCGCTGACTGCGGCAAAGAAGGCCGGCCAGATCCGGAAGCTATACCGTGGCGGCGTCAGTAAGGCCGAGATCGCCCGCCGTCTCGATATCGGCCGGACCTCCGTGCGTCGAATCCTCGCCACGTATTTCCGGAAGAAATAGGGTAAACCCGCTCCGTCTACGCACCCTTGCCGGAAACTCACGTAACAGCGCAGTCCGATCCGGATAGTATTGCCGCAGCTTCTTGTCTTCGCCGTCACCCAGGTCGCGCGCCCACACCACGCGGGCGGCGTCGATGTCCGCTTCGTTGTAGACCCACTCATTCTGAAAAATGTGCTGCGGCCAATAGCGGACAAACACCAGCAATTTCCCGGGCGTGGCCGCGAGCTGCCGGTTGATCGCAATTCTCTGTTCGGGCAAGCGTGGCTTATCCGTGACGTATGAGTAAGCGAACTGAGCGATGCAAAGGTAGATCAGCACCTGCGCCGCTTCCGGCTTCAGCCTACGCAAACCCTCCACGCTCATGAGAATGAACAGGCAGGTCAGCGCGGCGACGTAATGGGGAAGGAACAACGGGTAGAAGTTTGTACCCAGCGCGAAGATCAACGCAGTCAGTGCGACCCAGACGAACCGGTACTCGCGCATCGTCAACAGGAAAACGGCCAAAGCCACGTAGAGCGCGGGGTAGAAATAGAACCGGTAATAACGAACCCGGTACGCCAGCCGTTGCAGATAAGCGCCCGGCGTCTCCCGTTCCGAATTGCGGAAAGCCTTCTGCATGCGGTAATCCATTTCCTGCTCGTGAGTGAGTTCATTGTGTGGCGTCGGATGCGGCTGAAACGTGAATGACGCCGGCACGCCATATTGATACTGGCTCAGCGTGTAAGGCAGAGTCGTCCAGTTTCCGGTGATCTGTTTGTTCTGAAGGAGCACGATTCCGATCGCGGGCAGGCAGACCAGCGCGGTCACCAGGGCAGACTTCGCCAGCCTGCGGTAATCCGGTGCGAGAAACAGGATCACGCTCAACACGAGAAAAATCGATTCGAAAGGCCGGCTCAGCAGATGCATCCCCAGACCCGCGCCGAGCAGCGCGGCATCCCGTAATCGATGGTCCCTGCGCAGCCGGGGTAACGCGCCGAAGACGAGGCATCCGGCGACCGCCGTATAGCCACCGCCCCAGTAACTGTTGGTCCACGGGCTCAGAGGCCCGAACTCGAATACCGCCAGAACTCCGCCGAGGAGCGCCCAGCCCGGTGTGGTCCATCCGCGCAGCATCCAAAAGCAGAGCGCGCACAACGCCGCGGTCGAGAACAGAACCCCGGCCCACGGCCACCCGAAGATGGCCAGCAGCAATCCCTGGCCGATGGGATAGATTGCGCTGTAGGTTGGCCTTTGGAGGACGAAGAAGGTCTCGAAAAACTGCGGCAGGGCGTGCGGCGGATTGGCGAAACGGAAATGCCGCAGGGTGTCCGCGACGAGAAGGTGCGTGAATTCGTCGTAAACGTCGGCCGTGGGGATGGGGTGCCTCGCGAGCAGCGCCAGGCGGAGGGCCACGGGTGCAATGGCAAGAGCCGCCATCGACCACCCGGTGCGCCGCGCCAGTGCTTCACCGTACCGTGCGATCCCCGTGCGCCATAAGAAAGCGAACAGGATGAATACCGCCGCCAGCGCCAGCTCGACAGAGTCGCTGAGGGCGAAACCGATAGGATCGTGAGGCGGCAGAACGGCTTCAGCATACCGCGCCGCAGCTGTTTTTCAGGCCTGTTACGCTTGGTGATTGAGAATTCTGGACATCGGCTGCGGGATTCGCAAATACCCGGGCTCGATCGGCATCGACGTCAATCCGTCCAGCACGGCCGACGTGATCTGCGATCTCGACCGTTTTCCCTATCCATTCGCCACCCGGACATTCGACCAGCTGCGGGCGATCCACGTGATCGAGCACCTGACCGACGTCATCCGCACCATGGAGGAGTTTCATCGCCTCGTGAAGCCCGGCGGACGAGTGCGTATCGAAACCCCGCATTACACCGATTACAGCTCGTTCTGCGACCCCACCCACAAGCATCACCTCAACAGCTTTTCGTTCCGCTACTTCGGCGACGATCATGGCGGGTTCGGCTATTACACCGACGCAAAATTCCGTGAGATTTCCGTGCGCGTGAAGCTACTAGCGTTCTGGAGATGGCTCGGCTTCGAATTTCTCGTCAACCGGTTTCGGCGCTTCCGGAAGTTCTGGGAATTCTATCTCTGCTACGTGGTGCGCGGGAAGGCGATGGAGTTCGAGTTTGAACCCGTTGGCCCCCCTTTACCGGATCGCGGACGGGCTGCGCTACCGCAGACACGGTAACCTCGGCCAGCACGGTGAAGACCTCGCGCACCGCTACCTGCGGCGCATCGGCTTCACGGTGGTGGCTCGTAACTGGCGTCCTCCGCAGGGCGGCGGCGAAATCGACATCGTTGCCTGGGAGGGCGAATGGCTCGTCTTCGTGGAGGTCAAGACACGCGCGGAGGGTGCGTTGAGCGCGCCGGAGCGCGACATCCACGACGAGAAGATCGCCGCGCTGCGCCGGGCCGCGCGCGACTATATCCGCCGCTCCGGCGCGGACGACCCTGCCGGCGAATTCAAAACCCGTTTCGATGCCATCTCGATCACGGGCCGCACGATCGAACATCTGCGCGATGCGTTTTCCGCAAACATCCCTCTCGGGCCAGGACGCAAAGAGGGCCGATATAGTAGTTAGTTTCGCCCATGCCGGAATTACGCAAAGACCCGATTACCGACTCCTGGGTCATCATCTCCACAGACCGCGCCCGGCGGCCTTCGGACTTCGTTCGCGAGCATACCCCGAGGGTTCCGTCCGGGCGCTTCTGTCCCTTCTGCCCCGGTAACGAAAGCAAAACGCCGCCGGAAGTGCTGGCCCATCGAAACGGCTCCTGCCCGAATCAGCCGGGATGGTCTTTGCGGGTGATCCCCAACAAGTTCCCCGTGCTCGGAATTGAAGGCGATCTCAATCGCGAGGGCGAGGGCTTGTTCGACCGGATGGAAGGAATCGGCGCGCATGAGGTTGTGATCGAAACGCCAGAGCACGCTCTGAGCCTGACCGATCTTCCGGAAAAGGCCATCGAGCAGGTGCTCTGCGCGTTCCGGGATCGGGTCAACGATCTCAAAAACGACCGCCGTCTGCGCTACGTGCTTCTGTTCAAGAATCAGGGCGAGGCGGCCGGCGCGACGCTGGAACATACGCATTCGCAGTTGATCGCGCTGCCCGTGGTGCCCAAACGCGTGCAGGAGGAAATCGAAGGCGCGAAGGCTTATTACGACTTCAAGGAGCGTTGCATTTTCTGCGATCTGATCCGGCAGGAGTCGAAATCGCGGGAGCGCATCGTCACGGAAACCGACCGGTTCATCGTGGTGGCGCCCTATGCGGCGCGATTCCCGTTCGAGACCTGGATTCTGCCCAAACAGCACCGGTCCCACTTCGAAGACGCCGATTCGGCGAGCCTCGAAAATCTGGCGTGGGTTCTGCGCTCGACGCTGCGCAGGATCGAGAAGGTACTCGAGTGGCCGGCGTACAATTTCCTGATCCACACCGCGCCTCTGCAGGAAGCGGCGAATCTCCATTTCCACTGGCACATCGAGGTGATTCCGAAACTGACGCGCGTGGCGGGATTCGAATGGGGCAGCGGGTTCTACATCAATCCGACACCGCCGGAAGAGGCCGCGCAGTTCCTGCGAGACGCCGGAAACGGCTGAGGCAGCCAGTAGCGCGGTGCGGCAGACCCCCATAAGCGCTAACTTAATGTGGCGCACGCACTCGTGCGTGCCGCGTCGAGATTCGTCTCGACGCCTGCGCTCGACCATGGATAGTCCTCGGGATTGCGGACTAACCCCGCCTTCACTGGATTGGTTTCGATATACATTCGAATCTTCTCGAATTCGATCTGGTTTCGCACGCAGTGATCGTAAGATTCTTTTTGCCAAAAGGGCTCCCCGGTTCGTCCTAATACACGGTTAGCCTCCCGCGCAGTCGCACCTTTGAGCGATTTCAGCAGGCGATCGGGAGCGATCAAAGGCCGAATCAGCAGATGAACATGATTTGCCATGACGACATACGCACCCAATTCATAGTGACCCAGGCCCACCCCTTTGTGGATAGAACCGACCACGATTTGCGCAATGTCCGGTTGCCGAAGATACCTCGGTCCGTTCCGCGGCGCATCAAGTTGCCGGTCTAACCACACAAAAGCGTGCCCGGACGCCGGCGGGCCCGGTGGAGGCAGCAACGAAGCGGGCAAACTGCCATGCAGGTGCCAGGTGAGAAACAGCGGAATGCCTTCCGGATAAAGATGTGGCAATCGGCGGCGATGCGCAGTGATGTATCCATCTAGTCGGCGGGATGGGGGAAGTTCTCATCGCGACAGAGGCAGGCGTCGAGACGAGTCTCGACGCGGCACGCACGAGTGCATGCGCCACATTAAGTTAGCGCTTGTGGGGCAGACCCCCCGGTCTGCGGCCGACGCCCCTGTCGGCCTTCGTTTTGAGTGTGTTTGAAGAGCCGGACCAAGGGGTCCGGCGCAGACGTCTGCCCCACTGGGAGAGGAGACTAGGGAATCGCCGCTTCGACCGGGGCCGATTTGGCGCTCTCATTGCCCGCAGTATCGACCGCGCTGACCTGGTACTGGTACTTCACTCCCGGCTGCGCGTCCCGGTCGCTGAAGGCCGGAGCGGTCAGGCCTTCGGCGATCCTCTTTCCGTCGCGGTACACACTGTAGCGCGGCGAAATCCTTCTCGGCATTGCGATCCCAGACGAGTTCGATGCTGCGCGTGCCGGGGACCGCGGTGACGCCGGCAGGCACCGCCGGAGGAAACGTGTCCACCGGCTTGATCGTCTTTGACGTCGGAGAGTTCGCTCTCGGCGTAAGTGCTCCTTCTCGTCGTCCTTCTCGATGGACTGCACTTTGTATTCGATATGTCTTGCCGTACTCGATCGTGTTGTCCGTGTAAGAAGGCTTGGTGGACGTGCCGATCTGCGTCCAGTTCACGTCCGGCACGAGTTTGCGGAAAATGCGGAACTCCGGCGCGGCGGCATGCCATTCGAGATGAACCGCATCGGGCGCATCCGACAACCGCCAAAGCCTGCGGCGTGGGAAGTTCGGGAACCACATGCACGATGGTCCAACTTCGACCAGCCCACGCGCTGGCCGCCGGAGGGCCGTGCACGTTCACCGCGATATACGACGGTCTTGCCGTAGTACTTCGCCGCCGGAACTTCGACGTAGGCCACTGGTTTGTCGTCCCTGACCATCGGGTACGCGATCCGCGGTGCGCTGCCATGTGTCCATGTCGAGACAGCCCCGGGCGGGGGAGGGCCGATCGCGAAGTTCGATATCGCGGCTGCCTTTCTTGAGCGGCAGGTCTTCCGTCGTGATCTTCGGAATGGTGAACTGGATGATGATGTTCGATCCGCGCTCGACCGCCGCGAGATCCTGTACGCGCTCGGGACGCTTCAGCGCCGGCGGCAACGGCTCGCCCATATACCCGCAGCCCGCACAGGTACAGCGCGAACGCCGCCACAACCACAGAACTGCGCGACGCATCAGAGAATATACCGGCTCAGATCCTGATCTTTGACGATGTCGGCGAGCTGCTTGCGCACGTAGGCCGCGTCGACCTTGACGTTCTTCTTGCGCAGATCCGGCCCTTCGAAGGAAATCTCTTCGAGCAGCTTTTCCATGATGGTGTGCAGCCGCCGCGCGCCGATATTTTCCGACGATTCGTTCACCTGCGCCGCGAACTTCGCCACTTCTTCCAGCGCATCGTCGGTGAGCGTCAGCTTGATGCCTTCGGTATCCATCAGCGCCACATACTGCTTGGCCAGCGCGTTCTTCGGCTCTTTGAGAATGCGGACGAAATCCTCCACGGTCAGCGATTTCAGCTCCACGCGAATCGGGAAACCGGCCCTGCAGCTCCGGAATCAGATCGCTCGGTTTCGAAACGTGGAACGCTCCCGCCGCGATGAACAGAATGTGATCGGTGCGCACGAAACCGTGGCGCGTATTGACGGTGGTGCCTTCGACGATCGGCAGGATGTCGCGCTGCACGCCTTCGCGGCTGACGTCGGGACCGTGGCCGCCTTCGCGCCCGGCGATCTTGTCGATTTCGTCGAGGAAGATGATGCCGCTCGATTCCACGCGATCGAGCGCGATGCGCGTCACCTGGTCCATGTCGATGAGCTTCTGCTCTTCTTCCTGGACCAGATAATCCATCGCGTCGGCCACGCGCATGTTGCGCTTCTTCGATCCGCGCGAGCCGAACATCGCGGGCAGCATGTCCTTGATGTTGATGCCCATCTCTTCGAGATTGACGTTGCTGGCGATCTCGAACGTGGGGGCGCGGTCCTTCACATCCACTTCGACCATGCGCTCGTCGAGCTTGCCTTCGCGCAGACGCTCGCGCAGCTTCTCGCGCGTCTTCGCGTTGTCTTCGGCGTTCTCGCGGCGCGGGCGGAACCAGAAGATCGAGCAGCCGGTTCTCCGC
The DNA here is from genome assembly GCA_963764845.1 of Terriglobia bacterium. Taxonomy (GTDB): domain Bacteria; phylum Acidobacteriota; class Terriglobia; order Bryobacterales; family Bryobacteraceae; genus BOG-234. The sequence goes on along the minus strand of CAVXUE010000007.1, from coordinate 365,107 downwards.
GTTGGCTTCGGCGCGGTCGCCGATCTCATCGAGCTTCTCTTCGCGGATCATGTCGATCGCGATATCCACCAGGTCGCGGATCATCGATTCGACGTCCCGCCCCACATAGCCCACTTCGGTGAACTTGCTCGCCTCCACTTTCATGAACGGCGAATTGGCGAGCTTGGCGAGACGGCGCGCCAGTTCGGTCTTGCCGACGCCGGTGGGGCCGATCATGAGGATGTTCTTCGGCATCACGTCGTCCGCCATCTCGGGCGGAAGCTTCTGCCGGCGCAGGCGGTTGCGCAGCGCGATGGCGACGGCGCGCTTGGCGTCCGGCTGTCCGATCACGTACTTATCGAGTTCGCGGACGATTTCGCGCGGCGTCAGTTCGTCGAGAACCGGCCCTTCTTCGACGGATTGCCCGGGCAGATAAATCACCATTTCAGCCCAGTTCCTCGTATGTCACGTTGTCGTTCGTGTAGATGCAGGTCTTGCCCGCGATCTTCATCGCCTCTTCGGAAATCTGTTTGGCGGTGAGCTTCGTGTGACGCATCAGCGCGGTCGCGGCGGAAAGCGCGAACGGCCCGCCGGAACCGATGGCGGCAACGTCCTCATCCGGCTCGATCACGTCGCCGTTCCCGCTGAGGATGAAGGTGTTTTTCGCGTCCGCGACCAGCAGCAGGGCTTCCAGATGACGGAGAACCTTGTCGGTTCGCCAATCCTTCGCCAGTTCCACGACGGCGCGCGGCAGATTGCCGTTGAACTGCTCGAGTTTGGCCTCGAAGCGGGCGAACAGAGAAAAGGCGTCGGCCGTGGAGCCGGCAAATCCGGCCACGATCTTGTCGTTGTAGAGCCTGCGCAGCTTGCGCGCGGTGGATTTCAGTACTTCGGAGCCCAGCGTGACCTGGCCATCGCCCGCCATGACAACTTTTCCATCGCGACGCACGCAGAGCACCGTCGTGGAACGAATTCGCTGCTTCATTTTGTATTGAAATTTCAGTGTAACGCAGCGGCTCCGGAGACCCTCTCTATTTCCGGTTGCGGAGACGCACGAGACCGTGTAAACTGCAATCGAAGGGGCAAAAACGTTCGGCAAGGCATTCGAGGCAAAGAGGAGATATGGCGTACCTGGAAAACTTCACCACCGCCCGGGACTGGGCGTTGAGCCCGCCCAAGCGAAATCCCGACGATTTGAGCTTCGACGAACTGGTCGATGACGACGAAATCGACGAAGACGAAGACGAAGACGAGGAAGATGAAGAAGAGGATGAAGCGGATCTCCTCGACGACGACGAAGAAGACGATCTGGATGAAGAAGACCTCGACGAAGAGGACGAAGACGATTTAGACGACGAAGAAGATCTCGACGAAGAGGACGAGGAACGACGACGAAGACGACGAGGAGTAGCCGGGCTTGGCTTTGCTCACACAGCCCAAGCCGGGCATCATTTCCAGACCTCCCGGAAATGCCGCAGGGCGGCGGCTTTGCGGTTGCCGGCGATTAACCGCACCACTTCGACGGCGCACCACGCGAAGTCAATCCAGAGTCACGGCGGCGTGCAGTTCTGGCGGAAGCCAGCTGTACGAGAAACAGCACGAACAATCCGGCCGCTTCCCACCAGGCGAGTTCCATATTGACGAGGAACAACGCGCCCAGCAGCGATTGCGAAAGCGTCAGCAGCAGGTCGCGGCTCTGCTCGGCATCGAGCGGAATGGCCGCGACGTGGCCTGAGCTCAGGGAGAGCACCATGGGGAGCAGCGCGGCGAGCAGAGTCCACTGATTGATGTTGCTCGAGACCAGGTTCATCAGGGCGATCGGGGCGCGCTCGGGATCGCGGGCCCAATAGTAAGCGGAAATGCCTTCGGGCGCTTCCGAAACCAGGGGCGCGATCCACTGGATGAACTGGAATTTCGAGATTCCGAGCAGCAGTGAGAGTCCGAAAAGCCCTCGCAGAAACGGATCGGCAATCAAGAAAGACGGCCGCGCCGCCCACGATGAACAAGCCGAGAATCGCGGCGATTCGGAGGGGCTTCGGGCCAGAATGATGGAGCGCGGGATGACGGCGATTTCATCGTATCCTCCGGCTTCTTCGGGCGGAAGCCGGCGCATGATCCAGAGATAGCCTCCGTAGATGGCGATCAGCACGACGCCGTCGTAGATGGTCAGCGAGCCTTTCCACCAGATCACGGCCTCGTACGCGATGCCGGCGAAGAGTCGACGATCTGGACGGCCTGCTCATCCTGCAGGCGGATCCGCAGCATGGGGCGGCGTTTGAATTGCCGGCGGTAGGCGGTGGCGGCGGAGAAGTAAATCATGCGGCCAGCCGAGGCCGGTGAGAAGCATCAGGGCTCCGGTCAGGCTGGCGAAAAGAAAGGGCACCTGCCGGTGCCAGGCGAAGACCGCCTCCATGGCAAACTCGGGCAGGGTCTGCAGCAGCGGCGAGCACGGCCAGCGCGATACCCTGCGCGAGAAAAAACTGCGTGGCTTCCGCGCCCCAGGCGATCATCAGGCTGGCGACCAGAATGCCGGGGCCGGCCCACAATACGGCGAACGGGCTGGCGGCCGGCAGTTCCGTTTCCGCGAGCAGGACGGCCGCCGTCATCAGGAACCTCATGGCCGTCCGACGGGTTCCGGCGGCGATTGAAGCGCGTGACGGTTGGAGAAACTCGTCCCGCTTTTCCGGGAAAGTCGGTGCGGTAGTGCGCGCCCCGGCTTTCTTCACGCCACAAGGCGGCGGCTGCGATGAGCCCGGCCACCTGATGCATATTCCGCAGCTCGATGGCGGCGAGGGTTGGCGAAGCGGATGGAGCCCATTCGGTGCGGTCGAGCGTCTCGATGGCGGATTCGAGTCCGGCGCGATCGCGCACGATACCGCAATGTTCCCAGGTGAAGTTCGCGGATCGCGCGCTCGGTGATTGCCGGCACGAGCATCGGCGGCCGGATTGCTCCCCGAGGCAGAGCGTCATCCCGCATGAATCGACATCGCCCGCCCCGCGCGCAGCCCGAAGACGACCGCTTCGAGAAGAGAATTACTGGCCAGGCGATTCGCGCCGTGGACGCCGGTACAGGCGACTTCGCCGGCGGCGTAGAGGCCGGGCACGGTGCTGCGGCCTCTATTTGACATTCCGCTTCTTCTCGCGGGAAGCCTTCCGGATTTCCTTATATTCGCCCATGAGTTCGTCTTTGGAGGCACCCCATGACGCGATCATGGCGTCGAGTTCCTTTGCGGCAGCGCGCATTGCCTCGACTTCCGCCTTCCGGTCTCGCTTCTGCGCCGGAATGAAGAATCCCAGTGTCTCGCCGTGACGGGTGATTGCCAGTGAGCGACCACCTTCCAGGTAACCTGCCAGGTTCTCACGAAACTCACGTATGCCGATCTTTTCGGTTTCCATTGTGCGTACCCTTTGTACACAATAGCAAATCGAAAGCTGCCGGAATATTGGTGGAGACGAGTGAATGTCGTACCCCTGTGCAATCGCTTGCTGAAATCTGATGAACGCACCTTTAATCCGCTACCGGCGGTTTCGATTACAATCTCCCTATGACCAGGATGTCGACAGTTGTTCTTGCGGCCCTCGCGGTTGCCACGGCCGGGGCGCAGACGAAACTCGAATTGAAGGTCCACACGGGCCGGGGGCAGAACGGGTACGACGTGAACTCCACCATGATTTCCGGCGAGAAGGACATGCTGGTGATCGATCCGCAGTTCGGTCTTTGCGGAGGCTCACCGGCTGGCGGCTGAGATTATCGAGTCGAAGAAGAATCTGACCCCTGATCTATGTGACGCATCCGCATCCCGACCATTTCTTCGGGCTGGCGGTGCTGAAACAGGCGTTCCCGTCGGCGAAAATCGTGGCGCTGCCGGCGACGGCCAATGGCATCAGGAACGCATGGCCCGCGCGGCAGAAGTTCTGGTTTCCGACCTATGGAAATATGATCCCGGGGCCCGACGCCGTGGTTCCCGAGGAGTTGGCTGACGCCGGAGCTCACGCTCGAAGGCGAGCGGTTTCCGATCACGGGTGGCGTGCAGGGGGATGGTCCAGGGAACAGCTTCGTTTCCATTCCATCTCTCAAGGCGGTGGTGGCGGGCGACACGGTTTTCGACCGCGTTTACTTCGGCGTTCCGAAAGACAAGGCCCGGGAGGAGTGGATGAAGACGCTGGACCAGATCTCGGCGCTTCACGCCCGTTGATTCTGATTCCGGGCCATGAGGGTCCGGGGGCGAAACACGATCTGTCGGCGATTGCGTTCATGAAGAAGTATATTGCCGACTGGGACGCGAATGTGGCGTCGTCGAAAAATGCGGCGGAGATGCGCGCGAAGGTGTTCAAGCAGTATCCCGGGCTGGGGATGGAGTTTACGCTGAACGATCGGGTGGCGGCGTTTTTCCCGGATGCGAACAAGAAGTAGGGTTGGTCGCCGAACCTGATTCCCGTTCCGGTTCAGTGGGCTCTATACCGCGTTTGCTCTTTTCAAAGATAGTTCCAGGCCGATGCGGTCCTCGCGGATGTCGATGGAAGCGAAATTTGTCTGTGACAGGAACTGTTCCAACTCCTTCCTTGTATAGGCCCGTCTGAGCAGCATGAAGCGGAAGGTCAGCCTGGTGATCAGAGCATTGACCTTGCCGACGTGCATATCTCTGACCGCCTCTGCGATGGATTCCATCGACGCGTCCTTCCGCAGATCGATGATCAGGGCGCTTCCGCCGGGCTTGAGGACGCGATACATCTCCTCGCAGCGCCTTGCAGCGGCTGAGAGAAGTTCTTGAACGCGGCGCGGCAGAGCAGGAAATCGAAGGATTGGTCGGGGAAGGGCATGGCTGCAACGTCGCCCTGGCGGAAGTCGACGTCGGACCCCGGCCTGCCTCGCGTTGGCGCTGGCGATCTCGACGAAGGTGCGGCTGATGTCGAGTCCGGCGATCCGGTAGTCGCCGAGTTTGGCCAGTTCGATCGCGAAGTAGCCCGGGCCGGGCGCTACTTCGAGCACCGTGCTTCCCGACGGAAGCTGAGCGGCGACGCGGCTGGCTAGCGCTTTGAATTCGTCGCAGGGATTTATGGGTGAGCGAGGTGTACCAGCGGGCGGTCAGGCCTTCCATCCCCATTCCTTTGAATGCTTTCGCGGAAACTGCGGTGTTCATGAAATGGAGCGTAACAGCGCTTCGGCGCGGGTTCCAGTACGAATCGGCGAACGCCGGGGAGAACCGGCCAACGCGTTCGACGTATAATGAGATACATACAGTTATGTCCCTCCGCACATTTCTCCGCCTTTTTGCCCACGTCCAGATGCTCCCCATTCTCGAAAGCGGGGAGGAGACGCTGGTCGGCGGCCAGGCGGTCATGGAAGGCGTCATGATGCGCGCCCCCCACAGCTATTGCGTCGCGGTGCGCAAGCCCTCCGGCGAAATCGTCACCGAGGAGATGCCGGTCGCGCGCATGTCGGAGAAATACCCGTGGCTGAAATACCCGATGCTGCGCGGGTCTGGGCACGCTCGGCCAGGCGATGTCGCTCGGCATGCGGGCGCTGAAGTTCTCGGCCAACGCGGCTCTCGACGACGGCTCGACCGAAGAAGCCGACCGAAGTCCCGACGTGGATGATGACCGTCCAGGTCATCTTCTCCGTTGTCTTCTTCATCGTTGCTCTATAAACTCATTCCGCTCAAACTGACCGAATATCTCAGCCACTGGGCGCCGGCGCTCAAAGGCCAGATCGCGTTCAATGCGGTCGATGGCGTGATCCGGCTCGGTCATTTTCGTCGGCTTTCTGCTGCTGCTCTCGCGCGCGAAAGATATCCGCCGCGTCTTCGAATTCCACGGCGCCGAGCACAAAGTCGTCTTCAATTTCGAATCCGGCAAGCCGGTCAACGTGGAGAATGCGCAGCAGTTCGTCACCTGGCATCCGCGCTGCGGCACCAGTTTCATGTTCGTGATCATGCTGATTTCGATGGTGGTCTACATGTTCGATTCCCGCGCCGCACTTTCACGGCGAAACTGGTCGAGCGGATCGTGCTGCTGCCGTGATCGCCGGGCTGAGCTACGAACTGATCCGGTTCGCGGCCAAACGCCGCGGTTCTTTCCTCGCGCTGCTGACGGCGCCCGGGCTTGTGGACGCAGCGCATCACCACCAAACCTCCATCCGACGAGCAGACCGCGGTGGCGATTCACGCGCTCAATGGCGCCATGGCGCTCGAAGCGAAACAGGGCGGCGAACTCGTCATCGCCTGAGAACAGTCGAAATGAAATACACGAACAAGCTCGACCAGCTCGAAAAGCACTTCGAAGAACTGACCGCGCAGATGGCCGATCCCGCCGTCATCAGCGACGGCGAGCAGTATCGCAAAATCTCGAAAGCGCACAGCGATCTTTCCGAAGTGGTCACGAAATACCGCGATTATCGGGAGGCGTCGGACCAGCTGGCGCAGGCCAAAGCCATGCTGGACGAGTCCGATCCCGATATGCGCGAGCTGGCGCACGCTCGAAGTCGAACGGCTCGAGCCCGCCATCACGCAGATGGAGGAGGACATCAAGCTTCTCCTGCTGCCCAAAGATCCGCTCGACGATAAGGACGTGGTGCTCGAAATCCGCGCCGGCACGGGCGGCGACGAAGCCAGCCTGTTCGCGGCCGAAGTCTTCCGCATGTACACGCGCTACGCCGAAACGCAGCGCTGGAAAGTGGAAGTGACGTCGAGCAGCGAGTCGGCGGTCGGCGGGCTGAAGGAAGTTCTGGCGCTGGTCAGCGGCAACAAGGTCTACAGCAAGCTGAAATATGAGAGCGGCGTGCATCGCGTGCAGCGCGTGCCCGCGACCGAACAGCAGGGCCGCGTTCACACTTCCGCGATCACCGTCGCCGTGCTGCCCGAAGCGGACGAAGTGGAAGTCAAGGTCGAAGAAAAAGACATTCGCATCGATACGTTCTGTTCCTCCGGGCCCGGGCGGCCAGTCGGTGAACACCACTTATTCGGCGGTGCGCATCACGCACCTTCCGACGGGTCTGATCGTTTCCTGCCAGGACGAGAAATCGCAGATCAAGAACCGCGCCAAAGCCATGCGCGTGCTGCGTTCGCGGCTCTACGAGATGGAGCTGGAGAAGCAGCAGGCCGCCATCGGAGCGGAACGCCGCACCATGGTCGGCACCGGCGACCGCAGCGAAAAAATCCGCACCTACAACTTCCCGCAGAACCGTCTGACCGACCACCGCATCGGGCTCACGCTGCATCAGCTCGATCTGGTGATGGATGGCAAGCTCGACGCAGATCTTCGACGCCCTGACCGCGCACTATCAGGCCGAGAAACTGCAAAAAGAAGGCGCCGCCGCTTAGATTATCGCACGCACTGGTCGGCCGATGACCATCCGCACAGCCCTCGCGCAAGGATCGGAACTCCTCGGGCGCGAAGGGATAGCGGAGCCGCGCCTCACCGCGGAAGTTCTGCTGGGCCACGCCATTCACTGCGACCGGACTTACTTCTACGCGCATCCGGAACAGGAGCTGCGCGAAGTCGAGTGGCTCCACTACGGCCGCTATCTCGACGAGCGGATGAAGGGCAAACCGACCCAGTACATCACGAAACGGCAGGAATTCTACGGCCGCGAGTTCACGGTTTCGCGCGATGTTCTGATTCCGCGCCCCGAGACCGAACTGCTGGTCGAAACGATTCTGAAACTCAAGCCGGCGCCGGGCATTCTGATCGACATCGGCACCGGCTCGGGCGCCATCGCCGTCACGCTGGCGCTCGAACTGCGGCGGCCGCGTGATCGCGACCGATCTTTCGTTCGAGGCGCTCGAAGTGGCCCGAGCGAACGCCGTCGAAGCTGGGCGCGAAGGTCGATTTCGTCGAAGCCGATCTGCTTCAAGTCCTTTCGCCGACGGCGTTGCGGATATGGTCGTTTCCAATCCTCCTTACGTGCCGCTTTGGCCGATCGCGCAATCGCTGCAGCGCGAAGTTCGCGACTGGGAGCCGTCGCTCGCGCTCTTCGGCGGTCCGGCCGGGATTGTGCGTCTACGAGCGCCTGATCCCGGAAGCGCGGCGCGTGCTGAAACCCGGCGGCATTCTCGCGCTCGAACTCGGCTTCGGACAATCGGAAGCCGTCTCCGCGCTTGTCGCGCGGCTGGCGCAACCTGCAACTCTTTCCCGACCTCGCCGGAATCCCGCGCGTGCTGGTCTGCGAAAAGCCGTGACGCGCACGCGTCTTCCACGTCGACATGGACGCGTTCTTCGTCTCCGTGGAAGAGCTCTTCGACCCCTCGCTCAAAGGCAAAGCCGTGGTGGTCGGCGGCAAGAGCGATGAGCGCGGCGTGGTTTCCGCGGCGTCGTACGAAGCCCGCAAGTTCGGCGTCCACTCGGCGCTGCCGCTGCGCACGGCATACAAACTCTGCCCGCACGCCATCTTCGTCGAAGGCCATCCCGAGCGTTATCGCGAATATTCCGGCCGCGTCTTCGAAATTCTGCGCCGCTTCTCGCCGCTGGTCGAAATGGCGTCGGTCGATGAAGCCTATCTCGATATGACCGGCACGGAGCGCCTGCACGGCCCGCCGCTGCGCGCCGCGCACCTGCTGCACGAAGCGGTCAAGGCGGAGACGCTGCTGAACTGCTCGATCGGCATCGCGTCTTCGCGGCTGGTCGCCAAGATCGCCTCCGATCAGGCCAAGCCCAACGGCATTCTGCACGTTCTGCCGGGCGTGGAAGCGCGCTTTCTCGCGCCGCTCGAAGTGCGCAAGATCCCGGGCGTCGGCAAAGTGATGGAGAAGAATCTCCACGCGCTCGGCATCCGCCGGATCGGCGATCTCGCGGCGCTCGACGAGAACGTTCTCGAATCCCGCTTCGGGAAATGGGGACTGGCGCTGGCCGGCAAAGCGCAGGGGCTCGACGCCGGCGGCTGGTTCGATTCCGAAATCGGCGAACGCGGCGATCCGAAATCGATCAGCCACGAGCACACGTTCAACACCGATACGAAGGACGCGGACCAGCTGGAAGCCACGCTCACGCACCTCGCCGAAAAGGTGGGCCGCCGCCTGCGCGAGCACGGTCTGCACGCCCGCACGATGCAGCTGAAACTGCGCTATTCCGATTTCTCCACCATCACGCGCGCGCACACGTTCGCGTCGCCCACGCAGCTCGATATCGATCTGATCGAGCATTCCCGCAAGCTGTTGCACGCCAACTGGGACGAGGAGCCGGGCGATCCGTCTGCTCGGCGTGCAGACTTCGGGCTTCGAGCACGATCAGGGCCAACTCGATCTGATGGATGGCGGGCGCTCCGAACGCTGGCGGCAGGCGCTCGAAGCCGCCGACCACCTGCGCGACCGCTATGGCGAATCGGCCGTCGCGCTGGGTTCGGGCATGCGCGGGCGTTACCGGGAACGGGTGCAGGAAAACCCGGCGGCGCTGCCGGGCAAAGAACCGCGCAAAAACAAGACGCTTGACACGTGCCGGGAGCTGGATGTTAATTTATACGCATGCTGTTTATTTTTGCGCATGCCTGAAGACGACAACAGCCTCAGCCGCCGGGAACGGCAGATCATGGACATCCTGTTCACGCTGGGACGCGCCAGCGGACCGAGATCCAGGAGCGATTGCCGGATCAGCCCAGCTATTCGGGTGTCCGCACAATCCTGCGCGTGCTGGAACGCAAGGGCCATATCCGGCACATCGAAGAAGGGCATGCGCTATGTGTATCTGCCGGTGGTGGCGAGGGAGAAAGCGAAGCAATCGGCGATCGCGAGACTGGTCGCCACGTTTTTCGACGGTTCGGCGCAAGGCCGCGGCGGCGGCGTTTCTCGATCCCGGCACGGCGAATCTGTCGAAAGAAGATCTGAAAGAACTGGAACGCGCGATTCGCAAGGCGCGTAAAGAGAAAACATCATGACTGCGCTCCTGGTCAAAGTCACGCTGCTGTTCTCGCCGGCCTGATTGCACTGCTCACAGCTCTGCTGACAATGACGCGATCCACCGCGGCGATGCGGCACCTGCTGTGCGTCTGCACGCTGGCCGGATCGCTGATTCTGCCTCTCGCGGCGCTGCTGCCGACGAGGGCCGTTACGTTCCGGCTCGCGTCAATCAATGCCGCGGTTGCCGGATCGCGGGCAATCATGCGATCGGCGGCGTGGCCGTCATCGAGGGTGCTTCTTCGCGCTTTGGGCGATTGGGAAGCCTGTTGCTGCTGTTGCGGATCGGGATCGGGCACTGGCGTATCCGGCGCGTGATTCGTTCGGCCGCGCCCCTCGGCGGAGGGAGTGTATGCCGGCGGATGTCAGTGTTCCGATCGCGTCCGGCCTGCTCGATCCCGTGGTGCTGATGCCACGCGCCGCGGCGGAATGGCCGGAATGGCAGCGCGCCGCCGCGGTTCGCCATGAGCGGGCGCACATCGAGCGCAAGGATCTGATGGCGAATTTCATTGCGCATGTGGCATGCGCCGTCTATTGGTTTCATCCCTTTGTATGGTTCTTCTCCGCGATGCTGCGCCGCGAGCAGGAAACGGCATGCGACGATGCCGTACTCCACTCCGGCTTCGAACCTGCGACATACGCCGAGGCTCTTCTGGCGGTGGCGCGAAACTCAACCTCAACCTTAATTCCTGGATCTTCAGTGATGGGATGTGCTATGACTACTCAAATCGACGTGAAAAGCAGAATTATGCGCCTGCTGGACAGCAGCATCGCGCGAACTTCATCAGCAACGACCCGCCGCCTTGCCGCCATTGCGTTCGCCGGACTGGTTCTCGCGATCGCGATCCCTGTGCGCGCCCAGGCGCCATACCATGTCGGTGATGGCGTGTCCGCGCCGAGCGTACTTCAGAAGGTGGATCCGCAGTATACCGAAGAGGCGCGCAAGGCCAAGATTTCGGGCACGGTGCTGCTCACCATGACGATTGGCGTGGATGGCATGGCGCACGACATCAGCGTGGTGAGAAGCCTCGACTCGGGGCTGGATCTGAAAGCGGTCGAAGCCGTGCAGCAATGGCACTTCAATCCAGGGAAGAAAGCGGCGATGCGGTGCCCGTGCTGGCAACGATCGAGATCAATTTCAGATTGCAGTAAAGCTGCTCGTTCGTGAGATGCTGAAGTCTCATGAGAGAGCCGGAAGAGATAGAAGCCGAACTGGTTGAGATCAGCGCACTGGCGGATGATGAAACGAAATTGAATTCCATCATTTCCTGGTGCGCTACTCATCCGGACGAGATACCGTTCGCGATTCATGTCCTGATGGGCGGAAAAGCGAAGGCGGGGTAGCCCGGCGGATGCCACCGCTACTTCTTGAGAAGTGCGGGCCAGTTCTGGAGCAGCGTAAGTGGATGAGAGGCAGCCGCGTCGTCATCCTCGATTACGAGAAACCTTTGACCATCGGCGGAAACGTCGTAGCCGAATCTACCCCCGGCAAACAGCTTTTGCGCTCCGCCTGATTCGAGCGCTCCATTGCGCGTGGCGACCTCTACAGCCATCAGTTGGCCGTCATACGTGACGTAAAATAATTCTTTTCCGTCGCGCCGCCAACGCGGAGACCGCGCACCTCCTCCCGATGAAATCTGGCGTTTTCCGCCGGAACCGGACATCGGCGCCGTGTAAATCTCGTACTTCCCGGATTCATTGGAATCGTACGCCAACCAATGCCCGTCGGGTGATATCTGACCTGCATTCAAGTCGAACGATGTATGCAGGAGAGCTACGGGCTCCGGCTTTTCCCTGGATCCGTTTTGGCTCAAGGGAAGTTGCCAGAAATCGGTCCTGTCCGTACCTGCTATGTCTCTCTTTAAGAGCAACGCCTTCCCATCGGGAGAAATCCCGATCGGAAGGTAGTTGATCGAATCGCCGGACAACAACTCCGCGGAGCCTGCGCCGTTCGAGGCTTGGCGAAAGAGAGAGCGGGATCCGCGACGTTGGGAGGCAAAATAGAGAGTGCCACCGTCGGGGGACCATACCGGAAAGAAGGCTGAATTAAAGGTGAAGCGGATCGGATTCCCTCTGACGGCGTCGTAAATCCAAATGTCTTCCCGTGCCTCGTCGTGAATGGCCACAGCGACGTGCTTGCCATCCGGCGCAAGGACAAGCTGCTTTATCCCGCTGTTGGGCTCGCCCAGGCTCGCCAAAGCTTTCCCCTGCCTGTCCTTCCAGGCCAGCCGGGACTGTATGTCCAAGGCCTGCCGATAGGCTAATATCCCGCCCACCGAAGACGTGAACTCGGCCACGGAAGAAGGGCTCATGGAGGCGAGGAGCGACACGAAATTGCCCCTACGCTCCAGCCGGTTGAGGTCGAAGGGCTGCGCCATCAGGGCGCGTTCACGCAGATACAATAAATTCCCTTGTGCGTAGATTGCATACCTCGCGTCGACTACCACCTTGCCGGGCTTGCCGGGGTCGTCGAGCGAGCCCACCCGAACCCTCCAATCGGTGCTTTGCCTCGAGCCCGACGAGTATAGAAAATGGCGGCCGTCCGGCAGAAACCACGGATACAAGTGAAAGTACCCGTTCTCAGCCGGTTCGTCGGCAGTGGCGGGAGCCAGCGGGCCGCCCGACTCGGAAACTTTCAAGATCCGGCTTACATCGGTGATGCCGAAAACAATGACGCCCCGCTGACTCCAACTGGCGCCAGCGAGCGACCCTGGCATATCCGCGATCGTTACCGGTGGGCCGCCCTGGATGTCGATCTTCTTCAGCTTCCTGTCCTGGCCGAAGCCGATCCAGCGGCTGTCCGTGGACCAGAATGGGAACGATGCGCCGTCCGTGCCAACAAGGCGCTGTGCAGCGGGCGAATCAAGGCGCCGAACCCAAAGCTCGGCCTTCTGGTCCTTGCGCTTCGCCCCGAACACAATAAACGTGCCGTCCGGCGAAAGTGCAGGTAAGGCAGTATAAGACGCAAAATCGAATCCCGCGCCGTCGGGCGGAAGCAGCGTGGAACTGACGACTCGTTTTTCGGGCGCCACTTCCCGAAAGTGGAACAACGCCAGGGTTGCCGCTGCGACACCCATCACTATTGCCGCCACTGGCCAGAGCCATCCTGCGCGGCGATCCGCGGGAGCAGCAGTTTCCGTTTCACCGCGCTCCAGAATGATCCGAGCCTCACCGATCGATTGCAGCCTTTGCCTGCGATCTTTTTCGAGCGTCCGCTCCAACAACCTGCGCAGGTGGAGCGGAGTCCCCGCAGGCAGGGCCGCCCAGTCCGGCGCTTCTTTCACCACCGCGGCGAGCGTATCTCCCGATGACTCGCCGTGGAACGCCCGCTGGCCGGTGAGCATCTCATACAACACCGCGCCGAACGAGAAAATGTCCGCGCGACGGTCGGCGGATTTGCCGACGGCCTGCTCGGGAGACATGTACGCCGCGGTCCCGAGAATCATGCCTGCGGCTGTGGCTCCCATGCTGAGCGTCGGCGAGTCGGCGGGGTTCGTCGGCGCCGGCGAGCGTTCATCGAGCGCTCGCGCCAATCCAAAATCCAGAACTTTGACACCGCCTTCCGCGGTGACCTTGATGTTGGCGGGCTTCAGGTCGCGATGTATTATGCCGCGATCGTGCGCGTACTCGATTGCATTCACGATCTGCCGTGCGTAAGCGATGGCAGTGTCAACCGACACGGGACAAGGCAGTGTCTCGCCTTCGACCAGTTCCATCACAAGCGCGTTTTCGGCCAGGCCGTAGATTGCGGCAATACCGGGATGATTCAGGGAGGCCAGGATCTCGGCTTCACGCTGGAAACGCCTTAGCCGCTCGGGATCCTCCACCACGTCCGCCGGCAAAACCTTAAGTGCAACTTCGCGCTTCAGACTCGTGTCGCGGGCTCGATACACCTCGCCCATGCCGCCCTTGCCGATAAGCTCAAGGATTTCGCAGGAGCCGAAGCGGGCACCGATCGGAAGCGGCATATGCGGATTTGCCTAGTTTAGCCCCAATCAGTTCTCGTTGGCGGCTTGTCCCTGTGACCAACCACGATCACATCCAGCTGAGTCCTGGTTCAGCGGCCCTGCTGAAGCCTCGTTTCAGCCGGTGTTGGTGTGTCGGCATTGCGGAGAGCGTTTCCAGCCCCCGGAGCCGCCGATTAAGGTTCCGGGTCGTTATCTCAGCGAATGCCCGGAATGTTCCGAGGAGTATCTACATGCCCACCGCCAAGGCGATCACAGCGGGAAAGGTACAGACGAGCCAAAGTTGCTAAGACGTCACCGTGAGATTTAGCGCTCGTCGAAGAAGGCCGGGCGGTCGCCAAGTCAGGTTGCTCAGTTCATGGCGAGTTTGAACGACATCGATTTCTGAACCTTTCCAGCAACAGAGCCGTTACGAGTTCACCGCTCGGTAATCGTCGAGCGGCCCACACTCTTTTGGTCAGGATTCCCGACCGGTTGGCTTTGAGAGCCTGACTATGCCAATATAGGCATAGTTCCCGTTCGGATGAAGAGACTCGTGTGGCTCGAGCCGATTCCCGCGCCAAGGTGAAGTCGTTCCCGGCTGGCGTCCAAGGACGATTTTGGCTATGCCTTGTACGCCGCGCAATTGGGCGAAACCAGCCCGAAGGCCAAGCTTCTGACGGGAATCGCCACGCCCAGGTCCGAAATCGAGCTGTTGCTGCAGCGGCTGAAACTGTTACGAAGCGAGGTGAGGAATGCTGAAAAGGAAAACTCTTGAAATGGAGCCAGGCTCGGGCAACGTGTTTGCGGACCTCGGTCTGCCTGACGCCGGCGAACACCTGATCAAGGCTGGCCTGGTGGTTAAGATCGACCGAGCCATCCGGCAGCGGCGTTTGACCCAGGCCGCAGCGGCCCAGCTCATGGGTATCGATCAGCCCAAGGTGTCAGCGATGCTGGCCGGCCAGTTCCGAGGCTATTCCGTAGAGCGCCTCATGCGCTTCCTCGTTGCTTTGGGGCACGATGTGGAGATAGTCGTAAAGCCCGTTAAGCGCGGCTCAGCCGAACTTAGGGTTGCGTGATGCGGCCGCTCCGGCCGGTTATTTTCCATCCATTTGGGGATGTAGTACTTGAGGAAACACAGCGTGACGTTGTAGGATCGCTTCAGGTGCGGAGGTGGTCATGGCACTCGAAGCATTAATTGAAAAAGTGGGAAAGGTTCGTGCGGCGACCGCCGCTGACGCGGCCCTGAAAGCGCGTTTCATCGCGCAGCCGATGCAAGTGATGGCGGAGATGGGCGCCAGTTTTCCTCCCGGTGTCGTGCTTGAAGTGGACCCGGGACCTGAAGGGGGGCCGGCTGCGGCAACCCTGAGATTCCCTCTGTTTTCAGATGGTGAACTGAGCGATGAGATGCTCGACACCGTTACCGGAGGGAGTGACGGCGGCGGATGGTCCAGCTCCGGGGGCTGGGGTTTCTATAATTTCACTTGAAGAACACACAGGCTGAAGCCTGCGCCACCTATGGCAGGGCGAACGCGACGATATAGTCATTCGCGTTTACCGCCACGTATTGCTTGCCGTTCTTTCCGATGTACGTAATCGGATTGGCTTGGGCCTGTGCCATCAATTTCGTTTCCCACAGCAGTTTCCCGGTTTTCGACTCATAGACGTGAAAGCGCGAGTCGTAGCTCGCGCCGATGAAGAGCACGCCGCCGGCCGTCGCCACCGAGCCGCCCTTGTTGAACGAGCCGGTGTTCATGACGCCTTTGGCTTCGAGCTCATCGACTCTGCCGAAGGGGATGCGCCAGGCGACTTCGCCGGTGCTGAGATTGACGGCGCTCAACTCGCCCCAGGGCGGAGCTTCGCAAGGCCAACCGGTTTCGGGGTTGGCGAAGGCGCCGACGCGGCGGTCGCCCATCTGGATCGGGATGCGGGCGAGCATGTTGGGATCGATGCTCTGACCAAGCCCATCCTTTGCGCCGGGCCGTGTCCCAGGCTTCCCCATGTATCCGATCGCGCCATCGTTCTTGACGTTTTGGAACATGTAGCCGAGTTGGGGGTCGACGGAAACACCGCTCCAGCTGCCGCCGCCATCGGCGCCGGGGAAGACGACGGTGGGCTTCGTGCCCATGGGCGTATAGGGGCCGTCATTGTGCGCGCCGCCGTTGGCGTCCCAAAGCGCCTCGCAGTATTTCTGCTGCTCGGGCGTGACTTTGGCGAGCTGGTCGCGCGTGATGCTGAAGCGCGTCAGCGGCGGAGTCTTCAGGGGGAACGGCTGCGTGGGGGAATACCATTCGCCGGGCACATCGCCTTTGGGCACGGCGCGCTCTTCGATGGGGAGAAGCGGTTTTCCAGTCGCGCGATCGAGGACGAACACGAGACCGGTCTTCCCGGTCTGGACGATGGCGGGAACGGTTCTGCCGCCGATCTTCACATCGACGAGAGAGGGCGTACCGGGCTCATCGTAATCCCAGATGTCGTGATGGGTGGTCTGGAAATACCATTTCATTTTGCCGGCGAGGGCATCGAGCGCGACGAGCGAATTGCCGAAGAGGTTGGCGCCGGGACGGTCGCCGCCGTAGAGATCAGTGGCAGGGGAATCGAAGCACATGTAGAGGATGCCGGTCTTCATGTCGACCGAGCCGGTGGTCCAGGCATTGACGCCGGAACGCTCCTGCCAGCCGTCATTGAGCCAGGTTTCGTGGCCGGGCTCGCCCGGACGGGCCACGGAATGAAAGGTCCAGAGCAGTTTGCCGGTGCGCACGTCGAAGCCGCGGGCGTCGCCGGGAGGGCCGAGGCTGGGCGCGTCCTGCGTATGCGAACCGGTGATGACTACGTTCTTATAGACAAGGGCCGCGCCGGAGAGTCCGTAATGCGAGTTGGGATATTTCGCCGGATCCTTCATGCCGGCCTTGAGGTCGAGCTCGCCCTGATTGGCGAAGGTGGGGATGATCTTGCCCGTTTTGGTGTCGACGGCGATGAGGAAACCGTCGAAGGTGCCGAAGAGGATGCGCGCGGGACTGTCTTTGTCGCCGGCCCAGTAAGCGATGCCGCGCGGCGGCCGGCCGGCGTGGTTATGTTTGTAAGCCCAGAGCTGTCTGCCGGTTTCGGGATCGAGCGCCACGAGGGTCTGGTGCGTGGTTACGGTATACATGACGCCGTTGACGACGAGGGGCGTGGTCTGGCTCTGTCTTCCAGCTGTCGCGTTGGGTTCGGGGCGTGTGTCGAAGACCCAGGCTTGCTTCAGCTTCGACGCGTTGGTCGAGTTGATTTGCGTGAGGGAGGAGTAGCGGGCGCTGCCGGGGTCGCCTCCGTAGGCTTGCCAGTCAGTTTGGGCGTAGAGGGCAGGGCTGAGTAATGCCGCGGCCAACAGTATCCTGTGCATAGACGCCGAGAGCTTATCATACGTTGAGGCGGGTACGTCCGGGTGGTGCCCCGATCCTGCGTTGATGACGAGAGTGTTCCGGTGACACGACCCTTAATGTACGTGTCGCCGACAAACCACCCAAGTGAACCGGTGTAGACTCGGATCATGAAGGCAGCCCAAAGGCTAACGGCGATTATCGAGCGCGAGGACGATGGATACGTGGCATTGTGCCCCGAACTTGATATCGCCAGCGAGGGCGCGTCGATTGAAGAGTCGCGTACGAATCTGATCGAGGCGCTGACACTGTTTTTTGAAACAGCATCGCCGTCGGAGATCGCCCGGCGGGCTCACAAGGAGGTCTTCATAACGCAGGTCGAGGTACCGGTTGGGTAAACTCCGGGTGCTTTCGGGCTCGGAGGTTTGTCGCATCCTCGAACAAAATGGATTCGTGGCTTCGCGCCAGCGCGGGAGCCATCAAGTCATGCAAAAGCGCCTGGAGGCAACTACAATAACCGTTCCCGTTCCGCTTCACGATCCGCTCCGGCGGGGCACGTTGGGAAGTATTATCCGCCAGTCGGAATTACCGAGAACCATATTCGAGGTCAAAACCTAACCCGGCGGCAGCGTCAAGCTCCAGTTTGCTGACAATGCGTCAAGGTTGGCGGAACGATACGCCCGGAAATGTTCCATTCCTGTCTGATAACAGATTTCATCGGAAATAAAGCAACGAAAGACGATAGCCAGCGGAGATGATAGTAATGTGGCCCACCCTTTCGACAGCGCCTGCCGAAAAGTAGCGCGAGCAAAAGAGCACATCGCAACTTTGGAAGGCGAAGTCGCGGCGTTCTTCGCGGCTAAGCCATACAGCCGTGTGGCAGAACCCGACCCGAAACAGCCTCATCTTGAGGTTCATAAGCCTCGGTTTACGGGAGATCCTCCGGACCGGTTTGCCACGATGACGTCTGATGCACTCCACACCTGAGAGACGCCCTCGACAACGCTGGATATGCCCTTGCCGTAGCCAGCGGAAAAATCTCACCACTGACCGCAGCATTCCCGTTTGCCGGGAGTAGTGCTGATTTCAAGAACAGTTTGGGACGGTGCAAGGACATCCCCGAAGCGTTCCACTCAATATTCGAGGCTTACGGACCATACAAGGGCGGAAACGATTTTCTCTGGGTTCTCAGCAAGCTGGCAGTGATCGACAAACACAAGCTGCTCACCGTCGCGCTCAATTCTCAGCTCGGCAACGTGCACGGTACGGGTGCAATTCACCACATCCCGGTTAATCCTACGTGGGATGAGACGACACGGGAAATCGAGATTTCTACCGGCTTTGTTGGGCACCCCGTCCAAATCACGATAGAGATCGGCTTGTTCCTCGCTTTTGATGATGTGCTTGTGGTGACCGGGGAGCCGGCCTAAAGCTCCTCGACTATTTTGATGAGCTTGTCGAAGATATTTTGTCGCGCCTCGACGCTGAGGCTCGAAGAATTGGTATTTTTACCTGATCTGATCTGCCCCGTCCTCGGCTCCGATAATTCGGCATTACGTAAACCTTGGCCCGGGAACGATCTGCATCGGTCTGCCGCTTGCAATCATGCAGATTGACGCATCGCGAGCATCCCGTCGAATTGCCTGCCAGCGCCTACGCCGCTTTGTTGGACCTGACGACCGATACCTTTACGCGATACCCCAGCGAGGCGAGAATGCGAATCATAAGGTCGCTTGATACATGATCGAGATCGTTGTTCAGGATCGACGTTACTCTGGTTCGCGAAGTCCCGGCGCGCCTTGCGATCTCCAGGTGCGTGAGTTTCTGCTGCCGGGTGATCTCTTTCAGGCGCGCCAACAGGACGTGTTGAAACTGCCATTCTTCGGCGGCAGCGCGCGGAAGTCCCAGCGCATCCGCAAGTTCCCGAGGAGTTCCTGCAATGATCGGCTTGATCTTAGGCATCGAATAGCTCCTTCAAACGTTTTCTGACCAGCTCGATTTCCAGCGGCGGGGTGCGTTGTGTCTTCTTGATAAAAGCATGAAAAACAAGAATGCCTCGCGATGAAGCCGTATAATAGAACGCTCGGAAACTGCCATCGGCTGCCCCCACGCGAAGCTCAGAAACTCCGGCGGCCACTCCGGCATGGGCCGGGAATCCGGCATTCCAATCAATTCTCCCATCTGCAGGCGGAACAGCCCTTTCCCCAATCGAACGCGGATATCTTTCGGGAATCGGCGAATAGCCTGTCGTGCTTTCGGATGAAAGACAACGAGACGCACGATTTCAATGTATCAGATTTGGGACATTACCACGCGGGGGGCGGCCGACGGTTTGGATTGCCCCTCGGTGGATGCGGACCGGGCGTAATAGCGTAACGTTTCGCAGGTTCCGTGTCTGGTCGCCAGACCGCCTCAAATCAGCTGGCCGGGATTCCCCGTATCGTGAACGATAGATGGGACTGTTCTACGTTGGTTGCAGGGTCCTCAATCCGGTGACTTCCAAGTCGGCCGTCGTACGGCGGCTGATGGTTGACACGGGCGCAGAATCCACATGGATCAACGGGTCGGTATTGGAGGCCCTCGGAATTGAGCGGCGCAAGAAGGATCTTCAGTTTCAGTTGGCGAACGGCCAGATCATAACGCGCTCGGTTGGCTACGTCGTGCTCACGGTGGATAAGTCGGAGACCGTGGACGAAGTCGTCTTCGCCGAAACGGGCGATCTGCAACTGCTCGGCGCGCGCTCTCTCGAAGGTCTGAATCTGCAGGTTGATGCTCGCCGGAAAAGGCTGGTGGATGCCGGTCCGATCGTCAGTGCCGCCGCCGTGCCTCTGGGACGCGGGATACAGGATTGAAGTCTCGATCGTCCGCCCCACGGGTTGTTAGGTTTACTTCATGCGGGCGGTCTGGACTTTGGAGGTGGAGTTCCAGGCGATCCAGACATCATTGCCGGCGCGCAGGATGCGCGGATATCCCAGATCCTTTCGCGTTCCCACAGCGACCTCGAGTACCGGGCCGGGCATGCCGGTTTCCGAGATGTGGCGGGCAAGCAGGCGCGCTTTGCCGTCTCCTCGCTCCAGCCACGATACGTAAGCGCCGCCCGCATCGTCGATTGCCGTCGAGGCATAACCGTATGCCTCGCCCGTGCTGATCACAAGCGCCTTGGTGAATGTTGCGCCGGCGTCGGGCGAGAACGCATATTCCACCCGCGGCTTGTCGCCCGCGGCGGTGTACCAGGCGAGCGTAACCTTGTCGCCTCTGGCGCTCGCCGAAGCGGCGTTGATCGGGCAGGCGTCGATTTGCCATTTGTCGGGGTAAACGATTTTCGGAGAGGTCCAGCGGCCGCTTTCGAAACGCGTGACGAGAATATCGCGGATGTTTTGTTTGGTGTGGCCGCGGTAGGCGATCAGGAGTCCGCGCGATGTCTTCACGACGGACGTGGGGCAGCAGTCGCAGACATCCGCGTCGAGGCTCTCCTCTTTCAACTCGGTACCACCTGCGCCGATGACGCTGCGCATTAACGACGCGGGGCCGTCGTCGCCTTTGAGCGCCTGCAGCCAGACGAGGGAGGCTTCGTGATCTCCGCTGGCGACGATCGAGGCGAGGCCATGCTGGCCCATGCCCTTGTCGTGCGAGGCCATGGCTGGTTCGGACCATTTGACGCCGTCATGGGATGCCGAAACATAGACGAACTCGGCTTCGCTCTTTTCGCTGGGTTGTTCGATCCAATGGGCGATCAGGGTTCCGTCGTTCAGGGCGACCATGCCAGGCACCTCGGCCGGATGGTGGAAGAATTTGCGATGCGCGACGACGGTGCGCGGTTCGGACCAGGCGGTTCCGGTCCGCGTAGAGTAGCGCAGCGCGAACGATCCGTCCTTTGTCGGCTCGACCCAGCTGAGGAGCGGTTTGCCATCCTGCGTCACGGTCCAGTTCGCCTGCGAACTGCCCGCGCCCGCGGGACTGACGTCCGGGTTAACCTGCAGGGTCTGGGCGAAGGCCGAAGCGGCCATCAGAAAAAATAGAAAAGGAGCTGACTGTTTCATAGCCTTTATCAGCATACGCTCTTCCGCTGTTCATCCAGACCGCTGCCATTCCAATTCATTCGCATTGGCGGGCAGCACGTGATAGAGTGCGAATTCACAAGTCAGAATGCAGATTGAAAATCCGCTGAACTCGTCGCCACTGACGTTCCCCATCCTCGAATGCATTCACATTCTGGGATTTGCGGTTTCGATCGGTACGATAGCCATCGTGGATTTCCGGCTGCTTGGCATCGGGATGCGGCGCGAGACGCCTTCGCAATTGGCGAAGGACACCTCTTTATGGACGCTGAGCGGTCTGATGGTCATGCTGTTCTCGGGGCTGATGCTTTTTTCGTCCGACCCCGACAACTACTACCTGAACTGGGCGTTCGATCTGAAAATGTTCTTTTTCGTCATTGCGATCCTGTTCAACTACACCATTCACCGGAAGGCGGTGCAGTCGGATTCGCCGAACGGGAAGGTGGTGGCCTGCGTTTCGCTGCTGCTTTGGGCGTGCGTGGTCTTCGGCGGGATTTTTATCGGCTTCCTGAACTCGACGCTCGACCTGAAGCATATCTGAGCAACCAAGCGATGATTCTCTCGTTCACGCAATGGATTCAGGCGACGGACTTCTTCACCTATCTGCGCGGATCGGGATACGTTTATCCCTCGATTCTGAGCATGCATATGGTGGCGCTGGCAATGTTCGGCGGCATGATTCTGATGACGGATCTGCGCATGCTCGGCTGGGCCATGACCAACCGGCCGGTGGCGGATGTGGTGGATCAGCTGCGCATGACGAAGCGCTGGGGTCTGGTTTTGATGGTGACCTGTGGCGTGCTGTTGGCGGGCTGCAAAGCGGAAGAGTATTACTACAACATCTTTTTCCGCCTCAAGCTGATTCTGCTGACGCTCATTATCGTGCATGCGCTGACGTTCCGGCGGATCGTTTATGGCAGTGCGGCCGAAATGGACAGGGCCGGGCGGGTTCCGGGAAATGCGAAGCTGGCGGCCGCTCTCTCCTTACTGTTATGGGCCGGCGTAGCGTGCATGGGACGCGGCATCGGATACATCGATCCGCCTTTTGGCATTCACGCGCAGCTATGGCTCTCTTTGACGCGATGACAGGGTTTATCGAATACAATCGGGTGGTTCACGAATGATTATTTACGACCTCAACGCG
Source organism: Terriglobia bacterium (assembly GCA_963764845.1). Classification (GTDB taxonomy): domain Bacteria; phylum Acidobacteriota; class Terriglobia; order Bryobacterales; family Bryobacteraceae; genus BOG-234. Next base: position 342,739 of record CAVXUE010000007.1, on the reverse strand, counting down.
AATCCACTGAACAGCAACGAATGGGCCTTCCCTCTCACCGAATGCTTCCACATCACCGCCTTCGCCCTGTCGATCGGGACGATCATGCTGGTGGATCTCCGGCTCCTCGGAATCGGGATGCGGCACCAGTCGGCGCGCCAGCTGGTAAAAGACACGGGGCTGTGGACGCTGGCCGGTCTCATCATCGTCATCACTTCGGGCCTGCTGATTTTTTCCTCCGACCCGATTCATTACCTGTACAACCAGGCGTTCCGGTTCAAGATCACGGCGCTGATGCTGGCCGTCATTTACAACTACACGATCCACCGCAGGGTGGCCATGTCGAACGCATCGCCGGGAGTTGGCATGCTGGCGGGCGCGGTGTCGGTTTTGCTGTGGGTTTCGATTGTTTTCAGCGGTCTGTGGATCGCGTTTATCTAGGTAAAGGCGGGTCTGAATGTCTGCAGCTTCCATTAGCCACGCGATCCAGAGTATCGGTTTTCTGACGGCTATCCGCGAATCGGCTTACGTTTATCCGATCGTGATGGCGACGCATCTCACCTGTATCGCGGTGTTTGGCGGATTGATCCTGGCGACGGATCTGCGCCTGCTGGGACTGGCGTTGACGGACGTGCCCATCGCGGACGTTGTCAATGGCACGCGCAACTGGAAGCGCCTCGGTTTCGTGATCATGGTGACGATGGGCCTGATGCTCGGCTTGTCCGAAATGGACAAGTACTATGGCAACCCGTACTTCCAGATCAAGATGTTCATGATTCTGCTGATCGCCGTGCATGCGCTGGTTTTCCGGCCGCGTGTTTACAACAACCCCGAGGCGCTCGACCGCGCGCCGCAAATCCCTCAGGTTGCGAAAGCGGCGGCAATCTGCTCGCTGGTGATCTGGATCGCGATTCCCTGCCTGGGGCGATGGATCGCGTATTACGAGCCGCCCAGGGCCGAGCGGCAGGCTGCCGCGCGGGCCGCGGCCGCGGCGTCGATTCCGCAATAATCGTCCATCCCGACTTCTCATGAAAAGACTCGCTTTCGCGGCGTTGTTCCTCGCCGCCGCTACGGGCGCCTGGGCGCAGCAGTACAGGATCTCGACAATCGCCGGCGGAGCACCTCCCTTCACACCGTTTGCGGCGCTCAACAGCTCGATCGGCGCTCCCGTTGCCACTGCGACCGACACCTCGGGCAATGCGTACTTTGTGAGCCTCAACTGCGTCTTCAAGGTGAGTCAGACCGGCTCTCTGACAGTCGTCGCTGGCAATTCTACAGCCGGGTACTCCGGAGACGGCGGACCGGGCCCCGGTGCTCAACTGAACGCACCCACCGCCATCGCCATCGATTCCGGCGGCAACGTGTACATCGCGGACTCCTCGAACAACCGGGTCCGGAGGGTATCCTCCTCAGGCATTATTGCGACCGTGGCGGGAAATGGAACGCCGGGTTACTCGGGTGACAACGGCCCAGCCACCCAGGCGCAGTTGAGCGGGCTCCAGGGCATCGCCGTCGATTCCAACGGTAACCTTTACATTTCGGACAGGGTCGGCTCCCGCATCCGCAGAATTTCACCCTTGGGGATCATCACGACCATCGCCGGCACCGGAACCAACGGGTATTCCGGCGACAATGGGCCAGCCGGCAGCGCGCAGCTGTACAACCCTTATGGGATCGCGGTAGACGGCAGCGGCAACCTCTACATCGCGGACTCGAACAATTTCAGGATCCGGATGATCTCAACGAGCGGAACGATTACGACCGTCGCCGGGAGCGGCGCGGTAGGTTTTGCCGGCGACGGCGGGCCGGCCACCAAAGCTCTCGTGGATGGCGTCTTCAGTGTCGCGTCGGATGCCGCGGGCAATCTGTATTTTACGGATACGTTCAACTCCCGCGTCCGCCTGGTGTCGACCGTCGGCATCATCGCCACCGTTGCGGGGAGCGGGCTGATGGGGAACGGCGGCGATGGGAGGCTGGCGACCGCCGCGCAGCTGAATCAACCCTTCGGCGTCGCCGTGGACGGCTCCGGCAACCTCTACATCGCGGATCGCAACAATAACAAAATCCGCAAGGTATCGGGGGGCATCATCGCCACACTGGCGGGGAACGGAAGCTTGAGCTACTCCGGCGACGGCGGCGCGGCGATCACCGCCCAATTCAATCAACCCTGTGGGGTGGCGGTCGATGCCTCCGGCAATATTTACATCGCCGATACCAACAACTCCGCCGTTCGGGTGGTTTCCAACGGCGTTCAAGTGGCCACCATCGCGGGCAATGAAATTGCGGGCTTCTCCGGCGATGGCGGACAAGCAATCGGCGCCCAGCTGAACGGCCCCTTCGGCCTCGCGGTTGACGCCGCGGGCAACCTCTATATCGCCGACACGGGTAACTCCCGAGTCCGAAAGGTTACTCCCGGGGGCATCATTACGACTGTAGCCGGCGGCGGATCGGCGAATCCCGACGATGGCGGGCTGGCAACGAGCGCCCAGCTGAGCGTCCCCAGGGGGATCGCTGTCGACCCCTCCGGAAACCTCTTCATTGCGGATACCGGCAGCTCGCGCATCCTTGAGGTATCGACGACGGGGATCATCAGCACCGTTGCCGGAAACGGAACCACCGGTTACTCGGGCGACGGAGGGCCAGCCACGAGCGCCCAACTGAACCAACCCTACGGCGTCCGGGTGGATGCGCTGGATAGTATCTATATAGCCGATACATTGAACCACGCGATCCGGAGAGTTTCCGGTGGCAGCATCACCACCATCGCGGGGACCGGGATTGCGGGCTACTCAGGCGATGGCGGGCAGGGCACAAAAGCTCAACTGAATTTGCCTTACGGCCTGGCGGCGGATATCTCCGAAACCCTCTATATCGCCGATTACGGGAACTCCGCGATCCGCACGCTTATGACCGGCGGCGCGATCTCCACGCTCTCCGGGACCGGAAGGGCAGGCTACTCCGGCGACGGCGGCCCGGCAATAACCGCTCAACTGAATACCCCAATCGGCGTTGCCGTGGATGCCACCGGCAATGTTTATGTCGTCGACAACGCGGACAATCTGGTGCGGAGGCTCCTGCGGACCTTTCAGTTCACAATGATCGGCGCGGTCCTCGACGCCGCGAGCGAGGGTGCAACTTCGGTCTCGCCCGGCCAGATTATGGTCGTATACGGCGCCGGGCTCGGACCGTCGACGTTGGTCGGGAATCAACCGGTCAACGGTGTTTTCCCCGCCAGTCTGGCTGGCACGGTTGTTTCCTTCAACGGGCTTCCGGCGCCGATGATTTATACGTCGGCAACGCAGGTGGCAGCCATCGCGCCCTATGACGTCTCGTTCTCGCCGAACGCCCAGGTGACGGTAGCCTACCAGGGCCAGACCTCGACCGCGATCACATTGCCGGTGGTGACGTCGGCCCCGGCGATTTTTACGGCCAATCAGACAGGGGCGGGTCAGGCCGCGGTGCTGAATCCCGACGGCACTCCGAACGATGCGGCTCATCCGGTGGCGATCGGTGCTTATATCGCGTTGTTCGCCACGGGGGAGGGAAAAACAAATCCTGCCGGTGTGGATGGAGAGTTGGCCAATACGACGCCGTACCCCGCGCCTCTCCTGCCCGTGAAGGTCTTCGTGGGCGGCATTCCGGCGCTGGTGACCTATGCCGGCGCCGCGCCGACCGAAGTTGCGGGCCTGTTCCAGGTCGACATCCGGATTCCGGCAGGCGTTCAGCCCGGAGCGTACGTTCCGATCGTGCTGCAGGTCGGGACCAACTCGAACGCCAATGGCGCCGTCTGGATCGCGGTTTCCGCGAATTAGCGCGGAGAGCCAAAATCACCGGCGACAAAGATCGCCGGCGCTACCGTTTGTTTCAACTGTGATACGATCCCCTCGTAAACGGAGGGCTATCCGTGAAAATTTACGAGACGAAGGACATCAGAAACGTAGGCATTGTAGGTCACGGTCACTGCGGGAAGACCTCCGTGGTGGCCGGGCTCCTCTACGCGGCGGGCGCCACCAGCCGCCTGACGCGCGTTGACGAAGGCAACACCGTTACCGATTACGACGAGGAGGAGATTCAGCGCAAACTGACCATCTCCACCGCGCGTCGCCGCCATCGAGTGGAAGAAGACCAAAATCAATATCCTCGATACGCCGGGGTTCAACATGTTCGTGAACGACGCGCGCGCCACGCTGATCGCCGCCGACGCCGTGATCGTCGTGGTCGACGCCACGTCGGGCGTCGAACCGCAGACCGAGAAAATGTGGGCGATCGCCGAAGAGTTCGAGCTTCCGCGCGCGCATCGTGATCAATAAGCTCGATCGCGACCGCGCCAGTTTCGAGCGCACCATGGAGAGCATCCACGCGCGCTTCGGGCGCGCCGCCGTGCCCATTCAACTCCCGCTCGGCAGCGAAAAGGATTTCCGCGGCGTGATCGATCTGATCCGCATGAAGGCGTACCTCTATACGCCGGACGGCGACGGCAAATCGCGCGAAGCCGAGATCCCGGCCGAATATGCCGAAGCGGCCAAGCTCGCCCACGAAGAACTGGTCGAACTGGTTGCGGAAGGCAAAGACGATCTGATGGAAGAGTTCTTCGAGAAAGGCACGCTGCCGGAAGAGCACATCGTCGCCGGCCTTGACGAAGAAATGCGCGAATGGCGCGTTTTCCCGATCGTCTGCATGTCCGGGCCGCACAATATCGGGTCCGACATGCTGCTGAATCTGATTGCGGAAGCATTTCCGTCGCCTCTCGACCGCCCGCCGGTCAAGCTGACCCTGAACGGCGCCGCGATCGAACGGAAGTATTCCGACAGCGAGCCGGCGGCGGCATATGTTTTCAAGACGACGGCCGACCCGTTCGCGGGCCGGATCACCTATTTCAAGGTGCTTTCGGGATGCGTGAAGAACGACGCCAACCTGCAGAACGTGACGCACAGCACGACCGAGCGCCTGGCGCACATCGGCGTGCCGCTGGGCAAGACGATCGTGCCGGTCAACGAACTGCACGCCGGGGATATCGGCGCCGTGGCAAAACTCCGCGAAACGCTCACCGGCGATACGCTGACCGACAAATCCTCGCCCGTGGTGTTCGCGCCGGTCAAGCTGGCCGAGCCCTCCATCGCGTTCGCCGTCGAAGCGAAGAGCCGCAACGACGAAGACCGCATGGGCAACGCGCTGCACAAGCTGCTCGAAGAGGATCTTTCCCTGCGCTTCTACCGCGACCCGCAGACCAAGGAATTCCTGATCGCCGGAACCGGCCAGCAGCATGTCGAAATCGCCGTCAGCCGTCTGAAGAAGCGCTATGCGGTGGATGTCACGCTGAAAGCGCCCAAGATCCCTTACCGCGAAACGATCCGCGGAACCGCCGACGTGCAGGGCCGGCACAAGAAGCAGACCGGCGGTCACGGCCAGTTCGGCGATTGCTGGATCCGCATGGAGCCGCTGCCGCGCGGAGCGAAGTTCGAGTTCGTCAACGACATCTTCGGCGGCTCGATTCCCAAAAACTATATCCCGGCTGTGGAAAAAGGAATTATCGAAACCGCCGAACGGGGATTTCTGGCCGGCTTTCCGATGGTCGATTTCAGGGTGACGGTCTATGACGGTTCGTATCACGATGTCGATTCGTCGGAACTGGCGTTCAAACTGGCGGCGCGGAAGGCGTTCCGGAACGCCATGCAGACCGCGAAACCGACCTTGCTCGAACCGGTGATGAATGTCGAAGTGCAGGCGCCCGTCGAGTATCGCGGGCGATCTGATGGGCGATCTCAACGGCCGCCGCGGACGCATCGCCGGCATGGATACGCAAGGCGCAACCCAGATCATCCGGGCGCAGGTTCCGATGGCGGAAATGCTGAATTATCAGAACGACCTGACGTCGATAACTCAAGGCAGGGCTTCATTTTCCATGGAGTTCGACCACTACGATTACGTGCCGCAGCTACAGGCCGACAAGATCATTGCGGCCGCCAAAGCGGCGCGAACGGGCGAAGAAGAACTGGAAGAAGAATAGAGAAGCTGTCGATGTGTAGACAGTCGAGCCGGTGTGCCGGACACGTATCAGGACGGTGTGTCGATATTGACACACCGGTTGACGCAGTTGTAACGCGTGGGGTAGGCTTGAAGGAGTCGCTTTACGGGCCAAGCGCCCGGGAGACCTCGTAAACCCGGATATTTGTATTACTCGAGGAGAATGAATGACCCGGAATTCTAAAGCTATTTTCGTCTGTCTTTTTAGCCGTCCTGCTTCTTATTTCTTCCCGTCTGCTATTATTGCTCAGCAATCCAACTTCCAAACTTCTTTCCTTGCTCCGGCCGCCATTCGCGTACTCATCCGATTATCACAGCGGCATTGCGGCCACGATCGTCCGACGCCGAACATCTGCCCTATCTTAACCGAGTTGGCCAAAGACAACAAAGCCGACAGCCGCTCGCCTTTCAACCCACCGCTTCAGATCTTTTGATCCAGCAGGCGGAGGAAAGATTCCGGACTGGCAAGAAATTCTATCAGGATCGCGATTTCGACCATGCCCGGACGGAATTTGACGCGGCGATCGACCTGATGCTTCAGCGCGTCGGACGAATCCGACCGATCGCAGGCTGTTCGAATCCAAACTGGAAGACATGGTGGATGCGATTCACCGCGACGATCTTTCCGGGATGGGCGCCGCCGCTGCGGAAGAAGTGCCCGGATTCGACAAAGCGCCTCTCGACGACATCGTTACCATGACCTTTCCGGTCGATCCGCGCATCAAAGATAAGGTTCAGACGCGAAGTCAAGACTGACGACTTCGGCGCTGCCGCTGGTCGTGAACGACACGGTGCTGAGTTACATCAACTACTTCAACGGCCGCGGACACAGGACGATCGAAGCCGGTCTGGAGCGGGCGGGCAAGTATCAGCGCGATGATTTCGCGGATTCTGGCGGAGGAAGGCATCCCGCAGGAACTGATTCATCTGGCGCAGGCCGAATCCGGTTTCCTGCCGCGCGCCGTTTCCCGCGCCGCCGCCGAGGGCATGTGGCAGTTTGTGAAGTTCCGCGGCAACCAGTATGGCCTGATGCAGACGCCTTATTCCGACGAGCGCCTCGATCCGGAAAAAGCCACGCGCGCCGCCGCCCATCATCTGCACGATCTCTACAACGAATTCGGCGACTGGTATCTCGCGATCGCGGCCTACAACTGCGGCCCGGGCGCAATTGAGAAGGCGGTGGAGCGCACCGGCTATGCCGATTTCTGGGAACTCCGCGCGCGCGGGCGCGCTGCCGAACGAAACCACGAATTACGTGCCGATCATCCTCGCGATGACCATCATGGCGAAGAATGCGCCTGAATATGGGCTCGACCAGATCACGCCGACGCGCCCGTCGAATACGACACGATCGTCACCGCTTCCCCCACCAATCTCGCCCTGATCGGCGATCTGACGGATACTTCGGTGCCGGAGCTTGTGCAGTTGAATCCCGCGCTGTTGCGCAGCATCGCGCCGGGGAATTTCGAGATCCGGGTGCCGAAAGGCACGGGCGCAGCAGGTTACCGCGGCGCTCGACCTGATTCCGGCCGAACGGCGCGCATCGTGGCGCATGCATCGCGTCGAACCGGGCGAGAGCCTGGCTTCGGTTGCGCGGCTCTTTAACTGCCTGCCAGCCAGATCGCGACGGCTAACGATCTGAAGGACGAGCCTGCGCCGGGCGACCGTCTGTTGATTCCGGTCGCTTATCACGAAACTGTAGCTCCGCTGCGGACGCCGCAAAGGCTTCGGGTCGCGCATGCATCTCGAACCGCCGCGCGGCATCGCACAAGACCGTCGCCGCCAGCAGCGCAGGCGCCGTCGCGCGCACCGACGCCCGCGAAACATCCGACGTGTCGCCACGCTGGCCCAGGTGAAGGTTCAGAACCGCTCGCTTAGCCGCTGAGCAGGCGTGCTCTTCCGCCGTTGCCCGCCGCGTTTCCTGTCGTTCCGCTGCGATTTTTGTGACGGCATTGCCCGATTTTCCGCGCTCGGATAGTTGCGTGGAAAACAAAAAGGGGTATGCTAATGGAGACTGCGCCGAAACAGGAGGCTGATTGAATGTTCGACGACCTGAAGTTCGCTCCGAAAGACGAAGACGAAATGGAAGATTTTCGCGACTACGACGACGAGAGCGACGACGTCGACTCAAAGCTCGACGACTATGAAGACGACGAAGATGACGACGAAGAAGAGGATCTGCTGATAGTCCCCGTCGGCGACTGCCGCGGCTGCCGGCCAAACCCGACCTGGGGACGCCCGTGGTCGTCGAGATCATCGAGGTGATCGAGACGACCGAAGCGCCGCCCGCGCGCAAGCCCGCGAAGTCGGCGAAGAAGGCATCGCCCAAGCCGGCCGTGAAGAAAGCTGCGGCGCCGCCGGCGAAGAAAGCTGCTCCGCAAGAAAGCTGCGGCGAAGAAAGCTGTCGCAAAGAAAGCCGTCGCAAAGAAGGCCGTTGCCAAAAAAGCCGTAGCGAAGAAGGCAGTAGCGAAGAAAGCGGTCGCAAAGAAGGCCGTCGCCAAAAAAGCCGTAGCGAAGAAGGCCGTCGCGAAAAAGAAGGCCGTAAAGAAAGCACCGGCGAAGAAAGCCGCCAAAGAAGGCCGCGCCGAAAAAGGCCGCGAAGAAGAGCGGCGCCCAAGAAAGCGGCGAAAAAGGCCGCCAAAAAGTCGGGCCGCCGCTAACGAGGAAACGGAAGTGATGTGGCGCCCGGCCTTCGCGCGTGAAGACCGGGCCGCTCCCGCGGTGTTCGATCTACGGGTTGCCGGCAGCCGGCTTGGCCACGACCGCGCGGCATTTCTCGAACAACTGGATCAGCGCCTCGGCGTATTCTTCCGCCGATTTTGACGGCTTTCCCGAAAATCCGGCGGCCGCGCTGCTGCCTTTCCCGTATCCGGTGGTCACGGCGATGAACTTCATCAGCTCGAGCGCGATTTCGTCCCGGTTCTTCGCCGCGTCTTTGCGCTTTGCGCGCCTCACCGGTCGTGGCTTCGTTTCTTCTGGCGTCAATTGATGTTCTCCTGGTCGTGGATTTACTCTTCCCGCCAACATCATGCCCGTAAACGCGCGCCGGTTCATCCGAAAGATGAGAGGCGGCGCGCAGGCGCATCTGCTGGAAGCCGACGACGGCGACTATTACATCGTCAAGTTTCAGAATAACCCGCAGCACCGCCGGATTCTCATAAATGAATTCGTGGCGGCGGAGATTCTCACTCATCTGCAGATCGCCTGTCCGGGGCACCGGATCGTCAGCCTCTCGGCCGATTTCCTCGCCGCCAATCCGGAAGTCCATCTGCAGACCGGTACGCGGCGTCAGCCGATCGAGCCTGGCTGGCACTTCGGCTCCCGCCACCCGGGCAACCCCGATACTATGGCGGTCTACGATTTCATTCCGGACTCGCTGCTCAATCAGGTCGCGAACGCCGAGCAGTTCCTGCGCCGTGCTCGCCTTTGACCGCTGGGTCGCCAACGCCGACGGCCGGCAATCGATCTTCTTCCGCGCGCAAGTTGAAGGACTGGCTGGCGCGCCCCGGGGTTCCGCCGCGTAAACTCGGGTTCGTCGCGCTGATGATCGATCACGGATTTGCCTTCAACGGCCCGCATTGGGATTTCCCGGATTCGGCGGTCGCGGGTCTTTACCCGCGGCGGATCGTCTACGACGGCGTCCGCGCGCTCGACGATTTCCAGCCCTGGATCGACCGGATTCCGAACTTCCCCACTGAAGTATTCGACCGGGTTCTGCGCCAGCTTCCGCCGCGTGGATCGATCGGGACGGGCATGCAGCTGGAGCGTCTGCTCGAATCCCTGGTGCGCCGCCGGAAGAGAATCCCCGAACTGATCGAAGAATGCCGCAAGGCTCCGGGCAACCCTTTTCCGCTGTGGGTATAAACCCGGCTATGATGTTCCTGTGAGAAGGTCCGCGTTGCTGTTCGCCGCGCTGTCGATCGGTGCGACGCTCATCGCACAGGAACAGCCGCTGGTGCGCGTGAACACGCAGCTCGTCGAAGTGGATGTGGTCGTCAGGAACGGGAACGGCCCGGTCGCCAATCTCACGCAGGACGACTTCACGATTTTCGACGAGGGCAAGCGCCAGACGATCGCCGCTTTCGCGGTGCGGACCGGGCAAAGCGCGCCGGCGAACTTTCCGCCGCCCGGGTCCGGAGCGGTGTCGAACCGCGTGAATGGCGCCAGCACGACTCTGTTCCTCTTCGACTGGCTCAACACGGCCGACCAGGTACTCGGCAAAGCCGCTTCGCCGCAGGCCTTCATGCGCCTGCAGGCGCTCAAGTACCTTCGATCGGCGCGGAAGGGCGATCAGTACGCCGTCTATACGCTGGCAAAGAGCATCAAAGTGGCCGAGGATTTCACCGACGATATCCCGCGTGTGACGCGGGCCGTCGAGCGGATCCGGCCGGAGCATTCGCCGGATCAGGGCGCGGACGACATGGCGGACGAGATACGCGCCAATCTGGTCAATACCCACAATCACGTGGCCGATACCATGCAGAAAAATGCCATCAGGGAGATGCAGGACGCGGCGCTCAAGAATCGCGCCCTGATCACCGCGCAGGCGCTGGAATCGATCGCCCGGCACCTGCAGGGCATCCCCGGCCGCAAGAAACTGGTCTGGATGTCGAGCAGTTTCCCCGCCACCCGCATGGAGCAGCGGGAGCGGCTCGGGCACCTGCAGATCGAGCACCAGGAGTTTGGCCGCGAGATCGATCACGCCGTGCGCGCCTTGAATGACGCGAATGTCGCTATCTACCCGATCGATCCCCGCGACCCCTACAACGCCGGGCTCGGGGCGGAGGGTATCGACACGATGAACATTTTCGCGGAGGGCACGGGAGGCAAAGCCTTCTACTCCCTGACCGATCTCGCCGGCGCGATCCGAAGCGCCGTCGAGGATTCCGAAGTCACTTACGCGCTTGGCTTTTATCCGGAAGGCGTGAAACTGGACGGAAGCTATCACAAGCTCTCCGTGGGTGTCGCCCGGAAGGGCGTCGAGGTGCGTTCCCGCAAAGGCTACTACGCCAGCGAATCGAAAATGCCCAGCGAAAAACAACGGCTGAATTCGATCGACGAGATTCTGGATAGCCCTCTGGATGCCACCGGCATCGCCCTGACGGCCCTGGCCGAGCCTGTGCGCGACAAACCGGGGGTCTACGATCTCGCGCTCACATTCGATCTGAGCCAGATCCATATGGAGCGCGAAGGCAACCTTTGGGTCGCTTCGATGGATTTTATCACTTACTTTCCCGCGGCGAAAAAACCCAACGGCGATCATCAGTGGTGAAGATCAGCCTGACGGAACAAAAATTCCGCGAGTCGCTGGCAACCGGCTACACATTGCGCCGTTTCTGGAACGCTCCAGCCGCGCGCAAAGGGGATCTGCGCCTCGTCGTCCAGGATCATGCGACGGGCGCGGCCGGATCGGTCAGGCTTCACGTCGCGGGACCAGGTTAGCTCAGCCGCCCGGAGACTGCAGGACCGATTCCGCAATCATCCGGGCAGTCTCCGGCGCCAGCAGAATGCCGTTCCGGTAGTGCCCATAGGCCGTCCAGATGGCTGTGCCTTCGATCCGGCCGACCACCGGGGTTCCACCTTCAATTCCCGGCCGAAAGCCGTTCCAGCGCTCCGCCGGGAGTCAAGGCCGCCAGCTCGGGAAGCAATTCCGAAGCGCGCGAGTGGATGTCGCTGACGACCCCTTCGTCGATCGCGCGGTCGAAGCCCACATACTCGGTCGAGGATCCCGCAATCAGTTCTCGGTCATGCCGTTGCAGCAGGTAAGTGTGCCCATGGCGCAGGATCGAACCGATCAGCGGACGTCGGGGCGATAAGCGATAAGATGACCGCGCACAGGCATCGGTAAGCCGGCAGAGCCTGGTTTGCAAGCTGGAACTCCAGGCCCCGGCCGCTATCAGGACGCCCTCCTCGCGGTACTCCCCTTCAGTGGTGCGCACGCCGGAGCCATCCGGCATAATTTCAGTTACAGGTTCATGCTCGTGAATCGAAACTCCAGCGCTGCAGGCAAGCTACTCTTAGCGCGGCTTGTAACATCCCGCGGCGCCACCAATTGGTCGTCCGGAAAGAATCGCGCGCTAACACTACCTTTGTAGGTTATGGGTTCCGAACGAATTCCTATGGCCGACTGACGCAAGGCCCGGCTTTCCAAAGCCTCCGCCTCGGCTTCGGTAAGCGCTAGTTCCACAGCGCCGCAACGCTGGTAATCGATGGAAATGCCCGATATATCCTGTAATTCCGCGACGAAGTCGGGATACTGTACGCAGGCTGGCGAAGCGCCATGCGGGCGAGTGGAGATGTCTCGTCCACCTCGCCTCCGGGCGCCAGCATGCCCGCGCCCGCCCAACTCGCTTCGCGCGCAGTCTCGACCGGGAATCGAAGATCCGGCACGCTCGACGCCTTTCTGCGCGAGCCGCCAGGCGCACGAAAGACCGATGATTCCCGCGCCGGCTACGATCATTGCTCCCTGCGTCATCATGATACGCGGGGGTAATCTGGAGGGCAGAGGGCGCGTAATTGTGTGTTTTTAACCAGATTCTTATAGCTTATCCGATCCGCTTGGGCAGGTTAAACTCTCGTCTTTGGCACAACTTATGTGCGAAACTTGAACAGGTTAGTGGTGCCTCGCGGGCCGATTTTTTGTCTAGGTCGCCCCGTAATCGCGATATTGTCGATGAACAGGGAACTCGCATCCGGCTTGAGCGTTACATATCGCATCCGCGCTGGCGTATCTGCTGACTCTGATTCCGGCAATGCGCTGCTCAAGCGCCGCGTCGGCCGATTGGCGCTCCACGGGACCGTTCGGCGGAGATGCGGAACTGATTCGGGTGGTTCCCAAAGTTCCCGGACTGGTGATCGCCGGCGCTCATAACGGGCTTGTTGTTTGTTTCCCGGAACGGCGGCGCTTTCTGGACTAACATTCCTTTCGAAGGCCAGTCTGCCGGAACTTTGCACGCGCTTGAAGTCGATCCGCGTTCCGCCGGATACCTGGTACGCCGGCATGGAAGGCGACCATCCGTGGACCTCCGGCGTTTATAAGACAGTTGACGGCGGAGATTCCTGGACTCTTCTTGCAGGGAACCAAAGGCAAGGCCGTGTGGTCCCTGGCGCTCTTCCCTTCCAACCCGGATATTCTGGTGGCGGGAACGGGCGACGGAGTTTATCGCAGCTCCGACGCGGGCAGGAACTGGACGCGATATCTCGCCCGAAGACAATCAGGATCTTCGTCCCGTAGTTTCGCTTGCGTTCGACCCGGCGAACAACGCGGAAATCTACGCCGGCACGACTCACCTTCCCTGGCGCACGCAGAACGGCGGCGCAGTCCTGGCAATCGATTCATACGGGAATGATCGACGATTCCGATGTTTTCAGTATTCAGGTCGACTGCCGGCACCCCGAACAGGTCTATGCCAGCGCCTGCAGCGGCTTGTACCAGAGCTCCGACAGCGCAACGCACTGGAATAAGCTGCCCACGCCGACGGGCGCGTTTCGGACGTACTTCGTCGCGCTCGATCCGCATAACAGCGGCATCGTCTTCGCGGGGACTACGGCGGGGTTGCTGAGATCGGAGGACGGCGGGCACGTCTGGCGGCAGGTTACCGCGCAGGCCGTGAGGTCGATCTGCGTTCGATGCCCAGGTGCCGTCACGCATTTTCTTCGCTTCGGCGACGGCGGGCCTGATGGTGAGCACGGACGGCGGCAAGACGGTGAGAGAAACCAACGCCGGTTTCACCAACCGGAATTTCACGGTTTTGACCGGCGCGAAAGGCGTGCTCTACGCGAGCAGCGTTTTTGAGCCGGGCTCCGGGGGAATCTATCGCACCGACAACTACGGCCTGCGCTGGCAACGGTCGGCCGGCGAGTCGGGCAGGACATTCGCTTATTGACGGCCGCGCCGGACCAGCCGCTGAACTTTGTTCGCGGCCGGGTATCACGGACTGTTCAAATCGATCGACGGCGGCAAGACGTGGAATGGCAAGACAAGCCATCCCGGCAGGCGCCGGCCATATCACGGCGCTTCTGGCGCTCCCGCACAATGTTCTGCTGGCAGCCACCGATCAGGGTCTTTTCCGCAGCACCGACGGGATTGGCTGGCAACTGTCGGCAGGCGCGGGCAAGTGGCGTCAACTCTCTGGCAACTGCTCCGGCGACGAGACGGTAGCGGCCTTGAGCGCTCACGGCGCATTCGCGAGCACAGACGCGCGGTGTCACCTGGAAAGCCTGCGGCCAACCCGCGCCCTCCGCCGTCTGGTACGGACTTGCTTTCGACAGCGGTGGGACCATGGAGCAAATGGCGCCACGACGGCGCTCGCGGCGACTTCGACGGGTTTGTTCCGCTCCACCGATGGATGTCTGTCCTGGGTAAAGGCCACCGGATTGCTACTTGCCGGCGGTAATACCAGCGAGGCAGCACGGTCAATATTGTCCTGTTTCATCCCACGCACGCGGGCGAGGCTTTTGCCGCGCAGGGCGGAAAGGTCTTCCGTTCCACCGACCAGGGCCGGCACTGGTCACCCCTGGACGACGAAGGCCGTGGCTTCTCCTGGCCCTCGTCGTTGTTTATTCTTCCGGAAGCTCCGGATCGTCTTTTCGCCTTGTTCCCCAGGCGCGGAGTACTATCGAACAGCGTTGAGACGAGGAAGCACCGCTGCCATGCGCAATGAGCTCGCGGTGCGGAGTTCCAGGTGAGGGCATTGGTCAATTTTGAAAGAGTCACAAAATTCTGAAAGAGGAGTGAACCTATGACAACGAGGTCGAAGTCCAACCAGTTCCATTCGCGAATCATCCTGCTCACGGTACTCGCGGCGCTCGTGACTGCGGGTCCTGCGCTGTCGCAAACGCAGTTCCGGAGGGCGGTTATTCCCTTGTGGACCTCACCGCGTTTTTCGGCACGCAGTGGTATCAGATTTATCAGGGCAGCGCAGGAGGTAGGAAACAACTTCTACGAAGCCAGGCCGGTAGTCGGTGAGCGCGTCACCGAAAACTTCAGCAGGTACGTCTCGCTCGAAGAAGCTTCACGCTGGGTTTTAACCGTTTGGCCTTTCGGCCGGCGGGCGCCACGCAATATGCCACCATCGGTGCGCGTAACACCAGTATTCCCTGGCGGGCGTTTTCTACATGAAACCGCGCGACGCGCGCGTTCCGCCCGTATGTTCTGATTGGGCCCGGCGCGGTCGATTACCACGCCACCGGCGCTGTACAGTATGCCGGAACCGCCGGCGCTGCTGCCCGCCGCGTTCAATTCCCAGATCTACGCCGCGCTGATCTATGGCCTTGGTCCGGATGTCAATCTGAACCGGCACATCGGCGTTCCAGTACGATCTTCGCGGCGCATGGACCCGAAGACGTCGGATTTCGGTCTGCCGAGCACTCGCCGGCCTTCCGGGCACGCTCTTCATTACGCACGCCCGGGGCGAGAGCTCGTTGGCGTTCACGACCGGCATTGTATTCCGTTTCGGATACCACGAGCCGCCCGCGCCTTACGTGCCGCCGCCGCCTCCGCCGCCTCCGCCGCCGCCTCCGCCACCGGTTAACATCTCGCTTTCGGCGATTCAGGGTGCGCGCTAATGTTTGCCCCGGCGACAATGTCCGGCTGACAGTAACGCCCAGCGGCGTGCCCGCCGGTGCGTCACCCAGCTATCAGTGGTCAGTCAACAATCAGCCCGCTCCCGGCGGAACAGGCGCCGCATTCAATCTGCAACACCACGACTTCCGGAGCCAAGGCCGTTCGCGTGACGGTCAGCGCCGGCGGAGCCACCGCCTCATCGGGCCCGGTTAACGTTAACGTGCAGGACGCCTAGCGCCGCCGACCATCACGTTCAATGTTTCGCCGACCACCATCGCTTATGGCGACCGGCTTCCGCTGAACGCCCAGGCCAGCGTGCCGGGAATTGCGCCACCGCGACGCCGGTTCGCTACACCGCGAGCGAAGGAACCATCACCGGAACCACGTTCGATTCTTCCAGCCTGACCTTCGATCCCAACGGCGCGGGCGTGCAGCAGAAGGTGGTGCACATCACCGCCACCGAAACCGATTCGCAGAAACCAGACCGCCAGCGCAAACGCGAACGTTACCGTTACTTTACAAGCGGCCTGCGCAGCCGACAGGACATCGTGTTCCCGAATCGCAGTTCGCGGGTGAACAACGCCGCCAAGCGTTATCTCATCGAGGTTCTGACGCCGAAGCTGCGCGCCGATCCGAATTCGAAGGTGATTCTGATCGGGCATCGCGACATGAGCGAGACGGGCCGCGCCGCCGCCAATCTCGACACGCAGCGTGTGCTCAACACCGCCGCGGTACTGAGCGCCGGCAAGGGAATCTGCCCGGCACTCGATCTCAGCCGCGTTCAGGTGATGTATGCCGGAACCGATCAGACCGATCCGCCCATGCCGTTCGCCGATAATTCCGTCAAGGAACGAAGCGGCCAGAGTGCAACCGATCAGCGCGCGCAGTTCCGGCGCGTTGAAGTCTGGTTCATTCCCGGTGGCGCGGATTCGCCGAGCGTTACCGGTCTGGCGCCGGCGCCTGAGAAGGAAATCAAGGCGAAGGGTTGCCCCAGATAGCAACTGAATCAGCTACAGTAGGTTGACCGGCCGGGTGAAAGCCCGGCCGGTTTTTTTTCGTGTGGCAGGCGCGGACTATAAGCCGGTTTTTGTACCCTTGCGGGCGATAGCCATTCGTCTGGGCCGGACATTACTGCGCGGCTCGTTATCCGACGCTTGCGCGCCAGACCTTAGCGACCTACCCGGAAGTTTAACGGAGCGGGCCGCTCCTCCTCCCCTATTTGGTCTTGCTCCGCGTGGGGTTTGCCCTGCCAGCCGGATTACTCCGTCCGCGGTGCGCTCTTACCGCACCATTTCACCCTTACCGGCGCCGCTTCTTGCGAAACGACGCCGGCGGTATATTTTCTGTGGCACTTTCCGTAAAAACCCCTTTGAGAGGTCCCCCCCGGCCGTTAGCCGGCACGTTGCCCTGTGGAGACCGGACTTTCCTCCCGCTTGCGCGAGCGGCTATCCATCCGGCGCCTGCCAGTGTTCAGTCTCTCATGCCGCGAATGTTAAAATCGGTTTGATCGGGCGGGGTAGCTCAGCTGGCTAGAGCGACGGTCTCATAATCCGTAGGTCGGGAGTTCGAGTCTCCCCCCGCCACCAGTCAGCTTCCTCCCACGGGTTCTACCCACGACCCCTGCGACTCCGCGTCGTGGTACCTCAGTTTGGCAAGAGCACGGATCTAGCCCTAAACTGGTTACGTGGATGTCACGCTACAGCCCGAGATCGAGCGCATGGTGTTGGACCGCGTCCGAAGCGGGGAATATTCAAGCACTAGCGAGTTGGTGAACACTGCTGTGAAGAATCTCCTTGAAGAGGAGCACGCCGCCGTCCATGGAGCTGGAAGACAGGATCTGAAGGCGCTGGAGCTGGCCAGGGATGCCCCGGGCAATCTGGAGTGGTTGCATCGGAATCGCGCGGCTTACATGGGCGAGTGGGTGGCCCTTCACAAGGGACGGTTGATCGCTCACGGCACGAACGGCCTGGAGGTTTTCCACGCCGCGCAGAGCCGGGGAGTCAACCCGCCGCTGATGCATCGCATCCTCCCGGAAGAGTCCGCTTCCCGGGGCGGTTGGTAGGCTGGTGCCGAAACTCAGCTTTCGAATCGAGTATCAATACAAAGACGAACGCGGTGTTCTCCACCCGGTGGCGTTGCGCTACGCCGACCGTGAAACCGACTTTTTCGCGCGCGTAGATACGGGGGCTTCTTTCTGCATTTTTCAGCGGCTTCACGCGGAAACAGTTGGGATCGTAGTGGAGTCAGGTGTCCCAACGCGGATTTCGACGGTTACAGGTGGCTTCGTCGCGTACGCGGACTAGGTTGCTTTGGGTGTGCTTGGTATCGAGGTGGAGGCGACCGTTTATTTCGCCGAAGATCCCGCAATGCCCCGCGATGTGCTTGGGCAAACCGGCTGGCTGGATCGAATGCGGTTCGGTTTGGTGGATCACGATCGCCAGCTTTATCTGCGCAATTACGACGACGCGGTCGATGATTAGCTGCGCTCGCCGCGCAGGTCATCACGAGACTCGGTCAGCTTCGCGAGACAAGCCCGGCCAGTGGGCTGCTGGCGCTCGCGTAGAGCTACTTCCCCATCCGCCCGGCTTCGAAAGCCAGCCGTGACAGGCATCCCCCACTCTCCCCCACTCTGCGCTTGACACAGTCGCTGTAAGACGATATCTTACCTCTGTGAAGACCACAGTCTCGTCCAAGGGGCAGATCGTTCTGCCGGCGGACTTCCGGCAGATGGACCACATCAAGCCGGGGCAGGAGTTCGACGTCGAGCGTCTCGATCGTGGGGACTATAGGTTCGTCCGGCGTGCCGCCCCGCGGAACGAGGGCGTCATTGACTGGCTGCTCGCTTGCCCGCGGAAGGACTTCTTCGTGCCAATCGACTCCGAGTCGACCGATTTGCTGTAAGACTGATTCACAGAGAGAAATGATTCGCTGTGAAGTATCTGGTCGACGCCAGCGTTCTGAGCGAGCCGACGAAACCAACGCCCGATCCGCGTGTCGTGGCGTGGCTTCGCGCACACGAGCCGGACATCGCCGTCGATCCCGTGATTCTCGGCGAACTGCGATTCGGGATTCTGATCCTGCCAAAGGGAAGAAAGCGGGCCTCTTTGGAACGTTGGTTCGACGCAGGGGTCGGCCGTCTCCAATGTCTGCCCTGGGATGCGGAGACCGGCTTGAAATGGGCGGAACTGCTGGCGCATCTTCGTTCCGCGGGGAAAGCCATGCCGATCAAGGATAGCCTCATCGCGGCGACGGCGGTAGTCCACAGTTTGGCGGTCGTCACCCGAAACCGCGCCGATTTTGTGAACGCCGGCGTGCGCATCGTCGATCCGTTCGCCGGCTGAAGTCGAGCCGGCGACCCGGAAGCGACGACAACGATGGCCCCGAAACCGAAGCCGCCGTTGCCACATCCTCCCATGGAGGACGGGCGATTTCCGCCCGGGACGCTGCTCGCCGAGCGGTATCGCATCATTTCTCTCGCGGGCCGCGGTGGCATGGGCGAGGTATATCGCGCCACCGACATCAAGCTCAACCACCCGGTCGCACTGAAGTTCCTGCCTCCGAACCTGGCGGCGCGACCTGGCTTGCTGGAACGGTTTCACGGCGAGGTGCGCATCGCGCGGCAAGTCTCGCATCCCAATGTCTGCCGTGTGTACGACATCGGTGAAGCGGAAGGCTGGGCGTACATTTCGATGGAGTACGTGGACGGCGAGGACCTGGGCTCGCTGCTGCGGCGCATCGGGAGATTGCCGCCGGACAAAGGCCTCGAGATCGCGCGCAAGTTGTGCGCGGGGCTGGCGGCGTCGCATGCGAAAGGCGTGCTGCATCGGGATCTGAAGCCCGGCAACATCATGATCGATGGGCGCGGGCAGGTCCTGATCATGGACTTCGGGCTCGCCGCGCTGGCGGATACGATCGCGGCGAGGGATGTGCGGAGCGGGACGCCGGCGTACATGGCGCCGGAGCCCTTTCGGCGTGGTACGCGAGCCGCGGGCTGTTCGTGATGGGCCTGGCACTGGTGCTGGCGGTGTGGAGCTTCCGGCATGCGCTGGGCGGGCGGCAGGTGCTGAAGGGGGATTTGTTCGAGCCGTGAGTCCGGCAAAATAACCAGGCAGATTTGGGGGGCGGGCTTTCAGCCGGCAGCCGTTTTTCAGGCGGCTTGACCTCTCCCCGTCATTGCTTCTCCAAAAGCGGTATTAACGCCTCCGGCGTAAGGGCGCGGACCGGAGATCCGCGAAACCCTTTCGGATCTCGCGTTACGATGTACTCGCAACCCGCCAATCGCCCGGCAGCCGCGGTCACCGCATCCTCAAAGTCGGCAAGAGCCAATTGCAGCGCCTCCTGGACGACCACGCCATCGACGGCGGCTACACACATAAGGTTGCCGATCGAGCAGCACGTCCAGGACGACATTGGTATCGAAGAGGATTCTCGTCATCGATATTTCGCCGCCAGATGCTTCCGGTACGCGTCGCTGTCCGCGTTCTTGAGAACTCCCCTCAACGAACGCAGAATCGGAGCGGCGCGTGTGGCGGGAGAACGCGGCTCGGCAACCGCGCCAAGGTAGGCTTCAACCATCTCCGATATGGAGACTCCGCGCAGTTTCGCGTATTGCCTGGCGCGCGAAACCACGCGATTGTCCACGCTCAAAGTAAGTTTCCCCATCTACGTATAATATTATAAAACCAGTACGTATAATTCCGCCGCCGTTCGACCCTTCAGAGCGAACACGAGATCAGCGCCTGTCACAATGTTACCTATGCGTTGCGCGGCTTGCCGAGCGGAGATCGCCAGCGTTTCGGCTTGGTATCCGAGCCGCGGGCTGTTCGTGATGGGGCTGGCGCTGGCGCTCGCGGTGTGGAGTTTCCGGCTTGCGCTGGGTGGGCGGAAAGTGCTGAAGGGGATCTGTTCGAGCCGTGACAGGCCGGCCGTGATCAGCCGCGTCCGACAACCCCGGCCAGCGGACTGCTCGCGCTGGCGTAAAGCTTCTTTTCCATCCGCCCGGCTTCGAAAGCCAGCCTGCCCGCTTCGACGCCCAGCTTCATCGCCAGCGCCATCTTTTCCGCATCGTCTGCGGCGGCGATCGCGGTGTTCATGAGGATGCCGTCCGCGCCCAGTTCCATGGCGATCGCGGCGTCCGACGCCGTTCCCACGCCCGCATCCACGATCAGCGGAACTTCGGTGATCATCTCGCGCATGATGCGCAGGTTGGTGACGTTCTGGATACCGAGACCCGACCCGATCGGCGCCGCCAGCGGCATCACCGCCGCCGCGCCCGCATCGATCAGCCGCCGGGCGTTCACCACGTCATCGTTCGTGTAGGGCAGCACGACGAATCCTTCTTTCGCCAGCACGCGCGTGGCTTCGATCAGCCCGGCGTTATCCGGAAACAGCGTCTTTTCGTCGCCGATCACTTCGAGCTTCACCCAGTTCGAGAGACCCACTTCGCGGCCCAGCCGCGCGGTGCGGATGGCATCGTCCGCCGTGTAGCAGCCGGCGGTATTAGGCAGGATGAACATGCGTTCGCGATCGATGTAATCGAGCATCGATTCTTTCGACCGGTCCGTCAGGTTGACGCGCCGCACCGCGACGGTGACAACTTCGGCGCCGGAAGCGGCATGGCAGCGCGCCATTTCAGGGAAGCTCCGGTACTTGCCGGTGCCGATCATGAGCCGCGAGCGGAATGTCCGTCCGGCTATTGTCAGGGACATGCTTTCAGTTTACGTGGGGCGCATGTGTTGAGATGGAAAGATGCCGGTCCGAATCGTCCAGGTCGACGCCTTCACCTCGAAGCCTTTCGCCGGGAATCCCGCCGCTGTGTGCGTTCTTCCGGCCCCGCCCGATGAAACATGGATGCGCAATGTCGCGCTGGAAATGAATCTGTCGGAGACCGCATTTCTTCATCCCGAAAACGGCGGCTTTCAGGCTTCGCTGGTTCACGCCAGCCATCGAAGTCGCTCTCTGCGGCCACGCCACGCTCGCCAGCGCGCACGTGCTCTGGGAAGACGGCCATCTCGCGCCGGATGCCGAAGCCCGCTTCCACACGCGCAGCGGCCTGCTCACCTGCAAACGCAATGGCGACTGGATCGAGATGGACTTTCCCGCGAAACTCGCCGAACCCGCCGAAGCGCCCGCGCAGCTGGCCGAGGCGCTGGGAGCCGATCTTGATCTGGGTGGGCCGCAATCAGTTCGATTATCTGGTCGAAGTCGGCGACGAAGCGACCTGCGCGGCGCTCAAGCCGAATCATCATCTGCTGCGCCAGCTTCCGGTGCGCGGCGTGATCGTGACCGCGCGGTCGCAGCGGTCCGGATTACGACTTCGTCTCGCGCTTCTTCGCGCCCGGATCCGGTATCGATGAGGACCCGGTGACCGGCTCCGCCCATTCCGCACTGGCGCCGTTCTGGGCCGCGCGCCTCGGCAAGAACGAGATGACGGGCTTCCAGGCGTCGGCGCGCGGCGGCGTCGTGAAGGTCCGGCTGGAGGGAGACCGCGTAGTGCATGTCGGGCCAGGCGGTCACGGTTCTTCGCGGAGAACTGCTCGCGTAAACTTGATGCATGAAGTTCACCCTGCCGCCGGAAGCCTACGACAGCGAGCCGCCGCCCTTCTCGGGACCTGGCGCAACGTCTACATCTTCGTGCTCGGCTGGCTGGCGCTGCTGATCGTCCTCTTCTACGCCTTCACGCGTTACTTCGCATGACGACACTCGACTGGATCGTCATGGTCGTGGCCATCATCGCGATCCCGAGCTTCGGGCTCTGGCGCGGCCGCGGCGGCAAAACCACCAGCCACTATCTGCTCGCCGGCAAGACCATGCCCTGGTACGCCATGGGCCTCTCCATCATGGCGACCCAGGCGAGCGCCATCACCTTCATCGCCACCACCGGCCAGGCCTACGTCGACGGCATGCGCTTCGTGCAGTTCTACTTCGGCCTGCCGATCGCGATGGTGATCCTCTCGCGCGACCGCCGTTCCCATCTTTCACAAAGCCGGCGTTTACACGGCTTATGAATACCTCGAACGGCGGTTCGACGCGAAAACGCGCGCGCTCGCCGGCATCGTTTTCCTGATCCAGCGCGGCGCGGCGGTGGGCATCGCGCTCTATGCGCCGGCCATCGTGATGAGCGTGATCTTCGGCTGGAACGACCGCATCACCACGCTGATCATCGGCATCATCTGCGTGCTCTACACGACGATGGGCGGCATCCCCGCCGTCACTTGGACCGACGTGCTGCAGATGACCATCATCTTCGCCGGCCTGATTCTCGCGCTCATCACCGTCATCTCGCTGATGCCGCACGGCGTGAGTTTCGCCGATGCCGTCTATCTCGCGGGCGCGGTCGGCAAACTGAACGCCGTCGATACGAAGCTCGATCCGGAACAACCGGTACAACCTGTGGAGCGGCCTGCTGGGCGGCACGTTCCTGATGCTCGGCTATTTCGGCTGCGACCAGTCGCAGGTGCAGCGCTACCTGACCGGCAAGTCGGTCGCGCAGAGCAAGCTCAGCATGCTGTTCAACGCCATGGCGAAAGTGCCGATGCAGTTCTTCATTCTCTTCGTCGGCGCCATGGTTTTCGTGTTCTATCTGTTCGCGCAGCCGCCGATGCTGTTTGAAAAGACGGCGATGAAGGCGATCGCGACCGCAACCCGGATATTCCGCAGGTGCAGAGCGCGGTTCGATGCCGCGTGGCGAAAGCGCGAAAAGGCCGCCGAGGCGCTGAACGCCGCGCGCAAACACGACGACGCCGCGAATCTGCAGGCCTCGACCGAGGCCTATCGGGCCGCGCAGCGCGAGATCGATGGCGCGCGCCAATCCGGCATCGCAGCTCTATGAGAAGACGCAGGGCCAGACCGGGTTCAACGACACCAACTACATCTTCCTTTCGTTCGTAACCACGTTATTTTCCGGCCGGGGTGATCGGGCTGGTGATCGCCGTCATCCTGAATGCCGCCATGTCGTCGAGTTCCGGCGAACTGAACTCGCTCGCGGCGGTCAGCGTGATGGATCTTTACCGGCGGCTTCTGGCAGCCCGACGAGAGCGACCGTCATTACCTGTGGTGTCGCGCATCTCCACCGCGATCTGGGGCGCGTGGGCCGTTATTTTCGCGCAGTATGCGAAGAACCTGGGTTCGCTGGTGGAGGCGGTCAATCAGGTGGGGTCGTATTTCTATCCGGTGCTGCTGGGAGTCTTCGTGCTCGCGTTCTTTTTCAAGAGCGTGCGCGGCTCGGCGGCTTTCTGGGCCATGCTGACGGGCGAGGCGTGATTGTCGCGTGCTCGCTCTTCACGCACATCGCCTTCTCTGGTACAACGTGATCGGCGCGTTTGTCGTGGTTATCGCCGGACTGCTCTTTTCACTGTTACGGCCCGAGCCGCCAGCCGTGATTCACCCTTCCGGCCACGGGGCGTGAGGTTTACGAATCGCGCATCAGGCGCGTTCCAACGAGGCCTTCCACTCCACCAGATCCGGCGGCAAAGGAGATTCCACCCTCACCATCTCCCCCGCCGTCGCCGGGCTCCGAAATCCCAATCGGTGCGCATGCAGAAAAAAACGATTCCACGGCGACGCCTTAGCGCCATACAGCCGGTCTCCCGCAACCGGATGGCCGAGCGCGGCCATATGCGCGCGAATCTGGTGCGTCCGCCCGGTGCCGATGCGAATTTCAAGGAAAGTAAATCCCGCGATACTGTTCGATCACCTTCCAGTCCGTCATGGCGTGGCGGCCCGTATTCCGTTTCGCGGTCATCCGGGCGCGATTTCCCGGATCGCGCGCAATCGGCTTCTCGATATGGCCGCTGCCTGTCAGTGTCCCTTCGACCAGCGCCAGATACATCTTCTCGACCTTGCGCGACGAAAACTGCAGGGCGATATCCCGGTGCGCAGCGTCCGTCTTCGCGACCAGCAGCACGCCGCTGGTGAACCGGTCCAACCTGTGCACGATGCCCGGGCGCAAATCGCCGCCGACCTTCGAAAGCGTCCGGAACCGGTGCAGCAACGCGTTCACTACCGTCCCGGTATGCACCCCGGCTCCGGCATGTGCACCACCATGCCCGAGCGGTTTATCGATCGCCACTACGCTCTCATCTTCGTAGAGCACCGAGAGGGGAATGTCCTCCGCTTCGGCCTTCAAGGGACGCAGATGCGCGGGATCGACCGCGATCTGCTTCCGAGCCGCGAATGGCCAGATGACGGCTTGCCGGCAACGCCATTCACCAGCACGCGGCCATCGTGAATCCAGCTCTGCAGCCGCGACCGGCTGTATTCGGGCAGCCGCTCATGCAGCAGAGCGTCCAGCCGTTTTCCGCGATCCATCGTTTCCGCTTTCAGCAGCATCTAACCGGACGGTACATTAAAGGTAAGGGGGTTTCCCCCCGCATCCCTGACACATTCCTGACTTCATGCTGGAAGAAATCACAGTCTCGGGCGCGCGCCAGCATAACCTGAAGAATATCAGTGTGCGCATTCCCCGCAACACGCTGACCGTGATCACGGGTCTCAGCGGCTCCGGCAAATCGTCGCTCGCTTTCGACACGATTTACGCCGAAGGCCAGCGCCGCTATGTCGAAACCCTGTCGACCTTCGCCCGCCAGTTTCTCGACCAGATGGAGCGCCCCGATGTCGATTCCATCGACGGCCTGAGCCCGTCCATTTCCATCGATCAGAAAACCACCGGCCGCAGCCCCCGCAGCACCGTCGGCACCATCACCGAGATCTACGATTACCTGCGCCTGCTCTATTCCTCGATCGGCATCCCGCATTGTCCGGTCTGCGGCAACGAAATCTCCCGCCAGACCACCGAGCAGATTCTGAAGCACGTGCTTTCGCTGCGGCCCGACGACCGCATCCTCGTCATGGCGCCGATCGTGCGAGGGCGCAAAGGCGAGTTCAAAAAGGAGCTGGAGAAAGCTGGCGCGGCAGGGCTTTCGCCAAGGCCCGCATCGACGGCGTAATCCGTTCGCTCGAAGACGAAATCCCGCTCGACAAGCGCCGCAATCACACCATCGAAGTCATCGTCGACCGCCTGCTCGTCAAGCCCGGCATCGAGAAGCGCCTCGAAGCTTCCATCGAAACCGCGACGCAGCTGGCCAACGGCCTCGTCCTGATCTCCGTTGTCGGACAAAGAAGAGCGGCTCTATTCGCAGAAACTCGCCTGCGTGGAATGCGGCACAAGCGTGCCGGAGCTCGAGCCGCGATCGTTCTCGTTCAACAGCCCCTACGGCGCCTGCGAGGAGTGCTCCGGCATCGGCAGCACCTGGGCGTTCGATCCCGACAAGATCATCGTGGATCCCGCGAAGCCGCTGCTCGAAGGCGCGCTCGGCCCGGGCGCCGGGATCCAGCCGCGTCACGAACGCGGTGCAGGAAGCCGCGAAATCGCTGCGCGCCAAACTGAAAACGCCCTGGGAGAAGCTGCCGCTCGCAACGCGGGAAGCCCTGCTGACCCGCATCCTCGCGACCCTCGACGGAAATCTACCGCGATGCGCCTGGCCGATTACCAGGAATGGCTCACCGAATACATGTCGCCGGTGCCCTGCCCCGCCTGCGGCGGCAAGCGCCTGCGCCCGGCCAGTCTTGCGGTGCGCGTCAAGAACATCTCGATCGCCGAATTCACCGCCATGCCGATCTCGCGCGCGCTGCATCACCGCGCGTTCCTGGCAATTGACCGATCGCGAGAACCAGATCGCCGGGCCGCGTCGTCGATGAAATCCGCCGCCGTCTGGAGTTCCTGGAATCCGTCGGGCTGCACTATCTGAGCCTCGATCGCGCCGCCTCGACGCTTTCCGGCGGAGAAGCGCAGCGCATCCGCCTCGCCACGCAGATCGGCTCGAAGCTGCGCGGCGTGCTCTACGTGCTCGATGAGCCTTCGATCGGCCTGCATCCGCGCGATAACGACCGCCTGCTCGATACCCTGACCGCGCTGCGCGACATGGGCAACACGGTGCTCGTTGTCGAACACGATGCCGAGACCATCGAGCGCGCCGATTACGTGATCGATCTCGGCCCCGGCGCGGGACGTCTCGGCGGCGAACTGGTTGCGAGCGGAACTCCGGATGCAATTCGCGCCAGCGCGGAATCGCTCACCGGCCGGTATCTCGCGGGTACGCTTTCGATCCCGATTCCGCCGAAACGCCGCGCGGGCAACGGTGAATCGATCCGCATGAAGCGATGCCAGCGAACACAACCTGAAAGGCATCGACGTCGAATTCCCGCTCGGGCGGCTGATCGTGGTGACGGGCGTCTCCGGCAGCGGAAAATCGACGCTCGTGAACGATATTCTGTATCGCGCGCTGGCCCACGAAATCTATGGCTCGCACGAAGCGCCCGGCGCGCACGGAGAGATTTCCGGAATCGCGAACGTCGATAAAGTCATCCGCATCGATCAGTCGCCCATCGGCCGCACGCCGCGCTCGAATCCCGCCACTTACACCGGCCTGTTTGCGACCGATCCGCGATTTTTACGCCATGCTGCCCGAATCGCGCGAGCGCGGCTACAAGCCCGGCCGCTTCAGCTTCAACGTGAAGGGCGGCCGCTGCGAAGCCTGCCAGGGCGACGGTCTGAAGCGCATCGAGATGAACTTCCTGCCGGACGTCTACGTGACCTGCGACGTCTGCCGCGGCGAAGCGCTACAACTACGAAACGCTGCAGGTGAAATACAAGGGCTACTCGATCGCCGACCTGCTCGGCCTCACGGTGGAAGAGGCGCTGCCGGTGCTGGAGACCAATCCGCAGATCCGGCCGAAACTGCAGACGCTGCTCGATGTCGGGCTGGGTTATGTGCATCTGGGGCAATCCTCCACCACGCTTTCCGGCGGCGAAGCGCAGCGCATCAAACTCGCGAAAGAGCTGAGCAAGCGGCAGACGGGCCGCACGTTTTATGTGCTGGACGAACCCACCACCGGCCTGCACTTCGAAGACGTTCGCAAGCTGCTCGAAGTGCTGCAGCGGCTGGTGGATCTCGGCAATACGGTATTGGTGATCGAGCATAATCTCGACGTGATCAAGTGCGCGGACTGGGTCATCGATCTGGGCCCCGATGGCGGCGAAGATGGCGGACGCCTTGTCGCCGCGGGAACTCCGGAGCAGGTCATGCGGTCGCGCAAGAGCTTCACCGGCGAGGCGTTGCGCAAGGTGCTGCAGCCAGGCAAAGCGGCGTAAGACATATGAAATCAGATGAACAGCTCAGCGTCGAAGTTTAAGGAGCAGTGCCTTTCTTTGCTCGATCATCTCGATCCCGACGGCATCGTCATTACGAAACACGGGAAGCCCGTCGCACGGCTGATTCCCATCGAGTCCGGTTGCGCGGAGCTGATCGGCAGCATGAAAGGCAAGGTAAAGGTGAAGGGCGATATCTTCTCCACCGGAATCAAGTGGAATGCTGAATCTTGACACCCACATTCTGCTGTTTGCGCTGGATGGTTCGCTGACGCCCGCCCAACGCAGATTACTGGCAGGAGATCCGTGGGGAATCTCTGCGATCGTTCTTGGGAAGTGGCCAAGCTCGCGCAGTTGGGCCGTATTGCATCGACCTGGCAGTCTGCAGGCAATACGACAAAACTGGACTTCTCAAGCGATCCCGCGGATCGAATTGATCGCGGCGACCAGCGTTGTGCACCGCGTTCCGCTGGTCACGCGGGATCGCAAAATCCGGCGGTCGAAAATCGTGCCGATGGCGCGCGCGTGATGGCGCGGAAACTATACTGGGACTTCCCCCTTCTGTGAGCAATTACTACGGCATCGGCCCGATCGATCTCTCGGGATTGAAAACCATCTCGCTCGCCGAGCGCGGCGGCAAAGTGCAAGCAGGCCGATTTCGCGCGCGTCTACGAAACCCGGCTCCGGCATCAACGGCTTGCTCGCAAGCCTGCCGCACATCCTCGCGGGAGACACCCTGCGAGCCGTGGTCGACGCCATCGCTGCCGCGCGGGAGAAGCAAAAACCGGTCATCTGGGGCATGGGCGGCCACGTGATCAAATGCGGCCTCGCGCCGGTCCTGATCGATCTGATGCAGCGAGGCTTCGCAACCGCTTTCGCGATGAACGGCTCCGCCTCCATCCACGATTTCGAGATCGCGCTCGCGGGCAACACCAGCGAGGATGTCGAAGCGGTACTCCCCGACGGGCGTTTCGGCGCGGCCGAAGAAACGGGCCGCGAATGGAACGCCGCGCTCAACGCCCGGCGACGGGCGCTGGGCGAAGCGCTCGGCCGCGCGCTCGACCGGCTCGCGCCGGAATCGCACGCGCCATCGAGTCTCCTGCTGCAGGCCTGGCGCGCGCGCGTGCCGGTGACCGTTCATGTGGCCATCGGAACCGACACGCCGCACACGCATCCGGCCGTCGAATCCCGCAGCGCTCGGCAGCGCGACGCATCACGATTTCCGCCTCTTCTGCAGTCTGGTCGCCGCGCTGAACGATGGCGGAGTCTACATCAATGCCGGCTCGGCGGTCGTGATGCCGGAGGTCTTTCTGAAGGCCGTTTCCTGCGTGCGGAATCTGGGCCACGAACTGCGCGATTTCACCACCGTCAATCTGGATTTCCTGCAGCACTACCGCCCGCGCGTCAACGTGGTGGAGCGTCCGCACGCGCAGTCCGGCGGCGCACGGCTATGCACTTGACCGGTCACCATGAAATCATGATTCCGCTCCTGGCCGCCGCGCTGATTGAGAAGACCGCGTGAGCCCGCAATCAGCCGCGCCCTGTCCATCTCGCCGAACCGCGAGCGCCCGTTCTGGGGCTTCGCGGAAGTGCTTCTCATCGCGGCGCTGTTCCTTCCCGCTGTCTGGGTGGGAAGCATCGCGGTCGATGCCGCAAGCTCTTACCTGCATAGCGACGCCCAAGCTCGGGCTCCCGCTGCTGATCGCCGAGTTCATCGGCTACGGGATCGTCTTCATCGCGCTGTGGCTTCTCTTCGCGCGGTACGGCAAGCCGCTGTTCGAGTCGCTCGGCTGGGTTCCGCAGCCCTTCCGTCCGCTGCACCTCGCGGTGCTCGGCGTCGCGCTGGCGGTCGTGGTCGATCGTTCTCGGAAACCTGCTCGGACTTCCCGAACGTCGAGACGCCTTTCGACAAACTGCTCAACGACACGGCGAGCCGGATCGCCATCGCGCTGTTCGGCGTCACGCTGGGCCCGATCATCGAAGAGCTGCTGTTTCGCGGTTTCCTGCAGCCTGTGCTGGTGGATTCGATGGGCGTGCTGCCCGGCATTCTGGTAACGTCGGTGCTGTTCGGCGGCCATGCATCTGACGCAGAACGCGTTCATCTGGCAGAGCGGCGTGCTGATCACGCTGGTCGGCTTCGTGCTCGGCGTGGTGCGCCACGTTTCCGGCTCGACGCGCGCTTCGGCCATCACGCATATTTCCTATAACGCACTGCCGTTCCTGACTCTGCTTCTGTCAGGGAGCACCTAACGCAAAATCATGATTGAAACCATTCAATGGACCGGCGAAGGCGTGGTCATGATCGACCAGACGCGTCTTCCCGTCCGAAGAAATTTACGTCACCTGCCGGACTTACATGGAAGTCGCGGACGCCATCCGCACCATGATCATCCGCGGCGCGCCGGCCATCGGCGTCGCGGCCGCCATGGGCGTCGCGCTCGGCGTGGCACAGGCCGCCGGCGGACCTCGACGCCCAGTTCGAGACGCATCTGCGCCGAACTCGCCTCCACGCGGCCCACCGCGGTCAACCTGTTCTGGGGCATCGACCGGATGAAGCGGCTCTACGCCTCCGTCCGCCATCTGCCCTGGGAGCAGATTCGCGATCGCCTGATCACCGAAGCGAAGCTGGTGCGCGAGGAAGATATCGAGATCAACCGGGCGATCGGCCGGCATGGCGCGCCGCTGGTTCCCGACGGCCGCACGGTGCTGACCCACTGCAACGCCGGCGCGCTGGCGACCGCGGGATACGGCACTGCGCTCGGCGTGGTGCGCGCGGCGGTCGAAGCCGGCAAAGACATCGACGTCTTCGCCGATGAGACGCGGCCGTTCCTGCAGGGCGCGCGGCTGACCGTCTGGGAACTGCAGCGCGACGGCATTCGCGCGACGCTGATCACCGACAACATGGCGGGGCACTTTCTGCATTCCGGCCGCATCGGCTGCGTGATCGTCGGCGCCGACCGCATCGCCGCCAATGGCGATGTGGCCAACAAGATCGGCACCTATGGCGTGGCCGTGCTCGCGAAGGAAAACAACGTGCCGTTCTATGTGGCGGCGCCCGTTTCGACGCTCGATCTGACGCTGCCCGACGGCACGCACATCCCGATCGAAGAGCGCGGCGCGGCCGAGGTCACGCACGTGCACGGCGTCCGCATGGCGCCCGAGGGCACCGAAGTTCGCAACCCCGCGTTCGACGTCACGCCGAACCGCTACGTGACCGCTATCATTACGGAACGGGGCGTCGCGCGCGCCCCTTACACTGAATCGCTGCGAGAACTCGCTGCGGGAGATGAAACGATGAAATTCCGCCGTCTCTTTTGATCTGTGCTCTCACTTTGTTCGCCGCCGGCGAATATTCCAATCGCCGCGCGCCCGGATTTTCGCTGGCGGATTCGCACTTCCAGCAGCACGATCCGCAGGACTACCGCGGCAAAGTGCTGCTCGTCGATTTCATGCAGACCACCTGCGCGGTTTGTCAGCATCTGACCGACACTGCTGCTGCAGGTGAAGGCAAAATACGGCGACAAGATCGCGATCATGTCGATCACTGACGCTGCCGGATAACTTTCAGACCGTCGACAAGTTCGCCGCCGAGCACAAAATCCCCTGGCCCATGCTGTTCGACTCGGGCCAGGTGATGATGTCGTACCTGAAGGTCACGCCGGCCAATCCCGAAGGTCGAGTTTCCCGCACCTGTTCATTATCGACGGCAATGGAACGATCCGGTACGATTTCGAAGGCACGAAGGGCGGCGGCGTCTGAACCGATATTGCCGAAATAGCGGCGGAAATCGATAAGCTGCTAGAAGTACGATCTAAGCGGCCGCCAGTTGGCGCAGCACGAAAGGCAAAATTCCGCCGTTGCGGAAATACTCCGCTTCCTGCGGCGTATCGACCCTGCGGCACGGCTTCGAACTCGATTTCCGTTCCATCGGCGGCGACGGCCTTGACCTTAACCCGCGAGCCGGTCTCGACCGCTTCCCGCACGCCGGTGATATGGAACAATTCCTTGCCCGTCAGCTTGAGCGAAGCGGCGCTCTGACCCGGCACGAACTGCAGCGGCAGAACGCCCATCCCCACCAGGTTCGTTCTGTGAATGCGCTCGAAGCTTTCCGCGATCACCGCACTCACGCCCAGCAACTTCACGCCCTTGGCCGCCCAGTCGCGCGACGACCCCGAGCCATATTCCTTGCCCGCGATGATCAGCAGCGGCGTGCCTTCCTGCTGGTACCGCATCGACGCGTCGTAGATGAACATCTGCTCGCCGTCAGGCAGATGGACGGTCCATGGGCCCTCCGTTCCCGGCGCGAGCTGATTGCGCAGGCGCACGTTCGCCAGCGTTCCGCGCACCATCACTTCGTGGTTTCCGCGGCGCGCGCCGTAGGAGTTGAAATCCTTTGGGGCGACGCCGAGCGACATCAGATATTTTCCGGCGGGGCTGTTGACCGCGATCGATCCGGCGGGCGAGATATGATCGGTCGTGATCGAATCGCCCAGCATCGCCAGCACGCGCAGACCTGTGATGTCGGCGATGGGCGCGTTCGGATCGGTCATGTTCTCGAAGTAGGGCGGCTTCTTGATGTAAGTGGAAGCATCGTCCCAGAGGTAAGTGTTGCCGGTCGGCACGGGCAGATGCTGCCAGTTGCTGTCGCCCTCGAAAGCCTTCTCATATTCCCTGCGGAACATCTCGGCGTCGATGGTTGCGGCGATCGTGGCATTCGATCTCCTGCGGGCGTCGGCCAGATGTCCTTCAGATAAACAGGCGCGCCGTCGCTGCCCGTTGCCGAGCGAATCGCTGCGCCATATCGAAATCGACGCGGCCGGCAAGCGCATAGGCGACCACCAGCGGCGGCGAGGCGAGATAGTTCGCCTTCACCTGAGGATTGATGCGGCCTTCAAAATTGCGGTTGCCGCTGAGCACCGCCGCGACCACCAGATCGTCATTCTTCACGGCGGCGGAAACGGCTTCCGGCAGAGGACCGCTGTTTCCGATACAGGTGGTGCAGCCGTAGCCGACCAGATTGAAATTGCAGCGCTTCGAGATAAGGAGTGAGTCCGGCTTTGTCGAGATACTCGGTAACCACCTTCGAGCCCGGCGCAAGGCTGGTCTTCACCCAGGGCTTGGACTTCAGCCCTTTCTCGACGGCCTTCTTTGCGAGCAGCCCGGCGCCGACCATCACCGAGGGATTCGACGTATTGGTGCAGCTGGTAATGGCCGCGATCACGACCGCGCCGCTCTCCATTTCGCAGCTCTCGCCGTGAATCTCGATCTTGCGCCTTCTTCGTCGAGGCGTCCTTGAAAGCATCGCGGAAATTCTTCCGCACCTCGGGCAAAGTCAACCGGTCCTGCGGGCGCTTCGGGCCGGCCATCGACGGCACGACGCGATGCGAGATCGAGCTCCAGCGTGTCGGAGAAGAGCGGATCTTTCGTGTCGTCGGTGCGGAACAGCAGTTGCTCCTTCGAATACTTCTTCGACGAGCTCGAGCGGTATGCGCGTCGCGATTCGACAGTGCGGAGGTACTGCAGCGTGCCGTCATCCACCGGGAAGAAGCCCATGGTCGCGCCGTATTCGGGCGCCATGTTGGCGATGGTGGCGCGATCCGCCACGCTCAGCGCGCTCAGACCCGCGCCGTAGAACTCGACGAATTTCCCGACCACGCCCTTCTTGCGCAGCATCTGAGTGACGGTGAGGACGAGATCGGTCGCGGTGCAGCCTTCCGGCAGTTTGCCGAAGAGTTTGAATCCCACCACGGCGGGCAGCAGCATCGAAACCGGCTGGCCGAGCATGCAGGCCTCGGCTTCGATCCCGCCGACGCCCCAGCCGAGAACGCCGAGCCCGTTGATCATGGTGGTGTGCGAATCGGTGCCGACAAGCGTGTCGGGATAAGCGGTCCACGAGCCATCGGCCGCCTGCGCGCGGAACACCACGGCGGCGAGATATTCGAGATTCACCTGATGAACGATGCCGGTATCGGGCGGGACCACGCGGAAATTGCGGAACGCCGTCTGGCCCCAGCGCAGCAGCATGTAGCGCTCGCGATTGCGCTGAAATTCGAGCAGCGCATTGATGTTGAACGAATCCTTTGTGCCGTATTCATCCACCTGAACGG
The DNA here is from genome assembly GCA_963764845.1 of Terriglobia bacterium. Classification (GTDB taxonomy): domain Bacteria; phylum Acidobacteriota; class Terriglobia; order Bryobacterales; family Bryobacteraceae; genus BOG-234. Next base: position 308,916 of record CAVXUE010000007.1, on the reverse strand, counting down.
AGTGATCGATGACCAGATCGGCGGGCATGAGCGGATTGGCTTTCGACGGGTCCGCGCCCATGGCGGCAAGCGCGTCGCGCATGGCGGCGATGTCGACAACGCCGGCACGCCGGTGAAATCCTGCAGCAGAACGCGCGCCGGCATGAAGGAAATTTCTTTCGCATCCGCGCCGACTCACGCCGCGCGCGAGGGAATCGATATCGGAAGCCTGCACCTTGCGGCCGTCTTCGTAGCGCAGCAGATTTTCCAGCAGAATTCGATGCGAAAAAGGCAGGCGCGAGACGTTGGCAACGCCTTTTTCCTCAAGCGTGGCCAGGCGGAAAATGCGGTAGTCCGTGCCTGCCACGCGCAACGTGGAAGCAGCGCCAAAACTGTTCTTGATTCATGGGTTAATCCCACTATATCGAACGGTTCGTTTTGGGCCTGAATGCGGGTTTCGCCCCGGATTTTGAACAGAAACAGACTATTCAGGCTTCTCGATTTCGTTTTTAGCTTCCTTGAGGGCGAACTTGAAGTTGCGGATACCCTCGCCCATCCCTTTGCCAAGGCCAGCCAGCTTCGATGGGCCGAAAAAGATCAGCGCCACCGCCAGGATAGCGAGCAGATGCGCCGGACGCAACAAGTCTTCGATCATATGCAAGTCTCACCTGATCTGACGTTTCGATCGGGATTTCTGTTACGGGCTTACCCGTGGCCGAGCTTCATCAGCCAGCCGATGGCGAACAGAAAGAACAAAAAGCACCCGAAGCAGTAGCCGCCGTAGCGGAGGCGGTCCTGATCCGTCTTCTTCGAGGTAATTCCCATCACCACCGAAGTGAAAAGCGCGAAGAGAAACGCCGCTTCAAAATGGGAAAGATTGATTTTCGGCATCAGTCTTTCTTCCCCGTGGCGATTTCGTAACTATCCACCATGGCCAGGATATTCAGCAATCCCGCCGTCACCAGGAACTTGGTGCCGTAGTCGTGGACAGCGCCCGCCATGTCGGGCGACGGCGAACCGAACATAGCCGCGGCGAAGTAAAGCGCGCCGCTCGCCATGTCGCACAGGAAGCCGCCGTAATTGATCAGCGTGGTCAGGATGTCGCCGCTTTCCGGTGTGAACATCATGCCCCGCATGAACATCCCGAAGAGGAACATCAAGGTCACTGAAGCGAAAATCAGGATTCCGCGCCCTCTCCGCTTGAGCAGAAAGTGCCCGCCGCCCGGGATCAGCCAGGCCGCGATTACGGGGCCGATCCAGACGCTGATCGGAACTGCCGGCTCCTGGGGAGATACTGCGGTTTGAGATTGAACGGCCATGCGATATTTCCATTCTATCGCTCGCCCCATTTGAGCTTCTGCCGCAGGACGTCGAAGAAGGTCTTATCCGGCGGCTGAATCAGCAGCACGTCGAAATCGGAGGTGGCGCATTCCACCTCGTCTCCGCCCGCCAGCGGATTTCCCACCTGGCCATCCACCGTCAGATATGCGTCCTCATCGCTGGCGCGGCTCACAATCCGGATCGGCATCTGCGAAGGAACGATGAGCGGCCGGTTGGTCAGCGTGTGCGGGCAGATGGGCGTCAGACACACCGCGTCCACGGTGGGATAAACGATAGGCCCGCCGGCCGAGAGCGAATACGCCGTGGACCCCGTCGGCGTCGAAATGATCAGGCCGTCCGCCTTGTACGCGCAGATGAAACTGTCCCCGGCCCAGGCTTCCAGATCGACGATGCGGGCGATGGTCGATTTCGCGATGACGACATCGTTCAGCGCCTGATACTCGGCCACCACGGAGTTTGCGCGCTTCAACGAAACCCGCAGCATTTTCCGCCGCGTGACACGATGATCGCCGGCCAGCGCGCGTTCCAGTTCGGGGAAAAGGTCCTGTACCGGGATGGAGGTCAGGAAGCCGAGCCCGCCCAGATTCACGGCAAGAAGCGGGATTGCCCGATTGCCTACCGCCCGCGCCGCCGAAAGAAGAGTTCCGTCACCACCCAGTACGACAGCCAGGTCGCAGCGCTCAGGCACATCCGGGCGATCGAAGCCCGCTTGGGCCGCGCCGGCGTAGCCCGCTGTTTCGCGATCGAGACGGACGGCAATCCCGCGCGTCGCCAGCCAATCGAGCAGCACCGGAACGAGCTGGCCCGCCTGGCTCGACTTCGGTTTCGAGAAAATGCCGATGGTCTTAACGACGGCCATAAAGCAAAAACTCCCTGTTTCCTTCCGCGCCGGTGATAGGGCTCTCCATCATCTGCGTTTCGAATCCCAGTTCCTCGACGCTCGCTCGCAGCTTTGCGCAGACCGCCTCATGCTGCGAAGGGTCGCGCACGATGCCGCCTTTTCCCACCTGTCCTTTGCCTACTTCGAACTGCGGTTTCACAAGTACAACAATGCCCGTTCCCGGCTCAGGCTTTAATACTCTCACCATGGCAGGCAGAATGAGAGTCGCGGAAATGAAGCTGACATCGCAGACCGCGAAATCCACGGGCTCACCCAGATCCGCCTGTTCCAGATACCGGGCGTTGATGCCTTCATGCACCACGACGCGGGGGTCCTGACGCAGTTTCCAATCGAGCTGTCCCGTCCCCACATCGATGGCATGGACGCATGCCGCACCCGCCTGGAGCAGGCAGTCGGTGAACCCGCCGGTCGACGCGCCGAAATCCGCAATGACGAAGCCCAACACATCGATATTAAAGTGCTTGAGCGCGCCTTCGAGCTTCAGGCCCCCCCGGCTGGCATAGCGCAGCTTCGTGATAATTTCGATGACGGCGTCGGGTGATACCAACTGTCCGGCTTTGGCCGCTTTCTGGCCGCCCACGAGAACTTCGCCCGCCATGATGAGCGCCTGGGCTTTCTCCCGCGTCCCGGCGAGGCCGCGCTCGACCATGGCCCGGTCCAGTCTGTTCCTGCTTTTCGGACTCACTAGGATTTTCGATCGACGATCAGGTCGGCGATTTCGTGCAGCCGCCGCGCTTTCGTGCCGAACCGCTCCAGGGCTCCGTGCGCCTGCACGCATTGCTCCCGCGCCATGCGCCGCGAAGCATCAATACCGTAAACAGCCGGAAACGTAATCTTGCCCTGCGCGGCATCCTTGCCCGCGGTCTTGCCCAGGGCTTCGGAAGATTCCTCGACATCCAGAATGTCATCCACAATCTGAAACGCCAGGCCCACGTGCTCACCGTACTGCGAGAGCGCTTCGATCTGAGCGGCATCGCCCGCGGCGCAGACCCCGCCCATACGCACGCTGGCTTTGAGCAGCGCGCCGGTTTTCGCGCGATGAATGCTGTCGAGCAACTCGGCCGTCGGCGTCTGCCTCTCGCCTTCAATATCGGTTACCTGGCCTCCGATCATCCCGTCCACCGTGCCGCTGGCGAAGGCCAGTTCATCGATCAGTCGCACCTTCGCAGCCGCGTCCAGACCCTCGATGCGCACCAGAGTCTGCATCGCGAGCGTAAAGAGCCCATCGCCCGCCAGGATTGCCATGGCATCGCCGAACACTTTATGGCAGGTAGGTTTGCCGCGGCGGAAATCGTCGTTATCCAGGGCCGGAAGATCGTCGTGGATCAACGAATAGGTGTGGATCATTTCGAGCGCGCACCCGGCATCGAGAGCGGCTCCGGTACAATCCGAAATCGCGGCGGCGCCCTGCAGGCACAGGATGGGGCGAATCCGCTTTCCACCCGCGAACAGGCTGTACCGCATTGCGCGGTGAATCGTCGCCGGATGCGTGGATTCGGGAGGAGTAAGCCGGTCGAGCGCCGCGTCGATGCGACGCACTTCTTCCGCCAGAAACTCTTTCAGCGTCATTATTTCCCGGGGCCGAACGGTTCGGGCTGGTATGTGCCCTCTTTGCGAATCAGCATCTCTACGCGTGTCTCCGCTTCTTCCAGGTGCCTGCGGCAAGTGTCGCTGAGTTGCATGCCGCGCGAGAACAAATCGAGCGAACGGTCGAGCGCCAGATCGCCCGCTTCCAGTTCCTTGACTACCCTCTCCAGTTCGTCGAGAGAAGCTTCGAAGCTCGCGACAGTCGGCGCGGACCCCACATCTTCGGCCATGGAGATCATTCTAACGTGATCGTCAGCGCACCAGACCCACATCGTGCAATCCGTTCAGGACGAATTGAACCGCGATCGCGGTGAGGATCAGTCCCATCAGGCGGGAGAAAATGCGAATGCCGGTTTCGTGCAGCCACGAGCCGACGCGCTCGGCGGCGGCGAGCACCAGAAAGGATGCAAACGACGATGTCGCTATGGCTGCCAGCACGATGCCCTTGTGAATCCAGTCGTGGTGCTGCGCCATCAGCACGGTGACGGATGACATGGATCCAGGGCCCGCCAGCATGGGGATGCCGAGCGGAATGATTCCCGCGTCCTCTTTCTCCGCGCCCTCCACGGCCTCGCCCGGCGTTTCTTTCGTCGGCGAGCGCTGCCCACGCAGCATATCGAGGCCGATGAGGCCCAGAATCAGGCCGCCCGCGATCCGGAACGCAGGCAGCGTGATGCCGAACATTTCAAAGAGGAACGTTCCCGCCCCCGCGAAACCGGATAAGACGATGAAGCATGTCCATGAGGCCTTCACCGCCATCTGGTGGCGCCGCACGGGGTCGTCGTGGCTCATGACGAGGAACGTCGGCACCGCCGCGATCGGATCTACGAGCACGAAAATGGACGTGAACGCGACCAGGCAGAACTGCAGGAGGGAGCCCACGCTTCATCTTACGGAATAGCGAAATCTATCTGCCCGACGACCCGAATCCGCCCTCGCCGCGGCGCGAGTCCGCGAGGTCGCCTTCCTCCCATTCGACCGCTTCGTAGCGGGCGATCACCATCTGCGCGATGCGCTCGCCCGGCTGGATCTCGAAATGGCTCGCGCCCCAGGTTCAGCAGAATCACCCGGATCTCGCCGCGATAACCGGGATCGATCGTCGCCGGGCTGTTCGGCAGCGTGATCGCATGCTTCAGCGCCAGCCCGCTGCGGGGGCGGATCTGCGCTTCATAACCGGCGGGCAGCTCGATCGCGAGCCCGGTCGGCACCAGTTTCGTCTCGCCCGGCGCGAGCGTCACGGCTTCGACGCTGTGCAGATCCATCCCGGCGTCTTCCTCCGGACCGTGCGCGTAACGCGGGACCATCGCGTCGGGATGAAGCTGCTTGATTCTGAATCGTGGCAAACCGCTATGATAGCCGTTTGACCAAACGAGTCATCACCGTCGCCCCGATGCCGCCGGAAAAAAGCGCCTATGCGCTGGCGCGCTACAGCCGTTCGGCCGATTCCATCCGGCAGTCGATCGACTGGGTTCGCTCCCACAATTCGCAGAGCTTTCTCGAAAGCTACTACTTTCAGTACGGGCACCAGTCGATCGCCGATCTCGGCCACACCGTGCTCTGCTTCGAAGGCATCAGCGAACTGGCGGCCAGCGAGATCGAAGACGAAACGCTCTGGGATGGCCAGGCGAAATCGTCGCGCTATCAGGATTTTTCGAAGTCCGGTTTCATCACGCCGCCGGAGCTCGACGGGCGAAGCCGCGGCGCTGTATCAGTCGGCGGGCGAAGCGCTGCTGGCGGCCTACAAAGACGTTCACACGCGCGTGCAACGAGCATCTGACGCGAGACACTTGCCGCGCCCCGAATCGATGAAGCCCGATGCCTACGCGCGCAACATCGCGGCGCGCGCGTTCGATGTCGCGCGCTACCTGCTGTTCTGGGGCGTGCCGACCAACGTCGGCCAGGTCACCAGCATCCGCACGCTGGAGAAGCAGATCAAGCGCCTGCGCGCGTCCGAATTCGCGGAGGTGCGCGAGCTCGGCGAGGAGGTCGCCGCAGGCCTGCGCCGCCGCCGCCGGATTGCGTCTGGAACGACGGAGAACAACGAACCGCTCGCGCCCACGCTCGCGCGCCATGCCGAACCGGACGAATACTGCGCGGCAGTCGCGCGCCGATCTGAAGCTGTGGGCGACGCAGAACCTGACCGTCGCCGACGCCGGCCGATCCCCGACGTCGATCTGATCAAGCCGGACGACGTGCTGACCGAGATTGCGGCGACGCTGCTCTATCCGGTCTGCGATCATCCCTTCCGCGCCATCTACGAGACGGTGCGCGGCTGGAGCAACGAGCGCAGAGGCCGAAGTTCTCGATGTCGCGGTCAAATCGCGCGGCCGCCGCGACGATCTGCTGCGCGGATTCCGCGGCGGCCAGTACTGCTTCGACATGCTGATCGATATCGGCGCCTATCGCGACATGCATCGGCATCGCCGCTGCCATCAGTACCGGCAGGCGTATTCACGGCGAGCACGGATATCGAACGCCGGCACTGCTCGCCGCAGCCGGGCGCGGAAGAGATCTATCGGCGCCGCCATGGAAGCGGCGCTCGCTGACGATGCGGAAGCTGCCCGATCCCGCGCGCCAGTATCTGCTGCCCTTCGGCGCGCGCTCGCGCTTCCTCTTCAAGATGGATTTCGCCGAAGTCGAATACATTTCGCGCGTGCGCAGCGGCGTGAAAGGCCACTTCAGTTATCGCGAGATCGCGTGGGAGATGAAGCAGCGGGTGGAGGAGATGGAGCCGGAACTGGCGCGGCTGATCGACGCCACGCCGCCCTGGGTGGAAGATCCGCTCACGCGATAGGATTTCACTGCGACCCCAACGCGTTCAGCATTTGCCGTAACTCCGCATTTTCTCCGTTGGCCCCCAGCACCCGGATCAGGTACGCGCGGGCCTCGCTGCTTCTTCCCTCGGCCGCGAGCGCCCGCGCATAACTGACATGCGCTGAAATCATATCTGGCTGCAGACGCACGGCCTCGGCGAACTGCGTCTCGGCTTCGGCGTACCGCCCCTGCTGAGCGAGGATGACCCCCAGATCGTTGTGCGCGACCGCTACGTATTCGGGCGAGAGGTTTTCGCCCAGGGCCATTTCGAATTCATGTTCCGCTTCGATCGGGTCCCGCGGGTAAATCGCCGTGGCGAGAGAGTAGTGAGCTTCGGCGTAGTCGGGCTTGAGGCGGAGAGACTCGCGAAAGCGCGCGATCGCTTCCGCGAGCCGGCCTTCCTCGGCCAGCGACTTCCCCAGGTTGTACTGAGCGGCAAAGTTCCGGGGATCGATCGCTATGGCTTTGGAAAAATGCGCGATGGCTTCATCATGGCGGCCCTGCTGCTCCAGAGCGAATCCCAGATTGTGTTCCATCGGTCCGTTTTGCGATGTCACCGCGAGAGCGTGCTCGAACAGGGTCACGCTGTCGGACCAGTATCGGGTCTGTGCCCACGCCGTTCCCGCCAGGAGCGGGAGAATGACCGCGGCCTGCACCGCGGCGGCAGTACGCCCATGCTTCGTGCGGGCCAGGAGCTCCGCTCCGCTCCAGACCAGCGCCACGAGCAGCCCGATATGAGGCAGATACGAGAACCGGTCCGCAAGCGCCTGGCTGCCGGCCTGGAAGATGCCGATGGTGGGGAAAAGCACCACCAGAAACCAGCACCATCCGATGACGATCCACGGCTGGCGGCGGCGCTCGGAAAATGCCAGCCATGAGATTGCTATCAGAATCAGAAGCGCCGTGAGCGTGCCGGCCACCGCGGGATGCGCGGGCAGGGGATACAAAATGGCCAGATTCCGGGGCCAGAACGTCATTTCGAGATACCGGCCATAAGCCACGATCGCGTTACCGGCTCGGGTGGCCAGCGGCAGCTTATCGAGAGATGTCAGGGCCCCGTTTTCCCCCGTTCCCGCCAGCGTGATCACGCCCGACATAGCCGACAGGAAAAACAGCGGCAGCTTTTCCCGGATTCTCGCGGCGAGCGGCTCGCTGCGCTTCAGCGGCCAGTAGTCCACCAGTAACAAAACGACTGGCAGGGTGATGGTCATCGGCTTCGACATCAGGCCCGCGCAGAATGCCGCTGCGACCGCCAGATAACGCCTCGCCGAGGGGCGTTCCACATAACGAACGTAGAGGTAAAGGCACAGCAGCCAGAAGAACGCGCTGAGCACGTCTTTGCGCTCGGCGACCCACGCCACGGATTCGACTCGCAACGGGTGCAGGGCGAACAAGGCGGCCGCGAACGCGCTGCGGTAGAGACGCCCTGTCATCCGCAGAAGGAGCAGAAAAAGCAGCACCGAATCCGCGGTGTGCAGTAGAACGCTGGTGAAATGGTGCCCCCCGGGATTCAGGCCATAAACCTGGCAATCGAGCATGTGGGAGAGCCAGGTCAGCGGTTGCCAGTAGAAGTACCGGATCGTGGTGAACGCCCACCCGATCCCTGCCCAGGTCAATCCTCCGCGGACGGACGGATTGTTTTGAATGTACGCATCGTCGTCAAAGCCGATGAACTGATAACCCAGCGTCTGCCAATAGATGGCAAGAACCGCGACGGCCAGCCCGATGGCAATCCATACTCTTCGCCGGTCGCGTGGGGGAGGCTCCGCGGCTTTCGATATCTTTCTTACCTGCGCTTTGCGGTCCTTCACCGTCACGCAGTATAGACGAAGGGCTCGCGTGCGTTGGAGCATTTGCGAATGGGCCGAAAAACCCGGGCCGCCCGAGCGTATCGGTACGCAAGGCTGGTGGAGATGCGGCTACCAGCCGCGTTCCTCGATTTTCCTGAGAATTCCGCCTGCTCCCTCACGTGGCGTCTCGCCGGGGAGTCGTGGACTACAGAAGCGGCCGGATTCTTAGCCACCGGTCCCTCAGTGATCGGCGCCCTATATGCAGGGCAACAGAAAGGCTTCTACGAACTCGGAAGTTGGGTAGTGATGCCCAATCACGTTCATGCACTGATCTGCCCCGTGGGTGATCTTTCCAAAATTGTCTCGGGTATCGAAGTAACCAGCGCTATAAGGAGGCGAATCGTTTATTGAACAGAACCGGCGCATTCCGGAGCCGGGACTATTTCGACGGTTACGCACGAAATTCGGCCGAAGAGCGGCGCATTATGAGTTACATCGAGAACAATCCAGTCAAAGCGGGATCGTGCCGCGGTGCGAGCGCGTCGGGAGCTACAGAACGCGGCTCGTAGCCGCATCTCCATGCGGAAAATCCCACACCCGGCGGGGTTCTCAGATCAGTAATTTGACGCTCCGCCGCCTTCAATTGGGCTTCGCATTTACTGTGTTATCATTGTGTACACAACGCCATGGACGCCGCCAAAGTCGGAATCCGGGAGTTTCGTGAGAATCTGGCTGACTATCTGGAATCGAAAACACCGGTTGCGATTACGCGCCATGGGGCAACAATCGGCATCTATATCCCGACCCGGCCGAAACCTAGCCAGGCAGACCTGGAAGCTTTGCGCGTTGCCGGTCAGAAGATGCAGGATCTGATTGCCGCTGCGAGTACGAGCGAAGACGGGATTATCTCTGACTTCAGGAAGATTCGGCGAGCGCGGCGAACGCGAAAGAGCTGACCGTGCTGGTTCTCGACGCGAACATTCTGGTTCGCGCTGTGCTGGGTTCGAAGGTCCTTTTGCTGCTGCGCAAATACGCCGGACAGGTTGAGTCCGGACGGCAATTGATATCCTTACAGTAAGGAATTGAGGTAAGGAATGCCTGTGCCGAGGAGCAAGGTCACCAGTACAAGGGCAGATCACGATACCGCTGGAAGTGCGCAAACGGCTGGGCATCAAACAGGGTGATCAAGTGGAATTCGATACCAGCCAACCGGAAACCGTGATTCGGCCGGTGCGCGAACCCCAAGACCCGTTCGAGAAATGGCGAGGTGCGCTCGGCGGATTCCCGGGCGGCCGGAACGAAGTCAATGCCTGGATTCGCGAGATGCGGGGCTGGGATAAGGGCGACGATTGAGATCTGCGCTTGACTCAAATGTCGTTGTGCTGCTGTTGGGCAATGAACCTTCGGATTCCCTGGCTGCCAGCGACGCTCTGGAACTTCTGGAAGTTCCGAATGACGCGCGGCAGAGAGGAGCGGTCGTAATCCGTGGTGCTGTATATTCCGACCCGCTGGCGCACCCGAAGATGACGCCGGCAACGCTGGCATGAAGCGGGCCTGCGCTACGCCAGCTATTCAGCGCGGCGACGAAAGACGCAGGCAACCCAGCCTCGAAGATTACTGGCCGACTTCATGATCGGAGCCCACGCGCTGCTACGGGCGGACCGTTTGATCACATTCGATTCCCGTGGATATCGCGATTTCCCGGAGCTGAAAATTGCTCCGGGAAAATCTCAATAAAACAAATACTTGCGCCACTGCTCGTCGCCCTTGCCCAGCAGGCGAATCAAATGCCGGCTCGTGTGCAGGCTGAACGGGCGCGGCTGGCGTGCCAGCTTGAATCCCGCTTCCTCCGGCGTACGGCTTCCCTTCCGGTTATTGCAGGGATGGCAGCAGGCGACCAGGTTCTCCCACGCCGATTCTCCGGCGCGCGACCGCGGGATCACATGATCCAGCGTCAACTCCGCCGCCGGAAGCACCTTGAGGCAGTACTGGCAGGTATAGCGATCCCGCATCAGAATGTTCTTGCGCGAGAGCGCGCGCGTCTGATGCGGAATGCGCCGGTATTCCAGCAGCCGGATCACCGACGGCACGCGCAGGGAGCGGCGCGCCGAATGAACCGCGTTGGCCGAATGTTCTTCCGCCGAGGCGATGCCCTTCAGCACCAGCACCAGCGCGCGCCGGGCGGCGCAGATGTTGATCGGCTCATAGCTCGCGTTCAACACCAGGACGGGTTTCTGCAGTCTGCTGTAGGTCGGCATTGCGCTCCTTAAAATCTCCATCGTCGATCTACCCGGGCCAGCGTCAGCAGGGAAACCGACTTCGCTCCCCCGCGCTTCAAAATGGACGCGCACGCGCTGGCCGTGGCGCCGGTAGTCATCACATCGTCGATCAGAAGAATCCTCTTGCCCGCAAGCGACGCCCGATCCGTCTCAGCATCGGACCGCAGCGAAAAAGCCCCCGCGACATTGCGTCGCCGCCCCGCGCTGGCCAGCCCCGCCTGCACCGCGGTCGCGCGTTTCCGGCGCAGAGCGCGCAGCACGGGAATCCCTCGCCGCCGGGCAATGTGGCGCGCCAGCAGTTCGGACTGATTGAAGCCGCGATCCCATTGCTTTCGCCAGTGCAGCGGCACTGGAACCACCGCGTCGAAGCCGACGTCAATCGAGAGAGCGCGCTCCATGAACGCGGCCAGAATACGCGCGAGCGGCTTCATGCCCGAGTATTTGAAGAGATGAATCAACCGCCGCAGCGAACCCTCGTAGAGTCCGAAACTGGCCGCATGATCGAAACCGCGCAGCCCGGAACGGCACGCCGCGCAGACACCCTTTTCATCCAGCGGATACGCATTCATGAACGGCGTGTTGCAGACCGAGCAGAAATATTCGGCATCCAGAGGCGCGGGCGACTTCAGGCAGTCTTCGCAGACCGGAACCCGGGTCCATTTGAGCAGAGTGCGGTTGCAAACCCGGCAGTCGTCCGGGAAAAACAGCGAAAAAATTCCGTGGGGGATCTCGCGAACGAGATGCAAGGCGGCCGTTCTCGTCACAGTGCTAATCGAGAAGGCGCACCTCCTGACATTTTGGCGTGTTCGAAAGGACTGGTTGTGAGTGCCATGGAAGGCTCTCTAAACTATCAGTGTAGGGAGGCAACGCGACGGATGTCAAATTCCAGAGGCATTGTCATGAAACTGAAGCTGTTTGGATTCCTGCTCATCGGGGCAGCGGGGCTGGCCCAATCGCAATCACCGCCGCAGCGCCCGGCGTTTGACGCTTTTGAAGTGGCGACGGTCAAACCTACGCCTCCCGATTGGTCGAGCGGCAGGTACTTCCGCATGGAGACCACCCACCAGTTTGTGGCGAAAAATTACGCGCTCAGATTACTGATCGGGCTCGCTTACAACCTCACGCCGCGCGCCATTTCGGGCGGCCCGGAATGGCTCGATTCCGACCACTACGACGTCCTCGCCGCGACGCCCGGCGAGGTCCAGCCCACCGTCGACGAGCAGATGAAGATGCTTCAGCAGCTTCTTGCCGAAAGGTTCAAACTGGCCTTCCACCGCGAGAAGAAGGAGTTTTCCATCTACACCATAACCATCTCGAAGAATGGTCCGAAGCTGAAGGAAAGCGCGAATCCCAATGAACTCCCGTACCTTACCAGCACCGTTTTCCCGGCGTCCAGCGGCGGAATCGATCATCTCCAGATGCCCGCCCGCAACGCGACCATGGAGCAGTTCGCCTCCGTGCTGCAGCGCGCCATTCTCGACCGGCCGGTTGTGGATCGGACCGGCCTCTCCGGAAAATACGATTTCACCCTTGAGTGGACTCCCGACGAAACTCAGTTCGGCGGAAATCTGCCGCCGGGTGCTCCTGATTCCGGCAGGCCTGGCATCTATGAGGCGATGCAGCAACAACTCGGGCTGAAACTGGAGCCGACGCGCGGGCCCATCGAAGCGATGGTCATCGACCGCGTGGAAAGGCCTTCGGCCAACTAGCCTCGTGTTGTGTCCAGGAAATAACTGGACTGCCTCCTGGTCAGGCGTGGGGTAGGCCATCGTCTCTCAGTGGCCTGCCTTCTTCTGGTTACTAGACAAACACGGACGACAAAAAATGATCGTCCGCGCCACGATGTGTCCAGTTGTTTCCTGGACACTACACTAAGAAGCTGCGCGGACACTTCCCGGAGGCACCGGCGTGAATTCGAACGCATTCCATCCGAACAATTTCAGCGCCTCGTCCATGCTTTCGACCAGAGCCGGGTAACCGGCATTGTTCGATTCCCGAAGGATCTGGAACATCCGCACCATTCCGAAAACAACCTTCTGCGGCGCGATCACGACCCTCGGCTTGGTGAGCACTTCAGGTAAATCCGCGATCATCCGCACGAACGCGCTCGACAAACCGAACTCACGAATATTGGAGAAATCGACGATTACACCTTCGGGAGGATTTGCCCTGATGAATGCCACGCCCGCCCTGAAACCCGCCAGGTACGAGGCTTCCGTCAGATCGTTGAAGAACGCCAGAAGTACGATCCGCTGTTTTGCATCGAACTTGAGCTCGTAATCCAAAGCGCAATGTTAACACCGCTCAGGAGCGCAGAAAACTAAGTCCGATCTGGCAAACGACGTAGATGGCCCACAGACTGCCGACCGAAAAAATCCCGAAGAAGAAGCTGCTCCTGGTGACTTTCGAGAACCCGTAGGCCAACAGGCCGATCTCGAAGAAACTGAGGATGTCCAGCCGGGTCATAAAGGCATACATCGCTTTACCCGTGGTTTCCTTGTTCATAAAGGCGGCTACATTGGTCGAGAGGAGATTGTTGATGTCGAGAACGCTCTTATCCGGCGAAACGAGCACCACCAGAACCGTCATGAGTGCGGCGACGACGCTGTAGGGCAGATATGCCAGAGTCACCATGGAAAACATGGTGCCGAATTTCGGCTGCTGGCTTGCAGTCATAGCGAAGATCGATAACCCTCCGGCCACCACGATCGGCAGCAGGATCCCCGCAAAGACCACGGACACGTAGATCAGGTATAGGATGACAGGCGAGTTCGCGTTATTGAGCGCCTGCTGCATCTGTTCGGGGCTCAGGTTCCGCTGCGTCTCCAACTGCTGCCTGACAATCGCGTCCAGCCCGATTGAATTGACTGCCACATAAGTGGCGCAAAAACTCAACAAAATGCCGATGAGCACGGGCGCGACCCACACCCAGCGCCGGCCCGGCAGGCTGGCAAAAAGCTTTCCCGGCTGATAGAAGACTTCGAGGATGGCCATGATTGTTTCCAACGGAGTCTATCACGAAAAGTTCGGTCTTTCCATTTCCGATATAATCTGGAAGCCATATGAACCGCAGAATCCTGCTCACTCTGCTCGCCGCCCTTTCGGCCGGATTTGGGTTTGCTCAAAACGCGCCGCTTCAGAAGATCACCATCAATTACCCCAATCGCAGCGGCTCCAACTGGCCGCTGTTTATTGCGAAGGATGGCGGCTACTACCAGAAGTACGGGCTCGATGTAACGCTCGTCTTCGGTGTGCACCCGGCCGGCATCGCCATGCTGGTGAGCGGTGAAGGCCAGATGGTCAATTCATCGCTCGAACAGCTTATGCAGGCGGCGATGCGCGACGGTTCGCTGGTCATCACGGGGAGTTCCCTGAACAGAGGCATGTTCGCGCTCATGGCGAACAAAGACATCCCGAATATCAAAGCTCTCAAGGGCAAGCGCGTGGCCATCGGTCAGATCGGCGACGCGCCCTACGGATATCTCATCGCGCTGCTCGGGAAGTCGGGACTCAGTGCGCGCGACGTGGAATGGATTCCGGTCGGCACCGACGTCAGCGGACGCGCCGCCGCCCTCCAGAGTGGCCGCGCGGATGCCACGCTGCTGACAGCCCCCGCTTATTTCAAGGTTGAAGAAGCCGGGTTCAAGACCCTCGCGAATCTGGCCGATCACGACGATATCTTCGCCTCCACCGCCTACATCATGAAGAAGAGCGTTGTGGCCGCGGACCCAAAACTGCCTGAGGCATTGATCAAGGCCCATGCCGAGGCCATCAAACGCTTCTACGAAGACAAAGCTTTCGCCGTAAAGACGTTTCTCGCTTACGATAAGGCGGCGCAGCAGTCGGATATGGAGCGCGTCTACGATTTGTACGCCAAGCCCACGGCCTTTGAACGTGTACCCTATGTGCTTGCAGGCGCCGTGAAATCGATTGTAAGTCAGCAGGCCGACGCGCGGATGGCGGAGCAGATGAAAGCCTACGACTTTCACCAGGTGATCGATAACAGCTACGTCTCGAAGCTGGTGAAGGAAGGCTTCTTCGAGCAATTGTTCGGCCCGTCCGTCAAAGCGGAAGAGCAGCGCAAAGCGAAACTGGCGTTCGGGAAGTAGTCGCCATTCGCGAAACGGCCGGCCTTCACGGCGCCGCCTTCAGAACCGCCTCGAGCGCCTTCTGAATCTGCTCATCCGACTTCGCCTCCACCTCGTCGCCCTTGGCCACCCCGAGCGCGAGATTATAAATCTCCGTCTTCAGGCGCGCCTGGATGAACTCCCGATTCGAAATCCATTCCGACAGAGCTCGGCTGAATCCGCCGTTCCGAAAGCCATTCCCGGAACTGATCCAGAACCTCCGGCGTCAATTCCCATCCGTCCGCGATCTTGTGATCCGCGATGAATTCCGCCGCGAACGACGTGAACGATCCCGATTCTTCCAGTACGGCGCGAAACTGCGTCAGGCCGCCGGCAGAGACTTCCACGTCCGGCACAATGCCGCCGCCGCCCGGCACCGGCCGGCCGCTGTCGGTCTTGAAATCGGTGCGCTCGTTCGGGTGCGTCGCCGTCGCGCCCAGCGCAAAATCCTCCGCGCCGAACGCTCGCTGCGAACTGAATGTCTTCTGAATCGAACGGCCGCTCGGAATGTAATAGAGCGCCGTTGTCAGCGCGAGACCGGTCTTTTCCGACAGGGGATAAACGCTCTGCACCAGACCCTTGCCGAAGCTCGGCTCGCCGACGATGGTGGCGCGATCGTGATCCTGCAGCGCTCCCGAAACGATCTCGGACGCGCTCGCCGTCTTGCCGTTCACGATCACCGCCACCGGAAACGTGTAAGGCTTGTTGTCCGCCGGAACGCGCTCGATGGTCTCCGCCACGTTGCGCCCCTTCGCGGATAGAATCACCTGCCCTGGCTGCAGAAAGAACGCCGCCGTTTGCATGCGCAGCCGTCATCAGGCCGCCAGGATTATTGCGCAGATCGAGCACCAGGCCCTTCAGGTTGCGCCCGCCCAGCTTCTCGATCCCGTCGTGAATCTGCTGCGCCGTTTTCTCCTCGAAGGCCGATACCCGGATGTATCCGATGCCCGGGCTGCAGTTCGAACACGCGCTCCACGCTCGAAGTCTGCATGTTCTCGGGCGTGAGCGTCAGCTCCATCAGCCGCGCGTTTCCCGGACGCCGCACCACCAGTTGCGCCGGCTTCTGCTTTGGATTGGCCCAGCAGCCCGACAATCTGGTCGGCATCGAGCCGATCCAGACGGTAATTGTTGACCGCGAGAATCTCATCGCCAGGCGCCATGCCGGCTTTTTCCGAGGGCGTGTCCGGCGTGGTCTGCAGCACCACCACGCGCCCGGCAGCACGGAAACCACGGTGCCGAATCCCTTCTGCGTCGACGACTTCCATCTGCTGAAGCTGCTCGAACTGGCCGGGATCGAAGAAGACCGAATGCGGGTCCAGATGGCGCAGCAACCCAGGTATCGCGCCCTGGTAAAACGCCTGATCCAGATCGAACGGATCGGCCGTATTCTGTTCCAGAATCTTGTACGCGTCGATGAATTGCTTCATCTGCGCGCATCGTCATCCTTCGGCGCATCGGCGGCAAACGAAAGACCGGCAAGCGAAAGACCAGCAAGCGAAAGACCAGCAAAGATGAGCGGCAGACCAATCCGGCGCGGCATCGTCTCCATTATCGCGTGAACCGCGTCGCCTTCTTCGCCGCGTGGCGTTCCAGCGCCAGTTCGATCAGCCGGTCGATCAGCTCGCTGTAAGGAATTCCCGAATACTCCCACATCTTCGGATACATGCTGATCGACGTGAACCCGGGAATGGTATTGATCTCGTTGATGTAGAGTTTCCCGGTCGCGGCTTCGCGAAGGAAATCGACCCGGCCCATGCCTTCGCATCCCACGGCTTTGAAGCACTCGACCGCCAGCCGGCGCATTTCCAGCGTTTCGCTCTCGGCAAATCCGCCGGCAGAACGGTCCGCGCCAGATTCAGTTCATACTTGTCTTCGTAATCGTAAAACTCGCGCGAAGGCAGAATTTCGCAGGGCGCGGACGCCTTCGGATCGTCGTTGCCCAGCACCGCGCACTCGAATTCCCGGCCTTCGATGCCGCGCTCCACCATGATCTTGCGATCGAACTCCGCCGCCAGCTCGAGCGCCTTCTTCAAGCTCAGCGCAGATCGTGCGCTTTCGAAATTCCGACGGACGATCCCAGATTCGCCGGCTTCACGAAAATCGGAAACGGCAACTCGCTGCGCGACCGCCTCGGCGTCCAGCGTCATCGCGCGTCGAGCACCATCCACTCCACCACCGGCAGCCCGCGTTCGCGGCACACGCGCTTCATCACGTCCTTGTCCATGGAAACCGCGAAGCCAGCACATTCGCGCCGACATAGGCAGATCCGCCAGTTCGAACAGCCCCTGCACGGTGCCGTCTTCGCCGAACGTTCCGTGCAGAACGGGGAACACCACGTCGATCTCGGGATTCGCGCCGGGCTCCGGCAGAATCGGCGCCGGGACTCCAGCGGCCGTCTTTCCCGATCAGATAACGGATCACTTCGTACCGCTCGGGATTCATCGCGGCGATCACCGATTCAGCCGACACCAGCGAGATTTCATGCTCGCCGCTGCGGCCGCCGTAAACCACCGCCACCCGCGTCTTCATGTTCACAGAATCTTCTTTCCCATCGCGGACAGAATCAGTTCCACCGCCAGTTCCGCCGTCCGATTCACTTCGTCGATCACCGGATTCACTTCCACCACTTCCATCGAAACCATTTTGCCCGGAGTCGCAGATCACTTCCATCGCGAGATGCGCCTCGCGATACGTCGCGCCGCCGCGCACCGGCGTGCCCACGCCGGGCGCGTATTGCGGATCGACGAAATCCATATCGAGCGAAAGATGAAACCCCGCCGTGCCGTTGCGTGGCGATGCGCGATCGCTTCACCGATCACGGCGCGCATGCCCCGCTCGTCGATTTCCCGCATCGTGAACGCGCGCACGCCCGTGTTCCGCACCGTTCTCCGCTTCCAGCGTGATCCACATCGCGAATGCCCACCAGCGCCACATTCGCCGGATCCACCTTCGGCGAGAAGCCGAACATCCGCGCCAGTTCATCGGGGCCCACGCCCGCGCAGCAGGCCAGCGGCATCCCATGCACGTTGCCGCTCGGGCTCGATTGCGGCGTGTTCATGTCGGCGTGCGCGTCGATCCAGAGCAGGCCGATTTTGCGATTCGATTCGCGAAAGAATCGCGATACGCCGGCGACCGTGCCCGACCGCGATCGAGTGATCGCCGCCGAGCACCAGCGGCATCTTTCCCGTCCGCCAGCGCCTGCCGCGACCAGTTCCGCCAGCCGCTCGCACGTCGCCGCGATCTGCGGAAGATACTTCGCGTCGCCCGGCCCCGCGTCGTCCACGCTTTCCGCCTGCGCCACCGGCACGTTCCCGAGATCGGTGACGTCATAGCCAAGCGCGCTCAGCCGCCTGCCCGAGACCCGCCACGCGCACGGCCGAAGGCCCCATATCGACGCCGCGCCGTCCCGCGCCCAGATCGAGCGGCGCGCCGATGATTGCGATGGACCGCTTCGGGTTCACGGACGCAGCCGGTACAGCATGCGCGGAAACGCGATCGTCTCGCGCACGTGCTCCAGCCCGCAGACCCACGCCACGCAGCGCTCGATGCCCATGCCGAATCCGCCGTGCGGCACCGTGCCGTACTTGCGCAGATCGATGTACCAGTCGAACGCTTCGCTGCGGCAGTTGATGTTCTTCGATGCGCCGCAGCAGCAGTTCGGGATCGTGGATTCTCTGGCCGCCGCCGATGATCTCGCCATAGCCTTCGGGCGCGAGCACATCCACGCCCAGCGCGACTTCCGGCCGATCCGGATCGGGCGCCATGTAGAACGCCTTGATCGCGGTCGGGAAACGATCCACCATGATGGGCCGGTCGAACTGCTGCGTCAGGATGGTTTCGTCGGCGCCGCCGAAATCGCTGCCCCACTGAATTTCGGAGCCGTGCTCCTGCAGATTCTTCACCGCGTCGTCATAGCTCATGCGCGGGAAGGGCGCCTGCACCGCTTCGAGCTTCGTGACATCGCGTTCCAGAACCTTCAGCTCTTCGCGGCGCTGGTCGAGAACGCGGCCCGACGACGTAAACCACCATCTCTTCGGCCACGCGCTTGATCTCGTCGAGATCCGCGAACGCCATCTCCGGCTCCACCATCCAGAACTCCGTCAGATGCCGCCGCGTCTTCGATTTTTCCGCGCGGAAGGTAGGCCCGAAGCAGTAAACCTTCCCGAACGCCATCGCATTCGCTTCGTTGTAGAGCTGGCCCGATTGCGTCAGATACGCTTTATCGTCGTCGAAGTAGTTCACTTCGAAAAGCGTCGTGGTTCCTTCGCAGGCGGCCGGCGTGAAGATCGGCGTATCGACCAGCGTGAAGCCGTGGCTGTCGAAGTAATCGCGCACGGCTTTGATCACTTCGTGCCGCACGCGGATGATGGCGTGCTGCCGCTGCGAGCGCAGCCACAGATGCCGGTGATCCATCAGAAATTCGACGCCGTGCTCTTTCGGCGTGATCGGATAGGGATCGCTCTCGGAAACCTTCTGGAGGATCGTCGACGCCCTCGACATCCATCTCGTATCCGCCCGGGCGCGCGGGCTTCGGCGCGAATCGCTCCGCGCACGATGAGCGACGATTCCTGCGTCAGATGCTTCAATTCTTCGAAGACCTCTTCCGGCAGCGCGCTCTTCAGCGCGACGCACTGGATGAGGCCGGTGCCATCGCGCAGAATCGGGAAAACGATTTTCCCGGACTTGCGCAGATTGTAGAGCCAGCCGGGGATTTCGACGGTCTCGCCCACATGGCGGGCCGCTTCGGCTATCGTGATTCGTTCAGGCATGAGTCGCATCTTGCTCGGAGAGATTCGAGTCGGTCGAACACGCGCGCGATCTCGTCGAGCGGATGCTCCATCTCCGCCACTTCGCGCAGTTCCAGAAGCAAAGGATACTGGCCCGGGACGCGAGCGCAGCAGCTCCATGGTCGTCGTGCCAGTCGATCGTTCCGCCCTCGCTCATCGGGAACAGATGCTGATCCTCTTTGCCGTTGTTATCGTGCACGTGCAGCGAGCGAATGCGCGGTTTCATGATCTCGAACTCATGCTCGATTCCCGCGCCGATGTGGGCGTGGCCCGTGTCGAAAACGTAGTTGAGCTTCAGGTGCGTGCATGGAATTGAAGAGCTCCAGGCGTTCGGCGGTCGACAACTCGTTGGGCGTGTTCTCCAGCAGTATTTCCACGCCGCGCTGCCGCGCGAAAACCGTCAATTCCTCAAGCGATGAAAATGCCGCCTCGATCGCGTAGTCGGAAAACTCCTGCCCGCTCACCCCCAGATGTTGAATCAGATAGCGGAACGGAACCACCTCCGCGATTTCGAGCGCGCGCTTGATTTCGTCCACCCAGCGGATGCGGTCGGCCTTTTTCCGGTCCGTGATGTTGATGTGGGTGTGCGGCCCGGAGCGCCCCCAGATCTCATCCGTATACATCGGGGCATGCAGGGAGTGCAGCTTCAGCGGAGAGTCGCGGAACCAGTGGCCCGAGTTCGCCGATCTGCGATTTATCGCGGTAATCGAGATGCTGCGGCGCGCAGAAGATCTCGACCGCGGAAATCCCCGCGCCTTCCACCCGGTTCAGCCATGCCGTGGTCAAACGATGGTTGCAGATAACGTGCGTCGATAAGACCCTGTTCATTTGGCTTGCTGTCCCGCTCTGGCCTTTTCCTCCAGCACAAACTCGAGGTTGTTCTGTGCCGAGCGCAGATTCGGGTTGATCCGGATTTCTTCCTTCAGTGCCGCGATTGTCTCGTCCATCTTCCCCATCGTATGGTAAGCCGTCGCGATGTTGGCGTACGCCTCGCCGAGATCCGGATTCATCTTGAGCGCCTCCCGCGCGGCCTCAATGCAATCTTGGTACTGGTGTACTTCGTAGTAGTGCACCGAAAGCGCCAGATAATGGTCCACGGTGGGTTCCCTTATGGCTCTTACTTTGGCCACGCCCACCGAGTCGATCCCGGTCTGCGCCACCCGCACCGATGACTGAACGGCATCGTCGTCCGGATGAAGGTTGAGCGCCTCCTTTGCCGCCTGTTTCAGTTCCAGCCATTCATGCTGCTCGGCCAGAATATCCATCGTGGTGCGGTCGGCGACGACATCGTAGGGGTCGAGCACGCTGGCTTTCCTGGCCATCCTGAGTGCCTCGTCAAACCGTTGCTGCCCCGTCAGCCACTGGGCGTAAGCGGAAAAAGCGGGCGCGTAGGATGGCGCATCGGCGATCGCCCGCCGGAATCGGACTTCGACTTCATCGGTCTTGCTGAGCTGGTTGTACGCGCGCGCCAGATTGACCGCGACAACCGCGTCGTGGGGCGATATGGCCTCGGCCTCGGCGAAGTATTTGATCGCCTCGCCGTAATCCTGCTGCGCGAGGCGGGAAAAGCCGAAATTCATGAACGCCCGCCCGTTGCGTGGGCTCTTCGCCATCACGTCGCTCCACAGACTTCCTTCCGATTCCCAGACCGCGTTTCGCTCGCGGGTTCCCCATCCGCAGGCCGCGAGCACTGCGATCGCCACCGCCGGAGCCCCGATCAGCGCGGGGAAGCGCATCTTCGATTCGTAAAAGTGCTGAAAAACGATCCATGCGGCGCGCGACACCGCAAGCGCGAGACCTGTGCATGCAAAATACATATGCCAGTCCGCTTCCACTGCCCGTCCGGGAACCGCGGCATAAGGCGTTAATGCGATCAGAAACCACCAGATGCCGAATGCCACGACGCGCCATTCGGTCCGGCGTCCGAGGAAAACGGCCAGACCCGCCAGCGCTGCAACCCCGGCGAATCCCGCAAGGGCCAGCGGCGCCCAGAAGTGCGCGAACGGCGTCAGATCTGAATCGGCGCTCAGGTGGACCGGCACGAAGAAATCGAACAGATACCGCATCGCCACCCAGGGCTGCGTGATCCAGTAATTCAGGAGCGGGGGCCGCGAGAACGCGCCGAGATTCCACACAAAAATCGTCTGGAAAATCCAGTACCCTCCGCAGATGATCGCGGCGGGAATTGCGTCCCGCAGCTTTCGGCCGGTGTCGACAACCAGAATATAGGCGATCAGAATCGGCGCGAACAGGGCGGTCGCCGGCTCCGCGAGCAGCAGCGGAACCACGGGCCACAGATAGAGTCCCACGGGGGCGTGGATCACTTTCAGATAGCGGGCCTCAAGCAGCGCGAAGTTGTGGCGCAGATACTCGTCGAATCCATGCTGCGGCACTCTCTTGAGCGTCAGGGGAAGCGACTGGGGGAGCCATCGGGGCCACACGACCCAGATCAGCAGGCCCGCCGTGACGCCGAACGAGCCCATGATCACCCCGCGCTGCAGCGGATAGTTAACCGTATCGGCCGTAATCGGGTGAAGCCCGTAGAGCATGGCGCCAAAAATCGCGGAGTAGTTGTTTCCCCCCGGAATCGCCCGGAACAACATCAAGACCGCCAGCACCTGGAAGCCGAACCAGACGAAGTTCTCGGACTGGAAAAAGAAGGCCTTCGCGCCGCCGCCCAGCCAATAGTCCAGGGCAAACCACGCGGAAAGGAGCGGCCGGTAATCGGCGGTTTCCTTCATCGCGCTGAACGTCCGCGGGTTCGTAAAGTAGCGCGGGAGATTCGAAAAGTGCGGCAGAAACGGATTGTCGACGATCGTGGGAAAATCGTCGAAATGAAAGCTGTTGCCGAAATGGTTCGACCAGGCTCCCAGCCAGGCAACCACAAGGAAGACCAACCCGGCACAAAGGGCAAGCAGATAATCCCTGGGCTTCTTCTGTTTTGATGGTGTTATGACCTGATTATACCTTCAGCGCCGGCTGCTGCGTGTCCGGGCAGGGCCCTGCGGGAGTACCCCTAAACCCGGCTGAGGATCTGCCGGATCTTGCGCCCCAGGGAGTCGGCCGAGAAGGGCTTTTGCAGGAAAGCCGCGCCTTCCGCGCCCGTCCGGTCGCGCTCGCCCGGCTCGTCCGTATAACCGGAGATGAAAAGGACTTTCATTCCGGGATGCGAAACCCGGATTCTGCGGGCCAGCTCGATGCCGGAAACACCTGGCATGATGGCATCCGTGATCAACAGGTCGAAACTGCCCGCGTTCGCGCCGAGGTGCTCGGCCTCGTTCGCGTCCGACGCCAGAATGACCCGGTAGCCTTGCCGCTCCAGCATGTCGCGACTCAATTCGCGGACCAGCGGTTCGTCCTCCACCAGCAGAATCGTCTCTCCGCCCGATGCCAAAGCCGCGCCGGTCTCCTTCTCTCCGCGGGCCGGCGCCGCGGCGCAGGGCAGGAACACATGGAAGGCCGCCGGACGCGCCCCATTTTCGCGATCGGCCGCGATGAAGCCTCCCCCCTGTGTAATCAGCGCGTGCGTCGAAGAAATATCCGTCGCCGCGCTTTCGTCGGCATTCATGGCCGCGAACCCCGCACTGGCGAAGAATCCCGTTGCCTTACTGTCGTCGGTCCCCGGCTCGCGCGCGCCGCGAACGGTCAGCACGGCGTAGACTCCGGGCTGCACATCGCCGCACCGCCGGCAGACTTCCTCGTCGAGCGCGGCCAGTTCGGTCTTGAGTTCCATCCTGTCCGTTGGCGCCGCGGCTCGCACGCTCGCCGTCAGGCTCAGCAAAGTCAGTTCGATCTGGGCCTGACCGGCGTAAACCGGCGTCGCTTCCGGACACAGCGAAAGCAGCAGTTTCCCTTTCTCGCCCGACACGCGGTCGTTCATCATCAGGTAAAGAGCGGGTTGGGCCCGTTCGATGGCCCGGTTGAGATCGATATGGTCCTGCGCGGGCGCCTGCCGGCGGCTGAATGACAGCAGCTGCCGGGTCAGTGACATCGCGCTCTCCACCGCATCCCGCACCTGCTCCGCGCTCGCCCGCGCGGGGTGCCCGGCTTCGAGATCCGATAAAACAAGCTGCGTATAACCGGTGATCACCGTCAGAACGTTATTGAAATCGTGCGCAATCCCGCCCGCCAGCCGGCCCAGGGCTTCCGCCTTCTGCGCCTGCCTCAGCTGCTCTTCGATCCGCTTGCGTGGAGTGATATCGGTCAGCGTTCCTTCGTAATACAGGACCGCTCCCGTTTCGTCCCTGTGCACCCGCGCATTCTCGAGAACGGTAATGATCCGCCCGTCGCGGCGCCTCAATTCGTACTCGACGTTCTGGAAACCGCCCTCCTGTTCCAGCCGCTCAAGCAGTCGCGACCGGATATGGGGGTCGAGGTAGAGATCCTTGGCGATGTTGACGTCGTTCAATTCCGCCTCGCTGGAGAGCCCGAGCATCTGCAGCAGCATCGGATTGGCGGCCAGAATACGGCCGTCGCGCGTGCTCTGGTAAACGCCCTCCAGTACGTTCTCGAAGAGGTTGCGGAAGCGTTCTTCGGAGCGGCGCAGCGCATGTTCGGCGTGCTTGCGCTCCGTGATATCGGTCATCATGGCCAATACTCCGGGCACGCCGCCCTGGCCGGCGCCGATGAGATTGGAACACGTCAGCACCCACATCTCCGACCCGTCGCCGCGCCTCAGACGCCGGTCGAACTGCTCTCTTCGCCCCAGCCGGAGATTCTCCGCGCGGATGCGTTCGATCGAAATATCCGCCGGGCGGAAGAACTCGTCCTCCCTCCTGCCCGGCAGCTCCCCGACCGGAACACGCAGCATCTCCGCCATTCTCGCGTTGGCATAAGTGATGGTGCCGGTATTGTCCAGTATCCAGATGCCCTCGGCGGCGGTTTCCACCAGTTGCTTGTGCCATGCCTCGCTGCGGGCCGCATCCCGTTTGGAATTCCACATCCGCGAGCTGACGAAACTGAGCACCAGTCCCTCCAGCAGCAGCATCAGGCAGCGCGAAAAGATGTTTCCGGGCGTGCGGCCGTGCGCCCAAAGATCGAATGCGGCCCACGCAACCAGAATTCCGGTGGAAGTCAGGCCCGGGCCGGCGCCGGCGAATGCCGCGTTGGCGATGATCGCAGCCAGCGCCGGCAGAAACGGATAGACCGGCTGATTCGTCAGGCGGTCGAGAAAAAGCTCCATTACGATCGCCACCGCGCAGGTGGTCACCGCAAAGAAATAACGAACCCATGGCGGATCGGGCGGCAGGCCGGGAGCGAGTCTGTTCGGTAGGCGGATCAAGGCTGTAGTTCTTTGACGCCATAATACCGCACTTGTAGTACTAAGCTGTCAGGTCGCTCAGGCCGCCAGTCGCCTCGGCCGCAGCGCCAGCGCCACCGCGTCCCGCAACCGGGACGCCGTGTATGGTTTCCGCAGGAAACCGGAGATTCTGTTCCGATCGAAATGTCTGAGCGCCTCCTCCGGAGGAGAGCCGCTCAAGACGACTATGGGCAGTTCCGTATTTATGGCAAAAGGCGGCATACCCGCGTCGAGCAGGACCAGGCAGATGTCAGCATTCGCCTGCATCTGCGCGCTCGCCGCGGCGCTGTTATGGGCCAGCAGCGCACGGTATCCGTAGTGATTGAGAATGTCGCGCGCCACGTTGAGAACGACTTCTTCATCGTCGACAACAAGAATCGTTTGATCAGCCGGCATCGTACCGTCCTGGCACACTTCGTGCGAGACGCGAATAAAGTTCTCAGAGGGAAAATACCGACATTGGGGCTACTGTAGTGTCCAATAAATACTGGACACGATCCTGGTCAGGCGTGGGGCAGGCCATCGTTCTTCAGTGGCCTGCCTTCTTCCTGTTATGAGACAAACGCGGACGACGGAAAACGATCGTCCGCGCCACGATGTGTCCAGTTATTTCCTGGACACAGCACCACATTATTTCGACGCGCCCGAAGCCGCTTTGCCCGCGCTGATCAGATTCGCGAAAATCCGATACGCTCCCGGTACGCCCGCGGGCAGTTCCCGGAACCACGAATACGCGGTGAAAATGTACGCGCCCTTTCCATATCGCGTGTAAAGCATTCCGCCCGGCAATTCCGCATTGCCCGCGTCATGCGTCTCGATCGGCGTCTCGTATTTCGAATCCCACTTGTTCGAAAAGTAGAGGCCCCGCTCCTGCACCCAGCCGGTAAAATCGGCGGCGGTGATCCTGTTCGGAATGTTCAGTAACGGCGAGTTCGGCAGCAGTACCTTCACCGGCGCGTCCTCGTCGGTTACGCGCGCATCGTCGCGCCCGAACGTGAAAGGATAAGGCCCCAGATGATCCAGCGCCTCGGCCACCGAAGGGCTGATGCGGGCGTCGGCGCTGTTGTTGTACTGCACCACGAGTGTGCCGCCGTTCTTCGTGTAATCGAGCAATCGCGCCTGCGCCGCGCGCAGATCGGGGCGCACGGAATAGGCCCGCACGCCGGTGACGATCGCGTCGTAGACCGCCAGGTTGCCCGAGCCCAGGTCTTTATCGTCCAGCAGATCCACCTGGCAGCCCATCTGACGCAGCGCTTCCGGTACTCTGTCGGACGATCCCATCACATATCCGACCCGCTTCGCCAGCACCTTGAGCGGCACGGCCGACAGCTTCCCTTCGGCGGGCATGAACACAGTCTGCGCCGGAATATGCGAGTACGGAATCACGTCAACGCCACTCGACAATTCGACTGCGCCCACCTTCGCCACCACTTTGAAGCGTCCCGAAACCGGACCGGCCGGAGGCATCAGATGGAATCGCACCTCCTGTGCCGCCCCGGCCTCTTTCAACTCGAAATCGCGCCGCGGCCGGCGTAACCTTCCAGCCCGCAGGCGTCTCGAGGCGCACATCGCCGGACTGGTTCGCCGTCAGGGCGCGAATCTGCAGACTGAAATCCCGCGCCGCGCCGGACGGAAAAACGAAATTCTCCGCGGGCAGATCGATCGACACCGGAGGCTCGACTACCACTGGCCGGACATACTCGCCCCGTGAGGGGTCGGCGCCGCGGTAATGCACTTCGGCTCGGTGATCGAAAAAGGCGCTGAGTTCAGAGTGAAGTCGAACCGGGCAGTCACTTGCGGCAGAATATCCGCGCGCCCGATCAGCGTCTGGTCGGGAATGTTGTAGCTCCCCGGTTCGTGCGGTTCCTTAAGCCAGAAGGGCTGCGAATAAGGCTGCGTGGCCGAAATCGCCAGCGGAACGCTGGTCACGTCGGGCTTGTTGTATTCGAGCAGTTTGTTCTTTACCGGTGCGTCCACGTTGTCCCACCCGCTCAGATGGACCCCGGCGAGCATAATCGGCAGCGACGAACGGTTCAGCGCTGTCAGCGAAATCTTCGCCGTGCCGCCGGGCACGAACGCCGCCGCATCGGCCTGCGCTTCGGTACGCAGCCCGGCGCATAGCGCGATCGCCTGGTCGATTTCCTCCAGCTTCCACTGTGCCCAATCCGAGGAAAGCTGTCCGCCGCGCGCGGCATTTGCGATCGCGGGACGCGCTTCGAGCAGGGCGGCGACAGTCCGCTCGGGATGCAGATCGTCGAATTCGCGCTGCGCCCTCGCCAGAATTTCGCCCGTGCGCCCGGCACCCGGAACGCGTGTCCAACTGGTATCGATTCCATCGAACAACGCTTTGGACGGCATGTTCGCCTTCGACGAATGAAACCAGGTTCTGTGCCCCTCCGTAAGCGATGGTGGCGCCCTGCCCCTGGCTGCGGTGCTCGCTGCGGCTGATGACGGAGATCTCCCGGTCCGACCGGCCGATCACGGGATCGAAATCGGCGGTCTCCAGCGTGAGTACCGGCTGATTGGGAAACGGATCAGGCCCGCGCCCGGGGCCGCGGCCAGGACCCGCGCCTGCCGCCGCGCCGCCTCGCCCGCGGCCGCCAGGCGTCGCTACGGGAGCGTTGAGCGGAGCAAACCGGCTGCGCATCAGCCGGCGCGCCCGCCAGGGCTTGACCTATTTCAACTGCTCGGGGAACCGGCTCGCGTCCCCCGCCGCCTCATAAGCTTCCTTGCCGAGGATCGCCGACGCCTGATGATGCCCGTGCCCGTCGCTCGCCGTGCCGCTGAACGAAAGGATGATCACGTCCGGCTGCTGCTGACGGATCACCCAGACGATATCGGCCAGCGTGCGGTCGCGGCCCCATTTATCGAGCGTTTCCTGGGCCGAGGTGGTGAACCCGAAATCGATGGCGCGGGTGAAATACTGCGCGCCGCCGTCGTCCCGGCGGGCCGCCAGAAGCTCCTGCGTCCGCAGCACGCCGAGCAGCGCGCCCTGCTCCGAGCCCAGCAGATTCTGCCCGCCTTCGCCGCGCGTGCATGAGAGATAACCGGTGCGCAGTTTCAGCCCTCGTGAGCAGTAAGCCAGGAGTGCATTGTTCTCGTCGTCGGGATGCGCGCCGATCATCAGAACGCTGCCCAGCACGTTCAATTTCGCGAGCGAATACCGGATCGCCGGCGTCCCGGTCAGAAAGTCTTCCGCCTGCAGCCGGCAATACGCAAAATGCCCACAGCGCGAGTGGAATCGCGCCCATTCGGAGCTTACCCATCATTTGGTTTATGTTAGTACGCGCGTCGGCGCAGGGTCATAGCCGGTTCCGGAGAAATTCAACCAGGCCGTAGCCGATGAGCGCCGCCGTCAGACCAATCACGAAATTGGCTGCCGTGAAGATGTCTCCAAGCGCCCAGGCCAACCCCATTACCTGACCCATGCCCGAGCGCGAAAATTCACCCATCAGCAGATTGGAGTAGAAAAGCAGCATGATGAATCCCACCTCGATCAGCGCTCTGAGCAAATGGGTCTTCACCGTCTTCATACAGACACAAATATAAGATGGTGTGGGAGTTGGAGTGAAAAACTGGACCTGCCGGTGGCTGAGACGGCCGCGCCATGTAGTCACCGCGCGCGTATTACCGGCCCCGCGCATCGGCCTCGCGCTGGGCGGCGGATTCGCGCACGGCATCGCGCACGTCGGCATCCTTCGCGTGCTGGAGCGGGAGCACATCCCGATCGACTGCATCACCGGAGTCAGCGCCGGCGCGATCGTCGCGGCAGCCTATGCGAGCGGCGCGACCACCGGCGAGATCGCCACAATCGGCGGCGCCATGCGCTTCACCGACGTCGCCCGCTGGAGTATCTCGAATGCTGGGTTTCGCCGGCAGCGAACGCATGGTTGCCTTCCTGCGAAGGTTGATGAAAAAATCCCGCTTCGAGGAAATGCGGATCCCCCTGGGCGTCATCGCTACGGACCTGCGCTCCGGCAAACCGGTGGCTTTTCGCGGCCCCGGCGAAGTGGCTCCGGCGATCCGCGCTTCCTGCTCCTACCCCGGCCTGTTCCGGCCTTTCGAACTGGATGGCCGGATGTATGTGGATGGAGCGATCACCATTGAAGTCCCGGCGCAGCTCGCGCGCACCATGGGCGCAACGCACGTCATCGCCGTCAGCATGCCGAATCAGGATGAAACCTACGCGCCGCACAACATGTTCCAGGTGGTCAGCCGCAGCTTCCAGATCCTGATGTCTCAAAACGAAGAAAACTGGCGCCGGTATTCCGATGTCGTGTTGACGCCCGACGTGGCCGCGATTCCGTGGGATGGTTTCGACAACACCCTGCGGATGATCGAAGCGGGCGAACGCGCGGCCGAACAGGCGCTGCCGCAGATTCGCCGCTGGGCCGGTCAGGTGGTTTCCCTTCCGCGCCCGGCTTGAGTACAATTGCCACGAGGTTCGAATGCGACTTTTTTTCGTCATCATGTGCGCGGCCACGCTTTGGGGTCAGGGCGCGGGCAACGTCCAGTTTCGGGATTTGACACCTCTGCCCGCTACCGCAAAACCCGCGAGCGCATGCACCGGGCTGCGCAGTCTGACGGGTTTTGAGATCTCGGTGATATCCGCCAATGTGATTCCCGCGTCGCCGAACGCGCCGGAACATTGCCGCGTCGGCCTGATGGTTCCGCCGGAGATCAACATCGAAATCAATCTGCCCACTCAATGGAACGGCCGCCTCTATATGTTCGGCAACGGCGGATGGGCGGGCGAGTCTTTCGACGCGCCGCAGCGGGTGACGAACCGCGCGCGCGGACTCACGGCCGGCTTTGTGACCGCCGCTACCGATACGGGGCACTCGGCCGCAAACGAACCCGGAGCCAGCTTCGCGGTCAACCGGCAGAAGCTTCTCGATTTCGGATTCCGCTCCCTTCACGTCACGGCCGAAGCCGCCAAAATGATGGCGCGCGCTTACTACGGCGCCAGCCCCTCGAAGTCTTATTACGACGGCTGTTCGCAGGGCGGGCGCGAGGGCCTCATCCTGGCGCAGCGGTTTCCCGACGATTTCGACGGCATCCTCGCGGGCTCGCCCGGCCTCGATTACGTCGGCACCATGGTGGCCCGGGCGTACTGGATGCAGGGTCTCGCCGCGAATCCCTTTCCGGCCGCGAAACTGGGGCTGCTGGCCAACCGGGTGTACGAACAGTGCGATGCC
The DNA here is from genome assembly GCA_963764845.1 of Terriglobia bacterium. GTDB lineage: Bacteria > Acidobacteriota > Terriglobia > Bryobacterales > Bryobacteraceae > BOG-234. The sequence goes on along the minus strand of CAVXUE010000007.1, from coordinate 278,814 downwards.
AGGGACGGATTGAAGGACGGCCTGATCGAAGATCCGCGCCGCTGCGATTTCAAACCCGCCCGCGACCTGCCCCATTGCGAGGGGACGAAGGATGATGCCGACTGTTTCACTTCGCCGCAGATCGCCGCCGTCGATCGCATCTATGGCGATGTGACGAGCCAGGGCAAACGTGTTTTTCCGGGATGGCCGGCGGGCGCCGAAGTCGCGGGTCCCAATGGGCAGAGCGGCTGGCTCGGGCAACAGATCAACGCGCCCAACCGGCCCGGCGCATGGACTTCCTTCGGGGAGAACTTTCTGCGCTTCGTTCTGCCGGGCGCGAAGGCCGTTCCCGCCGGGGAAGACGCCAGTCAGCTCCTTGCCCGTTTCGATGTCGACAGTCTCGATACCGGCAAAGACGCCGCGCGCCTGACCGAGTTGAGGCAGATTCTGGACGCCACGGACCACGATCTCTCCGCGTTCCGGCGGCACGGCGGAAAGCTGATGATGTATTTTGGCTGGGCCGATCCGCAGTTGAATCCGATGATGGGCGTCGAGTATTACGAACACGTAGTGGAGAAGATGGGAACCGCCACGCCAGAATTCGCCCGCCTGTATATGGTTCCCGGTATGTTCCACTGCGGCGGCGGCGTGGGAACGAGCGTGTTCGATGCCGCGACGCCGCTTCTCAAGTGGGCCGAATCGGGTGCGACGCCGGACCGGATCGAGGCCAGCCGCGTGGTTTCGGGGAAAGTGACCCGATCGAGGCCGCTCTGCGCGTACCCCCAGGTAGCCCGGTACAAAGGCAATGGGAGTATCGACGAGGCGGCAAATTTCGCCTGCGTGAAACCCTGATCTACTGCGGCAGAAACGACCTGATCACAGGATACGCCGCCTGGATAAACTCATACCCGGTCTTTTCCGCGTCCGGCGTGCGGTTCTGAGTGATGGGAACGACAACCCTGACGAGCGCGGTATCGCTCCTGTGGTGCCTGATCGAATCGGAAACCAGATAGAACTTGGCGGCGAACTCATCGGCGATCACGCGTCCCTGCGACTGGTACCAGTAATAAACGACGCTCTGCGCGTCGCCCTTCGAAACCACATACTGATTGATGTGGATGGACCCGTCAGCCACCGGGACGTCGACGCGGCCGGTCTCTTCCTGCTGCCATCCGGAGCCCGGCAGGCAGTTCTTCGGTGAGTGCGGCGATTGCCCCTGGCGCTGAGTCTTGAAGTAGGCGATGAACAGCTCCGGTTTTCTGCCGGCATCGGCATAAACGCGGCTCATGAGATCGTCCGCTTTCAGAATGTCCCGCGTCTCCTGATCGATCACGCCTTCCTGGATTTCGATGAAAGTGCCCCAGGACGGCCGGGAAGGTGGTCAGCGAAGCGGGCAGAGGCGTGTTCTCGCCGTGCGAAGCGGAGTAAAACAAAACCGCCTGCACCACCACGACGAGCGTAAGGCCATAAACGAACTTGCTGTGCAGAAGCGATTTCATGCATGCCTTCCCGTCGATGAAGTTGGTGGCGCGGATGATCACCTGATGAACCCCGATCAGGATGGCCAGCGCGATCACGAAGATCACCATGCCCTGCGCTTCGTGGAACCATCCTTCGGCAAGATCGGGATTGAACTGCGAAACCACTCCGGTGAGCGCCACGCGCCCGGCGTTGGCTGCGATCGTGATGGGGATGGTTGAGAAAAACAGAACGGCTCGCGCCCACCCGCGCTTCTCGAAAACATACCCGTATACCAGCGAAAAGAATGTCAGCGTCAGCAGGGAACGGATCCCGCTGCAGGCTTCCACCACATTCAACGTCTGCTGGGGAAGATAGAGAATATTGCCCTCGCGAACCACCGGGATCTGCGTCCAGCCGATCAGAGTCTCGGCGAAGCGGCTGGCGATCTGCTGCAGCGGAAACGTGAGCTGGTTATAGATCACCGCCGGAATCGGCACCATGAAGAAGAGGAGGAACAGCGGAAAGGCGAAAACCCGGACATATGCCGTGCCGCCCAGCAGCAGCACCGCCCCGATAATCGAGATCACCAGCGACGTGCGGGTCAGAAACAGCTCGGCGCCCAGCGTCGCGATATAGAGCTGGAACGCGGCCCATGCCATGATTACGAGGCCCCACCAGTTGGGCCGGGGCAGCACGCCGGCTATTTCGTTCCGTTTGTGCCAGGCAATCGCCCCGGCGATCACGGGCACGAAGAAACCGTGCCCCATATCGGGATCGTCGCTCCATTGACGCACGAGGGCGGCCAAAACCGGCGCGTAACAGACGGCGAGGAGCACGGAAACCCACGCAATCGTGGCCCACGAAAACGGCGACGGGGCCTTGCGGGTAGTATCCGTCCCGGTCAGAACGGGAGTCATGCGCGAAGAGCCATCAAGTTCCATTATCCATGATTCCCGCAAGGCACCGTGCTTGAGGTCGGGGGCTTTGATGTCCGACGAGCGTTTGCCAATTGAAGTGCGCGATCTGTGCACGCCACCTCCGTCGAGGACGAGCAAGCGGGCAGCAATGATCTGATGCTCGAAATGCTCGACGGAACCGACGCGAGAGTCCATTTCATTCAGTACACGCCGGAGATGGAGGAGGCCCTCTGCAACGAGCTTCCGGGCCCCCTACCCTCGTTCCGAGAAACCTTTTCTGAACGCCTCGATCTGGCCGCGAAAGCTTTTCATGCCAAAGTCTGATTCATCATCGAGGCGCCCCTCTTCGTCCTGAGCCAGGAGGCGCCCGAGAAATGCCTCCACGAATCGACCGTCGTCGCCGGTGGCCAACGCGCGCATATCAAGACCGAGGAGGAATGCGTTGGCGAATTCGAAATTGGGAAGGTCCGCATCGAAGACGGCGTCGGAGAACAGGCGATCACTGTCCTGTTCGTAGCGGCGCAGAACGGTTCGAATATCCTGGAGATCCTTCGCGCGCTGGTACGGGTCATCTACCCAGGCAATGATCTTGAGGAGTGCCGTGACGATCGGCGGCGCGACGCGGATCGTCATTCCTCCGGTCAGATGAACTTCGATGGCGCGTGCGAACACGTGTTCAAATCCGGCCAGGCTCATCTTGAACTGACTTGCGGGCCAGGTGATGGAACCGCCGCGACGGAGTTCGGCACCGGCCGGCAAGAGGTCTATGATCGTCCGGCGCGGAGCGATCCAACGGTGTTCCAGCTTTGGCGACGGTGCCCATCCGATGGCTGCCAGCCGCATTGTCAAGCGCTCGAACTCATCGAAGTCGAGCGCAACAGCGAGATCGACATCGCGTGTAAAACGCCCAAGATCGCCCAGGAGGATCAACAGGGAAGTGGCGCCGATCACGACCAGGTCAGGCTCCCAGTTCCTCGCAGATCTGGCTGATCCCGCCAGGTCAGCGATCTGATCGGGCGTGAGGATGCCGTTCACTTCAAATACTCCTGACGAAAGTCTTCCGCCGCCTCGCGCGTTCGGGGATCGTTGCCGGTCAACAACTCCGCATAGACCAGCCACGGAGGCGCGACCATTTTGCCCTCGAATTCACGCCAATAGACGAGATTGCCAAAAGGCTTGAACAGCATTACCGGCCCGGTCCGATCAGGCAGTAACCGCAGGCTGCGTTGCCATTTCGCGTCGAGAAAAACGGGAACTTCGGCGCTACGGTAGAAGTGTTGCATCGCATCGGCGGCGGGTCCTCCGGTGAGCGCATAAGGAATTTTCTGCGCCGCGGCTTCACGAGACAGCCGGGCTATGAACCGATCTACGGATGGTTCCTCGTACCGGCAGCGCCCGATCAGGAGCTTCGCCCGCAGAATCTGGCTGTAGCCTGCGACTAACCGGTCGCCGATCTCGGATGTCATGCGGAAGTCAGGTGCGTCGGTCGGCCCGGTTAAGATGCGCTCAAGGAAGAACTGGCCGCGAATCTGCGCTACCCGGGTTTTGCTTATTCCGGTAGCGCTGGCGAGGTCGCGGACTGTCCATTTGGCCGATGGGGGCTCAACCGCAAACTGGAACAGCAGCTGGATGGTCGCGGGAGTGGTGCGACCCGCCTCAGGCAGCGCGGGTGGCTCGCGCTTGCCGAGCACCGTCCAGTTGAATTTCGTTCCCAGTTGCAGATGGACGTTGCCCGGATCATCGGCGAAGCAAACGCCGGCCTTGACGAATTGCTCGCCGAGGGCGGCGGGAACATAGCGGGCGATTATCAGCTTTCCCCGGCGACCGTGTGTCTGGCCGATCACAGCGTTCACAAGGCTTCGGTTCAAATATGATCTCTTGACCTCGACCGAGAGCCGATGCTTCCCTGTTGCCGTTTCGAGTTCGAGGACTCCATCATCTGCCCGATTCGCGGATCTTGGAGCCGGAATGAAGCGCAGGCTGCGCACAAATGGGAGCGCTGCCAGGTGTGCAAGGGCAGTGTCCGTGTGTGTTCGGCGGGTCGCCATTTGTCCACTATTATATTATGTCCTCTATTTGTGGACAGATTAAATATAGGGACAAAGGTGAAGTGTTTGACGTCGGGAGAATCCCGGAAGTCATGCCGCGCAGGGCCGCGCAGCGGGGAGGCAGGAAACTTGAGCGCCGCGCTCTGGCGGCTTAATTCGCGACGGGTTTTGCCGCGGTGGGTTTTTCCGGTCCGCCAGGAGCGGACGCAACCGGAATCCCCTTCGCCTTCATCAGGGATTCCAGCAGTACCACGGTTTTCGGATACGCGTCGGCGCCGCCGCGATTCCCGCCGGCGCCGCGGGCGGTGTCGAGCGGCGTACGGCCATTCGCATCCTTGATCGTCAGGTCGGCCCCGTTGGCGACGAGGAACTCGATGTACTTATCGAAGCCGTGCTCGGCAGCGCCATGCAGGGCAGTCTGGTTCGGAACGGCGTTCGCGCTGGGCATCTGACTGCCGCGCCGGAAGGTCTGCGCGATGCGCTCGGATACGCTGTCGCCGGCGGCAAAACCGGCAGCGCCGGACCCGGTCGGAGGCGCGCCGCCTCTACCACCGCCGCCACCGCGACCAAAGCCGCCCGCGTTGCGGTCGAGCAGCGATCGCGCATTCACGGCGGCCCCGGCTTTGACCAGAAGAGCCATGGTGGCCAGCACGCCCTCGTCGGTGCGGTTGCGGCCACGCGTGGCGCGCGTGCCGAAGTCGACGCCGGCGGCGGCCATCAGCGGTGTGATGTTTTCCTTGCTCGGCAAATCGACAATCGCCTTGTACTCCAGCAACAGCGCCACGAACTTGTCGTCGCCGCCGCGCGCCGCACGCAGCAGCGGCGTAGCGCCCTGCGCAAGCATGCCGTCGCCGCCACGATCCTGCGGAACGTCGCGATACGGCGGCCGCCGTTTCAACTGAATGTTCGGATTCGCGCCGCGTTCGAGCATCATGCGGCCGACATCGAGAGCAGTGAGCTTGTCGGGACTCGGGAGGACGGCGACCGCGCCGTTCCCTTTCATCGGCAGCGTACTGACATCCGCCGCCATGTAGACCGGCGAACGGCCGAAGAGGTCCCACTTGTCAAGATCAGCCGCGCCCTTGCCGTTAAAGCCCGTGACGAGCACGGCGGCAGTGTCGAAATGCATGTTCTCGAGCGCGAGAAGCAGCGGCGTTTCGCGGTCCGGATCTTCGGAATCGGGATCGGCGCCCGCGGCCAGAAGGTTCTGGACACAGGCCACGCAGCCTTCCCGCGCGGCGTAGGCCAAGGGAGTAAATCCACCCTTGTTCATGTCTTTCGGGCGTGGTTCCTGGATGATCTTGCGTTCCCACTGATTGACCTTGCCGTGATCGTTCAGACTCGCGTCCTTCGAGGCGAGGAACTTCACCATCTCGGCCTGGCAGAGCGCCGAGGCCCACATGATGGCGGATTGCCCGCCCCAGTTTTCCTTCGCGTTGATGTCGGCTCCGGCGGCCAGAAGGGCCTTTGCCGCGTCAACCCGGCCGCTGCGTGCCGCGGCCATGATCGGAGTTTCGCCGTCGGTGGTTCTGAAGTTGGGATCGGCACCGGCTTTGAGCAGGGCCTCGATGATCGGCGTCGCGCCGATGATGGAAGCTTCGGTGAGGGCCGAAGTGCCGAGCTGGTTTTTCAATTTGACATCCGCGCCGGCTTTGATCAACGCGCGGACGAGTTCGAGATCATTATTCGCCGCGGCATACATGACGGCGGTGGTGCCATCGGCGCCTGTGGTGTTCACCGCTTTCGCGTTCACGAGGCGCATGGCCGCGGCGTGATCGCCGGCTTCCGCCGCGGCAAGCAGCGTGGTCTCGGCGGCCGGCGTTGGCGTTACCGTTAGTGCGGCGCAGGCCAGCAGGACTGCCGTTGCAGCGGCGAATTTGCGCATGGATTAAACCTCCGAGAGACCGTCGACGCCATCGCCGATGGATTTCACCGGGATTTCATTGCGCTGCAGCAGAGTCAGGAGCAGTTCACCGTGACGCGAATCCTGCGGATACTTCAGGTGCTGGCCGCCTTTGATCTTGCCGTTGGCGTGTCCAAGAATCGCCGACGGCAGCGGATCGTTGTTGTGGCGATCGCTGTTGCTCATGTCGCTGCCGAAGAGAATTGTCGAATGATCGAGTACGGTACCGCCGGCTTCCTTCGTGGCTTCGAGCTTCTTGATGAAGCCGGCAAACTCCTGCGTATGATACGTCTGAATCTGCACCAGCTTGTCCATCTTCGCGGGTTGGTTGCCGTGATGCGACAGCGGGTGGAAGCCTTCAGCGATGCCGAGGTTCGTATACGTGCGCATGCTGGCTTCGTGATCCATGGAAAGCGTCATCACGCGCGTGATGTCGGCTTGGAAGGCGAGCGCCATCAGGTCGAACATCAGCTTGAAGTACTCGGTGAGATCGTTGGGTGTGCCGATGGGCGCATCGGGGACCGTCAGGTCGGAGTTGGACGCCTTCTCGGCCATCTGGACGCGGCGCTCGATCTCGCGCACGGAATCGAGGTAGTCGCCGATCAAGTTGCGATCGCCGGCGCCGACGCCCGCCTGCAGGCGCTTGGCCTGGCCCTGGACGCGATCGAGGATGCTGCCGGTCTCGGCGAGAATGCGGGCGCGTTCCTGATCGGTATCGCCCTGCCCGAAGAGTTTCTGGAAGACCGCGCGCGGATTACTTTCCTGCGGCAGCGGCTGGGTCGGCGTGCGCCACGCGAGGCGGGCGCTGCCTTGGCCGACGGAGAGTTCGAGCGACGGCAGACGCGTGTCCTGCCCGACATAGCGAACGGCGATCTGGTCGGCGCTGACGCCGGAGTCCTTGTCGGCCTTTCCGAAGTCCCACGGCTTCACAGCGGTTAACCAGCCCTGCTCGATGTAAGCGTGAGGCTCGGGCGTTTCCCCGGGCTTGTTGCGCAGGCCGGAGACGATGGTCATGTGCCGGCGGAACGGCTCGAGGGGTTTCAGGATCGGCGAGATGGTGTAGTTCGTGCCGGTTTCCGCGGGAGACCAGCGGTCCATGATCGCGCCGTGCGGGAAGCCTACGAAGGCGAAGCGCTTCACAGTCTTTCCGGCGGGAGTATCAGCCCATGCCGTGTTGGCGGGAATCATCGAGTCCAACAATGGCAGACCGATGGCGGCTCCGACTCCCTTCAGGGCTGTGCGGCGCGAAAGGTGTTTCTTGAAGATGAACATGGTCTGGTCTCCCTTAATGATTGTAATCCTATTTTGCAGCCGTCAAAACCGGCTTGGACTGGGTCACCATCTGCGGTACCCGGCGCATTCTGAACTGGTCGCTCTTTACGATGGCTTCCACGATGGCCGAAAACCGGTAATCCTTCGCGGCGGTTTCGCGGACGATCCGGCGGACGGTCGGCATATCGTAATACTCGCGCGTGCGGCCCATCGAATAGGTCAGAAGGTTTTCGACAAACGTCTGCACGAACTGCTCGGGACGGCGCAGCAGCGCGTTGCGCAGATCGTCGGGTCCGTTGATCTTGGTGCCGTCGGGCAGCTCGCCGGCGGAATCGATGGCGGTTCCGGCAAAGCGGTCCTTGTCACGCCACATGCCCACGGCGTCGAAGTTCTCGAGCGCGAATCCGAGGGGATCCATGATCGAGTGGCAGGACGAGCAGCTGGGGCTGGCGCGATGTATCGCCATCATCTGGCGGACGGTGAGCGCTTTGGTGGTGCCGACGTCCTTGTCATTCAAGGTCGGAACGTTCGGCGGCGGGTTGGCGGGCGGAACACCCTCGATGTAGGTGAGGACGAACTTGCCGCGCAGCACGGGCGAGGTACGGTTCGGATACGCGGCGGCCATCAGGATGGCGCCCTTGCCGAGCAGCCCCCAGCGCACCGAGTCTTTCAGTTCAACGCGGCGGAACTGATCGCCCTTCACATCGTTAATGCCGTATTGCAGGGCGAGGCGCTCATTCAGAAACGTATGCTTTGCGCGCAGCAGGTCAACCACGCTGCGGTCTTCGCGGAAGATGCTGTCGGCAAAGAGCCTGAGCTCGGCGCGGAAATCCTGGCGCGGATCCATTGCGCCGGAGGCGTTCGGAAAGATGTCGCGGTCGGGAACGATCTCGTCGAGCTTGGACATCTCGAGCCACTGGAACACGAAATCGCTGGCCAGGGTTTTGGAGCGGGGGTCGGCCAGCATGCGCAGGATCTGTTTGTTCAAGGTGGCCGGGTCGCTCAGTTTGTTTTTGGCGGCGACGTCGAGCAATTCTTCGTCCGGGCTCGAGTTCCAGAGGAAGAAGGAAATTTTCGAGGCGAGTTCGGAATCGGTGATGGCGTATTTGTCGCCCGCCTTCGCGCCCGCGGGGACGCGCTCATTGCGATACAGGAAGAACGGACTGGCGAGCATGCCGGAGATGCCATAACGGATGCCGGATTCGAAACCGCCGAGCTTCACGCCGTCGCCGTAGTACTGCATGAGATCGGCAACGTCGTCGTTGGTGACCGGGCGGCGGTAAGCGAGCCTGGCCATGTTCGCGAAGATTTCCTTTGCGCAGGCTTCGGGCGTTTTCGTCTTGTCGGTCGCAGGATTGCAGATCAGTATGCGGGCGCGGCTGGGCGTGATGCTGAGGCCTTTGGCATCGAAGGGACCCTGCAGCTGGAACGAGTTCACGCGGTACAAACGATCCTGCCCGCCGCCGGGGGCGAACATCTGGATCTGATCGTCGGATTGGGCGAAGCTCTGACGGCGGAAGGTGACGCCGATGCGGTGCGGTCCGGCGGTGGTCTGGAACTTGATGTTCTTGAGGCGGGCATTGAGACGATCGATGGCGCCGTTCTGTACCTCGTCGTATGCCTTCATGTCTTCTTCGCCGCCGACGGTTGCCTGATAGACAATTCTGTCGTCAACCGTCACCACAACCGGGTTCTCGTACTCCATGCCATTGCCCCAGATGTGGCCAGCCATGTCCGCGATATTGATGTGGTATTCGCCGTCGGCGGGGAGGTCGACTTTGGCGAGAATGCCGCCGCGCGTGCCGAGAGGCAAGCCGGGAACATGCACCAGTTGACTGCCAGGACCGGCGCGGAAGCTCCAACCCTGCGGGCGGGAATCGGCCTTGCCCAGCGCCTTTTCCGCGATGCTGTGCGCGGCGAGCACATACTGCTCGATGAAGGAAGGCGAAACCTGGAGGGCGGAGGCGATGTTGTCGTATCCCTGCGCGCTGTCATCGGGAGGGAGCAGTTCGGAGGCATTCACGTCTACCAGGAGGAGGTCGTGAATGGCGTTTTCATACTCCTTGCGATTCAGGCGATGCAGGGCCTCTTTATCGGTGATTTGCGCGGGTTCCGGGAGCTTGTCGAGGGAGTCTTCGAGATAGGCGACGAGCGAATCGACCGCCTTGCCATCTGGTTGTTTTGCGCCGGGAGGCGGCATGACGCGGCCGCGGAGCTTGCGCACCGCCTTTTCGAAAAGCTCGGGATTTTTGGCGACGCTCGCGGCCGTTATGTTGTCGAAGCTGGCGCCGCCGATCTTCAGCTTGTCGTTGTGGCAGCCCGTGCAGTATTGCTTCATCGTCGCCAGTTGCGCGTCGGCGGACGGCGGGGGCGCCTGGGCCGCGTTCGCGGATGCGACGGTCAAAACTGCGATCAAGAGGAGCGGGTTCGTGGTGCGGCGCAGCATCATTATTGGTCCTTAAGCGTCGGGAGAGAGATAGGCCCACAAGCTCTCGAAAGAGCGGCGAATAAATTCATCGGGGTTGCCCATTTTGGCTTCGAATTCCTTTGCCGGCTTCGCTTCGACACCTTCCGACGGGCCGCGCCCTTTGTTGATCATCTGATTCAGCCGGTCGTAGATGGCGCCGTACATGTCAATCTGCGCGGAGATGTCGGCATAGCTAAGTACGGGGCCGCGCGCCGGGACGAACTTCGTATCGGGGTTTGCCATGGTCTTGATGCGTTGCAGTCCGCCGACAATGCCGCCGATCCAGCCTCCCGTCCACCAATCGACTACAGGCCATCCCTGCTCCATAAGCGGCGTCGCCCACTGCCATCACGTTACTTTTTGGGAAGTAAACGTATAGATCGCCGTCTGTGTGGGCGGCGTCCGAGATATATCCGTAGCGGACTCCGGAATCGAGCGTGCCTTTGTCGTAGAAGGTCTTGTTGGGCTGAGCGTCCTTCGGGAGCTTCTTGAATTTTTGCCCGTTCCAAGGCCACGTGATATTCTGCTGCAGCCAGAGCCGCGTATTCTCCTGGGCAATGATCGTGGCGCCGGCCATGCCGAGTTTCTCGTTGGAGCCGGTCTGCTCGGGATGCCAGTGCGTGTTGAACAGCGTGTGAATTTTGCCGCTGCCGGGCAGCGCGGCAACCGCCTTAAGCACCGCATCGGAGCCGGCGGCGGATCCGCCATCCACGAGCAGCACGCCCTCACGGCTGGTCTGTGCGACTACAGCGGCTTCGCCCGGAACCCGGACGATATACAAATCGTCGGCAAGTTTCTCACTGGCAGGCTGTTGCGCCGACAAAACGCGAAGCGCGGGTGCGCCCAGGATTCCGGCAGTGCCGGCGAGCGCGGTTTTCAATAGCTGGCGACGGGTTCTATGCATCTTTCGACACCTTAGTATATATATCAGGATCTGAGATCAGGGTCTACGGGCCGGGCGCCGGCCAGCTCGTAAAACAGCGCGCATCAAACACGGCGCATCAAACACGGCGAATCCCCGCGCTGCGATGCCCGCGCGGACTACACTGGAACTGTGAAACGCCTCGCCTTCGTGGGAGTCATGCTGCCCGGCATACTCCTCAGCGGTTCTCTCGCTCACGCCGCCCTCTCCATCATGCCTCTGAAAGACGTCCGGGCGGGCATGCACGGCATCGGCAAGACGGTTTTCAGCGGCGACAAAGTCGAGGATTTTCAGGTTGAGATTCTCGGCGTCCTCGAGAACACCGGGCCCAAAGAGAATCGCTGATCCTCGGCCGGCTCTCCGGCGGACCGCTGGAGCACACCGGCGTCATGCAGGGCATGAGCGGCAGCCCGGTTTACATCGATGGCAAGCTGATCGGCGCCGTCGCGCTGGCGTTCCCGTATGCCAAAGATCCCATCGCGGGAATCCGCCCGATCGAGGAAATGCTGAGGGTGGATTCGGCTCCGCCGCAGCTCCGCCGCGCGCTCCAGCGCGCGCGTCGCCAGCAATGCCGCCGATCCCATTGCGCATGCTTCCCTGCGCGCGAAGCCGGCCGGCTTCGGCGACACGCGCATGACCGAAGTGGCGACGCCGCTCTCGCTCAGCGGTTTCACCGCGAACGCCGTCGAGCAGTTCGCGCCGCAGATGCGCAAGCTCGGGCTCGGAACCGCGCCAGGGAATTTCGACCGGCGGCGCGCCCGAAGACCGCATGGGCGATCCCTCGAAACTGCAGCCGGGCTCCATGATCAGCGTGGAATTGATGACCGGCGACATGAGCGTCGGCGCCGACGGCACCCTCACCGCCATCGATGGCAACAAGGTCTACGCGTTCGGGCACCGCTTCCTCGCCGTCGGCCCCACCGATCTGCCGTTCACGCGCTCCGAAGTGATCGCGCTGCTCGCCAACGTCAATACTTCGTTCAAGATCTCTTCCGCGCGCGAACTGATGGGCGTGATCTCGCAGGACCGCGATACCGCCATCGCCGGCTCGCTCGGCAACCGCGCGCGCAATGGTCCCGCTCGATATCGAGGTCACGCAGGACACGAAGCGCGTCCAGACCTATCACATGAAGATGGTCAACGACCGCTATCTGTCGCCGATCCTGTTCCAGATGGCGGTGTTTTCGGCGATCGATTCGACCGAGCGCGCGCAGGGCGTTTCGAGCATCGTGGTGCACGGCGCGATTGAGTTCGAGAATCGCAAGGAACAGGTCCAGCTGCAGAATATCTACGCCGGCGACGGCGGGTCGGCCATGCAGGCCTCGACCGCGACCGCCATTCCGCTGGCCTATCTGATGCAGGCGGGCTTCGATGCAGCTGAAGGTCAAGCGCATCTCGCTGCAGCTGGAATCCTTCGACGTCAAGAAGGAGCTGAATATCGGGCAGGTTTACCTTTCGCGAAAGGAAGTCAAGCCGGGCGACACGATCGAGCTGATGACGCAGCTCGATGGCGAAAATGGCGTCGAGCTGACGCGCTCCCTGAAGTACACGATCCCGCTCGGGACCGCGCCGGGCACGCTTTACTTCACCGTGGCGGATGGCACGCAGACCGGTCTCGCGGAACTGAAGCAGATCATCAACGAAACGCCGCACTCGCCGGAGCAGTCCATTTCCACGGTGGGCCGTTTGCGGCCCAGCGACAAAGCTTACGTGCGGGTGTGGCGCGCCGAACCGGCTTATGAGGTCGCCGGCGAAGAACTGCCCGATCCGCCGCCGTCGCTTGCGCTGGTTCTGGGCAGCACGCAGAGCGTTTCGCAGAATCGCAATTCGAAGATCACCGAGCTGGTGATCGATGCCGGAGAAATGATGGTCACGGGTTCGAGAACGGTCCAGATCGAGGTCAAAGAGTGAAGCCGGCCGTCATTCTGCGTGTCTGGCCGCGTGGCGCGCTGTCTATTGGCCTGCCGGCGCGTGTTCCGCGTCCACTTCCGCGGTCTGGGAGATGACGAGCTTCTCCGATTTCGTCAAAGGCAAATTCGACGGCGTTTCGCTGGGGCGCGACGGCCGGCTTTCGCTCGCCCCGAAACTCGATACGCTTTTCACCTCCGAACAGCCCGTGATCTGGAGCGTCGCCTCCGGGCCCGATGGCGCGCTCTACGCCGCCACCGGACATCGCGGCCGCGTGTTCCGCATCGAACAGAACGGAACATCGCAAAGCTCCTCTGGACAGCCGACCGTCCCGAAGTCTTCGCCATCGCGGTAGACAAGAACGGGCGTCGTCTACGCGGCGAGTTCGCCCGACGGCAAAATCTATCGCATCGAGAACGGCAAAGCCATCGGAATACTTCGATCCGAAAACGAAATACATCTGGTCGCTCGCGCTGGCGGCCGACGGAACGCTCTACGCGGGCACCGGCGACGACGGCCGGGTCTTCCGCATCACCGGCGCCGGGCAAGGGCGACGTGTATTACGCGACCGGGCAGGGCAACGTCACCGGCCTGATGATCGATCAGCAGGGCCGGTTGCTGGCGGGCACCGAGCCCAACGGCATTCTCTACCGCATCACCGCGAAAGACAAAGCCTTCGCGCTCTACGATTCGAATCTGCCGGAAATCCGCGCCGTTTCGCCGAACGCCGATGGCAGCGTTTACGCCGTCGCGCTGGGCGGATCGCTCGCGAAGAAAGTGCAGGGCGCGCAGGCGAATCAGAGCGTGCCAGCCGGATGCAGACGCCCACCGTCACCACCAGCATCACCGTTACCGCCGATGCGGGCGGCGATATCAAACCGCCGACTCCGCCCGCGCCTCCGAAGCCGCAGGAAGCCGCGCCGGCGCCGCGCTCCGGCGGTGACCACCGCTACAACGGCGGTCAGCACCGATACCACTCCGGTCGAGAAAAGCGCGATCTATCGCATCAATCGCCGACAACACGGTCGACACGCTCTGGAGTTCGAAGGAAGAAAACGTCTACGATATTCTTCCGGCGCCGGACGGGCAGGTCTACTTCAGCACCGATGCCGAGCGGCCGCATTTACCGGCTCTCGCGCGACCGCAAGCTGACGCTGGTCGCGCAGACGAACGAGGCCGAAGCGACGCGGCTGCTGCACTGGAAAGGCTCGATGCTGGCCGCCACGGGCAACATGGGGAAGATCTACAGGCTGGGCGCGGCTCGACGGCGCGCGCGGGACCTATCGAATCGCCCGTGTTCGATGCCGGCAGCGTGGCGCAATGGGGCAGGCTCCGCTGGCAGGGCGAGAACGGCGCGGGCACAATCGCGATGCGCACGCGCAGCGGCAACAGCATCCGGCCCGATGCCACCTGGAGCGATTGGTCGGAGCCTGTCACGCGACGCGAACGGCGCGCAGATCACGAGCCCGAACGCGCGCTTTCTGCAGTATGAAGCCGAGCTTTCGGGCACCGGGCGCGATCGTCGAGAACGTCAGCGCGGCCTATCTGCCGCAGAACAATCCTCCGATGGTGCATTCGGTCACCGTGCTGACGACTGTAACTCCGGCGACGCCGGCGGCGCCGAAAGCCGGGGCTTCCAGTCGGCGAGCGCCGCGACCACCCCTTACAGCGTCACGGTGACCGATACCGGCGATGCCGCGCCGGTGAGTTCCACCGGAACCCCCACGCAGACGCTGTCGCGCGCGTCGCAGCAGCAGTTGCTGATTTCCTGGCAGGCCGACGATCCGGATGGCGACAAGCTTGTCTACGAAGTCGATTTCCGCGGCGAAGGCGAGCGCGAATGGAAGCTCCTGAAGAAAGATCTTCACGACAACACTTCTGACGATCGACGGCGATGCGCTGGCCGATGGCCGCTACTTCTTCAAAGTCACGGCGTCGGACCGCGAAGCCAACGCGCCCGCCGCCGCGAAAGAAGCGGATCTGGTCAGTTCGCCGGTGCTGATCGACAACACGCCGCCGGTGATCCGGATTCAATCGGCGCAGTCGCGCCGGCGGCGGGGCGGACGATCAACTTCGACGCGCAGGACAGCGACTTCGGCGCTGCGGCGCGCGGAGTATGCGATCGATGCGGGACCCTGGACGCCG
Source organism: Terriglobia bacterium (assembly GCA_963764845.1). GTDB lineage: Bacteria > Acidobacteriota > Terriglobia > Bryobacterales > Bryobacteraceae > BOG-234. The sequence goes on along the minus strand of CAVXUE010000007.1, from coordinate 263,792 downwards.
GTCGCGCCTGTCGATGGCATTCTCGATTCGCCGTCGGAGCAATTCCGCCTGCATATCGACGCCGTTCCCGCGGGCGAGCATCTGCTGGTGATCCGCGTGGCCGACAGCGGCGGCAATACCGGCCTTGCAAAGGTAGTTCTGCACTGAAAACCAAGACGCTCGAACGCGTGCTTTCCAAGGCCGGCCTCGGCTCGCGAACGCAGGCGCGCAGCTGGATTCATGCCGGGCCGCGTGCGCGTCAACGGGCATGTTGTCGAAAATCCGGATCATGTGGATCGATTTCGATCGCGACCGGATTCTGTTCGACGACAAGCCTCTCGAAACGAAGAAACCGCGTTTACATCCTGCTCTATAAACCGGCCGGGTACATCACGACGTTCAAAGATCCGGAAGGGCGGCCGACCGTTTACGATCTGATCGCCGATGTGGATACGTTTGTTTCGCCGGTGGGGCGTCTCGATCTCGATACCAGCGGGCTGCTGATCCTGACGAACGACACGCAGTTTGCCGAGCGGTTGACGAATCCGGATCACAAAATTCCGAAGACCTATCTGGTGAAATGCGCGGATCTGATTTCGGATGAAGCGCTCGATCGGTTGCGGCAGGGCGTGGAACTGAGCGACGGCCCCACGCGCCCGGCGGTGGTGAAACGGGTGCGCGATTCCGGCAAATATTCGCACATCGAGATCCGCATTACCGAAGGCCGCAATCGCCAGGTGCGGCGGATGGTCGAGGCTATCGGCAGCAAGGTGTTGAAGCTGGTGCGCACCGCGATCGGCTCCGATTGAAATTGCGGGGCTGAAAATCGGCACGTGGCGGCCGCTCACCGACCGCGAGGTGTTTGCGCTGGCGCCTTCGGGGCCATCGCCTTCGCGATCCCCTCGCGGGTCTCGTTCGCGTGCTCCGCTCCGGCGAGATAAGTGAGGGCGATGACGCTGTCGGAGCCGTTGGCGATTTTATCCGTCCTCGCAGCCTGCAGGAATCCGGAGACTACCTGTTCCGCAACCTGGCCGGTGCCGAATCCCGCGACTCCTCCGTCAAGCACGGTCGGGGCGAAAAACGGATGCGCGACCCCGAGGCGGGCGGCTTCGGAATAGAGAACCTCTCCCACCAACTGCATTCGCAGCGGGGAAAAAGTCTGCGAATCGCCCAGACCGATGATGAGCAGTTTCCGCGCTCCCAGCGTGCCCTTCGGCGGAGCAATGAGCAGCGTCTCGCCGAGCTCGCCGCGAAACAGGTCCGGCTTCCGGATGCGGTCGAGCAGGCCTTTGAGCCTGGTATTGATTTCGGCGAGCGAGCCGTGCAGGGTGTTGACCGGAGAAGAGTGGAACAGACAGATCACCTGCAGATCGGTATCGGTCTCGGCCGGGCTGCGCGCCAAAACGTCAACCTGCGCGGACGCCGTTGACAGTGCGACGAGGAACAGCAATCCGGCGATGGCTCGGCGAAGCATTCAGCGGGTCTCCCAGGCGGCGGGGAACAGGTTCGGCTGGCCGTCGAAGGTGAAAAACCCGGCATCGGCGGGCAGATCAGGGAACGGCGAGGGCTTTTTGCTCTCCGGCGGTTTGAGGGAGAGCGGCTGCGTCATGCCTCCGCGCTCGATCGATTCGAAACGGATCGCGATCACCCAATGCGGCATTGGCATCATATAGCGTACGAGCCTGAGAATGCGTCCGTGAACGCGATCGCTCTCGCGGCCAACGATACCCACTCCTGTCACTTCGTCTCCGGCGGCAGCGAGTTCCGTATCGATCGGCTTCGCGAGCGCGATCTGCATGCGGGTCTTCGGGGGCAGGGGTTTCAAGGCGGCCTTTGAAGCGGCGGCCGTTGCCGAATCCGGATCCACGTCATCGAAGCGAATGGTGGATTCGCCGACATATTCGCGGCAATCGGAATAACGGGTTTCATTCTCTGTTTCCCCGCCACTGTGGTAAAGCGCCTTCATGGTCGAGACCTCGGGCAGAAGAAAATCGCCACTGCCGATCCTGACGCGCTGGTAATTCATGACGTGCTCGACACGGCAGGCGGGATCGCGCACTTCAAACTGATCGGTTTCGACCGTGAGCTGCTGGAGATCGGCATCGGACGGATCGACGGAGAAGCTGCCGTGGAAGCCGATGGTTTTCGACGGGTCTTTCGGATCGCTGCGATAGACGTAAGAGCTCTTCGCGCGGGGAACGTTGTATTCGAAAACCGCCAAATCGTTGCGCAGGCCCAGGTAGCGGATGACGTCGGGCGCACCGCCGAACACGCCCCCGAGGAAGGAGCCGAAATCGCCGCTGCCGGAAACGCCGGCACCGACGAGCTCGCCAACGTCCTGCGTCTCGAATCTGCCCGCGCCGGCCCAGGAGAAGATCTCCCCCTTGTCGACAACAGCCACGTCGAGACGGAGCCTGTCCCGCTTGTACAGGGTGCCGCGGGAATTTACCAGCCGGTGCATGGTGATGAGAGCCTGGCAGGTTGAAGGGCTGTTGGGCGCGGGCAGGTATTGGGCGCGGGAAATGGTTTCGACGCAGGTGTAACGTGGCAAACGGGCGGTGCTCTCAAGTGCCCTGGCGCGGGCTTTCTGGAAGAGCTCATCGGCGTCCGAGGCTGCGCCGGCTGTCGCGCCGACTGCGAGCAACACAGCGGGCAACATCGCGGAAATGCGGAACGCGCACTGCATGCTTTACGCCCTCAGGGCCTGATCGAGATCGGCGATGATGTCTTCCACGGCTTCGATGCCTGCCGAGAGGCGCAGCAGATTGTCGTTGATCCCCATGCGCGCGCGGTGCTTCGGCGACAACTCTCGGTGCGAAGCCATGGCGGGATAGAGCACCATGGTCTGCACGTCACCGAGCGATGTTCCGGGAACGATCAGGCGGAGCGCGTTCATCACGCGGAAGATGCCGTCGCGATCGGCGCCTTTCACTTCGAAGCTCAGGATAGCGCCGTAGAGGTCGGGCGCGAAGAGGCGCTTGATGTGGGCCGCATCCGGGTGCCGGGGATCGCCGGCAAAATAGACGCGGTCGATCGCGGGATGTGTCGAGAGCCAGCTCGCGAGGCGGCAGGCGTTGGCGCACTGGCGCTGCATGCGAAGCGGGAAGGTCTTGATGCCGCGCATGGCGAGATAGGCTTCGAAAGGCCCGAGCACCGGGCCGAGCGAACGGGAGAGGGAACGCAGCGATTCGATATTTTCGGCGTTGGTGATGACGACTCCCCCGAGGACATCGCCGTGTCCGGCGAGATATTTTGTGAGGCTGTGCACGACATACGCGGCGCCCAGCTCAAGTGGCCGGACGACCATCGGCGTGGCGAAGGTGCTGTCGACAATCAACTGCGCGCCGGCTTCGCGCGCCATGGCGGCGATGCGGTCGAGTGGGGCGACGCGCAGCAAAGGATTCGAAATGGTCTCCATGATCAGCGCGCCGGGGCGATGTTCGGCGATGGCGGCGGCGACGGCCTGTTCATCGCAGAAGTCGACGAACACGGTTTCGATGCCCGAGGGTTCGAGCACCTTCATGAGCATGTTGATGGTGGCGCCGTAGAGCGCGCTGGCGGCCAGAATCACGCGCCTGCGGTCGAGCAGCGCGGCTCTTATGGCGATATCGAGCGCGGCCATTCCGGAACTGCATGCCAGCGCGGCGGCGCCGGACTCGCCGGACGCGGGGGCCGATTCAAGCGATGCGACCAGTTCCTCGAGCGCTTCGTTGGTGGGGTTGCCGTAACGCGAGTAGGAGAAGCCGGGCATCTCGCCGGCGAAGACGCGATCGAGGCTCGCGGTGTCTTCGTAGGAATAGGTTGTGGCGAGATGAATGGGAGTGGTGACCGGGATCCAGCTTCCGTTGCGCTTGCGTTCACCCGCGTGAACGGCTTTTGTGTCGAGCTTCATTTTCTTTTCCACCTGACTCCATCCTTAGTGTCTTCCAGGATGACGCCCTGTTCAAGCAACTGCGCGCGGATTGCATCGGAGCGGGCGAAATCGCGCGCTTTCTTCGCGGCCGTGCGCTCGGTGATCGAGTTGGTCGATTCCGACGTCGGAGAGCCCGCCGGTTGACGGGGTGGGCTTCAGAACATCGAAAAAACAATCGAAATCATTGAGAACGGCGAGCGCGCCCTCGCGGTTGAGAGAAAGGAACTCGCCGCGATCCATGGCGATGTTGGCCTCGCGGACGAATTCGAAGATGGCGGCGAGCGCTTCGGCGGTATTGAGGTCGTCGTCGAGCGACTCGCGAAACGCCTTCATGGCTTGAGCCGCGGCGGCGACAAATTTCGGGTTGAGCCCGTCCTCGAACTTCGCCGATTCGAGGCGGAGTTTGAAATTGCGCAGACGATCGATCGCCGTGGCGGCCGATTTCAGACCCTCCATGGTGAAATTCAGCCCTTGCGATAGGGCAGGGACGCGAGCAGATAGCGAATGGATTCGGGCGAATGGCCATGCTTCCCGCACAGGTCGCGGAGAGTGTAAAAATTCCCGAGGGATTTCGACATCTTCTGCCCGTCGACGAGCAGAAACTCGGAATGCAGCCAGTAATTGGCGAAGGGTTTTCCGGTGAGCGCTTCCGATTGCGCGATCTCGTTTTCGTGGTGCGGAAAGATGAGATCGACGCCGCCGGCGTGGATGTCGAGCGTGGCGCCGAGGAATTCGATGGCCATCACGGAACATTCGATGTGCCAGCCGGGGCGGCCGACGCCGATTTCCGTATCCCAGGAAGGCTCGCCCGGTTTCGGGGCCTTCCAGAGGGCGAAATCGCGGGCATCCGTTTTTTCGTAAGTATCGACATCGACGCGCGCGCCGGCGACCATGCCGTCGAAATCGTTGTGCGAGAGTTTGCCGTAACCGGGGAAGGTGGAGATGCGGAAGTAGACCGAGCCATCGCTGCGGTAAGTGTGTCCTTCCTGTTCGAGTTTGTGAATCGCCGCGGCCATTTCGGGGATGTGCTCAGTCGCGCGGGCGATGCGTTCGGGGCGCTCGAGGCGGAGCGTGGCGCAATCGTCGAGAAAAGCTTTGGTGTAGGTATCGGTGTAATCGGCGAGCGACTTACCCTGGGCGACCGCGTTGCGGATTATTTTGTCATCCACGTCGGTGATGTTCATGACGTGGTCGAGTTTGTAGCCGTTGAGGCGCAGCACGCGCCGCAGCAGATCGTAAAAAACGAAAGTGCGGAAATTGCCGATGTGCGCGAAATCGTAGACAGTAGGGCCGCAGGTATACATTCTTACGGCGTCCGGATGCAGGGGGGCGAATGGCTGGACCTGTTGAGTCAGCGTGTTGTAGAAGCGCAGGGGCATTATATGGTTGGGAAAGTTTTATGGTATCAACGGGGACGCGGCTTCCATGCCGCGTCCCCGGATTCGATCGTCATTGTTGTTTGCGTCTTCGTTTCAGAAAAGTTGGAGCGCTCCACTTGCCCGGTAAACCGTCGGACCGCGGCCAGTTTGGTTTCCCGGCTGAAACCGGGGCCGCACCAATAACGGGAGCGCCTGCCGCTCATTGTTGGAAACTGAGTTGCCAGAGTCTCGAGAACTTAGCAGTCAGCGCCCGGAAACATCATGAGTACGTTCCGGTTCTCGATTGCACGGTAACAGGCGGGTTTTGGGAACCGATCAGGGGCGTTCTCAAAAAGGGTCCTAAGTTGCTGACAGAACAGGCGCAAAAAATATTTTCAACTTTTGTTACCGCTACAATCGGGTATGCCTTTCGACGGCCTGCGCGTCCTTTCGCTGGAGAGCCGGCGCGCCGAAGAGATCGCCACGCTGATTCGCAAACAGGGGGGAGATCCGTTTGTTGCGCCATCCATGCGCGAGGTTCCGCTGGATCGAGATGACGAGGCGTTCGTTTTTGCGGATCGTTTGTTGAAAGGTGAGTTCGACTGCGTCATTCTGCTTACCGGTGTGGGCACGCGCCTGCTCTGGAAAACGCTGCTGACCCGTTATGCGGAAGCGGAGCTCAAGGCGGCGCTCGGGCGGCTTACCGTTGTGGTGCGCGGACCCAAGCCGTCGGCTGCTCTGCGCGAACTGGGGATGATCCCCGATGTTCAAGTGCCCGAACCGAATACCTGGCGTGAGCTTCTCGATGTCATGCGCGGCCGGCCGGAGACACGCGTGGCGATACAGGAATATGGCAAATCGAACGCAGATTTAATCGGCGGCCTGCGGGCGCTTGGCAAAGATGTGGCGGCGGTCCGGATTTACGGTTGGGATCTTCCTGTCGATACCGGTCCGCTCCGGCAGGCCGCGGCGAAGCTGATCGCCGGTGAGTTCGATGTCGTGCTGTTGACCACGTCGATGCAGTTGGTCAATCTGGTACGGATTGCCGAAGAAGAAGGAATCGAACAGCAGGTGCGGGAAGCGCTGCGATCCGCGTTCGTTGGTTCGATCGGCCCCACCACATCGGAAACGCTCGAGGATTATGGACTCAAAGCCGATTTCGAGCCCAGCCATCCGAAGATGGGTCTGCTTGTGAATGAGGCGGCCGCGCAGGCCGCCGGGGCGCTGGCGAATAAGCGATAAGTCCCGCGCCCGACACCGGTTTCGTCCCCGAATGCGCCAGGCGTCGGCAAGAGTGCCGACGCGGCACGCAAAGTGCGTGCGCCACACACTTCAGGCGACTTTCAGTTGCGGGAGCCGGGCGTTTCCGAGCGTCCGGCAAGCGGCTGCACGACATTGCCGCCGCAGATGGCGACTCCGGTGCGAATGAGGGCCTGGAGGAAATTGTTCAGCATGGCATAGCAGACCTGCTCGGTCATGGGTCCTGTTTGCCCGGCAGCCGGAAGGTCGCCGGGAGTTCCTTGGCGATGCGCAGGCGCAGAGCGTTCGTGACATTGCGGCCGGCGCGATCGCGCTTGTTGGCAACCGTCATGGGTGTCTGCATCACGCCGCCGGTCCTGCCATCCACGTAGAACTGGCAGCGGGAGAACCAGCCGAGGTTCGCGGGATCCGCGGCGTCGAACAACAGGAGCGGTGTTTCCCGCTGTTCCGCGATCAGATCGAGCAGAATACTGCGCGGCGATTCCTTGAGTTTGGCGTCGAACCCGGCCTGCTGCACAACGGCAGAGACGGTTGTGGCGTCGATTTCGAGCAGAATCAGTTTGTGCCGGCCGGCCTGGAGGACTTGCATGTCAGGTTGTCGCCATCGCGCCGGCGAAAGCCGCGCAGGCGGAGTCCACGTCGGGGAAAACGCCGATCACCTGGTCGAGGCGGGTGATCCGGAAAACATCCATCACCGCGTCCGGCTCCGGCCGCGGCACTGAATCGGGCCCCCGCCTGGGAGGCCTTCCCGAAACAATAGGCGATGATGCCGATGCCGGTGCTGTCGATATAGGAAACATGGCTCAGGTCGACCACGATTTTTCGAGCGCCCCGGTTCAGAGCGCCCGAGGACGGCGTCTTCGATCTGGCCTTTCTCCACGCCAAGCATGATGCGGCCCGCGACCGCGATCACCGTGATGCCGGGCTCGCGCGTCCTGCGCGGTGAGGCTGAGAAGCATTGCAACTTCAGGATACAGGATGCGGAGTTACTATGTGTTTGACGCCATGCTGATCCGCCGTGCGACCACATCTTCGTCATTCGGACGTTACGCCACGCCAGGCTTACCTGAGCCGCCGCCGGTTTCTGGCCGGTGCTGGCTGGCAGCCTTCCCTTCGCCGCGCGCGGCGAAACCCGGCTGGACGGCATCTCGAAGAGCCCGTTGAGCACGAACGAAACGCCGGCGCCCCTACGAAGCGGTTACGAGCTACAACAACTACTACGAGTTCGGCACGGGCAAGGACGAGCCGGTGAAACTCGCGAAGAACTTACAAGACGTACCCGTGGACTGTTTCGATCGAAGGCGAAGTGGTGAAGCCGAAGACGCTCGACCTGGACGCGATCATGAAACTCGCGCCGCTCGAGGAACGCATCTACCGGCATCGCTGCGTGGAGGGCTGGTCCTTTGTGATTCCCTGGGTCGGGTTCCCGCTGAGCGCTCTGCTCAAACAGGTGGATTTCAAGCCGAAGGCGAAGTTCGTGGCCTTCCAGAGTTTCTACGATCCGAAGCAAATGCTGTCTTCCCGCGCAGGCGCACATTCAGTTCCCCTATGTGGAGGGGCTGCGGCTGGATGAGGCCATGCACCCGCTGGCGCTGCTTTCGGTGGGTGTATACGGAGAGGTGCTGCCGCCGCAGAATGGCGCGCCCCTGCGCATCACGCTGCCGTGGAAATACGGATACAAGAGCATCAAATCGATCGTGAAGATTCGCCTTGTGGAGAAGCAGCCGCCGACCACCTGGAACCTCGAATGGCCGGAGGCGTATGGCTTCTACTCGAACGTGAATCCGGAAGTGGACCATCCGACGCACAGCCAGGCCACGGAAGATCCGGCTGGGGCAGAGCAGGTTCGGGCAGCGAATCAAGACGCAGAAGTTCAACGGCTACGGCGACCAGGTGGCGAGTCTTTACGCGGGGATGGATCTGCACAAGAATTACTGACGCCGCATGAAGAAATTCTGGCTGAGCGGGTGGACGAAGGCGCTTGTCTTTGCTCTTGTGCCTGATCCCGCTGCGCTGCGGCTTTTTGGCGGGGCTACGAAAATGATCTGACCGCCAATCCGATCGAGTTCATCACCCATTTCACGGGCGACTGGACGCTGCGGTTTCTGTTGATCACGCTGGCCATCACTCCGCTGCGGGCGCTGCTGCGGCAGCCTCAATTGATCCGGTTCCGACGCCTTTTGGGGCTGTTTGCGTTTTTCTACGGCGTTGCTGCATCTGACTACGTGGATCTGGCTCGACAAGGGTTTCGATGCGACGCGATGTGGCAGGATGTGGTCAAACGGCGGTTCATTACGTCGGGAATGGCGGGTCTGCTGCTGATGGCGCCGCTCGCAGTGACTTCGACCGCCGGGTGGGTTCGGCGATTGGGCTACCGGCGTTGGCAACTGCTGCACCGGCTGATCTATCTTGAGTGCGCTCGCGGGCGTCATTCATTACTACTGGGGAGTGAAATCCGATATCCGGCTGCCGGCGCTGTATGGCGCAATTCTGGCGGCCCTGCTGCTCTACCGGGCCGTCGCCCGGCTGAAGCGCCCGGTATAGAATGTCAGCGATGACACACCGGCTGACGGCGATTTTCGCTTCTGTTCGTTGCTCCGGGCGTTTTGTCAGGACGCTGCTACGGATCCGGCGGGCGGCGGTACGGCACTGGCCGCGATCGCCAATCAGAAAGCGCGCCCAGCCGCGCCGACACCGCGCGCCTCCGACGGCAAGCCCGATCTCTCCGGCATCTGGAGCCCCGACCGCACGTTCATCTACGACATTTCCAGCTCTCTCAAACCGGGCGAGGAACTGCCGCTGCAGCCCTGGGCGGCGAAGCTGGCGAAAGAACGCATGTCGAAGGACGATCCGGAAGCGAACTGCCTGCCCGCGGGAGTGCCCCGGATGGCCCCTTATCCGTGGAAGATTGTCCAGACTCCGCAGCTTGTGGTTTTTCTTTACGAGGGCAATATTCACACCTACCGGCAGGTTTTTCTGGACGGCCGCGGTCATCCGGCAGGACCCGAACCCAACCTGGTATGGCGATTCGACCGGCAAGTGGGAGGGCGACACGCTGGTGGTCGATTCGGTGGGTTTCAACGACAAGTTCTGGTTTGATTTCGCCGGGCATCCCGCACACCGAGAAGCTGCATGTGGTCGAGCGTTATCGCCGGCCCGATTCCGGCCATCTGGATTACGACGTGACGGTTGAAGATCCGGGAGCATATACGAAGCCATTTATCGATGCATGGGCACTCGGTGATTACGAGCGGCGAACTGATGGAATACGTCTGCAACGAAAATAACCAGGATGTTCCCCACATCCTCGGCAAAGATACGAGGAATAACCACAGATGAAAGTTTACGAAGTTCAAAAGGGCATCGACGAGTCTCGAGGGCTTGCGCCGCGCGGAACGGCCCGATCCGACAGCCGGAGTGGCATCGAGGTATTGATTCGCGTGCGCGCGGTATCGCTGAACTATCGCGACCATATGGTTGTGATCGGCCGCTACATGGGCGGCGCGGTGGATCGGGACACGATTCCGCTTTCGGATGGCGCGGGCGAGGTGGTCGCGCGTGGGTCCGGGTGTGACGAGATTCAAGACCGGCGATCGCGTGGCGGGCACCTTCTTCCAGGTGTGGGTGGATGGTCCGCGCACGAAACTGGCTCCGGCGCTGGGCGTTCCGCTCGACGGCATGATGGCGGAATATGTCGCGCTGCATGAGGATGGCGTGGTGGCGATTCCCGCCGGCCTTTCGTTCGAAGAGGCGGCCACGCTGCCTTGCGCCGGCGTTACGGCGTGGAGCGCGCTGATGGTGCTGGGAAATCGCGTGAAGGCGGGCGACACGGTGCTCTGCCTGGGCACGGGCGGCGTTTCCGTACACGCCATGCAGTTCGCGAGAGCGGCGGGCGCGAACGTGATCATCACTTCATCCAGCGAGGAAAAGCTGGAGCGGGCTCGTGGGCTGGGCGCCGACGGCGGGCATCAATTACAAAACGCACCCGGAATGGGAGAAAGAGGTTCACAGGCTCACCGGCGGACGCGGCGTCGACCATGTGATTGAAGTGGGCGGCGTGGGAACGCTGGCGCGGTCTTATCAGGCGATCGGATTTGGGGGGAAGATCGCGCTGATTGGCTTTCTGGGCGGTCCGACGGGCCAGCAGGAGCCGTATGCGCTCATGATGAAGGGCGGCAGCCTGGTGGGGATCGGCGTGGGCAGCACGGCGATGTTCGAAGAGATGAACCGGGCGATTGAGGTGAATGGGATCAAGCCGGTTGTGGGCCGGGTGTTCCCGTTCGATCAGGCAGCGGAGGCGTTCCGATGCCTCGCGGCGGGGGATTTTTTCGGTAAGGTTGTGATTACGATTTGACGGCAGATTTGATCGCAGTGATGCGCAGCCTGCGGTAATCGGCCCACCACGCGCCCTCGCGAAACAGGCCGGGCCGCAGGCGGGATTCGACCTCGGCAACGAGAGCTCCCCGCGCCTTCGGCGGAATGCCTTCAAACCAGACGCCGGCGAACATTTCGAGCCATTCGCGCAGCCCTCTTTCCGGATGTTCGAGTTTGTTCCAGCGCTCGATGGTCCCGAGAGCCTGGATCTCGAAGCCCTGCGCTTCCAGCAGGCGACGCATATTCGCCGGCGCTGGGAAAATACCAGGGATTGCGCGCCCGATGGCCGGCTTCCTTCAAAACCGCTGTGAGCACTTCGACAATGCGCGCGATGTTGCCTTTGGCGCCCATTTCGAGGACGAATCTGCCGCCTGGCTTCAACGCATGCGCAATGCGCGCGGCAACGAGCGCCGGTTCGGGTATCCAGTGCAGCGCGGCGTTGGAGAAGACGGCGTCGAACTCCCCGTTGAACTCGGAGATCGCGCGCATCGGCGAGAACGAATTTGAGTTTCGGATAATTCAGGCGCGCCTGCGCGATCATCGAGGCCGACGCGTCGAGTCCTACGGCTTCGGCGCTGCGCTCGGCGATCTGCGAGGTCAGATGGCCGGTGCCGCAGCCCAGATCGAGTATGCGCTCGCCTGGCCGCGGATCGAGCAGGTCGATCAGGTCTCCGGCTTTTTTCCAGACGAAGGAATGCCGGTCGTCGTAAAGAGCGCTATCCCAACGATCGGGCATCAACGGCCAGTCGCCACGGCGAAGTAATCGTACACCGTGCGGGAGATCTCGGCGATGGCTTTCTCGGAGGCGTCTTCAGGCCGGTTCGAGGCTTTCGTAAAAACGGAAATGGCCACGTGCCCAGCGTCGCCGGGCAAGGTGATGTAGCCGACGTCGTTGGCCACGCCGCCAAGCGACCCGGTCTTGTGCGCCACGTCCGTTTTCTGCGGCAGCAGGCCCTTGATGCGTGATTTGCCGGTTTCGCAGCGATCCATGACGTCGAGGAGGATGCGGGTACTGCGCGGCGTCAGGAGATCTTTCTTCCAGAGCCGCAATAAGCAGGCCGGTCATCTCGTCCGGAGATCGCGGTGTCGCGAGGATCGGCCGTTTCCGCGCGGCGCGCGCTCATGTGCTCGCTCTGCGGAACAGCGTCGAAGAGCTTGTCCCACAGTTCGCGATTCCATTGCGATTCGGGCGGCAGATTCTTCGCGCCCTGCCAGTCGGAAATCAGCAGCAGCGGTCGAGCGGTCGACGCGGATGCCAGCGAACCCGAGCGTCCGCATGCGCGCGGTGACGGCGGACGGTCCTCCGGCCTCGCGCAGCAGAAGATCGGCCGCGGTGTTGTCGCTGACGACGAGCGCCAGTTCCATCAGATTGGCGATCGAGAGTGAGACACCGGGATGGAATAACAACTCGGTCATCATGCCGCTTCCGGGATGAAAATCGGCGGGCGAGAGCGTCACCATTTTGTCGAGCGTGAGCTTGCCTTCATCCACAAGCGAAAGGATCTGGATCGCCACCGGCAGCTTGAAGGCGCTGGCCATGGGGAAGGCTTCGGTGCCGCGCAGCGAGACGGAGCGTCCCGTTTCGACATGCACTGCGTTCACCCCGACCACGCCATCGGTCGCGTGCGAGACATACTCGATCTGCTGCTCGAGCCGCGCCAGAGCGGGGTCGGTGGCCGCGCGGCAGGAATGATGTGGCGGCGAGGAAAAGGAAGAGCCGCCCGCATGAGTTACTGTAGTGCTACTGCGGACCTTCTGCTGCGTCAGTTTCACCTGGGCGGCCTGACCTGCCGTCACGGTTACGGTTTCGCCGCCGCCGGCATTGCGGCGCATCCAATCCGGGTCGGCGTACTCAACCAGAGTGGTATCGTCCCATGCATAAACCGCATAGTCGCCGGGCGCGAGATTCTGGAGTCTTGAAATGACCGGAGGATTGACTCGTGGTGGCCCGTCCGTTGCGCAGAGCAATGATGCCGCCCGCGGCCGGCTGCCCATCGGCATTCGACTACGTCGCCTTCAATCGATCCGCCGTCGTCGCCGAGAACGATCTCGATCGGTCCCGCCGCCTGCGAGACGGAGAATTCGTTGTTGAGGATATCCTGGCCGGCCAGCGTCGCGCTCTTCACGTAGAAAGGTCCAGGCGGGAACACTTCGAGCCGGTAAGTGCCGGGCGACATGTCGTTGAACGCGAACGACGTATGCTCGGCATCCCACTTGATCTGGCCGGTACCGGTGGATGGCTCCGTGGGGCGCAGGTTGATCCCGAATTGCGATTTCGAGCTGGTTCGCGCCTGCGGGTCGAATCCGCACCAGGCCGGTGACAGTAAAGCCGCTATCCACACTGACCACGACATTGTCGATATCGGACGCTCCCACCTCGATCGGGACGCGCGCGAGCAGATGTTTGCCTCCCTCGAAGTAATCGGCCGAAATCATATACGATCCGGCGGCCGCGGCGAAATCGAATTTGCCGCCGCGCACGTTTCCGCCGCCGGCATTGACCAGACCGGTGCTCACTCCGCGCGCGACCATGCTGAGGCCTATGTTCCGCTCCTCCGGCAAACCTGTAACGGTTCCTCTCACGTGCACCGCGGGCGCCTGGCGCAGAGTGAAATCGACTTTGATCTCGCGACCGGCCGGAAGATCCATCGCGCTCGCGCTTCCGCCTTCGACCGGTCCCGGATAGCATGTCTGCTGGCCCACCATCTCCCCGGAGCGCGGGAATCCGTCGCGGAGGTCGGCGCAGACGATGTATTTCCCGCGGGCCAGATTCGAGAGGCGGTATTCGCCGAGATCGTTCGTGATGCCGCTCTGGCTGCGCTGAAAACTGACACGTCCTTCGGCGATGCGCGCGACAAGAACGGTGACCTGGGCTCCCATCACGGGATCGCCCTGATCGTCGATCACTTTGCCGTAAAACACCGATTGCGGAGTCAGTTCGACTTTGACGTCATGCACCGGGGATCCGGAAATAAGAGTCACCGGGCGCTGCGCCCGCTGCAGAAATCCGGGACGGGTGACGAGTCATGGGCGCCGAAGTGCAGGCGACGTTGGAAAGACTCCATCGGCCCGATGAGTCGGTGCCGGTGGATGAAGCTGCGCTTCCGGATTGCATCGTGACGTGTGCCCGCGCAATCGGTTCGCCGGTTTGCGAATTCACGACCGATCCGTCGACCGCGCAATCGAAGCTGGTGGGCTGCGGCGGCTGATTGACCTGCGGCCCGATCGCCGCCCTGGTGGGGATCTGCGCGAACGCCATCGAGGCAAAGGTAAAGGTCGCCAACGAGGCAAAGGTAACGATGAGCGCGATCGATTTCACCTATGCATTAGCGTAACGCTTCGGCATCAGCAATGTAAGGGCGTCCGGCACCAGCGAGATCGCTGGCGGGCAGACTCGCCGATCGACTCGCCATCGACCTGAATATAGATCCGCTGGTCTTGCGGGGCGTCGGCTTCCACACTCGTCGCCGCGCGTCGATCACGACGCCTTCGGTGCTGTACAGACGATTCGTCATCACCGCGCCGAAGAACCGCAGATAATCCTGCCACTGGTGATTCTGAAACACGACGATCTCGAAATCGGCTGTCGGTCAGGCGGATCTGCCGCGCAATTTCGAAATCGCCGCCGTAGTTCCGCACGCGCGTGATCAAAGCGAAGCTCGCGCAATAATCCGATCCGTTCACGGCGAGATGGAAGCGCGGCACCGGACGGCCGAACTGCCGCAGGCCGCCGTGCCAGTAGGCGAGCTTGCCCAGTCTGCTCTTGAGGTCCAGATCGAGTTCGTAAACGATGCGCGCGTCGAGGCCCACGCCGGCCATGAGAACGAAGTACCGGCGGGGCTGTTCGGCCTGTCTTTCCGTGAGAGCGACGCCGAGCGCAATGCGAACCGGCACGGCGTGCAGAAGTTGGCGCGCGGCGTGATCGGGCCGGTTCGAGAATCCGATTTCGTTGGCCAGAACGTTCGCCGTCCCGGCGGGCAGAATTCCGAAAGGAACGTCCGATCCGGCGATCCCGTTGACGACTTCGTTGATGGTGCCGTCGCCGCCCGCGGCGAGAATCAGATCGCAGCCGCATTCCACGGCCTTCGCGGCCAGTTCGCCGGCGCGCTGCGGGCCGGGCGTGGCGAAAAGTTCGACCTGCGCGCCCGCCTCCTCGAGGATATGAACGGCCTTATCCAGACGCGCGCGTCCAGGCCCTTTCAATCCGCCGGCAAAAGGGTTGTAGATGAGTCCGATACGATGGAATAAGTGGGAAATAAGCGTCAGGGCCGTCTGAAGCCACCGATTATAGCGAAATGTCCGCCAAGACCTCACTCAGCCGATCCCCGCAAAGAAGCGGAACATCTGCGCGAAGCGATCACGCCATCACGAACATCAATATTACGTTCTCGATCAGCCCGAGATCAGCGATGCCGAATATGACGGGCTGATGCGGCGGCTGCAGGCGATCGAACAGCGAGCACCCCGAGCTGGCCACGCCCGACTCGCCGACGCAGCGCGTGGGCGGCAAGCCGCGCGAGGGATTTCAAAAGGCGGCCCACAGTTCGCGCCATGCTGAGTCTGGATAACGCGCTGGATGAGGCGGAGCTTCGCGCCTTCGACGCGCGCGTGCGCGATCTGCTGGGCGGCGCGCCCTACCGCTACGTCGCCGAACTGAAGATGGATGGCCTCTCGATGGCTGCCAGATACAGCGACGGTTTGTTTCAGCAGGCGATCACGCGCGGCGACGGAACCACCGGCGAAGACGTCACGGAGAACGCGCGGACCATCCGCTCGCTTCCGCTGAAAGTCGAATTCCCGCGGCCGTTCGAGGTGCGCGGCGAAATCGTGATGAACCGGAAAGCGTTCGAGCGATTGAACGCCGAGCGCGAGGAGCAGGGCTTGACCCGCTTCGCCAATCCGCGCAATGCGGCGGCGGGGTCGCTGCGATTGCTCGAGCCCGGCATCACGGCATCGCGGCGGCTCGATTTCTACGCCTATTTCGTGCTCGACGACCGGGGCCAGAACATTTTCGAAAGCCACTGGGAGTCGCTCGAATGGCTGCATCGGCACCGCTTCAAAGTCAATCCGGAAGCGCCATTTGTGCGCCGATATCGATGAGGCGCTGCGGTTCTGCCGCGAATGGGAATCCCAACGAGAAGCGCTGCCCTACGAGATCGACGGCGTGGTGCTGAAGGTGGACAGCATGGCGCAGCAGCGGCAGCTGGGCTATACCGCGAAGGCCCCGCGCTGGGCGATCGCGTTCAAATACGCGGCGCGGCAGGTCGAAACCGAAATTGTCGACATTACCGTGCAGGTGGGGCGAACCGGCGCTCTCACGCCTGTGGCGCATCTGGCGCCGAAAGTGGTCAGCGGCGTTACGGTTTCGCGCGCCACGCTGCATAACGAAGACGAAATCGCGCGTCTGGGACTGCAGATCGGCGACACCGTGATCGTGGAGCGCAGCGGCGACGTGATCCCGAAAGTGGTGCGCGTCAAGATGCAGGGCACGCACCGCAAGCCTTTCCGCATGCCGAAAACCTGCCCGGTCTGCGAAGGCCGCATCGTGCGCGAGGAAGGCGAATCGGCCAGCCGCTGCATCAACGTGAACTGTCCGGCGCGACTGAAGGAATCGATCCGTCATTTCGCTTCCCGCGGCGTGATGAATATCGACGGCCTGGGCGACGCGCTGATCGATCAGCTGGTGGATAACGGCATGGTGCAGAGCGTCGCGGATCTGTACGACCTCACGCGTCGATCAGCTCTCGCGCGCTGGACCGCATGGGCCCGAAATCCGCCGCCAATATCGTCCGCAATATCGACCGCTCGCGCGTTTTGCCGATGCCGCGAGTGATTACGGCGCTGGGAATCCGGTTTGTCGGGGAACGGACGGCGGAGCTTCTCGCCGAGCATTTCGGTTCCATGGAGAAGATCGCGGCAGCGAGTCGTCGAAGAGCTGCAGGAGGCCCAGGAAGTCGGGCCGAAGGTCGCGGAGAGCATCTTCGCTTTCTTTCGTGAGCCCCATAATCAGCACCTCGTCGAACGGCTGAAGGCCGCCAACCTGGTGTTCGAGCACACAGTGAGAATGCGGCAGGGAAGGCCCGCTCGCCGGCATGACTTTTGTGCTGACGGGGACCCTGCCGCGGATGTCGCGCGAGGAAGCGAAGGCGAAAATCGAAGCGGCGGGCGGAAAGGTGGCGGCGGCGGTCAGCAGGAAGACCACCTGGGTTGTCGCGGGCGAAGAGGCCGGGTCCAAACTGGAAAAGGCCCGGGCACTCAAGATTCCCGTCATCGACGAAGACGGGTTGCTGGCGATGCTGGCGGGATAGATGAAATCGATTGCTATGTTGATCGCTGATGCTGACCGGTATCGCGCAGGGACAAGCTCAAACAACCATTTGGGACGCGCTGGTCGACCGCTTTTTCGATGAGGCCTATTTCCGCTTCAATCCCAGCACCGGGACTTCCGCGGGATTTCATCAGTACGACACAAAGCTGGAAGATTTTTCGCGGGCCACGATCGATCGGCAGACCGCCGTGCTGCACCAATATGAAGCGCGAAGTGCAGGGCTTTCCCGGCCGCGCAACTGACGGCGGAGCAGTCGGCCGATCGCGAACTGGTGCTGGGAACCATCCGCTCGGCCCTGCTGGATCTGGAAACGATCCGCGGGTGGGAAACGAATCCCGACAATTACTCGAGCGCCGCCAGCAACGCCGTTTTCGTGATCATGAGCCGGACTTTCGCCCCGCAGGACGAGCGCGTGAAGTCGGTGATCGCGCGCGAGCGCCAGATGCCGGCGATGTTTGCGGCCGCGCGCGCGAATCTGAAAAACCCGCCGCGCATTTATACCGAGATCGCGCTGGAACAATTGCCGGGCATCGCCAGCTTCTTTGAGAAGGATGTGCCGCTCGCGTTCAACGCCGTGAAGGATCGGGCGCTTCTCGACGAGTTCCATCAGTCGAATGCGGCCGTGATTCGCGAATTGCAGTCGTACGAGACGTTTCTGAAGAACGATCTGCTTCCGCGGTCGAAGGGCAATTTTCAGCTGGGCGCGGAGACCTTCCGCAAGAAGCTGCTCTACGACGAAATGGTGGATATTCCGCTCGATAAGCTGCTCGAGATCGGTTACGCGAATCTGCGCCAGAATCAGCAGGCGTTCCGCGAGACGGCGAAAAAAATCGACCCATCGAAGACGCCGCAACAGATTCTGGAGCAGGCGGAAAAAGATCACCCGGCGGCGGATAAACTTCTCGACGCGTTCCGCAATACGCTGACCGGCGAGCGCGATTACATCACGCAGCATCACATCGTGACGATCCCGTCGCAGGTGTTGCCGATTCTCGAAGAGACGCCGCCGTTCATGCGCGCGCTGACCTCGGCGTCGATGGATACGCCGGGTCCTTTCGAAAAGGTCGCGAAGGAAGCGTTTTTCAATGTGACTTTGCCGGAGAAAAACTGGACTCCCGCGCATATCGAGGAGCATCTGGAGGCATTCAACCGCGGCACGATCACCAGCACTTCGATCCATGAGGCGTATCCAGGCCACTACGTGCAGTTTCTTTGGGTGCAGAGCGCGCCATCGAAGGTTCGCAAGCTGCTGGGAGCCAGTTCGAATGCGGAGGGCTGGGCGCATTATTGCGAGCAGATGATGATCGACGAAGGCTATGGCGGCGGGGATCTCAAGCTGCGTCTCGGCCAATTACAGGACGCCCTGCTGCGCAATGCGCGGTACATCGTGGGCATTCAGATGCACACCGGACAAGATGACGTTCGATCAGGGCGTCGACTTTTTCGTGAAGGAAGGGATGCAGGTCCACAGCACGGCGGTGGTCGAGACGAAGCGCGGCACTTCCAATCCGACATACCTTTACTACACGCTGGGTAAGCTGGAGATCCTGAAACTGCGGGAGGATTATCGCAAAATGCGCGGCGCGTCTTTCACCCTGCAGGAATTCCACGACAACTTTCTGAAGCAGGGATTTCCGCCGATCAAAATCGTGCGCCGCGCGATGCTGAAGAACGATTCGCCGGTGTTGTAAGCGGCTCGTCCGAAAGAAGGCGAGTGGTGCGGAAGAACTCCCGCCGCGCGCGGACCTGCGGTTGGAACCGCGGCCGCGCGATGTTGGTGAAAACGTTTTCCAGTTGCTTCAGGATGTCCCCCTCCTTGACTCCAGGCTGGGCCGCGGTCTTGTATTGCCGCACGACACGCCCCGCGCCGAACTGATTCGCCAGATCGAGAAGGAAAGCCAAGCCCCGTTCGGATCTGAATTAGGGTGCGCATATGCCTGGATGGCCGTGAGTTCGGCCTGATAGACCTTCGACGCCAGGTCGATCTGGACGCGCTGCATTACGGGGCTTGCACCCAACGCGCGGAGCCTGCTCTTCCAGGGATCTTTCGTGAGTTCGAAAGCCGGATCGGTCGAGTTGCCGCTGGCATCAACGCCGCCGCCCGGTTTCGCGGTGTGATCCAGAACGCCGGTCCCGCCGGTCGCGCCCATGATGCGGTTCCATTCGACTGGCTCCTGCGTAGAGCAGGCCAGAAGCGCGGTATGCAGCTGGCCGGCGTTCTGCGACCACTGCAGGATTCCGAAGGAAACCCCGCACTGGTCGGTGTTGAGGTTCAACGTCGCGAGCCCGCCCCCGGTTTCGAACAACGATGTCAACCACACGAATCGCAGGATCGGCGGAAACGCGACATTCAGAACGAGAGGAACGTAAGCCGGGCCGATTACCGCTTGCGGGGCAGGGCGCTGCACCAGGTCCTTGAGCAGCGGCGAGTCGGCGGTATCCCCGCTCGGCAGGCCGTTCTTTTGGCGGTAATCGACCACCGCATGGGTGGTCGCCGGTCCGTAAATCCCATAGGAAGAAACGCGCGGATCCGGCAGAAGATTGTAGCCGTGGCCGCGTAGTAATTCCTGGAGGTATCCAACGGAGAGCTCGCTCGCTCCTGCCGTGAGCGGGGGGACGGATGCTTCTTCAGCCAGAAGCCCGTCGATGATAGGGTCGCCGCAGTTCATGCGACTCGAATCTAGCTTGAGCCGCTCTGCTGTTTACGCGATCGGGCGAAGGGCCGTCACGAATTTCCTTTATTTGTCAATGGATTAGAGGCGCGAAATAAATTGGGGTCGCGCGTCATCGATTGACATGAAGAAATCGCCGCGATCAAATCCGCGTTCTCATAGCGCGGAGGCGGCGCCTGAAACCGAGGCTTACCCCGCAGCAGGTCGGGCGACACCGCCGGCCAGGCAAGCTCCGCGTTGCTCGTGACCACCAGGAAATCCGCCCGATCGAGGAACTCGAGACTGCTCGGCTTGAAATCGGCCACCGAGCCATCGAGCACCATCGCGCAAACATCCGGCTCGAGAAACGCAGGATGCTGTTGGATTCGATAATGACGTTCTCGCATTCGGCGATGGCCCGCCGGACGATCTCCACGGCCGCATTCAATTCCCCCGGCGCGGCCCGCAGCAAGAACGCGCGAACCGCTCCCGCGGCGAGAAAACGGCCCGAATCCGTCGATGGCGCGGGGCCCGTTTCGTCTGGAACTGCGACCGGGTCGGAACTCCCATGCGCGTGTGGCGTGATCTTGAGCGCGGTCCAGTTCCAGTCCGGCAGTGCGCGGATGATCCCGCAAACCACGGAGGTCTTGCCGATGTTCCGCGAATGCCCGCCCACCACGATTACCATCCGTCACTTTCCCCGCCGTTTCGATAAACGCGCCAGCGTCGCCAACTGCTCCAGATACTGGCGCAGCGGCCGCGCCGGCGTACCCCAGACCGGTTCCCCGGCGCGCACAATCTTCGAAGTCAGAATGCCCGCACCCGATCCGACGATGGCCTTCGATTCAATGCGAGCCTTGTCTCCTACGCCGACCTGGCCGCCGACGACCGCATAATCGCCGATGCTGACGCCGCCGGCAAGCCCCGTCTGCGCCGCGATCACGACGTGCCTGCCGATTGTGCAATTGTGCCCGATATGGACCATGTTGTCGAGCTTCGTGCCATCGCCGATCACGGTCGTGCCCAGCGTTGCGCGGTCGATGCAGGTGTTGGCGCCGATCTCGACATCGTCGCCGATCGCGACGGTACCGACCTGCGGGACCTTGCTCCACGCACCGCCCGCCATCTCAAACCCGAAGCCATCCGCGCCGATCACGACCCCCGAATGAATCACGCAGCGCGCGCCGATGCGCACCCGCTCATAGACCGAAACGCGCGCACGCAGTACGCAGTCGTCGCCGATCTCGACGCCCGCGCCGATCGTGCTCCCCGCGCCGACCGATGTGCGGGCGCCGATTTGCGCATCGCGGGCGATCGTGACGAACGCTTCCACCTCAGAGGTCGGATCGACCCGCGCGCCTTCCTCAACGATGGCTGAAGGATGCACTCCCGGGCAAATCCGGCGCACCGGATAAAGCAGCGCCAGAGCCTGCGCGAAATGCGCGCGGGGCTGGGGCGATTCGATGATGGCGCGGCCGCCGCCGCCGTTGCCGTTGACGTCGCTGAATTCACGAGTTGTGATGATGCAGCCAGCCGCCGACCGCGCCGCGGCATCGAAATATTGCGGACCTCCCGCGAAGGCAAGCTGGTCCGGCCCGGCATCGTCGAGTGAGGCCGCTCCCGTAAGCCGCCGTCCGGCATCTCCGCGCAGGGGCAGCTGCAGGTACGCCGCGAGCTCTCCCGCTGTCAACTCAGCCATTCCAGCTACACGTATTCGTAAGCCTTAAGCGTCAGGAACTCATCGAACTGCGGCGTCGTCATCATCTTTTCGTACAATTGGGCCGCAAGATCGAACTTCCCGGCGTCGAACCGGGACGCGCCCAGCATCGCCCTGATTTTTTCCAGTTCTTCGCGCATGGTTTCGGAAACCAGTTCTTTCGTGACCGTGCGCCCGTCCGAAAGCTTCGCTCCATGCCGCACCCACTGCCAGACCTGCGCCCGCGAAATTTCAGCCGTCGCCGCGTCTTCCATCAGGTTGTAAATCGGCACGCATCCGTTGCCGCGAAGCCATGATTCCAGATACTGCAACCCCACGTTGATGTTGAGCCGGAACCCGGCGTCTGAAATCTCGCCCGAAGGAACCTCCACCAGATCCTTCGCCGTGATATGCACGTCTTCCCGCTTCACAAATATCTGATTCGGGGTCGTCATGTATTCGTCGAACACCGCCTTGGCGATGGGCACGAGGCCGGGGTGCGCGACCCACGTCCCGTCATGTCCCGCCTTTACTTCGCGGAGCTTGTCCTGGCGCACTTTTTCGATCGCCGCTTCATTCGCCGCGGGATCGTTCTTGATGGGAATCTGCGCCGCCATCCCGCCCATCGCGTGGATATTCCGTCTGTGGCAGATATGGATCAGCAACTGGACATAGGAGCTCAGGAAGTGCCGGTCCATTGTGACCAGAGCCCTGTTCGGCATCAGGAAATCCTTCTTCCCGCCAAACTTCTTGATGAAGCTGAAAATGTAATCCCAGCGGCCGCAGTTCAGCCCGGCCGAATGATCGCGCAGCTCCCACAGAATTTCGTCCATGTGGAAGGCCCCGAGAATGGTCTCGATCAGCACCGTCGCCCGGATCGACCCCTGAGGCACGCCCACATAATCCTGCGCGAAAACGAAAACGTCGTTCCAAAGCCGCGCTTCGAGATAATGCTCCATCTTGGGCAGGTAAAAATAGGGCCCCGTACCTTTCGCGAGCAGATTCTTTGCGTTGTGAAAGAAGAAGAGACCGAAGTCGAAGAGCGAACCCGACATCGGCTTGCCATCCACCAGACAGTGCCGTTCGACCAGATGCCAGCCGCGCGGGCGCACCAGCAGCACGGCAGTCTTTTCGGCCAGCGCATACTTCTTGCCTTCCGGACTGGTGAAACCGATCGTCCCGTCGATCGCATCCCGCAGGTTGATCTGGCCCTCGATGTTGTTCTGCCACGTGGGCGAATTCGAATCCTCGAAATCGGCCATGAAGACGTTCGCGCCGGAATTCAGCGCGTTGATCACCATCTTGCGTTCGACAGGTCCGGTGATCTCGACGCGCCGGTCGAGCAGGTCCTTCGGAATCGGCGCGACCGTCCACTCCTTTGCGCGGATCGCCTCGGTTTCCTGCGGAAAATCGGGCATGACGCCGCCGTCGATTTCCTCCTGCACTTTGACCCGCGCCGCCAGACGCTCTACCCGAATGGCTTCGAATCGCCGCGCGAGTTCGCCCAGGAACTTCATTGCTGCGGGTGTCAGAATTTCCGAATAAGCGGGGGTGACGACGCCGGAAATCGTAATTCCCTGCGAAATGGTTGTCGGGGCCATGGTTTTTATCGTACGACGGATCTCTTCGTGAGATAACGCAGGCAATGTGGTTGCGATCCACAGCCCGCTGAAGCCGGATCGTTATGACCACTATGATGGAACATGGCGAAAAAGCCACGTGGCGCGGCGGCGCCGATGATTGCCGTGGACCGCAAAGGTGAAAAACCGCTGCACCGTCAGATTTACGACGGGCTCCGCGCGATGATTCTCGAACGCAGATTGCAACCGGGGCAGCAGATTCCGTCCTCGCGGGCTTTGGCCGATGAGCTCGGTATTTCACGCATCCCGGTGCTGGGCGCTTATTCTCAGCTCCTCACGGAAGGGTTCCTCGAAAGCCGTTCGGGCGCGGGAACGTTTGTCACGAGCTCGCTTTCCGAACAGTTTCTCGGTGCGCGTCCCGCGGTGGCAAAGACCGCGGGCGTTGTGAAGGATTCGTCGCCCGACGCCATTTCTCATCTCTCGGGCCTTCTGCCCGTGGAAGGGACGGAGTGGTTCCGGGGCGCGGGTGCTTTCAGCGTGGGGCAGATCGCTTACGATCATTTTCCGTTTCGCGCCTGGTCCGACCTGGTAACGCGCCATGCACGAAAAGTACGCGCAGGCTCGATGAATTATTCGGACCCGAGGGGATTGGAGGAATTTCGCGAGGTGATCGCGGCGTACCTGCGCACGTCCCGGGCCGTCAATTGCGAGGCCTCTCAGATCATGGTGGTCAACGGCTCGCAGCACGCGCTGGACCTCTCGGCCCGCGTTCTGCTCGATCCGGACACTCCGGTGTGGGTCGAGGAACCTGGCTACGAGTTTCTGCGGCACGCTTTGACGCTTTCCGGGTGCCGGCTCGTTCCCGTCCCGGTCGACCGCGAGGGGTTGGATGTTTCGGCCGGGGTCAGGCTTTGCCGGGATGCGCGCGTAGCCTTCGTCACGCCTTCGCATCAGTATCCGCTCGGCTCCACCATGAGCGTGGCGCGAAGGCTGCAGCTGCTCGAGTGGGCGCACCGTTCGCAGGCATGGATTGTGGAGGACGACTATGACAGCGAGTACCGCTATGAAAGTATGCCGGTCGCGTCCATGCAGGGGCTCGATCCCGGCTCTCGCGTGATCTACATCGGAACTTTCAGCAAGACTCTGTTTCCCGGGCTTCGTCTCGGATACATGGTGATCCCTCCTCCTCTGGTAACCCGCTTTCTCGCGGTTCGGCAGGCAAACGATCTCTGCCCGTCACACCTGTATCAGGCGGCGCTTGCCGATTTCATCAGCGCGGGTCACTTTACGCGGCACGTCCGGAAGACCCGGCAATTGTACGCGGAGCGGCGCAACGCGCTCACGCAGGCGCTTCGGAAAGAATTCGGCGAAGACATAGAGATTCTGGGCGCGGAAGCCGGCATGCATCTTGTCGTCACGCTCCCGTCCGGATTATCGGACAGGAAGATTTCAGCCCGCGCCGCGAAGGAAGGTCTTTGGCTCTGGCCACTTTCGGCCGCATACGTGGGCGCTGGTGTCCGCCAGGGTTTCATTCTCGGCTTCGGTGGCACAAAGGCGGATGAAATGCCTCACCAGGTGCGGCGTCTGCGAAAGGTCATGCGCGACTAAAGTGGCTATGGTCATATCCGAAGAGTGGTCATTGTGTTTTCTTGCCCACAGGCTTAGGATTAAGAACACCAGCTGAAAAGAGTACATCGGGCAGGTCCCCGATGGTGCTCTCGTAACTCACACGGGCGATATTGAGCAACCGGCCACGTAAGCTCTCCCGCCAGCTCCCCGGCCCCTTTCCACTGCCCCGCCACGTTTCGCGAACTCCGGAAGTCACGGTCGATCGACAGGAGAGTGATTATGACCAGATTTCAGAGAAGAGTTCTTTCGGTGTGTTGCGCGTTGTTCGCATGCCCGATACTGCCGGTGGCGATTCACGCACAATCCACCTTTGGAGATATCCGCGGAACGACGCGCGACCCGGCAGGGCTCGCCGTGCCGCAATCCGCGGTGACTCTTAAGAATCTTGATGAAAATACCACGCGTTCCACGCTCGCCGACGGCAACGGCAGCTACCTTTTCGAAAACCTGAAGCCCGGGCATTATGAGATAGCGGCTTTGAAGGAGGGGTTCACGAAGTCGCCGACAATCACCGTGGAACTGGCGGCTCGCCAGAGCGCACGCATCGACCTGCCCCTGTCTCTCGCGCAGGTTACCCAAACGGTGAACGTGGAAGTCGCGGCGGAGCAGATCAATACCGAGAACAGCACGGTTGGCGACACCAGGGGCAACGAGCAGCTGGTCGAGATGCCGCTCAACTTCAGGGCCCAGACCACCAGTCCGCTCGCCTCGCTGGCCTTTCGCCGAATGTGGTTACGGACAGCCAGGGCAATATTTCGGTAGCGGGCGCCACATATTCCATGACCGGGTTTTCCGTCGACGGAATTTCCACCGCGGACATCACCCATAACGGCTCGCTCGTAAACGCCTACCCTTCCTCCGAAGGGCTCGCAGAACTGAAAGTCACGTCATTCAACAACAGCGCCGAGTTTTCCCAGGTGGCCGACGTCACGTTCATTACAAAAAGCGGAACCAACCAGCTTCACGGCAGCCTGTTTGAGTATCTGCAGAACGACGCTCTGGACGCCACCATTCTGAACTTCACTTCAAAGGCGCCCAAGCGATTCAATACGTTCGGCGGCAGCGTGAGCGGGCCGGTCACGATCCCTCACCTCTATCACGGCAAAGACAAGACGTTCTTCTTCTTCGACTACGAAGGGAACAGGCGAAGAACATCCGTTCCCGAGCAGTATCTGGTACCAACCCTGGCGGAAAGAAACGGGAATCTGAACGGTCTGCCGCTCATCGACCCGTCGAGCGGCAATCCGACCAGTGCTCTGACCAATCCCGGGACCGGCGGGACCTTTGCCAATAACACCATTCCGATGTCGATGCTGAACCCCGTGTCGCAAAAGCTGCTCAATGGATATTACCCTCTGCCAAATGTCATCGGCGCGGGCAGCGGCTTCAACTATGAAACGCTGCAGTCCACCCCGGCCAATACCAACGGTTTTGATGGAAGACTGGACCACTACATCACGACCAATCAGCAAATCTACGCCCGCTTCAGCTGGAAGAACCTTCTGACGGATACCGCCAATCCTCTCCTGCCGGACGATATCAACGTAGAGCACGACCGCAGCTTTCTGGTTTCTTACAACTACACAATCAGCCCGAAAATGGTGAACGAGTTCCGCTTCGGTTTCACGCACAGCCTGATTGACACCACTTTTCCGATTCAGGGCGCGACGGCCGACAACTCGCTGGGATTGACGGGAATCAGCTTCGCAAATCATCCGACGACCGGAGCGTTCCCGACATTCAATTTCTCCGACGGCAGCGGATTTACTCCGATCGGCCGGGACAAGGACGGACCTGGGGAGTCGCGGACGATGCAGTTCACGGACAACCTCAGCCGCACCATGGGAAAGCACACCATCCGCGTCGGTATCGATGTGCGCAGAATATTCTACGAAACCGTGGTACGGTGGGGCCAATCGGACGATTTCGGCGCCTTTACTTTCAACCAGGGTGTGTTCACCGGAAGCGCGTTCGGCGATTTTCTTCTCGGCGCACCGAACACATCCTTTATTGTGGGGAGCAGCCCCAACACAAACGAGCCGAGCGTTCAGTGGGGCGTTTACGCCCAGGATCAATGGCAGGTGAACGACCGGCTTACCGTCAACGTTGGATTGCGGTGGGAAGTACTTCCGGAATTCACGGAAAATCAGGGCGACATCGCAAACTTCCTTCCCATCAATGGGGGCGAGGTGGTGGTTCCCAACGTCCTCCTGAATCAGACCGTGCCTTCCAGTCCCCTGCTGCAGGCGAACTACAATGCATTTCTGATCTCTTTCAATGCCTGTAGTCTGCCGACAAGAAACACAGCGCTCCCCTGCAATAACGTGTTGACTGCCAGCCAGGCTCATTTGTCCCAGAGCCTGCGGAACACCTATTGGGGTGACTACGATCCGCGCGTCAGTTTCGCTTACCGTCCGTTCCGCGACAACAAGACCGTCCTTCGTGCCGGGTTCGGGATCTTCACGCAGACCCCTCTGGGCAGCTGGCTTACGATTTTCTCGGTATTCCGCTCGGGGCCCCTTACACCTACTCCAACAATAACGGCGGCTCGCCGCTTTTTGCGTTTCCACAGACATCCTTCGCACCAGTCGGCACAATACGGAGGGACCGGGTTCTACGACGGGATGACCGCGAATTTCAAGGACCCGCAGACGGCGCAGTGGAACGTCACGATCGAGCGGGAGGTGACGCCGGCTACCGCTATCCGAATCAGTTATGTCGGAATGAACTCGTACCGGATGAACGTGAAGGAGGATTACAACGCGATCCCGCCGAGCACGCAGCCGTACGTGCCCAGTCCTTACGTCGACCCGCGCGCTCCCTATCAGAACTGGATCGTAATCAACTACAGCGCGAACGCCGCATTTGCCAACTACCAGGGATTGTCCTTCGAAGCTACCCACAGGATGTCGCGAGGACTGTCCTTCCAGGCCAACTACACCTGGGCCCACAACATCAGTGACGCGCAGGGGGACGCCCCGAACGGTTTTGCTTCGGAGAATCTCCTGTTTACACCCTCCTACGATCAATTCGACCTGCGGGCGGCCCGCGGAAATGTCGCTGGCACACCCCGGCAAAGGTTTCTTTTAACTGGCGCATACCAGTTGCCGTTCGGTCCCGGCCGGACCTGGCACAGCGGCTCGAATATCGTCAACGCGCTGCTGGGTGGCTGGAACCTGAATACGGTTACTCTGATTCAGACCGGGCCCTGGCTAACGCCCACCATCAGCGATACCCTGGATCAGTCGAACACCGACATTGTGGGACGGGGCGGCGTTACGGCGCGGCCCGACGCAACGGGAGCCAGTCCATACCTGTCCGGCGGCGATACGCTTTGGAATATCAACGCGTTCGCGCCCACACCAGCGGGTGCGGGACGCATCGGGAATGCCTCCGTCGGCATCCTCCGGGGGCCCGGAACGATCTCCGTATCGGCGGGGCTGGCCAAGACTTTCCAGATTCGGGAGCGCCTTCGTCTGCGGTTTGAATCGACCTTCACCAACGTTCTGAATCATACGAACTTCGCGCCACCGGCCAGCGACATCAGCGATCCCTCCACGTTTGGCGCCCTGCAGTCCGCGCAGACAGCCGGACAAGGCGGCAATCGGACAGGGCAGCTCGCGCTCCGGATGGATTTCTAAGAAAACGAGAAAAGAGGACAAATGGCCATCTATCAAAGCATGCAGAGAGTGCGGTTCTCCAGCCCGGACGGGTACCTGAAGTTCAAGCTCCTGTTCGGCGAGGTGCGCAACCAGCTGAAGGCGCTTCCCGGATTCATGCACCTGACCTGGTGGGTGCATCCCCATGATCCCTCCTGGTACAACGAGATCAGTATCTGGACCAGCCTCGAGGCTCTCAAGAGACTGGCACATGAATACTTATCATAAGAGCGCCAAGGAATGGGCTGTAAGAAGCGGCGCGATCATGGAGGACATCATCACCAACTTTGAGTTGAAAAACACGCGCCTGATCCGCGTGTGTCCCTGCTGCGCGCTGATAACGGATCAGCCCTACGATCTGCACTGCGAGCAGCAGGTCCTGGCTCAGCCCTGTCCGAAATGCGGCTTCAGCTTCCCCGTAATGCCGGAGACCTCGGACAGCACTGCGGTCTTCAAGGACGTCGCGGTGGAAGTTCCTGAGCCCGAGCCCATTCCCGCAGCGCATTCGTGACCGCCTCAGGTTGCTCGACCGGCGACATGTGACCGCATTCTTCGATCACGACAAGCTTCGAGCCCGGAATCAACGCCGCGATCTCCTCGTGCCGGGACACCGGGCTCCACGCATCCTGCCTGCCGCAAAGTACCAGCGTAGGGCAATGGATCGAGGGTAAGACGGTGCGCGCGTCAGGGCGGTCAAGCAGCGCCCGCTGCTGGTTTTCGAAAGTATCCGGCGTAGATCGTTTCACCATCGTCATAAGGGGTGCGATCAGATCGAGATGGTCCGGGTGAAGCATGGGTTGGAGCCATGGCCCGGCCAGAGCATCCATACCCTCGCGGCGCGCCAGATCGACCAACGCATTTCTTCCCGCTTCTTCGCCCGCTTTGGGCGGGTGAATGCCCGTGTCCAGCAGCGCAAGGCGTTCCACCCGCGCCCCAGCCATCCGGATGACCTCAAGCGCCACTCGTCCGCCCATCGAATGCCCCGCGACCGAGAAATGCTCCGGCGCGCGATCCAGAACAATCTGGGCCATAGCCGGAATCGAACGCACGAACCGGAAATCCGGAATTACGATCTCCGCGAACTCGCGTAACTTGCCCAACTCTGCGCTCTGGTGGCTCCAGATCCAGGAATCGCAGAGCAAACCCGGCAGCAAAAATATTGTTTGCACCACTTACTTTTCGGTCAGGGCTTTTCGGTCAGGGCCGCCACACCCGGCAGTTCAATCCCGGAAAGAAATTCGAGCGACGCACCGCCGCCGGTGGAAATATGACTGATCTTCGAAGACAGCCCGGCGCTCTTGATCGCCTTCTCGGAATCGCCCCCGCCCACCACGGAAATCGCGCCCGATTCCGCAACGGCCTTCGCCAGCGCCACCGTGCCGCGATCGAACGGAGGCTTCTCAAACACCCCCATTGGCCCGTTCCAGACGATGGTCTTCGCTCCCCTGATAATCGCCGAATATTCCGCGATGGTCTTATCGCCGATATCGAGGCCCATCTTGCCCTCCGGAATCTTCGTCACCGTTTCGTGCTCCGCGCCTTCCTTCAATTCCGCGGCAACGACGTGATCGACCGGCAGCACGAGCTTCGACCCAAACTGCGCGAGCAGACTCTTCGCGAGATCGAGCTTGTCGTCCTCGACCAAAGACTTTCCCACCGGCTCGCCCTGCGATTTCAGAAACGTGTAGGCCATCGCGCCGCCGATCAGACACTCTTGTCGACAACCTTCGCCATGTTCTCGATCACTTCGATCTTGTCGGAAACTTTCGCTCCGCCCAGAATCGCGACGCATGGCCGCGCGGGATTGGTCGTTACCATGGTGAGGTATTTCAATTCCTGATCCATCAACAGCCCGGCCGCGGCCTGTTTAACGAACTGAATCATGCCGACCGTTGAAGCGTGCGCGCGATGCGCGGAACCGAACGCATCGTTCACATAAACATCGCAAAGGGCGGCGAGCTTTGCCGAAAATCCCGGATCGTTGGCCTCCTCTTCCGCGTGATAGCGCAGATTCTCCAGCAGCAGCACTTCACCTGGTTTGGGCAGCATCGCCTCGACCGCGGGTCCGACGCAATCGGGCGCGAGCTTTACCGGCTTGCCCAGCAGTGCTTCCAGAGCCTTCGCCACGGGCTTCATGCTCATCTCGGGATTCGGCTTGCCTTTGGGACGCCCGAGATGCGAGGCGAGGATCACGCCCGCGCCATGCTCCAGCGCGTAGTGAATGGTTGGCAGGGATGCGCGGATGCGTTTGTCGCTGGTTATTTCCTGTCCGGCGTTGGTAAGCGGGACATTAAAATCCACCCGGATGAAAACTCGTTTTCCACTCAGATCGAGGTCTTTGACCGACAGTTTGGGCATTGAAACTTGAGCTTAGCAAAATGGCCTTCGCTACTTGTTTTCGCCGTCGTCTTCCTGGTCGTCGAATTCAATCGAACTCTCTACGTCTGCCTTGCGGAAGTCGCTGCTCGTCGAGCTGAAGGCAATCGTTCGCGCATAGAGGAAAAGCACCCGCAGCTTCAGCTCACCGCCGCTCGAAACCGGGAACCATACGTTCTTATCGAACTGCCTGAAGGTGATCTTCGCACCGATCTGTTTCACGTTGGTGCCAAGCGCGATGGTGACAGCTTTGGGGATGTGTCCATTCCATGCGGTCGTCACCAGCACCGGCTGGAACTCGTTCCGCTCGATCAGCGCCTCGCCTTCCCATGGGTCCTCGGGGTCTATTTCGCGAAAAGATATTTTGTAGACGTCGTAGTCGTGGTAACGCTCTTCGCCTTCGAGCTTGAAGCAATACTTATGCAGATCCTTCGGTTCGAAGGGAAACCAGCCCGTGTTGGGAATCGCGCTGCGCCGCGACGAAACTTCGCGCGCGAATGAATCGACGAGCGCGCCGTCGATGTCCACGTCCTTCCGCCGATATCCCGCGTTGTCGTAAAAGACTTCTTTCTTCCCCTCGACGATCTTGCCTTCGACACTCACCAGTTTTCGCCGCGCGCCCTTCTCTGTCGGCGCGACGATGTACCGCCGGCGTTCTTCACGCGCCGGTTTTCCGTTCGCCCGCTGGAGGCGGACGAACACGTTCTGGTCGTAGACGTACGCGGTTCGCGCGGCTTCCGCCCGGTCGATGTTCTCCGCAACGCGGCGCATAATTTCACCTGCATCGGGCGTTTGCGCGGCCAGGGAACAACCGGCGAACACGCACGCCGGCAAAACCAGAGCCAGGAGCCTCATTTGTCCGATTTTTTGCCGCCGCGTGTCAGGGTGATGTCGGGAATCCCGAGGTTGCCGCTGAGCTTTGCGACATCGCTCATTTTCAAAACCCCGGAAATGAGAATTACGCTGACCTCTTTAGCCTCCGCCGAGATAATGGCCAGGCCTCCGAGCTGGTCGTTGGGCAAGGGTTGCACATAAATCTCGCTGGTCTCTTTCGTCTCTTTCACATCGACGATTTTGTTCCACTGGCCCGATTTCAGATACGTTCGCAGGGGCTCGAGGTCCGCCGCGTTGTACTGCCCCTCCTTCTCGAATTCGTAATTGCGGATATAGATTCCCTTCAGGCCGTTCACAACGGACTTGACAGAATCCTTGCCATCGCCAAGGACACTGCTCGCCAGTTTCAGGGTGTTCCCGTCAAGGGTGATGTTGGTCGATTCCTTTGCGTTCGCCCCGAGCTTATCGAGCATCTTGAAATCGAAAGGCTGCTGAGCCAGCAGGGTGAGCGTGGCAGCGGATAAAGCCGTTGCCAGGACAATCAATGCGCGTTTCATAATGTGTGCCTCGTATTTCGTCGGATTTTTTCCTTCGTCCGCTGCAACCGGACTCTGGTGATGTTCAGGGCGATCACCAGCTGGTCTCTCGCTTCGATTCCCCGCCGCCGCTCACGATACTCGATTACAGAGGGAATAATCGCCGCTGCCGCCAACCCCGCCGCCAGGGCCAATGTCGCCGGACGCCGCCACCAGGGGGCGGTCTGAGCTGTATTGCGACCGGATAGGGCGCGCGTTTTCGCCAGAACTTCGGCCGCAAAATCCGCGGGAGCCGGCTCTCGCCGCAATGCCTCCCTTAATTCGTTTTCCAGATTCACCGGCACACCTCCTGTTTCTCCAGCTTCGACCGGAGCGCCGCCAACGACCGGTGCAAATGGCTCTTGACCGTGCTGATCGGCATATCCAGCATTTCGGCGATCTCGGTGGGATCGAGATCTTCCTGATATCGCAGGAGCATCACGATTCGCGCGTGGGCCGGCAGTTCTTCCACCAGCCTGCGCAGGCGTTCATTCAATAGCGGATCGGCATTCCGGCTATCCGCGAAAGGTTCGGGTACAGCTTCCAAGCCGATCCGGGGACGCAGCCGGCGCTTCCGCGCCTCATCGATGCACCGATGGCTGATGGCCCGCCGCAGCCACCACGTCGCATGCGCAGGCGTCTGGATCTCGCCCAGCTTCCGGTAGAGCTGCAGGAAAACATCCTGCGCCAGCTCCTCAGCCCCCGCCCGGTCGCGCAGAAAACGCAGCGCCAGGCTGAATACGAGCGACTGGTTCTCCGCGACGACCCGGTTGAAGTCAACTGCCACACCGGTTATTACGCATGATGGGCGCGGGAGATTGCAAGCCCTGTAAGTTTCGCTCTCACAAATAAATGGCGGAGCCGTCGTCAGCGAGGCTTTGCCGGAACCTCGAACGTGTCCTTCAGTTCCTTTTCGAACTTCGGGGCTTCGGGATCCGCCAGCCGATACATCGCGCCACGCAACCGGTCTTTTTCAACCGTGATCTTTACGTAGTGAAAATTCGGGAAGAGAACGCTTTGGTAGAGATCGTCCGGAGTTCGCTCAACGTAGTAAGGCTTCGCTCCGCCGCCGCCGGCCACCAGATAAACGACGTCGTCAACCAGATGGCGCTCGTAGTTATGAATATGTCCGGCGCTGACCAGAAACCGCGCATGGGACTTGGCCGCGGCCTTCGACAGATAATCCCGCAGCGCGATCTCGTTGGGCCGTGGGTTATGGTCCACTTCGATGTGCGTCTGAATATCCGCCACTGGCGGATGATGCAACGTCAAAATGACGAAATCGACGGAGGCCGGCAGATCGCCAATCTGTTTTTCGAGCCATTTGGCCTGATCGCTGCCTGGCAGGAACGAGCTGATGGTGTCGAGCGCGAGCAGATAAATGCGCGAGCCGAGTTGAGCCGAATACCAGCGGCGGTTCTTCAGTTCCGGAAAAGCCGCCCACCAGTTATCGAGACCCTGCTTCGAATCGCCGGCAAACTCATGATTACCGAGCGACGGGAAGACGTGGATACCGGCGTCCCGCCAGGGTTTGGTTTCGCTCCGGAACACGGCGTAATCGTTCGCGACGCTGCCGGTGTAGGGCACGTCTCCGTTGAGGATTACGGCTGCCGGCTTCTCCGCGGCGATCTCGCGGGCGAGCCAGGCCCGCGACTTGGGATCGGCCGCGCCCACGTTTGAGGGATCCGTGAACCGCTGATCTCCGTACAGGATGAGAGTCAGGGGCGAGGGCAGGGAACTGTCGGCCAGGCGAAATGTCGGCCCCGGCTCGCTGAGCGGCGGGGCCTGCGCAAACACGACCTGCGCAAGCAGGGCTGCCGCCGCGAAGATAAGTACAAACGGCATTCGAATCCGAATCATCAACGACCCAGTCTACCGTTTCGGCGCGTAGCCTCCGGTAATCGTGATCGAGAAGCTGCGCCCGGGAAGCAGATTCAGCTGATCGAGCTGGCTCAGCACATAGGGAGCCGCAAGGGTGGGTTTAGCCCCGGGAGTCAGTCCGACGAGGGCGTGACTGTTGGCCAGATTGTTGACGGCAAACTGGATCTTCGTCCCGCGGAGGTGCGACGTGTCCTTGATAGTGTAGTTCAAGAAGACGTTCACGAGGTCCCAGGGTTGGATCGTGATAGGCCATATCGACCGGATACGGAATACTGGCCCCGTCTATCAAGTAGTTCAGCGAGCCGTTGTCCTGCCAGTAGCTTCCGACGTGTTTGTAGACCAGACCCATGTCGTGATTTCTGTGCTGGTAGAGCAGGCTGACGCCTTCGATGTTGGTAGGAGTATTCGCCACCCACTCACCACCGTTGGGAAAGTTGGGGCCGGTCTGATACTTGGCCGAACCGAATGAGGCATTGGCATACAGGCTAAGGCCCCAGCCGATCACCAAATTACCTGCGCCCTCAATACCCTTGGTATTGGAGGGCCCCGTCGCGACGTACACGGCTTCGTTGGTCGTCGGGTCGGTGTAGGTATCATAGCCGTTCTGGAAATGTACGTAGTATGCGTCCATATTGAAGGTAAAACGGTTGATTTCAGGACTGAGCCAACCTGATAAGTCCTGGCGATGGTGGGCTTCGGCGGTGTCAGGACATTACCACCGACAACGTCGAAGACCGCGCTAACAGGAATGATGCTCCCTTCGGCAAACTCGGCGTATGCCGACCACTGCCTCCAGATGCGATAGCGTGCGTTCACCGTCGGCAGCCAGTTGTTCCAATTGATCTCGTGGGCCACGAAGGCCGCGCCGCCGATGCAGTCGGGGGCGCCGGCAATGACGCCGTCGGTGGCGGGAAACGCCGCAACCGTGCCGCCAAGACATCCTACGATGCCCTTCGTCCCCTTGGTCCCCTGGTTGTCCTGATACTGGTTCAGGGCCATTCTGTAATCGGCGGCCTTGATGCCTGCCGTCACTACCAGCTTCTGCGTCGCGTGCCATTCGAACTCGGCAAACGGCTGGAACGACTGAGTGATGAAATGCTCGTGGAAATTAGGCAGCGGCGTGTCCTGCTGGGTGATGATATTCGACGGGTATTGATAGCGATCGGTGTAGGCCCAGTCGTACCACGCGCCCGTGCGGAAAATGCCCCATTTGGATTCCCAGCTCAGGATCGACGTATCGCCCGCGTGCCGATAACCGTTCAGTTTGTCAACGCCGCTCGGCGTGGCCGTGGAAAGGTTTACCGTCGCGCCGTTCTGATAAAACTGCTTGTTCCAGTAGCGGGTTGTGTAAAGCTTGTTGTCGAACTTCCACCCGCTGCCGAGGTCGGTCGTGTACGCGGCGTATTCGAAATCGGTCTGCACGTGATATGTGTTGTAACCGAAGTAATACGGGTCCGGCGCACCGTTTGCGGACGCGGGGCAGTTCACCGTCACGGTGGAACAGGTTGGTGTGTTATCCAGCAGGTAATTCACGCCGAACGCGTTAACCTGCGCGCGTGTCGGATTCGTCGTATTCGGCGTATTGTTCCAGATGTCCACCACGCCGCCGTACAGGGTCAGGCTTGTCCGGTCGGAAAACCGGTGCTGATACTTTCCATAACCGGCATCGCGCTGCTGGTCGTTGAACGTCTGATACCCGTCCGATGTCATGGCGTTGACGTTGAACAGCACGGCATCCCGCTTCATGTGGCCCAGCAGGCCTGAATCGAAATCGAGCGAATAGAGTTTCGTGTTGAACGAACCGTAGGAAAAAGTGCCGCGAATATCGGGGTCGGCCTGCAGTTCCGGAGACTTCAGGTTGATGATTCCGCCGAAGTTGGTGGGGCCGAAATCCGACGGCAGGCCCGGGCTGAAGTCGATATCCGTGGAACTGATCCACTGAGAAGGAAAACTGGCCCAGGAATGGTGCGTCGGGCTGTTGGTGTCTTCGAACGGAATGCCATCGAACTGCATCGTGTAGTCCCCATCGGGGAAACCGCGGAAGAAGGTCTTGCCCTGCCCGAGGCCGATGCCGTTCGGATTGAGGCTGAACGCGCCTGGCGCCTGCTGCAGCACCTCGGCGAAATCCGCGACGGGCGCCATAAAGTTTCTGATCGCGGCAGTGGTGATCACCGTCCTGGGGGAGGTTGCATCGAGGGGAACCGTGATCGGGGCCGACTCTTCCGCCACCAAAACTGTCTCCTGCACCGTGACCGATTGTGAAATCGCGTCCACGAACAAAGTGATGGCGAGATCCTGCGAGCCATTGCCGGAAGTGTCCACGTCGCGCCGGGTGTTCAGCGCGAAGCCGGGAGACGAAGTCTCAACCGTATACTTACCCGCGGCGAGACCGCCGATCGAAAATTTGCCGTCGTTGTCCGACGTAGCGGTGCCGCCCGCCGAGCCGCTCTCACTTTTCGCGGTCAGGGCGGCGCCCGCAACGGCTTTGCCAGCCTGGTCGAGAACAGTTCCGGCCAACGTCCCGGCTCCGTTCTGTGCCCAAAGCGGCATCGTCGCGACCGCGCAGAGGAGCGCCGGCGCGATTGCGCCGCGCAAATTCATTACACGTCTCATTTATAAAAATCCCTCCAGCGGGAATTGGTAAACCTCGTTCTTCGCCGGAGTTCCGTTTTGCCGTGTAACCGAAATTCACGGATGTGGACAAACCGCGCAACGAAACTGCGAAGCTGGGGTGTTTCATGTCGGGTAAGAGTGCAGATTAGCAAGCGGGTCTTACAGCGGAGTTACAAAGGGATAACAGAGAAAACTACAAGCTGTCCAAAGTAGCTTATGAGCTTCGCTAAGCGGCGAGGCGGCGCGCAACGATCAAAGTGACATCGTCCGCCGGGGGCGCGCCAGCCGTGTAGATCACCAGATCCTTATTAATTTGCGCGATGATTTCAGCGGCCGGCGCCGTGCGATTCCGGATTACGGTGTCGGCCAGACCCGGGATTTCGAATTCGTCGCCGGCCGGATTGTTCGCCTCGGTCACGCCGTCGCTGTAGATCACCAGCAGCGTCGCCTTCCTTGAGCTTTGCGTGGTATTCCATGTAGTCGATGGAAGGCAGAATTCCGAGCACCGGGCCGCCGCCTTTTAATTGCTCATAAGTCCCGTTCGCCCGGATGATCAACGGCGGATTATGCCCGGCGTTGCAGAACGTCAGATCCCCGGTATCGCCATCCAGGATGCAGAAGAAGAGGCTGATGAACCGGTTCGTCGGGCAATTGGCGGAAGTGATCCGGTTCAGCCGCGTCATCACTTCGGCCAGACTCTTCGGTTCCTCGATCAGCACCTGGACGCGCGCCTGCAGACCCATCATCAGCAGGGAAGCGGGCATGCCTTTGCCGGAGACATCGCCCAGCACCATGGCGATCCGGCTGCTTCCGTAGGGGAAGAAATCGTAGTAATCGCCGCCCACGGTGCGGCAGGGAGCGTTGTGCCCGGCCACTTCGAGTCCGCGCACGGGCGGCGCCACCGAAGGCAGAAAGCCCTGCTGAATTTCCGCCGCCTGCTCCAGATCGCGCGCCATCAGTTGCCGCGCCTGTTCCACTTCCGCGAACCGCGTTTGCTCGATCCGGATCGCCGCGACGTTCGCCATCACCGTAAGCAGATTCAGATCGTCTTTCGTGAACTCGCGCAGCAGGGAAGGCGAATCCACGTAGATGATGCCGATGATTCTGTCGCGGGTCTGCAGCGGAACCGCCATCAGCGTGCGGATATTCTGCTCCACGATGCTGCGGCGCTCGCGGAACGCGTCGTCGATCGAGGTGTCGCGCACCAGGATCGAGAGGCCGCTGTCCAGCACGCGATCGCGCACCGCCGTGCTGATGCGAAAGCCCTGGCCCTGATTCGCCTGCACCACCAGTTCGCCGCTCTTCGATGGTCATCAGCACGCCGCGATCCGCCTTGACCGCCTGAATCGAAAGCTCCAGAATGAACCGGAAAAGCTCCGGCAGCGGTCGATGGCCGGATAGTTCGTTGCCCGCGCGGATCAGCGCCGAAACGTGCGTTGCCGCGAGCGACTCGGCGGCTGCTATCCACCGCTTTATCGCTCTTTGAGGCCTTCGAGTTGGGTAATCACCGTACCCG
The DNA here is from genome assembly GCA_963764845.1 of Terriglobia bacterium. Taxonomy (GTDB): domain Bacteria; phylum Acidobacteriota; class Terriglobia; order Bryobacterales; family Bryobacteraceae; genus BOG-234. The sequence continues at coordinate 225,570 of CAVXUE010000007.1, read as the reverse complement.
AACTCGTGTTGGCTTCGGGTCTCGCTGCGTATCGAAAACGACGACGGGCTTGGCGGCCTTCGAACGGGAGCCGTCGTAAATGATGATCAGGTGCCCGGCGGTGATCCGGTCGCCCGATTTCAGCGGCGTTCGCGCCGTCGATCTTTACCCCGTTGAGCATGGTGCCGTTCTTGCTGCCGAGGTCGCGGAGAGCCCAACCGTCACCATCCTTTTCGATGGCGAGGTGCTTCTTCGAGAGCGCGTTGTCGCTGGCGTAGCACAGGTCGGCGGCGCTTGACCGGCCGAGCGAAACACCCTCGCCTTCCAGCGGAACGAGTCGGCTCTGCCCGTCGGGCGAAAGGATCTGAAGTTCTTTCATTGGCTCGTTTGTATTTGTATCACGTCGCGTATCTTGCCATCCTGTTCGGTCCGGCCTTCAATCGATAGATTCGTGCGGTTTCTCAGGATATCGAGTTGAAGCGCGTAGCTTATTCAGGAGAATTTTATGTTCCATCGGATCACGGACTGTTTCTGGTCGCGGCGCTGGCAATCCCCGCCGTGGCCCAACTCGATCCCTCCGGCGAATGGGCGCCGCGGTTCCATGAAGACCAGCCCGAGCGCATCCCCGGCCCGGAGATCGGCGATTACCTCGGCCTGCCGATCAACGCGGCTTGGCGCGCCTGAGCGCCGACACCTGGGACGCGTCGCTGCTCACTTTGCCCGAGCACCAGTGCAAGCCGCACCCTTCCGATTACGCATGGCGCGGTCCCGGCCAATCTCGGGTCTGGAAGGAAATCGACACGGCATCGCAGCAGCTCATCGCCTATCACACGCATATTTCCTGGGAAGCGCCCGAGCGGACCATCTGGATGGATGGCCGTCCGCATCCGCCGGATTATGCGGCCCACACCTGGCAGGGTTTCTCGACCGGCAAGTGGGAAGGCGACATGCTCACCGTCACCACCACTCATCTCAAGAACGGATGGATTCGCCGCAACGGCGTGCCGCGCAGCGACCGAGCCACCGTCACGGAGCACTTGCTCCGGCACGGCGACTTTCTAACCGTGGTCGTGATCATCAACGATCCCGTTTATCTCTGACGGAACCTTTCATCCGGACCACCGATTTCGAGGCTGATGCGCGCCAGATAATCGCGCCCTATCCCGTGCGAAGCGGTGGTTGAAGTGGTGCGGCCCAAAGGCGCCGTACCGAGCCACCTGCCCGGTACGAACCACTTTATCGACGAATTCCCGGCGACTTACGGACTGGCCCGCGGAAGCCACGCGAGGTGGCGCCGAAACGATGTACCCGGAATACCGCGTGAAGATGAAAGATATGAAGGTGGCCCCAAAAAAAGCAGCGACGACGGCCAATACGGCTTCCAGGTAGAGAAAATGACGATCAGAGCGTTCATCGTGCCGTTTGTTGCCCTCTGCGTTCCGTCAGCCTTCGCTCAGCAACCTCAGAATTTCGACAACGTTGAAGTTCATGTTCTTCCCGGTGCAGGGGAATGTATACATGCTGGTGGGCGCCGGCGGCAACATTACCATGCAGGTGGGCAAGGAAGGCGTGCTGCTTGTAGACACCATGTACGCCGGTCTGAGCGATAAAGTGATCGCGGCCGTTAAGGCGGTCTCCGACAAGCCCATCCGCTACATCATCAATACTCACGTTCACGGAGATCATACAGGCGGCAACGAGAAGATCGCGAAGGCGGGCAGCACCATCACAGGCGGCAATGTCGTGGGCGACATCGGTGCGAGTGCGGGAGAAGGCGCGACGGTCATCGCCGCGCAGGAGGTTCTCGATCGCATGAGCCGCAAGGACGGCGAAACGCCGGCCGCGCCCAGCGGCGCATGGCCCACCGACACCTACATCACAGACGAGAAGGACCTCTTCTTCAATGGCGAGGCGATTCAGATTTTTCACCAGCCCAGGGCGCATACCGACGGCGACAGCCTCGTGTTCTTTCGCCGGTCCGACGTGGTCAGCACCGGCGACATTTTCGTTACTACCAGTTACCCGATCATCGACATTGACCGCGGCGGCACTTACCAGGGCGTTCTCGACGGATTGAATCACATCATCGACATCACCATTCCGGCGGAAAAGCAGGAAGGCGGCACCTATGTCATCCCCGGCCACGGGCGCCTCTGCGATGAAGCTGATGTGGTGGAATACCGCGACATGATGACCATCTTACGCGACCGATTCCTCGACATGATCAGGAAGGGCATGACGCTCGAACAGGTCAAGGCCACGCATCCGACCAGCGACTACGATCCGCTTTATGGCAGCGACAAAGGGTTCTGGACTACGGATAAGTTCATCGAGGCGGCCTACAAAAGTCTCAAAGCCGGTAAGTGAGTCAGGCTAGCAGCCCGGAAAGTCTCTTCCCTGAAGTAACCTGAAGACTTCATGGCCGAATCACCCATAACACCGCGCGCGAAGGACTTCGCCGCGTGGTATCAGGACGTCGTGCTGCAGGGCGACATGGCGGAACCCGCCGAAATCGTCAAGGGCTGCATGGTCATCAAACCCAACGGCTACGCGGTCTGGGAAATCCTGCAGCGCGAGCTGGACACGCGGTTCAAAACCACCGGCCATCAGAACGCCTATTTCCCGCTACTCATCCCCGAGAGCTTTCTGAAGAAAGAGGCGGAGCACGTGGAAGGCTTCTCGCCCGAACTCGCCGTCGTCACCATTGCCGGCGGCAAACAACTCGAAGAACCCTACGTCATCCGGCCGACCTCGGAAACAATCATCGGCCACTTCTTCTCCAAATGGATTCAAAGCTGGCGGGACCTGCCCGTCCTGATGAATCAATGGGCCAACGTAGTGCGCTGGGAACTGCGCACGCGCATGTTTCTCCGCACTACCGAATTCCTCTGGCAGGAAGGCCACACGGCCCATGCCACGCACGAGGAGGCAGTGGAAGAAGTGCTCCGCATGCTGGATGTCTACGCCGAAGTCGCCGAAGACATTATGGCGATGCCTGTAATCAAGGGCGTAAAAACGCGCGCGGAAAAATTCGCGGGGGCGCTGCGCAGCTATTCGATCGAGGCCATGATGCAGAACGGCCTCGCCCTGCAGGCAGGCACGAGCCATGATCTGGGGCAGAATTTCGGCAGGGCCTTCAATGTTCAATTCCAGAACAGGGAAGGCCAGCTGGATTACGTTTGGCAGACCAGTTGGGGCGTGAGCACGCGGCTGATCGGCGGGCTCATCATGAGCCACTCCGACGACAAAGGCCTGGTGCTTCCACCGAAGGTGGCGCCGGTGAAAGCGGTTCTTGTTCCGATCTATCGCAAGGATGAGGAAAAGACGGCGGTGCTCGACGCGGCGCAACGGATCGCAAAAGAAATCGGCGCGAAGATTGACGACCGCGAAGGCCATTCGCCCGGCGCGAAATTCTTCCATTGGGAGCGGCGCGGTGTTCCCGTAGTGATCGAGCTGGGTCCGCGCGATGTGGCGTCGAACAATATCGTGCTGAAACGGCGCGATACGGGAGTGAAGGAAGTCGTGGCGCAGTCCGAGGCCGCCACGCGGGTTTCGGCGGTTCTAGACGCGATGCAGAAGGACCTTCTTGCAGCCGCGAAAGCCCGGCTGAAAGCGAACACGCTCATCGCGAACTCAATCGGAGAGGTCGGGGAGATTCTTCGGGAGGGCGGGAAGTTCGTAATGGCGCACATCAAAGACGATCCCGGCTGCGACGCGCGCCTGAAGGAATTCAAGGCCACGGTACGCAACATTCCCCTGGTCGACGATTACGATGGCGCCGGAAAATGCATCATCACGGGTGATCTCGTCGACCGCCGGGTGGTGATTGCCAAATCTTACTGAAAATACTCTTTATGCAGCAGGAGCTTTATTCGGTCGATCAGGTCGCCGATCTCTTGATCGAAGTGTCGGGGATCGTCGAAATTGACGCCATCAGCCCGGACGCTGCAAGCCGCGTTTCGAACGGCATGCTGGGCGCGGCCAAGGGACGCAGCCAGGAAGACGACCCGCCGCGGATCGAAACGACTTACAGCGAAGAGCGCGCCAGGTTAAAAATCGCCCCGCTCGGGAGCATCGGGACGGTGGGTTCTTTTCTCCGCATCATCACCGCTTTATTGGAATCCTGACGATGTCCAGGACAATGACCAGCGCCTTTAAAACGCCGGAGGGGGAGCGCGTCGTTCGCGAACGCTATCTGAAGTTTCTGGAACGCTGGCCGGTTCCGAATCGACAGCTTCGCGTGCCCACTCGCGAAGGCGACACGTTCATCGTGGCGAGCGGCGCTGAAAACGCTCCGCCGCTGCTGCTGCTCCATGGGGCGGCCGCGAATTCGGCCATGTGGATGGGCGACATCGGTTCCTGGGCGGCGCACTTCCGGGTTTACGCGGTGGATTTGATTGGCGACGCCGGCCTGAGCGCGCCCTCGCGCCCGCCCCTGGCTTCGGAAGCGCACGCGCTTTGGCTCGACGATGTGCTGCGCGGCCTATCCATCGAACGCGCATCATTTGTCGGGATATCGCTGGGAGGATGGCTTGCTCTGGATTATGCGACGCGCCATCCGGAACGTGTGAAGAGTCTCGCGCTGCTTTGCCCCGGAGGTGTCGGCCGGCTGAAAATCGGTTTCCTGATTGCCTCCATTCCGCTGCTGCTGTTGGGGCATTGGGGCTCCCGAAAGCTCGGCGAATCGATTCTCGGCCGCAGACCCGGCAATCTGCCGGCCGCCCATCAGACCTTTGCCGATTTTCTGTCGCTGATTCATGCGAATTTCCGGCCGCGCCTGGTGCGGCTGCCCATCTTTTCCGATGCCGCGCTGAAGCGGCTGACCATGCCTGTTCTCGCGATTGTCGGCGGCAGGGACGTGCTGATCGATTCGGCGCAGACGAGGGACCGGCTTGCCCGCGCCGTCCCTCATGCCGAAATCCGCTATCTTCCCGAAGCGCGCCACTACATCCCCGGCCAGACGATGCCGATCCTCGACTTTCTGACATCCTCGACTTTCTGAAAACCCGAACCGCGCCTTTTTGATATACTGCCGCCCATGCGAAAGAGCTCTCTGGTCCGTTTATCCGCAGCCATGCTGCTCGCGGGAGGTTTGTGGATCGCTCACACTCAGCAGGGCGGTCCCGCCCCCGCGAAGCTGGACCTCGTGAAGATCAAAGACGATCTCTACGTCATCCACAACGATCTCGTCCCCGGTAATTCGACCGCGCTGATTACGAACGATGGCGTGCTGCTCGTCGACGATAAATTCGACGTTGACTACGACGGCATCATGGCGCAGTTGAAGAAGGTGACCAGCAAGCAGGTCAAGTATGTGATCAATACGCACCATCATCCGGATCACAGCGGCGGCAACGCGAAGATGCAGAAGATGGATGTCCAGATCGTGGCCTCTCAGCAGGCGCGCGAGAACATGGTGGACGGCAACCTGCCAGGGCTTCCGAACGTGGTGTTCGATCATCAGTCGGATGTTTTTCTGGGCGGCAAGGTCGCCAAGCTGTACCATTTCGGGCGCGCGCATACCAATGGCGATATCGTCGTGCTCTTCCCCGCCGAGCGGACTCTGGCCGCGGGTGACATGTTCACCTTCGGCAAGGATGTTCCCGAGTTGATCGACTACGCGGGTGGCGGCAGCGGTAAGGAATGGACCACCACGCTCGATTCAGCCCTGATGCTTCCCTTCGACACGGTGGTTCCCGGTCATGGTCCCGTGACCACAAAAGCGGAGATGGCAAAGTTTCGCGAGTCGACCGTCGCCCTGCGCAATCGCGTTCACCAGATGCTGATGCAGAACAAATCGCGCGATGAGGTCGCAGCCATGCTGAGGAAGGAATATAATTTCGCGCAATTGCATCTCGACCGCAGCCTGGACGGGCTTATGGTTGAAATGCGCTGATTGGAAATTGAGCTAATAACCTACCTGACTCACACGGAGATTGGCGATAAGCATGGGCGAATTTAACTCCAAGGCAAAACACCCCAGCCCCGCCAACACAGAGACCCCAAGCCAGGTATCACAAAGACGACCGAGTACCGACGCTTCCACAAGCTGCTTAAACAGATCACTAAAGCACCGCCGCTGCACAGGCCAAAGCAAGCCCATTCCGATGGATAAGATTTCCCAGGAAAGCCTTCGAAAAATCGCAAGTACTTTGAGTGATATTAAGCGGCTCATCCATCAGGCGGTCAGTCTGCCACGAGAGGAGAAATCCGCCCCCGATAAAAAAAAGACCGAAGCCGAAAACAGCGAGGATCGAACCGACGCAAAAATATATCCAGTCGTTCATTGTTCTCAGCTTCATCCACCCGCGACTCAAGATCAGGAAACCGGGAATAAGAAGAATGAAGGCTGGAAGTGGCTTAAAGAGCATATCGTGGAGATACCGGGGGTATTCGTCGTAGGGGCCTACACTATTGTTTCCTCGTGTCAGTTGGTAGCTACCAAAGAGGCCAATAGGATTGCCTTTGACGGGATACGCACTGGACAGCGGGCCTTTGTGTATTTCGACAAAGCAGTCTTCAATCCCGTTGATCGGCGATTACCGCCTCGACGGGCAGGGGCCGTCCGCCTGTTTAACCTGTACCGCAACACAAAGAAAGTCATCTCTGTCAATTTCGCGCTCACTAATAGCGGAAACACGCCTACAACCAATCTGACCAGCGTTGTGGAATGTCTTCCTGTGGGCTTGGATCAGCCCGCTACGGTTGATCCCTTCATGCGCTTTAGGTGGGATGATCTGAAAGCGGTAAAACAGGTCATTGGTCCCAAGCAGACCGTTGAACTTCTCGGGTGCGATCTCACCGCTGAGGATATCCTTAATGCCAGTACGGGGGTCGTGTTGCGCTACTTTGTCGGAGAAGTACGATATCGGGATATTATTGATCCGACCCGCTCCCACATAACCCAATTCGCGCATCGCCTCGTCGTAATCCGCAGAGAACTGATGGATTTCTCTGCAAGCACCGAAGGTGTCGGCCAGCACAACTGCGCAGACGAAGACTGCAAATAACCATAGGCACGGCCTGTCACGCCACCGTTCCAAGCGGTTCCGATGTTCTTCCGGATGGGGCGGGAGCGAGAGCAGCGACATGACCGTCGGGAGCGCGGTGTGCCGCACACCGGTCGGTGTCTCGATGGATGAGCCAAAGCCCTGCTAGACTGGCCCTCAGATGGCCGAACTGGAGATCAAACCGACTCCGCGGATGCGCATGCGCATTTCCCTGATCGTCTTGATCGGCATCGCGCTTTCTTCGCTCGAGATGTATCTGCTGGCGGGCGGAGCCGCCGACCTCTTCGAGCGGAAAACCACGCTGACGACATACATGTCCGATGCGGCCGGCGTCAACACCGACTCCGAAGTGCGGCTGAACGGCATTCACATCGGCGACGTTCGGAGGGTCGAACTCTCGGGCTCGCTGGAACCGCCGCGGGTGGTGCGGGCCGACATGCGGGTCCTCACCCGATACCTTAAATACATCCCGGCCGATTCTCAAACCGCGGTGAACGCGGACACGATCGTGGCGTATAAATTCATCGAGATTGCCGAGGGAAAGAGCCCCCTTCCGATCGGCGAAAACGGGGTTCTGCAGAGCAAGCCTGCCGCGCAGGAGACGGATCGGACCGAACTGATCGCGGCTCTGCGGGAACGCCTCACGCGGATCGACGGAATTCTCGCGGACGTGGCAAATCCGAACACTCCCACCGGCAGATTCGTCGCAGGCTCAGCCATGTACGACGCGGTGCTGAACCGCGTCACCCTGGGTCAGGGGATGCTGCATTCCTTTCTCAATCCGCAGAGCCCGCTGGGCCAGGCGGTCTACTCGGCCGATGAGTACAACCGGGGGCACGACTTGCTCGTGCGCGTGGACAACATGCTGGCGTCGCTTCAGAATGGCGAGGGGACGGCCGGCCACCTTTTGGTGAGCGACGACCAATACTACGAGTACGTTCGCAGGCTCATGGACGTGCGTGCTTCACTGGCCGACGCCAAAGCGGGTAAAGGCCGGCTGGGCTCGCTGCTCACGGACGACTCCGGCTATACGAACGCGCTACGCATGCTGGCGGATGCGGATTCGAAGCTCGCGGCGCTCAACGCCGGGGAAGGCGCGGCGGGCCGTCTGTTGACAAATGCCCAGCTCTACGAATCCCTCAACGGTTCGCTCCAGCATCTGGAGGCGCTGTTGCGGGACCTGCGGGAGAATCCGCGAAAGTATCTTCGCGTCCAGGTCCGGCATCGGTAATTCAGTCGCTCTTCCGCCTCAGTACAGGCGTGTTGGCGGCCGGAGACTGCGGCTCCAGGAGGTCGTAAAGCCGGGTTCGCATGTCTTCGTATTCCGACGAATTCACGACATACTGATCGCGGTGCGGCAGCAGTGTATCGATGTTCTTCTGTGTCTTCTCGATCCGGTCCGGCGTCAGCGGGTGCGAGCGAAACAGTTTCGCGACGGTTCCCGGCTGCCGGCGCTCGGTCGATTCCATCGCTTCAAAGAGATCGATCGTGGCGTTCGGATCGTAACCGGCTTTCCAGAGATATTCGAGGCCAAGCAGATCCGCTTCGGTTTCGAACTCGCGCGAAAACTTCAGAAACGCCATCGGCACCGCCAACCTTGCCGCCTGCTGCGCCGCAAGGCCCGGAAGGCCGCCCAGCAGGATCAGAGGCACGGTCCCCATGCTGATCACCTTGTTTCGCGAAGCCTGCCGCGTGGCATGTCGCGCCGCGCTGTGCCCCAGTTCGTGCGCAAGCGCCGACGCCAGCTCGGCCTCGTTCGCCGACAGCTTCATCAGACCGGTGTTGATGAAGATGAAACCGCCCGGCAGCGTGAACGCATTGATCTGATCGGACTCGATGACCTTGAACGCCACCGGAAACGTGATATCGGAATTGCGAACCAGATTCTGCCCCAGCCGGTTCACGTATTCCGAAACGATGGGATCGCCCAGGATCTTCGCCTGCTTTTCAACCTCGATCGCGAGCTGCTTTCCGAGAGCGATTTCCTGCTCGATCGTGTAAAAGTTGAGGCCTCTGTCGACCTTGCGGCTGCCGATCTCGGATGGATCTTTCCTGCTGTCCCCCGCCAGACCGATCGCGGGCGCGAGCGCAAGTGCCACCACGATCGCAAAAAAGTTCCGCATCGGCTAACGGATATTTTCGCACGGCTGAAACAACTACTTCGCCAGCCACTTTTCCAGATTGCGCTTCTGGCTCTCCGTAGCGTCCGGCCGGATTTCCAGCTGCCATTTCTTCGGCTCCTCCCCGAGGGTCAAAGGAACGCGCATCAACCGATCGCGGCGGGAAACCAGAATCGAGACCTTATCGCCCGGCCGGTAGTTCTCCAGCCGCTGCGCAATCTGATCCGGCCGGACGCGAAAATCGTCGATCGCGATGATCTCATCGTCCACGCTGAGCCCGGAGTCGTACGCCGGGTGTCTCCCGCGGCACGGTTCTCACGATCAGCCGCCCGTTGTCGACCCGTGTCTCGACTCCCAGCCACGCCTTCGGCGCGCCGTCCCGGCTTTCCCGCCGGTTGAGTCTCCTGCTTGAATCTCAGGCCGAACCAGTCGAGCGCTTCCGTATAATCCAGCTCTTCGGTCGATTCCACCGCGCGCCGGAAGAAATCGCCGAGCGGCGCGCCCGCGACCTTCTCGGCCGTGGCTTTGAATTGTATCCGGGCGTGAAGCCGCGTCGCCGGAAAATTGCTCGAAAGCCAGCCGCATCAGATCGTCGAGCGATTTCTTCCCGTCGGTCGCGTGCCGGATGCGCGCGTCGAGCAGCCATCCCACGACCGCGCCCTTCGTGTAATAGCTGATCGTGGTGTTGACCGAGTTCTCGTCCGGCCGGTAAAGCTTGATCCACGCGTCGTACGACGACTGCTCGGCCGATTGCACCAGGCGTCCCGGCGTGGATTGCAGTGCGGCGATCACCGTCGGAGAGCGAACCCGGCGAAGGCGGCGTGTCGGTCCCCAGATATTCCTTCGTGTCCGAAAGCCCGGCGCGGCGCACCGTCAGCGGCGCGTAATAATCGGTGATGCCTTCGGCGATCCAGAGGCTCCGTGTCGGGATTCTCGGTCTCATAATCGAACGGCCCCAGTTCCGCCGGCCGCAGCCGCTTGATGTTCCACGCGTGAAAATATTCGTGCGACGACAGGTCCAGCCAGCCGAGATAACCGCGGCGCGTGCGCGTGGCCCAGCGGCTCGTCATCATGCAGACGGAATTGCGGTGTTCGAGGCCGCCCCCGCTTTCCGTGAGCAGATTCAGGAACACGTATTTCTTGTAAGGAAGCGATCCCCACATCTCCGCGGTTCTGCCGCACGATCTTCTCGGCATCGGCCGCCGAGCGCGGGCCGTCCCAGACCCCGTCCTCGCCCTGATTCACCAGAAAATGCGGAATGCCGTCGACCTCGAACCGATAAACCGCCGGATTTCCGGCCAGGATCGGCGAATCGACCAGCGTGTCGTAATCGGGCGCCAGATAATGATGCGGTTCGCCGCCCGGGCGCTTCGGGCAGCCCGGTCATGGTGGTTTTCCATTGCGGCGGCAATTCCAGCCGCACGTCGTGCGGCGCGCGCCAGGCCGCCGACGAGCGTCACGAAAGTCGGCGCGCCGTTCAGCAGCGCGAACGAATCTTCCACCCAGTTCGTCCGCACCGACATTTCGCGGCAATAGACCCGATAGGAAAAACGGATCTCCGGCGCGCCGCCGGTCTCGACCCGCCAGCGATTCTTGCGCGATTTGGAGAAGGTCAGTGGTTTTCCGCCGGAGTCGGAAACCGAAATGGCTTCGATATTTCGGGCATACTCGCGCACGAGGTACGATCCCGGCGTCCAGACCGGCATGAATACTTCGACCTCGGCCTGCCCGCCGTCGGCAGCACGGCTTCGACGGAAACGTAATGCGTCTGCGGGTCGGGGAACCGGACCGTATAGCGGACGATTCCGGTGCTCTGCGCCGCGGCCAATTCCGCCGCGGCGGTTGTGACGGTGGTTATAATCGCTGTCATCATCAACCAATTCATAGTGAGCATCCGAGTGGGCGAAACCGCGCGGCCTGGTGGTTTTCAACCATGCCGGACTGCACACAATGATACCGAAAAGACTCAAAGAATCAAATGTTTAGGCTTTGGGCCGGGATTGCCATTAATGTGCGGACAGGGAAGACTATGGGACGCATGCGATTGGCGTTCGCGACGACGGCTTTGTGACAGCTTCTGCGATCTTGTTTGGGCCGCTGTTGTTCGCCCAAGGCTATCCGCAGACCCGCAGCAGGGTTATCCACAGCAGAGTTATCCCCCACAGGGTTATCCGCAGCAGGGCTACCCGCAGCAAGGTACCCTCAGCAGGGTTATCCCCAGCAGGGTTATCCGCAACAGGCGCAGGGCTACCCGTCTCAGCAACTCCCGCATGCGCAGCTCCCGATCAGCCCGGCCAGGCCGTAGCGCGCTTGAGCGTCATCAACGGCGACGCCTCGGTCCGCCGCGGCGATTCCGGCGACTGGGTCGCAGCCGTGTTGAATGCCCCGCTGATGGCGGGCGATTCGATTTCAGTGGCCGCGGGCGGCAGCGCCGAGCTGCAGCTCGATTACGGCAACTTCGTCCGCATCGCGGGCGACACCGAAATCAGGCATCTCCGCTCTCGAAAATGGCCGCAATCAGATTCAGATTGCCAAAGGGCTGATCACATGGCGCGTCCTGCGCGATACCAACACGCAGTCGGAGATCAGCACGCCGGCGGTTGCGGTTCATCCTCTGCGGCAGACTCGGCGGTTCGCGTGGAAGTCGCGCCCGACGGCTGGCACCCGAATCATCGTTCGCCAAGGCGACGCGGAAGCTTCCACCCCCAAGGGTACCGAGCACATCCACGAAGGCAGCATGATGCTGGTGCGCGGGTCGGCCGACGATCCGGAATATCAGGTCGTTACCGCCGCGGTGCGCGATCAGTGGGACAACTGGAACGATCAGCGCGATACCTTTCTCGACACGCGCGCAGTCGAATCGTTATGTGAGCCAGGACATTACCGGCGGCGAAGATCTGGACGCCAGCGGGCGCTGGGGTTACGACCCGGCCTATGGCAATGTGTGGACTCCGAACGTGCCGCCCGGATGGGCTCCCTACAGCAACGGCGCAGTGGGTTTGGGAAGACTACTACGGCTGGACTTGGGTCGATTACGATCCGTGGGGCTGGGCGCCGTTCCACTACGGCTCGTGGTATTTCCGCGACCGGCTTCGGCTGGAGCTGGTTCCCCGGCGCGAGGTTCGGCCATTACTGGTATCATCCGGCCATGGTCGGGTTCTTCGGATTCGGCGGCGGTGTTGGCTTCGGCTTCGGCGTTGGTTTCGGCAATGTGGGCTGGGTTCCGCTGGCGCCGTTTGAGGCTTTCCGTCCGTGGTACGGCCCTGGCTGGTTTGGTGGGGGAGCGCTTGGCGGCGGGCAGATTCGGCGTTGTCGCCAACGTGAACATCGTGAATACGTTCCGCAATGCGCGGTTCGCGGGCGGCGTCACTGCCGTCTCCGCGGCGGATTTCCAGCGCGGCGCGTTCGGTAATCGGGTCGCCGTGAGCGGCGCGCAATTGCAGCAGGCTTCGCTGGTGCGCGGCGCGGTGCCCATCACGCCGACCGCGAACAATCTGCGTTTCAGCGAATCGCGCGGCTTCGTCACGCCGGCGCCGCGGGCCGAAATGGGCAGCCAGCGCTTCTTCAGCCGGATGCCCGCCATCGGGTAGCGCCGCGGCACAGCGTACTCCGTTTGCGCAGCAGCAGGCCGCGGTCAGATCGGGCGTTCAGCGGAGGCCGGCGCGTCTGCGCAGTCGGGCGGCTTCGCAGGCGAGCGCCGGATGGCGACGGTTCGGTGAGCCTGCCGGTCAGCGGACCCGGGCAACCGCGTTGCGTACAACCGCAGCGCGGAACCCGTCGACGGCGGGGACTGGAACCGGTTTCGGCAGTCCCCAGGCCGCGCCGCAGCGTTCCGCGGAGCGGCTCAGTCCTACCGCAGCGCTCCTGCGCCGACCTATCGGAGCGCCCCCGCCCCGCAGCAGTCGCGGCAGCCGTAGCAGCGGTGGCGGCGGCACTCGAGCGGAGGGCATGGCGGCGGGCATCGGTGAGACCTCTCGAACGGGCCGAATGCTAGAATGAATCTCATCTGCCTCACGGCGGCTGTAGCTCAGTTGGTAGTAGCGCCAGATTGTGGTTCTGGATGTCGAGGGTTCAAATCCCTCCAGCCGCCCCATCCCGCACTGTCCTCACCGGACACATGGGTAACAGATTGTTCCTAAGACATAGGTAACACCTTTGGCGCGAAGGGAAACTCCGTCTGTTCCTCAATCCGTAGACATGGCGACGCTTAAGTTGCTGGCGAATTGGCAGCGGAGGACGCTACCACCGATCCGGCGCAGGTCAAGGCCGCAAACGAGGAGCTCGCTGTGTTCATGAAGGCCATCAATGAGGCCCGCGTAGCGTCAGGTGAACCGCCCACGGCGCATTGGAGGAAAGAACTCCGCAGTCCGTGCGCGCCCACTATTTTCACCACAAAGTAAAGGCCTTGGCCATCCGTTAGCAACCTCGGTACCAGAACGGGTGCTATTGGAAATCCGCATTGCGGAAGGCTAAATTCAAGTCAGTACTTGATGACATGTCAGTGACCTACAGCCAGCGGCAAGATATAATTTCCAAAGGGACCTTTTTCAGGATGCGCCGAAACCAGCGAAACACTCCGGGTCGCCGACTGAATCCGCTGCGTGAGCTGACGGCGGCGCACCAACGGTCCACCGAAGTTGCCCGGACGCGGCAACGCGCGGAACGGCTCAAATCCGAACTGCCCTCAATCATCGAGGATCAGGTTGGCGAGCATATTCAGAAGCTGGAAACCAAGCTTCTCAAGGACTTCCAGCAGATCGGGCAGAAGGCGATCGAGGAATCGACCGCGGTTCTCAACGACCAGTTGAGCGAGCGGATCGGCACGCTCGAGCAGATTTCTTCCCTTCAGTCGCAGACCATTACCAACCTTCGCGATTCGTCACAAAGGGCCGAGCAGAAGGTCAGTTCGGTGGTCAACAGTATCGAGAAAACGCTTTCCGATGCTGTGCCGGGTTTCCGGCTGGAAGCCTCGCCCTATGCCGCGCCTCTTCTTGAGCCTGCCAGCGAGCTGATCGTAGCCGATTCGCAGGATCTGGACGAACTCAAGGGCGTGTACGGGTTTTGCCCGAACTGCACCTCGACCAACGTGCGCCGCGCTTACCGCCACGGGCTGTGGGAAGAATTTCTGCGGCTCTTTTTTATCGCGCCGTTCCGCTGCCGCGCCTGTCGGCACAAGTTCTACCGCTTCTGATTTCCCGTTCCGATTTCTGAAGAGGAGTGCGCCGCAGAGGCGATTTTCTCCTGGATTGCGAAACTCAGGCTGAAGCCTGGCATTCAGCCTGCCGATGCCTTTTTCAGCATCCCGTCAGAGGATAGCCGCGGCGGAGCGCGCCAGGCGCAGCGCGGCATCGCCGGATTGTTCGGTGACGATGAGAGCGCTGAGCCGACGATCCTGAAATCCGGCGACATGCTCGGCGCCGTGGCTTTCCACATGCATCGCTTCAATGCGATCCGCCGGGCGAAGAAAGACGGAAAAGCTCCGCGCGCCGTTCACGTCGTTCACATATACAAGGTGCAGGAACATCTTCCCGTCCAGGCGGCAGAGTTTACCTTTTGCGAGATGGTATCCGCCGGGAGCGATCGCATCGATAGCCCAATCCACGACAACCGAATCCGCGACAACTGAATCCGCGACGCCCTGGCGTTGTGCCAGCGCGGCGATGGACGCACGGTCGGTGAGCCATTTTCTGGGCTGGAGACTCGACAATTTCAAGCCGGTGATCCTGCGCGGCGGCCGCATAAACGGGCCTCGCGCGCATCAGGATAACCGCCAGCAGGATGACGGCGGCGAGACCCGCGATCGCGAACATCCAGCCTCGCGCCCAGCCTCGCACCGGTCCCGCGCCACCGTTCTCAACGAGTTGTCGAACGTTGCGCTCGATGCTCGATATATCGGCATCCTCGGCAAGCACGGTTTCCCGCAGAAGAGCGTCGAACACTCTCTGGTGCCCCAGCTCATACGCGCATGACGGACACCCTTTGATGTGCGCGGCAATTTCGCCGGCGCTCCCGGGCTCCAGTTCTCCCGTGAGGTAAAGCGGAGCGAGATGCAGCACCTCCCCACAATTCATACGTCTTCCTTTCCGGCGAATGTCGCCCGTGTGGCCTTCGGGGCAAGCCGCGTTCGTATCGCCTGGCGTGCGCGGCTAAGCCGCGACATCACAGTACCTACGGGTACCGACAAGATTTCCGCGATTTCCTTGCAGGTGAGACCTTCCACCACTCCCAGGAGCAACACGGTCCGATGGTCGCCCGGCAGGGCGTCCAACGCGCGGGAAACCTCCATGGCTTCGTCAAACGCCGGCGTGGTGGTTCGATATCCCGGCCGTGAGAGGAACTGTAGCGGGGGCTTTTCGCGATTTCCGACCCTGCCCATACCAGCAATTGAACAGGATGCGAAACAGCCACGCCTTGGCGTTGCTGCCTTCGCGCAATTGATGAAAGCTGCGCCACGCCAGCAGAAGACATTCCTGCACAAGGTCTTCCGCCTGGGAAGACCCGAACGTCAACCTCCGCGCGACACGGAGCAGGCTTCGCGCGTGGCACATGGCAACGCGCTCGAACTCCTCCTGTCGCGCAGGCACTATACTCAGGTGCGGCTTCTCGCGGACTAGCCCTTCTTCAGTTCGTCGATCGCAGCAAGCACTTCGGCGCTGTGGGGTGTCGGGTTGACTTTGACGAATACCTTGCGGATCACGCCCTTGGGATCGATGATGAAGGTGTTGCGGGCGGCGACTACGTTATCGCCGAACTTCTGGGTCGAGCCATACTGCGTGACGACTTTCTTGTCGGGATCGGCCAGCAGCTTGAAAGTCAGGTTTTCCTTCGTGCAGAATTCGACGTGGGAATCGACGCTATCCACGCTGACGCCGAGAATGGCGGCCTTCTTCGCGTCATATTCCTTCTGATCGCGCTGGAAGTTGTGCGCTTCGATGGTGCATCCGGGCGTCATGTCCTTCGGATAGAAGTACAGAACAACCCATTGGCCGCGATAATCATGCAGGCTGACTTTCTTGCCTTCCTGGGAGCTGAGGGTGAAGTCGGGAGCCATGGCGCCCACTACGGGCACATCGTCGGCCGCGCGGACCACCGGGCGGGACATCGTCAAAAGCAATGCAACGGCGGGAAGCAATCCGGTAAGGATGCGGGAAATCTTCATAGTTCGTTCTCCTCTTGTGCGGCGCCGCCCTGGGGCGGCCCTTCCCATATTAGAATGCGCAGCTGAGAAAAATTCATCCCTGGCGCAAACGTATTGAATTTTACGCTCTTGCCCCGGGCGTGGTGCGTGAAGTGCGGAGTAGTTCGCATGTTACGCAATAACTTACGCAACAACGCAATCCAAAAGTTCGCGCTGACCGGAATACTGGCTGCCGGCGTCGCGCTGCAGTTCGGTTGGGCCCAACAGCCGGATAACACGGGAGTCAATAAAGAGGACCGTTCGGGCGCTGCCGCGACCGCCGATTCTCAGAAAGAGAATCATAACGACAGGTATCTCACCCAGCAGATCCGCAAGGCAGTGATGGCGGATAAGTCGCTCTCGACTTACGCCCATAACGTTAAGGTCATCAGTCAGGACGGGGCGGTGACGCTCAAAGGGCCGGTTCGCTCCGATGACGAGAGGAAATCGATCATCGCCAAAGCGGAACAAATTGCAGGCCAGGGCAGGGTGACGGATCAACTCTCGGTAAAAGAGACACGCTAAATCATCGAACAAAAAAAAGGAAGGTAATCATGGAAAACAAGAAGACAGCGGTATTCGGTATTTACCAGACGTCAGCGCACGCGGAGAAGGCGGTTGATGAACTGGTCCGGATGGGTTTCCCGAGCGCGGACATTTCTGTCCTGCTCCAGGACTATCGCGGGTCGCGGGATTTTGCTCATCACAAGGACACGAAAGCGCCGGAAGGGACGACGGCGGGCGTCGCCGCGGGCGGCATCCTCGGGGGAACACTCGGAGTGCTCGTCGGAATCGGCGCCCTCGCGATTCCCGGTCTTGGACCTTTCATCGCAGCCGGCCCGATCATGGCGGGTCTCGCCGGATTGGGCGCGGGCGGAGCGGTTGGCGGGTTGATCGGAGCTCTCATTGGGATGGGAATCCCGGAATATGAGGCAAAGCGGTATGAGGGCAGGCTCAAGAACGGCGGAGTTCTCCTCTCGGTTCACTGCGACACTTCGAAGGAAATCGACCGGGCAAAAGAAGTGTTGAAGAGCACCGGCGCCGAGGATATTTCCTCCAGCGGCGAAAGCTCAAGCGGCGTTCAGGAAAAAACGCGAACCAGCGGCTCGTATTAAAAGGTGTTCAGCCGGAACCGGGCATCAGCCCGGTTCCCGGCTCAGTTAAGATCTTCTTCGCGGCCAGTCAGGCGCTGATATCGACGAACTCGTCGCGAATCGCGGCGATCTCTTATTCCTTACAATCCTCTTCCTTACAATCCTCCAGATCGAGGGTTCTCTCCAATGTGATCTCCGCGTCACGAACGGTGGAAGGGAGGGGCCTTTCTGGCATCCGGCTTGCTGTCTGAGGCACCGGGGTGATGGAGATGGAAAGCTTGATTCTGAGCGCGACGCTGGCAGGCAGCGTTGGAACGGCATGGGCGATTCAACGCGCTCTTCTCATGGTCTGCCTGAAGGTCATGGCCATACACGGGAGCAAAAAATAGAAGTTACTTGCGGGATCCGCGCTTGAGATTCTTCAGTTTTGTCTGCCGCTGCTTGGTCTTTTTGCGCTTCGGCTTGTGATGAGGAAAGTACCGCTGCCTACGTATTCCGCTTTGTAAAGTTTATCTTCCGCCAATTTTTCGCTCCGCCAGGTCCCGATTGATGTGTCGATCCAAGATGTCGACCGCGATTCATTGTAACGCGGCAGCCCGGGCGGCGAAGACGGCATGGGACTATTTCATTAGATGCTTCGGGGCGTGAAGGCGGGGCGAAGTGGCGGATATACAGTCTTGTTATCCTCGTCTCTGCTGTGCGGCGGCTGGCAGGCGCCCGCCGCGGCGGCACCTGCGGCCGGCGTTTCAAAGCCCTCCCGACAGCGCGAGGAAATCAACTCCATCCTCAAAGAACTTTCCGGTATCACCGGCTTTCGCATCCGCAAACAACTTCCTTTTGCGCTGATCACCCGCGACGAGGTGAACAAATACGTTCAGGAACAGATCCGCGAATCAGTGAAGCCGGACGAGATTCGCGCCGAAGAAGCCACGCTCAAGAAGTTCGGATTTGCGCCGGCGGATTTCGATCTGAGAAAGACCACCATCGATCTTCTGACCGAACAGGCCGCTGCATTTTACGATTTCAAACGGAAGAAGCTCTTCATTTCCGATTGGGCCACCGTGAATATGCGCGATGTGGCGCTGATCCACGAACTCGCGCATGCGCTTGCCGATCAGAACTTTCCCATCAAACAGTTTCTGGCGAAGGCCGGCGACGATAGTGAAGCGTCACTGGCGCGGCAGGCTGTCGTGGAAGGGCAGGCTTCGTGGCTGATGGTGGAAGTCGGGGCTGCGCCGCGCCGGGCAGGACACTCGGCGGACGAAGAAACAGCCCGTCAATTCCTTGAGCAACGACCTGGACTCGCCCGACGACGATTATCCTGTGTTCAACAAAGCGCCCCTCTATCTGCGGAAGACGCTGATTTTCCCGTACTCGGAGGGCGGCCGATTTCAGCAGGCGGTTTTTCTTCACGACGGCACCCAGGCGTTTGCGCGGGTTTTTCAGAATCCTCCGGTTTCCAGTGCGCAGATCATGCACCCGATGCGATATTTCGGGAATACGTGGCCTGCTGATTCCCGATCTGCCGAAGCCGCTCAAACACACGAAACCCTTTATCACGGGAACCATGGGCGAACTGGAGACCCGCATCCTGATTGAGCAGTACGCGGGCGCCGAAATGGCCGACCAGTTGGCGCCGAAACTGAAGGGAGCCAGCTTATCGCATCGATGAGTCGAAACCCGACCATCGCCTCATGCTGCTCTATGTTTCCGAATGGAGCGATGAGGACGCGGCGTCACAGTTATGTCGCTGCCTACCGGCAGGTCCTGCGCGGGAAATGGAAGCGGCTGGAGATCGGGGACGAAAACAAGGGCGGGTTTTCCGGGAAATCGCGAAGACGGCTACTTCATGGTCGCGCGCGACGGGAAACGGGTTCTGAGCGAAGAAGGATTTGCGCAGGCTTTCGAACCGCTGTCGCAGCCGGTCGCGTCGATAACATAGCGCGAGATGGCGCGTTCCGGGTTGCCCGCGGCCAATAGCGCGGCTTCCTTCGAGAGCTCTTTGACCTTCCTTTTGTGCCCTCGCCTGGCGCCAGAGGGCCGTTTCTCCTAATCCTCCGGCTACACTGGTTCGAGGCGCGAGCCACGAAAGGAACGAACTGACCAATGGAGAATCCGATCAAGACAGCGAGGCACTTGAAAACCTGTGCATCAACACCATCCGCATCCTCTCGGCCGACGCCGTGCAGCAGGCCAACTCCGGCCATCCCGGCATGCCGATGGGCGCCGCCGCCATGGCCTATACGCTCTGGACGCGCTTTCTGAAGTACAATCCGGCCGACCCGCACTGGTTCGACCGCGATCGCTTCGTGCTCTCCGCCGGCCACGGCTCGATGCTGCTCTACAGCCTGCTGCATCTCACCGGCTACGATCTGCCGCTCGATGAGTTGAAGCGCTTCCGCCAGTGGGGCAGCAAGACGCCGGGCCATCCGGAGCGCGGCCACACGCCGGGCGTCGAAGTATCCACCGGTCCGCTGGGCCAGGGCTTCGCGAATGGCGTCGGCATGGCGATCGCCGAAGCCTGGCTCGCCGCGCGCTACAACCGCCCCGGCCACAACATCGTCGATCACTACACCTACGCGATCTGCGGCGATGGCGATCTGATGGAAGGCATCACGCAGGAGGCGGCATCGCTCGCCGGCCACCTGCAGCTCGGCAAGCTGATTTACCTTTACGATCAGAACCACATTTCGCTCGCCGGCGGCACCGACCTGACTTTCACCGAGGATGTCGCGGCGCGTTTCGAGGCCTACGGCTGGCATACGCAGACCGTGCGCGACGGCAACGACACCGACGACGTGGCGCAGCGCGATCGAAGATGCGCAAAAGGAGACCGGACGCCCGTCGCTGATTCTGGTCCATACGCACATCGGCTACGGCAGCCCGAAGAAGCAGGACACTTTCGGCTCGCACGGCAGCCCGCTGGGCGAAGAAGAATTGCAGGCCACCAAGAAGGCGCTCGGCTGGCCGACCATGGACAAGTTCTATCTGCCGCCGGCCGCTGTCGATCACTTCCGCGAGGCGCTTCCGGCAGGGGCCGCGGCGCAGAATGGCATGGAACGCAAAGTTCGAAGCTACAGCAAAGACTTTCCCGAAGGAAGCCGCCGAATTCGAGCGTGATCGCCGGCAAACTTCCCGAAGACTGGGCCGCCGATCTTCCCAAATGGAAGCCTGCCGACAAGGCCATCGCCACGCGCGCGGCGGGCGGCGAGGTGATGAACGCGCTGGCGAAACGCATCCCCAACCTCATCGGCGGCTCGGCGGATCTGAACCCCTCCACCAACACCGCGCTCAAAGGCATGGGCGATTTCCAGCCCGCCGAATTCGGCGGGCCAGGCACACAGGGCGCGGTCGGCGGCGTGTGGGATTACGGCGGGCGCAACGTGGCTTTCGGCGTGCGCGAACATGCCATGGGCGCGGCGGTGAACGGCATGGCGGCGCATGGCGGCGTGCTTCCTTTCAGCGCGACGTTCCTTGTGTTTTCCGACTACATGAAGCCCGCCGATCCGCCTCGGCGCGCTGAGCAAGCTGAAGGTGTTCTACGTCTTCACGCACGACAGCATCGGCGTAGGCGAGGACGGTCCGACGCATGAGCCGGTCGAGCAGCTCGCGGGCTTGCGCGCGATTCCAGGGCTGACCGTGATCCGCCCCGCCGATGCCACCGAGACCGCGGAAGCCTGGGCCTTTGCGATCGAACACGATGGCCCGACGCTGTTCGCGCTTTCGCGGCAGAACCTTCCGCATCTCGATCGAACGCGCGCGCAGGAACCGGGCGTAGCGCGCGGCGCCTATATCTTGTCGCGAAGCCGAGGGCGCGCCCGAGGTGATTCTGATCGGCACCGGATCGGAAGTCTCGCTCTGCGTGAAGGCGCAGGAGAAGTCTGACAGCGCAAGGCGTCAGGGCGCGCGTGGTGAGCATGCCGAGCTGGAATCTCTTCGAAGCGCAGGATGAGGCTTACCGCGAGAGCGTGCTGCCCGCTGCGTTGAAGAAGCGCGTCACCGTCGAGGCGGCGGCGTCGCATGGGCTGGCATCGCTGGGCCGGCGACGAAGGAACCGTGATCGGCGATCGATCACTATGGCGCCTCGGCGCCCGGCGAGGAGATCTTGAAGCACTTCGGCTTCACGGCGGAACATGTGACGTCGGCGGCGTTGCGGCTGATGGGCAGGATCGACGAAGCGCAGAAGGAGTACTGGCGGCGAAACCGCCTTTGCGCGGCGACTGCGACCGTCTGAAGGCATTCCTGACAGCGGATACCGGTTCTTTACGAACGTTGCAGCAGGGGCCGAAGTTCGCGAACGTTCTTCACGCTCTCAATCGCCAGCACGCTTTCGATCAGCTTCGCGCTCTTTGCAGCGCCCAGCGCCGGCGCGGTCAGCTCGCGGCACTTCGCCACCACCTCGTCGCGCGTCATCGGATTGTCCGCTGTTCCCGCGCACGGCCTCGACGCGCTCGGTGAGCCGGCTGCCGTCGTTGAGCGTCACTTCGACGACGCCGTCTCGCGCTTCGGGTACAGCCGTTCCAGTTCCGCATCCGGAATCAGCTCGCACCTTCGCCCGCATGCCGCAGCACCGCGGGATCCTGCATGCGCGGCTTGTCGTGCGCGGCCTGGAACGACGCGGTCTTATCCATCATCATCACCGCGACCATGTGCTGCAGGCAGATATCCGGCATCTCGCGGTTATTCACCGTGTTCGCTTCGCTGGTGGCCACGCGCACGGTTACCTTCCGCACCTGGTCCGCATCGAACGGCTGTTTCTTCAACATGATCTCGAGCGCGTCGAGCGGCGCCTGAATGGGCGAGCCGACGGTCCATTTCTTGATATTGGTGCGGGTGATTTCGTAGCGCTCGCCGAGCTTTTCGATCAGCTTCGCCGGATCGGCTTTGGGCGCGAACGCCAGCAGGAAATTGTCCGGTCCGGACAAAATATCCTCGACGCCGCTGCCGCCCAGTTGAATCAGCAGCGCGGCCGTAACGCCGTTCCGCGCGGGCATCCCGGCGAACACCAGCGATTTCTCGACGTGTTCCGTATCGCGCTCCCATGCCGCGATTCCGGAAGCCTGCTGCGCGGCATAATCGAGCAGCCAGCGCATCTGATGCGCGTTCAGGCCGCCGCCGCATCCCGCTGCCGCGGCGGCGCCAAAATCCTCCGCGATGCTATGCGAGCTGCGATGCGTCTCCATCTGATATGGCAGGCCGCCCAGAGTCATCGTGACCCGCGGGCCCGATGTCATAGCCCAGCGCGACAGCGCGCAGAAATCGATTCCCATCGATCCCGAACTGCTCTCCGGCCGCCAGCGCGGCGGGCACCACGGCGCAACCGGGATGCGATTGCGAAGGCGCGTGGGAATCGTCGGTCTCGTCGGAATGAGCCAGCATCCCGTTGGCGAGCGCGGCTTCGATCGGCCCGCAAAGCACGTCCGACCCCACCACAGTCGCGATGCGTTCTCCGGCGTGAGCGCGCGCGAACTGCAGCGCGATACGCCCGGGAGGCAGGTCCGCACCCGAAATCATGGCGGCGAACGTGTCGAGAATATGATGCTTCGCCGCCTCGACCACGTTCTCGGGCAGCGCGCGCTCGGCCGCCCCGCTCATATAAGTGCTGAGCGTGGTCATCACCTGACTGACCGGAGCCTGTTCCGCTGCGCGCACCGAAGCCCAGCCGGCAGCGGCAACGAACGCGCCCGCTTGTTTCAAAGCCGTTCGCCGGTTCATCGTTTGTACCCGATCTTGCGCAGAAACTCGCGCCGGCTCTTTGCGTGTTCGGCGGTTTCCACGCCCTTTGGCGAAGCTCCCGTCGATCACGCCCAGCACGCCGCGGCCCTGCTCCGTCTCCGCTACGATCACTTCCACCGGATTCGCCGTGGCGCAGAAAATATTGCAGACTTCCGGCGTCGATTGAATCGCCTTCAGCGCGTTGATCGGGAACGCATCCCGCATCACGACGGCGAAGAAATGGCCCGCGGCCACCGACGACGCAATTTCAATCGCCGCCTCCTGCAGTTCGGCGTCGTTGCCGTCCGCGCGCGTCAGGCACGGCCCGGAAGCCTCATTGAACGCGATTCCGAACTTGATCACGCGGCGCGGAATTGACCATCGCTTCGTAGAGATCCTCGACGGTCTTGATGAAATGGCTTTGCCCGAGAACAATATTCGCGTCCTGCGGAATCCGAAGCTGCACCGCGTGCAGATTCAGCATACGGCGCGAACTACGATTTCGGCGTCTTCGGCGAGGCGGCGCTCGATGTGGTTGTGAGCCGTGCCCTTGAGGAATTTATCGATCTCCGCGCGGATGTTCGTTTCCTGATGGGACAGGAATGTTTCGTCGCCGATGTATTGCGACCGGATCATCCCGCGCTTGTCGATGAAGACCAGAATCGGCACGAAGTAAGGGATCGTCTGACCGGAACCT
The DNA here is from genome assembly GCA_963764845.1 of Terriglobia bacterium. GTDB lineage: Bacteria > Acidobacteriota > Terriglobia > Bryobacterales > Bryobacteraceae > BOG-234. Next base: position 201,778 of record CAVXUE010000007.1, on the reverse strand, counting down.
GCAGAAACTCGAGCACGGTCCTCGTGTCGGAAACCCCAACGGGGAAATTCAATCCCGAGTCTTCTGACTGAATTCGACGGCGCGCGAAGCCGCGCCCTGATCGAACACCGCGCCGACCACCTGGACGCCCTTTGCCGCATATTCTTTCTGCACCTGCGCCAGCACGCCGCGCGGTCTTCTGGCAATGCGGGCACGTGGTGTACAGGAAGGCCAGCACGATCGTCTTGCCCTTGTACATGCTCAGCAGTTGCTGCGGACCATCCACCATATTGAAAACAAATTCGGGCGCCTTGCGGGGAATCTGAGCTCCAAAACCAGGAGCGAGGCAGATCGACGCGGCAAGCGCCATCAGTGCAGGTAGTTTACTCATTCTCAAATCAGTTTACTGGAAACAGCCGCTCAGGCCAGGTCCGGCAGTCGACTCTCCGCCGGCTGAGCGACGATCACTCGTCTCGGCGACCGCGCCATCAGGAACGCGCCGATCGTGACCGCCAGCCCGAGCGCGAGCATCGCCACGTGCTCGACAAACCACTGCGCATCGATGCCGCCGCTGTGCCCGGCGCCAAAGCAGCCGCAATCGACCGTCAGTCCCAGCGCGTACGCGCGAATTCCCACTCCCAGAAACAGCGTCAGCAGCAGAGTTGCAATCAGCGCAAACCAGCGCGTCAGAATGCCGGAAATCAACGCAATCGCGAGCGCGATCTCGCCCCACGGCAAAATCCTCGCGATGGGCTGCACCCAGCTGTCGGGAACCGCCTTGAACTCATCCACCGACACGGCGAACTGCGATCCACGGCTCGCGCACCTTCTCGTATCCCGCGTAGAGAAAGATGCCCGGCAATGATCAGGCGGCCGAGAATCAGCAGCCAGCGTTTCATTGGGCGAGTTTCTGGTTCAGATATTGCTTCAGGATGGGATAGGACATCCCGCCCAGGCCGAACGACTTCGCGCTTGCCCTTCATCACGATCACCATCGTGGGCGTCTCGGTCAGGTGGTCCTCGCCGTTCGCCATTGCTTCATCGCGAACGCACGGAATCGTCCAGATGAGCGTCGTTCTTCACCAGTGCGCGAATCTTTTCCATTTCCGCGGGGGACAGCACCTTCGCCACGACTCCATCCACGTTCCCGTTCTGCGCCCAATCCGTGCTGGGTCTGGAACAGCTGCTGCGTGACGATGTCGAATTTGCCGATCTGTCCCGGCGGCATTCGCATATCGCGTGGCGACCTTCGTGAACTGGTGCGACGGAATCCGGAAGTCGCGGTGGATCAGCCGGACCTTGCCGGTCGCGACAAAATCCTTCGTCAGATCGGGCAGAACAGTCAGGTAAAAATTACGGCAGGCCGGGCACTCGTAATCGGTGTAGAGCTCGATCGTCATCGGCGCGGTCGGCGAGCCCGACACCTTGTAGCTCGCCACGCCGTCCATCGTGGCGGGCGCGGCGGCCTTGGTGTCGGAAACTTTCTTCACCGACGTCCCGGCGTCTGAGCCTGGGCCGTCAACACAAAAGCGGGTAGTAAAACCAGTAGAAAACGCATCGCATCTATATTATGCCAGTGAATCCCCTCGCGGGAAACGGCTGTAGATGCCTTAACATGTAGTAGACATGAAGGATTCCGCGCTGCTCGACCACATCGTCGAAGCAGCCGCACGGGAAAACCAGCCTCAAACATCTTTTCAGGGAATTGCGCGTCAAGGGCGATGACCGCGCCGCGATCGAAGCCGCCGTCGACCGCCTGACCGGCCGCGGCGAACTGATCCAGCTCCCGAACCTGCATTACGTCGCCGCGTCGAAGAGCCGCGAATTCGTCGCCGGGCGCGTCAGCATTCACCGCGACGGATACGGGTTTCTGATTCCCGACCGCCCCATTCCGGGCGTGCAGGGCGATCTCTACATAGGGCGCGACAACACGCGCGGGGCGATGAACGGCGACCGCGCCATCGCGCCGCATCACGCACTCCGGGCCCAACGGCCGCTCCGAAGGCGAGATCGTCAAGGTCCTCAGGCGCGCGCATCCCACCGTGGTGGGCCAGTTCCGCATCAATCGCCGCGGCATGTTCGTCGCGCCTCACGATGAACGGCTGACGGAGTGGATCGAGATTCGCCGAAGACATGGCGATTCCGCCGCCCGTCGATCAGACCGACCGCATCGGGCCGAAGGCGATCGAGATCTCCGACATCAGCCAGATGGACGGCATGATCGTCAATGCGGAGGTGCTCGATTACGGCGACCGCAAAGGCCCGCCGGTTGGCCGCGTGATCGAGATTCTCGGCGCGCCCGACGATTTCGGGATCGATGTCGAGATCATTATCCGCAAGCATCATCTGCCGAATCGCTTTCCCTGCCGAAGTGATCGACGAGGCGCAGTCGATTCCCGTCGCTGATCACCAGCGCGGAAATGCAAGGGCCGGCGGGATTTCCGCGATCTGCCCATCGTCACGATCGACGGCGAAACGGCGCGCGATTTCGACGACGCGGTGCTGGTGGACAAGCTGCCGAACGGCCACTACGCGCTGCAGGTTCACATCGCCGATGTGAGCCATTACGTCACGCCCGGCAGCGCGATCGATGCCGAAGCGCGGCTGCGCGGCACCAGTGTTTACTTTCCCGATCGCGCCGTGCCGATGCTGCCGTTCGAGCTTTCGACCAACATCTGCTCGCTGGTGCCGCATGCCGACCGGCTGGTTCTTTCCGCGCTGATCGAGTTCGACCGGCAGGGCGAGCCGCTGACGTTCGAGTTCTGCCGCGGAGTGATCCGCAGCGCGGAGCGCATGACCTACACGAACGTGCATCTGCTGCTCGAAGGCGACGCCGCGCAGCGCGAGCGTTACGCGCCGCTGGTCGAGCGTTTCGAGACTCATGCGCGAACTGGCGGAGATTCTGCAAGCACAAGCGCTACAAGCGCGGGTCGATCGATTTCGATCTGCCCGAGCCGCTGATCGAATTCGACGAAACCGGCGTCATGACCGGCATCGGACGCAGCCCGCGCAATATCGCGAACCGCATCATCGAAGAGTTCATGCTGGCGGCGAATGAAGCGGTGGCGGCGCATCTGGAGCAGACCGGCGCACGCTGCAATTTATCGCGTCCACGAACCGCCCGATCCGAAGCGCGTCATGGAGTTCGAAGAGATTGCCGCGCAGTTCGGATACTCGCTCGGCGTGGGCGCGATTCCGGTTTCGCGGCACCGCTATAAAGAGCGGAAAGCCGAAGGCCGCAAGGTCTACAAGGACGTGGTGCTGCCGCAGGAAATCAAGCTTTCGTCGAAGGCGTATCAGAAGCTGGTGGCGAAGATCGAAGGCAAGCCGGAGGAGCGCATTCTCAGCTATCTGATGCTGCGATCGCTGAAGCAGGCGCGCTACAGCGAGGAGAACATCGGCCATTTCGCGCTGGCCGCGACGCACTATACGCACTTCACGTCGCCGATCCGGCGCTATCCGGATCTGATCGTGCACCGGCTGCTGACTGCTTCGCTCGACCACCAGACTTATTCGAACGAAGGCGAGCTGAAGTCGATTGCCGACGAATGCTCGCTTACCGAGCGCCGCGCCGCCGATGCGGAGCGCGAGCTGGTGGAGTGGAAGAAGGCGAAGTTCATGGAGAGCCGCGTCGGCGAGGAGTTCGACGGCCTGATCATCAGCACCGCGCGCTACGGGCTGTTCGTGGAGTTGGCGGACCTGTTTGTCGAGGGTCTGGTGCCGATCGATACGCTGCCTGGCGACCACTATGCGTTTCACGAGAACGTGCGCAAGATCATCGGCCAGCGGACGCGGCGGGAATTCTCGATCGGCGACCGCGTGCGCGTGCTGCTGGATCGCGCCGATCCGCTGGAGCGCAAACTTCAGTTTTCGATTGTGGAACAGGTGAAACGGAAATCGAAAAAACGCAGGGAGTGAAGCAGGGTCGGCAGCTCAGGCCATGACTTTACTGAAAGCGGTCTTGAAGTTATTCATCTCTTCCTGCGTGCCGACGGAAACGCGAACGTGAGTGGGCCATGCGGGCCACACGCGTCCGATGTAAACCTTCTCAGCCCGCATCGCCATGACCACGTCCTCGCTGGCCGTTTGATGTCGACCATGAAGCAGTTCGACACGGACGGAACGTAATGGAAGTTGTTCTTCGCGAGCCATGCCAAACGTGTCCTCGCGGATCCCGGTGATGATTTTGCGGCGTTCCGGAACCAGGTTCTTCGCCTGGAGGCTGGCGATCGCGCACGCCATGGCTGTGGTCGGCATCATGCCGGTGGAGCTGAAAGTCGCCTGTTTTTCGATCAGGTCCGGTCGCGCCGAGAATAGCGCCCGCGCGCAGGCCCGCCATGCCGTAGATCTTTGAGAATGTGCGCAGAATCAGGACGTCCTTATCGGCGGCCACCAGGTCCGAATTGAATGGCGCGCCGGAGATATGCGTGTACGCTTCGTCAATCATCACGATCGACCCTTTGGCTTGTTCGCGACGAGCCATTCGATATCGGCTTTGGGCGTCAGGGTGCCGGTAGGATTATTCGGATTCACGATGTAAATCAGGCCGGCGTTCGGGTCGGCGGCCGCCATCGCCCTTACATCGTGCGCATACTCCCTGGTCAGAGGAACGCGAATGACTTTGGCGCCGACGATCTTCGCCGCCCCCGCAGCCGACTCGTAACTCGGCTCGGCCATGATGAGAGAGCGCGTCGGCGAGGTGAAAGCCAGAACCGACTGGTGCAAAGGCGGGCTTGATCCGTAGGTGATTCTGCACATACTCGCGCTTCAGGCCTTCCTGCTGAGCCATGATGTCCTGCAGCACGTCGATCAGCTCGTATCGGTAGCGCCCGCCGATCCGGGCCATTTTATACAGTGCTTCCAGGCCCTCCTGGCAGGGACCCATCGGATTCTCGTTGGAGTTGATCATCACGGCGTCGGGCGGCGCGTCCTTGACCTTGGAGGCCTGCGCATAAGCCATCTCGCTGAATAAAGGGAGCGATGATCCGGCGGCGAGCATACCTGCGATCCTGCCGAAGGAACGGCGCGATACGCCGCGATTCAGTAGATCGTCTTCCTGCGCGGAGTTGAGCGTCACGTGTATCTCCTTGTGCTCAGGACGGGGAGAAGCTTGAACTCAGGACTGGGAGAAGTGAGGCGCTGCGCAGCGCGCTGCCGGAAACGGCACCACTTCAGAGCTACCGCATTTCACCCTGCAAGTCAACAATTCCGGTCTTCATCGAAATTTTCCCGGCGATCGCGGGAGCTGCCGGAAATCGCCGTTGGAACCATCTAACCCCATGCTAAAATTAGGATTTAACCAAAAAACATGGCTGACCAGGGAAATCCCCCGCAGGGCCCGCCTGCGCCTCCGCAAATTCCGCCTCCGGCAGGCGGCGAGCGGCGACAACAACGACCGCAATATCAACATCAACATCGAAGACGAGATGAAGAGCTCGTACATCGATTACGCCATGAGCGTGATCGTGGGACGCGCCCTTCCCGACATCCGCGACGGCCTCAAACCCGTCCACCGCCGCATTCTTTTCGGCATGAGCGAAATGGGTCTGGCGCCCAACCGCCCCACCCGCAAGTGCGCCAAAATCGTCGGCGAAGTCCTCGGCAAATTCCACCCGCACGGCGACGCCTCGGTCTACGATTCGCTCGTCCGCATGGCGCAGGATTTCTCCATGCGCTATCCGCTGGTCGATGGCCAGGGCAATTTCGGTTCCGTCGATGGCGATCCGCCCGCGGCCATGCGGTACACCGAAGCCCGCCTCTCCCGCATCGCCACCGCGCTGCTCGAAGACATCGACAAGGAAACCGTCGATTTCCGCCCCAACTACGACGAAAGCGAATTCGAGCCCGAAGTTCTTCCCACGCGCGTTCCCAACCTTCTGGTCAACGGATCGTCCGGCATCGCGGTCGGCATGGCGACCAACATTCCGCCGCACAACCTGCGCGAAATCATCGACGCCACCATCCTTCTGATCCGCCATCCCGAAACGCAGCTCGACAAGATCATGGAAATCGTCCAGGGCCCGGACTTTCCCACCGGCGGTTTCATCCTCGGCCGCCAGGGAATCCTCGACGCCTTCCGCACAGGCCGCGGCAGTCTCAAGATTCGCGCCAAAGCCGCGATCGAGCACATGGGCAAGGGCGATCGCGAGCAGATCGTCGTCACCGAAATCCCCTATCAGGTCAACAAGATCGCGCCTCATCGAAAACGCCGCCGCGCTGGTCAACGAAAAGAAGATCGAAGGCATCTCCGAAATCCGCGACGAGAGCGACCGCGACGGCATGCGCATCGTCTTCGAGCTGAAGCGCGGCGAGCAGGCCGACGTCATCCTCAACAACCTCTACAAGAACACGCAGCTTCAGATCAGCTTCGGCATCATCAATCTCTCGATCGTCAACGGCCAGCCGCGCGAGCTGAGCCTGATCTCGACCATCAAGTACTTCATCGAGCATCGCGTCGACGTGGTCCGCCGCCGCACCGATTACGAACTGCGCAAAGCCCGCGAGCGCGAGCACATCCTGCTCGGCTTCCGTCTGGCGCTCGACAATATCGACGAAGTGATCCGCCTGATCCGCGCCGTCGGGATCGCCCAAAGAAGCGCGCGAATCGCTGGTCGCCGCCTCCACGCAGTTCCGCTTCGAACGCGCTTATCTCATGGCCGCCGGCGCCGCCGAACCGCTCACGCCAGCTTTCCGAAAAGCAGGCCCAGGCCATCATCGAGCTGCAATTGCAGCGCCTCACCGGCATGGAGCAGCGAGAAGATCGCGAACGAACTGGCCGACATCCAGCGCCGCATCGGCGAGTACCTGGAAATCCTCGGTTCGGAAAAAGTCCTGCGCGACCTGATCGTCAAGGAACTCCAGGAAGTCCAGAAGGATCACGGCGACGAGCGCCGCACGCAGATCATCGACGATCCCGGCGAGATCCGTCTCGAAGATCTGGTTGCCGTCGAAGACATGGCCGTCACCGTCACGCATGGCGGATACCTGAAGCGCACCGCGGTCGACACCTACCGGCGGCAGACGCGCGGCGGCAAGGGCCGCATCGGCATGGGCACGCGCACGGAGGATTTCGTCGAATACTTCCTCGTCGCCTCCACCCACAACTACCTGCTGGTCTTCACCAACAAAGGCCGCGTCTACTGGCTCAAGATCTACGAGATTCCCGACGCCACCACCGTCGGCAAGGGCAAGCACATCTCGAACCTGATCAACCTGCAGCCGGATGAAACCGTGAAGGCGTTCCTGCCGGTCGATAAGTTCGTGGCCGATCAGTTCATCGTGATGGTGACGAAGTTGGGCGTGATCAAGAAGTCCGAGCTGACCGAGTTCGATAATCCGCATGCAGCGCGGCATCATCGCGATCGGCGTCGATGAAGGCGACGAGCTGATTGCGGCGCGCCTCACCTCCGGCAAGGACTACATCTTCCTCGGCTCGCATGACGGCCAGGCGATCCGGTTCGCCGAAGACAAGGTTCGCCCCATGGGCCGTCCCGCCCGCGGCGTTCGCGGCATGGATCTCGCCGCGGACGATTTCATCGTCGGCGCGGAAGTGATCGGCGAAGAAGGCCTGATTCTTTCCATCTCCGACAACGGCTACGGCAAGCGGACGAAGATCACCGACTACCGTCTGACCAACCGCGGCGTCAAGGGCGTCATCAACATGAAGACCACCAACAAGACCGGCAAGGTGGTCGGGATTCTCTCCGTGAAGGAAGATTCCGATCTGATGATCGTCACCAAAGAAGGCAAGATGATCCGCATCGATTCCGGCGAGATCCGCCAGGCCGGCCGCTCCACGCAGGGTGTGCGTCTGGTAAGGATGGAAGAAAACGACCAGGTCGCGGCGGCCTGCCTGATTCCCGAAGCCGAGGAAGAGCCGCCAAACGAGACCCTTCAGTAACCGTTATTCTTCTTCCTGCTTCGAGTAGTAATACGTGTACTTGCTGTAGAGTTCGCCGGCGCGCGCGCCATTCGCAACGATCCCGAGAACGTTGTTCTCGCACAGCGTCTGCATGGCGCGAATCACGTTGTCGTAGGTTGTCGATCCGATCCGGACGACGATCAGTGTGCCGTCCGTCAGCGTGGAAAGCAGATTCGCGTCGGCGGAAAACAGCAGCGGCGGAGTGTCGAGGATGACCCAGTTGAAAACCTTCCTGAGCCCTTCGAGCGTCTGCTTTACGTGACGCATATTGAGAAGCTCGAGCGGATTCTTGACCGACGAACCGGCGGGAAGGAAGTAGAGGTTGGTGCCTTCAATCCGGCGAATACACTCTTCGAGCGGTTTTTCGGCAAGGATGAAATCGGAAAAACCCGGGGCCCGCTCGCATTGAAACAGATTGTGCACCACCGGCCGGCGAAGATCCAGGTCGGCCAGCAGAACCGGCGTTTCGAGCTGCGATTGCGCGAGAGCAAGATTCACGGCGGTGAACGTTTTGCCCTCGGCCGGCGAAGCGCTCGTTACCACGATCAGGTGCAGATCCTGCTGGCTCTGGAGATGGTTCAGACGCGTGCGCAGGCTGCGAAACTCCTCCGCCGGCACCTCGTGCGGGCGTTCGAGATCGATCAGGTGCGTTTCCGGCGCGGGACGAAAAGGGATGCTCCGGCAACGGCTCAGAAAGGTGCGCCAGTCGACTTCCGGCTGCTTCGGCTCGGACCGGGTGAGGCCATTCGACCGGACGGCGGGGCGCGGAACTTCGACGGGCGGCGGCTGTTCGGCAACCCCGGCCTCTTCCGGCACCACCAGCGAAACCGGATCGGCTTCGGGCGTTTCTTCGATCATGCTGCCGCTGGCTTCGAGAAGCTGTTCGGCCCGGCGCAGCGCGTCATGCACGCGGCTCATGCGAGATCTCTTTCCGCCGGAATCATATTAGACCTCATGGTGTTGGACCGCATGGTGTTAGACGGCATGGTGTTAAACCGCATACGTGTAGTGGTAGTAGAGTGAAGCGCTGACCGCCAGAATCCCGATGATCACCGCGGCCGACCACGCGAGGTAAGTGATCCTGCGCTTCCGCCGGACAAGCATGGTGTTCTCGAGAAGCGGGATGCTGCTCAGGACGGGAAGGTTCGTGTAAGCGCGCACGTCTTTAAGGTTCTTCAGGGAAGTATCCTTCGCCTCCTGAAGGCCGGCCAGCCCCAGCCCCAGAATGAAAGCGATGGCTGTGCCGCCGCCCACATACATCCAGCGATTCGGCTTGGACGGCTGCACCGGCAGCGAGGGCGGATCGAGGACGTCCAGGTTCTCTCCGGCCTTTCTCTGCAGAAGCTCTCCATTCTGCTCGGTGATCTGCTGCTGGTTTTGCAATGCCTGGTACCTGTCGCGCGCCTCCTGGGTATCGTGCATCAGTTCCGCATACTTCGCCTCGATCCCCGAGGTTGCATCCAGACGAGCCTCGTAGTTCTGGAGTTCTTTTGTCGCCTCCGCCTGCTGCTTCTTCTCGTTGGCGACCTGCATTTCGAGATTCTTCGTCAGCGCCTTGTTCTGAGCGATCTCACCTTCGAGGTTATTGACCTGTTCGGCGCGCTTGTAGTTGGTGACCTTCTTTACTTCAGGGGGCTTCGCCAGTTCCGCGTCCTGCTGTGCCTGCAGGTCGTCGCGCTCTTTTTTCAGGTCGTTGAGAGACTGTACCGCGATGCGAATGTCGGGGAAGGTCTCCCTATAGGTGTGGCGCAACTGAGTCAACAGCGTTTCCGTATCCTGAATCCGCTTGTTCAGCTCGAGCAGCCGTTGGTTCTGCCGGATCACCGGAGCCGAGACGTCCAGTTCCTTGTCGAGCGAATCGGAGAGCGCCTGCTGGCTCTGCAGAGTGGATAACCGTTCCTCGAGCAGCACCCGGTCCTGCGCCGAGCGGTTCAGCGAATCGTTGATCGTCGCGAGGCGCTGCTGCAGAGAGGTCATCTGCGCCACGTTCAGGTTTGTCTGCTCCGGCAGCTTGCCCGCGTTGTCCGCGCGGAACTTCGTCAACGTCTCGTTCAGCTGGTCGAGCTTCGCCTTCGCTTCCGATAATTCGTCGTGTACGAACGAACCCACCAGGTTCTGCTGATTGCGTTGAGAAGTGAGATTGGCTTCCTGAAATTTCGTGATCAGGGTCTGGACCGTGTCGTGCGCTTTGGTTCTGTCGCGATAGGCGAAAGAAATGGAAAATGCGGAGGCGCGGCGCTCGCCCGGCACCGAGTCGATCGTGATCTTGATATCGCGGTTGCGCATCGTTTCGATCACGTCTTCAAGGGGGGAACTGGCTCGCTCTTCCTTATAAAGGTCGAGGCGGGGGTCTGTAATGATGCTGGACAGGCTGGTACGGCTCAGAATTTCCTGCTGCATGCTGCTGATTCGTTCGGTCAGCTCCTGATTGATGGTGGTCTTGACGATGCTCTCGGAGACCTGTTTCGGCGTGATCTGTAATGTGGCCTGCGAGATATAGGTGTTTTGAACGAGGAACGCCACGACTGTTGAAATCACCAACCCGGCGAATACCGGCCCGAGGATCCACACCGCATGCCTGCGGGCGACATCAATGTAATCCTCCAGATCGAGCGTGCGCCGCGAAATCGCCACATAACCTGAAGATGCTGTTGCTGTCATTGCGAAAATCCTCCGTTACTCCGTTACTCGGGCACGATGACCGTATCGCCATTCTGGAGCTCAAAATTCGGATTCTTGTCCATGTTCCTGCCCTTGAGGAAGTCTTTGTAGTTGAAATGGAGAACCTGGCTGCCACGCCGGACCTCGATCTTCGTGGTTTTTGCGAACTCTTTCAGGTCCGCCAGGGCCAGCGCATCCGCGATGGTCGTCCGTTCAACGAGGGGAAACTCGCCGCCACGGAGCACCCCGCCATAGATTTGATAATGCTTGCTGTTGACCTTGACCACGCTAACGTCCACTTCCGGAGCGGTCAGGACTTCGTTGAGGCGTGTGGTGATCGCCTCTTTGAGCTGGAGGGTAGTCAGCCCATCAGCCTTGATTTCGCCGACCAGAGGCAGCGAAATCATTCCATCCTGATGAACGTCGACCATCCCGGAAATCTGTGTCTGATTCCAGACCTTGACCTGAAGCAGGTCCAGCGGCCCGATAACGTACCGCTTGGCGGAGTCCGTGGCCTTGGGTGCGGCGCTGTTTGGCGGTGCGGCAGGGGGCTTCTGTGCGTCGGATTTCGTTTCGGCGACACTCGGCGCCGGGGCCGCGGGCTTCTGAGCAACGTCGGGGCTTGGCGCGGATTCAACCTTCGCCGCATTTTCCGGAGCGGCGGGTTGGACTGTTGCCGGCTGAGAACCAGCCGCCTGAGGCACACCGCCCTGCGCTGCAAGAAGCACCCCCGCGAGGAGGCTGAGAAACGCGATGCGCAGCCCGCCGGGCAAAGCACGGCGACACCACAAAGCCGGATCGTCCCCCGGCGGACTTTGTGGATCGGACCCGTGTTGCGATGGATGTCCGAAAGACTGCAGGTTCATCGTTGTTTTATCTTAATCTTAATCCTAACAGGCAATTCGGCAGGAGAGAATATACTTAGGTTAATGTCGGAGAGAGCACTGGTCCGTCCGAGATATTTCCTCGCAAAAACGGATCCCGAAACATATCCACTGGAGCAACTGGAGCGGGAAGGCCAAACCGTTTGGGATGGCGTCAGGAATCCACAGGCTCTGCGTGCGATTCGCGACATGAAAAACGGGGATCGCGTGTTCCTTTATCATAGCATGGGCGACGCGGCAATCGTTGGCGTTGCGGATGTCGTCGGCGACGGACGCGCGGACCCGAACGATCCGAAGCTGGCTGTTGCAGACTTCCGGTTTCGCTCTCGCATTGATCCCCCCGTCACGCTCCGGGAGATCAAGCAATCCGGTCTTTTTGACGACTGGTCTCTGGTGCGCCAGAGCCGTCTTTCCACCATGGCCGCACCTGATAAATTTGTTACGTGGATGAAATCGCTTCGCCCGCGTTCGAAGTTCTGAACTCCTGTTCTCAACACTGTTGCAAGGTGGTGGATTCCAAAAATGGAATCGCGATGCCTTCCGGTCGCTTCAAGCCATTTGTTTTCAGCGGGAAAGAAACGATTTCGCGCAAATATGGTGGCATCATAACTGCAACTGTTAGTCAATCGTACAGGTGTCTTCGGGGTCTCCGTCGCCGCCCAGGCTACTGATGCTTCAGGAACTAAAGTTTCAGCTCTCTACCGCGATTCTTACCGTGCTGACGATCGCGGCGGCCATTGCCGCGGGACTGAATTATCAGCAGATCCACCGGTTTCGTCTGCCGGACGACGGGGTCGCCTGGGCGGATCTGACGGGTGCCGACGGGCAGAAGCAGGTGCGTGCGCTGCGTGTCGCCGCGAACGGTCCGGCCGACCGCGCCGGTATCAGGCCTCAAGACGTTCTCGAATCGATTCAGGCGTCGCCCATCCGTGACACCAGTGACGTGCCGCAGCGGCTGGCTTACGTGGGCGCCTGGGCGAAGGCGGCCTACGTGGTGCGTCGGGGTGGCGTCGATGTTCCCGCCTCGGTCATCGTCGGCGAGGCTGCCCGCGGCTTCGCTATTTCATGGCAATACGTGGTGGGTCTGGCCTACCTTGCCATCGGCTTCTTCGTTTACTTTCGGCGCGGAAGTGCTTATAAGGCGCGGCATTTTTATGTATTTTGCCTCGCTTCGTTCGTTTTTTCGTGTTTCCACTACACAGGAAAGCTGAATCCGTTCGACCAGGTGATTTACTGGGGGAACCTGGTGGCAGGCTGGCTGGCGCCGGCTCTTTTTCTTCATTTCTGCGTCACGTTTCCCGAGCCACGCGCCTGGTATCGGCGATGGGTTGCCCCGCTTTTGTATGTCCCGGGAGCCATCCTGACCCTGATCGCGGCAGGGTTCGCCTTCGGCGTTCTGATCGCACCGGGCAATTCGTCGCTTGATGTCCGGGAAGCCCTCGACCGCTCCTGGATGGGACTTCTCACGGCCACCTATCTTCTGAGCGGTATCGTGCTCCAGGCGGGTTATCGCAAAGCCGAAGATCCAGTGGTGCGCCAGCAGCTCAAGTGGCTGCGCAACGGGATGCTGTTCGGTTTTCTGCCGTTCGCCCTGCTCTACGCCATCCCTTACGTCGCCAATCTTCCGTTCAGCCCGTATCAGAGATACGCGGTCCTGACGCTGCCTCTGATTCCGCTCACCATTGCCATCGCGATCGTGCGCTACCGCCTGATGGACGTGGATGTTATTTTCCGCCGCGGTTACGCCTACACGCTGGCGACGCTCTGCGTGCTCGCGGGCTTTTACGCTATCGTGTTTTCGCTCGGCAGCATGGTGCAGAAGAACTTCAAGGACGATCCGGGCAACGTGGGCCTGATCACGGTCATGCTCATTGCCACGTTCCTGTTCCAGCCCATCCGGAACTGGATTCAGGAACGGCTCGACCGTTATTTCTATCGGGACCGTTATAATTACCGCCGCACTCTGATCGAGTTCGCGCGCGAGCTGAATTCCGAGACCGATCTCGACCACATGCTGCAATCGGTGGCTGACCGGCTGATGCAGACGCTGTCGATCCGTCACGTGGCTTTCTTTCTCGCCGAACACGACAACGACGGCGGCGGCGACGCCGCGAGCGGGTCGCGATGGCGGCTGCGCAGATCCCTGGGATCGAGCGCCCGTCCGCTCCTTTCGCCTGGTTCGCTGGATCTCAGTTTCCTCGACTGGCCGCAAAACGCGCCCTATATCTTTTTCGAGCGTACCCGGTATCATCTCGATGCCGTGGCCGGAAGCTGGCCGGCTTCGGTCCGGCAGACGATCGCCGACCTCGATCTCAACTACTATCTGCCCTGCACGGTGCGCGGCCGGACCATCGCGTACCTGGGCGTCAGCCGCACCGAGACCGGAGAGTTTCTCTCGAGCGACGATATCGAGCTGCTGCAGACGCTCTCGAACTATGTCGGCATCGCAACCGAAAACGCGAATCTTTACCGCTCGCTCAAGCAGAAGGTGGATGAGTACGAACGCCTGAAAGAGTTCAGCGAGAATATCGTCGAATCGATCAACGTGGGAATTCTCGCCGCCGGGCTCGACGACCGGGTGGAAAGCTGGAACACGCAGATGGAGCGCCTGAGCGGTATCGGACGCGCCGATGCCGTGGGCCGGACGCTCGCCGAATTGTTCCCGCGGCCTCTTGTCGAACAATTCGAACGGGTTCGTGGCGAGATGCGTATCCATCACCTGGACAAATTCGCGCTCGATACGAAGAATGGCGAATCGATCATGAATATAGCGATCGCGCCTCTGGTGGCCCGCGACATGGAGCGGATCGGAAGACTCGTTATCTTTGACGACGTGACGGATCGCGCCGAACTCGAAAGGCGCCTGATACAGGCCGACAAGCTCTCCTCGATCGGGCTTCTTGCCGCCGGAGTGGCGCATGAGGTCAATACGCCGCTCGCGGTGATCTCCACCTACGCCCAGATGCTGGCCAAGCAGGTGGCCGAAGACGAACAGAAGTCGCGCATCCTCGAAAAGATCGCCCGCCAGACTTTCCGCGCCAGCGAGATCGTGAATTCCCTGCTGAACTTCTCGCGCACACCGACCGCTGAGCTCTCGGAAGTGCAGCTGAATCGCGTAATTCAGGAAACCCTCTCGCTGCTGGAGCATCAACTGAAAAAGGCGGGCGTCGAGGTGCGCACGAAACTGGACCCGCAGCTGGGGCCGGTCAAGGGCAACCCCGGCAAGCTGCAGCAGGTATTTCTGAATTTGTTTATGAATGCGCGCGATGCCATGGAACTCAGCCGTGAGCAAAAAGGCGAGCGAGGCGTTCTTGAGGTAACCACAAGCAACACCGAGAACGGGGTGACGATCGAGGTGAGCGATACCGGGCACGGAATCTCCCCTGAACATCTGAGCCGCATCTACGACCCGTTTTTCACCACCAAATCGGCGAAAAAAGGCACCGGGCTCGGCCTTTCGGTGACGTACGGGATTATTCAGGAGCACGGCGGCGCGATCGAAGCCATCTCGCGCCCGGGAGAGGGTACATGTTTCCATCTGGCGTTTCCGGGGATCCGGAAAGCGGTTCACGTTTAATGTCGCCAGTGCGCGACCGGCAGCCGGCGCCCAACGCAAAAGGCCGGATTCTGGTGGTCGACGACGAAGCGGAGATCCGCGAGAGTCTCGAAGCTTTACTGGATCTGGAAGGTTACCAGGTCGAGCTGGCCGCCAATGCGGCGGAGGGTGAGCGCAAGCTCGAATCGCGCGCCTACGATCTGGTCCTGCTGGATCTCATGATGCCCGAGAAATCCGGCATGGAAATGCTGCGCGACGTGCGCGAGCGCGACCGGCATACGCCGATTTTCATGATCACCGCATATGGCACTCTGGAGGCCGCCGTCCAGGCTGTGAAGCTCGGGGCCAACGACTACCTCGCGAAGCCCTGGGATAACGAAAAGCTGCTGATCGAGATCGGCCGTGTGATCTCCGGCCAGCGGCTCATCGACGAAAATACTCAGCTCAAGCGCGCCCTCAAGCAGCGCTACAGCTTTCCCAACATCGTGGGCAAGAGTGACCGCATGCTGCGCGTGCTCGATCTTGTCAGCCAGGTGGCGCCGAGCCGTTCCACCATCCTGATCACAGGCGAAACCGGCACGGGCAAAGAGCTGATCGCCAAGGCCATTCATGCAAATTCGCCGCGCGTCGAACATGCCTTCGTGCCCGTCAACAGCGGTTCACTGCCCACCGATCTGCTGGAATCGACTCTTTTCGGGCATGTAAAAGGGGCCTTCACCAGCGCCATCCACAACAAGAAGGGCGCGTTCGAAGTCGCGAACAAGGGCACCATCTTTTTCGACGAGGTGGGCACCATCGGGCCGGAGACGCAGTCGAAGCTTCTGCGTGTGATTCAGGAGAAAGAGTTCACGCCGCTCGGCTCGAACGAAGTGATGAAAGTGGATGTGCGGATTCTGGCGGCCACCAATGCCGATCTGCGCAAGATGGTGGAAGAGAAGAAATTCCGCGAGGATCTCTACTACCGGCTCAACGTCATCAATATCAATCTGCCTCCGCTGCGCGACCGGCGCGAAGACATTCCGCTGCTGATCCAGCACTTCCTCGAAAAGTTCAGCAAGGAGAACGAAAAGTTCCTGGATGGGAACAACCTCTCTGTGCTGCGGTTCGAACCGGAAGCCATGCATCTGCTCCTCGACC
This sequence comes from Terriglobia bacterium, assembly GCA_963764845.1. Classification (GTDB taxonomy): domain Bacteria; phylum Acidobacteriota; class Terriglobia; order Bryobacterales; family Bryobacteraceae; genus BOG-234. The sequence continues at coordinate 185,640 of CAVXUE010000007.1, read as the reverse complement.
ACACCTGGCCGGGCAACGTCCGGGAGTTGGAGAATGTTGTCGAGCGCGCCGTGGTGCTCGCGGCAACCCAGGTGATCCCGCTCGATGTGCTGCCGGACTATCTGCTGCATGCCGGCGGCATCCGGCTGCGGCGCAGTGAGAACGGGGCGCTGCCGCCCGATGCGTCGCTCTTCGAGATCGTGGCCGATTTCGAGCGCCGCACCATCATCGAGGCGCTTGAGCGCTTCAGCTGGAGCCAGACCGAGGCGGCGGAGGCCCTGCGCGTGCCGCTTTCCACACTGAATCAGAAGATCAAGCGGTTGAACATCGACGTAAAGCGGCGCGGCGAGAAGGCGAACTAGCCCCGTTGCGCCGACATCCGGCAGTACCTTACATTCTTCCTTTCGCGGTTTTCATCGGGATGCTCTTCCTGCAGCAGGTAGTGCCCGTTCCCCCGTGGCTGCGTTTCGCCGTTTCTATGGTGGCGATCATGGCAGTCTCCATGGTCCCGCTGCGCGGCGGTCCGTCCAGACCTCTCATGAGTATCGGGATCGGGATCGCCGTGTTCGCCGTCTGGATCGCGCCGGACGTGATCGCGCCGTGGTGGCATCATACGATTCTTTTCGATAACAGGATCATGGGCCATCCGGCCGGAAACACTCCGCCCGCATTCCGGCACGATCCGATGTTTCTTTTCTTCCGCATCGCGGTCAGCGTGGTCGCCGTTCCCATTCTCGAAGAATTGTTCTGGCGCGGGTGGCTGATGCGATGGCTCATCGATTCGGTTGACTTCGAGCGGGTCCCTCTCGGAACTTTTGCGTTTTCGGCCTTCTGGATCACCGCTCTGCTGTTCGCCACCGAGCATGGATCGTTCTGGGACGTCGGCCTGGCGGCGGGAATCATATACAACCTGTGGATGGTCCGGGCGCGCAATCTGTGGGATTGCATCCTTGCTCACGCGGTGACCAACGGGGCCCTCGCGGCCTACGTTATCGGTGCGGGAAAATGGGAGTATTGGCTCTCCTGAGTAATCGCCCGCAAAACGGAGCCTGGATCGCGGCTTTCGCCCCGGCGGTTGCTTCGTTGTATAGTGGGCCGCGATCGGCCCTTTGCGGGCTGGCTGTTCGACTCTGATTCTCGACCATGATTCAATTGACGGGAGCGGGTAAGCGCTTCGGCCCTAAAATCCTTTTCGAAGACCTGAACTGGCTCATCACGCCCAAAGAGCGCGTTGGCATCGTCGGCGCCAACGGCACAGGCAAATCAACGCTGTTGAAGGTTCTCGCCGGAATCGAGGGGCTCGATTACGGGTCGATCAACGTGATGAAGGGCATTCGCGCGGGATATCTGCCGCAGGATGGCATCACGCTCAGCGGGCGGATCGTTTTCGACGAATGTCTGGGCGTATTCGCCGAAATTCATGCGCTCGAAGCCGAGCAACAGGAACTGGCGCACCGGCTGTCGGATCTCGATCAGACGACACTCGAGTATCAGCAGATTTCCGAACGCTACCACCACGTGCAATCCGAATTCACGGCACGCGACGGCTATAACATCGAGTCGCGCGTAGGCTCCGTCCTCACCGGTCTGGGATTCCGCCGCGAGGACTGGCAGCGGCGCGTGGAAGAGTTCTCCGGCGGCTGGCAGATGCGCATCGCGCTCGCGAAACTGCTGCTCGAAGAGCCGAATCTGCTGCTGCTCGACGAGCCGACCAACCACCTCGACCTCGAAGCCAGAAACTGGCTGGAAACTTATCTCGAAAACTACCCGAACGCCTTCGTGCTCATTTCGCACGACCGCTTTTTTCTGGATGTCACTGTCTCGCGCATCGCCGAAATCTGGAATAAGAAGGTCTGGTTCTATACCGGCGGTTATTCGAAATACGAAGAGCAGAAAGCTGAGCGGCGCGCGCAAATCGAGGCGGCTTACGCCAATCAGCGCGACCGGATCGAACAACTGGAAGCGTTCATCAACCGGTTCCGCGCCCAGGCGACCAAGGCCAGGCAGGTGCAGAGCCGCATCAAGGAACTGGAAAAGATCGAACGCATTGAAGTTCCGCCGGATGAGAAGACCATCCACTTCCGTTTCCCGCAGCCCAAGCCCAGCGGGCGTATCGTCGCTGAGTTCCGTAATGTGTCGAAGAGCTATGGAGAGAAGCAGGTTTTTTCAGGCGCTTCGTTTTCGATCGAGCGCGGCGACCGGGTGTCGCTGGTGGGCATCAACGGCGCGGGTAAGTCTACTCTGATCAAGCTGCTGTCGGGCGAGGAGCCGGTGTCCTCCGGTGAGTACACGCTCGGACACAATGTTCTGGTGGATTACTTTGCGCAGGATCAGTACAAGGCTCTCGATACGGAATCGACCATCATCGACGATCTCGGCCAGGTTGCTCCACGCTCGAACAACACCGAACTGCGCAGCATCCTCGGCTGTTTTCTTTTCTCGGAAGATGATGTGTTCAAGAAGATCGGGGTACTCTCGGGCGGCGAGCGAAATCGTTACGCGCTGGCGCGGATGCTGATGATGCCGGGGAATTTTCTGCTGCTCGACGAGCCCACCAACCATCTCGATATGCGGGCGAAAGACGTTCTGCTGACCGCGCTGCAGGAATTCAACGGCACCGTGGTGTTCGTTTCGCACGACCGCTATTTCATCGACAAGTTGGCCACACGCGTGATTGAAGTGGCGGATGGCAAGGTCGAGGTGTTCCCGGGGAATTACGAGGATTACCTGTGGCGAAAAAACGACGGCGCCATTGCGGTGGAAGCCCCACCGGCGGCAAAGACCGCCGGCGCGCCGCGACCGGCAGCGGCGAAACACGCTCCTGCGCAGAAGCCGGTCCCGGCTAAAAAGGCCGAAGCGGCGAACGACGACAAGCTGCGCCGCCTGAATCCGATCAAGTTGCGTCAGATGAAAGACCGCCAGCGCTCGATCGAAGACGAGATCACGCGTCTCGAAGTGGAAATCGCCGATTTCGAACAGGCGCTTTCCGCCTATCAGAGCGCCGAGATGAGCGTGGAAATCGCAGGCATCCTCGCCGCGCGCCGCGAAGACATGACCAACCTGCTCGCCGAGTGGGAAGACGTATCGAAGACTCTTGAGGCCAACCGATGAAACTGTATATCTCCGAAGAAGAAGTTCTCGCGCTACTGCCCATGTCGAAGGCGGTCGAGCTGGTGGAAGGCGCATTTCGGCATCTTGCCGACGGCAGCGCGATCAATCATCCGCGTCGCCGCGTGATCCTGCCCACAGGCGCGGTCCTTCACTACATGGCGGGCGCGATGCCGGATTACTTCGGTCTGAAAGCGTACTCGGTGCATGCGAAAACCGGCGCTCATTTCGAAGTCCTGCTCTACCGGTCGGCCGATGGGATGCCACTCGCGACCCTCGAGGCGAATTATCTGGGGCAGATTCGCACTGGTGCGGCGAGCGGCGTGGCAACGAAATTCCTTGCCCGCGAAGATGCCGGCGTAGCCGCGATCATCGGCAGCGGATTTCAGGCGCAGACACAGCTCGAAGCCGTCGCCAACGTCCGCCGGTTGCGCGAAGTCCGTGTCTGGAGCCGTAAGCCCGAGAAGCGCACGGAGTTCGCGCAGCGCTGCGCGGAAAAGTTCGACCTGAGCGTCAAGGCCGTGGAAACTGCGCAACAATGCGTGGAGGGCGCCGATATCGTAGTCACTGCCACCAGTTCAAAGCAGCCCGTGTTCTCAAGCGAATGGCTTTCTCCTGGCGCGCACATCAACGCATCCGGCTCGAACTGGGCCGATCGGCGCGAGCTTCCCGCCGATCTGATTTTCGGTAAGGCCGCCGTCGTTGCCGTCGATTCGGTCGAGGTCGCGAGGATTGAATCGGGTGACATCCTGATCCCGCTGCGCGAGAACCCGGACGCGCCGTTTCCCGGCGTCGAGCTTTCCGAAATCGTGGCAGGCAAGCGGACCGGGCGCACCAGCGACGATCAGATCACGGTCTTCAAATCGAATGGCCTGGCCGTGGAAGACATCGCCGTTGCGGGATACGTCTACGAAGAAGCGCTCAAGCGCGGCATGGGCCGCAACCACTGAGCTGTTGTCGTTCCTGGTTATTCCTGCGCGGGCATCTGCTGCTCGACATCGCGCCACGCGCTGATCTTGAGCCTGCGGCAAACCCAGCAGAGCTGCTCGCTCGCACCCGGAGCCGTTTCCGCCGAACACACGACGCACTTTGCCGGAGGTTTGATGCGATCGGTTGAAAGCGCCCGCTTTGCTCCCTCGAGAATCTCGGGGGCGATCACCGCTTCGCGCCTGACCTGTGGTTTGCGTTTCATGTTCTGGTTACATCATGTCAAATTCGCACATGCGCCGACAACTGTCCGATCAATTCCGGTACCAGCCGGTACCCGCGCGCGCGAAATACTCCGCTATCATTGAGTGCAGGATGTCGATCGCGCCGTTGCCAACGCCGCTGCAACATCTGGGCGGCCGCCGGTTTTCCTTCTATCCGCCCATTCGGAACCTCCAGCCCAACGAGTGGCTCTACCGGCGCGCGACATGGTCGGAATGCATCGTGGTGAACGCGCGATCGGGCGAGGAAGTCTGCATCCCGCGCATGTTTCTCGGCGAAGTCTCCGGCGTCGATGAAGCCGTGATCATTGTCGGATTGAATCGTGAGCTCGAATGGAGATCGGGCGCGATCATTCCGCACCAGCGCCAGGTGATTGAACTGCCGATAGCGGTGAACGATGGCAGGCCAAGAGCTTCTTCAGGTAATCGCCTGGCCCCGATTATCAATATTCGTCTGGAACCGAAACCGGAAGTTCGCGCGTGGAAGTGGATCGGCGCGGCGTTCGTTATCGGCGTGGTCGCCAGTACGATTCTCGCGAATGTCGCGTGGCAATCGCAGCTGCGCCAGCGGGCGGATCTCTTCCGGACCTACCGGCCCTGGCTGCAATTGAGTGCGGACGACGACTATGCTTCGACGGTCCGCAAAATGGGCGTACCTTCCACCATTCGCACCAGCGAATCGGAGGGCACGGCTTTTCAGTCGCTCGTGTACAGTGCGCGCCGCTATTCCGTGATCCTGATGGCAGGGCGTTATATCGGAACGCTCGATACGCATGGGCACGTGCTCGACGCCGTTCGGCTCCCGGATGGATCGAACAGCGCGCCGCTGCTCAATTCTCCCGCGTTGCGGTGATCTCGGCTTATTCGACCCGCAGCTCGACCCATCCGGGCAGCGTAGCGGGCTTGTTCTCAAGAAAAACCACCCGCCGCGTTTTCGGAAACGGCAGTCCCGACTTGATCGCGCGCTCATAATAAGGCAGCGCCCCGAGCACCTTGCGATACTCCTCATCGCCCGCTCCGATCGCCGCCGACTTGCTCAGGAAACCCGCGCCCCAGCCGATCGCCAGCAGACATCCGCCGTCCTGCCGCACGGTTTCCAGCTTTCGCTGCAACTCGGCGACGGACGCGCCCAACCGATCAAGCCCGGTCCACGCGGCATATTGCGCATGCAGTTCGAGTTGCTTCGCCGCATACTGATTCGCCGCTTCGAAAAGCCGCTCTCGCGTGACGGGCGCGTTCCAGCGCAGCGCCTGCCGGACTTCCTCGCGATTCAGAAACGCATTCTCGCGCCAGACTCCTTCGAACGCGGTCCCCGGCGCGGCCATCTCCGCGAACGCCGGCGTGCCGTCCTCGGGACGCTTCCCATCCGCCGCGCCGCGCCCGGTCTGCTTCCATCCCAGCGAGTACTGCTGCGGGCCGCGCGCCATCAACGTGGCCAGACGCAGCATGTAAACCCGAAACGCATCGCGCGGATCCGTGCGCCGGAATCCGCGACGGAAACCACGCGCATCCGGTCCGATCCGCCGCGACCCGGCAGTCTGCTGCTCGATGTGCTCCGCCGGACGCCGCGACGGACGCTCGCCCGTCAGCTTCGCCGCAACTTCGCGCATCGCCGCCGGCTTCAGATTCGCAAAAACGAACGCCGTCCGCAGCGCGCCTTTGATCGCCGCGCCGGGCAGAAACGGGCCCTCATCCGTCGCCGCGAATGTCGGAATGCTCAGGCTCTCCGCCTGCGCGCGTTCCCAATACGGCGTGTACGCGGCATCTTCGAACGGAATCCGGCGATCCGCATAGTTCTGCGCGAAGCCGCCCCACGAAGCGAAATCGAGCTTCGTCGCCTTGTGCAGCTGCGCCAGATAGCCTTCGAGCCGCGGCCCCTTCGAAAGCAGCTTGAAAATGCGCGGCTGATCGAGCACGTTCACCTGATCGCGCCACACCATGTAATCGATCGGCGAAAGCTTGTCGCCGTCGCCCACCAGCGTCGGCGTCAGCACGGTTACCCGGTACTTCATGCTTCCACCTCGAGCGGGCACCGGGACCGCCAGCGCGAATCCAGCGCGCCAGGCCGGATGCGGAAAGCCTTCCGGCGCCACGTCCACCGCGCGTCCGCGCAACGCCGGAGCCATCAGCACCGAGCCCTCTTCGATCATGCGCACATGCTTCTTCTTCGCCGAACCCGCCGGCGCTGTCGGTCCATCCGGCGCGCGTTGCGGTGGCGTAATCGCCGCGCGACCAGTCGACCGCGTCGTCCGCGTGCGGCGAATAGAGCGACAGCATCCACCACGCGCCCGCGTGGCCTTCGCCCGCAAACAGCGACGACGCGTCGGAGAACTCCGGCTCGGCTGCCCGGCCCCATCCGCGCGAGCGCTCGCCGCCGAATCCGGAATCGGCCAGCAGCCGGAGCGCGGATTTCACGCGCGCCTCCCACATCCTCATCGTCAGCTCGATCAAGCCCCACCAGCCGGCGTTCGGCGCGAATTCGAGGCAGGCGGTGCGATGCGGTTCCGTCTGCCCGGTGATCCGGTCGACTGCCGCGCCGGATCGCATCGACGACCTCGAACGGCGCCGCCATGCCCGCCGGAAGCAGGCACTCGCTCGCGCCATCCACCGCCCATCGCGATTCGTTGCACCATGCCGCGCCGCGCCACTTCGAGCGGCACGAGCTTCGCGGCCTTCACGTAAAGCTTTCCCGCGCCCGAGGGCGGCCACGAAGTTCGCGGCGGCGCGATCAGACGCGTGTCGCCGATGAACGGAAACAGCGAACTGAACCGGACCGCGGAGCCCTCGCTCGGCACGCGCCGTCGCATCCAGCCATTCCTCGAGCCAGCCGAGCGAACTCATCGCATGCGTGACGGCCGAGTACAGCGCGTCGCTGTGATAGACCGCGTCGACCCGCTCGCGATCGCCCGTGCGATGCCCCGCGCGCCACGGACCGGTGGGCCGCAGCCTGATCTCAATCAACGCCATGAATTGTCGCTACCGGCTAACGCCGCAACCAGCGAATCGCCGATCTCCTGCACCTTCGCCTGCAGCGCCGGCGAGATCCGCGCCCGACGGCGATCTCGCGCTCCGCCGCGCCCGAGGCGTAGTAATCCTTGCCGCGCCAGGTCAGCTTCAGATTGTCGAAGCGCACGCGGCCGCTGCCGCGCGATCCGCCGCCGCCCAGCGCATCGTCCTCCAGCAGCCGCAGCCCCTGCACCAGCAGCGCCGGCAGCGCCGCATCTTCCGCGCAAAGCATATCCAGCACCATGCGCACCTGGAAACGCGCGCCCGCCGGCACGCGTTCCAGCGTTCGCGGATTGGCCTGCGACGTGATGCGATCGATCGCGTTCTCGCTCTTCACCTCGGTCAGTTCGTCGTCGAGATTCTCGCGCATCTGCGGCGTGATGCTCTCCGGCACCAGCGGCGCATCGAAAACGCTCAGCCGCGCGGGCGTCGCGAAATTGCTTTCGATATCGCCGCCGCCGACCTTCTCCATGCGGCCCGGGCTGCGTCCGAAAAGAATGCAGATCTCGTCGTCCGGCCGGTCGCTCTGGTGGATGCGCACTTCCTGGCCTTTGCGCTTCGAAATGAAAACGAGTTCCGAAGGAACGGCCATGCCGGTCGCCTGTTCGAGCAGCGCGCGAATGCGGCCGCGCAGCGTGCTGCCGGGGACGTAAGGGCGGCCGTGCGCATCCTTCACGACGGGGTTATCCGCGCCGCCGATTTCGAGCGAGCCCTTGCCCGCGCCGACATGCAGACCGGTCTCGCAGTGCATCTCGCCTTCGAGGATCAGCTTGCCGATCAGCTTCAATTCCGTTTGTGCAGTGTGAGCGCTCATTGCGTCCTTTGCCGTTATTCGTTATAAGCGACGATGGCTTCGAAGAGATCGCGGAACCGTTCGTATCCGCGCGCTTCGTTCTTCCGCGTGACCTGCAGCAGCAGCCGCTCGATCTGATCGAGGCTGCGCAATCCGTGCCGCGCGATCGTGTAAGCCAGGCGCGCGCGCAGCATCACGAACGCGTGCTGGCGTTCGTTCTCGGGCGTGCGCGTCGCGCGCCGCACGGCGTTGTAAAGACGCCGCAACTGGCTGCGCGTGCCGGAATCCAGATCGCGCATGCGGCTGACCACCACGTGCGCCTGGTTATCCAGATACAGGCTGTCGCCGATCAGCTTGTCGAGATCGATCTCGGGCGGGCCTTCCATGCGCCGCTCGCCGCCCGGCCGCCGATCGCCGCCTCTGTCTCCGCCGCGATCTCCGGGACCGCGGCCCCGCTCACCGCGACCCCGATCACCCCCGCCTGGCGGGCGTCCGCCTCTGTCACCACCGCCCGGCGGACGATTTTCGCGGCCCCGATTACCCTGTTCTTCAGCCATGTTTCCCTTCGATCCTATTCCTTCAAGCTCATTCCTAATCGTCTTAATCTTCCGCCAGGCGCGCCCATTCGAGCGCGATCAAACCCTCGGGGCGCAGCTTCAGCCTGCCGCGCAGGTTGCGGCCCGCCATCTCTTTCATCAGGTGCGCGCGCAGTTTCTGAAACTCCCGCTCCCGCCGGCTCGCCACCCGCGCGAAACGCCGCTGGAACCGCAGCGCCCGCGCCATCAGCCGCTCGTCATCGGTATTTACTTCCCGGTCGGGCGCCTCCACTTTCTTATACAAATTACGCAGCTGCGCCAGAAACTGCCGGCCGCCGCGAAACTCCTCGTTCAGCTGGACGACCGCTTCCTTCAGATCGGCCGCATCGTTCAACTGCTTCCATTCGAGCACGCGCCCCAGGATATGGAGGCAATCCTTATCCGCTGGCGCGCGCGATTTCGAGATCCCGCCCGCAATCCTCATAGGTTCGCGCCAGCGACGCGCCCGGCTTCCGCAATCGTCAGCGCCATGGTGATGGTCTTGGCTTCGGCGCCGGGCAACTCCTTCAGATTCTCCTGCGCGAAACGCGAAAACACCCGCTCCAGTTCGCGCGCAAATCCGGCCAGCGCATCCCATGACCCGTAGATCGCGAAATCCGATCCGCCGGCATGAAGCACGGTGACGCGCTGGAAATACTCGCCCTGCGAGCACAGCAGTTCGATCTCGCCCGCCAGGAACTGCTTGTAGAGCATCGAGAGGTGCACGTGCTCTTCGACGCTCTGCAAGCGCCGCATGCGCGTTCCGAAGTCGTCGATCTCGCCGCGCAACACGCCCCAGAATCTCTGGCCATGCGCCCGCCGCGCCAGCTCTTTCGTCGTGGCGAACGCTTCGCCGTTGCGCGCTCCGTGCCGCGTGACCGGAATCGCCGCGTCGCTTCCCACATCCCAGCGGTACTCTCCGCCTTCCGCGGCAATCAGCGCCGGGAAATCGAAGCTCCAGCCGATCGCCGATACGCCTCGCAGATCCCGCGGAATTCGGTCCTGGCCGGCGCCCTGGGCAAGGAAGGGTTCGAAGTAGCCGGGTTCCAGCGCGCGCGGACGGGTGCCTTCCCGCATGCCCTCCTGCAGGCGCTTGCGGACGATCGTCCAATCGCCCAGATTTTCCGTCGCGCTCCAGACGATGCTCAGCTTCCCGGCGCTGATTTCGCTCAGCTTATCGGATGCGCGCGTCAGAAATTGCCCCGCCGCTTCCGCCCGCGCCTGATCCGGAAGGATCACGACAAAGCGGTCGCCGCCCGAAGACCCCAGCATCAGCGGCGGCAATTGCAGTTCGGCCAGCAGCGCGCGCGGCAACGCTTCGCCGACGAGGCCAAGCCACATGGAACGCGCCTCGAACGCACGATTGTCCCGGTCCGCGGGAGCCGCGAGCAGAAAATCCTCGGTGCCCCGCAGCCTGCCTTGTAGAAGGATCTGGGCTGACATTCGGAATCTTTCGTCTAGCCTACTATATGGTTCGCCACAATGATCGCGAACGATTAGCTCTTGTTACCGGTCGCACACTGGCAGTCTTATTGCTACCAGAACCCAAGATCGGTCTACGGGTTGACCATGGGTGTGAAACAGAACCAGTTCTCCGGGTTTCAGACGATCGAATTGCCCCGGACCGACTGGACGCGTTGGGCCGCGGGTCTTGCCATAAATGGAGCCTTTCTCGTACTTCTCATTGCCGTGCCCTGGACGATCCATGAAAGCGTTCAGCCGCCCGCGAAATATGCGGTTGCGCTGCTGAATCCGGTCCCGCCCCCGCTGCGGCCGGTCGAAAAACCCATCGTCGTCAAGAGAATCGCGACGCCGGTTGCGGTTGTGCCCAAGCCTGAGTTCCAGCCCCCGAAGCTGCGGCCCCCAGTAGTCGCGCCAAAGATTGAAATCGTAACCGCCGCGCCGCCGGCCGAACCCGCACCCGTCTCCGCCCCGCAGGCCGCCGTCGCGAAGATTGAATTGCCCAAACCGACGCCCCCGGCGCCGCCGGTGAAAGTCGGCGGGTTCGGCGATCCGAACGGTGTCGAGCCCTCGGCCGCATCGACCACAAAAAACCCGGCTGCCGCGAAGGTCGGGGCTTTCGATCTCTCCGAAGGAAACCAGCACGGGAAGGGAAGCGCCGGAGGTGGAACCAGGGTCGCCTCGGCTGGGTTCGGCGACGCTGGCGCAACGGCGGGTTCCGGTCCTGGAGGAAACGGCCGCGGAACGGTGCGGAACGCCGGCTTCGGCGAACTTGACGCCACGCCCGCCGTTTCGCATGCCGCCGCCCGCGCCGTGCAACCACAGGAGACGCCCGTGGAAATCACCTTCAAACCAAAGCCGGTATATACGGCTGAAGCTCGTGAAAAGAAGGTCGAGGGCGAGGTTCTCCTCGAAGTAGTCTTCTCCGCAACGGGCCGGATTCAGGTTCTGCGCGTCACCCGGGGACTCGGCTTCGGTCTGGACGAAAGCGCGCGCGACGCCGCTTCGAAGATCCGTTTCCAACCGGGCACGCGCGCCGGCAATCCTGTCGACCTGAAAGGTATCGTCCACATCGTCTTCGCCCTCTCATAAGGTTCCCCTATGCTGAAAATCTCTATCGCGTTCCTCCTCACGGCCGCCGCCGGAATCTCTGTCAGCGGCCAGGACGCACCAACAATTGACGCGCCCTCCACTTTCGACGAGGTAGTCGATCGGGCCATTTTTCAGGAGAGCAATTTACTGAAGATTCTGCGCGGCGAACATCCGATAGCAGAGACCTATATTCAGGATCTCGGTCCCGACGCCGATTTCGGCTCGTCGCCCAAAGCCGACCACTACTTCCTTGGAAAGCTGGATTTCTCTCATGGCGTCACGACCGATTCGTTCCTTCCCAAAGGGCAGGCGCACGCTCTCGACGCTTTCAGCGGTCTCTTTTCGGCGTCTTACTTTCCGCGGGGCTTCGCCCAGACCCTGGTGATCGACGGCGCGAATTTCGATCGCGCTCACTACGATTTCACATTTGACCGGCGTGAGTTCCTGGGCGACGTCCGCACCTATGTGATCGACGTCGCGCCCAAAAAATCCGCTGGCCGCGGACGCTTTGTGGGCCGGATCTGGGTGGAGGACAGGGAATTCAACATCGTCCGTTTCAACGGAACTTATTCGGATGCCCCGTTCGGTCAGGCCTACACGCATTTCGACAGCTGGCGGGTGAACTGCGGTCCGGATCTGTGGGTTCCTTTCGAGACCTATAGCGAGGAATCGGCTTTGGCATACGAGCTTCACCTGCGCAAGCTTCGTTTCAAGGCGGTCACCCGCATCTGGGGCTACACAACCGCCACGGATCGCCTGAACGGAGAGTTCACCAACATCACCGTCGATCTTCCTGGCGTTCAGGACAAGAGCGAACAGGCCGCCGACAACTCTCCCGTCGACAGCCTCCGCGCCTGGGAACGTCAGGGCGAAGACAATATCCTCGACCGCCTCGAAAACTCCAACTTCCTCGCGCCGCGCGGTCCCGTCGAAAAGATCCTCGATACCGTCGTGAACAACCTGATCGTCACCAACGAACTGAATATCACTCCCGAAGTGCGCACCAGGGTGATTCTCACGACGCCGCTTGAGACTTTTACCGTCGGGCACGCCATCGTAATCAGCCGCGGCCTTCTCGATACGCTTCCCGATGAAGCCTCGCTCGCCGCTGTTCTCGCGCACGAGCTCGCCCATATCGCGCTCGGGCAGGTAGTCGACACGAAGTTTGCCTTCAGTGATCGCGTCCATTTCGACGACGATGCAATCCTCCGTAAGTTCCGCTTCGCCCGTTCCGCCGCCGAAGAGGACGCCGCCAATGCCAAAGCGCTCGCGATACTCCAGAAATCCCCGTATGCCGATAAGCTGCATGAGCCCGGGCTGTTCCTGAAGGCGCTGGCCGCCGAGTCCGAACGATTGCCCAACCTGATCAAGCCCCTGTTTGGCAGCCCGCTCGTGCAGGGCAACAATATCCTCCGTTTGGGAGCGCTGTTGCAGGCCGCGCCGGACTTGCAGCGCACGCGCACGGACCAGATCGCGGCATTGCCGCTGGGTGCGAGGACGAGCCTCGATCCCTGGACCGATCAGCTGCGGATGGCCCGGACGCGCGCCGTCCCCCTGCTCTCGGGTAGCGAAAAAATGCCGTTCGAACTGGCGCCGGTTTATCTTCATCTGAAATACGAAGGCGCCCCGGCGGACCAGGTCGCCGGCACGGATAACCCCGCCCCGGCTCAATAATGGAATTGGGCCTTTCCATCTGCGTATCCTGATGAGGGGATGCCGGATTCAAACTACGACGCCATCATAATCGGAACCGGACAGGCCGGACCCAGTCTTGCGGCCCGGCTTGCGAACGCTGGCCAGAAGGTCGCGATTGTCGAGCGCAAGCTGTTCGGAGGGACCTGCATCAACACCGGATGCATCCCTACGAAAACCATGATTGCAAGCGCCTACGCCGCTCACATGGTCCGTCGCGCCGCCGATTTCGGGATCGCCGCGGTCGGCGCGGTTACCGTGGATATGAAAGCCGTGAAAGCGCGCAAAGACGCGATCGCGGGCAAATCGCGCACCGCCGTCGAAGGTTGGCTGAAAAATCTCGCGAACTGCACGGTTTACGAAGGTCACGCGCGTTTCGAGTCGCCGAATGTCGTCGACGTGGCGGGCGCGAAGCTCACCGCAGCGCGGATTTTCATCAACGTCGGCGGCCGGGCACTGATTCCCGCAATGCCGGGGCTCGATCAGGCTCCTTATCTGACAAACAGCTCGATGATGCAGGTCGATTTCCTCCCGCGCCACCTGATCATCGTCGGCGGCAGTTACATCGGTCTCGAATTCGCGCAGATGTTCCGGCGATTCGGCAGCGAAGTCACCATCATCGAAAAAGGCCCGCGCCTGATCGCGCGCGAAGACGAAGACGTCTCCGCCTGTATCAAAGAAATTCTCGAAGCCGTGGGTATTCAAATTCGCCTCAATGCCGAGTGCATTGCGGTTTCGAAGCGGGGAAACGAAATCGTCGCCGGCGCGGTCTGTAAACAAGGCGCTCCCGAGGTGAGCGGTTCGCACCTGCTGATGGCCGTGGGCCGCCGCCCCAATACCGGCGACCTCGGGCTTGAAAACGCGGGCGTGTCAACCGACGAACGCGGATACATCGAAGTGGATGACCAGTTGCGCACCAGCGCACCCGGCATCTGGGCGCTGGGCGATTGCAACGGCAAAGGCGGATTCACCCACACCTCGTACAACGATTTCGAGATAGTCGCGGCCAACTTACTCGATAACGACCCTCGTCGCGTCAGTGACCGGATCAAGGCTTACGCTCTTTACATCGACCCGCCGCTTGGCCGCGTCGGAATGACGGAAGCGGAGGTGCGCCGTTCGGGCCGCAAGGCGCTCCTCGCCACGCGCCCGATGACAAAAGTGGGACGCGCCGTCGAGAAGGGCGAATCGCTGGGCTTCATGAAAATCATGGTCGACGCGGAAACGAAGCTGATTCTCGGCGCGGCGATCTTAGGGCTCAATGGCGACGAAGTAATCCATTCGATCCTCGACGTGATGTACGCGAAGGCGCCTTATACCGTAATCCAGCGCGCCATGCACATTCATCCCACCGTCTCGGAGCTCGTGCCGACAATGCTGGCCGATCTCAAACCGCTCGGCTGATAGGTCCCGGGAGGCGACCGGAACGCAATGGCGAACCGGTTCCACCCGTTTATGGCCACAATCGCGAGCGTCAGGTTCACCAGTTCCTCCTCGCCGAACTCCTCGCGGACGCGCAGAAACAGATCGTCGGGAACGTGACCCTCGTCGATCAGCGTCACGGCCTCGGTCCATTCGAGCGCCGCGCGCTCGCGATCGGTGTAAAAAGGCGTTTGCCTCCACGCGTTCAGAGCATACAACCGCTGTTCGGTCTCACCGGCGGCGCGCGCGTCCTTCGTATGCATGTCGATGCAATACGCGCAGCCATTGATCTGCGACGCCCGAGTTTTGACGAGTTCGCGCAGGGACGCTTCAAGTCCACCGGACTGGTTGATGTAATGCTCCAGCCCGCTCATCGCCTTCATCGCTTCGGGAGCAACCTTATAGAAATTGATTCGAGGGTGCATTAACTTCTATGTTATTCGGACAGGCTGGCAGCTGATTCACCAACGGCGGCGAGCTCTCTTTTTCATAGAGGGCGACAAAACCCGGCGCCCGAAAAAGTCCGTGACTCCCATCGGATGAGCCGTTGGAATTATACTGGCTGAATCCGAGATCAAAATGGAAACCCCGGCTGACGGAACAACAGTGACAAACTCCGATCGGAACCTGGATCTTGCATATCTCGGCACGCTGCCGGAATCTGACTTTCGCCCCATTTTCATCGTTGCGCAACACCGGTCCGGTACCACCCTTTTGTACCGGATTCTGGCCGAGACCCGGCGTTTTAACGTCGTCACGGCACACCACATCATTAACCGTCACCGCCTGCTGCACCTGCATTTTACGGGGCGGGACGCAGTTGCCCGCGAGGAGCTGAACAGGTGGTTCGAGTCCAAAGGGGTCCGCGGCGAGTCAATGAACTCGCGGGATTTCAAGGCGGATGTCCTCGAGGAATATTGCTACGCTTTCGATCGCCAGGGTCGGCAGCCCCGCCTCGCGCCCTCCAATGCCGAAGCTTTCCGGTTATTCTGCGGGAAGCTCCAGATCATACAGGATCCCGCCCGTCCGCTGCTTTTGAAGAATCCTTATGACGGCATCGGATTCCTCTATATCCGGGAAGTTTTCCCTCAGGCCAGATTCATTTTCATCTACCGCAATCCCGTGGACGTGATCAATGCCAGGATCAAACTGAATCGATTGCTGCTGGGCCGGAAATTTGAGTATCACGCCGCAATCGTTCAGGAATACGCGAGCCTGCACGACCATCCCGCAAGGATCGCCATGGCGCGTCTTCTGTTTTCCGAGCGCCTTCCGTTGATGACGGAATGGGTCTACCGCAATGTGGCGCGGAGCTGCGATTACATCCTCGAAAACGCGGGGAAACTCGGAGGGGACGCGTTCGGAGTCACCTACCCCGACCTGTGCGACGATCCGACGTCCACGGTTCAGCGGATTATGAACTTCCTGGGATTGGAGCACCAGGAAGATCATTCATCGACGATCAGCGTGCACACACCCGCCATTCTGCCGGAAGTGGAGCGCCGCCGGCAGCGGATCGAGAAGCGAACGGAAGCTTACCGCCACGCGTTCAACGTGTGAATCCCCTGGCTGCCGATGATGCGCCCGACAATACGGACGAGACACAACACGGACGAGATCATCCGTTCTCCATTTTTCGTATATAATTAAGCCTTTGCAATCTCTGGTGGCGGAGCGTCATTGCATTCAGCGGACCATAGTTCGAGCGCTTTGGATCTGAAGGCAAGCTCGGCCGCTCCTCCCCGGCGAAACCCTATCCAATCGGTGTCAATCTCTCACGATGGGACAAGGGCCGTCTCCTGCTCCCTGGATGGGTCCATCAATGTCTGGGACCCAACCTCGGCAAAGTTGCTTTGCGCACTTGACGGGGCGAAATCTGCAATGCAGGTGGCGATTACACCGGATGGAACCTCCGTCGTATCGGGCTCGAATGAGGCGTTGCGGGTATGGGACTGCAACAGCGGGAAGACAGTCCGATTACTTTACGCCGACACAGATGCTTTTTGCGCTTTAGCCGTGTCCGAAGACAGCAGGTTCGTGTTTGCCGCTTTTCAGGATTTCTACGAGGGCGACAGCTACATCCTGCAGTGGGATCTTGCCACGGGCCGCAATACCCTTTGTTGTCGCGGGCAGCAGGGCAGGATACGGGCATTGGCCCTTACAGCTGATTCCAGGTCTATCCTGTCCGGTGCATACCAGGAGACAAGAGTCGTGGATCTTTCAGATGGCGGCGCGAGGTTCAGGCTCCTGGGCGACCCGGCTGATATTAATGATCTCGCTATCACAAGCGACGGGAAGTTTGCGCTGACGGCCCAGGCTGATAGCGCGCTCACGATTTGGGATTTGCAGACGGGTCAGGTGGCGCGTCGTTTAGTTGGGAGCTCAGGTGGTGTTGTGGGCGTCAGGTTTCTCGCTGGTGACAAATTCGTAGTGTCCTGTTCCCTGGACGGCGCGCTGACGCTGTGGTCATTTGACCAGGGCAAGCCCTTGCGCCAGATCGGCGGCGAGACTATGTTTCAATCTTTGGCAGTTTCAGCGACTGCGGCAGTTATCATCGCGGGCGATAAGTCTGGAACTGTGCACTTTTTCCATCCGGCCGGATTCGATAAAGCTGTCGCTGCCGGGGGAACTGATCGGTAAGTTTATAACAGACAGAGCCGCGTCGCCTGCGCGACATAAAAGTTGGAGCATTTGCGAATTGGCCACCCGAGCGTATCACGCTGGTGGAGATGCGGCTACCAGCCGCGTTCCTCGATTTTCCTGAGAATTCCACGAACCCGCTCTCCCCTGGCGTCTCGCCGGCCCACTTCCCGTGCAACGGATAGCGGAGTCGTGGACTACAGAAGCGGCCGGATTCTTAGCCACCGGTCCTCAGTGATCGGCGGCCTATATGCAGGGCAACAGAAAGGCTTCTACGAACTCGGAAGCTGGGTAGTGATGCTCAATCACGTTCATGCACCGATCTGCCCCGTGGGTGATCTTTCCAAAATTGTCTCGGGTATCGAAGTAACCAGCGCTAAGGAGGCGAATCGTTTATTGAACAGAACCGGCGCATTCCGGAGCCGGGACTATTTCGACCGTTGCGCACGAAATTCGGCCGAAGAGCGGTGCATTATGAGTTACATCGAGAACAATCCTGTCAAAGTGGGACTGTGCCGCGATGCCAGCGCGTCGGGAGCTGCAGAACGCGGCTGGTAGCCGCATCTCCATGCGGAAAATCCCCGGTACCGATCATTTTGGAATCCCCCCTTTCAGGTCGCACACGCTTGTAATCTTCCCCGCCGGCTCGTTGGCCTTGATCTCGGCGGGAAGCTGCTGACTTCAAGATCGTTTTCGAGATGAGCCGCGAAGCCAAGGCTCCGTGTCGCCCTTATTCGTCCAGTCCGCTCATCGCCTTCATCGCTTCGGGCGCAACTTTATAGAAATTGATTCGAGGGTGTATCGACTTCTCATTTTATTCGGACATCAGGTTGACGATGTCCCGGAGCTAACCAACAGAGCACCGTTGGGCTAATGTGGAAAGAGAGAGACTGGTAATGACCCAATATCGCTCTTTATCGGCTCGGACATTCCAGCGGTCGCTGAATGCCCTGTCCCACGGGGTTTGCAAACCGTTGATCCTTCGTGGTGGGACAGGCGGTTTCGCGTGTCGTTCCGGTTTTACAGGACTTCTGCCACGGGCTAATCCCGCGCGACGCGAAAACCAAGGTTCCCCGTGCTCCCGTCCGGCGCGTTGACGCTGCGGGCCGCGCATCGATAGCGGAAGCAGTAGGATTCGTGGCACAGGTATGAGCCGCCTTTAATCACTTTCCCCGCTCCGCTTTCCGGCCCCGCGGGGTTAACAGGTGACGCCGAGCGATGCCAATCCACCGAAAAAAAGTCCGCGCACCACTCCCATGTATTTCCCACGGCGTTATAAAGGCCGTAGGCATTTGGCGAAAACGCGTCCACCGGCGCGGGGCTGGTGTACCCATCTTCGCCGAGGTCCTCGTCGGGAAAGACGCCCTGCCAGATGTTGCACCGGTGGATTCCGCCATCCATGAGGTCGTCTCCCCAGGGGTAGACGTTCTGCTCCAGACCGCCGCGAGCCGCATACTCCCACTCGGCCTCCGTCGGAAGCCGGAATCCGCCCCACTCGCAATATGCCTGAGCATCGTTCCACGAGACATGGACCACCGGTAAATGCTCCCAATCCTGTACCATGCCGTGCGGTCCCTCGGGATGTTTCCAATCCGCCCCAGCCACGCGCACCCACCAGGGCGTGCCCTGAGCCACGTTGCCCTCGCACGCGTCCCCAGGGCGACTCTGGAACACGAACGACCATCCGAGCCGCTCGGCCTCCGTCACGTGGCCGGTGCGGCTCACAAACTCGGCAAAGCGCGCATTGGTGACGGCGAAGCGCGAAATGTGAAACGTGTCGAGACAGAGCTCCCTCAGCGGCCCTTCGCCGTCGGTTGCGAATGCGGCAAAGGACTCCGAGCCCGCGACAAAACGCCCGCCTTCCAGCCGGACCATGTCTTCCAGCGAGCCGTTCACCGCGCGGCGGCGCGTTGCCGAGCCGGCGCGGGACGACCTCAGCAGCGTCAGCCGCGACGCCGTGGGGACGCAGCAGGCGGAGGGCAGTGAGCGCGTCGTCACGCAGCGCCGGCGCTCCGCGTAATGACGGCTTTGCGGCGCAACTCGCCGAACACGCGCTGCATTTCCCGCTGTTCGGCGGCCGCATGCAGCGCGCGTTCAATCTGCGGCGCAACCTCCTCAAACGTGGCGATGCGCTCGGGGCGTCTGTCGCGGACCTCGGCAATATGGAATCCGAAAGGCGTTCGAAAGATGCCGGTGCGCTGGCCGGGCGCGAGCGCGAAAACGGCGTCGTCAAACTCGGCGACCATCATGCCGCGCGCGAAAAAACCAAGATCCCCGGACTTGTCGCGGCAGTCCGAATGACGGTCGGCCACCTGGCCGAATGCCGCGCCGTTCTCCAGCTCGGAAAGCGCCTCCGCAATGCCGTCCCGGGCCTCGCTCTCCGGGTGCAGCTCGTCCACGTGCCGGACGATATGAGCGGCGCGAATTTCCTCCGGCTTGCGGTAACTCCCGCGGTTCTCTTCATAGGCGCTGCGAACCGCGTAACGCGACGGGCCGCGCACACCCGCGAGAAGCGAGCGCATGGTCCGCTGAAATTTCATGTTGCGTTCGATGGTGCCGCGAAGCCAATCCCCGTTGACGCCGGTTCGGCAGCCGGGAGCCGTTCTGGCAACCTCAAGGGCGCGGGCAAGATCCGCCGGATCGATCGGGCTCGGGTCCCTCTCCGACTCCTGGCGGAGAAGGACCCGGTCGATGGCACAGGTTTCCGCGGCCTCCTGCAGGCGAAGCGCACCGCCGGGGTGCGAGGCGGCGGTCTTCCACTCGGGAGCCTGACGGAGCCGCGCGAGCTCCTCCTGGATGAGCTGATCGGGCACTGCTTCGCCGTTTAGGAAAATCGGCATTGGCTGATCCGGAGGTCTATTGTACGGTAAAGCTCGTCGTTGTGGCGGCACTGCCATTCATCGTGGTCACCGTGATGGGGCCTGTCGTTGCCCCGGGAGGCACAACCGCATCGGCATAATTCACATTGATCGCGGTGAAGGCGGCAGGCGTGCCGTTGAAGCTGACCGCGGTGAGGCCCAGCAGGTGGTTGCCCGTGAGCCGGACGGTTGCGCCGGGTGCGCCCGAGCTGGGCTGCAGGAGGCGGACGCTGGGCAGCGGCGGTGTAAGGCCGAGATTGAGTTGAAAGACCGTGCCTCCCTCCTGGGAGCCGCCGGAGGATGTTGTCCCGTACAGGCTGCCATCGCTGCCCTGCGTAAGGGCCGGACCTTCGGAAGCGGGGTCCGCGCCGTCGCCGTAGTTGAACTCCGCGATCTTCTGGAACGAGCTTCCGTCCAGGTTGAGCGAGAAGACGCTGCCGTCATCGTAGGTTCCCAGTTCCACGAGGCTCCCGTAAAGAAGACCGTTGCTCGCCTGCAGGAGTCCCGCGGCGGGGCCGAGCGGGAGGTCTGAGGGATAGCACCCGGGGAACTGAAGGATCGACTGATACCTGCCCGACAGCGAGATCGCGAAGACTCCCCCACCTGGGTTAGGGCACAGTGCGCTGCTGTCGATCCATGTTCCATATAGCCCTCCGTTAGTCGCCTGCATGAGCCCGCCCTGCGACCCGTTTCCCGCGGGGAATGTGTACAGCACCGTGTATTGGCCGGACGGCGTTACGCGGTAGACGATCCCGGCGGCTGTTGGAGACGAAGGGTAAGTGGCACCATAGAAGTTTCCATCGGAAGCCTGAAGGAGGGGACCCTTCGTTAACCCTCCAAGCCCCGTTGCGACATTCGTCACCGCCCCGGCGAGGGACATCTTGAAGACCGAGAATCCCGTCGAGACCGAGCCCTGCGTGCCCCACAGGTTCCCGTCCGACGCTTCCATGAGTGGGCCTGCGAAATTCAGGCTGCTATTGATGAGGGATTTCCTGCCGGACGGGGTGATGCTGTAGACGTCCGAGGCGCCCCCGAATGCGGTAACCACGCCGTAGAAGTAGCCGTTGCTCGCCGGCGTTAACGCACCTGGCCCCGCTATGGAGTAATTGCTGTCGGAGAAGCTTGACAGGACGCTGAATACGCCGCTGGAGTTTATCTCGAAGAGGCCTTCCGAGTAGCTTCCCACAAAAACTCCGGGGCTGACCTCTACGAGCGTCGTGTCCGGCCCTTGCACTTGTGTAGAGGAGTTGAAATCGTGAAGTATGACCCACTGCTGAGCTGGCAGGGTTCCAGAACAAAGCACAAGCAGGAAGACCGATAAAGCCATCTGTCGCATTCGCTGTTTTCCTCCCTGTCCCCATGGGCGAAATTCGCGCGCGTACTTCTGAAACGACCGGCCAGGGAATTCGTCACGGAAGTCTATTGCACCGTGAAGCTCGTCGTTGTGGCGGCACTGCCGTTCATCGTGGTCACCGTGATCGGGCCTGTCGTTGCGCCGGGAGGCACAACCGCATCGGCATAATTCACATTGATCGCGGTGAAGGCGGCAGGCGTGCCGTTGAAGGTGACCGCGGTGAGGCCCAGCAGGTAGTTGCCCGTGAGCCGCACGGTTGCGCCGGGTGCGCCCGAGCTAGGCTGCAGGAGGCGGACGCTGGGCAGCGGCGGCGTAAGACCGAGATTGAGTTGGAAGACCGTGCCCCCTCCCTGGGAGCCGCCGCCAACTGTCGTTCCGTAAAGGCTGCCATCGCTGCCCTGCGTCAGCGCGGGGCCCCACGATGCGGGGTCCGCACCGTCGCTGAAGTTGAACTCCGCGATCTTCTGGAACGAGCTTCCGTCCAGGCTGAGCGAGAAGATGCTGCCGTAGTTATAGGTCCCCAGCACCTGCATGCTGCCGTAGAGGAGACCATTGCTCGCCTCCAGAAGCCCTGCGCCGGGGCCGAGCGGGGCGCCTGTCGGATAGCACCCGGGGAACTGAAGGATCGAGTGATACGTACCGGACAGCGAGATCGCAAAGACTCCCCCGCCGGGGTTAGGGCACAGTGAGCTGCTGTCGACCCATGTTCCATATAGCCCCCCGTTGGTCGCCTGCATGAGCCCGCCCTGCGACCCGTTTCCCGCGGGGAATGTGTACAGCACGGTGTATTGGCCGCCCGGTGTCACGCGGTAGACGATCCCGGCGGCTGTGGGCGACGAAGGGTAGGTCGCGCCGTAGAAGTTTCCATCCGAAGCCTGAAGGAGCGGCCCCAGCGTTATCCCACCCACCGCCTCCGTCACTGTCGTCACCGCTCCGGCCAGGGACATCTTGAAGACCGAGAATCCCGTCGAGACGGAGCCCTGCGTGCCCCACAGGTTCCCGTCCGACCCTTCCATGAGCGGGCCTACGTAATTCATGCCGCTGTTCACGAGGGATTTTCTGCCTGAGGCGGTGATGCTGAAGATGTCGGCGTTTTCATAGGCGGTGGTAGCTACGCCGTAAAAGTAACCATTGCTCGCTGGCGCTAACGCGCCAGGCCCCGCGTTGGAGTAATTGCTGTCGGAGAAGCTTGCCAGGACGTTGAAAGCGCCGCTCGAGTCAATCTTAAAGATGCCCTCCAAGTAGCTTCCCACAAAAACTCCCGGGGTGACTTCGACGAGCGTGCTTGCGGGGTCGAGCAGTTCCGAGTCGGCATTGAAATCGTGAAGTATAACCCACTGTTGAGCCGGCAGGCGGCCGGAACAAAGCACAAGCAGGAAGACCGATAAAGCCATCTGTCGCATTCGCTGTTTTCCTCCCCTGTCCCCATGGGCGAAATTCGCGCGCGTACTTCTGAAACGACCGGCCAGGGAATTCGTCACGGAAGTCTATTGTACGGTAAAGCTCGTCGTTGTGGCGGCACTGCCATTCATCGTGGTCACCGTGATGGGGCCTGTCGTTGCCCCGGGAGGCACAACCGCATCGGCATAATTCACGTTGATCGCGGTGAAGGCGGCGGGCGTGCCGTTGAAGCTGACCGCGGTGAGGCCCAGCAGGTGATTGCCCGCAAGCCGGACGGTTGCGCCGGGCGCGCCCGAGCTGGGCTGCAGCAGGCGGACGCTGGGCAGCGGCGGTGTAAGGCCGAGATTGAGCTGGAAGACCGTGCCCCCTCCCTGGGAGCCGCCGCCAACTGTCGTTCCGTAAAGGCTGCCGTCCGTGCCCTGCGTCAGCGCGGGGCCCCACGATGCGGGCAACGCGCCATCGCTATAATTGAACTCCGCGATCTTCTGGAACGAGCTTCCGTCCAGGCTGAGCGAGAAGATGCTGCCGTAGTTAAAGGTCCCCAGTTGCTGCAGACTGCCGTAGAGGAGACCATTGCTCGCCTCTATAAGTCCCGCGCCGGGGCCGATCGAGCCTTGCAAATCGCACCCGGGGAACTGAAGGATCGACTGATACCTGCCGGACAACGAGATTGCAAAGACTCCCCCGCCTGGGTTCGGGCACTCCGCCATGCTGTCGACCCATGTTCCGTATAGCCATTCGTTGGTCGCCTGCATGAGCCCGCCCTCCGACCCGTTCCCGGCGGGGAATGTGTAGAGCACGGTGTACTGGCCGGACGGCGTTACGCGGTAGACGATCCCGGCGGTTGTTGCCGACGAGGGGTAAGTGGCGCCATAGAAGTTTCCATCGGAAGCTTGAAGGAGCGGCCCCAGCGTCAGCCCGCCCACCGGCCCCGCCACTGTCGTCGCCGCTCCGGCCAGGGACATTTTGAAGACCGAGACTCCCGTCGAGACGGAGCCCTGCGCGCCCCACAGGTTCCCGTCCGACCCTTCCATCAGCGGGCCTACCAAACTCAGGCTGCTATTGATGAGCGATTTCCTGCCGGACGGGGTGATGCTGTAGACGTCCGAGGCGCCACCGGAGGCGGTAACCACGCCGTAGAGGTAGCCGTTGCTCGCCGGCGCCAACGGACCTTCCCCCGCGATGGAGTATTCGCTGTCGGAGAAGCTTGACAGGACGCTGAAAGCGCCGCTGGAGCTTATCTTGAAGAGACCTTCCATGTAGCTTCCCACAAAAACTCCCGGACTGACCTCGACGAGCGTGGTGTCGGGCTCGTTCGGTTCCGCGTCGGCGCTGAAATCATGAAGTATGACCCACTGCTGAGCTGGCAGGGGTCCGGAACAAAACACAAGCAGGAAGACCGGTAAAGCCATTTGTCGCATTCGCTGTTTTCCTCCTATTTTCCCTAAGAAACCGTGAAGGAGTACGCTGCGGATTGAAGGCCTGACGGGTTCGTGATGACTAGCTCGTACGTTTCGGGCGGGGTGGGCGGGTTCGAGTGTCACGGTCACTGAGAACGGCCCTGACACGGACTCTGAATCATCCAGGGGCACTGCGAGTATCGGCGGTGCTCCCGACGGGACGGTAAAGCTCACCGTGCACCCGGCTCCCACATCGGTTCCCGTGACGAGAATCGCCTGAGGTGAGGAACTGTGCACAATCGTGAGGCCCGAGGAATTCGTCACCGCTGTGACAACCGGTGGTGTGATGTAGTTTTTGAAGGTGGCTATCGCCGTTGTCAGCGCGGACGCGAGGGACGAGGAAAACCCACTCGTAGTTTGCAGTTCGTCGTCCACGCAGCCCTGGAAGTTCACCTGAATGTCATGAAGAATTGAAGTCTCGAAAGCATTCCCGGTCTCGGTCGGGTTAGCCGAAAGGTTGTATAGTTCCGCATTTGCTGTCGTCCATGCAGTAGCGTAACCCGATGAGGTCGTATCGAAATCCGAGGAGAAGAACTTGGCCTGCGGGGGACTGGCTTCCGTCGCCCAGATGTCGTAATAAACCAGCTTCTGGTATGGGGTTCGCAGACACACGACGTGGCAGGGCTCGGAGGGATCCCACGGAATGCCCTCCTCGCTGTATCTGAACCACTCATTGTAGGTGTGGAAAATGTAGGGAGTCGCGACGCTGTCGATGGTTATCGAGCGGTTGGTGGCGCCGGAGTTGCTCTTGAGGCAGGCGACCATGTCGGTTCGGGAAGCGAGCTGCGTATTCGCGGCCTGCCACGTGGGAACTCCCGAACTGTACGTGGGCTGCGCCAGCCCGCAGATCAGGCCGAAGAAGTCGACGCTCGAAACCAATTGGGAGCGCTTGACGTTCGTCGCGACCCCCGGGACGTAGACAAACAAGGGGACGTGGATCGCCTCGTCATAGCTGCAGGCGTGCTTCTGGGGCAGAGAATGCGCCCCGCCCAATTCGCCGTGGTCCGCGGTGAACACGATCACTGTGTTTGCGAGGGCGGTTTTCTCCGCGGAGGTCAAGGGTGACCCGCTTCCCTGGAGCGCGGCCAGTTGGCCGAGGATCGTGCACGGGGTGTAAGAGGAATCGGTGTGGACGACAAGGTGCGAATCCGGGGTTGCAAGATTTCCGATCAGCTGGTCCGCGCACGACGCCATCCAGTAGTACACGTTCAGGAACTGACCCCAGTCTCCGTTTGTGGGGGCGCTGGAGGGCTCCTGAATGCTCCCCAGTAGGGCGAAGATACTGCTTTGCCAGTCCTGTTGCAGGGTGGGCTTGGGAGAGCCCTGCAGCTCCGTTGTATTGCTCGGCGGTGAGTTGGGCGTTACTCCCGTGATCGACGTGTATGTGCTGAACGGCGGGCCCGAGCAGGGGGCGGGGCTCGCCTGCGCAACATAACTGAACAATTCGTATTGCGGAGGGAAGTTGGGCGTGCCGGTGACAGCCCATGTCGGCGCGGCGCCGGGTGTTTGCGGCGCGTAGTACGGCTGTATGGGAGACGGGCTCGGTACGGTGCAGTAGTTCAGCAGGAACAACGGGTAGTTGGCGATGTCGTGCGGGTTGATGAGGCTCACCACGGCGCACCACGGGCTCGAACTGTTCGCAAGTTCCGCCCCCAGCGCCACGGAGAAGTTCTTGACGATCTGCTGATCGTTGATCCATGTGCCGCTGCTGCCCTGATGGGGCGGGTTGGCGTAGGCTCCGCCCGTCATCCCCTCGTTGGCAAACCCGTCGGGCGAGGGCGTTTCGTTCCCCGTGATGGTGAATCCATACGCGCTGAAGTCCGGCAGGTCCGCGAAATCCGGGCTTTCGTTGGACAGGTGCCATTTGCCGAAATATGCCGTCTGGTAACCGAGGGTCGCACTCAGGTAGGATGCATACGTTGGGAAGCCGGTATTCAGCGCGGGCTCCGCTCCGTTGCCCTGGGTAATGTACATCGCCGTCTGCGGCGGATACAGGCCCGTCAGAAATGCGGCGCGTGAAGGAGTGCATGTGGTGGCCGCAACGAAGAAGTTCGTAAACTCAATGGATTGAGACTGGAGCGCCGTGATATTCGGGAGCACCGTGGAGAGGCCGGGGAAGGCGGATGAGGCGCCCAACTCGGTGTAACGGAGTTGATCAACCATGATAATCAGAATGTTGGGCGGGGTGGCCGGGCTGTAGGTTATGTCGTCGGCTTTGGCCTCTTGCGGAAAACCAAGGGCCAACGCCCCGGCCGCAACGCCGAGCTGGGCAAGGAAGGAACGGCGGTCCGTGCCGTCCAGTGAACCTTGTGGCGAGGATTTTTTACTCTCTCTCTCTCTCTCTCTCTCTCCATGTTTTGCCCTCGATTCGGACGTAGGCTGCACTATCGCCCGGGCTTATTATACGGGCGATTTGCGACGTTGGCAAATCTTTTTTTTGATATCTTTCTGCTATGAGCCGGATAGAATCGACCGACCCCCGGACGGCGTGAAAACAGGGCAACCTCGATTCGGCCAGCGCGGCAAGACCCGCGGCCTGCCGTATGTTTTCCATTGCGCGACCGTGCCGGGCAGGGTCATTGTTTACGATTGCAAAAGGCCGCGAGCGCTTTCCACCGCGCTTTCCGGCTGTTTATGAAGGATCCCTTATTCGTAGCGCAAGGCTTCGATCGGGTCGAGGCGCGACAGCCTTCATCGCCGGCAGCAGTCCCGCTACCACGCCCGATTACTTCCAGCACAGCCGTCGAAGTAATCACCGCGAATTTCGAGATCTCGAGATGAATGTCGCCTCTCCCGGTGGTGTCCTTGAAGATCGGCCCGAGCAGCGGCAGCGTCTGGATACCCGCCGTCACGCCCCAGCCGATCAGGACGCCGGCCAATCCGCCAAAGGTCACGATCGCCATCGCCTCGGCCAGAAACTGGAACAGAATCGCCCCGCGCGTGGCCCCGATCGACTTCAGAACTCCGATCTCGCGCGTTCGCTGCGTCACCGAAACCAGCATGATATTCGCGAGGCCGATGCCGCCGATCGCCAGCGTCAGCGCGCCGATCAGCCCCAGCAGCACCTGCAGCGCGGTCCGACATCACGTCGATGATCTTCATGAATTCGTTGAAAACGATCGTCTCGACCGCGCGCTCGTCGTTCGGCGAAAAGTTATGCACGCGCGCCAGCACGCCACGCACTTCCTTGAGCGCCTGCTGCCGGAACATCGGATTCGCCGGCGTCCAGACGAGGTCGTCCGGATATTTGATGTCGTGCAGCAGTGACGCGGTCGAGAGCGGAATGAACAGGCACTCGTTGTCCGGCGTGTTGTAATTCGAAATCTGCGTCTTGGTTTCAGCACGCCGATGATCTGAAATTGCAGTCCGTTGATCGAGACGATCTCGCCGTCCGGGCGGAGCTCTCGCCAAACAGCTTTTCCGCCGCCTTGGCGCCCGATGACCGCGACGCGCTGCTTGTTCTGATAATCCTCGCCCGTGATCCAGCGGCCGCTCGAAAGCGTCATGTTGCGGACCGTGCCGTAAGGCGGTTCGACCGCGCGCACCGACATGTTCTGCTGCCGGTAACCGTGCACCACTGTGGCGTCGCGCAGCATCAGCTCCGGCGGAAACCGCGGCCACCAGCGGCACGTTCTCGCGGATGCAGTTCGGAATCCCCGATGTCAAGCTTGATCATCCGGCCCGACCGTTCGCCGCCCGCCTGCGTCGAAGTCTGGCCGCCGAACATGAGCACGAGATCCTGCCCCACGGCCTGAAACGACGTGCGCAGTGCCACCCCGAAGCCTTCGCCGTACGAGTAGAGAATCACGAAGCAGGCCACGCCCCAGGCCAGGCTGGCCATGGTCAGGATGCTGCGCTGGCGGTTGAAGTTGAGCGCGCCGGCGGCTTCGCCCAGAATGCTTCTAACGGTCATACCGCAGAGCCTCCACGGGAGTCAGCGAAGCGGCGCGCCACGCGGGAAATAACGCCGAAGCGACGGCAATAATGGTCAGCGCACCCGAACGCCAGCAGAGCAGTCGGCACGCTCACCGGCAGCCCCGGAAACATCTCCGGCATCTGAACCAGCTTGAGCGCGCTCGAAAGTCCGAACGCGACCATGAACCCCACCATCCCGCTGACGAAAGCCAGAACGCAGCCCTCCATCAGAAAGTCGATCATGATGCGCAGCCGCGTAGCGCCGAGTGCTTTGCGCAATCCGATCTCGCGCGTCCGCTCGGAAACCGTAACCAGCATGATGTTCATCACGCCGATGCCGCCCAGCGAGAGCGTCACCAGGCCGATGAACGCAAGGAACACCGTCATCGAATCGAAGATGCCGTCGGTCATCTTCTGGTTTTCGACCGTGTCCCACACGCCCATCGCGCTCTTGTCGGCTGGATCGAAA
Organism: Terriglobia bacterium; assembly: GCA_963764845.1. Classification (GTDB taxonomy): domain Bacteria; phylum Acidobacteriota; class Terriglobia; order Bryobacterales; family Bryobacteraceae; genus BOG-234. The sequence goes on along the minus strand of CAVXUE010000007.1, from coordinate 157,207 downwards.
TCGTGCACCCGCGCGATGATTCGTGTCACCTGCATGCGCGTCGCCTCGAACTGATCGAGCGATCGCGGCTGATACAGAATCTCGCTGAGGTCGCCCGGATCGTATTCCTTCGCCGGCGGCACGTCGCGCGCCATGGTCGTGTAAGGCAGCCAGATCTTCTTTTCGTCGAGGCCCGAATAGCTGCTGTCCTGGTTCTTGTCGGCCATCACGCCGACGATCTGATACGGAATCGAGTTGATCGCGATCTGCCGCCCCGCGACATCGTTGCGGTTGCCGAACAACTGCTTTTTCACATCGATGCCGATCACGCAGACGCGCTCGCCGTTCTTCTCGTCCTGCTCGCTGAAGAACCGTCCGTCGCCGATCGGGATCGTGCGCAGTTCGGGAAAGAACGCTTCCACTCCGCGAAACATCGAACAACCCGCTGTTATAAGGGCTCGTGGCGTGGACGTTGCCTTCCAGTTCCACCGCCGCGACCTTCACCAGGTAAGCCTCGCGCCGGATATTATCCACGTCGGCATGGTTCAGCCGGATGCGCTCGCCCGCGCGCTGCGCCTCCCGCCTGTAGTTCCGTGCGGCCGCCGAACAGAATGACGATATTCTCGCCCAGCCCCTTCATATTGTTCTGCTGGCCGGCCTTGAACCCGTCGCCCATCGCGACGATGAGAACGATCGACGTGATCCCCCATGCAATGCCCGCCATGGTCAGAAAGCTGCGGAGCTTGTTGCGGAGCAGACTTCCGGCGACCTGCCCCATCAGCTCGGACAAGTAAGTCATGACTATTGCAGGATGACTTGCTGGCCTTCCGTCAGGCCCTTCAGGATTTCGGTTTTGGCGCCGTTGCTGATGCCCGTCGCGATGGCCACCTTGCGGAAGCCCTTTTCGTTGGTCGGGTCGGGAACCTGGGCCGCGGTCGATTTGTCCTTGTTATACGTAACCGCGCCTTCCGGAATCGCCAGCACGCCCTTATGCTCCTCCAGAATGATTTCGGCGTTCGCCGTCATCAGGGCTTTGAGGATGTGCTTCTCGTTCGAGATCGAGACACGCACTTCGAACGTAGTCACGTTGTCTTTTTCCGCGCCCATAGGCGAAATCTTCGTCACGTGCCCAGGGAACTTCTGGTCTTTGAACGATTCCACCGTGATGCGCGCAGGCTGTCCCAGATACACCTTGCCGATATCGCTCTCGTCCACCTTGCCTTTGATGTAAACCTCGTTCAGATCGCCCACCGTCATGATCAGCGTCGCGCTCGAGCCCATCAGCAGAATCGAGCTCACCGCGTCGCCCACTTCGCTGTCGCGCGAAAGCACCACGCCATCGATGGGCGAAACGATCGTCGCATTGCGCAGATTTTCTTCCGCGATGGAAACCGTCGCCTGCTGCTGTTCGAGAGCGGCCTGCGCTTTCGCGATCGCGGCCGCCGCGCTGTTCAGATTCGCCTTCGCCGATTCCTGTTTCTGCACCGCCAGCTGATAATTCTTCTCGGCATCGTCGCGCGTGTTCTGCGCGATCAGGCCGTCCGTGAACATTTTCGCGCGCGCGCTCGGCGTCCTGTTTCAGGAAAGGCACATCCGGACCGGCGGCATCCACTTTATAGCGTTCGTAATCGGCCTGCGCGCTCCGCAATGTGGCCTGCGCCACATGCAGGGCGGCTTCCTGCTGGTGCAGCGCCGGAATCAGATCGTTCTGATCCAGTTCGCAGATCACTTCGCCTTTGTGAACAAAATCACCAACGTTCACCGGCAGCTTCAGGATGATCCCGCTGGCCTTGGCCTTGATTTCAACCTGGGTCACCGGCTGCACCTTCCCTGTAGCGACGACGGAACGCGCCAGATCGATCCGTTCCACTTTCGCCAGCTTTTCCGGATCGATCTTCGCGGGTTTGCCGCCGAGTGCCTTAACCGTGACCACCCCCGCCCCTGCCAGGACCAGAATCGTCAAACTTACCCAGATGAGGCGTTTTCGTTTTTTCGCGGCCATTGCGTTTTGAACTCAGATGGTTATACGCGACAGCAAGGAAAAAGTTCGCAACGAAATCGTTTCAGGGGCCCCGAAATGTTCCCACCAGTTCGCTGACTCCGCGCACTCCGAGGGCCGGCAGCAGCCGATCCAGTTCCTGCGCAATTTTCACCGGCGCGGACGGGTCCCAGAACGTCGCCGTCCCCACTTCCACCAGCGATGCGCCGGCAATCATGAATTCCGACGCGTCTTCGCCGCTCGCGATTCCGCCTATTCCGATCACCGGGAATCTTCACGGCTCGCGCCGCCTGATGCACCATGCGCAGCGCAATCGGTTTGATCGCGGGGCCCGACAGCCCTCCGTATCCCGCCCCGATCCGCGCCTCTCTCGATTTCGCATCGATCGCCAGGGAAATAAAGGTGTTGACCAGCGAGATCGCATCCGCGCCATTCTCTTCAGCCACTCGTGCGAAGGGCTCGATCGCCGCCACATTCGGCGAAAGCTTGACGATCACCGGCCGCGCCGCCGCCGCCTTCACGTTGGCAACGAGGTCCGCGAGAGCCGATTCGTCCACTCCGAACGCAATCCCGCCGTGCTTCGTGTTCGGGCACGAAACGTTGAGTTCGTATGCGGCAACTCCCTCGGCATCGTTCAGAACCCGCACCACTTCCACATAATCTTCGGCCGCGTATCCAAACACGTTTGCGATCACCGGTGTGGCATAACGGCGCAGGCCCGGTAACTTATCCGAAACAAATGTGCGAACACCCACGTTCTGCAGGCCGACGGAATTGATCATCCCGCCCCGCGCTTCCCAGAGCCTCGGCGCCGGATTCCCCGCAATTGGCTCGCGCGAAAGCCCTTTCACCACAATCCCGCCAAGGGCATTGAGGTCGACCAGTTTCTCGAACTCGATGCCGTAGCCGAAAGTCCCCGAAGCAGTCAGAACAGGGTTGCGAAACCGAATGCCGCAAACGGTCATTTCGCAGCCGGACCCCTCCGGGAGGGTTGTATGCATTTCGACAGTACTGTACCAGAGCCGGTTTAATGATAGACTAAGCCGTTTAAAGTCAGTTGCGTAGTAACCGGGCGGTTTTATGCGGGACGGCATCCTCGGTGTGAAGAACTGGCGGCAGCAGAAGGGCATCAGCCTCGAAACCATTGCTGCGTCCACCAAACTGAGCGTGCGCCTGCTCGAAGCCATTGAGGCGGGTGAGTTCGGACGCCTGCCGGGCGGAATCTACAACACCAACTACATCAGGCAATATGCGCGCGCCATCGATTTCGATGAAGCCAACCTGCTCGCGTTCTATCGCAGGGCCTGCGATTCCGCGACCGACACCTCCCGCAACGGGCCGCGCACAGCCCCACAGGTCACCGGTCCTCTGTTTCAGAATTAGGCCGAGAGCGTTACAATCGGGTTCGTGCCCGGCAAACTTCCCGCTGCTTTCCTTTCTGTCTGCGCAACCATCTGGGCTGCGTCGCCGCTTTGTGACAAAGTCGACACCACAGCTTTCATCCAGATCGAAGCCAAGAGTTTCACCAGCCTTTCCCCTCAACAGCAGGCGCTTGCCTACTGGCTGAGCCAAAGCTCCATCGCCATCGACCCCATTACTTACGATCAGTTCTCCCGTTTTGGGCTGCGCCAGAAAAGCCTATTGGAAGCGGTGGTCGCCAACAAAGAAAAGGTTGACCCGGCGATCTACGGAAAAATTCTCGACTTCACAAAACTGTTCTGGGCCAACAAAGGCAACCACAACGAACTCACTTCGCAGAAAATTCTCCCAAAGTTCACGGCGGACGAACTGAAGCACGCACTCGAACAGGCTGGCCGCAAGGATCTGGCCGCGGGGCTGGATTCACTCAGTCAATCCTTCTTCGATCCGGAATTCGAGCCTCTGATCACCGCCAAAAGCCCCAGCGGCGGCAAAGACATCGTTCAGTCGAGCGCCAACAACTTCTATTTCGGTGTCACGCTGGCGGACCTGAAAAACGCTCACCGAACACTATCGCCTGAATTCCCGCGTGACGAAGCAGAACGGCAAGCTCGTTGAAGAGGTTTACCGCGCAGGCACTCCCGACGGTAAAATTCCGCCTGGACTCTATGCTCAATACCTGAAAAAGGCCAACGATTCGCTCGCGAAGGCCCGCAATTATGCCGATCCCGCGCAGGCGAAAGTCATCGCCGATCTCATTCGCTATTACCAGACCGGCGAATACGGAGATTGGCTGCAGTTCGATACGGATTGGGTCCAGAACAACGCACCCGTCGATTTTGCCAACGGATTCATCGAAATCTATCGCGATGCGAGAGGCGCCAAAGGGTCGGCCCAGAGCTTTGTTTCGATCGCGGACCGCGACGTTTCGAGCGCCATCGGCAAGATCGCTGCCAACGCGCAATATTTCGAAGACCGCGCGCCCTGGGATGTGCGCTACAAGAAGCAGGGCGTGAAGCCGCCTATCGCCAACGCCGTCGAAACGACAGTCGAGACCGGCGATTTTCACGTCACCACTATCGGCGACAATCTGCCGAATGAAGACGAGATCCACGCCAAGTACGGTTCGAAAAGTTTCCTTTTCTTTGGCAGTTCTCATGCGATGTCGGAAGTCACCGGCTCGGTGTTGATCGACGAATTCGGAGCCTCGCCCGACGAGATCGCCCGCTCGAAGAAGTACGGCATCGAAGCCAACGATCTGCTGACCGAGATGCATGAGGTGATCGGCCACGGCTCCGGCAAGCTGAGCCCGAAGCTGACTCATGAGGCGGCCTTTTACCTGAAAGAGTATTTCTCCTCGCTCGAAGAAGGCCGCGCGGATCTGATGGCGCTCTGGAATGTCTTCGATCCGAAGCTCAAGGAGCTCGGCCTGGTTTCCTCCGATGAAGTCGGCAAGGCAATGTATGACGACGCCGCCCTGGTCATGCTGCTCCAGTTGCGCCGCATTCCGAAGGGCGACACAATCGAAGAAGATCATGAGCGCGACCGCCAGTTGATCGCCCGTTACATCATGGACAAAACCGGCGCGATCGCGATAGAGGACCACAACGGCAAGACATACGTGGTCGTGAAGGATTACAAAAAGATGCGCGAAGGTGTGGGAATGCTCCTCGCCGAGCTCATGCGCATCAAAGCCGAAGGCGATTATGACGCCATCAAAGCCCTGATCGACAAATACGGAGTCCATTTCGACCCGAAGCTGCGCGACCAGGTTCTCGCCCGCTATCAGAAGCTGAACCTGCCCACCTATTGGACGGGAATCAACTCCGATCTGACCGCGCATTTCGACGCTGGCGGCAACATCACGAAAGTGGATATCAGCTATCCGCGCGATTACGTGAAGCAGCAGTTAAGCTATGCGGCTCTCTCCGCAAAATAGAATTCCCTTCGCGCTCTTCGCGGCAATGTTGCTCGCCGCAATCACGGCGCACGCGCAATCCGTCGAAGGCAACGTCGTCAGTCTGGCCACGGGTAGCGCCATCCCCAACGCAAGCGTCGAGATTGAACAAGGCGACACAAACTACTCTGTCCTGACCGATGCACTGGGCCATTTCCGGATCGAAAACGTAAAGCCAGGTTTTTACCTGGCGCGCTACTCGTCGCCTTTCACCGCCTCTTCGTCGGCCAGGTTCCAGGTGACCGCCGATAGCAACCCCATTCGTCTCGAAGTACGCCTGTCACCGCTGGCCACACTGACGGGCCACGTTGTCGATAACAAAGGCGAGCCGGTAGCCAACGCGAGCCTCGATCTGAGAACGCCTGGCCAGGCGCGCACGTCGAAAACCGATACCGATGGAAAATTCGCATGGCGCGAAGCACTGCCGCCGGGCTCCTATACGCTCTCGGCAGTTTCGCCGCCTGATCTCAAACCGCCCGCGCCCGACCTCGCCTGGGCGCGAAGCTTTTTCCCCGATGTAGCCATTCGCGAGGCGGCATCGAAAATTGAACTTCCTCCCGGCGGCGGATCGGTCGATATCGAAATCAAACTGCAGGCCCGCCCTGCCCATTCCGTTCGCGGAATGATTCTCAATCCCGATGGAACGCCCGCGCCGAAGGTGCCGGTCATACTCGAAGACTTCTCACTGGCGCCGCAGACTCTTCGTGCGGAATCGAAGCCCGATGGCGCGTTCGAGTTCGCGGCCGTAGTCGATGGCGAATGGCGCATCTCGGCCAAAAAGGCGAGCGGCGACGAGGAGGAGCTCCGTACCACGCAATCGATCGAAATGACGGGTCACGACCTCGAAGGCTCTATGCTCCAGCTCAGCCCGCCATTCACGCTGCACGGCAGGATCGTGATGGAAACACCGGATGCCACGCCGGATGCTGCCCCGGCTCCCGACCCGCCCATCGTCGGAATTACCGCCCATATCGGCCGTCGGCAATGGCGCGCGGATCCGTTTCCGCCTGCTCCGCCCACCCTTGCCCGCGGCGATACCGCCGGCAATTTCAGAGTGAATAATGTCTATCCCGGCTCCTATTGGATTGCTCCGACATCCATGCCCCCGGCTTACTATCTTGATGCGATCCGCCTGGGTGAAGCGGAGGTGATAACCCCTGAATTGCAGCTCGACTCAGGCGCGCTCCCGGTCACGCTGGTGTTCAAGACGAATGGCGGCGCGGTGCGCGGCACGGTTGAGAACTGCGCCTCGGGCGGAGTTCTGCTGATTCCCCGCGACACGGCCATGCGCCGCCCGGGATTTTTCCACTCCGCGCCCTGCGACGCCGCGGATCGCTACGAAATAGACGCAGTGCGCCCCGGAGAATATTACGCAATGGCGGTATCCGGGGAGAGCCCGACGCCGTGGATGGCGGCAAACTTCGATGACAGCCTGCTCAATCAGGTCATCAGTGTAACGGTCCGCGCGGGCGAGACCTCCTCCAGTGCGGGCCTCCGCGCGATCAAAGTTGCGCAGCCGTTCTAACGGCTGCCTGCAACTTCCGCAAGGTTGCCGTTGAACCAGCTGATCGTGCGTTCCAGCAAGATCCTGCACATGCTCGGGTTTGCGGATCGCATGGCCTTCGCCCGGGATAAACCACCAGCTGCGTCTTGACGCCCAGAGTCTTCAGCGCATGCCAGTATTCGTAAGATTGCGGAGCCGGACATTCGGCATCGCTGTCGCCCACCAGCAATCAGCGTCGGCGTCTTGACGTTGCGGATAAAGTTGATCGGCGAACTGCGCGCATAAACCGGCGGATTGTTATACGCCGTCGATCCGAAATACGGAATCATCCACTGATCGATCAGATTCTCGCCGTAATAGCTCTGCCAGTTGGCTATGCCCGCCCCGGCGACGGCGGCGCGAAAGCGATGCGTCTGCGTAATCGCCCACATGGTCATGTATCCGCCATAGCTCCAGCCCGCGATGCCGAGCCGGTTGGGATCGACCGGCAACGTCCTGATTACTGTATCGACGCCGAGCAGGATGTCGCGCAGGTCGCCCTGGCCGAATGTCCTTCACGTTGGCTTTCGTGAACGCTTCGCCCGCGCCGAAGCTGCCGCGCGGATTCGGGAACAACACGAAATAGCCCTGGCTCGAAAGCAAAGTCATGTCGAACGACCCGGGCCAGGCGGGCTTCTTCGCCGCCGCCGGCCCGCCGTGCACGGAAACCACCATCGGGTATTTCTTCGACGGATCGTAGTTCACGGGATACATCAGCCAGCCCTGCACATCGAAATCGTCGCTCTTCCAGTGCAGTTTTTCCGTCTTGCCCCAGAGCGGCTTCAGCGCGTCGTTGGCATGGGTTCTTTGCGTCCATTCGTTCAGCGGACCGGCCCATACTTCGGGCGCAAGAGTCCAGGAACTGCGGATGGAAGCGATCGATCTTGCCGTCGTTCGATGTCGGAAATCATCGTCGTCCGATCCACGCAGCGATTCATCGCCGGTCCAGATCGTCTCGGCGACGCGTGTGGAGGCGTCGAGCGTCGCGATCGCCGTTCCGCCGTCGATCGATTCGGTGAAGAGAATCTTTCCCGATGGCAGCCAACGAATCCAGCTGGGAGAACTCTTTCGTTCCTGGCGTCACGTCGTGCGGGTCGACGCCGCCGGAAGCCGGGATCGTGTAAATATCGCCGCCGGTCGAGCCTTCATCGCTCATGAGGCCGCCGATGAAGGCGATCTGCTTCCCGTCGGGGGACCAGCGCGGATTCGCGATCTGAATCGGCGGCTTGTAGACGGCATGAACTTCGCCGGAGGATGCGTGAAATTGTGTAAAGCTGCGCGATCCACCAGTTGTTGTCGCCGTTGCCTTTGGCGGCGGTGTAAGCCAGACGGTCGCTGTCCGGAGCCCAGTCGAATTCGTAAACGTAGGTATCGGCCGGGCTGATCTGGTTTCGATTTGCCCGAAGCGGGATCGACCAGCGTCAGGCGCTGCTCGTAGATGTGCTCTTCGATTACGCCCGATTCCTTGGTGGATGGCTCCAGCGGTCCGGCTGCGCGCGGGGCATTTTCCGTGAACAGAATCGCGATTTTCTTGCCATCGGGAGACCAGCGCGGGAAATCAAGGAAGCCGGTCAGGCTGGTGAGCTTGCGCGCCGACACCGCCGGGCGATTGCACATAGAGTTCAAGCTGCCCGGATTTCTCGACGTCGGACAGAAACGCGAATTGTTTGCTGTCGGGCGACCACGCAACGCTGTGTTCGGCGTGCAGGGTCTTCGAGTCGGAGATCTTCTGTGCGGTTGCGCCGGGTTTCGAAAGATCGAGCAGGAAAATCTCGCGAGTTGCGCGACTGGGTGTTGTCGGTGTTGCGGAGGTTGACAGTCCAGGCGATATAGTGGCCGTCGGGTGATAGCGCCGTTTCGCGATACTGGGTGGTTCCGGAAACCGTGGAGAGCAGCTGCGGAACGGTCTGTCCGGAACTCGGCGTCCACTGTGAAAACGGCCAGGGAAGCGGAGACGCTTAGGTAGAGAACGCGGCGTAGCACACTATAAGTGTACCGACAGAAGACGAATGACTATTGCACCTTGCGGTTCCTGGAAATCGCCCATTACTTCGGACCTGATCGTGGCGCAATCGATCGGGCTTTCCGAAGTGCGTATCGATGGCGAAGACATTTACTGGCTCGAATCGCGCCCGCAGGAAGCTGGCCGCTGCGTGGTCGTGCGCCACATTCGCGGCAGCGCTTCCGGCGAAGAAATCAATCCCGACCCGTTCAATGTCCGCACGCGCGTTCATGAGTATGGCGGCGGCGCGTGGACCGTCTCGGGCGGGGTCGCTCTACTTTTCCAACTTCTCCGACGGCCGGCTGTATCGAATGGAACGCGGCGGGCACTGGCCTTATCCGCTCTACGCCCGAGGGCTCCTGGCGGTATGCGGACGGCATCATCGATACGCGCCGGCACAGGTGGATCGGCGTGCGGGAGGATCACGATCCCAACGGCGGAAACGTGATTAACAGCATCGTTTCGATCGACATCGATCACGGCTGGACGCAGGGTGACGGGCAGGACTACGGCTGCACGTCGCTGGCCTCCGGCCACGACTTCTATTCTTCGCCGCAGCTCTCGCCCGATGGCCGCTGGCTCGCCTTCCTTGCCTGGGACCATCCAGAACATGCCTTGGACCGGCACCGGTCTTTACGTGCTGCAATTGGGCCCGGACGGAAAGCCGGTTGGCGAGCCGTTGCTCATGGCGGGAGGAAGCCGCCGGCGGGCCGCGCGAATCGATCTTCCAGCCCGCATGGGCGCCGGACGGCTCGGCGCTGTTCTTTGTTTCCGACCGCTCCGGATGGTGGAATCTCTACCGGCAGAAATCGCGCACCCCGGCGGAGGCGCTGGCGCCGATGGAGGCGGAATTCGGCCAGCCGCAGTGGGTCTTCGGAATGTCGACCTATGCGTTCGCGGGAAGCGGCCGGCGTGGTCTGTTCCTAGGTATCGAAGGGCCTGGAGCACCTCGGCGTCATCGATCTCGAATCGGGCGGCCTGACGGACACTCGATGTTCCGTGGACGCGATTTCTCTTCGGTCCGCGCGCGAAACGGCCGGGTGGTTTTTCGCGGCGGATCGGCAACGGCGCCCGGCAGCATCGTGCTCATGGATGTCGAGTCGCAGAAAACCGAAGTTCTGAAGCAGGCGACCGACCGTCGCGGACAATCCCGAGCTGGCGAAGCCATTTCACCCGGGCGGAAGCCATCGAGTTTCCCGACCGCGAGCGGCAAGACGGCGTTCGGGCTTTACTATCCCGCGTTCAATCCCGATTACGCGGCGCCGGAGGGCGATCGGCCGCCGCTCCTCGTGAAGTGCCACGGCGGCCCCACGTCCGCCGCTTCGAGCACGCTCGATCTGCGCATCCAGTTCTGGACCTGCCGCGGAATCGCCGTGCTCGACGTGAACTACGGCGGCAGCACGGGCTATGGGCGCGAGTATCGCGAGCGTCTGGATGCCAACTGGGGCATCGTCGATGTCGACGATTGCGTCGAATGGCGCACGTTTTCTGGCCGAGCAGGGAACCGGTGGATGGCGAGCGTTGCGTCATCACCGGCGGCAGCGCGGGCGGGTATACGACGCTCGCGGCTCTGACCTTTCGCGACGTTTTCAAGGGCGGCGCGAGCCACTATCGGCGTCAGCGACCCGGCCGCGCTCGCGCGCGACACGCATAAGTTCGAATCGCGATATCTCGATTCGCTGATCGGGCCCTATCCCGAGAAGGAAGACCTGTATCGGGAGCGTTCGCCGATCGACCACGCCGAGTCGCTTTCCGCGCCGGTGATTTTCTTTCAGGGCGATGAGGATAAGGTGGTGCCCGCCGAACCAGACCGAGCTGATGGTGGAAGCGCTCAGAAAAAAGGGCTCGCCTGTAGGTTACCTGCTCTTCTCGGGCGAGCAGCACGGCTTCCGCAAGGCGGAAAATATCAAGCGCGCTCTCGATGCCGAACTGTATTTCTATGCCGTGAATGTATTCCGCATCGGCCTGACGTTTTGATTCGCCGAAGTGTACGCTGGTTTTGACTCGCGAAAGTGTAGGCTGAAGGAATGCCCTGTACTCACCTCAATCAGATCCGGCCCGTGAAGCCGCACACCCGCGGCTGCGAGGAATGCCTGAAGATGGGCGACACCTGGGTTCACCTGCGCCTCTGCATGATCTGCGGCCATGTCGGCTGCTGCGATTCGTCGAAGAACAAGCACGCGACGAAGCACTTCCATGCCGTGAAGCATCCCATCATGAAGTCGATCGAACCCGGCGAAAACTGGGGCTGGTGCTACATCGACCAGGTCGAGCTGGATTTCGACAACCCGGATTTTGATCGGAAATGAGGGCGCGCGTACTCTCGGGCGTGCAGCCGTCCGGCAATCTGCATATCGGCAACTATCTCGGGGCGCTCGCGAACTGGGTGAAAATCCAGTACGACTACGAAAGCATTTTCTGCATCGTAGATCTGCACGCGATCACGGTTTACCAGAACCCCGCTGAGCTTCGCGCCAAGATCCGCGAACTCGCCGGGCTGTTCCTTGCCGCCGGCATCGATCCGAAGGCTTCCCGCATCGTAGTGCAATCGAGTGTTCCCGGCGCATGCGGAACTGGCCTGGATGCTGACCTGCGTCACGCCGATGGGCTGGCTGGAGCGCATGACGCAGTTCAAAGCCAAGGCGGCCGCGCAGGAATCCATCGGCGACGGTCTGTTCCAGTATCCCGTGCTGATGGCCGCCGATATTCTGCTCTACCAGGCCGCGATCGTGCCCGTCGGCGAGGATCAGACGCAGCATCTCGAACTTGCGCGCGACATCGCGCAGCGCTTCAATTCGCTCTATGGCGAGACGTTCACCGTGCCCGCGACGAAGCTGCCCGCCGTGGGCGCGCGCATCATGGGGCTCGACGATCCCACTGCGAAAATGAGCAAATCGGCGGCAGGGTCCGGCCACGCGGTGGCGCTGCTCGACCCGCCGGAGCGCATTCGCAAGACGATCATGCGCGCCACCACGGATTCGAATCCCGCCGTCGATTTCGAAACCATGGGCCCGGGCGTGGCGAACCTGCTGAGCATCTTTCAGGCGTTTTCCGATTGGACCAACGACCAGATGCGCGATCACTTTCACCGGGCTTGCGCTATGGAGATCTGAAGAAGCAGGTGGCGGAGATGGTGATCTCGAAGCTGGAGCCGATTCAGGAGCGTTATCGCGAGATCGCTTCGGACCCGGCTACCTCGATGGGGTTCTGCGCGAGGGCGCGGAGGCTGTGATTCCGATCGCGAATTCAACAGTGGAACTGGTGAAGCGGCGCATGGGGCTCTATACGGCCGCTAGCTGAGTGAAGTTGCCGGCGATGATTCGCGTCAACCTTGTACGGCGGGAACAACGACCTTATCCGGCCCATGCTCCCGCACCGTGGCGACCACGTCTTTGAGCACGTCATCGCCTTCGGCTGTCTGCAGTTCCCGCTTCAACCGGCGCAACGCCACGCTCACCACGTCGCGGTGTCGCAGTTCGTCCCCGGCGCCCCTGTCGATCAGCTCCAGCCAAAGCCCGTGGGTCAGATCCACATCCTCCGGCCAGAGCCTCGGCGGATGCGGGCCCAGGTTGAAGTACATCGATTCATTCGGGTCCGGCATCACCACTTCGAGCGACAGCGAAGGACGCGGCGGCGGCAGTTCTTCCCACGCAACGCCGACGCGGCGCCCTTGTTCGGCTGGCGTCAGATTGGGAGAAAGTCCCGTAACCAGGCGCGCAGATTTCAGAACGGCCGCCGTCTGCACGATCGCCAGCCAGGGCTCGGTACCGGGGACAGTCAGCAGTTCCACGTGCTTGCCCGCCTTTTCCGCGATGCCCACCACGCGCGAAAACACCACATTTTCCTGGTCGGCGAACACCTGATCCGCTTCGAGGCCGTGCTCGCCCGAAGCCGCCTGCGTCACGATTTTCACCGTTACGACCACGATGTCCTGGCGCCGCGTATCGGTCTTTTCGAGCGTTTTCTGCAGGTGTTCGAGGTGAGTGCGGATTGCGCACCGCAACCAGAATATTGCCGGGCCGGATGTGGAGCTCTTCGCGGCGAGATCTCGTCCGTGGAATGAAGGCGGAACTGCTCGTTCTCCTGCCCCATCACGTGCGCCGCGAGCTTGTGCCGTTTCCGGTTGTAGCGCTCCGAAAATTCGAAAACCAGGAAGAATGCGACGGTGAATGCGATGCCCGAAATGGTGGCGACCTTCTTCGTCAGCACGTTGATGCCGGCCAGCAGGAACAGCATGGCCGTGATCATGGCCAGGCCCACCGGAATTTCCTTGCCGCCGATGCGGAAGTTCAACGGCACTTTCCATTCGCGCGCATGCGGCATCTTGTAGCGCAGCACCAGCACCGAGAGGGCGTTGAAGGCGAAACTCCACGCCACGCCGAACGCATACGCTTCGCCCAGCATTTCGATATTGCCGCGGCTGACGACGATGGTGGTCAGCTGCATAGCGGCGATGATGTTGATGATGCGGCTGGTGGTGCCGAAACGCTTGTGCGGCTTGCGGAACCATTCCGTCAGCACGCCGTCTTCGGCCACCCGGTTCACCACGCCGTTCGAGCCGATCAGCGCCGTATTCACCGCGCCCGGAGAGAATCAGCACGCCCACCAGCACGACGAACGCGTGAAACGCCAGCCGCAGCCCGAGCGGTCCCGCGAGAAACATCGAGAGGCCGCCGATCAGGTTATCGAGGTACTTCTGCCGCTCCACATCCGGAATCAGCATGACGGCGAAAAACGAAACCAGCGAGGTGAACAGCAGGCTGTAAATGAAGATCACGAAACCGGCGCGTTCGAGGTTCTTCAGCTTCGGCGACGCGATTTCCCGGTTCACCTGCGCCAGACTTTCTTCTCCGCTCATGGCAAGCAGCGAGTGCCCCGCGCCGATCAGAACGGCGATGGCGGCAATGTGCACCACGCTCGTGCCTTTCAGCCATCCCAGCGCTTCGTCCGCAATATGAATGTTGCGCATGCGAAGGGAAGGGCACCGGCTGGTAGCCGTGAACGATGATCGTGTAGAGGCACCAGACGATCAGCATCACCACCATCACGGTCGTAATCTGCATGATTCGCAGAGCTTTTTCGCTCGATTCGTGGATGCCGATGATGTTCTTGCGCCAGAAATAAAGCGTCACCAGAACGGCGAATCCGGCCGCGAAGTATTGCGGGACTGCACGTGCGCGGCGCGCAGATGGAAATAATCGATGGATTCGTTGATCAGGCCCGCCAGATAAAGGCCGGCGCTGACGGCGCTGATCGGTCCGGTCAGCACGTAGTCGAACAGCAGCGCCGAGACGGAGAATTTCGCATAGGTGGCGCCCATGGCTTCGCGCACCACGCGGTAAACGCCGCCGCGCACGAACATGCTGCAGCTCTCGATATAAACGGCGCGAACCGCGTACGAGAAGAGCATGATGCCGAGGATGAACCACGGCGCGGACTTGCCGATGGCCGTCTCGGCGATGCCGCCGACGTAGTAAGCCGACGACGCCAGATCGCTCAGCACGATGGCGGCGGCGCGCCAGAACGAGATGAACGACAACATGACTGTTGTCGCGACGACAACCTTAGTCGTGTCGATCTTGAATGCCCGAGGATGCGAATCGGTCAAACCGACTCTCCTGCCTTATATTGCCCGGTGCGGGGTGAACTGACGGGCGCTATGGGGAGTTCGACGCGGAACTCAGCATCTCAGATTAGCATGGAAGAGTGAATCATGGCATCTGGCGGAAGCCATCGTCGCGCGATTTGCGGCAGGCCGGCCATGCGGCCTACCTGGTCGGAGGGTGTGTCCGCGACCTGCTGCTGGGCAGAATACCGAAGGATTTCGACGTGGCGACCTCCGCGCAACCCGAAGAATTGCTGCGGCTTTTTCCCGCCGCCGACCAGGTGGGCGCGCATTTCGGAGTCGTGCTGGTGCATGAGGGCGGCGCGCACGTGGAAGTCGCCACCTTCCGCAGCGATCTCGGGTACCTCGACGGCCGCCATCCGGTTGCCGTGCACTTCGAGACCGATCCGCGACAGGACGCGCTGCGCCGCGATTTCACCGTCAACGCGCTGCTGATCGATCCCGGCAACCGGGGAAATCCTCGATTTTACCGGCGGGCGCGCGGATCTGGCCGCGAAGCTGATCCGGGCCATCGGAGATCCGGAGGCGCGGTTTCGCGAGGACCATCTCCGGCTGCTGCGGGCCGTGCGATTCGCGGCGCGGCTCGGATTCGAGATCGAACCGGAAACGTTCGCCGCCATCCAGCGACTCGCCCCGCTGATTCGAACGCGTTGCGGCGGAGCGGGTGCGCGACGAGATCGCCCGCATTCTGACCGAAGGCGGCGCGCGGCGGGGATTCGAACTGCTCGATGCGTCAGGATTGCTCCCGGAAATCCTGCCCGAAATCGCGGCATTGAAGGGCGTCGCGCAACCGCCCGAATTTCATCCCGAAGGCGACGTCTGGACACACACGCTGATCATGCTCGACGGGCTGCGCGAGCCTTCCCTGACGCTCG
The DNA here is from genome assembly GCA_963764845.1 of Terriglobia bacterium. Lineage (GTDB taxonomy): Bacteria > Acidobacteriota > Terriglobia > Bryobacterales > Bryobacteraceae > BOG-234. The sequence continues at coordinate 141,807 of CAVXUE010000007.1, read as the reverse complement.
CGCTGGGCGTGCTGCTGCACGATGTGGGCAAGCCCGCGACGTTCCGGATCGCCGAGCGGATCCGGTTCGACGGGCATGTCGAGAAGGGGATCGAAATCGCGCATGCGCTGTTGACGCGGTCTGCGTTTTCCGAACGACGTGATCGCAGGGCGCGGAAGCGCTGATCGCCAATCACATGAAGTTCATGGAAACGCCGCGGATGCGCGAAAGCACGTTGAAGCGCTTCATGCGCATGCCGGATTTCGAGGAACACATGGCGCTGCACCGGCTCGATTGCCTGTCGAGCCACGGCCATCTGGATAACTACGAATTCGTGCGGCGGAAGCAGGAAGAATTGCCGCCGGAGGAATTGAAACCGACGCCCTTGCTTACTGGAAAAGACCTCATCACGGCCGGTTATCGGCCAGGCCCTGAGTTCGGGAGCGTGCTCAGCGAAATCGAAGACGCGCAACTCGAGGGCCGGATTTCAACCCCGGAGGAAGCGCTCCGGTTCGCCATTGAGAAATTAAGTTGAAAACATTCTCGTATCGAATCGTAGCGCGCGCACTCTTGCGTGCCGCGTCGACACTCGCGTCGACGCCTGCCTCCAACGACGAAATACGCGCGCGTACTTATGAAACGACCGGCTTAGCCCGTGATTCAGCGAGCGAAGGCGTTCTCGGACGCCACCGTCCCGCCAGTGCGATAGCCAGTAACAGGATCAGAGTCGGATCGATCGGATGCCGGTACCGCGGCAACGCCAGTGTGAAGTAATACGCAAACGGAAACACGATCGGGCCGACTGCCAGAGGGAATGCGTAGATGCTGTGTTTCCGGATAAGAACCAAAATGCCGGCGAGCGCTCCCAGCCCCGCGCAAATATTGAAAAGCAGCACATAGCGGAACCAGATCGAACCATTGTGGATGAAGTCGTCGATGGGATCGAGAGTGCCGCCCGACCACAGCATCACGAAGCGCCCGGCAACCAGTTCGGCCTCGTGCTTCGGCAAGGTCAGGATGTAACGGATGGCCCCGTCCCGCTTTTCGGCCATATAGGCAATCTCACCCATCTGCACATAGCGGTCGCGCTCTGCATTGTCATGGATCGGATGCTGTTCGCCCAGCCATACCACGTGCGCGTCCGCATTGTTCCCCACCCATAACTGCAATCCGAGCGTGGAACGCAGCGGAATGAAGGCGTGAAAGACCCGGTAATTCCGGAGTGTCCACGGGATGCAGCAGACGAGAACCATGCCGCAGGCGAGCGCCACGTTGCGCAGAACATTCCTGCGTGTGCGCCAGGCGGCCCAGCCCAGCATCAACGGGAAAAGAGACAAAACCGCGGCATTCGCCATCAGCACAATTCCCCACAGCAAGCCATAAAGTGTCCAGTCCCGATCGCTGTCGGTCTCGGAAAGCTTAAGCGTGGCCCAAAGTACAGTGGCTCCGAGGAATGCCGAGAGCGAAGTGTCCCAGAGGCTTTGGAAGCTCAACAGGATCGCGTTGGGAAAGATTGCCCAAAGCCAGGCGGCTCCCGCGCCGAGTCCGGCGCCGCCGATCCGCTTGCCCGCGAAGTAGAGCGGGATACACGCGAGCGTAGAGAACGAGACATTCATCAGCACCGCGGCAACCCACGATGGGAACGTATAAATCCCGAAAACGCGCATGATCCCGCCAAGCATCAGCGGATAGAGCGGCGTCATCCACGCAGTCGGGCCGGTATCGGCGCGGAATGGCGATCCAAATCCATGTCCGCTGGCCAGCGAGTACGCGATGTTGCCGGATTCGAACAGGAACGGAAGTGCGCTCAGGGCGCGGTGCGGCGTGTGCGCCTGATATTCCCAAACGAAGGCGAGCCGGATCGCCAGCGCGACGATGAGGATCAGAGGAAGCGATTTTGCAGCAGTCTTAGCGGACACGGCTTGGCTCGTCGTCGGCCAGCGCCAGTTCGGTGATCCGCACGCCGCTCGACGCGACCCGCGACGGAAACATGTCCTTCAAACGGTCTTCATGAATCGCGATCACCCGCCTGATATCGCCGTCGACCCCTTTGACCAGTTCCTCGGTGGTCATCACAAGCTTGACCTGGCTCCCGCTGGCGAACCCGATCGGGATGTACTCCGGGTCTTCCGGTTTATATCCACGCAGATTCTCCTGCATGTAGACCAGATCGCCGGCGAAGATCCAGGTGTTCTTCGAGTTCGGCGAGAGATCGTTGCGCAGCCGCACGTACATCGATCCCCAGGTGTGCGTGTCGGGCGCGGCATGGATGTCGATACCGGGCAGCACGTCCTCGCGGTCGCCGTCCACGCAGACCAGGCGTTTGTCGCGCGCGAGCGCAACCGTGCGCATGATATCCGCCGGATCGACACCCGCCATCAGCCAGCGGAAGCGCCGTTCGAGCGACATCGCCCAGACCCATTTCGATAGCTCGCGTTCCTGGATGTAGAAGGTTGCTTTCGGGAAATCTTCGATGTTTCCCATGTGATCGAAGTGGGCGTGAGTCAGGAAAATGCGCGAGACATCTTCGGGGGTGATGCCGATTTCGGCCAGAACCTCACGCGGCGGATGCCAGTCCCGCACGCCGTAAGTATTAGCCAGAACCTCGCCATACTCTTTATGGTTGTAACCTACGTCAACCATCGCGATATGGCCATGGCCCTTGATCACGACATAGCAGTAAGGCAGCCTGACATGCCCCTGGTTATGCGCGCCGTAAATCAGGCCGCTGAGCGGATAGTTCGGGACGTTGGCGAATTCCGCCACCCAGATGGAATAGTTGTTAGTCATGGCAACAGCAGTGTTCGAATGAAACCATTTCGAAGCCGGGCAGCGATCGGGACGCGGATCGCAGATCCGCATACGCGGATTCGAGCGGGATCAACGGATCGCTCGTTCCTTTTGCCGATTTTAATGCCTCCCCTAACCTTTCGAGCGCGGCCTGCAGCCGGTCGTGATGCTTCCGTGCGCGAGTGGTGACGCGAACCGTTCGCAATCCCTCCGCGGCGTTCCTGTACAGTTGCTCCGCGGAGTTCAGCATCGGATGATCCGGCGTAGCGGACTTGCTGCCCGACGCCGCGAGCACCAGCAGCCCTGCCAATTGCGAGGCGGCCTGCTTCAGGTCTTCGAAGCACCTCTGTGTGGCAAGAATATAAGCGACGGTTTGATCGTCGATGTCCTTATAAGCAGTCACTTATCTCATCACAAACGGGTTCGGAGCATTGCCCGCGGTGTCGATCCAGACGCTCTTGGTCTGCAGATATTCGCGGATCGCTTCCATCCCGTTCTCCCGTCCGATTCCGGATCGTTTGAACCCGCCAAACGGCGACATGTAACTGACCGCCCGATACGTGTTCACCCAAACCGTGCCCGCTTCCAGACGCTCGGACATAGCAAGCGCGCGGCGCATGCTGGTGGTCCAGACTCCCGCGGCGAGCCCGTAAATCGTATCGTTCGCGATGCGCACGGCGTCGTCTTCATCGTCGAATGGAATCACGGAAAGGACGGGCCCGAACACTTCTTCCTTTGCGATACGCATTTCGGGTGTCACGCCCGTGAAGATCGTCGGCTCGACGAACCATCCCGCGCCGCATTCCGCGCGCACGCCGGGCGCACCGCCCAAACGGCATTCGGCGCCTTCATCTTTGGCGATGCGGATGTAATCGAGGACCTTCTCGTACTGGGGCTTCGTCGTTACCGGGCCGACCTGCGTGGAGGCCTCGAGCGGATTGCCCATGCGCGCGGTCCTGGCCAGAGCCAGCAGGCGCTCGACGAATTCGTCGTGAATCGGGCGATGAATCAGCGCGCGCGATCCTGCGATGCAGGTTTGTCCCGTCGCCGCGAAAATCCCGGAGACAACGCCTTTGACCGCGTCGTCCAGGCTGGCGTCGTCGAAGACAATATTCGCCGACTTGCCGCCGAGCTCGAGGGTGATTTTCTTGATCCCCTTCGCCGCCAGCTGATAAACGAGCTCGCCGGTACGGTCGCCGCCGGTGAATGCGATCTTGGCCACGTGGGGATGCGTAATCAGCGGCTCGCCCACTTCGTTTCCGTAGCCCGTAACGATGTTGACCACTCCCGGCGGAAATCCGGCGCGCGCGAACAACTCGCCGAACACGAGCGCCGAGACGGACGAAAATTCGGACGGCTTCCAGACGATCGTGTTACCCGCCGCCAGAGCGGGCGCAAGCTTCCATGCCGCAAGCATCAACGGCGAATTCCATGGGGTGATGGCGGCGATCACGCCCAGCGGCTCTTCGCGCGTGAAATTGAACACGCCGGGCTTGTCGATCGGAATCACGCGGCCTTCGATCTTGTCGGCCAGGCCTCCGAAATAATTAAACCACTGCGGGATATAGTTCAGCTGCGTGCGCATTTCAGCGAGCAGCTTTCCGTTGTCGGTGGTCTCGATCTCGGCTAGATTCCCGGCTTCGGCGGCAATGAGATCTGCAAGTCGGCGCAGCAGCGCGCCGCGCGCCGTCGCGGTCAGCTTGCGCCAGTCATCAGCGTAGAAGGCCGTTCTGGCCGAGGCAACGGCGCAATCGATATCCGCCTTCGACCCCCGCGGGACCAGCGCCCAAGCGGTCGCGGTGAAGGGATTAACCGATTCGAACCATTCGCCGGATTGCGGATCGACCCACTCGCCGCCGATCAGGAGTTTGTGTTTCTTCATAAGCAGGTGAACAGCTTCGCCATGTCGCTCTGACTTTCGAGTCTCTCGACGAATTCCAGTATCCCGTATGCCGGCTTGAATCTCGCCTTGATTTCATCCGCGCCGGCCGGAATCAGATCGTGCATCCGGTGCCTTCGCGTCTCGCCGCTATGCAGTGTCAGTGTGACTTCCGCTCCCTGCGCGGCCGGATAATTCGCCGTGAATTCCGCGTCCGATTCGAGCGACACAATCGAGACCAGCCGCATCACTTCCGGGTCGTTCAGCGGATGATAATTCGCTTCCGCGATCCTGCCCCGCGCCAGCGTTGCGGCAACACAATACTGGATGCTCATCTTTGCCTGCAGGATGCGATCGAACGGTCCGGCATAGTTACAACCCGGATAAGCAACTGCGGCAGCCGAGCAGGCCACGTGGATTTCTTTGATGTCATGGCTGTCAATCCCGGAGCCCACGGCCAATGCCGCCTGGCAAGCCGTTTGCGCATAGTTGCACGCCGGTGCGGGCTTGTAATAAACCGACATGATTTCCCACGAATCTCCTGAAAACGGCGTAACCATCGCCAAGCGCTCGCTGCGCCCGAGCGAGGCGAACAATCCCGAACGGCCATCGAGAGCCGTTTCGGATGCGAAGGCGCCGAGTTCCGCCAACTCGACAGCCGTCACTGCGTTCCTCGCGGCGAACCCCGGATGAAAAAACATCTCGTCGCCACCCGCATAAGGCCATTCATTCAACCCGCTCGCCGTGTTGGCCGCGAGCCCGACCGCGCTCACGGTCTGGTCTTCATCGAGACCCAGCAGCATGCTGCCGGCAAGTGCCGCCCCGATCGGTCCCGTGGTGCCGGTCGGGCGGTGGAATTGAACGAACTCTTTGTCGACCAGCGCGCGCCCGATGGCTGCCCCGATTTCATATCCACAGACGGCGGCGAGGATGAAAGTTTCGCCGCTCACAGGCTGGCGCTCGGCCAGAGCCAGCAGCGTCGGATAAATCACCACGCCCAGATGGCTCACCGCGCCGGTGTGCATGTCTTCGCGAACCAGGCCGTGCCCCAGAGTGGCGTTCGCGAACGCCGCATCGCCGTATGAGGCACGTACTTTTGTGCCGGGTTTTGTGGAAATGACATGCGCCGGCCCATATTCACCCATGGAGCCCCGGCTCGCCATTTGGATCGCCTGACAGCCCCACGGCAGCGTTCCCGCTTCGAGCGCGCAGGACACCATGTCGAGAAGCCCGGTCTTGACTTTTTCCACCACGGCGGCGGGAAGGTCATCGAATTGAAGACCCCGCGCGGCCCGCGCCATGCTGCGCGCCGTGCTACATGAGAGCATCCGACTCACGATATCATTTGAGGTTGCCGTCTTTGCTTTCGACCAAGCCGGAACCGTTCGAGATTTTCGCCATCAGGTACGCCCACCTGGCCAACCGGCACCCCGGTGAGAACTTCATCCTCGCCGATCCTCACGAGTTCGCTTCGGACCTCGATTACTTCGTCTGGGTGCTGCGCCGAGACGATTGCACGTACCTCGTCGACACCGGTTTTGCGCAGGAAGCCGCAACCCGCCGCGGGCGCAATCTGCTGCGCAATCCTGCCGATGCGCTGCCGTTGATCGGTATCGACGCGGCTCGGATCACCGACGTGATTCTGACCCATCTTCACTATGATCACGCGGGCAATCTGGACCGGTTTCCCAATGCCCGCTTTCATCTGCAGGACCGGGACATGTCGTACGCCACCGGGCGCTGCATGTGTCATTCGACTCTGCGCGCGCCGTTCGATCTGCCCGACATTCTCACCATGGTTCGCCACGTCTTCACCGATAAAGCGATCTTTCACGATGGCGATTCCGAGCTTGCGCCGGGGTTGACGCTGCATCGCGTCGGCGGGCACTCGGCCGGTTTGCAGATCGTGCGCGTCTGGACGAAGCGCGGCTGGGTTGTGGTCGCTTCTGACGCGTCGCATCTCTATGCGAACTTTCAGCAGCGCCGCCCGTTTCCTGTCGTCTACAGCATTGCCGAGATGCTGGAGGGCTACAACACGCTCTACCGGTTAGCGGATTCGCCCGATCATATCGTGCCCGGGCACGATCCGCTGGTAACGAAGCTCTATCCCGCCGCGAGTCCGGAACTGGCGGGGATCGTGGTGCGCCTGGATTTGAATCCCTTACCCGCCCCCTGATGGTGGCACAGGCTTCAGCCTGTGTGCCTTGCCCTCATGGACTAACCCCGCGATTCTAATAACCAGCATGCTTGTTGACAACGTTTTTCAACTGCTCACCGTTCCGCCAGCGTGAGAACTGATCCACGAAAAACAGAACCGCGTCCTCCACCCAGCCCTCGACATGATCCGCCGAGTGTGCCGAGATCAGCACATTGTCGAGGCTCCAGAACGGACTCTCGGCCGGCAGTGGCTCCACGTCGAACACATCGAGCGCCGCGCCCCGAATGCGTTTGGTCGCGAGAGCTTCAATCATCGCGCTCTCGTCGATCACAGGCCCGCGGCCCACATTCAGAATGACCGCGCTCGGCTTCATCAGCTCGAATGCACGCGCGCCGATCATGCCGGCCGTCTCCGGCGTGAGCGGCGCGGTTACCGCCACATAATCGCATTCCGGCAGCATGGCATGAAGACCGTCGCCGCCATAGACGCGATCCACGTGCTCATCCCCCGCGCGCGGTGAGGGATTCCGCCTCTGGGCCAGCACCCGCATCCCCATCGACTTCGCCCTCGAGGCCACGGCGCGGCCAATGTCCCCGTGCCCGACGATTCCCACCGTCTGCTTTCGGATTTCAACCTTGTCGTAAACGTCCCAGCGATGCTCCCCCTTTGCCTTATTCATGCGGATCGCATCCTTGGCGAAATAGAGGATGCCCAGCATCACGAATTCGCCCAGCGACTGGCTGAAAACGCCGGAGCCATTGGTCAGTGGAATCGCGCTGGCCACCAGTTCGGGGAACAGCGAGCGGTCAAGCCCGGCGTACATGGCGTGGATCCATTCGAGGCTCGGCGCCTGTTTCAGGATGCGGCCCACGTCGGGTTTCGACCCCGTCCAGTTGAACAGCACGCGGGCTCTTTCGACCGCATCCCCAAGCTCTTCAGTCGTTTTGGCGATCCGCACGTCCACCCCGGAGCCCATGCCTTCCAGCTTCCGAAGCGCCGGGGCCGCGGGGTCCGCCAGCACAAGTACAGTGATATTCTCCGTCAAGAAAGCAAGCTACCATAATGGCTTGGGATTTCTGCGAACCCAGGCAGGCGCCAAAACGTAATCCCATGAAGGAGATCGTCATGAAAGTTCGGCAATTCCCGCCGCGGCGGGGTCCTCTTCGGGCTTTTGATGAGCGCATTGATCGTAGTTTGCATCCTGACCTTCGCCGGAATTTATGTGGCCCGCAACATCAGAGTTGTAGCCCACGACAGGGCAAACGATGGTGACGTCTCGATCGACGTTCCCGGCGGACATCTCGACGTACACGCGCATTCGATGTCCGGTCGTGTGGTACCCGGCATCCCTCTTTATCCCGGCGCCAGGGAGCGAAAAGACTCCGGCGGAGACGCGGTTGTCGAGTGGACTTCGAACCGGAGTGGAAAAGAGGGCAGTGCAGGAGACAGGGGATTCGCGGTATCCGCCTCCGACATGATTACTGACGACCCGGTGGACAAGGTGGCCGACTTCTACCGCAGGCAATTGCCCAACTGGCTGGTAACGCATGAAGGCCGCGAAGTCCACATGGAGCTCCATGACGGCGGCTATAAGCGAATCATCGCGATCGAGGCGAAACACGATGGCACGCACATTGGGGTTGCCTCCTTCGGTGAGCCTGCGGCAAACTAAAGATACGCCTGCGACAGGCGCTTATGCCTGAACGCCAAACTCCCGAAAACTGCACGTGCGGCGCAAAGCTCGCCGAGAAATCCCGATTCTGCCACATGTGCGGGCGTCCGCTCTTCGCTGACGCCGTCGCGGAAGACGCGCCGGTGGTGCACGTACTCCAGCACCCCATATCTTCGGTGTCCGATGCGGTGCGCTCCGGCCCGCCGCCGGTCAGCTTCGCCAATCCGGTGGCGTTGCGCGTAGCCGTGCTCATGTCGCTCGGGACCATGTTCGTCGAGATGATCCCGGGCATGAGCCTGTTGTTCATTCTGTGGACGCTGGCCGCCGGATGGGGCGCCGTTGTGCTGTACCGGCGGTTGACGGGCCACGCTCTCGGTGTCAGGTCCGGCGTGCAGCTTGGTTCCATAACCGGCGTGATGACGTTCGTCGGCCTGTTGGTGTCTTTCGCGCTGACGGTCGCGATCATGGGGAAGGACGTCGTCATGGATCAGATCAGGCAGGGCAATCCCCAGGCGGCCCAGGTGCTCAATGACCCCGCTGCCCTTGCTGCCGGGTTTCTTGTTGCGCTCCTGATTCTGTTCGCCATAGTGGTGGGCACCTGCGCGGCAGGCGGAGCGCTGGGCGCCCGATACGTCAGCCGCAACGGCGCGAAGGTCTGACGTCATGAGATGCGCCATCGTGATTTGCTGCGCATCGGCCAGCCTGATGCTCTTCGGGCAGCAGCATCCCGATGCCGGGTTCACCGATACTCCGATGCTCCCGGGACTGCCTTACCACGTCCATGATCCGGCGCGGCCCCATCCAAAAGTTGTGACCCCGGGCGCGCTGCCAGGCCAGCCGCCATCGGACGCAATCGTCTTATTCGACGGCGCGGATCTCTCGAAATGGACCGCCGCACGCCTCGGGACAGCGGCTTACACGGTCGGCGCCGATGCCGCGCCCTGGAAGACCGGTCAGGGCTTCTTCGAAGTGGTTCCGGGCAGCGGCGACATCGCGACGAAGGAAAAGTTCGGCGACGTGCAGGCGCATGTGGAATGGATGGAGCCGTCTGGTATCACCGGGACCAGCCAGAATCGCGGCAACAGCGGCGTCTTCCTCATGGGGCTCTTTGAGGTCCAGGTGCTCGATTCCTATCGGAGTCCCACCTACGCGGATGGCCAGGCCGGCGCGTTGTACGGGCAGTGGCCTCCGCTGGTGAGCGCGGTGCGCAAACCCGGCGAATGGCAGACTTACGACATCGTTTTCGAAGCGCCGGCATTCTCGGGCGGTCGGAAAACAAAATCCGCGTACATGACGGTTTTTCTGAACGGCGTGCTGCTGCACAACCGGAAAGAAGAGATGGGCCCCACTATCTACCGCCAGGTTCCGAAGTATGTCGATGGTCCCGCTGAAGGCCCTCTCATTCTGCAGGATCATCGCAGCGTGGTTCGCTTCCGGAACATCTGGGCGCGGCGCCTGGGCGCGTACGACGAGCCTGAGAAACAGAACTAATTCGCGGTCACGCGATGGGTTCCGCGCGGAAGCAGAACCACGCTGTCTGCCGGGAACGCTTCGCCATCGACCTCGATGTGCGCCGGTTTGCGATCGAAACGCGCGATGGCGCGGCTATCGCTCGAGTATTCGAACGTCACGCGCCGGGCTTCGACGGCCGCCGAGCGCAGTCTGGCGTTGAGGTCGATGACCGCGATCCCGTCGCGCTTCGGCGCGGGCTCGATCCGGTGGAGGCCGGCGGGAAGGTAAAGTACCGTCGGCGAAACCATCGGCCACGCTTTCCCATCCACCAGCGCCCCCCGGTCCGCGGGCCAGTTGAGCTCCAGATCGCGCGCGGATTCGATCGTGATCCGCCGCTGCGAATTTGAGTACTGCGTGACGGCCGTTGACGATGCCGCCAGCAGGCCCAGATCGGGCTTCAGAATGCTGTTCTCGAAGTAGAGCGCCACGCGCGGGAACGCGGTCGAAGCCAGATGCACCAGCTCGAACAGTTCCGTGCCGGTCTGCTGTTTGGTGGGATAGACATCCTGATACCGGTCCACGATGTTGATGTCGATGGCCAGGTTTTCCGTGTGCGGAGTCAGCGCCCGGTAGCGCTTTGCGATTTCCGGATATCGTTCGGGCCCCAGGTTCCACACCGTGGCCGGATCCTCGATCAGAAACGAGAACGCGTGCCTGTCCAGAAGCGGCAGGACGCGCCCGGCATCCGCGCCGATCGAGTCCTTCATTCCCGTATCGAAGCGGTCGTCGACATGAGTGAGCACCACATCGAGGCCCGGGCGAAATTGCCGGAAGGATTCCACCGCGCCGAGCCAGTCTTCCTGCATGCGCTGAGCCAGCCCGGCGCGGAAATCGAGGAACCTGCGCAGGGACGCGGCATCGGTCCGATGAGCCCACAGCTCGATCGGGTCCCAGCCGGATTGGGCGCGAAATTCCGCCCGGACATCGTCGTTCATAGGCGTGAAACGCGCCGGGTTACCCGCGCCTTCGAGCGATTCGAAATACAGCTCTGCGAGATTCACGCCATCCCAATCGAATCGTTCCATCACTTGTTTCAGGCCGGCCCGGATCGCCGCGACGCAGTCGCGGTTCTGCAGGTTCATGAGCTTGCGCCAGTCGAGTTGGGCGTCCTGCAGCAGCGCCGTCTTCTCGCGCCACTGCGGATGATCGTTCCAGAATTTCTCGCTCACGTGCGGCAGTTCGACCCACGCGTAGACCAGCACCCCGTGGCGATGGCAGGCTTCGATGAGCTGTTTGAGATATTCGTCGCGTTCGGAGTCGGCGTCGTAGAAATGCCACGAAGCCACGTGCAGCGCGCTGATACCCGCCTTGCGCCAGCGCGCGGCGAGATAGTCGGGATCGGCCCGTGTCCGGTACGAGTAGTCGAAGAACGCCCAGAGGTGAGAACTGCGAACCGCCGGTCCGAAACCGAGGTCCGCCAGAGCCTGCATCAGATACGGGAAGCGCTCGTAGCCGCGCTCGCCGGGAGAAGCGGCAACCCAAAGCACGGCGCCAGCGCCGATCCGCTCTCCCGCGATGAGCGGCATGCGGAGTCCAGCGGTCCTTCGCGAATACCCGCGCGTCCGCCGGCACATCGTAGCGCGGGAGTTCCAGAGCCTTCTCCCAGATGATCGGCAGAGCCGGGTTGTGGATGTCGACGAGGTGAACCACCGAGACCGTTTCGGTCTGGCTTCGATAACCGAAGCTCGCCGCGAGAGGCGAAGAGCCTTCGAGAATGAGCGCGGCACCTTTCTCGACCTTGCTTTTCCATTCCGCGGAAGCGGGGGTGTTCGGCGGCGCCACGAAAATGTCCGCGGATGACGCCGGACGCGGCGAAGTGACCGGACTGCGGAAAGGATCGACGGCCACGGCCCGGTCCGCGGCCCCAGCACGGCGAATGTTCCCGCCGTGCAGCACTGTGCCAGTAACAGCGTGAACGCAAGTAGTCGCGCTATTTCGTAAATGCATACCAGACCCCCGCCCGGAAATCGTTGTAGTTGGGCCGCCGCGGATTGCCTTCGTTGACCAGATACGCCCCCCGCACCGCTCCCACCGTGATCCACATCGATGCCGGCGCGCGTGGCGGATGAAAGCGGAATCCCGGGCCGGTTTCCGCAAAATTCGCCCAGTACTGCCGCTTCACATCGAAAGTGATGTTGCCGCTCCAGTAAGGTTGGATGCGGAAGCCCGCAAGCGTGGAGCTGAACCCGGCCCGCGTCTGCGAATAGTTGAGCAGATCGTCGTCGAAGCGGCTGACGAACACGCTGTCCGCGAGCGTCTCCACAAACCATCCGTTGCGTTCAGCGGTGAGCGACGCGCCGATCGTCTTCGCATACGAAACGCCCCCGCGAAAATCGCGCGAAGCCACTCCCGTCAGGTAACCGACGGAGCTTCCTGCCTCAAACCACCCCATCGCGCCGTGCCAGGATCGCGTCGCGACGCCGGCGCCGAGGATGAATGCGCTCTCGGACAGATTCTGCGGAGAGATTCCGCCCGTGGAGCGCCGCTCATCGCCCACGAACCGGATCGACACGTAGGGATGGAAGCGGCAGCTTCTTCAGCTTCACCTCGGTCTTGATCTGGCCGTAGCCGAACACGTCGTGCCAGCGGGTCGAAAACAGCGGATAGGCCCAGAGTGTGGTGCGGAAGAGTTCGTTGTCGGGCCGCAGATTCTGATAAGCCTTGCCCGCTTCCGTTGCGATCGCAGGATCGTCGCTCTTGCGCGCGACATCGAACCAGTGCAGCGCGGAAGTGTCGTCGTGAAGCATGTTGGTGGTCCAGCCGAGCTTCAGCGCGACCGCGGCGTCGAACGGATTCTGCTCGCGAGCGAACAGGAAATAGCGCTTGGCGTCCTTCAGGAAGCCGGCGTCGTAACTGCGCTCGCCGAGTACGCGCGGATCGATGCGGCGACTCCGCGGCCCGCCGGTCCTCCAGCACGAGGGGCATCTTCAGCGCCATGCGAACGCGGTTGGCCACCGCCGGAGTGCGCGTGGTCCAGCACGTCTGCCGAAAAGCGGCATGGCGAGGTCGATCCTCGCCGTCGGCGAAGATAAAGCAATCCGAGTTGCGCCGCGGCGACGTAGTCGTCCGGGGACGCATCCACGATGATTTTGAATTCGCCGATCGCGTCGGTGCTCAACGCCGGCTCCTTCTCCGACATGCTGAGCAGCAGGTAGGCGAGTTCGCGGTGCAGCGCGCCGTTCTTCGGATCGAGCTCGAGCGCCTTGCGGAACTCGTACACATAGGGATAACGGTCCGGAAGCTGTTCGCGCGCCAGTTCGGCGGCGCGTGTTTCCCCGCCGCGCGATGCGGCGAGCAGGGCCGCCATCATGGCCTTCGGAATCGCCCCGCGCTTTCTCCACGCGCGCCAGTTCGAGCAGCACCGATTTCCGTCTCCGGCTGCAACCGAAATGCCGCCCGGTAGTTGGCGGCGGCGAGATCGAGTTCATCGCGCTGCTCGGCGAGTTGCGCCAGTTCGTAATGCGCGCTGAAGGTGGGGGGAGAGGTCGCGAGCGCCTGCTGCCAGCGCGCGATTCCGGCGGCGAGCGGCGCGTCGATGTTGTCGAACGCCTGCGCGGCCGTGGCGCGGGAGACGGTGTCGCCCGATTCGCGGACGCGCGCGAAAATGCGGCGCGCTTCGGCTTTGCGGGCGGGTGCATTGTCGCGCGCTTCGTAGCAAAGGAAGGCGTATTCGAGGGCGAGATGAAGATCGGCAGGCTCGAGTACGCATGGCTTCGCCGAACTGATCGCGCGCGGCTTCGCTGTCGCCGGTTTTCAGCAGCGTATAGGCCAGGTTCTTGCGGATATCCGCGCGATCCGGCGAGAGCGCGACGGCCTTTTCGAAGAAAGAGATCGCGCTGTCGTAATCGCGCGCTCGCAGCGCATCGAAGGCCTTTGTCAAGCGGTTCGTACGCGGGATCTTTCGGTTCCTGAGCCAGCGCAGCGGCGGCAATCAGGCAAAGCACAGCAAGCCGGATGGTCCTCTCCCAGATCCTTCAGTGAAATCAGGGGAAAAAAATCTCAGGCTTTTTTTAGTACCCATCGCCGGGTGACCGATGTGGCGCACGCTCTCAGCGTGCCGTGTCGAGACTTTTCTCGACACCGGTTTCTTCCGCGAATGCGCCAGGCGTCGGCAAGAGTTTAATTCTCCGACGGCCGCTCCACGCTGTCGATCACGAACACCCGTGTCGGAACGCTCTTCTTCTCCAGCTTCAATCCAAACCGCTCCAGGGCATCGGGAACCGCCGAATACATATCGTCCCCTTCCCAGCTGAGCGTGAAATTGTAATCGCCGGTAAGTCCGGTCTGGTCCACCACCGGGCTGCGAAGCAGCGCCGCCAGCGCGTTCGCGAGCGTGCCGATCTGAACGTGATCGCACGCGAGATGGTACGTCGTCCCATCCAGATTGCGCTCGCAACGGTCCCGTCCGCCCTCTTGAGCCCGTTCCACTTTCGCTCCGCCCGGCGCCGTCCGCAACGTGAAATTCGCCAGGTTCTTGTCTTCCCAATGGAATTTCAGGCGGAACCGGTCCTCGAGCAGGGACTGCAGCATAACCTTGACCTGCTCCTCGCTGGCCTCGGGATCTTCGGCCTTCGCAGTGATCTGAAACTGGTCGTTGCTGAGAAACCCCGGTACCCCCTGGATCCGCACGCTCTGGATGTCATATGCCACCGCGATCATCTGCGTGAGATGAGCGTTGTTGAGCGTCAATCGCCCGTGCAGAATGTCGCCGTTCATCGTCGCTGTCGGTACATAATCGACGATTCGCTTCACTGACGCCACTTCGAACGCGGACGCGCCTGCCCCCACGCTGGCGCAGCGGCCGCGGCAACCAACAGGATCACCTCGAAGACCTTGCTGTTCATACTGTCTAAGCCGGCTGGTGTGCCCGCAGGAAAGAATGGATCTGGCGCACGGCCAGCGGAATCCGTTCCTTTGGCTCTTTCCAGGGGAAAATGCTCACTTCGGCTTTCGGCGCAAGCATGGCGCATTCCATCGCTACCGCGTAAGGGTGCGCGGGGACGTCATCCGGCAGGATCAGGACCGGGTTCTGGCATCCACGCACGAAATCGCGCGTCACGGTAAACACGAAGTCGGGGTTGGTCTCGAACATCCTCGTAACAAACTGATCGGTCGTCTGCATCGTGATCTCGGGCCGCTTGGCCGTCAGCGTTGCCCCCCAGTTCCTCCAGAACACGCCGGAGTATTTGGGGTCGCTCATCTCCGGACGCCAGCCCACCGGCTGCGCCAGAACCGCTGCGGCCACACGGTTGGGCGCGCGCTTCAGAAGACTCCAGATGAACGGGCCGCCAATGCAGAAACCCATCACCATGAACTTGTCGATGCCCAGATGATCCATCAGGCCCAGTTGGTCGTCGGCATAGGATTCCCAGGGCCGGTCGACCTCCACGGGGCCGCTCGACTGGCCGCCGGGCGCGTTGCGAAGGTCCGCCGTGATGCAGCGGTATTGTCCCTTGAACTCCTCGATCGCGTTGAACGGCGAGTTGCCGCTGAAGAAGGCGATAGTCGCGTTCAATCCTCCGCCGGGAAGCAGCAACAGCGGGAAGCCGGAACCGGCCTCTTCATAATAAATGCGGACCGGGCCTTTGTCGTAGACTTTGCCCGGCTGCTGAGCGAATACGCGCGCCGCTGCTAGCCGCCGCTGCGGCGCCCGCTGCCAGTATCGTGCGTCTGGTAGAGCCCATAATCACTCCAGTTTAGTATCCATCGCCTGGTACCTTTGCTTTGACGGACGTGGCGTACGCTCTCAGCGCGCCGCGTCGAGAATCTCTCGACGCCTCTTTTTACTTGGGCACTGGGCGTCCACGCCCGAGTGCGAGCGCCACTCGCTTCAGGCGACCGTCAGTCGCAGCCGGATTCTACCGGCTTCAGCCGATAGTCGTTGAATCCCGCTACTTCGTTCGGGGTTCGGGGCATACGGACGGTCCGACGATCCAACTGGGCGCGTGCTGGCGGGAACGGTTATGATGAGATACTCTGCCGGCGAAGATGCGGGGCGGATTGGAGCTGACGCGATGAGTCGAGCAGCCTTTATTGCAGTGCTCTGCGCCGTTCCCGGCTTCGCGCAGCAGTCGCAATCGCCTCAGCCGGGAATCGCGCAGGTCGACCTTTCGCCCGGTCCCTGGACCTTCGACACGGCCGAACAGCACAAGCTTCGCGTCACCGTTGTCGCTCGCAATCTGGTGCATCCGTTCAGTCTTGCGTTTCTCCCGGACGGCGACGCTCTGCTCGTCGAGCGCGGCTATGGCCTGAAAATAATTCACCATGCCACGAGTCCCAGCCCGTCCGTGGACGCCGAGCCGGTGCACGGTTTGCCCGAAGCGCCGCGCGTCGGAGGCGCGGGACTTCAGGACATCCTGCTTCACCCCGATTTCGCATCCAACCGGCTGGTGTATTTCACTTACAACAAGGTCGAAACGGACGCCGGGCAGCAGAAACCGAAACTTGCGATCGCGCTGGGGCGCGGGAAGTTTGACGGCAAAAAGATCACTGAGGTCCGCGAGTTGTTTACGGGCGAATGGCAGGACACGGCCAGCGGCGCCCGTTTGGCCTTCGGCAAAGACGGCATGCTGTACATGACGACGGGCGGTCCCTTCGGCCAGAAATCGTCCGACCTCGGCAGCGTATATGGCAAAATCATCCGCCTGCGCGAGGATGGTTCGGTTCCCGCCGATAACCCCTTCGCGGGCAAACCCGGTGCGCGGCCTGAAGTCTATGCCTATGGTTTCCGCGATCAGCTCGGCCTTGTCCTGCACCCGGCCTCCGGCGCGATATTGGCGACGGATCACGGCCCCAACGGCGGCGATGAGATCAATTGGATTCTGCCCGGCCGCGACTACGGCTGGCCGAAGTACAGCTTCGGGCGCGACTACGCCGGACCGCGGATTTCTGAAACGCCGCTCGGTCCGGGAGTGGAACAGCCCTTGCTGCTTTGGATTCCATCCATCGCGCCCTCCGGTTTGGAAGTCTACACGGGCGACCGCTTCCCCGCGTGGAAGGGCAATTTATTTGTCGGCAGCGCCCGCCGTGGCGAAATTCCCCGCACGGGCGGCCTGGAACGCGTGGTGGTCAATAAGGATCTGGAGGAACTGCGGCGGGAAACGCTGCTTACCGATCTGCACCTGCGGATTCGGTTTGTGCGGCAAGGCCCGGACGGATTGCTTTACGTGCTGGCGGAGCAGAATGGAGGCGACATCGCCCGCGCCCCGGCGGCCGACGGCGCAGTCTTGCGCCTGGAGCCGGCAGAATCCGCTCCATCAAAGTAGAGTTGGGTTAATCCCACCGTCTTTTTTTCGGAAGCTGTTTGCATTCGTGGCGTACGCTCTCAGCGTGCCGCGTCGAGACTCTCTCGACGCTTCTTTTTACCTGGGCACTGGGTGTCGATATGAGCATCGACACAGCACCCACGCTTTGAGCCAGGCTTGAGCCGCTAGTTGTTCAGTTTGCTGACGGTTTCTCGATCTGATCTATAACGATCACGTCAACGGGGGCTTTGCCGGACTCAAGTTTCAACCCCATTTGCTCCTGCAGCGCGGTGAAGATCGACGGTCCGTCGGGGACGAAGCTCGCGTCCGGAATAACCCACGCCCTGACTCACGGGCAGCCCAAACCTCAGCTCCTGCCCCTCGTTCACAAAAGTCCCAGCTTTATTTTTCCCCGTAACTTATTGAATCTAAACGGACTAGCCAGCCAACTGCCCCGAGTCGCGCCCACCCGCGTTCCACAATAATGCCGAGACCACCCCTATGCATTCAGCACCACCATCCGAACTCCAACAGGAAGCATCCCGGGCCAACGGCGCAAAATCCCGCGGCCCGATAACCGAAGAGGGCAAACAAGCCTCCTCGCAGAACCGCCGCACCCACGGCCTCCTCTCGAAAAAAATCGTCCTCGAGGGCGAATCGCAGGAGGAATTCGACGAGCTCTTCAACTCCTACCTCGAAGAGCATCAACCCGAAACCCCCACCGAGCGATCGCTGATCGAGAGCATGGCCGCCGCCCGCTGGCGTCAGGAGCGCGTCTGGACCCTCGAAACCGCTGCCATGGATAACCAGATCCGCCGCCCCCGCTATCACGAAGGGGATGAGGACTTCGCCAGCCAGGCCTACCTCGCCTTCCACACCCTGACCAACGCCGGGCCTTCCTTCGAACTCCTCAACCGCTACGAAGTCCGCCACGAACGCCAGTTCCGCGCCGCGCTCAACACCTTTCTCGGCCTCCGTGCCAAACGCACCGTCAACGAACGCGCCCGGAAAGCCGCCGAAGCGGAAGACGGGCCAGACTGGAAACCGCCGGTCCCCACACACACCTGGGACGGCGAGAAAAGAGTCCCGGTATGCCCCGCTCCTGAGCCAGAACCAACCCCCGAGCCCATAAACGACGACCTCGCCCCGGCCGCCGCTCCGGGTTCGAATGGAAAAACAGCGGAACCGCTTGAAAATACAGAGCACCAGCCAGCGTGCGCGACCCCACAAAATCCCCTCGACGCAAACTCCGGCCGGAACTCGTCGCACCGCTTCCGTCCGATACGATATGCTTCAGTTATCAAACTCGGCCACGCGGTTGGAACTTCCACACGTCGTCGCGTCAAGAGTTGGTGGAGCCGCAGTGCATGAAGTAGCAGTGCATTAAGTTACCTGCACCAAGCGTTAAGTAATGGAGCTGCCATGAATTTCCGCGAACAGGTTCACGCTTACATCGCGCAACTGGAACAGCGTCTGCGCTGGAGCACTCTGCTCCGCGGCTTGGCAATCTTCACCGGAGGCGCCCTGGTCGCGACTCTAGTGCTGGTCTCGATCGCTAACGCCCTCGCCTTTTCGCACGGAAGCGTCACCGCGGCCCGCCTTGGTCTCATCCTGATCCTCGCCCTCGCTGCCGCCGCCGGCCTGGCCCTGCCCCTCCGCCGCCTCACTCGCCGCCGCGCTGTCGAAACCGCCGAAGCCGCCTTCCCGCAATTCCAGCAGCGCCTCACCACCTTCTCCGAACGCGACGGCCAGGACCCCTTCATCGAACTCCTCGCCGGAGACACCCTCGACGTAGCCCGCACCGCCGAGCCGCAACAATTCGTCACCGACCGCCGCCTCTGGACCTCTCTCGCCGCCAGCGTCGCCGCCTGCCTCATCCTCGTCTGGATGATTGCCGACGGCCCCGGTTTCCTCGGCTACGGCGCCAATCTGCTCTGGACCGGCACCCACTCGGGCAAAGCCCCGCTCTACGACCTCCGGGTCACCCCCGGCGACGCCGTTGTCCGCCGCCATGCCGATCAGCTCGTTTCCGCAATCCCCGCCGGCCTGAGCTCGCCCAACGTCAAGCTCTACGCGCGCTTTCAGAGCTCTTCGAAATGGGAAGAGATCGCCATGTCGAAAGCGGCCGCCAGTTTCGCGGGCGGCTATCAGTTCCTGTTTGCCGGCTTGCCCGAGAACGTCGAATACTACGTCAAAGCCGGCGCGCTGACTTCGAAACACTTCAACATCCGCGTCACCGATCTGCCCGCCGTCAAGCAGATCCGCGTGACGTATCGCTACCCCGCCTGGACCGGCCTGCGTCCCGATACCGAAGAGCGCGGCGGAGACCTGCGCGCCGTCGTCGGCACCGAAGCTGAGCTCGAAGTTTCAACCGATCGTCCCCTGGAGGGCAGCGGGATCCAGCTCGATAGCGGAGAGAAGATCCAGCTTTCCGGCGGCCGCAACAACGTCTACAAAGGCGTCGTCAAAATGGATAAGGACGGCGTCTACCACGTCGCCGGAATTGCCGAAGGCCAGCCCGTTCGCGTCAGCGAAGACTTTTTCATCGAGGCCCGCAAAGCCAACCCGCCGCAGATCGCTCTGGTGCGTCCCGGCCGTGGTGATTACCACGCCAGTCCCATCGAAGAGGTAACCATCGCCGCCAAAGCCACTGACGAATATCCGTTGAGCGGCGTCACCCTGCACTACTCCGTCAATGGCGGTCCCGAAACAACCGTCGACTTCCTCAGGCAGAAGGGCGGCAAAGAGGTCGACGGCTCGACCACCATTTCACTCGAAAACTTCAACCTCGTCCCCGGCGACCTCGTGAGCGTCTATGCCACCGCGAAAGACGCCAATGCCGAAGCCCACACCGACATGATCTTCATCCAGGCCGACCCTTTCGAGCGTGAGTTTTCGCAATCGCAGGCCGGTGGCGGAGGCGGTGGTGGCGGGGGCGGCGGCAACCAACCCGCGCAGATCTCGCAGCGCGAGAAGGAAATCATTTCCCAGACCTTCAAACAGCAGTCGGATAAGAACTCCACCGCCCAACAGGCCGCCGACATCGCCAAACTCCTCTCGCAGGCTCAGGCCACTTTGCACGATCAATCCATCACGCTCTCCGGTCGTCTTGAGGCTCGCGAGCTGACCGAAGAAATGAAGGCCATCGGCTCCTTCCAGAAGGATATGATCGCCGCCTCTGAAGCCATGGCGCCCGCCGCGCGTGAGTTGCAGGGGGAGAAGTGGAAAGACGCGATTCCCAACGAGCAGAAGGCCCTGCAGTATCTGCTCCGCGCTGAAGCCACCTTCCGCCAGATCCAAGTCGCTTTCGGACAGCAGGGCGGCGGCGGAGGTGGGGGCGGCGGAGCAGCCGCGCGCGATCTCGCCGCTCTCTTCGATCTCGAGCTCGATACCGAGAAGAATCAGTACGAGACCCGCAAAGCCGCTGCGTCCACCGAAGAACAAAAAGCCCAGGCGGTCGCCGACGCGTTGAAGAAACTCGACGAGCTGGCCAAACGTCAGGAAGATCTCGCTCAGCAGCAGCGCAACGGTACCCAGACCGCCGAACAGAAATGGCAGCAGGAAATGTTGCAGCGCGAAGCCGAGCAGCTTCAGCGGCAGATGGAGCAGCAGCTTGCGCAGAACAGCCAGCAGCAGGGCCAGCAGAGCCAAAGCGGTCAGCAGGGGCAACAAGGCCAGCAGGGGCAGCAGGGCAAACAGGGTCAGCAAAGCGCGTCGGCGTCCGGGCAATCGGGGCAAGCCGGGCAATCGGGGCAAGCCGGGCAGTCGGGACAAGCCGGACAATCGGGACAGCAGACTTCCGATAGCCGCCAGCAGGCCGCTCAACAGGCCCTCGACCGCCTGCGCCAGGCCAACGAAGACATGAAGCGCGCCGCCTCGAAGAACGCCAGTGCGGCAGACTCCCGCCGCGCCGCCGATCGTCTGCGCCAGGCCACCGACGCTCTCGGTGGTGCACAACAGCAGGACGCCGCCGGCCGTCTCAACTCGATGGCCCAGGCTGCCGAACAACTCGCGGCCCGCCAGAAGCAGCAGGCAGACCACGTGCGCGATCTCATCGCTCAACAGAACGCCCCTCGCGCTCCTGGCCAGACCGCGCCGCGCGGACCTTCCGCTCAGGAAGTCGACAAAATGGTCAACGATCGCCAGCAGGTGAGCGATGATCTTTCCCACCTTACGCAGCGTCTGCGCGACGCCTCGCGTGAGCTCGCGCCCACGCAACCGTCCGCGACCGGCAAGTTGCGCGGCGCGCTTGAAGGCATGGACCAGAACGATCTCGGCAATCGTCTCCAGAAGAGCTCCGATTTTCTCCGCAGCGGCCAGTTCTCCGATCCGCTCGAAACCGGCCTGACCAGCGACCTCAAGAATCTGAGCCAGCAGGTCGGCGAAGCCGCCCGCGCGCTGGGCGGCGCCGAGCGCCCTTCCGAAGATGCCAAACTGAACCGCGCCATGGATGATCTTGCCCGCGTGCGCGAGCAGCTCAACAACCTCGGTGGACAGGGCCGCCAGCCCGGTGGTCAGCAACCGGGACAAGCTCAGGGCCAGGGACGAGGACAAGGTCAGGGCCAGGGCAACCAGCCAGGCCAAGGCAACCAGGTCGGCCAACAGGGAAACCAGGTTGGTACGATCCGCAACTTTCAAGGTGGCGGAACCGGCAATCGTGATCGCGGCCCGATGAATGACGGCGTCGATCCCGGCGTCACCCGCACCGGCGGCAAGGCCGCCACGCCCCGCGAGGGCCCCAACCCGGCTGACACCCAAAAGGCAATTGAGCAGGACCTGAACGTTCTCAACCAGGTGAAGGCTGCCGTGCAGGATAGTCCCGAAGCCAAGCAAGAGCTGCAGGCGCTGATCGATCAGATGCGCAATCTCGATCCCAAACGCTTCCCCGGCAATCCCGAACTGGTTGAGCAGATGCACCAGCAGCTCGTAAGCGAAGTGGACGCAATCGAACTCCAGCTGCGCCGCCAGCTCGACGAAAACCAGGGCGGAACCATTCGCAACACCGACCCGACGAAGGTGCCCGCCGGCTATCAGGCTTCGGTCGCCGAGTACTACCGAAAACTATCCGGAGCCGCCCACTAGCCCGCCGGGAGCGCCGGCGGTCTAGCCGCCGGTAACTAACCGGGCCTTTTTCGGCACCTTGCCAATCCGCTGGTCTTTGGCAAGAATCAAATCGCAGGCGCGCAGTGCGGCCTCTTCGAAATCCGGCGCATCGGCCGGAATCAACTGCCAGCCGGTTGCCGCCGTTCCGAACAGCTGAATCGAACGCAGATTCGGGAACTCGCGCCGCAGACTCTCATGATGCGCCGGGGTAGTGGCGAGCCAGACCCCGTTATCCGCGGCATGCTCGCTCCGGTCGCGCAGAATGAGAACAAGCTTCGGCCCGATGTAAACCGAGAAGCCGCTGAACAGTCGCCGCACCACGGGCGAGAGCGGAGCGAGCGCATCCACGACGAATTCATGCGGCACGCGCTTCATTTGACCAGATAGTCCCATCGTGCGGCGTTTTCCGCCACGATGGCGCTGAGATCTTCCGCGCGCAGCAGGCGTCGCGAAACCAGCCCCTGCGCCGCTGTGCGCAGCTTTTCGATGTAATCGTCGCGGCCCATGTAGCGTTCCGCGATCGAAAGCCGGCTGTCGCCCGACGCCTGGCGGTCCGCCGCGGTCGGGGAGAAAGGAATGAAACTGCCGACCAGGCCGGCCAGATAGTCGAGGTTCGGGTGAACCGGGATCTGATAGTTCCACCCGGTGAACGTGCCCAGCGGAACCGCGATCTCAGGGATCGCAATACCGCCCGCATCGATCCCGTCGCGATTCACCTGTGGGACGAGCGTGGGGTAGGGAGCGCCCAGATTCGGCGGCTCCGTCGAAATGATCCCTCTCGAGGCAAACTCCGGCCCATAATCCATGCGCCAGTTCCGCGGCATCCACGCCGGAAACTCGACGCCGGGAACTTTCGGAAACGCCACCCGCTCGCGAACCACGAGGTCGCGAGGAGAGCCAAGGTGAGGATAGGCCGAATCGGGCGGCTTAGTGCCCTTCGTCGCCCAGTCATCGAGATCGAGCAGCAGCGCGCGGAACGCCCAGCCGGAGCTGGCAAAGTTCAGAAAGTTCGAATACTGCCCTTTTCGCGGAGGAAAGGAACCATAAGCATGAGGAACACCGGAAAAGAAATAGAGACGGGCATTCGGGTTGAACGGAAGCTCCCGCGCGCCATCGGCGGTCGTGTAGGTCAGCGAGCCCGCCCGCGCCCAATACTCGGTCGAACTGAATGTGTAGAAGATCTTCGGCAGAGTGTGGGATTCCTGCGCGGCACGCAGCAGCCCGTCGTCCGTGAACGGGGCCAGATCCACCGGCCGCAGATCGCTCAACACCGAATTTCCCGCCTCGCCCGGCATCGCGTAACGATGATCGAAACTGCCGCGCCCGGCGCCGGCGCTGGCAATGAACAAGCCGTCGAACGCCCGTCGGCCATGCTCGTCGGCGTTGAAGCCGCGATAGAGAAAATCGCGCAGGAAACGGGCGCTCTGCGAATAGCCATAACCGAGAACGCGCACCGGCGAGCGGCTCCCGAGCGGCTCTTGCTTGAGAAACGCCACATAGTCGCGTACAGCCGCTTCGCCCAGCCCGGCGACCGCTGGATTGGCGCCCTGGTAAATCAGCTCGTAGATCCTTCCCGGTTCAAACCCATCGCGGTAAGTCACTGCACAACGATCTGCGAACTCCCAGTCCGCGCGCGGAAGCTCACGCGCAACCTCATCGAAACGATCCCTGACGGTCAGCTTTGCGTCGGGCTGATCCCGATCGGCCGCACAATAAGAGCCGGTTCCACCCAGCCGGACATAATGGCTCCCGGCCGAACCCGTGATGATCGACTCCCGCACCACGCTGTTCACGTTGGCAACGGGCGTCTCAATCCGAATCGCACCGCGGGGCAGATCGAATTGCCAGCCGAGCCACGCGGCCGTGAATCCCTGCTCGAAAAGAAACGCGTCGCTGAGCGAAGTCGCATCGGGATTCATCAGGTCGAAGTCGGAACCCCGCGTCGCAAAGAACATCCCGTTCGCCTGCGTAAGGCCGCGATTCGGGATCTCGAGCATCACCGTTCCACGCCTTTTCGCGGCGTCCCGCGGCCGCAGCAGAACGAAGTCGCTCGAGAACTCAACCCGGCCCTGACCATTTCGCGGGGCGAGCGCAAGGTCGGTAATCCCTCTGTTGGCGGGGCTGCCGGGATCGACCGCGAAATAGACGCGCCCCTGGATCAACTCGTAAGCGCCGGCCTTACCGAAGGGCCGGCCGCCCAGCCAGGGCCGTGTGCTGACCACCTCCACGCGTGTCACTTCCGCGCTGACCGAAGCGGCCAGCAGCGCGGCAATCGCGATCAGCCTGATCGTGAGCATCGCTTCATGGTATTTCAAATCCCGCGGAATGGTGTAACCTGTGCGACGGGGAGCATTGTATTGAAGACTCGAATCGTCATCGCCCTCTGTGGCCTGCAGCAGATCGTTTTCGGCCAGCAGCCTCCGGCGGGACCGTACACTGCCGCCCAGTCCTCGGCGGGACGCGCCGCATACCAGGCCAACTGCGCGTCGTGCCACGCGCCCGATCTCTCCGGACGCGAAGGTCCGCAGCTCGCCGGCGCCAACTTCATAAGCCAGTGGGGCGACAGAACCGCCGGCGATCTGATCGGTTTCCTGCGCGCCTCCATGCCTCCCGGCGCGGGCGGATCGCTCCCGGACCAGACCTACGTCAATCTCGCCGCCTTCATCCTCGAAGCCAACAGCGCGCGTCCGGGCGATCGCGCATTGACCGCGCAATCGGCCGTTTCGATCCGCGCTGTGGCATCGGGACAACGTACCGCGCTTCCCCCGGTTCAACAGGAACCAGCCCGCGAAGTCCCGCGCGGCATCACGGTCGCGGGCGAAGTCAGAGAACTTCGTTCCGGTCACCGACGCCATGCTGCGCAACCCCGATCCCGGCGACTGG
Organism: Terriglobia bacterium; assembly: GCA_963764845.1. GTDB lineage: Bacteria > Acidobacteriota > Terriglobia > Bryobacterales > Bryobacteraceae > BOG-234. Next base: position 116,587 of record CAVXUE010000007.1, on the reverse strand, counting down.
CTGATGATTCGCCGCGACTACAAGGCCACCTATTACAGTCCCCTGAACCAGATCACGGCGAAGAACGTCAACGACCTCCATCTCGTCTGGAGCTGGTCCATGCAGGATGGCGCGAGCAACGGCAACCAGCCGGCGCCGATCGTCCACAACGGCGTGCTTTACGTGAACAACGCGGGGATGGTTCTGCAGGCGCTCGATGCCAAAACCGGTGAGCTGATCTGGGAGAATCACTACGGCTCCAGCCCCACCGCCGCCGCCATGCGCGGCATCGCGATCTACGACGACAGGATCTTCGTCAATACCAGCGACGCTCATCTGATGGCCTTCGACGCGCGCAATGGCAAGGTGGTCTGGGACACCACCATCGGTGACCGCTCCAAAGGCGACTACCAGAACAGCAGTGGGCCGCTCGCGGTGAAAGGGCGCCTGATTTCCGGTCTGGGGCGCGACTCCTGCGCAACCTATCGCGACGAGAAATGCTTCATCAGCGCCTATGACGCGAAGACCGGCAAAGAGGTCTGGCGCTTCCGCACCGTCGCCCTCGAAGGCGAACCCGGCGGCGACACCTGGGGGACGCTCGCGAACACCTTCCGCGCGGGCGTCGAGACCTGGATCACCGGCAGCTACGATCCCGATCTGAACCTCACCTTCTGGGGCACCGCGCAGGCCAAGCCGTGGATGCGCGCGAGCCGCGGCTCCGGCAGCGGCGCCACCTTATACGCCAACTCCACCCTCGCGATCGATGCCGACACGGGAAAGCTGGCCTGGTATCACAACCTCGCGCCCGGCGAAACGCTCGACCTCGACGAGGTTTTCGAGCGCGTGCTCGTGGACGATCAGGGCCAGAGTTACGTCTTCAGCGCGGGCAAGGCGGGCGTTCTCTGGAAGCTCGACCGGAAGACCGGAAAATATCTCGGCCATAAGGAGATGGTTTTCCAGAACGTCTATGATTCCATCGATCCGCGCACGGGCGAACCGCACTATCGTAACGATATCGTCGAGCAGCGCATCGGAGAGCCCGTGACGGCGTGCCCCTCGACCGAGGGCGGGAAGAACTGGCCGTCGATGACGTATTATCCGCCGGCCCATCAGTTGATTATTCCGTTAAGCCAGAGCTGCCTCGAAATGACCGCGCAGGCCATCGACAAGGTCGCCGGCGGCGGCAGTGGCAATGGCGCGGCGCGCCGCTTCTATGAGATGCCGGGGACGAATGGCAATATCGGCAAGCTCGCCGCATACGATGTGCGCACCCTGCGCGAGATCTGGAAATACGAGCAGCGTGCCCCGTTTCTCACCGGAGTGATCTCGACCGCCGGAGGTGTTGCCTTCGTGGGCGATCTGGATCGCATGTTCCGCGCCTTCGACGCCGCCACCGGCCGTATTCTTTGGGAAACCCGGTTGCCTGCCGCCGTGCAGGGTTTCCCGTTGACGTTTACGGCAGGCGGCAAACAGTATGTCGCCGTCACGACAAGTAATGGAGGAGGCAGTCCGCGCAACGTGCCGGGAGTAGTAGCTTCCGAGTTGCATTATCCCGCCACGGGAAATGCGCTTTACGTGTTCGCCCTGCCGGACCGAAAATGAAGACAATCAAACCGCTCGTCACAGTCGCTCTCTTCATGCTGGCTATGCCCCTGGTGCTGGTTCCATTGGCTGCGCAATGGTTCAAATATCCCAGCGCGGGTGTGCCCCGCAAGGCGGATGGAAGCGTCAACATGGCGGCGCCCGCTCCCCGCCTGGCGGATGGCAAGCCCGACTTTTCCGGAATCTGGACCACGGGGGATCCGAATCGCCGGACCGCGGAATTGTCGACTCCCAAGGCAGACCCGGGCCCACCAAATCGTCAAACCGCCAACGACCGGCCTGGCGATCCGGCCCAGATCACATCGTCACGCCAGATGTCGAACTTCGGTGTCGACCTTCCGGGAGGGTTGCCTTATCAGCCCTGGCTTGTGCCCCTCGTGAAGCAGCGCACCGACAACCTCGCCAAGGACGATCCCCACATCCGGTGCTGGCCCGACAACTTTCTGCGCGCTTATGGGATGCCGCATCTGCTGAAGTTCGTTCACTCGCCCGGCCTCCTGGTCATGCTCAACGAAATGAATGCCGGTTACCGCCAGGTATTCACCGATGCAAGGCCTCTGCCCGTGGATCCGAGCCCTGAATTGCAGGGATATTCGTCGGGGAAATGGTCCGGCGATACCCTGGTGGTTGACACAATCGGAGTGCGCGACGATACGTGGATCGATTGGAACGGAAGTGTGCTCACCGAGGCAGCCAAAGTGCGGGAAGAGATCCGGCGTCCGGATTTCGGGCACCTCGAGATTCAGGTGACCGTCGACGACCCCAAGGCTTATACAAAGCCGTGGACGGTTACGTTAAGGCAGCGCATCGTGGTCGACACCGAGTTGATCGACGAACTCTGCGTGGAATCCGAGCAGTCCCTCAAGCACATGAAGTGACAGGCGCGCGCTCGACGCGTCCATCGGCGTGGCGCGCAAAACGACCCTCGTTTTGCGCAAACACAGGCGCGTTGTCCGGCCACGGCCAGCCGCCGAACTGAGTGCGCTCGAAATCGGCGAAGGCCTGCTCCAGCTCCGCGCGCGTGTTCATCACGAACGGCCCGTATTGTGCGACAGGCTCGCCGATCGGCCGTCCCTGGAGCAGCAGAATCTCAACGGCGCCCCGCGACGCCTCGACTGGCATCGGCTGATCGGCGCGGACCTGTATCGCGGCCGGGCCTGGCACATCCCGGCCCGCCACGCGCAACCCGGATCCGGCAAACTGATGGAGCACCCGCACGGTCCGATCGCTCTGCGCCGCGGGAATCGTCCACGTGGACCCGGCTTCCATCGCGATCGACCAGATCGCGATGTCGGAGCTCGCATCGGCTGCCCACGACTGCGGCGGCGGGGCAAGGGGCGGAACGCCGTCGAGCGCCCCGGCTATGATTGTTACCTCGACAGCCCGCCCATTGGCATCTCTGAAACGGTGGCGCGGGATGTCCGCGTCCCAGAACATGGTGAAGTAAGCATCCGCCATTTTGTGTTTGGCCGGAAGATTCACCCAGATTTGAAACAGCTCAAGCGGATTCGGCCCGTCCGCGTTGAGCAGCGGAAACATTTCGGAATGCACCACGCCCGCGCCGGCGGTCAGCCACTGCACGTCGCCCATGCCGAAGCGCGCCGTCGCGCCCAGCGAGTCGGAATGATCGATATACCCGCGCCGCACGATGGTAACGGTCTCGAAACCGCGATGGGGATGCTGCGGAAACCCCGGAACGACGTCGCCGTGGTACATGCGCCAGCCATCGCGGCCCGCGAAATCCTGGCCGATGTCGTGCCCGGCAAGCGAGGCCGCCGGACCAAGACGCTCGTTGCCTTTCGGGTAATTGTCGATATGGTGAACGCAGAACAGAAACGGATCGTTGGTCTGCCAGCGCGACCCAAGCGGCGCGACGCTGATAATGGAATCGCTCATCAGGCTACTCTGGCCTTACGCAGCACCGCTTCCGCCTTCTCGCGAATCTGCTTCGCCGTTTCGTAGGGGTCCCCGTCCTGCAGCTGCGGAAGAAACAGCTCGACCGAGAGCGATCCGCTGAAGCCTTTTTCGGCCAGCTTGCGCAGAATGCGGACGAGCGGAGCCACGCCGTCACCCGGAATCAGGCGCGACGTGTTGTCGTAGAGCTCCTTCGGGACATCGGCGACGTCCTGGAAATGCGCGTGGGCGAGCTCACCGTGCTCGAACAGATCGAGGTCTTCGAACTTGCTCAGCCCCGACCAGAAATGGAAGAAATCCATCATAGGGCGCACGTTCGGATGCGCCGCTTCGCGGATCATTTTGAGCGAAGAAGTAAGAGTGGCGAGGTGCGTCGAAGTTCGGGCAAACTCGATCATCGCGGTGATGTTGTACTGTTTGGCGATCTCTCCGGCTTCGCGGATACATCCCGGCGTCGCCTTGTAGTCGTCCATCGTGACTTTCCGGTTGGTGACGGAAGGGCAATAAAGCCTCGGCACTCCCAGCGTGGAAAACTGGTCGCAGCGTTTCTTCCAGGTCTCGAGCGACGCCGCTCGCGCAGGGCCTGGAATCCACATATCCGGGAGCACCGCCTGGCTCGAAACCGCCGTCAGCCCGAGATCCTTGTAGACTCTTCCCGCTGCCGCAAGCGTGTCCGTCTTGAGGAAGCCATCGAGCAGCGAATCGGCCAGTTCGACGTTCCTGATCCCGGCCTTGGCCCAGCCCTCGAGGGATTTCTGGTAGCCCGCCCCGCGCGACGTGCCCTGGTGCATGCACAGGCTCATCTTGCCCGCGGGGCCGGCCGCTTTCGCAGCCATACCCGCGACAGCTCCCGCCAGCGGCGCCATAAGTACGGTTCGTCGATTGAGCATCAGGTTTACTATATCGCCATCAGGGGCGTGTTTTCTGCGTGATTTCGTCGTACGCGGCGGCGTAGAAAGCCGGATTGAACTTCCAGCCCAGGTCGTCGGTATTCACCTGCGACGCAAGTGAGTCGCGGGTGGCGCCGGCCTTGATCGCGTCGGAGACACGGGTAACGAGGGTGTCCATCTTTGTGCGGAACGCCTGCACGTCGGCGCGGGTCTTCGGCTCGCCGCGCCCGGGAATCGCCATATCGAAATCGAGCGCCAGCACTCCGTCGAGCGATTTGTTCCACTCGAGAAGACTGCCGCCGCCAGCCCCTGCGCCGATGCCCGGAGTACCGTCCGACATCTGGTCGCTGACCATGACCACTTTCAAATCGGGAAAGTAGATCATCGTATCGTCGCCGGTGTGCCCGCGGCCGTAGGCGTGAGCGTCCACTTCGGCGCCTCCGAATTTCAGCACGTAGTCCCTGGCGAAGGTCTGAGTCGGCAGCCCGGGAATGTCCTTCGTCCGGGGATCGCTGGCCATGTTCGCCTTCAACGCCTCGAGCGCGATCACCGTGGCTCCCGCATCGATGAACTGTTTATTGCTGCCGACGTGGTCGGGATGGTGATGCGTATTGAACACGTACTTCACCGGCTTATCCGTCACCGACCGGATCTCTTCCATCATTCGGTCGTACCGGTTTTCGCCGGGATTCTTGGTGTCGACGACAATCACGCCTTCGGGGGTCACCCGGACCACGGTATTAGCGCCGCTGCCCGTGATCAGGTACAGATTCGGCTTTAGCAGCCGGATCTTTGCGACGGGATCCTGCGCGGCGCTTCTTCCCTGAGCACCCAGAAGACCGGCGCCCAATATCGCCACGAGCGCCACATTGAAAACCGTTTTGCCGTACATGCTCTTCTCCTCACGGAACGATACCATGGGCAGATGTTCAGTCTGGCGGATCTGTTTGTCAACAACCGGCGGTGGGCCGAGCGGCAAACGCAACGGGACCCGGGGTTTTTCTCGAGCCTGTGCGAGATTCAGGCGCCCGACTATCTATGGATCGGCTGCTCCGACAGCCGCGTCCCCGCCAATGAGATCGTCGGTCTCGCGCCCGGAGAATTGTTCGTCCACCGCAACGTGGCCAACGTCGTCTCGCCCGACGACACAAACTGCGTCTCGGTCGTGCAGTACGCCGTTGAAGTCCTCAAGGTCCGCCATGTCATCGTGTGCGGACATTACGGTTGCGGCGGCGTCGAGGCAGCCTTGGGCGGCTCTCTGCATGGCTCGATTGACCGTTGGCTGCAGCACGTTCGCGATGTCCGCTCAGCCCACTCCACGGAGCTAGATCGGATGGATGGCCCGGCCGCGCGCTGGCGGCGGCTGTGCGAGTTGAATGTCGCAGCGCAGGTGCAGTCGGTCAGCCACATCCCCTACGTCCGGGAGGCGTGGCAACGCGGGCAGCCGCTGGCCATTCACGGATGGATCTACGACCTGCGCGATGGTCTGCTGCGCGATCTGAACGTCGGCATAGCGGGCCCGGAGTGAGTGGGTGTTTCTTGCGCCGGGGCGCAGCGTGTGAGAGATTAAGGAGCGTTATGAGCCGGAACCTGAACGCTGCGATTTGTGTGATGGCCCTCGGTACCGCCGCGGGCGTCGGTTGGGTAAGCAGTATGCGGGCGCAGGCGCCCACCCCGCCGGGGCGCGGTGCACCTCAGCCGATGGGCATGGAGAACGGCCTCACTTATTTCCAGACCAAGTGCATGAGCTGCCATCGGGAAAACGATTCCGCGAAGGCGCCGAGCGCCCGCCGTATCCGCCTGATGACGCCCGAGCAGATCTATGCCGTAGTCTCGAAACCGGGCCGCCCGGAACATGATCAGGGCTTGACCGATCAGCAGAAGCGCCGCATGTCGGAATTCATGGGCGGCTATCGGCAGATCGGCAGCGTGGAAGCCGGCAATCCGAAGAACTTTCCGAACGCCTGTCCCTCGAATCCGCCGATGAGCGATCCTTACGCGGGAGCATTCTGGAGCGGCTGGGGCGCGGACATAGAGAACACGCGTTATCAACGGACGGAAGCGGCGGGAATCACAAAGGGCGATGTGCCGAAGCTCAAGCTCAAATGGGCATTCGGATTTCCGATGGGCATCAGCGCTTACAGCCCGCCTGCGATCGCTTCGGGACGCGTTTTCGTCGGCACCGATATCGGCTGGGTCTATTCGCTCGATGCGAAGTCGGGATGCGTCTATTGGGGCTACGAAACCGGCGTGACCGTGCGTCCGGCGATCAGCATCGGCTCGGTGACGGGGCAGGGAAATACCAAATACGCGGTTTATTTCGGCGACGCCAAAGCCAACGTCTATGCGCTCGATGCGCAGACCGGCAAGCAGCTCTGGAAGCGCAAAGTGGACGACTTCTTTCTGGCGCGCATCACCGCCGCGCCGAAGCTTTATAACGGACGGCTGTACGTGCCGGTGTCGTCGTCGGAAGAATGGCAGAGCGGCAATCCGGACTATGAATGCTGCACATCGCGTGGCAGCGTGGTGGCACTCGACGCCAACAGCGGCGAGCAGGTCTGGAAGACCTACACGATGTCAGACCCGAAGCCGACGGAGAAGAATCCGAACGGCGTGCAGCTGTACGCACCGGCGGGAGGCTCGGTGTGGAACTCGCCGACAGTCGATCCGGTGCGCCATGCCGTCTACTTCGGCAGCGGCGATACGCAAACGGAACCCGCGCAGCCGCTGGGAGACGCGATCGTCGCCGTCGATATGGATTCCGGAAAGGTTCTGTGGTCGTACCAGGCTCAGCCCAACGATGCTTTCATGGGAGGCTGCAACGGCCCGAACAAGAGCAAGGCTTGTCCGCAGACGATGGGACCGGATGCCGATATCGGCAACTCGCCCATCCTGAGAACGCTGCCCGACGGGCGGCGCGTACTGATCGCCGGCACCAAGAACGGGGATGTGTTTGCGCTCGATCCGGATAATCGCGGCGCGCTGATCTGGCGCGTGGCCGCTAATGCCGGCGGTGGACGCGGCGGCATCGTGTGGGGCGGCGCGGCAGACAGCGAGAACGTCTACTACGGTATGGGCAGCGGCGGCATGGCTGCGCTCAAGATGGCCAGTGGCCAGCGCGCATGGTTCGCGCCGATCAACCCGGCAGGCATGCGGACGAGCACGAACGCCGCCGCGACGATGATTCCCGGGGTCGTGTTCATCGGCGGCGCGGATGGCAAGCTGCATGCTTTATCCACGACCGATGGCGCCACACTTTGGGAGTTCGATACGGCGAAGAGTTTCGATACCGTCAATAAGGTGGCGGACGCGCACGGCGGCTCGATTTCGTCGGTGGGCCCGGTAATCGCGGGCGGAATGATGTATATCGGATCGGGATACGGGGTCGGCGGCGGACCCTTCGGGAACGTGCTGCTGGCGTTCGGGCCCGAATAGAAGCCGGGCCGAATAGAACATAACTTTACCCATAAGAAGCTGCTTAAGCTGGCAGACGACTGCAAAAGTACAAATAGATGTTCGAAGAGAGCGGCAGGGCTGGTTTTCACCGTGAGAGATTCAAGTTCCGCTTTCTCGATCTGACTGAGGATGCGGTCGCGAGACTGCAGGGCTTCTTGCCGGAAGCCCATCTGAGGATACACTCGCTGCAAACAGGTGCGTCCGTGACCTTTCTTGTGACTGAGAACCTGAATAGAGAGGGTCTTTATTCCTTTCTAAACAGCGAGCCTCTCGATCCTCAGAGATATAGCGTTTGGGTCTCCGTCGTAAGCTCGAGCGATCACGACGGGGTCGCCCTGCCGGGGTACGTTCTGGACATAATCCGACGCACGCAATGCGGAGCCGATTTCTCGTTCGTGGGATGCCTCGAAGATCCGGCCGAAGACGGACACGACTCCGAGATAATCGCGGAAGCGATCCCGAACCGATAGCCCCACGCCGGATTAGCAAGTTACTGGGCAGTACCCAAAACGGGGCGAAGAATCCGCCTTTCACGGCTGAAGTAGGGGGTGACGCGTCACCGCGGCGGCGGTGCTGCAGGGGTAGCCGTCCGGTTACGCCGCGACCTGGAGCGAGGCGATCACGGTGACCCGCGGAAATGGCTTGACATCACTGAATGCCAGCCAATTGAGTTACTGGGCGTCGGCGCTGGCCGTTGGAAGCAGGCCGAAGATCTGTAACTGCTTGTTGCTGGCGACAAAAACCTGTCCGTTGGCAACTACCGGGACGAGGTTCGCGTTACCGGTCAGATTCGGCCAATTGCCCGCCGCGGTCGCGGCGTCGGGCGCAGTGTCAATGATACATAGCACTTCCGATCTTCCTCGTTTCGGTTGACACAAAACCCGGCGAACTCTACTCTTGAGGTCGATGGGCTAAATTGAATGCAGGCGCCACAAAAGTTTTTGGGGGCCGATCTGCAACGCAGGAAGGGCGCGACGCGATGACAATTGAAATCCGAAAGCCCGAACTCGAACGGCTCATGCAGGAGGAAATCCTGAGCGGCCATTTTGCGAGCGTCGATGATCTTCTTACTGAGGCGCTTCGGGCTTTGCGCGAGAAAAACGCCCCCGCTGAGGCTGCGACCCGTCCGCGTAAGAATCTTGCGCAATTTCTCCTTGAATCGCCCTTTGCCGGGTCCGATCTGAATCTGGAACGGCAACAGGATTACGGCCGGCAAGTCGATCTGTGAGCGGGTTTCTCCTCGATACCAACGTGCTTTCGGAATTCAGCCGGAGCGCCATTCCTCCCGATCTGAACGTGCAGCGCTGGATGGAGTCGGCGCAACCCGATCTGTTATTCACCAGTGTCCTGAGCGTCGGCGAGATTCGCAAAGGGATAGAACTGCTTCCGGTGAGCAAGAAGCGCCGCGATCTGGAACGATGGCTCGATTCCGATCTGTATGGTTGGTTCGGTCACAATCTTCTGCCTGTTACCAAAGCAATTGCCGACCGCTGGGGAGTATTTGCGGCGCGGTCTCAGGAGCGCGGCAGGCCGCTTGGAAACATCGATGGCCTGTTGGCGGCGACCGCATTTGAGCACGGGCTCACGGTAGCCACGCATAATACGAAACATTTCGAAGATCTGGGAGTCCCTGTCCTCGACCCGTGGGAAACCTGAGAAGGGTCATCTCCGATAGGGGAGGGCGTTAGCCCAAATCTTCTGCTGCTCCAAAACTGCTCCATGAACGGACACTTTGAAGCAGGGCCCTGCAAACAGGGCGTTTATCTATCGCCCTTCATTGACGCCGTAGACATTGTGCTTATTTTCAATCTACAGCCATTTTCCCAGGCTGGACAGTCGCGGGTTCATCACTGAATGCCAGCCAATCGAGTTATTGGACGTCCGCGCTGGCGGCCGGAAGCAGGCCGAAGATCTGTAACTGCTTGTTGCTGGCGACGAAAACCTGTCCGTTGGCAACTACCGGGACCAGGTTCGCGTTACCGGTCACATTCGGCCAATTGCCGGCCGTGCCCTTGAACAGTGTCTTGAGGGAGGTGGAACCCTCCGGCAGATAGTACGCATACAAGTAAATCGGCGAGCCGCTGCGATTCTGCGGGCGCGAAAGAGCCCAGATAATTGAATCATGCAGCCCGTTCGAGGAAATGGAGGTGAAGAATCCGGGATCCTGCTGCGTACCGACCAGCGACTGGGACTGGGCAACCTCGGTCAGCGCGACAGTGGGCGAAGTCTGCAGGCTCCAGACCATCACGTTCTGGCCGCCGCTGCTGACTACCAGCGGGGTTCCGGCAGGACCTTCGAAGTAAGACTGGCCGCACCAGCAACCACCGATCGAATAGGTGCCGAGCACGTTATTGGTCTCCGACGAGTATCCGCCGAGACTCTCCTGGTTCATCAGGTACATATTTCCGTCTTTGCCGGCGGCCACCGCGAGATAAGGAGTGCCGCCCGACTGCGGGGGCAGCAGCAGAACTCCGCCGGCGCCAAAATCGTTGTCTACCGCATCCAGGCTCGCCTGGTCGCTTGGCGTAAAGACGTCGAGGACGGTCGTCAGCGCGGGCGAGACCTTGACCACGCTCTCCTGAATGTTGGTCGCGCCGTTGTAAGTCGTGCCCGAATAGTCCGAGTTCCCGGTCACGAACAGGATGTTACCGGAATGGTCCTCGGCCGGCGCATAGCCCGACATCCAGATGGAGGAGAGAAAAAAGGAATCCGGCGACGTGGCGAGCTGATCGAGAAGCTGGTTCGAGGGGAAGGGTGCGAGGGTGCCCGCCCGCCATCCCAGCAGCCATCCTCTGGATATATTGGCCGAATTATCGCAAAAGCTGCCAAAGCCGGCATAAATGGAGCCATTGGCGAACAGGAGGCCGGGACGCTGCCGCTGATACTTTGCGTTAAACGTGTCTGTCGTTGCATTGCTGAGAGTGTGCGACGCAGTCACCAGGCGGGGCGTCACTTTGTCAGTCAGGCTGCCCAGATCGAGCGCGTGAAGGTAGTAGGCAGGCCCTGTCGAGGTCTGCGTGTACACCATGGCGTACAGGGTGTTGGTTGAGACGTCGATCGCCGGAGTCGAGGTGATTCCGACATTCGGCCCGTTGTTGTTGCATCCGAGCGGCTCGGATACCGGTGCGCCGAAGCTCGGGTTCAGGAGTACCGCCCCGCTGTTCACGTCGATGGCATAGACCGTGTTGCTTTCGGTCACCACATAGACGACATCGTGCGTTCCCTGGGAGGTACCGGCAGTGATCTGCACGTTGGGCACGACCAGCGGTTGTGCGTCCACCTGGTCGTTCAGCGTTACCGTGTTGAGCAGGCCGAACGAGGCTAAACCGGACGGGGTCAAAACAGTTTCGGTATAGTTCCAGCCGGTGCGGCTATTGTTGTAGTGATAGGTCGTGATCGACGTCTGGCCGGCCGCGCCGGCAACAGCGAAGAGGGCAATCATCTCGGTCGTCACTTTGATGGCGCAGTAATTCATCCTGTCAGATTTCGGCACGTTTCAGTCTCCAGTGAGTCAGAATTCCCCGCGAGCGATTACCGGCTATTGTAGCCTGGAGATCGTTACGTTCGGGCAATCGGTTGACGCTCGACCGGACAAGCCTGTACGCTGGTTCAATTCCAAAAGCGCTCGATTCCAAGAGCCCGATTCCAGGAGAACTCACCGCCATGTGTTGGCCGCACTCAAAATCAGATCGTCTCTCCGTCCTGGTTTTCGTCCTCACGCTCGGACTGGCGCCGGCCTTCACCGGAACCGCCGCGGCGGCCCCGGATCGCGTCACGCGTCCCGTGGACAGAAGCCAGGCCAGGGTCATCAAAGGCAACGTTCATTCGCTCGCCCGCCCCGCGTTCGACCAGGGCGCGGTCGATCCATCTCTGCCGATGGATCACATCATGATCCTGTTCAAGCCATCCGCCGCGCAACAATCGGATCTCGATCGATTGCTGGCATCGCAGCAGAACGCCTCCTCACCGGACTTCCGCAAATGGCTGACACCCGAGCAGTTCGCCGACCGGTTTGGCGTGAGCACGGGCGACCATTCAAAGGTTGTCGCCTGGCTGCAGTCGGAGGGGCTCACGGTGAATGAATCGGCGCGGGGGCGCAACTGGGTCGCGTTCAGCGGTACGGCTGGGCGGGTCTCCCGCGCTTTGGGAACGGAAATTCATCGCTATCGGGTGAGGGGAGCCATGCACATCGCCAACGCGACCGACCCGGCCGTGCCCGATGCACTGGCTGAAATCGTAAGCGGGTTTCTGGGCCTGAACGATTTTCATCCCCACTCGATGGCAACGAAGTTCACACCTGTCGGAACGAACGGGGACAATCCGGAATACAACAACGGAACCGCGCACTTCCTCGTGCCGCAGGATTTTGTCACCATCTACGACATCGGGCCGCTCTATACGGCGGGGTTCGACGGCACGGGGCAGAAGATCGCGATCGTCGGCCAGACGGATCTCGTTTTTTCCGACCTGAGTTCGTTTCGGACGCGCTACGGGCTCCCGCCTAGCCCTCCTCCGGTGCTGGTGCTCTACGGCGCCGATCCCGGCCTCAACCCCAACGATCTTGTGGAAGCGGACCTCGATCTGGAGTGGTCGGGAGCGATCGCGCCCAAGGCGGCCTTCTACTATGTCTACGGCCAGGATGCGTTTCTGGCCGCCGTGTACGCGATCGGCAATAATACGGCTCCAGTGATCAGCATCAGCTACGGAGGCTGTGAAATCGATAATCCGGTCGGCGTGTACCGGGCCATCGCGCAGCAGGCGAACGCGCAGGGCATCACGATCCTCTCGGCCGCGGGCGATTCCGGCGCGGCCGGTTGCGATTCCCAGGGCGTCGACCCGTTCGCGACGCGGGGCGAGTCTGTGACGTTTCCGCCCGACCTTCCGGAAGTGACCGGCATCGGCGGCACGTCATTCAACGAAGGGAGCGGGAGCTATTGGGCCGCGACGAACTCCACAAATTATGGCTCGGCGCTGATGTATATCCCGGAGATCGCATGGAACGAATCCTCCCAGCTGTTCGGGCTGGCCTCGGGCGGAGGCGGCGTAAGCGCGCAGGTGGCGAAGCCCGCGTGGCAGGCGGGTCCTGGCGTGCCGAACGACGGCGCCCGGGACGTGCCCGATATCGCGATGAGCGCCGCGCTTCATGACGGGTACTACATCACCTACGAGGGAGAGTTGGGCTATGTGGGGGGAACGTCGGCGCCCACACCATCCTTTTCCGGCATTCTCGCGATGCTCAACCAGTATCAGGTCACCAAAGGATTCCAGGCCGGGCCCGGGCTGGGCAACATCAACCCGCAGCTTTACCGCCTTGCGCAAAGCGCGCCAAGCGCGTTTCACGATGTCAACCTCGGCAACAACATCCAGCCGTGCGCGCAGGGGACGCCCGACTGTCTGTCGGGAAGCTACGGTTATGCCGCGGGCAACGGCTACGATCCGGTCACAGGCCTGGGCTCCGTGGATGCGAACAACCTGGTCACGCAGTGGAACACGGCGATCGACGGCGTCAATGTGACGCTGACCGTCAGCCCCAAAAGCGCGACCGTGAATCAGAACGTTCAACTCACCGCCACGGTGGTAGCCGCCAAGGGAGGCGGGACGCCGACAGGGACCGTCAATTTCCAGACCGGTGGAATTGCTCTGGGCACGGCGACACTCGCGCCGGTCGGGGGAGTGGCAACGGCGAGCGCCACATTTCCGGCTTCGGAGCTCGGCGTGGGAAGCGGGTTCCTCTATGCGGTTTATTCGGGCGATACGGCGTTCAGCAGCGGCACCGCAACGGCTTCCCTCAGCATTGTGGTACCGGCGGGCGCGGCGGCGATCCAGCCTTTCGTCTCTTTCAACCCGGTATACGCATCCCCTCCGGATGCGCAGGGGCCGAGCTGGCAGACCACCGTCACGCTCGCCGAGGTGGCCGGTGTTCCCGCCATGGTTACCGGCTTCACGATCGATGGCCAGGCCCAATCGCTTGCACAATACTTCCCCTCCACCGCAATTCCGGCAAACGGCTCGCTGAACGCCACGGTGGTCCTGCGGAATCTGACCGTGCCTCTCACCAGCACTTTCGCGTTTACCGGCATCGACGCCGCCGGGAATAGCTGGACCACACAGCTCGCGGTAACCTTCCTCGGTCCGCAGGTGTTTCAGAATTTCAATCTCTCGGCCATTCCGCTGACGATGACGCCGGTGCCCGCTTCCGTAATAGTGAACGGTCTTGGAACGTCTGGCTGCCAGTATTCGCAGCTTCTGGTGCTGGATGAAACCGGCGGTTTCGCCTTCCAAATAATCGATCTGGTGGCAGGGAGCGTCGATATCGGGAATCAGATTCCGACGATCTTCGGCACCAACGAACTGGCGGCCTACGGATCGCTGCAGGGCACTCTTTGCTGGAACGGGATTACGCCTCCAGGCAACAATACAGTCCTGATCGAACTGGAGGACGAATTCGGCAACCTTCTCGAGTCTGAGCTGACCGTTTCTTTCGCGGCCGCGGCGCCCGCGAGTCCGGTGACACTCTCGGCCTCGCCGGCATCGCTCACTCTGCAACAGGTGGTCCCGGGGTTTCCGGCGCACACCACGCTGGCGCTGGGGATTTCGGACCCGACGCAGTCCTGGACGGCCTCAGTATTTCCGGGCAACCACACCACGCAGTGGCTCACTCTTTCGCAGTACTCCGGCACGGGTCCGGCGAATCTCACGCTCACGGCTTCAGCCACCGGATTCGAGGCGGGAGTCTACCGGGCGTACATCATTTTCCAATCGGCCAACGCCGCGCCGCAGTACATCACAGTACCGGTGATGTTTATTTACGGGGTTTCCGGTGGTTCCTCGATCTCCGGCGTGACCAATGCCGAGTCTTTCCAGATCGCGGCGAGCCCGGGGATGATCATGGCCGTTTTCGGCACGCAACTCGCCACCGGGACGCAGCAGGCCACGGCTCTGCCTCTGCCCTATACGATGTCGGGAGTGGCCGTCACCATCAACGGCATAGCCGCTCCGCTTTACTACGTTTCGCCGGGTCAGCTCAACGTGCAGGTTCCCTACGAGGCCGGTGCGGGACCGGCGGTGCTCGGTGTCAACAACGAGGGCCAGATCTCCGGCATTCAGTTCCAGATCTCGCCGTCGGCGCCGGGTGTCGTGACGGATGGCAACGGAAACGTCAACCCCACTTCGGCCGCGCCGCGCGGCTCCGAAGGTGTGCTCTACGTGACGGGCGACGGCATCCCCAACTCGTATCTGCCGGACGGATTTTCGCCGGCTTCCGGAACACCGCTGGCCTTCCTTCCGCATTCGCTGCTGCCGTTCAGCGTGACGATC
Source organism: Terriglobia bacterium (assembly GCA_963764845.1). Taxonomy (GTDB): domain Bacteria; phylum Acidobacteriota; class Terriglobia; order Bryobacterales; family Bryobacteraceae; genus BOG-234. The sequence continues at coordinate 101,429 of CAVXUE010000007.1, read as the reverse complement.
GGCGGCACGCAGGCGTTCCTCGATTTCGTCGGCATCACCCCGGGGGTGGTGGGGCTGACGCAGGTCAACTTCATCGTGCCGAACACGGTTCCGCCCGGGGTGCAGCCGGTTGTGGTTACGGTGAACGGGGTTTCGAGCCCGCCCGTGAATATTACGGTGCAATGATTGCCCTGACCCGCGCACTGAGTCCGGCGCTCGAATCCTGCGAACTCACCTGGCTTGCGCGCGCACCGATCGACATCGACCGGGCTATGGAGCAGCATGACGAGTATGAGCGATGCCTCGCGGATTTGGGGCTGCGCGTGATTTCATTGCCTGCCGAGCCGGACCTGCCGGACGCAACGTTCGTCGAGGACCCGCTGGTCGTGGTGGATGAAGCCGCGATCGTCACCAGGATGGGCGCAGCCAGCCGGCGTCCCGAAAGCGAGAGCCTCGCAGCCGCCATTTCGGCGTTCCGGCCGGTGCGCAGACTGCGCGAACCCGCCACGCTGGAAGGCGGAGACGTGATGCGCATCGGGCGTGACATTTTCGTGGGTTTGTCCCAACGCACGAACGAAGCCGGCATCGCGCAATTGAAGACTGAACTGGAACCGTTTGGCTACAGGGTCCGCTCAGTCGCGGTCACCGGCTGCCTGCATTTGAAATCGGCCTGTTGCTCCCTTGGCGATGGAAAGATCCTGGCCAATCCCGCCTGGCTCGATCTCACGCCTCTGCACAATTTCCAGATCCTCAGCGTGGCGAGAGCGGAACCTGGCGCGGCCAATGTATTGAGGGTGGGAGATACAGTTCTGATGCCGGCTTCCTTCCCCAACACCGAACGGATGCTGCAGCGGGCCGGCTTCAACATAAAGACAGTCGACATTTCGGAACTGATGAAAGCGGAAGCCGCGATTACCTGTTCGAGTGTCATCTTCGAAAATGTCGGTTGTGGGTCAGTTTGAAACTGCTCGTCTGAAGGGCTCATCTTCAGGTAACGATAAAATGTTTGAATGTTCAGATCCGCAGCGAGTTGGATTGCTCTGGTCGCCCTTTCAGCTGAGGCGGCCCTTCTAAACGCGCCGCATGGTCTGGCGCAATCGCCGGCGACAAATCCAGCGTTCGACGTGGCTTCCATAAAGCCGAACAAGTCCTCAGACTTCCGTCTGCAAATGGAAACGTTGCCCGGCGGAACCTTACGGGTCGTGAACTTTCCCTTGAAGTTGATCATCATCAAGGCCTATGGTCTGCCACTTCAGTCCTCCCAGCGGCTTTCAGGAGGGCCAGAGTGGATCGATTCCGAGAAATACGACATTGAAGCCAAGGCAGAACCAAATGCGATACCAGTTGGACTCTCGGGTAAGAGCCGCAGCGACAGACTCATGCTCATGCTTCAAGCGCTCCTTGCGGACAGGTTCAAATTAGCCGTCCACAGGGAGACGAAACAGATGGCAGTCTATGCTCTTGTCGCCGCAAGGAACGGCCCGAGGGTGCCAAGAGCGAAGACCGGGGAAAAGGATTGTCCGGAGTCGTCAAACATGGTTGCTCCGGCCCCAGGAACGGATTACTGCCATGCTTTCTTCGGTGGCCAGGGAAAAGGAATTCATGGGAAAACGGTCACCATGTCAGACCTGGCGACATGGCTGGAGAACTGGACGGACCACCCGGTAAACGACAGGACCGGCTTCAGGGAGCTTTTCGATATTGATACGGAAGGGTGGGTGTCAATGAACTCTACACCAATTCCAGCAACACCGGACGCATCGGACAGCCCTCAGAGCCTTCCTTCCGTGTTGGAGAAGGTCGGGCTCAAACTGGAATCCACCAAAGGCGCCGTGGAAGTCATCGTAATCGATCACATCGAAAGACCATCCGCAAACTGATTCCAGTTTCAAACTGACCCGATACCAAAATGTCTGATCGCCATCCTCACCTGAAGCGCGAACTCGGCCTTCGCGACATGTCGCTTCTGGCGATCATCTGCATTGTCGGTACCCGATGGATCGCGGCCGCCGCGCATGCCGGACCCGGAGCGATTCTGCTGTGGGTTCTCGCGGCGGTCCTTCTGGTCATTCCGGTCGCCATTGCGGTCGCATCTTTGACGGAAAGGCATCCCCAGGCCGGCGGCATCTATGTGTGGACGCGCGGCGACTTCGGCCCATGGCACGGTTTTCTGGCTTTTTGGATCTACTGGGTGAGCATCGCATTCTGGTTCCCCAGCGCGGCCGTGTTCTACATGAGCATCGCGATCTCGTCGCTCGGCCCTTCGTACGAGCACCTCGCCGGCAACCGGATCGTCCTCGTGCTTGCCTCGCTGGCCGCCATCTGGATCGCGCTGGGCACCAACATCGTCGGCGTCAAGATCGGCAAATGGACGGAGAACACCGGCGCGCTGGCAGCATGGGTGCTGGGCGCGGTACTGGTGGTGATGGCATGGCTGGTCTGGAGGAAACGCGGCCTGGCCACTTCGTTTCATCTGCTGCCGGACCGCAACTGGGACACGGTGAGTTTTCTCTCCACCATCGCCTACGCGATGACAGGGTTCGAGGCGGTCGGTTTCATGGGCAGCGAGCTGCGGAATCCGAAGCGCGATGTGAAGCGCGCGGCGTGGATTGCCTCGCTCTTCACCACGGTGTTTTACGTGGGCACGACCGGGGCGCTGCTGGTTGTGCTTCGCCCGGAGTCGATCAGCGAGATCAACGGACTGGCGCAGGCGGGCAGCGCGGCGGGTCAACTGCTGGGCGCGCAGTGGCTCCCGCCTGCGATCGCTGTGCTCGTGATGGCAACCGCTATCGGCCAGTTCGGCGGGTTGGGATCGTCGGTCGCCCGCATGCCGTTCGCCGCCGGAGCCGACCATCTGATGCCGCCGGCCTTCGCGAGAATTCACCCGCGCTGGGCCACGCCCTGGATCTCGATTCTGTTTTTTGGCGCGCTGGCGTCGGCGCTTCTGATCCTGAGTCAGGTGGGCGATACGATGCGGGGGGCTTATCAGACGCTGGTATCCCTGATGGTGATTGCCGGATTCCTTCCTTACGTCTATATGTTCGCCAGCTCCTGGAAGGCCGGGCACCGGTTGAGCTCTCTTTCAGGGTGGGCCATTACCGCGCTTGCAATCGTGTGTTCGGTAGTGCCTACCGCCGAGGTAAGGAATGTCTGGCTTTTTGAATTCAAGCTCGTCGCGGGGACGTTCGCGGTGATTGGTTCGGGGTGGTTGATTTATCGGAAAACGTCGCGGAAGACGCCGCAGGCGCGGGTAGTGGGGTCGTAGAGTGAGTCTTGCATCGGGGTAGCTTGGCTGGTGGAGCGTCAGGTTGTCGCCCTGACGGTTGCTGGTTCGAATCCAGCTCCCGCAACCAATTCCAAAATGCTGGTTTTTCCATCCGCTGTAAACTTTGAAATATGAGTGTCGCTCGTTACATCCACTGGCAGGACCATGGCATGTGGCTTGGCTATTTCGAGGAATTTCCCGATTATATGACTCAGGGGGAGTCGCTGGAAGAACTGCAGCAGAACCTCCGCGACTTGTACGCAGATCTGACCAGCGGGGAAATCGCGGGAATTCGCAGGGTCGCTGAATTAACCCTTGGATGAAACGAACCGACCTGATTCGCAAGCTGGATGACGCCGGATGTGTGTTCGCGCGGCATGGCGGCAATCATGATTGGTATTACAGCGCCAAGACCGGAGCGGCGCAGCCAGTGCCAAGGCCAAAAATCAATTGGTTACAAGCCTCCAGACGCACTTCCCAAGATCACGATAGCCACAGGGGGGCCCTGGCGATTCGGCACGGCGCACCCCAAAGCCTCCAACCACGGCCGGAAGGTCTGCCTGAACGGGTATCATCGTAGATATGGCGACGGTATTCATCCCGGAGAACGAAGCGGTCCGCGATCTACCAGGTCTTCTGGCCCGCGTGCGCGCCGGTGAAGAGGTTGTAATCGAGAACGAGGCTTCGCCCGCCGTAGTGCTGCGAATGGCCGTCGAGCCGCGCGGACGCCTGCTGTCGGAGTCCCTGGCGCTCGCCGAAGCACATGCGAAAGAAATGGGCTTCGAGCCGGTGATGGACCAGGAGTTCGCCGAGGATCTGGAAGAGATGATTCGCCGCCGCAAGCCCCGCGATACGTCGGCATGGGACTGACGCCTTGGGGCTGATTCTCGATTCGTCCATCCTGATCCACGCGGTCTGGGGCGACATAGAAAGCGCCCTGTCCGCCATCAGCATTATCGAACTTACGCATGGCATCTACCGGGCCAGGACCGACGTCGACCATGCACGCCGCAAAGCCTTCGTCGACGAACTGGCTCGTGAAATGATCGTGCATCCCGTCTCGCTGGGAATCGCGCGGCTTGCCGGGCGCGTCGAGGGCGAGCAGGCCGCCAGGGGAATCTCCATCGCGATCGAAGACCTCGTAATTGGAGCTGCGGCCCTCTTTATCGGTTAAGATGTCGCTACGCTAACCCGCTTTTCTCATAGCACCTCGGAGCGAGATTTGTAGCGCACGCACTCTGCGTGCTGTGTCGCCACTCGTGGCGACACCCTCCCCGACGGTCTGTTGGGCACCGGACAGGCGTCGAGAAAGTCTCGCCTCGACCGGACCCATTCCGCTGAACTGCAACCGGGCGTGTCTCGAGGGTGTGATGGATCAATACCTCGCGGCCCTCGTTGCGCACGATCCGAAACGCGCACCGCTTTCGGCGGATGCGATCTATACCGAGAACGATCAGGTGATCGACGTGGGCGATGGTTTCTGGAAAACGGTGCAGGGCCCTGGGAATTACAAGCACATCTTCGCCGACCCGGAATTCGGCCAGGTGGCGATGATGGGAACCATGCGCGAGGCGGATACCGCGCTGCTGGTGAGCGTCCGGCTGCGCATCGAACTCGGCCGCATCACGGAGATCGAGGCCGTCTACTACCGCCAGGGCGGCGGCGGACCTTCCGGTATCGCCACTCTCGACAAACCGGGCTACAAGCCCGAGGACCTGTGGTTCAAATCGATTCCCGCCGCGCAGCGCCCCACCCGCCAGGAGATGATCGCCGTCGCCGACGGATACTTCACGGGCCTGCAGAAGAACGACGGCAAAGGCATCAACGGTACCGGCACTTATCCTTTTACCAACGACTGCCATCGCATCGAAAACGGCGCGCCGACCACCAACGTTCCGCGCCCTCCCAACGAACCGCCCGACACGATCAACGGCTTCGCGATGGACTGCCTCGCGCAATTCAAGCTGGGCTACTATTTCGTGGTGCAGAACATTCACCACCGGCGCTATCCGCTGGTGGATAACGAGCGGGGCGTGGTCTGGTCGCACGCGGTGTTCGATCAGGGTACGGTCAACGAAGGCGTGCTTTCCGACGGCCGCAAGTATGCTTTCAAGGGCTTCAACCGGCCTTCGAGCATCCTCGTCAACGAGGCGTTCCTGATCGAAAACGGCAAGATCCGGCGCGTCGAGATGATCGGCCCTTCGGCGTTCTACCATCTGAGCTCCGGATGGCCCGGCGGACTCAGCGGCCGCTGAATTGACTCAGTCCAGCTTTTCCGGCGTCAGTTCGATGTTGGTTTCGCCCGCCGCCTTCTTTTCCCAGTATTTCTTCAGCCAGGCTTCCCAGCTTTTTCCGGCGGCGGTGTCCCGCCCCGTGAAGCTCAGGCCGGCGATTTCGGAATAAGGGATCGAAACCTTCGTCGGGTCGCCTTTCGGGAACAGCCGGATGAACGAATCGTTCAGCGTCGCGCCCACACGCCGGTCGAAGATGTAACCTTCCACCGACGTCTTGTCTTTGCGCGTGATCGTGACGTCGCCGCGATAATCGAATGCCTTTTCCAGGCCTTCGCGCAGCTCATCCTCTGAAGCCGGCTCCCAGACGCGTCCCTGCAGATTCTCGTGCTCGAATCCGGGAACGACTTCGAGCTCTTCGGCGTTCACGCTTCGACCCCGGCGTTTTCTTCGTTGTGCATCCTCAGCTGCACCAGACCGGCCGGCGCATGGACCGGCTTCACCGGCTCGTCGAGCAGGCGGAGCGCCGCGGGATCGGGATATTTGGCGAACTGCCCTTTCACGGTGGCGAAGAAGCCTCTCCAGGAACTGAACTGATCATGCACGGCCGATGCCTCGTAACCGCTGTGCACCATGCAGTTCGCGCACTTCGGATTGCCCGATTCGGTGCCGTAATTGGCCCAGTTCGTCGATTCCATCAGCTCGGCGAAGGTGTCCGCGTAGCCGTCCTGCAACAGGTAGCAGGGCTTCTGCCAGCCGAACAGATTGTAAGTGGGCATGCCCCAGGGGGTGCAGGCGTAATGGCGTTTCCCCATCAGAAACTCAAGAAACAGGGGAGACATGTTGAATTTCCATTCGGGACTGCGATTGGAAAGAATGGCGCTGAAGAGACGGCGCGTGCGGGCGCGCCCCAGAAAGTGTTGCTGGTCGGGCGCCTTGTCATAGGAGTAGCCGGGCGAAAGCATCATGCCTTCGACGCCGAGGGCCATCATTTCGTCGAAGAAACCGCGCACGCTCTTCGGATCGGCGCCATCGAAAAGCGTGGTGTTTGTGGTAACGCGAAAGCCTTTCGTGACGGCTTCGCGGATGCCGTCGACGGCGAGCTCGAAACCGCCTTCCTTGCACACGGAGAAATCGTGATGTTCCTTCTCACCATCCACGTGCACGGAGAAAGTCAGGTACTTGCTCGGCTTGAAAAGATGCAGCTTTTCCTTCAGCAGGAGGGCGTTGGTGCAGAGATAGATATATTTCTTCCGCGCGACGAGACCCTCAACGATTTTGTCGATCTCGGGATGCATCAGGGGCTCGCCGCCGGGGATGGATACCATCGGCGCGCCGCATTCATCCACCGCGTGAAAGCACTGCTCGGGCGTCATGTTCATTTTGAGAACATGCGCCGGGTATTGAATCTTTCCGCAGCCCGCGCACGCCAGATTGCAGCGGAACAACGGTTCCAGCATCAGAACGAGAGGATATTGTCTGTTCCCGGCCATGCGCTGCCGGAGGACATAACTCACCACTGTCCACATCTGTGAAATCGGTATACCCATAAGGACTACCGATATTGTCGCAAATCGAGCTTACTGTTTCACCGGTGTCCCGGCGCGCGCTTTGCGTGTGTCGTCGACCAGCTGACGGCTGATCTTGTCCGCCACATCGGCCATGGCCCCGCGAAATTTCCCGCCGGAGCTTTCCTGCGTGGTCGACCAGAGAACGTCTCCATCGGTGTTGACCAGCCGGATGGATGCCGACGTTTCATGCTTTCGCTCTTTGGTGTGGCTGCTCTCGCTGTCGGTAATTCCGATGCCGTCCGTCTGGCTGGAGGTGGTTCCGCTCGAGTAATTATGGCTGCCGCTCGACGCTCCCGTGCTGGTCCGCAGGCCGATCGAATCGCTGGTGTTGTGTTCGTCGGTATAGACCTTATCGTCCGCCGATCCGCGAAGAAACGCGTCCGCCCGGTCCTGGTTTTCGGTGATGACGAACAGCTTCGAATTCTGGAGCGCGGCGATAATCATGTCGCGCATCTGGTCGGAAGTATGGCCCCCGCCGAGCTGATCGACATAGATCCGCTTCACCTTGGCCAGATCCGGTGGCACGGGGATGGGCTCGACAGACTCGGCAAGCCGCGCGAGCGCGAAAAGGCCGGCGGCCAACAGGATCGCCGACCTCACCCCTTGCCTGCTTTGCGCGCTTCCTCGTCCTGAAATTCGACGACTCTGCCTGTGCGGGCTTCGAGCGAGACCAACAATGGCCGGATCTCATCTTTGGGGACCTCCAGAACCACCGCCTGCTGCCTTCCCTCGGCGTCCGTATAACCGATTGTGAGAAAGTGCGTTTTCCTTTTCCCGATCAGAAAGATGGGTGAAATCAGCGCGGCTTCGAGATAGCGGCGGCTGGCTCGCATCCCGTATTCGAGCGTCGTCACGTCCTTATAAGGAATCGACAGGGAGTTGCCCTTAAGGCTCAACTTCAGGACATCGTCCTGACGAACCTCGATACGCGCGGACGATTTGTTCGGCACTCCGGAAACGGTCCCGCCCATATACTGGACCCGGCTTCCGGTATCCCCCGCCTCGAGCAGAGACGAGAGAGCGAGCAGAAACAAGACGCTTGACTTCATGCTCCATCGAATAGCACGCCGGCGCGACCCCCCTTCTATCACCTGGGCACAACAGGGGATAGACTCTGCGCCACGCGCAGAACGCGCGCAAGTTAAAATAGCAACAGCAACTTATGTCCCTGGCTGTACTGAAAGACATTCGCAGGATCTACGCGGGACTGAACGCGGACGAAATACGCGGCTCCGCCTACCACGACCTGAAGGTCGGACTGATGGCTGCAAGCGAGGAAGGGTACGCCGAGATGGAGCAGTTTCTCGCACCCGCCTGGCTCGATGCGAGGGCCCGTGTTGAGGCCCTGCGCGCGATTCATCGGGTCGACGGCACTCCGGGCGGCCGCTTCGATTTCGTTCTTTGCACGGACGGTGTTCCGGTTCCCGCCAATGGCTATTTGTTCAATCCGGTGGATCGCGAATCGATGACGAAGGCGATTATCGGGGACAACCACACTCTGGAGTTGGCGATCGGGCGCAATTTCCCCACCTTCCGGCGCTCGGCCGCGGACCGCATCATCCACCGCATTGCCCGTGAGAACGCCCTGTTCGCGCTGGTCACTGCGCTTCCGAACGTGATCCCCAGCGTGATCGATCTGCCGTGGGCAGTTGGCGAATTCGCCACCGACACCGCGTTCCTCACCATGAATCAGATCCGGATGGCTCTGCTGATGGCCGCGCTGCACGGGCAGACCGTGGGATACGGCGAGCAGAAAATGCAGATCGCCGTGATTGCCGCGGGGGCGTTCGGCTGGCGCGCGCTGGCGCGCGAACTGGTGGGGAAGATTCCGCTCGGCGGCGGCCTGATCCCCAAGGCCGCTGTGGCGTTCGCCGGGACTTATGTCGTCGGGTTGGGTCTCGAGAAAGTCAACCGGACCGGCAGCGGTCTTTCGAAAGGGGAGAAGCAGGACGCTTACGCCAGAGCGTTCGCGAAAGGGAAAGAAGTGATGACGGGACTGGCGCCCGGCGCTGGCAGGCGGGAGTCATCGGAGATTCCCGCAGCGGAGATTCATGCAGCGGAGATTGATGCAACCGGGACCGGGCCCGGCGGGTCAGAATGAACATGGGCATTCCGATGCGAACGGAAGTGTTGCACAGCCCGCTTCAGCTATGAGAATCGCGGCAACTCTGATAATGTCGTCGATGTTGATTGGCATGACGATGGCTCCCGTCTTTGCGTCGAACACGGATGTGGTCGAAGGCAACCCCGCCAGCCCCGTAAGAGTTCTCATCTACGAAGATCTGCAATGCGGCGACTGCGCCCGATTCCGGGCCATGTTCGACGAAAAAATCCTTCCGAGGTACGGGTCGAAAGTGGCGTTCATCCATCGCGATCTGCCGCTCGGCAAACACGATTGGGCGCGGCAGGCCGCGGTTGCCGCACGGTGGGTTTGGGATCAGGATCACCAGTACGGGATCGCGATCCGCCGCGAAATTCTGTCGGAGCAGGATCATATTACGCTGCACAGCCTGCACGGCTGGCTGCTCAACTTCGCGGCCCGCAATCACCTGGATCAGAGGGGCATCATCGATTCGCTGACCGCTCCCCGGTTCAATGCCCTGGTGGATCAGGACTATCAGTCGGCGGTGGCGCGCGGTGTTGTCCGCACGCCGACCGTTTTCGTGGGTGGCGTCCCGCTGGTCGAGACGATCATCTACGAAGACCTGGCGCGGGCGCTTGACGAAGCTCTCGCCAAGTGAGCGGTTTCTCCATTCTGATACGCTGAAGGTTTGGCCTTTCACTCTTTTGAAATCCTGAGGTAAATCCGCATTGGCATTAGTTGAAGGTTGTAAGCACGAGCTCGAGATCTCGATTCCCGCCGAGGCAGTCGAGGCCGAGACCGCAAAGGTCACAAAGACGTTTCAGGAAAAGGCGAAGCTGCCGGGGTTCCGTCCCGGCAAAGCGCCGGCGTCCCTGATCCGCCGGAATTTCGCGGGCGAGATCCGTCAGGACGTTCTGGAGCACCTTGTCCCGAAGTTTTTCGATGCGAAGGCGAAGGAGGAGAATCTGCGCGTGGTGGGTACGCCCAGCATCTCCGACGTGCATTATCACGACGGCGAAGCGGTGCATTTCAAGGCGCGTTTCGAAGTGTATCCGGAGTTCGAGCCCGCCGAATACAAGGGCATCGAAGTCCCTTATGGGCAGCCGGAAGTGACGGATGAGGATGTCGCAAAGCGCCTCGAAGAACTGCGCGAAAGCAAGGCCACTTATGTGAACGTGGACGCGCGGCCGCTCGAAGACGGCGATTATGCGGTGGTGTCGCTCGAGAGCATGGCGGGCGCCGACGACCCCATCCGGTCGGACGAAGTCTCGGTGTTGATTAGCGGGCCGGAGACCATGGAAGGCTTTACGGAAAACCTGCGCGGCGCTTCACCGGGCGACGAAAAGGAATTCGACGTCACCTACCCCGCGGATTACGGGCAGGAGAAACTCTCGGGCAAAACCATCCGGTTCCACACCGTGGTGAAGGGTTTGCGGCGCAAGGAATTGCCGGAGTTGAACGACGATTTCGCGCAGGACAGGGGCGATTTCCGTACGCTCGATGAATTGAAGGACGCGCTGCGGAAATCGATCTTCGCGCAGCGTGAAACCGAAGCGCAGCGGAAGGCGAAGGACAGGATCGTCGACGCGCTGGTGGATGCGAACGATTTTCCCGTGCCGGAAGCCTTTGTCGAGCGGCAGATTGAGAATCGCGTTGAACAACGCCTGCGGTCGCTCTCGCAGCAGGGGGTCGACCCGCGGTCGTTCAATCTTGATTGGGCGAAGATCAAAGAAGCGCAGCGCGACGCGGCGATCCGCGAAGTGAAGGCCTCGCTGATTCTGGGCAAAGTGGCCGAGCGCGAGGCGATCGGCGTGACCAACGACGAAGTCGATAAGGAAGTGACGCGGATTGCGCAGCAGAACCGGGAGCCTGTGCCGACGGTGCGCAAGAGATTGAGCGAAGACGGGACGATGGACCGCATCGCCTCACACATCCAAACGGAAAAGACCCTGAATTTCCTCTTCGACAAGGCAACAAAAACCAGCCCTGAGCCGGAGACGGAGCCGACGCCCGAATAGCCATCGCGCTCGCGCCTGACCACGTCACAAAATAGCGTCAGAAAATTGCTATATACTCGTGCGGGAGGAGTCCGTCTCATGAACCTCGCCGCGAAATCCGTGCTGGCCTGCATGGTTGCCAGCATACCCACGATGGCCGCCACGTCCTGCGAAGGTCTCGCCTCGCTCACCTTCCCCGACGCGACCATCACCAGCGCGCAGCCCGTCGCGGCCGGCGCTTTCACGCAGCCTGGCAACCCCGGAAGAGGCCGCGGAGCCGCCAACGCCTACAAAGATCTCCCTGCCTTCTGCCGGGTGCCCGCGACCCTCAAGCCTACCAGCGATTCCGACATCAAAGTCGAAGTCTGGCTTCCCACCGCCGACTGGAACAGGAAATATCAAGCCGTGGGCAATGGCGGGTGGGCCGGCGTCATCAGTTATTCCGAACTCGCCGACGCCCTGCGCGGAGGTTACGCCACAAGTTCCACCGACACCGGTCACGTGGGAGGCAGCGGCAGTTTCGCCCTCGGACATCCCGAAAAGCTCATTGATTTCGGGTGGCGCTCCGAGCATGAAATGACAGTGAAGTCGAAGTCCATCATCCAGGCCTTCTATGGCGACTGCTCCGCGCCTGTCTTACTGGAACGGCTGCTCCACCGGCGGCCGGCAAGGCCTGAAGGAAGCGCAGAAATTTCCCGCAGATTACGACGGCATCATCGCCGGCGCGCCGGCGAATCGAACCGCGCTGGCACTGTGGGTGGCATCGGCCGAACTGAAAGATCCAGGCGCTTACATCCCGCCCGCCAAGTATCCCGCGATCCACCAGGCCGCGATCGAGGCCTGCGACGCGAACGACGGCGCCAAAGACGGCCTTATCGAGAATCCCGGCCAAGTGCAAATTCGATCCGAAGGTGATCGAATGCAAAGGTCCCGACAGCCCGGCCTGCCTGACCGCGCCCCAGGTCGAAGCCGCGCGCAAAATCTACGCGAACGCAAAGAACCCGCGCACCGGGCAGACGCTGTTCCCGGTCGCTCGCGCCCGGTTCCGAGTTGGGCTGGGCGGTCTTAGGCGGACCCGCACCCTCCCCCATCATCCTCGATCAATACAAGTACGTGGTCTACAAAAATCCCGATTGGGACTGGAAGACCTTCGATTTCGATAAAGACATTGTTCGCTCCGACGAACCGGAGAATGTCGTGATGAACGCAACCGATCCCAATCTCAAGCAGTTCTTCGCGCACAAAGGAAAGCTGCTGCTTTATCACGGCTGGGCCGATCCGAACATCTCGCCCTTCTCGACCATCCAGTATTACCGGAGCGTGGTGGACACCATGGGCGGCGAAAAGCAAACCGCCGATTCCATCCGCCTGTTCCTCGAACCAGGCATGGGTCACTGCGGAGGCGGCGAAGGTCCGAACAGGTTCGACAAGGTAGGCGCGATGGAAAGCTGGGTCGAAAAGAGCGTCACTCCGGATAAGATGATCGCATCGCATTCCACCAGCGGGCAAAGTGGATCGCACCCGCCCGCTGTGCGCCTAGCCACAGGTCGCGAAGTACAAGGGTTCGGGCAGCATCGACGACGCTGCGAATTTCGCCTGCACGGCAAACTGACGCGGCGCGCTGCCTTGGTGTGCAGCTGCTTGGTGTACAATAATTCTGTACACCAAGTTTCATGGCGAAACCTCCCGAGATCAGCCTCGACCCCGCAGGCAGCGTGCCCGCCTGGCGTCAAATCGTCAATCAGCTGCGTACTCTGGTGATGGAGGGCGTTCTCAAGCCGGGTGAGCCCCTGCCGCCCGTCCGCAAGCTCGCTCTCGATCTGGGAATCCATTTCAACACCGTCGCCGATGCGTATCGCGCGCTCGCGGCCGAGGGCTTTCTCGATATCGTCCACGGGCACGGCGCGCGTGTCGTTGACCGGCTGTCACCGGCGCGCGCGGGGCCGGAGATCGCCGACGACTTCCGCCTGAAGCTTCGGGAACTGGTGGCGGGGGGCCGCGCGCGCGGCCTGAGTCCCCGCAAGGTGGCCGGGGAGTTGCGCGGCCTCGCGGAAGCACTGGAGAACCTATGAATGAATTTCTGCAGGCATTCAATCGCTTCATGCCCGTGCTGTTGGGCCTGATTCCCGCCGCTCTGCTGCACTGGCCGACGGCGGCGCGGCGTCAATCGCGCGGGCAGACATTTTTCGGAGCGCGCGTCGAAACGGGCTTCAGCGAATCAATCGCCGGTCAGGCTATCCTGCGACAGTTCCGTTGGCGTCTTTGGCCGGCGTCGCTCGCGGGCGTGGCTGTCTCGCTCGCGACTCCCGTGGCGATCGCCGGATTCGTCGCGTCAATGTCCGGCGTTCTTGCAGGCTCGGTCGCGTTCGCGCTGGCGAATGGCCGGACGCGGCGTGAAGCCCGAGCGGACGTCACCCCCGCTGTGCGCGTGGCATCGCTGGCGGTCGAGGAAGACCCGGAGTCATGTTGGTTAGGCATCCTCGACTGGCTGGCGATGCTGGTTCCGCCCGTGGTGCCCGCCGTGTCCCTGGTCATTCTGGTGCTGGGTTGGCATCAAATCACCGGCGTGCATCCCGGAACACCCAGGCTGTTTCCGATTTTCTTCTCTTTGACTCTGGGAACGATGTGCGCCGCCAACCAATGGGCGCTGCGGTTCCGCGCGCGCAGCAGCGACTGGGCGCCCACACCGGGCGCGAGCCATAAATACCGGACTTATCTGGGCGCCATGCAGTCTTCCGTCTTCGCCTTCCTGATCTGCCAGATGTGTTGGTTCGCGGTGATGCCTTCGGTCGACATGCGCTTTTACTTTAGGTTCGCTTTCCCGGTCGAGGCGATCTGGCTGTTTGGCGTCTGGAGAATGCGTTTCTGGCTCACGAAACATATCGCCCCGGAGAGCGCCGACCCGATGGCCGACAGCTGCTGGAAATGGGGATCGGTCTATTACAACCCGGAAGATCCGGCCATCGTGGTGCCGTTGCGCACGGGCATGGGGCAATCGTTCAACTGCGCGCGCCCCTCGGTCTGGGTGGTGGGGGGCGCGGTGATGGCGCTGACGATTGTAAGCCTGGTGCAGAGTTTCGAAGGGCTGCTCAAAGCCGGACGCTGATGGAATCGGGATCGCTGCTTCTCCGGCACGCGCATCGGAAGACGGCGCGCAAAGCTGTTCGCACGCGGAGTCGCAGCAAATGCGAATGGTTACACTGGGCTTATGTTGGTGATCGGGTCCCGGGGCTCGCAACTTGCGCTCTGGCAGGCGAATTACGTCAAGGAACGTCTGGAAGCGCGCGGCGTCGAATGCCGGATCGAAATCATCAAGACCACCGGCGACAAAATCACCGATGTTCCGCTGCACCAGGTCGGCGGCAAAGGCTCTTCACCAAAGAAATCGAAGAAGCTCTGCTCGACCGCCGCATCGATCTCGCCGTTCACAGCATGAAGGATCTCCCGACCGAGCTTCCCAAGTGCCTGACCATCGCCGCCATCCCGCAGCGCGCCGATCCCAACGACGCCATCATCGGCGGCAAGCTGCGGAATCTGAAACTCGGCGCGATTGTCGGCACCAGTTCGCTGCGCCGCATCGCTCAGCTGCGCCGCCTGCGGCCCGATCTGAATCTGCGATCCATACGCGGCAATGTCGATACGCGAATCAACAAAGTGGAGCGCGGCGAGTTCGACGCCATCGTGCTCGCGGCCGCGGGTCTGCGGCGTCTGGGCTGGGGCGACATCATCAGCGAGGTCTTCCGTCCCGACATCATGTGCCCCGCCGTGGGCCAGGGCGCGCTCGCCATCGAGACGCTGGAGGAAGGCGCGGGCTACGATGCCAGCGCGCCGCTCGACGATCCCTGGACGCGCCTGCCGGTAACCGCGGAGCGCGCCATGCTGGCCGAACTCGGCGGCGGGTGCCAGGTGCCGATCGGCGCATTCGGCACGCTCGACAACACCGAGCTGTTCCTCACCGGAGCGGTCTTCGCACCCGACGGCAGCGGCATGATCCGCTACACCGCGACGGGCGAATGCACGAGGCCCGCGGAACTGGGCCGCAACGTGGCGCAGGTGCTGCTGAAACGCGGCGCGCAGGCCCTGCTCGAAACTCGCCGGTCCTCGTATGAGCAAGGTCTATCTGGTCGGCGCGGGACCAGGCGATCCGGAACTCATCACCGTCAAAGCCAAACGCCTGCTCGCCCAGGCCGATTCGATTCTCTACGACCACCTGGCCAACTCGGATCTGCTCGATCTCGCGCCCGCCTCCGCCGAGCGGCTCTATGTCGGCAAGAAAAAATCGGACCACGCGCTCTCGCAGGAGGAAATCTGCGAGCTGCTGGTCGACCGCGGCAAACGCGGCCTCAACGTCGTCCGGCTCAAAGGCGGCGACCCGTTCATCTTCGGGCGCGGCGGCGAAGAGGCCGAAGCTCTCGCCGATGCCGGTGTGCCGTTTGAAGTCGTGCCGGGCGTCACGTCGCCGCTCGGCATCGCCGCCTATACCGGCGTTCCGCTCACGCATCGCGATCACACCTCCGTCGTCACCTTCATCACCGGCCACGACGTGCTGAAGATCGATTGGACGAAAGTCGGGACGTCCGAAACGCTCGTCATCTTCATGGGCCTTTCGCAGTTCGATGAAATCGCGCGGCGCATTATAGCCGGGGGACGCGCCGCGAATACGCCCGCGATGGCGGTTCGCTGGGGCACGCGCCCGGATCAGGAGGTTGCTGACCGGCACGCTCGAAACGCTCCCTGGCCTGATTCACGAGCATGCGCTGAAGCCGCCGGCCACCATCATCGTGGGCGACGTCGTCCGGCTTCGCGACAAGCTGAGCTGGTTTGAAAAGCTGCCGCTGTTCGGGCAGCGGATCGTGGTCACGCGCGCCCGCGAACAGGCCAGTGCGTTGACCGATCTTCTGCACGGACTGGGCGCGGAAGTGATCGAACTGCCCACCATCGAGATTCAGCCCGGCCGCCGATTATGCGCCGCTCGATAGCGCCATCGCGAACCTCGCGGATTACGACTGGCTGATCTTCACCAGCGCCAATGGCGTCCGTTTTTTCCTCGAACGGCTCGATGCGAGCGGTTCGGATCTGCGCGCAATCGAGGGCCGCATCTGCGCGATCGGACCCGCCACGCGCGACGCGCTGGAGCGCTTTCATCTGAAGGTGGATGTGGTGGCCGAACAGTATGTAGCCGAAGGATTGCTGGCCGCGCTAGCGGCGTACGATCTGACGGGCGCGCGTGTGCTGATCGCCCGGGCGGCCGTTGCGCGCGATCTGCTGCCGGACGAACTGGCCCGCCGCGGCGCGCGCGTGGATGTCGTGGAAGCGTACCGGACCGTAGCGCCCGCGGATCTCGCCGCGAACGCGCGCTGAGGCCCTCGCGCGCAAGCCCGACTGGATCACATTCACCAGTTCTTCGACCGTGCAAAATCTTGTCGACGCGATCGGCGCGCGAAGCGATTGCGCGACGTGCGCACGGCCAGCATCGGCCCGATCACCAGCGAAACCCTGCGCAAGTACGGCATTTCGGTCGCCGTCGAAGCGTCTACTTACACGATTCCCGGCCTGGTGGAAGCGATGCTGGACGACCGGCGGGTATAATCGGAACAGTGAAATCGGCCGCCATCTGTCTCGCCGCGCTGCTGCTCGCGGGTTGCTCGAAAAACATCGATACCCCCGAAGCGGTGAAAGAAGGCGTCATCAAAGACATCGCGAAGAAAGTCGACGTGGGCAGCATGGACGTCAACGTCGATTCCGTCTCCTTTCGCGAGAAGGAAGCCGACGCCACCGTCAGCTTCACGCCCAAAGGCGCGCCGCGGTCGCAGTCCATGACCATGAATTATGCGCTGGAGCGGCAGGGCGACGAATGGCACATCAAGAGCCGCAGCATGCTGACGCCGCACGCTCAGGCGCAGCCCGGCCAGGCCGCCGCGCTCCCGGCCGGACACCCGGGCGTCGCCAGCTCCCCAGCCCGGCACACCGCTGCCGCCCGGACATCCGACAGTCAGCACCGTACCCAAACAATGAAGGTCGCGGTCCTCGGCGGCGGCCCGTCCGGCGCATTCGCGGCCGAACAGCTCGCTTCGGCCGGCGTCGAGACCGTCGTCTTCGACGAAAAGCTGGCGTGGGAAAAGCCCTGCGGCGGCGGCCTGACCTAGAAGGCCTACTCGCAATATCCGTTTCTCGCCGACAACGCCACGCCAAGAAAGATCATCCACAAGACCGTGCTCGCCGCGCCGAAGAGCCAGCCCGTCACGCTTTCTCTCGATCAGCCTCTGCTGATCTACTCCCGATACGACCTGAACGGGATGCTGCTCGATCGCGCGCAACGCGCCGGCGCGCAACTGGAGAAAACGCGCGTCCTCAACATCGAACGGTCGGGACGGGGTGGTCACTGCGCA
This sequence comes from Terriglobia bacterium, assembly GCA_963764845.1. Lineage (GTDB taxonomy): Bacteria > Acidobacteriota > Terriglobia > Bryobacterales > Bryobacteraceae > BOG-234. Next base: position 83,914 of record CAVXUE010000007.1, on the reverse strand, counting down.
CAAAGAACGGCACGCTCGACGCGGATTACTGCCTGGTCGCGACGGGCGCCCGCAACCCTCTGCGCGACTTCGGCACCGAGCTCGACATCCGGCGACACCATGAGCGCGCTGGGCTACTACGTTCCCGGCGAAAGCGACCGCATCGATATCCAGTTCCTGCCCGGGCTCGGAGGTTACATCTGGGTCTTTCCGCGCTGCGGCCATCTTTCCGTGGGCATTTGCGGAAAGGGCGAGCCCGCCTCCGCCCTGCGCGCGCGGCTCGAACGCTACATGGAAGAGCAGGGGCTTGCGAAGGACGGCGCGACCTTCTACAGCCACCTGCTGCCCTGTCTCGAAACGCCCGCATGGAAGCGGAACCGCGTGGCGGGCGACGGCTGGGCCGCGATCGGCGATGCCGCCGGCCTGGTTGACCCCATCACCGGCGAAGGCCTCTACTACGCGGTCCGATCCGCCGATCTCGCCACGAAAGCCATCCTCTCGGAATCGCCCGAGCCTTGCCGGCGCCGCTTACCGCAAACTCATCCGGCGCGACTTCATGGCCGACCTCGAATTCGGTTCCCGGCTCGCCAATCGCGTCTTCCACGGGACGTTTCTGTGGGGGCCGGTGCCGCAGCCGCATGGTGCAGTTCACGCGCCTCAGCCCGAAGTTCCGCGATGTGATGCAGGATCTCTTCGCGGGCACGCAGCCCTACGCCGGCCTGAAGCGGCGTCTGATGAAGAATCTGAACGGCAGCCTGATCGAGATTGTGTGCAACCTCGGCTTCGGCAGGCTCATTCCGCGACGCGATACCGCCTGAGCCGCAGGCTGTTCATCACCACCGAAACGCTCGATAGCGCCATCGCCGCCGACGCGATCATCGGCGACAGCATCCACCCCGTGAACGGATACAAAACGCCGGCCGCGATCGGAATCCCGAGCGCGTTATAGCCGAACGCCCAGAACAGATTCTGGCGGATCACGCGCAGCGTCTGCCGCGCCAGCGCCAGCGCCTCGGGCACGCCGCGAAGGTCGCCGCGCATCAGGATAATGCCGGCGGCGTCGATCGCGACGTCGGTGCCGGTGCCGATCGCGATGCCCACATCGGCGCTCGCCAGCGCGGGCGCATCGTTGATGCCGTCGCCCACCATCGCCACTCGTTTGCCTTCGGATCTCAGCCGCGCGACCTCGCGCTCCTTTTCCTGCGGCAGCACTTCGGCCAGCACGCGCGATTCATCGATCCCCACCTCGCGCGCGATCTCGCGGGCCACCCGCGAGTTGTCGCCGGTGATCATCCAGACCTCGATACCCATCGCTCGCAATCCGCCGAACCGCCGCCGCCGCTTCCGGCTTCGCCTGATCGGCGATTTCGAATTCACCCGCCTGCGACACCGTCGACCTCGACCGCGATCGCGCCCGCTTCACCGCGCCCCACGAAGATGCGCCTGCCCGCAACCATGGCCTCGGCGCCCTTACCCGGAATCGCGCGAAAATCGGTTGCGGCCTCCAGTTGTGCGCCATTGGCACGCGCGACAATTGCCCGCGCAAGCGGATGTTCGCTCCACTGCTCCACGCGACGCGGCCAGCCTGACGACCTCTTCTTCGCTGAAACCATTCAACGCCCGCACGCCTGTCACGACGGGCTTGCCCGTCGTGATCGTGCCGGTCTTATCCATAACGACGGTATCCACCCTCGCCGCGGTCTCGAGCCCCTCGCCGCCCTTGAACAGGATTCCGCGTTCCGCGCCGCGGCCCGTTCCGCACATAATTGCGGTCGGCGTCGCCAGGCCCATCGCGCAGGGGCACGCGATGATCAGCACCGCGACGGCATTGACCACCGCCACTCCCACCGGCGCGAAAAACAACCACGCGCCGAAAGTGACCAGCGCAATCGCCAGCACCGCGATCGTGAAATAGCCGCTCACCACATCGGCCAGCCGCGCGACCGGCGCCTTCGATCCCTGCGCGCGTTTCACCAGTTCGATGATCTGGGCCAGCGCGGTATCGCGCCCGATCTTCTTCGCCTCGAATCGGAAAGCCCCGGTGCCGTTCACCGTCCCGCCGAAAACCTTTGCGCCCGCGGTCTTTGCAACGGGCAGGCTCTCGCCCGTCAGCATGGATTCGTCGATCTCGCTCGCGCCCTCGCGCACCACGCCATCCACCGCTACGCGCTCGCCTGGCCGCACGATCACGATGTCGCCCACGCGAACTTCGGCCAGCGGAATTTCCTGCTCGCTGCCGGCGCGAATCACGCGCGCGGTCGGAGGCTGCAGATTCATCAGGTGCCGAATCGCATCGGAAGCTCTGCCCGTCGCGCGCGCCTCCAGCATCCGGCCCAGCAGGATCAAAACAACGATTACAGCCGCGGCTTCGAAGTAAACGCCGCCGGCCCTCCTGTCGCAACCACCCAAGTCGAATAAAGGAACGCCGCGCCCGTGCCCATCGCGATCAGCGTGTTCATGTTGGCCGACCGATGCCGCGCCGCCGTCCAGGCATCCGGAAAAGAATCCGCGGCCGGCGTAAAACAAAACCGGCAGCGTCAACACGAACTGGACGAATCGGAGCGCGCTCCAGCATCCCCAGAACGAATACCGGAAACGCGAAAATCGCAGCCACAATCAAATGCCTGCGAAGCTGCCGGGCCTCGGCGGCCTGCGCGATTTCCTGCGACTGCCGGGGAACCTCGTAGCCGACATCCTCCACCGCGGCCACCAGTTTTTCAAGCCCGGTCTGAGCCGGATTGAAGGACACCGAAGCGGTCCGCGTCGCGAAGTTGACGCTCGCCTTCTGCACGCCCGGCGAGTGCGCAAGCTGCAGCTCGACGGTACGGGCGCACGCGGCGCACGTCATCCCGCCGATCGGCAGATCGACTTCTTCGGCGGATTTCATACTTCAGCGGCGTGATATCCGATCTGTTCGACGGCCCCGATCAACTGATCGATCTTCGCCCGCGAATCGTCATACTCGACCGTCGCTTTCCCCGCGCCAAGATCCACGCGCGCCGATTCCACCCCCGGGACCTTCGAGAGTTTCATCTCCACGCTGCGCACGCAGCCCTGGCACGTCATGCCGGAAACCAGAAGTTCAATATTTGACTTGGCCATATCCCGCTCTGCCTCTTGCTCTACACCTTGATGATGCACCCTCTACCGTTCAAGATGCTATCCTTTTGCTCCAGGGGTTGCTCCAATGGTGCGGTTCACGATCCTCGCGGTGCTCAGCCTCGCCCCCTGCGGCGCGGCCGCTCCCGGCTCGCCTGCACAGGACGGATTGGCGGACGCGGTGTTCTCCACCGTCCCTTTCGACCAATGGCTCGATGGCAAACAGCAGGCCCCGCTCCACTGGAGTCTGCGCCTCTCCCATCCCGACCTGTCCACCCACCAGCGGCTGAGCGTGACTCTCGAAGCGCAGGTGGACGGAGCTGAATTGGCCAGACGCCGCGGCGAAGGCAAGTTCCAGGTGCTGGTGCAGTTGATCGACGGCAACAACCGTAAGTGGCAAAACCATCAGGAACTCGATCTGGAACAGATGCAGGAAGGAATCAAAGGCAACAATGCCGTGTTTTCAGAGTCATTCTTTGCGCTTCCCGGCAACTATCAGGTTGCCGTCGCCGTGTTCGACACCGCCAGCCGGGAGCACAACCTGATCCGCCGCAAGCTGCACGTATCGCCGCTGCCGAACGACCCTCTGCCCGATATGTGGCGCGGCCTCCCCGCGGTTGAGTTTTTTGTCCCGGATTCCGACCCGGACCGCTGGCTGCTCCCGCGGATCGAAGGACGGCTGAAACTGCCGGTCGAAACCCGGCACCCGCTGGAGGTCACACTGCTGGTGAACCTGACTCCTCCGGAGCGCTTTGCAGCTTCGTCCCGCATCCAGAACCGCAATCTGGAAGCACTGCTCCCGTCGGCCAAAGTGCTGTCTCAGGTGGAGTGGCATGACGCGAGGTTCAGTCTCGAACTGCTCGATCTGGCGCGCCGGCGCGTCGCGTTCCGGCAGGACAACATCCGGTCGCCCGACTGGCCGGCGGCCAGAGCCGCGCTGAACGAGGTTAACCCGGGAGTCATCGATGTCCGGTCGCTCGAAAACCGGAGGTTCAATGCCGACTTCTTCCTGAACCGTGTTGCGCGGAAAATCCAGGGCCAGCCGGTCGCCGTCCGGCCCTCACGCGTTCTAATTATCCTCAGCGCCTCGGTCTTTTTCGAACCGGGCGTCGAGATGAAACCGATCGGCATCGCGGCCCGGCCCGATGTCAAGGTGATTTATATCCGCTACCAGCCGCGAGCGCCGATTCGCATTCCCACCAATCCGGAGGGCCCGATGCCAAGACCTTACGGTCCGGTGGTGGAAGACCAACTGGAGCCCCTCCTCAAACCGCTGGCGCCCCAGTTGTTCAGCGTTTCGACACCGCAGGAGTTCCGCCGGTCACTGGCGGTGATTCTGGCCGAAATCGCGAAGCTGTAGGCTATTTCTGATCGACCTTCTGGTATCCCGCCGGGATGGCAAATACCGACTCCGGGATGGAAGCCGTGGAGAAATCGGTGTGCTCCATGGTCATTTCCATCAGTGACCCCGATCCGGCGCCAGGCGCCGCGCCACCACCCTGCTGCATGGCCTGCATCCGCGCCAGTGCCTGCTGCGCTGCCGCCGCGCCCGCTCCGCCCTGTGCCTGAAGCCATCGATGGCCGCTTTCATCTGCGCCATTTGTTCCGGAGTCATCTGGGGCATGGCCGGCATCGCCGCCGCGCCGCCTGGGGACTTCATCTTCATGACCTCCATCACCTGCACGCCGTTCATCTCCGCAATCTTACGCTGCAGTTGGGCCATGGCCGCCTGCATACTCGGATTTGCGCCATTGGCCATCGCCGCCCAGGGAAAGCGGCTGGCGTTTTTCTGATAAAACGCGCGGACTTCGCCGGCTCCAGGAGGGTCGGACGATAACCACATATCCATCTCCATCTGCATTTTGCCCATCTGGGCGGCCGCGGGGCTCCGGCCAGCCGCGGGGTTCTCCATCTCCATCGTCATCACCAGCTCGTGGGCGTTATATCCGTTGATGACTTTTTGCTGACCCGTTTCCCTGACGTCGATCTTCGCATCGATGCCATTCGTGGCGGAGGCGAAGTCGCTGAACTTCCTTACTGTATAGGTCTTCTGCCTGTGATTGACCGTGGTGATGGTCTGGGCGTCGAAATCGAGAATCGTCGCGATATCCGCGGACTCGGTCTTCATCTTCTGCCCCTTCAGGTAGAACTTCGAAGTACTGATTGGCGCCCGCGGCCATGGCTGCCATCTGGCCCCCGGTTGCCTTCTGCGTGGTTGTATAGCTGAAATCCGCGCGCACGGTCCACGTGGCGGCGAGCAGAGTTACGGTGAAAAGAACAGCGGTCTTCATCCGGCAGGAATCCCTCCTCTTGTTAGTGTAATTCGAATAGGCCTACCGTAACGTGGAATCAATGGCGACTCTTTACCGGTATCTGCGGGACTACTGGCCTCTTGTGGTCGCGGCGCTGGTCCTGGCGGCGATTAATCAGGTGTTTTCGATGCTGGATCCCTTGGATTCTTCCGGCACATCATCGACTCCTACGCAACCCGCTTTCACGAGTACACCATCGGGCAGTTCATCCGCGGCGTTCTCCTGCTGCTGGGCGCGGCGGTGGGCGTCGCTTTCGTCTCGCGCGTCGCCAAGAATTTTCAGGATTATTACGTCAACGTGATCACGCAGCAGGTGGGCGCGCGCCTTTACGCCGATGGCATCCGCCACTCGCTCGAACTGCCCTACGCCCTCTTCGAAGACCAGCGCAGCGGCGAAACGCTGGGCAAACTGCAGAAGGTTCGGTCCGATGTCGAGAAGCTGATCGCCATTGCCGTGAACCTGCTGTTCACCACCGTGATCGGCGTGATCTTCGTGATGGTCTATGCGTCTCGCATGCTACTGGGCGATCGGCCCGGCATATCTGCTCACCATCCCGCTGCTGGGCGGTTTGAGTTCCCTGCTGAGCCGCAAGATCAAAGAGGTGCAGAAGACCATCGTCAAAGAGACCACGGCGCTGGCCGGATCGACCACCGAATCCCTGCGCAATATCGAGCTGGTGAAGAGCCTTGGGCTGGCCCAGCAGGAGATCGATCGCCTCAACTCCACCACCGCGAAAATTCTGAAACTGGAATTGAAAAAGGTCCGCTATCTGCGCAGCCTGAGTTTCATCCAGGGGACCTTCGTCAACATGCTGCGGACCTCGATCCTCTTCCTGATGCTCTACCTGATCTTCACGCAGCGCATCACCGTGGGGCAGTTCTTTTCGCTGTTCATCTACTCGTTCTTCATCTTCGGCCCGCTGCAGGAACTCGGAAACGTGGTGAATACCTATCGCGAGACCGAGGCGTCGCTGGAGAATTTCGAGACCATCCTCGAAATTGAAGCCGGAGCCGCGGCCGGAGCATCCCGTCTCGATCGGAATGCTGGAAACGCTGGCTTTCGAAGGCGTGCAGTTCCAGCATCAATCGGCGAACCGGCCCGCGCTCGAAGGAATCTCATTCACCGTCTCGCGCGGCGAAACCATCGCGTTCGTCGGGCCTTCCGGATCGGGCAAGACGACGCTGGTGAAACTTCTCGTCGGGCTCTACCGTCCGCAGACCGGCCACATCTTATTACAACGGAACACGCGAAGACGAGATCGAGATCGATGGCTTGCGCGAGCGGATCGGCTTCGTCACCCAGGACTCGCAGCTCTTTTCCGGATCGATTCGCGAGAACCTGCTGTTCGTGCGCCCGCAGGCCACGGATGCGGAGTGCATGGACGTCCTGCGGCAGGCGTCGGTCGACAGCCTTCTGGCCCGGGCCGACCGCGGACTCGATACCGTGATCGGCGAAGGCGGCGTTAAGGTATCCGGCGGCGAGAAGCAGCGGCTCTCGATCGCGCGGGCGCTGCTGCGCAAGCCGCAGCTGATGGTGTTCGACGAGGCGACATCGTCGCTCGATTCGCTGACGGAAGAAGAAATCAGCCAGACGATTCGCGAGGTCGCGACAAGCCGCGATGCGATCACGATCCTGATCGCGCATCGGCTATCGACGGTGCTGCATGCCGATCGCATCTACGTTCTCGAGCGCGGCCAGATCGTCGAATTCGGCCGGCACGACGAACTGATCGACCGCAAGGGTTTGTACTACGCGATGTGGCGGCAGCAGGTGGGCGAAGGCCGCGCGGCGAGAGCGGTGGCCGGATCGCCGCCCAATACAGGCGCATTGGTCACTCCGCGCGCCTGATGGCGTCCCTAATTCGTAACCTTGAAATCCAGCTTGCTCGAAATTTTCTTATCCGGGTTCGCGACCCAGATCTGATGCGATCCCGCCTTCGCCACCAGCGCCTTCGGAATCACGGCGCTGACAAAATTGTCGTGGCCGAAGACAGTCGTCATTGGCTTTCCATCCACGACCACGCTGACCCCGGGAAGGAAACCCGTCCCCGCCACGCCCAGCGCAGAGTCTCCGCTCGGCTGCACGCTGAAACCCTTCCCTGCCACCGCATCGGTCGGGGACAGCGCGCTGATCTGCGGCGCCGGCCCGGTCTTGCCGTAAATGGTGAAATCGAGCGGGTTCGAAACCGCCGTCCCGCTGCGGACGGTTACCTTCGCCGTCCCCGCGGCCTGAACCAGATTCGCCGGTATCACGCCGATCACGAAGCCGCCCTTGCCGCCGCCGCTCGACGCCATGGGCTGGTCGTTCCACAACACCGTCGCGCCATCCGGCACGGTCCCGAAGACGACCACCTGGGACGTGCCGTCCGGCAGCGGTTTGAACGCTTTCCCCTCAGCCGTGTAACTCGGTTCCAGCCGGTCGATCTGGACCAGTGGTGGAGGCGGCACGGCGGCCGGAGTTTCCGGCGCTTTCGAGCACCCGCTCACGATCAGAACAAAACACGCGACAGCCGGATAAAGGTTTCGCACGGTTATTTCTGAATCATCACTTCGGTGGATTTGATGACCACCAAGCACCGTGTCGCCGACCTTCAGATTCATCTCTTCGGCGCTTCGCCGGGTGATCACGCTCTCCATTTCGTTCTCGCCGACCTGGACCACGACATGAGCCATGATCGAACCCAGTTGAACCTCCGTGACTTGTCCCCGGAGCTGATTCCGCGCGGAAAGTGCCATGGCTCTAGCTTAACCGAACCCGTGTGCCATACAATCGTCCTTGATTATTCTTCTCTTTGGACCGCCCGGGCTGCGGTAAGGGCACGCAGGGCCGGCTGATCATCGACTGGCTGAAACAGAAAATCCCCTCCATCTCGACCGGCGACATGCTGCGCGCCGAAATCGCCGCCGAACACTCCGCTCGGTCTCGAAGCGCAATCGATCATCGCGGCCGGCGGCCTGGTTCCCGACGCTCTGGTCAACAGGATGCTTGCCGTCGCGCATCGGCCAGCCCGATTGCGCGCATGGCTTCATGCTCGATGGCTATCCGCGCACGGTCGAGCAGGCGGAATATCTCGACCAGCTGCTCGCCGCGCGGAATCTGTCCTCGCCGGTTGTCATCCATCTCGACGTGCCCGCGGACGTTCTGGTGGGCCGGATGGTCAGCCGCCGCCAGTGCTCGAAATGCGGCCAGATGTACAACATCCTTTCGAAGCGCCCGAAAATGACGGTCGTCTGCGACGACGACGGCGCGCCGCTCGTCATGCGCAAAGACGACCGGGAAGAAGTCATTCGCGAGCGCCTGCGCACTTATGAAGAAGTTACCCGGCCCGTGCTGAACCACTACCCGAGCGACCGCTATTTCCAGATTTCGGGCGACCGTTCCTCCCCATATATCTTCGAAGAGATCACGCGACATTCTGGAATCGGTGATGGCGCAAGAATGAAGAAACCCGAAGATCTGCGCAGCTTTCGCTGGTTCGGGCCCGACACGCCTGCGCGGCTTCGGCCATCGCTCGCGGCTGAAGCAGCTCGGCTACCGGCAGGAGGATTTCACCGGCCGCCCGGTCATCGCCATCGTCAATACCTGGAGCGAAATCAATCCCTGCCATCTGCACCTGCGCGAGCGCGCGGAATCGGTCAAGCGCGGCGTGTGGCAGGCGGGCGGTTTCCCGTGGAGATTCCCGCGTTCTCCATCACCGAGATGTACATGAAGCCCAGCCCGATGCTCTACCGCAACCTGCTGGCGATGGAGACCGAAGAAGCGCTGCGCAGCCTGCCGATCGATGGCGCGGTGCTGATGGGCGGATGCGATAAGACCACGCCCGGCCTGCTGATGGGCGCGATCAGCATGGATCTGCCGGCGATCTATCTGCCCGCCGGCCCGATGCTGCGCGGCAACTGGAACGGCCAACCCCTCGGCAGCGGCACCGACTGCCTGGAAATTCTGGACCGAGCGATGCGCCGGCAACATCACCGAAGAAGACTGGCACGACATCGAAAACGGCATCGCGCGCTCGCCCGGATTCTGCATGACGATGGGAACCGCGTCCACCATGACCGCGCTCGCGGAAGCGCTCGGCATGACGCTGCCCGGCGCGTCGTCGATTCCCGCGGCCGATTCGAATCACGTCCGCATGGCGATGAATTGCGGCGAGCGGATCGTCGAGATGGTGTGGGAGGATCGCAAGCCGTCGCGGCATTCTCACGCGTGAATCGTTCGAGAACGCGATCACGGTCGATATGGCGATCGGCGGCTCGACGAACGCGATCATTCATCTCGTCGCGATGGCGGGGCGCTGCGGGCTGCAGCTGGATCTGCCCGCTGTTCGACGAAATCTCGCGCCGCGTTCCGGTGCTGGCCGACATCCGCCCTTCCGGCCGATTCCTGATGGAGGATTTCTTCTACGCGGGCGGCCTGCGCGCGCTGATGCGCGAGATCCGGGATCTGCTCCACCTCGATTGCCGCACGGTCAACGGAAAGACGCTCGGCGAGAATCTCGATCGGCGCGGATCCATCAATCCCGAGGTGATCCGCCCGCGCGCGAATCCGCTTTTCGCAAGCGGCGGCACGACCGTTCTCTACGGCAATCTCGCTCCGGACGGCGCGGTGATCAAGACTTCGGCGGCTGACCCGAAGCTGCTGAAGCACACCGGCCCGGCCGTGGTTTTCAAGGATTACAACGATATGGACGCGCGCATCAACCGCGACGATCTCGATGTCACCGCCGGACTCCGTGCTCGTGCTGCAGAACGCCGGCCCGCTGGGCGGTCCCGGGATGCCGGAATGGGGGATGCTGCCGATCCCGAAGAAGCTGCTCGACGCAGGGCGTGCGCGACATGGTGCGGATTTCCGATGCGCGCATGAGCGGAACCGCTTATGGAACCTGCGTCCTGCACGTTTCGCCGGAAAGCTGGATCGGCGGTCCGCTGGCGCTGGTGGAAGACGGCGATCCGATTTCGCTCGACGCGGAGAAGCGGAGACTGGATCTGCTGGTTTCCGAAGACGAATTGGCGAGTCGCCGGGCCCGATGGGTGAAGCCCGCGCCGCGATACGGACGCGGCTACATGGCGCTCTATACGGACCGCGTCACGCAGGCCCATCAAGGCTGCGATTTCGATTTTCTCGGCGGGAAAATCGAAATCCCCGACCCGAAATCCATTGACGGCCGGCGGCAGAGCCGTCTTCACGCCATTCAAAATACAGGGGTTTGTCAGGCAGCGACAAGATAACTTTGTACAATAGGTCTCGCGGCAGGCCTATGACGATCTCTTCCGGCATGATCATCGGTCAATACCGTATCGATCGAAAGCTCGGCGCCGGTGGCATGGGCGAAGTCTATGCGGCAACGCACCTTGTGCTGGGCCGTGAAGTTGCCCTGAAGACCCTGCCGAAAAACCAGATCCGAACCGATTCCGCGGTTGCCCGATTTGTTCGCGAGGCTCGCGCCACGGCCGCGCTTGACCATCCGAATATCGTCGCGATTTACGACGTTGCCGAACATGAGGGAACCTTTTACATCGCGATGGAGCGCGTGGACGGCACGTCGCTGCGCGACGTCCTGACGCAACGTACGCTGAGCCACGAAGGAAGCGGTTCGATACGCGGTACAGATCGCCGATGGTCTCGCGGCGGCTCATGCCGCCGGTATCGTTCACCGCGACGTGAAGCCGGGCAACATTATGATCACGCGCAAAAACGTGGTCAAGGTGGTCGATTTTGGCCTGGCCCGGGCTTTGGACAAAAACCAGTCCGGACTCAGGTCCCGATTCGCCGACCATGGAAATAGATCCGCCTCTCACGCGCGAGGGCTCGGTGGTCGGCACATCGGCCTACATGTCGCCGGAACAGGCGCAGGGATTCGCTGTTGACGCGCGAACCGATATCTTCTCGTTCGGGATCGTGCTCTACGAAATGCTGACCCGTCAGCATCCATTCAGCGCCACTTCGGAGGCCGGCCGAATGGCGAACATCCTTCGTACCGAACCGCCTCCGCTCAGAGAAGTTGCGCCGGATGTGCCAGCGGCACTGGACGAGGTGCTCCGGTTCTGCCTGAGCAAAGATCCGGAAGATCGCGCGCACTCCATGTACGACGTGGCGCGAATGCTGGAGATGGCGGAGGCGCAACAGGGAGCGCGCCCGGCGCAACATCCAACCCGGTAAGCAGCCGGCGGCGGTGGCTGGCTGCCGGCGCCGCTTACGCTCGCGATCGCCGCGGGCTGGGCGGCGGGAGCATTCGTACTGCCGCACGGACGGGCGGATCGCCAGCAAAACGCGACGCTGCGCCGCATCACCTGGGATGCCGGGCTGACGGAGAAACCGGCGCTCTCCAACGATGGACATCTGCTGGCTTTTGCATCCGATCGCGCCGACGGCAGTAATATGGACATCTATGTTCGCCACATGAGTGGAGGCGAACCGATTCGGCTGACGAGCGACCCGGCGGACGACACGGATCCGTCGTTTTCACCCGACGGGGGTGTGATCGCGTTCCATTCGGATCGCCGCGGCGGCGGCGTATACGTGGCGCCTGCCTTCGGCGGACAGGAGCGCCTGCTTGCGCCCGGCGGGAACAACCCGCGGTTTTCGCCCGACGGCCAGTGGATCGCCTATTGGATCGGCGAGGAAGCCGCGACGGCGGCGTCGGGGCGCATGTACGTCATTCCGGCGACGGGCGGCGTGCCGAGGCAACTGCAGCCTTCGTTCGCGCAGGCCCGCTATCCGGTCTGGACGCCCGATGGAACGCACCTTCTGTTTGAAGGCGTGGACGTGTGGAAGTCGGATGCCGATCCGCATCCGGACTGGTGGGTCACGCCGGTAGAGGGAGGGGCGGCGGCCAGGACGGGCGCCTGGGATTCTCTTAAACACACCGGACTTTATACGATTTACCAGCCGGGAGGATGGCGCGGCGGCAAGGTTGTTTTCTCGGCGCGGGACGAAACGGGACGGTCTGTCTATGAGGTTCCTGTCTCCGCGCGGACGTGGAAGGTGCAAGGTGCGCCGGAGGCACTTACCTTCGGCACGGGAACCGATGGATCGCCCTACCCGTCGGCCACCGGTGGCGTCGCTTTTACCAGCTATCAGTACCAGATCAATATCTGGGAGCGGCGAGTGGATGAGAGCGGCCGGATTGTCGATAAGCCAGCCGAGAAGCTGACTTACGGCGATGCCTATCACTCCAGCGCGACCATCGACGCGCGTGGCACGAGGCTGGTTTACCTGCTCGGGCGCGTACCGGGCCGTAATGTGTGGATTCGCGATCTGGCAACCGGACGGGAAGCGGCCGTGTCCGCCGATGCGGCGGATAAGTGCTCGGCCGTTATTTCTCCGGATGGTTCGCAAGTGGCGTGGTCGGCCTGCGGGCCGGGCAAGGAACCGGTGTACGTGGCCACGGTCAACGGCGATTTCTCCGTTTCGGTTCCGGAAACGGTCTGCGACGACTGCGGCCGCGTGTCGGACTGGGCGCGGGCGGGCGATTCGATCCTGTTCGTGGATCATTCGAGCCCGGCGCGCGTCGGGATTCTCTCTTGTCTTCACGCGCCCACACCATGATTGCGAGCTCGCGCCACAGCCTCGACGGCCCGCGGTTTTCGCCGGACGGGAATTGGATTGCCCTGAGCGCGATCGAGACATTGAACGACCGCGCGCAGATTCTGGCGGTTCCGCTGCAGGGCGGAAAGCCGGCGCCGGAGTCGGCCTGGATCGCCATCACGGACGGGCATTTCTGGGATGACAAGCCGGTCTGGACACAACGCGGCGACACGCTTCTGTTCGATTCGAACCGCGATGGCTTCCGGTGCGTCTGGCGCCAGGCGCTGAACCGAACGACAAGACAGCCCGAGGGCGCGCCCACAGAGGTTCTCGGCTTCCACGGCAGCCGCTTCTCGACGAGGCAGATGCAGTCGGGCCTCGCGTCACTGTCCCTTTCGGACGATCGGATTCTGTTTAACGCCCTGGAATCGGCGGGGAGTGTCTGGGTGCTCGACCCGCTCCCGCGCTGAAGAGCGCGGGACAAAATTTGCAGCGGCCCTTGTCGGGCGAGGCCCAAGTCGGCTATAGTTCAACACTATATCGTTCAAGCGCTGTATAGTTCAAACCGGGAGATACGATGGCAACTAAAAAAGCCGCAGCAAAAAAGGCAGCTCCGGGCGGGAAGATCGGAGTCTCGATCGATCTGGGTTCGGTAAAGGCAACGAAAGAGCAGATCGAGCGGTTGAAAGCCCACATTACCAATCATGTGCTGACCTGGGCCAAGGTTGACGCAGGAGCGTCCGGTGTACCGATCAGCACCTGGGAACTACCGCCACCCCCGGAGTCCGGCGGCAAAAAATAACGGGTGAACGAGCCCACGGCAGGAGACACGATGGCAACTAAAAAAGCCACAGCAAAAAAGGCAGCTCCGGGCAGGAAGATCGGAGTCTCGATCGATCTGGGTTCGGTAAAGGCAACGAAAGAGCAGATCGCGCGGTTGAAAGCCCACGTTACCAATCATGTGCTGACTTGGGCCAAGGCTGACGCAGGAGCGTCCGGCGTTCCGATCATCGTCATGGAACTGCCGCCACCCCCGCCACCTGCGCCCGGAAGTGGCGACTAATCCGCGAAAGCGTCCGTGACGCGCATCTGCCTCATCGGCGCGGCCACAGTCACCGATTTCGGCGAGCACGCCGGGGATCGGAGCATTCGGAACGTCGCGGACTATCCTCCGCTCGGTGTGCTGACGCTGGCTGCGATTCTGCGCCAGCAGTTGGCCGCGCCGGAGGTGCTGGATCTCAACCGGCTCTACTATGACTATCTCGCTGACGGCGGCCCTCGCTCGGAAAGCGACTTCTGCGCCTATGCGGCGTCGCGCGTTCCGCGCGGGCTTCGACGTTATCGGCTTCAGCACCATCTGTAGCTCCTATCCCCTCACCATCCGCATAGCGCGGAGGGTCAGGCTGGCGCATCCGGACGCGACCATCGTGTTCGGCGGCCCGCAGGCGTCGGCGGTCGATATCGCGACGCTCGAAGCCTTTCCATTCGTGGACCTGATTGTTCGGGGCGAAGCGGATGAATCGCTGGTTCAGGTGATGCGGACAGGCGTACGGTCTCCCGCGCTCGCCTTTGTCCCTGGGATCACGTTCCGCAGCGGCGGATCCATCGTTCGCAACCCGGAGTCTCCGCTGGTGACAGAGCTTGACGCGCTGCCGTTTCCCGCTTTCGATCTGTTGCCCGGCATGGAATCCCTTTCCGCCTTCCCTCTGGAACTGGGACGGGGCTGCCCGTTCGCGTGTACCTTCTGCTCGACCAACGATTTCTTCCGCCGCCGGTTCCGGCTGAAATCGCCCGAAGCGGTGATCGGGCAGATGAAAACGGCGAATCGCAGCTATGGCGTTACGAACTTCGATCTGGTGCACGACATGTTCACGGTGGACCGCAAGCGCGTGGCGGCTTTCTGCCAGGCGATGCTGGATTCTGGCGAACCTTTTCACTGGGCGTGCAGCGCGCGCACCGACTGCATCGATGATGACCTGATCGCCGCGATGCATCGCGCGGGATGCCGAAGCGTCTTCTTCGGGGTGGAGACCGGCTCTCCCCGTCTGCAACGCGCGATCGAGAAGGACCTCGATCTGGTGGATGCCGCGGCGCGAATCGGGAGTTGCGCCGCCGCCGATATTCAGACGACGGTTTCCCTGATCACCGGCTTCCCGGAGGAAACCGACGAAGATCTATGGCTGACCGCCGGCTTCCTGATGGACGCCGCGCGTTATGAGCGCGTTGACGCGCAGTTGCATATCGTCGCGCCCCTCGCGGGCACCCCGCTGCATAACCGGTTCCGCGGCAAACTCATCTCGGACGATGCGCATTCCGACATCTCGTATCAGGGGTGGAAGCAGGACAAAGCCGATACGGACCTGATCGCGGCGTATCCCGATGTTTTCCCCAATTTTTACGGCGTGCCGATGATTGCGGGAGACAGACGCCGGTTGAAGCGTTTGCGGGATTTCGTGATGTACGGCCTGCGGTGGTTTCGGGGAGTTATGGTGGCGCTGCATCAGTCGCGAGGCGGAATCCGGGGAGTCTTCGAGGCGTGGGAGACAGCGTTCCCGGCACTCGCGATGGACGGCGAGGAAAGAGGGAGCTACTACGCGTCAGCCGGTTTCCGGCGTGATTTTGCTCATTACGTGCGTTCGAGGTATCTGCGCGGGGACGAGTCCGACGCGTCGCTCGCCGCCATTCTTCAGTTGGAACAAGGCATGTCCGAGCCTGCGCCCATTCCGGTCAGACGCGCGCGGAGATCCTCGCGGAAAATAATGCCGCCGATTCCGCTGCCCGCTCCCGGAGTTCGCCTGCTGGATTTCGATGTGGACGTGGCTTCGATCCTTGACCACCTTCGGCGCGGTGATGGATTGCCCGCGGCGCCGAAGCGGCGAATGACGATCGCGACCAGAGAACGCAAGCCCGCGGGCACGGACGTCCTGGAGCTGACGCCCCTCTCTGCTTCGTTCCTGAAGCTTTGCGACGGCCGGACGCTCGACGGCGTGGCCGCAGGTTTGCAGTTCGACACCGAACTGGAGGGCTTGGGCAGGGAAGTGGTTTGTGCGATGACGTTCGAGGAACTCTCCCGACAGCGCCTTCTGACGGTCGCGGCGCCATCAGCCCGTGCCGGCTGAACGCCGCCCGAGCGTTTCCCTGAGCTCCAGATGCCGGATCAGCCGGCGCAGCGAATTGGGATGTATTCCCAGAATCCGGGCTGCCGCGTCGTGGTCGCCCTTCGCCTCTTCCCACGCCCTGATTACGCAGTCACGCCTCGTCTCTCCCAGAGCCGATTGATACGCGCCGGCGAGATCGGCCGGGTCGGCCGCCTGGAGCACCGTCTCGGGCAGATCTTCCGGCGCCAGCCATTCGGACGATCCCAGGATCGCCGCGTGCTCGATCGCGTTCTGCAACTCCCGAACATTTCCCGGCCATGAATATCGGATGAGACATCGCGAAGACTCTTCCGCCAGCCCGGCCAGACGCCGCCCGCAGCGAGCCGCGGCCTGGTTCAGAAAATGCGCGGCCAGAACGGGAATATCCTCGGCTCGCTCCCGCAGCGGCGGCACCTTGAGCGTAATTACGTTGAGCCGGTGATAGAGATCGAGCCGGAACTGCCCGCGTTTGGCCTCGCCGCCGAGATCGCGGTTGGTCGCCGCCACCAGACGTATGTCGAGCGGCATTGTCTCGGTTCCACCGACGCGCTCGAACGTGCGCTCCTGGAGAACGCGCAGAAGCTTAGCCTGCAAACCAGGCGCAAGTTCGCCGATTTCATCGAGGAACACCGTTCCGCCCTGCGCCATTTCGAGCTTGCCCTTCTTCAGCGCGACGGCGCCGGTGAATGCGCCGCGCTCGTGCCCGAACAGCTCGCTTTCGAGCAGCGTCTCGCTTAACGCCGCGCAATTGATGGCGACGAAAAGCCGTTTCGCGCGCCGGCTCTGCGTATGGATGGCCTGGGCAACCAGTTCCTTGCCGGTGCCGCTCTCACCAAGAATCAGCACTGATGCATCCTGCGGAGCGACGCGCTCGATCAGTTTCTTCAGATGAACGATCCCCGCGCTTTCGCCGATGATTCCGGAGTCGTCCGTCGCTGTCTGCGCCTTCAGGATGATGTTCTCAGCGCGGAGCTCTTCGGTCTCTCTCGCGCTTTCGAGAGCCGCCGAGGCAAGCGTCAGGAGCGCGCCCAGCACTTCGCTGCAATCCGCTCCCATGCACGCCAATCACCCCTTCGATCCGGTTGTGCAGATGTAACGGGCCCGCGGTGACTTCGTTCCCGTGCACGATACCCTCGGCGCAAACGCGTTGAACGATGCCCTCAAGTCCGGGAAAATCGCGCTCGCGTGCGCAATCGATCAGCGGCTTACCCGGTTGCGCCAGAACGACGAAGCCTCCATCGGTACCCGAGACATCGTTGACCAGGCTGATGAGGTGAAGCTCCACTTCGCGTTTCTGCGCGGCTGCTTCGGCCGTTGTCATGGCGCGAAACAGGTAGATCATCGTCGAAGCCTTGAGCAGCGTTTCGCGGACGGCTTCCGGCATGAAAGTGAGTGTACAGCATTCCGGCCGAACCCTCGGGTTCGCGGGCGCGAACCCTGAGGTTCAAAATCGGCGTCCCCGGCAAGGCGGGCTCGCGTGTTTTCAGGGGCTTACGAACGCAAGCCGCGCGGCGCGCCGATTGCATTAATCCATTGCGTCCGAAGCCTCTGGGAGGAGGTCAAAAATGAAGAGCATAACCAATCGCCTTTTTCTGTTTGCGGCCACCGCGTTGTTCCTCGGAACCACAGCCTACGGCCAAACCACGATGAAAGCGGACGTTCCGTTCGCGTTCCGAATCCCGGGTAGCGTCGCCCCAGCTGGGAACTACGTCGTCAACCTGGATACTCTCGGAGGCAGCAAAGTGATTCGTCTGTACAACGTCGACACTCACAAATCCGCGTTCGCGATTCCTTACGCGGCGGGCGGCGGACCTCTGGACAACAACTCGCCTCGCCTGGTTTTCCGCTGCAGCGAAGCAGGCTGCAATCTGAGTCAGGTCTGGACGCCCAACGGCGGCTATGCGGTTCCGAAGGGACATGCCCGAGCCGGTGAGTACCTCGCTTCGATTCCCCTGACAATCCAGCAAGGCAACTAACAGCCGACACACGCACGCAAACCCGAAGCCGGGGCGGGAGATTACCTTCTCCGGCCCCGGCTTCCTGTTGTTTGTCGCGATGGAGCCACCTGGGTCAAGGGCGTTGAACCTGGTGAGACCGGGTTGCGCATTGAGCGAAATCCGGACCCCCGATCCGCCCCGATTCTCTATTTTCCACAGAATCCAATTGCCAGATTATTCACGAGTCCCGATGTGAGGGGCACATCCCTGTGAGTGGCCAGATCGTAGAGCGCAAGTTGCGTAGTCCAGACGGAATGCCTGCTGCCTCGCGCGAGCGGCAGCAAATCAAGCGGCTTCATATACAGAACCGAATCGCCGCCGGGAAGCCACAGCACTTCCTGCGCGGCCAATTCCCGCGTCCACTTTTTGGTGGCGAGATCCAGCATAAAGTAATCGTCCTGCGGATCCCCGCTGCCCCCGTTTTCGCCATAGGTTCCGACCAGCAATTTCTTCTCATCGGGCGACCAGACCGGGACATCCGGCGCGGACTCCCGCGGCGAAAATGGCACACGTTCCAGCTCCTGGCCTGTTTTCGCATCGAGGATCGCGATGTCGCCGCCACCGATTCCAGCCAAACGCGTCCCGCCGGGCGACCACACCGCGGCTTCGTATTGGCCAAATGGAATTCGCGTTTTGCCGGTCGCGCTGTCCGTGATAAACAACTTCTGATCGTGGCTTTGCCCTTCGGCATCCCGGAAATCCGGAATCACAATCGCCAACTGCCGGCCATCGGGCGAGAGCATGGCGAAGTCTACATTGTCGATTTGCCAGGGGTTCGGCCCGATTTTGAACAGGCCGCCTTTCATGCGGATCATCAGCGCGCCATCGGCGGAGACGCCATTGAGTTCGACCCCTTCGTCACCCGAGGTACTCGATACCATCCGTTCCGTCCCGGTTGCGCGGTCGTAGCTCCAGACTTCCCTTTCGGACCAGCCCTGATAGGGAACGTTGCGGGACCGTTCGGCGTCCCTGTCGGAGACGAAATAAATCGATTTTCCGTCGCGCGAACAGAGCGGCTGGAAATGATCGCGCCGCGCGCGGGTAAGTTGTTTGAAATTCCCCGTTCCCGTGGGTGAAAACCACAATTGCTGGAAGGTCCGGCCACGGACGGCATAGTCCCGACGGCTCACCGCCACCTGCGCGCCGAGCGGGAGTAAAAACACGAGCGAGTTGAGGACAACACGGCGCATTGTGTCCATATCGACGCCCCACAAGCCCTCAGCCGTTACGCCATCCTGTACGATTTTCGACTAAGCTGGAGAATAGCGATGCGTGCGGTAAACGCAATCCTGGCGCTCTCGGCGATTGCTTTCGGGCAGCCGGCAGGCCGCGGCCTCATTTCCGGGACGATCATCGACGCGTCGGACAACCTGCCCGTCCGTAAGGCGATCGTCACGCTGACCCTTCAGGGCAAGACCACGACATACCGGGCAACAGCCCGCACGGACGATTCCGGACAGTTCCGGTTCGACTCTCTTCCCGCAGGCAAATACGGTCTGCGCGCCGAGAAGGCCGGGAACGGAAGGGCGGTCTATGGCGCGGGCAGCCCAGGAGAAGCCGGCGGTCCAATCTCTCTTGGGGACGGCGAAACGCGTGACGGCCTGAAGCTGCGGTTCTTTCACCCGGGCGCCATCGAGGGACGGGTTTTTGATGACAACGGCGGTCCTGTTCCGGGCGTGAGCGTGGTTTTACTACACACCGTTCACACCCTGGGCGAACGCGCTCTGACGATCGATCAGAACACCACCACGGACGACCGCGGCGAATACAGGATGCGAAACATCGACGCCGGCCAATACTACCTGCGAGTCGCCCCGACAGAGCTGCTTGACGCCGACCCGACCCAGTCGTTCGCAGTCCGGTTTTACGGGGATACGGCGGCGTGGAAGGATTCGACGCCCGTCTACATGCATGCCGGCGACAGTCTCGCCGGTCTCGATTTTCATTTGAACACCGCACGGCGATACCGGATTCAGGGCCGCGTAACCGGTGTGCCCGATCCCGGTCCGCCATCGAAAGACAGGACGGAGCGATGGATCGAAGTGTCCATCACCCAATCCCTGGAGGGAGGGCTGCGCCTCACCGGCACGGCCAACGCGCGCCCTCCCGATTACCGCTTCGACTTTGGCGACGTCCCCGATGGCTCGTATTACGTGGATGCGAGTCTGCACGATGGCAACAGGACATGGGCGGCGGCGCAGCTCGTCGATTCACGTCGGCCGGCGGGAGAGATTCTGCTCAGCCTTGCAGCCGCGAGCGCCGTCAAAGGCCATCTGCGGGTCGAAGGCGAAGCGGAGCAACCGCAAACCGTCCCCCAAATCACGCTGATCCACAGCAGCAGCGCACGCAACGAGAATATTTCGGTAAGGCCCGGACCCGACGGAAGCTTCACGCTGTCGCAGGTTCCACCCGGAGAGTGGTTCGTCAATCTGACTCCGACGGCGACGGGCGCGTACCTGAAATCGGTACGTTTGGGCGATAAGGACGTTCTCTTCACACAATTTCCGATTGAGCCGGGTTCCGAAGCTGCGCTCGACATCGTCGTCAGCACGCGATTCGCGAAGCTTCAGGGCCAGGTCGACGGCGCACCGGGCGACTCCAAACGAGCGGGAATCGTTCTTGCGCCCACCGGGCGGTTCCATACCCTGGCCCGCTACTATTACGGAACCGTCACCGACGACGAAGGGCAGTTCCGGATGCAGAATCTCGCTCCCGGAAAGTATAAGATCTTCGCTCTGGAGAAACTGGCCGCCGCGGGTTTCCGCAATCCGGAAGCCGCGGATCGGCTGGACGCATTGGGCGAAGAGATTGAACTCAGGGAAGGCGGGACACTGGAGGTGCATCCCAGACTGATCCCGATGGAGACCGCGCGCAGAGCTCTACCCGACGAGGCCCATCGGTGAGAGGCGTATTTTTCGTTGTCCTCGCGGCAGTCGCGGCCGGGCAGACGCCTGGGGACCAGAACCAGACCGGCGGCATAAGAGGAACCGTGGTCGATTCGGTAACTCACCAGCCAATCGCAAAGGCGGTCGTTTCGATCGAGTACAAAATCACTCCGGAACAGGAGCGCGCCGGGATGTTACGGCTTAGCCCGGTGCAGCCGGTGACCACGGATGCCGGCGGATCTTTCGCTATGGAGCGCCTTGGACCCGGCCTGTTTGAGCTCACGGTCAAACACCGCAACTATCCGCAGGGCCGGATGGGCGGGGTTGTAAAAACCATCGCCCTCAAGGCGGGCGAAGAGGCCGGACCAATCACGGTCGAACTGACTCCGGGCGCGGCGGTTTCAGGCCGGGTACTCGATGAAGATGGCGATCCGCTGCCTGGCTGCACCGTGCGCATTCAGCCGGCGAAGACGGCACGAATGAATGGAGAACTGGCGCTCGCGAGCCCTGGCGCGGCGAGCGATTACCGGTTGTACGGCATTATGCCCGGAAGGTTTTATCTGACGGCCGAGTGTGAGACGCCGGTCTTTCAGCCGCGGCCGCTTTCGGATGGTCCGGACCCGCCGCCCGGCGCCGCCTATCCGAAACTCTATTACCCTTCCGCGAATACCGTGGAATCGGCCGAGGTGCTGGAACTGAGAGCGGGCCAGGAAAAAACGGGCGTCGACTTCAGGATGAAACCCGCCGCGATAACGGATATCCACGCTGTTCTCGCGCCTTCCGCCGATTGGCGCGGCAGGACCGATCTGCAATGGCAGCTGGTGGCGGCCGACCAGAATCGCCCGCTTGCGGGTGGCTGGCGCCGAATCGATACCGCAAGAGGGGGATTCAACATCGAAAAGGTGTTCCCCGGCTCTTACCATCTGCTGGTGGTGAGCGCGCCTGCGAGCAGGAACGCGGGCAATCCGGCCCCTCTGCTGGGAGCGGTTCAGCAGATCGACGTGCGCGACAAACCTGTCGAAACCCTGGTCGATCTGCGGCACGGACTGGATGTCAATGGAATCGTTATGATCGAAGGCGCCGACGCGCCGAATCAGGTTCGGCTGAACCAGGTGCAGGTTCGGCTGGTTCCCGATTTCGGCGGGGACGCGACATCCGCCGCTGTCAACGATGACGGCACTTTCACCGTAAGATCCGCCTTCCCCGGATTCGTGTGGTTAATGATCGACGAGCAATCCGCCTTCGTCAAATCCGTCCGGCTCGGAGGGAAAGAAGTGACTGGAGGGCGTCTCGACCTTTCTGCGGGCGCACAGGGGAGCCTGAAGATTGTAGTCGGTACGAATACGGCATCCATCCGCGGCTCGGCGCGTCCGGGACTCAACGTCGCGGCGGTTCTGTCCGCAGACACGCCGTTCTTCCCGCCCTTCTGGGTGACTACGGCCGATCAGACTGGCCAGTTTTCGCTTGACGGCCTGGCGCCGGGAAAATATCTCATTGGCGTGGTCGAGCAACCGGGCTCGCCTCCCGACGATGGCGCGCGAGAGGTTACCCTTCAGGAAGGCCAGATCCTGGTCGTCGACAACCTCAACGAGCCGCGCTGAATCAATCTCCGGCGGCAGTTGAACAGGGGTTCAGGACCAGCTATCATCTCGATTGGAAGCTGGGAGCCAGAAGATGAACGAAACCCGCCGCAGCGTACTTCAGAAAGCCGCCATCGCGACCGGAGCAGCCGCTCTGATCGGAAGGAAAGCCGCCGCGGCGGATTCGCCCGCCTGGCAGCGCCTTTTCCCGGCCGGCTTCCGCAATGAAAGGATCAGGACCTCGGGCGCGGAGATCAATGCGGTGATCGGTGGCGCCGGCCCGCCCCTGCTGATGTTCCACGGTGCGCCGCAGTCTCTGATCACATGGCGCCTCATCGCGCCCGATCTCGCCAAAGACTACACCGTCGTGATGTGCGATCTGCGCGGCTACGGCGATTCGAGCAAGCCGGAGGGCGCCAAAGACCACTCCACTTACTCGAAACGCCCCATGGCGCTCGACGGCGTCGAGGTGATGAAGCACCTCGGCTACAACCAGTTCCGCATGGTAGGCCACGACCGGGGAGGCCGCGTCGGACGTCGTATGGCGATCGATCATCCGGACGTAGTCACCAAACTCGCCGTGCTGGATATCGTTCCGGCCCACTATCTGTACAGCCACGTGACCATCGAGTTCGTGCAGGCCTATTTCCACTGGTTCAACTATCTGCGTCCCGCGCCTGGCCCCGAGGAGGAGCTACTGAAAACAAATCTGGCTCAGGCGGCGAGACCGACTACGGACGAGGCCCAGCTCGAATACCGGCGCATCACGACCGACCCGGCGATGCTGCACGCGATGTGCGAAGATTACCGCGCCTCCGCGTCCCTCGATCTCAAGATCGACGAAGCGGATCTCAAGGCTGGCCGGAGAATCCAGTGCCCGACGCTGGTGCTCTGGGCGGCCTCGGGAGCGATGGGCAAGCTGTACGACGTGCTCGGCATCTGGAAGAACGAGGGCGCGGATGAAGGCGCGAGGATCGGCGGCAAGGGCCTTCCCGGCAATCACTCGCTTCAGGAGAGCGCCCCGAAGGAAACCCTCGCGGAGCTGCAAGCCTTTCTGCGCAGTTAACGTTGAAGACGTCCTACCCTTCGTATTCGACGCCAAGCTCTTTGAGTTTGGCTCGCAGCCCGTACATATCCAGGCCCACCTCGCCCGCCTTCAAACGTGCGCGGCTCTTTTCTTCCTTGATGCGGCGCTGATCGCTCAATTCCGCGACTTCCACCGCGCGCTCGCGCTCCACCACCACGACGCCATCCACATCGGCGACAATCACGTCGCCCGGATGAACGACCGCGCCCGCGCAAGACATGTCCACATTCACCGAACCCGCCGTCGCCTTCACGGTTCCCTGCGCGGAGATCGCTTTGGCCCACACCGGAAACTCCATGGCGGTCAGATCCGCCACGTCGCGAACGCCTGCTTCGATGATCAACCCGGCCACGCCGCGCACGCGCAGCGATGAAGCCAGCAATTCCCCGAACATGCCATCCGTCGATTCCGAGGTGGTCGTGACCACCAGAACGTCGCCCGGCTGGCAAAGTTCCACGGCCGCGTGAATCATCAGGTTGTCGCCCGGCTGAGAGATCACCGTGATCGCGGGGCCCGCCATCTTCGCGGTCGGATAAATCGGCCGCATATACGGCCTCATCAGCCCCGTGCGGGTCTGCGCCTCATGCACGGTTGCGACGCCCAGTTCACCGAGAAGCTTGATTGCCGCGGCATCCGGCCGGCGGATGTTCCGAACGATTCTTGGTTTCATGACAACGTTGTCGAGTATATCAATCGAGGTTTTGACACGGGAAACATTTGACGGCCCGCCAACGCCTCTAATACGATAGTTGTTCTTTAGAACCCACTCTTCAAACGCTCTCTTATGTCCATTGAAAGTATTTGCCAGGCGATCCAGGACTCTTCAGTCGGAATGGGTCTTCGCGAATCGACGTATCTGTGGCCAGCGCATTGAAGCCACGCATGTCCTGAGCCTCGCGCTCTCGGTCGGAACCATCATCCTGGTGGATCTGCGGCTCATCGGAGCCACCATGCGCGATGAGCCGGTCACCGACGTGATCGAGCAGACCCAGCCCTGGAGTTCGCGGGATTCATTCTGGCGTTCGTCAGCGGCATCTTTCTCTTCTGGTCCGAAGCCGGGCGGCTTTACCCGAGCTATTCTTTTCGCTATCAAGATGATCTGCATCGCTGCTGCTCGGAGTGAATGCGCATGCTGTTCCACTCGACCATCTACAAGAGCGTTGATCAGTGGAACAAGTCGACGGCTACTCCGCCGCGCGCGAAATTCGCAGGCTGGTTCGGCCTCATTTTCTGGATGGTCGTGATCTTCTGCGGGCGCTGGACCGCGTACAACCTCAAGTAAAGGAACTTCCATAATGAATCTTCTTCATCTGGCTCAGTGGCTCGACACCACGACGATCGGCAACATCATCAAAGAGTCGACCTATATCTTTCCCGTCATCGAAGTCGTCCATCTCTTCGGACTGACGTTGCTGCTCGGCACGATTGACGATCACCGACCTGCGAATGCTCGGCATCGGGATGCGCCGGCAATCCATCTCGGCAGTGGCCACGCAGTTGGCACCCTGACTCGATCTGGGCCGCGGTCGTGACCATCGTCACCGGCATTTTGCTGTTCCTTTCCGAAGTCATGAAATGCTATGGGAATGCAGCGTTCCCGTGGAAGATGTGGTTCCTGCTGGCGGGAATCCTGCTCTATCTTTTCGTCCAGCGCAGAATTACAGCTCCGGGCGCGCGCGTCAGCGGCGGCGCTCTGAAAGTGGTTGCCGTTCTGTCGCTCGTGTGCTGGTATGGCGTGGCCCTCGCCGGCCGGGCCATCGCCTTCGTTTAGTTTCCATCGCCGGGTCCAAACCCACCGCCTTTCAGGGTTCACCTTCGCCTGGGAATTCACGTGGCGCACGTTCTCAACGTGCCGTGTCGAGACTTTCTCGACACCGGTTTTCGGAATGGCAGGGCGTCGGCAAAGTGCCGACGCTGCACGCAAAGTGCGTGCGCCACATGCTTCAGGCGACTTTGCTCCGAAAATGGGCCTAAGTTGTTCGCCCATTTTCACGGCCGGGGGTGGGCAAAGCCCATGGTAGTTGTTTAAACGTTTTTGGTACGCCGCTTCTCAGGTGACTGGAGCCTTGCCCACAAGAATGGGCTTGACCTTCGTGTTTTCGCGCACCGCGTCGCCCGGGCTGATGACCACCCGCTCACCCTTCTTCAATCCGCGCAGCACTTCCAGCCGATCGCCGTAATCGCGCCCCACATCGATTTTCCTGAAATGTACGGTGTCGTCGCTGTCAACCACGGCAACCATGTTTCCCGTGCCGCGCACGACCAGGGCATCGGCGCGGATCATCAGCGGCGGCTCCGCCCGCGGAGTGGTGAAGTTGACTTCCGAATACATGCCTGGCAGCAACTGACCGCTTTCGTTGGGCACCTGAACTTCGACCAGCAGGGTACGCGTCGCCGGATCGAGAGCATTGGCGGTGCGGGTGACCGTGCCCTTGAACGTCTTCGACGGAAGGTCCGGAACTTTCAGATCCGCCACCTGGCCCACCCGTACTCCGGCCGCGTCCATCTGCGGAACGTTGACATACGTGCGCAGACGATCGGTCTGCGCCACGCGGAAGAGCAGCGTGGTGCCTTCCGTCGCCAGCGCGCCCACATCGATGTTGCGGAGCGTGATCACGCCCGAAAACGGAGCCTTGATCTTGAGGTACGCCTGCAGATCCCTGATGCGCGCGAGATTGGCTTCGGCTACGGCGATGTTGCTCTTCGCCGCATTGACGGCTTTTTCCAGCGCCTCGACGTTTTGCGCGGATGCCTCGTAAGTGGATTGGTAAGTGTCGGCGTCCTGACGGGAGACCGCGCCTTTTTGCACCAGCGCCTTCCAGCGTTCGTTGGTATAGCGGGCCATCTCCGCGTTGGTCCTGCTCTGCTGCAGATTGGCGTTGGCCTGTTCGAGGGAGGATCGGGCCTGGTCCACGCTCGCCTTCGCCTGTGCGACCGACTGATCGAACTCCACCGCGTCGATCTCGGCGAGAATCTGCCCTTCCCTGACGCGGTCGCCGATATCGACGTAACGCTTCTTGATGTAGCCGCTGGCCCGCGCCAGAACCGGCGCCTCCGTTACCGCTTGAATGCTTCCGGGCAACACCAGGTGGCTGTTTGCCGGAGCCTGATCGACCAGCGCAATATTCACGGGGGGAATCGCCAGGCTGTCGTCCCTGGCTTCCTTTGCCAGGGCTGTCTGGCGGCTGGTCTCGGGCAGGTATCCGGCAAAGAAAGCTCCGGCAAGAACCAGGACCGTGACGACCGCCAGAATCCAGAGCGCGGTCCCGGAGGGGCGGCTATGCTGTCCGCGTTTTTGCGGATCGTGCGAGCCGCGGCGCTGCTGCGCAAGCTTCCGTTTGAGATCCTCGATCTCAGCTCGCAGTTGAGAGTGGCTGCTCTCTTCCACCGGGGCTCCGTCGTTAACAGGCATCTGCATGGTTTACGGTTTCACGCGGACAGATATGAACTGACATCTTCCTTCTCTTCTTCTTCCAGTCTAAGATCAAAGTCCACGGGAGGCTTTTTTCGCAGCAGGCTGTATACGGCCGGCACAATGAAGAGCGTGGTGACGGTGGCCAGGATCAGGCCCCCGATCACGGCCCGGCCGAGCGGCGCGTTCTGTTCGCCGCCCTCGCCCATCCCGAGCGCCATCGGCAACATGCCGATGATCATGGCGGTCGCGGTCATCAGGACGGGACGTATCCGGGTAGCGCCCGCCGCCAGCGCCGCCGCCCGCTCGTTCGAGCCTTCCAGCCGCTGATCGTTGGCGAACACCACCATCAGAATGCTGTTTGCGGTGGCGACGCCGATGCACATGATCGCGCCCATGAGTGAAGGCACGCTGAATGTCGTCTGGGTAACGAACAACATCCAGAGAATCCCCGCCAGCGCTCCCGGCAGAGCCATCAGGATGATGAACGGATCCAGCCAGGACTGAAAATTCAGCGCCATCAGGAAGTAGACCAGGACGATCGCGAAAATCAGTCCGAGGCCCAGCCGGTAAAATGAAGTCTCCATGGTGGCGATCTGCCCGCGCAGATCGAGCGTGGTGGATTTGGGCAGCGTTTTTTCGGTCTCAGCCATGATCTTTCGCACTTCCGTGCCCACCGTTCCGAGATCCTGGCGGTCCGTGTTGGCATAGACGTCGAAGACCGGCTGTACGTCGTAATGATTTACAATCTGGGGCGCGACACCGCGCGTGGTTGTGGCGACGTTCGCCAGATGCTGCGTCGCGTCACCACCCGCGCCGGGATTTCCGTAAGCCAGCGTCGTCTGGCTGGGCGATGCGCCGACTCCCGAGGCATTCAACCCGCTGCCAACCGCGACGCTGCCGTCCGTCGTGGAAAATCTGCCGGTGGGCGCGATCGGTGTCCGCATCATGGCATCGAGCGAGTCGATCTTTCTCTGCGGCGTCTGCGCGCCGATCTGGTACTGCACGCCGGTGTCCCAGTTCAGCCATTGCGCTGGCGCAATCTGCGACGTGCCGCTCAGCGAGATCAACAGGCTGTTGGCGACATCGGACTGTGAGAGTCCGATCTGCCCCGCTTTATTGCGATCCACATTCACCCGGATTTCGGGATAGTCCACCACCTGGTGAACGTGCACGTCGACTGCGCCGGGGATGCGCGCGATCTTCCGTTGCAGTTCGAGCGCAAGTTTGTAGCCGGCGTCGGAATTCCGCGTCGCGATCTGCAGATCGATGGGTGAAGGAAGCCCGAAATTGAGGATCTGGTTGGTAATGTTGGCGGCTTCGAAATAAAAACTCACTCCCGGGAACGCGGCGGCCAGGCGTTTACGAACCCGGTCCTGGTATTCCGCCGTAGTCGCGCTCCGCTTTTCCTTGAGCGAAATAAGAATCTCGCCGTCTCCCGTGCCCAGCGTGGGGTTGTCGCCAAAGGCCAGGTTGAAACCACCGTTCGGAATGCCGATATTGTCGATAATCGTGCCCGGTTTCAGCGGGCGGAATGACGCGCCGGATTTCATCCTCGATCTGCGCGAATACCACTTCCGCCTGCTCGAGGCGCGTCCCGACCGGAGTGCGCGCGTGCAGCCGCAGTTGCCCCGAATCGACGGTGGGAAAGAAATCGCTGCCGATGAAGTGAATCAACCCCAGAGACCCGAAGGCGAAGAGCATAAATCCGCAGAGAACGGCCTTACGGTGATCCAGTGTCAGGTCAAGCAAAGAGATGTAGAAACCGCGCATGCGCTCGAATTGCCGGTTGAACAGGTAGTGCATCGTCCAGATGAGGCCCGTTGCCTCCCGACGTTTCGCCGTGCTCGCCCAGAATATACAGCTTCATTTCGGGCCGGAGCATGTAGTGCACCATGTTGGGGATCAGGGTCCGCGAGAGGAGATAAGACGCCATCATGGCGTACACGACCGCCATCGCGAGCGGCGTGAACAGGTACCGCGCAGCCCCCGTCAACAGAAGCACGGGCACGAACACCACGCAGATGCACAGCGTGGAGACAAAAGCCGGCGCCGCGATCTGCTGCGCGCCGTCAAGCACCGCGCGAACCAGCGGCTTCTTCATCGCCATGTTGCGGTGAGTGTTTTCAATTTCGACCGTCGCGTCGTCCACCAGAATGCCGACGGCGAGAGCGAGTCCGCCGAGCGTCATCACGTTGATGGTTTGCCCGGTGAGGCTGAGGACGATCAGCGAGGTGAGGATCGAGAGCGGAATCGAAATGCAGACGATAATGGTGCTGCGCCAGCTGCCGATGAAAAGCAGAATCATCAGGCCGGTGAGGCAGGCGGCGATAATCGCCTCCCGCAGAACGCCATTGATCGACGCGCGTACAAACAACGATTGATCCGCCAGTTGCCGTATCTGAAGTTCCGGCGGCGCCTGCGCCAGCACTTTCGGAAGCGCCTTCTTGATTGCGTCGACCACCGCCAGCGTGGACGCGCGCCCGTTGCGCATCACCACCATGAGAGCGCCGCGTTGCCCGTCGACGCGGACGATCGAGGTCTGCACCGCGCCGCCGTCCCGGATTTGCGCGACGTCCTTCATGTAAACAGGTACGCCGTTGACGATCTTGAGCGGCATCTCATTCAGTTCGGCTATGGTGCGCGGGCTGCTGTTGAGTTTGATCTGATAATCGCGATCCCCGAATTTCGCGTTGCCCGCCGGGAGGATCAGGTTCTGCAGCGCCATCGCGTTCGACACATCGCTCGCCGAAACCTGCTTGGCGTACATGGCCTCGGGGTCGAGGTCGGCAAGAATCGTACGGAACTTGCCGCCATATGGATTCGGGACAGTTGCCCCCTGAATCGTCGCGAGCTGAGTGCGGATGAAGGCGTTGCCGTAATCGAAGATCGCCGCTTCGCTCATGGCGCTGCCTCCCAGACCAAGCTGCAGCACAGGCACGGCCGATACGTCGTACTTCAAAATGTTGGGCGGGAACATCCCGGGGGGCATGCCCCGCAGATTCGACTGGGCATTCGCGACAACCTGAGCCTGCGCGATTTCGATGCGCGCGCCGGGGTGGAAGTAAACACGGATCACCGCCACGCCGTTGTAAGACTGGGATTCGATGTGCTCGATGTCGTTGACGCTGGTCGTAAGACCGCGCTCAAACTGCGTGACCACCCGGTTCGCCATCTCTTCCGGCGACAGGCCGTTGTACTGATAAATAACGCTCAGGATGGGGATATCGATGTAAGGGAAGATATCCACAGGCATGGTCACGATCGCCGCGCCGCCCAGAATTACGATCAGTAAAGCCATGACAACAAAGGTGTAAGGACGCCTGAGGGCTAGTTTGACGATCCACATCTGGTGCTTTTTTGTATTGTACCGTTCGGGTTTTTGCCGGCTATTTTAGGGCGCGGAACGGCCTGAATTGGTTACTTTGCCACGTTTTTCGGCTCTTTCGGCGGGCGGTCCTGAGCGTGGGACAATTCCGGTGTGCCTACGATCCAGCCAATGCTTAGCCCCGCCCAGCCCTCCGGCGAAGAAGTCACCCTTGAGGCAACGGAGTCGGCGGTACTTGAGCGGAGAGGCAACAGGTTAGGCCCGAAGGAACTGGGACTACTTGCGAAGCGCCTCGCCGCGGCAAAAGACCCCTCCGAAGCCATCCGCATCCGGGAGCGCATTACCCGCGGTTTCTACGGAATCTGAGTCCGACCGCGACAAAAGTCTGCGAAACCGCCTGCGCCACCACGGCAGACCAATGACGTACAGACCATGGTGGGGCAGGCATTCAGCCTGCCGATGCCTTTCTCATCATCCTGCTAACGAATTACTTCTGCAAGCACGTCGATCGCTTCCGCGCAATCTTCGCGGCTCACATCGTAATGGGTTACCGCACGCATGAACTGGTCGTTCACGGCGTTCAACAGTACGCCCCGTTCTTTCAGAGCAGCCGCGACGGCGCGGGGCGAACATCGGGCGGGAAGGTCGAAGATCACGATGTTCGTCTCGACGGGCCGCACCGTGATGCCGTCGATACGCGCCAATTGCTTCGCCAGGAACTGCGCGTTCGCATGATCCACATGCAGGCATTTGGGCGATTCCTCGAGCGCCACGAGACCCGCGGCCGCAAGCACTCCGACCTGCCTCATCCCTCCACCCAGGCGCTTGCGCAGAAGCCGTCCCCGTTCGATCAGTCGCGCGGGCCCGGCCACGATCGATCCCGCCGGCGCTCCCAGCGCCTTGGAAAGGCAGAACATCACCGTGTCCACCTTAGCGACGATTTCGCGCACGGGCCTGCCTGTAGCCACGGAAGCGTTGAAGACGCGCGCTCCATCCATGTGCACGGGAACGCCCGCGTTATGCGCCCGGTCGCAGATATCGTCGATCACTTCCTGCGGATAAACGCGCCCGCCCGCCATGTTGTGCGTGTTTTCGATCGCGATCGCTCCGGTGGCGGCGGAGTGGGGTCCGCCCGCTTTCAGAACCGTGCGGATGTCGATCCCAGGTGAGGATGCCGTCCTGGGTTTCGGCGGAACGGATCAGGCAGCCGGAGAACCAGGCGAGCATGGACAACTCCCAATCGAGCAGATGCGCGCGCGAATCGCAGACGACTTCCTGGCCGTGTTCCGTAAGTAGTTTGATCGCGATGGTGTTGCCCATCGTACCGGTGGGAACGAAGAGCGCCGCTTCCTTGCCCACGATTTCGGCGGCGCGCTGTTCGAGCCGGTTGGCGGTTGGATCTTCGCCGTAAACGTCATCGCCGACTTCCGCTTCGAACATGGCCTGGCGCATGGCGGGCGTGGGTTTGGTCACGGTATCGCTTCGCAGGTCGATCATGCGCCGCCCGCTCACGGGATGAACTCCTGAAACACCTCGTTGGACACCATCACGCCGCGCGGCGTAAGACGGAGGTTGCCGTTCGCGCGTTCCAGAACTCCGGCGCCGAGGAAATATTCGAATGTCGCGCCGTAGCGCTGCCAGTCGAGCTCGTCGGCGTGTACGCCCTCGGAAAGGCGCAAGCCAACGAAGAACTTCTCTTCCATGGGATCGGGCAAAGTTTCCTCGCATCGGAGCGATTCGCCGCGTTCGGATCGCTCTGCATATTCCCGCGCCGATTCCACGTTCTGCCAGCGCTGTACGCCATCGAAGGAATGGGCATCCGCGCCGAATCCGACGTAGGGCGCGCGCTTCCAATACTTCAGATTGTGCAGCGATTCGGCGCCGGGGCGCGCGAAGTTGGAGATCTCGTAACGATGAATGCCGCTCGCTGCGAGACGATCGACGGCGGCTTCGTAAAAATCCGCGATCTGGTCGTCCGGAGGAACGTCGGAGGCGCCGTAGCGTTTGCCGCCGAGCAGAATTTCGGAGCCGAGCCGGCTGTCCTCGTCGACCTCCAGCATGTAGATCGAGACGTGCGGAACCTCGAGCGAAATCGTGGATGTCAGCGACTCCTGCCAGCCCGCGGCTGTCTGGCCGGGAAGTCCCGCGATCAGATCGATATTGATGTTATGGATGCCGTTCTCGCGCAGGAGCGCAACGTCATCCGCGACGGTTTGAGCGCTGTGCCTGCGACCGGTGCGCGCGAGCTCGGATCGGATGAACGACTGCACGCCGAGGCTGACCCGATTGATCCCACCCGCCCGCCAGGCCTCGATGCGTTCGACCGTAAGTGTGCCGGGAGCGGCTTCGAGCGTTGCCTCGCTCCACGCCACCTCGGGGAATGCGCGCGCAAGATCTCGTGAATGCCGCGGCGTCCATTCCGCTGGGCGTTCCACCGCCGATGTAGAGCGTTTCGGGCGTCCACTCCCATTGCTGCGCGGAGATTTCTTTCCGAACGGCATCGGCATAGCGGGGCTTCAAGTTCCGCGCGGCAACACGCCGGACGCGAAGTTACAGTACGTGCATTTCTGCGCGCAAAACGGCCAGGAGATGTAGATGCCAGCCAATAAGTCGATCATATCGCGAGCCGTCCTCAGTGCTTCGCGGCGCACTCGGGCGCGGTCGGAATGAACCGGCAGGCCTTCTCGTAATCCCTGCGCGCCAACCAGTATTCCCCGATCGAATCGGCGGCGGGGCGATAGTTCGGATCCTTCTCGAGCGCCTGCTGCCACAGCGTCAGTGCCCGCGCGGCATTGCCCGAGCGGAGATACGCTTCACCGAGCGCGCATTGAGCGGGTAGATTGCGGGGATCCTGGCTGTTGATGCGCTGGAAAGTCGCGATTGCCCGATCGTAATGCGCCGAATAAAGGAGGGCCAGACCATGCTCGTAAGCTTCGGCCTCGAGGATCTTGTCCTTTGGATCGGCCTGCTGCCTCGGCGCAGTCTGTTTACCTCCGGCAGTATAGCCCAATGAACCCAGGATCTCGCGCGTGCGGGCTGAGATCTGAGGCGTCGGCGCCGCCTGCTTCGGCGGATAGCGCGCCATCAGCTCACCGATTCGGGCTTTCATCGCCTGCGCGTCCTGAGCATGGGCAGCCAGGATGTTTGTCCGTTCACCCGGGTCCTTCGTAAGATCGTACAACTCGGCCCGCGGCGCGTTGATGTATTTGTACGCGCCCGACCGCAGAGCCGTCAAAGGCGCCCAGCCAAACGCGTCGAGCGGATAGATGCTTTCGCTGTAAACGGCATGCTCGCTGCGTCCCGGCAGCAGACTCTGCCCTTCAAACGACGGCGGCGCCGGAACGTGGAGGAAGTCGAGAATTGCGGGCGCGACGTCGATCAATCCCGCCGGCTGTGTGACGCGCTCGGGATATTTGGCGGACCCCGCCGGCCAGTGAATGATCAGAGGCACATGGATGGTGCTCTCATAGATGAAATATCCGTGGCTGGTCTCGCCGTGATCCCCCAGACTTTCGCCATGGTCGGCCAACAGAACGATCAGTGCCCTGTCCCACAAGCCATCGCGCATCAGCGCGTCGCGAAAACGTCCGAGCGTCCTGATCGATGTATTGCAGTTCCGCGTCGTACCCGGCAACATTCGGAGTCAAGCCCGGCCACCTGCGGCAGCGTATAAGGCGTGTGGAGATCGTACACGTGAAGGAAGGCGAACTCGGGTTGCCCGGTATTTCTTTCAAGCCATTGCAACGCCGCGCGGGTCACCAGAGCGGCATCGCGGCGCACACTGGTGGATCGGAACGGGCTGTCGTAAACATCGAAACCCTGGTCCAGTCCGTATTGCTTGTCGAGGATCATGCTCCCGATGAACGCGGCCGTCCGGTAGCCGTTCGCGCGCAGCACCGAAGCCAGTGTGATCGCGCCGGCCGGTACGGGTTCACCATTGACTTCGACGCGGTTTTCAAACGGATAAGTCGAAGTCATCAGCGAGGTGTGCGAGGGCAGCGTCAACGGGACCTGCGCATCGATCTGCGCGTAGATCGTCCCTCCATCACCGAACGAATCGATGTTGGGCGTGCGGATCTTTGTATATCCGTAAGCGCTCAGATGATCCGCGCGCAGAGTGTCGATCGAGATCATGATCACCGGAGGCTTTTCCGCGGCTATGACCGGCAGACGCAAGAATGCAACAGCATGAAAAACCGCGGCGTGATCAGAGCCGAGATACGCGGAGATCGCCGAGAAACCAGAGCATCCACGACTTGCGCGGCCAGGGAATGTCCACCGTTCCCGACATCGCCGGTCACGGATAAGCGGCCGCTGAAAGGATCGCTTCGGCCGAATGCGCCAGCTCACTTCGCGCGAGCCGTGGGATCTCGACGCCCGGAGTTTCGACGACAACATCGCCCGGCGCTTCAGTTTCACGCCGGCTAAGCTGCCGGATCTGACGTGAGCCGTAACCACGGCAGCCTCGCCCGCCGGTAAGGGTCGCGCGCCCGTAAACCCTGTCCGCCTGCCACATCACCACGGCGAACAATGGCACCGTGATCAGCAGCGGAACCGCAAGCCGCTTGCAGCAGGCTCACATTCTCGCGCAACAGGTTGCCCTGTGCCCTCAGGATCAGCCGCGGCTCGTCGAGAAACAGACGAAGCTCCATGAGGTGAGCCAGTATCCGATTGATGCTCTGTCTCGTCGCGCGGGAGCCGAACCGGCGGAACACGAACGCAGCCACTATCCCGCACAGCGCGCTCAGAGGAACCAGCGTCACCAGATCACTCATGGCCTGAAACCAGTATGGTCAGAAAACCGACCGTCCCGTCATTTGTGCGGGCCTCGCCACACCGAAAAGCGCCAGCAACGACACCGCGAGATCCTTCAACTTCGGCTCTTTGCTCCGGATCTGCCTCGAAGCGAACAAGACCGCCGGAACCGCCTTCGGGTCGATGCAATGGTCCCCGATCCAAGCATCGTTATTGTCCTCCAGAAGCCTGCCCGGGGCGTCGCCGAGAGCAGTCTCCCACGAAGCACGATAACCGGCGGCATAACCCACGATCAGATCGGGCGCGATGCCCCTGTTCTCCGGCGACGGATTGCTTTCGGTCACGCTCTCAATCACGCTGCTGGCCGTTGGCGGGGTCGCGGAAGTCGAGTAGTTGTTGTTTGATCTCACTGGCCGCGCTCTTATCGCGCAGGTAGAGTCCGTTCAAGCCCAGTGCATAAGCTTTGGTGCGAAAACCCCGTGAGGCAAGGAACGTATTCAGATTGAAAGCTCTGCTGAAGGCGGCGAACCCGTGGTCGGACATTACTATCAAGTCAGCCACCGGCTCGCGCCGCATGACGTCACCGATCGACTCGTCAATTGCGCGATAGACCTTTAATAACTCGGGCTCGTGTTTACCCCACAGCACATGTGAGTTCTGATCGACCGCGGAAAAATAAAAGAACAGCAGCCCGCCGGTGAATCGGCGGAGCGAGTCATCCAAAAGGCGCCGCTCGTCATTAAGCACGAGCTGACTCTGCGATAAGAACCCGGGCAGGTCAAAGACACCCTGGCGCAGCGCTGAAGTATCCTCCGGGATGCCGAGCGTAGACCATCTCCCGATAATCGCGCTTACCTCGCGCGCATAAGACGCGGGAGTTGAGATCGGCAGCGCAGGGTCGTCCGGATCGATATTCACCGGCGATACATATAACTCGAAGCGGGGATGAAGCTGCTTCACAAAAATACGAACCATTCCGCGGACCGAAGCCAGGTGAGGGATCAAAGAGAAATCGACAGCCAGCCAGTCCGACCACTCCGCTTCCCGCAGGATGGCCGTTGTTCCACCGAGCTGCAAGCGAACGTAAGGCCGGCCGGGATCGACATCGGCAAGCATATGCGCGGCCGCAACAGCGCGGTCACGGCGCAGAGTATTCGGCGGACCCTCAATGCTGAGTTCCGCATGAGTACCGTTCAGATCGACTTTACGGATCAGGCCTCCGGAAACCTCGCGCGAGGTCTCGGCCGGATCATTCGTGAAGTAAGTGAATGTGCCCTCAGTCCCGCGAAGGTCCGGCGTACCCATCCCCGCGATTTCATGACCCGCTCTTGAGGGAGGATAGTTCGCGGGAATGCGCATGATGGTGACCGGGATTCCCCGGTCCGAAAGATACTCCCAGAACGCCCGGCCTTTGCGCAACGAGACCACGTGGGAACGGGAAAGCGGTAACTCATAAGGCCCCAGCGGGAGCGTAAACCGGGGCTCGACCGTCTTGTCGGTGGAGAGATAGGGTTCCAGCGTCTGCGGATCGCGATGGACGAAGTCGAAGATGCCGTGTTCGCCAGGGTCAAGCCCGGTAATGAAAGTCGACCACGCCACCGGACTCTGCGGTGGATCCGTGGTTTCGAGATGTGAGTAGCTGCCGCGTTCCCGCAGATGTGCGAGATTCGGCAGGTCGCCCCAGTGCCGCTCCACAAATGCGGGGTCCATACCGTCGACTCCGATCACGATGACTCTTCTGTAAGGACTTCTCCCGCATGCGTTCAGACCGCATGCATCCAGCACGATCAGTGCGAGCAATAATGTATTTCACGCCGCGGCAATAATCGACCTGCCTTCCATCCAGGCGGGCGCCTCGACTCCGAATAAACCAAGCGCAGTCGGCGCCAGGTCCCCCAGGCTGGGGCTGTCCGCGCTGATCTTGAGATTGGAGAATAACACTCCGGGCGCGAGCGATGCATCCACGCAACCGTAACCCGCGGAATACCCGATGACAAGATCCGGCGCGGCGCTCATATAGGGACCCCGATAAATATCCGAAGCCTGATATACATGCTGAATCGCGATCTGACCGGTCTCTTCATCCACGAGCCCGGTAAGGCGGGCGGCTAATTCTATTTTCAAACTGCGCGCTTCTTCAATCGAAACGATTTCCCGATTCAGACGAATCCCGGTCAGCCCCGACTGGCAGGCGCGGGCGCCATAACCCTCGCGCTCGAGCCATGCATTGATATTCATTCTGCGGCCACTCGCGCGGACGCGATGAGCCGACAGCACAAACAGCCCGGTTGCCGCGTCCACGTGCGCGAGCGTCTCGCCGACGATCCGATCCACCTCGCCCGCGCTTTCGAACACGCACGCGACCACGCCGCGCCGGGTGTTTCCAAGCACGCTGAAGAAGATCGCCTCGCGTTTGGAGACCGGCCCCAGCAGCTTCGAAAGATAACCGGCATACCAGCGCGGATAACTCAGGCGTCCGTCAGCGCCGTCAACCATTTCCCGCCCGTTGAAACTTTCGGGCGGCGATGCGCCGGAAACCCAGAGAATTGTGCTCTTAACCCCCTGTCGCCCGAGGATCTGCCAGAACGATTGACCTTTCCGCTGGGTCGCGGTCTCATCAAAAATATTGTGCTTCCCCGGGTTTACGCCTGTGGCAAACGTCGCCCACTCGACCGGCGGAGGGCCGGATTCGTGGTGCGTAATCGGCGATAAGAACCCTGGTCGCGCAAACGAGCCAGATTCGGCAGCTTGCCCTCGTCCATCAGCTTTTCGGTTACGGCGGGATCGAGCCCTTCGAATCCAAGGAAGATCGCTTTGCCGACCTGCGAGCGCCGCGGCCGCTTCATGAGGAGCCAGGCCATTCGAAAAGGCCAGAGAACCACCGAGAGTATTCCTGCCAGTATCGCGGACACCAGTGACAGGAATGACCCGAGAAACGCGAATCCCGCGCCCGGGCCGAAATACATCAGGCCGGCTCCGCGGTGACCAGAAACGCGGCGTCGCGGCCCGCAATTTCAAACGGCTCCGACCGCGCCTCAACTTCGAACGCATCACCGGCGCGGAACGGTTGACCGGCCAATGAGCCCTCGCCCAGCAAAGCGACATAAATCGCGTTGAACGCCGCTGGGGTCACGATCGAGGACCCAGGCACGCTCAGCCGCTCAGTCTTGAAGTAAGGGCACTCGACCGGCAGCCCGGGCCTCACCATCCCCGCTTGCGGTTCGAGATGCGACACCGCAATCGCATGATCCAGATGAAGCTCACGGTCGC
Organism: Terriglobia bacterium; assembly: GCA_963764845.1. Taxonomy (GTDB): domain Bacteria; phylum Acidobacteriota; class Terriglobia; order Bryobacterales; family Bryobacteraceae; genus BOG-234. The sequence goes on along the minus strand of CAVXUE010000007.1, from coordinate 45,546 downwards.
GTCCGTAGTCGTAAAGCCGGTACGTGATATCCGAATGCTGCTGCACCTCGCACAGCGCGATCCCTCCGCCGATCGCGTGAATCGTGCCCGCCGGAACGAAGAACGTGTCGCCGGGCTGCACCGGAATCCAGTTGAGCAGCTCCATGATTTCGCCCGTGAGCGCGGCTTCGCGCAACTGCTCCGCGCGTCAGGCTATTCGCGCACGCCGAGCGCGATCTTCGCATCCGGCTCCGCGCGCAGGATGTGCCACATTTCGGTCTTGCCGCGCGAGTCGTGATGCTCCCGCGCGTAATCGTCGCCGGGATGAACCTGCACCGAAAGATTATCCGAGGTAAACAGGAGTTTTACCAGCAGAGGCACGGAATCCGAAGCCGCAAACCAGATCTCTCCGATGTTCCGGCGCTCCGGATTCCGATACCACGGCTCGGTGTCGCGGCGTCCCCCAGATCTTCTCGTGAGCGGTTGACGCCAGACGCCGGGGCATCGTTGCTCCTGTTACCCCAACTTAACCAAGCGCCTCGACGAATTTATGAATCCGGTCGAGTCCGCGCTCCAGTTCCTTCATCGAGGTGGCGTAGGAGATGCGCACATGGTCGTCGGTGCCGAATGCCTCGCCGGGAACCACCGCGACGTTCGCTTCCTTGAGCAGACGGTCGGCAAACTCGAGCGGGGTCTTGATCCCGCCCCGGTCGAGCGCGCCGCGCAGGTTCGGATACGCGTAGAAAGCGCCGGCCGGCATCGAGCACTCCACGCCCGGAATCTGCCGCAGCCGCGGGATCACGAAATCGCGGCGTTTCCGGTATTCCGCCAGCATCTGCGGCACCGATTCCTGACCGCCGCGCAGCGCTTCGACCACGGCCTTCTGGGCGATCGAGGTCGGATTCGAAGTCGAGTGGCTCTGCAGCTTCATCATGGCGCCGATAATCGGCTCCGGCGCGAGCCCGTAGCCGATGCGCCATCCGGTCATCGCATAGGTTTTCGAGGCCGTTCCCGCGACCAGAACCGTCGGATTTCGAACCCGGGATCGACGCCACGGAGTAAGGCTTCGCGTCGTACAGGAAGTGCGAGTAGCACTCGTCGGTCAGCAGGAAGATACCGGCCTTCGACGTGATGTGGTAAAGCTTCGCGAACTCCGCATCTTCCATCACCGAGCCCGAAGGATTGCTGGGCGAATTGATGATGACGATCTTCGTGCGCGGCGTGATGTGCGCGTCTCGATCATCGCGGCCGTCAGCCGGAAGCCTTCCTTCTCATCCGTCTCGACGAAAACGCACTTGCCGCCCGCGTAGTTCACGATGTCTTTGTAAGTAACCCAGTAAGGCACCGGAATGATGACCTCATCGCCCGGGTTCACCAGCGCCTGCGTGTAGTTGAACAGCACGTGCTTGCCGCCGACGGTGATGATGCACTCGGAGACCTTGTAATCCGTGCCGAACTCGGCTTTGTGGCGGTCGATGGCGGCCTGCTTCAACTCCACGGTGCCGCCCGCCGGCGTGTACTTCGAGAAGTTATCGTTGATGGCCCTGATGCCGGCCTGTTTGATGTTATCCGGCGTCGGAAAATCGGGTTCTCCCGCGCTGAAATCGACGACGTCGACTCCTTCGCGCCGAAGCTTGTCGGCGTCGGCCATGACCTTCATGGTGGAGGAAACGCTGATGGACGAGATGCGATCCGCGATGATTGCTTTTCATAGGTTGCTGTCATATGGTTCGTTACTTTCAGGCGCTCGTGCAGCCGCTTCTCAATCGTAGGCGGGACCAGTCCCTTGATATTGCCACCCAGACTGATGACCTCCTTCACCAGTTTCGAGCTGATGAAAGAAAATTGCTCTCCCGCGAGCAGGAAAACCGTTTCCAGCTGCGGCTGCAGGCGGCGATTCATGAGCGCCATCTGCAGTTCGTATTCGTAATCCGAGATCGCGCGGATGCCGCGCAGGATCATGCGCGCGCCTTTCCGCAGCGCGTAATCGGCGAGCAGGCCTTCGAAGGAATCGACCTCGACGTTCTTGTAAGGCGCCACTACTTCGGTCAGCATCTGCATGCGTTCTTCCACGTCGAACAGCGGCGATTTCGATTCGTTGCGCAGGATCGCCACCACCAGCCGGTCGCACAGCCGCGCGCCGCGCTCGATCACGTCGAGATGGCCGCTGGTAATGGGATCGAACGATCCGGGATAAATCGCGACCACCTTTTCGTGCTTCTGCATCTTCGCTTTTCTGCTGACAGGGAGAACGTACGAATCTTGATTCTAGCGAACGGACTTACAATGGAGCGGAGGTACGAAATGAAATCCATCCTATGGCTGCTGGCCCTGGCCGCAGGCGCCCATGCGCAGACTTTGTCCGGCGACGCGCTGGTGAAAGCATTGCGGCAGGGTGGCTATGTCATCGTGATGCGCCACGCCAGCTCGCCGCGCGAGGTTCCGGATAAACAAACCGCCAATCCCGACAACACCAAACCGGAACGCCAGCTCGATGCCGAAGGGCGCGCCACCGCCACTGCATTCGGGCAAGGCCCTCCGCGATCTGAAAATCCCCATCGGCGACGTCCTGGTGAGCCCAACATACCGCGCCATGGAAACGGTGCGCCTGGCCGGGCTGGTCGATCCCAAAGCCCGCACCCGAACTCGGCGACAACGGCCAAAGCATGCAGGGGGGGACCGAAGCCCAGGCTGCCTGGCTGCGGAAGGCGGTGACGCAGTTCCCGTCGGGCACGAATACCCTCCTCATCACTCATCTACCGAACATCAGTGGGGCTTTTCCGCAGTTGGAGCCGGCTCCGGCGGATGGCGAGGCGCTGGTTTTCGACTCGAACGGAGTGCTGGCGCGAATCAAAATCGAAGAATGGCCGCGTATGCGGCCCTGATTTACCGTTTCTTCGCGGCCGGTTTCTCCGCGAATATCGAAAGGTCGATCGAATCCGCCATCGCCTTATATCCCGCATCGTTCGGATGCAGATGGTCCGTATTGTTGAAACCCGTGAGAAACTGCTTCGGATTCGCCGGATCGCGCGTGACCACTTCGAAATCGACCACGGCATCGAACGCCCCGCTGGTGCGGATGAAATTGTTCTCTGCTTCCCGCATGACTTCGCCGGCCTCGCTGGCATACCCGGCGCCCTGGTAAGGCGTCAACGTGCAGCCGATCACCTTGATCCCATGCGTATGCGCCCGCTCGATCATCTGGCGCAGACCGGCGATCAATGCATCGGAAGAAATACCGCCGGCCGGAGCGCCCTGCCGGCTGCCGATACCGATGTCGTTGATGCCTTCCATGATCATCACCCACTTCACGCCGGCAACGCTCAGGACGTCACGGTCGAATCGTGCCAGAGCGCTCACGCCCGCGCCATCGCCAAGCACCCGATTGCCCGAAATGCCTTCGTTGACCACAGCCAGATTCGCCGTCGCCGGATTCGCAGCGAGCCGCGTGGCCAGAACGCTCGGCCAGCTTCGGTCGGTGTTCGCTGTTGAGGTAGCGCCATCGGTGATCGAATCGCCGAACGCCACAATCGCCCCCGCATCGGCCGGAGCCATTACATCGATTGCCGAAAGCCAATACCAGGACTGCGATGTGATGGCGTCTGCGATCTCGGGCTGACCGGTGATGTCGCCTGCCGTCGAGGGCGAATATAGGTGGTGTGCAAGCCGAGAGAGTGCACGGAGGCCGGCCCGGTGTCACCGGGCGCATAAACGCTGACGGCCAGATCGGCCAGCTTCGGCACATCGAGATCCACTGCATCGCTGAGCATGACCGCGCCGGCGGGATGGTCGTCGATGGCTTTCCGTTGAACATCAACGCCCGGTCTGTGCCCGGAACGATCGCGGAATCCTTGCTGCGGAGCGCGATGTGCGCCGCTCCGACCATCAGCGGCGTAGCGCCGAAAGCGTTCGAAAGCTCGACGCGCACCCTGCTGCCGCCGATGCTGGCGCGGGCGATCATGCGCACGGTCTGGTTGTTGAATGCGCTGGGCGGAGGCGCGGGCCGGGCCGGAGCGCCAGGGACCGGAGCTGCCGCCTGGGGCGGAGGAGCGGGCGCGACGCGAGGCTGCTGCTGCGCTGAAACCCACGTGGCGACCCAATGCGGCCCGGGAGCCTGCGCCCAGGCGAAATGCGTCAGTAACACGGTCAGAAATGCGCGGCGAAGAGTTCTCATATCCGCTTCAGATCTTATCAGCCGTAAAATTGAATTACCACATGGACGCCATCACGGAATATCAGAAATGGAAACAGCAGGGCGAATCGCTGCGCCTGCAGGCCAAACAGGCCATGGAGATCAAATTCCGCGACCTGCTGCTGGAAGCCGCCCAGATCGCGCAGGAGTATCATCGCGACTTCGGCGGGGCGCTGAAACCACCCGCGTCGATCACGACATTCCGTTACAAAGCCGCGGCGGGTAAAGCGAAAAAGGCGGCCACGAAGAAGACCAGCCCCAGTCGAATCCGAAAGTCGCCGACCTGCAAAAGCGCAGGCTGCAGATCCAGAAGAAACTTGAAGCCGCGAAGACCGCCGGCAAGCCGACACGAAGAACCTCGACGACAGGCTCTATGAGGTTGAGGACGAACTTCGCCTGAGCGGGGGCGCTTGATGAGAACCATTGCGGTTTTCCTGCTGACGACAGTCGCTCGGCGTGGCGCAGAAAGCGCCCGCTCCGCTCCCGCCAGGGCTGTACGCGACGTTCAACACTTCGCAGGGCACGATCGTCGCGACGCTCTACGAAAAATACACGCCCGAATCGGTCCGGAACTTCGTCGGTCTCGCCCAGGGCACGAAGGCCTGGCGCGATCCGAAGACGAACGCCATGGTCAAACGCCCGATGTACGACAACCTCACCTTTCACCGCGTGCTGCACGGGAAAATGATCCAGTCGGGCGACCCCACCGGGACCAGCGCGCACAACTGCGGCTTCACGGTCCGCGACGAATTCCTGATCGGGCTGCAGTTCGACCGCCCGGACGCCTCGCGGTGGCCAACAGCGGCGCGCCCGATTCCGGCGCATGCCAGTTCTTCATCACGGCCGATCTTGCGCCGGAATGGAACCAGAAGTACACGATCTTCGGGCAGGTGGTGAGAGGTCAGGATGTGGTGGATGCGATCAGCAAAGCGCCGTTGCATGGCGACAAGCCCGTGGATCCGGTTCAGTTGATCAGCGTGAAGATCGAGCGAGTCGAAAAGAGTAGGAAGCTAGACCATGGTGGGGCAGGCATTCGGCCTGCCGATGCCTTTCACTCCCCGCTAAGGCGTCGGTGTTGCGAGCGGCTTACCTTTTTCGACCAGGTAGATCGCAGCTATCTTGAGCGGTTTCGTGCCCGTGTTGCGGGCATCGTGTTTCGCGCCGGCCGGGACGATGAAGCCATCACCCGCCTTCAGCTTGCGCGTCGGCTGGCCTTCGATCAACAGTTCGCCTTCGCCCTCCATGACGTAGCTGATTTCTTCGCCAGGATGCGTGTGGCGTCCGACGGCAGCTCCAGGAGCGATCTCGACATGCGCGATCACAGCCTCGCGCCCCGGAACTGACACATCGGCGCGCTCCACGATAGTGCGCTGCACGCCAGGGTTCTGCGCTAACAGAGCCCCGGCGGCAAACACGACTGACACGACTAACGCCAGTTTGTATTTCTACTTGCCGACGAGGTGCTTCAGGTCGCGGTTGTTTTCCTGGCAGATGTATTCCAGGATTTCCTCATTCGGCATCCAGGTGGCCTGTGTCACGACGGTCCAGGGCTTCGTGTAATAGTCCGGATCGTCGATGGTCGCTTCGACCTTGAGGGTGTTCGAATCGGTCCGCGTGAATCTTTCGGTCACGTGCAGCTTCTCGCCGTGGCCGTGCCCGGCGGCGTCGAGCCAGGTCCGGTCGTTGAAGCCGATCGTGTCGACCACGAGCGTATCGCCTTCCCATTTGCCCACCGAATAGCCGAGATAGTCCGGATTGGGGTCCTTGGGCTGCTTGCGGCCGTCCATCCAGATATTGCGCCACACGTGCGCGCCGCCTTCATAGACGAAAACGATGCGGTTCGGAAGCTGGAAGATCTCGGTCGGATACGGCGTATACATCATGCGCGGAACGCCGGGAGGCAGGCAGAAGCCCTCGGGATCGTCCTTGGAATTCGTGGCCGTGGCCGCATCGAAGACCTTCTGGCCCAGCGGCGTGAAAGGGACTACGACGGGGCCTCCGTCCGATGGCCTTCCCCTGCTTCTGCATGTCGACGATGTAAGGAACCTGCCAGATTCCTCTCATCTTCGAGTTGATGCTTTGGGAATTTCCGCCGAGATCGGGCTTGCCGGCGTTGGCGCCGAGGTAAGGATCGTCGGGCAGGCGCGGCGTCGGACCGGCGGGCGGCCGGTTTGCGCCGCGGCCACGTCCACCTCGGGCCGCTCCCGGCGCTGCTCCCGGACCACCGGCGGCTGCCGGAGGCGGAGCCTGGGCGGACACCAGAGTAACGGCGGTCAAAACGACCGCAAAGCGAATCATCGAACTGGTCAAATGACTTCTCATCTTAAGAAAAATCCCTCTCTCTGACATATCACACATCTGGATTCTACAGTTATCCACCATATCAGACGCGGGACGACTGATCGGTCAGGTTTACAAATCGCTACTGAATAATTCGCTGCCTGGCCCGCTATTTGGCCCACTACTTAACTTCGGCGGGTGTCGACGTCGCGGGACCCATGCCGACGATTTCAATGATGCAGTCGGCGTCCTTCGCGCCGTCGTAGTGAATGCCCTTGCCGAAGTGCGTAACGAAGCTGCCCGTGGGCATCGGGACCGTGCTGTCCGGATCGTACTTCGTCCCGGTGCCGACCCACCAGGTGCCTTGAATCACGTAGATGTACCGGTCGTTCGGATGGAAATGCGGGCGGCTCATATGGCCCGCGTGCCAGTTGCGTCAGCTCCACGTAAATGCCAGGTTTATTCGGATCGCCGGCCAGAATCGCCGTGGCCGACTGGCCGTTGTCGGTCCATTTGATGTCCTTCGGCAGGGTCATCTGGATTGCCGAGGGATCGAGGGCGGCTGCGAGGATCGTGCAGGACGCCAGGAACAAAGCCGCGCGGATGATCATATTACGGTTCATTTTACGCTCCTGCTTCCACTCTTCTCTAAGGAGTGGGTATCCTGCAAGCGAAGCTGGCAGCGTCATTGGTGCTGCCCGTACCTTTGTACGTCGCGACCTGCGGATAAGGGCAGAGCGGACGGGTCATATCCACGCTATTGCCGGTGACGTGCTCGGCCAGGATCGCTTCCGGCGCCGTGCCGATTCGCGCCAGCGCTCCATCGACGGCCATCTTGTTGAACTGGTCGGGCCCGACGCCGCCCTGGCAGTGGTTCATGCCCGGGCACCATGTAGAGACGCATCCAGGCTGTCCTGCTTCGGCCCCATTTTCTGCAGGACGTTCTGGTAGTAATTGATGGTGTTTTCGGGCGAAATCGCGGTGTCGTTCCAGCCGTGATAGAGCAGCAGTTTGCCGCCGCGCGCTTTGAACGCGGAGAGATCGTAGGGCACGTTCACATAGCCGAACTTTTCGTCCGCAGCCGCGACGTCGCGATCCAGATCGTAGTTGTGCCAGTCCCAGTTGGCGTCCTGATAAGTCGCGACCTGGAACGTTCCCAGAATCAGCGAAACCGGCGCTTTGATCGGGTTCAACTGCGTCCACACCAGTTCGCTGCCGGGTTCTTTGCCGGGGAAAATGAATTCGCCGTTCTTCTTTTTCGCGGCTGCATAGACGAGCTTCGCGCCTTCGACCTGCGCCGCGGTCAGGCAGGCATCCGAATCCGGGCCTTTGCAGAGCAGCACGCCCGGATCGAACTTACATTTGCGCGGATCGTTGAGAAGACCATCCTTCACGCCATCGAGCGCGTCGCATTGCGCGAGGACCGCTTTGTTCAGCGTCGCCAGTTTGCCGGGCGTCATGAACATCTCGGCGTTCTTGAGAGCCGTGGTCGCGACGTTCATATCCCAGGCATGGAGGTGCGTTTGCCAGTTCGCCGGCGCGCCCGCGATCACCGCGTCGAAATCGGCCGGAAACTTCTGCGCTTCCATCAGTCCCTGGCGCCCGCCGGTGGAGCAGCCATTCCAGTAATTCAGCTTCGAGGCCTTCGCCGTAAAACGCGGCGATAATGGCCTTCGACTGGACGGTCATTTCGTGATTGGCGCGGTATGCGAAATCGACCAGCTTTTCGGTGTGCCCGAGGCCGAACGCCGGGTCTCCGCCGGTATGGCCCGTGTCATTGGAAGCGGTCGCGTAACCTTCCTTCAGCGCCTGCGCCATGGCGGGGAAGCGTGATCGACCCCGGCCCATCCGCCATTGCCGACGGCCTGGAACTTCCCGTTCCAATCGGCGGCGGCGGGAAGCCAAAGCTCCATTTCGATGTGGGAGTCGGAGGATGGGCTGAGAACCATTGCCGCGCGGCAGTAGGCAGGCAGCATGAGCGGCGGTGCGGCAGGCGCAGCACCTCGCCCGCCACGCCCGACCAGCGTGTGCGGCCGCGGGCTGGCGCGCCCCCGCGTCCCGGCGCGCGAAAAGGTCCGGCGGGCACGGCTTCGACGCTTGTGAAAGTAACGTTGGGAAGGTTGAGCGATTTGAGATTTTCGCAGGGAGTCTGTCCGAACGCAGCGCACAGAGCACCCGAAAACGTGAAAGCAAGGATAGTTCGCATAAAACGGAAGCCTCGGTAAGTAGTTGACGCTATCATATTGCGGCCGCGCTCGCCAGCGCGTCACCGCCGTTTGCTTGCGCTGCGCCGCTTCCGCGGCGGCTGGACCAGAGCGCTGGGAGCGCTCCCGCGGGTCACAAACCTGTAAGCCATCCCAAGCAGATCCTTCAACACACCGGGATCCACGCGGGACAAGCGAACCAGCACGGCATTGTAGGAGATGTAATGGTCCGTTACGTAATAGACCTCCGGATCCGCGGCGAGCAGTTCGGCGCGGTCGTCGAAATCCACGCGAACCATCAGAGAACCCGGTTCCGCCGAGCGATTCACAGGAACGCAGGCCAGAAGTTTCCCCTGGACCTTGAGCGCGAGCGCCCCGTACGCCGTGCCCGCTTCCACGCCGGGCAGGGCGAGTCCGATTTCCCGAACGGTGTCGTACGTGAGGGCCATAGTGTCAATATAATGATCCTGCGAGTGCAACTGAACCGAAATCAACCGAGGTGACAAAATGCGAATTTTGCTTGCGATTGCCATGAGCCTCCTGCTCGCCCAGTACGGGTTTGCGCAACAGCCCGGCGGGCGGGGAGGGAGAGGCGGAAGAGGCCCCGCGGAACCGCCGCCGCCCGTGAACCCGGGATTCGAATGCTTCGAGCATGCCGAGACACCGGAATTTCCCCGATCCGCTCTTCAGCAGGTTGTCGACGGGACCGTGTGGCTCACGCTGGTGGTGACGCCACAGGGAGGCGCCGACAGGATTCAGACGCAGGTCACATCCGCGTGGCCGGCCGCTTCGAAGCTTCTCGTTCCCGCGGTGGAGAAGGCCGTCCTTGCGTCGAAACTCAAGGCGGAATGCGCGGGCAAAACCGTGGCTGTGGCTTTCCGTTATGAAATCAACGGAAACCCGATCGCGAGTCCCGGCGTGACCACAAGAACGGAACCGCGTGTCATGTTCATTGAGAGCGCGCCGGAACTGGTGACGCCGGCCAGGAAGACCGGGCCCGCGGCGAAGTAACGCGTAACCGGGCGCGCGCGATTTACGATATGATTCCGTCATGTCGGAAGCACCAACGACGCGGCGAATTTCTCCTGTAAAGCGCCGTAACATCAGGACCGCACCGCCGCCGGACGCAGGTCCGATACAGTAGAGGGTTGCCCGGCGTCCTGCTCCCTTCCACATCCGAAGAATTGCGCGACGCCCTCGCTTCGGCGAGCGCCGCGAAGCAGTCGATCGAGCTGTTCGGCTCGGATACCAAGCGCTTCATGGCGGGGCCTGTCGCGGCCGCCGATGTCCGCATCAGCACTGCCGGAATGCGACGCATTCTGCAGTACGAGCCGCGCGACCTCACCATCAGCGTGGAAGCCGGCATTCCCTTTGCCGAACTGAACGCCACGCTCGCGCGCAACGGCCAGATGATTCCGCTCGATGGGCCGTATTGCGCCGAGGCTACCACCGGCGGGGTTATCGCGGCGAATATCAGCGGCGCGCGGCGCAGGCTCTACGGCACGGCGCGCGATCTGGTGATCGGCATGAAGTTCGCCACGCTCGACGGCAAACTGGTGCAATCGGGCGGCATGGTGGTCAAGAACGTCGCGGGGCTCGATATGGGGAAACTCATGATCGGATCGTTCGGCACTCTGGCCGCGATCGCGTCCATCAACTTCAAGCTGACGCCCCGGCCCGCGGTGGCGCGAACGGTGCTCCTGATCGCTTTGACGATCTCAAGACCGCGATGGGAGCGCGCGACGCCGCCATTCGAGGCGTGCTGCATCCAGTCGCGGTCGATCTGCTGAACCCGGTTCTTTCGGCCCAACTCGGGCTGAAGAATTTCACTCTGGCGATCATGTTCGCCGGCAACGAAGCGGTGATCGAGCGTTCCGTCCGCGAAGCCGCCGCGTTCGGCCCGCTGAAGACTCTTTCGCTGGAAGAGGAACAGCGCTTCTGGAGTTCGCTTTACGCGGTGACTCCGCGCCATCTGGAAAAGTTCCGCGAAGGCGCGGTGGTGCGGGTTTCGACCACGCTCGCCGAATGCGGCGAGGCGCTGGCAAGCGTCGAAGGCGCGGGGCATGCGCACGCGGCGTCCGGCGTGGTGCGGGGATGGTTCACCCGTCCCGACAGCGCATCGAGGTGGCTCACCGCCGCCGTCAAACGCGGCTGGAAGGGCGTCGTCGAATTCTCCGCCGAATCCGCCCAGCCCGAATCTGAAGCTTTGGCCCGAGCCAGGCGGCGACTTTGCGATCATGAGGGAGGTCAAGCGCATGTTCGATCCGGAAAATCTGTTGAATCGGGGACGCCTCTACGGTCAGCTCTGATACGCGAGCGCGACAAGCCGCGGCAGGCCGATCTGGATCAGTGCGTTCACTGCGGCCTGTGCCTGAACGCCTGCCCGACGTACCGGGAACTGGGCGTCGAGATGGATTCTCCGCGCGGCCGCATTTACCAGATGGTGCAGGTATCCGAAGGGCAGCCGATCGGCGACTCCTATCGGGAACACATCGACCTTTGCCTGGCTTGCCGCGGATGCGAGAGCGCCTGTCCGTCGGGAGTGCAGTATGGGCGTCTGGTCGAGGCCGCGCGCGCCGATATCGAGGCCAACACGGAGCGGCCCTGGCTCGCGCGGACCGTCCGGAACTTCGTGTTCCGAAAGCTGCTCCCGTCTCCCGCGATGCTGACCGCCGTGGGCGCGATGCTTTACGTCTACCAGATCAGCGGCCTGCAAAGGCTACTGCGAGTTTTCGGAGTGATGAAACTGCTCGGATCGCTTGGGCGACATGGAGGCGCTCGCGCCATCCGCCGAAATTCCGTTTTTCTTTCGCCAGATCGGCCAGACCTTTCCCGCGGAGGGCGAGCGCAAGTATCGGGTTGCGATGATGGCCGGCTGTATCGCCAACATCTCCTTCGCCCGGCTGAACGAAGCGACCGTGCGGGTGCTGCAGAAAAACGGCTGCGAAGTGGTGATCCCCGCGGCGCAGACCTGCTGCGGGGCGCTGCACGTTCACGCCGGGATTCGCGACGAAGCGCGCCGGCTCGCCCGGCAGAATATCGACGCGATCCTCTCGGACAGGCAGGGCTTCGACGCGATCGTCACCAACGCCGCCGGATGCGGGTCGACGCTGAAGGAATACGACGAGCTACTCGAACATGAGCCGGAATATTTCGATCGGGCAAAGAAGTTCAAGTCGCTGATGAAGGACGTGACTGAGTTCCTCGCGGGCATCGAACTGAACCGCGACATGACACCGGTGAATGCGACGGTGACTTATCAGGATTCCTGCCATCTCGCGCATGGGCAGAAGATCCGCAATGCGCCGCGGCAGCTTCTGCGCGCGATTCCAGGGCTGACATTTCGCGAAATGCCGCTTGTCCGATCTCTGCTGCGGCAGCGCCGGTATCTATAACGTGCTGCACACCGACCTGTCGATGGCGATCCTCGAAAAGAAGATGGGGAACGTCAAACTGGCCCAGGCGGAAGTGATCGCGACGGCCAACCCGGGCTGCATGCTGCAGCTGGAGGCTGGTGTCCGCAAGTGGGGCAGCGGCGAGCGGGTCGCGCACGTTGTTGAGTTGCTCGACGAAGCCTATCGGGGTTTTTGACAAAAGGAGATTCGGAAGATGATTCCTCACGAAATGACGACGACGGCGTTTGAGATTCCAGGCTTCCGCGTGACGCGGAGTCTGGGTCTGGTTCGCGGAATCGTGGTGCGCTCGCGGTCGGTGCTGGGCACCATCGGCGCCAGTCTGCAAACGCTGGTGGGCGGCGATATCACGCTTTATACGGAGATGTGCGAGAAGACGCGTGAGGATGCCTTCGAGCGGATGCTGCAGCACGCGGCCGATTTCGGCGCGGACGCCATCATCGGGGTGCGTTACGATGCCACCGAGATCATGCAGGGCGTTACGGAAGTGCTCTGCTACGGCACGGCCGTAGTGGTCGAGAAGGCTTAGGGTTCGCGCCCCTGTTCCAGGAATTTTGGCAGGCGATACAATCTTCCTTATGTTCATCGGCCTGGAGCACACGGCGATCGCGTCGCCGAATCCGGAAAAACTCGCGCAATGGTACGTCGACCATCTTGGGTTTTACATCAATTTTTCCTATCCGGGGAATTATTTTGTAAAAGCGGCCAACGGCTCGCTGATCGAAATCATTCCCAGCGAAGGATCGCGGCCGCCGCAGACGATGGAAAACAACAAGAATCCAGGCATCCGGCATCTCGCGATCGCCGTCGGCGATTTCGACGCCGCGTACGCGCACCTCAGGAAGCTCAACGTGAACTTCCTTGTCGAACCTTTTAATCTCGGCGCCAATCGCCTCGTCTTCTTCAATGACGGCGACGGGAACCTGGTCCATCTGATCCAGCGCGAGACGCCACTTCCGTAACGACCCCAACCCGCGTGCTGCGCCGCACCTTCAAAGCATTTCAGTACCACGACTTCCGGCTCCTCTGGTTCGGGGCCTGTACGTCGAGCATCGGCACGTGGATGCAGGAAGTGGCGCAGAACTGGCTCGTTCTCGAAATAACAAAGTCTCCCTTCCTGCTGGGCCTCGACGACTTCCTCGGCGACATTCCGATCTTTCTTTTCTCGCTGGTCGGCGGCGTGGTCGCGGACCGCATGGATCGCCGCAAACTGCTGATGATTTCCCAGGTCATCCAGATGCCCAGCGCGCTCACTCTCGCGGTTCTGATCTGCGACTCACAGGATTCAGGTCTGGCATATCCTCCTCTCCTCCTTCGTCGTTGGAACCGCGCAGGCGTTCGGCGGCCCGGCCTATTCCGCGCTGGTGCCGAGCCTGGTCGAGAAGGAGGAATCTCCCGAATGCCATCGCGCTGAATTCGATTCAGTTCAACCTCGCGCGCGTCATCGGACCCGTGCTGGGCGGCCTTGCTTTTACTTACGTAGGAGCGGCGTGGTGCTTCGGTCTGAACGCGCTGTCTTTCGTCGCCGTCATCATCTCGCTGATGTCGCTGCACATCAATTTCAAGCCGCCGCGCACGGGAGATTCGATCCTGACCGGCATGAAGCAGGGAATCGGATTTATCCGCAAACAGGGGGCGATGGAGATGCTGATTCTGATCGCCTTCTGCATGACGGCGCTGGCCATTCCGATGATCACCTTTCTGCCGGTATTCGCGAAAAACGTGTTTCACGGCAACGAAATGACGTATACGCTGTTGCTCGTCGGCGTCCGGCCTTGGCTCCATCACGGGCGCGCTGACGGTTGCGGCGCTCGGCAACATTCCGAACAAAGGGCAGATCGCGCTGGCGATGCTGATGGCGCTCGGCGCCGGCATTACGGGCTTTTCCCTCTCGAAATCGCTGGCGTTGAGCTGCGTCCTGCTGTTTGTTTCCGGCGCCGTGATGATGTGCGCGTTCGCCATGATCTCCTCGCTGGTGCAATTGATCACGCCCAACGACATGCGCGGGAGGGTGATGAGCGTCTATAACGTCGCTTTCCGGGGCGGAATGCCTTTCGGCAGCGTTACAACGGGATGGCTTGTACCGATTTTCACCGCTCCCGCCGTCTTATCCGTCAACGGGCTTCTGCTGATCGGCCTGGGAGCTTATTTTTTGTTTGTGCAAAGACGCGTGGCGGAGTTGTAATTGAAGAAATATGCGTACAGTTCCGGTTATCCTGATGGCGGCGGCATCGCTGTGTTTTGCGGCGGACGATCTGGATCATCTGCGCGACCGTCAGGACCGGCCCGGCCTCGACGCCCGCGCGGCCGCATTGCAGGCGGCGGCCGAGAAGACGCCGAACGATCCCAACGGGTGGTACCGGGCCGCGATCGCGTATTCCTATGTCGCAGAAGTCGCGACTGGAAATGCGCGATAAGCTCGCTGCGCCAGAAAGCCGCGGAAGCGGGCATGCCAGGATGCCGACAAAGCGATCGATCTCAATGGAAAGAATGCCGATTATTACCGCGTGCTGGGGACTCTGTGCGGCCAGGTGATTCCGGCCAATCCGCTGATGGGCGCCCTGATGTACGGAAAACGGGCCAAAGAAGCTCTCGATAAAGCGGTCGAGATGGATCCGAAGTCCGCCCGGGCATTCATGGCGCACGGCGTCGGCATTTTACTATCTGCCGGCGAATTTCGGCGGCGGGCCGGAGAATGCGATCAGGGATCTTAAGCAGGCGATCTCGCTCGATCCCAAGTTCGCCGACGCGTGGCTTTGGCTGGGTATCGCGCTGAAGAAGGATCACCAGAACGCGAAGGCTCGGGAGGCGCTGGCGAAATCGCTGCAACTCGACCCCGATCGGGCGTGGACGAAAGACCAGCTCGAGAAGACCCCGGCGCAGTGACGCTCTCCGATGCGCTCGCCGCGGTGGATTCGTTCGATCCCGGCGCGGATCGGCTCAGCCGCCAAGAGCCGCGAACTGACGTTCGACCTCTTGCGGCATTCGGCAGCGCCGTTTTCGCGTCGGCAGTTCGCTACCGGGGCATTTAACCAGCACGGCGTTGGTGCGGCATCCCGTGGATTCCCGCGTTCTGCTCATGCACCATCACAGGCTGCATCGGTGGCTGTTGCCTGGCGGGCATATCGAGAAATCCGATGCTTCACTGGCCGACACCGCGGCGCGCGAAGCCACAGAAGAAACGTATGTTCAGATCGATCCGGGCACGGCGCCGTTTCTGGCGGGGATTGACGTGCATGGCATTCCTCCCAAAAAAGATGAGCCGTTTCATCTTCACCACGATCTGATCTGGTGCTTCCGGGCAGTTCAGGAAGCTATCGAGACCACGGACGAAGCGCCTTCGGTTCTTTGGGCGGAACCCGCGGATTGGGACCGCCTCAACATCGCCGAAAGCATCCGCAACAGCATTTTGTACTCTGCGAGGTAGTCGCGATGAAACGATGTGTCGCAGCTTTTTTACTGTTATTCGCCAGCCTGGCTTTCGGGCAGACGGCGAAGCGGGCGGCTCTGTCGGGGAAACTTACCGATTCCGTTACTCACCAGCCGATCGAGGGCGCGATGGTGTCGTTTGGCGGTCAGCAAGCCAGCGCGATGTCCGACGCAAACGGTGAGTGGGCGCTTCACTTGACGCCGACGGATCCGAATCCATAATGGAGTTCTTCAAGAACGGATACGCGACCGAAGGTTTGCGGCTTCGCGTGAAGCCCGGCGCCGTGGAAACGCGCGACTACGAAATGAAGCGAGGCGCAACCATCTCGGGGCGCCTCGTCGACCGCGACACCGGCGCGCCATTGGCCGGATTTTCGGTCCAGGCGATGCCGCGAATCGACGATCCCGGGGACCATTTCTATTTCGGGGGCACTCCTGCGGGGCCTTCAGGCGCGGATGGATCATTCTCGATCGCCAACCTCAACCCCGGCGACTACCCGCTCGAAATCGTGCCGCCCGCGGAAGGCAGGATTTCCACCGGGGACAGGAAGGCCGATGGTGCGGGCTACGCGCCTGGCTGGTATCCTGGCGTGCCCAGCCCGGACATGGCGGTGCCGGTAAAGGTGGCGGCCGGGGAGAACCGGCAGATCGAGGTACGGCTGCAGAAACGGGAACTGCGCCGCATCGACGGGTCAATCCAGGTTCCGGAAGGCATGGAAGGCAGCGGCATTTCGATCTCGCTGAGAGGCCAGGCAATCTGGATTACGGGCGAACTTCCCAAAGCCGGGCCTTTCCACATCGACGGTCTTCAGGAGGGTTCTTACACGTTGTTCGCGGTAACGATGGCAAGCCCCCGCAAGAGTCACGCGTTCGTGGTGCGCACCATCGAGGTGACGGATCGCGACATCGAAGATCTGAAATTGACGATGCTGCCCGGCGTCGGGTTGGGTGCCGTTGTAACGATCTCTGAAGAGGAAAAAGAGGAGGTGACTGTCCCCGGTAATATCCGTTTCAATCCGCTCTCCATCGACGTTCCGGAGTGGACGATCGAGATGTCCGATCAGGGAACAGCGAACACGGTGGACCGCCTTCATATGGCTGACCTTCCCCCCGGCGCGTACATGCCGGCGTTGGCGGATGTGCCATCCGGCTACGTTGTGCTCTCGGTCAGCTACAACGGGCAGCCTGTTCCCGTGAGTACGGCAATTGACGTGGAAGCCCCGGAGTCGTCCGTTACGTATGTTCTGAGCAAACAGACAGGCCGGGTGACCGGCACCGTCCGGGATGCGGATCAGAAACCCGTCCCCGGCGCAGTGGTTTGGGTGCTGCCGCCGACGCTTCCGGATACCGTCGGAAGATTCGCGCTCTTCGTACCCGGACAGGTCGGGACGACCAATGCCGATGCGAATGGTGCGTTCCAGATCGGCGACCTTGCCCCCGGGCGGTACAAGGCCATAGCCATCAGGGGTGGCGCCCGCCGGCAGCCCGGGAATATAGCCTTCCTTCGCGATCATCTGGATTCAGCCGATGCGGTTGTTGTGGAAGCGGGCCAGACGGCGAGCCACGACGTGCATGTCCTTCCCTGAGAGATCAGCCGTAAGAGAATGTTAGAGCAGATGCGATTCCTTGCGACAGGAGTTCTGGTGTGCGCGGTGTGCTCGGGACAGTGGTTGAACTATCCCACTGCCGGGGTGCCCAGAGGCAAGGACGGGAAACCGAGCCTGTCAGCTCCCGCCCCGCGTGCGGCCGATGGCAAGCCGGATCTTTCGGGTATCTGGGTTACGGCCGAGGGTTTGCCTTGTCCCCCAACCCTGCAGGACGATTCGGGCAGTTGCCTGGAGAAGTCGCCGCTTTCTCGCTACGCGCCGGATTTGAATGCGGCCGTGGCCGGCGGGCTGCCGTTTCAGCCCTGGGCGATCGAAGTGTTGAAGCGGCGGAAAGAGCACGGGTTGGATCCGCATGTGCTCTGCATGCCGTCGAATTTCCCGCGCATGTTCACTTTGCCGCACTTTACGCGGTTTATTCAGACACGCGGATTGCTGGCATTGATGAATGAATTCAATGCCAGTTACCGCGCAGATTTTTCTGGACGGGCGTCCGCTGCCGGTCGATCCGCAGCCGTCATGGAACGGATATTCGACCGCGAAATGGGAGGGCGACACGCTGGTGGTCGAGACGAACGGGTTTCGCGACGATCTCTGGATGGATATGACCGGCACTCCTCTGACCAATGCGGCGCGGGTGACCGAACGGTTTCGGCGGCCGAATTACGGGACGCTCGAGATTGACGCTACGGTAAACGACCCGAAAGCCTACACGCGGCCGTGGAGCTTCAAGATGGTGGATAAGATCGTGCTGGGTACCGAGTTGCTGGACGAAGTCTGCCTTGAGAACGAACAGAGCTCCCGGCATATGAAGAAATAGCTCAGTTCAGCAGGCCGCCGTGGCCGAGGCAGGCGACTTCCCACGTCGAAACCCGGTATCGCGCCATCATCGGTGGCAGCATCAGATCGATCACATTCGGTTTCAGCGAGCGGAAGCAGCCGGGCGCGGACATGATCGGCACATCATCCTTGTATCCCATCAGAAGCAGATTGCCGGGCTCGACCGGCGCGAGAAAGCGCTCGATCCGGCAGCCGATCTTTGTCCATGGCCAGGCCGACCACGTCGGCCGGGCCCGCCGGGGCCGTGGTCGAAGCCACCAGAACCACCGACGGCTTGGCCCGCAGCAGTTGCTGCATGCCGCGCGATACGTGCTCCTCATTTTCCAGAACCGCCAGGCTGGCGTGGCGAGCGGACGCCGAAACGCTCCAGCTTTTGCCGCAGCACGGATTCGAAGAGAACCCGCGCGCGGTCGCCGTTGACCGGGATCGCAATAAAGCACCGCGACTGTAGCGCCCTGCGTCGGCCGCGCCTGCATGATCGGCCCGCGCTCGCGCAGCATGCCGATCAATCCGTCGAAATCCGACTTCGACACGGCGAAAGGCGCGCTCTTGATCGTGGCGATTCTTTGGCCCGCCAGCGCGAAACTGAAATTGATGGTGGTCGCGATCACCACGCCCGAAGTGCAGTTCACCTGGCGCAGCAGTTCGTCGTCCACCAGCACGCAGCAGTTTTCCGTTGCGATCAGGTTGGCGCGGCCGCCGGCCGCCAGCTGTATTTCATAGGATCCGCAGGCCATTTCGCCCGCGACGGCGCAGACGGCCTCGTCTTCGGAGACCTCTCCTTCTTCCAGTTCGGTGACCCAGATTCGCTCCATGCCCTCGGACTGGAGGACGCGGATGTCTTCCTCCCGCAGGATATGGCCTTTCGCCATCAGTTTCTTGCCGCCCGGGCGGAAGATCGCCGAGGAAAGAATTCGTCCCGTCGACTCCTGAATTTCGATCGTCTGCGCTTTCATATTGAACAGTCGCTCCATTCTGGCCCCTGCGCCCTGCGTCAGCGCTGGACTTAATTAAAGTGTATTACAGGACTATGGTTAACATAATACTCCTAAATTCTCAGAAATATTTTAAAGATAAATACGGATACGCAGACTCATGCTGAGTCAGACGAAGGCATCGGCTGGACGCGTGATTACTAGCTGGCGATGGAGTTCAGCTGCGATCGGCCTCGGTTACGACGGTGGGCTGGAATTCCCGCTTGTATTTACAGCCGCTGGCGGGGCATTGCAGGAATGCGCCGGCCTTGAGATATTTCTCGACCAGATAGGGATTACCGCAGTCCGGGCACTTCTCGGGCACGGGCCGCGCCCATGCGACGAAATCGCAATCGGGATAGCGGTTGCAGCCGAAGAACGTCTTGCCCCGCTTGGAGCGCCGCTCGACCACTTCGCCTTCGGAGCATTCCGGGCACTTCACGCCGATCGTTTTCTGCTTGACGTACTTGCAGGCCGGGTAATTGCTGCAGGCGGTAAACTCGCCGAAGCGGCCATATTTCTGCACCAGATTATTGCCGCATTGCGGGCATTTTTCGTCCAGCGGAACGTCGGCTTTCTTCTGCGCCCCGCCGATCTGCTTGGTGGTCTTGCAGTCGGGATAGCCGGTGCAGGCGAAAAATGTCCCGAAGCGGCCCTTCTTTAAGAACCATGGGCCGGCCGCAGTTCTGGCAATATTCCTCGTCGCCCTGTTCGGCCAGGTCGGCGTTATCGATATCCGGCAGGTCGACCGTCAGTTCGCGCGTGTAGGTGCAGTCCGGATATCCGGTGCAGGCGAGGAAGCTGCCGTGCTTGCCCCACTTGATGACCAGGGGCTTGCCGCATTTGTCGCACGTCAAGTCGGTGGGTTTTTCCATCCGCTTGATGTTGGTCATGTGCTCTTCGGCGTTTCCGAGGTCCTTCATGAAGCGCTCGTAGAACTCGCCCATGGCCTCGCGCCAGTCGAGCTTGCCTTCTTCGATTTCGTCGAGTTCCTCTTCCATGCGCGCCGTGTAACGCACGTCGAAGATGTCGTTGAAGCTTTCGAGCAGCAGGTCGGTCACCACCATGCCGAGCTCGGTCGGCTTGAACTTCCCGCCTTCTTTGGTGACGTACTCGCGTTCCTGGATGGTGGAAAGGATCGAAGCGTAAGTGGAGGGGCGGCCGACGCCATCCGATTCCAGCTTCTTCACCAGCGTGGCTTCGGTGTAGCGCGGCGGCGGTTCGGTGAAGTGCTGCTCGGGTTTCAGTGCGCGGAGCTTCAGTTCCTCGCCCTGCGGTCACGGCCGGCAGCTTGTGCTTCAGCTCGTCGTCTTCCTCGTCCTTCTGGTCTTTGCCTTCTTCGTAGACCGCGAGGAAGCCGTCGAATTTCTCGACGGAACCGGTGGCGCGGAAGGTGTAATCGACGTCCGCTCATGCCGTGTGACGTTCAGGTCGATTGTGGTCTGGTCGAACACCGCCGGATTCATCTGCGAGGCGATGAAGCGCATCCAGATCAGCCGGTAAAGCTTCAGCTGGTCTTCGGCGAGGAACTGCGCCACTTCGTCCGGCGTGCGCATGGCGGAGGTGGGGCGAACCGCTTCGTGCGCGTCCTGCGCGTCTTTCTTCGATTTGTAAATGTTGGGCGCGGCGGGCACGTATTGCGGGCCGAACTTGCCGCCGATGAACTCGCGCGCTTCGGTCACGGCGTCGTCCGAGACGCGCGTCGAATCGGTACGCATATAAGTGATGAGACCGACCGCGCCTTCGCTGCCGAGTTCCACGCCTTCATAGAGCTGCTGCGCCAGCATCATGGTGCGCTTTACGCTGAAGCGCAGTTTGCGCGACGATTCCTGCTGCAGGGTCGAAGTGATGAACGGAGCGACCGGATTGCGGCGCTTTTCCTTCGTCCCGACCGACTTGACGATGTATTTCGCGCCTTCGAGATCGGCCACCAGCGCGTCGGCTTCGCCTGATTGGGAATCTCCGGCGTTGTCTTCGCCTTTGCGGAACAGCCGGGCGTCGAAGTAGGGAGTCTTCTTCGCCGCCAGATTGGCGTCGAGAGTCCAGTATTCCTGCTTGACGAACGCGCGGATTTCGCGTTCGCGTTCCACAATCACGCGAACGGCGACGGTCTGGACGCGGCCGGCGGAGAGTCCGCGGCGAACCTTGTCCCAGAGCAGCGGGGAGATCTTGTAGCCCACCAGCCGGTCGAGCACGCGGCGCGCCTGCTGGGCATCCACCAGGTTGACGTTGACCTGCGCGGGTTTCTCGAAGGCCTTTTCGACCGACTTCTTGGTGATCTCGTTGAACATCACCCGGAAGAACTTCGGGCGCCTCGCCTTTATCGGCCTTCTTCCCCTTGAGCTCTTCCTGCAGATGCCAGCAGATGGCTTCGCCTTCGCGGTCGGGATCGGCCGCGAGGTAGATGTTATCGACCTTCTTCGCGGCGTCCCGAAGCTCCTGCATCAGCTTCTTCTTGCCCTCGATCACTTCGTACTTCGGGCGGAAGCCGTTCTCGACATCGACCGCGAGATCCTTCTTCGGAAGGTCCTTGATGTGCCCCAGCGACGCCTTCACGACAAAGTTCTTCCCGAGATACTTGTTGATTGTCTTGGCCTTCGCCGGCGATTCGACGATCACTAACGACTTTGCCATAACCCCGCTACGATTTTCAGAATAAACTACTCACCCACGTCGACCCTGGAACGGGACGATTGAAGCTACCACACTTTAACAAAGTTCCGCCCGGGCAGCTGCCGGGCGAGGCCGAGGATCTCCAGTTCGAAGAGCGCCGCAATGATTTCAGACGGCGATGCTTCCTCAAGTGTATCCACAAGCGTGTCGAGCTGGATGGCCTGGTCCGGTTTCAACCTGCTGAAGAACCCGGCGGGCAACCTGTTGATGGGGCTCGGTCAAGTTGAGATGCGGCCTGGTCTCGCGGAAGTTTCAGAGGCGGCTGGATGCATCCGCTCCAAGTCCTTGATTCATAATCCTTTGACGGCCTTCGTCGATGAGCCGGCGCTGGGCGGTCTGGGGCAGATCGACCACCACGTCGTTCCAGTCCTGGACCAGTTTGGCCCCCTGTTTGATCAGCAGATTCGGCCCCCAGCTCATCTTCGAAGTGATGTTTCCGGGGACGGCAAAAACCTCGCGGCCCTGGTCGATCGCGAGGCGGGCGGTGATGGACGACCCGCTGTATTGGGCGCCTTCGACCACCAGAATTCCGCAGCTCAGGCCGCTGATGATCCGGTTGCGGATGGGGAAATTCTGCGGGAACGCGGTCGCTCCCATGGGGAATTCGGAAACGATCAGCCCCTTGGCCGCGATCTCCGCCGCCAGTTTGCGGTTCTCGGACGGATAGACGATATCGACGCCGCAGCCGAGGACCGCGATGGTGCGGCTTCCGCCGTCAGGCCGCGCCAGCGCTGCCTTGTGCGCGGCGGTATCGATGCCGCGCGCCATTCCGGAAGTGATCGTCACGCCGGCGCGCGCCAGATCGCCCGAGAGCCGCTCGGCGGCGGCGACCCCATAAGGCGTGGGATGCCGGGTGCCGACCACGCCGATGCAGATCGAGGACAGCAGTTCGACCCGGCCGCGCGCGAAGAGCACCGGCGGCGGATCGAAGATCTCGCGCAGCGCTTCGGGATAGCGGGCGATCGTCGAGCGCGATCAGTTGCGCGCCGGCTTCGCGCATCTTTTGCTGCTGGCCGGCCGCATCGTCGAAGCTGCAGCCGCTGGCGACGGACCGCGCCACCGCGCCCGGTCAGACCGGCGGCTTCGAGTTCGCTCGCCGAAGCGCGGAAGATGGCCTGCGGGGTCCGCAAGCGCTCGAGCAGCAGACCGATCCGGCGCGTGCCCAGACCGGGAACCATGCGCAGGGCGAGCCAGTACAGTTCTTCTTCGTCGGTCAAAGCATGAGGCGGGGCGGGAGTTGCAGTCATCCCTGATATGGTTATCCTTGCCGGGCCGATTCTCATGAAAAGAGACGCCGATTACTTCGCGGATACGGAACCGGAGTTGGTCTTCATTGCGAAACGGCTTCGCGATGCGGTCAGCCTGGAATCTCTTCTGACCGCGGCGGGAGTGGAATACGCCGTCGAGACGGATGAGTACCCAGGCGGAATGATTTTCAAGTCGATGCGCGTGGGGGCGTTCTTTTACGTGCGTCCCGAGGAGCGGGAGAAAACCGTCGCTCTGATGCTGGAAAACGGCTACGTGCCCCCGAAATAGCGTGAACCGCGGATTTCAGTGGCGCACGCTCTCCAGCGTGCCGTGTCGAGACTTTCTCGACACGGGCTTCTTCCCCGAGCGCGCGAGGCGTCGGCAAGAGTGGCCGACGTTTAGTTGCTGCCGGCGGTGGCCGGCGGAGTAAACGAGCCGTCGGGGTTCGAGACCGGAATGTTGGCGGGATAGCTGCTGCGGCCGTCGAGGTAGACGATCAGCAGCTCCGCCTGGCCGACCGGGTCATTCGTGTTGAGCTGGAAAGTGACCTGGCTGTAGTTGACCGTTCCCACCAGGATCTGGGTGACCTTCGTGACGCCGTGAAGGACGCCGCCCACGCCGACCTGCACCCGAGCGGGATTGATCGTCGAGCCCGCGGCCGCGAAGCCGGTCAGGGTCACGATCAGGGTTTCGCCGGTCTGAGCCGGGTTCGCGCCATAAATATAATTGCCGCTGGTGTCCTGAATCGCGGCGATCGCAGCGGGGGGAGTATCGATATTGACCGTGATCGGCCAAGCCGATGTCACTCCGTTATTCAGCGTCAGGATCGCCGGTCCGGGTGCAAGATCCGCGGGAATCCGCAGATTGATCTGCCCTGGAGAAGAGTACAGAATCGTAACCGGCTCTCCCCCGATGGTGAGGGTTGGCGTTACCGTCGGCGGGAGGCCGGGTATTGTGTTCGCTACCGCGAGGTCTGTGCCGTAGAGGCTCGCGATCGCGCCCGAATAAGCCCCCGTGAGGCCGGCCAAGGCATTGACCAGAACGGGATAGGGATCGGGCAATCCCGGCACCTGGGCGGTGATCTGGAATGCGGCCGGGGCGGTGGCGATCTGGAAACCGGAGACCGCACTGACGTCCGCGGCCGCCAACGCCGCGCTCGATGCGACGGCGACATCCACCTGAACGTGATTCGGAGACAGAACGAAAACGCGCTGCACCGCGATGTCGGTGGTGCCGAAACCGATTGTGGTAGCGCCTTGCGCGAACGAAAGGTTGCTGCCGGTGATATCGATCATGGCCTCCGCGCCCGCAGGCAGGGAAGCCGGCGAGATGGCGGTAATGGTTGGCGCCGAGAGGTTGCCGTAGGCATAGGTGACGGGAGCGGCCGATTGCAGGATCTGCGAATTCTGGCCGTCCGGGTTGTAGGCCGTCAGCGTGGATTGCTGCCCGTTCGATCCGGCGGGAGGCGCCACCACGGCGATTCCGTTTACGGGATCGAGCGACGCGATAGCCGCCGGCAGACTGTCGAAGTAAAGCGCCGTGGCGGGCACCCAGTTTGTGCCTGTCACCGTCAGGGTGCCATCGCCGTTGGCCGTGATTCCCGTGATGGTCGGCGGCGGAGTGAGAGTGTAATACATTGCGGACGGCAGCACATACATGTAATCCGGAGTGTTGAAGATGACGTGCTGCTGACCGGGCTGCGCGGTAGCGGTGAAATTCAGATAGAGAGCGTCGTAAGGTTCGCTGTTGGGATAGGGGACAATCCCGTTCGAAGGAATCGTGACCGACCCCCCAGGCAACTGAACGCTGAGTTGGCTCGCCGGCTCGCTCGTGCTGCCCAATCCCACGAGCGAAGCAACCACTGGTGTCTCGGCTGTCGAGATCGTAACGGGCGCGGGTGTGAGCACGATCGAGTAATTATTGAAGTAACCGTAAATCTGCCCGTCGTAGAGAGGAACTGAGGCCCGCGACGAGGTTTGGATGTTGATTCCGCCGGTGACCTTCCCCGCGGATACCGCGACGGGAGTGGCTTGCGAAAACACCGTCGTGCCCGCCGCATTAGTCGATGAGTAGAACACCGTGTTGACGGCGCCCGACGGAGCCGCGACGGTGCCGTCGGCATTCCATGGCCCGTAGATATCCGCGTCGGGAGGCAGGGTGTGCGCGTAGATCGCGTAATTTCCGGGCGGAACGCCATCGATGCGGAAGGAGCCGTCGGGATTGGTGACCGCGCTGACTGCGTCCATGCCGGTCTGGATCGCGACCACCGAGGCCATGTGAATACCGGTGCCCCCGACGGTGACCGTTCCGGCGATGCTTCCGAGTTGCGCGAAGTTTGCATTGGGGTAAAGCACCGACAGGCCCGCGATGTCGTCAGCGCCGAGGGGATGGCTCAAGGTGGTCGCGCTGGTGGTCGTCTGGGACATGCTCGCCGAGGTGAACGTATGCTGCAAACCAAGCGCGTGGCCCATTTCGTGGATCGCAACCATGAGGAAGCTCTGATCGAAGCTGGGTCCGGGCGACTTGGTGAGATCCCGGGTCAGGTGCATCACCGATCGCACGATGGGGAAGAATTGCGTGCCGGCCGCCGTGGTCACCGGGGTGGCGAGAGATGTCGGTCCGCCATAGCCTTCGACGCCGGGGGGCAGTTCTTCGAAAATCACGTCGCCGCCGGCAGTGTTCTGCGGGGTCGCAGTGTTTTCGAAGCCTCCGAATGAAACCCGAAGGGCGGACGATCCGACGCCGTTCCAAACTGCCGCGGCGTGCTGGATCTGCCCCAATACAGAGTTGAAAGTGTCGGTCTGGGCGTAGGTTGTCGGGCCGCTCTCGGATACGAAAAACGTCACGGTACTGCTGGGCAGCGCGCTGAGGTCGAATCTTCTCCGGTGCGTTGCCGCTTTTCAGATAAGTGATGAAGGAGTAATAAGCTGGCGCGGAAACCGGGGCTAGGATCGCAGCGGCGGCGAGGGCGGCGATCGATAATACCCGGTATTTCATCTAGTTGGCGGCTCCGGTCGCGAGAGTGGCGGCGACTTGGGACTTGAGGGCCCCGAGCGTCATCCGGATCTCCTGGTCCTTCACCATGCGGCCCCGGGCGTCGAACATCCCCTCGCCGATCAGCGGGCGAATGGCCAGGGTCGAACCATCGGGCTGCGGAGCGACGTTGAACATCCCCTGGCTGAACCCGAGCAAATGGGTGATGCCGGTTGTCTGAGACTTCCAGAGGAAGAGCACGTATTCGGAGCCCGTCCGCAGTGCCGGTACTCCGGGAAAGGCTTGGCGGTAACCGTTGGCGACTCCGCCGGGAAGCATGACTTCGGCCGCGCCAGCACCCTTCCAGACCTCGGAGACCTGGAGCTTGTAGTGCGTGTAGATGGTGGAACCGGTGAAGGCTATAGAGGAGCCGGTGACGCGTGGCGCGGACGATCGCCGTCGCACTTTGCGTCATCTGATTCGTACTGAGCTGCTGAAGCGTCGCTGCGGCCGCGGAGCAGCAGGCCCATAACACGAGGATGGGGCCGAGGACTCTATACATAAGAGATAGGTACACCTGTGGAAAAGCACGTGGCATGCCTTTCTCATCCGCTGATTTAAGTAAGGTTAGAGACGGCTCATAGGATCACGGCGTTCCCGCTGGACACAATCCTGCGACAGCCTGTCCCATGTCAGGGTCGCCGGCTAGCCGCGAACTACAAGAATAGGAATATTCAGATCGTGCCGCACCGGATTGATCGTATTGCCGAAGATCAGATCCTTGATGCTGCCGTGCCCGTGAGCGCCCATGACGAGCAGGTCGGGCTGAATTTCGTGCGCGTAGCTGACGATTTCCTTGCGCGGGTTTGACCCGTGGCGGATCGCGGTTTCGACATGGATCTTCATTTCGCCGAGAGATTCGACGAGGCTGTCGAGATATTCGCGGCCTGCTTCCACCTCGGCCGTGGAAGAATCCGAGCCGTAAATCTGGCTGGTCACGCCTTCTTCGACGTGGAGCAGATAGATGGTGCCATGGGTTCGGCCTGCCAGAGCCGCGGCGTGGCCGAGCGCGATGCGATCGAGATTCGAATGATCGAGCGGGACCAGGATCCGGCGGTAGGTGGGCGCGGCCACCACTTCTCCCGGCGATCCGTTCTTCCAATCCGAGGGTTGCCGGGACGGTGGCCGGACGCCGGTAAGGCTGCATCGTAATCCAGAACAAGCAGCCCGAGCAGCGCGCCGCAGACTGCGAGCGCGGCGGTCCAGACCAGGGGCGCCCAGTTTCCGGCCGCCTGAGCCCAATCGGCGATGGCCTGCCAGGCGAGCCAGAGGTTCAGCGCCGAGGACGATCAGCGCGGTCGCCCATCCGGCGATCTTCAACTTGATGCCGCTCACGAACGGGCCCATCCGCTGGGGATCGTTCGTGAACTGAATCAGCGGCATGATGGCGAAGGGCAACTGCAGGCTCAGCACAACCTGGCTCAGCACCAGCAGCCGGAAGGTTCCCGCGCTGCCCGACATCCAGATCACAAGGAAGGCCGGGATGATGGCGAGCGAGCGCGTAACCAGTCGGCGCAGCCACGGGCGGATGCGGATGTTGAGGAAGCCCTCCATGATGATCTGGCCGGCGAGCGTGCCTGTCAGCGTGGAGGATTGCCCCGATGCGAACAGCGCGATCGCGAACAGCTTCGCCGCCACGACCGTGCCCATCAGCGGGGCGAGCAGCAGGTATGCCTGCTGGATCTCGCTGACATCCTTGCCGGCGCGGAAGAACACGGCCGCGGCGAGAATCAGGATCGCGCAGTTGATGAGCATCGCGCCGTTCAGCGCTACCGTGCAATCGACCAGGTTCCACTTGCATGCCGTGCGTTTTTCTTCCGTGCTGCGCCCGAAATCGCGCGTCTGCACGAGCGCGGAGTGCAGGTAGAGGTTGTGCGGCATGACCGTCGCGCCCAGCATGGCGATGGCGGTGTAGAGGCTGCGGTTGTCGATCCACGGCACGAGGCCGTGGAATACGCCCGCCGCTTCCGGTTTCGCCATGAAAAGCTCGGCTGCGAAACAGACCGCGATGATCACGATCAGGCTGAGGATAAAGGCCTCGAGATAACGGATTCCCAGCCTTTGCAGCCAAAGCACGAGCAGGGTATCGAGTGCGGTGAGATACGACGCCGGTCAGCAGAGGAATGTGGAACAGGAGGTTCAGGGCGATCGCCGCGCCCAGCACTTCGGCCAGATCGCAGGCGACGATGGCAATTTCGCACAGGAACCAGAGCGCGAGATTGACGGCGCGCGGATAGGTTTCGCGGCAGGCCTGGGCGAGGTCGCGGCCGGTGACGATTCCGAGCCGCGCGCCCAGCGTTTGCAGCAGGATGGCCATGGCGTTCGACATGACCAGGACCCAGAGCAGGCGGTAGCCGAAATGCGCGCCGCCGTCGAGATCGGTCGCCCAGTTGCCGGGGTCCATGTAACCGACGCTGACGAGGTAGGCGGGGCCGGAGAAGGCGAAGACGCGGCGCCAGAGCGAGCCGTGGTCCGTGCGCACGCTCTCATGCACATCCGAGAGCGATCGGCTTTGCGCTGGGTTACCTGGAACCACGGTTAAAGCACCACTTGTATTCAATGTACCGTGCGTCTCGTGGATGTTGCCGCTCGCTATGGTTGCGATCCTGACAGCTGCGCCGGATTCTGCGCGCAAATGCAATGCGCGGGTCAGTTCTCCGTTGGCTTCTGCTCAACGTGATCGATGACGAGTACCGGGACCGGGCGCTTGCGCAATTCCAGTTTCAAGCCGAGTTGTTTGTTCAGGGCATCGGGTAGTGAGAGCGCGCCGCTTGGATCGGAGGCAGCTGACGGGTCGGCGGTCGCTCCGGGCGGCGGCGGGAGGGCGGAGCGAAGGGCTCCGATCGGGCTGAAATTTACGGTAAAATCCCAAGCGCCTTCGATGCCGGTTTCGTCGAGAACCGCGCTGTGCACGTAGCCGCTTGCAAGGCTCGGAAGCATATCGGCAAACTGCGCCATGGTCATGTTCCGGCAGGTAACGAGCCGCGCCAGGATGGGGTGCGCGTCCCGCGGATCCTTCGAGGCGGGCGCGGGGCCCTCCTTGCATCCGGTGCGGTTGAGCGGATCCGCTTTGGTGAGTTTCGGCTTCGCCGCAAGAAGCGTGTACGCGTTCAACGGACGGTCTTCCATGTGGGTGGCAAGCTTGAAACGATCGATCAGGAGCGCGCGCAGCATCAGCTGAAGATCGTCTATGTCGACCTGGAGGGCGCTGGCCGGCCCGCTGGTCGTGGTGGAGGCTTTCGCGACGACATCAAAGCGGTCCGAATCGACGAATTTCGGCGCGTCCACGATGAATTCTTCCGGGTTGTTGATATCCCAGGCAATCCCTATGAGCTGTCTCAGAGGCAAGCCCGCAAGATCGAGCCGCCCGCCGGGCAGAATTCGGCCATTGGGCCTTGCGTCAGGCATGCTCGGCTTGATGTCAGCCACTTCAAACTCAGTTGGCGGAGGAGGCGGGAGGGTCGTTGCAATGTCTGGCTGATTGGCGGTCGGCTTTTCGTTCACACCGTCGACGACGATAACGGGTGTCGGGGCCTTCTGGGGTTCCAGTTTCAGCCCGAGTTGCTTATCGACGGCGTCATAGATGGTGATTCCGTCGGAGCCGGCTCGCGCGAGCAGCGCGCGCGAAGTCCATTTGAGATCGAAGTCCCAGGCGCCTTTCAGGCCGGTCGAGTCGTTTACCGGGTCGCTGATGTAAGCGCCGGCGACGCCGCGCAAAACCTGGGCGAACGACTCCATGGTGACGCCTCGGCAGGAAATCACGTTGATCGGTATCGCGTCCGGCTGGGGCGTCTGGGGGACGCCCTGGCATCCGGTCCCGGCGTCGCCGCTTGCCTCCTTCAGCTTCGGCTTGCCCTTGCCCAGACTCAGCACAAACGCAGGCATCTGTCTGGTGTCGGCGTGAGTCACGAGCTTGAAACGGTCGGACAGGAGGCTCCGGAGCATCAGTTTGACGGTATCGGGGGATGTGGCGGGCGGGGCTTTGGCGACGATATCGAAGCGGTCAAGCTCCAGCCAGCCGGGTCCGCCCGCTACCTTCGCGGAGTCGACGCCGTAGGCCGCTGAGATCAGATCGAGCATGGTGGCGTGGCGCAGGTCATAGCGGCCGCCCCGGAGAACTCCACCCGTCACGTTTGGAGTGGGATTACTGGAGCGCGGGCTGGGGTGGACGTCCGCGACCGTGAATGCGGGGTTGTCCTGGCCGAAGGCCGCGCCGGATAGAAGGATCAGAAAGGTGAGGGCCCCGAATCGTCTCATCGTTTGTCCTCTCGAAGTTCAGGATTAACGGGTAGACGCCGCAGGGCCCCTCAGAGTTCAGAATTATTTTGTTACAGGCCTTTTTTCTCGAGGAAGAGGATCAGGTCGTTTACGCGGCACGAGTAGCCCCACTCGTTGTCGTACCAGGCGACGACCTTGACCAGATCGCCGTCGATCACTTTGGTCATGCCTGCATCGACGATCGAGCTGTTGGAATTGTGGAGCATGTCGGTCGATACGACCGGGTCTTCGGTGTAAGCGAGGATGCCTTTGAGCTCGCCTTCGGCGGCGGCTTTGAGGGCGGCGTTCACTTCGGCGTCGGAGGTTTTCTTTTGGGTGACAACGACGAGGTCAACCACCGAAACGTCTGGTGTCGGAACGCGCATCGCGTAGCCATCGAGCTTTCCTTTCAGTTCCGGCATCACGAGGCCGATCGCTTTGGCGGCGCCGGTCGAGGTCGGAATCATGTTGAGAGCGGCGGCGCGGGCGCGGCGAAGATCCTTGTGAGGGAAGTCGAGAACGTTCTGATCGTTGGTGTAGCTGTGGATCGTGGTCATCGATCCTTTGAGGATGCCGAATTTTTCGTGCAGAACCTTGGCGACCGGGCCGAGGCAGTTGGTCGTGCAGGAGGCGTTCGAAATGATGTGGTGCTTCGCGGGATCGTAAGCCGCATCGTTGACGCCGAGCACGATGGTGACATCCTCATCTTTCGCGGGCGCTGAGATAATGACTTTTTTGACCGATCCGCGCAGATGTTTTTTGGCATCCTTCGCTTCTGTGAAACGGCCGGTGGATTCGACGACCACCTGCACACCGAGGGAACTCCAGTCGAGTTCGGCGGGATCCTTCACGGCGAAGACTTTGATCTTTTTGGGGCCGACCAGGATGTAATCGCCTTCAATCTTGACTTCCTCAGGCAGGCTGCCCAGCACAGAGTCGTACTTCATCAGATGAGCGAGGGTTTTCGTATCGGTGAGGTCGTTTACGGCAACGAATTCAATCGCGGGGTTGTGCAGGGCGGCGCGAACCACGTTGCGGCCAATACGGCCGAAGCCGTTGATGCCTACTTTGACAGACATTTGTGGGGTGGGTCTCCTTAAGAAATCAGATCTTACGGGGATTTGAAAATCCAGCATAGCAAAGGGTCGTGATAATCTCTGGTTGCGCGGGTTGGCAATGAAGAGGACGATTCTGTGGCGTTGCGGGCTGGGGCTGGCGGCATTGACCGCGGTCTATGCGTGGCAGCGGCCGTTCCGCGAATATCCGGGGATCGAGTATAACGATTTCCCTCTGCCGCAGGATTCCAAAGAAAAGACGGAGTGGGCGTTCGCGCGCTTGATGTATCCGCAGGCGACCGGCGGCTACGGCCGGAATTTCGGGTTTCGGCGCGGGGGCGACTGGCGCGAAGGCAATTCGATGTGGACGCAGGATTATCCGCGCGCGGACCGGCATTTTTCACTGGCGATGCGCCGTTTGACGCGGATTCATGCACGTTCCGCGGAGCAGCCGGTGAATCTGGACGATGGCGACGATGTCGATAACTGGCCGTGGCTTTATGCCGTGCAGGTGGGGCAGTGGCGGCTGACGGATCGACAGGCGAAAGAGATGCGCGAGTATCTGCTGCGCGGCGGTTTTTTCATGTGCGACGACTTCTGGGGCGAGGCGCAGTGGGCGAATTTCATGGAGAGCATGCGGCGGGTTTTTCCGGACCGGCCGGTGGCGGATATTCCGGATGACGATCCGATTTTCCATGTGGTCTACGATCTGACGGAACGCTATCAGGTGCCCGGCGCGCGGTATGTGCAGACCGGCGTGACGGAGAAGTGCGATGGTTGCCCGGCGCGCTGGCGGGGGATTTACGACGATCGCGGGCGGCTGGTGGTGGCGATGACGTTTCAGTCGGATCTGGGGGATTCGTGGGAGTGGGCGGACGATCCTGGGTATGACGAGAAGTTTTCGGCGTTGGGGATTCGGATCGGGATTAATTACATTACTTATGCGATGACCCATTAGTATGGCCGAGCGTCACAGCAGAGCCCACAACAAAGCCACGATCGTGAGCATGGCTGTGATTGCGTCGGCGATCGCGACGCTGCTGCATGAAGGTCTGGGTCATGGCGTTGTTGCCTGGCTGCGCGGCGATGGCGTGACGGAGTTGACGAGCAACCATCTATCGTCGCTGCGGCCGGATCATTGGGTGGAAGCGGGCGGCACGCTCGTGAACCTTTTGGTGGGGGCGGTGGCTCTTTGGTGCTCGCGGGCGGTTGGGGATCGCGCGAACCTGCGCTACTTCCTGTGGATCCTGGCTGCGCTTAACCTGCTGCCCGGCGCGGGGTATTTTTTGTTTTCCGGAATACTGGGTGTGGGCGACTGGGAGGCGGTCATCAGCGGATTGCCGCATCAGGCCGCCCTGAGGATTGCAATGTCGGTATTCGGACTGGGATTGTATGTGCTGGTGGTGCGGAGGCTGGCCGTGGCGATCCGGGTTTTTGTTCCCGACCGGGCGGCATATAACCTCGTCGGGCGGTACGCGTACTACGCGGCGTGTCTTTTCAGTTGTGCGGCGGGCGCACTGGATCCGCTGGGTTTGCAGTTGTTTTTCCTGTCGACTCTTCCGGCGGCGTTTGGGGGATTGTCCGGGTTGATGTGGGCGGATTCACTGATGCCGAAAGCGCGCGCGGCGCGGGAGCTGGTGGTGGAGGGACAGGCGGCATGGTGTGTTGCCGCGGTGGTGATCGGGATTGCGTACATCGTTGTGCTTGGCCGCGGCATTCGGTTCGCGTGATTGGGGTTTACGAAGATTATATTGAACGCACGCCGCAGCCAATTAGGTAGTCGGCGACGCCGTCAAAATCTGCTACATCACGGGTCGGGTCATCGGGAGATCCTTTTGGAACGAAGATCACCATCGCCTTTCGAAAGCGCGTCAGCAAGACCCGATATTTGTTTTGTATTCGGGTTCTTGGATCGTCAGCTGATGCTTGCGGATCGCCGATCCCGCTGACGCGACACCATTCCGTGCCTCGAATCTTTCGAGCCGTCACGTGCGCGTTTGGAAAAACAAGGTCACCACCCCATAAAAGCCCGACGTAGTCGAGCTCAAGTCCCTGAAGCTCAAACTCGCTCAAAGCAACCTCCAGCTGGTTGGAAGACCTGTAATCGCCCGCAGGCTCAAGAAACCATCGGACGTAATCGATACCTCCCAGGAAATCAAACGTCGGAGCCTCGACGCCATCCGCCCTGAGCCGCACCGCACCTGAGCTCGCTACCAGTCCCGCACGCCGATGCCCCTGAGTGCTCGAACGCAGCCAGGATCGGGCGGTCGCGAGATCTCGCGTCAAATAAATCGGAAGGTCTCCCCCGTTGGCTAGAGCAACCGCTGCTTCCTGCCGGCCATCAAGAACTGCATTCACCCAGCCTGCGGTTACATCGGTTTCGTAAGACCGTTTCGATACTCTCAGATGCAGCGCGGGGACGCACGTTATGTTTCCTCCTTCCGGGTATTCTCCGCGAAACAGGCGAGAGCCCGCCACCGATGGGCCGCCCAGCACCGCTTCAGGCGAGGTGACAACTTCCCACGCAATGTTGTTGGCGATCGCATCCCCCCACGCGGCGAGGCCGGCCTCGCCACCGTGGATTTCCTGCCCGCCGCCAACAAGGGCCACGATCACGGCCCACCCTGCGTGTCTGCCCATGATCTCAAGGAGCAGTTCGGGCTCTGAAATGTTGAGACCAAATTTCTTTTTATTCCTCGTAGCTGTCCACGCTCGCTGGGCCTCGTCGAAGACAATGAGCCTGTCAGCAGGTGGTCGATTGTCCCTATATGTATCCCTGCCGAATCGATGTATTTCCCGCACTCGCGCACGGACGGCACGTCCGGCCCGTTTGTTCCCCGATGCCATGCTCCTTTTCAAAGCCTCCTGAAGGACTGCAACCAGCGGACCGTTGCCTGATAGAAATGCAGCCTGCTCCGACTCCAGGTTGAGTTCCTGAATGACCCGTTGCACTGCATTAAGTCCCGCTAAGGTCTTACCTGCGCCGGGCACCCCGGTAATAACAACAAGTTTCTTTACACCGCGCTGCCTCGCATCCAGCACCGCCGAAGTAACTGCCTTCTGGGTGACTTCAAGGTTTTCGGCGCCAGCCCTGGAGTGCGCAAGATCCTTGACATCGTGATTCTGGAAGATAGCTGAGGCGGCTTGTATGATTCCGGGAACCGGGAAATAACGCGAGTGCTCCCACACTTCGTGGTCAAGAATGGTACTTACCCCGCCGGAATCGCTGAAGCTGCGAACGATGACCAAAGGAAGTCCGGCCGCCGCGGTTGCCGCACCCTGAAGGGGGGAGCTGAGTTGGAATGGGATCGGTGTCCTGAAGGTGCCAACCGCGATCGGAACTATGGTTCGGTTTCTGGAGGCCTCATGAAAGTCCGCGAGATTAAGTGCGTAGTCTTGCGCTTGTCGCAGAGCAGATCGTGCGCTGGAGGAACTGCCGCCTTTATATTCGATAACGAATATGATTTCGTTCGCCAGAAGGATACAGTCCACTCGCTGGCCTACAACCGGCAGGACATATTCGAGAAGTATTCGCCAGTTTGCCGATTGAGGCAGGAGTTCGATCACGTGGCGGAAAGCAGCCTGCAGCTCGGCGATTTCCTGCACCCATGAAAATGTATTGTCAGTAGTCGATGGGAACCCCTCCTCAGCCAGACGCCTGGTCAGCCTGCCGAGTAGTTGTTCCGCGTCATTTCCAACAAAACCTCGCAAATGGTCAACGTAGAGGGCCGGCATGTATCGGTCAGGGGCACAATTGCTGTATGCCTCTCCCTGGCCCTACGAGTCTAACGGATCGAGCTTCGCCCTGTGGTTCTGAGGGTTGATTTCCATGCGCTGCGAAACTCTAACGATATGTTCCGGAAGGATATTCTCCAACGCGACGAGGGCCGCCGGGACGAGCCGTTGGAGGTCAGACAGCCGGTTGGTGGAAGCGCAGAAGATCAAAAGCGCTATGCTGTGCGTCCCCTACTTGGTGGGCGTTTTGTTCGAGTGAGGCGCGGAAATTCATTGTCCTGTGAAAAAGGTAAAGGCGGGGGATTTATGACGATCGCGGGCGGCTGGTGGTGGCGATGACGTTTTCAGTCGGATCTGGGGGATTCGTGGGAGTGGGCGGACGATCCGGGGTATGACGAGAAGTTTTCGGCTTTGGGGGTTCGGATCGGGATTAACTACATTACTTATGCGATGACGCATTAGGCTGCGTACGAACGGCTGCGCCAATTGGGATAATCATTTTTATGGCGATTCATGCCGGGGCCGACGGTTCGATTGCCGAACTCGAAGCCCCCAGGGCCGGAAACGAAATCGAAGGAGGTAACGCCACATGGATGACGAGTTACGCACGCATCTGGA
The DNA here is from genome assembly GCA_963764845.1 of Terriglobia bacterium. Lineage (GTDB taxonomy): Bacteria > Acidobacteriota > Terriglobia > Bryobacterales > Bryobacteraceae > BOG-234. Next base: position 10,012 of record CAVXUE010000007.1, on the reverse strand, counting down.
GCGAATGGAAACGCGCCTGCGAGAGCATTCCGAGGCGGTGGAAACGCGCCTGTTGAGCGAGTTCTGGAAGTGGGCGCGAACCGCCGACGCACGGTATCGCCAGAATCAAGGTGTGGTGAAAGGCCTGGAAGAGCGGGTGCTGGTGGTAGAGGAGCGAATATCCGACCTCGAGCGTCGCGACCAACTCAGCGAATAAATGGTTGTATGAAGCGCCGCGTGCAGCCGCCTTTGCTCCAATTCGGGTACCCTGCCCGCGGGGCGTTCCCGGGCCATCTTCGGCTTTGGGGATTAGCATCGGGATTCACTACATCACGTATGCGATGACGCACCAGGTTCACCAAATGGTGATGTTGGTGCTAAGATAAAAGGTAAAATGAGACGTGCCACGATCACGATCGGCGATGAAATCGAAGCCCAGCTCGATGCCTGGATGCGCCGGCAGGACGCTGCGCCTCCGTTAACAGCCGTGGTGCAGACCGCCCTGAAGGAATTCCTGGCTCACCGCGGTTTCGCGGCGCCGTCCGGAAAGTTACATATCACGCCGAGCCGGAAGGGCAGTGGATCGCGCGACGTCAGTGTCGCGCATGACCGTTATCTGGCAGGCAAATGAGCGGCGCGGTACTGGCGGACACCGGTCCGCTGTACGCGCTCGCCGACCCCGCGGACCAATTCCACGACCGGGCCCATCGCGAGCTCGAGAATATTGTGAGCCGGGACAATTCCATTCTGGTTGTTTTTCCTGTTCTGTGCGAAGCCCATACGCTGGTGCTTCGCCGGCTGGGCGGGAGGTACGCAGCCGGCTGGCTGAGCGAAATGCTGTCCGGCGCCTTGCCGGTTAATCCCGAGACGAACGACTATCTGGACGCGACCGTCAGCTGGCGAAAATACTCCGACCACCCCATTACTCTGGTAGACGCTCTGCTCGCGCGAATGACCCGCAGACTGGAGGCGCCGGTCTGGACGTTCGACCGGCACTTCGTAACGATGCGGACGAGTGTATGGAAGTCAGGCAGCGCCTGACGTATCGCGGCGCGCATGCAGACCGACATCGGGCCGCACAACAGCCTCGTTATCTGTCGGAGCCGGTTTTCGGGATTTGATCGATTGGGCGACGAAACCGCGGATTCGATACCATCCGCCGAAACGCCGCGCGGAGTTTTCATCCTGCTTCATTTTCATGCTGCTTCAAGGGAAATCAACTCGTCTCTTACATAGTGCATCTGGATCAGCCGCGGGCGTGCCGGGCCATCTTCGAAGTGTAGTCCGACTGCTTCGAGAACGTTGCTTCGGAGTTCTTCCTAAGTCTCGCCTTCAGTGGAGATGGCGTAACCCAGCGCGCGGGCGCAGAAGCCGCCTTCCTCAGCGTCGCGAATCTCGAAGATCAACTCCACGCCCTTACGATACCGAAGGTGGCCGATCGGCGGTGCGTCCCCTACTTAGCGGCCTTTTGTTGTTCTTCCAGTTTGGCGCGGAAATTCATTTCCTGTGCGTCGAGATGCGCCCTGTAGCCGGCGGGATCGATGAACGGATTGGGGCCGTTGGGGCCGACCTTCTGCAACTTCGCGTACTTCGCCTGCATGTCGTAGAAGCGGCCATGCGATCCGAGGAACACGTCGCAGGGCAGGGAGCGGAGGGTCTTGAATCCGCGGACGTAATCGTCGGCGATTTGCGGATAGTCTTTGTTGCCGACCAGCACGTAGCCGGGATTCACACCGATGCTGCCGAGGATCACCACGTTGTATGACTTACCGCCGTCCTGCACCTTCATGGTCCAGCTTGTGCAGCCTTTTGTGTGTCCGGGGGTGAGATGCGCGACCAGCGTCGTGCCGCCGAGTTTCACTTCATCGCCGTCATGGAGCACGCGGTCGATCGGATGGGGTTTGCCGCCAGGGGTCATGCGCGAGATTGCCGGGATATCCTGCTCCATCACCATGACCTGCGCGCCGGTCAGTTCCTTGACGCGTGCGTCGCCCTCCATGTGGTCGCCGTGGGCGTGGCTGCCCAGCAGGATTTTGATATCGGTGAACTTGAAGCCCAGCTTTTCGACCGAGGCGCGGATCTGCGGAACCGTGTCGTCGAAGTCGCTGTTGATCAGAATGTTGCCTTCGGGAGTCGTGATGAGGAACGAGCCGAGATCGTCGGTGCCGACGTAATAGATGTTGCCCATCACTTTGAAGGCCGGCCACGGTTTGTTGAAAGCGCTGTGGTCCTGGGCGAGAATCGGCAGCGACATCAGCAGACAGGGAAGCAGCGTCCGGATTTGCATGACGGACGACAGTTTATCACCTTCCCGGCCCGCCGCTGAAATATTAATTTCGTCAGGTAAAACACATCATATGGAAATTTCTGTTGACGGGACCCAACATGTTGGGGCAATATTGCAAATGCGACACAACGCAGGAGAGCCAAACATGGGCCAGTCAGCAGCAACGCAGATGCGATAATAAAAGAGTTGCAAGTCGAGCACTCTTCCCAACCGAAACATGCCGGGGTCGAATTCCCGAAGTACTTCACCGCTCGTCTGGAGGCAGGGAAAACTCCCTATGACGACGTGCAGTGGGAGACCCGAAACGCCACCATCGGCAACGATAAAGGCTCGGTAATCTTCGAGCAGCGCGATATCGAGGTGCCGGCGGACTGGTCGCAGACCGCCACCAACATCGTCGCGAGCAAGTATTTCCACGGCAAACTGGGCTCGCCCGAGCGGGAGCGCAGCGTGGCGGAACTGGTGCATCGCGTTGTCGACAGCATCGCGGACTGGGGGCTCGCGGGCGGCTACTTCGCCACGCAGGACGATGGCGAGAACTTCCGCAACGAACTGGCGCATCTGATGCTGCATCAGAAAGCCGCGTTCAATTCGCCGGTCTGGTTCAACGTGGGCGTCAAGGAATCGCGCGGCTATGGCTGGTTCTATGACGCCGAGGAAGATTAAGTCCGGAAGATGACGAATCGGAAGCGAAGCCGCAGTGCTCGGCCTGCTTCATCGTTTCGGTGAAGGATTCGCTCGAATCGATTCTCGACCTGGCGAAGACCGAAGGCATGTTGTTCAAGTGGGGCTCGGGCACGGGCTCGAACCTTTCGGCGCTGCGCGAAGAAGACGCGATTCTCTCCGGCGGCGGGCGGGCCAGCGGACCGCTCTCCTTCATGAAGGGCTTCGATGCGTTCGCGGGCGTGATCAAATCCGGCGGCAAGACGCGGCGCGCGGCCAAGATGGTGATCCTCAATGTCGATCACCCGGATATCGAGCGGTTTGTCTGGTGCAAAGCGAAGGAAGAGAAGAAGGCGCACACGCTGATCGAAGCGGGTTACGATTCCTCGCTCGATGGCGACGCTTACAGCTCGATCTTCTTCCAGAACGCGAATAATTCCGTGCGCGCGACGGATGAGTTCATGGAAGCGGTGGTGGAAGATCGGGATTTCTGGACGAAGTCGGTCCATACCGGCGAGAAGAAAGACCGCTATCGGGCGCGCGATCTGATGAAGCGAGATCGCCGAAGCCACGTGGCAGTGCGGCGATCCCGGCATGCAGTTCGATACCACGATCAATCGCTGGCATCCGTGCAGGAACACGTCGCGCATCAATGCTTCGAACCCGTGCTCGGAGTACATGTTCCTCGACGATTCGGCGTGCAATCTGTCGTCGCTGAACCTGATGAAGTTCGTGGGGCCGAACGGGCAGTTCGACGTGGAAGCGTTCCGGCATGCCGTGGATACGCTGATCATGGCGCAGGAGATTCTGGTCGATAGCGCGGCGTATCCGACGGAAACGATCGCGAAGAATTCGCACGATTACCGGCCGCTGGGATTGGGATTCGCGAATCTGGGCGCGCTGCTGATGTCGTTCGGCATTCCTTATGACAGCGACCGCGGGCCGCGACTATGCGGGCGCGATCAGCGCGGTGATGTGCGGACAGGCTTATCTGACGAGCGCGCGGATCGCGGAATCGACCGGGCCGTTCCCGGGCTATGCGAAGAACGAAGAGCCGTTCCTCGAAGTGATCCGGATGCATCGCGATTCGGTGCAGCGGGATCAACCACCGCAATATTCCGAGCGATCTGTTCGCGGGCGCGAAGAAGTGCTGGGAAGACGCGTATGAGCTGGGCAAGACGCGCCGGCTATCCGCAACGGCCAGGTGACCGTGATCGCGCCCACGGGCACGATCGGCTTCATGATGGATTGCGATACCACCGGCATCGAGCCCGATCTGGCGCTGGTGAAGTACAAGAAGCTGGTGGGCGGCGGCGTGATCAAGATCGTCAACAACACGGTGCCGGCGGCGCTGGTGAAGCTGGGCTATTCGCCGGAGCAGGTGGAGGCGATCGTGAGCCACATCGATTCCACGGGGACGATCGAAGGCGCGCCGGGACTGAAGAACGAGCATCTCGCGGTGTTCGATTGCAGTTTCCGTCCGCAGAACGGCACGCGGTCGATCCATTACATGGGCCATCTGAAGATGATGGGCGCGGTGCAGCCGTTCGTTTCGGGCGCGATTTCGAAGACGATCAACATGCCCGAGGAGTGCTCGGTGGAAGACGTCATGGACGCCTACATCGAGAGCTGGCGGATGGGCCTGAAGGCGGTGGCGATTTATCGCGACAACTCGAAGAAGGTCCAGCCGATGAATACCGGCGCGGGCAAGACGGCCGAGAAGAAGGCGGCCGGCGGCGGCGTGAAGGAAGTGGCTGCAGCGGTGACGGAGAAGGTTGTTTACCGGCCGGTGCGGCGCAAGCTTGCCGGATGAGCGGCAATCGATCACGCATAAGTTTTCGATCGGCGGCCACGAAGGCTACATCACGGTGGGGATGTACGACGACGGGACGCCGGGCGAGATCTTCGTCACGATGGCGAAGGAAGGCTCGACGATTTCGGGGCTGATGGACAGCTTCGCGACGTCGGTGAGTTATTGCCTGCAGTATGGCGTGCCGCTGAAGTTTCTGGTCGACAAGTTCGGGCATGTGCGGTTCGAGCCGAGCGGATGGACGGGCAATCAGCAGATTCCGTATGCGAAGTCGATTCCGGATTATATTTTCCGGTGGCTGGCGGCGAAGTTCCTGGGCGCGCGAGTACGCGGGCGCGAATGAAGCGGGCGAGTCGACGGCGTTGCGGGCGACGGAGGTGAGTCCGCAGGAGATCGCTGCCGTTTCCGGCGGTGGCGACGGATGCTCCGATGTGCGCGGAGTGCGGCGGGATGATGACGCGCAACGGGAGTTGCTATAAGTGCGAGAACTGCGGCGGGACCAGCGGCTGCAGTTAGTCGGGAGATAACAGGGGTCTTTCGAGGAGAGAGGCGACCGCGCGGGTGCGGTCGCCTTTTTCGTCTGGAAGTGACAACTGGCGGCGACGCTGCTCGAAACTCTGCCATACTGCTGACGTGCGGTCCTTCAGCACCTCAACAAAACTGGCATTGGTGACACTCGCTGCTGTCGCCCGCTGTGGCGCGTGTTCGATCTTCTATCCGGGCTTTCAAGTTGGGCCGAGCTTTCGAGTAAGAGTCGAGGATCATGGCCGTCCGGTTGAGGGCCTTCGAGTGGAGATCGGCAGTAACTTGGGCAGCAGTGGCAATCGTGTTGTCAGAGATACAGACAAGGACGGTTTTGCGGTCTTCCGTGGCATGGGGCCCGGTTCCTACCACCTGAGCGCGGATCACGATGCTGGAATCCCGGACGGCGCTGACATTGAAGTAAAACCCGAGGGACCAACCAACGTCACTGTATTCCTAAAATGGCCGAGTATCGCGCCTGTCTCGGTGCGGTCCCTGAAGGGGGCGATCCGTGGCCCTGATTATCTTCCAGGACGGCCCCAGCCAAGGCTTTCGCTCGATATTTTGGAAGGTAACTCCGGGCGTAGGCAGAAAACGTTGCAAACCAGCGATACTGGCGAGTTTGATTTCGAGGGCGCTGCATCGGGCATGTACTTCCTGGACCTGAAACCATCGGGACTGTTGGGCTGGTCAGGAGAACAGATCACGGGACTAATCGCGGTCGTTGTCGACCCCAATGCGGGCACGGACCATCTGGATCTTGACTTAGGGTGGTCAAGTTGCGGCCTGTCTTATACGGACACCAGCAATTGTCGGCAAAGCGACCTTCAGATTGAGCACCTTTCCGGTCAAGTCCTGGATCCCGCCGGGGCCGTAATTCCGCATGCAAAGATCACGCTGCACGACGCTGGCGGGACGCTGGTTGAGCAGTTGCAAAGTGACAGCGAAGGCAGATTTGCTTCCCCTCGTCCTCTGGAAGGGCTCTATGAGTTGGCCGTCACCAGCGCAGGATTCACACCGTATCGCCGAACAGTGCGCGCCGAACCGCACAGTGAACGCACTCGCCCCTCGACGTTGACCGTGCAACTCGGCCTGTTAGGAGGTTGCAGCGTAGCCAGCTCTCGATAGCCGCAGCTGGAAGCCGTGGGGGACATCATGTCGAAGAACGGTGGCAGCATCGGGGTAATCGGGGTATCGGATCATGGCGGTTGGGCGGTGCTGGTAACGGTGGGGCGTGATGGGACGATCCTCGACCGCCGCCGGGTGGAACTTGTGGCCGAAGAACTGCCGAAGATTCCGCATCACAGCGAATGCCAGAAGCTCCCGCTCGACGAGGCAGTGGAGTTGGTTGAGCGCGTGCGGGCGTCGGCGGAGAGGCACGCTGTTCTTGCGCTGGATGCCGTCGCGATGGCGGTTCCTGGTGTCGCTGCTATCGCCCTTCGCACGTGTCAACCGCTTCCACGCACAATCGCCGAGCGAATCACGGACTACCGCGCGCAGAACGTTGCCGACTGGGTGATGTACCGCAGGGCATTGGCCGCCGCAGCCGAGGCGCGGGGCTGGCCCGTCCACTGGTACGACGCGAAGAGCGTATTCGGCGCCGCGCGTCAGGCATTGGGCGTAGAAGACCTCGACGCTCATTTCCTTCAGTTGCGGAGGCAGATTGGACCGCCGTGGAACACGGATCACAAGCTCGCAATGGCGGCGGCCATTGTCGCGCCAACCCCGGCGTTGGAGAAGCATACGCCATGACGAACATCGCACCGGCTCAGGAAAGCAGATGCGGGGCTACGATGCTTATGAACTCGCGCGACGTGATCACCTTCGTCTTCTTCCAAAACGCCGGGAAATGTCGCTGATTGCCGGTTACCAGGTAGTCAGCGCGCGCGGCATCCGCGCATTCGACAAATTTGTTATCGTCGGGGTCTCTCGTCGCCTGAATCGTCCGCGACGGCGTCACCTTATGCGAACGGCCGGCGATGAGTTGAAGCAGTTGCTCCCGGAGGCCCTTGCGAATCTTCAGTTCCCTGCGCGACAGCACTTCACGGTATTCGGCGACAATGGCGGCAGAGACATACAATCTTGCCGGTCTGGTGATCGCAAGCAGGAACACGGTCCGCTGAAGCCCGTCCGGTTTCAGTGCTGCCGAGACGATGATGTTCGTGTCGATCACCAGCCGGAGTGAAATCATCCGCGCCTGGTTTTTTTGCCGCGGGCGTTTTTGATGACCTGGTCAATTTGACTGGATGTAAGTTCCCCGGTGCCCTTGCGCTTCGATTCCTCGCCGATTATCCTCAGCACCTCGGGCTCCGGGGCGGCAAGCCGCACGTAGTCGCGGATACTGAGCAGCACAGCCCTCGGCGTGCCCCGTTTTTCAATCACCAGCGAGCGGTGCTCATCTTCCACCCGGCGCAACAGCCTGCCGAAGCCAGTACGCATGTTCAACGCCGATACTGCGAGAGTGCTGTTGTTTTTACCTGTCTGCATCGGGAACTCCTCAGTTCAATTATCCGAACTGTGCAGTTGAATTCGCAAGAGCATCCAACGGTTAAAACCTTTTCCGCAGGTTTACATTGTACCGGTGTACACTATTCCCGTGTACACTGACATTTAATGAAGAACATCACGCTGAGCGCGGAAGACAGCCTGATTGATCAGGCGCGCCAGACCGCCAGGGCGCAACACAAGACGCTGAACCAGGCGTTTCGTGAATGGCTGGAGCAGTATGCACGCTCCGAGTCCGATCGCGTGGGGGAATACGAGGCGCTGATGAAACGCCTGTCCTATGCCAAGGCAGGCCGCAAATTCACTCGCCAGGAAATGAATGAGCGGTAGAGCGTTTCTCGACACCAGCGTGTTTGTCTACGACGTGGACACGAGTGCGCCGCGGGCCAAACGCGCGGTCGCTCGCGACCTTGTCCGGGATGCGGTGATACACCGGCGAAGCGCAATCAGCTACCAGATCATTCAGGAGTTCCTGAATGTCGCAACAGGAAAATTCGCCACGACGATTTCCGTTCCGGACGCCCAGGCGTATGTGGACATAGTCTTCCGGCCCCTGCTTGCGGTCCATTCCTCGGTGGAACTTTTCCATGCAGCTCTCGATATCGGCGCACGCTATCGGGTTTCCTGGTACGATTCGCTGGTGCTCGCGGCAGCCTGTGAGGCGAAATGCTCCGTCCTCTACAGCGAAGACCTCAGCCATGGGACAAAACTCAACGGGGTGCGGATCGAGAATCCTTTTCGCGGCGGTTAGTGACCAGCAGCCCGGTAACCGCCAGTAGAGACAAAACGCTGATCCACATCCCGATGCGCGATTCGAGCGGCATCCCGTAGGCGAAGCGGATCGCATGAGCTCCCGGTTCGGGGCGCACGCGCATGAAACCCATGATGTCCGTTTCGATCCGAGCTCCCTTGCCATCGACGAAAGCTTTCCAGCCGGGATCGTAATTCTCCTGCACCAGCACCGACTGGCCCGGGCCGGTCGTAGCCGTGATTCGAATCTCGTCAAGGGCGGGCCGCGCGTAGTTCGCGGGTGCGTCGATCGCTTCCAGCGTTTCCGCGTAGGCTTGCAGCGCCTCTTTATCCAGGTTGTCCCAGGGAATCCAGTGCAGGTGCGAGATCCGTTGCTCGTCTACCACCCGCGCCAGGCCCGGGCGCCGCGGCACGCGATAAACAACGTCGCCATTCCGGTCATAAATCACGGGCAGAACGCCCATGAATTTTCGCGGATTCGCCACCTCGTGGTAAATTTCCTCGGAGTTTTTGTCGTGGAACATGACCGCATCCGCGCCGAGCGATTGAAGCCAATAGACGTCGCGCCACGGATCCTCGCCCAGCCTGAGCTGATAGCGCGCGAGGGCGGGCATCATGGTTTGCATGCCCTGATCGGATCCACCGACGACCTCCGGGAGATCGCGCCAGGTGGTGTACCAGTAGCTCACCGAGCCGAAGGGAAACACGCGCGAGCCGGGAAGGTTTTGCGCGATCCATTCGGTCATGCGATATTCCACGCGCCGCCGGTAATCGGGATCGGGAGAATAGACTGACCAGGGCTTCGCGAGGTAGCTGGTGGAGAAGCTGAAGCAAAGAGCGGTGACGGCGACCGCAGCCCATCGGTTCATCAGCCAGACGCGGCGAAGGCCTTCAACCGCCGCGATAATCACCATGATTTCGAATTCGGGCACGAAGCGCAGGGTTCGCCGGTGATGCGAAAGTGGAACCATATCTGTCCGAGTACCTAACACGAAAAACAGCAGCGATCCGGCCACGAAAGTCGACCAGGCGGACGCACGTTTCCAGCGCGAGACTGCACCGAATGCAAGGGCAATCAGGAGTCCCGCGAATTCCGACCAGCGATTTCCCGGGAGCGCCACCAGCATCAGATTCCGAGCGGTCAGGCGCACGAATGAGGGTGTCATCCACCAGGCGCAGAGCCCGGCCGTCAGCAGCACGATCGCGCCGGCGCGGCGCCAGACCATGCCGGCGGGCTCGCGGGAAACATGCATGCTCCATACCAGCACGGGAAAGAACAGGCCGAGGGCAAGCGCGCCATAGAGGTTATTGCTCACGACGAGGGCGGCGGAGAGGGCGGCAGCGCCGACGGTCCACCGCCTGCCGCCGCGAAACGCGAGCAGCGAGAACGCGAGCGCGAAAGGAATCATCGCCATCGCGCACATATGCGGGCCCCTTCGCCCCATTTGATGAGTGCGTTCAGGCGTTCGGGCATCCAGTGGGAGAGAGTCTTCGCG
>CAVXUE010000006.1:0-2721119 GCA_963764845.1 Terriglobia bacterium | reverse complement strand
CCTCAAGCCCGATCGCAACCCAAGTCGTCGTCCCGCCGGCCAAACCGGTGATCGAATCGAATGCGATGCCCCTCGCTTCGGAGAACGCCTCCCGATCCCTCACGCGCGCGCTGGGCCTCAAAGTGAACCGCATCGTGATCGACGCCGGCATGGCGGTCATGACGACGGAACCATCGGGCCGCACGGCGTGCTGGAAAAGGATGTGGTTCTCGACGTCGCGCTGCGCCTTTCGAAACTCGTGCAGGAGCGCATGGGCGCGGAAGTCGTGCTTACACGGTCCGACGACACGTTTATCCCGCTGCAGGAACGCACTGCCATCGCGAACGATCATAAGGCCGACTTTTCCTCTCGATCCACGCCAACTCCTCGCCCGCGCCTGAGGTTGCCGGGACTGAAACGTTTTATCTGAACTTCACCACGTCGCCGGAGCGATCGATGTGGCGGCGCGCGAGAACGCCGGGTTCGGATAAGACCGTGGGGGAACTCAGGGATCTGATTCAATCGATCACGCTGAACGACAAGATCGAGGAATCGCACACCTTCGCGCAGGATGTGCAGACTGCGATTCAGACGCAGGCCCAGCGATCGAACGCGGCGGCGCACAACCGGGGCGTGAAGCGCGCGCCTTTCGTCGTGCTGATCGGCGCTTCGATGCCCTCGGTGCTGGCCGAGATCGGGTTCCTCAGCAACAGCCGCGATGAGTCGAATCTGAGCAAGCCCGAATACCGGCAGAAGGTCGCGGAGGCTTTGTACAAAGGCCTTGCGCAGTACTCGCAGTCGCTGAGCCATTTCGAACCGGCGAAACAGGTTGCCAAAACGGACCTGAGCCATCGCCCCGAGCCTGGGGCTTCGAATTAGTGAGCGTTGGAAGCGCCGGCTCAGGCCGGTAGGATGGGTTGCGACGGAAGTGTGTGGCGCACGCACTTTTTGCGTGCCGCGTCGGCACTCTGCCGACGCCTGGGGCAGTCGGAGAAGAAACCGGTGTCGAGAAAAGTCTCGACACGGCACGCTGAGAGCGTACGCCACATCGGTCAAAGCGAAGGTACTACCCCCTTTTTCCCCCGGTCCGCCGGGACCTTTACCTGGCTTCCCGGGTTGGTATCTCATGTTTCTCAGGTTCAGCCGGGTTCTCTTTGCCGGGCTCACCCCCACGCTTTCAACGGCTTCTCGGGTTCGGAACGGAGAAAAAAATCTCGCGCCAGCCGGCGCAAGCGGGGGCATTGCGGCTATATTCGATTTTCAAGGATCGGCCGGGCATCGGTCTTCACAGACTTACCCTGATTCGAGGCGAAGACCCCGATTCGACTGGAGGATACACGACGCTCGGGCCGGGTTGGAACGCGAGCAGGGCGAACCGCCCTGTTTTCAGGCAAAAATCGTGGTTCTTCATTTGTGAACGGCCCATGGCGGCCGCCACAACGGGGATGAAAATGGGGCGGGTCGAACGCAGTTTCGGGACCAGGCTGAGGGCGGCCCGGAATTTCGGCGCGCCCGTGTCGCGTGTTCCCGCCGTTCGCCAAACGGCCATCCCTGGCCGCTAAGTCAGAAAGTGATCCCGGAGGGCCAAAATGGCCCGAATCCCGGCAGCGTCGTCTGGGCGATCGCAGTTCCTGAGGGGAAGCTCTGGCCGTATAGGGTGTAGCAGCCGTCGAGGTTGTTACACCCTCCCAGCGTCCAAATCGAGCTCCCGTCAGGCGTAAAGGCCATGGCGCTGCTGGTGCCGACCAGCAAGGCTGATTCCGGCGCTGGGAAGGTCGCCGTGATCTGATTTGCGAGCGTATCCAGTATGAAAGATTTCGTCGTGGTGCTCGATCCGGTAAGAAGGACGGCCTGGTTTCCGGACGGCGCCACAGCCACGGCGCCAGGGGAGAACCCGGATGGCAGTGCGATTCCCTTGGTCGCCAAGGTGCTGGTGTTGATGGCCACGTAGTAGGGGGTTGTGGCCCATGTGTAGAGTGAGTTCCCGTCCTGGCTCACGGCAAGAAATCCGTACAGCCCCGCTACCTGGCCAATCAGCGCGTAAGTGGTGGTGTCGAAGACGCAGATCATCGGCCCGCGCGGGCACGAGGAGACGGCCCCTGGGTTCCCCTGCCCACCCGACGACTGTTCGTTTGCCATGTACAGCTTCGTCCCGTCTGGCGAAAGAGCTATATCAAACGGGGCTCCGCCCACCGCCTGTATATAGGCGACTACCTGCTGGGTCGCGAGATTTACTACCGAGACGAGCGCACCGTGGTTTTCGCCGCCTGAGGCCATCACGTATGCGTATGCGCCGGAGGGGCTCAGAAGAGCCTTTTTTGGTTGCAAGACGAGCCCCGGGATCGCCGCCTCGACCCTCCCAGTGCTGGCCGACATCACAGCAAGGAAGTTTTCCATCACGCCGTTGGAGCCAATTTCGATCGGGCTGTACAGGGTGGCGCCGTCCGCGCTCACCGCCACGGTCCCGAACTCCCCGCCGCCGTTGGCTTGCGCAAACGTCTGCAGGATCGACCCCGTCGCGGTGTTGAAGGAGACGACGTTGGACCCCTCAGTGACGTAACCCACGGTCTGCGCGAGCGACGGCGTGCCGACGAGCGCCAAAAGAGCCGCGAGCGCCCCGGCTGCGGTGTGGAAAGAAAGAAAATCGCGTTTCATAACTGCCTCCTGTACTGAATTGATTTAATTGATTTGCTCATTTATTTATTGGGCCGCGAAAGTAATTCCCCCGCTCGTGGCCATTCCCGAAGAGATCTCCATCGCCTGACCGAACAGCGCCCCGTTAAGGGGAATCACCATCGTGCTCTTCAGTGCGGAAGCGCCGTTCGTCAGCGGCTCGGTCCGGTTGGTCTGGTTACCGCAGACGGCCAGTTGCGCCACCTCGTCGATATCCATATGGCTGCACCCTCCGAATGTTGGATACGTCGCGTCGAACACGCCGCAGGAAGCGGCTGGCGTTGCGCCATGCTGGTCGTAGAGAATCATCCCACAGTCTAGCGGCTGGGTCAGAAGCTGATCCCGTTGGGCAGCTGTGGGCTGAGCCCCGGCAGCGTTGTCTGTGCAATCGCTGTCCCTGAGGGGAAGCTCTGGCCATATAGCGTGTAGCAGCTTACGTTGTTAATACACCCTCCCAGCGTCCAGATCGAGCTTCCGTCGGGCGTGAAGGCGTAGACGTTGCTGCCGTATGCCAGCCCGGTTGGCGCCGGCGCCGGGAAAGTCGCCGTGATCTCATTGGTCAGTGTATCCAGCACAAAGGAGCGCGTCGCGGTGCTCGACGCGGTGAGGAGAATTGCCTGATTCCCGGACGGTGCCGCAGCCATGGCGCCTGGGGAGAACCCGGATGGCAGTGCGATTCCCTTGGTCGCCAGGGTGCTGGTGTTGATAGCCACGTAGTATGGGGTTGTGGCCCATGTGTACAGCGAGTTCCCGTCCTGGCTCACGGCAAGAAATCCGTACAGCCCCGCTACCTGACCAATCAGAGCGTAGGTGCCGGTGTCGAAGATGCAGATCATCGGTCCGACCGGGCACGAGGAAGTGGCGCCGCCTAGCGGCTGCGCCTGTTTGACCCCTCTCACGTCCGGGCCGTGCGCAACATAGAGCTTCGTCCCGTCAGGGGAGAGAGCTATATCAAACAGGTCCGCCCCCACCGCCTGGATGTAGGCGACCACCTGTTGGGTTGCGAGGTTCACTACGGCGACGAGCGCCCCCGCGGAAGCCCCACTACCCGATGCCATAACGTACGCGAATCCGCCTGATGGGCTCAGAAGAGCCTTTTTGGGTTGGAAGACGAGTCCCGGGATCGCCGCCTCAACCCTCCCATTGCTGGCCGACATCACAGCAAGGAAGTTTTCCGTCCCGTTGGGACCAATTTCGATCGGGCTGTATAGGGTTGCGCCGTCCGCGCTCACCGCCGCGGTCCCGAACTCCCCGCCGCTAGCTGGCGCAAACGTATGCAGGATAGACCCGGTCGCGGCGTTGAAGGAGACGATGTTGGTCCCCTCAGTGACGTAACCCACGGTCTGCGCCGGCGATGGCGTGCCGCCGAGCGCCAAAAGAGCCGCGAGCGCTACGGCTGCGGTGTGGAAAGAAAGAAAATCGCGTTTCATAACTGCCTCCTGTACTGAATTGATTTAATTGATTTGCTCATTCATTTATTGGGCCGCGAAAGTAATTCCCCCGCTCGCGGCCTTTATTCCCGAAGAGATCTCCATCGCCTGGCCGAAAAGCGCCCCGTTGAGAGGGATCACCATCGTGCTCTTCAGCGGGGAAGCGCCGTTCGTCAGCGGCTCGGTCCTGTTGGTCTGGTTACCGCAGACGGCCAGTTGCGCTACCTCGTCGATGTCCATGTGGCTGCACCCGCCGAATGTCGGATACGTCGCGTCGAACACGCCACAGTACGAAGAGTGGGGCGTTCCTGCCTGCTGGTCGTAGAGAATCATCCCACAGTCCGCGGTTCCCGACACATTGAAGTTCGTCGCGGGAACGGACGCAACCAGCGTCATCGGGTAGTCGGCTTGCGAATAGTCCGTAAAGATCTGATGCTCCATCCACTCGTCGGTGAAATTTGGCTGGCAGTACACGCTGCCCACGTAAAGGGTGGAACACTGATCGATTACACTCGCGCTGTTGAAGGTTGCGGCGTTTACTGTGGCCTGGGTGTCGATCGTTCGCGCGCCGTCCGAAAGGGCACCGGTGTTTGACACCACGCAGGAGGGCCGGTTCCGGCCGTCACCATGGGGACACCGTTTGGGGTTAGATTGCCCGTCGAAGCGATCGTGGAGGACTGGGCTTTGCCGGCAGAGGGCAGCAGCAGGATGGCGCAAACTGCAAAAAACAGGCAGAGCCGTCTCTCTCTCTCTCTCTCTCTCTCTCTGTTCGGCTGGTGTGTTTTTTCACGCTTCGCCTCCTGAGCTTCGTGGAGTAGAGTATAGGCGAAATAAAGAAGCGTTGCAAGCGAGTTTTGATTTCCATTCCGAGAATTATTGAGGCGCGTCTTGCCCAAAGCAGACAAAACCGGCGATGACGCGGGGAACATTCACCGGGCCCAAATCGAGCGAGCACCACGAGGGTGTAGTGTCATGTTCGCCGATATCCAGGTAACTGAAGGTTTGGAAGGATTCTCGTCGACGCATGTTTGCATACTTGGGATAAACGCGCATACCTGGATTCGCTGGAGGAGCAAATTCGCGGCCAGCTTCTCATCACCGCCCCAGACGGCCGTCGCGGTGCAGAACAGAAGCCCCGCCAACAATATCGATTTAACGGACAGTCTCATGCAACCCATCATCGGTCCATTCGGGATCTGGTTCAAGATCGCGGGTACCGATGTTCGGAGGACGGGTTGACGTTCGTTATACGTGCACGCAGCAAAGCCCTGAACGCCAGGGACGGAGTCTTCCCCGGGCGCTGACAGCAGGTAAGTGGCGCACGCACTTTGCGTGCCGTGACAATCATATCGACACCCAGTTAAAAAGAAGCGTCGAGAGAGTCTCGACGCGGCACGCTGAGAGCGTACGCCACGAATGCACACAACCGCCGGAAGAGCTGGCCGCATTAAAGGTGGTGGGCTCAGACCGGGGACTTCTGCCACGGGGCGCTAACCGCGATGCCAGGTGTCCAGATTTAACCAGGCAAGCTGACGCAGACGACAAAAAGCGATCGTCCGCGCCACGAAAGTATTTTCGCGGACTCTACACCAACGTAATCTGAACGATCGTCCGGGTTCCCAGCGAATCGGGCAGATCATAGCGCATCACCACTTCCAGCCGCGCCCGCAGCCTCCCCGCCTCTCGCGCCGCCTCCGCAATCTCCCGCTCGGCATCGGGTCCTTTATACAGCAGAATTTTCTTCCCCGCTTTCAGCGCGGGCGCAAACAGTCCCAGCGCGCGCGAAAGCGGCGCAAATGCTCTGCCGGTAATCACATCGATCCCGCTGTGCGCCCAGAGTTCTTCCGCGCGGCGCGCCGAGACGGTCACATTGGGCAATTCCAGGTTCTGCAGCGTGGATTCGACGAACCGCGCCTTCTTCTGTATCGATTCGGCCAGGGTGAACCGGATATCGGGAAGCACCATTCCGAGCGGAATGCCGGGAAACCCAGGCCCCGTCCCGGCATCGAGCACATGCCCCGCGGCCGCGAACAATCGCCAGGGAGTCACCGAATCGAGAACATGCTTGATGGCCGCGTCGCGCGGGCTGGTGATGCGTGTGAGATTGAGATACCGATTCGCTTCGACAATCAATTCGAGGTGCCGCGCGGCGTTCGCAATCACAAACGCGCGCCGCGGAAGATCGGCCGGCAGAACCTGATTCAGCTCTTCCTCAAACGGCACGATTCATCATGCCCTACTTCCCGCCCTCGAACAGAGGCCCCACCGCGCCGCGCGCTTCCGATTTCGGATCTTCCTTCAGCGCGACTTCATATTCCTGCCGGCCCCGTCTCGGATCTCCCGCCTTTGCCAGAGCGCCTGCCAGGTGATAGTGCGCCACCGGCCGATCCAGGCCTTTCACCGACTTCTCCAGATAAGGCAAGGCCTCGTCGTATTTGCCTTCCCGATAGTAAATCCAACCGATCGTATCTTCCACCACCGGGCTGGCAGGGGATAAAGCAAGGGCTTTCTGCGCCCAGAAGAGGGCGTCGTCATACTTGCTCTGGCGCGCGGCCAGAACGTCGGCGAGGTTATTCATCGCGACCAGGTTCGCCGGTTCCAGCCGGAGGGCGATCAGGTAGTGCTGGACGACGACATCGGCGGACGATCCCTTGCGCGTTTCGATCTCCGCCAGCATCAGCTGCACCCGTGCGCTGTCGTGCGTTTTCGCCAGTTCCAGCAATCTCTGACGCGCCTGATCGAAGGCGCCCGCGCGCATGTCCAGGGCGGCAATTTCGGCATCCGCGTCCGCCGCATCGCCAGCGGACTTCGCCGCCTCAAACGCCGCGCGCGCGCCGGCCGCGTCGCCTCGGCCGGCCAACAGGTTTCCCAGCGTGTTCTCGAGAGCCGCCGACCCGGGATTCTTCGCCGCTGCATCCCTCACCATCTCGACGTACTTCTGCCCCTCGCCCCCCTGCCGCATCACGTCGCCCAGCAGCGCCAGCGTGAGCTTGTTGGAAGGGTCGAGCTGGAAGCTGGCGTCCACCGATTTCCGGGCTCCCGCAGCATCGTGATTCCGGAGCTTGAGCACCGCATCCTGGTATAGGAAAGCCGGCGTGCGCGAAGTCGCGAGAGCGGCGGCCACCGCTTTGGCCGCCTCGTCCCAGTCGCCCGCCGACATCAGCGCCATGTTGCGGTAAAAAATATATTCGCTCGATCCTCTCTGATTGGGCGCAGCCTGATCGAGCAGCGTCAGCGCATCCTTCGCCTTCCCCGATGCAAGCAGAATACGCGCCAGGTCCAGGCGGGCGTTCAGGAACCTCGGATAAGTCTGGAGCAGCTCAGTCAGCGTGTCGCCCTGCTGGACCGACTCGCCCCGCGCCCCGAAAATGCGCGCCTGCTGGTAACTCAGCTGGGGCGAAAACGCCTTCAGGGTCTGCAGGGTCTTCACATCCCCCGCGGCGGCATCGAGTTCCCCTTTATCGACCTCGATCGTCACCCTCTGCAGCAGCGCCGCGTTGTCTTTGGGATTTTTGGCGAGCGTTCCCGCGACGATCGCCTCCGCTTCTTTGCGGCGCTGTGCCCCAATGAGCAAACCCGAATATTCGTCGCGGAGGTCCGCGCTGTCGCCATGCTCCTTGAGGACGCGATTGAATTCCGCCACCCCCTGATCGACTTTCTTTTCCGTGAACAGCAGCCGCGCATACGCCGACCACATCTGCTTTTCCGGCAGCCGCGAAAGTTCCTGCGTGGTCTCTTCCGCGTCACTCGAGTCATGTTCCATCAGTTCACGCCTGAGGCGCAATTCGAGCGCGGGCAGGAAATCGCGTTTCATCGCCAGCGCCCGGCCGATCTGCGCGTCCGCGTCGGCTGTGTCGCGCATCGACAGGGATACGCGCGCGCGCAGGATCGCCGCGTCCGGCGAGTTCGGCGCGTGCTCCGACAGCTCGCGAGCGACTTCCTTTGCCGTAGCCGTGTCCTCCATGGCTGTGTAATATGCAAGAACCGCCGCGGCAAAACGCAGGTTGGCGGGATCCTTGTCCTCGGATGCCTCCAGCATCCTCACGGCCTCCGCTTTATCGCCGAGCTTGGCCTGCGCCAGCGCCAGCGCTCCCATGGCCTCGATGTGGCCGGGATGCGCCTTCAGATATGCCGTCAGCACCGGCATCGCCTCCTGCAACACCTCAGGCCGCTTGCTTCCCACCTTGACGATCGCCATTTCGTACTGCGCGCCCTCATGCTTCGGATCGAGGCCTACAGCCTTCGCGAACGCCTCGACCGCGAGCTGCGGATTTCCGGCCTTCAGGTAAGTGATCCCCAGCTGATAGATGGGCTCCGCGTCGTTCGGCATATTCTGCGAGGCCACTTTGTATTCGATGATCGCCCTCCGGTAGTCCTTACCGTCGACGGCAGTCTTCCCCCGCTTCAGATGAAGTGCTTCCCGCTCCTCCGGTGTCGATGAGCACGCGGTCAGAAACAACAGTCCGGCACACAGAACGCGTCCCGCTTTCCAACCCGAACCCACACCTGACAATCTCGCCGTTTGACGCCGTGGTTGCTCATTCATATCGCTTACCGTGTCTGATAGCTCGCGTCAATCATGGCCAGGACGATCGACTGGTCGACGCCCGCCTGTTTGAGTTCGATGATGGAAGCGGCCGTCAGGTCGTAGTCCGGATTGGAAGTGCGGATCAACTGCAGAATAACGTCCGTGCCCACACTGGCTTTCCACAGTTTGAGGATGGCTGCGTTGTCCATCGTCTGGCGGGGCTTCTTGATCATCATCTGCTCGAACGACGTCAGGCCTCCGGCGGTCGCGCGCGCCCGCGCCAGCCCCTCAGCTCCGCCCTGCGCGGATTCCTCGCTCCTGCGTCGAAAAAGCCGGGGTCTTCCCAACAGCAGCCAGGACGCGATCGCCGCGATTCCCACCACCAGCATGAGCCTGACCACGCCCCATGCCTTGATGCGAAACCTGAGTTTGCGCTGCACGCACTGCCCGCACACGTAGGGGTACAGGGCAAAAAGCCGGTGATACAGCCTGCGGGGTTTGCGCTGCCATTCCTTCGCGCCGCATTTGGGGCAAGGTTTGGTCCAATGAGCGGACGGGTTGGGCGATGTGGTTGAAGTCGACGCGGGCATGCTCCCTAGAGCCCCGCGCTGAACGTAACGATCGGCACTAATAGCTATGATATCCGCCCGCCGGAGAAAGGGAACCTCTAAAGTACTACCGGGGTGCGCGAAACAAAGGTTGGAGCATTTGCGAATGGGCCGGAAAACCCCGGGCCGCCCGAGCGTATCAGGACGCAAGGCTGGTGGAGATGCGGCTACCAGCCGCGTTCCTCGATTTTCCTGAGAATTCCACGAACCCGCTGCCACTCTCAGTTCGTGGTGTCCCCACTGCTTCCTCACCTGGCGTCTCGCCGGCTACTTCCCGTGCAACGGATAGCGGAGCCGCCACCGGTCCTCAGTGGCTGACCCGCCCCGGAAGCGCCCTATATGCAGGGCAACAGAAAGGTTTCTACGAACTCGGAAGTTGGGTAGTGATGCCCAATCACGTTCATGCCGGGACTATTTCGACCGTTGCGCACGAAATTCGTCCGAAGAGCGGCCAGTCAAAGCGGGCCTGTGCCGCGATGCGAGCGCGTGGGCGTATTCAAGCGCGTCGGGAGCTGCAGAACGCGGCTGATAGCCGCATCTCCATGCGGAAAATCCTGCCGGCTTGAGCCGGCAGAAACCGGTGTCGAGAAAAGTCTCGACACGGCACGCTGGAGAGCGTGCGCCGTCTATAACACGCTTCGACGTGAAACCAGGCTGATCAGCCAAAGCACCAGAAACACGACGAAAAGAATTTTCGCGATACTCGCTGCGGCGCCCGCGATTCCGAACAACCCCAACGCCCCCGCGATCAGCGCAATAAGCAGAAATACCAGCGTCCAGTGCAACATGTTAAACCCTCCTGGCGACGACACAGTGCAATTCGACGCGCCATTTAGCATCCCGCCCGCGCGGGCACTCAGTGAGTCATCGAGTACACGATGTAGTTGATGCCAACGCGCATCGCCAGCGACGATGCCTTTTCGGGATAGTGTGCATCGTCCGCATACTCCCACGCATCACCCAGATCGGAGTTGTAGGAAGCGGCGATCATCACTCTGCCCTTATCGTCGTAAATGCCGCGCCAGTGCGCCCCCCGGCCGCCATCCTCGCAGTTCTTGCATCCCTGGTACAAGTGAGCCTCTCCGGGAACCTGAAAGCGGTCGTTCAGATCGTACAGGACATGAAAAATCGGATCGTCATTCGGAATCTCGACGATCGGGCGATCCGGAAAAACCAGCTTCATCGAATCCTCGAATACCTGCCGTTCTTCGTTGCCGTGGTAATCGTCCGCCATGAAAAATCCTCCACGCAGCAGGTATTCGCGCAATTCCTTCCCCTGCCGCGGCGTCAGGCCCCACTCCCCCACCTGCACCGCATAGACCCATGGATACTCGTATTCTTCGTCTTCGTCCAGATTGATCGGCTGTTCGACCGATCGGGCATGGATCCGCGTCAGCCGCCGCACGGCCTGCGAAAAATGCCGATCGGCCCGGGGATAATCCTGTGTCCACAGCGACAGGCCCAGCCGGTAATCGCCGTCGAAACGGCCCCGGTAGCCATCATTCCAGCCGCCTGGAAACATCAAACGCGCAAACGCGAACTCGGTCTTTTCCTGATAGTCCTGCGGAGTCTCGAACCTGGGGTATTCAACGCCTGGATACTGCCGGAACGGCTTCTGGAACGCGTAGAGCGTACCGAGGCAGGCGAGCGCGCACGCCGAGACCCACCAAGCGCTTCGGATTTCCATTCGCACGGCCTGACCTGAGCATATCACCGGAGATCTGTGAGAATGGGAGTCTTCGCGCCTTTGCATCAGATGCAGAATCTGTTGGGATTCGGAGCAAGCGATCTGCCCGGACTCGGGTTGGCATTGCTCCTCGTGGCCGCCATCCTCGCCCGCGCGCCGCTTCTGGCTTTCGCACAAGACCTCGCCAGACGGCCCTTCCCCTGCATGTTATTCCTCGCCGCCGTACCCGTCGTGCTGCGTCTGGCGCTTCTGCCCCGCTTCCCCGTTCCCGTTCCGCGCGTTGCGGATGACTTCAGTTACCTGCTGCTCGGCGATACACTCGCGCACTTCCATCTGGCCAATCCGCCGCACCCGATGCACCGGTTCTTCGAGGGTGTCTTCGTCTTGCAGGAGCCCTCGTGGAGTTCCATCTTCCCGCTCGGACAAGGGCTCGCTCTGGCTTTCGGCGAACTCGTCTTCCACCTCCCGTGGGCCGGGGTCGTGCTCTCCATCGGCCTGCTCTGCGCCCTTTGCTATTGGATGCTGCGCGCATGGGTCAGCCCGATCTGGGCGCTGACCGGAGGCCTGCTCGCCGCGCTCGAATTCGGCCCGCTCAGTTCGTGGATGAATACCTATTGGGGCGGCGCGGTTTCCGGCATCGCAGGCTGTCTTGTCTTTGGCGCGCTGCCGCGCCGGCGAACACGCGATGCCGTAATCCTCGGCATCGGGCTCTCTCTGCAGTTGCTCACCCGCCCGTTCGAATTCGTCCTGCTCATCGCGGTCGTGCTCATCTTTGTTATCCCGCGCCGCAGTCTGGCAATCGCGGCGCTCATCGTGCTCCCTGCCTTCGGCCTGACTCTTCTGCAGAACAAACAGGTCACCGGCAGTTGGACCACCCTGCCCTACCAGCTCAGCCGTGATCAATACGGCGTCCCGGCAAGCTTCACGTTCCAGGCGAATCCGATCCCCCATCGCCCGTTGACAGTCGAACAGCAGATCGACTATGACGCGCAGGTTGCCGCGCATGACGCTCCTCCCGATCCCGCCGCGCGCGTGCGCCTCTATCGATTCTTCTTCCTCGCACCGCTCTATCTGGTCCTGCCCTTGTTTCTCCCCGCGCTGAAGGAACTTCGCTTCGTGCGGGTATTCGCAGCCATTGCGGTGTTGTCGCTCGGTGAGGCTTTCTATCCCTATTTCTATCCGCATTACATCGCCGCCGCGGCCTGCCTTTTTGTTCTTATCAGCGTAAGAAGCCTGGAACAGTTGAGTCGCTTCCGAGCCGGTCGCGAAGCGGTGACGCTGATTCTCGTCCTGTGCCTGGCCGATTTCTGCTATCGGACCGCGACGGCGAGCTACACCGACCCCGAAGGCCGCGTCGCCATCAATAACCGGCTTGCGCAGGCGCCTGGAAAACAACTGGTGTTCGTACGCTACTGGCCGCAACATGGCGCGCACGAGTGGATTCATAACGCCGCCGATATCGATGCCGCGCCGGTGGTCTGGGCGATCGACCTTGGCGACGAACAAGACGCCGCGCTGCGCCGCTACTATGCGGATCGCCACGCCTGGCTGCTCGAACCCGACGCGCCACGCCCACGCCTGACCGATATGAGGTAGTCCATCAAATCTGCGTGGTCCGAGGGGCGTACGGTGTGATTCACTGGACAATGTAGAAGATATTCCGGGTCGTCTCAATCAGGCCGCCACGCCGCCGGCGCTTAACCTTCCCGTAACGTTCCCGGCTATCGCTTGCATCCGCTCAAGGGAAAGTTGCGCGGTCTCTGGTCGGTGACGGTGCGGGCAAACTGGCGCATTATTTTCCGTTTTCAGGAAGAAGACGCTTTCGACGTTGAGCTGGCCGACTACCACTAATAAGAAGGAGAAGACATCCATGACTATGAAAAATCCTCCACATCCTGGCCGCAGCATTCGGAGCGCGTGCCTTGAGCCTTTGGGGTTGTCGATTTCCGAAAGGGCTGGAATTCTCGACGTCAGC
This sequence comes from Terriglobia bacterium, assembly GCA_963764845.1. Classification (GTDB taxonomy): domain Bacteria; phylum Acidobacteriota; class Terriglobia; order Bryobacterales; family Bryobacteraceae; genus BOG-234. Next base: position 2,708,239 of record CAVXUE010000006.1, on the reverse strand, counting down.
CGGCAGGCCCTCAACAATGTCATCGCGGGCAAGTCAGCCATCAGCCCGGCAATGGCTATTCGGCTAACGAAGGCCTTTGGCAGCACGGAAGAGACATGGTTGCGGATGCAGCTTGCCTACGACCTTGCCGCCGCCCGGAAAGACGAGAGCAACATCAAAGTCCGCCGTCAGCATCGCCCGCAGGAACTGCACCCATAGCCTCGATGGCTCTGTACGACAAATCATTCATTGGGGCACCGCCGCTCACGCCACTCAGCGGCATGGTAACCATACTGCTCGCGATTTGGATCATTCTGTTGGTCCTTGGAGCCTTGCCTGCGCTCATGCTGACTGGCTTCCGCTGTTCCTAATAACATTGATACTGCTCCCGTTGGCAACCAACTGGCCCCGATAGCTCCGCCGGAATGGCGCGCCCTGACCTGAAGCAATATACTTATCACCAATGAAACACCTGCTCCTGACCGCGCCCAGAACGGCCGATTCGCCGCCGTCGGTCCCGCCGGCAATCTGAAGCTCAAGCCCTGCACGAAGGTGATCGACCTCAAAGGCCGCACCGCCGTTCCCGGCCTGATCGACAACCACAACCACATCGTCCTGCCCGGCATGCGTCCCGGCTATGACATCCGCCTCGAAAGACCAGCCTCCATCGCCGAAGTTCAGGACATGCTGCGCGCCCGCGCCAAAAACGTCCCCGCCGGCGAATTCATCACCGCGCTCGGCGACTGGAACACCAGGCAAGAGTTGTTGCGGTGAGCCGCACAGCCGGAGAGCCCGAAAGCGGGCGAGTCTGCCAGGACAAACGGGGAGCTATTGCTGCTGATTCAATTGCCGTGGTCCACGCGCCCGTATCCCACGGGAAGGTGACGGGCAAGATCACGGCCATCGTGAAGGACGCGGGCTACTTCGACTACTCCGTCTTCACGGCGGCGATAGAGAAGAAAATGGCGTGGTTGCTTCACCTTGGCAGCGGTCGCTCTGGTACGGCTCAGCGAAATATGATAAGTTCTCGCCCCTTCGGCCATCAGTTCGGGACGTTGGCTGGAACCCGATCGTTCAGGGTCGGTGCCAACATCCCGGACCGCCTGCTTGATGAGCGCCCGATACCGTGCTGCCGCGGTTTCTCCGAATTTCTGCTCGCTCCAGCGAAGAGCATCGCGAACATCCTGCACGGCGGCGGGTGCAAGAACCGGACCCGCAGGCGGCTTTTTACCCACGCTCGCGCTCGGCGGCTACCTCAGCGGACACTTCCCTTCCGATCTGGTCCATAAAGGCATCGACGTCATCCATTGATTCAAATTGAATCCCCTGGCCGCGGTCAAGTTGATCGAAGCCTTCGCTGGCGGCAGCGCGGAGCCATGCGAGTTTGGCTTTGTCTTCCCGCTCGCGCTGTTCCAGAAGCCGGAGACCTTCGCGAACCACCTCGCTCGCGTTGCTGAAGCGCCCGGATGTGATCCCTGTTTCGATAAAGCGGTCAAAGTGCTCGGTCAGACTTACGTTGCGGGTTGGCATGGTCGATTCTCCTTCAGTTTAGCAGGGTTGGCAATAATTGCCAGTGGGATACCACGCCCTGACCCGAAGCAATATACTTGTCACGAATGAAACACGCCCTGCTTTGGACCGCCCTCCTCGTCATCCCCGCCCTGGCCCGCGCAGCCGACTCATGCGCCGACTCCCGCGATCTCCGTCTCACCAACGGCCACATCGTAACCTTCGATGCGAAGAACACCATCGCCACCCAGGTAACCATCCAGAACGGCCGATTCGCCGCCATCGGTCCCGCGGGCAATCTGAAGCTCAACCCCTGTACGAAGGTGATCGACCTCAAAGGCCGCACCGCCGTTCCCGGGCTGATCGACAACCACAACCACATCGTTCTGCTCGGCATGCGTCCCGGCTATGACATCCGCCTCGAAACACCGGCCTCCATCGCCGAAGTCCAGGACTTGCTGCGCGCCCGCGCCAAAAACGTCCCCGCCGGAGCGTTCATCACCGCGCTCGGCGACTGGAACATCAAACAATTCGCCGAAAAGCGCCTGCCCACCTTAACCGAACTCGACGCCGCGTTGCCCAACCACCCCTTCATCATGAACGGCGGCGGAGGCACGGCGGTCAACTCACTCGCCAAAACCTTCTTCGAATCGAAAGGCGTCGCCGTAACGCCCGCGGGCACCATCGCAGGCCCCGGATTCCTCACCGCACTGAACGCATTGCGCGCCCTCCAGACCTTCGAAGACAAAAAACGGGGCGCACAGGACGCCATGAATTTCCTGCTCGGTCTCGGCCTCACCACCAGTTCGGATATGGGAGCCTTCGCGCTTCCCTCCAGTCCCGATCTGATGGGCGCCGCCGCCAGCGACACGGTCGAAAGCCTGGACCCGTGGACCATGTACGACGCCTTCCTCGCCCTGCGCAAAGAAGGCAAAATGAATCACCGCCTGCGCATCTTCTTTCTGACCCAGGACACCCGCCCCGATGTTCCGCTCCTGAAGCAGCGCCTCCTGAACATGTTCCCGGATTTCGGCGACGACATGCTGAAAGTCGCGGGCATCGGCGAATTCGCCGCCGCCTGGCAATTCCGCGGCGGCGCGACGCCGGCCAACTACGAGACCGCTCTGCAACTCGTGGCGAAGTACGGCTGGGCTTTCCAGCAGCACACGCTTTCTTTGAACGAAGACAAATTCACCACCGACACGTTCGAGAAGGTGAACGCCGTCACTCCCATCGCCAACCTGCACTGGGCCATCGGGCACGTGCCGAAGATCGATCGTCCGACGCTCGATCGCCTCAAAGCGATGGGCGCGGGCGTAGCTGTACACGGCTGGCTCTACCTCTCCGGAACGCCGACCAATGGCGGACCGCCCTACCGCACGATCGTCGACAGCGGCATTCACGTGGGCGCCGGTTCCGACGCCGCCGCGGTTTCTGTCTTCGACCCCTGGCTGATCGTCTATTACATGGTGACGGGGAAGAACGCGGCCGGGGAACTGGTGAATCCCGGCCAACAACTGACCCGCCAGGAAGCCCTGCGCCTCTACACGGCCGAAAACGGCTGGTACACGCACGAAGAAAACACCCTGGGGACAATCGAGCCCGGCAAGCTCGCCGATCTCGCAGTGCTGAGCGACGATTATTTCGACGCGAAGAAGGTCCCGAACGAAGGAATCAAGAAGCTGAAATCCGTCCTGACAATAGTCGGCGGCAAAGTCGCATACGATTCCACGCGCTGACCGCTTTCTGAAGTTTGTGGGGCAGGTTGGTAACCTGCAGGCCGATTGGAAATCGGCCACTGCTATTTTCCTGAGAAAACTCCAGAGTCCCGCTACTGCGGTCTTGTGGCGCATCTCCATACCCGCAGGCTGCCGCATATCCACCAAATCGGCCGACCTCTGTTCGTCACATGGCGCCTGAACGGCACTCTCCCCGGAAATCGGCCGTTTCCCCGGGCCGCAACATCGGGCCGGGAGTTCCTGGCGATGGACCGCCTTCTTGCCCACCACTCTGCCGGCCCACTCTATCTGCAGCGACCCGACATCGCTCAGATGGTGGTGGAAGCGATTCAATACCGGGATCCCACGCAGTACCTGCTCCATAGCTTCGTGGTCATGCCCAATCACGTGCACATGCTGATCACTCCCAAGGTGCGCGTCGCTGAAGTGATGCAATCGCTCAAACGGTTTACGGCACGACAGGCAAATCGCATCCTGGGTCTGACCGGAAGTCCATTCTGGCAGGATGAGAGCTATGATCGGCTGGTTCGCTCCGATGACGAGTTTGACCGAATCGCCCGATACATTGAAATGAACCCCGTACAAGCAGGCCTGGTAACCCTGCCTGAGCAGTTTCCGTGGTGCACGTCCGGGCCGATTACCAATCGGCCGCAGGTTGCCAACCTGCCCCAATTTGAGGCCGAAACGTAGAAACTCCAGAGCGATGAATGATTAAGTTAAGGCTTGGTATACGACGCCCATGAGAACCACAAAAACCATTTCGGTATCCATGCCGCCTTCTGAACTCAGGCTCGCAGATCGCCTGGCAAAGGGGTGGTTCGCGAGGGTTTGAAGCGCCTTCCCGCCGATCAGTACCGGCAGGAGAAGCGCGCCAGGACCATTAAGAAAAAGCTCAAGTGACCAGCGTCGTCATCGATTCCAACGCTAGCGAGCTGCCGGATTCGCCAGCACCGGATCGTCTGCCGGCCTGGGAATGCTCGAAAGAGGAGGAAGACCCTTCGGCACCGGGTGTCGCCGGAGCCGGTGTCTTGGTGCTTTCGCCGTCGCCTCCGCGTTCGCGACCTCGCCCAGGCGTGCCTCGTTCTCAAATTTCAGCGCCGTGAAGACACCGGCAGTCACACCAATAGTCAGAACAGCCAGGATCACCAGGCCCCATTGCATGCCCACCAGATACCTATGCTTGCAGTCGCGGCACCGGTATACCTGCGCCCGAACTACAGGCAGAATGAAGCGTTCGTAGAATTTGCGGCGGCTGCGTTTAACGTCGTCCGAATGGCACTTCGGGCACTCCGTCGCGCCTGGTTTGCGCCGGGGTTCGCTCTCTTCCGATTCATAAGAGCGAGACTGGCGTATCCGCAGCGATTGGGCCATAACTCCTTATTGCTCTCGATTTTATCATGATCTACTACCCGCTATAAGACGGGGAATGGTGTCTTTGCGAGCAAAGGCCCAACCGCCCTAAGGCGGGCCCTCAAACTCAGGAGGCGAGGCTGTGTTCCATGCCGGGGACGGACAGGGTAACCGGCGGGCGCGGTCCGGCCGCGGCGCCCGTGTTCGCCGGCGGAATCAAGATCGTGACGCGCCGTGTTCCGGCAGCCCCATCAAGACTGATATATCCCCCCGTTACCGGTTCTCCATCAACCTCGATCCCCCCGCTCCCGGCCTGTCGCCGGACGGTAATTTCATACATAGTCATTCCGTGCCGGTACGTGATCTCAAAGCCTGGCCATTCTGCCGGTATAGCGGGATCGACCGTCAAGCGGTCGCCGCGAACCTGCAAGCCCAGCACCTCTTCGATCCAGATCCGGTACATCCAGGCCGCGGAGCCGGTATACCATGTCCATCCGGCTTGCCCGACGCGGCCCGGCGCCGCCGAAACGTCCGCCGCCACCACGTACGGCTCGCCCCGGTAACGTGCCGCGTCCTCCGGCAGCCGGCTGAGTTCGATCGGGTTCATCAATTGGAGCAGCCGCGCCGCTTGTCGCCTTCCCGCAGGCGGGCCCACGCCATCGCCATCCATAGGGAGCCGTGCGTATATTGACCGCCGTTCTCGCGCATTCCCGGCGGATAACCCATGATGTAGCCGGGATTGGGCTCCGAATGATCGAACGGCGGCGTGAACAACAGCACCAGCCGGTCCTTTTCGCGCACCAGCTGGCGTTGCGCCGATTCCATCGCCTGCCTCGTCCGGGCTGCGATCGCCCGCGCCGGAAATCACCGCCCACGATTGCGGCAGCGAATCGATGCGCGCTTCTTCGTTCGCACTGCGAGCCGAGCGGAGCGCCGTTGTCGAAGAACGCCCGCAGATACCACTCGCCGTCCCACGCGGAACTTTCCAGCGCGGCCTTGAGATCGGCCGCCCGCGCACGCCACTTCGACGCGACCGAATGAGCCGCGCGCCTCGGCGAGTGCGGCGAATGCATTCGAGGATCGCATGCAGAAACCATCCCAGCCAGACGCTCTCGCCCTTACCCTCCGCGCCCACCAGGTTCATGCCGTCGTTCCAGTCGCCGTTCCCGATCAGCGGCAGCTCGTGCGGTCCGAGCCGCCAGCCGTGCTCGAGCGCCCGCGCGCAATGCTCCCACAGCGGAGCCGTCTGCTGCGACACAGTCGGACTGAACATCCGCTCCTGCTCGCCCTCCGCCAGAAGCGGCCCTTCGAGAAACGGAATCGCTTCATCGAGAATGCCGCTGTCCCCGGTGACCTTACATATATTGCGCCACCACAAACGGCAGCCACAGCAGATCGTCGGAGCAACGCGTTCGCACCCCGACGCCCGTGTCCCGGATGCCACCAGTGCTGCACGTCGCCCTCGGTGAACTGCCGGGCCGCCGCCCGCAGGATGTGCTTCCGCGTGACTTCGGGCGCCGCATAGACGAATGCCATCGAATCCTGCAACTGATCGCGGAATCCAAATGCGCCGCCGGATTGATAAAGCGCCGAACGTCCCCAGAATCTGCAACTCAGCGACTGATAGAGAAGCCATCGGTTTAACAGCAGATCGACCGATAAAACCGGCGTTTTGCACCTGCAATTGCGCCGAGCTTCGCATCCCACCACTGCTTGGTCGCGTTCAGGGCATCTTCCACCCGGCCCCGGGTCCTGATAGCGCTCCACGATCGCCCGGACATTCTCCACCGATGTCCGCCTGGCCCAGCAGAAAAATGACCTCGGTCTCCTGCCCGCGCTCCAGTCTGACGGTGACCTGCAGAGCCGCGCATGGATCCGTGCCCGCGCCGCATCGGTTATCCAGGCGCATCCGGCCGAGCGCCGCCGGATTCGACGTCGAGCCGTCGCGCCCCAGAAACTGCACGCGGTCGCGAAGACCAGGAAGTTGCCTTCGGGCTCGAAGCCGCGAATGCCCAGTTGCCCTCGTCCATGCGCCGTTCCAGTACTGCCGCGCCAGAAGCGCGCCGGATGCCTCATCGCGCGACGTCTGCACATGCAGCTGCTGATCTTCGCGAGTCGACCCGAGCACCCACTCGGCGAACCAGGTGACCGTGAGGCGCCGCGGCCGGGAGGAATCGTTGCGCAGCCGCAGCCGGCAGACTTTCACCGGATCGCCGCTGCCGTTCTGCCCGTGACCGGGACAAACACCGTCAGCTCCTGCCCGATGGCGTGGCTGTTGTGCTCGAAGACCGTGTAGCCCTGGCCATGGCGCGCGCGATAGGCGTCCTTCTCGCGCATGGGCAGCGCGGTGGGCGTCCAGACCGCCCCGCTCTCGTCGTCGCGCAGATAGATCGACTTCCGATTGCGGATCGCTCACCGGATCGTTGTGCCAGGGCGTCAGCCGGTTCGTCTGGCTGTTGCCGGACCAGGTGAACCCCAGTCCGCTTTCGCTGACCATCGTGCCGAAGTTCGCGTTCGCCATCACGTTGACCCAGGGCGCGGGCGTCGTCGCGCCCGGCTTCAGATAAATGGCGTATTCGCGGCCGTCCGGCGTGAACCCGCCCAGCCCGTTGAAGTAGGGCAGTTCGAGGAACGGCAGCGGCTCTCGATGGTTCTTCGGCACCGCCGCCGGCAGGCACGAACGCGCGGCACCGGAAGCCCTTCCGCGGACCGCCACCAGTTGCTGCTGCAGCGAGCCGCGGTTCCCGCTCAGCACATGCTGGCCGACGCCAGGATCAGCGTGCGGTGTTCTTCCGGGATCGCATGCCAGTCGCGCAGGAACACGCCGCCCGGCCGGTCCATTCCCGCGTCCGCCGCGTGCGCCTCGATCTGCCGCAGGATCTGTGCGCGCAGCGGCTGATCGTAGCTCGGGCCTTCCTGATTGAGGATCACCAGGTCCGCCCGGAATCCGCGCAGCCGCCAGTAGGCGTGCGCCAGCAGCACCTCCCGCACCAGAGGCAGATTGCCGCGCATCGGACAAGCGTGACCACCAGCATCGGCAGATCGCCGGAAATTCCGTACGCCCACAGGCCTTCCTGACCCAGCTGGTTGCGCACCAGGCGGTCCGCCGGCGGCCGCAGCCTCGGGTTCGGATAGATCAGCTGGCTGGCGAGTTCCTGAAACCGGTGCGCCGCGCCGGGGCCGATGCCCAGGAAACGGAATTCCAGCTGCGCCCGCGTCCACGCCATTTCGAAAGCGCGCGATACCGCGCCCGGCCATCGGTATACTTGCGCGACCAGCGCCAGCAGCGCTCTCGCGGCGTGGCGGCCGCCACCGTCAGGAACGCCATTTCCTGTCGCTCCCGCGGATCGAGCGTGACACGGCAGCGCAGGCTGAAAATCGGATCGATGACGGTGCCGGCCGATCCGCTGAGCCGCGTTCGCAGCGCGGCCGGATTCTCCGGCGTTTTGCCGCGGCCCAGAAACTTCGCGCGGTCCGTCTCATACTGAACGCCCGTCAGCTTCGTCCGACGCCGACCAGAACATGCGCCGTCCAGATGGGGGTTCGCCCGGGCGACGCGGCCGCCGGTGCGCGATCAGAACGCCCGGCTCCGGGCACTCCGTCTCGACGAACATCTTCGCGAACGCCGGATGCGCCTTATCCGCCGCGTGCGGCGTCATCGCCAGTTCGACGTAACTCGTGAACTCCAGTTGGCGCGTGCGCAGCGAGCGATTGGTGATCCTCAGCCGCCGCAGTTCGGCGTCGTCTTCCGACGCGACCGTGATGTCGAGAATGGTTTCGATCCCGGACACGCGGCGGCGGATTTCGGCGCGGTCCGGCGCAAACCGGACCGTGGTCTCTCCCAGACGGCCGCCGAGCGGCTTGTGCGAGGTGCGCCCAGACTTCATCCGATCTGCAGATCGCGGATATAGATGAAGCTGCCCCAGGGATCGAGCGTCGTGTCGGAGCGCCAGCGCGTCACGTCGAACTCGTTCCAGCGGCTGTAGCCGCCGCCGGAGTTCGTGATCATCAGCGCATAGCGGCCGTTGCCGTGCAGATGCACGCGCGGCGCCGCGGTCTCCTCGGTCCATATCGCGGTCGGCGGCTCCTCCGCGGTCAGCGTGACGCGAACCGGCGCGTGGCGCGGCTTCGGTCTCCACCATCGGCAGCCGCGTGATCGGAATGCCTTCGAACAGAAGCGTCTCCACGGAGCGGATGCGCAGATCGCCGTGGAAGCGGCGCTGCATGGCATCGCGATGCAGGACGTTATCCAGCGCCGCCAGGCTCATCCCCTGGTGGTGGGCCATGTAGCAGTAGATCACCACGCCGCGCGCGCCGCTCTGCGCGCTCTCTCGCGAGAAATCGATGGATTCGTAGAACCCCATCGGGCCCGCCAGGCCGAGTTCTTCAGTCGCTCCAGATTGTCCGCGGCCGCTGCCGGATCCACCAGCAGCGCCAGCACGCTGGAGTAGGGCGACACCACCAGTTCGTCTTCGAGCGCCGGATTCAGCGCCAGCGCCGGCACGCCGAAAGCCCTGTATTGATAGATCTGGTGCGAATCGAGCGCGCTGTAGGCCGATTCGGAAATCCCCCACGGGACTGTTGTTCGCGTTTCCATATTCGATCTGGCGCTCGACCGCGTCTCGGCAGGCGTGATCGAGCATCGAGTTGGTGAAGCTGCGCGTGAACAGCAGCGGCATCAGGTATTCGAACATCGTCCCGCTCCAGGACAACAAGCCGTCCTGGCTGCGCGACGAAGACGAATAGGAATAGGGCCGGCTCAACGCGAACCAGTGCTCGGCCGGCACGTCGCCTTTGGCGATCGCCACCAGGCTCGCCAGGCGGCATTCGCTCGCCAGCAGATCGTAGTGGCTGCCGAACTCGCGCGGCCCGCCCACCGCGTAGCCGACGCCGAACAACTTGCGCTCCGCGTCGTAGAGAAAGCGCATGTTGATGCCGTCGGCCAGCTTCGCGCGCGTTCGCCATCAGGCTTCGCAGAGCTTGTCACGGTTTCCGCCGCATTGGCCCGCGCGGCTGCATATTCCGCCGCAGCTGATCCAGCCATGCGGCCAGTTCGGGGCGCAGTTCGCGTGGCCCTTCCACGCCAGAATCGTCGATCAGCGTTTTCGGACCCTCCGCCGGAGTGGCAAGCGCCGCCAGCGATGGCATCTGATGCAACGCCCGGCGGCGCAGCCTGACCGCATCCTGCCCGATCGCGAGCAGCGAGGAATCGGGCGGCGAAGCCAGCGTTTCCATCCAGCGCAGATAGCGATCCACCGTCTCGTCCACGCAGCCAGCTCGGCGGCCAGGCGCGCCGCCCAGTAAGACCGTTCGTCGGTCACGGTCACATGCCAGCGCTGGGATTCCCGCAGTTTCTGCATCGGCGCCAGCGCCATGCGGTAGCGGGCGATCAGTTCATGGCCGTCCTCTTCGCGCCGCGCAGCAGCTGCGCAGAAGCCGGTGCAGCGCATGCAGAGCGACGCCGACCGAGGGATCGTCCCCGCACTTGTCTTCGAGGATCGACAGCGTGTCGCTCAAACCGCGCAGTCCCGTATGGCCCGACGATCGGCGCGCGCAGGATATCGTTGCAGCCCTGCTGCAGAACCCACAGCGCCGCCACCAGATTTCCGCTGTCCACGGTCGAAACGTAGCGGGGATTCAGCGGCTCCAGCGTGCGCGTGTCGTACCAGTTGAGCAGATGCCCCTCGTAGCGCTCCATGCGGCCCAGCGTTTCCATGGTGCGCGAGCAGCGCCTGGCAGAATTCGTCCGGCGTCAGGTAGCCGAAATCGCGCGCCGCCAGCGCGGCCGTAAGCCAGAGACCGATATTGGTGGGCGACGTTCGCTGCGCCACTTCCACGCGCAGCGCCAGTTGCGTGTTGTCCGGCGGCAGCCAGTTCGTGTCGGGCCCGACCAGATCGTCGAAGAAGCGCCAGGTTTCGCGCGCCGATCCGGCGCAGGAAATGCGTCTCCGCGGCGCTCAGTTTCTTCCGCGCCAGCGACGGCGCGGGCTTCGCCATCCAGCGCATCAGAAGCGGCGACACGGCCCAGAGGATCACGAAAACGGACGTCGGCGCGAACTGCGCCTTCCAGCAGAAGCACGATCGTGAGCGGCGCCGAAAGAGCCGGAAATCACCAGCAACTGCCGGAACGTCGCGTTCCTGTGCCGGTGCGCCTCCGCTCGCGCGCGGTCCGCCGTCTGCCATTCCAGCAGCTTGCGGTGGCTGACCGATGCGCCGGTAAAAGACCCGCGCGATCGCATCCACCGACAGCCACGCCTGATGCGGCAGGAACGCGACCATCACCACGCGCGCGGATACAGTTCGTCCGCCGCGCCCTGCCACCGGTGCACCGTCCCCTGCACCCTCCGCGCCAGCCGGTCGAGCAGCGGCGTCATCGCCGGAATCGCCACCGCCAGCCCGACCACCAGACTCCAGACGCCCGGCGCGGCCGAAGTCAGCCAGCCCAGCAGCAGAAGCAGCAGCGCGGCCACCGGCACCAGGCTGCGCCGCAGATTATCCAGAATGCGCCACCGGTTGATGGCGCTCAGCGGATTCGGCTCATGCCGCCGGAGCCGCCGGAACGCTGCCGAAAGCCCAGCGCGCGATCTGCCAGTCGCCGCGAATCCAGCGGTGCTGGCGCGTGGCAAAGCTGCCGTAGTCCACCGGCAGATGCTCGAACAGCTCGATGTCGCTCGCCAGCCCGACGCCCGCGTGAGCGCCTTCGATCAGATCGTGGCTGAGCAGCGTTTCCGGCGGGAAACCGGTTGTCGCAGAATCGTCGTGAAACGCCCGGACGTCGTAGATCGCCTTGCCGTGGAACATCGCCTCCAGAAACAGATCCTGCTGCGCGTCGGAGACGGTCCGGCAATAAGGATCGGTGCCGGTGGCATCGGCGAAAATGCGCGTGAAGCGGGTGGCCGTGGCGCCAGGCAGAGTGATGCTGACGCGCGGCTGGATGATCGTGTATCCGCGCTTGCGCACGCGCGTGACAGGGTCGATCTCCACCCTGTTCAACGGATGCGCGATGGTTTCGATCAGCCGCCGCGCCGCTTCCGTCGGAAGCTGCGTGTCGGCGTCGAGCGTGATCACGTAGGCGATCGGGCGGCAGCGCCGCGCCGGTATCGAGGATTCCGTTGGCTGTCACCGTCGCCGCAGAGAAACGCGTTCAGCTCCTCCAGCTTTCCGCGTTTGCGTTCGCGGCCGATCCAGCTTTGCTCGCTTTCCGACCACGTTCGCGGCCGGTGAAAGAGCAGGAAGCGCGCCGCTTCTGAACCGCCAGGAGAAGAGTGGATATCGCGCGTTCAGATCGGCAATGCCGTCGCGCGCTGCCTGCAGCAGCTCGGCATCCGCCGGCGTGGTTTGCTCGGCGGCATCCGTGAAATCCGCGAAAAGGCTGAAGAAGATGATTGGCGTTGCGGTTGCCGAGAAAACGAACTTCCAGTTTCTCCACTTCCGCCCGCACCGCTTCGCGCGCTCGTCAGCATCATCGGGATCACCACCAGAGTGGCGTCCTCCGCCGGAATGCCGTCGCGAAAATCCATTTTCGGCAGCGGCTCGGGCGGCAGCAGCGAGATCACCAGCGCATTGACGATCTGAACCGATAACTCGCTGAGCGGGAACAGCGCCAGATCGCGAGCGCGATCAGAAATGCGCGCTGATGCACTCCCGCTTCCCACGCCAGCAGCCAGGAAAGCAGCGTGAAACACGCGGCGAGCCCGGTGATGCGATGTCAGATAAACCGGCGTTGCATGGCGGGAAGCGGCGCGCCGGATGCCGCTGACCCAAAGGTATCCGCGCCTTGGTCTCGGCTTCCAGTTGGCGCAGCCCGCCGGAGAGCAGGTAGTCACGCAACGTGCGCGGTCCGCGGGTCGCTCGATTCCCGCGCCAGCGCGACCGCCCGGCGCGCCACCTCGATCTCTTCCAGGCCGCTGTATCGCGATACCTTCTCGACCACGCGCCGGCACAGATCGCGCGTCGCGAAATCGCTCCGCGGCATAAACGCCCGCGGGGTCTTTCCGCAACTCCGCCTCCACCAGGCTGACATCTTCGAAGATTCTCGTGAAGTCGAGCCGCGCCCAGCGTCGCGCAGGCTTCCGAACGCATTCGAAGTCGAGACGGTCTCGGCCGCTTCCCTTGTGTGCTGGGCTCTGACCACTTCGATCAGCGATTTGCCGAAACTGCTCTTCGATCCAGTGCTGCGCCGGGCCCAGCGCCATTTCCTCATCCTGAAGCTGCTCCGCCAGCGCTGTGACGAAGTGAGGCTGGCGCGCGATCGGCTCGGCTTCAAGCAGGTGCAGGACATCTCTTCGAAAGACATCGCTGCCCGCGCGCGCGCTGGTAGCCAGGCGGTTCGCCCACAGATAAGCCGACTCGCGCAATTGCTGGCCCCGGCTGACCCGCACCGCGAGGCCCGTCAGTGCCTCGATCAGCGCGATGCGCAGGAACAGGGGGAAAGCCCACAGCTCCGCGATCGTCAAAGCCCGGGACGCCTGAAACTCCGTCAGACAGCCGCGGATGCTCCCCTCAGTTACGTTGTAACCGTTTTTTGCAACCAGTTGCTGGGCGAGCGCGTTGATGGCCGCCGGCCATTGCCGCCCGACGTTCCCGCGTGGTGGTCGCGCGGCAGATGCCGCTCCACCTCGATGATCTGCGTGTGGATGAGGTAGGAGTTGTCGAGAATCCACTCCGCGGCGGGCGACAGCGAGTGATCCAGCCGGGCCGCCTCGGTCAAGTCCGCACAGGCCTCGTCCAGGGCCGCGCTGTCCTGCCGCAAGCGGGCGAGGATCGCTCGTCTGGTCGATCCGGTCGATTCGGCTGGCCCCGGCTCCTGGGCGGGCTGGTCCTCAAAGGTCCAATCAGCTCCCGATTCGGTGCTCACCACAAAGATGACGGGCGATCCGGAGAGCCGCAGCGCCTTCACCACCGACTCGGTCCGGCCGGGCTCGACCTCCGCTACTGCCAGCGATTCCCCTCGAGGCGCAGCATCGCGTAGCGTCGGCACCACTCCGGAAGCTTCTGATCGTCCGCGCGTATGACACAGAACCTGGAGTGGCGCTGGAGCGATTGAAGAGTATGATCCGAAGATTCGTGTCGCGAAGGATAAAACGCAAGCACCGCGCGCAGCGGTCTGGATCTCATACCGGCCGCCGCACTCTAGGCGCGGCCGCGGGCGGCGCGGGTCATCAGGGAGGCCAGAAACAGGGCTCCGAAAACCAGCATGGCCAGCTTCATCGAAATCACTGCGGCTACTATTGTAATGAGCGCAAAAACCAAGGTCCAGCCAAGCATAGATTCAGTCTCCCCGAGGGATGTAGCACGCCGAGTGCCATCCTAAAGCGCCTGTTTTTAAACGACTTAGCGTGCGCTGATGCGCGAATCTTGACCAAGGTTTGAAGGATCGGGCAGGAATTGCTGAAAAGCCGCCTGCCGGGAGCCCATCCTGAGCTATCCTTCCCTGAGTGGGTAACGTTCCGCGCGTAGCCTTCTTTCCTCTGCGTGAGGGGATTCCAGCCGGACGCGGCAGAGTCAGGAAGGTTCCATCACCCATTTCGAGATCGCGCGCGGGCCGTTGGCTTTTGATCTCGATAAGGTTCATGTCGTCAGCCCGGGCGATACGAGCGAAATCGGCGTCTATATCGCGAAGCGAATGAAACTTCCGCTCGCGATCTCCTGTCACACCAACCTGCACGAATTCGGCTCGATGCGGCTTTCGCGCATGCTCGGCTGGATGAGCGACGCCGCGCGCCGGCGCATTGCCGCAGCCGGGGCTCGGCGACGTGCTCTATGCGCCCAACGGCGAGCTGATCGACATGCTGCGGGAGCGCACGCGAAAGCCGCTGTTTCTCATGAAGCGCGGCATCGACACCGAGCTGTTTTGCCCGGCCCGGCGCACCGTGAACGATGGCGTGCTGCGCCTGGGATACGTGGGCCGCATCACCCCCGAGAAGAACGTGCGGTTCCTGCGCGATCTCGAAATCGCGCTGCGCGCCGCGGGCGTGCCGCCGTTCCGCTTCCTGATCGTGGGCGACGGGAGCGAGCGCGCGTGGCTGGAGCAGAATCCGGAAGCCGCCGATTTGCCGGGACGCCGATTTCATCGAGCGCACCACGCGGCTTCTGCGCGATCCCGTTCTCCGGCAGAAGATGGGATCGGCCGCCCGGAATCAGGCGGCCGCCGAGTCATGGGACGCGGTTTTCGATCAGGTCTACGAGGGTTATCGGGCCGGTATTCAAGCGAAGCTCCCGCCCGCGTGAGCCGTGGTCGCGCACGATGCGTGTCCGCAATTGCAGATGATATCTGGTTTGCCCGCGCTTGCCTCGCAGAGTGCGCTGCAGTATTTGCTGTCTTCCGCCCGAGCGCAGTTGCAGGATGGATGTGCACACATTTCTTTGCTCTTGTCTGCCATAAAAGCCTCCACCGACAACAGCGCGTTTGCTGCCAAAGCCATGGTTGCAATGGTTTACCGTTACAAAGGTTTACCGCACACGCGCCGGGAGCAGTGATAAATTCATAGCGTGCGTAGGCTCATCGTATGCGTATCCTCATCGTAGACGACGACGAGGAACTTTCCAGTCTACTGACGGAACTGCTGACTCGGGAAGGATTCCGCGTGGAATGCCAGAGCGACGGCCGGCGGGGCCTTGCGGCCGCATTGAGCGGGGGTGTCGATCTTTTGGTTCTGGACGTGATGTTGCCTGGCATCGACGGCTTTGAAATCCTGCGGAGAGTCCGGCGCGAAACACGGTTGCCCGTGCTCATGCTGACGGCCCGAGGGGAGGATGAGGACCGCATCATCGGGCTCGACCTCGGCGCCGACGACTATCTTCCCAAGCCTTTCAACACGCGTGAACTCGTGGCCCGCATCCGGGCCATTATGCGGCGTCTGGAACAGCGCAACCCCGGCGGCCGGCTGGAAATCAATGGCATCTCGATCGACCCCGGCACGCGCGAAGTGATGCGCGAAGGCGCGGGGGTCGAAGTGACCACCTTCGAATTCGATATTCTGGAGACACTGATGCGCTCCGCCGGCCGCGTGGTTTCGCGCGATGAACTGATGGAAGAGCTCTATGGCCGAAAGGCCACGCCCTTCGACCGCTCGGTCGATATGCACATCAGCCATCTGCGCAAGAAGCTGGAAGGCGACAAACCACTGATCATTACGGTGCGGGGCATCGGATATCAGTTCGTGCGCTCGCCGGAAACCGAGGTCGCCGCATGAGAACGCTTTTCACCAAGATTCTGCTGTGGTTCCTGCTGACAGTAGTCGTCACTTTCACGGCGACCTCTTATATAACGAGCGTCTTTGTGAGTGCACGTCAGCCTCAGTTCAACCGGCGGTTTGAGCTGCGTGAAGCGCGGGCGGCGTGGGAGCTGGAAGGCAAGGAAGGGCTGGACCGCTTTCTGGCTCGTTTGAAAGACGCGACGGGCGCGGACGCCGCTCTGACCGACGCCGCCGGCCGCGATGTGCGCGACGGCAAGGATTGGTCGAAGGTCATCAACGCGCCGCCGGACCGTTCGCTGCGGTCGATGGTTCCGATCGTGAACTTCTTCGTGCGCATCGATCCGCGCGGCGGCTTCACCAACGTGACTCCGGCGCGCGACAAGAAGTACTATTTCGTGACGATTTTCCCGGTGCGCGAAACCAATGGGTGGTCGGTCGAAGTGCCGGAGCAGACGTGGTGGATGCTGGGATTGTTCGTGCTGCTTTGCTACGCGCTGGCGAGACAACTGACATCGCCGCTGCGCAGGATGCAGAAGACGATCGAGCGGTTCGGACGGGGCGATTTCACCGCCCGCGTGAACTCCCGGCGCGCCGATGAGCTGGGCCAGCTGGGCCGCGCTGTGGATCAGATGGCGGAACGTATTGAGAGCCTGATGAAGGCCCAGCGCCGTCTGTTGCAGGACATCTCTCACGAGCTCCGGTCGCCGCTGGCGCGCCTCGGAGTAGCCGTGGAATTGGGGCGCGGAGGCGGCGATCCCGAGATGGCTTTCAATCGCGTCGAGCGCGAAGCGGACCGGCTTAACGTGCTTGTCGGCGAGCTGATTCAGGTCACGCGCGCGGAAGGCGATCCGGCGGGTCTGGCGACGGAAACGGTCCGCCTGGACGAGCTCGCAGGGACAATCGTCTCCGACGTTCGGATCGAAGCCGAACGCCATCGGATCGCGCTCGATCTCGACGTTTGCGAAGCGGAGATGGAAGGCAATCCCGAGCTGCTGCGGCGCGCCATCGAGAACATCGTGCGCAATGCGATCCGCTACTCTCCCGAAGGCGGACAAGTGCAGGTGAGCCTGAAGCGCTCCGGAGAGTTCTACCAGGTTGCCGTTCGCGACTTTGGCAACGGTGTGCCGGAAGAAGCTCTGGCCCACCTTTTCGACCCCTTCTATCGGGTGGAAAAGGACCGGGGACGCACCAGCGGCGGCGTGGGACTCGGGCTCGCGATCGCGAAGCGGGCAGTCGAGCTTCACAAGGGAACGATGCGGGCATCGAACCAGCATCCCGGGCTTCTGGTCGAGATCGAACTGCCGGCGCCGGCGGTTACGCCCGAGCGGACGCCGGTTCTCAGCTCTTCGGTTTCCTGAGACGGTCACTTCGACCTGCTCAGCATCCTGATCCCATTGGGCAGCTCGAACATGCTGTCGGGCAAGGGATCTCCCACAGTGACCCGCTCGGAGTAGAGCTCGAAGATTTTTTCCGTGTCGCGCTCCCGCTCGATCACATAAGGCCAGGTCACGCCGTTTCCGACCGGGCGGTATTTCGAATAGCGGGTGACTTCCTCGTGGCGATCGCCGATGGTCGCGTCCCAACGGTAGAAACGCTGTTTGGCGGGAAGGTAGCTATCGGAATTGACCCACACGCGGACGTTCCGATTTTCGGAATCGAAGAAGTCGATTCCTTCGACGGGCTGGTTCTCGACGAAGTCTGCGCCGCTTCCTTCGATCTCAAGTCCCGGTTCGGAGAGGCGTTCGCGCAGAATGTAGAAGATGTCGTGCAACGTGGTTTCGCGGAACTGCTGAACCTGCTGTTCGGTGAGCGGTTTTGCGCCCCGGTACGTGACGTCGTAAGCGTCATTCGTGGTGAATAAGACGGCGTCTTCCTGCTTCTTGCCGAGGACCTGGCGCTGCAGTTGGTAGATGGGCGTTTTGCCGTCCGGTTCCAGGTATTTGGTGTGGATGCGCGCGATCGAAATCCCGGTCATCTTCTCGTGATAGAAGGAGTAGGCGCGGCCCGTTTCGGTGCGGGTGCGCATGTTCCGGAAGGCGTCGCCGCCGAGGGCCTCGAGGGTCTTATCGACCAGACGCCTGCCGCGGTCCTTTGCTGTCTCGGCTGCCAGACGCCCGGCTACCAGCGAGAGAGCGAACGTGCGCCGGGTCATGGTTTCTTCGCGAGCTGCTCCGGCGTCAAGCCCGTGTTGATCGCAACGCTTGTCACTTTGATGTCGGCAAAATGTTTGCCGTTCTGGGTGACGGTGATTTTTCGCGGCAACTTCACTCCGTTCGATTCCTGCCAGTCCGCGTAGGTTTCGAGGACGTCCTGGCCAGACGTTCCGGCTTCGGAATAACTCTCGCTTGCCGGGAGGCCCGAGGCCGGGTCGATGGAAAGCAGCAGGCTGTTGCCGGACTTATCGGAGATGCCGATGGTCCCGTTGGCTTCGTCTTTGATTTCGCGATCGCCGGCAAGCAGCGCGGGCCACATGCGGAAGATCTCGAAGGCGATCTGTTTGCGCTCAGGCTCGGGGAGGGCCATGACGCCCTGGGGTGAAGCAACCCATCCGGTCTTACCGTCCGAATAGCTCAGGACCTTGCCAAAGGGAAGAACGCTCTCTTCGCGATAGAGTCCGGTCGAGATCCATAGCTCGGTCTGGGTGGCTTTGAGTCCTCCGGCGGCGGGGTCGAGAGCGAGCTCGGCCTTTTGGGTCATGTCTTTGATCGCTGTGAGATTCGCTTCGCCACCCATTGCCTGGGCCATCTTCGCGAGCAGAGCCCGACCCTTCGGTTGCGGTGGTCCGACAGTCGCCTGGGGACGGGCGGCCGATTTTGGCGGAGCGGGAATCGTGATGTCGAGATTGGTGACCGGGAGGCCGAGGGAGGCGAGAGGCGTGGCGAAATCTTTCGGATTGCCGACCGCGACGGTGACGAACTTCGCGGGATCGATATACTGCTTCGCGACGCGCAGAACGTCGGCGCGAGTAACCTGACCGACGGCTCTTCTGGTATTGAAAAATGAAGTCGTCGGGGTAGCCGTAGTAGCGATAGGTCAGAAGGCGGTTGAGCGTCTTGGCGGGGGTATCGAAGTTGAAGATGAATCCGTTCAGGACGGTGTCTTTGGCGGATTGCAGTTCTTCCGCGGTAACTTCCTGAGTGCGGATGCGCTGCAACTTCCGCGTTTATGGCTTTGAGCGTGTCGGCGGTGCTGGCGGATTTGGTGCTGCTGGTGATTTCGAAGACGCCGGGGTGATCGTAATCGGCCGCACCATGAAGACGACACGTCGTAGGCGTAGCCAAGCTGCGTGCGCACCTTCTGGAATAGCCGGCTGTGGAAGCCGCCGCCGAGGATGTCGGCCATCACTTCGAGTGCCGGATAATCCTTGTCGCTGAGCACGCCGCCGAGCTGGCCGATCGACGAGATTGGTCTGCGTGACGTCGGTTTTCGTCGCCGACGTAGATGCCGGGTTTGGGAGTTGTTGCTTACCGGCGGGAATTGCGGAACCGGGGGCTGCTGGGCGTTCCAGGCCGCGAAGAGCTTTTCCAGTTTCGCTTTCATTTCCGGCGCGGAAAAGTCGCCCTGCACCGCGAGGATGGTGTTGGCCGGGAAGTAGTAGCGCTTGTAGAAGCTCTCGACGTCGGCGCGCTTGATGTTGTCGACGGTCGCGTATTCCATCTGCCATCCGTAGGGCGTTTTGGGGCCGTAGATCAGAGAGGCGAACTCGCGCTGCGAGATGCCGTGCGCATCGTCGTTGCGGCGGGCGATGCCGCTGCGGAGCTGGGTCTTGATGAGATCGAGCCTGTCTTCGCGGAAGGCGGGTCCGGTCAGGACGTCGTGGAACGTCGCCGAGCACTTCGTCGGTGCGTTCCTTGAGCGTGGAGAAGGAGACGGAGCCGTAGCTTTCGCCGATCTGGCTTTCGACGGAAGCGGCGATGTTTTCGAGGTCTTCGTCGATCTGGTCGCCGGTTTTTGCCGCGGTGCCTCCGCTGCGGATCAGTGAGCCGGTTATGGAGGCGAGGCCGACCTTATCGGCCGGGTCGAAGAGATTGCCGGTGCGGACGAGAGCGAGGCCGCGGACCAGCGGGAGTTCGTGGTTCTCGAGAAGATAGATCTTCATGCCGTTGGGGAGGGTGGTTTCCTCGACTTTCGGGATCTGGATTTCCTTCAGCGGCGGGTATTTCAGATCCTTGTAAGAGGGTGGGATGGCGGTTTGCTGCTGAGGCTGCCAGGCAGGCAGCAGCAGGAGAGGTGAGACCGCACAGCAGGCGTGAAGCGCGTGCGCCAGTGCACCTCTTCATTTTGCACCTCCTTCGGGCTGGAATGTCAGCGCTATGGTTCGGTTGGACGGAGTGAAGTATTGGCGCACCACGCTTTGAACGTCGTCCGCGGTCACCTTGTCGATTTCGTCCAGCTGCGGTGAAGAGTTTTTTCCAGTCGCCGTAGTTTGCGTGGTAGCTGGCGAGGAGCTGCGCGAGGCCCGCGTTGTTGTCGAGCTGGCGGATCAGGCCGGCGCGGGTGCGGGTTTTCACGCGCGCCAGGGAGGCTTCATCCACCTTTTCCTTTTTGAGGTTGGCGAGGATCGCGTCCAGTTCTTTCTCGTTTTCGGCGGCGGTGTGATCCGCGGCCGGGAATCAGATAGAAGAAGAACAGCGACGGATACTTGCCGCCGGGAAACTGGGATTCGGCGCCGGCTTCGAGAGCGAGCTGTTTGTCGCGAACCATGTCGCGGTACATGATGCTGGTGCGCCCGCCGGAGAGCAGGCCGGAGAGGACGTCGAAAACCGGATCGTCCTTATCGTACTGATCGGGGCGATGGTAGGCGACGAACTCCATGGGCTGGGCGGGCGAGGCGACCTCGGTGCGATTTCGGGCCTTCCTGCTCAGGCTCGACGGTCATGACGGGATCGGGCAGCGGGCGCTTGGGAAGGCGCGCGAAATATTCGTTCGGCGAGAGCTTTGATGCGCGCGGGATCGACGTCGCCGACGATGGCCATGGTGATGTTGGCGGGGACGTAGTATTCCGCGAAGAACTTTTCGGCGTCCTTGACGCGCAGGTTTTCGATGTCGCTGGCCCAGCCGCCCGGCATGTTGCGATAAGGATGCGCGGCGATCGACGTGGCGAGCATCTGCTCCATCAGCTTGCCCTGCGGATCGGATTCGACGCGCATGCGGCGCTCCTCGCGGACGACGTCGCGTTCCTTATAAAACTCGCGGTAGACCGGGTGGAAGAAGCGGGCGGATTCGAGATAGAACCAGAGCTCGATGCGGTTGGCGGGGAAATTGTAGAAGTAGTCGGTGGAATCTTCGCCGGTGGAGGCGTTCATGCCGACGCCGCCGTTTTCCTCGATGATGCGCGGGTAGAGGTTGGGCACGACGTAGGTATCGGCCTTCTCGATGGCTTCGTGGAGCTGGTCGTCGAGGGCTTTGATTTTGGCGGGATCGGCCTTCTGCGAGTTTGTCGCGTTCGGCGTCGAGCTGGTCGTAGACGCTTTCGATGTGGGCGAGCGCGAGTCTTCTCGGCGGGCCAGTTCGTGCTGCCGATGGTTTCGGTGCCTTTGAAGGCCATGTGCTCGAACATGTGGGCGAGGCCGGTGCGGCCTTTGGGGTCGTCGACGGAGCCGGCGTTGACGTAGGTGTGGAAGGAGACCACGGGCGCCTCGTGGCGTTCGAGGACGATGAAGTGCATGCCGTTGGGGAGGGTGAATTCGGTGACGCGCTTCGCGAATTCCTGGAGGTTCTGGGCGGCCAAGAGTATAGGTAGCGCGGCGGCCAGGGCGAATGGGAGGAGGAGGTTAGCGGGTTTGGCGATTTTCACGGCGGTTATCTTTTTTTATTCTATCCGGGGTTTATATTTTATGTGGGGCGGATTGGGGTGTTGGGGATTTCCCCCTCGAAAAAACGAAGCCATTTCGTGGCAGTGTGGGCGGATTTGGCGATTCGGCCGAACGAACCCGAGATGGGGGCGGAAGCGGGCTTTTTGCTTTTTGCAAAACGAAGCCAATTTTCCGGGGCGTTCGGTCGTTCGTCGATGGTCATCGTGTTTAGCTCTCGAGGAACCGCGCACAACGGACACGCTTCGCTCGGCTGCACATGGCTGTTTCAGCCACTTTCCAGCCGCCCTTTTGCGGGCTGTGCGCTGTAAAAACGAAGCCATTTGCGGCGGCGTGGGCGGTTTGGCGATTCTGCGGAACGAACCCGGAGATTGGCGCAAGTGGGATTTTTGCAGAACGAACCCAATTTCCGGGCGTTCGGTCGTTTCGTCGATGGTCATCGTGTTTACCTGTTGTCTGGCCTTTTCCTTTTTTGGACACACGTCCAGACGTCTGTGTGTCGCTTCGTCGCGGTTGTGGTTTCCCGGAGTTTCTCGTCCGGAGGGATTCTTCTTCCGCGAACGCGCAAGTGCTCCCAGGATAGAGTGGAGCACACTCCGATAGCGCCGCCATCTCCAATTCCCGGTAACTGATTGAAAACAAGCCTCCGATCTATTTGTTTCAGGCGTTACTCGCCTCGCCCTGGTAGCTGGCCCGCCTTGCCCGGATAGACGCACCAGCCGTGAGCTGACCGAGCGGTTCCGTCAGCATGTTTTTCCACCCAGATCGCCGGAAACTGGCCGACTCAACGGGAGGAATCGACTTCCGAACGCCGTCTTCCGCGTGCGTTTCGATTCGGCGCCGGCCCAGCGGAAATTTCTGCCTGAGGGAAATGCCCTGAATCGAAGCGACACTTCACCGTGACGTACACTGGCAGCGTTGCCAACGGCTATTCGGCTCGGCCCATACCGGTTGTTCTTCTACTCCGCAGACCGGGTCGAACCTCCCCACATCCACGTGGAGCGTGATGAGTGTGTAGCGAAGTTCTGGCTCGATCCGGTGCGCTTCGAGTCGAGCCGTGGATTTGCCCGCGCGGAACTTCGGCAAGTTGAGGATATTATTGAGGAGAGCGAATCGCTCCTTATGGTCGTATGGCATGAGTATTTCGGGAATTGAAGTCAGAGAGGCGCTCGCCCGGAGCGTAACTGTGACCGACGAGGCGCTGACCGCCGATCTCGCCGACGGAAGGACCATTGTTGTGCCGCTGGCCTGGTTCCCCCGCCTCCTGCACGGGACGCCCGCGCAGCGAGCCAACTGGCGCCTCATTGGCGGAGGCGCGGGAATCCACTGGCCGGACCTGGATGAGGATGTCAGCGCGGACGGCCTCCTGGCGGGACGCCGGTCGGGCGAAACTCAGGAGTCGTTGCGGAAATGGCTTCAGGCGCGCAAAGCTGGGTAACCCATCCGACACGCGATGGTCGCGGTTTCTCCATAGTCGCGAAGTCTCCAGGCTGCCAGGATGGAAGGCGCACAATGGAATGAGGCGTCTGCCCAATCCAACGGACACAAGCCGACTAATCCGGACTAAAATCCGTCGGCGTCCCTTCGAGCCCGCCTGAGGTGGACGGTGCATTCTATTTTCGTCGGCAATCCGGCGGCATGGCGCTGACGATTTCGCCAGCGCGCCCCGCAGCCCGCCATTTGTCGACCTGGCGCTGGACTCGCTAACTCATAGCCGATTTTAAGTTCGTCAGAAAGCCCTCCGCGACGGCAAGAATCAGGATGTCCCGGTCCTCCGCTTTGGACATGCACACACTGAACTCCTTCGTTCCGGGAGTGCGCCGCAGATGCGATTTTCTCCTGGTTTGCGAAACACAGGCTGAAGCCTGCGCCACCATCTCAGACACCACACTACTGATGGGTGGCTTCGGGTTTGCCCGCTTTCGCCAGAGCGTCGGCGCGGAGCTTTGCCGGGAGGGCGGCCGAGGGGCGTTGTTTGATTGCCGCGAGGAACGCTACCGCCGCGGCATCGTACTTTCCTGCGGCAGCCAAGGCTTGTCCATCCAGCATTGCCGCCGCATAAATCTCCGAGGGAATTGGCGTCAATTGGCGCTGCCTTTCCTTCAGGGCCTGCGCAAGCGGCGCGGCGGCTTCGGCGGGCTTTTTCGCGTAGAGCAGGGCCACGCCTTTTTCAAAAGCGTCGGTCGATTGCTCCAGCGCCGGTATGGCTTTGGCTGTTTTGTCTACGGCGAGCCCGGTGTCCTGGGCGTTGCCGAGGAGGATCGACGCAGCAATCGCCGCGACCACTCGGTGGTTCACCAACGCCTTTTCGTTGCCGCGCTGGATGATCATTACCGGCCCGGCGGGGAGTTTCGCCGTGCCGTCGAACGGCCAGATCAGCACGGGATCGCCCGCGTTTTTTCCCTTTACGACTTGCAGCGGAAACCAGCCGTCGGCATCCGGTTCGCCCGCTTCGACGGCGACCCCAGCCGGCTTCTTGCCGCGCTCGTCGGTCACTTCGTAGCGCGGACCGGCGGCGAGAAAAAGCGCCAGCAGCCAGCTTCATTCGTCCCTCAGAATCTCCAGCGGCTTCTGGCCGAGCGTGCGGAAACTGGCGAGCCATCCGGTGGCGATGGCCAGCATCGCCGTGCCGGCGATCGACGACCAGCATCGGCAGGGTATCGGGCGCGGTATCGGCCTCGAGCAGCCGGTTGAGCACGAGCCAGCGCGAATCCGCCGGCCAGCATCCCGCCCATCAGCCCGGCCACGGTTCCGATCACGAAGAATTCCATCGAGAAAATCTGCGCGATGCGCCTTCGCGTGGCGCCCAGCGTTTTCAGAATCACCACTTCGCGGATCCGGCGGAAGCGCGTGCCCGCCACGCTCGAAGCCAGGATCACCGCGCCCGCCAGAATCGAGAAGCCCGAGATGAAGCGCACCACCAGCGAGATCTGATCGACCACCGACTGAATGGTGTCGAGCACGTCGGCCATGTTGACAACGGTGATGGTGGGGAATCGGTCGTAGATGGCCTTCTGAATGCGCGGGCACCGCATGCCGGCTGTCGCGCGGATGCCGCCGTAGTAGATGGCCGGCAGGCCGTCGAGCGCTCCCGGCGTGAAGAAGAACTCGATGCGGGCGGTGAGGCGCACGGATTCGCTCTTATGAATCGCCACGACGTTCGAGGTGAACGTTCGCTGCGGCGTGGTCCAGACGACGGTCGAGCCGATGTGGAGGTTGAGAAGCTTCGCCGCCGCTTCGGCGACCGAGAGCTCGGCGACACTCGGGATGCGCGCCCGGCGCCCACCACGTGCCCGGCCACGACATCTGGTGAATGCGGGCTTCACGGCAGCGGGCGATACGGTGACGGTGCGGGCAGTAGCGGCGGGCGACGCCGCGCTGGTTTTCGCGCTCGAACGGCACGCCGTCGATCGATTGAATCTGCGCCGTAACCGCGCCGATCATTTCCGGCGTTCCTTCGACACCGGGCTGCGTGGAGATCAGTTTGTACACGGCGTCGCGATTCGGCCGCGGTCACGTCGAGCAGATAAACGTTCGGCATGCCCGGCGGCGCGGTGCGGATGATGTCCTGCAGCAGGCCGCGCTGCACGATCCAGACCGTAACCGTGAACATCACGCCCACGCCGAGCGCCATCACGGCCGCGCCCGCGTGATTGCCGGGACGGTAGAGATTGGCGATTCCCTGCCGCACCATGGGCCCGGCGCGGCGCGGCAGATGGCGGCTGAACCAACGCAGGCCACGCAGCAGCAGCCAGGCGACGAGCGCGAGCGACGCGAGTCCCGGCGGCCATGGCGAAGGCGAAATAGACGCCCGTTCTGCGCGTTTTCGCTCAGCCAGGCGGCGAGGAGTCCGACGAACAGCCAGAATCACGACAGCCGAGATCAACCGAAGCCGCGGCGCTGCTTCCACCACTTGCGCAGGCCGAGCGGCGGCGCGGCCATTTCGCGGCGGAAAATCAGCGCCGGGCGGATATGGCGAATGCCGAGCAGCGGCGGAATGGTGAACAGCAGGACGGTCAGCACGCCCACCAGCAGGCCCTGCAGCGCGGAAACGAGATCGAAACGCGGCACCGATCGAGATCTGAAAATAGCGGGCGAGAAAAATCGGAAACGCCATCTGCACGAGGCTGCCGAGCGCGATGCCCGCGAGGCTGCCGGCCAGTCCCAGGCCGACGGTCTGGAGAACGTAGATGCGCAGCACCTGCGGCGATTTCGCGCCCAGGCACTTCATGATCGCGATCGAATCCATCTTCTGCTGCAGGTGGGCCTGGATGGCGGTGGCGACGCCCAGCGCGCCGATCACCAGCGCGATCAGGCTGACCAGAGAAAGGAATGTGGTCGATTGGCGCAGGCCCTGCTCGATGAGCGGATGGGCTTCGCTGTAATCGGCGATCAGTGCCATCGCGGAAGACTTTGTGCAAGTTCGTTCGCGCACCGTCTTGATCGGCATCGGCGGGCGGGATTTTGAAGAGGAAGCGCTCGGCGGCGCGGCTGCCCGGGATCAGCAGGCCGGTGCGCGCGAGGCCTTCGCGCGACATCATGACGCGCGGGCCGACGTTGAGGCTGCCGGTCATGCGGTCGGGCTCGTTGACGACTTCGGCGCCGATGCGGAATGGCTGGCCGCCGATGCGGATGGTGTCGCCGATCTGCGCGTTCAGGCGCAGCAGCACGCCGTCGGCGACCGCGACCGTATCGGGCTGCAGAGCGGTGCGCAGATCCATGCGGCGGATTGAAGTGTCACGGTTCCGTAGAACGGGTAGACGGCGGGATCGACCGCCTTGACGGAAATCAGCAGCGGGGCGGCTTCGTCCAGCGCGCCGGGCGGCGAGGCCATGGTCAGCGTCTCGGTGACCTGCGTGCGCTCGATGCCGCGCCTCGGCGAGGCGATCCATCTCCGCGGTCTGCGGCGCCGGTGGGCAGCTGGAACGTGCGCACCGTCAGATCGGCCGCCATGAAGGTCCGGGCGTCGCGCTGCAGCATGGTGTGGAAGGCGCGCGAGAAGCCGCGCACGCCGGTGAGCGATCCGACGCCCGCCGCAACCGCGAGAATCACGAAGATGAAATCGGCCGGAGGACGCGCGCGTTTCGCGCCAGGCGATTTTGGCGGCGGTGCGGTACGGGCTAGGCTTACGCATGCGCTGACTTACGCATGCGTGACAGCCAGCGGCCTGATCGCTCACGACAAGACCATCGCGCAGGGTGATGACGCGGTCCGCATGGGCGGCGAGCGCGGCATCGTGGGTCACCATCACCAGCGTCGCGCCTTCGCGACGGTTGAGTTCGAGCAGCAGTTCGAGAACCTGCTCGCCGGTCTTGCCATCGAGATTGCCGGTGGGTTCATCGGCGAGCAGGATGGGCGGCCTGGTGATGAAAGCGCGGGCGAGCGCGACACGCTGCTGTTCGCCGCCCGAGAGCTGGACCGGATAGTGGTCGAGGCGGTCCGCGAGACCTACGCGGGTCAGCAGTTCGCGGGCGCGCGACGGTGACTTCGGGACCGGCTCCGGCCAGTTCCGCGGGAAGCAGGACGTTCTCTTCCGCCGTCAGTGTGGGGATGAGCTGAAAAGACTGGAAAACAAAGCCGATCTTGCGGCCGCGGACTTCGGCCATGCGGTCTTCGGAAAGCCCGGTGATGTCTTCGCCATCGAGGAGGACGTGCCCGCCCGTAGCGTTATCGAGACCCGCGAGAAGACCGAGCAGCGTGCTTTTGCCGCTCCCGGAAGGCCCCATGATGGCGACGAACTGGCCGCGCGGAATGGCGAGATCGATGCCGCGCAGAATCTCAACCCGGTGGGTGGGCGTCTGGATGGTCCGCGTGAGGCGGATGACTTCGATGATGGGAGTCTCCACTCGTTTTTGAACAGCGTTTGTGCGCTTCACGCCAAACAGGTCTGTCATCATCATTATGACAGTGCGAATGAAATTAAGGTTCCTCTCGGCTCTGGCCGTTGTGTTTTGCGCATTCGGCGCGCCCCCGAATACAGATACGAGGCCGGTGATTGCGGCGTTCGGCGATAGTCTTTCAGCGGGGTTCGGCGTGGAGCCGGGAAAAAGTTTTCCGGACGATGTGCAGCGGCTGATCGACGCGGCGGGATTCCATTATCGCGTGGTCAATCTGGGCGTGAGCGGCGATACGACGACCGATGGGGTGGAGCGGTTGCCGTCCGTGCTGGCGGTGCATCCGGCGATCGTGATTCTGGAGTTCGGAGGGAATGACGGGCTGCGGGGGCTGCCAGTGAGCGCGGCGCGGAAGAATTTCATGCAGATGATTGAGACGCTGCAGAAGGCACATATTCAGATCCTTCTGGCGGGGATGACGCTGCCGCGAAACTACGGGCCGGACTACATTCATTCGTTCGAGCAGATCTACATCGACCTCGGGAAGCAATACAAGATCGCGCGGGTTCCATTCCTGCTGGAGGGGGTCGGGGGGCATCCGGACCTGATGCAGGAGGATGGAATTCATCCGACGGCGGCCGGCGCGCAGATTGTCGCGCGAACGGTGATGCAGTATCTGCAGCCGTTACTTCACCGCTGAGCGTCTCTCAAAAACCACCGCGAAGGGGGATGTCTTGTATGGAGTACAATGACATAGTTAAACGACATCATGAAACAACTCCTCCTCCTCGTTTTGAGCATTTCGCCCTTGTCGGCGCAGGTTTCAGCCAGTCTTTCAGGAACCGTTACAGACCCGTCCGGTAAAACGCTTGCCGATGCCGTGGTGACAATCAGGAACGTCGATACAGGCGCACCGGTCACAATCGAAACCGACGGCGGCGGACACTATCAGGCGTCCGGCCTGCCCGCGGGGCGCTTCGAGATCCGCGCGGCCAAGCCAGGGTTCGCCGATGAAACGCGCGCGGGAGTCAGCCTGGCGGCGGGCCAAAACGCCACAGTCGACATTAAGATGCGGGCGGGCGCCGCTGACGTCTGCGCGAGCGGCAAAGAATTCCTGACCACTGATTGCGCGCTGACCTGGCACGGCATCACGCTGTACGGTGCGTATGACGTCGGCGTCGGCTATGTCAGCCACGGCTTACCGGAAAACGGCACTAACTTTGAAGGCGAATCTCTGGTGAACCGAAACGGCTATCAGCATCGATTTCTCATCGCACCGAACAACCTGCAGCAGACGACTCTGGGAGTCCGGGCCAGGGAAGAGTTTTACCATGGCTGGTCCGTTGTGTTTACCGCTTCAACCGGCGTCAATCCGCAGTCCGGCCAGCTGGCCAACGCGTCGGCTACCATGTTCAGCAACAACGGCCTTCCCCGGAGCCAGCTATACGGAAGCCATCGACGGCTCGCGCGCGGGCCAACCGTTCAATGACGAATTCTATGCCGGTATATCGTCCGCGATATTTGGCACGCTGACCTACGGCCGTCAGCGCGCTCTCGGTACCGATACGATGCTCCTTTACGATCCGGCCGGCGGCAGCTATGCCTTTTCGTATATCGGCTATAACGGCACGATGGCCGGCGGCGGCGACACCGAAGACGCGCGTTGGGACGACGCTCTGAAATATCGCCTGACCTATGGCCCGGTCCATTTCGGCGCGATGTATAAATTCGCCGATGGTTCGGGCGGCTGCTACTCGGCCTCCGCAACCTGGACTGCCGCGAACTGTACGCCGGAAGACGCGCATAACAACGCCTATGGATTGGACGCCGGCGGAGACGTACGGCAAGTTCTCCGCCGACGTCGTCTACCAGCATTACAACCAGGCGATCAGCGTGTTGAACCCCTTGCTGGGACCTCAGAGCCCGACGCAGCCCTATCAGTCGACCACCAACAGCATCAATACAAACCCCATCACCGGGGCCAATGTTATCGGAACGACCAACACCCTATACGGCATCGTGACCGACAACCGCGCCATCATGTTCGCCGCCAAGTATACGTGGGACCGGTTCAAGTTTTTTGCCGGCTACGAATACATCCGGCAGGCGAACCCGTCGAACCCGCTGGGCGTTGGCGCCTCGGACCAGGGCGGCTATCTCATGAGCGGCGTGGAAGACAACAATCTCGATTCTCCCAAGCACGTGCAGATCTGGTGGACGGGCGGGAAATACGCGATCGACAAAAAAACCGACATCACCTTCGGCCTGGTATCATCAGCTGCAGAACGACTTCCGTGTTCCCCCGGCCTGCTCGCCCGTGCCGGTTTCCGCAGCTTCCTGCGCGGGCAACCTCAACGAGGAGTCGCTCTATGTGGACCATCACTTCACCCCGCGTTTCGACGCTTTTGCCGGAATTGCGGATTCCTTTGTGAAAGGCGGTCTGGCCATCGCCATTCCGCATGGTCCCGGCGTCCCTTATATCTACAACACCAACCTTGCTCCGACAGTCGGCGGTCGTTTCGTCTTCTGATCCGATCGTTTCCTGCATAATCACCGTGCGGGCTCCGCGGCGGGCTTCGGCCGGGAGCCCGCACGGCGCAGTTGGCAGGCCTGAAAGCCCCACGCCTGAACGAACTACAAATCGATTGAGTTCAGCCATGGTCTTAAATCGACTAAATCAAACTGTGGCGGATCGCGTGCAATCACGTCAAGGCAGTCGTCCAGTCCAGTCCAGTCCTATGAACGTATATTGCCTGGGATTCTTGTATACGAACTTTGGTCCTTCTGATAGAGTTTCCAGAAACGGACTCCCCGTCACCTCATACGCGAAGCCGTCGGGCGTGATCCCGATATCCTTCCCTCGTTTTTCCATGCTGTAGACCATTTCATCAACGATACGCATGACAATGATCTCGGTTCAGGCGCATTTCCGGCCGAAAATGAAAACAGGGCGGTCAACCCTTTTCGTTGCCAAGAGGCATCAACCAAAGCACAGGAATCTTGCCTGATCGGCAAATTGGTTGAGAGCGGTATAAAAACTCTTTAGCCTTCTATATAATTGCCCTACTTTGGTTTCCCGGCGGGAGTTGGCTTCGCAGGCTCGGGCGGCTTTGGCACTTCGCTCGGAGCCGCATCCTGATTCTGAATGAGCATGGTCACACGGCGGTTCGCCGGATCGTCGGGATCGGCCGGGTTGCGGGGGCTCTGGTCCGCGTAGCCCCGGACCTGAGTTACCTGATCCTCCCGCATTCCGAGACTCTGCATCAGACGCCTGGCCTCGTTGGCGCGGTCGGCCGAAAGCTCCCAGTTCGAATAGCCGGCCCTGCCCGTAAAGGGTCGTGAATCGGTGTGCCCTTCAATGGTCACCTTGTTCGGCAGTTTGCCGATCTCACCGGCCAGCTTCGCCAGCAGATCCTTACCGGCTTCGGTCGGGGCGGGACTGCCGGATTCAAAAAACAAAGCCCTGGCCTTCGATCAGTTCGACACGCAGCCCCTCGCTGGTGACCGAGATCACCACGTTGTCCTTGATCTTCTGAAGCGCGGGATCCTGCTTCACGGCCTGGGCCAGCTTCTCCTTGAGCTTGGACATGTCGTCTTTGTTCACGGCAAGGTTTCCGTTGCCGTTGGCGCGGACGCCATTGCCCACATCCTTGCCATGGCCTTTCGGATCGGTGAAGTAGCCGCCGACGGCTTTCTTCACCTGTTCACTGCTGTTGAGCAGCCATAGGACCATGAACAGAGACATCATGGCCGTCACGAAGTCCGCATAGGCCACCTTCCACGCCCCACCGTGATGACCGCCGTGATCTTTTTTCCTGCGCCTGACGATGATGATGGGTTGCGGGGGACTGGTCATCGTCAGGCCGCCTTCGCCGCGGTGGCAGCGGTTGCTTTTACAGGCGGCTTCCGTCTCGTGGAAGGTGGGGCGCAGTTCAGGTGGAATCGCGCGGCGTGCGAACTCGACGGCAATCATCGGCGCCATTCCCTTGGCGAACGCCATGAGTCCGGCGCGGAGAGTCTGATAATACTGCGATTCCGCATCGTTGCTTTTTTCGATACTGGCCGCGAGTGGTGAGACGACCCCATAACAAAGAAGAATCCCCAGAAAGGTTCCGACCAGCGCCGCCGCCACCTTTTCGCCGACCGCTTCCGGCGGCCCACCGAGGGACCCCATGGTATTCACCACTCCCAGCACGGCCGCGACAATTCCAAGACCGGGGAGCGCGTCGGAAACTGTTGTCAGGGAACGCGCCGGAGCGGAGATCTCGTGGTGATGAGTGTCAATGTCCTGCTCCACGAGCGCGTCCAGATCGTGAGGCAATACGGTACCCGAGACAGCGGTGCGCAGCGTATCGCAGACGAAAAACAAAAGATGGTGATCTTTCACCAGGGCGGGGTATTTGGACAGCAGCGCGCTTTTCTCGGGGTGCTCAACCTCTTCCTCCAGCTTCGCCATCCCGCTTTTCCGGGCGAACTGAAAGATGTCGCTGAGCATCTTCAGGCTATCCACATAAAACGCCTTTGTGAAACGGCCGCCGCTCAGAACTCCGATCAGGCTCTTGAAGATCCGCATCACCAGACTCAGCGGATTGGCGACCAGCAGTGTGCCGATCGCGGCGCCGCATATGATCACCATCTCCGAAGGTTGCATCAATACCAGCGGCTTCCCTTTTTCCATCAGGAAGCCCCCGATGATGGAGGCGAACACTACTGCTATGCCGATGATCGCGAACATATTTGGTTTGCTCATCGGGTAAGCCTCGGCGCATTTAGAGAGAATTTGTGGTTCGATCTGTCGTTCGTTAACTTCTGTGTACTTCCTGTCTGCGCGGTTCACGCCGATCACTTATGTTTTCTGAATTAACTTCTGTGAACTTTTCAGAATCGATGGGAGACCTCACAATGACAGGTACACGGGCGTGGGATGATTTCTCTGAAACAACATATCAACGCGTATGACAGACAACTGGCGGACGCCCTGCTATCCGCATGGCGCGCTACTCTTGTAGCCGCCAGGAAATCCTGCGGGCAGGCCGCTCCCAGCCTCGCCGCCAGACTTCGGGCAAGTCTTGATTCTCTGCACGAGCGGCTGTCTCCCCGCGTAACTCCCGACGAGGTCGCTCATATCGGGAATGAGGTTGAGCAGGCTCTTGCCGGGTGGGGGGAAGACGCTGCGCGGAGCTCGCTGGACAACCTGAACCAGGTCAGGGACGTCATGATGACCGTCGCAGCTTCGGCCGCGACGATCGCCGACCGCGATCATCGCTACACGCATCGCTTCCGACAGCTGACGGAACGCCTGCACTCTCTCGCGAAAGTGAACGATCTCGAAACGATGCGCCGGTCCGTGATCGACAGCGCGACGGAAATCAAAGCCTGCGTGGAACAGATGGCCACTGAAGGCGAGCGCTCTCTTGAGCGATTGAAGGCGCAGGTTGACCATTATCGTTTGGAAATCAAGGCGTTTCAGAAGCGGGATTCGACCGATTCGCTGACCGGACTCGCCAATCGCCAGGCGATCGAGGACCGTATCCAGGACCGCATTTCCTGGTCGACCAGGTTCTCGGTAGCCATGATGGATTTGAACGGATTCAAAAGCGTGAATGACACCTGCGGCCATGCGGCAGGCGACGATCTGCTGCGCCGGTTCGGCGCCGAGGTTCAATCTCTGGTGCGAGCGACGGATCTGGTCGGCCGCTGGGGAGGCGACGAGTTCGTCCTCGTCATCGATTCGTCCATGGCGGAAACGGCCGGTTTAATGGATCGTATTCGCGAGTGGGTTTTCGGTGAGTTTGAAATCGGGAACGGCGCAGAGACGTTTCGTGTCACAGCGTCCGCGGCGACCGGAGTCGCGGAATGGGACGGCAAGGAGAGCGCGCTTGAGTTGTTCAACCGCGCCGATCGCCTGATGTACCAGGATAAGAAGACGACACCCATCGCGAACCGGGAAGGAGGGTTGCAAGAGAGCCACCCGGTTGGATTGGCGAACAACATCGCGGCAGCGCCCGCCCGCGTGCCATCACGGCCATGATTCCGGAACCTCACGGTGAACGACGGGGCTACCAGCGCATCAACTGCGTGACCTGAATGAGATTGCCGCAGGTGTCGTTCAGCCTGGCGATTTTGGAGGCCGTCACGTCCGTTGGCGGCATGGTGAACTCGGCGCCGCGCGCTTTCATGCGCTCATAATCGGCCTGCAGGTCGTCTGTGAAGAACATGACGGCGGGCTGGTTTTGCTGGAACATGGCGTTCTGGTAGGTTTTGGCCGTGGGGTTATCGTTGAGCGCCAGTTGCAGCTCGGTGCCGTCCGGGTCCTCGGGCGAGGCCATGGTGAGCCAGCGAAACGGCCCCTGGCTGAAGTCGGCTTTCTTCACGAATCCCAGCACCTCGGTGTAGAAGTGCATGGCCTTTTCCTGGTCGTCAACGTACACGCTTATCAGTTTGATCTTCATGGGTTTCCCCGTATTGTCACATTTTCGCCGTGGCCCTGCTGTGAGCCTTTTCCGGTAAATGCTTTCAACGCGTTTGGCGTCCGGCGCGTCAGTGCTTATTGAGCTCCGCGAAGACAGGTCTGAGGACAGGGACCATAGGGCTGATGCTGTGCTTCGCGCTATCCGCCGCGGCGCCAAAGCCCCGATTGACCGTTCCGTCAAACGCGACGCGGCCGCCGGTGGTGCTGCTGAACGGATGGGAAACCGGCTTTACCAACTCGTGCCCGGTCTCGTCGAGTTCGACGGCTACGTTCGGGAATCTGGAGCAGTACCTGATAGCGGACGGCGCTCCCGCCGTTTTTCTTTTCGATAACTGCGCGCAGGATGCGGATCAGCCGATCGAGACCCTGGCCAACGATCTGGCCACGTTCCTGAGCACCATTACCTACGACAACGGGCAGCCGGTGCCGCAGGTCGACCTGGTCGCGTTCAGCATGGGCGGGTTGATCGCAAGGGCTTATCTCGCGGGACTGCAGGCGAACGGGTCGCTGACGCCGCCGGCCAATACGCTGGTGCGCGATCTGGTGCTGATCGCCTCGCCGAATTTCGGCTCGTATCTCGCCACGAACTATGCGACTTCGATTCCCACGGGAACGCAGAGCGCCGAGATGATTTCCGGCAGCTCATTCCTGTGGAATCTGGCGACATGGAATCAGCGGATCGACGATCTGCATGGAGTCAATGCGATCGCCATCGCAGGCAATGCGGGCACCTACGTTTCCAACTACACGGGCGCTTCGCTGGCCAATGCAAGCGACGGGGTGGTTGGGCTGACCAGCGCTTCGCTCGGGTTTGTGGCCCAGCAGACCGGTGTGACACGGATCGTGCCTTATTGCCACGTGGACCCGGCAACGTTCACGAATACCACCCTCGGTGCGTTGAACTGCAGTGCCGCGGGCATCGCGAACGTCACGGACGAAAATCAGCTGACAGGGCAGATCGTGCGCTCGTTCCTGGCCGGAAACACGGCTTGGCAATCGATCGGCTCGACACCGGCGACCGACCCTTATCTCTCGGTGGATGGGGGCACGTTCTTTGCCATGGTCAACCAAACAGGCGCCTACGTCACCGACATGAATCAGGTGTTGTGGGGATCGCTGCAGCTCCAGGTGGGCGAGGACGCGGGCACGATTTTCTTCAATGATTTTGTGGCGGGAACCGGCCTCTTTGAAGCTACAAGCCAGTCATTGGGAACGATCGATTGCGGCACGGTCACCGAAGCCGTGGGCTACACCGCGGCGGCGCGCTGCAAGTTCGATCCGGCAATCATCTCGGTCGGGCCTTTGTCCACTCTGCCGGGGCTCGTCATCGCGGCAGGGTCGGCGCTCACGATCTCGGGCGCGGGCTTTGGTTATCTCTGCAACGGCTGCCTGGTGACGGCCACCCCGACTGGCGGCACAGCCGTGACGCTGGCGGTTTCGTCGTGGACCGGGTCGTCCATTACGGCGCAGCTGCCGGCGAGCCTGACGGGACTGATTACGATCGCCGTATTGTCCGAAACGGGGAACGATTACATTACGATTCTGGTGGAGCCGGCGGCGACCATTACAGTGCCGGAAACGAGCCTGCAGTTTACGGCGAGCGTGGGCGGATCGAGTCCGGCGACTCAAACGGTGGAGATCACGAACAGCGGCGGCGGGACGCTTGCGTGGACGGCGAGCGCTTCGACCGCGAGCGGTTCGTGGCTCAGCGTATCGCCAACATCGGGTACTGCGCCGTCGGCGCTTTCGGTCTCGGTTTCGACGACGGGAATGGCCGCGGGCATTTATACGGGCAGCGTGCAGATCACGTCGACGGGAGCGACGTCAGTATCCATTGCCGTCACCCTGACGGTGGGCACAACTGGGCCGACGCTGATGGTCTCGCCGGCTTCGCTCACATTTCAGTACACCGTCGGCGGCGCAATCCCCGGCGCCCAAAACGTGGCGATTGCCAACGCGGGCGGAGGGTCCATTTCATGGACGGCTTCCGCCGCCGATTTCTGGCTGGGCGTCGGAAGCTCTTCCGGCAGCTCCTCCGGCACGGCGCCGGCGACGCTCGCCATCTCGGTGAACCCGGCGAATCTGGCGGCCGGGACTTACACGGGCAACGTGCAGATCAGCGCGCCCGGAGCAACCGGGAGCCCGGCTGTGGTCGCGGTGACTCTCGTGGTCCAAGGTACCCAGGCGGCTGGCGCAGTCACGGGCTTGACCAACGCCGCGAGTTTTGCGCCCGCCTTTGCCTCGGCCACGTGGGTTGCAATCTTCGGCACGAATCTGTCCGAAACCACTTACGCGTGGCAGCCCGGGGATATCGTGGACGCTCAGTTACCTCAGTCCCTGCAAGGAGTGTCGGTCACGATTGACGGAGTTCCGGCCTATGTGCAGTACATCAGCCCCACGCAGATCAACGTGCTGGCGCCGGACGACGCAACCCTGGGCGCGGTATCCGTCGTGGTAACCACGGCGGGCCAGGCGAGCAACTCGATCACCGCTCAGAAGCAGGCGTTTTCGCCGGCGTTCTTCACGTTTGGAAACGGCGCCTACGCGGCGGCGGAACATGCCGATTATTCGCTGATCGATTCCTCTCAGCCGGCTCAGCCCGGCGAGACGATTCTGATCTACGGGACCGGCTTCGGCCCGACGAATCCGGCGGTCCCAACGGGGCAGCTGGTCGCTACCGCGGAGCCGCTGGCGAATCAGGTGCAGATGAGTATCGGGGACGTAAGCGCGAGTGTCATTTTCGCGGGGTTGGTGGAAGCGGGGGTTTACCAGTTCAACGTCACCGTGCCGCCGGACCTGACGAGTGGGAATGCCGCAGTAGTGGCCACGGTCGGCGGCGTGCAGACTCAGAGCGGCGTTTCGATTCCGGTGCAGAGTAAACAATCGCGGCCACACTAGGCGGCCTGAACGGCCGCGAATAAAGCGGCGGCGCCGAGGAAAGATCCAAACGGAAGCGGATATGACGAAGCATCCTTGCCCGTGATTTTGATATAGGCAAGGCCGATGATGGACCCGGCTACCGAGCCGAGGATGACCGTGAGCAGCGCGCCCCGAATACCGAGGAACGCCCCGACCATCGCCAGCATTTTCACGTCGCCGAAGCCAAGGCCCTCTTTGTGGCGCACCTTTTCAAAGACCCAGCCGCCGAACCAGATCGCGCCCGCGGGTACGACCGCGCCAAAGAGCGCTTCTCCGAACATTCCGGCGCGCCCGCGCGGATTGAAACCGGAAAGAACCGCAACCACCTGAAGCATGGAGTCAGGCACGGGTATGAACAACGCGAAAGCGAGGCCGACGACCAGGCCGCCGATGGTCAGTTCATCCGGCAGGAGAAGCGTTTCGAGATCGGCGAAGATCAGCCCGATCAGAATCGCGGCAAAGATGCAGTATTTGATCGACTGAGCGTTCAGACCGCCGTGCCCGATGAAGTACGCGAACGCGATGGCTGTGAGCAGTTCGACCGCCGGATAGCGCCACGGGATGCCCTTCCCGCACTGCCGGCAGCGCCCGCGCAGCAGAAGGTAACTGAGCAGCGGGATGTTGTCGTACCAGGCGATCGGTTTCTCGCATTCCGGGCACGCGGAGCGCGGGTGGACGACGGACAGATCGCGCGGCCAGCGGTAAATGCAGACGTTGAGAAAACTGCCGATGAGCAGGCCGAACAGAGCGGCCAACGAAGGTTCGATCAAGAAGACACCTTTTCGTAAGCGGCAAGCGTGGAGCGAATCATGCACTCTTCGGTGAAGCGCCCGGTCACGGTGGCGCGCGCGGCGAGGCCGAGCGCGGGACCGATTCGGCCGAACGCACCTGCCACCGCCGCGGGATCATTTTTCACGAGGATTCCATTTTCTCCATCGCGGATCAGTTCGGGAATGCCGCCTACGTCGCTCGCGATGACCGTGACGCCGTGAGCCATGGCCATGAGGATACCGGAACCGAGCCCTTCCGAGTGCGTGAGATAGACCAGGGCGCGGGCGCGCGGCAGATCCTGCGCGAGATTTCTGGTGATTTCGATTTCCACGCCTGCCAACCGAGCGGCTTCCTCGGCAAGCGCCATACCTTTCCGAGGGTCGAGCGTGTGCGGTATCAGAATCGCGTCCCCGTTTGACGGCTCGGCTGGAATGCCGACGCCGTCGTAAACGATTTCGATGCGGTTTTCCTCCACACCCGCGTTTCGCAGCTGCATACCGACATGACGCGAGACAGCGAGGAATAGTCCGGCCCGGCGGTATTTCCAGCGCGAGACGGCGGAATCCCGCACCGGAAAGGCAACGCGTCGCGACACGACAAACGGCACGCGGGAGCAGAGCGCCGCAAGCGTGTGGCTGCGCGCGTCGTGGGCATGGATGAGATCGAACTGCCGCGAGAGCAAAGGAAGGCGGAGCGGGCGGAGGATGCCGGTGGGCAGGCCGGCGTGGCGCGCGGCTTCGAGGAGGGGAGACGCTTCCCGAGCCAGCAGCAGCGAATGGTGGCCCGCATTGATTAGCCCGCGGTGCAGACGCAACGCCTGCCATTGCCCTCCGCGCATTTCGCGGCCGCTATCGAGATGGAGAATCCGCATCACCGAACCCGTTCATCGCTTTGGCGTATTTGAGAAATGTGTAGAGCGCCGCCATCCAGGCGATGGCGAGGCCCTGCGGCCCGTCGAGAAAGCCTCGCTGCAAAATGTATGTTCGGACAAGTGTCCATGCCGGATCGAGCACCAGGCGGCGCATCGGAACCGGTTTCTTCTTTGCGATCAACTCCCGCGCCGCCAGGGTCGTGTAGCGGTCGAGCGTGCGCAGATGTTCCGAAAGCGAGTTGCAGGTGTAGTGCAGCAAATCGGCCTTGAGTTCCCCGACTGAACCGCTGACGCGCACGCTTTCATGCACGAAGTCGCCGGTCCATTCCGCTTTGGCGCGGTTGTAGAGCCGGGTTTTGCGGTCCGGATACCAGCCGCTGTGGCGTATCCAGCGCCCGAGGTATTGCGCGAGGCGCGGAAACGAATAGCCGTCGAAGGCGGTTGCCGTCTGCTTGAGCGCCAGGATCTCATCCGCCAGCGCCGGGGTCAGTTGTTCATCGGCGTCGATCGACAGGATCCAATCGTGAGCCGCCCGGTCAGCCGCGAAATTTTTCTGCGCCGCGTAACCGCGCCAGGGCTCTTCCAGTACACGCGCACCATGGCGCAGCGCAATCTCGCGCGTCCGATCGGTCGAGC
The DNA here is from genome assembly GCA_963764845.1 of Terriglobia bacterium. GTDB lineage: Bacteria > Acidobacteriota > Terriglobia > Bryobacterales > Bryobacteraceae > BOG-234. Next base: position 2,669,148 of record CAVXUE010000006.1, on the reverse strand, counting down.
CGCTGTCCACCACCAGCACTTCATCCGCACAGCGCAGGCTTTCGACGGCTCTCGCGATATTCCGTTCTTCGTTGAGCGTGACGATCGTAGCGCTGATTTGTATCAAGAAACGCCCATTAACCGATAATCGGAGCGTAAGAGAAGCAGAGGGCAAACACAACCAGCGCAACGATGCCGAGCCGGATGCGCGGATTTCCGATTTCGCTGAAGTCGTAAACCGGCGGATGTTTGCGCGCGAAGAAGAACAGCAACACCGCCCAGAACCACCATCCCTGCCACAGTTTTCCCATCGGGAGCAACGCGACCAGGAAAGCCTGTGTGATCCATTTGTGGGAGCGGCCGAGCAGCGCATACACGATGTGGCCGCCGTCGAGTTGGCCAACCGGCAGCAGATTCAGCGCTGTGGCGAACATTCCCACCCACGCGGCGCGGGCGATCGGATGCAGATAAATGTCCGCGGCAGGAACGCCGGGGAAGATGGTCCGCTGCAGGATCCACTGCAACGCCGGCGCGCCGAGTTGAATCGTGCCTTCGTGGTTGATCCCGGGAATAATTTTCGAAAACGCCAGGCCGACCCCGAGCGCCGGGACGAGGAAGACGAAACCGGCCAGCGGGCCGGCGATGCCGATGTCGAAAAGCACGCGCTTGCTCGGGATCGCGGAACGGATCCGAATGAACGCGCCCAGAGTGCCTGTGAACGGAGTCGGCGCGGGCAGGAAAAAAGGCATGGTCGCGTCCACCCGGTAATAGAGGCAGGCCAGATAGTGACCGAGTTCGTGCGCCATCAGGATGGTAAGCAGTGTCAGCGAGAAAGGTAATCCGGCAACGAACAGAGCGGGGCTGCGCAGCCCCACGGTGAAAATGTCCAGATCGCGCTCAAGGTCGAAAAAGGGCAGGTTGTGGCTGAAATTGTACTGCATGTGCGCGCCCACGAGCGTGGTCGTGAAGAGAGTCATGACAAAGAGCAGAACGTGCAGCCAGAGCCGGTTTTTAGGAGGTGAAAAGACAGGCGGCGAAAACACAGGAGGCGAGAAGACGGGGGGCGAAAAGACGCGGGTAGCGGGCCGTTCAAAACGCGCCGGGGCGATGTATTGCGGTCGCGTCGCGCTTTCGATCAAATCTTCCGGGAACACGATTTGCCCCGGTTGCGGGGCGCAGTCCTACTGTAGCGTCTGGAGTTCCTTGCCGGGCTTGAAGCGCACCGCCTTGCCAGGCGGAATGGACACTTCGGCGCCGGTGCGGGGGTTGCGCCCGATACCGGTCTTGCGCGGCTTCACCGTAAACACACCGAATCCGCGCAGCTCGATGCGGTCTCCCTGCTCCAGCGCGCGCTTCATCTTTTCGAAGACGGTCTCGACGGCCATTTCCGCCTTGGTTTTGGTGATGCCGGTCTTGTTGACCACTTCGTTTATGATGTCGAGCTTGATCAAATCGCGCTCCTCCCGGTCTCAGGCCAGCCTCAGACAGTGTCAAACCGATGATAGAATTAGGCTTAACTCGATGTCAAGCAAGGCCGTTCCGGGCGAGGACGCCGCCGTCGACCCATCCCTCTATCGCCGGACCTGCGCGCGCTTCACGACAGGCATCACTGTCGTGACCGTGCTTGACCGCGATCAGCATCCGCACGGGATGACCGTGAACTCGTTTTCGTCCGTTTCGCTCGAACCGCCGCTGGTTCTGGTCTCGATCGATCTGCGCAATGCGATTCTGGGGCATTTTATTACCAGCTCCTGGTTCGCGATCAATATTCTGGCGGAGCATCAGGAACCGCTTTTGCGACGTTTTTCCAGTCCGGCGGAGAACCGTTTCGTGGATGTGGAGTGGCATCCGGGGATTTCGGGAACGCCTATACTGGATGGCGTTCTGGCGCATCTGGAATGTTCGGTGGTCGAGACTTTTGAGGCGGGAGACCACACCGTGTTGATCGGCGAAGTACGGCAGGCCGGATATGTGGACGGCAAGCCGCTGGTTTATTTCAACAGCGGATATCAAAGTCTGGAAGAACCAGAATAATCACGCCGTGACTTCGACGCCAACCGGGACTGTCGCGACATCCGTCCAGATCCCGGGGGCGACGTGCTGGACAAACGATAGCGACGAAACAACGAAACCGCGGGGTCCGCAATATGCCGCCCATTTTTCTCTTGCGGCCGCTGCGAGGCGGGGAGCCTGATCGGGCGGAATATTCTGCGCGATTGTGATGTGCGGGTGGTAGGGGAAATTCTCCAGGTACTCGAGCGGACCGCGGTTCAGAAGCCGGTAGAATTCGCGCAGTTCGGAAACCCCTTTGGCGATACCGAGATACACCACGTGGGACTCTTTAAAGACCTGGATCTCGCCCGTTTCGACCCGGAACGGCGGTATGTTGCGGCTCCCCTCGACGATCTGCCGAATCGTTTCTTTCAAATCGCTGTGCAGCGGCCGCGGGGGAAGGATGGTCACGTGAGCACGCGGGCTGCAGCCGGGCGTCAACTCGAGGCGAAGGTCATCCAAAAAACGGGCCAGCGGGTCGGGGATATAACTGACCAACGCAAAGTGGCCGAGCGTCTGTTCCCCGGGCTGCCCATCCCCACAGGGCGATAGCATTGCTGAATTCAATTGTACTCGCTGCCTCATTTCCCTACCACAGGCGAGGTACCCGTACCCCCCGCGCAGAACCCGTCCCCGCTGTGGTAGTATTGTGGTTTCCCGGATAAATTCAATGCCCAAACTGAAGACACATAAAGGTGCGTCCAAACGGTTTAAGAAAACCGGGACGGGGAAGGTGGTCAGGCAACATGCATTCGCCCGGCACATTCTCACGTCCAAGGCGCGCAAACGCAAGAACAAACTGCACACGGGGGTGGTTGCGGATGCAGCCGACCAGGCCGTGCTGCGGCGCATGATCCCCTACTAGACCGAGGGCGGATCGCGCATTTTTTGAGCGAGCGAACGGAGCCACCGCACGTGCCTGTTTCGCCGCAAATGCAGTTCAATCAGGCCCCATCAGGAGCCCATCAGGAGAAAGAAACGTGCCGAGAGTAAAACGTGGTACCAAACGCCGGGCGAACCGCGCAAAAACGCTGGATCTCGCATCGGGATATTTTTTAACCAAGAGCAAACTGCACCGGTCCGCTCAGGAAGCTGTTGAGCGGGCGCTGAAATTCGCGTATACCGGCCGCAAGCGCAAGAAGCGCGATTTCCGTTCGCTGTGGATTGTCCGGATCAGCGCAGCGGTGCGGGCCGCCGGGCTCTCCTACAGCCAGTTCATGCACGGCCTGAAGCTGTCCGGGATCGAGTTGGATCGCAAGGTTCTGGCGGAAACGGCCACAGCGGATGCTGCTCAGTTCTCGCTGATCGTCGATCAGGTAAAGACCGCGCTTGCCGGCGCCGCGAAGTAATCCATGGCGACCAGCGCGCAGGGACCGGAAGTCGATCCGCTTGGCCATCTTGAAGAGCGCATCCAGAAGGCGGTAGCGCTTGTCACCCGGCTCAGGCAGGAGAAGGACGCGGCGCTGAAGGAACTGGCGGCGACGCAGCAGGCGTTCGCGGAATCGCAGAGCGTCAACGCGCAGCTCGCCGGCGAGATCGAGGCGCTTCGGACAGAGCGGCAGCAGGTTCGCGGCCGGATCGAAAAGCTGCTGGGCCATATCGACCAGCTCGGAACGACGTAGTCTCCTGTCCCAGTGCTTCGTGGCATAAGTTCCTGAGGGGCAGACGCCTTCGTCTGCGCCGGACCTCCTGGTCCGGCTCTTCGAACACGCTCGAAACGAATGCCGACCGGGGGGTCTGCCCCCATAAGCGCTAACTCAATGTGGCGTACGCACTCGTGCGTGCCGCGTCGAGACTCGTCTCGACGCCTGCGCTCGACCATCGATAGTCTTCTGGATTCCGAACCAGCCCCGCCTTCACTGGATTGGTTTCGATATACCTTCGGATCTTCTCGAATTCGATCTGGTTTCGCACGCAGTGATCGTAGGATTCTTTTTGCCAAAAGGGCGCCCCGGTTCGTCCTAACAGACGGCTGGCCTCCCGCGCAGTCGCACCTTTGAGCGATTTCAGCAGGCGATCCGGAGCGATCAAGGGCCGAATCAGCAGATGAACGTGATTTGCCATGACGACCTACGCACCCAATTCATAGTGACCCAGGCCCGCCCCTTTGTGTACAGAACCGACCACGATTTGCGCAATTTCCGGTTGCCGAAGATACATCGGCCCGTTCCGCGGCGCATCGAGTTGCCGCTCTAACCACACAAAAGCCTGCCCGGACGCGAGCGGGCAAACTGCCATGCAGGTGCCAGGTGAGAAACAGCGGAATGCCTTCCGGGTAGAGATGTGGCAAACGGCGGCGATGCTCAGTCATGTATCCATGTAGTCGGCGGAGTGGAGGAAGTTCTCATTGCAACAGCAGCAAGCGTCGAGACGAGTCTCGACGCGGCACGCACGAGTGCGTACGCCACATAAGTTCGCGCGAACCCCGCCGCGCTACTTCTTCAGGGTCTTGTAAACCGCTTCGACGAAGTTGTCCCCAGGACCGTAGCGGGAATCGAAGTCGATCGTAAAGCCCGCCTTCCTGACCTGGTCCAATGACAAACCCCGCTTGATCGCGTCCTGCACACGGTCGCGAACGATTGTGACCATGTCGCGGTATTCCAGTACATCGTACTCGTCACAGATGCGCCCGTGGCCGGGGATCACGTACGTCCCGCCTTCTTCCTCATGCTTCGGGATCACGATGTCCATCAGGTTATTCAGCGCGTCAATTTCACCCTGAATCGAGCCGCCGCTCGCTACATCGATCACGGGATAGCTGAACGTGTTGAAGATTTCACCGGTGGCCACCACGTCCGACCGGCGGAAGAAAACCATGCTGTCGCCGTCGGTATGGGCCTTCGGCTGATAAATCGCGGTAACGGGCTCCTCGTTGAAGAAGACTTCTTTCTGCCCTTTCGTATACGTATCCGTGGGCCAGGCGCCGCTCGGCGCAGCGGCCTGCTTACCCGTGGGAGCGCTGATGCGGTCGAGGATCTTCTCATGCGCGACAATCTGCGCGCCGACCGTTGCATCGTTGATCTCGGCTGCCACATTCGCGCCGGTGATCGTCACGCCGGCTTTGCGAATCGCTTCGTTGCCGCCGATGTGATCGGCATCGATCGATGTGTTGACGATGTACTGAATCGGCTTGTCGGAGAGCTTGCGCACCTCCGCCAGAACCTTGTCGGTGTATTTGCCGTTTCCGGTGTCGACCACCAGCACTCCCAGGTCTCCCACCTGAACCGCAATATTGCCTCCCGCGCCGGCGATCATCCAGACGTTACCCTGCACGTGCAGGACGTCGAGATCGCCATTCGGCGGCGGCGGTGGAGCGGCCGGCGCCGGCTGGGGCAGAGGTGCGAACGCGCCCTTCTTCATGACTTCACGGAATTGCGGATACATGGTTGCGGCGCCGCCCAGCGCGGCCTCGACCGGGATGTGGAGTTTCTCCGCATGCTCGCTGGTAAATGGATTCCTGCCCGGCAGGTAATTCGGAACGTCGCCGCGCGGGCGATCGGCGAGTTCGTCCACGTACTCGCAGGGATAAAGCCAGGTCTGCCCCTCCGGTACGGTCAGGTTGAAGGACTGGCTGCGAACGAAGGGTTCGGTCAGCGTCAGCGGATCGGTGATGATGGTGACGTGCGTCAGGATGTTGCCATAGCGCATGAAGTGCTCGACGAGAGTGGCTTCATCGCTTTCCAGCAGTCCGTTGCGGCGCAGTTCGCCCGTTTTCATGTGCGTGGTGTAGACGGTGAGCGTGTCACCCTCCCATTGCCCGGTGGAGAATCCCATCCAGGTATGCGGTGCGTTGGGGGAAGGGTGCGGACGGCCGTCCATCCAGATAGTGCGGTTCTGCTCGTAGGTGCTGATGTACTGTTTGATGGCAATGACCTTCTGCGATTGCGGGTCGCGCTCTTCCCAGATCCGGAGGTTGAGCGGACCGCCGTAAATGTATCCAACCAGATGCACCTGGCATTGATGCTCAGGCACGGTCGCGCGCGAAGGGCTCCAGGCAAGACCGAAGGCGCGAGCACCTTCGTTGAGCGGGATACCGTAGTATTCGGCGATCGCGGGATTGCCGACGAGCTCGTCGTGCGGGGCAGGCGACCAGTTGCCGCTGAGGTCGCTGCCGGGCGATACGTTGAACCCACCGCCGCCGAAGCTGCCCGGCACCTGGGCGAGTGCCGCCGTGGATAGCACTCCATAAAGGAGGAAAGTTGGAATCTTTTGCAAGTTGGGCTCCTGTTGCGTTTTCCAACTTATCATTAATTAACAGATCCCGCCTGCATACACTGACTGAAGTGCTTCCCCTGGCTGACGTCCGCGCCATGCTGCGTATTGCGATTCCGCTGGCCCTGGCCGAATTGGGCTGGATGGCGATGGGCGTGGTCGACATCATCATGGTGGGGCGGTTGCCCGACAGTGCGGTTTCGATCGGGGCGGCCAGCGTGGGAAGCGCGCTGTTTTACGCTTTTGCGATCTTTGGAATCGGACTGCTTTCCGGGCTGGACACACTGGTTTCGCAGGCGTTCGGGGCCAATGACTTTCCGGCCGCGCGAAGGGCGCTGGCGTCGGGGCTCGGTCTGGCTTTTTTCGCCACGCCGGTGCTGGCCGCCTGCATACTCGGGTGCGCACCGCTGCTTTCCGTGATCGGCGTGACCGCTCCCGTGCGGATCCAGGCGGTCGGCTTCATTCATGTGCTGATCTGGAGCCTGCCTTTCCTGCTTCTTTACACCACCTTGCGGCGGTATATTCAGGGGCTGCATCATGTGCGCCCGGTGGCCTTTGCGCTGGTGACATCCAACCTGATCAACCTGTTGGGAAACTGGCTGCTCATTTACGGACACTGGGGGCTTCCCGCGCTGGGAGTTCGCGGGTCGGCGCTCTCGACGGTTTTTGCCCGGGTCTATCTTGCGGGCGTCCTTCTGGTAGCCGTGAAACTTCGGGATCCCGCCGCGTTCAGCGGGCGAGGCGGCGCCGCGGAGGGTGTTTCCGGACTGTTGAGGCTCGGGCTACCAGCCGCGCTGACGATCGGCTTCGAAGTTGGCGTGTTCAACGCGGCGACGGCGCTGGCCGGTACGCTCGACCCGGTGAGCCTCGCCGCCCACACGATCGCGATGAACGCGGCGGCGGTAGCGTACATGGTTCCACTCGGGATTGGGTCGGCAGCCGCTGTATCGGTGGGGCGCGCGATCGGGTCTGGGGACCGCCGCGCTGCCGCCCGGGCGGGTTGGACTGCGATGGGGATCGGGGTCGCCTTCGAAGCCTTTTCGGCCCTCTCGTTTCTGATCTTTCCGCGGCAGATCGCAGGGCTTTATACGCGTGATGCGAGGGTCATTTCGTTCGCGGTAACGCTGCTCGCGATCGCCGCTGTTTTCCAGTTGTTCGACGGGCTTCAGACGATCGCCACCGGCGCTTTGCGCGGGCTGGGCAATACGCGCACGCCAATGGTCTGGAATCTGCTGTGCTATTGGGTGATCGGGCTGCCACTGGGATGTTGGCTGTGTTTCGGTCTGGGGTGGGGCGCAACCGGTCTCTGGTATGGCCTGTGCCTCGCTTTGATTCTGATCGGAACGGGCTTGACTTGGGTGTGGCGGATGGCTGTTTACAATTGAAGACTTAGATTTTATGATTTCTATTGGATCATATCATGTGAATCCAAAAGCACCGAAAGGAGATCTGACAGGTATGACCCGAAGGGCTATCATCGGATCGAGATTCGTGCGGAGCTTCGCAGTACCTTCCACGGTGGACACGGACAAAGTTGGGGCGGATTATAAGAGCGGAGTTCTGACGATCACGCTGCCGCGGAAGGAATCCGCGAGGCCGCGCCAGGTGAGAGAAATAAGTTAAGCGAGGTTGGGGCGCGGCCCGGAGTCGCGCCCAAAGGGAGTTTTTATGCCATTCCGATTCGACAAACTCACACAGAAGGCGCAGGAAGCGGTCCAGCAGGCCCAGGAACTCGCCGGGGAGAACGGACATCAGGCGGTACAACCGCTGCATCTGCTGATCGCACTTGGCCGCGAACGGGAGGGCATCGTGCGCGCGGTGCTGGAGAAGTGCGGCATTCAGCCGGATTCGTTCCTCGCCGAGGCCGAAAGGCAACTCGCGTCGATGCCCAGGGTGACCGGCCAGCAGCCGGGAATGTATATTTCGCCGGGGTTGAACCAGGTTCTCGAAGCCGCGTTCCAGGAAGCCGGGAATTTCAAGGATGAGTTCGTTTCGACCGAGCACATTCTACTGGCTCTTTCCGAGCAGAAATACGATCCGGCAGGGAGTCTGCTCAACAAGCAGGGCGCGAACCACGATGCAATTCTGAAGGCGCTGGTCGCGGTGCGCGGTACGCAGCGCGTCACCGATCAGAATCCGGAATCCAAGTATCAGGCGCTGGAGCGCTACGCGCTCGATCTTACCGAGCAGGCGCGGCGCGGGAAGCTCGACCCGGTGATCGGCCGCGACGAGGAGATCCGCCGTCTCATGCAGGTCCTGAGCCGCCGCACCAAGAACAATCCGGTGCTGATCGGGGAGCCCGGCGTGGGCAAGACGGCTATCGTCGAAGGCCTCGCCCAGCGGGTTGTGAAGGGCGACGTTCCGGACCAGCTGCGCAACAAGAAACTGGTCGCCATCGATCTCAGCCAGATGGTGGCGGGGACCAAGTTCCGGGGCGAGTTTGAAGACCGCCTCAAGGCCGTGCTCAAGGAAATCACCGAATCGAACGGCGAGATTATCTGTTTTATCGATGAGCTTCATACCCTGGTCGGAGCCGGCGGCGCGGAAGGCGCGATTGACGCCGCCAACATGCTCAAACCCGCGCTCGCGCGCGGAGAATTGCGCTGCATCGGCGCCACCACACTCAGTGAATACCGCCGGTATATCGAGAAGGACGCGGCTCTGGCGCGCCGTTTCCAGAAAGTGCTGGTGGGCGAACCGTCGATCGACGACACGATTGCAATTCTGCGCGGTCTCAAGGAAAAATTCGAGATCCATCACAGCGTTCGCATCAAGGATTCGGCTATTGTCGCCGCGGCCGTTTTGTCGCACCGGTACATTACCGACCGGTTCCTGCCGGACAAGGCGATCGATCTGGTGGATGAAGCCGGGGCGGCGCTGAAAATTCAGATTGGCAGCATGCCGATCGAGATCGACAACATCGAGCGGCGGATCTCGCATCTCGAGATCGAGCGCCAGGCGTTGAATCGGGAAAAAGATACGGCATCGAAGGAACGCCTTCGCCACATTGAAGACGAACTCGAGCGGCTGCGCGGCGAAGGGGCGGGCTTGAAGGAACGCTGGACCCGTGAGAAGAGTTCGATCACGCGGGTGCAGCAGCTCAAGGAAGAGCTCGAGCAGACGCGCGTGGAAGAAGAGAAGGCAACCCGCACGGGCGATTGGGAGAAAGCGGCCCAACTGAAGTACGGCAAGCTGGCCGAGATCGAGCGCAGCATTGAAACCGCGAATCACGAACTCGAAGCGATCAAATCCGGCACTCCCCTGCTCAAGGAAGAAATCGACGAAGAAGACATCGCGCGGATTGTCGCGAAGTGGACCGGAATTCCGGTTTCGCGGATGCTCGAAGGCGAAGTGCAGAAGCTGATCCATATGGAAGGGCGGCTGCAGGAGCGCGTGGTCGGGCAGGATGAAGCGGTTTCGCTGGTCGCCAACGCGATCCGGCGTAACCGGGCCGGGCTGAACGACCCCAACCGGCCGATCGGCAGCTTTATCTTCCTGGGGCCGACCGGCGTCGGCAAGACCGAACTGGCAAAAGCGCTGGCCGAATTCATGTTCGACGACGATAAGGCGCTTGTTCGCGTCGACATGTCCGAATACATGGAGAAGCACGCTGTGTCGCGGATGATCGGGGCGCCCCCCGGATACGTCGGCTATGACGAAGGCGGCCAGTTGACGGAGCACGTCCGCCGGCGGCCTTATTCGGTGGTGCTGTTTGACGAAATCGAGAAAGGGCATCCGGATGTTTTCAATGCCCTGTTGCAGATTCTCGACGATGGCCGTCTGACCGACGGGCAGGGCCGCACGGTCGATTTCAAGAACACCGTGATCATCATGACTTCGAACGTGGGAAGCACGATTATCCACGATTCGACGCCGATGGGATTTTCGGTGAATCAGAGGGGCAAGAGCGCCCAGGAGGAGGTCCGCAGGCGCCTGCTCGATATCCTGAAGCAGACTTTCCGACCCGAGTTCCTGAACCGCGTGGACGACATTATCGTGTTCAACACGCTCTCGAAGCAGCACATCTCGGTGATCATCGACCTGCAGCTGGCGCGTGTCGAAAAGCTGCTCACCGGCCGCGGCCTGAAGCTGGTGGTCACTCCGGCTGCAAGGGATGTCATCATGGCGGAGGGCTACGATCCTTCGTATGGGGCGCGTCCGCTCAGGCGGGCGATCCAGCGCCTGGTGCAGGATCCGCTGTCATTGCGGCTTCTCGCGGGCGAGTACCTTGCGGGCGAAACCATCGTGGTGGATCGGGACGGGGATGCGGGCAAGCTCAAGTTTGAGAAATTGCCCGCGGCGGAACTCGCCACGGTGACGGTTTAGTTTCCATCGCCGGGTCCAAACCCACCGGCTTGGAGGCGGTCAGCTCTAGCGGGTAGTACCTTTACGTTTGACGATGTGGCGCACGCTCTCCAGCGTGCCGTGTCGAGACTCGTCTCGACACCGGTTTTCGTAAGTCGCCCAGGCGTCGCCAGGAGTGGCGACGCGGCACGCAAAGTGCGTGCGCCACACACTTCAGGAGACTTTCAGGCGCAGCCCATCCTGCCGGCTTGATCCGGTAGTCGGTTAACTACCGGAGGATTTCGATGAGCAGTACCCAGGCATTGGCAACACCGGCTACAAACGAGAACGCGAAACCCGGCACCAGCCAATACATAGCGGCGGGAACATCGAAAAACATCATAATCCCGCCGATCACGAACGGAATCGCGGCAAGCTGAGTCTGGAGAATTCTGGTGACCAGCCAGAACCTGGGGTGTCCGAGGCGCGACCTCGCGTAGCGGATGTGCCCCAGGCTCTGTATGGCTCCTGAAATCACTGCAATGATCAGAATCTCAGTTGCGAGCGCCATCCCTGGCTGCCCCGGAACCAGCGCAGCCGTACATATGAAGAACACCTGCAGAAATTGCAGAATCGATTCCGCGGTCCGGCCCGAAAGGCCCGGCGTCTCAAGTATGCGGGCGAGGTTGATCGATACGGCTACGAATACAAGGCCGGTCAAAGTAGCGGAAGCGCCGGCTTCCACCGCCAGAAGCGTTTGCCATTCGGACAGAGCAGCCATCGGGACTGCGATGTTAACACGCGGCATCGCACGCAACCCGAGCCGAAAGATTCGGTAGGGTAGACTAAATTGAAGTTCCAGCCACGGGCCCGACGGCCTGTGGTTAAAAACCAACCAGCCCGATTCGGACGGATTGAGCGGTACTTTCTTGCGCTTGCAGGATGCCGTCGTATAGGCTGGAAGGCTTCGGGTCTCAGGTTCCAAGCCGTTGACCCCATCAGGGAGGATAGTCTACTTGTACTCGCACCTTCGCCGAACGCTCGGCCGCCGCGGAAGCCTCGTCACGCTTCTGCCTATTGTCATTGCCATCGCCGTGCTGCTGATCGCACCGGCGCATGGTCTCGCGCAGAACCCGCCGCCTCAGGGCGGTGGAGAAGCGCACCTGATTCTGCCGGACCTGAGCCAGGCGACGTTTGTCGGCATCAACGGCCGCACCTTGTTGATGTGGGGACTGGGCGTTTGCGCGCTCGGCCTGCTGTTCGGACTGATGACTTACAAGGAACTGCGCGATCTGCCGGTCCATCAGTCGATGCGCGACGTTTCCGAGCTCATCTGGGAGACGTGCAAAACCTATCTGTTTACGCAGGGAAAATTCCTCCTCATTCTGGAGATTTTCATCGGCGTGATCATTCTTTTCTACTTCGGCTACTTTGAGCGCCTCGCCGCGGACCGGGTTATCGTCATCCTGCTCTTCAGCCTGCTCGGTATCGCCGGGAGTTATAGCGTGGCATGGTACGGGATTCGGGTAAACACCTTCGCGAACTCGCGGACGGCCTTCGCCAGTCTTCGCGGCTTCCCGTATCCCTGTTATCAGATTCCCCTGCGCGCGGGCATGTCGATCGGCATGGTGCTGATCTCGATCGAGCTGCTGATCATGCTTTGCATCCTGCTCTTCATTCCGGCCGACTATGCGGGCAACTGCTTCATCGGCTTCGCCATCGGCGAGTCGCTGGGCGCGGCGGCATTACGCGTGGCTGGCGGTATCTTCACCAAGATCGCCGACATCGGCTCGGATCTGATGAAGATCGCGTTCAAGATCAAAGAGGACGACGCGCGCAACCCCGGCGTGATCGCGGATTGCACCGGCGACAACGCGGGTGACTCGGTGGGCCCGAGCGCGGACGGCTTCGAAACCTACGGCGTGACCGGCGTCGCGCTGATTTCGTTTATTCTGCTCGCGGTTTCGAATCCGCTGGTACAGGTTCAGCTGCTGGTCTGGATCTTCGTCATGCGCATCATGATGGTGATCTCTTCGGGAATTTCGTATTACATCAACGAAGCCATCGCCAAGGCGCGGTATTCCATGCTGCCCAAGTTCAATTACGAAGCGCCGCTGACCTTCCTCGTCTGGCTCACTTCCATTATTTCGATCGTTGCCACCTACATCGTTTCCTACTTCATGATTCCCGATCTGGGCGGCGATACCACGCTCTGGTGGAAGCTCTCGAGCGTGATCACGTGCGGGACACTGGCAGGCGCTTTGATTCCGGAACTGGTCAAGATCTTCACTTCGACGGAATCCACTCACGTGCGGGAAGTTGTGACTTCATCGCGCGAAGGCGGCGCGTCGCTCAATATTCTTTCCGGATTGGTGGCGGGCAACTTCAGCGCGTTCTGGCTGGGTTTCGCCATGCTGCTGCTGATGGGCGCGGCTTACGGGCTCAGCACACTCGGTCTGGCTGGCCTGATGGTGGCGCCCGCGGTGTTTGCATTCGGCCTGGTGGCTTTCGGATTCCTCGGTATGGGCCCGGTTACGATCGCGGTCGACTCCTATGGACCGGTGACTGACAACGCGCAATCGGTTTACGAATTATCGTTGATTGAGAACGTTCCGAACATCAAACAGGAACTCAAGTCCAAGTGGGGCATCGATGTCAATTTCGAGCGCGCCAAGGAAAACCTGGAAGAGAACGATGGCGCCGGCAATACGTTCAAGGCCACCGCGAAACCGGTGCTGATCGGCACCGCGGTGGTCGGCGCGACGACCATGATTTTCTCGATCATCGTGCTCCTCACCAACGGCCTGACGACCAATCTGGAAAAGCTTTCCATTCTGCATCCGCCGTTTCTGCTGGGGCTGCTCGCGGGTGGCTCGATCATCTACTGGTTCACCGGCGCTTCCATGCAGGCCGTGACCACGGGCGCCTATCGCGCGGTCGAGTTCATCAAGAAGAACATCAGACTGGAGGGCGTTACCAAGGCTTCGGTTGCGGACAGCAAGGCCGTGGTGGAGATCTGTACGCAGTACGCGCAGAAGGGTATGTTCAATATCTTTCTGGCCGTGTTCTTCGCGACCCTGGCCTTTGCGTTCGCCGACCCGTTCCTGTTCATCGGTTACCTGATTTCGATCGCGCTGTTCGGCCTCTATCAGGCCATTTTCATGGCGAATGCGGGCGGCGCGTGGGATAACGCGAAGAAGATCGTCGAGACGGAACTGAAGCAGAAGGGCACGGAACTGCACGATGCCACGGTGGTCGGCGATACGGTGGGCGATCCGTTCAAGGATACGTCTTCGGTGGCGTTGAACCCGATCATCAAGTTCACGACGCTGTTCGGCTTGCTGGCTGTGGAACTCGCCGTTTCGCTCACCGATCAGCAGGGCCCGATGCTGGGACATGTCCTGTCGGGTGCGTTCCTGCTCGTCGCATTGACCTTCATCTGGCGCTCGTTCTACAAGATGCGCATCGAACGCGAAGGATAATTCCCGGTCCGGGCCGTCCGCGGGGGCGGCCCGATTCGCATCACGGCCAGTTGAAAGTAAAGGACTCGCCCAGATAGACTCGCTTCACTTCCGGATCCTGCGCCAGCATTTCCGGGCTTCCTGTCCGGAAAATCTTCCCTGCATTGATGATATATGCGCGATCCGTCACGCTCAGGGTCTCGCGGACATTGTGGTCGGTCACCAGAATCCCGAGGCCATCCCGCTTCAAATCCAGAATGATTCTCTGCAGTTCCAGAACCTGAATGGGATCGATTCCCGAAAATGGTTCGTCCAGCAACAGAAAACTGGGCTCGATCGCCAGCGAACGGGCAATCTCGACCCGCCGCCGTTCACCGCCGGAAAGCACAAAACCCTTGCTGCGCCGCACCGTTCCGAGCCCCATCTGGTCGATCAGGTGGTTCATCTTGTCGCGGCGCTCCTGGTTGGTCATGCGGCGCGTCTGCAGGATGGCCATCAGGTTCTCTTCCACGGTCAACTTGCGGAAGACCGACGCTTCCTGCGGCAGATAGCTGATGCCATGCTGGGCCCGCTGGAACATGGGCATGGTGGTGAGATCGACGCCATCGAGCACAACTTTGCCCGAATCGGGGCTGATCAGCCCCACGACCATATAAAAGGAAGTGGTCTTCCCCGCCCCGTTGGGTCCGAGCAGGCCTACGATTTCACCAAGGCTGACATGCACCGAGACATCGTCGACGACGCGGCGCCCGTGATAGGACTTGGAAATTTCAATCGTCTCGAGGGTTGGCATCAGGTCTTCTTGCGGAGGTGGCTCTGGGCCTTCTTCTCCGGGGCGCCTTCTACTTCGAGCCGGTTATCGTCTGTATAGTACGTGAGCTTCGCCCCTTTTGTATTACCCCGTTTGGAGTCGTTCAGTTTCGGTTCTCCGCCGGTAAGAATGATTTTTCCCTCCTCGGTGTAGTACTCGGCGTGTTCGCTGTTTCCCACGCGCTGGCGGTGGTCGGCGGGAACGAATTGCACGATCTCGACTTTGCCATCGCCGAGGGCGTGATTGACGCGCGAGTCGGCATCGGTATCCTCGGGGTTCAGGTAAGCTTTCAGAGTCGCGCTCTTTACGGTAAGCGTGGGCCGCCAGAAATCGACTCCGCCCGTATAGTTGGCCAGGCGGTCGCCGTCCGTGTAGACCATATGCGGCGCTTTCACAATCGTGAACGTCGGCTGCGCGGGCGCGGCGGACGCCGGCGTGTCGGCCTTCGGTTTATCCAGAAATTCCGTGGTTACATGCCCGTCGGCGATCAGCGACTTCTTGTCCCGGTCGATATCGATCGTGTCGCCCTGAATGCGGTTCGAGGTCTGCCAGAGCGCGGCGTTGCCGGTGTAGTGGACCTGCTTGTTGCGGTTCGCCGAAGTCACATGATCGGCGCTGCCGAGCGTGGCCTCGCCCTTGTCCAGCATCGCCGATTCACTCTTGTTCGATTCCGGCAGGCGTGTGGTGAAGACATGGCCGCGGGCGTCGAAATCCCCGGTATTTTGCATCATCTGGATGTTGTCGGCCGCCGTGGAGCCGGAGGCGTCCGAGATACGCGCTTTGCGGTCGAGATCCATCACGTTCGTATCGTTCTGAAGAATTGCATTCTCCGCTTCGGCCTTGCGGTCGCCGTCGGAGTAGTGAAAATCCCCCAGCTGCCGCATCAGCTTGAGCTGGCCTTTGTCATCGAAAGTGGCGTCGATGGACTTGCTGCTGGTGAACGCCGTTGCAAGGCCCTCTTTTTTCTTCCGGCGTTCCTCTTCGGATGGGTAAGTCTCGGTGGAAGGAGGCGACGCGACGAAGGAAGCTTTGAAAGACTGGATTTCGTTCTTGTCCCCGTAGTTGATAACCATGCGGTCGGCTTTCAGAATACGCCGGTGCCGCGCGGCCTGATTGGGCAGGAATTCCAACGTTCCGGGAGCCTGAGTATTGACGCGATCGAGGTCCTTGCCACCGGGTTTCATCGTCAGGTCGAGGACAGCCGCCCTGAGGATTTTGGTGTCCCCCGTCTCGCCCTTCGGGTCCGGCGCCGGCTTCGACTCGAGGTAGCCGTTGCCGGACGCGGTAGCGATCGAGAGAATGCTGCGGCCGGTAAGGACCAGGTCGACCTTATCGCCGGTCATCGTCGTCACCGATCCCGAAGCATGAGAAATCAGCTTCGCATTGCCGGTGCCGGTGACCTTATCCATCAGGTGCTCATCGTTGTATTCGACGTGAACCGTATCGGCCCAGTATTCGATCTGCCGCGCCGGCTGCGTATCGGTGCCGTGCACCGTGGCTCCATCGATCCAGCTGATGTGCTTGTCCTTGATCACGATGGTGCTTTGGCCCGCATTGACGATGGTCTGATCGCGGGTCAGGCGCGCCCAGGGGTAAAGGAGCAGAATGCCGGTCGCTTCGTTCCAGGCCAGTTGATCCGATTCGACTTTCATGGGCTTGCTGTTGGGGCCGCTGCCGTCCAGGTTCATCACTACATCGTGCTGGAAGTTGAGGGTGTGGCTGTTTGGATCGTAGGTAGCTCCGGTGGCCGTGCCGTTCCCGTTTTCGAAGGTGAAGGCGACATGACGATCGGTAACCGCCTGGCCGGAGATGCTGTCGAAGCTGATGCCCGCGGTGGTAATGGAAGTCAGCTGATGGGGCGATGTGCCTTCGACCGGCACGTCGAGCGTGATTTCCGCGTCGCCCGGCGCATAAAGCTTGTGGTCGCTCGTCGTAAGCCGGGCGTAGGCGCTCTTCACGCGATCGTAGTGCTGGCCGTCTTTCTGGTAGATGCGGAATTCGAGATCATAGTACTCCATGCGCGTGCCGTCGGCGGATTCCTTCATGTTCTTCGCGAACACCTTTTCCGCGGGCATCCCGTTGGCGCTCTGGCCCCACTCGAAATCGGGCGCCATGCTTTTCGTATCGAGAGGGATGGGGGGAGGCGCCGGGCGACGCTGGCTTCGCTGTTTGACCCGTTCCGCGTGATAGATGCCGGCTACGGCCGCGGCAATCAATACGATTACCGCCAACAACAGCCAACGAAGACTTCGCATGGAGTGAAAGTACTATTATAAGAAACACCGGATCGGGCCTGCGAGGCTCAAAAAACTCCCTGATATAACGCCATCCGGCGCTTCACTCGGCTGGGGCCGTTTCCCGGGCCTGCCGCACGATGGCGGCGAAGCAGCGCGCATTCTCCGTGATCGCGTCCCAATCGCCGGACTTGAGGGCGGACGCGGAAATCAATTCGCCTCCGACTCCCAGCGCCGACGCCCCCGCGCAAAGAAAATCCGCGGCGGTTTCCAGATTCACGCCGCCGGTGGGGACCAGCGGAATCTGTGGCAGCGCCGCTCTGAGAGACCGGATATAGCCGGCGCCGCCGACGTTGCCGCAGGGAAAAACCTTCACGAAATCGGAGCCGGCCTTCCATGCCGTAATGACCTCGGTGGGTGTCAACGCGCCCGCCATGATCAACTTGTCCTGCAGATTGGCAAGCTTCACGGTCTCGGCATCGAAGCCTGGGCTGACCAGAAAATCGGCGCCGGCGTCGAGGCATCGCGCGGCAGTCTCCGCTCCCAGAACCGTACCGGCGCCCACCAGCAGCCGGCCGCTCATCGTGCGCGTGAGTTCCTGTATGACGCTGATCGCTCCCGGCACGGTCATGGTGATCTCGACGATCGGGATACCGCCCGCGCACACCGCTTTCGCCGCGGCGATTGCCAGCTCGGGCGACGGAGCCCGCACCACCGGCACAATTCCCACTTCCGATATGTATCGCCAGGTTTCTTCTCTGGTCATCTTGTAATGCGCGCTCCCGGGCGCTCCATCACCTGCAGAACTTCTTCGAGCGTGGCCATTGAGGTATCGCCCGGCGTGGTCATCGCCAGCGCGCCGTGCGCGGCGCCGCATTCCACCGCCCACTGCGGGGCTTGGCCGCTCAGCAAGCCGTAAATCAGCCCCGAGGCAAAAGAGTCTCCGCCACCCACACGGTCGTAAATCTCGAGATCCTTCCTTGTCGCCGCTTCGTAAAAGACGCCGCCCGCAAAACAGATGGCGCCCCAGTCGTTCCGGCTCGCGGTCGTTGCGTTGCGCAGGGTCGTCGCGACAACGGCAAATGGAAATTCCGCGGCAACGATTTCCATCATCCGCTTGAAAGCGTCGACATCGATGCGAGCGGCATCCCCGTCCATCCCGCCAACTTCGAAACCCAGCGCCGCGGTGAAATCTTCTTCGTTCCCGATCATCACGTCCACCATGGGCGCGAGGCGGCGGTTTACCGCCTGCGCCTGTTTCTTCCCGCCAATCGATTTCCAGAGAGACGCGCGGTAGTTCAAATCGTAGGAGACGATTGCGCCATGCCTTCGCGCCGCCCGCATGGCTTCGGCGGCGACCTCCGGCGTGGTTTCCGAAAGAGCGCAGAAGATGCCGCCGGTGTGCAACCAACGGACACCCTGCTTGCCGAAGATATCTTCCCAATCGATCTCGCCTGGTTTCATCTGAGATACCGCCGTGTGGCCACGATCGGAACATCCCATGGCGCCGCGCACACCGAAGCCGCGTTCGGTGAAATTAAGGCCGTTGCGAACGACTCTGCCCACGCCGTCGTAATCGACCCACTTGATGAGCGACTGATCCACGCCGCCCTGGTATATCAAATCCTGCAGCAGACGGCCAACGGGGTTGTCGGCGAAAGCGGTCACGATGGCCGTGTCCATCACGAAGCAGCGCTTCAGGCCGCGGGCCACGTTGTATTCGCCGCCGCCTTCGTATACGTTGAAACGGCGCGCGGTGGAGATGCGCGTGTCGCCGGGATCGAGACGCAGCATCACTTCGCCGAGCGCAACAAGATCCCACCTGCATTGCCCCTTCGGTCGGATCGTCATGCTTTATAGCGACATGCTTCAGTTGGCCGGGAGCATCTCGATGTAATCCACCGCGGCACGCTCGCCGCCGCCGGGCGTACCTTCGATGCGGATCTCGTCACCGGTACGAAGCGCGACCTCCGGGATCGTGCGCCGCGCAGACGACGAAGCGTCTGGTTTACGAGTGGGCAGATGGTCGGCGGCGGACCATTCGTCGATTGTCTGATTTCCGACCTCAAAGCGGAAGCGCGAGACGCCATTGTCCTGATCGAAATACTCCACGCGAATCGTATACCATCCGGGCGGTCCGTTGTAGCGGAGCGTCGCCGTGCAGCTCGACGCGAGGCACTCGACCGCTTTGCCGCCCGACGCCGCTTCCCATGGAACCACGTCGGCTATCGCGTAGCCATCGAGGGCCATCGTCTCCGCTTCGTAACGGTTCGGGTGATGTCCCACGCGGCCTTTCGCGTCGGGTATGCCGGAAGCTCGTTGAAACCAGTTCGACACGGCGTCCCGCCAGACCTCAGCCTGGCCCGCCTGGTATTCCAGCTGCGCCAGCACTTCGGCGTAACGCTGATCGTCGACCCTGCCCTTGAGCGATTTCCACTCGCGCACGTATCCCTCAACCGCTTCGGCGCCTTCGTAATGGGAATCGTAAATCGATTGAATCACCGTCTTACCGGAATGCAGTTTGTACGTGTAGGGGACGTGATGCATGAAAAGCAGCAGATCGTCGGGGCAGTTCGCCAGCGATTCGTAGATTCGCGCGACCGCCGGGCTGTACTGACCGATGTAGCCTGTTCCCGTGGCCACCGTGCGATCCATGCCAACGCCTTTGTCGTCCGCGCGATGCCACTGGCCCCAGCCGTTTCGTTCCGACGCTTCAACGTTGACGCCATAGTGATTGCCCGTGATGTCAGTCAGCGTCTGCAGACCCAGAGGGCCGGTGTAATTTTCGTACGTTCGCCACGAGCTGAGTTGAATTCCGGTGATCGGCGGCAGGTCCCCGAATGTGAGCCGCGTCCACTCGTCGGCAATCTGTTGGGAGCTGAGATCCGGATTCCACGCGAGACGCCCGAAGCCATAAAGATTCGCCTGCGAAAGATGATTGCCGAACCAGTTGTCGTCAAGACCCACGTTCGCCACGCCGACGAACGCGTGCACCAGCCTTTTCACGGGCGTCGCGGCGTCATGCACACGCATGTCGAAATCGAGCGCCTCTTTCCACATCGGGACCAGAAACACGGTGTGGCGGGCCTGGCCGAAGTATTCCTGGGTGATTTGCAGCTCGATCGCCTTGTTTGTTTTCTCCAGCGCGCCGAACAGCGGAGATGCCGGTTCCCGCACCTGAAAATCGATTGGGCCATGCTTGATCTGAATCACCACGTTGTCGTCGAACTGGCCGTCGAGGGGTTTGAAGTTGTCGTAAGCCGCGCGGGCGCGGTCGTTCTTCGGGTTTTCCCAGTCCATGTGGTGGTCGTAGACGAAGCCGCGATAGAAGATCCGGCCGCCATGCGGTTTCAGCGCGCGCGCCACAACGTTCGCCGCGTCGGCGTGGGTTCTGCCGTAGGTTGAAGGGCCCACGCGGCCTTCGGAATCCGCCTTTACGACGAAGCCGCCGAGATCCGGAACCGCGCGGTAAATCTCATCCGCTTTGGATTTCCACCACGCGGCCACCTTCGGATCAAGCGGATCGAAAGTATCGAGACCACCCATCGATTTGGGGCTGCCGAAGTCGACCGACATCACAACCTGCACTCCCCACGGGCGAAACTCTGCGGCGATGCGGGCGACATCCGCGATCAGTTCCGGCGTGAGAATTCGCAGATCGGCAGTTCACGTTGTTGATCGAGCAGCCGTTGATGCCGACCGATGCCAGCAGGCGGCCATAGTCGCTGACCCGGCTCAGATCAGCGCGCGCCTGGCCGTTTTCCCAGAAAATGGACCGCCCGCCATAGCCGCGCTCGATCGTGCCGTCCAGGTTGTCCCACTGATTGACCCAGCGCACGGGAGCGGCGGGAGATTGCCTTTCGTCCAGTTCGGAGATGCTCTCGCCCAATGACATCTTCCGCAGAAGCGCGAACGTTCCGTAGAGGACCCCGCGATCGTTCGCAGCGGTAATGACCGTGTAACGGACGCCGCCGGATGTGAGCGTCTTCAGCCAATAGCCATCCGCTTCCAGAGCTGCGTGCAGGTTCCACTGCGCGGGAAGCTTGTCGAGAGTGCCCATGACGACCGCCGGCTCTTTCGGCATACCCGATTCGATTCGCGGCGTCTTGCCCGTCATGCCGCGAATGCCCCGGATCAGTTCGCCGCGGGCGTTGCCGGTCACAACCGAGTCGCCCAGGGCCGTTACGACTGCCGGGACCGTCTGGCTGTATCTTGCGGTATAGCGCAGCCACGCGTCGTGGCCGGTCTCGGCATTGCAGAGCCAACACGCCGCGAATGCGCTAAGAATTAACGCCCGATGCAAGATATCCTCCATCGACTGCAATCGCCTGGCCCGTGATGAACGCCGCCCCGTCGGAAGCCAGCAGCACTGCCGCGCCCACCAGTTCTTCCGGCTTTCCAAACCGCCCCATGGGAGTTCGCATCAGCAACTCCTGGCCGCGGGCTGATCCCATTATGAGCGCGCGTTCATCTCGGTGGGAAAGACGCCGGGTATGATCGCGTTGACCGAAATCCCGTCGCGCGCCCACTCGCACGCAAGGCTGCGGGTCAGCGAAAGCAATGCCGTTTTGCTGGCGCAGTAGGCGGCCACCTCGCGGAAGGCAAGCAGCGAACCGAGCGATGCGATGTTGATCACGCGCCCCCTTCCGCTCGATTTCAACGGTTCGTAGAAAGATTGGCACGCGCGCAAAGCCCCGTTCAGATTGGTGTCGAACAACGCTGCCCATTGCGTTTCGGTTACTTCGGCAGTGGGCTGTTTGAACGTGTATCCGGCCGCGTTCACCAGGATATCGACGCGGCCGAAGTGCCCCAGCACCTCGTCGCGCAATGCGTCGATCGATTGCCGCGAAGTCACGTCGGCGATTTGCCGCAGGGTGCGCTTCCCGGCCGCTTCGATTTCCCCGCAGACGTTTTCCAGTTGCTCGCGCCGCCTGCCCGTGGGCACCACGTCGGCGCCGTGCTCGGCGAGCCCGATCGCGATGGCCCGCCCCAGCCCGGACGTAGCGCCGATGACCACTGCTACGCGGTTCGACAAATCAAAGTAGTTTCGCATTCAGAATGGAATCCGCGCGGGGCGGTCATTTCCCGGGTCGGCCCAGCGGTCGTTGGGAACCAGCGGAGTCCAGCCGGGCCGGCCCGGATCCTGATCGTAAGGATAGCCTCCCAGACGTTGATACAGTTCGCTGTACTCCCGCAGTTTTTCGCGATCGAGCTTGACGCCCAGGCCCGGCCCGTCGGGCACCCTGATCGCCCCGTTTTCATAACGCATCAATCCGCCCTGAATGATGTCGTCCGTCAGGTGATGATAATGCGCATCGGCCGCGAACGACAGATTGGGGAGCACCGCGCCAAGATGCAGCATCGTGGCGAGTTGAATGCCCAGTTCGCCGGAGGAATGCACCGCGACGCCCAGCTGAAACGTCTCGCAGACGCCCGCCGCTTTCACGCAGGCGCGAATCCCGCCCCAGAAAGTGGTGTCGAGAAGAATCACGTCCACCGCGGTGTCGAGCACATTCGCGGCGAGCTGTTCGAAGTTGACCACCACGGTATTGGTCGCCAGCGGAATGCGCACCATTTCCCGCGTGCGCCGCATGCCGTTCAGGCCGAAGACCGGATCTTCGAGGTAATCGTTGCGCAAGCCTTCGATCGCCTGGCCGAAGCGGATCGCCTGCTCGGTCGACCAGACCGCGTTGGGATCGAACCGCAGCGAATCGTCCGGGAACTCCGCCGCCAGGGCGCGATAAACCTCCAGCTCATAGTCCGGATGAAAAACGCCGCCTTTGAGTTTGTGCGTGGTGAAACCGAATCTTGCGCTTCAAGTGCTTTCGTCGTCGCAACCATCTGATCGATTGTGCGCACCTCGCCCGCGCCGGTCTCAGGATTCGCGTAGCGGAAGAAACAGTAGGTCGCAAAGGGCACGCGGTCGCGCAGACGGCCGCCCAGGATGTCGCAAACCGGCACGCCCCACGCCTGGCCCAGAATGTCGAGACACGCGAACTCCAGCGCCGCGAGAATCTGCGTCCGGTTGTTGTAAAGCGAAGCGGTCGGGTTCGCGATGAGGAACCGCATCTCCTCCAGCCGCGCCGGATCGTGCCCGACGAGATACGCCTTCATGGCCCGGAACAGCGCTTCGGCCGATTCGCCGCCGCCGCCCATTTCGCCCAGCCCGATCAGCCCGTTGTCCGTTTCGACTTCGACGATCGTGCGCACGAAACGGCCCCAATGGCAGCCGTTGGCGTGGCGCAGCGGGGCCTCCAGCGGCACCGTAACCGTGGTGGCACGAATGTCGGAGATTCGCATTTGTGAAGATTGAGTTTATACGATGAGCCCCATTCCCGAGAACCAGCAGCAGGCCCTGGTATCGCGTCTGATGAGTGCGTGCGGGGGCGCCTACAACCCCGCGACCAGGCGCAAATATTTCATGTCCGGTCCGCAGTGGGCGGCTGCATATCCCGGCCATGCGCTCTTTCACGCGCCCACGCGTCCCGAGATCGGCTTTGAGGACGTAATCCGGAAATACGCCGAAATCGGCATCGGCTACTGGAGCACTCACGACACCGACGTGATCCCCACCGAGGCGCTCGGTAAGGATGCGCAATGGGAAACCGTCGGCCGCGTGAAAAAGGCCCTGACGGAAAACGGCGTCGCCTGTTCGATGGTGACGGCCGAGACGTTCCATCATGCCGTTTGGGCTGCCGGCCCCGCCGCCGAATCGCCCGGCGTGCGCGAATACGCGAAGTTCCGGGTGCGCAACACGGTGGATATCGGGCATGAACTGGGAGCGGATTTCGCCGTGTACTGGCCGGGGTCGCTCGGGTATTTCGTGCAGGGCGCGGTGGAGGAGACGGAAACCCTTCGCTGGTATGCTCAGGCCATCAATGCGGCCTGCGACCACGATATCGAGGCTGCCCGCGCGAAAGGCCGCGCCACTCTGAAACATTGTCTCGAAGCCAAGCCCTTCGAGCCGCAGGCGGAGATCCTGCTGCCGACCAGCGACGCGATGCTGGCGTTTATTGCCTCGGGATTACTGACACATCCCGAAATGGTGGGACTGAACCCGGAGTATTTGCACGAGCTCATGTGGGGCGTGGCCCCGCGCGCCGCCTTGGCCCGAGCGTTGGTTGCGGGGAAACTCTTTCATTTCGATATCAACGATGGCTACCGGCTCAAGCATGACGTCGATATCGGGATCGGTCTGGTCAACCCGCTCGACTGGCTGAATGTGCTGGTGCTCCTCCGCAGCCATGGCTACAACGGGCCGTTCAACCTCGATTACAAACCGCCCCGCACCACGAGTCAGTTCGGCGTGTTCGAGGTCAGCTTTCCCACTGCCGTGGATCGCTTCATCACGCTTTGGGAAATGGCGGGCGAAGTAATCTCCGATCCGATCGTCAAGGAAGCTACAGATGCGCTCAGGGCCGGGGGTCCGGCGGTGGATGTTCAAGACGCCGAAGCCCTGACCCGCGCCAACCGCGACCTGCTGACATTGCACGAACTGATTGCGCACCGGATCTTTCAGATCCTGATCGGGGCTCATCGCGGCCGGGTGTTCCTCCTGCCTTGACCGCTTGTCTCAACTGTCAAGACCCACACAATCAGGATGCCAACGATTGGACCGGCCAGCCCCGCGAGCCCGCCCTCAACGCCCAACTTGCCACCGGTCCACAGCGCAGGACCGCCAATCGCAAGCACATGCGCCTGCCCCCCGCTCAGATCGGCGCCGGTGACACTCAAACCAAGCAGGGGGCCGAGAACTCCGTTCCAACCGAAATGAATTCCGATAGGCAGCCACAGCGCACCTGTACGCACATAGGCGAGGCTCAAAAGCAGGCTTGCCAGAGTGAGATTTGAAGCCCCGATCAGACCCACTGCGTCATGCGAGAGCGCGCCCGCATGAAGCCCGACAAAAAAGACGGTGGTTACGCAGGTTGCGAGAACGGCCGAGTATTTCTGCCAGAGTTCCTGGAACATGTAGCTGCGCACAAGCAGTTCCTGCTGAATCACATTGAAGAAGACAATGCCCAGCGGCACCAGTAAGCTCAAAACGCTGTAGTATGACAGATCGGGTTGAACCTGTGCGTAACCCCCGGCAAAAAGAATGCCGATGGGGACGAGTAAAATGCCGCCGCCGATCAGTGTGCCGGCGATCAGCCCGCCTGGCGCTTGTTTTGCATTCAGGCCCAGGGTCTTCCAGCCGCGCCTGTCGACCAGAATTGCCATAAAGACGAGCGCCGCCACGGCGGCCACTGCCAATGCGCATTCCAGGCGTATTCGGAGCTTCGGATCATTGAACCAATCCGCGCCACCCAACTTCCGGGCGGCAAATATCACAACCGCATCGACCCCTCCCCAAACGAGAAGGAACAACACGATCCTGCCGGCGCTCAAAAGAAGTTTACGCACATGAATTCCCCAGCCCTGCTATCGCCCGCAGGCTTTCCGCACGAAAATCCTGCGGGCACCGTTAATCCGCGCCCACTGTATCAACAGTGTTGTTACAATAAGCCTTTGGAGGAAACAATATTTGATTGGGACGAGGCTAACATTCACCACTTGGTACGTCATAACGTTGATTCACAGGAAGCGGAACAGGCCATCCTCGATCCCAACGCTATCATGCTCGAAATCCAGGTCGAGGGAGGCGAGGATCGCGTGAAGATGATCGGGCGAACAGCGAGCGGAAGAATCCTCGCCGCCGTTTTCACCTTCCGGGGTGAAGCCATCCGGCCAGTCACGGCATACGATGCGACAGCCCGCGACCGGAGTTTGTATGTGAAGGGTAATTATGAATAAACATCCGGAGATTCCGAAGTTTCAGTCCGAAGCGGAAGAAGCTCAATGGTGGTTTGATCATCGGGAGGAGACGAGTTCCTGGATGGAAAGTGCCGGTGAGCGTGGGGCAACAAACCTCAGCGAGGTTCTGCAAAGGCGACGCCAGGCAGGGCCCACGCCTACGGTTTCCATTCGGATCGACCCTGGCGATCTTTCGCGCGCGAGAATTCTCGCGGAGCGTCGGGGCCTCCGATATCAGACATACCTCAAAATGCTGCTGCATGAAGCGCTCGAGCGGGAAGACCGGCCGCAAGCGGGTTAATCGCAGGACCCCGCCGGGAACCCGTATATCTCGGCGAAATCGACGACCATCGACCAAGGCACGTCGAATCAGCATGCCGTGCTGAGCACGCAGACGCTCGATCAGTACGGGAAGGTGACGCAGTCGGCAGTTTATCCGTACGACAACACCACCACCCCGATCGCCACGTACAACAACACGTCGTATCTGAATTCTTCGACTCATACCTCGAACTATATTTTCAACCGGCTGGTTTCGTCGTCCGGCCTCGAAGCGATGCAAACGAAAAGGATAAGATCGTACAGATGGCGCAACTGCACATCACGGAAGCCGAGCTCGCCCGCGATCTTCACGGCGTGCTGGAGCGTGTCCGGCAGGGTGTGGAGGTTGTGGTGGAGGACGGCTATAGCCGGGTTGCTTTGATCAAGCCTGTGGAAGGGCCGGGCCGCCCCATCGACGAGTGCATCGCCATCGCGCT
The DNA here is from genome assembly GCA_963764845.1 of Terriglobia bacterium. Taxonomy (GTDB): domain Bacteria; phylum Acidobacteriota; class Terriglobia; order Bryobacterales; family Bryobacteraceae; genus BOG-234. The sequence continues at coordinate 2,642,564 of CAVXUE010000006.1, read as the reverse complement.
GGCGCGCGGGTCTCAGGCCACACTGGATGAGGAGTTCGCGAAAGATCTCGAAGAGATCATCGCCGGACGCGCGCCGCTCGATAGCCCGCATGGGAGTAATCCTCGACTCCAGCGCGGTCATCGCCGGAGAAAGGAAGGGACAGACGGCGGCGGATCTGCCAGCGGCCCTTCGCCTGGTGCTGGGACCGGAGCCGCTCGCGCTCTTCCTGGCCTGCCCGGCGCGGGGGACATAGATATCAATATCCCCGTAATCGGTTATGTGGGGAGTCTGTCCCCGATTATTCTTGCAGAATTCATGAAAATAATACTTGCGTTCGAATCGAACTTCGTATATTTTTCCTGAATGCAGCGATTCGCCACCGGTCTCGCAGTATTTCTTTCGACTTTCGTCGGACTTCTCTCCGGGCAACATGCGGTCGACCCGGCGCAACGTTATCACCGCCTCATCTGCCTGGTCCACTTAACCGGATCTGGCACGCAGGCGGACCCCGTCCGGCCGGAACATGTGCCGGCGCCGGGAGCACAGCCGCCCTCCGACCGGTCGGGAATCATTGCCTGGGCCTTCCAGATCACCGACGACGGGAAGATGGCCATTGTCCACTACGTCGCGGTGGATCGCAAAGCATTCGCCGCCATTTTCGCCGATACGCGGCCGGAAGTCCTTATATTCGAGATCGGCAAAGACAGCCGGGCCGCGATCGAAGCCGCGATGCAGAGGCATAAGCAGGGTTTCAGTCTCGACAAACTGCAGGTGGTGGCCCAGTGAAGTCCCGGGTGGCTGTTCTCTTCTTCGCCTGCATGGCGACCGCATTCGGGCAATATACCTGGGATTACACGAAGAATCCCGTCGTTTCCGACACAACACGCTGGAGTTCCAACGGGTCGCCGTCTTACGGGTCGTACGGCGCGAATTTTTCGGGCTCGGGCGGCGGTTCACTGATCTCCACCCCCGCCATCTCGGGCTCAAATTCGAGCGATTACGAAGTCACCAGCACGCTTGCCCTGAACTCAGGAGGCGGCACCTACATCCATTTTTTCCGCACGAGCGGAGGAACCGTGGAATCCGGGTCCGGCAGCTACTTCTCAGCCGAGATCGTAGTCCCGAGCAGCTTTACCAGCCCCAACGCGGTAACGCTGAACATCAAACAATGCGTGAACGGAACCGTCACCCTGCTGGGAAGCACCTTGATCTCCGCGGCCAATGGAATGACCTTCCGCACGATCATTTTCGGCAGCTACCTATGGGTTTTCACCTCCATCAGCCCAAGCACGAGCAATTTTCCAGTCTGGATAGGATATATAGGGACACCCACCACCGGAAAACCCGGCATCGGCGGCTACGGCATGCCGAGCGGCAGCGGCTTCAGTGCCATCTGGCTCGGGCATCACGACGTGGTAGCCCCAAATGAAGTAGTCGGCACTTCAGTCCTGTCGAGCGTTTTCCCCAATTCGGTGTCGCTCAAATGGCAAGGGGTGCTGGACGACACCAATGGCATCGGCTTCTACGAATACTACATCATTAAAAACGGCGGGTTGTTCGGGATGACCCTTCCGGCGGAATTTACGGACTCCACGGTGCAGCCGTCCACGACGTACACCTACACGATCGAGGCGATTGATTTCCACGGCAATCTGAACGCGGGCACGACAGTGACGGTGACCACGCCGCCCGCCGGGGCGATCGACCCGCGGCGCACGGGCATCTATACAACGGGCAGCTACTGGGGAGGCGGCGGAGAACAGATAGACACCTTGAGCGGGAATCTCAATTTCTCCTTGCCGCTGCTCACGGCGCAGCAGCGGACGGGCACAACGGTTCCGGTGGGCCTGGTTTACAACTCGCAGAACTGGCGTCAGGATAACAGCGTCAACTGGAAGCTGGGAAACGACGTGGGCTTCGGATTCGGTTGGCAGATGCTGATCGGATCGATCACGCCGTATGAATCGCCATACTATGGCGGCATCGACCATTACGTTTATACCGATTCGACGGGCGCGCAGTATTCCCTCACGGTCAATAACGGCGGAGTGTGGTCCGGTACGAACGGGGCCTATGTATGGTTCGATTCGAATAGGGACGTGCTGCACTTCCGGGATGGGAGTTTCTGGGTGATGGGGTGTACGTCGGGTGGAGCAGAGGCGGACGCCGGGACCATGTATCCGACGACTATCGAGGATGTGAGCGGAAATCAAGTCACGGTCTCGTATGAGCCGGGGGCTGGGCTGTCGAGCGCAAACACCAGTGCCCGAATGTTGAACATCTATGATCCCCGCGCCAATGGCGGGGCAACGTTCTCGTTCGTCTTTAACTCCGATACTCCTGTCCCCCACATGACCTACGCTTGGGACCACATCGGAGCGGGCGTAAGCTACTCGTTCACCTATAACGAAAACGTGTCTCTGGGGCCGCCGTTCGGTTCCGACCCGAACTACTCGGGCCTGACGACCACGCAACTGGCTACGATGACCGTACCCACGGCAAACCCGTGGCAGTTCACCTACGACACCGCGGGAGCGAGCGAATTGCTTGAGGCAAAATTCCCCTGGGGCGGCCACCTGCGCTGGACCTACGCCACGGACCCCTACAGCGGCAGCAGGGATTTGCGCGCGGTGAGCGGACGCTGGCTGGCCGCGGATTCAGCCGGAGCCACCGAATGGAGCTACGGGATCTCGCGGGATAACGCCTCAGGCTCAGGCGACGTCGTGCACGGCACGATGACGCTTTCCGACGCCAGCGGCGTGGGCGCCAAAACCTGGAACTTCACCAATTCGGGCAGTACAGCCTGGCAGATCGGGCTGGCGTCCTCGTTCGTACAGAGCGCCAGCTCCGGTGGTACCGTGTTGCAAAACGACGCCTATACCTGGTCGCAGGACCCCGCCGGGAATCCGTACATCTCGGCGAAGTCGACCACCATCGGCCAGGGCACATCGAATCAGCAGACGGCGCTGAGCACCCAGACGCTGGATCAGTACGGGAATCTGACGCAGTCGGCGGTCTACCCGTATGGCAACACCACCACGCCGATCGCGACGTACAACAACACGTACCTGAATTCTTCGACCTACACCTCGAACTACATCTTCAACCGCCTGGTTTCGTCGAGCGTGACTCCGGCGGGCGGGTCGGCAATCACACTGGCCACGAACACCTACGACACGTACAAGGACTGCACGAATTATATTGCCAACAACCCTCCGCTCCAATGCGGCGGCACGGTGACTCCAACAAGCGGCCCCGTTTATAACATGGACCCATCGCCGCCAATCTCGTTGTTTCAGCGCGGATATCTGAGCTCCAGCGTGACCCCGGTCAAGACAACTACAAATGCGGTCTACAACTATGGCGTTGGAGCCATGAGCTGGGGCAGCGACGGTACGGTCGCCTATGCGAGCGCGGACTCTTCGACCAACTTCAGCGCGCCCGTCACGATCATGTCACAGAGCTACCAGACGACGCTGGCGTACAACTCGTGGCTGGGGGTGACCCAGGCACATGGAGCGAACAACGAGCAAATCTCGATGACCTACGACTCCTACGGCAGGCCGACAAGCGGGACCTCGGCTTATTGCCAGTCCGGCTGCACTGGCCCAACTGTGAGCTATTCCTACAGCACCTCGAATCCCTTCACCCAAACGAAAACGGGCCCAGACGGCGTCACCACCACCACGCTCGACGGCCTCGGCAGGGCGATCCTCATAGCCCGCGGAAGCACCGGCGGAGTTCAATCCTACACCTCAACCGTCTACGCCCCGTGCGCCTGCTCGCCTCTGGCCAAGATTCAGAAAGTTTCCATGCCGTATCCGTATGGATCCTCGGCATCGGCTTGGACGACCTACTCCTATGACGGTCTCGGCCGCCCGCTCACCGTGCAGAAACCGGACGGCGCGAGCACCACGACCTATTCCTACTCGGGCAACGTGACCACAGTGACCGATCCGGCTGGAGACTGGAAGCAGTTCACCACCGACGCGCTCAATAATCTGGTGACGGTGGTCGAACCCGATCCTTTGAACCAGCCCTCGGGGACGCTGACCACGTCATATACCTACAACTGGATGAACCAGGTCACGGGCGTCTCGATGACTCGGGCGGGAACCACCCAGACGCGCTCGTTTGTCTACGACAACGCGGGACGGCTGACTTCGGCTACGAACCCGGAAAACGGCAGCGTTTCCTACGTGTACGGCACCAACAGCGCCGTGCAATCGAAGACAGATGCCAAAGGCCAGCAGACGGTTTACACGTACGACAGCCTGAACCGGCTCACCATGAAGCAGTTTTATCCGCAGGGGCAGAGCGGCTCCGAAGACGGCTGCCAGCGGGTGACATACTCGTACGACACCAACCCGATCAATTCGAGCTTCTCGCAGAACAGTATTGGCAGGCTGACGGCCATCCTGTACGGGGCGGTGACGAACAACTGGAACACGAGTGCTGTCTGCGTGACGGGGGAATATACGAATTATCTGACCGGGACGCAGTACACCAACAACTCCAGTTTCGCCGAGATGTATTCGTACCATCCGGCGGGAGGGGTCATTGCGAAGCAGCTTTACCTGTCGCGCCAGTACCCGACCAGCTACGGGAATTACTGGACTACACAGACCACGGACATCGAGGTGGACTACACCTACGACAACACGGGCCGGACGGCGACCACGAAGTATCCGATGGCCGCTCCCAGTTCCTGGTACAACAACGGGCCGGGTGGCGAGGCCCTGGGTCCGATTACGCTCACCTACGGATACGATTCGATGGGGCGGCCTGCTTCCCTGACCGACAACAGCGGCGCCACCGGGGCGAGCTGGGGCCAGACCAGTTCTCCGGTCGATTGGGTGCAGAATGTGCAGTACGACTATGCCGGACGGATGACGAGCATGCAGGCCGTGGTCGGGTCTGACTATAACTCGGGCAGCTACGTAACGAGCTGGGCGACCAGGACGATGGCCTACAACGTGAACGGACAACTGGCTTCGCTGAGCTGGAGCACCAACCCGGACGCCTATGGCAGATCTTCCCCGGCGGTCGGCATCCAGTACAACTATTCGGCTACGCAGAATAACGGCCAAATCACGCAGGCTGTCGATACGCTTTCCGGCGAGACAATCAGTTACCAGTACGATCTTCTGAAGCGTTTGACCTCGGCGTCGTCGACACCCAACAGCGGCGCCTCACCGGCGCCGTCGGCCTGGACGCAAACGTATCAGTACGACGGCTTCGGGAATCTGACGGCGAAGGTGCTGAACGGGACTTCAACGCCGATCGCGGTGAACTCCGCCACGAACCGACTGTCGAATGCGAGCTATGATGCGAATGGGAATATGACATCCGGATCGGGAGCCACGCTGACGTACGACGAGTCGAACCGCGTGTTTTCGGCGGCGGAAACCTCCGGCGGGATCGAGTACTTTGCTTACACGGCGGACAACAAGCGGTTCTATACGTATACGACTTCCGGCGCGGAACAGTTGACGTTTTATGGGGCGCGTGGCGAGAACCTGGGAGTGTACACGATCGTGCCCCCGAACTTTTACGTCGGAACTCAGGTCGCGATCACTCCGGCCTTTTCGAATATCTGGTTCACGGGGAAGCTGATCGTGGAATCCGGTCAGATGACGTATCAGGATCGGCTGGGGACGAACCGGAAGATACTGGTCTCCGACTCTTATGCGCCGCCAGGGAACGGCGGGCGGTTCTACCCCTACGGTGACGAGATCACGTCGACCGCCAACGACCACGAGAAGTTCGCGACCTATACCCGGGATTCCTACACCGGATTCGATTACGCCGATCAGCGATATTACGCGAGCACCTATGGGAGGTTCAATACTCCCGATCCGGCGGGCCGGAGAGCCACGAAGCGGAATGACCCTGGGAGCTGGAACCGCTACGGTTACACGCGTGGCGATCCCGTTAACCGGCACGACAGAACAGGCCTAGACGACAGCGACGGTGACAACGGCTGCGTCGAGCTCGACGACGGCACCTACGATTGCGGCGTGATAGCTACAGCCGAGGGTGACGCCTCGGGCGATGGTGATGGGTCCGACCTCTTCGATGACCCGGAGTATGGGGAAGAGTGCTTTGCCGATTTCGAGGGATGCGCGCAGGCGATGCAAATTGACGCCGGCCTCTCGAATGGTCTAATCGCAAATGAACTCAAAGTGGCCTCCGAAATCCCCGCGGCGGTCCGGGCAGCGATATCGGCTCTAAATAACCCCAAGTGCGCCAAGATATTCGGAGTTGGCGTTGTTAACGGGCAGGTGGTCTATCCTCAAAACGTCCTCAACAACCTGGAGTTCGGCCTTGAGTTCGGATCCATCACTGTCGGCGGCATCCTCCCAACGAGCCCGGGAACTACAGTGTCTGCGCGCACGACCGATATTGGGACCATCGATTACGGCACGGCCCAATACGGCGTGGTTTCTATCGTTGTGAACGACCTTGCCGGTAGCTTCGTGAGCGGTAGCCCTAAGGACCAAGCGATCACCCTGCTGCACGAACTGGGTCATGCAATGAACTACATCTTCGGGCCCGGTACGAATCAATTCAATCAGAACGACGCGGGGGACCCGGGCAAGAGCGGCAACAACACCAACAAGGTTAAGGCCAACTGCTTCTGATGCGCCTCAAGACCTCGATACCCACCTGTCTTTTCAGCGCCGTTCTTGGTATTAGCGCCGTTCTGGGTGCTCAGTCTGGTGCTAAGAATGAGGCAATTGCCCCACCCACTCTGAGAGTCTGCGATGTGCTGGCCAGGCCTTTGCTATATGACGGCGAGCTCATCCGTCTCCGCGGGGAGGTCGTCGGAACGGACGAAGGGGCGTGGTTTAAAGGCGAGGGGTGCCCAGGGGTGTTGGTTACCGACGGGTATGTTTGGGACCCGCTGATAAGCATCGAGGCCCCCGGCGACCCGGCCCAGATCCATTCTGCAAACTTCGAATATGACCTTGCCGCATTTCAGAGGCTAACTCCGAAGTATCAGCGACTGCGCCGCCTGCTGCCGGATCGTTGCATTGTCTGGACATATACAGGCGTTTTTGAGACCCGAAAAGAATGGGCGAAAATGATCAACGGCAAGCCCCGAGGCTTCGGGCATTTGAACGCGGCTCCGGGCGCGCTGATCGCAAGGTCCGCCGACGACGTCGCGGCTGTGCCAGGCTGCAGCGAGGCTAAGGGCAAGTAAGGCGTTGACCGGACGCGCGAGGTACCCAGCGGATACGTCATATTAGGCTGCACCCGAATCGGGGATACCGCGAGGCGGTGCAGCGGAAGGTGGAGAAGGCTACGGCGCAGTACGCCGTACGATAGTATCCAGTTGCCGGACAGAATGATCGTTCCCGGACTAATCGCCATAGAGGCGCTGAAGCATCGAGTTGCCTCCTGCCCTTCTTCACTCAGAATCTGATTGCCATCAGAGTGTCTCGACCGAGCACTCGACCATACCGAATTCGCGTCGGGGCTGCCGCGTGCCGGACGTGGGTGCTGCTTCGGGTTGGAATTCTTTCGCGATGGCCGCTAGCGGCGTGCGCATCACCGCGGCCGATTGCGCCGAATTCGCGGAGCTCGGCGCGTTTGAAGGCGTTGACCGCTCCTGACCCTCCGTGGATGAACTATCGCCCGCGAGCGTCGGCACCTTTGACTATATGTTGTCATTCGGAGTGCCGTATCGTTCGCGGCATCCCTCGCTTTCGCGCGAAAAGACTTGCGCAATAACGAATGAAATGGTCCTCGTCGAATCGTTTGTCTCCGACCCGGCCGAGGGCATGATTGACGATTGCTCAATTGACTTCTATGAAAACGATGACCTCGGCGGACAGAAACTGGTACGGGCCCACGGCCAAATGCCGGGCGGCCCTTTGCCGCTCCGCTGGTTTTGCGCGAGTGCGGCCGGAATACGCCACAAGTCGGCGAAGCCGGTGTGACATACCACCGCCGCTGGGCGCCCGCTGCCTTAATCGCCGGATGAGTCTCACCTTCATCGGGATTATCGGCGCGATCCTGATGGCATTCAATCGATTACTCGTACGACACCAACCCGATCAATTCGAGCTTCTCGCAGAACAGTATTGGCAGGCTGACGGCCATCCTGTACGGGGCGGTGACGAACAACTGGAACACGAGTGCTGTCTGCGTGACGGGGGAATATACGAATTATCTGACCGGGACGCAGTACACCAACAACTCCAGTTTCGCCGAGATGTATTCGTACCATCCGGCGGGAGGGGTCATTGCGAAGCAGCTTTACCTGTCGCGCCAGTACCCGACCAGCTACGGGAATTACTGGACTACACAGACCACGGACATCGAGGTGGACTACACCTACGACAACACGGGCCGGACGGCGACCACGAAGTATCCGATGGCCGCTCCCAGTTCCTGGTACAACAACGGGCCGGGTGGCGAGGCCCTGGGTCCGATTACGCTCACCTACGGATACGATTCGATGGGGCGGCCCGCTTCCCTGACCGACAACAGCGGCGCCACCGGGGCGAGCTGGGGCCAGACCAGTTCTCCGGTCGATTGGGTGCAGAATGTGCAGTACGACTATGCCGGACGGATGACGAGCATGCAGGCCGTGGTCGGGTCTGACTATAACTCGGGCAGCTACGTAACGAGCTGGGCGACCAGGACGATGGCCTACAACGTGAACGGACAACTGGCTTCGCTGAGCTGGAGCACGAACCCCGACGCCTATGGCAGATCTTCCCCGGCGGTCGGCATCCAGTACAACTATTCGGCTACGCAGAATAACGGCCAAATCACGCAGGCTGTCGATACGCTTTCCGGCGAGACAATCAGTTACCAGTACGATCTTCTGAAGCGTTTGACCTCGGCGTCGTCGACACCCAACAGCGGCGCCTCACCGGCGCCGTCGGCCTGGACGCAAACGTATCAGTACGACGGCTTCGGGAATCTGACGGCGAAGGTGCTGAACGGGACTTCAACGCCGATCGCGGTGAACTCCGCCACGAACCGACTGTCGAATGCGAGCTATGATGCGAATGGGAATATGACATCCGGATCGGGAGCCACGCTGACGTACGACGAGTCGAACCGCGTGTTTTCGGCGGCGGAAACCTCCGGCGGGATCGAGTACTTTGCTTACACGGCGGACAACAAGCGGTTCTACACATATACGACTTCCGGCACGGAACAGCTGACGTTTTATGGGGCGCGTGGCGAGAAGCTGGGAGTCTACACGATTGTGCCTCCGAACAGTTACGTCGGAACTCCGGTCTCGATCACCCCGACTGCGACGAATATCTGGTTTGCGGGGAAGCTGATCGTGGAAACGGGTCAGATGACGTATCAGGACCGGCTGGGGACAAACCGCGCGATAGGGGTCTGGGACTATTACGCGCCGACGGGAAACGGCGGCCGGTTCTATCCCTACGGCGACGAGATCACTTCGACCTCGAACGACCATGAGAAGTTCGCGACCTATACACGCGATTCGTATACCGGGTTCGATTATGCCGATCAGCGATATTATGCCAGTACCTACGGCAGGTTCAATACCGCCGACCAGTATCAGGCCGGCGCGGGGCCTAAGGATCCGGGAAGTTGGAACCGGTATGCGTATACAGGGGGCGACCCGGTCAACCGATTTGACCGGACGGGGCGCGCCTGGGAAGAGGTCTGTTCGGGCCAGGACGGCGAAAGCAATGATGCCTCTTGCGCAGGCGGTGGCGCCACCTTCTGGGCATCGGCCTGTCCTCAACTCAGTCAACCGGGCATAGCGGCCTGGCAAGATCCTGCGGCGATGGATCCGGATCCTGGCTGCTATACGCTGCCCGAGACCTCCCTACCGACTACGCCGACCTGCGATCAGGAGCTAGCGAACTCAATCAGCGCGCTCCTGACAAGCAGGGGTTCCCCCCTAGCGTCGTATAGCGGGTGGTTTGTGGCGGTTGGCATGCTGGATAACATTGATCCGCGCCTTCTTGTCGCAATGTCAGGAGCGGAGTCCGGCTACGGGACGAGCCCCGTCGCGCAGAAAGATGACAACGCCTTCGGCTCTATGGTCTGCCAAAGGGCACGCGAGGGTATATGGAATTGCCACCCAAGGCAGTTTTCGAGCTTTGGCCAGAGCATCTCGTTTACTGGTGACAATGTAGAAAATCAGATCTACAATAAGGGCAATAATACCGTCGCCAAGCTGTACAGCGGTCTCCCGGGGGCATATTGCGTGAACCAGCCAGGCTTCCCGTGCTCAAACGGTGCGGGTAATATCACCTCAATCATGGTGGGGTTGGGCGGAAACCCGAACAGTCTGGGCTTTCCGTGCCCGCCGCCAGCGGCCAAGCCCAATCAATGAGCCGCGCGGTGTCTGTTCTTCGACATGCACTTCTCGTCGCTCTGCTTTGTGGCGGACCGGTTGTTCTCGTGAGCGCAGGGACGGTCCACACGTACTCCAATTCGGAGCACGGTTATCGTCTCACGTACCCAGCCAGTTGGCACATCTCTGTTGCTCCCGGCAAAGGAGGGCCCACGCTGTCTAACTACGACTTGGCCAGGGCTCCGGGCCACGGGGTGCTGCCACCAGATGCTGCCGAGATTTTCCTGCTGCCCCATTCCGACCTCGGGAACATCGATCACAGCAGCAACCCACGGGAGTGGGCGTCCGCAGACGCTCGACGTTTCGCTTTCGGCGCTACGACCATGGAACCCATTCCGAACCTGGGCAACCCAGACATCTCTGACGTACTTCGGGTCGCCTTCGAGTATAAGCAAAACGGTTACGACGTTCAGCAGAAGTATGTGACGTTCTACTTCCGACTGAACGCCGACTTGCTCAAGATCGAGTTGAATTACTGGGAGGGTGATCCGAAGGCGGGCTCATACGAGCGAACGCTGATCTCGATTCTCAAAAGCATTCGGCGCGTCACTGCAAAACCGAATTAGGCACGGGAGTTGCCAACTCCGGGGCATACGAATGCGGCGGCCCTGCAAGACTCGGAAAACGGGCAGCTCATGTCAGAGGCAATCTGCCCGCGCCCGGCCCGGTCATCCCCTTTGGGTTGTCGGCGCTTCCAGTAATCCGGCGGCGATCGGGGCCCTCCTCGCTCGTTCTTCCATTCACCACTCAGCCCGCCGGCTCAGTCGCCGGATGATTTCGAGCGGCGGGCTTCACGCGTCAACAGAATCCATCGATCACTCGTGATATCCTGAATTTTCTGGTAGAGGTGCGGCAGCCAAGACCGCGCGCAGAGTTCCCGCGATCACGGGAGGCGCGCCGGAAGGGGTCTTGTCGCCGAAATCGGCGCGGCGGATCGGCCGCGGGCGGTTGGGGGCGCGGGTTAAATCTCCGCCACTGTCATCCGGGCTCAATCGCCCGGATGGAGCGCTATCGGGATAGTGAAACTCTGCACCTCCCTCACTCTCCTCGTACGCGCATCCCAGACAGGTGTATCAGGCGGGACTTATGCACGTATTCGAGCTGACGCGAGCGCTGATCGACATCCCTTCCGTCACCCCGGAAGAAGAACAGGTCGGGCAATATCTCTACGACCATCTGTCGCGCATCTGCGCCGCTCACAACGGCCTCGTCGAGAAAATCGAAGTCGAGCCGAAGCGCTCCAACGTCTTCGCCGCCTTCGGCGATCCCGTCGTCACGCTCTCCACTCACATGGATACCGTGCCGCCCTTCGTGCCCTCGCGCGAAGACGACGAATTCATCTGGGGACGCGGCGCCTGCGACACCAAAGGCATCATCGCCTCCATGATCACCGCGGCCGAGCGCCTGCTCGAAGCAGGGCGTGCGCGATTTCGGCCTGCTGTTCGTCGTCGGCGAGGAGCGCAACAGCGCGGGCGCGTATCATGCGGCGCAGCATCCGCGCGGATCGAAGTTCATCATCAACGGCGAGCCCACCGAGAACCAGCTCGCGCTCGGATCGAAAGGCGCGCTGCGCTACGAAGTTGGTGGCGCGCGGCAAGATGGCGCACTCCGCGTATCCGCGAGCTGGGCGATTCGGCGATCGAGAAACTGCTCGACGTGCTCGACGCCATCCGCAAAGTCGAGCTGCCCGTGGATGACGTCCTCGGCGCCAAGCACCCTGAACATCGGCACCATTCACGGCGGCCGCGCGCCCAACGTGATTCCCGATGAAGCGCGCGCCGAGATTTTCATCCGCCTGGTGGGCGATTCGGCACGACACGCGCGAGGCGCTGGACGCAAGCCGTTGGCGGACAACGGTGCGAACTGAACTTCGTGCTCGAAATTCCGGCGATCCGGCTGACCGCGGTCGAAGGCCTGCCGACCACCGTGGTCGCCTACACGACCGATATTCCGGCGTTCGGCGGCGCCTGGGGACAGCCGCTGCTGCTCGGCCCGGGCACCATTCACGTGCCCACACGCTCGACGAGCGCGTGCCCAAGACAGCAATTCTCGACGCAGTGGAAATCTATCAAAAAATGGTCAGGCAGTTACAAAGCGCAATGAACAAAATCGAAGTCGGTATCCTCGGCGCCACCGGCATGGTGGGCCAGCATTTCATCAAATTTCTCGACGGCCATCCGTTGTTCCAGCTCACGTGGCTGGGCGCGAGCGAGCGCTCCGCCGGCAAGCGTTATCGCGACGCCGCGAAATGGCATCTCGGCGGCGCCGCGCCCGACTCCGATCGCGACGCTGACGGTCGAAGAAGCGAAGCCCGGCAACGCGCCGAAGCTTCTGTTCTCCGCCATGGATGCTTCCGTCGCGACCGAAATCGAACAGGCATTCGCGCAGGCCGGACACGTCGTCGTTTCGAATTCGAGGAATCACCGCATGGATCGCGATGTGCCGCTGCTCGTGCCGGAAATCAATCCGGATCACCTGAAGCTGATTCCGCGGCCAGCAGAGCGCGCGCGGATGGAAGGGGCAGATCGTGACCAACCCGAACTGCTCGACCATCGTGCTCACCATGGGCGCTCGCGCCGCTGAAGCAGTTCGGCATCACGCGCGTGATCGCGACCACGCTGCAGGCGATCTCGGGCGCCGGCTATCCGGGCGTGCCTTCGATGGACATCCTGGGCAACGTGATCCCGTTCATCGGCGGCGAAGAAGAGAAGATGCAGCAGGAAACGCAGAAGATCCTCGGGCACTTCGCGGGCGATCACATCGAGCCGCTGGCCGCGAAAGTCAGCGCGCATTGCAATCGCGTCGCCGGTGGTCGATGGCCACACCGTGACGGTCTCGGTGGAGTTTTCCGCGCAGCCCGACGCGAGGCCGATCTGCGCAACGCCTTCGAGACTTTCTCGCGGCGTGCCGCAGGAGCGCAATCTGCCGAGCGCGCCGAAGCATCCCGTGCAGTACATGCCGGAAGCGGACCGTCCGCAGCCGCGCAAAGATGCCGAGCGCGATCGCGGCATGGCGGCGTTCGTCGGCCGCCTGCGCCCCTGCCCGGTCTTCGACTGGAAGTTCGTCGCGCTGAGCCACAACACCATTCGCGGCGCGGCCGGCGCGGCGGTGCTCAATGCGGAACTGATGCATTCGGAAGGGCTGCTCGACTGACATGATCGTCATGAAATTCGGCGGCACGTCCGTCGAATCCGCCGCGGCCATCGAGCGCGTCGCCGGCATCGTCAAGGCGCGCGTCGATCGCCATCCCATCGTCGTGGTGTCCGCGATGGGCAAGACGACCAACAAGCTGCTCGCCATCGCGCAGTCCGCCATCGAAGGCAAGCGCGACGAGTACATCCGCCAGTTGCACGACCTGCGCGATTTCCATTCGCGCGAAGCGCGCCAGGTGGTTCCGCTGGCGCATCGCGCCGAACTCGACCGCACGCTCGACGATCATTTTCAGGAGATGACCGAACTCGTCAAAGGCATCGCCGTGCTCGGCGAACTGACGCCGCGTTCCATCGATGCCATTTCGAGCTACGGCGAGCGCCTGTCGAGCTACATCGTGGCGCTCGCGTTCGAACATTTCGGCCTGCCCGTCGGTTCATGTCGATTCGCGCAGGGTGATCGTCACCGATCACCGCCACACCCAGGCCGCGCCGCTCTTCGCGGAAACCTACCAGCGCCTCGCCGCAACTGCTGCCGCCGCTGGCGCAGGACAAGGTCGTCGTGATGGGCGGCTTCATCGGCTCCACCGAAGAAGGCGTCACCACCACGCTCGGCCGCGGCGGTTCCGACTTCACCGCGTCCATCGTGGGCGCGGGCGTCGAGGCCGAAGAGATCCAGATCTGGACCGATGTGGACGGCATGCTGACCGCCGATCCGACCATCCTTCCCGGCGGCCATCGCGTCAAGACCATCTCGTTCGCCGAAGCCGCGGAACTGGCCTATTTCGGCGCGAAGGTGCTGCATCCGGCGACCGTGATTCCGGCCATCGAGCGGAACATTCCGGTGCTGATTCTGAACTCGCGCCGGCCCGACGTGCCCGGCACGCGGATCGTCGCCGAGACGGTGCACTGCAGCAACGTGGTGAAGTCGATCGCCTGCAAGCGCAAGATCACGCTGGTCAATATTCACTCGACGCGCATGCTGATGGCGCATGGATTTCTGCGCCGCATCTTCGAGATCTTCGACCGCCACGAAACGCCGGTCGATATGGTGGCGACCAGCGAAGTCAGCGTGTCGCTGACCATCGACAACACCGGCGCAGATGGAGACGATCTGCCAGGAACTGAGCGAATTCTCCGAAGTGTCGATGGAGCCCGATCAGGCCATCGTCTGCCTGGTGGGCGAGAACATCCGCTACACTCCGGGAGTGGCGGCGCGCGTGTTCAGCGCGCTGCGCGGACGTGAATATCCGGATGATCTCGCAAGGCGCGTCGCTGCTGAATCTCAGCGTTGTGGTGGCGGAAAAGGATCTTCGTCAGGCGGTCGAATCCCTGCACACGGAGTTCTTCAGCGAACTGGATCCCGAGGTTTTTGAATGAAGATCGCCATCGTCGGCTACGGCAAAATGGGCCGCATGATCGAGCGCCTCGCCGCCGAGCGCGGCATCGCGGTCGCAGCTGAAACTCGACGAATTCAACAACGCGAACTTCGAAGGCATCACTGCGGAGAATTTCAGCGGCGTCGATGTGGCGATCGATTTCTCCATTCCGTCGACAGTGGTCGGGAACATCGAGCGGATCGCCGCGCTGGGCGTCAACCTGGTGGTCGGAACGACGGGCTGGCAGGAACACATGCCGCACGTGAAGAGCGTCGTCGAGCGGCACGGAATCGGCCTGGTCTGGAGCCCGAATTATTCGGTGGGCGTGAATGCCTTCTTCCGCATCGTGAGCGCGGCCGCGAAGCTGCTGGCGAACGAGCCGGAGTATGAAGCCTGGGCCTGGGAGATCCATCATTCGGCCAAGAAAGACGCGCCTCCGGAACGCTGCTCAAGCTGGTGGAAGAGATGCGCGAGGCCGGTTATCGAGCGTCACGTCGATGTCGCGTCGAACCGCGCCGGAGCGATTCCCGGCACGCACGAGATCGGCTTCGATTCGCCGGCCGATACAATCACTTTGCGGCACACCGCGCGCAGCCGCGAAGGCTTCGCGCTGGGCGCGCTCAAAGCGGCCGAGTGGGTGGTCGGGCAAGAAGGGTTTTCACGAGTTCGGAGATATTCTTTTCTGGGAGGTGGTACATGTTTACAGGATGCGGAACGGCCATGGTCACGCCGTTTCGGAAAGACGGATCGCTCGATGAAGCCGACGCTGCGCAAGCTGGTCCGGCGTCAGATCGAGCAGGGCATCGATTTTCTGGTGCCCTGCGGCACCACGGGCGAGAGCCCGACGCTCACGCGCGAAGAGCACCTGCGCGTGGTCGCGATCACGGTCGAAGAAGTCGGCGGAAAGGTTCCCGTGCTGGCCGGCGCGGGCGGCTACAACACCCACGAAGTCATCGAACTCGCGCGCGCGTGCCAGAAACTCGGCGCGGACGGCATCCTCTCCGTCACGCCCTACTACAACAAGGCGACGCAGGAAGGCCTCTACCAGCACTACAAAGCCATCGCCGAGGCGATCGAAATCCCGATCATTCGTCTACAGCGTGCAGGGCCGCACCGGCGTGAACATCGAGCCCGCGACGCTGGTTCGCCTGGCCGGAATCGAACAACATCATCGGCATCAAGGAAGCCTCGGGCAACATCACGCAGATCGCCGAAATCATCCAGCGCGTGCCGGAGAACTTCATCGTGCTTTCCGGCGACGATGCGATGACGCTGCCGGTGATCGCGCTCGGCGGACGCGGCGTCATCTCGGTGGTTTCGAATCAGATTCCCGGCGCGATGACGCGAACTCGCGCGCCTCGCGAACCGGAACGATTTCGCGGGCGCGCGCAAACTGCAGCGCCGCTAGCTGCCGCTGATGCAGATCAACTTCGTCGAAGCGAATCCGATCCCGGTGAAGTGGGCCATGTCGGTGATGGGCTTGCTCGAGCCGGTCTACCGGCTGCCGCATGGTCGAGCCGCTCGCCCGCAAGCAAGCAGAAGATCGAACAGGTACTGGAATCGGTCGGGCCTGCTGGCCGCCGCGGGAGCACATTAGATTGCAGCAGGCATTGAAGAGCTGTTCGATAACACGCCAGAGACATATACGCCGGATCATTTCGCGCTCTTCGCGCGATTCAAGCAGGCGCTGAACGCGGGAACCATTCGCGCCGCCGAGCCGGACGCTGTCGCAGAACAGCGGCTGGCGCGTGAACGGCTGGGTCAAGAAAGGGCATCCTGGTGGGCTTCCGGATGGGCTCGATCGTCGACATGTCGATCGACCCGGTGCGGCAGCCGTTCCTCGATAAGTCGACTTATCCGGTGCATCAGTTCACGCGCGGCCGACGGCGTGCGCATCGTGCCCGGCGGATCGAGCATTCGCGATGGCTGCTACATCGGCAAGGGCGTGATCTGCATGCCGCCGATGTACGTCAACGTGGGCGCATATGTCGGCGACGGCACCATGATCGATTCGCACGCGCTGGTGGGAAGTTGCGCGCAGGTCGGGCGCAACTGCCACATCTCGGCGGCTTCGCAGATCGGCGGCGTGCTCGAGCCGGTTGGCGCGCTGCCCGTGATCATCGAAGACGACGTGCTGGTCGGCGGCAACTGCGGCGTCTACGAAGGAACGGTCGTCAAGAAGCAGGCCGTGCTCGGCACCGGAACCATCCTCAATCGCTCGACGCCGGTCTACGATCTGGTGCGCGGGCAGGTCTATCGCGCGACCGACGAACAGCCGCTGGTGATCCCGGAAGGCGCGGTGGTGATCGCGGGTTCGCGCGCCGTGACGATCGGCCCCGGGAAGGACTGGGGCATCTCGATCTATACGCCGGTGATCGTGAAGTACCGCGACGACAAGACCGGCGCCAGAATTCAGCTGGAAGACCTGCTGCGCTGAGATCACTCGCGCTTGCGCAGCTTGTCCAGGAAGTGGAACAGGAACACGCCGATGATCGCGTTGATCACAGCCAGGAGCACATTCCTCTGGAGCAGAAATACGGCCGGCTGATCCAGCAGCGACCGCTGCAGCAGCCAGAAAAAGAACTGGTGAAACAGGTAGAAAATAAAACAAAGAACGAGCCGGACCAACGCATGCTCGACGTCGAACTGCATGCCGATGGACGCCGAGAAGTAACCCACCAGAGTCTTGCAGATGCCGTACATCCCCAACGGCTGCTGGAAGAGCGAATCCTGCGCCAGCCCGAGCGCGACGCCGATCGCAAGTCCTCTGAGCTGCGATCGCCGCATGAGCGAGAAATAGATTGTGACCAGCAGCGGCAGCTCGATCTGCGATATGAAACGCAGCGTCTCGAACAGCGGCAGATAGACCTGGATCAGAAGCGCGAGCAAAGGGACGGCGAAGTAGACCCAAATCGGATAGACTGCGCTGCGCACCTGGCGTGCGCTATCCACCATAATCCTGCCGGTTGAGTATGCCATCAGGGCTGTGGCGCGACCGGCGGGGCCGGCTTCGGATGGGGTTTCGCCGCCAGCCCGGTCGCGCCTGTCGCGCCTGTCGCGCCGGCCGGAGCGGCGGGAGCGTTGACGCCTGGCACTTTCAGGTTGAAGTTCGGCGGCAGCGTTCCCGGCCCACCTTCCCCAAACACATGCTTCTGGGCGTCGCCGATCTTCTGGTACTGCTCCCTCAGCTTGTCCGCGGTGGTCAGCGCCGCGCCGGACTGAGGCGCCTGACTATCGTTATTCAAGGCGGGATTCACATCGGGCGCGAGGAACACCGGGGTCTCCGGCGCCGGCCTCTTCCGGGATCGCCTGGTGCACCGGATCGAGAATGACCAGCACTTCCTCCGGCGCGGTTTCGGCGCCAGCGGGGTCCACCGTGATTTCCTGGAAGTTGCCGCCTTCATGGACGCCGGTGACCTTGCCGACGGGCAAGGCCTTTGGGAAAGACGCGGTCTTCGCCGGAGGTGAAGAACATCTCGCCCATTTCGACCTTCTGGCCGGTGGGCACGTAGTCCACGCGCGTGCTGCCGTTGCCCAGGCCTTTCAGCACACCATGCACGTGATTCTTCTGCGATTCGACGCCCGCCGAAAAACCGGGGTCGGTCACGGAAAGCACCTGGCTGGCGAACGGGAAACACGGCGATCACTTTGCCCACGATGCCATCCGGCGTAACGACGGCCATGCTCCTGCGGACGCCCGAGGTGGAGCCGCGATCGATCAGCACGGATCTTCGTGCCCATGCCGGGAGTGGCGCCGATCACGCGGGCGCCGATCATCTTCGAAGGAGTTCTGGCCTGGAATCCGGCGAGTGCCTCGGCGCGCTGCGCGGAAGCGAGTTCGTTCTTCAGGAACTGATTTTCCAGCCTGAGCCGGTCCACTTCGGTGCGCAGCTTGCGGCTTTGTGCGCGCGCGTTTCGCAGTTCGAAATAGTTACTGAAGAAGCCGGTGGTCGCCGTTGCGCATCAACTCGATCGCGCTCGCGACCGGCGTCACGGCGGTAACGGCCCAGACCCGCACCATGGGCACATCGTTGTCGCTCTTCACCTGCCAGGCGAGAAGAACGATCTGGGCGCAGATCACCAGCAGCAGGACGATGATGTTCCGGTAACGGTAGAACAGCGATTCCATGATTCGACTTCTTGTCGACTTCAACTATTACTTCACTTCATTTTCGCTAATCGATGGAAATCTTGCGCAGGAGCTTGAAGTCGCTGAGCATCTTGCCCGGTGCCGAGCACGACGGAGGCCAGCGGATCGTCGGCAATCGAAACCGGCAGGCCGGTTTCCTCGCGGATGCGCTTGTCGAGATTCTTGATCAGAGCGCCGCCGCCGGTGAGGACGATGCCGCGGTCGCTGATATCGGCGCTGAGTTCGGGCGGAGTGCGTTCGAGCGCCACGCGGATGCCGTTGATGATGGTAGCGATGCATTCCGAGAGGGCTTCGCGGATTTCGTCGTCCTTGATGATGAGGGTTTTGGGAACGCCCTCGATCAGGTTGCGGCCTTTGATCTCCATGGTCATCGGTTTATCGAGAGGAAAGGCGGAGCCGATTTCCATCTTGATGGTTTCGGCCGTGCGCTCGCCGATCAGCAGATTGTACTTGCGCTTGAGGTACAGCATGACGGCGTCATCCATGGCGTTTCCGGCCACGCGCACCGACCGCGAGTAGACGATTCCGGAAAGCGAAATGACCGCGATATCCGTGGTTCCGCCGCCGATATCGACCACCATGTTGCCGGATGGTTCGGTGATCGGAAGGCCGGCGCCGATGGCGGCGACCATGGCCTGCTCCACCAGATGAACTTCGCTGGCTTTGGCGCGATAGGCGGAATCCATGACCGCGCGTTTTTCGACCTGAGTGATTTCGCTGGGAACGCCGATTACGATCCGCGGGTGCACAAGCATCTTGCGGTTGTGCGCCTTGTGGATGAAGTAGTTCAGCATTTTCTCGGTGACTTTGAAATCGGCGATGACGCCGTCTTTCATCGGTTTGATGGCGACGATGTTGCCGGGAGTGCGGCCGAGCATCTCCTTGGCTTCCTTGCCGACGGCCTCGACCTCCCCGGTGTTTTTGTTGAGTGCGACGATGGAAGGCTCGTTGACTACGATGCCTTTTCCCTTGGCGTAAACGAGGGTATTGGCCGTGCCGAGGTCGATGGCGAGGTCCGAGGAAAACAGGCTGAAAAGAGAGCGAAGATTCATCTAAGTGATTTGAAATGCAAGGGTAAGCACTTGCCGGGGGACTCAGACTCAATCGTAGCATGCTCACGAAGGGAACCAAAAACAGGGCGTCAGAAGCCCAACCTCTCCTTGAGCGTTTTGACACGGTCACGGGCGATGGGAAGTTCCGTGTGTGCCGGATCGTTCAAGCGCGCGATCATCTTTCCCCCAAACCAGGAGCAGACTTCCGCGACCGCCGCAAGGTTGACGAGGTAGGCGCGATGGATGCGCTGGAACTCGGTGGGATCGAGCTTCGTTTCGAGCTGCACGATGGAATCGTCGACCACATAGTTCTTACCAGGCGTTGCCGCGTAGGTCAGTTTGCCTTCGGCGAAGAAGTGGGTGACCTTGTCGAGGTCGACGAACTGGACGCGGTCGCCCAGTTTCGAGGGGATGCGGCGGGGATAGTGGCGCCCCTGCCGACCGAGGGCCGCGGACAGGCGATCGAGCATCTCGCGGTATTGCGCGGGGTCGGCCTTCAGGTTTCGTTGAAGCTTCGCGATGGCGCGGTCCAGCGCTTCGGGTGCGACCGGTTTCAGAAGATAGTCGGTGCCGTTGGCTTCGAAGGCTTTGATGGCGTATCGATCATAGGCTGTGGTGAAGACTACGGCTGGAGGCGAAGCGAGACGGCTCAATAATTCGAAGCCGTTGAGGCCAGGCATTTCGATATCGAGGAAGATGGCGTCAACCGAAGCTTCGTTCAGGCTGGTTAGGGCTTCCTGTGGATCTGTACTGGTTCCGATGATTTCTACTTTGCCGGTTTCGCTCAGCATGCGCGCGAGGCGGGTGAGGGCGAGTTTTTCATCGTCGACCAGCCAGGCGCGGATCACGTTGAAACCAGTGACATCGCGATGAGAGTGTGGCCGTCGCGCGCCGTCATTTCGAGCAATGCCGACGATCCGAACAGCGAGGCCAGACGACGCTCGAGAAGGTCGAGACCGTGGCCGGGTTTCAGGCTGGCTGCGGGCTCGAAGCCGGGTCCGTCATCGGCGACCTCTATGCGCAGGCGGCCGTTCGAGAGGCGGGCCGAGATTGAAATTTCCGCTCCCTCGCGAAGCGCTCCGACGGCATACTTGACGCTGTTCTCGACGAGCGTTTGCACGGAGAGCGCCGGGACCTGTTGGGATTCGGCGGCATCATCGACCTCGATGCGGTAGCGCAGGCGATCGCCGAAGCGCACCTTTTCGATTTCGAGATAATCGCGCACGACGCGCAGCTCTTCGCGCAGAGTGACTACGCCATCGCGCTCGCTATCGAGGGAGAAGCGCAGCAGGGTGGCGAGGCGCTCGATGGTTCGCTCGGCCTGGGCAGGGTCTTCGCGAACGAGAGCGGAGATGGAGTTCAGGGTATTGAACAGGAAGTGCGGATGGACGCGCGATTCGAGCGATGCGAAGCGGGCTTCGGCGGCGATCTTCCGCTCGCGCTCTTCGGCGATCTGACGCGTGTGCAACTCGGCGTTGGCCTGAGCGAGACGTTCCTGAAGAGTGGAAATTCCCCAGTTGGCCAGCGTGAAGATGACCGTGAGCAAGAGGCTGATGCGCAAGCCCATCCAGAAGTTTGCGGCGAAGCTCGCGCGGTCGATGATGTGCAGGCCGAGGGCGATGAAATTGGTGACGAGCGCACCGGTGACCGTAAATACCGCCAGTAGCGGGAGGATGGCTGCCAAACGAACCTGAAGAGAACGGTCATCCAGACGACAGAGCACGTACGGGATGACCGCCCAGCAGGGGATGGCGATCGACAGCGCATAGATGGAACCGACGAAGGCCGATAGCGCGAAACTGCGCAGGTCGATACTCCCAAAGATGGCCTGGAGGAGA
Source organism: Terriglobia bacterium (assembly GCA_963764845.1). Taxonomy (GTDB): domain Bacteria; phylum Acidobacteriota; class Terriglobia; order Bryobacterales; family Bryobacteraceae; genus BOG-234. The sequence goes on along the minus strand of CAVXUE010000006.1, from coordinate 2,620,653 downwards.
GCGGGAATCGCACCCATGCCGATGCAGGAGATGACGATCCACGGTACTGACCAGCGGCCTTTCACTGTTGTTGTCATTCTACTTTCCCGTATGACAGCCGGCGCATCCGACGCCGGTCACCGTATACTTTTCGCCTTTGAGATAGAGGTCGGCCTGCTGCTGGTGACCGGACTGAGGGCCGATTGCGGCGAGCTTCGTGAAATAGAAGCGGGCCTTATCGGGGTTGCCGTCGCGGGCATAGCCATCGGCAAGTCCGAAGAGAAGTTCGCTGCGCTGGTGAGTGCCGAGGCGGTAGAAGATGGCGGCCTGGAGCTGGTAGACGTGTTCGTAATCGGCGAGAGCCTTCTTGAGAATGGGCGCCGCCATTTCGGGTGGCGTGGTGCGCGAGGCGGAGAACCAGGCGGCGGCGCGGGGAATGAGCACAGCGGGATTGTCGGGTTCCATGCGGCCGGCTTCGTCCATCTCCCCGATGGCGCGTGCCCAGAGCTCGGCGCCCGCGGCGGCGTCGCCGTGGTTGAATTTCTGCGCGGACATGATGAGAAGCCCGACGCCGTGCCAGGATTTGGCTTCGGCGGCGAAGTGTGGGTCGTTGGCGATGGCGTACTCGGAGTTGGCCATGGCGCGCTGGAGGGCGGTCTGGTCGCCCGCGACGCCGGCGAAGAAATCGTTCCGGACTGTGTCATCAAAATGGCCCGCGGCGGAAAGTGCGGCGGGGAGAAGTACGGCGAGAATGGATTTGAAAAACATGTTGTGGTGTCCTCTATTTTCGAGAGTAAGAGGGATTGGCGGGGCAAGTCGCAGGTTTGGCGATGAAGCGGTGAAATGGCGGATGGGCGCCGTAAAACGCCCGATGAACCGTAGGCGAAATGGCAGCTCAGGCGGCCTGGGTTTTGGATTCGTCGTGTTTTCCGTGGCTGCGCTGGTGGGAATCGATGGGTTCGGCGTGTTCCAGACGACGTGCGGGGTCGGTTACGGCGTGGATCTGGCTGGTCGAAAAAACGAACCCATTTTCGTTTGACTCGTCTGAATCGCGACTTGGGTCGCGAGTTGCACTTGAATCGTTACTTGAACTTGAATCGCCAGTTGCGTCTGCGCTTTTGGCTGGTTCGTCCTGCACGCCCTTCATTGCACTGAGTTGGAGAAGCTTCAGGGCAGCATCGATTTCGGCCTGACGTTCGGCTTTGCGAGTGGCCTGGAGGGTCTGAAGCAGAGCGAGGTTTCTCTGCAGGCCGCGGTTGATGCGCTGCTCGTAGAGGGTCAGGAGTTCGATGCTTTTGGCTTCGGCGGTGAAGGTGCGCGCGGCGGCGAACGCGGCCTGGATTTCGGGATGATCGATGTTGCGGTCGGCGTGGGCGGAGAAGCCGAGGGCGAAAATGTTGTCTTCGATGGCGCTGGACCGGTTGAGACGCCAGGAGTCGGTGGCGACGCGCTGGGCGAACTGGAGCTCGAGCGCTCCTTCGGGGGACATGGCTTTGATTAGCGCTTCGGAGAAGGCGTCGTGGGCGATGCGATCTTCCGGGGTCATTGAGGTTACCTGGCCGGTCAGATCGTGACGGCGGGCGTTCATGCGGGAGATTCGTTTGCCGTCCTCGGATTTGGGACCGGTCGAGAGCTGGGCGTTGGCGCGGTTGACGGCGAGTTGTTTTTCGGAGAGCATAGTTTTTTCCCGATTTAGAAGTAGCATGCGGGGTGGGAAAACCCGGGATCAAGGGAGCGGAATTTGGTTCAGATATCGATCCTGGCTTATTGCAGGGATTAGAGATAGCGGTTGAGAGGAATTATTTTCGCGATCTGTCAACGGCCCATGGCCTTCGCCGAAACGGGGAATAAATCGGCCTTCCAGTACCAAAAACCGAAATAGTCCCGCTATGCGAAAGCCACAAAGCTTACACTGTTGACAGCCAATCAAGGGAAAAACAAAAATCCGGCATATTTGCTGAATTTGGCTTTCAGTATCTCTGCGATAGCTGCGAGATTTCGCCAAAACGGCAAGGAGCACGGAACTGAGACTCTTTCATTCGACTGTAGTCGGGTTGTTTCTCCTTTCCGGGTGCGCCGCTTTCGCGCAGACCACCTTAACCCCTGCTGCTCTCTCGTTTGGCAATCAGGTCGTTAACGAGGCCAGCGCCTCGAAGACTGCCACGTTCAAGAACACGCAGGCCGTTGCGCTCACAATACGCAGCATCGTGGTCAGCGGTGCCGATCCCACCGATTTTGTCTCCGGCGGGAACTGTCCGCTCAGACCGAGTACGCTCGGCGCGGGTCTGAGCTGCAACATCATAGTTACGTTTACCCCGGCGGCACTGGGAAGCCGAACGGCGACGCTGACGGTCACCGATAGCGCCACCACCAGTCCGCAAAAACAGTGGCTCTGAGCGGGACGGGCGTAGCTCCGGCTACCCTCTCAGCGGCCACGCTGGCGTTCGGAAATCAGGCTGAGGGAACCACGAGCGCCGCGAAGACCGAGACGCTCGCGAACGCGCAGACGACGCCGCTGACGATCACCGATATCACTGTCAGCGGAACCTTCGCCCGAACGGGAGGAACATGCCCCGCCACTTCAGGCACGCTGGCGGGCGGCTCGAGCTGTACCATCCTCATTGCGTTTAAGCCAACAGCAGTCGCGCCCGAAGCAGGCACATTGACCGTCGTCGATAACGCCGGCAACAGTCCGCAGACGGCCAGCCTGACAGGGACGGGCATCGCGCCGGTTATTCTTTCGGCCACCACCTTGAGTCTGGGGACCGTAGCGCTTGGTAATACCAGCGCGGCCAAAACGGTTACGCTGACGAACCATGAAAACGCGGCGCTTAATTTTACCGCCATCACGGCGAGCGGAGATTTCGCGGTGGCGACCAACACGTGCGGGACCAGCGTCGCAGCGGGAGCTAATTGCAATATCGGAATAAGATTTTCTCCCACTGCAACCGGTGCGCGCACTGGCGCGCTGACGTTCACGGATGGCGCGGCGAACAGCCCGCAGATCGTCAGCCTTACAGGGACAGGGATTACCCCGGTTACTCTCTCCGCAAGCAGCCTGAGTCTGGGGACGGTGGACGCCGACGGCTGCAAACGCCGGTTAGCTGGCTCCCCCTGGAGCCTGGCAGTCTTTCACATCTGTTTGCAATGGTGGCGAGTGTGCATCGCGTTAAACCTCACGTAGTCTTCGACCGACACCGTACCGAAACCGGTGCTCACGACGTGTTGGCCACTGGCGACCCGTCCACGACACTCCTGGTCGAACCTGGCGAGCGCCCCTTCCAGGCGGACGCGCGCCTCAGCCGGCGTGGCCGATCCGCTGGCAGGGTTCATGGCCTTCGCGGCCTTAAACCCCGTCGGAAATACGCCCTTCTTCAAGATCCTATTGAAGAAGAACAGTCTGAGCAGCGGGCGCAGGAAAACGGGGGGCATCGGCATTGACGACGGAGCCCCGGAAAAGACGTTCGCCGCTTCTTCCAAGCCACGCGTAACATGTTCCACGACCTGGCTCGGCGACCATTTCCCCGGCGCGCGCGGCGTAGTCCAGGCAGCCGCGGATCTCTCCGCCGCCGCGACAAGGTCGAGGTGGGCGTCGCGATTGGCCGCAAGCGCGTCATTAACATCAGCCATGGCACCTCCAGTGCGTGAACCGATAATCGACCTTCCCGAAGTTCGCCAGCGTAGCCGATGAGCATGGCGCCATTGTGGGTGGCTCTGCCGGCTGAGTAAAAACCACTTTGGAGATCGTGCTTACAGGTCAACCATACGGATGGCAATTGCAGCAATAACGAAGGGTATTCATCTGCGCGGCGGAATCAGCGACAGGCACTCGCTGCACATCCCACGACGCCACCGTATATCGAGAGTTACAACCCGGTGAGTACAGACGACCCCGCATCGCCTGCAGAGTCCGGTATCGAGAGGCCAGTGATGATGTGTAAGCCAGCAGATCATCCCACGAAATGTGGCCAGCCAATACATCATTGCAGGTGAACTGTATCAACAATCACCTAAATGCCGTATAAAGTCCGGGGTCAGATTTTTACCCGCCTCGCGGCAGGGGTTGGGGTGAAACCAATGCGAGCAGGGCGGCTCGCCCGAAGGCGCATACATTCCGCTTCATCGAGCCGGTCAATAACGCGTGACCAGCACGCTAACCCGGGAGAATGGCAAGCCGTTCCTCAAGTTGGCGTTACATCAGCGCCAATATGGAATAGAGTATGGGGATGCAAGTCATGACGCGCTCCCTCCTTCTGGCAGCGCTCTCCGCATCCGCTCTCCTGGCACAGGACCCTTTCATCGGCAAATGGAAGCTGAGCCTCTCCAGGAGCAAGCTCACCGGCCAGAGCATCGAAATTCAGGAGTTATCGCCCGGCTCATTCATGTTCAAAGAGGATGAGCACAGCGACTTCATATTCGCCGATGGCCTCGACCACCTGACGCACTTTGGCGACTCAATGGCCATCACCATCAAGGACGCGACTACCTGGGCCATCACCTACAAAAGCGGGGATCGCGTCACTATGGACACCATCTGGAAAGTCTCGCCCGACGGAAAGGCGCTGACCTACACGGCCACGGGCACAAGGCCCAACGGGCAGCATTTCAACAACAAGATGATCCTGAAGCGCATGGGCGGAGCAACGCCTATGTCCGGGCTGGCCGGCGATTGGGAAGCGATCGACTTCGAACTGAGCAGTCCCAGTGAAATCGGCATCACGCCCTACGGCACTGCCGGCCACGTCGTCACCTTCCCGGAACGGATGCAAACCATTCGCATGAAGTTCGACGGTAAACAATATCGTGAGGAAGGTCCGACCGTACCAAACGGGCTCACCTCATCGGGACGGCGCATCGACCAGCGAACGATCGAAACAACCGAACGTCTTAACGGGAAGATCAGGGAGACCGCCATGGCGAAAATCTCCGAAGACGGCAAGACCCAGACCATCGTCGTCATCGAGCCCGACGACAAAACTCCCGTGACCCTCGTTTACGACCGCGAAGCGCCCGGACCTTGAGTCCTGGCGGCCTGGGCCAGTCAGCGCAGTGAGAGCCGGGCGCCTTTGCTCTGGCGCGCGAAGCGTTGGACCCGGACATCGAAACGCGCGTTGCCGCGCTGGAGCCCCACCAAACCGGAAATCGGTCCCACTGGCTGGTGATCGCCCGGATCCACTACGGACACATCAACGTCATCGGACCCTGCCCGGCAGGTATCGTCATTGACGAATGAATCAGCTTCCGCGCGGTACCCCGGGCTCGCGGTAGTTCAACCATTGCGCGTGGGCGCCAATGGATAACACGAACGTCAGCCAGCAACCGCCGGCCAAGAGTCCTGCTTCTCATAGGTGGCCACCCGCCCGCGCCATGCCAGCGATGCTACCACGCCGGCGAGGACTGCGCGTCTCCCCCGTACTCAGCGGCCGGGAGATGATAATCTGAGCGCATGCGTTTTTCCTTATTGGTTGTGTCTATGGTTGTACTTTCGTGGTCGTCCGCGGGGCAGACAGCCGCTGACTATGCGAGGTTTCTGGCAAAGGCGGCGGCAGAGCCAGGCGCGGTTAAGACCCCGAGCGGTCTGGTTTACACCGAAATGAAGCCGGGCACGGGGGCTTCTCCGAGAGCGACCCAGGTGGTAAAGGTCAACTACCGCGGTACTTTGATCGACGGAAAAGAGTTCGACAGCTCGTACAAACGAAATATGCCGATTGAGTTTCCTCTCAATCAGGTGATCCCGTGCTGGACGGAAGGCGTCCAGAGAATGAAGGTCGGCGGGAAATCCAAACTGGTCTGCCCTGCGAGCATCGCGTATGGGGAGCGCGGGAGCCCACCGGTGATCCCGGGTGGCGCGACCCTCGTCTTTGAGGTCGAGCTTCTGGGTATCCAATAGTCTTCAGAGAAGGACGACGCGATCATCAGCTGCTTGCCTTGATCGGCGGCCGCGTGGAATCCCGCACGCCGACCGAAAGAAGGGCTGCGGGTGGTCGACGGCCCGGGCGTTGAGGCTGCGGCAGACGTCCTGGACGGCTAACTCCCCTACGGCCGGCATTGCGGAAACGATCCATCCGATCACGCAAACCCGGCTGAATGTAACCGTCGATAGTTAATAGGATGGCGCAGCCTGCTGCTTTGCCGGCGCCAGCGCGATCAACGCTACGCCGATGAGGGCGAGGATCGCCACCCCGACCAACTCGTCATGTGAAACCATGTTCTGCAATGCCTGAGTGCCCATAAAGGCGGCGTGAGCGAAGCTTGACCACGCGGCAAAAGCAATCAGGGTGCGATTGGCGCCGGGGTCGCGGATTGCGAGAAGCAGGAAAACACCCAGCACGACATAAATACTGAACATCATCGCCATCCCAGGGCTTTGCCGCATAAACACCGTCATGGGATAGGCTAACGCCACGAAGAGCACTCCCACCAGCGCCAACGTAATCTTCAGAGCCGTTTGTCGGTTCATCTATGCCCTCGCGCCAATGTTCCAAGCGGATACACGGTTTTTGTTCCGCCACACCTACCCTACAGTACCTGCATCATCAGGAGTTCACCGACATTGCGGAAACGATCCGGATCGTGGAAGCAACCGACGATCTTCCTGTGTCGCGGACGCTCTATGGGCGGCTGGTGCTTCGGGCGATCCAATCGACCAGCAGAAACGTATCTGTCGCTCACTGAGTGACAGTGCCGATCAATGGCGATGAAGACGTTAACGCAAGAAGCCTGCCGCAAGAAGGAATACTACTGGACCGCAATTGTTACGGTGTTGGATGCGATGCCCCCGATGCTGATGACGACCGGCACGGTGTTCCCCGGAGATATGCCCGATGGAACAATGGCATTCACCTGGTAGAGACCCGCGAAGTCAGGCGCCAATCCCGCGTAACTCACCAGGGCCGGGACGCCGCCAATGGTCACGGTTGGCGCTGTCAGGGTGTACGAGAGCGGAGTGACCAGCGCGGCGGAACCGGTCGCGGGTTGATGGGTAACCGGTCCCAGGCCGGTGCAGAAGATGGACACGTATCCGCCGCGCGAAGCGGGCGTGCCGGGCGCGGCAAGCTCGGCAGTGGTGGCGATCAGAATGGCTCCCTGACCCGCGCCCGTCGCGTTCGTCGAGAAGATGCCGGGAGCGAAAGTCGTCAGAGGCACGATCCAGGAGTTGGAAATGACGCCATTCACCGTTGTGACGATCGAAGCCTGGGTCTGCCCCGCCGATTCCCACGGGATCTGCAGATTCACCTGAGTGGGCATGGCGAAAAAGAGAGGCGCAGCCTGGCCGCCGATCATAAAGCTGCTCTGCGCCAGGGTCGTGGGCAGAGGTGCAGGCGACATGGAAGATGTTTGCCCGATGGAGAGGTTGGTTCCGAAGACGCCCGCGATGCTGCCAGGCGCGACCGGGGTGGTGTAGCTGGCGCCGTTGACGGTGCTCTCGATGACAGGGGGAGGCACAGCCGCCGCCGAGACCGTTCCAAAGCTCCATACATAATTAGCGGCGAGCGCGTTGCCGGCGAGGTCCTGGGCGGCATTTGTGATCGTGGCAGTGTATGCGGTGGCGGGGGCCAGACTGCTTAACGGCGTAAAGGTGGCGGTCGTGCCGCTGTAAGTCACAGTGCCTGCGACAGGCGTTGCCCCCTGCTGGAGGGTAAACGTGGCGGTGGTGATGGTTAAAGGACCCATCGGCTCACTGAAAACAGCGGCGATGGTGGTCCCGATCACCACACCCTGGGCGCCGTTCGCCGGGGTCGTGGAAGTCACCGTGGGTGGAGTCGTGTTCGTGCTTGAGCCTGTGGTGAAACTCCAAACATAGTTACTGGCCAGCGCGTTGCCTGCCAGATCCATGGCTCCGGTTGTGATGGTCGCAGTGTAGGGGGCACTGGAAACCAGATTGGCTAACGGCGCGAATGTCGCGGTCGTGCCGACGTAGGTCACGGCGCCGGAAACGGGCGTTCCCCCCTGCGTCAGCGTAAAGGTCGCCGTGGAGATTGTCGAGGGATCCATCGCCTCGCTGAAGGTGGCTGAGAGTCGGTTGCCGATGGCCACACCGCTGGCCGCGCCGGCGGGAACGGTGGAAATCACGGTGGGCGGAGTGGTGCTTGTGGACGCGCCCGTCGTGAAACTCCAGACGTGAAATCGCCGCCAAAGCATTGCCAGCCTGGTCCGCGGCCCCGGTGGTGATGGTGGCTGTATATGTCTTCTGCGGCACCAGAGGACTTGCCGGAGAAAATGTCGCAGTGGTGCCAACGTAGGCCACAACGCCGGAAACGGGCGTTCCAGCCTGCGTCAAAGTAAAGGTAGATGCGGTGATGGTGGAAGGATTCATCGCCGTACTGAAGGTCGCGGAAAGTTTGTTGCCGACAGGCACGCCCGTGGACAGATTGGCAGGGACCGTGGATGTAACCGTGGGCGCCGTTGGAGCTACCGGAACGGTGGTACTGCTGCCGCCGCCGGTATCTATGGTCACCGCGCCGCCGATGGCCAGGGCTCTGCCTGCCAGCGTGGAACCCGTATCCATCGTGATCGACACCGCGGCCAGTATGTTTCCCTGAAAGACAGACGTGGTTCCAATGGTCGCGGAACTCCCAACCTGCCAGAAGATGTTGGCGGCATTAGCGCCACCGGCCAGTATCACCTGGCGGCCCGATGTGGTGGTCAGCGTCGAGGCAATCTGGAAGATCCAGACAGCGTTCGAGTTGCCGCCGGCGTCGAGAGTGAGGTCCCCCGACGATATGGCCAGCGAGGAGGTGGATTTATACAGTCCGGGGGCGAGTGTCAACCCGCCTATGTTTCCCGACACGGTAATGGGAGCCACGGTCCTGCCCGCGGCGTCGTTGAAGGCAGTGGTCAAGTCCGCCTCGGCCTGCGCCGCGACCGGGCCACCGGCGAACACCGTGCCATTGATTGTTACGGCCGGAGTTCCAGCCACCAGAGCGGCGCCTGGAAATATCCCGATGTTCCCCGTGACAGTGCCACCACCGGTGAAGGTGACCGTGGTGCCGGCCACGACCGCAAAGGTGGAGTCCGATCCGAGATTGACCGCCGCTTGCTGACCGCTGGCGGTCACTGCCGTCAGGCCGACGCCCAACGTCAGGGAGACTACGAGAGCGCTGAACTGCTTCATTAGACACTTCTTTTCTGTCGACCGGGAAAACCCTCAGGGATTTCAGGGGACGCCCGTTAACAGCACGACGCTGGCCAATGGCACTTTTGTGGGCGGAATAAGCTCGGCTACGCGGCCGGTAGCCGCATAACCTCTTTTTCGAAAGGAGTCTCCGAAGCAAGCCATTTGGCTTGAAATGGAAAGGGTTGCCGATCATTTTCAGGAGCCCGATCTTACAGGACTCATCCGGCTGAACAACTGCCGCCTCAAGCCGCCAGGATGGGTTGCGACTAAAAGTCGCCGGAAGAAACCGGTGTCGAGAAAAGTCTCGACACAGCACGCTGAGAGCGTACGCCACATCGGTCAAAGCAAAGGTGAAAGGTGCTGAAAGCTGACGCCTCAAAGGCGATGGATACTAAAGTATTTCCACTGAGCCACTTGCGAGAGATCAGCGCGATATGGGCGCGTCACAATATGTCTCGATCACGACTGCCAGCTAACGGCATCAGATCAACGTCGAACGCCACGGACGGCTTCGCGATCCACGCCTCCGGGCCACCAGTTCCAGTCGCCTGCTACACAAAGAAGCGCGGGGCCGATCACAATACGAACCAACGTCGCGTCAATCAACACCGCGACCGCCAGAGTAAAACCGATCATCTTCACTACGAGGAAGCTTCCGAAGGTGAACGCCGCGAACACCACGATCATGATGGCGGCAGCGCTGGTTATCAGACCCGCGGTTCTGGCCATCCCCTCGGGAATCGCCTCGAGTTCGCTGAGCCCGCTCCGCCTCGCTTCGAGGACTCGAGCCACCAGAAACACTTCGTAGTCCATGCTCAGTCCGAAGACGATGGCAAAGGCAACGATCGGCACAAGCGGAAACACGCTCCCCGTGCCCTCGTGAACTCCGAGCAGACGACTCCCGTAACCGTCCTGAAAGACCAAAACCAACGCCCCGATGGAGGCCGCTACGGAGAGCAGGTTCAGAACAATGGCCTTCACCGCCGCGAACAGCGATCGGAATCCGATCAGAAGCGCGACCAGCGTTCCGCCCACTACGAGTCCCATCACCGAGCCGAAGCGGTCGAGGACAATCGTCTGATAATCACCGTTTAATGCCGGGATCCCGCCGATGCGGAGCATGGCGCCGGGCATTCCCGTAAGCGCCGGCGCGCCGATTTTTCGCAGTTCCCGAACCCAGTTGACCTGATCGTTCAGAGACACGGAATTTTTGGGCAGGACCTCAAGCAGCGCGGCGCGTCCGTCGCGGCTCAAAAAGGTGCGGCGCGTGTCACGAGAGAGGCCGCTGAGCTCAGACCGGTCGCTGTTCGCCATCGTTGTAATCGAGATCACGCGCTCGGCGCGACTGTCGCTCGCGAGGCGCTTTGTGAAACGATCGAGCGTATTCCAGCCGGCGTCCGTATCCGGAATGGAATCGGCGGGAAGTTCCAGAATCACGCGCAGCGAGTAAACAATGCCGGCCCGGTCCATTTGTTCCAGCGCGTGAAGCGCGTGGACCGATTCCGCCGCGTCGGGAAGCCAATCCCCCCTGGGGACGCTGGTATCGAGCCGCGCGGCCTGCGACGCCAGCAGAAGTAACGGCGTGCCCGCCAGAAAGATGGCCAGCCACGGACGGGCCACAACCACCCTCCCCCATTTCCTCCAGCGGATTCCCGTCACTGCGGCATGCTGCGAATCCAGCGTTGCAACAAACGGCAACCGGCCCGCATTAATTCGCTTACCCAGCGCCGCAAGCAAAGCGGGAACGACGGTATTTGTGAGCAGCACACTCAGCCCCGCCACCAGGCATCCGGCTACGCCGATGGAACGGACTTCGCTGATCGGGACGGTCAGCAGCGCCAGAAATCCGATGGCCACAGTGGAGGCTGAAATCAGGAGTGTATGACCCGCCTGACGTGCCGCGACAGCCGAAGCGTCGAGTGCAGTGCATCCCGCCGCAATCGCTTCGCGGAAGCGGCTGATCATGAGGAGTGCATAGTCGATTCCGAGCCCCAGCCCGAGCATGGTGGCCAGATTCTGAACCAGGATCGACAGGTGCCAGTAGCGGCCCATGAAGCCTGCAATCGCCATCGCCGCCGCAATCGCGAGCTGCCCGGTGGCTAGCGGGATCACGGCCGCCACCACGCTTCCGAAAGCTACCAGCAAGAGTACGAGCGTTGCCGGAATCACCAGATCTTCGCCGTGCCGTACGTCATCGGCGCTGGACTTCCGGATGTCAAAATTCAGCGGCGTCTCGCCCGTCAGTTCGAGATCCACCGCGGGATAGCGGGCCCGCAACTGCTTTTCGAGAGCGCGCGCCCTCTCATGAAGCCTGGGGACAAGCGCTTCCACGGGACCCTCCGTCGAGGCGAGCCCTACCAGAACAAATGTTTTTCCGCCCTTGCCGAGGAACATCGAATCGTCAAGATCGAGATGCGAAACCACCGCGGATACGCCAGGCTCCCGTCTCAAACCCTCGGCAATGGTTGCCAGCGCCTGCTCTCCCTGCTCCGAATCCGCGGGCGGGAGTCCCTGCACCACCAGCACGACGCGGTCAACGAAGGGGGAACGAAAACGAGTCGCCAACTCCTGCGCGACCCTTTCCGCTTCGCTTCCTTCGATGCGGGTAGCAGTCTCCAGATGCTGTTCGGCGTGAAAGGAAAAAGGAAGAAGTGCAACGGTCGCGGCAAACACTACCCCGGCCAGCCAGAAGCGGCGCACACGCACGAGATTCATGATGTCATACACGTCACAATGCCAGTCGGCCGTTCCACACCGATCTGCGAAGATTGGTTGAAGCCGTCTGGTTTTCACGAGGATTCATGAACAGACTCGCACTGCTCGGGCTGATTGCAGCCCTGCCACTCTGCGCCGCGGACCCCCGCGTTGGCTCCTGGACGCTGGTCTCCGCACAGTCCTCGCTGGCCCCGCCCAACAAGCTCTCCATCACTCATCTGAAGGATGGAGTCCAGGTAGTGAGTTCAGGCAGCACCCACCTGGATTTCACAGCTAAATGGAGTGGACATGAAACTTCCGTAGAGGGCAATCCCGCGTTCAATCGCCTCGAACTGCGCAGGGTGAATAAACATGAGGCGGAAGTCAAAGAGAAGAAGGACGCAGCGGTGGTCGCGATTGTCCATTACAAGATTTCGATCGATGGCAACGAATTGACCGGGACCACTTCAGAAAGAGGCCGTCCCGACCAGATCACCGTGTGGACGCGGACCGGAGGTGCGAAGGTCGCCGATGACCTGTTCGCCGCCGAGTGGACGCAGGATTTGACCAGGACCCGCATGCGGCAGGGGTTGGCCCTCAAGATCGAGCCAGACGGAAACGACGGAGTCCGTTTTTCGGGCGATTTCAGCTATACCGCTCGTTTCGACGGCAAGGAATACGATCTGAGAAACTCCGTCAACGATACCGTTACGCTTCAACTTATTGACGCGCACACGGTCGATGCCATTTACCGGCGGGACGACAAGATCTCTCAGAAAGACCGGTGGGTGGTATCCGCGGACGGGCAACAAATGACAGTAGCCACCACGGGCACGCTGGAATCCGGTCAGCAGGTCAGGGAGAGCCTGGTCTTCAGGAAGCAGTAGCCGCCGCTTCTTTGAGTTCCCGCATGGCCGCCGAAATGATTCCCTTTCGCTGCATGAAGCGCAAAATACCGTTTACCGTGTCTTCAAGAGACGGATCCTGTTTGCCCCACAGCGAAGCGTCCCGCGCCGCCTGGTAAGTGGAATTGTCGTAGCGTTTGAATTCCATGGCCGAAATGTTGTCCACCGAGCCCACCAGAAAATCCAGCAGCGGATAGAGCAGATCTTCTTTCCGGCATCTCCGGATCAGTTCGGGCACGAAATCGCGAATGCCGAATATATCGAACCGATGTCCCGTCGCCTTCGTGATCAGATCGGTAATGTCCAGCATGTTCGCGTAATCGTCGCGCACCACGTGATACGTCTGATTCACCGTGCCCGGCGTCGTCGAGATCGCCACGATATTGTTCGCCATGATGTCCGCGGGCACGAAGCTGACCTGGTTCAGAGCATCCACTCCGATCCCGTGATTCACCATGAACGCAACCAGCCTGACCGCGATATCGAAGTTATTGCCCCCACCCGTCACTGAGGGACTGACCAGGGCGGGCCGGAAGATCCGCGTCGCGAGCCCGCGGCGCCGCGCATCCATCACCACCTGTTCCGCTACCCATTTGGACTGACTGTAGCCAAAATCGAGCAGCTCCATGTCGGCGTTCATATCGGTCTCATACAGGACCTTCTTCACCGCCCAGCCAAAAACGAATGTCGTCGAGACGTAATTGAAGGCCTTCGACCTTCCTTCGAACGCCAGCCGCAAAACCTCGTTCGTCCCGAGCACGTTGGCGTCACGCATGCGGTCGTAGTTGAACAGGTAGTTTACGGTTGCGCCGTTGTGGAACACCGTGTCGACTTCATTCGCCAGACAATCCCAGGTCTCCTGCGTCAGGCCCAGTTGCGCCTGCCCAAGGTCTCCGCAAACCGGCACCACGCGCGCCTCGAACATCTGCATCAGGACGGCCGCGCAGGGCCCCATCGATTCCATCGCGGCCCGCAGTCTCTGTCTGCCCTGGCGTTCGTCCTGCGACCTCACCAGCACATAAATCTTCGCCCGCGTCTGTTCCAGCAGACTTTTCACCAGAAACGGTCCGATGAAACCAGTGCCGCCCGTGAGCAGCACTTTTTCGAGCACCGGAATCTCCGGAAGCACGGGTATCTCCGGAAGGGCCGCCGGCTCAAAAATGAGCTTCCTGTCGTCGTTCATCATGGCCTTTTCCGCAGCCCACTGTTCTTCGCGGAAAACAGCCAGCGACTGGCGCAGCAGGTCCAGCGCCTCTTCGGGAGCATGCTCCAGCTGTTCGGCCAGTCGAAACAACTCGGCCACGCTGACACGCTGAACGAGGCCGATATCCACCTGCCTCGCCAGCATATCCGCGCCTTTACCCTTCAACAGCTCCTTGATCTCGTGCATGAACGCAACCAGATCCAGCGAATCGAGCCCGGCTTCCACGAGCGTGTACGATTCCGTGCCGGTGAGGTTGTAGCGGGCTTTCAAGACGTCGAAAGGCGAGTGACCGGCGGAACCTGATGAAGCTTCGGTATCTTTCTCCCGTGAAAATTCGGAGAGAACCGTAAACTGACCCTCGTTCCACATCTGCCGCGTCCGGTTCCGCATGATCTTCCCGGAACTTGTTCTTGGTATCGCCTTCGGCGCGATGAAGCAAATCAGCGCCACTTCCACGTTCAAGTAATTCCGAATCGCAGCGGCGATCTTCAGCGGATCGGGAAGCGCCTTCGGATTCTTCACCTCGGCAACCACCGCCAGTGCCGGCTCACTGTCTTCGTGAATCTGGAACGCGGCGACGCAATTATTCCGGATCAGACCGGACGACTTCTCCACCACCTCCTCTATGTCCTGCGGGTAATAATTCTGCCCGCGCACGATGATCATGTCCTTGCTGCGGCCGCAAACGAAAAGCTCGCCGTCGTGGAAGAAGCCCATGTCACCGGTCCGAAGGTAGCCATCGTCATACGGGCTGTCGTCCACCAGACGGGCATGAAACATTTTGAGCGTCAGCTCCGGATTATTCCAGTAGCCCAGGCACTTGCTTTCTCCGGCGACCCAAATTTCACCCACCTGACCCGGACTCTGAGCAAGGTGCTTCTCCGGGTCGACGATCCGTACCGCGAGACCCGGCAGCGGAGTTCCGCAGCTGATGATCTGCGTAGCCGCGCCGATCTCCGAGACTTCGGTGGTCATCCGGGCCTTCCCCATGGCGATCGCGTTCTTGTTGACGGAAACGATATTGCGGCCAATGTGCGAAACCGCCAGGGTGTTCTCGGCCAGCCCGTAGCCGACATAAAAGCACTCCGGCTTGAGCCCATAGGGCTGAAAGGTCTGCAGAAACCGAGTGAACGTGCCCGGTTTGATGGGTTCCGCGGCAGCCATCAGAGACTTCAGCGAACTGAGGTCGCAGTTTTCGAGGCTCTCCTTCGACAAACGCCCGGCACGCAGACAATAATCGTAAGCGAAGTTGGGAGCCGTCGATGCGGTGGCACGAAAGGATCTGATGGTGTCAAACCAGAGAGCCGGGCGCTGAATGAAATCCGTGGCGGCGAAGCCGTAAGTGGTGCCGCCTTGAAGCGCGGGGTAAAGGTAGCACCCGATCAGCCCCATATCGTGGTACTGAGGCAGCCACGATACGACCACCGGATCGTCATGCGGAATCACGAGCGGGCCGTTATGCAGGATGTTTTCGTGCGTGACCATCACGCCTCTCGGGTCCCTCGTGGATCCCGACGTGTACTGCAGAAACAGAAGCTTCGAAGCGTCCGTGAAAGTTTCGTCGGAAGCCATATCGACAAAATCTTCGGTGACGATCCACTGCAGACCGGAAATGTAGT
Organism: Terriglobia bacterium; assembly: GCA_963764845.1. GTDB lineage: Bacteria > Acidobacteriota > Terriglobia > Bryobacterales > Bryobacteraceae > BOG-234. Next base: position 2,605,134 of record CAVXUE010000006.1, on the reverse strand, counting down.
CGGCATCCACTCCGGATGCGGCGACTCCGCTTCTCGCCAGATTGGTTTTCAGCGACCCCTGGTACTCCCGGCTCGTCAGGACGCCCACCGCCTGGCAATCCTTCGCGATGTGAATCATTTTGTGCAGGGCGGCCTGGAAGCCATTGGAGCTGGGCGGATAGACGGGAACCGGGATCAAGCCCGCACGCACGCAACCGAAGAACGCGCAGATCATTTCAAGCCCCGGCGGGTACGCCAGCAGGAGCCGATCCTGGGCCGCGAAGCGGCGCCGTTTCCGCAGATGGCCGGCGATCACCTTCGTCCGGTGGAGAAACGCCGCATAGGTGTAGCTTTCGATCTCGCGGCCGTTCAGGTCCAGGTAGGAATAGAGAAGTTTTTGCGGATGCTCATGGCCCAGATCGTCCAGCCTGTCTATAATCGACGGGTTCATAGATTGGTAATGTACTCGCGGAGGCGACGCCGCCATCGGTGACCATTCGCGGTTTCCCGCCATGTGACGAAGGGACGGAAAGGGAGGGCGCGCGCGGACGAGTCAACGATCATTCTTCGGAGGGCACCAAAAATTGTTTCTTGCGCCAGCCATTCAGCATATCAGCCGACTTGCAGTCGCCCTTACCCTTCCTTGATTTCGCCCCTGGGGTCTCGTTAGAATGAGGTCCTCAAGGCACAGATTGTCGATCGATACGCAGGCGCCCGAAATCGAAGATCTTTTTCCGCGCGATGCCGGAGCGGAGGCTCCATCGTCCTTCCCGAAAACCTTACGCCGCCGACTCGACGACTTCTTCGCCGAAGGCAACATTTCCCCCAAGGCCGACCGCGCGATGTGGCTCAAAATCGCTCTTGGTCTTGCGGTGCTCGCCGGCAGCTGGATCATTCTCTATGCGGTCAATCCGGATTCCTGGAAGTTCGTCGCCGTCTACCTTTTGAACGGCCTGGCTCAGACTTTCCTGTTGCTGAACATCGCGCACGACAGCAATCACAACGCGATCTCCGCGAAGCGGGCTGTCAACAAAGCGCTGAACTATGTCTTCGATGTCTGCGGCATCAGCTCGTACATGTGGCGCATTCTCCACCATCGGGGCCACCACTCCTGTATCAACCTGCACGGTGAAGACGACGCGCTTACCGGACGCGGCATCTTCCGTTTCACGCCCCACGAGCCCCGCCTGAGCCTGCAGCGCTTCCAGCATTTCTACGCGCTGTTTTTTTATGCGATGTTCTCGCTCGATTATGTATTTGTGCGGGACTTCGAGTGCTTTTTCTTCCCGTCCCACGACTATCTGAGACGCGCCAGACATCCCGCACGCGAATACCTGGTTCTCTTCGCCGGCAAAGCCTTCTACTTTACTTACATGATTGTTCTGCCTGTCTTCGTATTGCGTAAATCGCCTCTGCTGGTGGCCATCGCTTTCCTGCTCACACACATGATCATCGGTCTGTCGGTATCGCTGGTATTCCAGACCACCCACACTGTCGACAACACGTACTTCCCCTCCAGCCGCAACGAGTTTGACAATGGCGTCTATCACGTCTTCGCCACCACCGCCGACTACGCTACGGCGAACCCGCTGGTAGGTTGGCTTGTGGGCGGACTCAATCACCACATCGCCCATCACCTGTGCCCTTTCGTATGCCACACCCACTACGCTTCCCTGACCCGCATCGTCCGCCAGACTTCTGCAGAATATGGCATTCCGTACCGCGAGAATTCCACGGTGAGGCTGGCGCTGGCACAGCATCTTGCTCTCCTCAAGCGGCTTGGCAGCGCGGACACGCTCGTTAACCCTGGCGATGAGGTGTGAGTTTGCCCCCGACCGTTCCCGCCATTTCCCGTTTCCGCTCATTCCTGGACTCGCGCGCCATGGCGCTCGACCCCGTGCAGGTTCTCTCGAAATACACCGAACTCCACGGCGAGACATTCCGGTTCTATTTTGGCGGCGTTAAAGAGGCCATCGTCACCACCAATCCGGCCGTCATTCAGCACGTGCTGAAGACCAATGCGGAGAACTACCACAAATCCGAGATTCAGACGAAGCGGATGAAGCACTTCCTGGGCAAGGGCCTTCTCACGCTGCACGGGGAAGCCTGGCGCACGCAGCGGCGACTGATCCAGAAAGGGTTCGACCGGAAGCAGCTGGAGGTTCTCGCCTCCATCATGCAGGACTCTCTCAACGACTCGCTGCGGGATTTCGACAGAGAGGCGCGGCGCGGCCCCGTCGATATTTATCCCCATCTGATGAAAATGACTTTTGGGATGGTCGGCCGCTCTCTGTTCGGGGCCCGCCTGAAAGACGCCGACATCAACTTCATCAGCGAGACCATATCGACCGTCCAGGAATTCATGGTTCGTCAAACCATTCAGCCGTATCTGAATCCCTGGTTCGCGGCCTCGGGCGAACTGCGCAGACACAATGAAATGCGCGTCCGGGCCGACGGCATCCTGCTCGACTACATCAGGCGGCGGCGCCAGGAGACGCCCGGCCACGATCTGCTGCAGATCTTAATGGATGCCCGGTACAGCGACGGCGAAGGCATGAGCGACGAGCTGGTAACGAGCGAAAGCATGCAACTGCTGGTCGCCGGCCATGAAACCTCGTCGAATGCTTTGTCGTGGCTGCTCTACCTGCTGAGTTCGCGCCCGGACTGCATCGAAAGGCTGCGCGAGGAATTCGATTCCACGCTGGGCGGAGAGCCGATGACTTACTCTCACGTTCCAAAGCTGGAGTTCGCCACGCAGGTGGTACAGGAGGGGCTGCGCCTTTACCCGGCGTTCTGGATGGTCGACCGGATGGCGCTGGCGGACGATCGTGCGGGGGATCTCGACATACCGCGCGGCTCGACGGTCGTTGTATTCATTTACGGCGTGCACCATTCGCCCCGGCTCTGGGAAAATCCGGAGCGTTTCGATCCGGAGCGCTTCACCAGGGCGAATGAGAAGCTGCACACGCCCAGCGCCTGGCTGCCCTTCGGGGCCGGACCGCGTGGTTGTATCGGCGGTAACTACGCCATGCTGCAGATCTTCATGATTCTGAGCACCCTGCTCAGAAAATACGAAATCCAGCTGGTTCCGGGCCAGACGATCGAAGCACGCCCGATGGTGATCCTGCGACCGAAGGACGGAATCCGTATGAACTTCAACGAGGCAGTCGCGGCCAGTCCGGCCCGCCTGATACCGTCGTGACCGCGATGCGTCGATTCGGTCGCGCAGGCGGTGCTGTGCGCGTTGCATCGGCCGGCTCCGATTAGAGTACGAGATTGTGGGGAACATCGCGCTGAGCCGGACATTCGATTCCGAGATCGCCGAACTGGCGGATCTCTCGGCGCGCATCGGCGTCGACCTGTCCCTCACTCAGGCCGGCAGTGGAAACACTTCGATCAAGCGCGACGGGGTTCTCTGGATCAAGGCCTCGGGCAAATGGCTGGCCCACGCCGATCGCGGCCAAGTGTTCATTCCCCTGGATCTTGCCGAAACCAGAATCCGCGTGCAGCAGGCGAAAGATCCCGCCGGGCAAACCTCCGTCGGTTCCGGAGAATTATTGCGCACATCCGTCGAAACCGCCATGCACGCCGTGTTGCCCCACTCCGTCGTTCTGCACGTCCATTCCGTCAACACAATCGCATGGGCGATACGCCATGACGGTGCGGCTCAGCTCGCGCGACGGCTGGCGGGCCTCGACTGGCAGTGGATTCCCTACGCCGCATCCGGGCTGCCCCTGGCGCGTGAAATTGAAGCGGCTCTGGCCCGCTCTCCGCTGACCAACGTTCTGGTGCTCGCCAATCACGGTTTGACCGTTTGCGGTGACGACTGCGCCGCTGGCGAGGCGATTCTCCGCCAGGTGGAGGAACGGCTTGCTATCGAGCCCCGGCCCGCGCCGCCGCCCGATAACCGACTCCTCGCGGAGCACATGGCAGGTTCAGACTGGCGATTGCCCGAGGATGATTCGATTCACGCGCTGGCGACGGACCCGCTATCCCACGAGATCGTTTCGCGCGGGGTTCTTTATCCATGTCAGGCGATTTTCCTGTCTCCGACTGTACGCTCCGTGCCGCCTTCCGTGTTTGCGGATTCCATAAACACTCCCGGGGCGGCGCAGCCTCCTTTTTTGATTGTTGAAGGGAGCGGCGTTGCGGTGAGCGCACGGATTACAGATTCCGCGTACGCCACACTGGCCGGGCTGGCGCGAGTGGTGCGGCGAATCGACCACTCCGCGCCCATCCGGTATCTGAATGAGCACGAAGTCTGTGGCGTTCTGGAAACGGGCATTTACCGGTAGCGCCGGCAGTTTGAAGCCGGGTCCGGTCCGGGCCGCGTTGACCCATCGTTACTCGTCGCATCCGCGGGACGAATGCCATGGGCCAGTTCCCGAACACAGCAAGAGAGATTCTGACCGCTTGAGTCTGGGGCGTGAGCGCGGGATCTCATTTTGGAGGAATGGGTCCCGCCTTCATGCTTTGGTGAGGAGTGATCCCTGCTTTCGGGCGAACTGCGCTGCCTGGACGGCGGCTACCCATTCGTCGGCTACGCGAATGAAGTCCAAAACCTGAGACATGTTTTCCTCGACCGAGCCAGGCGAACAACATGCCTTCTCGCCATCCATCCAGATCGAGAACCTGTTCAAATGAATCTTCATTGACCAACCCTCCGTGGCGGACTCCGGCAGCTTCAGTATCCCACGTTTGCGCGGATTCCCCGAAAGTAGCGTAGTCAGCGAGCGAACGGCCCTGCGTTTTTCCGGCAATGACGGACCAGCCGATGAAGCATCTGCTTCCCACCCGCCAACGGCATTTCCAGAATCCCGCAGAGGGTGTTCAGATGGGACGCGCTTCCAGCCTATACGAGCATCCTGCCGGCGGCGAATAGTGCGAGAATCGATCCATGTCCCCGCAGCCAATGTCCCCGGAACGTTGGCGAGAGGTCGAGGATCTCTATCGCGCGGTTCTCGAGCAGACGCCCGGCGAACGCGCCCTTCTGCTGGAAAAGGCCGGCACCGAGTTGCGTCGCGAGGTCGAATCCCTTCTCGCTCGGCCCAGTGGCATGCCGGGTCGTCCGGCATGGGAAACGTCGGCTCTTTCCGGTCACTCCCCCGCTCAATCCCTGGATAAGACTGGCTCCGCCGGGACCCTGAGCGTTGGATGTTTGGTGGGGCCGTACCGGATCGAAGCGCGAATCGGAGCGGGCGGCATGGGCGAGGTGTGGAAGGCGCGCGATACGCGGCTGGACCGCATTGTCGCCATCAAAACGTCGAGCGCAAGCGTTTCAGTGAACGCTTCGCGCGCGAGGCGCTCGCCGTAGCCGCGCTGAATCATCCAAACATCTGCCACCTCTACGACGTCGGGCCGGATTACCTGGTGATGGAGTATATCGAGGGAACTCCGCTCAAAGGCCCGCTGCCGGTCCGAGCAGGCGCTGAAATACGCGGAGCAGATCTCGGATGCTCTCGATGCGGCGCACCGCAAAGGCATCGTCCACCGGGACCTGAAGCCGGGCAACATCCTGGTATCGAAGCAGGGAATCAAGCTGCTCGATTTTGGGCTGGCGCAGATGGAATCCGGTCCCGGCGACCCCACCATGGCGCAAATGACACAAACGGGCGCGGTGATGGGCACACCCGCCTGCATGGCGCCGGAACAGTGGGAAGGAAAGCCGGCCGATGCCCGGTCCGATATTTACTCGTTCGGATGCGTAATCCACGAGATGCTCACGGGCCAGCGCGCCGTCGTCGATCGGGGAAAACCGGACCGGCTGGCAGTGGCCGGGCCAGTCGAAGAAATCCTGCGAACATGCCTCGAAACGGATCCGGACGAACGGTGGCAATCCGCGCGCGAATTGAAGCATGCGCTCCGACTGGGCGGCTGCCGCTGATTCATATGAAGCGAAAGCACCTACTGCCTCTCCTTCGCAGCTACGGCTCGGTACCGCCGGCTGGATTGCCACAGGCGTTCTTGCCCTCGCGCTTGCGGCGGTGTCTCTCGTCCACTTCCGCGAGGCTCCGCCGTTGGAACAAACCGTGCGGGCTACCATTGCCCTGCCCGAGGGCACGGCCCAAAGCGTACGCATTTTCGCTATTTCGCCCGACGGCCGCAATCTGGTCATCTCGGCTACGGTGAACGGAAAGCGGCAGTTGTGGCTGCGGGCGATGAATGCGTCCCAGGCGCAGCCGATCCCTCTTACCGAGGATGCCTCGTACCCGTTCTGGTCGCCCGACAGCCGCTACATCGGGTTTTTCGCCGGTGGCAAACTGAAGAAAATACCTGCCGCCGGGGGCCCGGCGCAATCATTGTGCGACGTCCCAAGCAGCCGGGGCGGATCGTGGAGTCGCGACAACGTCATCGTGTTCTCCCCGGCCAACAGCGGAATTTCCATTCAGCGGGTCTCGGCAGCGGGCGGTGTCCCCGTTGACGTGACCAGAGCCAAAGGCAACCAGAGATTTCCTGTGTTTCTACCCGATGGCCGTCATTTCCTTTACCTGAAACGTGACGCGGCAGCCGCGGATAACGGCATCTATGTCAGCTCGCTTGACGGGAGTGAGAATCGGCGCGTGCTGCCCGATGTCTCGGGAATCGCGTTCGCGCCCGCCAGTCACGGCGAACCTGCCGGTCATATTCTGTTCGTCCGGGAAAACACTCTGATGGCGGCGCCTTTCGATCCGGTCGCGGCGAGGATCGCGGGAGACGTGTTTTCAGTCGCAGACAGTGTATCCCTGGGCGCCCCAAACTCCTATCTGCCGGTCACTGTCTCAGCCAACGGCGTGCTGATCTACGAACTCACCGGAGCCGCGAGTGGGGCAAACCAATTTGGCTGGTACGATCGGACGGGTAAGCTCCTTGCTCAGGTCGGAGCGCCGGGGAAGGTCTTCAACCCGGCGATTTCCCCGGATGGGAAACGGGTTGCGTTCCGGCGGGATAACAACACAGGAAGCGATCTGTGGGTGCTTGATCTGAATCGTGGAGTGGAGACGAGATTCACCAGCGATCCGTCCTCCAACGTCGCGCCCATCTGGTCGCCGGCGGGCGACCGCATTGCCTTCACATCAAATCGAACGGGCGTCTACAATCTGTATGAAATAGCCGCCAACGGCAGCGGTCGGGAAGTGCGGCTGCTGGAGAACAGCGTCAGCGATAGTCCCGAGCAGTGGTCGCGCGACGGGCGATTCATCGTGTATTTCGAGCTCGATCTGAAAAACAAACGCGATCTGTGGACTCTTCCGGCCGAAGCGGGTACGGCGGATCGAAAGCCAATCCCTTTTCTGCGGTCCGAGTTCGATGAATTACATGGGCAGCTCTCGCCCGACAGCCATTGGATGTCCTTTACTTCGGACCAGTCGGGCCGTCGTGAGGTGTATGTGCGCCCATTTCCGCCGAACGAGGGTGAATGGACCATTTCGAAAGCCGGCGGCCAGGCGGCGCGCTGGAGTGGAGACGGCAAAGAGCTGTTTTTTGAAGCAGCGGACGGAAAGATGATGTCGGTGCCCGTGAAGAAGGCGGTCCCCGGCGTAAGACCTGTCTTTGAAGCGGGCGCTCCCGTGGTCCTGTTTGACGCGCACATTGCGCCCGACGCCGACTACCGCTACTTCGAATACGACGTCACCGCGGACGGCAGGCGCTTCCTCATCAATACTTCCGGGGGCGCGGGCGCGGTGTCCGCGCCGCCCTTTACGTTGGTGACGAATTGGCTCTCGGGCGTAAAGAAGTAGAGCAGGATCGAAAGGCTCATCTACAATCGGTTCGGCGATTGCGAAAAGATTCCTTTTTGAGAAGCAAGAGGGAGAGAGAATCCATTTCCACTGCCGCTGCGTGACGCGGACGGCGCGATTGCGCGCGGCGGCGGGCGATTATATACTTCTCGGGATAGTCTGGAGGATCAGATGGCCATAAAGCGATTGCGCTGGGCGGGGGTGGCGGCGCTGGTGCTGGCGGGCGCGTTACCCGTGATCGCGCATCATTCTTTTTCCGCGGAGTTCGATCCGGGCAGGACCGTGACATTGCGGGGAGTTGTTTCCAAAGTCGACTGGGTCAATCCGCATATCTTCGTTTATCTGGACGTGAAGGACGAAGCCGGCAAGACGACCACCTGGGCGCTGCAGTCGCTGCCTCCGCTCTTCTTCAGAGGAAGCGGACTGACCAGGGATGTGCTGCTCAGCAACAAGCAGGAAGTGACGGTCACGGCGAACCCGGCCAAGGACGGCACGGCGGCCTACGGGTTCATGACGAAGTTGGTTTATCCGGACGGCCATGTATTCAGCATGTCGCCGCAGGATGCCGACCCCAATCCGCGGAAGACGCAGAAATAGCAGGGAGGAAATCATGGGATCCGAATCGGCGAAGCTTCGAACCATCACGGTCGCCGCGGTCATCCTGACCGCTGGCGCAGTCGCGCGGGCGCAAACCAACTACGCCGCGGAAGCGGCGAAGAATCCTGGCGCGGCATCCCGGCCGACGCCACGCCTGGCGGACGGACATCCCGACCTGAATGGCGTGTGGCACCACTTCTTCGGGATCGGCACGATTCAGAAGGTGGGCGAGAGCTTCGTCGTCGGCGGCGCGTTCAGCCCGAAGTCGGCCGCGCTGTACAACGCGCCGCTGAACGATCCGAAACCGGAGTACAAGCCGCAGTTCGCGGCAAAAGTGAAATCGCTCTACGACAATCAGGTAAAGGAAGATCCGACGCTGCATTGCATGCCGCCGGGGGTGCCGCGCCTGGGACCTCCGCACGAGGTCGTGCAGACGCTCAAGCAGGCCGTCTTTCTCTATGCCGATAACACGGGCAACCAGTGGCGCGTGATTCCGGTCGATGGCCGCGCCCATGGCACCGATCCCGAAACGGCGGCGACGTACAACGGCGACTCGGTCGGTCATTGGGAGGGCGACACGCTGGTTGTGGATGTGACCCGGCTCACCGACGAAACCTGGATGGAAGACAACGGTTTGTTCCACAGCCGGAAACTGCACGTGACGGAAAGGCTGCGGCGGGTGGGAGACACGATTCAATACCAGATGACCGCGGAAGATCCGGAGGTTCTGCAGAAACCCTGGACTCTGTCGCGCACCCTGACGCTTCAGCCCGACGCGCTGGAAGAGGCCGCACCCTGCGTGGATCGGGACGCGGGGCATTACGTCACGCTGGAGCATCACGACAATACCCGGTAAGCGGGTGCGGGGGGACCGGAGAGTGGCGGCGTGTGCAATCGTCGCGTTGGCCTTGAGCGTTCCACTTGGGGCGCAGTGGCTCAATCAACGCACGGCGGGAATTCCTCGCATGCCGGGCGGCACACCGAACCTTGCGGCGCCGGCGCCGCGCACGCCTGACGGGAAGCCCGATCTCTCGGGGTTGTGGAACAGAATTTCGCCGAAGTATTCACGCAATATCGCGGCGGACCTGAAGCCGGAAGAGATTCAGCCCTGGGCGCAGGCCCTGGTGCAACAGCGTAACGAGAACCTGCAACGGGATTATATGAACGTGCTGTGCCTGCCGCTGGGGCCGGGTTACAGTACGGCCGCGGACAGCACGGGTGCGGAGATGATGAAGATCGTCGAAACGCCCGCGTTGATTCTTATCCTCAACCCCGATCTGACGTATCGCCAGATCCATCTGGATGGGCGGAAGCTCGAGAGCGCGCCGAATCCAGGTTGGATGGGGTATTCGGTTGGGCGGTGGGATGGAGACGCTCTGGTGGTGGAGAGTTTCGGATTCAACGACCGGACGTGGCTCGATCACGACGGGCATCCGCACACCGAGGCGCTGCGGATGACGGAACGCTACCGGCGGCGCGATTTCGGCCACCTGGATCTGGAAGTGACGCTATCGGACCCCGCTGCCTATGCGAAACCATGGACCGTTTCGGTGCGCGCGGACCTGGCGCCCGATACGGAGATGCTCGAATGGGTGTGCAACGAGAAATCGGGCGGTCTGGAGCACTGGGTGGGTAAGGCGTCGGATGACGTGAAAGCCGGTGTGAAGGTCGCGCCCGAGGTGCTCGCCACGTACGCGGGCACATACGAGGAGCAGCCTCCGCTGTGGCGACTGGCGCCGCGATCGGTGGAGATTTCCGTTTCGGGCGACACGCTGTACGCGGACATGGACGGACGGGGCAAGGTGGCGCTGGCGGCGTCGGATGAAAGCGCGTTCCTGGGCCTGTATGGGTTGGGCGTGCAGTTCGACAAGAGCGTGCCTGGGCAACTCTTTGTGAAGCATGTGTCGGGGGATTACCGGTTCTCGCGGAAGAAGTGAGGAGGCGGCTTGCCTATTCGACCGGTGCGATTGAAGCCACTTTGATCGTCATGGATTTTCGATCGACGGCTCCTGTCACTTTGACCGTTTGGGCGGCGAATCGCGCGGGCGTTTTTTGGTCGCTCAGCTTCCAGGTGGTTTTGCCATCGTAAAGGGCGAACTCGCGCGCACCTTTTACGCAGAGCCGCGTGCATTCGTCGTCGGGCTGGTTTTTCGCCATGCTGTGTTTCGCGCCGCACATAGTATCGGTGATTACGCCGGTGATGGTTTCGGGCGCAGTGGCTGCCGCCAGCAAACCACTGAATGCGATTGTGAGGGTGGTTAGTCTCATGGATGTCCTCTTGTTAAGTGATTAGCCTCGGCCTTTCAGCCGGATTCTGATGAAAATATTTCCGCCTATGGGGCGGTCGCCGTAATAGGGCTTGATCGCAGCGGGCAACGAGTAGGTTTCGAAGTTCGCGCCGATGCCCGTTTCGAAGTGAGGGAAGATTTCGATATCGCGGGTGTAGCCGATCGTATAGGCGCCGATGCGGAAGGTGCTTCCGTAACGCGTATCGAGAGTGGCTGCGAGAGCGGGATCGTCATCGAAGAGCTCGTCCTTATCGACCAGTTCGATGCGGCCGGTGATGAAGTTGCTTTTCCGGATCGGCAGGACCGATTCGGCGAGATAAGAGTTCAGATTACGGCCCGTTGCGGTGTTGTGACTCCGGCCCCAGATTAGGCTGGATGACCAGGTTGCTCCCTCAATGGGCTTCGAGTATTCCAGGGAGCCGGTCAGACGGATCTGGTCTCCGGGCTCGAGGGCTTCGGGTTTGGTGAGCCGACCGGCGGAGACCTGCGCGGCCCAGTATTTGTTGGGGAAATACCAGAGGCGGGCCGACCATGAGTCGATCGCGCCGGCCTGGACGATCCAGCGGTTCTCGCCGGGTTCGGCGCCGTGGAAGCCGCTGGCTTCGAGCTTGATTCGCCGGTACGCGACGCCGGCGGTGACGACGTCGTCGGAGTTGTGCGTCGAATCCTGCAGGTGGTGCGAGAGCGTGGCCTGGGGGAGTTCGAGGGCCGAGGCGCGGTGGGGATAAGCGGTCGGGCCGAGCGCCGGATCGCCGACCGGCGCGGCGTAGAGTTCGAGAGTTGTGTTTTCGTTCAAGGCGAGGGCATATTCGAATCCGAGAGCCATGATGAAGTTGTGGGGATGTTGGGCGTCGGCGAGCGGGATGCCGTATGCGGTTTCGCCGGTCTGGAAGAGCAACGGGTAACGGCGATCCGTGATGGTGGCGGGTTCGAGGCTGAGCATGAGATCTACCTGGAATGCCCCATTCGAGCCGAGTTTGTGTTCGGCGTCCGCCATGAACCAGTTGGTGGAATAGAGCTTGTCACCACCGCGGGAACCCGATTGCTGGGTGTCTACGAGGAAGGCCTGTCCCATGAGCATGGTGTTCCACGAGGCCACGGGATGCATCGTCATGGGCATGGGCCAGGCGGGCGGATTCATGGAAGTGCCGGAGGATTGGTCCATGAGAAGCATGCCGGCGGGATTCATATCCACCATCTGGGCGTTCGCGGAATAAGAGAAGAATGCGCAGACGATCAAGGCCTGTCGATAAGACACGGTTTTGCTCCTGAAAATCGGGACAGCTCGGACGCAGATACGGAATCAGCGGCCTAGATTCTCAGGGCTGTGATGGAAAATCCGAGGCTGGGTGGAGGCAATATGGCAACCGGCCGGAAGCCGGCAAGCGAAGCCGATTGCGCCGGTACCAGTTGTGGAGTGCGCTCAAACGCCAGAGCAACAGGCAGCGCCGACGATTGCCCCGCATCGGCATGAGGCGTCTTATGGTGGGGGCAGCAGGCGTGGTCGCGCTCCTGGGCGATCGATTGGATTGCGCAGGAGGCGAAACACTGAGCGTTGAGAGCCGCGGTCATCACGAGGATGAGGGCGATCAACGGTAACAGCCGCTTGTGCATACCTGGGTTCATCGTAACATCAGTTCTCTGTGGGCACCTTTTCGGCGTGGTCGATGACGATGGTGTCGAGCGGGGCTTTGGTGGAGACGAGGCGCAAGCCGAGTTGCTGCTGGAGGGCTCCGACGATGGTCAGGCCCGAGGGATCGACGGAATTCGGGGCGTCTCCGCCTGGACCCGGTGGCGGGCCGGGCGGGAGAGCTCCGCCGGGCGGCAGGCGGATGCGACTGGGGTCGGGCGCGAACTCGAGGACGAAGTCGTATTTTCCGGTGAGACCGGTTTTATCGATTACGGGGCGGTCGAGTTCGTTGCCAACCATGTCCGCCAGTTGCGCGGTGGTCTGCGCCTTGCCCACCAGGTGGGCGCTCGGACCCGTCGGGCCCACAGTCATCCTCATAAACAGGCCGGGGGCCGTCAGTTCGGGCTCGCCGTTCTTAATCTGATACGGCCTCACGTCATAAGCGGTCATCAGGAGCATCGACAACGTGACGTTCGCGCTGATCTGTCCGGGGTCGGCGAACCCCGGGCCACCGCTTATGCCCATCATCATGCGCTTTCCGGGCTCGGGGGGCTCCGCGGGTTTGACGGTCGCGACTTCGAACGTAAGAGCTCCGGCGGGCTGCGCATGCAGACCGGCGGCGAGAATCAGGGCACTCAGGATCGCGTTGCGCATCTGAACGGTTGACGTGTGCTTCCGGAAATGGTTTGTATTTATGTTAGCGGGATTTCAGGCTCACGACAGCCTGGCGTAATTCATCGCCGGTGACCGGGCCGTGGATCGGCACGCCGACGCGGACGGTGACGCGCGGCCGCCAGAGTTTTTCCCAACTGCGAAACGGAGCGCCACCCTTACAGCTGAGCGGATGTCCATAGAGGCCATCGATGTGAATGGGGATGACAGGAGCGTCCGTACCCTGCAGGATCTTTTCGAAGCCCCGCTCGAAGTGTTGGACCTCACCGGAATGCGATATGGAACCTTCGGGGAAAATGGCGACCAGGCCGCCGCGCTGCAGCTCGTCACGGCCGGCGCGCAGCGCGCGGACGATGGCCTTGGGCGACCGTTCGTATATGGGAATGGCCTGGAGGAGGCGAAAGAAATAATTTGCCACGGGCGCATCGAAGATGGGCTTCCACAGCAGGAAGTGAATGTTGCGGCTGCGGATGGTCAATCCGACGAACGGGCCATCCGCATAGGAAATGTGATTCGAAATCAGGAGCGCGGGGCCGGTGCGGGGAATATTTTCACGGCCTTCCAGGCGAACGCGAAACAACATCATCGTGACGCACCAGAGCGCGAAGCGGAAGACTGTTAACGGCATACGGACGGCCAGGATCGCCGAAGCCGCGAGCATCAGAACGCCCAGCGCGAGGATGATGATCGCCGAATTCCAGTGAAACCGGTCGTGCAGGAGCCAGACAAAGCCCGAGGCCATGATTACGCCGACCATATTGGCAAAGTTGTTGGTGGCGAGGATGCGCCCTTTCTCCGCGGGCGGCGCTCCTTCCTGCAGGAAGGCGTTCAGAGGAACGGCGAAGAAACCGCCGCCCGCCCCGATGCCGACGAGACAGACGATTGCCGCATCGTAGTTCGATGTGGAGCCCAGCGCGATGGAAAAGACGCCCATGAGCGCCGAACCGACGGGTACGAGACCGAGTTCGATGTAGTCGCCGGAAAGGGCGCCCGCGGCGACGCTGCCCAGCCCTATGCCCGCGGCCAGAGCGGCGATGAGCAGTCCAACCTGTGTTTCGCGAAACATGCAGGATTTCCGAACCCAGCAACAGAAGCGCCAGTTGGAAGAGGGCGCCGACGAACCAGAACCAGGAAATGCCGTAGACCGAAAGCGCGAGCGGTTTCCGCAATCGGAGTTCGCGGGCGCCTGCGATGATTTCGGAGAACGGATTCCAGTGGAAGGCTTCGCGCGAGCCGGCGGCCGGGACTTTAGCTATGCCCGAGGCTTGCCAGAGAGCCGACGACCGCGATCGCCAGAAGCGCGAGACCCATGCGCAACGGGGTGTTCCGCCAATGCTGGAAGAGGAATGTTCCGAAGCTGGTTCCGATCACGATGGCGACGAATGTGGTGAGTTCCAGCAAGCCGTTCGCGCGACTGATCGAGGCTTCGCTGAGCATTTCCGGCAGGATTCCATACTTGGCGGGGCTGAAAAAATTTGCCTGCGTGGCGAGGAGGAACAGCACGACGAGCAGATATTCGATGCGGCCGGCGAGAAGTGCGGCGATGGCGAGCAGCATCGTCACGATTTCGAGCGACTTTGTGATCTGCAGAACGCGCGTTTTGGAAAAGCGGTCGGCGAGCTGGCCCGAGTAGCCGGCGAAGAGCAGAAATGGAATCACGAAGACCGCGCCGGCAATGGCGAGGTTACGGCTGCTGATGTTCGATCCGGACGCGGCGCTGACCGCGAAGACCGATACGATCATCTTGAAGACGTTGTCGTTGAATGCCCCGAGGAACTGCGTCCAGAGGAAGAATTCGAAGGCTCCGTCCTTGAGAAGCGGTCCGTATCCCTGTTTTGAACGCATAGCGTGACCCCGGCGTTCGGTTCCGTCAAGCATGAAGGAGTTTCGCGATCTGCTCGCACATCGTATTCAAACTGGTGGTGATGCGATCGGTTTCCACGGCGAACAGCGTGTACCTGTCCCCGATCAGGTTGTGAGCGGCGCGCAGATCAGGCAGGTGGCGCGGAAGCGGGGTCGAGGTGCGCAGGGCATTGGTGATCTCGAGAAGCATTTCGTCCACGTTCCTGGTGAAGTCGAGCTCGGCCTGCGTCGAGGGCCCAGGACGAGCGTGATACAGATCCGACTCGAGCGCCATCGCGGCGCGAACGAAGCCGTGCGAACTCACCAGAATCGTATTGAGGAGATTCGCGCGATCGGGCGAGATGCCCGGCTCGGATACTATGCGGCCGAGGAATGACTCCGCGTTGGCACGCGCCACGCGGGCTTTGGATCGAACGTCGTCAAGATCGGCGCCACTGTGACCCGCCCAGACGCCGGAGACGGCGTGGAAGTAGTTTCGATAGGCATCGACAAGATCGGCCAGCACCGGGCCTGCCTTCGTTTGCTCCCAGGTGGGCCACAGCCAGTAAGCGGCGAGGGCGAGCGCGCCGCCGAGGGTGGTATTCAGGGCCCGAGCGGCGATTACGGGCTTGGGATCGACACCCGTGACGGCGAGCAGCAGCACGACAAACGCGGTGAGCGCGATGACGTAAATACCGTAGTTCGCGGGGCCGACCCAGCGCAGCAGAAACGCGAACACGGCGACGAGGACGATATCGCCCGCGATGCCCGTGTGGAAGAAGTGAAACAGCCCGGTGGCAATGAGTATCCCGGCAAACGTGCCTGCAATACGCAGGATTCCGCGGATGAACGTAGCGTTGAAATCGGGCTTCAACACGATGGCGATGGTCATGGGGAGCCAGTAGCGGCGGTCGAGGTGGAAGGCAAGGCCGAGCGATTCTCCGGCGGCGACGCATAGGGCGAGACGAACGGCGTGGCGGAACACGGTCGATTGGAACGTCAGGTTGGCGTAGAGGCGCGCGCGCCATCCGGTGAAGCGGAGCTGCCAGGGTTGTTTCGATTCGTGCGGGGCGACATCTCCGGAGAGGCGGGCGGCGGCGCGAAGCTGTCCGGCGAGGGCATCGATCTGATGACCCGTGTCGCGAATCAGCGCGGCGAGAAATGCCGAAGAGTTTTCGTCATGTTGTTCCCGAAACTGCCTTGCGGCCTCGGTGAGTTGCCGTGCAGCACCGATCGGCCTTCCCTGAATCACGCTGCCGCCGACCGATTCGAGCGCCAGGGAGGCGGTGGCGAGAATTCGCTCGATGGCCGCGCTGGCCTCGCTTCCCTGCTCTTCCCTGGCGATGCGGCGGTCGAGGCGGCGCAGCGTAAGCAGAGAAAGACGAATGCGCTCGGCCTGATTCAGAAGAAAGACATATCGCTCCGCTTCCATGCTGCGATCCTGGGAGAGAGAAGCGAGCGCGGCCTCGGTTCCAATCAGCTGGTCGGTACCGGGCGGCGCGGCTTCAGGCCCGGCGGGAGTGGATGCGAGTTTCGACAGCGTCCTATAGAGGGCGGCAATGATCTGGCGTTCGGGCCTGTAGGGCTCGAGCGGCCACACCGCGACCGAAAGCGCGGTTTCGAAGAGGCCCGCGGCAAGAGCGATCAGGCCCGCCTGCAGGGCGGCGGCGAGGGAAAGGGGCCGCGCGGTAAATACGAGCAGGGTGACCAGAGAGATGCCCCCGAGATCGGCTGCCCGGGATCCCAGCGCTGCCAGCATGCCGGCTCCGAACGCCCAGCAGGCGGCAGCCAGCACGGAGGCAGCCGGGGAATTCCCCGCCAACGACCCGAGCAGAACGGCGAGGGCTACGATGACGCTTGAGACGAGCATGCGGCCGCCTCTCGATATGTAGGGATCGCGGCTATCGGAGAAGCAAACGTTGAGTGCGCCGAGTGCGCCCACGAGACCGGCGGCGGGATAGTCCAGCGCGGCGCCGACGATGAGCGGCACCACGATGCCGACGGTGTTGCGGATGGCGATTTCAGGGGCGATCCTGGAACGTTCGAAATGAGTCAGACTCTGCCAGAGGGGCACTTGACGGGATGGCCGGATCGTTGCATTCTTAACGCCAATGGAATGGACACGGGGCGGAGCGTTGATCGGGAGCGCGGGAGGTATCGAAAAAGCGCGTGGCGGATTCCATCTCGGGATCGGAGGTACCATTATCCTCGCCCTGCTTGGCCTGGTGCTGCCGCGGATTGTTTTCGATATGCCGTCGGGAGGTCCTGGGGCCGATCCGGACGCCGGACCGGGCGCGGTCCCACAGACGATTCGCCATCAGCCGGAAACGGCGCAGGACAGGCGCGAAGAGCCGGAAGTCAAAGTTGTTTCGTTCATTCTCGACGATGTGCAGAAGAATTGGGATCGTATTCTGCCCGCGCAGGAGCATGTCCTTATCATCATGCGAGGCTGGTGCTGTACCGGAATTCGTATCCCTCACCGTGCGGGCGGGCGCAGACGGCGGTGGGCCCGTTTTATTGTCCGGGGGATGAGAAGGTTTATCTGGATCTGGGATTTTTTCGGGAGTTGAAGGATCGGTTCGGAGCGCCGGGAGAGTTCGCGCAGGCATATGTGATTGCGCATGAGATCGGCCATCATGTGCAGAAGATTCTGGGAACGGAGGCGAAAGTGCGGAGCCTGCAGCAGAGCGAGCCCGGCGAAAGGAATCCGCTTTCGGTGCGGCTGGAATTGCAGGCGGATTGTTTTGCGGGCATCTGGGCGAATTCGACGGAGCAGCGGAAGCTGGTGGATCAGCGCGATGTGGATGTCGGCGCTGCGGGCGGCCGCGGCGGTGGGGGATGACCGGCTGCAGCGCATGGGCCAGGGTTATGTGAACCCGGAATCGTTCACGCATGGGACTTCGGCGGAGCGGGTCAGCTGGTTCCGGCGCGGTTTGGATTCGGGACAGATTTCGGAGTGTGATACGTTCCGGTAGACAGTGAGCTGCTATTTCGTCTTGGAGTCTTCGGAGTACTGGGCCTGCGGGGGTTCAGTTTGATCGCGATGGTCTGTTCCGGCATGGTGAGCTCAAAGACATCTCCGAAAGTCTGGTAGTGATCCGCGATGATCTGAATCGTCACTTCGCCCATGGGAATCTCCGGGATCGTAACGTTGCCCATCTGGTTCGTTTTCGTCTCCCAGCTGGTGAGGATCTTTTTCATCTTCACGGGATTCAGGCCGTGGCGGAAGCGCATGATGACGCTGGCGCGGTCGATCGGCTTTCCGGTATCGATGGAATTCACCTGAACCGTCAGTCTGGTCCCGGGAGTGCTGCCCGCAAGCAACGGCAGGAACAAACAGCAGCGCCACGGCGACAGATCTGATCATTGGCATTCTATTATGCGATATCGGGCAGAAGAAAGCGCTGAGGAGCGCCCGCTGCCGCGGCAACCGCTTCCGCCGCGAGATAACCGCTGCGGACGGCGCCTTCCATGGTGGCGGGCCAGCCGGAGCGCGTCCAGTCCCCGGCGAGGAAGAAATTGTCGCAGCGGGGTTGCCGGCAGCGGCCGGAGCGGTTCCATGCCCGGCTTCGCGGAAAATGTGGCGCGGACCTCTTTAATCACCTGCGCTTTCTCCAGTCGCGCTTCTTTGACGGCGGGAAGAACTCCGCCAGTTCACGCATCGCGAGATCGATGATCTCGTTGCGCGGCGTTTCGAGTAAACTGCGTGATGCGCTGACCACCACCTGAATATAGCGGCCTTCGCTCTTGTTGAACATCCACTGGATGGTGCGGTCGAGGAGCGTGGCGTGGGGCAGTCCGTCACGGGGCGATCGAACCAGAGATGGATTCCGGTTATGGAGAATGTTCGAACTGCTTCCCATTCGACCGGAAGATCGGGAAGCAGCGGCCGGAGGCGTTCGAAGGGCAACGCGGAAATGTAGAAGTCGGCGGTGGCGGGCCCGTGGGCGGTCTGGAGCGAGCATACGGCTTCCGCCGGCGATTTCGATTGAAGTTACGGCGGATCGGTGCTCGACGCGGCAGGCGCTTTCGTCGTAGAGTTCGCGCAGCGGGACATCGGGGATACCCATCTCGTAGGAATCGGCGCGGGCGATCATACCCAGCCAGAAGACCTGGAACCCATGGGCCGCGGCCATGCGATCGAGTTCCTCGTTCACGGCGCTGACCAGCACCTGACGCCAGTAGCGATCGATGGCGCCTTCGGTCTGGCGTTTTTCGTGAAGCCAGTCGAGCATGGTGATTTTGTCGAGATCGGAACGCGACAGGCGCTCGACGCGGAATTGCGTTGATGGCGCGCGCGATGGCGAGTTTGTCCGGCGACCGTGAGGAACTTCAGCTTGATGAACGATCCGAAGAAATGCGCGGGCGCCGGGAAACATTCCGCGTTTCAGTATTGAGGTGCGACCGCCGGGTTCGATGAAGAAGAATTCGCGATGAAAACGGATCTTGTTGCCGACGCCGAGGCGATTGTAGAGGTCGAGGAGATTGACGCAACAACGCAGCAGGACGTGCTGGCAGTTGTCGATCATTTCGGAGTCTTCACCGCCGGCCGGCCAGGATGTTGCGCGGCCGCCGGAGAAGCTTCGCGATTCGTAAATCACGACGTCAAATCCCGCGCTGCCGAGAGCGGCGGCCGAGGCGAGGCCGGCGAGTCCGCCTCCGATTACCGCAACCCGCGACTTATGCGGGCTGCCAACTGGTTGCCGCAGCCGGGGTTTTCAGATAACGCTCCGCAAAGGCGATGAATGTGGGCCAGTTGGGGCCGGCGTATGCCCGCCGCTATGCTGGCGGAAAGCCACGTCGCCATCGACAAGCGCGGTTTCGATCGGCGGGAAATTCGCTGGTTCCCATGTCTTTCCTGCCCAGAAGTTTGTAGACCGGCCCCGCGCCGGCACCGGCGAGGAACATGCCTTTGGCGTCGACCCATCCGTCGCCATTCGGTTGCGCCCGCGCTGATGAAGACAGGGCGCGGAGCGCAGAGAGCGACCAGTTCGTGTGAATCGACCGGCAGATCGTTCCAGTTGAGCGGGCCGGCATATTTGAGGAAGTTGCCGGCCATCCAGTGGTATTCGTTGGTGGCCGCGACGTTCTCGACCAGTTCGCCCCAATTGCGGCGGTGCAGCTTCACGCCGCCTTCGCCGGAGGAACTGACGAAAGCAACCGCGAATCGCTGATCGTACGCGAGGGTGACGGCGGTGGCTTTGCCATAGCGGGAATGGCCTTCGATGCCGACTCGTTTGGCATCGACGGCTTTATCGGTTTCGAAATAATCGAGCGCGCGGCTTGCGCCCCAGGCCCAGGCGCGCAACGCGCCCCAATCATCGGGCTTGCGCGGCTCGCCTTTATTCGACGAGACCGATGATTCCCTGGGTGAGACCCGCGCCGTTATCGGCCTGAATGCTGGTGGGCGAGATGGTCGCGTAGCCCCAGCCTTTGGCGAGAACCTGCTGCTGCCAGGTGCGGACCTGTGGGGCGCCGCCGGGGCCGCCACGACCGCCGCGCGCGGGTCCGACGATAGCCGAATTCCATGATGACCGGGACGGGGCCGGTCGCGTTGGCGGGCGTCGAGAGGGATAGTTGAATGTCGACGGTGATCTGCGGGGTAGGAAGAGTTATCGACGTGCCCCACCAGCTGTTTCGTGATGACCGGGACATCGCCGTTCGTTTCATTCGTTGTGTTCACGACTTCCCATTTGACCGGCGGGGTGACTTTCGGCATCCGGCCGTAAATCTCGCGGTCGAAGTCCTCAACGATTTCGGGACGGCGCTGATCCCACCACATCTTCGCCGTCGTGACCTTCTTTCCGTTCTTCATCACTAAGGGATCGGGGAGCGTCGGATAGGGATTCGCTTTCGACTCGTCATAGTTCGCGTAGTTGGGGGCTTGTGGATTGCTGCCATTGGCGCCGTTCCGCAGCGAAGTGATGTGCAGAAGATCCATCATTTTCTGGCGGTCCGCCTGAGAGGCAGTCTGAGTTGGGTTGGGAGCCGGTTGCGCCTGCCAGGCATTAACGGCCACCGGGGTCGCAATCAGGCCCAGAAATAATGACAATCCGATGAATTGCGGTGAGTGCATGGAAGCCTCCCTGTTATCGAAATCCACCAACGATTATATTTGACGCGGCAGACCGAAAATCTCTTTACTCGAATTGAGGAGACTGATAGGATTCCAGCAGTTGCGGGAGACAGATGGCCACTACGACGCAGAGCGCCGCCCAAAGTTCCAGTTATGCCCATGCGGAGTTTAACCGGTGGCTGATACCGGTTGCCGCTGTCCTGGTTCAGATCTGCATCGGCTCGGTATACGCGTGGAGCACATTCAACCGTCCCATTAACGCGCTCTTTCCCGCGCCGCCGGCGGATCGCTGGCTGGCGTGGTTCAAAGCGCCCTACATCACTTTCAGTGCGGCGCTGGTGCTGCTCGGGCTCAGCGCGGCGTTCGGCGGCCCCTGGGTGGAACGACGCGGTCCGCGCGCGGCCGCAACGGCGGCGGCGTGTTTCTTCAGCGCGGGACTGCTCATCGGCGGACTCGGACTGCGGATCGGGCAGGAATGGCTCGTGTTTGTCGGTATGGGGATCATCGGCGGCATCGGCTGCGGGCTGGGATATATCGCGCCGGTCAGCACGCTGGTCAAGTGGTTCCCCGACCGACGCGGCATGGCGACGGGCATGGCGATCATGGGCTTTGGCGCGGGGGCGTTTCTGGCCGGCTATCTGAACGCCTACCTGATCGACCACATCGGCGTAGCCAACACTTTGTTTGCGCTGGGTGTGGTTTATTTCGTCATCATGAACATCGGCGCGCGGATCATCCGGCGTCCGGCGCCGGGCTGGCAGCCTAAGGGTTGGGTTCCCCGGACGGTCGCAAACCAGGTTCCGGGCGAAGCCAGCCTGACACGCAACGCGGCTGTCCGGACCTATCAGTTCTGGCTGCTTTGGGGGATGTTGTTCGTTAACGTGACCGCGGGGATCGGGATTCTGGCGCAGGCCTCGCCGATGATGCAGGATATGTTCGGGAAGACCGCGCTGCAGGCGGCCGCCGTGGTATCGATCATCAGCCTCTTTAACGCAGGGGGCCGTTTCTTCTGGGCTTCGCTTTCCGACTACATCGGGCGCAGAATGACCTATTTCGTATTCTTCACGCTGGGATTTCTGTTGTTTCTGGCGATCCCCCGATTGGGCGCCGCGGGCGAATGGATTTTCTTCCAGATCGCTCTCTACGTGGTCTTCACGATGTATGGCGGCGGGTTCGCCACCATTCCGGCATTCCTGGCGGATATGTTCGGCCCGAACAACGTAGGCGCGGTACACGGAGTGATTCTTACGGCGTGGAGCGCAGCCGCTGTTGCGGGGCCGGTGATCATCACACAGCTATCCGATTCGGCCAAGGCCGCGCTGGTGCCCGGCGCAAGCAAAGTGCATATCTACGATCAGCCGCTGCAGGTTCTGGCCTGTCTGCTTGCCGCCGGGTTCCTTTTGACCCTGTTCGTCCGCCCGTTACGGCGTCCCGAGTGATGCGGTTCATTTGGGTTTGGGCGGATACTTATCGAGCGCTTTCCTGACCATATCGTCCAGCTTGCCTTCGACCTTCCAGGCATCGGGCTTGTCTTCCCGGGCGATGCCTCTCCAAACGAGCCCTCGCGTGGTGGGATCGCGCAGATCGATCACCAGGGTCCCTTCGGTGAAAGGCACCGCGACCACCCGCGTGCCCCAACCCCGCCATCCGGCGGGATAGGCTTCCACCTCCTGCTTCCGAGCGGCGCCGAGCCGATAGCGGACATTGAGATCGGACGGTCCTGTCACTTTTATCAGGCCGCGCGCCGTCAGATAGCGCTCGATATCGGCATCGATGCGCTTCCTGACCAGTTCGCTGTTCAAGGCGGGGCTTTGGCTGTTCAGTTCGCCGTCGCGAATGGCGAAAGTGTGGTATCGCTTGAAATCCGCCGCCGGGTCGAACTCGACGTTGATGGTCTGGGCGACAGCACAGGCAGCGGTGAAACAGATCAGGATCAGTGATTTCATCAGATCGATTCTAACGCGGATTCGGCCATTTTGTAACTACCGGGCATCCTGAACCCTTCCCTTCCATTCCCCGCCCCGGCCGCTCCAATATCGCAGCGCCGATTCGATCGTGGCCGCAGCGTAGAACAATGCGACCCCGGGCAGCGAAAACGCCATCCAGCGGGGCGACCCGGTACTCGCGCAACGATCGGCAGGAAAATCGCCGCGCTGAGCGCCCAGGCAGCCACGCCGGAAATCATGACGAGCCAGTCGCCTCTGAACACGCGCCATCACCGGCACCACGTAGACAATCGCCATCCCGAAGATTGTACCCGACGAGCAGCGCGCGTCGAATGATTCAATTGCGCGAAGGCGGATCGGGAAATCATCGCGCGCACGTCGCTGGCGTGCCCATACTCGCGGACGCTGCGAATATCGAGAGGGCTCGTCCCCAGCCAGATGCTGCCGCCCGCGCTCTTTGACGCGTTTCGCCAGGGCGCAATCGTCGATCAGGGCGGATCGGATGCTTTCGATGCCGCCGATGCGCTCCAGCATTTCGCGCCGGATCAGCATGCATCCGCCCGCGGCAGCGGCGGTACGTGCCGTTTTGACGCCACCCAGGCGGGCGGATACAGCTTGAAAAAGAAAAACACGAATGCGGGAATCAAGAATTTTTCGGCGGTCGATTCGGCGCGCAAATGCACCATCACGCTCACGAGATCGAAACCTGTCTCGGCTTTCGCGACCAGGCTCGCGACGGCGTCCGACGACACGTACTCGATATCGGCGTCGGTGAGCAGGAAGAAATCCGGCGCAGTCCGGCTCCCGGCTCGAATGCCTGAAGCCACGGCCCACAGCTTTCCTTTCCATTCGCGCGGGCGCGGCTCGACGGACACCACCAGATCCGCGCCCGCATTGCCGCGCGGCGGTCGCGGTGCCATCGTCGCTTTGATCGTCCGCCACGATGATCCGTAACGCGCCGGGGAAGTTCTGTGCGCCCGCAGCGAACTCACTGTGCGCCCGATCAATGGCGCTTCGTCGCGCGCGGGTATTACCGCGGTTATCGAAGCTCCCGCGCTTCGCTGGGAGTCGCGGGTTCGAGGCGCTCCCGCAGCTGCCAGAATCGTCCCGCGGAAGCACGCGAGATAGATCTGGATTACCAGCGAAATGACCGCCAGCGGCGAGCATCGAGAATCAACTCTACCGACGCGCCACTTTAACGGAACCCGTCTGCTACTGTGATCGCTAATGTCGCGAGAGCCTTCCCTGCAGGACCCGCTTCGTTTCAATCGCAAGACGCCGCCGTGCGCCGTCGTGATCTTCGGCGCCAATGGCGATCTCACCAAACGCAAGCTGATGCCCGCGCTCTATCGCCTGGCGTGGGAAGGCCGGCTGGCGCCCGGTTTCGCGGTCGTCGGCATCTCGCGAACCGCTATGTCCGACGACGATTTTCGCGAACGCATGCACGATTCCGTTGCGAATTCTGGAAGACTCGCCATTCGACGAAGACCTCTGGAGATCCTTCGCGCAGGGCCTGTTCTACATGGCCGGCGATGTTGCCGATCACGGCCACTGTACCAGCGGCTCGCCGATTGCCTGAAGGAAGTGGAGCAATCGCGGCAGACCGCCGGCAACACGCTCTTCTACCTTTCGACGCAGCCCAGCCAGTACGCGCGAGATCGCCGAAGGTCATGGGCGCGCGCCGGTACTCGCGAAAGACGAAACGGCTGGCGGCGCATCATCATCGAAAAGCCGTTCGGCCACGATCTCACCAGCGCCCGCGCAGCTGAACGACCAGGCTGCAGAAGGTTTTCGACGAAAGCCAGATCTACCGCATCGATCACTACCTCGGCAAGGAAACCGTCAGAACATCCTCGCGTTTCGCTTCGGCAACGGCATTTTCGAGCCGCTCTGGAACCGGCGCTACATCGATCACGTGCAGATCACCGCCGCCGAATCGATCGGCGTGGAAGGCCGCGGCGCTTATTACCAGGAAGCGGGCGCGCTGCGCGACATGATCCAGAATCATCTGCTGCAGGTGATGGCGACCGATTGCCATGGAGCCCAGCGCCACGTTCTCCGCCGACGCCGTCCGCGACGAGCGCGCCAAACTGCTGCGCTCGATCCACATTATGAAACCGGAAGAAGTTGCCGACAACGCGGTGGCGGGGCAATATGGGCCCGGGCGCGTCGGGCGGCAAGCCGGTGCCGGGCTTCCGCGAGGAAAAAGGCGTCAATCCGGAGTCGCAGACCGAGACCTACGCGGCCGTGACGTTCCTGATCGAGAACTGGCGCTGGGCGGCGGTTCCGTTTTATATCCGCACGGGCAAGTATCTTCCCAAGCGGGTGAGCGAAATCGCGATTCATTTCCGCTCCGCGCCGCTTGCCGTTTTCCGCAACGAATTCGGCGAGACACAGCCGAGGCGGTGCCCAACCTGCTGATTCTGCGCATTCAGCCGGAAGAAGGTATTTCGCTGAAGTTCGTTTCGAAACAGCCCGGGCGCGGGCATGACGCTGCGTCCGGTTTCGATGGATTTCAACTACGGGTCGGCTTCGGGGAACGATCGCCTTCGGCCTACGAAACGCTGCTGCTCGACGCGATCATCGGCGATGCCACGCTTTATACGCGCCAGGATATGGTGGAGGCGAGCTGGTCCGCCGTGCAGCCGATTCTGGATTTCTGGAGCACGCAGAAGTTCGCGTTCCCGAATTACGCGGCGGGCACCTGGGGCCCGGCGGCCGCCGACGAAATGCTGGCGCGGCGCGGACACACATGGAGGCGGCCGTGACGGCCGATCAATCGCCGCAAACCGTCAAGCCCGACACCATCCTGCACGAACTCTCGGAACTGTGGAACAACATGACGAAGCCGCAGCCCGGAGAAGCGCCGGAAGAATACTCGTCGGGAAGCCTGCGCGCCTGCGCCATGACACTGAACGTTTTCGTCAACGAAGAAGACGATCCGGCGGGGCTCGACAAAACGCTGAGACGGTCATGCACGCGCATCCCAACCGCGCCATTGTCGTGCGGCTGCGAGAAGATTCCGGAACGCTGACATCCGCGCGTTTCCATCCAGATGCTGGATGCCGGTGGGCCATCACCGGGAGGTTTGCTGCGAAGAGGTCGAGCTTTCGGCTTCGATGAACCGGCTGGCCGATGTTCCCGGCATCGTCGCGCCGCTGGCCGCGCCCGATGTGCCGCGGGTGGTCTGGTTCCGCTCCGCGCGGCTTGAGAGCGCTCCGGATATCAGCGATCTGCTGGCGCTGGGGGACAAACTCATCGTCGATTCGGAGCGTCCCGGCGCCCCCACGTTCGCGGACCTGCGGGTTCTGGCCGGGGCCGGATATATCGTGGCCGATCTCGCCTGGACGCGGCTCACCAGGATCAGACAACTGCTCGCTCAACTGTTCGAGGACTACGGCGCCGGCGCGGATCCGCGCACGTGCTGATTCGAGTATTCCGGCGCCGAGCCCGCGCCCGGCGCCCGCTATATGCAGGCCTGGCTGCGAACCGGGTTGCCCGGCGCGGAGGTGGATCTGCATCGCGTCGATTTCGGCGGGCCATGGAGAGATCGCGGCAGATTCGTATCGATCCCGACCTGAACATCCGATTGCAACCCAACTGCGCGGAATATGAAATCGGCACCCTGCGCCAGCGGGCCAATCTGGCCGGCTGCGACGATCATGATCTGCTCCGCGAAGAACTGAGCATCATGACCCACGATCATGTTTTCGAGCGCGCGCTGCAACGGATGTCGGTATGGACCCCGCGATCCTGATTTTCGATACCGCGCAGGAGGCGGCGGAGGCGTGCGGCGACCGCATTCTGGCGATCCTCGATGAAGCGCGAAGAGCCCGGGGCATCGGCAACGCTCGCGGTATCGGGCGGCAGCACTCCGCGGCTGATGTTTCAGTCCATGGCGCGAGCGGACTTTCGACTGGTCCGCGAGTCGCAGATTTTCCAGGTGGATGAACGGTGCGTGCCGCCCGACGACGAACAGAGTAATTTCCGCATGATCCGGGAATCGCTGCTCAGCAAAGCGCGCATCGACGAAAGCCAGTTCCATCGCGTGCCGGGTGAGTTGCCGCCCGGACGAGGCCGCGCGCATCTACGTGGAAGATATCCGCAAGAGCTTTTCATCTGACAAGTCCGGCGGCGGAGAATTGCCGGTCTTCGACGTGATCCAGCGGGGCATGGGGCCGGACGCGCACACCGCCAGCTTGTTTCCGCGGCGAGCCTTTGATTTCGGACCGAACGGGTATTGCCGCAGCGGTGTGGGTGGAGAAGATGAAGCAGCATCGGGTGACCCTGCTTCGCGGCGTGCTCGAAAGGGCCCGGCATACGCTTTGCCTCGCGACCGGAGCGGAAAAGGCGGACGGCGCTCCATGCGGTTCTGCGCGGGCCTTTGGATCCTCTGCAACGCCCGTCTCAGATCGCGTCGCCGGATATGGCCTGGTATATCGACAAAGCGCGGCGGGGCTCTGATCCGGACTTATTCGATCCGGCGCGTGAGGACGGCCGTGCCGCCGTCGAGCCCCAGTTGCGTGCCGAGCTCGGTGGCGTTCCAATCGATCTTCACGGAGTTTTCGGAGACCAGTTTCAGGGTCAGTTCGCCTTTGGCGCCGCCGGAGCCCGTCCACGGAAAACCGACTGGGAACCGGAACCTGAAGGCCCGGTGAAGGTGAAGTTCACGTCGGGAGAGATCGGCCGATCAGTCACCTCGAAACGGGCGCGATATCTGCCGTAGATCGACGCCGTTTTCTTCGGTGATCGTCAGCTCGATATATTGCGGCGGGTAAAGCGACTGATTCTTGTTGCGCTGCCCGAGCGGCGGCTTCGCGTAGAACCAGAAACCCGCCAGCTTTCTGGTTCGCCGGGCTTTCGATCGCGGGGGACGGCTGTGTTGGCGAAACGCGGGCAGTCTGGCGGCGGAGGGCAACTCCGTCATCGTGATGGCCGGCGCCCTGGACTCGTTCCCCTCGGGCCTCGGGGAGCTGGTGGATTGCGCGCATGGGCTGTGCCCCCGCGCAGCCGCATCAGTTCATGAATGGCGGCATCGCGCTCGAGAGTCACGGCCTTCAAATCCGATCTCAGGCTGGCGATCAGCGCGTTCTGATCGTTGTGCGGCAGCGAGGTTGGACACCGGACACGGGCGTCGCGCGAAGCAGCGGGCGTGACTTGATCGGGCGCGCTGGCTTTGAGGGCCGGGGTGCTTGTCCGATGCGAGCCAGATGAGCAAACCGGCGCTCACGATAATGGCGCACTGCCCAGGCGGCTCTTGCCACGATTTTCGTAAGAGCGGGCCGAAATGCCGGCTGCGGCCTGACCGCGGGCGCCATAATCCTCTTCCCGCTCGATCGTCGTATCGCGCCGGCGTTCTTCGGGATCGGAAAGGACTGAATAAATGCGGTTGAGTTTCCGCATCTGCTTTTCGGCGATCTGTTTCAATTGCGAATCGGTCTGCTGATCGGGGTGAAGGAGGCGTACGAGCGCGCGAAAAGCGTCGCGGATCTCTTCGGGCGACGCGTCTGGCGCCACTCCAAGCTCTTCATAAAACGTTATTTCGTCGGCGCGGTGCGACGCGAGCATGGCAGATCGGCGTTTTGTATCTTTGTTTACAGTATCGAACTCAGTGCGCTTCTAGCAACTGCTTCCGGTACCAGTATCGCGTGAAGCGAATGCCGTTACAATCGGGTTGGGAGCCAATCCTGTCCGGTGGCAGGCGCAGTCTTCAAAACTGCCGAACGTCCTTTGGTCGTTGGTCGATTCGACTTCGACTGGTTCCCGCCATTCTCTTCAGGTTGCCGGGCGGACTGGGTTACACTGAGGGAGCAAGCCTCGCCCGTTTTTCCCCGGTCGTCTAACGGTAGGACAGCGGCCTTTGGAGCCGTGAATCGTGGTTCGAATCCATGCCGGGGAGCCAAGCTCAACCAGACTGTCAACAGAGATTCGTGATCGGGGCAACGCCGTGATAGCAAAATATATGCGGCTCGGCGGGGTTTGCTGCGGATGCCGGAAGTGCTGGTTTCAAACTCTGTATTGTGTTGACAGGCGACCATTCGGACGGGAATCGCTTCGAGACGAATGCCAGAAAATATTGGCCGAGATCGCTGATATATCCCAACGATTTATACTCAGCGCATCTCGTCGTAGTCGATCAGATTCTGCGCGAGGCGGGTGGTCCTGCCATGACTCCCACTCTCTCAACCCTCTACTCAGCCGGCCCGTGGCATCCGCGGGCTCTCGTATCGCAAGCCACCGCCGGAACATTACATCCCCAGGACATTTGTTTCTATTTTCGTGTACCCGTGCTCCTCCGCCCACAGGTTCAATGCGACCGTCGCGATCTCATCCACGTCAGGCACGGCGAAACCGTCCTTCGTGAGATCGACCGATTTCAGATACGATCGGCACGTATCGCAGGCTTCCACGCGGATGTGATCGATCTGTGCGGCGACGTATACCGGCAACTTTTCCTTGTCTTCTTCCCCGCAATTAGGGCAAATCACGCGCCGATAAGGCCATTCCAAAGCGCACAGGTGACAAACCAAGGCCCTCCTGGCCCCGTCGCCTTCGCCGCGAAGCACCCCGACAACCGGCCTTGAGCCGCACGAAGGGCACGTTGAGCCGCGCTCGTTCCCCGGCGGTCTTCTGAAATGTTCGGCGTAAGGCTTCATCAGAACACGCCAGAAAAACTTTCCTTCGTCGCTTGCGGGTTCACCCAGGAAAAAATCATCGGTCAGCGGACACCGGATGTCCGGCGCCAGCGCCTGCAGCCGCGGGACATACGCTGCCAGTTTCCGTACGTCGGACTGCAGATTCGCAGCGATATCGTGCTGCAGCAGAGTGAGTTGGGTGTACAGCTCGAGAAGGTGCGCGCTCTCCGGATACTTCCTGGCGAGCAGCTTCGCCCGGTCGATTCTCATTCGCCGGTTTTCTGATGAAACCATAGCGGGTGATGCGCTCTTGCCCAACCCTTCGAGACGAACCCATGCACCATCGCGGCGACGCTGCCGGGAACCATGAAAACGCCCATATAAACGTGGATGATGAAGGCTCCAATCGTGATCAGGGCCGCGCCTTCGTGGATGAAAACGACCACCGGGCGGACCCATCGCCAGTCGAACGGGATGTATTCGGGAAACCACATGAACGCGCCGGAGAACAGCAGCAGAAATGCGCCGTAGAACATGACCCAATAGAAAAGCTTTTGTCCGGCGTTGAACTTGCCCTGCGGGGGAACTTTATCATCCTGATTGGTGACGTAGTATCCGGCTTTGTCGAGCCACTCTTTGTCCGCCGCGCCCATGTTTACATCGCCGCGCCAGATGTGGTGCATCCACATTTGGGCAGCGATGAAGACCAGCCCGAGCAGCGGATGCCAGAATCGCGAAGTAGGCCCTCCGCCGAGCATCACGGCGAGCCAGAAAAGATACGGCGAGTAAAACGCCAGCCCGGTCGCGAGGCAGTACAAATACGCGAAGCCGGTGAGCCAATGGCAGATGCGCTCGTGAAATGGATAACGCTCGATCACTTGTCACCCCCCGCGTGCTTCGGCCCGAAGCGCAGATAATGCACGGCGACGCCCAGGATGCCGCCGATCATTGCCAGATTGCCGATCCATTTCAGCGGTCCTTTCCAGATGCGGACCAGCAGCGGAATTGTCGGATTTTTGGGAAGGCCTCCATAGCGTTCGGGATGCTCGATGTCGTGCAGCACGTACATCACGTGCGTTCCGCCTACGCCGGGAGGATCGTAAACTCCGGCGTTGGTATGACTCGTATGTTCGCGAAGCTGGGCGGCGCGCTTTTCGCCGAGCTGCTTCATGTCGTCTTTGGTGCCGAAGTGCAGGCAGCCGGTGGGACAGGCTTTAATGCACGCAGGTTCCAACCCCGCGCCCACGCGATCGGAGCACAAGGTGCACTTGTGAACCTTTTTCGTTTCTGAATTGAACTTCGGAATGTTGAACGGGCAGCCCGTTACGCAGTACTGGCAACCGATGCAATTGTCCTGATTGAAATCGACGATCCCATTCGTATACTGCACGATCGCGCCATCGGAGGGACACGCGCGCAGGCAGCCAGGGTCGGCGCAATGCATGCATCCGTCTTTGCGCATCAGCCAGCTTAGATTGCCGGCATCGTCTACATGCTCGTTGAATCGGATGAGATTGTAGTAATTCCATGCCGTGTCCGGCATAGTCTGATAAGTGTTGTCGAAAACGGTTTCGCGAAATGGATAACCGTTCCATTCGAGACATGCGACCTCGCACGCCTTGCACCCGATGCAGGTGGTGACGTCGATCAGCTTGGCCACGCTGTAATCGCGCGACGTATCGAGACCCGGGACCGGACCGGCGTGCCCGGAAATCGCTTTGATCTGGAGGGGCCCGTTGCTCATTACGCTTTCTCCAGTTTGACGAGAAAGCCCTTAAACTCGGGCGTGTGGGCGTTTGGATCGACCACGGTGGGCGTGAGTGAGTTGGTGAGAGAGCGCGCCGTTCTTCCCGCATCCTCCTGAATGCCGCGGTAGCCGTAATGAATCGGAATGCCGATCTGATACACCTTCCTGCCGTCGACGATCATCGGCTTAATGCGATGTGTAACCATCGCTTTGGCTTGATAACTGGCGCGCGCGCTGGTCACCTTCACTTTGTCGCCGCCTTTGATGCCGAGATCGGCAGCCAGCTGCACGGGGATCTCGACGAAAGGTTCGGGCACCAGCTGCACGTTCATCGGATTGTTCTTGGTCCAGTAATGATAGTGCTCGGTCAGCCGATAGGTGGTACAGACGATGGTGAATCCCTCCGCCGGCGTGCCGTATTTATCCATCGGTGTGCTGAATCTGGGAACCACTGGATTCTTTGACCGCTGCGGATGCAGAGCATTTTCGACGGGGCTTTCGGTGGGTTCGTAGAATTCGGGAAATGGTCCGTCGGCAAACGCCGCGAGAGGAGCGAAAATCCGGCCGACGCCTTCCGCGTTCATGATGAACGGACCCATGTGATCCTCAGGCGGCGAGTCGGGCTTGAAGTCCGGGACATCGTTGCCGACCCACTTCTTTTGCCCTTCATTCCACCAAACCAGAGCGCGGGACGGGTCCCACGGTTTGCCGGACGCATCACAGGAGGCGCGATTATAGAGGACGCGGCGGTTCATCGGCCAATTCCACGCCCAGTTCGGATGGATTCCGAGGCCGGAGGGATCCGCGTTGTCGCGACGCTGCGTCTGCGCGCCGGCTTCGGTCCAGGAGCCGCTCCAGATCCAGTTGCCGCATGAGGTCGACCCGTCATCTTTCAGCGCGGCGAAGCCGGGGAGCTGCTGGCCGCTGGTAAGGTCGCGGCCGTTCAATTCCCGGGCGACCTCTGAAAGCGGAGGGCTTTGAGCGAAGGAGTAGTTCCACGTCAGATTGAGAATGGGATCCGGGAACTTGCCTCCTTCTTTTTGATAAAGCTCTCGAACCTTCAGGAAGATGCGCGAGAGAATTTCCTGATCCAGCCTGGCGTCGCCGGGCGCGGGGACGGCGGCCCATTTCCATGTAAGCCAGCGCGCCGAGTTTACGAACGTTCCGTCTTTTTCGGCGAAACCTGCGCCGGGAAGGCGATACACCTCGGTCCGGATCGCCTTGGTTTCTTCGGGCGTGATGCCGGGCGCTCGCCAGAAATCGCTGGTTTCTTCGGGATAAATGTCGCAGACAACCAGAAACCTGGCTTTCTTGAGCGCATCGATATTTTTTTGCGAATTGGGACCGATGGCAACGCCATTCATGCCAAACGCGAGCAAGCCTTTGACTTTTCCCTCGTACATGTCGTCCCAGATATGGGTCCAGGAATAATCCCGATCGATCTTCGGCAGGTAATCGAAGGCCCAATTATTTTCCTTCTTCGCGGCCGGGCCGTACAGTGCCTTCAGAAGGGAAACGGCGAACTTCGGAGTGTTCGAGTAGTAATTGAACGAGGCCCATTCGGCTGGCTTCGAGGCCGTCGGAGTGGTCCGCTTCATCCAGGCATCGAAATCCTTATCGTCGACGCTGGGAATCTTCAGGTAACCAGGCAAGCTGTCATAAAGGCCTGCAATGTCGGTGGCGCCCTGAATGTTGGAGTGCCCGCGAAGGGCGTTGACGCCTCCGCCGGCGCGGCCCACATTGCCCAGCAGCAGCTGGAGTATGGCGGCGGTGCGAATGATCTGCGTGCCGAAGCTGTGCTGAGTCCAGCCGACCGCATAAATGATGGTCGCGGTTTTTTTCATGTCTCCGTCTTTGCGGACGGACGTGAAGAGGTCGGCAGCCTTCAGGAACTCGTCTTTGGGGATACCGGTGATGCGTGCCACCATCTCCGGCGTATAGCGGGAGTACTGCTGCTTGAGTAGCTGATAAACGGAGCGCGGGTGTTCCAGCGTTGCGTCGAAGGCGACATCGCCAGGCAGCGTATTCGGCGTGGACGAGCCGCGGGCTTCGTAATTCCAACTCGACCGGTCGTACGTCTTCGACGCCTCGTCGAAGCCGGAATAAAGGCCGTCTTCAGGAAGCTTGAATCCCTCCTGTACGAGGAACGCCGCGTTGGTGAAATTCGCCAGGTACTCTCTTGCGATACGGCCGTTTTCGATGGCATAACGGATCACGCCGCCAAGGAAGGCGATGTCGGCGCCGGCCCGGATCTGCACGTACATATCCGCCGTTGCCGCGGTACGGGTATGCCGCGGATCGACGACGATCATTTTGGCGTTACGCTCGCGCTTGGCTTCAACCGCCCATTTAAAACCGCACGGGTGGTTTTCAGCCGGATTGCCACCCATGATCAACATCATGTCGGTGTTCTTGATGTCGACCCAGCCATTCGTCATCGCACCGCGTCCAAACGTGGGCCCCAAACTGGAGACCGTTGGACCGTGTCAAACCCTGGCCTGATTTTCGATAAATGCCAGCCCCAGGCTGCGCATCGTCTTGACGACCAGGTAATTGAACTCGTTGGTATCGGTGCAGCCGCCGATAAAGGCGAGGTTCTCGCAGCGGTTGACGGTGCGGCCCCGCGCGTCGGTGGCGACGAACGATTCATCGCGAGCGCTCTTGACGTGACGCCCGATTTCTTCGAACGCCTGATCCCACGGAACAGGTTCCCAGCGATCGGAGCCGGGGCGGCGAACTTCAGGCCTCAGTAAGCGGCGGTCATTGAGAATGTCGTGATAAAGAGACGATCCCTTGGGACAGAGTGTGCCGCGATTGGTGGGGCAATCGGGATCGCCTTCGACGTGAACCACCTGCGCGGTGACGTTCTTGGCTTTGTCGCCCAGCGTGTGGATGATCACGCCGCAGCCCACCGCGCAGTAGGGGCACGTGGAGCGGGTTTCCGTGGTCTTCGCAATCTTGAGTTCCTGCGCCTGCGCCCAGGCGGACCGAAGATCGAAGCCCAGAGCGGAGGCCACAATTGCTCCACCGGCAGTTCTTACAAACGTTCTTCTCGAAACGTTCACGCGATCACCTCCAGCGCCCGTCGCGGGCCGCTTTGGGATTTGACTAAAACGATCCTACCACCGGCGGCGACACCCCGGCTCTACACCGGGGTAATAACCATCTCCTGCCTGGGGATGCTGTCGAGCACCGGCGTTCCCATTCCCAAATGCTGATCCATCAGCAGGTGCGGCGTGTGCGCCATCCTCTCCGCAAACGAGATGTCCTGGTTGGAAATCTTGGGATGCCAGTGCAGTTCGCCCTGGCCGCCGCGCCGAATCAGCCATTGGTGAGCACGATCTTGCCTTCCACGGAACCCGATGCCAGAAGTTCGATGGCCTGTCTGGCTTCAAGAAGCGGGAACGTGCGCTTGACCAGGGGATCGATCTTCTTTTCCGCGAGGAGTGCGAAGATCCTGGGTAGATCCTCGCGCAGCGGCTTGGGGTCTTTCAGATACAGCATCGTGATTCCGTAGAACTTGCCGCGCCGTCCGCGCAAGCGCGACCCGAGGAAAATATTGGCGAACATGGCGATTTGGGAAAGCTTTCCGGGCGCGCCCATGAAACCAAATCCGACCAGCGTCCCACCTCGCCGGAGCGCGCCGATGCACGGACCGATGTTGGAGCCGCCGACCGCGTCGAACACGTAGTCGACGCCATTGGATTCGAGCGCACGCGTGAGACGATCGATCGGACCCTGCCCGATAGTCGATTGGTGTTGCGCCGAGTGAGCGCAAAGTCTCATGCTTCGACGCCGATGCGGAACCGTAAGTCTTCACTCCCGCCAGCCTTAACAGTTGCAGGGCGGCCGTGCCCACGCCACCTGCCGCGCCGGTGACCAGCGCGGTCTGGCCGGACCGCACTTTCGCGACGCGATGAATCATTTGCCACGCGGTCACATAGTTCAAGATCACCGCCGCCGCATCGCGGTCGGATACAGCGTCCGGGATCGGAAGGAAGTGTTCGGCCTCACGTACGAGAAGTTCCGCGAAGCCCCCGTACACGGTAAGTGCCGCCACACGCTGGCCCACTTCGAAACCGGTGACATCCGCGGCAATGGCCTCGACTACGCCGGCGACCTCATATCCAGGCACGAAGGGTATCCTGGGCGCGTACCTGTAATTTCCGGCCAACATCATCAAGTCGCTTGAGCCCACCCCGGCAGCGCGTACCCGCACGCGCAGTTGCCCGGGGCCCGGGGCCTCAACCGGCAACTCGATTGTCTGGAGAGCTTCAGGTCCGCCCTTCTTCGTCAACATTACTGCGCGATATGTCGCCGTCACGTACTTCCTCCTTGGACCTTCGCTCGCGCTGCCACGTCCAGCGGCTCGGTAAATTCAGGCGACCCTTCGGGCGGGAGACTTCCAATTCGTTGCCCATGGCCCACATGAGGGCAAAACTTCAGACGGACACGGAACTTCATCTTTCAGGTTATGCCAAAAATCCGTCCGGTGACGGGTTCGCCGCGCGACCGGTTCACATGTGAGGCGATTCGATGGACTCCTCGTTCACGCCGACACTACACACGCAGCATGGCGAAGGCCGTTCCCGAAGAACTGGTCGATGGGATTCCCTCTATTATTTCGGCATCGGGATCGATACCGCTTTGCCGGCGCCGCGCTCGGCGATCCAGATCGTGTCGCCGGCGGGCTCAACCGCGGTTGGGGTGTTGAGTCCTTCCTTGATCACCATCACGCTGGCTTTATCGCCATTGACGGTTATGACGGAAATCTTCCCGCTGCCATTCTCGGCAAGCAGGAGCTTGCCATTGGCTGCGCGCATGCCGTCCGGCCCCTTTATCGGCTGATCCATCCAGATATGGACAGGTTGCCCGGGTTTGCCCGAAGCGTCCATCGGGATTCGATAGAGATTGTTCGAGAACACATTATTTACGTACAGAGTGCCGTTCAGAAAGGTGATTCCATCGACGCCATAGAGCGCACGATCTTCAATGAATAGTTGTCCGCTCGAGGCACCGGCCGGCAGCTTGTAGATTCTGCTGTTGGCGGTATCGCTGATGTAAAGCGCTTTGTCGGGCCCCAGCGCGAAATCGTTGCAGGTGCTGTTGTCGCCGGGCAGGTCCCAACGGAGCTTTGGCGTCCCGGTTTCGAGGTCAAAGCCCCTCAGAGCGGTGTGGCGCTTCACCGGTGTTGTGCCGGCCACCGGCGTCAGCTGGCACGTCCATAACGTATTGCTACCGGCGTCGGCAAGCATGCCGAAAAAAAGGTGCCGGCGCCTTCACCGCTCGCGTCAACGAACTTCTCGGGGGCGCTCGATCCCGGACGCACTTTATAAACGAACGGAGTGCTCGCGCTGCCGACCACCAGCACTCCGCCCAGGGCTACAGTCAAACTCTCCGATTGTGATTTTGCGTCGACGATAAGGATTTCAGAGGCAGACGCCGCGAGCGCTGAGCCCACGAATAAAGCTGAGCAGGCCGCAAACCGCCGTGCGCTGGAGTGAAACATCGTCCGATCCCTACTTCGGTGTCACATGGATCAGGGCGCCGGGATTGGCGTCTTCGATCATCCAGAGTGAACCGTCGGGCGCTTCTTCCACATCGCGAACGCGTTTGCCGACGTTCCAGCGCTCGGCAGATTTGGCGCCGCCATGACCGTCCATAACGATGCGGTTCAGCGAGGTTGTTCCAAGGCCGCTGACGATGGCATTGCCGCTCCATTGCGGGAAGACCTGCGTGCCCCTGTAGAACATGATATTGCCCGGTGCGATGACCGGAACCCAGTAGAGCACCGGCTCCGTCAGGTCGGTCCGCGTGGGAGGCTTCGGAATCGGTACGCCGTTATAGTTGTTGCCGTAAGAGACGAGCGGCCAGCCGTAGTTTTTGCCCTTCTGGATCAGGTTCAACTCGTCGCCGCCGCGCGGGCCATGCTCGACCTCCCACAATTCCCCGGTCGGAGAGAAAGCCATCCCGTAGGGCGTGCGGTGGCCGACGGTCCACGTTTCAGCCGGCGTCAGATTCTGGCCGGGAAAGGTATAAGTGGTGACGACCTTCGCGTTCTTCGCCGTTTCCGTGTCGGATGGCGGATCGATCAGCGGAATCGTCGCCTTGCCCGCTTTACCGTAATTTGGATTATCCGGCGCGGGTTTCCCATCCAGCGTCAGATGCAGGACCTTGCCTTCGGGAAGATCGGGATCCTGCGCCGGAGTGAACCGCATCCGATCGCCAACCGTCATGAACAGAGAATTGCCGTCGGGCGCGAAGGCGACCTGCGCGCCTTCCTGCCCGCCCTTGCCCTTGGGCATCTGACGCCACAGCACTTCGAGGCCTCCCAGTCTCGCCCCGTTCGGCATGAGAGTGAGCTTCGCGCGCGCCAACACCAGTCCACCGCCGTAGTCGCCGGGCTCATCGTAGGTCAGATAGACGTTCTGGTCGGTGGCATAATGTGGCGACAGAAAGACGCCAAACATGCCGCTCTGGCCCGACCACCAGACGGGGGGAGTGCCGCTCAGCGGGGCGATTTTCTCTCCTGTCTGGGATACCAGCCAGACAGGGCCGACCTTCTCCGTAACCAGCATCCGTCCGTCCGGCAGGAATGCGATTCGCCAGGGCAGTTCAAAGGTTGCGGGCGCCGGGGTCATGTTGAAGGGAAGGCTGGCTTCCGGCTTCTGTTCACCGATATTGACCTGTGCCCACGCCGCGGCCGACATCAGAGTGAGAAGCAGGATCGTTTTCGGGAATCTCATCGTTACAGCGAGCGCGGAATTGGTTACCTTCATTTGTTGTTTCTCCTGTTCGGAAATCTGACCTTGTATTTTATACGAGACAGGCCAGTGAATGCCACTGTCCCATTTGATCGATGGTGTTTCAACAGCTTCGCGGGTCTGTTGAGCTGACTCAGCCGAAGGTGAACGCGAACGCCTGCGCTCCGGAATCGAGAAACTCGATTTCGAACGTGTGGTCGGTGACGTCACCTTTCTGAAGCTCGGCTTTCTGGCGGATCAGTTGGTATAGCCGGTGCTCGGTGATCCGGCCATTCCCCTGCTCGTCGATGTCGGTTCCGTGATTCGCGCCAGGCGCCTGACCGTCGAGGGTGACTCGGAATCGAATCGGTTTGCCGTCCGGCGTCGAGCCCAGCACGAGGTGAAGGTCGCGCGCGTGGAACCGGAATGCGATTTTCCCGTGCGGAGCATCAAGAGTCGCCACCTCGGAACCGTCAGTCCACTTGCCGGCCAGTCCCCATTGGTTCAACGCAAGATTGCCGGAGACGGAGTAAACAAATTCCTTGTCCTGCTGCAGGCCGCCGGGCGAAGCCACATTTTCGGCGCGGTCGTAGCCGAGATAGGTTTCGGGGGATTTGATGTGGCCCGCGGAAGCTGCTTCCGCTCCGGAGCCGTTGACTTCCACCAGCCCGGCGAACGATGCAGAGCCATTTTGTTCCCTGATGAGCGCCTGAATCGCGCGCTCTGTTCCGTCGTAGCCGCCTTCGCCGAACTCGTGATGGCGCACGCGTCCCTCCGCATCGATCAGATAGTCCGCGGGCCAATAGCTGTTGTGGAAGGCTTCCCAGATTTTGTAGTTGTCGTCGAGGGCGACGGGATACATGATGCCAAGCTCCTGAATCGCGCGGCGCACGTTGTCCGCGTCCTTCTCAAACGCAAATTCCGGCGTATGGACACCGATGATGATCAGACCGCTGCTTTTGTATTTGTCGTCCCAGGCGCGGATGTATGGAACGGTGCGCAGGCAGTTGATGCACGAATATGTCCAGAAATCGACGAGAACCACATGCCCGCGGAGCGCGGCCGGATTCAATGGTTGCGAATTGAGCCATTGCGTTGCGCCGGAGAGATCGGGCATAATCTTCGGTACATCGGCGTCTTCCGCGGAAGCCTGCATGGATACTCCCGATGTTCCGGTATGCAAGCGATTGATCAGCGACTGTTCGAGCCCGGAAGTGCTCGCCAGAGACACCCGCGTCAGGAGACCGCGATCGAGGCCAGCGGCGATGATGACCACACCGGCCAGCACGGCGACACCAAGAGCCCGGCGTATCCATGCTTCAGCGCCCATCGAGCGTTTGAGAGCCGCAAACACGCGACCGCCGGCGAGCAATGCGACAGTCAGGGAGGTCGCGGCACCCGCGGCATAGGCGAACAGCAGTAAGGCGCTCCGCCCCGACGCCCCACTGAGCGCAGCGCCCGTGAGGATGAGGCCGAGAATCGGTCCGGCGCACGGGGCCCAGAGCAGCCCGGTCGCGACACCCAACATGAGCGAACGCAATGGGCCTCCTCCGGCAGGCTGGGCCAGCCTGTTGCCTACCTTTACGAACGGACGTGTGACGAGTTCGGCCAGAGTGGACGAAAGAAGCGTCGATGCAAACAGCGTCAGAGCCACCAGCGCCGCAATGCGTCCATATTGGTTGGCGCGCACAAGCAAGGAGCCGCCTGTCGTTGCCACCGCCGCGAAACCGGCAAAGGTCAAGGCCATCCCGACGAGCAGAGGTAGCCCGGATCGGCGGAACGACTGGTCCGCACGGGCGAATACGAAAGGCAGGACCGGCAGAATGCACGGACTGAGGATCGTTAGAATGCCGCCAAGAAAGGCGAGAACAAATAACAGCAAAACTTATCACCTCAGCGGAGCGATGAAACCACGCCCCGAACACATTGGATGTGCTCATTGTAATGTATAAATGACATAGAGCCGTGGAGATTACGGCGCCGGCATCATTTCAATGTCCTGCACTTGTGGATCGGTGATCGAAGAGTTGGGGAAAGCAGGCGATCTTCCGCAGATGATCGCCACACTGGCCTGCTATGAGCGGATGTTCGGTCCGTTCAGCATGCAAACGCTCTCGCTCGCGGCCCTCGTGGGCGAGACCCTCGCCGGAACGGGTGAAAACGACCTCGGGCGACGCCTGCTGGAACGCGTTGCACGAGATATTGTTCGCGCAGGGGGACGGACACATCGTGTCAGATTAGCCGCGCTCGCCTCGCTGCGGGACTTGCACCTGAAATCCGGCGACTCTGGAGCGGCGATCGCAGCGCAGACTGAACTGGTCAGTTGCCGGCTCGCCCTCGAGGGGCCGGAAGCGCCTCAGGCGGTCGAAGCGAAATCCTGCCTCGTAGCGCTGCTGATGGGTTCGGGGGCGACCGCGGAAGCATAACGTTACGAATGTGTTCATAACCTTCGAAGCTGTTTCGATTGTACCCGCGATAAACGCCGGAGCGTGTGACCACTTTGGCGTCACTTGGATTTACCACGGTGAGGTCGGAGCATAGTGGTGTCACTTTGACGTCAATAAAGCAAGGGTTTGGTCAGTGGTCCGGTTTTGGTCTGATTTCGGCAGTGTCGCCTTTGATTTCCAGCCTCGTGCCGAATGGCTTTGACGCTTCGCCCAGGCGTTCGAGAATGTAGCCCGCTCTCGCGCCGGTTGCGGGCGCCGGCAAACCGCGCGTGTCGAGGAAACGGTTATTCGTGTATTCGTCGTGGATCTCGGGCTGGCCCTCGCCGACGTTGTTCAGAACGATGGGACGCAACGAGATCGATTGCAGGTTTCTGCCCTGGAAGGTTACGTACGCGACCGCGCTCTCCCAGTTCATTGGCTCGTCGATGTAGGTGAGGGTCGGGGGGACGTTGTAAATAAAATTGCCCAGATCGTAGAAGATGGGGCGGCCGCGATAGATCTCGACTCCGTGAAGGAGCGGAGCGCCGTGCATCACGATGATGTCGGCGCCCGCATCCACTTCGGCGTGCGTCCACTTCCTGAGCCAATCGTTCGGGGCAAGCCGCTCCTGCATGCCTTCGGTGAATATGGTGGAGAACGAGCGATTGCCGAAGACGTGATTGTGCTGGTAGACGATCACGAGGTCCGCATGGGTGTGGGCGTCGCGAATACTTCGCAGGATGCGTTCGGAATCCTCATGATTGGGTGTGTTGGGGGACGCGCCGGGAAGATCGGACGTCGCCTCGTTCGGCATGCCGCCGGCTTCGATGCGAAGCTCGTTCACGCCGGGCCGGTCCGCCGCGGCGCTGGCGCCGGGCGCGATCAGACCCGATGCGCTGGCGATCAGAGCGATGGTGCCTTTTGGGGTGTGCAGGTATGCGGGCGCCGCAGCTTCGGCGAGGTTCTTTCCCGTCCCCGCGTGGACGATTTTCCGTGAGTCCGCTTCCCGGAGCGTGTTGCCGATGCCTGTCGATTTCAGATCGAAGGCGTGGTTGCCGGAGAGCGACAGCAGGTTGACACCGAAGGTTGTCAGCGCATCCAGCGCTTCAGGCGGTGTGAGGAACCCCCTGCCCTCGTGGATCGTTTCGCCTTTTTCGGCGACGGCTGCTTCG
This sequence comes from Terriglobia bacterium, assembly GCA_963764845.1. GTDB lineage: Bacteria > Acidobacteriota > Terriglobia > Bryobacterales > Bryobacteraceae > BOG-234. Next base: position 2,563,666 of record CAVXUE010000006.1, on the reverse strand, counting down.
AGATTGGTGAATACCACATCGCTCGCGGCGCCCTTCAGCAGGCTTTGGATGACGGGCACCGCCTGCGGCGCGGTCGCGCGGATGTCGGACCGGATCATCGATTGCCCGGCAAGTGTGATTGTGATCGTGGCGGGCTGGGCGGCGCAAGTCAGGCACGTCATCGCGCAGAGAGTGACCGCGTTGCGTATGGTTGCCATCTGATTCGTTCCTCATCATATATGCCGGGGAGCTCCTTCCGGTCGAATACAATAGTGCCACCATGTCCAGGCCTCTTACGCAACGTTTGACCCGCCGGAAGGCACTCGAAGCGATAGGAATCGCCGCGGCCGCGGCTACGGTCGCCAAAAACGTTTTCGCGCAGGAGCCAACGTTTCCAAAAGGCGCGATTATCAGGACGCTCCTCAAAGACTACGCGCCCGAGGAGCTGGCGGGTGGCGCCACGCTTTTCCATGAGCACATGCAGCTGGGGCCCGATTTCAACGCGAAATTCGCGGCGGCCACGGCGGCCGCGAGAGCCGCGAACGGTTTGCCGCCGGCGCCCGCGCGCGGCGGGCGGGCTGGCGGGCCTCCTCCTCCGCCCGCGGGGCCGGACATCATGCGTGACGTCAACCTGATGGCGGAGGAAGTCGCGAAGACCAAAGCCGCGGGCGTGGCCTGCATCGTCGACGCCGGTCACCCCGACATGGGGCGCGATATCGACTTCATTCGCCAGGTATCGATGAAATCCGGCGTCCCGATCGTGGCGGGCGGCGGGTTCTACACGCAGCCGTTTTACCCCAAAGAGATCCCGGCGATGACGGAAGAGCAGATCGTGAAGGCGCTGATCAAGCAGGCCGACGACAACACGATGGGCGTATTCGGCGAGATCGGTTCGTGGGACGAGATGACCGCAGATGAGCGCAAGGTTTTCCGCGCTGTCGGCAAGGCGCATCTGGCGACGAACCTGTCGATCTTCACGCATACGGGCATCCCGGGAAAGGGCGCGATCGAGCAGCTTGACATTCTGGAGGACGCAGGCGTGAAGCCCGAGCGCATCGTCATCGGACATCTGGGGAATCTGGTGGACCCGACGGTTTATGTACACAAACAGATCTGCCGGCGCGGCGCGTATGTCGGTTTCGACCGGCAGGGTGGATTCAACGACGCGCAACAGGTGCCGCTCGTCATGGCGCTCATCGAAGCCGGTTTCGCCGATCATCTGATGTTCTCCGCCGACGCGTCGAGCGGTTATGCGAAGACGATCACGGGGTTCCTGCCGAAGCTGAAGGCGGCTGGCGCGAGCGACGAGGTTCTGCACCACATCATGGTTGATAATCCGCGCCGTTTTCTGGCGTTTGTTCCGAAACGGCCGCGGAAGAAGTGACGCCAGTAGCGCTGAGGCGTTTGACTGTTTCGAGCGTGTCGGCTTGAGCCGCGGTCTTGTCCACACGATAGCGCTTGACGCGCGCGAAACGCAGTGCGAAGCCGCTCTTGTAGCGCGAACTGATCTGGATATCGCTGTACGCAATTTCGACCACAATCTTCGGCTCGACGAAGACGGTGTGGCTGTCGCGCGATGTTTCCAGTGCCAGCAGTTGTTCGGTCTGCCACCGCAGCATCTCGTCGGTCATGCCTTTGAAGGTCTTGCCCAGCATGGCGAACCCTCCGTTTTCGGTATCGCGCGCGCCGAGGTGCAGGTTGCTGAGCCAGCCCTTGCGGCGGCCATTGCCCCACTCGGCAGCGAGGATGACGAGGTCGAGCGTGTGGGCTTTCTTGATCTTGAGCCAGCTCTGACCGCGCCCGCCCGCGACATATGGCGACCCCGGAGATTTGGCCATGATGCCTTCGTGGCCCGCGGCGAACGAGGCGGCGAGAAAGGCGGCGGCGGCCTCGGGGTCTGAGGTGGTGATGTGCGGAACCAGATTCGCGGCGGGCGAGATGCCGCGCAGGATGGTGAAGCGCTCGGACTGCGGATGGTCGACCAGGGGCTGGCCGTCGTAGTAGAGAATGTCGAACCAGACCGGCGTGAGGGGCAACTCGAAGCGCAGACGATCAAGATCGACTTTGCGTCCGAAGCGACGCGCGGTGACCTGGAAGGGCTGCGGACGCAAGTCCGAAGTGAAGCTGATGACTTCACCATCGAGGATCAGGTCGTCGACCGGCAGCGCCAGCGCGGCTTCGACTACCTCGGGAACGGATGGCGTGATGTCGTTCAAGGCGCGCGTGTAGACGCGCACTTCATCCCCGCTTCTATGGACCTGGATGCGGGCGCCGTCGAGTTTATATTCGAGGGCGGCCTCACCCATTTCGGCCAGCGCGCTTTCGACGTCCGTCGCAATCTGCGCCAGCATGGGCTGAACGGGCTGGAAGAGGCGAATGCTCCATTGATCGAGAGACGACTCGCCGGATTCGAATAGCGCGCGAGCCACGCGCGGGATATCGCCGGCCATCATCGCGGCGCGGCGGATGCGGTCGAGAGTCACGCCGGACGCGGATGCCAGCGCTTCAAGCATCAGTCCTTCCAGAGCGCCCTGGCGGAGGCCGCCGACCAGGAGTTCTTTCAGGAACTGCTGTTCTTCTTCCGTGGCAAGCGCGAACAGAGCTTGCAGGCAAACGCGCTTTTGTTGCGCGGATGTGACCGGAGCGAGAGCCTCGAGCTGCCTGTCGACCTCGAGAATCTCAAGCGTGGGGGCCGGCGCCGGGGCGATATGCGAGTCGCGCACCACGGCGTAGCCGATGCCGGTGCGCCCCTGCTGCGTGGACCCGGAAAGGAACGGGACTACGATTTCGATTTCCGCGGGACTCAGCTGTTTCAGGAGATCGGCCAGCAGGCAGATCTTGACCAGACGTTTGGACGTGGCGGCGACCCGGCGGGAAGTCTCCACAACGTGCGCCAGAAGCATGACGACTCGATGAACCGCGGGTTCAATGCTTGCGGATAAACGCGCGCCTCAGGTCGGGCGCGAACTCTTTCAGGAAACTCAGCCCGACGGTCAGCGTCATCTGCTGATTCGCAATGCGGACGCCGTCAGACAAGGGCTGGAACCGGGCCGGGAACCAGTATGTGGAGATCATGCCCGCGCCGTAAGTGCCTGCAAACTCCGGAAGATCGAGACGGGTCTTGCCTTCGTTGTTTTTGGTCAGGAAGGTCCAGGCGATGGCGTGTCCTGTGCGATGGAAGAAACCGGTGCAATCGCAAGGCAGGTACCGGGGATCGTAGCCCAGCATGGCGGCGCCGGCTTGGTGGACGGTTTCACGAATGCCGTAAATGCCGAGCCAGGAAGCGGTCCGTCTGGCATACGCCTCCGCTCCCTCGCCCCATTCGGGCGGGTCTTTGGTGAGCTGCGAGTAGCCTGCCGAGAGCAGCGCGGACCCGAAAAAAGTGGAGTCGCCGACGGTCGTCCTGAAGAAATTATCCCAGCGTTCCGAGGAATCGAGCGGCAGGTAGACCGGGGACGTTGGTGCGATAGTCGCGGGCGGTGCGGGGGTCGTTGGCGTTTGGGCGTGAGTCTGACCGAGACCTGTGAGCAGAGCGAGTAAAGCGAATGCTGTGGAGGACGCCGGTCTTGCAAAGAGCAACGTCCCACGGTACCACATGTGATTATTGGTACCGTGGAGATTCGGGGAACGATGAGGCACGTTTGGGTAGACGCAAGAACCGGTTGTCTGACAACTGAAAGTTCGCTCGTTGCCACCGATTAGACTGGGAAGTCGAACGCGGGCCGTCCTTCTCCCGCTTGTTTTCATATTCGCCCTCGCGGGTCTTGCGTTCCTGGTTTTGATTCATATCTGCTTCCTTGCGACAGCCTTGGTGCTGTTTGCCTGGTACGCCCCGCTCCTCGTTTCAGGGCGGCCGCTGACGCTCGAAGTGATCCTGCGGAAGCAACACTATCTGCAAGCGTGCGCGCAGGCCTCGGTCCTTTTGTACTGGGGATGGGATTGGCGTCCGGTCTACGCGTTCGCTCCCTTCATCCTCGCGCAATTGCTGTTCGCGTACGCGTTCGACATGCTGCTTGGGTGGTCGAGGCGCGACACTTACACTCTTGGTTTCGGTCCGTTTCCAGTCATCTTCAGCATCAATCTTTTCCTCTGGTTCAAACCGCAGTGGTTCTATCTGCAGTTCGCGATGGTCGCGCTCGGGTTGGCAGCCAAAGAGCTGATTCGCTGGAACAGGGACGGCCGGCGGGTGCATATCTTCAATCCGTCGTCGTTTCCGCTGGCGGTGTTTTCGCTTGCGCTGCTCGCGACCGGCAGGAGCGATCTCACCTGGGGCCAGAACATTGCGACCACGCAGTTCTATCCGCCGCAAATGTACCTGATGCTGTTTCTCATCGGGCTCCCAGGGCAGTTCTTCTTCGGGGTCACGTCAATGACCATGTCCGCGGTGGTGGCGGCTTATGCGTTCGGGCGGATTTACTTCGCCGTGACCGGTATCTATTTTTTCTACGATTCCTATATCCCGATTGCCGTTTTTCTGGGGATGCATCTGTTGTTCAACGATCCGTCGACCTCGCCGCGAACCGAGTGGGGGCGCATCGTCTATGGGGCGGTGTACGGGTTGAGCACAGTGGCGTTATATGAACTGCTGGGCCGCGTGGGTTTGCCGACCTTCTATGACAAGCTGTTGCCGGTTCCGCTCCTGAATCTCTCGGTGAAAGCAATCGATTCAATCATCGCTCCCGACCGGTCGCGCCTCGCCAACAGGCCGGGTTACAGGCGCAATCTGGCATATATGGCGGTTTGGGCGACGGTGTTTGCAGTTCTGAGCGCCACAGGCGGATTGGGCGACAGCCATCCGGGGCAATGGATCCCGTTCTGGCGCAAGGCCTGCGAGGAGGGGCGGGCGTATGCGTGCCCCTATCTTGCCGACGTAGAGCTGAATTTCTGCAATCTGGGATCGGGGTGGGCGTGCAATGAGGCCGGGCTGCTTCACATCGCGCTCGCCCGGTCGGGCGAGGATTCCCGCCGGGCGGATCTGGCTGGCGCGGCGGAACCGTTCCAGCACGGGTGCGAGCTGGGGTTTTCGGCAGCCTGCGGGAATCTGAGTCGGATGAGCGGGGGCAACACCCCATTTGAAAGCGCGCCGCCCACGCTGGCGGATTATCCCGTTATCCTGAGGGGAAGCAAGGGAGAAATCCGCGAGCGGAGCGCGCCGGAGTTGTACGCGCTGGCATGCCGCGAGGGCTGGCCGGATACCTGCGAACGGCGGTAACCGGAGCGCAGGCGAAAACGCCTATTCACACGCGTTACCAGCGGAAAATCGTGATAAACTCATTCGTTAGCGCCCGTTACAGGCGGAGGTTCAGTTGAACAAGAGACTCCTCATTTTCGGTTTGGGATTCACCCCGTTTGCATGGTGCGCACCGGCCCAAAGCCACGCCGCGGACGTCGCCGCACAGCGCGCCGTAGTCGATCAGTATTGTGTGACATGTCACAACGCGCGGGTGAAAACGGCGAACCTTCTGCTCGACCAGCTGGACATGGGGCACCTCGGCGACCATGCGGAGATCGGCGAAAAGGTGGTTCGCAAACTTCGTGCGGGGATGATGCCGCCATCGGGGGCGAGGCAGCCGGACGCGGCGACGCGTGAGGCGCTGATCACGTGGATGGAGGGCGAGCTCGATCACGCCGCAGTCACTTATCTGCCTCCGCCGGGCCTTCATCGGATGAACCGGACCGAATATACGAACGCGGTCCGCGACGTGCTCGGGCTGGAAGTGGACGCTTCGAAGTTCCTGCCGCCGGACGATTCGACGCACGGCTTCGACAATATAGCCGGCGCGCTCACGCTGTCTCCGGCGCTGATGGAGGCTTATTTATCCGCGGCGGGAAAGATCAGCCGTCTGGCGGTCGGTGATATATCGGCGCCAACGCAGGCCGTCTTCGAAGTTCCCGGCGATACCGCGCAGAACTATCACATTGAAGGATTGCCGTTCGGAACGCGCGGCGGCATCCTGATCAAGTATCAGTTCCCCGCCGATGGCGAGTATTCATTCAAGGTGAAAGGCGTCACCGGCTACTTCCAGGCTGTGCTGGGCGGCGTCAAGGGCGAACAACTCGAAGTGACAGTCGACGGCGAGAGGGTGAAGCTGTTCGACTGGGACAAGGAAATCTCGAACACAACCGGCAACGGCAAGTCCACGGCGCGAATTCCGATCAAGGCGGGATTGCACACGGTCGGCGTGACGTTCCTCGCCACCAACGACGTGCCGGGCACCGAGCTCAACGTGCCTTTTGAGCGCACCATGAACACGCCGGGCTCGATACCGGGATTTCTGTTCTATCCGCACGTGGGCCAGGTCTGGATTGAAGGGCCGTACAATGCCGAAGGCGCCCACGACACGGCCGCCCGGCGCAGGATTTTTGTGTGCCATCCGTCTTCGCAGCGCAACGAAGAGGAATGCGCGCGGACGATCATTTCCTCGCTTGTGAAGCATGCCTACCGCCGCCCGGTGACCTCCGCGGACCTGACGACGCTGACGGATTTTTACCGCCAGGGCCGGAGCGATGGCGGAAGCTTCGACGATGGAATCGAATCGGCGCTGCAGCGCGTGCTGGCCGATCCCGAGTTTGTCTACCGGCGCGAAGCGGAGCCTGCGGCGCTTGCCGGGGGCAAGAGTTACCGGATCGGCGATCTGGCGCTGGCATCGCGCCTTTCGTTCTTCCTTTGGAGCAGCGTGCCCGACGACGAATTGCTGGAAGTCGCCACCGCGGGCAGGCTGAAAGAGCCCGCGATGCTCGAAAAACAGGTGCGGCGCATGCTGGCGGATCCGAAGTCCGCGGCGCTGGTCGCCAACTTCACCGGACAGTGGCTGGGCGTCCGATCGATGAAGACAGTCGAGCCGGTTGTGAATCTGTTCCCGGATTTCGACGACAACCTGCGCGCGGCCTATCAGCGCGAGATCGAGCTGTTCTTCGGCAGCATTGTTTATGAAGATCACAACGTGCTCGACCTGCTGACTGCGAATTACACGTTCGTCAACGAACGGCTTGCCAAACAGTACGGAATCCCGAACATCTATGGTCCGCAGTTCCGGCGCGTGGAGTTTCCCGCCGAGCTCGACATGCGCCGCGGCCTGCTGGGCAAGGGCGCGCTGCTGACTCTGACCTCGAACGCGGCCCGCACCTCACCGGTGGCCCGGGGCAAGTGGTTTCTCGCGACGTTCCTCGGCAGCCCGCCGCCGGATCCGCCACCGAACGTTCCGGTGATCAAGGACAAGCCCGCGGATGCGACCGGCAACGCGAAAGCGCCGACAATGCGGGAGATTATGGAGCAGCATCACACGAACCCGTCGTGCGCTTCATGCCACAGGATTTTCGAGCCGATCGGACTGAGCCTCGAGAACTTCGACGCGGTCGGCACCTGGCGCACGATGGATGGGGACAGCCCGATCGATGCGAGCGGCGTCCTGGTCGACGGGACCAAAATCAACGGCGTGGCGAGCCTGCGCGATTCGCTGATGAAGCGTTCCGATCAGTTTGTGCGGGTGGTGACCGAAAAGATGCTCACGTATGCGCTGGGGCGGGGTGTGGAGTATCAGGACATGCCGACGGTGCGGGCGATCGTGCGCGAATCGGCGGCGAATAAATATAAGTTTTCTTCCATCATGCTGGGGATCGTGAAGAGCGCTCCGTTCCAGATGAACGCAAAAATGCCGGAAGGCGAACAAAGGGCAGCCCGTTAGGAAGTTCAGGACCTCAGGAAGTTCAGGAGAAGAACAGCGACCATGTTTATCACGAAGAAGCACATTTCACGGCGGACAATTCTGCGGGGCAGCGGGGCGGCTCTTGCACTGCCGCTGCTCGATGCGATGATTCCGGCCGCGACGGCGCTGGCGCAAACCGCGGCCAGCCCGAAGCCGCGGTTCGTCGGCTGCTTTGTGCCGCATGGCGCCGCGCCTGGTTATTGGATTCCGGCGACGGAGGGAAAACTCGACGCGACGCTCCCGTTCAACTGGAAGTCGCTCGAACCGTTCCGCGATCACACGGTGATACTGAGCGGGCTGCATTCCCGGTCGGCCGAGCCGCCTCCGGGCGCGACGGGCGCCGACCATTGGGTTGCCGCGGCGTTCCTTTGCGGGAACAAACCGAAGAAGACGGCTGGCGCCGACGTCTATGCGGGCACCACGATCGACCAGATCATCGCGCAGAAAATCGGCCAGGACAACCTGATGCCCTCGATGCAGCTCGCGGTGGAAGATCCGGGCGCGAATTCGAGCAACTGCGGCGAAGGTTACAGCTGCACTTATACGAATACGATTTCGTGGTCGTCGCCGACGCAGCCGCTGCCGATGGAGTTGAATCCGCAGGTGGTGTTCGAACGCATGTTCGGGGATGGCAGCACGGTCGAGCAGCGCGCGAAGCGGAGAAAGCGGGATGGCAGCATTCTGGATTCGCTGACCGGCAGTCTCTCGCGGCTGCGGAATGAATCCAGCACGGCCGACCGCGCGGTCCTGAACGACTATACGGAAAACGTGCGCGAGATCGAGCGCCGGCTGCAGATTGCCATGAAGGCGTCGACTGTCGCGCCGAGCGATATGAGCGTGCCGGTGGGCGTGCCGCAGACTTTCGACGAACACATCAAGCTCCAGTTCGATCTGTTGGCGTTGGCGTTCCAGGCGGACATCACCCGCGTGGGAACCCTGCTCTTCGCCCGCGATCTCACGGGCCGAACCTATCCCGAAAGCGGGGCGCCGACATCAGGGTTCCACGGTGTGTCGCATCACGGCGAGAATCCAAAGATCATCGCACAGCTGGCGGAGATCAATCAGTATCACATCAAGATGCTGGCGCACCTGATTGCGAAGCTGGATAAAACGCAGGATGGCGATGGGACGCTGCTCGATCATTCGCTGGTTCTCTATGGCAGCAACATGGGGAATTCGAATCAGCACGTCCACTACGATGTGCCGCACGTGCTGGTGGGCGGGTTGAACGGAAAACTCGAAGGCGGGCGCCACATTGCATATCCGACCCGGACCATTCCCACCGGGAATCTGCTGCTGACGTTGCTGGACAAGTTCGACATTCATCAGGACAGTATCGGCGACAGTACAGGACGTCTCGAAACGCTGTAGGGCTATGAAAGGGGAGCATATGAAACGGTTCGCGCTGCTGTCGTTGTTGACGATGCTGTTGACGATGCTGCCGGGCGCCTTCGGCGCCCTGACCCCCGACGTTGCCGACGCGGTCATGCGCGGCGACAAACTATTGGTGCGGCAGCTTGTCACGCAGCATGTGGATACAAATGTGCCGCAGGCCGATGGCGCGACCGCGCTTGACTGGGCCGTATTCCGTTCCGACAAGGAGACGGTCGATCTGCTGCTGCGTGCGGGCGCGAATCCCAAAGCCGCGAACCGGGAGGGCGCAACGCCGCTGTGGCTGGCGAGCGTCAACGGAGACGCGGCAATCATCGCGGCTCTGTTGAACGCGGGCGCCGACGCCAACGAAAAGCTTCCGCTGGGCAGGAGCCCGCTGATGGCGGCGTCCCGCACGGGCAATGTGGAGGCGATGAAGGTGCTGCTCGACCACGGCGCGGAAGTGAATGTGAAGGAAAATCTGCGCGGAACGACGCCGTTGATGTGGGCCGCGGATGAAGGCCATGCGCCGGCGATCCAGCTTCTGATTCAGCATGGCGCGGACATCAAGGCCATCTCCATGCTGGTGGAGCGCGGCAGAGGGCCGGCGCTCGGGAAATCGAACGATCCGCGAAAGGCTGTCGCGGCGCAGGGTGCGGCTCTGGCTGCCGGACAGGCGCTTGACCTGGCGGATCTCGCCGCACTGCGTGGCGACCCGAATGGCCTTTCCGGCGGAACCGGGCGCGGAGCGGCTACGCCGGCTGCCGCTCCAAGGGCGGCCGGAGGCGGTCGCGGCGGACCCGGACGAGGAGCGGCGGTCGCGGTGGATGAGGCGGGCTTTGTTGACGAGGCTCAGGTATCGGCAGGTATTATCCGGCGCGGCGCAGCCCCGCCCAAAGATGGCGGCGGTCTGACACCGCTGGTCTATGCCGTGCGCTCGAACGATCTCGATTCGGTGAAGGCGCTTCTTGCCGCGGGCGCGGATGTGAACCAGACCACCGGCTATGGCTGGAGCCCGTTGCTGGTCGCGACGCAGAACCGCTTCTACAAGCTGGGTGCGTATCTGCTGGAGCATGGCGCGGATGTGAATCTCGCCAACAAGGGCGCATGGACGCCGCTCTATCTCGCGACGGATAACCGGAACATCGAATCCGGCGATTATCCCGTGCGTAAACCCGATATGGATCACCTGGAATACATCAGGCTTCTGCTTGCCAAAGGGGCCGATGTCAATGCGCGCCTGAAAGACAGCACGGAGACGCGCACGGTCTTCACGAATCAGTGGCTGGATGAGAATGGCGCGACGGCTTTCCTGCGCGCTTCGCAGTCGGGCGACGTTGTGCTGATGAAGCTTTTGCTGGCGCATGGCGCGGATCCGAGGATCGACACGACTCTGCATGTGACAGCGCTGCAGGTGGCGGCCGGAATCGGCTGGGTGGAAGGGATCACTTACGAGTGGTCGCAGGAGACCACGCTTGAAGCGGTGAAGCTGTTGCTCGATCTGGGGCTTGACGTGAACGCGCAGGCCGATACCGGGCGCACCGCGCTGCATGGCGCCGCGCACAAAGGACGGTCGGATGTCGTGCAGGTTCTGGCGGATCATGGCGCGAAACTCGACGTCCGGGATTATGGAAACACCGACAACCGCGGCGGCAAGCTGGCCGTGCATACGTGGGAGCCGGTGGATTATGCGGATGGTCTGGTGCGCGTAGGCGTGCAGTCGGCGATTTCGCATGCGGATACCGGGCTTCTGCTGCGGAAGCTGATGACCGCGGCAGGGCTCCAGGCGCCGCCGGTCGGGCGTACGCTCGAATCGATTTGCATCACGGACGCCTGCGAGTAATTTTCCGCGATCTGCTGCTTTATGCCGCCGCCGGATCGCTCCAGGCAGCCTTTGTCCGGCCGATTCTACCTGAAGCCCGATAGTGATATCATTCGGCGCATGCGCATTGTGATGGGCGGTTTCGCGTTATTCGCGGCGGGCATCGGCGTGGGCGTTTTTTTGATGAGTCCGGCGGCGGCCCAGCAGACTCAGAATCCGGGGCTGCGGCTGAATCACGTGGGGATCTATGCGAAGGATTTCGACGAATCGATGCGATTCTACACGCAGACCATGGGATTGCGCGAAGCATTTTCGATCAAGGACAAGGATGGCAAGCCGACGCTCACGTACCTTCAGATCAATAAGGACACGTTTCTGGAACTTGCGCCGGCCACCACAGAGCGCCCCGCCGGGCTGAGCCATGTGGGCATCTGGCCGGAGAATCTGAACGCGACTGTTGCGGCGCTGCGGCAGCGCGGCGTCAAGGTGGACGACCCGCGAACCGGCGCCACGAAAACGAGCATCACCAATGTGACCGATCCCAACGGCGTTCGGCTCGAGTTGCTGGATTTTCTTCCCGACTCGCTGCCGCGGAAAGCGATGGATACGTGGAAGTGAGCGGGATGAACCGGCGCCGGTTCGTCGCGACGGCCGCGGGCGGCGCGACCGCATTCGCGGCTTCGACGAAATATGCACTGATCATCCGGGGCGGACGGGTCATCGATCCTTCGCGCAAGCTCGATGCCGTCCGCGACGTGGGGATCGCCCATGACCGCATCCAGGCCATCGAGGCGAACATCAATGCCGATGCCGACGAGACCATCGACGCGCGCGGCAAGCTGGTGGTGCCCGGGCTGATCGATATCCACACGCATGCGGCGCGGGCCAAAGAAGGTCCGGAGCTGTGCCTGGCCGACGGCGTGACCGGGTGGATCGACGCGGGATCGCAGGGCGCGGACCGCATTGGCGAGACGATCGCAATCGCGAAAGCCGCGCCGCAGCTATGCCGGGTGCTGATCAACATCGGGCGGGCCGGCATTCTGCCGGAAGGCGACACTATGGATCTGAATCGCGCCGATGTCAACGCCGCGCGGGCGGCGATCGGGACGAACCTGGACATGATCGCGGGGGTCAAGGCGCGACTGTCGCGGGATGTTGCGGGCGCGAATGATTTCGAAGTGCTCAGGCGGGCGCAGGAGGTAGCTTCGTCGTTCAAGCTGCCTGTGATGATTCATATGGGCCAAACGGTGTCTCCGCTGCCGAAGCTTCTTGCGCTGCTGAAGCCGGGCGACATTGTCACGCATATGTTTGCGCCGCCGCCGAACAGCATCATCGACGACAGCGGGCACATTCTGCCGGAGGTGATCGCGGCGCGACGCCGCGGCGTACGGTTCGACCTTGGCAACGGCCGCACGGGTCACCTGCGTTGGGATATGGCCGAGAACATTCTGAAAGCGGGTTTTCTGCCGGATACGTTCTCCACCGACTGGACGCCCGAGGCCCGCACCTCACAGGTGATCGATTTTCCGAACGTGATGTCGAAGTTTCTGATGCTGGGCATGCCGCGCGATCAGGTGATCGCGTGCGCGACCATCAATGCTTCGCGGGCCTTTCCGGTCTTCCGCGACCGCGGCACCCTGAAACCGGGTGCGCCAGCCGACGTTGCGGTTCTCGAGCTTCGGGAAGGGTCGTTTGAGTTCGCGGATAATTTCGCCGGTACCCGGACCGGTCGCCAGAGACTCTTCCCGTTCGCTACCGTGCTCGGTGGCCGACGGATTATAACGCACGGGTAGAAATAACGAACGCGACTGAAGTCGCGTGTACCTTGCGCTAGCGCCCGGGTCCGCCGCCGCGGCCGCCTCGCGCCGGGGCCGGCGGCAGAGTGCCACCTTCGGCGAGGATCTTCATATTGTCAAGCGCCCTTTGGAACGTGGCGGCCTTCTGGGTTTTGTCCTTTTCACGAGCGTCGTCGTCGGCCAGCATCGAGTTATCGAACACGAGGGTGTAGACGAGCTTCGAGGTGGTCGCGGTGAGCGGCCTCGCCTCCAGCGTGCCGTGATAGAGATTGTAGGCGCGGTTGGCCCGGACGGTTTGGGTATAGGTGTAGGAGAGTTCGGTTTTTCCCACCAGGACTTCGCCGCCGATCGAACGAACCGTGCCGAATTCACCATCCTTGCCGGACGTGAGGGTGCACGGAACCTGCAGCCATTCGCCAATGTCGCAGTACTTGCCCACGCGCTTCCACACCTCTGCGGCCGGGCGGTTGACCGTGACTTCGAGAGGGATGGAGACGTAGGTAGGATTGGCAACCACAGGGCTGACCGCGGCGCCGGGGGGAATCGGCGGCGCGGGAGGCGGACCCTGGGCAACGGCGACAGACGTAAGGCAAGCGAGCGCGAGCGCACCGCGGGCGACGATGTTGGTTAATGAATTCGGCATGGTTCCTCGAAAGGCAATCCTGACACAACCAGACTTGGGAATCAACTCGATCAGGCCTGGCGTTACTTCTTCTGTGCGGCCTGCTCTTCCCGGCGGGCGCCCACGAGAATGCCGGTCATACCGTAGTTCCCCTCGTGACAGGCCGAGTCGAAGATCATGTGCTTGTGATCGTCGGTCTTTCCCATTTCGATGAGAACGGTCCAGGGCCTCGTCCACGTTTTCGGATCCTCGAACGTAATTTCGCGCCGCAGATTGTTCGCGTCGACGCGCGTCAGGCGTTCCGTCATCTTGTATGTCTCGGGGTTGGATCCACGAAAGCCCTGCTCGAAGTTCGTCGTCTCGATAACCAGCGTGTTGCCTTCCCAGTGGCCACGCGAATCTCCCAGATAAAACCGGGCGGAAGCAGGCGCGTGCGGACGCCCGTCCATAAAAATGATACGGTTGCCGCCGCCGGCGTGATCGTCCTCCATATAAATCCCCATGGATTTGGGAGACTGAACAATCTGCATCACCGTGCCTTGCGCGAAAGCCGTATTCAACGGGAGGAACGGCATGGGAACGCCCAGGCAGCGCGGGGATTGCGCGACGGTCTCCGGGTTGTCGTTCCCGCCGCCGCGCCCGGCGCCCGGAATGCCCTGCGCCTCCTCGGCCAGCGCCTCTTCCCGCGCCCCTGCCGCCCTGTTGCGCGCCGTCGACCAGCGGAGGAATTCTCCCATCCGGCGGATCGATGATCATCGAAGTGTGTTTGCCGGTCTTCAGGACCGAATTGAAAACGGCGTTGTAGGCTCCGCTGACGTCCTGTTCCGCGTCGGCTGAGCGCGCATTGCGCCCGGGATTCGTCTCTTTCCGCTTGTTCGCCGCGGCGACTTCCTCATCGGTCAGGAATGCCTTGTTGGCATTCGCGGCGGAGCGTTCGAGGGGCACGTCGAACAGCACGAACCATGTTCCCTGCAGATCCGGATCGCCCCAGGCTGTGCGCGCTGCGGCTCCCGCTTTCATCGCCGCTGCCCGTTTTGGCAGCTCGATTTGGCCGCTGAGGGCGGGGTCTGGCCGGTCGAAACTACGGCCAGACGAGACGAGTGCCAGAGCACCGGCCGCGGCAAATGCCACAAGATGGCGTCGACAAGTTGGCGGACCTGCCTTATTAAACTCTGCCGCATGAAACCCACTGAATTCACACGGTGAGAATATCATTGCCCGCGATCTCCGTCAAACACCGGAGTCGGCTGAGAATTTCTTCGTGCGTTCCCGGCAACCGCTTCGGCGCTGCGACCAGCCTCACTGTCCTCTTCCTCATCGTCGGCTCGCGTGTCGGCTCGCGTTGACATGAGACGCCTTTCGCCGTGTATACATACAGGTTCGTACAGAAGGAGATTCTGAACTTGCAACATTGGGGCAAAGGCGGTGTCATCGGCTTATCGACAGCGACAACGGCCGCCGGTGTTTTCTGGCTGGTCGCGCGAGAGTGCGGCGCCGGTCTCCGCCGCTGGTCCGGACACGCTGGGCCGTATCTCCGGCAAACCCGATTTCAACGGGATCTGGGAAGCCAACAACACGGCGAACTGGGACCTGCTGACGCACCAGGCGCGTCCGATGGTGGCGCAGCAGGGCCTGACGCAGGGTTCCATCGTGCCGGCTGCGCCAGTGGTGGCGCTGGGCTCGATCGGCTGGGTTCCGAGCGGGCCTCGGCGTCGTTGAGGGCGATGAAATTCCCTACAAACCGTGGGCGGCGGCGAGGAAGAAGGAAAACCTCGAACACTGGCTGGACCGCGATCCGGAAATCAAGTGCTTCCAGCCCGGGATACCACGGGGCATGTATATGCCGTACCCGTTTCAGATTATCCAGAGCGCGACCAAATCCAGATGGTGTTCGAATACGCCAACGCTCAGAGCACCATCCACCTGAACAAGATGGACGAGTATCCGAACGTGGCCTATATGGGATATTCGGTGGGCCGCTGGGAGGGCGACACGCTTGTCGTCGACGTCGAAAGACTTCACCGATGCGACGTGGTTCGACCGGTCCGGCGATTTCCATAGCGACGCGCTGCATGTCATCGAGAGGTACACGCCGATGGGGCCGAACGCGATCCGCTACGAAGCGACGATCGAGGACCCGCAGGTTTTTACGCGCACCTGGAAGATCAGCATGCCGCTTTATCGCCGGCTGGAGCCGAACGCACAGCTCACCGACTTCCGGTGCGTCGAGATGGTGGAAGAAACCATGTATGGGCACCTGCGAAAGAATCAGCTGGTGAAGCACTGGGAAGGGACTACGATGAATATCGACGTCACGCGCAAGATCCCGCCGGGCGAGGCTGTACACGAACGATACATCTCGGGCAATCCGCCGGGAAAATGAGGGGATTGTGAGATGCTGAAGCTTCAGAAGGTTCAGGAGGTTGTTGCCATGCGAGCCAGACTCACCGTCGGAGCTGTCACTGTTGCTGCTGTTGCGATGTTTTTTGCGCCCTCAACGGCGCGCGCGCACCACGCTTTTGCGGCGGAATTCGACGAGAAGAAACCCGTTAAGTTCGTGGATGCCACGGTCACGAAGTGGCAGTTGATCAATCCCCACAGCTGGATTTATGTGGATGTAAAACAACCCGATGGCACAGTGCAGAACTGGGCGATTGAGGCGGGAAGCCCGAACGTTCTGCTGCGGCGCGGCATCACGAAGGATTCGCTGAAGCCCGGGCGACAAGATTGAGGTTGAGGGGTATCAGTCGAAAGACGGGTCGCACCGGGCCAACGGCAGAGACCTGAGGCTGCCGAACGGGCAACAGCTGTTCCTGGGATCGTCGGGCGATGGTGCTCCCTACGAGGTGCAGCGGCCGGGAGTGGATACGGCGAAGTAGGCCAGACAACTAGACAATCGCCGCGGGCGGCGCGGGATCTTCCGGCCTGCCCGCATTCGCCAGCGGAACCTTGACCAGCACGTAGCCCAGCACCAGCAGCACGACGATTCCCGCGATATAAGACGGATTCTCGAACACCACCGGCACTTTCCACTTCAGGAAACTGAACGTCGCGGTCACCAGCCCCGTCAGCGCCTCGCCCGCGATCATGCCCGACGCCGCCAGCACGCCCACGCTTTCCACGCGAATCTTCTGCGCTTCGTTCAAGCCGCGCCGCGTGGCGAGCGTATCGCGTCACCCAGCGCACCATGCCGCCGATGAAAATCGCGAACGTGGTCCCGATCGGCAGGTACATCCCGATCGCCACCAGCATGGGGCTCTTCACGCCGATCATGACCAGCGCCAGGCCCATCAGAATGCCCGCGGCGATCAAGGGCCACGCCATATCGCCGCCCACGATGCCCTGCGCCAGCGACGCCATCAGTCCGGCCTGCGGCGCGGGCAGCGCTTTGTCGCCGAAGCCGATTCCGCCCGCATTGATATTGCCCTGGTACAGCACCAGCAGCGGGAAATACATCACCAGGCTCGCCACCACCACCGCGATCAGTTCCACGATCTGGATGCTGCGCGGCGTGCCGCCGATGATGTATCCGACCTTGAAATCCTGCAACAATTCGCCCGCCACCGCGCTCGAAACGCAGACCACCGCGGCCACGCCCAGCACCGCGATCACGCCGCCGGTTCCCGAAACGCCCAGCGCCACCATCAGCAGCGCCGCAATGATCACCGTCGAAAGCGTCAGGCCGGAAATCGGATTATTCGACGAGCCGATCACGCCGACCAGATAGCCCGAGACCGTCGCGAAACAGAAGCCGACGATCAGCATGACGATCGCGGCCACAACCGCCGCCACCATCCCGCCCGAGAGATACCGGTAGAGCACGATCATCACGCAGAAAACGCCGAAAATTCCCAGCAGCACCACGCGCGAACTCATGTAGCGCTCGGTGCGCGCCGTGGTTTCCGACAGGCGCGGCGCCCGTTTTCAGTTCGGCAAACGCGCGCGGCAAGGCCGACGCCCAGCGACTTGCGCATCCGGAACAGCGTGTAAGCCGCGCCGAACAGCATTCCGCCGACCGCGACCGGCCGCACGATGATAGCGCCAGACGATGTTGGCCATCGGCGATCCAGGATTCGTCGCCCGGCGTTCGCCGGCATGAAGGCGTGCAGCTGCGGGCCCATGAAATACATCAGCAGCGGAATCAGCAGTCCCCAGGCGATGATGGTGCCGGAAAAATTGAGCGACGCCAGCACCGGCCCGATGACGTAGCCGACGCCGATGTAGGCCGGGCTGACCGTCGGGCCGGAAAACACGGTGACGCCGCCGGTCTGCAGCGCGTTCGTCGTACCCAGCGGGCCGAGCCGCAGCGCACTCGTTCCCGATCTGCCCCACCGGAAAGAACCAGTCTTTATCGGTGGCGAAAAAGTTGAACGCGCCCGCCAGAAACACCGCGCAGCCGAACGCCATGTTGTAGAAGAGATACTTCGCCGCCTGCGCGCCCACCTGCCCGGCCTTGTGAATCTGCGACGCCGCCACGGATTCCGGGAACGGCAGCTCCGGATCTTCCACCAGCACGCGCCGCACGAGCGACACGAACAGCACGCCCAGCACGCTGCCCACCAGCATCAGCGCTGTCGATTTCCAGTACGCGGTGCCCGGCGAAAAATCCAGCCACGAACGCGAAATGACGAACGCGGGAATCGTGAAGATCGCGCCGGCCGCAACCGATTCGCCGATCGACCCCGCGGTTCGCGCGATGTTCTCTTCGAGAATCGAGCCTTTGAAAATCCGCAGCACCGCCATGCCGATCACCGCCGCCGGATAAGTGGCGGCGATCGTCTGGCCCGGCGCGCAGGCCGAGATAGGCATTCGCCGCGCCCAGGACCACGCACATCACGAGGCCGAGCAGCACCGCGCGCAGCGTGAACTCCTTCATCTGCACGTTCGGCGGAACGAACGGCTTGTGCTCGCGCGGTTTGGTTGTCGGGTCATGCCAGTCTCGCCTTCACTTTCTCGCTGATCACATTTGCCGTCGATCGTCTTGCCGGCCAGTTTCGCCTGCACGGCTTTCATGACCAGGCCCATCTGTTTCGCCGACGTCGCGCCGGTTTCGGCGATCGCGGCGTCAATCGCGGCCTGCATTTCTTCTTCGCTGGCCGCGGCCGGCAGATAGCTCTCGATGATCTTCTTTTCGGCCTCTTCCTTCAGCGCCAGTTCTTCGCGGCCGCCTTTGCGGAACATGTCCGCGGCATCGATCCGCTGCTTCGACGAGGCTCTTCAGAATCTGCTGTTCGGCGGCATCGTCGAGAGGCTTTGGCGGTATCCGCGTGAGCCTTCTGGAGCGCGGTTTTGATCATGCGGAGCGCGCTCAAACGGGCCTCTTCTTTGGCCTTCATGGCCGCTACCAGGTCTTTTTGCAATTGGTCGAGGATTGGCATGTGTTTGATATTCTAAAGACTCTAATTCCTTTCCATGCACATTCGCAAGCAACGACTCTTAACACCGGGCCCTACCCCTCTGTATCCACCCGCTCTTCACGCGATGATGGCGTCGGACATCCATCACCGTACCGAAGAATTCAGAAACGTCTACAGATCGGCGCTGGCGGACCTGAAAGAAGTGTACGGCACGTCGAACGACGTTCTGTGTTTCGCGGCATCCGGAACGGGCGCGATGGATGCTTCGGTTTCGAATCTGTTCTCGCGCGGCGACAAGGTGATCGTCTGCACGGCCGGCAAATTCGGCGAGCGCTGGGTGGAAATCGCGAAGGCTTACGGGCTCGATGCGAACGTGCTGAAAGCGGAATATGGCGATGTCGTTACGCCCGATCGCGTGGAAGCGGCGCTGAAGGCCGAGCCCGGCGCACAAAGGGCGTTTTCATTCAGGCTTCGGAGACTTCGACGGGCGCCGAGCACGATGTCGAGACCATCGCGCGGCATGGTCAAGAACACCGATGCGATCTTCGTGGTCGACGCCATCACCGGCATCGGCACCATGCCGCTCGATATCGATGGCTGGGGGCTCGACGTGGTGATCGGCGGATCGCAGAAGGCATTCATGATTCCGCCGGGTCTTGCGTTCATGTCGGTCAGCCCGAAGGCGTGGAAGCTCGCCGAAACCGCGACCCTGCCGCACTATTACTTCAATCTGAAGAAAGAGAAGAAGAGCGGCGACGCGCGGCGAATCCAGCTGGACGCCGGCGACGTCGCTGATTCTGGCGCTGGGCGAAGCGCTGAAATACATCAAGAAGATCGGCGATGGCGAACCTGATCGAGAACGCGCAGCTTCTCGCGCGCGCCACGCGCGAAGCTTGCGTCGGAACTCGGCCTCGAGCTTTTCGCGAAGCGCCCGGGCAGTTCCGTGACGGCCGTCAAAGCCCCGGCCGGCATGGATTCCAAGGTCATCGTGAAGGGCTTCAAAGAGCGCTTCGGCGCGATCATCGCCAACGGCCAGGGCAGCATGCAGGGCCAGATTTTCCGCATGGCGCACCTCGGCTATTTCGATTTCGCCGATATGTTCGGCATTATCGCGGGGCTTGAATTGATCCTGCGCGCCAACGGCCACAAGGTCGAACTGGGCAAGGGCGTGGCGGCGGTGCAGCGTGTTTACGAAGCGCGCACAAGCGAAGAAGGCAGCACGCATAATGACCGTTCTGATCGCCGAGCCGATGGCTCAGGCAGGCATCGAACTGTTCCAGGCCCAGCAGGGCTGGAACGTCATCGTTTCCAACCCGAAAGAATACGCGAAACATCTCGCCGAGGCCGACGCGCTGATTGTGCGCAGCGCCGTGCAGGTGACGGCCGACGTTCTGAAGCAGGCGCCGAAACTGCGCGTCATCGGGCGCGCGGGCGTGGGCGTGGATAACGTCGATCTCGCCGCCGCCACCGCTGCCGGCGTGCTGGTGATGAATACGCCGGGCGGCAATGCGGTATCGGTGGCGGAGCACACCATCGCGCTCATGCTTTCGATGGCGCGCTCCATTCCCGCAGGCGAGCGCATCCACCAAAGCCGGCAAGTGGGAGAAGAAGAAGTTCCTCGGCAGCGAACTGCGCGGCAAGACGCTCGGCATCATCGGGCTGGGCAGCATCGGCCGCGAAGTGGTGAAGCGCGCGCGCGCGTTCGAGATGCGCATGCTGGCGCACGATCCCTACGTCACGGCGCAGATCGCGAAGGATCTCGGCATCCAGCTGGTCAGTCTGCCGGACCTCTACAAGAACAGCGATTACATCACGGTGCACGTTTCGCTTACGCCGGAGACGGACAAGCTTCTCAACAAAGAAGCCTTCGCGCAGATGAAGCAGGGCGTGCGCATCGTCAACTGCGCGCGCGGCGAACTGCTGGATGAAGCTGCGCTGAAAGAGGCGATCGAATCGGGCAAAGTGGCGGGCGCGGCGCTCGATGTTTTTCTGAAAGAGCCGACCGATGCCGCCTATCCGCTGTTCGCGCTGGAGCAGGTGCTGGCCACGCCGCACATCGGCGGCTCGACGGAAGAAGCGCAGGAGATCGTCGGCGTGCGCATCGCCGAGCAGATGGTCGAATATCTGCAGAACGGCGTCGCGATCAACGCGGTGAACATGCCGGCGATGTCTCCGGAGCAGTACAAGAGCGCCGGGCCGTACATCGATCTCGCCGAGCGGCTGGGCAACTTCGCCGCGCACCTGGTCGACGGGAATCCGACCGCGGTGCGCCTGACCTACTACGGCAACATCGCGGACATGAACACCAGCCTGCTGCGCAATGCGGGGCTGGCGGGAGTGCTGAACCGCTCGACCGCCGCGTCGAAAGCGAATGTGGTGAACGCCATGCAGATCGCTTCCGACCGCGGCTGGAATGTGGCCGAAGTGCATGACAAGCGCTCGGCGCATTCGGATACGATCCGCCTCGAAATCGAGACGGATTCCGGCGTGACCACGGTGGAGGGCGCGGTGGTTCTGGGCAAGCCGCGGCTGATGCATGTGGACGGCATCTATTGCGAAGCGCCGCTCGGCGGGATCGCTGGTCTGCATGAAGAATCTCGATGTGCCGGGCGTGGTGGGGCACGTCGGCACGGTGCTCGGATCGAACAGGATCAACATCGCGAATTTCTCGCTGGGCCGCAGTGAGTACCGCAGCCGGTGGAAGCGATTGCCGTGGTTACGACCGATACGCTGGTGACGCAGGAGGTGCTCGATCAGTTGATGTCGAACGTCGCGGTGAAGTCGCGCGTTCGGTCAAGACGATTTAGGCAAACGTTTGACGGGAACGCCAAAGGGGTGCCGTCCGAGATGGCTGACAAGTTGCGCAGACTTCTTTTCGCTCTTGAAACTGCGATGTCGCTGGAGCAGCTCGGTCGGTTTCCAGGCTGGAAGCTGCATCCGCTGAAAGGCCACCTGAAAGGGTTTTGGAGCTTGACCGTCACCGGAAACTGGAGGCTGATATGCGGGTACGAGGCAAAGACGAACACGGCCGGCGATATTGATTTGATCGACTACCATTAGGAGACCCGCCATGCCGATGAAGAACCCGCCCCATCCGGGCGACCTGATTAAAACCGAAGTCATAGAAGCCCTCGGCCTTAACGTGTCGAAGGCCGCGGACATTCTGAAGGTGCGCCGCGCCACGCTCTCCGACCTCCTGCACGGCAAGGCAGCCCTGACGCCGGAAATGGCCTTGCGCATCGAAAAGTCCTTCGGCCCGGACATGGACCATCTTCTCCGAATGCAACTCGCCTATGACGTGGCGAAGACGCGCGAGCACGCGCAGGACATTTCTGTCGAGCGGTATGTCCCGGCGTGACCTTTGCCCGGCTCTTGTTAACACGCTAATGCCTCCCTCAGCGGTTTAGGAGCGAGCGTAGCAGCACCGCCGGATGGACGGCAGATTCATCCGTGAAATCGGGGATCTGGTGGCGGCAGGAAGTGCCCGCGGCCACTACCGCCGTGGATGAATCCTTGGCCGCGAACCTGCGGGAGAAGCCGCCTTTCTCCGATCTGGCGCGATACCTCGAAGTGATCCTTCGAATAGCCGAAAGAGCCCGCCATGCCACAGCATCCCGCATCGAGATCGATCACCGTGGAGCCGGGGATTTTTTCGAGAAGCTCTTTCGCGGCCGGCAAAAGGCCCATCGATTTCTGATGACAATGGCCGTGCAGCAGGATCTTCGGCGGCCCTGGCTTCAGCGGGATCGGGAGGCCGTTGGCGAATTCTTCGAAGAGCACACAGGCATCGGCAACGACTCGCGCCCTGCGCTGGTCCTCTCCTCTGAGAAGGGACGGCGCGTCCTCGCGAACCGCGGAAAGACAGCTTGGCTCGCAGAAAACGATCTTCTTTCCGCTCGACGCGGCCTCGTACAACGACCTCGAATTTTGTGCGCGACTGTTCGCGCGCCTGTCTCAACAGGCCTTTCGAGATCAGCGGACGGCCGCAGCAACGATTCGGCGCCATCGCGACTTTCAGACCCGCGGCTTCGAGCACGTCCCAAACCGCAACGCCGATCTCAGGGTCGTAGTAATTCGTGAACGTGTCGTTGAAAAGCAATACACCGGCGTCGGGCGCATTGCGGTTACGCACCCTGGATGCAAATGTCTTCCGGCTAAGCGCGGGAAGCGTGCGGCGATGGTCGATCCCGAAAATCGCTTCGTTCAGCATCCGGACCGGCATCATCCCCTGCACCCAGTTCACCATCGAAGCGAACGGGCTGCCCAGTTTCGCGATGGTACGAACGTTGCCGAGCATCTGAGCGTGTAATGGCGTCCCGTAAGTCTGCCAGTAGCCCGCGAGGAATTCACTCTTGAAGCGAGCCATGTCCACGCCGACAGGGCACTCCGCTTTGCAGGCGCGGCATTCGAGGCAGAGATCGAGAACATCGTAGACGCCGCGATCGTCGAGGCCCGCTGAACCCAGCTTCCCGGCCATTGCCAGCCGCAACACGTTGGCGCGGCCGCGCGTGGTGTGCGATTCTTCCTTTGTCGCCATGTAAGACGGGCACATGGTTCCTTCGAGGGTCTTGCGGCACACGCCGAGGCCGCTGCACATTTCGACCGCGCCGCCCATGCCGCCGTAGTCGGAATAATCGAAAAACGTGCGCGGATTCGGGCTGACATAGCCCGCGCCGAAGCGGAGGTTGTCCGTGATCGGCGGGCTATCGACGATTTTGCCGGGATTGAAGATTCCGTGGGGATCGAAGGTGCGCTTGATGGTGCGAAAGGCCTCGTAGAGGACCGGCCCGAACATCTTTTGCATGAAGGGGCTGCGCACCAGCCCGTCGCCGTGCTCGCCGGAAAGCGCACCGCCGAATTCGAGGACCAGATCCGCCACCTCCGTCGCGATGGCTTCGAATTTGCGAACGCCATCGGCGGTCTTCATGTTGATGACCGGACGCACGTGGAGGCATCCGACCGAGGCGTGGGCATACACGCCGGCCGTCGTGTTGTGCTTGCGAATGAGTAGCCAGAAAGCGCTCGATGTAATCGCGCAGTTTCTCCGGCGCGACGGCCGTGTCTTCGACGAAGGAAAGCGATTTCGAATCCTCCTTCATCGTCATGGAAAGTCCGAGAGCCGCTTCGCGCAGATTCCAGACACGCGCCTGAACGGACGGTTCCAGGGCGTGAAAGTATCGGTATCCGAGTCCGTTGCGGACGAGATCGTCTTCACATGCGGCAAGCCGGGAGGGAAGATTTGCGGCCGCATCGTCATAGAACTCGATGCAGAGGATTGCGCCCGGATCGCCTTCGATAAACGTCTCGCGCACGCGCTGAAGATTGGGGCTGAGCGAGGTGTGATCGAGGAGGAACTTATCCATCACCTCGACGGCGGATGGCTTATGGCGCAGAATCAGCGGCGTAGCACCAAGGGCTTCGAGAAGCTCTTTGAACTGGACTACCAGAACGGCTTTGGCGTTGGGAAGCGCCACCAGATTCAGCTTCGCTTCGAGAACCACGCCGAGAGTCCCCTCGGAGCCGACCATCATTTTGGCGAGGTTGAAAGGCCGGTTCGGGTCGACGAATTCGTCGAGATTATATCCACCGACGCGGCGAATCACTTTGGGAAACCGGCGCTCCACTTCATCGGCGCACTCGGCCGCCACCCGCGACACGGTGCGGTAGCATTCGGCTTCCTGCGTCTCGCCCTGCATCGCAGCGTGTAATTCCACGGCGGTAAGCGGGCCGAACCCGGCGACGGACCCATCGGCGAGGACCACTTCCTGCGAGATCACGTGGTCGATTGTCTTTCCGTACAGAACCGATCGCGCGCCGCTCGAATTGTTCGCCATCATGCCACCGATCGCGGCGCGGCTGGCGGTCGAAACGTCCGGCGCAAAGCGCAACCCGTGAGGCTTGAGCTGGGCATTGAGTTCGTCGAGAACAATGCCTGGCTCGACGCGCACCCAACGCTCAGCCACATTGAGTTCGAGGATGCGGTTGTAGTATTTCGACGTGTCCACCTGGAGTCCGGCGCCGATGGACTGGCCGGCCTGCGCGGTGCCACCTCCGCGAATGGTGATCGGGCAGCGGAATTCAGTCGCGATGCGTACGATTCGGATCAGATCTTCGCGCGATTTGGCTACGACTACTCCAAGAGGCGTGATCTGATAGACGCTGGCATCGGTGGAATAGAGAGCGCGCGAAACCGCGTCGAAACGGACTTCTCCTTCCAGCTGGGCGTGGAGTTCGCGCTCGAGTGCGGCGACATCGACGAGCTTCGCGTTGGCGTGCGGGACGGGCGTGCCGGTGGCTATCGAAACCGGGTGCATAGGAGAACTAACAAGCTTATCCTGCCCGTGTGAACACCCTAAATCATCTTGCGCTTCCACGCTCCACGGCGAAACAGAATCAGCGACGCGATCGTCATTGCCGTCTCCGCCGCGGGGATGGCCGTGAAGACCCCGCGCGGTCCCCAGTGCAGCGTCACCGCCAGAGCCCACGCGAGCGGGATCTGGAAGCACCAGTAGCAGAAGAAGTTGATCATCGAAGGCGTGCGCGTATCGCCCGCGCCGTTGAATGCCTGCACCAAAACCATTCCCCAGGCGTAACAAATATTGCCTACGCTGATAAAACGCAGGCAATCGGCCGCAACGCCCTGGACAGCCGGATCGGGCGTAAAGAACGCCGCCAGCTGCCGGGCGAATACCAGAAAAACCACGGCGATCGAGCCCATATATGCCATGGCGTAGCATCCTGTCTGGTAAACGGCTCTTTCCGCCCTGTCCGGCTGCTTCGCTCCAAGATTCTGTCCCACCAGCGTCGCGGCCGAGTTGGACAAGCCCCACGCCGGCAGAATCACGAACATGAAAATCCTGATGGCCACGGTGTATCCCGCCACCGATGAGCTGCCGAAGCTTGCGCAAATCCGCACAGAGCCCGGTCCAGCTGGCGGTGGCGATGAGGAATTGCAGAATGCCGGTGAACGATACGCGCAGCAGACGCCATAGAACAGCCGTGTCAATACGGATCTGATGGGTGAAGAGGCGGATGCGGCATTTCCCCCCGAAGAGCATCCAGAGCTGGAACGCAACACCCAGGCCGCGCCCGGTGGTGGTCGCGACTGACGCGCCCATCACGTTCAACTTCGGGAACGGTCCCCAGCCGTTGATCAGACAGGGATCGAGCACAATGTTGATGATGTTCGCGAACCAGAGCGCGCGCATGGCGAGAGCGGGATCGCCCGCGCCGCGGAAGATCGCGTTGATCAGGAACAGCAGAAAGATGGTGACCGATCCGCCCAGCAGAATCCTCGTGTACGTGGCGCCGATGAGGATCACGGAAGGGCTCGCGCCCATGATCCCGAGCAGATTCGGCGCATAGAATATCCCGGCCGCGGCAACGATCAGGGACAGCAGCAGGCCGACCGCGATAGCCTGCACCGCGGCAACCGCGGCTCCGGCGGGATCTTTTTCTCCAATACGGCGCGCGACGAACGCGGTCGTAGCCATACTGAGTCCCATCGCAATCCCGAATACGAGGACGAGACAGGATTCCGTGAGCGCCACCGTGGCCAGCGAATCCACTCCGAGGCGCGCCACGAAGAACATATCGACGATGCCGAACAGCGATTCCATCAGCATCTCGAGGATCATCGGGATGGCGAGGATGATGATGGTACGGCGGAGATTTCCCTGCGTCAGGTCGCGATGGGCGCCCGAGAGGGCTTCGCGAATCGTGGCGAAGATGCCTGTATTGGCGACAGCTGCGGTTTGGACGGCTTCCTGCATAATGGCCTGGTGGAGCGGGGCCAGAGTGCCGTCCGCGTTCCTATTATTCTAAACCGAACAACGTAGGCGACGTGAAGTGCCGCGCTCGGCGGTCGCTCGGTCGCGATTGTTTTTAATCGGAAAGCGCCAGCCGCGTGCTTTGCGGGCCGACGTGAATATGTGCCCCGGTGGCTTTACCCGGGACAGCCATCCGGAACGCGAAATAAGGGATCTTTTTCCCTTCGAGATACCTCATCAGCCACTCGCCTTCAGGTTGATCCGGCATCACCGCCACGTCTACCCGGCCGCGGTGGTCGAAACCGAGCGACCGATGCACAGCCGTTTCGCCCTCGGCGCTGATGGGCAAGGGCCGCGCGAACTTCGACGCGTAGTCGATTTCGAGTTTCTGCAAATCGGCCGGTGTGAACACGCCGCTTCCGTCGTAATGCGTGTAGACCTTTCCCACCCACTCGGGATGCGATTCGGCCTGGACTTCGATACTCGCAATGCTTTTTCGGATGCGGGCGCTTTCGGCAATCTCCTGTACCAGAATCGCGCGGGATTTTGCCCAATCCAACTCCTGCTGAGCGCGATCGAAATCGGCGGTCGATGTTTCCGCCTCGGATCGCGCAATAATGCCAGCGCTCACCAGCTCCTGCATTTCGTGTAGCGCCCGCTGCCGCCGGATCACCATCCTCTGCGCCACAACCACCATCTGATCGGCCTCTTCCGGCAATAAATCGGTCGTATATAAACTCTGCCTCAGCAATGACATATCCATTGCATCCTGAACTTCATCCTGAGCTTTCCTCAGGCCCATCAGAGGCAAGGCGCCCGCACTGACAAGCTTCCTGACCTGCTCAGCGCGCTCGCGGGCACGCACTACCAGAGGATCGTTTTCGTCCGCGCGCAGCCGGGAAACAGGCGCGGAAGCCGGGGACGATGCCGAAGCCGCGGAATCAACCGCGGGCGCGGCAGGTTCACTCTGGCCGAAAAGAACGGAGACAGAAAGCGCGGTCAGCGCGGTAAATCGTAAAAGCACGCTATTGCTATAGTACGATAGCGGTGGGAGAGAAGTTGCCGCAAACCGATACCGACTTCACCGATAGTACTGCCCGTACAGACCGTTCTTCGGAGCCCGCACCCGGATGGCTGATAGCCGTTCGCGCCGCGCAGTCGAAAAAAGCCACTGACATCACCGTTCTGGATCTCACGGGAGTGACCAGTTTCACGGATTACTTCGTGATCTGCACAGGCTCCAGCTCGCGTCAGAACCAATCCATCGCGGACGAAACCAGGGCCCGGCTGAAGGAGCGGGGCGAATCGGCGACCAGCGTCGAGGGTTACGAACAGGGCGAATGGATTCTCTCCGATTACGGAGATTTTCTGGTGCATGTATTCACGGCGAAAGCGCGCGAATACTATTCGCTCGAACGGCTGTGGCGCGAAGGGAAAACTGTTCCGGTGCCGGCTGAATAAGCCGGATGAAACTTTTTCTCTATTACGTGGGGAAACCGAGGGATCAGCATGCCAATGCCCTGGCAGCCGATTACATCGCACGCGCGAACCGGTTCGCCCCTTCCCTGATGGCCGAGGTCCGGCCGGACCGGACCGACCTCCGCGCGAAACACCCGAGCGCGAAACGGATCCTGCTCGATCCCCTCGGACGCTCATTCGATTCCCCGAAATTCGCGGATTTGTTCGCCCGGGCCGAGATGGCGGGCCAGGATCTGGTGTTCGCGATAGGCGGTCACGACGGGCTTCCCCAGGCGTGGCGGGATCAGGCCGATCTGCTGGTTTCGCTTTCCCCGCTGACGCTGCCCCACGAACTGGCGCGCGCCGTGCTCGCGGAACAGATCTATCGGGCGTTTACAATGTTGCGTGGACATCCGTACCCGCGTTAGAGAATGACCCGAGAGATAACTATGGCCTGGTTCAAACGAGAATCGAGCGGCGCGCAACAGCCGCAGACCGCGGAGCCGAAGCATACCGTGCGGACGGAGGGGCTTTGGCTCAAATGCGAGGGCTGCCGCGAGATCATCTGGAAGAAAGATCTCGATACTACGCTCAACACCTGCGGCAAATGCGGCCATCATTTCCGCATGGATGCCCGGTCGAGGCTTAGGATGCTTTTCGACGATGGCGTTTATCAGGAATGCGACGAGTCGCTCGAATCGTCCGACCCGCTTGGATTTGTGGATTCCAAACCATACAAAAC
Organism: Terriglobia bacterium; assembly: GCA_963764845.1. Lineage (GTDB taxonomy): Bacteria > Acidobacteriota > Terriglobia > Bryobacterales > Bryobacteraceae > BOG-234. The sequence continues at coordinate 2,535,044 of CAVXUE010000006.1, read as the reverse complement.
ACGTCTGAAAGACACGGAAGCACTGACTTCGCTCAAGGATGCCCTGATCTCGGCGACAGGAACGCTCGAAGGACGCGGCGTGAATATCTGCGCCATGGAGCCGAAATTCATCGGCGGCAGCATGGGGGCAGTCACAGGCGAAAAGATCACACGGGCGATCGAGCGTTCCATCGCGTCCCGGATGCCGCTGATCGTAGTCTCGGCGTCGGGCGGGGCGCGGATGCAGGAGGGCGCGGTGAGCCTGATGCAAATGGCCAAGGTATCGTCCGCGCTGATGCGCCTCGACGAGTCGCACCTGCCCTATATCAGCGTGCTGACGGATCCGACGACGGGCGGCGTCACCGCCAGCTTCGCCATGCTGGGCGATCTCAACATCGGGGAACCCGGCGCGCTGATCGGTTTTGCCGGCCCGCGAGTCATCGAGCAGAGTATCCGGCAAAAGCTGCCCGAGGGCTTCCAGCGCAGCGAGTTTCTTTTGAAGCATGGCATGCTTGACGCCGTAGTCCCGCGCGGCGAGATGAAGGCTTATATCGCGAAGGCCCTGAACTTCTTCGTCGGACCCGTCGAGAGCGTACCTCCCCAGCGCCAAGCCGCATGAATTCCGCGGAAAGCGCAAGGTCCCCGGTCGGCGAGTCCGTTTTGCCCGAATTCGACAAAAGCGTTGGGTTTCTCCACTCTCTCGGCCATGAGCTGAAAGTCGTCAAGTGGGATCTCGAGCGGATTGGGACCCTCCTCGCCACGCTCGGCAACCCCCACCGGCGTGGCCGGTTTATTCACGTTGCCGGGACCAACGGCAAGGGCTCTACCTGCGCCATGATGGCGTCCGCGCTGCGCGTGAGCGGTCTGCGCACGGGGCTCTACACCTCGCCCCATCTGGTCGATGCGCGCGAACGCATTCAGATCGATGGCGAGTGGATTACAAAAGAAGGCTGGTGCGCCGCATTCGACGAGGTTCGCGCGGCGGTGGAAGACCTGCTGGCGCGGGAAAAAATCGACGCGCACCCGAGCTTCTTCGAGACGATTACCGCGATGGCGTTCGTGGCTTTCGCGCGCGCGGCCGTGGAAGTCGTGGTACTCGAAACCGGGCTCGGGGGGCGGCTCGACGCCACCAACCTGGTCGAGCCCGAACTGGCCGTCATTACACCGATCGATTTCGATCATGAGGCGTTCCTCGGTTCCAGCATCGAATCGATCTCGGCCGAGAAGGCCGGGATCGTCAAAGCCGGCCGCCCGGTGGTTTTCGCGGCGCAGCGCCCGGCCGCGTTCGCCATTCTGGAACGCCGCGCGCTGGCCATGGAGGCGCCCGTTACGCTGTCTTCCGCATGGCGCGTGGAAGATTTGCGGCTGGAGAAATTCGGCAGCCGCTTCACCCTTGCCCGCGACGAAGAGATTCCCATACGTTGTCCCCTTGCCGGCGAGCATCAGGTGGAGAATGCCCGCACAGCGGCGGCGGCGCTCAGCGTGTTCGGTCTGCCGCCCGCGGTGATCGGCGAAGGGATCGCGCGCGCGGTCTGGCCGGGACGGCTGGAGCGCGTCGCCACTCATCCGGACATCATCCTCGATGGCGCGCATAACCCGGCCGGCGCGCGAGCGCTCGCGGAATACATCGGGCGGTTTTTCTCCGCTGAACCGGTGCGCATCGTCTACGGCGCGATGCGCGATAAAGCGGTGGACGAAGTGATCGGTGTTTTATTCCCGCTGGCCTCCGAGGTGATCCTGACAGCCCCCGATCAGCCCCGCGCATTGAATCCGGCGTCTCTTGCGGAGGTTGCCGACCATCCCAACCTGCGCGTTGCGGCCGCGGTCGGCGAGGCGATCGCGATGGCGCGTGAAAAACCGATGACGACCTTTATCACGGGCTCGCTGTTCCTGGTGGGAGAAGCCCGGGCTTTGCTTGTGTCGTAGGCTTAGCGGCCAGTGGCAGAAGTCCCAATCCCTGTTGTAAACCGTTGACCCTTCGTGGTGGGACAGGCGGTTTCGCCTGGCGGTTTCGCCTGTCGTCCCGGATTTGCAGGACTTCTGCCACGGGCTTTCAGGCGCCGGGTTTTGAAAACGCCACGACTTCCACGTCGCCGAATGACCCCAATCCTCTGTTTCGCCAGCCGTGAAGCTCTGGGCGGGCTGCGAACCATCGCTGCCAGAACTCGACGTTTCGATCCGCGCCGTAGAGGGCAAATCGTCCGGCCGGCGCAAGAGTCCCGATCGACAAACGCCGCGCATATTCCTCGACTGGAGGCAGTCTCACGAACGGAACCGCGAACGGGAAAGGATAGATGTGTCCCGGGGTCTGGTAAACAGTCAGGTTCGAGTAGAGGAATCCCTGTACGGGGTAATCCGGACGCCATACCGGCGGTTGCGCTTCGATGAAGGGACTGGGGCAGATCACTGGCACGTTCTCGCCGTCCGTCCATTGCCGCAGCGCGGCGGCAGCCCCCCGCCAATCCGAATTATGATGTGGAGGCCAGCGTTCCGTCCAATGGCCCAGGATGATCAGGACGGCCAGTCCCATGGCCAGCGCAAACGGCTTCCAAAAGCGGGCGGGAACGAAAATCGCCGCCAGCATCGCCGAAGTCAGTGCCGCGCCGGGCAGTGCCAGATAAAGATAGCGGGCGAGAAAAACGCTGTTGCCTGAGATCCACGAGAAGGCGAAAAGGCTAAGAGGATCGATCAGCCACCAGCTCAGAATCAGCACGAGAGAACTGCCGGAGACCCGCGCTTCCCGTGGAACACTCCATTTAAAACCGCGGTTCAGAAGAAAGGCGGCGACGCCCGTGAGGACGACGGCGTTCAGCTTCAGGATCAGGATGAGATCACGGAAATCCGGCCGCGCGACGATGACATGTGCCGCGGCGCCATGCAGTAGCGACACGGCGCGCATGGCCACGGGAAGCACAGCGACGCCGGTCAGCGCAAAAATTGCCAATGCCTGCCACCAGGACGCAGGCGTTTCATTGCGCCCGATGCGGGTGATGGCGTATACGCCGAAGATCAGGTACAAAGGCCAGAAAATCAGATGCACCCACCAGAGCAGCGATGCGACCGCGGCAAAGAACACGCCATCCCGCCAGCGCCCGGAATCGAGCCATCGGATGAGCAGCAGCATCGAGATCGAAAAGATGACAGTGCCCAGCGCATAGGGGCGCGCGTCGTCCGCCTGATAATCGAATCCCCGTGAAGCCAGGCACGCGAAAACCACGAACCACGCCGCCCGGGGGTCGATCAGGCGCGCCGCGAGTCTTGCCACCGCGGCCAGAGCCCCGGCCATCGCAAGCACGGAAAAGAATCGGTAACTGACCTCGGAAAAGCCGGCCATCCGCTCTGCGAGCTTCGGCAGGGCATAATAGATGGAATCCGCCACCTGCGGGGCGATTCGAAGAGAAGGGTCGTTCGCGCCATGGTGCACGATGAAGTATGTGCCCATCTCGTCCACCCATAGGCTGGAGCCGAGCGGCATGATCCAAAGCCGCGCGATACAGCAGGCCAGCGTCAGGAAAAGAAACAGATCGAGCGGGGCGAATCGTTTCGCGGGCACTATCGACTAATGGTAGGTTACAGGGCTCTCTCGATAACCCTCACCGGCAGGACGACGATCGCCCATACCAGCGCCAGCACCGACCCCACGGCAATCCCCACCACCCGGAACGGGAGCAGGAGCAGCCACACGATCGGGTAGAGCACCAGAGCCGCCAGCGCCAGTGGCCAGCACATTACGAAGAGAATGCACCAGAGCAGGAATTTCACCATACAAAAGCAATACGCGTCAGCCCGGCACGAAGTTCACGGTCCGGTGGATGCTGACCCGGCCGCCAGCCATGGTATTCTTATAGTTCGAACTGAATCAAAAGGATCAGATACATAGATGGCGAACACTTATTCTGCCCTGAAGCGAGTCCGGCAGACCGAACGGCGTACGGATTTCAATCGCATTGCAAAGACCCGGCTGCGGCATCAGATCCGCAGCATGCGGCGCGCGCTGGCCGCGAAAGAGCCCGGCGACGTCAGAACCATCATGGCGCAGACTTTCTCTCTCGTCGACAAGGCTGCGCGCAAAGGCTACATCAAGCGCGGCACCGCCGCGCGCTATAAGGGCCGGCTCCATAAGCGAGTCAAGGCCGTTCTCGGCGAAGTTAAGTAAACGCGCAAAGCGGCTCGCGTCCTCACAGAAGTTCTTATTTCCTCCCGAGGAAGCGCAACCGCATGTTGATTGCGCGGCTCTGGCCTCGTTGATACGTCAGGAACTGAGACGAATCGATGTCGGCGTTCACCACGTTCGGATTCGAGCGGTCCAGCGCATTGATCAGACTGACCCGGCAGGCCCAGAGATAACCGCGGAACGGGAACCTTCGCTCGAGCGCCATATTCAGCGTGGCATAGGCGGGAAATCTCATGGAGTCGGGCGGTCCCACGAGATTGCCCGATGGGTCGGTCACGCTGAACGGGAAGCCGGTGCGGTAATCCATCAGGATCTGGAGATTCGTTTCGCCGACCACCGGCTGTAGAAACCGAGGGAACCATCTCTGCTCGACGGGTGCCCAGCCCCACGCCAAAAAACGGTTTGGCGCATCCCATGGAAGCGGGCCGCCGGCCTGTGGAGCAGAAGATTGGATTGTCCACCGAATAAGCGACTACGGCGTTGGCGCGCGCCTCCGATCTCGTATAGCTCGCAAACCACTGATACTTCGAAAGGAACGTCCGGCGAAATGTGAATTCCGCCGCGCGATAGCGTTCCCGCTGAATATTGTCGAGCACATATAAATTCAGTGCCCGGCTCACCAGTTCGTCTTCGAATGCAAAGCCCCTGCTGCCTTCTCTCGAAATCAGGTTGACCCTGCCGTAGACCTGCCAGGGAAGTTTTCGTTCGGCGGAAAAGCTCGTCAGCGCGAAACGGGGCAGACGCAGATCCTGCGGCTTAAGCACGAACTCGGATTCGATCGGACCAGCGGTTACGAATACCAGTAGGGCCGTAAAACGTGCTGATGCTGGTCTGTGCCTGGCTGAGCGCGAGCATGTCCAGCGTGATGGCATCGTAGAAAATTCCCCAACCGGCTGAAAACTTCGTCCCGCCAGCCCACTTCGGCGACCACGCCGCCGCCAGTCTCGGCGCCGCCGGAGCGGTTCCGGCATATTCGTCCCATTGCGATCTGAACCCGCCCTCAATCACCAGCGTCTCGGCCGGACTCCAGCGATCGAGCGCGTAGGCGTAAGCTTCGCTGTTGTTGATGAATTGCCGCGGGCTCCCGAGAAACTGCACCTCGCGGTACAGCGAACCGTCGGCACGCACCGTGGTGTAAGCGTTCCGGTCGACGGTCTGGTCGAGATCGCTGTGCTCGGCATCCACACCCACCTCGATCTGATGCCTGCCCCAGGCGTGCAGCGGCTTGAGAAAAACGTTGACGAGCCCTTCCTGACGCGCGGTGTACGTGGTCTGATTCGCGAAGTAGTTTCCCTGCGCTCCGAAAGGAGTGACCACATAGGGTTCATTGCCCTGGGGCGTGGACCGCACCCAGTTCGCCGAATCCGCAAAACCGAATTCCACCAGACCACCGCCCACCGACCATTGATCTTTGATCGTGCCCAGCAAAAACGACGTCTGTCGTTCAATGTGGTCGAGGCCGGGTTGAGAATACTAAGCCCCAGCTGCTTGTCCTCCCCGATATCGGCGAGAATGCTCGCGGTGAGGATCTGTGAGTTCGTGATGTTCCACTGCAGCCGGGCCAGGTCGCTGAAAGCCCCGCTCCGGACCTGATTCTCACCCCGCGGCAGACCGTTGATTGTGTTGACGGTGTAATACCCTTCGAATGCATTATGAAACCAGGCACGGCCTTTCCGGATCGGCCCCGAGACGATGACGCGCGGTGCCCAGTGGTCGACATGCAGACCTTCCTGAAAACTCGACGCCGGGGATGAAGTTCGTGCCGCCGAAGCGCCAGCGGTCGTCGCCCACTTCGGTATTGATATCGACGGTGCCCGCCGAACCTTTTCCTTTATCGGCCGAGAATCGGCTGGCGTCCCATTCGAGAGTCTGCACCGCGTCCACGTTGATCCGGGCGTTTAGCGTACCGGTCGCGGGGTCCGAGATATCGAACCCGTTGAGCCGGTAATTCGCCTGCCTCGCCTCGCCGCCGTTCAAGTGGAGCTGCGCGGCGTTATCGAAGATCGCCCCGGGCATCAGTTGGAAAGCGTTGCGGTAATCCTGCGATGCCGGGTAAGGAACGTTGAGGATCTCCTCGTTGTTCAACGTCTTCGTGTCGGAGGTCTGCGCCGGATCGATCACCGGCGGCGAATAGTGGACGTCGACCGATTCGGCCAGCTCTTTCAAATGAGTGATCTGGATTTCGAGCGGAACGTTTTCCTCAAGGTCCACCTTCGGCCTGGTGAAAAGAAAGAAGCCTTCCCGCACGGCCTGAATCTGATACGCTCCCGCCGAAGGAACCTCCAGGGTGAACACGCCCGCGGCGTCGGAATCGGCGCTGCCGGGCGCGTTTTTGTCCTGCGTGACCGTGATGCCCTGCGTGGCCGTGACGCGCACGTCGCGCACCGGCGCGCCGGTTTCGTCCAGCACCTTTCCCGTGATGGCAACGGCAGCGACAGCCGTGTGCGCCGCGGCGGCCACCAGCAGGACAGCGGTGAACCCGCGGATACGGAAGCCCTTCATAAAGCAACCTTGATTCTAATGCGCGCCTGGTCCGTTTATGCGGCCATGTTTAGGAATCGTGACTATCTGAAGGTAAGCTGGTGAACGATGAATATTGAGGTTCTGCTCACCGAAGCGGAGATTGCCGACGAGTTTGCCGAGGCGATGGAAGCGCGGGATCTGCCCGAGAAATTCTTCTACTGGACGCCGCTTTCGGTGCGCGCCTGGAAGGAACTCTCCGCGCTCGCCAACGAGAGTCTCCGGCAGACCTGGGATGCGCTGGCCCTGAAATCCGCCGAACTGACGAAATCCTTCGGCGCCCGCGTCCCGGTGATCAGCTTCGGCGCGGGCGACGGCATCAAAGACCGGATTGTGCTCAAAGCGCTTGCGCGAAGCGGGCCGCGAAGTGAAGTATTTTCCCGTCGACGCCAGCCAGACGCTGCTGGAAACCGCCTGCGCCGCGCGCGGAGGACGACGACTGCGAATCGCTCGGCTTGAAAGCGGATATTTCGAGCCCCGTACATCTGCTTCTAGCCGCCGATGTGAGCGAAGCGCCGCGGCTGTTCCTGATGGTCGGCAATACCCTGGGCGGTTTCGATCCGCTGGATCAGATCAAGCATGTGGCGGCGTGTCTCCATGAAGGCGACATTCTGATTCTCGACGCGCAGATTGCGGCTGGAGATCCCTCGGAACCGACCGAAGCGGAGAAGAATTTCGTTTTCGCGCCACTGGCCAGCGTGGGGATCGGGGCCGACATGGGGGAACTCAAGTTCGTGGAAAATCACGACGACCGGCGCGAGGGTCTTCACCTGATGACGCGGCGCTTCCAGTCTTCGCGGGACTTGACCATGGTGGCGAGCGGCAGGGAAATTCATGTCGAACGCGGCGAGCGCATCTTCCTGAATTTCCGCTACCGCTTCACCCGCGAAGCGCTGCGCTGGCTGCTCGGCCGGCATGCCGGATTGAAGGTCAAGGGTGAGATCCCGAGCGCGGACGGGAAGTTCGTCACCGCGATCTGCGTCAAATAGAAGCCCTGTCCCGCTCTTTGCCTTGGCTGATGTGGCGCACGCTCTCAGCGTGCCGTGTCGAGACAATCTCGACACCGGTTTATCACCGACCGCGTGCGTCACTTACTTCCCGCGACTTTCAGGCGGGGCAGCAGCTTCAGAGCGTTGTCGCGGTGAATCGCCCGCAACTCCACCGCGCTGAAAATGCCGCATTCCTTAAGGTTTCGCACGTGTTCGGCTGAAGTGCGGAACGGGTAATCCGTCCCGAACAGGATCTGCGAAACCGGCGCTACCTTCCGCAGCGCCCCCATTGCCGCCGGATTCGACGCCTGCGCGGTATCGTAATAAAACTTCGCGGCCTCGGCCACGTATCCGCCCGGCAATTGATCCGCGTACTGAGGCGTTTTCGCCAGATTGACCAATCGCTCGATCAGGAACGGCATGCTCCCACCCGCATGCGAAAAAATGATTCGGATGTCCGGATACTTCCGCGCACTCCCGCTGAAAACCGTGCGCACGATCGCGCGCGACGTATCGGTGCCGTATTCGATTGCGGTATCGGGAATCCCCGGCAGCGCATTGCGGCAGCAGTTGGCTGAAGTCGGATGGGTATAAATGACCGCTTTGCGGCGATTCAACTCGTCGAAAACGGGCGCGAAATAAGGATCGCCGAACCATTTGTCGCCATAGCTGGTGAGCATGCCGATGCCGTCCGCTTTGAGCGTGTCGAGGCTGTATTCGATCTCCCGCAGGCTGGCGTCCGCGTTGGGCCATGGCAGGATCGCAAAGCTCCCGAAGCGCCCCGGATGATCGGAAATCAGCCGTGCCGCGTATTCGTTGCTTTCGCGCGCCAGACGGCGCGCCAGTGCGTCATCCCCGAAGGCGACGCCCGGCGTGGTGATGGAAAGAATAGCCGTCGAGACCTGGCCTTTGTCCATGTCTTCCAGCGACCGGGCAGCCGTCCACTCTTTCGCCGCCGCGAGGTTTTGCTTCGCCCGCTCCGATTCCGTAACGTACTTCGGCGGATAGAAGTGGTGGTGCACGTCGACGAGGGTGCGGGCCGATTTTGCCGCCGCGGGCGCATCCCGGGTCACAAGAGCCCCCGCGCCAGCCCAGGCAATCGTCTCCAGAACCCTGCGGCGGCTGAGCATGATTTACTCCCTGGAAAGTTCGCGCTGCAGCCACGCCTGCCCCAGACGAAGATCGCGCCGCACCGTTTCAGGCGAGATGCCGAGCAGTTCCGCGGCTTCTTCCGCGGTCAGGCCCCCGAAAAAACGCATCTCGATTACCCTTGCTTTACGGGGATCACGTTCCTCCAGCCGTTTCAGGGCGTCGTTGAGATCCAGAAAGACTTCCGGGTGCGTTGCGCTTGCATCCGCCACCGAATCGAGCGGAACCTTCGCTTCTCCGCCGCCGCGCTTGCCGGCTTTGCGGGCGCGCGCATGATCCACCAGAATCTGGCGCATGAGTTGCGCTGCCACACCAAAGAAATGAGCGCGATCGCGATAATCCGGCTGATCCTGCCCCACCAGTCGCATGTAGGCTTCATGCACCAGAGCGGTTGGCTGAAGCGTATGATCCGGGCGCTCGCGCCGCAGGTAACTGTCGGCCAGGCGGCGCAGTTCCGCATACGCCACCGGCACCAGACGGTCCATCGCACCTTTCTCTCCCGCTTTGACTTCGCCGAGCAACTGCGTGAGCGAAGAGGACGGCATGGCAACCGATTTTAACAAAGATGGCCGAAGGCTTTTCCGCGGCAGCCCTGGTCTCCGATCCACCCGGAAGCGGATAGCCGGGGTCGGTACGCATGATATCTTTGAATTGTTTGCGCTCGCATCGTTCCGCATCGATCCTGGGGGGTTCGCTTCTGCTGGCGGGTGCTCTTTCCGCCCAGTCGCTGTTCGTCAAGCCGGTGAAAGTGTTCGGCGATCCGAATTTCATCGGTACCGCCGCCAATCCGCTGGCGTTCGATTCCGTCGGACCGAACGTAGTCGAGGGACGGGAGATGACCCAGCCCCTTGGCATCGCGCTCGATAATTCCGTCTCGCCGCCGATCGTTTATATCTCGGATTCCTCCAATAACCGGGTCCTCGCGTACCAGTACAACACTCAGTTGACGGCCGGTTCCTATGCCGACCTCATCCTGGGGCAGCCGGATAAATTCACCACCCTTCCGCAAGGGCCCGGCGTCGGCGTTTACTCCACCGGCTTAAACGGCCCCACCGGGCTCGCCGTCGACAGTGCCGGGAACCTGTACGTCGCCGACACGGGCAACAATCGTATCCTGCGCTATCCGAAGCCGTTTTCCCAGCCCGCCGGCTTTCAGTTCCCGAACATGATCATCGGGCAGACATCGTTCTCGGCAAATGGCGCCAACACGGGTGGCGTCACAGCCGGCACCATGTCTCTCGCCGGCAGCCGGACGGGCCTTGCCTTCGATCCCGCGGGCAACCTGTGGGTCACCGATACGGGGAACAATCGGGTGCTTCGCTTTCCGGTGTCGGTTTTGACCGCCGGATCGAACGGCCCTTCAGCCAATCTGGCGGTACCCCAGGCAACTATGGTCTCGAGCGTCGCCGCTACCCAGCAGACCAGTCTGACCGGAATTCTGGAACCGATTGGCGTCACTTTCGATCCCGCCGGCGACATGCTGGTCACCGATCAACTGGCGCGCGTTCTCGTGTATCCTCCTGGCGTTTCTTTCAGCGCCTCCGCCACGATCATTCTGGGGATCCCCTCGTCATCGGCCACCACCCCCGTGAACAACACAGCACTGTCCGGCCCTGTTGGCGTCTTCGCCAACGGGACCAACATCTTCGTCGCGGACTCGGAAAATCACCGCATCATGGTATATCCGCCAGTCGCCTCCATTTCAACCACGGGATCGGCCGGATCGCCCGCCGCGATAAACGTCCTGGGGCAACCCAACCTGACGTCGGGTACGGCCAACGCCGGCAATCCCGAGCCTTCCTCCAGTTCCCTCGATTTTCCGGGAGATGTCGCCGGTTCGGGGACAGAACTGTTTGTGGCGGACAGCGGAAATAATCGCGTTATCGTCTTTCCCTTGAATGCCGGCGGCCCGTCCGCGATCGCATCGCGTGTCGTCGGACAGCTCGACTTTCCCTACCGCGCGCCGAATCTCATCGAAGGCAAAGAGTTTGACTTCGCGGGCTCAATCAGCAGCGTTTCGGGTTCCGCGATTCTGGATTACAGCGCCTCGCCTCCCCACCTCTACGTGGCCGATACCGCGAACAACCGGATTCTCGGATTCAACGATTTCACCCACATGCAGAACGGACAGGTCGCCGACATCGTGATCGGCCAGCCCGACATGTACCGGATGCTGATCAACTATCCCTCGAACAAACTGGGCCAACCGAACCAGCAGGGGCTCAACGGGCCTACCTCGATCGCGGTCGATTCCGCCGGGAATCTGTATGTGGCCGACACGTTTAATGCCCGCGTCGTGCGCTTCCCGACCCCGTTCAACCCGCCATCCGGCAGCACCACGCTGGAATCGGCGGATCTGGTAATCGGCCAGCCGGATTTCAACACGATCGTGACTGACCCTACTCCGCAAACGTTGAGCGCCCCCCTCTCGCTCGCATTTACGCAGAACGGCGCCAATGCTTCGATGACAACCGGAATGCTTTTCGTGGTCGATGCGAACCAAAACCGGGTCCTCGCCTTCTCCAAGCCTTTCTCGAACGGCATGAGCGCTTCGCTCGCCCTGGGTCAGTCCAGTTACTTTGTGACGGCGTCGGCCTCGACGTCCGCTGGCCTTTCGGCGCCGCGGGCAGTCGCCATCGATCCCCAGGACCGCGTCCTCGTTGCCGATTCCGGAAACAACCGGGTGCAGGTTTTCGATCAGGCGGAAAATCTCTCGATCGGCGCCGCGGCGGCATTCTCGCTCACCGGTTTCACCCAGCCGGTTGCGATCGGCGTGGCCTCGAACGGGGAATTCTGGGTTGCCGACGACGGCTCGGGCGTGAATCATCTTCTTCATTTCCCGTCGGTAGAGGTTTTGCCAACGGTGAATTACGCATCCGACGCCTCGCAGCAGGCCCTTTCACCGCGTTCCGCCTTCGTCGATCAGTTCAACAACCTGCTGGTCGCCGACGGCATCAACCGTGTGGTGTATTTCACCCCCCAGGTTGCCGCGGTGAACGCCGCGAACTACATTCCCGGCAGGGCTCTCGCTCCGGGCACGATCGCCGCCGTTTTTCCCTCGATCGACACCAACATCATCGCCAACGGAACGCTGGCCAACAGTGTTTTCCCGGTGCCCGCGGTGATGGACGACACGCAGGTTTTTGTGAACGGCACGGCCGCGCCGTTGTTCTACGTCTCGCCCGGACAGATCAATTTCGTGCTCCCCATAGGCCTTCCGCAGAGCGGCACTGCGAACCTTCAGATCGCCCGCCAGTCCACCGGACAAATCTACGGAGCGGCCGAAATCGCGCTCGCGGCGGCTTCGCCGGGCTTGTTTACCAGCGCCGGGACCGGTACGGGCCAGGTAGCCGCGTTGAACGCGGATAATTCCGTGAATTCGTCCACCAATCCGATTGACCGCGGCCAGGTGATTCAGCTTTTCGGAACCGGCCAGGGTTTTGTTTCAAACGCTCCGCCCGACGGATCTCCCGGCTCCGGGCTGATACCCACCTCCGCAACTCCGCTTGTTCTGCTCGGCGACGTTTTCGTGCCGTCCGCAAACATTCAGTACTCCGGTCTCGCTCCGTCGGAGGTTGGCGTGTGGCAAATCAACGTTCTGATACCCACCACTACGCCTCCTGCCAACAGCGTTGCAATTCAGGTGTTTATGGCGAGCGTTCCCAGCGGAAACCCGGCCGCTCCTGCCCAGGTCGCCACCACCATCGCTGTTAAATAGGATCTCAGTAGGGGCACCGGGCGCGCAAACGGGCAAGCATTTACAAATCAGTTACTTAGCTCAATCACTACCTGTCAGACAGATTTTTTTCAGTCAAAACCAAACTGCTGGAGCTTGCTTTTGAAGGGTCTGGTTCAGGATAATAACTTTAGTGGGTTATTTTCCGTACCCTTGGAGCTAATTTTGGCTGCTGTCGCCTCTCGCTCTTCTCTGGTCGGTGCTCTTCTTCGTAACGCACTCCCCGTCAATCGGCAAATCGTTCTCAATTTCCTGGAAGGTCTTTCCCGCGATGAGATGGAATGTATCGCCGAATTTCAAGGTGCCTGGATTCTCGAAGCAGAGTATTCCGAAAACTACAACCCGTACCGTCTGATCTCAGACTTCTTCGACCCGGCTGCCAGCGACCGCTGGTTCAACCCGGATGATCGCGCTCATAAAATGTTCGTCGTTCTGGCATGGCTCGATCAAGTAAAACGCCCCACTCAGATTCGACTCCACCCCCAGTCCCTCAAGACCGCCTGACCGGGCGAAATCCGTGAGAAACCAGGGCGCATATGACCACAAGGTTGTATGCGCTTCCACGAACCGTTATTGCTGCCGTTTGCCGCCGTGGCTGCGGGACTGGCACTTGCCCGCTGGCAGCAGTTTCCCGCACGCGACGTAACCATCGCGTGCGGCGCGGTAGTCGTCACGGCGCTGGTCGCCTGGTTCAGCGGTTCGCGCCGGCTTGCCTTCGCCGCCTCCCTGATCGCGATGGTGTTCGGCGGCATCGCGCTTTCCGGAGCCCGCCCACCGCGGCCGCCGCCCGCGCTGAGCGTTCGCGACAATGTGCCCGCCATCTTCGAAGGCTGCGTGGTGGATCCCGCGCTGATCGCGGCCGATCGCGAACATTTCACCGTGGAGCTCGCGCCGCGCGCCCGCGCTCAGGTCTCTCTTTCCCTTCGCTCTTCGCTCCCGTATCCCGCTCAGGTGTTTCCCGATCTGCCTTACGGGTCTCACATCGAGTTTCAGGGTAAAGTCCGCCGCCCGCACAACTACAACGATCCTGGCACTTTCGACGACGTTCACTTTCTTGCCCGCCAGCGGATTTACTGGAATGCTTCCGGCGACGCCTCCACCGTGCGCGTCCTGCCGGGGCACTGCGGCAGCCCGTTCGCCGGAGCCATCTTCGCCATTCGCTCCGCCGCGCTCAACCGCCTCGACAAACTGTACGCCAACGACGCCTACGCGAATGGCATGATGCAGGCCGTCCTCATCGGCGCCACCGCGAAACTCGACCGCCTCTGGACCGAAGACTATCGTTCCACCGGTACCTTCCATGCCCTCGTCATCTCCGGCAGCCACGTCGCCGTACTCGCTGCGGTGCTGCTCTTTTTCCTGCGAATCTGCGCCGTTCCCAACGGCATCGCCCTGTTTATCGCCGTCGTCGCCGCATGGCTTTATGCCGGCGTCACCGGATGGCAGGCGCCCGTCCTGCGTTCCGCCGCGGGCATGAGTCTCTACGGGCTCGGCCGCTGTTTCTTCCGCCAGGGAAGACTGCTGAATATCCTCGCCGCCGTCGCCCTCATCTTCGTCATTGCCGATCCGGAGCAGCTCTTCGACGCCAGCTTTCAGCTTTCTTTCCTCGCCGTGGCCCTGATCGGTGCTTTCGTCGTGCCCGCTTTGGACGCCACTTCGACCCCACTGATAGACGGCGTCAGGGCGCTCGACAACACAGCCATGGACGTCAGGATGGCCCCTAAATCCGCCCAGTTCCGGCTCGAAATGCGCCTGCTCGCCCGGACGCTGTCGCTCGCTGTTCGGATTCCGGCCAAAGCCGCGCAATTCGCTGTCGTGACGACTGCGCGATGTTGCCTTTATCTCTGGGATATCTTCGTCACATCGTTCTTCATCCAGATCGGCCTCGCCCTGCCGATGATCGTCTATTTCCACCGGCTCTCGGCGTCGGGACTCACCGCCAACGCGATCGTGGTCCCGGTCCTGAGTGCTATCGTTCCCCTCGGATTTATCGCCATCGCCACCAACTCCGCCGCTCTCGCTCACCTGTGCGCCTGGCTCCTGAACGTGGCTAAACTCGCCGTTGGTTTTCATGCCCGGTGGGAGCCGGACTGGCGCATCCCGTCGCCTCCCTTCTGGCTCGCCGCGATCTTCGCCGCGGCGTTGATCTTCGCGGCGCTCCGCCTAAAATCGCGAATAAAATCCCGCTGGAAGATCGTCGCCGGATGGGCCGCCATCGCCGCCACGCTCGCCCTGATCGTCGCCCATCCCTTCCCGCCTGTAGTCGAACACGGAAAACTCGAACTCAGCGCGATCGATGTCGGCCAGGGAGACAGCCTCCTCCTCGCCTTCCCGCAAGGGCCGTTGATGTTGATCGACGCCGGCGGAATTCCCTCCTTCGGCCGCACGCGCAAACCCGGTCTCGATATCGGCGAAGACGTCGTCTCTCCTTACCTCTGGACGCGCTCGATCAAGCATCTCGACATTGTCGTCATGACCCACGCCCATGAGGACCACATGGGCGGCATGAGCGCCGTTCTGAAGAACTTCCATCCGCGCGAATTATGGACCGGCGCCACGCAGGACAGCCCCGAATGGCGCAGCGTTCGCGACACCGCCCTGCGCCTCCACATCCCGATCCGCCAGATGCAGCGCGGCCCTCCCTTCCCGTTCGGCGGGACCACCCTTCAGGTCCTCGCGCCCGGACCGGACTATCTGCCCGAATCCATTCCGAAAAACGACGACTCGCTCGTCATGCGAGTGCGTTTCGGATCCACCTCATTCCTGCTGACCGGCGATATGGAGAAGAAAATCGAGCGCGAGCTCGCCGCGCTTGGCCTGCTCGAGCATGACGACATTCTGAAGGTCGGGCACCACGGCAGCCGGACTTCGAGCACACCGGCGCTGCTCGATCTCGAACATCCCGCGTTCGGAATCATTTCGGCCGGTTTCGATAACAGCTACGGGCACCCGCATCCCCTCACGCTGAAGGCCCTCGAAGAGCACCGAACCACCATATTCCGCACCGATGAAGAAGGGCTGATCACAGTCGTCAGCAACGGTCGCGCCATCACCGTGGAGCACGCGCCCTAAACTGAAAGCATGCGCCGCTCATTCTTACTCGTTATCCTCATCGCCGCAACATCCGCCGCGCAGACCCCGCCCGCCTGGGTCGCCAAAAGCAATCTCAACGCCCAACTCCTGATCGACATCAATTCCAGATACAGTCCCGAAGACGCCACATCCGGCGGCGTCAGGACACTCGACAATCAGGTCTCCTCTCTCGCGGCCGCACAGCGGCCCAGGATTCAGGCCGACCTCCGCAAAGCCAAACGCGAACTCGAAGCCCGCCTCGCCGTCGAGCCGGACCCTCTCGTCAAACAGGACCTTCAGATCCTGATCGCCTCGGTTGACCGCAACATTCGCACCAACGATGCATACTTCAGGACTTTCCTCCCTTACTTCGACGTCCCGGGCATGGTCTATTTCGGAATCAAGAGTCTGCTCGACGAACAGATTGCACCCGAGCGCCGTCCCGCCGCTCTGATCCGCATGAAGAAATACGCGGGAATGGAGCCCGGTTACATCCCGGCGGTCACGCAGGCCGAGCGCCGTTTCCGCGACGGTCTCAGGAACCCCCGCCTCGTCGGCCCTTCGAAGGTCGAGGTGGAGAAGGATCTCGAAAACACCAAAGCGTATATCGACGGAATCGGTCTGCTGTTCGAGAAATACAAAATCCCCGGCTACCCACCCGTCTTCGCAAAACTCAAAGAACAGCTCACGGAATACGACGACTTCGTGCGCCGGGAAGTGCTCCCGAAATCGCGCACCGATTTCCGCCTGCCGGCCGCCATATACACGCTGCGCCTGGAGCAATACGGGGTCGATTACACGCCCGCCGAACTCGAGCGCATGGCGCATCAAAGCTTCAGCGAACTACAGGCCCAAATGGAAGAGCTCGCACAGAAAGTCGCAAAGGAACGCGGCTTCCCTTCCCCGGACTACCGCTCCGTCATCCGCGCCCTGAAGCAGGATCAGTTGAAAGGCGATGACATCCTGCCGCACTACCAGAGCCGACTCGCGCAAATCGAAGACATCCTCCGCAAGCAACACCTGATCACGCTGCCCGACCGCCCTGCCATCATCCGGATCGCCACAGCCGCCGAAACCGCCCAGCAGCCCGCGCCCCATATGGACCCCCCCGTGCTCCTCGACAACCACGGCGAGCGCGGCGCTTTCGTGCTGCCGCTCGAAACCCAGGGCGCGGGCGGCGCGGCGCTCAAATACGACGATTTCACTTTCGCCTCCGCCTCCTGGACGCTCACCGCCCACGAAGCGCGCCCGGGCCACGAACTCCAGTTCGACGCCATGGTCGAGCAGGGCGTGTCGCTCGCGCGCGCCATGTTCGCCTTCAACAGCACCAACGTGGAAGGCTGGGGACTCTACTCGGAGTGGTTCATGCAGCCATACATGCCCGACGACGGAAAGCTGATCTCACTGCAGTTCCGGCTCCTGCGCGCGGCCCGCGCGTTCCTCGATCCCGAACTGGAAGAAGGCAAGGTCACTCCCGAACAGGCCATGCAGCTGCTCGAAAACGACGTGGTCTGTTCGAAAGCCTTCGCTACGGAAGAAGTGGAGCGCTTCACCTTTCGCATGCCCGGCCAGGCAGTCTCGTATTTCGACGGCTTCACGCGGCTGCTCGAAATCCGCGAGGCGGCGGAAAAAGCTCTCGGGCCGAAGTTCGACGCCATGAAATTCCATGACTTCGTTCTCTCGCAGGGACTGCTGCCGCCGAACCTGCTGCGCAAAGCCGTGCTCGAAGGCCTCCATTAACCCGCAAGGTACACGCGGCGGGTGGATGGGAGCGCCGGCGGTCTCGGCGCCGGTACTGGCCACTGAAAACAAAGGGTCTGCCCGTGTACTTTCTGGGGGGTGCACAGGCCCCAAAGGGCGGCTGCAAAGTGGCTGAAACAGCCATGCGCAGGCGAGCGAAGCGTGTCCGTTGTGCGCTGTTTCTGAGAAGTCGCGTTCGTTATTGGCCAGAGTGGCGCGGCTGAAGCGGGAGTCGCGTGTACCGGCCGTTAGCCATTTACACCACGCTTGCAGGCGTCGGCTGCCGATCAAAGGGGAATTGGGTCGAAAACTCCATTCTCCCCTTCCCCCTCCTCTTCGCTGAATACATTGCCAGGTCGGCATTGCGCAGAAGTTGCTGTGAACTTATGCCATGCTCGGGAAACAGGCTCACCCCGATACTCCCCGATATGGAGATTTCACTTTCGCCGATCCTTGAGACTTTTCTGGATCGCAAGTTCCAGCTCTTTGACGAAACTTGTGCGGTTGGGTAATCCTGTCAGCTGGTCGTTCGCCGCATGATGCCGAAGTTCCTCTTCCGCCTGAATCATTGCGGTAACATCGAGGGCAACGCCGCCCGGATATCCCATCCCGGCGGCGCCGCGAAAAGGAAATTTGAGCACCAGATAGTGCCGGTAAGATCCTTGATCGTCGCGCGCGGTCTCTGTAACCTCAATGCGACGTCCGTATTTGAAGATCTCGTCATCCGAACGGCATAGTTGCCGGCTTATGACATTGACGACGGACGCTTGGCCGGGGATCGCTTCGATCAAACTCATGCCGGCCAAGTCTGGCATAATCGTAGTTGGGTGACTTGTCCCTATGATTGATTTCAGCGCCCACTTCGACGGCAAGGTAATCGTGCCGGAACAGGCTGTGGATCTTCCGCGGGACCGCTCTTTTGTGGTGCACGTCGAAACCGTCGGCGCTGCGGATCCAGCCGCACAAAGCTCTCCTCAGTCCGCCCTGCAATGGCTGGCCGACAATGCGGTTGACGACGAACTCCCCACAGACCTCTCCGAACACCACGATCACTATCTCTACGGTACGCCCAGGCGGGGCTGACCCTGCCCGCCCATTTTTTCGCCGACACCGCATTCTGGATCGCGCTGTTCCGCAGCCGCGACCAATATCACCGTGACGCGCGCGAGTGGCAAAACTATTTGGTGCGTTCCGGAGCCTTTGTGGTCACCACCGAAGCAGTTTGCTGGGAGTGGCTGAACGCGATGTCAGACCCCGCCACGCGCGGTATCGCCGCTCAGGGCTACGAGCGAATCCGCCGCGATGCGCAAATCGAAGTGATTCCCCATAGCGGAGAATGGAACGCGGCCGCCGTCCGTCTGTTCACCGATCGCTCCGATAAGGACTGGAGCCTGACCGATTGCCTGTCTTTTATCGTAATGGGGAGACGGAATATTCGGGACGCGCTGACAGCGGACCATCATTTCGGGCAAGCCGGCCTTCGCGCGGTTCTCTCAGAGGTGCCGCCGGATTTATAAGTCAAACCCGTTGTCAACACACAGCGTTCTGGGATGTCTCCTGCTACGCCGCCAAGTGCTCAGTTTAACCGGAATGAGTTGTGCGAGGGCACACCGCTTGAGTCCGACGTTTCCGGGCCAACTCGTTCGTTTTTTCGACCGCCGAAATCGAACGCGAAGCCCATCGCCAGGACCCCGCGCCGACGACCAAAACGCCCGATCCTGCGGCTACGACCCCGAGCGTTACCCCGGCCCGTGCTGAAGCGAGCCGCTTGGCCCTCCCAACCGCACAGTACTATTTGTATCGACATTCCGTGAAATTAGGCCAATAATCTGGGCACCAAGTGAGAAATGTACTCCACGTCGCCGACACCTGCGGGGGCCAGCCGGGCTGGATCAGCGGCACGACGATTGTGGAGGAGTCGGCAGGCGTTCCATCCTGAGGAGGATGCACGTACACCACGAAGGCCCCGTATGGCCTGATCTACGACGTGAAGAGCATCACCTATTCCGGGGGCTGGGGCAGCCAGACCAATCTGACTGCTGCCTTGCGTCCAGGGTCGATAGCCGCGGACTGCTCCGCTGGCAATCCCTCGTCTGACGGTACGAACCTTGTTTTCCTCGTCCAGAATGCAGGCGGGAACTGCGCAACCAGTTCGGAAACCCCGAAAGCCGGAGCAGGGTACGACCCTTGGGGGTGCAGCGCAGCGTCAGGCCTCACCTCCACGAATTGCGGGCCGCTCGTGACGGCGCAAACAGGCACCGGACTCACGCTCGGTGCAATACTGGACCCGCATATCGACGGGCAATACGTATATGCGAGCGAACGCAATCCCACGGGCGTGAGCGTCAGCTGGAACACCTGGTTTATCGATGTGGTCCAAGTGAACTGGACCACCAGCCCTCCGACGCCGGTGACGATCGTCCGTTACGCGCCAGGCTCGTGGACGGGCTCGGAGGTGACGCTCACGTGTGAGCAATATTACAAGGCATCCAGCTTTCAGCATCTCACCAACGGGAACGCGCGGATTTTCACGCAGGCGAACCAGGTCGCAAACTATCCCAATCCGCCGAGCCCCGGGGCCTGCTATGACATCGAAAGAAACGGGTTCATCCAGTCCGGCATTTTCTACTTCGACCTGACGGGAGCCCCCAGCGGGTCGAATTTCACGCAGATCTATCCTCCTGCGTCGACGCCGAACACGCCCAACTGCTTCAGCCCGGACCCACCAGCCCCGAACCCCGTTGTGACAGCCTGTTATGGTGAGTTTCCCCTGATCTTCCCCAACGGGGGCCACCTGTTCATGACATTTACCGGCCAGACGGCAACGCCACTATCGCTCACAAACCTCTGCGCTACAACCACCGGATGCCAGACGAACTACACGCAGGAGGAGTTGGCAATGGACTTGGGGACGGATACGCAGAACCCCGCTCCCGCAGGGATCGTGCGCGAGATGAACTCCCAGATTCCCGGCACAGCCCTGAACGCCACGTTCCTCACCCCTTCGGGCTCGCCGACTCCAGGCGGCCTGCCGGCCGGCTATTTCGGCGGCTGCGGCCACCCAGAGGTTAACGTCTCAACGGCTCAGCTCGCCTGCGCATTCAACACAAACATACTGGTCGGCGGGTTCGGCCAGGATCAGACGGTCGTTTTTCCGCTCCAGTATCCAGGCTCTCTGCTCTGTCCGAAGACGATGATTAACGGCAATACCAAGCTCTCCGGAAACGTCAAGGTCAACTGATGCCAGGCTGAAGGATATTCGAGGCAACTGCGGACTGAAGGAAGTTAATTAACAACATTAAGCTAGGAAAGGACTCAACCTATGAAACCTGTTTTATCTTTACCAACCTCCCGGGCTCGTTGTTTCGTTATCGCAGCGCTCTCGGTGGTCGCACTTTTTTTGGCAGGGCCAGGGGCTCCGGCCCCCGCCCGGGCTGAGGGCACCCCAGCTCTCACCGTGTCGCCCACGGTCATCAACTTCGGGAAGGTCACCCATCACCCACCTCACGCCGCCCCAAACCATAACGCTGACGAACACGGGCAGCGCGACCGCCAGATTCAAGGCGATCGTGATCGAGGGCGCCAACGCGGGAGAGTACGGTATTTCTGCGAACACGTGCGGGCAAGCCCTGGACATCGGCGAGAGTTGCTCCTTTGACGTGGCCTTTGAGCCCGCCGATGGAGGTGAGCAACTGGCGGAGGTTTACATCGAGGACAACGCGACGGGAAGCCCCCAGACCGTTCTGCCCGAGGGGAGGGGCGAGCGCTAACAGCCCCAAGGCGGAAGCGAGACGGGCGAACCGCCGCCCAGCGACTCTCCCTCCCTTCCCGCCACGGAAAGCCCCCGGGGAGTCCATCACGGCTCCTCGGGGAGTTGCCTGCATCCTGCGAAATTCCGGACAGTCATTTTTGCCCGTAACATTTATTTTTCGACTTTCTCCCGATTAAATCCAATAACTTGCGATTTTCCGCGCACGCCTCCCATTTTCCGCCTGCTAGAAAATAACCAGGAGAAAAGTATTCCATGTCGCCAGCCGAATCCACCCCGCAATCCAAATCAACCGGACCCCGCACGCCCGAGGGCAAAGCCAAATCCAGCATGAACGCCACCCGTCACGGCCTCACCGGACGCGTCATCGTCCTGCCCACCGAGGACATGGAAGTCTACAAAGCCTTCTGCAAAGAGCTCATGGCCGAGCTCGCCCCGGAAACCGCCATCGAGCGCCAATACGCCCAGACCTTCTGCGATACCCAATGGCGGCTCAACCGCGCCCGGTCGCACGAAGACAATATGCTCGCCCTCGGCCACTTCGAAGAACCCGGCATACGCGGCGTAGAACACGTCGAAATCAACACCGCCCTGACCGAAGCCAAAATCTTCCGCAGGGACTCGCAAGCCTTCCTGAACCTGACTCTCTACGAGCAGCGCCTGCAGCGCAGCCAAAAAGAGGCGCTCCGCCAGCTCCAGGAGCTCCAGACCAAACGCATCGCCGCCCGCCAGGCCGCCCTCGACGAAGCGGTAACCCTCCGCAACCTATACAAAATGAAAGGCCAGCCCTTCGAGGTCCCCACCGGGGAGTTCGTTTTTTCGACCCCCGAAATCGAACGCGAAGCTCACCGCCAGGAGCGCCGCGCCGACGCCCAAACCGCCAAATCCTGCGGTTACGACCCTGCGAAATACCGCGAATTCCCCCTCGCACAAGCCGCCTGACCAAACCAAAACAAATCCTGGTATCATATACTCGCTAAGGGACTTGCGCCGCGTAACATCTCTGCGCGCAATCCGTCAAAAAAATTATGATCAAAGTCGAAGGCCTGACCAAGCGATACGCACGCAACGTCGCCGTCAAGAACATCTCCTTCGAAGTGGGTAAGGGCGAGATCGTTGGATTCCTCGGCAAGAACGGCGCCGGGAAGACAACGACGATGCGAGTCCTCACCTGCTTTCTCCCTCCCACGGAGGGAAAGGCGAGCGTCGACGGTTTCGACGTCCTCGAACAGCCTTACGAGGTCAAGAAGCGAATCGGCTATCTGCCCGAAACGCCGCCCCTCTATCCCGAGATGGAAGTTTCCACCTACCTCACGTTCGTCTCGAAGCTGAAGGGCATCCCGCCTCGCGATATTCCCAAGCGTGTCGACGAAGTCTGCGACCGCACCGGCCTCGACGCCGTGAAGGACACCATCATCGGCAAGCTTTCCAAAGGCTACCGGCAGCGCGTCGGCATCGCGCAGGCGATCATTCACAATCCGCCCGTGCTGATTCTCGATGAACCTACTTCCGGCCTCGACCCGGAGCAGCAATTGCAAGCCCGCCAGTTGATCGCCAGCCTTTCCGGCGATCACACCATCATTCTCAGCACTCACATCCTTTCCGAAGTCGAGCAATCCTGCAGCAGGGTGATCATCATCAACAACGGCGAGATCGTGGTTTCCGATTCCGTCGCCAATCTGCACAACCGGAAGCGCGCCACCGAAACGGTGCGCATCGAAGTGGCGGGAGCGCCCCCGCAGGCGGTGAAGCAGAGGCTCGAACAGGTAACAGGCGTCGCGCAGCGTCATCTCGCGCGACAGCCGCGATGGCACCGTAGGCCTTTGAAGTCACACGGCCTCGAAAACTACTTCGTCGGTCCCGATCTGGCCCGCGCCGTCGTGCAGGCGGGCTGGAATCTCACCGAACTGCGCGCCAGTCGGCGAATCGCTCGAAGAAATCTTCCTCGAACTCACCAAATCCGAAGAAGCCAAACCTTCTCCGGAACCAATCAAAGAATCGCAAGCAGAAGGGAACCCCGTCGCACAATGAGGAACGCGCAATGAGAAACATCCTGACAATCTGCGGCAAAGAGATGCGCATCGTATTTCACGTCGCCCATCGCTTATCTGCTGATGGCCCTCTTCGGCCTGATCTTCGGCTTCTTCTTCTACAGCGCCACGGCCTACTTCGTGGTCGCCGGCACTCCGAGCGCAGATGGGCGGCGGCCAGCAGCCCATGAGCATCAACGAATACGTGATCGCCCCCTTGATGGGCAACGCCAGCGTGGTCGGCCTCTTCCTGATTCCGCTGATTTCGATGCGCCTGTTCGCCGAAGAAAAGCGCACCGGCACCATCGAGCTCCTGATGACCTCGCCCGTCAGCGATTGGGAAATCATCCTCGGCAAATGGCTGGGCGCGATGACCATGTATCTCTGCATCCTCGCCGTCTCGGCCATCAACGTCGCGCTGCTGTTCGCCTGGGGCACGCCCGACTGGCGTCCGATCCTCACCGGCTACCTCGGCCTCCTCCTCCAGGGCGGCAACCGTCCTCGCCCTCGGAACTTTCATCTCCACCCTCACGAAAAACCAGATCATCGCCGGCGCGGCCACGTTCTCCATCTGCCTGCTGCTCTGGGTCCTCAGCTGGGTGAGTTCCTATAACGACGCACCCTGGGCCGCAGCCGTCGCCTACTGCTCGATCCTCACTCACTTCGAGCCCTTCTCCAAGGGCATCATCGACACCAAGGACGTCGTCTTCTACCTTTCCGCGATTTTCCTGGGACTCTTCCTGACCTCGCGGTCACTCGATTCCCTGCGGTGGAGGGCTTAAAAAATGGCCAACGAATGGATTAAAGCCCGGCAAACCAAATACGGCGCCTTCGTCGCGCTCTATCTGATCGTCATCCTGGCCGTCATCGTCGCCGCCAACTAGCTCGCCGATCGTCACAACAAATCCGTTGACGTCACCTCCAACAAGCAGTTCACGTTATCGGATGAAACGAAGAAAGTCACCGGCAATCTCAAGCACGACGTAACCATCTACTACTTCGACAAGAGCGATTCCTACGATCGCGCCCGCGACATGCTCGATCGCTACCGGAATCTCTCGTCCGAAGATCAAAGTCGATTACGTCGATCCCGACAAGAAGCCCGACGTCGCCCGCGTCGAAGGCGCCCGCGCCATGGGCGACATCGTCGTCGATAACGGCGAAAAGAAGGAAACCGCCAAAGGCCTCACCGAAGAAGAGCTCACCGGCGCGCTGGTGCGCGCCTCGAAGAGCGGCGCCAGGACGGTCTGCTTCGTCACCGGGTCCGGCGAGCACCAGCTCGACGATACCGATCGCGACGGCTATTCAACCATCAAAGACGCTCTCGAAAAAAACAATTACAAAACCGACAGCCATCTCGCTGATCGAAAAGCCGGAAATCCCGAAGTCCTGCAACGTTGTCGTCGTCGGCGGCCCGAAGCATGACTATCTGCAGCCGGCCATCGACGCTCTCCGCACCTTCGTGCAGGGCGGCGGCCGCGCCATCTTCAACTTCGATGCCGTCCTCAACGTTCCCGAACAGAAAATGGGCGATACCCCGAAGCTCGCCGCGCTGGTTTCCGAGTGGGGCATCACGCCCAACGGCGACGTCATTCTCGACCTCAGCTCCGCCAGCCGCCTCTTCGGCCAGATTTCGCCGGTCGTCGGGTCCTACGAACATCATCCGATCGTCAACGTGATGCAGGATAACGCCACCGTTTATCCCATTGCCCGCAGCCTCGAAGTGAAATCGCCGGCCGAAAAGCTCTTCTCCAGTACCGCCGAAAGCTATTCGCTGACCAATCCGAAGTTGCCCATCAAGGAATCGGATCTCGCGAACCGCGAAGAAAGGCCCGTTCGTCCTGGGCGCCGTTTCGACCGTCGGCACTGGCGCGAGCCAGGGGCGCGTCGTCGTGGTGGGCAGTTCCAACTGGATCGCGAACAACATCATGTCCGCGCCCGATCGGCAATCGCGATCTCATTC
This sequence comes from Terriglobia bacterium, assembly GCA_963764845.1. Classification (GTDB taxonomy): domain Bacteria; phylum Acidobacteriota; class Terriglobia; order Bryobacterales; family Bryobacteraceae; genus BOG-234. The sequence goes on along the minus strand of CAVXUE010000006.1, from coordinate 2,509,923 downwards.
TCAACATGATGAACTGGCTGACCTCGGATGAAGATCTGATTTCCATCCGCCCCAAAGAGCCCGAAGACCGCCGGCTGCACGTGCACGGGCAACGCCATGCGGATTCTTTTCCTCACCAGCGTGATCTTTTTGCCCATGATCGTGATCTTCTCCGGCGTCTCCGTCTGGTGGAAGCGCAGATAGCTCGACATGAAACCTGGCGGACTTCTCGCGGCAATCGGCGTCCTCGCCATCCTTGGCGGCCTGATCTGGTGGACCAACAAGCATCCCACCGTGGATGCCAAATCCAAAACCCCGGATGCCCCGAAAATCATCTCGGTCGATCCCGAAGCAGATCAACGGCATCCGCATCGTCAAAACCGGCTCCGATCCCATTGAACTGGCCAAACTGGCCGACACATGGGAAATCGCCAAACCATCGATGCTGCACGCCGATCAGGATGCGGTCGATATGCTCACCAACTCCCTCGCCACGCTGAACGCCGATCGCCTGATCGATGACCATCCCGCGGACCTGAACGCGTTCGGGCTGGCGACGCCGCCGATCGAAGTCGACGTCACCCTCAAAGACGGCAAAACCCGGAAGCTCCTGCTCGGCGGCGATACCCCGGCTGCCACCGGCACTTACGCCAAACTGGAAAGCGATCCGAAAGTCTACACCGTACCCACCTCCACCAAAACGAGCTTCGACAAGACCGTGAACGATCTCCGCGACAAGCGCCTGCTGACCTTCAATCAGGACAAGCTCACTTCCGTAACTCTCGCCGGCAATGGTCCCGCGATCGAGTTCGGCAAGAACGCCCAGGGCGACTGGCAGATCACCAAGCCCAAACCCATGCGCGCCGATACGCTTCTGGTGGACGACCTGGTTCGCAAACTGAAGGACGCGAAGATGGACCTCGCCTCTACCGACGCCGCCGAGCAGTTCGCAAAAGGCGAAAAAGTCGGGACCGCATCGACGACCGATAACCTCGGCACCCAGACCCTCGAACTCCACAAGGCCAAAGACAACAGTTACTACGCCAAGAGTTCCGCCCTCGCCGGCACCGTTACAAAGTCGCCGGCGACATGGGCGACAGCTTCACCAAAGGCCTCGACGATTTCCGCAATAAGAAACTGTTCGATTTCGGCTTCAATGATCCCTCGAAGGTCGAAATCAACGGCACGGCTTACCAGAAGTCGGGCGACAAATGGATGTCGGGCTCGACTCAATATGACGCTGGCAGTCTACAGACCGTGATCGACAAGCTGCGCGATCTGAGCGCCACCAAGTTTTCCGAGAAGATGGCGGGCACCCAGGCCTTCGTCTTCGGCGTGACTGCCGGGCGATAAGAACCACTACGAGAAAGTCACCATCAACAAAGACGGCGATGCCTACGACGCGCAACGGGACGGCGATCCCACTGTCTACGTAATCGACTCGAAGACGATCGACGACCTCCAGAAGGCAGCCGCCGGCCTCAAGCCTTATCAGGCGCCCAAGCCGGAAAAGAAGAAATAGCTTGAACGGCCTTCTCACCGATCTCTACGAGCTGACCATGGCCGCCGGCTACTTCGGCGCCGGCAAGCAGAACGACACCGGGACCTTTGAATTCACCATCCGGCGCTTGCCGCGCAAGCGCGACTTCGTTGTCGCCGCCGGCCTCCATCGCGCGGTCGAATACCTGCTGAATCTCAGTTTCGATGCGGATGAGATCGCCTATCTGCGCGGTCTCGAGAACTTCCGCAACGTCTCGGAAGACTTCTGGGATTACCTCGCGGCCTTCCGCTTCACCGGAGATGTTTTCGCGGTCCCCGAAGGCACGCGTGCTCTATGAAGGCCAGCCCGTGATGAACATCCGCGCGCCCCTGATCGAAGGCCAGATACCCGGAGACTTACCTCCTTTCCGCCATCACTTTCGAAACTCTGATCGCGACCAAGGCCGCGCGGATCGTCCATGCCGTCCGAGGGCCGGGATGTCATCGAGTTCGGCACCCGCCGCGCCCACACGCCGGAAGCCGGGGTTCTGGGAGCACGGGCCGCTTACATCGGCGGCTGCGCCGGCACCAGCAACGTGCTGGCCGGCTACCGCTTCGGAATTCCCGTGATGGGAACGGCCGCGCATTCCTGGGTGATGTCGTTCGGCTCCGAGACCGAGGCTTTCTCCGACGCTCCAGCGGCTGCTCGGCGAGAACACCATCCAGCTCATCGACACCTACGATCCCGCTCGAAGGCGCGCGCATCGCGGCCGCGTCTCGGCAAGCCGCTGTGGGGCGTCCGCATCGATAGCGGCGACTTGCCGGCCTTGTCGCGTCAGGTCCGCCGCATCCTCGACGACGCCGGTCTCAGGGACACAAGGATCATGGCAAGCGGCGATCTGGATGAATCGAAGATCGCGGCCCTCGTTGCCGCCGGCGCGCCCATCGACGCGTTCGGTGTCGGCACCGAACTGGCCACGTCCGCCGACGCCCCTTCCATGGGCGCCATCTACAAACTGGTCGAGATCAGCCACGCCGGCGAAATCCGCTACACCTCCAAGCGCAGTCCCGAAAAGCACACCATTCCCGGCGCGAAGCAACTGTTCCGCTACCCCGAATTCGACCTGCTCGGGTTGCATAATGAATGTGCGGGCGGCGCAGAGGCGATGCTGAAGCCCGTCATCATCGGGGGCGACCTTGTCTGTCCCCTGCCCTCTGTCGATAAGATCCGGAAGCGCGCCGGCTGTGCTCTCGCGCAGTGGCCGTCGGGTGTTCGCCGCACCGAATACTCCCCGCAGTTGCAGAAGCTGCTAAGCGTATGACCGCCTACTTCGATATCGATACCCAGATCGACTTCGTCGATCCGGCAGGGGCGCTTTACGGGCCCGGATCTGAGCGTGTCATCCCGGCTGTTGCGGAATTGAATCGTTACGCGGGAGAGCATGGAATTCCCCTCATTTCGACCATGTGCGCTCACCCCGTCGATTCGCAGGAGTTCAAGGTCTGGCCGCCCCACTGCATCATCGGCACACCGGGACAGAAGAAATCCCCCGAGACACTCCTGGCCGACCCGGCGAAACAGATCATCGTCGAGAAGGATGATATCGATCTGTTCAGCAACCCGTCCATGCTGCCGCTTCTCGCGACGCTGCGAATCGACGAGTGCTTCGTCTATGGCGTCTTCACCGAATACTGCGTGAAATGCGCCATCATGGGCCTGCTGAAGACCGGATGCAAAGTCTCGCTGGTGACCCGCGCCACCGCGCAGCTTTCGGAAGCCGAAGGCGAGCGCGTCATTCGGGCTTTCATCGCCGCCGGTGGGACCTGTGTATGAAAGTCCTTGTGCTCGCTCTGGCCGCTGTCGCCGCGACTGCGGCGCCGCCAGATTCCTCGCCGCTCGTATGGGGAGCGGCGGCCAGCGGCGTGCGCCTCGGGATCGGCCTCGGTCCGGCCACGCCGGAACCAACTCTACGCCTCGTGTTCGAGAACGTTGCCGCGCCCGATCTCCAGATTCCGCTCGGCGGTTCTACGTTGAAAGGTCGGTTTTATAACCTGATTTACAGGATCACCTCGCCCGCCGGAGACGAGTTTCCCTTGTTCGATCTGAGCGGACCGCCCGGAGCCCACGTTAAGGTCGAACCCATCGTCGCGCATCTGGCGCGCGGGCAGAAATACGAGATTCTTCTGCCTATGGCCAAGTTCGTTTATCTCGATCACGGGAAGAACCGGCTCTTGCCTGAAATGCTGGCGGCCCACTACTCCGTGCGCGCAATCCTCGACACCAGCGGCAATCCCCGGGAAGTGCATTCCCTCGCCATTTGGGCGGGTAATGTCAGCTCCGGTGAATTCCGCCGGTAACCCCGAGGTTGGTGCTACTGTACTACTTTGGACAAATCCTCTTCCATCGCGCCGCGTATTGAATGGACCGAGGTCCCGGGCCGTCCCGAGGTTTTCCGCCTGGCAGCAGGGCGCGTCCTGATCGGCAGGCGTTCCGACGCCGACATCGTATTGAGTCATCGCCTCACCTCGCGGCAGCACGCGCACATCATCCGTGAAGGCGACGCCTGGGTGCTGATCGATCTCCAAAGCACGCATGGCACATGGGTGAACGGCGATCGCGTCGAGCGCTGCGAGTTGCGGCCGCGCGACCGCATCAGGCTCGGCCGCGAGGGCGTGGAACTCCTTTACCTTTCGGGCCCCCCGGATGACGACACCAGCTCAACCAGTTTCCTCGAAAACTCAGGGCTCGATATGTCGGTGCGGCGTCTGGTCAAGAGCGTCCTGCCGGACGAGACCGGCGGCTCCAACGAGACCTATTCCGAACTCGAAAAGATCTCCTGCCTGCTGGAGTTTCACTACTCCTTCGGCAAAGCGTTCTCGGCCGAAAAGACCTTCCACCACATCGTGAAGTCCGCCTTGCAGATCAGCGGGGCCGAACGTGGCTTCGTCTTGCGTAAACAGAGCGACGGATTCGCGTACTCGCTCGGGCTCGACGGGTCGGAGCGAACTCTGAGCGAAGCCGAGTTTCGCACCAGCCGCAGCGTGGTGGAGCAGGTGACGCGCACGGGACAGCCCGTCTTCATGACCCAGGGGATCAAGGGCGACTTCGCCGCGCAGGAAAGCATCGTGGCAATGAACCTTCGGGCCATTGCCTGCCTGCCGCTCGAAGCCATGTCCCATGAGAGCAACGCCCCCACGATCATGGGGATTCTCTATCTGGACAGCCACAAATACATGCATTCGCTGTCCGGTCTCGATGAGCAGCTGCTGCGCCGGCTGGCGGGCGAAGCCGGGAACGTGCTCGAGAAACTGGAGATGGTGGAGACGCTGGCGGAACGCCAGCGGATCGAGCAGGAGCTTGCGCTGGCCGAAGAGACGCAGCGAGCTCTGCTGCCGCGGGATTTGCCCTCGTTCGACCCGTTCAATATTCGGGCGTTTTGCCGCCCCACGCGACAGCTGGGCGGCGATTTCTACGATTTCATCCCGGTCGGCGCCACCGAGCTGGCCGGCGTTCTTGCCGACGTATCGGGTAAGGGCATTCCCGCCGCTCTGCTGAGCTCGCTCACCCTCGGGGCGCTCAACATGGAGTTCCGCTCCTCCACCCGGCCCGACGCGGTTCTCAACAGCCTGAACAAGCTCCTGTGCCGGAAGACGCCGACGAACAAGTTCGTCACCATGTTCCTGTTCGAGTTCGACCGGGCGGGGAAAGGCGGCTACATCAGCGCGGGCCACAACACGGTCTACCTGTTTCGGGCGGCCACCGGGGAACTGGAGGAACTGCTGTCGGGAGGCCTGCCCCTCGGCATGTTCGAAGCCGCCTCTTATCAGTCGACGCCGCTCGAACTGGGCCCCGGCGATACTCTCGTGGTCTATTCCGACGGCCTCACCGACGCGGAGAATCGCGCCGGCGAGGAACTGGGCGAGGACAAGCTCCAGGATCTCATCCGATCCACCGCGCCGCTGGGAGCCGCGGCACTGGAGCTTAAGCTGCTGGAGGCCCTCGATCGTTTCACGCAGGGCGCCGCGCAAACGGACGATATCACCTTCCTGCTGATTGAGAATTCGGCTTCCCGGTAGCGTCGGCGTGGAGGTCTTCGTAGAGCCGCAGCACTTCGGCGGCGGTCTGCGCCCAGCTGAAGCGCGCGGCCTGGATCCGGCCTTTGACGATCAGCTCCCGGCGCAGCTCAACATTCAGCAGCACCTCGCTGATGCCGCGGGCGATATCGAAGACGTTTTCCGGGTTGACGAGCATCGCCGCTCCTCCCACCACTTCAGGCAAGGAACTGACTGAGGATGCGATCACCGGCGTTCCCGACGCCATGGCTTCGAGCGGCGGCAGGCCGAAGCCTTCATGGAGCGAGGGGAAAACGAAGGCCGTGGCGAGCTCGTGGAAGATCCGCAGAGTCTCGATGGGGATGAAGCCGAGGAAACGCACGCAATGCTCCACGCGGCTGTGAATCACGGCGCGCCGCACGTCGGGATGGCGGGAGATTTCGTCCCCGATGATGATGAGGCGCAGATCGTGGTATTCGGGATGGCTCTCCAGGCCGCTGCGGGCGACGGCAAAAGCTTCGATGAGGCGCGGAATGTTCTTCTGCGGCCGGATGGACCCGGCGTAGAGCAGAAACGGATAGCGGATCTGATAGCGTTCGAGGATCCGGTGGCGCTCGGGCTCCCCGGCCTTCATCGCGGCGGCCGAAACAGGGGATCGGGCGCGTTGTAGATGAGGCGGATGCGTTCGGCGGCGGCAGGCGCCAGATTCATGATGTCGCGGCGCGTGGCGCCGGAAACGGCGATAATGCCGCCGGCGCGCTCAAGCCCGCGGCGGAGACGGAATGTGCGGGCGGCATGGAGAAAACCCGAGGCGTCGTCGAAGAAGAGACTGCCGAGATCGTGAATGGTCACCGCGTACGGCTTTGCCAGCAGGAGTGGAACGCGATGGAACGGGACGTGGGTCACGTCGGCGCGTAATCGACGAATGAGTCGCGGCAGAGCGAAGTGATCCATGCGCGAGGAATCGCGGCGGGTGTAGGAAACGGTCTCGAAGTTGAGCGGCAGTTGGGCGAAGAGCGGTGCGTCTTCCGGAGAGCAGATCAGAGCATATCGGTGGGCGGAGCCGGTGGCCGCGAGGGCCTGGAGCAGATTGCGGATATAGGTTCCGACCCCGAAATCGCGAATGCGGCGGGTGTCGATCGCGATCTTCACGCTCACGGTTCCAGCTTCCAGGCGTAAAGCGGGAATCGTGTAGTGAGCGTCTCGACGCGGGCGCGGACAGCGGCGATGACAGACTCGGAATTCACATCTCTGAGGGCGTTGAGAACCTCCGCAATCAACGCGGCGACCTCCCGCATCTCGGTTTCACCGAAACCGCGCGTAGTGGCGGCAGGGCTGCCCAACCGGATGCCGCTCGGGTTCAGCGGCGGATTGACGTCGAACGGAATGGCGTTCTTGTTGACCGTGATGCGCGCGCGGTCGAGCGACTGCTCGGCTTCCCTGCCCCGCACGCCTTTCGAGAAGACATCGACGAGCATCACATGCGTATCGGTGCCGCCGGAAACGATGCGGAAACCCGCCTCCGCCAGACCATGGGCGAGCGCCTGCGCGTTGGCAAGCACCTGCCTCGAATACGCGACAAATTCCGGCGTCATGGCTTCCAGAAAGCATACTGCTTTAGCGGCGATCACGTGCATGAGAGGTCCGCCCTGCGTGCCGGGGAACACTGTTTTATCGATGGCGGCGCCGTACTTCTCCTTCGCGAGGATGAGGCCGCTGCGTGGCCCGCGCAGAGTCTTGTGGGTGGTGGAAGTGACGATATCGGCGTATTCGCAGGGGTTCGCGTGGAGGCCCGCGGCGACAAGCCCCGAGATGTGCGCCATATCGACCATCAGCAGGGCGCCCACCGAATCGGCCACAGCCCGGAAGCGCGCGAAGTCGAGCTTTCGGGGATAGGCGCTGCCGCCGGCGACGATCAGTTTGGGCTTGCTTTCGGCCGCGATTTTCGCCATCTGATCGAAATCGATCTGCTCCGTTTCCCTGTTTACCTGGTAGGCGGCGATGTGATAAGTCTTGCCGGAGAAGTTGAGCTTGTGGCCGTGGGTGAGGTGCCCGCCGTGCGCGAGATCGAGGCCCATGATCGTGTCGCCCGGCTGCAGGACCGCGCGCGTAAGCGGCCTGGTTCGCCTGGGAACCGGAGTGCGGCTGGACGTTGACGTATTCGGCGTTGAAGAGCTTCCTGGCGCGCTCCCGCGCAAGGTTCTCGACTTCATCGGCATACTCACAGCCACCGTAATAGCGCTTACCGGGATAGCCTTCGGCGTATTTGTTGGTGAAGATGCTGCCCGTGGCTTCGAGGACGGCCTCGGAGGTAAAGTTCTCGCTGGCGATGAGCTCGATCTGGCCGTTCTGGCGACGCGTTTCCGCGAGGATGAGCTCGTGGATAGCCGGATCTACTTCGGCCAGGGGCCGCTGCATGGGGTCTGTCATGGTTTGTGTGGGGCTGGTTAAGCCGAATTCTAACATTGATGCCGGAAGGCGGGCGGATAAGGGTTAGACGTCAGGGGTTCCGTATTTCAAACGGAACTCGCGCAAGGCGTCGGCGGCGATCCAGCGGGCGGATTTTGATCCCTGCGCGCGGATTCGTTCGGCGCAGGCGATGGCCGCGGGCAGAAGGCGGGCGTTGCGCTTGCCTATGTTGCGCAGAGCCCAGTTCACCGCTTTGCGGACAAAGTTGCGGTCGTCGAAGGCATAGGTTTCAATCAAAGTGAGGGCGTCGAGAAAGAGCTGGTCCGGGGCAGTCTTGTCGTGTGCTGCCAGGTAGGCGAGCGTGGCGAAGGCGGCGCGGCGAACGTATTCGCGTTTGCCAGCGGCCCATTTCGGGAGCTTCGACCAGGCGTAGGGCGTGCGATCGAAGAGATTGCAGCAGCAGGCGTCGCAGACGTCCCAGGAGTCGAAGTCGCGCACCCAGCGGTCCATCGTCGCGCGGGTGATGAGCTGAGGATCCGCCACGAGACTGGCGAGCCAACGGGCTTCGTGAATGCCGGTCTCCCAGAGTTGCTCGGCGAGAGCCTGGTTCCTGCCGATCGGGCGGGCGAGGGCGCGGACCTGTGGGACCGTCAGGCCGAGCGCAGCACTGCCGTCGATGCCGAAACGCTCCATGCCTTCGCGTCCGGCCGGATTGGCGAGGGCGTGCATCTCGCGGAGAATCGACTTGAGTTGCGCGGATTCAGCCATCGGTCAAACCTACTGAAATGAAGGGATCACCTTCTGGCCGGACTTTAAAACCACATCTGCCGCATTCGCTACGGCGTCGCCATCGGCGAGCCCTTTGAGGATCTCCACGCGAAGCGCGTCGGACGCGCCGGTCGTGACGGGCTGCCATTTCAGGGTGCTGTCCGGCTGCAGGACAAAGACGCCGATGCCTGCGTCGCGGCGTACCGCGGGTTTCGGGATGGTGAGGGCGTTATTCGCTACCTGCGTCAGGATGAACGCGTTCACATTCGTACCGGGGGCAAGTTCCCGCGTCGGATTACCGACCGTGCAGAGCACCTCCCCGACCTGTCGAGTGCCAAGCGCGATGACTTCGGTGGGGCGTCTTTCCACTGCGCCGTTCCATTCTTTGCCAGGCAATGCGTCCCAGGTTATGCGGACGTTTTCGCCCGGGGAAACGCGCCCCAGTTCGGGCTCATCCACATAGACCCGCACGCGCACGGGGTTCAGTTTGCCGATGCTGGCTACGGGATCGCCGGGATGAAGGAAAGATCCGGCGCGCGCGGGTAGATCGTAGATCGTGCCGGCGATGGGAGAGCGGATCACGTCGAGGGCGATGCGATCGCGCGCGAGTTGCACGTTGGCTTCGGCTTCACGGACGCGCGCCTGGGCGCTGCCGAGGTCTCCTTTACCGACGAGCGCCGCGCGCCGTGACTGGAGCGCCTCCATCTGGACATCGAGCGTGCGGACGCTTTGCTTCGCCTGGTCCACTTCAAACTGCGTGGCGGCCTGCTTTGCCAGAAGACGCTGCAGAGATTCGAGGTTGCGCTGGGCGGCGTCGCGATCGGATTTCAGGCGGTTGAGGCTGCCGTCAAGCTCGGCGGTATCGGCGCTTCTGCCACCGCTCTGAAGGGTCTGGAGATCGGCGCGGGCCTGGGTTTCGCGCGCCATGCTGGCTTCCAGTTCCTGTTCGAGGCCCGGCTCGCTCATTTGGGCGATGATCTGGTCTTTAGCCACGGTGTCGCCATCGTGAACGAGGACCCGTTTCACCAGGCCGGGCGATTCGACGCGGACGTCCATATAGTCGACCGGCTCCACTTTGCCATTGGTCGAGAGGACGTTCGAGATGGTTTGCCGCGTAGTCTTCACGAATGGAACCGTGACGACGGACGACCGGTTCCCGAGAAGGATGACGGCCAGCACCGCGGCCGCCACGGGCAATAAGATCAAGAGCGTTTTCTTCAAAAGGCCGGACCCCTTGCGCAATGGTCCAAGAGAAGCCGCCATTCGAGGAGTTGGACCTTCATTGCCAACTGCCCCTGTGAGGAATCCGCACTCGCAGTTCGGCAGAATTCGATGAACTGGAACGGGTCCCACGCGCGAGCGGTCTGGTAGCCGATACCAGCCGCTTCCCCGGCCAGTTTCGGAAAGACCGGATGATCGCCGGTCTTGCGGAACCAGTACGCGGCGTTGTCGGGATCAGGCTCCTGACGGTGCGCGATGGCATGCCAGAAGTAACCGTCGGGATTTTCGACAGCGTCGGCGGTAGTGTGCCCTTCGTCCCAGCAGCCGCAGTAGAGATAAAGACCGGCGCGCATGGAGTCCGGCATGGGAAGACGCCGCACCAGATCGCGCGCTTCGGTCGAGACGCAGGAGGCGCGCACCAACGGCATCGGGCGCGTGCCGCCGCCGGCGAGTTCGAGAATGCGTGCGATATCCGACCCGTATTGAATCACGTTACCGAATTACCCTCTTTAACATAATCGAAACGCAGCGCCGCACCGCATAATCAAATCAGAAGATGAAGCAGGATCAGACGGCGCTGGTATTGTCGGCGGGAGGCATGTTCGGAGCGTATCAGGCCGGAGCTTATCGGGCAATCGCGGAAATTGCTCCCCCGGATATTGTAGTTGGCGCATCGGTAGGCGCGCTGAATGGGTGGCTGATCGCGGGGGGCTGCACACCCGATCATCTCATCGAACGGTGGCTGGATCCGGCGGCTGGCGCTGCCCTCAAATTGTTCCCGAATCATGGCTGGCGTAACGGGTGGTTCGATCCGGCGCCGCTGCGGGCGCAGGCGGAAGAGATATGGTCGCAATATGAGCCCCGTATGCCGTTTGGATTGGTGGTAGTTCAACTCCCGAGGCTGCATGCGCAGCTGGTGCAGTATCCGCATGTCACGCCGGCGCATTTGCAGGCGACCTGTTCGATTCCGCTGTTTCTGCCCTCGGTCGAGATCGAGGGCCGGCGCTATCTGGATGGCGGGTTGTTTGAGAAGCTGCCGCTCTGGGCGGCCATCGAGATGGGCGCGACGCGGATTATCGCGGTCGATTCGCTGCCGAACGTGGGGAAGTGGTGGCTTCATCTGGGGATCAATATCGCGCATGCGTTCAAGCCTCGGCGGGTCTATCCGTCGGATCTGGATTTGACGATTATTGAGCCGTCAGAAACCTTGGGCGACGCCAACGATGCCGTTTTCTGGAAACGGGAGAATGTGGAGCGGTGGGTCGATATGGGGACTCGCGATGCGGCTCGTGCGCTGGCAGGGAGGGTCGAGGCTGTCATGGAACAGGCTTTGCCCGATGAGATCGGCGCACGCTGAGCTGAAACCACTAAAGTTTGCCCTGACTTTGCACGATAGAGCGAATAATGGGCGAAGAAACATCAACTGACGGTACAATCAGCTTCAGTACCCCGAAGCTGATTTTTGGTCACGTGCAGCGGACGACGAAACCATCCAACCGGACGAAACCAGTCTCGGCGCCTCTCTTCGGTCACCCGAAGGCAAGAAAGCAACGAGCGGCCCCGCGCCTGCCTCTCGAAGACAACACGCCAGAAGGCCTGAAGGCGTTGTTGGAAGCGAATCGCCAGTACCGCGAGATCGTCTGGCCAGCGCCGTTCAGCCGTACCACGCACCGGCTTCATGTAGGCGATGCCCGTGACTTGTCGTGGATTCCCGACGAATCCGTCCACCTTGTGGTGACATCGCCGCCCTATTGGACGTTGAAGGAATACGCGCCCGGCAACGATGATCAGATGGGGCATTTTCAGGACTACGAGCATTTCCTCAGCGAACTCGATAGAGTCTGGCGGGAGTGCCGCAGAGTGCTCGCCGGTGGCGGACGCGTATGCTGTGTCGTGGGAGACATCTGTATCCCCCGGAAGAAGGCTGGCCGGCACTACCTGGTGCCCCTGCATGCCGATATTCAGGTACGGGCGCGGCGGGTCGGTCTTGATTGCCTGCAGCCGATTCTCTGGAACAAGATCGCCAACGGCGTGACAGAGGCGGAAGGTAATGGCGCCGGATTCTACGGCAAGCCGTACCAGCCCGGCGGAATTATCAAGAACGACATTGAGTACATTTTGTTTCTGCGCAAAGGCGGGGAATACCGGTCAGTGCCGACGATTCAGAAAGCGCTCTCTATGCTGACACGCGATGAAATGAAGACCTGGCAGCGCTCCATCTGGACCGATTTGCGCGGGGCGTCGACGCGTGACGGGCACCCAGCGCCGTATCCCGTCGAACTCGCCGAGCGGCTTATCAAGCTGTTTTCGTTCGCCGGCGACACAGTTCTCGATCCATTTGCCGGCACTGGATCGACTTCGCAAGCTGCTATCATGGCTGGCAGAAATTCCATAGCCAACGAGATTGAGCCCGCTTACATCGAGATTGCGCGTCAAAGGATACTTAAGGCCGCCCGTCAGCATCGCGTTGCGGGTGCGATCGAGGCCGAGGTTCTGATTGACGGCTTCGACGAATCGTCCCACACAACGGGATTACCGGCTGCTGACCGAATTCCGGAAGATCTTCGAAGGCAGGCTGTATAAACATCGCGCGTCCAATCAGGGCGATTTCGTCGCGATGCATTTGTACGAGGATCTCGTCGCCCTGAATCGTTCCTCGCGTCTCATCGACGCAGCGATCAATCGGAAAGATCGCGTGCTCAATGTTCAGAATAAGCGGCGGGGTGTGATTGCCCGGCGGGGAGACGGGACGTTCGGCGAGATTATTCCGGGCGAGACGCCGATCATCGACCCGGGATATCTTGTTGCCCGCGGACCCATCGCGACCGTGGAAATCGGCGTAGAGGTCAAGGTGCTGGCGAAGGCAATGATCAAGCAAATCGATCGCGTGATCAACGATCTGCGGAACCAGGTGACCCAGTTCAGACGCGGCGGTGGGCATCCGATCTGCGTGGGCATCGTCGGGATCAATTGCGCCGATCATACGACCGGATACGAAGGAGACCGGCCATTTCCGACCACGGGCAGTGGCGGTTTTTTGCATCCTTTCCAGGAAGCCGCCGAGGCGGAACGGCGCTTACGGGCGCAGGCCGCCGCTGAGTTCGATGAGTTTCTGGTTCTGCGATTTAAAGCCACCAATGAAGGATCGTTTCCTTCGAGTGGGCGAATCAGCGGGAGACCCATTTGGATTACGCCTCGGCGCTCACGCGGATCAGCGCGACTTATCAGCAGCGATTTTGAGTCAATGGAATGGCGGAGGGCCATTCAGCAACCGAGCGTGTTAATCGAGTTGCCGGTTGCGGTGCCGATTTCCGGACGGTACCCCGTCGTCAACCTGGTTCGCGGACACTACCGTACGCTGCCGTCCGGGTGACTTGCGCAAGTTCGGCATACCGGCAGAGTGCGTTGGCAAGCAGCATCTGCCTCGGACTTCGGCATTCCGGCTCCAGCAACCGCGGACTTCCGACCACAATCACGATGGCCTGAGCGCGGGACGTGGCGACGTTCAGGCGATTGAGGCTGTAGAGGAATTCCATGCCCCGCGGTGCGTCTTCGTGCGACGATGCCGTCATCGAATAAATCACGATCGGAGCCTGCTGGCCCTGGAATTTATCAACGGTTCCTACCCGCGCGTGCGGCAGCTTTGCCGCGAGATCCGCCACCTGCGCATTGTACGGCGCTACGATCAGGATGTCGTCGGGACCGAGCGCCCGCTGACGCCTCTCATCGTCAATCCAGATGGTGCCCGGACGAAGCAATTCCTCAACGATGCCGGCAATGCGCTCCACCTCCTCGGGCGAAGCATTCTGATTGCCTTCATGACTTACGGGTACGAACCAGAGCCCGGAACTGCCCAGCCAGGGATGCCCATTTATACCCTGATTCTCAAGCCCGGCGCGCGACGCGAGGCGGCCTTCATAAAACACCTCGGACGTGAATTTGCAGATCGCCGGATGCAGACGCCACGTCTTCTCCAGAAACAATCCCTTGTCCGCCGGTATCGTTTGCGCGCCGGCAAGGATGTGGTCGAGCGCCGATGCCTCAGCTCCGTCCGGATGACTTCCCCGCTGCGGCTGCTCCAGTTGCCGCGGATCACCCAGGAGGACGATATTTTTGGCCGCGTTCGATACGGCCAGCACGTTTGCGAGCGCGATCTGGCCGGCTTCGTCAACGAACAGAACATCCACGGTCTCGAAAAACTTCTCGGAGGACCATAGCCATGCCGTGCCGCCAACCACCTGAGCTCCGTCTGAAAGAGCCGCCAGCGCCTCATTGCCGTCCGTTGTCAGAACGATGCCTTGCGGTTGCTCCTCCGGCATGTCAGTCAGCTTCTGAACGCACCGAAGTCCCTGCATCCCGCAGTTTTTCGCGGCTTTGACCACTTCGTCGAGCAGGTTCCGGATCACCTTATGGCTCGTGGCGGTAACACCCACGCGTTTACCTTCGCGCACAACTTCCAGAATCATGCGCGCCCCAGTGAAAGTCTTGCCGGCGCCCGGCGGACCCTGAATGGCCAGAACGGAGTCATTCAATGAGACGACGATTCGCCTGGCTGCCTCGACCGAAGATTCACCCGGCATGAGGATATTAATGCCGCCGAGGTTGGGCGACTTTCGCAGCAACAGGTCGCGTGCAGCTCGGTGTTCCCCGTGCGCGTCAATCCCGTTCGCGACCACCCACTCACCAAGCCGGACAATCGAGTCCGCCAGACTCTCGCTTTTCGGCCCTCGCGGGTCGGAGAAGACCGAGGTGGGATGGATCTCCGCGGTCTTCTTTGTCTTCTTGATGTCCACAGTGCCGGAGACGGGATCAATCGCGACGACTTCACCGATTTTCTCGCCTTTCCCGCATACCGTATCTCCGGTCCGGACATCCGTTTCCTGCCGGTCGAAGGCATAACCATCAATCGGGATTCTTCGTTCCATGCCCAGCCGGGTCATGTATCGCAGCCCCGAAACGGCCGCTCGCTCATAGAGGAGATCTTCGTCCGTCATCTCCTTGAACCGGAAGAATTCCCAGGATTCGACCTTGCTCTCCCGGCGGTGCCATTCCAGGAGATTGGCGAGAAGCCATCGCGCCGACTGCTCTTCTGTGCGTAGCCCGTCGTCCAGCGGGATATCTGCCTTTAATGCAGCAGCGAGTCTCACCACGCGCTGTTGACGTTCGGTGAGTGCTTCAGAAGGCGCCCCATCCGAGGCTGGCGGGCGCGGCATTTCCACGCCCGTTTCCACCAGCGCCTGTCGCTCACGCTCCAGCCAGTCACGGAGTGACTTTGTCGAAAGGCAGTCATCCTCGTTATAGCCCTCGACTGTCGGCCCCGGAGCTTCGGCGGGATCGATCGCTTCCCCCAGCTCCAACCGGTGCTCAATCCTCCGCATTCCCTGACGCGCATGCTCCAGAGGCACAGCGCGCGCAAATTGATGAAACGGCTCCAGCGCCTTCAGCGAATATTCCTCGACGCTGGCGCGCACGGAGCGTTTGACGACGGTATGCACGTCCACGAATCGTTTCCCGCGCAGCAATCGATCAATCTCGTCCTCGCGCGTGGCATATCGGCCCATCAGCCGCTTTAGTGCCGCCGGCTCGTAAGCGGTGAAGTGGTAAATGTGCATCGACGGGAATTCGGCCCACCGCGCCGTCACTGAATCCACAAACCACTCGAAAGAGCGTTTTTCCTCATCCACCGATAAGGCCCATCTGCATTCGTAAACCGTCTTTCCATCCGGTCCTGCCGTTGCGAAGCCAAACAGATATTCACGGCCACCTTTGCCGACGAACGGGTCGCCTTCCAGGTCAAAGAACACATCGCCCGGCGAGGGCTCCGGCAACAACCGGAATCCATGTTCATCGGTAACGTCGAGCAGTTCGTACACCGGGCGCGTCTGATAGCGCCCGGCGACCTGCATGCGGGCCTGTTCGCGAAGCCGGGCATACGCTTCCTTCGAGCCATAGGCCGGACGGCGTTGAAGAGGCAGGGGGAGACGCGACAAGATCTCTACCGTCGTTGTGTCCCATATCGCCAGTTGTTTGCGCTGCAGGTTGCTGATACCGGCCACGAGTGACAGGTGATCGTCCCTGCGGCGCTGAGCGTCGCAGTCGCCGAACCACCGGCAGGACATGCAGTGGACCGTTGGCTCGGGATAGGTGACGATCTCCGGGCCCTGATCCGCCGCCCCCGCCAGGCGCGCCTTGACATGGCGGTAGTAGGCCGCATAATCGAGCACCCGATGCGCCTCGGCCTGAAATTCCGTGCCAGGCGGGACGACATACATTTGTTCCGGCAAGACTCTCTGCGCGATCGACAGCAGCTCGGAGTAAAGCGATAGCTGCAGGATTGTCCTGGCTTTCGTTTCGTTGGCGAGCTTGCAGTCATAGACTTCGTACGACCAGTTCCCGAGTCGGCTGGGCCGTGGCACTCGTCGCAATACGTCCGCGCGTCCGAACCAGCGACCATCGGCGAGAGTGGCTTGGGCGATCACATGGGCACCGCGCTCCATCGCCGCCAGTGTCAGGGCCTGCGCTTCCTCTTCGTTGCCGATTTCCCGCAAATCAGCAAAGTCACGGCCGTCCGCTGCGAGGGATCGCAGATAGGAATCCTCATGTGCCCTTCCGCGCTCCTGAAGTACCCGGAGATCCGGCGACCGCCAGCTGGGAGCGCTCCGGGCACCAACCGCCACCGCCAGATCAAGTGACGTGACATGCCGGCAACCCAAATGATTACTGAGGTCGCTTGCCGATAGTCGGATGGTTTCGGAGCGGACTTTCATTGCTGTTGGATTTTCTCAGGAGGCTCCAAGCCCTGCGAGAAAGAATGACATGCCTCGGGAGCCATGGTACCGCTGGGGACAAATCACATACTAACGACACGCTTTCGGGTACCATCCGGGTACCATCCCTTGCTCGCGCGCGCGCATCGGAATAGACTACCCGTCATGCGAGTTCTGCTGTTTGTGCTGATCGCGGGCCTTTTGTGCGCCCAGACTACGAAAGACAACCTGGGTCTGGTGGGCGACCGGTTCAAGCCGCTGACCTATGCCGAGATGACGCCGGCGCAGAAGACGATGATCGACCATTTGCTGGCGGGCGAGCGGGCGAATCTGGGCGGCCCGTTCAATGTGCTGCTGCGGAGCCCCGAGATGGGCGATCTGGCGCAGCAGTTCGGCGCGTCCATGCGTTTTCATGCCGCTTTGCCGAAACCGGCTTTGGAGACGGTCATTATTGTGACCGCGCGCTACTGGATGGCGCAGTTTGAATGGACAGCGCACAAGCGGGCGGCATTGCAGGCGGGGGTCAGTCCGGCGGCGGTGGATGCGATCGCGACCGGGAAGCGGCCCGTGGGGATGGACCCGGATGTCGAGACGGCTTACAACTTCATTACCGAACTGCTGAAGACCCGGCAGGTCAGCGATGCCACTTTCGCCGCCGCGAAGAACCGTTTCGGCGAGAAAGGCGTGGTCGACATGATCGGTTTGAGCGGTTGGTACAGCACGGTGTCGATGGCTCTGAACGTCGACCGGTATCCTTTGGCAAACGGCGCTCAGGCGGAGCTGAAGCCTCTGGCCAACCCGATTCCTTAGCGGGATGATGAAAAAGGCATCGGCACGCTGAATGTCTCCCCCAAAGATGTATCGCGCACAGGGCGGCGGGAGGACAGGGCGATGATCCGGTTGGCATCGGCGAGTGCCCTGCTGTGGGCCGCATCCGTCGCCGCGGCCGAGATGCCCGGAAGGCTTGAACTCATCGTTGTCGATTCCGCCACAAGGATGCCCCTGTCAGGCGCGGCAGTGGAGTTACAGCGCACCAGCCGAGGACCTTCATCAACCAGAGATGCGACCACCGATCAGAACGGCCGCGCGGTGTTTCCGCAGGTGGACCCCGGACAACATCGCGTCGCGCTTGTACAAAGGGAAGGGTACGCGTATCAATGGTCCGGAGCAACATTCGAAATCTCTGAAGGCGCGACGACGTCGGGCATTGTCACGATGTTCCGCCTTGGCGTCATTGAAGGAACCGTGAGTGACGACAGGGACCAGCCGGTGGCGGACGCGAACGTGGTTGCACTGAAGTACAGCTACCAGGGCGGAGTCAAGACGCTGTTGCCTTCCGATTCTTTTTCGAGAGTGACCACGAATGCCCAGGGGCGATACAGAATCGATGGGGTCAAGCCTGGCCTTTATTACGTCCGGGCTTCCTCGGCGAAGTCGGTGTTCCCTCCTGCGTACTATCCAAACGTGGCACGTTCATCGGACGCCAGCCGCATCACGGTGTTACCCGGCACCGCGCACGCGACAGCCGACATCCGGGTCCGGCCCGCCGACACGTTCCATGTGCGCGGCAAGGTATCCGGCATCCCGGAAAACAGGCCGATTCGCCTGCTTGATATTGAGTCGTGCTCCGAGGGCGCCCGGGAATCTCCGGCGTTTGTTACTGCGTCGCCGATTCAGGCTGACGGAGGATTTGACTTTGCGGGCGTGCCGCGAGGAAGGTATTGCGTGACTCTGAGGGCCATGAGCGGCAAAGAAAACATTGCCTACGCACGCGATGCCGTGACCGTTGATGAAAAAGACGTGGAAGGTTTCGAGTTGACCGCCGGGCCGTTGCTCGAAATATCGGGGACGGTCGCGCTGGAGAGCGGAGAGTCGCTCGCGATGCCGACCGCGGTTCGGCTCTCGCCGGTGGAGACGATTGGAACCCCACCAATAACTGCCAGAGTCGATCGGGTAACGGGCATGTTCCGGATGAACGTGTGGCCGGCCAGGTACAGCGTAAGTGTAGAAGCTTCGCGGGATGAGTCCATCGGCGCGATCCGGTTTGCCGGACGCCAGGCCACCAATGGAGTTATCGACTCTGCTGCCGGTGGCATGCTGGAGATCGGGATGGCTGCGGCGCGGGGCCGCCTGCACGGGAAGGTTGCCGGTGCCACGGGACGCCTCACAGTCACGCTGGTTTCAGAGGGCGGCTCGACAGGAAACGCGCCTTTGTTCCGGATGCTTACCATCAACGACACCGAGTTCACGTTGAGCAATCTTGCGCCAGGCACGTATAGCGTCTACGCGTGGGAGAGATTTGAACCGGAGATCGTACAGTCTCCGGAGTTTCTGCGCGGCTTTGCCGCGAGCACTGTGGATGTAACAGGCGACCGGCAGGCGGAGGTGGAGCTCAAGCTGATTTCGGCCGCGGAAGTCAGGGCGGGCATGGAAAGATTCTGAGCTGCGTCATGACCCGGCAGGTCAGCGATGCCACTTTCGCCGCCGCGAAGAACCGTTTCGGTGAAAAAGGCGTGGTCGACATGATCGGTTTGAGCGGTTGGTACAGCACGGTGTCGATGGCTTTGAACGTCGACCGGTATCCTCTGGCAAACGGCGCTCAGGCGGAGCTGAAGCCTCTGGCGAGCCCGATTCCTTAGGGCCGGAATCGGTGGTATAAGTGGAGGCATTATGTTCCGCACTCTGCTGTTGCTTTCGCTTGCGTTGCCTCTGTTTGCGCAGGATCAACCTCCCGCACCTCCCGCTGACACACCCGCCGCCGGGAACTCCGATCCGCAGCCCTACGAAAAAGTGATTACGAAGGACGCCAAGTCGGCCACAGGCCTGTTCACGGTCCATCAGATCAAAGACCGGTATTACTATGAGATCCCGAAGGCCGAACTGGATCGCGAGTTTCTGCTGAATGTGCGGATCGCAAAGACGGCCGCGGGAGCGGGCTACGGGGGTGACGAAGCTTCCGATCTCGTGGTGCGGTGGGAACAGAACGGCAACAAGGTCAACCTGCGGCGGGTGAACTACAGCGTTACGGCGGATCCAAAAGAGCCGATCGCCATCGCGGTCAAGGCGGCGAATAACGACGCGATCCTGATGACGTTCCCGGTGGCGGCGTTTTCGAAAGAAGGCGCGCCGGTCATCGAAGTGACCCGGTTGTTTTCGACCGACCTGCCGGAGTTCAACGTGCGCCAGCGTCTCAATGCGACCACGACAGACGCGTCGCGGTCGTACATCGAGCGAATTTCGCCGTATCCCGAAAATATCGAGGCGGAATCCACGCTGACTTACACGCGCGGGCAGCCCGGGTTGGGCGGGGCGGCGAATCCGGGGCCTGCGGCGGGCGGGATCCGGCCGGGAAGCGCGAGCATCGTGCTGCATTACAGCATGATCAAGCTGCCGGAGAAACCGATGATGCCGCGGCTGTTCGACGAGCGCGTGGGTTTCTTCACCACCGACACGGAGAATTACAGCAAGGAAGAGCAGCGCGCCGCGCGCGTGCGCTACATCGCGCGCTGGAGACTGGAAAAGAAGGACCCGACCGCGGCGATTTCCGAACCCGTGAAGCCGATCGTTTATTACATCGACGCGGCGACGCCGATCGAGTGGCGCGAATGGCTGAAGAAAGGAATCGAGGACTGGCAGCCGGCTTTCGAAGCCGCGGGATTCAGGAACGCGATCATCGGGAAGATGGCACCCACGCACGAGGAAGATCCGGATTTCAGTCCGGAGGACGTGCGCTATTCGGTGATCCGGTGGATGCCTTCGACGACCGAGAACGCGCAGGGTCCGCATATCTCGGATCCGCGCACGGGAGAGATTCTGAACGCGGACATCATGTTCTACCACAACGTGATGAACCTGCAGCGCGACTGGTATTTTCTGCAGGTGGGGCCGCTCGATCCACGGGCGAAGAAGCTGCCGCTGCCGGACGATCTGATGGGGCGGCTGCTCGAGTTCGTGGTGGCGCACGAAGTGGGGCACACGCTGGGCCTGCAGCACAACATGAAGGCCAGCTCGCTCTATCCGCAGGAGAAAGTGCATGACAGGAACTGGGTTCACACGATGGGGCATGCGCCTTCGATCATGGATTATTCGCGGTTCAACTATGTGGCGCAGCCGGAAGACGGCATCGCGGTTGAAGATCTCGTTCCGCGCGTGGGGCCCTACGATGTGTTCGCGATGAAGTGGGGGTATACGCCGATCGCGGAAGCGAAGACGTCCGAAGACGAGAAGCCGACGCTGGATCGATGGGCGCGGGTGCAGGATACGACGCCGTGGCTGCGCTTCTCGACCTCCGGCGCGGCGGGTTCGGATTACGGCGAGCTGACGGAAGCGGTGGGGGATGCGGACGCGATCAAATCGAGCGCCCTGGGGGTGAAGAACCTGCAGCGGGTGGCAAAGATGCTGATGCCCGCCACGACTTCGAAAACGGGCGAGCCCTACGAAGATCTCTCCGAGCTTTACGGGCGCATGCTGGGGCAGTGGACGCTCGAGATGAATCACGTGGCGGCGATTGTGGGCGCGTTCGATTCGCAGACAAAATATGTGGGGCAGGAAGGGCGCATCTTCACACCGGTGACGAAGGAGCGGCAGAAGCTGGCGATGAATTTCCTCGCCGAGAATGCGTTCGCGACGCCGAGGTGGGCGATCGATCCGGAGATCCTGCGGCGGATCGAGCCTACGGGAGTGTTGAACCGGATCCGGAACGCGCAGTCGAGCGTGCTGACGAATCTGCTGAGCAGCGCGCGATTCGCGAGGCTGGTGGAGCAGGAAGCGGTGGATGGTCCGTCGTCGTATACGCCGGCGGAATTCCTCGCGGGGGCGCGGCGGGCCGTGTGGAAGGAGTTGGATGGGCCCGCGGTGCGGGTGGATGCGTACCGGCGGAATCTGCAGCGGGCCTGGCTGGATCTGGCGAATACGAAGGTCAACAGCAATCAGGCAACGCCGGCCAATCTGCCGCCGGAGCTGGCCGGCTTGCTGGGTTCGAGCGGCGATGAGAAGCCGTTTTATCGGGCGGAGTTGCGCAATCTGGATGCGGCGATCAACACGGCGCTGGGCAAGGCCGCGGATCGGGAGACGCGGGCGCATCTGGAGGGCGCGCGGGATCAGATCGCGCGGATTCTGGATCCGAAGTTCAATCAGGGCGCGGGGGCGGCCGGGGCGATCGTCAGAATCGGTCTGGATGGAGTCAGCGCTCCGGAGATCTGCTGGCCGGATTATGTGATTCTGCCGTATTGAGGACGCGGACAAGAACGCCTGGCGAAAACGCCCGCTCCACAGAATCGGGCGTCTCCTATACAATGGGGCTTTTATGCCTCTCTTTCGCATTCATCGAATGAAGGAAAATCCTCGGCAGCAGTTCCGCTGGGCGCCGCACGTCTCGGGCACGGCGAATGTGAAGCCGAAGGATTACGAACCATCCGGCGAAGTGGAGGCGGAGAACGACTACGCGGCGTGGGGTTTGCTGCGCGAATCAGAGACGCCGCTCCTGGTAGGCGATTTGCTCGAGCTTGCCGACGGCCAGCTGCGGATCTGCAAGTACGTTGGGTTTGAAGAGGCACGGTGGTTTGTCCATATTCCGGAAACCGTTCCGGAACCGGTTCCGGAAGCGGCGCAGCAGCCGGCACAGGCATGACAGGGGGAATTCCGATGCGGGCGGCCCGACTCGGCGACGATATCGACGATTTTTGCGTCAAGTGCAAGCGGGTCATGAACCACGCCGTGGTCTCAATTCTGAATAACGAACCGGCGAAGGTCCGCTGCCGGACATGCCACAGCGACCACGATTTCCGGCATGAGCAGGCGCCGCCGCCGAAGGTGGATCCGCGCAAGGCGGCGTTGTTCAATCAGGTGCTGGCGAATGTGACGGGGTTGCCTGCCGCTGTTCCGGAAGCTGCTCCAGAAGCTGCTCCGGAAGCCGTTCCCGATCCGCCCGAACCTGCCGCCGTCGCAGACGTACCGCCGGTTGAAGCCAAACCCAAAGCGCGCAAAAAAGCCAGGGCATGAAGACTTTATTCGTGACGGGTGGCGCCGGGTTCATCGGTTCCGAATTCATCCGCCAGGCGATCAAGAGTTATCGGATTATCAATTTCGACAAGCTGACCTACGCGGGAATCTGGATAATCTCGCGTCCGTGGCGCACAATCCGAATTATTCGCTGGTAGTCGGCGATGTATGCGACGAAGCGACAGTAGCGGGGGCGATGCCGGAGCACTGCGATGCGATCGTGCACTTCGCCGCCGAGTCGCACGTGGACCGGAGCATCGTGAGCGCGAAGGAATTCGTCCTCACCAACGTGCTGGGAACGCAGGTGATGCTGGATGTGGCGCGGCACAGGAAAGCCGGATGCTTCCTGCATATTTCCACGGATGAAGTGGGCGGCGACATGCCACCCGGGGGGTGGTTCCGCGAAGACGATCCGCTGAAGCCGAACAGCCCTTACGCAGCGAGCAAGACCGCGGCGGAGCATCTTGTGCGGGCCGCGGCGCGTACGTTCGGCGTGAATGTTCTGATCACGCGCACCAGCAACAATTACGGGCCGTATCAGTTTCCGGAAAAGTTATTGCCGCTGGCCATTTCGAACGCGATGGAAGACCATCCGATTCCGGTTTACGGCGACGGAATGCAGGTGC
Organism: Terriglobia bacterium; assembly: GCA_963764845.1. Lineage (GTDB taxonomy): Bacteria > Acidobacteriota > Terriglobia > Bryobacterales > Bryobacteraceae > BOG-234. The sequence continues at coordinate 2,486,621 of CAVXUE010000006.1, read as the reverse complement.
GCGACTGGGTGCACGTGACGGATAATTGCCGCGCGCTGCTGGCGGTGCTGGAAGGCGGCAGGCCGGGTGAAACGTACCACATCGGCGGCGGCGGCCCGCTGGCGAATATCGACGTTTTGAAACTGCTGTTGAAGATTCTGGGCAAGCCGGAAACGCTGCTTACGAGCGTGACGGACCGGCTGGGGCACGACCGGCGATACGCGGTGGATTTTCGCAAGACCACCGAAGAGCTGGGCTGGCGTCCGGAGATTTCGTTCGAGCAGGGATTGCGTGCGACGGTGGAGTGGTATCGCACGAACGCGGAATGGGTGCGACGGTGCCACAGCGGAGAATATCGCTCTTACTACGAGCATATGTACGGGGAGCGGGAAGCGACGGCGAAGAGTATCTGATGCGCTCGGGGTTGCCTGCTGCGCTGCTTGCCGCGCTGCTGCTTTCCGTCGCGTTGACGGGAAGCTGCGGCGGTTCGGGAAATCAGGAAAAGAAAGCGGCGGCGCCTGCTCCGCCTCCGCCCGTCAAGGACGACAGGCTGCTTCTGCTGCCCGCGCATCAGACTGCCGCGCGGATCGTTCCCGACCATCTGCTGGGAAAGATGGCGCTGCCCGGCGGGACGATCGGCGATTACGAAGACGGCGGCAGGAAGTATCAGCTGTTCATCATCGAGACGGACACAGCGCAGGATGCGGCGTTTCTGCTGGTGGATTTCAAGCCGCTGCTGACCGATCCCCTGTATATCGCCTACATGGGCGGATACTTCGGAATGGATGGAGGCACGCCGGTCTGGGTGTTCGCCAAAGGGAAGTATCTGGCGGGGGTGGTGGGGCTGGCGAAGGATCCGGCCGACGCCGTTGCGCGGGAGCTGGCGGCGCGTTTGAGATGACGTCGGACCGGCGCAAACCGGGCCAGGCGGCACTTCACCTTGCCCACAATACGGCCTTGTGGCCATAGCGCGCTCCAAGCCAAAAACGGATTGTATATACACTGCGCTACGATAGAATTGTGGTCATTTCCGGCTTTGAATGGGACGATGACAATGTATTCCACATTGAGCGGCATGAGTTCAGCCCCGACGAAGTCGAAGAGGTCTTTGCGGGTGATTATAAGGTCAGGCGAACTCGTCAGAAGCTGTACATCGCCTTGGGAGAGACGTTCGATGGACGTTTGGCATTTGTGGTTTTTCGCCGCATTGGCGGCGGCGCCGTTCGTGTGGTTACTGCGCGGGATATGGAAGACAAAGAGCGGCGGCTGTTCCGCCGCAAACAGGTAATCGAAATGAAGAACAAACTCCTTTCAGCAAGCACTCCCCTGCCGGCATTCCGATCGGACAAAGAAGCAGCGGAGTATTTCGAAACGCATTCCGTGGCGGATGTTTGGGATCGATTGCCGACGGGAAAGAAATCCAGGCCCTCCGTCGCACTTGCGAAGTCGATTCGAGAGCGTCACGATGCCGTTAAGACTCCTATATCGATCCGGTTGGTTCCTGCGCAGATCGCGTCCGCCAAAACAATTGCCGCCGCAAAGTCTGTCGGCTATCAGACCCAGTTAAGAATGTGGATCGCCGAGGGAATTCAGCGGGAGATGAACAAACGCAAACCAGCATGACGCGGCCGAAGCGCTGGACCACACGAGTGGCGATCTGGTGATCTACATCCTTGAGAAGAACGGCTCGGAAGGGTAGATCCCGATCGTGAAGGGAATTGCCGCCCTCACCTATGAAGGAACGCGACCCCGAGTCCCGTCCCCCCAGATTTCGTTCAGCGCCCGCTGGAAGTTTCCGCCGAGAATCAGGGCGATGTGATCGTCGGTGTAGCCGCGGCGAATCAGGCCCTCGGTTAATTCGAAAACGCGGTTGGCGCGATTCAGGCCGGCGATATCGGCCTGCGGGCCGCGTCCATCGAGGTCCGTGTCGCTGCCGAGGCCGACGTGTTCGACGCCCGCGATCTTGATGGCGTGATCGAAATGATCGAGCGCATCTTCCATGGTTACGGGATCTTTCGCGCGCACGAAATGACGGATTCCGGTGAGCCCGATCACCCCGCCTTTGCGCGCCGCGGCGACGATGGCCTCATTGGTCTTGCAGCGCGCCACGCCGGGCGCGAGCGCTTTGCAATTCGAATGCGTGATGAGCACCGGCTTGTTCGACGCCGCGATTGCGTCGAGCGTGGTCTTTTCGCCGCAGTGGGAAACATCGATGGCCATACCGATCGCATTCATGCGCGCGACCACCTGCTGACCGAACGCGGTCAGGCCACGATCGGAAGCCACCTTGCATCCATCGCCGAGGCGGTTTTTTGCGTTGTACGTCAATTGCGTCAGGCGCTGGCCCATCTGGTAGAAGGCGTCCAGATCGCCGAGGTCGCGCAGATGGTTCGCATCCTGCATGCCGAGGATAATGCCGATCTTGCCGCTGGCCTTGGCGCGCGGAAGATCCGCGGATCGATCGATGCGCAGGAAATGTTCGGGATGCTGCGTGATCAGCCGATTCCATTTGGCGAACCAGTCGCGCGTTATGGCGTAGGACGGATTGCCATCGAACGCGACGGCGGGATGAAAAATATTGATGCCCGAGTCGCGGAGCTTGCGGGCGTCCGCTTCGCCGAAGGCATTGGGCGCGGACTGCCAGCGGTCGAGGCAGCGACCAGTCGAGCGTAAGCAGCCCGAGCATATCGATTACATTGGATTGCGCGACAAGATCGACCGCGCGACTGGAGTATTGGGCAGCGAAAAGGCGATTGACGCATGCTCCGGCAAGCAGAGACACGCCACAAGTCAACAGATTTCTGCGGTGCATCAGGTATCCTGGGGGGTTCTATTCGGAATATAACACACAATTTCCGGGGCTGTTGAGGCGGTTTGAGTACATTCCGCATCAAAGAGTTCAGTGCCCGATCTTCGTCTCAGCATTCTCGACCAGTCTCCGATTCCCGAAGGAGCAACCGCGGGCGATGCGCTGCGCAACACGATCGATCTCGCGCGGCTGGCCGATGGCCTCGGCTACACGCGGTATTGGGTTGCGGAACATCACGGGACGGCGGGGCTCGCGTGTCACAGCCCGGAAGCGATGATCGGCCCGATTGCCGCGGCGACCTCGCGCCTGCATGTGGGCAGCGGCGGAGTGATGCTGCCGCACTACAGTCCGCTGAAAGTGGCTGAGACGTTCAGTATGTTGAGCGGGCTGTTTCCCGGGCGGATCGATCTGGGCATCGGCCGCGCGGCGGGGACGTCGCCGCTGGTGGCGTTCGCGCTGCAACGGGACCGGAGGCAGGCCGTACCGGACGATTTCCGCGAACAACTGGACGAACTGCTGGCGCTGCTCGGGAACCGGCCGGTTCGCCGACCGGCGGTTCGCGCGGCTGGAGTCGGTTCACTTCGAGAGTCCGGAGGTGTGGCTGCTCGGGTCGTCGCCGGACAGTAGTTTCTGGGCGGCGGAGCTGGGGCTGCCTTATGTGTTCGCGGATTTCATCAATCCCACGGGCGCCGCGATCGCGCGCCACTATCGGCAGCAGTTTTGTCCGTCGGACGCTTTGAAAGCGCCGCGCACCGGCGTGGCGGCGTGGGCCATCTGCGCCGAAACCGATGCGGAGGCGGAGCGGCTTTCCTTCAGTTTCCGGATGATGATGACGCTGCTGTTCCGGGGACAATCGATTCCGGTGCCAACGGTGGAGCGGGCGGAGCGGTTTCTCGCGGAGGAAGGGCTGATGCCGGGTCAGACGCCGCCGAACCGGCGAATTATCACGGGTACGCCGGCGCGGGTGCGCGAAGCAATTGAAGCGGTTGCGCGCGATTACGAAGCCGAGGAAGTGCTGATCGTCAATATCATGCACGATCATGCGGCGCGGCGGCGTTCCTATGAATTAATTGCCGAAGAATTTGGGATTGGATAATTGAAAACAGTGAGCGCGAGCGGAATCACAATTGAACCAGCAGCGGCAGGCGGCGCACTTGAATCAAAGCGAGGGAACGGTATTCCCGATTCTCGCGGCGATCAGCTTTTCCCATCTGCTGAACGACATGATTCAGTCGCTGCTGCCGGCGATTTATCCGATCCTGAAGAGCAATTTTCATCTGGATTTCGCGAAGGTCGGGCTGATTACTCTGACTACGCAGCTGACCGCGTCTTTGCTGCAGCCTTTGATCGGGCTTTATACCGACCGCAAGCCGAAGCCGTATTCCCTGCCGTTCGGGATGGGATTCACGCTGGTGGGGCTGGCGTTGCTGTCGATGGCTTCGAACTACGCGTTCATTCTGATTGCGGCGGGGCTGATCGGGATGGGGTCGGCCGTGTTTCATCCGGAATCGTCGCGGGTGGCGCGGATGGCTTCGGGCGGCCAGCATGGACTGGCGCAATCGGTGTTTCAGGTGGGGGGAAATGCGGGGTCGTCGCTCGGGCCGCTGCTGGCCGCGTTCATCGTTCTGCCGCGAGGACAGCACAGCATCGTGTGGTTCACGCTGGCGGCGCTGCTGGCGATTGTCCTGCTGACCAACGTGGGCGCGTGGTACAAGCGCCGCGAGGCTCTGGGGCATTCGGCGCGGGCCAAGAAGGCGCTGATTCATCCGGAGCTGTCGTCGCGGCGGAGTTGCGGTTTCGCTGGGCGTGCTGATGGCGCTGATGTTTTCGAAGTTTTTCTATCTGGCGAGCCTGAGCAGTTACTACACGTTTTATCTGATCAGCAGGTTCCATGTGTCGGTGCAGAGCGCGGAGCTTCATCTGTTCATGTTCCTGGGCGCGGTCGCCGCGGGAACCATCATCGGCGGACCGATCGGCGACCGGATCGGGCGCAAGTATGTGATCTGGTGCTCGATTCTGGGCGTGCTTCCGTTCACGCTGGCGCTGCCTTATGCGAATCTGTTCTGGACCGGCGTGCTCAGCGTGGTCATCGGGTTGATTCTGGCGTCGGCGTTCTCGGCGATTATGGTTTATGCGCAGGAGTTGGTGCCGGGCGGGTGGGAATGATTTCTGGATCTGTTCTTTGGCATGGCGTTTGGATTGGGCGGCGTGGGCGCGGCGTTTCTGGGCAAGCTGGCGGACAGATCCGGGATCTATTTTGTTTATCAGGTCTGTGCGTTTCTGCCGGCGATCGGACTGCTGACGGGATTCCTGCCGAATCTGGATCGGCGGAGACGGCTGGCGTGAATGTCGGGCAAGTGGTGCGGGCGTGATGGTATCCGACATGGAGAGTTCGGTTCGGTGGTGTGAGGCGGCGGATCAGACCAATGAGTCTTTGACGATCTGCTGCGCCTCGGCGACGATCTGGTCGAGGTGTGCCGCGCCGCGGAAACTCTCCGCATAAAGTTTATAGATCTCTTCGGTACCGGAAGGGCGGGCGGCGAACCATCCGTTCTTCGTGGTTACTTTGAGGCCGCCGATAGGAGCGTGGTTGCCGGGGGCATTCGTCAGGCGGGCGGTGATCGGCTCACCTGCCAGCGTGGCCGCCTTAACCGCGTCGGGGGAGAGTTTCTTCAAGGCCTCTTTCTGCTCACGGCTAGCGGGCGCATCGATTCGTGTGTAGAAGGACTCGCCGAAGCGGGATGTCAGTTCGCTGATAGTGCTCGCCCGGATCCTTGCCCGTGCGCGCAGTGATTTCAGCGGCAAGCAAGCCGAGAATCAGCCCGTCTTTGTCGGTGGTCCAGACGGATCCGTTGCGCCGGAAGAAACTGGCGCCGGCGCTCTCTTCGCCGCCGAAGCAGCAGGAGCCATCGAATAGGCCCGGGGCAAACCACTTGAATCCCACCGGAACCTCCCAGAGCGTGCGGTGGACGATCGCTCACGACCCGGTCGATCATGCCGCTGCTGACGACCGTCTTGCCGACCACCGCGGCCTGTGGCCAGTCGGGCCGGTGTTGCGAGCAGATATTGAATGGCGACGGCGAGATAGTAATTCGGATTCATCAAGCCGGCTGAGCGCGTGATGATGCCGTGGCGGTCCGCGTCGGGATCGTTTCCCCAGGCGATGTCGAAACGGTCTTTGAGCTTCACCATGCTCGCCATGGCGTAAGGGCTGGAACAATCCATGCGGATTTTGCCATCGTGATCGACGGTCATGAAGGCGAAGCGCGGATCGAGATTCGGATTCACGATGGTGATGTTCAGACGGTAGCGATCGGCGATCGGCTGCCAGTAAGGGAGCGAAGAGCCGCCGAGCGGATCCACGCCGATCTTCAGGCCGGCGGAGCGAATCGCATCCATATCGATGACGTTGCCGAGGTCTTCGACGTAGGGAGCGATGAAATCCTGTTCGATGAGTCGTGACGGCCTTGCAGCGGAAGCTAGGTACGCGTTTGACGCCTTGATTGCCGGCGCGCAGCAGTTCATTGGCCCGCGTTCTGGATCCAGTCGGTGATATCGGTATCGGCCGGACCGCCTTCGGGTGGATTGTATTTGAAACCGCCATCTTCGGGAGGATTGTGCGATGGCGTGACCACGATTCCATCGCCAAGCGGCTTTCCCGGGGCGGTTGTAAGTGAGAATGGCGTGGGAGATCACCGGCGTCGGAGTGATTCCATTGTCCCGCTGGATGACCGTTTCGACGCCGTTCGCCGCCAGCACTTCGAGCGCGGTTTGCTGCGCGACATCCGGAGAGGGCATGCGTATCCTTACCCATGAACAGCGGACCGGTGATCTTTTTTGCCGTCGCGGTATTCGCAGATCGGCCTGCGCTGATCGCGAGGATGTGAGCTTCGGTGAATGTGCCGTTCAGCGAAGTGCCGCGATGCCCGCTGGTGCCGAAGCTGACCAGTTGATCGGGGTCGGAGGTGTCGGGCTTCTTTTCGAAATAATTGCGCGTCGAGTTGGTCGACGTCGATGAGGATGTCCGGCGGCGCGGGCTTACCGGCGAGGGGGCTGATGGCCATAATTGCAATTATTTCAGGGCCGCGGGCGCTATTTCCTGCTGGCGCAGGCTGATCGGCGGAAAGTAAGTGCCCTTGAGTTCGCGCTTCCACCAGTTTCCGGTCTGGCGGCGCTCCTCGAAAGTGGTGAAGTGATATTCGTATACCATCGCGCGAACGTATTTGGGAGGCTTACCCGCGAAGGGGTTTTGATCGAGCAGTTCGAGCACCGGAGCCGAACCCTGCAACAGCCGCTTCATGAAACGCATGAGCCAGGGATTTTCGCGGTAATTTCCCAGGGCGGCGAACCACATCTGCCAGTCGAGGCGGGGCTGGTCGGGCGCGACCCAGCGCGGCGCGCGGTTGAGCGGACCCGGCTTGTAGCGGAAGACATATGGCTGCCAGTCCACGCCGTCGTTCGAGCCTTCGATGGAAATCTCGGGCCGGTGGGTCGTCATGTTCGCGAACAGGCCGTATTCATTGACTACGCCGAAAGCGGAAATTCGCGTCCGACGATCTCGTTCGCGAATCCGGGCGTGCGAACTCCGAACATGCCGGCGAGTTGGGTCGATCGAAATAACCAGCACGAAGACGACCAGAGCGGCAGGAAACATAGCGATTCGCATCGCAGCGGCTTTGCGCAGTCTTCGCGTTGATTCTGATGCGTGAAAGAAAAAGCGTATCGTCGAGGAGGAACAGGCAGAGCGCGATGGCCAGGTAATTGAAAAAAGTGTAGTTGCCAGTCAGGATAATCAGGATCTGCAGAACGATCGTGCCGAGGCGGCGATCTGTTTCAGACGGCGTGGCCCGAACATCAGCAGCGGCAAGCCCAGCTCCACCGACGAACACAAATCCCGTGGACGTTTTCTGGAACCAGAGAGGCAGCCTGCATCATGTACCAGGCGAGCGGGGTCGGCAGAGGCTGCGTCTCGTAATGCAAGGCGAGCGCTGTCAGGTTACGCCATGTCGGGATCGTCGACTGAGCAGCTTGACCGCACCCGATTCGAGCATCAACCGGAACAGCAGCCAGCGGAAGAGCCAGACGCGCGCCAACGACGGCTTCAGGAAAATGGCGAGGAATCCGCACTTCGAGCAGCAGGAAATCCCACTGGTAGCCCATGAAGATCTGGCCGCCGTTCACGATGGAGAGATAGTAGATGAACAGGAGGACGAACGCGCCTTTTTGGCCCGGCGTGTGCGGGCGCCCGATGGCGGCGACGCAGGCGACCACCGCGCCGCCCCATGCGATCGATAAGAGGCCGTACTCGCTGTGGATCCACCAGAAAATGGTCGGGACTCGCCAGAATGCCTCCGCGCCGAACTGCCGCGTGACCTCGCGTGAGGAATTCGCGTGACCGGCTGGATTCCCTGTGTCGCCGATCAATCCTCTGACCTGACGGCCGAACGAGATGAAGGCGATGAGGTAAATCAGCGCGATGGCGCGGGCGAAGAGCGAGGAAGCGATGTTGTAAGTGGAAGGCTCGACGCGCTTGCCCCACAGCAGCGCGCGTGATGCGATAGCCCGCGTTGCGATGCGCCGCGACAAAGCGGTAAAGCCATTCCGTGATCGGGGCGAAGCCTGGCAGGTGGTCAGGTAAAGCCAAAGCGGCAGGCCAGAGGCCTCGCGAAGAACCGCCATCAGATGGAAGACCGCTTCCGCCGCGCTATAGCGGGTGTCGCCCTCGAAATACTGAACGGCGCGCTCAAAATCGGTGCGGGGAACGCCGGGGAAACGCTCGGCGGCCGTTTGATACGGGACGTATTCGACGCGGCTCGCCGGTCAGGGATTGCCAGTACCCCACCCATATTTTGCAGAATGAGCAGTCGCCGTCGAAGACGAGGACTGGCTTTTGGGTATCGGCGGGCACGTCTTCTGATGATTACATCAGAGGGTGCGGCGGCGGTAATCTACCGGACTTCGCTCATCAGCGCGGCAAGATTACCTTCCGAATCGCGGAAGAATGCCATCCAGAGCTGGTGGTCCGGCATTTTGGCGATCATCCGCGGCGGCGCTTCGAACTGGACGCCGCGCACTGCCGAGCAGTTCAGCGCTCCGATGAATGTTTTCAGTCTTGTAATAGATGATCGAACTCCAGGTGGCATCGGTGTTCTCAGCGAGTCCCAGCATCAGCCTGGTGCCGCCGCAATCGAAAAACGCCATCGACCCGGCCTCAAACAGAAACGGCAACCCCAGCACGTCACGATAGAAAGCCACTGCGCGATCCAATTTCTTTACCGTGATCGCCACCTGGCCTATGGCGTGGACGGGACTCAGATGTGCCACCTGCGGAGTCATTTCGTGCGAGTATATCGCGTTCACTGGGCCAGATGCAGTTTCTGCCCGGCGGTTGAATACGCCAGCAGCAGGGCGCCCTCCGCGGGGCCGTGGCGCGGAGGCTCGCAAACCGCCCCTGGTTCGAGCGAAATCAGCATGCGGAAGCGCTCCAGTAAGGGAGCGCTCTCGAATACTCCACCCGCCCACGAAACCAGCACGGGGATGAGCGCCAGTTCGGCTTCGCTCCAGAGCCGGCGGCGCACGGAGCCGGCGAGAAGAGCGAGCTCGTTCGCGGCCTGATGCAGGAGGCGCAGGGCAATCGGATCGCCTTCTTCGGCGATCCGGCTGACCGTTCGGGCGAGACCCGAGACCCGCGACCGCGGCCACGCGGGGCCATAGAACGAATGAAGCATTTCATTCGCGTCGGAGGCCGCGGCGGCTTCGAGCAGGGCGGGCGTCAATGCGGTCCGCGCACCCCAGCCTTCGTGCTCCCGCAGCACCGCGCGCAGGGCTTGTCTTGCGATGTCGAAGGCGCCACCCTCGTCGCCGAAAATATAGCCCCAGCCGCCGGCGCGGGCCGTCTCGCCGCGCGCGTTTCGCCCGAAGACCATCGAGCCGGTACCGGCGATCACGATGATTCCCGGCTCTCCCGAAGTCGCGCCTGCGAGCGCGATTGCGGCATCGTGCGTGACGATCGTGTGGCCGGATTCCAGAACTTCGCCGAGCAGCGCGGCTTTGTCATCCGGTCCGCCGCTCATTCCGAGGCAGGCGGCCTTGAAGCTCCATCGCGAGGATTCCGGTTTGAGCCCCGCCCGATCCGCGGCCTGCCCCAGGCATTCCCGCATCACACGCAGAAATTTCGCGCGCGCCTCGGGTGCGGCCGCGTGGTTGCACGGCCCCGCGCTGCCCCATCCCACAATGTTGCCGCGCTCATCGCCGATCACGGCAGTCGTACTGGACTGGCCCCCGTCGACGCCGAGAAAGAATTCGCTCATTGGATTCTATAAAGTCTGCTGCCGTCACATTCCGCAATGAAGTCGAGGCCCCATCGATGCGGGTCGTTTCCTATATCACCGCCTAAATCGCCCACGTTCGTTTTCGGGATGCCCATCAACAGGTAATCAATACCATGCTGTCTGGCGATCTGCGTGGCTTTGCGCCGAAGATCGCCGTAAGGGGCATCCGGGAGATTCTCGATCGTCGCGGCAATCGCCACGCACGCGCCGTCGCAGGCTTGAGGACGTACACGCAATTTTGGCTGGCCGTCGATATCGTGAAGTTCCACGCGATCGATCGCGAGTTCGGTCCCGAAATCCACGTCTACGTGCATCCCGGGGTAAAGTGGCTCCCAGGATCTCCACCGCGTGACCGGGTTGCCGTCAAAAGCGAGGCCGATATCCCAGGGAAACGGCTTGGAATCGGGACGCCATGCCGATGCCGGCGGGATCTGGTTCAGTCCGTGGAAAATCTTCACTTCGCCGATGTTCCAGAGATCGCCCGTGCCGGCGGCGGTCTCGACGAGGCGGAGATGCCGCAGGCGGGTGGGTGGGATTCTGAATCGCAGATTCCAGGTTGGCTCCAGATCGTCGCGCACAGCGGTGGTGAGAGTATCTTCGAGCAATTCTCCCTCGGCCGACTGCGCATTCAGCATGACGTCCGTTTTCGTGTATGCCTCAGCGACCGCAACAGTGCTCCAGACGCGCTTACCCGCCGGAACGTAACGGTCGAGCATCCGCGCGAGCCTCCACATCGGCGATTGACTCAGGTAGACATCCTGCGGCACAAGGTGGAGCGCCGGCTTCCACGGCATATGCGCGATATGCCAGCCACCGGCCGAAGTCTCGTATTTGCCGATCACCCGCGGCCACGCCCCGACCGCCGCGGCCAGGGTCAGCAATACGAGGATTGCCTGCGAAAATTCGAACGCCAGCGCAATTCCCAGCGCGAGAAACGGCACCGCGGGAATCAGGAACCGCGCGCCGATGTTCAGCGGATAGGGGATCAGAAAAAACAGCGCGGCGAGCAGACAGTGCCGCCCGATTCGTGAGCGCAGCGCGAACAGGGCGAGGGGCGAGAGGAGAAATATCGGGCCGGTCTGCCCTGCAAGATCGCCGCTCAGCGTGACGGCCCGGAACCAGGGGCGGATGCTCGTCAGGTTGTAATGGCGAAACCAGTCCCTGTAGAAATCCTCGAATTGGACGTGGATATAGGGATTGGGAAAGACGCGATTGAAGAAAGGCGAGACCGGATTTCCCAGCCAGATCCAATCCTTGATCAGCCACGGGAGCACCATGATCGCTGCCATTGATGCAACGGCCAGCAGCGCGCGCGGGCGCCGCCGGATCAGGATAACTGCGGCGGCATAAAGGGGAGCGGCGAAGCCGGTGAGCTTTATCGCGACCGCGAACCCGGCGAGAAGGCCGATCGGGATCAGCAACGCATCGCTTTGCTCGTCGCGCCAGATTTCGAGCAGGTAGAACATGCCGAAGGCCGTTGTCGCGAGAGCGACGTCATTGTAGGCACTGACGCCATCGATTCCGGCGACCGGCGCAAGGCCTGCGACCAGGGCAGCACAAACGCCCGCGCGGGGGTGCCCCACCCTTCTCGCGTAACTCAGAATCAGCAACGGCAAAGCCAGAAGATAACAGCAATGGACCGTAGCCGCCGCAGCATTCTTTCCGAATGAAAACGCGAAGAGAAACACCATCTCGAGGCCCAGCGGCAGGGCGCTGTACAAACTGGTGGTTAAGCGGTGGAATCCGTGTTCACGGAGAAACCTGTAGACGAGACCCAGGTGATAGGTTTGGCCATCCAGACTGATTTCCGGCGCGAGACTGTTGGAGAGGTAGAAGAGCGTGTAGAACGCGAAAACCGCCAGGAAGAGAAATCTCCAAAGGGAGGGAACGGCCGGTAGTCTCCCGGCGGTTACTGGAGCGCCGAACCGCCAACTGAGAATCAGCGCCGCAATACCCGCCAGAAGGAAAACCGGAGTCCGGGCGGCATCTGCGACGGAGAGGAGGAAAACCGCGAAGCTGAGGATCGCCGCGCCGGACGCTCCAGCCAGAAGGTCATGTTCGAGCCTAAGAAGATTGATCCCCAGGGCGCGAAACAGAACACGCCCGATGGCCCACACTACCGAGACGGTAAAGCCAGCGCCAAAGAGGATCGAAAAGACATGACTCACGAAAAACCGAGTATGTCACGCCTGCCGGATCGGCAGCTCAGTTCCGTTTCGGCGCTGGCTGCTCCACCTGCAGATTATTCGTGACAGCGCCGAAGCTCAGGCTGGAGCTCGCGCGCACCCCGGCAACCTGCTTCTCCAGCTCAGTGTTTACAACCCCTGTCAGGGTGACGCGCCCGCTATCCACGATGATGTGGATCGGCGGAAAGGCGCCGATGGCGTAACGGGAAAGAACGGGGTCGCGATAGATGGCCCGCGCAACCTCAGTGCGGAGGCGGTCGTCAAAAGTTGAAAGCGGCGCCACCTTCAGTTCGTTGTCCAGAACGGCCACGCCGGGAATGCCGGCAACAGATTTTCCCAAGGCTGATTTCTTCCATGGTTGAGTGACCTCTCCGATCAAGTGAACGGTCCCGTTTTGTACCTGGAAGCTCACATCGTCCCAGATGGAGTAGTAAGGATAGGTACGAATCTCATGGATTACCTTTTGGGCGATTGCGTCATCGCCGGTAAGCGGCGGCGCGCTCATTTTGGCGCTTGCCTGTGTTACTGCCAACGCGGTTGACAAGGCTGCGGCAAGCATGGCGTTTCGAAACATTCCGGATCTCACTGGCTTAATCCCTCTATTGAAATAGATGGATGGCGCGGCAAGCGGTTTCGAAAAGCTTTCACCGCTGGGTGGCTTCACCCATCGCTACCCGGCGGTTAAAGCGCGCCGACTCTCCGAGCGGGATACTCAGGCATTTCCATTCCTGATTCCGCAGATGCTTGGCGAGAAAGGCAATCTGGCCGCAATGATAAGAATAGTGAGCGATCTGGCGATTGATGCACTGCATCACCGAATGGCGCTCGCCGCGGATGGTTGTGGCCCGAACCATGTCCGCTTCCGACAGCGGCTCAAGCGCGGCGAACAGACAGCTCCATCCTTCTTCCCAGAGGCGCATCAGGGCTTTGCGGGAAGCGGGCGGGTCGGTAAACTCGGTGTCGCGATCCCGGCCTGGCTTCTCGCCGTCGAGTTCGGGGAAGCCCGTCCAGCGCGACACCATGTTGCCGGTCATATGCTTCACGATCGACGCGACCGGGTTCATCTGATCGTCAAGAGCCGTGTAGAGCTGTTCTTCGGTAAGCTGACTCATAGCCCGCTCCGCCAGGCCCTTGTAGTAGTGGAACAGCGACAGGGAATCTTCCAGGTAAGAGGTCGTGAACTGAAGAGCCATATTTTTATTCTCTTACGTTGACCAATAAACACCACGCTCGTGCAGCTCCGCTTCAATCTGCGCCGCCGATTGAAACTGCACGGCGTCGATACCCTCACGCTTCGCGGCTTCGACGTAATCCTGGATGTCGTCCGTGAAGAAGCATTCGGAAGGCTGGCACCCGGCTGCTTCGATGGCTCTACGGTAAATCAATGGCGAAGGCTTCATGGCGCCTACCTGGTAAGAGAGCACATAGGAATGAAAGTGGCGCAGCAGCGGGTAGGCTTCCCGAAGCATTTCGAAATGAATCGCATTGGTGTTGGACAGCAGGATCAGCGGATAATTCCGCGCGATGCCGCTCAGCATGCTTTCCGGAATCAAAGGATCGGGCAGGAAGATGGAAAACCAGATATCGCAGAACTGCTGGTAAGGAATGTCGGCGTTCAGGTGGCCGCAAAGCAGGCGAGCGAAGTCGTGGGGGGCGATTCTCCCCGATTCGAAGTCGGTTACGAGTCCCGTGCGGGAGAGACGCACGCCGATTTCCCCCGCCGGAATGCCGCAGAGGGCTTCGAGCCTGGCATAACCGCGCTTGAAGTCAAACGGCACAATAACGCGGCCGAGATCGAATATAACTGCTTTTATCATTTATTTATCGTCGATCTGGTTAGACTTGAGGAAGAACTCTAAGCGATGATAGCGGACGTCCTGGTGATCGGCGGCGGTCCGGTCGGCCTCGCGGCGGCGATCGCAGCGCGGCGCAAAGGCTTAAGCGTGATTCTTGCGGATGGCTGCGAGCCATCCATCGACAAAGCCTGCGGCGAAGGCGTGTTGCCCGATGGGCTGGCAGCGGCGGCGCGGCTTGGGCTGCACCTGCCGCTCAGCAGTTCCTTCGCTTTCCGGGGAATCCGGTTTCACGGCGATAACGTTTCGGTGGCGGCGGAGTTCCCCAACGGATGGGGCCGCGGATTCCGCCGCACCACTCTGCATCGGGCGCTGGCTGTCCAGGCCGAACAGTGCGGCGTCGAACTTCGCTGGGGATGCGCAATCGGTGGTCTCCAGGACATCCCGGCTCGCTGGATCGTCGGCGCCGATGGCACCGCATCACGGGTGCGCGGCTGGGCAGGCCTCGAAGCCACTCGCCGGGACGCCCGGCGTTTCGGCTTCCGGCGTCATTTTCGACTGGAGCCCTGGACCGATTACGTCGAGATCCACTGGGGCGCGGGCTGTCAGATCTACGTTACCCCGGTCGCTCCGGACGAGGTTTGCGTGGCGGTGATTTCCCGCGATCCGAAATTGCGGGTCCCAGACGCGCTGCGCCGGTTTCCGCCTCTGTTGGCCAGGCTCGAGGGCGCGCCGGAAAGTTCGGAGGAACGGGGCGCCGTCACCGCATCCCGCCAGCTGCGGCGGGTGGTGGCGGGGAACGTGGCGCTCATCGGCGATGCTTCCGGCTCCGTTGACGCCATCACCGGCGAGGGCCTCTGCCTGGGATTTCACCAGGCCCTGGCTCTGGCGGATGCGATTGGAATCGGGCGATCTCGCACGGTACGAATCCGCGCACCGTCGCCTGGCCGTCCGGCCGCGTTTCATGGCCGATCTCATGCTGAGCATGGACCGGTGGCCGAAAGCTGCGCCAGCGCGCGCTGCCTGCCATGGCGTCGCATCCCGAACTGTTCGGCGGCCTGCTTGCAATGCACGTCGGAGCGTCCCGTCCCGCCGATTTCGCTGCCAGCTGCCTCGCGCTCGGCTGGAGAATGCTTTATTAATTAGTGTTTAGAATGGGGGAAAAGGAACCTTGCGTTCGTCGAACCACGTCTCTCGATACAAGCGGTGACATCACCGCGGGATTCGTGTCAAACTTATGGCCCTCAGCGAACCTACGGGCGGCAATGCGTCCGGAACGATGGAATTGACGGAGACCGAGTATTTCGTGTGGGATCCCGAGGGTTCGCCTGTAGCGATCCACATGCATCTCGATGCCGTGGATGGCATTCTACGGGACCTGAGTGAAGGGTTTGAGTCCCAGGAAGTCGGCGGATTGCTGCTGGGCCGCGTTCAGTCGGATGGCAGGCCTGCAGTCTGGATTGAGCGCTACGAGCGGATACCCTGTGCGCACAAACTCGGGCCGGCGTTTGTTCTCGATGCACCGGACAAGGCCGGTCTGGAGAAGGCGGCGGCTGATATTCTCGCCACGCGGGAGCTGGCCGTGGTGGGGCTTTACCGCAGCCATCTGCGGGCCGGATTCCAGCTGGAGGATCCGGATCTCGAACTGATCCGCCATTATTTCAGCGACCGGACGGACCTTGCTCTGTTGATCAAGCCGCAGGATTCCGGCGATGTTTCGGCGCGATTCTACGTGCATGACGAAGTGGGCGGCGCGCGCGCCACGGGCGACCCGTTCCCGTTTCGCGGGCGCGTGCTCAATCCCCCTGCAAAACCCGGGCTTCCGCCCGAGCCGGCCGTTCGGGAACGTCAGCGGCGGCTTGTGCCGGATTTTGTGCCGGCCGCGGTTGATCCTGCCGCTGGCGGGCTTTTTGCCAACGACCTTTCTGACGGCGAGCCCACCGTCCAGCGGCCCGCGCAGGCTCTCCCGCAGCCGCTGCTTTTTGCGCCTCGCGAACGCGTCTTCGAAGACGATGAGCCGCTGACATTTGGACAACGCCTGAAGAAGTGGATGCCGCTTGTCGGCGCCGTGCTGCTGGCGGCTGGAGCGCTGTGGTGGGCTTCGAAGCCCGCGAACCGGCAATCGACTCCGGCCGCCGCGGCGTCTTCAGGCAACACGGCCCTGGCCGAGCCGGCCCGCCCGCTCGGTTTGGCCGTTGAACCTATGGGTTCAGCCTGGCAGGTATCGTGGAATCCCGGCGCGACAGCGCTGCACGATGCCCGCTCCGTCCAGCTTTTCGTGCGCGCGGGAGACGACCAGACCCGGATCGATCTGGCCCCGCTCGTTCTTGCCGCGGGAATCTACAAATACGAACCGGCCGGCAACGACGTCACGTTCCGGCTCGAGGTCGTGGAAGGTTCCGGGCGCATTTCGGCGGAGTCTTTCCGGTTCGTGCGCAGCACGGCGGCTGCCGCTCCTCTTCCTCCTCCTGCTGCTCCAAGGCTCGATACGTCACCGAGGCTCGATACCTCAAAGGCCCCTCCTCATCGGACCGAGCCGAAGGTGATCCACCGCGCGCCGCCCGTTATTGCCGCCGGAGTCCGCCCCCGTATCACCAGCGAGATCGCGATTGACGTGCGCGCGCAGATCGACGAGCATGGCCGCGTGACCTCGGCCGCACCGGTAGCCAAACCGCATCAGGGAATCGAGACTTATCTCGCCGGGACGGCGGTGAAAGCGGCCAAACAGTGGCGCTTTGAGCCTGCGCGTGAGAACGGCAAGGCAGTGCCGGGCGCCCAGACTCTCCATTTCGTTTTCCAGAAATAACCCGTTCAGGTACGCTGGTTGCTTGGCCATGAAGCTGAAGGAACTGGCAGCCTCTCTCGGGTGCACGATTGAAGGGTGCCCCGACGACGGCGTACCAATCACCGGCGTGCGGGGCATCGAGGACGCCGGGCCCGGGCACGTCACCTTCCTGGCGAACCCGAAATACGGGCCGAAGCTGAAGACGACCCAGGCCAGCGCGGTCATCGCCGCCCGCGCCGTCGATGGCATCCCGACCCTGATCTCCGCCAACCCGTATCACGATTTCGCGCGGGCTCTGGGGTTGTTTTATCAGCCCCCGCGGCCCAGGCCGGGAATCCATCCCTCGGCCGCCATCGCGGCCACCGCGCGCATAGGCGAAGGCGCTTCGATCGGCGCATTTGTTTCCATAGGCGAAAACGTCGTGATTGGCCGCAACGCGGTGCTGCATCCGCATGTCGTGATCTATGAAGGCGCGCAGATCGGCGATGATTTCACGGCCCACTCGCACGCGGTGGTGCGGGAATTTTGCCGGATCGGCAATCGCGTGATCCTGCAGAACGGTGTGGTGGTGGGCGGCGACGGCTTCGGTTTTGCGAAGCAGTCGGACGGAACGCACTACAAGATCGTCCAATCCGGCATCGCGATCATCGAGGATGACGTCGAAATTCAGAGCCTCACTTCGGTCGACCGCGCCAGCGTCGGGGAGACGCGCGTGCGGCGCGGGGCGAAGATCGACAGCCTGGTCCAGATCGGCCATTCCTGCGTGGTGGGCGAAGACAACATCATCTGCTCGCAGACGGGCCTGGCCGGGAGTTCGGTGCTGGAGAAGGACGTGCTGCTCGCGGGACAGGTTGGCGTTTCGGGACATCTGACGATTCACGAGGGCGCGATCGTTTATGCGCAGAGCGGAATCGGCGCACGATGTAAAGCCCCATTCGCGCGTCTCCGGATCGCCCGCGTTCGACGCCTCGGAATGGCTGCGGGCCATCACGGCGTTCCAGAACCTGCCCGAGATCCTGCGCACGGTCAGGGAACTGAAGAAGAAACCTCATGAATGAAACCTCCGCAACGCGACCGACGCTCGCATACGAGAACGACGATTTCCTGAAAGGCCCGGATGCCCGGCCCCTTCGCATGCTGTCCGAATATCTGGAGCCGCTGTCGCATTTTCGCCGGCAGCGCATTCGCGACACCATCGTGTTCTTCGGGTCGGCGCGCATCCGCGAAGAAGGGCCGCTTGCAGCCTACTATCGCGACGCGCGCACGCTGGCGGCGATGGTGACCGACGTGGACGAAGACGTTTCGCGAGCGCACCTACCGGTTTGTCATCTGCTCCGGCGGCGGCCCGGGCATCATGGAAGCCGCCAACCGCGGCGCGGCGGACGCCAAAGGCAAGACCATCGGGCTGAATATCGGCCTTCCGTTCGAACAGCTCCCCAATCCGTACATCAGCCGGCGAACTCAACTTCGAATTCCACTACTTTTTCATGCGCAAGTTCTGGTTCGCGTATCTGTCGAAGGCCCTGGTCGTGTTTCCCTGGCGGATTCGGAACCATGGACGAGCTCTTCGAAATTCTCACCCTCGTGCAGACGAAGAAGCTGGCGAAGAAGATCACCATCATTCTCTACGGCACGGATTTCTGGAAGGAAATCGTGAACTTCGACGCGCTGGTGAAGTACGGAACGATTGCGGCCGCGGACCTGGATCTGTTTCAATTCGCCGACACGCCCGAAGCGGCTCTGCGGATTCTGCAGCAGGCGCTGAGCGAGCAGGCCGCCGTTCCGGAAGCCGAAATTCCCGCGATCTCGCGCAGCGTCAAGCCCGGCGAGCCCGTCCCTGACCTATCCTGATAGTCAGGGTGAAGCTGACGCAATCCATCAAACAAAAGGTCACGCTGCCGCGCGTATTCGGCGTGCTGCTGGCCTTGTACGTGGTTCTGGAGTGGGTCTTCAGGACCAGGGGATGCTGGCCACGTTCATCGGCTTCCTCCTGGCGATCGATGCCACGATTCTCGGGTTCCGATTCATCCGCCGCGCCGTTCGCAAATCGATTTGGCGCCTCCGCAACCGGCTGTTCGTCACATGGACGTTCCTCGGCGCGGTGCCGATCTTCTGATCTCGCTCTCGCCGTGCTGGGAACCTGGATCATTGTGGGCCAGGTCGCGGTTTATCTGGTCAGCTCGGAACTGGATCGGCGCGCGGCCTCGCTCGACGATCCGGTACGGATTCTGAGTCAGGCCAGACCGGCCGATCGCGCCGCTCTCCTGCAGCAGATGGGAGGCGTTCTGACAGCGCGCCTGCCCGGCCTGCAGATCGTAATGAGCGGAGACCGGGACCTTCGCTACCCCGTTGACAGCGCTCTCGAAACTCCCGCGGATGGCTGGAAAGATTACTGTGGCTGCATCGCGAGGGATGGGCTTTACTACTCCGCTTCCGTGGCGCGAAGCGGCGACACAACGGTAATCGCACTTGCACCCATCACCCTGCAGGTGCTGGAAAAAACCGTGCCCGGCATCGGCGCTTTGAGCCTGGGGACGTCGCGGACGATATCGGACTGAAAGGCAGCGCGGGGATGGTTCCACCGCAATACCAGGGGCTGAAGTGGCTCGATTTCGCAGATCACGTGGTACAATCCGGTCCCGTTTACGGACTGGGCTAAACCCGTGAGCGGAGCGCTCGGCCTTCTCTCGCTCGAAACGCGCCCCTCTGCGGTCCTCGGCGCGGTTTTCAGCCGGGGTTTTGAATTTGGCCAGGACCTGCTGATCGGTTTCGTCGTGGTCGTCATGTTTTTACTGCTGGCGTGTGGCTCATCTCGGTCGTCATCGGGCTGTCGCTGACACGTACGATCACGGCCGCGGTTCACCGGCTCTACGAGGGCACGCTGCAGATCGCCAAAGGAAACTTCTCCTGGCGTATTCCGGTAACGGGAACGACCAGCTGGCCGATCTGGGCCATTCGTTCAACAACATGGCCGCGCAGATCGAGAACCTGGTTGTGATCGCGCGGGAGAAGGAGCGGCTCCAATCCGAAGTCGAAATCGCGAGCGAAGTGCAGAATCAGCTTTTCCCCCGCGTCTGCGCCAGTCATGCAGACGATCGAGCTGGTGGGCATCTGTCAGCCCGCGCGCATGGTTTCGGGCGATTACTACGACTACCTTTGCCTGCCCGACGGAAACCTCGCCATCGCGATCGGCGACGTCGCGGGCAAAGGCATTTCGGCCGCATTGCTGATGGCGTCGATTCAGTCGATCGTGCGCACTCAACTTGCAGCGGGCATGCCGCTCGCCGCGGTGACGGCCAACGGCCACGGGGGCGCTCATTTTTCCACGTCGAGTATCGTCGCCCAGTTGAACCGCCAACTCTACGCCAGCACGGCGCCCGAGAAGTATGCGACCTTCTTCTTCGGCGCATACGACGAGCGCTCGCGCATTCTGACTTATACGAACGCCGGACATCTGCCGCCACTGCTGCTGCGCGGGGGCGAAGTGACTCTGCTCGAAGTGACCGGCACCGTGGTGGGAGCGTTCCCGTCGATTCGTCTACGAAGAGCAGACCGTGGAGCTGCGCGCGAACGATCTCCTGATTGCTTATACCGACGGGATTACCGAGCCTGAGAACGCCTATGGCGAAGAATTCGGCGCCGACGCGCCTGGCGGAAACGGCGCTGCGCTACCAGAACAGCGAACCGAAGGAGATTGTGGCGAAGATCATGGAAGCGGTCACGGCACTGGAGCACGGCCCCGGAACTGCCGGACGATATGACGGTGATCATCGCGAGGGGTCTGGCGTGACGAGTCGCCGAGTCCGCGAAAAGTTCTCACGCCCGGCGAGATGGCCGCGGTCGACCGCGCCACAGTCGAGGCGGGAATTCCCGGCATCATCCTCATGGAGAACGCCGCGCAACGCGTGGTCGAATACGTCGCCGCGGAATTTCTCGCCGGTAAGCGAGCAGCGGATTGTCGTTGTCTGCGGCAAAGGCAACAACGGCGGCGACGGCCTTGCGATCGCGCGTCAGCTGCATGTCCGTTTCGCGCCACGCAATCTGCGCGTGATTCTGATCTGCGATCCCGAAGAACTGCGCGGCGATGCGGCGCTCAATCTCGCGATGCTGCGGGCCTCGGGTATGCAGGAATACCGCGATTTCGGCCCGGAGATGCGGCCGGCAACGCTGGTGATCGACGCGGTTCTGGGCACCGGCCTGGTGGGCGCGGCCAGCGGGCCCGGCGCTCGACGCCATTCTGGAAATCAACTCCTCGTTCCCGTTCGCGAAGGTCGTTGCGGTGGATATTCCCTCGGGCCTTTCGGGCGCGAGCGGAACACCGCCGGGCGAATACGTGCGCGCCGATGCCACCGTCACATTCACCGCGCCGAAGGTCTGCCACGCGATGCCGCCGGCCTGCGATCTGATGGGCGATCTGGTGATCGCGCCTATCGGTTCCCCGCCCTCGCTCTACGAAAACGACGAGCGCATTCAGCTGGCGCTGATCACGCCGGAAAGCATCGCGCCGCTCTTCGCGCCGCGCCCCAGGGATTCGAATAAAGGCAAATTCGGCCACGTGCTGGTGGTGGCGGGTTCGCGCAACAAACCGGGCGCAGCGGCCATGGCGGGACTGTCGGCGCTGCGCGCCGGAGCTGGTCTGGTGACCGTCGCGTGTCCGGAATCGGCGGTGCGCGCGGTCTCCGTCGCATACGGCGGAGCTGATGACCGAGCCGCTTCCCGAGACGCCTTCGGGTGAGATCGCGCGCTGCCGCGTTCGATCGCATCGCGGAACTCGCGGGCAAGCGAACTCTCGTCGCCATCGGGCCCGGTATCGGCACGGGCGACGAGACGCGTGCAACCGTCATGCGCCTGTTCAACGAGATTCCGCAGCCGATGGTGATCGACGCGGACGCATTGAATTGCCTGGCGGTGGGAGAATGGTCCGGCAATCCGGGATCTGCGCGGGTTCTGACGCCACATCCCGGCGAGATGAGCCGCCTCACCGGGCTCACCATCCCCGCGATTCAGGCCGACAGAATTGCAGCCGCGCGATCGCTCGCGACGGACAGGAATGTAATCGTTGTGCTCAAAGGCGAGCGAACGCTGATCGGCTTTCCCGACGGGCGCGTCTGGATCAATCCCACCGGCTCGCCCTCCATGGCCACCGGCGGCACCGGCGATATCCTGACCGGGATGATCGCCGGCATGCTGGGGCAATTCCCGCAGGATCCCGATCGGGCGATTGCGGCAGCGGTCTATCTGCACGGCCTGGCGGGAGAAATTGCCGCGCGCCATCTCACCGAACAGACCGTGATTGCAACCGATCTGCTGGACTATCTCGCCGAGGGCATTCGTGCAATCACGAACATTCCGCACCGGGTCTGAGGAAGAAACCATCGCGCTCGGCCATGAACTCGCTCCAGGCCTTTCTCCGGGCGCCGTGCTTTTGATCGGTGACCTCGGCGCCGGGAAGACGACTCTGGCGAAGGGGATCGTCGAAGGACTCAACGCCGCGCCGGCGGAGGAAGTTTCCAGCCCCACATTCACGCTGATTCATCAGTATGGTGACTCCGCGCCCGTCTATCACATCGATCTCTACCGCCTCGACGAAGCCCGCCAGGTGGAGAACCTCGGCATCGACGAGCTCTTTGCCAGCGGATCTGTTGTCCTGCTCGAATGGGCGGAGCGCTTCCCTGCCCTCTTGCCCCGGCAGCGGACCGAGATCCGGCTGCGCACGCTCCCGGATGAAACCCGCGAGATCACGCTTTCCACGGTTGGCGGAGGGGTAGATTAAGGCATGGCCGCAAAGAATCTCGAACACCCCGCCATCGAACATCTTTCCGCCACGCCCGATATTTTCCGCGCTCTTCTTACGGGCGTGAGAGATGAGCAGGTGTATTGGAAGCCTGCGCCGGACCGATTCTCGGTAGCCGAGCTTCTGGAACACCTGTCTCACATCGAGGCGCATTATTTCCGCGGTAACGTGGATCAGATTCTGGCTGACGACAATCCCGAGGTCGGACCTTACGATCAGAACGCATATTACGCACAGGGAACTTATTCCAATCGCGACGCGGAAGAATCGATGGCGCACTGGGAGGAGCAGCGGGAGAACAATGTCGAACTTCTGCGTGGCCTTGAACCGGGACAGTTGTTACGTACCGCGCGGCACACCGAGGTCGGTGAATTCACCCTGGCCAATCTTGTGAACGAATGGGCGCTGCACGACCTGGGGCACATTCGCCAGTTGGCGGAGTTGGTGAGGGCGCAGCTGTACTATCCCGGGATCGGCCCTTTCCAGGGGCAGTATGCCCTGCGCCCCTGAACGCCAGTGTAGTGTCCAATAAATAACTGGACACTGTCCTGGTCAGGCGTGGGGCAGGCCATCGTCTCTCAGTGGCCTGCCTTCTTCCGGTTACGAGACAAACGCGGACGACAAAAATGATCGTCCGCGCCACGGTGTGTCCAGTTACTTCCTGGACATTGCACCTAATTGCGTTCCACCACAATCGACGCCCAGGCGCTGTCTCCGCCGGCATCGAACGCGTGGACGATCACAGTGTTGGCGCCGGTCAGCAACGGCACATTCGGAGCGATCCAGGGGCCGGTGCCGCTGGCGCTGCCGGTTGCTCCTCCCGAAGTCTGCCACGTTACGCTCGTCACCCCTGTGCCGCCGGAAGCCGTTCCGGCAAGCGAGATCGAGGAGCCGGTCTGCGTGATAACCGCCGAAGCCGGCGATGTGAAGTGGATCGCCATGGGTGCGGAGGCCGATGAAGGCGGGGTCTGTTGACGGTCCACGACTTCCGAAGCCGACGCGGTGTCACGCGCGGAGTCGAACGCCGTCACGGTCAGCGTGTTCGCGCCCGCAATCAGGTTAATTCCGGCGGCGGTCCAGGTGCCGGATGCTCCCGCCGTGGCTTTTCCGCTGTATCCCTGACTGGTCTGCCAGTCGACGGTGACTGGCGCGACGCCGCCCGCGACCGTTCCGGAGATTGAGATCTGTGCCGCCTGTCCCGGAGCCGGGACTGCATTCAAGGTGACGCTCAACGCGGCGGGCTTGGCTGGCGCCGCCGGGGCAGGCGAGGCGGGAGCTGAGACGGGGGTGGTAGCGGGGGCGGATCCCGGAATTCCATACAGGGACCGCGCCGCGCCGATGTCGTTCTTCGAAAGCACGATGCCGCGCCGGTAATACGGGTACATCACATCGCTCGGCGTATCCGTGTGGCCCAACCCGATCGCGTGGCCGGCCTCGTGCAAAGCGACGCTGTAGATGTCGATATCGCTGCCGGAATGCCAGTTCACGTCGGCGTTGAGGTGCATATCGCCCGCCAGCGGCTCCGGGTTCAGCGGGATGGGATAAAAGGTGTGGGCAAGGATCGTACCGGCCGGGTCGAACGGGTAAGCGTCGCCGTGCGCCCCGTGGGCAAACTCGATCAGAATCGTGCGCGGGGAGGTCGCGCTCACGCCGGGGCTGAAATCCACGTTGGTGACGCGCGACCACGCCGTCAGCGCCTGAAGCACCTCGGTCTGAACCGTCGAGGCCTGCAGCTTGGGAGTCAGGGCGCCGAAGAAGTATCCGAGGTGCGCCGCATTTCCGGAATCCAGGTCCCAGCCGTGGACGATATTCGAGTATTGCCCGATGGGCCCGGCGAGCGTCAGCATCCCCGCGCAGGGCATCATATCGTCTCCCGCGAGTAATCCGGGGTCCGCCGGAAAAACATAGGCTACTTCGTCGTGTTCCGCGAGATTTCTGATCTGCTCCGGCGTGGCATTCGCGATCGCGTGATTCGCCAGCAGGACCGGCGGGTAAAGCAGCGTGACCCCCGCGGCGGCGCCGACGGCCTGCTGCACGGGCTTTTGCACGTCCGGATGAAATTCCACGATCACCTCTGCCTGACCGGCCTGACCGGCCAGCGCGGGGCTGATTTTGTCGCTGGCTTCCAGTTCGCCGATCCACTTCACCGTCGGCAACGCTTCGGTTGCCCGTTCCGCCATCACCACCATGACAGCGTTATCCGGAACCATGGCGACAACCTTGTAGCCGGCTGCCAGCAGCGCTTCGAGATCCTGCACGCCCGGCGCATGGTCGAACTGCATGATCCGATGCACGGGACCGCCGGCAACGGTATGCACGCGCGCCGCGCGAGCGCTCGCAAACGCCGTGGGAACGGAGGACTGGTCCGTAGGGACGTCGCGGACCTTAAGATGAATGTCCTGGGCGAGAGCCGCGCCGATCAAAAGAGTGCTGAAAGCGGTTATGGCGATGATTCGAATCATTGTTTTCTTTTTCCTTTGTTCCCGTTCGCGCAGTGACTAATTACACGCGGCACGCCGAAGTTGGGAGACCTTAAACATCAGAAAACAATTGACTTGTATAAACAAACGACCGGCTTACCTGCGTTGGCCCACGCACGGTACCCGAAAAAACGCGCAGGAATATACCGAACGAAAGAGAGACATGCTTGCCGGAGCCGCGCCAGCGTTCGACGCGGCCTTTCTTTTGCCCGATACGGAAATCTGAATTGAGGAGAAAATGGAGGAAATTAAAACTGCGGGGTCATAAGAAATCGGGGTGTCGGAGCAGAGGGCCCGCGGTCAGGCAGCGAAGAGTAGATGGCCTTCCATGACGCTCGGCGAAGCCTTCTGGCCCGACCGGTGAAGCTCCCAGTGCTCGACATAGGTCTCGCGCGCTTCCATCCGCCGGGTGTCGAGTTCGTCAGCCTTCGGCCGGAGCCGACCAATGGTTTCGGCGTCGGAATAATCCTCCTGCCGGTCGAGTTTCATTCGATTTATCACCTGCTCCATTTTCAGCGATTCGTATGCGATCAGGAGTTGAGCACATCGCTCGCAGTTGAGGCATCCTTTGAGGTCGTAGGTCGCTTTCGTCATGCCGCGATAATCGCATTCGCCGCGCCATCTTCAAGTGACTGACTCTACAGCTCCGGGCAGTGGCGGCCTGCGCCGGGAACCGCACCGATAGTGCTGATCCGGCGCGCTTTTTGGTGATATCCCCAGACCACGCGCGTTACTCTGAATTGCGGATGATCCCGATCGCTTTGACCATCGCCGGCTCCGACCCCAGCGGCGGCGCCGGTATCCAGGCCGACCTCAAGACGTTTCACCAGCTCCGCGTCTACGGCGCCGCCGCGATCACGCTGATCACGATCCAAAACACAGTCGGCATGTCCCGCGTCGAAACCCTCGACCCCGCCCTCGTGGCCGGACAAATCGACGCCGTCCTGACGGATCTTCCTCCCCAGGCTGCCAAGACCGGCGCGCTGGGGACCGCGGAAATCGTCAGAGCGGTCTCGACAGCCATCGCGGCCCGAAAGACCGGCTTTCCTCTGGTGGTAGACCCCGTCATGATCGGCAAACATGGCGCGCCACTGATCGACGCCGATGCCCGCGGGGCGCTGCGCGATCTGCTGATTCCGAAAGCAGCTCTCGTGACGCCGAACTTGCCCGAAGCTGCGGAACTCGCCCGGCTGCCCGTGCGTAACGTCGATCAGATGAAGGAGGCCGCGATCATGATCGCGAAATCCGGAGTCGGCGCGGTCCTGATCAAAGGCGGTCATCTCGAAGGCACGGGCTTCGAATCCGAAACCGTGGACGTTCTCTGGCACGGCGGGGTCTTCACCGAATTCCGCGCCATTCGCATCAAAACCCGTCACACGCACGGGACCGGATGCACTTACTCCGCGGCCATCACGGCGTTTCTGGCCCGTGGTTTTCCGCTGCCGGATGCGGTCGCGCGCGCCAAGCGGTTCATCCATGAGGCAATCCGGACCAATCCCGGGCTGGGCGGGGGCGCGGGCCCGCTAAATCATTGGGCTGATTCGGGTGACGTTCGCTATAATCTGTTTTCCCCGCCATGACGAAAGTTCAGAAGCACTTCCGCCTGCAACGGCCGCTCGACGAGTCTCTCATGCAGCAGATTGCGGACGCCAACTCGATCTACGGCATCGAACGCATCCAGATCGCACCCTCGCGCGAAGAGCTGATGGTGGAGTTCGACGCCAGCCGCCTGCGTACGACCGAGGTGGAGACCGCACTGCAGCGCGCCGGGATCCCGGTGATCGAAGTGTTTTCCGCGGCCTAGCATCCGTCCCCGCCTCGGTATTTACGCCAGTAGAATGAAAATGACCCTCGCGCGGAACTTTCCGCGCGCATGAGTCAATGGAGAGTGATCGCCTTTGATGCAACGGAGCGACGAGGAACTCTACCAGCTGATGAAGAAAGGCAACCAGGACGCGTTCGCGCAGTTGTACGCCCGGCGGGCGCCGGCGCTGCGGCGCTACGCGCTGCACACCTCGGGAAGCCCGCCCGTGGCCGAAGAAGTCTCGCACGAAGTGTTCCTGCAGCTGATGTCGCCTTCGTGCGGCTACGACGAGTCGAAGGGATCTCTTGAGAGCTTTCTCTACGGCATCGCGCGCAATCTGGTCAGGGTCGTGCGTCGCCAGGGTCCGGTCGAGGAGGCGGTCGACCGGGCATTTGAGCACGACATCCTGGGGGACCTCATCAGCAGTGAAACGACAGCGGCTCTTCATCGAACCTGCGCGAGCTTCCGGAGCGCTATCGGGATGTCGTCGTCCTCTGCGAACTGCAGGAACGAAGTTATGAGGAAGCGGCTCGCATCATCGGGCGTCCGGTGGGAACGGTGCGGTCACGGCTGCATCGCGCCCGGGCATTACTGGCGGCAAAACTCAAACGGCTGAACTGCGCCGGCGGAGGTATTTTCGAGATGACGGTTACGGATCAATGTGCGAATAAAACCGCCGAACTCGTGGAATGTGCGCGGCGCGGGACGTCGCCGGGCCGGGATCTGCGGGCTCACCTTGCGGGCTGTGCCCGTTGCGCCGACCGCTGGGAAAACGAGCGGCAGCTGACGGATTACTTTGACACGATGCGGATGCAGGCTGCCGCGCTGCTGGCGCAGGACACGCAGCGCGAGTCGTTGATGCAGAGTTTTGCCGCGTTCGATTTTGTCCGCCGGGACGACGCCCGGCGGCAGAGAAAGACCATGGTCCGGTCGTGGGGTCTGACGCTGGGCGCGGTGGCCGCGGTGCTGCTTGCCGTGTTCGCCGGCCAGTTTGCGGGCAAACGCTCCCATCCGGCGCAACTGCGCGCCGGTCAGGGTATTGCCGACCTGTACGCCGATGAATCCAACAACGACGCGGACGCGCTCTCGAGTGACGACTTTATCCCGGTGCCGTACACGCCGCCTCTGGCGCAGGGAGAACTGGTCCGCGTGGTTCATACGGATCTGTATCCGGAGGCGCTCGCCAGCCTGGGGATCGATGTCGATCCGGCATGGGCGGGCAACGTGGCGGCCGATGTAGTGGTGGGCGAAGATGGCATCCCCCGCGCGGTGCGGATCACCGACAATGCACAAAATTGAATTCCGAGAGGATTTTTATGAATAAGACACTGCGACTCCTTGTATTGCCCCTGTGCGCGGCAGGCTTGTTTGCCCAGGGCCCGGGTCCCTGGGATCGGGGCCGCGGACAGGGCGGATTCGGAGGTTTCGAGGGCCGCGGTCCGAATATTCTCGGCGCCGGAACAAGAACGCCTGTGACCGGTGCCCCTTACTCCGCGACCGAGGTGCTGACCACGCAGCAGACGCTCGCCAACGGCAACCAGATCTCGCGGACCCAGCAGACGAACGTGGCGCGCGACAGCCAGGGGCGCATCAGCACGTCTGAAACGATTACACCGCCCGCTGCCTCCGGCAAGCAGGCCTACACGATCCAGACCATCTTCGACCCGATCTCCGGCTATCGTTACCAGCTCAACTCGTCCACCATGGTTGCCATTCAGACCCCACTGCCGAAAGCGCAGAACAGAGAAGCCCAGCGGCCCGGCGCGACGCCGCGCGAGCGCCCTGATCTGACCCGAACCAATTCCCCCCAGAGAACTACCGCGAGCCTGGGAACTTCGGCAGTCAATAGCGTCGCCGCCAACGGTACCCAGATCACGGAGACGATTCCGGCGGGCGCGATCGGCAACGCGCAACCGATTCAAAGAGTTCGTGTGGAATGGGTGGCCAACGATCTGAAGGTCCCCGTTCAGATCAAGACGTCCGATCCGCGCTTCGGCTCTTCAGATCTGGAACTGACGAATATTGTCACGACCGAACCGAATGCCGCACTCTTCGTGGTTCCCGGCACTTATACGATCCAGCAGGGTGGGCGCGGAGGTCCTGACGGATTCGGACGCCGCGGTCCGGGCGGAAACGCGCGACGACAAGCCCCGCCGGCACAGTAACGCAACGCACGCGCCGATTTACCGCCCGCGTAGACTGCGGTGATGATATTGTTCCCGGAGGAGGCCGTTGCCCCGCAGCGTCAGCGTCGCGGTTGCCGTACCACCTGTTCCGGCCAATACAGCGGAACCGAGTGAGGTTTTCGCCGCTGCAAGAGTCACGGTGCCGCCTGGCGAATTGTTTCCCGTGGCGGCTTTCACGGTCACAGTGAGTTGGGTGGAGGCGCTCTGCGCGATGGGCGTCACAGTGACTATGACGTTCGCCATCGCGCTACCGACGTTTCCCTTGGCGGTATAAGTGGCCTTGATGGTGTTGGCGCCGGCCGCGAGGCTGCTGCCCTTTACCGTGAGAAAGGCAATCCCGTAGTTCCCCTGCGCCAGCACGGGCGCGCTTCCGAGAACGACGCTGCCGGCCGTGAATGAGACGCTCCCGGTGAAGGCGGTCAGGGTAGCCGTCAACCGAACCGATGCCGTGGCCGCGATGTTGGCGGGACTCGCCCCCAGCGACATCTGCGTCGCGGCTACCGACGGGTCCGGCGGGTTCACGGTCACGCGGACCGCGCCCGATGAGCCGGCGAAACCCGGAACTCCGGAGTAAGCCCCTGAGTAAACAACGGTAATGGTGTTTGGCCCGGTCGCGAGATACGCCGCTTTGATCGGCAGCGTGACGCCCGCCGTGGAACCTCCGCTCGAAAGCGGCACGGCGCCGAAAGAAGTATTTCCCGATGAAAAGGTAACCGTTCCCGTCGGAGCGGCGTTTCCGGACGCCGGCTTCACCAGCGCCGTCACGGACACCGTTCCGCTTTCCGCAACGGTCGGTCGATCGACACTGACCGTTGTCGTTGTCATTGTGGCCGTCGCAATCGCGGGGGAAGCGACCGTCACCGTAACGGGCGCCGTGGCAGACGCCCCGAAGTTGCCCACTTCCGCGTAACTGGCCACTATCCTGTTGGCCCCCGCCACGAGATTCGTACCTTTCACCGTCAGCGTGGCGATCGCGCCGCTGCCCGAGGCTGCCAGTGTGGCCGTCCCCAGCAGCGTGTTGCCCGCCGCGAACGCCACGGTTCCCGTGGGCGCCGCGCTGCCGCTTGCCGGTCTCACCGTAGCCGTCAGAACGGTTGACCCCGCCGGCGCGATACTGACCGGATTCGCGGTGACCGTAATCGTGGTGGCAACCGGCGCCGGCGCTGTTACGGTAACCGTCGCGGTAGCGGTGGAGCTACCAAAACCGGCGCTGCCGGTGTAGGCCGCGGTGATTGTGTTGACGCCGGCGTCGAGTGCGTTCCCCTTGACCGATAACCCGGCACTGGCGGTCGCGCCCGATCCCGCCACGGGCGCAGAGCCCAGCGTCACGCTCCCGGATGTAAACGTAATAGTGCCTGCCGGTGTACTCGTGCCTGTGACAGCAGATACCGTCGCGGTCAGTCGGGTTGTCCCGGTCTGTGAGATGCCGGCCGGGCTCGCGGAAAGCCCCAGATTCGTGCTGACGCCCGGCGTCAGAGCGGTCCACCGCGTCACCAGGTTGTACGCGTCCACCGAGCCGAGGCCCGTGGCGAGATCGTATCCCGGCCCGGCCTTATACCCATAGGAGCCAGACACGCAACCCGTAACGCCAGCCGCGCAGGGCACGATGTTGTTACCCCCAATCACGTCATGGAAGATCCCCGGAGTGTTCTGCGCGAGGGCATAGAGAGCGGGATTCATGTTCCCGAGTCCGGGCTTCGCGGAACCTCCCTTCGACCTCAGATACTGGTTCAGGATCGCCGCAATCCCGGCAAACGACGGCGATGCCACCGACGTTCCCCCCAACGCCATCAGGCCGCCGTTGACGTAGATCAGATAGCTGTCGTGCGCTCCGGAAGCGGCCAGGGAAACGTCGGGCACATCGCGCGCCCCATCATTCGGAACACCCGGCCCGGTCTGCCATGCGGGCTTTGTAAAAACCGCGCTCGCGCCCCCGCCCCCGGATGCCAGTCCGTGTCCCAAAGCCGTATCGTTCCATGCGATCTCGGGGATGTATGAGATCGCGGACCCAAAACCCGCGCCGTTCTGATTGCTCCAGAATGCCCCGTTCCCCTCGTTGAACTCCGTTCCCCCCACAGCCGTCACCTCGGGTAGGTCGGCCGGAAAGGTAACCGAAGGGCCGTGGATTGCGATCGTCTCGCTGGAGGCGTCGCAGCCCGCCGCTCCCGAATCTCCCGCGGCGTTCATCCACGTGATGCCCTGCGCATTCGCCTGCTGGGCCAGCGTTCTGACCGACCCCGGGCTTCCCACCTCGCAACCGCCGTAACTCATGCTGATGACCGGCGCGAGGTTCTGATCGATGGCATACTGCAGCGATTCGAGAACATCCGGCGAATAAACGTAAACGATCGTCGCGCCGCGGGCGATCGCGCCCGACCACTCCAGATCCAGATCGGCTTCGATCTGGTCGCCCGCGCTCACACCCGGATCCGCTCCTGCCAGCACCATCTGCGGGTCTTTCGCGGGCAGGCTGAACTTCGCCCGAAAGGCGCGCAGATCGGCGATATTGACGTCCGTCTGCCCCGCAATGGCAAGCTTCTGCCCCGTGCCGTCGAACCCTGCGGCGTAGAGAGCCTGAATGTCATAAATTGCCGCCAGATCGGCCGGGGCCAGATAATGGGAACCGTCGGTCGCGTTGAAGTCAGGCTGAAGCCCGTTGCTCACACGCTGAGGCTTCGGGTGGAAATCGTCCAGCCCGCGAATTGCGATTACGATTCCCGCGAGCGACGCGGGAATCGAGGGCTCGGAAGCATTGGCAAAATGTTTTTCCCCGCCGGCTTCGTAACGATCGAGC
Organism: Terriglobia bacterium; assembly: GCA_963764845.1. Taxonomy (GTDB): domain Bacteria; phylum Acidobacteriota; class Terriglobia; order Bryobacterales; family Bryobacteraceae; genus BOG-234. Next base: position 2,454,680 of record CAVXUE010000006.1, on the reverse strand, counting down.
TCAGCGCGAAACGTAGCCGCGATTTGTCCCGCGTTCGCGCCGAATGTAATCCAGTTCCCCGCCCGCGCCACCTGTTCGATCGCGAAGCCCTGCGATTCGAGCCACGACGCGATCCGCCCCAGATCGTTGGCGCTCAGACCGAAACGTGCCCCGTACTCTTCCGGTGACAGCCAGTTCTGAAAATCGGGCGATGCCGGATTCCGTTGTGCCTCGATCAGCCGTTCCAGATCGGCCGCTTCTTCATCCGTCTGGCCCAGAACGAGTTTGACGCCGTGAATCCGCGTGGCCGGATCGAGCGCGCCGCGGTCGTCTTCAGGCCGCGCCCCCGGGTGGATCATTCCCATCAATGCGCCCTTGAGTACCACGGCCCGATCGCCTTCAATCGGGCCTTGTATCCGGTCCGGTTGCGCGGCGAGAACCGCCGGAGCAAGAGAAAGCGCAAGAGTAAGCAGAAACGATACGGCACCCAGGCGCGGCGTGGTCACGGGAAGCTCCTTGAATAAATGCTTGCTAAGCCTCTATCGACGGAACCGCCGGCTTCCTTGAGTCCGCGTAGTGGAAAAACAGGGTGTATACTCTCGCCCATGGACACCCGGAAGCTGGCCTCCCTGATCGCCGTCGCAAGCGCGGTATCGATGGCCCACGCGCAACAGCAAGGTGACGCCGCGCCCGGCCCTCCGCCGAATATGCCGGCGATCGCGCAGGCGCTCGGCGTCCAATGCGCCTATTGTCACGCGGGTCCGCGGGCCGCGCAGTCGAGACCCGAAGGGCAGCCGCCCTCCAAATACGAAATCGCGCGCGCCATGATCGCCATGACGCGCGATCTCAACGCGAAGATACAGGTCGCCACCGGCAAACCTCCCACCGAAGCGACTCAGGTCGGCTGCGTCACCTGTCATCGCGGCGTCGCGATTCCGGGCCAGCTCTCCGACCTCGTCGCCAGGACCGCGCTCGCGGATGGGCCTGACGCCGCCATCGCCCAATACCGCGATCTGCGCCAGCGCTATTACGGCGGCCAGGCTTATGATTTTCGCGAGGAAACGCTGCTCGATGCCGGCGAGAAACTGATCCGGATCAAACCGCAGACCGCCATCCCCGTTCTGCGCCTCAATCTCGAGTTTTATCCGAAGTCAGTGCGCAGCTACACCGAAATCGCGTTCGCTTACACCCGCAGTCTCAATGACGAGGCGGCCATGGCCGAACTCGAAAAGGCGCTCGAGATCGAGCCGGATAACGGAACCATCCGGGGGCAGCTCGAACAACTCAAGAGCTACCACCGCAAGAGGTGAAAGCCTGCCTCAGCCCAGCTTGGTCATTAACTGGTGAATCTGATCTTCCAGCGCCTTATTCGGCTTATCGGCAAGCGCGGACTGGCATTCTTTCTGCGCGGTCTCCCGATCTCCCTTTTGCAGTAACGCCATCGCGTAGTGGTAGTGGTAGGTCGGGTTCTGCGGCGCCTGCACCACCAACGTCCGAAAGGTCTCGTTCGCGTTATCGGTCAGGTTCTTCTTCAGGTAAATCCAACCCAGCGTATCGTTTACTTCGGGATGACCGGGCAGTCTCTGTTTGGCGCGTTCCGGCGTACGTCAGGGCTGTATTGAGATCGCCGTTCGATTCGCTGATCAGGTAGGCGAGGTTATTCAGCGCGAAAGCATTATTCGGATCGCGTCTTGATCGATTCCTCGTAGTACTTGCGCGCAATATCCTTCTTGTCCTGCGTCTCGTAGAGCATGGCGAGATTGGTCAGCAGAACGGTATTGTCGGGCTGCCCCTGGCGCGCTTTCTCCAGCGAATTGATGCTTTGCGGGATGTCCCCCTTTCGCAGGTACGACTCGCCGATGCGGATCCACAGGTCGCTCTGCAGCCGCGTGCTCCGATACTTTCGTGAGCAGGGCGGAATAAGTCGTGATCGCCTTGTCGTACTGGCCGGCGCTCATCTTCGCGTTGCCCAGTTCACGCCGCAGATCGAGGTTCGCGGGTTTGCCGAGCGCTTCGATCTCGATCAGCTGGACCGATTTATCGCGTTGATTTTCCATCAGGAGCGCCCGCGACTCGCCCAGCAGGCCGCGCAGATTGTTGGGCTGCGCCGCATAGGCCCTGCGGAAATACTCCGTCGCCTCCTTGGGTTTCTTCTGGTTCAAATCGAGGACGCCCATCTCAAGCAGTGTTTCTTCCTGATTCGGCTGCCTTTCGAGCACCGCGGTCAGCAGAGCTGTCGCGCTTCGTCGTAACGCTTCAGTCGCTGCAGAGCAGCGGCCTTCATGACTCTGGCCTGGATGCTGTTGGGCGCAATCTGCAGCGTCTCGTCGGCGGCGCGCAGCGCGGCGTCGTTAGTCGCCGCGGATCAGCGCCACCTGCGTCTGCGCCAGGCGCGCGGGCATGTAATCGGGCCGCAACTGGATGGCGGCCTCGAACTCCTGCCGCGCCTGTTCATACTCGCCGCCGGGCAAAGTGCGCGCGGCCCAGATTGAAACGCGCCACGAAGTTGTTCGGCCGCGCGGTCACCACCGACTGCAATTCCGACATCGCTTCGTTGATTTCGCCTTTGTCGAGCAGGAAGGTTGCCTTCAATCCACGCGCTTCCGGATCCTTCGGGTCGCTCTTGAGAATCTCCTCGTTTTTCTCCCGCGCCAGCCCCGTCTTGCCGGCGCGGACGTAAGCTTCGATCTCATGCTTCAGGTAGACGTATTTCTGCGCGTCGAATCCTTCTGAATACCTTCTTCGTACTGTTTGACCGCTTCGTCGGAGGAGCCCGACCCGGAGATAAAAATCGCCGGACTGAAAATAGGCGTCCGGAAACTCCTTGAGATCGGCCTTCATCTCGTTCAGCAGCGCGACCAGTTCCGGGCGCTTGTTCGTGCCGTAATAGTACTGGGCCAGTGTCAGACGCAATTGCGTGTCCTTCGGGTTGTTCTTGATCGCTTCTTTCAGGATCGCTTCCGCCTCGGGAACTTTCCGCTGCGAAAGATCCAGGCGATAAATCTCGTACTAGCCGTTCAGGTTTGTCTTGTCCTTATCGATCAGGCCGCGAAAGAGTCGCCGCGCCTTCGGCGTACTCGCCATCCACTACCAGCGTTCGGCCGAGCGCCAGATTGATGACCGGATCGGCCGGCTTCGCCGCCAGAGCCTTGCGATACTCCATGATCGCGTCGCCGATTGCCTTCTTCGCGCCGGTCAGGTCCGCGGCCCGGTATAACTTCGAGGTCTGAAGCATCGCGATGTCACCGCTGAGCTTATGCCCCTCCCATCCGTTCGGATTGCGCTTCAGAAGCCCGTCCACATTCGTCTGAACTTCCTTGATCAGGCCATCGTTGTTGGCCTGCCCCTGCGCGGCCACCACCATGATTTCGGAGAGTTTCAGAACGGAATCGTTCGCTTCGTCCGTGCCCGGCTTGATCAGTTCAACCGCGCGGCGCAGAGCGCGCCCACCGCTGCCGCCACCTGACCCTGCTTGAGGTCCGTCAGCGCCAGATGGTAGTAAGCCAGGCCCGAACTTCCGGTCCGCCTCGATCGACTTGCGGAACATGATGTTCGCTTCTTTATAGCGGCCCGCGTCGTAGTACTTGATACCGCTCTGCAGGTATTTTTGCTTGAGATAGTTGGGATCCCGGCTGCAGGAAATCAGGGAGATTGCGGCGAGCGCCAGATTAGCCAGATATCGCATAGTTTGAGGTTACCTCCCTATTGTCGTACAAAAGCGGTGGGCTTTGCCGGGCAGCGATATGTAACCTTGGTTATCTGTGGTTTACGGGTACCTGCCTCCGGGGGATTCCGCATCCGGTGTAGTGGCATTCTCGCAAATCCTAGTGTGGTAGCATTCTCGCAAATCCGGATGGCCATCAACCTGAAACCAGTCGACGTGGCGGTGATCGGCCTGGGCGCGGCGGGCGGAGTCGCCGTCCTCCCTCTGGCGCGCGCCGGGCTGAAAATCGCAGGCATCGAAGCCGGCGGCTGGATGGATCCGCACACGTTCCGCCCGGACGAAATCCACAACAACGTCCGCCGTCTGGTCACTTCTGTCCCCAAAGCCCAGCGCGAGATCCCCACCATTCGCAGCAGTCCCGGACGCACCCGCGCAGGCAGGCCGCCGTCCACCCCATGATGAACGCCATCGGCGGCACCTCCATCCATTACTGGGCGCAGAGCTGGCGCCTCAAGCCATGGGACTTCAAAACGCGCTCGGAAACGATCAGCCGCTATGGCGCGAGGGCGATTCCCGCCGGTTCGACGCTCGAAGACTGGCCCCTCACCTACGACGATCTCGAACCGTTCTACGACAAGGTCGAATACGAGATCGGCGTCTCGGGCAAGGCCGGCAACATCCAGGGCCGTCTCGATCCCGACGGCAATGTGTTACGAAGGCGCCGCGGCAGCGCGAGTATCCCATGCCGCCTCTGCGCGGCAGCGATTTCTCCGAACACATGGCCGAAGCCGCCCGCAAGCTTGGCTGGAAACCGTTCCGCGCCCCGGCAGCGATCAACTCGCAGCCTTACCAGGGCCGCCCCGGCTGCGCCTATCACGGCTATTGCGCGACCGGCGGCTGCCACATCAGCGCCAAGAACTCGACCGCCGTCACCACCATTCCCGAGGCGCAGAAGACGAAAAACCTGCAGATCTTCGACTATGCGCAGGTGACGCGCATCGTCTCCGGAGCGAATGGCCGCGTGACCGGCGTCACTTACATCAGAAGATCGAAAAGAATATTTCCAACCGGCGAAAGTCGTCCTGCTCGCGTCTTACACTTACGAAAATTCCCGGCTGCTGCTGCTCTCGAAGTCCAAAGCGTATCCCAACGGTCTCGCCAACAATCACGGCCAGGTGGGCAGGCATTATTTCGGCCATTGGGGCACCGGCGGTCGGCGTCGACCGCGCTCTTTCCCTTCGACATCAATGTCTGGTACGGCCTGCCCGCGCAGGGCGCGACCGTCGACGAGTGGGCCGACGATAACTACGACCACAGCGGCCTCGGCTTCATCGGCGGAACCAGCCTCCACGCCCACACCGAACTGCATCCGATCGACGCCGCGGGCATGGCGACGTTCGGACGCGCCCCCGGCTGGGGCTCGGCGTGGAAACGCTTCGTCCGCCAGAACGCGGCCCGCTTCACCTCGGCCTATCTGCAGACCTCCACCTTCCCCTACGAAGCCACGTTTCTCGATCTCGACGACAACGTGCGCGATCCGCTGGGCGACCCCGTCTGCCGCGTGACCACCAGCCGCGAAGGAAAACGAAACGCGCTCCGTCGCCTACGCGCAGAAAAAGATGGAGGAATGGTTCCGCGCGGCTGGCGCGATCGAAGTCATCCTCCAACCGCCGTCCGTCCCCGGATCTGAGCACGCATGCATTCGGCGGCACGCGCATGGGCGATAATCCCGGAAACGAACGTCGTCGACCGATGGGGCTTCGCGCACGACGCGCCGAACCTCGGCATCCTGGGAGCGTCGGCTGATGGGAACCAGCGGCGCGCGCAACCCGACGCTCACCGTGCAGGCGCTGGCATGGCGAACCGCGGAATATCTGGCGAAGAACTGGAAATCCATCGGTTGATATGAAACGACGGCCGGCGGCTGAGGTGTGCTTACTTCGGGGGAACAGTGCGCTAAACTGTTATTGACACTTCTGGGAGCATCCCTGCCGAAAGGCACATTCCCAGCGGTCAAGGCTATCAAGGGAAGAGGCGAATAACCTCTTCCCTTGTTTTTTGGCGCCTGATAGTCTTCAAAGGAAGACATGTCTACCAGGCCTCCGTCGTCACCGCAAATACCTGCGTCTTCAAATCCTCCGGCTCCACCAGGTTCGCCCTACAGTGCTGGCCTTCTCGCCAGCGTTCCGAGGACAATCTCCAACGAACGGCTAAGGACTTATCTGCGAGCCACGAGCCATAATCTGCCGAAGGCGCTCGATCTGTACGAACACAACGTTCATCTTTCAGAGGCTCTATACGGATTGCTGCACGGCATTGAGATCGCCACCAGAAACGCCATGCATTACACTCTCACAGCGAACTACGGAGTGCCCGACTGGTATGACCATGCGCCACTATCCGCATACTGGCAAGGGAAAGTGAATGAGGCGAAGGCCGCGCCAGGAGTAGGCGCAACACCCGGCAAGGTAATCGCGGAGCTCACTTTTGGCTTCTGGGTTGACCTCGTTAAACACAACAATCACCGCGCCCTATGGGTTGGGAAAAAGCTGAATAAAGCGTTCCCGAACGCCGGCGGACTCACCCACCGGAACATTCACGATCGACTGAAAATCACTCAGCGGCTGAGAAATCGAATTTCTCACCATGAGCGTGTTTTGACATCGGGCAATACCCTCTATACGGGCTTCGATTTCCTGACGTTAGCCGAGTTGATTGAAGTCGCTGACTGGATCTGCGCCGATACAGCAGGATGGATTAGAACCCGTTTTCGTTTTGTCGATGCGCAGCAAATTCTCGCGGATGTGAGCACTCTGGGCCTTCCGCTTTGAAGGCTGGAGCGGTCAGGCCTGCCGATGAAAAAGACCGTATCAGCCATCATCGTTCATTTTTTCATAAAAAAATGAGAGACGGGTTACACTAAGGGCGATCCGCATGCGATTGGCCAGAGCCTGACGTAGGGTCCCGATGGGAATCGCCGCCATTGTCGCAGCCGCCCCTTTGCTCCTCTTCGCCGCGATCGCCTTCGATCGCTGGAGGAGCGGGCCCGATTGGAACCTGGGCTCGCGCAGAAAATCGGCGTGGCTGGATGGCAAAATGGGCGACGGCGACGTAACCACCCTGGACTTAAACGATTCGCCAAAGGATCCCGGCAAGCGGGAATAGTTTCACAGTCGCGCGCGAACTTATTCCAGAGCGAAAACCCAGACCGCCCCGCCCATCGGCACTTCCGGATAATCTCCCGGAAAAAGCCGGTTAAGCGTTCCCTGCATGCCGGTCGAATCCCCGCCCCAGCCGGCATGTACCGCGATGTACTGCTTGCCATCGATCAGGAACGTAGTCGGCGGCGCAAGAATCCCCGAGTTCGTCGGAAAGTCCCAGAGCAACTGGCCGCTCGTGGCATCGAACGCATGGATCTTGCGATCGGCCGTGCCGCCGGTAAACACCAGCCCGCCCGCCGTCGCCAGCATCGAGCCCCAGTTCGGGCTCTTGTCGTAGTTATAGGTCCAGACCTTCTGACCCGTGTCCACGTTCCAGGCCTGCACTTCGCCGATGTGTGTGGCGCCGGGAGCCGTCGCATTCGCTCCCATTCTCACCCCGGTGAAACCCTGGCCCGCGTTGTACACCACCGTGTCCGCCCCGGTCGAAGATCCGCAAAGGTTGTTATTCGCCGGCACGTAAATCATCCGCGTTTTCGGACTGAACGCGATCGGCGGCCAGTTCTTTCCGCCATGCAGATTGGGGCAGAAATCGGCTTCTTTTCCGGTGCCGGCTTATGCGCCGGATCAACCGTCGGCCGCCCGGTTTCCGGATCGAGCTTCGTATACACGTTCTGGTTCACGAACGGTTTGCCTTCGATGAATTTGATTCGTCCGCCGGTCGTCGCGTCTCCGCGGTCGAGGAACCACATATAGCCGTCGCGCGCCACATCGATCAGGCCTTTGATGGTGCGCCCGTTGCGCTGATAATCCACCAGGATCGGCGGCGACACTTCATCCCAGTCCCACGATTCGTTCGGATCGTACTGGAAGTGGCCTTTGATCGCGCCTGTCGCCACATCGATCGCGATCGTCGAAGAGGTATAGAGGTTGTCGCCCGGACGCTGGTCGCCCATCCAGGGACCGCCGTTTCCGGTGCCCCAATACGCCAGATTCGTCGCTGGATCGTAATTCCCGGTCACCCACACCGAACCGCCGCCGGTCTTCCACTGGTCGCCGCCCTTCGGCCAGGTTTCGCTGCCCGGCTCGCCCGGCGCGGGGATGGTGTATGCGCGCCACTGTTCTTTGCCGGTCTCCGGATCGAACGCGGCGACGAAACCGCGCACTCCGAATTCCCCGCCCGAAGCCCCGACCATCACCTTGCCGCCCGCGATCAGCGGCGCCAGCGAAATGTAGTAAGCGGCTTTGTTATCGGCCACCGTGCGTAGTCCAGACTTCCTTGCCGGTCTTCGCATCGAGAGCCACCAGCACAGCCGTCACCCGCGGCGAAATAAACCTTGTCGCCGTAAAGCGCAACGCCGCGGCTGGTGTCGTGCGGCACGATCGCCGTGGACGGCCTGCTCCTCTTGTATCGCCACAGAAGATTGCCGCTCTTGACATCGATCGCGATCACCTGATCGCTGGGCGTCGAGACGAACATGACGCCGTTGTTCACCAGCGGCGCGGCTTCGTGAACCTTCGTCTCGCCGGTCGAAAACACCCAGACGGGCTTCAGCTGTTTGACGTTCGCGGGCGTGATCTGATCGAGCGGACTATAGCCCCAGCCGTCATACGTGCGGCGGATCGACAGCCAGTTCCCCGCTTCGGGATTCTTAGCCGGTCAGCGGTCACCGGCTGATAGTTCTTGAGGACCTCCGGCATCGGGGCCGGCGCGGGCGGTCCGCCTTGCCCCTGGGCAAATGCAGCACCGGCGATCAACAAAGGCGTGAAGCGAAGTGAAGTCATATCTCGGTACGTAATCATATACGATTCGCGCATTTCCGACGTAGCGCCGGCGATCCCTGTCGCCGGTTCCGTTGCGGGTCGGCAGGAACGCCCTAATTCTTCGGAGGCGCCGGCATGCGCCGGTATACCGTCTCGAAATCCGGCTTGCTTCCTCCGCCGAAGCTCACGTTCGATGAGGACGATTCAACAGGCTTGGCGGGACCCGTATTGGGACGAGGCACGGGATCGGGATCGGTCTGCTTCTCAATCTTGTCAACCGTCACTATTCGGGACGTCGCCGCGGGCGCGCGTCGATACGGTCGATGTCTCGGAGCGGTCCTTCAGCTCCTTGACTCTTGTCCAGGGAACGTCTGCACCGAGCAGTACCGTCGCTGCCAGAATAAACGTTGCGATTCGAAACATACCTGCCCTCTGCCCGGCCAGTGTACCAGGAAAAAACGGCCCGCGCGACCCACGGTACTTCCTCTCCGGCAGCCTTAGTTCCGCTGTTCAGGCGCTGGCCCCGCAGGCTCACCCGCGCCAACCCCGGCACCAGCCCCGCCGCGTCCCCCGCGCCCAGGCTCAGGCGGCGCAGCCTTCGGCATCTCACCCTTCCCGTCGATCTCAAACACAAACAACATCGGCGGATAGTCGATCTTCGCATCGTTCGGCCCCACCACAGTCGCCTGCCGGCCCATCCCGCCCACAAACGCAATATACTGCTTCCCGCCCACCGCGTAGGTAATGGGAGGAGCCATCCCGGTGCGTCCGGTCTGGGCCTCGTAGAGCTTCTCGCCCTTGTCCGCGCTGTAAGCCCGGAACGTTCCGTTGTTTAACACCTGAAAAACCAGGTTGCCCGCCGTCGTCACCGATCCGCCGCCGATCCCGCCGCCGCCATCCGCGCGCCACACCACCTTCTGATTGATCGGGTCCCACGCTTCGAGACCGGCGCGCATCTCTTCCGGAGCGAGCGGCCCGATCGCCGGACTCAGTGTCCGCACATCACCCGTGGGCCGCACAAAGCCGGTTGAGCCAGGTTTCAGCTCTTCTGTCGCCTGATACCGGAACGGCATATAAGACGACGGAATGTAAACAAACCCGGTCGCCGGATTGTACGACATCGGAGACCAGTTGTGCGCGCCGCCGCCTGTCGGATAGATCTCGAGTCCCTGCTTGTCGTCGTCATAGTAAGCGCCCGGGTTCACCATGGGCCGTCCGCGCTCGTCGAAGCCCGTGGCCCACGTTACTTTCACGAACGGGTTCGCCGAGATGTACTCGCCGGTCACGCGATCCAGCACATAGAACACGCCGTCCTTCGCGGCCTGCATAATCACCTTGCGCTGCCGTCCCTTGATCGTGAGGTTGAGCAGCATCAATTGCTGAACGCTGTCGAAATCCCAGTTGTCGTTCGGCACCGTCTGATAGTGCCACTTGAGCTGCCCGGTCGTAAGATCCACGGCGAGAATCGAGCAGGTATAGAGGTTGTCCACATGCTTCACGCCGCGAAACTTCTGCACCCACGGCTCCGCATTGCCCGTGCCGACGTAAACCAGGTTCGCCTCGGGATCGAACGCGATGCCATCCCACACCGCGCCGCCGCCGCCATTCTTGTAAAACTCGCCGCCCCACGTCTTGGCGGCCACGCGCATGGCTTCGTTCTCGAACGGTTTCGAAGGATCGCCGGGAACCGTATAGAAGCGCCACGCCCGCTGACCGGTCCTGGCATCATAAGCGTCGAAGAAGCCCCGCGTCGGCTTGTCGCCGCCGGAAACCCCGACGATCACCTTGCCGTTCGCGATGCGCGGCGCCATCGTGATCGTGTAGAGATCCTGCGGATAAGCCACGCGCGTCTCCCACACCGGCTTCCCGGTCATTGCGTCGAGCGCCATCAGCCGCCCGTCGATCACCGGCGCGATCAACGTACCGTTGTAAAGCGCCATCCCGCGGTTGACAGATCCCGCAGCAGATCTTCGGCCGCACGCGCGGTCTGATTCACCTCCGGGTCCCATCGCCAGAGTTCCTTGCCCGTACGTGCGTCGACCGCGAAAACAACGCTCCACGTCGTGATGCCGTAGATCGTGTTGTTCCAGACGAGCGGCGTACCTTCCTGATTGCCGCCGCCGGCGCCGATCGCATAAGTCCACGCGAGGCCCAGCCGGCCAACGTTCGACGTATCGATCTGCTTGAGCGGACTGTAGCGCGTCTCGCCCTGAGTCTTGCCGTAGCTTAGCCATGACCCGGCCTGCGAGTCGGCGGCTGTACCCGTGGCTCGCAAAACCTCGTCGGTCACCGGCGCAGCCGGTTTTTCGCTCTGCTGGGCAACCGCGATTCCAAGGAACGCCACCGCGGCAAAGGCGGTCGTTCCATTTCGTTGCAACCTTGACATCGACATTCCCTCTACGCGCCTCTATGCAATCGATTTCCAGTTCTTCACCAGATGGTCCGCCGTTCGCCACGCAAGCGCCTGCACTGTCAGCGTAGGATTCCGCGCGCCGGAGGTTCCCATCACGGACGCACCGAGAATCACCAAATTCGGCGCCTCATGTGAAAAGCCCCACTTGATCCACCACGCTGGTTTCCGCATTCAAGCCCATCCGCGTACCGCCAAAGGCATGCGTCGTCAACCCCGGCCCGCGAAGTGTTCGCGTCGCCTGGACCTCAATCGCACCCGCCGCCTTGAACCACTCTTCCATCCTGTTCACCGCATACAATGCCTGCCGCGGCTCGCTCTCTTTCGGACCGCTCGTCACCCGGCATACCGCGTCGCCCAGGGGATCTTTAAACTCCGGATCGAGATCGAGGAACGTATTTTCATACGGAAAAGTATTCGACTGAACATACGCCGAAACCCACCGCCCGGCATTCTCGCGCACGAACGCTTTCCACTTCGATCCCCACTGCGGAGCGCGCCCGTAAGTTGCCATCGCCGCAGCGCCGATCGGATGCTTCTCCGTATTGACCTGAATCGAAGCGCCGCCGATAAATCCCAATCCCGAATGATCGAAGTTATCGTCGGCCCACTCATCCACGGTCACGTTCTGCGCGATCGCGCCGTACCAGATATTCAGATCGACCGGGAACAAAGCCGTCACGCCCGATGCCCGCCTGCGCGTCCCAGTGCCCGAAATAATGCTTGCCCACCTGGCCGTGATTATTCGCAAGCCCGTTCGGATAAGCCTTCGATTTCGACAGCAGCAACAGCCGCGAATTCTCATAGGTATAACTCGCCAGCAGCACGACTTTCGCGGGCTGAAAATATTCCCTGCCGTCGCGGATGTAAGTCACGCCGGTGACTTTGCCGTCCGCGCCCGCCACGATTCGCGTCACCTGCGCCCGATCGGCAATCGTCAGATTCTTCGTCTTCACGGCTTCGGGGATGGTCGTCACCGCCGTCGAATTCTTCGCGCTGATATGGCACCCGCCGCGGTCGCAATAGCCGTGATAAGCGCAGCCAGGCCGTCCCCGATAAGGCACGGAATTGATCGCGGCCGGTCCGCGAAACGGCTTCCATCCCAGCTTTTTCGCCGCCGCGACCATCATGTCGGTGAACTCGGTATCGCGCAGCGGAGGCATCGGAAACTCGCGTCGGCGCGGGCCCTTCAAACACGTTGCCGCGCGGATCGATCTTGCCCGCGATATTCCCCGCCCGGCCCGAAACGCCCACCTCATGTTCGACGATGTCGTAATAATTCTCCAGATCGTCGTAGCTCAAAGGCCAGTCTTCGAGCGTGCTGCCTTTCGGAATGGAATTTGCGCCATAACGCCGGATCGATTCCGACTTCACCTTGAAATCCCACGGGCTGTAGCGCCAGCTCTGCGCATGATAGTGAATCGAAGTCCCGCCCACCGCGTTCATCATCGGATGCGTCGTACCCTGCTGCGCCCGCTCGTTCACGCTGGTGCGAAACGTTGGAATCTCCCGCTTCGCCTTCGGCACGGACGTCACCATCGAGCGAACGTTGTTGTAGATCTCGTCCGGCTTGAAGCTATGCGGGTCCATCCACGTTCCCGCCTCGATCGCGACGACCTTGAGTCCCGCTCGCGCCAGCGGCAGTACCGCCACACCACCCGCCGCGCCCAGCCCGATCACCGCCACATCGGCCGGCTTGAGGCTAACCGCCATACGCGGACCTGCGATAAGGCTTCGGCGGCGTACTCATCCGCTGATCTTCGGGAGCCACGGCGAGCCGGGGCCCGGGATACCGGATCAAATCCCAACCCGCGAAGTTCTTATTGCCGCCGTAATAAGGATCGCTGAACATTCCTTCGAGCGTCAGCCGCCGCACGCGCGCAAAGAAAGGCCGCCCTTCAATCGCGGTGAGCAATTCATCGCGCAACTCGGGCATCAGATCCGCAAAGGCGGCATTGTGCGTCGATCGCGCCAGCGCGTCAACCTCCGCCAGTCCGGCGAGGAACGCGTCTTTCTCGCTGGCCAGCGCTCCCGCCAGCGCGCGATCGATATACGTCGCCGCGCCGCATTCCACCGCGCCCGGACCCAGCTCGTCCTTAGGCACAATGCGGTCGATGAAAGCGTTGAGTGTCTTCAGTTGTTCCGGCGTCAGCGCCGTATTCGGAGTCTGAGCGGCCGCGGTAAGCGCCGCTAAAGGAACGAACGTAGCGCCCGCGATGACGGTGCGTCGGGTGATATCCACAGTAACAAGATCCTATCAGGATCTGTGCAGTTCGCAGTTTCGCGTTGTGGTGATGTCGCGTTGTCGTGAAGGAAAGTAGCGGCTCAGTAGATCTCCGTCAGATTGCCGATCATCCGCTGCTCCTCGGGCGAAAAGCGATTGCGGAAACCTTCGCTGTTCATCCGCGTCTGGCGCTCCTCGTCCGTCATCTGGGACAAACGCTGCGCCGCCTGGTTGATCGCCTTTTTGCGGTCGTCCGGCAAATCCTGCAGATCCTTCATCGATTGCCGGACCTGCATTTGCTCCTGAGGCGGAAGGTTGTCCAATCGTTCCAGCCGATCCAGCCTGCGCGTCTGCACGGCCGGCGGAAGCTCCTGGAAATCCCGGATCCTCTTCTCCAGCTGCGCGCGCCTCGCCGGCGGTAACTGGGAAAGGGCCTTTTGCCGATCCTCGGGAGACATGCGCATCACCCGGATGAAAAGCTGCTCACCCGCGTGATTATCGGCCTGCCTCGACTGCGGCCGGGGCTGTTGGGCCTGGGGCCTCGGAGGCGCCGAAGCCTGCCCGGGCTCCGCCGCCGCGAATGCGGGAACCAGCAGCGTCCCTGCCAGCGCGACAACGATCATGGAGCGAGTGGAAATCATGGCAACCAAAATCACATCTGCTTCGGAGCGCCGCCCGGCGCGGTCACCGGATCCAGTTGGCGCAGCAATTGTATATCGTCCAGCGTTTGTTCCAGCTGGTCGGCTTCGATCGTCGAAACACCCTGTACCGCCACGCCCGGGGCCACGGTTTTATCACCTGGATGATCGAGCAGAAATCCGCCCGCGATCACCAGCACTGCCGCCGCCAGGGGAAATACCGGCTTCCAGTTCGCCATCCGCAACGCATCGGCCAGGCTGCTGAACCAGGAAGCCTTCCCGATCGCGTCGATCCGCTGCCACAGGCGGCGGTTGAAATCCATGCTGACCGGCGTCGGCTCCCACGCGTCGAGCGCATCCCAGACCGCCGTCTGTTCCGTTCCAGGAACGCCGCGCACTGCCGCGCAGTTCTCCACATGCCGCTCGAGATTCGCGGCTCTCGCCGCATCCAGCCGCCGGGCCGAATAATCGAGCAACAGATCCGCGGTTTCTTCTCTTTCGCAAAGGACAATTCATCGCACACCTCCCGTCGCCATATGCGCCAGCCGCGCCCGCAACGTCTCGTACGCGCGGAACAGCAGGCTTTTCACCGCCGACTCCGAGCATTCCAGAACCTGAGCGATCTGCAGCATACTCCATCTCTTCGTACTTATGCATCAGGACCGCGGCCCGCTGCTTCTCCGGCAGCAGCGCGATCGCGTCCCTGACTTCCTGCAGCCTGGTTTGATACACCATCCGCTGCTCCACCGAAGGCCTCCGGTCGGCGACCTCGCGGGCCGGCATTTCGCCGTCCCCGTCGTCGTCGAGCCGCTGCTGCCCTCGTTCGTTCCGCCCGTCCCGCAGCCAGTTCAGCGCCAGATGCGTGGCGATCCGGAACAACCACGTCGTGAATCTCGCCGTTGGCTCATATGTTCCCCGGGAACGATAAACCCGCAGGAAAACTTCCTGCGCCAGTTCCTCCGCTATTGCCTGATCCTGCACCATCCGGTACACGAAATGGATCACCGGGTTCCGGTGCTTTTCGAGCAAGACACGGAAACTCTCCTCGTCGCCCTCCCGGACCCGGAGCATCAACTGGGCATCCAGATCGAGCGCCGCCGCAGCCCCCATAATGTGTTAACCCCTTGAACCATGAATAGTTTCGTCCGGGCCGAGTCCGCTTCACCCCAGCTTCGCTTCGAAGCGTCCGGCCCATCAGCCTCTTGATCGCCTCCCCCGGGGACCGTCCCAGATTCAACACCGCGTGCATTTCGGCCGCTATAGGAAGATCAACACCGTGGCGCGCCGCAAGTTCCATCGCCACCGATGTAGTTTTTACGCCTTCCGCGACCATCGGGGTCGACTCCAGAATCGCGCCCAAGTTCAAGCCCTGCCGCAAGTTTCAGGCCCACCTGCCGGTTCCGGCTGAGATCGCCGGTGCAAGTCAGCACCAGATCGCCCAGTCCCGCCAGCCCCGACATGGTTTCCGGCTTCGCGCCCAACGCGACCGCCAGGCGCGTCAACTCCGCCAGGCCGCGCGTAATCAGGGCGGCGACCGCGTTGTGACCCAGCCCCAGGCCATCGCTGATTCCCGCGCCGATCGCGATCACGTTCTTCAGCGCGCCGCCGATTTCGACGCCTGCCGGATCGCAGCTTCCGTACGCCCGGAAAGTCGGCCCGGAGAAACTCGTTTGCATTTCCACGCACCAGGTCCTCGTCCTCGGAAGCAATCACCAGAGCGGTGGGACTCCCCGCCGCCACCTCCCGCGCAAAGGTCGGTCCGGAAAGCACCGCGATCCGGTACTCCGGCCCGGTGATCGACCGGATGACCTCCGACACCCGCAGCAGCGTTCCGGCTTCGAGGCCCTTGCTCGCGCTCACGATCCGCATTCGCGGCGTCAGCCACGGCAGCATCCGGTTGTAGACATCGCGCACCACGTGGGACGGCATCACGCTGAGCGACCACATCGGCGCCCGCCAGAGCGCTGCTTCGAGCGAATGTTCCACGCGCACGTTGGCGGGAACGGCAATGCCGGGCAGGAAGACATCGTTGACGCGCGTCGCCTGCATTCGCGCGGCGAGGTCCGGCTCGTTGACCCAGAGCTGGACGCGATCGAATCGCGGCGCCAGCACGCACGCCAGCGCCGTGCCCCAACTGCCGCCGCCGATAATCGCAAGGCCGCGTCATGTCCTGCTGAACTGGAACACCCGTTCCTCACCCGCCCGGATGCGGGCGATGTTGCCGCGGTGCCGGTCGATGATCAGCACCGCCGCGCCCAGAGCCGCCAGCAGCACCGGCCAGCCGGGATGCAGAATCATCCAGCAGGCCACCGGAAACAACCCGCGCCATCACGATCGACCCGAGCGACAAATAACGCGTCCAGCCACAGCACAAAAATAAACAGCAGCGCCACTGCGAGCAGCGGCACGGGCGTCAGATAAGCGAACGCGCCCACGAAACTCGCCACCGCCTTCCCGCCCTTGAACCGCAGCCAGATGGAGTAGGCGTGGCCAAGCAGCACCGCCAGCGCGGCGAAGCTCATCCAGAACTCGCTGCCGCCGGAGAGCCGGTCGGCCAGCCAGACCGCGAACCACGCCTTGGCCGCGTCCAGGACCAGCGTCAGCACGCCCGCCACCGGCCCGTTGTCCGCAGAACGTTGGTCGCGCCGATGTTGCCCGAGCCGCCTCGCGCACGTCCGCGCCGGTCATCAGCTTGACGATGATCAGGCCGAAAGGAATCCCGCCGATCAGGTACGCCGACGACAACCGCGAGCGCCCCCATCATGCCTGCGAAGACCCAGTGGGAACGTCGCCAGCGGCTGATAGTACGGATCCGGACCCGCCTGGTCGCGGCAGGCTCAAATAGAGGTGAAACTCAGATACCTGAAAGTTCCGAAATCGAGGATTTGTCATGTTTGCGATATGTTCGCGCAGTGCGCGCATGGATTTTCGTTCCTGATGCGCGCCAGCGTCAAATGCGGCGATGTAAGGGCGTTGCTTCCCGGGCCACGCCGAGCGGCGTCGAGCGCTTCTTCGACCTGCCCGGGCAAGTTCCGCCAGCTCGGGGCCGGCCTCGACGCCCGCGAAACAGCATTCGGGATTGTGCGGGTTGGGGAAATATCCGAAGCCCGCCATCGTCACCGGGAACGCAGCCGGCGCGCTCGATTCCGGCGAGCGCATGCTTCAATTCCGTCCAGCCGTTCTTCCGGCCATGCGCCGATGAACTTCGTCGTGATGTGCAGATTTTCCACTGGCGACCAATTGAGCGGCGCCAGCGGCCGCAGTTCCCGCAGCACCCGTTCCAGTCTTCCATCACTTGCCTGCCGATGGCGATCCCCGTGAACAGCCGCATCGTCGATTATTCTGTCATGTCAGTATCTGTCATGCAGTGCCGCGTTCCGCATCATTCACTGGAAACCGGCCGAATCCGGGCCGCTGATCGAGGCCTGCCGGGCCTGCGGATTCGATGTCGAATTCGACGACATGCCGTCTCCCGCGCTGGCGAAGGATGATCCGCCACAACCAGCCCGACGCGCTCGTGATCGACCTCACGCGCCTGCCGAGCCACGGCCGCGAAATGGCGACTGGCCATTCGCCGCACGAAATTTTCGCGGCACATTCCGATCGTCTTCGTCGATGGCGAGCCGGAGAAAGTCGAGGCAGTCCGCAGGCATCTGCCCGACGCGACGTTCACCACGCGCAAACAACTCTGCGCCCGCATCAAGGCCGCCATGCGCGAACCCCGTCGCAAATCCGATTGCCCCGCCGGGTGTGATGGAGCGCTACGGATCGCGCACGAAAGCGCAGAAGCTGGGCATCAAAGCAGGCTCCACGGTCGCCGTGATCGACCCGCCGCGCGATTATGAAACCGCGCTCGGAGATCTTGCCGCGAAGGCGTGGAATTCGTCGGAGAATCCGGCATCGGTGCACCCCGTGACGCTCTGGTTTGTGCGCGATCCCGCCGCGGTATCTCGCCGCGCTGCGCCGCATGCGCGCCATCGCCGCACAAGACCAAGCTCTGGGTGGTGCGGCCGCAAAGGTCCGAAGAGCCAGCTCAACGAAAACTTTCTGCGCGAGGCCGGCAACGAAGTCGGGCTGGTCGATTACAAGATCTGCGCGATCGACGAGCTACTGGACCGGGATGGTGTTCGCGCGCCGCAAATCATGAACGGCCCTCGCCGCGCAGCTTCTATCGAGCGCGACACCGTCGAGGTGGCGCGCGATCTGCTCGGCAAGGTTCTCGTCCACGGGCCGACGGCGGGCATCATCGTCGAAACCGAAGCGTACCTGGGCGGCGACGATCTGGCGTCGCACTCCGCGGCCGGCATCACCGATCGCACGCGCGTGATCTTCGGCCCGCCCGGCCATGCCTATGTGTATCTCTCCTATGGGATGCACGAATGCCTGAACATCGTGGCCGAGCCCGACGGCGTTCCCGGGTGCGTGCTCATCCGCGCGCTGGAACCGGTCGAAGGCCTCGACATCATGCGCCGTCGCAGGCCGAAGGCGCGCACGGACCGCGATCTCACTTCCGGCCCGGGCAAGCTCACGCGCGCTCTCGCCATCACGCGAGCAGCACAATGGCGTGGATATGACGCGCGGCGATCTGGTCGTGCGCGCCCCGGCTGTCCCGCGCGCCGTTCGAGATCGAAGTGTCGAAGCGCATCGGGATCACGAAATGCGCCGACCTGCCGCTCCGCTTCACCATCAAAGGCAACCGATTCGTCAGCCGTTAACAGTGATGGTTCAAGATACAGAAATGGCAGGAGAACTCTGGCTGATCCGTCACGGCGAAACCGCGTGGAGCCTTTCCGGCGCGCATACCGGCCGCACCGATTTGCCCCTGACCGCGGAAGGCGAAGCGAAAGCCCGCGCGCTTGGCCCGAAACTGGCCGGGCATCCCTTCGCGCTCGTTCTCACCAGCCCGATGCAACGCGCCCGCCGGACCTGTGAGCTTGCCGGTCTCGGCGCGCAAGCTCAAGGTCGAGCCCAATCTGCAGGAATGGAACTACGGCGCTTACGAAGGCCGCAGCACCGCCGATATTCATCGCGACCGACCGGGCTGGTCGCCTTTCCGGCGATGGCTTTCCCGGACGGCGAAACCATCGATCAGGTTGCGGCCCGCGCGCGAGGCGTGATCGCGCGCGCGCTTGCGGCCAAGGGCGATGTCGCGCTTTTCGCGCACGGCCATATTCTGCGGATACTCGCGACCCGCTGGCTGGACTTCCGCCCGCGGATGCGCGGCTGTTCGCGCTGAGCACGGCATCGATTTCGACAGCTCGGCTACGAGCACGAAACCCGCGTCATCACACGCTGGAATCTGGATTAGACATCGCCGGGTTTAATCCCTCCGCCTTTCAGGCGGACAGCTTTCAGCAGGTTTCACCTTTGTTTCCGGAAAGCTGAGCGCATTCGTGGCGTACGCTCTGCTGCGTGCCGCGTCGACTCTCTCGACGCTTCCTTTTGCCTGGGCACTGTGGGTGTCGGTATAGTATCGACACGGCACGCAGAGTGCGCTGCGCACACTCGCTTCCGGCGGCTTTCAGCCGGTAGTCCGGTGACACATCGGCTATTGCAGGAACACTCGCCAGACCGTCACGATCAAGGCATGCGTGACCATGCTGGCCTGCACGCTGCGCGCGCTCCGCCATGCGAGCCCCAGGAAAGAATCCGAGAACGCCCGCCACAATCGCCCAGCGCCAGTTGGGAAAGATCCGGTGGAAGCCCAGATGCGCGCTCCCGAAAATCACGGATGCCGTGATCAGCGCCGCCGTCGCGCTTCCCGTCCAGCCTTCGAGCCACTGCTGCAGCAGTCCCGCGAAAGAAGAACTCCTCCGACAGCGCCACCACCCAGAGAATCCCGAGGAACGTGCCAAGCGCCTGAAGCACGTTGAGCGGATGCGGGCGCAACTGGAACAGGCCCAGCGCCCAATAAGCTAATCCCGACCACAGGCAGCGCCACGGCGAAGTAGCGCAACCCTGTCATCCATTCGCGCGCGGTTGGGAAGGAATCGGAACTCGGCCTTGCACATTCCCGCGAAAGACGAGAACGGCCATCGCCCCCGTGCGGATGAGCATGAGCATGCCCCAGCGTGGAAAGCGCCTGCTTCGGAATCGGAGAAAGCATAAATCCGGTCAAACGCCTTCGAAAGATAGATCGCCGCCGAGGAGCGACCAGAAACAAGCGCGTCAACCGCGGCGTCGCGGGAAGCGCGAACATACCAGAAAGACACCAGCGAGAACGATGAGAAGCAGCGGCAGGAAATGCGTGACGCGCGCTTCGCTTGTGGCAATGCTGTAAACGAGCCACGGCGCGATCGCAGCTCGCCGCCAGTATCGACGCCGCGCGCGGCTTTGCCCAGCCTTGCGAGCCATGCGCGCGAGGCCTCGGAAACCCGGGAAAAGGTAAAATGGAAACTCGATCAGAAACGCGGCCGTGACCGGTAACGCCATCCACTCCGGAATGCCTTTCATGCGAGCGTATATCCACGCTCCCAATCCGAGCAACACCCAGCCCGCGCCCACGGCCGCCGCGAGCCGCCGCGCGTCGCCGCTCTCGCCGCCCTCATCGCTCTCGTCGACGAAGACGCCGGGCGAATTTGTCATCGCGGTCATAATAGCATTCACCTGCGATCGCGCCCTTGCGCGCCGCCGATCCTCCGCCCGACCTCGCCAGACGCGTGGCGCACCGCGAGAGCGAAACCGCCGAAGAACGCCGGCACTACGCCTACACGCAATCGGTGCGGCTGCAGGAACTCGACGGGCACGGCATTCAGGCGGGCGAGTACCGCGAGGTCCGCGACGTCATCTTTTCTCCCACCGGCGACCGCACCGAGCGCTTCCCAAGCGAACCGGTTTCGCGTCTGAAGAACCTCGTCATGACTCCGGAGGATTTCGCCGATCTGCGCGACATCCAGCCCTTCGTGATGACCGAAGACCAGCTCTTCATTTATGAGGTTCAATACAAAGGCGAGGAAGAAATCGATGGCCAGGACTGCTGGGTTCTGTCGCGGTCAGGCCGCGTCAGATCCTTTCCGGCCAACGTCTGTTCGATGGCTTGCTCTGGATCCGGCGAGGACGACTTCTCGGTCATCCGCAGCGAAGGGAAAGCGGTGCCTGAGATCGTCACCATGAAGCAGGAGAATCTGTTCCCGCACTTCACCACGGTGCGCAGGCAGGTGAATGGTTTCTGGTTTCCCGCGATTACATCCGCGGACGATACGCTCTATTTCCGCAGCGGCGCCGATACGCGAAAAACTGGTGATCCGCTACAACGACTACAGGAAGTTCGGCTCGGATACCACGATCACGGTTCGAGAAGTGATAAAATGCCAGGTGATCAAAGCGCTGGCTACTGGCGTCCGGTCGATCTCTTGCCGCACTCCCGCCGCCTTACCTTTGGCCGCTCGCCGCCCGGACGCCGGGCAGCCCGATGGCAGTGGCCAGGTTCGCAGGCTCCGCGCCCACCGCGAACGTGACCACGTTGCTGACGAATGCCTGTTGAGCGATCGTCAACTGGGTACAACGGATCGGCGGGCTGCGCGCTGCTGAGCTGAAACGACACGGCGTAAATTCCCACCAGCCCCGGCACCAGGAACGAGCTGAAGATGTTCCCCGCACACTCCGCTCAGCCAGGATCGAATCGACCGGCACCGCGGCCGGGTTGAATTCTCCGCCGAAATACACTTGCCCGCTGGACTGGTCGGACGGGATAAGTCGGGCCCGAGGCCCGTGGCATAAGACGTAAACGAGTCTCGCCCGGAACAGCGGGGTTGTCGGTGGTCACGAGCGCGCCCTGAATGTTTTCGCAGCAAGTGATGGGATTGTAAGATCGTGATCGATTCCGTCGCGGTCGAGCTGGCCGTTTGGGTTACCGAGATGTTCTTCACCCGCCGGGACCGGGAAGGCGGGCAGTCAACAGGATCAGCTGGAATTCATTCGCGGAGCTGGCAATCACGTTCGGATCGGGCGCGCTATTGATGACCTTTACGATTCCGGTCGCGACGGTGAGAAGCGTATCGGTCGGGCCCCACTGTGTACGAATACGAGTTCGTGGGTTGTCGCACCCGGCGCGGTACCGATGCTGATGGTCATGACGTCGCCGGAGGTGACGCTGCCATTGAGCGCAAACGCATCGATGGCTGCGCTCGATGCGTGATAAACGAGGCCCGGCCGTGGATCGCTGCCGCCCCCCGCGAAGATGCCCGGGTTCTGAGGCACGATGGTGACGCCGATCGGAGCGCTCACGGTGATCGATCCATCCGCGTGGGTCACCCGGGAATACAAACTGACGCTTGTACGATCGGTGTATTCGATCGGCATCTGCACATTGATCTGAGCTGGGCGAGACATAAAGCAGCGGGGCGCGCTGGCCGTCAATGAAGATCTCGCATCCCTGCATCGCAAAAGGCAGGATAGGTCTGCGAATACGAAGCCGCCTGCGAGCCGTCGCAGAGATTCTGCGCCGAAGATCGATATCACCGTCCCGGGGCGATCGAGGTGGGGCTCTCCAGATAAATACTCAGGTTCGCGGCGCTGGCGGACGCCACGATATCCGCGTTCGCGGACGACGCGATCGCAAGGGTGATATTGGCGCCGTTCTGCCCAGGCACGCGCGCGGTGAGCACGATGGTGTCGGTCGAAACATCCACCCCGGCCGTGACGTAGGGATCTCCCGCCACCGTGCTCGGAGCGACTGCGGGCGCTGTGTCGATCAGCTTGGCCAATGCCTGGGCCACGCTGGCAAGCGTATCCGTCGAGACAACCGTGTAGGTGTAACAACCCGCGCCGGGGCACGTGGTGGTGTTGATCTCGATCGAGACCGTGTCCTTGGCCTGGATCGTTCCGCTCAATCACGACATCTCCGAGTGCGTAGATCTCAAGGCTGGCCGCGTTACGGGCGGCGGCAAGCGGAATATTCAGAGGCTCGGCCGTATAGGCCACCACGCGCCGGTTATAGGTGTCCGATATATACAGGTTCAAGCCATCCCAGGCCAGGGCGGAGGGAGTCTGCAACGCATCGCTGCCATCCGGATTCTGCCCGGTGTTATCGCTCCATTCGTCGGGCTCGCCCAGGATCTCATCCGCGCGAACGCCGTTCGTGGTCGGAATGGTATTGAAAACCAGCACGCGGTCGTTACCGCCATCCGCGATGAAAAGGCGCGTGCCATCGGACAAGGCGTAGCGCGGAAAGGACAGCGTCGCGGCGCAACGGGTGGGGAAAAGCGTGTGCCATCGCTGTCCACCGCGCTGGTCCCGGTCTGGCCCAGGTTCGCCGCGTACGCGGCGTTCGATTGGCAAAGAACGGGCGTGAGACCTTCCGGGGCGCCATCGGCATCGAGGTGGGGCTTGCGGGAACGGTGAAGCTGTTGTTGTCATCCGCGCTGATCATGTCCGGCTGCCCCACCACGACGTCGGCCGCAGGCGCCGTTGGCGGTCGGAATGGTGTTGAAGATCAGCACCCTGCTCTGCCCCAGATCGGCCACATACATGTGGGTCGCATCGGTCGTGACCGAAATCGGATCCTGCATGTTGTTCGCGGCCGGCGTGGCGTTGGCGTTCAGGGTCAGATCCGGCTGCACGAAGCTGGTGAAGTTCGGCTGGCCGACCACGACATCGGCGGGGACGTTGTTCGTGGTTGGAATCCTGTTGTAGATCAGGATGCGATTGTCCTGGGTATCGGCTATGAACAGTTTCCCGCCCGCGACCCAGACTCCGATCGGTCCGCGAAGCGAACTGGCGGTCGGAGGAACCGCGGTTGCATTGGAGGTGAAGTTCGGCTGCCCGATCACGACATTGGGAGGCTGCCCGTTGGATGTGGGCAGCGAATTCCAGATGAGGACACGGTTGTTATCAGTGTCCGCGACCACGAGAATGTTTCCATCGGTTGCGACCCCGGTCGGATTGCGCATTCCCGTAGGCGTGAGAGCATTGTTCGAGCTGATGAAGTCGGGTTGTCCCAGCACCAGACTCCCCTGACCGCGGCAAACACCGCAGGTGCTGCCGATTACGGCTGGGTCCTGCAGGGGTCCGGGGTAGGTGCCAACGTCGCTGAACCGGAGCACGCGATTGTTGTCGGGCAGCGCTCCGAGGCGATTCGCATCGGCCACCCAGAGAATGCCGTTTGCATATGCGATGCCGGTGGGCGAGCCCAGCAACGTGTTGGTTGTGCCGAAGTTCCCGGTGGTGAAATTCACCTGGCCGATCACTAAACGGGCTGCCTGGCCGGTGGAAAAATTCGCTGGCGGCGTCTGGCCGGAAGCGGACGCGGCCAGACCCGCGGCCAGAAACGGGGCGATGGAAAATCTCATTTTAAGAATGAACTGTTGAAGCCTACCGAATCAACACAGTATAACAAGGGGGTAAGACGTGCCGGGCCGCGATGCCGGTTTCGACTATTTATGAGCGCCATCCCACTCGAAATCAGTCCGATGGAAGTCAGGCGCTTGATGGACAGCGGCGCGCCGGTTCGCCTGATCGATGTTCGCGAGCCGGCGGAGTACGATATCTGCCGCGTCGAGGGCGCCCGCCTCATTCCGATGCGCTCGGTTCCGGACCATTTAAACGAGTTCGACGGCTCCGCTTCGGAGATCGTCGTTTACTGCCATCATGGCGTGCGGAGCCTGTCGGTGATCGACTGGCTGCGCCGGCAGGGTGTGGAGAATTGCCGCAGCATGGCGGGCGGAATCGATTTGTGGAGTCTTCAGGTCGACCCGGCTGTGCCGCGTTACTGACGCAACAGCTAAACGACTACCGGCTCACGCCGGCAGGATGAGTCGCCTGAAGTGTGTGGCGCACGCACTTTGCGTGCCGCGTCGGCACTCCTGCCGACGCCTGGCGCATTCGGGGAAGAAACCGGTGTCGAGAAGAGTCTCGACACGGCACGCTGGAGAGCGTGCGCCACATCGGTCACTCATTAGCGCAGAAGCTTGTGAACTTCCGGACCCTCGCCGAGCAGCGCGGTCTTCGCGAAAATCGACATCGTCTGCGCCATCTTTTCGGCATCGACACCCTCCTCGATCGACATCTCGTGCTCGACCCAGTTGGAGAGTGGGATGTTACGGAAGAATATCCGCTCCTGACGAACCAGCATCTTGCGCGTCAGGAAGAGCACCTTGTGCTCGCGCGTGTAGTGACGTTCCTCGACCCTGATGTCCGCCAGGAACTCGTCCATCGCCTTGCGGCGCGCGGTTTCTTCCGCATTCCGGATCGAGTTCTTCAGCGCTTTCCTTCTGCTCGGACAGGGTGGCGCGCGCAGCAGCCAGTTCCTCCCGCTGTTTGGACAGGAGCGTTTCCATATGCGACTGCATGACGAAATAGACCAGCAAACCGGTGCCAACCGCGCAAAGTGCCGACCACGCGACCCACCAAAGGGGGTTCATTCCTTCCAGTTTACCCCGTCCCGTCGATTTTCTGCCCGGAAAGTGCGCCCGCGAGGATGGAAAACCGCAACGTAAATAACGCAGAAATTGCGGTTTTCAGACGATAAATCAGGCCATTTGCGAAGCCGTGATGCTTGGCGAGAAATGCCGCCGTTCCCGCCGCGCGATCGGCCTCGAGCGAGCTTTGCAGGCACGGGCGAGGCGAGGCCTTCGTGAATGGCCGTCACGCCGCGCAGGATCACGACCTTTTTCGCCGCGCGGCGCATCTGGGCGCAGATCTCGACGCCGCTCCCGTAGGTGCCGTAGCGCTCATCGACCTGGCGCAGCGCGCGGAGGAAGAAAGCCCGGAACATGATCGGCGGCGCCGGAGACGCACTCGACCGTGATTTCCGCGTCGCCCGCGGTCGGCACGGTGAGCGCGGGATCGGGATTGGCGGGCGTTGGCAAAGCGCGAACCTGCGGAACGGGGTCGCCGGAAGCGTCGATCAGCAGCGGGCAGACCGCGCCCGCTTCGGGATGCGATTCCAGAAAATCCGCCAGGCGGGTGACCGCTTCGGCCGGTGATTCGCGTGTCGTCGTGCAGGCAGAGAATGTACTCGCCTTCTATCGGCGCGGAGACCGATGTTCAGCGCTTTGGTGAGACCGAAGTTTTTCGGCAGGCGGCTGTATTGGACGCCGGGAAATTCATCGTCGAGGTTGGCTGCGCCATCCGAAGATCCGTTGTCGACGACGATTACCTGATGGGTGTCACCGAGCATTTCGAGGCTTCGGCGAAGGCTTTCGACGCGTTGCAGGGAAACGATTACTACCGAGACGCGCTCGGGCTGCGGCACCTCGGGGACTTCGGGTTGGGGGGTCAAGATGTCCATTTTACTGAAACGTGACCTTCCCGAGGATTACTGGTTTGCGCGCGCCGGTTGCGGCGGGAAGATTGCCCGTGCGGTGATGCCAGGTGCGATGCGCGAGGATGGCGAAGGCGATGGCTTCTTTGGCGTCGGGTCGATGCCGAATTCCGCGGTTGTGGTGACGCGGCAGTTGGGGAGAAATGCCGCGAGTTGCGCCATGAGCTGGCGGTTGTGGACGCCGCCTCCGGATGCGATGACTTCGCTTGTGGCGAGGTATGGCGCGCTGCGATGGTGGCGGCGGTGAGCGCGGTGGCGGTGGCGATCAGGTCTTCCATCGGGAGGCCTGTGGCGACGAGGCGATCGACGAAGGCTGACCCGTATTGTTCGCGGCCGGCGGTTTTGGGTGGTTTCGCTTTGTAGTATTTGTCGGCGAGGAGCGAATCGAGCAGCGGGCGGTTGATGTGGCCTTTGGCTGCGGTGTGGCCGTTGCGGTCGAAGCGCTGTTTGCCTTGCGTGAGGCGTTCGACGAGTTGATCGATCACCATGTTGCCGGGACCGGTGTCGAAGGCAGATCTCCGGCGGGGCAGGATCGTGATGTTGGCGATGCCTCCGATGTTGAGCGCGACGCGCTTTGTCTTCGGCGTGGAGAAGAGGAGCAGGTCGACGAAGGGTACGAGGGGCGCGCCTTGTCCTCCGGCGGCGATGTCGCGGGTGCGGAAGTCCGAGACCACCGGAATGCCAAGGCGTTCGGCTATGACCGCGGCTTCGCCGATCTGGAGAGTGTTATGCGACCCTTCGTGATAGATGGTCTGGCCGTGAGAGCCGATGAGTTCGAGGGATTCGACGGGAATCTTTGCTCGTTTGCAGGCTTTGATTACGGCCTTGGCGTAGAGTTCGCCGAGTTCGAAATTCAGGCGCGAGATATCGGCGGGGCGTCTGGGCTTTGAGAATGCGCTGACGAACGCGCGCTCAGAGTAAGGCGTGGTCGAATGGGCGACTGTGTCGATCCGCTTGCCTGCGATATCGACGATCGCTACGTCGATGCCATCGAGCGAAGTGCCGCTCATGATGCCGGCGACTCTCATTCGATTTCCCTTTGCAGATCTTCGAGGAAGCGCAGGGCTTCGACCGGCCGCATTTCGTCGATTTTCAGCGCGCGGATTTTCTGTTTGATTTCGTCGGCGCCGGGTTCGAAGAGGCGAATCTGGACGGCCGCGTGCTCTGTGCGCGGCGAGAGTTGTTCGACCGCGCTGTGCTCCGTTTTTTCGTGGAGGCGGCAGCACTTCGCGGGCGCGTTCGATCACGCTCATCGGCAGGCCGGCGAGGCGCGCGACTTCGATGCCGTAGCTGCGGTCGGCTTTGCCCGGTTCGACTTTGCGCAGGAAGATGATTTTGTCGGCCGCCTCCTTGACGGCGACGCGGAGATTGCGCACGCCTTCGAGCTGTTCGGCGAGTTCGGTCAATTCGTGATAATGGGTGGCGAAGAGGGTCTTGGCGCGCGTGGTGGTCAGAGACGTGCTCGACGACTGCCCAGGCGAGCGAGAGGCCGTCATAGGTCGCGGTGCCGCGTCCGATTTCATCGAGGATCACGAAGCTTCGCGGAGTGGCGGTGTTGAGGATCACGGCGGTTTCGGTCATCTCGACCATGAAGGTGGAGCGGCCGCGCGCGAGATTGTCGGAGGCGCCGATGCGGGTGAAGATGCGGTCGATGATGGGCAGGAGCGCGGCATCGGCCGGAACAAACGAACCCATTTGGGCGAGGATGGCGATGAGCGCGGCCTGGCGCAGGTAGGTGCTTTTGCCGCCCATGTTGGGGCCGGTGATGATGGCGATCTGGTCGGCTTCGTCGTTTAAATAGAGGTCGTTGGGGATGAAGCGGCCGGCTTCTTCGTTAGCGAGTTTTTCGATGACCGGGTGACGGCCGGCGTCGATCCGCATCTCTCCGGTGGTGGAGAATCTGCGGGCGGGCGTATCGGTTTTCGGCCGCGACCTGGGCGAGCGCGGCCGATACGTCGAGTTCGGCGATGGCGCTGGCCGTGGCGCGAATTCGCTGGGCATGGTCGGCGGTCTTCTGGCGGATTTCGGCGAAGATGCGCTTCTCGATTTCGAGAATCTTTTCCTCGGCGGCGAGGACCTTTGCGCTCGTAATCCTTGAGCTCCGGTGTGGTGAAGCGTTCGGCGTTGACGAGGGTTTGTTTGCGCTCGTAATCGGCGGGGCGTTGTGCAGGTTCGCCTTCGAGATCTCGATGTAGTAGCCGAAGACGTTGTTGAAGCGGACCTTGAGGGAAGCTATGCCGGTGCGCTGGCGCTCGCGGATTTCGATCTGGGCGATGATCTGGCGGCTGTTCTGGCTGAGGTCGCGGAGTTCGTCGAGCTCGGCGTCGTAGGCCGGGCGGATGGTGGGGCCGTCGCCGATGGCGAAGGGCGGGGTATCGGAAAGCGCGGCGATGATGGGCCCGGAGGCTTCGGGTACGGGATCGAGTTTTGCGAACGTTTCCGCTGAGGCGCGCCGACAGCGGCTTCGACGCAAGCCGCGCCGATTCGGCGAGTTTTGGCATCTGGTCGAGCGATTTGCCGAGGGCGAGAAGATCGCGCGGGCCGGCGCTGCCGATCATTACTTTGGCGAGCAGGCGCTCGACGTCGAGCACCGGGGCCAGTTGTTTGCGGAGCTCGGCGCGGAGGATGGTTTCGCGCACGAGGTCGCTCAGCATGTCGAGGCGGGATTCGATTTCGGCGCAATCGAGTGACGGGCCGCAGCAGGCGCTGGCGCAGGAGTCGTCCGCCCATGCCGGTGGCGGTCTGGTCGAGAACGCCGATCAGAGTCGCGCCATCATTCGAAAAGATGGGCTCGATCAGTTCGAGATTGCGGACGGTGACGGCATCGAGAACCATGGTGTCGGCGCGGTCGAAGTACTTCGGCGGATCGAGATGGTCGAGCGCGGCGCGCTGGGTGTCGCGAAGGTAGTGGAGAACGGCGCCGGCGGCCGCGATGGCAGGGTTCTTTGCCGGCGAGACCGCAGCCATCGAGGGTGAGCAGATGGAAGTGTTCGCGCAGGATGCGGTCGGAATAATCGACGCTGAAGACCCAGGCGTCGAGTTCGGTGACGATCCAGCGTTTGGGTTCGTGCTGTGGGAAATAGCGGGGCTTCGGCGGCCACCAGCAGTTCGCGGGCGCCGATGCTTTCGAGAAGGCCGGGGAGTTCGAGCGAGGTCGAGTTCGGTGGCGCGGAATTCGCCGGTGGAGACGTCAACATAAGCCACGCCGGCGCGGGCGCCGTCACGGGAGACAGCGGCGAGATAGTTGTTTTCGTGGGAGCGGAGGAGATGGGCGTCGGTCGCGGTGCCGGGGGTGACGATGCGGGTGACTTCGCGGCGGACGAGTTTCTTGCCGGGGCCGGCCTCCTCCATCTGCTCGCAGATCGCCACGCGATAGCCGCGGCCGATGAGGCGCGCGATGTAGCCTTCGGCGCGATGATAAGGCACGCCGCACATCGGGATGGCGGTCGCCTTTTTCCTTGTTGCGGGCGGTGAGGGTGATTTCGAGTTCGCGCGGCGGCAAGGATGGCGTCGTCGAAAAAGAGCTCGTAGAAGTCGCCGAGCCGGAACATGAGCAGCGCGCCCGGCACCTGTTGCTTGATGGCGTGGTACTGCCGCATCAGGGGCGTAGTTGCCGTGTCGGCGGTCATGGGGAAACCTCTATTGTGCACAAGAGCTTTGTCTGGTTCGTTCGATCTCCTTTCCTGTAAGGAACACCGGCGGCCCTGGCCGCGCACGGTGTCGCGTCGGGAACGATTCAGGAGTCGGGCGGGACGGAGCCCTTCGAGATCCACGATCCCGAGGGCAACGTCATCGAGCTCTGTAAGGAGCCCTGACGATCGGTCGACTGCCCCGGCCTTCGTAGGCGGCTTCCCGAACAGCTGGCCACTCGCGGATCTGTTGCCCGTCGCCCGAGAACCCGAAAGGCCTGAGAGGGAAGGGCGTTTTGGCGACCGATTTCAACTCGTCCGGAGCGGCGACTGGCGTCTTCACTGATTCAGTTTGGCACGTTCGCGGGCGCAGGCTCGCGATATTATCTAAGGCACATGACGTTCGGAGAACGATGGCGGCGGCGGCCGCAGAGCCTCCGGCTCCGCAAGGCAATTTTCCAGATCCATCTGTGGACCGGCATCGCTCTCGGCATGTATGTTGTGCTCATCAGCGTCAGCGGCAGCGCGATCGTGTTCCGCAACGAACTTTACAAATCGCTGTGGCCGCCGCCGAAGATCGTCGCGATGTCCGGGCCGCGTTTGTCAAAAGATGCGCTGAAGAAGGCAGTCAAACAGGCCTGGCCGAAATATTCCGTCAGTTACATCTGGGAGGCAAAACGCCCGGACGAAGCCACCGAGGTCTGGATCGAGAAGGACGGCGTAACGAAAGCGAAAACGAAAGGCCGGCTGTTCGATCCGTTCACGGGGAAGGACCTGGGGCCGTCGCGGCCGGTCCTGATCGGCGTGGTCGCGTGGTTCATGGACCTTCATACGAATCTGCTCGCGGGAGAAAAGGGCCGGAAAGTGAACGGGCTCCTCGCGATCTTCGTGGTGATCATGAGCGTCACCGGACTGGTGATCTGGTGGCCGGGAACGGGCAGGGTCGGGCGCAGCCTGAGAATCGATTTCAAGGCGAACTGGAAGCGGCTCAACTGGGATCTGCACAGCGTAGTGGGCCTGTGGATGTTCGCGTTCGTTTTCATCTGGGGCGTTACGGGAGTTTATGTGGTGTTCCCGACGCCGTTTCAGCGGGTGGTGAATCGCTTTTCTCCGCTTGAGCTTTACAAGCTGCAATCGCAGGCGGATGCGCCGACGGTCAGCGCGCCGGTGGTTCGCGTCGCGGATGAGACACCGGCGCCGCGGCCGCGGAGGAGGCGCGCGCCGCCCAAACGAAGTCCGGGCGATATTTTTCTGCGCTGGTTCTACTATCTGCATTTCGGCAATTTCGGCGACTGGCCGGTGAAGGCGTTGTGGGTGGTGCTGGGTCTGGCGCCGCCGTTCCTTTTCGCCACCGGAGCGCTGATGTGGTGGAACCGCGTGCTGAGCCGGGAATCGCGCGCGCTGCGCAATTCCAAATTGATCGGTACCGGGGATTTTCCGCATGGAAATGCGGCTACCAGCCGCGTGCTGTAGCTCCCGACGCGCTCGCATCGCGGCACAGTCCCGCTTTGACTGGATTGTTCTCGATGTAACTCATAATGGCGCCGCTCTTCGGCCGAATTTCGTGCGCAACGGTCGAAATAGTCCCGGCTCCGGAATGCGCCGGTTCTGTTCAATAAACGATTCGCCTCCTTAGCGCTGGTTACTTCGATACCCGAGACAATTCTGGAAAGATCAACCAAGGGGCAGATCAGTGCATGAACGTGATTGGGCATCACTACCCAACTTCCGAGTTCGTAAAAGCCTTTCTGTTGCCCTGTGTATAGGCGCCGATCACGACACGGGCGATTCCGGGGCGGGTCAGCCACTGAGGACCGGTAGCGCGGGCATCAAGAACTTTGTCGAAGGCGAAGAATCCGGCCCCTTCTGTAGTCCACGACTCCGCTATCCGTTGCACGGGAAGTGAGCCGGCGGGACGCCAGGTGAGGAAGCAGGGTGATCCTGGTTGGTTCCAGTGCCGGAGATGGGAATGTGGGGACACCACGAACTGAGAGTGGCAGCGGGTTCGTGGAATTCTCAGGAAAATCGAGGAACGCGGCTGGTAGCCGCATCTCCACCAGCCTTGCGTACTGATACGCTCGGGCGGCCCGGGTCGCGCACCCACGGCTTGGAGCGTGGCATGATTGAAAATTGCCCGAAGACCCTTACATCGCCAAAGGCGTGCTGCCTTTGCAGGCTCTCGAGAAGATGGTCGCGGAGGGCCACGATCCGGGCGCGCGCGCCGATTACCCCGGAACAGATCCAGCCTTCTTCGATCGATCTGCGGCTGGGTCACGAAGCGTATCGCGTACGCGCGAGTTTTCTCGCCAACGGCGACGCCACGATCACGAGCAAGCTGGAGCAATACCGGCTGCACACGATCGATCTGACGCGTCCGGCGGTGCTCGAGAAGGGCTGCGTTTATATTGTTCCCTGCAGGAAGAGCTGGCCCTGCCCGCGCATATTTCGGGTAAGGCGAACCCGAAGAGTTCCACCGGGCGCCTGGATATTTTCACGCGGCTGATCACGGATGAAGGCCGCCAGTTCGAGATCGTCCCGGCGGGTTATCGTGGCAGGTTGTATGCGGAAGTGGTGCCGCGCACATTCAGCGTGGTGGTGCGGCAGGGCGAACGGCTTTCGCAATTGCGGCTGTTCCAGGGCGATTATGCGCCATCCGACGCGCTGCTGCGGCAACTCGAGGCGGAAGAGAGCCTCGTGTTTCTTCCCGACGACACGCGCGGGGAAGCAACTATCCAGAACGGGCTGCGGCTTTCGATCGATCTGGAGGGCGAATCGGAGATCATCGGTTATCGCGCGAAGAAGCATGCGCCGCTCATCGATCTGGCGCGGATTCAGTATTACGATCCGGAAGATTTCTGGGATCCGATCCGGCGCAATCCGAGCCGTTCGCTGATTCTCGATCCGGAGGATTTTTATATTCTGGCTTCGCGCGAGCGGGTGCGGATTCCGGCGCATGTATGCGGCGGAGATGGTGCCGTTCGACGCCACGATCGGCGAGTTCCGGATTCACTATGCGGGCTTTTTCGATCCGGGCTTCGGGTACGGAGTCGGGCGATATCAATGGCACGCGCGCGGTGCTCGAAGTGCGGTCGCATGAGGTGCCGTTCATCATGGAGCATGGCCAGATTGTGGCCAGCCTGGTTTTCGAGAAGCTGCTGGAAAAGCCCCGGCTGCTTTATGGGGAAGGCATCGGGTCGTCTTATCAACGCCAGGGCTTGAAGCTGAGCAAACACTTCAAACAGGGTTGAACGTCGCTGCCAAAAATTGGAATCGCGGCGCCGCTTATCGATTGGCTGTTCAAGCCAGGAAGACGATCACCTGGTACTGGACGCTTGACCACTTCGAGTAATCCGCTCGGCATCGCCGCGATTCTTTGGCATATCCATGGTTGCGGGCATCACGACGTTGGCGGTGATCCGATGCCGACGGTTTTCCGCCGCAACGCAGCAGGTCAAAGCAACAGCGCCGCCTTACGCTCCATAGCTGCAAGTAACGGTTCGACCACCGCTCTACTCGCAACCAGCACCATTCGCCCCTGACCCGCACACACATCAAGGGCGTCACTGCACGAATGCTAAAACGCCGACGAACATTGACGTTGAACATCGCGTCGAATGTGGCAGGACTTCGTCGGCCAATTCGACTCCATTCGCAAACTAAACCATGTCTACATCCAGGCGGCCATGGACCGCGAGCGCCGCCATGGCGGCAATCGCGAATCCCGGAACTCAGGTCCGCTTTGATTTCGTTGGCCCTCCGCGATACCAATCCAACCGCACTGCGGCTAGGAACGCTTGCCTTACATGCCGCCCAGGTCACCTGAAACCCCTGTCATGCCACCACGTGACCGTTTAGATCCGCCATATGCGCCTATTATGGCAGCGAAAACACCGTTACCGCATCGGTAGCGATCACCGCGACATACTGCTTGCCGTTCTTACCCTGATAAGTGATCGGATTCGCGTTCACGTTGCGCGGCAGTTTCATCGCCCACAGTTCCTTGCCGGTCTTCGAATCGAAAGCGCGGAAGCGGCTGTCGATGGTTGCACCGATAAATACCAGTCCACCAGCCGTAACGATGGGGCCCGCGCTGCCGCTGCCGCCGGTCTTCTGTTTGCCTTCGGGCAGCGATTCCGTCAGGCCCAGCGGAACCTGCCAGGCGATATCGCCGGTGTTCGCGTTCACCGCGAACAGGCGGCCCCATGGTGGTTTCTGGCAAGGCCAGTTGCCGATCACTTTGCCGTTTGCGTCTTTCACCTGCGCGGTGAAGCCGTGATAAGGACCGGGGCCATCCACGCTGCCGCGGTCGTAGAGCTGCGGCGAGCCATTGCCACTGCCGTAATTCCCTTTGGGATCCTTTTTTTCGACCCAGCCGACCAGCGCCTGATCGTGCGTCTGCACATAGACGTAGCCGGTCTTCGGATCGGTCGCGGTGCCACCCCAGTTCGCGCCGCCGTTGCCGGGGAAGATCATGCTGCTCTTCGGCGGCGCGCCGGTTTCGTGATAAAGGAAGGGCGTGAACGGGCCCTCGTTGTAAAAACCGCCGCTCTTCGCGATGAACTCTTTGCAGGCCTTCACGTGTTCGGGCGTGGTATCCTCCGCGGTCACGATGTCTTCCGGCTTGAAACTCGGTACGCGCCGAGCGCGGGCGGTTTCATCGGGAACGGCTGCGTGGGCGAATACCATTCGCCGGGCACATCGCCCTTGGGAACGGGACGCTCTTCGACGCCGAATACCGGCTTGCCGGTGACGCGGTCGAGGATGAACATCCAGCCCGTCTTGCCGATGGCCGCGAGCGCCGGAATCTTCTTGCCATCCTTCACGATGTCGACGAGGCCGGGCGATGGAGGCAGATCGGAATCCCAGAGGTCGTGATGAACGGTCTGGAAATGCCAGAGATATTTGCCGGTGTTGGCGTCGACCGCAACGACTGAATTGCCGAACAGATTGTTGCCCGGACGATCACCGCCATAGTAGTTTCCCGCGGGACTGCCGAGCGGCATGTAGAGAATGCCGCGCTCCTCATCGACCGTGAGATACCATCCCCAGACATTCACGCCGGAGAAACCTTTCCAGCTGTCTTTCTCCCAAGTGCCGAAACCGGGTTCGCCGGGCTGCGGAATGGAATGAAAGTCCCAGAGCTGTTTGCCCGTGCGGGCATCGTAGGCGCGCGAATCGCCAGGCGGGCCGATGGGAATTTCGCCGACCGTTGCGCCCAGCATCACGACGTTTTTGTAAATCGCCGGCACGCCGTTCCAGGGCACCGCGATATCCACGATTCCCTCTTTGCCGAAGCCGGGATCGATCTTTCCGGTGTTGGCGTTCAGAGCCATCAGGTCGGGCCGGCGGTGAGAATGATGCGCGGCGGATTGTCTTTATCGCCCGGCCAGAAGGCCACGCCGCGCGTCCCGGTGCTGACCGGCAGCGGCGCGCTCCAGACTTCCTTTCCGGTTTCCGGATCGAGCGCGAGAACGCGCCTGCCCGCAGGGAGATACATCAAGCCGTTGACGACGATGGGCGTGGCTTCAGGATTGCCACCGCCGCCCCGTCCGCCCGCTGCGCCTCGCCCCGCGGCAGGAGCGGGAGCATCGCCGGCCGCGGCGGCTGGAAAAGCCGCAGCTTCGTTTTCACGCCCGGGCGCGGGAACAGCGGCGGCGCCGACCAGTTTGTAGGTCCACGCCTGATTCAGTTTCGAGACGTTGGAAGTATTGATCTGCTTGAGCGGCGAGTAGCGCGTGCCCGCGAGGTCGCGCGTGTACATCGGCCAATCGTTCGGATTGTCTTTGTTCTGGGCGCACAGCAGGGACGCCGCGGCAAGCACGAGGGGAATACTGATACGTGAGCTCACTTGTCAGGTAGCGTATCAAATTCCCCGGGGAATTCATGGAATAATCGAGAACAATGCGGAAGGCGTGGTTACTGCTGTGGTACTCGAGTCTGGCGGCGGGGGATCTGACGCAACTGAAGCAACTGGCCGACACGAACCGGATGTTCGAACTGCGGCGGTCTCTGGAGCAGCCGGGCGGGAGCGGCGGGGAAACACTTTTCTACCGGGCTTTAACAACGTCTCTGTTCGGGCATGAAACAGAAGGCATCGAACTGTTCCAGAAGTTTCTGTCGACCGACCCAGGCCCGGAGATGGCCCGAAAGGCTTACGACGAAATGGCGTCGGCATTCGGCCGGCTCGCCCGCTATCGCAGTGCGGCCGAGGCGTTGGCCGAAGAACTTGCTCTGACGCCCGCAAGCGACCCCGAGCGGGAGGGAAACGAGAACACGCGAGCGCTGATGGATTCGCTGAGCGATGTCGCTCCGCAATCCCTGGAGCTCGGCGACGATGTCCCGGTCAGGGCGGTCCGTAACAAGCTGGGTTCCTGGAATGTTCCGGTCCAGGCGAATGGCGTAAGCGGCCAGTGGATTTTCGACACCGGCGCCAACGTTTCGACGTTGATGGAATCGGAGGCGAATCGGATGCGGCTGCCCATTCGCCAGGCGAGCGCCTGGGTTGGCGGGTCGACCGGGAAGAGAAACGCTCTTCAGCTGGCGGTCGCGGCCGATTTGCAATTCGGCGCCGCGCACATCCACAATGTGGTTTTTCTGGTGCTTGCCGATCAGGCGCTGACAATCGGCCCGCCGCATCATGAGGTCCGGATCACGGGCATTTTAGGATTGCCCGTTCTGCGCGCGCTGGGCCGTTTGGAAATCTCGAAAGCCGGTCTGGTTCGAATCCGCAGACACCAGTCGGATGCAGGAACGCCGAACCTGTTTTTTCAGGATGAATCGCCAATCGTGGAAATCGGTCACGACGGCCATCGGGTGCAGATGTTTCTGGACACAGGAGCAAACGAAAGCTTACTTTACCCGTCCTTCCGGAGCGCTCTCAGCCGGGAGGAGCAAGAACGGTTACGAAAGAAACACGACAAGACCGCGGGCGTGGGCGGGCTGATTGAGCGCACGATCGATTTGGTTCCAAGACTTCGGATTGAGTTTTCAGGCACTGCCGTCAACCTGAAGAGAGTGAGCCTGCTCCCGGAGCAGCCGGCGGGCAGCGGACGTGACCGCGACGGAGTCGTCGGCATGGATGCCTTGTGGAACGGCTTTGTGCTGGACTTCGACGCAATGCGCTTCGAGGTGCAAGAGTAAGATGCAGCCGATGTTTCTTCCGGACGTAGAGGAGAATCCCAAACCGTCGCGATACGCCGACATGATTCGGGCGATGCGGGACAGCAAGTCCGAGTATCCGCAGATCTGGCACCTGTTCGCGTTCCACCCGAAGGCGACCGAGCATCTGGCGCGATTCACCCAGGAGATTCTGCGCGGGCCGGCGCCGCTCAGCCCCGGTATTCGCGAACTCATCGCGGCGTATACCTCATACCGGAACGATTGCCCGTTTTGAATCGAGTCCCACGCCGCAGTTGCGGCGGAACTGCTGGGAAGCGAGGAACTGGTCCGGGGTGTACTCCGCGATCTTGCAACGTCCGCGCTCGACGAGAAGCACAGGGCGCTGTTCCGCTTTGTCGATAAGGTGAATCACGACTCACTCCGGATCACGGCCGAAGACATGAATCCGCTCTATGCCGCGGGTTGGGACGACGAGGCGATCTACTTCGCCATCACCGTTTGCGCGCTGTTCAATTTCTATAATCGCTGGATCGATGCGAGCGGGGTACACGTGCTGTCGGATGAGGCGCATCGCCAGGGCGGGAAGCGTTCGGCGGCGAACGGATATGCGCCGCCTACATCGGAGGGCTGAGGTCGATTTCAGCGGATCGTATCGGCGAGAGAAAAAATCGGCAGGTAAAGGGCGATCAGGACGAAAGCCACAAAGCCGCCCATGAAGATCATAATGGCGGGCTCGATGAGCGAGAGGATCGCCGTCATTTTGGTATTAACGTCGTCTTCGTAAAACTCCGCGACGCTGGTCAGCATGGCAGGCAGCGCGCCGGTCGATTCGCCGACTTCCACCATATCGACCGCGAGTTCGGGGAAAACTTTTGTCGCCGAGAGGGATGAGGCAAGCGTCTGCCCTTCTCTCACCATCCTGCCGGCCTTTTCAAGCGTCTTCCGCAGCAGCGGTGTGCCGAGAGAGTCGGCCGCCGTATCGAGCCCCTGCATGAGCGGGATGCCACCGGTGAGCAGCGTGCTGAGCACGCGCGCGAACTGGGCGACCTGATACTTGATCCAGATGCTGCCCAGCAGGGGGACTTTGGTCTTGATCGCGGTCGATTGTCTCCTGCGCCGATTCCTTGCGCCGCCACCACAGGAACAGCGCAGCGAGACCAGCCACTACCCCGGCATAGATCAGCACATATTTCCGCGCGCTGCTGCCGATCGCGATCAGGTAGAGGGTGATCGTCGGCAATTGCGCCGACATGCTGGAATAGAGCACGGCAAAACTGGGCACCACATAAGTGACCAGGAACACCATCACCAGAATCACGAGAACGATCAGCACGCAGGGGTACATCAACGACACCAGGATCTTCTTGCGCACTGCGAGCGCCAGCTTCTGATAGATGATGAATCGTTCCAGAACATCGACCAGACTGCCCGATTTTTCACCCGCCATGACCGAAGTCACATAGATTTTGGGGAATATGCCCTGCAGCCGGAAAGCTTCGGACAGCAGGATGCCCTGGCGCACGTCTTCGCGAACGGAATTGATGTAAGGCGTGAGCTTCGGATCGGTCAGGCGTTCGGCGAGCAGATCGAGCGCCTTCAGGATCGGCAAACCGGCGCGGATCAGCGTCACGAACTGCTGATTGAAGATGAGAAATTTCTCGAGATTCAGCCGCTTGCGCCGGCCCGGAATCGCGATCTCGCCCGAGAGACTGAGCACCGCTCCTTTGGGCTTGACCGAATAAACCAGAAAACCCTGCTGCGTGTAACGCTCGCGGATCTCCTGCGCCGAGCCGCCCTTTTCGGTCAGGCTGTGCACCGCGCCGCGATGCGTCGGCGTATTTCAGGACGAAATCCGACACCTATTGCTCTTCCTCGACAACCGGTACGCCGGGCGGCGCATGAAAAGTGAACATGGCATCGGAAACCGGCGCGTTGATCCGCTCATTGGAAAATTCGAACGCGAGCTTCGAACCCTCCTGCCCGGTGACGCGAAGGCGGTGGATTTCCCCGTCGGCGCTCGCCAGAAATTCCACTTTGTTATAGATCAGGTTGTCGGACTTGGGCGCCGCGACGATCCACGTACCGACGGGATCCCCACTCGTCTCGAACGACTTGAACTCCTTCGCGAAATCCAGCTTCCCGAGCAGGAATGCCAGCGGCGCGCGCATATCTTCCGATTGTTTCAGCCTGCTCCTCGTGGCCTGATGGTCGTCGGGGAGATACTGGAACACTTCCTTGCCATCCGACAGAAAAAGCTTCCCGGCGGGAGACGTATATTCCCAGCGCATGCGCCCCGGCTTGCGCAGGTAGAGCACTCCCGACTCGGTCTGAACCGGCCTGCCAGACCCGGCGTAAGTCTCTGAAAAATCGAGCTTAAGAGACTGTGTTCGGTTGTAGCGTTCTTCGATCGTCTTCAACAGGTTTTCGAGATTCCGCGGCGCGGCGGCGAGGGGCGCGCCCAACAAGAGACACAACGCCGTCGCGCTCACCACAAATCGGGTCACAAACGTTTGACGACGCAACGCCGCGTGGCGTGTACTCTGGAGACAGCATTTCGTAGCAGCATTTCTTAGCAGCCCAGGTCCCCGCTGCGGCATCAAACGGAAAAGAGCGATATCACAAAAATGGCGGACACGGTGGAAGCTCAACCACAGGAAGCGCAATCCCCTCAAACGGACCAGGCGCCAGCGGCGCCAACGGCGCGGCCGGAGAAAAAGCCGGAGTTGCGGCCGCGGAAGTCGCTTGGGCGGCGTATTGGTGCGCATCCGATCAAACTCGTTTTGTTTCTGGCTCGCTTGCTGCGATCGCAATCGGCGGTTACCGGCTCCTTGCGTATCTGGAATCCTACGAATCGACGGACGACGCCGAGATCGATGGCGACATCTACGCCATCACGAGCCGGATCACCGGCACCGTGAAAGCCGTTTATGTCGAGGACAACCAGATCGTGAAGGCAGGCCAGCTGCTCGTCGAGCTCGATCCGGCCGATTACGCGGTGTCCGTCGAACAGGCGAAGGCGGCGCTGAACGAGTCGCGCACGCAGGTCGCGGTGGCGCAGCCGAATGTGCCCATCACCAGCGTCAGCACGGAAACCACCCTTTCCACCTCCGCGACGGAAATCGCCGGGGCACGGGCTGCTGTCGCCGGGGCGCAGCGCGATTACGAATCCGCCGTCGCCAACGTAAGAAACGCGGAGGCGGATAACGTGAAAGCGCAGGCGGATCTGGTGCGTTACCGCAACTGGTCGCCAAGGACGAAATCAGCCGCCAGCAGTTCGATCAGGCCGAGGCCACGGCGAAATCGGCGGCAGCGAACGTGGATGCGAAGCGCGCCACCGCGGAAGCCACCGCGCGCAATATCGAGCAGGCGCAGGCTCGCCTCGAGGAGGCGCAGACGAGGCAGATCGAAGCGCAGCGCAACCGGCCGCAGCAGATCGCCATTCAAACGCGACGGTCGAGAGCCGCCAGGCGACCGCGGAACGCCAGAAAACGGTGGTGGATCAGGCGCTGCTCAACCTGTCGTACACGAAGATTGTGGCGCCGATCGATGGCGTGATCGGCAAGAAGAATGCCGAAGCCGGTCAGCAGGTTTCACCAGGACAGCAATTGATGGCGGACGTGCCGCTCAGTGATCTCTGGGTCACCGCGAACTTCAAGGAGACGCAACTCCGGAAAATGCACCCGGGCCAGCGCGCGACCATTCACGTCGACGCCTACGACCGGGATTATGAAGGCTACGTGGAAAGCCTGGCCGGCGCCAGCGGGGCGCGCTTCAGCCTGCTGCCGCCGGAAAATGCCACGGGGAACTACGTGAAAGTGGTGCAGCGACTGCCTGTGCGGATTCGATTCAAGGCGGGAGAAAATACGAACCACCTGCTCCGGCCGGGAATGAGCGTGGACCCGAAGGTCTGGCTCGACGGCAAATAGCCTATTCTACCGGCAATAATGTCGGTTTCTTCCGGTATGCGGCTCAGGGCCGGCGGAAGAATTTTCACCGCCGCGGATGCGATCGAAAATGGCCGAAAAATTCCGGCTCCGCTGCTCCACCGTCGGCCGCGCTGCCGGGGAAAACAAGGCCTTGGAGCGTGTTGGCCGTGCCGGTGATGACATAGGTATTCAGCAGGCTCCCGTTGGTCAGGCTGTATTGCGTCACGTTTCCACTGCCATAATTCGCTACGTATAAACTGCCGCCGGACACGGCCAGCGAATTCGGGTTGTCGAGACCCTTCGTCCCGGAAGCGATAAACACGCTGCTTCCGCCGCTCCCTAATGCCTCGATATAGCTGGCGCTTCCGTCGGTGTTCCAGCCGGAATCCGCGACGTACAAAGTAGTGCCGCCGGCCGCCATTCCCCGAAGCTGTCCAGCAGGATAGGCGCCCGTTTGATAGTCGTAGCTGATGGTACCTGGACTACTGATACTGAAGTGAGCCACCAGTCCGCCGGCGCCCGACGATGACGACACGTAAACCGTGCTGCCAACGATCAGAATCCCGCGGGAGCTCGGTACCTTCGTCTCGGAGGTTCCCGTCCCGGTCGCGCTGGCGTACATTTGTATGTTCCCGTTGCCGCCGAACGCAAGTGTCCATAGATTCCCGTTGCTATCGAGGGCAATCTCCTGAGGGCTTATCCCCTCAAATCCGCTGAGGGTCGTCAAGGATGTCGGGTTGAGCGTCGGGGTGGTTGTCAGGTTTTCAATCTGATAAACCTTACTGGCTCCCGCATCCGCAACGTAGAGGTTATTCCCGGTGCTGTCCACCGCCAAGGCGTACGCATCTGCCCAGCCGCCAGACGGGGCAGGCAAGGTTGTCTTGGAGCCGTCCGAGTTATATGCAATTACGCTTGTAGTAGTTGTAGCGTAAAACAATACGGTAGCCGCATGCGCCTGCGACAGCCCCACCGCCGCAATTACCGCCAGGTTAAAACAGACCAAACCAGAACGGGTAACCAGGACTCTTCGCTTCATCAAAATCTTCCTCCTGGACTACAGATGCGGACCATCAATTCGCTCCGCTGGGTTCAATCATAACCCTAATCCTCCCCGGATTGTTAACTAAAATTACCAGGACAGGGTCTAGTACAGGTATGGACCGAATGGCTGGCACTTCGTTTGGGGGCGAACCGCTGACGCGGGGGCGAGGCCGAGCCTCACCGCGAGGAATGGCGGAATGAGGCCCGGTGTCCTGCGAGTCTGTTAATGTTCTTTGCGTTCTTCGGGGTGCGCGGCCGGGGCCGGTTTGGCCGGGGGCGCTGCCGGGCGTGGCGCAGGCGCGGGTGCCGGTCTCGCAGCCGGCTGTGGGGCCGGGCGCTGTTCAACATGCGGCTGCGGCGCCGGCGCCGGCGCCGGTCGCGCGGCTGGCTGTGCGGCCGGGCGTTGTTCAACACGCGGCTGCGGCGCTGGCGCCGGTCGCGCGGCTGGTTGCGGCGCCGGGCGCTGTTCGACACGCGGCTGTGGCGCTGGCGCCGGTCTCGCAGCCGGTTGCGGCGCCGGGCGCTCTTCGACACGCGGCTGCGGAGTTGGCGCCGGTCTCGCAGCCGGTTGGGGCGCCGCGGGTCTGTTCTCCGGGATCGGCTGTCGCGCCGCCGCGGTTTGCTGAGGCGCGGGCCGCTGAGGTTGCTGTGCCACCATCTTGTTTTCCGGCGCGGCAGGCCGCCCCACCATCTTGTTTTCCGGCGCGGCAGGCCGCGGCTGAGCCGGCGCCGCGGGCTGGAAGGGCTGCGAATGCGCGGGAGTCTGGCGAGCCTCAGGCGTAATCCGGGCCGGCGCAGTCTCTCGCGCGGTCACTGCCGCAACGGCGGCAGGCCGGGGAGCGGGCGCCTTGTACGATGTCGCCAGTGGAGCCGGGGCAGCAAGCGTCTGAGGCCGCCCCCCATTTGCCGCCGCGAACTGCGCCCGATTCCCGGCCGCCTGCCGGATATGCTGAACCTGCGCCGCCACCGGAGCTGTGTGTGGCTCGCGCATGGCGGTCTGTTCCGCCGGCAGCGGCCGTGCGTTAATGCCGCCCCGGCCGCCGTTGTAGCTGATGCGCGAGTTGCCGGCCGCCGGTACGGAGTAGTTGTAGACGTTGCGCACATTGGTCACATTGACGTTGGTCACGGATCGATTGTAAAAGACGGCGCCGTTGTTCCAGTACGCCCCGTAGTAGCCGTGTCCCGTGTATCCGAAGCCGTAATTAATACCGCCATAGAACCCGATATGCGGCCCCCAATAACCCGCATGCCACAGGTAACGGTCGTCCGCGTACCCCCAATAGGGAGGCGTCCAAAGCGCGTCGACATAAGGGGCGATCACCCACACTCCCGGCACCCAGTAATACCCGGACTCGGCCCAGGCCCAATTGCCCGGTGTCCAGATGTAATCGTCGCCCGGGCATGGCGGCTGATCGTATTCCGGCAGCGGTGGCGGTGGCTGCTGCG
This sequence comes from Terriglobia bacterium, assembly GCA_963764845.1. Taxonomy (GTDB): domain Bacteria; phylum Acidobacteriota; class Terriglobia; order Bryobacterales; family Bryobacteraceae; genus BOG-234. The sequence goes on along the minus strand of CAVXUE010000006.1, from coordinate 2,411,420 downwards.
CATAGACCGTCTGGTCGGACGACGTATCGTAAGTGGTGTCCGCATAGGAACTGTCCACCTGCGCGGGAGCCGGCGCGGGGCCCTGTGGATAAGCCGTCTGCGGATAAGCCGTCTGCGAATCAGCTGTCTGCGAACTAGCCGGAGGAGGCGCGGCAGTCTGGCCGCCAGGTGCAAGGTTCCCATTCGCGGGATCTCCGGTCTGCGCCTGCACGCTGGAGGCGTCCTGACTCTTGTTGCATCCGCTCAGACCCATTAACAGGATCGGGACGGCCAGAAACGACAAACCCGCGAACTTACCGGCAGTAATCACGTCAAAATCCCCCTACCTGATTGTGTTATGCACGTAGAATGCCGTTGCGCAGGTCAAAACCCGAGGTCGCGGTCCAACTTGAGATCAACGGCCGCGCGATGCATATGTTCCAGCGCCTCGTCGATGTGCCGGTAGGCCTCATCCCGCCAGCCCCGCGCGGCGCCGTTATCTTCCTCGCGGCCGAGGTCGTGACGGGAGCTTCTGAGTAATTCCACCACTTTCCGCAGGCGCCCCGGGCGGTCCAGATTGACGTCGGCTCGCGGATGATCTTCCAGATCCTTGCGGTCGATGACGGCCGCGCGGTCGAGTTCGCGGATTGCGGATTCGATTTCCCGGTCGGCGGCTTCGAGTTTCCGTGCTACGTTGGGTTCCTCGCGCACTCTGAGGAGCATCTGAGCGGTCCGCAGGTCCGTGCGGGCGTGCAGGTAGGCCGGATGACGGCCCGGCGTATCGGCGGATACGATTGCCGGCGCAAGGATTACAGTCAGCGTCAGAATTGCGGTGCGAACATTCGTGAGTTTCATTTATTTAACAGTCTCCCCGTACAGGAACACGACCTGGCAACGGCGAGTTGCCGTTGCCGCGACTTGCTGAAGGCATTTTAATCGGCGCGCGGCAATTCGCCGGCGCCTGCGCGCCGCACCAGTTCGTGATAATGAGCGATTGCCACGTGCAGCCGGTCGAATATCATTGCGGGACCAATCATCCCCGTGACGTGGTGGCGGTCCAGATCTTCCTGCAATTCCGGTTCAACGTGCGCCACCGCCAGTTCCACATGGCGTGCGGCCAGTTCCGCGTGCAACTCGCAGACGACCCGCGCGGCGCTGTAATCCATTTTCGTGATCGGGCCGGCGTCTACCAGGACCCAACGCACGCCGGGCGCCGCAAGTCCGCGGATTTCGTCCGCGAACCGGCCGGCGTTGGCGTAGAAGAGCGGTGCGCCGAAGCGGTAAATCACCAGCCCGGGCTCCGATACCGCGCCAGGAACCGGAGGCTCGGTTCGGAACACACCGTTTTCTCCCTCCACCAGCACCGCGGTGTGCGGGTGATAGGTGTGCTGCACGATGCGCAGCAGCGACATCACCATCGCCAGCACGATTCCCTGCTCCACACCCACGCCCACTACCACCAGCGCCGTTACGGCGGCCAGCCAGAACTCGGCCGGGCTCTCGCGGCGAATGCCTCGCAGCTCCTTCAACTTCATGAGCCGGATCGCGACAATGAACACGATCGAACCAAGCACGCATCGCGGCAGATACTGCAGCGGGCGGGTTGCAAAAAGAAGGATCAGCGCCACCACGGCGGCCGCCGAGATCTGCGCAATCTGGCTTTTCGAACCCGCGCTTTCGACCGCGGAAGTTTGGGTAAGGCTTCCGTTCACGACAAAAGTCCCCGTGATCGCGGCCAGACCGTTCGCGGCGGCGAGGCCGGTCAGGTCGGCGTTTTCATCCAGACGCTCGTTGTTCCGCCCGGCGTAAATGCGCGCCGTCGCCGCACTCTGCGTCACGATCATGACGAAGCACGAAAAGGCCACGGGGACAAGGGTCTCCATATCCCTCCAGGCGAGATCGGGAACCGTCAGGCGCGGCAGTCCGCTGGCTACGGGACCGATCATCGCCATGCCGTGCCCGGCGAAACCCCAGACACCGCTGGCGGCCACCGATCCGACCACGGCGAGCAACGGGCCCGGTACGCGCGGGGCAAAACGGCTGAGCAGAAACACGCCCGCCACCACAATGGTGGATAAACCGAGCGAGGGCCAGTGCAGACCGCGAAGACCTCGCATCACCTCGTATAGCTGGACGAGAGTGCGGTGCGAATGGACGCTGATGCCCGTCATCTGGCCCAACACGGCAATGCCGACCTGGAAGCCCACGCCGGTGAGGAAGCCGAGAAGCACGGTCCGGGAAAGAAAGTCGGCGACGAAGCCCAGTTTCAGCACCCGCGCGATACCGAGCAACCCCGCGGTCAGCAGAGCTACCAAACCCACCAGCGCTATGTACCTTTCGGTGCCCGGCTGCGCCGTTTGGAAAATCCCCGCGGCAAGAATCGCGGCAGTTGCGGAATCCGCCGCAACCACAAGGTAGCGCGAGGAACCGAAAGCCGAGAAACCAAGGGCCGGCAGCAACAGCGTGTAGAACCCCGTGACCGCGGGCATGCCGGCGATGGCAGCGTAGCCCAGGGATTGGGGGATGCTCATGGCTGCCAGTTCGACACCCGCTGTCGCGTCGCGCACCGCGGAAGCGCGGCTCACGGGGCGCGCGCTTTGGAATAACGAGAGACTCATCTTTTCGGAACTACCCAGTGTAATGGCAACGCTTGCAGCGGACCACCCCGGGTTATATCCTGAACTCAAACCTATGGCAGCGATCACGTTTGGATTAAACGGCAGGCAACAAACGGTAGACGTCGTTCCGCAGATGCCCCTGCTGTGGGTGCTGCGCGACACGCTCGGAATGACGGGCACCAAGTTCGGATGCGGCATGGCGCTCTGCGGAGCCTGCACGGTCCACTTGAACGGCGAGGCGATCCGGTCGTGCAGCACGCCGGTCTCGACCGTGGCGGGCAAAAACGTCACCACCATCGAAGGCCTTTCCCTCAACGGCGATCATCCGGTGCAGCGCGCCTGGGTTGAGATCGACGTTCCGCAGTGCGGATACTGCCAGTCCGGCCAGATCATGAACGCGGCGGCCCTGCTGGCAAAAAACAAACAGCCGAGCGACACCGATATCGATGAAGTCATGCGCGGCAACATCTGCCGCTGCGGCACGTACCAGGATATTCGTCATGCGATTCATCGCGCAGCCGAACTGCAGGGAGGTCCGAAATGAATCGGCGCGGATTTCTGAAAACAAGCGCGGCCACTGCCGGCGGATTGCTGGTCGGTTTCTATTTACCGGAGAGCTCGAAGCTGCGGGCTCAGGCGAACCCGGGCGGCAAGCTCAACGCCTTCGTGCGCATCGGCTCCGACGACAGCGTGACGCTCACCATCCATCGCGCCGAGCTCGGACAAGGCTCGGTGACGTCGCTTTCCATGCTGCTGGCGGAAGAACTCGAGTGCGACTGGAGTAAGATCCGCACGGAATTCGCGCCGGTGGATCCGAAGAATTACGGCGTCTTCGGCTCGCCCGTTCTACAGGGCGTTTTCGGAAGCCTGAGCATTCGCTCGTCATATGATCCTCTGCGCAAGGCAGGCGCTACCGCGCGCGAAATGCTGGTCACCGCCGCCGCGCAGAAGTGGGGTGTCGATCGCAGCCAGTGCCGGGCCGAGAACAATACCATCGTCAACACCGCAACCAACGCGCGCCTGAGCTACGGAAGCCTGGCCGAAGCCGCGTCGAAGGCGCCGCCTCCGGGCAACGCGGCGGTGAAGGATTTCTCCAAGTTCCGTTTGATCGGGACCTCGCCCAAGCGCCTCGATACGCCGATCAAGGTCACTGGCAAAGCGCAGTACGGCATCGATATCAAGGTGCCCGGAATGCAGTTCGCGGTGCTCGAGCGCTGCCCCGTGTTCGGCGGTAAAGTGGCCGGCTTCGATGCCACGGTGGCGAAGGCTGTTCCGGGCGTGAAGCAGGTGGTGCAGATTTCGAATGGCGTGGCTGTGATTGCCGACAACACCTGGTCCGCCATGCAGGGACGCAAGGCGCTCAAGGTCCAGTGGGATGAAGGCGCCATGGCCAATGCTTCAAGCGCCACTATCCGCAAAATGTTCGCCGATCTTCTGGAAAAGCCGGGCGCGGTGGCATTGAACAAGACCGACCCGGTGACCGGGCCGATGCGGACAGCGTCGTTCGAGGCCATCTATGAGGCCCCGTATCTCTCGCACGCCCCGATGGAGCCGCATAGCTGCGTGGTCTCGGTGCAGCCCGATAAATGCGAGATCTGGGTGGGAACGCAGATCCCCAGCGCCGCGCGCGATGCGGCCGTCATGATTACGGGGCTGCCCATCGAAAAGATCGACATCCATTCTTACTACCTGGGCGGAAGTTTCGGACGCCCCGGCCAGCATGTGGATGAAGCGATCGAAGTCGCGAAAGCCGCCCGCGTTCCGATCAAACTCACGTGGACGCGGGAAGACGACATGCAGCACGATATCTATCGCCCGGCGTCGTTGACGCGGTTCACGGCTTCCATCGACACCGAGGGATGGCCGCAGGAGTTGACCGCGCGCGTGGTTTCGCCTTCGTTCTCGGGTTTGCAGAACGGCGTGGATCGCAACGGCGTTGACGGCATCTCAACGGTGCTTTACGACATTCCCCATATCCGGGTCGAGTATCATCCGCCCGAGGCCGGGATTCCGGTTGGCTACTGGCGCTCGGTGGGTCCGTCGCAGAATACGTTCTTCATGGAAAGCTTCATCGATGAGATGGCTGTCGCGGGCGGCAAAGACCCGGTTGAACTGCGCCGGCGCCTGCTCGCGAAATCACCGCGCGCACTGGCCGTTCTCAACATGGCGGCGGATAAGGCCGGTTGGGGCAAGCCTCTGCCCGACGGGCGGTTCCAGGGCGTTGCGATGGTCAACAGCCTCGGCGGGTTTAACGCGCAGGTCGCCGAAGTCTCCGTCGACGCCAAGGGCAAATATCATGTTCACCGCGTGGTGTGCGTGGAGGATTGCGGCCAGGTGGTGAATCCGGCGGGCGTGGTGCAGCAGTTGCAGGGCGGGATCGTCTTCGGATTATCCGCGCTCAAGAGCGGCATCACGATCGATCGCGGTCGCGTACAGCAGGGAAATTTCGATGGCTATCAGGTGCTGCGCATCGACGAAATGCCTGTCATCGAGGTGTATCTGATGCCGAGCCATGAAACACCGGGCGGGATCGGCGAAGCCAGCACCCCGCCAATCGCCCCCGCGGTCGCCAATGCGCTTTTCGCGGCCACCGGCAAGCGCAGGCGGATTCGCCGTTTGCCGATTCGGCCCGAGGATCTTGTGTAGCACATGAAAACCACACTCTTCGTCGCACTCGCCCTGCTCGCCGCCCTCCCCGCCAATTCGCAGCGCGGCGGCGGAGCGCCGCAGGCGCTGGCCATCCAGCCGGTCAAACCGGACATGTACATGATCACGGGCGCGGGCGGAAACACCACCGTCCGGATCACCGATGCGGGCCTGATTGTGGTGGATGGCAAGCTCAACGGCGAAGCCAATTACAACTCGCTCATGGCGCTGATCAAGGGCGTGTCGGACAAGCCGATCAAATATCTGATCGTGACGCATCATCACGCGGATCACACCGGCAATAATCAGAGGTTTCTCGACGCGGGAGTGCAGATTGTCGCGACCGCGAACCTGAACGCCAACCTGCTCACTTACGAACAGAATCCGAAGCCCGCGCCGGCCGGCATCACGTATCCGGGCGCCATGTATAACCTCAAGCTCGGCAACACGACTGTGGAATTGCATCACTTCGGCCGCGCGCACACAAGCGGCGACACCGTGGTTTATTTTCCGGACCGGAAGGTCGTGTGCGTGAGCGATGTTGTTACGACCGGCAAGACGGGCCCGCTGATCGATTATGCGGGCGGCGGCAGCGCGGTCGAATGGACGCAGGTGCTCGATGGCATCCTGAAGCTTGATTTCGACGCCGCGATTCCCGGCAACGGAGACGTTTTGACAAGAGCCGATGTCGAGGCTTACAAAACGAAATTCGATACCGTAATTGCGCGCGCCCGGGAGTTGATCAAGCAGGGCGTGCCGGCGGATCAACTGCTGGCGAAGATCAAGACGGATGACATCGGTTGGGCGCCACGGGTGCCGAAGGTGGATGCGTTCGTTGCAGAGCTCTCCGCCAGTAAATAAGCGCCGCCGAGGCTATAGTACAGGTGAGATCGACAATGGCAACCGCGGAACTTGTAAACGCGGAATCGTATCTTCATACGACCTTCGAGCACGATACTGAATTCGTGGACGGGAGGATCGTCGATCGCCCCAAGCCCACGTTCGAGCACAGTTATGTCCAGAACTTCGTAGGAGGCAGGCTGGAAGAACAGGCCGGCGCCCCTGGATTTTTTGCGCTTACCGGGCAAAGGATACGGGTCCGACCGGACAAGTATCGGCTGGCCGATGTTTGTGTGGTGGTCGAGCGGCCTGCGCCCGAAGACCGGGGAAACGTAACGTATCCGCCCCACCTGTGCGTCGAAATTCTTTCGCCCGACGACGACGTTCCGGAGTTGCTCCGCCGCATCGACGACTACGTCGATATGGGTGTGCCCTTCGTCTGGGTGATCGATCCGCTGAACTGTCAGGGGCAGATTTATACCGCTGCCGGCGCGTCGCGTGTCCGGGACATGGTCTTCAAAACCGACCGTTTCACAGTGGATCTGGCTCCCGCCCATTCCAGGCTGTCGAATCCCGCGCAATAGTCAGGCCCGGCAACAGTCAGGTCCGGCAATAGTCAGGTCCGGATGATGCGATCCGCCGCCTGTTTCGCGCTGCGCACGCAGTCGGGGATGCCGACCCCGTGATACGCGTTGCCCGCGAGGTGTAACCCGGGAATTGCGGCGAGCCGCGATTCCAGTTCGGCGACGCGCATCGAGTGCCCGACCGTGTACTGCGGCATGGTGTCGGGCAAGCGGCTGCAAATGGCGAAAATCGGTTCCGCGGTGATGCCCATCAGCCTGCGCAGATCGCCCCGCATCGCTTCTTCCGTGGTGTTGGGATCTGTCCCGAAGCAGCGCAGAACGGCCTTGTCTTCGGGAACGCGCCCCAGCCATTTCGTCGCCACCCAGGTGCAGGCCATGATCGATCCGCGCTCCTTTTGCGGCACCAGAAATCCGAAGGCATCGAGCGGATGGCCGATCTCTTCGCGCCGGTAACCGAAGGTCCAGATGGCGCTGCCGGTGTAAGGGATCGAGGCAAGCAGCTCCGCCGCCCGCGCGTCGACCGGGCCGACAAGAGGAGCGCCCGAGTTGGCGCCGCAGCAGAGCACGACGTGATCGAACTCATGCCATTCTCCGGCGGAGAAAACGTTCCAGTTTTCGTCGCGGCGAATCGATTCCGCGCGCGCCGGCACGATGGTCAGTTTTTCCCGCAGAGCATCGGTCAGCGATCCCATTCCTTTGCGCAGCGATTTGAAAACCGAAACACCGGCGGGACGGCGCTTCTCCCGCAATGCACCCACGACGACGCTGCCGAAGCGCTGCTCGTATTCGACGAACTTAGGCAGAACACTGACGGCGCTGAGTTCATCGGGAGACCCGCCATAGACGCCCGCCAGGAGCGGCTCGGCGAGGTAATCGACAGCCTCGTGCCCGAAGTGATCGGAGACAAATTCAGACACCGAGCGGTCCGGCCAGACCCTGGGATTGTGAAATACCTCCGTCGCCATGCGGAGCTTCGTGCCCCAGCCGAACAACTCTGTCGAGAGCACAGGCACGAGCCGCGTAGGCACCACCATCTGCAGACCTTCGGGCAGCGTGGTGAAACGGCCATCGCGGAGAACATACGTCCGGCGCCGGGCGTCGTTGGAACCGCAGATCTGGTCGCCCATGCCGAGTTCGCGGATCAGTTCTTCGGCCCAGGGTTTAGTGCCGAGCCAGCTTTCGGGCCCGGTTTCGAGCGTGCAGCCTTCGACGTGCGTGGTGCCGACCAGACCGCCCGGCGTGGGATCGAAGACCACCGCTTCGATGCCGGCTTTTTCCAGATAGTAAGCGCACGCGAGGCCGGAGATTCCGCCCCCGACGACTCCAACTCGCTGCCTCACATCAGCACGTTACGGGCGGAACTCGCGCACCATCTGCACCACGGCCTTCACGTGATCCACCGGCGTTTCGGGCAGGATTCCATGCCCCAGATTGAAGATGTGGCCAGGGCGCGTGCCGGTGCGGCGCAGCAGATCGTGCACCTTGTTCCTGAGCTCCGGCAGCGGCGCGAACAGGGCCACCGGATCGAGGTTGCCTTGAATGGCCGAGCGGTAGGAAATATCCATCCACGCCTGATCGATATTGATGCGCCAGTCGCAGCCCATCACGTCGCCGCCGGCGGCGTGCAGTTCGCGAAAGTATCCCGAAGCGCCCGTGCCGAAATGAATCACCGGCACGCCGCTCGATTTGATGCGCTCGATGAGCGCGCGCGAATACGGCTGCGCAAAGCGAACATAATCGTCGCCGGCCAGCGCGCCCACCCAGCTGTCGAATACCTGAATCGCCCGCGCGCCCGAGGCCACCTGCATGATGGCGAAAGGAGCGAGCACATCGACGATCTTGCCCATTAAACGGCGCCAAAGCGTTTCGTCGGAATACATCATGCGCTTGGTGCGGATGAAATTGCGCGACGCCCCACCTTCGATCATGTAACTGGCGAGCGTGAAAGGCGCGGCGCAGAATCCGATCACCGGAACGCGCCCCGCAAGCGCGCGGACGGTCTGCTGGATGGCTTCGCCGACATAGCCGAGGTCGTCCGTGTTCGAGGTTGAAAGCGCATCCACATCCTCGCTCGTATGCACGGGATTATGAATCTGCGGGCCTTCTTTTGCCGGATAGCTCAGTTTCAGGCCCATGGGCTCGACCGGCAGCAGAAGGTCGGCAAAGATGATCGCGGCGTCAACGTCAAGCGTCTCAACCGGTTGCAGCGTTACAGCCGCCGCCAGATCCGGGCGTTTACAGATTTCGAGCAGCGAATGACGCGCGCGAATATCGCGATAGGACTTCATGTAGCGGCCAGCCTGCCGCATGAACCAGACCGGGCGCACGTCGGTCGGGCGACGCCGGCAGGCATCGAGGAATCGACTGGTCATTGGGGCCACACGCATCATTAAACCGCCTTAATCTTGATCAGAACACACAATAAAACACCGGGGAAGAGACTCCCCGGTACAAAGACAAAACTAACACAGAATGTTTCATTTGTGGGAGTTTTTCCTGATGCATCTCAAGATGCATCCTTCGCCCGGCTCCGCCGCGCTCTCCGCAACAGAAAGTCGATCCGGCTTTCGGCTTCGGGGTGGGTATCGGCGGAAAAATGCAGATCCGGGATGCGCCGCAGGTTCAGGCGCGACGCTAACTCGTGTTTCAGAAAACCTTTAGCGTGTTCGAGCGCCGCGAGCGCCTTCTTTTCCTGACCGGCTTCGATTGCAACCTTCACATGCGCTGTCCGCATGTCGGAGGACACATCCGCGCTGGTGACATTCACCGACCCCAGGCGGGGGTCGTCCATCTCAAAACCGATGATTTCCGCCAGTTCTTCCTTAACCGCTTCCGAAACTCGCCGCGCACGGTGATCTTCCATACACCTACAGCCACTCAGTCTCGACCCGGATCAGCATCGGCCCCACCAGACTCGCTGTCTCCCGTTCAACCGACTGCAATACTTTCTCCGCGAACGGGCGGCTGGGCGATACCGTCACCGCCGCCAGCACCGCGCTGTTGTGAAGATCCATATCGTCGATCTCCGCCACCGAGACATTGAACTTGTGGCGCAGGCGATCCTTAAGACTCTTCACGACGTGCCGCTTTTCTTTCAGGGAATGCGCATGTTCGATCCGGAGCTCCAGCGTCAAAACCCCGATGGTGGCCATGGCTTGGCTCCACCGCTACGCGCCTTCGACGGCAACCCTCTGCATGACGAACGCCTCGATGATGTCGCCCTGCTTGACGTCGCTGAAATTCTCGAGCGTGATGCCGCACTCCATACCGGCGCGTACCTCGCTGACGTCGTCCTTGAACCGGCGCAGCGAACCGATCTTCCCTGTGTGGATGACGATGTTGTCGCGCGTAATCCGCATCTGCGAATCGCGCGTAATCTGGCCGTCGAGCACCATACAGCCGGCCACCACGCCCACCTTCGACACGCGGAACACTTCGCGGATCTCGGCCTTGCCCCGGTAGACTTCCTTGAAGACCGGCGCCAGCAACCCGGCCATCGCCTTCTTCATCTCATCCACCACTTCGTAGATGATGGTGTGCAGCCGGATATCGACTTTTTCCTGCTCGGCCGCGGCTGCGGCGTTGCGCTCGGGGCGCACGCTGAACCCGATGACGATGGCGTTCGACGCGGCGGCCAGCTGCACATCCGATTCGTTGATCGCGCCCACGCCGGAATGGATCACCCGGATGGTGACCTTCTCGGTCGAAAGCTTCTCGAGCGTGTCCCGCAACACTTCCGCCGAGCCGCTCACGTCGGCCTTGAGGATGATCGGCAGTTCCTGCACCTCGCCCGCCGCCATCTTCTTGTGGAACTGCTCGAGCGTGATGCGCCCGGTCTTGGCAAGATGAACGGCGCGCTCTTTTTCGGCGCGGTAGATCACGATCTGCTTGGCTTTGGCGGTGTCGGTAACGGCCTGGAAGCTGTCTCCGGCTTCAGGTAGCTCTTCGAGGCCCAGCACCTCGACCGGCATCGAGGGCCCGGCTTCTTTAACCTGTCCGCCGCGATCGTCCAGCATGGCCCGAACGCGTCCAAATACCGTTCCGCAGATGAAATAATCGCCGACATGCAGCGTTCCGTTGCGCACCAGCACCGTGGCAACGGGGCCGCGCCCGCGATCGAGCTTGGCTTCGAGCACGCTGGCCATCGCCGGGCGCGCGGGGTTGGCCCGCAGATCCTGCAACTCGGCAACGAGCAGAATCATTTCGAGCAGTAAATCGAGGTTCTGTTTGGTGCGCGCCGAGACGGGCACCATGACCGTGTCGCCGCCCCAGTCTTCGGCCAGCAAGCCGCGATCGGAAAGCTGCTGCTTGATGCGGTCAACCTGCGCGTCCGCCTTATCGATCTTGTTGATGGCGACGATGATCGGCACCTTCGCCGCGCGTGCGTGATCGATGGCCTCGATGGTCTGAGGCATCACTCCGTCGTCGGCCGCGACCACCAGAACCACGATATCGGTGACCTTGGCGCCGCGGGCGCGCATGCGGGTAAACGCTTCGTGACCTGGAGTATCGATGAAAACGATCTGCTTCCCGTTGTGGTCGACGTGATAAGCGCCGATGTGCTGCGTGATGCCGCCGGCTTCTTTGTCGGCAACGTGCGCGAGGCGAATGGAATCGAGCAGCGACGTCTTGCCGTGATCGACATGGCCCATGATGGTGACGACCGGCGGCCGGTGGAACAGGTCCGTTTTTTCTTCCGCAGTCTCAATATCCTGCATCGCCTCTTCCTCGTAGGTAACCGTGGAAGTGGATGCGCCGAACTCGCGCGAGATATCGGTCGCAAGTTTCGCGTCGAGGGTCTGGTTGATGGTCGCGAAGATCCCGCGGTCCACCAGTTTCTTGATGACGAAATTGGCCTTCACGTCGAGCTTTTCGGAAAGCTCCTTGACCGTGATGCCTTCGGAAATGGTGATGTCCCGGTTGATGGGCGGCGGCGCGGCGAATTCGCGGCGCGTCTGCAGACGCAGATTGCGCTCTTCCGGTTCGCGCTGGCGATCGCGCCCTCCGCGTCCGCGGTTCTGCTGGTTATATTGCGGGCGGCGCGCAGCCTGATCCGGCGGGGGAGGCGGCGCGCCCGGACCGATCAGGCCCCCACGCGAAGTGGGATGCATCGGCCTTGGACCGCCGGGGCGCTGCCCCGGCAGAATCGGGCGCTGGATCGGACGCCCCAAGGGAGCTGACCCGGGGCGCGGCGGACCCTGATAAAGCGGCTGGCCGGGGCGCGGCTGCTGGGGGCGCAAGGGCACACCGGGACGCGGCGCAGGCGCCTGACCCGGCATCGGCGAGCGTGGCTGCTGACCTAATCTCGCGGCAAGGTCGGGGCGCGGCGGAACGATCGGACGAGCCGCCGGCTGTCCGGCGATTGTGCGCGCCGGCTGTCCGGCGATTGTATGCTGCGTTCCGCTCTGTTGCGCGGGAAGCCGGGGTCCGGGCGATGCCGGGGACCCGTAAGACGTGACCGGCGGACGCGGCGCGGGTGCGATCGGAGTACCCGGCCGGACGCCCATGGGCGGCGCGGACGGGCGTGGAACACCGGGAGTCGCCGACCCCATCGGAGGCGCGGTTGCCGCCGGAGCGCCGGCTGGCAACGGCTGCCGCGGGCCGGATAAAACCTGGCCCGGTCGCGGCGCGCCAGTGGTCGTAGGAATGGGCCGCGCAGGAGGCGGCGTGGGACGTCCGGGCGACACGGGAAGAGGAAGCGCTGAAGGCGGCCGCGGCGCAGGCGGCGCGGTTCGCGTCGGGTGAGGGGTCGCAGGCCCGATCGGCGGATGGACCGGAGCGCCCCGGCCAAGCATCGGCGGGCGCAGCGGCATCACACGAGGTTTGTTGTCTTCTTCCGGCTTTTCTTCGGTTGCAGGCTGGGCGGGCGCGGCCGCTTCGACCGGGGCTTCGGCCTTTGCCTCTTCCGGCGGCGCAGCCTGCGGCACGGTTCGAGGCCTTCGCTGCGGGGCTGGCGGCGGCGTCTCTTCCGGCGCCTCCGCACCGCGCTCGCCGCGTTCTTCAATCGCGACACCAGCGCCATTCGGATGCGTGATCGGCCGCGGGGCGTACGACTCCCCTTTGTAGTACCGGCGCAGTTGATCGGCTTTGTCTTCGTCGATCGAGCTGGAGTGGGTAACCTTTTCGGCAATGCCGAGTTCGTGCAGCTTGTCGATGACCTCGCGCGACTTCACTTCCAGTTGCCGCGCCAGTTCATTGATGCGAATCTTACTCATATTGAAGCGTTTCGTTTAACTGCCTGCTACCACTCCGACAAAGCACACATACAGCGGGTCGCGTTCAGGGAACCTGTCGCTCGCCCGATTCTGCCGTGGATTGGCTCCCCACGCCCCCATCCGCCGAGGATTCCGCCGGTTTATTCATCGTATCATTCAGAGCCGATTCCGGATCTGCCGGACCCGATTCCCCGACTGCAGCCACAGCCGGCTCCGCGGTCGATCCCGCGTTGGCTTCCTCACTTGCAAGGTCACTTGCGGGGTCATTTACGGGGTCATTCACGGGGACACCCGCGGGATTTTCCACAGCCTCAGCCGAAACCCCCTCAGCTTCTGTTACCGCCTCTTCCATTACCGGTTCTTCCGCATACTCCTGGCCATAGAAACGATTGATGGCCTGCTGAATCCGGCTTACCGCTTCGGCGTCAATGCCTTCGAGCGCCTCCAGTTCTTCCGGCGTCATGCTGCCCAGCCGCTCGACCGTGCCGATATCGCCTTTCACCAGCGCGTCCACCGTCACCTCGGCCAGACCATGCTCGATCAGAGCGGACACCGGAGCGCCGGTCGAAAGCTGCTCCATCGCATTCTGCACTTCCTGGCGCTTCTCTTCCTCGCTCTTGATATCGATCTTCCAGCCCAGCAGTTTCGCCGCCAGCCGGACGTTCTGGCCCTTCTTGCCGATGGCGAGCGAAAGCTGCGAATCGTCGACAATCACTTCCATGTGACGCTCCACCGGATCGATGATCGTAACCCGCCCGATCTTCGCCGGGCTCAGAGCATGCGTCGCGAACGACACCGGATCTTCCGAAAACTCGATGATGTCGATTTTTTCGCCGCGCAACTCGCGGATAATCGACTGCACGCGCATCCCCTTCATGCCGACACAGGCGCCCACGCTGTCGACATCGCGGTCGCGGCTGGAGACGGCGATCTTGGTGCGCTCGCCGGCTTCGCGCGCGCAGCCGCGAATGGTGACGGTGCCGTCATAGATCTCAGGCACTTCCTGCTCGAACAGGCGCTTCACCAGTTCCGAATCGGCGCGCGACACCACTACGCCCGGGCCCTTCGCCGACTTGTCGACGATCCGGATGACGCAGCGAACGCGGTCGCCCACGCTGTAGCTTTCGAGGCGGGACTGTTCGCGCTTGGGCAGACGAGCTTCGGTCTTGCCCAGATCGACAACCAGATCGAGCCCTTCCACGCGCTTGATGGTGGTATTGACCAGTTCACCCACGCGATCGGAATATTCGCGGTAAATGGTCTCGCGTTCGGCTTCGCGAACCTTCTGGAAGATGACCTGTTTCGCCGTCTGCGCCGAAATCCGTCCCAGCGCATCGGTAGGTTTCGGGATGCGGACGATGGTTCCGATTTCGGCCACCGGATCGACGCGTCTGGCTTCCGATAATGTCATCTCGAGCGCCGGATCGACCACCGGGTCGGCCACGGTTTTCACGGCATAGAGCTTGAGCCCGGTGCTCTTGTCATCGAACTCGGCCTCGTAGTTCTCGACCGTACGGAAGTGCTTGCGTGCTGCGATCAGCATCGCGTCCTTCACCGCATCGAGTACGATCTGGGCGTCGATACCCTTTTCTTTACTTAGTATTTCAATCGACTGATAAATGCTGTCCACAATTGGCCTCTGATTTCAGTAATGGAGCCGTTAATTAGCGATTTCCGGGCGTTACCACTCAAACTTCAGGTTGGCGCGGTCCACCTGTTCCACCGGGAACGTGACCTGCCCGCCACCCGCGAGTTCGACGGTAACGGTGTGGTCTTCGTCGGCGGCGCGGGAGATCACGCCATCGAAGTGTTTGAGCGCGGGCTCGGCCAGGCTCTCTTTGAGAACGACCTTGACCTTCTTTCCCGCGAACCGGCGCCAATCCTGCCATTTTCCGAGTTTTCGCTCGACGCCCGGCGAGCTGACTTCAAGGTCGTACGTGCCGGGGATCGGGTCCTCGGCGTCGAGCGCCGCGCTTACCTCGCGCGAAACCAGTTCGCAGTCGGTGTGCGTGACACCCTCGGGCTTATCGATGTAAATACGGAGCAAATGGCTGCGTCCCGAACCTTTCAGCTCCACTTCGACGACCTCGATGCCCGCTGGCGCGGCAACGTGTTTGGCGATGGCCGTGATCCTCGAAATGACTTCCTCCCGTTTCATGCTCAACCCAATAAAAAAGTGGGCTTCCGCCCACCGCATAAGTTCGACAGTCGATTTCAGTATAGCAGGAAACCACAGAGTCGGAAAAATGCCGATCGGCCCGCCGCCGCGCCGGGCGGAGAAGTCAGCCCGAGGCGCAGGCGCCGGTTTTCCCCGGGACCCCACCTCGTTGATCCCCACACTATCTTGTTCAGCGGGGTCGGTATCTCACGATGTTCGGGTTCAGCCGGGTTGGTTGTTGGGTTCATTTTTTACCTCCGGGGTTTCGGTTTGTTGCACATGCCGGGTTCGGGTGGCGCGAAATTTTTCAAAGATCCAGAGCGCGAGTGAACCGGCGGTCGAAACGCATTTCGTATTCGCTGAGGTGAACTTCGGATTTGTGCGATTCGGGCGGTCCGCAGGCATTGACTTCATTCGAGAGCCCGGAGCGTTCCATGCCCCAGACGCGCAGCAGACGCCAGTGGGCCGCGGCCATTTTGTGAATCAGCAGGTTTTCAATGGCGGTTTCGGGCTTTAGTTCCTCTTGCAGCGAGGTCATCAGAGCGTCGAAGCGCGGGCGCGATTCGGTGTCGAGGACGACGGTGCGAGCGAGCATTCCGCGCTCTACGTTACCGCGGGGGGATCTGAGTTTTCTTTCAGGAGTGATGGGGCCGCGCGATTTGGCGCCGTTGGCGCGCGAGGCCGCTTTCTGTTTTTCGGATGCCATGGGGGGTCTCCGCGGTTATGTTACGGCGCGAGAAACGGGAAATCGGTCGCGGATGTCGCTAAGTTATTCGTTCTGCGGGTGAAATAATCCGAAGACTTTGGAACTGGTGCGGGAGGATGCCCGGATTACCTCGGAGAAGGGTGCTTATCGGACTTACCGTTTTGCCTCGCAACGCTTCTTTCCATCGTGTGCGAGAACAAGGGGCAGCGGGTGCAGAACTTGATCAGCACGCTGGCGGGACATGTCACCTCGTGTCAAGTAATTGATTTCATTGGCAGCGTGTTTGGCTCTTGTCGTCTGGTGAAAACGTGTTTTGGTGGGAGTCTAGCGCCAGAACGGCCGAAGTCCTCCGGCGATTATTGGCACTCGCCCGTCGTCGCAGCTCAACGGTGCGGGCATCGCAAGGAAGGCTTGCCGACGACGTTTCAAAATTCCCGGCGGATGTCTTGCGCCGATGTAAGGCCGACCATTAGGGGCGATTCTCTCATCCTGACCGCGCCATGCTTGCGCAGTTGACAGATTGGACTACACGGGACCAGCCGACCAAAGTTCAAAGCCTTCAGCGCATGAATGCGGTCCTTGGATGGGGCCACAATGCAGCGGAGTTCGAGGAGGCCGTCACCGAATTGAATGACTACGTCTCGAAGCTCCAGCCTGTTCCTATAGAAGTCCGCCGATTTCTTGGGGCCGTCGCGTCCCGAATCCATCGGGTCTGGGAGACGAGGGCGGTTGAAAACGGCATGAACGGTGTGTCGATTCTTGCCAGTGATATCGAACGCTCATTGCAACTCAGCACCCGCGTCGTAGCCAATCTGGCCAGCGAACTGGAGGCCTACGGTCTCGGGGACATCGACGAAATTCAAACGAATCTGGGTTCACGTCCGGCGATTCGAATTCGTCACCTGCCAAGCACCTGGCCGATCTGGATGGACATCGTGAATTTCTGTGAAAAAGCGCCGGAGTCGCTTACGGCGTTCACCGATGATCTCGACTTCCGACGGCTCGATTAGGCTTCTCTTGGCGGTGCGCTGTCTTTGCCTTCACTGCGAATACTGCTGTACACCTGATTGCGCATCAGGCGTGTGACAACTTCCCGGATTTCGGGGTTGTCGAGGAACCGCACCACCTGGTCGCTGTTCCGGTCCATACGCCCGATGACCAGCTCTTCCAGCTTTCGGTCGAAGACATGGGCGAAATTGTCGATGGTGTTCGCCTCACCAGCATTGCGGACAGATTCATCGGCGGTGGCGTCGGCGCGAACTTGCTCCCAAAAGAGTTCGTCGGAACTGGTGAATTCGGTGCCAAAGCGTTCATTGAGCACATCCACCACGCGGGATAACGGGACCTGCTCGTCTTCGATGCGGCCGGTACCAACATCAGATGGCCCCTTGAGCGTGCCGGGGGTGCCTGGGTCCAACGCGATGCGGCCTTCGCTGATTTTCTGAAGCCGGTAGAACTTCAGTCTGACGTCGTCATCGAGATCGAGATGCCCGGTGCCCGGACGGACCGGGAGTTTGGTTGCGAGGAATCGCAGGTAGGCGTCGAACTTTTCAAGCTTGCTGTCGCCGAACGGAATGACCTGCGACAGGAACGAGTAGAGTCGCCGGAGGGTCTCCAGCCGGTTGCGGAACTCTTCCTTCCCATCTTCCGAGGCCTCCGCAAAGCGGCCAACTGCCTTATCGATGATCGAGTTCATCAGCGCGTTGTCGGTCGGCATCTCCTTGCGGCGTGGCTTGAACCAGACGGCCGCGAACTGCTCGACTTCCAATTCCTGGATGATGAAGGATGCGTAGAGTTCGGCACGGAGCGTGTAAAGCTGACGCGGGTCTTCGACTGTCTGTGGAATGCCGCTGGGTTAAAGCAGCGCGGGTTTTATGGAGCGAATGGCGAGTGGCAGATTGATCCCAGTTGGCTCGACCCGCCGAACGCATACTGAAGCCCGCCATTTACCCAATTCAAAACGACGCTCAGTGCGCCGCGATACCATCGGCCGAGACGCTTCCAGTTTCGGCGGGTCATTGCTCTTCCTTGCCGGTTCTCCTCCTACAGCACTCGTCCATCCCGCACCGACCGTGGCCGGAGCACTCGACCCCAGGATGGATTGGCCATCTGCAAGCCCTCGGGCTGCAAACTATCTCTGGGACAGGCGGGGCAGCGGGGCAGCGCTTGTAAGTAGAAGATAATGTTAGTTTTAGAAAAGTCATTTATTGCCCCGTTCTGGGGAGTCCGCCCCGCTACCCGGCTCCCTTGCCCCGGTGGTGCCCCGTATGTGCCCCGCTCTTGTCATGAGTTAAGTTGCGACTACCAACGGGCTTGCCCCGTTGCCCCGCTACGCCTACTGGGTTCCCCAGCGTGACGGCCGCATCGAACAGATCGTTCGCGCCACGCCGCATAAAACGCGGCTCCCCCCACAAGAGGGCTCCGCCCCCTTGTGCATCCCCTGCCCGACGGTGAACGCAATTCAGGAACTTTCTACTTTGCGTTGACAAATGCCGATCGGCCGGCCGCCGCGCCGGGCGGAGAAGTTGTCTCGATGCGCGGCCAGAATCAACAACATACCCACCCCTCGTTCGCCGAGTCGAAGTTCGGGAATCGCTTTCACCCCGCCAAATACACCTTTCGCCCCATAAGTTAAACGAATTTCAACCGGCGTCGTATCTCTGTCAGGGCCGCGAATAACGCGACTCTCAAGGAGAAACGAACCATGAAGATTCAAATCAGCACCGCGGTCATAACCGGAATTCTGTCGTTGATTCCGGGCAGTCCGTTGGGCGGTCGGGTGTTGGCTGCCAAACTCGTAAATGCTTCCGCTCCCGCCACGGTTTCCACCGTGAACTCACGGGACCTGATGATTCAGGGGGTATCCGAAAGCGCCCCGCTCCAACTCCATTTCGCCGGCGCCGAACGCTTCGACCTCGGGGCCCCCGGTGAGCTGTGCGTTATTCGCCACGGATCGCGTCAGCATTACCGGCCCGACGCCTATCAGATCATCGACGGAAAAACGCGGCATCTGACGGTCAGTTATACCCTCAATGGCGGCGACCGGGTTAGCATACACTTCGGGAATTTCGATATCGGCGCCCCGATATTCCTCCGCGATGGCGCGTCGACTCTGTAGTATCGCCAAAACCTTCAGGAGGGAAACGCGCTATTGAATCTCGCATAACCGGTGTTGTGGCGACACCGGTTATGTCGTTTGCGCCGGGAGCCGGTTGCTGGATTGAGGCGGGAGAATTTGCTCCAGCAAGCCAGCTGACAAAGGTTGAGCACATGGTTTGCGCCGCCACGCTATATGCGCCGCGTTCACAGAATAGTCCTCAAAACGCGCCGTGCCCGACGCCCCGGGCGGTGTAAGCTCTCGGAATGGTGTTCACAAAACGCCTCCGCGAGGGAGTTCGCCGGGGAGAAATCACCTGCAGCGTCCGCATCTGGACTCGTCCCCACGTCAAGGTCGGAGCCCGTTACCAGATGGAAGACGGCCAGATCGAAATCGACTCCATCGAGCCGATCGGCCTCCCGGACATCACGCCCCAGCTGGCGCGGGAGTCGGGATTCCTCGGCGTCATAGATCTGCTGAAGGTGGCAAAGCACGGCAAGGGCGACCGGATTTACCTCATCCGCTTCCACTACCTGCCGCCAACCCGTTGATCGTCGGGGAGCGACGTGGTCAGCGCGGCGCCTTATCGAGCGCAACCCGTAATTCCCGCGCCAACTCCGGGTATTTCGCGAATGTGTCCAGACCGAATGCCAGCAACTCGCGCAGCGCCGGACCCAACGGCGCGCCAGCGGCGGCGATCTGACCCTCGATTTGCTCGAGCGCGGGTTGCCGCGTGTACCACGCCCAACTCTGCTTGCCCGAATGCGCATAGTCGCTGGCCGTCTGCAGAAACAGAGCGGAGGCGATTCGCGCCGCCTCGGCATCGCGAATGCCCGCCTCTCGCAGCAGCATCGCCGCGCAGTCGATGAAGCGGAGTGATGGCCGCATTCCCCAGCGTGACGGCCGCATCGAACAGGTCGGTCGCGCCGGGCAGAATCTCGACCGCCTTCAGCTTCAATTCGCGCGCGATACGATGCGCGGCGGTCAAAGCCGCGCCGTTTCCCGCAACACGAGAATGCGGCCGGGAATCCCGAACTGTCTCGCCACGGCCGTGCTGGCGCCTCTCGCCCTGAAGCCGCGCCCGCACCTCGCGGCGCATCGTCGCAATCGCAGAAGATCAGCGCCTTCCCGCTCCATGGAATCTCCGCTCCTTCCAGCATCTCGAGAAGCGGATCTGCCTGCTCCGGCGGCGAATGGAACAACACCACCGCGCGCTTCAGCTCAGTTCGGCGGCGGACCGCGCCGCGAAGCCGGCCTTGCAGCGTGTTGGCGATCCGGCTGGCCACGCGAAACGACACCGCCGACACCGGGCCGAGATCGCGCGTCGTTGGCGGACAGCCTGCCCGATCAGGCTTCTCGCCGACCGCGCCCGCGCCCAGTACTCCGTATTTATACCGGAATTCCAATCCCCGCGACGTCCTTTGTCCGAGGTGTTTGATTCTATCGCGGAGTTGCGCGGCTTTCTCGAATTCGAATTTGCGCGCCGCCTCGCGCATGCGATTCTCCAGTTCGCCGATGAACTGTTCCCGCTGCGCGGGCGTCAGTTCTTCGTCGCTCTCCTCCGGCTCGGCCGGCGACCGTCACATAGTCCCCTTCGGCGATCGCGATCAGGCTCATGTCGATCGGCTTGATGATCGATTGCGGCGTGATGCCGTTGTCCTCGTTGTATTGCAGCTGCGTCACGCCGCCGCCGCGTGGTTTCGTCGATGGCGCGCTTCATGCTGTCCGTCATGACGTCGGCATAGAGGATCGCCCTGCCCTCCAGATGCCGCGCCGCGCGGCCGATGGTCTGAATCAGCGCGCCGCTCGAGCGCAGAAAGCCTTCCTTATCCGCATCGAGAATCGCCACCAGCGAAACCTCCGGCAGATCCAGACCTTCGCGCAGCAGATTGATGCCGATCAGCACGTCGTGCTCGCCGCGCCGCAGATCGCGCAGGATCTTGATGCGGTCGAGCGTGCTCACTTCCGAATGCAGATAATTGCACTTCACGCCGACCTCCGAGTAGTACTCGGCCAGATCCTCCGCCATGCGCTTGGTCAGCGTCGTCACCAGCACGCGCTGATTGTTCGCCGTGCGCTTGCGGATCTCATTGCAGCAGATCGTCCACCTGGCCTTTGATCGGCCGGATCTCGATCTCGGGATCCACCAGGCCGGTGGGCCGGATGATCTGCTCCACCACCACGCCCGCCGATTTCGTCAGTTCGTAAGGGCCCGGCGTCGCCGAAACGTAAACCACCTGATTGACCCGATGCTCGAACTCCTCGAACGTGAGCGGCCGGTTATCGAGCGCGCTGGGCAGCCGGAAACCGTGCGCCACCAGGACCTCTTTGCGCGAGCGGTCGCCGTGATACATGCCGTGCAGCTGCGGAATGGTCTGATGGCTCTCATCGATGAACATGATGGAATCGTGCGGCAGATAATCGAGCAGCGTGGGCGGCGCTTCGCCCGGCAGCCTGCCCGAAAAATGCCGCGAATAATTCTCGATGCCGTGGCAGTATCCGATCTCCTTCATCATTTCGAGATCGAACATGGTGCGCTGATGCAGCCGCTGCGCCTCGATCAGCTTGCCCTGCGCTTCCAGCTGCGGGCGCCACATCTCGAGCTCGGCCTTGATCGATTCGATGGCCGCCTCTTTCGTGAGGTTCGACATCACGTAGTGCGTCTTCGGATAGATCGGCAGCCGCTGATAGGTCTGCTTCACCTGGCCCAGCAGCGGATCGATCTGCGAAAGCGTCTCCACTTCGTCGCCCCACATCTCGATCCGGTAAGCGCTTTCGTCGTAGGTGGGAAAGATCTCGATCACGTCGCCGCGCACGCGAAAAGTGCCGCGCCGGAAATCGTGATCGTTGCGGTCGTAGAGGATCTCGACCAGCTTCGAAGTGATCTCCTTGCGCGTGATCTTCTGGCCCTTTTCCAGCATCAGCAGCATGCCGTAGTAAGCTTCGGGCGAGCCCAGACCGTAGATGCAGCTGACGCTGGCCACGATCACGCAATCGCGCCGCTCGAACAGCGATTTCGTGGCGGCGAGCCGCAGCCGGTCGAGTTCGTCGTTGATGGTGGCTTCTTTCTCGATATAGACGCCGCTCGACGGGATGTAGGCTTCGGGCTGATAGTAGTCGTAATAGCTGACGAAATACTCGACGGCGTTCGCCGGGAAAGAAGGTCTTGAACTCGTGGTAGAGCTGCGCGGCGAGAGTCTTGTTGTGCGCCAGCACCAGCGCCGGACGGCCCAGCTTCTCGATCAGCTTGGCCATCGTGAAGGTCTTGCCGGAGCCGGTGACGCCGAGCAGAACCTGATGCTTTTCGCCATCGAGCAGGCCGCGCGCAAGCTCCGCGATGGCGGTTTTCTGGTCCCCCTTCGGGCTATAAGTAACGGCCAGTTGGAAGGACATGCGTCCAGTATAGTTGTCGTGTACCTTTGGCGTACCCTGAAAGAAGGGAGCTCACAATATGGCATCTCTCGATTCAATGCCCCGCGGTGGAGTCCATTCCCGGTAAAGCTTTCCGAGAGGGTTGGGACAAACTCAAGAATGGAGAATGAATGGAGAATTGCCGGCAGCAGCCGAAAAGGCCGGGTTCGATATTTTTCTGACCACCGACAAGAACATGAGCTATCAGCAGAACCTTGCGAACAGAACGATTGCGATTATCGTTCTCGGCGAGCAGCAGTGGCCGAACGTTCGGCCACACGTGCAGCGCGTCGTAGATGCTATCAACGCCGCGACGCCAGGCAGCTTTGCTGAGGTCGATATTCCCTACCCCGACTAAGCACCCGCCGGTCTGATTTCGGAACGCAATCGCGCTCCAGTAACGGCCGCACAGCGCTTCCGCTTGAAGCAGAAAGGGGCAAACCGACAAGGGACAAAACATCCCTTAAAGGTGGAGGCGAATTCGTTCCGGCCGGGGCCCATCGAAGAAGAACGCCGCGGTCGCGTCAATGACGTTGTTGCGCAGATCCTCCCAGGTATCTCCCTGAGTGAAGATGTTTTCTGTCAGGCATTCCGCGCTATAACCGCCGTCGGCTTCCTGAACGGCTTCAAACACCGGATCGGCCATATAGAACAACATCACAAGGGATCGCCAGCCAACCACGCCATTTACCCAAAAGCCATCGGCACCAGCTCATCCATGCGCCCAGTATCGTTTCCTGGTGCGCCCGCGCCGGGGTCATAATGACTTAGAAAGCTAAAAAACGCGGAGTATCAGCCATGACCCTGACAATCGACCTTTCCGACGAGCAGGCTTTGGTACTCAAAGCCAAGGCGGAGGCCAGGGGTGTTTCGACCGCGCAGTACGCCCGGCAAGTGCTCGAGCATGATCTTGTCCCCTACTGGCTTCGCGAGTCATGGGATAACGCCGTGCGGACCGGCGTGAATCAGCTTTCGACGGATGAGATTGAGGCGGAGATCGCCACGGCGCGCAAGGCACGGCACGAAGGCCGCCAGCACCCGGTTCATGATCCGGGCGGTTCTCGACACCAACGTCATCGTATCGGCGTTGTTACAGTCCTCGGGTCCGCCGGCCCGCGTATTTCTCCTGGCAATGGGAGGCCCGGTTCAACTGTGCGTCAGCGGGGATGTTTATGCCGAGTCCGAAGAAGTGATCCGGCGTCGCCGATTCGGGCGCACGGAAACCGTTATCGCCTCAACTCGGGACACCATCCGCGAGAAAGGCTTTTGGGTGAAGCCCGCGGAAACGATTCGGGCTTGTTCCGACCCGGATGACGACATCTTTCTTGAATGCGCAGCCGCCGCGCAAGCTGACTATCTGGTGACGGGAAACATCAAACACTTCCCGTCATCATGGACGAAAACCAGGATCGTAACGCCACGGCTCTTTTTGGATTATCTGTCAGATAACGCCGCGCCAAACCAGCCGTAGTGTTTCGGGATCCCGCCACGCGCTGGCTTACGGAAATGGGCGCTCCCGGTTATCGCCTTCCCATTCGGCGTACTCATCGCCCTGATCGGACAGGTGGACGTGCAGCTTACCGCCGCTCATCGCAAAGTTGAGGTGGAAATATTTTCCACCGGCTTGAATGCCCATCCACCATTGGTCGTGCGCCATCTGCTCCAAATGGACCGAAGCGCCATTGGCGACGATTTCATCAAGAGCGGGCCGGCCGTCCGCCAACTCGCCCTGAGTTCTGATCTCAAGAGAACTGCCGTTCCTGCTCCACAGCATTAGGCCATCATAAAAGGGTTACAAGCCGGCCACAACGCCCCACAAGCGATTTCTGTTGACTTCGCAGATATTACGTTTTACGATGCATCGTAGGACGTATCATCGTGACCGACCCCGGACTCCTGATCCTTGCCAGCCTGGCGGACGGCAATAAACACGGCTATGGAATGATGCTCGACATCCAGCAATTCGCCAGCGTCGAACCAGGCCCGGGCACGTTGTATGGAGCGATCACCCGACTCGTGGAATGCGGTTGGATTCGCCCTCTCGAATCGAACGATCGCCGTCGGCCCTAGTTGTGTCACGCATTACAGTGATGAGATGCAGGAAGTTCTTTCGAGCCTTCGTCATGCTCTCAGCCACCCCATCGCGAACGAGGCGCAATTGGTGCATTTCCTGGTCGATGTTAGGAATGTGATTGAGCTCGGGGGAAGCGACTTCAAGAGACTGAAATTCTACTGTAGTTGGCCTCTCCACACGGAGATGACGTATCCGCCGGTCAAAGAAATCATAGAGTGGCTCGATGGATTGATGGACGGTGCCGCCATGAACCCCACAAAAGCGCTGAGGATGATGAACGAGGCTTATCCCTTTACGTCGCTAGGCAGTTTTCGCGACGAATTATTCGCGTTCCTCATGAAGCACCAACTAGATACTTCGCTGATTCTGAATGCAAACAGGTGGCTCCAGTTTCTCAGCCTCTACGTCGCCAGAATTGCCCGAACTCCCCTTATCGACAAACGGGGCAGCTTCAGAAATCTCGATGAAATACGCGTGCTGCGCCTCGACACTCCATCGACGGCGCAAAGACAGAATGACCAGTTCCTGTTTGGAATCGAATGGTTCTTCATGCACAAGGGCGTGCGGTTGCTCCCTTTGGTCAACGATGTCCTGCGGTGATGATTGGGCCCGACTACAAGACAATCAGGTCGCTGAAGTCCTTCAGACTGCCGATTTCCACATCGCAATGCTTCGCCCGCCCGATATTTTCCGGTGGCAGCCAGCAGAACCGAAATTCGTGCTGATACGAATAGCGAAAATGCGTGCTGAACGCAACGGCCGTTACCATCGACTTCGGCAAAAGCGGATCGACGTATTCGATAAGCCCGGCGCGTAGCGTTGTCCCGCTGAGTTTCTGGAGGCTGGCCTGCTGAAGCATGCGCGTGAAACGGTCGCGGTCACGGATGATGACGCAGGCCTCGGCCTCGTAATCGACGAAAAGGCGCGGGGCGAGGGCGCTGCTGACGCAATATATCCGTCCTGTGCCGTGGAGTCATCGAGCAGAAGTAGCAACTGAGCTGGCCGCCTGACCCCGTATTTCTATTTGGCGCGAATTATCGTCGCGGTTGCCTGTTTTTTCCGGTACAGCAAGTTCGCGTTGGCCGCGTCGGCGATCACAACCCGTCATTGCGCTTAACCTGTTCCCACGAAACGGTGCGTCCATCCCGAAACTCACGCGCAGAACGATCGCGCTGGCGCATCAGTTCCCCGGCGTTCGCGCCCTCCATCTCATCGAGGAAAGACTCTATCGACTCGTGTGCGATCAGCAGTTCCGAGAGCGCCAGACCCGCATCGCCGCCGAAGGACGCCGCCACGGAATCGAGAATCGGCTCAGCCGCCCAAAGCAATCGGCACCAGCTCATCCATCGTCTTCACGTAATGCATCTTGATATCGCCGATCTGCTCCGCCTTCAGATCCTCTTTCACATTCACCTCATTCTCCGCCGGCAGAATGATCTCCGTCACGCCGCTGCGCTTCGCCGCCAGCACCTTCTCCTTGATCCCGCCGATCGGCAGAACCTGACCCGTCAGCGTAATCTCACCCGTCATCGCCAGATTCTCTCGCACGCACTTATCGGTCAGCATCGATAAGCAGCGCAGTCGCCATGGTGACGCCCGCCGAAGGCCCGTCCTTCGGAATCGCGCCCGCCGGCACGTGCACGTGAATATCGCTCGTCTTGAAAACATCCGGATCGATCCCGTACTTCGTCGCATTCGCCCGCACCCAGGTCAGCGCGGCCTGCACCGATTCCTGCATCACCGAGCCCAGTTGCCCCGTCATGATCAGCCCTTTGTTGCCGCCCGGCATGCGTCCCGCTTCGATGAACAGCACATCGCCGCCCACCGGCGTCCACGCCAGCCCGACCGCGACGCCCGGCCGCCGCGTGCGCTCCGCGACTTCCGTATCCGGCCGGAATCTCGGCGCGCCGAGCGACTCCTCCACCATCGCCGGCGTGACCTCGACCACCGCCTCCGCGCCTTCCGCATAGCGCCGCGCCACTTTGCGGCAGACCGTGCCGATTTCGCGCTCCAGATTGCGCACCCCGGCCTCGCGCGTATACCGCCGCACGATGAAACGCACCGCGTCGTCGCGAAACACGAGCGGCTTGTCGTCCAGCCCGTTCTCCGTCTTCTGCCGCGGGATCAGGTAACGGAACGCGATCATCACCTTCTCCTGCTCCGTGTAGCCCTGCAGCTCGATCATCTTCCATGCGGTCGCGCAAAGGCGCCGGGAATCGTATCGAGCACGTTCGCGGTCGTGATGAACAGAACGCGCGACAGATCGAACGGCACATCGAGATAGTTATCGCGGAACGTCGCGTTCTGCTCCGGATCGAGCACCTCGAGCAGCGCCGACGCCGGATCGCCGCGGAAATCGCGGCCCAGCTTATCCACTTCATCCAGCACGAACACCGGATCGTTCGCGCCCGCGCGCCGCAGCGCCTGCATCACCTGGCCCGGCATCGATCCGATGTATGTGCGCCGATGCCCGCGGATCTCCGCTTCATCGTGCATGCCGCCCATCGAGATCCGCTGAAACTTCCGCCCCAGCGAACGCGCGATCGAGCGCCCCAGCGACGTCTTGCCCACTCCCGGCGGCCCCACGAAACAAAGAATCGGCCCCTTCAGCTTCGGCTTGAGCTGCATCACGGCGAGGAAATCGAGAATGCGGTTCTTCACCTTTTCGAGATCGTAATGATCCTCGTCGAGAATCTCCGCGGCGCGCTGCACATTCACCGCTTCGCCCGATGAAACGCTCCAGGGAAGGCTGATCAGCCATTCGAGATAAGTGCGCGCCACCGTGTGCTCGGGCGACATGGGATTGATGCGCGCGAAGCGGCTCAGCTCCTTGAGCGCCTCCGCCTTTCACCTCATCCGGCATGCCGGCCTTCTCGATCTTTTCGCGGAGCTCTTCCGACTCCTGCTCGCGGTCGTCGCCTTCGCCCAGTTCTTTCTGGATCGCCTTCAATTGCTCGCGCAGATAAAACTCGCGCTGGCTCTGCGAAAGCTGCCCCTGCACCTGCGATTGAATCTTCTGCCGCAGCTCCAGCAATTCCACTTCGCGCGCGAGCTGCTGATTGATGAACTGCAGCCGCGATCGCGCGTCGTTCTGTTCCAGTACCGACTGGCGCTCGATGTGGCTCAGGCTCGGCAGCGTCCCGGCGATGAAATCCGCCAGGCGCCCGATCTCGGCGATGTTGCCCGCCGCGGTGGAAAGTTCGTCCGAGAGATTCGGCGTCGCCGCGACGATCTGCGTAAACTCGCTCAGCACATTCTGCCGCAGCGCGGTCAGCTCCGGCGTGATCTCCGGCTCGATCTCGGGCAATCGCTCGATGCGCGCGCGCAGGAACGGCTCGGTCGCGGTGTAGCTCCCGACTCTCATGCGCGAGACGCCTTCGCAGAACAGCAGCTGGCCTTCGCGCATGCGCACGATTTTGTGAATCATGGCGACCGTGCCCGTCTCGTGCAGCTCGTGCGGGCCGGGCTCATCCGTGCGCGGATCGATCTGCGAGACCACGCCGATCAGCCGGTTCTCACCCAGCGATTCCACCAGCGCGACCGACGTCGGCCGCCCCACGCTCAGACGGCAGCAGCGCGCTCGGAAACAATACGGTGTCCCGCACCGCCAGAATGGGAAGCTCTTCCAACTCGGGCGTGGCTGTTCCGGCAGCTGCGGTTCCGACGGTGTTCGACTAGCTGCAGGCGATTCCATGCTTCCAGAGTAACGGGAACGCCTGATCCAGAGTAATCGGCTGACTACTCGCCCGATCGGGTAGCAGCCCAGCACGCGCAGCATGTCGGCCAGTTCCGCCAGATGGCCCAGGCGTTCCGCGATACGGGATCTTCCGCGTGGCCGATGAAATCGAGGTAAAAGAGATACTCCCAGGGCTTGCCCCGCAGCGGCCTCGATTCGATCTTGGTCAGATTCAGATCCCGCAGCGCGAATGCGCTCAACGATCTGAACAGCGCACCGGGCGTGTTCCGGGTGGTGAACACGACTGTCGTCTTGAACCGCTTGGCGGCATCCGGTTTCAGAAAACGAGACCCGCGCTTCGGCCGCTCCAGCAGAAAAAATCGCGTATAGTTCCGCCGATCGTCCTCGATCGATTTCTTCAGAATCCTGCCGCCGTAGATCTTCGCCGCGGCCGCCGATGCGATCGCTCCGGCGTCCTTCAACCCTTTTTCCATCACCATCTTGACGCTGCCGGCGGTGTCGTAAAAGGGGGTGCGCTCGATTTGCGGGTTCTCCTCGAAGAACCGCCGGCACTGATTCAGCGCGACGGGATGCGAATAGACCCGCCGTATTCTTCGCGAATCCGACGCCAGGCGGGGCAATCAGATTGTGCACGATCCGCACGAAAGTTTCGCCGCGAATGGGCAGATCGTATTTCAGAAGATGATCGTAATTTTCATGAACGGAACCGTGCAAAGTGTTCTCAATTGGGATTACCGCGCAATCACATTTTCCATTTATAACTGAAACGAAAACTTCCTCGAAAGTTTCGGTCGGCACGGGAATCGAAATCTTCGCCCGCCAGTTGCACGGCCGCAACCTGGCTGAAAGCGCCCAGTTCCCCCTGAAAGGCGGTCCGGCGTCTCATTCCAGTCGCCCTCTCGGTCTTTCGGCCCGTTCCAGCGGCGGGCCTTCTCGTCGGGCAATCCGATCAGATCGAGGATGCGGTCCACGCTCGAATCCACCAGGTCCTCCGATCGTCGCCGGCTGGTTGTAGAAACCCGGAATCGGCGGCGCCAGAATCGCGCCCATCTCCGCCAGCGCGGTCATCGTCCGCAGATGACCCAGGTGAAGCGGACTCTCCCGGACCATCAGTATCAAGCGCTCGCCGCTCCTTCAAGGTCACATCGGCCGCGCGGGTGAGCAGGTTCGATGTGATCCCGTAAGCGATCGACGACATGGTGTGGATGGAGCAGGGCGCGACGATCATTCCGTCGGTGCGGAAAGGAACCGCTGGCGAGAGGCGCCGAAATATCGTCCACCGGCCAGCAATAATTCGCGCAGCGATTTCAGATCCGCCGCTTTTTTTCCCGTCTCCAGGAAAAGAGTTTTTTCGCCCGGAACGGCTCAGATATAAGATGAATTTCCGCGCCCGATCTATGTAATTTCTCCAGGAGGCGAAGGGCATAAACCGCGCCGCTCGCGCCTGTGACGCCCACGACTATCCTCAGCTTTACCTCCATAACAGCTCGCTCTCGTGTTCCGAATCCGGAACAGAAATTTCATAAATTTATTGATAGCGGGAACAGCCTGTGGTTATAATCCCTCCAGGAGTGCCCGTTTTGGCTCAAGCGCCCGCTATCTACATCCAGAGACAGGATCATAGCATGGAAGAAGCAGGACAACGCCTGCGAAGGGCGCGCGAACGGCTCAATCTGAAGTTCCGGGATGTGGAGCAGGCCAGCCAGCTGATCGCCGAGCGCCGTGGAAATCCGGAATTCGGGGTTCTCATCAGCCGCCTGTCCGATATTGAAAACCAGGGCACCCTGCCTTCACTCTACAGGCTTTATTCGCTCTGCTGCATCTACCGGCTCGATCTGAACGAAGTTCTGGGCTGGTATGGAGTTCCGGTGGAATCCATGGCCGCCGACGCGGGCACGATTCAGATCGAAAAGACTCACGGCATCCACTTCAGCGCCGAAGGCAACTCCGAAGCTCTGCTGCCGATCTCGCTTGACCCCGGCATCGATCTGCGCCGCACTTTCTTCGTCAGCGAAATGGTGCAGCGGTGGGGAAAACTGCCCCTTGGCGCTGCTGGGAGGCGTGGACGTGAAGCGTTTTCGCTACGGCTTTGTGGGAACGGAAGACTGGGGTATGTACCCTGCGATTCCTCCGGGATCGCTGCTGGTCGATCGATGACACAAAGCGCAAGATCCAGGCATCCGGGATGGCGAACCCTCAGCGAGCGGCCCATTTATTTTCTGGAACATCGCGATGGCTTCTATTGCCGCTGGTGCAGCGTCAAAGACGGAACCATCAGCCTGATTTCGGACCCTGCTTCGGAGGCGCCCATTCTGAATTTCGCGTTCCCCGGAGAAATCGAAGTTATCGGCCAGGTGATCGGCGTGGCTATGAGTCTGGATCCCGAGAAGCGACGCCGTATTCGGTCCTGACCAGTTCGAGAACGACCGCCAGATCGGCGTAAAAGAGCTTCCTTTCGACGTCGCGCGATTCGCCGGGAACCCAATTGTTCGTAGGGTTCCAGGGTAAGCCAGTTCGCCACAATTTCGCGCCTGTCCCCTTCCAGACCAGAGAAATACTCCTCCAGTTCTTCCTTCTGCCGCTCCAGCCCGAAACACAGCCACTCCTGAAAAATGCTCATGTGGCTGCGCCGAGCATCCGGTCGACCTCGCCTTCGCCGATTCGCTGCGCCAGACCGAAATGCTCGTAACTTCCTGTATTTACATTCCGCAAGGATGCAAGATAGGCCAGGCGGCCGATAAAGGTCGGGATAGCCGCTCAGCGTTCTTTGCCACGATTCTGCTATTACGGCTTCGCGATTTGAGCTCACAAGGGTTCTCCCCGGCATTGTACAACCCCCGCCGCTACTCTTGCCCGGCATCGGGGTTTTCCTGGAAAGAAAACTCGCTATGATCGAACACAACGCGTTCCGTTAAGGGGATTTCTTAGCGAGGCCATTGGATGCTTGCGGTCATTCCCGCTAGACTTCAGGTGTTGGACGATATCGACCACAAAACAATAAGGATAAAAACACAATGCGCAAATTCATGATGGTTCTCACCCTCGCTCTCACATTCCTCGCCGTGACCGGCTCCGCGAGTCAGATCACGCCCCCGGAATGCGGCGACGATTGCCCCTTCGTCAGATAGAGATTCGGTACAGGCCGGCGGTGTTACAATCTGAGCGTCCGCGCGCTCATGGATCTCCATCTTGCCGAGGAATTCGTTGAATCCGCCGCCGCAGGCCTTGCGCTGGGACGGCTGGTTCAACTCAAACTGGCAGCACGTTTTCCGGCTCTTGTCGCCTATTTGAGCCTGATTGCGGTGTCGCATGTGGCGGGCGGAATTCTGCCGCCGCGCTCGGCACAGTACTTCTGGTTTTATGTCGGCCTGATTCCAACCGAGTGTCTCCTCGGGATTTTTGCGGTTCGGGAACTCATAGCCCTGATTTTCGCCGACTATCCCGGTATCAGAACGGTGGGACGCTGGGCGCTTTACGCCGCAGTCGGAGTATCGGCGGCCACCTCCGTGCTGCTCACGAAATTGTTCTGGTACACAGGCTCGCATCCTCGTTCCAAGTGGGGCGTTTTCTTTTTTGAAGTGGCCCAGCGCTCGATTGTTTTCAGTCTGGTGGTCGCGATCGCGGCGGTGCTTTTCGTGCTTTCCCGATACCCCCTGAACTTGGGGAGAAACACCTACGTGTCCTGCGGATTCTTCAGTCTTATGTTTCTGATCGAAGCCTCTCAGTTGCTTATCGACAGTATGTCGCGGGTACTTTACAACCACTTCGTCGACGCGGCGGGCACCATCCTGATTTCGGCGTGCCTGCTGAGCTGGGCCTTTCTGCTGCGGCCCCAAACGGCTCCGGTGGCGCGAGTCGCGTTCGCCGGTCCGCAGGAAGACCGTCTCCTCGAACAGCTGGAGTCGCTCAACCGCCTCATGGCCCGCGCTGCGCGAAGATAGTATTACCCACGTTAATCCAGGAATGCTTGCAAATCCTCGGTAACTCTAGTATTCTCGACTCCAGTTAAAGAATTAAAGGAATTTCAATTTTTATGTACGGATTGCTTGCTGGAATTGTGCTCCTCATCGCTTTCGGTTTTGTGGCGTGGCAGGTTCTGTCGCGCGTACGTGTTCCCGCGACGGCCTCGTTCGGAGCGGCACCGGTCGTGTCGGCGGAGCGATATCGGCCAATGCTTCGGTTGCTCTCCGATGACGATCTGAATTTTGTCGCTTCGAACGGCAATCTGCACAGGACCTTGAAGTCTCGGCGCCGGGAGTTATTCCGCAGCTATCTCCGCTGCCTGACACGGGATTATGGCTGCTTGCTCGCCGGGATTCGTTCCGCGATGGTTGAGGCTGGCGTGGATCGTCCGGACCTGGCGCGCGCACTGGCGAAAAACCGCGCACTGTTTGCGCTCGCTGTTTATAGGGTCGAGGTGCGTCTCGCCTTTCACGCAGTTGGCGTGGGTACGGTCGATATCTCCGGACTCGTCGAGGCACTCGAAGGACTGCGAGCTCAGGTCAGCGTTGTGTCGGCGATGCCCTCGGCGGCCTAGCTTCCCGCTCTTCTGCCTCGATGCTGGCCGGGATGCCAGTCCTCCAGGAGGGGTAGGCATGTTGCACTCCCAGTTTTTCGCGAATCCTGGTTCCTTCGACTTTCCTGCCGGCGATAGCAGGACCGTCGCCCGCATCCGGGACATTTTCCAGCTTGAATCTTTGCGCGCACCAGGCGACAATTTCGGCTGTTGAGCAGGGCGCATCGTCCGCTACAGGCCATGCGCCCTCGAGATCGGAAAAGAGCCCTGCGTGGATGATCGCCGCCAGGTCGTCGACGTGGATCCGGCTGATGACACCGGATCCCCCGCCTCGTGGCGCCCTCCCCTCCCTGATGGCCGCATGGACACCGCGACCTGGACCGTAAATGGCCGCGGCCCGAAGTATCAAGCCGGCCCAGGGCCCTGCTTCGATCCAGCGCTCCTCGTCGAGACGCGCCCTTCCCCGGTCGTCGTTCGGGATTGCCGGCGTTTCCGAATCGACTTCAAGCCTGTCGCCGTAGACACCGGTGGACGAAACGTAAACGATCCGGCTCGGTTCGATTTCCTCAATGAACGGCCGCAGAGCCGGCACAGGCGGAATTAAATGGGCCACAATCGCATTCTTAGGCAGCGCACTGGCATTGCCGGGAGTCAATTCCGAGAGGATTAATCCGGCATCGGCCAGTTCGCGAAATCGTTCGATATGACGCACTGCCGAGCACACCGGAACGCCGTCGCGCAGGAGGCGCCGCGCCAGCCGCTGTCCGGTAAATCCGAGCCCCAGTACAATAACCATTCATGCCCATTCCAGCACGACCGCCATCGATCCATGCAACTTTACCCCCGGGAATTTTTCGCGAATACGATATCCGGGGCATCGCGGATACTGAGCTTTCCGATGCCGGTATCCGCACGCTTGGCCAGGCTATAGGCACATACCTGATTCGCCGCTTCTCGCGGAAGGTGAATCTGGC
This sequence comes from Terriglobia bacterium, assembly GCA_963764845.1. Taxonomy (GTDB): domain Bacteria; phylum Acidobacteriota; class Terriglobia; order Bryobacterales; family Bryobacteraceae; genus BOG-234. Next base: position 2,377,905 of record CAVXUE010000006.1, on the reverse strand, counting down.
GCGGGACTGCCGTCTCAGCTCCGATCGCCTGCATGATGCTCTGCTCGCGGGTTTACTCGCGGCAGGTTGCGAGGTGACGGATCTCGGAATTGTTCCCACTCCCCTGCTCTACTATTCGGTCTTCCATCTGAAAGCCGACGGCGGCGTAATGATCACCGGGCAGCCACAATCCGCCCGATTACAACGGCTTCAAGGTGATGCATGGCAAGAGCACCATCCACGGCGAGGAGATTCAGCTGGTCAGAGAACTTGTGCTACGGCGGCGATTTCGAAAGCGGTGAGGGCACGCTCGCAACTTTCGATATCGCGACGCCTTATGTGAATGAGATTGCGGGCCAGTTCCAGTTGCCGCGCCGCATCAAAGTGGTGTCCGATGCGGGCAACGGAACAGCGGGCCCGGTGATCCGGCGAATTCTGGAAAAACTGAACTGCGAAACAACCGAGCTGTTCTTCGATATGGACGGCCACTTTCCCAACCACCACCCCGACCCGACGCAGCCGGAGAATCTGCAGCATCTGGTTGCAGCCGTGCTGGAGAACAAAGCCGATGTGGGCCTTGCGTTCGACGGCGATTCGGACCGCATCGGGCGCCGTGGACGAAAAGGGAAACATTCTCTACGGCGATCAGCTGATGATCATCTACGCGCGCGAAATTCTCTCGCGCAAGCCGGGCGCGACAGTGATCGGCGAGGTCAAGTCGTCACAGAACATGTATGACGATATCCGGCGGCACGGCGGCGACGCGATCATGTGGAAGACCGGGCACTCGCTGATCAAGGCGCGGATGCAGGAAACGAACGCCGAACTGGCGGGCGAAATGAGCGGCCACATGTTCTTCGCCGACCGCTACTACGGCTTTGACGATGCGCTCTACGCGGCATGCCGGCTGCTCGAGATCGTTTCGAACTCCGGTGCGCCGCTGTCCTCGCTTTTGAGCGATCTGCCACCGACGTTCGCCACGCCTGAGATTCGCATCGATTGCCCCGACGAAAAGAAATTCGCGATCGTGAGCGCCGTGCTGGCGAAGTTCCAGGCGGATTACGACGTGATCGCGATCGATGGCGCGCGAATCAATTTCGGCAAGGGCTGGGGACTGGTTCGCGCATCGAACACGCAACCCGTCCTGGTGCTGCGCTTCGAGGCGCAGTCGCCCGAACTGCTGCGGGAATATCGCAAGCTGGTGGAAGACGCGGTGGCGGAAGCATCGCGATAATATGCGCGAGCGCAATCTCGCGAGACTCGCAAGCGAGCAGTTCGACGTGCTCGTTATCGGCGGCGGGATCAATGGCGCGGGCATTGCGCGCGATCTGGTACTGCGCGACCCGGGAATGCGTGTCGCTCTGGTCGAGAAGAATCATTTCGCGTCCGGAACCAGCGGGAAGAATTCGCAGCTGATTCATGGCGGTCTGCGATATCTCAGGTATGCGGAATTCCATCTTGTCCATGAGGCTCTGCGGGAGCGGTCGACTCTGCTCGCAATGTCCGGTGGGCTGGTTCGAGCCGCTGGAATTTCTTCTTCCCTGCTATGGCGCGGCCGATCGGTGGTTCTATGGCGCGGGCCTCGCGCTTTACGATCTGCTTTCGAGCGGGCATTCGCTCGGGCAACACCGCAGGGTCGATGCCATCGAGTACGAGCCGGAACTGGCGAGCGACGGGTTAACGGCCGGGCTCGTTTTCCACGATTGCAAGGTGAACTCGGCGCGACTGGTGCTCGAGAACATTCTCGACGCTGAAGCGCGCGGCGCGGCGGTGGCGAATTATGTGGAAGCGCATGTGACCGGCAACGTCGATCGACGCAGCCGATTCGCTGACGGGCGAGCGGTTTCCCATTCGAGCGCGCAAGGTTGTGGATGCGACGGGCGCGTGGTCGGCCGGCGCGAAACTGCGGCTGGTGCGCGGGTCTCATCTGATCTTTCCGCGTATTCAGAAGGGCGCCGAAGCGATCGCATTTTTCGATGAAAAAGGGCCGAATCGTTTTCCTGATTCCGTGGGGCGAGCGCGACGATCTGACGCTGGTAGGCACAACCGATGTCGATCATCGACGGTTCGCCCGATGACGTTCATATCTCGGAAGAAGAGACGCAGCTATCTCACTGCCATCGTGCGCCGCCTGTTTCCTTCGTACCGGGGAGAACCCGTTTCGAGCTACAGCGCGCTGCGTCCGCTCATTGCGGAAAAGGGACACTCAGCGACTTCGACCAGCCGCGAGCATTCGATCTGGGAAACGTCCGATGGCGTTCTGCATATCGCCGGCGGCAAGTACACGACGTATCGGGCGATGAGCGAAGAACTCGTCGACATGCTGTCGCCGCTCGCCCTGCCGGACTGCCGCGACACGCCGCTCAAAGCCGCCCGTCGCCGTGACGTGCAGCAGGCGGTCGAGCGCGAGTACGCGCGAAGGCTGTCCGATCTGCTGTATGTCAGCACCTATTGGGGGTATGAGCGGCCGCTCGCGCGGGAATGGATCGAGCCGCTGGCACGCGAGATGGGGGCTCTGCTGGGCTGGGATGAATCCACTATCGCCGCAGAGACCGCGCGAACTCCGACGCCTTTCGCGAACTCCGTCTCGAAATCCGACTTGAGCGCCCGCAGCTTTTCGATGTAGGCATCGAGCGCTGCCGAAATCTCCGTTTTGTTGGTTTCGAGGATGTCGCTCCAGAGATCGAAAGAACTCATGCGCGAGGCGGGTCGCGTCGAGCAAGTCCGGGTCCGGCGACGCTGCGCGGCGTCGGGCGCGCGGTCGTGCAGCAAAGAAGCGAGCGCAGTCGAAGCCAGTTGCGGCAATGCGAACCCCAGGCGACGAGACGATCGTGCTGCGCCGCGTCGAGGATGATCTCGCGCGCGCCGAACGCGGCAATCCAGTTCCGGAACGGGTGATCGAGGTCGGAGGTAAGCACCCAGGGGCGGCCGCGAAAGAGATCGGCATCGGCCGCCGCAACGCCGCGCAGTTCCTTGCCCGCCATCGGATGGCCGCCGAGAAACGCGCAGCGATGCAGGGAGCGCTTCGCCTCGTCGACGATTGCCTGCTTGGTGCTTCCCGCATCGGTTACCAGCGCGTCGGGACGGACAAGCGGATCGAGCTTTCGAAGCGTTTCGAGAATGCCCGAGATCGGCTGCGAGAGAAACAGCAGATCGCAGACGCCGGCCGCTTCTTCGAGAGTTGACGCCGCGATCGATGGCTCCCCGTTCGATGCGCCTGCTCGATGCTGCGCTCGGAACTGACTCCGAGAATGGCGCCTGGAAATCCGGCTTTGCGCAAGGCCAGTCCGAAAGAGCCTCCGATCAGGCCGACGCCGACGATGCCAACGCGTCTTCCGGATCTAGATGGTCCGGCCGACCGCGGGCGCGATCATCCGAATCTGCTTCATCAGCTCGATGTACTGCTGCGGGATAGAGCGACTGCGCGCCGTCGCTCAGCGCATGATCGGGATCGTGGTGCACTTCCATCAGCAAGCCGTCCGCGCCCGCGGCAACGGCGGCGCGCGCCATCGCGGGCACCAGATCGCGGCGGCCGGTGCCATGCGAAGGATCGCCCACGATCGGCAGATGCGAGAGCTTCTGCACCACCGGGATCGCCGAAATATCCATCGTGTTGCGCGTGTAAGTTTCGAAAGTGCGGATGCCGCGCTCGCAGAGAATCACTTCGTAATTGCCGCCGGAGAGAATGTATTCGGCCGAGAGCAGAAGCTCTTCGATGGTCGCCGCGATGCCGCGCTTCAGCAACACCGGCTTGCGCAGTTTGCCGATCTCGCGCAGCAGATTGAAGTTCTGCATGTTGCGCGCGCCGATCTGCAGGATGTCGGAGTACGCGCAGAGCAGCGGGATCTGCGTGGCATCCATCACTTCGCTGATGACGAGCAGGCCGCGCCGGTCGGCCGCTTCGCGCATCAGCTTCAGGCCCTCTTCGCCCATGCCCTGAAAACTGTAGGGCGAAGAGCGCGGCTTGAATGCGCCGCCGCGAATCACGCTCGCGCCGCCATCGGCCACGATATCGGCGGCGCGCTCGATCTGATCGCGGCTCTCGACGCTGCACGGCCCGGCCATCACGACGACTTTGCCGCCGCCGATCTCGACGTCGCGAATCTTCACCACGGTGCCCGCCGGACGGAAGCCGCGGCTGGCCAGCTTGTAGGGCGAAACGATGCGGTGGACTTCCTTCACGCCGTCCATCAGTTCCACGACGGCGGTGTCGAAATCTTCGTTGCCGCCGACGCCGCCGAGAACGGTGTGGATCACGCCGGTGGAGCGATGAACGTCGAAGCCGTCTTCGACCAGGCGGGCAATGATTTTCTGGATCTGCGCCTCGGTGGCGCCCTGCTGCATTACGACGAGCATTGATTTGGTTTAGTCCGTTCCTTGTATTTGCTGTGCCATGCGATCCTTCTGGACTCTGCGCATTTCGTCGATGATGCGTTCGAAGATGCGTTTGAGGCCATCCTCCGTCAAGGGACCGCCGTTGTGCGACGTGATGTTGTCGAACACCTGCGCTCTCGCGCTTTGGCTCGTAGATGGGGAGCGCGGCTTCGTTCTTGGTGCGGCCGATCTCTTCGACGATGGACGGTCCGCTCGTTGAGCAGTTCGACCAGCCGGCGGTCGATCTCGTCGATGCGCTCGCGGCATCGGGCGAGCGTTCTGCATGGCGTCAGGAGATCGGCATCGGATTTCGCGTTAAGATATCGCGTCAGGTCGCGCATGAACGACTTCGAGCTTCGTCGGAGTCGCGCTCGATCTGGCGCACGATGGCGCTGCCGACGACCACCGCTTCGACATGATCCGGCGAGCGCGGCGACGTGCTCCGGCTTCGAAATGCCGAAGCCCATGGCGAGCGGAAGACCGGTGTGGGCGCGCATGCGCTCGATCAGCGGGCAGCGCGGAATCGGCGATGTTCTGCTGTTCGCCCGTGATTCCGGTGCGCGAGACGAGATAGACGAACCCGCTGGAATATTCGGCGACCAGTTTCAGACGGCGTTCGGTGCTGGTGGGCGCGGCGAGGAAGACGGTGTCGAGGCCGGCGTCGCGCATCACTTTGACGTAATCGCCGGCTTCTTCGACGCTGGCGTCGGTGAGCAGGCAGCCATCGATTCCGGCGGCCTTCGCGTCGCGCGCGAGTTTTTCGAAACCGTAGCGGATCACCGGGATTCAGATAGGTGAAAAGCAGCAGCGGAATTTCGGAGCGCTGGCGAACCTTGCGCGGCGATGTCGAGAACCTTCGCGAGCGTGGTGCCGGCGGCGAGAGCGCGGTCGCCTGCCTGCTGAATGACAGGGCCGTCGGCGATCGGATCGGAAAAGGGCACGCCCAGTTCGATGAGATCGGCGCCGCCGCGTTCGAGCGCTTCGATGAAGTGGGGCGTGGCTTCGGGCGTGGGATCGCCGGCAGTGAGATAGGCGATCATGCCGCAGCGGTGTTCGCGCTTGAGCGTCCTGGAAAAGGCGTGCGATTCGCGTCATGCGTCCTGATCGCCTGATCCAGTTCTTTCAGATTTTCGCGATAGATATCGATGTCTTTGTCGCCGCGTCCGGAGAGGTTCACGATGAAGATCTGGCCCGGGCGAGACCGGCGCGCGGCGGATCGCTTCGGCCACGGCGTGCGCGGATTCGAGCGCCGGAATGATGCCTTCGGTGCGGCTCAGAATCGTCGCGGCTTCGATGGCGTCGTTGTCGCAGCAGGAGCAGTATTCGGCGCGGCCGCGATCGTGCAGCCAGGCGTGTTCCGGGCCGACGGAGGCGTAATCGAGTCCGGCGGAGACGGAATGCGTGGCGGAAATCTGGCCGTGTTCGTCCTGCAGAATGTAGCTGCGGGAGCCGTGGAGAACGCCGGGAAATCCGCCGGCGAATCGCGCGGCGTGCTGGCCGAGCGTCGAGCCTGCGTCCGCCGGCTTCGACGCCGATCAGCTTCACGCCTTCATCTTCGATGAAGGGATGGAAGATGCCGATGGCGTTGCTGCCGCCGCCGACGCAGGCGAAAATCGGCGTCGGGCAGGCGGCCTTCGGCTTCCAGAATCTGGCGGCGCGCTTCGACGCCGATGACGCGATGGAAATCGCGCACCATGGTCGGATAGGGATGCGGGCCGAGCGCGGAGCCGAGCAGATAATGCGTGGTCGGCGACGTTGGTGACCCAGTCGCGCATGGCTTCGCTGATGGCGTCTTTGAGGGTGCGGCTGCCGTTGGTCACGCCGACGACGTTCGCGCCGAGCAGGCGCATGCGGAAGACGTTGAGGCGCTGGCGGCGCATGTCCTCCTCGCCCATGTAGACGGTGCAATCGAAGCCGAAGAGCGCGCAGACGGTGGCGGTGGCGACGCCGTGCTGGCCCGCGCCGGTTTCGGCGATGATGCGGCGCTTGCCCATGCGCCGCGCGAGCAGCGCCTGGCCGAGGCAGTTGTTGATCTTGTGCGCGCCGGTGTGGAGCAGGTCTTCGCGCTTGATGTAGATCTTCGCGCCGAGGTCCTGCGGAGAGCCGGCGCGCGAAGTAGAGCGGCGTGGGGCGGCCGGCGTAGGTGGTGAGGAGTTCGTCGAGCTCGGCATGAAAGGCCGGATCCTTGCGTGCTTCGTCGTAAGTGAGTTCGAGTTCTTCGAGCGGCGACATCAGAACTTCGGGAGCGTAACGCCCGCCGTAAGTGCCGAAGTGCCCGCCTGCGTCGGGTTGCGAAGTCATGAGCTGAAGCGCTGCCTCGATAAATTGTTTCATGCGCGCATGATCCTTGCGGCCGGGCGACGATTCGACGCCGGATGCCACGTCGACGGCCCAGGGTTTCGCTGGTCCTGCGCGTCGCGCAATGGCTTCGCGGACGTTGCCGCGGATCAGTCCACCGGCGAGGATCAGCGGCCGGGTGAAGTGCGCGGTCCTCGACCAATCATATGCCGGGCCATCGATCAGAATGGCTTCGGCGGGATAGTCGGGTACCTGCGTTTGCGGGCCAGCTGACGCGGAAGGCCTTCCAGACGCGGATGGCCGCGGGGATGGCGCGTCGGGCGTTTCGCTGGCCGTGAAGCTGCGCGATATCGAGGCTGAGCTGCGCGGCGATCTGTTCGATCAGTTCCGGGAGCTTCGTCCACGAATACGCCCACCTTCCAGATATGCGCGGGAATGTCGTCGATCCAGGGTTCGAAGCTGCGCCGGCGTGACGTGGCGCGGGCTGGTTCGGCATAGAAGATGAAGCCGAGGGCGCGCGCACCGGCATCGACGGCGGCGAGCGCGTCTTCGCGATTCGTGATGCCGCAGATTTTGACGAACATCAGGCGACCAATTCCCGGATCGCGCGCGCCGCATCTCCCGATTTGACGAGATGCTCGCCGACGAGGAAGGCATCGTAGCCGGCGTCCATCAGGCGGCGGATATCGGCGGCAGGTGAAGATGCCGCTCTCGCTGACTTTGATGACGCGTCCGCGGGATTTGCGGCGCGAGGGCGATCGAGGTTTCGAGCGAAACGTTGAAAGGTGCGCAGATCGCGGTTGTTGACGCCGATGATTTCAGCGCCGGAACGCAGGGCGATTTCGAGTTCGCGGGCGTCGTGGACTTCGACCAGCGCGGCCATGCCGAATTCGCGCGCGAGTTCGCGAAAGCCGCGCAGCTGCGATTCGTCGAGGATGGCGACGATCAGCAGAATCGCGTCCGCGCCGATCGAGCGCGGCTTCGAGAACGTGGTACTCGGAGATGGTGAAATCCTTGCGGATGACGGGCAGTTTGCAGGCGGCGCGGGCGGCGCGAAGATCGTCTAGGACTGCCCTGGAAAAAATCGCGGTCGGTGAGGACGGAGAGGGCCGCGGCTCCGCCGCTTTCGATATTGCTTCGCGAGTTCGACCGGGCGGAAATCCTCGACGAGAACGCCTCGGCTGGGGGACGCTTTCTTGATTTCGGAAATGATGGCGGGGCGTTTGGAGCGCAGTGCGGCGGTAAAGTCGCGGCGATCTGGCGTGGCGGATTCGGCGCAGCTGGCGCAGTTCGGCAGCCGGGAGCGTCGACGCGCGCAGTTCTTCCTGCTTGCGGGACACAATACGGGCGAGGATGTCGGGAGCCACCAGAGTCAACTTTCATCGTATCGCGCGATAGGTTCCGTTAGAATTCAACTCATTGATCGATCTCGCGCTCATTGCGGCCGGAGGAGCCTTCGCCATCTCGGCGACCGCCGCGACCGGCTTCCTGATCGCCCCGCGCACCGCTCTGCCGCTTGCGGTGCGATTCGTCCTCGGCGGAGCATGCCTTTCAATCGCTATCTTCCTCCTTCTCGCGGAGGGCCTCGGATTTCGCCCTTTGTTTCTGCTTGGCGGAGCAGCGCTTATTGTCTCCGGCTTCCGTGTCGCATTCCACAATGCTCCTCCGCGCGTTGCGGAACTTCCCCGAATGCCCGTTCTTTATCGCGCGATTCTCGGGACTGCGTTGTTGATCTATCTGATCTACGCGATCGCGCCGGAAATCCAGCCCGATGCAGCCGGTTTTCATCTCGGCCTTGTCGCCGAATATGTGCGCACTCACAGCCTGACGCGCCGGGTCGGATTTTACGAGCTGATGCCCCAGCCGGTCGAGATGCTGTTCGTGCCGGCCTTCATGATTGGCGCTCACTCGGCGGCGAAACTGGTTTCCTTCGCGTTCCTGATCACTACCATTCCTCTCTTTCGCCGTATCGCACGCGAATTGAACCTGAGTGACGGGGCCGCTTCGGCAGCAGCGGCGCTGTTTGTTCTTTCGCCGATCACGGGCGTGGTGGGAACCGCCGCTTATACCGACCTCGCACAGGTGTGCGCATCCGCAACCGTTCTTTATCTGCTGCTGCGATGGAAGCGGGAACGAACGGATCCGATTCTTGCCTTAGCCGGCACCGCCGCGGGATTCTGCTACACGGTGAAGCCCACGTTCGGACTCATCGCGCTGGCCGGAATTGTCTACGTCGCTTCCAAAACGCGCCGCGCCGGACCGGTGCTGGTCTTCGGGGGCGGGGCGGCAATCGTGGCGATGCCGTGGGTGCTTCGATCCGGGCTGTTAACAGGCAATCCGTTTGCCCCCTTGCTGAGCGCATGGTTCCCCAACGCCGGTATCCCCGCGGGCACCGACCGGGCGCTCCTCGATTTATTCAGCGTGTTTGCTCCCACATTCTCCTGGCGGTGGGCGTGGCCGGACTACACGGTCTTCGGAGGGCAGCAGGGACTGCTGGGCCCGGTTTATCTGCTGGTTCCGCTGGCGTTGTTTGCGCTGCGATCGAAGGCGGGCCGCATCCTTCTCGCAACCGCGCTGCTTTTCGCCCTGCCGGTGATTCCCAACGCAGGCACCAGATTCCTGATGCCCGCGATGGTCCCCGCCACGCTCGCTTTCTCCAGCCTGCTTTCGGCGCCGGTCGCCGCGGGCCTTGTCGCGGTTCAGGCGGTCGGAGCGTTGCGCCCGGTCATCAGGCTGTACGACATTCACGGGGATTTGATGCTGCCCGAACTTCCCCTGCGCGCGGCGCTGCGGATCGAGCCCGAACGCGACTATCTTCGCCGCGTGGATTGGGTGTACCGCGTCGACGAGATGATGGTCGCGCATTCCGAGCCGGACGCGCGGATCTTCGCCTTCGGCCCCTACACGCTGGGTTACGTTCCGCGTGAAGTGCTGGATTTCTGGCACTCCACAATTGCCCGGCAGGTCACCGACAACCTGCTGCTGGCGCTGCATAGCCCCGACAACCCGGCAGCCCGCATCGCGTTGCCATTCGAGCCGGGCCAATATGACGCATTTCGCATCACGGCGCGCAAGGACGTGAAGCTCCTCGATACGAGACCGACGCCGTCACCCTCCAAGGTCTGGCCTGCGAAAGTGTTCGAGGCGGGTGAGACGTGGGTCGCACCCGTTGAGCCGAACGCTACGCGACTCAACCTGCTGCTCTATTCGTTCGAGCCCTCGTCCCTGGGTATCGAAGCACGAGCCGGGGCGGGCGGGTGGAAACCCGTGGCTACTCCCATCACCGGGCGCGGCGTTCCGGTCGATCTGCGCCGCAGGGTAACCTCAGACGTTCTGGCGCGCGGTTACCGTTACGTCCTGGTCTCTACAGGTTCCGACTCTTACAGCGAAATCGGCAGGGATATGGAGCGGCATCCGAGCGAGTGGGGCGTCTCGCTCGCCGGGCGCGAGAGAGACATCGTGCTGTTTCGGATCTCCCGTTCGGATCCGGCCACGGCGGTGCGCGGGATCGAACCCGGCGAACCGGCGGACTGGGACCGGGAACCCGCGCCAGTTGTCCCCGTTGCCGACGAATCCACCGCAACGAATTGCGATCCGGCGATGATTGACGACACCTCCGGCCGCATTGCTTACCGTGGCTCCTGGACTGTATTCCGGCAGTTCGGCAAGGCATGCGGAGGCACTCTGACTTTCAGCGCCAACGGGGGAGACTCGGCTACGTTTTCGTTCGAAGGCACCGGCGTTACGCTGGTATTTACCGGGGCGTCGAATCGCGGCCGGGCAAAGGTCTGGATCGACGACCGCGATCGCGGGGTGGTCGATGAGTACTGGCCGTGCAGGAAGGAGGAACCCGGTTGTCTCGCCATTCGCTGGCACAGACAGACACACTTCGGCGCTCTTGCGTCAGGCACCCATACGGTTAGAATCCAGGTGCTGCATGAGAACTCGCCTCGGTCGCAGGGATATGACGTCGACGTCGACGGATTCATCGTGCATTAGTACCTGGCGTTTTGGTTTTCGTCGCTTTCCCTGTTTCGTTTCCTTTCGAAGAAGAACACCGGCGGCCGAGACCGCCGGCGCTACAAAAGTTGGAGCGCCCCACTGCGCGATAAACCCTCGGACCTGGGCCTTTTTGGTCTCCCAGACCTGGAACGCAGCCGTGCCCATTGTTAGAAACTGAGTTGCCAGAGTCTCGAGGAACTTAGCAGTCAGCGCCCGGAAACATCATGGGTACGTAACTTTGTGACCGGTCAGAGGCCGCTGGTCAAGGCATCCAGCAAACTCTTGCGGATTGGCCATTTCCCCGTGACTTTGCGATCGGTCTGGTCGAAAACGCCCGCTGTCAGCATGGCCGTGACTTCGCCCGCGGCGTTTTTGTCGTGCGCCAAAGCCTCCTTGAGAAGGCCGGTAGTGGAGCGGAGTTGGCTGGCGAGGACCTTCGCATCGTCCTGCGAATTGCAGGTGGCCTGGAGCTGCGCTTCGATACCCTGGTTTGTCCCTTGAGTGGCCGGGCCCATCGTGATCACCACGCGGTCGGCCCTGGTCAGCGCCGAGAGCACCAGGTGCATGCCAGGAGGGAGCGCGTCCTGACGGCGAAGCTCGGCGCCGGGCACGGAAAGCCAGACGGGCGCCGAAGGCAGCGGCGTAGTGACAGGCGCGGCGGTTCTGGTCAGCAGCGTTGCCGCGAGATCGTTGGTGCTGACGGCAAGCGCGAGCGCATCATTTCGCAGCGGCAGGAAAGAAATGTGCCGCTCGGGTGTGCTGCCCTGCATGCGGCAGAGGTCCTGATAGCAGGAGCCGCCCTGGTGCGCGGCATAATCGCGCAGTTTCTTCCAGTCGAAGCGGCCGCGGACGATGAAAAAGGTTCCGCTGCGGGAGAACGAAGCTACCAGGGAATCGAGATCGCGCTTGTAATCGAAGCCGGTGGCGTCGAGGAACTGCCTGTATTCCGGCTCGAGCGACGGCTTTCGATTCACTGAGCAGGCCGGCGCGGCGCAGCGTGGTAAAGTCGGCGCTCAGCACCAGCGCGTCTTCGGATGGAAAGCGCGACAACAGCGCGGGCGGGTCGAAGAATGCGCTGGCAGCGTGGATGCGCCAGAACGCGACGCCCGCGAGCACGAGGATGCCCGCGAACAGTAACTTAAGAGCCGCGGGCGGAAGCCTGAGCTTCCGGTTCAGACTGCTACCGCCATATCGGCGACGCGCTCCTGCTTCCACAATTCGATGTAGCCGGAAAGCTGCCGCATCATGTCGCGGAAACCCTGAACGGTGAGGGACTGGGCGCCATCGCTGACGGCCTTTTCGGGGCACGGATGCACTTCGACGATCATGCCGTCGGCGCCGACCGCCACGGCCGCTTTCGCCAGCGCCGGAACCAGGCTGCGCTTGCCCGCCGCGTGGCTCGGATCGACGATCACCGGCAGATGCGTCATCTCATTGAGCACCGGGACGGCCGAGATGTCGCAGGTGTTGCGCGTGGCGGTTTCGAACGTGCGGATGCCGCGCTCGCACAGCATCACCTGCGAATTTCCGTGCGCCACCACATACTCGGCCGACATCAGCAATTCCTTGATGGTGGAGCTGAGACCGCGCTTGAGCAGCACGGGACGCCCGCAGCGGCCGAGAGCCTTCAGCAGCGCGAAGTTCTGCATGTTGCGCGCGCCGATCTGCATGATGTCGGCATATTGGGCCACCAGATCGACGTCGCGATCGCTCATGACTTCGGTGATGATGGCGAGGCCGGTGGCTTCGCGCGCTTTGGCGAGCAGCTTGAGCCCGTCTTCTTCCATGCCCTGAAAATCGTAGGGCGAAGTGCGGGGTTTGAACGCGCCGCCGCGCAGAATCTTCGCGCCGGCCGCGAGCCACGGCCTCAGCGGTCTCCATGATCTGCTTTTCGCTTTCGACCGAGCAGGGGCCCGCCATGGTGATGAACTCGTCGCCGCCGATCTCGGCGCGGCCCACGCGGATGACGGTTCTCTCCTTGCGGAATTCCTTGCTGACGAATTTGTAGGGGGCGGAGATGCGCATGGCTTTCTCCACGCCGGGGGTCGCTTCGAGCGATTCGAGACAGGCTTCCACGTCGCCGCCGACGCCGACGACGCCGATCACGACTCTTTCCTCGCCTTCGATGGAGTGCACTTTGAAGCCGAACTCCTGAATCCGTTCCGTAACATGTTCCACTTCCTGTTTCGTGGCATGAGGCCGCATCGAAATGATCATTTGTGAAACCCTCTGAAAACCTTCCCTGAAAATAAAAAACCCACTCTGTCGAGTGGGTTGGTCAATCGCAAAACCGGATCAGACCAACGCCACTATGGAGTGGGGCTCCAAAATCGATAGCTGAAGTAGTGGCGGAAACCGATCATGAAAAACCACTATATCACCGGCCAAGACGTTTGCAAGCGGTCTCAGCGCGGTCTCAGCGCGGAGCGGAGCCCTGGCGTCTCGAAGTCCGCCGAACTCGCCCGCTCGCCTTGTTTAGGGGTATCCGCGTCAGGGTATCCGTTTCAGGGCGACTCTTCGGTTGACACGATGCGCGAATCGGTTTGGAACTTCCGGTAATCGCTGAAGGTGAGTTCCTGCTCCACATTGACCTTTCGCAGCATCAGCAACCGCGCGGACGCTTTCAGCAGGATGCGTTTCGGCGCCCAGAGATCGTCGTTCACGCGCATCATCTCGTATGTGAGATGCGTACCGGCCGCCACACGGGCCAGGAGCCATCCGAGAGAAAACGGCTTCAGCACATCCGCTTCCACCTTTACCCACGTGGAATCCCGCTTATCGATCCAGAGTTTTCCTTCGACGTTGTGGAGGATGCCGCGGAACTCGCCGCGATATCCGGCGCGCGGCGTGGCGGATATCTCGTACGCCGGCCGGCCGTCGACCGTTGTTTCGCCCAGAAGCTTGAAATCATACGCGTCGGGAATGTCCTTGAACTGCGCACGTTGCTTCGCGCGGTCGCGCTCCGCCGCCTCGATGCGTCTGTCGTGCTCGGCTTGCGTCAGGCGTCCCGCCGCGGCGGCCGCGCGGTCAAGTTTCGCCTGCTGCTCGCGTGCTTCGGCGGGCGGAATCGGCTTGCCGTCTTTTTCGAGCGGGTGGAAATATCGCTTTCCCGCGATGTACAGGACCTCGTCGACCGTGCTGTGAACGGATTTCACCCGGCCCGCGGCGTCGAGTTCCCGAATTTCGTCGCGCAGCCTGTATGTATAATCGCGCGCCAGACGGTCGCTGTGATCGTCCGCCGCGACGGCGCGCTGAACAAGCGAACGCGCGTCCTGGGCCATCCCCATGGCGGCGCCTGCAACAAGTAACACCACCATCCTCATATAGCCATTTTCCATCGGAGGGGCGGTACACTGCTTGCTTGCAGACAATCATCCATCTCATCACGACGGGCGGCACCATCGAGAAAATCTACTCGGAACAGACCGGGCAGGTGGAAAATCTGACGGCGAAAATCGACCGTTATCTGCAACAGCTCCGGTTGCCCGACGCGCGGATCGATGTGATGCCGCTGATGAACAAAGACAGCCTCGAGATGACGGAGGAAGATCGTGAGATTGTGTTGGCTGCCGTGCGGATAAAGGTGGCGGAAGCACCCGTGGTGATCACGCACGGCACGGACACGATGGTCGAAACGGGGCGTCTGCTGAAGCAGCGGCTCGGGGATCTGAAATATCCGGTTATCCTGACCGGGGCGATGACGCCGCTGGGATTCGAGCGGTCGGACGGGCTGCAAAACCTGACCGAAAGTCTGTTCGCGGCGCGGGTTCTGCCGGCCGGAGTGTGGATCGCGATGCACGGCCAGGTGTTCGACGCGGATCACGCGCGCAAGGATCGCGAGCGGTCGCGATTTGTTTACTGCGCGTCGGCCGCGGGCGATGTGATCTGAATTTCGGCCGTCGCGTTCTGCCAGTCCGGCAGTTCGTACATCTTGAGTTTCGTCTTGAGCGGCTCGGTCAGCTCTTTGGAATCGTTGGCGCCGATGCTGTCCACTTTGAAAGTGAAGGAGCCGATGGAATCCTCTTCGGAGCGCGAGGTGCTGGCCCAGAGCGTGACGTTGGCTTCGAGGTTGGTAATCTCGGCCCCGGAGTGGTTGACGACGAGAAATTTCGCGACGGGCTTGGACTTTTCGGTCATCATGCGGAGGCCGACCACTTCAAGATATTTCTGGAGCGGATTGGTGACCTTCTGCTTCGACGCGTTGGCCGGGTTTTCGAGGCCCGCCTTTTCCGCGGGGTTGCTGCCGCCGAAGTGCTGCACGCCGTAGTAAATCGCGCCGATGATCAGCAGGAACGCCAACGCGGACCCGGCAATCATCAGCCACATGGGTGGGGCGCTGCGTTCGACGACCGGCGGCGCCCAAGAGGCGGGAGGCTGCTGGACATACTGCGGCGGCGGTGCATATTGGGGTTGTTGTTGCTGCGGTTGGGGCGGAGGTGCATATTGCGGTTGCTGCGGCGGCGGTGCGTACTGCTGCACAGGCGCATACTGCGGCGGCGGGGCGTATTGGGGCTGTTGTTGTTGTGGCGGGGGAGGCGGAGGCGGCTGATATGCCGGCGGCGGGGGCGCCTGTTGCCATTGCGGGGGCGGTGGCGCCTGGGGCGCAGGAGGCTGCTGCCAGGCATTGGGCTGCTGCATCTGCGGGGGCGGAGGCATGGGCGGCGCCGCGGCGGCGGCAGCCGCGGCTTCCCTCGCCCTTTCGGCGCAGAACGGGCATTCGGTTTGCGAGGGCGGAACATCCCGCCCGCATGTGGGGCATATCCAGCTGAACATTGTTTTGTTTAAATTCCGTTTATTAATTCCACTGTATACGAATCCGTCGGGTGCTGCCGCGCTCGGGAACGTATTACAAAGGTTCTATTGGCACTCGAGTTCCTTCATCGCGGCAGGGTGAATCCACGCAGCGTGGCGGTGTTCCCGGGAGCGTGGAATCCGCCCACGGTGGCGCATCTCGAAATCGCACGGGCGGCGCGGGCGCATGTTGACGAAGTGGTCTGGGTGTTGCCGCGCGCTTTCCCGCACAAAGGGTTTGAAGGAGCGGACTTCGAGGCCCGCCGCGGGATGCTCCTGAGGCTGGTGGAAAGCGAACCAGGCTTTTCCGCCGCCGTTTCCGATGGAGGACTTTACGTCGAAATTGCGCGGGAGGCGCGGGATTTCTTCGGCGACGAAGCCGAAATCGCGCTGGTTGCGGGGCGCGACGCAGTGGAACGCATGGCCACGTGGGACTACGGCGCCGGGGGAGTGTTCGAGGAATTACTGCGACGCCATCGTCTTCTGGTGGCAGCGCGGCGCGGGGAGTACGAACCCGCCGGCGACAGAATTATCCGGTTGCCGATGGAAGCCGATTGGAATGAAGTTTCATCCTCTGAAGTGCGGCGCAGGATAGCGAACGGAGAGGATTGGCGGGAACTGGCACCGGAGGCGATTGCCGACGTGATTCGGGATCTGTACTGACTGAGGTTGACAGGAGAGCTATGAACGCACAGGAACGGCAGTTGGCGGCGCATCATCTGGCGGCAAGCCGGGAGCGGCTGCTCGGTCTGGTGGAAGGTTTGTCGGCGGAACAGTGGGTATTTCATCCGGCGGAAGGGCGCTGGTCGATCGGGGATTGCCTTGAGCATGTCACCAGGGTGGAGAATCGCGTGATTGCGTTGATCGCGGGCAAACTCCAGGGACCTGCCCAGGAGGAGATACCGGCTTCGGTCCGCGATAAAGACGCCATGCTGCTGGAGATGGTTCCGGACCGCACGGAACGCCGCGAGGCGCCGCCACAGGCGCGGCCCGAAGGCCAATGGCCGGATGCGGCGCACCTCGTAGCCGAGTTCCGCGAAACACGCTCGCGGAGCGCGAGGTTTGCGGACGAAACGCGAGCCGAACTGCGAAGTTACACTCAGGCGCATGGCGCCTTCGGAGAGCTCGACTGCTACCAGTGGCTGCTTCTGCTGGGACTGCACGGCGAGCGGCACGCGCGGCAGATCGAGGAGATCAAGGCTGACGCGGGGTTTCCGGAACCTAAGTGAGGCCCATCCGTTTCGCTTCCTGATGGGCCGCGGTGCGGATGGATGCCAGCGGATTCGGCGCGATCTTCCAGCGTTGCTGCCGGATGGCTTCCTGAATGGCGGGGACCATCGCTTCGGGCAACTGCACCACGTCGCGCGCGAAGGCCTGCCACTCCGCCGCATCCGGCGACCATTTGCTGGCGCTCTCGATCTCGGAGTAGAAAGGCGGCTTCTGGGCGCTGCGGGTCGGGACGTATGCCCGGTTCTGCGGGACTGACGGATAATTCTGGCCACGATACCGCTTAGCCACGTTGAAACCTCACTATTCGATGGTCTGGAACTAAAGTGCCGGAACGCAAGCGGAGAGCTTTTCGTTTGCGTGTGCTGCTTCGATTATTTCACAGGCGTCGGGGCGCACACAATTTCGGCAGAAACCGGGCTGCGGCCGACCAACCCGAAAGGACCAGTCCGCAGGCTGGACTTCGGGATCGGGATGCATTATCTTCAGTGTTATGGCTTGTCCCAGGTGTGCGTCCAATCACCTTTCGATTCGGAAACTCCACCTCCTTGAACGGATCGCCGTTTTCTTCACCGGGAAAAGGCGCTATCGCTGCCGGGCCTGCGATCATGGTTTCCGCGCGGCCGATCGCCGCAAGCTTGCACGGGACGAGCAGGACGCGTACAAACCCACGCAGGCCGCCTGAAGCTTCCTTCCATTCGCAGAGCCTCAAACCGGCGCCACATCGGTAAGAACGTCCGCAAGAACGTCGGCAAAAACGAACCCATCCCGTTCGACAATCTCACCAGTCTCGACTCTTATGGGACTCGAAAAGACCGGAGCATCGTAAACGAAGGTGTGAAACTCGCCGTTCTCGCCACAGGGATCGACCGGCGCGGGGAGATCGGCCAGAAATCCCGCATTGAACTCACGGCCCGCAAAAGAGCGATCGAGCTTCGCGGGATCGACACAGGTAACCTTCGCCTTGACTCCCGCGCGGATCATCTCGAAGGCAAGTTCGCGCGTCGGTATGCGCCAGACCGGGAACAGCGACTGGAGGCCGGTCGGCTCCATCTGCTTCTCGCGATAAGTGCGAATGTCTTCGAGGAAGAGATCGCCGAAAGCGATCGCGGTCACGCCGCTTGCCTTGGCGCGCCGGCAGACGCCAGCCATCAGTTCTTCATAGACGGCGTTTGAGCAGGGCCAGGGGAGGTCGACCGGCCAGAGCGGCAAACCCGCGCGATCCGCCTGCGCTTCGACCAGTTCCCGTCGCACCGCGTGCATGGCGACGCGGTTGGCATTGCTGTTGAAGGTGGTGATCAACGCGGCGATTTCGATTTCCGGGTTGCGGCGAAGCAGATGCAGCGTCCAGGCGCTGTCCTTGCCGCTGCTCCAGGACAGCGCGACCAGATTCATAGGATCGAAGTGTCTTCTTCGATCTCCTGCAGGTCGGGCTTTCGATCTTCCAGCTCAATGTCCTCGTCGATCCACTCGTGGCGGGGATCGTCCTCCAATTCGGCTTGTTCCTTCTGTTTTTCAGTCGCTTTATCGGCGGGAGTCATACCTTTATTTTCGCAGAATTCGCGAGTGACAAAAGTCTTCCGACTCTATTGTTCGTAATATCAAGCACTTAACCGGGAGATGTGCCGGATTGCAAAGGTCAGGCGTGTACTGTCGGATCGAGAAACCATGTCAGTCGTACTTGCTTACAAAAACTTCGCCGCCAATCGCGCGATCAGCCATATCGGATTGGGAGTTACGGCTCTGAACACCGCAAAAAGCCTTCGCGCCGCGGGGGTGAAGGCGGATGTCTGGGCGATTACCAGCGCCGCGGAACTGCGGACACGCCTGCGGAGTTCCGAGGCGTCCCATGTAGTGATTTCGGCGCCGTGGATCGCCACAAGCGATCTTGGGCAATTGTGCGCCGAGTTCAAGGAAACGCAGTTCGCCGTGACCTGCCATTCGAATCTGGGCTTCCTGCAGGCCGACCCGAGCGCGATGCGGATGGTGCGGGAAGGCCTGGAGCTGCGCCGCACGTCGTGGAATTTCCGCATGGCCGCGAATTGCGAACGTTTCGCCAACTGGGTGCCGGCCGCCTATGGGGTGCCGTGCGCTTACCTGCCCAACATTTATCATCTCGACGAGCGCCGGCTGAAGCGCGAGCGTTATTCCGGGGGCACGCTGCGGATCGGGGCGTTCGGCGCAACACGCGCCCTGAAGAATCTTATGACGGCGGCGGGCGCGGCGCTGCAGATCGCCAACGGCAAGAGGGCGGATCTCGAGTTCTGGATTTCATCCGGAAGAAGCGAAGGCGCGGGCTCCGTGGTGGAGGCGGTACGGCAGATGCTGAACGGGCTGGCACACGTAAAGCTGGTCGAGAACGGGTGGCAGCCGTGGCCCCAGTTCCGCCAGACCGTGCGGCATATGCACCTGCTGCTGCAGCCCAGCTATACGGAAAGCTTCAACGTGGTGACGGCGGATGGCGTAGCCGAGGGTGTTCCGAGCGTGGTTTCGGATGCGATCGACTGGGCGCCGCGGAGCTGGAAGTCGCCGGTGGATGACGCGAATGCGATGGCGCGGGTGGGGCGGCGGCTGCTCGAAAGCAGATGGGCGCCGCGGCGCGGAATGGCTGCTCTCAGAGCGCACAACAAGCGGGCAATGCGCGCTTGGGAAGAGTTTCTCAACTGACCAGAATCAAATGCAGATCCATCACGTTAGTGCCGGTTGACCCGGTAACAACGAGATCGCCGGTGTCCTGAAAAAACGGATAGGCATCGTGGCCGGCGAGAGCCTCTGCGGCGTCCAGGTGCGCACGCGCGATCGTAGCGCCGTCGGCCATCGCGCCGGCGGCATCGGTGGGGCCGTCGCTGCCATCGGTTCCGGCGCTGAAAATCAGAACGTCTTCGAGCCCGGCAATCTCAAGCGCGGCCGCGAGTGCGAATTCCTGGTTCCGGCCCCCTTTTCCGGACGAGCCGTTGGACATGGTGACTGTGGTCTCACCGCCCGATATGATGCATGCGGGCGGGCGGACAGGCTGGCCGTGCAGCCTGATCTGGCGGGCGATCGCGGCATGCATGCGCGCCACATCCTGCGTTTCCCCCTGAATGCTGCTGGAAAGAATCAACGTGCGGTAGCCGATTTCTTTGGCCTGGCGCGCGGCCGACGCGAGCGATTTCTGATTGCTGCCGACGATGATGTTTTCCACGTTCTCGAACAGCGGGTCGGCCGCTTTGGGCGTCTCCGTCGCGCCGTTGCGCAGGCGTTCCCGAACACGCGCAGGCACGCGATCGCGCAGCTCGTATTTTTCCAGAACGGCGAAAGCGCTCTGAAAGGTGGAAGCGTCCGGCGCGGTGGGTCCGGAGCCGATCACATCCAGATCGTCTCCCACCACGTCGGAAAGAATCAGGCTGAGCACATGGGCGGGAGAAGCCGCACGGGCAAGCTGACCTCCTTTGATGGCGGAAATATGTTTGCGGACAGCGTTGATTTCGTGGATGGTCGCGCCGCAGGCCAGAAGCAATCGGGTGGTTTCCTGTTTTTCGGCGAGCGTGATGGGTGGGGATGGATACGGGGTCAGAGCGGAAGCGCCACCGGAGAGAAGACAGATGACGAGGTCTTTCTCTTCCGCCTCGAGGCAGATCGTTTCGATCCGTTTGGCGCCGTTCAACCCGCGCTCGTCGGGCACGGGATGCCCGCAGGGCCGCAGTTCGATCCGCTGCGTCTTCGCGGTGTCGCCATCCTTGACATTCACGCAGCCGGCGGAAATCCGGGGGCCGAGGAACTGCTCGACGGCGCGCGCCATCGTGCCGCCCGCCTTCCCCGCCCCGACCACAAAGATGCGCTCATATCGGTCCAGGTCGTCGCGCCCTCGCAACACCTTGTCGACGGCTGCCGTGGGATCAGCCGCGGCCAGAGCGGCCGCCAGGATGGCCCTGGCATCGCGGCGCAGATTATGCTTCATGAGGGGCGCCGGACGTCATTTCCAGAATGGCAAGTCATTTCCAGAATGGCAATTCGAGGATCAGTTCCACCGCCCGTTCGATTTCGCAGTCGGCATCGACGCGATAGTGGGCGCGGCTGTAGGCGGCGCGGCGCTCTTCATAGAGTCTGCGGAAACCCTCGGGATCGCGCGCAAGAGGCCTCGATTCGGCTTCGGTAATCCGCGCGGCGATGACATCGAACGGACAATCGAGCCAGATCGAAATGCCGTGGTTGGCGAGCAGGGCGACGTTGGCGGGCTGCACGAACGATCCGCCGCCGAGGGCGATCACGGAAGGCATGCCGCGTTCGACCCGGCGCATCACGCGGCGGATCGTCTCGGTTTCAATGCGGCGAAACTCGGGCTCGCCGCGCGATGCGAACATCTCGGCTACGGTGGTGTGCTCCGCGCTCTCGATTTCGGCATCGAGATCCACAAAATCCCAGCCCAGGCGGTCGGCCAGCGCGCGGGCTATGGTGGTCTTTCCCGATGCCATGAAGCCAGTCAGGTAGACGCCCGGCGAGCGTTTGAGAGTGCTGTCCATGCATTATCCCGTGCGGAGAGCACGCTCCAGCCGCGACTCGACAAAAGACGGGAAAAATCCGGTTTGCCCAGACCAGAAGCCACCCGGCGCGGGGTGTGACCACCGTGCGTTTCCGATGAATCATTCCATGGACGATCGCGTCGGCGCATTCCTCCGCCGATACCGCGAATCGTTTGCCCTGGGCCACGCGGTCCGGGGGGCGCGGACCTGGGGCGTGAGCCTGAAAGTCCGTATTTACGTAACCGGGGAACACTCCCATGACATTGACGCCATCCCGCCGGAATTCGGTACGCTGGGCCGCGGTCATGCCGGCCAAAGCGAACTTGCTGGCGGAATAGACGGGCATCCATGGCAGGCTGATTTCGCCGGCGATGGAACTGACGTTCACCAGAGTGCCACGGGTTT
This sequence comes from Terriglobia bacterium, assembly GCA_963764845.1. Classification (GTDB taxonomy): domain Bacteria; phylum Acidobacteriota; class Terriglobia; order Bryobacterales; family Bryobacteraceae; genus BOG-234. The sequence continues at coordinate 2,356,327 of CAVXUE010000006.1, read as the reverse complement.
GCCGCAGCCAGGGCAGAGCGAGCTGGGAGAGCGCGAGAGGCGCGAAAAAATTCAGTTCGAAGACCGCACGCGCCTCTTCGAGAGGCGTGGTGGAAGCGCTGTGATAGGAACCCCTGCCCGCGTTATTGATGAGGGCGTCGATTTTTCCCCAGCGGTTCACCGTTCTTTCCACGATGGCGGAACGCACCGAATCCACGGTGACGTCGCCGGGAACGACCAGGTCTTCTGTCGCTGCCACAGCCGAGAGGCCGCTTTCCGTTCTGGCAGTCAGGCACAGGTTCGCGCCACGCGCGCGCAATCGGGCGGCGAGCCGTGCGCCGATCCCCTCCGAGGCCCCTGTGATGATGATGACCTTTCCCTTGAGCGAATCCATCCTGGTGTGAACCCATTTGGCCTGGTGTGAGCCCATTTGGATCGGAGAAACGCAATAATAGCACTATGAGCCGGCTGCTACCCTTATTCCCCCTGCAGCTTGTGGCGTTTCCGGGGAGCGCAATTCCGCTTCACATATTCGAGGATCGCTACAAGGAAATGGTTGGCGAAGCCGAGGCCCGGGGTTCGGAATTCGGAATTGTTCTTGCGAAAGAAGGCGGCATCGTCAACGCAGGCTGCACCGCGGTGGTGGAGACGGTGGTGCGCCGCTATCCCGACGGGCGGTTTGACATGGTTGCGCGTGGGCAGCGGCGATTTGAAATCGTTTCGCTCGATCAGGAGAAAGCTTATCTGCGGGGCGAAGTGGAATATTTCGCGGATGAAGACGCGACGCCCGTCGACCAGGAGCTGCGCCAGCGGGCAATCGAGGGGCTCGGGAAGATACAGCGGGCGCTCGACGAGTCAAAAGAGGTAACGCCGGACCCGGATCACCCGTTTCTTAGTTTTGAGCTGGCGCAGGTGCTGGAGGATCTCGATTTCCAGAACATGGTGCAGCGAAGCCGGTCGGAAGCAGAGAGGCTGCGGATGTTCGCGGAGTTCGCGGAACGCTATATCGAGCGACGGCTCTATGCGGAAAAGATGAAACGCGCCGCGCCGCGGAACGGGTCCGGGCACATGCCGGCCAGCGCATCGTAACGGGAAGATGTCGTTAACGCTTTATATCGACGGTCCGGGGAGACCACGACGTCAGCTCAGCCCGCTGGCGATTTCGGCCGCCATCCATGGCGCGGCGTTTCTGGCATTGATAAGCGCGCCCGCGATCAGACTTCCGGCACAGGCGCAGTCGGAATACAAACAGGCCATCGCCGGCAAAGAAGAGAAGCTGGTCTGGTACAAGCTGAAGACCCTGCCGGATGTGACTCCTCCCGACACAAAGAGCGAACAGAAGCCTTTGAAGGCGGTGGTGCGGGCGAAACAGGAGATTGTCGCGTCGCGCAAGGATGCCCCGAAGAAGGTCCGCATGGTCTGGACGCCGGCTCCGGATGTGAAGGAGACGCCTGTCGAACTACCGAATATCCTCGCGATCAAAATGCCGGAAATTACGAAGCCTTTCGTCGCGCCGGCGGAGGTTCGAAAGCCCGCGACGGTGAAAGTGACAGTGGCCGGAGATGCGCCCGCAGTCCGGAACCAGGCTGTCGATCCGGTGAAACTGGCCGATGCCGCGAAGGTCGTGAAACGCTTCGTACCGCCGCCTGAGCGGGTTCCGGAGAGATTGACCGAAGTGGCGATGGTTGCCAACGCGCCGCCGGTCGCGGCCAGTGCAGACTCGGCTGCCTCAGCTTTGAACTATTCGTTCAAGGCTCCGACGCGGCCGTTCACGGCGCCCGCCGCGAGCACGCCGGCGCCGGCCGGGAAACCAGCGCTGGTTGACGATCCGGCGCCGGACGTCCAGCTTGCAAATTCGCGGGATCTGAATCTGGCCGCGATCGGATTGAATCCGGCGAGCGTCCCCATCAGAATGCCTGAGAGCTCGAGTCCGGGGCAGTTTTCCGCGGGGCCGACGATCCGGCCGGATGGCGCGAACGCGGCGGGAGAAGGCAAGGGCCTCAACGTGCCCGATCTGTATGTGCGCGGCGATCGCGAAAACAAGAGGGACCTGCTCGCCGACGTTTATGCTGCGCCCACGTCTTCGCGGACGCTTCGCGCTCTCGCACGCGCGAATACGCCCGGACCGAAATCCGATGGCGAGCGGGAGAGCGCGGCGCCGGCAAAGATTCCCGGCGCGGTCAAGGTTTCGAGCGCGCCCGATCCGCGATTCACGGGCCGCGATATTTACATGATGGCGATCCAGATGCCCAATCTTACGAGCTACTCGGGCAGCTGGCTGATGTGGTACGCGGACCGCACGGCGCACGAGGCGGGGCTTGCGCCGGTGGCGCCTCCCGTGGCGCATCGCAAAGTGGATCCGAAGTATATCGCGGCGGCCGCGGCCGAGCATATTGAGGGCAAGGTTCAGCTGGCCTGCGTGATCGCGAAGGACGGCCATGTTTCGAATGTGGAGCTGGTGCGCGGGCTTGACGATCGCCTGAACCGGAGCGCGGCGGAAGCTCTGGCGAAATGGGAGTTCGATCCGGCTACGCGGCATGGAGTGCCGGTCGAAGTGGACGTCCTGGTCGAGATCCCTTTTCATCTTGAGCATGCCGTGCCCGTGCGCTATTGAGGATGAGTATCCAGGAACGGCAACATCTGATTTTTGATGCTGACGATACGCTGTGGGAAAACAATATTTACTTCGAGCAGGCGTTCGACGAGTTTTGCGCGTATCTGAACCACTCTTCGCTGACGCCGGATGAGATTCGGGGAATTCTCGACGAGATCGAGCGGGAGAGCAACAAGATTCACGGCTACGGGGCGGTGAATTTCGGCCGCAATCTGAGCCAGTGCTACCTGCATCTCGCGGAACGGGCCGTCGAAGAACACGACCTCAGGCGCGTCAGTGCGTTCGCGCATCAGATCCTTCTTCAGGAAGTCGAATTGATGGAGGGGGTGGCGCAGACATTGCCTTTTCTGGCGGAAAAGCATGAACTGACGATGTTTACCAAGGGCGAGCCGGCGGAGCAGAATCGCAAGATCGACCTTTCGGGATTGCGGCCCCTGTTTGCGCATTGCGAGATCGTGAAGGAGAAGAACCGCGAGGCCTATGCGCAGCTGGCGCAGGTGCGGGGATTCGATCTGGAACGAACCTGGATGATCGGGAACAGCCCGCGGTCGGATATCAATCCCGCGCTGGCCGCGGGAATGCGCGCGGTGTTCGTGCCGCATGAGCGGACGTGGACGCTGGAGCGTGAGGAAATTCGCGAGGCCGGCGAGCGGCTGGTGGTGGTGAAGCGCTTCAACGATCTGATTGAGTTGTTCGCATAGATTCCCATTTCCCGCCTCGACCTCGCGCCTGTCGTTTATCTCGTTATACGATATAAATGTGAGCAGAGAAGACGACCTGTCGGCGGAGCAGTACCTCGATCTCGCCGAATTCCGGCGGCAGATCCGGAAATTCATTCACTTCAGCGAAGCGACCGCAAAGGAGCAGGGTGTCGAGCCGCAACAGCATCAACTGCTGCTTGCAGTGCGGGGTTTGCCTGAAGGCGTAAAGCCCACCATCGGCGAAATTGCATCGAGGCTTTTCATCCAGCACCACAGCGCGGTCGAGCTGGTGAACCGTCTCGAAGCTACGGGCGCGGTCGCCCGGGTATCGGGAGTGGAAGACAAGCGCGAGGTTCTTGTGCGCCTCACACCGACGGGGCTGCGCCTGTTGCGCACGCTGGCGCTGGCGCACCGGGCCGAACTCGAGGGCTCCGGTCCGGAACTGGCGCGTGCGCTGAAGTCCGTACTGCGGCACAGCCGGAGGGCCGCGCATATGAAAGACACCGCGGAGAGACTGGGCGACTTTACCACCACAACGCGCCTCATCCCGATCGCATCGCTCGCGATCGGCATCGGGCTCATCAGCACGTTTGTCGCGTGGGCGCTGCTGAGGCTGATCGGATTCTTTACCAACGCATTCTACTTCGGCCGGCTGAGCACTTCGATGGTTTCGCCGGCGGGAAACCATCTGGGCTGGTTCGCAGTTCTGGTCCCGGTCGCAGGCAGTCTCGTGATCGGACTCATGGCGCGATTCGGTTCCGAACGCATTCGCGGGCACGGGATTCCGGAAGCCCTGGAATCGATTCTGATCAACGGGAGCAAGGTACAACCGCGGCTGGCGGTGCTGAAGCCGCTGTCGTCCGCGATCTCGATCGGCTCCGGCGGTCCCTTTGGCGCGGAAGGGCCGATCATTATGACGGGCGGCGCGATCGGATCGATTGTCGCGCAATTGTTTCATCTCACGGCGGCGGAGCGGAAGACGCTTCTCGTCGCCGGCGCGGCGGCGGGCATGTCCGCGACATTCGCGACGCCTGTGGCGGCGGTGCTGCTGGCTGTGGAACTGCTGCTTTTCGAATGGAAGCCAAGGAGCGCGATCCCGGTGGCACTGGCCAGCACAACCGCCGGAGCGGCACGCCGGTACATTCTCGGGCTCGGCCCGCTGTTCCCGGTTCCGCAGCATGCGATCTTCATCGGTCCGCAGGGGCTGGCCGGATGCGTCCTCGCCGGGTTGCTGGCAGGCGGGCTTTCCGCGCTTCTGACGCTGGGCGTGTACGGGGCGGAGGATCTGTTCAAGAAATTGCCGATTCACTGGATGTGGTGGCCCGCAATCGGCGGCGTTTTCGTCGGGTTGGGCGGGATGATTTTCCCGCAGGCGCTCGGCGTGGGCTACGACACGATTCAGTCGCTGCTGCAGGGCGAACAGGGTAATGCCGCGCTGGCACTTATCGCGGGCGTGCTGATCGTGAAGTCGGCGATATGGGTGATCTCGCTGGGATCGGGAACGTCGGGCGGCGTGCTGGCGCCCCTGCTGATGATGGGGGCGGCTCTGGGAGGGCTGGAGAGCATGTTCCTGCCGTCCGAAGGAGCGGGATTCTGGCCGCTGGTGAGCATGGGCGCGATTCTCGGCGGAACGATGCGGGCGCCTTTCACGGCGATTCTGTTTGCCCTCGAGTTGACGCACGACATGAACGTGCTGCTGCCCCTGCTGGTAGCGGCGATGCTCGCGCACGCCACCACGGTTTTGCTGCTAAAGCGCTCCATATTGACCGAAAAAGTGGCGCGGCGGGGATTTCACATCACGCGCGAATACGCCATAGATCCGCTGGAGATCCTGTTCGTCCGCGAAGTGATGCGGACGAAACTGGTGGCGCTTCCAGCCGATGCGACGGAAGAGCTGCGCCAGACGCTGCTGCGGGAGACAGCGCACCGCGGACAACAGCTCTATCCGGTCGTGGACGGAGAAAGACGACTCAAGGGCGTGGTCACACGCAAGGAGTTGCACGCGCTGACGGAAACCCGGGCGGGTGGGGCTTCCCTCGGTAATATGGTCCGCGAACCGCTGGTGGCTTATCCGGATGAGCCCTTGCGGGTAGTGGTCTTCCGAATGGCGGAGACAGGTCTCACGCGGCTTCCCGTGATCGAGCGCGACTCCGGAAAGCTTGCAGGGATGATTTCCCTGCACGAGCTGTTGCTGGCGCGGGTGCGGAACCTCCATGAGGAACGGCACCGTGAGCGTGTGCTGAAACTGCGGCTCCCCTTCAGCGGCAAGCCTGAGCGCGGGATGACGTAAAATTGTCGCATGCGAACCGTGACCCTGTTGCTCCTGACTGCCGCTCTGTTCGGCGCCGAACCCTGGTCCGACAAGGGGACCGACAAGGATCTCATTCAACCCGGCCAGGCAGTTAGTGAGCTGAAATCCGCGTTGGTGATTCACGTCGGTTTTCCTGTGCTCTATCGATCGGCGCATATCGCCGGCACTCAGTTCGCGGGGCCTGGTTCGAAAGAAGAAGGCATCGCCGATCTGAAGAAGGCGGTCGCCGGGCAGCCGCACGATCGCGAGATTATTCTCTATTGCGGATGTTGCCCGTTCGACAAGTGTCCCAATATCCGCCCCGCGTTTGCCGCGCTCCGTGAGATGGGATTCACGCGCGTGAAAGCGATGATGATCGAGGCGAATCTCAAGGCGGACTGGATCGACAAAGGCTATCCGACCGAAAAGCGCGCCGAATAAGCTGAAGTCAACATATGACGCGCTTTCTGGCCGCGTTGCTTTTCACTTCGATTCCTTTACTTGCGCACCATTCTTTCGGCGCGGAGTATGACGCCGGCAAGCCCATCACACTCACGGGTGTGGTGACGAGGGTTGAATGGACCAATCCCCACAGCTACTTCTATATCGACGTGAAGGACGATCAGGGCAATGTGTCCAGTTGGAAATTCGAGGGCTATCCACCAGGCGTTTTGTATCGGACAGGCTGGAAGCGCCGGGTCACGATGAAGGCGGGCGATACCGTGATAGTCTTCGGCTGGCAGGCGCGCGATGGCACCCATTGGGGGCATTCGCGCGAGGTTACCTTCGCCGACGGCAGGAAGCTTTACTTCGGGCCTCCGGCCGGAACAGGTGACGGCGGGACCACGCCCGCGATTGAGATCCAGTGATGCGCGCAGCAGCTGTCATTGGGGTTGTCGCCGCCGTTCTTGCGCACGGACAGAAGAAAAGCCCCTTCCTACGTTCGCGCGACCTTAAAACATTCCCTCAGGCAAGCGGTCTTCCACGGTAGAATAGGCGCGGGTGCTACAAGCAGCGGAGCCTGCGTCCCACGAGCAGTGGACGCTGGTCCGGAACGCCCGGCAACTGTTGACGTTGCACGGGCCGAGCGGACCCCGCCGTGGTGCCGCCATGGCAGATTTGAGCGTCGTTCCCCACGGCGCCGTGTTGATTCGCAACGGAGTGATCGAGGACATCGGGCCGGCGCGCCGCGTGGAGAATCTCGCGGGGGCGAAGCGAGCCCGGGAGATCGATGCGACGGGCCGAGTGGTGATGCCCGCTTTCGTCGACGCCGACATGGCGCTCGTGGTTCCCGATTCCGGACAGTGCGCAGGGACTGCGGCTGATGTCGCGCCAGAAAGCGCAGGCGCGCGCCGCCGGAGTGGCCGCGGAATGGGCGCGCTACGGATGCCTGACCGTCGGCGCGCGAAGCCTGTGGTCCACCGACGTTCAGAATATCGGCAAGGTGCTGCGGACTCATCAGGCGCTGCAATCGAAACCCCTGCGGATCCGTTCGATCTTCTCGCCGGCTATACCCTCGGGAGCAGATCAGTCGGCGGCGGCGATGGTGGAGGCGCTGACCTCGAAGGGGCTGGAGGCGGTGCGCGGCAAGAACCTCGCTTCGATCCTTGAGCTGACAGTGGGCGGCGCCTTTACGCCTCTCGACATACCGATGCTCCGAACCGTGGCGATTGCCGCGGCGGGATTGGGCTTTGCCATCCGCCTGCGTTCCAAAACCTGCCCCGAGCCGGCGGAACTTCAGCTGGCGCTGGAGGCGGGAGCGATCGCGATTGTGGCGCCGAATGACCGCTGCGGCCATTTTACCGGCCCTCTCGCGGCGATCGGGTGCGTGCGCGTAATTCCCGCCTCGGAGGCGTTCGACGACTCCGCCGGCGCCGCGGCGGACATGCGCCGGAGCATTGACGATGGCGCCGCGATCGCCCTGGCATCCAGTTATCGCACCAACGAGACTTCATCCTGCAATATGCAGTTCCTTCTTCACGTGGCCGTCGCGCAGCTGGGTCTGACGGTGGAGGAGGCGATTACCGCCATGACCTGGAACGGGGCCTGTTCGCTGCGGCTCTCGCATGTCACCGGTTCGCTCGAACCGGGCAAGGCCGCCGATCTCCTTCTGATGGAAGTGCCGGACTACCGCGAGCTTCCCCGGCGCGCCGGGCATCACGATGTCAGTCTTGCGATGCAGACGGGCCATGTGGTCTTCCGCAGCGCTCCATTAATTCGGGATTAAAGACGGCAACCGGGTGACCCTGGCTTCGTCTTTGACTCCGTAAGACGACTGCAAAGAGGACTCTATGCTCCGGACTATTTCAATGCTTTCCCTCGCTTCCACGCTGCTGGCCGCTTCGGCCTTCGGGCAGTACCAGACCTACGACCGTCCTTATGGAGATAGCGACTCCGCGCGTCGGGACCGTGCGCTGTTCGACCGGGCGCGCATGGATCTCGATCGCGCCAGCGGCTATCCGTACGCTTCTCCGCGCGGATCGCAAGCGCTTCGACGAAGCGCGGCGCGAGTTATTCGATTTCGAGAGCCGGTTCGATCAGGGCCGGTACGAGAAGCACCACCTTGATGAGGACATCGACCATATCCAGCGGGTGGTGAATTCGAATTCGCTCGATCCGCGCGACCGGGGCGCGCTGGCCGAAGATTTGCGCCTGATGCGAGATTACCGCGAGTTCCGAAACCACCACCAGGGATAACGACTCCCTCGCGGTCGTGCAAGGGAACCGGGGGTCGGTTTGTAGTCCCGACCACCCCGGAAGGAGCATTCGTGTTGCTTGACTATACTGTGAAAGTCGGGTGCCGAATTCTCAGCTAATTTTCACCGCGGCTGATGGTGCGGTGTGGATACCGCCGCCGGTGAATGGCGCGCCGCCTGCAAGCAGAAGAGTGAAAATCACGATCGGAATCAGCGCCAGTCCCAGCGTAGAACAGGATCCTCTTCGCCAGCGGCGTGCGTCGCCAGTCCCATTCGCGCAGCTCGGGACGATCGGCGACTTCGACCTCGTCCAGATGTTCCAGATCCCGGGCAAACCGGCCGGCAGTGCGCATAACGCGTTGCAGGGTCGCGGCGCAGAGCCCGGTAGATGACTTCCTGCAGCTGCAGGCGAGATGGCAGGGATCGAGTTCGCGCGGCGGAATCGGATTGTTCAGCAACCGGTCGTTCATCACCGCAAATGGATTGGACCCGCGAAACGGCGTCTTCCCCGTCAGCATTTCGTAGAGCATGATGCCCAGCGCGTAGATGTCGCTGCGCGCGTCTCCAGGCTTGCCGCCGACCTGCTCCGGCGAAATGTAATCGGGCGTGCCCATGATCTGCGACGAGCGAACCGAAAGTCAGACTGCCGCGAGCCGGCTCGCGACGCGATACCGAAGTCGATCAGCTTCGTGCGGTCGCTCGCCGTCGACCATGATGTTCTCGGGTTTCAGATCGCGATGCACGACGCCGTTGGAGTGGATGTAGTCCAGAGCCCTGCAGATGCCGACCGTGATGGCCACGGCGCGCTCGGCGGAAGCTTTCCGCGTTGCATCATAAACCTGCGCAGCTCGCACCCTTCCACCCACTCCATGACCATGTACAGAGTAGCTGCGGGATTGTTCCGTGAAGACCTTCATCACGCCGGGATGATCGAGGAGGCTCCCGATCTGCCGCTTCACGCTCGAAGCGGGCCAGGAAGACGGGATCGTTCCCCATTTCGGGATGCGGAACTTTGATGGCGACGGGCCGACCGGTGCGCAGGTCCGATGGCTCGAAAAATCGAAGCCATTCCGCTGCGGGCAGCAACAGAATCAATCAGATAGTGATCGATCCGGTCGCCGGACCGAAGCGCGCTTACGCGAAGCTCCGGGGCCGGCGTTTCAACCAGCGTGGAAGGCATTCACCTTCCACGCTAGGTAGCGGGAAGTGAGAAAGGCATAAGCGCAGGATCAAAAGTTTATAAGAGCGCGTCAGGCCTGAAGCACTTTGTCGCATCCGTAGACAGTTCCGACAAATGAGAAGTTGTCGCCGCCACGTCTCCGGAGTCTTACGTTTCGAGCAAATGGATCAGCTTGGTTCTCAGCGCTTCGGCGGTGCCGGAGTCGGGGCAGATCACCAGGATGGTGTCGTCGCCCGCGATCGTGCCGACCACTTCGGGCCATTCCTCGTCATCCAGCGCGACGGCGACGGAACTGGCGTGGCCGGGCGCGGTCTTCAGAACCACCTGGTTCTGCGCCAGCCGCACGTCCTGCAGGAACTCGCCGGCCAGCGCCGCGAACTGCAGGGCTGGGAGATTCGGCGCCCAGTTCGCGGTATCCCTCGGCGGTCTTCACCAGACCGAGCTCGCGCATATCGCGGGACAGAGTTACCTGCGTGGCGTCGATGCCCAGCTCTTTCAGCGCCCGCGCCAGTTCTTCCTGCGTGGAGATGCTTCGGCCGCGGATCAATTTGAGAATCTGCCCGTGCCGGAAGCTCTTCGTCATAGGAGGTTCGCGAGTCGCATGCGGGCCGTGACCAACGCCGCCGCGACGGTTTCCGGCCCGGTGCCGCCTTCGATCTCGCGCGTCTTCATGCCTTCGCGCGGATCGAGCAGCCGCGCGATATCCGGGCGTGAACTCGGGCGCGAATTGCAGCCAGCGACGCGGCGTTCCAGTCGGCGGGCTTCTTGCCCGCGCGAACGCTTTCGAGCACCAGCCGGCCCACGATCTGATGCGCCTGATGGAACGCCGTGCCGTTGCGCGCCAGCGCTTCCGCGAGATCCGTCGCCACCACCCAGCTTTCGTCCGCGGCCTCGGCCGGCACGCTGCTCGCGAAGCACCACCGATTCGGCCACCGCACGCGCCATTTCGAGACAGCCGTTCACCTGATCGGAGGCTTCGAAGAGCGGTTCTTTGTCTTCCTGCATATCGCGGTTGTAGGTCATCGGCAGGCCCTTCATGGTGAAGAGCAGCGAGTTCAGCGCGCCCAGGACGCGCCCGGATTTGCCGCGAATCAGTTCCAGCGAATCGGGATTCTTCTTCTGCGGCATCAGGCTCGAACCGCTGGTGACGCCGTCGCCCAGTTCGATCCAGCCGAACTCTTCGGACGAGTAGAGGATCCAGTCCTCGGCGAGGCGGCTCAGGTGGATCATCGTCACGGACGCGGCGTAGAGATAGTCGAGCGCGAAATCGCGGTCGGCCGAAACATCCATGCTGTTGCGGGTGATGGCGTCGAAAGCCGAGATCGCGCGCGATGGCTTCGCGGTCGTGCGGGAATCCGCTGCCCGCCAGCGCGCCCGATCCGAGCGGCATCTCATTGGTGCGGCGGCGGGCTTCGCCGAAGCGCTCGTGATCGCGCGCGAACATTTCGAAATACGCCAGCAGGTAATGCGGCCACAGGACCGGCTGCGCGCGCCGCAGATGCGTGTAGCCGGGGATGATGGCGTTCGGATATTTGTCCGCCAGATCGAGACAGCGCGCCCATCAGCTGCCGGAGCAATTCGCGCGCACGGTCGCATTCGTCGCGCAGCCAGAGGCGCGTATCGAGCGAAACCTGTTCGTTGCGGCTGCGGCCGGTGTGGATCTTATCGGCGAGCGCGCCTACGCGCTCCTTCAGTTTGCCGATGACGAAACGAATGGATATCTTCGTCGGTCTGCGCCTTCGAAGAACGCAGGCGAGCTGGCGTCTTCGCGGATCGAATCGAACGCCTCGACGATCTCGCGCGCATTCCGGCACGGTCAGAACGCCGGCGCGCGTGAGCGAACGCGCGAAAGCCTGCGAGCCGCGCACGTCCGCGTCGAGCAGCCGCCGATCGAAGTGGAGAGAGTTCGAGAAGCGCTCGAAGATTTCCGAAGGCCCGGTCTCGAAGCGCCCGCCCCAGAGTTTCATTTCTCCGCTTTCTGTCTGTTCCGGAGCGCCCGAACCTGAATCGGCAGGCCGATCAGGTTGATGAAGCCGCGCGCGTCTTTCTGGTCGTAATCCGCGCCCATCGTGAAGCTGGCGATGGCGAGCGAATAAAGCGAGTACGGCGATTTGCGGCTGACCGGGATCGAGATTGCCCTTGTAAAGGCGCATCGTGACTTCGCCGGTAGTGGTCTGGCTGATCGATTCGAAGAAGGCATCGAGCGCTTCACGCAGCGGCGTGAACCAGAGGCCGGCGTAAACCATCTCGGCGTAATCGAGCGCGAGTTTCTGCTTGTAATGCAGCATGCCGCGGTCGAGCGTCAGGGCTTCGAGTTCGCGGATCGCCGCCATCAGGATGGTGCCGCCGGGAGTCTCATAGCAGCCGCGCGACTTCATGCCGACGAAACGGTTCTCCACCAGATCGATGCGCCCCACGCCGTGTTTGCTGCCGATGGCGTTCAGGGTTTCGAGGATTTCCACCGGTCCGGAGTTTCTTGCCGTTCACCGAAACCGGAATGCCCTTTTCGAAGCCGACCGTGACTTCTTCCGGCTGTATCGGGAGCGTCTTTGCGGGCTCTTCGTGAGCATCCAGATGTGGTCCGGCGCCGCATTGGCCGGGTCTTCCAGTTCCCCGCCCTCGTGCGAGATGTGCCAGATGTTGCGGTCGCGGCTATAGATTTTCGTGGTCGATTGCGCGATCGGCACGTTGTGTTTCGCCGCGTACTCGATGCAGTCCTCGCGCGAGACCAGATCCCATTCGCGCCAGGGCGCGATGACGGGCAATTCGGGCGCGAGCGCTTTGTAGGTCAGCTCGAAGCGAACCTGATCGTTGCCCTTCCCCGTGCAGCCGTGCGCGAGCGCATCGCATCCGGTAGCCGAGCGCGGCTTCCACCTGGCGTTTGGCGAGCAGCGGCCGGGCGATCGACGTACCGAGCAGATACTTGTGCTCGTAGACGCCGCCCGAGCGGACCAGCTTCCAGAGATAATCTTTGACGAACTCTTCGCGCATATCGGCGACTTCCACTTCGGAAGCTCCGGTCTTGCGCGCTTTCGCCTCGAGGCCGGTCAGCTCGTCGCCGCCCTGACCGATATCGCCGCACACCGCGACGACTTCGCAGCCGTAGTTTTCCTTCAACCACGGAATAATGATGGATGTGTCCAACCCGCCCGAATAAGCGAGTGCGACTTTTTTTGCTTTCATGAATTTTTCGGAGGTTCAAGACAGCAGCATCAGCAGCAGCGCCTTCTGCGCATGCAGCCGGTTTTCCGCCTGGTCGAATACGATCGAGCGGGCCGATTCGATCACGTTGTCCGTCACTTCTTCGCCGCGTTTGGCCGGCAGGCAGTGCATGAAAACGGCGTCCGGCGCGGCGTGCGTGAAGAGATCCTCGTCAACCTGGTAATCCGAGAACGCGGTGCGGCGCTCGGCTGCCTCGTTTTCCGCGCCCATGCTGGCCCAGACGTCGGTGTAGATCGCATGGGCGCCGCGGGCGGCTTCCGCGGGATCGTGCGTGACCGTGATTTCCGCGCCCGCTTCCGCGGCGATTTCCCGCGCTTCGGCGACGATCGCCGCGCTGGCTGCGTAATTTTCGCGGAGTCGCCAGGGCGAAATCCATGCCCAGGCGGGCGGCGTTCAGCATCAGCGAATTCGCCATGTTGTTGCCATCGCCGACGAACGCCAGCTTCAAGCCGCGCGTGGCGTCCGAAATGTTCGCGGATCGTCTGCATGTCGGCCAGCGCCTGGCAGGGATGGTACATGATCGCTGAGCGCATTGATGACAGGAACGCTCGACCAGCGGGCGAGATCGTCCACGGTCTTCTGGAGAAAGGTGCGGGCTACGATGCCGCTCACCCAGCGGTCGAGATTGCGCGCCATGTCCTTAAGAGGTTCGCGCATCCCGATGCGGCCCTCATTGAGGAGCGCGAATCCGCCCAGCTGCTGGATCGCCAGCTCGAACGTCATGCGGGTGCGGAGCGAGGGCTTCTCAAAGAGCAGCGCGATGGACTTGCCCGCGAGCGCGGAGCGGTATTCGGCGGGCGAACGCTTGACGTCCGACGCGAGATCGAGAAGCGCAAGGAGCTCGTCCGGAGTGAGGTCGAGGTCCTTCCGCAGATCGCCCTGGGCGATCCTGGGAAGGGCGGGGGCGGCCGTCATGAATTTTTATGCACTCCGATGAATATTTAACCACATAGTCTCCTCGGCCGTCAAGAAGCGTGTCAACTTTTTCCAGGAAAATCCGGGTACTGATACCAAAGGGACTTGTAATCCTGAGGAGACCACCGTACTATAGACCATAGCGTCTGAAGATTGTAAATATGAGACCAATTCCGGAGGGACGATGAACAAGACAGCGAGACTGTCAAGACATTTGCTGGCAACAACTTACCTCGCTTTGGCGGTGGTGGGAGCGGCACATGCCACGACAATCGCCGAGAGCCAGGCTCCAGGTGGCGACTACGGCAACACGTTCGCAACCGCGACCCAGCTTTCGAGTATCGCCGCTCTTACAATCCCCGGATCCAACACTGCTACCGGCACGGTCATTTCCTCGGGCGCCCAGGTTATAGACTGGTTCTATTTCAACGGCGAGCCTATCGGGGATTACCTGAGTTGGGACATAACGGACCTCTCGAGCAACACCGTACTCGAAGCGTTCGTGCTGAACTCGCAGGGAAAAAACGTTACCAACGGCGGTACGGCGACAGCCATTGTCTTTAGCCCTTCCTCAGCTGCTATTGGAAACGCATTCGTTCCGGCCAATGGAGCCGTTTTTGTCGGCATTGAGTTCGACACCTGCAGCGACTGCACCCACGTCAATTACTCAGCCACCGTGGTTGCGGTGGCGCCGGAACCCGGCACAATGGGGGACGTTGGCTTGGCCCTCGGCTTGGCGGGCGTAGTTGCACTGTGGCGCAGGTTCAGGCCGCGCACGGCTTAGCCGGCTTAGCCCACAATGGGCGCGATGCACTTCGATAGATTGTTTCATCTGCGCCCGCCATCGTCGGCTGGAAGCTCAACTCCAGAACCGGGTACGTAACAGACGGCTTCGTAAGGATGGCGCCGTTTGATTGCGCCTGAGTACTCGAAAATATTCAGCGATTGCTCGTACAAATCGCGCGGGATTTCGACGCCGCCCACCCAACAACCAATGCCTTGGTAACGCCCTATGGCGGCGGCCAGCGCACGCTCGCCGATACCAGGGAAGAACGACGCTTGCCGGGCCGCGATCTCTTCGGCCGGGGTCACGTCGATCCACGCTTTGGCTTCCGCGAAAGCATTCACAAAGGCCCGATATCCGGCGGAGCCAATGAACTCGCGGGAAGCGGACAGGCTGCTGAAAGCGTTCGGCGGCATGGATTCGCCCACCGAAACCGCAATCCATCCGATGCCTTCTTCTTCCAGCAACTGAGGTGCGGGGGCCTGGAGGTGAACGAAGTCGCCTTTCCCGGCGCCGAATGCCGCGACCATCTGCTCGGGCGTGCCTGCATCGATGACCTCGATCCTGTTCCAATCCGCGCCGTTGTAATTCACGGCATAACGCAGCATGGCAAGCGGCTGCGACCCGTGGTCGGCAATGAGTTTCTTCCCTTCGAGATCCTTCCAGGTGAACGCGCCTCGATTCCCCTGGCCAGTCAGGAAAAATCCGTCGCGCCGGTTGATCAGCGCGAAATGCAAAGGAAAGCCTGTTTCGCCCCGGTCCATTTTTGCCCAATTGGTGGAAGGGGCGGATTGCACGACATCGGCGCGGCCCTCGCGGATCATGCCGGCGGCGGTTTCACCGGTCGCAAGCGTTGCATAGGTATACTCCAAACCGTGCTTTTCGAGGAATCCGGCCGCCATTGCGGAGATCAGGGGGCTGTAGAATGCCGTGTGGCGGCTGGCTACAATGCGAATGGTCATTCCTGTGAACGCCATGATATTGCATTGCGAGCGAAGGATGACAGCGACTTCTCCGGATTTGCTAGCATCACATTGAAACGATGGCGACCGCGCGGCAAACGGCGATTTCCGGACGGTTTCACGCGATTCGGCGCGAACTTGCGAGAGCGCGCGAGGAGACCGACAAACTCTTCGGTCTGATCGATTCCGCGACTCTCTATGAAAGGCCCATTGCCGAACGGCATCGGCTCATCTTTTATCTCGGGCACTTCGAGGCCTTCGACTGGAATCTCCTCGCCCGGCGCGGAATGAACGCTCCCGCATTTCATCCGGCGTTCGACCGGCTATTCGAGCGCGGCATCGATCCCGCGCCCGGTCAGGCCCCAGCGGACACGGCCGGCGATTGGCCGTCCGAAAGCGAAGTCGATCAATACAGACGCAGAACGCGCGAGTGGATCGATTCGCGTCTCGAAGATTGCGATCCGTCTCTTCTGCAGATGGCGATCGAGCACCGGCATATGCACGCCGAAACGTTCGCGTATCTGCTGCACGGGCTTCCCTATGCAAAGAAGCGATCGATCGACGCCGGGATTCCTTTGCAACCCGTCAAGCCGCCGGTGAATCCGATGCTGATGATCGAGGCCGGTGTCGTGACCCTGGGCAACACAACGGACGGATTCGGGTGGGACAACGAGCATCTCGCGCATGAAGTCGCCGTTCCGCCATTCCGCATGTCGAAATTCAAGATCTCGAACGGCGAGTATCTCGATTTCGTGCGCGAAGGCGGCCCCGTGCCGCACTTCTTGCGGCGCGAAAACAACCAGTGGCTCTATCGGGGGATGTTCGCCGAATTCCCGTTGCCTCTGGATTGGCCGGTCTGGGTCACCTGGCGAGCAAGCCTCCGCGTATGCAGCCTGGCGGAGGTCTCGAACTTGCCGACTGAAGCCCAGTTTCAGCTTGCCGCGCAACTGACATCTCCCGACCCCGTGCGCGACAACTTCGATTACCACCGCTGGGACCCGATTGCCGTCGACGCCGATGACTCGGCTGGCAATGCTCCCGTGCAGATGACCGGCAATGGATGGGAGTGGACGCGCGATCTCTTCGCCCCGTTTGCGGGATTCGAACCGCATCCGGTGTATCCCGGATATTCGGCCGATTTCTTCGACGGCCAGCATTATGTGATGAAGGGCGCGTCGCCGCGAACCGCGCGCCTGCTCACGCGCGCCGAGTTTCCGCAACTGGTTCCGTCCGGACTACCCGCATATGTACGCGGGCTTCCGCCTGGTAGAGAATTAACTTCATGTTCGCTTCCGCCGCATCCGCCTCGCTCACCCGGGTCTCGCTTTCCGCCGACGCGTCAATCGCCGATTTCGCGCAGGCGGTTGCCGAGGGCTTGACGCGCAAGCGGCAGAAGACTCTGCCGGCTTCGTGGCTCTACGACGAAGTCGGTTCGGCGCTCTTCGAAGTCATCACGGTGCTGCCCGAATACGGCCTGACCCGGGCCGACAGCGGCTTCTCGAACGCGCGGCGGGCGAGATCGTTCGCGCCGCCGGGACGTCCCGGCTCATCGTCGAACTCGGCAGCGGCACCGGCACCAAGACCCGGCACCTTCTCGCAGCCGCGGCGAGTGCGCGTCCCGGCGCTGTCGAATACCGTCCCATCGATATTTCCGGCGCGGCTCTCGATCGTCTGCGCGAAAGCTCTGGGCCGGAATGCGGAAGCGTATCGATCGAGCCCATCGAAGCGACTTATCTCGACGGCATCGACGCCGCGATGGCGAGCCGGCGGCCACGCCGGCACGCGTCTGCTGCTGTTCCTCGGCAGCACGATCGGCAATTTCAACCGCAGCGAAGCCGCGCTGTTTCTGCGCCGCGTTCGCCGGCACGATGCAACCCGGCGATTACCTGCTGCTGGGCGCGGATCTGGTCAAGCCGCGCGCAAAACTGCTCAGCGCGTATGACGATCCGATCGGCGTGACCGCGGCGTTCAACCTGAACATCCTCGCGCGCATCAATCGTGAGCTCGGACGGCCGACTTCGATCTGGCCGCAGTTCGCCCACGAGGCGCGCTACAACGAACGCCAGGCGCGAATCGAAATGCATCTGCGGTCGCGCGTTCGCGCAGGAAGTGCGGATCGGCGCGCTCGATCTGACCGTTCCGTTTGCCGCCGGCGAAACCATCTGGACCGAATCCTCGCACAAATTCCGCGCGGAAGAGATCGCGCGCATGGGCGAACGCGCGGGCTGGCGTCGCGTGCGGCAGTGGGTCGATCGCGAGTGGGGTTTCGCCGAAACTCTCTTCCGCATCCCCGAACCGAAATGAGCGCCGTCGAGTTTCGCCACGTCCACTTCCGCATCGGCGATCGGGCCATCCTCAACGATCTGACGCTTTCCATCGAGCCCGGCGAAACGCTGGTGCTGCTGGGCCGCAGCGGCTCCGGGAAAGACCACGGCGCTGCGTCTGATCAACGGCATGATCCTGCCTTCGTCGGGCGAAGTGCGGGTCGACGGCAAGACCACGGTCGAATGGGACCCGGTGCGGCTGCGCCGCGGCAACGGCTACGTGATCCAGGAAGGCGGCCTGTTCCCGCACTTCACGGTGGAGCGCAATATCGGCCTCGTGCCGCAGCTCGAAGGCTGGCCGGAAGCCAAAGTTACGGCGCGCGTATCGCGAACTGCTCGAGCGCGTCAGCCTTCCCGCCGATTTCGCGCAGCGATTTCCGCGTGAGCTCTCCGGCGGACAAAGGCAGCGCGTGGGTGTGGCGCGGGCGCTCGCCGCCGATCCGAAGATTCTGCTTTTCGACGAACCTTTCGGCGCGCTGGACCCTGTCACGCGTCTCGATCTGCAGCGCGAATTCCTGCGGCTGCGCGCCGATTTCGGCAAGACTTCGGTATTCGTGACGCATGACGTGCAGGAAGCGATGAAACTGGCGACGCGCATCGCCCTGCTGCATGAAGGCAACCTCGCGTTCCTCGGCAGCCCGGCGGAATTCAGGCCAGCCGGCATCCGGAAGCGCGCGCGTTTCTCGACGTTCTGCACGAGGCCGCCGCCGTGCTCAGTGACGTTTTGCAGGACCTGCTCGACGAAGGTCTGCAGCTGCTGGGCGAGCATCTGGTGCTGGTGCTGAGCGCCATCCTGATCGCGTCCGCGATCGCGATACCGGCCGGGATTGCTGCTCGCTTCGAACCCGCGCGGCGCGCCGCTGGGCGCTGGGCTTCGCCAGCATCGGGCAGACGATCCCCAGCCTTGCGCTTTTCGGTTTTCTGATCCCGATCCCGTTCATCGGCGGCATCGGGCCGCACACGGCGATCATTGCGCTGGTGCTTTACGCGCTTCTGCCGATCCTGCGAAACACCGTGACGGGAATCCTCGGCGTCGACGCGGTGGTGCGCGATTCGGCGGTCGCGATGGGGATGACTCGCGGCCAGATCCTGCGCATGGTGGAACTGCCGCTGGCCGCGCCGACGATCATCGCCGGCCTGCGGATCGCCGACCGTGACCACCATTGGCACCGCGACCATCGCCGCCGCGATCGGCGCGGGCGGACTCGGGGTTTTCATCTTCCGCGGCATCGCTTCGGTGGACAAGTTGCAGATTCTGGCGGGCGCGTTCCCGCCGCGCTGCTCGCGCTGGCCGCGGATGGCGCGCTCGGCTGGCTGGAGAAGAGTGTGGTGGCTGCTCCCGGAAGGGGTGAGGGAGTACCATGAACGCAGCGATCGGTTGAAAGCAACGGGAGCGGGAAATGACCGATATCCAGATCCTCGCTGTCGCAATTGGCGGCCAGACGGTCCGTCGTTTTGATTGGCATAGCGGGTGGTGTGCTTTACAGCAATTCCCGGATCACTGATCTCAAAGATGCAATGAACAAGAGATTCGACGATCTGCGGGATCTGCTGAGATCCGAAGTCAAGCGGATTGAAGACCGCATCGCACACACGCGGGTTTGAAGCCAGGCTCGTCCGTCAAACTCTCCGGTAGTGCTCATGCGCTACAATCCGTTCGATGGCTCTGACGCAGGTCAAATCGCAGCTCATGAGCGCCTCGGAGATCGACCGCACGCTGGTGCGTCTGGCGCATGAGATTCTGGAAAAGACGAAAGACCTGGATCAACTGGCCTTCATCGGCATCCGCCGCCGCGGCGTTCCGCTCGCGCAGCGTCTCGCGGCCAAGATCGAAGCGCTCGAAAAGCGCAAGATCCCGGTCGGCATTCTCGATATCAATCTTTACCGCGACGATCTGAGCACGGTCGGCGTCAAGCCGGTGCTCAACGGAACCGAAATTCCGTTTTCCGTGCAGGGCAAAGAAATCATCCTGATGGACGACGTGCTTTACACCGGCCGCACCATCCGCGCCGCGCTCGATGCCCTGTTCGATCACGGGCGTCCGGCGCGCGTGCAATTGCTGGTGCTGATCGACCGCGGCCATCGCGAACTGCCGATCGAAGCGCGTTACGTCGGCCGCACGGTGCAGACCACCGACGACGAAATCATCGAAGTGAAGTTCCAGGAAATCGACGACATGGAGAAGGTGCTTCTGGTGGAACGCACGACTGCCGAAGCCGCTAATGACAGAACTGCAAATGGCCGCTCAACGCTGCCGGCCTGCTCGATATCGAGAGCCTGGACCGCACCGAAATCGAAGCCATTCTCGAGCGAGCCCATTTCTTTCAGCCCGCTCCCGAGCGAAACCTTCCGCCGTCTCGATGCGCTGCGCGGCAAGATGATCGTCAACCTGTTCTTCGAAGCCTCCACCCGAACGCGCGTCAGCTTCGAAATCGCGGCGAAGCGCCTGGGCGCGGACACGGTGTCGATCGCCGCGCAGGGTTCGAGCGTGTCGAAAGGCGAATCGCTGGTCGACACGCTGAATACGCTGGTCGCCATGCGGCCGAATGCCATCGTGATGCGCCACGCGGCTTCCGGCGCGCCGCATTTTCTCGCGCGGCATCTGCAGATTCCCATCGTCAACGCGGGCGACGGGACGCACGAACATCCCACGCAGGCGCTGCTCGACGCGCGCACCATTCTCGACCAGCGGCCGACGCTCGAAGGCCTGCGCGTGGCCATCATCGGCGATATCGCGCACAGCCGCGTGGCCCGCTCGAACGTGCATCTGCTTTCGAAATTCGGCGCGGATATCGTGCTTTGCGGACCGCCGTCGCTGCTGCCGCGCGAACTGGAGCAACTGGCGCCGGGAGTGCGCCTGGCTTACGAAATGACGGAAGCGATTCGCGATGCGGATGTGATCATGATGCTGCGCGTGCAACTGGAACGGCAGCACGAAGCGCCGATGTCCGCGGGCGAATATTTCCGCTTCTATGGACTGCGGCTGGAGCATCTGGAGCTGGCGAAACCGGACGTGATCGTGATGCATCCCGGCCCGATCAACCGCGGCCGCGAACTCAGTTCGGAAGTGGCCGACAGCCAGCGTTCGGTGATTCTGAATCAGGTGGAAAACGGAATCGCGGTGCGCATGGCGGTGCTGGAGCGGATCTTGGGAGATCGCAGTGAATGAGCTCGCTGCTGATTACCGGCGGCCGCGTCATCGATCCCGCCTCGGGCGGCGATGGCCAGGCCGATGTCCTGATCCGCGACGGCCGGATCGAAGCCGTCGGAACGGGTCTGAGCGATCCGAAGACGCCGTCGTTTCGATGCCACGGGCGCCATCGTTGCGCCCGGCTTCATCGACATGCACGTGCATCTGCGCGAGCCGGGCATCGAACACGCCGAGACCATCGAAACCGGCGCGCGCGCGGCGGCGGCCGGCGGATTCACCACCATCTGCTGCATGCCGAACACGCCGCCGGTGAACGACAGCGCCACGGTGACCAGCTACATCGTGCAGCGCGCCCGCGAAGTTGCCTGCGTCAATGTGTTCCCCATCGGCGCCATCACCAAAGGCAGTCTGGGCGAGGAACTCGCGGCCATCGGCTCCATGCGCGAAGCCGGCATTGTGGCCATTTCCGACGACGGCCGCCCGGTGATGAATGCCCGCGTCATGCGCCGGGCCATGGAACTCGCGCGCGCTTTCGACATCCCCGTGATCGATCATTGCGAAGATCTGAATCTGAGCGCGGGCGGCGACATGCATGAAGGCGCGGAATCCGTGCGGCTCGGGTTGCGCGGCATCCCCTCGGCGTCGGAAGACGTGATGGTGGCGCGCGATCTGCTGCTCGCCGAACTCACCGGCGCGCGCTTTCACGTGGCGCATCTCTCCACGCACGCGATCCGTCGCGATGGTTGCGTTCGCGAAGAGCCGCGGGCATGAAAGTCAGCTGCGAAGTGACGCCGCATCATTTCGCCATCACCGATCGACGAACTCGAAACCTACGACAGCAATTACAAAATGAAGCCGCCGCTGCGCTGCCAGCACGACGCGGACGCCATCATCGAAGGCATTGTCAACGGCGTGGTGGACGCCATCGCCACCGATCACGCGCCGCATGCCGGCAGCGAAAAAATGCAGGAGTTCGAGCGCTGCCCGTTCGGCATCACGGGGCTCGAAACCGCCCTCGGCCTTTCGCTCGCCGAACTCGTTCACAAAGGCCGGATCACGCTGATGCGCCTGGTCGAACTGTTCACCACCGGGCCGGCCAATATCCTCAAACTGGACCGCGGAACGCTCGCGCTGGGCGCGCCGGCCGACGTCACGATATTCGACCTGGACACGGAATGGACGTATGATGTTCAACAGTCGTTCTCGAAAAGCCGCAACTCGCCATTCAACGGAAGGCGTTTCCGCGGCGGCCCGCTCGCGACGATAGTCGGGGGCGAAATCGTATGGACTTTCAGGAAAGACCGAGAGTAATTACCGGCAGGCGCCGTCCGGGCCTTCGGATCGGCCTGATCGGCCTCGTCGTTCTGTTGTTCGTGCGTGCTGATCGGCGCCAGCTGGGGCGCATCGCTGCTGATCGATTACTCGTGGTGGAAGGAACTGGGCCAGGTCAAGACCTGGATCGATCTCTACGCCTACTCCACGCTTCCCATCGCGGCCGCAACGCTTGATCACCTGGATCGTGCTGCTCGATCGCGCACGCGCGCGGCGTGAAATTTGCCGGCGGGCGCGTCAGCGATTATCCCGATCTATTCGCGGCTCGCGAGCGTGGCGCTGCTCGCGCTCGTCTTTCTTCGTCGCCGATGCCAGCATCGATAACTGGACCGTCCTGCGCTTCGCCGGCAGCCGCGCGCTCAAGAACATCGACCGGCTTCCACGACCCGATCTTCGGCAAGCCCGTCACGTTCTATCTTTTCGATCTGCCCTTCTGGTCCGATCTGCGCGGCTTCATCTTCGCCGTCGTCATCCTCGCGATCCTGGTTTACTGGCTGGTCGGCGCGCGGCTGGCAACTGCGCTTCACGCTGCCCGAGATCACGCGCGGACCGCTCGATCTTTCGCTCCTGCGCCTGAGCGGCGGTCTGGAATCGAAATTTCTGCGCGGCGCGCTGGCGTTCTTCCTGGTCGCGCTCGCGGCGCGTTTCTATCTGGGCCGGTTTGAGATGGTCTGGAATCAGCACCGTTTCATGGTGGGCATCGACTATACGGACGACCATTTCGCGCTGCCGCTCTACTGGCTCGTGATCGCGCGCGCTGATCGTGGGCGCGGGGCTGGTGATCGCGCGCCGCTGGATCGCCGCCGGCGATCGTCGTCGGCGGCAGTCTCGCTGCTGCTGTGGATCGTGCCTGCGATCGCCGGCGCGCTCTATGTGAAGCCCAACGAAATTTCGCTCGAACGCCCTTACATCCAGACGCACATCGAAGCCACGCGCGCGGCCTACGGCCTTGTCGAACCGCATGCGCGAGATCGAAATGCACACCGATCCCAACGCGACCATCGACACGTCGAAGCACAAGCCTCTGCTCGATAACGTGCGGCTGTGGGACTGGAAGCCGTTCCACGACACCGTGACGCAGATGCAGGCTCTGCGGCCCTATTACACGTTTCACGAACCGCCCGATGTCGATCGCTACACGATCGACGGCCAGTACCGGCAGGTGCTGCTTTCGCCGCGCGAACTCGATATCACGCAGCTGCCGGGCACGCAATCGAGCTGGATCAATCCGCACTTCATCTACACGCACGGCTATGGCCTGGTGATGGCGGAGGTCAGCAAGATCACGCCGGACGGGCAGCCGGTTTATCTGATCCAGGACATGCCGCCGGAGGTCAAGACGCCGTCGCTGAAGATCACGCGGCCCGAACTCTACTACGGCGAATTGCAGCAGGAGCCGGTGTTCGTCGATACCGCGCAGGAGGAGTTCGATTATCCGAAGGGCTCCGACAACGCGAAGACGCGCTATGCGGGCAAAGGCGGATTTCCCATTTCGTCGCTGCTCATGCGCGCCGCCGCGGCGCTGCATTTCGGCGATTCCAATATCATCCTCACCGGCTATCTGACGGATCACAGCCGCATGATGATCCATCGCCGCGTGCGCGAACGGCTGCAGACGCTGGCGCCTTATCTGACCTGGGACAACGATCCTTATATCGTGGTCACGCCGGAAGGCCGCCTGGTCTGGATGCTGGATGGCTACACGACTTCCGATTCGCATCCGTTCTCGCGCGAGATCGACGCTTATGGCGGCATCAACTACATGCGCAACTCCGTCAAAGCCACGATCGATGCGTATGACGGCGAGACGCATCTCTATGTTTTCGATTCCGCCGACCCGGTGATCGAGGCCTATCGCACGCTGTTCCCCGCCCTGTATGAAGACGCCTCGAAGATGCCGGCCGGCGCTGCGCGCGCATACCCGCTATGCCGAAGAGCTGTTCCGCGTGCAGTCGGATATGTATCGCGTGTATCACATGCGGAATCCGCAGTCGTTCTATAACAACGAAGACGTGTGGGAGCTGGCGAAATATTCCGTCGGGCCAGAACGCCGAGCCGCAGCCGGTGAGCCCCACTTACGTCTTCGCGACGCTGCCGGGCGAGACGAAAGCCGGAGTTCCTGCTGATGACGACCTTCACGCCGCTCTCGAAGGAAAACCTGATCGGCGTGATGCTCGCGCGCTGCGATGGCGACAAGCTGGGCGAAGTGGTGGTGCTGCAGCTTTCGAAGCAGGAGCTGACTCTCGGGCCCGATGCAGATCAACGCGCGCATCAATCAGGATCAGAATATTTCGAAAGATCTGACGCTCTGGAATCAGCAGGGCTCGCAGGTGCTGCAGGGGCAGACGCTGGTGCTTGCCGGTGGGCGATACGTTCCTCTATGTCTCGCCGATTTATCTGCAGGCCACGCAGGCGCGCATGCCGCAGTTGAAGAAAGTGGTGCTGGCGGTGGGCAACCGGCTGATCTATGCGGATACCTATGAAGAGGCGCTGGCGCAGCTCGAGCCAGCCCGGCGGCTCGGCACCGGCGCCGCAGCCGTCCGCACAGCAGAATCAGCCGCCAGCGGCAGCGCCGGCGCCGCTGCAGACGCAGCGCCGAAGAGTTCCGACCCGCGCATCGAGAGCATCCGCCAGCATCTGCAGCGCTATCGCGATCTTGACGAGCCAGGGTAAATGGGCCGATGCCGGCCGCGAGCTGGAGGCGATTCAGAACGAGGTTCAGAAGTGAGAATCGCCCGTGCCGTGGCTTGCGGTTCTCTGTCGGGATTTGGCGTTTTCTTCGGCCATCGTCCGGATGCTGACCGCGTTCGCCGGCAGTCTCGACGGCGGCAGCGGCGCGCGTGATGAACTTATCTGCTGCTGAGCGTGACCTGGACGGTCGCGGCGGCCGTCCTCGCCGGATACATCACGGCTCGCATCGCCGGATCGCACGAATTCCCGCATGCGGCGGCGCTGGGCCTGCTGATGGTGGTGATGAGCTTCGTCTCCATGCGCCAGGAAGGGCATCGCACAGCCGGGCTGGTATCAGATCACGATCGCCGGATGCGGACCCATCTCGGCCATGATCGGCGCGGCGATCCGCCTGCTGACGAAACCGCCGTCAGACGGCGAACGCGAAGAATACTTCGGCGCAGGCGAGCCGCCGGTAGTCGTCCGACCGGCATCACGATCGAATCGGTCAGCGAGCCGGCATTGAACGCGATGCGCTCGTTCTGCGAACACCGAAGGATCCACGATACAACGGAAACGGCAGAATCGGCTGGCCGAACGGCGGCACCGAGCCCGGTACGAGGCCGGTCAGTTCCAGCAGTTCTTCGGGCGTTGCGAATCGGGTCTTTCTTTGCCGCGAAGTGCTGTTTGATCGGCGGCCGAATCGAGCTTGCGGTCGGCGCTCAGAACGAACAGCCGGAAGACGGTCGTCCACTTTGATCAGCAGCGCCTTGCCGCCCACGCGCAGATTCTTCGCCGCGCGCCCGCGCCGAGTCTTCGGATGTCCGGGTGGGCTCGTGATGAACCTCGCGGAATGCGACACCTTCAGCAGTCAGCCAGGCGCGGATCTGATCCAGAACCATACTGTTATGCTGTTCAGCAAGCATACTGCCGTGCCAAGGCCCAACTTCCTGCTATGGTATTATGGTAGTGTAGTTTGCGCGCATTCCTCTCCACTTCGCAGCTACCAGGCAACTACTCCAGACAGGAGTGATCCGACACTAACAATATGGCTAATTTTAATCAGGGAGCTCAGGTTGAGCATCAGAAATTCGGTCTGGGCACCGTGCTGTCCAGTTCGGACGAGCGCATTGTCATCAAATTTGACGATCACGGCGAAAAGAAGTTCGTCACCACGATGGTCGTTACTTCCCTGAAGAAGAGCGACCGCCAACCCCCCGCCGAAAAGCGCGCATCGCGGGCCCGCAAACCGAAAGTCGCGGCCGCCGTACCGGCGGCTCAGGCCTGATCACAGAAGGATTTGACGTTTGAACGCCAGACAGAAACGCCTCTTTGAAGAATCGCTCAAGAAAAATCCGAATCTGAAGATGCCCTCGGAAGGGAGCCAGTCGTCCGGCGAACTGACCGACGAGGACATGGCGCTTCTGAAGCAGGGCGTCGGCGACAAGAGCGGACGTCCCCAGAACAGCCCGACGGCATCCGGGGAAGCCGCGGAAGAAGCTCCCGCCGAGGCCCAGACCGGTTCCGTGATGACCTACTTCGAGGAAAAGGGATTCGGCTTCCTGCGCCCCGATGGCGGCGGCAAAGACATCTTCTTCCACATCTCGCGGCTGCATCAGGGCCAGGCGACCGGATCTTGTGCCCGGCACCAAGGTCGCCTACGATCTGGGCATGGACCGCAACGGCAAAATCGCCGCCAGCAGCGTGCGGATCCTAGCGGCCGGAAGAGAAACCGGCCGAAAGCTGACTCGGCTCTTAGGCTGGCAAGGCTCTGGGATGTTTGGAGCGCACCGCTTGGCCGCTTCGACCCGCTTTTGACCCCCTTTTGTAAAGGGTGGGAATCAACCGAACGCCATTAGGAGTCATCCACCGGTTTCCCGGCAGGGACCAGCGCACAGACGCTACTTGAGCCGACTCCCTCATTCTTGAGTGTTGGATCAAAAATGAAAGGCCGTCACCTGCTTCGCAGTTACGCTCCAAATGGGATTGTACCGTGGCGGCCCGGCTCCGCAGGATATCTCGTCAGCCCCACGCAGCGCCCGTGGTCAGACGACCAGGAATTGATGATCCGGACACTCGATACGCACGGCGGAGTAGATCTCATCCACCAGTCCGGGCCCGAACTTCGCAATGAAAGGCACGATGGAATAGAGCCGCTCCTGCAGATGCTTCTCGGGAAAGACGAGGCCGTTCAGCGATCGCGCATCGCGCATCGCCTGCTCGTCCCGCGCCATGATCTGCGTCGCGGTCTTGCGCGCGATCTTGCCCACCTGATATTCGATCTTGCGCCGGCTGGTCCCGAGCGCGCCTGCGAGGGTGACATCGAATTGGTCGAAGATCGCCGCTCAGCGCATCGAGCGCGGTGGAAAACGCGGTTTTCGTCTCATCCAGGCGGCGGCGCAGCTGCTCGGGCACCAGGCGCGCCGCGATGGCATCGTGCAGCGCCTGCTCGCCCGCGAACAGATCGGTCGGATTCAGGCGGTAGCGCACCATTCGCTTGTGGCTGCGCTCGTCGAGCAGCGTGAAGACATGCGCGCGGGAAGGCGGCCGGCTGCCGGCCCAGCAGCTTGCCTGTAAAGCACCTGCGACTGCGCGAGATAAGCCAGTTCCGCCGGACCGCCGATGTACGCGGCGGTCGGCAGCAGATAATCCTGCACCACCGGACGCAGCAGCGCGTTGGGCGAAAGATCCGCCGCCCGCTCCGCCAGTTCCTGCGCGGAAAATTTCCGATGCTGGGCCGTAAACTCGCCATTCGAGCGGCGCAGCGCGATGCGGTGTCCGTCCTCGAGCAGAAATGCGAGCGACGTCGTCCTGTCGACCAGCACCTGCGCGTGATAGCCGCGTTCGACCAGTTCCTGGAGCGCGCCATCAGCGCGTCGACCAGTTCCGGCATCCGCTCCACGGCTTCGTCTCATCAGCGGCGCCGCCATCTCCCGCAGCGGCCGCTCCATCGGATCGATCAGCAGCAGCCCGTACGGCGCGAACAACTCCTTGATGATGCGCGCGAAGGCCGAACCCATGGTCTCGCCGGGCGTGTAGGCCCGTTCGACCAGCGCCACCGCGTCATCCGCGAAGGGCAGGCCGGCGAGAGCAGCGCGCAGTTCGTCGAGCGGAATATCCTGCAAGCGGAATTCCGCCGACCGGATGCGATCCGTTGTCCGCCGGGCCCGTCCATCTGGATCTTCACCGGCTGATGATCGGCGCCGAATACCCAGACATGGTCGACTTCGGCGAAGTCGTGATCTTCGGTCGCCAGCCAGAAAACCGGCACGGCGGGATACTCCGCGCGCCGTCAGCTCCCGCGCGGCTTTGATCGCGGTGAGCGCCTTGTAGACGGTATAGGCGGGCCCGGAAAACAGACCCACCTGCTGGCCGGTCACAATTGCCACAGTGCCCGGCTGCGCCAGAATATCCAGCGAAGGATTGCCCTGATTCAGCGGCGTCGAGCGCCCGGACCAGCGCGGCGCGCCGGTCGTCCGGAAAATCAAACTGCGCGGCGGCTGCGAGCGCCTCAGATATCGTTCGGGCGGTAGGGATAAAGATCGCTGACCCGATCGAAATGATAGATCAGATCGGCGAACAGCCTGGACGTTCCCGGGATGTCGGTCTGGCGGACACACGAACACTCCATGGGCTTGTGTCAGGTTACCAGATGAAAGCGGAACCCTTTGCAGCTTCAAGGTTTTGCGCTCAACGATTTTGAAACTCTGCCGGCTGGTCAGCAGCAGCCCGGGGGTGAAGCGCTTCGCGATGTCGTTATAGATGACGAAAACCATCAGCATCATCAGAAAAACGAAGCCAACCTTCAGCATGGCCTCCTTCACGTTCAGGCTCAGGTCGCGGCCCATCACCATTTCGATCAGCAGCGTGAGAATCGCGCCGCCGTCCAGAATCGGAATCGGCAGCAGGTTGACGATGGCGAGATTCAGGCTGACCACGCTCATCAGCATGAAGAAAGCGCCGGGGCCTTCCTGCGCCGCCTCTGTCGCGTAGTGCGCGATGCCGATCGGGCCCGGAAAGGTTTTTCGCCGACATGCGGCGCTCCAGAATCCCGCGCAGGAATTCGACGATCAGGCTCGCGTTCTTGCCGTTCTGGACCAGCGATTCGTGCAGCGCATCCGGGAAAGAAAGCCTCGTCTTCCGGATGTCCAGCTTCATCTCCGGCTGCACGCCGATCATCCAGCGCGGCGTGCCGTCCGGATTCTTGAAGACCGGCTTGATGGTGACCGTATGGTGCACGCCGTCGCGAACGTATTCGATCGTGACCGGCTTTCCGTCGCTCTTGCGGATCACTTCCGGCAGCGTGTAGCGCGAATGGATCGGAATACCGTTGATCCTGACCAGCAGATCGCCCTTCTTCAGACCGGCGCTGTCGGCGGGATATCCCGGGCTGACGCGAACCCACCTGAATTTCGTTCTGGCCTTCCCAGCCGGCCGACCCGACGCCTTCCTTCTCGTCCAGCACCGGCGTCAGCGTAATCGGGAAACTGGTGGCCGGCGCGTTCGATCGTGACCGTCATCGGGCCGCTCGCGCGCTCTCGATTTCCTTGGTGACGATCTCTTCCCAATCGGGATTGTCTTTGCCGTTCGAGCCGGACGATCTTGTCGCCCGCCTGAATTCCGGCCTTGGCGGCGGGAGAATCCGGCTTAACGTGGCCGACC
The DNA here is from genome assembly GCA_963764845.1 of Terriglobia bacterium. GTDB lineage: Bacteria > Acidobacteriota > Terriglobia > Bryobacterales > Bryobacteraceae > BOG-234. The sequence goes on along the minus strand of CAVXUE010000006.1, from coordinate 2,326,845 downwards.
ACCGCGCCGCCCTCGTTCAGAACCTTTTCATAACGGACACCATGTACAGGCCCGGTCAGCACCGCGATCGCGAGCACCACGTTCATGAAAGGTCCGGCCGCGAGAATGATCAGCCGCTGCCAGCGCGGCTTGTTGAACATGCGCGGGGATCGATCCTGGAGCCGATCTCGGGACACGTGCGATTCAGATTCTTCGGCGGTGACCCGGCCAGCGGCTGCCGAAATTTTCGCCCGGCTGCTCGCCCGCCATTTTGACGTAGCCGCCGAAAAGAAACAGGGAGAAACGGTAATCCGTTTCGCCGCGCCGGAACCCGAACAGCCGGGGGCCGAAACCGAAACTGAAGACTTCCACCTTTACGTCGAAGGCCCGCGCCGCCCAGAAATGCCCCAGTTCGTGGACCAGAATCATGACCCCGATCAGTACCAGCAGCCACCAGATATTCAGCAGGAAAGAGAGAGCCATCTGATTTATCTCCTCTATGCCTTTGCCGGCACTGCCGCGGGCGCGAACACTACCGCTTGCGTGTCGATCACGTCAAGGGCCACTCGGCGCGCCTCCCCATCTATATCCGAGTATGTCACTCAACGCTCGGCCGGTTCCCGATCCGGCATCCGCTGCAAGTGTCTCTTCCACCACGCGCGCGATGGCCGGGAAAGCGATCCGGCCCTGCAGAAACGCCTCCACCGCAATTTCGTCCGCCGCATTCAGGACGCACGTCGCCGATCCGCCGTCGCGTCTGAGCTTCGATAAGCCAGGCCGAGCAGCGGAAATTTCTCGATAATCGGGCGCGTGGAACTCCCATTGCCGGGCCTCGCTCCAGTCGATCTTCGGCACCGGCGCCTGGGCCCGCTCCGGCCAGGTCAGCGCATACTGAATCGGCATCCGCATGTCGGTCGCGGAAACCTGCGCAATCACGCTGCCATCGTTGTATTCCACCATCGCGTGCACGGTCGACTGCGGATGCACCACCACTTCGACATCGTCCGGCGCAAAATCGAACAGCCAGCAGGCTTCGATCACTTCGAATCCCTTGTTCATCAGGGTCGCCGAATCGATGGTGATGCGGTTACCCATCTTCCACGTCGGATGCTTCAGCGCATCGGCCGGTGTCACCCATTCGAGCGCTTCCTTCGGCAGTCGTTCGGAACGGACCACCCGAAGCGGTCAGAATCAGTTTGGTCGCCTCGCTGCGAAGCCCGGCGCGCAGGCACTGGTGCGCGCCGTTGTGCTCGGAATCCACCGGAATTATCTCGGCGCCGTGCCGCCGGACCGCTTCCATCACCAGTTTTCCGCCGGAAACCAGCACCTCTTTATTGGCCAGTCCGACCCGCTTGCCGCGCGCAAACAGCCTCGTAGGTGGCGGCGAGCCCGGCAACTCCGACAATCGACGACATCACGGTGTCGACTTCGGCAGCTACGGCGATCCGGATCGAGGCTTCGGGCCCGCTCAGGAGTCTCGGGATACGGTTCCGGACTACCGGAAAGCACGCGCGCGCAGGCGATCCACGTCGCCAGCCTCCTGCACCACCGCCACCTGGGGCTTGAATTCGTTGATCTGCTGGGCGAGAAGATCGATGTTCCGCCCGGCGGCCAGCGCGAATATGCGAAACCGGTCTGGATTCTGCCGGACGACATCCAGCGTATTGGTGCCGATGGAACCGGTGGAACCGAGAATGGTGAGCATCCGGGTGGGCATGAGCGCCGTTACGGACATAGGCCGATCATATCATGCGTGCATTTGGACGATCTGGAACCGAGCATGCGGTATCAGGAAATTTGCGGAACTTCTTTTTTGAAGCAGCCTCTTCTTGAACTGACCCTTGCGGGCGCCGGGGAGGTTGCTTCAGGGGTCTTTCAGTTTAGAGGTTAGTCTCGCTTTGGTGGGAGTTACTTTTCCTCCCCGGCTTGATTCCAATAATAGAATAGATCGTTTTTGGAATCAACCAAATTTTGTATATAAATTTTGGATGGGTGCTATTTCGTACTCTAACCCTTGACTTCCACTCCCGGTCATTTCCTCTAAAACCTTGATTGTAGAGCAGATATCCTCTTCTCCGTGGCCTCGCGGCGATCGCCGCCTGAAAAATCTGCCGGCTCAAACCGGTCAGAAAAAGCGGAACATGAGAGCTCCTGCGCCGACTCCAGCATGAGTCCCATGTCCTTGTGCATCCATTTTACGGAAAAATTTGTCGCGAAATCGCGCCGGAAGATGAAGGGCGCCTTATAGTCGATCAGCCCGGACTTCGCCGCGCTGTTGGAAAGGATGTCCAGCATCAGCTTCGGATCGACCCCGGCCTTCGTGCTGAGCACGATCCCTTCGTTGAACGCCTGCAGGAGATTGGACAGCACCAGGTTCTGCGTCAGCTTGGCGTGCAGCCCCATGCCCGGTCCACCACAAAAGTAGAGCTTCTTCCCCATGACTTCGAGCCAGGGCCGCACGCGTTCGAAAACCTGCTCGTCGCCGCCCACCATAAAGGTAAGTGTGCCGTTGATTGCGCCGGGCGTGGAACCGGTGCAGGGCGCGCCCAGAAAATCGATTCCCGATTTCGCCAGTTCTTCGTGCATGCGGCGGCTGGAAGACGGGCTCACGGTGCTGGCGTCGACGACGATCAGTCCCTTCTTCGCCGCCTTCCTTCAGCCCTTCGGGACCGAGGATCACGGTCTCCGACATCGCCGAATCGCCCACGCAGAGGAAAACGCACTCGGCATGCTGCGCCACTTCGGCGGGAGTGGCGCAGGCTTTGCCGCCGGCTTCCGCCGCCAGTTGCTCCGCTTTCGCGCCGCGTGTTCGACCATAGCGCGACATCGTGCCCCGCCTTGAGAAGGTTGCGCGCCATCGGCGCACCCATGAGACCGAGTCCGAGAAATCCAAGTTTTGCCATAAGTCAAAATTGGTATAACTGGAAAATATGAGCGTCGAATCGTTATTCCTTCAGATCCGCCGTGGAGAAGCTGCGACGAGTTCTGCGACCGCATCGAGGTCTGCCTCGGGAAACTCGACGACGATCAGATCTGGGCGCGCGGCGGGGAGAATGAGAACGCCATCGGCAATCTGGCGCTGCATCTGGCGGGCAACGTACGCCAATGGATTATCTGTTCGCTCGGCGACAACCCGAACCATCGCGATCGCGACGGCGAATTCGACGCGCGCGGAGGATTCACCGCCGTCGGAACTTTCAGCAATGCTGCGCGAGACCGTCGGACGCTGCCGCTGCCGTCATCCTGGGATTGACCACCGAGCAACTCACTCGTACCTATGAGATTCAGATTTACCAGGTCTCGGGGGTCGAGGCGGTCTTTCATGTGGTGGAACACTTCGCCCATCACGCCGGACAGATTATCTTCGCGACGAAAATGCTCACCGGAAGCGATCTCGGCTTCTACCGTCATTTGCGTGGAAACTCACAATGAAACAATGGCCGGACAATTGCACTTGTCAGGAGCATGTTGCACTGGTCACTTATTTTCCTGGTCATAGGACTCATCGCGGGCCTTCTCGGTTTCACGGGCATTGCGGGCGCTGCCATGGGGATCGCGAAGATTCTGTTCTTCGTGTTTCTCGTTATCTGGCTGCTCGTATTCTTCGTGATTCGCAAAGCAGTCTGAACAGGCAACGTCGGTTGGAGAGGAAACGCGTTTCCCTCTCTAGCCGGCGCTTTCCTTCTCAACCAGTTCCCTGAGCACCCCGCCCAGCTTCAAAAACTCCTCATAGCTCGGCGGCTTGCGAAAATACCCGGCTCCCAGTTTTGCCGCCTGACTCCGATCCTGCGGCGAATCCGAGGACGTAAGCACAACCACTGGAATCCGGCCGCACCTCTCGCTCGCCCGGACGCGCCGCAGTATCTCAAACCCTTCCACCTTCGGCAGATTCAAATCGAGCAGCATAAAATGCGGGCACGTTGCGTCCGGGTCTCTTTCCGCGCGCTCAATAAAATCGACGGCCTGTTGGCCATCGGACGCTGTGTACAGATCGATTGGCAAACTCTCCTTCCGGATCGCCTCGCGCACCAGCAGAGCGTCGGGTAAGTTGTCTTCAACCAGCAGAAGATTGAACCGCGGCCGGGCGGATGGAGTGGGCGCGCTGAGGGACGGTGAAGAAAAAGGTTGACCCTTGCCCTGGCTCGGATTCGACCCAGATTCTTCCCCCATAGCGCTCCACCACCCGCTGGCAGATAGCAAGGCCGATTCCGGTACCGCTGTATTTCTGGTCATGATTGAGCCGCTTGAATACACCAAAGATTCTCTCCTTATATCTTGGATCGATGCCGATGCCATTGTCCCGGACTGAAAAACAACATAGCGCGCCCCGGCTTGCCGCCGAAACGTGAATTTGAGGCGCGTTCTCGCTTCGATACTTGACCGCGTTGCCGATCAGATTCTGAAAAACCTGGTGGAGATGAGACTCGCTTATGTACACCTCTGGAAGGGGATCATCCCAGGTCACTGTCGTCCCGCTCTCCCGCAATGCCTCCGCGAGGCTCGCCAGCGACTGCCTGAGGACGGATTCGGAATCGACCGGCCCCACCTCGGCCTCGATGATGCCTGCCCTCGTGTATTCGAGCAGTTCGCTGATCAACCTTGCCAGGCGCCTGCCCCCTTCCGTCAGGAATCCCAGGAATTGCTGCCCGTCAGCGTCTAACAGGTGATGGTATCGCGTCGCGACGAGCTCGCTGTAGATGGCCACATTGCGGATCGGCTCCTGCAGATCGTGGCTGGCTGAATACGCGAACTGCTGCAGATCGTCATTGGCCCGCCGCAACTCCTGTTCCTTTTCCTTCTGTTCGTGGATCTCGGTGTTGGACCCGATCCACATCGAAATCCTTCCCTGCGCATCTCGCATCGCCTGCGCGCGGGTGAGATGCCAGCGGTACGTTCCGTCGGCGCGGCGGACGCGGTGCTCCACGCGGAACGGCTCGCCGGTCCCGATTGAATGGCGCCATTCCCGGAGGTTTTCTTCGAGGTCTTCCGGATGAATGAACTGCGTCCAGCCCCAATCCTTGACCTGTTCGAATGAGAGTCCGGTATATTCGAACCATTGCCGGTTGAGATAATCGATGTCACCGTTCGGTTTGGCCGTGAAAATCTTCTGGGGCATCGATTCGGCCATGAAGTGGAAGCGGGCGTGCTCCTTTTCTGCTTCGCGAAGGGCCGCTTCGCGGGCCAGCAGAGCCTCCTTGAGGGCATTGTCGCGCGACTGAATCCCTGCGAGCATGTCGTTGAACCGGTCCACCAGCACGCCCAGCTCATCGCTCGATTCCCTCTCCGCGCGAATGCGGTAATCGCCCGTCTCCGACACCGTTGAAGCGGCGCGCGCGAGTTGTGAGATCGGTGTCGTTATGGTGGCGCGCAGCCGGGTCGAGACGAAAAACGCAATCAGGCTTGAGACCAGCAGAACTCCGAGCACCGTCCCCCCATAGAGCCGGGTTCGTTCGCCGATCTCGCCGAGGTCATACTCCAGCATCAGGGTTCCAATCCGCTTGCCCTTGAGAACAACAGGTTGCGAGACGGTCACATTCTCACCGGCAAATCGAAGCCCGCCCTCGCTGCCGGGTGGCGGGCACGCGAACGCCCCGTCGCGCGTGTAGGTCGCGAGGATGGTGCCGTCCTGCCGGTAAACGCACGCACCGGTCACATGCGGCCTCGCCCGCAGCGATCCCAGCGTCTCGGCGGCATTCTTCGGATCGTTGAAAGACAATGCCCCCGTACTGTTGTCGGACACGATCCGGGCGAGGGCGGTCAGGTCACGTTGCAGATATCCGCGAAACAGGATGGCGTCCGCGAAAACGATGCCCAGACCCGCTATCAACATGGCCCAGACCGTAATGGCGATGATGACGATCGCCAGTTTTTCCCTGATCGGCCTGTCGCGAAAGCTGCGCATTTCCCTATTTCTCAACCGTTCTCGCCACGCTCAGCAGTTGGGAGCTGAGAGTCAGCCCTGCGTTGACCGCCGCGCCCTGATTGATGTCGAAGCGCACGCGGCGATTGTCGACCACCAGCGCTACCATGCCGCCATCGCGCAGGAACCTGTCTCCCTCGCCCACGGTCAGGACGCCCGGGCCGATATCGCGGATAAACTGAGGCCCCTCCTTTTCCAACCCTCCCACAAACGTCACCTGGCACGTCCGCGGGCCCGGAGGCCCGTTTATTCTTTGTACTGCTATGCGGCGTGCGTTGACTGTTTCGCGTTGTACGATTTCATCCAGGACGGAACCGAACGGGTCCCGGCCCAGGATACAGATCGTGATCGGAGACTGTGCGTTCGCGAAGGCGGCTGCGGGCCAGTCGATGAACTTCGTGAAGTTGAGCAGGAACGCGGCCTTGACCTGATACTCCAACGGCGCCTGCGCCTGGGATAATGCCACGAAACCCGGCATCAGGCAGACGACCAATCCGGCAACCCGCGCCCGATTCCCCCGGAGGTGGGTCACCTGCTCCATGTCAGTTTCAAATATGCGCTTCTTTTGATTCCGACAAGAGGTCCCGGATCGCCGCCGGATTCGAAATGCTGGCGCTGCAGCAGGTTCCGGCCTGCCAGAGCCAGTTCCAGCTGCCGCGTGAACCGCCAGGCGAACCGGGCGTCACCCGTCGAATAGGCCGGCACCAGCTGGCCGGGCAACGCGCTCACATAGCGATAGGTCAGGTTGAGCTGGATGGTTTTCGAAATATCGAATCCCGAGTCGATCCACGCTTCATGCCCGGGGCTCGACCCGACAATCCCCGGCCCCGTTCCCACATCGCCTGAACCAGGTGACTTCCACAGGCTCATGTGCAGGTAGGAGTAAGAGCCGCGCAGGCGCCAGAAACTCTTCGGCCGCCACTCCGGCGTAAGTTCCACGCCTTTGGTGTCGCCCAGCAGGCCGTTGCGGAACTGCGCCGGGAGCAGGTAATGAGCCGGCGGCGGATCCTCTTCAAGAAAAATCGATCCTGCGAACTCTTCGTCCAGCAGGTCGTGATAGTGGTTGTAAAAGCTCGCGATGCCGACGCCGAGATTTTTGCCGATGAGCTTCCGGTAGCCGAGTTCGGACCCGTTGAGCTGCTCCGGCGCAAAGTTGGGATTGGCGTTGAATCTCGCGAGAAACGGCAGTCCGTTTATGGTTTCTCCCGTGTTGCCGAGCAGGTAGAAGTCCTCTTCCACATCGGAAGGTGTGCGCACGGCATGCGTGAACGATGTCCAGATCGTCTGGCTCTCGGAGGGGGTCCATGCAATCCGCTCGCTCGGCTCGGCCTCGAAGGTCGTGAAATTGGTATGCAGCAGCTTCGTGCCGACGATCAGAGACAGACGCTTCTCGACCAGCGAAATCTCATCCTGCAGGAACCCCGAATAGAGATCGTCCGTTCTCTCGCTGGGAACGAAAGTCAGCCCGCTGACTACCTCGAGATCGTGGGCGTGACTGAAGCGCGTGCCCAGCCCCCAGGAGATCTGCTGCCGCGCGGGCAGGCGAAAGCGCTGCAGGAAATCGACATCGAACGTATTCCGCCGCTCACCGAGGTTTGGCTCATAACGGTTTGTCCGGTCGTAGTACGCCTGCAGTTGGATGTCGCTCCCGTTCCCTAGGGTCTTTTCCCAGCGGCCCATCAGGTTTCCGCCGGAAAGCCGCGCGTTGCCATCTACCACTTGGGAGTAAGGCGCCGCATAGGTGGTTGCCTGGACGCTCTCGCCGGCCGTTTCCATATAGAGGTCGCCCTGGAGATTGAATTTATCGCCGCCCTTCTCATCCCAGTCCATGCGGAACCCGCCCTGCGCGGCTCTCCAGTCGTCGAAGTTCCGCCCGTCCGAATGGTCTTCCGGACTGCGCGTGAATGCCTTTCCATAAAACCGGTAGTTAAAATCACGGTCGTCGCCGCCGCCGTAGCGGAGATTCGCGAAACCCTGGTCCTCGTTCCCGCCGCCTGCGCTCGCCAGCAGGCCGCGCGTGTCCTTCGTGTTTTTCGTGATGATATTGATCACGCCGTTAACGGCGTTCGGCCCCCAGATCGTGCCGCCCGGGCCCCGGATGATCTCGATCCGATCGATGTCGTCCATCAAAGTGTCCTGCACTTCCCAGTAAGTGCCGTCGAACAGAGGCGTGTATACGGTACGGCCGTCAATGAGCACCAGGACGGACCGCGTCAGCCGCGTTCCGAAGCCACGAATCCCGATTGCCCACTTGTTGGCATCGATGCGCGCCACTTCCACGCCGGGCGCGAGCCGCAGAGCTTCAGGAATGCTGGTCGCGCCGGATCGGCGGATGTCTTCGCCCGTAATGATGTAAATCGCCGCCGGGGTCTGAAAGGCCTTCTGGGGCTCCTTGGATAGAGTGGTGACGTCGACCTGCGTCAACTCCTCCAAGGTCATGGTTTTGAATTTCGCGAGGCCAGTCTGTTCTGAATCGGACGATTGGGAGGGCTGCGGAGCCTGCGCGCCCGCCACGCCGGCGATTACGAACGATAACCATAGGAATCGCAAGCACTTGAGCGATTTTGCCATGCCAAGTTCGGAGTGTAACTCAAGCTCCCGACCGGCCGCTCCAAGTGCTGGCCATGAAGCGTGCTTTAAGATACAAAACTCAGCTTGGCTGACTGGCGCTCAGGGCTGATAGGCGGGCGCATCGCTCGCCGGGAAGGACTGCTCTGACATCGCATCGATCAAAGCATCCTGATCCGGGTCCGCCGGGCGAGGTTTTCTTGCCCTTCGAAACAGAAACACGCACCCGGCGATTGCCAGCAGCACCGAGACCGTCATGGATTTTCGCGCTCTAAGTGTCATCATCCAGCCTTTGTGTCACTCTTCAGGCCGAAGACCTGCCGGAGGAACAGGTCTTCGGCCTGTTTAAGTCCAACGCTACTGACCACCCGCCGTCCGAGTCCTGGGACCCGTACGTCGAACCTTGTCATCCGTCCCCGATTCACTCAATGCATCCGCGTTAATCGTATTTTCCGCCAGGTCGTTCAACTTCCGGTCCGCTTCCTTCTCTTCGCTCAGTGTTTCGTCCAGAAGCGAAACCGCCTCGCCATTCCCCAGCAGCTGCGCATGAGTCCGGGCCGATCCATAACCCGAGATCTCATAATGCTCCACCTTTTGCGCAGCCGCGATCAAACCGGCATCCCGCAGCGCGCCCTGTGTCATTTCCGACATCAGTTCATCGCCTTCCTTGATCAAGCCCTGCATGGCTGCGCATTTCTTGCCGGTACCTTTCTCCCCCAGCGCATCGAAGATCTCTTCCAGCCGCTTTACGTGTCCCTGCGTCTGGCCGAGGTGTTCCTCGAAAGCCGTGCGAAGCTCTTCGGAAGATGCGCCTTTGGCCATCTTCGGCAGAGCTTTCGTCAATTGCTTCTCCGCGTCATAGAGATCCCGGATCTCGTCCAGGAAAAGTTGGTCCATTGTCATCGCTTTTTGCATGTGACACTCCTTAAAAGAATTAAGCTATTAGTCCCTTCCACCGGCCTGATAGCCGCTGGTTGGCTCGTAATCCGCGCTCTTGTTCAACCGCGGGCTTTCACCGGTATAATCGCCCGCGTCGGTGACCGTGTGTTCCCAATAGCCAAAGACGGGGTCGGCCATATCGGGCCAGTGGTTCTGATCGAATCCCGGAGCGTCTTCGAGCGTCTCGCGGCTGACGTCGAGGATGAATTCCTGCTCCGCATCATTCAGGCGCAGCACACTCCACGGCACGGCGAAAAGCTTATCGCCGAGGCCATGAAATCCCCCGAACGACAACACCGCGTATGCGATTCGGCCCGTGGGAACATCCAACATAATGTCTTCTACCTTGCCCGGTTCCTCGGCCGCCAAATTGCGGACGCGGGCCCCGATCATCCTGCGACTGGAAAGAACGCTTCCCGCCGCCCCGTCCCGTCGATCGTCGCGGGAAATGGATTTGGATTCCTCCCCTTGTTTGTCGCCTTCCCGGCCTGGCTTCTGACCGCCGCGACTCAGCGTGCCGGCCGCAACCCGGCTATCTTCAAAGGCATTTCCGGCCATTCGTGAGACCTCCTTTTCGGGAAACCTGCCGGGCATCGAAGAGCAATCGCCTGGCCACGGTAATTTGCCTAACGGCTACCGATTTGCTAAGACTCAGAACGATGGTCCGTTCACGTCGGATTCGTACAGTTCTATGGGTGGCTGCCGGCGCCTTTCTGTTTCTGGCATCACTCGCGGTCATAACCGCGCTCCGCTTCCAGCCGGTGGCACGCAACTATTTCCTCTCAACCCTGAAGCAGCGCTATAAAAGCGACGTCGACCTGGGCAACTTCCGGATCTCACTGTTCCCGCGGGTGCGCGCGACCGGCGACAACCTCGTGTTCCGCCTCGCCGGCCGCCGGGATGTGCCTCCCTTGGTCGTGATCAGGCAATTCACCCTGGAAGCGAGCTTCATCGGTTTCTTCAGGTATCCCAGACGCATTCAACGGCTGACGGTCACGGGCCTCGAAATTCACGTTCCACCCAGCTTTCGGAGGTCGCGGCAGGCCGCCGGCGGCAGTTCCGTCACTCCGCCATTTGTTTTGGAAGAGGTGGTCGCGGATGGCTCGACACTGCAGACCCTTCCCGCCGATCCCCGGAAATCGCCCCTTCCGTTCGACATCCGCCGGCTCACCTTGCACTCGGTAGGGATCGGCCTCCCCATGACATTCGAGGCCGAACTGGGTAACCCGAAGCCACCCGGCCTGATCCACAGCATCGGCCATTTCGGCCCGTGGAATTCCGATGATCCTGGCGAAACTCCGGTCTCGGGCCGGTATACATTCCGCGATGCCGATTTATCCGTATTCAGCGGCATCACCGGCACTCTCGCGTCTGACGGAAACTACCGCGGTGAACTCGCCCGCATCGAAATCGAGGGCACCACCGACGTGCCGGACTTTTCGCTCACCACCGCCGGCCATCCCGTGCACCTGCGCACCGAATTTGCCGCCACGGTCGACGGAACGAACGGAAATACGGTCCTGCATCCGGTCCACGCCACGCTCGGCCAATCGGTGTTCGACGTCAGCGGATCGATCGAGCGCGGCGCACTGGAAACGCATAAGGAAATCGATCTCAAAGCAAGCGCCGCGAAAACCGGCATCGAGGATTTCCTGCGCCTCGCGGTTAAGAGCCGCAATCCTCCCATGACCGGCAGGGTCGCGTTCCATACGACGGTGAAGATCCCGCCGGGAAAGACCCCGATCATCGAGCGGATCCAACTGGACGGAGCTTTCAACCTCAACGGAATCCGTTTCACCACTCCTTCCGTCGAGGATAAGATTGCCAGCCTCAGCCATCACGCCCAGGGTGAACCGCAGGCCGGCGGAACCGACGGCATCACAGCGCAGCTTGCCGGAAACTTCGACCTGAAGGATGGAGTTCTCGGGCTCCCTCAACTCAGTTTCGAAGTGCCGGGCGCGCACGTCACCCTCATCGGCAAGTACTGGATTCCGTCGGGCGACATCGATTTCACCGGCACCGCCAGACTCGATGCCACCGTTTCGCAGATGACGACCGGCTGGAAGCGCGCTCTGCTGAAGCCCGTCGATGGGTTATTCCGGCGCGACGGGGCAGGCACCGTGCTCCCGATCCGCATCACCGGCACGCGCGGGACGCCTTCGTTCAAGCTGGATATCGGGCGGGTGTTCAAACGGAACTGAGCGGTGCGCGTACCATAGGGTTCATGAACCCGTTTATGGCGGCCCTGACCGGCGCGGCGCTCGCGGCCAGCGCGGTCGCGGCACAGACTCCGCCATCGTTCGAAGTTGCCGTCATCCGCGCGGCTGGACTCCCCACACCCGAGACATTCCGCTCCGGGCAATTTCGCGCCGGCACTACCATCGACGCAGGGAGGGCGGATTTTGAGTTCGTGTCACTCGCGGATCTGCTTCCCTACGCATTCCGCGTGAAGTCATTCCAGGTTTCCGGTCCGGAGTGGATGCGTGGATCGAGATGGAACATCCAGGCAAAGCTTCCGGATGGTGCATCCCAAAACCAGGTACCTGAGATGATGCAGGCGCTGCTGGCCGATCGGTTCAACCTTGCCGTTCATCACGAACAGCGCGAGCAACCGGTATATGAACTGGTGGTTGCTAAAGGCGGCCCGAAGCTGGCGGTGGCGGAAGCAGGGGACGACGCTCCGAATAGCGGCCTGCCGGGCTTCTTTGGTGGATTGGGTGGACCGCCCGGGCCGCCTCCGGGAGGGCCCCCGGGAGGTCCCCCCGGCGCCGACGGACGAGGCGGGCGGGGACGATTCGTCGTCGGAGGAGCGAACGGGACGCGGATTACGCCCAACGACAACTGCGGCATGCGCCTGGAACTCACGAGGGTAACCATGGCAGCATTGGCCGATACGCTGACGCCTTTTCTCGAGCGGCCGGTGCTGGATGCAACGGAGCTGAAAGGCCCTTACAAAGTGGTTCTCGATCTCCCCATGGAGGTAATGTTCGGCATGATGCAGAACATGACGCGTACCGCGGGCATGCCGATGCCGGGACCGGGTGGTGGCGGATTTGGCGGACCCGGGCGGGGCGACGGGCCTGGAGGAGGTGGTCGTGGAGGTCCTCTTGCCGGCTGCGTCGATCAGTTAGCCGCGGGGACGGATGGTTCCAACGCCGCCCTCTTTCAGGCCGTGCAGAAACTGGGGCTCAAGCTGCAGCAGCGCAAGGCTCCGTTCGACACGATCGTAGTCGATCGCCTGGAAAAGACGCCTGCTGAGAATTGAACGCGCGGCAACCGCTTTGGATTTTTGGCTTGAAGCTGCCTACTGAATCACCGGCAGCCACACCGCGCTCGCCTGTTCTGCCGAGCGAAACACCGATTGCGTCGCCTTCACATAATCGCCCGGCTTCGAAAAGAAAATATTCTCAACGAAAGTCTGCGGATTGCGGTCGTAGAGGGGGAACCAACTCGATTGAATCTGCACCATGATCCGGTGACCCGGCAGGAACACATGATTCGTCGTAGGCAGCGCGAAGCGATAGCGTAACGTCTTACCCGCGGCAATAGCCACGGGATGTTCGAAGCTCTCGCGATACCGTCCCCGGAATATGTCCATGGACAATGCCAGCTCATAGCCGCCCATTTCCGGTTGATCGGGCACCTCGTCGGGAAAGACATCGATCAGCTTCACCACCCAGTCCGCGTCAGTGCCCGTTGTGGCCGCGAACAGATCGGCCATCGGCGCGCCACTGACGCGCACGGGCGCCGAAAGTACGGGCGTCTGGTAGGCCAGCACGTCGGTCCGGTCGGCCACGGAGCGCTGGTCGGTAACGAGCCATCGTTTCCAGAGATCGCTGTCGGCGAAGTGCACCGGCCGCGGCAGATACGGAACGGGCTTCGCCGGATCCGACACATACGAATCCGCCCCGGAGGCGGGTTTATCAAATCCCAACCCGAATCCAGCCTGCAGATAGAGCGGCTTCATCGGCGCGGAGCAGTGCTCCTCGCAGGCCAGCGGCCAGGTCTTGAGACGATCCCAATGATTTTCGCCCGTGTTGTAAATGAAAACCGGCGGTGTCGCCGCCTTGCTGTTGGCGTCTTTGTCCTTCAGATACTGGTCGAAAAACGGTTTCAGAACGTCACGGCGGAACTCGGTGGACGTATCGCCGTTCCATTTCAACGGCCCGAGATTATAAGCGTCGTAGTTCACCTGGCTATGCCGCCAGGGGCCCATCACCAGATAATTGTGGTCCGCCTGGCCTTTCGCTTTCAGCGCCGTCCACGAGTGAATCGCGCCCCACATGTCCTCCTGGTCCCACAGGCCCTGGATCCACATGGTCGGCACCTTCGAGGGATGCTCGGCCACCAGCCGATCCAGCGCCTGACCTTGCCAGAAACCGTCATAGGCGGGATGCTGCATCATCTTTCTCGCCCAAGGCAGTTCTTCGAGACCATGCTCCCGCGCGTAATCGCCTGCGGAGCCAGCCCGGCGAAACGCTTCGTAATCGTCATACGCGTTGCGCTCGACCGATTGGCCTTCGTCTCTCTTGGTCGTCTGGCTGGAAACGTAGTCGAAATTCGTTTGGCGGAAAGCTCCGTAGTGAAACCAGTCGTCGCCCATCCAGCCGTCGACCATCGGGCTTTCGGGCGCCGCCACCTTCAGCGCCGGATGCGGATTGAGCAGCGCCATCACCACCGTGAAGCCTTCGTACGAAGACCCGATCATCCCCACGCGGCCGTTCGATTCGGGAGTATTTTTCACCAGCCAGTCGATCGTGTCCCAGGCGTCGGTCACATGGTCGGTCGAAGTCGGGTTGAGCGGGCCCCGCACGGGGCGCGTCATGAGATAGTCGCCTTCCGACTTGTACTTGCCGCGCACGTCCTGGAACACGCGGATATAGCCATCGGCGGCGAAAAATTCATCTCCCTGAGGCAGAACCGCGGTCATGTGAGAGCTGTTGCCGCGGGCCGCCCGCTTCGATGCATTGTAGGGCGTGCGCGTGAGCAGGATCGGCGCGTTTTTCACCCCTTTGGGCAGCACAAGGACGGTGTAAAGTTTGACACCGTCGCGCATCGGGATCATCGCTTCGCGCTTGACGTAATCGTAATCTGCTTTGGGGACGGCGAACGAAGGGGGTATGTCGGCCTGCTGAGGCGCAGCCAAAGGGATGGCGATAAAACCAAACAGCAGGACGGCCAATCCCGGAAAGATGGAGCGGGAGACGAGAATCGAACTCGCAACCAACAGCTTGGAAGGCTGTGACTCTACCATTGAGTTACTCCCGCTTTTGTTTGTTTTTCAACAATTTAAAATGTATGACGATGTATGCGAGGTTGAACCTGTTTAGTCGAGCGTTGACGCAGCACCCGCACGCCATGAAGAATAGCATAGCGCGCGCTGGTGGCATACTGGTCCTATGGCGTCTGTTGAACACGTCATTGCCGAGTTGAACGAATTGACGCCTGACCAGCTTGACCGCGTGGCGCAGGTCGTTCACGAGCTTGCGGCCGAGCGAAGTCATATCCGGCCTGAGCGGCAAGGCGATGCGCGTGTGCCGGAATCGGTCGTCACCGAAGCCGTCAGGAACGGCTGGCCCGCCGACCTTCTTGCTGAGGTGATTGGGCGGGTCGACGAGGATTTCGCGAGGCCGCCACAGCTTCCGTTCGAGCCGCGACCGAGTCTGTGAGCCGGTACCTGCTCGATACCGATACTGCGATAGAGGTGTTTCGGGGACGCAACGTCCGTGCCGTCTCGGCGCTCGCAGCCAATCCCAGGCAGGATGTCGCTCTCTCGGTTGTCACCGTCGCGGAAATGGTGTTCGGCGCGCATCGCAGCACAGACCCGGTGCGCAGTCTCGAAATGCTGACCCGCTTCTGCTCTGCCTTTGAAATTCTGCCGCTCACTCGGACAGGGGCCGAGATCGCCGGCCGTGCCCGCGCCCATCTGGAAACCGCCGGTCAGCGCATCGGGCCGCACGACGTTCTGATCGCGGGAATCGCTCTCGCCGAAGCGCACAGGGCGACGGCTCCGTTGTGCGCGCCAAACCAGCAGAGAAGCGCGGGTTCTGGTAACGCATAATACCCGCGAGTTCATGCGCGTCCCCGATCTGAAGTTGGAAGACTGGCTCGTGTAAGTCGACGCCGATCCCTGGCTGTTCGTGTCAGCTGGTTACCTCCTGACTGTCGCCGCGCGATCGGATTCCGGGCCTCTGCTCTTGGCCCCTACAGCGGGGGTACAGCCGCCTGCCATCAACACAGCATACGGCACAGAATCGCTGATTGGGATAAGATTTAGGGCATGGCATTCCTGACGAAATCGCTGCCCCGGCGCACGGTTCTGAAGGGTCTCGGCACCACCATGGCGCTGCCGTTTCTCGATGCCATGCTGCCGCCGCTGCGCGCCGCCGCGAAACCGCCGCACCGGTTCCAGGCCTTCTACGTGCCCAACGGAATGGCCATGGAGTATTGGACGCCGAAGGGCGAAGGCGCGGCGCTCGAACTCGCTCCCATCATGGAACCGCTGGCCCCGTACAAGGATCAGATGCTGGTTCTCTCGGGCCTCAAAGCCAGCTGGAACTACATCCACGCCGGCGCTTCCGGATCGTTTCTCACCGGCACGCCGCGCGGCGGAAGAACGAAATCGAAATCATCGCCGACGTCTCCATCGATCAGCTGCTCGGCCGGCACTTCGCGCAGGAAACGCAACTTGCCTCGCTCGAAATGTCGATGGATCTGCCGGCCAATGCGGGCGCCTGCACCGGCAATCTGAGTTGCGCCTATCTCGACACGCTCTCCTGGCGCAGCCCGACGCAGCCGCTGCCCATGGAGTGGAATCCGCGCACGGTCTTCGAGAAGCTGTTTGGCGATAGCGGCAGCACGGATCGAGTAGCGCGCGAACGCAGGCTGCGGCAGCACAAGAGCATTCTGGATTCCGTAACCGGCAAGCTCGCGGATCTCAAGCAGGAGCTCGGCCCGCAGGATCAGGGCAAGGTCGATGAATACACCGACGCCGTTCGCGACGTCGAGCGCCGCATTCAGATGGCCGAGCGGCAGAGCAATATCGAGCTGCCCGCGCTCGGACAGCCGCTGGGCGCGCCGCCGGTTTTCGAAGATCACCTGGCGCTGATGATGGATTTGCAGGTGCTCGCGTTCCAGTCCGATCTGACGCGCGTCATTTCGTTCATGCTCAGCAAGGAGCAGAGCCCGCGGCCCTATCCGCAGATCGGCGTGCCGGAAGCGCACCATCCGCTCTCGCATCACAACAACATTCCCGAGTTGATCGAGAAGATGTCGAAGATCAACCGCTATCACGCGAAGTTGTTCTCGCAGTATCTGGCGAAGCTGCAGGCGACGCCGGACGGCGATGGCTCGCTGCTCGATCACATCACGATCCTCTACGGCGCGGGCATCTCCAACAGCAACGGGCATTCGGGCGACAACCTGCCGCTGATGCTGGTGGGCGGCAGTTCGGGAAAGATCAAAGGCGGCCGGCATCTCAAGTTCGCCAACAAGCCTTCGACGGCGAACCTGCTGATGACGATCATGGACAAGATGGATTATCCGGTCGAGAAGGTCGGCGGCAGCACCGGCAAACTTCCGATCGACACGCTGTCCGAGGTGTAAGTCATGACAGATCTGGCGGCTGATCTCCTGATTCGCGGCTGCATGCTTCGCTGCCGATGGCCGACCGTCCGCCGCTGATCGACGCGGCGAAGAACGGCGACAAAGTCGCCCTGCGAGTCGCTGCTTCAGAAAAAAGCGGACGTCAACGCCGCGGAACCGGATGGCACAACGGCGCTGCACTGGGCCAGCTACCAGCGACGATCTCGAAAGCGCCGACCTGCTGATTCGCGCCGGCGCCAAAGTGAACGCGGCGAACGATCTGGGCGTGACGCCGCTCTGGCCGGCCAGCGAAAACGGAAGCTCGGCCATGGTGCGGCAGGCTGCTCGAGGCCGGCGCGAATCCGAATCTCGCGCTGCTCGCGGGTGAAACGCCGTTGATGGTGGCTGTCGCGCTCGGGCTATCCCGATGTCGTCGAGCAACTGCTGGCCAAGGGCGCGAATCCGAATGCGCATGGCTCGCGCGGACAGACCGCGCTCATGTGGGCCGTGTCGCAGAAGCATCCCGAAGTGGTGAAGGTGCTGATCGCGCACCATGCCGATCTCAATCTGAAATCCGATGTCTGGACCGAAGTGATGGCGCGTTCCGCCGCACGGATATCTTCCTTACAACAAGGCGATCCCGCACGGGGGCGAGACCGCATTGATGTTCGCCGCGCGCGTGGGCGATCTCGATTCGGCGAAGCTCCTCGTCGCCGCGGGCGCGAACGTGAACGATGCGGATGCCTGGGGCGTCAGCGCGACCACGCTCGCGGCGCACTCCGGTTTCACGCGATTTGGTCGAATTCCTGCTGCGAAAGGCGCCGATCCGAATGCGGCGCCCGCCGGCTTCACCGCGCTGCATGAAGCCATCATGCGCCGGGATGAAGAGATGGTGGCTGCGCTGCTCGATCACGGCGCCGATGCCAACGCTCCGCTGAAAACGTGGACGCCGACGCGCCGCTCCTCGGACGACTGGAATTTCGAGCCGCGTCTGGTCGGCGCGACGCCGTACTGGCTGGCCGCGCGTTTCACCGAGCCCGAATGTCATGCGATTGCTGGTGAAGCATGGCGCCGATCCGAAGTTCGTGCATCATGCCGACTATGTGGCGGAGCAGGGATTCGGACAAGCGCCGCGGAAAGAGACCGCAACCGCGTTGATGGCGGCAGTCGGGATGATCCGCGTCAAATCCTGGGTCGAGATTCCGCGCGGTGAGCGTGAAGCGCTGACGCTCGAAACTGTCAAGCTCGCAGTCGAGCTGGGGTCGGATCTCAATGTCGCCAACACCGACGGCCGCACGGCGCTGGATGGCGCGAAGGGGCTGCAGTATCAGAGCGTGGTCGATTACCTTACCGAAAAGGGCGCGAAAGCAGGTACAGGGAGCAGGCGCCGGACGCGGCGCGCGCAGAGGCGATAAATAGCTAAAAGGGAGCGTTGTTCACGCTCGCTTTTTCGCCCGCGATTTTCGCCTCCTCACCGGCCGGAATACAGTGAACTTGTTGGTGAAGTAAGCGGAAACATCTTCGCCGCGAGAGGCCATCTTTGCGATCTTCTCGGCGGTAGGCATTGTCTTGGAGGTTTTCGGCATATCTTGCATCTCCTACAGTTTGATAGGTACAGCTTGCCGAAAGGCCTGAACAAGGGCTCGGCATGTGCCGGGCCAGTTCGGCCAGAACGAACACCCCGCAGATGTGGCACGTCGCTGAACGTCAGTCGCGCCACCCTATACCGGGCGCTTGCTGCGTAATTCTATGAAATATCGCCAGTTAGCTGGCCAATAGCAGCTTAATTGGGGGTGATGGAAAAAAGAGCCGCCTAAGGCGGCTACGACTATGGTAAACTGAATACGAACCTATTGCCTTCCGGTGGCCTGGTTCGGTGCGAGTGGTGAGAGTAAGTAGCGTACGGGCCTGAATTGCCCGGATGTAAAACTACGCCACTTTTCAAGTAACACAGCAAAGCGCCTCTGCCGTTTCAGCGGCAGAGGCATTTTCTTTTACCTACTCACTATACTACAACACTTTTCAATAGATGTATCTATACAAGTATGTTTCTAGTTAAAAAAACTCCTACAATAATCTCCTTCCTAAATTCTCGCTCCTATATTTTTGAGTATCCATCCGAGTATCAAAGGAGGTGTAAATTGAATTGCGGCGGCCGATGTTCAATTGCTGAAACACACCTAAGTCCTGTGTAATCATTAGGCATGGTGGATTTTATACTCTTCTTTCCCTCAAAATTCCGCTGCGCTGGATTTTCCTGCCCCATTCATCCCCGCGCGGGGGTGTCATCGAACGGAGCCCGGCCCCCCGATGGATCAAATGTTAGTCGTCCCGGGAGATGGTCTGGTTCAGCGGAGCGAAGTAGACCCACACAGATTCATAACGCCACCCTGCTTGCACTCCGTGCAGGATGGCGACAATCCACAGGGGCTTTTCCTCCGGCGCGTAAGCAATCAGATATTCGCGCACCACGATAAAGCGCAGGGGCCGTCCGGTAAGGTCAGGGCGCTTGTGGCCCACACCTGGAAAAGGCGCCAGGGCGCGAATGGCGGCAAGAATTTCCGCAATCACCCGGTCGGCGGCGTCGAGGTTATCAGCGCGAATGAACTCCCAAATTTCGGCAAGGTCGAAACGGGCTTCCGGGGGGAAGTCATATCCGGTCATGAACCAGACGGTGAACGCCTCGCGGCGGCGCTTTTTTCGCGGAACCAGGCTTCAATCTCGTCGCCGGGAATGGGCTTCACCCGTCCGCTTTTCAGATCGTCATAACGGCTGTCCAGCATTTCGCGCGTTTCCGCAAACTCGGCAACGTACCCGGCCATAGCGTCCGCAACCAGCTTGTCGGGCGCATATCCGGTTTCGGTGACGAGCTTGTCAATCTTAGCTTGCAGGTCGGGGGCGAAATGTACTTCCATGCCCTTAAAGGTACGCGAAAACCCGCAAATGAGGCAACACAGGAAACGATAGCGCCGGAGAATCGCCGGTTAGCAGATTCTCCCCTCCCCTTGCACCTCATCCCTAAATCTGCAAAAGTAAAGTACTGGCGAACAAAAGGCGAACATGGGCGCGGCCGTTTTACTCCTCAAATCCGAATTACAGGCCCGCTTCGACGTCCCCTTCCAAGTCCAGACCAGGCCCGACCGCGACCAGCTTTCAACCGGCATCCCGGCCATCGACCGCCTCATCGCCGGAGGCATTCCCCGTGGCACGCTCACCGAAATCTGCGGCGCCGAATCGACCGGCCGCACCGCCCTGATTTTCGCCCTTCTCGGCCAAGCCACGCAGCGCGGCGAATGCTGCGCATGGATCGATACAGCGGGCGCGTTCGATCCGGCCTCGGCCCTCGAAGCCGGCGTGGATCTCGATCGCGTCCTCTGGGTGAATTGCGGGGGCAATGCGCAACACGCGTTGAAATCCACCGACCTGCTGATCCAGGCGGGCGGCTTCGGCCTCGTGGTGCTGGATCTCGCCGACACGCCCGGACGCCATCGCGCGGCGCATTTCGCTCGCCTCCTGGTTCCGTCTGCGGCATGCGGCGGAGCGCACCGGCGCGGCGCTGGTGGCCGTCGAGCGTCAGATCAATGCACGGTCCTGTTCCGCCCTGCAGATCGAGATGCGGCGCACCAAACCGCTCTGGATCGGCAAACTTCTGCGCGGCATCGCGGCGCAGGCGGAGAGCCGCAAACATTACAAATCGCAGTTCGCGGAATTCACGGCTTCACGGTAGTGTCATGTCTGAAAGGCTGCCCCGCCACGAATACATGGCATTGTCAAAAACTAACCGGGAAAGTGGTGCGAGCTTGTGGGGCAGCTTGGCAAGCTGCGGCCGATTGGCAATCGGCCTGGCGCTCGGTCGGTGCCCGAACAAGCGGGGTTACCAACCCCGCGCAGGATGCCATCCTGCCCCACCTACATATGAATTCTGTAAAAGTGCTCTTGTGCTCTAGCGCTCTATGTTTGCTTGTCTCCATGCACCGGGAAATCTGCCGCTGGCTGTGGAATGCGCGCGCGGGTTTTCACCGCATATCGAAGAGTTCCCGCCGGACACAGTGATCTTTGACGTACGCGGTCTCGAATCCTTATATGGACCGCCGCGGCAACTCGCTCGCGAGATCGAACGGCGCGCGGGAGTGCCGGCTTCGATCGCGATCGCCGCCAACCCCGATGCCGCCATGCATGCCGCTCTCGGGATACGCGGCGTGACGGTCATCGCGCCGGGCAAGGAAGCCGAAGTGCTCGCGCCGCTGCCGGTCAATCTGTTGCGCGCCAGTCCCGAAACCGCCGAATTGCTGCATCTCTGGGGCATTCGCACCTTCGGCGAATTCGCCGCATTGCCGCCGCTGGGCGTGGCGGCGCGGCTGGGCGAAGAAGGCACGCATCTGCAGCGCCTCGCGCGCGGCGAAGGATACCGGCAACTGCAGCCCCTCGTCGATCCGCTCGAATTCGAAGACGAGATGGAACTCGAGCATCCGGTGGAATTGATCGAGCCGCTGTCGTTCATCCTCGCGCGGCTGTTGAACGATGTCTGCGGACGCCTGGGCGCACGGTCGCTGGCGACGAATGAAATCCGCGTGCGGCTCACGCTGGAGAATGCGCCGGAGCATTCGGCATTGCTGCGCTTGCCCGTGCCCATGCTCGACCCGAAGGCATTCCTCAAAATGCTGCAGCTCGAATTGAGCGGAAGCGCCGCCGGTTGCGCCGGTCCTGAAAGTGCATTTGAAGGCCGAACCGGTGAAGCCGCGGCGTACGCAGCATGGATTGTTCATGCCCTCCTCGCCCGAGCCGGAGAAGCTGGAATTGACGGTGGCCCGATTGCGCCATCTGGTGGGAGACGGGCAGGTGGGAACGCCGGAACTGGCGGATACGCATCGTCCCGATACGTTCTCCCATGCGTGCGTTTGCGCCGGCAACGGCAGTTGCCGAGGAAACAGCCAGTTGCCGAGGCGCCGCGGCTCTGTTTGCGCCGCTTCCGTCCGCCGCGATATGCGCAGGTGATCGTGGTGAATCACCAGCCGGTGCGGGTCGCATCGCCCTCGGTGAACGGGCGCGTGGTGATGGCGAAAGGCCCGTGGCGTACGTCGGGAGAATGGTGGCGCGCCGATGCATGGAATCGCGACGAATGGGATATCGCGCTCGAATCCGGCGCGTTATACAGGGTTTTCCATGAGATCGATGGCGGCCGCTGGTTCCTCGAAGGCAGTTATGATTGAAACGTAAATGCGAATTTCTTCTGGCGCTGGCCATGGCAATCCCTCTCGCCGCGCAGTCTCAATCTCCGACCTTCTCACACGACATCGCGCCCATCATCTACAAGAACTGCGCATCCTGCCACCGGCCCGGCGAATCCGCGCCCTTCTCGCTGCTCAACTACGAAGACGTGCGGAAACACGCGCGCCAGATCGCCGTCGTCACGAAGAGCCGCTACATGCCGCCCTGGCTGCCCCAGCCTGGCTATGGAGAATTTCAGGACGAGCACCGCCTCACCGACGCTCAGATCAAACTCATCGCCGATTGGGTCGCAGCCGGCATGCCGGAAGGCAATCCCGCCGAAACGCCGCCACCGCCAACGTTCACAGAGGGCTGGCAACTCGGCCCGCCCGATCTCATTCTCAAAGCGCCGCAGCCGTTACTCTCTCGCCGCCAGCGGACCCGACGTCTTCTGGAATTTCGTCTTCACTCCGGACATTCCCTCGACCCGCTACGTTCGCGCCATCGAAATCCGCCCTGGCGATAAACGCCTTGTGCATCACGCGAACGTGATCGTCGACCGCACCAGCACCACGCGCAAAGAACCACTCGGCTTCCCGGGCATGGATCTCGACATCAAATCCAACATCTTCGATCCTCCCGGCCATTTCCTCTTCTGGAAGCCCGGCAGCGCGCCTTACTCCGAACCCGACGGCTTCGCCTGGCGTCTCGAACCCGGCAACGATCTCGTTCTCAACGCGCATCTGCAGCCATCGGGCAAACCGGAACATGGTGCAGCCTTCGATCGGCCTCTATTTCACCGACAAAAAGCCCACGCAGTTCCCCGTGCTGATCCAGCTCGAACACGATGGCGCCCTGAACATTCCCGCCGGCACGCGCGATTTTCTCGATCTCCGACGATTTCCGCCTGCCCATGGATGTCGATGTTCTGGCCGTCTATCCGCACGCCCATTACCTCGGCAAACTGCTCGAAGCCTATGCCACGCTGCCCGATGGCAAACGCCAATGGCTGATCCGCATTCCGGATTGGGATCTGAACCGGCAGGCCGTTTACCGTTACCGCCAGCCGCTTTCTCTGCCCAAAGGAACGCTGATCTCCATGCGTTACCACTACGACAATTCGGCGGCGAATCCGCGCAATCCCAACCATCCGCCGCGCCGCGTGAAAGCGGGAAACAACGCGACCGACGAGATGGGCCATCTCTGGCTGCAGGTTCTGCCGCAAGGGCCGGGCGAACGACCGCCGCCGCGAACTGGAAGAAGCCGTCATGCAGCACCGCGTGGAAAAATATCCGGACGATTACGTCTCATATCTCGATCTCGGCGAGCTCAAGCTCTCCCGCCTCGATACGCAGGGCGCGTCTCACGGCTCTCGAAACGGCGGTCAAGCGTCGATCCCAAACAATCCCAGGGACACAACATGCTCGGCGCGGCTTTCACGCGAATGGGCCGCGCGCGGGAAGCGATGGACCAGTTCGAACAGGCGCTGCGCCTCGATCCCGCCAACGTCAACGCGCGCTACAACCTGGTCTTCGCGCTGGTGAAAGCGGGCAATCTCGGCGGACGCGGAAACGCATCTGCAGACAGGTGATCGCCGCGTTTCCGAAAGACGCCGGCCTGCACAACCTCTGGGGCGAGCTGCTCGCGCAGCAGGGCAAGAAACACCGAGGCCATCGCGCAGTTCGACGAAGCCCTCGCGCTCGATCCCAAGCTGGAAGCGGCCCGCGACAATTTGAACACACCGCCAACTCTTGACAACGCATTGAAGTTGTGAGCAAGTAAGTAAGCGCAATGAAGATCCGCACCATCGCAGCGCATTTCGGCGCTTGTTTTCTGCCGCTCCCGCATTTTCCCATCACAGTAATGTGGCGTTTGAAGTGACAAGGTCATCACCGTCACCGGCGTCGTCAAGGATTTCCAATGGGTCAACCCGCATACCTGGATCTATCTCACTGTCGACGATGGCAAAGGCGGCAAAATCGAATGGAAGTGCGAAGGGCGCGCCCCGGGAGTTCTCGCGCGCGCCGGCTGGTCGAGGCACTCGGTCACGCCGGGTGAAACGGTGACCATCGACATGAGCCCATCGAAGGACGGTTCGAAGGTTTCCCTGATTGCCCGCGTGACGAAGGCCGACGGCACGATTCTGCCCAACGCCCCGCCGGCTACCCAATAGGAGAAAACCCAGATGCGAACGATTCTGTTGGCCCTCATCCTCAGTGCGTCGGCCGTGCTTCTCGCCCAGCAACCGCCGGATTTTTCGGGCGTCTATTATCCGCTGAATCCCTTCGGCGGCGGTGGCCGCGGCGCCGGCAGAGGCAACGCCCCGCCCCCGGTCGCGCGCGGCGGACCACCTCCCCGCCCCACGCAATCGGCGCCTCTCTCCGATGGCTCCGGCGGACGCACCCCGAATGAGCCTTTGCTCACGCCTCCTTCATGGCGAAATGGGAAATGATCCGCAAAACGCGCATCGCCGGTTCCGCCGAATACGACAACACCGCCAAGTGCCTGCCGCCCGGAATGCCCGCCATGATGGGCATGCCCTACGGCATGGAAGTGATGCAGACGAAAGACAAGATCACCTTCTTCAGCGAACTGAACGACGCGCTGCGGCGTGTCTATCTCGACGGCCGCAAGCCTTCGGCGAAGGTGCTGGACGACCCCACGTACGCCGGGTATTCGACGGGCCGCTGGGAAGGCGACACGCTCGTGGTCGATACCGTTTCCCTGAGCACGAACTCATTCGTCGAAGGCTTCACGCCGCACAGCGAGGACATGACAGTCAAGGAACGCATCCGCTTCGCCGAACCGGGACTGCTCGAAGATCGCATCACGGTGACTGATCCAAAGGCCTTCACAAAGCCCTGGGAGACTTCGCACACCTACCGCAAAGCCGGCGCCGGGACCGATGAACTCAGAGAGTTCGCCTGCCCCGAAGGGTTATCCGAAGCCAAGTAATGGAGTTCCTGCAATGGTTGCGCGACACCGACGCCGCGACCGCCATCCGTGAGTCCGAATCGGTCTGGGGCTACCCGACCGTTCTCTTCCTTCACACGTTCGGCATGGCGATACTGGTGGGCCTGATTTCCGCCATCGATCTGCGCATCCTCGGCGTGGCGCGGCAACTTCCGCTCGCTCCGATGAGGCGCTTGTTTCCGCTGATCTGGATCGGCTTCGCATTAATGCGATCACCGGGCTCATCCTGTTCGGGATCGACGGGCCGAACAAGATCGTGAATCCCGCCTTCCCCATCAAAGCTCATCCTCATCGCTGTCGGCATGGTGATCCTGCTGGCGGGCCAGCGCAAAGTGTTCAGCCGGGCGAGCCGGCCCAACGATAAAATCCTGGCCGGACTCTCGCTGGCGGTCTGGGCAGGCGCGGTAACTGCCGGGCGTCTGATGGCCTATGTGGAGAAGCTGGGTGATCCGGTTCATCTGGGACACTGGCTCGATGCCACCGCGCCCTCAATGTTCATCAAAAATCATACCTGGGTCTGGCCCACCTGCCAGGTGCTGCATTTCTTCGGACTGATTCTGCTCTTCGGCAACGTCGGGCTGCTCGACCTTCGCATCCTCGGTCTGATGAAAGAACTCCCGGCCAAGCCGCTCAACCGGTTCGTCCACTGGGGCGTTCTGGGGTTCGGCTTCAGCTTTTTGACAGGAACCATTTTCTTCGTCGGGCAGCCCACGCAGTACATCGGCAGTACGCCTTTTTACATCAAGCTCTCGCTGATAGCCCTTGCCGGGTTAAACGTGGGAGCGTTCTACGCGACGGGAATGTTTCGCAGCGTAGAAGCGCTGGGGCCGGGAGACGACGCACCTGCATTGGCAAAGTGCATCGCCGCCGCTTCGCTGACTCTGTGGGTCGGTGTTATGTACTGCGGAAGAATGCTGACGTTCCTCGGCAAAGCGTTCTGATACCTTACAGAACATGGCTGCCAAGGCAAAGCTCCCCGGCAAGAAAGCGGAGCGTGTCCCAACCCATCCGGTCCACGTTTTCTCTGCCGAGGGCAAGGAACATCTGGGCAGAGTCCGTCACATTTGCTCCGGACTGCCGAATACGACTGAAAAACTCTCGCATGGAGTACCCACGTTCTTTCATAAGAAGGTCTACTGTAGATTTACGCAAGACGTCGAAAAGCGAGTTGCCGTGTGGATTCCGGTGCCGCCGGGCGACCAATCCACCCTGATCCGGTCGGCGCCCGCGGTCTATTTCAAGCCGCCGTACGTCGGTGTCTACGGTTGGGTGGGTATCATGCTCGATCAAATCGACGATGAAGAACTTGGCGTCCATCTTCACGAGGCCTGGAAGACGATGGGCCCCGCCAGAACGGCTTCGTTCTAGTTCGCGGCCGTACGCGAAGCCCGCATCAGGAACTCCGGGCTTTCCACAATCCCCAGAACAATCGACGACCAGCGGTAATCCTTCGCCGCCGCGTCGTGCACGATCTTGCGCACCGCGGGCTCGTCATAATACTCGAGCCGCCGCCCCAGTGCGTAAGCCATCAGCTTTTCCGTCACCGTCTGCGGAAACTGACCGGGCTCTTCCAGCAGCGCCGCGCGCAATCCTGCCAGCCCGTTGATCTTCTCGCCGCTCGCCGTAGTGCCGCTCGCGTCGATCGGCTTGCCCGCTTCGTCCGTCGTGCGCCACGCGCCGATCAACGTCGAAATTCTCCAGCGCGAACCCAAGCGGATCGATCACCGCATGGCAACTGTTGCAGGACGCGATCCGTGCGGTGCTTCGCCAAACGTTCGCGCATCGAAGTCGGCAGCGTGCCGGGCTTCGTTTCGAGCGTAGCGTTCACGCCCGGCGGAGGCGGCGGAATCGCCAACCCGAAAATATTATTCAGCAGCCATTTGCCGCGCAGCACAGGCGATGTGCGGTCCGGATACGACGTCGTTACCAGCAGCGCACCCTCGCGCCAGCAAACCGCCGCGCTCATCGTGGTTCGGCAACATCGACCTTTCGGAAGCGCGTCCCGTAAACCCCGGGAATCCCGTAGTGCCGCGCCAGCCTCTCATTGACGAACGTGTAATCCGCGTTCAACAATTCGTTCAGGCTGCGATCGTCGCGGAACGTGCTGGCCACGAACATCTCGGTTTCGGTCTGGAAAGCCTGCAGCAGACTCTCGTCATAATTCGGATACTTCACCGGATCGACCACCACTTCTTCGACGCGGCGCAGATTCAACCACTGCGCGGCGAAATTGTTCACCATCGCGTCGGTAGCGCGCGGATCAGCCATCATCCGCCGCACTTCCTTCTCGATCACGGCTGGATTTTTCAGTTCGCCATGTTCGGCCAGCGTCAGCAGCCGGTCGTCGGGAATGCTGCTCCACAGGAAGAAAGACAGCCGCGACGCCAGTTCCAGATCGGTGAGACGCCGTGTGCCTCCGGCGTCAGCCGGATCCCGATACACGCGCAGCAGGAAATCCGGATCCACCAGCATGCGCTCGAGAGCAAATTGAATCCCGGTCTCAAAACTGCCGCCGTCTTTGCGCCCGTTATCGAAGCGCCCGTTATCGAAGAACGACAGCAGCGTGTCCACATCCTCTTTCGTCACCGGCCGGCGATAAGCCAGCCGCGCCAGCCGCGACAAAATTGTCGGACGCGCAGCCTCGCTCTTCCGCCGCTGCTTTCGGCGGCTCGCATACAAAAATCGCGCGCCGGCTGGCCGAATCCTTCGCCGGCCCATGGTTCGCGTAAGGCCCGCCGATCTCTATCGAGCCCACGTTCGCGTTCCCCATGTAAACCTGATCGTTCGAAATCACGCGGCCCAGCTGCAGAGGTTGCGGCAGGCCTTCCGGCTCCCACATTTCGCGCACAAACGAAACGCCTACGACGTGCGCGCCGGCCTGCACCGGAATCGCGCACTTCGAGGCCAGCATCGCCCGTGAGCTGCATATAGGTTTCCCATTCGGGATCGCCCGCGAAACCCGGCTCGCCATCGCCCGCATAACTTGCCGCGGCGGCCCGTCCCTTCGCCGCTCCGCCCACGGTGAACCGCTTCAACAGCTTGCCGTCGAGACGCACATCGAGCTTCTGCGGCCAGCCCATGCCCTTCAAGTAATCCTGATACTGGCGCTGCAGGCGAACCTTGATAAGGTATTCGCCATCGACCGGGAAATTGTAATGAATGGCGATACCGCCGCGCGATCCGAGCGGCAGGTCTTCGCTCTGCCGGTCGTCCTGCAACACATGCAACGGGATCTCGAACCGTTCCATGCCCGGCTGCGCCGGAGGAAGGCCGGTCGCCAGGCGCGTAATCTGCCGCGCGACCGACATATACCGCTCCAGATGCACCGTCGAAATGGACAGCACATCGGCGAAGTTATCGAAACTGCCGTCGGCCGTATCGTCCCCCGGCAGCAGCGGCTTCACGTCGAAATCGAGGCGGAACAGATCGCGAATCGCGTTGTTGTATTCCGCGCGATTCAGCCGATGCACCGAGCTGATTCGTCCCGGATTCGGGTTCGCCGCCCAAGCCTGATCGATATCGTTTTCGAGCGCGGTAGCCACCACTCGATAAGTCGCAGCATCGGCCCGCGGCATCTTCGGAGGAGGCATTGCGCCGGAACGAAGCTTCGCAACCACCTTCTCCAGCACCTCCGCATTGGCAGCCGGTTTGGTGAGATCCAAAGTCTCGAGGGACAACCCGGCCGTGTGCAGTTTCTGGCTATGGCAGGTAATACAGTATTTGTCGAGGAACGCCCGCGAAGTGGTTGAATCCGTCTGAGCGCTCAAGGTACTTGCGGCAGCCAGCGCAATCGCGAACGGTATCTTCATAGTCCTCGAAACACCCGCAAGTATATCAACGGGACGACAGGGAAGAAACCTGAGCGCTTGTCCTCAGTCGAGGCCAGTCGTCTTTGCGCGAAAGCCCGCCTTCAAGGCAAGGCAAAGGCCTGCGCCGGCAGCCAAAATCAGCCATACGGAGCCGGGCTCCGGCGTTGCCGATCCCGAGATCGCGTAGGTCACCTGCCAGCTGCCGGCGTTGTCGCTGTAACAACTTGGGGAGCCGTTATAGCCGCAGGCGTCGGCGACGCCAAGGTACAGGGCCGTTGCGCCCGTCGGAATATTAAAATCCTGGACTGACCCGGTATGATCTCCCGTCAACCCATCCCCGATAAAGAATAGCTGATTCAGCGCGGGCGACAGGGATGCGAAGCTGGTGGCGATCCCGCCGCTCCCGAAAGCGAGGCTGGAAGGAACGGAGCCCGAGGGAGGAGCCGTACTGACAAACACGCCCGCCAGGAAGCCCGCATTCGTATTCGAGATCCCGGATATCCCGTTAGACGGACTCTCGACCATGTTGGACGCCGAGCCGATACCATCCGCATCGTTATAGTTCGAGTTGTTCAGGGTCGCGCACCAGGTTGAGCCGCAGACGTTCGTCCCGCCGGTAATCGAAAACGTCAGATATTGTTCACCCGAAATCAGTGAGATCGATGGCGGTAAAGACGCCCCGGAAGGCAGCGAGCCGGCGGACAAACCCACGCCGTCAATGTCGCTGTAGGCTCCGACCGCTACGGTCTGAGCAAACGCGGAACCCATGCAAGCCGATACTGCCGCGCAAAACATCAGGCCCCGCAGACCAGCCATGTGAACCAACCTTGCCATCCCGCCTCCTGTTAACCCAATAGAATACGACTTCCGAGCCCATGCCGTGAAGTACACGCGACGATGGGGGTACCACGGGTACCGGGCCGCATCCGCCAGCCAACGATCGTCGAACGTCTAATCGTAGACGAAATGCAGAACCTTCTTCAGGTCTTCCCACGACTTCGCGCTTGGCGTTCTGGTTGTAAGGGCGCAGCAAATAAGAAGGATGGTAAGTCACCATCAGCGGAATGTCATGCCACTTATGCCACTTGCCGCGCAGCTTCGTGACGCCGTCCTTGCCGCCCAGCAGCGCCTTCGCCGCCGTCGAGCCCAGCGCGCAGATCGCTTTCGGCTTGATCGCCGAAGCTGCCGGAACAGAAACTGGCCGCAGATCTCCATCTCATCCGGCTCCGGCGTGCGGTTCTCCGGCGGACGGCACTTCACCACATTGCAGATGTAAACGTCGGCGCGCTTGAGCGGAATGCCTTCCTTCGCCGCGGTGCCTTCGATCATCTGCGTCAGCAACTGGCCCGCGCGCCCGACGAACGGAATGCCCTGCGCGTCTTCGTCCGCGCCCGGACCTTCGCCGACGAACACCAGCTTTGCGCCGCGGATCGCCCACGCCGAAAACGATCTTGTTCCGGCCCTTGTGCAGCCGGCAGCGGGTGCAATCGCCGATGTCCTCGGAGATCCGCTCGAGCGTATCGCCAGCGGGAGCCAGGCCGGGCAGCTCGATATCGGTTGATGGCGCAGCATTCGACGGACTCGAGCCGCAGCGGGCGGCACGCGGCGATAAATCTCCTTGATGCCCAGATCCTGATAGAACTCAATGCGCTGCGCGCAGTTCTTCCGGACTCATTCGCGGACTCACTTCGTCGCCAGCTCGCGGCGCAGTTTCAGAATCTGGCCGAGGATCTGGTCCGCAATCTCGCGCTTCGATGCGCGCGGCAGCGGAATCAACTTCGCCCGTGCGCAGCGCCAGCAGCACTTCATTCGCATCGGATTCAAAGCCGGTCTCCGACTTGCCCACCAGATTCGCCACCACCATGTCGCAGTTCTTCGTCTTCCAGTTTCCGGCGCGCTTCTTCGCGCAGATTCTCCGTCTCGGCGGCGAAGCCGATCAGCAGCCGGTCGCCGCGCTTGCGCCCAAGTTCGGCCAGAATATCCGGCGTCGGATCCAGTTCCAGCGAAATCGCGCGCCGACGTCTTCTTGATCTTCTGCTTCGATTCGACCGAGCGGCCGGAAATCGGCCACGGCCGCGCACTTGATCACCACCGTCGCCGGCTCCAGATTCGCGAACACCGCATCGCGCATTTCGGCCGCCGTCCGCACCTGAATCACTTCCGCGCCCCGCGGCGGATTCGAGCGCCACCGGACCGCTCACCAGAATCACCTGCGCGCCCGCGATCCATCGCCGCCTGCGCCAGCGCGTATCCCATCTTGCCGCTCGACCGGTTGGAGAGATAGCGCACCGGATCGAGCGGCTCCTGCGTCGGTCCGGCGGTGATCAGAATCGTCTCGCCGTCCAGATCGCGAGACCGCGGGCGCGAGCGCGCGCTCGACCGCTTCGACGATCTTGTCGATCTCGGCCAGCCGTCCCGGCCCGAATGTGCCGCAAGCCAGAAAACCGCTCATCGGGATCGACGATCGTATGCCCGCGCCGCCGCAGCGTTTCGACATTGGCGCGCACGGCTTCGTGCTCCCACATGTTGTTGTTCATGGCGGGCGCCAGAACCACCGGCCCGCGAAACGCCAGATACATGGTGGAAAGAAAATCGTCCGCCAGACCGTGCGCGAACTTTGCCAGCACGTTCGCCGTGGCCGGCGCCACCAGCAGCAGATCGTGCTCCTGCGCAACGCCGATATGCTCGATCGAACTGGAATAGGTGGCTTCCGGACTGGCGGACGAAAACAGGTCCGTGATGACCTTGCGGCCGGTCAGCGAAGCAAACGTGAGGGGACGGATGAATTCTTCGGCGGCACGCGTCAGCACCGCCTGCACTTCATGGCCGTTCCGGATGAGCGAGCGGGCGATTTCGGCGGCCTTGTATGCCGCGATCCCGCCGCTCACGCCCAGAACGATGCGCATGCGCAATCCAGACTCAGATCTGATCGATACCCGGAACGTCTTCCACCATGATGGCGTCGGGCTGGATCTCGTACTTCACCAGTCCGCGGCGCGCTTCTTCCATCGCGATCACGGTCGACTTCTTCGACGACGTTGGCAGCACGGGGCGATGCCCGCCCTGCAGTTGCCGGGCGCGCTTGGCGGCCACGATGATGAAGCGGTAAGTGCTCTGATCCGGATCGTCCGGAATCGAGCAGTGCGCATTATTGCGAGGCGGTGTGTCAGCTCATTCTCGTTTATACTCCCAATGTCCTGTCCGAATGTGGCCAGAATCGGCCGGATCTTCTCTTCGACGCGGATGCGCCGCACGCGCTCGGCCCTGCACGATCGCCTTCAGCGTTTCCGCCGCGAGGTCCAGATCGTTGTTCACCAGCACGTAATCGTACAGGCTGTAATTCCGAATCTCCCGGGCCGCATCCGCCAACCGCCGCCGAATCACTTCTTCCTTGTCCTGGCTCCGCGCCCGCAGGCGCTGCTCCAGAACCTCCCGCGACGGCGGCGAGGATGAAAATACTGACGGCATCCGGAATCCGCTTCTTTAATTGTGCCGCACCCTGCACGTCAATGTCGAGCACCAGGTCTTTGCCGCTGCTCCTGGGCGATCGTCCAGCGCGTCCTGATGTGTGCCGTAATAATTGCCGAAAACCTCGGCGTGTTCGAGAAATTCGTCGGCGGCGATGCGGCGCTCGAACTCGTCGCGGTCGATGAAATGGTAGGCTTCGCCGGCCACTTCGCTGCCGCGCGGCTTCCTCGTGGTGTAGGAAACCGAGAACGTCAGGCCTTCGACCTCGTTCAGCAGGCGGGACACAAGGGTCGATTTTCCCGGAGCCGGACGGCGCGGAAATGATGAAGACGGTGGTCATTCGATGTTGAGGGATTGTTCGCGGATGCGGTCGATTTCGGCTTTGGCGGCGAGGCCGAGATCGGTCAGCGTCAGGCCCGTTTCGCCCAGACCGCCGGTTTTCGAGAGGATCGTATTGGTCTCGCGATTCATTTCCTGCAGCAGAAAATCCAGCTTTTTGCCGGTTTCGCCTTCCGCCGAAAGCAGGGCGTCGGCCTGATCGGCGTGCGTTTTCAGACGGACCAGTTCTTCGCTGATGTCGCTGCGTTCGGCGAGAATCGCCGCTTCCTGGGCGATTCGCGCCGGATCGATCTGAGCGCCGCCGAGCATTTCGCCCAGCCGATCGCGCAGGCGCTGCTGAAAGAACGGCAGCGCGCGGCTGCGGATCTCTTCCATGCGCACGACGAGATCGCGCAGCGACGCGGCGCGCATGCGGATTTCGGTTTCGATCGCCTCGCCTTCGCGCACGCGGAAAGCGTCGAGTTCTTCGAGCGCCTCGGCGGCGGCGGACAGTCGCTTCGGCTTCGAGCGCCGCCGATCGGCTGCGTCGGCGCGCCGCGCCGCGATTCCATCATTCCCGGCAGACGGAGCGCCTGATTGAGATCGGGCTCGCGATTCGATACCGAGGCGCTCGGCGGCATCGCGAAACGCTTCGAGCCAGGCGCGAAGCAGAGGTTCGTTGATGATGGCCGCGGCGCTCGCCGTCCGCCGTCGTCCGCTTGAAGTGAACCTGCACCTGCACGTGCCCGCGCAGCACGCGCTTCCGGACGGCTGTGCGCAGCGGCGGGTTCCACGGCGTCGAACTCCAGCGGCATGTGGAAGTGCATGTCGAGCCCGCGGTGATTGACGGTTTTGATCGAAAGCGTCAGTTCGCCAGACGGCGTGGCGCGGGAGACCCGCGCGAAGCCGGTCATGCTGCGGATGGGCATTCGGGTGTGATTTACGATTATGACATCGGTACCGAGGAGTTTCCCCCCTTCGTCGGCACATGACTCGGGACTCGATCGGTTGCTGGTCAGTTGCGGCGTGTCGCGATCGATAGGCTCGGCGAACTCAACTGAAGTCGGTAAACGTGTCCCAAACCTCGCTGAGCTCTTGCGGTTCCGGCAATTATCCAATTCGCCGGTCAGAGCGAAGTGTTTGATAAGCCGACCATGCCTCATCGGGGCTCATAACCTCTTCCTGCATCACGTGCCTGTTCGTCAGCAGCCGCAGAAAGCCTACCTGGGTGAACCGGCAAAAGGCCAGTTTTTCATCCATGAGATTGGAAAACCATCGGCGGGCGGCGGGATGATGAACGTGCTTTTCAGCGGCCAGAGCGATCCACACGTTGACATCAGGCAAGCAGTTCATCGAAGTCGAAACGAGACAAATCGAGTGATCCGGGCCGCTTGGACGGGATCACAGGTAATTCTACTTCGCGACTACCATAGACGATCGCGCTCAATTCGGGATCGTCCTGAACCTCCCTGGCGACAGCTTCGATAATCAGCTCCTCAATCGTGGCGCCTCGCGACGCGGCTACTGCCTCACTCTTGCGGTAGAGCGCATCGGGAAGATTGATTATGGCCTGCATAAAACCTGTTGCTTCGTGCGGCGGATTCCAAACTCATCCGAATGTATTATGACGATCATCCGCCGCCGCACTTTCAATCGGGATCGAGACACTGGAGCTGATCGAGGGAAAGTTGCCGCGCCGGGCCCTCGGACTGGTTCTCGACTGGGCCGAGCTCATCGACAGGAACTGCGCGACAATTGGCTCAGGGGTCAGGAGCACAGAGGGCGCTCTCCCCAATCGCACCGCTGGAGTAGAGGAATGAATCGAATTCTAAGCGCAAGCGCCGTTCAGGGATACACTCTTCGCGTGCTGTTTGACGATGGCAGGAGCGGAGAAGTTGATCTCTCCGCAAGGCTCTTCGGAGCGGTGTTTGAAGCCCTTCGCGATCCGCTTCTGTTCGCCCAGGTTCGGGTAGACGAGTATGGCGCGATGTGTTGGCCCAATGGAGCGGACCTCGCTCCGGACGCGCCGTATCGGACAATTTCTTCGCAGGTCGAGCCAGGCGTAATCGCGTCGTAATCTGCCAGGTACAAATGCGATTGATCTCACTGGCTATCGAAAACTACAAGAGTTACTTCCGCTCCGATCGAATCGCGTTTAGCTCAGATTCGACTGTGGTGACCGGAAGGAACAATACGGGCAAGTCTGCATTACTCGAAGCCATGAGTTTGGCGTTCACCTCGAACCCTCATCGAAGCCTCAGAACCAAGCCTAACGCGGCGGCAATGGTTTCACCATCGTCGCGTGTGATCGCTGAATTCGAAGTTAAGGCGCCCGAATTGCGCAGGATGGTAGGCAGGAATCTGGCGCCTTTCCAAGTGGTCTTACCGCAAGATTGTGGTCCTTGGATTAATCGGATGTCCCGTTCTCCGGCTCTGGCCGCGCAAACAGACCGCGATGCCCTCGAAGCCCTCCGCGACAAGCTTTTTTACTCAGATGCCGCGTACAAATTCGAGGTCCAAGCGACTCACCAAGGCCCGGGCGCGAAAATGGTTGTTGAAAGCACCCAATTCCCCCTGGTCGGAAACTACGAGCGCATCCAGGGCCTTAACGCCAGGGGTACCGTCCCTACATGGGCTCTCTGGGAGATGACCGCGCTCCACGGCGAAGTATCGATCGCGGACTCCGGGCCCCTATTTGCTGCTAACCCGCACGAAGAGTTCTGGGGTGGTCCCCTGGGTTGAGACAAACAGTTAAGACACTGTTGACCGTTCGCTGTAAATTCATTGTGCCCGATCCCGGAACGGATTTAGGATGGGCGTGCCGGTGAAGCGGAGGCGGGCAATGCTGGCGAGCAACCCGCTGAGGAATAGCCGGCCGGAACTCGTCGCGACGATGGGTAGGGCGTAGAACTTCCGGTGCGTCCTTAAAGTCTGGCCCGAACCCGGCCGGAAAGCGGTACTTCGGTCCAGGCTTTTGAAGAAAGAACACATCGGCCGACAGATTCCGCCATGCCTGAGAAAACGCACGGTCACTTTCATGCCTGCGCTCCCGCAGCCGCTCGGAGCTTGTCTTCGAACTCCGCCGGCGGTAAGTAGCCGAGAGCGGAGTGAAGACGCTTTTGGTTGTAGACCTTCTCCAGAAACGTGCCGATTTCGCTCCGCGCTTCGGCCAGATCCCGGTATTCGTTGCGGTGAACCTCCTCATATTTCAGGGTTTTCATGAATGATTCGCACGCCGCGTTGTCCCACGGATTGCCCTTGCGCGACATGCTGATCTGAACGCCGTTCTCTTTGAGAAGTCCGGTGTAGTCGCCGCTGGCGTATTGCGAGCCGCGATCGGAATGATGCACCAGCCCCGGTCCGACTACCCGCCGCGACAAGGCCATGCGCAGCGCACTCAGCGTCAGTTCATCTTCCAGTGTCCGGTCCAGCGCCCAGCCGATCACCCGGCGCGAGTAAGCATCCAGAACGACAGCCAGAAACACGAACTCTTCGCGAAGCCGGATATAGGTGATATCGGCGCGCCAGAGCTGATCGACATCGGTCAGCACCATCTGCCGCGCCAGGTTCGGGTAGACTTTCCGCCCATGGTTGGAATCGGTCGTCACCACGAACTTCCGCTTCCGCACACAGAGCAGATTGTCCTCGCGCATCAGCCGGTAGACCCGTTTCCAGTTCACCGCCCAACCGCGGCGGTGCAGTTCTCGGGTGATTCGCCGCCGCCCGTAACTGGGCCATTCCAGCGCCACCCGCTGAATCGCGTCGCGCAGATCCATATCGGAATCAGCGCCTGATTCCGCGTTCTCGTCGAAGCGATAGTAGCTGGCCCGGCTAACCCGGGCCAGCTTCACCATCCGCTCGACCGTCAGTCCACCGCCGGCCTTCACTTCTTCTTTGACCTTCCGGAAGACCGCGGATTCCCAGTCAGTGCCTGCAACATCCGCTGTTCCTCGATGTGCTGCAAGCACCCCTTCAAAAAATCGATCTCCAGCGCCTGCTGGCCGACCTTCCGCTCCAGCTCCGCAACCCGGCCTTCGGACCAGCGCTGCTTTCCGTTCCCCGGAAACGCGTTGCCCGGACCCTGGCGGAACTCCCGGCGCCACCGGTGCAGCACGTTCGGGTTCACTTCCAGCCCGCGAGCCACCTCTGCAATCGATACCCCTTGTTCCAGCCGCCGGACGGCGGCCAGTTTAAACTCCTGCGTGAACTGCCTGCGTGACAATCCCATGACTCAATTCTCCATTCAATGAAAAATGAGTCTTAACTGTTTGTCTCAAAAATGGGGACCAGTCCAAACGCATTCTTCCCTCTCTGGCGTCTTACATCTACGTATTTCGGGCAGAGCGCATGACAGTCGGCAAGGTCGCGAACGGCGTAAGTCTGCAGCTTAATCCAAATGCCAGTAACTTAGCCGAGGTTCTGTCGAATCTTCAGGCGAGGCCGTCATTGGCAAGGAGGTACAACGATCTGGTGAGGCAAGTGTTCCCCCACGTTTCACAGGTATCGGCCTCCCAAGAAGCGAACGGACAGGTTCAGGTGATGGTCTGGGCGGAGGGTTCTGATACGGATCGGATTGATCTCGCGATTCCGATTGCCGACAGCGGGTCCGGAGTCTTCCAAGTCCTTGCGATTCTCTATGTGGCCTTGACCAGCGAATACCCGCAAGTGATTGTCATCGACGAACCACAGAGCTTCCTGCATCGAGGTGCTTGTCGATCATTGATGAACATCCTCCGCAATCACTTTGGCCAGCATCAATTTATTGTGGCGACACATTCTCCCACCGTAATCTCAGCGCTACGGCCGTCGAGCATCTTGATGATAGGCCAGCATGACGGGGAAAGCACGATTTCTCAGTTGGATCCGACCGCCGTAGAACATCAGCGCCTTGTTCTGAATGAGGTAGGAGCCACTCTGGCGGATGTCTACGGCGCGGAGCATATTTTTTGGGTTGAGGGCGCTACGGAGGCGGAATGCTTTCCGTTGATTGCGAGCCACTTCTCTGAGATCGCTGTGGCAGGCACTGTCTTCCGCTCCCTGCGCGCGACAGGCGATCTACTTGGCAGACAAGGAAAGCTTGTGTTCGAAATCTACGAGAGCCTGAGTGAAGGTGGTGCGGTAATCCCTCCCGCGATTGCATTCGAGTTCGATGGCGACAAATGGACATCGCAGCGTCTTCCTTCCACGCCGCAGCTACGAGAACTACCTCCTCAATCCGGCGGCGGTGGCGGCGATAGTTGCGGAACTTCCAGAGTGCCGGAATACTCCCGTAACGGTCGAATCCGTTCGACACTTTTTTGAAATGCAGCGCGTTTCGGCGGATCCGGCAGAATGGGTGAAGACGAGGGGGAGTAGCGGCCCGGCAGTGCGGGCGAAACTGGCGCAAGGAAGCGCGGCAGGTAACTGACCGCGCCCTCCGCTACCGGGCGAACGCCTGAGGCGGGCGCACGGGACGGACCGGCGGGCGGATGTGCCGTTCTGATCCGAGTCTTCACTGAAATACGGAAATACGATTTCGGGTTATGAGGTCACAATGAAGATGATTAAAGAACTACAAGACCCGGCGAACCGGGAGATCATAGACCAAATGCTCTTTTCAGAGACGGTTCCGAAATGGAGCCTACGGCGTACGCTATCTGGTTGTAGGGCACGAATAAGACGAGTGTTTTGGGCGCTCTTTCGTGGGTTCCCAATACCTCGTTCGTGAACTCTTGGCTCTCAATCCATATTCCGCCAGCCTCAACACCGTGAAGTATCACGCGATGATACTGTTTGGGGTCAAAGTGGGGAATCAGAATAGTAATTTGCTTACCGACAAAATCGCTCAGTTGCATCCGGGCAGTCTATCAGGAGCCTGGACGACCTGATCCCGCCAACCACCGTGCCCATTTTAAGGCACCATGATTCACCGTCTGGGCAGTCGCTCAAGATTCTTGAAATTTGCAGTTACCGATTCGGGGTTGGTCATGGTGACTGTAGTTGATCCCGCATCAGCGCCGGCGACGTTGCCGTGCCAATCAAAAAATACGTATCCGCTGTGCGCCGTGGCGCTGATCGGTACGGATACGCCGGAGTTATAGAACTCCCCACTGGAAGGCGTCACCACTCCGCCAGCTTCCGGCGCAGCAGAGAGAGTCAGTTGATATTGCGTCTGGAACGTAGCCGTGAGTGTGCCAGAGGAGTTGACTATGAAGGAATGCGAGGCGGACCCGCCGTCGCTCCATACGGTAAACACATACCGCGTTCCGGCTGCGCCAGGTTGAGGCGTTGCGACTGCGATGTTGTGCGTACTGCCGGTAACGAAGCTGAATGTTTGGGGAGCTGTCAGAGCCGCCCCGCCGTCGATGCTGAATTGCAGGCCGGAAGGAACTGTTTGAATCGTCAGAGAACTTGGAAGCGGCGCGGCCATGATGTTGATTGTGTCCTGCCCCGCTGCGGTTTGAACCAGAACCACAGCGAATCCGTTGAAAGACGACGGCAGAAGCGCGCTGATGGCGGTATCGGACCAAGATGAGACGGCCAGCGTTACCGGGCCGGGGTACGCCACTACCTGACATGTGGAGCAGCCCACGTTCGTTCCGAAGCCCGCGCCCGCTAAGGTAACGGTGCCGCCCGACGCTACTATGCGCGCGCCTGACGAACTCGGGAGAATCGGAATAACTCCGCCAATGACGGGCGCGGGCCTGCAACGGTCCGTGTAGTAATAGCCCACGGGCTCGGCGAGTGGGCCACAAGTGAGTGTACCCAAGGAAGTACTGGTCCCTGATAGGTTTCCCGTCCCATTTATAAACTCGTTGAAGAACAAACCGTCCGACGAAGAACTGGCCGTCAAAAGAACCTTACCGAACGACGCTTGGGTCAGGCTCGCGTAGATGCCGGTGGCACTCGTTTCCGCGAAGATTAAGCCGCCATACTGAGACAAGTAAGTATCTTGACTCGGCGCGTGACCTATCGTTGCCCAGTCTGATGTACCAGATAGGAACGAGTCCACGATTTGCCAAGTCAGGTGAGCAGGTGAATCGATATCGGCGATGCCTGTGTGAGGCGCGAAGCACTCCATGCCAATGCCGAATACGTTCAATCCGGGGTCCGCGTGGCAGTAAGGCACGACTCGCGTGTTTTGGTCGGGTCGCGTGAAGCTCAAAGAACCGCTTGTCAGCGAGACCACACCGTCATCCAGTCCACCGGGCTGATAATACGATCCCGCGTTTCCAATAACCGCGATGGCATCCACGCCCCGCAGATCATCGCTTCTTTGGTTCCATGTAGCCAAGTCCCAAAGTAGTGGCCCGCCCATCACCATTTCTAATTCCTGTACGCCAATGTAGCGAGCCTGAAACGAGCCAAAGTGAGGTGTAGCGATGAAAACGGCTTTCCGCACGCCCGGATTAACGGGTGGCATAAAACTGCCGTCGCCCGGTTGTAGTCCAGCAAGATACGCTCGTACGATCAGACCACCCATGCTGTGAGCAACCAGATCGACCTGAGTGACCGGCGTGCCATCGGTATAAGTGAGGGTTGCGATGTAGACGGCGAGTTGACTGGCTAACTGTTCGATTGTTATGTCATTGTACGCGCAGTTGTTGAAGAAAAGGACCGGCGCGGATTCCGCCTCGAGGAGCATATACATTTCACCGAACGTGCCCTGAGAGTCCGGGGCTGTGCTACCCGTACCCGTAATAGTGCAAGAAAGCTGGAATCCGTTCAGAAAAATGACGGGCGGCCTTCCAATCGTGGACCTCGGAACGCTGACCGCGCTGACCGCGACATGAATATTCGCGCTGAGAGTCCGCCCATCAGTCCCTTTGCCGGCGACCTCAAGCTCATATTCCCCCGGCGGCGTAGCAGGAGGAGCCGTCAACCTCAACGGCGCGATGCTGCTGGTTCCCAAATCGACCCGGAACGGATATGCGAGTTCAGGTGTTGAACGCACCGAAATAATAGAGGCCATTCGCGCCGATTCAGCGGGCCAATCAAGTTGCTTTGCTTCACCAGCGACGACACGCAGAGACGCCAGTGTGACAGGCGGGCCGGGTGTCTACGCTTGTGTCAGGCCAACCACGGACAACAGCAAAACCAAAACCGCGCGGGCCGGAGCGCGACGCAAAACCGCACGATTGTTACTCATATTCTATCGACTCATAGTCTACAAAATTACACGATGGGCGTTTGGTTTCCGCCGTCCAAACAAAGCGCGCCCTCGCCGCCCGCCTGCGCGAACTCCGCCGGGAGCGCAAATGGTCGCAAGAGAAGCTGGCGGAAGCCGCCGACATGCACCGAACGTACCTGGCGGGGATCGAGCGCGCCTTGCCGTCTCGTTGAATGGCGATCATTGCGCCATTGTATCGCCGTTAGCTAAGCCGCCTGTCTTTCCGCCCTCCCCTCGCTGGCTTCCCACGCGGCCACGAGGTCTTCAACGTCCCACAGGCGATCCGTGACACCAGCGGCCATGGCCGGGGGCAAGCGCGGCGACTGGCGAGACCCGGCAATATCGGCCCCGGCCCGAACATCCCAGCGCGGTGCTCGGTGTCAGACCCGGAAGCTTCCCCGGCGTCGCGGCCCCGTCGGATTCTGCCAGCCCAACTCCTTCAGCGACGCAAACTTCGCATGTGATTCCGACCGCTCGCTGTCGTTTTCATGCAGCAGCGACGGCTTCAGCCCGAATCGCCCGATCACGACGGAGTCGCCCCGAATCCGCACGGACCACCTGAAATGCCACGTCCCGTGGTTGCCGTTCAGCGCGCCGCGAATACCCCGGCACGTGTCCTCTGTCGCCCCCGGCCATCTCACGACGATCACCGGCACCGACCAGTTCCTCGCCACGTCAGTCAGCCAGCCCCATTTGGTAGCGCCGGGCGTGGGCGTGACAATTCTCGCGCCTTTCACACGCTCCGGCTCAATCGGTGTCGGGCGCACGTGAGCGCGTGGCTGCGGTGGCATGACGGCCCTTTGTCCCCGGTCCCTTACGCAGGTCTTTTGAAGATGTAAAAGTAGGAACCGTTGTCATAGACAACATGTTCCTGTCGCGGGGGGTTTGCCGCGAAGCCCTGAACGTTGACGCCTGCTGTAAGAGGTATCGTGTATAGTTTTGGCGGCAACACCGTCACCAGTTCCCAATTTCCCTTCGAACCAGCCCCGCCATAATCAGGACCGGCCAACGTCTTATCGTCAAGAATTGGCCCGACGTAAGTTTTGTATTCCCATGCCATGAGGGCAAGCTTAACAGAACGCACCAGCGATTTTTCGTAATGAGTATCCTTCGGCCATAACCAGACATCGCGGCCCCGGAGAAGCCGCTGGTTCAATTGCGCTTTGCGTCTCCCGACATTTCCCCACCCCCCTTTTGACCGCCCGAACCTGCCCCATACTGGCCCGTGGCGAAATCCGTAACCCGCGAACAGGCCGAGCACAAAAAGCAGCAGGCCGCCGCATTCATGGAGCGCATCGGAGAACCCGACCGCGCCGATGAGTTCGACGACATGAGCGTTGAGGAGTACGCCGAACATCGCGGGTTACAGCTTGTCGCCAGCAATCCCAGAGGGAGAGAAAGGAAACCGACAATGGCGACGAAAAAGGAATTGGAGAAAACGATTGACAGCGCAATCGAAACGCTGAGCGAGGCGTACACGCCCGAGACTACGCGTGAGGACCTCGCGGCAGCCGTGGGGGAAGCGCTCGACATCCTGAACGGCGAAGACGAAGACTCTGACGATTCAACAATTGAAGACGAGGATGAGAGCGAACTCGACGAGGACTCGGAGGATGCGGACGGTGGATGCCCCGAGACTGCTGGACGATTTCTTTCGTGAAGCGTCGGGCAGCACGTGGGTCTACTCGAAGACGGAACACTCGGTAAGGCTGACCGAATGGCTCCTGAAGAACTCGCCAGGCGACCTGAAGGAAGTCGCAGAACTCATCGCTACAGGTCTTGGGACAAATAAAAACTGACTGGGTGAGATGCCTGTACGACGCCAAGCCCTTCGTCTTTTTTCCGAGATTTCAGGCGCGTTTGGCGTCGAGCTCGACCGAGCGTAGAGCGTGTCCACTTCGTCCTGGGCGAGATTAATCTCGGCGGCAGCCTGTGTCAGGCACGCGGGGTCGCAGACAACCGGGGGTAGTTCGAACGGCTGGCACTTCGCTTCGATCACCTCAACGGCATACGCCGCATTGTCCTCAATCTGCTCCCATTCGCGGGTTTCGAGGCAAGAGATTTTCGGGGTTCCCGGCCACTATTCGTTCAGGCCCGATGCACGAATACGACGTAGCACTGAAGAATATACTGACGCGACCGGGCAGTTCAGCGCTGGCCGAACTTACCGGAGCCTCGTCGCTCAAGTGGCTCAACGTGGAGGCGCCAAAGGTGAGCAACCGGCGTGTCGATCTGCTGGGTGAACTGCCCGACGGAAATTTGGTTCATATCGAGCTACAGTCCTGGAACGAGAGGGATTTCCCCATGCGGATGGGCGAGTACCTTTTCGGAATCGGGCGGAGATTCGGGAAGCTGCCACGGCAGGTGGCGCTGTATGTCGGGGAAGCGCGGTTGCGCATGAAAGACCACATCGAGGGACCGAATGCCTTCGTACGTTTTGATCTGGTCGACATCCGCGAAATGGATGGCGAACGGCTGCTGGCCAGCGGCAACGCCGGCGATAACGTGCTTGCAGTGCTTACCCGACTGGGTGAACAACGTGAATCCGTTCGGCGGGTACTGGAGCGGATTGCCGCGATGCGGGCCGATGAACGGGACGGGGCACTGGCGGAGTTGTTTATTATCGCAGGATTACGGAGAATGGAAGATGAAGCGAGGCTGGAGGCTGGGAAGATGCCAATTCTGAATGACATCATGGACAACAAGGTTATCGGGCCTTTGCTCCGGCAGGGACGGGCCGAAGGTCAGGTGGAGATGCTGCGAAGCCAAATAGAGAAGCGTTTTGGCCGAATCACACCTGCCGTCGCCCAGCGCATCGCCGCCTTGAAGCCAGCGCAGCTCAAGCGCGTCGGTCTGCGGCTGCTCGATGCGAAACGCATTGAGGATTTATTCGCGCGCTGACTGGGCCGCTTCGGGGCGCGGATGCGCGGTCCCGAACAACAAAAAGCCGCGGCGCCCTTTCGGGAGCCGCGGCTTTCTTGTTTACAGTTTTGAGTCGAAGGCTTAGTAGTCCATGCCTTCGGGTCCGCCGTGGCCGCCGGGAGCCGGAGCAGACTTCTTCTCCGGAATCTCGCAGACCATCGCTTCGGTCGTCAGCATCAGACCGGCGATCGATGCCGCGTTCTGCAGAGCCGAACGCGTCACCTTCGCCGGATCGATCACGCCCGACTCCACCAGATCCTCATACACATCGGTCTGGGCGTTGTAGCCGAAGTGCGGGTTGTCGTTCTCGCGGATCTTGCCCATCACGATCGCGCCTTCCTCACCCGAGTTCTGCACGATCTGCCGGATCGGCTCTTCGCAGGCGCGCCGGATGATGTCGACGCCGATCTGCTCGTCGCCGGGCAGTTTGAGATCCTTGCAGCGCCTTCGCCGCGCGCAGCAGCGCCACGCCGCCGCCGGGAACGATGCCTTCTTCGACCGCCGCGCGAGTCGCATGCAGAGCATCCTCGACGCGGGCCTTCTTTTCCTTCATTTCGGTCTCGGTCGCTGCGCCGACCTTGATCACCGCAACGCCGCCGGCCAGCTTCGCCAGCCGCTCCTGCAGCTTCTCGCGGTCATAGTCCGACGTGGTTTCGTCGATCTGCGTGCGCAGCTGTTTGATGCGGCCTTCGATGGCCTTTGCCTGACCCGCGCCGTCGACGATGGTGGTGTTGTCTTTGTCGACCGTGACGCGCTTCGCCTTGCCCAGATCTTCGAGCTTCACGCCTTCCAGCTTGATGCCGGTTTCTTCGAAGATCGCCTTGCCGCCGGTCAGGA
The DNA here is from genome assembly GCA_963764845.1 of Terriglobia bacterium. Taxonomy (GTDB): domain Bacteria; phylum Acidobacteriota; class Terriglobia; order Bryobacterales; family Bryobacteraceae; genus BOG-234. The sequence continues at coordinate 2,282,171 of CAVXUE010000006.1, read as the reverse complement.
TCGCGATGTCTTCCAGCATGGCCTTGCGGCGATCGCCGAAGCCCGGAGCCTTCACCGCGCAGGCGTTCAGAGTGCCGCGCAGCTTGTTGACCACGAGGGTCGCCAGCGCTTCGCCTTCCACTTCTTCCGCAATGATCAGCAGCGGACGGCCGGCGCGCGCAATCTGCTCGAGCAGCGGCAGCAGGTCCTTCATGTTGCTGATTTTCTTTTCGTGGATCAGGATGTAGGGATCTTCGAGCACCACTTCCATGCGCTCCGGATCGGTCACGAAGTAAGGCGAGAGATAACCGCGGTCGAACTGCATGCCTTCCACGGTCTGGAGCTCGGTCGCCATCGTCTTCGATTCTTCAACCGTGATGACGCCGTCCTTGCCGACCTTCTTCATCGCTTCGGCAATGGTGTCGCCGATGGTGTGATCGCTGTTGGCGGAGATCGTGCCGACCTGGGCGATCATGTCGCCCGAAACCGGCTTGGACATCTTCTTCACTTCGGCGATGGCCACTTCAACGGCCTTGTCGATGCCGCGCTTCAGCGCCATCGGATTCGCGCCCGCCGCAACCGACTTCACGCCTTCGCGGAAGATCGCCTGCGCGAGGATCGTCGCGGTGGTGGTGCCGTCGCCGGCGATGTCGGAAGTCTTCGAAGCGACTTCGCGAACCATCTGCGCGCCCATGTTTTCGAGCGGGTCCTTCAGTTCGATTTCCTTCGCGACCGTGACACCGTCTTTGGTGATGTTCGGGCCGCCGAACTTTTTCTCGAGGACCACGTTGCGGCCCTTGGGACCGAGCGTGACCTTCACCGCATCGGCCAACTGATTCACACCGCGCAGGATCGCCTGGCGGGAATTTTCAGCGTAAACAATTTGTTTTGCCATGGATTATTTTTTCTCCTTGTGATTCGTTAGTGGACTAGCTGGCCTTTCTTGTCGGCCGCGACGGGCTTGCGCGTCGAGGATGCCGAGCACTTCGTCTTCACGCATGATCATCAACTCTTCGCCGTCCAGCTTGATTTCGCTGCCGGAATACTTGCCGAAGAGGATGCGGTCGCCGGGCTGCACGTCCAGCGGCACGATCTTGCCGTCTTCCAGACGCTTGCCCTTGCCGACGGAAACGACTTCGCCTTCCTGCGGCTTTTCTTTTGCGCTGTCGGGGATGTACAGACCGCCGTGAGTCTTCTCGGCTTCGGTTTCAACCCGTTTGACCACGATGCGGTCATATAGCGGACGAATATTCATTTTTGTTACCTCGCTGTTGAAATTTTGGGATGGGTTTTGACCCTTGGAACCGGATATAGTATATCCCGTGCTCCAATGCATATTATTAGCACACTATAGCGTTGAGTGCTAAAAAATTCGCGCTAAGTTACTGATTGGATTGAAAATTTAATTCATTGACTATCGAGCACTAAGATTATCGGATGCAGCGTTACAGCCCGACTTTGTCTTTAGAGCAGAGCAACACGTCGGATTTCCGAGCACCCTCAATGCGCCCTTCAGTCGAGCAGTTCTTCGATGATCGGCCGTGCATCGGATCTGGACGGTGCAGCTCGACCAGCAACGGCTCCGAGAGAGGTGCCGCCATACCTGTTGCGCGATTCGAGCGGCGCGGCATGCGAACAGAAGAAGGCGGACCGCTTCCAGCTGAACCAAATCGGTCCGTCAAGTGCATGCAAACGCCACGCTAGTTGAGCATGAGCCGCCGGGTCGACTGCCACGCAGTCACGGAACCTCGCGCACACTGATCAACGCTGTGAAAGCGATGCATGTCATCGATTCGGCTAGCGCTTCGTGTTCAGCGACAGTCAGCGCCATCTTCACACCATTCAATGATCTGAGGATGCCGGCCGGTGCTCTTCGATAGCAAGGCTCGAGCACGAGAACTATTTCCCGCTCCGGAGCCCTTCAATGCAGATCACGTGCGTTGCTCCCACCAGCGCGTCGAGCAACGACCAGAGTTCATCGAGCGTAGCCCGGCTCGTCAGCATGTTCCCCACCGCGATCCGCAGGATGATACCGGCCGTTCACCACAGTGCAGAAAGGAAGAAACGCTCCCGAGCCGTTGATCGCGTCCAGCAACAGGCGGTTGGCTTCGTCCGAGCCGCGCTAGCCGGAAACAAATCACCGAAAGCGCGTGCCGGCGCGCAGATCTCGAACCGCGGGTCGGCCGCAATGCGGTCGCGCATCTCACGAACCATTGCAACCTGATCGCGGATGATCTGCGCCAGCCCCTCATGCCCGTAGTAGCGCAGCACGAACCAGAGTTTGAGCGCGCGAAAACGGCGTCCGAGCGGGATGCCGTAATCCATCATGTTGAGGCCGCCGTCGGTGGTGCGCAGAATCTCGGGCACCAGCGAAAAAGCCTGGCGCAGCATATCCGGATGACGGCAGTAGAAGACGCTGCAATCGACCGGCACCATCAGCCACTTGTGCGGATTGAATACCAGCGAATCGGCGCGCTCGCAGCCATCGAGAATCCAGCGGATACTCCGGCACGACCGCGGCCGATCCCGCATAGGCGGCATCCACGTGCAGCCAGAGCCCTTCGCGTCCGGCGATATCGGCGATGGCCGCGACGGGGTCGATGCTGGTGGTCGAAGTGGTGCCCACGGTCGCGACGACGCAGCAGGGCCGCAACCCGGCCTCGCGATCGCGCAGGATGGCCTCGGCAAGCAGATCGGGGCGCATGCGGAATTCGGCATCGCAGCCGATATGGCGAACGTTGCGGCGCCCGAAGCCCAGTGCCATCGCGCCCTTTTCGACCGAAGAATGCGCCTGATCGGAGGTATAGAGCACGAGGTCGTGCGGTGCCCCGGTATCGCGCGTTTCCGGCGCAATCGCGGCGCGGGCGGCCGCGATCGCGTGCAGCGTGCTGGTGGATGCGGTGTCGAGAATCATCCCGAACCAGTCTGCGGGCAATCCGAACCAGTGCAGCAGCCAGCGCAGCGTCACGACTTCGAGTTCCGTGACGGCGGGCGAGAGTCTTCCAGAGAATGCCGTTGGCGTTCAGCGCCGCGGCCAGCAATTCGGCGAGAACGGCCGGAGGCGAGGACGTATTGGCGAAAAAAGCCAGAAAGCGGGGATGGTTCCAGTGAGTGATGCCGGGCAGAATCACGCGCTCGAAGTCTTCGAAGATGTGCTCGATCGGTCTCGCCCTGCTCGGGGCCATGCGCGGGAAGGCCGTTGATGATCTCCTTCGGCTTGACGGTCGAGAGCACCGGATAGCGCTCGGGCGATTCGAGATAATCGGCGACCCAATCGATCAGCTTATGGCCGAACTCGCGGAATTCACGCATGCGCGGCCGCCTTTCTTGTCAGAGGCAACCACGCCGCAAACCATTCGGAAAACTCGTCCAGTGCCTGTTGACTTTCCGGCGCCAGCGGAGTTCAGCGGCGGGCCCGGCTTTCTGTCCGCGCAGTTCCACGGCGCGTTTGATCGCGACAGGAAACGGAAACCTGTTCACCCATTCGACGAACTCCATCAGCCGCGCGTTCAACACGTCGGCCGGCTGCGTCCTGCGGCGGGCGAGTCGCCGGCTACCAGTTCAGGCACCGCGCAGGCGGCGGCGGAAATCACGCCGTCCGCGCCTGCCCGCAGAGCACGCGCGGCAATGCGGTCGCGCGCCGCTGAAGAGCGCGAAGGGCCGCTCGCGTTTGAGCGCGAGGAGCTGTTCGAAATACTGCCAGTCGCCGCTCGAATCCTTGATGCCGGCAAAACGGCCGGTGTCGATGTAGTTTGCGCACGGTTTCGATTTCGAGTTTAGAGGTGCATCTGCGGCAGGTTGTGGAGCAGGATGGGCACCGCGTCCCCGGTCTCCCGCGCGAACTGCAGATAGAACTCCTCGATTTCGCGTCTGCGAATACGGAAAGAAGAAAGGCGGCATCAGGATCAGCCCGTCCGCGCCGGCATGCACTGCTTCATCGGCCAGTTGAATCGCGCCGGCGATCGTCGGAGTGCGAGACGCCGGCGATCAGCGGCACCCGGCTGCGTTTCACGCCGAGGTAGACGATTCTCTGGCGTTCGGAGAAGCCGTAATCGATGAATTCGCCGGTCGCGCCGAACAGCAAATCGCCCTGCACGCCTCCTGCGGCGAGGAAATCGAGCAGGTCGAGCGCGCCGGAAAAATCGGCGTCCTGAGAGCCCTGCGCGCGCGGAGTGATGGCCGAAGCGAACACGCCGCGAAGTTCGAGTTGCCGCGCCGCGCGTGCCATCGCCGCTAGCCTATCATTGCTCAAGGTAAATGCGGGCCTGCGCGCGCCTGCAACACCGCCAGGCGAGCGCCACGTGGGCGGTCCCGTTGCTGAGCTCGAGTATCGTCCAGAACCAGATGATGCCGGGCGCCGCGCGCCACCCGGAACGCACAGGAACGGCCCAGCGCGACAGGCCGAAGGCGACCAGCCCCGTGTTCAGGGGAGGAAGCCCACCGCCGGATCATTGCTCACGATGCCGCTGACAAAACGCGGCATGGAAGGCGATGTGAACTCTACGATACACGTATGACAGACTCTCAACACCAGTTGGCCGTCCCTCGATTGTCAAGCCGGATCATTACCCTTTCCACAGCAGTTCGGCGTCGGAGCGGCGCACGTAATTCGCTTCGATTGCCGCCGGATCCTGCGCCAGCCCCTGTCCGGCTTTTCGAATCGCGATGCGGGCGATCGCGCCTGCGAGCGGCACGAGGTTCCGAGATCCATTCGACTTCCCGCCCGGCCAGTTTCGCCTCGAATCTTTCCAACGGTCAGCACCGCTTCGGGAATGATCTGATTCCCCGCCCCGTCGTAGAGCGCGGCGTAGACTTCGCCCCGGCGCGCGTCGATGATCGTGGCGCGGGCATCCGATTTTCCGAACTCGGCCAGCGCTTCCAGATTCGATACCGCAACCACGCGGTTTGCCGAGAACTTCCGCCAACCCTTTGATCGCGGAAAGCCCCACGCGCACGCCGGTAAACGATCCCGGGCCCGACGCGCCCGCGAACAGGTCGATTTCCGCCAGCCGCACGCCCTGCCGCTTCAGCAGCGCTTCGATCTCGCCGAACAGCACCTGGCTGAATCCCTGCGGCGCGTGCACGGGACTTCTTCACGAACGCCGTTCTTCGTCGGCCAGCGCGATGCTGCCGAACTCGGCCGTCGTATCAACCGCCAGCGTGAGTAGTCATTTCGTGAGCGTGTAGTTGCGGTCGAGCGTGTAGACCTTGCCGAGCGCGTTCATGCCCACGCACTTTTACGTGCAGCGCGGCCGGGTAGTCGCGCGCAATATTGGCGGGAATCCGGAACGTTCCGCTGGCGCCGGTGCCGATGACGCGGTAGCTTCGGTTATCGACCGTCACCTCGCCCGTCCATTCGTACATCATGTGCTGCAGCGCCTTCGTTTCGCGCTTCATTTTGATCGAAAACTCCGCCGGCTTACTCAGCGAAATCGTATCTCCGGAAGGCTCGACCACATCGAATGGAACCTTTTCCGGATCGCCTTCCACCTCCTGCAGCTGCGATGTCTTGCTCGCGCGAAACGAACCTGTAGCTCTTCAGCATCGACGCTTTGTGGCCTTCGCGCGAGATCTGCAGCACCCAGTCGTGCGAGCGGTCGGGAGGCTCGCCGGTGAAGACCTCCGTCTTGATTTCTTTCAGCTTCACCGATTGTCCGGTCGCGGGATTGAACCAGCGTCCGTCATAGCTGTGCTTTTCGAGCGTGACCCGCACCGGCCCCGGCTTCTCGACATAGATGATGTATTCGACGCCTTCGAGCGCCAGGCCCCGTGCCGTTGTCGACATCGAAGAAGGGCTCGAGTTCCCAGTGCCGCGTGTCCTGCATGAACTCGTACCAGACCTTCATTTCGTTCGCGGCCTGCTCGTTGGGAATCGCGGTCGAAGGGTACTGGCCGCTCATCGTGGCGTTCCACAGGCGATGGCGGAACGTGTCGGCATCCACATTGTCGCTGGCGAAATTATTGACGGCGGGGTATTGATAAACCTGCTGCTCGATCGCGCCGATGGCGTCGTCCCCGCTCTGATAGGACCGGTATCGCAGCCAGCCGTCATCCACCAGCGGGCCGGATGAGATGTTGGCTCGCGTCGATCGCGTGTGCTTGTAAGGATCGAGATCGCTCAGGTAGTCGGCAATCTCCTTCAGCAGTTCGCGGCCATTGTCATAGCTCTCCCAACCTTCGATTCCCTGCCATGTCACGTCGAAGGCGGCGAGGCGCGAGAGCGCGTACGTGAACCATTTCTGTCGGTCGTCGCGAGTGGGAAGCAGGCGGTCCATCAGTCCGTTCGGGCCGAAGAACGCGATATCGACGATGATGCCTTTCTGATTGGCGTAGCGGAGTTTCTCTTCCGCGGCGCGGAAAAATTCGGGCGATTGGAAATTGCTGCCGTTCGCCTCGTCCACCAGCGTGATACCGAGGTGATTGAAATGCTGGCGCGCGCGAGTATCCACGAGAGACTTCCACTGCGCCAGGCTCATCGACGCAAACCCCGGAACCATCGCGCCCATCCAGAGGTGCGGCGTCAGGTTGTTCGGATTGGCCGCATCGACGAAGGCGAAATGATGGACGTTCGCGGCGCGCAGCCAGCCAGCCGGGCTTATCGACCGGCGACGGCGGTCGAGTAAACTGGCCTTCCTTGCCGCCGAAACGCGCGATGCCGCTGGTCAATCGCCAGGCGTAGGTGCCGGATTCGGCCGGCGTGTAGCGGATGACCCAGCGCGTGCCGCCATCCCAGAAGGCCCGCACCAGACCGGTGCTCTGATGCGGCGAGCGAAACTCAGCCTGCAGATCGATCGGCTGATCGGTTTTCGCGGACGGAATATCGAACACCAGATCGCACGGGGAGAATTGCGGCGTCGGCGGACAGACGGTCTGCGCCCACGCGCAGCGCGGCGAGAGCGAGCGCAGGGAAGATGCGGGCGATCATCATTTATCAGTGTACGAACGAGCCGCTAACATGGGTATCGATGCTGCTCGGCCTTATTCTGCTCCTCATCACGCTGGCCGGATGCATTCTTTTCGCGGTCAAACCGGTCTGGTTTCCCGCCGCCATCACGGCCGAAGCCCTGCGATACGACCACCAGTTTACGTGGACTCTCTGGATCGCAGGAGCCATCTTCGTTGCGGCCCAACTTCTTCTCGCGTGGACGATCTTCCGCGGCAGGAAGCGCGTGACCGCATCCTTTCTCACCGGCAATCGGCGCCTTGAATTGGCCTGGCTGGCCGCTACCGCCGCGCTCTTCATTTCGCTCTCCGTGCTCGGCTCGCGCGGTTGGGCGAAGGTTCCTGCAGCGGCCGCGGGCGAAGAGATCATTGAAGTTCACGCGCACCAGTTCGCCTGGAGCTTTCGCTATCCCGGTCCCGACGGCCGCTTCGGCCGCACCGCCATCGAATTCATCAGCGATGCGGGCGGCAACCCCGTCGGTATCGATCCGAAGGATCCGGCCGGGAAAGACGACATCGTCACGGCGACTCTGCGCATTCCGGCCGGGCGCGACGTGCTTTTGCTGCTGCACTCGCGCGATGTGATCCACGATTTCTTCGTCCGCGAACTGCGCACCAAGCAGGACATCGTGCCCGGCATGGAAATTCCTCTCGAAGTGCATGTCGACCAGCCCGGCACTTATGAAATCGCCTGCGCGGAACTGTGCGGCCTGGGGCACAGCCAGATGCGCAGCGTTCTGATCGCGATGCCAGCCGCCGAATACGACCAATGGAAACAACAGCGATAAAGCGCGAGCCTGGCGTCGGCGCGTCTTCAGCACGGACCATCGCGCCATCGCGCGCCAGTATTTCTTCCTCGCGCTGCTCGCCGTCCTGGTCGGGACTGCGCTCTCGCTGGTGATGCGCTTCCACCTGATCTCGCCCGAGACGCCGATCGGCGGCGACGTGATGGCGCCCGAATTCTACCTTTCGCTGCTCACTCTGCACGGCACGATCATGGTGTTCTTCGTGCTCACGCTCGCGCCGCTGAATGCGTTCGGCAATCTGGTGCTGCCGGAACAACTCGGCGCCGCGCGGCATGGCGTTTCCGCGCCTGAACATGATCTCCTTCTGGATCGCGGCCGCTTCCTTCGCGCTGCTGATCGCTTCGTTTCTCGCCGTGGGCGGCGGACCGCTTTCCGGCTGGACCGCTTACCCTCCACTGAGCGCAATCGGCGCCATCGCAGGCCCGGGCGAAGGCCTCGGCCAGACGCTCTGGTTCTTCAGCATCGGGCTGTTTTCGATCTCGTCGCTGCTCACCGCGATCAATATGATCGCGACCGTGATCGACGAACGCGGCCCTGGCATGACCCTGATGCGCATGCCGCTGACGTGCTGGAACTGGTTCGTCACGGCGATCCTGAGCCTGCTTTCGTTCTCGGTTTTGCTCGCCGCGTTGCTTCTGATTCTGCTGCGATCGGCTCGGCGGCACCAGCTTTTTCGTTCCCGCCGGGCTGCTGGTTGGCGACGAGGCCATCACGCACAGCGGCGGCTCGCCCCTGCTCTGGCAGCATCTCTTCTGGTTCTTCGGACACCCCGAGGTTTACATCGCCATCCTGCCGGGCATGGGAATCGTGTCGCATCTGATTGCGAACTTCTCGCGCAAGCCGGTGTTCGGTTATCGGGCGATGGTCTGGGCTTCCATCTCGATCGCGTTTCTGGGACTGCTGGTCTGGGGACATCATATGTTCATCAGCGGCCTGAATCCGTGGTCGGCGATCGCGTTCTCTTTTCTGACCATGGCGATCGGCGCGCCATCCGCGGTGAAGACGCTTCAACTGGATCGCGACGGCCTGGGGTGGATCTCTGCGCCTCACCACCGCGATGCTGTTCGCGCTTGGCTTCGTGTCGATTTTTGTCACCGGCGGGTTATCGGGAATTTTCCTCGGTCAGCCCGAGATCGACGCCTACTTTCACGACACTTACTTCGTGGTGGCGCATTTTCATCTGATCATGGGGATCGCGGCGCTGTTCGGTATCTTCGCGGCTACCTTCTACTGGTTCCCGCTTCTGTTCGGCCGCATGATGGATGAGCGGCTGGGCAAGCTGCACTTCTACCTGACCTTCATCGGCGCTTACTCTACGTTCCTGCCGATGCATTTTGCCGGGTTTCGCCGGCAACCCGCGCCGCTATTCGGACTTCACCACGTTCGACTTCCTCGCCCGCGTGATGCCGCTGCAGCGATGGATCACTTACTCGGCGTTCTTCCTGGCATCCGCGCAGTTGATCTTTCTGTGGAATCTGGTTCAGAGCATGCGCCGCGGTGCGCTGCGCCAGAACGAACCCCTGGCAGGCGACCAGCCTTGAATGGTCCGAGCACCAGGGACCTGTGGTGCGCGGTCCGTATGAGTACAGCGTGCCTGGCGCCGCCAAGGATTACCTGGTGCAGAATGAGCCGGTTTAGATCGTCCTTTCGTTGAAGCCTGTGTTGCTTAAGAAAAGTTGGAGCGCTCCACTTGCCCGGTAAACCGTCGGACCGCGGCCAGTTTGGTTTCCCGGCTGAAACCGGGGCCGCACCAATAACGGGAGCGCCTGCCGCTCATTGTTAGAAACTGAGTTGCCAGAGTCTCGAGAACTTAGCAGTCAGCGCCCGGAAACATCATGAGTACGTTCCGGTTCTCGATTGCACGGTAGCAGGCGAATTTTGGAATCGAGCTCAAGGGGCTTTCTGAATGATCCGTAAGTGCCTATGGGGCAGGCATTTAAAATTATTTTTTACTTTTGTCACCGCCGCGATAGCGGGCAAGCTAACGCAGAGAGATAACGTAGCTGAGGTGCTCGCCTTTGAAGTCGGCGGCAATTTCCCAGCAGCCGCCTGAGGGAAGTTCGAGGCCGGTCATCATGGCGACTTCGTCCGGTGCGTCGGCACTGAGATGTCCGACCATGTTTGCGCGATGAGTGAAAACAATCGGCGCGGACGGGGCGTCGAGCCGGCGCGCTACGACGGTCAGGGCATTGGTTTCGTCAGTATGATGCCAGTTCAGTCCCGGGTGCCAGTAGACAAGTTTGAAAGCAAACGGCGGCCCCCCAGGACGGCCCAGGTTGAAGTCGTAGGTATTGACAAATGTCCACAGCGACTCGGACCCGAGGAGAAATCCGCCGGAAAGCGGGTTGGACCTATAGGGTGCGGGCGGCACGAACGCCTGGCCAGGCGGTTGCGTAGCCGGGCAACTATCGGCTGGGAAGGCGGGCAGCGCAAACGCGATCAGAATGAGCAGCAGAGCGCGCATGCCTGGATTGTACAGCGATTTATTATCGCGCGGGCGCGACCTCTCCGATCAGCACACCGTTCCAGCCTTTCGTTCCCTGCCGAGCGCGAATATCCGTTTCGCCTCGTTGACGGCATTCCTCGAACCGGCGTCCGGGTCGCGCAGGAGGCGCTCCGTCGCGCTCGCATGCGCTTGGACGGGCGGGTCGCCACAAGCAATCGCGTGCCGGAGAGCCGGCCCGACCACCTCTTCTCCGAGTGCGACGAGGGCGCGGCTCAGACTGAGCTGCACTTCCGGACCGCCGCGACCGAGTTGCGCGGCCAGTTCCTCGGCCAAGTCCTTCTCCTGCCCGGCAGGCACGAGGACGACGGCGGCACGCCATGCGCTGCGGGCGACCTCATCGTCGGGGTCTCGCAGCAGCGATCGAGTGATCGCGGGCCATGCGCTGGAGTCCCTGATCTTGGACAGCGCATGCAACGCCTGGCTCCGGGCCTGAGCGCGCTCCGAACGGAGCTCCGCGAGCAGTCCCGGCACGGTGATCTCCGATGGGAGACGGGTCAACGCCCACGTGAGCATATCGCGCACGTAGAAGTCGGGCTCGATCGCGCACCGCGCTATGAGGGTGTCGGCCAGACCCGGTCCGGGATTGGAGCCGATCGCGAGGGCGGCCTTGAGCCGCGTCGACGCGTCGCCAGCGGCTAGAGCGGCGATCAGGTGCGTATTCACTGGAACTGCCTCTAAGCCTCCGCCGGTTCTTGATCGGCGAAGGCAAGTCTCACAGCGAAGTCGCGCACGTCTTCAGGCCAGTCGGCAATCAGCTGCGCGAACTTCCGCCGGTCATATGCAAAAAGCGCCCGTGTTGCTTCCTCGAATCCGGGCAGATTGCCGGCCGCGGCCGACATGAACCGATATGCCGCTTCCTGGGCGGCGCGTATCCGATCGCGATCTCCGCCCGTTCGCCGCGCCTCGTCCACCAGCCTTCGCAGGGCGACGGAAGCACCGCCTGGCTGCAGATTGAGCCAGTCCCAGTGCCGTGGCAGCAGCGTCACTTCTTTTGCGATGACCCCGAGCCGGGGGCGCCCGCGACCGCGCGGCTCGGCGGCCTCAAGGTCATCCGCGATTTTCCGTGATTTCCCTCGGATATCAAGGTCAATCTGGGAGCCGGTGGCGTCGTCGAAGACGAGCACCTCGCCCTGTGGACGGCGCCTGACCACGCTTACGAGGTCTTCGGCACTCCCTGACGCCAGCTTTCGGAAACGATGAAAGGCTGTGAGACTCACGAATTAAATATACCCGGATAAAATTAGCTTGTCAATATTACCCGGATAAAAAGTCCAACCGACAGGCGGGCCGGGCGATCGCGGGCTTCAGGTCAGATCGAGAATCTGAATCTCCGGCTCGCTGGCGTCGAAACGCACGGAGCCGGCCGCGGGGTGGCGCCGCCAGCACGCCGCGAGCAGCATCGCCGCGAGAACGAAAAAACAAACTCCATACAGGGCGTTGGCGTCGATGGCCTTCTCCAGATCCGCCATGTGAAAGCTGTAAGTGGTGAAACCATAGAGATAGAATGCGGCGAGTAAAGCCAGGTTGATCCTTCCCGGGAAATAGGAACAGGTAAAGGGCACCTTGTCGAAACTCCAGAACAGCACCTCAATGAGCAGCGCGCCGCCGGCGAGTTGAGACAGGACATGCATCGTACCGAGCGGCCATCCCCAGACGGCGGTCTCGAATGGCAGAATCAACGCCAGCGCGGGGACCAACCCGCCAACCAGCACGCGTTTGCGCGTGGCATTGCGGGACACTTCCGCCCAACTGGATTCGGTCAGGCGGAAAACCCAGTTCGAAGCCAGCTCAGCGGGAAACTGAAGGGCGGCCCGCAAGCCGGAAACGACGAAGAACGCGATCAGGAAAGGAAACGAGCGAAGCCCGTCCTGCGAGACTCCCACTTTGCCGGAGCGCACCACAACCGTAGCGAGGAGGCCGACCGAGACGCCGACGCTCAGATAAGTTGCAAGAAACATGCGGTGCTTGGTGCTGCGCGCCAGTATTCTGCCGCTGAATTCGAAGATGGCGCGTTCCTCGGGCGATCGGATCAGCCGCCCGACGGGGCTCAGGCGCGGAGCCCGCGACGAAGTATCTTCGGATTCCAGCATGCGCCGGTAGTGCCGCCGGAAGCCAAGCGCCCAGGCGAGTGAGAAAACGGCAATCGCCGTTCCGAGGGCTTCCGCGGCGATGGCGCCAAAGTGCGCAACAGCGGGATCGCCGCCGGGCAGCAGGAGATCGTACAGATCCGGTAAACCAGACAGGCGGTAACAGGTTCAGCCAGACCGAATGCGTCTCCACCATGGTTCTCAGCAGAATCATGTAGAGCGGAAACGTGAGCAGCACAATCACCATCAGACTCATTCCGCACATCTGAATCGCGGGAGAGATTCCGCGGAAGAATGCGGGGGTGGTGAGGTTGATCAGGACGCCCTGAAGCGCGGCGACCGCGAAGAACGCGAACAATGACGCTCCGCCCGCGGCTGCGAGCTGCGTCGCGGTGATCCGGATGATGCCGGTTACTCCGATCTTCGGGACCGCCATGGAAAATACCGGCAGCATCACTGTGGGAAAAAGATTGATCGCGCAGACAAGCGTCAGAATGAAAATCCCCAGCGCGGCGAATTTGGCGCCAAACAACTCACGTAAGCGGATGGGAAACGGAGCGAGGATCAGAAAATCCCGGCGGTCGGGAAAAAGGACGTCCCACTCGAATATGGTGGCGAAACCGGTCACGGCGAACGAATAGGCAGGGAAGAAGAGGCGGATTCCCCGGATCCTCCAATCGACGTCCGGGCTGGGTGGCAGGGTAGCGAGTTCGAAAAACAACGGCACCAGGAAGAGCGCGACAAAGAAACCGGGCGTCGCGACAGCCCCGAATATCTGATAAACGTTTGTGTCGAAGGCGCCTTCAGTGTCGTTTTCGAGGAAGCGGCTCCGGAAGATTTCGAGGAGCAGGCGAAAATTCGTTTTTTGAAGGTTCGCAGCCATTACCGGCTCATGACTTCCGCGATATCCTTCGCGCGGGATTCCATATCGCCCTGCTCGACCAGCTGCTTGAAGATCTCTTCGAGGTTAGGCAACTGCATGAGGCCGCGCAGACTGCTGACGGAATCGTCGGCGACGACGCGGCCCTGGTAAATCACGACGATGTGCTCGCAGATTTTTTCCACCAGTTCGAGCACGTGCGAAATGTAGAGCACGGCCTTGCCCTTCGCGGCAAGCGTGCGCAGGAGATGCCGGAACAGGAGGGCGTTCGCGATATCGAGACCGGATTGCGCTTCGTCGAAGATCAGCACTTCGGGATCGTGCAGCAGAGCGGCGGCGATCAATACCCGCTGCTTCATGCCTTTCGAATAGGCGGAGATGGGGACCCAGCGGGCTTCGCTCAGAGAGAGAAGGTCGAGGAGTTCGTTGGCTTTTTTAGTCACGCGGTCGAAGGCGAGGCCGCGCAATCCGCCCGCGAGCTGCAGATATTCGAGGCCTGTGAGATAGCCGTAGAGATTCGGCTCTTCGGGAACGTAGCCCAGGCGGTGCTTGAACCCGGTGCTGTCGTGGCGGATGTTGCGGCCGTTGAAGAGAATCTCGCCCTCGGTGGGATGCAGCAGGCCGGTCATCATTTTGACCGTAGTGGATTTGCCGGAGCCGTTGGGACCGAGATAACCGGTGATCTCGCCGGCGCGGACGGTGAAGTTGACGTGATCGACCACCGTCAGGCTGCGAAAGCGTTTCGTCAGGCCGCGCGCTTCGAGCATGTTTACTGGCCGCGCAGAGTGAGGAATCCGTGCGCGATGGCGGCGGGCATGCCGTCGGTCGCGAAAGCCGCCAGCACGAGAAAGCCCGTCACCAGCGCGAGATGCAGGGCGACCGAGATGGCTGGCGCGAGAAGCGCCCGATCGGCCAGACGCCCGGGGATGGCGATCGCGAGGATTTCGGAGAGCGCGTGCCACCACACCCGCGCCACGGGGGCGATGCGGTGCGTGCGCCATGCGTCGGCGAGGTCTTCGGTGAATACTCCGGCCATTTCCGCGCCGTACTTGTTGCGCAGATCGAACGGATAGATGACAAGGACGCCGCGGTACACGACCGAACTGGATCGAACGAACCAGCTCATGACGCCGACTCCGCCGATCGCAGCCGCATGGCTTTCGATTTCCGGACCAGGGTGTCCATGCGGTCGATTTCGAGGTTGAGGATTTTGCCGCCGTCGCCGGTGAGCCGGTAATAGCGGCGGCGGCTATCGCTGTTTTCGGGGCCGGAGACTTCTTTGATCCAGCCGGATTCGAGCAGGCGTTGGATGGTGGTGTAGAGGGTTGCGGGGCCCATGTGAAAGCCGCCGTCCGAGATATTCCGGGTCTCCTGCATGATGGCGTAGCCGTGTTTGGCGCCGCCTGCGAGGGCGAAGAGAATGAGGAAGGCGGCGGGGGCGAGGGGAAGGTCCGATTGGGCCATGGGCAGTTTATATCATTTTGTGATATATCGTGTCAAGAGCAAGTGTCGGCGTGTGAAGCATCGCCGGCCGGATGGAATCTAAAGTTTTCTCCCGGGAACACCGATAAGCCACCATGAGGACCGCATTCCCGGCATGCCAACGACCCTGGATCAGCGTCTGATCAGCACGGATCTGGATCGCGCCGTTGCCGGATTCAGCAGCAATCCGCTGAGCGCCAGCCTGATCCGGCGTATGGCGAGCCAGGCGCCGGACCTGTTCCTGGTCTCCGCGCTCAAGTACCTGGAGACGCAGGAGGAATCGGCGGCGCACAAGCTTCTGGCGAGCATGATGCTGCGTCACGCTTCCGCCTACGAGGAGATTGCCGATCCGGGACGCGGTTCGCTCGAGCGTTCCATTACCCTCTACACCCGGCTCTGGAAGATCGACCCGTCATTCGATGTGAAGCTGGCGCGCAAGCTGCCGGACCGGACCGGGCTGAATCACTGTGAGGCGTTTGACGCTCCGCGCTCGTACCGGGTGCTGGATGTGCTTGACGAGACTTCAACAGGCCGGCGGCTGGTGCCGGTTCTGGGACATCTGATCGACCATCCAAATCCGCGAATCGCGGCGAAGGCAACTCTGTTCATCGGGAAGCGCATTCAAAGCGCCGACTGGGCGGCGCGGCTGTTGACGCGAAGCGATCCCGGGATTCGGGCCAATGCGGTCGAATCGATCTGGGGCCTGCAATCGCCTGCCGCGCAAACGCTGCTCGAAGACTGCGTGAAGGACTCATCGAGCGATGTAGCCGGAAACGCTCTGGTGGGCCTTCACAAGCTGGGAAAGCCCGGGATCGCGGAGCAGATCAGAGAGATGGTGAACGGCGCCAGCCACGGCGTGCGCTCGACCGCCGCATTGGCCATGGGGAAGATCGGCGATGCGGTCTTTACCGATTCTCTGACGGAACTGATGAGGGACGAACATCCCGAGGTTCGGAGCACGGCGCTGCGTTCCCTGCTGCAGATCCGCAAGGCGGCGACAGCCGCGCCCGGCGCAACTGCGGGCAAGCCGCCTGCACTTCCCTATGGTGCCTCTGACTCACGTGTCGACTCATGTGTCGATTCAGGTAGTGAGGAGCGCGCCGAACCCCACGTTGTCGGGGATCCCGGTGAGGAAACCACCGACATGGAAAGGAATGTCCACGTAGGCGGCAACATTGGCCCATTTCGCTACAAGCGGGTTGGCTAGCGCACCAGTTGCCAGTGACGCTTCGCGTCAACGTGCCCCAACGCCCAATATTTTCCTTTCAGACCAGTTCCTGGGCCCGGATCGGAAGTTTGCGCACCCGTTTGCCGGTGGCGGCGAAGACGGCGTTACAAACCGCGGGCGCCAACGCCGGGACGCCAGCCTCGCCGATTCCGCCGGAATTCTCGGTGCTCGCGATCAGGTGGACTTCCACCACCGGCGCTTCATCGATCCGGAGCATGTCGTAATTATTGAAGTTCGTCTGCTCGACCCGTCCCTTGTCAATGGTGATTTGCCCCTTCAGCGCGGCGGTCAATGCATAAACCACTGCGCTGCGGATCTGCTGTTCCACGATGGCGGGGTTCACCACATTTCCGCAATCGACGGCACTCACTACTCTATGCACCTTGACTTTGCCCTGATTGACGGAAATCTCCGCAACCTGCGCGGTGTAGCTGCCAACGTTGTTCACCACCGCGACGCCGCGGAACCGGCCCGCGGGAAGCGGCGTTCCCCAGCCGGATTGCTTCGCGGCCAGCTCGAGCACGCCGAGCAGCCGGGGATTCTGATCGAGAAGCCTGCGGCGGAATTCCACGGGATCTTTTCCGCCCGCCACGGCCATCTCATCCATGAAGCTTTCCACGAAGAACGTGTTCTGCGTGTAGCCGACGGCGCGCCAATAAGTGACGGGAATGCCGACTTCGGTCCAGTGATAATCCACCAGCTTATTGGCGATGTTGTACCCCATGTCGTGCGAGCCTTCGGTCGAGGTGCGGTCGATGCTCTTTTGCGGAGGCTGCCCCGAGGAAGTGAACTGAATGGAAGGCGAAACGACGCGGTTGGTCCAGGCAACGGGCCAGCCATCGGCATCGAGCCCGGCGGCGAATTTCGAATACGATGCGGTGCGGTAATTATCGTGATGCATGTCGTCTTCGCGCGTCCAGGTTATTTTGACGGGCGCACCGATCGCTTTCGAGAGCTCGACGGCTTCGGAGACGAAATCGGTCATGCCGCGGCGTCCGAACCCTCCGCCCATGAACTGGGAATGGATGCGAACTTTTTCCGGCGGGAGGCCGGAGGCCTGCGCGGCGGCGGCCTGCGACATGGTCTGCATCTGCATGGAGGCCCAGACGTCGCAGGAATCGGGCTTCACGTCGGCGGTGCAGTTCATCGGCTCCATAGTGGCGTGCGCGAGGAAGGGCACTTCGTAAACGGCTTCGACCTTCTTCACGGCGCCCGCAAGGGCCGTCGGGGCGTCACCCGTACGCAGCACTTCAACGCCAGGGTTCTGCGCTTTGTCGGCGAAGGTCTTACTGATATTTGCGCTGGATTGGTTGGCGTTGGCGCCTTCGTCCCATTTGATGTCGAGCAGCTTCACGCCCTGGAAGGCGGACCAGGTGTTGTCGGCCACAACGGCTACGCCGCGCGAAATCTGCACCACCTGTTTCACGCCGGAAAACGCTTTGGCTTTGGTGGCGTCGAAGCTGGCGACCTTGCCGCCGAAGACGGGGCAGCGCGCCACGGCGGCGTACATCATGCCAGGACGGCGCGAATCAATGCCGAACGCGGTACGGCCCGTGACCTTGTTGAAAGTATCCAGGCGCGGGATGGATTTGCCGATGAGCTTGAACTGTTTCGGATCCTTGAGCGCGGCGTTCGCGGGCACAGGCAGCTTCGCGGCGCCGGCCGCCAGTTTGCCGTAGCTCAGACGCGCATTCGTTGAGGTGTTGATGACGAAGCCGCTCTCCGTGCGGCACTGCGCTTTGTCGACGCCCCAACTCTGCGCGGCGGCCTGCATGAGCATTTCCCGCGCGGACGCGCCCGCCTTGCGCAGAGGGGTCCAGGAAGTCCGGATGCTCTGGCTGCCGACCACTCCCTGAAAGCCGAAGGCCATATCGATGGGCGGAAATTCGGTGCGGAATTTGCCCCAGTCGCAATCGAGCTCGTCGGCGAGCAGTTGCGAGAGCGAGGTCACGGTTCCCTGCCCCATTTCGACCTTGTGGATCATGAAGGTCACGGTGTCGTCGGGGGCGATGTGAATCCACGCATTCAATCGCGGGGCTGTTTCGCCAGCGGTCTGGGCGGCCAGCTTCGAGCCCTCGGGCAGATAGAACCCGGCGAGAAATCCGGCGGTTGCCGATGCGCTTACCTGGATGAATCCTCTGCGATTCATGCTTTCCCTCCCGCGGACTTGATCTCGGCCGCGCGGTGAATGGCGTGGCGAATGTCCTGATAAGTGCCGCAGCGGCAGATGTTGCCGCGCATCACTTCATCGATATCGGCATCGGAAGGCTGAACTTTCTTTTGGAGCAGCGCGGCCGCCGCCATGATCTGCCCGGACTGGCAGTATCCGCACTGAGGAACGTCGGCTTCGATCCAGGCCTGCTGGACGGGATGACTGCCGTCGGGCGACAAACCTTCGATGGTCGTCACGCTCTTGCCGCTGAGGCTCGACATCTGCGTGACGCAGGAGCGAACCGCCTGACCGTCTACGTGAACGGTGCAAGCGCCGCAGAGGGCCATGCCGCAGCCGAATTTGGTCCCGGTCATTCCGAGCGTGTCGCGCAGATACCAGAGAAGCGGCATTTCCGGAATCACTTGCGCGGGCTGTGGTTTTCCATTCAGGTTGAACAGGATCAGTGCCATGAGAACTCCTGTGTTTCAGTT
Source organism: Terriglobia bacterium (assembly GCA_963764845.1). Classification (GTDB taxonomy): domain Bacteria; phylum Acidobacteriota; class Terriglobia; order Bryobacterales; family Bryobacteraceae; genus BOG-234. Next base: position 2,263,618 of record CAVXUE010000006.1, on the reverse strand, counting down.
TCGGGTATTGGAACAGGGAACGCAACCTGATCTGGGTGCGCGATATAAAAGTTGGAGCATTTGCGAATGGGCCGAAAAACCCTGGCCGCCCGAGCGTATCCGTACGCAAGGCTGGTGGAGATGCGGCTACCAGCCGCGTTCCTCGATTTTCCTGAGAATTCCACGAACCCGCTGCCACTCTCAGTTCGTGGTGTTCCCACCTGCTTCCTCACCTGGCGTCTCGCCGGCTCACTTCCCGTGCAACGGATAGCGGAGTCGTGGACTAAAGAAGGGGCCGGATTCTTAGCCACCGACAAGGTTCTTGACGCCCGCGCCACCGGTCCTCAGTGATCGGCGCCCTATATGCAGGGCAACAGAAAGGCTTCTACGAACTCGGAAGTTGGGTAGTGATGCCCAATCATGTTCATGCACTGATCTGCCCCGGGGGTGATCTTTCCAGAATTGTCCCGGGTATCAAAGTAACCAGCGCTAAGGAGGCGAATATTCGGCCCGAAGAGCGGCGCATTATGAGTTACATCGAGAACAATCCAGTCAAAGCGGGACTGTGCCGCGATGCGAGCGCGTGGGGAGCTACAGAACGCGGCTGGTAGCCGCATCTCCATGCGGATCATTTTGGAATCCGCGTGCCGACGATGCGCGGCAGCGATGCGGTTTATTCCATTCGTTCCATCAACCGGTAATCCCGCCGGTATGGCGCGATGGCATACCAGAAACCGGCCAGCATCAGCACCGCCGAAGCTCCCACGGTAATGGCGATCGAAGGACCGATCATTTTTTCGTCGTGAAACAGGTGGTCGTTCAAAAGGCCCGGCATGAGCGGTCCGATGCTGAGACCGCCGAGGTTCAGCACAAACAACAGGAACGAAGACACCAGGCCCCGAACCTGATTGGGAAAGATGTGTTGCAGCGCCGCGGCCGAAGTTCCCATCGGCAGCGCGAGGAAAAACATGCCCGGGCACATCAAAGCCAGGGTCCACGAGGCATCGGGCAGCAGGGTGGCGGGGGTCACCAGCAGCAGGGTGCCGATGGCGCAGATCACACCGACGCGCAGCGGCCCTTCCGGCGATCCTCTGCGCTGCCACCGATCGCTCAGCTTTCCTCCGGCGTACATCCCGGCGCATCCGAACGTGAGCAGAATGGCGGCGAGAGCACGGCCCGACTGGCCGGGAGTCCAATGGTGCGTGCGTTGCAGGAACGTCGGGATCCAGAAGGTGATGGCGTAGGTTGGCGCGGCCTGAAAGACCGATCCGATGCAAAGACCGGCGACGGATTTCGCCCGCCGGCCGATTTCGATCCAGGATTCGCGAAAGCTCAGAGTAGCGGCCTGATTTGTCGCGTTCCGCATCAACCCGCTGCGGAGCGGTTCACGTACCGTGTAAATCAACAGCGCAAACAGGGCTCCGGGCAAGCCGACAACCAGGAACACGACGCGCCACGCCGGGATGGTTCCGATCAGCGGAACGTTGAGGAATGGCGTGTGGGCGAGAGCGTCGAGCAGCGCACCCGTCACCAGCAATGACAGGCTGGAGCCGAAAAAGACGCCCATGTAATAGACGCTGATGGCGGTGCCGAGGCGGTCTTTGGGAAAATAATCCGAAATCAGCGAATAGGCCGAGGGCGAAAGCGTGGCTTCGCCGACGCCTACTCCCATGCGGGCCAGAAACAACGTGAAGAAACTGCGGGCGACACTGCAGGACGAAGTAAAGAAGCTCCACGCAACCACCCCGGCCGCGATGAGGTTGCGGCGATTGCGGGTGTCGGCGAGACGCCCCAGAGGGAGACCGACGAGCGTGTAGAAGACTCCGAATGCCAGTCCCTGCAGCAGCCCGACTTTGGTATCGCTGAGTCCGAGATCCCGCTTCATGGGGGCGACGAGAAGGCCGAGAATCTGGCGATCGACGAAGGAAAGCATGTAGATCGCGGTGAGGGCGAACACCACGTACCACGCGTATGCGAGGCTCGGTTTGGCGAGTGCGGGGGTTGGGAGCTTGCTGAGTTGGGGTTGCGTCAGTCTCTCGATTCTATTTGGTAGTGCGCGCTCGCGCGGTGAATGAGAATCGCCATGGGGTTATTTTAGTTCGTTTTTGAAGATCGCGCCGCCCTTCATCACGAACTTCACGCGCTGGAGTTCCGTGATATCCGCCAGCGGGTCGCCGGAGACGGCGACGAGGTCCGCGAACCTGCCCTTTTCGACGAAGCCCACCTGTTTTCCCAGATCGAAATTCAGGCTCGCCGCGGCATTGCTCGTGGCCATGCGCAAAGCATTCGCCGGCGACATTCCCCATTTCACGTAATATCCGAACTGAAATGCCTGTACGCCGTAGCCTCCTGTGTAGGCACCGCTGCCGAACACCTGAACGATCCCGGCCGCAACCAATCGCTTGAAGCTCAGCTCTGTCAACTGGAAACGCGTCGTCTTCCCGCCGGTGGCCTTTCAGTCCTTCACTTCCATGTCGCCGATCAGATCCCAAAGCGTCTGCATGACCGGGCGCTGTGTGCCGTCGGCCAACGGCACTTTGAACATGCGGATGGTTTCGTCGTCAAGACCCTCGGCCCCGGTGACGCCCACGATCACGTGCATCGGCATATCGACGCCCGCCGCGAGGCAATTGCGCAACCCTTCGCCGCCGTATGCATGGCAGGCGACTTTCAAACCGCGCCGGTGCGCTTCGTCGATGATTGCCTGGTCTTCCTCCAGCGTCATCGAGGGAACGTTGATCATCCTGCCATCGGGCTTGAACGCCCCCGCGCCGTCGGGTTGCGGATAGCCTCCGCCTTCGTAATCTTCGGTGTCGTAAATCTTGATCCAATCCGTCCCGTAATGCGAGTGTTCGCGGACGGCCGCGCGCGCCAGCCAGGGCGAATTCACGTTCCCCGCGAGTTGAAAGATGCCCTGCCCGAATGGCGCGGGCACGGATGGCGCAGCGTAATAAGACGCTGCCCCGCGGATCCAGCTGCGGCCCGGCGACCTGGAGCCGCGGACCCGGAACCAGGCCTTTATTAATGGCGTCGCGCAATTCCACGATCGCGTAAGTGAACGGCGACCCCATGTCCTGGAGCGTGGTGAAGCCGGCATTCAGATTCATGAGGGCGTTGTGCAGCCCGATCATTGCGGCGCGGCCGTCGTTCGGCTGCTGATCCTGCATCAGGTGGACGTGGCGATCGATCAATCCCGGCAACACAGTGGCTCTGCTGAAATCGATCACGCGCGCACCCGCGGGGATCTGCACCGATCCGCCGGACCGACATCGATGATTCGATCGCCCTTGATCACGATCGCCTGGTTCAGTAAATTCGTGCCGGATTTCGGATCGAACAGGCGGCCCGCGCGGATCGCGACGCCTTGTGCGGGAGGGGCCTCGATCTCCATCATGGACGCGTTGAAGGGCGGAGCTTCGGGACGTGTGCTCTGCGCGAATCCCGGTGGAGTGAGCAAAAGAAGGCTGAGTAATCCGAGCGACCGCATGGCGGAAGTATATTACGGAACCTCGACGGGAGGTTTCAATTGCACGGACGCAACCATGCCTTCTTCGATGCGAACGGAGACTGCATCCCGCATTAAAGCGCGCAGGGTGTCGGTTCGGGTCATGGAGCGCACATCGAAAGCCGCGGCGATCGCATAACCAGCGGTACGACGACGAACTTCATAACGGCGCCTTCAGCTGCACGGACGCCACCCCGCCTTCGTCCACGCGCACAGCGGTTGCATCGCGAACCAGGACCCGCAGGCGTTCCAAGTCGGAAAATTCCTGCAGATTGCGGAGATCGAGGCTCATGACCGCGACTGCGTAATATCCACCGGGCGGAAGGCCGGCGAAGTCGAAGCTGCCGCCTGCGCCGCACGTCTTCAACCAGCCGGTGTCGCCGGGGGCAAGCGTTTGCGGTACGAGCAGCACCCACGCGCCCTCGCCTTCCTGCACGGTTCCAGAGATGGTCGATCCAGGCTTCAAGATCACGCGGATGGGCGGCGATGCCGCATTCAGAAACACCGCCTGGCTGGTCACATCGGTTGCTCCGGCCATCACCGACGCCACATAGAACCTTCCCGTCAGCGTGGCTCCGGCGTTAATACGAAATCTTCCGGGCGTGACGTTCTTGAATGTCAGGGCTCCTTTCTCGCTCTGGGCAGCGGCGCCCGGCGTGCCGTCGACTGAGTTCAGCCTGACCAGGAGGGCCGTGTCGTCAGGAAGCGGAGAACCGTCGCTCAACGCGACCGTGCCGGTGAGATCGACGGGCGATTCCAACCGGATCTTCAGGTCGTCGACGTCCTGACGTACGCCAACTTCCGCCACGGCAAAAATATGATCCTCGGATTCAACGCGAAAAATCCAATTCCGCTCGGGCAGCGTCGGGAATTCGAAAACTCCGTCGGGGCCGGTAACGGCCGGGTCTTCGCTCTCCGGCACTACACCCGGCGGGTGGCTCGATAGGGAGAAGCCCATCGCCCCGCGTGAAGCCGACAGGAATCCGCCAATGGTGCCGAAGCCGGGAGACCAAAGAGGTTCGACGACGGTTTTGGGTGCGGGCTTGCCCGCCGCATCCAGCACCAGGCCGCGCACCCGGTACGTTCTCGGAGCCGGCTGCAACCGGATCTGATAACCACTGAGGTCCTCTCCAGCACGAACAATGATGGGCTCCGCCAATGCCGGGTCCACGGTGGCGGGATAGTACGTCCGCACATGATTGGCCCGCGCCAACACACCATAAGATCCGGGATCCAGGTTATCGAAGACAAAGGCGCCCTCCGCATCGGTCGTGGTGGTATATGCGTACTGGTTGGCGATGGCCACCTGGACTTTCGCGGCTGGCTTTCCGTCCGTGCCGATGACGCGACCGCGGAGACGCGCGGGCGGTATCAGTTCGAGGCGCAGCAGCGGTGCATCCTCTCTGGCGCTGATGCGAATTTCGCGACCGAAGACCGCATCGAGCCGAGGTCTAAACCCAGGCTTCTGCGAGAGCGGAAAGTATTCGCCCGGCTTCACCCCACCGATGCGGAAGGTTCCGTCCGCCCCGGTTACCGCCTGATAAGAGCTTTCGATGAGACCATTTTTCGATATCGGCGCCAGGGTCACCGTCGCGCCGTCAACCGCTTCGCCGGTGACGCTGTTAACGACTGAGCCTTCGACAACAATCTGCCGGTCCTGAGCGCACAGCGCCAAAGCGCCAAGCAACAGCAGGGCCGCCGGTTTCATAGATCAGGCGAGATTGAGGGCCTGTTTGAATGAGCCGGCCGAGCCGGCGATCTTGGCCTGCAGCATCATAATCGCGTGGATCAACTGCTCTGGCCGCGGGGGGCATCCCGGAACGAAAACATCCACCGGGATCACCTGGTTCACCGGAATCAGCGCATAGTTATTGAACACGCCGCTGGAGGTCGCGCAGGCGCCCATCGAAATCACCCATTTGGGTTCCGGCATCTGCTGATAAAGGTGGCGAATCACCGGCGCCATCTTGTTCGATACCCGGCCCGCGATGATCATCAGATCGCTCTGCCGCGGCGATCCGCGAAACACCTCGGCGCCGAAACGCGAGATATCGAAACGCGACGCGCTCATCGACATCATCTCGATCGCGCAGCAGGCGAGGCCGAACGCCATGGGCCAGATCGAGTTCTTGCGTCCCCAGTTGATTACGCTGTCGAGCGTGGTCGTGATCACGCCCGCCTGCAACGCCGCCTGTTCGACGGTTTCGTTATCCACGCGAGAAAACAGTTCTACCGGCCCGCTGGCGATGGGTGCGCTCATGCCTTCTATTGTGCCATGGCTTCAGCGCACAGGTCGCAAAGGGCGGCTGCAAAGTGGCGGCTGAAACCGCCATGTGCAGCCGAGCGAAGCGTGTCCGTTGTGCGCGGTTTCCGAGGAGTCCGTTCGATATCATGACGGCTCATGCGTCTGATGACTTTCCGCTACGCTGGACAGGACCACGCCGGCGTCGTTACTCCCGAGGGCCTCGCGCCCGTGCTCGAAATCAATTCGAAGCACGATCTCCACATCCCCAACAGCCTTCTCGAAATCGTCCGGGCGGATATTCGGGCGATTCCTGTCAAGGGAGTCCGCCCGATCCCGCCCGGCGACGTCGAGCCGCGGCTGCCTTACGACGTTCCGCCCAAAATCTGGTGCATCGGACTGAACTACAAAACGCACGCGGACGATATCAGCGCCACTCAGCCCGAAGAACCGGGCAGCTTCATGAAACCGGCCTCCTGCATGTTCCAGCCGGGCGGCGAAATCGTTTTGCCTCCGCCCGAAGTTTCGGACGATGTGGATGCGGAAGGCGAACTGGCCATCGTCATCGGGCGCGCTTGCCGCTTCGTGCCGCCGGAGAAAGCGCGCGATGTGATCTACGGATTCACCACAACCATCGATGTGACCGCGCTCGACGTGCTTCGCAGGAACCCGCGCTATCTGACCCGGGCGAAGAGCATCGACACCTTCTTCAGCTTCGGACCGGTGATCGTGACCGCCGACGAGATACCCGATATTGATGCACTGGAAGTGGTAACCGAGCACAACGGATCGATTTGTTCCAAGGACTTTGTCCGAAACATGAAGACGCGCCCGCTCGACCTCGTCGCGTTTCACAGCAACTACTTCACTTTGCATCCCGGCGACATCATCTCAACGGGCTGCCCGAAAGGCGCGCGGATCAAAGCGGGGGATGTGGTCCGGTCGCGCATTGACGGAGTAGGCGAACTGAGCGCGACAGTTCGTCAGGGCGACCGGCTCCCATTCGGTTTCAGTAAGTGACTTACAACTTAACGATAGGATTGTCATAAGTACATTAAGTTACTTTTTATGAGAAACACATAGGTGACGGCCGATACCCGCCGATTCGCTCTTTGTGTGCGAAATAAACAACAAACATAGTGCGCCGGCGGGCCTTTTATGGCAGACTGATCCCGTCGGTATTTCATGCCGAGGCTGCTGCGCTTCATCTCACTGACGCTGCCCTTCGCCGCCGGGCTAAGTGCCCAGACTGCCGAAAGCACCATCGCGGGTCTTAGAGATGTCGCCAATGAGTTGGTTCACACACTCAATGCCTTCAATCAGCATCTTGACGAGGCAATAGCGCAAAAGGACTCCGGCTATCGTCTGAGCGATGGCAGGCAGGTTCCGGCCGCCGACGTGGACCTCAGCGCCGGCCGGGCCGATATCAGCCAGCTTGCTTTTCGCAAGTTCACCGCTTTCCGGATGCTGGCGGCTCGCAGCGACTCATATCAGCCGGCGGCGATAAAGGATCTCGACCGGATTCAGTCACTTATCGCGGAAGCCCGAAAACGCGTGGAAGCCAGCAGCCCGGTCCTGCATCGCCTCCTCATCGTCCCGGTCGACGAGATTGCGCCCCAGGCGGATGCTTTGGCGAAATCCCGGCACGACCGGCTGCTGCGGGCGCGCACCGACGCCGAGGATGCCGCCAGGAAGGCCTTTCTTGCGCTTCCCGTCGATCTGCCGCAGACCGATATACCGGAACTCAGCGCGCAAAAAGCGTGGGACCTTCACGCCGCGGCCCTGCCTAAGCCCTTACTGCACCAGGCTCAGCCCGTTTCCCTATCGGCTTCCATCCCGCGCGAGCAGTTTTATGTCCCGCTGCGGATCGAGCGCCGCCGGCGATATACGCTGATTCGCGAACCCTCCGTTCGGATGGCGTTGACCGATGCGGGCATCGAAGACAACGAGGGCCGGCACCTTTTTTACCAGGAAGAGTGGATTGAGCGCAATTCCACCGTTATCTGGGTGCGCTGGCGGGTCGGCGTGGAACCTTCGACTGGCCGGCACGTTCTGATCAGGCGTTACAAGCCGCGCGAATTCCCGGGTTTTCTGGAAGACGTTTATAGGGAGAGCAACCGGAGTTGCCTCTGGTCGCTGGAGCCGCTGGATGATTCGGCTGAGCCGTCGCGGCAGGACGTGGAATCCGCGATCGCCGATGTTATCCAGTCGCGCGAGCGTGTCCGCGGGGCCGTGCAGGAATTCCATAACGCAATCCATCAGGCGTTGACGCGCGATGACCTTCAGCGCAACGCCGCCAGCGAACTTGCGCTGGATGGCGGATTGTCGCCGGAAGTGCGCGAGTCGCTGTTTGCCATCCGCGCGCATCTGGGCGGAGTGAAGTCGGTTCTCGGCCTCGAGCGCGAGGTCCGCGAGGCCATCCGGCGGGCTGATCGCAGCGTCGAAACCCTGGAGGCGATGGCCGCCTGGGCCAATCGCAGGCAGGACCAGGCTGCGGACCTGGTGCTGGATCAGGCCGAGCGCGAAATCGACCGGGCACGAAACGCGGCGGATGACGCGATCGCCTCCTTGCCGGCGGGGGTTGCAGAGACCGGGTCCGCCCCGGAGGCCACCTTTGCCGCCCTCGATCGGAACCTCGTGGTTCGCCTGCGCGGCCAGGCCAATCCGAATGGCGGCGCCAGATACCTCCAGGATGTATGGCGCCGGGAGCGGGCGATGCACGGTTCGGGCGAGGTGCGGCGGACCGTAACCCTCATGACCGTTGACCCGGACACGGGCGCTCAGTCGCGCGTTGCCGGCAGCACCAGATATTATCCGCTCGATCCCGGTGGATTGCTGGAGGAAGTCTTTGAAGAATACGCCTCCCAGGAACTCATCCCGGTCAGCATGGCGAAATAATCCCGCTCAGTTGGCTCGAAGCAGGTGTTGCCGCATGCGGCGATCCGCCCGTCGGCTGATCAGTTCGGCGACCCCGCTCAGGAAGCTCGAAATGTTCTCCTGGCTGATGGAAACCCGCCTCGGCGCTTCGTCTCCGCAGGGCTCGCGCCCGGTTTCGCAAAGGTCTGAAGCGAGCAGCGCGGTGGCGGGCCGAAACTCCTTCTGCCGCGCATAAGCCAGAACCTGAGGACCGGCCTCTTCCGATTCGGCCCGCAGATCGGCCAGAACGAGCTGGTACTCGCCGGTATCGAGTTTTCCCAGCGCTTCGGCGGCCGTGGCTACTCCACTCACGGAATAACCGGCGGTCGAAAGAATGGATTTCAAAGTAAGTCGCGAGGCCAATCCGGTATCGGCCAGCAATACCCGGGCAACGCCACGGTTGCGGGGTTGTTGGGAGGGTGTGTTCACGATGGACTTGTTATCTTTGGTTACCAATGTAAAGTAACAAAGTTGAAATTACCAGCAAAAACGACGGATGTGTGGGCAGTGTCATTCGTTTCATTCACTTCGGGTCCACCGGGCAATCCCCGCTGCACTTTGATCGAGAGCCCGGAGCGCCGACTCGGCCGTCACGCTGGACCGTCTCCCGAAGCTCTTTCCCTGCCAGCCCGGCATGAAGTTGCATGCCGTCGAAGAGTCGAATGAAGTCGACGCGGTTGTTCGTAACGAACGTGAATTCATCCTCGTCGATTCGTCCGGCCAGATTCCAGTCCGGCTTGCCGCTCAGACCGAGGTGATTCACGTGGGTCCCTTCGAAACCAGAGTCACGAGCAACGTCAACCAGTGCTTTGCCAGGGTCGGTGACTGGGGCGTCCCCGTCGAGGGAACGCACGCATGTATAGCGGTGCGGTGGCTATCTTTTCTTTGCTCAGCGTTGGATAGCCTTCGAGAATCTCCTCCGCTATTGCACCTTGCGCGAGCATGTCGGCCACCAGGTCCACGGGAATCCGCTTGCCCTTGAAGACAGGAGTTCCACGCATGATCTCCGGATCGCTGACGACGATTTCCTCCATACGCTCCAATTGCTTCAAGCGACTCTCCACTGCCCGCCTCGCCTTCCCGATCTCAATCAGAAGCGCTGTCGCGTTCGCAACCGCCAATTTTTCGGTTTTAGGTGACCGCTGAATCGATTCCGCGATCTCTCGGCGAGTCCCCACCGGCAACAATCGCAAGCCATCCGCCTCCAGTTGCAGGTAAATCAACTGCTCCCTCGAAAGCAGTCGGCGGACGGTCGCACCGGATCGCGCGGTGCGCGGACGTAAGCGACTGTCGATTGCTTTATGGACCGCGGCCAATGGCAAAACTCCCGGATTATGGCTGGGTCGAGGGAACTGGTTTGGCGGTTCGAACCGCGAATCTAACGTTTGGCAGCTGCGGCGTTCGCAGACGCCGATTCCAGGAGCGCGCGAATTTCGCCCAAAGCAGCCTCATTGGGACCGCTGGGGCCTCTGCCTCTGCCTCCGCCTCTTCCGTTCGCCGGAGCTGCCGCTGCTGCCGCGCGGACCTTGCCGATGACATCCACGGGCTTCAGCCCGTCCCCATCCCGGAGGTTGGGATCGGCGCCGAGATCGATCAAATGCTTCACCAGGTCCAGTTGCCCGCTCCGGGCGGCCTCATGGAGAGCCGACGTGCCCTCCTTGCTGTTGACCCCGTCATTCTGATTGCCGTAACCAATGTGGAATGAAAAGCTCAAGGTGCCGCTGATCCTGGCATTCACGTCGGCGCCATGCTTCGCCAGCAGATCCATCATCGCGAAATTCACGGTTTGGCCGGCGCCGCGCCCGTTCGGGCCGTTCCCGGCAACCAGCCCAAAGGGGGTGTAACCCATGGAATTGATGTTTGGATCCGCGCCCTTGTTCAGCAGAGCCTCAACCACTTCCATATCGTTCAGTTGAACGGCGCGAAACAGGGGAGTCGTACGGGTGCTCACCTGGTTATCCGCAAATCGTCCACGGTTCGGCGCATTGGGACGATGGAAATTCATCTCCGGATTCACATCGACACCCGCAGCCAGCAACCGATTGATAATCTCCATGCTCGAAACCGGCGGGGGCGCATTCGGATCGCGCTCTGTCTGAGCGCGCCGATTGCCGCGGCCGTCGCCGCGTCCGCGTCCAAATCCAGCGGCTCCGAGTCCACCGCCACCACCCCTCGCGCCACCTCCAAATCCGCTCCGAATCCTCCGCCGACAGGTCCGCCCGGAGGAACCTTGCGATCCACCGCAATCCACAGCGGCGTACGTCCCCACCAGTCCCACACGTCGAGATACGCGCCCTTGTCCATCAGAAACTTCGCGATTTCGTTGTGCTCATTATCCAGAGCGAGCATCAGAGGAGTGATGCCCTCCGGCGTCGGGAAATTGACATCGGCTCCGGCCGCCACCAGTTGCGTCAACGCAGGAGTAGCAACCGCCGCGGATGGCATACATCAACGCATTCAACCCGCCCACAGGGCGATACTGCGTGCGCGGCTCGCTGGTCACCTGACTGGGCCAATCCGTGTACAGCGCACGCGGCCTGACGTCAGCGTCTTTGGAAAGCAGCAGTTTCACGATGTCCGCATGGCCACCGGCCGCGGCATAGATCAGGGGCGTCTGATTGTGGAACTTCTCAATCCGGTTGACGTTCGCGCCCGCCTTCACCAGCGTCTCCGTCATCGGGAGATTGCCGTTCTTGATCGCGAGCATCAGGGCGGTCTCATCGTCCGGGTTCGCGGAATCCACCTTCGCGCCGGCGTCGAGCAGCATCTTCACCAGCATGTCGTCATTCAGCCGGGCGGCTTCCGTGAGCGGCATCGCGCCGAATTCATTGACCGCATTCGGATTCGCTTTCTTCGCGAGGAGCGCCTGAGCGACTTCGTAATCCTGGCGATTGACAGCCCATAACAGCGGAGTCGATCCGTCTCCCTGAGCCTGGTTGACGTCCGCGCCGCTCCGAATCATTTCCAGAGCCTGCTTGCTCGCACCCGCCTGAACGGCCGTCGCCAGGTCCTTGGGGGCCTGCGCCCGAGTGGCTACGCAGAATGCTGCACCAGAATTGCCGCTGCCACAGCGCTCACCAATACAACAGCCGGACGTTTCACGCATGCCTCCTAGAGTTAAGGCGCGCATCGACAGACTCGCGTGCCGGATGCCGTGCTGCACGTTAAACAACATTGGGCCCCAGCTTATCGTGGTAACCCCAGCCACCCTTCGCTGCCGCGTACAAGAACTTCATCGGATCTTTCCACTTGCGCGGAAGACCGTCAAGAGCGCCTCCCTCCAGCATGTCCTTCGGGCCTTCGCCCGCGCGGACCCGGTCGTAGATCCGCTGCCGGACCTCGTCCATCATGTCGCGCTCCGCCTTGAACTCCGCCCGGGTCATCGCGGGACCATACGCGGGGATGAACCGGGTCTGGTCATTGCCGATCGAGAGCACCAGATCCATGGAATCCACACGGCCGCCCACCCAACCGCCCGTGAACCAGTCGAGCTCGGGGTCCCTCACCGGTGATGCGACGTCTCCTACCGCGATCACGTTCGCGCTCTTGAAATGGATGTAAGCATCGCCGGAGGTATGCGCCATGAGCAGGTAACCGTAATCGATGCGTCTTCGCCGCCGGTCCTGAGCGTTCCCTTTTCGACGAATGTTTCGGTGGGCCAGGCAGCTTTGGGCCGGGCCTTCACGTATTGCTCCACGGCGGGATTCCAGTAATCCCGAGACAGCCACTCCCTGGTGCGCTTCTGGGAGATGATCTTCGCTCCCTGCGCCGCAAAGGCCGCATTATTCGCAGTCTGATCCAGATGATAGTGAGTATTGAACAGCGTGGTGACCTTCGCGCTGGGAGCCAGGCTCTTCAGCGCAGCCATCACCGCATCGCCGGTGTTCGGCGCCCCGCTGTCGACGACGACCAGACCTTCGCCGGTAACGAAGGCGGTCACGTTCGCTCCACCCGCATCGATCACCGCCAGACTTGGCGGTGAGCCTGGTAATTCCGTGGCTGCGCGGCCTGTTGAGCACGTGCACGAGGCGCGGCGCACACATCGCGAGCGCTCCCGCAGCCGCACCCTTCAGTACATCCCGTCTCTTCACAACCCCATCTCCCGCGACAACCCTCTTCTAGATCTCTGTAATCACACCCGTGCTGTCGCCGAAGTGATCGCGTTCCAGCCCGACCTTCTGCATCAACGTCAGGTGCACGTTGGCGATAGGCGTGTGCTCCGGCAGCACCAGGTGCTGGCCGCCCAGCTTCAACTTGCCGTTGCCGCCGCCGACGATCAGGTTCGGAATCGGATAGTTGCTGTGCTGGTTCGAGTTGCTCATGTTCGAGCCATACATGAAGATCGCGTGGTCCAGCAACGAACCCTGTCCGTCCGGAGTGTCCCCCATCTTCTTGACGAAGTCGGCGAACATCTGCATGTGCCACTTCTGGATCTTGATCAGCTTCTCGATGCGCTCCGGAAGATCGCCGTGATGCGAAACCGGGTGGAAGCCGTCGGCAACATCGAGAAACGGATACGTCCGGTTGGTGCCTTCGGCCACGGTGATGTAGGTCGCGACGCGCGTGAGATCGGCCTGATACGCGAGAGCGAGAAGATCGTACATGAGCTTCACCTGCTCGGCGAAATTCTCCAGCTCGCCGATCGGCGCGTTGGGAATTTTGATCGCCGAAAGGTTGGAGTTGGACGGCCATTTTGGCACGGCGCTCGACTTCGCGCACATCGGTCAGATAGGCATCCAGAACCGCGCGGTCTTCGCTGCCCAGATCGCCTTCCAGTTTCTTTGTGCGATCCCGGATCACGTCCAGCATGCTGTTGGTCTGGCGCGCCATCGCCACGCGTTCGCGAGGCGTTTCCCCCTCGCCGAAGAGCTGCAGAAAAACCTTGCGGGGGTTGTACTCCATCGGCAGCGGCGTGTGTTCGTCGCGGAACGAAAGCGTCGTAAACGGGCCGCCGTTACCGGCAGCCACCTGAACCGTGGTTTCGGAGGCAAGCTCCAGCGTCGGGAACCGGGTGTCCTTGCTGATGAACTTCGCCATCTCCTGGTCCAGCGTCGTGGCCATGTTGTTGCCCGACCGGCATCGTCGCGCTCAGCCATGTCGCCGGGTTGCGAACATGCACGGACCCCGCGGCCGCCGCGTTCTCCAGGTTGCCGAAGGAGGTGGTGTACTTCTTGAACGGCTCAAGCGGCGAGTTGATCTCGTTGAGCGTAAAGCCGGCGCCGGAGCCCTTCGGCGTCCAGCGATCCTGCGCCGGGCCGAACTTGGTGTTGTACATGATGGCGCCGTGAGGAATGTAGAAGAAGCCCGCGCGAAGCTTCGGATTCGCGGCGGTTTGCGCCAGCGCCGTCGAGGCCGGGACCATGGCGCTCAGGAACGGCAAGGCCAGGTTGACACCGGCGCCCTTCAGTATCGTTCTGCGCGAGATGTGCTTCTTCGTGTTAAACATGTTCGTCTCCTGACTTAGTTTGACGCACTTCGCGCTGCCGCGGCTTTAATGTTAGATGCGCCTGGTTAATTTTATCGGATGTATGCGGCGTTAATGGACGCGGAAGTTTCGGCGCATTCCTCACGGCAGGCCCTGCTTGCGGAACGCATCGGTATTCACAATTCCCAACACCAGCGACGCGAACGTGTAGTTGTCCTTCTTCGCGTCGCGCGCGATCTTACGAACCTGCGGCATGTCAAAGTACTCGAGCCGCCGGTTGACCGCATACATCAACAGCCTCTCGGTAAGGGTCTCGACGAAGGCTTCCGGGTGGCTCGCCAGCTCCTCGCGGAGTTCCACCGGGCCGTTGATCTTCGTTCCATTTGGCATCACCGTGCTCGCGTCGATCGCCGTATTGTTTGCCTGCGCATCGGTCTTCCGGAAGCGCCCGATCGCATCGAAATTCTCGAGCGCCAGCCCCGTGGGGTCGATCACACCGTGGCACATCTTGCATGTCGGGTTGTCGCGGTGCTCTCAAGGCGCGCGCGCACCGTTTTCGGAGCTTCACCCGGCTTCTCATCCAGGTTCGCCACAACCGTCGGCGGAGGCGGCGTAGGCGGTGTGCCGATCAGCTTGTCCAGCACCCACGCCCCGCGGAGCACCGGCGAGGTGCGGTCGCCATAAGAAGTGCGCATCAGCACCGCGGCCTTGCCGAGCAAGCCAAAACGGTTCGGATCGGTCAACGTGACCTGTTTGAAGGCCGATGTGCTCGGCCCGTTCTGGATGCCGTAGTGACGGGCGAGCCGGTTGTTCATGAACGTCTGATCCGAGGTCAGCAGATCCAGCACGCTCTTGTCTTCCAGCAGAATGCTGCTCAAAAACAGCTCCGATTCCTTCAGGAAATCGCCACGGAGTGTGGCGTTGAAGCCCTGGAAGATTTTGGCATCCGGCTGTACCGAGTCGAGGCTGTTGAGATTGAGCCACTTCATGGCGAATCCGGACACGAGGCTTGAGGCTTTCGGATCCGCGAGCATGCGCTTCACTTGCGCGTTCGATGACGCCGGGCTTCGTCAGGCCGTTCGATTCGGCGAGCTTCAGCAGCTCGGCATCGGGAGGCGTATTCCAGAGGAAGAAGGAGAGGCGCCTGGCCAGTTCCAGGTCCGTAAGCGCAAACTCGCTGGTTTTGACGGCGGTCTTCGCAGCCGCGAATGGAACGATACAGGAAATCGGGGCTCGACAGAACGCCGGCCACGATCTCCTCGACGCCGCTGTCGAAGGGCTGGTTGTCCAAACGTCCTTCATTGTAGAAGCGCATCAGGTACGCCATGTCGGCCTCGGTCACCGGACGGCTATAGGCGCGACGGGCCAGATTCTGCGCGATCTGCCGGGCGCACGGAAGCTCACCGATCGCCTTTGGATCGCAGACGAAGATCATCGGCCGCGTCTGGCTGTTCGTAATGCCGGTTGGGTTGTAGGGGCCTTTGATTTCGAGGATGTCGATGCCGCGGCGGAAACCGGCGATGGGGACGCGCGCCACAACGACACCCGCCCACCCGCCCCCGACGTTATCGTCGGATTCAACGTGCGACCGCTGAATGAAACCCGGCCATGATTTCGTGCTCGCCCGCCAGCAATTTCACGGGAATGTGCTGGAAGCGGTCGAGAATCTGCTGCCAGCCGTCGGTTCCCTTTACGTTGGCCAGCCACAGGTCATGCTCGCCACCCAGATCGCCTTTGAACACGGGCTTTCCGTCGATCAACAGGACCAATGTGGTTCTGTTCTGCATCTGGCGGTTGTACAAGCCGATGTCAAGGTCGAAGAAACTGAAGCGATATTCGCCGTCGGCTGGGACACTGTGCGTGAATTTGACACCGCCGCGCATTCCCGCGGGGAACGGCAGGGCCGGGTCCTGGTTGCCTTCCGTCTGAAACGTGACGCTGGAGATGGGCGGGGCCATGTTCCCGACACCCGCTTTCGCCAGGTGGCGCGCGGCCGTCAGGTATTGATCCAGGAACGCCGGCGAGGTTCTCAGCGCTTCGGCGATATTGTCGAACCCTTCGACCTGGATGTCCTGCGGCAGGATCTCCTTCTCATCCACGTCCACGCCGATGAGCGCCTTCACGGAGGCTGCGTATTCGGTGCGATTCAGGCGTTGAATCGGCACATACCCGGCTTTGGGACCCCTGGCTTGCGCGGCCTGCGTATCCAGCGCATTCTCCATGGAGGCCGTGAAGGAATCGATGTCCTTCTGGGACGGCTGAGGAAGACCCGGCGGCGGCATCAGGCGCCCACGCAATTTCTTCAGCACTTTTTCCCAAGTGGCGGCATCAGCTGCGACCTGCTGCGTGCTCAAGCCTTCCAGCACCAGGCCGCCCGTCTTCAGGCGTGCGTTGTGACAACCCACGCAGTAGGTGTTCAACATTGCCCGGTTTGGGTCGGCAGGAGGTTGAGCGGCAGCGCGGTTTTGGAGGACGAAGATAGAAGCGACCAAGGCCACGAGGGCACTCGGACAAACGAAACGTCTCATACCCGGGAACCCGATGCTCGATCGATAGTCTGCAGCCGGCTGTCCAACATGTTCCCTACTCTGATCATCACGAGAATAGCGTACTTTACCGGCTGTCGTTTTGCACCGGTGACCCGCGGGGGCGCGACATAAAAGTCGGAGCATTTGCGAATGGGCCGAAAACCCGGGCCGCCCGAGCGTATCCGTACGCAAGGCTGGTGGAGATGCGGCTACCAGCCGCGTTCCTCGATTTTCCTGAGAATTCCACCTGCTTCCTCACCTGGCGTCTCGCCGGCTCACTTCCCGTGCAACGGATAGCGGAGTCGTGGACTACAGAAGGGGCCGGATTCTTCGCCTTCGACAAGGTTCTTGATGCCCGCGCCACCGGTCCTCAGTGATCGGCGCCCTATATGCAGGGCAACAGAAAGGCTTTTACGAACTCGGAAGTTGGGTAGTGATGCCCAATCACGTTCATGCACTGATCTGCCCCGTGGGTGATCTTTCCAAAATTGTCTCGGGTATCAAATTAACCAGCGCTAAGGAGGCGAATATTCGGCCGAAGAGCGGCGCATTATGAGTTACACCGAGAACCATCCAGGCAAAGCGGGACTGTGCCGCGATGCGAGCGCGTGGGCGCATTCGGCGCGTCGGGAGCTACAGAACGCGGCTGGTAGCCGCATCTCCATGTACCGATCATTTTGGGATCAGCCCTGTCGGAGCCAAGTAGAAAGTTCCTATTGCCGGCCAAGTAGAAAGTTCCGGTTTTAGGATTTGTTTTTCGATCCTCGTGGTATGTTCGCACAGCTTCGCTGGGGTCGCGCCCGGCGGAGTTGCCCAAAGCCGAGGCGACGGGGTTGGCTCCGAAGCAATCGGCGGGACTCCTCCTGTGACGCAATAATTTCCGGAGCGCCAGGAGGGGTCCGTTCGGCCGGGATCCATTGCTTTGGTGAAACTCCGGAGAGGAGGCTTTGGGCATAAGAAAAGCGCGCCTTCCAAATGGGTTTTCCGTTCAACTTTCGATCGTCTTCCACAGGGGCGGACTGGGGCGATCAAAGAAACCCTGCATCCACTGGCTGCGGCCGCCGGCGTTATGATCTTTGCGAACGGGTCGGCTTGGTTTCGGCGATGGCGGAACGGGCCGTGCGCCGCACTCAGCTATGCTCACGTAGGCGCCCTGATAGCGCGCTTTCAACTCACCATCGAGCCTGAGTTCAACGCGTATTCGTTGGTGCCGCATTCCCGCCCGCACCTGAGAGCGCGGGATCTGATAACGGCGTCCGGCGAAAGACAGCGTGTAGTCGTTGCCGATCACACGTTCCTCGACGTGACAAAGAATCGCAGCCAGATCCAGTTGCTCGGTCAGTGCCCGATGATGATTGGGAAACTCCGTCACCGGACGCGCGAAATGTTCGTTCCACTCAGGCCAGTACTCCGTCTCCAGAAACTTGTTGGCGTCTGAAAGAGTCGAGATCTTCGCCAGCCGCAGATGCTTGACCAGACGATCCTGAGCCGTTAAAAAACTGCGCTCAATCCGCCCCTTCGCTTGCGGCGAATACGCCAGAATGGAACCGATTCCCAGTTCCCGTAAAGCGCGGCCCAGCTGCGTCAGCCGATCCGCTTCGCGCCGCTGTTGCTCGGTTTCTCCGGCTCGCGGCGCCACAGTGAACATCGAATGGCGATCTGTGTACACATCCAACATCCGTCCATTCTTCTCCAGATATTCCCAGAGCACGCCCATGTTCTGCGGGGTCGCGTCGCTCTCCACGAACCGTCCCCAGCTCCAACTGGTGGCGTCGTCAATCATCCGCACCAGATAGCGCACCGGCCCTCTTCCTTCCATCCAGTCATGATCGGAAGTGTCCCACTGCACCAACTCGCCGAATCCGCTGCGGCGCGGCCGCCATCCATGCACCTCCAGCCGTGCCTGCGACTTGCTCTTCCATATCCCCGCGTCGATCATTCACCCACGCAGGGTCTCGTCGCTTACCTTGATCTTGTGACGCTTTGCCAGTTGCTCGCTGGCGAAGGTTGGCCCGAAATCGTGCCATTCCGGCTCTTTCAGAATGCGCAGAGCCTGTCTCCGCGTTTCTTCAGAAAACTTACGATTGGAGGGTCGCCCCCGCAACCCATGCACCACCACGGCGTCTCCCCTCTGCTCCATCCGCTTCAGCAACTTCCGAACCCAACGGTCGCTTACGCCGATCCTCTCCGCCGCCTCGCGCTGCGTGATCCTTCCCTCTTTTGCCTGCTTCAACCAATTCAACTCATCTCGTTCCGCCTGGCTCATCGCGATTCGTTCCATCCTTCAGCCTTACGGCTGTCAAGAGGAACTTTCTACTTTGGCCATTTAGGAACTTTTCACTTTGGCGCGACATTTTTGGGATCAGCCCGGGCGAAGCTGCCGATTGTAAGATAGATTACATAACTTCTACACTTCAACCGGCTGAATTCGCGTTGACGGGCACCGCGGAACTGAGGACGCGTGTACCCGTCGAACAGACGCGCGCTTCCGCGCCGGACCGGCAATATCTCCCGGCCCTGACCGGGCTGCGCTTCGCGCTCGCCCTGTGGGTGATCATGCATCACCTCACCGGGAATCGCATGCTGCTCGAACAGTGGGCGCTCACACTGCCGGTCGCGGCGCAGAGCCTCCTTCGCGGCGGCTATCTGGCGGTGCAGACGTTCTTCCTGCTCTCCGGCTTTGTGCTGGCGCAGAGCTACGCATCGACCCGGTGGAACCAGCGGACCCTGCTGCGGTTCGCCATCGCCCGCTTTGCCCGGATCTATCCCGCTTACCTGCTCAGCCTGGTTCTGATCTCATGGTTCGCTCTTCAATTTGCCCTGAAGCCGGGCAGAAGCATCGGGCAGAAGGCCGCGGTCCTGGGAGATTATGCCTTGCTGCTGCAAGGCTGGACGGGATCGCTTGCGGTCGGTTGGAACACGCCGGCCTGGTCGCTCTCCTGCGAGTTCTTCTTTTACCTGTGCTTTCCGCTGCTGTTTCTGTGGCTGAGGCGCGGCGGTCTGGCGCGAACGCTCACGGCTTTGGCAGGGTCGCTCGTTGTACCCATCCTGCTGGCGCATGCGGGTGTTCCCGCGGAGTGGAAACCGGTTCACCATCTTTCGGATTTTCTGGCCGGTATCGCTGCCGCCGGAATCTACAACGCCATCGTCCGATCGGGATTTGCACCGAAGTGGCTCGGCGTATCGATGTACCTGCCGGCCTTGATGGCCGGTGCGGCTTTCATCATTTATCCCCACGTTCTGGATGGCACCGTGATGACTCTCAACACGGTGCTCCGTCCGCTCAACGTGGCTCTGCTGGTCGGACTGGCATTCGGAGGCGGTTATCTGGGGCGGGCGCTTTCGAGCGAAACAGCCGGCTATCTGGGCAAGGCGAGTTATTCGATGTACATCCTGCACATCCCGCTGCTCTGGTGGTTCTCGCGCTACACAACCTGGCGTTTTGGCACGACTCCGCCAACCTGGGCCGGAGTGCTTTATATAGGCCTGGTCATCGCGGCGTCGATCATGGCATTTGAGTTTGTGGAGACGAGTTCGAACCGCTGGATTCGCGATTGGGCCGCCGCGCGGATGCCGGATACCCGGACACGCGCTGTCGCTTAGAAGCGCGAACGCTCAGACTTTGGCGGCTTTTCCGCTCAAGGCCTGATCGGCTTCCTCCGCCGTCTTGAACATCGGGAGCACAGTGTTCACCTTCGTCATTTCGAGCAAAACATCAATGCGCGGGCTCACGCCCGTCAAAGCGAACTTGTGCCCGGTGCGCTGGGTGTGCGCCCAGTGGCTCAGGATCGTGCCCAGCCCGGCGGAATCGATGTAAGGCACACTGCTCACGTCAATCACGGTGTCGACATTCCCCATCGCACGCAGGGTGTCCTGCAGCAGGAACAGCGTGGAAAGGGTGAGCGGGCCCCTTCAACCGGAGTATCGAAGTGGTGCCCGAGGCGCCGGTATCCCGCGTAATTTCCATCTGTTCCATTCCTGAAATTCTATTACGGCGCCGGCATCCGGCCATAGCTGTCGCAGGGATTTCACGAAACTGTAATCGAACTGGAACGTGCCCAAAAACCGTTGCTCCGAACGAGGCCGGTTATTGCGGGCCGTCGGATACAATCAAACGAATGTCAATGGTCATAGTTGGTTCAGTCGCATACGACGGAGTGGAAACTCCTCACGGAAAAGTAGACCGCATGCTCGGCGGCGCATGCACTTATATCGCGCTTTCCGCCAGTTATTTCACGCAGCCGAAGATCGTCGCGGTGGTGGGCGACGATTTCGATCAGGAGGATATCGACCTGCTCGCCTCGCGCGGCATCGATCTCGCGGGACTCGAGCGCGTACCGGGCAAAACGTTCTTCTGGGCGGGCGTTTATTCGCAGGATATGAACGATCGCGAAACGCTCACCACGGATCTGAACGTGTTCGCCACTTTCGATCCGAAGCTGCCGGAGTCCTACAAGAGCGCGCCGTATCTTCTGCTCGGCAACATCCAGCCCGGCCTGCAGCGCGCAGTCAAAGCGCAGATGAACGGATCGCTGAAGCTGGTGGGCGGCGACACCATGAATTACTGGATCGCCGATTTTCGTGAGGAGCTGCTCAAGACCATCGCCGAATGGGATTTTCTGCTCATCAACGATTCCGAAGCGCGCATGCTTTCGGGCGAGAACAATCTGCGCAAGGCAGCGGCGAAAATCATCGGCATGGGTCCCCGCATTCTGGTGATCAAACGCGGTGAGCACGGGGCGATCCTCTGGCATGCGGACAAGCACTTCATGGTGCCGGGCTATCTGCTCGACGACGTTTTCGATCCGACCGGCGCGGGCGATTGTTTCGCGGGCGGTTTCATGGGTTATCTCGCCGGAGCGGGAATCGACCTGAAGCAGCGGGAACGTCGATGCGAACGAGCTGCGCCGCGCCGTGATCTACGGCTCGGTGATGGGCAGTTTCTGCTGCGAGCGCTTCGGCGTCGATCGGTTCCGCACGCTGACTCGCCAGGAGATCGATGCCCGCTTCGAAGAGTTCAAGGATTTCACGTCCTTCTAGCAGGATGATGAAAAAGGCATCGGCAGGCTGAATGCCTGCCCCACCATGTTCTGTAAGTTATTGGTTTGCCGTGGTGGCGCAGGCGTTTTCGCCTGCGTTCTGAAGTAAGATCGCGACGGAAGTCGCGAGTCCCCGCGCTGAATGGTTAAGTTACTTCGGAAGCACAACTCCAGGAACGAATTCGCTTCGACAGCCCTCTGTTTTCTCGCGGCGGCGGCTGTGCTGGCCGGCGCCATCGCCTGGTTTCAGCGCACCGGCGCCACGCTTTACTTCGGCGATGCCGAGGCGCACCTCGATATCGCGCGCCGCATTGTGGATTCGCGCACGCCGGGCTGGTCGCAGGTCGGGACCACATGGCTGCCGCTGCCGCATCTGTCTGATGATTCCGCTGGTCCGGAACGACTGGCTGTGGCGAACGGGCCTCGCCGGCGCCATCACGTCCGGCCTGCCATGGCGCTCGCGGCTGACATTTCTCTTCGCCGCGGTGCGCCGGATTTTCGCGAGCACCACCGCCGCGGCCGTGGCCGTGAGTCGTGTTTCTGCTGAATCCGAACACGCTCTATCTCGGGATCGATTCCGATGACCGAGCCGATGTTCTTCGCCTCGCTCTTCGGGCTGCTTTACTTCACCGTCCGGTTTCGCGAAACGCGTGGCTGGGGCGCACTGCTCGGAGCGTCCCTCGCGGCCTTCGCGGGAACGCTGACCCGCTACGAAGCCTGGTTTCTGTTGCCTTTCGTGGCCGTTTATCTCTGTATCAACGCGCGCGGAAAAGCGCGTTCGCGCGCCGCGCGATCGTTTTCTGCGTCATCGCCGGCGCTCGGGCCAGCGCTTTGGCTGGCGCACAATCGCTGGTATTACGGCGATCCGCTCTACTTCTATCGCGGACCCTATTCCGCCGCGGCGCATTCAGGGAAAGACGACCTATCCGGGCAGGGGCGACTGGCGCATGGCGGCGCAATATTTTTTGATGGCGGGGCAAGCTGTCGCGGGATGGCCGGCGCTGATCCTCGGAGCCGCCGGCATGCTGGTCGCTCTCGCGCGGCGGGTCGTCTGGCCCTGCTGTTTCTTGTCGCTTCCCGCTGTTTTTTATGTCTGGGCGATTCATTCGTCGGGCGTTCCGATCTTCGTTCCGGCGTTGTGGCCGCACACCTGGTACAACACGCGCTACGGGCTGGCCTTTCTTCCGCTGTGCGCGATCGGGCGCGGCGGCGCTCGCCCGGCAATTCCCGCGGAAAGCCGCTGGCTGTCGCAATCGTGGCTTGTCGCGCTGTCGCCGTTCCTCATCCATCCTTCGGCGCCTCCGATCACTTGGCAGGAATCGGACGTCAACTCGCGCGCGCGGCGCGCATGGATCGCGCAGACGGCGGCATACCTGGCGACGTCCGCCGGTCCGAACCAGACGTTCCTCACCAGCTTCGGCGAACTCACGCCGATCTACCGCACTCTCGGCATCCCGCTTCGCGACACTCTGACCGGCGATAACGATCTGGAGTGGAACGCGGCCATGGCGCGGCCCGACCTGTTTCTCCACACCGACTGGGCTGTGGTCGAAAGCGGCGACGACAGTCCAGACCATGCTCGATCGCGCCCGGCTGCACGGCCCGCGTTACGAACTCCAGCAGCGCGTTACCGTAAAAGGTGGACCGGTGATCGAAATATACAAACGCGCATCATGAAAATCCCCTTCGTTAAACTGCACGGCGCGAAAAACGATTTCCTGATCACGATGGCCGGAGGACGTGCCCGTCGCCGATCTTCAGGAAGTCGCCATCGCCATCTGCGACCGCTATACCGGCGTGGGCGCCGATGGCTGGATGCTGCTCGACCGCACCGGCGGGAGACGGGTTTGACGCATCCATCCGCCTCTTCAACTCCGACGGCAGCGAACCCGAAATCTCCGGCAACGGCACGCGATGCGCCGCCGCTGCTGCTTGCGATGGCCCAGCCCGACAGAAACGATTTTCATCATCTGGACCGGCGCCGGCATCAAGCACCTCCGGCTCATGATCGCGCGGAACGAGCTCGAGTTCCAGTTCGAGATGAATATGGGAGACATCCGCGTCGTCGACCTCGCCGCAAAGGTTCAGGACCTCGATGCGGTGATTGTCGACGCGGGCAATCCGCAATGCGTTTTCCCGGTGAACGACTTCGATTTCGACTGGCGCGCGGTGGGCGCGGCGGTGGAGAGAGACCCGCGCTTTCCCGAACCGCACCAACGTCTCGTTTGTTCGCAGGGTCGACCGCCACACCATCGAAGTGCGCTTCTGGGAGCGCGGCGCGGGCGAGACCAACAGCTCGGGCACCGGTTCCACGGGAGCCGCCGCGGCGGCATTGGCCAGAGGGTTTGCAGAGAGCCCGGTGACTGTTCTCACGCCCGCCGGCCCGCTCAAACTGCGCTTCGAACCGGAAGCCTGGCTCACCGGACCCGCCGAGTATATTGCGGACGGGTTTCATTATGATTTCCGACTATGGGAAAATAGCCGGCAATGATCAGCGTTGAGACTCCACTTCCGAAGGCCGAATGCTTGCCGAGAAAATTCGCATCCGAAGGCCGCCCGTGTTGGCGTCGTCGGACTGGGCTATGTCGGGCTGCCGCTGGCCGTCGAATACGCCGAGGCCGGCTTCCACGTTACGGGCATCGATCTGAGCGAAGGCAAAGCCGAGCGAATCAACGCGGGCGATTCCTATATCGGCGACGTTCCTTCGTCGGCCATCGAGCCTCTCGTGGCGAACGGCAAACTTCGCGCCACCACCGATTTTTCCGCCATCCGCGATCTCGACACCATCAACATCTGCGTGCCCACGCCGCTGCGCAAGACCAAAGATCCGGACATGAGCTACATCGTGGCCGCCTGCGAGGAAATCGCGAAGTATTTCCATCCCGGCATGCTGGTGATTCTGGAATCGACCACCTACCCGGGCACCACCGATGAGCTGGTGCTGCCGATGCTGGAAAAATCCGGGCTGAAAGTCGGCGAGGATTTCTTCCTTTGTTTCTCGCCCGAGCGCGTCGATCCCGGCAACGCGAAGTTCCAGACCAAGAACATCCCCAAGGTGGTCGGCGGCACCACCCCGGCATGCACCAGCCTCGGGCAGCCTCTTCTACTCGCAGGCGCTCGAAACGGTGGTGCCGGTCAGTTCCACCCAGGTCGCCGAGATGGTGAAGCTGCTCGAAAACACGTTCCGCATGATCAACATCGGCCTGGTGAACGAAATGGCCATCATGTGCGACGGCATGGGCATCAACGTCTGGGAAGTGATCGAGGCCGCGGCCACCAAGCCCTTCGGCTTCATGCCGTTTTATCCCGGCCCGGGTCTGGGCGGGCACTGCATCCCGATCGATCCCTTCTATCTCTCCTGGAAAACCAAGCAGTCCGGCATCGAAGCCCGCTTCATCGAACTCGCCGGCTACATCAACGGCCAGATGCCGCATTTTGTGGTCGACGAAGGTGCAAAACGCGCTGAACGATGTCGGCAAGCCGGTCAAGGGCTCGAAGATTCACATCTACGGCGTGGCCTACAAACGCGATATCGACGACGTGCGCGAATCGCCGGCGCTCGATATCATCCATCTGCTGCAGAAGCGCGGCGCGACGATCTCGTTTTCCGATCCTCATGTGCCGGAGATCCGGCTCGAAGACGGGACGATGCTGGCGGAAAACCCCGCGGCGTTGAGGACCGCCGACTGCGTGGTGATCGTGACCGACCATTCGGCGTTCGATTACAAAGCCCTGGTGGAAGAGGCCAGCCTGATCGTCGACACCCGCAACGCGCTGAAGGGCTTCCAGTCCGGGAGAATTGTGCGGCTTTAGATCCGGCCGAAAGTTTCTGAACTGTTTGGGTTTATCAGCACCGGCGTCGTCTTCTTATGATTTGACTTTGGTACGTCAAGGGGGGATCATTGCGTACAAGAGGATTTTGCATGCTTAAGCTGGTCCGAGTATCGTCCGCGCTGGTGGCAATGTCGGTAACGGGCGCATTTTGCTACGCCCAGAGCGTCACCTCCGCCCGTTCCGGAACGCTCCACTATTTTGAAGGCGACGTTTCGATCGATGGCACGCCCGTCCAGTCCAGGGTCGGCAAGTTCCCTGAAGTGAAGGAGCAAGGCGTGCTGAGACCGGCCTGGGGCGCGCGGAAGTGCTGCTGACTCCCGGCGTCTTTCTCCGTCTGGGCGAAAACAGCTTCGATTAAAATGCTCGACACGCGGCTCGTCTAGCACGCGCGTCGATATCCTTTCGGGCAATGTGATCCTCGAATCCGACGACCCGCAGTACATGGAGCGCTCAAGGATTCGCCCGTCGTGCTGCTTTACAAGGATTACGAGATCCGGATGCAGAAGCACGGCCTCGTGGAACTCAACGCCGAAAGCGATTCGAATCCCGGCCAGCTGAAAGTTTTCAAAGGCGAAGCATTGGTGCAACTCGCCGCCGGCAGCGGAATCAATAACCGCGCGGTGGTCAAAGAAGGCCGGCATGCTTCCGTTTTCAGCGCCGCCCTGCTGACCGAAAAGTTTGACGACAAAGTCGGCGACGATCTCTACCTCTGGGCGCGTGACCGTTCGCAGGTTCTTTCGGCGGCCAATATGTCGTCCGCGCGCTCTCTCAGCTCGGGCTACGGGAATGGTTATGGATCGGCCTATGGCCTCGGATCCGGTTACGGTCTCGGATCCGGTTACGGATCGCTCTCATCGGGTATCGGCGCCTGGAACGGTGGCTGGTATTACAACCCGTTCTTCGACATGTATACGTTCGTCCCCATGGACGGCACGCTCTGGAATCCTTTTGGATACGGTTTCTTCAGCCCGGGAACCATCTACAGCTATTACACGCCTACAACTTACTGGTACGGTGGCGGCGGCCCGGTCGGCGCCAGCGCGGGCGGGCGACCGCTCAGCCCATTGGGTGCTTCCACGAACAAGCCGGCGCCGATCGGGCAGCTGTTGAACAGCAATCCGGGGCAGCCTGACGACGACCGATTCGCCAATGCGCGGCGGGGCTGCGGTCGGCGGCCAGGCACTTTCGACATCCTCCATGCCATCGACTGGCGGCGCCGGCAACGCGAGTTTCTCCTGCCGGCGCGGTTCTTCGCTCGGGTGGCGGCCATGGGCGGCGGTCATCGCTGAGCGTTTGATATCCTGAACTTTCACCTTTGGAGAGATGGCCGAGTGGTTGAAGGCGCACGCTTGGAAAGCGTGTATAGGGGAAACTCTATCCAGGGTTCGAATCCCTGTCTCTCCGCCAATTTATTTTCAATAACATAGGGCCGTCCTGCTCACGCGGCGTTGCCGTCACGCTCCCCGGCGAGTAGAATCTATCTCAACGGAGGCCCGAAAAAAAATGACGTCGCCCATAGTCTTCATGGTGAACCAGCAGTACGCGCAGGCCTGCGACGCTGGCCGGCAGGCGGCGTTTCTCGAAGCGCAAGGCAACATAATCGGGGCGGCGCAGATGTTGGAGAGTGCGTCGGCGGGGATTAACAGTTGCGTGACGACGGCGCAGCAGAACGGGATCCCCGTGATGGACCAGGTTTACTTTTCCGCCGCGTATCTTCACTACAACGCGGCGCGCCTTCAGCTGATGACGGGGTGGGTTCAGAATGCGCCCATGCACCTGTTATTCGCGGAGGGCGCTCTGAACCAGGCGATCGCGCTGAATCCGAATTTTGCTCCTTACCATGCGAGCGCGGGAATGATCGAGATCGCGAGACAGAACGTGCCTGAGGCGATTCGGGCTTTCACGCGCGCAATTCAATTGAATCCGGCGGATGCTTTTTCCCAGTACATGCTCGGTGTGCTGAGCACGACCCAGGGAAACGTGACCATGGCGAATCAGTGTTTCCAGGTGGCCGCAGCGGGCGTGCCCAACCTGCCGCCGCCTCAACTGATGGCGCAGCAGGTTCAGGCTGCCCCTGCGGCGGCAACGGCCACGGCAAACGCGTCCGAAAACCACGCGGGCTTCGACTGGTCTCAGCTTTTCAAGACCATCGCTTCGGTAGCGGATTGCGTGGGTAAATTTGCCCCCGCGGGAGCCGCCGCTCCCTCACCCTCGTCCACTTTTGCGAACTTCGCCCCCGGGTCCAGCCATTTCTTTTCCCCGCAATTCAATTCCCCCTATTGACAGCAGCGCCCCGAACGTACTAATTGGCGGAACCGTACAGGGCAGTTGTTGATTTTCTGAGTTTATTTTAAAGGAAATACGATGGAGGTGCGGGTCGGGATCGAACCGACGAATAAGGGTTTTGCAGACCCTGGCCTTACCACTTGGCTACCGCACCATTGACTTCTCTTTGGAACATAACGCGCCTGCTTGCTCGAAGTCAATTCCGCGGGCGCGGCGGGGATGACCGGCAACAGCAAGTACGAATGCCTGTCATGATCATGGTACACCGTCTGGGTCGCTTTCCGCATTTCCGTCTCGTCCGCGGCCAGCGAGCCGGTGTTCGGATTGCGGTCGAACCGCGGGAAATTGCTGCTTGAAATCTCCAGCCGGATGCGGTGCCCGGCGCGGAACACATTGCTCGTCACCCCGGCATCGATCGTCATCCGGTACGACCTCGCCCGGCGTCATCAGCTTCGGCGTTTCCAGCGATTCCCGATAGCGCGCGCGCAGAATGCCGTCCGTCAGGTTCCGCGCCTGTCCGTCCGGGAAAACGTCCACCAGCTTGGCGGTGAAATCCGTATCGGGCGCGCTCGAAGAGGCGTAGAGCACCACCTTGATCGGTCCCGTGACCTCGGTATCGGACGGCAAGCGGCGCGGTGGAATAGACGAGCACGTCGCGCCGCTTCTCGACACCGCGCTGATCCATCGGACCCCAGGGAAATACGCTTGGGATCGCAGCACACCGCGCCGCCGACCGTAGGCACCGGATTGCGCGGGTCGTAAACGAAAGCTGTCGGGAGCCGACTGGCTGCCTGATCCGGCTTGCCTGCCCAGTTCGACCATTCCGGTCCAGGTAAAACTTCTCGTTGCGCGCGCGGGCCAGCGGCCACTCTTCTTCGTCGCGCCATTGATTGATACCCATGACGAAGATGCGGACGGGATGCTCGCGGCTCCGCGACATCGTGCTGCCTTTCAGCCATCGGTCGAACCATTTCAGCTGTCTCGGGCCGCAGTGAAACCTGGGCATCCTTGCCGAAATTCACAGTTGGGAAAAGTCGCGCTGAACACGTGCGGCCATGGTCCGATCATAATTCGATCAATCGTGTCGGAGTGATTATGTTTGCTGAGAATCGAGAATGCGTCGAGATCGCTCTCGACGTAGTTGTCATACCATCCGCCCACCGAATAAACGGGAATGCGGATGTCTTTGAGATGCTCCCGGACGCTGACGTCTTTCCAGAATCTGTCATAGGCCGGGATGGTCGACGACGGCATTCCAGGCGTCCAGAGAGTGCCCGGTGGCGGCGGCCCCGGCACGCCGAACCGGCAGCGTCGGAAACGTAGCTCTTGAAATCCGGCGGGACGAATCCGCTGGCGCGCATGTTTTCCGCGAGCCACAGCAGGCGATGGCCCAGTTTCATCGCGCCGCCGGTGGAATAGAAACGGTCGCGATAATCGTCATCGCCGGAGACGTAGGGGAAGATCGCCTTGAGATGCGGGTTCTGCGCCATGGCGGCCTTCCACTGCGCGATGCCAAGATATGAGCCACCGTACATCCCCACGCCGCCGTCCGACCAGGGCTGTCGCGCGATCCAGTTGAGCGTGTCGTCGCCGTCGTTGACTTCCTGATTGATGGGTTCGAATTTGCCGCCGGACCTGTAGCGGCCGCGCACGTCCTGCACCACCACCGCGTAGCCATGGTTCACGAAAGCCTGGTAGGACGGTGTGATCGCGTCGCCCTTTGTTGTAAGGCGTCGCAGCAGGATGGCGGGATAGCGGCCTGCGCCGCCGGGGCGAAACACGTTGGCGCTGAGCCGCACGCCATCGCGCATCGGGACCGCCACGTTGAAGTTCGCTGGTCGATTGCGCGCCAGAGGCAGCGTCAAATTGACCAGAACCGAGCAGGACTGCTATGAGGCAGCGGCGCAAAGCGTTTCCCAATACTTCCTTGCGACCGATTCCAGCGCATGATGCTCGCGGATGTGGCAGTTGAGCTGCGCTCCCGATCTCCCGGGCGATCCGGGGAAACTCGGTCACTAATACTCATATGGTCGAACAATTCGGCGGATTCGGCAACGCCTGCGCTCACACGCAGAACGGCATGCGGGCGGAAAATCCGAGTTTTCGCGCGTTGTCCGTGACGATGACCGGCTTCCCCATTCCCATCAGTCGGACCGCGATGCCGGACGTTTCGCCCGCGCCCGGATAGCGCAGATTCAGGCAGCAATCGACGGTCGCGGCGGCGAGCGCGAAGTCGCTTTCGCCGAGATGGCCGAGGCGGCGGATGGCCGGATGATCGGCTTCGCTTTGCAGCAGCCGCTCGAGATCGGAAGAGACGCACTCTCCCGCAAGCAGCAGCGCGGTTTCGGGGCGCAGGGCATGGAGCCGCTTGAACGCCTGAATGCAGGGGACGATGCGCTTCGGCTCCCGCAGATAACCGAATATGCCGAACAGAGTCGCTCCGTCAGCGACGCCGATGCGCTGCCCGGAAAACGAGCTGTCTCACAGGCTTCCGGGCCGGGCTTGATCTCGCAGAAATGCGGGATGATCGTGACGTTGGCTGTGTCCCTGCGCCAGGCGATCGCAGCCGCGCCCGGATTGTGTACGATCACCCCTCGCGAGCGCTCGAGAATTCGCCGCAGCATGGGAAATTCGAAGTAACGCGGATCGGAAGCAGCACCTCGCCCGTTCCCGCCACAATTCCTCGCCCAGATCGCGCTGCCATTCGCCGTAGTTGTAAATCCATTCGGCGATGTATTCCTCATGCGAGAGAGCGCCGAGCATGAAATGGTGCAGCACGGCGTCGTGCAGCACCACGACTCCGGGCGTCTTGAGCGCATCGGCGTAAATTTGCGCATGCAGCCGGTTATTACCCAGATGATACAGATTGACATCGGCGTCTGGGCTTGTCCAAACGGCCCAGCCGCTGAGCGCCGCTTCAAGGTTTCCGCGTAATCGGCGATGCCGCTGTGCGAACCCGGCGGCGGCGCATGATACCAGACGGTCAAACGCGCTGCCTTTTTCCGAAAAGCGCCGTGCCCACGCGCACCCACGTGGCCCCTTCTTCGATCGCGACTTCGAGATCGTTCGACATGCCCATTGAGAGCTCGGGAATCGCGTACCGCGCCGCGAGTTCCCGCAGCTGCGCGAAATAAGGGCGCGAAAGTTCCGCGTCTTCCGACCATGGCGGCACGGTCATCAATCCCGTCAGATTCAGGTTTCTCGCGGCCCGGATCGCCTCGACAATCGCCGGCAGATCCGCCGCGATCCGCGCCCGATTTGGTTTCTTCTTCGCGATAACTTGACTTCGATCATGACTTCCATCGGCTTCGCTTCCGCATCGAGGCGCGTGGCGAGTTTCGCGGAATCGACAGAGTCGATGGATGCGAAAAGCTGTGCGGCTTTTTTCGTCTTGTTCGATTGCAGATGACCGATCAGATGAAACCTCGCGCCTGCGAGATCGGCCGATCGCGGGGGCCTTTCGCTCCATCTCCTGCACATAGTTTTCGCCGAAATCGCGCAGCCCCGATTCGTATGCTTCGCGGATCGCTTCGGGGCCAAATACCTTCGTGACGGCCAGCAGTCGGACCGTTGCGGGGTCGCGCCGCGATCGCGCGCACAGCTGTATCAATCCGCTCCCGCACGCGCGCCAAACGCTCTGCAAACGATTCCGTCACACTACCTACCATATAAAGTTTCCCTTGCTCCTGCGCCGCGATTTCGAAGGAAACTGAAGGTTGGAAAAAAATGGACGCAAGGGCTCCCTCGTGCTGGAGCCGACAGATCGCTGGTCCTCGAATCGACGCGAGCGAACTCTTCGACGTAGCGAGCTGGGGCAAAGGATACTTCTCGGTCAACGAGGAAGGCCACGTCCTCGTTCATCCCGAAAAGGATCCGGCGCGCGCCGATCGATCTCAAGAAACTCATCGACACGCTGGTGCTGCGCGGCATCTCGCTGCCGATTCTGATCCGCTTCGCCGAGATCCTGAAGCACCGGCTGCAGGAACTTCACGACGCCTTCGACGTCGCCATTCGCGAGCACAAATACAACGGCAGCTACTGCTGCGTTTATCCGATCAAGGTGAATCAGCAGCGGCAGGTGGTCGAAGAAGTTCTCGAGTTCGGCAAGCCGTTCAAGTTCGGCATGGAAGCGGGCTCCAAGCCGGAGCTGCTGGCCGTGATGGCGCTCTGCGACAACGACACGCCGATCATCTGCAACGGATTCAAGGACGACGAATATATCGAGATGGCGATGCTGGCCCAGAAGATCGGGCGGCAGATCATTCCCGTCGTCGAAAAATACACCGAGCTCGCGCTGATCCAGAAATACTGCGGAGCGAGTCGGCGTGCGGCCCACCATCGGCATTCGCGCCAAGCTGGCCAGCCGCGGTTCGGGCCGCTGGAAATCCTCCGGCGGCTATCGCTCGAAGTTCGGCTTGAGCACCACGGAAGTGATGCGCGCGCTGCAGGAGCTGCGCACGTGGGGCATGGAAGATTGCCTCAAGCTGCTGCACTTCCATCTGGGCAGCCAGATCACGAACATCCGCCAGGTGAAGGCCGCGGTCACGGAAGCGGGCCGGATTTACGCCGAGCTCTGGCGCGCAGGCGCGACGGGCCTCAAGTTCATGGACGTCGGCGGCGGCCTTGGCATCGACTACGACGGTTCGCAGACGGATTTCGAATCGAGCGTCAACTACACGCTGCAGGAATATGCGAACGACGTCGTCTATCACATTCAGAACGTGTGCGACGAATCCAACGTGCCGCATCCGACGATCATTACGGAAAGCGGGCGCGCCATTGCCGCCTATCACAGCGTGCTTGTGTTCAATGTGCTGGGCGTTTCCGGGCCTGGGCGACGAAGAAGTGCCGCCGGAACTGCCGGGCGATCCCGAGCAGCCGCTGATCGATCTGGCGGAGACGTTCCGCTCGGTCAATTCGCGCAACCTGCTCGAGGCTTATCACGACGCGCAGCAGGCGCTCGATTCGGCGCTGAATCTGTTCAGCCTGGGCTATCTGCCGCTCGATCAGCGCTGCATCGCGGAAAATCTGTTCTGGGCGATCTGCCGCAAGATTCAGAAGATGTCGCGCGACATGGAGTTTTTCCCGGAAGAGCTCGAAGGCCTGGACGCCATGCTCTCCGACACCTACTTCTGCAATTTCTCGCTGTTCCAGAGCATGCCGGACAGTTGGGCCATCAAACAGCTTTTCCCGATCATGCCGATTCACCGGCTGAACGAAAAGCCGACGCACCACGCGGTGCTGGGCGACATCACCTGCGATTCCGACGGCAAGGTCGATCAGTTCATCGACCGCCGCGACGTGAAGCGCACGCTGCCGCTGCACGATTACAACGGCGGCGATTATTACATCGGGTCGTTTCTGGTGGGCGCGTATCAGGAGATCCTGGGCGATCTGCACAATCTGTTCGGCGACACCAACGCGGTGCACGTGCGGCTGAGTCCGTCGGGCGAAGTGATTCTCGACGAGGTGATCAAGGGCGATACGGTTCGCGAGGTGCTGGATTACGTGCAGTTCAAGACCGAGAATCTGGTGACGCGGCTGCGCAAGAGCGTGGAGACGGCGGTGCGCGAAGGCCGGCTGAGCTACGAGGAATCCGGGCGGCTGCTGCGCTTCTATGAAGAAGGGCTGCACGGCTATACGTATCTCGAAGATCCGCACGAACGCTGATTACTTTGTCGCGTTCGGGTCCGGAGTCTCGCCCGGGCGATAGAGCGTGGGTGGCTTCCGCGCGGGCTTCGCGTCCGCCGGTTTCGTTTCGGGTGGCGGCTGGCCTTTCGAATCCTCGGCCGCGATCACCTTCTCCGCTTCGTCCCTCAGCTTCTTGTCTTCCTCC
Source organism: Terriglobia bacterium (assembly GCA_963764845.1). GTDB lineage: Bacteria > Acidobacteriota > Terriglobia > Bryobacterales > Bryobacteraceae > BOG-234. Next base: position 2,230,028 of record CAVXUE010000006.1, on the reverse strand, counting down.
GCCAGTTTCCCCGCGCGCGCGGTGGGATCTTCCTGCGAGAGGTCGAGGCTGTCGGAAGTAGCGGCCAAAGCTTCCGTCAGCGCCGTGCTGTACATGTCGAGATCCGACGGGGCGCGCTCTTTGATCTTCTGCAGCTGTGTAAGGAACCGATGCTCAGCCTCGCGCACCGCGTTCACGCCGACGGAATTGTCCGCCCGGCGCTTCAGCGCGTCGTCCGAGACCGTATCGAGCGCATCGATGATGTTGGTATAGTCTTCCAGCAGTTCCCGCGCCGCGAGCGATCGGCCCTTCTTTTCTTTTTCGAGCAGACGCTGCAGCTGGTCGAGGCGCTGTCTTGCGAAAAGCACGTAGAGCTTGAGGCGCTCGTTCGGTTCCTGCGCGTCGCGCACTTTCTCCACTTCGTCGGTTGTCAGGAAATCCCGCTGCGCGAACGCCGGGGTCCCGATTGCCAGAATGGCCGGAATGAATAAGAACAGCCAGGTTTTCACTTCGCCCTTCCCATGATGCCTTCAAACCAGGCGTCGTGAATTTCCTGCACTCTGGTCTTGACGCCGGAAACCAGGGTGCGTTCGTTCGAATCCATCCTGTTTTCCAGGTCGCCCAGCCGGATGAGCAGTTCGCGCGATCGCATTTCCGCATATTTGTACGGCCCGGGGTTGCGTCCCGGCGTCTTATGGCTGGCAACGAGGGAATCCTGCGCGGTCTGTATGCTCTCCTGAACGTTCCTGAGTTCCGCCGCCGTGCCCTCCGTGTCGCCTTTGGCGTAGGCCGTTTCGGCATTTTTTTCCGCGACCGCCGCATAATCGACGGCCAGCCGCGCGCGGTGTTCGGGATTGGGGTCGGCCTTCACCTGGCCGAGCGACGCGGGCGCGGGCTGCCCGGCGAAATGCTGTCCGGCGAAAAAAAGGAGCAGAAACAAACTGGTCATCTTGCCCTGTTCAATTCATTATCGAGAATGCGGACTCGCTGCCGCGCCAGGAATTCCTGATCGGGCATTTTACCGCCATCCGTCGCCAGAAACTGTTTGTAAGCCTCCATCGCCGGCTTCAACTGCCTCAATTTTTCGAGGCAGATGCCGCGGAAGTAAAAATCGCCTGGGATTTCCTTCCCCAGCCCGCGCACGCGATCGAGCGCCGCCAGACCATCGGCGTAATCCGCGTTGACCACGTAGACGGTCGCAAGCTCGTTCCACGCTTTCACCGAATCCGGACGAAGCTTCGCCGCCGCGCTGAACTGCTGCGCCGCTTCGACGGCCCTATGGGTGTCGCGAAGCTCGCGCGCCAGATCCATTCGCAGGTCGAAGTCCGCGGGTTCCGCGGCCACGGCGAACTGCAGCTGCGCGATCGCGCGGTCCGGCTGTTTGTTCAGCTTGTAAGCGTCGGCGAGCGCGAGCCGGTTGGCCGTGGAGGGGGTAGTCTTCACGGCCAATTCGAGATTCGGAATGGCTGCAGCGGCGTTGCCGTTGTCGACCTGCAGATGGCCAAGCCGTTCCCGTGCGGCCGCATTGTCCGGAAACTGCTGATAGACGGCGATGGCGTCCGCGGTCATCCCGCTTCTCTCGAATTCGGCCCCGAGCCCAAGCAGTTCATTCCGATAATTCGGGTCGAGAGATGCGGCTTCGCGAAAATGATCCGCGGCCTCGGGCAGCTTCACTTCCTTCAACAGACAGCGCGCGAGTCCCGCCTGCGCCGCCGCGGATTTCGGGTCGAGGTCCGCCTGCGCGCGATAGAGCCGCTCCGCCTCCTCCACCTCCCCGGTGCCGAGCAGGGCCTCCGCATAGTAGAGGCCGGCGCGCGGCGTTTCCCTGGAGTCCGCGGCTTCTTTCAGCACCGGCAGCGCTTCGGCCGGCCGCTTGTTGCGAAGCAGCAGCATGCCGAGATTCAGGTCGGCCTGGGGCAGCCCCGGCTTCAGAGCGAGCGTGCGGCGGAATTCGGCGATGGCTTCGCTGTCCTTCTGCTGCATGCTGAGCGCCAGAGCCAGATTGAAACTGACGGAAAAATCGCCCGGAGCGGCCGCGGCAGCCTGGCGCAAAAGCGGTTCGGCGGCAGCGGGATCGTTCGCGTCGAGAGCTTTCAGGCCCTCCGCCAGAAAATCCGGCGGCGGCGCGAAAAGGAAAAGAGCGAACAGGGCGCAGGACAACGCCATTTTCTTAATTCTAATGCCAAACCTGATTGAGTCGCGGATTTCCCTTTTGAAAGCGCCGGAGCCAACCTTCTGATTCTTACGGACGCTTTTATCTATGCGGGTTTTCGGATGCGAGGAACTTGCTCGCAATCGAGGCGATTGCTGTATGCTGATCGGATGCGCGCATTCGTGTTACGTAATGCGGTTTTGATCGCGCTCTTCTCTCTTGTCTCGGCTGCCGCCGGCCTCGCAAATGCGCAGCAACTTTCGGGAAACGTCCAACTAAGCCGCGTTAACAATCAAGGCATCGTCGCAGGATACTTCACTGACTCAAGTGCAAACTCCCACGGATTTCTCCGGTATCCCTCCGGGGCCCTGGTTGAATTCGATTTTCCAGGGGGTTCGGGGACTACATTCCACGACATCAATTACCACGGGACCGCGGTAGGTTCCTATTGGGATTCGAGTAACGTCGTTCACGGCTTTCTCCGAGACCTGGACGGCTCCCTGGTCCCGGTGAACGTACCGGGGTCCGCTGCCGTTCAGGGGACCGTAAGCATGAGCCTCAACGACGACGAGACCGCGGCTGGCAATTTCCAGACGTCGGCCGGTTTCGCCTCGGGCTTTCTGCGGAGCAGCGGCGGCGCCTTTTCGACTTTCGCTATCCCGGACTCAAGCGTTGCCGCCGGTCAGATCAACAACCTGGGAGTCGTCACCGGCACATTCAACTACTCGAGCACTAAGCCCGGTTCCCACACGCTGCCGTTCTTACGCGCCCGGAATGGCGGAATCGTGACGTTCCCCGTCGACGGGGCTTCAACCTATTTTGGGGTGTACGCTCTGGCAATTAACAACAGCAGCGTGGTTGTCGGGTCATACGTGGATTCGACGAGCACGAGCGTCGTGTTTATTCGGCAGCCGAATGGCGTCATCGTCACCTTCGGGGCGCCTGGCGCGGCCAGCGGCCTCTACGGGGGAACCTTCCTCGGCGGTCTTGGCTCCATCAACAATTCCGGCGCAATAGCCGGCTACATAATCGACGCGGCCTCCGTATCTCACGGTTTCCTGCGGAACGCGGACGGCTCGTTCACGACGTTCGATGTTCCCGGGGCGCTTCAGACCTGTGCCTGGTCCATCAACGACAGCGGAACGATCAGCGGAACGTACCTCGGTTCGGATCAGCTCCGTCACGGTTTTGTGCGGAACGTGGATGGGGATTTCGAGACGTTCTGAGGATAGGGTTCTCGATTTGGACTCTCGATTTGCTCGTTTCCTCCGCTCGCTTTCAAGGCGCAGGCCGTAGGCATGGACTTGCAGGAGTATCTTCAGGCCATCGTTGAACACAAGGCGTTGCCCTCGTCGCAAAACGCGATCGTTTCCGAGCCGACGGGTCGCCGGGAAGCGGTTCGCCGCATGCTCGAATTTGGCGACAGGGATCACCTCAGCTTCGGCGCGCCAATCACCCGCGAGTTGCTCCATGAAGGCCATGGCTTCTGGTGGCGGTGATATAAAGCCAGGGGCTGACGTGCCCTTAGCAGTATGCTGAAAAACACCGAAACCTGACTAGCCGCCGATAAACGCTGATGAACGCCGATTGAAAACAATTAGTTTGAGTTTGTCTTATCCGCGTTCATCAGCGTTTATCGGCGGCTAAATTGTCTTTTTCAGCGCCCTGTTAGAGAGCAATGAGTGCTCAACCAGATCTGACTGCTCGTGCCCTCAGTAGGCTGGAACCAGCGAAGCCGTCGACACTAGCCCGATTCCGATCGCCAGCAGAATCAGCATCAACCCCAGGTACGTCTTCACCTTTACATCGGCGCCCGCAAACTCATTCCAGACCAATATTCCGCAGAGTGCGGCGATGAGAATGCCCCCCTGGCTGAACGCATAAACTAAAGGCGGCTGAACCTTGGCAGTTCCTTCCACGCGACTCCCGAGGAGCGTGGCGATGGTCCCCGCATACCAGACGATCCCGCCCAATATACCCATTCCGTGCTGCCCTGTGGCGGCGCGCAGATACTCCCCGATCTCGACCGGCTTGCCCTTGACCGGCAAATTCATGAAGAAGAGGTTGAACACAAAGGTCGAAAAGACGATCCCGACGGTGAAGATGAATCCTTCCGAATACGGACCCAGGCCGTTTTCGCCCGCTCTCGCCATCTGAACCAGCGGCGCGAAGGAACCCAGCAGCAACCCGCCCACTAACCCAAGCACGATGCCTTTGGAACTGATGGCGGCCTGTTTCGATTTGACCTTGCCCGATTCCACCAGCACCCGCATCAACTCCGCGGCGTAAGTGCGATAACCGAGAATCGCCGTGATCACCGAACCGAAAACCACCGCGGCGCCCGTAAACAGCAACGGCAGGTTAGCGCCTGGATTGAGGAGATTATTCCAGAACACACCCACCACCAGCCCGAAGCCCATCGCGACTGGAAACGCGCTCCCCATCCCCACCAGCGAAACGCCGGCAAGCAGCAGCATATTTCCCAGGTTGAATATGGAGCCTGCGCAGAATGCAAAAAACTCCTGGCGTTTGCCCGCCAACCGCAGGTCGTCGACAAACGAAAAGCCGTCGAATCCCAGATTGCCAAAGGTAAGCGCGATCGCGAGGGCGGCGACGAACGCTCCAATTGCAAAGTCAAAGCAATACAGCTCGAATCGCCATTTGTCGCCGGCCGATTTGAGCGTGTTGGCCCATGTGCCCCAGGCAAACATACCCAGGAAGAGCAGGAGCATCAGGGCGGTGTAACTGGCTGGCAGTATCATGCGGGGTTTTGGTTACTGTACAACGTTACCGTACAACGCGCCTGATCCTCGGGTCAAGCGCAAACTGCTGGAGAATCAAGAGACTGGCGAGGGTCGGGACCGCCGCGCGGGGGTCATTTTGGAGCCGCCGAACACGGCGGAAGTTGCCTTTCGGCGTAATAGTAGAGCCCGTATAATTCGTTACGTGCAGCCTGCGGCGCGCATTCCGGGTGGGTGGCGAGCCATAGCGGCCGCGCCGAGGCCGCGGAGTCGAATTGCGGAAAGGTAATGATCTCGAGCCAGAGAAAGCCGATGCACGCGAGCCCGGCCGCCGCCCCGAAGACGTGTTTCCGCGCAGTTGCGGCAATCAGGACCCCGCCCGCGGCACTGGCGGTAAGCCAGAGCATCGCATCGTGCCAGGGAATCGTCGCCGAGCGGAGGCCATGCGCGAGCGCGCCAGGGGCAATCGTCGCTGCGATCGGCAGGGCGCCGAGCAGAGCGATCGACGCGCCGATCGCGATTCCGGGACGCCTCGCCCGCGCCAGACCGATTCCCAGCAGCGCGAATGTTACAGGCATCAAAGGCAGCAGGTATCCCGGTAGTTTGTTCAGCATTGCCGAGAAGAAGAGGAATCCGAAAACGACTACCGCGGCCAGGGCGCGAACACGCGAATCCCGCCAACCAGGGCCCGAAACGAAGAATGTCGGAAACCACGGGTAAAGCAGCATCAGCAGCACCGGGAGATAGAACCACGGAGGCTGAACATGCTGCAGCGACGCCGAAGCGAAGCGCCCGAATGTTTGCTCGACGAACAGAACTTGCGGGAACTCGCTCCCGTTTCGGACCAGGCACAGAATATACCAGGGCAATGCGCAGAGGGAGAAGGCGAGAATGGGACCAGGCCGCAGCCAATCGCGCAGCCGCCGCCAGCCCAGCGCGAACACCGGCAGAAAGAGGACCAGTGGAACCAGCCCTTTCGCCAGCGTCGCAATCCCGAGGCACGCCGCCGCGGCCGTCATCCCGGTACGCTCCTGGCGCCCGATCCATGGCATCGCGAGCAGTACGGCGGCGCAGAAGAACGCAGCCAAAGGCAGATCCGTGACCGCGATGTGGCTGTAAGTCAGCCATCCCGCGCTGGTCGCGAGCATGGCGGTGGCGCAGGAAGCCGTGCGCGAATCCCATTCGATGCGCAGACGCCACCAGAAAAACGCCAGAAACGCCAGGCTGAGCAGGGCTACCGGCAGGCGCGGCGCCAGATCGGGGCCCAGGCCAAGCCGGAAAGCGGAAGCCGTCATCCAGTAAAGCAGAGCCGGTTTCTCGAACCAGGGCTGGCCCCAGAGCCGGGGCGTAACCCAATCGCCCGACCGCGCCATGGTGCGGCCCACGTCGGCATACCGCGGCTCATCCGGGCCCACCAGTCCCATTCCGGTAAGATCCGCCAGATAGAGAGCGCACACCAATCCGACGATCGTCGCCAGTGCCAGGCGGCGCCCTGCAATCCTGAATGTCAATAAACGATTATGAACCGGGGGCTCGCCGGAATCGCTCGTTCGACATGGAACGCGATAAAATTGAAGTTGCCGCGCATTTTCCCCGCTGCTCTGATCCAATTGGTTCTGATCCTCTCGGCTCTGCTTCTTGCCCAGCCGTCTCAGCAACCGGACACTCGGAAACTGCTGGTCATTTGTCTCGCGGGGCTCGATGCGCGATTCCTTGCTGAACCAGTCTGGCGAGTCAAAATCCCGAATATCCGCAAGATGATCAAGGCGGGAACTGTTGCCGCGGGTGCTGTCGGTGTTGCGCCGTCGGATACCGGGCCGTCGGAAGCATCGCTCGTCACGGGCGTCCCTCCTTCGGAACGGGCGGCCACGCTCTGGCAGGCGGCGGCGAAGGAGGGACTGAGAACCGCAACCGTCTACTGGCCGAACACGGGCAACGCCGATCTGGCGTTCGATTTTCCGCAGACTCCACAGACGGCGCGCGATGTCGCATTCGAAACCGTCGCGCGCAAATCCTCGCCGGCCGGCGTGATCGACGCCATCGAAAAGGCTTCCCCGGGATTTCAGAAGGACCTTTGGGACGACACCTCATCGGCGACCAGCGCCATCTGGCTGCTCCAGAACCGCAAGGCGGATGTTGTCTTCGTGCACCTGAGCGATGTCGATTCCGAGCAGCGCGAGACCGGTGCTCTGGGCATCTACGCGCGCGAAGCCCTGGAGAACGACGATGAGTTGATTGGCCGGATTGTTGCGGCCGCTCCGCGGGGGACGATTGTGGCGCTCGTGTCGGGCCACGGTTTCGAGAACGAGAACTATCTCGTGCGGCCGAACGTTTTGATAAAGGGAGCGCATATCGAGGTGCAAGACGGTTTGATCGGCACCTCGGATCGCTCCGTCGCCGCGCGTCTGCGTCTGTTCATGAAGGACGGGCATCGGCACGGTATCGCGCGCGAAGTGCCCATCGCCGAGGTGCGAGCGAAGGCCCCGGCGCTGGGGAAATGGGTTGCGGCGTTCGATACTCCCCAGAACTACCTGGCCATCGCCGACGATCACGGACCCGCCCTCGGACCGGGCACGCATAAAGGCGTAAGCGGGCTATGGCCCACGCGGCCGGGTTACCGTTCGGTCTTCCTGATCACGGGACCGGGAATACCAGCCCGGAAACTGGGAGAGATCGACATCCTGCAGATCGCGCCGACGCTTGCGGACGCGATAGGCGTGAAACTTCAGCAGGCGAAGGCGAGTTCCCTATGGCCTTCCATCACGCACTGACAGTGATAGTGTCCTAATTTGCCGGGACGCGGAACTTATTGATTGCCTTCGTTTTGTCGGCATGTCTTCCATTTTTCTGGCAACCACTGCGGGGGCAATCCCCAAGTCGAAGGGAAAAACCCAGTCGCAATCAAAAAGACGATACCGCCCTCGGCACAGCTATGCGACGAAAAGTAGAAGTTTGCAGATTTGAGTGATAGCCTTGCTGGGTGACAAGATTCGCCGGCTCGTTGTTGCTGTTGTGCTTGTTGGGTGGGGGACTCTTAAGGGCTCAGGACACGGCTCCGCCGGTGCTGACGGCCTTCACGTTCACCCCAACGGCGGTGAATGTGAGCACGGGCTACGCCAGCGTTACGGTTACAGCTCAGATGACGGATAATCTTTCCGGGGTGGCGTACGCGGACGTGATATTCGAGAGTCCCTCGACAGGCCAAACGGCGGAGTGTGGCTTCCGTTTGATCAGCGGTTCGAATCTAAACGGAGCTTATCAATGTGGGGTGAATATTCCCGCGTATAGCGAGCCGGGGGTATGGAGCGTTGAGAGCGTTTACGTTCAAGACAACGACGCGAATGGAAAGGTTTACTACGCGAGCAACCTGCAGTCGCTGGGCTTCCCCACCGCTCTCCAGGTCACCTCCAACCCGGACACGGCTCCGCCCGTGCTGACGGCCTTCACGTTTACCCCAACGGCGGTGAATGTGACCACGGGCTTTGCCGCGGTTACGGTTACAGCTCAGATTACGGATAATCTTTCCGGGGTGGCGTACGCGGACGTGATATTCGAGAGTCCCTCGGCGAGCCAAACGGCGGAGTGTAACTTCCTTTTGATCACCGGTTCGAATCTAAATGGAACTTATCAATGTGGGGCGACTATTCCCGCGTATAGCGCGCCGGGGGTATGGAGCGTTGAGAGCGTTTACGTTCAGGACAACGACGGGAATGGAAAGGTTTACTACACGAGCGACTTGCAGTCGCTGGGCTTCCCCGCCGCTCTCCAGGTCACGTCCAACCCGGACACGGCTCCGCCGGTGCTGACGGCCTTCACGTTTACCCCAACGGCGGTGAATGTGACCACGGGCTACGCCAGTGTTACGGTTACAGCTCAGATTACGGATAATCTTTCCGGGGTGGCGTACGCAGACATGATATTCGAGAGCCCCTCGGCGGGCCAAACGGCGGCGTGTAACTTCCTTTTGATCACCGGTTCGAATCTAAATGGAACTTATCAATGTGGGGCGACTATTCCCGCGTATAGCGAGGCGGGGGTATGGAGTGTTGAGAGCGTTTACGTTCAGGACAACGAGGGGAATGGAAAGGTTTACTACACGAGCGACTTGCAATCGCTGGGCTTTCCCGCCGCTCTCCAGGTGATTGAGGGAACGGCCGTCGTGCTTACTTCGTCCGCGAACCCGTCGTCCTTCCTTCAGGCCGTCACTTTCACAGCCTCGGTGGTCTCGGGTATCGCCACGCCGACGGGATCCGTCAACTTCGAAGACAGCGGCACGACAATCGGAACGGGAACGCTCAACGCCAGTGGCGTCGCGACGTTCGCCACGCGGGCGCTCAATGTTGGCACTCACCCGGTCACGGCGAATTACCTCGGCGACGCGAACAATCCGCCGACAAACTCTACCGCTTTGAGTCAAGTGGTGAACAAAGACGCCACAAATCTGACTCTGACATCCAGCAACAATCCGTCCGTCGAGGGCCAGCCGGTGACATTCACGGCCACGCTCATTCCGAGTTACGGGCTGGCGGGCGGGCAGCAGATCGGGTTCTTTGACGGAAGCACTCAAATTGGGACCGGGACGCTTGTTTACGGCGTAGCGAGCTTCGCCACCTCGAGCCTTGGGCCCGGGACCCACTACATCAGGGCTCACTACGCGGGCGTGGGCGATGCGGACCGCGACCCGGTCACGTCGAGCCCGCTCGCGGAGCAGGTGACTGAAACCGCGGATTTGGTGACGACACTGCGGTCCGAGCGGGATCTGGGGATGTTTGCTGATTTGGCGCCGATATCGCGGACCGTTCGACCACTTACGGTTTATGCGTTGAGCGACCGGGCTTTTGCGCGGCTTTCACCCGCGGACCGCGGCACTTTGATGGATCACTTGCCGGCGATGCGGGCGTTGCTGAGCCGATACATCACGCGGGGCGACGACAATCGATTCGATGTGCGTGGCGCGAAGCAGATCCCATGCGCGGATGGCATGATTTACGTGCTGGACCGGTTCGACCCGAAGATGGTGCGGGAAGCGGTGCACGCGACACGGCCGCTGGAACTAAACAGTAACCCTGGCACGCACTGAACTTATACCTTTCTTATCCCCCGCGCCCTAAACTGGGCAATTGAGTATTGCTCTGGCGCGATTGTCCCTGTTTGCCGCCGCCGTGCTGTTATTGGCGAATCAATTCGTTTCGCCGGCGACGCACGGATGGCTGAGTTCCCTGCCCCTTCTGTGCGGGGGCGTTGCCTTCGCGTTGCTTCAGATCCGCCTGAGGCCCTCGCGCGGCACGCTGTTGAAGCGCCTCTTGCTCTCCGCCGCGTTCATCGGGTGGGGCGTGGATCAGCTTCTGCCGTCCGGAAGAATGGCGCTTTTCCTGGGCGATACCGTGATCGCGGCCTATGTTCTCGATTTATTCTGGATGTCAACCGACGAGCAGAACGAAAACGTAGTACCCTAAGCTCCGCTGCCGGAAGACTTAAACTCCGCGCGCAATCTCCGCCACCGCGGCCGTCAATTGCCGCGCATCGTCATCCGCTCAGCTTCTTCCCCCCCTTAGTGACGTAAAAGACGTCGATCGCCTTTCTTCGCTTCCGTGTCCACCAGCACCACCTCGATATTGCCGCCCCGCTTCGAAATCAGCGCGGCCACATCGTAGAGCAAACCCGGCCGGTCCTGCGTAGTCAACTGGATCAGCGTGGCCGAGGGCGACGCTTCATTGTCGAAGCTCGTGCGCGCGGCGGCCAGCGCATGCGCATCGGGCTTCACCTGGGGACGCCGCGCGAGCAGTTGCTCAATGCCGATCTCCCCCCGGATCGCTTTGATCGCCGTGCGCGTGACCTGCGTCACTTCCTCCGGATTCAACTCCAGCGTGCGTGCCGGATCGGCAAAGATGAAGGTATCGATCACTTTGCCATGAGCGTTCGAGAACGCTTCGGCTTTCAGAATATTGAAGCCGAAGCTGGAAAGCGTCGCCGCGACGGAGGCGAAGAGGAAAGGCCGGTCGTCCGCCACCACGTCAAAGCACCCAGGCGAACGACCTCTTGAGAGATACCGCCACGCCCGCGTTCCCGGGCTTCGCCGTTCGAGCCGCAGGTGGCCTTCGATCTCTTCCTGGTTGTGCGTGCGCAGATAACGCGGCGGCAGCCCTTCCAGAAACACCCGCAGATCCGGATTCGCCTGCGTGTCCGGCAGCGAAGTTCGCACGGTAAGCTCGCGCGTCAGTTCCGCATAAGTCGCGGTGTAGAGATTCCACAGCAACTGCCGCCGCCACGGCGTCATCGCGGCGGGATTCACCGCGCTGATATCGCCATACGTCAGCAGCGTCAGCAGCTTCAGCTGCTCCACCGTTCCCGCTCTTCGCGGCCACATCGCGCACGGTCGCGGGGTCCGAGAGATCGCGCCCGTTCATCGTGGCCGACATTTCGAGATGCGCGCCGATGAGAAACGACACCACACCCCAGGCGCGATCCGAGATGCCGGCTCGCCGCAGCGCCCGCTCGGCGATGCGCTGCGAAACCGCCACGTGCCCTTCCTCCGGCGTTCCCTTGCCTACGTCGTGAAACAGCAGCGCGGTGGTCAGCAGATCCAGTTCTTCGGTTTCCGCGGCCAGATCCCCGAACGGATTTTCGTTCTGTCGTCCTTGCCGCGCAGCCCCAGCACCGTTTCGATCGCCACCAGCGTATGCTCGTCCACGGTGTAGCGATGGTAGAAATCGCGGATCACCAGCGCTTCGATGTCGAGCAGTTCGGGAAAGATGGCTTCGAGCGCGTGCGTTGTCATGCATGGCGCGCAGCGCATTTGAAGCATGCGGGAGCCGCAGTATTTCGCGGAAGGGCTTCCATATCGAAGGCTGCTCGGCGACCCACTGCGCGAACGACGGCATGCTGCGTTCCATGCGCTCCTCGGTGTCGGCCGCGAGCGGCAAGCCATGGCGTCCCACGAACTCGAACAGCCTCATCATGAGCCCGGGGTCCGATTCGAGGCCCTGCGGAGACCGCAGAAACACCGAGCCGTGCAGCACCGAAAAATCGGAGTTCGAAAACTTCGACGTGCGGTCCCGGAACTGCGAGAACAGCGAGCTGCGTTTGGATTCGAAACGCTCCAGCCGCCGGTTGGCCAGACGCGCGATATCCCGCACCGCGCGATAGTACTGGCGCATCAGCGCTTCCGGCGACGACCGCGCCGCTCAACGCCGCGATCTCATCCTGCCGCTCGAAGCTGAGTTTGTTATCGTCGCGCCCGCCGAGATAGTGCAGGAAGCAGCGGATCTCGAACAGCACCGGAACGCCGTGCGGCAGATCGTGATCGCCGGCGCCCAGCTTCGACAGCCAGCGCAGCACCTGCAGATCGCGCAGGCCGCCGGGCGCATCTTTGACGTTCGGTTCCAGATGGTAGATCGTGCTCTGGAAGCGCGCGTGGCGCTCGCGCGTCAACTGCACGATGTTGCGGCCCAGATCCGGGCGCGGATCGCGAATCTGCGTCCGAACAGCGCTTCGCTGCCGGCCAGAAGGCGGCGGTCGAGCAGGCTGACCGCCAGTTCGGCGTTTCCGGCGTCGATCTGATTGCACTCCGGCGGGGTGTGGACGGACTGGCTGATGCGCAGCCCGCGGTCCCAGAGATCGCGCAGAAACATCGAAAGCGGCTCTTTGATCGCGAGCTGCGTTTTCTCGTCCGGCGTCAGGATGAGCAGGTCGATATCGGAGTAGGGGAAGAGTTCTCTGCGGCCGTAACCTCCGACCGCCAGCAGCGCGACATCGGCTGGCATCCACTGCCAGCGCTGCCGAACCAGTTCGTCCACGCGCGCCGTGCGGCTGGCGATGGCGGCGGCGGCATCGCGCGTCCTGAAGAACTGCTCCCGGATTTCCTGCTCCGTCACAATATATTCAAGTATCCACTGTGGAGATGGAAAACCGGAAGAGGAAACGATGAACCTGGCTAAACCGCCGACTCGCCGCGGTCGCCGTTCCGAATGCGGATCGCCTCGGCCACATCGTAAACAAAAATCTTGCCGTCGCCGATTTTCCCCGACCGCGCCGCATTGATGACGCACTCAATCACCTCATCGAGCCGCGCATCCGGGACCACCAGCTCGAACTTCACCTTCGGAAGCAGATCCACGTTGTACTCCTGGCCGCGGTAAACCTCCTTGTGGCCCTTCTGCCTCCCGTGGCCCCGCACCTCGCTGATGGTCATCCCGTCGATGCCGATATTCTTCAGCGCCTCTTTGACCTCTTCCATCTTGAACGGCTGGACCACTGCTTCGATCTTTTTCATCACGCCTCTTGAATCGTTAACTTTATGCTTCGAGGAAATAGCCTTCCTCACCGTGCTGGCTCAGGTCGAGACCCTGCTCCTCGGCATCGTGCTCAACGCGCACGCCGATCAGCACGTCGCAGATCTTGAGGATAACGAACGTCCCCACGACCGCGAGAGTAACCGCGATCAGAACGCCGATCGCCTGGTTGAGGATCTGCCCGGGATTACCATCCACCAGACCCAGCGGGATCACCTTACCGTTAATCTGCGCGTTGTTGATACGAAGATCCGGCGAGCAAGCCCCCGATCAGCAGCGCTGGCATCGGCTGCACAAAACCGGACGCGGGCGTGATCGCGACCAGTCCTGCCACCGCGCCCGAGATTCCGCCAAATGCTTGGTTTTCCCGATTTCATCCATTCCGCAACCATCCAGCCCAATGCGGCCGTTGCGGCCGCGAAGTGCCTGTTGATGAACGCGCTCGTCGCAAGCCCGCTGGCTGCCGTCGCGCTGCCGGCGTTGAACCCGAACCAGCCTACCCAAAGAAGGCACGCGCCGATCACGCTGACGTCCATTGTGCGGCTTCATCGCCTCATTCAGATACCCTTCGCGTTTGCCCGGCCCGCAAAATCGAGAGTCGGGACTCTTCCTCCCAGATAGGGGTTCAGGAAACCGCCTTTCCCCCAGACGAGAAGTGGTAAAAAAGCGCATCGCGCTGAACTTCATGCGCTCCGCATAGGCGCCGGAGATCAGAGCGGGCGTGATCACCGCGAACATCAGCTGATAAATCATGTAGGTCCCCTGCGGAATCGTGCCCGCGTAATCGGCGTTCGGGTCGCTGCGCTCGTCAGCATCCAGGCGTTGTCGCCCGCCGACTGGCCACTCTTTACCGCCGTTTCGAGCGCGGCCAGGCGCGCAGTTACATCGGGCGCTGCCAGAAGCAGCGCGATCATCGGAGTCATCGGTCCTTGAAGGGTGAGGCCAGATAGATAATATCAATCAAGCAAATCCAAACTTTGCATTGACGCTCGTATTACACCCGAAAACCGATCTTCCAGAGCCCATATGCCACCGCTTGGCGGAAATATTGCCACCATTCGTGCGGAACGGTCATGTCTCCCGCAGCCCGCGGAGAGCCGAAAACGGTGAATCCCTGCTGCTGGAGTATGCGTTTGACCCGGAAAACGTGGTAGCCATCGCTCACGATGATGCACGAGTGCAGGCTCATGCGGCGCAGGATTTCAGACGCGGCGCTGAGGGAGTAGGCGGTGGATTCGCCTTCTTCCTCCACAATGATCGCCTCGGGAGGGATGCCGCGGTCGATCAGGTAAGACCGGCCCACCCCGCCTTCCGTGAACGACGGGTCGCCTCCGGGGCCGCCGGTGGTCATGATATAGGGAGCGAGACGGCGCTGGTAAAGGTCCGCGGCATGGTCGAGCCGGAGCTTGAGGACGGGGGAGGGATGTCCCCGGTATTCGGCTGCGCCCATGACGATGATGACGTCGGCGGAGCGGGCCTCTTCGCGCGTGCTCTGGCGGCCGATCCGCACCGTGAGAGCGCCGAGATACCCGAAGGCGAACACCACCAGGACCAGGATCAGCAGGCCTGCCGCGCGCTTTAGGTGCGTTATTCTTATCTCAACATTGTAAGCGCCGGGGTGTCGAAAGAGTCGGATGTCAAAGGTCGAATCCATTACCAGCGCCGCGAATCCGCTGCTGAAGAATGTCCGGCGGGCCATTGCGCGCGGCGGCCTGACCGACGAAGGCTGGTGCGTGGCCGAGGGGTTCCATCTGCTTATAGAAGCGGTTCGCAGCGGACGGGATATCCCCGTCGTGCTGATTTCGGAGTCGGTCGGATCGATCGGACACGGGTGTCGCACTGTGGTCCTGCCCGACAAGCTGCTCCAGTCGATCGCCGGGACTGAAACCAGTCAGGGTGTGATCGCGCTGATCGAACCGCCGGAATGGTCGGTCGACGAGTTATTTGCCGGACAGAGTCTGGTTATCGTACTCGATGGATTGCAGGATCCGGGGAACGCGGGCGCTATCGCGCGCACGGCGGAGGCATTCGGGGCCACCGGGGTCATGTTCCTGAAAGGGACGGCCAGCGCCTATCACCCGAAGACTTTGCGGGCGTCGGCGGGTTCGCTGTTCCGGATTCCGTTCGTGGCGGGCTGTTCGGCAGACCTGCGGCGGACCGGACTGGACCTTTACGCGGCGATGCCGTTCACGGGTTCCGAACGCATGGCCGGGGACATCGATTTCAGCCGTTCCTGTGCCATCGTAATCGGCGGCGAGGGGCGCGGCGTAAGGCCCGAACTGCGCGCGATATGCGAACCTGTCGCGATCCCGACGAGGAGCGTGGAATCGCTGAACGCCGCGGCGGCCGCCGCGGTTCTGCTCTATGAAGCGCAGAGGCAGCGCCGGTGAGCCTCTTCGAGGCAGCGCCAATGGGCGACTTGGCCGGCAAACGGCCGCTGGCCGAGCGGATGCGGCCGGAGACGCTCGACGACTTCGCCGGCCAGGAACATATCCTCGGGCCGGGCAAGCCGCTGCGGACCCAGATCGAGCGCGATCAACTCACGTCGCTGATCTTATGGGGACCTCCCGGGGTCGGGAAGACCACTCTCGCCCGCATCGTCGCGCGCATGACGAAGAGCGAATTCCTGCCCTTCAGCGCTGTGCTGGCCGGGATTAAAGAGATCAAGGCTGTGATGGCCGACGCGGAGCGGCTGCGCAAGTTGGGTCGCCGGACGATCCTCTTCGTCGATGAGATCCATCGCTTCAACAAAGCTCAACAGGACGCATTCCTGCCTTATGTCGAGCGCGGGGACATCGTCCTCATCGGGGCAACCACGGAGAACCCCTCTTTCGAAGTGAACGCGGCACTGCTCTCCCGTTCCAAGGTCTACATGCTGCGCGCCCTGACCACCGAGGAGATCGTTCCGCTGCTGCGGAAGGCGTTTCCCGCTCCCGATGCCCTGCTTGAACAGATCGCGGCCGCGTCCAACGGCGACGCCCGGACGGCTTACAACACGCTCGAGATCGCGACGAGTTCGGCGAGATCACCCAGCAGTCCGTCACCGATGCGCTGGGGCGCAAGGTCCTGCTCTACGACAAGACAGGCGAAGAGCACTTCAACCTGATTTCGGCGCTCCATAAGTCGGTGCGGTCGAGCGACCCGGATGCAGCGCTTTACTGGCTGGCGCGCATGCTGGAATCGGGCGAGGACCGCATGTATATCGCCCGGCGGGTAGTGCGGATGGCCATCGAGGACATCGGGCTGGCCGATCCGCGGGCGCTCGAGCAGTGCATGGCGATGCAGCAGTGCGTCCACTTTCTCGGTATGCCGGAAGGCGATCTGGCGATCGCCCAGGCCGTGATCTATCTTTCGGTTGCGCCCAAGTCAGATGCGTCTTATCGGGCGCTGGGCGAAGTGACGCAGGAGGTCCAGACGGGAAGGGCCGAGCCGGTGCCGATGCACCTGCGCAATGCGCCGACGAAAGCGATGAAAGCCTGGGGCTACGGGTCGGGTTACCAGCATGCCCATCAATTCGAGGACGCAGTGAACCAGATGGAGTGCCTGCCCGAATCGCTGGCCGGCAAGCGCTGGTACCATCCGACGGACCGGGGCGTTGAGAAACGGATCAGGGAACGGCTCGAAGAGATCCGGAATCTGCGGAATAAACAATGACGTGAGGCGGGGCGGGATCGGCGTAGAGATCCTCGACCAGGGCGGCGCGGATGTTCAGCACCGAGCGCTGATTGATGGAGCCTTTGTCGGTGATTTCGTGGGCGTCGAGCGATAGCGGCTCGGTGAGGATTGTTGCGCGGGCGATCAGAGTCGAGCTGCCGGTGCTTTCCTTTGCCAGGTCCTGAAGCACCTGCGAATAAAACCGATCGGGCGCCTCACGGTCGGGAATGACGATCAGGGAGACATAGTCGCGGTCATGGCCGGCGACGACGACGTCC
This sequence comes from Terriglobia bacterium, assembly GCA_963764845.1. Lineage (GTDB taxonomy): Bacteria > Acidobacteriota > Terriglobia > Bryobacterales > Bryobacteraceae > BOG-234. Next base: position 2,212,933 of record CAVXUE010000006.1, on the reverse strand, counting down.
TTGGCATAGGGCGCGGCCCGATGAAGGAACTTCGCGCGCAACGGGCCTACGCTGACCCACGTTCCGGAAGAAAGTTTGAAATCTTCGGCGAGACGCCCATCGAAGATGAAGCCTCGATCGGGATCGCCTTCATCGACAAAGAGCAGTGCGTCTCCCAGTTTGTAGTAACCTTCTTCGTCGAACGCGGCGCTGGTTATAGCCTGCTGACGCCAGTAGCCGGGCGTGATGTTCGGGCCGCGCACACGGGCTTCGAGTTTGCCCTCGTTGGGCACGAGTTTCAGGTCCATTCCGGGCGCCGGAACTCCGACCATGCCGGCGCGTTCGACCTGTTTCCTGGGCGCGAGAGCGAAGGGCGCGGTTTCGGTAGCGCCGAGTCCGGTCAGCATGAGGACACGCTCGCCGGTGGTCTCGATCGAGAGCGCGTCCAACTCGTCCCAGACCGGCTGGGACAGGCTCGCGCCCGCGTACCACATCAGTTTCAGGCGGCTGAAAAAGGTTTCGCGAAGCTGTTTATCGGCACGGAGGTAAGGGACGAGGCATTCGAATCCGCGGGGCACGTTGAGGAAGAAGGTTGTCGAGATTTCGCGCAGATTCCGCACCGATTCCTCGAAGGCTCCGGGAACGGGGCGGCCATCGTCGATGTAGAGCGTGCCTCCGTTGTAGATGATCAGACCGACGTCGTGATTGCCGCCGAAGGTGTGGTTCCACGGCGTCCAATCGACCAGCACCGGCGGCTCATCGGTCAGGAACGGCAGGCAGGTCGCGATCTGCTCCTGATTGCTGCACCACATTCTCTGCGTGTTGATGACGCCCTTGGGCATGCCGGTCGAACCGGAGGTGAACAGGAATTTGACGACTGTGTCGCCATTGATATCGACAGGCGTGTAGGGGCCCGGGGTGGAGGTGAGTTCGCTGAACATCGTGGCGCCGGGTAAAGGATCTTCCGTTACTACCAGCTCAACGCCGGAGGGAACGCAGGTGTCGATGGCGCGCTGGAATTTCAATCCGCTCGAAGCGAAGACAAGGCCGGGCGTCACGAGATCGAGGATGTAACGGAGTTTTGCGAAATCGGCGGAGAGGAGCGAATAGCCGGTCGAGATGGGCGCGAAGGGAACGCCCGCGTACATGGCGCCGAGGCTCAGCAAGCGCGTGTTCGATGTCGTTGCCCGAGAGGATGGCGATCGGGCGTTCGGGCGAGAGTCCGCGATTGACGAGGGCCTGGCCGATGTTTCGCGCCAGTTCCCGGGCTTCGGCGTAGCTTACCCTTCGCCATTCGCCGGATTTCGTGCGTTTGGCGTAGAGAGTCCGGTCAGGCGCGTGCACGGCCCAGTGGTCGAGGCGATCCGTGAGTTTGACCGGATAATCGCCCAGTGGTTGAGTAGCCTGGACATAGCGCACACCCTCGGGAGTGGTTTCCACACGAACGCGCCATGGGCCCAGGCGGACTTCGCGAACGGGTGCCGTCACGGATGTTTCATCCAGACCGGCGAAGGTTTTCCCTTCCGCCGCGAGGCGTTTGAGCAGAGGCGCCGGCTCCCAAAGTTCACCGTGCTTCTTGATGGAACTCTTCGATTTTGTCGTACACCTTTTTCAGGCCGACGGTATCGGCGTACCACATCGGGCCGCCGCGATAAGCCGGAAATCCGTAGCCGGAAAAATAAATGGCATCGATATCGGAAGCGCGCGACGGCGTGGCCTTCTTCGAGGATGCGCGCGCCTTCGTTGATCATGACGTAGATGCAGCGCTCGATGATTTCTTCGTCGGTGATCGCGCGGCGCTCGATGCCGGCCTCCTTCGCGGTCTGTTCGATCAGCGCTTCCACTTCGGGATCGGGCGTGGCCTTGCGGTTTTCATCGTAGAGATACCAGCCGCGCCCGGTCTTCTGCCCGTAGCGGCCCAGCTCGAAGAGTTTCCGCAGCATCAGGGGCTGGCGGATGCCGGGTTTCACGAGATGCGCGTACTCCTGCTGGACGCGCCAGTTGAGATCGATGCCGCCCATATCGTCGACGGCGAAGATGCCCATCGCCATGCCGAAATCATTGAGCGCGCGATCGACCTGCGCGGGCGTTGCGCCTTCCTCGATGAGGAACTGGGCTTCGCGCATGTAGGGAAACATCATGCGGTTGCCCACGAATCCCATGGAGTTTCCGACGAGGACTCCGACCTTGCGCAGCGTTCTTCGCGAGCGCCATCGCGGTGGCGATGACCCGCTTACTGGTCTGCTTTGCCGCGGACGATTTCCACCAGCCGCATGACATGCGCGGGGCTGAAGAAGTGCGTCCCGATGACCATCTCGGGACGGGAAGTGACGGAGGCGATCTCGTCGATATCGAGCGTGGAGGTATTGGTGGCGAGGACGCAATCGGGCCTGGCGACTTTGTCGATTTCCGCGAAGAGCTGCTTCTTGACGGCCATGCTTTCGAAGGCGGCTTCGATGATGATGTCGACTTCTTCGAACCCGGCGTAATCGAGTTGCGGATGGATGAGGGCCATTCGCTGATCCATCACCTCCTGCGGGAAACGGCCTTTGGCGACGGAGTTCGAGTAGTTCTTGCGGACGGTGGCGAGGCCGCGGTCGAGCGCTTCCTGAGTGGTGTCTTTGATCAGGACGCGAAATTCCGGCGTTGGCGAGCGCCATGGCGATTCCGCCGCCCATGGTGCCTGCGCCGATGATCGCGGCTTTGCGCAGAGGATACGGCTGCAGTGTCTTTCGGGACATCCGGCACCTTCGCGACGGCGCGTTCGGCGATGAAGGCGTGGATGAGCGCGCCGGCCTGTTCGGTGGTGAGGGATTTGGCGGAGAGCTCGCGCTCCTTTTTGCAGCCTTCCTCAAACGGAGCGTGGCGGCGGCTTCGAGCGCTTCGAGAGCCATCAGCGGGCGCGGTCTGGTTGCGGCGGGTCTTGCGCGCAAGTTCGCGGGCGGCGGAGAATCCGGCGGCGTTGGTTTCGGGCGTGCCGAGTTTCTCGCTTTCGGTCGCGCGTCCGGATGTGCGGCACGGCGCCATCTCCTGCGCGAACGCGATCGCGGCGGGCAGCAAATCGCCTTCTGACGATCTTGTCGATGCAGGCCGATTTCGAGAGCCGCGGGGCTTTGATGATCTGGCCGGAGACGATCATCTCGGCCGCTTTCGCCATGCCGACGAGACGCGGCAGGCGCTGCGTCCCTCCCGCGCCGGGAATGATGCCGAGATTGGCTTCGGGCAAGCCGACCTGAGCGTCGGGGACGGCAATGCGATAATGCGCGGCCATGGCGAGTTCGAGTCCGCCGCCCAGCGCCGCGCCGTGGATGGCAACGACCACGGGCTTGGGCGAATCCTCGATGGCGGCGAGGAGGGTGTGAAGATCGGGACCGCCTCCTTTACCGGCGCGCGATGCGACTTCGCGAATTCGTTGATATCCGCGCCCGCGATGAAGGTGCGGCCGCCGCCGATGATTACGATCGCCTGACTGCCGGGATCGGCTCTGGCGCTGTTTCAATGGCCGACGACGAGGCCTTCCGGGCACGCCGGGACTGAGGGCGTTGACTGGCGGGTTGTCGATGGTGATGACGGCGCATTTCCCGGGCGCCGTGATTGACGAGAGTTATGGGTTGGGCATTCATTCCTGTTCTGGCGGAGTCTGGGCGCTCACTTCTTCCGAGTGAGGGCAGTTCGGCGCAGTCCTTGTAGCCTGCGAGGCGGCGATAGATTTCGGCGTTGGCGAGGAAGCCGGAGGGCAGGTTGGCGGCGTCGAAACTGGCCGCGATTTCTTCCATCTCCCCGGCCCAGCGCCAGGCTTTGCGGGCACGCTGCGGCGATGTTGTTCCGACCGTTCGGCGACGCCGGGCTGAGAGTCGTCCCATTCCTTCAACAATGCCTCGTCGACGCCTTCGATAGCGCGCGAGCGAACGGATGATGCCGAGCAGCGCGGTTTCGCCCTTGTTCGCATGCGGCGTAACAGACCTTGAGCGCGGAGGCGGCGCCGACGGCAGCGTTTTCCATTGGGATGGCTTCGGTCTGGCTGCCGGCGAACAATGCCGCGATGCCGGGGCTTTCGGGCCGCACGAGATAGAGCCGCGTGATTCTGGTGGGAGTGGGCGGGAGGCCGATGATGCCGCCATCGACGAAGCGTGCGCCGGCTGCTTCGACCATGTGGCCGATCTCGCGGGAGTGGGCGGGGGAGATGGCGTTGGCGTCGATGTAAATACCGCGGAATTGCTGGGCCGCGACCTCGCGGGCGACGTCGAATGCGCCGCTGGGAACGCAGATCGAGAGGACGGCGTCGGAGGCTTCGAGGGCGCGGTCGAGGATCTAAGATCTTCGAGGCCGGCCTCGAGCGCGCGTTTGCGGGAGGCCGGGCTGCGATCCTCGGAGGCCCAAACGACGCGAACGCCGCGCGAGACGAGACAAGCTCCGACGGCCGCGCCCATCTCGCCGGGATGTAATAAGGTAATGGTCATCAGACGCCTGGGACTCTCATCATGATATCGGGGCGGTGTTGCCCGGGAACCGCTGGGAACGCTGGCTTGGGTTCGAGGGCATAAAGATATTGTTTCCGAATTGCCCGCTGCGGCGCGCGCGACGGGAAAATTGGCTTCGTTTTGCAAAAATGCTTTTCTCGGCGCTTTTGCCCGGACGCCGAAGAGCTGGCGTCTGCGTTTTCCGAATTGCCCGCTGAGCCATGCGGCCGGAAAATTGGCTTCGTTTTGTAAAAACGCTTTTCTCGGCCCCGCTCTTGCCCGGACGCCGAGGAGTTGGTGTCTGGTGTTTTCGAATTGCCCGCCGCGGCGTGCGCCGGAAAATTGGCTTCGTTTTGCAAAAACGCTTTTCTCGGCCTGCTCTTGCCCGGACGGCGAAGAGTTGGTGTCTGGTGTTTTCGAATTGCCCGCTGCGGCGTGCGCCGGAAAATTGGCTTCGTTTTGCAAAAACGCTTTTCTCGGCCTGCTCTTGCCCGGACGCCGAAAGAGTCGGTGTCTGCGGTTTCCGAAAATTGTCCGCTGCGGCGTGCGGCCGAAAATTGGCTTCGTTTCGCAAAAACGCCTTTCTCGGCCGGCTCTTGCCCGGACGGCGAAGAGTTGGTGTCTGCGGTTTCCGTGTTGCCCGCTGGGGCGTGCGGCGGGAAAATTGGCTTCGTTTTGCAGAAACGCTTTTCTCGGCCCTGCTCTTGCCCGGACGCCGAAGAGTTGGGTTCTTGGGCGTTGTGCCGGGTATAGGGATTCATTCGGTCATACGATAGCGCGGGGTTTGGAGAAACCGCGCGTTATTTACTTGTAAATCTCCCGTAATCTGCTGTTTCTAAAGCATATAGTGATCTTTTCTCGTCTCGTTACCGGGAGGCGGGTGCCGGTTGTGGGCCGGGTCAGGGTCGCCGGCCAGTCCGGGCTGCGGCTTGACGTAAAAGGCGCGATCGATGATTAGGCATTGCCTTGGAGATCCTATTCGAGAGCCGCGAGTTCACGAGCAACAACATCCCGTAATGGTGGCAGGCCAACTGCACGGTGTCCCACACTAACTTCGCTGCGACGTCCTCATAATCATGACGGTAAATATTTCCTGCGCCCGCAATGTCCTTCCATGCGATTGAAGGGTACCGCGCCCTGGTGTCAGCGGAAATACGACGTGACGCTTCTGAAATGATTTCAAGGCAGCGCGTGACGGCGAAGAGCGTCCGTGTGTCGTCCCGAAACGCCTCGTACTCAAGACCCGCGACGAATTGTTTTGCCAGGTCGATATGATGCTGCATATCGCGCAAGGCGGCAGTCGCGGAGTCAGAAGGCATAGATTGCGTCAACCGTGGCAGCCGGTTTCACGTAAGGCTTCAGCCCGTCGCGGTTCACCACGTCAACGCGCCCGTCGATCAACTGGGCAATGTAGTCCTTTAAACCGACATAGTCGAAAATTGTGATCCGCGCCGTCGGGTCGAATTCGACCATGATGTCGGTGTCGCTCTCAGGTCGCTGATCCCCGCGCGCCCGCGAGCCGAACAATGCTGCGTGCGCGACTCCGCGCTCACGCAGAGTCGCTTCGTTTTCGCGCAGTTTCGCAATGATCTCTTCGCGGCTCATAACTCAACCTTCAAGAGGACTGCCTTTCTCTCATCCCTGCCGTCCATTGTCGCAGTATCCTCAACATAATAGGCTACTCCTCGCGCGTCTGCCCGGACCCTACAAACACGCCTTCCGGTGCTTCTACGTGTATGGTTCCCATGTTTGCTCCACGGCGTTCTTCCTGTAGCATGACGCGGTTCCTGGTGTCCGCGGCGTTGAGCGTCACGAAACCCTGGCCGACCTTGTACCACGTCCACGCCAGCAACTCACCGAGGCGAACGCCGGTGAAACAAGCGACCACGAATAGCGGCTTCAGGTAATCCGGCAGCGCGTCGCCCTGGCCAGCCGACCGGGCCGGGCGAGCTTCGCGGTAAAATGGATTCGAATGAGCAAGCGTGCAATCATACGGACTTCATTCCCGTCTGTCGAAGAAACGGCACGAACCATGGGGGTACCCAAATCAGACGTGAAATGGCTCACCGCCCTGGCGGCGCGTCTGATCCCGGCAGGTGGCACCAGTCGCGACAACGGGACTCCCGCAGGCAACAAGGGAAGTCAAGCCGGCGTACGCCATTCGACAAGAAATGGCCGCAAGTAGACGACCCAACTCCCGAGGGGCCTTTCTCAACATTCCGTACGACGCTGAATTCGTTGATCTGTTTCTCGCTTATATCGCCGGTCTCGCTGCCCACGGGCTCACCCGCGGGCAACGCTGGAAGTGCCGGGAGGAGGGCGTCGACTCGATCGGATCATCGAGCTGATCCAGAGCTGCCGATATTCGTTTCACGATCTATCGCGTGTCGAACTCGATGCCTCCGTGCCGCCCACGCCTCGATTCGACATGCCTTTTGAGTTGGGTTTGGCAGTCGCCTGTGACCGACTGGCGCCGAAGCACCATACGTGGTTCGTCATGGAATCAGAGAATCGCCGATTGCTCAAGTCCTTAAGCGATCTCGGAGGAACCGATGTGTATATCCATGACGGCAATCCTCAGGGCGTATTTCGCGAGATTGGAAATGCCCTCGTCCGAAGTACCCGACAGCCTTCGGTGCAGGATCTTCAGGTGATTCACGAGAGCCTGCGTACTGTGATGCCGGAAATCCTGAATCGTACCGCAGCGAAGTCCGTTTATGAGGCGCGGAGTTTTAAGCAGCTTGTAGTAGAGGCCTCGGCCCTGGCTAACAATCAACTACCCTGGCTATAGAGCGTTGAGAGTGGTTGTAATGCTTTTAGACCAAACGTAAAAAACGGGGCCGTTTTGGGCCACAAAAAACCAACCTTACCTTATTGATTTTATTAACTTTGGTGCGGATGAAAGGACTTGAACCTTCACTCTTGTTACAGAACTAGAACCTGAATCTAGCGCGTCTGCCAATTCCGCCACATCCGCACGAGGAGGTGGTAAGCCCCTATTTTCCCTTTGTTTGGAGTCGAAGTCAAATCCGCAGGATCCGGCAGTTCAATTCCGGGGAATCTTGTCGATAATCGCCGCGCTCTCGTCTATCTTATCCTCGCGATAGAGCACGCTGGCCAGTCCCTTGAGCGCGTCCACATTATTGGGTTCGGTCTTCAAAACCTGCTTGTAGATATCTTCGGCCGTGGCGTAATCTTTGCGTTCGGTGTATTGCTGGGCTGCGTCCAGTCTGGTTTTCGTGTCCGTGCCCGCGGCCGGAGCCGCAGGTTTGCCGGGCGCGCTCGGTGCAGCTGGGGACAGAGCGGCCGGAGCTGAGGTCACCGGGCTGGCCCGCTGCGCCAGTTTCGTGACCGTAAACCCGCCGGCGACTAAAACCGCCACCCCGATCCAGAACCACTTGGGCGAGAACGACCGGGATGACTTGCGTTTGGAGGGCTTGGCCTTTGGCGCGACGGGCGGGGCTTCCGGTTCGACCGCCGCCAGGCGCTTCGGCAGCTCGTGCGCCAGTTTGTCCACACCCGTAATCAGGCGGCTGAGATTATCTTCCGTCCGCTGCGAGTATTCGCGCAGCTGACTCATCGCCTCGGCCTGCTTCGACATGTCGGTTTCGAGCGCCGAAACCCGCTGCACCAGTTTGACCTGAATGTTCTTGACAAACGTCTCCAGCGTGCGGACGTGAGTCTCTTCGATGTCCTGCTGCAGCTTGCTCGCCATATTGTGGAAGCGGGTTGTTACCGCCTCCTCGATCAGCTGCGGCAGCCGCGCTTCGAGATCGCCCACGGTGCGGGCCAGCGTTACGTCCCGGCCAGTCGAGCGGGGATCCTGAAACGTCTCCGCCATCTGAGTATCGAGCCAGCCGCGCACGTTGCTGGGGACGGGCGCTTCGCCGGTCTCCATGTCCATGACACGGCCTTCGATCTCGTCCAGCCTGTCGAGAATCGGGCGGATCCCGTCGGCCATCATGCTCAGAATTTCGTAATCGCGCTCCTCGAGATTGCCCGAGCCCGAATCTTCGCGGAGACGTTCCCGCAGACGCTGGGGGTCGCTCATGCGGCGTCCCGGAGTGGGGCCGCGCTTGGCTTTTCCGGTGCGGCTGTCGGGCGCGGCGCGCCGATCGTGCCCGGCCCGGTTGTCCGGCTCTTCCGGCTCGTCGTCGTCGTATGGTTCGTCGTTGTAGGGTTTGTTGTTGTATGGTTCGGCGTCCCTCGCGCGCGCGCCGCGCTCGGGCATCGGGCGGGGCGCTTCTTCGAACAGATGCCGGTCGCGGCCATCGCGTTTTAATTGCGGCGAAAAATACTGGCCGCCGTCGCGGACGTAGGAAATCGCGTCGATCAGGTGACGGGCCGGACCGTTCTTGAGAAGATACGCATCGCCACCGGCACGCACCACCTCGCGGATGATTTCGTCGTCGGAGGAACTCGAAAGAATTACGATCTTCGTGCCCAGCGTTTCACTCCGGACCCGCCTCACGAGCTCAATTCCGTGCAACAGGGGCAGGTTCAGATCGACCACCGCGACATCCGGCCGCAATGCGCGGATCTGTTCCAGCGCCGCCTCGCCATCCGGACATTGCGCCACCACTTCGAAGCGGGCGGCGCCCTGAAGAACAGCGGCGAGACCATCGCGGCGCAACGCATCTTCGTCGGCCAGCAGGATCGTTATCTTGTCGGAAGCAACCATTTGGTGCGAATAAGACGGGGACGCGTTGTCATTTTAGCGTGAAACAAGGTGCCGGCACGATGTTAACCATGCTATACCCCGAGTTGTTGGCGGGAGTGAATCATCCGAAAAGGCTCCAGCGCCGCGTTTTCGGCTCTGGCGCTGGCGGCGGCGACAACGGAAGGGGCAGAACTTCAACTTCGGAATCACTCGACGCAGCGCCATTCAGGGCCGCCGGTTCCGGCGAAACCGGCGCCTCGGCGAGAGACTGCGCGGGCTTCTGCACGATGAGCCGGTCCAGCCCGCCCAGAAGCTTCTGCAGACTCTGCTCGGTTCGCAACGAGCAGTCCCGCAACTCCGTCATTGCCGCCGACTGCCCTGCGACCTCCTCTTCGAGCCTGGAAATCCGGTGCATCACGCGGGTCTGGACGCCGTCGGCGAATGCGTCCAGCATTTCCTTCTGGCCGCGCTCGGATTCCGCTCTCAGATTCGACTCTACGCCCGCCATATGCGAGCCGACGCTTTCCTCAAGCCAACCTCTCATCTCGACGCGAAGCTGAAGACCCATGTCGCGCAGGGCTTCGACCTGCCGGTCTTCCCTGCTCAGTTCGGACTTGATTGTCTCGACCTCCGCGGCTTGCCGCGCCATCCGAGAGTCCGCCGCGACAGCGTTCCCCTCCTCCAAGTCGATCAACCTGTCTTCAAGGGCACCCAGCCGCGCTGCGAGTTTGCCGGTGTCATCGGCGGCGTCATCCCCATCGGGGGGCCGGGCGGCATCCCGACTCAGCATGGCCTCACCCAGCCGGATCCCCGCTCCAAACAGGATGCCGCCTCCGACTGACGCCGCGAGGATTTTGATGAACTTGGCCACTTTTCTTTAACTTTTCTTTGTTTCAGGTATTGCTTACTTCCAGAATCGGATATATCCTATGCATTCGGAGTCATCAGTTTCAGCACGGAATGGAGTTGGACTGGAGGTTTCGCTGGATGGCGAACCGCACCAGCGCGGCGATGCCGTCGACCTCCAGTTTGCGCATGATATTGGCGCGATAAGTATCCACGGTTTTTGGGCTTATTTCCAATATTTTTGCAATGTCTTTCGGCCGCATTCCGTCCACTAAAAAAGAAAACACTTCGAACTCACGCTTGCTCAACTGCGTCAGTGGATCTTTCTTTTCTCTTTTATTATCAATCGTTTCACGCCGGATTAAAGGCGTGAGATATTGGCCACCGTCCAAAATATAATTAATCGCGTCGAACAGGTGCCTGGCCGGACCATCTTTCAATAAATAGCCGTTCCCTCCGCTGCGAAAAATCTCCCGGATTACGCTCTCTTCACGGCTGATCGACAGCACGATCAATTTGGTCTCGGACTTCGCCGCGCGCAGGCGCCGGATCACTTCGAGGCCGGTCAGCTTCGGCATGTTGAGGTCCAGCACGGCAAAATCCGGCTTGAGCGCGAGGATCAGCTCGACCGCCTCAGCACCGTCCGAGCTCTGCCCCAGTATCCTGAGGTCTGGCCGTGCATTACAAAAAGCGGCGATCCCTTCGCGGACGATGCCGTGATCGTCCGCCAAAACCAGCGTAACGGCCTTGGTAATGTCCATTTAGTCCTCAGTTGACGGTAGCCGCACCACTATTGTAGTACCCGTGGGTCCACTGCTGAGATCGCACGTTCCTCCCAGTTGGCGGGCGTGATCGCGCAGCGCCCGGAGGCCGAGGCCCGTGGCCGTAACGGAACTGTCAAAGCCAGTCCCGTTGTCCACGACCAGAAGTTCGAGCATTGATCCGCGCATTCGAAGCGAAACGGTAAGACGGTTGGCCCCGGAGTGCCGGGTGATGTTGGAGATACACTCCTGCGCACAGCGGTAGACCGCGACTCTGGTGGAATGGGGAGGTTCCGTCAAGAGTGGTTCCACGTCCAACTGTACATCGAGACGGGTGGTCAGGCCACTGGCATCGACAAGGTTGCGCAGGGCTTCCCCGATGGTAAGACTCTGCCACTCCGGAGGATGCAGGCTGTGCGATACCGCGCGGACCTGTTCGAGCGCCTGCTGCGTCAGAGTTTGCAGCCGCGCCAGGGCTTCCCGCCCCTGCTGCGGGAGCGCGGCGTAACAGTCGCCGAGCATTTCGAGGTTCAGTTTGATACCAGCCAGCGGCTGACCCGCTCCCGCGTGCAGTTCGCGGGCAATTCGCGATCTCTCCCGTTCCAGCTCCTGAACAATCATTCCCGCGGTCGAGCTCCCCCGGGACAGAAAATCCCGCGCCAGAAAGTCATAGAGGCGGCTGTTCCCGCGGCCGATCATCGAAAGCATATCGGCCCAGGCTGTCAATTCGGTACTATACCCGTTCCCCTTTGGAAAAGGCGGAACGGCGCGATCCTCGACCTCAGCGAGGGTAAGATTCGCCTGTGGCTGGTTTTCAGACACTTCCTATCCTTTATACTGCTTTGGTGTTCCTTAAGTACACGGCAAATGAGATATTTAGCAAATTCCTGGTCCTGGTACCTTTGTTGCCAGAAGCCAATAGTACTGTCTTTCTGTATCCTGAGTACAATAACTCCTATAATTGCCCTTGCTGTCAAGAGGACTTGCAACGTTCGGGAAATCAGTGCTGATCGCCGCGGGAGCGGCTTTCGGAATCGTCCGGGGTCTCCGCGCTTTGAAAGCCGACGCGGAGCGCGCGGATCTGTCTGTACTCGAGGCCAGAATCGACTCGCTGCATCTGGCGGTGGCGCGACTCGGGGACCAGGCGGAACAATTTCATTCCCGGCTGGACGCTTCGGTCACCCGGGCGGAACTATCGGAGATGTTGGATCGCGTTTTCGGCAGGCTGGAAAGCGAGGTGGATGAGCGGTTTGAGCGTCAAACCCGCTCAGTGGAGGCGCTGCGCCTCATGGTGGGTCAGACCGACGAGTTATTAGAGAAGGTCCTCGACGGTCTCGAATCCATCAGCAATGAACGGGATATGGCTCAATCCCGTCGTTGAGAATATCGGATCAGTACTTGAATTGACCGACTGGGCGCCGGTCCTGCTGCGTTTGGGGCTGCGATTGCGCCGGCATTCTCTCTACGAAGAAGGAACGGGGTGGTTGCCAGACCGGGGTAACCGGCCTCTTGCCGCTTGCATCGGTGTGATCCATCGAGCCGCCGCCTGGCGTCAGATTCTTAAGGCCGTAAAGCGCCAGCTCGAAGCGGTCTTTCACGCCCAGCTTCTGGAAGAGACGGGACAGATAGACCTTTACCGTGCCCTCTGAAATGTTCAGAGCGGTGGCTATTTCCTTATTTTTCAACCCCTGAGAGAGCAGGCTCACCAGCTGTCCCTCGCGCCGCGTCAACGAGTAACGGCGTGCCGACATAATGCTGTCGGTGAGAGCTTTCTCGAACCACAACTCGCCGTCGATAACCCGCGTCAGGCAGCGCAGCAGCGTCTCGGTGGGAAGCGTCTTGCGTAGGATTCCTCTGACCCCCAGGCTCATCGCCTGAAGCGCAAGCTCCGTTGAGATCGAATGCACCCAGAGCACAATCTTGGCGTGCGATGCCGCTTCGTGAAGACCGCTAAGGATCCCAAACGTAATGCCAGCAGTGAGATCGACCAGCAGGAGGTCGGGCTGGAGGGCCTCCATTTGCTCCCTCAGGCCGTCCATACCGGGGCAATACGAGATCAGCTCCAGATTCTCGGCGCCTACCAGAATCCGGGCCAGACCCTCCGCAAGAATTGGTTCATCGCTGCAAAGTATCACACTTGCCATGGAAGGAGCTTACCATCTTGCAGATAAAATTTCTAATACTTTTTGTGGATTATTTTTGGATATCCTGTGCGAAAACCATCGGTACTCTCTTTGGATATACGTTTCTCGGCGATTCCTATTTGCAATCTTCACAATATACTCACGCGCGCGCGGACAATTCTGCAGAAACAGGGTGACCGCATGTTTACAGGGTGTTGCAGGCCTTCTGAACTGCTCTGGGGCGCGCGGTCTTCTTCATTCGGCAGCATAAAAGACGCGGTTTATCGCGGCTCTAACCATTGATAGCGTCTGGATACAACCCAATTTGGGTATTGTCCAACATCGGACCGGGGGAATAAATTCGAACTATACCGACAAATGGAACGCCGAACAAAGTCCCGCGTTGATCTCCAGTTGACGTGTTGCATCGAGGCGGGCAGAGCGGAAGCCACGCCGGTTCGCGCTCTTACCGAAAATGTCAGCCGGACGGGAATGCTGATGCGCTGGTCGGGCACTGCGCCGGTCCCGAAGGTGGACGGCAGGCTTACACTCGACGTCCTGCTGCCGGAAAACTCCGAGTTTGGCCCCAGAGTAATGAGATGCCGCACAGAGGTCACCAGGGTGATCAGACGCGAAGAAGGCGAGTACGAAGTGGCTCTGCGCGTGATCACGATGCGGTTTATCAAACCCGGTGCCGACGCTGAAAACACGGGCCTTGCACAGGCTGGCTCCGCAGGGAGCGGGGTGATTCAGGAAAGGCGGCGGACGGAACGCCGTCGGGATTCCGGCGCTGCTCCGGCGCGCAAACAGAATCGAAAAACGCGCGACCTGGCTTCGATGCCGGTAGCCACGGAGCACATAAGCTGATGCTCCTCCCAACACCATCAGCGCCGGCCGCCACTTCCGCCGGCGTGAGGATTCCGGTTGCCGCGCGGTTTCTTCCCTCTCTGACCGATCTCGCTTTCCTGATGCCGGCGATCTTCATCTTCTTCAGGCTGGAGGGCGCCCGCACGCTTCTGGGCGATGGCGACACGGGCTGGCACATACGGACGGGCGAGTGGATTCTGGCCCACCATCGGGTGCCTCAGGTCGATATGTTTTCCTACAGCCGTCCGGGCGAGCCCTGGTTCGCATGGGAGTGGCTGTCCGATGTGCTTTTGGGCGCCCTTCACCAGCGCTGGGGAATGCCCGCCGTGGTTCTGGCGGCCCTCCTCGTGATCTGCCTCACGAGCTTACTGCTGTTCCGGCTGGTCCGGCGGCAGTGCGATAACGGTTTGGTCGCTATAGCCGTGACCCTATTGGCGACCGGGGGCTGTGCAATTCATTGGCTCGCCCGGCCCCATCTTTTCACTCTGCTTTTCTTTACGATCACCCTGCACATAACGGAACGCGCCGCGGACGGCCGCATAAGACTGCTGGCCTGGCTCGTCCCGCTGACGCTGCTGTGGACGAATCTTCACGGCGGCTTCTTCGTTGTGTTCCTGGTGCTGGCCTGCTACATCGGATCGGACCTTCTCAATGCCGCAATCGAACGGGACGCGGGGCGCAGGCGGGATTTTCTGCTTGCCACCAGACCGTGGATCCTGACCGGATTTGCCTGTCTTGCCGCGACCTTCGTCAACCCCTACGGCTGGAAGCTGCATCAACACATCGTTCAGTACATCACCGACCCTTATCAGTTGCAGCACATCACTGAATTCCAGTCGATCAACTTCCACTCGCCCGCCGTGGTCTATTTCGAGCCGCTCATGATCATGGCTCTGCTGACGGCGCTCTGGGACACAAAGCACCGCCGGTTCTCGCAAGTGTTTCTGAGCCTCGGATGGATGCATCTGGCTTTAATCGCCCAGCGCAATCTGCCGCTGTTCTCGATTGCATCGGCGCCTGTAATCGCCCGTGCGATCTCGGCGGCGATCGAACCGGCTCACTTTGCTCCTTTCGCCGCCTGGATGCGGCGCAGCGCCGAGTGGTTCAAGGAAACAGCAGCCAGCTTCGAGGAGACGGACCGCATCGGCCGCGTTCACCTCATCAGCCTGCTGCCGCTCGCGGTGCTGGGCGCGCTGCTGATGGCTCCGCGACCGGCCGATGAGAAACTCATTTCCACATACGATCCCAAGCACTTTCCGGAGAAAGGGCTGGCCATGCTCCACGGGCCCGAGACTCAGCATATCTTTGCGGAGGACCAGTGGGGCGATTATCTGATCTACCACCTGTATCCCGAGAAGAAAGTATTCATCGACGGCCGCAGCGACTTTTACGGCGCCAAGTTCGGGCTGCGCTACCTCGATGTGATCGAGGTCAAGTACGACTGGGAACAGACTCTCGACAAATACTCGATCGACACCATCGTGCTGAAGCCGGAATTCGCGCTGGCCAGCACTCTCAAGATCTCGCGCGATTGGCACGTGGTTTATGACGACAGCGTATCCGTCATATTCCGCCGCAATCGCCCGTACCCGTCTCCCCTCGTTTCCAGTAACGGAGGAGAAACCCGTGATCGTGCGATCACGAAACCAACAACCAGTGATCGCAGGATCACCCCAACAACCTAGAGGAGAACACACACCAATGAAAAATATGATCATGCGTTTCGTGCAGGACGAGCAGGGCCAGGATTTGATCGAATACACCCTGCTCATGGCTTTCATCGCGCTCGCGTCAGCGGCCATCTTTACCAGCGCCGGCAAAAGCATCAGCGGCATCTGGGGCACCGCGAGCAACCAGCTGTCCACCGCCAACGCGGCCGCCAGCTAGAACGTCAACCCGGGAGCAGTGCCGGAACGGCAGGCTGTTTCGGCATTGCGCTCTTTTTCCGAGGGATCAGATCCGGCCGATTCCCGAATCCGCGACGGCCCGTACGAAAGAAGGAGAAAAATGGGTTCAATGATGCAGAGGTTCTGTCAGGACGAATCCGGCCAGGATCTGATCGAGTACACCTTGCTGATGGCGTTCGTAGCGCTGGCCTCGGCGTCTTTGTTCATCGGCACGGGCGGCAGCATCAGCGGAATCTGGGGAACTGCCAGCAACCAGCTCTCCTCGGCCAACAGTTTAGCCAGTTAGTGTCCGGGGGCCTTTACCGGTCGCCGCCTTGGTTCGATTTTAAAAAGTACTGGACTTGAAGCCATGAAAAAGCGATTAATCGGTGTCCTTGCATTCGCCCTGGCGGTATCGGCCGGAGCGGCGTTTGTGCTTTATCAATTGATCGCATCCAAGATGACAGTCGGAGCGTCCACATCCAAGCCAGCCACCACGAAGGTGCTGGTCGCCGCCCGCAATCTCGATCTGGGCGCCCTCATTCAGGATCGCGACGTCATCACACAGGATTATCTGACCGTTCCCGCCGGAGCGATCGTCAAGAAGGAGGACATCGTCGGCCGCGGCGTCACTTCTCCCGTTCACCAGGACGCTCCTTTCTATGACAACGCTCTCGCGCCGAAGGGCGCGGGCGCCGGCTTCGCCTCGATCATTCCGCAGGGCATGCGCGCTTTTGCCGTACACGTGAATGAAGTGGTGGGCGTGGCCGGATTCGCCGTCGCGGGCATGCACGTGGATGTGCTCGTCGCCGGCACGCCTCCCGGCAGCGCGCAGGAGCAGAACATCGGTACCATCACCCGGACTTTGTTCCAAAATGTGCAGGTGCTGTCGGCCGGCCAGAATTATCAAAAAGACGCCGAAGGAAAGCCTGTGATGGTGCAGGTGGTGAATCTGCTTGTTACGCCGGAACAGGCGGAAATGCTTAATCTCGCCACGCAGCAGACCATTCAGCTTGTGCTGCGGAACCCGACGGACAGCGTGATTGTGAACACTCCCGGCGCCTCGACACAAAATCTGTTCGCGGGAGGAAGGATGCGCGCGCCGCGCTTCCAGACGGAATCCGACGGCAATAAAGTCGCGGCCGTGCATCCCCCGGTCCCGCCGCCAGTGATTGCGATTGCGAAACCCACGGCGCCACAGACCGTGACCATTGAGGTCTTCCAGGGCTCGCGGAGAGTCGAATCGACGTTCAAGAACCCAGATGCCGCAGTGGTCAGGCCGCTGGCCGTATCGAATCCCGTGGCCGTTTCGAACGAGGTGACGCAGTGACGATTCGGCCGCTCGATCTTCTTCTGCTGGGCGGTATTGCGCTCTGCGCCAGCGCCTTGCGCGCCGAGCAAACCAGCCCTGTTATCGAAGCCCCGGAGCGTATCGCGATAAGCGCCGGAAAAACCCACATTCTCGACATGGCGGTTAACATCGAGCGCGTCTCGGTGGCCAATCCGGAGACCGCCGAAGCCGTTCCGGTCAGCGCCCGCAGCCTGATGGTGAACGGCAAAGGCCCGGGTGAGACAAGCCTCGTGGTCTGGCTGAGCGACGGCTCGCGAAAGGTATACGACATCGACGTAAAGATCGGCACCGCCCGCATCGAAGCGGCCAGAGAACAGATCGCGCGGGAGTTCGGGAACGGCGTTCAGTTAACGGTGGACAACACGGCCGCCTATCTCAGCGGCACGGTAAGGGATATGTATCAGGCGCAGCGCGCCGTTTCCATCGCCACCATGGTCGGCAGAGTCGTCAACCTCCTGAAGGTCGAAGTGCCACCGCAGGAAAGACAGATTCTGTTGAAGGTTCGCTTCGCCGACGTGGACCGGTCGAAGTCTCTTGCTTTGGGGATCAATCTTTTCGGCGCACCGGGCGGCTTCCCGTTTTCGGAGTCGGCCGGCACCGCCGGCTCCACCACGATTTCCAGCATCAGCCCACCCCCCGTCACTTTCAACCTGAGCGATGCGCTCAACCTCTTCCTGTTCGACCCTCATGCAAACATCGGGGCGAGCATTGACGCGCTCGCCGGCAAGAACATCCTGCAGATTCTCGCGGAACCGAATCTCCTTGCCATGAACGGCAAAGAGGCCAGCTTCGTGGCGGGCGGTGAATACCCCTACCCGACCCTTCAAGGTGGCGGCGCCGGCGTAGGTCAGGTCACCATCAGTTTTCGCGAATTCGGCATCAGACTGCACTTCACGCCCACCATCACGCCGCGCGGAACAATCAGACTCCACGTAACGCCGGAAGTCAGCTCGCTCGATTTCGCCGATGCCCTCACTGTCGCAGGGGGAACCGTTCCCGCCCTTACCACGCGTCGCGTCGACACGGAAATTGAGTTACAAAACGGCCAGAGCTTCGCGATCGCAGGGTTGTTGAACAACTCGACCACTGAGACTCTGAGCAAGATCCCGGGCCTCGGCGATATCCCCGTTCTCGGGAAGCTATTTACATCGAAGACGATCAATAAGAGCAATTCGGAACTGATTGTGATCGTCACGCCTGAGTTGGTGGAACCCATACCGGCAGGGCAAGCCGTCCCGGAATTGCCCATGCCCACGTCCTTCATTCAGGGACCGGGTGTCCTGACTCAGGCTCCGCGCACTCCGGGTACCGACCAGACCGGAGCCTCGGCGACGCGTGCGCCCCGCACCGAGGTCTCAGTGCAGGAAATGGAGCAGATCCAGAAACTGGAGCAGCAGACCCAGGCTCCCGCCGGCGCCACCACCGCAACTCCGCTTCCGGCGATCAGCGTACCTGGAGTGAATGCGCCGGCCGTGCCCGGCGCCCCGGCAGGCACAGTAGCGCCCGCACCGCAAACGAGCGCCCCATGAGTATGATGCCGCTCACTGCCGCGTTCGTCGTCGGGCAGCGGGTCCTTTGGGAACAGGCGCACGCCTGTGTTCAGAACCTGCCCGTGCGGATCGCGGTGGAGCAAGCGGAGCCCACCGACGCCGAAGCGCTTCTCGACCGCATCGAACGACACCGCGCGGATGTGGTCCTGGTGGAAGCCAGCCTGGTATCGCTCCCGCTCGATGAATTCATCGGCCGCCTGAAGAGTGCGGCCGCTCAGCCCGCCGTTTTCGTGCTGCATCCGGAGGCGTCGCCCGAACGGATCCTCGAAGCCCTGCGGGCCGGCGCCAACGAGTTTCTCTACCCCCCTCTGACCGAGACCCTTCGCGACGCGTTCGAAAGGCACTCGGTCGCCCGCTCCAAAGGGGAGGCCGGCGTGTCCGGCGGACTCGGTAAAATCTTCGGTTTCCTCTCCGCCCGCGGGGGCTGCGGCGCAACCACATTCGCGGTTCACGTTGCCACCGACATCGCACGGCAGAATAAACTACCGATGCTGGTGGCCGACCTCGATTTCGACGCAGGGCTGCTTCGCTTCCTGATGAAATCGAAGAACACCTATTCGGTGCGCGACGCGCTGGATAACCTGCACCGGATGGATTCGAGCCTCTGGAAAGGACTCGTATCGTCTCATCCGAACCGTATCGACTTCATCGCGGCACCCGACGAGGTGGCTGCGAAACGGCATCCGGAGCGCGAAGAAATGACGCACCTGATGCGCTTCATCCGCTCGATGTACCCGGTGGCAATCATCGACTTCGGCCGCAGCGTCAGTATGGCCGCGCTCGATTCCCTGCCGGAACTGGAGGTGCTGTATCTGGTTACCACGCTCGATCCGGCAACTCTGGAACACACCCGCCACGCCATCGAAATGCTGGAGGAGCGCGGATTTCCCGAGCAGCGCCTGAAGGTTCTGCTGAACCGCGTGCCAGACAAAGCCAATCCCGACCGCGATGGAATCGAGAGCTTTATCGGGCGGCCGTGCGCGGCCACGTTCCGCAACGACTTCATGGGGCTCTACGACGCGTATTCCGAAGGGCACCTTCTGGAGCAGGGCAGCGCGCTGGGAAAAGAGCTGCACGGGTTGGGAAATTCGATTCTGGCCCGAGCGACGGGCGAGCGCGAGCCAGAACCCGCCAGGGGAATGGTGGCGAAGCCGTCCGAAAGCGGCAAGCGGTGGTTCTCATTATTTCAACGGGCACAGGCATAGGACAAGGGTAAACAAAGACCATGGCAGCAGTAGAAACGGGACTCGGCACGAACGGCCAGGAGGCGGGTTGGGTTACCCGTCTCGCAAACCGCGATCATACCGGTGCGGAGTACCAGGAACTCAAGTTCACGGTCCACCGGAAGCTGCTCGACCGCATTAACCTCGAAGCTCTCTCGTCGCTGGCGGGCGAGCGCGCGCGCGCCGAGATACGAATCGCGGTGGCGAAACTCGTGGATGAGGAGCGCACTCCCCTCTCGCTCGCCGAAAAAGAGCGCGTCATCGAGGAAGTCCTCGACGAGGTGTTCGGCCTAGGGCCTCTGGAGCCGCTCTTACGCGATCCCACCATTTCAGATATCCTCGTAACCACCCCGAAGCTGGTCTACATCGAGCGCGCCGGAAAGCTTTTTCGCACCTCGGTCGAATTCAAGGACAACACCCATCTTCTCCGCATCATTGAAAAGATTGTCGCGCGAGTGGGCCGTAGGGTGGATGAATCCACGCCTCTGGTGGATGCCCGCCTGCCCGACGGATCGCGCGTCAACGCCGCCATTATGCCCGTGGCCGTGGACGGACCGCTGCTCTCCATCCGCCGTTTCGGCAAGGAGTTGCTGCAGGGTGAGGATCTGGTCAAGAAGCTGGCGCTCACGGAAGGCATGCTCGAGCTGCTCAAGGCCTGTGTCCGCGCGCGGCTCAACATTCTGATCTCAGGCGGCA
Source organism: Terriglobia bacterium (assembly GCA_963764845.1). Classification (GTDB taxonomy): domain Bacteria; phylum Acidobacteriota; class Terriglobia; order Bryobacterales; family Bryobacteraceae; genus BOG-234. The sequence goes on along the minus strand of CAVXUE010000006.1, from coordinate 2,192,531 downwards.
CGGGCGCCGGCAAGACCACGCTGCTCAACGTGATGTCGAGCTACATTCCCGAAAACGAGCGCATCATCACGATCGAAGACGCAGCCGAACTTCGCCTGCGGCAGACTCATGTGGCGCGCATGGAAACCCGCCCCGCCAACATTGAGGGCAACGGCGCCATCAAGATCCGCGATCTGGTGATCAACTCTCTCCGTATGCGGCCCGACCGCATCATCGTCGGCGAGGTCCGCTCCGAGGAAGCGCTCGACATGCTTCAGGCCATGAACACGGGTCACGATGGCTCGCTGACCACCATCCACTCGAACACGCCGCGCGACGCCGTGGGCCGCCTCGAAGTACTCGTCGGCATGGCCAATGCGAACATGGGTGTCCGCTCCATCCGCGCCCAGGTGACCAGCGCCATCGATCTGATGGTCCAGGTGGCCCGCTTCAGCGACGGCAGCCGCAAAATCACCTACATCACGGAACTCGTCGGCCTCGAAGGCGAGCAGGTCACCATGCAGGACATTTTCCTTTTCGAGAAGAGCGGCGTGGCGGAAAACGGCAAGGTACTCGGACGCTTCAAGGCCACCGGCGTACGGCCGCGGTTCTTTGAAAAGCTCCGTTCGTCGGGCATTCAGCTTCCGGCGTCGCTGTTCCAGACCGTAGTTGAAATTGGACAATCATGAGCGCACTCGTTCTTTTCTGTTTCCTGGTCATCTTCGCGCTGCTGCTCTTTACCATCAGCTTCGGATTGCGCTTTTACGAAAACCAGCGCCGCAAGAAGCTGGTTTCGATGCTGCGCACGGTGACGGAAGGCGGCGAAGAGCATCACGTCAATCTGCTCATTGACGACAACACGAAGAAAGAGGGCAACGACAATCTCCTGGGATTCCTGGACATCGCCGGGCGAGTCGCGACGATGTTATCCGAGTCCGGCCTCGACTGGACGATGACCCGGCTGGTCATGATGATGAGCGCGGGGTTTGTGCTGGGGGCGGTCGGGAGCGCATTCATTCCGGCTACTTCGATGATGTTTCTGCGCGCGCTCGGCCTCGGGCTCTGTACCGGCGCTCTCCCTCTCTGGTACGTGTCGAAGAAACGCTCGGCGCGTATCGGAGAACTGGAAGCCCAGCTGCCTGACGCGCTCGATTTTCTCGCCCGCTCCATGCGCGCAGGCCACGCCTTCACGATCAGCCTCGAAATGGTGGGTGAAGAAACCCACGAACCGCTGGGCCAGGAATTCCGCGGTCTGTTCAACGAGCAGAACCTCGGGGCCTCACTCGAACGCTCGTTCGCCAGTTTCGCGAGGCGCGTCCCCCTGCCCGACGTCCGTTTCTTTTCTTCCGCCGTCCTGCTGCAGCGCCAGACCGGCGGCAATCTGAGCGAAATCCTCAATCGTCTTTCGCTCATCATCCGCGAGCGCTTCCGCTTGAAAGGCCAGATCAAGGCGGTCAGTGCACACGGCAAGCTGACGGCAACCATTCTGACTCTGCTGCCGATCGCGACGCTGGCCGGTTTGCTCCTCATGTCACCCGGCTATCTGGACCCAATGGTCAAGGATGCGCTGGGGCGCAAGATCATCATGGCCGGGATCGGCGCCCAGGTTCTGGGTAATTTCTTCATCCGTAAAATCATCAGGATCAAGGTATGAGGAGCGAAGTCAGACCATGATCCCCATCCTGCTCGCGGTTTTTCTGTTTCTCCTGCTGATGGGCGTCATTTCGGCATATGGTTATCGCGCGTACGTGCGTCCGGCCCGGATTTATGACCGCGTCGGCGGAGCAGCCGAATCGGGAGCGGATGCGGAAGCGGTCGCCGTCAAGCCGCGGGACGTGGTGGTTCGAGTCTTCGAACAGATCGGCGAGCAGATCCCGCTCAGCCCCGGCGATCAGACCGCGACCAAACGCGATCTGGTCATGGCGGGCTATCGCTCCGAGGGAGCCATCAAAATCTTCTTCGGCGTCAAGGTGATCTTCTGCATCATGATGTTCTTTTTTGCCCTGATGATCCACCGGCATATCACCGACAACCCGATCCTGCGCATCGTTTTTCTGGTCGCCGGCACCGGGCTGGGTTATTACGCCCCGGGCCACTATCTCGAAAAACAAGTCAAGAAGCGGCAGGAGAAGCTACGGCTGTCCCTGCCCGACGCTCTGGACATGATCGTGGTCTCCGTCGAAGCGGGACTCGGGCTAGATCAGGCGCTGCAGTATGTGGCCCGCGAGATCGAAGAATCGCATCCCGAACTGAGCGACGAACTGGGACTCGTGGGTCTCGAGATGCGCGCCGGCAAACGGCGCACAGAAGCTTTGCGCAATCTCGCCGATCGGACCGGCGAGGGGGAATTGCGCAAACTGGTGGCGATTCTGATCCAGACCGATCGTTTCGGCACCAGTATGGGAGAAAGCCTGCGCACGCATTCCGATTTCATGCGGCTGCGGCGCAAACAGGAGGCCGAAGAGAGGGCGGCCAAGATTGGCGTCAAGCTGGTGTTTCCGATCTTCCTGTTCATTTTGCCCTCGATGATGATTGTCTCGGCGGGGCCGGCCCTGTTGAGGCTTTTCGAGGATTTGTTCCCGATGATGCAGAACTTCGGCAAGTAGTTACCGGTGAAAGGAGACAGATATGAATTCAACAATCGTACAAGCGGTTTTCTGGGTCGCCACCCTCGCGGTGCTGATCCTTTTCCTCCAGCGGCGCAAGAAACGTAAAGCGAACTACTAAATTCCGAGAGGCGACCCGGATCGCGCTCTTCTTATACAAGTTTGCCGGCGATCTGCGCGCAGCCGCTCGCCGGCAGTGAGAATCCGGAGGCTGGCGTTCGGGCCAGGCTGCGCAGGGACGAGCATTAAGAATCGAAAGCAAGAAATCGAAAACAAAAGGAGAACGAAACGATGAACACGACAGTGATGCAGGCGATCCTTTGGATCATTGCAGGCTTTTTTCTGACGCTCCTGATCATTCGCCGCGGCAGGCGCAAAGCGTCAACCAAGAACAACTAGCTCCCGGCGAGCGATCGGGTGGCCAGCCGGCGCGGATGTCACCGGGTCGATCGAACCTGAATGATTGACTGGAGAATCAAACAAAATCGCGATGGCGGCTGGGCGTATGACAAAGGCTGTTCGTGGACCGAACCTACAGCTTTTGTGCTGCTCGCCCAGACCGTCACCGGCGTCGACCGGCAAAGTTTCGACGCCGGCTTGAAGTTCCTGCGCTCGATGCAGGGCGAGGACGGCGGCTGGAGACCGCAGCCCGACGTCGCCGAAAGCACATGGGTCACATCGGTTGTCGCACTTCTTCCGGAACGGGCAATCGGAGCCGAACGATTGAACCAGGCCAGTCAAATGGCTGGAGGGCCAGACAGGCCGGGAGTCAAGCTGGAGTTACCGATTCCAGCAAAGGATCGCCGGTAACAAGGATGAATTTCCCGATGGCTGGCCGTGGTTTCCCGGCGCCGCGGCGTGGGTGATTCCCACGTCACTCGGAATCCTCGCATTTGAGCGCGAATTATCCCGGCGGGACGACAGTAAACTGCGGGCGACGAGTCGACTCCGGCAAAGAGTTTCTCTTCGCGCGGATGTGCGCCGACGGGGGCTGGAATCATGGCTCGAATCACGCCATGGGGCGTGACGGCGATTCGTACCCGGAAACGACAGGCATTGCGCTGGCCGCGTTGCACGGCGCGCCGAAATCGCCGCGGATCGAACGGGCCAAGGACGGCGGCCCGGCGGCACCTTGCAACTTGCCGGACGGCCGAAGGCGATCGCCTGGCTGCGGATGGGCCTCCAGGCTCATGGCGAGACCGTTCAGCTGAAATCGGAGCCTGCGCCAAGGACGACCGAAGACGCGGCACTGCTGGCGATCGCATCGGCGGCGCGCAACCCCCTCTTAACCTGAGAAGGTTGACTGAGAAGGCATTTCCGAATGAATTTGACACGACGAGAAGTGCTTGCCACCGCTGCCGCGGGAGCCGTGCTCACGCGCTGCGGAGACGTGCGGAAAGCACGTCCGTCCGGTCAGATTCCGCGCAGTTCACTCGTCTCCATCGCAAAGGCGCCGGCTTACACGATGGATGTCTACGACACCGTCTACCGGATGGTCGCCCAGCACAACCTGAATATCCGCGGCAAGCGGGTTGTACTCAAACCGAACCTGGTGGAATTCGACCCAAACACCGCGATCAACACCCATCCGATTGTGGTGCACGCCGCCTATGAGGCGTTCCGCAGACTCGGCGCCGGCGAAGTGAAAATCGCCGAAGGGCCGGGACATCGCCGCGCCACACTGGATCTGGCAGACGCCGCCGGTTACTTCGATACCATTCCGCGCTTTGAAGATTCGTTCACCGACTTGAATCTCGACAGCGTGGCGAAGCGCGTGATCGTTCAGCCTGTTTCACAGCTGAAATCGTTGTATCTGCCCCACACCGTTCTCGATTGCGATCTGCTCGTCTCGCTGCCCAAAATGAAAACGCATCATTGGGCGGGCGCGACGCTCGGGATGAAGAACCTGTTCGGAGTTGTGCCAGGCGGGGTTTACGGATGGCCCAAGAATGTTCTTCATTGGGCCGGAATTCCGCAGATCCATCGTCGATCTGCACCACCTGTTCCCAAGACAGTTCGCCCTTGTCGACGGCATCGTGGGAATGGAAGGAAACGGTCCTATTCAGGGCAGCCCGAAGCACGCGGGCGTTCTGGTCGCAGGCAGCGACGTTGTCGCGGTCGACGCCACCTGCTGCCGGATCATGGGAATCGATGCCGCGAAAATCGAGTATCTTAAGATCGCGCGAGGGGATGCAAACCTGGGGGAAGCTTCATTCCGGCAGATCGGCGAACCGATTCGCTCCGTGCGCACGCCTTTTCAGCTGATCGATCCGTGGCGTCAGATGGTTCAGGACCAGGCCTGACTGAGCCCGGCGACCGCCCGGCCTCGGGTCTTACTGGATGACAACGTGCCGGGCAACCAGAATAATGCACAGGTTCCAGACGATCAAGGCAGCATACCAGTAATTGATCCAACCTATCAGCCTTGTCCTGTGCAGAGCCACACATGCCGCTCCGATTGCAAGTCCTATGATCTTGGCAGCGGCCAGACCGAGGAGCGGAGAGCTGGTGTGGATTAGTTTGGCGATAAACGGGCTTACTTCGTGGGCTCCCACTTTAAAGCCTGCCATGGAAGTAAGAAAATCCAATAACTGCAGATAAACGAAAATATGAATGCTCGGCATCTCATCCTCCTAAATCCTGAATCCCCGCTGCGCCATCACAAGGAAAGCCAGCGTGCCGGCGGCTATCATGGCTCCATGAGGAAGCCTCAGCCCCTTATTAGTTGTTACATCAAGCTCCGCACTGCTTTTATAAGGCGCCCGGAAGTGGGCGAGATCCTGCACAATCCACGAAACATTGAAGAGTGTCTTCCGGAGGCGGCCACGCCCAAGCGCGTAAAGCACCGCGATAATGCCGCCGACAATCGCAGTGGTAAGAAAGATCCACAGGCAGTTCATGGGGCCTGTGATGGCGCCGACCGCGGCCAGCAGTTTAACGTCGCCGGCCCCGCGCGCTCTGATCAGATATAAAGGAAAGTAAAGGAAAAAACCCAATCCGAGCCCGGCCGCTGAGCGGCCGAGCCCGGTCCAACCTGAGTAGTATACGTTCCAGATACAACCAACAATGATGCCCGCCAGAACAAGCCAGTTCGGTATTCTTCGGAAGCGGATGTCAAACACCGCCGCTATAGCGACCAGTATCCCCAGTAAGACCTGACCTGCACCGGAAAGGGTCGGCTGATCGAGCATCGTTACAGAAATGAGTATAGCTCGAATCTAACTTGTTGGAACGTAGAATAAAGTTACGTTAACCAAAGTTAGGGTATGGTACGTGGCCTGGGACCAGTTCCAGCATGGGCTGCGATCGGCGACATCAAACGATCGCCGTCGACCAGCGCAACCCCGATTCCGCCCGCGGGCGATATCCCGACGGTTGGATCGATATGGGTACCGTGCATCAGTACCTTGCATCAATACCTCGCGAGCTTGTTCAGTCCGTTGAAAGCGGCAGCCTTATAGCATTCCGCCAGCGTCGGATAGTTGAAAACGGTGTCGAGGAAGTAGTCCATGGTTCCTCCCAGAACCATCACGGCCTGCCCGATGTGCAGCAACTCGCAGGCGCCCTCGCCGATGATGTGAACCCCCAGAATGAGCTTCGTTTCACGATGAAAAATCAATTTGAGCCGCCCTGTGGTGTCGCCGCGGATCTGGCCCCGTGCAATCTCGCGGTAGTAAGCAACCCCCACCTCGTACGGCACGTCTTCGTCCGTCAGTTGTTCCTCGGTCTTGCCGATGAATGAGATTTCGGGAATGGTATAGATCCCATACGGATAGAACGCGGGCGTCGATTGTAAAGGTACGCCGAAAGCCCGCCCGGCGGCCACGCGGCCCTGCTCCATTGACACCGAGGCCAGACTGGGGAAACCGATCACGTCGCCCACCGCGAAGATGTTGGGCTGGTTGGTGCGGAAGTCGGCATCGACTTTGATACGCCCGCGCGAGTCGGCCTCGATACCCGCCGCCGCCAGATTCAGTTCGTCCACGTTCCCCTGCCGCCCGACCGCATAGAGCAGGGCGTCGCCGGAAATCTTCTTCTTGCTTTGCAACGTGGCGACTACCCCGCCCGCTGTTTCCTCCACGCTCTCTACTTCCTCGTTGAGCCGCATCGTCACGCGGGTGTCGCGCAGGTGGTAAGAGAGCGCTTCGACCATCTCGGAATCCGCGAATTCAAGCAGCCGCGGCCGCTTTTCCACCAGAATGACCCGGACTCCGAGGGTCGCGAACATGCAGGTGTACTCGACGCCGATTACTCCGCCGCCCACCACGATCAGCGTTTTCGGCATTTCCTCCATCGACAGAATCTGATCGCTGTCGATGATGTTGCGGCCGTTGACCTTGATTCTGGCTGGAAGCCGCCGGCTTGGTCCCCACGCCGATGATCACGTGCGGCGCTTCGACCGTCGACCTTGCCGCGTGAATTCTCGACCTGGATATGGGTGGCATCCACGAAGCTCGCCTGGCCGGTCAGCATCTCGATGTTGTTGCGCGAGAGCTGGGCGTGAGTGACGTCGATCTCAGTCCGGATCACGTATTGGACGCGAAATAAAAGATCGGCCATCGTGACCTTTTCCTTCACCCGGTAGTTCATCCCGTAGATGGCCTGGTAGTTGTGGCCCGAAAAGTGAATTACCGCTTCCCGCATGGTCTTGCTGGGAATGGTGCCGGTGTTGATGCAGACGCCGCCGAGGACTTCGCGCTTCTCAATCAGCGCGACATTCTTGCCCGCACTTCGCAGCCTGGATGGCAGCTCTCTGGCCTGCCGGTCCCGAGCCGATAACGATCAGGTCGTAGGATTGCATTGGGTCACCGTCATTTTCCTACAATAGGTCCGTCGCCGCCGCAAAAATACTTTATCCCGGCTATTTTTAAACGCTTTGTATACGGATGTACTTGATTCATTTGGCAGCAGGTCGGGCCGGAGCCGGGCCGTTTTCTCCATGGCGGCTTGCTTTCGCCATTTCCGGATCTCGGCATGGTTCCCGCCGAGCAGGACATCCGGCGCCTTCCAGCCGCGGAATTCGGCAGGCCGGGTCCATTGCGGGCAATCGAGAATCCCCTGCTCGAACGATTCGTTGACGCGTGGAATCCTGGTTGCCGACCACGCCCGGAAGCAGGCGCGCCACGGCGTCCATCACGACTGCCGCAGCCAGTTCGCCACCGCTCAGGACGTAGTCGCCAATCGACAACTCGTCATCGGCCAGATGCTGAGCCACACGCTCGTCCACACCCTCGTAGCGGCCGCAGATCAGCAGCAGTTCTTCATTTTCGAGCAACTCCCGCGCCATCTGCTGGGTAAATCTCCGGCCCTGGGCGGAGAGCAGAATCACCTTCTGTTTCGGGGTGCGCGAGGGCCAGATGGTTTCGACCGCGTCGAAGATCGGCTCGGGCTTCAGCAGCATCCCCTCGCCGCCGCCGAATGGCCGGTCGTCAACGGTGCGATGCAGGTCGTGCGTCCAGTTCCGCAGATCGTGAACTCGCTTCGAGCGCGCCAAACTCAGCCGCGCGCGCCACCACTCCATGCTGAAGCGGACCCTTGAAGAACGTCCGGGAAAATCGTGAGCAGATGGAACTTCATAGCGTTGTTGAGGTCTTCGAGTCCCTCCGGGATCTCGACCAGAATCACCTTTTCCTCCGGCCGGATATCAACGCAGATGGCTTTGACGAAGGGGATCAGCATCCTGCCGCCGTCGATTTCGAGCAGCGGCGGCCCACCGTACTCCTCGAAGTTTGTCACTTTCCCGATGGCGCGTCCGGAGGCGCGATCATGCACTTCACAACCGATCAGATCGGAATGGAAGTATTCGCCGGGATCGAGTTCCACGCGCTCCGCGAGCGGCACCTGAACTTCGGCGCCGCGCAGTTTTTCGGCGTCCGAAATGGAATCGACGCCCTTGAATTTGAAGACCAGCTCGCCCGAGTGCTCCCAGACTTCCTCGACCTCATACGGAGGACCCATCGCCCACGAGGCGAACGACGTTGCAGACGCGCAAAACGCTCCGGCTTGCTCGAAAGCGAGACCGCGGTCAACTCTCCGCGATTGCCGCGCGGACGGCCCAGCACCGCCACCGAGATCCACTCCGGGGCAATGCTGTCAGCTTCACTACTCAAGAATCTCCAGCGTGTAACGCCGGTTGAGTTTCATGCCCGCCGCCCCCAGAATGGTGCGGATCGAGCGCGCCGTGCGGCCCTGTTTCCCGATCACTTTGCCCAGATCGCTGGGCGCAACCTTCAGCTCGAGCACCGTAGTCTGCTCGCCCGCGATCTCGTTGATGGTCACTTCTTCCGGGATGTCGACCAGGGCTTTCGCAATATCTTCGATCAACTGTTTCATCGACTTCCCTTCCTCCCCAACGCGCCTTTAAACGGCGGCCGGCGCGGGATTATTCTTCAGCAAACGGCTGACCGTATCCGACAATTGCGCGCCGTTCTTCGTCCAGTAACTGATACGCTCGTGGTTGAGCTTCACCTGCGCCGGGGTTGTGAGCGGATTATACTGCCCCACCACTTCGAGGTTGCGGCTATCGCGCGCGCGTTCTTTCTCAATCACTACAACGCGGTAAAACGGCTTCTTCTTGGCGCCGAAACGCGCCAGTCTAATCATGAGCATCTATTCTATTGTCCTCAAAATCTCTTCCAAATTCAAAATCGTGTCGCTTACGAGCCGGGTACCTGGGTCCGCGAGGGAGCGGTTCTCAAAATCCGGGCAATCCCAGCTTGCCCATCCCCATCTTCCCCAGTCTTCTTACCGAGGAAGCCCATATTACCGGACAGGCTCTTCATCATCTTCCGCGCCTGCCCGTACTGCTTGAGCAGGTCGTTCACTTTTTCGACGGAAGTCCCGCTGCCGCGCGCGATGCGCCGCCGCCGGCTTCCGTTGATAATCATATGGTTTTCGCGCTCCCGGGGGGTCATCGAATCGATGATGGCCACGATCCGGGTCAATTCGTTCTCATCCGGCTGCATGTTCTGCAGATCTTTCATCATGCCCGTTTTCGGCATCATTTTCAGAATCGAGTCGAGCGATCCCAGTTTCCGCAGCGCTTTCAGCTGATCGCGAAAATCCTCGAGCGTGAACTCGTTTTCGATCAGCTTCCGCTGCATCTCCTCCTGCTGCTTGCCGTCGAAGGCCTCCTGCGCCTTCTCGACGAAGCTGACGATATCGCCCATCCCGAGGATGCGCGAGGCCGCGCGATCGGGATGAAACGGCTCGAACGCGTCCGATTTCTCGCCGATGCCGACGAACTTCAGCGGCTGCCCGGTCACGCTGCGGATCGAAAGCGCCGCGCCGCCGCGCGCATCGCCATCCATCTTGGTCAGGATCACGCCCGTGATGCCCAGCTGGGCATGGAACTCGGCGGCCGATTTCACCGCGTCCTGCCCCGTCATCGCATCGGCCACGAACAGGATCTCGATCGGATTCAGCAGCGACTTCAGTTCTTTCAGCTCGGTCATGAGCTGATCGTCGATGTGGAGCCGGCCGGCGGTATCGACCAGCAGGACGTCGCGGCCGTTATTGACCGCTTCGCGCCGGGCGGAGCGCGCCAGATCGATGGGTTTGGTTTCTTCCGGCGTGCCCGCGTAGATGGGCGTTTTTGTTTCGCGCGCGATGATCGCCAATTGCTGGCGGGCAGCCGGACGATAAACGTCTACCGAAACCAGCTCCGGACGATGGCCGTTCTTCGCCAGCCATCGCGCGAGCTTGCCGGTGGATGTGGTTTTGCCCGAGCCCTGCAGGCCGACGATCAGGAAAGACGCTGGGCGGCTCGTTGGCAAACCGCAGCTTCGATTCATGGCTGCCGAGAACCTTGATCAGTTCCTCGTTGATGATGCCGATGACCTGCTGCGAAGGCGAAAGGGATGAAAGAACTTCCTGCCCCATGGCCCGCACCTTGACGCTTTCGATCAGCTGTTTGACGACTTTGAAATTAACGTCCGCCTCAAGCAGCGCCACGCGCACTTCGCGCAGGGCGGTCTCCATGTTTTCGGCGGTCAGGCGTCCTTCGCCGCGCAGGTTCTTGAAGACACGCTGCAGTTTGTCGGACAGGTTATCGAACATTGGCTTGAGTCAGGATCGTTTCGGTCCGCCCGGAGGTCCTGCTGTCGGGCACACGGACACTGACACGGTTTGTGCCTTTATTGTACAGGACACGAACACGCTGGGTGCGTTATCGGAGTAAATGAGGGACGGCGGTCAACCTGTTAAACCGGCGAAATCCGCGAGAGCTTGCGCCGCGCTGCTGCAGCCAGTAACGCCATAGCGCCAAACAACAGACCTGCCGTGGCTGGCTCCGGCGTCTGGGGCACGGGTGCATTCGTGCCCGTCAAATCGAGATTCGGAAAATAATCGCCTTCTCCGGAACTTATGCCCGCCCAACTCCCGTCCCACCCGAACGCGGCGTTGACATTCGACACGCTGCCTACGGCCGTATTGGAGGAATTGATATTCACGTTGCCGGACAGCACGATCCAGTATTCCGTGTTGTCGACCAGCGACGCATCCAGAGAAGTAAACGCTGAATAGAGGCTCGGATTTGTGAGGTTTGCGGTCGCAGTGCCGCCGGTCAAAGGCGTGTTGGACGGAGCACCACCGGAGTTGCCTTCGATCTGCATCGTAATTGTTCCGCCAGAGCCCACGATACCGGCCCCGGTGACGGTCTCGTTTGCCGACGCGACAAAAGAAATTGCTACCTCGATACCGCTGAGTGAGTACTGGGTCGATTGGATCGAGCCGCCGACGGAAAACAATGTCGCGGCATTGACAGCGGTGAGGCTGACGAAAAACAGTAAGGTAGTCCTGACCACGAATGTCGTTCCGCCTCCGAGGTTAACAACTTTAGTGCACGAAAAGATACAACCCAAAGACGCAGGTGGGTACTGGTACCCGATGTGTCTGTGGGTTTGGCCTCGGCGCAGCCGTTGAACTCACCGGAAAGAGAAACCCCTCATCGAGCCCAATGCTGCTCCAGCATGCTGAAAACCCGCAGATCGACCCAATGATCGTAGAGCCATTCCGCCTCGCGCAGAATGCCTTCCTCGACAAACCCCAGCCTCCGGGGAATCGCACTGCTCTTCGCATTACCCGTGGCGCAGCGAATCTCAATCCGATGCAATCCAAAAACGCGAAAGCCTTCCGTGACAATCGCGCGGCAGGCCTTCGTCATGATTCCGCGTCCCTCAAACTCCGGATCCAGCCAGTAGCCGATGCTCGTGCGGCGGTCCCGCTTGTCAATCGTATGCAGACCAACCGCCCCGCACATCGCGCCATTAACGAGGATCACCGTCGTGAGACTGTCGCGCGAGGCGTTGTCCCGCTCCCGCTCTTTGATGAACGCGATCAGATCATCCGGCCCGAAAGACCATCCCACCCAGGGCAGCCACTCCCGCAGCCGAACCCTGTTTTTATCGATCAGCGCGTAAAGCTCCGGCGCATGGCCCAACGCCATCGGCCGCAGCTCAATGCCTGGCCCGACAACGACCCTTAACGCTTCATGAGCGCCGGCAGAACCGTGCTCCATTCGCCTTCCCCCAGACGGATCCGAACAGTGCTCCCCTCCGCCAGCGGCTGTTCCAGCAGGACGTTCGCCTGCCACACGCTTTCCCCGAGCGAACTGATGGTATGCGCCCGGCCCGCTCGTCCCTCCACCTCAATCGTGACGTCGCCTGGCTCTACCGATTGAGCGGCGGAACGAAAATAACACACCAGTGACCCACCCCGGTCGACCGCCAGCCGCAGATCGCCCGACGACCGGAATTCGGCACTGCAAAGCTCCGGCGCCTCAATCGGCAAAGACTCGCGGATGGCGGAAACATCCCGCCCCGATTCATCGAGCATCGTGAACTGAACCGCGTTGCTGAACGCACTGTTCCGCGTCCGAACCCGCACCTCGTGCCGGCCGGACTCCAGCCCTGGCGGGCGAAGACAGTTTGCCTGATACCCGTCCTCATTTCTGGCAACCACCAAGGCGTGTGTGCCGAATCCATCCACTTCGACGAACAGCGAATCCACAGTCAAATCAAGCTCCGCGCTCTTGAAGTAACAGCAGAGGTATTCATCTTTATCTGGATGAAAAACAGCCACATAGGTCCGGTTATTAACGGCCGCATGCAACTGCGGAGCGCTGATGTCCGTCCTCGGTTGAGGTGCGGGCCACCGCCGCTTGCAAACCACCGCCGCGCGTTGATTTGTGACATCCTTCAACTCCACCTGCGCGAAACCGGCCGACCGGCACATCGCGATCAGACATTCGCGGGATGGCCCCCACCAGTTATCGATCTGCCCACCCAATTCACCGCGCTCATAGAATTCCATCATGGACGGAATCTGCCGGTTCTCGTGATCGATCACGAACGATTCGATCAGTGCAAGATCCGTCGAAAGTTCGACCGCTTTCTCGAGCCCCAGCAACGGATGCCGCAAATGATAAAGAACGCCAAAAAACAAAACGATATCGAAACGGCCCAGCCGCCGCGCCGAGAGCTCGTTGACGTCCAGCGTCAGATATTCCACCCTGGAACCAATCAGCTGCTTCGCTTCGATAAAGGTATCGAGCGCCACGCAATCCACGGCGACGACCTCAGCCCCCCGGCGCTCGCATTCGAAACTAAACCAGCCATCCCATGCACCCACGTCAAGCACTCGCTTGCCGCGCAGGTCCATCGGGAGATCGAAGTGGTCCATCCGCCAGCGCAGATGGTCGATCGTCTGCAGGCCTGGCAGAACGCTTCCATCCGGCAGTTCGATCGAGTGATACCGCTGGCGCGACTGAACCCTATCGGCGATGCGCTGAACGCGTTCTTCAAAGCCGCGATCTCCCGCCGCGATTCGTACCTGATTTTTTGCCATCAAGCTTCCGCCATCAAGCATCAGTTTACGTGGTTTCATCCGATCCATCAGCGCTTACTGTAAAATCGACGACGTGTCGAAATCTGTTTTTCTTGCCCTCGCCTTTTGCTGCACCGCATTCGCCCAGGCCCCCCAACCGATCGTGAATAACGAGCGCGTCACCGTGTGGGACGTCACCTGGAACAAAAGCCAGCCCAATCCCCTGCCCCGCACGGAGCACGATTTCGTAGCTGTCTCACTGACCAGACCCGGTACCGCGGTCTTTCGGCACAAAGGCGAAACGCCCGGAGAGGAAGGCGCGCGGACAGTCGTAATCGAGCTCAAAGATCATCCGGTTGCGCCCCTCGAAAACAAGACCGGGTATCCCAGCGCCTTCCCGCGCCCGCATGTGAAGCAGCTGATCGATAACGATCGTTTCGTTGTCTGGAGTTATCGCTGGAATCCGGGCGAGCCCACGCCCATGCACTTCCACGATAAGGACGTCGTCGTGGTTTATCTGGAAGACACGGCGCTGAAGTCGACTACCCCCGACGGCAAGAGCGTGATAAACGAATACAAATCCGGCCAGACGAAATTCAATCTGCGCGATCGCACACACTCGGAACTTCTGTTTCGGGGCACCGGCAGCGCCGTCATGACCGAGCTGAAATAAAATATCCTGTGACCGGTAAAGGAGCGCAATGCCCAAGAAGATCGATCCTCTCAACAAGAAGACTTATGGAGCGGTATCGGCAGTACTCACTGTCGCCGATATCAAAACAGCGGCAGGTTTCTATCAGAAAGCTTTTGGTTTCGCCCGCCGCGGCAGCATCATGAAAGGGCCGGATGGAAAAGCCATACACGCGGAATTGACGCTGCGAGGCACGACCATCATGCTGGGCCCGGAGAACCCGCAGCGCGGAGTACTCAGCGCAAAAACAATCGGCGCCTCACCGGCGACTCTCTACCTCACCGTGGAGAATGTAGACAAGGTCGTAGCCAAAGCCGTCAAGCTGGGCGCAACCTCCTCAGGGCCGGTCATGGACATGTTCTGGGGCGACCGTACCGGGAATATAGTCGATCCGGATGGCTACGCGTGGATGATCGCTACCCATGTGAGTGAGCCGACCGCCCAGGAAATGAACAAGGCAATGAAGGCGATGATGGCCGGCCCACAGGCTTCCGGGGCCGGGGCTTAGCCCGCCATCTAAAACGCCCGCAACATACGGTACACCAGCGCCACGGGAAGACCGACCACGTTTGAATACGATCCGTCGATCCGATCGACGAAACGTGAAGCGAGGCCCTGTATTGCATACGCCCCGGCTTTATCTTCCGGTTCGCGGGACGCCACATAATCGTAAATCTCGGCATCGCTCAGGGGCGCAAACCAGACGGCCGTGAAGGCAATGTCGGTCACACCCCGCACGCCGCGTCTGACACAAACGCCGGTGATCACATCGTGCCGTTGCCCCGCCAGCGCGTGCAGCATGCGAGCCGCGTCGGCGGCATCCACAGGCTTGCCCATGATCTCGCCGCCCGCAACCACTGTCGTATCGGCCGCCAGCACGACTTCGTTTTCTTCCGCCACCACCGCCCGGGCTTTTTCCTCGGCCAGGCGCAGCACATAGTCGCGAGGAGCCTCGCCCGCACGCGGAGTTTCATCGATCTCCACGCTGCGAACGGTGAATTCGATTCCCGCCGCCCGCAATAACTCCGCGCGCCGCGGCGATCGCGATGCGAGGACCAGTGTCAATGCTTGCCGTACTTCATTTCGCCGGCTTCGATGGCCGCCGTCAGCACGTTCTGCTTTGGCGGAAGAGGGCAGGTCGCGAATGCGGTGAACGCGCAGGGAGGATTGTAAGCTTTGTTGAAATCCATTTCGACTTCACCCGATTTCGGCATGTCCGTATCGAGAAACCGGCCGGCGCCGTAGGTCGTTTTCCCGCTCGTCGCGTCTTTAAAGATAAAGAAGAGCCCGCCATCTTCCGTCACCGGATCGAGGCGCATGGTCTGGCCCTTCACGGTGAACTCAGCGTAGCCCGGTGAATCCTCCCGATCAGTCATCCCGAGGATATTCGTGATGGCGATCTTTTTCGGTTTGGGATACGCAACCCACTTCGCGCGAACGTGCCATGCGGGATCGGGCGCAAACCATTTGCAGCCGGTGAACTCGCGGCGGCTTTCGGCATTGGGATCCCTGAGCCGCACCCCGGTCTTTCCGCCCCGCTCAATGACCGTCATCACCACGTCGCCGATCTTCACCACATCGGGCTTCCCGGCCACATCGGACTTCAGCTCCCGGTTCTCAAACGTGACCTTGCCACCCGCGAAATGCAGCACGCCCGCCCGCTTCGGCGCTCCAGAGGGCAGGACCACGTCCGACTGGGGGTCAGACCCCACGACATTATCGCCGGCATGCAGCCAGAACAGTCCCGCGACGGAAAGCCATCCGTCCGCTTTCTTCAGCGACGCCTCATAATCGGCCCGCCACTGCGTGATGCCGTCGGTCGAGGCCAGCAGAGCCACCGCCGCGAGCATTGCCGTGCATACAGGAGCCAGCTGCATCCTATTTCAGTTTAGAAAAGTCGAGCGGATTCATGTAGACGCTGTCCGGCGCCTTGGTGGTCAGTTGGCCGCCCGCTTCCGATTCCGCCCTGACCTTCTTCCATTCGTCGTCAGCCTGGAATGCGGCCCAGTTCTTTGTCGCGTCCGCCCTGCTCCTGTGGTCCACGATGTAGATGAGCTGATTGTCCTTATTGTCCACCGGAACCCAGTAGCCGATAGCCTTGATGTCATGTCGCTTGAAAATCGTCTCTGTGTGATCGCGGAACCGCGCGATCAGCGCATCCAGCTTGCCCGGGGGCGCGGTGTAGGTGCGCAGTTCGTAAACGTGATTCGACGATTGCGCATTCGATTGGCCTGCGATCGTCATAACGCCGAATACGGCCGCGGCGCCGCATAGAAAGGAGAGGAAATTTGATCTGGTCATGATTTCGAGGATACTCCTGAAAATCCAGCTTGTCCATGAAACAACTCTCGATCGAAGCCACAAGCGGAACACTGCCATCCGTCTCGGTCTTGATGCGCTGCCACTCCGGATCGCCGCGAAACGCCGCCCAATTTTTCGCCGCGGCTTCGACGCTGTCGTGTTCGACGATGTAGAGCATAAGATTCTTCGGGTTCTCCCGCGGCACCCAATACCCGATTGCCCTGATGCCATAGCGCCGGAGCAGCGGGTCGGTATGGCCGGCAAAGCGGGCCAGCAGCGCGTCCATCCTGCCCGGGGCTGCATAGTACATGCGCATTTCGTAAACGGGATTCATGGCATTCACGATATCGCGGCGGTCAGCTTCGCGAGCAGGGCCACACGGTCCGGAATGCGGTCAATCAGAATGCTCTCGTGCGCCGCATGTGCGCCTTCGCCGACCGCGCCGATGCCATCGAGTGTCGGAATCCCCAGAGCGGCTGTGAAATTCCCGTCAGATCCTCCACCTGTCGAGGATTCCTCGAGCTCCACCCCCAACTCCCCCGCCAGTCTGCGGGCCAGCGTGAACAAAGCGACAGTGCCCCTGCCCCGCTCCATCGGCGGACGATTGAGCCCGCCGCTGATTTCGAGAGAGCAGCGCTTGTCGAAGGATTTCAGCGCGCGGAATTTCCGGTCGAGTCGCTTTCGCATCGATGGCGCGCGGAACGCGGATATCGATTTCCGCCGAAGCCTCCGCCGCGATCACGTTCGACCGCGTTCCGCCGGAGATCACACCTGGATTCACGGTGATACCGCGCTCAGGATCGGTGAACCCCGAAATCCTTTCGATCTGCCGCGCAAGCTCGACCACCGCGCTCGCGCCCTTCTGAAAATCGACCCCCGCATGCGCCGCGACGCCACGCACTTTCAGCTTGTATCCACCTATGCCCTTGCGCGCGGTCTTGAGCCTTCCTTCGAGTCCTGTGCCCGGTTCCAGCACCAGCACGGCTTTGCTTTTTCTCGCCATCGCCTCGGTCCCCGCCCGCGAGTTCTTACTGCCGGTCTCCTCATCGGGATTCACCAGCAGAACAACTTCATGCGCGACCGGAATCTCCAGTTCCCGCAGTGCCCGCATGGCGAAAAGAAAGAACGCAAGGCCCGCTTTCATATCGAGCACGCCCGGTCCCCACAGACGGCCCTGACCTCGCCGGAACGGCATGGTCCTCGAGTGTTCCCATGGGCCATACGGTATCGGCATGGCCCAGCGCGAGCACCTGGCCAGCCTTCCGCTTGCCTGGCAATCTGAATCTGCAGACAAGCGCGCGCTTCCGCAGTTGTTCGCACTGCCGCTATATCGGATGCCGACTCGCTCAGCAGACTCCATGAACCTACTGAGAGCTTCGGGCGAATCGCTCGGCGACTCGCATTCCACGAACTCACGGATGAAGTGGATCAGATCCGGCTGGTTGCGACGCGCCCACGAAAGAACCGGGTCCATCTACTTCAGGTTCTCTTCGAAGAACGCGGTGGTCTCCTCAAGAAGCTGCCGGTATTCAGGACCCGCGACGTGATGCGTCTTCTGCGGGTAGACCAGCATGTAGAACTGCTTTCCCGCCTTCTCCAGAGCCTCGGCCATCTGCACCGAATTCTGGAAGTGGACGTTGTCGTCTTCCACGTTGTGGATGATCAGCAGCTTCGTCCCTTCCATGCCCCGCCGCACTCAGGGCCGGCGCGCTCGCCTCGTAGCCTTCCTCGTCTTCGTCCGGCAGACCCATATAGCGCTCGGTATAAATGCTGTCGTAGTTCCGCCAGTTGGTAACGGGCGCGCCGGCGATGGCGGCCTTGAACAGCCCCGGCGCGTGCGTGATCGCATACAGCGTCATGTATCCGCCATAACTCCATCCGTAAATCCCGATGCGCCGCGGATCCACGAATCCCTGCGCGATCAGGTATTGAATACCTTCCTTCTGATCGCTTAATTCATGCGCGCCCATGTTGTGCCAGATCACGGATTCAAACTGATGACCGCGTCCCATGGAGCCGCGATTGTCCAGTTGCCAGACGACGAAGCCTTTATGAGCCAGCACCTGGTCCCAGGACAATCCATGCCACGTGTCGCGAACCTCCTGAGCACCGGGACCGCCATAGACGATCACCACCGCCGGATACTTTTTCCCCGCCTCGAACCCGGCCGGTTTGATGATGCGCGCGTAAAGCAAAGTTCCGTCAGCCGCCTTCACTTTCACGATTTCGGTGGGCAGGATGTCGAACTCATCCGAGACGGTCTCATCAGCCGGCGGCAGCTCACGCATCTCAGTACCATCCGACTTGTACAGCGGTCCTGCGCCGAGGCGTGTCCAGGCTGCTGAAGTCGTCCAGATAATAACCCGCCTTCGGCGCCATCGAAATGGCATGCGTTCCAGCCGCCTGTGTCAGCCGCTGCCTGTTCGCGCCGTCGAAACGCGACCGCATAAAACTGCCGTTCCGTCGGGCTCTCTTCGGTGGAAGTGAATAGAACGCGCCTGCGATCCTCATCCACGCCGTCGACGCGAGTGACCTCCCAATCGCCGCTGGTGAGTTGTTTTTGCATTGTGCCATCGATGCCGTAAACATACAGATGCCGGAATCCCGAGCGCTCGCTGGTCCAGAGAAATCGGTCGCCGTTGCCGAGGAACCGCGGCTCTCCGAGGATGTTGATCCACTGCGGGTCTTCCTCGTGAAGCACGACGCGAGCCGCACCCGTCAGCGCATCCGCCATCATCAGATCCAGGTTGTTCTGCAGCCCGGTTCAAGCGCTCGGCGAGAATCTCGCGGCTCGAGGGCGCCCACACCACGCGCGCCAGCAGGAACCCGCGCGGCTCGCCCAGATCCATCCATTTGGTTTCGCCGCCGGTGGCAGGAACAACCCCCAGCCGCACTTCGGCATTCGGATCGCCAGCCTTGGGATAGCGCTCCGGCTCCAGCACTCCGCGCGCGTTCAGCAGCGAAACCTGCGGAAAAACCGGCTCGCGGCGAAATATCGAACTGCAGATACGCGATCGAGCGGCTGTCGGGCGACCACCAGTGCGCGGTTTCGAGCTCCAGTTCCTCCGGATACACCCAGTCGAGCTGCCCGTTCAGCAACGTGTCCGAGCCGTTCGCCGTCAGGCGGGTGACCATCTTCGAAGCCACTTCGACCGTGTAGAGATCCGGCCCGCGGTGGAACGAAACATAACGGTTATCCGGGCGAAAGTTTGGGATCGCGCTCCGGCTCGGCGGTCTGCGTCAGCGCATCGAACCGGCCCTTGTTGACATCCACCACGAACAGGTCGCCGCCAGCCGCGACCAGAAGCCTCTTCCCGTCCGCAAACCACTGCACTTCCCGTTCGCCGACACGCCGGTTCGTCCAGTCGAAACCCTCGCCTGCCGGGGGCTTGACCGCGGCGCGCTCAAGTTCCTCGATCGCGATAACCGTGCGCTTTTTTCCGGACTTCACATCGTAGAGCGAAAGTTCGCCGCGTTCTTTGGTGATGAAGCGCTCACCATCGGGCGCCCACGTGACGCCGGCGAACCCGGACGGCGCCGCATTGACCACCGCTTCAACCGTTACCTGCTTCTTCGCGGCCGTCAACTGCAGGGAGAGAGCGAGCGCGAGCGCAATCGCACGGGTTCGAGCCATAGAGACCTCATTGTAAATCTTTCGGCGCAGAGGTTACTGACATATCAAAATAAAATAAAGTTTTAACAAAATGAGGTCAAAACGCTTGACCTTTGTTTTTGCAGATTATAGACTCCTTTCCAGGTTTCGCGCTCGGCATTTTCAGGTGTTTTCTCCCAAGCAGGAAAGAAAGAGGCATATCAGATGCGGATCTTGACGCTCGCACTTTGCGGAGTGCTGTTTTCGACAGTGTTGTTCGGGCAGGCAGGCACCGGCACGATAACCGGAACGATCACTGATCCCGCAGGTGCATCCGTTCCCAACGCCCCCATAGAGGTGAGAAACAGCGAGACTAACGTCGGTTACCCGACGGTCAGTACGGGCACTGGCGCATACACGGTAACGCGACTGCCTCCGGGATCATACAGCGTAACGGTTACAGCAGCGGGTTTCAAGAGACTGACGCGTGCCGGCGTCACGGTGGACGCCGGGCAGACGCTGCCTCTCGATCTCGCGCTGGAGGTGGGCGCGAGCAGCGACTCGGTGACCGTGACAGCCGAGGCGACTTTGCTCAAGGCGGAGACCGGTGACATCGCCCACAACATCACGCTGGAACAACTGGACGAACTACCGGTCCTCGGAATCGGGGGCCAGAACGCGGGCAGTAACGGGATTCGCAATCCGTACAACTCGGTGGTTTTCCTCCCAGGCGTAAACTATTTCCCGAACTTCGCAATGATCGTGAACGGCGCGCCCACCAACACAGCCGGGTACCGCGTCGAAGGCCTGGACAATACGAACCACACCGTTTCTTACGCGATCATGCAGAACATGCCCAACGCGGATGCGATTCAGGAAATGGCGATCCAGACGAGTAACTACCTTCCCGAGTACGGACAGGCGGGCGGCGGTCTTTTCAACATCACCATGAAATCAGGTACCAACCAGTTCCATGGCACGGCCTTCGACTACTTCGCGAACGAGTTTCTCAACGGCGCCGATCCTTTCTCCTACAACGGCACAGGGGGCAAGTATCGCCCGACCAGCCGCCGAAACGATTGGGGTGGTACTGTGGGCGGCCCCGTCTGGATTCCGAAACTCTACAACGGCAGGAACAAGACGTTCTTCTTCTTTTCCTACGAGCGTTATAAGGAAGACCTCGGCCTGACCTTCACCGATACGCTGCCCAACGCAATGTACCAGGCAGGCAACTTCGCGGCTATTTCCCCCAACGGTGGCCCCGCATTCAATCCGGCACTTGGTGTTCCTTCCACTCCGATCGCAACAGAGGCCAACGGGACTTCCGTGTTCGCCAACGAAATCTTCGAACCGGGAAGCAGAACAACCGTCGGCGGCGCGGGTGTCGCGATACCTTTTCCAGGCAATGTCATTCCCCTGTCGCTGATCAGTCCTGTCGCGCTGGCCATCCAAAGCGTCCTTCCCACGCTCTCGAACGGCGGACTGTACAACAACTACAACGGCTATAATCTCGGTCAGCGCATCACTGCCATCCCCTCCATCAAGATCGATCAGGCCATCGGAGACAAGCAAAAGGTGGCTTTCTATTACCACCACACCAACACCAACGCGCAGTACACCACTCCCAATGGCAATGCCGATGGGTTGCCCGTCCTGATTACGGGAGCCCGCGGTTCGATTCCGATCGGGGGGCCAACTTACCGGCTGAATTACGATTACACGATCACACCCACTTTGCTGTTGCACCTCGGGGCCGGATATTCGCTGATTTATTTCTACGACCACAGCCCCGAAACGGAGAACGGCGGCACGGTCAACTGCCTCGCTCAGCTTCAGCTTCAGGGTTGCGAGGGAAGCTATAACTTCCCCACCATCGTCGGCGGCAATGTGACAGGTCCCATCGATCTCGGCGGCATGCAGCAACTTGGGAACGCGCTGGCTCATACCGCTACCCACACCGAGAGACCTTCGTCCAACGCCAACCTGACCTGGGTCAGAGGCAACCATACGTATAAAGCAGGCGCGGAAGTGTGGTGGCAGGCCCAGATTACGGCGCCTCCCACCGGAGTCGGCCTCACCTTCGCAGCCCTTTCGGCAACCTCGTCGGGATCGGTCTCGAATACGGGAGAAGGCGCCACCGGTGTTCCCGCCTCATTGAGCCAGGGCGCCTATTCCGCCGGCTTTCCCTATGCCAACTTCCTTCTGGGCGACGTGACGTCCGCCACCCAATACGCGCCCGTGGACGCCCGCATGTTCAAGTCGCAATGGGGCGTGTTCATTCAGGATTCCTGGAAAGTCACGCGCAAGCTTACGGTCGAATACGGCCTGCGCTGGGATTACGGCACACCTGCGACCGAAGAGCACGGACGGTCCGCCGATCTGAGTCTAACGACCCCCAACGCCGCGGCCGGCGGGCACGACGGTGCGGCGATCTTCCAGTCCACTTGCGGGTGCAGCTTCGTTTCGGCTTATCCCTATGCCATCGGGCCCCGTCTCGGTATCGCTTATGCAATGAACTCGAAGACGGTGTTTCGCGGCGGATGGGGCATTGCTTACGCCGTTCCTCCCGACATCAGCCTGCAGAATACGGGCGACCTGACCAATGCGGCCGTCGGTATAAACGCTTACAACTCTCTGAATGTCGCGGGCACGATCCCGCAACCGAGTTGGCCCAACTTCAGTAGTAGCCAGACGCCTTTGCCGGGCCAGACCAGCAGTGGCTTTCTTTCCTATCTCGACCCCGGTGCGGCCCGCCCGGCGCGCCAGAACCAATGGAGCATGGGAATTCAGCGAGAAATAACGCCCAACACGGTGATCGAGGCCGCTTATGTCGGCAACCGGGGAGTCTGGTGGCCCGGTCCTCTGGGATACCTGAATCAGGTATCGCCCGCGGCCTTCGCAGCTGTTGGCCTGTCGCCTTACACCAGTGCAACCGACAACCTGCTGCTCGGCGATACGCTCGCCAACTCCGCCGTCATCGGGCGCATCGGGAACTATCTGCCGTATACGGGCTATGCCGCCACCAACACCCTGCTCAATGCGCTGCGCCCATTCCCGCAGTTCTCAACCATCGTCGACACCAACTCCCCCACCGGCAGAACCTGGTACGACTCGCTCCAGGTGAAGGGGACGCACCGCCTCTCGCATGGTCTACAGATCAACGGTACATTCACCTGGTCCAAGGCGCTGGTAGGGATTCGTCCCAATCTGTTTGTCGAATCCGACAAATCCCTGCAGCCCACCGACCAGCCGTTCCTGTTCAACACGAACATCGTGTACACGACGCAGAAATACTTCAGCAACCGTCTCGTGACCGTTGTAACTAAGGACTGGAGCATCGGAGCGTTTCTCCAATATGGAAGCGGTTTGCCCCTCGCGCCGCCCACCGATCCCAACGTCAACTACATTGGCGGCAGCGAAATGTTCCGGGTGCCCGGCCAGCCGCTCTTCCTGAAAAATCTGAACTGCGGCTGCATTAACCCATACCAGGATCAAGTGCTGAATCCCGCCGCGTGGGCTGCCCCGGCCAACGGGACCTTCGGGCCGGCCACCGGGACTTATTATGGGGACTTCCGTTCGGCCCGCCGTCCCCAGGAGAATCTGAACCTCGGCCGCACCTTCCGCATCAGAGAGAAGTACTCTCTCTCGATTCGTGCCGAGTTCGTGAACATCTTCAACCGGACACAAATCGGCAACCCGAGCACCTCGGCCAACCCCGCGAGCGCGCTGAGCCACAACGCGGCTGGCCAGCTGACTGCCGGATTCGGCGTGATCAACGAGACCGTTTCGGGCCCCAACGTCGCACCCAGCGTTACCGCCAATGCCGTAGTCGGCCAGCTCTACCAGCTGCCCCGCACCGGTACTCTGATCGCCCGCTTCAATTTCTAAGCTGGCTTTCAGCGAGGGGCCCAACAGACTCGCGGACCGTCCCGGTCGGCCATATCTTATGGCCAATCGCGCGGATTTTTTCCCGCGCGACCGCCCACATGGGAGAATGAGCAGTTAACCCCAACGATGTGGCACCTCGAAGAGCTCTGGGATCGCGAGCACCGGACCGCAGTCCTTATCGCCAGCGTTGTGAGCATTTTGCTGCTGGCGGTAATTGACTGGTGGGCAAAATCATATATCTCCCTCGGCTTCCTGTATTTGTTTCCCATTCTGCTCTCGGCGGGGATTCTGCCGCGATGGGCGATCATCTCGCTGGCTGCGGCGTGCGCGGTGCTGAGCGAGGTTTTCAGCTCGTTGGACCCCGCCGGCAGTTACATCCGGCTGGCCTTTGAAACGCTGGCTTTTGCCGGCTCGGGTCTGCTGGTTGCCGAGATGGTTCGCAATCGCCGTTTGACGCTGGACGCTCAGGAGCGTTTGCGCATCCTTGTGGAAACGAGTCCGGCGGCCATCGTCACAATTGACGAGCGCGGATTCATCGAAGTAGCCAATCGCGCGGCGAAGGAGCTGATTGCCCCTCGCGACGGGGATCTGGTGGGCCATCCGATCGCCGCATTTTTACCCGAACTGCATCATGCGCTGCGGCGTGAAGAGGGTCCGCAATTCCGGACTTCCATGCAGTGCCGCGGCCACCGCGACGACGGCCAGGCATTTACGGCCGATGTGTGGTTTTCGACCTATAAAGAAGGGTCCAGCCCGAAACTGGCCGCCATCATCGCCGATGTAACCGAAGAAGGTCCCGTGATGTCCGGCGGCTCTTCACAGACTGACAATATTGAGCGGATATCGCTCACCGCCCGTGAAACAGACGTTCTCCGCTACCTGGTGCAAGGTCTTGCCAACAAGGAGATTGCCGCCAATATGGACATCTCGGAAAGCACGGTCAAAAACACGCTCCAGCAGCTATTCGCACGAACCGGAGTACGTACCCGGAGTCAATTAGTGCGTGTTGCACTCGAGCAATACCGGGATCTTTTGTGATTTTCTCGCGGCTAGGATTAATCAAAAGATTACCCAAGAGATTATTACCTGCAAAGTCATGGAACCCTTATGGATTACGCTGCCCCTCAGTCCATCACCCGCGAAACACCTCGGTGGGAACGACCGCACCCAAGGAGCGCGAAAAGGCTAATCGGACAAGTTGGTTTCTGGTGCGAACCCCTGTTTTGTCAAATAGTTGCTGAACCACCGCCTTTACCGAACTTTCTGACAGACTGATGTCCTCCCCGATCTTTCGATTGGAGAGGCC
The DNA here is from genome assembly GCA_963764845.1 of Terriglobia bacterium. Taxonomy (GTDB): domain Bacteria; phylum Acidobacteriota; class Terriglobia; order Bryobacterales; family Bryobacteraceae; genus BOG-234. The sequence continues at coordinate 2,167,344 of CAVXUE010000006.1, read as the reverse complement.
ACCCAGAATGCCAGTCAATACCTTCCGCTCTCGTTCCGTAAGGCCACGCTGATCGATATTATGCTGTTCCAAAGGATATCGATCAGCCAGGAGGCGGATCACCTGTGGATCGATCCACATTTCGCCGTTTGCCACCATTCGAATGGCGTGGATGAGCCTTTCCGCCGAGTCGGATTTCAAGAAGATGCCCGATGCTCCGATTCTGAGAGCGCGAGCGGCATTCCTGGCATCCAGTAAACTAGTGATAACAAAGAACCGAACCGGGTAGCCAGCCTTTATCGCAGAGGACATAAACTCCCCTGCCTGTTCAGTATCAGGATCGAATTCCAGCACCGCCACATCCGCGCCGGAGCTATTCAATAACTCCATTGTTTCATTGCCAGTAGCCGACTCTCCCACCAGCTCAAAATCCGAAACCGAGGAGAGGAGACGTCCCAGGCTGGCTCTGAACAGAGCTTGGTCGGCAAACAGAAACAGGCGAATCCGACCACTGTTTGCGGATCCGGATTCAGACATGTCCATGCCCGGAATGTTAAACCCGAACCAGCGGCGTTGCCAAGTACCTTGACCTGAAAGATACGCAGTCTGACGAAAAGACGGCAATTTGCAATCGAAAGATTATTTCCACAACCTAAAGGATAACCGTGTTGACCCAACGATAGTCAAATTGGAAGCAAGATAAGTGGCAGACCGGTCAAAAAGCGGCTAGAGTCGTGTTTTCTGATGCGTGCCACTCGTTCCGCCCTGACTGTCTGCATGATTCAAGTTTTCCTGATGCAGACAGCCTATGCGCAGTCAGCGTTTTCCTGGCAACAGATCAAGGCCAGGTTTGAGACGACCAACCCTACCCTCAAGGCGGCTCAGCTCAACATCGATGAGTCGAAGGCGGCTGAGATTACGGCGTATCTGCGGCCGAACCCCGATCTCACCCTTGTAATGGATGGGACTCAGCTCGCTCCCTCGATGGGGGTGTATCGTCCGCTCTCAGGAACTGATTACTCACCCAGCATCAGCTATCTGCACGAGCGGAATCACCAGCGGGAACTGCGTCTCGAGGGAGCGCGGAAGTCCACTGAAATTGCGACCGCAAGTTATCTCGACCAGGAGCGCGGACTGGTCTTCAGTCTGCGCAACGCGTTTGTGAATGTGTTGCAGGCAAAGGCGTTCCTCGACAACGCAAAAGAAAATCTGACTTATTGGGACAAGGAACTGGGGATCAGCCACACGCGCCTCTCGGCTGGGGATATCGCGCAGCTGGATCTGAACCGTCTGGTGCTGCAGCGAGTCCAGTTTGAAACCGACTTCGAAACCGCCACGGTGAATCTGCGGACCGCCAAGATCCAGCTTCTGATGCTGCTGAACGACCGGACACCGATTGAGCAGTTCGACGTTACCGGTCCGTACGAGTTCACGGAGAATCTGATGCCGCTGGAGCAGTTTCACGGCATGGCGCTCGCCTCCCGGCCCGACTTGAAGGTTGCCATCGAAAACGTGGAGCTGGCGAAGAATGCCCATCAGCTGGCGGTAGCCAATGGAGGGACCGACCCTACCTACAGCGTGTGGTACACCAAGAACCCCTCTTTCAGCAACCCTTTCGACAACCAGACGGTCGGTTTCAGCGTCAGCATTCCGCTGCGTATTTTCGACCGCAACCAGGGTGAGAAGGAACGCACGGAAATTGATATCCGGCGGAATCAGCGTTTGCAGGATGCCGCATCGGCGCAGGTTTTCAACGACGTGGATTCCGCGTACGTAACCATCGCGAGTGCGGTCAATCTGCTGCGGGCATACAAGGAGACTTACATGAAGCTCGCGGGCGACGTTCGCGACACCATGACGCTTGCGTACCGCAATGGCGGAGCGACTTTACTGGATTATCTGGACGCCGAGAAATCGTATCGGGACACGCGGCTCGCCTACCTGAATCTGATTGGCTCGTATCTGACCGCCGCGGCCCAGATGAATCAGGCCGTGGGCCGGGAGGTTATGCAATGAAGCGAATCAGTCTGGTGAAACTCATTCTTGTTTCCGGGGTGGCGGGGTTGCTGGTGAATTGCGGCCAGGCGGTGAAGGCCGATCCGGCTTCTGAAGCGCCGCCGGCCGCGCAGGTCGAGACAGCGGGAGATCCAAACATCGTCAAGGTCGATCATCCGGAGCAGTTCCCCGTGGCCAGTGCCCAGCCCTACAGCGCGGCGCCGGAATTGAACGTTACCGGCGTGGTGAACCCCGATGTCTCGCGCAACGTACCAGTGATCTCGCTCGCATCGGGCCGCGTCCTCGAGATTCGGGCGAAGCTGGGCGATTCGGTTACCAAAGGCCAACTACTTATGAGGGTGCAGAGCGCCGACATCTCGGGGGCTTTTTCCGATTACCGGCAGGCGATGGCCGACGAAGAATTGAGCCGCGCGCAACTCACGCGCGCGAAGACCCTTCTCGACGCGGGCGCCATGGCTGAGAGGGACTACGAAATTGCGGTGGACGCCAGTAAGAAAGCGTCGGTAACAGTGGAAACAACTGCCGAGCATCTGCGCGTTCTCGGCGCCGACAAGGATCACCCGAGCGCGATCATCGATGTCTTCGCGCCCGTTTCCGGAGTCATCACGGACCAGCAGGTGACCGCCGCCTCCGGTGTCCAGGGTCTGTCATCCACGAACCCGTTCACGATTTCCGATCTTTCGCACGTGTGGGTAGTCTGCGACGTCTATGAAAACGACCTCAAGAATATCCGCCTGGGCGAAGTCGCCAGCGTGAAGCTGAATGCCTATCCGGATCGCATTCTTCCCGGGACGATCAGCAACATCGGCCCGATCCTCGATCCGGCGATTCGCACGGCGAAGGTTCGGCTCGAAATCGAAAATCCGGGGATGATGCGCATCGGGATGTTCGCCACCGCGACCTTCCGCGGAGAGGCCAAAGAGATGCATACATCGGTGCCCTCCACGGCAATACTCCACCTGCACGATCGCGAGTGGGCTTACATGCCGGTGGCGAACAACACCTTCCGCCGGGTGGAGGTAACGAGCGGAAAAATGCTGCCTTCCAACATGCAGGAAGTCATCTCCGGAGTGGCGCCGGGCGACAAAGTGGTGGCGAACGCCCTCGTGCTCCAGAATACGGCAGAGCAGTAAATCCCGCGAAAGTGAATCAATGATCAACGCCGTCGTCGATTTCGCGCTGAACAACCGGTTTCTGGTGATGCTCGCAGCCATCATGCTGCTGATCTGGGGCGCGATTTCGTTCTCGAGTCTGCCGATCGAGGCTTACCCCGACGTGGCCAACAACTACGTCAACATCATCACGCAGTGGCCGGGCCGGGCGGCGGAAGAGGTGGAACAACAGATCACGATTCCGATTGAAATCGTGATGAACGGAATTCCGCATTTGACCAGCCTTCGCTCGAAGTCCGTCTTCGGTCTCTCCAGTGTCACGCTGATCTTCGACGACGAATCCGGCAATGACCTGAATCGCCAGAAGGCTCTGGAGCGGCTCTCGCAGGTCACCCTGCCCAATAACGTTCAGGCGCAAATGGGTACGGACTGGAGTCCGGTGGGCCAGATCTACTGGTACACATTGACCAGCACTAATCCGAAGTACGACGTGATGGAGCTGAAAACGCTCGAGGACTGGGTTCTCGAGAAGCAGTTCCGATCGGTGCCGAACGTCGTCGATGTCTCGAGCTTTGGCGGCCCGACGAAGGAATATCAGATCCGCATCGACCCCGAAAAGCTGATTTCCTACGGGCTCAGCATCGGGCAGGTGGAACAGCAACTGCAGAACAACAATTCAAACGCCGGCGGCAGCTTTATCGAGGAAGGACTGCAGCAGATCAACGTCCGCGCAGTGGGTCTCTTCGATAACGTGAACGACATCGCCAAGACCGTGATCAAGTCGCAGAACGGGACTCCGCTGCACATCAGCGACATCGCTCTGGTCCAGCAGGGTCCGAAGATCAGGCTGGGGAAAATCGGCAAAGCGATCCACCGCGTGAACGGCAAAGTCGTGGATAACGATGACACCGTCGAAGGCATCGTACTGCTGCGCAAGGGCGCCGAATCGGAGGCCACGCTCAACGGCATTCACGACAAAGTGAAGCAATTGAACGAACAGATTCTTCCGCCCGGCGTGAAGGTCGTTCCCTTTCTCGATCGCAGTGTCCTCGTCGAATACACCACACACACCGTCCTGCACAATCTGACGGAAGGCATCATCCTCGTAGCCATCATCCTTTTCCTTTTTCTGGGCAATGTGCGCGGCGCGTTCGTCGTGGCCCTCACGATTCCTTTTTCACTCCTGTTCGCGGCGATTTGCCTGAAGCTGAATAACATCCCGGCGAACCTGCTTTCGCTGGGCGCGCTCGATTTCGGCATGGTTGTCGAAGGCACGGTGGTGATGGTGGAGAACATCGTTCACCACCTGAGCCATCCGCAGAGATCCCGATAAATCGACCACCGGAACCATCCGGGAATCCGCGCATGAAGTACAGCGCCCTGTGTTTTATGCAATCGGCATTATTATCACCGCCTATCTGCCGATCTTTACTCTGCAAGCTGTGGAAGGCCGTTTGTTCAAGCCGATGGCGTGGACGGTCAGCTTCTCGCTGGTTGGCGCGCTGATCTTCGCCATGATGATTGCGCCGGCGCTCTCGAGTTTCGTCTTCGGGAAAAACACCAGGGAGTGGCGCAACCCGGTCATGGAATGGCTGACGAGCGCTTATCGGGCTACCGTCAAGGGCGCGATACGGCTGCGCTGGCTCACAGTCGCGGTGGCAGCGGCGGCGCTCGCTCTCTCCGTGTGGCTCGGCATGGGCGGAGCGATCGGTTCCGAATTTCTGCCTCATCTGGACGAAGGCGCGATCTGGGCGCGCGGCACACTGGCTCCCAGCACAGGGCCCACCGAGGGCATCCGGCTGACCGACCAGGCGCGAATCATCTTCGCCTCATTCCCGGAAGTCACTCAAGTGGTCTCGCAGGTGGGACGCCCCGATGACGGCACCGACACCGGCGGCTTCTTCAACACCGAGTATTTCGTCGATCTCAAGCCCAAGGAGCAGTGGCGTCCGGTCTTCGCGCAGGACAAGGAGGAACTCATCGCCGCCATGGACCGGGAAGTCGAGAAGCTTCCGGGCGTGATCTGGAATTTCTCGCAACCGATCGCGGACAACATGGAAGAGGCGGTCAGCGGCGTCAAGGGCCAGTTGGCGGTCAAGGTCTATGGCGACGACCTCAGGTTACTTGAGGCCAAGGGCGACGAGATTGTCAGCGCGCTGCGAAAAATCAACGGCGTGGAGGATCTGGGGCTGTTCCGGGTTGTGGGGCAACCGAACCTCAACCTGGTGGTGGATCGCGCGGCGGCGGCCCGCTACGGCATCAATGTTGCCGACATCCAGGATGCCGTGGAGACCGCGGTCGGGGGCAACGCGGTCGGCCAGGTTCTGCAAGGCGAGCAACGGTACGACCTGGTGGCGCGTTATCAACCTCGTTACCGTGACACGCAGGAGGCTATCGAGCGCATCCGGCTGCTGTCACCCGCCGGGGAGCGCGTCTCGCTCGCGCAGCTTTGCAACGTGAAGACGCTCGACGGCGCATCGTCGATTTCGCGTGAGGCGAATTCGCGCTACGTCGCGCTCAAATACAGCGTGCGCGGCCGCGATCTCGGCAGCACGGTCGAAGAAGCGATGGCAAAGGTCGAAAAAGAGGTCAAGCTGCCCGTCGGCTATCACACCGAATGGGCGGGCGAGTATCAGAGCCAGAAGCGCTCGTCCAAACGGCTGGCGATCGTGGTCCCGATCACCATCCTCGTGATCTGTCTCATCCTCTACACGATGTTCAACTCGCCTAAGTGGGTGCTGCTGATCCTGGCCAACGTGGCGATGGCGCCGATCGGGGGCATGCTCGCTTTGCTGTTCACCCATACCCACTTCAGCGTATCCTCGGGTGTCGGTTTTCTCGCGCTGTTCGGCGTCTCGGTTCAGACCGGCGTCATCATGCTGGAATACATCAACCAGCTGCGCGTGCGCGGCCATTCGATCTACGATTCGGCCGTCGAAGGTGCGGTACAACGCCTGCGGCCGATCATGATGACCACCCTCGTGGCCAGCATCGGATTGCTCCCGGCCGCCACCTCGCGCGGCATCGGCTCCGATTCGCAGAAGCCTTTCGCGATCGTGATCGTCGGCGGCCTGCTGCTCGCCCTGCTGCTGAGCGTCTACCTGCTGCCCACGCTCTACGTCTGGATAGCGGGCGAGCGCGACGTACTGCCGGCGCCGGAAGGTGAGTTCGAATAGATGACGAAAGAGCAGGTCTGTGCGCGCATCCGGGAGACCGGCATTCTGCCCGCCATTCGGGTCCCGGCGGCCGAGGACGCACTGTTTGCGGCTCGCCAGATGGTCAAGTGGAAAATCCCGATTGTCGAACTCACCATGACTGTACCGGGCGCCATCGGAGTCATCGAAGAACTGAAGCGCACGGCCCCGGAACTGATAGTGGGCGCAGGAAGCGTCCTCGATGTCGAGACCGCGCGTGCCTGCGTGGATGTCGGGGTTGCGTTTATAACCAGCCCGGGCTTCGACGCGGAGATTGTCGACTTCACGGTTAAACACAAAGTCGCGGCGATTCCGGGCGCTCTGACGCCCAGCGAGATCATGTGCGCGCATAAAGCGGGCGCGGACATCATCAAGATCTTCCCTTGCGCACAGGTCGGTGGCCCCGAGTATATCCGCGCGCTGAGAAATCCATTCCCCCATGTGGCGTTGATCGCTTCGGGCGGCGTTAATCAGCAGACCGCGGGCCAGTTCATTCGCGCCGGGGCGACCGCGCTCGGCATCAGGGGCGAGTTAATTCCGCCCGAAGCCATCGCCCACCGCGATGAAAACTGGATTCACGAACTGGCGGGCCGATTCCTCGCCATCGTCGAACGTGCCCGCGCCGACCAAACAGGGCAAGCTTGATGCGCTCTTAATTCGCGGAGGACTTCTTTCGGGCTTCCCCGACCATAACGCCTGGGCAAATCCGGTCAACGGAGCTTTTGGCTCCGCACCCGGAACCCTGTACGGAGACTTCCGCCCGACACGCCCGTCGCACGAGCCCATCAACCAGAGGTTGACATTCGCTTCAGGGAAAAGGTGTTGGTTTCGATCCGCGCCGAATTTCACCAACATTTTCAACCGCGCGCAAATCGGTAACCCGAGTACGAGCGCCCCAGCAGCCGCGATGAGCCACAATCCCGCGCGTCAGCTACGTCAGCCGCCGCGCCTGGGCCCGCCGATCGTCCACTTCGATTCCTGATTTCGCCACATCGAGGGGCAAGTCCTGTGCCCATCGACCTTTCTCTCCTTCCACATCACAGATAACGCAGCATATCTTATGGCCAATCATCCCATTGTCCGCGCCAGCGCCTGTTCACAATGGGAGAATGAGCAGTTAAACCCCTATCATGTTGCGCCTCGAAGATCTCTGGGACCGGCGTCACCGGCCTCTCATCCTTCTCATCAGCGCGGTCAGCGTTTTAGTTCTTGCCATCGTCGATTGGCGGGCAAAATCGTATATCTCACTGGGTTTCCTCTATTTTTTCCCTGTCCTCTTAGCGGCGGGCATTCTGCCGGGATGGGCGATCGTCTCGCTTGCGGCAGCCTGCGCGGTCCTGAGCGAAGTGTTCAGTTCGCTCGATCCGGCGGGTAGTTATATCCGCCTCACTTTCGAGATGCTGGCGTTTTCGGGCGCAGGGCTCTTCGTCGCCGAGATGGTTCGGAATCGCCGCCTGACGTTCGACGCCCAGGAGCGTTTGCGTATCCTGGTTGAAACAAGCCCGGCTGCCATCGTCACCATCGACGAGCGTGGATTCATCGAGGTGGCCAATCGTGCCGCCGTGGAACTGCTCGCACCGCGCGACAGGCATCTGGTGGGCCATCCGGTCGCAGCCTTCCTGCCCGAACTACATCACGCTTTGCGCCGTGAAGAGGGCCCTCAGTTCCGCACTTCGATGCAATGCCGGGGCCACCGCGACAACGATGAACCCTTCATGGCCGATGTCTGGTTCTCGACCTACAAAGAAGGATGCAGCCCAAAACTCGCAGCGATCATCACGGACGTGACGGAAGACGAGCCCGCCTTAGGCGGGAGCCCTCTATCGGCTGACAACGTCGAGCGCGCATTACTGACCAGCCGGGAAACCGAAGTCCTCCGCTATCTCGTGCAGGGTCACGCCAACAAGGAGATCGCCGCCAACATGGACATATCAGAAAGTGCGGTTAAGAACACTCTACAACAATTGTTCGCCAGAACCGGAGTGAGGACGCGCAGCCAACTGGTCCGCGCAGCACTCGAGCAATACCGGGATCTCTTATAGCTTCCTCACGGTTCGCCTGGCAATCAAAAGATTAACCGGACGATTCCAGATAAGAAACACACGAGTAAGTCATGACTTAGCCGCGGCTATTTCACGCTTTGACGCTTCTATGGGTACAGCTGAGTCGAGCGAATGAGAAATCGCAATCCGCACGAGTTGGCTTCGAGTGCGAACTCCTGTCTTCTCGAAGAGTTGCTGAACGACTGCTTTGACGGAGCTCTCCGAAAGCATGATATCCTCGCCTATCTTTCGGTTTGAAAGACCACCGAGTATCCCCATCAAGACCCTTCGCTCCCTTTCTGTCAGACCTCCTCCATCAATGTGGTCAGGCTCCAAGGGATATCGATCGGCCAGGAGGCGGATTACCTGCGGATCGACCCACATCTCTCCCCTTGCCACCGCCCGTACCGCATGCACGAGCCGTTCAGCCGAATCAGATTTGAGAAAGATTCCAGAGGCGCCCAGCTGAACTGCCCGTGCGGAATCGCGCGCGTCGAGCGTTGCGGTGATCACAAAGAAACGGCCGGAGTAGCCTGACTTCACCGCTTCGGCCATGAACTCTCTGGCCTGTTCGGTATCCGGATCGAACTCGAGGAGCGCGACGTCGACCGCCGAGCCGCGCAACAACTCCAGTGCTGCCCCGTCTATAGCGGATTCGCCCACGAGGTCGAAATCGGGCACTGACGAAAGAAGGCGTCCCAAGCTGGCCCTGAATAGAGCCTGACCGGCCAGCAGGAAAAGGCGAACCCGATCGGCCGTGGATCGGGACTCATGTGTCTCCATGCCGGAATGGTAAAGCCAATCACCGGCGTTGCCAAGCGCTTCGCCCGAAAGATGCGTTTGCTGTCGAAAAGAACGGAAGGCAGTCGGAAGATCGTTTCCACAATCGAATGATTCCGGGAGGTAATCATGGCACTGTCTCAACGATAAGGAAATTAGAAGTAAGATCAGTGGCATCGCGCGCAGCATAGCGCCTAAAGTCGGATATCCGATGCGCGCTATTCGCCAGGTCTTGATAGGCTGTCTTACTCATGGCTTCCTGATGCAGGGCAGTTTCGCGCAGGTGAACTATAGCTGGCAGCAGATCAAGGCCAGGTTTGAGACGACCAACCCTACCCTCAAGGCGGCTCAGCTCAACATCGATGAGTCGAAGGCGGCTGAGATTACGGCGTATCTGCGGCCAAACCCAGATCTCACGCTTGTAATGGATGGGACTCAGCTCGCTCCCTCGATGGGGGTGTATCGTCCGCTCTCGGGAACTGATTACTCACCCAGCATCAGCTATCTGCACGAGCGGAATCACCAGCGGGAACTGCGTCTCGAGGGAGCGCGGAAGTCCACTGAAATTGCGACCGCAAGTTATCTCGACCAGGAGCGCGGACTGGTCTTCAGTCTGCGCAACGCGTTTGTGAATGTGTTGCAGGCAAAGGCGTTCCTCGACAACGCAAAAGAAAATCTGACTTATTGGGACAAGGAACTGGGGATCAGCCACACGCGCCTCTCGGCTGGGGATATCGCGCAGCTGGATCTGAACCGTCTGGTGCTGCAGCGAGTCCAGTTTGAAACCGACTTCGAAACCGCCACGGTGAATCTGCGGACCGCCAAGATCCAGCTTCTGATGCTGCTGAACGACCGGACACCGATTGAGCAGTTCGACGTTACCGGTCCGTACGAGTTCACGGAGAATCTGATGCCGCTGGAGCAGTTTCACGGCATGGCGCTCGCCTCCCGGCCCGACTTGAAGGTTGCCATCGAAAACGTGGAGCTGGCGAAGAATGCCCATCAGCTGGCGGTGGCCAATGGAGGGACCGACCCCACCTACAGCGTGTGGTACACCAAGAACCCCTCTTTCAGCAACCCTTTCGACAACCAGACGGTCGGTTTCAGCGTCAGCATTCCGCTGCGTATTTTCGACCGCAACCAGGGTGAGAAGGAACGCACGGAAATTGATATCCGGCGGAATCAGCGTTTGCAGGATGCCGCATCGGCGCAGGTTTTCAACGACGTGGATTCCGCGTACGTAACCATCGCGAGCGCGGTCAATCTGCTGCGGGCATACAAGGAGACTTACATGAAGCTCGCGGGCGACGTTCGCGACACCATGACGCTTGCGTACCGCAATGGCGGAGCGACTTTACTGGATTATCTGGACGCCGAGAAATCGTATCGGGACACGCGGCTCGCCTACCTGAATCTGATTGGCTCGTATCTGACCGCCGCGGCCCAGATGAATCAGGCCGTGGGCCGGGAGGTTATGCAATGAAGAACTTTAATCGGCTGAAACTCACGATGTGCCTGGTGACGGCCGCGGGTCTGACCACCGTGCTGGTCGGCTGCGGGATGGTGAAAGCAGATCCAAAAGCCGACGCTAAAGATGAAGCGCCGCCCGCGGCGCAGATAGTTCCGGCGGGGAACTCGAGCATGGTAACGGTCGATAAACCAGAACTGTACGCTCTCGTGACCGCAGGCGAGCACGATGCCGCGCCGGAGCTGAACGTCACAGGGACGGTGACTCCGGACGTTTCGCGCAATGTTCCGGTGATTTCGATCGCCTCGGGCCGCGTGGTTGAGATTCGCGCCAAACTCGGCGATACGGTTACCAAAGGCCAGCTGCTGCTGCGTGTGCAGAGCGCGGATATCTCGGGCGCGTTCTCGGATTATCGCCAGGCGGTGGCGGATGAAGTGCTGGCTCGCGCGCAACTGGCCCGCGCCAAGACCCTGCTCGATGCGGGCGCTATGCCGCAAAAAGACTACGAGGTCGCCGTCGACGCGGAAGAGAAAGCCAAGGTGACAGTCGAGACCACGGAGGAGCATCTGCGCGTTCTCGGCGCGGACAAAGATCACGTGACGCCGATCATCGACATCACAGCACCCGTTTCCGGAGTCATCACGGATCAGCAAGTAACGCAGGCCGCGGGAACGCAGGGTTTGGCCTCGCCCAATCCCTTCACGATCTCCGATCTTTCGCACGTGTGGATTCTGTGCGACGTCTTCGAGAATAACTCTCGAGCGTGAAGCTCGGGCAATTCGTCGATGTCCGGCTCAACGCCTATCCGGATCGCATTTTCCATGCGCGCGTTTCCAATATCGGCCCGATTCTCGATCCCACGATTCGTACCGCCAAGGTTCGCCTCGAGGTGGAGAACGACGGGCTGATGCGTATCGGAATGTTCGTTACGGCGACATTCCACGGCGAGGAAAAGCAGGTACACGCGCTCGTTCCCTCCTCGGCTATTCTGCACCTGCACGACCGCGACTGGGTTTATCTGCCGGCAGGCAGGAAATCGTTCCGCCGGGCGGAGGTTCTGGGCGGTATCACGCTGCAGGACAACATGCAGGAAGTCAGTGGAATCAAACCGGGCGATCAGGTGGTGAAGGACGCCCTCGTACTGGAAAACAGCGTTGAGCAATAAAGGGAGCAATAGGCAAAGATGATTCGCGGGCTGGTCGATTTCGCGCTCAACAACCGCATCATGATCGTGGCGTTCGCGGTCCTGCTGTTCATCTGGGGCGGAATCTCGTTCCATCAACTGCCGGTTGAAGCTTATCCCGACGTGGCCAACAATTACGTGGAGATCATCACGCAATGGCCCGGGATTTCCGCGGAGCAGATTGAGCAGCAGGTTACGATCCCGCTCGAAATCGTGATGAACGGAATTCCGCATCTGACCGCGTTACGCTCATTCTCCCTGTTCGGCCTCTCCGATATCAAGCTTACGTTCGACGACGAGGCCGCAAACGACTGGAACCGGGAGAAGACGCTCGAGCGGCTCGCCCAGGTGACGCTGCCGAACGGGGTCCAGCCGCAGATGGGCACCGACTGGAGCCCCGTCGGCCAGATTTATTTCTTCACGCTGCGAAGTACCAATCCGCGCTACGACGTGATGGAAATGAAGTCGCTCGAGGACTGGGTGGTCGAGAAGGCCTTCAAATCGGTGCCCAACGTTGTCGACGTCGCCAGCTTCGGCGGTCCGACACGCGAGTACCAGGTTCGGATCGACCCCAACAAACTGATTTCCTACGGGCTGAGCATCGCGCAGATCGAAAATCAGCTGACCAACAACAACACCAACGCCGGCGGTAGTTTCATTGAATCCGGGCTGCAGCAGATCGACGTTCGGGAAGTCGGTTTGGTCACCAACGTACGCGACATCGAGAACACCGTTATAACGACCAAGACCGGGACAGCGGTGAAGATCAAAGACATCGCGGTCGTCGAGCAGGGCCCGAAGATCCGGCTGGGCCAGTTCGCACGGGCGCGCCATCTCGTCAATGGAAAGATCGTCGACGACGACGACGTGGTGTCGGGCATCGTGCTGCTACGCAAGGGCGCGGATTCCGACGCAGTGCTGGAAGGAATTCATGACAAAGTGAAGGAGTTGAACACGGTCATTCTTCCGCATGGCGTGTCCGTGGTCCCGTTCCTCGACCGCAGCGATCTGGTGCATTACACGACCCACACGGTTCTGCATAACCTGACCGAAGGCATCATTCTTGTCGTCATTATTCTTTTTCTGTTCCTGGGAAATGCGCGCGGCGCGCTGATCGTCGCGCTGACGATTCCCTTCTCGCTGCTCTTCGCGGCCACCTGCCTCCAGCTCAAAGGCATCCCGGCCAACCTGCTGTCGCTGGGCGCGCTCGATTTCGGAATGGTCGTGGATGGAGCGGTGGTGATGGTGGAGAACATCGTGCGCCACCTTTCCCACCATCGCGAGGGCGACAGGCGAACGCCGATGGAGAAGATCCGCGAGGCGGCGCATGAAGTTCAGCGGCCCGTGTTCTATGCAATCGGCATCATCATTACGGCTTACCTGCCGATTTTCACTTTGCAGCGCGTGGAAGGCCGTCTGTTCAAGCCGATGGCCTGGACAGTGGCGTTCGCACTGCTGGGCGCGCTTATGTTCTCGATGCTGCTGGCCCCGGTGCTTTCGAGCGTGTTCTTCCCGAAAGGCACGAAGGAGTGGCACAATCCAGTGATGATTTTCCTGACACGCATGTATCGCAGCGCGCTGGGAGTGGCAATCCGTCTGCGCTGGGTCACGCTGGGCGTGGCCGTGGCCGGTTTTGTCCTGATGGTTTATCTCGCCACCAGCGTGCTCGGATCCGAGTTTCTTCCGCACCTCGACGAAGGCGCGATCTGGGTTCGTGGAATGCTCGGCGCCCAGCACGGGCCAAACGGAAGGCATGGCAATGGCGAATCGGGCGCGGGCGATACTGTGCTCGTTTCCCGAAGTCCCGCAATGCACCAGTCAGGTGGGCCGACCCGACGATGGCACCGACACCACCGGCTTTTTCAACGCCGAGTATTTCGTCGATCTGAAGCCCAAGGAGGAATGGAGACCGGTATTTCATCAGGACAAAGACGAGCTGATCGCCGCCATGAGCCGCGAGCTTGAGGTGATACCCGGCGTCGAATGGGGCTTCTCGCAGCCGATCTCCGACAACATGGAGGAGGCCGTCAGCGGCGTCAAGGGCGAATTGGCCATCAAAGTCTTCGGTACCGATCTGCGCATGCTCGAAGGCAAGGCGGACGAAATCATGGGCGTGATGCGCGGCATCAAGGGAATCGAGGATCTGGGTCTGCTCCGGGTGATCGGACAGCCGAACCTCAACCTCACGGTCAACCGCCAGAAAGCCGCTCGCTTCCAGATTAACGTGGCGGATGTGCAGGACGCCGTGCAGACGGCGATCGGCGGCAACGCACTCACGCAGGTTCTGCAGGACGAGCAGCGGTATGATCTGGTGCTGCGCTATCTTCCTCAGTTCCGCGACCGGAAGGAGGCCATCGAAAGCATCCGCCTGCTCTCGCCTTCGGGTGAGCGCGTTTCCCTGGCTCAACTCTGCGACATCGAAATGCTGGACGGCGCTTCGGAGATTTATCGCGAGGCGAATCACGTTATGTGGCCATCAAGTACAGCGTGCGCGGCCGCGATCTGGGCAGCGCGGTCGAGGAAGCCATCAAGAAGGTCGACCAAAAGGTCAAACTGCCGACCGGCTATCACATCGACTGGGCCGGCGAGTATGAATCGCAGCAGCGCGCGGCGAGGCGTCTCGCGATCATTATTCCGCTGACGCTGATGCTGATCTTCCTGATTCTGTATTCGATGTTCAAGTCCATGAAATGGTCGACGCTGATCCTGCTGAACGTGGCCATGGCGCCCGTGGGCGGAATGCTGGCGCTCTATTTCACGCGGAACCAACCTTAGTGTCTCGTCCGGCGTAGGCTTTCTGGCGCTGTTCGGCGTATCGGTGCAGGTGGGAGTGATCATGGTGGAATACATCAATCAGCTGCGCGTCCGCGGCCACACGATCTTCGACTCGGCCGTGGAAGGCGCCGTGCTGAGACTGCGCCCCATCATGATGACGATGCTGGTGGCTATGCTGGGTCTCCTGCCGGCCGCCACCTCGCACGGCATCGGGTCCGACTCGCAGCGCCCGTTCGCCATCGTGATCGTCGGCGGACTGATGGCCGCGCTGCTGATGAGCATTTTCCTGTTGCCTACGCTCTACGTCTGGATCGCGGGCGAGAACGATGTTCTGCCCCCACCGGAAGGCGAGTTCGAATAGATGAAAACCCATGAGGTGTGCAAGCGCATCGGCGAGATAGGCATCCTCCCGGCAATTCGTGTTCCCTGCGCGGAGGACGCTCTGTTTGCCGCCCGCCAGATGCTGAAGTGGGGAATCCCGATCGTAGAGCTTACGATGACGGTCCCCGGAGCTCTCAGTGTGCTCAGGGAGCTGGCGCGAACAGACCCGGACCTTACTGTCGGATCAGGCACCGTTCTGGATGTGGAAACGGCGCGCGCCTGTATCGACGAAGGCGCGGCGTTTATCACCAGCCCTGGCGTCGATCCCGAGATTGTCGATTTCACAAGGGGGAAAAACGTGGCCGCTATCCCGGGCGCGTTGACTCCCAGCGAAATCATGGAAGCGCACCAGGCCGGCGCCGACATGATCAAGGTTTTCCCCTGCGCACAGGTCGGCGGGCCGGAATACATCAAAGCGCTTCGGGGCCCTTTCCCCAAGCTGCCGCTGATCGCCTCGGGCGGCGTCAATCAACAGACTGCGGCCGAATTCCTGCGCAGGGGCGCAACGGCGCTCGGCATACGGGCAGAACTCATCCCGCCCGCCGCGATCGAGCGGCGGGACGAGAACTGGATTCATGAACTGACCGGACGATTCCTCGGAATCGTCCAGCACGCCCGGCTTGAATCTAACCTGTAGAGGATGATTCGGCGGCTTATGCCCGCCGTCTTACGACCTGGGGGACCTCTTCGCGTTGGCGCGCATCCTGAACCATGCCCAGGAATCTGCGCGACAGCTCATGAATCCAGGTCGCGTTCCTCCGGCGAACAGCCTCGGCCGGAATCAGATCTCCGCCAATGCCCAATGCCGACGCTCCGGCGCGAATGAAATCGCCCGCTGTCTTCTGATTAACGCCTCCCGACGCAATGAACGACACCTTCGGGAAGGGGGCTTTCAAAGCCCGGATATAATTCGCGCCCCCCACGAGCGAGCAGGGAAAAACCTTGATGAAGTCCGCCCCTTCCTTGTTTGCCGCCGCCACCTCGGAAGGTGTCAAAGCACCTGGAATCACCAGTATCCCGTTTTCCTTTCCCAGATGGACGATCTCGAGATCAAGGCCGGGCCCGGTCAGAAACGAAACCCCCGCTGCCAGGCAGGCGCGCGCGCTGTCAATATCGAGAACCGTGCCCGCACCCACGATCAAGCCCGGCGTGGTCCGCTTCAACTCCGCAATCACTTCAGGCGCTCCGGGTACGGTGGTCGTTATCTCCACCACTCCGATCCCGCCCTTGAATAATGTCGTTGCAGCGAACAAAGCGTCTTCCGCCGACGCTACGCGAATCGCAGGAATAATCCCGATGCCTTCGATGCAAGAACGAACTTCGGGGTTCGTCATTTTCCGCGCTTTCCCCCAAGACCCGAATGCTTACGCCAAAATCATACTATATATCCGGGTTTATTGTTCACGGGATTGGCCTCAAGAATACCCAAAGGATTTATCCGCGGCTCGGGGACCAATCCATCGATTAATCTCCGCGGTCCGTTGGGGTCATGCGTTTTTTCCGTATACCAGTGCGCTGATTCGGAGACCACGAGGCGTCCTGCGTCAGGCGATCGCGAGATGGCGAAGCGCACCAACTGGCTGCCGATGCGACTCCGCTCTTATCGAACAGGTGCTGGATCGCTGCCTTGATCAGACTCTCCGAGCCTCGCCGATCTTCCGGTTCGAAAGACCGCTGAAACGATCCCCTGCAACACTTTCCGCTCACGCTCGTTCAAAGCGTCGGCGTCGGTGGGCTGCTCTTCCTGAGGGTAGCGATCGGCGAGAAAACGGATTAGCTGGGGGTCGATCCGCATCTCGTCGTTTGACACGGCGGGGATCGCGTGCAGGAGCCGTTCGCGGGGTCGGCGATTCTCCGCGGCGGCATCCCTGTAGTGGACTTACGATGACGGTGGCGCGGACGATCGGCGTGATCCAAGAGCCGGCTCGTATGCATCCGGGGCTGGTAGTCGGCGGGGGTACAACTCCGGATGTCGACGAATCGGACCGTGTTTTGGCTCCGGGCGGAATTTATCACCAGCCCTGGCCTCGATTGTGGGATCGTGGAGTTCGCGGCGAAGCATAAGGTAGCCGTGATCCAGGAGTATTGAGCCCTGCGGGGTAATGATGACGCGCTCCGATTCCGCGCGTGCAGTTCCTCGCCTCGGGCGGGGTTAATCAGATGCCCGCAGGCGATTTCATCAAGGCGGGCGCCGGCGCCCTGTGAATCCGTCAGAAACTGATCCCCGCTCAGGCTGTGGCGCGGCGCAACGAGGGCTGGATTCTGGAGTTGACCAACCGGTTCCTCGGGATGGTGGTCAAAGCCAGCGCAGAGATGCAAGAATGAATCTTATGCTCTCGAAAATCTCCGTTATCGCATTCTGCGCGGCTTTGCCGCTTCTCGCTGTGAAGCAAAAAGTGGAACTGGTTACCACCGACCATGCGGACTTTGCAGCCGGCGGGCTGATTCATATCGAGGGCTCGACCGGCGAACTCAACATCGCCGGCTGGGACCAGCCTTCGGTCGAGGTCATCGCCTCGCGCTATACCTTCCAGGAGGAACGGAACAAGGCGAATGCTACGGAGAAGGTGAAGAAGATCGAAGTGGTGAAAATGGTCGCGGCCAACAGCGAACTGACGATCACCACGAACAGGCATGAGACCGGCATTCACGTGGACTATCAGATCATGGTCCCTCGCGGATCGCGGCTGATGATTCACCACCATATCGGCACCGTGGTAGTGACCGATGTGGGCGGAGACATCGATGCCACGAACGGGGCGGGCGATATTGTCGTTCAGTTGCGCGAGGCGGAGCATTACACGATTGACGCGAAGACCCGGTTCGGCACCGTGTATTCCGATTTCAATCAGGCCCGGCACCACAACGTGATCGGCGAGAAGGTCGTGGACAATGTCCCCACAGGAGGCGCCCGGGCGCCATCGCACCACATCAGTCTTCGCGTCGGCGCCGGTGGCATTTCGGTTCAGAAGATGGAAGGGCCCGCTCCCGAGGCCAAAGCTATCACCGGTCTTTAGCCCGCCGAGCCTATGAGCGACATCGACCTCTGGCCGGCCCTGCCCCTGCGATCCCCAGCGACACCAAAGCCTCACAAAGCCCGTTGTAAAAGTCGGCGACCGCCTCCGGCCGCAACGCCCGCGACGCGGCCGTACCGTCACTCTTCGAAACCTTCAACTCGTGCTGTCCCAAATCGAACTGGATTTCGAAAAGACCGCGAGGATACGGCACCGGTCCCGTGGTCAGCCCGCGAGTTTACATACAGCACGACATGCCACCAATCGATGTCGAGATCAATCTCGGACCTCAGGAAGTGGGAGACCCACCGCCGTTTGACCAGGATTATGCCAACTGCTCTTACGACGCAAGCTCTGCGCATCGTTTCTGGAGCGTGCTGATTTCCAGCTCGAAAGTGATGGAGCGATTTCGCGGGAAGTTCCTCGGTAAGTGCAGCCCCGTTCATTTTTTCCGGGGCAGTTTCGACCTGGCGTGTTCGCGTTATTCCGGGCGGCTCGCGCCGCCGCGCAAGGGCGTAATGAGCGGGCCGGCTTATTCGCATGAGGTTTGCAGCGCCGGGTTTTGGCCGGGAGGCGGCGCCGTCGACGGGCCGGCCTATTATTGCTACGCGGTTCCAGCGCTGGCGGGATTCGACAAGGCGTTGGTCCGACCCGCGGCGGCGGGGTGGAACGCGCAGCTGGGAGAGTTCATCCTGATGTATGACGATGTGCGGCGGGCGGAGTCTCCGGAAGATGCGCTGTACGAATTTCTGGAGAGTACCTGGGACGCATCTGCACGCCTCGGCAACTGCGATCGCAGCGCCTTGGAATCGCGGTGACCCCCGGCGTCGTTTCTTTCGAAAACCCTGATTTATAAGTCTCGCGAATCCAGCGTCAAAAATAGATCGCATCGGACTGGCGCGAAGCGCTTTTTCATCCCTCGTTGTGGCCGTCGCGTAGCCCTCCCGTGGGGAGTCACATTTTTTCTTCAACTCTATTTGCTTTGTAATCAATCAGTTAATGCCTGGCGTGTCGTTGATCCGACCAAGCCGAGTGGTAGCTTGCAATCGAGAGAGAAACGCGTCTCCAAAAGATTGAGGGCTCAGATGAAGGAAAGAGAAGCTCAAAGGACAGTGAGGGCTCTGGATAAAGCGATCAGGAGGATTCAGGAGCGCTTGGAGGACGACGATACAAAAGGTTCGGTCGCGGATCTCGTACGAATTGTGCAACTGCGCAATGAACTGACGGAGACGCTGCCAAAGCAGGTGACGGTGCGATGGATTGACGAATGCCAGGCACCAACGTCGAACGAGCAGTAAAGTACCAGCCGTTGCCGAGTCAGCACAGGTTTCACGATTCGACGGCGCGATTCAAAGGTTTCTCGGGGCCGATCGGATCGGGTAAGAGCGCGGCGCTTTGCCAGGAGGCGATCCGGCTCAGTTATATGAACCCGGGGCGGACGGGGCTGATCGGTGCGCCGACGTATCCGATGCTGCGGGATGCGACGCTGACGTCGCTGGTTGAGATTCTGCACGACAACGAGGTTCCGTTCGAGCTGAACAAGGCGGAGAACGTGATCCTGCTGAAGGATGTCGCAGTCGCGAATCCTGCTGCGGTCCGTGGAAGATTACGAGCGGCTGCGAGGGACGAACCTGGCATGGTTCGGGCTCGATGAGTTGACGTACACGCCGGAGGGCGCGTGGCTACGGCTGGAAGGCCGACTTGCGCGATCCGAAGGCCAACGCAGCTGCTGCGGATTCGCGGTGTGGACGCCGAAGGGTTTCGACTGGGTCTACCGGAAGTTCGTGGCGAATCCGGTGGAGGGTTACGAAGTGATCCAGGCGGAGCCGTTCGAGAACCGGCATCTTGTTGGCTCAGGTGCCGGATTTTTACGAACGGCTGCGCGGCAGTTACGACGAGAACTTCTTCAGGCAGGAAGTGCTGGGCAGTTACCTGAATGTGCGGGGCGGGCTGGTTTATCACGCGTTCGATCGCGAGTTGAATGTGAAGCCGGCCGAGTCTCAATCAGGCGCGGGAGGTTTTCTGGGCATTGGATTTCAATGTGGATCCGATGTGTTCGGTGGTGGCGCAGGTGGCGTCGGCGGGCGAGGTCTCGGTGCTGGATGAGATCGTGCTGCGGCGGGCGACAACGGAGCAGGCATGCGAAGAATTCGAGAAGCGATTCGGACTGCCGCGGGCGGGCGTGGTGGTGTATGGGGATGCGTCGGGGGCGTCGATGCACACGACGGGGTATTCGGATTATCAGGTGATACGGAGTTACTTCGGGTCGCGGCTGGCGAAGGTCTCGTACCGCGTGCCGAAAGCGAATCCGCCGGTGCGGGCGCGTGTCGCAGATGATGAACGCGCGGCTGCATAATGCGCTGGACGAGGTGCAGTTGTTCGTCGATCCGAAGTGCAAAGAACTGATCGCCGATCTTGAGCAGGTCGTCGTACGAGGAAGACTCGACGCAGATCGACAAGAACAAGGATCGGCGGCGCACGCATTTATCGGATGCGCTGGGATATCTGATCTGGCAGCAGGAGCAGGGCGAAGGGTCGATCACAAAGATCGGAGAACGCGGGGAGCGGTTGTTTTGATGACTCATACACATATCGAGCAGGAACATCCGGATTACACGCATAAGGCGCGCATGTGGCGCCGGTATCGCGACCTTTATGCGGGCGGCGAGCAGTTCCGCTGCAACGCGGCGGAGTACCTGCTGCGGCGTCAGAAAGAACCGCTCGAGGTTTACCAGGAAAGACTGGCGCGGGTGTTCTACGAGAACTACCTGGGGTCCATTGTCGACTGGTATACGGCGACGCTGGTCAGGCGGGAACCGATACTGGAATTCACGGGCACGAACGATCCGGCCAAGGAGTTCTTTGCCCGCTTCGTTCAGAACTGCGATCTGCGCGGCACGACGCTGACGCAGTTTTTCAAGCAGCAGATGACCGAGGCTCTGGTTTGCGGAAAGTCGTACGTGGTGGTCGACTTTCCGCGCACCGGATGGCCCGGCGTTGACGCGAGCCGACGAAGACGAGTCGGGGCGCAGCCGGGCCTATCTGGTGGCTTACAACGCCGACGAGCTGATCAACTGGAGCTACGACCAGCAAGGCGAACTGGAGTGGGTGGTGATCCGGACGTCGCTGCTGAAGCAGGACAGCGTCAAGCTTTCGGCTGGAAGCGGGAGACGCGGTGGATCTACTACGACCGGGAAAAGTTCGAGATTTACGAGCGCCGCGGAGCGGATCAGAAGGCGATCGAGCTGACGGATCGAGGGCAGGCACGGATTTGCCGGAATCGGACGCGTGCCCGTCTTCGAGCTGCGCGTGAGCGACGGGCTCTGGCTGACCAATAAGATCGCCCTGCTGCAGCTGGAACATTTCAACAAATCGAATGCGCTCGGGTGGGCGCTGACGATGGGGCTGTTCGCGATGCCGGTGATTTATTCGGACAAAGAGTTCAATCAGGTCACGGGCGAGAGCTACTATCTGCAGCTCGGAGCGCGGAGACCGGTTCGGATGGACGGAGCCCGCCGGCAACGTGTTCCAGATCGCGGCGGAAAACCTGACGCGCCTGAAGGACGAGATCTACCGGGTGTCATACCTGATGCAGCAGGCGGGCGACGGCACGGGCTCGTTTCAATCGGGGCTGAGCCAGCAGTGGGATTTCAGCGTGACGCAGGAGATTCTGCGGTCGTACGGGGACACGGTGAAGGATTCGATCCGGAACCTGCTGGGTGCGATCGCCGACGCCCGGCAGGACGAGCTGGCGATCGATGCGATGGGCCTCGACGAGTTCGACATTACGGACTTCAGCACCGAAGCGAGCGATGCGAAGAACCTGCTGAGCCTGGGGATCAAATCGCCACGCTGACAAAACAAGTGCAGAAGCGGGTGGCGCTGAAGTATCTCTGCGATGCGCGGCAGGAGATCAAGAATCAGATCGCGGGAGAGATCGAAGCAAGTCTTGCTGATACGGATCGGAAGGAGCAGTTATGAGTGATGCGGTAAACGTGCAGGCGGTCGTGCAGCAGGCGATCGACGAATACATGCGGCAGGATGTGGCGCGGCGCGAGCCTGCCTACAAGACCGAGCTGCAGGAGGAGCGGCGCCGGCGCGAGCAGCTCGAGAAGCGGGTGAACGAACTCGTGGAAGAAAACAAGCGCAGCCGCGCCGTCGCCGACGAGGCGCAGCGCAGCAGCAACATCCGGACGGAACTGCAGAAGCTCGGCGTCACCAAAGTGGACCTGGCTTACAAGGCCGTGCAGGACGGAATCGTGCGCGCGGAAGACGGCCGCCTGGTCGCGCGCGGCGAGAGCGGCGAACAACCCGTGGGCGAGTTCCTGGCCGGGTTCGTGCGCGAGAATCCGGAATTTCTGCCGGCCCGCATTGCCGGCGGCACGGGAATCACGGGGACGCAGAAAGCCGCGCCCCATGCGAGCGGCGGGGCCATCGATCTGGACAAGATCAACCCGTCGATGAGCAAAGAAGATCTGGACAAAGTGCGCCAGGAGATTTTGCGGGTAGTAACGCAAACGCCGCGGGGAACGTAATCCCCGAATCGTAGCGCCGTCCCGGAAATGAACGCGGTCGAACGCTCGCTCCCATGCTGTCAATAGCCAGGAGCGGGCATTTTTGTCTGTGCCGGGCGGCACATCAGCAGCCGGGAAATTCAAGGAGAACGATGCCAATCAATTACGTCAGCAAATGTAGCAAACGCGATCGTCAAACTGGTGGCGGCCGACGCTTTGCCAGCGCTGGTCGGGAACCTCGTGATGGGGAACCTGGTGAATCGCGATTACGAGCCGACACTGGCACAGGCGGGCGATACCGTCAACGTGCCGATAGCGCCACAGCTTGTGGCCAACAATATCGCGGAGGGTGGCGCGGTGCAGCCGCAGAATCCCAACCTGGGGAACGCGCAGATCGTGCTGAACACGCACGTGGAGGCGACGTTCCAGATTCCGGACGTGACCAAGGTGCTCGCGGTGCCGGATCTGTTGAAGGTTTACATGCAGCCGGCGGTGGTAGCGATTGCCGAGAAGATCGAGAGCGATCTTCTGAACCTCTATGCCGGCTTTACGGCGAACGCGCCGCTCGGGAACGGCGGGGACGCCGGTTACGGAAGCTGTGCTGGATCAGGCGGAGACCGCGCTGTTCCAGGCCAAGGTTCCGCCCAGCGCGCCGAAGTATCTGGTGGTCGACAGCAACACGTATTCGGCCATGCGGCAGATTCCGCGTTTCAGCGAATTTCAGACCGCCGGCGAGGCGGGTCTGCGAGCGATCATCGACGGGACCTTCGGCAAGATCAAAGACTTCTTCGTATTCCGTTCGCAGTATGTGCAGACGACGGGCACCTCGCCGGTCAATACCCACAACCTTGCGTTCTGCAAGGATGCGATCGGTCTTGTGGTGCGCCGGTTGCCGCAGCCGCTGCCCGGGACGGGTGCCATCGCCGAATACGCCGAACTGGGCAACTTCGGAATGCGGGTCACGATGAGCTATCAGCCGAACACGCTGGCGCAGCAGTTCACGGTGGATGTGCTCTACGGCTGCGCGATTCTGCGGAACCAGTTCGCCGTTCAAATCAACAGCTAGGGCGCAAGGCAGCAAAGAAGCACGGGGGCGTGTGGTCTTCGCCCCCGTTTTCTATTTTCGAGCTCGGGAGGGGCGAATGGATTTAAGGAGCTGGTACAGGAAGGTTCGGGACGCGGAAGCCGCGCTCATCGGTGAGCACTTCGTTTTGGTGAGTCTGGCCACATCGGAAGGCGGGAAAGAGGGCGTGCGGGCGGAAGCGCCGCGCTCGATCGCGGCAAAGCTGATCGCCGAGGCAAGGGCGCGGGTTGCGAGCGACGAGGAGGCGCGCGAATTCCACGAGGCGAATCGCGTGGCGCTCCAGAATCACGTTGAAGAAGAAGCCGCCAAACGGGTTCAGGTGATGGTAATCCCCGCGCACAGGCTCAAGAAGCAAAGAGAGCGGATTAATCATGGCGCTCTTCGCGGATGGACCCGCGCCGACGATTGACGATCTTGTCGCTCAGGACTCCGGCTTGCTCGATGTTGCTCAAACCGCCGGCATCAACGTTTATACGAAGCTGAGGCTGGCGCAGGAGGAGATCGCGACAGAACTCGAACTGTGGCTCATTAAACCACGTCCGGTTCCGGAAGTTATCTGGGGTCCGCCACCGCTGCGTGGACCAGATTGTCGTGACCCCGCCTCTGAAGCGATGGGAGACCATGCATGCGCTGGAGTTGGTCTATCGCGACGCTTATTTCAGCCAACTGGTCGATCGTTATCAGGAGAAATGGCAGGAGTACGCATCGCTGTCGCGCGGCGCCAGCGAAAGCTTCATTGCGAGCGGCATGGGGCTGGTGCAGTGATCCGCTGCACCGGCCGCAGCCGCCGCTTCTCTCTTTCGTGCCGGGGCCGCAGAGCGGCGGTCTGTTTTACGCGAGCGTGTCCTGGATGAATGCGGAAGGACAGGAAGGCGCGGCGTCGGAGGCTTCGTCGATCACGATTGCGGATGGGAATCTGATGACCGTCACCGCGTCCAATGCCCCCGCAAATGCTGTGGGGTTCCAGGTGTATGCCGGGACCGCCCTGACCTCGATGTTTCGGCAGAACAGCGTCGTGCTTTCGGTTGGCTCGGCCTATACCTATATACCCGGCGAGGTAACACAGGGGCCGCTGCCGGGCAAGGGCCAGAAGCCGGATTTCATTCGGCCGCTGGTGCGGACGTTGTTGCGGGGATGAAGCGGAGGGGATAAGAAATGGCCGGACTGAGCGGGACGTTAACGAATACCGTCGTATCGATGCTGACATCGACGGCAAGCGGCGTGAATGTGCGGGTGGGGGCGATCGAAGCGAGCGACTCGAGCATCGTCGCCACCGGGATCAGAACGATTGTCGCGCTGAACGCAAGCGTCGAGATCAGCGAGAAGACTGCCTACGTGCAATATCCCGCTCTGCTGGTGTATTGCGACAAGCTGGCGAACACGCTCAAGGAGAAGTTCCGGGAGTTTTCGGGAAAGGCGCACGTGGTGGTGGAGGTGCGGCAGGCGCAGGACACGCTGGAGGGGATTGAATCGACCGTCGAGCTTTATGCCGACGCCGTCTGCGCGCTGCTGGACGATTCGCGCGGGCGACTGGGGTTCGGGATTGTTTTACGCCGGCGGGTATGAAGTCAGTTACGAGCCGGTAGGGCGCGGCGGCAGGAACTTTCTGCAGCGGGCAAAGGTGGGATTCGAAGTGGAGGTCAGTAAATAAGCGATGGCATATACTTCATCGAACGCAAACCGCTGGTACGTCGCTCGGGAGAGCGCGTACGGTCAGGTACCGGCAATCAGCCAGGTGAACCGGATTCCCGCCGTGAAGCTGACGGCGCAGCAGCAGCGGGAGAAAATTCAGCGCAAAGACAAGACGGGAAGCCGCACATGGCAGGGAGTGCCGGTGGGGATGCGCCAGCAGACTTCGTTCGACCTGACCTCTTACATGAGAGACTGGCCCGACCCGACGACGCTGCCGTCGCACGGGCCCCTCGTCGAGGCGGCCATGGGCGCGCCGGGCGTCCTGTGGGCGGGCAACAGCGCAGGCACCGGGAGCACCACGTCCACCATCGCATTCTCCACGCCTCATGGTCTGAATCCGGGGCAGGCGATCACTGTGGGCGGAGAGATCCGGTTCGTGGCGGCGATCGTGGACGCGCAGACTGTGGTCCTGAACGCACCGTTTTCCGCGGCGCCCATGGCGGGAGCGCCGATCGGCCAGACTGCGACCTACAGCCTCGCGACGCAACTGCCAAGCATCAGCATATTCGACTACTGGGACCCGTCGACGGCGGTGCAGAGGCTCCTGTGCGGAGCTGGCATGGACCAAATGACGGTGAAACTGAATGGAGACTTCCATCAGTTTGAGTTCAAGGGAATCGCGCAGGACCTGATCGACAGCGCTTCGTTCGCGGCCGGCCAGGGAGGAGAAGCCACTTTTCCGGCCGAACCGGCGCTGACCGGCTTCAATTATTCGCCCGTGCCCGGCAATCTGGGCGAGGTATGGCTGGGGGTTTCGCCGAGTCGAGTTTTTCACCGTGTCGGCGGCGTCGATTCAGATCCAAAACGACCTGGATACGCGAGCGAAGGAGTTTGGAACGATCCTGCCGCTGGAACTCGTGCCCGGTAACCGGACCGTGTCGGTGACGCTGGAATTGTTCAGCCAGGATGACGCGGCGACCATCGGCGCTCTATCAGGCGGCGCGGCAGCAATCGCCCGTCGGCGTGATGTTCCAGCTGGGCCAGACAGCCGGCCAGCTGTTCGGCATTTATCTGCAATCCTGGTACCAACCGTGCCGGAGTTCGACGATTCGGATAAACGGCTGCAGTGGAAGTTCAGCAACGTTCGCGCGCAGGGCACGGCGGAAAACGAAATTGTGGTGGCGTTCGGATGATTACGACGCCAGGCGCATCGGCCGCTGAGTCGTGGAACAGCAGGAAAGTGGTGGCGTCGCGGGTACGTCCGGGCGTGGAGTTCGTGATCGCCCTGATGACATTCGGGCGGCCGCATCGAACTGATGAGGCGGGTGCGCGATCTGGCGGCCCGCCTGGAGTATTTCGAAGCGGGGCGCGACGCGAAGAACGGGATGGAGGCCAGCCTGCTTGGAGCCGAGATCGACCAGCTCTACGTCCGGTGGGGCGTGGAGGAGATTCGGGGGCTGCAGCTCGATGGCGTCCCCGCGAGCGTCGAGGCTCTGCTGGAGGGCGGACCGGAGGAATTGTTTCTCGAAGCTCTGGCGGCGGTGAAGGCCGAGTGCGGGCTGGACGAGAACGAAAGAAAAAACTGACCGTCGCGTTCCACTTCCAGTTTTCGAACCGGGCCGGGTGGGATTGCGGGAGTTGCCGGCAAAACGGCCTGGAAATGAAGACGGCGGTGCGGGTTCCTGCCTGAAGAGCAGCGCGGCGAACCGCGCGTTGTCTGGGGTCGGAAGCAGACGCAGTCCGAGGAATGCCCGAAGTCTTTGGTCACGGGCGAGAGCATGGCGATGGTCGAGGAGTTTTTTGTGCGGCGGCGACTGGGAATGGAAAGCTCGGCAGTGGTGGCGGAAATGGCAGCGCGCAAAGTAGATGCTTTCGTGATTCTGCGGGACGAGATGGAGCGTGAGGAACCGGATGGCAAAACGCAGCATTGAAGAAACATTTAAGGCGGTAAAGCCGAAGGGGCGAAAAGGAATCCCGGATCCGCCCGCGATCGCTGCCGGGGTATCGAGCGACAACAGCGATCTCTCGACGTCTCTGTCGCAGGCGGGACAGCAGATCGCCCAGCTGCAGTCTGCGTATCAGCAGCAGGCCACGCTGATCGCGGCCAACACGCAGGCGATCCAGGGAAATACATCGGCGCAGAGCGGCCACTCGGCCTCGAGCGTGGCGGGCGGTGTGGCATCGAGTCTCTTCGGAGGCCTTGGGCTGCTCTCCCCGCTGATTTCGGGAATTGCCAGTTTGTTCGGCGGAAATTCCACTCCGGCGCCGCTGCCGATTTATACTCCGCCTTCGCCAGTGGCGATCGACGCGACGCTGAACTCAGCCGCCCCGAGCGCGGCGGCTTCGACTGCCGCGCCGGGTTCGGGGCAGTCGGTCAGCGGCAGCACAAAGCCGCCTTTGGCGCCGCAGATCACGGTGAATGTGACGGCGATGGATAGCCAGTCGTTCATGGACCACAGCACGGATATTGCGAATGCGGTGCGCGAGGCGATGTTGAACATGCATCCGATTAACGGCGTGGTGGCGAGCCTGTAATGGCCGGCTTTCCTACGCTGAAGACGGGCGCGGCCGCCCAGTATCCGCTCGACTACGGCGTGCGGTTCTCAACGCAGGCCGTCCGGTTCATGGACGGCAGCCGGCAGATATTCCCCCTGTACGGGACCGGATTGCGGCGATGGACCGTGAAACTCGATCAGCTCGATGAGCAGGAACTGGGCGAGGTGATTGCATTCGTCGTACAGCAGGGCAGCGCGCCGTTCGCTTTTACAGATCCGGCCACAGGCGCCGTGGCATCCACATGTGTGATTTCGGGGCAGCAACTGGATGTAACGATGACACGCGAAATGGACGGCCAGACCACAGTCGTGATCGAGGAGATCGCATGAGTTGGTACCCCCAGATTGGAAACGGATCGATAGCACAGTTTCCGTTGACGCGTTCGCAAAGGTGGCGCACGATCATAAACGAACTCGAGAGCTCCGAGCAAATCATACTGCCCGACGCGCCCGCGAGTCAGGTCGAGTGGCGCTTGTCCTATCAGGATCTGACCGATTCGGAAGCGGGCTCAATCAGCGCGCTGTTCGCGGCCTCGCAGGGATCGTATGGCGCGTTCACATTCATCGACCCGCTGGCTAACCTTCTCGGGTGGAGCGAAGACTTCTCGCAGGCGGGCTGGCAGGCCGGGTTGCTGCAGACCGCGCCTGGCGTGGCCGACCCGCTGGGAACGAACCGGGCGTCGTCAGTTTCGAATGCCAATCCGGGAACGCAGACGCTTCAGCAGACCCTCGGCATTGAAGGTTCGTACGTAACCTGCTTCAGCGTCTACCTGCGCAGCGATACGGCCGGGACCGTGGCGCTGCAGCGTGACGCAACGCAGCTCACTGTACCAGTGGGTCCGGTTTGGCAGCGGGCCTTCCTGAGCGGCACGGGCGCCACCGGCGCGGTGCAATCGGGTTTTTCCATTGAACTCGCCGCAGGTCAGACGATCGACGTATGGGGGCCGCAGGTGGAGGCGCAGCCTTATCCGTCGGCTTATAAGCAAACCACCACGGCGCTTGGGATCTATGACGAAACTTATTTCGAGAGCGATGAACTCAAAATTACGAATACCAGCGTCGGTCTCTCGTCGTGCGAGATCAGTTTGATGTCACGGGTTCTGATATGAGCACAATACAAAGCCCTTTGGCGGCCAAGGAACAGCTGAGCGCCGACACGCCTCTGTTCTTTTACGACTGCACTCTGACCGACGGCACCATCCGGCACTGGAGCACCCGCACGATCACCTGGAACGGAACGCCCTATGAAGGGCGCGTGATCCGGCAGAACCTGTTTGAAGCACAGCTGGCGTCCGATACCCAGGTAGGCGGTCCTCCCAAACTGACCTTCGAACTTGCCAACGCGGATTCCGAACTTTCGGAGATCGAACAGCAGACCGGCTTCAAGGGTGCGCAGCTTGTGGTGCAGTCAGTCTTTTTCAATCTTGCGGAAGCGGTTCCGACCAGCAGTTCAGCTGTGGTGTTCACCGGCCTGATGAACCCGCCGGACACGATCACCGAAACCACCTTCCGGCTGAGCGCGATGAACCGGATTTCGATGCAGCGCACCGTGATCCCCAACGTCCGCGTGGAGCGAATGTGCCCGTGGCGGTTTCCCACCACTGCCGCGGAGCGTCTGCTGGCGGTCGATGGCGGCGCCTTGCAAGGAAAGTATTACCCGTATTACCGGTGCGGATACTCGCCCGACCAGGCAAACGGCGTCGGCAATATGGATGGCGACATGCCTTTCACCACGTGCGCTTACACGCGTTCGGATTGCGAAGAACGAGGTATGTTCACAATCGATAATAACGGGAACGCAACGGCCCGTTTCGGCGGACTCGAGTTCCTGCCGCCGACGATTCTGGTGCGGGGAGCAGGCCAGAGTAACTCGCAGCTGTCCGCCGTGCAGGAGAACACGGCCGCCTATAACAACTTCGTGCCTCTGGTCTACGGCACGCAATGGACGACGCCCGACGTCGTGTTCTCCCGCAACGACGGCAATCTGACACGAATGGAAGTTCTGCTCGGAATGGGTCAGATCGAGGGCGTGCTGCTGGTTCTTGTCGACGATATCCAGATTCCTCAGGGCGTGAACGGAATCAACATGACCGCCAGCGGCTGGTACAACTTGATCACCCCGGGAACCCGGAACGGGAAGCAGGACAACAACTTCACCGACGCGAACGGAGTTCCGCAGGGCGATCCGTATGGCAGCATGGCTTATCTGTCGGTGGTAGTCCCGAACTCGATCAACAATGGCACCAGCATTCCGACCGTCCAGGTTCTGATGCAGGGCCTCAATCTCTGGCAGTTCGATACCAACGGAAATTTCCTGTACGAACAGTTTTCGAGCAACCCGGCGTGGGTGTTGCTGGATATCCTGATGCGCTGCGGTTACACGCCTGCCCGAGATCGATACCGCAAGCTTCGCGGTAGCGGCGGCCTATGGCGATCAGCTCATCTCCGTAAACGACCCGGTTGGCGGAATGGTGGACCTACCGAGATTCCAGTGCAATTTCGCACTCAACGAAAGCCAGAGCGCGGGTGAAATCATCCGCTCGATCCGGAATGGATCCCGGCTCTACCTGGTGCTGGACTCGCAGGGCCTGCTGGAAGCGAGAATCGAGAATACCTTTGCCCTGCAGCAGCCGACGCTGCCGCCGGGAAGTAATTCGGTGAATCAATTCAACGGCGGGTGGCCCGCGTACGAATTCGACGCCACCTCCATCGCGCGCAACAAAGACGGCAGCTCCAGCGTGAAGCTGTCGAAACTTGGCGCGCAGGATACGCCAAACCGTCTGTCGATCGAGTTTCAGGACAGCTTTAACCAGTATCAGCAGGACAGCCTGTCGCTCGAAGACGAGGACGACGTCGATCTGTGCGGCCAGGAGGTCGCGGTGATCTGGGACGCGGTCGGAATCTCCACCTTCAGCCAGGCTTCGCGCATGCTGCTGCTGGGCTTGAACAGAGCCATTCCGGGCAACGCATTTATCGAATTTCAAACCAGCGTTAAGGCTCTCGGCCTGCTGCCCGGGGATCTCATCACGGTGACGTACCCGAAAGAGAATCTCGAGCGAACGCCGTTCCGCATTACGAAGATCGCGCCGGGAAACAGCTTCCGCACTGCGACCATCACGGCTCAGCTTCACGATGACGACTGGTATTCGGACACGGCAACGGGAATTACCGGAGGGCTGGGCAGGCAGACCGGCCAGGGCTCCGGGCTGCCCGATCCGGTGATCGGCACCGTGATCGACGGTAATGGAAATCTGCAGCTGGGAATCACCGAAACCGAAATCACCGGCAACGACGGCTCGGCGGCCATCGAGCTGAGCGTTTCGTTCACCGCTCCTTCCGGGCAGCAGGGTACTCTGGCGGCTCCTTTGATCGGGCTGGCGCCCGTGGTCAGCGCCACCGGCGGAACCCTGGTCGGGGGCGTCAACTACTATTACGCCGTGAGCGCCGTGGACAGCGCCGGCGGCGAAAGCTCGCTCTCTTTTATAGCGCAGGCCACCACCACCGCTGGCGCCAACACAAACTCCGTGATGCTGGATGGCATTCAACTGCCGGTGAGCGCGGCAAGCTTTCAACGTCTATCGCGGAACGGACCCGGGTCTGTTGTTGCGAATCGCATCCGAACCAGACTTCGGCCCCTTCGTTCACCGATACGGGCTTGCCTCCGCTGATCATACTGCCGCCGGACCCGCAGTTCGACCACGTGGATATGTACTGGCGCTGGGAATTGTTGCCCGAAGCCGCGGCCGCCATTTACTCCGCCACGACAGTCGGCAATCCCGTGCTCGATCTGATTGTGAATACTTATCGCAGACTCATCGTCCGCATCACGCGAGGCACGGGAGCCGGGC
Source organism: Terriglobia bacterium (assembly GCA_963764845.1). GTDB lineage: Bacteria > Acidobacteriota > Terriglobia > Bryobacterales > Bryobacteraceae > BOG-234. The sequence goes on along the minus strand of CAVXUE010000006.1, from coordinate 2,135,767 downwards.
AGGAACAAATCATCGCCGAGTAACACGGCGACCACCTTGACCGTCACCGTGCCCTGGGTCGACCAGCCGGATGCGACAAGCTTCTTCACGATCGCCGAAAGTTCGTGGCGCACCGGCGCGAGCGGCAGTACAGGCCCCGATTTGGTCGATGTTCCGGAGCGCATCGGCGCAGGGGTGCAGATTTCGGCGCGCGCTGCGAACGCCGCCGACGACGAGGCGTCCTACGATCTTTCGCCGTTGACTCGCTGGATACTGGGCCAATCCGGCGAGATCGTCGCCGATTCCGGCGTTCCGCCGGCGCCCGATCTTCGGTCTGGTCATTTCGCCCACGCAGGGTGGCGTGCTGGAGTTGGGCGCCATCGCCTTCGGGACGCTCGTCAACACGATCAGCATCACTGCCGGAACCTACACGTTCCATTTCTACGATGAGGTCAATGGCGCGGCGCCCTTAGCTGACCACGGCGATCGGCGCGACGCGACACCAGCATCCCTTTCGGCACCCCCTTCACGACCGGAAGCACTGCTGCAGATCGAACAGGAAATCGTGCAGGTGACGGGCACGAATTCCGACGGCAGTTCGGCTGTGACGCGCGGAGCTCAAAACACGACGGCCGCGGCCCATGCTGCTCCCGTACTTGTATACACACTGAACGAAACGGTCCTGATCTTCCTTTCATCAAGGAACTTCTTCGGCAGCCCCGCGAGCGGAGACTGGCAATACAACGTCGCGCTGCCGAATGTTCGGCTTGCCAGCGTCGAGCTCTACATGACCAACGCCCTGGGCGACGGGGCCGTCGCCGTGAACTCCTACACAGGAACGATCGATTCCGGATTGCGAACCATGGCAGGCGGCCAGTATCTCATTCCAGATCAGCGGATATCTGGCGTTCAAACCTCGGCGGCGCCGGCAATCGTGATCGTGGATGCCGACCGGTCGGTCCGGGATATCTACGGCATCGTCAATACGCGCCTCGCAGGGAGCGCCCATCATTCTGCAACTGAACCGGAACGGAGCGGCGTATGCGACCGTGCAGTTCGCCGCGGGCGCAACGATTTCGGCCGTAGTCGGCGGGCTTCGGGCTGCCGGCTCTGCGCGCCGGGGATCAGTTGAGTCTTGATATCGACGGCGTCGGAACGACCATTCCCGGCAGCAATTTGAACCTGATTATGCGGCTATGATTTGCGGACGAGCTGAATCTCGAATAGCTTTGGGCCAAAGCTTTCCGGTGACGAACAAGACGGTCGCCGAGCGGAGTCGTAGGCGATTCCGTTGAGAACGTCCGCGCCGTTCAGCGAGATCGGATGCCGGCAACAATCCGGAAAGATCGATCCAGCCCGTGACCCGGCCATCCACCGGCGAAATACGGGCAATCCTGTCGGTCTGCCAGACGTTGGCGAAGATCTCACCGCGGACGTATTCGAGCTCATTCAATTGATCGACTGAAGCCTTTCCGTCATGAACGATGAACCGCCGCGTTTCCTGCGAAGGTCGACGGATTCCAGCAGCGGATGTCCGCGGTGCCATCGCTCATGAAGATCTGGCGGCCATCGTTGGTCGAGCCCCCATCCTTCTCCGGGATAATCGAAACGCGCGAAGCCGCCGAAACGTGCTCCGGTCGTAAACAAAGCCCTCTTGAGACTGCCAGGTTAGTTCGATGATGCGCTGATTCAATACCGTGATGCCCTCGCCGAAATATTGCGAATCCACGTGGATCTCCTGCAGCACCTTGCCCGATTCCAATTCCACTTTCCGCAGAGTCGATCGTCCGTTCAACCCTGTTCCTTCGTATAGAAAGCCTCCGCGATATTCCAGTCCCTGCGTGAAGGCATTCCGTCGTGCGGATAAACCTGCAGAACCCGTAGCCATAGACGGGCGTTTGCGTCGGGGAAGCGCGCGTTCAGCAGGCTCACTCCCAGGAGCAACAAATACCGGTGGCGCATCGCTTTATGATAGTTTGTTTGCTGCTTGTCCAGAACGTTTCGAAGGTTTATCGGCTTTATCAAGACGCCTTTCGATCGGATCCGCGAACTGAACCCTCTCCGGAAGCAACCCGCTGCACACCGATTTCTGGGCTCTGCGGGACATTTCCTTCAGCGTCGATCGCGGCGAAGTCGTCAGCCTTGTGGGGCCGAACGGCTGCGGCAAAAGCACGCTGCTCCAGGTGATCAGCGGAATCCTCCAGCCGACTACCGGCCGGGTCGTGACGCGCGGGCGCGTGGCCGCGCTGCTGGAACTGGGCGCGGGATTCAATCCCGAATTCTCCGGCCGCGAAAACATCTTTATCAACGGCGAAATCATGGGGATCAGCCGCGCCGAAATGCAGCGGAATCTCCCGCTGATCGAAGCGTTCGCGGAAATCGGAGAATTCATCCACCGGCCCGTCAAAGAATATTCGAGCGGCATGTATGTGCGGCTGGCCTTTTCGACGGCCATCCACGTCAATCCAGATATTCTGATCGTCGATGAAGCGCTCTGGCTGTAGGCGATGCCGTGTTTGCGAACCGCTGCATCCGCAAGTTCGAGGAGCTGCGCGAAAAGAAGACCACCGTGCTTTTCGTGTCGCACGATCTCGGACTCGTGAAGCAGCTTTCGAACTCGGGCTATTTTCCTGCTGAACGGACGCATCGAAGCGGAAGGCGAGCCGAAGCACGTGATCGATAAGTACATCGGCGTCGTGCTGGAGCGCCAGAAGGCTTACGAACAGCGCGACCGGCGGATTCATCCGGCGGCGACGTAACCGGCATGGGGATGGATCGAGCGAGATCCTCGACGTCACGCTGCTCGATGAAAGCGGCCGGCCCTGCGGCGTCGTTTCGAGCGGAGAGCGCGTGACGATTCGCATCCGCACCGCGTTCCGCGCGCATCGCGTCGAGCCGATGGTGGGCATCCTCATCCGCAACCGGATCGGCATGGAAATCTACGGCACCAACACGCGAATCGAGCAAGTGGATCTGGGCGCATTCGAGGCCGGCGAAGAGCTCGATATCGATTTCCAGCTTCGAATGCTGGCTGACGCCGCAGCAATACACGGTAACCGTGGCCACCCAGTATCCCGACGGATCGAGCCATGACTGGCTGGACGATGTGATTTCCTTCGAGGTTCTCTCCGGACGCAAGGCGGCGGGCGTGACCGATCTGCGCGCGCACATCGAATGGCGGAAAGTTACGCGCGAAGCCATAAGATGAAAGCACGACTCACGCTTAAAGTCCGCGCGGGCGCCCGCAAAACCGAATTCGCGGGCAAATTGGACGGAGGCTCGGGCGAAGCGTGGAAACTGCACGTCGCCGCGCCTCCGGTGGATGGCAAGGCGAACGACGCGATCATCCGGTTTCTCGCCAGACTGGCGGGCGTCCCGGCAACCGCGGTTCGCATCGTGAGCGGTTTCACCGGCACAACGAAGATCGTCGAGATCGCGGGAATCGATTCCGAAGCCCTCGATCGCGCTATTCTCGAATCGCATGGACCTCCTTCGAATTCAGGAAGCGCTGCGGCGCGAAAAGCTTGACGGCTGGCTGTTCTTCGATCATCACGGGCGCGACCCGCTGGCTTATCGCGTGCTCGGTTTCCCGCAACCGCACCATGTGACCCGGCGCTGGTATTACCTGATTCCCGCCACGGGCGAACCGCGCGGCCTCGTGCATCGGATCGAATCCCACGTCATCAGCGCGCTGCCAGGCGAGAAGTCGCAGTATTCCAGCTGGCAGGAACAGCACTCCGAACTGGCGAGGCTGCTGAAAGGATCGAAGCGCGTGGCCATGCAGTATTCGCCGCTTTGCGCGGTCCCTTATGTCGCGATGGTGGATGCGGGCACGGTCGAACTGGTGCGGGCACAGGGAGTCGAAGTCGTGACTTCCGCCGAATTGATCCAGGAATTTGAAGCCTGCCTGAATGACGCGCAGTTCGCCAGTCATCTCGAAGCCGGCCGGCGGGTCGACAAGGTGCGAGCCGAGGCGTTTCGTTTTATCGGCGAACAAGCTGTCGCATGGAGCCAGCGAAATCATGGTCAGGGATTGGATTCTGGAACAATTCCGCGCGGCGGGCCTCATCACCGACAGCGGCCCGATCGTGGGCGTGAACGCGCATGCGGGCGATCCGCATTACGAGCCGACCTCCGAAACCAGTTCGCCGATCCGGCCGGGCGATTTCGTCCTTCTCGACATGTGGGCGAAGCTCGATCAGCCGGATTCGGTTTATTACGACATCACCTGGAACGGGTTTTGCGGCGACGCACCGGACCGTGTCCGCGAAGTCTTCGAGATCGTCCGCGATGCGCGCGACAAAGCCGTTGAAGCGGTTTCCAAAGCGGTACAGGAGAAACGTCGAGATTCGCGGCTTCGAAGTCGACGATGCGGCGCGGACTCATATCCGCGAGCGCGGGTTTGGCGACCGCTTTGTGCACCGCACCGGCCACTCGATCGGCGGCGAAGTTCACGGCACCGGAGCCAATATGGACAATCTCGAAACACACGACGAGCGCCGCATCCTTCCCGGCGCGCTTTTCTCGGTCGAGCCAGGCATCTACCTGGAGGACTTCGGCGTGCGGTCCGAAGTCGACGTCTTCGTCACCGCGAATTCGGCGTCGACGACGGGTGTCGTCCAGCGGGAACTGGTCAGGATCGGATAATCTCGGCCGCGCGCAGAAAAATCGCGTCGAGCATCGCCTGCGTTAATCTCCCGGTCGATGTATTCTGCTGGCTCGGATGATACGAGCACAGCAGCGCGGGATGCAGGTTGTAGAGCACATCGTGGCCGAACCGGAAATCCGCCAGCCGACCGATCGCGCCGCGGCTCTTCAAAACCGAAAGGTACGTATCGAAGGCGATCTTGCCCAAGAGCAACCACCACCTGAACGTTCTGCAAGCAGCGCCAGTTCCCGTTCCAGAAACGGCCGGCAGTTTCGCAACTCCTCCGGGCGAAGGCTTGTTGCTCCGGAGGCGCGCAATGTGCCGCGGCGGTGATCCAGGCGTCGCGCAACCGAAGGCCGTCGTCGGCGCTGCGGCTTTCCGGCTGGGAGGCGAACCCGGCATTGTAGAGCGACCGGTAAAGGAAGTCGCCGGAACGATCTCCGGTGAACATACGTCCAGTACGATTAGCACCATGTGCTCCGGGGGCCAGGCCAAGAATCAGCAGGCTGGCGGCAGGATCGCCGAAAGAAGGCACGGGCTTTCCCCAGTATTCCCAGTCGCGGTATGCGCGCCGTTTTGTGACGGCAACCGATTTGGCAATGCCGGATCAACCGAGGGCAACGCTTGCATTCAACAATTTCCTGGTTCAAGATGATAAAGTGCTGTTTATCACTTTTTGGGATTTCGACTGGCGGACATCGATCTGAGAAAGTAGTCATGGCGAAAAAGTAGCACATTGACGATGTGAGCAGATGAACGAGCAGAAGTCAAAGAAATCGATTGACCGCGACGCTCCGAACGCGGCAAAATGGTAGTTCCGGCTGCTCCCCGGAATTTGATTACTGGCTCTCTATCTCCCGCGCCGACGGGTTTCGATGAAGGAACATCTGTTGGCGGTTGTTCGACTCTAGTTTTCATTCTTGTCGTTGCCGTTGGTTTGCGCGAGTGCCGCTCTTGCCGTCGACCACCCCGACCACCCTGCCACGCCCAAACACCACAAGAAGAAAAGCTCCACGGCCGCGACGACGTCCGCCGCCGCAAGCACGCAGCGGCGAACACGATGGTGGTGAAGGCACCGGCGTCGACTGTCGCCGCGACGACGAGCGCCCCGAAAAAGAAGGCTGGGTCCAGACCTGGGACGAGCCCACCTATAAGGATTCGACCGTCCGCACGACAAGATCGATGGCGAAGACCTGGTCGTCCGCAAAGCCGCCGCCGACGCGCTCGGGCCTCTCAACGGCTCCGTGGTGGTCGTCGATCCGACCACCGGCCGCATCCTGACGATGGTCAACCAGCCCCTGACGCTCGGAGGCGGTTTCCAGCCCTGCTCCACCGTCAAGGTTTCGGTCGCCTTGGCGGCGCTTCGCGAAGGGCCTCGTCGAACGCACCAGCCCGGCTCGTTTCATCATCAACAAGCGCGCTTCTTCTTCGGATCTCACCGACGCGCTGGCCTTTTCCAACAATTACTACTTTGCGAACCTCGGCATCAAACTCGGCTATGAACGAATCAATTATTATGCCCACCTGTTCGGCTATGGGGAAAAGGCCGGCTTGAACGTCGAAGGCGAGCATGCCGGGTTCGTTCCCCGCCGCGCCGCCGAAAGAAGGTGGCATGGGGATGCTGACCAGTTTCGGCGAGGAGATCTCACAGACTCCGCTCGAACTGGCCGGCCTGATGAGCGCGGTTGCCAATGGGGGCACGCTCTACTGGCTTCAATATCCGCGCTCGCAGGAAGAAGTCAGCTAATTTTCAGCCGCAGGTCAAACGGCACCTGGATATCGCCAATCTGATCTCGATCAGATCAAGCCGGGCATGAGGGGCGCAGTTGAGTTCGGCACCGCGACGCCGGGCCAAAGCAGGACGACGAGATTCTCGGCAAGACGGGCACCTGCAGCGAAGGCCGCACTCATCTGGGCTGGTTTGGATCCTTCAACGAAGGTAGCGGGCGCAAGCTGGTGGTGGTCGTGATGCTGACCGGCGGACGACCTTCGATCGGCGCCACGGCTTCGGGGGTCGCCGGGGACGTCTATCGCAGCCTCGCTTCCGAGAACTTCTTCAGAGCGACAAAGCCCGCTGACGCCCGCATCGTTGATGACGCCTCAGATCTGCTGCACGCGTTAAGTTTGGCTTTGCCGGGCAGTTTGCCCAGCGATCGCGCAAACTAAGCGGATGCCATCTGCGCTTTGCGGTTGGCTTTCTTAGGCGCTTCAGCTGTCTTCACCGGAAAGTGCTCGCGAAGCCAGTTATAAATGCCTTCTTTCTGGCTTGCGTTCACTACTCTTTGCCACCGGATATCGCCAGTCCGCTCATCGTATTCCGCAACAACATACGAATTACCGGTCAGGACGGAAACCACGGAGTCCGGCCTTACTCTCCCACAATAGTAGGAATCGTTGATTACCTGGCGATCTTGCATGTTTCCATCATAACAGAATTTACACCGTTTGACTACAAATGATAGTAGACAGGCGCTTTGGTTGCGCTATGAACCGGCGACTTTACGCTTACCGAAGATCCGGCGCTGGCCTCTTAGAAAGTCGTAAGCCGCGCATAAGACTTGTCTTCTATTCGGTGTTCTCGTCGGGGGCGCCTGAAGTCGCAAACCGGTAGCCAACCCAGGGTTCGGTCAGCAGGTACTTCGGCTCTGAGGGCACTGCTTCGATTTTCTTGCGTAACTGATTGATAACAACCCGCAGATATTCCACTTCATCGCCATAATCCGGACCCCAGACCGTTTGCAGCAGCTTGCGGTGGGCAATCGGGCGATTCGGATGATCGACCAGAAATTTCAGGAGATCGAACTCCTTCGGAGTCAACCGGACGCTGTGCCCGTTGCGCTTCACGCGCCGGGCATCGAAATCGATCTCGAGATCGTCGTGCACAAAAACGTGCGGGCCCGCCTCTCCCGATGAAGGCACCCGCCTCATCGCCGCGCGAATGCGCGCCAGCAGTTCCTGAATGCCAAACGGTTTGGTGACATAATCGTCCGCGCCGGCATCGAGCGCCTCCACCTTGTCGCGCTCCGTGTTACGCACGGAAAGCACGATGATCGGGAAGCTCGGAATTCTCGCGGATCGCCCTGCATGTCTCCAGCCCGCCGATACCAGGCATATTGAGATCGAGAAGAATGAGATCGGCCGCATCGTGCCGCAGAACTTCGAGCGCATCTTCGCCGGTTTTCGCCTCCATAACGGAGTAACCCAGATCGGTGAGCGTAGCTTTCATGGCCCGCCGCAGCTGCGGTTCGTCGTCGACAACGAGTATGGTGGCCGTGTTCATGGCGTGTTCATGGCGTGTTCATGGCGTGTTCATGGCGTGTTCATGCCGCGTTCAGTGTTCAATGTGTCGTGCGGAACAGTCTGCAAGGGCAATGTAATCATGATCGCCGCGCCGCCTCCCGGCCGGTTCTGCGCGCGGATCTTGCCGCCGTGAGCCTCGATGATACCTTTCGCGATCGCAAGCCCCATACCCGTGCCTTCGGTTCTGGCCCGGATCCTGCGGCCCCGGTAAAACTTCTCGAAGACGTGTTCGAGTTCGTCCGAGCCGATCCCGGGGCCCCGGTCCATTACCGAGATGATCGCCTGTCCCTCTTCAACGCGGGCTTCAATCCGAATGGGCGAATCGGGCGGAGAATATTTGTGCGCGTTCTCCAGCAACTGCATCAGGGCGCGGCGGACGAGGCCGGAATCGATGTCCAATACCAGATCGGGAGCTATCTCAATCGTATAACGTCCTGGGTTTTCATCCCTGGTTTCGGCTACGGCGGCAACCGCCAGTTGCGCCAGACTGGTTGGTTCACGGTGCAGGCGCAGTTCCTGAGATTCGATCCGCGCCAGTTCGATGGCTTCGGTGATCGACTGCTGCAGGCGCTCCGAGGCCTGATCGATAATGCTCAGCAGTTCCTGGCGCACTTCCTCGCTTCGCGGCGGAATCGAAATCAGCCTCGTGACACAGGTTCGTATTGCTGTCAGCGGCGTCTTCAGATCGTGCGCAAGGCCGTCCAGCAGCGACGATTTGAACTCTTCGTTGCGCCTGGCGACCTCAGCGGCAGCCGCGCGATTGAGCGCCCGGACGCGCTCGTAATTGATCGCAAGCAGGCTGGCAATCGAATCCCGCGTGTGCGGACTCAGCCGCGCTCCCGCCAGCGCCAGGCTACCGACGACGTGCGTCCCCAGCCGAACGGGAACGATGGAGGAACTCCCCTCCCCGAGCGCTTCTCCCGTTTCGGCAACGCGGATCATATCGGCCTGCGACATCCCCGACCCCTGAAGCGAGCCGTACAGCTGGTTAGCCGCGAGGTCGTAGAACGCGATGTGGCTAAGTTGCAGAATCTGGGCCGTTTTCGCCACCGACACACGCACCGCGTCGCGCGCTTCGTCCATCAGCATCGCGCGGCTGAGCTCATAGAGAGTCCCGAGTTCGCTGCGCCCTGCCTCGGCTTCTTCCGTGCGCTGCTTTGCCTTCGATGAGAGCTGGCTCACAGTCACGGCGGTGACAAGGAAGGCAAAGAATGCGATCCAGTTTTCGGGATCCGCAATCGTGAAATTGAGAACCGGCGGCAGGAAGAAGAAATTCAATCCGAGGACGCAGATAACGGAAGTGAAGCACGCTTCGACGAGACCCCACTGGGTCGCGGCTGCCAATACGAGCAGCAACATCATCAACGCGACCGTGATGGCGTTCACGGGAATCACAAGAAAGCAGACTGCGATCAGCGCGCTGACAGCCGCGATGCATATTCCAACGCGCCCCAGGAGCCGACCGGCCTTCTGCATGGTTACTCCTTGATAACACGCGTCTCCGGATCAAATCGGCGCGCCGCCGGGTCACAATAAACGAACGATGAGGCTGGCCGGCACCCACATGCCGGGCTTCGCATCAACGGTACTGGCGATTTGGACTGTGCGGCCTGCGACCGATCGAGGACCCCGTCATCCAGGGAAGCGAACGTTTTCAAACCGCTCGGCATGACGAGCACGCAAATCCGGTTCGATCGGATGAGACGGATGAGACGGATTGACTGAAACCCGGGATTCTGCAGGGGAGCACATGGCCCGGCCTCGGGCGTGCATTACTTCATAGCACGCCGATCCGGTTCTACAATGAAATCGGAGGCTCGTCTGCATTCGCACAAACACGGGCATACTTCCGGCCGTGTTCTCGCCTGGTCCCTGGGCGCGACGATCGTATTCGTGGCGATCGAACTGGTTTCCGGTATTCGTGCGCATAGCCTCGCGCTGATCTCGGACGCCGGACACAACGCCACCGACGCTCTTGCGCTTCTTCTGGCCAGGTTCGCGGTCTATCTGCAGGGCAAGCCGGCGGATGAATCCCGCACCTTCGGCTATCACCGCGCCGGCGTGCTCGCCGCCTTCGTGAACGCTTTAACCCTGATCGTGCTGTCGGCCTGGCTGCTTTATGAGAGCTGGCGGCGTTTTCTCGCTCCCGCCGACGTCAATGAAACGGTCATGCTCGTGGTTGCCGCGGGCGGTCTGGTTCTCAACGGCGGGATCATGCTGGGATTGCGCCGGTCGGGCGGTAACGATATCAACATACGCGGAGCTTTCATCCATATGCTGGGCGATCTGCTGGGAGCCGCGGCAATCGTGGTGGGCGCCGTGGTGATCCGGGAAACCGGCTGGATGCGGATCGACCCTCTGCTTTCCATTGTCATCTCGCTGCTGATCGTCTGGACCGCGTGGGATATCACGCGCGAATCACTCAACATCCTGCTCGAGGGATTGCCAATGCGGGCTGGAGTTGAAGGAGGTCGTGGGTGCAGTCTGCGAAATCGAGGGTGTGCTGGGCGTGCACGACCTGCATATCTGGAGCCTGGGCTCGAACTCGCACGCGCTGAGCTGTCATGTGCTGATCGCGGATATGCCGCCTTCGCAGAGCGACCATATCCTGCACCGGGTCAAGCATCTGCTCAGCGACCGTTTTCACGTCCACCACACGACCGTGCAGTTCGAGCACATGAGCTGCGCGATTTCAGATACGGGTTGCGTGATCCCGGTGGATGGCGGTCACGCCCATCACCACCGTCACGCGCACTGAGCCGCTGGTTTCTTAACGAATGCGAATTCTTCCCGCTACTCCCGCCGAGACTCCCATTATTCTCGAGATGATCAAGGCCCTCGCCGAATATGAAAAGCTGAGTCACATCGTGACCGCGACGGAGGAACAGATTCGCGACACCCTCTTCGGCGCGAAGCCCGCCGCGGAGGTGCTTCTTGCCGAACGGAACGGAGAATGGGTGGGATTCGCTCTGTTCTTCCCCACTTATTCCACGTTCCGCGCGCAGCCCGGTCTCTATCTCGAAGACTTATACGTGAAACCGCACGTACGTGGCAAAGGATTCGGCCGGGCGCTGCTGACGGAACTCGCAAAGATCGCCGTTAGCCGCGATTACGGCAGAGTCGAGTGGGCGGTTCTCGACTGGAATGAGCCCTCGATCGGCTTCTACAAGAAACTCGGCGCGGTTCCCATGGAGGAATGGACCACCTTCCGCCTTACCGGGGACGCTTTGAAGAGACTCAGTGAGTCTTCCAGTAACCGGACATCAGCTCCGTAGCCCAAACGGGCTGATTGACCGGCTCGCGGGCTGCGAACTCGCGCATATACGGCTTGATGTCGAGAACCGGCGTGCCATCGATCGCATCGAGCCCTTCAACAACCAACGCGAGACCATCCACCGAGATCAGCCGGCAGACAGTGACACCGATCCGATTGGGGCGGTTCTTCGCGCGCTGAGCGAAAATCCCCACCGTCGGCCAGTCGGTGCGGCCACGCGGATGCCGCGCGCCGAAGCTGACTCCGGTATCCTGCACCCGATCGAAAACGAACACGATCTCCACGTGAGAAAACGCGTTGAGACCCGCCACGCTTTCGGCGGTGAAACGGAATTCGTCCAGTTCGATCCGGCAGCGCACTCCGCCCCAAACGTCGTCGACAGCTTCGCGAATCGGGCTGTGTACGGTCCCGATCGGCGTCATGGTTATGTCCGACAAGTTGGATGTATGATAACCCGTGATGACGAACCGACTGCCCGCGATCCCTTGCCTCCTGCTGTTTTTGTTTATGGCCGCGGGCAGCATCGTGCTCGCGCAACCCGCGCCGCCTGCGCACGCGTATCCGCGCGCCGACGACACGCTCGGGTACAAGGCCGATCCCTCCTGGCCGCGCGAGAAACCTCCGGGCGGCGAGTGGACTTCGTTCATGTCGAGCGTTGCCATCGGACCCGACGGCAACGTCTGGACTTTCAATCGCGGCAAAATTCCCGTGCAGGTTTACACGCAGGACGGCCATCTCGTGAGGTATTGGGGGCAGGGTGGCCTTTTCAAGAACCCGCATACCATTCGTTTCGACAGCGCCGGCAACCTCTGGATCGTCGACACCGGGACCCAGACGGTCCGCAAGTTCAGCGATGACGGAAAAGTGCTGATGACGGTAGGCACTCCCGACCAGCCAGGCGAAGACGAGACCCACATGAACCAGCCGAATGACGTCGCGGTTGCGCCCAACGGCGATCTCTACGTGAGCGACGGCTACGGAAACAACCGCATCGTCGTCTTTGATAAGAACGGCAAGTTCATCCGCGCATGGGGAAAGCTCGGACAGGGCCCGGGTGAATTCAGCCAACCGCATTCCATCGTGCTCGATTCGAAGGGCCGCGTCTATGTGGCCGATCGCAACAACGCGCGCATTCAGATCTTCGATTCCAAGGGTAAATTCCTCACTGAATGGAAGAACATCATTACGCCCTGGGCGCTCGATATCACGAAGAAGGACGAGATCTATGTCTGTGGCAGTTCGCCGATGCTTTGGGAGGAAATCCCGCCCGCTCAGGCCTACCTCGCCACGCCTCCGAAGGATGAGATCTTCATGAAACTCGATACCGAGGGGCGACTGAAGCAGCTTTGGGCATTTCCGTTGGGCGACAAACCCGGTGAACTGGACTGGGCCCACAGCATCGCCACGGCGCCGGACGGCAGCATCTACTTTGCTGAAGTCATGGGCAGGCGCGCGCAGAAATTTGTGCCTGCGGGAACCCAGGCGAATCCGGTAAGGTAGAAACATGAATGCTTCCCGCCGCGACTTCCTGAAGCTTGCATCCGCCGGGGCCGCCTGCGCGGCGCTTGGCTCAATACCGAGCCTGGCCTCAGAGCCCACGCTCGGCATGATCGTTCCGCCTGCGTCTGGCGAGATTCCGCCGGAAGCGCACAGAATGTATCCCACCGGCGTAAGATTTCTCGTCGACGGCCTGGGCTTGCCCAGCATGACGCCGGCTGGTTATGACTCGGTGATCGACAAGATCGTGCCCTCGGCTCTCAAGCTGCAAAAGCAAGGCGCGACCGCGATCTCGATAATGGGAACTTCTCTGACTTTTTACAAAGGTGCGGCGTTCAATCTGAAGCTCCAGGATTCCGTGAAGCAGGCCACCGGGCTGCCGACTACCTCGATGAGCAACGGAATCATCGAAGGCCTGCGCGCCGCGGGCGCGCGCCGCGTTGCCGTGGCGACGGCTTACAACGAGGAAGTGACTGAACGTTTAAAGATCTTCCTTGAGGAATCGGGGTTTGAAGTCGTGGCAACGAAGGGCCTGGGGATTCTGTTGAACGTTCCCCAATCCGCGCAGGATGGTTTGCTCGACTTCAGCGCCACTGTAAAAGAAAACGCGCCTGGAGCAGATTCGCTGCTCATCTCGTGCGGAGCGCTGAAGACACTCGACATTATCGTGCCGCTGGAAAAACGCTGCGAAGTGCCGGTGGTTTCGAGCCAGCCTCACGGCTTGTGGAATGGCGTTCGACTGCTCGGGCTAAGCGGCAAGGTGGAAGGCTACGGCTCGGTCCTGGCAAAGGGCTAACAGGCAGACCCGCCTTCGAGCCAATTCCTGCCGCGGGCGTAAAGAGCTTCCACTTCGGGTCCTTTAAGCCCCGGCATATCCTTCTTCACGTTATAGCCGATTTTCGTCTGCAGGTAAGCCAGATGGCGATAGCCTTCGGGAAACTGCCGCAGAATCATCTCATCCAGTCTCAGCGGATTGGCCGGATCCGGGTCGATCGCATCCATCCGATCTTTTTCGTAGATCGGTTGCCTCAGCATGATCGCCCATTGCCCGTTGCGTTTCTCGAAGAAGTCGTAAAAGCGCCCGGTGCAGACCACATCGACAAGATGATCCTCGACCTTCGCACGCTGCGAGATCGTCATTTTGGTTTGGGAGATCGCACGGTTGCCTGCGACATCGACCGACGTCCCGCCCAGGAAGTGCAGGATGCTCACACCTTTGTTCCAGCCCTCAGTGCTGACTTTGATGAAGTCGCTCGCGGACCCTTGGAACCAGGTGGCCATCATGTAGCCGTCATCTGTCCAGACACCCCGGAATCGTTCCCAATCGCCGGCGTCGCGCCACAAAACCCAGTTCTCCACCACTTCGCGGATCGCCAGTTTCTCGGTCATTTCGCGAATTCTATCATCGGAGCACGCACTGATATTCTCTAACCATGAAATTCTGTCGCGCCAAAGTGAAAAGTTCCTAAATGGCCAAAGTAGAAAGTTCCTCTTGACAGCCGTAAGGCTGAAGGATGGAACGAATCGCGATGAGCCAGGCGGAACGAGATGAGTTGAATTGGTTGAAGCAGGCAAAAGAGGGAAGGATCACGCAGCGCGAGGCGGCGGAGAGGATCGGCGTAAGCGACCGTTGGGTTCGGAAGTTGCTGAAGCGGATGGAGCAGAGGGGAGACGCCGTGGTGGTGCATGGGTTGCGGGGGCGACCCTCCAATCGTAAGTTTTCTGAAGAAACGCGGAGACAGGCTCTGCGCATTCTGAAAGAGCCGGAATGGCACGATTTCGGGCCAACCTTCGCCAGCGAGCAACTGGCAAAGCGTCACAAGATCAAGGTAAGCGACGAGACCCTGCGTGGGTGGATGATCGACGCGGGGATATGGAAGAGCAAGTCGCAGGCACGGCTGGAGGTGCATGGATGGCGGCCGCGCCGCAGCGGATTCGGCGAGTTGGTGCAGTGGGACACTTCCGATCATGACTGGATGGAAGGAAGAGGGCCGGTGCGCTATCTGGTGCGGATGATTGACGACGCCACCAGTTGGAGCTGGGGACGGTTCGTGGAGAGCGACGCGACCCCGCAGAACATGGGCGTGCTCTGGGAATATCTGGAGAAGAATGGACGGATGTTGGATGTGTACACAGATCGCCATTCGATGTTCACTGTGGCGCCGCGAGCCGGAGAAACCGAGCAACAGCGGCGCGAAGCGGATCGGCTGACGCAGCTGGGCCGCGCTTTACGGGAACTGGGAATCGGTTCCATTCTGGCGTATTCGCCGCAAGCGAAGGGGCGGATTGAGCGCAGTTTTTTAACGGCTCAGGATCGTCTGGTCAAGCATCTGCGGCTGGCGAAGATCTCGACTCTTTCAGACGCCAACAAGTTTCTGGAGACGGAGTACTGGCCTGAGTGGAACGAACATTTCGCGCGTCCGGTGACGGAGTTTCCCAATCATCATCGGGCACTGACCGAGCAACTGGATCTGGCTGCGATTCTTTGTCACGTCGAGGAACGTGTGATCGGCAACGACTACACGCTGTCTTTCGCCGGACGCCGTTATCAGATCCCGCGCTCTCAGGTGCGGGCGGGAATGCGGCACCAACGAATACGCGTTGAACTCAGGCTCGATGGTGAGTTGAAAGCGCGCTATCAGGGCGCCTACGTGAGCATAGCTGAGTGCGGCGCACGGCCCGTTCCGCCATCGCCGAAACCAAGCCGACCCGTTCGCAAAGATCATAACGCCGGCGGCCGCAGCCAGTGGATGCAGGGTTTCTTTGATCGCCCCAGTCCGCCCCTGTGGAAGACGATCGAAAGTTGAACGGAAAACCCATTTGGAAGGCGCGCTTTTCTTATGCCCAAAGCCTCCTCTCCGGAGTTTCACCAAAGCAATGGATCCCGGCCGAACGGACCCCTCCTGGCGCTCCGGAAATTATTGCGTCACAGGAGGAGTCCCGCCGATTGCTTCGGAGCCAACCCCGTCGCCTCGGCTTTGGGCAACTCCGCCGGGCGCGACCCCAGCGAAGCTGTGCGAACATACCACGAGGATCGAAAAACAAATCCTAAAACCGGAACTTTCTACTTGGCCGGCAATAGGAACTTTCTACTTGGCTCCGACATCTAACCATGAAATTCGGTGGATTTTACGAACTGCAGCATCCCCGTCCCTGGGCCGACGGCTCCGAGCACACGCTGATCAAGAACGCGCTGGAACAGGTTGAGATCTCCGACCGAACGGGCTTCGATTACGTGTGGGCGACCGAGCATCATTTCCTCGAAGAATACGCTCATTCATCCGCTCCGGAAGTGTTTCTCGCCGCCTGTTCGCAGCGCACGAAGAATCTCCGGATCGGTCACGGTATCGTGCAGATGCCGCCTTACATCAATCATCCGGCGCGCGTGGCCGAACGCGTCGCCACCCTCGATCTGATCAGCGACGGGCGAGTCGATTTCGGCTGTGGTGCGGGCGCCACCGAGACCGAACTGGGCGGATTCAATGTCCCTCAGGACGAGAAGAAAGCCATGTTTCTCGACGGAATGCGCACGGCGATCCGCATGATGGTGGAGGATCCGTTCGCCGGATACGAGAGCAAATACCTCAAGGTCCCGCAGCGCAACGTCGTACCGAAGCCTTTGCAGAAGCCGCATCCGCCGCTCTGGATGGCGTGTTCCCGGCGCGAATCGATCCTGCAGGCCGCAAAGCTGGGCGTGGGTGCGCTGACGTTTTCGTTCGTGAGTCCGGAAGAAGCGCGGCAATGGGTGAAGGACTATTACCACGTCATTGAAAACGAGTGTGAGCCCATCGGCTATGCCGTGAATCCGCAGTTCGCCATCGCGTGCCCGTTCCTGTGCGACCGCGACGAAAAGCGGGTGACCGATATCGCAAACGAAAGCTATGGGTTCTTCGTCTACGGTCTCGGCCACTACAGCTTCTTCGGCGAGCATGCGCCGGGCCGGACGGACATCTGGAACGAATACAAAACCAATCCGCACGAATTCGCGCTGCCCGAAGGCCGCACGCAGGATTGCGTCGGCACGCCCGAAATCCTGCGCCAGCGTTTGCGCGATTTCGAGAACGTCGGGATTGACCAGGTGGTTTGCATCTCCCAGGCGGGCAAGATTCCGCATGAGCTGCTCTGCTCCTCGATCGAGTTGTTCTCAAGCCAGGTGCTGCCGGAGTTCAAGGACCGCGAACGGGCGGGGGCGAAGAAGAAGGCGGAGGTGAGCGCGCGGATCTCCGAGAGAGCGATGGCGCGAAAACCCGCCGTCGACATCCCAAAGGAAAAGACGATCATCCGGGCCGCCGGGCACCACTAGCTTTTTGGTGTTACAACCGGGCAAACAGCGCTGGAACCGCTTGGCGCCGCGAGGCATCTATCGTTCCAGCCTCAGTTAGCGCGTGAAAGACGCCACCCCATTTCATGTTATCGTCAAACATTGTGAGAACCCTGCATGTCACGGCGCTGCTGACCGTCTCAGCGGTCGCATTCGGAGCCGAGGATCACGTCGTCCTCAACACCATGAACGAGGAACTGCAGCGCAACTTCGAGGTGTTGAAGCAGAAGGCCGATCCCGCGCCCTATTTCCTCTCCTACGAGATCACCGACCAGGACACCCACACGCGTCAGCGCCAGTCTCGGCGTGCTGAACTCCACCGGCATCGGCGCATAATCGCTATCTCGACGTCACCGTCCGGGTGGGCGATCCGAAGCTGGATAATTTCCGCCGGGTGCGCGGCGAGCGGGTCGAGTTCACTTCCGGCGCTTCGGTCGTGATCGACGATACACCCGCCGCGCTCAAACAGCGGATCTGGCTCGAAACGGACCGCATCTATCGCGCCGCCGCCGAGCGGCTGATCAAGATCAAGACCAACCAGCAGGTCAAAGCGGCCGACCGGGATCAGTCGAACGATTTCTCGAGCGAAGAGAGCTACGCCCACTGGGAGCAGCCCGACGACGGTCCACTTTCGATGCCGCCCGCTGGACCGGCAAGCGTCCGCGAGCTCTCCAAAGACTTTCTGAAATATCCAGGATCTGCTGTCCTCCGACGTGCAGGTTTCGGTTCAGTCCGACAACCGCTACTTCGTGAATACGGAGGGCACGAAGGTTCAGCACGGACGGGGATTCGCGCGCGTCATGATCACCGCCAGCGCCAAGGCGAAGGACGGCATGGACGTCTCGGATTTCGATTCCTTCGAAGCCGCCGACCCGAAGGATCTGCCTTCGAACGATGTGATCCAGCGCCGCGGTCAAGAAGGTCGGCGACCATGTGGAGGCGCTGATGGCCGCGAAGACGGCCGAGCCTTTTGTCGGTCCGGCGATCTTTTCCGGCCGGGCATCGGGCGTGTTTTTCCATGAAATTTTCGGGCACCGGATCGAAGGTCACCGGCAGAAAGACGAATCCGAAGGCCAGACCTTCACGAAGAGCGTCGGCGAGAAGATTCTGCCGGACTTCCTGTCCGTCACCTTCGACCCGACCATCAAGAAGATCGGCGGCGTCGATCTGAACGGCACCTACGAATACGACGACGAAGGCGTCAATGGCCAGCCCGGTAAGGCTGTCGAAAACGGCGTTCTGCGCAATTTTCTGATGTCGCGCTCGCCCATCGATGGCTTCGATCATTCGAACGGGCACGGCCGCCGGCAGCCCGGCCTCGAAGTGGTTTCGCGGCAATCGAATCTGCTGGTCACCAGCACGCGCACGGTGAGCGACGAAAAGCTGCGGCAGATGCTGATCGACGAAATCAAGCGACAGAACAAGCCCTACGGCCTCTACTTCGAAGACATCACCGGCGGCTTCACCACCACGCAGCGCGCGGGCCTGCAGGCATTCAAAGTGATCCCGGTGATTGTATATCGCGTCTATGCGGATGGCCGCCCGGACGAACTGATTCGCGGCGCGGATATCGTCGGCACGCCGCTTGCCAGCTTCGCCAAGATCCTCGCGACATCGGATAAACAGGAAGTATTCAACGGATACTGCGGAGCGGAATCCGGCAGCGTGCCTGTATCGGCGGTGTCGCCCGCGATTCTGATTTCCGAAATCGAAATCGAGAAGAAGGATGCGTCGCAGGATCTTCTTCCTCTGCTGCCCTCTCCTCTGCATGAAGGTGGTCAATGAGAACGCTCTGTAATGCTGACGGTCTTCGCCGCCTGGGTTTGTTGCCTTGCAGCGCTCGCCGGCCGCTCAGCCGGACGCCGGTCCTCGACGCCATGCAGGCCGAGCTGAAGCGCTCGATGACGCTGACTCTGAACCAGCTCGACAAGCCGTACTACCTCAGCTACACGGTGGACGACGAACACACCTGGTCGGCGGCCGCCACGCTGGGCGGATTGATCAGTTCCGAACAGCAGCGACTTTCCGCATTCCCCGGCTGCGCATTCGTGTGGGCGACTACAAGTTCGACAACACCAACTGGACCGGCGCCAACGCCGCAGGGACCGCGCTACGATCTGCGAAGCTTTCCCATCGAGGACGAAAACCCGCTGGTGCTCCGCCAGTTTCTGTGGCTGGCAACGGATTCCGCGTTCAAAGGCTCCCTGCAGTCGATCGCGCGCAAACGCGCCGCTCTGCGCAACGTGACCGTGAGCGACGCGCTTCCCGATTTCGCCCCCGCGAAGCCATTCGTCGCTGATGCATGACTATCATCCCGGTGAAGTTCGACGACGAGCGCGTGGGCCGACCGCACGCGCCGGATTTCGGCCGTCTTCAACGATTTTCCGGCGCCTGCGGAATTCCGCCGTGGAGTTCAGCGCGATCGATTCGCTGCACCGCTTCGTGAGCAACGAAGGCACGGAAGTTCGCGTGCAGGAGAGCGACTGGGGCGGTGGAAATCCAGGCCTCCGCGCAGGCTGCCGACGGCATGATCGTGCGCGATCTCGACGCTTTCTACACGCGCGATATCGGCCAAAATGTTCCCGGAAGAGGAATTGATCGAAGTCGGCGCACGCGATGGGCGAACAGGTGTTGAAAATCGCCGCCGCGCCTCTCGGCGACAACTACACCGGCCCGATTCTCTTTGAAGGCGTTGCCTCGCCGCAGTTGCTGGCGGAGTTGCTCGGGCGCAATCTGCACATTTCGCGCAAGCCGATCGCCGCCCCCGGCGCGCAATCCGCAGGCGGCCACGACCGAGCTCGAAGGACGCCGCGGCGTTCGCATCATGCCGGAGTTCTTCGATGTGGTCGACGATCCCGCGAAGCCCCTGTTCGGCCACGAAGAAGTGGATGAAGAAGGCGTTCCCGAAAGCCGCTTTCGCTGGTCGAGAAGGGCGTGCTCAAGGATTTTCTGCGCACGCGGCAACCGGTGCGCGGATACGACGAATCGAACGGCCGCGCCCGGCATCAACGGCAGCTACGGCGCGGACACCCCGCTTCCCACCAATCTGATGATCACGCGCCCGGGAAACGAGTTCGATCGCGGACCTCAAGAAGAAGCTGATCGATCTGATCCAGCAGCGCGGTCTCCCTTACGGCATGATCGTGCGCAAGATGGATTTCCCGTCGTCCGCGTCGATCGACGAAGCGCGCAAGATCCTCGCTGCCGGCCGGCGGCGGATCGAACAAGCCGCTCAGCATTCCGCTCTACGCCTACCGCCTGTATCCCGATGGCCGGGAAGAACTGGTGCGCGGCGAGCGCTTCAAGGGTGTGAACGCACGGTCGCTGAAGGATATTCTGGCCGCGGGCGACGACAGCGTGACGTTCAACTACCTTGACAACGGCGCGCCGTTCGCGCTGCTCGGCTACGGTTCGGGCGCGGCGGAAGTCACGGTGGTCGCGCCTTCCGTGCTGATCGACGATCTGGAGTTAGTCGAAGGTCGACGACGAGATGCCGAAGCTTCCGATCGTTCCCTCGCCGGCCGACGGAGTTGCGCACCGCGGCGCTGAAGTAACCCGTCACTTCGGTTCCGATGAAGATTCTCAGCCGGTACGTTTTTCGCGAGATTCTGACGAGCTCCTTTCTCGCCACGGCGCTGGCGACATTCGTCATTTTCCTGAAGGGCATCGGGAAGCTCTTCGAACTCCTGGTCCACTCCGCCAAAGGGCCGGCGGTGATCGAACTCTTCGCCCTGTCGCTTCCGCCCATTCTTCTGCTGAGCATTCCTTTCGGCGTGCTGGTCGGCATTCTGGTCGGTCTCGGGCGCCTTTCGAGCGACAACGAAATCATCGCCATGCGGTCGGGCGGCGTCTCGTCGCGAATCGTGGTGGCGCCGGTCCTGACTTTCGCGTTTTTCGCCATGCTGGTCTCGGGCGCCTGCGCGGTCTGGCTGAATCCGCTGGCGATCCGGGCGGAATACAAGATCCTCAACGCGGTGGCGGCGGCGCAGTTGACGGCGAACGTCGAGCCGCGCGTGTTCGAGGAGCAATTCACCAACGACAACACGGTTCTCTATGTCGACGACGTGAAGTCGGAGACCGGCCCGGTGGCGCGTCTGGAACGGCATATTCATCGCCGATCTCACGCCGCCCGCGGAGCGAAAAACGGGAGTGAAGGAAGCCCAGCCGGGACCGCGCGTGACGGTGGCCCGGGAAGCGCTGGCGGTTCCCGACGTAAAGAACAACCGCATTCAGCTCACCCTGCGCGACGCAGGATTTCACGCCGCGCCCTACCACTCGATCGCGCCCACCGGAGCCTACGCGCTTCAGCCGCAGCCGGAGCAGAAACAGAGCCGCCAAGCCGTTCAGCGAAATGCTCACCCGCGAGCTGCGGGCGTTCATTCGCAGGACGCCGAAAAACACACAGGACGGGACGGACGCGCGCATCGAACTGCACCGGCGCTTCGCGCTGCCGGTCGCCTGCCTGATGCTGGCGATGGTGGGCATCCCGCTCGGGACTTCGTCGCGCAAAGGCGGCCGTCCGCCGGATATGTCTGGGCGATCTTTCTCGCGTTCTTCTGCTATTACCTCGGCTACATCACTTTGACCGGTCTCGCGCGATCGCATTCCATGCGGCGTCGAACTGGCGTCGTGGCTGCCCAATGTCGCTTTCGGCGTGGCGGGAATCGTCATGATCGCGCGCATGGAAACTCCGGGCGACCGCGATCTGCTGGGCAATGTGCGGCAGACGCTCGCGCGCTGGGTCTCGGCGATATCGACAATCGGCCCTGTCGCTCCGGATGTCGAAACGCCGCGGCAGCGGGCGGGATGAAGTTCGCGGTCTTTCAGATACTCGACAGCTATGTGCTGTCGAGCTTCCTTTTCTATTTCGTCGTGACGCCTTGCGTGCTTTGTGACGATGACGCAGGTCTTCACCTTCTTCGACCTGCTGGGCGATATCGTCAAGAACAACGTTCCGATGTCGCACGTCGTCACGCTATCACCTCTTTCTGACTCCGGAGCTGATTTACGACACCTTGCCGATTGCCGTACTGGTCTCGATCCTGGCTACGTTCGGCGTCATGACGAAGAACAACGAAGTGACCGCGTTCAAAGCGTGCGGGATCAGCGTGCGCCGCCTCGGCCTGCCGGTGCTGCTGATGAGCGGCGTGCTGAGCGCCGCGCTTTTTGCGTTCGACTATTCCTACATCCCGCAGGCCAACCAGATTCAGGACGCCTATCTCAACGAGATCAAGGGCCGCGTAGCCCAGACCTATCTGCATCCGGAGCGTAAGTGGATCATTCACGATTACCGGATCTTCTATGTCAAATACTTCGACCCGTCCGAAAAAGTGATGGTCGAGCCCTATGTTTTCGAACTCGATCCGAAGAGCTTTCACGTGGTCCGCGAGATCAGCGCCAGCCGCGCGCGCTGGCAGCAGAACATCAACGCATGGGTCTGGGAACAGGGCGTGGCGAGAGACCTCTGCGGCGTCGACGAATGCAAGGTGCAGAACTTCACGGCGACCACCTTTCCCGAAATCGCCGAAACGCCCGACGACTTCCTGAAGCCGGTCAAGCTCGATAAGCAGATGAATTATCAGCGAGCTGGCCAACTACATCAAGGATCTGCAGCAGAGCGGGTTCGACACTGTCAAACTGCACGTTCAGTATTACAAGAAATTCGCCGTACCGGTGTTCGCCCTGATCATGGCGTTGATTTCGGTGCCGTTCGGATTCCTTGTGGGAAATCGGGGCGCGATGACCGGCGTCGGCGTCGGCATCGCGGTCGCGATGGCTTATCTCGCGATCGGGCTGCTGTTCGATCAGTTCGGCAATGTCAACCTGCTTCCGGCGATGGTGGCCGCTTGGGCGCCGGACGCTTTGTTCTCGGCCGCGGGGCTGTATCTGATGCTGCGGATGCGCAGTTAGGACGCTGCACTGATGTCGCTATAATGACGCACAGAGGGCTTCTCGCTAGAGTGGTCCGGCAAGTGGTTGCGAGCGCCTCGATCCAATGCTCGATATCAAGAAAAAACTGCAGGACGAGATCGCCGCGCTGGAGTATGAATTGCGCAACGAGTTGCCCCGGGAGATTCTGAAGGCCCGCGCCCATGGCGACCTGAGCGAAAATGCCGAGTATCATGCGGCCAAAGAACGCCAGGGTTTGGTCAACGCCCGCCTGGGTCAGCTGCAGAAGCGGCTCGCCGATTTCTCCATGATCGACATGACGAAGATTCCGCACGACCGCGTCGGCCTGGGTTCGCGCGTCGTCGTGCTCGATGTGAAGAAGGACGAGCAGATCACCTACGAACTCGTCACCAGCGAAGAAGCCGACGCACCCAGCGGCAAGATCTCGACCGGTTCGCCGATCGGCAAGTCGCTGCTGGGGAAAGAAGTCGGCGATACCGTGAAGATGCAGGCGCCGGGCGGCACCAAAGATCTGGAAATCCTGGAACTGGTGACGATCCACGAAATCGAGCAGTAAGTAGATGACAGTCACGCGCGCCATCGGCATCTTCTTCGGCAGGCATCATCAATGCCATTGTCAGCGCGCTGGCCTTGTCGAGAGTGCATCCGAATGTCCTGACTTTCATCGGCCTGCTGATCAATATCTGGGCGGCGTTCCTTTTTGCGGCGGGTAAGTTCCGCTGGGCCGGCGTCGTCGTGATCGGCGCGGGCCTGTTCGACATGGTGGATGGCCGCGTGGCGCGCGAAACCAATCGCGTGACCCGGTTCGGCGGCTTCTTCGATTCCGTGCTCGACCGTTATTCCGATCTCGGCCTGCTGGTCGGGCTGCTGGTTTACTATGCTTCGATCAACCGGTTCTTCTATGTGGTGCTGACTGCGATCGTCATGACCGGCACGGTGATGGTGAGTTACACGCGGGCCCGCGCGGAAAACACGATTCCCAAGTGCAAGGTCGGTTTTCTGGAGCGGCCGGAGCGCGTGGTGCTGATTATCATCGGCGCGCTCTTCGATCGCATGGCGCCGGTGTTGTGGGTCATCGCGGTGCTGTCGAATATCACGGTGATTCACCGCATGATCTTCACCTGGCAGGAAACGAAACGGCTGAGGACGCCAGCCTGGCGTAGCGGCCCGAGTGCGATCACAGCTTCAAGTTCGCGCCGGTAGTGGTGATCGTCAGATAGCCGTGCTTGACGCCCTTGGTGCTGATCAGACCGTCGGCGATGTGCTGAACATTCCTCGCCTTGCCTCTTACGACAATCACTTCCAGGCAATTGTCGTGATCCAGATGGACATGCATCGTCGACAGGATGTTTTTGTGGTGATCGTGCTGCATGTCGGTCAGCTTTTCGTTGAGCATGCGGACGTGATGGTTATAGACCAGGGTGACCGTGCCCACAACGTCGGCGTCCGGGCGATTCCCAGGATTTCTGCACCAATTCGTCGCGGATCAGATCCCGGAACGCTTCCGACCGGTTGGTATATCCGCGCTGTCCGATCAGTTCGTCGAACCGGGCCAGAAGCGAAGAATCGATCGCCACTCCAATTCGTGCGAGTTCGCTCATGCGTACATATTACGGCAGGCGGGGAGTTCGTTCGTTCGTAGCACGGTTTGATCGAACGTGCTACCGTGAAAAGCGGCCTGATGCATATACCTGACGGATTTCTGAGCATGCCGGTCTGGGGCACGATGGACGCCATCGCGCTGCCGTCCATCGCTTATCTCGCGCGGCGCGCGCAGCGTGAGTTCGATCATCACCGGATTCCCCTGATGGGCGTGATGGGCGCGTTCATTTTTGCGGCGCAGATGATCAATTTCCCGGTGGGCAACGGGACCAGCGGGCATCTGGTGGGCGGCGCGCTGCTCGCGTTTACACTGGGGCCGGCCGCGGCGTCCATCGTGATGACGGCGATTCTGGCAACGCAGGCGCTGGTGTTTCAGGATGGCGGCATTGCTCGCGCTCGGGGCCAACGTATTCAACATGGCGATCGCCGGGCGTGCTGGCCGGGTACCTGCCCTACGCGCTGCTGCGCGGGCGGAAGTCCGGCGTATTTCTGGGCGGGATGATTTCGCTCTCGGTCAGCGCGGGTCTGGCGCTGGCTGAATTGATGCGATCGGGCGTGCCGATGCCTCCGGCGGTCCTCGGGGTTTCGATCGGATTATTCGGGATATCGGCGGTCATCGAGGGATGCAATCACGCTGGCGGTCGTACAGGCGCTCGAGCGCATTCAGCCTGGATTCCTGCAGCGTCCGCAGGCGATCGGAGGGCACGGGCGCGTGGGTTCTGGGAGCGGTCGCCACCACTCTTGCCGGCCTCGGCGTGTTTATTGCTTCGACGCAGCCGGATGGCATCCAGAGAGCTGATCGCCCTCGCAGACCGCCACGTGGCTCGCTTCACCGCTGGCGAAGTCGTTTGCCGGGTTCTTCGGGCTGCTGGTGGTTTATCTCGTGTGCGCGGGGGTGAGCCGCGCCCTGGAGCGGGAAGGCACTTAGTTGCAACACGCGCGACTTGGAGCGCTGGAGCCGCGGAGACAGCGTCGATTCACCGGCGGCATGCCGCGGCCAAGATTGCTGGCGACCCTGGTCGCTGCTGATCTCGATTTCGACGCTGACCATGCACGGCTCTGTGGCCAAAGCTGTGGCAATCTGCGCGTTATCTCTCGCGCTGCTTGTCAGCTCTTGCCGCCGCGGCGCGGCTTCCGCTGTTCGCGATGATGCTTCGGGCGGCCGTGGTCTTGCCGTTCGCTCTGACTTTCGCACTCGTGAGCGCGATCGCGGGCGAACCGGCCCGGGCCGTCGATGCTGGTCGTGCGTGGTATCTTTCGGCGATTGCGGCCCTGTTACTCATTGCGACGACGCCGATGCCCGATCTGATCGCGGGTCTCGAATGGCTGCGCATGCCACCGCTTCCTCGTACAGGTGATGCAGTTTCTCTATCGCTATCTGATGGTGCTGATGGGGGAAGCGAACGCCATGCGACAGGCCAGCCTCGCGCGCGCCGGCTCAGATTCGCACGGCTTCAGTTCCGTCAGGCCGCCGCCGCCGCGGGAGTGCTGTTCGCACGATCCTGGGCGCGGGCGCAGGCGATTCATCGGGCGATGATTTCGCGGGGATTCGACGGCCACATGCCGGCGTTCGCGCGCAAACCGTTCGGCTTGGCGGACGCGGGATTTGTCGTGGGCGCCGTCGTTCTGATCGCAGGGCTTCGGATAGCGTTCCGATGAGCCTGATCGTGGAAGTCAGGAATCTGTCTTACACCTATGAGGATGGAACACAGGCGCTCAAGGGAGTTGATTTCGATCTGGAAGAAGGCGCCACGGTGGCGCTGCTGGGGGCGAACGGATCCGGTAAGACGACGTTCGTGCATCATTTGAACGGCATCCTGCGGGTTCCGGTTCGATTGTCATCGATGGGCTTCCGGTTACCGAAAAAAACCTTCGCGAAATTCGCAGGCGCGTAGGTCTGGCCTTTCAGGATTCCGATAATCAACTGTTCATGCCGAGCGTGATGGAAGACGTGGCTTTTGGCCCATTGGCCGTCGGGCATCCAGCAGGACGAAGCCGCGGAGCGAGCCCGAGCGGCGCTCGACCGGGTCGGATTGCTGCACAAGGCTGATAAGGCCCCGTGGCATCTGAGCGCGGGTGAGAAGAAGCGCGCTGCCATTGCGGGCATCCTGGCAACCGATGCCCGCTTGCTGGTGCTGGATGAGCCGACTACGTTTCTCGACCCGCCGAGTCAACGCGCGTTGGCCGGTTTGCTGGCCACGCTGCCCCAGGCGAAAATACTGATAACCAACGATACGGGGTTTGCGCGAACGCTTACAGACGACGCGGCTTTTTTTGAAAACGGGACGATCGTGGCAAGAGGCCCGATCGATGCAATCGTCCAGCGTTTCGGTTGGTAGACATGCGGTTTCTCATCCAGCGCGTCAGTCGCGCGAGCGTAAGAGTTGAAGGCAAGCTGGAAGGCGCGATCGGCGCCGGGCTCCTCGTGCTCGTCGGAATATCGGTCACCGACGGTACAGCCGAGGCTGATTATCTCGCGGATAAACTGGTGAACCTCCGCATATTTCCGGATGACGCGGGACGAATGAACCGCAGCGCGATGGACGTAAGTGCCTCGCTGCTGCTGGTGTCACAATTTACCTTGTACGGGGACTGCCGCAAGGGGCGCAGACCGAGCTTCGATGCCGCCGCGCCTCCCGACCAGGCGCGCGTTCTCTATGAGTATGTGGTCGCGAAGGTTCGTCAATCCGGCTTAACGGTGGAGACCGGCGTCTTCCAGGCACACATGGAAGTGGAACTGGTGAACGACGGTCCGGTTACGCTGATGTTGGAAAGTTAGCGGGTTATACTGATCGTTGGCAAAATCCATTTCCTACAGGGATGCCGGCGTCAATATCGACGAAGCCGACCGCGCGGTCGGCGAAATTCGCCGCATGGCGCGCGCCACGTTCACCAAAGGCGTTCTCACCGACATCGGTTCCTTCGGCGGCTGTTTCGCCTTGCCGAAGATGCGCCAACCCGTGCTGGTCAGTTCCGTCGACGGCGTGGGAACGAAACTGAAAATCGCCTTTGCCACCGGGCGGCACGACACCATCGGCGAGGATCTTGTCAATCACTGCGTGAACGATATTGCCGTGCAGGGCGCGAAACCGCTCTTCTTTCTCGATTACCTCGCCGTGGGTAAGCTCGACGCCAGGGTCGCGGCCCAGGTGATCTCGGGAATTGCCCGCGGATGCGAAGCCAACGGCTGCGCGCTGATCGGCGGCGAGACCGCCGAGATGCCCGGCCTTTACGCGGACGGCGAGTATGATCTGGCCGGAACGATCGTTGGCGCGGTTGAGAAATCCGGCATCATGACCGGCGCGAAGGTCCGTAAAGGCGATGTTCTGCTGGCGTTGCCTTCCACGGGGTTACACACCAATGGCTACTCGCTCGCGCGCAAGCTTCTGTTCGATGTCGCGGGCCTGACGGTGGAATCCGTTCTGCGGGAATCGGGAACCATTCTGGGCGATGAGTTGCTCAAGGTCCACAGAAGCTATCTCAAGGCAATCACGGCGCTGATCGCCGGAGAAGTCCATTTCGGCGGCAGCCCACATCACGGGCGGCGGCATCACCGATAACCTGCCGCGAGTGCTTCCCAAAGGACTCGCCGCGGCGATTCAGACAAAGTCGTGGCAGGTGCCGCCGCTGTTCGATATGCTTCGCTCCATTGGCCAGGTCCCTGATAATGACTGGCGCCGGACATTCAACCTCGGTGTCGGCATGATTCTCGCCATACCGCAAAAAAAACTGCCCGCAGCGCTTCAGACACTGAAGAAGAACGGCGAGAAACCCTGGATTATCGGCGACGTGATTCAACAGCGGCGGGGCAAAGCGCGCGTGGAGTATCTTTAGATGCGTCTGGGCATTCTGATCTCCGGTCGGGGTTCCAATTTCGAGGCTATCGCCAACAACATCGCGCGGAAAAAGCTCGATGCCGAAATCGCCATCGTGATCAGCAACCGGGCGAACGCTGCCGGCATCGAGATTGCGAGAGAGCGCGGGATTCCGCTGCGCGTGATCGCGTCGGCCGGTATCGATCGCGAAACCTACGACAAGCTGCTGATCGATGAGCTGCGCACACATGAAGTCGACCTCGTTTGTCTCGCCGGGTTCATGCGCCTGTTAAGCGCGGACTTCATTCGGGCGTTTCCCGATCGCGTCCTGAACATTCATCCTTCGCTGTTGCCCGCATTCGCGGGCCTCGATGCGCAGAGACAAGCGCTCGAATACGGCGCGCGCATCACCGGCTCCACGGTTCATTTCGTGGACGAGTTCCTGGATTCCGGGCCGATCATTATTCAGTCGGCCGTTCCGGTGCTCGATACGGATACGGTCGAATCGCTTTCCGCGCGTATCCTGCTTCAGGAACACGTGATTTATTCGAAGGCGATCGGATACATCGTCGACGGAAGAGTGACCATTGAGGGCCGGCGAGTCCTGATTCGCGAAGAAGACTAATTCGGCGCGCCTGAGCCGGCGCCGAACGCGATCCGTCTCACGATCCCGGCGCTGGTCTCCATGACGCTGCGCGGCGGGGCGTACTCGACTGTTACCGGAATCGGTTTCAGGGCGCCGCAGGCCGACCCGAAGCCCGCGGGCATCCGGGAAGTCTCGACCGCCGCAATGGTCGGCAAATCGAACAGGATCGCCTTGCTTCCCGCGGCAACCTGAAGGCGATTGCCTTCGGCCGAGCATTCCACACCGAGGGCTGTCCCGGCCACCCGCTGCCATTTCTCGCCCGGACGAACCGCTACCGACGGCTCGGACCGCGCGGTGGCCAGCGTCAGCAGCTGATCTCCGAGGAGCTTGTCGGAATCCGTTTTTGCCCATTTGCGGCACTCCCCGGCATTCTGACGGGCCGTGGCCGTGTCGCCGGTCTCGAGGCGCGCGTAGCTGAGTCCGCAATAGACCGCCGCCGCGCGATCCGGTTTCACCTCGGGAATCTCCATCAGACGGGCAATGCCGCCCGGGAAATCGCGCGCATCGATCATAGCCAGGCCGAGCAGGATCCTGGCTTCGGTGTAATCCGGCTTCGATTTCAAAGCGCGTTCCAGAATCGGGATGATTTGCTCCGGCCGTTCTCTTTCCTCCTTTTCCAGGAGAGCCAGTTGCGCGCACATCTGCGGGTCCGCGTCGCCTTCGTCATATGCCTTTTCGAAATATTGCCGCCCTCTCTTCCGATCCCCCTCCGCGAGCGCCAGTTCGCCGATCGACTGAGCAAGATCGGGGCGGCCGGGCTGCTCCGCTTCGAGGCGCGCGTATTCCGTTTTCGCCTCCGGAATTTTGTGAAGCGCAACCAGGAGATCGGCCAGCATCAGCCGTGAATCGAACGTCGTGATCGCGGACACCGAGGGCTCGGTTTCGCGGCCCGTCATCCCTGCCCGGAACACGCGTCCATAAATTTTTTTCCGGTCCATGTATGCCTTCAGGTCGCGGAAGACCATTTCCGGCGAGCGGTTGAAGGCAATCCGGCAGGCTTCGGCCGCGCTGCCTGCCGCGATGAAGCGCCGTGATGAACCTGCCGAAGTTGTCTTTGTATTCCGGGGAAAGATAGAGCATGTGGGTGAGCGCCCAGCTCTCCGCGTAGAAGATGCCGATGCGCGAAGACTCGTGATAGTTCGGCGAATTGCGATCGGTGGAGGTCAGCTCGTCAAAACTGAGCCAGGGGTCGCGCGTCAGCACATTCATCCGCTCTTCGAGCAGATCGCCCACAGCCGTCTCCTTGCCCATGGGACGCAGCGTCGAGTAGACGTCGGCCCAGCCTTCGTTGAGCCAGAGCGGGATGTTCAGGCCGCTGTGCCGGATGATCAGATGCATGTATTCGTGAATGGCCAGCGAATCGTTTGCGCCGGCCTGATCGCCCAAGAACAATGTAATCGCGCACGGGCGTGGAGAGGAAATACGCAGCGGCCGGACCCGGTACGTACGGGCGGTATTGTCCTTCCGTCTCGAATTCGATGATTCGCAGCGGGAAAATCGGCCGACCCGCGCACAGGGGATGCCTTCAGAAAGAATTCACGCACCTGCTCGAAGTGGCGAACGGTCTCCTTCCCCTTCTTATCGCCGGCAGTGGTGTAAAGTTCGAAGTTCGGCGTGGTGATGCGGGTCCACTGGTCGGCCGCGAAGGCGGGAATTGCGGCGGCGATCAGGATCAGCGCGGCCCGGCGCATGCTTTTCCATGATACGATACGGGTACTCGCCGAATACGCGCGCGAAAATGGCGTCGACGTGCCTGAGCTGGCGTTCGAGTGAAAACGTTTCCGCCAGCTTCGCTTTGCTCGAGGAGCCTGCCGATTTCAGGGTCCGCCTCGATGGCCGCGCGGAAATCGCCGTCGTTCTCCCAGGCTTCCATGGCGTGGCGCTGCACGATCGCGTAGGCCTCTTCGCGCAGCATCCCGGCCGCCGCCAGATCGAGCAGCAACTGGCCGGAGAACACCAGACCGCGCGTGAGATCGAGATTGCGGCGCATGCGCTCCGGATAGACGAACATCTTGTCCACCAGGTTCGTGGTCTTGTCGAGCAGGTAATCGGACAGAATGGTGGAATCGGGCAGGATGATCCGTTCGACCGAGGAATGCGAAATATCGCGCTCATGCCAGAGCGCGATGTTTTCGAAAGCCGCCTGGGCGTTTGCGCGGACCACGCGGGCCAGTCCGCAGATCTGTTCGCTCGTGATCGGGTTCTTCTTGTGCGGCATCGCCGAAGAACCCTTCTGGCCTTTGGCGAAGTATTCGGACGCCTCGCGCACTTCGGTGCGCTGCAGATGGCGGACTTCGAGCGCGATTTTTTCGCAGACCGCCGGCCAGGGTGGCGAGCGTGGCCACGAAATGCGCGTGGCGGTCGCGCTGGATCACCTGCGAGGCCACCGGCGCGGGCTTCAGGCCCAGCCGCGCGCAGATCTTTTCTTCCACATCGGGCCCGATATGGGCGAAGGTTCCGACGGCGCCCGAAATCTTGCCGACGCGCAGATCTTCCGCCGCGGCTTCGAGACGCGCGCAGGTTGCGTCCGGCTTCTTCGTACCAGATGGCGAGCTTCAGGCCGAAGGTGATGGGCTCGGCGTGAATGCCGTGCGTGCGCCCGATCTGCACGGTGTGCTTGAATTCGTGCGCGCGGCGCTTCAGCACTTCGCGCAGCTTGTCGCAGATCCGGCGATCAAGAATCCGCGACGCCTGGCCGAGCTGCAGCGCCTGCGCGGTATCCACCACGTCGTTCGACGTCATGCCGTAGTGGAACCAGCGCGAAGCGCCCGGCGTGTCCGGCCGCGGCCATCGATTCCGCCACGGCGGTCGTGAACGCGATCACGTCGTGCCGCGTCTGCTTTTCGATTTCGAAGATGCGCGGCACGTCGAACGAGGCGTGCCGGCGCAGCAGCACGGCGTCTTCGCGCGGGAACGACACCCAGTTCGGCCAGCGTCTCCGATGGCCGCCAGTTCAACTTCAAGCCACTGCTGAAACTTGTTCTGGTCGCTCCAGACGGCGCCCATTTCGGGGCGCGTGTAACGGGGAATCAATACGCAAAAACCTCGGTTTGCCTCTTTTGTTCGGCGATCACAAGACGCGGCGCGAGGCCGCGCAGTTCCAGCGACTGCTCGGCGCCCATGCGGACAATCTCCGGATGATTGTTGTGCTCGCTCAGATGGCCCAGAATGAGCGTCTGCACGCCGCTGTCGAGATCGGCTTCCAGATAGTCGCAGGTGTGCGAATTGGAAAGATGCCCGTTGCGGCCCATCACCCGCTGCTTGACGCTCCAGGGATACGGGCCGACCTTCAGCATTTCCAGATCGTGATTCGATTCGAGCAGCAGCATCTGCACGCGCCGCAGATGGATCTTGATCGATTCCGGCATGTAGCCCAGATCGGTCGCGATGCCGATCTTGACGCCTTCGGCGTGGAAGCAGAATCCGACCGGATCGATCGCGTCGTGCGGGATCGTGAAGCTCTGGACCACGATGTTGCCGATCGTCCAGCCCGAGCCGGCCTGAAATTGTTCGACCGGCGGAGCGGGCACGTCTCGCATTCCCAATCGATCAGGGGCGCTGTCAGCTGCGAAACGAACACCGGCAAGCGGCTTTTTCTTTTTCTCGCGCCAGCGGACCAGACGCGGCAGGCCGGAGACGTGATCGGAATGTTCGTGCGTGATCAGGACGGCGTCGAGATCTTCCGGCTTCTCGCCGATCTCGGCGAGCCGGCGCGTCAGTTCCCGCACGCTGAGGCCCGCGTCGATCAGAATCCGGGTCTTCGAAGTGGCGAGAAACGCCGAATTGCCCGCACTGCCGCTCGCGAGTACGCAAAACCTGACCAGGAAACAATTCTCCTTCGTTCTGTTTTAGCAGGTACACGGGCCAGGCACAATGCCTTTTGAGCACTGAAATCAGCTACGCCGCCATCTTCTTCTTGATGACGTCCACCAGTTCCTGCACGGCGCCGGAGCTCTTGTGCAGCGCGGCTGTTTCTTCGTCCGTCAGTTTGATCTCGATAGATCTTCTCGATGCCGTTCGCGCCCAGCTTGCAGGGAACGCCCACGTAGAGACCGTTGATCGCCATACTCGCCTTCGAGATAGGCGGCGCAGGGCAGAACTTTCTTCTTGTCGCGCAGAATCGATTCCGCCATTTCGACCGCCGAGGCGGCCGGGGCGTAGTACGCGCTGCCGGTCTTCAGATACTTCACGATCTCCGCGCCGCCGTTGCGCGTGCGGTCGACAATCGCGTTCAGCCGGTCCGCAGGGATCAGTTCGGTCAGCGGGATACCGGAGACGCTCGACAGGCGCACCACAGGCACCATCGTGTCGCCATGGCCGCCCAGCACCACGGCAGTAACGTTCTCGACCGAAACCTTCAGTTCCATGGCGATGAACGTCCGGAAACGCGCCGAATCGAGCACGCCGGCCATGCCGATGACGCGGTTTTTCGGGAACTTCGAAACCATGTAAGCGACCTGCGCCATGGCGTCGAGCGGATTTGTGACCACGATGATGATGCAGTTGGGCGAAACCGCCACGGCCTGCTCGGTGGCGGCCTTGACGACTTCGTAGTTGGCCAGCAGAAGATCGTCGCGGCTCATGCCCGGCTTGCGCGGGAACCCGGCGGTGATGATCACCACGTCGGAATTCGCGGTCGGGCCGTAATCGTTCGCGCCCGTGATGGAGACGCCGTAGCCTTCGACCGGCCCGGCCTGCATCAGATCGAGAGCTTTGCCCTGCGGCACGCCTTCGACGACGTCCACGAGGACGATATCGCCTAATTCCTTCTTCGCCGCCCAAACGGCACAGTTGGCGCCGACGTTACCGGCGCCAACAACTGTCAGCTTGTTTCGCAATCTGCTAATCCTTTCCGAACTGATTCTGTGAGGTGGAAGTTGAGGAGAAGGATTAGTATATCGTTCGCTGGTGACTATCCCGTCGCGGTCGGATGACGTTGGCGGGTGCCGCCGCGCTCGCACGGAAACGGGATTGCCGGACATGCGGTAGCAATTCCTTCCTGCAGGAACAGATCGGCGGATTACCGCATGAATTGAGCTTCTCCGACGCATATCAGCAAATCTCGCGAACTACTCGAACGCGGGATCTTTCTTATACTTCGGCTTGCGTTCGCTCTTCGGCTTGATGACCTTGCTCGCCTTCACCGTTCCCACGCGCTCGCGGGCGATCGCGCGAACTTCTTTCCGCGGCGCTGAAACGCTTCGGTTTTTCGCCATGCTTCGCCTGAGCTTTATCGGGACGCCGACCGAGCGATTCCGTCACGCGCGCCGCCAGTTGATCGAACGTCACCACGTCGTAGAGCGACGCGTCCGACATGATCTTCGCCACCAGCGCCGTGTGCATGGCATGCCCGGCCCGCTCCGCGATCACATGCCCCAGCAGCGGACGGCCGAGCAGCGCCAGATCGCCGATCAGATCGAGCGCCTTGTGGCGGCAGCACTCGTCGGTGAAACGCAGCCCGCCCGGATTCAGCACGCCATCGCCGCGTGAAACAAACCGCCGAATCGAGCGATGCGCCGCGAATCAATCCCATTTCGCGCAACTGATCCAGCTCATGCTCGAAACCGAACGTGCGCGCCGGCGAGAGCTCGGCCGCATAACGCTCCGGCGTGACTTCCATCTCGATCGACTGCTTCCCGATCGGGCTCGGGAAAATCGATTTCGCACGTCAGCCGGAACACATCGTCCGGGATGATCGAAATGCGCTTCATCCCGTCCTCGCACGGTCACCGGACGGCGGATCCGCAGGTACTTCCGCTGGCGCCGCAGCTGGCCGTACCCCGGCGCTGCGCAGCAAGTCCACAAACGGCTTCCCGCTCCCGTCGAGAATCGGCACTTCGAGGTTGTCGATCTCGATGTAAGCGTTGTCGATCGCGAAACTGTAGAGCGTGCTCAGCAGGTGCTCGGTCGTCTGGATCAGCACGCCCTGGCGCATCAGGCTGGTCGCATAACTGACCCGCGCGACGTGCTTCCAGCTGGCGGCGATGGGGAAAAAATCGAAATCCGACCGGCGGAAAACAATCCCGGTTCCCGCCGGCGCCGGCGTCATCCGCAGATTGACCGGAACTCCCGTGTGCAGGCCGACTCCCGAAACTTCGAACGGGCCGGTTAATCGTGGTTTCAAATCGCAAGAATTACTCCATCCTTTATCCTACCCGTACCAACGTTAATAGTTGCGTAAATCTTTGATAGAGAAAGAGTAAGGCTCATCCGTGTGTAGCATTTCCGCAACACTCTGAGGCGACGATGCCACAGACAGCGCATGCCGGTTCGGCTGCGCGGTATTTTTCGCTATCATGGGCGGCAGTGCCAAGCCGCAGCCGGCGACGCCCCGCGTTTTCCTGATCGATACCTACGGCTTTATCTTCCGCGCGTATCACGCCCGCGCCCGCATGCAGGCGCCGCCGATGCGCACCAGCTACCGGCCTCCCCACCGAAGCCGTCCTGATCTTCAACAACATGCTGCGCAAACTCTCGAAGACTTTCGCGCCACAGTACATGGCGGCCATCTTCGAAAGCCTGGGCAAGACGCACCGCGAGGAAGAATACGCCGAATACAAAGCCAATCGCTCCGAAACGCCGCCGGACCTGATCACGCAGATCCCCTACATCGAGCGGCTCCTCGAACGCCCTGCGCATCCCCATCATCCAATACGCCGGATTTGAGGCCGACGACGTGATCGGCACGCTCAGCCGCAAGGCGGCCGAAGCCGGATTCGAAGTCGTGATCGTATCGAGCGACAAGGACATGCTGCAGCTGGTGACCGATCGCGTCTCGATGCTCAATCCCGCCAAAGACGACACCTGGTACGACCCGGCGAAGGTCAAGGAATTCATGGGCGTCGAGCCGCGCCAGGTGGCGGATCTGCTGGCCCTGAAAGGCGATGCCGTCGACAACATCCCAGGCGCGCCCGGCATCGGCGAAAAAGGCGCGCAGGACCTCCTCGCCCAGTTCGGTTCCGTCCCCGCCGCGCTCGACCGCGCCGCCGAAGTCACGAAACGAATGTCGCGCGAGAGCCTGCAGAACAATCGCGAGCGCATTGAAATGAGCCTGCGCCTGGCGACCATCCACTGCGACGTGCCCATTCCGTTTCGATCCCGAAGCCCTGCGCGTGCAGGAGCCCGAGACCGAATCGCTCAAGGCCTTTGTACAAGGAGCTGGAATTCTTCTCGCACCTGAAGGAACTGGGGCCATCCGAAGACGCCCGGCCGCGGGACTTCGCGCCTCTCGAAACGGCCGAGGCCGTGCGCAGTTTTGTCGAGGGCATGCCCGCGGGACGGCGCGCTTTCGATCGCGTTCTCTGCCGCATCAGGACGAGATCGGCCTGGCCGTGCCGGCCCTCCGAAGCCCGGAGCCTGCCTGCCGCGCGCCTCGGCGAATTGCAGTTCGCGCTCGGAGAACCCGGATCTCCCGAAAGCCTCGAACGACCTGAAATCCCTGACGCTCAACCTGCTGAAAGCCGGGATCGAGGCGCGCGGGCTGCGCGACGATGTTTCGGTCTACGCCTTCCTGCTCGATGCCGACCCGGGCGGCTGTTCGCTCGAAGCGCTGGTCGAGCGCCGCCTCGATCTGCGCGCCGGCCCGCGCGCCGACGAACGCGCGAGCTTCATCCACGAACTGAACGAGCGCCTGCGGCCGGAGATCGACCGCAAGGGCTTCCGCAAGCTCTACGAAGACATCGAACTGCCGCTCGCCGGCGTCCTGGCGCGCATGGAGCACGCCGGAATCCGCATCGACACCGCACGAACTCGCGCGGCTCTCGAATCTCATGGAAACCGGCATCGCGCGCCTGACGCTCGAGATCCATGCCCTCGCCGGCCGCGAATTCAACATCTCCTCGCCGCAGCAGCTGGGCAAAGTCCTCTTCGAAGAAATGCACCTGCCCGCGCCGGTGAACTACGGCAAAGGCAAAGTGATTTCGACCGCGATCGATGTCCTCGAAGGCCTGGCGGCGGAGCACGAAATCGTGCGCAAGGTGCTGGAATACCGGCAGCTGACCAAGCTCAAAGGCACCTATGTGGACGCGCTGCCGGCGCTGATGGACCCGCAGACCGGCCGCATCCACACCAGCTTCAACCAGACCGGCGCGGCAACCGGCCGCCTGTCTTCCTCCAACCCGAACCTGCAGAACATCCCGATCAAGACGGAGCTGGGCCGCGAGATCCGGGCCGCGTTCATTCCGCGCGAAGGCTGGAAGCTGGTCGTGGCGGATTATTCGCAGATCGAGCTGCGCCTGCTGGCCCATCTGTCGGCAGACCCGGTGCTGATCGACGCGTTCCGGCAGGGCGAGGACATCCACACGCGCACCGCCGCCGAAGTGATGGGCGTGCCGCCCATGCTGGTGACGCGCGAGGCGCGCAACAACGCCAAGGCCGTCAATTTCGGCATCGTTTACGGGATCAGCGCGTTCGGCCTGGCGGCGAACCTGGGCATCTCGCGCAAAGAAGCCGAGGTCTACATCAAAGCCTATTTCGAGCGCTACTCGGGCGTGAAGCGGTTCATCGACGAAACCATCGCAAAGACGCGCGAAACCGGTATCGCGCGAACCATGTTCGGGCGCGAACGCCCCATCCCCGACATCAACAGCCGGAATCCCAACGCGCGCGGATTCGCCGAGCGCACGGCGGTCAATTCACCGATCCAGGGCACCGCGGCGGACCTGATCAAGCTGGCCATGGTGCGGATCGACCGCGCGCTGGCCGGGTTCGAAAGCAGGCTGCTGCTCCAGGTTCACGACGAACTGGTGCTGGAAGCGCCGCCCGGAGAACTCGACGCAGTCAAGGAACTGGTCAAGAAGGAAATGGAAGGTGTTTGCGAGCTGGGCGTGCCGCTGCTGGTGGAAGTGGGCACGGGCGACAACTGGCGCGACGCCAAATAGGTCAGGCGAAGCCTATTGTGCCCGGCGCTCGAAGACAGTCATCTCGAAGTGCGGTGATCTGACCTTGTCCACCGCCGTATACCGGCTTGCGATGAATTCCTCGATCGAGGGAAATCGCATCCTCGACCGGTCGCTGTTCGGCCAGACGCTCAGGACCCGCACATCCGGATAGTATTGGCGCAGGATGAATTCGGGCGGCCCCGCCTCGAGTTCGCCGCAGCACGATCGCCTCATCTTCGTGCGACATCATGCCTGGCTGCAGCCACGCGTACGAGGTGGGGTTCCGGGTCTTGAGCATGAAATTGATCACCGGCAAATAGGGAAAGACAAAAACGCTTGCGCCCTCCGGAATCCGTTGTTCGAGCGCGGCATAGGCTTCGCCATCCTCCTCGATATTCCGCTGCAGGCCGAACCGGGTCGGAAAGTAGACAAAAGCGTCGACAGCGGAGAGCAGTTGCGCCGCGTAGGTGAAGGACAGCGTCAAAGCCACAAGGTAGGCGGAAAGAACTGCCGCCCTTACAATCGCGCCCCCCGAGCGCATCGCCTCCTCGCACCAGATCAGCAGGATCACGTAACAGGGGGGCGTGACGCCGATCAGAAGATTCACGTCCCAGCGCGGCCACGTTGTGAGAAGCATGCCCAGCGCCAGCCACACCAGAAGGGCCGCCGGACCCTTCCAGCGGCCCCGCACCATTTGAATGAAGCCGAGGGCGATCCCGAGCGGAACCAGGACCACAGGGATCATCATGCGCACGTCTTTGATCCACCCCAGGGTCTTGCCGAAAGCTCCAACCGCCTGGCGGACGGTCTGGAAGCCATAGGGGTAATATCCGAACGGCACGCGGTTCGCGACCTCGTACTGCCGCGACGCCCAGATCAGCTTGTCGAGCATGGGTAAGAGCGCATGGTGTGCCACCAGCCAGAGAAGCGCGGGCAGCGAGACCAGCAGCACCCCGCCGATAAGGAAACCCGCGGCAATGCGAGTCTCGCGCCGGGACGCGGTCCATAATATGAGAATCGCGAGCGGGAACAGATACGGCGGGGTCGACCACGCCGCGGCGGCGGCAAGCGCTCCGGCCACGCACCAGAGCCAGCGCGCGCGCACGTGGCTTGCGGTGTCGGGCCCGGCTGCCTCCAGAGCAACTGCGATCGAAAGCGTCATGAAACAGGTGCTCAACCAGCGGTGGCTCACCGTAAAGTGCTGGAAGGAAGGCATGCGCATGCCGAGGAACACCAGCGCCACCGCGATGCCGTTTTGCCACCCCGCAAAGCGTTCGGCCATCCGGAAGATCCCGAGACAGGTCAGGCCCACGGAAAGAATCACGGAGAGCCGAAGCATGCGCATATCGGAGCCGAACGCCGTATCGAGGGCGGCCTGTATCCAGTACACGAGGGGGCCGGTGTAAGCGAAAAAGTCGCGATAAGGAACCTGACCTTGAAGGATACGGTGACCACCTTCGAGGTAGATGCCCTCGTCGATGGATGGTTGAAAGAGGTCCGCGGTGAGGAAAAAGATGAGGAGCGAAGAAAAAAGGAACACTGCGATTCCGGCTATCAGAGCAGTGCGGGAACGATACCGGAGGGCAATTCACTATGCTACTGCAAGCGTGACGCGGACCAGAAACGAAAAAAACCGAAGGCCGACTCACGTCGGCCTTCGGCTGGAGAGTAAAACAGGTAGATTGCTTTAGGACTTCTTGAAGCGTTTGCCGAGCAAGCCCAGCCCGAGAAGTGCGCCACCCATCAGAGCCATAGTGGTGGGCTCGGGGGTACCGCTCGGGAATCGAGTAGGTGTAATCAATTTCCGCCACAAGCGTGCCCGTCCCGATGACTGCGGCCGAGACGTTTCCGGCGCCGCCGATGAGGTAAAGCCGTAAGTGCCCCCAGCCAAAGTGAAGGTACGCCGGACTGTGTAATCGCTGAGCTGACCCGCCAGACACGGCCGACACGAGCCCAGTGACTCCAGCGAAGCCAGTCGCGATCGTATATGCACCGAGCTGAGTGTTATTTGGCGGGGCATTACCGGCTGGGTCGTTAATGACGTTGTCGGACAAGCCAGTGAACGTTGCGCTGCTACAGGCCACAGTTGGTGTTGTATTGGGTGTGCATGCGCCCACTGCGCTACCGCCCGTCCCGGGGCCAAGGCTCAAATTGCTCATGTTGAAGAGCTGGAGTTCAATGCCACCGAGAGCCGTGTATATTGTCCCACCAGTTGCGCTGTCGGTCAGCGGCGTAGCGGGTGAACCCCCCGCAATGGTGGAAGTTGCCGTTGCGCTGAACTGGTCTGAGCATACCGTACCCAGTATTGGTCAGTGTAAGGTCGAAATGTTTTCCGCAGCGTACGAAATAGATCGTCGCGCCGGTCAGTGATCAGACCGCCAGCTATTATTGAAGTCGGTATCGTCAACGAGTAAGCTGACATCGGTGTTGGGACTGGTTCCACTAATTGGAAAACTCGTCGTGAATGCCTCAATCATGGTTGCGCTGGCCAAGCCACCGCACGCAAACCAACATTGCCGCTCCTGTTAACACTCTCCGAAGTGATTGTCATCATTTCTCTCTTTTTAAACCTCTCTGTCGCCTATGGGACCCAGCGGGTTCTTAAACTCCTCCAGCCCTCTGGTGGCTCAAGGGAATACTAACAGGAAAACGCATCGGGAGGCAATAGTTTTCTTCTGCAGGCGCGGAAATATTTGGCTGAGAATCCGTACCGGTACCGGTAAAATAAAGAAAAAGCGGCCCTTACGGGCCGCCTTTCACTGACAATGTAACGAATTCTCACTATCCGGAGGGAACTCAGACACTGAAAGAACTGCCGCATCCGCAGGTTGATTTCACCTGTGGATTGTTGAACTTAAACCCGGAACCCTCAAGGATTCGACGTAATCCACCTGGGCGCCGTCCAGATAAAGCAGGCTGGCCTGATCGATGAACACCTTCAAGCCCGCTGTAGTTGTATGTCTTGTCCAGCATGTTGGGGGTGTTTTCGAACGCCATCGAGTAGCTGAAACCCGAGCAACCGCCGCCCACCACCGAAATGCGCAGCCCGGCCGGCTTCGGCTCCTGCGTGTCGAGGATCTCTCTTACCTTCGAAACCGCCGTCTCAGTCAGATTTACCATGTGAACTTTCGTCTCCGTTGTGCCGTGCTACCACAGTATACGATGTTCCTTAGTATACATCGCCGCGCAGCGCACTGCGCGCGATTCACGGTGGCATTTAGGTAGACGCACGCCGGCTGCATCCGGATTCGCAGCTGTGGCCGGTAATCTGCTGCCAGATCAACCGGGAAGATGTGCGCCAGAAATCTGCTATCGTCAGGTTGCTGAAACCGCCGGGGTGCGGTCCGCGTCCGACCGGGTGTATGGGAACACTGAGCGGCGCTCTCCCCCTCCCGGCATTCGGCAAGAAGGTAATTGCCAGAACCAGAGTGGATTACGAGAATACTCCAGAAGGCGCGCTGGTGCGCCGGGCCCAATCGGGCGACGAATCCGCTTTCCGCGAGATCGTCGAACGCTATCAGTCCAAAGTTTTCTCGATCATCCACGGCATCGTGCGGCAGCGCAACGATGTGGAAGACATCGCCCAGCAGGTTTTCGCCAAAGTTTACTTTTCGCATCCGCAATTTCGATTTCCGCAGTTCGCTGATCACCTGGATCTACAAGATCACGGTCAACGAATGCTTCGACTATCTGCGCAAGAAGAAGGTGCGGAAACTGGTGTACGAGAGCGACATGAGCGAAGACGAAGTGCGGCGGGTGGAGAACAGCGAACCGGCGCTCGACCGCGCGGGACGCGCCGATTCGACGCTCGCCCGCCGCGACTACGTCGTCAAGCTCATGGACCGGGTTTCCGACGAAGAAAAGCGGCTTGCTCATGCTCAAAGAAGTCGAGGGATATTCGGTCGAAGAACTCTCCGGCATGCTGAACATGAATGAGAATACAATCAAGGTGAAGTTGTTTCGGGCCCGGCAGAAGCTGGTGAAGGCCGCGCACCGGCTGGAACGCGCGCCCGCGCCGGCGAAGTTGTAAGGATCGCCGGTTGTGAAGGCAGTGAAGAAAGCGTGATGATGCACGATATCGTCGTCGATGAACTGGAAAGGCACCTGAGCGGAAACGCTTCGCGGGCGTTCTACGATCATCTCGATCGCGTGCGACTCCTGCCGCACGGAAGTTGCCGCGCATGGACGAACTTTCCGCGCTGCTGCGCGAGTTGCGCCCGGCCGATCCGGAAAACGAGCTTCGATCGCGCGCCCCAGCCGTCGCCTTATTTCTATAACCGCGTTACCTGGCACATCGTCGAGAATCAGCGCAAGGAAGCATGGGGGCTATTCTCTCCGGGCGCGGCTTTCTTCCGCCGGGTCGCTTTCGCGTCGCTGCTGCTGCTGGCCGGTCTCGGCAGTTTCCTCGTTTCGCGCGAGGCTTCCTTCAGCGGCACGGACGCCGGCGGCCATCATGGCGCAGCACGATCCCGCGGCCGCCCACACGGAAAGTTCCGACCGCGACCGCATGCTGGTCACCCTGGCGACCTATCACGAGTAAATGCGTACCCTGCTAGTACGATACGCTGCAGGAATAGCCGCCGGCCCGACGCGTGTACCTAAACTGATATGGGATCGAACATAGTCGGCAGCCGCCGCTCTTCCCCGCCCCGCCGAAAAAATCGCCATCGTCTCGTTCATTCTGGTTTTTCTCTGCGGCGCCGTGCTGGGCGCGGTGGTGATGAGTTTCAGCGGGCACGCCAGCCTGCATGGAACGCCGCCGGCCGCCACCGGATTTTCCATGTCGGTTCCCGAATGGAAACAGCGGCTCGATCTCACCGACCAGCAAACCGACCAGCTGCAATCGATCCTCGACGATTTTTCGCACTATTACGACAATGTTCTGGCCGACGGCAACAGCCGCATCATGCA
This sequence comes from Terriglobia bacterium, assembly GCA_963764845.1. Classification (GTDB taxonomy): domain Bacteria; phylum Acidobacteriota; class Terriglobia; order Bryobacterales; family Bryobacteraceae; genus BOG-234. Next base: position 2,092,985 of record CAVXUE010000006.1, on the reverse strand, counting down.
GATCCTGAACGACGACCAGCGGCGCAAGTTCGAGCGGATGCTGCAGGATCACAAGAAGTAAGAACTGCGTCTGCCGTAAGCGTCGCGGTATGTGAGAAACTATTCGCTGCAATGTCCCGCGTACGCGACCTGTTCGCCTCGATTGCCTCCGCCGCTCTGATCGCGATGGCCCTGCTGGCCAGCGGCTGCTCGACTGCTCGCGAAGAAAGAGTCGCAGATCTTCCCGGCCGGCGAAAAAGTAACTGTCGGGCCTCTGATTTACAGCGTGATCGACAGCCAGGTGCTGACCCAACTGGGCGACGACCCGACCACGGCGAGAACCCCTCAGAACCGCTTTTATCTGATGACGATCAGCGTGTCGAACTCCAGCAGCGAGGACGTCGCCGATTCCCGGCCTGACGCTGGTGGACGATTCGGGCAAGGAGTACCCCGAGCTCGCCGACGGCACCAATGTGCCCAACTGGCTCGGGGTCGTCCGCAAGGTGGCGGCGCCCAGACCGAGCAGGGCAACATCGTTTTCGACGCCCCGGCGCAGCATTACCGGCTGCGGCTCACCGACGAAACCGACGCGAAGCGAACTTTCGATCGACGTTCCTCTCAACTTACGTGCACGAGCAGCTGAAAGACAGGCCCCTCCGACGCCGTCGCCGGCGGGTCCAGCAACCTCTGGCATTCCGCAAAGAAGAAATAGACCCATGCGGGCAGCTGCTCGCGATTGCGGCGCTCGTGGCACTAGCGCACTGGTCCTCTCGACGCTCGGACGGCGCAGACGTCCTCAAGGTCACGAACGCCGATCGTCTCCGAGTCCGAGGACGGCCCGCGCGCTCGGAAAGGGAGCGGTCTTTCAGCCTGGCGACATGGTGTTCTTCAGTTTTCAGGTGGAGAACTACCGGATGGGTCTGACCGGCAAAGTTCAGCTCACGGGCCATATTCAGGCCTTCGACCCGAACGGGACGCCGATCATGCCGCGCGACGAAGAACTGATCGGGACCACCGTCAGCGAGGAAGACAAGGACTGGAAGCCGAAGCTGCGCCTCGCAGATTCAGATGCCTTCCATCGCGCCGCCGGGGAATTACACGATCCGGTTCGAAGCCATCGACCAGCAGAGCCATCAGACCGCGACCGGCGAAGTGGCCTTTCCGGTCGGCGGCAAAGGCGTGGAACGCTCGCCGGCGCTGGTGATCCGCAATCTGGGCTTCTATCGTTCCCAGGAAGATCGAGACCGCCGTTGAAGATCGCGGCGTACCGGCCGGGCGACATGCTCTGGGTGCGTTTCGATATCACCGGCTACCAGTACGGCGATCAGAATTCCATCGACGCGGGATACGACGTGGAAGTGTTGTCGCCCGAGCGGCAAGCAGTTGTTCGCGGAGGAGAATGCGGCGGTCGAGAAAAGCCAGGCCTTCTATCCGCAACCGTGGGTGCCGGCCACGTTCAACCTGAGCCTGCAATCGAATACGACCCCGGGCGACCTACACGCTGGTGATTACCGCGCACGACGCGGTCGGCAACCAGATGGCGGTGCGAACGGGCCGAATTCAAGGTCGAATAGGCGGCGTCAGGATTTTCGCAGTGCTGACGTGGCGAGGGAATCGCGGTGATGGCCGCTTCGAGCTCGTCGAGCGCACCTTCGAAAAAGTGATCGCCGGCTTCGATGAACTCCAGCTATTTCGGCTCGGCGAATTCCGCAAACGCCGCTTCCAGTTCCTCGCCGCGGCCGTGTTCGTCGATCAGCGCTCTGCACGAAATATTTCGGAATCGCGCAGGTGGAGAGAAAGTCGAAGCCGCCGAGCCGCGTGGGAAAGCCCACGGCGATCAGCCGCGCCGGGGCCGGCGGCGCGGCCAATGAGCAACCGAGCCTCAGTCGCGATGCGCGAGCCAAACGAAAATCCCGCCAGCGAATAAGGCAGCCCGGGATAGCGCTCGCGCAGAAATCCGAGCGCGGCGCGCGCGTCTTCCACTTCGCCCGTCGCCCTGATCGTGAACGCCCTCGCTGCGGCCGACGCCGCGGAAATTGAAGCGCAGCACCACCGCGCCCGCCTTGCGCATGCCGCGCGCGATCCGGTAGACGACTTTGTTGTGCATCGTGCCGCCGAAAAGCGGATGCGGATGGCAGACGAGACAGGCCTCGACGCGGCTCGCGCATCTTCCGGTTCTTCAGCAGCGCTTCGAGCTTGCCGGCGGGGCCATCGATCAAATGCGATTCGATGCGGCGCGCGCACTTCAGTTCGTCCGGAAGTTGGTGAACTGCAGATCGATGCCGAAATCGGCGCCTTTGAGCAGCGCGATGGCCTGCTGCAGCGTGTCGCGGTCCTTGCCGCTGATGCGAACCAGATCGCCCTGGATCGCGGCCTGCACCTTTAGCTTGCTGTCCTTGATCTTCTTGACCATGTCTCTGCGCTTTTTCGATCGGAATGCCGGAAGTGAGCGTCACTTCCTGCTTCACCGTGGATCCCGCCGCGGGCTGCACCACGCCATAGGTCAGGTTCTTGACCGGAACCTGACCGCTTGATCAGTTTCGATTGCAGGATCTCGGTCACGGCCTTGAGCTTGAAATCGTCCGAGCTGCTGAGCGTGAGTTTCTTTTCCTTCTCGTTCAGCTCGATGACGGACTTCGAATCCTTCAGGTCGTAGCGGGTTGTGACCTCTTTCATCGCCTGCTGGATGGCGTTGTTCACCTCCGGCATTTCGATCGAGGAGACGACGTCAAAACTGTTATCGGGCATGGAAAGTATAGTGTAACCGTCAGGCTTCCGCTTTGCGCGACGCGCGCCCGGCGCCGGTGAGCGCGGAAAGCACCCTGCGCGCTGATCTCGTCGACCAGAGCCGGCATCGCGGCGTCGAGCGCCACCGTAACGGCGGCGCGCACCTGATCCGGATCGAGAACCACCACCGACCGCGGAGAGCCGGGATTCGCCGGCGTACCTGCGTACGCGGCGGACTCGGTTTCTTCGGCAGCGCGTGTGAAGCGCGCCGACCGCTTCGAGCAGCAGGCTGGCTTCGAACGGCTTCTTCAGAACGCCGTCGGCGCGGACGCGCGCCACTTCGGCATCGTCGACGGGTTCGACGGCGCCCGCGGTAAGAAATACCGGCTGCGCCGCCGTTGTTTTTGACGTATTCGCAAAGCTCGTAGCCGGAGACTTCGGGCATCGAGATATCGGCGATGATCAGATCCGGGCGGGCGTCCTTCAGGCGCAGCATCGCCACCAGACCGTCGCTGACCGTGATGACTTCGTGCCCCTCGTCGCGAAGTATCCGCTCGCGCCATGCGCTGCGCGTGCGGACTATCGTCGGCGAGAAGGATCCGGCTCATTGCGGCTTGGCGGCGGGCGTGCGTCGCGGCGGGAGTGGTCGCGTCGGCGCGGCGTGGTGGCGTCGGCGGCGGCAGCGGCTTGCCGGATGGCCGCAGTTTTGCCGCTGCCTTCTTCTGGCTCAGCTTCTTCTGCGCTCGGCCTTCTTCACCTGCTTGTTGTAAGCCTTGATCTGGTCTTTCGTCGGCGGGTGATTGGTCGGCAGCGTTGCGCTGGCAGCGGCGTCGGCGGCGGGGGCCAGCTGCCGCTGGCAGGGTCTGTACGGCTTCGCCGGCTAGTGCCAGCGCGGCCTTCTGCTCGCCCTCGCCCGTCGCTGCGTCCGGCGTCGCCGCGGCTCGTCGCGGCTCGCGGGCGTACCGAGACGCGCTTCCGGCGCTCTGTCGATCTCGCGGAATTCGCCACCTGCGGTGGCCGTCACATCGCTGATGCCGTTCTGCCCGCCCGCGGCGATCGGTAGGCACGCTCACCGGCACTGCCGGACGCACCGGCGGTCATCGCAGGCGTACCGTGCTTCGGCGGCCAGATACACGTCGGGACGCGATTCGAACGGGCTGAGCGCCCGGTGAATGATGCCCGGGCGCGTGCGATCCTCCAGATCCGCCTTCTGGCGCGCATAGGCCGCCGGATCCGCCTGCGGGGATCGGCCGCTTCATCGCGGTCAGCCGTTCCTTCGCGGCATTCACGTGCGCGCTCAACGGATAATCGCGCACGATCCGGGTGAGCGAATCCACCTCCCGTTCTTCGAAACGGTCGCCCATGTGCCGGAAGGCATCCGCGTTCAGCCACAGCGCTTCATCCGCGCCGCTGTACAGCGGATATTGCTGCGCGACAAACGACAGGCGGCTGGCGGCGGCGGGAAAGCTGCCCTTGTTGCTGTAGAACAAACCGGTGCGGAATTCCTTGTCGGCCAGAACTTCCTGCACTTCGCGCAGCATCTGCTGGCGCCTGCGGCACGTACTTCGAGTTCGGGAACTGCACCATCACCTGGCGGCATTCGTCTTCCGCGCGCTGCGCCCTGCGTGTTATCGCGATCGGCCTTCTCCATCTGCTTGAAATGGATGTTGCAGACCTTGAACTGCGACTCGGCGGCTTCTTCCATGTTCGGGTAGAACAGGATGAAATCCTTGTACTCCGCTTCGGCCTGCGCCAGACCGTGCGCGCCGCCTTCGCGAAACCAGCTGTCGGCGATCGCAAGCTTCGCCTTGGCCAGATATTCGCTGGTGTCGTAGGTGTTGATCAGGGTGTTCAGGGTCAGGCGCGCGGCTTCGTAGTCGCCGTGCTCGATGTTCTTGATCGCCTTGTCGAACAGCACCTTGTCCGGCTGCAGGGTTTCTTTGGTGATGGGCGTTTCGTACTTCTTGTGGTGGAAAATCCGAAACCCGAGAGCAGGAAAAACGGCGAGCACGCCCGTGAAGACGACGAATAATTGATAGCGTGTTCGATAACTGACGATGCATCTGAATCTTTTCCATGATCTCAAACTCTCATGACTAAACCTTGACAGCTGTCGCGTTCTCCGCGATCTGTTGCATTTCCTTCACGGCTGCGGCCGGATCGGCACTATGGAAGACGGCCGAGCCCGCCACCAGCCAGTCGCATCCGGATTGGACGATTTCAGCCGTATTCCCCGCGCTCACGCCGCCATCTATCTCAATCGCAAAGCTCAGCCGGCGTTCCGTTCGGATCCGGTCCAGCCGGCGGATCTTGTCCAGAGCGTTCGGAATAAACTTCTGCCCTTCGAAACCCGGATTGACGCTCATGATCAGCACGTAATCCACCAGATAGAGAATGTCTTCGAGCATGCTGACCGGCGTGGCCGGATTCAGCACGACGCCCGCCCGCACGCCCTCGCTTTGAATGCTGCGAATGGTCCGGTCCAGGTGCGTGGCGGCTTCGTAATGCACCGAAATCTGATCCGCCCCGGCCTCGATGAAGAGCGGCGCGAATTTGTCCGGATCCGTGATCATCAGGTGGACGTCGAGCGGCAGACTGGTGACCTTGCGGATCGATTTGACCACCGGCGGCCCGATGGTCAGATTCGGCACGAAATGGCCATCCATGATGTCGACATGGAGCATCGTGGCGCCGCCGCGTTCCACCTTGCCGATTCGTCCGCCAGGCGGGCGAAATCCGCCGAGAGGATGGATGGAACGATTTGAGCCATTAACGTTGTAGTACTTGATTTTAGCGCATTCGCGGACGGTGATCGGCCCGGGGCCGGCTCATTTATCCACGAAGCCCCTGTTCTGACCCGGGGCCGCGCAACACAGCGGCGAAAAAGCCATCGCCCGGATCGCGGCCGGGGATCCGCTGCATGGTTTCGACGACGGTGGCGCCGGAGGCTTCGACCACGTCCTGATTCTCCTCGCGCTCAAGCGAGCAGGTGGAATAAACCAGCAAGCCTCCGGGAGCAAGGGACTCCAACGCGTTGCGCAGAATCGCGACCTGGCGTCGCTGCAGATCCGCGATATCGGCTGGATTCAGCCGCCATTTGATTTCCGGATTGCGCGCCAGCGTGCCGGTACCCGAACAGGGCGCATCGACGAGAATACGGTCGAATCCCGTCGCGAAGGGAAGCGGCCTCGAAGCGTCGAGGGTCACGACTGGGATTCCCAGCGGCAGCAGCAACTTCGCCCGGCTCAGATGCAGATCGCACGCTACCGCATGAACCGCCGTTTCCAGAGCCTGCGCGGTCTTGTTGCCCGGCGAGGCGCAGAGATCGAGGAACGTCTGGCCAGGCTGCAGGTTCAGAAGGGGAACCACCGCCTGCGAGCCGATGTCCTGAAACCGGAAGGGCGCCGGATCGCCCACATCCAGGCGATAGCAGCCGGGAACATCGGTTGGCTCCGCGCCTTCCGGCGGCGTAGCGCTGCCAACCCGGATATAGCGCTCCGGCGGCCGCAGACTCGCGCGGGCGATCTCGATTGCCGCTTCCTTGCCATATTGCGCGATCCAGCGCTCGAGCATCCAGCGCGGAGTCGAAAGAGTCTCGGGAACCTGCGTCGGCTCCCGAATCGCGCGGCGCAGAACCGCGTTGACGAACGACGCCGCCGAGGACTTCCCCGCCCTTCGAACCAGTTCGACCGAATCGTTCACGGCCGCGTGGCCGGGCACGCGGTCGAGAAACCGGATCTGATAGAGCGCCATTTCAAGAGCGGTGCGTACCGCGGGATCGAGCTTCTCGACCGCACGTTTGGAATACTGGCCGATCAACGCATCCAGTTCTCCGCGGCGGCGCAGCGTGCCGAAAACGATATCCGATGCCAGCGCGGCATCCCGCGGATCGAGATGCAGCGGATTTCGCCGCCAGCGCTTCGGCCGACCACGCCCCGCGCTCGATGGCGAGCAGTGCGCCGAAGGCGGCCTGTCGGGCGAAGGCTGGCTTCATCTCTTGAGCGTCTCGCGCGGGAAGGCTGGCCTGCGGCGTGGAACCGCGCTCCTTGCGCTTTTAAGCAAGTCTACAAAAACGGCGTAAAAGGCGTAAAATCGGAGTCGATGTCACTGGCCGATCAAACCTGCGTTCCCTGCAAAGGCGGTGTTCCCCCGCTCAAAGGCGACGCTCTCAACGCGCTCAAAGCCCAACTGCCCGATTGGGAGGTCATCGACGAGCATCATCTGCACAAAGCTTTCAAATTCCCCGATTTCAAGAAGGCGCTCGACTTCGTGAATCGCGCCGGCGCGATCGCCGAGGAACAGGCGCACCATCCCGACATTCTGCTCGCCTGGGGCAAGGCCGAAATCACGATCTTCACGCACAAGATCAACGGCCTGACAGAGAGCGATTTCGTGCTGGCCGCAAAAATCGATCGGGTTCAGTAGTTTTGGCACGAGCTTCAGGCGTCAACGCCCGCATCCACATCCAGATACTGCAATTCGTGCAGCCGGTGGTAAATGCCGCCATGATGGATCAATTCTTCATGCGTGCCGATCTCCACGATGCGTCCGCGGTCGAGCACCACAATCTTGTCCGCGCGCCGGATGGTCGAAATGCGATGCGCAATCACGATCACCGTGCGCCCCGCCATCAGGTTCGCCAGCGCCTTCTGCACCAGCATCTCCGATTCGGTATCGAGATGCGAAGTGGCTTCATCCAGAATCAGAATCGGCGAGTTCTTCAAAATTGCCCGCGCGATGGCGAGGCGCTGCCGCTGCCCGCCGGAAAGCTTCACGCCCCGATCGCCGATCACCGTCTCATAACCCTGCGGCAGTTTCTCGATGAACTCGTGCGCCAGCGCTGCCTGCGAAGCCTCGATCAGACGCGCGCGGTCGTACTTTTCCATCCCGTACGCGATGTTGTTCGCGACGGTGTCGTTGAAGAGAAACGTTTCCTGCGCCACTACGCTGATCTTGTCCCGCAGCGATGCCAGACGCAGATCGCGGACGTCGATGCCGTCGATGCGCACAGTCCCGGAGACCGCGTCGCGGAAGCGCGGCACCAGACTGGCGAGCGTCGTCTTGCCCGCGCCGCTCGGCCCACCAGCGCGACAACTTCTCCGGCGCGGAATTTCGAGCGAAACGCCATGCAACTGCATCCCGCTGGCCGCGGGATAGCGGAAACTGACATTTTCGAACGCCACGCGGTCGCGGAATCCTTCCAGCCTGCGCGCGCCCGGTTTGTCTTCGATCTCCTCCGGCTGATCGAGATAGGCAAACACTTTTTCCGACGCGCCCAGCGCCTGCTGAAAGATGTTGTGCAGGTTGGTAATCCGCTTCACCGGCTCATAGAGAAACAGCAGCGCGGCGAGAAAGCTCATGAACGCTTCCGGCTGCGAGGACATGGTTCTTGATCTCTTCGACGCCCGAACCAGAGCAGGCCGATGAAGGTCAGCGCCCCCATCATTTCGATGAACGGCGACGGAATCCCCTGGATCAGAACATAGCGCAGATTCGCCCGCAGCAGCCGTTCGCCCGCGGCCCGGAAACGCTTTCCTTCATACTTCTCCGCCCCGAACGCCTTTACCACCTGATGTCCGGCGATGGCTTCCTGCAAGACCTGATTCAGGTCGCCCGCCGCGTCCTGCGTTCTGCGGCTCGTGCGGCGGATACGTTTGCCCAGCCGCGCGGTCGGCAACAGAACGAACGGAAACAGCGCGAGGCTGAAAAGCGCCAGCCGCCAATCGGTTCCGAAAATGACCAGCAGCAAGCCGAACGCGGAGAAGATCTGCCGCAGCATGATCGGCGAACATATCCGAGCTCGCCACCTGAATCTTGTCGATGTCGTTCATGATCGAAGACATCAGCCGGCCGGTGGACGTGGCCTCGAAAAACGCCGCGCCGTGGCGCAGAACCTTCTCGAACACCTGGTTGCGCAGATCCGTCACAGCCGAAAAACCGACGAAATTCGTCAGGTAATCGCCGAGGTAATCGCAGATGCCGCGCAGAGCGAACACGACCACGATCGTGATCGCGACAATCGTGAAGATGTTATGGATGGATTGCGGGAAGAAATTCTCCAGATAGATCTGATAGTTGATGACCGGGATCTTGAAAAGCGGCTCCGGCATCGCATCGAGTCCCGGCCGGAGCACTCGCCCCAGCACAACTTTGATCAGCAAAACCCGAGCGGCGGTCATCGCCCCGAAAATCGCCATCAGCAGGACGGAAATGATCAGCAGGAACCAGTAACGCCGGGCATATCCGAGCAGCCGGATCCACTCTCTCATGACATTTGAACCCGGGCGGTGGTGATATCGGCTCGCATGCGTAATCGTTCGATCGCCTGAATCGCCTGGCCCATTGAAATCGAGTCCATCGGGCCGTCCGCTTTCAGCGACTTCTCGCCGGCGTCTGCCACGGAGCCCAGACCTCCGAATCGGAAGGCCCGAAAAACACCACCTGAGGAACGCCGAAAGCGGCCGCGACATGCGCCGGACCCGAATCGTTCCCGGCAAAAAACGCCGCATCGCGCATCAATCGCGCGAGTTCTCCCGAGCGGCGCACCAGCGATTGTAAGCCATTTGCGGAAGGGCGTGAGGTCCTCGCCCGGTCCGGCGATCAACACCGGCCGCAAGCCCAGTGTCGCTCTGAATATAGCCGGCCAGTTCCACGAAGTTGCCTCGCCGGCCAGGTTTTCTCCGGCGTTGCAGCCAGCGGATGAATCACCGCGTAGGGCTCATCGGGGCGCATAGCTCGAACGGCCCGGCGCCGCCGGCATCAGCGCCCGCGGGCACGGCGGCGATCGGCACCCCGAGATAAAACATCGCGGAAGCGACGTGCTCGGCGGTGTGAACGCGCCGCGCGACGCCGAGAATTTCCTGCGCGGTCGGGATGCGGCGTGTTGTAGATCCAGCCGGGCCGGAAAATGTCGAACCCGGCGCGGAATCGCGCGCCCGAAAGCAGCGTGAGCATCGCACTCCGCGTGCCGCCGTGCAGATTCAGGCAGAGCGCAGGGCTTGAAGTCGCGGATTGCGTCAATCCCGGGCGGCAGAACGCGCGCGACGTCGGGATTTCCTTCGAACACCGCGGCAAACCGTTCTTCCACCACCACGGCAATTTTGAGATCGGGCCGAGCCTGTTTCAGAAGATGGATGGCGGGAGTCGAGAGGACGCAATCGCCGAGAGAACGCAGCCGGATGACAGCGACGCGGCTGCCGGAATCGAGCCGGCCGAGAGTGTCGGTCTGTCGGGCCACTATGGATTCATCGACGTTTATTCATCGATTGTCGCTTCATCGATCAGCATCACCGGAATTTCGTCGCGAACCGGATAAAGCCGGTGGCAGGACACGCAGCGAAGCCCGCGTGCCATCCGGTTTCAGCTCGACTTTAGCCCGGCACGCCGGACAGATCAGGATTTCGAGAAGTTCTGCGCTGATTGCCATCGGTTTGAAGCGTCTAGTTTAGCCTACCCGGACGCATTCTGCCGGGATTGTTCCGCGAAGCGGGCAACGTCGATGATGGCCCGCTGATGAATGCCCTCGCCCACCACCTTCTCACCCATGCGGGCCTGCACGCGGAACTCGGCGCGGCGACCGTTCACGGCCAGCAGTTCCGCGAAAAAATTTACCGTCGAACCCATCGGCGCGGCCGCGGAATGCCCGACATTCACATGGGTACCAACCGTGTCGTGCCCCGGATCGAGCATGGGCAGAATCAGATTACGGCTGATGCGCTCCATGTACAGAATCATCTGGGGAGTGGAAAGAACGCGCGCGCCCTCTGACCCGAGAAACGTGATCGCCTGATCGTTGCCCACCTGAAGAATTTCTTCGCGCTTTGCGCCGATCTGATACGCGGCCATGGGCTTATGCACACGATTCTCGCACGAAAGGTGTGAATACCGGCATTGGCCGTCCTCGTGCTCCTACACCCGTTGCAGGAGACGAACAATCATGGCGGAAAAGAATATAGCGGTTTTCGGGATTTATCACACAAGAGAGGCCGCCGAGGAGGCGGTGAACGCGCTTCGCCGGGTCGGCTTCCGGAACACCGATATCTCCGCGCTGTTCCCGGATAACGCGGGGACCAAGGATTTTGCCCACGAGAAAAACACCAAAGCTCCGGAAGGCGCCACCACCGGCGCCGCTTCGGGCGCGGTTGCGGGCGGCGTGCTGGGATGGCTGGCTGGCATCGGACTGATCGCCATTCCGGGCATCGGGCCTTTTATCGCCGCGGGTCCAATCATGGCGGCGCTTGCGGGTGCGGGCGCGCTCGGCACAGTCGGGGGAATCGTCGGCGCGCTGGTGGGGATGGGAATTCCCGAATATGAAGCAAAACGCTACGAAGGGCGCGTGAAGCACGGCGGTATTCTTCTCTCCGTCCATTGCGACAACCACGATTGGGCAAAGCGCGGAGCGGACACTCTCGAAACGAACGGGCGCGGAAGATATCTCGTCGACGCATGAAGCGTCAGCGGATTTCGCGATATCCGACAGACCGATCGAGCGCGCCAGGTCCTCCATCGGATCGTCAGTGTGGAGGAGCGCGTTGAACCGATTCGATCCTATCCGACCTTGGCAGCCGCCCAACGCGACATGCCCGAACATACTGAAATAGCCCCCGAGGAACAGCCTCGCACGCGAACCACCGGCGGCGTCTAACATTGGAGTGAATGGATATCGGCAAGCTGAAGGCCCGGCCCGGCGGCGAAATTCAAACTGGCGAAATTCGACCCCGGCGACACGTACGGGGTGTCGAAGACGCATGCCGCCAAAGCCATGGCCGGCCATGTGAGCAAACTTGCCGCCCTGCACGATCTGCTGTACGCGGAAGCACAAGCGCGCCCTGCTGATCATTCTGCAGGGCATGGATGCGGCGGGCAAAGACGGCACCATCAAACACGTAATGTCCGGCGTGAATCCGCAGGGCTGCGCCGTCACTTCGTTCAAGCAGCCGAGCCCCATCGAGAGCTCGGTCACGATTTTCTCTGGCGCATTCATGCCGCCGTGCCGGAAAGGGGCGATATCGGAATTTTCAACCGCTCCCACTACGAAGATGTGCTGATCGCGCGCGTTCATAACCTGGTGCCCCGCGCGATCTGGAAAAGACGCTACAGCGAGATCAATGCCTTTGAAAAGATCCTGACCGAGAACAACGTTCACATCCTCAAGTTTTTCCTGCACATGAGCAGCCGAGGAGCAGGAAAAGCGCTTTAAAGCGCGCCTGTCCGATCCCCGCAAAAACTGGAAAGCTTCGGCTGCCGACTTCAGCGAGCGCAAATACTGGAACGAATACCAGAATGCCTATCGGGACGCGATCTCGAAATGCAGCACGAAGGAAGCGCCCTGGTACGTGATTCCGTCGGACCACAAATGGTTTCGCAACTTCGCGGTCGCCGAGGTCGTTGTTCAGACGCTCGAATCGTTCAATATGCACTACCCGTCCGTCGATCCGAAAGAACTCGGAAATCGCGGCGGAAAAGCATCGGCCGGGCACTAACACTGCATCTAAAGCGTCAACAATGAGCCTCGAAATCGAGCATCGGGAACGCGAAGGCATCATCCTGATGGATCTGAAAGGCCGCATCACGCTGGGCGATGAGGTTTCGCTCTTTCGCGCCGCATTCGAGAAGCTGGCCGAGCAGCCGAAGCCCAAGCTGATCCTGAACATGCAGCGACGTGGATTACGTCGATAGCACGGGTCTGGGCGCGCTGGTCATGTGCTCCACGCGGTTTACGCAATGCGAAACGGCGTGGCGAAGCTGGTAAACGTCAACCGGCGCAATATTGAATTGATGGTGATGACCAAGATCGACACGATCTTCGAGGTCTTCGACGACGAGACCGACGCCATCAACAGCTTCTTCCCGGACCGCGAGATCAAGCGCTTCGACATCCTGTCTTTCGTGCAGCATCTGCGGGACGAATAAGTAACGGAATGCTTCCTGACCGGCGCACAGGCGCCTGATATCCAACTCTCCGATCTCGACGGCAATCGCTGGACTCTTGCCGCAGGCATTGAAGAACGGCCCCGTCGTTCTGGCGTTCTTCAAAATTTCCTGTCCCACCTGCCAGTTGACCTTCCCGTTCCTGCAGCGGCTCGCCGATGCCGCTCCATGCCACTGCAGCTGATCGCTGTCTCGCAGGATGATGCTCCAGGCTTCCCGCGAGTTTCAGGAGCGCTTCGGCGTTTCGATGCCCACTCTGATCGATCCCGCGCGCCTTATCCCGCCAGCAACGCCTACCAGATCACCAGCTGTGCCCTCGCTGTTTCTGATCGAATCGGACGGCAAAATCTCCTTCGCCGTCGAAGGCTTCAACAAGGCCGCGCTCGAGAAACTGGGGGAGCGTTTTCAGTGTCTCGCCATTCCGCGAAACCGACCACGTCCCGGCCCTCCGCCCCGGCTGAGGATCGAAAAACTGACTCCCGTGAGGAGTTCCGCTACCATAGAGACTGATGGCAAACATCATCGGCGAAGTATTCGGCGCGGCCGCGGCCGTAGCCAAAGGCATGAGCGTCACGATGAAGGAGATGATGTCTCCCACCGTGACCGAGAATTATCCGGACGAACCGCCCAAACTGCAGGAGCGTTTTCGCGGCGTCCACGTGCTGCAGCGCGACGAAAACGGCATGGAGAAATGCGTCGCCTGTTTCCTCTGCGCCGCTGCCTGCCCGGCCAACTGCATTTATATCGAAGCCGCCGAAAACACCGATAAGGTGCGCATCAGCGGCGGCGAGCGTTACGCGAAGGTTTATAACATCGATTACAACCGCTGCATCTTCTGCGGCTATTGCGTCGAAGCCTGCCCCACCGACGCGATCACGCACGGGCACGGATTCGAAGTCGCCAGCTACAACACTTCGACGCTGGTCTACACCAAAGAAGACATGCTGGCGCCGATTCCCCCGGGCGCAAAGCCGCCGGTGATCAGGGAAACAGCCGAAGCTTCCGGCCATTAGCCGCGCATCTCTTGTATCAGCCTGTGAGCGGCTCGCCGAGAGCTCTCAGCTAGAGTTCAAGCATGTTTGGCGTTATCCGGGAACAAATCGACACCATTTTTCGCGAGGACCCCGCGGCGAAGAGCGTCCTCGAGATCGTTCTCTGCTATCCTGGATTTCACGCCGTATTGATGCACCGCCTGGCGCATCGGTTGTACCAGGCGAAGATCCCGATTCTGCCGCGCTTCATCTCCCAGATTTCCCGCTTTCTGACCGGCATCGAAATCCACCCCGGGCGCGACCATCGGCCGCCGCTTCTTCATCGATCACGGCATGGGCGTGGTGATCGGCGAAACCGCCGAGATCGGCGACGACGTTCTGATCTACCAGGGCGTTACGCTCGGCGGCACGGGCAACGAGCAGGGCAAGCGGCATCCCACCATCGGCAACAACGTCGTGATCGGAACCGGCGCCAAGGTTCTGGGCAGCATCCGGATCGGCAACCATGTGAAGATCGGCGCGGGTTCGGTCGTGGTTCGTCCGGTGCCCGATAACTCGACGGTCGTCGGGATCCCCGGCCGCATCGTGCGCATGAGGTCCACCGACGGCGTTCTCGATCACGGCCTGCTGCCCGACCCCGAAGGCCAGGAAATCAACGAACTCAAGCAGCGCGTGGCCGAGCTCGAAGGCCGGATGAAAGCCCTCTCGACGAACTCCGGCCAAAGCCGCGCGCAATTAAACGGCCATTTTTCTCTTTACAGATATACCCCCATGGGTATACGCTGGTCGTGGGCATTTCCCGCCCGTCGATCGGAAATTCCCATGCTCAACCGAACTCTCCATAGCGACGCTTCTCGTGTGCCTGACCGCGCCCTTCCTCGCTGCCGGCAGACAGCGACAACAGCGTCCCGACTCCAGTCGATATGCGAACGCTGGAATCTCTACTACCAGGCGACCTCGATCGGCCAGTATCACGGGGCTTTCAACGCGCCTTACACAGGTCCGCTGAGTCTTGCTCCCACACACCGAGATGGACGTCTCGCTCACCATGACCTTGTTCTTCGGCCTCCGTCTGCCCTGGAACACGCAACTCTATGTCGATCCGGAAGTCGCCGGAGGCCGCGGCTTCAGCAATGTCGACGGTCTCGCCAACCCGACCAACGGGGAACTGCCGCGTGTAGCCAGCGCGACCCCGAAACCCTATCTCGCGCGCCTCTATCTGACTCATGATTTCGGCTTCGGCAGCGAGATGGAAGACGTGGAGAGCGATGCGAATCAACTCTCCGGCTCGCGGCCGATGACCCGCTACACTATCACGGCGGGCCGCTTTTCCCTGACGGATTTTTTCGACGACAACACTTACACGCACGACCCGCGCAGCCAGTTCATGGGCTGGGGCGTGATGTACAACGGCGCCTGGGATTATCCCGCCGATACGCGCGGCTACACCTGGGGCTGGGTGCATGAGTTCCACACCCGTAACTGGTCGTTTCGTTACGGCAGCGCCGCCATGCCGAAGGTCGCCAACGGAGGCCGCTTCGATCGCCGCCTTTTCCGCGACCGCGGCGATGTCATCGAAGGCGAACGCCGGTACAAATGGAACCGGCATCCCGGGGTCTTGCGCGTGCTCGGCTACGCGAACCACTACGATCGGCGGCAAGCTACGGCGACGGCCCTGCAACTCGCGGCCGCCACCAACACCACGCCGGACGTCACGAAGGTCTCTGAAAGTCGGCACGCTGAAATACGGCTTCGGCATCAACGCCGAACAGGAGATCGCGAACGGCATCGGCCTCTTCATGCGCCTCGGCTGGAACGATGGCAAGACAGAATCGTTCGCGTTCACCGCCATCGATCGCCTCGCGACCGGCGGCATCTCGTTCTCCGGCGCGCGCTGGAAGCGGCATGACGATACTGTGGCAACCGAGCTCACGGTCGCCGGCATCTCCGCCGTCCACGCGCTATATCTCGCCCGCGGCGGACTCGACTTCCTCATCGGCGACGGCCAGCTGAACTACGCGCCCGAATACATCTGGGAAACCTACTACAACGCGCACGTATTCAAACGGCTTTTCGCAGCCCTCGACGCGCAGCACATCGATAACCCGGCGTACAATCACGATCGCGGACCGCTCTGGGCCTTCTCGCTCCGCCTCCACATCGAAGGCGGCCGGAAGTAGATGAGAAAGGTCGACACGCTCCGGCGCGCACCGGAAAAACGCTCTGCCGGCAAACGCGCCGCCCCGCATTGTCCGCATGGAACGTCATGCGCTATCCGGCTGCTCGCGCTGTTCGCGATCATCGGCCCGGGCTTCATCACCGCCAATGTCGATAACGATCCCGGCGGCATCCTGACCTATTCGCAGGCGGGCGCGAAATACGGCTACACGCTGCTCTGGACGCTCATCCCGACCACCGTCGCGCTGATCGTGGTGCAGGAAATGGCGGCGCGCATGGGCGCGATCACCGGCAAAGGGCTCTCCGATCTGATCCGCGAAGAGTTCGGCCTGCGCATGACCTTCTTCACCATGATCGTCCTCGGCTTCGCCGATTTCGGCAACATCGCCGCCGAGTTCGCCGGGTCTCGCCTCCGGCATGGGCGTCTTCGGCGTCAGCAAATTCATCGCGGTGCCGCTCGGCGCCGCGCTCGTCTGGACGGTCATCGTGCGCGGGTCCTACAAACCGGTCGAGCGCGTCCTGCTGATCTTCTCGATGCTCTATTTCGCCTATCCGGTTTCGGCGATTCTCGCCCACCCGGACTGGAAAGCCGCGCTCACCAGACACCATCGTTCCGCAGTTCAATTCCGACCCCGGCTATCTCGTCATGATCGTCGGGCCTGATCGGAACCACCATCACGCCCTGGATGCAGTTCTACCTGCAGGCGTCGATCGTCGAGAAGGGCGTTTCGAAACGCAACTACGGCCTCAGCCGCATCGACGTGATCTTCGGCTGCGTCGTCACCGACGTGATCGCGTTCTTCATCGTGGTCGCCTGCGCCGCCACGATCTTCCATTCGGACCACCGCGAAATCACCGACGTTGCGGACGCCGCCAAAGCCCTTGCGCCCTTCGCCGGCAAATTCGCCGCCATTCTTTTCGCCGTCGGGCTGGTCAACGCCTCGCTGATGTCCGCCGCGATCCTTCCGCTCGCCACCGCTTACAACATCTGCGAAGGCCTTGGCTTCGAATCGGGCATCGATCATCGTTTCCGCGAAGCGCCGATCTTCTACGGGCTCTATACCGCGCTGATCGTGTGCGGCGCGGGCTTCGTGCTGATTCCGGGTCTGCCGCTGCTCAAAGTGATTCTGATTTCGCAGGTCGCGAACGGAATTCTGCTGCCGTTCGTGCTGGCCTTCATGCTGATCCTGATCAACCGCGAGCGGCTGATGGGCGAATACCGCAATGGCCCCTGGGGCAACGCCATCGCCGGCGCCACCAGTGTGATCATGGTCGTGCTGACGATCATGCTGATCTACAACAGTGTGACCGGGTAGACCTACTTCACTCTCTTGAAGAAATAAGCCGGATAGGTTTGCGTCACAATCGGTCTCGGACCAGGCATATCCGGACCGTGCTCCTCGTTGCGATAGATGTATGGCATCACGCTGACCAGTTCCCAGCCCTGCGTCGCGAGGGATTGCAGCTCCGCCTCTCTGACCTGCTCGTACTTTCCGGGCGAAGTCTCGTGCGGAAATACCGACCGCACTTCAAACGGCGCGTAGCCCGATCCAGGCTGTGCAATTCGATCGCGCTGCGCCCACAGAAATATCGCCGCCATCAGGAAAACACCAACCACGGGAGGGTCCGTTTCATTTGAAACAACTGACGCTCCAACCGAAACGGGCGTGCAAATCTTTGTATGATCGTTTCAGCGAATCTTCAGTTTGCCTGGATAATGTTACCGAGGAGTACCCGATATGAAATCCCTGCTTTTCTTTGTTGTCGCCGCGGCAGCGATTGCCGCGCCGCCGGCTTACAAAGTCACCGGCAAGATCAAAATCGGCGGCCCCGGCCGCTGGGACTACGTCTATGTCGACAGCGCGAACCATCGCCTGTACGTCTCGCACGCCACCCAGACCGAGGTGATCGACACCGCCACGGAAAAAGTCGTCGGCACGATTCCCGGCACCGGCGGCGTGCACGGCATCGCCATCGCCGACGATCTCAACCGCGGCTTCACCAGCGATGGCACCGATAACGACGTCACCATCTTCGATCTCAAGACGCTCATGGTTCTCGGCAAGGTGAAGACCGGCACCAATCCCGACGCCATCATCTACGAGCCGGTCACGCACCGCGTCTTCACGTTGAACGGCCGCAGCAACGATTCGACGGCGTTCGAAGCGAAGACCGGCGACATCGTCGCGGCGTCGATTCCGGTCGGAGGCAAGCCCGAGTTCGCCCAGGTGGATGGCAAAGGCCACGTCTATTTCAATATCGAAGACAAGAACGAAATCGGTGAAATCGACGCGAAGAACGCCACGCTGACGAAGCACTACTCGATCGCGCCCTGCGACGGCCCGAGCGGGCTCGCCATCAATCCGAAAACGAGCTACCTGTATTCGGTCTGCGGCAACAAGATGATGATCGTCAGCGATCCGGCCGCGGGCAAAGTCATCGCGACTCCCGAGATCGGCCAGGGCCCCGACGGCGTGGCTTTCGACGACGGCTACGCCTTCAGCGCGAACGGCCGCGACGGCACCATCACGATGGTCGGCGAAACCTCGCCCGGCAAATTCGAACCCGTCGCGACCATCCCGTCGCAGCTGCAGGCGCGCACCATCGGCTCCGATCAGAAGGCGCACAAGCTCTATCTGCCGGCTGCCGAATTCGGACCCCCGCCCCCGCCGCCCGCTGGCGGTGGAAGAGCCGGCAGGCCCCAGGCGCTTCCCGACAGCTTCATGATTGTCGTTGTCGGCCGGTAAAACTCCGGGGGTCTGCTACCCTGCGGCCTGAGCCTTAATAATCGCCGCCCGGATCTGCGCCGGCGTAGCCAGTTGATCGAACCGCTCGACCGTATTCCCGTTGCGGTCCAGCACCACCGTGACCGGCAGAGTATCCATCGAACCCGACCCCAGCCCAACCGTATAATTCATCGGGTTCTTCGCGAGATAAGGCTTCACCGCCTCGGCGCCATCCTCATCCATCGAGATCCCGACCACCTCGACGCCCTTGCGCGCCCAGTTCATCGTGGATGCTTATTGAACTCCGGAATCTCCGAACGGCAGGGAACGCACCAGGTCGCCCAGTAATTCAGGACCACCACCTTGCCTTTCCAGTCGGCGGTCGAAAGCGCCGCGCCGTCGAGCGTCTTGAAAGGCGTCACCGGCGAGCCGCGGCGGCCGCCGGCGCGGTGCGCGGCGCTCGGCCGCGTATTCAGAAACGCCAGATACTCTTCGGGCTTGCGCGTCAGACCGGGAAAGTCGCGAGCACATTCTGGTTCGCGTCGTAGAGCACGTAAAACGGAATCGCGACGGTCTGGAACTTGTCTTCTTCCAGCTTCTGGTTCGCCTGCGGATGCGGCGTCGGTGCCATCGGTGTAGAGATCCACCAGCACCATGTTCTTCATCACCCCGGCGATCTCGGGCTTCGTGAACATGTTCGCCTTCATCCAGTGGCAGTTGGTGCAGGCGTATCCGGTGAAGTTGACCAGCACGGTCTTGCCTTCCGCCTTTGCCTTGCGCGAACGCGCCGGCAAGATCGTTCTCGATCCAGGCCAGATCGCCGCTCGCCGCGTTCCGTTCGCGCGGCGGGCGGAATGTAAGCCTCGATCTCACCCAGTTTCGCGCCGAACATGCCGGGCACCAGGCTCAACCCGAAAACCACGAAGACGCATCCCGATCAGCAGGCGCGACCACGCCCAGTTCCGCATCGCGCGAAATGCCCGGCAGCCGCACGAAGCCCAGCAGATAAAATCCCGCCATCGCGAACAGCACCACCCAGGCGGCGAGGAATCGCTCGCGCGTCAGGAAACCGGTCTGCAGCACCGCATCGAGGCTGTAGAGATACTTCAGCATCGCCGCCAGCACGAGAAATCCCATCACCACCTTCACCCGCGACAGCCATTCGCCGGAGCGCGGCAGCTTCTGCAGATACTTCGGGAACAGCGCGAGCAGGAAGAACGGCAGCGCGAGGCCGCTGGCGAAAACCACCATGCCGAGCACCGGCCGCAGCTTGTCCGCCGCCGACCGACGCCGCGAGCAGCGTGCCCATGAACGGGCCCGACGCAGGCGAACGAGGCCAGCGCGAACGTCAGGCCCATCAGCAGCGTGCCGACGAATCCGCCCTGTCCGGATGCGGCGTTCAGCTTCGTCAGCACGCCCGACGGAATCGTGATTTCGAACGCGCCCAGCAGGCTCAAACCGAAGACGAAGAAGATCAGCGCGATGAAGCCGTTGACCCAGGCTTCGACCGAGTTGCACCACGCCGGCCGGCCGAGCGCGAGCGTCAGGACCAGGCCCAGTCCGCTGAACAGAACGATGATGCCGAGGCAGAAGGTGATCGCCTGCGCGAAGCCGCCGCGCTGTCCCGACGAAATACGACATCGTGATCGGGATCATCGGGAAAACGCACGGCGTGAAGATCGCCGCGAGGCCGAAGCCGAAAGCCAGCGCGAGAAACGCGCCGAGACCGCCTGCTGTCGGTCGCTGCCGCGGCTGCGCGGGACCGACCGGCTTGCGCGCATCCTGCTTCGCTTCGATATAACCGGCCGGAATAGTGATCGCCGCCGCCGGCGCCGCTGCCGCGATATTCAGCGTCGCGCTGACCTCGCGCGTGCGCGGCGGAATGCACTGCGTGCCGCTGCAGGTCTGATAGCGCGGCTCGAACGTAATCGTGACCGGCCCGGGCTGCAGGTCCTTCTTCAATTCGATGCGCGCGAGGAAAACCTGCGTGCCTTCGTAGGTTTCGGTATCGGCGTTGAAATTCGGATCGAACTTGCGGATCGGCGGCGGTTCGAAGAATCGTGAACTTTTCGACCGCCGGGCTGTCCGTCGATTTGATCGTGGTGGGGATCGGGCCCGGGCGGCGTGGTCAGCGAATACATGTGCCACTCGGGATCGACAGTGGCTTCGAGACTGCGCCAGGACCGTCGCGCCGGGCGCGGCGGACGCCGGATCGAGCGTCAGCTTCCACTGGACATGATTAAACTTTTCGCTCTGCGCGAAAGCGCGCACGCGCGAAGCAGACAGAAGCAGCAGCAATAACTCGACGCATGCGAATTAACCCGCCTTGGCGAATTCGCGCAACTCTTCTTCGATGCGCTGATTCATGTTGCTGGATGCAAAATCCGCCGCGACGCGGATCGCATTCTTGATCGCGTTGCGAGTCCGACCGGCCGTGGCAGATGATGCAGACGCCCTTGACGCCCAGCAGCGGCGCGCCGCCGTACTCGGAATAATCGACTCGCTTCTTGAAATCCGTGTACGCCGAACGCGAGAGCGCATAGCCGATCTTGCGGGTAACGCGTGGCCTCGAGCGATTCGCGCAGCATGCTGCGGATCATCTCCGACCAGCCCTTCGCTCACCTTGAGCGCGACATTGCCGACGAATCCGTCGCACACGATCACATCCGCGCGCGCCCGAGAAAATATCGCGGCCTTCCACGTTGCCGATGAAATTGATCCCCAGCGATCTTCAGCAGCGGCGTGGCTTCGCGCGTGAGCGCATTGCCCTTGTGCTCTTCTTCGCCGATCGAAAGCAGGCCCACGCGCGGCCGCTTGATCTTCAGCACGCAGCCGCGAATAAATCTCGCCCATCAGGCCGAACTGCTGCAGCATTTCGCGGCTCGCAATCGACATTCGCGCCCACGTCGACGCACCACCACCGGCGTGCCTTTGTGAGTGGGGAAAACGCCGGAAAGCGCGGGCCGGTCGACACCCGGCACCTTGCCCGAGCACCATCTTCGCGATCGCCATGCAGGCGCCGGTATTGCCGGCGGAAAGAAATCCGTCCGCCTTGCCGTCGCGACCAGGCGCGCGCAGACGTGCATCGAGCTATCGCTTTCTTGCCGCGCGCCGCTTTCGCCGCATGGTCGTCCATCGTGATCCGCTCGGAGGCGTGCACCACCTGATCGGAAGATCGTCGCGCCGAAGCGTGCGATCGAGCTCCCGCTCGCACGACCGGACCATCGCCGACCAGCAGGATGCGATGCCCATACTCCCGGGCGGCATGGATTGCGCCTTCGACTTCGGGCACCGGGGCTTTATCGCCCCCCATCGCGTCTACTGCAATGGTGACCATTGGCTGGATTCAGGTTGACGCGAATGTCTACTCCGTGGTGGTTTCGATCACTTCGCGGCCCTTGTACTGGCCGCAGTGCGGGCAAACGCGGTGCGGCACTTTCGGTTCGTGGCAGTTCGGGCACTCGGCGTGCGCGGGCTTGCTCAGAGCGTCGTGGGCGCGGCGGGTCTGCGTGCGTGCGTTGGAGTGTCTTCGTTTCGGATTCGGCATTGCTATTTCCTTATTCCTTACTGACTTTAAATGTGTAAATCTTTCAAAGCCATCCAGCGGTCGTCGCCGCGGATGGGCCTCGCAGCGTGCAGGCGGTTTCATTGCGGTTCGCGCCGCAGACCGGGCAGATGCCTTTGCAGTCCTCGCTGCAAACCCGCTGCATCGGGAGCTGCAACAACACCTGCTCCCTTAGGATATCTTCCAGTTCGAGGCCGGGCAACTCGTAAAATCCCATCTCCGCCTCGCCCTCGTCGATCGCCACTTCTTCGCCTTCGTCTCCGCCGCCGATCCGACCGGCCGGTAGAACAGATCGAACGGCGCATCGATCGGAAACGACGCCCGGCCGAGGCAGCGGTCGCACTCGGTTTCGAGATTCGTCTTCACCCTGCCCTGGACCCGAACCTCGCCACCCGTATGCGGCAGCAATTCGGCCACGCCCTCAGCGGTCAGCGGCCCTGTCTGGATGACGCCGGAATCCGAAAAATCGAACCCATCCGGCTTCCAGGTTTCCGCAAAGGGCAATCTTGCGGACTTCCATCTCCTTAATACTCAGCAACATGGCTATGGGTGGGGAACAATTGAATTGTAGCACGAAGGCTACGATCTTCGTCCGGGAGCCCTCTATCTGACAATAATGTAAACCGCGACGAATCCCGCCGTCTTCGCCGCGCTTGAACCGCACCGTCACCCGCGCCCGTTCGCGCAGTTTGCCTTCCACCTTCGTCTGCTCATCCCGCACAAATTCCCGCGTTACCGCATCGTGCCCAGGAACCTTGCGGACCACCGTGACCGACTCTCCGTCAATTTCGTGACCGTACCGGAGAAAATATCCGCGGAAGGCGCCGCTTTCGTGCCTTGGGCGCTGGCGTATCCGGCTGTCTGCGACTGAAGCGCGCAGGGCACAAACATACCGAGCTCCCATCAGCACCGCGCAAAAGTACGTTAAGACCCGGTTCACTGTATTCAGAATAGGTGGAAACCCGCGACATCAGGTAGCCGGTTACGATTAAACCGGCTTCATCAATTCAGCTTGCCGCGGAACTCGGTCCGGACTCGTGCCGTCAACGGCAATCGCAACGACAAATGTCGTACCCTTCCCCGCCTCGCTCTGCACATCCACTGTGCCGCCGTGCGCACGCACAATCCACGCCACGAAGCTGAGCCCCAGCCCCAGCCCTTTCTCCGGCGACGCCTGCTCGCCCGCCCCTCGTACCCGATAGAACCGGTCGAAGATATGCGGCAGATGTTCCGCCGGAATTCCCTCGCCGGTATCCTCCACGCGGATCTCCGCCTCCTGGTCCTTGCGGTCGATCACCACCCGGACCTCTCCGCCCGGCCGGCGTAAATTTCACCGCATTCGAGAGCAGATTCGAGAGCATCCGCTCGATCTGCACCCGATCGAACTCGCCCGTGCAATGCATGCACATGGGAAATAAATCGCAGCGTCACGTCCGCGCCCTCGGCCGGAATCTGGAACTGATCCACGATGCCGTCGGCAATTTCCACCAGATCGAGCGGCTGCTTTTGCAAAACCACCTGCCCTGTCTCCGCCTGCGACAGAAGCAGCAGAGCGCGCACGATCTGCGACAAACGCTCGATATCGGAAAGCGAATTGACGATCGCATCGCGATATTGCTCCACCGTCTTCGCAGTGAACAACGCGACTTCCAACTGGCCCTCGGACCACGGTGATAGGGGTCCGCAACTCATGCGAAACATCGGTCGAAAACTGCCGCACCTGGTTGAAATTGATCTCGATGCGCTCGATCATCTGGTTGAACGTTTCGATCAGACGGTCCAGTTCATCGCCCGCCCCGCGCACAGGGATCCGCAGGCTCAGATTCGATCCGCTGATCCGTTGCGCGGTTTGCGCAATTTCCACCACCGGCGTCAACGCGCGGCCGGCAAAAATCCATCCGATCGTGATACCGGTCAGAATCACCACGCGGCAGCAGCAGAACGCCCTGCCATGTGAACCGGCTCGAGGAGCTTGTTCGACTCCGCGAGCGATGTCCCGATCGCGACATAGAATTTCCTGGTCGCCGTCGTTCTCCGCGGTCACATAGCCCGCCCGGATCAGATAAGGCGTGCCGTCGCCATCCGTTCTTCCGTTCCAGATGGCCCCCGGCGATTGCAGAACGGAGCGAATCAGTTCGGATCGTTCATCCCCAGCGATTTGTAGTTTTCCGACCCCTCCAGGATGTGGCCCTGCGCGTCGGTGATCAGATAGATCTTCTTCACCGCCGCTACGGTCGCGGTTTCCTCGGGATCGTTCTCGTCCGCAATACCATACCGGGTGGTAGTCGTTCTGTCGCCTGATCGCCTTCGATGCGCAGATAAGCCTTTACGATGGCCCAGTTCTGATCCAGATCCTCGCGCGCCCGCTGATCCAGGTTCGAGGCAAGATTCTGCCGGAAAAACAGGCTCACGCCGACCAGAAGCAGCGTGAAGACGAACGTGTAAACGGCGGTGAGAGTGAAACGAAGGCCGCGCGTTATATGCTTGCGTTCCGGCACGAGGCCCTCCGGACACTACTTTACAACGCTCCCGGCCCGTCGTTATACCTGCGTTTCGAACTGATTCTCCTGGCTTCCTGTCTGCGGCGTGCCTTTTTCCGGAGCCTCGATCATGTATCCGATCCCGCGCACCGTATGAATCAGCTTCTGCACAAAACGGTCGTCGATCTTGCTGCGCAGATGCCGGATGTAAACGTCGACAATATTCGTCAACCCGTCGTAATCCATGTCCCACACATGCTCGACAATCATCGTGCGGCTCAGCGGACGCCCCTTGTTCCGCATCATGTATTCCAGAATGCCGAATTCCTTCGGCGCCAGTTCGATGCTTTCCGCTCCCCGCAACACCTTGCGCCGCGCGCAATCGAGAACCAGGTCGGCCACCTGCAATTTCTCCGGCGACGGCTGCCCGCGCCGCAGCAGCGCCCGCACCCGCGCCAGCAATTCCACGAACGCAAACGGCTTGGTCAGATAATCGTCGGCCCCGGTTTCAAGCCCCTTCACCCGATCGTCCACCGCGCCCCGCGCGCTCAGAATCAGCACCGGAGGGCCGGCCCTCCGGCTGCGGATCCGCTCCAGCACCTTGAAGCCCGTCCATGTCCGGGAGCATCAGGTCGAGAATCACCAGATCGTAATCGGTATCGTGGGTGAACTGCAGCGCGGTAGTGCCGTCCTGCGCCACGTCGACGGCGTACCCGGCTCCCTGCAACCCTCGCCCCAGGAAGTCCGCAATTCGTTTCTCGTCTTCTACAACGAGGATTCTCATGTGTATTTCAGGTTACCTCACCTGCTGCACATTAAAATGAAGTCTGCATGAACGCATGGACCCTCTTGCTGCTGGCCTCGATGGCGCTGGCGCAGAAGCCCGCCGGCCGGGTCCCGCCGTTCACCCACGAATCGTCCACTCACGAATCGTTCGCCGACGAATTCAATGGCGCCGAGCTGGATCTCTCCAAGTGGTCGTCCCATGAACCCGGAAAACAAACCTCGTCGCCCGACCTAATCAAGGTAAGCGACGGACAGTTGCACCTGATCGCAAAGCGTGCGGCCAAAGGCTACGTCTCCGGAATCGTAACGACGTTCGGGACTTTCGCCCAGCGCTACGGCCGCTTCGAGATACGCTGCAAAGTCCCCGCCGGCCACGGCCTGCGCGCGATCGTCTCGCTGTTACCGGTCCCGCTCGCGCCGCTCCCGGAGGTCAGCCTGCTCGAAGTCAACGGCAGTACCCCTTCGACGTATTCATTCGGCAACAATTGGGGCACCGAGCAAACCCGCCGCTCCTTCGGCGATTCTTTCCCCGGCCCCGATCTTTCCGCGGGCTTCCATACCATCGCCATCGAATGGGATCAGGACAAAATCCTCTGGTCCATCGACGGCAAGGACAAATTCCAGTCGCTCGATGGTGCGCCCCGCCAGTCGATGTTTCTGCTGCTCGAACTGGCTGTCGGCGGGGGCACGGGGAGCCTGCAGGCTCGAACCCCCGACGACTCAACTCCCTTTCCCGCCTCGTTCGACATCGATTACGTTCGCGTCTACCAGGACAAGTGACGGAATCGCCAGCGTCGCCGCGATATACACAATCCACAGCCACAACGGCACGTCCAGACGGGCCAGCGATTCGAAAATCTTCGCGGCAGTGGCATGATTGCGCACGGCCAACCCCGCGTAATATGGCATCATCACCGCATTGACACCATAAAGGTCCACCAGGCCGAACCCGGCAATCGTAACGATCGACAGCCATCGTGAACCCGCCGCCAGCAGGATCCCGACCGGACACGCCGCGGCCCACAGGTACCAGCCCATCGAATTCGGAACGCCCGTCGCGGCGTACAGGCCGAGCGTGCTGTAAACCAATGCGGCCACAAAGCATCCCGCGAATGCCAAAGGCACGCGCAAACTACCGACGCCCGATCGGAACCAGCCCGCTACAGCCACCAGCCCGAGCAATTCGAGCGCTGTGTAAATCCACGACTTCAGCGACAGAAAACTCCACGCGCCAAACCACAGAAACGATTTCGCCGATACCTGCGCGGCCGCCAGCCAGTTCACCTGCGGAATCTCCGCCAACGCTCGCGCCAGCGGGACTGCCTGCCGCCATCCCGTGAACGAATCGCCGTCATAAACATTGCGCCCGAACCACCACCCCGCAATCGCCGCGGCGGTGAGAAAAGCCAGTCCGAGCCGGCGCCAGTCTCTCCGGTCCCAACAGATCGCCACCGCCGGAATGAGAGCCAGCAGATATGCCTTGGTCAGCAAACCGGCTCCGAGCACAATCCCCACCCAGAGCCAGTTCCGTTTTTGCCTGACCAGCAGCCAGACCAGCAGGGCTGTCAAAGGAATCGCCAGCGCATCGTTCGCCACCCGCGCGACGTCGATCGCGAGGCCCGGAGCGATGGCCAGCAAAGCAGGGGCATAAACATTCCGCGCGGCCAGCCAGGTCAGCGGGATCACGAACGTAGCGATCAACATGCTGAGCAGCCGAATCGATAAAACGCGCGATGCGATGGGCCAATTCTGAATCAACCGCAGAGGAGACGAAACGATCCAGTAGTAAAGCGGCGGCTGCTGCGCTTCATAAAATACGAACGGATGCGCCCCCGCCTCCGCCGCCTGATGCGCAAGCGCGGGCGAAAGCGACCGCAGCCGCGCCACCCGCTCTTCGCGCTCCTGCGAACTCAACGCCCACCATTTTTCGTGAATCCGATAAGGCGGTCCGATCCAATCCAGTTCATGGGGAAGCGCCGCGAGGCGCATCGATTCATCGATCTCCCGCGAAATCGCGTCCTGCTCGCGCGGCAGCGTCGCATGGTCGATCCAGTGCTGCAGCCATGCGAAATGAGCGTACTCATCCCATCCCTCCCAAAGCGGCAGCATGGTGCAATAGAATACCCCGCGCACGAGGAACAACGCCCAAAGGATCCACACGCGCGCCGGCACAAAGCTAGAATAGCGACGTGGAACACGCGCCCGCGCCAGATCGGACTGGAGCCCGGACCGGAGCTTTGGACGCAGATCACGCCGTACGCGAGCGCATGCGCGCCGATTGGAACGAGCGCGCACGCGAAGACGCCCACTACTACGCCGCCTTCGGCCGCCGCGATCAGGACGACGCCGAATTCTTCGCCGCCGCCGCCGATCTCATCCGCAATCTCGAAAGCGAACTCAGGCGCTTCCCGGCCGCCACGCCCCCGTCCTCTACACGCCGCGCCCTCGAAATCGGCTGCGGACCCGGCCGTCTCATGCGCCCCATGAGCCGCCACTTCGGCGAAATCCACGGCGTCGATGTTTCCGATGAAATGATCGCCCAGGCGCGCCGCAACCTGCGACGACATTCCGCACGCCCACCTGCACCACACCAGCGGCAGCGACCTCTCGCTCTTCCCCGCCAACCATTTCGATTTCGTCTACTCCTACGCCGTCTTC
Source organism: Terriglobia bacterium (assembly GCA_963764845.1). Taxonomy (GTDB): domain Bacteria; phylum Acidobacteriota; class Terriglobia; order Bryobacterales; family Bryobacteraceae; genus BOG-234. The sequence continues at coordinate 2,064,964 of CAVXUE010000006.1, read as the reverse complement.
CAGCACATCCCGAGCGCGGACGTTGTCTTCTCCTATCTGCGCGAAACCGTACGCGTCCTGAAGCCCGGCGGATTCGCGCGCCTCCAGCTCGATGGCCTCCCCCGCCCGCCGCCGCGCGCACACCACCTGGGAAGGCGCACGCGTCAGCGCCGACGAGATCCGCGCCTTCACGCGCCGGCACGGCATCCGCCTGCTCTCGCTCACCGGCATCGACACGCAATACATGTGGACCACCTGGCAGAAAGCCGCTCCCCTGCCGCGATCCGCCATGTGGTGAACGCGTTCAGCCAGGAGCAGGCCGTCCCCGCCACCGGACGCATCGCCTGCGCCACGCTGCAGATCGAAAATCTTCCGCGAAGCCTGCGACCTCAACTCGCTCGAAGCCTTTATCGATGGCGTTCCCGGCACACCTAGCTACATCGGACCGCCGCGTCAACGGACTCTCCCAGTTCAACGTCTTCCTCCCCGAAGGCGTTCGCAAAGGCCTGGTCCCGGTCCGCCTCGAATGGCACGGCGAGCGGCTTTGTCCCGACGCCATCGTCCGCGTCATTCCGCCCGGCCCCGCCGTGCCTCGGCTCGTCTCGGTAAGCGACGGCGTGAATCTCATTTCCTCGCAGCGGATCGAAAGCCGGCTGATGAAGGCCATCCTCGAAGAAGTGGAATCGATCGACGATTTCGCCGCGACCATCGATGGCGCTGCCTCTGCCCGTATTGGAAACCCTGAAGACCGACCCGCAGGCGTCGCGCTACGAAGTAAACTTCGGATCTGCCCGACAACATTCCGCCGGAGAACACGTTCTCGAAATCCACATGCGCAAAAGGATGCTGACGAGAATGGGAATTGAGGTGATCTGAAATGCGCCTGATGCGCATACTCCTTTTGCGCCTGGCCTTGCTCAGCGCTGACCGCCGCCCCGCCGACCGAATCCCAGCTCCGCACCGCGCTCCTCGCGAAAACCGGCGCCGTTACGCTGCCCGCGGGCACAATCGAGATCACCCGCGAAATCGTCCTCCCTTCAGACGCCCACGATCTCGACCTGCGCGGCAACATGACCACCATCAAAGCCGCCGCCACTTTTCGCGGCCGCGCCCTGATCGTTATCCCCGCCGGAAAAAACATCAAAATCCGCGACCTCTCGCTCGATGGCAACCGCGACGCCATCGCCCGCCCCATCGGCCTGCCGCCGTCCGACGCCATGTTCTCGCGCTTCATCCCCGACAACGGCATCCTCGCCGAAGGCGTCACCAATCTCGAAATCGCGCAGGTCAAAGCCGTCGGTATCGCCGGCTTCGCCATCCTCGTCAACGCCGGCCACACCGTTCACATCCACGACATCCAGTATCGCGAACAGCGGCGGCCTCAATGCAAAGAAACGCAACAACGCCACCGGCGGAATCCTGCTCGAAGAAGGCACCACGGATTTCGAAGTTCTCAACTGCCGCATTGCCGATGTGCGCGGCAACGGCATCTGGACGCACTCGCTCTACACCTCGCCCCGCAACGCCCGCGGCCGCATCGCAGGCAACGAATTCGCCATGACTGCGCGTGATGCCATTCAGGTGGGCCACGCCACCGAGATCCGCGTCGAAAACAACCGCGGCCGCATGATCGGCTATCCCGTCGAAGAAGTCGATCTCGAAGGCCGCGGCTTTCCCGGTCGCCGTCGATACCGCGGGCAACGTCGACAAATCCGTCTACCGCAACAACCAGTTCGAAGAAATCGACGGCAAATGCTTCGACCTCGACGGCTTTCACGATGGCGAAGTCTCCGGCAATACCTGCCTCAACGAGGACACCGCGCCGAATTATCCCTACGGCAATTTCGGCATCATCATGAACAACAGCAATCCCGACATGCAGTCGCGCAACATCCGCATCACCGGCAACACCGTCGATGGCGCGCTGTACGGCGGGATTTTCGTCATCGGCTCGGGCCACACCGTGACCGGAAATCATTTGCGCCACCTCAACATGGCGCACTGCAACGATCCTGGTCCGATCAACTGCGCCTACGCCAGCCAGCCCGATCTTCTGCGCACGGGAATCTATCTCGCGGCCGGCGCCGATCGGCCCGACGTCGCCAAAGGCAACACCATCGAGAACAACGAGATCGGCGGTTACGGCATGTCGACCCACTGCATCGCCGCAGGTCTCGGCGTCTCGCTCGCCGCGAACACCATCTCTAAGAACGATTGTTCGGACGAGTCGGCGGTTGCCCTTTTGCGATTCGCGAGACCGCATTGACCAGCTTGCGGTACGGAATCTTTGTCCAGTCGTCGATCATCAGAAGCTCGCCATCGCACCAGCTCGAATAGACCCACCGCGCGATCACGGCCAGGTCCTCCATCTGAACCTGGCCCGCTTCTTCCACCCTCATCGCCAGTTCGCGCAGTCGGGCATCCATCGAAACCGACGTCCCATCCGCCGGATTGAACTCGATGCGTGAAAACCCATGCCACACGCCTCCACGCACCCATCCCAGTTCCACTGCGTCCGGCTCCGCTGAAGGCGCGACCGCGATCGCATTCAAACGCCTCACCTCGCGCGCCATCTCGTCCCGCAGCGCCAGCACTTCATTGATGCGCGCCAGCCGCTGGTGCATCAGCGCCGCGCCTTCAAAATCCATCTCGGCGCTCATCCGCTCTCGCGCGCTCTCCGCCAACCCGGTCAGCGATCGCCCGTTCGTTCGCAGGAACTCAGCGACCCTTTCCGCCTCACCTCGATACTCCGTCTCTCCGACGGCTTCCTGGCACGGACGCAAACACCGTCCCATCTCCCCGTACATGCATCCCGGATGCGCATCGCTCGGCGTCAGATCCTCCTGGCACCGCCGCAACTGAAATAAATCCAGAAACTCGGATTCAAACCGCGCCGCGGTCGACCGGTTGCGAAACGGCCCGAAATAAACCGCCGGCGCGCGTCCGATATGCGCCGTTACCTGCGTACGCGGAAACCGATTCGACAGAATCAGCTTCACATAAGGCGGCAACCGCAGCCGGATCTCCTGGCGATACGAAGCCCCCAGATATTTTCGCCCCAGCTCGAGCACCAGAAACTGCGCCTCAAGCCGCGATCCCACGAACTGATACTCAATCCGCTCGATGGTAGAGCCCAGATTCCCCAGCATTCGCAGCAGGCGTTTCCGCAGAACATTCGTCCGCGCCAGAAACGGCTTCCCCGCCCGCGGCCAGAGCAGAAACACCGCCGCGCGGTTCGGCAGCGCCTCCACCGCGGCATCATCGGGAACAGCGATCTCGACCATGGACCCGGTCTTAATCCTACCCAGGCCGCTGGTTCGCAAATACGCTCTCGTATCGAACTGTGGCGCGCGCACTCTTGCGTGCCGCGTCGACATTCGTGTCGACGCTTGCGCCGCCCGCGGCTTCGTTCATTGGTACTGAACGTTCCGCGAACCATCAATGCGGACGGAATCATGACCTTCATTCAAGTTAGAATTCCTGTATGAAGAAATTGGCCACCGTGCTACTTTCCGCCCTTCCGCTGTTCGCGCAGGGTTTGCCGGGGACGTGGCAGGGAACCCTGAAGGTGCCGCAGGCTCCGCGGGGCGAGCTCCGCGTCGTCTTCCACATTTCAACCACTGAAGCCGATGCACTGAAGGCCGAGATGGTCAGCATCGATCAGGGTGCGCAGGCCTTTCCCGCAGGTTCGGTGACGCTACGGGATCATGCCGTGAAAATCGTGATCCCTGGACTTGGCGGCGGGTTTGAAGGGAAGATGAGCCCGGACGGGAAGACCATTGCGGGGACGTGGACGCAGGGCCCGGCGCCTGTCGCGCTCACGCTCGAGCTGGCGACGCCACAGACCGCCTGGGCGATGCCTGAAGCCGCGCCGAAGCCGAAGGCGATGGCGGCGGATGCCGACCCGTCCTTCGAAGTGGTCACCATCAAACCCAGCCGGCGCGAACCGCTGGACAAGGGCTTCGGCATGCGCGGACGCCGTTTCACCGTGAACAATGAGGGCCTCATCGAACTGGTCACACTTGCTTACCGTTTGCATCTGCGGCAGATCGCGGGTGCGCCCTCATGGGCGGAAAGCGATAAGTACGATGTCGAGGGGACGGCCGACGGCGAAGGCGTGCCGAGTCTGGACCAATACAGGATCATGCTCCGCAAGATGCTGGCAGATCGCTTCCATCTCGTGTTCCATACGGAAAAGCGCGAACTTCCCGTGTATGTGCTCACCGTGGCGAAGGCGGGTTCGAAGATGACGAAAAGCCTCAACCAGGACGAGCTGGCGGGGCTGGGACTGCGCGGGCTGGGCTCTGTTGTGGGCCGGAGCGCGAACATGGAGAACTTCAGAAACTTCATGCAGGGCTTCGTAATGGACCGCCCGTGCTGGACCGCACCGGCCTTGAGGGACGCTACGATTTTCAGCTGGATTGGACGCCCAACGAATTTCAGTTTTCGACGCTGGGGGTGAAAGTGCCGCCGGCGCCGGACAACGCGCCGCATCCGGATCTCTACACGGCAATCCAACAGCAGATGGGGTTAAAGCTGGACGCGGTCAAGGCGCAGGCCGACGTAATGGTGGTGGACCGCGTGGACAAGCCTTCGGAGAACTGACCCTCAGGCTTTTCCTCGACCCGCATCGCACCACTCTCACAACAAGCGGAAATTCACTTCAATCGTCGCCCGCACGTTCACCGCCTGCCCACCCCTCATTCCCGGCTTGAATCTCCACCTCTCGACCGCCTCGATCGCTTTCTCGTCCAGCCCCATCCCGAGGCTCCTCGACACATGGATGTCCCGCGCCCGCCCTTCCGTATCCACCACCACGGTCAGCGTCACAGTCCCGCTGTACTTCGCCTTGCGCGCCTCCTCCGAATATTCCGGATCGACCTTCGATACCACCACCGGCGCGCTCACCCCGCCGCCCACACGATACACACCCCCGTTTACCCCACCGCCCGCCCCAGGACCGAGTCCGGCGCCCGTGCCGGCCCCGATTCCGCCGCCGCTGCCGCTACCCATCCCGCCGCCAAACCCAGGTCCGTTCGACCCGTTCACCAGCCGCCCCAGCAAATCACCCAGGGGAGCTGTGCTCTCGACCGAAGGCGCATCCACCGACGGATCGATCGCCAGCTTCGGCCGTTCTGTCACAATCATCGGCGGCGAAATAAACTGCTTCGACGCGGGCGGCGCCCCCTTCGACGCCGGCAGCGGCTGCCTCGCCCCACCACCGCCCGCCGCCTTTTGCCTTCTCCGGCACATAAGGCTTCACGCCCGGATCCACCAGGGTCAACCGATCCTGAATCGATTTCCGCACCGTCGTGTTCGTCGCCCCGAACATCAGCAGCGCGAACACCGCCGCATGAATCCCCATCGACATAAACCGCGATTTCGGATCTTTCTCGTAAAGCCCCCAGATCTCCTTCACCGCCACCGGCCGCGAAGTCACATTCAGAGGCGGCAGCTTCACTGGCCGGATCAGTTCGTGCACGTTCCGGTAGAGCGACAGATACCATGGGCATCTCCCCGGCCGACATTCCGCGGAGAAAGGCTGCGGACGCACCACCCGCGCCAGCGCACCCATCACGTCGACCGGCGCGTCGTCCATCGGCGAAGCCAGCGCGGAGAGCCACGTGTTCACGCGCCTGTGCGTCGCGGCAAGGTGATCGAACGCCGCCCGGCATTTCTCGCAGACCGCCACGTGAACCTCCACCGGCGCACCGCTCTCCCGGTCCTCCAGATACATCTCAAAATCGCTGATCCGCAAACAAGCAGTCATTGTTCTCTCCCGTAAAGCTGCACGTATTTTTTTTCAAACTGCGCCTTCGCCCGCGCGCGCATCATGTAAAGAGCTTCCGCATTCAACCCCAGCACCTGGGCCATCTCTTTACCCGAAAATCCGCCGCTTCCCATCAGCAGCACCTGCCCGTGGACCGGCTTCAGCTGCGCGATCACCGCCCGCACCCGGCCCCGTTGTTCCTCGGCGAGAAGCTCCTGAAGCGGACCCGCCGATCCCTCGTTCCGCAGCGCTTCCCTGCCCGCCCGCTCCTCGCGGCGCGTACGGCGCGAGTTCGCGCGCAGAGCGTCCAGCCCCAGATTCATAGCGGTCTTATAAAGCCATCCCGCCGAATTGTCCGACGGCCATTGCCGGTACAGTTTGCAGAACGTTTCCGACGCCAACTCCTCGGCCTGGCCGTGATCGCCGATCAGCCGCAGCAGCGTCCTGACCAGCCGTGGATAATGTTCCACAAAAAGCTCTTCGAAGCCGCGGTCGATCCATGTGTCCGATGAGTCGGATGAATCCTGCGCTCTGAGCACCGCCCCGAATCCCTGAAGGACTTCCTCACTGCCTCGTTGCACACTTATTAAACGGCACGGGCCGTCAAAAACCCACGGCTTTATTTCGCGTATCCCTCCGCACCGGCCCGCTCCTCATTTTTTGCAACGCGTTCCTCGTCTGTGGTATCTAATGGGGCGAAAGGAGTGTTCCACGTATGAACACCACAAACAAACAAAACGAGAAGAAGAATCAACAGAAGACCCGGCAGCAGGGGATAAAGAAGGGGGAGCGTCACGAGCAGGAGCTTCCCGAAACGCGCCTGACCCGCTGAGGTCTCTTCGCTGATTCCGGCTTCCCTGTCGCAAAATAGCGGCAGGGAAACCACTCAAACAGCACTCGGTAGCGATCCCGCCATTATAGGCGTGAACCGGATTTCACGCCGGGCGTGGCGTAGCGCTTGGAAGCGGGAGATCGGTTCAATCGTGGTTGGCGCTGATCTCTTTCACCGGACTGGCCACAAAACCCTTCGCATCCCCGCGATCGGCTCCCCGGATCGTTCTGCGCCGGATTCACAATATCGTTCGTCCCCACGATCAGCGCCACGTCGGTCATACCCATGCCGCTGTTGATATCTTCCATCTCGATCATCTTGTCGTACGGCCGCACATCCGCCTCGGCGAGCAGAACGTTCATATAAGCCCGGCATACGCCCCGCCATCGGATGAATCGCGAACCGCACCTCGACCCCGCGCTTCGTCAGCAGATCGTGCAACTCACGGATCTCCGGCTGATTCAGGTCAATATTGGAACGGTGGATCGTTCTGTGGCATCACGTCGGGTCCGGGCGCATCCGGGCTCGGCCACGGGACAGAAGGAGATGGCGGGTCCGGATCGGGATCGGGAGGAGGTAATTCAGGGTCTGGGCCTGCCATGCGATCGGGTCCAGGATTCACTTGCCGCTGCCTTCTCCCTCAAGATCGGGATCGTGGGCCAGTTTTCCCTCAGCCGCTTTAGCGGTACCTTTCGCGTCGTGAAGATCGCCCTCGATCTGCTGCCTCGTGCTGTTTGTCATGCCAATTGAATCTGCACGTCCGAATCCAAACGATAATCACCGGTCCGGCGCCGCGTGGAACTTCCACAGCGTCGCCTGCTCATCGAGTGCGAGAGCCAATATCTTCCCATCCGGCGTCCAGGCCATCTGATGATAGTCGAGCGCGGCATCGACCGGAATCCGGCTCCACCGTCCCGTCCGGGAATCCACCATGCCCGGAGGCCAGAAAAAGGTCAGCGCCCCGAGAGGCGTAAGAATCCGGCCCTGCCTATCGACCGCTCCGCCGATGATGATATTTGCCGGGGAGAAAGCTCCCATGCCGGGAATTTCCTGTTCCGGCCCGCCGTTCAAAGGCACGCGCAGCAAACGGATGTTCGGACTCTCCACCGATTCCACCAGCAGGAATTGCCCGTTGGGATCGGCTGCGACCGCGTCGCCGGCGCGAATCTTCTTCGGCGAGTTCTGCGACGCCTCGCCGGAAGCCGCCACCGACCACACCGTGCCGCTCGCCGCCGCATACAGAGTCTTGCCATCGGGCGATGCCGCCAGAGCCGCGATTGGCCCTCCGTCAAATGGGATCCTCCGGGCAATCCGCCCGTTAGCCACGTTCACGATCGCAATCGCGCGCCGGCTCTCCAGTGCCTCCCAGCAGATCGCCGGTCCAGACCATCGCAGGCGTCTCACGAAAGTGAATGAAAGCCAAAGCCGCCAGGGCCACAGCCGCCGCCAACGCAACAACCAACCCTATGGCGCGGGCTCTAGCCTGCTGCGGGACTTCAGTCCCGCTCTTCTCTTCTCAATCAGCTGCCAATAATCCCCGATATCGCGCAACCGCTTCTTCGGGTCTTTCTCAAGACATCGCGCAATCAGCCGCCGCACGCTCACCGGCGCTAAAACTCAAATCCGGCTCTCGAGTAAGCACGCCCGCCAGAACGTCGGTGACAGTCTCACCGCTGAAGACTTGTTTCCCCGCAAGAATCTCGTAGAGCACCGCGCCGAACGCCCAGATATCGGCGCGTTTATCTACAACCTTCCCGCGCGCCTGTTCCGGAGCCTATAGGACGCGGTGCCGAGGATCATCCCTATGCGCGTGGGCGAGCCGATCGTGGTGGGGGAATTAGCCGGATCGATGGAATCCACCGCGCCGACACGGGCGCGTCCGAAATCGAGAACCTTCACCACCCCATCCGGCGTGACCTTGATATTCGCCGGTTTCAGATCGCGATGGATGACGCCTCTTTCCTGCGCGGCCTCAAGGGCGTCGGCGATCTGCCGGGCGATTTTGAGCGCCTCGTCCAAAGGCAAAGGTCCTCTGAGCGTTTCGCCTTCCACCAGCTCCATTACGAGGTAATTCGGACCGACGTCGTAGAGATGGCAGATATTCGCGTGATTCAGCGACGCAACCACGCGCGCTTCGCGTTCGAAACGCTCATTGAATTGCTCGTGCGAAACCTTGATGGCGACGTCGCGCCCCAGTCGCGGATCGCGCGCTCGATAGACCTCGCCCATGCCGCCCTGGCCAAGCAGAGAGACGATCCCGTAAGGTCCGAGGTAGGTCCCGGGAGTCAGTGTCATTGGAGCACCGTCAATCTACTTGCTGAGTCTCTGAAAATCCGTGCGAGTAATCTTCAACTGCCTGAGGATCTTATTGCAGAGCGGCGGCCCGATTTCCCCCGCGCCATGAATCGGGATCGTCACTGCCCGGCCGTCGGCATGGGTCCAGCGTTCGTGGCTCCCCGTTTGCCTCCGTCGCTCGAATCCGAGGCGCGCCGCGGCGCGACGGAATTCCTCCGCGCGAGCACTGGGCATTCACGATTTCGGTGGTATCGATGGGCATCGTGAGACCCTTATCGCAATACTCGGCCGCAATCATGCCGAACACTTGTTCCAGTTCGGCCAATGCCTCTTGTCTGGTCGGCATCAAAGCGTAGCATCCCTCGATTGCAGGCACCTCCGCTACCCAACCCTCCGGCTGATTGCGGTACAGGATCACTTTGTAGTCGTTCAAATCCATGGACAGCTTTAATTATCGCGCGTTCCAGCGCGCACCCACATCAATCGTGGTTCGCCCCGATCAAGCAGAGAGACGATCTCGTAGGGTCCGAGATGCGTGCCAGGAGTCAGCGTCATGGGACGGACACCGTTGCTTTTGTCTTATCCGTGCCCATCCGCGTTTATCTGTGGCTAAATTGGCTTCAATCGTGATTCGCGCTGATCTCTTTCACCAGACTAGCCACAAATCCTTTGGCATCGCCAAACAACATGAGCGTCTTATCCATGTAATAAAGCTCGTTATCGATCCCCGCAAACCCCGCCGACTCATCCCGCGCTTGATAATCATCACCGTCCGCGCTTTGTACGCGTCCAGAATCGGCATTCCCGCAATCGGACTCCCCGGATCGTTCTGCGCCGCCGGATTCACAATATCGTTCGCCCCCACAATCAGCGCCACATCCGTCATCGCCATATCGCCGTTGATGTCTTCCATCTCGATCAGCTTGTCGTACGGCACATCCGCCTCGGCGAGCAGAACGTTCATATGCCCCGGCATACGCCCCGCCACCGGATGAATCGCGAACCGCACCTCGACCCCGCGCTTCGTCAGCAGATCGTGCAACTCACGGATCTTATGCTGCGCCTGCGCCACGGCCATCCCGTACCCGGGAATAACCACCACGGTCCGCGCATCGCTCAGAATCCCCGCCGCTTCCTCCGGAGTCGCCGATCGCACCGGCCGCGCTTCCTTCCCGGCCGCGCTCGTCTGCAACTGCCCGAATCCGCCGAACAGCACATTCGTGAATGACCGGTTCATCGCCCGGCACATAATGATCGACAGAATAAATCCCGACGACCCGTCGAGCGCGCCCGCGATAATCAGCAGCTTGTTATCCAGCGCAAAACCCATCGCGCACGCCGACAACCCCGCGTAGGAATTCAGCAGCGCGATCACCGTCGGCATATCGGCGCCGCCGATCGGAATGATCATCAGCACGCCGAACAGTCAGCGCCAGCAGCACGAAAATCGGAAACAGAAAACTATCTTCGGGATGCACCACCAGCACGCCGCCCAGCACCGCCGCCACTCCCAGAATCCCCAGATTGAAGATGTTCTGTCCCTTGAACGTAATCGGCCGCGAAGGCAAGCACCTCATGCAGCTTGCCGAACGCCATCAGGCTCGCCGTGGTGGTCAGAAAGCCCAGCAGCATTTCGAGCGCCAGCGCGCCCATCGTGAACCCGTGCGGTTTCAGCCGATAATATTCCGCCGTGCCGATCAGCGCCGAAGCCAGCGCGCCGCAGGCCTGCGAAATCGCCGTCCGCTGCGGCACATGCGTCATCGGCATCAGCATCGCCAGCGGAACGCCGATCGCGGAGCCGATAATCAGCCCCGCCGCGATCCACGTGTAATCGACCACCTCGTGCCGCAGCAGCGTCGCGACCACCGCCAGCAGCATTCCCACTTCGCCCGAAACCACGCCGCGCCGCGCAGTCGCCGGCGACGACATCCATTTCAGACGCGAGAATAAAACAGCCCGCGGAAACGATGTAAAGAGCCTGGCAGACGCCCAGGTTCATTTCTTCGCCGGCTCCCGCTTCTTGAACATCTTGAGCATGCGGTCGGTGATGAGATATCCGCTGACCAGATTGGTCGTCGCGGAAACCACCGCGATAAAGCCCAGAACGCGCGACAGCGTCGAAGCGTCCTTCTCGCCGGCGATCAGAATCGCGCCCACCACCGAAATCGACGCGATCGCATTCGTCAGCGACATCAGCGGCGTGTGCAACAACGGAGAAACCTTGCGGATCAGCTCAAAGCCGAGGAACGCCGCGAGCATGAAAACATAAAACCCGAATTCGTAATTCACGCGCTCACCACTCCCTGCTCCAGTAATTGACTCACTCTCGGATTCACCACTTTGCCCTCATGCGTCACCAGCGTTTCGCGAATCACTTCGTCGTTCAGATCGATCTTCAGCGCGCCTTCCTTATTCAGCATCAGCTTCAGAAGGTTTACCACATTCGTCGCATACATCTGGCTCGCGTGATACGGCGCGCGCGATGCCAGATTCACCGGGCCCACGATGCTGACCCCGCGATGCACCACCGTCTCGCCCGCCCGCGTGAGATCGCAATTCCCGCCCCGCTCGGCCGCGATATCGACGATCACCGAACCCGGCGCCATCGCTTCCGCCATCTCCGTGGTAATCAGGATCGGCGCCTTCCTGCCCGGCACCGCGGCAGTCGTGATCACCACGTCCTGCTCTTTCAGCACCGCCGGCGAGCAGCTCGCGCTGCCGTCTTGTAATAAGCCTCGTCCATCGCCTTCGCGTATCCGCCCTGCCCTTCGGCGGATTCGATATCGAGCACGACGAACTTCGCTCCCAGGCTCTCGATCTGTTCCTTCACCGCCGACCGCACGTCGTACGCCGATACCACCGCGCCCAGCCGCCGCGCCGTCGCGATCGCCTGCAGTCCGGCGACGCCCGCGCCCAGCACCAGCACCTTCGCTGGCGTAATCGTGCCCGCCGCCGTCATCATCATCGGGAACAATTTCGGCAACGTCGACGCCGCCGATCAGCACCGCTTCGTAGCCCGCAATGCTCGCCATGGAGGACAGCGCGTCCATCGCCTGCGCACGCGTGATGCGCGGCACGAGTTCCATGGCGAAGAAGGAAACGCCGCGCTCGGCCAGATCCGCGCATTCGCGGACGCGCGGTCAGCGGTTCGCCGAACCCGATCAGAATCTGCCCGGAGCGGAACGCTTGCAGGTCGTTGCGTCCGGCTTCCGGATTCGCGCCCGGCGCGCGCGCCTGCACGATAATCCCGGCGTCCCGGAACACTTCATCCCGCGAAACAAGCCTCACTCCCCGGCGCGCGTAATCCTCGTCGGGAAATCCCGCCGGAAGCCCCGCCGACGACTTCGACGATCACTTCCAGCTTCAGCTTGATCAGCGCTTCGCACGCTCGCGGCGTCAGCGCGACGCGGCGCTCGCCCCCGAACGTCTCGCGCGGAACACCGATAATGAGCGCGATGAAACACCTCCATGAAACCGTTCATCATATCAACCACCCCGTTTTGCAGGGCTCCCGTTCCAGTTCGACCTCCCCGCCCTTTCTCATCCCGCCCTTGACACAGCCCGCGCTCTCGGCGATTATGACGGCACATTCGTTGACTGGGAGATTGTGCAATGGCCGAACAGGAACCTGGCGGGACGATCACCAGCATCTCGCGACGTTTTTTCTGCGCCACAGCCGCGGGGCTCGGTGGATTGGCGATCGCCCCAGGCACGGCCGCCCGTGCCGCTATCGTAAACACAGATTTTTCGACGCTTCCGCCTTACGGTAAAGGCACCATCCGCGCCGCCGGCATTCGCTCGCGCCAAATCGCAAATGGAAACGGCCTCACCGTCCATATTCTGGAGGCCGGCTACGAAACGGCCGGCCGGCCCGCAGTCCTGCTCCTGCATGGTTTCCCGGAACTCGCTTATAGCTGGCGCAAAGTGATGCCGTCTCTGGCCGCCGCCGGTTATCACGTGATCGCCCCCGATCAGCGCGGCTACGGCCGCACCATCGGCTGGGACGATTCGTACGACGCCGATCCGGATCCATTCCGTATTCTCAATATGACCAGAGACGCCGTCGGGCTCGTCTACGCGCTCGGCCACCGCTCCGTGGCGATGGTGGTTGGACACGACGCCGGCGCGCCCGTCGCCTCCTGGTGTGCGCTCATCCGGCCGGATATTTTCCGTTCCATCACCATCATGAGCTCGCCGTTTGAAGGCCCGCCCTCGCTGCCATTCGACACGGCCAACGGCGCACGCCTTCCGCGCCCGGCAGTCACGGACGACGAGCTTGATGCCGAGCTTGCGAAGCTTCATCCGCCGCGAAAATACTACCAGAACTATCAGCGTACCCGCGGCTCCAACGACGACATGCTGCACGCCCCGCAGGGGCTGCACGCCTTCTTCCGCGCCTACTACTTCTACAAGAGCGCCGACTATCCGGGGAACAATCCCCACCCCCTGAAGGCGCGTACCGCCGGGGAGATGGCGCAGATTCCGACCTATTACGTGATGGAGAAGGACAAGGGTATGGCGGCGACCGTTGCGCCGTTCATGCCGCCGGCGGATTACATCGCGAATTGCAAATGGCTGACCGAAGCCGAGGTCGATGTGTATGCCACCGAATACGGCAGAACCGGTTTCACCGGCGCGCTGCAGGGCTATCGCGTGCGGCGGGGCTCCGATCCCCGAAGTCTCGCCGAGATGCTCACCTTCGCGGGACGCACCATAGACGTGCCCGCTCAGTTCGTCGCGGGAAAGCGCGATTGGGGTGTCTACCAGACGCCCGGTGCCGTCGAAAAGATGCAGAACAACGCTTGCACTCACATGGTCGGATTCCATCTTCTCGATGGCGCCGGACACTGGGTGCAGCAGGAGCAGCCGGAACTGGTGAGTACTTTGCTTCTTCAATTCCTGCGCGGCTACCGGTGAACCTACGGAACGGCGAAGACCCACACCGCGCCACCCCCCGGCACCTCCGGATACTCTCCGGGGAAAAGCCGGTTCAGCACTCCCTCCGCGCCCGCGGGGTCCCCACCCCAGCCCGCAAGTACCGCGATGTACTGCTTACCGTCGATCAGGAACGAAGTAGGCGGAGCGACAATCCCCGAGTTCGTCGGATACTCCCACAACAGGTCACCGTTGGCGGCGTCGAAAGCATGGATTTTGCGGTCGTTGGTGCCGCCGGTAAACACCAGCCCGCCGGCCGTAGCCAGCATCGATCCCCAATTCGGGCTTCCTGTATAGTTGTGAGTCCACGCGCGCTGGCCTGTATCCACATTCCACGCCTGTACTTCGCTGAAGTGATCCCCGCCGGGGACAGCTGCCGGAGTGGCGTCTTCGATCTTGATTCCGATAAAGTCCTTGCCGGCTTCATACACCGCCGCAGTGCCCGTGATCGATCCGCATAGATTGGTATTGGCCGGCACATAAATCATTCGCGTCTTCGGACTGAAAGCGATCGGCGGCCAGTTCTTGCCGCCCTGCGCGTTGGGACAGAAATACGTCTCCTTCCCCGTGCCGGGCTTGTGCGCCGGATCGACGATTGCCTTCCCTGTCCGGGGATCCAGCCCGCTGAACACATTCTGGTATACGTACGGCTTGCCCTCAATGAACCGAAACTGTCCGCCCGCCGTGGTGCTGCTGCGATTGCTATGGCCACGATCGAGGAACCAGAGATATCCATCGCGCGCCACATCGATCAGTCCCTTTATGGTGCGCCCGTTGCGCCGGTAATCCACCAGAATCGGCGGCGAGACTTCGTCCCAATCCCAGGAATCGTTCGGGTTGTACTGGAAGTAGCCTTTGATGGCGCCCGTTCTTACATCGAGCGCGATCGTCGATGCCGTATAGAGGTCGTCGCCCGGACGCGCGTCACCCATCCAGGGACCTCCGTTACCCGTGCCCCAATACGCCAGATTCGTCGCCGGATCGTAATTCCCCGTCACCCACACCGGACCGCCGCCTGTCTTCCACTGTTCACCCCTGGGCCAGGTTTCGCTCCCTGGTTCTCCGGGCGCGGGAACGGTAAAGGTCCGCCATTCCTCCTTGCCGGAATCGGGATCGAACGCCGCCACAAAGCCACGGATTCCGAACTCGCCTCCCGAAGCCCCGACCATCACTTTGCCACCCGCTATCAGAGGCGCAAGCGTCATGTAATAGCCGGACTTGTTTTCCGCCACCGGAGAGGTCCACATCTCCCTCCCGGTTTTCGCATCCAGGGCGACGAGGATGGCTGTGCTTGCCGCGAAGTAGACCTTATCTCCGTAAAGCGCAACGCCCCGGCTGGTATTCTGAGCCACGAACGCCCCTGCGGGCCTTGTCCTTTTGTACCTCCAGAGAAGGTTACCGCTCCGCACATCGATCGCGATCACCTTGTCGTTCGGAGTCGACACGAACATGACGCCGCCGTTCACGATCGGCGCCGCCTCGTGTACCTGAGACTCGCCGGTCGAAAATACCCACAGCGGCTTCAGTTGCCTGACGTTGGCCCGTGTGATCTGATCGAGTGGACTATAGCCCCACCCGTCATACGTGCGGCGGATCGACAGCCAGTTCCCGGCTTCGGGATTCTTCAGCCGCTCGGCCGTCACCGGCCGGTAGTTCCTGAGAATCTCCGGCATCGGGGCGGGTGACGCCGCAGGCTGCTGCTCCAGCGCAGGAACTGCGCCGGCGATCAGCAAAACGGCGAACCGGAGCGCTGTCATGTGCTTTGGTACGTAATCATATACCCGATTCAGGTTGCGGTTGGGCGGCAATTCTGATCTCCGGCGACACTCCCCGAAGGCGGCAGCCGCGCGCAGGTTCCGGAAATGCTGCAGGCTCTTCTCGCCGACAGGTTCCATGTGAAACCGCACAAAGACAAGAAGGAGCTTCCCATTTTCGCGCTCGTGATTGCCAAAGGCGGGTTAAGTTAAAGATGAAAGAGTTGCCGCCCGATCCGGATGCGGATCCGGCAAAAAGCCTATCGCCGGCGTCGGCAACGGCGCAAGCATAAGCTATGCACGTGGCGCCTCCCTCACGATCGCCGACAACCGGATTGAAGTCAGGAAGCTGCCGCTGTGGGTGGTTTGCCGGACCCTCGAACGATACTCCGACCGCCAGATCCTCGACATGACCGGCCTCACTGGTTCATACAGTTTCACGATCAATGTCACGCCCGAGGATTACCAGGCCATGAATCTTCGCGCCGCTGTCGTGCGCGGATTCACCCTGCCGCCGGAGGCTCAGAAATTCCTGGACTCCACTACCCCCTCTGCGCTCAGCGACGCGCTGCAGCAGGTCGGGCTCAAGCTCGAACCGCGCAAAGCCCCGCTCGACGTATTGGTCATCGACGACGCGCTGAAGACCCCGACTGCGAATTAGTGCACGCGAAAAGCCGGATGCTCCGCTAACGGTGTACACTCGACCGATGGAGGTTGTTCATGAGACGCAACTCCGTCCGTGTGTTTCTGATCGCGAGTGGAATCTCCGCATGGGCCATGAAGACAGGCGATGCGCGCCCCTTCACCACATGGAGCCAGTATCTCGCCGGCCCGGATTCTTCGCAGTACTCGGCGCTCAGGCAAATCAATAAATCCAACGTTGCAAAACTTGAGGTCGCGTGGACCTATCCGACCGGTCCGGGCACATTCGTCTTCGATCCGGTCGTGGTCGATGGTGTCATCTATGTTCTGAAGCAGAACAACGCCATCGCCGCCCTGGATGCAGCCACCGGCAAAGAACTGTGGGTTCATCCCAACACAGGGGCTGTCGGCACACGAGGCATGAACTATTGGGAAGGCAAGGACCGTTCCGACCGGCGCCTGTTCTTCATCAATGCCGGGAATTTGACCGCAATCGACGCTCGCAACGGACAAACGATCGAAAGCTTCGGCGACAACGGCCGCGTCAATATCGCCAACGGACTCGACCGCGATCCCCCGCGAGCGCTGCAGACCAACAACCCAGGCCGCATTTTCGACAACATCATCATTACGCCCTTGCCCGCCGGCGGCGCCAGCTACGATTCAAACCCGGCGGACATTCACGCATGGGACGTTCGCACGGGCAAGCCTCTGTGGACGTTCCACGTTGTTCCGCACCCCGGCGAATTCGGCTACGACACCTGGCCTCCGGACGCATGGAAGACGGTTGGCGGCGTTCACAACTGGAACGAGATGACAATCGATAAGAAGCGGGGCATCGCCTATATTCCGCTGGGGACCGCACGCTACGATTTTTACGGTGCCAACCGGAAAGGCAACGACCTGTTCGCCAATTCGCTCCTCGCGCTCGACGTACGCACGGGGAAACGCCTTTGGCATTACCAACTGGTTCACCACGATCTGTGGGATTACGATCTGCCCGTCGCGCCGAAGCTGCTCACCGTAAAGCACAACGGACAGAACGTCGACGTGGTGGCGCAGGCCACAAAGTTCGGTTTTCTGTTCGTGTTCAATCGTGTAACCGGCGAGCCATTGTGGCCCATTGAGGAGCGGTCGGTACCGCGGTCCGACGTTCCCGGCGAGTGGAGTTCGCCCACTCAGCCTTTTCCCACGAAGCCACCAGCCTTCGCGCGCCAGTCTTTCACCGAAAAAGACATCAATCCGTTCGCAACCGAAGCCGAGCAGGCGGCCATTCGTGAGACGCTCGCCAACTCGCGCAACGAAGGGCTGTTCACACCACCAAGTCTGAAGGGCTCGATTTCATCGCCCGGTCACAACGGCGGCGCCAACTGGGGTATGGTCGCGGTCGATCCGCCCAAAGGGTTCCTGTACGTCATCACGAAGGAACATCCGACGCTCGACAAGCTGCAGATGCCGGGACAGGGTCGCGGGGGCAGAGGCGGCCGCGGTGGCGCCCCGCCGGTGCCTACCCCCGTGGCGGACGACACCAGCTTCACCCACTACACCTCGCCGGTCAATTTCATGAGTCAGAGCGGCGGGTATTCGGCAATGGGCCCTCCGTGGTCAACGCTCACCGCATACGATCTGAACTCGGGCACGATCCGATGGCAGGTTCCCAACGGAGGAGTCACCGCGCTGGAAAAAGAAGGACACAGCGATACCGGCGCTCGGGACCCGCGCGGCGGACCTGTGGTTACAGCGGGCGGTTTGATCTTCGCCGCCACGGCTTCCGACCACAAAATCCGCGCCTACGATGAGGACACTGGCAAAGTGCTCTGGGAGTATGAGACCCCGACCGGCTCGGACGGCGTTCCGGCAGTATACGAAATCGGGGGTCGCGAGTACATTGCGTTTTGCGTGGCTGCGGGCGACGGCACGAACCTGGGTGGCCGGGGGCGCGGCCCGGAGGCAGCCCCGCCTCCCAGCGCCTACATGGTGTTCGCGCTCCCGAAAAATTGACCGGCGCCGCTTCGCCGACCTTCGTCAGGTGGATTGGCGTCGGCGAGGGAGTCCCTGTGGCGAGGCCTCGGCTCCAGGTGGTTCATGGAACGGTTCCACGGAAATGCGCTCGTAACGCACTTCCAGCACGGTCAGGTTTGCTGTACCGCCCGGCGCCTGGAGAACGACGCAGTCTCCCGCCGCCGACTTCATCAACGCGCGTCCCAAAGGTGACACCCAACTGATGTGGTTGCGGCTGAGATCCACCTCGTCGGTTCCCACGATGCTCACCACTCGCTCCGCCCCGGCGGCATTGGCATAGCGCACGGTCGCGCCGAAGAATGCCCTCGTCGCCGCCTGCCCCGCTCTCGGAGTTTCCGGGTCCACCACTTCTGCGGCTTCGATTCGCTTGGTGAGAAAACGAATCCGCCCATCGATCTGGCGTAGCCGCCGCTTGCCGTACTGATAATCTGCGTTTTCGCTGCGATCGCCATTGCTCGCAGCCCACGTCACAACCTTCGTCACGGCCGGGCGTTCCCTGGTGAGCAGAAACACGTGCTCATCTTTGAGGCGCTCGAGGCCGCTCGGCGTGATGTAGTTCTTGCCTCGCAGCGCGGGCTCGTCCGCTTGTGGTCTTCTCGTAAACCCTTTTCGCAAGCAACCACCTATCTAAGGTTTGCGGCCCGTAGCGCAGATCCAGTTCTTGCCCGGTATGTGTTTCGTGACCACTTCGGTAAATCCCGCCTGGATCAACAGGTCCCGGTGTTCTGCGTCGCTCAGAAACGCGGCCCCGATCAATGGCATGATGATCCCATAAATCAGACGGAATGGTCCGCCCCGGTACGCCTCAGCGATCAAGAGGAACGTTCCGCCCGGTTTGAGGACTCTCAGGATCTCCTTCACGTTCGCTGCGAGGTCGGGCCAATAATAGTGCGTCTCCACGGCCGTCACAATCTCGAACACGCCGCTCGGAAACGGCAATGCGGCTACCGAACCCTGCAGGATCTGGACTCGCCCGGATTCGATACCACCGGCATTGGTGTCCCGTGAGACGGCAGCGCTGGCGGCCGACACGTCCAGCCCGACCACTCTCCCCGCCGGGGCCAGATCCGAGAGCCGGCTCACCGTTCGTCCGCCCCCGCAGCCGACGTCCAGTATCACCGCGTTCGCGGGCAGAATCACCTGCTGTAACCCCCAGTCGCTCAGTTTCGCGTGACTCCGGTTCCACCCCCGAACCATGCTCCTTCCAAGCGGACCTTTCGGCCTCCCGGCCTGTCGGAACAACCAGAAAATGAGCAGGATCGCAAGGCCTGTCCTGAATATCCGGAACATATGGCGTCTTACGGGATTAAATCATAGTTGCACCTGCAAAAGTGATCCGGATCTCATGGGGTAAACTTGGCTGAATCACTCAAATGCCCCTGTCCCCCGGGGACCGCCTCGGCCCCTTCGAAATCGTGGCTTCCATCGGCAAAGGCGGGATGGGTGAGGTCTGGAAGGCCCGCGATCCCCGGCTGGGACGAGACGTTGCGATCAAGGTCTCGGCACACCGGTTCACCGATCGCTTTGAACGCGAGGCTCGCGCCATTGCGGCGCTGAACCATCCCAATATCTGCACGCTGTTCGATGTCGGGCCGGATTACCTCGTCATGGAACTGGTCGAAGGACTGACCCTGGCGGACCGCATCGAAGAAGGCCCTGTTCCGCTGGAGGAAGCGTTGAACGTCGCGCGGCAGATCGCCGATGCCCTCGATGCCGCGCACGAGAAAGGGATCGTGCATCGCGATCTGAAGCCGGCGAATATCAAGCTGCGGCCCGATGGTTCGGTCAAGGTACTCGATTTCGGGCTGGCGAAGTCGGCGCAACAAGCCGAGTTGAGTGCCGATTCGCCCACCATGACGGCGGGCACGCAGATCGGGATGATCCTCGGCACCGCCGGCTACATGTCGCCGGAACAGGCCAAAGGCAAACCCGTTGACAAGCGGGCCGACATTTTCGCGTTCGGCGTCGTGCTCTACGAGATGCTCACGGGCGAGCGCCTGTTCCGGGGCGAGACGCTATCCGAATCGCTGGCAGCGGTGATCAAGGAAGAGCCTGACTGGAGCAAAGCCCCCGTGCGTGTCGAGCGCCTGCTGCGGAAGTGTCTGGAGAAAGACCCGAGGAAACGGCTGCGCGGTATCGGCGACTGGGAACTGCTGCTGTCAGATCTCCCTGCGGCCGCGGGCCGGGGGGTAAATGCGGCTTCAGCCGCGTCTCGTCTTGCCTGGATCGCCTCGGGGCTTCTGGCGGTTGTCGCGGCGGGTCTGGGATTCGTCCACTTCCGCGGGAAACCGCCTCTTGCCCCAACCTCGCGCTTCCTGATTTCAACCCCGGGAAGGCCGCTCGATCCCGCGCTTTCACCCGACGGACGCATGCTGGCCTTCGTTGCCAGTAACGGCGGACCCAGCCAGGTTTGGGTGCGCAGCATGGATGCGCTCGATGCCCGTCCGCTCGCGGGCACCGAAGGAGCCACTTACCCGTTCTGGTCGCCCGGCGGCGAATCGCTCGCTTTCTTTGCGCAGAACAAACTCCGCCGCATCGCTGCCGCCGGAGGTCCACCGCAGACGCTTTGCGACGCCGATGGCCGCGGCGGAACGTGGAATCGCGATGGCGTCATCCTTTTTGCCAACGGCCCGAATGGGCCGATTCTGCGCGTCGCGGCTGCCGGTGGCGTACCCTCTCCGGTCACCCGAGGCGACAAGGCCGACGGAGGAGAGATTTGTCACCGGTTTCCTTCCTTTCTTCCCGATGGCGTTCATTTCCTCTACACCACCGCCGGGTGCAGAAGTAACCGGGAAAAGGAGGGGATTTTCGTCGCGTCGCTGAACGAAACCGCTCAATCGCGCCTTCTGCCGGACATCTCCCGAGCGGAATATGCGCCAGCGTCAGCCCCGGGCGAGAGTGGTCATCTTCTGTTTCGCCGGGAGGACACGCTCATGGCGCAACCGTTCGACGCTCGTGCCCTGAAAACGGCCGGCGATTTGTTCCCCGTGGCCGAGCATGTACCGGAAGGTGGAAACACCGGTTCCGGCGCGTTCTCCGTCGCGCAGAACGGGTCTCTGGTATACGGCTCCGGCGCGGGCGCCAATTCCGAGCTTGCCTGGCTCGATCGCACCGGCAAGCGTGTCGGAACAGTCGGGAAACCCGGGTTATACGCCGGCCACGCGCTCTCACCCGACGGAAAGAAACTCGCGCTCACGGTGACCGACCAAACCACTGGCGGCGACATCTGGCTGGAGGATGTCGCAAGCGGCGTTATGTCACGCTTCACCTTGCGCTCCGCAACCGCGCGAAATCCGATATGGTCTCCCGACGGAAAACGCATAGCATACGTGAGCCTGGATAGCGGGTCTCATTTTTATCTGAAACCGTCCGACAGCAATGGCCGGGAAAGGCTGGTTCTGGACGCGGGAGTCAATGGGATGATCTTTGACTGGTCCCCGGACGGGAAGTGGATCGTTTACTCGCAACTGAGTCCGAAGGGCGGAACGGAAGTCTTGCTCTTGCCCGTCGATGCTCAGGCAAAGCCGGTCCGGTACCTTGGGCCGCCGTTTGCCCAGACCCGTGCCCGCTTCTCGCCGGATGGGAAATGGATGGCCTATCAATCCAACGAGTCGGGGCAGGACCAGATTTACGTGCAGGCCATTCCCCCGGGAGTGAAGTATCAGATATCGCCCGCGGGTGGTACGGAACCGGAGTGGCGGCGCGATGGAAAAGAGCTCTATTATGTCGCTCCGGACAGGAAATTGATGGCCGTGCCCGTCCGGATCGGCGCGACGGTTGAAGCGGGAGCACCGCAACCGCTCTTTTCGGTGCCTTCTCCGTTTGCCATTAACCTCAATGTGTATGTATCCTCGCGCGATGGTCAGCTTTTCCTCGTGAGTATGCCCGTAACAGGGTCGGAGTCGCCGCCGCTTACGTTGATTCTCAATTGGCAGGCGGGCTTCAGGAAATAGACCCCTGTGCGTAATCGCGCCGGACAGTTCGTCCTGCAGCTTCACGCCGGACCTGAATATCCGGAGCATATGGCGCCTTACCGCGATTCCCGACCTGCCGTTTGCCGATATGGCGGGGCGGGCTGTGGCCATCTCAGTCCGGCTGTGGCCATCTCAGTCCGGCTGTGGCCATCTCAGTCCAGCTGCGGCCATCTCAGTCCGGATGCGGCCATCTCAGTCCGGATGCGGCCATCTCAGTAGAGATAAGCTGGCTTCAATCCGCAAAGCCTCTGCCGATTCCGCTACAAGGCGAGAGTCTCTCGCAACGCAGCGTCGACTTCCGTCAAATCCTGAATTGTCCCGAGAACGCGGTCGATCTCGGCATCGTGAATTGTGGCAAGGTTGTCGGCCATGATTATGGAATCCATCAAGAGCCCCGACTGTCGGGCGCTGGCGCCGGCTACAAGCACCCTGCTTGCATAACCGGCGCGAGCCAGGTTGCTGCTGATCATTGCAACGATGGTCTGGTTCAGGCCCAAGCCCAACCGTTCTGCCTGAACTACCAGAGCCGGCCGCCGTTTCGACGTTCGCAGGTTCGAGTCGGGGAATAGTACAAGTACGATGTCACCGCGGCGGTAGTGCATCGTAGGCAGTCATTTCAGGGCGGTCCCAATCCTCCGCAAAAGTGGATAATCGGTGCCGCAGTTCTGCTGCCTGCGATTCGTCGAACCCTCTTTCCCTGAGGTCGACCGATTCAGGCAAACCAACCCACGTCACAACAACACGTGATCCCTCCGCCTCGTGCAGCGGCTCGACCAGTTCCACCTTCCCGTTGCGGTAGATGCCTTCCACCGATTTCACCATGTGGTTATTATCCCGCAGATTCGGCAGATTCGGAGCGGCGACCCGATTTACTACTCTGAAGCCGGCCTTTCATCGCCGATCCGTCCTGGCCGCGGCACGTCCTGACCGCGCGTCTCGTGGGCTGACCAACCCCTCTCGCCCCTGGGACTCACCCGCGAATCGGTCGGGCAGTGTTCACAGTGAGGAAATCGCTGTTTCGACACCCAACCTACCCGCCCTTTTCAAAAAGCTGCACACCCATAAGCAGTGCCGCCTCGCCCAGGCGGCGGTCCAGCGTAGCCAGCGGCAATCTCTCCCGATACGCCAACTCGAGATATGCTGCGTCATAAACGGAAAGGCCCCGCGCCCGCGCTGTCCGCAGTACGCCGGCGTGTTCCGGTTCACGGTCGATGCGAATCCGGAATAGAGCCAGTGCGCGAAGAAACAGGTCGGTCTCCTGCTCATGAATTCGCCCTCGTCGTTCGTTCACGACCAGGATGTTGCGCACTTCAAACCACCATAAAGCCGGAACCACCGCCTCCTCCGTCTGAAGACTCGAGAAAGCCACGTCGGCAATCGGGTGCCCTTCATCCGCGAACGCCCAGCAGGCGCTCACGGAGGCATCCAGCACAAACGCCATCAGGGTCTGCGGCCTTCGTCACGCGCGGAGAGAAGTTCGTCTACCCTGATCCGGCCGGTGCGCCGTCGGAGATTCCGAATGGCGTCCATTGCCTCGTCCATTTTCGCCTGCTGTCGGTCGACTTCAGGGACGATCCGCGCGATGGCGCGTCCGTGCCGCGTAATGATCAGGGTCTCGCCCCGTTCCACTTCATCAAGAAGTCTGGGTAGATGAGTTTTCGCCTCAGAGGCTTGAATCTCGCGCATAAATTAGACTAGTTGAATCAACCAGTCTTGATGATCTCACGGCGGGAGACCCAAACGGCGCTTCACCCACCGCTTTTCAAGTCATCGCAGCGGCCGCCGGGTATCTTGTGTCCGAGCCAATTCGTCGAAAAACCGGCCATGGCGGCCTCAGCCAATTTGTCGCGGAATCGGGCGGAGGAAGCCCGACTTGCCCACTTCCTCGAATGCCGCATCTCGGGAGCGTGTCCGCGGGCAATTCACCGGATGCCGACAAACCGTCCGAGTGTATCGCCTGAGACGCGTGCGAAGGTCAGCGGGTGATACTCATGATAATGACGCGATGCGCCGTTTGGCTGCTTTTCCTCGTTTCGATAGCGGACTCAGATGGACGTGCCTTCGGGCAGACTAGTCGATCGCGGGGAGCCTGCCGCTATCGTCGAAATCGGGGCCGTTCCCGGCTGGAGTATCACAGATGGCGGATTCAGCTTCAGCCCAACTGTCGCAGCGGAAGTTACGCCGATAGAGAACTGGCTGGAACTTGAAATGGGTGTTACGCCGATTTTCAGCCGTCACTCGACAGAATGGGATATCGACCTTCTGTTCAAGAAGCCCTGGACCCTGTCCAGAAAAGTGGAGTTTATGTTCGGCGTTGGTCCGGAGTGGATTCATACGAGGAAATACGGCATCACGACGAATTCAGTCGCCGGCGAGGTCGCGATGGACTTTATGTTCTGGCCCAGGCACAGGCATAGGTTCGGTTGGTACCTCGAACCGGCCTACGACTACAACTTTGGGCGAGGGCACGAACAATCCTTTGGCATCAGCGCGGGATTGCTGATCGCGATCCCGCGAAGGCACTAAAAGTGGAAGCCGACCGTCGCGGTTATCGCCCGCGGCGATACATAGTGCGTTCCGCTGAAGGTCGAGAGGAAATTGTAGAGCGCCTCTTTGTTCGTCAGGTTGATCACGGTGAGACGGGCGCTCCACTTGTACTTGTCGCCCTGGAAGATGTTGTCGTGGCCCACGCCAATATCGAAGAGATTGCGCGGCGCAATGCGGGGCGGGTTGTGATCGTCGTTCTCCGTGCCCGGGGCGGGAATCGAGACCAGCGTGGAACCGTACAGGTTCGCCGGGCAGAGGCCGGTCGGACTGATCGGAGTGGTCGGCGTCGCATGGACCGTCCCGCAGAAGAGTCCGCCCTGGAACTGTTGATCGGGCGTCAGGCCGGAAACGTCCACGATGCTGTCGGTTCCGTTTGGTCCGTTGTTGCAGTTGCCTCCCGCGCACGGCACTGGTCCGGCCACAAGGCCGCTGTCGTAACGCCAGTTGAAGCTGAACCACGGAGCTTTCTTCGATGGAAACTGGTATTGCACGTGCCCGGTTGCATTGTGAACTTCGTCGTGGTCGATGCGGAATACGCTGATCGCGCCGGGCGTCGCGCCGACACCGGCGATCTGGGGACCGAAGAAGCGCGCCGCTACGCTGGACGTCACGAAAAACGCCGTCAGTCCGTGGAAGTTCGGCACCGTGGCGCGAATTGCGTATCCGGGAATTTTCGAACTCAGCCCACTCGATCGGATAGGTGATCGGCGTATTGTCGACCACGCTGAAGTCGAAAGCCTTGTGGGTGTATTTCCAGATGTATTCTCCGTCGATCACGAGATATTTGCCAAACGCCTGAGAAAGTCCGGCGTGAAACTCATTGCGGTGACCCGGGCTTAATGGCGTTGTCGACACGCACGCGCCGCCGGGGACGGTCGTCTGAAACGCGACAATCACCGGATCGAGGCATCCGAGGCTCGCGATCACCAGGTTTTCGTTGAACGGGCTCTCCATCGTTCGCGCATAGGATGCCCGGATGACCGTATTGGTTGGCTTGATGTTGTACGCGACACCCAGGCGCGGTTCGCCCTGCGCGGCACTGGCAAGGCCGTTGTATTTGTCGAAGCGCACGCCGAGGTTGAAGGTCCAGTTGTGGAGTGTGATCGTATCCATGGCGTAAAAAGCGAATTCCTTGATATCGGCATGGCCGTAGTATCCGTAGTTCCTGCTGGTTGCGTTCGGGCAGCCGTCGGAAGCGGGCAGCGGCGCTGTTCGGGTCAGGTCGTAACAGGCGAGAATCGGAAGGAAGTTCGGATTCTGATTGGCCACGCCGCCCGGGCAGGCGTTCGGGTTCGTCAGGGTGGGATCCGTATCCGGACTTCCGTCGGCGTTCAAACAAGGGGCGTTGACCGTCGGATCGACGACACCGAAGCTGTCTCTTTCCGTGAGGAACGTGTGCTCGTATTGAGCGCCGATTTTTATGTTGTGGACGCCTTTGACATAAGACACGCTGGTGCGGGCACCGGCATTGGTTAACCGCCGATTCTGACCCGCTGTCGTGGACTGCAGATCGGGCTGAAGATCGGCGAAGGGATTATCGCTCGGATAATAGTTGTACTGATCCTGCCGCACCCAGCCGCCGAGCGTGAACACGCTATTGGGATTGAGAATACGAGTCCAGACCGGCGCAATATTAAACGTTCTGATCTTCGAACGCTGATCCGTCGGCGCCCACCGGTAAACCATTGGGGCCGAGACCGCCGTTGTCGACCACGAGGCCGTTCCAGCCCGTCGCGTTCTGGGCGTCGTAGGAATTCGGCGTCTGGAACCAGGAGCGGGTGAATTGGAAATTCAAACTGATTTGATCCGCGTTGCTGGGTTTGTAATCGAACCGGTCGAACGCGTTCTCCTCATTGCCATGATCGTGGAAGACCTGATACTCCGGGCCGTCGAGGAAGCGGCCCGTGTTCAGACCACTGGCGGAGATAAAGTTTCCCCATTTCTGCTGCCCGTAGGAAAGATCGAAGCCTTCGCTGGAAGTGCCGAAGGTGCCGTAAGAGGCCGTGACATCGCCGTGAGGCGTGGTAATTCCAAGCCCCGAGCGAGTGGTGGCTACGATGACCAGGCTGGTCTTGCCGCCAAAATCCGCCGGCGGCGCGCCTTCGATGACTTCCATCGACTGGACGGCCTCAACCGGCAGCTGATTCGAGAAAACCTTGCTTTGCTGGTCCGTAATCGGCTGGCCGTCAACGGAGAAGGAATTCGAAGCGTGATCGCCGAGCCCGTGGAACAGGCCGTTGGAATCGGCCGAAACCCCTGGCGTAGCCAGAGTCACCAGAGAACTGAGCTCCGAAGAGTTGCTTTCGAGAGGCAGCTTGTCGAAGAGGTCGCGATCCACGTCCGTATGGGTCGAGGGATCGGTTTCGACGAGGTCGCCGCCGGTGGTCACAGTTACGCTTTCGGTCGATGCGCCGATCTTCAGGGTGAATCTTCACCTCCACGGCGATCGCGGAACGCACGTCCACGTCCTGCTCCGCGCTCTGGAATCCGGACGCCACGGCACTGACGTGATAAGGGTTGTAGGGAACGTTGTCGAATTCGAAGTTTCCCTGACTGTCGGTCTGGGTGGTCCGGTTATAGCCGGACACCGGATTCTGAATTTCCACGGTTGCGCCTTTGATCACGGCGCCCGACGGATCGAGAACCGAACCGCGAATCGTTCCGGCAGACTGTGCCCATAAAGGCAGAGCGGCAAAGGAGCAAAACACAAGCGCGAGAACTCGAAAACCCAAAGCCTGGAGAATATGTTCGCATAGTGCTTCGAGGATCTGTTAAATCCCTCTTCATCCATAGGACATTCATGCCACCGGACGGATTGTTCCGTCAGGTGGACTGGAATTCACCGTGAGAGGATCCGCCGGTCCGGCAGCCTGCGGCCGCTCGCGATCAGGCGGAACATTTCAGACAACCATTCGCCGCTCATCGGCAGAAATGCGCTCTTCATCGCCGCGTGGGTGATCCGCAAACGAGATGAATCGGTCAGGCGAAAACAGGAAAACGTCACGCTTTGGACGATCATCTGCGCTTGGCATTTCCGATGCTCCTCGCTGTCGCTTTCGTGGCGGTGATATGCGCAGCGATCTGTCCGAACTGAAATCCACGGGACAGATGGACGATAAAGGAGCAGTGCCGGTCGGATGGCCCGATCTGGAGCGAGGGCATGACGGCCCGGGAAGAGTGCAGAATGATCGGCTACATGATGGACGGCTATCAGCCTTCGCGCGGCGGCGCGACGGTGGACATGTTCGTTCTGTTGCCCGAGGCCGGGCAGTTTCTGCATGCGGCTCATCGCATTCCGAACCAGATGGTGGAGGTCCGGCCCGAGCCAACCGGTCGTTTTCCGGTACCGCGATCTGGTTTGGGCCGCGGGCACGCTTGAACCGGACCGTCGGGAAGTCCTGGAGACGAGCGAGGCGAATTACGCACTGATCGGCGCGGAAGTCAACCCCGGCGGCGGAGCGGGACATCGGCAAGCGGTTCCATCCGTGATCTTCACCAGCTTAGCAGCTGCCGGATATTCCGGGCCTGGCGCTTGCTCACAATAAACTCCTGAGCGTTGCTCAGCGTGATGAGCCATCGCTGGCTGCTCAGACTGCTCATCTTGCGCACATGATCGATGTTCACCAGCGCTTTGCGGTGAATGCGGCGGAAACTCGTTTCCGAAGCTTGTCCTGAATCACCTTCAGCGATTGCGTCGGCAAGAAAGCGCTTCTTCGCGGTGATGATCCAGACCAGATCGCCCTCGGCCTCGAAACGCGAAAACCTCTTCCGCATTCAGCAGCAGATACTCGTCGCCGCTTCGGGCCACAATCCTCCGCACCGTCTTCGCCGGCGACGATTCGGCAATCTCCTGCATGTTGGCCAGTTGCTCGGCCACCGCGGCGGGGCGCGCGCGGAGCTTTGCACGCCCGCTCCACCGCCTGCGCCAGCCGGTCCTGCCCGATCGGCTTCAGCAGGTAATCGATGGCGCCGGCTTCAAACGCCTGAATCGCATACTGATCGAACGCGGTCACGATCACGATCATCGGAATGTGTCCGCGCCGGAGGCAGCTTCCGGATGACGTCGAAACCGCCCAGCCCCGGCATCTGCAGATCGAGAAAAACAAGATCCGGCGACGATTCGCGGATCGCCGCAAGCGCCGAATCCCATCCTGCCGCCTCGCCCGCGATCTCGACTTCGTCGATTGTTCCAGTTCTTCGCGCAGGACCTGGCGGGCGACCGGCTCGTCGTCGACAATCAGCGTTCTCAGGGCCATGGGTGATCCGATTGCCGCTTCAGTGGTTCTAACACAAGCGTGGCGCAAACGGCAGCGAAGCCGGTGAACGGACTTCAACTATCGGTGGAACGGACTGGAAATCAGGTTCAACGGACCGGCGGCCAGGGCCGGCTTCGGCGCAGGGCAGCGGGAAGCGCACGGTCGTCACGTCATCGGTGCTCGATATCTCGAGATCGCTCTCGTCGCCGTAGCACAGCGCCAGCCGCCGGCGCACATTCGCCATCCCGATGCCGTGGCCGCTCTCGTCGCGCCGGAATCGCGGAACGCGCCGGAATTGGAAATCGCGACACGCAGATCGAGTCGCCCTGCTTCCCGATGCTCAGGCGCACGAAATCCGCTGCCCTGACGGCGGCGACACCATGTTTGACTGCATTCTCCACCAGCGGCTGGATGGACAAGACCGGCACCTCGACGTCGCAGCAGCGAGTCGTCGATATCGATCTCCGTGCGCAGTTTGGAGCCGAGACGCAACTCTTCGATCTCGAGATAAGCGCGCACGATTCTGAGTCTCTTCGGCCAGCGGGCTCAGGCCCGCAGTTGACGGCGAACGAATAGCGGAACAAACCCGCCAGATTGAGGACCAGACGGCGGGCCGCGGAGTTCTCCCGCGCGATCGTCGCCATAGAGCGTGTTCAGCGCGTTGAAGAAAAAATGCGGATTGATCTGGGCCTGCAGCGCGCGGAGTTCGGCCTGGGACACCAGCGCCTGCATTTCCGAATTGCGCATGCGCTCCACCTGCTCGGACACGATTGCGGCCAGGCGTTCCAGCATTTCGAGATCTTCGCTCAGATATCTTCTCCCGCCGGCTTCGCGAACCCAGCACCAGCAGGTGCAGCGTCGCCGCGCGAAAACCGCAGCGGGCCAGCGCCTGCACCCAGTTCGGCGCCAGCGCTGTTCCGGGATCGAGCGACCGCGACGGCCTTGTCGGCGCTGCCTCGACTCTCGGCGCTCAGCGATCATTTCGAACCGGCGGGCGGACAGGAACTCCGCAATCGCCTTCGGCCGCCGCCGGCGAGATATTCCGGTCTCGATTGAGCGCTTGCCCGCGATCTCGCGAAGCTTCGACGACGGCCTGTTCCGGATGGGCGCGCAGGAAAACCACGCGCGTCAGAAATCGCTGCGCCGCGCATGCGAAGATATGCGAAAAGGCTGAGCAGCAGACACGCGGCGGTGAAGATCAAGCCCGGCGTAGAAAGGATCGTGCGAGGCGTGGGCGAACAAGCCCGAACCTCGCTTCGGCCTGGAATCGCGATCCAGACGGCCAATGCGGCCAGACGTTCCGTTCACGAGGAATCGGATAAAAGCGTCGAGCAGCAGAAATCGGTAATCCTGCAAAAGAACAAACAGCGCGAGGGGAATTCCCGCATGGTGCAGGGCCGCTTCGCCGGACCACGCTTTGATATCGTGCGCGGATTCGAAATGCACGAATGAGATCGCAAACAGAAACAGCACCATCGCGCCCGCCAGACGCTTGCCGCTGCCGTCGTGCGGCCCGGTGAACGCTTCCTGCACGACGCAGATGCCGTGGTCAGCACGGCGAAACCGATCGTTACCAGAAGAATCGCCGCATAGTGAAATCGTGGAGCGGCGGTAATGAGATCGCCGATATGCAGCGATCACTGCGACTGCGCTGACCGCATAGCCGGCCATCCAGAGGAATCGCGGGCGTCGACCGCAGCGAAATATGCAGCAGAACCGCGGGCAGCAGGCTGAGCACGGAAAAACTTCCGGCGACGATCACATCCGCGACAGGATCGCCCGGCGGGCGCCGTCGCCATGCCGATCAGCGAACCGATATTCCAGAGAAAAGCCAGGCCGGCGGCGATGCTCGGGCAGCAAACTTCGCTCGCCGGTCGCCCGGCGCCAGTCGAGCAGTAAAAGGTAGAGAAGAATGCCGAAAGCAATCGCACCCGCGCAATGGCCGATCGTATTGACCAGAACGGGGGCGTGGAGACTGAGCCGATCAGGCATCTCAACAATTACAATAGCGCCGAGCCGCACGGCCGGGCGAGTCTGATTCGGGACGGTTGGCCGCGATTCACCAGCGATTGAATCGGGCAGCGTTTGTCTTATGCGCTGGTCAAGTTGACGTATAACGCGCGAGCCGCCGAAGGGAATTTGCCGACGCGCCCGCGAAAATCCGGTTTTGGCAAATCATTTCTGGATCAATACCGGAAAACGCCCAATCCGCCGATTCATCACGACGACCGGCCCCTCGAAATGCATTAGCTCGATGTCATGGAAGACGCGAAGGCAAGCGGCAAAATGCAGTCTCCAAACGGCGTTCTGATTCGGTCGATTTCATCCGCCTTTGTGTCGACGCCATCGGCCATTGACAATAGTGAAAAATATTTATAAATCATTTCCGTTCAGCAGCTTATAGTCTTCGTTTCTCGCCCGGATAAGCGATTCCAGAGACTCGGGTGCCACCGTGCAATCGAGAACCGGAACGTACCCATGATGTTTCCCAAGACGACGAAACGACAGGAGGAGGCCAAACGGGAAAATGCCTGAAACCGGTTCCGGACTGGACAAAATCGCCAGCCCCAAACAATCGAAAAACGCCTGCAGCCGGGCTGCTTCCTTCACCGAACCTCGAGAGCCTCGCGATCCCACTTGCCGAGGCGCGCGGCGGCGTCCCAGATGCTCTCGAGAAACTGGTACAGCGCATCCTCGGGAGACTCCGCGCGTCGCACATCCTCATACATCAAAATGAACTCGCCAAGCTGCGGATTCCAACCTGCCGGCGCGGGCCGTATCGATGCCTTGTCGAAACCCGCCGGCGTCGGCACGGCATAGCAATAAAACGCCGGACCATCGACGCCCCGGCCACCGGGCCAAAATCCGGCGCTGCACACCTCGTGCGAATATGCCGGACCGCTGATCGCCCCTTTGCGCGGTGGCGCCAGTCGCCCCGAATACCGCGAACAAGCCAGATCGAAACTACCCCAGAAGAAGTGAACCGGGCTGCATTTGCCGAGAAACTTCCCGCGAAACCGCTCCATCACGCGGGAACTGGAAACCAGTATCAGCCAGAGCCGATGCGCGTACCTGGCGTCATACGAACAGTTCGCGTAATCCTGGTCGAACGTCGGCGCCGCCCCCACCTCCTGAGGTCTGAGATTGATCTCCACCTCGATGCCCAGCGACACCAGAGCCTCGCGCAATCCGTTGTAAAAATCGGCAACGGCCTCGGCGCGCAGCGGCCGCGTCGCGGCAGTACCGGTGCTTGTCGAAATCCGCAATTCATGCTGGACAAAATCGAACTGGATTTCGAAAACGCCGGACGCCCAGGGAATCGGCCCCGTGGTCAGTCCGCGGGAGTTCACATAGAGCGTCACGCCCCACCAGTGATTCAGCGGCGGGGACAAAGTCATGCGGACCTTGCCCACGATCTGCGTCCACATATGCAGCGTGCGGTACGTATCCTGCCATTCGTGAAGCGGCAGTGCGGGCCAGAGATCCACCTCGTTCATGCTTTCCTGCTCGCCTGGACACCGAAACAGAGCGATTTGCTCCTCCAATCGCGGTCCGCAACAGACTCTGTGACAAAATATGGAACGAGAGCGAGAGTAAAGAGATCCATCAGGAGTAGAGTATCCCACTGGGCTCCCGGAGCGCACGCTCGATTGCCCGGTGAACTGAGTTCAATGCATCCGACCGACACCGCCAACCCGGACTACTTTCACAAAGTCGTGGATTGCCAGTGGGCCTGTCCCGCCCACACCAACGTTCCCGAATACATCCGGCTGATCGCGCAGGGCAGGTACACCGATGCCTACATGCTCAACCGCGAATCGAACGTTTTCCCCGGCATTCTCGGGCGCACCTGCGACCGCCCCTGCGAACCCGCCTGCCGCCGCGGCCGTCTCCCGGAGCGGATGGCGCCAAGCCTGTCGCCATCTGCCGCCTCAAGCGCGTTGCGGCCGATCTGCGCGGCGACATCGACGGACCTCCTGCCGCCGATTCCCGTCGAAGAAAAACGGCAAGCGCATCGCCTGCATCGGCGCGGGCCCGGCATCGCTCACCGTCGCGAACGACCTGATGCCGCACGGCTACGAAGTCACGATCTTCGAAAAGCTCGACAAGCCCGGCGGGCTGATGCGCACCAACATCCCGTCGTTCCGCCTGCCCGAGCAGCGTGCTCGACGGACGAGATCGACGCCATCCTCAACATGGGTGTGGACATTCGCTACAACTCGCCCGTCGAAAGCATGGCGTCGCTGCTCGACAGAAGCTTCGACGCCGTCTTCGTCGGCAGCGGCGCGCCGCGCGGCAAGAATCTCGAACTGCCCGGCCGCTACGAAACCGATCGCATTCACATCGGCATCGACTGGCTCGGCTCCGTCGCCTTCGGCCACACCGATTCCATCGGCGAACGCGTCCTGATCATCGGCGTCGGCAACACGGCGATGGATTGCTGCCGCTCGTCGCGCCGCCTCGGCGGCAAAGATATCAAAGTGATGGCGCGCCGTCCGCGCGGCTTCTTCAAAGCCTCTCCCTGGGAACTGGACGACGCCGAAGAAGAAGGCGTCGAGATCGTCATCAATCACGCGCCGAAGCGCTTCGTCATCGAGAACGGCGTGCTCACCGGCATGGAATTCGACCGCCTCGAATGGGACGCCGAAGCGAAGCAAATCGAAAGTCATCGACACCGTCATCATCCCCTGCGACGACGTGATTCTCGCCATCGGCCAGGACAACGCCTTCCCCTGGATCGAGCGCGATCTCGGCATCGAATTCGATAAGTGCGACATGCCGCAGGTCAACAAGGTCACCTTCGAATCCAGCCGCCCCGGCGTCTTCTTCGGCGGCGACGCCGCCTGGGGACCGAAGAACATCATCTGGGCCGTGGAACACGCGCCATCAGGCCGCCATCTCGATTCACAACCATTGCCAGGGCATTCCGGTCACCGAGCGCCCGGCGCACGGCATGAATCTCATCAGCCAGAAGATGGGGCTCAGCGAGTGGAGCTATCACAACGATTACAATCCGGCTTCGCCGCCAGAAGATGCAGCACGTCGATCTGGTGCACCGCTTCGAGGAACTCGAACATCGAAGTCGAGCTCGGCTTCAGCGCCGAACAAACCGCGCGCGAAGTGCAGCGCTGCCTGAACTGCGATATCGAAACTTCTTCACCGCGGCGAAATGCATCGAATGCGACGCCTGCATCGATATCTGCCCGCTCTCCTGTCTCACCATCGCCGCGCGACGCGTCCGGAGGATGTGCTTCGGCAACACCTCTCCGCGCCCGCGGTAAATCCGGACCAGGCGCTCTACGCCTCCAAACCGCTCCCGCAAACCGGCCGCCTGATGCTGAAGGACGAAGACCTCTGCGTCCACTGCGGCCTGTGCGCGGAGCGATGCCCCACCGCGGCGTGGGACATGCAGAAATTCGAATTACTGATCGGTTACGCAGGTCAAGCGATCCCCATCAGAATCATGCACAGCGGCATAAACGATTTTGCAATCAAGCTGGCGAACGTAAACGGATCCGGTTCCGCCAGCGCCAACAGCCTCATCATGCAGGCGATCTTCCGGATGGGCGTTCCCGTCTCCGGCAAGAACCTCTTCCCATCGAATATTCAGGGCCTGCCCACGTGGTATGAAATCCGCGTCAATAAGGATGGCTACACGGCGCGCGCGCTCGATTACGACCTGATGGTCGCGATGAACGCGCAGACCTACGAGCGCGATGTCAAGCGAGGTCCGCTCCGGCGGCTATCTGCTGTATGATTCGTCGTGGCCGCTCGATCCCGCGCTCATTCGCGACGACGTCACTTACATCGGCGTGCCGCTGGCCGCAGATGTGCAACGAGAACTTCCGCGAACCGCGCGAGCGCGTTCTGATGAAGAACATCGCCACCGCGGGCGTGCTCATCGAGCTGCTCAATATCGATCGGCGCCGTCGTCGCAGCAGCTCGTCGAAGAAAAGTACGGCCGCAAGAAAGGCCTGCGCGAATCGAACCAGAAGGCGCTGCAGCTGGGCGCCGATTACGTTCGCGAGCACTTCCCCTGCCCGCTGCCCTTCCATCTGGAGACGATGGATGCGCAACGACGACAAGATCCTGATCGATGGCAACACCGCCGCCGCGCTGGGCTGCGTTTACGCCGGCGCAACCGTCGCCGCCTGGTATCCCATCACGCCGTCCACTTCCACCATGGATGCGTTCAAGGTGTTCTGCGAGCGCTTCCGCAAAGACAAAGAAACCGGCGAAAACAATTATCTGATCCTGCAGGCCGAAGACGAACTCGCCGCCATCGGCATGGTGATCGGCGCTTCCTGGAACGGCGCGCGCGCGTTCACTTCCACCGCCGGCCCGGGCATCTCGCTGATGAACGAACTGCTCGGCCTCGCTTACTACGCCGAGATCCCGGCCGTCGTGATCGATGTGCAGCGCGTCGGCCCTTCCACCGGCATGCCCACGCGCACCCAGCAGGGCGACATTCTCGAATGCGCCTACGCCTCGCACGGCGATACCAAACATATCCTGCTGTTCCCCGCCAATCCCGCCGAGTGTTTCGAACTCGCGGCGAAGAGCTTCGATCTTGCCGAACAGCTTCCAGACGCCCGTCTTCATGCTGTCCGATCTCGATATCGGCATGAACGACTGGGTCACGCCGAAGCTCAAGTGGGACGATTCTTACCGCCCCGACCGCGGCCGCGTCCTGACCGCCGAAGAGCTCGAAGCGATGCCGAAGTTCTACCGCTATCATGCCGGAAAACGGCAGCGCCGTCGCGCCGCGCACGCTGCCCGGCGTCTCACCCGAAAGGCGCGTTCTTCACGCGCGGCT
Source organism: Terriglobia bacterium (assembly GCA_963764845.1). Lineage (GTDB taxonomy): Bacteria > Acidobacteriota > Terriglobia > Bryobacterales > Bryobacteraceae > BOG-234. The sequence continues at coordinate 2,029,141 of CAVXUE010000006.1, read as the reverse complement.
CCGGCCACAACAAGTTCGGCGGCTACACCGAAATTCCCGACGAATATCAGGAAGTGATGGACCGCCTGCTGCGCAAGCACAAAGAAGCGGCCGGCTTCGTTCCCGCGCCGATCATCGAGAAGCGCAAAGGCGCGCGCGTCGGCATCATCACCGTCGGCGGCTGCGATCCCGCTGTGCGCGAAGCGCTCGATATTCTCGCCGAGCAGGGCAGCCCGATGGATTACATGCGCATTCGCGCGTTTCCCGTTCGACGAACCGGTGGAAGCGTTCATCGCCGAACACGATTTCTGTTACGTGGTCGAGCAGAATCGCGACGCGCAGCTTCGCTCGCTGCTGATTCTTGAAACCTCCGCGCCCAAAGAAAAACTGCGCTCGATCCTGATCTACGGCGGTTTCCCGCTGAGCGCCAGCCACGTGCTCGACGCCGTCGAACTCGCACGAATCGCAGTGGAGGAACTCGATGCCATCTATCGCTAAACCGCGCGTCGCGCATCCCAGCCTGACGCGCAACGAACTCGGCCTCACCATTCGCGATTACGAAGGCACCATGTCGACGCTCTGCGCCGGCTGCGGACACGATTCCATCACCGCCGCCATCGTGCGCGCGCTCTGGGAACTTTCCACGCCGCCGCACCGCATCGCCAAGCTGAGCGGCATCGGCTGCTCTTCGAAGACCCCGACCTATTTCGTCAGCGGCGCGCACGGCTTCAACTCCGCGCACGGCCGCATGCCGCCCATCGCGACCGGCGCGAACGCGGCCAATCGCGAACTCACCTACATCGGCGTTTCCGGCGATGGCGATTCGCTTTCCATCGGCCTCGGCCATCTCTGCCATGCCATCCGCCGCAATCGTCAACATGCTTTACGTCATCGAGAACAACGGCGTATACGGCCTGACCAAAGGCCAGTTCTCCGCCTCCTCCGATGTCGGTTCGAAGAGCAAGAAGGGCGAAGCGAATGTGATGTCGCCCATCGATCCCGTGCTGCTCGGCACTCAGCCTCGGCGCCACCTTCGTTGCCCGCAGTTTCTCCGGCGACAAGGAACAGCTGGTGCCGATCCTGAAAGCCGGCCTGGCGCACCGCGGCTTCGCGCTGGTCGACGTCATCTCGCCCTGCGTGACCTTCAACGATCACGAAGGTTCCACCAAGAGCTATCTGTACACGCGCCAGCACCTGCTGCACGCCACCGAAACGGATTTCGTCCCGCACGCGCAGTGAAATCGTCGCCGAAATCGCGCCCACGGGCGGCACCAACGTCACCATGCACGATGGCAGCGTGCTTCGCTTCACGCGCGTGCCGCGCGGACTACGATGTCTCCGACCGGCAGAAGGCCTTCGGCTATCTGAAGCAGCATCCGGACGAAGTAGTGACGGGAATTCTTTTCGCCGACGAGAGCGTGCCCGATATGCACGAAACCAATCACACGCCGCAGACGGCGCTGGTGGATCTGCCTTACGAGAAACTCTGCCCCGGGTCGCTGGCGCTGGAGCAACTCCAGCAGGACTTCAGGTAAGGCCGCCCGCCTCTTGATTCGGTTGTCAAAGAGCTCTGGCCGGAGTTCCAGTCCCAGTTCTTTGTAGCACGCGTACCTTTGGGTAAATGCGTAAGTTATTGATTCTGCGGATGAATATGCTTGTGACCGGGTTTCCGGCGCAAGCGTCGACACGAGTGTCGACGCGGCACGCAGGAGTGCGCGCGCCACAGTACTCAAGGCAGGGCGAAAACCAGCAGGGACTGGTCATTTCCGCGGCCACCACCGGCTGAGACGATCGCCACGTACTGTTTGCCGCTCTTGCCCTGATAGCTGATGGGCACGGCGGTGGCTGTGTAGTCCAGCTTCGTGCTCCATAGTTCTTTGCCGGTCTTTGAATCGAAGGCGCGGAAGCGGTTGTCCCCTGTCGCGCCGATGAAAACAAGTCCGCCGGCGGTTGCGATGGGCCCGGCGAATGCGCCTGAGCGGCCCGTATTCTGCTTGCCTTCGGGCAGACCTTCCGTGATGCCGAGCGGGACCTGCCATACGATATCGCCGGTGTTGGCATTGACCGCGAACAAGCGCTCCCATGGTGGTTTGAAGCAGGGCAGGTTGCCGATCGATTTGCCGGCCGCATCCTTCGCGGGAGCGGAGAAGCCGCAATAGCCCGGATACTTTATCGATCGGTAACTGGCCATCTTTGGCCGCGTCGGGGTTCTTTCTCAGCCAGCCTATGCCCGGGGCTGTCCTGCGAATTCAGGAACATGTAGCCGAGCTTCTGATCGGTGGCGACGCCACCCCAGTTGGTGCCTCCGGTCGGTCCGGGGAACTGGATCGTTTCGTGCGCGGGGGCGCCGGTTTCGGCATAGGCCCACGGGGTGAACGGCCCCGAGTCCTCGAAGCCGTGCTTCACCCAGAGTTCCTGGCAGGCTTTGGCGTGTTCGGGCGTGGTGTCGTCGGCGGTGACAATGTCTTCCTTCTTGATGCTCACTCGCGCCAGCGGCGGAGGCTTCAGCGGAAACGGCTGAGTCTTGCGAATAGAACTCGCCGGGAACGTTTCCCTGCGCCACAGGGCGCTCTTCCACGCCGAACACGGGCTTGCCGGTGACGCGATCGAGAATGAACATGTACCCCGATTTGCCGGCCTGCGCGAGCGCGGGAATCTTCTTGCCGTCTTTGACGATGTCGATCAGGACCGGATCGGGCGGGAGATCGTAATCCCACAGCTCGTGATGGACGGTCTGGAAATACCACTTCAATTTGCCGGTATTGGCATCGACTGCAACCACGGAGTTGGCGTAATAAGTTGTTGCCCTTGCGATCGCCGCCGTAGTAATTTGCGGCGGGACCACCCATCGGCATGTAGACGATGCCGCGCTGCTCATCGACGGTCATCGAGTAAGACCACATGTTGTTTCCGGTGCGGCCTTTCCAACTGCCTGGCGCCCAGTCGTCGGCGTTGGGTTCGCCATCATGCGGGATGGCGTGGAACTCCCAGAGCTTCTTGCCGGTGCGCGCATCGTAGGCGCGGGAATCTCCCGGGGGCCACCTGGCACTTCGTCCTGATAGTGCAGGTGTTCTTCGCCAGGTCCGAAGAGATTCATGCCGACGAAGATCATGTTCTTGAAGATGGTCGGGACGCCGGCGAAGGGGACATCCATGGTCATTTCGCCTTCTTTGCCGAAGCCGGGATCGAGTTTGCCGGTCTGGGCGTTGAGGCCGATCATTTTGTGGCCGGCGGTGAAGAGGATTCGCGGCGGATTGTTCTTATCGCCTGGCCAGTAAGCGACACCGCGCTGCGAGGCGATGGCCCGGCCTTAAGTCATAGCGCCAGATTTCTTTGCCCGGATTCGGGATCGAGCGCGACTACGCGATTCCCCGCCGGCAGGTACATCACGCCGTTGACGACGATCGGCGTGACTTCGATTCATGGTGCCGGAGGCGGGACTATTCGGCATCCGGCCGCATCTTGTAAGACCAGGCAACGGCCAGTTTCGCGACGTTCGCCGGGGTTGATCTGCGTCAAGCGGCGAATAGCGGCGTGCTGGCGAGATCGCGATTGTAAGTCGGCCAGTCAGTGGTCGCTCTGGGCGAAGGCGCCTGCAGCGGCAACGGCAATCAGGAAAAGGCAATTTGGCCACGGATGCACGCGGATGGGCACGGATAAGACGAACTGCAACTTTGCTTGTTTTTCATCATGGCAGCGCAAAGACGTACATGGCGTTGAAATCGGGCTGGATTTTGATTTCCGGCACTTCGCGCATTCAGTTCGGGCACCTTGGGGTTGTTACCGGTCATCACCGCTACATATTGCTTGCCGTTGACCGCGTAGGTGATGGTGCTCACTGAGACGTTTCCGCCCAGCACGGTTTCCCAGAGCTTTTTACCCGTTGCGGCATCGAAGGCTCGGAACCGGCGGTTCATGTCTCCGTGGAAAACCAGATCGCCGGCCGTCGCGAGCATGGCGCCGTTGCCGGGAGCGCGGCCGACGTCGAAGCGCATGATCTCGCCGGTCGAGAGATTGATTTTGGCGAGGCCGGTCAGCGCATTCGGATCGGAGCCGGGGCGCGGGACCACGTGCCATTCGCCGCGGCCGGCGGGTCCCGGGAGTGGTCAGGTCGCGGCAGTTATCGATGTAGGAAGTGTAGAGCGAGTTCGTCGCCGGGGAGTAAGCCGTGGGCCAGTAGCTGCGCGTATTCCAGATAGCAGACGACGTGATGCTCGCCGGGCTGCTTGAAGACGAGATCCCAGTTGATCTCGGTCTTGCCTGTCTTGACGTCGATTCCCTTGAGCACGGAGTTGGGATCGTCGTACGGGAACGGCGTGGCCCAGAGGAACTCGCCGGTGGTGCGGTCGAGCGCGAAGATGCCGCCCGCTTCGCCGATGGTGACCGCGACGTCGCGCTCCTCGCCCTGGTTTGATGGCGGGGTTGATCCATTTGACGAACTTCGGGATCGGGAGTCAGCTTCAGTGTGCAGCAGGGTGCGTTCGTGGGTGTAATCGGAATCCCAGTCGTCGCCGGGCAGATGCTGGTAATACCAGTCGAGCTTGCCGGTGGCGGGATCGAGCGCGACGGTGGAGTTGCTGTAAAGATCGGCCGGCGCGGTGCGGGAGATGGCGTCGGCATTGCCGTTGTGGCGCAGGATGCGCTGGTCCGGCATGGGATTGGCGATGCCCCAGTAGAGCATGCTTCTTCACGGGATCGTAAGTGCCGGGCAGGCCCCAGGTGGAGGCCAGGCGCTTATCGAGATCGGCGCCGCCCCAGCTTTCGTCGCCGGGTTCGCCGGGCGCGGGAGTAGTGTAGAAGCGCCAGACTTCCTTACCGGTCAACGCGTCGTGAGCGGAGATGATAGCAGCCGTCGCGCTTGCCCGCGCAGGAGCCGCCGCTGATCACCTTGCCTTCGACGACGATGCCGCCGGAGGTGTTGCCGCGCGCGTCGCGTCTTGGTTTCCCAGCGCTGTTCGCCGGTGCGGGCGTCGAGGCCGACGACGGCGTCGGGCGCGGTGTAGAGGATGACGTCCTGATAGATGGCGAGGGCCTTTGGGGCGGGCCTGGCCGGCCTGGTTCGCCGGGACCTTGCGCTTGTATTCCCAGAGGAGATCGCCGGTGGTGGCGTCGAGCGCCTGAACGATGCGCGCCGGGGGCGATGATGTACATGACGCCGTTGTGGACGAGCGGGATGGTTTCGGTTTGTCCGGCTGCCCGATGCCGCGCGTCCAGACCATGCGCAGTTTCGCGACGTTTTGTTTGGTGATTTCCTTGAGCGGGCTGAAGCGCTGGGCGTCGTAGGTGCGGCTGTACATCAGCCAGTCGTTCGGGGCTGGGGTTTTCCAGCATCTGCTGGTTACTGGCTTGAAGTTCTGCACCTGGGCCAGGAAGCGAGAACGAGCGTCGGCACGAGTGCCGACGCGGCACGCACGAGTGCGTACGCCACGTTTTTTATGGTCATGCTTTTACCTTTTTTTCGAGCCAGTCTTTGAGGGCCTGCGAATACTTCGTGATTGTTCTTTTCCATCAGCATCAGGTTGCCGTTGCCTATGATGCCGTAGTCGCGCAGGCGGATCATCTCGGCGGTGCAGCCTACCTGCTTCAGAAAGTCCACGTTCGAGACGGGAGAGCCTCCGCCTCCGAACTCACTGGTCATCCATCCTATCGGAATGTTTTGCAGGTTCTTCCATTTGTGCACCGGTTCGGCCTGTAATTTATATGACGCCACTACGGGCCGCGGCGAATCGGGTGGTTCGGTCTTATCCATGAGCTTGAATTGCGATAAGTCCGTGACGGGCGGATCGAAGGTCATGGGCGCGGCGGTCAATCCCCAGCGGAGTTGGGCGGCGAAGGGATTGCCGTTGATCTCCATGCACATGATGGCTTTGACCAGGTTGGGACGGCGGTCGGCCATGCCCCATGCGGCGAATCCGCCGAAGGCATGCACGAAGAGAATGCTGGGGCCGATCTTGTCGAGGAGCTCGGCTCCGCCTCTCCAGACCAGGTCGCTGTGGAAGGCTTCATCGGCGGTGTTGCCGGATTCGCAGGCCATGAACTGATCGACGAGGGGATCGTTCATGCCGCCGGGCCCGGGCCACTGAGCGGTGTTGAAGACGGTGGTGCTGGTGATGAGGCCTTCGAGTGCGGGAACGTTGGGAAGATGGCTCGGTCCGAGGGCGTCGGGATGATAGGGCGAGCGGCCGTAGCTGGGGCGATCGATCCAGTAAACGCTGTAGCCGTTCTGGACGAAGTAGTGGACCCAGCCGGGGCGTCCGCCGATGCCCATCATGTGGGTGCCCTGACCGCCTCCACCATGCGCCATGACGACCGGATACGGGTGCTTTTTCTCCGCGGGGATCATGTACTGCACCCACATCTGACCCATGGGGATTGTGCCGTAGGGCATCGTCTTGCGCTGGGTGCCGATCCAGAAGCCGCCCTGATCGGCGAGTTTGAAGCCGGTGGATTCGGTGTTGCGTTCAGTGATTACGGCGGGCGCGGGTTGAGTGAAGGTGGTCGAGAGCCAGTCGAGAACTGGTTGAAGCGAGTCGAATTTTTGGATGGGGACCTTCGGGGTTTCATTGGGAAAACGTCCGGAGGGGTCAACTTGGATGATCGCTTTCACGAGATTGGGACGCTCGAGGGCCGTGACCGTGGCGAAGATGGCTCCATCGCCTTTCGAGATGAAAATGGCTGGGCCGATGTCGTCGAGAAGCATTGCGCCGCGGGTGCGCCACACGTTCTGCGTGATGGCGTTGTTGGCCATGGGCTGGCCGAGCGATGCGGCGATCTGGACGACTTCCGGATCGGTGGCGCGATTTGCCGATGCCGGCGGCGGTCTTTTCGAAAGTCTGGGCCTCGCGGTCGAACTGCCCGTGGACGAAGGGCTGGTAGGGATTGCGGCCCTGCCCGGGACGATCGACGACGTAGACCTTATAACCCTGTTCGAGCAGGAGCGTGGCCCAGCCGCGGCGGCCATCGGGAGTGCTGTACCAGTCGCTGCCCTGCCCGTAGCCCCCGTGGATCAGGACGACGGGATACGGGTGGCGCACTTCGGCGGGAATCCAGTGCTCGACGAACATCTGCATGCCGTTGCAGACAGTACCGCGGGCGAGCAGAGCGTGTTCGACGCCGTAGAATTTGAAGCTCCATTCGGCGATGTCGAGGACGGGTCCGGGATTGGCCGGCGTTTGGGCCGCGACCTGCGCGGGGATGGCTGAGAGCGCTCCGGCAGCCATGCCTCCGAATTCGCGACGGGTTAATCCCATAATGTGTACCCCACTCGAAGATCTTATTACGTTATCGGGTCGGTGCGCTCAGATGGGAGGCGGCGTTTGTAGTCTGAGATGTCGGTTACGCGGGATTCCGGGCTGGCTTCGGATTGGGCGGGGTCAGTGTTTTCAGGCGTTTCTGATGTTTTGCCAAACGAACCTGAGGCATTTCCAAACGAACCCGAAGAGGGGGCCGGGGTTAGGTCGGCGTCGATTGGTTCGGGGATGGGCTCGGGGATCTGATCGAGGATGGGCTCGGGTTCGGGAGCCGGGCAGACCCGGACTCTTTTCTCGCCGTCCCAGGTGTATTCCTGGACCGGCGGTTTCCAGTCCGGCTCATCTTCCGGTTCGACGCCTTTGCGGGCGCGGTCGATGACGGTGCGTTTGGCGCGGAGGTTGAGAAAGGTGTTCAGCGCGGCGCGGAACTGGCGCTCGTGGCGGACTTCGTAGCGGTTGAGGAGTTCGAAGGAGGGCCCGGCGTTGGTCAGGGTGTGGAAGGCGAGGTAGGCCTGGCTGGCGAAGTCCTCATCAGCTTCGTGATAGCGGGGCCGGCGGATCTGGTTATCCATGGCGGCGGTTTCGAGGGTCCAGACGCGCTCCTGACGCCAGCGGGCGGCGGCCATGCTCTCGATCAGCGATCGCTCGGTGGGGGTTTCGGGTTGATGTTCTTTGAGGTAGGAGTTGAAGAGCTCGTCGAATTCCTCCTGCGATTCGCCTTCGAGGACGATTTTTTTCGAAAGGAGGCCGTGGGTGCGGCGGTTCTGCGAAGAGGCTTGTTTGCCCTCTTCGGTTATTGGGCCGCGGGATTTTGCGCCGTTGGCCCGGGATGCTTCCTGCTGGAGTTCAGATGGTGGTGCTGAATGCATAGGGGTGGTCTCGATCTTATTGTGGAATGCGGGTGGGCGGAGTTTGCCGTGGTTGGCGGTTGTTGCCGTTTATTTTCAGTTCGTTACGGGCGAAAATAAATCTGGCCCGGACGTGACCGTGGTTTTGCTTTCGTTGAGAACAGGGTCATTGAGCGCCTCCGCCGGCCGGAGGCCGACGGATCCGTTCAGACGGAGTTGCGGTGCTGCATCCGGCAGCATGTTCTGCAGCGCTTGTCCATCCCGGCATCCGCTTTGTCTTCGCGCGGCACGGCGCATTTCTGCATACCGCGGGCGCGGCGGTGATCGGGCCTGGTCTTCGCGTAGTTGTCGCAGTGAGCGGGATTGCCCGACTCCGGAGCGTCTTCAGGCGGCTGGAAGAAAAGCAGCCCCTGGGCGACGATCAGTTTGAGCATATTCGATTCGATCTCCGGAGAAACAAATCTTTTTCTCACTTGTGTTAAAATAGTGCCTACTATAATTTCGCAGATGTGCGAAATTATAGGTATGACGAGCGCCGAACTGAAGAGATGGCTGGAAAAGCAGGGTTGCGAGTTCGGCACACAGAGTGGCAGTCATCTGAAGGTTTATCGCGAGGGCCGGACTTCGATCCTCCCGATGCACGCGAAGAAGGAACCCGGTAAGGGGTTTGTCAATGCAATCAAGAAAGATCCGGGACTGAAGGAGTAGAGACTAAATGGAATATCCCGCAAAGTTCGATCACGACCGAGAGACCGATGCGTTTATCGTGAGCTTTCCCGATGTGCCTGAGGCCCATACTCAGGGCGATACGATCGAGGAGGCCGCAGCAATGGCGGCGGAAGCGCTGGAACTGGTGCTGACGTTCTACACAGAGGAATGGAAGGACCTGCCCAAAGCGAGCGCGCCCAGACGCGGCATGCGCATGATCGCGGTTCCAGCTCTGAGCCAGGCAAAGTTCAAATTGTATTCGGCGCTGCGGGCCGGCGGCGTCAAAAAAAATCGAACTTGCCCGGCGACTCAACTGCAGCCCGAGTCAGGTCGACCGGTTGCTCGATATTATGCATAAATCGAAGCTCGATCAACTGGAAGCTGCTTTCGCGGCCATCGGCAAACGGCTCGAAATCGAAGTGCTCGAAGCGGCGTGAAATAGAACGGCGGCTCCTGCATGACCACGAGTTACGAAGATCTTCTGAGAGAAACGCTGCCCCAGCGCATCGCGGACGGCGATGACGAACTTTATGAGCGCCTCGGTTCCCGCCTGGCCGATCTGATCGGAAAACAGAAGCGCCGCACCGCGGACGAGAACCGGCTGATGGATCTTCTCATGCTTCTGATCGAAGATTATGACCGCCGCCCCCGTTCCCGGCCGAAGAAATCCAAGGGCACGAAATGCTCCGCTTCATCATGGAAGAATCCGGCAGAGCGAACGCGGACCTTCTTCCGGTCTTCGGAACCAGAAGCCATGTGTCGGAAGCGCTGAACGGCAAGCGGCCGATCAGCGCCGATCAGGCCCGCAAGCTGGGTGCAATGTTTCATGTGAAGCCCGGTCTGTTTATCTGAGCCCGAGCTCTCCGGGGCAAGCCGGGCGGCTGCCCGGCGCTGCAAGGGAGAAACAAAATCCGACTCCGTTTTCGTCCCGAACGCCCCGAGCCGACACAGTAGCAGTGCTGCATCCGGCGGCATGTCCTGCAGCGCCGGTCCATGCGGCCGGAATCCGGCTCTAAGGCGTCTGAGACGCCGCGTAGGCTGCGATATTCATCATGTCGTCGGTGGTCAGATGCTCGAGCACCGGTTTCATGAGCTCGGTCCATGTTCCTTTGCGGAAGCCCTGCTGCATGTCGAACATCTGGCGCATCAGGTAGCTGGGCGACCGGCCGGCAAGAGGGGGCACGGGGCCGATGCCTTTGAGGTCGGCGCCGTGGCAAGTGCCGCAGTCGGTTGTTTTTCCGCCGCCTTTGGTGACCAGGACAAATCCCTTCTTTACCGCGCCTATCGGCACGTACGCGGTGAAGGAGGAGTGCGGATCGCGCAGGACTTCGGTGGCTTCGCCGTTCACGGGCGTTTCCACGATGCGGTTGCCGAGGGGCTCCATTTCGCTGCCTTCGACGATGAAGAGTCCGTTCGAGGGCTTGACCTTTGGCGCCGTTTTGGATTCGACGACTCTGATCCATGGGGTCCACTTCATGGAGCCGAAGTATTCGGCGGCGGCTTTGATTTCGTCGTCCGTCATGTTCTTCGCGAACTGGTTCATGAGGTTGGTGTTGTTCTTGCGGGGATCGGCGCTCTTGCGGTTCCCGACCTTGAAATCGTTCATGGTGTGGATGAAGTATTCGACGGGGAGACCGCTGACGCCGGCGTTTTCCGCGCGTCCTTTGCCGTTGGGGTAGTGGCAGAGACCACAGGCCCAGACGTCCGGCTGCTTGCCGTGCGCGACGACGGGGGGCATCTGGGGATGTTCAGCGGGGAACCAGTCGGCGGGGCCGAAACGATTGGCGATCTGGGCACGCGAATATTGCGCCGTGGCGCCGGGGATGGTGCGGGGCGTCTGATCCGTATTGGCCGGACCGGGAGGAGGAGGCGTGGCTCCCGGAGGGGGTGGACCTTCGAAGCCATAGGCCCATGGCGGCGGTGGGTCCGCGGCAAACGCCGTGCCAATGGCAGCGGCCAAGCCCAGTGCGAAAATCGCGAACTTCATAGATGCCGCGGATTTCATCAGTGCCTCCGAGTTCTCGAAACCTACCGATATAGCGTACACCTAACCCGAGGTAACTGTAAGCTGCCCGGTGCTCCGCTGAATCTGTGCGCCTACACTCCGCCCATGTTCAACACCGCGTACATCTGCACAAGAACGTAGAGGGCAAAGAGTACGACGCCGATCCCGACGATCCACAGCATGCGCCGCACCACACCCTGATCCTAACGTGACACGGCCGGGCTCGCTCTGAATTTAGCGGACTACCGCGGCACTTCGCTGCGGAGAATGGAGTACGCTGGTCCGTGGTACGCATCAGGCACGGCAAAATCGAGGAGAATTTCCGATGAATCGTTTCGCTCTTAAATGGATGGCGTTGGCCTTCACGCTGCTCGTCCCGGCCGCGACTTACGCCGAGATCTCCTGCACGCGCGAAGGACTTCAAGCCGCAGCCGATCTCTACATCGCCGCGCAAACGGCAGGCGACATTGCGGGCTTGCCACTGGCGAAGGGGCTGGGTTACGTCGAAAACTTCAAGTCGATGAGCATCGACGATGGCGTCATCCGGAAGGCAATGAAGATCGACCATCAGCGCAGCCTTCTGGACACCGCCACGTGTCAGACCTTCACGGAGGTGATTGTCACCGACAAGGCCAACCCGTATGTGCTCGGCACGCGGCTGCGCGTGAATCATGGGCTGATCGCCGAAATCGAAACGCTGTGGACCACGACGGGCTATTGGTTATTTAACCCCGATAATTACCTGAAGTATTCTTCCTCCGAGAATTGGGGCGCAATCCCGGGGAACAAGCGCGACACGCGGGACACGCTGGAGGCCGCGGCCAACGCTTACCTCGACGCGTTCCTCGAGCAGAAAAAGGACCTGGTGCCGTGGGGTCACCCCTGCGAGCGCACGGAAGGCGGTATGTACACGGGCAAAGGGTCGCCGGACGATTCCTGCGATGTTGGCGTTCCGAGCGGCGTCAATATCGCGAACCGGCATTTTGTGGTGGATGAGACGATTGGATCCGTGGTGGCGTTTTGCACGTTTGGCGCGGGTAACGCAACGGGCGGCAGCGGCGCGCCGGATACGCACCTCTTCCGCGTCGAGAATGGCAAACTGCGCTATGTCCACACGCTGACGCATCTGTTGCAGGCGAGTGGGCCGGGACGGGGCGCGCAGGGCAGAGGGCCGGCACCGGCGAACCCGCGGTAGTTGCGATCGGCCGTTTCAGAACGCTCCTATATGTAGAGACCAGAGTCTGCGCGACCAAGACGCATCCTGACGACGGCATTTCGTCGATTTGGACGCCCACTGGACGAATCTAGTCTGTGCTTCGACGGATGCAATGACGTTGCCCACCAAGAGTCCCAGAATAGAATGTGATGATATGATACGCACGATCAAATGCCGTGCCAGCACACGAGGGGATTTATTTCATTGCTGCACAGAGCGGATCATTTCGTTAATCACGGCGCAAGGCTGAAGATGGCCACCGAAGAGGACTATGAGGCGTTCGCCGATGAATTCCTGCGAAACCCGTGTCCGTAATCGGCAAGACAATTTGTGCGTCCACGTAACGGCGACTTGGTGCGATGCGATGAAACTGCGGATGTGTTTGGAGTTTTAAGGAAAGACGGATTCATCAAGACCTGTTATCGGCCTGATCCGACTTTTCATGGGGAAGCGACAAATCTGGATTATTACATAAGCGAGGAAGATAATCTATGAAATATAGATGCCCGGTGTGCGGCTTTGATGGTATGCCATTTCCTCCGGAGGAAAACAACATCTGCTCATGTTGCGGAACTGAATTTGGTTATCATGATTCGCGATTATCCCACGCCGATCTACGCAGACGATGGCAGGCGCGAGGGGCTCCGTGGTTCAGCACCAGGATGGCGGCTCCAGCTGATTGGAATTCGGCAGGTCAAATCAATCGTGTGTTATTGGCTGGCCCGGAGCCTTCGTCCAGCGCCGCCGGATTTTCGATCTCGCAATCAGTCGCGCCTGCTTCTCCAATTCGTTCGCATCGAAGGAAAAGACGAGTTAGCGGTCTATACCCTGCTCTTCAGAATAGGTCTTTCGGTGGTTTGGTTGCCTACTTAAACGGGCGCTGAAAGAGACAAAAATGGAAGATTCCCAAGTAGAGAAGCGCTCGGCAGATAGCATAGAGTTGTCCGTCGAGTACGCGAACAATGTCATGTTCGAGCCGACCATATGGGACCTAAAGTTGATCTTCGGTGAATGGTCTGGCCGTTCTCAATCCGTCGAGTACCACACTTCGGTTACTATACCGTGGGCACAGGCAAAACTAATGCTGTATTACCTTCAGGCTAATGTTGCCGCGCACGAGGCGGCTAACGAGAAGATTAAGATCCCGGTCACAGTCATGCCTCCAGACTTGGGGTTGTCGCGGTGAGTGAGACAAACAATTAAGAGACTGGTTACCGTTCGATGGTAAATGGTTCCATTCGAGGCGGCAATAGATTTAATCTGATGATGCCGGTGAAGCGGAGACGGGCAATGCTGGCGAGCAACCCGTTGAGGAATAGCCGGTCGGAACTCGTCGCGACGATGAGTAGGGCGTGGAAGCTTCCGGTGCGTCCTTAGGGCCTGGGCCGACCCCGACCGGGATGCGGTACTTCGGTCCAGGCTCACATGCAGGAACAATACATCGGAGCGATAGATTCCGCGATGCCTTGAAAAACGCGTCCGGATGGCTGCCCTGTTTTTCATGCGGTCGCCTGCTGTGGCGTGGTCGGCTGGGCGGCGGTGATCAGCGAAAGTTCAAACTCGACTGGCGGGCGATAACCCAGGGCCGAGTGGAGGCGTTTGCCGTTGTAGACCTTTTCAAGGAATCGTTCGATGCAGGCGCGGGCGTCGGCCTGGTCGCGGTATTCCTGACGATACACCTCCTCGTATTTCAGCGTCTTCATGAACGATTCGCAGGTTGCGTTGTCGTACGGGTTTCCGCTTCGGCTCATGCTGATCCGCACGCCGCGCTCTTTGAGCAACCCTGTGTAATCGTTGGAAGCGTACTGCACGCCGCGATCGGAATGATGGGTCAACCCTGCCGGCTGGGCGCGGCGACGGAAGGCCATTTCCAAAGCCGCGATCGCGAGATCGTCCTCCAGGTGGCGATCCAGAGCCCATCCGATCACCCGGCGTGAGAATGCGTCGAGCACCACAGCCAGATAAACGAACTCCATCTCCAGCCTGATGTAGGTGATGTCCGCGATCCATAGCTGGTCGATGCCCGTCAGATTCATGCTCCCTGCCAGGTTGGGGTACACACGAAGGTTGTGACTGGAATCGGTCGTCGCCACTACGAATTTCCTCCGCCGGAGGCAAAGCAAATTATCCTCTCGCATGATCCGGCCGACCCGCCGGTGGCCCACCTCCCATCCGCGCCGCTTCAGCTCGGGAGTGATCCGCGGCCGGCCATAGAAAGGAAACTCCAGGGCAATCCGCTGGATCTCGTCGCGCAGATCCAGATCTTCATCACATGGTTCCCGGTCCACATCGACTCGATAGAAGCCGGCCCGGCTGACCTGACCCAGTTGGCACATTTTCCGGACCGTCATCGGGATGCCTTTCTCGACTTGACTCTCGATATACCGGCACGTCGCGGTTTGCCAGTCAGTACCTGCAGCATCCGCTCTTCCTCGATGCGCTGCAAGCACCCCTTCAAAAAATCGATTTCCAGAGTCTGCTGCCCTACCTTCCGTTCCAGCTGAGCAACCCTGGTTTCATCCCAGCGCCGCTTGCCAACTCCCGGAAAAGCGTTGCCCGGACCGTGGCGGAATTCCTTCCGCCACCGGTGCAGCAGGTTCGGGTTGACTTCAAACGCGCGAGCCACTTCGGCGACCGATGCCCCGGCATCCAGCCGCTGAATGGCAGCCACTTTAACTTCCTTCGTGAACTTCCGTCGAGACAATGCCATGAGTCAATTCTCCATTCAATGGTTTTTGACTCTTAACCGTTTGTCTCAAAAAGCGCGACAAGTCCAACTGGACTCCTCCTCTTCCAGAACAGTCCGCCCAAGAGCCGAAATCTGAGGAAGTTTTCAAGGCGCTTCAAAAGGTTCGGGAGGAATTCATGGGGTCCTTAAAATGACGCCACTCCCAGCGCCCAACGTGCCAGGTGAGAGCGTTTGGCAGCGCTTCGATAACGCCGTGCGGAAGATGTTCACGGTTCCCGAAGCAGCGATCCTGCGGGAGCGGGAACGGATGCAGGCCGAGCGGGAGAAGAAGGAAGCAGCCAAGGAGGCGAGGAGGCGAGAGTGAAATGATACCGATTGAGAACTGGTGCCCAAACGGGCATCGCTCTATCTTGTCCTTTTCAAGTGAGACGCTGGAAAAGAATCTGAAATCGGGATCGTTGGGGTTTTTCTGCAATATGTGCGATGAAATCTACCCAGCCTCCGAAGACCAAAAAGCGAACACCAGAAAGTTGCTAGCGACTTCATTCGGTAAGGAGTAGGCATCGGCCCGTCACGCCACTATGACCGTAGCGCGATTTGGCTTGGGTATCGGACGGCGTAACCTGCCCGCAGGGACACCCCTATACCGTCAATGAAGCACATTTTTTCAACCGTCATGACAACCTTCTCTCTATCCTGAGAAACCCGCCTGTCACGCCGCTACGAACCGTTGCGCGGGATCGGTTGAGCTGTCCGGTAAGTTCTTGCCCAACCCTCCGGCGGGCGGCTATTTGTGGTAAAAAAAGGATGGCTTTCCCGTTGGAATTCCGGTAAACCTTTGATCGAATACAGATCGCCATCCACGAAGCGTTTCTTTTACGCCAGTGCTCTTGTGGTTGCGATTGCTCTTCCCGCATCCCCGCAGGATTCCCATCGCCTGCTGGTGAGCACCTACTGCATCACGTGCCACAACACGCGGCTGAAGACCGGCGGGCTGGCGTTGGACGATCTCAATATCGAAGCGCCCGTAGATGACGCGGCGATCTGGGAAAAGGCCCTGCGCAAGCTGCGCGGGCATCAGATGCCGCCGCCGGGCAGCCCGCAACCGATGCAGAAGGATGTGGATTCGTTTGTGGCCTGGATGGAGAACACGCTTGACGCAGGCGCCAAAGGTCCGCGGGCGGGCTACGTGCCGATCCAGCGCCTGAACCGCACCGAGTACGCAGCGTCCATGAAGGCTCTGGTGGGCGTGGACGTAAACGCGAAAGAAGTTCTGCCACAGGACATCCAGGTGGAGGGCTTCGACAACATCGCGGCCGCGCTTACGGTGTCTCCGGCGTTCGCCGATCAATACGTTACCGCGGCGCGGCAGGTCGCGCGGTTGGCGGTGGGCAGTCCGGACCCCCGCGTTTCCAGCGTGAAGTATTCGCTCGCGGGCAACCAGAATTCCGACGACCCGCCGCCTCCCGGCACGCGCGGCGGCATCCGGATCAAACACAACTTCCCGGCCGATGGCGAGTACCAGATCACGATCAGCGACCTTGCGGTGGGCCCTTACACCGCGGCGCTCGAGAAACAGAGCACGGTCGTCATCACGATCGATGGGAAAGTTGTGTTTCGCAAGCCAATCGGCGGAGCGGCGGATCAGGCTCTGGGCGACCGGAAGGCCGGGGATGGGCGCGCGCAGATCATGGAGCGCTTCGCGAAGATTCCGGTGCCGGTGGAAGCCGGGGTGCGCGACGTGGTGGTGGCGTTTGTCGACCGTTCCCATGTGGAGACCGACGAAAATCTCGAAAAACTGCAAGGTTACGGCGGCCTGACCGGCAGCCAGGCATCGCTCGACCGCATGGCGCGTCTTGGCGATGGCGTCGTGATCGCTGGACCGTTCAAGCCCACGGGGATCTCGAAAACTCCGAGCCGGGCTCTCATCTTTGTTTGCGATCCAAAAACAAGCGGAGAGGCCGCGTGCGCCAAAAAGATCACGGAAAATCTCGCCCGGCGCGCATTCCGCCGGCCGGTCACGGCGGAGGATATGACTCGCCTCATGCCGTTTTATGAAACGGGGCGCAGGGACGGCGGAAGCTTCGATCAGGGAATCGAACAGATGGTCGCCGCGGTTCTGGTGAGTCCGCAGTTTCTGTATCGGGCTATTTCGGGGCCAAAAGGCACCGCACCCGATAGCGAATTCGCTCTCACCGATCCGGAACTCGCCTCGCGCCTTTCGTTCTTCCTGTGGAACACCGGTCCGGATGAGGAACTGCTGACGCTCGCCGCGGCGAACCAGCTGACAAGGCCCGGAGCACTGGACAAACAAGTGAAACGCATGCTCGCGGATCCGAAGGCGTCAAGCCTGGTCACCGGTTTCGCCATGAAGTGGCTGAACCTCACCAATCTCGAGCAGATCGTCCCGGACCCGAAGTTGTTCCCCGAATTCAGCGAGCAGCTGCGGCGCGATTTTTCGACGGAAGCGGAAGCCTTCATCGGCAGCGTTTTTGCGGATGACCGCAGCGTTCTGGAGCTGCTGACCGGCGACTACACGTTCCTGAACGACCGGCTGGCGCGCCACTACGGCATCTCCGGCGTCACGGGCCCGCAGTTCCGGAAGGTCACGTTAACCGAAAAGGAGCGTTGCGGCCTGCTGGGCAAGGCCGCGATGCTGCTTCGGACTTCCTATGGCGACCGCACCTCCCCCGTATTGCGCGGAGCCTGGGTGCTGGACAAGCTCAACGGGACGCCGCCGACTCCGCCGCCGCCGGATACGGCAACCGATCTTTCGCAAAAGGCCGGCGAGCAGCCGAAAACGGTGCGGGCGAGGCTCGAGCAGCATCGCGCCAAGGCGAGCTGCAGGATGTGCCATGGCGTGATCGATCCGACAGGGCTCTCTTTGGAGAATTTCGATGCGATCGGGCAATGGCGAACGATGGACAGCGAAGCGAAGGTCCCGATCGATGCCGCGACCGTGCTGCCGAGCGGAGTCGCGATCAATGGCGTCGTGGAGCTCAGGGGACAATTGCTGGCGCACCCGGAAGTATTCGCGCGGACGGTGACGGAGAGACTGATGATGTACGGCGTGAACCGCCAGCTGGAATATTTCGATATGCCACAGGTTCGCGCCATTGTTCGCGGGGCGGCGAAGGACAATTACAAGCTGTCATCCCTGATTCTCGGAATCGTCAACAGCGAGGCTTTCCGCAAACAGGGCGCGGGAGCCGCCGCGAAAACAACCGTGGTCGCGAGGAGATAAAAATGTTCAACACGAAGAAGCACATTCCGCGCAGAGCAGTGCTGAAGGCCGCCGGAGTGACGTTGGGGCTGCCGTTTCTGGATGCGATGTTGCCCGCCTCGACGGCTTATGCCCAGACCGCCGCGGCGCCGAAACTGCGGACGGGCTTCTTCTATCTTCCGCACGGCGCGATCATGGGCAACACGTCGTTCGGTCCCGCCATGGACAAGTGGACGCCGAGCGGGGCCGGCGCCGATTTCAAGCTCAGCCCGATCCTGGCGTCGCTTGAGCCTTACAAGAAGTATGTTTCGTCTTTCGGGAATCTGGAGAACAAAGCGACGGCTGGCTCGGTGCACGCATTCACGCCGGCCACATGGCTCAGCGCGACGCGCCCGGACACCGGCAGTCCGCGCGCCCATATGGCTACGACTCTGGATCAGGTGATCGCGAAGATCATCGGCCAGGAGACGCCACTGCCTTCGCTCGAAGTGGCATCGGAGACCATTGTTCAGTCGGCGGCGGGCGGCGGCGGAAACTACACCACTTTGTCGTTTCGCGACGCGGAATCGCCGTTGCCGATGGAACCCAATCCGCGGAAGGTGTTCCTGCAGTTGTTCGGCGAAGGCGACACGCCGCGGGAGCGCGCGGCAATCAACCGGCAAACCAACAGCCTGCTCGATCTGATTCTGGACGGCACAAAAAGTCTGAAGAGCCAACTCGGAAACCATGATAAGGCCGCTCTGGACGGGTATCTCGAGAGTGTGCGGGAGATCGAGCGGCGCACGCAGAAGGCAGCGGCGCAAGATCTTTCGGCGCTTAAGGTGCCCGAGGCGCCGGTGGGAGAACTGGACGCCTTTCCCGAACAGGTGAAGCTGATGTTCGACCTTCTGGCTCTCGCCTATCAGGCCGATCTCACCCGTGTCGCTTCTTACATCATGGTTGCGGAAGGCACGAACCGGACTTACAACCATATCGGCGTTCCGGATTCCTTCCACCCCGTGTCGCACCACGCCAACGATCCGGACCGGATCAACAAGCTGGTCAAGATCCAGACATGGCACGTGGAAAAATTCGCCGAGTTCATCGCGAAGATGGCGGCAACGCCGGATGGCGATGGGACGCTGCTCGATCACTCGATCTTCATGTACGGGTCGAACATGAGCAACAGCGACAGGCACGACAACTACCCGGAGCCGAACATCCTGGTGGGTGGCGGCAACGGCAGGATGAAGCTGGGCGGTCAGCATCTGGCGCTGGCGGAGCGAACACCGATCGCGAATCTTCACCTGACGCTGCTTCAGAAGGTGGGGGTGGAGCGCGACCGGTTCGGCGACAGCACCGGCACGATCACGGGTGTCTAAGTCAGGATGAGGCGACCGATTGTTTCGAGGAGTGACATTATGATCCGAGTTATCTTCGCTGCGGCGATTCTACTGACGACGGCCGCGACGATGAGCGCGCAGTGGGACCCGTATCCGTGGAAGAGAGTGCCGCGCACCGCCGATGGCAAGGTGGATTTGAAAGCGCCCGCGGTGCGTACGCCTTACGGCAAACCCGATCTGTCCGGCTTCTGGATGCCGGAAGATCCGGTGAAATTCCTGCTGAGCCTCAGCGCCGACATGAAGGCGGAAGACGTGCCGCTCAAGCCATGGGCGAAAGACCTGTTGAACCAGCGCATCGCGAACAACGGCAAGGATCACCCCGGCGTATCGTGCCTGCCGTCCGGAATTCCGGAAAAGGACAACATCCCCGACGGCCTTAAGCTGGTGCAGACCGAAGACCTTGTGCTGCTGCTGCACGAGTCGCGAACGATTTACCGGCAGATCTTCACCGACGGGCGGCCGCTTCCGAAGAACCCGCAGCCGACATGGATGGGGTATTCCATCGGGCATTGGGACAACGACACGCTGGTGGTCGAAACGATCGGACAAAACGGCAGGACCTGGCTCGATATGCGAGGGCTGCCGGGGACCGAAGCGCTTCATGTCACCGAACGCTTCTCCCGGCCGAGGATCGGGCACATGGATGTTCAGGTGACGATCGACGATCCGGAAGCCTATACGAAGCCGTGGACAGTCAACATGGCCTGGCGGCTGGAACCGGATACGGATCTCATCGAGAGCATCTGCGAAGAAAACAACCGCGACCCGAGGCATATGGTCGGGAAGTGACCGAGACCGATCGCCGGCTGTCTACGGCGTCCGGTGGAACACGATCGGTTGCTGCGGGCCACGGCCGCGACCGGCACCGCCGCCTGCCGCCGGGGGCGGTGCTCCCGCAGGAGGAGCGGCCGCCGGAGCAGCACCGCCGCCACCTCGCGCGGCGAACACGCGCCCCGTCAGCGTGACGGTGTTATCGTCTGTCATTTCGAGGTTCCAGGTGACACCGCGCGGCTGCGTTACCCACGTAATGGTTTTGCCGGCGATCATGCCGGTCTCGATATTCAGCACCGGCGGATTGCCAATCTCTGTCACGGTCCCGCTGATTTTGCCGGATGAATCGACCTGCAGATCGAGCATGATCGCCTGCGGACCGCGGCCACCCCGCCCGCCCGCTTCGGGCGCGGCAGGAGCGTTCTTTTGGGCCTCAAGCGCGGCGGGAACATTATCCGTCTGCCACTTCCCCGAGAGGCTCGCCTGTCCGTAAAGGGTTGCTGACGCGGCGAACATTGCCGCAGCGACCAGCACAACACTGTATCTCATTCCCTGTGCTCCTCTTCGTTCAAAATCGTCATTCAGTCATATCACAAAAAACCTGAGATTTTGTTTCTACTCACGTAGTTCAAATTCCTCTCGTGATCGGCGGCAAATTGCTGTAGAATAAGGCTTCAGAACGAATAAACGTCTGTATAGCAAGGCGTTGGATCAAGAGATCGAACTGTCTTGAGGCAGCCGAATCTCTGCTCAGGAGGATTAACAGGATGAACAACATGTCGTTGAACTCCGCGTTGCTCGGTACAGCCCTGGCTCTGGGGCTTGGGATGTTGCCGCAGGCGGCGCAGGCGGGTTCGATCGTCAGTTACACCAACCTGACCCTGATCAGCGCTCCCGCGATCGTGGGCGACGATTTCCTGACAAACCAAAGTTTGCCGGATGCGGTCATCTTTTACGAGCAGCAGAATGTAACCCTGACGAGCGCACTCGTAACCGAGACAGGCGTGATCGCAAAGGGAACGGTGGTCTCCAGCGCATTTTTCGCCGTCCAAAGCCTCAGCAGCCTGACTCTGAGTTCTTCGGTGACCTTCGACGGGGCCGTCCTGGGCGTGATTTACGAGGACGGGTCCGCGGATTGGGCGGCGAGCGATTTTCTGGGCGCGCCCGGCACCACCTACGACGAAGATCCGAGTGTTTGTCCTCAATGTGGCTTCGACCCGGCCGACAGTCTCACCATCGAAGGCGACACCGTCGATTTTAACAACGTTTTCGCGCAACCCGGCGACTTCGCGCGGGTTATCTACGATCCTCCTCAAACGCCCGAGCCGGGTTCGATTTGTCTGTTCGGCGCCGGGCTGGTATTCCTGGCGACGCGGTTGCGGAAACGGATCGTATCCAGCAACAGCCGCTGCACATCGACCGATACACTCGGCGGCGAACACCCAACCCTGTAAGGCGCTTCGGCTCGACATCTCATTCAATCGGTCATGCGGTTTCGTTCGCGGCCCGAACTCCACAACCCTGGACAACTGTTGAAGCGCTAACCAACGGCCATTCAGCGGATCGTTATAGCGCGAAAGTACTACCGACTGAGCCAGTCCCGCGCTCGGGTGAGCCCGATCTCTCAGCTGAAAAAGTCCAATAAAATCAGCCCTCGGAGGCTTCGCATCGGCGGGAGCGCGCGCGACGATACCCGGCGGCGGACTAGCACTCCCCGGCTTGCGTGTTTGTCATCGTGGCTACATAAATGGAGGTGAAGCAACCGAAGAGTTACCGCTTGAATTCATAAAAGGCGACGAAAAACAAATGGCAAACTTAATCAGCTCCCAATTCTTTAAAAAAATGCGCAGCGGCGCCGGCAGCAGACGAGGCCAGTCGATGGTGGAGTTCAGCCTGGTCATGCCGGTTCTGTTCCTCACCATGACGGGCATGTTGTCTTTCGGGATGACCATGCACGACTATCTGGTGCTCACAAATGGCGTGAACAGCGGAGCACAGGTTCTGGCCATGAGCCGGGGACAGACCTCGGACCCCTGCGCCACGGCCTCCGCCGCGGTGCAGAGCGCGGCACCCAGCCTCACCACGACAAAGCTCTCGTATTCGTTTGTGATCAACGGGACCAGCTACTCAGGGACGTCGTGCACGTCCGGAGCGGCGAGCATGGTGCAGGGGGCTACCGCGCAGGTAACCGCCAGTTACCCCTGTGTTCTCGCGGTCTACGGAATGGGCATTCCCTCGTGTGGCCTGAAAACGCTCACCTCGGAGCTGATTCAATGAACCGGCGCGGGCAGGCCCTGCTTTTCGTCACGCTGTCTTTGACCCTGGTGTTCGGGCTGACGGCGATGGTATTCGACGTCGGCCTCATGTATCACGACCAGAGCGCGCTCAACGGCGCCACCCAGGCGGCGGCGCTGGCGGGAGCCGAAGCGATGTCTCAGGCCGGGGCGACAACGACGAGCGCCGCAGCCGTCGCGACGACTTACGGAAGCGCGTCCGGAAGCGACAACTCAACGTCGTTTCTTTCGGGCGCTTCGATGATTTCCGGCTACCCGAAGTTCTCGTGCCTGACGACCATAACCACGGATTTCGGGACATCCTGCTACGGCCCATCAAGCACCAACGCGATCGTCGTCGCGCAGAAGGTATCGGTGCCGCTGTTTTTCCTGCGGATCTTCGGCGGCAGCTCGGTCACGCTTACGTCCACGGCCACCGCCAGCATGAAGGGCGCGGTAACCAGTCCGTACAACGTGGCGATCATCGTCGATACAACGCAGTCGATGACCGATACGGACTCGGACAGCAACTGCAACACCACGAGAATATCCTGCTCACTGTCCGGCGTCCAGGTTCTGCTGCAACACCTGTCGCCGTGTTCGTCGATTCTGACCAGCTGCGGCGCCGTCACGGGCCTCAACGTAGCGAACTCCGTCGACAGAGCGAGCCTGTTTACATTCCCCGCGGTGACTACGGCTACCGTGGCGAATGACTATAACTGCAGCGGTTCGGGCATCGCGACAGCCGCGTATGCGACTCCCTTCCCCTCGACCTCAACCTACCAGGTGGTCGGGTTCTCCAGCGATTACCGCTCTTCCGATACGACTTCCACGCTGAATACGAGTTCGAACCTGGTGGCGGCGGTCAAGGGAACCAGCGGAACTCCCTGCCTGCAGGTGGTAGGAGGCTATGGAACTTACTATGCGCAGGTGATCACCGCGGCGCAGGCCCAGCTTGTTTCCGAACAGTCTTCCTTTCCGAACTCGCAGAATGTAATGATCCTGATCAGCGATGGCGACGCAAACGCCACGTCGGCGCACATGCCAGGCGGCTCGACGACGTCGGGAACATACATGTCGACGATCCAGCAGTGTCATCAGGCGATCACCGCGGCCCGGGCAGCGGCGACGGCGGGAACCCGCATCTACTCGGTTGCCTACGGGGCGAAGGCGGCGGGATGCGCGAGCGATACCAATCCGTCGATCACCCCGTGCCAGACGATGCAGCAGATCGCCTCGGCTTCCTCGTACTTCTTCTCCGACTACACGGCTACCGGAGGAAGCAGCACCTGCATTTCAGACTCTCAGCCAGTCAGCAAGCTGAGCCAGATATTCCAGGTGATCGCCGGGGATCTCACAGTCGCCAAACTGATCCCGAACGGGACTACCTGATAACCAGCGGTCTTGGACATAACGCCCGGTTCGTTCTCGTATCCCGCCGTCTTGAGCGGCTCGAAGCGCGCGCCAAAGCTTCAGCGGCCTCGCGAACCGTGAACCTCACGTCCTCTGTTCGTCGACATGCAGCGCAGAGTCGGGCGCCAGATTTAATGGACGGACGGGAAGTGGGTCCATATGCATGTCGATGAAACAGCGCTGTCGAGTGCGTTGAAATGTGCCGCGCCAGCAATGCCCACATGCGGCCGGCAGTGAAAACGCCTTTCGTTGGAGCAAAGTTGAACTTGTCGGCAGGCATGGCTTCGGTCAGGCCCACAGCCTCGCGTGCGGTGTTGCTGCAACTGGCGGTCGAAAATCTGCCTCGCGTTTGGTGCGGCATCTGCTGAATGAAGCAGCGATGCCTAGAGCGCGATTACGTGCAGGGGGCCGGTAAGTGGCAGCGGCTATCCGGTTTATAAGGTTCTTTGTTTTCATTGCTATCGCGGCCGCGGCGAACGCGCAGGTTATGCTCCTGCAACCGGGCGCTGATGGGGCCCTGGCGAACATCGTGGTGGGTTCGAACGTCGCACCCGATGGGACAGTAAGCAACACGACCGAGGTCTACCTGGTGAACTCCGATGGCGCGCAGCCTCGGAAACTCACTGCGTTCAGCCCGGCCCCTGGAGCGACGGCAGTAGCGATCTCGCCCGACGGAACCCGCGCCGCCTGGATCGCTGTCACCACCGCCGGCGGCGCCCAGGAGGTGCATGCATTCGACATCGCCTCGGGCACGGACCGCCTGATCTCGAAGAACCTGGAAACCTGCGCCCAGGCCTTATGCCCGTCCACGCTGAGCTTCTCCCAGGACGGCACCGAACTGGTGTGGCAGTTCGACGTCGGGTCTGCAGGATCGCCCGTGTTTAAACAGATGAATGTGGCACATTTCGACGGTTCCCTGGTCCTGGGGCTCGGCTTCAACGCAGCGCAGATTTCCAACTCGCCGAACATCACGACAGCCGACGGGCGGCTGATCTTTTTGAACCGCGGATGCAGCTTCCCTTGTGAATCAGTGGATAGCATTGGCCTCGATGGCACGGGGCTGACCACCCTGGTGCCATCGCCGGCTACTCTTACCCTCAATTTTGGAGATCCCGTAATCAGTTCCGATGGCAGCCACTACGCTTACACCACAACGTCTACGCCGACTGGCGGCCCGTTCTTCCCGAGCGGAGCCGTCGTGGTTACACCAGGGGCGTGCCCCGCCGCCGGAGGCTCGTTTCTCTACCCGGGCGGTCTTACGATCTCAGGTGACGGCTCCCAGATCGCATTCCTGCAGAACAATCAGGTCCGCACGTGCAGCGGAGCGGCCGTCCCTCAGGCGTTTTTCCAGGCCGCCGATGTCCTGCTTGCTGCCGATGGTTCGCAAATGCTCTATAGCGTGGGTCAGGGCGACGGGCAGCGGGCCGCTGTCTGGATGGCCGATGCGAATGGCGGAAACGCCCACCCGGTGTTCGCGCCCCATTCCGTCAACGCCGGCGGGATCGTGGGACTTGGAAGCGTGCCTGGCAATTCGCTGCCGCTCACGCCGGGTTCCTATTTCACGATTTACGGATTCAACTTCGAGAACACAGATGCCCTGGTAACGGCGCAGACGACACCATTTCCCCTCACGCTGGCGGACGTCACGGTCGCGGTCAACGGAACAGCCGTACCGGTCGAAGCCGTTACACCCTGGCAGATCAATGCGATTCTTCCGCAGAGCTTTGCAACTGGTCCGGCAACCGTTACAGTGACGTTTGCGGATGGGACTACGGTCTCACAGTCGGTAACGGTCGCCCGGAGTGCCGCGGCCATCAGCACCTATATCTCCTCCTTTGGCCTGAATCCAGACGCAGCGGCATTCCACGCGGGGACCGCCACTCCGGCGGACCTCAGGAACCCCGCGTCACCCGGCGAAATCCTCGAAACCTATGGATTCGGATTGGGCGCAACCACTCCGGCCGTGGCCGACGGTGCCGCCGCACCATTGAACCCTCCCGCAATAACATCGTTTCCCGCGGTGAGCATTGGTCCTGTGTTCGCGAACGTTACATTCGCCGGACTCGTGCCGGGCCTTGTAGGGGTCTATCAGGTGAATGTCGTGGTCCCCGCTCTCGCCGAGGGAGCTTACGAATTACGCTGGGCGACGATCGATCCGGCCTCCGGTCCCGCCGGGTACATATGGGTTAATTGATGGCGTTAACTGGACGATTCTCAGACGGGTTGGGCGGCTGGAGGGTAAGACTGCTACTCCGGGTTTGAGCGCCGCTTTGAGCGGAGCCGCGCTTTGCAGGAGGGACGTTGATACGGAATGTGGCCAGCCGTATCAAGCGTCTCGAAGCTAACGCCAAAGGCCCGGCGCCATTCGCTTAGCCACTACCTCGCTGGTTCGGCCCCCCGAGATCGCTTCAGCCATCTATATCCGCGCTGTCGGCTGATTCCGAACTCGCGGCACAGATCTGCCAGGGATCTCTCGCGTGAAGTCGCGTGTACCGACCGTTAGTCCACTTACTTCAGACACGCCACCCCAAGCCTGTAGTTTAATAGGGAGCATGCGTGTTCCTATCCGGATAGCGATGCCGCTTGTTGCGGCGTGCCTGTGCGCGCAGGCCCAGTGGCTGAGCAACCCTACCCCCGGGGCTCCGCGCACGCCCGACGGCAAAGTGAATATGACCGGGCCGGCGCCGCGCGCGAACGGCAAGCCCGATCTTTCCGGGATCTGGCAGGTGGAAGCCGAGCCACGGGCCGCGGGCGGACTGTTCGGGTTGGGCGAATCCCCCAATTCGAAATATTTCCGCGATATTCTCTCCGATTTCAAGCCCGGCGAGGAACCTCTTACGGCAGCCGGGCAGGAGTTCCTTCGACTGCACGGACAGGCGGGACCGTACGGCAATCCGAGCATGAACTGTCTGCCGGACGGGGTGCCGCACGCCGATCTGCTGCCGGAGCCATTCAAAATCATTCAAACGCCTGGCGAGCTTCTGATGCTGTACGAAGTAGAGACCATTTTCCGACAGGTGTTCACAGACGGAAGAAAGCCGCCGGCGGACCCGGCGCCCGCGTGGCTGGGATATTCGGTGGGCCGGTGGGATGGCGACACGCTGATTGTCGATACGCGGGGTTTCAATGATAAGAGCTGGCTCGATGCGCGCGGCCACGGACACAGCCAGGACATGCATGTCGAGGAGCGGTTTCACAGGCGCGATTTCGGACACCTGGATGTGGCGGTGACGCTCGAGGACCCGAAGGTCTTTACCAAACCGTTCACGATTCGATTCACGGAGCAGTTGATGCCCGATACGGACGTGTTCGAGCACATCTGCGCGGAAGACGAAAAAGACGCCGCGCACACGGCCAAAGCCGGCCGATGAGACAGCGCCGGTTCCTCGTTCTGTTTGCCGTCTTTTCCATCGGCGGGCAGGCCCAGTGGATGCACTCTCCCACGCCGGGTATCCCGCGCACGAAGAGTGGTCGGCCGAATCTCTCCGCTCCCGCGCCGCGCGCGCCGAATGGCAAGCCAGACCTTTCCGGGCTCTGGCAGGTGGAGGCTACGCCATTCGCCGAGATGACCCGATTGTTCGGGGAAGGCCTCGATTCGCTGAGCGTCCCGGGTGACGACCTGCGGACGTTTTCCAAGTATGCGATCAGCGTACTGGCCGATTTCGATCCAAAGGAAGCGCCCATCCGGCCCGAGGCGGCGCGAATCACTCAAAGCCGGGGTGAATCGCTCGGGAAGGAAAATCCCACCACCCTGTGCGAGTTCGGGGGCGTTCCTTTCGGCGGGCTGCTGCCGTTTCCCAACAAGTTCGTGCAGGCTCCAGGCGAGATCGTGATCCTGCAGGAGGGCGACGGCGGGGTTCGCCAGGTCTTTACCGACGGGCGCAGACATACCGCGGATCCGCCGCCCTCGTGGATGGGGTACTCGGTGGGCAGATGGGAAGGCGATTCGCTGGTTGTCGATACGAACGGCTTCAACGACAAGGCCTGGATCGATGGAATGGGCCATCCCCGCAGCGAAGCGATGCGCGTCGAGGAGCGTTACCGGCGGCGGGACTTCGGCCACATGGATGTCGTGGTCACTTTCGACGACCCGAAGATGTACACGAAGACCTTCAGCATCAGGTACACACTCGATCTGGTTCCGGACAGCGAGGTCGGGGAATATGTTTGCGCGGAAAACGAGAAGGACCGCGCTCACTTCGGCGACAAGTGACAAACCACCGCCTCAAGGCGGTGGCTCTTGTAACGGGCTGTAAGCCCTGTTCCGGCCAGAGGCCGGCAAAATGTCTACCCGCACCAAGCGGGCTTCAAGAAGTAGATGGACTCAACCATCTACTTTGAAGTCTTCGTCCTGGTCGGTATTCTGCTCGGCTATGTACTTCGCGATCACGTCGTCAGTCACGTTGCCCGAACTGCAGCAGAAGTAACCCCGCGCCCACAGGTGCCGTCCCCAGAACTGCTTTTTCAGGTGCGGGAACTCGGCCAGCAGGTGGTGCGCCGTTCGCCCCTTCAGCCACTGCATCAATCGGCTGATCGTCACCTGCGGCGGCAGCGAGATCAGCAGATGCACGTGATCTTTCGACACGTGACCTTTCATGATCGAAACCTCGTGTTGCCCGCAGATATCCCGGATCAGATCCCGCACTCTGGTCGCGATCTCACCTTGCAGCGCCGGTCGTCGATACTTCGTGATCCACACCAGGTGGAGGTGAATTTCAAATACAGTGTGCGCGCCCCGCCGGTATTCCGCCATCCCCGAAGTTTATCCGGCGCGCACGTGCTGAAAGCCGTCGCCTAAAGGCGAGGGTTTTAACCCTCCCAGTCAGAGACAATAAAAAAGCGCGCAACTCATCGCGAGTTGCGCGCCGGTCATGCTCAGCAAGAAATAGATACTTCTGTAATACCGTTCTGGGTTGGTTACTGACTGCGTTCGGGAAAACAGGAGAACGTGAAGAGCCATCCACCGGAAGGACGATTGACGTTCCCGGCGCTCACGCGACGGAACGACAAGCTCCTCCGTCGGGTGACTCGAACCCCAGTGTACAAGTACCACACACCACAAGGAGAATCAGCGCCGGAAGCCGCGATAGCCGCGGTAGAAACCCGGGCCGACGTACAACCCGAAACCTCCGTAATACGGATAAGGGTAAGAATACGCGTAGGGATAAGGAGCGGGGTAGCCGTAGCCGCCGTAACCGGGGCCATAACCGCCATAGGGAGGCGGCGGCGCAGTCCGATACTGCCCAGGATACTGTCCAGGCTGACGCTGCTGCGAGATATAAGGCGGATAGGGCTGCTGCGTGTTGACGGGCAGGAAAGACTGCGGGGCTTTGTCGGTCGCGATCGTTACCGGCGCCGTGATCTGGAACGTCATCACCGACTCGGGATAAATCACGGTGGGCCGTCCGCGGGTAAGCAATACGCCGAGGATGCCGACAGCCGCGCCGGCTCCGGCGCCGATCGCCGCACCACGTCCCGCATCAGCTATCGCGCCGGCGGCCGCGCCCAGAGCGGTGGTGCCACCGATGGCTGCGGCGTCGCGTCCGACCGAAGTCGGGCCGTTGTGGCTCAGCATCTGAGATTGAAGAGATACCTGCTGGCCATCCGCCAGTGTCACTCCGGTCAACTCGACTCCGAGGCGGGAGGTGCCTTCCACGCGGCCGGCTTTCTTCGCTTCACTGACGCGCCCGATCACCGTTGAGCCGCGCGGGGCAACTATGAAACCGTCGACCACCAGCGGCTGCTCAAGCGTCGCGGTGAAGGTGTCGCCCTGCTGATTGCGATCGGAGGACAACCATTGATTGGTGCGGACGATGGCATAGGTGCCCTGCCTGATGGTCAGCTGAGCCGGAGCGATGGGAATGGCCGGACCGTAATTGTTCGGGAGCGGCGGATACTGCTGGGCCTGCTGCGGATCGGGCGGCCCTGCGGGCGGGGCCTGCTGCGGGTCGACTGCGTAACCTTGATTGGGCCCTTGATTCGGCCCGGGAGGCGGCGCCTGGTCGGGGCCCCCCTGATCGGCTACGGAGCCTGCCGGTGCCGGATCCGTTGCCGCGCGCCATGGGCGCGGGATCTGATCCTGCGCGAGGGCGAGGCCGGTGAGGGCCAGTGCGCCCAAAGTCAGACGGGCGACAAGGGAGATGTGCTGGATGTTGAGTAATTTGGATTTCATTGGCTTTGCGTCCCGGCCTGCATTACGCAAATTTACCGCCAAACTTTCGGGCATGCAAGTCATTGAAAATACAAAGCAGGCGGGTGCCGACGGGACGGTCTTGAGCCACCACTCCTGGTGGTTTTCAGCCAACGCAGACGGCGAGGCCAACCTGCGTGGCCCCCAGTGCGATGCAACAGAACCGTCAGGCGCTGATTTATGCACACGGAATCCACCGTTTAGGCGCGTAAACAGCTGAAATCATTGTTCTAAAAAACTGAGGAAACAATCGAAATCATTCGTTTTTTCGTTTGACGGGGACCGGGTAGCTGGTTATGATCGATTCAGTTCCAGGGTTTACGGAACGATAGCCAAGCGGGACGAAGCGGAGTTTCAAGCATCGATCCGAAGCGCAATCGAAAGAGCGCGCGGCGGGGAGCAAGAGACAGATCGGGTGTCCTGCAAGGCGAGCTTCGCGTGATGAAGCCGGTTGAACGCTTTGATCCGGAAGGTCGAAACGGCCTGAAGGGGAGTGGAGACGGGTGGCGTCACGGGGGCGCATAAGCGGCGCGCAGATAACGGGTCCAGGGCGTTGAATTCGCCCGGTTGCGGCTTCGAAACCGAACCGAGCGGAGAGCCTGAGATCGAACGGATCGGCGCAAGGCTTGTGCGTGGAATCGAAGGGGCAGGCCGGGAGCTTTGACCTCGTAATGGTGGCGAAAGCGTCGTTACGGGCGAGCGAAAGGCCGTTCCGAGTTTCCGGCTCCGGACGGATGCAAATCCGCTGAGGAAGCGTTTGTTGCATCGACCCGGCGCGCGCTGAAAAGCGCCGACGGCGAGTGGCGGACGCGGAATCCGGAGTATCCGGCCGCGGATCGAACGCCGAGCATGCCGGTGGTTCGCTCAATCGTGCCGTGAACCCTGGACATCCTTATTTCGGGTCCCTATGTTCAGCGGTTCGTTCCGCCTTCGACGTTCACGTCAGCGCTTCCGGCAGTAGCTCTTCCGCCGGCGTTCGCCGAATTTCTTCCAGCGCTTGAATGTGAATACTTCCTTGCGCTTGCGAAAGCTGGCGAAATTCAGGCGGCAATACTCACAGCGCCATTTGCGGGCGCCCAGGCTAACCTTGAAGCTCACCCAGAAGGGCGGATTGGTGTAGGTCTTTCCCGTCCATCCGTTCAGGTCCATGCGCAGGCAGACGGGGCAGCGCGCAAAGGACAGATCCTCCCAGACGAGGGTCCGCCCAATGAAACGCTTGTTGCAGTCGAGGCAGCGCAGCGGCGAAACAAACCTGAGCTGGCCGAGCCATTCGGAAAAATTGCGCGTGCGCGCGGGGCGCAGATAACGGCTGCCGCATCGCGGGCACTCGGTGGACATCAGCGTCAACACCAGGCTCGCCGACGGGCATTCTTGCGCCGCGCAATATCGCTGCGGAGATAAGAGAGGAAGGCGCGGCCGAGGCGATCGCAGACGTCGCCGCGGATTTCGAGCGTGCGGCCGGCGATTTCGCGCACACGCAGCAGACCGCGCGTAGTGGATGTGATGAAAACTCCGTCGGCCCGGTAAAGCTCTTCGAGGGTGAGCGGGCGCTCGATCACTTCGACATCCGGCACGTGGATCTCTTGCACGAGCACGTCGCGCGTGACGCCGGGAAGACAGCCCTCACTGATCGGCGGCGTGATCACGCTGGTTGCCGAAAGCCGCAAACATGTTGGCGGAGGTGCATTCGGCGACCCGCCCCATTTCGTTCAGCAGGATGACTTCATCGAAACCCTGTTCCTGCGCGCGCTCGGCCCAGCGCAGGTTCGCGCGCCCAGGACAGGATCTTGGCGCCGGTGAACTCGCCGGCGGCGTACCGGGCATGCGGCTGAATCGCCCAGGCGGATGCTTTCGCCCCAGTTTTTCAAATCGGCCGTCAGCGCGATGGTGTCGCTCGGCAAGACCGCTCGACGGGCCCTGCCACAGGCCGCCGGCGTTGCGCACCACGACCAGCCGCAGGGTGCAGTCCGGCGCGTCGATTCGCCTCGATCAGGCGGAGGATATCCCGCTCGACCGCATCCGGATCGGCCGGCATTTCGACGTTCAGCAACCGGGCGTCGCGCGACATGCGAGCCCAGTGCTTTTCCCAGGCAAACAGCGCGCCGTCCGCTACGCGCAAAGTGCTGAAAACACCCCATCCGGCGAGCAAGCCCGAGTTGCCCGGCGAACAGGCTGGCTTCGCCGGCTTCGCGAATATCGCCGTTGTGGAGGAAATAGCGGTGAATCGACATCGCAATCATCTATTATTTCATCATTGCGTCGCGTTTGGCCTTGAATTCTGTGCCCGGTTTCCATTCGGGAATACCGGGTGTCTCACTACCCGGTAACGCCGATTTCAAAGAAGACCCGCAGATCTTCCACGGCGCCCGAAAGATCCCAATCGGGCTTCACTTCGTCGGACGGCTTGTGGTAGTCGTGCTCGGTGTAGTAGTCGCGCTTCTGCTTGCCGTAGTCGGCCGGCTTTCCGATGTAGTTGGTGCCGGGATCGGGATCGAGCGCGGGAACGCCCTGTTTGGCGAACTCGAAGTGATCGGAGCGATAGAAGCCGCCTTTGCCGGGATCGGGATCGCCGACGACGGTCCGGCCGTGCGCCTTGAGAACATCGGTGGCCGTATCGTCGAGCGTTGAATTGCCGAGGCCGATGATGGTCATGTCGCTTCGTCTTTCCCCAGAGATTCAGGACATCCATATTGATGTCGGCCAGCGTGTTCTTCAGCGGATAAAGCGGATTCGTCGGCGTAGTATTGCGTGCCCAGCAGGCCCTGCTCTTCGGCGGTGACGGAGAGGAAGAGAATCGAGCGCTTCGGCGCGGGCGAGAGCTTCGTGTAAGCGCGGGCGATTTCGAGCAGCCCGGCGCTGCCGGAGGCGTTATCCGCGGCTCCGTTGTAAATCTGATCGCCCTTCAGTTCGGGATCGCGGCCGAGATGATCCCAGTGGGCGGTGTAGATCACGTACTGGTCTTTGAGCGCCGGATCGCTGCCTTCGAGCTTCGCGACGACGTTGTGCGAATCGATCTTGCGCAGCGTGTTTTCGATTTTGAAACTGGCCGTTGCGCCCGGCAGCGGGACCGGCTTGAAATCCTTCGTTATGGCGGCTTTCTTCAGCGCGGCCAGATCGAGGCCGGCCATGCGGCAGAGTTCGCGCCGCTTTGTCGTACGTCATCCAGCCTTCCACGGCGACGCGGCCCGCGTTGTTATCCGGGCGCTGGATGCCGAAGTTCTCGCCGCCCCAGCTTCCGGAGACGACTTCGAACGGATAGCCGGCCGGGCCGGTCTCATGAATGATGATCGCCGCGGCGGCGCCTTTTTCGGAGGCGATTTCGTATTTGTAAGTCCAGCGGCCGTAGTAAGTCATGGCCGCGCCTTTGAACATTTTGTCGTCGAGTTTCGACGGGTCGTTCGGGATCGGGGATGGCGGGGTCGTTGACCAGCATCAGGATGGTCTTGCCTTTGACATCCACGTTCTTGTAATCGTCCCAGCCGTATTCCGGAGCGACCACTCCATAGCCGACGAAAACGATGTCGGAATTCTTCACGTCGACCTCGGGAACGATAGCGGCTGGAGAGCGCGATGTAGTCTTTCTTATCCACGAGCGAAAGCTTCCTGCCCTTGACTGCGATCTCGGGATGCGATTTTGACGTGATGCCGGCGAGCGGCACGTTCTGCAGATAAGTTCCATCGGGATTGCCTGGCTTCAGCCCTATCTGCTGGAACTGCTGCTGCATGTAAGCGATGGTTTTCTCTTCGCCAGAAGAGCCGGGTTTGCGGCCTTCGAAATCGTCGGAAGAGAGCGTTTTGATTTCGGCGAGCAGCGAATCGGGCTTGATGGCGTCGAGCGCCGGTTGCAGATTGGCCTGCGGGAGTTTGCGCGCAGGAGGTCAGGAAGAGCAGAGAGGCAAGACTGATTTTCTTCATCGCTATCGATTCAAGGTACAGGATTGTCGGGGACATCTGCTTAACCGGATCTGATCGACGGCCGCGTCTCATGAAAAAACGCATCGAACAGAAGCGGCGGATGTATAATTGCTGCAAATTGGAAGGGAAAACGGGAAAATGAAACGTGCATTAATGGCCATGGTGGTGTTTTGCGTGGGGACTTTAGTGATGGTGGGGCAGCAGAGCACCGCCGCCGATAAAGCCGAGAGGAGTAACACACCGGGCAAAGAAGCATCGAAGAAGGCAGGAGACTCCCCCGAAAGCAAGAGTTACTCTGCGGGACAACGGACGGAAAGACGCAGCCCTGCACCGCCGAGCACGTCCCAGCTTTGAACGAGGCCGCAGCGGCAATGCGCGCCCCGAAGCCAGTCTGGCCGCGAGATCCCGCCCCGATTAAATAACGCTGACGACAGCCGTCGATGCCGGAGTGGATCACCGATTGCCGAAACGGTCCAGAGTCGCCTTCAACAGAGCCGGGGAGGATCTGAAGCTCGTCCTGCTCAGCTTGTCAATCGCGGGCGCCAATTCGACCAGCCGCCGAGTGGCGGCCTCGCCCAGGACACCGAGGAGCCCAGTGACCCGCAGTCCGCGATCGGCGGCGACAAGGCGCGCCGCCTTTTCGTCGAGCAGGATAACGTCAGCCTCGATGGACTCAGCCGGGAAAATTGCCGCCCGCTCGCCCGCCTGGAGTTTCTTTGTGCCGGGGAATGTGACGTCGGGGGTCGCTTCGACGCGGATCCACGCGGGCAGGTGCGACGCCCAATTCCGCACCACCTCCGGGGCATCTTCGTGAAGCAGCTCCGCAATCACGGCCTCAGGAACGGCAACTCGAAGGAAGAGCGCAGGGAGAAGGTCGACCTCACCGATCAGGACGAGATAGCACAGCGGTGACGCATCCGCGACAGCGATCATTGACGCGAAGCGTCACGAATCGCAGCGATATCGCGTTCGAGGTCATCCATCGTATAGTCGTGCCAGGCTTGGGCTCGCCGCAGGAATGATTCCGTCTCCCACCGGGAGCGCAGTCCGAGCATCTCCCGCACTTGCTCAAGGGTGATCGCGCCGGACCGATACGCTTCTATCGCGACCGCTTCCACGACAGCGCGCGAAGCGCCACCCGCCTGGGCGGCGAGCACCTGTCCGATATCATCCGGGATGTCGATGGCGATGTTCACCGCAAGTCTTCCTTCCTGGATTGTACCGTTGGAAAGCCGTTGTCATCTACCCTCGCTGCCACTTCGCACCGATCAGTTATTGCAGCTTCATCACGAGCCGAGCCAGCAAGCGGCTTGATCAGCAGCGACCGCGCCTGGCAGTCCCGTCCACGCGTATTATAATCGTCTATGCCCACATTGGATATTCAGATCACGCCGGGGCAGGCCAGCGCCGCCGGAGTGAATCTCGATCCCGCCAAGCTGGAATTCGGCAAAACGTTCGGTCCCGACTGGTTTGTTTCCGAGTATCGGCAACGGATTCTGGCAGAACTCGCGCGTCGAGCCGATCCATAATATCGCGCTTCATCCCGCGGCAATTGTATTTCACTACGGGCAATCGATCTTCGAAGGAATGAAAGCCTACCGGTGGGCAAACGGCAAGGTCGCTCTGTTCCGTCCGATGGAAAATGCGCGACGCTTCATGCGCTCGGCCGAACGCATGGCGATGCCTCCGGTCGATCCGGAATTTTTCGTCGAAGCTTTGAAGGCGCTGGTGCGCACCGATATCGAATGGATCCCGCGGGAACCCGGCACGCTTTACATCCGGCCCACGATGATGGGCACCGAGACCGCGATCGGCGTCCATGCTTCGAAGGAATTCCTCTTCTTCATTCTGGTATTACCCTCGGGCGCATATTTCAAGGAAAGCGGGTCGAGCGCCACCGGCACGGTCACGGTTTACGTCGCGGAGACCACTTCCCGCGCCGCGGCAGGCGGAACCGGCGACGTGAAGGCCTCGGCAAATTACGCCATCAGCCTGCACACAATCGAAGAAGGGCAGAAGCACGGCTGCTCGCAGGTGTTGTTCCTCGATTCGAACGGCCGGCGGGAAGTGGAGGAGCTGGGCGGCATGAACGTCTTCTTCGTGGAGAAAGACACGCTTTACACGCCTCCGCTGCAAGGGACGATCCTGCCGGGAATCACGCGCGATTCCGTGATCCAGGTAGCGCGGGATCTGGGATTGAAAGTGGAAGAGACTGCCGATTCAGATCGATGAAGCCGCGGAGAAACTCGCAGTCCGGCCGCATGACCGAAGTGTTCGCCTGCGGTACGGCGGCGGTCGTGGTCGGCATTAAAGAACTGGTTTTCGAAACCGGGAGGCGCCTCGATGGTCGGACAGGGCGTTTCGGGCGAAGTGACACGGAAACTGAACGCCGAATTGCAAGGGATTCAGTTCGGCAGAGTGCCGGACAGGCACGGCTGGATCGATATTCTGTAAGCTTGGCAGCCCGTGGCAGAACTCCCGGCAGGCTGAATGCCTGCCCCACCCGGCTTATAAACAGTTTGATCTTTCGCGGTGGCGCAGGCGGTTTCGCTTGCGGTTCTCCTGTGTTGTCCCGTTTTTCAGTAACCCGCTAATCGCGGAACATTTCGCGCAGCGTTTCGAGCAGTAGATCGACAGACACGGGTTTAGGCAAAGCGGCATCGGCGCCGCGGAGCCAGCGCGCTTTCAGATCTTCCTTTTCCATGGTCTGCCGGACGCGCGCACAAAGGTGGGTTTTTCGACACGGCCGGAAACTTCCCGTCAGGGCGAGTATCGCGGTGGCGGGATGCTGGCGGCGCAGGTCGCGCACGCTTTCCCCACTCGCCTTGTTCGAACCGCGCGATATCGCCGATAAGGAGATCGATGCGATGCCCATTCAGGATATCCCTGGCGACTTTCAGACTGCCGGCTTCCATGACGTGGTAGCCGCTGCTCCGCAACGGTTGCGCAGGTAAGGCCCGGACCTCTTCGTCGGCTATCCACTACCAGAATCGCGCGGCGCAATCCGAGCGCCTTTCTCACTTCGGCGGCAAGCATCTGCGGCGAGAAGGGCTTGCCAGCCAGGCAGGCTTCTGTTTCACAGACCCGGACTCCCAGACCATTTCTTCCGGACGCTCCCGACATCCAGATCACCTTGATTCCCGGGCGTTGCGCCTCGGCTGCGCGGGCCGAGTTCGTACCCGGACGTTCCGGGCATGGAAAAATCGGTAAGCAGCAGATCGATGCGGTCTTTGTGCTCGCGCAATATCGCGAGGGCGGTCTCGCCATCGGGCGCCGTCAACACGTGATAACAAAGGTGTTCGAGACAACTCGGCCAGGTATTGCCGGACGGCCGCCTGGTCCTCTACTAACAGAATGGTTCCCGTTCCCGCGGTTCACGAAGGGTCACGCCGGGTGATGACGCCAGGCCGCAGATTCGGATTCTTATTTGAATTCAGGAAATACACAGTCTCTCATTTGCAGTATACCTGGACGCTGGAGTTACTGGAATCGAGACAAAATACTCCAGGATTGTAGGACAAATTCCTATGTCGGCCGGCCGATTTGGGATCCGGTATTCAAAGACGCGCGACAAGATTGTTGCGAATCGCGTAAAGCATCAGCTCGGCGTTGTTTTTCAGATTCATCTTGTCGAGGATGCGCGACCGGTAGGTGCTGACGGTCTTCACGCTCAAGCCGATTTCCGCCGCTATTTCGGAAACGGTCCTACCCGCCGCGAGCAGCATCATCACCTGATATTCACGGTCGGAAAGAGAAAAATGCGGCGAATCGCCAGGCTTTCCGACAATGCCGGCAAGCAATTCCGCCACTACCTCGCTGACGTATTTGCGGCCTGTGATGACCCGCCGGATGGCGACCACCAGTTCCTCTGGCGCCATCTCCTTGTTCAGATAACCGGCCGCGCCGGCCCTGATCGTGCGTACGGCCAACTCGGTTTCCGGATATCCGCTCAGCACCAGAACGGGAAGCGCGGGATAGAGCCGGAACGATTCGGCTCAGAACTTCGAGTCCGGAGATACCCGGCATACCGATGTCGAGGATCACGACGTCGTAATTCCCCGCCTCGACCAATTTCAGGACTTCGAGGCCATCGTCCGGTTTCGGCCGCGACGGTCATGTCGGGCTTCGCCCGCCACGAGTTCCCGCAGTCCCTTGCGGACGATAGGATGATCGTCCGCGATCAACACCCGGATCATGCTTCGGCCGCTGCCCGTGTTGCGGGATGTCTCGAAGGGGAGCCTGACGCGCACCGAAGCGCCGCGTTCGCCATTGGCGCCGATAATCAGCTCGCCACCGGCCATGCGCGCCCGCTCCATCATCCCCATCACGCCGAGCGAGCGGGTATGGACCAGGATCTCCTGGGAGATCCCTTTGCCGTTGTCGTTCACTTCAAGTGACAGCCATTCGCCGTCCACCGCCGAGACGAATCCGCGTTTCGCTGGCCTGGGCGTGGCGCGCGATGTTGGTCAGCGACTCCTGGCAGATGCGGAAGACGGTTGTCGCAAGGTCGCGATTCACCGCGAGGTCCCGCGGCCCTTCATAGCGGCAGGCGATCCCGGTTCGTTTCCGGAAATCCAGCGCCAGCCATTCGATGGCGGCGATCATGCCGAACGCGTCGAGAACCTGCGGCCGTAATTCGGTGGCGATGCGCCGGATATCGGCGATCATCGAATCCACCAGTCCGGTGAGGTCTGAAACGCGGTTCAGCACGAGGGGAACCGCTGCGCCAACTGGCTGCGCGAGGCTCTTGAGACCGAAACGCATGGCGGTCAGCTGCTGACCCAGTTCGTCGTGGATCTCGCGCGCGATGTGAGTGCGCTCTTCTTCGCGCACGGATTCGAGCCGGCGGTGAGCGCCTGCAGAGTGCGCACCATCTCGAGGTGGCGTTCGGCGGCGATCTTGCGTTCGGCCAGACTCTCCCGCAGCTCACGCTCGACGCGCAGACGCGTCAGTTCGACGCTGGCCCGCGCGGCGAAGACCTTGAGCATGGCAAGGGGGTCGGTCACTTCATCCGGGATCGGCTGCCGGTGCAGCACCGCGATCAGCCCGATCGGCTTTCCATCGGGGTCGGGCAGCGATGCTCCCAGATAGCCCTGCACGCCGGACTCCCTGAGCATGGGATCGCCGGGAAAGAGATCCTGAATACCAGAGCGGTAATAGGACGATTTCGCATTGATCACGTTCTCGGAGGGCGTGCCCTTCGAGTTCGTAACTGAGGTTGTCGATGATCTGGCCGGAAGCGGATGTAGCGAGGGTGTTGACCGACTTCAGGTCCGGACTCAGTTCGCCCACAAAAGCAAAGTCGGCTTCGAAGGCGGATGTCAGGCTGCTGACCAGCGATCGAAAGAACTCCTCCCCGGCCGATGTGGAAGTGCCTTCCATGATCGAACGGAAGGCGCGAGAGGTGTGGAGAGCGCGCACCTGTTCCGATTCGAGCGCCTCCGCCATCGAATCGAAGGATTGAGCCAGCCCGCCGATTTCGCCGGAATACCCAAGTCCACTGCGGGCGGACCGGTCTCCGGCTGCCAGGCGATCGGCCGTCCGGATCAGCGTGGAGAGAGGCCCGGTTAAAGCGCGTTTGCTGCCCAGCCAGGCGAGACCCAGAACCAGCAGTCCGACGCCTCCGAGACTGGCCAGGTGCAGGATCAGGCGGCTGGCGCGCCGGTTGGTAAATTTCGGACGACCGCATCTTCATGACGACGGTGAGACCGTCTCCCGGGCCGACCTGCAGCCAGGGAATAGACGCGATTGATGCCGCCCTCGCCCCTCATCTCACCGTCGAAGTCTCCGTGTCGACGGCGAGCGTCCGCTCAAAAGGCGGCGCGGGGGTGCCTACCGGATACGCAGCTGAGTGGGGATTGCGGGCAACCATCGTTCCGCGGCGATCCATCACGAGAAGAATTGCCTCTTTCGGCATCGCGATCCGCGTTGACCTGTTCGTCCAGCCACTTCAGATCGACGTTGACGGAAAAGAGGGATTGGATCCGGCCATCCTTATCGACGACGGGGCCCACCAGAGGAAGAATCAGCCTGCCTTGCGCGCTCCTCGCGAAGTGCCGACCGCGACCTCGCGCGTCTGCCGGACGCGTTCGGAAACAGCTGTCATCGTCGGGTCGGTCGGGCAGCTTGCCGCATGCCCGTCGGATTGGAGGCTGCGCACATGATGTTGAGGTCGTTGTCGAACAACACCATGTTCGCGAAACGCGGAAACGACAGATTCAGAGACGCCAGTTGGGCGTTGCACTCATCGGGGTGATCCAGAACGAAAGAGTACCGGCTGAAACCGAGAACCACATCGCGGCTGGATTTGATGAGGCGAATCAGGTCCTGACTGACCAGATGAACGGTCGCGTGTGAGTCCGCCTGAGCCTGCGCTGCATCCTTCCTCTGGTCCGCCAGCGCCAGGTACACCGCGAGTGCGGCGAGAGGTGCGATGACCAGCAGCAGCATCAGCGCAATCTGATAGCGAAGAGTCCCGAAGCGTCTCCACATGATCGAAACCTGTTAGCCAGATCGAAGACCTGGCTTAGCCTGAAGGATACATGAATGAGGTGTTAGGACAGGACTTCGTCGAGGCGGCGCCGGAGTTCTGCCACTTCGTCACGCAAACGGGCGACTTCGGCTTCAAGGGTGGTAGCCGATCCGGCGCGGGTGAGTGCGCGGGCGCAGCGAACTCCACCGGGCCACCCAGCGTCTGAGCGAACCGCGGTTCTTTCGTCCCCGGCGCGTGTGGGAGTTTCTGCGCGAGAGCGCCTTCAGACCGGTCGGTCATCTTCTGCAGGACGGTCTCGGTCTCATCGAGATCGGCGAAACCGTACATGCGCTCCGTGCGACCCTTGATCTCACCGACTGTCTGCGGCCCGCGCAGCATCAGAACGCAGAGAATGGCCGTTTCCCGGCGGCCGAGATTGAGTCTTCTCGGTGAAGCGCTGGGCGAATTTCGTCACCCGGCTGCCGCCTGTGATGGCGGCGGCGAATCCGCGCGCCTTCAGACCGTCGAGCGCCGCCGTGAACGTCGCCTTCGGTGTATTCGGTCACGGGCCAGCGGTTCGTTT
This sequence comes from Terriglobia bacterium, assembly GCA_963764845.1. Classification (GTDB taxonomy): domain Bacteria; phylum Acidobacteriota; class Terriglobia; order Bryobacterales; family Bryobacteraceae; genus BOG-234. The sequence goes on along the minus strand of CAVXUE010000006.1, from coordinate 1,988,224 downwards.
TCTGATTGCAGGCGGCGACCAGAGCGTTGAGCGACATCGGATAATACTCGGGCGTCGTGCTCTCTTTTTCGATGAGCGCGCCGAGCACGCGGAGTTCGACGGGATTGAGCGGATTGTCCATCTCGTGTTAAACGGCGGCCGTCGGCAATACCCTTTCGGCCAATGCAAATTTCAATGCGTCGATTCCCTGCCCTGTGACGCTGGATATTTCGAAGAACGGCAGACCGCGCGCGGCCGCAAGGCGCGCAATTCGGCCAGCTTTTCGGGATCCTGCATCACGTCGATCTTGCTCGCCGCGACCAGCATCGGCCGTTTCGCGAGGGATTCGTCGAAGCTTTCGAGCTCGACCATGAGCGTCTCGAAATCGTGGATCGGGATCGCGGCCGGTCTCCGACATATCGACCAGGTGGACCAGCAGCTTCGTGCGCTCGATGTGCTTCAGGAACTGAATTCCGAGCCCGCGGCCTTCGTGCGCGCCTTCGATGATGCCGGGAATATCGGCGACGACGAAGCTGCGGAGATCGGGCAATTGCACCACTCCGAGGTTCGGTTCGAGAGTGGTAAAAGGATAGTCGGCGATCTTGGGGCGCGCGGCCGAAATGCGCGAGATCAACGTCGATTTGCCCGCGTTGGGATACCCGACCAGCCCGACATCGGCCAGCAGCTTCAACTTGAGCTGCAGCTTCTTGAATTCGCCCGGCTTGCCGTCTTCGTGCTCGGTGGGCGCCTGATGAGTGGAAGTGGCGAAACGGGCATTGCCACGCCCGCCGCGTCCGCCTTTGGCCGCGAGCCATGTCTGGCCGTCTTCGGTGAAATCGAACAGCTGCTCGCCGGTTTCGTCGTCGAAAACGGCGGTGCCGACGGGCACCTGAACCGTCGAGGCTTTCGCCTTCGTGACCCGGTCCGGTTGCTGCCTTCGCCGTGGCGTCCGCGCTGGGCGGTGTATTCCGGGTTGTAGCGGAAATGCAGCAGGGTGTTGCGGTGGTTGGTGGCGACCATGATGATGTCGCCGCCGCGCCCGCCATCGCCGCCGCTGGGGCCGCCGCGCGGAACGTATTTCTCGCGCCGAAACGCCAGGCAGCCGTTGCCGCCGTCGCCCGCTTTGATGGTGATTCTTACTTCGTCGACAAGCATGAAAAAGGCCGCTGATTAGCGCAAGGCGCGCCAGCGGCCGGTCTTTCTCTTACTTGTTGGAGGCGGAAACCGGCTATTGCGCGGCTTCGGCGATTTCAGCGATCTTGATATTGACGAACTTGCCCAGGCGGCCGCGATCGCGGAATTCGACGATGCCGGTGATCTTGGCGAACAGCGTGTCGTCCTTGCCCCAGCCCACGTTCGCGCCGGGCTTGATCCGCGTGCCGCGCTGGCGGACGATGATGGAGCCGCCGGGAACCAACTGGCCGCCGAAGACCTTGATGCCGAGCCGCTGCGCGTTCGAATCGCGCCCGTTCTTGGAACTGCCTAAACCTTTTTTGTGTGCCATGAGTTAAATCTCGCTTCGCGACTGAACGCGACTTAAGCAACGATGTCGCGGATGCGGACCTCGGTGTAATGCCTGCCGATGGCCCTGCGTGCGCTTGTACTGCTTCTTGCGCTTGAACTTGAACACCAGAATCTTGTCCGCGCGATCGTGGGCGGAAATGGTCGCATTGACGCGGACCGCGCCCGCGTTCTCGCCGATGAGCGAGACTCGCCGCCGTCCTTGAAAAGCGCCACTACTTTGCCGAGCGCGACTTCCGATCCGACTTCGGCGGCGAGTTTGGGAATGCGGATCACGTCGCCCGGAGCGACGCGAAACTGCTTTCCGCCGGTTTCGATAATTGCATGCATGGGGAAACTAAACCTTCTTCTGGAATGCCCCGCGCACACCTCAGCGCAAGGGCGAATGGCCGAAACCATGATTATAGTACAGATGGCTCGCCGAAAACAAACAGCAGTGTCTTCATAGCGGGGACATGAGATTTTCTGACCCCCCTAACCTAACCGTGTCGGTGATCCCCGCCGCCATCGCTGGCGTAACCTCAAGCGCTTGGAGATGGTGCAACCTCAACTGGGGCTTTGGTTGGCTTTCCAGCTTTGGCGGGACAGCCGGTTGAGTCATCGCGGCGCTCAAGCGAAACAGGGCATGCTGCATCCCCGAAATGGTTTTTATGATCTGTTCGCGATCACGCCGATGCGCCCTCACAACGTCACCGCGCCACAGAGGGAGAGAAAGGGCCTTCGCCCCACCTCGCCCAGGTTCCTGAGCCGAGAACGCCGGATTTACTCCGGCGGAACTGCAAAATGCCGTCAGAGATCGGGCCGCCGCCGTCTGGACGGCTGATGTTGACGCCCTGGGGTTCGCAGGAAACGAGGATGCTCGAAGAATTTTAACGGAATGTCATGGGCGCGAAATAGTTCGGCGTATCCCCTCAATCGATACACCACTGAACAAACTCGCCCCGGCGGCGAGGGCTGTGCCACCATCGAAATGGCTCATGCTGAACCTTTTCCTCCAGGGCGCCACGCCGGTTCGCGGGCAGAGCGTAAGCTCAATGTTCCGCCATCTGGGAGCATTGGGGCTTTTCTTTCTGGCGATTCTGGACAGCTCGCCGCTCCCGACGTTCGCCGGCCCCGACATCCTGATTGCGATTCTGGCCGCCAGCCACCGCGACACCTGGTACGAGTACGCGGCGGTGACGACGGCGGGCTCAGTGATTGGCGCGTACCTGACCTACCGGCTCGCTCATAAGGCCGGAACCTCCTGGCTCAACAGCAAATTCGGACACGGTAAAGTGCCCCCGCCTCTGCGGTTTTTCGAAAAATGGGGCACCGGGACTCTGGTGGCCTCGACCGCCATTCCGTTCCCCTTCCCGACCAGCATGTTTTTCGCGGCCGCCGGCGCTTCCAATTACCGATTGGACAAGTTTCTCGTCATCGTCGCGGTTTGCCGGGGCGTAAGGTATTCGGCAATCGCCATCGTGGCGGATGTTTACGGGCGCAGCTTCATCCGGGTTCTCCGGCATCCGACGCAATATTGGGGCTGGTTGCTCGTCTTTACCGCGACAGTTGCGGTTCTGATTACTGCGGGGATTCTGATCAACCGGCGCATCGAGACGGCATAAAAGGCGGACAATGGGAGCATGTCCCGCGGTTGGGAAAGCAAATCCGTCGAATCTCAGATGGAGGAAGCGGCTTTGCGCCGAGCCGCTCCAAAGCGGACCCCGCCTACGGCTGAGGAAATTCGCCTGCGCGCCGCGCGGGAGAGTCTCGAATTATCGCGGAAGCGCGTATTGGGCGATCTCGAAGCAACCATGAATCCGCGCCGGAGAGAACAACTTCGGTCCGCGCTTCGCCATCTGGACGACAAGCTCGCCGCCCTATCTCAGAAATAACCGGGCCACCGAATGGTACACGCGGCTTCAGTCGCGTTCATGTGGAGGTTGCAAAATGCGGCTGAAGCTGAAGCCGCACGTACCGTCGAAAAATTCGAGGACACCACCCTAATTCGGCGTAGGCACTCTATCCATGTAGTCGATGACCAGCATGTCCACCGGGGCTTTCTTTCCCCTCACCAGCTTCAGGCCGAGTTGCTTTTCGAGTGCGGTGAAGAGACTGGGAGAGCCACCCGGGTCGGCCAGCGTATCGGGGGCGCTATCCGCGGGTATTGCCACGTTACGGCCCACCACAGGCCTTGGCGCGTCGCCACCGCCAAACTGAAGCGTGAAATCGTACCGCGCGGCCAGCCCCGTTTTGTCCGCCAACGGGCCTGTAAAGCCAGGTTCCACCGTAGTGTAAATAAAGCCCCGCAATTGCGGCAGGAAATCCTCTATTGTGTACGCCTGCGCTTTGTAACGAGTCCCATCCTTTCCCATCACAGCCATCGCGGCTCGCCCGGGCGGCAACAAAGAGAAGCCGTCGGGGCCGACCCCGGAAATGCTTCCCGGTGGAGCGTCCGGATCCTGTGTGGTCTCTTTCAGCTTCGGCCCGCCGGGCGCGACCACGAGTTCGTAACCCGCGAGCATTCTTTTTTCGTGGTGCATCCGCATATGAAGTCTCGATCAGGAGATTCTGCAACATCGAGCGAAACTGATCTCTTGTCGTATCCGGCGGCATCGTTGCGGTGATCGTATATAACTGCGTACTGGGACTGGCACTCTCAATCCTCTCGATGCCGGAGATCTGATACTCCTCAACATTCCATGCCGTCCTGATCAGTTGAGGCAAATATATCTGGGTGTATGTGATACGACCGGGATCGTCGGTTCCTGGTCCTCCCTTCATTCCCCTGACGACAAGCCGATCAAACGGGGTATTGTCCGGCTTCAAGGAGGCTGCATCGAAGGCAGGAGAGAGCGCCACGGCCTTTGGCGATTGCGCAACACGAGTCATCAGTCCGATTTGTCCGGTCTAAACCCGTTCCAGAATCGTCGCGATGCCTTGGCCAACCCCTATGCACATGGCGCACAGGGCGTAACGGCCTCCCGTCCTGCGCAACTGTGAGATCGCGGTGATGATCAGCCTCGCTCCACTGGCTCCCAGAGGATGCCCGATCGCGATCGCCCCGCCGTTCGGGTTTACGTGTGCGGCGTCATCCTGCAGGCCGAGATCGCGGGTCACCGCCAGCGCCTGCGACGCGAAAGCTTCGTTGATCTCGATCACATCCATAGCTGAAAGCGCAAGGCCGGCCTTCGCGAGGACTTTGCGCGCGGCCGGAGCGGGCGCGAAGCCCATGATCCGCGGGGCTACTCCGGCGGCGGCCGTTGCGATCACGCGGGCGCGCGGCGTCAGGCCATGTTTCTTCACCGCGTCCGCCGACGCGAGCAGCAGCGCACACGCGCCATCGTTCACGCCTGAAGCATTGCCGGCTGTAACCGTGCCCGTCGGCTTGACCACCGGTTTGAGTCCTGCAAGCACTTCGAGAGTCGTGTCGGGGCGCGGGTGCTCATCGGCATCGAACTCTCTCGGATCGCCCTTCTTCCGCGGGACCGGGACCGGCGTCAATTCATCCGCGAAGAAGCCGGCCGCATGGGCCTTCACCCAGCGCTGCTGCGAGCGGAATGCGAACGCATCCTGATCTTCGCGCGACACTTGGAAATCCGCGGCGACGTTTTCCGCGGTTTCCGGCATCGAATCCACGCCGTATCTGCTCTTCATCAGCGGATTCACAAAGCGCCACCCGATTGTGGTGTCGAAGATCTCGGCGCTGCGGCTGAAGGCTGTCTCGGCCTTGCCCATCGCGAACGGGGCGCGCGACATGTTCTCCACGCCTCCGGCGATCATGAGAGCGGTTTCGCCGGACTTGATGGCGCGGGCGGCCACGCCAACGGCATCCATGCTCGATCCGCACAGCCGGTTGACGGTCGATCCCGTCACCTCCTTCGGCAGACCGGCCAACAGGAGCGCCATGCGCGCCACGTTGCGATTGTCTTCACCCGCCTGATTGGCGCAACCGAAAATCACGTCGTCGACAGCCTGCCAGTCGACGCCTGCGTTGCGTTCGACCAGGGCTTTGATCGGTATCGCGGCCAGGTCGTCTGCGCGGACATTGGCGAGGGAGCCGCCGTAACGGCCGAAAGGCGTGCGGATCGCGTCGCAAATGAATACATCTGTCATGAGACGAGTTTTCCATTCTACGCCGGGCGTGCCTCGACCAGGATTTTCGCAGCAGTTCCACCACGCCCGCATGCCCGGCCGGGCGCGGATTTGCCTACGGATTCCACGTGGCGAGCTCCGCCGCCCGCTCAAGGCTGTCCGCCGGCATGCCAACGTCTTTCAACGCGACGGGCGCGCCGATTGCCACTGCGAGATCGTCAAGCCTCTGCACCGCCTTTTTGACTCCCAACGCGTTGAGCTTCTTCCGCGTCCTTGCGCTGCTCCGGAGTCGGCAGAAGGATCGCCCGCTGAGCGCACAGAAGGCTGATCGTATGAGGAATGAGTTGCATGCTCTGGCAGTATGCTGAAAAACACCGAAACCTGACTAGCCGCCGATAAACGCTGATGAACGCAGATTGAAAACAATTAGTTTGAGTTTGTCTTATCCGCGTTCATCAGCGTTTATCGGCGGCTAAATTGTCTTTTTCAGCGCCCTGCTGGAACATCATTTCATCGGGCGATCGGGACTCATAGCTCTGTATGTTGGGTTCAAACCAGGAGCCATACCACATATCGGGCAGCTAACGAAATTATTTGCTCGGAAGATTGCTTGACAAGCCGGGATCTCAGGCGTATTTTGTAATTATCACTGAAGAAGGAGGTGGTCCAGAAATAATGAGTTCATGTAGTAGACCGCGCGAGGTGGCCGACTGTTGAGTCGACCGTTCTAACGTTGCCGATTCCCGCTCTCAGTGGCGGGGTCATGTTCCTGTGGACCGGTCGCCTCGTTGCGTAAGTAATTTGCGTGCGTAGTAACTGTCTCAGGTAATTAATGAAGGCTGGAACCCCTGCGGCCCATGCGACGGGCCGCGGGGGTTTTGCCGTTTTCGGGACAATTTGACACCTGTGTTAAGATGAAATTTCCCCACCAAAGAGGTCAATCATGAAATCTGGAATTCACCCTGCCTACAACGAGGTCAACGTGATCTGCGCGTGCCAGCACACGTTCAAGACACGCTCCACTCACAAAGGCGATATCCGCGTGGAAATCTGTTCCAGCTGCCATCCCTTCTTCACCGGAAAACAGAAGTTGGTCGATACTGCCGGGCGTGTGGATAAGTTCGAGAGGAAATACAAGGCTTCGCGCGACGAGAAAGCCGCCCGGCTGGCTAAATAGAAGGAGCTAAGTAGAAGGGGCTAAGCAGGAGGGCAAAACGCGGGCCGAAGGGCCTGCACGCGCTACTTTTTTTTCTGGGCCTGACTCTGGACTGCGCGCGCCTCGCGCCATTTGTCGTACGCGATCTTCTGTTCGGGAGTCAGCATATCCCTGATCTGGTCGATGTGCTCCTGCCGAATCCTGTCATGCAGGGGCTTTTCCTGTGCGGTCAACTCCTCGACCTTTTTCTTCGTGTCTTCAAGAATGTTGTTGATCTGCGTGAGCTGCGTGTCGCTCACGCCGACCTGCGTTTTCATGCCGTCCAGATAGCGGCGGCGGAACTCGCCGATACTGTTCGCCCGGGCGGTGCTCGTTGTAGCGTACAGCCGGTGCGACTCGACGCCCACCAGAATGCCGCTGGCAAACACAAGGAAAAGATAAAGAGCTATGGTGGTGCGCGAACGCGGCATTTCTACTGCGGCTCCAACTCGGAGAATCGCTCGATATCGAGCGGTTCCAGAGTCGCTACCCGATCTGCCTGCAGAGCATCCACGAACGTTCCATTGAAGAACGCACTCGAACGGTTGGTGGACGACATCATCAACCCGAGTATCACGGACGCGGCGAGGGCGGCCGTTACCAGCGCCTTCGCCACCCGGCCAAACCAGTTCGTCGAAACCTCGCGCGCCTCAATCTTTGCCCAGATTCCGGGCATGAAATTCGCGCTCGCGTCGGGTTCCGGGCAGGCCTGGCGATATGCCAGAAACAACTCGTCCAGGCGATTCTCACCTGCTGGGTTTGGTTGTTCCATGGGACTATTGAAATTCATAATAGCGCTTTTCTCAACTGGTCTCATCTTCTTTGGCGCTCGGAGATGAAGGTCCGGTTACTTCCTTCATCTTTTTTAATACCCTTTGGCGTGCGCGGAACAGCCGGACCTTAAGGGCATTCTCGTTGACATGGTAGATTTTTTCCAGCTCTTTCAGCGATAAACCCTCGACCTCTTTTAATGTCAATAAGATGCGGTCATCCTCCGAAACAGCCGAAAGCAGTTCCTCCACCGTGTCCCGGACGCGCCGCTTCTCGCCTTCATCATCCTGTGCCCGGGCGCCCGCGACTGCATCGGCCATCATGACCTGCTGCTCGGAGAGGTCGGCCATACGGGATTCCATGCGGCGGCGGCCTTTGCGCAGATAGTCGTACGATGCATTCACAGTCAGGCGGTACAGCCACGGCTCAAACACTTCCGGGGTGCGCAGCTGACCGAGAGAGAAGTAGAGACGGATGAAAACCTCCTGGGATACGTCCTCGACGTCCTCAGGGCGCCCGATCAGGCGCGAGATCGTCCCCAGGATTCGCCTGCGATAGGCGAGCACGATCTGGTTGAAAGCGCTGGCGTCACCCTGCTGAGCTTTCTGGATCAGCTCGAATTCGACCAGCATTGCGTTAAGCAGCCAGCTCCGCGGTCCGGCTTTCCATCGGATTCATTAAGTTACAACGGCGGCCGCAAGACAATAAGAGCCACTATAGCTTAGTCGCGTCGGACACCGTCGGAGGCGGGTCGTCGGAGGCCGGTGACACGTTCACCTGCAACCGGTATTAAACCGCTGGTCGGCTTCTTGCGTATAATTACAGGATCGACGCAGATGGTACCGCAAGTACCTGAGATGCCGACCCAGAATCGACGCCCGCCACCGGTCATCCTGCGGGCACAACTGCATTACGGGTCGCCGGTGTTCGGCTATGCCCTTTCCCTGACCCTGATCGCGGTCACCGGCGCGCTCCGGGTGGCCCTGATCGAGGAAACGCCTGCCGTGCCGTTTCTGCTTTTTTACCCGGCCATTGCGGCGGCATCTTTCCTCGCGGGAGCGGGTCCGGGGTTGATGGCAACCCTGCTCGGCGCCGTCTTTGCGGTCCTCTTTTTTCCTGCTGCGCCGCCTCCTCCCAGCTGGATCGCGCTGGCCGTGGTCGGGCCGCTCTTCGCCACCGGGTTCGCGCATCTCCGGTATCTTCGCGATCAACACGCCGCCAACGCCCGGGAACTGGCCAGCTTCAAGTTCATCGGCGATCATGCCAGCGACTGGATTCTGCTGCTCGACCAGACGGGAAATATCCGCTACGCCAATCAGCGGGCCTGCGTGGATCTGGGATGGAACGACAGCGAGCTCGCCGGACGCCACATTGAAACCCTCGTACCGGAGTCGCAGAGACCGTCTCTGCGGGCCCTTCTGGAATCCGCGCGATCCGGCGGTGTGACGCCGGTCGAAATGACATTCGAGCACCGCGACAAAACGCCCGCGCTGGTTGAGTTGGGATGCACGGGGGTCCGGACCGGCGAAGACCAGGTGATCTATGCGGCGGCGCGCGATATCGCCGAGCGCAAGAGAATCGAACAGGAACGAAACCGGATCGATCAGAAGCTCCGGGAAGTGCGCCATTGGGAGAGCCTCGGCGTGCTTGCCGGGGGCCTCGCGCACGACTTCAACAACCTGCTCACCTCCATTCTGGGATACGCGTCGCTCGCGAAAGACACCCTGCCGGGCGGGCATGAGGCGCTGCCCATGCTCGAAAACATCGCTTCAGCCGGCGAGAAATCGGCGGATCTGGTACGGACCATGCTGGCGACGTCGGGCTACAGGCCGCACCACACCGAAGAGCTGCACCTCGACGAGGTCCTCGACGGGATGCTCGCGAGCCGGCCGCTGCCCCCCAACGTCCAGGTCGTATGCGAGATCGAATCGCCCGTGTTCAGCGGCGACCGGCGTTCGCTCGATACGCTGCTGTGGAGTCTGATCTCGAATGCCGCCGAGTCCTACGGCAAAGAGAGCGGGGTGGTGCGAGTGGCGATCCGTTCGGGTGAAGCGCCGCGCGCCTCGAAGGCCGCGTTTGTGGAAGGCGACGCGGGAGGGGGAGATTGCCTGGGTATCGTCGTCGAAGACAGCGGCTGCGGCATGGGGCCGGATGTGCTGGCGCGCGCCTTCGATCCCTTCTTCAGCACCAAGTTCACCGGGCGCGGCCTGGGCCTCCCCGCGGTGCGCGGAATCGTGCGCGCCTACTCCGGCAAGCTGCTGCTCGAAACAGAGCCGGGCAAGGGCACTCATGTGGAAGTCTGGCTGCCTGGCGCGACGGACGAAGGATCGCCCGCGGCGAGTCCGCTTCAAATCGATTGAAATCGTCCCAATTGATCAGGACGAACCTGGTAAGATTGTTTATACAAGACCATGACATTTAAGCACGTCACAGGTTCACTCCTGGCCCTCGCGTTGCTGGCTTCCGCGCAGGATACGGGCAAACGCCAGATCACCATTGCCGCGGCGGCAAACCTTACCGATGTCGCGCAAACCCTGGGAGCGCGGTTCGAGACGGACGCGGGAATCCACGCGGTGTTCAGTTTCGGATCGACGGCGCAACTCACCCAGCAGATCGAGAACGGCGCGCCATACGATCTGTTCCTCGCGGCCGATGCCGAACATGTTCAGGAACTGGATCGTAAGGGGCTTCTCGCCCCGGGCAGCCGCGCCGCGTATGCCGATGGAGTTCTCGCCCTGTGGATGCCTTCGGCCGCGACCACGATCAACCGGATCGAGGATCTCACAGCACCAGAGGTGCGTGTGATCGCGGTGGCAAAGCCGGAGCTCGCGCCGTACGGAGCCGCCACCATGGAAGCACTGCGCGAGGCGGGAATTCTGGACCGCGTAAAGTCGAAAATCGTATACTCGGACAATATCAGCATGGCGAAACAGTATGGCGCCAGCGGCAACGCCGAGGCCGTCTTCACCGCGTATTCGCTGGTGCTTAAAGAGCGCGGCAAGGTGATCCGGATTGATGAAAAGCTGCACCGCCCGATCACTCAGGAACTGGGCGTGATCGCCGCGTCGACGCACAAGGCGGAGGCGAACAGGTTCGCCGATTTCGTTCTCCGCGGCGAGGGCAGATCGATTCTCAGCGACTCCGGATACCAGCCGGCGCCGAAAGGACGTCCATGATTCCCCGAATAGCGGTTCTCTCCGCAATCTGCGCAGCGCTCGTTTGGGCGCAGGCACCGCCGCCGGCCCCCGCCCAAATCGCGGTAAGCGGCGATATCGCAGCGCCGCTTACGTTGACCGCCGACGATCTGGCGAAGATGCCGCGCGAAACCGTCACCATTCCCGATCGGACGGGACCAAAGTGGCTTATGAGGGCGTCGCGCTGCGCGAGATTCTGAAGCGCGCGGGTTTGCCGCACGGGCAAGGAACTGCGCGGCAAGGCTCTTACGACTTATGTTCTGGCGAAGGCGCAAAGACGGCTACCAGGTGATCTTTACGCTGGGCGAAATCGATGCGGAGTTCGGCAACGAATCGATCGTCGTCGCGGATAAGCGCGACGGCAAATCGCTCTTCGGATATCAAGGACCGTTCCGGCTGGTGTGTCCGAATGACAAGGCGGGCGCGCGATCCGTGCGGATGCTGGAAACGCTCGAAATCGTCCGGCTGCAGAAATAACATGCGCGCCGCGTTGGCAGTTGCGATCTGCTAGGGCGATCTGGACACCGTTGCCCGCCGCCGATCCCGCTTCCGACGAAGTTACGCGTGGAATCTGCCGAAAGGCTTCCCGAAGCCGCGCGTGCCGGCGGACAATCCGATGACGGCGGCGAAGGTGGAGCTGGGACGATATCTGTTCTACGACGCGCGCATGTCGGTGAACGCCAAAGCGTCCTGCGCCACCTGCCACAACAGGAACTGGCTTTCACGGATGGCCAGCCCGTGGGCGTGGGCGCGACCGGGGAGAAAGCATCCGCGCGGCGCGATGAGCCTGGTCAACGTCGCTTACAGCGGCAGGCTCACCTGGAACAATCCGGACATGAGGCGTCCTGGAGGACCAGGCGCTGGTGCCGATGTTCGGCGAGCATCCCGTGGAGTTGGGATTGCGGGAGGGCGATGGTTTTCTGCCGATGCTGCGTTCCGATGCGAGATACCGGGGCTTGTTCGCGCAGCGCGTTTCCGGACGAGCCGGATCCGTTCACCGTTGCGAACGTCATCAAGGCGATCGCCAGTTTCGAGCGCAGCATTATCTCGGCAAGATCGCCCTATGACCGCTATCATTACTATGCGCGACGATGCCGCCATTTCCGAATCCGCCAAACGCGGCGAGATCCTGTTCTTCGATTCGCGGCTTTCCTGCTTCCGCTGCCATGGCGGATTCAATTTCAGCGGCGGCGAGGAGTCTCCACAACACGGGCGTTTCCACCGGAGATCCCGGAAAGTTCAAAGCGCCCAGCCTGCGCAACATCGCCGTTACCGCGCCCTACATGCACGACGGCAGCATGGCGACGCTGGATGCCGTTCTGGACCACTACTCCTCCGGTGGCAAGTACGACAGCGCGGGCAAAGACCCGCTGATTCACGGCTTCAAATTGTCGCAGGAAGACCGACAGGATTTGATCTGCGTTCCTGCAATCGTTGACCGACGACGCCATTCTTCACGACGCGCGGTTCGCGAATCCCTGGTAGCGCGGCTCGGCGTCGAGCGTCTCTTCCTTGATGGGGCGCGGCATTCTCTTAAGCACGACGGCGAGACACGCCGCAATCAGAGCGAGGGCAGCGCAAGCGTAGAAACCGTAATCCCACGAGCCTGTTTTCTCGTAGAGGGTCGCCGCGAGTCCGCCGCCCACGATGGCCGCCGCGCCTTTGGCGGCGTAGATGAAGCTGTAATTCGAGCTGGCGAACTTTGGTCCGAAGTAGTCCGCGCTGGTGGACGGAAAGAGCGAGTAGACTTCGCCCCATGTGAAGTAGACCAGCGCCAGAGTCACGACGAACATCAACGGCGACGTCCCTCCCAGCAGGACCACGGAGAGCAGCGCCATCGCCTGCAGGACGAACGCGATCACCATGGTGTTCTCGCGGCCCAGGAAGTCCGAAACCCAACCCCAGAACAGGCGCGACCCGCCATTGGCGAGCGGGTTGATCGTCAAGGCGAGTGTCAATGTCGCCGCGCTCATCTTCAATGTCTTCGCCATCGGGGCCACTTGCGCGGTCGCCATCAGGCCACCGATCCCCATCATCAGCGCCATGGCGAACATCATGTAGAAGTGCGGAGTCCGCAGCATCTCGGCGGAGTTGAAACTCGCACCGCGACTTTGCAGAGCTGCGCGCGGCGGAGGCAGCACATCGCCGGCGCCGGGGCTGCGCAGGAACTGGGCTGCGAGAACGATCACCAGTCCCTGGCCGATGCCGGTGACCAGAAACGCGTAACGATAATCGCCGCCGTTCACCAGACGGGCGATGAACGGCACGAACAACGCGGCCCCGGAGCCGAAGCCCGCTGCGATTGTGCCTGCGGCCAAACCCCGTTTGTCGGGAAACCACTTCAGTGCCGTTCCCATGCTGCCGCAGTAAACGAGCGCGGCGCCAAACCCGGTGAGCGAATAGAGAAAATAGAGCTCAGGCAGCGTGGACGCCTGGCCCATGGTGGCCCAACCCAGACCGCACAGAAGCCCTCCGAGCGAGATGAAGGCGCGCGGGCCGATAAGATCGATCAGCCAGCCTGTAAACGGCATCACCCAGGTCTCAAACGCGATGAAGAGGGTGAAGGCATATTGAACCTGCGTCAGGTTCCAGTGCGTCCCGGCGCGCATCGGATTGACGAAGAGCGTCCAGGCATACTGCAGATTGGCGATCATAATCATCGCCACTACCGACGCTATGAGTTGAACCCAGCGGCTTTTCATCGCCTGACAGTCTATCAGTGCTAACTGCCGAGGAGCGTGCCCGCCGTTATTCCGAGTTCGGCGCCGCTTAATTTCTTGCCATCTTCGAGGCGGGCTTTCAGGACTTCGATCGTTCCGCCCTGTGCAGTGACGTGGAACGTGCCGGTGACTTCACCGATCTTACCTGGCACATCGGCGAACTTTCGGAAGACGGTTTTGCGGGCATCGAAGATCTGCAGCTTCTTGCCGTTGAGTGTGGTCCACGCGCCGGGCGCCGGATTGCAGCCGCGAATCAGATTGTAGACGTGATCGACTGGTTTGGCCCAATCGATTTTCGCTTCGGCGGTCTTGCACCAGCCTTCGTAACTGGCTTGCGATTCGTCCTGGAACGTCTCGGTATGTTTGCCTGCGAGTACGAGGTCGCCCGCTTCGAGCATGGCCTCGACACCCATCGGGAAGAGACGATCGAAGTAGATACTTCCGAGCGTGTCGTCAGGGCCGATCGGCGTTCTTTTCTGAAGAATCACCGCGCCTTCATCGAGCCCGTCGGACGGCCGGAAGATCGTCAGGCCGGTTTCCGTTTCGCCTTTGATGATCGGCCAGTTAATCGAGCTCGGGCCGCGATATTTCGGCAGCAGCGAGGGATGGTACTGGATGGTGCCGTGCTTCGGAATGGTCACGAATTCCTGCGGCGCGAACTGCAGCACGAAAGCCATGATGCCGATATCGACGCCCGCATCCTTCATGGCGCGCGAGGCTTCGGGATCGCGCAGCGATTTGAACTGATGGACCTTGAGACCCTTTTCCTGCGCGGCCGCCCGCAGCGCGTCGGGCCTCGCGCCTTCCTTCTCAGGCGCGCAGAACACAGCCGCGACTTCGTCGCCGCGCTTCAGGAAAGCTTCCAGCACGGCTTTGCCGAAATCCTGCTGCCCGACGATCGCAATTTTCACTTTGAAAAAGCCCCGGCCTTTTTCTTCGTTTCGATATCGGCGTCACTCATGCCCAGCACTTCTTTCAGGATTTCGTCGGTGTGTTCGCCGAGCGTGGGCGAACGCTCGATCTTCGCGGGCGATGCGGAAAGCTTGATCGGCATGCCGACGTTGAACCATTTGCCGCGCTGCGGGTGATCGAGTTCGACATACATGTCGCGTCCCTTGACGTGTACGTCGTTGGCCAGATCCTCCGTGGACATGATGGGGCCGCAGGGAACATCGAGTTCGTTCAGGATCTCCATCATTTCGCGCTTGGTGTATTTCACGGCGAACTGATCGAGGAGCTTCCAGACGTCGTGCTGGTTTTTGCGGCGGTCGCCGATTTTCAGATAACGAGGATCGGTTGCGAGGTCGGGCTGGTTCACTTCGGGCCCTACGCGTTTGGCGAGACCGTCCCAGACGGCTTCCTGGACCACCACGTAAATGTAATCGTTGGGGCCGTGGGGCCGGCAATGGACTGCATTACCGAGCTGTCCGCCGCCGGAATCGTTGCCGGCGCGCGGGGTTTCCTTCTGGCCTTCGGTGGGGACGGAATATTCGGAGAGCACTCCATGCGTGAGGCGCTGGTGGTCGCGCCACTTCACACGGCAGAGATTCATTACGCCGTCCATCATGGCGACTTCGACATACTGTCCGAGGCCGGTGCGGTGACGTTGCTGCAGCGCGGCGAGCAGACCGATCGCGAGGTGCAGGCCCGTGCCGGAATCGCCGATCTGAGCGCCAGTGACGAACGGCGGACCTTCAGGAACGCCAGTGGTGCTCATCGCGCCGCCCATCGCCTGCGCGACGTTTTCATAAGCCTTGAAATCCGCGTACGGGCCCGACGATCCGAAGCCTTTGATCGAACCCATCACGACGCGGGGATTGATTTCGTGGACTTTGTCCCAGGAGAAGCCGAAGCGGTCGAGCACGCCGGGTCCGAAGTTCTCCATCAGGATGTCGCACTTCTTCAGCAACTCGACGAAGACGGCCTTGCCCTCCGGCGATTTCATGTTGACCGTGATCGAACGCTTGTTGCAGTTCAACATCGTGAAGTAGAGGCTGTCCGCATTCGGCACGTCGCGCAACTGGCCGCGCGTGGCGTCGCCCACCGGCGATTCGAGTTTGATCACGTCGGCGCCCATCCAGGCGAGCAACTGCGAGCACGTCGGCCCTGCCTGGACGTGCGTCATGTCGAGAATGCGGATTCCCTTTAATGCTTCCATCTATCTGAATGTCTCCTTAGAAAACTGAGTGAGTCTTATTTGTACATGGTCTGGTTCGAGGTGCCGGACGAATAAACGTCGCGGTTGATCACCACGTCGACCAGCGCCGGCATGCCCGAATCGCGCGCCTTTTCGAGCGCCGGCCGGATGTCTTCCGGCTTCGTAACGCGAATGCCGAAACCACCCATCGCCTGGGCGAGATGATCGAAGCGAACGTCGCCCACCACATTGCCGATGTCGCCGCGTCCCGGATACTTGCGCTCCTGGCCGAAACGAATCTGGTTCCACGATGAGTTGTTTCCGATCACGCCCACATACGGAAGCTTGCGGTGCACCATCGTCAGGAAATCGAAGCCCGTGAGGGTGAACGAACAATCGCCGTAGAGCACCACGACATCGCGTTCCGGCTGCGCGAGTTTCGACGCCATGGCGAAACCGGTGCCTACGCCGAGGGTGCCGAGAGGGCCGGGATCCATCCATCCGCCCGGCCTGTGCGGGCGGACGATAGAGCCGGAGAAGGTGACGATATCGCCGCCGTCACCGATATAGACCGTCTGGTCCTGCAGGAATTCATTGATCTCGTGACAGAGGCGCACGGGATGAATGGGTACTTCATTGGCGGCGATGATCTTGTCGTTCTTGCTCTGGCTTTTGGCTTCGTCCTCACGTAGCATCTGGAGGAACGCGTCGTGCTTGTGCGTGGTATCGCCCTTCGACGCTTCGCACATGGCATCGACAATGGTGCGCAGATTACCGACGAGGCCGTAATCGAAATCGCGATTGTTGCCGACGTTCTTGTAATCCATATCCATAATGACGATCTTGGCCTTCTTGCTGAGGCGTTGACCGTAGCCCATGCGGAAATCGAGCGGGGTGCCGGCGAGGAGGATGACGTCGGCGTTATCGAACGCGGCTTTGCGCGAGGGCATGAAGGCGTAGGGATGATCGCGGGGCAGGGTGCCGCGGGCGGAGCCGTTCACGTAGATCGGCATGTTGAAGTGGCGCGCGAAGCGGTCGATGGCGTCATGCGCGCGGCAGGTGCGGGCTTGCGTGCCGAAGAGCGCGACGGGACGCTCGGCGTTGGCGAGGAGGTCGGCCACCTGCTGGACGATTTTGGGGTCGCCGATGAAGTCGGGCGGTCCGCCATCTGCGCCGCGCACGCGGTAGTTCTTGGGGTAACGCACCTTCGCGGCGTCGACCTTGCCATCCATAATGTCGTGCGGAATTTCGAGGAAGCCGGGGCCGGGCGCGCCGTTGAACATTTCGCGGAAGGCGATGCCCATCATCTCCGCGACGCGCTCGGTGGTCATGACGAGCGAGGCGAATTTGGCGATGGGGGTCATCATTTCTGTGTGGCGGAGTTCCTGGAGGCCGCCCATGCGGTATTGCTTGAGCGCGGAGTTGCCGCCGATGAGGAGCATGGGGCTCTCGGCGCGGAAGGCGTTGGCCATGCCGGTGACGGCGTCGGTGGTGCCGGGGCCGGCGGTGACGACTGCGCAGCCGAGTCCGGTGATGCGGGCGTAGGCGTCGGCGGCGTGCGCGGCTACCTGCTCGTGGCGGACGTCGACGATTTCGATACCTTCGTCGATGCAGCCGTTATAGATGTCAACGATGTGGCCACCGGAAATGGTGAAGATGTGTTTGATGCCTTCCTGCTTTAGCATTTTCGCGACGATCTGGCCGCTTGAGATCATCTCGGGGGCTGGACCGGCGGCGGCAGGGGTAGCGGCGGCGGACGCAGGCGCGGCTTTGGTTTCAGTGACGGTTTCCATACGAATCTCCTGGGAGTTGGGGCGTAAGAAATATCATGTCATGGCGGGTTGAGCGGGAACGGGCGTGGTTGGGCTGTGGGTGTTTTCGCGTTGCTGATCGTCTTCCTTTAAACACGCTTAACGTTCCTTTCGCGATTCTGCCGAACGAACCTGAACCGCCGGTGCTCGAAAAAACAAACCCATTTCTGGTGACGCTTCGCGCCTGGTCGAGCCGAACGGGCGGAGTACGGCTGTGCCTGTTGTGCGCGGTTATTGTGCCGTGATGGTGGCTGGATATTTGGGTTGTGTGATCTCTGGTTGTTGCCGGTTGAAATCGTTTTCCTTTCATTGCTTGAATACAAACCCGCCGCTCGGCCTGCAAAGGCCGCGCGGCGGATTCCGAACATGGGGCGCCCCACCATCTGATGCGCTCAGACCAGCGCCTTTTTTGGTCTCTCGGAAAGGTACCGGGGCCGAATCAATGTCGGGATCGCCTACCGCCTATTCTTTGGCGTTGTCCCGCTCAGAGGCTCGAGCACTGAAGGGCTTAGCGGTCAGTACACGATAGGTGCGACTGACTCTTACAACCCGAACGTAGCAGAGGATTGCGGGAATTGATGGTGGCAGGAGGTGGGCGAGGCGGGAAAAGTATCGATTAATAAGGGAAATCGAGGCCGACTATTTATTTTTGACTTTTGTGATCGTGATTCTTTCGAATGTCGGATTGTACGTCCGAGGCAAGAACCGGCCGGGCTCTACAGGTCTTCGAAGATCCTCTCGACGGTCCAGTAATCTTCTTGGCCTCTCGGCCAACTATACTCTTCATCGTCCTGGTTGTGCTGTTCGGGTGCCTCGACAGTGTCGTAGAGTCTTTGAAGCGCGCGCGTCCCTTCGATTTCCTCAATCTGCCTCCAGGAACAAAACTCTGAGGCTGCGGCAATACACGCCTCTGCATCCGAGTGCCATTCGTCGAAGTCCTGGGGATCTTCTCCCTCCTCAAACTGTGCCCCAACTTCGATCAATTCCACTAGTGTGCTTTCAAGGATTTGTTCCCAACCTTCAGCAGCTTTCTTCGATATCTTCTGGCGCATGACCATCGGCTCAAACCGGGCGATCACGTTTACGAGGGTTATCGACGAAATCGACGGGACATTTGCTTTCTCGATTAGATGAGATGTGAAACACGGCACCAACGGAGTGGCGAGATAACAAGAGAGATCATAAAAGCGCGTCATGAGCCTCGTCCAATCGCCTTCGCGGAATCGCTGGCCGTTCTCAAACGTCTGTCGCGTCGCAAAGCCCTGCAAAATTGAAGCCAGTATGCGACCTCCATCAGTTCGAGCGAATTCCTCGATTGCCAGTTCTCCGGGGGCGAGTTTTTGGACTATCTCACGAGCTACGAAGACAGCGTCCCCAGCGCGCGGCCCGAATACGATCCCCTTTCTCCGTTTTTCCATTTTTCTGCGTGGAATCAGCCAATCCGCTGCCGTCAATATTTGTTCCCACTCCTTCAATGTTCGGACGCCCCGACAAACCAATCCAACGCGATCCAGCAACACCTCAAGCTCAACTTCATTCTCCGGCACTACAGCATGCTCCACCTCTTGATCCTTTTCACCGCGAAACGCTATGCCGTGAATCACGCTGGACAAACCAAACGGGCTGGCCAGCATGAAATAGCGCTTGCGGGCCGCGGAGTCGTGCTTCAACTCCAGTAGCAGCAGGTCCCTCAAGCTGGGGTGCTGTACTGCTAGTTGGTGCTCACCGTCGAAGGATGTGCTGGCGCGCAAAAAGCTGTGCTCGAGCCGGGTCACGCAAACGTCGAATGCAAGTCGGCCGCCAATGTCATTGGCGCGCAATTCGTAGCCAGACTTCAAGTCGACCACCGGAGTCGGACCATCGAAGTCGAGCATCGCGGCTAACAGCGCTTGCTCAGATGGGCTCAACTTACGATACGCTTGGCTCCATCTCTGGCTTGGGTTATTCAGAAACCGCTCGACTTCATCCCATCCGACGGTGGGCTGTGCTGTGTCGTCGCTCGGTTTGAGAACGATTTCGACAAGCTGTCGGATGCGCTCGGGCGTGAAGTTTCCATGAAACACGATGTCACTTGCCTTTTTTCGAATCAGCTTCTTGTACACACCGCTCAGGTTCGCAGCTTTGGCATGGTTATATAGGATTTCTGCCTTCTCTGTTCGCGAAAGCGCTCCGACCTCAACTAGCACCTCGTGAGCCTTCGGAAACTCAGCCACCGCGTCACCGAGGCGCGATTCGGCGAGCGCTTCTTCCAATATGTAACGCCGCGCTGTCCAGATGAGTAGATGTTTCTTATCCAGTTTGCGGACAGCGCTCGGCAAATCACGACTCCAATTGTCCGCTCGGGCCGGATCCAGCGATATCGATCCAACCGCATCGTCCGCGATGAATACCTGCGACTTGCTAGCCGTGTAGACACGAAAGAAATCGTTCGAGTCCCGAATATCGATGATTTCATATCCTACTGCTGCGAGCGTCAATCCGAGGGCCGCGGCGATTGTGGTTTTGCCCGCTTCCGGGGGGCCATCCAAGACGAGGAAGTGAGACTTCCTGAGGAGCGCCGACGCTTTTTGATGAGCAGCTGTTAGAACATATGTCGCCAAACGTGGCTGCCATTGTTCAACGTAAGCCTGGCTGCGTAGATACAGGTCCCGATTAATTATCGTTTCTAGGTCCGCCAAGCCGAGAAGCTGGGGATGCGATTGCCTTATTTCCGGGTGGATGTCGAGGAACTCACAGACTTCCCTTCCATCAATCGAGGCGAAACTCCCTTTGAACCCGCACGTGGAGGCGATCTCAGCCAGTTCGTCTCGGGCGTCAGCCGTGAGCGGAATGTCGGTGATCAAAATGTAGTTGTCTGGTATCTGTCTTCGGCGCGTGCGTTTTCGGATGAGTGCGTTGAGATCCGAGTCTTCTCCTCCTTCGTTCCCCAGCAGTGCTGCCATTTCGCGTCGAAACGTGGCTTTTAATGCGGACCTGGCGGTGCCCCCGCCCTGCTCTTCAAAATCGATGTATTTGACTTGAAAGAGCCATTGGCCCGTCCACTGATGCTCCGCGCTCGGGAAGGATGCCGTTCCTTCGTACGTCGCATCCCTACCTGCGTCTTTCGAGCCCCCGAAGGAGGTCACGCCCGGGCCGATTACAACCTTTAGGAGTGTTTGGATCAGCACTTCAAAGTTGTGCCATCCGATTGATGCGATTCGATATTTTAAACTCAAGCGATGGCCTTTAGCACTGGGTAAATGGCATTATATTTCTTCGCGATTGCTGCTTCGTCCGCGTGGGAATTCTGGACCCGGCTACGGCATCGATTTTCGGCCCGTGACGGCGGCCGGCTCGTCATCCTCGTTGCGGAGGCACGAAGCAGCGCCAGGGGGATATACGCCAGGCGATTGCACACTGGGATGACTGCAAGAAGAGAAAGACTAAGGGAACCCACTATGGCACTGACCAGGGATTTTCGGGAACCGATCCGCGACCACGCGCAACAGGAACCGAGGTTCCGTAAGGCGTTGCTTCGTGAAGTAATCGAGCTCATGCTCTCCGGCGACGAAAAGACGGGCCGCGCGATCCTGCGCAACTACATCATCGCCACAGTCGGTTTCCGGCAGCTTGCGGAGGCGACTTCCCTGCCCGCCAACAGCCTGATGCGCATGTTCGGGCCGAATGGCAACCCTTCCGCGAAAAACCTCTTCGGTGTATTGGCGCATCTTCAGGCGCAGGAAGGCGTTAACTTCGAGCTTCGCCCTCGCCGGGCCTGAAGCCCGCCGCGTCGGCGTTGAGAATTCAGGAATACAAGCTTCTCAGCCCTACGAGGACGACGTTCAGTTGCCTGTCGCCCAGGCGGCAGAGCTTTTTGACGACGAGGGCTGAACTCAGCGTGAAAACCTTGGTCAACTTGACCATCGATTCCCTTGGCAGCACGCCTTCCTCGCAGTCGCCGGGCAGAACGGAGATCGAGTACGGAGAGGGACTTAGCTGTGACGTGACCGCCAACGGAATGAGGTCCTGGTTGAGCTCGTTGAAGATGTCGGGTGAAACCACCAGCGCAGGACGCCGTTTGGCGAACGTCAGATCGGTGAAGGGGAATGAAACAAGTACGATATCTCCACGCCTATAGCTGGTCGTAGATGGCGTCGTCATCGTTATTCCAGAACTCGAAGGCGGGCTCCGCGGCTCTCAGCCACTGAACGCCCTCTGTCAGTTCCAGGAGCTCTTCGTCCGAGAACACGCGATAGGCTTTACCAGGAACTGCACCCTTCACCTCGCCGGTCGGCTTAAATACGCCTTCGCTCCAGGTCGCGGTGACGCTCATGAACTCAGTCTAACAGACGGAAATAAGGGCCCTTTTCAGCGGCGGGCTGACGGCGCCAAAGACGGGCCGCGCGATCCTGCGCGACACGTTGACAACTACATCAACGCTACAGTCGGTTTCCGGCAGCTTGCAGAGGCGACTGTCCTGCCCGCCAACAGCCTGATGCGCATGTTCGGGCCGAATGGCAACCCTTCCGCGAAAAATCTCTTCGGTGTATTGGCGCATCTCCAGGCTCGTTTGCAGGCACGATAGGGCGTTAACTTCGAACTTCGGCCCGCCGGGCATGAAGCCAACCGTGTCGCTCGCCGGTAGTTCCGGATGCCCCTGCTCGCCGATAGCAAGGCTTTTGTCCAGCCACCCGACCGCCTCCCGGCGCAGTCACAGGGACGAGACGCCGGCATTCTCCCCTGAATTTGGCCCTACCACTCTTGCGCCCTACGGCAGGGGCCAGACCAGGACAATACCCTGAGAATCACCCAAGCCGACCCGCTGTATCATGAAGACAAGGGTATTGTTATCCATGCGCTATACAGTTGTCCTTGAGCAGGAGGAAGACGGCGGATATGTCGCCACGGTGCCGGCGCTGCGACGTGAGGACCATCCTGTGAAACCCTTTCCCGGGTGTGTGTCCCAGGGCGACACCCGTGAGGAAGTGACAAGGAACATCCGCGAGGCGGCAGATCTCTACATTGAAGACTGCATAGCCGCCGGTGACCCCGTTCCGACCGAAGCGGGAAGAGAATACTTCGAGCTGACCACCACCACGCCCCGTTGAAACTGCCGACGGACATTTCCGGCCAGGAACTGGTGAAGGTGCTTCCGCGGGTGGGATTTGTCCTGAACCGCCAAAGAGGAAGCCACATTGTGCAGCGGCGCGACGCCCCGTACGCCCGCGTGGTCGTGCCGGATCACAAGAGTTTGCGCGCTGGCACTCTGCGGCAGATCCTGACCGAAGCCGGCTTGACGGTTGAGCAACTCATCGAACTACGTTGAGAACGACGCTGAACGGTGGGGCGAGTGGTTTCCCGCCGATTCGACACCCTGGTTGACCAGCGGCGCAAAACGCCTCGAATCTGGAAAGCAGAATCGGGACAGGGCGGCACATGCGCAGGCGATTGCGCACCGGGATGACTACAAGAAGAGGAATGCTCAGGAACCACACTATGGCACTAACCAGGGATTTTCGTGAAACGATCCGCGACCGCGCGCAACACGAACCGAAGTTCCGCAAGGCGTTGCTTTGTGAAGCAATCGAGATCATGCTCTCCGGCGATGAAAAGACGGGCCGCGCGATCCTGCGCAACACATGGGCAGCTGCATCAACGCCACAGTCGGTTTCCGGCAGCTTGCGGAGGCGACTTCCCTGCCCGCCAACAGCCTGATGCGCATGTTCGGGCCGAATGGCAACCCTTCCGCGAAAAACCTCTTCGGTGTATTGGCGCATCTCCAGGCGCAGGAGGGCGTTAACTTCGAGCTTCGGCCTCGCCGGGCCTGAAGGCCGCCGCATCATTTGAATGAGGTCGCCAGTGGTGTGGAGGAGTACGCGCAGCCGTTCAGGGCCCGAGCGACCCGGCATTCCGTCAGCTATTTTTGCGCCTACTCCGGACGGTCCTCAATCGCTTCCAGCCGCCGCTCGTGAATTTCTGCAATTCGGGCCAGTGCCCGGATGTTTTCGGCATCAGTCTGGATAAAGGCACCCAGAGACTGGAGTTCCTTCTGATGGATCTCGGCTGTCATGACCAAACCTTCGACGCGCGCGGTGAGCCGTTCGATGCGTTCGTCAATGGTCATCAGTCTCAGAATAACAGGAGTTCGCCTGTCGATACTCTCTGCGAACCTCTGGAACCCGGTGTACAGGATGGAAGTAATGCCGCTATCGGCATGATGTGATTTCGCCCCTGGAGCGAAGAACATTCTTTAACGAGCGTGGCTGTGCCCCTGGTCGCGGACGCTGACCAGGGATTTTCGTGCAACGATCCGCGAGCGCGCGCAACAGGAACCGAAGTTCCGTAAGGCGTTGCTTTGTGAAGCAATCGCGCTCATGCTCTCCGGCGATGGCAACCCTTCCGCGACAAACCTCTTCGGTGTATTGGCTCATCTCCAGGCAAGTTTTTCAGGCACGACAGCCCGTAAGCTCGGTGAGGAGGCTGCGGCTCTCTGCCCGGGTCCGCCGTGGCCGTTGATTCGCGGTCTGGGAAATGCCATTTCGCCACGAGTACGACCGTGTGGAACCGTCACGCATCTGGTATACCATCCAAGACCATCTCCCGCCGCTCAGACATGCTGTTGAAGGAGCGTTGGCCGGCATGCGCGAGCAGGAGCAATAGCCCGGAACGGCTCAGCAGAACATTCCGAAACCTCACTACATCTCTCCATAACGCGAGTATTTTCCTGCCCAATTCGCCTACCTGGCCAATTCAGGGGGAAGCAAGCGCCTCGAATCCGGAGTGCGGCGGCGAACGCCTGGAACAAGCGGGCCTGACGTCATTGCCGGGCTGGAGCCGGAGCCGCTGGTACCAATGCTCACCCACCGCGGGACGCGCGAATATACCCTGTTCCCTCTACATTATCGTTTGGTAAATTCCGTGCTCTTGTCCTGGTCGGAGGTTTATTCTGCAATGCGAAAGATCAAACTCATAAGCGCGTTTCTCGCCGGCAGCGCCATACTCGCCCCCGCGGCATTGATGGCCCAGGAGAGTGAAAGAACCACGACGACAACGACAACTACGGAGACCCAGCGATACTACGACCCGGTTTACAACACGTACCATAACTGGGATGCGAATGAAGATCGCGCGTACCACACGTATTATCAGGAAAATCACAGAACGTACGTGGAATATCCCAAAGCGGACGTTACGGTACAGCGCGAGTACTGGAAGTGGCGTCACGATCACCCGGACAAGGTGATCATCAAGAGCGAAACGCACGAAGAGAAGTAAAAAAAGACGAGTAAAAATTACGAAGAGGGAAACGAAAAGCCGGGCGGAAATGCCCGACTTTTCGCTCCCCCGTCAGAGCGCTGCGGCAAATGCCTGAAATAAGCGGGCCTGACGCTCGTCGGCGGCACTCATGTTTTCCGGATGCCACTGCACGCCGACGACGAACGGCTTGTCAGGGCGTTCAACCGCTTCGATCACGGTGGGGTCTTCGGAATCGCGAGCGGAAATGCGCAATCGATCGCCAAGGCGCTTGATCGCCTGATGATGGCGGGAATTCACATCGAGGGTGAGCGGTTCTCCCTCGATGGCGGCCAGCGTCGTTGCGGGAACAATCCCGACCTGATGGACGGGCGTCCCGCGATCTTCGGTGCTCCGGCGGTGCCGGGCAGTTGAGGGCAGATGCTGGATCAGCGTGCCGCCGTGCTGCACATTCAGAATCTGCAAGCCGCGGCAGATGGCGAGTAGGGGCAGATCGCGCTCGAGTACTTCCTCGATGAGGGCACATTCAAGCGCATCGCGGATGTCATCGGACTCCTCAGTTTCTGTTTCGCGTGCTTCGCCGTAAAGCGCGGGATTTACATCCGATCCGCCCATCAGGAGCAGCCCGGAGCAGTCCTTCGGCAACGGCTTGCCAGTGACCGCAACCAAGCCGACGCCGACAGCGCGCAAGGCTTCGAAATACGGCTGCGGGTAATCGGCGGACGCCGACGACCCGGCAACCGTCACTGCGTATTTCATGTGAACCTACATCAACGCGGTTTCGCGTCGCGTCCAGGGCGAGCCTTTTTCCTTCGAGACTGCTTCCACATCTTTCACATAAGCTGTCGCCTGCGTCAGCATGTGATGCAGGTCGTTCCCCAGGCCGACCAACGAAAAACCCTTCTCGAGGAATTCGCCGACGCGCGAGGTTCCGAAAAGGAAAATCCCGAGAATGATGTTGTTCCGCTTCGCCGCCGCGCGCAGTTTATCGGTCGCCTCGGCGAGTTCGGGCGAAAAATACATGTCGGGGAACTTGTATTTCTCAAACAGGCCCATCGACATGCAAAGATCGTTCTGGCCGAGGAACAGCATATCGACACCCTTCACCGCCGCGATGTCATCGATGTTTTTAATGCAATCCGCCGTCTCGACCTGCAATGCCGCAATCACATTCTCGTTCGACGCTCCGGCATATCCGAGCAGCCCCTTTTTGTTCATGCTGCGCTGCGGAAAGTAGACGGATCGCGTGCCTGCCGTGGGATAAAGCATGCAGCTGATCGCCTGGCGCGCCTCTTCGGCGGTGTTGATATAGGGCACAAGCACGCCGTCCGCGCCCGTATCGAGCGACTGCTGAATGCCGGCGCGATCCTGATAGCCGGACACGCGCACCAGCGACTTCGCGCCGCCGCTCGCAATGCCCGCCAGCATCGCCGAAAGGGTCTCGTACCCCATGGGCCCGTGCTGCGAATCGACCAGCAGCCAGTCGTAGCCGCTGTGCGCCAACTGCTCGGCCACTGTGGGACTGTGCGAGTTGACGAACAAACCGATCTTCGGCTTGCCCGCCCGCAATTCGTTCTTAAACTCCGCTCCGCTGAGTACTTCGCTCATTAATGCAGATTCTCCTGATTGCCGGGCTTGGTGTAACCCGCCCGCAAAGTGTTTGGCGGTATTTGAAACCAGCCTCGATGAGTATACATCGGACGGTGTCGCAGGAGATCGCTTCCGCCTGCCGTAAAGAGCGTTAGTTCTCCGACGGTTTCTCGACGTGGTCCACGACGACTACATCGACAGGCGCTTTGGTCGATTCCAGCTTCAACCCCAGTTGCTGCTGGAACGCGGTGTAGAGATCCGGCGCCGTGTCTTTGTCGCTCGGGGCCGGGGGTTTGACGCCCAGACCGGCGAACTGAAATTCATCCGGCGTCCACATCAGCTGAAAGTCGAATCTCCCGGTGAGCCCGGTCTGATCCACTACCGGCCGGTCGAGGACGGCGGACTGCATCACGCCCGCGAAGTCCTTCATCGTGGCGTTCCGGGCCGGCAGGTTGCCGAGGCCCCTGAAGAACAGGCCGGGGAGGCCGTTCGGATCGCCCTCGCTCTTTGTCAGCTTCGGCCCGCCCTTCGCTACGGTGATCGCGTAAACCGAGAGCTCTTTTTGATCGCGATGGAAAGTGAGCTTGAAGCGATCCGCCAGCAGTTTCGCGACCATCGACTTCAACTGCTTGTCGTTGGGACGGCCATCGATATCGGGTTTGGCCTGTAAGTCGTATTTATCCGTTTCCATCCAGGACGGACCTCCCGTGATCTGCTTGGAATGAAGCCCGTAGGCGAAGTTGATCAGATCGCTCACGGAGGTGTTCACAGTGAAAAACTCGCGGCCGCGCACCTGAAATGCCCTGCCCGGCTGATTGGGTTTGCTCGGCTTGATAGTGGCGACTTCGAACACCGGATCGGCATCGGCGGGCATCGGCTTGGGCTGCGGCGGAGGCTCCGGAGTCACCCAGGCCGTCTCCGCGGTCGCCCGCGTCAGGTTCAGAGGCACGGGAGTTGGCTGGCCCTGGGTCCAGGTCCCGGCGATCGAGTTCCCGTCAGCGCTCAGCTTTCCTTCATAAGTACCGCCGATTCCGGGAACCGGTATTTTTACGTTCGATCCCTGGAATGTGATCGCGCCGGCGGGGACTCCCGGCCCGGGCTGGTCGATGCTGTATAAAGTACCCTTCAGACTGTCCGCATCGGTGGTCGCGATCTTGAGCACGATCCGCAGTTCCCTGCCTTGTGCGCCTTGAGGAGGTTGCAATGTACCCTGCCAGGTGCCGGTTAGACTTTGCGCCATCGCTGGCGCGGCAAAAGCGAGAATGGACAGCAGCTTTTTCATCGCGATCTCCTGGGTTTGATTCCCTGTTGTGTTAACGAATTGACGCCGGAACGCCCCATTTTGTTCACCGGAATCTTAACGGCTCCGGATTTCCGCGGGTATCGCCGGTGGCTTGGAAGCATCCTGTGCCCACACTGCCGGCGCCCGCACTGCCGTCAAACCGCAAAAGCAAATAGCTCTGAATGCATGGATTTTGGCATGCACGTTCCGCACAATTCGATAAACCTTTGATTTCATACATTTCCCCCGCCGCCTCTGTGAGATTTCACACACAGGTGTGGCGGGGCATTCTGCAAAGGTCTATGCTGATGACAAGAGGAGAAATCTCTATGCCTCGGATGTTAAAGTCTGGCCTGGTTACACTTTTCGCGGCCTCGGCGCTGACCGCTGCCTTCGACCCTTCCTGGAACGATTCTCCCCTCGTGCAATGGAGCACGGACGACGCGAAGCAGTTTCTCGCGGAATCGCCCTGGGTCAAAACGGTACAGCTCGATAAGGTGCGCAACCTGAGTATTTTCGAGCGCCGCGACGGAGGGGATTTTAACGCGGGCATTCCATCGGGATTCGGGATCGCCACCCTCGGGATCCTGGCCGACTGGAGAGATATCGAGGCCGCCGAGCATGACTACGCCGTAGCGCGTCTCGGCACCGTTGCGGTGCGGTGGGCAAGCGCCTTGCCCGTGCGCGCCGCGGAGATGAAAATCGGCGAGACCGATCTCTCCCGCTGGACGGCCGACTATTACGCAATCGCCGTCCATGATGTTCGTCCTCCGTTCCACTGGAACCTGGCGAATCAATTGAAAGGCGTGGCGTCGATCAGACGGAACATGAAGAAGGATTTCAGGCCGGCCCGCGTTGTGGTCCTGCCGGAAGCGGGCGGGCTGGTTACGGTGGTCTATCTGTTCCCGCGGTCGATCGAGATCACAAAGAAGGATAAGACTCTCGCCTTTGTAGCTCAGATCGGGCGGTTGTTTATCTCGGCCAGCTTCTTCCCCGCGGACATGCGGCTCGAAGGCCAGCTCGAACTCTGAACGGACTCCAACCGGCGCTGCGTGGCCCCAAGGATGCCCGCAATCGCCCCCGCCGATGCAACACGCCCGTTAACACAATTGTTTGCAATGTTATACACATAAACGATTATTTGGATCGATAAAATCGAAATAATCTATTTCCTCGAAATGTCAGCGGCGCATACACTGAGGCATCGTGGAGCCGAAAGTGGCAGCGAGTCAGCATCGGCGCCGGGCGCCCATGGTGACACATTGACCATGAAGGAACCGTCTGAGAATTTAGCGCTTACAGCCCCGGCGCTATGCTTCGGAGGCACACTTGGCAGCCCGATAGAAGGGCAGCCGGTGGCTCTCATGTGAGATCGCAGAGGCGTGGCGGAGATCCAACAAGTTCTTTGCTTGATAACGAGAGGAGAAATCGATGCCTCGGATGTTAGAGTCTGGCCTGCTTACCCTTCTTGCGGCCTCGGCGATGCTTGCGGCCTCCGACCCGTCCTGGAACAATTCTCCCCTCGTGCAATGGAGCGCGGACGACGCGAGGCAGTTTCTCGCGGAATCGCCCTGGGTCAAAACGGTACAGCTCGATAAGGTGCGCAACCTGAGTATTTTCGAGCGCCGCGACGGAGGCGATTTCAACGCGGGCATTCCATCGGGATTCGGGATCGCCAGCCTCGGGCTCCTGGCCGACTGGAGAGATATCGAGGCCGCCGAGCATGATTACGCCGTAGCGCGTCTCGGCACCGTTGCGGTGCGGTGGGCAAGCGCATTGCCCGTGCGCGCCGCCGAGATGAAAATCGGGGAGACCGATCTCTCCCGCTGGACGGCCGACTATTACGCAATCGCCGTCCATGATGTTCGTCCTCCGTTCCACTGGAACCTGGCGAATCAATTGAAAGGCGTGGCGTCGATCAGACGGAACATGAAGAAGGATTTCAGGCCGGCCCGTGTGGTGGTCCTGCCGGAAGCGGGCGGGCTGGTTACGGTGGTCTATCTGTTCCCGCGGTCGATCGAGATCACAAAGAAGGATAAGACTCTCGCCTTCGTGGCTCAGATCGGCCGGTTGTTTATCGCGACCAGCTTCTTCCCCGCGGACATGCGGCTCGAAGGCCAGCTCGAGCTGTAAAGCTCAGTGCCCCTTAGCCGCCTTCTTTTCGACGTGGCCGTCGATCCAGCCGACGATCAGGTCGGCAAGCTGTAAATTGTTCTTATCCTGCATCAGCATGTGGCTGTTGCCCTTGATGCCCATCGCCGGAAGCGACATCATCTGCGCGTCGCCACCCGCATCCGTCACCTGTTTGACGAACGTATTGCAGGATGCGAACGATCCCGGCCAGGTGTTGAACCCGCCCTGCACATCGCCCAGGTGGTCGCCGAACATGATCAGGACCGGAATGGTCTTGAAGGTGGCAAGCTGCGCCGGCGTCAGGGTGGTGACGCAGGGCATCTCGATCGATACCACGCCGCGGATTGCGGAGGGATCGATCAGACGCTGCCTGCTCCGGAAAAAACCCGGATTCCGAATGCCCGATCAGGACCGCGCCTTTGAGCTTGACCGCCAGCGCCGCCATGTTGGTCCACGTCGGATTGGGGTTGGGCAGCAGCCCGTTGAGATCGGGAATCATCTGCTTATAGAGCTCATCGACCGCCTGCATCGGAAACTGCTCGTCCGCAAACGCGGTTCCATAAGTCGGACCGAAGCGGAAGATCGACCATGCCGCCTGATGACTCGCATCGAGAACGTTCGGAAGCTCGCTCAGCGGCAGCGTTCCGGCTTTGACGGCGTTGAAACGGGATGGATCGAACCCCGAGCGTGCGCGCGAAACCTGGTCGGCGAGATACACCGGCCGGCCTTTGCGGACGAAATATTCGTTCCAGCCCATGCGGCCATCGGGCGTAGTCTCCCAGGTTTTGCTGCTCAGGCAGCACCCATGCACCATGACGACCGGAACGTGGCGATTGCCATTCTCCGGAATCTGGTACTGCACGTACATCTGGTTAATGGTGACATCGCCGCCGCCGAATCCACCGCCGCGCCCGGGAGGCGCGTTGGCGGGAGGAGGGGGCGGTTGAGGCAGGGCTTTGGTCTCCCCGCCGACGAAGAAGCTCCCCTGTTCCTCGAGGACGAGCGGCTTGGGTTGTTTTTGTGCCACCGCGGCGCCAACCAGGAGAATCGCGAGTATCCCGAGACGAATTTTCATGCTTCAGAATCTTACCAGAAGAGTGTTACAGAGATCTCATTCCGTGAAGCATGGTGTCGATGATCAGGCTCCCCTCGATCCGTTTCAGCATTGGACCCCGCGTAACCGGTGCAGCTTGATTCAAACATGCTACGATCCTCGGGGAGGTTCCTATGCGAACGAATTTGGGGATCGCCGGTTGCTGTATCTTATGCTGTTGCTGTATCCCGGCATCGCCGGGCGTTGTGATCCCGAACGGTGGCGCAGGCGTTGGGAGTTTGAGCGTCATCGACCCGACTACGGGCATGATCGAGCGGAACCTGGTGACGGCCGTCGCGCCGGCCCAGCCTTCCAGCCGAATTACGAATTACAACTTTGCAATCACCGATGCCGGCGGCAGTGTGGCCGTAATAGGGTTGCAGCAGAGCCCCGCCGCATACATCCTGTCTGCCGTCGACCTGAGTACGGGCGCCATTACAGGGCATGTGGAGCTTTCATATGTGCCGAAAGCAGGGGTTCCCGTGGTGGTGGCGAATCCTGGAGCGAACGTCCTGTATCTCGGCTATGACGACACGAGCGGCGACTTCCACATTCAGGCGCTCGACCCGATCACCCTCCACGTGATCCAGCAGTCGAACCTGGGTGCATACGGTGGCCAGGCGATGATTGTCTCGCCGGACGGGCAAACCATCTATGTCACCGATTCCAGTGCGGTGATTGCGGTCGAAGCGTCCAATCTGGGGCTGATTGGCACGGTACCCCTCGCCGTCGTCTCCAATGCCACCGTTTCCCCCGATAGTTCGACGCTGTACGTTGCAGCGGGCGAATACCCCAACGTGACGGTGGCGGTAATCGACACTGCCACGCTCCAGGTTTCGGAGAGCATACCCATCTCCGAAGTCAGCGCGGTTTTCGGGATTGCCATTTCACCCAGCGGATCTCAGCTCTACCTGTCCGGTCAGGCGAACTCTCAAGGCACGGACATCTTTACGCTCGATCTGGCCACCCGAGCCCTGACGAGCGTCTCTGTAGTCGTCAACGGGAGCATCGCCGTTTCGCCGGCCGGCACCGTGTATGCCGGGGTCGGAACGGAGGTGCTGGTCTTCGATCCGGCGTCCCAGTCCGTCACGAGCACAATTTCGGCTGATAGCACCGGCGTCTTTGCGCTCAATTCCACGGGGAGCCGGATCTATTACCTGAATTCGCGGAGTTCCGCCCTGGCTGCCACGGCGCCGCCGCCTTCGCCAGCCATACTTGGCGAGACTGCCACCGGGCAACTGGAGAGTACCGCCTATGACGCGACAAACAACCTTGTTCTGGCGGCGGATACTGCGAATAACATCGAGGTACTGAACGCCGCCACCTTCCAGCCAACCGGCCATCTTTTCGAGCCCAATTTGAACACTACGCCTCCCTACCTGAGTGCGAGCGGCGGTTCCGGATTTGTCACCATGGCGGGCGAGGTGGCGCGGTTCGATCCCGTCTCGCTCGTGTCTACCGGGACAGTTGCTCTGCCGAGCTCGGCGAACTACCTGGTATCTTACTCGCCGACGGTGATGGATGGAAGCACGCTCCTTGTGCCCTTCTCGTTTTCCTTTAATGGCGGCCCGATCCAGTTTGGCCGCACCGGCTCTCAGAGCGTTCCGCCAAATGGTGTATGGGTGATCGATACGCTCCAGATGAAAATCGTGGCAACATGGCCGTTCCCTGCTTTGCCGCTGCTGGGACTGGCGGCAGGGTCAAGCGTGGCCTACGCCGTGTTTCCCGCGGGAGGTCAGCAACTGGATGTGGAAGAAATCGAGTTGAGCACGGGCAGGATCGTCGCCGGCGTGCAGGTGCCCGGCGTGGCCGGGTACTATTCAAACCCCGCGGTTTCACCGGACGGCAGTATCATCTATCTCTTCTCGGGCAACACCCTTTACACCTTCAGTGCGTCGACCCTGGTCATCATTAATTCGGCGGCCGGCGTCGGCCTCACCAACCTGTCGGTCAGTCCGGATGGCAGCTACCTGTACGGGGGCACTCCCGTTCCGTGCCAGGATTGTTCGGAACAGATCATTTCGACGTCCTCGTTGGAGGTGCTGGGAACGATACCGACGTCCACGGCATACCCGGAGCCCGTTCTGTTCGTCGCCAATTGAGCCGGAACAGCCACGAGTCGTGAGGCCTCTGGCATCCCGACATCCAGATTGCTGTGATTTCAGGCACTACCTTCCCCATGGCACCGTTTGTACTTCTTCCCGCTGCCGCACGGGCAAGGGTCGTTTCGGCCCACCTTCTCCAGCGAATCCGGCAAGGGCGTTTTGATCGCTGAGCCGGGAGGTTCCTCCGGCGCAGCCACATGAGCCGCGCCCTTCTGCAGCCGGCTCGAGCGCAGATAGTGCGGGCTGTACTCCAATCCGTAAGGCGTCTTGATCTTCGTCGCCGTCTTCTCGGCAAAGAAAGCGGCGCTGACCTCGAGGCGAGCCGCCGCTTCCGCCTCGGTGCCATCCCGTAAAGCGATCTCTTCGCGCGGCACGAACAACACCTGCCCGATCGGCAGGCTATGCGTCGCGGAGATCGATTCGCCAGGCTGGAGCACGTAGCGAAACTCCGTATCGTGCACGTACCAATCCGTCTCGACCCGGATCACCATCATCGGGGCAATGGGCCGCTCGAGGTTATTGAAGATCGGAGTGTAGACAGTGTCCCAGCCAGGCGCGGTCTGGAAGTTCCACGCGCCGCGCAGGGTGACCGCGCCCGCCGGTGTTCCAAAATCGTCCGGCACCACGAACATGCGCGCCATCATGCGGGCGGCGGCGGTCGATTCCGGCGTGGCATCGACCAGCATTCTGGCTTCTTCCCTGGTGGCGCCGATACCGCCGACCGGAAGAATATAAGTCACGGAAAAAACCGGCTCCCAGCGGCGCCCGTCGGGATTGAGGGAATATGTCAATTCGTAACGGCCTTCCCCTTCGTAGCCCACCTGGAACAACTCATGCTGGGCGAGCGGCGGATGAACCAGGAAGCCGAGCGAACTTCCCGCCTCGAGCACAGGGCAATGGCGGGCGTGCTGCGGGAGAAGCGGCCTCCGGGCCTCGCGCTTCGGCTTCAGGCCAAAGCCCGGCCGCCGCGTATTGGGAAAGAGAACGACTTCCATCTGCGTTATGTTACCTGTTCAGACCGCGCTGCCAGAGAGCGCACAGCGCCGTGTTGTAGAGCGCAAGCGCGGTGGTGATTTGCCCGAGATGATTGTCGTGAGTGGAAAGGAACGCGGCCTTCTCGCCCACGTCGGGATGCAGATTGCCCTCGGTTGAACAGTCGATCACGACCGCTCCCGGCTTTACACAGCGCACCAGATCCTCCTCGCGGCGCGCCGGAAAAGCGGTGACCACGATATCGGCGGTTTCGAGGAAATGTTGCTTATCCCCCTCCCGGGTTTGCGGATGTACGATCACGGCCGTCGCCCCGATGCGCATGAGCATATTCTGCAGCGGAATTCCGATTCGGCTGGAACTGTTGAAAATAACCGCCGTCGGTCCCGTCTGCCCCCCATCCTGCGGAAACATGCGCTTGATCGAATCGTGCCGGCCCAGCAGAGTCAGGATGGCGCGCGCGGTGCAGGGCACCACGCCTTCATACTGCTCCTCCTCATCCACCGTCTTGATGTTGAGCGCCATGCGGCCCGTGTTCTCGACCGTCAGGCCTTCGATATCTTTTTCCGGCCTGACGCGCCGCAGAAAGTAATCCTCTGTTTTTCCGAACGGAGTGGGAAAGAAGATGAATGTCCCAAGGATCTTTTCGTTGACCTGCGCGCCCATCAACGCTAATTCCAGCAGTTCGGCGCTCTGCGCTTCCTCCACCCGGAAGTCGAGGCCATGCTCCCGGAATTTCTTCCCCATGTAGTTGGCATACCGGCGGCAGCCCCGATCCAACTCGGCGCCGGGAAGGCGGGGAATAAACGCGGCCACGCGGATCTTTTCCCGTTCCAGACCCAATCTTTCCACCTGGCTCAGCTTGCGGTCCGCCTGCGTGAATACTTCGTTGGCTACGGTCAGGCAATCGAGCAGTTTCCGGCGAGGCAGAAGCTTTGTCCAGCCCATATCGGGAGCGAACGAGGATGTGTCCATGTGCTTAATTGATTACACGACATCCCGATTGATCACGCGGCATCCCGCGCCGGAGTACTCGAGCCTGCTTCGCCGCGGCCACGATTCGGTGCAGTTTCTTCGCGGGCTCAGGCCAGGCGGCCATGAGCCCATTCTCCGGGTGGCGCGTGATCCGACCGCAGCAGGGTACCGAAATTGCCCCTCTCATCACCACCCACTGAGGCGAAATTGGATTCGTTTCTTCGGAGGGACGAAATTCAAAATCGGCTCGGGTTTGGGAGTCCACCTTCGATCAATTGGCTTCGTTCCCGGGTGGCGCCTGACCCGACCGCAGCGGCGTCCGACGCTTCCCCCAAACGGGACTTCCTGGGAGCGTCGGCGGGATTTTCGCTTCGGCGCAATGGGCGTGATTCGTCCAGAACGCGGTCCCATGCTTCCCCCAGGGGGCTTCACGGGCGCCGTGGCCCGACCCATATTCCCTGTGGTAGCGTTAAGCCATGAGCGCCGCTACAGGACTCGACGGTCTTCTGGAGCCATTAAGCCTCTGTCTCGACGCGGAGTCCGCTCGGCGTTTGGTGGCCTTCCGAGTCGATCCCCAGGTACTGGCGCGGATCGAAATGCTTGGTGAACGCGCAAACGAGGGCCAACTCACCGCTGACGAGCGGTCCGAATACGA
The DNA here is from genome assembly GCA_963764845.1 of Terriglobia bacterium. GTDB lineage: Bacteria > Acidobacteriota > Terriglobia > Bryobacterales > Bryobacteraceae > BOG-234. The sequence continues at coordinate 1,952,766 of CAVXUE010000006.1, read as the reverse complement.
AGCCCTGATCAACGCCGCGGACTTCATCGCAATCCTCCGGCTCAAAGCCCAACGGCATCTCGCCCGGATTGCCAATTAACGGTGGATGCAGGAGGACGGCTGTTTGTCCGTGAAAGGGCCGGAGATCGTTGCGAGTACTGCGGGCTTCGCCAGGAGCATAGCGCGGTGCCCCATCAGACCGAGCATATAGTCGCTCGCCAGCACGGCGGCAGCGATGATATCGGGAATCTCGCGCTCGCCTGTCATCGCTGCAATCTGCACAAAGGGCCAAACCTGAGTGGAATCGACCCGATGACGGGCAGGGTGGAAGTTCTGTTTCACCCCCGACGAGACCGCTGGGCAGATCACTTTACGTTTCGGGGCGCGTATGTTCAGGGTTTAACAGCCTCCGGCCGGACCACCGTTGCGGTACTCGCACTGAATGATGCCCGGCGCATCGAGTTGAGAGAGGAACTCCTCGGGCTGGGATGGATCTGAGATCCGGCTCGAAACCGATTCAATCTCCCGTGGCAGGACATATGAGGCGCGTTCTGCGGATTCACTTCCACGAGTCTGCGCGTTTTCCGCTCATGTGGCCTCCCTTCGCGTGACCTACGGCATATGCCGACATTCAGGCAGTCGGACGCCTCGGGCGCTTGCGGCCCGCGGATGCCAAACGTCAGCATCGGGCGTTTTACGTCAAATGACTGGATGAGCACAGAACAGGGGATTCGGGCGGCGGACCCTTTCTCCGAGTCGCGGACTTCTCACTCATGTGGTTTCCGTGACCGGCGTTTGACGGGATCGATACAACGCAAGGCACGTTTCCCAGATCCGGACGCGGGGCACGCGTCCGCCGTGGTGCGATGCCTGGCTGTCAGCTGCGGGGAATTGCTTGTTCAGCGACGAAGACTCTCGGCGTGCTATAGTTCTTCACATAATTTTGCCCGTTGGAGCCTAACGTATGATCGTCGATTTCACCGCTCTCTGGAACGCGCGAATTCGCCCGACCAGTGGATGCGCCGTGTTTTATGGGGTGGACGGAGGCCAGCTCTCGATGCGGTCCAAGGTTCAATACGATGTGGCCAAGACGGAGATCCTAAGCGAGACGCCACTCGGGCATTAACCTACTTGACTCACACGGCGATTGGTGATATGATTCAGGCATGGGCGAGATTATCTCCAAGATTCCAGATGGGTTGCAGGATGCAATCGAGCACTTTTCGGACCCCGAAGTATGCTTCACTCTCGCAAAAGAGGCGAAATGGGGCGCAAAGGGTCCGCTGTGTCCGCAGTGCGGGGAAAAGCGCCTGTCGTTTATCAAGACGCGGATGATGTGGACCTGCCTTGAGTGCCGGAAGCAATTCTCCGTCAAGGTCGGTACGATCTTTGAAGATTCCCCGATCCCGCTGAAGAAATGGTTCTGTGCAATGTGGCTGGTTGCCAACTGCAAAAACGGAATCAGTTCCTACGAAATTTCGCGGGCGCTGAAGGTCACGCAGCAAACGGCCTGGTTCATGGATCACCGCATCCGCTACGCGATGCACAACGGGACAATCAACAAGATGACGGGCGAAGTCGAGGCGGACGAAACCCACATCGGCGGTAAGGCACGGTTCATGCACAAGGATCGGCGCGATAAGATGCGCGGTAGGAGCAACTTCGGAAAGGCTGTCGTCTTCGGGTTGCTGGAGCGCGAAACCGGTAAGGTCCGCACCGCCGTCGTGCCGGATCGCAGCAAAGAGACTTTGCAGGCCGAGATTCACAAGCATGTTCGCCGCCGCGCTCACCTGATGACGGATGAGCACCTGGCTTATGACGGTCTTGGCGCGGATTACACGCACAACGTCATCAATCATGCTGAGTCCTATGTCGAAGGGAACGTCCACACAAACCGCATGGAGAACTTCTGGAGTCTCCTGAAGAGATCCATCAAAGGCAGTTATGTAAGTGTTGAACCGTTCCATCTCTTCAGATACCTTGATGAGCAGGCTTTTCGTTATAACGAACGTCACCTGTCGGACCGGGAGCGGTTCGCAAAGGTGCTTGGAGCAATCTCCGGCAAGCGCTTGACCTACGCGCGGGTGAAGGGGTGACACAGATGGCAAAACACCCCAGCCCCGCCAACACAGAGGACCAAAAGCTGGACATACGAAAGACGACCGAGTACCGCCGCTTCCACAAGTTGCTTAGGCAGGTCATCAAAGCGCCTCCTTTGAGGAAAAAGCTGGTCCAGCCACCGTCCTAATGTTTGCCTTGTACTCTTTACCAACACTATCGATAAGACCAGCAGAAATGACAGAGTGAATGATTGAATCGGGCGTTGTGTTCGCTATAAAAAGCGTTCCACTTTCTTGGTACTGCCTTTCATGCTCTACCACCTTGACTCTTGGTTCAAAAAATGGGAACTCGAAACGAAACCCAGTTCTCTTGTCCACATCGATGTCGAAGAAAATCTTGGTTATCTGGCACGACTTTCGTCCGAGGTTGGCACAATCGCACTTGAATTGAATTCGCCCTTCAGGGCGAGGATAGGATGGGGCAGGCCACACGTAAATAGTTCCGTGCATGTTGGCATCTTTGCTTAGCTCATCCAGCGCGGTTTGTTTCGCCTCTCGTTCTTGTCTCCAAGCGTCGTACTGAGCGACAAAAACAAGCCAGATTGCAGCGCCGCCGGTGAGCCATGCCGCCCACTTGACCACACTGGCCGCCGTACTCTGATCACCCTGAACAACGGCAGCGGCGATGGTAAGCCCAATCGCCACGATAGCCAGAAGCCATCCGGAAACGTGCGTTTTGTAGACCCGGAAGACAGTCACGACGTACTCCCAGCCACGTTTGAACATGCCGAAATTCTACCACGCTGTGTGAGTGAAGTAGGTTGTTGCCGCCACTCGTACTGGAAAGCGTCGATTACTTCAACGATTCCGAAATTCAGCAATCATTTACAATCGGGCACAAAAAAACAACCACGGCGACGGTCCAGACCACCGTTACAGCTGGGATCTCCAGCCAGGTTTCTACGTCGGCCAAACTCACCTCGCCCGGCGTCGAACTCAACAGTGGGTCTCAGCTCACAATTACATTCTCCATTCAGCAACAGCAGACTGAGTCGGGCACACAAGAGTGGGACTGTACTTTGCCCGTGCTTATTCCGGCGAGATCAGGCATTCGCGCCACGTGGAAGGTATCCATGAGCCAGTACAGAGTGCCATTTGCGGGTGAGGTATCCCACTACGGAATTATTCGGGTGGCTTGTTACGAGAACATGTTGGCGCCAAAGTATTCGGAGATCCCGATCGGACGATTTTTCAAAAAGGTACCCGATCCTCACGTGACCGTAATTGACGACGACGAGGTTGCTGTTAAGGTATCCGGCTTCTCTGAGGTCACCCAGGGGACCAATTTACGCGTCGCATTGGTTGAGTATAAGAAGCAGGCAAATGAGCCGGAGGAGATTCTCAGGGAGTCGAGTTGGTTTCAGCGCCGTCCAGATCAATTTAGCCAGTTGCTGAAGTAACTCTACTATAGATTCTGTGACGGGAATTTGCTGGACTGCGTAGGCTAAGCATCCAACCTTTTTCGTCTGTGGACATTTCACTAGAAGAAAGGAAGATCACCAATGCAAATTGATTCCGTCGGCAGTTCCACAGCCTACAATCGCCTCCACGGCATTTTTCAATCGAACGAAGAGTTCATCACCTTGGACCAAGACGCAGTCTTGAATGAGCTTGCCAATGTGGTTCTCAAACACCAACTCGAAGACAAATTCGGCATTAGGCTTCTCCATAAGCACAACGAGATCGCGGAGGATGAACTCATGCTTGAGCAAACCGAACGCGGCCAGCGCGGTGCGACTTTGACAACCATCGCGAGATTCCGAGCTTCCGTCTTGGGTGAGTGTTATCCAAACAGTTGGAAGTTAGAGGGAAAGACTTTCGTTCCACTTGAGTTTTCTTTAGATCCACGAGTTGGCCAAGTCGGAGAGGCGGCCAAAGTTGGCGCATTCTTTCAGGAATTCGGCGAGTGTCTCCGCTCTTTAGGTGTCTCCAAACTTCTGGGTCCTTGCGTCGTCGATCGGGAATTCTTCGATTCAGAAAAAACTTCTCCGGAAGCAATACTCGTTGAGACCACCGATGAGGAGCGTCGAGCCAACGTGTTGATGTTTGCCGAGCCGTCGGAGTACCCGCCCAGCAGGCTTGTGCCGGCGACCTGGACGGTCGAGCGACCGACTGGATCCCCAAATAGTATGACCGGATGTAAGACGACCTGTGCTAAAGGCGTCTGTGTTCGGACTACTGCATGCGTGGTCGACCCCGTGACAAGCAGCCATTCGCATGAGTCCCACCATGACTCCCAGCACGTAACTCAACACTATGAAGGGTCATCGTAGTCCGGTCGTTTTCCACGCCAGCAGCTTATCGAAGGGCTGCAGCGGGCTGTCGGTGGCCAACTGGAGAAAGCCCGCCGGGTCGCCCGGGCTATAGGATGAACTGACGCTCGCTCGCTTGGACCTCTGCTTCGTCGGGGCTTCCGTTCGACCAGCCTGTGGAACATTCTCCACCAGGCCGCTAGAGTGGTCTACGTCAGCCAGAATGCCGATGATGCTCGGCCCATGGCAAAACCGATGTTATTTCCGACTAGAGAATCGACAATACCGGTGTTCAATCCTAGGCCGATTCCCGAACGAAACAGGCCGGACGGTTGGCAACCTTTGTTCAAGGTGCATGGACCAGTCCCGAGATACGGGGTTCTGGCAGATCGCTCCTGTGAAGTCCGGGTCACGTCAACTTGACGTATAACGCGCAAACCGTGCAAATGGGCGGCTGCGGGTTCCGGACGGATCGTCCCCGACTCGGAGAGTGGTCGCCGTTTCTGCCGCGCTCCCAGGACGTCCCGCTCTAGGAGATTAGCCCACAAACGCGGTGCCGGCGCTACCCGGCCGCCAGGCGATTTCACAACGTCCGAAGCGCCGAATTCCGTCTCGCGTTACGCGCTATGCCGGGGCTTCAAACACCGCAACCCCGATATCGACCACCTTGGAACGATGCCCGTATGCGCGACGACGAAATTCCGGTCACAGCCACTTTACCTCTTGTTATCAGCAGGATACATACGCAACTGGACTGCCGTATGCTCTACTCTAGCCAGGAAGGTGCTGCCCAGCGAGGCGATTTTGGGAACCGCCGCGCAAGAAGAGAAAGAGAAAGAGAAAGAGAGAAATGAACAGCCGCGACGCAGGGGAACCATCAATAGGAATTGGGTTCGTTTTGTCAGGAGCACACCAGCGTCGAAAATGCCGTCTTTACCACCCATTGCCCAGGCGAATCGGGTTCGTTCTTTCGGGGGGCGGGGTTCGAAGCCGACTCGGGTTTGGGAGTCCGCTTTCAAGCAATTGGGTTCGTTTTGTCAGGAGCACGCCAGCGTCGAAATTGCCTTCCTCACCACCAGCCGTTACCGAGGCGAAATTGGGTTCGTTTTTTCGGAGGGACGAAATTCAAACCAGCTCGGGTTTGGGAGTCCGCCTTCAAATCACGCCCGAGGCGCTTAGCCTGACCGGATCGGCAAAGATTGGGTTCGTTTTGTCAGGGGGCATTTTCCCCTCGGGTTCGAATGGCAAAATCCATCCGGGCCGGAGTTTATTCAAATGCGCGCCGTCCTCTAAACTGGAATAACCGCATGAAGATCTGTTACATCGACGCCTTCTCCGGCCTCGCGGGCGACATGCTCGTCGCCGCTCTGGCCGACGCCGGCGCCGACCGCGACACCATCTCGCGCGCCCTCGAATCCTTCGCCATCGGGGCCGCGATTCAATGGGAACGCGTGCAGCGCCGCGGCATCAGCGCCGCTCAAATTCCGTGTCGCCGTCACCGAACCCCCGAAGCATCGCCATCTCAGCGGAATTCTGAAAATGATCCATGCCGCGGATCTTCCCGAATCGGTTAAAGTCGAGGGCCGAGCGCGTCTTCCGGGTGCTGGGCGAAGCCGAAGCCGCGGTCCACGGCGTCGATATCGAAAAGGTGCACTTCCACGAAGTGGGCGCAGTCGATTCCATCTGCGACATCGTCGGCATCTGCCTTGCGCTCGATCTGCTCGCCGTCGAGGCCATCTACTGTTCGCCCATCAACACCGGCAGCGGCACGGTCAACACCGAGCACGGCGTGCTTCCCGTCCCCGCTCCGGCCACCGCGCGCTTCTGCAAAACAAACCCATCTACGCCCGCGGACCCGCGCTCGAACTCACCACCCCCACCGGCGCGGCCGTCGTGGCCGCCCTCGCCGGATCCGAGCTTCGGCGCCATGCCGCCCATGCGCGTCGAGGCGATCGGCTACGGCGCGGGCGACAACGATTTCAAGGAACACGCCAACGTGGTGCGCGTCATGATCGGCGAGGCATCCTAGCTCCGGCGCGTTCCGGAGATTCTAGCGACCACCGTCTCGGTGATCGAAGCCAATATCGACGACGCCTCGCCGCAGATCATCGGCTACGCCATGGAGAAGATGCTCGAAGCCGGTGCGCTCGACGCGCTGGTCATCCCCGCGCAGATGAAAAAAGGACGGCCCGGCGTTCTGCTCCAGGTCATCGCGGAGCCCGAAAAGCGCGAAGAACTGATCGCCATTCTCTTCCGCGAAACCACCACGCTCGGCGTTCGTTTCCACACCGCCGAACGCCGCGTGCAGGCGCGCAAATGGGTGGAAGTCGAGCACCCCCCACGGCGTCGTCCGGATCAAAGACGGCGACCACGGCTTTGCGCCCGAATACGAAGACGCGCGCAAAATCGCGTCCGCGTCCGGCGTCCCGCTGAAACAGATTCTGGCCGAAGCCGCTCACGCATACTTAAAACAAAAACAATGAAATATTACCTCACGACGCCGCTCTATTACGTCAACGCCGCGCCGCATATCGGCCACACCTACACCACCCTTGCGGCCGACACCATCAAACGGTTCAAGCGCATGCAGGGCTTCGACGTCGCCCTGACCACCGGCACGGATGAGCACGGGCAGAAGGTCGAGCGGTCCGCGCAGGCCGCGGGCAAGGCGCCGCAGGAATTCACCGACATCGTCTCGAACGAATTCCGCAGCCAGTGGGACACGCTCGGCATCCAGTACGACCATTTCATCCGCACCACCGATCCGCGCCATCACGAAACCGTGCGCTGGCTTTTCGAGCGCTGCAAGGCCAACGGCTACGTCTATAAGGGCACCTACACCGGCCAGTACTGCGTCTTCGACGAAGCTCTACGTCAACGACGCCAAGCCCGGCGACAACTGCCCCGATTGCGGCCGCCCCACCGAAACCGTCACCGAAGAGAACTACTTCTTCAAGCTCTCGGCCTTCGCCGACAAGCTGCTCAAGCACTACGAAGACAATCCCGATTTCATCGAGCCCGAATCGCGCAGGAACGAAGTCATCAGCTTCGTGCGCGGCGGCTTGCAGGACCTCTCGATCAGCCGCACGACTCTGAAGTGGGGCATTCCGCTCGAAGACAGAGCACGTCGCTTACGTTTGGTTCGACGCGCTGATCGGATACATCAGCGCGGTCGCGCGGAACAACAGCCTCTGGCCCGCCGATCTGCATCTGATCGGCAAGGAAATCCTGCGTTTCCACGCCGTCTTCTGGCCCGCGTTTCTGATGGCCGGCGACCTCCCGCTTGCCGAAACGCGTCTTCGCTCACGGCTGGCTGCTGTTCGAGAACGACAAGATGAGCAAATCGCGCGGCAACATCGTGCGCGCCGAGCCCATCCGCCAGGTGATGGGTCTCGAAGCCCTGCGCTACTTCCTGTTCCGCGAAGTGGTCTTCGGGCAGGACGGCAGCTTCAGTTTCGACGCCCTCGTCGGCCGCTACAATTCCGAACTGGCCAACGGCCTGGGCAATCTCGCCAGCCGCACCCTGACGATGATCAAGCAGTATCGCGACGGCGTGATTCCCAATCCGACTCGGCGCGGTGCATCCACTGGAAGCCTCGGCCATCAAAGCCATTGACGCGGCAACCCGCGCCTTCGATGGCGTTCGAATTTTCGCGCGGCCTCGAAGCTATCTGGTCGATGCTTTCGGATGTCGACAGATTCATCGTCGAACAGGCGCCCTGGAAACTGGCGAAAGATCCCGCCGCCGGCGGCGCAACTCGACGACGCTCTCTATGCCTCCGCCGAAACGCTGCGGATCGCGGTGGCGCTGCTGCACCCGGTCCTGCCGGAATCGACGGCGAACATCTGGGCGCAGTTGGGCATGACCCAGCCGATCGAGTCTCTGGAAATCGCCAAGCTCGCCTGGGGCCAGTTGCTGCCGGAACAGAAGATCGGCATGATCGCGCCCGTCTTTCCGCGCATCGAAGCGAAGAGCGCCATCGAACGCATGCGCGCGCTCGAAGAAGAAGAAACCGCGCGTCAGGCCAAACTGCTGGGAAAACTGCCGCGCCCGGCGGTTGATCGAGGACGTTGCAATAGACATCCTGCCGCCGTCGCCGAAGGTCGATATCGAAGACTTCGTCAAAGTTGATCTGCGGGTAGGCCAGGTGCTTTCGGCCGAACGGTCAAAGGAGCCGATAAACTCCTGCACCTGAAAGTCGATATCGGCGAGCCCGAGCCGCGCACCATCGTGGCGGGCATCGCGAATGTTTACGAACCGGAGAAGATCGTCGGGCGCAAGGTGGTGATCGTCGCCAACCTGCATCCCCGCAAACTGCGCGGGATCGAATCGAACGGCATGATCGTAGCCGCGTCGCTCGAAGGCGGCAAGCCGATTCTCGCCGGCTTCCTCGAAGACGTGCCAGTAGGCGCTCGTCTCAAATAATGTTCACGGACTCCCACTGCCATCTCGATGGCGAACGCTTCGCGGATGACCTCGATGCCGTGCTCGATCGCGCGATGGCGGCGGGCGTCACCCGCATGCTCATCGATCGGGACCGGCGAAATCGATTGCGCCGTGCGCCTCGCCGAGAAGCACGACCAGGTCTACGCGTCGATCGGCGTCCATCCCCACGATGCCTCGAAGCTGACCGCGCAAACGCTCGACGATCTGCGGGCGCTCGCGGCCAATCCCAAAGTCGTGGCGTTCGGCGAAATCGGCCTCGACTACCACTATGACTTCTCGCCAAGAGACGCCCAGCGCGAAGCCTTCGTCGCGCAGCTCCAGCTCGCCCGCGAACTCGATCTACCCGTCACGATTCACACCCGGGAAGCCTGGGACGATACGATGTCCGTGCTCCGCGAGCACTGGTCCGGCGAAGGGAGGAAAGCCATTATGCACTGCTTCACCGGCGATCCTGTGCAGGCGCGCGAGGCGCTCGCCCTGGGTTTTCACCTCAGTTACGGCGGCGTCCTGACGTTCAAGACCGCCGAAAACGTGCGCGAATCCGCCCGCATTACCCCCGACGACCGCCTGCTGATCGAGACCGACGCTCCTTATCTGGCGCCGATCCCATATCGCGGAAAACGCAATGAGCCGGCCATGATGGTCGAGACCGCGCGAAAGCTCGCCGAGGTCCGCGGAACCGGCGTCGACCATATCGCCCAGGTCACCACCGCCAACTTCGAAAGGCTGTGCCTCTCGCGTTACACTGAGGTTTCCGATGCCAACTGAAGGAACCAGGCAGGTTCTGTCCGCGCGCGAGATATTCGAGCTTGTGCGCACGGACCTCGAACAGGTCGAGAAGGCGATCAACGTCGAATCGCTGGCGTCGGTCGAGACCGTCACCACCATCGGCCGGTACCTGCAGCAAAGCGGCGGCAAGCGCCTTCGGCCCGCGCTCCTGCTGCTTTGCGCGCGCTTCTCCGGAGGCGACGGAAAGTCCGCCGTCCAGCTGGGCGCGGTAGTCGAGATGATTCACGCCGCCACACTGGTTCACGACGACGTGATCGACGTCGCCCAGACCCGCCGCGGACGACCTTCGGCCAACGTGCAGTGGGGGAATCACACGTGCGTGCTGGCGGGCGACTGGCTCTACATGCAGGCCTTCCAGGTGGCGCTGCGCGAGCGCAATTTCCACGTGCTTGATCTGCTGATCAGCCTGACCCAGATGATGGTCGAAGGCGAACTGATCCAGCTCGACCGCATCGGGCGCATCGACATCACGGAAGCCGACTGCATGGAAGTGGCGGACCGCAAGACCGCCTGCCTCTTTTCCGCCTGCGCCAAGCTGGGCGCGGTATCGGCCGGTGCTACGACGGAAGCCGAAGAGAAGCTGGGCGAGTTCGCATGGAACCTCGGCATGGCGTTCCAGCTGATCGATGACATGCTCGATTTCACCTCGCGCGAACAGACTCTGGGTAAACCCGTGGGCGGCGATTTGAAGGAAGGCAAGGTCACGCTGCCGCTGGTCTACGCGCTCGAGAACGCGAGCGCGGCCGAGCGGCGTCAGGTTGAAATCGTGCTCGGCGAGCGGACTTACGACTCAACTCCCTTTGCCGAAATCTACTCGATGATCGAGCGGCGCGGCGGAATCCAGCGCACGCGTGAGCGCGCCCAACAGTTCACCGAGCGGGCGCGGCAACTGGTGGCCGAGTTCCCCGACAGCCCCTATCAGCGCGCGCTGTGCACGCTGACCGATCTCGTTACCGAACGGGATCGCTGAACGCCGGCTGGCGGTATTCGGCTTCCGCTTGCGCGGGCATCAGGACCCAGAGCGTGTAAATCCCCAGGGCCGTCCCGAAAGGTATCTCGAGGAGGCTGAGGATGCCCAGCACGATCGCGGTGATGCGCGCCCAGGGCTGGCGCTCCAGCAATCCCCAGGCCATGAAAACCCCGAGCGCGGCGCCGGCTATGAGGAAGATGCCGATTCCATGCAGCAGGGGGAGAAGGAACGCGGGAGCGTCGGAAGGCAGAAACGCCGCCGCAGCGTCGGCGGCCAGCACCAGAAACAAACCAGGAATCAGGCGCGTGAGCACGGAGATGATGATCCAGAAGATCGCCAGCAGTTTCAGGTGCGCGGCGATCCGGTTGGTCGCGGGCATGGCCACCGCCGCGCCGATGGGCTTCCCGCACCTGGAACAGAATCTCTGGCTGCCTGCTATGGCGGCGCCGCAACCGTCACAATACATTTCGACCTCCTAAAACATCAGTTTCAATCCGAACTGCATCTGCCGGGACGAGGTAACCGTGCTGGTAATCAACCCCGCCGTGGGGCTGATTGCGCCGTTGGCGAACATAGTCAGGTTCGGCGTTGCGAAATTGGCGCGGTTTTCGATGTTAAAGCACTCGGCGCGGAACTGCAGGTTCATTCGCTCGGTCAGGACGATTCTCTTGAAGAGCGACAGGTCCACGTCGGCCAGTCCGGGGCCATTGTAGGTACCTCTGCCGATACTTCCCCAGGTACCGGCCGTCGGTAACAGGAACGCAGCGGGATTGAGCCACTGGTTCGGGTTGCCGGTAACCACCTGCCCGGTGAACGCCGGATTCAGCGAAGGCCGGTCCGGGTTCCGGGTGTCTCCGTCACCGGAGCGGTTGGATCCGACCTGCGGGGTGATCGGGAAGCCGCTCAGTATAGTGGCGATTCCGTTGAGTTGCCAGCCGCCGAACACCCGCTGGGTCAATCCGCCGACACTGCGGGCGAACGGGATTTCATACGTCGCGGAGATGCCGCCTTGCGCCGCGACATTGAGCCCGGAGAGCCCCCAGTCGCGGGGCAGATCGTTCCGGTCGAGGATCATCTGCGCCTCATTACTCGATTGCGCGCCGGTGAGCGCCGAATTCATATCCAGGTTCTTCGACCAGGTGATATTGGCGCGCACGTGGAGACCTTTACTGAGACGCCGGTCGAGATCGACCTGTAACGCATTGTAGCTGGAGTTGCCTTCGGTGTACCAGAAGAAGCCCGCTCCGAGACTGGGATTCGGCCGGCCGCCGACCGGTATGTAGGGCTCTCCCATGGTCACCGATCCTTTGGTCGTACCGTTGCCGCCCGACACGCAGGTTGCGGCCTGGCAGATCTGGGAAGGGATGCTGTTGGGGTCGACGCTGATCAGGCCATGGTATCCATGCGACCCGACATAGGCGACGCGGAGCACTGTGTCCTGGCTCAACCGCTGTTCCACTCTGAAGTTCCACTCCTCAACGGTCGGCGTTTTCGCGTCGGGCTGAATCCCCTGCGGGGCAGCGCTGCAGGTGGACGGGTACTGCCAATTTGCGGTCACCGGGAGAAGCGGCAGCAGAGCGCCGGGGCAGGAGATCGAAGTATTGGCCGGAGGCAGCGAATTCAGCAGAAAACTGAGATCGTCGATGAGCGAATAATAGGTGCCGAATCCCGCACGAATTGAAGTCCTGCCGTTTCCGTTGACGTCCCATGCAAGGCCGATGCGCGGCGAGAAAAGCTTCGTCGCGTTGTTCTGAGTGAACACCGAACTGCCGACGATGGGCGCGGTTTCGAGGACACCGTTGCTGGTAATGAAATTAGCCGCTCTTCCCGACTCTTCATTCCACCCGGTGGTGAACTCGTGACGTAGCCCGAGGTTGATGGTCAGATTGCGGCGCAGGCGGATCGTATCCTGGACGTACCAGGCCCCGAACAGGCTTCGCCAGCCCAACTCATTCGCATCGGGCACCACCTGAAACGTGGTCACCGTACCCGCGAGGAACGTGGCCAGCGAGGCGAAGGTGGCAGCCCCGGTGGTGCGCGAGGCGGTATTTTCATTGTCCTGAATCCGCTGGAACCATACTCCGGCGCTGATCTGATGGATGCCTTTGGTGACCTGAAAATCGTCGGAAACGGTGAACAGGTTTCGCCTGTTCCATACGTTGGCGGCGTTGTTGGGGCCGGCCGCGGTGAGAGCGGCGGGGCCGGTCGTGGTGCTGCCGCCGCCAATGGTAACGCCACCGGGACCCTGACCGGTCACAAACGACAGACTCGGATCGAACGAGGCGAGCGACACCGGATTCAGATTCCAGCCCGCGCGGGAAAAACCGAAGCGGAAGGTATTGAGCATCCGCGAGGAGAAGATATGCGTTTCCTGAACGCTGGCTACCTGGTTACGAAGGTAGGACAGGGAGGCAAACAGCGGATCGCCCGCCGGGATCGTACTGGTGCCATCGTCGATTGTGTAAGCGCCCGACAGCGAGTCGCGGTCCCTGATCGCATAATCGGTGCGCGTAGTTCCGAAATCTTCGCGAATGCTCTCGTTGGGGTGGTTGTAGGAATATGCCGTTCCGCTGGGCAGGAGGTCTCCCGAGGCGACACCGTTGACAACCGGCTGGACATACACTTCCGGGCCATTGGGAGCCGGCCAGAGGGACATGTATTTCAACATTCCCTGATTCAGGTTCGAGGGCGTGGAATAGACACCGGTGGTGGTACTGGGCAGTTCGCCCGTGCGGACCAGCGCATCGGGAACCACGGACACATTGCTGAGGGCAAGCGCCTGGCGGAATCCTTCGTAGTTGGCGAAAGCAAACAGCTTGTTCTTCTTCAGCGGCCCGCCCAGCGCGCCCCCAAACTGATTCCGGCGGAACGGGGGAATGGTTCCCTGGTCGAAGTAATTCTTGGCATCGAGATCGCTGTTGCGGATGAACTCGAACAGGGTTCCGTGGAGCACGTTGGTGCCGGATTGAGTGACAACGCCGACCTGCGCACCGGACCTTTTTCCGTACTCGGCGGAGTAAGTGTCGGTGAGGACGTTGAATTCGCGGACGGCATCGATTCCCAGCAGTTCGCCGCTTACGCCGCCCGGAGTAATGGCAAGCTGGCTCGAGCCGGTGTATTCGATGCCATTCAGAAGGAAGAGATTATCGGCAGGACGGCGGCCTGCCACCGTGAACGTGTTCCCGTTGTTCGTAGTGGTATTGGCGCTCTTGAGGTTATACTCGATTGCCCCTGGATTCAGCGTGATGAGGTTATCGAAGCTGCGACCGTTCAGGGGCAGTTCCTTGACTTCCCGTTCGCCGACCGTGCCCGCAGTAGATTCCGTGGTGATATTGACCAGCGGCGTCTCCGCGACGACGCTGACCTGCTGGGCGAGGTCGCCCACTTCCAGGCGAAGATTCGCCACGGCCTGCTGGCCGACTTCGAGATCGATACCCGTGCGAACCACGGCCTTGAAACCCTTCTTCTCGGCTCTCAGCTCCTGTGCGCCCAGCGGCAGCGACAGAATCGTGTAATTCCCTGAATCATCGGTTACCGTGCCGCGGACCGCGCCCGTTTCGAGGCTCTTTACGGTGATGGCAGCTCCGCTCACGCCCGCGCCGGATGGGTCTTCGACACGGCCGGATATTGAAGCAGACACCTGCGCCCACGCCGGCAGAGAGATACCCGCCAGCATCAGACACACAAGCAGACCGCGACTGTTCATGCAAGACCTCCCTAACCTAACCCTGACCTGACTTATTAGCGTATTACATTCACCGCGCATTCAGAGCCAGTAGAAACGCACAAGGAACAGGGCGGTGAGCGCGTAAACCATCCAGTTCACCTGACGGAAGCGGCCGCGGAGGACCTTGATCAGGGTGTAAGCGCAGAAGCCGAAAGCCAGGCCGTTGGCGATGCTGTAAGTCAACGGAATCGCCATCATGGTCAGGAACGCGGGTATCGAAATCTCCGGGTCCGTCCAGACGATCTCAGCCACCGCGGTCATCATCATGCTGCCTACAATAATCAGCGCCGGCGCGGTCGCAGAGCCGGGAATCGCTCCCGCCAGCGGCGCCACGAAAAGAGCCACTGCGAATAGCAATCCGGTCACGATGGCTGTGACGCCTGACCTGCCGCCCGCCGCCACGCCCGCCGTGCTCTCGATGTAGCTGACCACGGTCGAAGTGCCCGCCATGGAGCCTGCCACTGTGGCTATGGCGTCGCTGTATAAAATGCGATCAATGCGGGAGACGCCTGCGGCTCCCTGGAATAATCCCGCCTTCTTGCCTACGGCGAGGAGGGTGCCAACGTTATCGAAAAGATCGACAAAGAGAAAGACGAAAACGATTTCGAGCAGCCCGAGTTTCATCGCCCCGCGAATGTCGAGTTGCATGGCGGTCGAAGTGATGTCGCGAACGCTGTAGGGCTGGGGCTGCCAGTGCACCGTGCCGGTAATCACGGCGAGAGCCCAGGTGGCGAGGACCCCGATCAGGATGGCCGACCTGACACCCACGGCAAGGAGAACGGCCATTGCGAGCAATCCGAAAAGGGAAAGGAGAACTTCCGGCTTATGCAGATCGCCGAGCGTGACCGTGGTTGACGGGTCCGGGACAATGATGCCGGAATTGCGAAAGCCAATGAAAGCGATGAACAATCCGACGCCGGCCGCGACGGCGGAATAGAGTTCGTGGGGAATGGCCCGCACGATCATCTGGCGCACACCGGCGGCGGTGAGAATCAGAAACGCGACTCCGGAAAGGAAGACCGCGCCGAGCGCCACGCGCCAATCGACATGCATCTTCCCGACTACGGAATACGTGAAGTACGCGTTCAGGCCCATGCCGGGCGCGAGCGCGATGGGATAGCGGGCCAACACGCCCATGAGGATGCTGCCGACGGCCGCCGCCAGACAGGTCGCGGCGGTTACACCGGCGATGGGCATGCCGGTTTCGTGCAGGATCGAAGGGTTCACGAAGATGATGTAGGCCATCGTCATGAACGTGGTGACACCGGCGAGACACTCGGTCTTCCAGTTGGTTCCGAGTGCGGCGAATTCGAAATAACTCTCCGCTTGCTCAAACAATGGCATTGACGAATGTTAGCTTGCCGCGAGATAGTTCAGCAACGCCCGCAACGCTTTTCCGCGATGGCTTACGTCGAATTTCTTCGGCCCGTCGACCTCGCCGAACGAACAGCCAAAGGGCGGGTAATCGAAGAGGGGATCGTAGCCAAAGCCGCCGGGGCCACGCGGGGCGCTGAGGATTTCGCCCTCCACCTCGCCGCGGAAAGTCCGGAGGGTTTCGCCGCTTCGGGCCAGCGCGATCACGCAGACAAAGCGCGCCGTGCGGTTTGGACTACCGCCGAGGCGCTGAAGGAGGAGCTCGTTGTTTTCGCGATCGGTTGCATGCGGACCCGCGTAACGGGCCGAGTAAACGCCGGGCGCGCCGCCAAGCGAATCCACCTCGAGCCCGGAATCGTCGGCGAACAGAAGCCCGGGCGCGAACCTGCTGTAATATGCAGCTTTCAGGCGGGCGTTTTCCTCGAAGGTCGCGCCTGTTTCTTCGGGAGCGGCGATCTCCCTGAGTCCGGCCAGCGGTTCGATATCGATATCAAGCAACTCGGCGGCAAGCTGGAATTCGCGGAGTTTGCCCGGGTTGCCTGTTGCGCAGTAAACCTTCACGCCAGGTCCGCAACCGCCTTTTGTATCGCGATCAGTTCGACGATGCCGGCTTTGGCGAGGGACGTCATCCGGCCCATCTGGGCGTCGTCGAAGCTCTTGTGTTCGGCGGTCGCCTGGAATTCGACGAACTTTCCGCCGTCCGTCATGACGACGTTGGCATCGACCTCCGCGCGGGAATCCTCTTCGTAGCAGAGGTCCAGAATGACTTCGCCGTCGAATATGCCGACGCTGACCGCGGCCACGGCGCCGAGCAAGGGGGATCTGGAGATCACCTTGTATCGCAGCATCTGTCTGATGGCGAGCGCGAGCGCGACATAGGCGCCGGTGATGGAAGCCACGCGGGTACCTCCGTCGGCCTGGATCACATCGCAATCGAGGATAATCGATCGCTCGCCGAGGATACTCAGATCGATCACGGAGCGCAGAGACCGGCCGATCAGCCGTTGAATCTCGTGCGTGCGGCCGCTGGGCCGGCCTTTGGCAACTTCGCGCGCGGTTCTGGTCGCCGTGGCGCGAGGGAGCATCGAATACTCAGCCGTGACCCAGCCCTTGCCGGTGTTGCGCAGGAACGCGGGAACCGTGGGCTCGACGCTTGCGGCGCAGAGCACCTGCGTATTGCCGACGGTGATCAGGGCCGAGCCTTCGGCGGTTTTGAGATAACCCGTTGCGATCTCAACCGGCCTTAATTCATTCGGCTGGCGGCCATCAGGACGCATTCTTCATCACCTCATACAGCAGAATCATGACCAGGATCATTCCGAGAACCAGAAATACGATGCAGGGTAGCCCTGCCTTCATCTGCGGCGGAGCGTCGGACTTCGCTTTGGCGGGCTTGTATTTACCCATTCGTTGTCAAGGTTGCTATTGTACGGAGGTGATTTGGAGACGAGAAACCTTCAGTCTACTATTCGTGTACTGCGCGCAAAACGGGTCGCGTCCGCGCCGCCGGTCCGGAGGGTTTCGGGCTATCCTGCGGCGCGGAACAGCGCCCTTTGCGCTATTCGTGTACTGCTTGTCGATTCTGATCGCGGGTTGTGGACAAAGCGAGGGCGTGAGACCCGATCTTCCGCAGTCGGTATCGCCGGGGTGGAAACTGGCGTCGTTCGATCGGTCGGCCGCGCCAGCCGGGATTCCGGCTGAGGGCGCGCCGCAATGCTGGAAGGCGGAATACTCGGGGCAGGGGGCGTCAGAAAGCTCGGCCCAGGTCTGGATCTGCTGGTACGAGGTGAGCGGCTCAGCCTTCAACGCCGCGCAGCGCGCTCGCGCGGAGGCCCAGGCGGTGAAGTTCCAGGAAGGCTCTTATCTGGTGCTGGTCAGGTGGAACAACGCTCCGAAAGCCGCGATCGGGGCGCTTGTGAGAGCGATTGAGAAGGCTACGGCGCCGAAGTGACAGCCCGTGATCGGCGAGTAGTCCGCCGATCGCCGGAACGGCTCACGTAACTCAGGATCGTTTCTCATTGTCGCAGGAATTGCGAACTGACAACGGATTCGCTGTTTTGGCAGCTCAGAGCGGGCTGGTTCAACTCCGGATTGTCGGACGTTCGTCGGTTATTGAGGTTCTGTTTGGATCTCGGCGCAGTCGCCGGATTACTTCCGCAATGCCGGTCGTCCGGGACCTGTTTTTCCAGAGCGGTGTTTTCCGCTCGGCCCGGTTGTCATGGCCGACGACGCTTCCATAGGAAAATACCTCGCCACTCTGGAACTGCCCTTGATCGCTACCCGTGAAGGCTGCTGCCACAGCTTTTCGCGGGTTGCCGCTAAAGAAGTAGTTCCGCGCTCAGAAGATGCATTGTTCCCCGTCTTCTTCGGGCGCATCCGCCTAAATCTTTTCGAGGTTCTCGCGGATCGCCTTCAACTCCGCGATGATGATGGTCGCTCTCGTTTCCGCCCACCATCCCACAAGCAGCGCGGCGGCCGTAACCAGACCTGCGATCAGCCATGCCGGCACGCTATTTCCCGGCCGCCTTGGCGATCAGTTGCGCCACCGTCGAGCCGTCGGTCACCGGCTCGATCATGATAATGTGGCGGGCATTGAGGACCATCTTGTCGGGCGCATGCCACTCCTTACCGCGCTTCACGAGGGTGTTGGACTGCTGCCTGGTCTCCTGATTAACCGTGGTCTGGATGTAGAAGACATCCGTCAGGACAGGGTAGTCGGTACTCAAGTCGGCCACTTTGCCGAAGAACACCTGGTTGTTGTCCAGCAGGACGGCCTGGTACCCGATAGCTTTAGCCGCGAGCACCCGCTCGGGGGAAAACCAGAACGCCAGTCCGGCCACAAGGGCAACGGCCAATATCCCCGCCACAAGCGTTTTTATGCGCACGAATCCTTTGCCGCCCCTTCTGCCACGATACGCCTTCGGCGCGCCATCCGGAAAGCGGCCAGAGCGCTCAGACCCGCGGCGAAGAGTATCCACGTGGAGGGCTCGGGCGTAGCGGAAGTATTGCCGCCGATGACGAGTGCGATTTCGTTATCGTTGTGGTAATCGTAGTTGATCGCAGCCGTCAGCCCGGCAGCCAGATTCAGTCCGGCAGTGTCGACGCTGCTGAAATCGCTGCTGAGGGTGCCATAATCCGCGAGGACAAACACGTCGCCCGAAACGATGTCGAAGCTGTTGATTGCGTCCAGGTTCAGCTGCGTCCCGGCGAAATTCGCGCTGCCGGTGACGCCCAGAAAGCCGTTGCCGTTGGTCAGCCCGTCAATATTGAATATCAGGTCGGCGGACGGTGGATCGGAGTACGCGCCGTTGACCGTGAAGATATCCGTCGCGCCGATATCCAAGGTTCCGGAATTGTCCAAACTGCCCGGCGTGCTGAAGTTGCGGCCGCCGAGGATGTCGAGAGTGCCCTCGTTACCGGCCAGGGCCGAAAGCGCATTGTGACCGTCGTCGTCGACGAAGTCCGAGTTGGGCCCGTTGAGCACGATCGTCGCGTTGTTGGTGACGATTTCTCCCCCTGCGGTTCCCAGTGCGTCGATCTGAATCGTGCCCGCCGATGAGCCCGTGCCGTATACGTTGTAAGTACCGCCAGTGAGCGTACCAGCCGAAAAATTGGTGAAGCCCTGCGTGACAAGCAAAGTACTCCCGGCGTTCGCCTGCATGGTGCCATTATTCGTCAGGCCGCCCGTGCCGTTAACGGTCAGCGTCTGACCCGCCACGTTGGCGAGTAACTTTCCACCCGCCCCGTTGATCACGTTCAAACTGCCGCCGTTGCCGACTTGCCCGTATCCCTGAATCGTGTCGCCGCTGTTTGTGAGAGTGAAGCCGGAGTCGAAAGTATTCGTGATATAGGCCAGGCCGGTACCGCTGCCGCTGTTGAGGGTCAGCGTTCCACCGCCCTGCAGGGTCATATTTCCGGTCAGAAACAGCACAGCGCTGGTGCTCGCCCCCGCGTTCAGCTGGATGTTGCCGTTGTTGACGATCGTTCCAAGAACGTTGGTCGTCGTACCGGCGCCGCCTGTGTACGTGGCGCCGGTGGACAGCGTCAGCGACCCCCGGGTCGAACCATCCAGCGTTGCGCTGCCATTGGTCTGCAGGGTGCCGCCCAGCGTCCCACCCTGAATCGTCGAACTCACGCTCACAGCGCTGCCGAGGCCGCTATCGGTCGAGATGGTTCCATTGAGATTGTTGACGGTGGTGGAGATCTGCAGATTGCCGCCGTTGGTCGCTTCGAGCAAACCCGTGTTGGTAACGGTGCCGCCGTTCAGGTAGAGGGTGGCGCCCGAAACGTTGGCATTGACGGTACTCAGGGCGTTGTTCGCCAGCTGCAGGTCGCCGCCGTTTCCGATTTGCCCGGACCCCCTGATGGTGCTGGCCGAGGTAGCCGTCCCGTTGGTCAGCGTGAAGCCGCCGTCAAAAGTATCCGTGATATATGCCCCGTTGGCGCCATTGTTGAGCGTTACGGCACCGCCGCCCTGGAGCGTCGTGTTGCCGGTCAGGAATAGCCTGGTGTCGGAGCTCGCTCCCCCGTTTATCTGGATATTGCCGTGGTTGACGATTGTGCCGAGAACTTGAGTAAGGGTTCCGTTGGCGCCGGTATAGGTGCTTCCGGTGGATAGCGTCAGCGCTCCCTGCGTCGAGCCATCCAGCGTCGCGCCGCTGGCGCCGGTCTGCAGGCCCGCACCATTCAGCGTCCCGCCCTGGATCGTCGAGTTGACGCTCGCTGTTGCGGTGTCGGTGGTCGTAATATTTCCACCTGAATTATTAACGACATTGGAGATGTTCAGATTCCCGCCGTTGGTGGCTTCGAGCAAACCTGTGTTGGTGCCGGGGTTGCCGTTCAAAATCAGGCTTCCGCCCGAAACGTTGGCATTGACGATACCCAGAGCGTTGTTCACCAGCGTCAGGGCGGAACCATTGCCAATTTGCCCGGATCCCTGAATCGTGCTGGCCGAGGTAGCCATCCCGTTGGTCAGAGTGAAGGGGCTGGCGAAAGTCTCCGTGATCAACGCAGCATTGGCGCCGTTGTTGAGCGTTAAGGTTCCACCGCCCTGCAACGCGGTATTGCCGGTCAGGAATAGTTTGGTGTTGCCGGTCGCGCCCCCGTTGAGCTGGATGTTGCCGTTGTTGACGATCGTTCCAAGCACGAAGGTCGTGGTTCCGTTGGCGCCGGTATAGGTGCTCCCGGTGGACAGCGTCAGCGTCCCCTGCGACGCACCGTCCAGCGTCGCGTTACCGGGCCCGGTCAGCAGGCCCGCGCCATTCAGAGTGCCGCCCTGGATCGTCGAATTGACGCTCACCGTCGCGGTGCCGGTGGTAGTAATGTTCCCACCTGAATTATTAACCACACTCGAGATATTGAGAGAGCCGCCGTTGGTGGCTTCGAGCAAACCTGTATTGGTGACGCCCCCGTTGTTCAAAATCAGGCCGAGACCCGAAACGTTGGCGTTGACGGTGCCGCTGTTCGACAGTTTCAAATCGCTGCCGTTCCCGATTTGCCCATATCCCTGAATCGTGTTATTCAGGTTGATCAGAGAATTGCCGCCGGAAAAAGTACCATCCGTGATGAATGCAACGCCAGTCCCGCCGCTCGTCGACAATGTGAGGGTGCCGCCGCCCGTCAGCGTCGTAGTGCCGTTCGATACTCCTGCTTCCACATTCAGTGAAGCGTTGGCGCTCGAAGGTGGGCTGCCCACCAACCCGGCAGTGATCTGAATGCTACCGGTATTGGTGATCGTTCCATAGGTGTAGCTGGCCGTGCCAGGCCCACCCGTATAACTCGACACCGACCCGGGCACCGTACAGGGACTTATGCTTTGCGTGCATACCTGGGCAAAAGCCGGGGTTGAACACAGGCACGCGGCCGTCAGCGCGCAGATCGCCAGCGCACAGCGGACCGAACGGTTGCCAGGCAGTTTCGACTTCATTGGTATCCTCCAGCCGTACTGCCTTTGGTGAACAGGCGACCTGCTACTTTTGAAATCTTATACCTTTTCTTCGACTGAAAAGTAGAAGTTGAACGGAATTTCTTTTTTTGTGCGCGCAGAAGTACTACCAGTACTGCGCGGGATGTCCTAGTACGTCATAGTGCAATAATCCGGGCAAATAACATTCAACCCAGCTTGCCTGGCGCACAACTGCGACGCTCGCCCGTAAACCAAGGGCACTGACAGCGGCACTGTCGTGCAAGACCCGGGAAGAACCAGTTCATCGTCGTCGGCGCATCTCGGCATTGCGCTGAAGCTGCGGGCAAATGAAAGCAAGCAAACGCAACGCCGCCGTCAGAGTGTGTCAAGCTATCTCCCGATCGCTGTCGTGGACCCCGGCCACTTGTCCGAATTCGGGAACTCTCGATCTCCGAACACGGATATCTCATACGCGACCTAACGTCACCCGCTGGCAGCGCCGGAGATTGCCGATAAGAGCCAGACTTTCAGATGCTGCAACATCGAAGTGCCAGCGTCGCTTCGCTTGCGCCTGATCGGTTTCGTCCCGGAACCGTGATCGGCTTCTTCCGGAGTGACCGGTCGCCTTCAGCGGAATCCTCAGCCAGATGCGCTGTCAGCCGAAAACCTCAATGTTTCCCGGGAACCACGATTGGCCGCCAAGTTCAAGGGGCTTTGCGTTTCAGGATCCTGGTTTGCCAGACGTTGTTGTCCTCGTCTCGCGAGGCCTTTAACACACGAGCAGGCAAAGGTTAGCAGGCTCGAGCCGGCCGGATATAACCTTTGTTCACTCGCTTCGTGGTACGCCTGGAAAATTTTGAATCTTACTTTCCTCTCCGGCCCAATCAAATAATGGGTTGGAGCTAAACCATGGCAATCACGAAACCGACCGCCGCAAACAAGATGAAAGATGTCTTCCTCACTGTCGTGAAACTCAGCGCGATCGCACTGCTCTTCGCCACAGCCACGTGGGCCAGCAGCGAGAAGCTCTCTTCCGATCTGCGGGGCGCCCGGGCGACGGACAGGGATGCGACAGAGAGCGTTGAAGCGATCGTGCAGTATCGGGTCACTCCCACGGAAGCTCACCACGAGCGGGTCGCGGCCCTGGGCGGCAAACTCAATAGCCGCATGGATTACATCAAGGCAGCTCACTATACTGTTCCCCGCGCCCAACTCGAGACTTTGGCCGCGGACCCGGATGTCGCTTACGTGTCGCCCAACCGGCCACTTAAAGCCATGTTCGATCAAATTACAGACGGCACCGTTTTCTCCACCTGGGCCAACTCGATAGGTCAGACGGGGGCCGGCGTGGGCATCGCCGTCATCGACAGCGGCGTTGTCGCTCTCCCCGATTTCTACACCGGCTCTACCAACCGGATCGTATACAGCCAGTCTTTTGTGGGCGGATCTGCGGTGGATCAATACGGACACGGCACTCACGTCGCCGGCATTCTCGCCGGCAATGGCAACGGAACGGTTTACGTCGGTATCGTCCCGCAGGCCAACATCATTAACCTTCGGGTGCTGGATATCAACGGTCTGGGAAGCGATGCCAACGTCATTCAGGCTATTAACACTGCCATTTCGCTGAAGAACACCTACAACATCAGGGTGATTAATCTTTCCCTGGGCCGTCCGGTATACGAGTCGGCTTCACTCGATCCGCTTTGTCAGGCGGTGGAAGCTGCATGGAAGGCGGGAATCGTGGTCGTGGTCGCCGCGGGCAATGACGGACGCGACAACTCGGCAAATACAAACGGATATGGCACCATTACCGCTCCTGGGAACGATCCCCTCGTCATCACCGTGGGCTGCATCAAGAGCGAGGGAACAACGACCCGCAGCGACGATCTCATCGCCAGCTACAGCTCCAAAGGTCCCACCCTGTTCGACCACTATGCGAAGCCCGATATCGTCGCTCCCGGCAACCTGATCGTTTCCACCCTGCCACACGGCTTGACTCTTTCCAACCTTTATCCGGCCAACCGTGTCACCGGCAACTACTTCACGCTGAGCGGCACGAGCATGGCTACGCCAGTTGCAGCCGGCACCGCGGCCATGGCCTATTTCTATATGCCGAACATCACGCCCGATCAAATCAAGGCGGCGATGATGTTGTCGGCAACGAAGAACTTCCCCACCAGCAGCGTGGCTGTCGATCCGATAACCGGAATCCCATACACGAGCTACTACGATGTCTTCACCGTAGGCGCCGGTGAACTGGACATTCAGGCAGGCGACCAGCTGGGATTCCTTCCTCCCGCGGCTTCCGCGAGCTCACCGGTGGCATCCTACAATCCGTCCACGGGGCAGGTCACCCTGCAGGGGATCGGCGGAGTGAACGTGGTCTGGGGTTCAAGCAACGTATGGGCTTCGAATGTGGTGTGGGGCACCAGCGCCGTGCTCGCCAATAACGTGATCTGGGGGACTAACGTGGTTTGGGGAACCAGTGTGCTTCAGGGCTTTAACGTGATCTGGGGCACAAACGTTATCTGGGGCACTACGAGCACGGACGCATCTGAAACCGACACGTCGGCAATCAACGGCGAACAGTAAAGCAGATCTGCCAGCCAGGCTCATCGCGAGACGATTATGCCAAAACAAGCCCGATGGTACGCATACGCCGTTATCGCCGCGGGATCGGTTGCCCTCGGCGCGTCGCTCGGCGGCGGTCCGCATATCGACAATGCTCTGACCTTTTCGGTGTATCTTGCTCTGGCCGTTGCGACCTCTCTGTTCCAAATGCGCCGATCCGGCGGGCATGGGAGCAGCGTGGGCGGCGCCGATTCCGCGAACGCTCTCTTTATCGTGTTCGGGTTGTATTTTCTGAACCTGCCGCAGACGATGATTGCCGGGTGTGCCGCAGCCGCGGTTCAGGCTTTATTCCGCACCGGGCGAGCGAATGGTCTGGTGCGGTTTTTCTTTAAGACGGCCACGGTATCCCTGAGCATCGCCAGCGCATTCGCCGTCATGCACGTGACGTCTCTGGGAAGCCTGCGGATCTATATCCCGGCGCTCATGGCCGCGGCCGTGCTGGTCCAGTTCACGGTCGGTACGGCGGTCGAATCCGGACTCCTGTCGCTGCTTCAGGCAAAGCCATTCCGCCAGGTTTGCGGGGAGTGGTATGAGTGGAGTTTTCCCTTCTACCTGGCCGCGGCAGTGGGGTTGGGAGTGCTGCCGGTAAGAGGGCAGTCCCCTCACCCGGAGGCTCTGATCGTTCTGCTGGCGCTGGTTTATCTCCTTCATTTCTTCGGTGTTCTTTCCATTTCATCCAGAGCGCTGTCGCCGCGTCCGGAAGCGTCGGCCGAATCGCCGAAACTGCCTGCCAGGGCCCGCTTGTATGTGAATGCCAACGTTATTGCCGGTATTCTGCTTGTCACAAAAGCGGTTATGGCCTTCGACTTATCCGGTCTGGAACGATTCTTCGGTTATCTGATTCTTGGAATGATCGTGGCGACGTGGAAAGTGCGGCTCCCCGGGATGCCCGCCACCATTTCAGTCGGATTCGTAATGTCCCTGGTCGCCATCACAGACCTGCCTTTTTCACAGGCCATCATGATCGCCATAGCGCTCGGATTGACTCAGGTATTCTGGAAACCCAAGCGGCCGGCAGTGATGGAACAGGCCGTCTTCAGCGTCTCGAATCTGGTGATCTGCACTGCCGTTACCCATTGGCTGATAAGGAGTGGGTTACCCGAGGACTGGGCCAATTCACTTCCGGCGACCCTGGCCGTCGCGACAGGTTCTTTGTTTTTCCTCAACACGGTGATGGTTTCCGTCGCGGTCGGTCTGGCTCAAGCAAGGCCAGTGACTCAAATCTGGCGCGGCTGCTCCTTCTGGTCTTTCCCTTACTATCTGGTAGGCGCATGCGCAGCGGGTGTCATGGTCGAAACATGCCGAACGGCAGGTTGGGTACCTTCCATCGTGGTGATGCCACTCATGGGGATGGTTTATATCTCTTATCGTCTCCGCGTTGACCGGGTGGTAGCAGGCGTCATGAACTTCGACAGTCTTTCCCGCGTGCCCGGAGCATAGAGGACGCGGCGTCACGTACCAGTTCAATCATCCCTGAAGAACACCGAGAAAACACCCCAGGTCGTTTATCCCAAAGCTCCGCAAAGGAATACAATAAAGTAGTGTCCACTATTCACACGACGAAGCTGGGGGAACCGAAGACCGATCCCCATTTGCAGGCGGCTGGCGAGCGTGTGAAGGCAGCAGCCGAAGAGTTGGAGCGGCTCGGTATCGCCGATAAAAACGGAAAACGCGTGCGCACCGATCTTCCCAAAGATATGCGCGAGGGGGCTGACCGCGATTTCGGCGGATAAGTGCCGCCCCGGTTGTTCATCGTTGCCGGTCCACCTGGGGCCGGCAAGTCCAAAGCTTTCCCGGTTGCTGGATTTGGCGTGGATTATTTCAACGCGGATGATCGCGCCGCCGCCCTCAATGGCGGGTCTTACGTGGGCATCCCGCGCCGCATCCGCGACGAGGTCAATATTCTCTTTGAGTCGTTTGTTCTTGACCATATCGAGCAGCGCGCGAGTTGCGCGTTCGAGACCACGCTCAGAAGCGGCATTACATTCGATCAGGCGGCGCTTGCAAAGCGGGCCGGATTCACAACTGAGATGCGTTATGTCGCGCTCCGGGATTTTTCGATGCATCTGGAAAGAGTGAAAATGCGGGCTGACGCGGGTGGTCACAGCGCGCCGGTGCCCGTTCTGCGAGCCATCTATGAATCGAGCATCGGGAATCTCCCTCGCGCGGTTCAGGAGATGGATTTAATCTACGTTTACGACAACAGCGAATGGGGCTCGCCGGAACCACAGGGCGTTAACTCCCAAGACTGACACAAAGCCCGCCGCTAAGCGCCAAAAGCGCTTCCGCGCAGGGGTTGGTCCACCGCGAACGCAATTTTCTGACTAGCCCGCGAATTTGTCTGTCGCCGCGACCAGGGCGCGGCTGTTAGGCGGATCGAAGGCGCTGTGACCGCTGTCGGGGGTGATGATGAGATCGGCTTCGGGCCACGCGCGGTGAAGCGCCCACGCACTATCCATGGGACAGACAACGTCGTATCGGCCTTGCACAATCACCGCGGGAATGTGGCGCACGCGCGAGGCGTTAGACAGCAACTGATCGTCGGTTTCGAAAAAACCTTTGTTGAAAAAGTAGTGGGCCTCGATGCGAGCGAAGGCGAGGGCGAATTCATCCTCCTCGTAGTGGCCGGTGAAGGCGGGGTCAGGCAGGAGTTTAGAGGTGGCGCCTTCCCATCCGCTCCATATTTTCGCGGCAGCGAGGCGCGCGCCCGGATCATCGCCGGTCAGGCGGCGATAGTAGGCGGAGAGCAGATCGCCGCGCTCCGATGCGGGGATATGGGCAAGGTACGGCTCCCAGGCGTCCGGATAGAGAAACGAAGCGCCACTCTGATAGAACCAGTCGATTTCCCGTTTGCGGAGGAGAAAGATTCCGCGAAGGACGAGTTCGGAAACGCGATCGGGATGAGTTTCGGAATAGGCGAGGGCCAGAGTGGAGCCCCACGATCCGCCGAAAACCTGCCAGCGCTCAATGCTGAGGTGCTGGCGGATTTTCTCGATGTCGGAGACGAGGTCCCACGTTGTGTTGGCCTCGAGAGAGGCATAGGGCGTGCTCTTGCCGCAGCCGCGCTGGTCGAAGTTGACGATGCGGTATTTTTCCGGATGGAAGAAGCGGCGCTGTTTGGGATCTGAACCACCGCCGGGACCGCCGTGGAGAAAAATCACCGGCTTCCCCGAAGGGTTGCCGCTTTCCTCGAAGTAAAGTTCGTGGACCGGGGAGACCTGAAGTCTACCGGCGTTATAGGGCTCGATGGGAGGGTAGAGCCAGGTAACGGGATCCTTCATCGCAGAGGTGGGCATCGAGGGCAGTATACCCTTCGTTCCCGGCCGCTGTTCAACGGGAAGATGCGGGCGGTGGGTCCTGTCGATTAGGAACGTCCGTGTGACCACGAGTAGTTAGGGTCAGGAGGGTTTGCCCGGAGGTGACCTGGCGCGGTGGAATCGCCGCCTCTGCGAAACGCACCGAAAGCGAAGAACTCTCCTGTCCGGCCGCAGGGAACCGCTGCTACGTGGCGGTGGCGAACTTGACGACGCCCTTGCCGCCGTCCGCTTCGCCATCGAAGATCGTGAAGTAGCCGTTCATCAGGGGGAGTCCGAGAATCGCAAGCCCCGCCTGTCCTTTTGTGATCGCGGCCGCCGCGTACCCGACCTGCTGCGTATCGACCTGCCAGTAGTTCGACGGGGGCACAGCCAGGCTGACATCTCCGGCATCGCCCTGAAGAACGAATGTAATAGTGGGCCACTGCGCGAGGTTGAGTTCGGAGACCGGGACGAGGCTGCCGCCATCGATCGCCTTCGACAGCAGCTGTTTCTGACTCGCCGGGAATTTCGAAAGGATCGCATTCAGCATCTGAGAGCCCAGGTTGAGGCTGTTGGTGCCGCTGTCGATGATCGAATTGGAAGGCATGCCCCGCGGCCCCTGGAGACGGGCGGCAATCGGAGACGCGGAGCCGACGATTACCTCCTTCAGATTCGTGCAGTACCAGGCGTCGGAGAGGACCGTCACGGTCTGGAAAGCTCCGGTATAGAGATCCGTGCTCTCTTCGCCCCCGCCCACGATCATGAATCCCTGGTTCAGGGGATCATTCGAACCCCCACCCACGTGGATGAAAGAACGTTTGGTGTAAAAGGCAATTTTGTCCGAAACGACCCCCGCATTCGCGAGCTGAGTCAGGTAAGGAACCAGGTCGCTCTGTGTGCCGGCGCGAACCTGGGTGGAGGTGTATTGATTTTTCCAGGTATCCTGCGGCATCTGGAAAGCATCGTCGAGCGGCGCATAGGCGAGGCCGAGAATACCGTCCGCCGAGCCGAACATATTGGAAGATTCCTGGTACGCAACCGCCGCGTTGCCTCCGGGAAGGGCGATCGTGGAACCACTCAACCCGATGGTGAGCGTGGTCTCGATGACGGCGCCGGTCCAGGTGCTGCCATCGCCGTAGGAATCGGTCTGAGCCAGGTCTGTCGTCTGGTCGCCGCCGGTAACGTCCGGCTGGTATTTCGTAGCATCCAGAGCGAGAGCGCTGCTGCCCGTATCGAGGATGACGTTCATCGGTTTGTTGCCGGGGCCGACGTAGATGACACCGGTGTAGTCACCCTGCATATAGATATTCGTGATCGGGATACGAGCGATGTTTGCCATATTTTATTCTCCAGTGCCCGGCATCGGACTATCCGCCGGTCATGATCCGGCCGGGTAATTGAGGTGCCATCTTACATTGCCGCGCTTGCGGAGGTCAAGGACTTGTGCCGAATTTTTCCCACATTATCAGGCAATACGGGGGAATTGTGTCATCCCGGTTATAATTGCGGCGCATTCTGGCTTCGCATTACCGGATTTCATTCGCGCCGGATTTCAACCGCGATGGATTCTAATCGGACCGCACTTCAACCGCCGATGAATCGCGAGAGCAGCCCGCCCGTCCCGACCCGCGCTGGAATTAGACTGAAGTGGTGGCCTATCAGCACACACAGTCAGAAGCGTCCGTCGAGCGCTTCTTTCAGTTCTCGCTGCTGGGGCTCATCGCGAGCGGGTTTTGCGCTCTGGCCGCGACCGGGGATCTCGACCGGCCGACGCTGACGCTCACCTTGGCCGGTTTGCTGGTTCGCGCCGCGATGGTGGCCGGGGTGCTGCGAATTGCCGTCCCGGTGGAGGTGGTGTCGTTTGCCGCGCTCGGATACGTGGCTTTTTTTCCGATCGACCTTTACTTCATCTCGCACGATCTTCTGACCACGACAGTCCATGGCGTCTGTTTTCTGGCGACTCTCAAGATTCTTACCGCCCGGTCGAATCGCGATTATGTGTACACGGGCGCGATCTCGTTCGTGGAACTGATCGCGGCGGCGATGCTTTCGGCGCAGTCCGGTTTCTTCGCGTACCTTGCGCTCTATGTGGTCTTCGCGATCGCGGCATTCAGCAGCGCGGAGATACGGCGCAGTCTGGAGCGGCACAAACAGGCAACGGCGCCGGCGCGCGGAAGCATGAACTGGCCGTTGGCAGCGGTTGCGATCACCTCTCTCGGCGGAATCCTGATCCTCACCGCGGGGCTATTCCTGCTGGTGCCCCGTACCGCGCGCATGGCGGCGATGCTTTTCCCGAACGCGCCGCGGCTCACCGGGTTTTCGAACGTTGTGGACCTCGGCGGCTTCGGGAAGATCAGCCGGGACGATCGCGCCGTGATGCACATTCTGCCCTATTCGCGGGCGCTGCCGCCGGACCTGAAATGGCGCGGCGCGGCGTTGAGCCACTTCGATGGCAGGCGCTGGACCGAGCCGCGGGTGGCAGGGCGGCCGATTCCGACGGCGCGCGGCTACGCGGAAGTGGCGAACGAATCGCAGCGCTCGCGGCGCGACGGCCGGCGGCTGATCTATCGCGTCGATCTGCAGAATTCGGGCACCGGCGCGTTGTTCATCGCCGGGATTCCGGAGTTCATCAATATCGATGCGAGGAGTCTGGTGGCCACGCCCGACGACGGGTTCCGGGTGTTCGGGCCGTTTAACGAAACGCTGCGGTATGAAGTCTCGGCGCACTCGGGGCCGCCTCTTCCGACGGAACTGACGCGGACGGAACGAGCGCGCTATCTGGAGCTGCCGCTGCTGGATATCCGGATTTACGAGTTGGCGCGGAACTGGTCGGGTGACGGGGAACCATGGGAGCGGGCGACCAGAATCCAGAGTCACCTGCAAAAGGATTTCAAGTACAAACTGGAGTCATCGTTGAGGCCGGTGGGCGATCCGCTGGCCGATTTTCTCTTCGTTCGCAAAGAAGGGTATTGCGAATATTTCGCTTCGGCGATGGCGGTTATGCTGCGTTCGCAGGGCATTCCCTCGCGGGTTGCGACCGGTTTCCTGGGCGGGTATTTCAACGATGTTTCGGGGCTTTACGTGGTGCGCGCATCAGACGCCCATGCGTGGGTGGAGGCCTGGATTGAAGGCCTGGGCTGGACCACGTTCGATCCGACTCCTTTCGCGGCGAAGGATAACAGTTCCTCACTGTTGTCGCGAATCAACATGTACCTCGATGCGGCCGATCATACGTGGCACGAGTGGGTGATTTCCTACGATCTGGGGCATCAGGTGGCGATCGCGGCGAAGTTCGAGGCGGCGCTGCGGAGCTGGAGCCGGAGCAGTGCGACGCCGCGGGTGCCGTGGACAACGCAAATTGTGACATGGTTCAGAAGCTGGGGCTGGGTGATTGTGGCGGTGCTGCTCGTTTCCTGGTTCAGCCCGAAACTGTTCGCCGGGCTGCGCAGAAAGATCCGTCTGCGGCGGATCGGGCGCTCGGGCGGATCTGCATCGGACGCGGGCGTCTTGTATGAGCGGATGCTGGAACTGCTCGCAAGGCGGGGGTTCGAGAAACCTCCAGGCTTTACTCCGATCGAGTTCGCACGGCAGCTGCCGGTGAATGAGAGCCAGAGGGTGGCGGCGTTCACGGACGTTTATAATTCCGTTCGGTTCGGCGGCGAGGTGGCGGCTACCGCGCGGCTGGCGGGGATGCTTCGGGATTTTGAGTAGCGATTTGTGTTGCAGCGAGGATGGCCCGCGCCCGGGCGACTACCGGACGGTCGATCATTTCGCCGTTCAACGAGATTGCCTCGCCGTCCGTTTTCGCGGCGGCTTCGATGACGCGCTTCGCCCATGCGATTTCTCCGACGGTGGGTCCGAAGCCTTCGTTCACCGGCGCAACCTGATGGGGATGGATGCAGAGCTTCCCCCGAAGCCGAGGAGTCTGGCGCGCCGGGTATCGGCACGCACGGGTTCGAGAGTTGTGAATTGGGTGGTGATTCCATCGACCGGCGGCTGCAGCCCGGCGATTTTTGAGACGAGCACAAGTTGCGAACGGAAGTAGAGGAGTTCCTCACCTTCGCCCTGGATTCCCAGATCCAGCTGGAAATCGATGGATCCGAACATGAGACGTTGGACGTTCGGCGCACGCGCGAGCGCGGACAGGTTCCAGAAACCGCGGGCCGTTTCGATAATCGGCAGCCGGTTCGAATGGGGAATTGCGCTGAGATCTTCGACGCGTTCCGCCTTCGGCAACACGACGCCCGAGACGCCGGGCTTCTCACACAGAAAGAAGTCTTCCGGCCCGGTGATGCGGATCAGGACAGGTCGATCCGCGGAAAGCCACCGTGCGACATTTGCCCGCGCCGCGGGGCGTTCCTGCGGCGGCACTGCATCTTCGAGGTCAATGATTACGGCATCGGCGCCGCTTGCGCAGGCTTTCGCGAATCGATCTGGGCGATTGCCGGGGACGAAGAGATAGGAACGCGGGGCGGTCATACGAGAAACAATCCTATGTGCGGCGTGTTGGTGAGTTCGTTGACCCGCGCGAACACGGATTGCATTTCCGTCTGTGTCGCGGCTCCCGTGAAATCCGCGAGTTCGAGTGCTTTTTGTTCGATTTCGCCGCGCGTGAGCGAGTTGCCCGGGTCGCCCCGCGGTTCATCAACCCTGCCTTGCAGAACACGCCCGTCGGTGGTTTCGACGGTTACCTTTCCAATCCAGCGAGCCGGGTATGCGCGATCGACTTCGGGATCGGGGACCATCGTGACTTTTTCACGAAACGCCGCGACGCGCGGGTCGGCGTATCGTTCCTCGAACTCCTTCAGCCCGGCGCGACGGAAGACTGCCATCAGCCCGAGGACTGTGCCCATGGAAAACTTTGCCTGATGTACGGATTGCGGAATGTGGACGGCGCCCAGGACATCGATCGCGGCCTGATGAACGTGCGCGGTGACATGGGCTATGCGGTCGGGAGGCAGGTTGTGGATGCTTAGAACCTGTAAAAAGGCGTCCGCGGCCGGGTGGGTGTGGCGGCAGCAGGCATGAACCTTGAATGACGTCTCGACGAGCGCCCAACGTTCGCCCAATCGGGAGACCAGCTTCGCGGGATCGGCGTCGGTCGACATGCCCGCCGCCATTCCCTGGAGACCTTCGAAGATGAGCTTCGCACCGGTGAATCCGGATCGGGCGAGGTAGGCGGAAAGCAGACCATCGGCTGCGGCCTTTGCGGCGTGGAGCTGTTTCGAATCCGCGGCGTCACGCAGAAACTCCCATAAGCCGGCTGCCTGTGTACCGGCCGAGCCGAAGGCGTTCAGCATCTGGTCCGGAGTCAGCCTCAGCAGGTTCCCGGTGGCCGCCGCGGCGGCAATGGTTCCGGCAGTGCCCGTGGTGTGAAAGACCTTGTAGTGCGAGCGGCCCAGAAACTCTCCTACGCGGATGCCGGTTTCGTAACCGGCCACAGCCGCGGTCAGCAGGTCGCGGCCGGAACTACCGAGGCTTTGCGCGACTGCCAGCACAGGCGGAAAAACGACCGTGCCGGGATGGAATACGGAAGCGTTATGGACGTCGTCCTGCTCGGCGACGTGGGAAGCGGCGGCGTTTACAAGAGCGGCGAACAGCGGGCTCGTAGTGCGGCGCGTAGATGAGCACTTCGGACGGGCCGCCCGCCGGCCCCATGGTCCTCGATAAAGCATTCGAGGGCTTCCACGGGGCGCGCGTTCTTACCGGCGAGAGCGGAGCCGAACCAATCCAGAAACAAGTCTTCAGCGCGTTGAATAACCGGCCGCGGGATGTCGTCGAAACGGAGGTTTGCGGCGAAATCGGCGAGAATTGCGCTCATACGGCGCCCTCGCTGCGCAGCCTGGCGATCACGTCATCAGTGTAGTCAAGTTCACGCAGAATTGAATTCGTGTGCTCGCCGAGGCTCGGGACGGCATCCATTCTGGCTTCGGTCATTCCCGGCGGCAGGAGCGCAGGGATGGGTCCGGCGGCCGTGTCGATCTCGACCCAGCGGTTTCGCGCCTGCAGTTGAGGATGCGCCCAGACATCGTGCATGTCGTTCACGCACGAGTTGGCGATGCGGGCCTTGTCAAGCCTTTCGACCACCTGTTCGGAGGTCAGTTTCGAGAAGGCCTCGGTGATGAGCAGGTTAGTTCCGCGCGGGCCTCGGAGCGCTTTGAGTTGGTCGAGAACCGGGGATCGGTGGCGAGGCCGGGCCGTTCGAGAACCTGTTGGCAGAATACGGCCCACTCGCGCTCGTTCTGCAGGCCGAGCATGATGTTCTTAAAAGGTCCGTAAGGATAAATGGTGGCATGGGAAGCGCCTGTGCGCGGCGGCGGTGGGGCGCCGTCGAACGCATAGTAGAGAGGATTGCTCATCCACTCGACCATACATTCCAGCATGGATAAGTCGATGCGGCAGCCCTGGCCGGTCTTGCCGCGATTGATGAGCGCGGCCAGGATGCTGTTGCAGGCGTACATCCCGGCGGAGATATCCGCGATGGAGCAGCCGGCTTTGGATGGCTGATCGGGAGTACCTGTAATCGAGACAAATCCCGACTCGCTCTGGATCAGAAGATCATAGGCTTTCTTATCGCGATAAGGACCGTCCGAGCCGTAGCCGGAGATATCGCAGACGATGAGCCGGGGATACCTGTCATGCAGAGCCTCGTAACTCAGCCCAAGCCGTTCGGCGGCTCCCGGTGCGAGATTCTGGACGAGTACGTCCGATTTATGCAGCACCTTTGACAGGATAGCGGCCGCAGCGGGATGTTTGACATCGAGAGTCAGGCTTTCCTTGGAGCGATTGCACCATACGAAGTAAGAAGAGAGGCCGCGCACTCGTTCGTCATAGCCTCGCGCAAAATCACCTGCTCCGGGCCTTTCGATCTTGATTACCCGCGCACCGAGATCGGCCAGCTGACGCGTGGCGAAGGGCGCGGAGACGGCGTGCTCCAGCGTCAGAACCGTGATTCCGTTCAGAGGAAGCATCAGAAAGACCGGGGCATTTTGAGCACGTGCTCGCCGATGTAGGACAGAATCAGGTTGGTCGAGATGGGCGCGACCTGATAGAGCCTGGTTTCGCGGAATTTGCGCTCAATGTCGTAATCGCGGGCGAAACCGAATCCGCCGTGAAACTGGAGGCAGGCGTTTGCCGCTTCCCATGAGGATTCCGCGGCGAGCAGGAGCGCCATGTTGGCTTCGGCGCCGCAGCTCTTATGCGCGTCGAAGAGGGAGCAGGCTTTGAAGCGCATGAGATTGGCCGCTTCGATGTCGATCCAGGCCTTCGCGATGGGGAACTGGACGCCCTGGTTCTGTCCGATCGGGCGGCCGAAGACAGCGCGACTGCTTACGTATTTCGTAACTTTGTCGATAAACCAATAACCGTCTCCGATGCATTCGGCGGCGATCAGGGCGCGTTCGGCATTGAGCCCGTCGAGAATGTATCTGAAGCCCTTGCCTTCTTCGCCGATCAGATTTTCGGCTGGGATTTCGAGATTGTCAATGAATAATTCATTGGTCTCGTGGTTGACCATGTTTTGGATCGGGCGGACCGTGATTCCCTTCCCGACGGCCTCGCGAAGATCGACCAGAAAGATGGACATGCCTTCGGATTTCTTTTTCACGGCGGCGAGCGGCGTGGTGCGGGCGAGCAGAATCATCAGGTCCGAATGCTGCACGCGCGAGGTCCAGACCTTCTGGCCGTTGACGACGTAACGGTCGTTTTTTCGGATCGCGGTGGTTTGGATTGCGGTGGTGTCGGTTCCCGCCGTGGGCTCGGTTACGGCCATCGACTGCAGCCTGAGCTCACCGGTTGCAATGCGGGGCAGGTAAGTTTGTTTCTGCCGGGCCGAGCCGTGCCTGAGCACTGTTCCCATGTTGTACATCTGGCCATGGCACGCCCCGGAGTTAGCTCCTGAGCGATTGATTTCCTCCATGATGACCGAGGCTTCGGCGAGGGTGAGGCCTCCGCCGCCATATTCCTCGGGGATGAGGGCGGCCAGCCAGCCGGCTTTGGTGAGGGCTTCGACAAAACGCTCGGGATAGCCGCGGTCTTCGTCAATCCGGCGAAAGTATTCCGGGGGGAAACCGGCGCAAAGTTCGCGCACGGCCATGCGGATCTCGCGATAGTCGTCGGCGGGCAAGAAACCATCTTCTCGCAAGGCACTCCAAGGCTGGGGCCGGCTACTATTCCTGTTCGCGCAGGCGAAAGGGATTGAAGTTCGTGCGGCGATCGAAGAAGTTGACTCCTTCGGCACGCTTGAGAAAGTTGACAACCGCGTAAGTCAGCGGGGTGGCGAGCACTTCATAGGCGACTTTGAAAAGATAACCCGAGACGATGAGCCGGAACATGACTCCGAACGGCTGTCCCCAGAAAATGACGAAGATCACGATGCTTGTGTCGACAGCCTGGCCGACGATGGTAGAACCGACGGTGCGTGTCCAGAGGAATCTGCCGTCGGTCCAGAGCTTCATTTTGGCGACGGTGAGCGAGTTGGCGAATTCGCCGGCCCAGTATGCGAGGAGGCTGCCGGCGACGTTGCGCGGGACCACGCCGAAGATGGTTTCGTATGCGACCTGGTCCTTGAACTCGGGCGCGGGCGGGAGCCAGATTGCGAAGATGCCGAAGGCCGTCATGACGATGCTGGCCATGAAGCCGGTCCAGATGGCTTTGCGGGAAGCGCCGTAGCCGTAAACCTCGGTGAAGACATCGCCAAAGATGTAGGTGAGCGGAAACAGCAACTGAGCCGCGCTGAAGCGGAACCATCCGACCGCGACAAACTTCGGCGCGATGAGGTTGGAGACGATCAGCACCACGACAAAGATGTTGATGAGCAGGTCGAGGTATCGATATTGCTTCACGGGTAATCATCAACGATAGCAGTATCAACTACAGCAGCACCCGCTATCATGTACTTCGTGCCAGTCGATTCATCGGCGACAGCAGCGCCTACCGCCCGTATTCATCGAGACGCCGTCGTAGGCGCGAGGACACGCATCGGGGAGTTCTGCGTGATCGAATCGGACGTGACAATCGGGGCGGATTGCGTGATTGAACCCTATGTCTTCGTGAAGCGCTGGACCACGCTCGGAGACCGCAATGAAATTTCGGCGGGCACGGCGCTGGGGACCGATCCGCTGGACAAGAACTTCAAGGGCGATCGCAGTTATCTGCGCATCGGCAGCGGAAACAAAATCCGCGAGCACTACACGGTCTCACGCGGGACCCAGCCTGAATCCGTAACCACCATCGGCGACGGTAATTACATCATGACTTCCGGGCATATCGCGCATAACTGCACGATCGGCGACAACACCGTGATCGCGAGCTGCGCGTTGGTGGCAGGGCATGTGGAAGTGGAGGATCAGGCCTTCATCTCCGGTGGCGTGGTGATTCATCAGTACTCGAAGATCGGGCGGCTGGCGATGATCGGCGGGAATACGCGGGTGAATCTGGATGTTCCGCCGTTTTTCCTGTATTCGGGATTCAATGTAGAAGCGAAAGGCCTGAATCTTGTCGGGCTGAAGCGCGCCGGTTTTTCAGTGGCGGAGGTTGGCCGGCTGAAGAAGGCGTATCAGGCGCTTTACCGTTCCGGTTTGAAGCTGGACGAGGCGCTGGAGAAGATCGAACGGGAACTCGCCGATGAGAACACGCTGCACCTGGTGCGATTCATCCGCCGCAGCGCCCGCGGGATCTGCAGGGAATAGAAACCTATCGCCGCCGGTAGTAGCGCGCTCCGCCTCCATGGGACCCCGCGTCGAGGAGCACCGCGATGATGAGAATCACCAGATTGAAGCCCTCAAGGGGCATCCGCGAGTTCACCATCCAGGCGTAGACAATCGTGGTGATCGGAAGAAAAATGAACCCCAAGAGCGGAAGGAGCATGCCGTGATAGGCGCGGTCCAGATAGTTCGAAAACAGCCACATCAGGAAGAGAATGACTCGCGGGAACATCAGGACGACAAGCGTCAACAGACATGGCATGATCCGATCATAACCGGAGTGAAGGCTTGTGTGGCCATCGGAAGGTATCTGACAGTACGGCGATGAGACTCACCGACCGTAGTGGTTTGGTGCTGTAGATGCACGTCCGCTGCGGGCGGATAAAATGAAATAGATATGCGGCAAACTGCTCTGATGCTCCTGGCCACTCCGCTCGCGGCCCTTACTCTCGCCGCTCAGCAGCCTCCGGTGAAGATCGCGGAATTATCGGCGTCGAAGGATTCCCTGCGCGATCTCAGCGATTCGATCGAAACGCTTTCGCGTACCGTGAGCCTGGCGGTCGTCGAGGTATTTTCGACCGGGTATGCCCTCGCGGATGAGGAAGGCGAACAAGGCAACGCCACAACGGCCGGGCTGGTGACCAAACAGAGCAGCTCCGGTTCCGGCGTCATCGTCAGCCCGGACGGCTACATCGTAACCAAC
Source organism: Terriglobia bacterium (assembly GCA_963764845.1). Taxonomy (GTDB): domain Bacteria; phylum Acidobacteriota; class Terriglobia; order Bryobacterales; family Bryobacteraceae; genus BOG-234. The sequence goes on along the minus strand of CAVXUE010000006.1, from coordinate 1,914,866 downwards.
AACCACGTGGTGAGGAATGCACGGCGCATCCGGGTACAACTGGCGGCGATGCCCGACGAACCACGAGCCGGGCGTCAGGGGCGCATGCATGCGCATGGCAAACTGCTCGAAGCGAAGGTGGTGGGAATCGACCGGGAGGCGGACCTGGCCGTTCTGAAAGTTGAGCCCGGCGCCACGTTGCCGGTATTGAAACTGGCGGATTCGGACACCCTTCGGCAAGGCCAGGTCGTACTGGCGTTCGGCAATCCCCTGGGTCTTGAGAACTCGGTCAGCCTGGGCATTGTCAGCTCCGTGGGCCGCCAGATCAGGCCCGACGATCCGATGGTTTATATCCAGACGGACGCGTCGATCAATCCGGGTAACAGCGGCGGGCCGCTGCTCGATTCGGACGGAAATGTTGTCGGAATCAATACCTTCATCCTGACGCAGTCGGGAGGCAGCGAAGGGATCGGGTTCGCGATTCCGAGTAACATCGTGCGCAACGTTTACGATCAGATCCGCAAGGACGGACATGTGCATCGCGGAGAGATCGGGGCGACCGCGCAGAGCATCACGCCGGAACTGGCGGCGGGCCTGGATCTGAAGCAGGATACGGGCGTGATTCTGGGCGATGTGACTCCGGATGGCGCGGCGGATAAAGCGGGACTGAAGCCGGGCGATATCGTTCTCACCCTGAACAACAAGCCGATGACGAATGCGCGCGAGTTCGAGACGGCGCTCTACAGCATTGCGCTGAACCAGACGGTCGATATCGAGGTGCTAAGGGGCAGCCGGATGGTGCCGGCGCGCGTCACGGTCTCCGAGCGCGACGACGATCCGTTCCGGTTTCTGGACCTGGTGAAGCCGGAGGAGAACCGGGTGCCGAAGCTGGGGATTGTGGGCGTTCCGATTACGAAGGAGGTCGCGGGGCTGCTGCCCGATACGCGGAAGCAATACGGCGTGATCGTCGCGGCGCGCACCGGCGATGCGGAGTATTCGGGGCAGGGCGGCCTGAGGCTCGGGGACGTGATCTACAGCGTGAACACCACGCCCGTCTCTACGCTCGAAGCTTTGCGCAGTGCGGTGGACGCGTTGAAGGGCACCGATCCGCTGGTGCTGCAGATCGAGCGCGGCGGATCGCTGCTGTATCTCACATTGAGCGAAGAATAGAGCCGGATCAGTTCTGCAGGTAGCGCAGGAGTTCGTCGCGGCGGACGCAATGCGCGAGGGCGGTTTCGCGGCTGACGCGACCGCTCCGCACCAACTCGGCGAGCGATTGCTCCATGGATGTCATCCCTTCGCTGCGTCCGGTCGACAGGGCGGAATAGAGCTGGTGATCCTCTCCCTTTCGGATCAGGCTGCGCACGCCGCTCGATGCCATCAGGATTTCGACGACGGGATAACGGCCGCCATCGTTCACCGACGGAACCAGCTGCTGCGCGACGACGGCAAGGAGGGCGAGGGAAAGCTGCTGGCGGATCTGCGGCTGATTGCCGGCGGGAAACGAATCGAGAATACGCGAAACGGCCTGCGAAGCGTCATTTGTGTGGAGGGTCGAAAGTACCAGATGGCCGGTTTCCGCGGCGGTGAGCGCGGTGGCCATGGTTTCGCAGTCGCGCATTTCGCCGACGAGGATCACGTCGGGATTCTGGCGGAGAATGCTGCGGAGGGAAGTGGCAAAGTCCGGGGCATCCTGACCGACTTCGATCTGCTCGATGATGGACTTGCGGTTTACGTGGACGAACTCGACGGGATCCTCGATGGTCACAACGTGATCCCGGCGGGTGTTGTTTATTTCGTCGACAAGGGCGGCCAGCGTGGAACTCTTGCCGCAGCCGGTCTGGCCGGTTACGAGTATGAGTCCCTGGCGCGCTTCGGCGAGACGGCGAAGGCCGGAAGGCAGGTGCAGGGAGTCGAGAGTGGGAACCTTCTCCGGCAGCAGCCGCACGCTGCCCGCGATGGTTCCTCTTTGATAATGAACATTCGCGCGGAAGCGGGCGATGCCTTCACGGCTGAAGCAGAGATCGACCGATTTGTTGCGCTGCAGTTCCTGAGTCTGCTGCGCGTTCAGGAGCGGAAGTACGAGATTACGGATGTCTTCGGGACTCAGCGGCGCGCCCGCGGCCGGCGAGAGCGCTCCGGCAATTCGCAGGGTCGCCGGGACGCCGGCGATCAGCAACAGATCGGATGCGCCGTGACGGACCGCGTGAGTCAGGAGCGCATCGAGGGAACCGGGGTTGGCGGCGGGATCGAGCGGATAATTCCACGTCCCGGGCGTGGCGCGGTTCAGTTCGGCTACCAACTGCTCCAGTTCGTTTTCGAAGCCCGGCACGATTTCAGTATGCAACGGTCAGGTCAGGCGGGTTTTCCGGCGAGGAATGCCCGCACGATGCGGATGAAGTCGGCTGTAGCTTCCTGATCGGGATAGTGGCCGAGGCCGGGCATGACCACGATGCGAACATCGGGAAGGGTTTGCATCAGTTTCTGCTGCGTTTCCGGCGGCACGATGCGACTTGCGCCGCCCACTATGTAGATCGTCGGGCATTTGATTTGCTCGACGAACCGCCAAAGTTCGGTGGGCACGAATCCTTTGGCAAGGTTGGGATCGCGCTTCCACTCGATGCGGCCGTCAGCTCGCTGCTTACTTCCGAAATGCGCGTAATTCCCGAGGATTGCCTCCGGCGTTTTCGGGTTGCTCTTTTTCAGGGAGGCGAGGAGTTCTTCTTCGGATGCCCAGCCATTCGATTCCTGCCCGACTTGTCGCGTGAAGGCTGAGGCGATGTCGTTGGTGCGCTCGGGTCCGACGTCTTCGGAAATCATGCGAGTGACGCGGTCGGGATGCAGGCCCGCATAGACCTGGACTACCCGGCCTCCGGTTGAATTGCCGAGCAGCGTGATGCCGCGCAGATTGAGCTGATCGACCATGGCTTCGAGGTCTTTGACGTAGTCCTCGACGAGGTAGGCGCCTTCGGGAGACCAGGCGGAATCGCCGTGGCCGCGCATGTCGAGCGCGATGACGTGGTAATCCGCTTTAAAATACGGGGCGATGTGATCGAACTGATGCGCTATACGGCTGATGCCGTGCAGCATGATGAAGGGCGGTTTATCCGGCGAGCCCCAATCGAGATAGTGGAGGCCCAGACCGTTAACCGTGATGAAGCGGTCCGTTGACTGCGCCGGGGCGAGGCCTGCGCAGAGTATCGGAAGCAATACCTTGAGCGCGACGGCTTTGCTCACTAAGGTTTCACGACCTTAACCATGTAGTAATTGATCGACCGCGGAACCTCTTTGAACCAGTGGGGCGTTCCGGCCGGAATCACGATGACGTCGCCTTTCGTGAGGTGGTGAACTTCCCCGCCCTGAATGTCGGTGCCGAGAAGCTGGCCGGGGCCGGTTGATTTTCCGCCGATCATTGTGCCGCCGGTGATGAACGTCGCCTCGCCATCCGTGACGTAGAAGATATCGGTTTCTTTTTCATGCACTTCGACCTGACCCGCTTTGTCACGGCGCGCACCGGAGACTTTGTAATCGGTTCCGGAGGCAAGGGCCCCACCTTTGGTGAGGGCAACAGCGGCCTTGTCGTGATCGACGTAAGTGACCGGCTGGGGCGCATCGGCAGCGAGAAGAGCGGTGAGTGCGACGAATATGATCATTGGTTTTCTTTCCTGTTCGGATCGGCGAGCGCCTTCCTGAGGATTTCCGCGGCCGGCGGAAATTCCTTGCGGGCATTGGCGTAGAAGGCCCCCTGCGCCAGCATGAGCGGAGTCCAGCCGAGTTTGTTTGTGGCGTCGATCTTTGCGCCATGATCGATCAGGAACTGCACGATGGAGGGCTGCCCGGAGACAACGGCGCCATGCAGGGCAGTGCTCCCGCTCCAACGCAGATCGCCCGCGTTCGGGGGCAGCTTGTCGAAGTTGGTCGGGTAATAGAGAAGCGTGTACTCGGTGCCGCCTTCCATGACGAAATCGCCGAAATCGGCGTGCGCGTCGATGTCGTTGCCGAGTTCGAGCGCGAGCTTCACGGCTTCGAGGCGTTCGCTTTCAGGGCATCCGGTGAAAGGTCCAGGCGTCTCGCCTTCCCATGTGCCGAGCCCGGCGGCGGCCATTAACGGCGTGATGTTCTGCAGAGTCGGGATCTTCGGATCCGCGCCCGCCGCAACGAGAACGCGCATGTAGGCGACATCGCCGGTTTGCGCAGCGACATAGAAGGGAGTCGCGCCGACATAGCTGAGCAGATGGCGGCCGATATCGATATTGGGAGGGTTCCTTACTGTTCCCCCTTCTTTGTCGAACCGGTTTTCCCGCCACGAGATGCGCACGTTCGGATTCGCGCCCCGCTTCAACAGCGCCTGCGCGAGTTCGAGGGCGGTGACATTGCCGGTGGGTACCGGAGGGCCCCTGAGCTTGCCACCGACACCCGCGCTTCCGTCGGCTCCAGGCCTTCGCAGCCACGCCAACGCGTGCAGCGTGGAGCCGCGCGGATCCGGCGCATTGGGATCGGCGCCGTGGTCGAGCAGAACCATTGCGAGCTCGAAATAGGCGTTCACCGCGGCCATGTTGAGGGCGCTGGTGCCGTCGGGCGAGGCGTCGTTCACGTTCGCTCCATGCTGCAGCAAAACGGTTGCGGCGTCGATGTGGCCATTGCGGACGGCGAAGAGCAACGGGGTGAACCCGGCCTGCGACTTCGCTTTGACGTCCGCGCCGAATTCGATGAGCAGCGCGGCGGCTTCGGCGTTGCCTTCGGATGCGGCCCACATCAACGCGGTCTGGCCTTTCACGGGTTCTTTGGCATTCACGTTCGCACCGTGGCTGAGGAGGACTTTAACCGCTTCCGTCCTGCCGGTGAGGGAGGCGGTCATGAGGGCCGTCTGGCCTTCTTCCGAAGTGCCGTTGGGATCGGCGCCGGCTCTCAGCAAATGCTCGACGATGGTTGCGTTGCCGTTGGTGCAGGCGAGCGAAAGCGGCGTGATCCGGTACGTGGTTTCCGTTTTTACGTCCGCGCCGGCGGCGATCAGGAGATCTGTGATTTCGAGATTATCCCGCTGGACCGCCCAATGGAGCGCCGTGGAACCGTCGGCTTCGCGGACGTTGAGATTCACGTGCTGCGCGAGTAATGCGCGGGTTGCACGTACGTCGGTTTTCTTCGCGGCCTCGATCAGGCGCGAATCGGTCACGGCTGCGTTCAGAGCCGTGGCCAGGAGCACTGCGAACAGGCTGCCGGAAAGAGTCATCCGCATTTCCTCTGCATTCGACAGTATATTTGATTGAGACGGCATCGAATGTTGAGGCTTTCTTTCATCGCGATTGCGGCAGCGGCGTTGCCCGCTTTCGCACAGCCCTCGCCCGAGGCGACGTTCACGAAGTATTGCGTCACGTGTCACAACGCCAGACTCAAGACCGCGGGGTTTGTGCTCGACCCTGCGGACCTGAAAAATATTGGCGGGCACGCGGAAACCTGGGAGATAGTAGTCAGGAAACTTCGGACGGAGGCGATGCCCCCGGCGGGCGCTCCCCGGCCGGACCGGGCCACTTATGACTCGACGGCGGCGTTTCTCGAAACGGAACTCGATCGCGCGGCGGCTGCGAAGCCCAATCCGGGCACTCTGCCGTTGCTGCATCGGCTGACGCGTACCGAATACCAGAACGCGATTCGCGATCTTCTCGCCGTGGATGCGCTGCCGAAGGAGATGGATTATTCGCTGCTGCTGCCGGCGGATAACGCGAGCAGCGGTTTCGATAATATCGCGGATCTGCTCTTCGTTTCGCCGACGGCAATGGAGCGGTATCTGGATGCCTCGGCAAAGATCAGCCGCCTCGCGGTGGGCGATCCGGCCACGCCTGAAATGGTGAATATCTTTCGTCTGTCGGATGAACTGACGCAGGATGTGCGGCTCGATGAACTGCCCTTCGGGACGCGTGGCGGCGTGGCGGTTCGCAGCGATTTCCCGGTGGATGGCGAATACGCCGTGAAGGTGGACTTCGCGAATTCGAGCCGCGATCAGAATCAGCTTCTTGATCACCGCCGACGGGAAGCGCGTGGTGCTTGAGACGGTGGGCGGATCAGGGCGGCGGCCGGGGAAGCGAGAAAACGCGCGAGTTTCGCATCCCCTTGAAGGCGGGTCCGCAACTCATCGGCGTCACATTTATCCAGCGGGATGAAACGCGCGACGAACTGACCGCTGCGGCCTCGCATGCGCGGCAGGGGAACGCAGCTGGCGATTTCCGAGCGTGACGATCAGCGGTCCTTACAATGTTGTCGGGATCGGGCGACACGCCCGAGCAGGCGGCGTATCTTTGTGTGCCACGCCGACGACGACGACTTGCGCGCGCCAGATTCTTTCCACGCTTGCGCGGCGCGCTTACCGGCGGCCCGTCAACGATGCCGATCTGCAATATCTTTTGCCGTTCTACGCCGCGGCGCGGGATGAGGGCGGGAACTTCGAGGCGGGTATTCAACGGGCGCTTGAAAGGCTGCTGGTCAGTCCGCAGTTCCTGTTTCGGATCGAGCATAACTTTCGGATTGAGCACAACCGGTTCAGCACAACGGGGATGCGACGCATCGGATCAGCGATCTGGAACTGGCTTCGCGGCCTTCGTTCTTCCTTTGGAGCAGTATTCCCGATGATGAGCTTCTGGCGCGGGCGGGTCGCGGCGAGTTGAAAGACCCGGCGGTACTCGATAGCGAGGTTCATCGCATGCTGGCGGACGACCGGTCGCAATCGATGGTGACGAACTTCGCCGAGCAGTGGCTGTATCTGCGCGACATCGAAGCGAAGCAGCCGGATGAATTGCTCTTCCCGGATTTCGACGACAGCCTGCGGCAGGCGTTCCGCAGGGAGACCGATCTGTTTCTGAATGCCGTGCTGCGGGAGAATCGCAGCGTGGTCGAACTGCTGACGGCAAATTTCACGTTCGTGAATGAGCGGCTGGCAAAGCATTATGGCATCCCGAATGTGGAGGGGAGTTATTTCCGGCGCATCACGCTCCCGGAAGGCGGCGTGCGAGGCGGGTTGCTCGGGCAAGGGAGTCTCCTGACGCTGACTTCCTATGCCACCCGAACGTCGCCGGTGGTGCGCGGGAAATGGGTTCTGGAGAATCTGCTGTCAGCGCCGCCGGCACCTCCCCCACCGAATATCCCCGCCTTGAAAACGGAGGCGAGGACACCGGGAAACCACTTTCCATGCGCGAAGCGATGATCCGGCATCGGGCGAATCCGGCGTGCGCGGGCTGCCATGCGCGTATGGACCCGATCGGCTTCGCCATGGAGAATTTCGATGCGGTGGGCCGATGGCGCGACACGGACGCGGGAAATGCGATCGATACCTCCGGCATCTTTCCCGATGGCACGAAGTTCGATGGAATGGCCGGGCTTAAGCAGGTGCTGGTCGGACGTCCCGGAACAGTTTGTGTCCACGGTTGCGGAGAAACTTCTGATGTACGGGCTGGGGCGCAATCTGCAGTATTACGACGCGCCGGCGGTGCGGGCGATTGTGCGTTCGATGCGGCGAACGAAGAATTATTCGTTTGAGGCGCTGGTGTCGGGCGTAGTGAAGAGCCCCGCGTTTCAGATGCGGGCCAATTTGCAGTCAGACATTGGAGTTGGGAATGTTCCTGACGAGAAAAGCCCTTCCGCGCCGGACTTTTCTGCGCGGCGTGGGCACGGCATTGGCGCTGCCGATGCTCGATGCAATGGTTCCCGCTCTTTTCGGGAAGGCGGTGCAGGCGACGCCGCGTCTGGGGTTCGTCTACATACCGAACGGCGTGATTCTCGATCAGTGGAAGCCTTCCATCGCAACGACTTCGATCGCAACGACAGGATTTAACTTTCGCCAACTCTGAAGCCTCTCGGACCCGGTGAAAGACCAGCTGAACGTCATCACGGGACTCGCCCATCTCTCAAGCGAATACCTTTGGAGACGGCACGGGCGATCATCCACGCGCATCCGCGGCGTGGCTCACCGGGGTTCATGCATGGGACCGGACGCGGCCCGGCGTGGAAGTAAGACTGGCAACAAGCGTCGATCAGCTCGCGGCGCAGACGATCGGCAGGGACACGCAGGTTTCTTCGCTCGAACTGATGCTCGAAAACCCCACGCAAATCTCCTGCGATAGCGGCGATTGCTTCTACACGAACACGATCTCCTGGCGCAACCCGACGACTCCGAACCCAACGGAGGCGCATCCCGCGAATCATTTTTTCGCGCCTGTTCGGCGATGGCGGGAGCGCGGCGCAGCGAGCGGCGCGCGCGCGGAAGAACGGGAGCATTCTCGATTCGGTGATGCAGGAAGCCGCGCGGCCTCGACCGGAGTCTTGGCGCGGGCGATCATGGCAAACTCACCGAGTATCTGGATTCCGTGCGCGAAATCGAGCGCAGAATTCAGAATGCGGAATCGCAGGGAGCGAAGGTCGGTCGATTTGCCGGAGCGGCCGATCGACATTCCGGAATCGTTCGACGAACACGCGAAGCTGATGTTCGATCTGCAGGCACTGGCATATCAGGCGGACATCACGCGGGTGTTCACGATGGTGATGGGGCGCGAGCTGAGTGCGCGCACGTTCCCGAACATCGGAGTGCCTGAGCAGCACCATGCCGTTTCGCACCATCGGAACGATCCCGGACCTGATTGCGAAGAAGGCGAAGATCGACAACTATCACATCCAGCTGCTTTCGTATTTTCTGCAGAGGCTGCAGTACGACGCCCGATGGCGACGGGTCGCTGCTCGATCACAGCCTGATTCTTTATGGCGGCGGTATGGGCAACGGCAATCTGCATGACCACACCGACCTGCCAACGCTGCTCGCGGGAAACTGTGCGGCCGGTTGAAGACGGGCCAGCACCATGTTTATCCGGATAACACCCCGATGTCGAACCTTCTGGTGACGATTCTCGACAAGGCCGGCGTGCCGACGGAGAAACTGGGCGACAGCACGGGCCATCTGGAACCGGACTATCTTTCCTTATCGTGAGTGCCGCCTTGTCGTGAGTGCCGCTATCCTGAATTAGGAATGTTCGTGCAGAAGCGATACCTGGCGGGGCTCCTCGCGGCAACGTGCCTGTTGACGGCTCAGCCGCTGCTCGCCCAGGAGGAAACGCCGGATAAACGGCTGCAACGCAGCGCAGCGACTTTTCGCGAGGTCATGGCCGCGCCCGACCGCGCGATTCCGGTCGACTCTGCTCGATAAGGCGCTGTGCATCGTGATTGTGCCGGGCATGAAGAAGGCGGCGTTTCTTGTGGGCGGAGAATACGGGCGCGGATTCGCTTCGTGCCGCATGCCAGGCAACTGGAGCGCGCCGGCGCCGGTGCGGCTTGACCGGTGGAAGTTTTGGCCTGCAGCTGGGCGCGGATTCGACCGACATCATTCTGCTGGTCATGAACGAGAAGGGGCTGGAGCGGCTGCTCGCGGATAAAGTAGCGCTCGGCGCGGACGTCGCAGTGGCAGCGGGTCCGGTGGGTAGAGATGCGAAGGCCAATACCGATGTTCTGATGCACGCGGAGGTTCTGGGCTGGTCGCGCACGCGCGGCATCTTCGCCGGCGTGTCGTTGAACGGCACGTCGTCGAAAACGACAAGGCGGAAGCGATGAAGGTTTATGGCCGCCCGTGGAGCAATCGCGAGATCATCCGCGGCGGCATCGCGATCCCGGAAGCGGCGAAGGCGCTCGCGGCGGAACTGAATCGCGACCTTCACGGGAAGTGATATGCCACGGCGAGGGAAGCTTTGATATGATACAGCGGCAACAGGGATGGAGTTTAAAACCGTGAAGCGAATTCTCAACGTTCGTCCGGCGCTGATGGTGTGCGGGGCGCTTGTCTACGGTCAGGGCAGGACAGCGGCGGGATCGACGTTGTCAAGGTCAGGCCGAATTTCTACATGCTCTCCGGGGCCGGCGGGAACATCGGCGCGCAGATCGGCTCGGATGGCGTGGTGCTGGTGAATTCGGGCAACGGCATGATGTCCGACGAGGTTGCTGGCGGCGCTCAAAAAACTCACGCCGCTGCCCGATCCGGTACGTGATCAACACCAACGCGGATGCCGATTTCGTGAGCGGCAATTCGAAGACTGGCCAAGACCGGACAAACGATTTTCACCAATACGCTCGGCGGCGGAGCAGGCGACCGGGGCGCGGCTATTCTGGCGCATGACAGCGTGCTGAACAGGATGAGCGAGCACGGTCGGCAAGTCGACGCCTGTTCCCCACCGAGGATTGGCCGACGGAAGCCTTTTATCCGAAGCGGCAGACGCTGCGGATGAATGACGAGGGAATCGAAGTTGCTCTACCAGCCCGCGGCTCACAGCGATGCCGACAGTTTCGTGTTCTTCCGCGGGTCGGATGTGGTGGTTGCCGGGCGACGTGATCGACACGACGCATTTTCCCGTGATCGATGTCGCGCACGGCGGCACCATCCAGGGAGAGATCGACGCTTTGAACAAGCTGATCGAACTGACGGTGGCGCCGACGCCGTTTATCTACAGGGGCGTGGGCACGTACGTGATCCCGGGTCACGGCCGGCTGTGCGAGCAGATGGAGATTGTCGATTACCGCGACATGGTGGTGATTGTGCGCGACGTGATCGCCGACCTGATCAAGCAGGGAAAGACGCTCGGCCAGATCAAGGAAGCGTCTCCGGCCAAACCGTATGAGACCCAGTTCGGCTCGAACACCGGTCCATGGACCACGGATATGTTCATCGAGGCGATCTACAAGAGCCTGACGGCAGCAAAGAAATAAGGACGGCGGGAAATAAGGACGACAGAATGAGAATCTCAGGAAAATTATTCGATGCAGTTCCTTCTGCTGTTCGCGCTGGCGGCTGTCCATGGCGCAAGGGCTGTTTGCACAGGGCCGCGGCGGTGGCGCGGCGGGCGGCGGCCACCGCAAATCGCCAAAGCAGGCGCGGCGATCGACCTGACGGGCTACTGGGTTTCGGTCGTTACGGAAGACTGGCGCTATCGGATGGTGACGCCCGCGCCGGGCGATTACAACGGCGTGCCGATGACGGCGGCCGCGGTAAAATCGCCGACGCCTGGGATCCGGCGAAAGACGAAGCGGCGGGCGACCAGTGCAAGTCCTACGGAGCGCCGAATATTCTGCGCGTGCCGGGACGGTTGCACGTCACCTGGCAGGACGATCAGACGCTGAAGATGGAGACGGATGCCGGCAAACAGACCCGAATTTTCATTTCGGCGACTGGAAGGCGGAAGGACCGCCATCGCTGCAGGGAGACTCCGTAGCGGAATGGGAGCGCGGCGGGCGCGGATCGATGGGAGGGATCGCTGAAGGTAACGACCACCCATCTGAAGGCGGGTTATCTGCGCAAGAATGGCGTGCCCTACAGCGATAACACGGGCCTGGTGGAGTATTACGACATGGTCAAGGAAGCCAACGGCGATCAGTCTGATGGTGGTCACAAGTGTCATTACCGACCCCATGTACCTGCGGGAACCGTTCATCATCAGCACTCATTTCAAGAAGCAGGCGAGTGAAGCGGGATGGAAGCCCTCGGAATGCTCGGCAAAGTGGTAAAAAGGAGATCCAATATGTCCCGCAAGAATTTCGTTATCGGTTTGGCGACTTTGCTGTGCGCGGGGTTGCCCGCGCTGGCGGAGATCGACCTGTCGGGATCGTGGACGGCGAAGAATCATGAGGACGCGATGGAGCGCGGCGCGGGTCCGAATCCGGACGACTGGGCCGGCCTTCCGTTCAACGAGGCGGGCCGGGCGAAGGCGCTGACGTTCACGCAATCGGTGATCTCGATGCCGGAACGGATCTGCTGGTTCCAGACGCAATGGCATATCGCGGCGGGGCCGTTCAGCCTGAAGATCTGGAGCGAGAGCGATCCGCTGACGGGGAAGATTGTGGCGTGGGTGCTGGGCGGGTGGGAAACCCGTGCGCCGATGACGATCTGGATGGACGGGCGTCCGCATCCTTCGAAGAACGCGCCGCACGATCAGACCGGTTTCACCACCGGCGTCTGGAGTGGCGACGTGCTGACCGCCACCACGACGCATATCAAGAGCGGGTATATCCGGCGCAATGGCGCGGCGAGCAGCGATCAGGCAACGATCACGACTACGTTCTTCCGCCATGGCGACATGATGACGCTCGCGCTGGTGATGGACGATCCCGTGTTTCTGACAGAGCCGTATATTCTGACACGGTCGTATATTTCGACGCCGACGCCGGTTGCGGCCGCTGGCCCTCCGTGCCTCATCGGATATGAAGGGGTGGAGTCGGGTAGAGTGCCGCATTATCTTCCGGGGAAGAATCCGTTTGTGGATGAACTGGACCGGCTGTATCACATTCCGCGGATTGCGGCGATGGGCGGAGCGGAAACGATGTATCCGGAGTTCCGCGACAAGATCAAGGATAAATTCACGATTCCCGCGAAGTGTAAGATCAATTGCGGCGCGCCTGGGGCGGCACAGCAGAATTAAGCGGACAGCCGCCCGGCGGCTTTTCGCGCGATCGCAATAGCTATCCGCGCTCTCCCGACTCACATCCTGCGGTTAAAGGTCGGGCAGGCCCACGCGGGTGGCAAGGGGCAACGTGAGATCGGCTCCGCTATGGGTTCGCCACGCGCCATGGTGAAACGTTCGACCATGTCCGCAATGTATCGGCAGCCCAATTTGCCGGCTTATCTGCGTGACAACCCGCGCACGGGTTTGGCACCTTCAGAGCGGCAGTGTCTTTCGGGGTGATGAATTTGAAAGTGTGGGCCCTGACATTCACGTCTGCGATTGTCTGCTCGATCTTCGGCATGTGACACGACACGCACTGGTCTCCCGCGCTGCCGGCGGCGTGATGAGTGTGCGCCTCAATGGTGTCCGCGTGCGGACCGTTCGGGGACTTCGGGCCGTGGCATTCGAGGCAGAGGACATTTGCCGGCTTCAACAGGTCGGCGTTGTTTTCCGTGCCATGCACGTCGTGACAACTGGAGCACGTCACGCCGTGCGTATACATGACGCTCTGCACGAAATCGTTGCCCTGCATCCGGTTCTTGTGCGCGGTGCCGTCGGCAAAATGAGTGAAGGATTGTTCGCCGGGCTTATTGTCTTCGAGCTTCCAGAAATCCTTCAGATCGAGCCCCGCACGGAATCCGACGGGCCAGTCGTAGTAGCGGCCGTTGATCGGATTACCAAGAGGCTGCCCCTGCGAATGGCACTGGATGCAGAGGTTGTTCGACTGGATGGAATTCAGGCGGGCAGGGCTCACAATGTTCGCGAGCGAGGGTTGCCTCACGTGGGCTCCTCCCGGCCCGTGGCACTTTTCGCAGCCCACGTTCCATTCGGTCACCGATTTGGTCTGGATATTGTAATTCACCGCGTGGCATCCATCGCAGAGCGGACCGGTGGGACGTTGTGCGTTGTCGTTCGGATAGTGTGCCGTCCACCAGTCGGTGCCGGGCGCCGCCTGATAGGCACGCCAGACCTGATGGGTCACGTCCCACTGTGCGCCCAGGGGATAGTAGTCGTCGCCCTTTCTGGTGAAGTAGCGCTGCTTCCACTTGCTGCCATAGACGAAGGCGATATCGTCCTTCGTGAATTTCACCAGCGGGTCCGCCTTTGAGAAGTCCCCGATGACGGCGTCCGGGTGCTCCTTCGGATCGAGAACGACATTTGCCATGCGCGTCTTGCTCCAGCGCGCGTAAATCGCGGGATGGCAGGTTTTGCACGCGGTTGAACCGACGTATTCATCCTGCGGCGGAGCCTGAGCCTGACCAAACGCCAAGCCCAGAAAGCCAACGGAAACAATCAGCAACCGGTGAACGGAATGGATCAACTTGGACGGCCTCTCGATGAGCAGCAACTGTGCGACTATTATATAGCAACTGCTATGCCTGAACGCCAGTGGCTTCTTCTTCTGCATCAGATCCCGCCGAAGCCTGCCTATTTCCGTGCGCGAGTGCTTCGTCGTCTGGAGCAAGTGGGCGCGTTACCAGTAAAGAACTCGGCATATCTGCTTCCCGACGCGGAAGAGACCCTCGAAGACTTTGCATGGATCTGCCGGGAAATCAGGGATCAAGGCGGCGCCGCATGGCTCTTCCGCGCCGAGGCGCTGGCCGGGATGACGGTCGAACAGATCGAAGAGGCCTTTCGGCAACTGCGCTCTCCGGAATATGAAGCGTTGACCGCCCAGGGACGGCTCCTCGCCGTCGAGTTATTGCGCGCTTCAGACGAGGCTCTTGCGACGTGGCGTAAGTTGATCCGGCAGGATCAGGAAATAAAGCGGATTGATTTCTTTAGTTCCCCGGCTCGCCGGACATGGGACGAATTGATGACGGAGATCCAGGAGCAGCTCGAAAGCGCCAACGGCCCATCTGCCGGGGCCACGCCTGTGGCGCGGGGACGGCGATGGGTTACACGAAAGGGCGTTAAGGTGGACCGGATCGCATCGGCATGGCTGATTCGCCGGTTCATCGATCCCGAGGCGACATTCCGCTTTGTCGACCCAAAGGACTATGCCCACGATTCCCCCGAGATTCGATTCAACATGTTTGACGGCGAGTACACCCACGAAGGTGATCTCTGTACGTTTGAGGTTTTGATCCCAGCGCACGGACTTTCGTCCGATGTGGCGCTCGCGGCTATCGCTGAAATCGTTCATGACATCGACCTGAAAGACCAACGCTATCAGCGCCCGGAGGGTTCCGGATTGGCGAGAATGATCGACGGTTTGTGCCGCCAGACACAAGCGGATGATCTTCGGCTGGAACGGGGCGCGATTATCTTCGAGAGCCTGTATCGGAGTTTCCAGTAAAGCCCGCTCCGCGGGGCTGAGTCGCCGTAGTGAATTCTGAGGCTGAGGTTTTCTCACGTTTCAACAGCCCGATTCACCACGATCCGTCCGAGGGCTCAAATGACTTCCCCCTCATTGGGAAACGAGCCCGCACAGGTAATGTGATCCAGAAGTTTTGCTGCTCGGCCACGAATATATCGGGTAAGAAGCACTGGACCGAGTGTGTCACCGGCTGCCAGTCGGCGATTGGCGTGTGAGACTCCGGGGAGTTCGGGCGACACGATTCACCTGTTCGTGTTCGCCAGGGTCCAGCCTCTTCGGTCGGCTTGCGATTATCAAGGGCGGCCGGTTGGTGGCGACCAAGGTGGGCGCGTCCGGCAAGCGCGATGTGCTTAAGAGGCTCGACGAGCGGGTCGCGTTTCCTACGTCTTCTTTACCGTCAGGTCCATCGGCATACCGGCGAAATCGACCGTGAATTTGATCTGTCCGTTGGCGAGAACTCCTTTGTAATTGATCGTCAGCGGCATCCCGCCGAAATCGAAAGTGATCGAGAACGAGATGTTGCCACCGTCCGATTTTCCGTCGGCAATCTTGACTTCGGCGCCGTCGGGACCGGTGGTCGAGCCGGTGAGTTTGGCTCCGTCGGCCTTGAAGGTAAAGCTCACCGGAAAGTCGCCGCCCGGAGTGGACATAGTGCCGGTCCATGTCCCGTCCACATCGGCGGCGAAACAAGACCCCGCGCAAAGCAGTAATGCGATAGCGATCGAGCGAAATTTCATATATTCCTCTTCCTGTCTTTCTTTATCCCAACTGAGACCGGTATCTTCTCATCAACTTCGTTAACTCGGCGCGGCCCCGGTTCAGCCGCGATTTCACCGTGCCTTCGGGTATCCCCAGAATCGCTGCTGTTTCGCGGTACTTCATTTCCTCCAGATCGCTGAAGACGATCGGTTCCCGCAACTCCGGCGAAAGCCTGGCCAGAGACAGTTGGAGAAGCTCATTCGCTTCGCGCCATGCCGCAGCCTGATCGGGAAGCTCCATCGCGCTCGCGAAGGATTCGACGCCCGGTTGTTCTTCGAGCGACCAGGTCAGCCGATCGTTACCGGTCCGGCGGTAGTTGTCGATCAGAAGATTGCGAGTCACGCGGATCAGCCAGCCTGTGAACGACGCTTCGGCCGAGCGAAAGCTGCCGAGCGTCTGAAATACGCGGAGAAATACATCCTGAGTCAGATCCTCGGCATCGGAATGTTTTCGCGTGAAGCGGTAGCAGAGTCCGTAGACCCGGCGCGTGTGCTCCCTCACCAGATCCTCCCAGGCCGCATCGTCCTGGCCCAGGCATCTGTCGACGAATTCTTCAGTCATCTTTCTTGAGTAAACGACACCCGGCGGCTGGCGGACTCTTAAGATTTGTAAAGCGAGCGGACATCAGGCGCGCGCGGGGTATACAACTGTTGCAGGTGGAGATGGTGCACGTTCTGCTGGCCGAAGACGATAGCGAGCTCTGCTCCCTCATGGCCGATTATTTTGCACCCCACGGATTTGCGCTGGAAGCCGCCTACAACGGGCGCGACGCTCTGCGCCGCGCGCTCGAAGGGGGGTTCGATCTGCTCATTCTCGACGTGATGATGCCCGTGCTCGACGGGTTTGAAGTGCTGCGGCAGATTCGCAGGCGGAGTGCGGTGCCCGTGATCATGCTTACCGCGCGCACGTCTCAGGCGGACCGCGTGGACGGCCTCAATTCCGGCGCGGACGATTATCTTCCCAAGCCCTTCGCGCCCGAAGAACTGCTGGCCCGCATTCGCGCGGTTCTGCGGCGCGCGCGGAAGGTGGATGCCATTGACGATGCGCTACTCGAATGCGGCAGCCTGAAGGTGAAGCCGGGAACGCGGGAAGTCTGGCTCGGCGGTCAGCCGGTCTCACTGACTTCGATCGAGTTCGATATCCTCGAGTGCCTCGCCCGCTCGCCGGGCCGGATCGTCTCGCGCGACGCGCTCGCAGCAGCGCTCTACCAGCGCGAGATGGGCCCGTTCGAGAGATCGATGGATGTCCATATCAGCCATCTGCGGAAGAAGCTGGACAATGGCGAGGGAGCATTGATCCATACTGTACGGGGCGCCGGTTATCTGCTTGCCCTGCGGGGGCGGGACATCCGGTGAGATCCGTCTATACAAGAATCCTCGTGTGGTCGTTACTGACGCTTCTGGTATCGCTGATTGGATTTTTCCTGGTCAGTAACCGGATCGCGATGCAGCTGGGAATCCTCGACGTCTTTCCGCGTCTCCAAACGCTCGAGATGCAGGAGGCACAGGATGCGTATGAGGCGGGCGGCCAGGCCAGGGAGGCCGCATTCACGGCGCGGCTTAACGCCGTAATGGGCGGCACGCATTATGTTCTGGATCCGCGCGGAAAGGACCTTGCGAGCGGAGCCGACCGGTCCGATCTGATCCGGACGTTGAATGGCCGATGGGACCAGATGATCAGGGTGCCGGACGGCATGATGGTCGGGTCGCGCTCAGCCGACGGGCGCTACACGCTTATCGTCGAGGCGCCGGTTCGGCTTAATCCCTGGACCTTTCTGCCTTACTACGGACTGATTCTGCTTGCGGTCGCTCTGCTCTCGTGGCCTCTGGCGATCAATATCGGATCTCCGCTTCGCGCGCTCGCGCGCACGGTGGATCGCTTTGGCCAGGGCGATCTTTCGATCCGGGCTCAATCCAGCCGGCACGACGAAATCGGCGCTCTGGCAGGTTCCTTCGATCGCATGGCGGACCGGATCGAAACCCTGCTCACCGCCGAGCGGCGTTTGCTGCAGGATGTTTCGCACGAGCTCAGGTCGCCGCTCGCGCGCCTGAGTTTTGCGGCCGAGCTGGTGAGAACATCGCCCGACCTGGACCTCTCGGTAGCGCGCCTCAGGAAGGAAATTTCGCGGCTTTCCGATCTGGTGGGTGCTCTGCTTCAGATGACGCGCGCCGAGGGAGACCCGGCCTCGGGAGAGCGACAGGGAATTTGCTCTGGACGAACTCGTCACGGATCTGGTGGACGATTGTTCGGTCGAGGCCGCGGCGCACCATTGCGAGATCGCATTCCGGTCGACCGGGCAGGTTTCGATGGTCGGCGACTCCGAACTCACTCGCCGCGCCGTGGAGAACGTGCTGCGCAACGCAATCCAGTATTCGCCGGAGAATTCGCGAGTGGACGTGGCGTTGGAGGTTTCCGGAGGAACGGCCCGCATCGCGATACGGGATCGCGGCGCCGGCGTGCCTGACGACCACCTCACGCGCATCTTCCAGCCGTTTTTCCGCGTGGATAATTCACGGAACGGCGCCACCGGGGGTGTGGGCCTGGGGCTGGCCATCGCATCGCGGGCGGTGAGCCTGCATCGCGGCCGGATCGAGGCGATGAATGACAATCCGGGTTTACTCGTGACAATTGAATTTCCGCTGGGAGCCGGATAGCGCCTCAGCCCAGGGGCCTGTCGGTAAATCAGTGGGGTCCTGTACCCGGCCAACTACGTTTCAAACAACATTTCCGCGTAATATGAAAGTCCCGTCGTCAGTTTTTCAGTTGTTGCATGGTATAAGCTGTGCCTTGGACAATCGCTCGATTCCTTGTTTCTTAAACACAGGAGTCGATTTCCCGATCATGGAGGTTTAACGATGCGAAAACGTTATCGCCTGCTCCTTTCGTTGCTGTTTCCAGCCTTTTTAGCCCTCAGCGGATATGCCGTCCTTAAGGCTCAGCAGAGAGCTTCTTCGACGGCCAGCGGGAAGCGCTGGTCCGATGCAGCCACCTGGCCTGACAGGAAGGTGCCAGGCAAAGACGCCGTTGTCACCATTGAGAAGGACATGGATGTTGTCCTCGATGTCAGTCCGCCGCCGCTGCACGGTTTAAAGATCAACGGCAAACTAAGCTTCGCGGATAAGAAAGATCTTGAACTGACCACCGAGTGGATCATGGTGCACGGGGAGTTGGAGATTGGCAGTGAAGCGAAACCCCACACGCGCAATGCGACGATTACCCTGACCAATGACGTCCCGGGTGAAGACATTGAAGCAATGGGTGACCGCGGGATCATGCTCATGGGCGGAACCCTGAGCCTGCACGGTAATCGGAAAAACTCATGGACCAACCTGGCAAAGACAGCCGCCGCGGGGAGCAGCGCAATCGAAGTCCTGAATGCCGGTGACTGGAAAAAAGGCGACGTGATTGTTGTCGCGTCAACGGATTTCGATCCCCACCAGGCAGAGCAACGAACCATCGCCGGCGTCTCCGGAAAAGTGATTACGCTGGACCAGAAACTTCAGTATATGCACTACGGCCAAGTCACCTTCGGCGTGGATGAGCGTGGCGAAGTCGGTATGTTGTCACGCAATATCCGTATCCAGGCTTCCGCCGACGCAGAGACGTCATTCAGTGGCGGGCATGTGATGGCGATGGCTGGGTCGAAAATGCAAGTCTCCGGTGTCGAGTTCTTCCGGATGGGTCAGCACGAGAACCTTGCGCGGTATCCGATCCATTGGCATCTGGTCGGCGATACGCAGGGGCAATACATCGAGAACTCTGCGATTCACGACACCTACAGCCGCTGCGTGACGGTACATGGGACGAACAATGTGCGGGTTGAGAACAATGTGGCGTACAACAACATCGGTCACTGCTACTTCCTGGAAGATGGCGTGGAACACGGGAATCAGTATCTTCACAACCTGGGGATGCTGACCCGGTGCAATCCCACCAGACCCTGTGATCCGACCAACGCCCTGAACGGCTCGGGGGCCGGCCAGAATGCCACCGATCAGTTGATTCCTTCCGACAACACGGCGTCCACTTTCTGGATCACGAACCCCGACAATACCTACCGCGGGAATGTGTCCGCGGGTTCTGAGGCAACAGGCTTCTGGATGGCTTTCCCGGAACATCCAACGGGTAAGTTTGAAGGCACGGAAATCAGTAAGGCTACCTGGCCGCGCCGGATGCAACTGAAGGAGTTTTCCGGCAACGTGGCCCACTCCGACATCGACGGGCTGATGTTCGATCGCGGCCCCAATGCACAGGGTAAATTCAACCTTGGCGGGAACACGCATCTACCCTATTCGGATCCCAGCGACACCAACAGCGCGAGGCTGGAAACGGTGATCAAAGACTTTACCAGCTACAGGAACAATGGCGCTGCCATCTGGGCCCGTGGCGAGAATCATGTGTTCCAGGGCCTGAAACTGGCAGACAGCGGTATCGGCTACACACATGCGTACCCTGGTGTGGCCCCGTACCACGGCGACTTTACCTCGAAAGTCGAGGACTCTCTGTTCGTGGGCGAAACCGACAATAAAGGCACCCCCAAAACCGAAGCGGAAATCGCGTATGGCCGGACCATGCCTCGCAAGGACGCGGATTACCCGATCCGCGGCTTCGAATACTACGACTTCACGCACCATGTGGTCAATACAAAGTTCGTCAATTTTGTGGACAATGCCACTCGCAAAACCGGAGCCATCTCTTACCTGCTGTACACCAGCTTTCCGATCACCACCAACAACGATGTCGAAGGCCTGAAATTCGAAAATGCCAAGCCGGTGTATTTCCCGCCGCAGCAGGATCGCCGTTGGTCCTTCTCCGGTGAATTCGGAAGTTTTTCAGGCTGGAATGGCGCGGTGTTCCACGATATCGACGGGTCGGTCGGCGGCGTCCGCGATTCCTATATCGTGATTGACAACGGGATCGCGGACGATCCTGAACACTGTCAAATCGAGCCGGACTGGAACGCTGCCGTGTGTAAGGGCGATATGGGGCGCATGCAGATTGGCGTCGCCGGCGCCGGAGGTCGTGGCGGACCTGGCGGTCCTGGTGCGGCTGGCGGCCGTGGTGGACCTGGCACGCCTGTCGCAGCTGTCGCTGCTGGCGGTCCCGCTGCCCCGGCAGCTCAAGGCGCAGCTGGCGGTCCTGGTGCTGCGGGCGGTCGAGGCGGAGCGGGCGGTAGAGGCGGCTTCGGTAGAGGCCCTGCACCCCCACCGATCACTCTCAGCCGTAATGGCAGGAAATTTACCGTCAACGGGGACACCACGGTACTCGCCGGTACCGAGATCCGGGCGGAAAGCGAAGCGCCGTCCCTGTCCATTAGCGTAAGGGAGCTGGACAACGGCTCGTGGGTTATCTTCGAATTGCCGGGATACTCCAGCGCAGCCACGGGCACGGCACAAACCAGCATGGATGCACTGCGCAGCGCCGGCAGCACCTCGTACTACCGCGGAGAAGGCACACTGTGGGTAAAGCTTGTCTCTAACGGCGGCGGCGCTCGTCCCGGTCGCGGCGGCGGAGTTGGAAGCAGTATCCAGGTCAGCAGGTAAGCCGACCCCTGCCGTATAAGGAAGAGTTGCGGGACGCCGGGATCCGCTGTTCCTCCAACCAGGCGCTCGACCGCCGGAAATCAACCTGTGGAAACGTGTGGGACCGGGCAGCTACCAAAAATGGCTCCAGGCGATTTCACGTCCTACCGAAAATCGCCCGTATTTGATTGAAAATATTGGTCGGGGCGGCGAGATTCGAACTCACGACCCCCTGCGCCCAAGGCAGGTGCGCTACCAGGCTGCGCTACGCCCCGACATTGTGTTGCTGAAACGATTCTAGCAGCCGTTCACAGGTACGAGATCGTATTCAAACTGCCCGCCATCAGATTGATCTCGGTATGGACGCTCGAAAACCTGTCAGCCATCTCCTCGAACGTGATTTCTTCCCCCGCCTGCGATCCGATCAGGACGGCCTCGTCGCCGGCACGAACATCCGCATCCAGATCGGTGACATCGATCGTCAGCATGTTCAGCGAAACCCGCCCGATCACCGGGCAGCGCCTGCCCTGGATCAGAACGACTCCTTTGTTGAAGAGCGCGCGCGGATAGCCTTCGCCGAAACCGACGGGAAGCGATGCGATCCGGCTGTCCCGCGCTGTCGTAAACAGTCCGCCGTAACCCACCGTGCGGCCCTTCGGAACGTCGCGCACCTGAGCTACCCAGGTCCGGAACGACATCACCGGTTTCAGTTCCGCCGGGTTCTCGAATTCGCGCGACGTGCGCACGCCGTAACAGGCCGCCCCGACGCGCACCATCCTGCGGCGTTGATCGGTAAGCCGCACAGTCGCTGCGCTGTTGTGGGTGTGAACCAGCGCGTCTTCCGGGATTCCGAGTTCGGTGCAGAAACGCTCCATGCGCCCGATCTGGGCGTTCGTCTGCGCGAGGTCGCTGGAATCCGCGGTGGGGAAGTGAGTCATGATACCGGCGATCCTCAACCCCGGCAAATTCATCGCTTCGCGGACCGTGTCGATCTGCTCCGGAAAGAATCCGCTTCTCCCCATACCCGTGTCGATATCGAGGTGGACTTCGACAGGCCGGCCGCGACGCACCCCGGCCGCCGACAACCACGCCGCGGCTTCCGGGCTCCCCACCTGTTCCTGAATATCGAGCTCCCGAACCGACTCTTCCATCTCCGCTTCCAGCGCCATTCTGAGGCGGAGCAGAGGCACTTTCAGCCCCAGCCCGCGAATGGTCGCGGCTTCGGGATTCGTGCAGATACCAATCATGTCCGCGCCAGCATCCACGGCGACAGGAGCGAGCGCTTCCAGACCGTGACCGTAAGCATTGGCCTTCATCACGACGCAAAGCTTCGCGGGCGCGGCGAGCTTCCTCAAATGCCGGATGTTATTGAAGAAATTCCCGCGCGATACGAGAACCTGGACGTGATGTTGAGCCATTTCTGTGGGCCGGGATCAGAGCAAGTTTAGCAGGGCGCCCGCCACGGATCGCCGGTTTCCCAGGGACGCCGCATACGTAATCGTTCGTTCGTTGGCATCTCCGTTGCACTGAAAATACGCGGATAGGTGACGACATGCCTTTGATCGATGTAGTGGTGACATTGCTTATCGTGGCGGTCCTTGCGTGGCTGGCGCACACGCGATTATCCGTGCCCGCGAACATTCGTACGATTGTCGACGTGGTCCTGGGGTTGGTTGTCGTCGGCATCGTCCTGTGGCTCATCAATACTTACGTGCCGATGGCCGGCGCCATCAAGGCGCTGCTGAATATTGTTGTCTTCATTGCGACTTGCGTCGGCGTTCTTCAAGCGGTCGGTTTGTGGGGTCAGGTCGAGAAATATTGGGATGATCTGATCCATCACAGGAAGGCTGTATAAGAGCATCGCGGGCGCATCACCGTCAGCTTGATAGAATTATAGGCGCTTTGACATTTGAAACCTGGGACGCGGACCTCGCGCTGTCCCGCATCAGGGAGCTCCAGCAATTGCCGGGCGCGCTCCTGCCCATTTTGCATGCATTGCAGGAAGAATTCGGGTACGTGGATTCATCCGCGGTTCCCGCGATCGCCCATGCGCTGAACATCTCGCAGGCTGAAGTGCACGGCGTAATCAGCTTTTATCACGACTTTCGCTCTCATCCGCCGGGACGCCACGAGTTACAGATCTGCCGCGCGGAATCGTGCCAGGCGATGGGTTGCGAGAAACTGGTGCAGCATGTGGAAAATCGTCTCGGCGTGAAGCTGGGCGAGACCACGGCGGACGACGGCTTCACCCTTAAGGCCGTCTATTGTCTGGGGAACTGCGCGTTATCGCCCGCCATCATGCTCGATGGGAAGCCATACGGGCGGGTGTCTTCCGAAGTGGTCGACTTTCTGATCGGAGCGCCAAGACAGTGAGCACGAGGGTTTTTGTGCCGTGCGACATGGCGGCCGTTTCGGTCGGCGCCGACGCGGTGGCGCGGGCGATCTCGCGGGAAATTTCGCTGCGCGGACTCGATGTGGTGGTCGTCCGCAACGGTTCGCGGGGGATGTTCTGGCTGGAGCCCCTGGTGGAAGTGGAAACTCCGGCGGGACGCGTGGCCTACGGGCCAGTGTCTGCGGACGCAGTACCGGGATTGTTCGACGCGGGATTCCTCGATGGGAAACCGCATTCGGCCTGTCTGGGGCTGACGGAAGAAATCGATTGGCTCAAGAGGCAGGAGCGGCTGACGTTCGCGCGCTGCGGCATCACCGATCCCCTTTCGGTGGCCGATTACATCGCGTATGGCGGCTATCGCGGATTGACGCGCGCGCTCAACACCACGCGCGACGGAATCATCGAGGAAGTTGCGAAATCGGGTTTGCGCGGGCGCGGCGGAGCCGGTTTTCCCACGGGAATCAAATGGCGTACCGTTCTCAACACGGTGGCCGACCAGAAATATATCGTCTGCAACGCGGATGAAGGCGACAGCGGCACTTACGCCGATCGCATGATCATGGAGGGCGACCCGTTCGTTCTGATTGAAGGTATGACGATCGCGGGTCTGGCGGTGGATGCGACGTCGGGTTACATCTATGTCCGCTCCGAGTATCCGCATGCATTCCGCACCATGCGGCGTGCCATCGATGCCGCCTATTCGCACGGCTATCTGGGCGCGAGCGTGGCGGGCAGCGGGAAGCGCTTCGATCTGGATGTCCGCATGGGTGCGGGCGCTTACATCTGCGGCGAAGAAACGTCGCTGCTCGAGAGCCTCGAAGGCAGGCGCGGCCAGATCCGGTTCAAGCCTCCGCTGCCGGCGATCGAGGGGCTGTTTGGCAAGCCGACGGTGGTCAACAATGTGATCTCGCTCGCCACCGTGCCGATCATCATGGATAAAGGCGCGGAATTCTACCGGGATTTCGGCATGGGCCGGTCCCGCGGAACGCTGACGATTCAGCTGGCGGGGAACATCCGGCATGGCGGACTGGTGGAGAAGGCTTTCGGGTTAACGCTGCGCGATGCGATTTTCGACTTTGGCGGCGGTACGGCTTCGGGACGCCCGTTTCGCGCCGTGCAGGTGGGCGGGCCTTTGGGCGCATATTTTCCCGAGTCGCTGCTCGATACGCCGCTCGATTACGAAGCCTTCACCGCGAACAAAGGGCTGCTCGGGCATGGCGGAATCGTGGTGTTCGACGACACCGTGGATCTGGCGAAACAGGCCCGGTTTGCTATGGAGTTCTGCGCAATCGAAAGCTGCGGCAAATGTACGCCTTGCCGGATTGGATCGACGCGCGGGGTGGAAGTGATCGACCGAATCATCGCAAATCAGGATCGGACGAAGAATCTGGAAGTGCTCGACGACCTTTGCGAACTGATGCTGGATGGGTCTCTATGCGCGCTCGGGGGGCTGACGCCTTACCCGGTACTGAGCGCCGTGCGCCACTTTGCCGAGGATTTCGCTAAGCTTGGTGAGTAGCAAAGCGCGGTTAGTAATATAGATACGGAGACAATCTCATGGCCCTGATGCAGGAAACCGATTACGGCACTCCAGTCCGGATCGCCGAAACGATTGTTAGTCTCGAAATCGATGGCAAGCCGGTGACCGTGCCGCGGGGCACGTCGCTCATGCGCGCCGCGGTTGAGGCCGGCGTCCAGGTGCCGAAACTTTGCGCGACGGATAGCGTTGAGCCTTTCGGTTCGTGCCGTCTCTGTCTGGTCGAGATTGAAGGGCGCCGCGGCACGCCTGCTTCCTGCACCACACTGGCCGAGCCCGGCATGAAAGTGCGGACTTCGTCTCCGAAGCTCGCGAAAATGCGGCGGGGGATGATGGAACTTTACATCTCCGACCATCCTCTGGATTGTTTGACCTGCGCGGCCAACGGGAACTGCGAGTTGCAGGATATGGCGGGGGTCGTAGGGCTTCGCGAAGTTCGCTACGGATATGACGGCGCGAACCATCTGAAGTCGGTGAAGGATGAGTCCAATCCGTATTTCACGTTCGATCCCTCGAAGTGCATTGTCTGTTCGCGGTGCGTGCGCGCGTGCGAAGAAGTGCAGGGCACATTCGCGCTGACGATTCAGGGGCGCGGATTTGAATCGGTGGTTTCCGCCGGCAACAAGGATTTCATCGATTCCGAGTGCGTATCGTGCGGCGCCTGTGTGCAGGCCTGCCCGACCGCCACGCTGATGGAAAAATCGGTGATCGCGAAGGGCCAGGGCGAGCACAGCATCATTACGACATGCGCCTACTGCGGCGTCGGCTGTTCGTTCAAAGCCGAGATGCAGGGGAATGAAGTGGTGCGCATGGTGCCGTATAAGGATGGCAAGGCGAACCACGGCCATTCCTGCGTGAAGGGCCGGTTCTCGTGGGGTTATGCGACGCACAGGGATCGCATGCTGAAGCCCATGATCCGGTCGAAGATTACCGATCCGTGGCGCGAAGTGACGTGGGAAGAAGCCATCAACTACGCGGCGAGCGAGTTCAAGCGCATCCAGGCGAAATATGGCGTCGATTCGATCGGCGGCATTACATCGTCGCGCTGCACAAACGAGGAAACGTATCTCGTCCAGAAAATGATCCGCGCGGCGTTTGGCAACAACAACGTTGATACCTGCGCGCGCGTTTGCCATTCTCCCACCGGTTACGGACTGAAGACCACCTTCGGCACTTCGGCGGGAACGCAGGATTTCGATTCGGTTGAAGAAGCCGACGTGATCATGATCATCGGCGCGAATCCGACCGATGCGCATCCGGTGTTTGCGTCGCAGATGAAACGGCGGCTGAGGGAAGGCGCGAGGCTGATCATTGTCGATCCGCGCCAGATCGATCTGGTCAGGACGGCGCATGTGAAGGCGGATTATCACCTGCCTCTGCGGCCCGGTACGAACGTGGCGGTGATGAACTCGATCTCGCACGTGATCGTCACCGAAGGTCTGGTGGATGAACCTTACGTGAAAGAGCGCTGCGATGCCGACGCGTTTCAGATGTGGCGTGACTTCATTGCCGAAGAGCGCAACTCGCCCGAAGCGATGGAGCCCTTGACCGGCGTGCCCGCGGCGGATATTCGTGCGGCCGCGCGGCTCTACGCAACAGGCGGCAACGCCGCAATTTACTACGGCCTCGGAGTTACGGAGCACAGTCAGGGTTCCACCATGGTGATGGCCATGGCGAACCTCTCCATGGCGACCGGTAATATCGGCAGGCGCGGCGTGGGTGTGAATCCGCTGCGCGGCCAGAACAACGTGCAGGGCGCGTGCGACATGGGATCGTTCCCGCATGAGTTTTCCGGATACCGGCACGTCTCCGAAGACGCCACGCGAGAGATGTTTGAAGAAGCGTGGAACGTCACGCTGCAGGGCGAGCCCGGTCTGCGTATCCCGAACATGCTGGATGCGGCCGTCGAAGGCACGTTCATGGGGCTTTATGTGCAGGGCGAGGATATTGCGCAATCGGATCCGAACACGCATCACGTGACCGCGGGTCTCGGGGCCATGGAATGCGTGGTGGTCCAGGATCTCTTCCTCAATGAGACGGCAAGCTACGCGCATGTGTTCTTCCCCGGCTCCTCCTTCCTCGAAAAAGACGGCACTTTCACCAACGCGGAACGGCGTCTGGGCATGGTGCGCAAGGCGATTCCTCCCATGGCGGGCAAGGAAGACTGGCAGGTCACGATGGAACTGTCGACGGCGCTCGGGTATCCGATGCATTACAACCATCCGTCGGAGATCATGGACGAAATCGCGCGCCTGACGCCCACTTTCGCGGGCGTGAGTTACAAGAAGCTGGATGAGGTGGGCAGTCTGCAGTGGCCGTGCAACGAGAAAGCTCCGGAAGGCACGCCGATCATGCATATCGACCGCTTCGTGCGCGGCAAGGGCCGGTTCATGATCACCGAATTCGTGCCCACCGAGGAACGTACGACGGCTCGTTTTCCGCTGATCCTGACCACAGGACGCATCCTCTCGCATTACAACGTCGGGGCGCAGACGCGGCGCACGGAAAACAACGTGTGGCATGCCGAAGATATTCTCGATATCCATCCCTTCGACGCCGAAAATCGCGGCATTCGCGACGGCGATCTGGTCGCCATCACCAGTCGCGCCGGTCAGACATCCCTTCGCGCCCGCGTCACGGAACGGATGCAGCCCGGAGTCGTTTACACCACCTTCCACCACGCGATCTCGGGCGCCAACGTGGTTACGACGGATTTCAGCGACTGGGCCACCAGTTGTCCGGAATATAAAGTGACGGCAGTGCAGGTACAGCCGGTGAAACGCGAATCCGAATGGCAGCAGCACTATCGCGAGACCAAGCGGATCACGACGCAGATCCTCACCGAGGCGACCGCGGGAGACTAACGACCGACAATCATGAAGGCTGAGTTGATGGTTCACAACGCGAACCAGATTGCGCTGTATTTCGCGACCTTTCCCAGAGAAGAAGCAATAGCCGGGGTAGCCGATCATATCCAGAAATTCTGGGAGCGGCGCATGAAAGCGCAGATACTCGAATATATCGCCAAAGGCGGCAACGGCCTGCACGAGCTGGTGCTGGAAGCCGTGAAGCGATTGAAGTAACGTCTTTGACCCCGGCTTCCCATTCCGCGAGGCGGTCCGGCCGCCTTCTTCCCCTTCTGCTTGCCCTGTTCATTGGCAGCGGCTGTTCGGCACTGATCTATGAAGTCGTCTGGCTGCAGCTGTTGCAGCTGGTGATCGGATCTTCGGCCGCTTCTCTCGCGGTGCTGTTGGGAACGTTCATGGGCGGTATGTGCCTCGGGAGCATATTTCTGCCCCGCATGATCTCCGCGCGCGATCATCCGTTGAAGGTCTACGCCCTGCTCGAACTCGGCACCGGGCTCTTTGGGTTCGTCGTGCTTTTCGGCATGCCGTACGTGCAGAACCTCTACACGGCCAGCATCGGCCATGGCATGCCGGGTATCCTGCTGCGCAGCGTGGCGTGCGCGATCTGCCTGCTGCCTCCGACGCTGATGATGGGCGCGACGCTGCCCGCGATTTCGCGCTGGATCGAGACCACGCCGCAGGCCGCGTCATGGTGGGGCTTTTTCTACGGCGGAAATATCGCGGGCGGCGTCTTCGGTTGCCTGCTTGCCGGATTCTACCTGCTGCGGGTTCACGATATGGCGACGGCGAGTTACGTGGCCGCGGGGATCAATTTCCTGGTGGCGCTGGCCAGCCTCATGCTCGCACGAGCGGTCGGATACGAAACGGGTGCGGAGAAGGCCGGAGCCGCCGGCCGCGCGCCGGCCGCGTGGCCCGTTTATTTCGCGATTGCGCTCTCCGGCCTCTGCGCACTGGGCGCGGAAGTGATCTGGACCCGCAACCTGTCGCTCATGCTTGGCCCCACGGTTTACACGTTTTCGATCATCCTCGGCGTGTTTCTCACCGGGCTCGGACTGGGCAGCAGCGGCGGCTCGGCCCTGGCGCGCAATCATCCCAACCCGAGAATGTGGTTTGCGCTTTGCCAGCTGTTGCAGGTTCTCGCCATCGCGTTCGCCGCATTCATGCTGGCCGACTTCCTTCCCTACTGGCGTGGCCACGTGGATTCGACGGAAACCATCTGGCGCGGATTCCTCAGCGATCTGGCTCGTTGCGCCATTGCCATTCTGCCTTCATCGATTCTCTGGGGCGCCAGTTTCCCGCTTGCACTGGCGAGCGTGGCGCCGCCTGAGACGCTGCGAAACACCGACCCCGGCAGACTGGTCGGCGAAGTTTACGGCGCCAACACCATCGGCGCGATCGTCGGATCGCTCGCCTTCAGCCTGATCTTCATTCGCTACGCGGGCACGCAGCATTCCGAACAGATCCTGATCGGGCTTTCGATCCTCGCCGCGATCGTCCTGCTGAAGCCTTCCGCGAAATCCGCGATTGCCATTGTGGTGGCGGGTCTGGTGGCGTGGAGCGTTCCCGAGTTGCCGTGGAAGCTGATCGCGCTCGGCCGGCGTATGGCAACGACGCCAGGCGACTGGACGCCTCTCTACGTCGCCGAAGGGATGAATTCGTCGATTGCCTATTCGAAGTACGACGGCGTTACCACTTACTTCCATGTCAGCGGCAAGACGGAAGCCTCGGCCGAGCCTCAGGACATGCGGCTGCAGCGCCTGCTGGGCCATCTGCCTGCATTGCTGCACACCAATCCGAAATCGATTCTGGTAGTGGGGTGCGGCGCCGGTGTCACGGCCGGAACGTTCGTCGTCCACCCTGAAGTCGAACACATCACCATCTGCGAAATTGAACCGCTGATTCCGCCCGCGTCGGCGATTTATTTCAGCGCCGAAAACCATAATGTCATGCGCGACCCGCGCACGCGGATCGTCTATGACGATGCGCGCCATTACATCCTGACATCCACGGAGAAGTTCGATATCATCACCTCCGACCCGATTCATCCCTGGGTCAAGGGCATCGCACCGCTCTATTCCACCGAATATTTCGAGCTGGTGAAGAAGCACCTGAATCCCGGCGGGTTCGTGACCCAATGGGTGCCGCTCTATGAGAGCAGCGTCGAGACCGTCCAGAGCGAGATTGCGACTTTCTTCGAAGCCTTTCCCAATGGAACGGTGTGGGGAAACCTGAATACCGACGGGCAGGGATATGACGTGGTGCTGGTGGGCCAGGCAGACCCGCTCAAGGTCGATGTCGACGAGATCGCTGAACGGCTCGATCGCCCCGAATATAAACCGGTCGCGGCTTCGCTGCGTGAGGTCGGGTATAACTCGGCGACGGATTTACTTTCGACCTACGCGGTGCAGGCGCGGGATCTGCGGAGCTGGCTGCGGAACGCGCAAATCAACCGGGACCGGAACCTGCGCCTGCAATACCTCGCGGGCATGGGTCTCGACCAGTATCTGGCCCCGGTGATTTACGATCAGATGCTGCAGCACAGTTCGATCCCGTCGAATATCTTCACGGGTTCGCCGGAGCGTTTGCGCGCCCTGCACAGCGCCATATCCGCGCCCCGTTACTAAGCCTCTGTGTGGGGCAGGTTGGCAACCTGCAAGCGGATTGGCAATCCGCTCGGGCGCCTATCGCGCGAAACGGCTGCCGCGTCTGGGCTTGAACGACTGCGTTTTGGCTGCGAAGCGGTGCGGCGCGGGCATTTCGATCACAGTGCCGCCACGGCCGCCTTCCTCGCGGCCCAGTCCATCGGGCGTTTGCTTCACGATGAGGTTGATCTTCAGAGTGCGCTCGATGTTCTGGATATCGCGGCGTTCGCCGCGAGTCCCGAAGGTGGAAGCAACGCCGCGCGCTCCGGCACGGCCGGTGCGGCCAACCCGATGGATGAAATCCTCGGGCTGCTGCGGCAGATCGAAGTTCACGACATGCGCGATGTTATCCACATGGATGCCGCGGGCGGCAACGTCGGTTGCGACGAGCACGCGATACTGGCCATTCTGGAAACCACGCAGCGCCTGGTTGCGCTGGTTCTGCGAACGGTCGCCGTGGATCGCGGTCGCCTTCACGCCCGCGCCATGCAGCTTCTTCGCCAGCCGCTCGGCCCCGCGCTTGGTGCGCGCGAAAACGAGGAACGAGCCCTGTTCTGCCACCAGCAGATGATGCAGCAGCGCGAGTTTGCGATCCTGCTCCACTTCATACACGTGCATGTCGATCTTTTCGGCCGGCTTCGTGATCGAGCCGACCGTGATGCGCACGGGATCCTTCAGGTGCTTGCCGATCAGGCGCGCAACCGAAGCTTCGAGCGTAGCCGAGAAGAACAGCGTCTGCCGGGTGGGCAGAGTCTTGCGCAGAATGCTTTCCACCGCGGGCAGGAAGCCCATATCGAGCATGCGGTCCGATTCATCCAGAACGACGATGCGGATCGCGGCGAGCCCTACGAGTTTGCGGTCGAGGAAATCGCACAACCGGCCCGGCGTAGCAATGATCACCTGCGCGCCGTGGCGGATGGATTTCAGCTGGCCCGCTTCACTCATACCGCCCACGACTACCGCGGCTTTAATTCCGGTGCCGGGCGAGAGGAGCATGAACGTTTCGTGAATCTGCAACGCGAGTTCGCGCGTCGGGCTCAAAATGAGAGCCTGAGGGCCGGGGGTCAGCGGCTTTGAGCTCAGCGATTCGAGAATCGGAAGAGCGAATGCGAGGGTCTTGCCAGTACCGGTTTGGGCAGTGGCAACGACGTCCTGGCCGAGGAGAGCGGGGGGAATCGCCTGCGCCTGAATCGGCGTGGGCGTAACGAATCCCTGGGCTGCAATATTCTTGCGGAGGACAGGGGAAGTGACTAAATCGGAAAAGTTATTCATTCAAAGGTTTTTCGGTTGGTAAGGCCAATCGGCGAGGCCGTGATGCACGGTGGGCGTAGCAGATTAAGTGCGATTACTTTCTCAGTATAGCGCATCCGCTAATAGGAAACGCATCAGTTTGACTGAGACGGGTGCGCGACATGAAAGTTGGAGCATTTGCGAATTGGCCGAAAAACCCGGGCCGCCCGAGCGTATCAGTACGCAAGGCTGGTGGAGATGCGGCTATCAGCCGCGTTCCTCGCTTTTCCCGAGAATTCCACGAACCCGCTGCCACTCTCAGTTCGTGGTGTCCCCACCTGCTTCCTCACCTGGCGGCTCGCCGGCTCACTTCCCGTGCAACGGATAGCGGAGTCGTGGACTACAGAAGGGACCGGATTCTTCGCCTTCGACAAGGTTCTTGATGCCCGCGCCACCGGTCCTCAGTGATCGGCGCCCTATATGCAGGGCAACAGAAAGGCTTTTACGAACTCGGAAGTTGGGTAGTGATGCCCAATCACGTTCATGCCCTGATCTGCCCCTTGGTTGATCTTTCCAAAATTGTCTCGGGTATCAAAGTAACCAGCGCTAAGGAGGCGAATCGTTTATTGAACAGAACCGGCGCATTCCGGAGCCGGGACTATTTCGACCGTTGCGCACGAAATTCGGCCGAAGAGCGGAGCATTATGCGTTACATCGAGAACAATCCAGTCAAAGCGGGACTGTGCCGCGATGCGAGCGCGTATGCGTATTCGAGCGCGTCGGGAGCTACAGAACGCGGCTGGTAGCCGCATCTCCATGCGGAAAATCCCCGGTACCGATCATTTTGGAATCCCCCCTTTCATTTCGCACACCCGACTGAGACACGACCCGCGAATGCGCTCTTTGGCCCGCGTTAGAATTCAAGTCAGGTGACAGAAACCCGCCATTCCGTCTGCGCGCTCGATTGCCCCGACGCCTGCTCGCTCCTGATCGACGTCGATGCGAACCGGCCGCGGCTCGAAGCTGCGCGGCAACCCCGCGCACCCGGTCACGCGCGGTTTCCTCTGCGGCAAAGTGGCGCGCTATCTCGAACGCGAGTATTCCCCCGACCGCCTGCTTCATCCCCTGCGGCGCACCGGCGCGAAAGGCGAAGGCCGGTTCAGCCCGATCTCCTGGGATGAAGCGCTCGACGAAATCGCCGCCCGGCTCAACGTCCATCTCGAACGAATCCGGCCCCGAATCGATCCTGCCCTACAGCTACGCCGGCACCATGGGCCTGCTCAACGGCTCGGGCATGGATCGCCGCTTCTTCCACCGGCTCGGCGCATCGCGGCTCGACCGCACCATCTGCTCCGCCGCCGGCATGGCGGGCATGACCGACGCCCTCGGCGTTCGTTACGGCGTCGAGCCGGAGCAGTTCCGCCACGCGAAACTGATCATCGCCTGGGGCGCGAATATCCTCGGCACGAACGTTCATCTCTGGCCGTTCATCGTCGAAGCCCGCCGCAACGGCGCGAAGTTCTACACGATCGATCCGCACCAGAACCGCACCGGGAAGCTTTCCGACCGCCACTACGCCATCCGCCCCGGCACCGACGCCGCGCTCGCGCTCGCCATGATGCACGTCATCCTCGTCCGAAGGTCTCGAAGACCGCGCTTACGTGGAACAGCACACGCTCGGGATCGAGGAACTGACAGAACCGAGTCCGCCGAGTGGACGCCGCAGCGCGCCTCCGAACTGACCGGCATCCCCGCCGAAGACATCGTCGGCCTGGCGCGCGAATACGCCACCACGCGCCCGGCCGCGATCCGCCTGAACTACGGCGTGCAGCGTTCCGAACGCGGGGCGATGGCGGTCCGCACCGATCGCGCTGCTGCCCGCCTTGACCGGCGCGTGGCGAGATACCGGCGGCGGCGTTCAGCTCTCCACTTCCGCAGGCCTTCCAGCTCAACCGCGCCGCGTCTCGAACGGCCCGATCTGCAACTCGCGTCGCCTCTGAAACGCGAAGCCCGCATTCTGAACATGTCGGAACTGGGCCGCATTCTGACGCGAGGTCGACGACCCGCCCGTAAAAGCCCTCGTGGTCTATAACTCGAACCCCGCGGCCATCGCGCCCGACCAGAACGCCGTCCGCCGCGGCCTGCGCCGCGACGATCTTTTCACCGTTGTGCTCGAACAGTTCCAGACCGACACCGCCGATTTCGCCGATATCGTCCTGCCGGTGACCACCTTCCTCGAGCACACCGATCTCTACCTCGCCTACGGCCACTACCATCTGCAACTGGCGCGCCCGGCGCTGGAAGCGCCCGGCGAGGCGCTGCCGAATACGGAGATCTTCCGCCGCCTGGCTTGCGCGGATGGGTTTCGAAGAACCCTGCTTCCGCGACACCGACGACGACATGATCCGGGCTCTGCTCGACACGCGGCATCCATTCCTCGACGGCATCACGCTCGAGCAACTCGACGCGCGAACATTCCGTGCGTCTGAAGATCGGCGATCCGTTCCTGCCTTTCGCGAACGGCGGATTCGGCACGCCCTCGGGCAAATGCGAGTTCCACGCCGAAACGCTCGACTACGACCCGCCCATCGAATCGCGCCTGGGCGATCCGGGCTCTCGCCAGCGCGGTTTCCGCTCGAAATGATCTCGCCCAAGAACGACGACAGCATGAACTCGACTTTCGGAAACCGCCCCGATACCGACTGGCAGACTGCCGTTCTCAAGCTGCACCCGGCCGACGCCGGCACCGCGCGACATCTCGACCGGCGACGCCGTTCGCGTCTTCAACGATCGCGGCCAATGCATCCTGCGCGCCGAGGTTTCGCCGGCCATCGCCAGCGGCGTTGTTTCCGCTCCCTCGACGCGCTGGCCGAAACTCGCGCCGCGATGGCAATTCGGTCAATATGCTGACGTCCCAGCGCCTCACCGACAAAGGCGGCGGCCCGACGTTCTATAGTTGTTTAGTTCAGGTGGAAAAAATTGGAGACTAAACTCCGTCACGGGATTCTGACCGCTCGCACTCATCGTTACCGGAGCCGCCTGTAAGGGCAAACACAACCGGGTGACCGTCAGAACGAAGAGGATACCGCGCCCCGCCCAGCCGAAGCGCCGTGCCGCACTGACGTCCCGCGTGCGCATGAACGATACCAGCGCGAGAGCTCAGCTGCTCAGCGGTTTTTACGGACTGGAAAACAACTCGTGGCGCTGGACAGCGGGAAAATTCTCGGTCCTGCTGCGCACTCCGCCGGGCGCTGCGCCAGGGAGGCGCTCGTGACCTTCGCGTTTTCG
Source organism: Terriglobia bacterium (assembly GCA_963764845.1). GTDB lineage: Bacteria > Acidobacteriota > Terriglobia > Bryobacterales > Bryobacteraceae > BOG-234. The sequence goes on along the minus strand of CAVXUE010000006.1, from coordinate 1,879,869 downwards.
ATTCCCGAGGTCGCGATCCAGAGACTCAAAAGCATCGCGATCACCGCATCCGTCAATGGCACGAAATTGAAATCGTCGGCGTATGACAAAGCCGGAGCCGACCTATTCACAGCGGAAGTTCCTCCCGCGCTGCTGACCGGAGATTCCGTCAAGGTCGATTTTTCGCTCGATAAGACCATTCCGCCCGGACATCGACAAGCGGGAACTGGGAGTTGTCGCAACCTCCGTCGGCCTCAGCAGCAAGTAATGGTCGATTCCGGCCGTAGTGGCTCATTGCTCCGGCGGTTCTCCTGGCGTTTCGCCTGGTGGCTGCTCCCGATCGTCTTTCTCTTCTGGCTCTATGCCGACGGCCTGCAGACCTGGTTCGTGCCGGACGATTTCGCCTGGCTGGGCCTTCTCCGCGACGGTCCATAGCTTTCACGATGTATCCACGCGCTGTTCGCGCCCGCCGCGCAGGGCACCATCCGCCCGTGGAGCGAGCGCGGATTCTTCCTGCTGTTCGAGAGCCTGTTCGGACTCGACAGTCTGCCGTTCCGGATCTGCGTGTTCGTCACCATGGCGGCGAATCTCACCCTGGTCGCCTGGATTACCCGCCGGATCACCGGATCGGCTTCTGCCGGCGCTTTCGCGGCCATGCTTTGGACGGCGAACGCGGCGCTCGTTACCGTGATGGCCTGGAGTTCCGCCTATAACGAAGCGCTCTGCTCCCTGTTCCTGCTCAGCGCGCTGGCTCTGTTCATCCGCTATGCGGAAACCGGCGCCGCGGCCTTCTGGTGGTGGCAGCTGGTGGTTTTCACCCTGGGATTCGGCGCGCTTGAGATCAATGTCGTCTATCCGGCGCTGGCCGCCGCCTACGTGCTGTTCGTCGCGCCGGCGCGAAAGACGCCGGAAGCTGCTGCTCGGCCTGATGCCGCTTTTCTGCATTTCCGTCGCGTATTTCCTCGTGCATCGCGCTGCGGTCGCCGCTTCCGAGCGACGGCCCCTACGCGGTCCACGTCGACGGCCGGATGTTCCAGACGCTGGCGCTTACTGGAAATGGTCGCTTGTCCCCGAGACGTGGAGAGCGCGGGCCATTCCGCGCTGGTCCGAACGCGCGATCTTCTGGATCGTGACCATCGCGCTCTGGCGGCTTTCTGGCGTGAGACAACTGACGCAGCCGCCGTCACTTGGTCCTTTTTTTTGCGTCCTGGTTTCTGATCACGCTCGCGCCCATGCTCCCCCTGCCGGACCATCGCACCGACTACTACCTGACGATTCCGCTGATCGGCCTGGCGATGCTCGGCGGCTTCGGGCGTCTCCGCAGGCCCTGCGCGAGCCGCTGGGTATGGCAGGCTGCCGCTCTGATACCGCTCGTGGCCTATCTGCAGCTGCATGATTCCGGTTACGCGGATCGCCTCCCGCTGGTGGCTGGACCGCAGCCAGGCAGTGCGGGGGCTGGTGCTCGGAGTTCAGGCGGCGCGAGGCGACACACCCCGGAAAAACCATCGTTCTGGATGGCATCACAAGCGATCTTTATGACATTTCGCTGGCCGATTCCGCGCTCACATCGGTCGGGCTGAACGACGCCTATCTCACTCCAGGATGCAAGAGATACAATCCATCCAGTCAGACGATTTCGGCAAGCTTGCCCACCTCGTGATGGAGCCCGGCGCCATGAGAAACGCCATCACCCACGAACAGGTTGTGGTATACTCTGATGTCGGCGATCACCTCCGGAACATTACGGGGGTCTGGGAGCAGTTGGTCGGACTCCGGTTCCGTTCCGGACCAGCTAGCCCAGGCGGATCGAGGTCGGCAACCCCCTGTTGGGTTACCTGCTTGGTCCCGAATGGTTTCCGTCGTCGGAGATCGCGGTATTCGCTGGATGCCACGGCGGGCTACCGTGCGGCTCGGCGGGCCGAGGTCCGCGAAAGACCAGTTGCTTCTCGAAGGTTATTGCCCGGAGCAGCAACTAAAAGCCGGCGTCGCTGCATCTTTCAGTGTCGGTGGACGGAATTCCGCTGGGAAATACACAGATTGGCAATCCGGAAAGCAGTTTCCGTCGTCTATTCAATATGCCGCCGTCGCTGATCGGTAAGATCGGCGGTGTCGAGTGGAGATTTCGGTCGATCGGGTGATTCACGAGCCCGGTGGACGGGAACTGGGATTGGTTTTTGGGACGATCGCGATTCAGTAGCACTTCGGCGGTACTAATATCGTTGGTTTTCATCCGAAATTAATCTTTGGGGTAATAGACGCAGGCACTGCGTTTGAGTGTAGTCTATACAGAACCTGGAGGTGCTTCAGACCTTTGGCACCGAAGTTGCTTAAGGTGTGGAGCATGCGGAGCGGAAGAATGAATTTCTCATGGAAGGTGAGAAAAATTTAAGCTTCCGCCACTCAGATTTTTTGAAACTTTGATGGTAGATTTTCGTCTCTAGCACAGAAGAGAAAACGAAAGAAGCCACGCAGACGTTGGAAGACGAGGGAATTGAAATGACCAAGGCTGAACTGGAGAAATATAAAAACATACTGGAAGCGAAGCAGGCGGAACTGACCGGCGCGCTGCGCAACCGGGACGAAATCGTCATCGAGAAGGCGCCCGACGCTCTCGATGAAGTGCAACTGGCGGGCGAACGCGAACTTGCGATTCGCAATCTGGATCGGGATTCGAACATGCTGCGGCAGATTCGCCGCGCGCTGGCCCGCATCGCGGATGGCTCGTACGGCGTGTGCCTGCACTGCGAGGAAGACATCTCCCCGAAGCGCGTGAACGCGGTGCCGTGGGCGGCATTCTGCATCAAGTGCCAGGAGCAGGTTGACCGGCACGAGATCGAGGTCGAGGATAGCGCCGACCTGTTCGCCAACGCGGCGTAACTTCCTCTACAAAACGTCTGACTGGTTTCCGGGCGGACCCTAGCGCAGGTCCGCCCGATGTGTTTCTGCCACCCGATAAATGACACCATCCGCCCGGCGTGCTCCCGCTCCCGGCGAAACGAATAAGAACCGGTCCGGGTCGCTGCAGAATGTGCACTCGCCGGATTTCCAGATGTTCGAAACGCCGGCGGCCGCAGTTGCATCTCGTTGATCGCCGGCAGATCGAGATGTACCGGATGGGAAGTCCGCCGATTCCGAAACGATGCGCCACTTCGGGACCGACCTCATAGCAGCAACCCCCGATCGACGGCCCGATCGCCGCCCGCAGATTCTCCGGATCGCGTCTTCCATTCCGCCGACCAGTCGACGAACGGCCGCTGCGGCGATATCCTGCGGCCGTGCCGCGCCAGCCTGCGTGAATTGCCGCAACTGCGCGCGTGAACGGGTCCGCCAGCAGGATCGGCACGCAGTCGGCGGTTCTTCACTCCCACGATTACGCCGGGCTGATCCGAGATCAGCGCGTCGCCTTCCGCCGATCGGCTCATCGGCCGCGTCGTGCACAATACCGGAATGAATCTGCTTCGCTGTCGTGATGCCGTCCGGATAAGTTGACGAATCCGCTCCCCGAAGCCGTGGATCAAGCCATTCCAGATCGGCAAAATTGGGAGCGGTGATCATCGCTCCGCTGCGATCGACGACGTGGTCGGTTTGTTGTAGACCTGCCGGAAGATTTCCGCCAATCGCTCCGCCGCCCAGATCTCCAGGTCGATATCGGTTTCCGGCGGAACGTTCAGCGTGATCAGGAAATCGCTGTCGCGCTGTCGGCACTCGACCGACCGGATCCGCTGCCCGTGGCTGCGGTCGAGACTGTCCGCCATCCGGAGCAGCGGGATCAGATACGCGACGGCCCGCTGACCTTCGGCGTCGAGAAGTTGCAGATTGCCATGCTCGGGAGTCGGCAGCGCTTTCCGGTGATAGCGGCAGAGATTGGCGATCAGTTCCCGTTCGGTCAGCGTGAAGCCCGGCAGATCGGAGTTCGCCACCAGGTAGTAGGAGTGTTTGTGGTGCCGCGTGTCGCTGACATAGTGTCCCGTATCGTGCAGATAGGCGGCGGCTTCGAGCAGCCGGCCGTAGTGCGCGGGCAGCCTGTGGGCGTTCTGAAAGCCCAGAAACAGATCGTTCGCCAGCCGGGCCACTTTGCGCGCGTGGCGCAGCGGCGACGCCGTAGTGTTCCGCCATCTTTTCCACCACGCTGCGCTGATCGACGGAAAGCTGGCGTCAGCCCGCGGTCGACGCCGCGCGCGGCCAGATCGGCGATGATGCCGTCGCGCACGCCCGCCGCCGAGTAGAAAAGCGCGGGCATGCGGAACGCTTCGAGGACGTGCAGCAGCACGGCGGTCCCGGGAATGATGATTTCGGCGCGGCGCGGGCCGATGCCGGTGATTTTCTGGCGCGCCGCTATGTCGAGGGTCGAAATATCGCGATAGAGTTTGCGGATCTGGGCGGTGGTGGCCCGCCGGCGGTCGGATTCGTCCCGCCGCGCGCGCGGGAATCCGATTGACGGCGCAAACCACGGCGGAAGCGGTGGCCGATGTTCCGACTACCCGGTCGATGCGCGCGGCGCCGATGCGGCGCACGGCGGAGCCGATCCGCTCCTCGATATATTCCTCGAGACGATGCAGTTCGGTAGGGCGCGGCGGGTCCGATTTGCAGGAACAATTCCTGCAGCCGCAGCGCGCCCGAGCGGCTTCGAAAACGCCTGCCCGATCCGCTCGTTTTCGCTCAGAATGATCTCGGCGCTGCCGCCGCCGATATCGATGATCAGGAAGCGCTCTTTCGGATGCGGCCAGCGGCTCTTGACGCCCAGATGAATCAGGCGGGCTTCTTCCTGGCCCGAGATGATCTCGACATCGGTGCCCAGCGCGGCCGAGGCGCGCGCGATGAACTCGTGCTGATTGCTGGCATCCCGCACCGCCGCGGTGGCGACCGCGCGCACGGCCTTCACGTCCAGCCGCTTGTACTGCTGCGGCCATGGCGTTCAGCACGCCGCAGATCATGTCCATCGATTCCTGGCTGATGCGGCCGGCGCGGAACACGCTGGCCCCCAGGCGCGTGACCTGCCGCTCGGACGCCAGAATGCGCGGCGGCGTCGCCGTCCTCAACCTCGGCCGCTTCCATCCGAACCGAGTTGCTGCCTATGTCGATGGAGGCGTAGCGCGGCATCCCAACGCTATAATAGCGGCAACCTCACTTCCGGCTGATGAATTCCCTGTTCACCCCCAACCGTCATCGAGGCAAGCTCATTGTCGTCGAGGGAATCGACGGCTCGGGCAAGAGCACGCAGATTTCGCTGCTGAGCCAGTGGCTCCGCTCGCGCGGCTTCGCCGTCGCTTTCAGCGAGTGGAATTCTTCCCCGCTGGTGCACGAAACCACGCGCCGCGGCAAGAAGAAGGAGATGTTCACTCCCACCACTTTCAGCCTGATCCATGCCACCGATTTTGCCGACCGCACCGAGCGCTACATCCTGCCGCTGGTCCGCGCCGGCGCGATCGTCTGCGCCGACCGCTACGCCTACACCGCCTTCGCGCGCGACGTGGCCCGCGGGGTGGATCCGCAATGGGTGCGCAATCTCTACAGCTTCGCCATCCGGCCCAATCTCGCCTTCTACTTCAAGACGCCGCTCGACGTGGCGCTCAGCCGCATTCTCGGCGGCCGCGACGCTCTGAAATACTACGAAGCCGGCATGGATCTGAAAATCAGCCGCGATGTGGAAGAGAGCTTCCGGGTTTTTCAGGGCCGCATTCTGGCCGAGTACGAAGCCATGTCGGAAGAGATGGGATTTCATGTGATCGACGCCACGCAGTCCATCGAAGATCAGCAGCGGCAGATGCGAGGCGATCGTGCTGAAGGAACTCGGGCGCAGCCTGAAGGCGGGCGTGCTGAAGGTGCCCGTCCGTTGAAATCAACGGCAAAGAGATCAATGGCAAACACTAGCGAAAGCAGACTGGTCCTGCCCAAGCCCCTGCGAGCCCTATGCGGATCCGCTGCCCGGCGTCGACACCGCGAACCTCTCGGGCAAGCTCATCGTGATCGAAGGGCCCGGACGCCGTGGGCCGTTCCACGCAGGTCACGCAGCTGCGGCTCTGGCTCGAGCAGGAAGGCCACGCCGTGCTCGATACCGGCATGGCCCGCTCGGCGCTGGCGGGCAAAGGCATCGCGCAGGCGAAGGACGGCAACACGCTCGGCCCGGTGACGATGACGCTCTATTACGTCACCGATTTCGCCGACCGCCTGGAGAACGAAATCATTCCCGCGCTGCGGGCGGGCTTCGTCGTCCTCACCGACCGCTATATTTTCTCGATCATGGCGCGCGCCATTGCGCGCGGCGAAGATCCGCAGTGGATCGAGCGCGTCTGCGGTTTCGGGCTGGTGCCCCACGCGGTTTATTATCTGCGCGCCAAGGTGAAGGATCTGGTCTCGCGCGTCGTCATCGGCCGCGGCGCTTTCGATTACTGGGAAAGCGGCATGGATTACCACTTCGGCAACGACATGTACGAGAGCTTCGTCAATTATCAGACGCGCCTGATTCGGGCGCTCGACCGCATGTCCGCCCGTTATGGCTTCATCGATATCGATGCCAGCAAGCCGCCGGAAGCGATCTTCCGCGAACTGCAGCGCCGGATCGCTTCGCTGCAGATCAGGAAAGTGAACGGGATCCCACGGCACGCTCCGTCGAACAGCGCCGAGTGCGGCGAGAAAGGTTTCCGCCTAATGGAGTTGTATATCTTTCGCCACGGCATCGCCGAAGATCGCGCAGGCCCGGGCAGTCCGGACGCCGATCGCGCGCTGACGGATGAGGGCAGGAAGAAAGTCGCCGAGGTGGTGAAGGCGGCGCGGCGGGCGGGCTTCGAGCCTTCGCTCATTATTTCCAGCCCTTATTTGCGGGCGGTGCAGACGGCGGAAGTCGCCGCCGAGGAACTCGAATACAAAGGCGAAGTGGTGCAGCACCGAAGCGCTGGTTCCGCATGGATCGCCCGGAAGGCGTCTGGAACGAACTGCGCGATTACCGCGAGGAATCGGCCATTCTGCTCGCCGGGCACGAGCCTCTGCTGAGCCGCCTGGTCGCGTATCTGCTCGCCGCTCCTGCGCTGCGCGTCGAGATGAAGAAGGCGGCGATGGTGCGGATCGATGTGGAAAGCTTCGGCCCGGCGCCGCACGGCACGCTGCGCTGGATGATTACGCCGAAGACTCTGCGGGATAGCGGCCGCGTTACAATCAGCCGTGAACTTTCGAAGGTCGACAACCACCTACGAAGCCTGGCTGTCGCAGCAGCTGGAAATCGTGCCAGCCGATCTCGCGCTCAAACATCAGACGATGCGGGAAGCGGTTTTTCCTTTCTTTCGCGCGACCTTTTACCGCTGGGCGCAGTTGTTCCCGGAGGTCTGCAGCGAGTGCGCCGACGCACCCGAGCTGCTCGCCGTGGGCGATCTGCATGTCGAGAATTTCGGCACGTGGCGCGACATCGAAGGCCGCCTGGTCTGGGGCATCAACGACTTTGACGAAGTCAGCCGCATGCCTTACACGATCGACCTGGTCCGGCTGGCCGCCAGTGCGCATATCGCGATCGACACCGAGCAGTTGCATATCCTCCACCGCGACGCCTGCGCTGCAATCCTCGCCGGATACAAAGCCTGCCTCGAAGCCGGCGGGCTTCCCTGGGTGCTCGGCGTCAAACATGCGTGGCTGCTTGAAATGGTGAAGCCCAGCCTCCGCGATCCCGTCGGTTTCTGGCAGAAACTGGAATCCCTGCCCGCACACAAAGGCCGCATGCCCGGCAACGCGCGGCGGGGCTCGCGAAGATGATGCCGCGCGGATGTCCGCAAGGAAGCGCGTATAAGATTGCGCATCGCGTCGCAGGCATGGGAAGTCTGGCCGGCAGCGCTTCGTCGCGCTCGCCGAATATGAAGGCGGACCGATCTGCCGCGAAGCCAAGGCTCTGGCGACCTCCGCGTGGGACTGGGCGCGGGGCGATGAATCGGCAGCCGATCCGCTACCAGAAAGCTCTCGACATCGCGGTCCGCGCGCACGATCCTTTCGTCCGCCTGCAGGGACGCTGGATCGTCCGCCGCCTGGCGCCCGATTGCTCCAAGATCGATCTCGCCCAGTTCCCGCGCGAGAAGGACGAAACCAAGCTGCTGCGCGCGATGGGATGGGAAACCGCCAACGTGCATCTGGGCTCCGCGCGCACGAAAGAGATCCTCGCCGACCTCGCGAAACGCCATGCGAACTGGCTGCATAAGGCAGCCGCTAACATGGTGTCGGCGACGAAGAGCGATTGGAAGGAATGGCAAGGCGTGAGAACAGCGCAGAAGACCGCGACCGCATAACGTGAAGCGTTCCCCCCTCCTGCCCATTTTTCTCATCGTTCTGGTTGACATTCTCGGCCTGACGATCATTCTTCCTCTGCTTCCGTTTTATGCGGAACAGCCTGGGCGCGTCGGCCGACCGTGGTCGGGCTGCTGATCTCGTCCTATGCGTCTCTGCCAGCTCATCGCGGGACCCATTCTCGGCCGCATGTCCGACCACATGGGACGCAAGCCGCTGCTGATCGTCAGCCAGATCGGGACGCTGATCGGATTCCTGATTCTGGCGTTTGCGGATTCGCTCTGGCTGGTGTTCCTGTCGCGCATCATCGATGGATTGACGGCGGGCAATCTGTCGCTGGCGCAGGCCTACATCGCCGACGTTACCGAGCCCGAGAACCGCGCGAAATCATTCGGCGTGATCGGCATTGCGTTCGGCATCGGCTTCCTGATCGGCCCGGGCATCTCGGGTTTCCTCTCGCAGTTCGGCCTGGCGTATCCCATCTTCGCCGCGGCATTCCTTTCCGCATCGAGCATTGTCTGCACCGCGACGCTGCTGCCGAAGGTGGAACCGCACCCGGATGATGCCGCGGGCGGCTCCGGCGGCAGGCGGCTCAGTGTGCTCGACTGGAAAGGCTATGCGGAATATTTCGCGCGGCCCGAAGCCTGGGCGCGCTGCTCTGGCAATTCTTCTTCTTCGCGTTCTCGTTCGCCCTTTTCATCTCCGGATTCGCGCTCTATGCGCAGCGGCGCTACACGTGGCACGGGTCACCCGTTCGGAGCGAAGGAAGTCGGTTATGTCTTCGCGTATGTCGGATTTCTCGGACTGATCCTGCAGGGCGGTTTGATCGGCAGGCTGGTGAAATGGCTCGGTGAACGCACGCTGGTCTGGACCGGCTTCGGCATCAGCGCCATCGGCTACGGATTACTCGCGTGGACCCACACCGTCGGGCAGCTGTTGTTCGCGAGCACGGTGAATTCCGGTAGCGGAGTGCTTCGTCCCGCCGTCACATCGCTGATTACGCAGCAGGCGGGCAAGCGCGAGCAGGGCGTCGTGCTGGGCCTGACCCAATCGATCACTTCGATTTCGCAGATCGTTGCGCCGGTGATTGCCGGCATTCTGATCGATCGCGGGCAACTCGTTGGATGGGCGGTCGCGACTGCCGGTGTGGCATTCGTGGGGATGCTGCTTAGCGTTAGAGGTCGCGTTGTTGCCGATTTGGAGGTAAGCTGAAAGCATTATGCGCAAGCTTATTCTGGTTTTCCTGTTTGTGGCTTTGGCGACGGTCGGCTTCGCTCGCGGCGGTGGTGGCGGTGGCGCCCGGGGATTCGGCGGAGGCGGAGGCGCCCGTTTCGGCGGCGGATTCGGCGGTGGCTATCGCGGCGGATACGGCGGCGGCTATGGCGGTTACGGATTTCGCGGCGGATATGGCTACGGTGGTTACGGCTACGGATTCGGTCTGGGACTCGGGTTCGGCGGCTATTACGGCTACGGTTATCCTTACGGTTACGGCTACCCTTACCCGTCGCCTTACATTGCCTACGGCGGGCCTTACGTAGGTGGTGGATATTATCCTTACATCGGCGGCGCATACGTAGCCTTCGGACCGCATCGCTTCCTTGGCGACGGCCGCTGGCATCGTTTTGGACGCTGATTTTTCGCGCCGTCTTTTCCTGCAACTGGCAGCCGCGGGAGCCGTGTGTGGCGCCGAGCCCTGCCTCGGCCTGATTTTTCCGCGTGTCACCGCGACCGTCCCGGCGGAAGCGCACGCGCTCTACCCAACGCGCGTTCGTTTCATCGCCGAAGGCATTGGTGTCGGATCGTCCTTACCGGAAGAATTCGACCAGGTGATCGACCGCATCATCCCGGTAGCCGCCAACCTGAAGAAGAACGGCGCGAAAGCTCTGGTGCTCATGGCGCCGTCACTGAGCTTCTACCAGGGAAGAGCGTTCGATCAGAAGCTTTCCGCCGAGATAACGCGATCCACGGGACTGCCGGCCATTACCGCAAGCGGCGCCATCATTCAAAGCCTGAAGGCACTGCATGCCCGTCGCATCGCCGTCGCGACCGCATACACCGATGACGTCAACCTGCGCCTGCAGGGCTATCTCAATGCCTCCGGTTTCGAGGTTGTGATCCTGAAGGGAATGAGTGTCGAGAGGTTTGAAGAACGCGTGCCGGTTACCGAAGCTGTCACGCCGGGCGAAACCATGGACTTCATCGTCAAGACCCGGGAAGACCGCCCGGAGGCGGACACGCTGCTGATCGCGTTTGGCCCGCTCGCGGCAGCAGGAATGATTCTGCCACTCGAGAAGCGGTGCCGGATTCCGGTGGTTTCCGGTACCACGCACGCCCTGCAGGCGGGAGTCAGATTACTCGGAATCGATGCCCGCGCCCGCGGTTTCGGTTGGCTCCTCGATCACGCCTGAAACTACTTCGGACTGGTCGTAGGAGTCGGGTTAGTGGGCGTACCAACCGGCCCGTTCGCCGGGTTCGTGATCGGCGTCTTCACCCCGGGATTGTTCGGCGGGTTTGTCTTTTTCGCGTTCGGGGGGTTAGTGGTTGCGTTGCCGGGCTGCGATGGCGCAGTCTGGCCGGTGCCCCCGGTCGCGCCCGTCGCCTGCGCGAACATTACCGGCAGGCAGGCAAATCCGAAAGCAAGAATGAATGCGGAGCGTTTCATGAAATAATCCCTCTCTGCGGGGTACGCAAGCAGGTTGAGGTCCAGCGGAGTTTTACGTCCGTTTCCACTCGACGACGAATCGGCCCGGGTCCGGGCGCTCCGTCGCCGGAGCGTTTTCCTGCGATGTACCGACGTGAATGAATCGCCACCAGTTGATCGTCCTCCTCCAACCCGAACGCTTTCCTGAATTCCGGATCGTAGCAGTTCGCGCCCGTCACCCACTTCGCCGCATACCCCAGTGCATGAACCGCGTTCAGGATATTCATCGCCGCGGCGCCCGCGGAAAGCGTCTGCTCGATCGGCGGGATCTTGTGGCCCGTCAAAACCCGCGCCACCACTGCAATCGTCAATCGGCGCGCGCAGCGGTTTCTCGCGCTCCTTCTCGATCTGCGCTTCGCTCGCGTTGGGCTCGCGCCGTTTCACTCCGGCCGCAAACAGCTCGCTCAGTTCCTGCCGCGAGTCTCCGCGAATCACAAAGAATCGCCACGGGCGCAGCTTGCCGTGGTCCGGAGCGCGCACCGCCGCTTCGAAGATCAGCCGCAGTTCCGCATCGGAAGGGCCTGGTTCGCCGAGAAGCTTCACGGACGCGCGGGATAAGAGGGTATCGATCACAGGCCTATTTTACGTGGGAGATGATAGAATCGAAGGCATGACAATCGGTAGCATCGGCAAAGTTCTGGCGAATCAGGCGATCGAGAGCACGAAGAAGACGGTCATGGACTGCGGTCAACTCCGACCCGCGAAACCCGCTGAAGCTCCACAACCCGGTTCAGGCGGATCTGGCGCACCATCATCATCAGGGCAGATCCAGGCCATGCAGCGGCCGCTTAAGGACGATCAGGAACTTGCGGTCACCTTTCGCGCGGGCGACGAGATGCTGCGCGTGACCGAAATTCTCGTGCCCAACTCCCAGGTGCTGATCTTCGCCGGCGCCGATGCGGATGGCCACGTGACGCGCGTCATTTCGCCCGTGGATGCGGCTCAGGTGGTTTGCAAAGTGATGCCTGTTGCGCCCGGGGCAAGCCCGGTCCGCGTGAATGTGCTTACGCCGAAACCTCAGCCGAAACCGGCCGCGTAACGCGCTCGCGCACCATCGGGCTCACCAGAATCACCAGCATCGCGACACAGTACAGACCGCCGCCGATCAGCATCGTCTGCACCAGGCCGAGATAGAGCGCCAGCACCAGCGCGCCCACCGAGCCAAGCACGCTGGCCGCCGCGTTCAACGACCATGCCCAGCGCACCGAAGGCTCGTGGCGCCGTTCGAGTAAGCGCAATCCGGTGGGAAACGGAATTCCCATGACGAATCCCGCGGGAGCGATCATCAGCACCGTTGCCATCATCTTCACGGCCAAGGGCAAGCCGACGCCCGCTGTCAGCACGGGCTGCACGGACGCCGCGAGCAATCCCACCAGCGCGGCCGCGACTGCCAGGGCGGCAACGAGGCGATGATTGTCGATCGCCGACGATTTTCCGGCTCACAAAACTACCGAGGCCGCTCGAAACCAGCATGGAGAAGATCACCACCGTCAGCGCATAGGTCGGGTGCCCGAGGAACAGGACGAACTTCTGGATGAGCGCGACTTCGATCAGAATGTAGCCCATGCCGATGGCGAGAAAATAGAGCAGAAACGACCGCACGGAACGCTCATGCGGCAGCCTCGTTCCCAGCAGAACCGGCGGCAGCAGCAGAATGATCGCCACCGCAATGACGCTGACGATCAGCGCCGGCGAATAACTTCGGCACCGCCACGTTGACCTTGGCATCCGCCGCCCCGCCGCTCTGCAGCAGATAAGCGGCGATATCGCGCGGCTGCACGGTATAGAAAAAGAACGGCCGGTTATCGCTCACCGGCGTGATGTCGAACTGATAATTGCGCTCGAATGCGAGCGGGTCCTTCGCCAGCAGCAACTGGCCGAACGCATTTGCGGGAGCGTCGCCGGGGACGTACATCACCTCCATGCCCGCGGCCTGAAACGCCTCGCGCGCGTGCACCACATCCGCATCGGAAAGCGGCTTGCGGGAAATGATAACGGTGTCCTGCGCGCCCCATCCGGTGAGTTGCGGATTTCGTGCCCAGGCGGCCGACGAGAACGTGCCGCGCCGCATCGTGCTCGCCCAGGTCGTCCAGCGCCGCGATCGCCAGCGAAACCAGCCGCAGCGACTCGCGCGGCGGATCGAATCCCCAGCGCGTGAACGTCAGCAGCCCTCGTCGGTGAGGTGCGAAAGGTAGTCGCGGAACGCGTCCGTCGTGTAGAGATTGTTTTCGGAAAGCGCGAACGCGCCCGCCGCGGTGGACGCCCAGGTATCCACCAGCGTCGCCTGAATCACCTGATATTTTTCCGGGCTGCGGCGCACGAAACTGCGCCCGTCTTCGATGTTGATGTGCACGTCGGGACGCAGATAAAGTCCGCGGCTCAACTGCGGCATCTCGCGCATGATGTCCGTGCCGATGATGGGATTGATCTCGACGCCCGTGACATCGTGGCTGCCGGAAGCGAGCGCGCGGGAAACATCCCAGCCGCCGCCGGGCCCGATGACCAGTGTCTTCGCGCCGGGCCGCAGGTTGTAGGGAATGCTCGGCCCTTGATGCAGCAACTGGTCGAGGTCAGCTGGTGCGAGAGATGATCGAAATCGAAATTCGCAATGCCGGTCGAAGCGTCGGCATCGATGTAGATCATCGCGTTGCCCGCGGTCGCCCGTCATGCCGATGCGGGACATGCTGTTCCACTTCGTGAACTGCTCCGCCGACAGCTTCTGCCCTTGGCATAGCGGACTTCGAGCAGGTGATACTTCATGTTCCCGATCACCATGACCGCGAAAAGCAGGCCCACGAAGACGCTGACGATGCGGCCGGATTTCACTCCCGCGAGACTGAACCAGACTGCCGCCGCGGCGGCGAACAGCACCGAAACGGCCATCACGGTGTTCGGCCCGCCGAACGTATTCAGCAGGAGCACCAGCGCGAGGCAGCCGCCGGCCGCGCCGAGCAGATCGAAGAAATAGATGCGGTCGACGCGTTCGATGGCGCTCGAGATCACCAGCGAGACAATGATTCCCGAGCCCAGAAACGGCAGCGCGGTGGTGAAATAGATCACGCCGAGATCGAAAGTGCCGATATCCGCGCCCCGCGTGAGCACGAACAGCACGGCGAGCAAAAACCAGCAGGGCATTGAGCAGGCTCACGCGCCCGAGCTTGCGGAACAACGAGCCCGGCCAGCTGGCGACCACGTAGGAAAGCACGCCGCCGACGCCCAGTCCGAAGAGCGCGATCGAGATGGCCAGAAACGCGAAATGATAGTAGAAAACCACCGAGAAAATGCGCGTCAGCGAAAGTTCCAGCAGCAGAGTCGCCAGCGTGGTCAACGCCAGAGCGGTGTACAGCAAGTGGCCAACTGATCGGCCGGGAAGCGGAACTGTGGGACAATTCACTATTTTAGACGATGGATGGAGTCAGGCGCGTAAGATCGTCGAGCAGCAGATCGGGCGCGCTGGCCTCAAGTTCGTCCGGGCGGCGTGATGCCGGTGCGGACCGCGATGGCGCGAATGCCGTTTTCGCGCGCGGCGGCGACGTCCTGCACGGCGTCGCCGATGAGCGAGATCGCGCGAATCTTCGTCCATCAGACCGGTGCGGCGCGCCTGCTCGATCGCCAGCCGCGCCAGCCCGCCGCGCGTGGGCGCCATCTCGCCGAACGCGCCGAACCGGAAGTAATCGCGCAGCCCGGCGCGTTCCAGTTTGCGCCAGCCGATGCGCGTCAGATTGCCGGTGACCAGCGCCAGCACGGTTCCGCGCTCCCGCAGATAATCGAGCAACGGCCGCGACGCCCGGACAGGTCTTGTCCCGCAGATCCGGAACGCTGTCCTGATAGAGATCCTGCGCCGCCTCGATGATGGGCTGCATTGCCGCGTGGATTCGCGCGTCATCGAGATCCGCCGCCGCGCAGCATCGCAGTGAGGATATCCGGATCGAGCATGCCGTGCACGGGAATACCTTCGGTGGTGGTTTCGAGGCCGGTGACCTGACGGACGGCGTCCACCAGCGCCTGCCGGTGGTGCGGGCCGGCGCGGCGCACCAGCGTTCCGTCGATATCGAAAAGAATCAAATCG
Organism: Terriglobia bacterium; assembly: GCA_963764845.1. Lineage (GTDB taxonomy): Bacteria > Acidobacteriota > Terriglobia > Bryobacterales > Bryobacteraceae > BOG-234. The sequence goes on along the minus strand of CAVXUE010000006.1, from coordinate 1,864,858 downwards.
GCGCAGGATTCGATTCTAAGATACGTGAGGCGTCGCTAGAATAATCGTCGCTAGTGACTCCGGAAAAGTTCCGAATCGGACTGATCCAGATGTCCTGCGGGCTCGATCCGCAGGCCAATCTCGATCGCGCCGTCGACGAAGATTCGCGAAGCCGCGCGGCATGGGCGCGCAGATCGTCTGCCTGCAGGAATTGTTCCGCTCGCAGTATTTCTGCCGCGAGGAAGACGCCCGGCTGTTCGATCTGGCCGAAACGATTCCCGGCCCTTCGACCGATCTGCTGTGCCCGCTCGCGGCCGAACTGGACGTGGTGATCATCGCGTCGCTGTTCGAGAAGCGCGCGACCGGCCTTTATCACAACACCGCCGCGATCATCGACGCCGATGGCAAGCTGCTCGGGCTCTACCGCAAGATGCACATCCCGGACGATCCGCTCTTCTTCGAGAAGTTCTATTTCACTCCCGGCGATCTCGGCTTCCGCGCTTTCGATACGAAGTTCGGGCGCATCGCGACGCTGGTCTGCTGGGACCAGTGGTATCCCGAAGCGGCGCGCCTCGCGTCGCTCACCGGCGCGAACATCCTTTTCTATCCGACGGCCATCGGCTGGCATCCGGCGGAAAAGGCGCAGTACGGCGCGGCGCAGCACGATGCCTGGCGCACGGCGCAGCGCGCGCACGCGATCGCAAACGGCATCTATGTCGCGGCGGTGAATCGCGTCGGCTTCGAAGGTCCGCCGGATAAGGGCCTCGAATTCTGGGGCGCTTCGTTCGTCAGCGATCCGTTCGGCCGCGTGCTCGCCGAAGCTTCGCACGACAAGGAAGAGATTCTGATCGTCGAATGCGACACGAAGCAGATGGAAGAAGTGCGGCGCAACTGGCCGTTCCTGCGCGACCGCCGCATCGACGCCTACGGCGACATCACGAGCCGGTTTCTGCGTGACCGATCCGCCGGACGACACGAGAACTCGGTTTTCGCATGCCGGCGGAGTGGGAGCCGCACGAAGCCACCTGGATCGCCTGGCCTCACAACGCAGACGACTGGCCCGGGCGCTTCGAGCCGATTCCGTGGGTCTACGGCGAGATCGTGCGCAAGCTTTCGCAGGTGGAGCGCGTGCGCATCCTGCTGCAGAATGACGACGTCGAGTACAACGCGCGCAAGGTGCTCGATAAATCGCGGCGTGCAGTGGGAAGCGATCGAGTTCTATTCCGATGCCGACCGATCGCGTGTGGGCGCGCGACTTCGCGCCGCTGTTCGTGAAGGACTGCCGCGGGAAAAGTCGCGGCGGTGAAATGGCGCTTCAATGGCTGGGCGAAATACGAAAACCATCTGCGCGACGAAGCCGCGGGGAACGCAATTCCCGGATCTGGCGGGCGTGGAAGCCTGGCGTCCGGACATGGTGCTCGAAGGCGGCAGCGTCGATGTGAACGGCGCGGGACTGCTGCTGACCACCGAGGAATGCCTGCTGAGCCCGATTCAGGCGCGCAATCCTGAACTTGTCGCGCGAGGAGATCGAATCGGCACTCGGCGAGTATCTCGGCATCGACCGCGTGCTCTGGCTGCGCAATGGAATCGCCGGCGACGATACGCACGGCCACATCGACGATCTGGCGCGCTTCACCGATCCGAAACCGTCGTGATCGTGTCCGAGGAAGATCGGCACGACGCGAACTACGAGCCCTTGCGCGAGAACTGGGAGATCCTGAAGCAATTATCCCGTGCGCGCGCGCAAACTGCCGATGCCCGCGCCGCTCTATTTCGAAGGGCAGCGGCTTCCGGCAAGCTACGCAAATTTCTATATCGCCAATCAAATGGTGCTGGTTCCCACGTTCAACGATCCGAATGACCGGATCGCGCTGAACGTGCTGGCCGAGTGCTTTCCGGACCGGCAAGTCATCGGAATCAACTGCGTGGAACTGGTCTGGGGCCTGGGCACGCTGCATTGCATGACGCAGCAACAGCCAGAATAAAGAACTTACGCGCGGGCAGCGGTTTTCAGACGGTCGGCGAACTTGCTGCGGAACTTCTGCACCTTTGGAGATACGACAAAGGCGCAATAGGGCTGATTCGGGTTGTTCTCGAAGTATTGCTGGTGGTAATCCTCGGCGGGATAAAAGTCCGGGGCTGGTTCGACTGCGGTGACGATCGGACTGGAAAAGGCTTTTTCCGCAGTCAACTCCGCGATGAGTTCATTGGCAATCGCCTGTTGCTCGGGTGAGTGATAGAAAATCACCGATCGATATTGGGTTCCGCTATCGTTCCCCTGACGGTTGAGAGTTGTGGGATCGTGGATGGCGAAGAAGATTTCGAGGATGTCGCGGTAGGTCAGGATGGCGGGATCGAAGGTTACCTGGACTACCTCGACATGGCCGGAACTGCCGGAGCAGACTTCCTTATAAGTCGGATTCGGCTTGGCGCCGCCCATATATCCGGAGACCACCGAAATCACACCGGCCGCTTCGAGATAGACAGCTTCAAGGCACCAGAAACACCCTCCGCCGAGAGTCGCGATTTCGTGATTCAGCCATGACTCTTTCATCATAGCGGAACGCAAAAAAGCGAGAGGCCAACCTGTTCAGATAGCCTCTCGCCGGGACAGGAAAGCCTTGGAATTCATGTTACTTTGCGGGCGCGGCTGCGGGAGTCGCCGGCGTGGCCGCCGTCGCACTCTTCGCCGCTTTCTTGTTCTTTTTCACGTGCTTTTTCGCCACGGGGGTGGTGCTGGCGGCCGGGCTGGCGGCGGGAGCGGGAGTGGTGGCGGGCGCCTGAGCGGCGAACGCGGATGCAAGTGTCAGGGACAAACCGATAACTACTGAAGTGAGTGTTTTCATGTTTTGGGTTCCTTTTCTTTCGAGGCGTCTTTTCTTGTCAGCCTCTGTACTGATATACGTGTGGCGATTGTTAACCCCACCTGAACGACCAATTAAATAGGATTCACCTGCAGAGGTATGCAGTCATTCACAAATCTTTATCAGACATTAACTGGATTAAATCTTCCGAAAGTGCGACATTGAAGTTGTGTCTTGGGTTTGTCCTGGCCAGACGACCTCTTTAACCTCCCAGCCTGAGAAGAGCACAGATTTTACAAGAAGGAGACAAGACCCGCATGGCTAGAGTAGTATTCGTCGGTGTCGAGCAGGCAGCAGCCGTTCAGATCGCCAGAGCACTTGCCGTGGAACGGCATCAGCTCGAGCAAAAGCCAAAAGACGCGGTCGCACTGGATCTCCTGGATGCCGATATTGTGTTCGCCGGTGGCGATCCGCATCCACTACCTGTCGCTGCTGCGGAAGGTGCGGGAGTCGCGGCCCGCGTTGCCGTTTGTGGTGGTAACGCGCGTTCCGGAAACGAGGGAATGGCTGGACGCGCTGGAAGCGGGAGCAACGGATTATTGTTCGGCCCCGTTTGAAAACCGCCAGATTAACTGGCTGATGGAATCGGCTTTACCGCAGCGAAGAGACCGGCCGCCGCCTGAATCGCATCCTATAATTCAAGGCATGAAAAGGCGTGCGGCCGCTTTGGCTGCCAAGCTGCTGGCTTGTTTCATGCCGTGCTCGCGGCGCAGGCCTTTGCCGCGCGCGGAACCGCCACCCACGCCGGAAGCCTGGTTCGGACATCGGATCGGCGCGGACCGGCAACTGCTCGACTGGGACAAAGTCGTCTCTTACTTCAACGCGCTGGCAGCTTCCAGCGACAAAATTCAGGTTACGGAATACGGACGGTCGGCGGAAAACCGGCCGCTGATTGTTGCCACCATCGCAACGCCTGAAACCCTTCGCAATCTTGATCGGTATCGCGAGATCCAGCGCCGCCTGGCCGATCCGCGCATCACCTCTCCCGCGCAGGCTGAGCCGATGTTCAAAGAGGGAAAGAATATCGTCCTGCTGACCTGCTCGATTCATGCCGACGAAGTCGCTTCGACGCACAGCGCGGTCGAGTTCGCCTATCGCCTGATCACCGAAAACAATCCGCATTTCCAGAGCATTCTCGGCAACACGATCCTGCTTCTGGTGCCTTCGCTCAACCCGGACGGGCGTCGATATCGTTACGCGCTGGTATCGCTCGACCCTGGGCACGCAGTTCGAAGGAACCGAGCCCGCCGGAGCTCTATCAGAAGTATGTCGGCCACGATAACAATCGCGACTGGTACATCTTTTCGCAGCCGGAAACCCGCGCCACGATTTCGCAACTGCACAATGTCTGGCACCCGGAGATTGTTTACGACGTGCACCAGCAGGGCGCCTATGCTTCGCGCATGTTCATTCCTCCGTGGCTGGATCCGACCGAGCCGAATATCGACCCGATCATTTCCCAGGAGATGAATGCGCTCGGGACTGCGATGGCGTCCGACCTGACGGCGGCGGGAAAACCGGGCGTCGTGATCCATGCGGCTTATGATTTCTGGAGCCCGTCGCGGCATTACCAGGCGTTTCACGGAGGGCTGCGGATCCTGACGGAATCCGCCAGTGCGAGGCTCGCGACGCCGATCACCGTGACGCCGACCGAGATCGACGAAAACGCGCTGGGCTACAGGCCGCGGGAAAAGAGCTGGAACTATCCGGAGCCGTGGCTGGGCGGAGTGTGGAAGCTGCGCGACATCATCGATTACCAGGAACTGGCGTTTGAATCGCTGCTCTATAACGCGGCGCTGCATCGGGAAGAAATGCTGCGGAATTTCTACCGCGTCGGGCAGCATCAGGTCGAGCGCACATGACGCCCGTGGGGCGTGGTGATTCCGAAGAGTCAGCGCGATCCTGGCGCCACGCGGCGGATGCTTGCAGACGCTGGCGTTCGGGGCGGTCGAAATCATGCAGAACGGCGCGGGCGATTATGTGATTCCGATGCAGCAGCCCTATTCCGGATATGCGAAGGCGCTGCTCGAGCGCCAGCATTATCCCGATCTGCGGCTCTATCCCGATGGCCCGCCGCAGCGCCCTTACGACGTGACGGCGCACACGCTGCCGCTGCTGTTCGGGGTGGATGTGAAGTTTGTGGAGCGGAATCCCGGCGGGGTTCTGAAGAAGGCGGCGCTGGCAGACCCCGCTCCGCGCGGGCTTCTTATAAGGCTTCCGATACCGACGGGTGGAAGGCGGCGAATGCAGTCTGGGCACGCGGGCGGATCGGTCTGGCGCAACGCAGGCAGGGGATTTTGCGTTTTCGCAAGCACCAGGCGCGGACTGGCATGAAGTGAAGCGTCCGCGCATCGGTTTGTACAAGAGCTTCATGGCCGATATCGACGAGGGCTGGACGCGGTGGCTGCTCGAACAGTTTGGCTTCGCGTATTCGAGCGTGCGGAACGCCGATGTGCAGGCGGGCGGAAATCTGCGAAGCGCGGTTCGATTCCATCGTGATCGCCGACGAAGCGCCGGCCGCCATCGAGAACGGCCATGCGGCCGGCACGATGCCGCAGGAGTTCACCGGCGGGCTGGGCGCGAAAGGCGCGCAGGCGCTGCGGGAATTCGCGCGGGCGGGCGGCACGCTGATCTTCCTGAATCGCGCCGCGGAATACGGGATCGAGAAGCTTGGGATCAAGGCGAAGAACGTGGTTGCGGGCCTTCCCGCCGCAGGAGTTCTATTCGCCGGGATCGCTGCTGAATGCGAGACTCGATCTGCGGGACCCGCTGACGCGGGGATTGCCGGAAGAGATCACGATCTGGTCGGAATCGAGCCCGGCGTGGGATACGGAAGAGGGAGCGGTGGCGCGGTATCCGGAGGGCGGAATCCTGGCGTCGGGCTGGCTGCTGGGCGAAAAACACATTGCGGGAGCGACGGCGCTGCTGCACGTCAAGTACGGGAACGGAAATGTGGTGCTGTTCGGAATGCGGCCGCAGTATCGGGCGCAGAGCTACCTTACGTTCAAACTGTTCTTCAATGCTTTGACGATCAATTAACCCTCGACTTTGTCATTCGTTCGCTTTCGTTCGTAAGAAATAGTTGGAGCGCCCCACTGCCCGGTAAACCGTCGGACCGCGGCCTTTTTGGTCTCTCGGAAGATACCGAGGCCGCACCAATAACGGGAGCGCCTGCCGCTCATTGTTTAGAAACTGCGTTGCCAGAGTCTCGAGAACTTAGCAGTCAGCGCCCGGAAACATCATGAGTACGTTCCGGTTCTCGATTGCACGGTAGCAGGCGGATGTTCGAAGCGGGATGCAGGGAGTCGGGAAACCGGCCGCAAGCTATTGAAAATCCGGGTTGATTAAATTGTTCTTACACTTTTGTGACCGGCGGCAGCAGCGGCTCGATTTTCGCCGCGAGCAGTTGATAGCTGGCGGCGCCGGGATTGTACAAACGCACGATTCCCTGCCCGTCCACCAGCACCATCGTCGGCGTGGTGCTGACGCCGAAGCGGGCGAAATTCGCCTCGCTTAACGGGATTTCGACAGATCCCGAGTCCCGCGTAATATTTCGCGAAAACGTCGCCAATGTACTTCGTTTCAACGGCCGGCGGCGCGCGGTTCTCCCTGCGCCACGTAGCCGTAGTGCTGCGTGGGGGCGACGACCACGAGTCCGCGCGGGCCGTAGGCCGCATCAGGCTGGCGCACGATTTCGACTTCATCCTTGCAGTCCGGGCACCAGTGGGCCCAGAGAAATAACAGCACGGGATGGCCGCGGTGCGCCGACAAGCGGCAAAGGCTTGCGCGGGCCGATGCCCTGCGATACGTCGAGAACCGGCACGGGCTTGCCTTCGAGCGTCAGCAGATTGATGTTCTTCTGGACGCGGTCACGGATCGAAGTGGCCTGCCATTTTGCCAGTTCGTCGTGCAGAAAAACCACGGCCTCATCGCGGCGATTCTGTTCGGCGAGAACCTGGGCATGCACTTCGATGGCGGCACCGAGGGCGAGCGGCAGGTGGGGATCGCCGTCGAGCTTGCGGTGGGCCAGTTGCGCGAGGCAGAGGCCGCGGACTTCCGTCCGCATTCTTTTCGGCCGCCGTCGAGATTGTGGCTCGGCGAGGCGGGCGCGCCCGATCCGGGAAAGTGCGTCGAGGTACTCGGGGGTGATTCCGCAGCGCGGTCGCGATATTGATTCAGGGCTTTATCGGCGGCGCGCGAAGTCGCCGGCGCGGGTGGCAAGCTGAACGTATTCGGTAATCGTGACCTTTTGCTGTTGAGCAAGTCCCGGGTAAAGACAGATCGCGAGGAGAAGAGCGCTGAATCGCATAATCGCGACGGGAGGCCGCGTCTTCATTATAGTTTCAGCGTCTCTATAGTTTCAGAGTCTTTCAGGTATTGGCGGAAGGCGGCGCCCAGATCGTGGCGCTGCAGTGCGAACTCGACCGTGGCTTTGAGGAAGCCGAGTTTATCGCCGGCGTCGTAGCGCTTGCCTTCAAACTTGAAAGCGTAAATCGGGCGGCTGCGGAGCAGCAGGCGAAGCGAATCGGTCAGCTGGATTTCGCCGCCCGAACCCGGCTCGACATGTGCGATCGATTCGAAAATATCGGGAGTCAGGATGTAGCGGCCGATGATCGCGAGATTCGACGGCGCCTCGCTTGCCTTCGGTTTCTCGACCAGATCGCGAATGCGGAATACCTTGTCCTTGCTTCCGTTGTGCGAAACGGGCTCGGCGTCGATGCAGCCATAAGACGAGATCGCTTCCTTCGGCACCTCCATCACGGCGAGGACGGGGGCTGAGAAGAACTCATAGATGTCCAGCAATTGCCGGATGCAGGGCGTTTCGGCGTCGATCACGTCGTCCGCAAGAACGACGGCGAAAGGCTCCGGCCCCACCAGATCCTGCGCGCGCAGGACGGCATGGCCGAGGCCGAGGGCTTCCTTCTGGCGGATGTAGGAAATGTCGATCAGGTCGGAAACCTGGCGCACGATCTTGAGCAGATCTTTCTTGTGCGCGGCTTCGAGCAGATGCTCCAGCTCGAAACTGTGGTCGAAATGGTCTTCGATGGCGGACTTGCCGCGTCCGGTGACCATGATGATGTTGCGGATTCCGGAGTGAACCGCTTCTTCGACGCCGTACTGAATGATGGGCTTGTCGACGAGCGGCAGCATCTCCTTGGGCTGGGCCTTGGTGGCAGGCAGGAAGCGGGTCCCCAGACCGGCGGCGGGGAAAACGGCTTTGCGAACTTTCGCGACAGGCATCGTTACCTATCTTGCCTGGGGGACCCTCGGAATGCGCAACTGCGCGTGTGATACGTTTGAACGATTCCAGACATATGGCATACGTAATTGCAGAACCCTGCATTGGCACAAAGGACACGGCTTGCGTCGACGCCTGCCCGGTCGATTGCATCCATCCGAAGAAGGAAGATCCCCGTTTCCCCGACGTCGAGATGCTCTATATCGATCCCGTGGAATGTATCGATTGCGGCGCCTGCGTTCCGGTTTGCCCTGTTTCGGCGATCTTCGCGCTCGACGATCTGCCGGAGAAGTGGAACGATTTCACGAAGAAGAACGCCGATTATTTCGGGCGGTAGGTCCTGCAAATCCGGAACGACAGGCTGAAGCCTGTCCCACCATCCTGTCGTCCCCGAATCGTCCGACAAGTAGAAACTCCAGGACGCGGCTGAAGTCGCGTGTACCTTGCGCTGAACAGTCACGGTAGGCGCGGCGACCTCAGCGGTCGCCCTTCGATATCGCGCGGTCGATGGACAGGGATCCAGCCCCGAAAATCATGACGGAAATGGTGATGGCGAGGACCAGAAGATGGAACTCGATCCCTTCGCCTTTCTGCTGACCGTTCCAGTTCATCGAGAGGCCGTTGGCCCAGTTCACTGCCGCGATCGCGACGATCATGTTGACGGTGATGCCAAACGCGGCGATGCGGGCGAGGAGTCCGAGAATCAGCCCGATCCCGCCGAAGAACTCCGCGGCAATGGCGAGGAATGCGAGGACGGGGGGAATTCCGCCGGCTTCGAAGCCGTGCATCATGTTGGTGAATCCGGGGCCGCCCCACCATCCGAGCATCTTCTGCGCGCCGTGGTAGAAGAACAGAATGCCCACGACTAGGCGCGTGATGGTGAGCACGCAATTGGGTCCGGTCTTGAGAATCTTCGAGAACATGACTTACCAGCATACATATTTCAGGGGCTGGTAAAATGAGCATTTCCGAGGTACCCATAATTGGCGGCGATTCTGCAGTTGAAGGAAGCCGTCGCGGAATTTGTGCGCGACGGCGACGTGGTGGCGCTGGAAGGGTTTACGCACCTGATCCCGTTCGCGGCGGGGCATGAAATCATCCGGCAGAAACGCCGTAATCTGACGGCGATCCGCATGACTCCCGATGTGATTTACGATCAGCTGATCGGCGCGGGATGCGTGTCGAAAATCGTGTTTTCGTGGGGTGGAAATCCAGGCGTCGGATCGCTGCACCGGTTCCGGGATGCGATCGAGAAGCAGTGGCCGAATCCGCTGGCCGTGGAAGAGCATGAGCATGCCGGGATGGCGGCCGCTTACGCGGCCGGGGCTTCGCACCTTCCGTTTGGCGTACTGCGCGGCTATATCGGGACGGATCTGCCGAAGCATAATCCGAACGTCCGGTTCATCGATTGCCCGTTCACGGGCGAGAAACTGGCGGCGGTGCCGGCGCATCGGCCCGATGTCACGGTGATCCACGCGCAGAAGGCGGATCGCAGGGGAAACGTGATGATGTGGGGCGTGGTGGGGGCGCAGAAGGAAGCCGTGATGGCAGCGCGGCGCTCGATTGTGACGGTCGAAGAGATTGTGGATGATTTGAACGCGCCGCCGAATTCGGTGATCCTGCCCTCGTGGGTGGTAGGCGCGGTGTGCGAGGTGCCGGGCGGGGCGTTTCCTTCCTACGCGCAGGGTTATTATGCGCGGAACAATGCGTTCTACAAACAGTGGGACGGGATCGCGAAAGAGCGCGAGAGTTTTCTGGCTTGGATCGACCGGCACATTATGAATACGAAGGATTTCGCGGATTTCAAGCAAAGCCTGGACGGTGCTGCTGTAAATGTCTGACGACGCGTTGGCTTACACCGCGACTTACACCGCGGATGAAATGATGACGGTCGCGGCGGCGCGCATGATGCGGAATGGCGCCTCGTGCTTCGTAGGGATCGGTTTGCCCAGTGCGGCGGCGAACCTCGCCCGGCTTACGCACGCGCCCGACACGGTGCTGATTTACGAATCGGGCTGTATCGGGACGAAGCCGAATGTGCTGCCGCTTTCGATCGGCGATGGGGAGCTTTCGGAGACGGCGGATACGGTGGTGTCGATTATCGAAATTTTCACTTACTGGCTGCAGGGCGGGCGGATCGATCTGGGGTTTCTGGGCGCGGCGCAGATTGACCGGTTCGCGAATATCAATTCGACGGTGATCGGAGATTACGATAATCCGAAAACGAGACTGCCCGGAGCAGGCGGGGCTCCGGCCATTGCGGCGAATTGCGGGGAGGTTTTGATTACTCTGCGACAGACGATGCGGGCGTTTGTCGAGAAGCTGGATTTTCAGACTTCGGGCGGCCATATGGAAGGCGGGGAGAGCCGCGAGCGGATGCGGTTGCCGGGTAAAGGTCCGACGGCGGTCATCACCGATTTGGGGATTTTAATGCCCGATCCGGTGACGAAGGAGCTGACCCTGACGAGCGTGCATCCCGGGATTTCGTTGGAGAGCGTTGTGGCGGCGACCGGATGGGCGTTGAAGGTGGCGGATTCGGTGGCTACTACGCCTGCCCCCAGCGAGGCTGAATTATCGGTCTTGCGGGATTTGCGGGCTCGTACGGCAAAGGCTCACGCCGGCCAGGATTGAGGAACGTTTGCCCGCACGGTGTTCCCGCGTGGTGTTCAGGAAGATGGCGAGCCGTCTCGGAGTATCTTCAAGAACGAATCGCCGAGAGTCGCCAGTTTTCGCTCCAGACGCTCAGTGCAGTCGCAGGTCTCGCAGGCCCACGGCTCCGATCCGTTCTGGTCCCGGCACTGCCTGCGATCATGCGCGTCCTGCACCTTGCCCAGCTCGAAGTACGGCTCCCAGTAGGGCCGCTCTTCCTGCAGCGGAGTCGGGCAATAGCAGACCTCAACCCAGCGGGCCGTGCCGTCCTCGCAAAGCCGGGCTTCCTGCATGTTTCGCAGGTACTCGCCTCCGGCCACGGAGCCTTTGCCCAGAGTTCCCAGTTCAATCGCCTGGAGAAGAGACGGTTCGCCGCCTGGCTTGACGCGGGCGCGCACCAGATAACGCATGGTGTTCCCATTTTACGCGCCACGAGGCCGGCACGGTTGGTACAGGCATACTGTCCGGCGCGAACAGGACATTATGTTGCGTTATTTTGGTTGAATGAAAACGCACGAGCCGGTAGGGTGAAGGAGAAGCAGACGAGGGAGTCCAAACCATGAACGGCATTCAATTCCTGACCGACGACAAAGGCAAACGGACGGCAGCGGTCATCGACCTCAAGAAGCATAAGGAGCTTTGGGAGGATATCGAAGATGTGCTGGTGTCCCAGTCGCGGCGGCAGGAGAAGCGAATTCCTTTTGAAAAGGTGAAGGCCGACCTGATTAAAAGCGGCAAGCTGCGTGGCTAACTACAAGCTCGCTCTCACCGAAAGCGCGGAAAAGGAACTTTCCAAGCTCCCCGGTTCAGCCGTGGAGCGTATCGCGGGCCGCATCGAAAAGCTGGCGGACAGTCCCCGGCCGAGCGGATGCAAAAAGCTCAGGGGCGGCGTGAATGAATGGCGCATCCGCATCGGCGACTACCGGGTCATTTATACCATCGAAGACACCACGAAAACCGTGGATGTCACCCGCATCGCCCACCGCAAAGAGGTCTACAAACCTGATCGGCTCGGCGAGGCCACTGGTTCTGCATCGTGAGAGAGTGGTGGTAGTCAGTCGGCAGCGAGGTGACATGGTTCGATTTTGAGCGGCATCATGGCACGGCTGGAGAAGCAGAACAAAGATATCGGGAAAATCATAGCGGCGTTGCGAGCGGCGGACTAGGCCGCGAATCGGACAAAATGCGGCAGGCCGAGTGCCTAAGGAGAAAATTGCGTGGCTGATACGGGTTTGCCCGGCTTCTGGCGCCAGGATCGACATCTAAGCTTCTTCCTCGCCTTCCTGGTGCTCATGACTATTGTCGTTCCGATGGTCGGCGAGTCGCGCCCCGGACGAATTGCAATAGACCTCACTTTCGCGCTCATGCTCCTGTCGGGCGCTATCGCGACGGTTTACAAGCGGATGCTGATATCTCTCATCATCGCCCTGACGATTCTGGAATTCACGGCGGACCTGATCGTCGAATTCAACGCCTCATTCAGCCCCAGGGGCTGGGACACGGCCATCAAGGTGTTTTGCATGGCCATTCTCGTGGTCATGACGCTGAAGCAGACCTTTCTTCTTCCTGGCCCCGTTTCCGTGCACCGGGTCATGGGCGGCGTCGCTGCCTATTTGCTGATCGGCGTGACGTGGGCGTTCGGTTACAAGCTGCTCCTGGAAATGATTCCGGGCGCTATCCACTTCCAAACGCCGCTGGCTGCCGGAGTTTCCACAGGTGAACCCTCCCGATTGATCTATTTCAGCTTTGAGACTCTTACAACCGTATCCTACGGCGACGCGTATCCGGTCCACCGAGTTGCGCGGTCACTGGCAACGGCAGAATCGCTGATCGGGCAGCTGTATCCCGCGATCCTGATCGCAACATTGGTCGGTATGGCCTTGCAAGCACGGTCTGACGCGGCGCTCAAGGAAACCGAAGGCTAGGGAGCCCAGGCTGAGTGCCGGAGGGTCTGCCCTTGGTGAATAGGGTACAGAAACACTTCGGCGAACGTTTTTGCCGGGAATGCACCGCGAGATCGGCCGCGGCCGGAGCCGGCTGGTGGCAGCGCGGCTATCGCCAGCCGCTCCTCTTTGTGGGGGTCGTTTACGAGCTTGCACTCGTTGTTGAAAACCATCGTGGCGCGCTGGTCGGCCGTGAATGGCGTCCACTTCGGCAGGCCTTGGCGTTGGGACTTTCCGTGCGCGCGAATGACGACCAGGCCAGGCTCATCTTGTCCGAGAGCGCATAACGGTCCTGACCGGTTCCGTCAACACCTCGTCGGTCGTCACAATTTGCGAAGTTGCCCGCTCGGTGGTCAGCGTCAATGCCAGCCGGTGGGCGCGATCGTTGGTGTCTGCAAGAGCAATCCAGTAAAACGTATCGGCGAAAAGCGCAGTCATACCTCGCGCTTCGGCCAGCCGTAAATGTAATGGTCGTGTTGGCTGGCCCCGTCCGTCGGTAGGGTCGCCATGATCTCAGGCGGTACGTCGCGCATGCTGTCGAGGATAATCTGCGCCGCTGTTTGCAGGGGTCTTTCAACGGGCGGATTTGGCGCCATTGGATCAGCCTGCTTCTCAATCCACTCTTCCACGGAGGAAAGCCCTTCCGCCTCGGCCTTCGCCTTTAGCGCGGTCGCCTGCTCATCGGACAGTTTGAGGGTCAAGGTCATGGCTGCGGCTCCCTCTTTAAGGTTAACCCGTCGTCGCTAGTGTACGGCAAGCCGGGAATTGCTGCAATTCTCCTGTTCGCACCGAAAACCGCTCTGAAGCCGTGCTTCCTGCATGTTCCCTTTGAGCGACAATGCGGGGCATCCGGGCTTGAAGCGGACAAGTTCCGAGTACGCCGTGATTTCGGGACTGACCGCTGTTAGACTAGCGGCATGTTGAGTCGCACCGCGATGCTCTTGCTGATTCTTTGTCTCGCCGCTGCGGCGCAGACTTCGGCGTCGAAGTGGGACACCCTACGGATGCTCGCACCGGGGACGGAAGTCCGCGTGGCGTCCGCAAATGCGAAGCCAATTCAAGGTGCGCTGGAAAGCGTCACGGATAGCGATCTGGTGCTCAGGCAAGCGGGTGGCCCGAAGTCATTTGGCCGTACGCAGATCCTGAGCGTTTCCGTTAAGGGCAAGGATCACCGCAGGCGCAATGCGCTGATCGGTCTGGGAGTGGGAACTGCGGCCGGACTCGCCATCGGGTACGGTGTCGGACACTCGCAAGCCAACACCTGCAGCAGCAAAGGTGGATGGTTTTGCGGACTCGACGAAGGAGCTGGCACGATCGTGGGAGGCATCGCTGGGATCGTAGGCGGAACACTCACCGGCGTTTTCTGGAACACCGGCGCATGGCGAAAAATCTACACGGCATAGAGGCTCCGCTCGTCGGATTTTGACGAAACGCCCGTTATCGGAGGTTGACGAGGCCGTGATCCGTCGCCGCAGCTCCAGCCTTCCGGTGGCCCTGAACTTCGGCAAACGGATTGGCCGGGAATGCGCCGCGAGATCAGCCGCGGCCGGGGCCGGCTGGTGGCAGTGCGGCTATCGCCAGCCGCTCCTCTTTGTACGGGTCGTCTACCAGCTTCGATTCGTTGTTGAAAATCATTGTGGCGCGCTGATCGGCCGTGAATGGCGTCCACTTCGGCAGGCCTTTGGCGTTGGGATTTCCCGTGCGGGCGAATGACGACCAGGCCAGGCTCATCTTGTCCGAGAGCGCATAACGGTCCTGGCCTGCTCCGGTCATGCTTTTCCCCTCGTCCACGTTCTCGAGAACGAACGGGATTTCCAGCGTGTGGAAGCACCGCAGTTTGCCGTCGCGCACCGGCGATTGCCAGGTGAAGTAGTACTTGTAAACAGGCGCCTTGCCCTGTGCCACTTTGCGGTCCGCTTCGAGGCGCACGCTGGCGCTGAAGGTCGCGTCGGTCGCGATGATCTGATAGATCTCGACGTTGCTCTTATTGGGGCGACCCTTCTTGTATGTGGCGATGAGGCTGTCGACTGTGGCGTCATCCGCGCGCGTCGTTTGTTTGATGCGCTTGTGCAGATCGGCATCGTCGATCGGGTCGAGCGGAGTTGTGGGGAAGAAATTCACTTCTTCTTCAACGGTGCCGATGAGAAGCGGGGTGTTGGCCGATTCGGCGGGCGCGGCGGGATCGAAGGGATCGTGCAAAAGCGTCTTGCCATCGACCACGGGGCCGAGTTGGATGCGAGCGGCAAGGATGGCTTTGGTCAGGTCCTCGAAAGGCATGTTCTGCAGCTGGTCGAGCTGGTCGGGCTTCAGGTTCAGTCTGGCGAGAAGGCCCTGCGCGGCTTTGGTGGCGTCAGCGCGGCTGATGGCCTTGATCGCGGCGCCGCTCTGGCAGATGGCTTTGTGGAAGAGGCCTTTGGCCGAGGGCATCGCCATCAGCGTGGCGACTTTCCCGCCGCCGCCGGACTGGCCGAAGATCGTCACGTTGTTCGGATCGCCGCCGAAGCTGGCGATGTTGTCCCTGACCCATTCGAGGGCCATGACGATATCGCGATGCCCGGCGTTGCCCGCGTTCGCGTACTTATCGCCGCCGATGTCGGCGAGATAGAGGTAGCCGTAGACGTTCAACCGGTGGTTGACGGTGACCGTGACAACATCCCGTTTGCGAGCCAGGTTGGCGCCGTCGTAAATGGTGTAATCGCCGGAGCCCGAGGCATATCCGCCGCCGTGCAGCCAAACCATGACGGGACGCTTGTGATCGCTCTTCAGTCCGTTGGTCCAGACGTTGAGGACGAGGCAGTCTTCGCCCATCGGGCCCTGTCCGCTGGTGGCGGCGACCTCGGGAATCTCGAGGAGACCGGGCTGTTGCGGCGAACGGTGACCCACTTCGACCGTGTTCCTGATATCCTTCCACGGCGTGGGCTCCATCGGCGGCATGAAGCGGCCGGCGCCCGCCGTGGAAGCGCCATAAGGAACACCCTTGAAGGCGTAAACCCTGTCGACGATCAAGCCGCGGATTTTCCCGGCGGTGGTGTCGACAACGGGGCTGGGCCGCGTTTCGGTTCTCGCGGCGGTCAAAGCTTTTGTGATACCGAGACCGCCGCTGACCAGAGCGCCTGCCGCCGCGCTTCCGCGGCCCAGAAATGAACGTCGATTCATACCGTCTCCCCTTGTTGCGAATCCGAACGAAAGTATATCGTAAATGCCGTCCTGCATCCGTTTTAGTGTCCATCGCCGGGTCCAAACCCACCGCTTTTGCTTTAACCGATGTGGCGCACGCTCTCCAGCGTGTCGAGACTTCTCTCGACACCGGTTTCTTCCGCGAATGCGCCAAGCGTCGGCAAGAGTGCCTGACGCGGCACGCAAAAGTGCGTGCGCCACACACTTCAAGCGACTTTCAGCCGCAACCCATCCGTTTTCGGTTCCGCTCCGTAGTCTGAAGTGCGCGCGCGAATTCGAAAACGAGAAGAAAACGAGAGAAGGAACTGCAACAAAATGAAAACTTCAAAAGTGTTATCGCTGACGTTTTGCACGGCGCTCGCGCTGGCAGGCCCGGTTTATGGGGCGAAGGATCCAATGGTGGGAGGCGCCGCGATGTATCCGACGAAAGACATCGTCGACAACGCCGTGAACTCGGCGGACCACACCACGCTGGTTGCCGCCGTAAAAGCGGCCGGGCTGGTGGATACGCTGAAAAGCCCGGGGCCGTTTACCGTGTTCGCGCCCACAAATGAGGCGTTCTCGAAACTGCCGGCGGGCACGGTTGAGACGCTGGTGAAACCCGAGAACAAAGAAACATTGACGAAGATCCTGACCTACCACGTAGTCAGCGGCCGGCTCAGTGTCGCTGAGCTGCAGAAGCAGATCAAAGCCGGACATGGAACGGCGACTTTGAAAACCGTACAGGGCGAAACCCTGATGGCGATGATGGATGGCGGCAGGATTGTACTAAAGGATCAGAAAGGCGGGACGGCTGCGATTACGATACCCAACGTTTTTCAATCCAACGGCGTCATTCAAGTAGTGGATTCGGTGCTTCTGCCGAATTGAAAAAAAAGCCGCGAGGCGCGTCCTCCTCCGAAAACGCGCCTCGTGGCAGTGCTTGAAAGGCGGGGGTCACCCTCCGAGCGCCCCCGTGACGTGTTAAGTGGCGGAACGAATACCTCCCGTTCCGCCTCACGTCGAAACATCTCTGCCTTGATCCGGTCAAATGGTCGAAGACAGCATTCAAGCTTCGGCCGTGAGCCTTTCCTGTATATAGTCGGAAAGTTGGTACGTTCCGTTTCAAGACAGGTAATATTTTGATAAAGTTAGCGTACTGGTACGACTCTTTCGGTACCAATAGTTCTGGGTTTTTTAGTTGACGAAGCCGATCTTCTTAAGCGTGTTTAAGGGCTCTTTGTCCTCGAACTGGAGCAGCATCGTTTTCTCATAACCGTCCTCGATGGCCACTCCAGCCGGCGGGGTATCAAACGGGAAAGTCTTCTTGAGGACGTCGATGTCTTTCGAAACCGGGCCCTTTCCGGCAAGCCCGGCTTTGCCCATGAACCAGTCCCCGAACTGAGGATTGACCCAGGGAACGCCGATGAAGCGGGTGGCGCCCCAATTGAGCTCCGCGAGACGCCGTCCCGCGGCGAGACAGTGAAGGCACTGCGGATCGAAAAAGTAAATGAAAACCTTGCCCTCCCGCAGCGAGATCGGCCGCCCGTCTTCCGCCGTGATGGTTGCCGGGGCTTTCGTGCCGGTGTGACGGACGGAGGCAAACCCGTAAGACACCAGCGCGAATACGGCGACGGCGCCGAGGATCACACCCGCGGGGCGCACGCCCTGGGGCGAGCGCGCCCAGATGCCCGCGCCGACCGCCAGCAGCATCATGACGCCGTCGCCCAGGAAGAATCCAGGGCCGACGGCGCGTTTGATCCAGGGAAAACAGGAGCAATCCACGCCGCGCAATTCGGTGTAGTGGATTGCGATGAAGATCATAAATGCGAGGAGGAGCAGGGTGCCGAGCCACGAGCCCCAGCGCCGGAACCGCGGCACGAGAAGGAGGACGCCGGTGAACGTCTCGAGTATGCCCAGCCCCACGGCCGCCGCCACGCTCAACGATTCTGGGACTCTCGCCTGCGCCAACCTGACCGCCGCGCCGGTGGGATCGGTGATCTTCCATAATCCGGCAACGAGAAAGACGACGGAAATGAGAATTGCCGCTGTCCGGTTGAACGCGATCTGCCAGGTGCGCTGCCCGTCAAAGGGAATCGCAATATCGCCGGAGACGACCGTTGCATCGGACATGTACTACCAGTTTATATAGCATTCGTTCGGGTTGCGTGCCGCGGCTCCTACTTTCTGGCGAACCAGATGAGGAAGAGGCCGTCCGGGGGCACATCTTCCCAATAAGAAAGATGCTCGCTCGAAACCTCATGGCAATGCCGCCGCAGAAGTTTTGCGAGTTCATTCCGCCGAAACCACTTTTCCCAAGCCGGAGTTTTGAGCTTTCCCCAATGCTCCGCGTTCTTGTCGATGATGGCGAGCTTCCCGCCGGGCTTCAATACCCGGCACATTTCGCTCACGGCGCGATCGATCTCAACCGCATGCTCCAGCGATTCGGTGGCGTAAACGGCGTCGAACGTGGAGCTGGCGAACGGCAGTTCGGTCATGGACCCCACCGTGGTGTGAATCCCCGCGGGAACGAACCGGAGCATCTGCTCGGAGATGTCCAGTCCCCGGATTTCCGCTCCAGGATACAGACCCCGCAGCACCCGGGCGAACCGGCCTTTGCCGCACCCGACGTCCAACACACGTTTATCGGTGAGATCTCCGAAAAACCTGAGCAGCACCTGGACATGCTGAATGCGGGGGTCGATGGTGGACGGGAAGTGCTCTTCATCGCGCGAGGCCTCATCGAAACTGCGGCGAATCTCGTCCCGCAGCACAGGGTCCAGGGTGGAATGCTGGGCCGCCGTCCCGCCCCGCAATCGCCTCCAGATATCGGGAAGGCTCACGCGCGAGTCAGGAAAATGGGCAGGCCCATCTTGCCTGTGTAAGTCGGGCGGTAATGGTCCGTGCTGTACATCGTCGCGATGTCAATCTTCCGCGGGCCGAGCTTCGGATCGGGAATCGGCACGGCTGCGTAACAACCCTGGTTGATCGCCATCATAACGCCGCTCTTTCCCTGTTCGATCAGATCGACGGCCATCCCGGCGAAGGTGGCAGCCACCATCTTGTCGACGAAATCCGGCGGGCCGCCGCGGAGGTCGTAGGTGAGGTCGCTTACGATCGTTTCGTCGCCGCTGCGTTTCTTGATCGCGTCGCTCAGAGCTTCGGCGACATTGGCTTTCTTGCGATGGCCGAACGCATCGGCTTCGCCGTATTCGGTGACCTGATAGCCTTCCCACTCGGCGCCTTCGGAAAGCAGAATCAACGCGTAACTGCTCGGGTTCCCGCGCTTGTCTTCGAGAATCAGATCGAGCAGTCTATCCAGATTCACCTTATATTCCGGGATGCAGCAGCGCATGGAACAGGCGTAGGCCGTGTAGAGCGATGTATATCCCGCATCGCGGCCGAATACGCGGAAGATGCCGATGCGCTCATGGGACGCAACCGTGGTGCGCTGGCGCTCGATGGCATCGCTCGCGCGGGAAATCGCCGTCGAAAAACCGATGCAGTATTCGGTGTTGCGCACGTCGTTGTCCATGGTTTTCGGAACCGCTATGACTTTGACGCCTTGGTGTCGAGGTGGGCGGCGTAGCTGAGGGTGTCGTCCCCACCGATCGCGACGAGATAATCGAGTTGCAGTTTTTCGAGGTTTTTCATGACCTGGGCCGTCATATCGTAGACGGTTGAGGTCACGCCGCCTTTGGTGTTTTGCGCTGCGGGAAAACCCGCTCCGGCGAGGAACTCGGGGACCTTCTTCATTTTGAGCGGATTGGTGCGGGAGCTGTGCAGCCAGGTCCCGCCGGTCCGGTCGATCGTGCGCGTGTTCTGGCGGTCGAGAGGAATGATATAGCGCCCGACGCTGGCCGGATCGTCGAAGTTGACGTGCGTGAGGCCTTCCCATCCGCGGCGGATTCCGATGACCTTGTGGCCCGCGTCTTCGCTCCGGTAAACCACCGTTTTGATCACCGAATTGAGGCCTGGGACGTCGCCGCCCCCCGTCAGTATGCCGATTTTCACGCTGCGCTCCCGGAGTGGATTTGGTTCGATTCTCCATTGTAAGTGCGACTGCCTGATAGACTGAGCCGAACTGAGCCTTCGCCATTGGCCGTGCACGTTTATCAGCGATCCCGGTTTCATTACTTCGAACTCATCGTATTGATGGGAGTGCTGCAGGCGTTCGCGCCGCTTTCGATCGACATGTATCTTCCGTCGATGCCACTGCTCGAGAAAGTCTTCAGCGCCACGACTGCCCAGGTGCAGATTACGCTGGTGACATTTCTGCTGGGTTATGCGCTCGGGCAATCGCTCTACGGACCCATCACCGACCGGTTTGGGCGCAAACCGCCTCTCTATTGGAGCCTGGCGCTGTTTGTTGTATCGTCGAGCGCCTGCGCTTTCACCACGTCGATCTTCGCGCTGGCTGCGTTCCGTTTCGTCCAGGCTGTGGCCGCGTGCGGGGGCGCGGTCGTTTCGCGAGCCATGGTGCGGGATCTTTTCCCGCCCCACGATATGCGGCGTATTTTTTCCATGCTGGTACTGGTACTGGGCGTCTCGCCGCTGATCTCCCCTTTCATCGGCGGCTATCTTCTGGTCTGGTTTGGATGGAAATCGATTTTCCTGACCCAGGCTTCGCTGGGCGCGGTCACGCTCATCGCGATGCATTTCCGCCTGGCCGAATCCCTGCTTCCCGAGCACGTCCAGCCGCTCAACATGCCTCACATGATCGCCGCGTACCGGCATCTTCTCGAGGACCGTACGTTTCTTGGCGCTTCCCTCGTGTGCGGGTTCAGCTCAGCCGGCATGTTCGCTTATATCGCCAGCGCGCCTTTCGTGTTCATCAATCTCTACAAGATCCCGCCGCAGCGATTCGGGTGGCTTTTCGGGGCGATCGCGGCCGGCATGATCGCGATGTCGCAGGTGAACGGCCATATGCCGCGGCGGATCCCGATGTGGCGCGTTTTGCGCGCGGCCAATGCGGTTCAAATGATAGCCGGCCTGGCGCTGCTCGCTACCGCGCTCACCGGATTCGGCGGCCTGGCGGGAGTCTTCGCGCCTGTCTTTGTTTATGTGTGCGCCGCGGGTTTCGTGTTTCCCAACGGCAACACCATCGCCATGATGCGGCATGGCAACATGGCGGGCACGGCTTCGGCGCTGCTCGGCACCAATCAGTTCACGATTGCCGCCATTACCACCATCGCGTTGGGAGCGATCGATAACTCATCCGCGCTGCCGATGGCTATCGTCATCGCCGGGTGCGGGGCCGCCGCCACCTTATTGAATCTGCTCACGCTGGGATCGAAACTCGAAACCGCGCCCGCCGCGATGGTGGAAACCGCTCACTAACGGGGGGTACTACGCTCGTGTGGAAAACATTGGCGTAATCGGTTTTCTCGTTGTACACTATTCCGATAGGGCAACGGTATTTATACCGTATTGATAGCCGCCGGCCCTTTGATGCGGCAGAAAGAGTTCGCCAAATGAGGAACAGACACAGAATCGGAGTACTTATTTTTCTTGCGGCGCCGGGTCTCGCGCCGTTACTCACCGCAGAGCCTACAGCCCGTCCCGTTGCGTTGATTCGGGGGGGCATCGACGAATCGCGTCTGGTAACCCTGACGAACAATACCCGGCCCGAAGCGATCCCGGCCAACGACCTCGGCCGCGTTCCCGACGAGTTCCCGATCGAGCATATGCTGCTGCAGTTGAAACGCTCTCCGGAGCAGGACGCGGCGCTTGACAGTTTCATCGCCGAACTGAACGATCGCACATCGCCGAATTATCATAAGTGGCTCAATTCCGAGCAGTTCGCCGCACACTTCGGCGTCGCGAAGGCCGATGTCGATACCGTATCCGCCTGGCTCAAATCGCAGGGGTTCACCGTGCACGGGACTCAGACAAACGGGATGGTGATGGATTTCGGCGGCACCGCGGGTCTGGTGCGGCAGGCATTCCATACCGAAATCCACAACCTGAATGTGAAGGGCGTGAGCCATTTTGCGAATATGACCGATCCGCGGATTCCCGCGGCGCTGGAAGCGGTGGTTGCCGGGGTTGTTTCCATGCACAACTTCCATCCGACGCCTTTGCTGATCCCGCGCGGCCAGTACACGTACACCAACAGCTTTGGAACGTTTCATTCCCTGGTCGCCGGTGATATCGAGACGATCTACAACATCGCTCCGCTCTTCGCCGCCGGTTATTCGGGGCAGGGCCAGACCATCATGGTCGTGGAAGATACTTACCTTTATTCAACGGCTGATTGGAGCACGTTCCGCTCGACCTTCGGTCTGGCCAGCGCTTATCCGTCAGGCACCCTGTCGCAGATCAGCCCCACCGGCGCCGTCACCTGCACCAATCCTGGTTTCCAGGGGGTATCGACCGATCCCGGATACGGTGACGACGGTGAAGCCATCATCGACGTCGAATGGGCCTCGGCGGCTGCGCCGAACGCTGCCATTGTCCTGGCGGCGTGTACCGATACCGCGACCACTTTCGGAGGGTTGATCGCACTCGAGAACGTGCTGAACGGCCCCAGTTCCGGTTATCCTTCGGTGGTCAGCATCAGTTACGGCGAAGCTGAGGCTTACAACGGAGCGGCAGCGAACCTGGCCTACAAGAACGCATACAGCCAGGCGGTTACTGAAGGAATCGCGATATTCGTTTCCTCGGGCGACGAAGACGCGGCCAGTGCCGACGACGGCAACGTGGCGACTCACGGCATCGGCGTCAGCGGCTTCACGTCCACTAATTACAATGTGTCCGTCGGCGGCACCGATTTCGGCTATACCGCGGATGGTGTGAATCCCAGCACTTACTGGAACTCGACCAACAGCGCCACTTTCAGTTCCGCTCTTTCCTACATTCAGGAAATTCCGTGGAACAATTCCTGCGCGGGCAGTGTGGTCACCAGTTATCTCGCGACCTCCCTCGGTACCCCTTCGACGCCTCTCGGACTGTGCAACAGCCCGGATGTGACGACAACCACGGGTACGTATAACTTCAATTTCCTGTTGAGCTCGGTGGGAGGAAGCGGCGGTCCCAGCGGTTGCGCCAAGGGCACTCCAGCGGCCGCCGGCGTGGTCACCGGCACGTGCTCGGGTTACGCCAAGCCCGCTTACCAGAGTGGTCTGTTCGGAAACCCGGCCGACTCAGTGCGGGACATTCCGGATGTGGCTCTTTTCGCGTCGAATGGCTTTTGGGATGCCTATTATGTAACCTGCTGGTCGAATCCGAACACCGCCGTGGGCGGCGGCTTCACCTGCACCGGCGCGCCGAGCACATGGGCCGGTTTCGGGGGCACATCGGTTTCATCGCCCATCATGGCCGGCATTCAGGCCCTGGTCAACCAGAAGACCGGGGAACGCTGGGGAATCCCCAACCAACAGTACTATGCCATTGCCAAAGCCGAGTACGGCAGCGCCGGCAGCGCGGCCTGTAATTCGACCACGGTGAACAAGACCTCCACCCACTGCGTTTTCTACGACGTGACGCAGGGTGACAACGACTCGGTGTGCGCAGCGCACGGCAGCTATCTTTTCAACTGTTACAAGGCGGCCTCAGATACCTATGGCGTCCTGTCTACCGTGGATTCGTCCGACAAGCCCGCTTATCTCACGAATGTGGGATGGGACTTCGCCACGGGCATCGGTTCCGTCAATGCGTACAATCTGGTAATGCGTTGGCCGACTGAGTGATAACGGCGCAGCCGGCGATCCCGGCTGCGCGAATACGCTCCCCCCACGGTCGCGCGTGAGCGCGCGCGACCGTGGCTCTAATCCTTCTTCCTGAAAGAAGTAAACCCGTCCTCGAAATGGATCCGCACGCTGGCGACGCTCGCAGGACCCCGGTCGCTGTTGTAACCGGGGTCAGCGATATGTTGAAAATCGCCAGCGAACGAGATCCCGCGCCATAAGTGCGCCGTATAGTAAGTCTCGAAGGTCTTTTCGGGAGAGTAAGTCAGCCCGCCGTCGCCGAGGATAAACCCAAGCCCGCCGAGGGCCAGATATTCGCGATGGGCTGGGCTGATTGCATTCATCACGAACGCGGCGCCGATCTTGTCGCGGCTCCGTTTCCACCATTTCCCGTGCAGGTCCGCACCGAATTCCGCCGTGCCGTCGACTTCCGTGTAAGCGAACGATTCCGTCGTGCCGTTGTTCCATCCCAGTCTTCCGAAGACGCGCATGGTATCCGTCAACTCCTGCTCGGCGTTGAAACCGAACCCGTATATCACCCTGCCCTGCCGCCGCGAAAGCGTTATATCGGGAGTGTCGACTTCTCCCGATCGATATTCCTCGATCGCTTCGTTGTAGCTGCCCATGTTGGCGCGGTTCAGAAACGCGAGCGCGCGGAAGACCGTCTGGCGATGCTTGAGTAACTCCGGGCGAATCTCATACTCAAGGTTCTGCCCACCGGCGCGCGCGATGTTCCAGTCGAGCGTGATTCCGTTGGCCACCGTGGGCATCAGCATTTCGCCATACCGCAGCGCCCACGCTTTGTCGTAATACTCGATGAGCAGCCCGTAAGTGTAGCCACGCGTGTCCGCGGCATAGTCGAATGCTCCGTTATTGACAGTCGTCCAGTTCATGAACTGCAGGTGACTGTCGCTTCCGACTGAGTTGAGATCGAAGAAATCGACCGTGCTCAATTTGCCCAGACGGAATTCGAGACGCCGCGCGGGCACTTTCGAAGCCAACCCCAGTGGATTGCGCGCCGACTCCACCATTTCCTTGCTCAGTGGAAGGGTGTAATGGAGCATCACGCGTGCGACATAGGGGGCCTGGCCGAGCGAAGGATTGCGGACGACGTCAAGGTTGGAAAATCCGGCGACGCCCAGGGCATTGCTCAAGCCATCGCCGCCCGCGCTTTCGAGGTCAAAGAGGAATTCGAGGTTCTCAGTGATCCTGAAACCGGAAAACAGGGTCTCGACGCGGGATGTGGCGTGTTCCGCCTCCGCGTTCAGGCTGTTCGGACCGCTGTATTTCGCCGGGAACGAAGGCTGCTGCTGCCGGATGAAGTTGGCCTGAATCGTGAGCCAGAAACGATCGTCGCGCCAGTCGGTTTCGTCGCCTTGTTGAGAATCGGCCTGAGCCAACAGGAGCGCCGGGGCGAGGAGGAGCCAGAGAGTCGGAAAGCGCAGCAACTCACCATGGTTGAAGGTAGCGGCGGCACTGTCAATGCGCAATTGCCCGCGAAACTGAACATTATTCGATCTGTAACGAAATCGTGACTCAGCAGCCCTCAGGCCACCCCGTACACTGATACCAGCGATGAGGATATTCCGCGCGCTGGTGTTCTGCGCCCTTCCGCTTTGCGCGCAGACAACAGCCAATCTGCATGACATCACGAATGTCTTTGTCGATTCCCTCGGCGACCGGCCCGGCGCCTCGGACCTGCGCGAGAAAATCATTTTAGAACTGGATAAATCCCGGCGATTTCACGTAGTGGCAACCGCCGCCGAAGCGGACGCGGTGCTGGGCGGAACGGGTGAAGTCTGGGTCAAGGGTCATGTGAGTCTGAATCCCCGGGTCCGCGGCGTAAACGGCGATACGCAGGCCCTGTATGCGGGGTATCTTTCGATCGAGCTGCGCGACAGGAACGGCGATACGCTGTGGTCCTATCTCGCCACGCCGCACAGTTCCGCTTCACCGGATGTGAGCCGCGATCTTGCCAGGCTGGCGGTGAAGAAGCTGGTCTCAGCGCCTCCCGATCCCGCCGCGACAATTCCGTCAACCGCCATTCGCCCTACGACGCTGACTGCGGCGGGCGCGACTTTCCCTTATCCGGTGTACGCCAAATGGTTCGAGGCATTTCACGGGAGATTTCCGGAGATTGAAATTCAGTACGACGCCGTGGGATCGGAAACGGGGATTCGCCGCCTCATGGAAGGCACGATCGACTTCGCCGGCTCCGACATCATGATTACGTCCGACGAATACTTCGCGGGAGGGAAGGCGAAATTTCTTCGTTTCCCGACCATCATGGGCGCGGTGGTTCCGGTTTATAACCTTCCCGACGCCATGACGAAGGATCTGCGGTTCACGCCCGAGATTCTGGCGGGCATCTATCTGGGTAAGATCCGGAAATGGAACGACCCCGCGATCCGGGCGGTGAATCGCACCGCTGCCCTGCCGGATCGTGAGATCGAAGTCGTTCACCGATCGGACGGCAGCGGGACCAGCTTCGTCTGGACCGATTATCTTTCGAAGGTAAGCGCCGACTGGAAGTCGACCGCTGGCGCGGCCAGCTCTCCGAAATGGCCCGTGGGAAAAGGCGCCGAAGGGAACGAGGGCGTGGCCAGACTGGTGCGGGATTCTCCGGGATCGATCGGATATGTTGAATACATCTACGCCATCACCGAGCGCATGAGTTATGGGAGCGTGCGCAACAGCGCGGGCCGGTTCGTATCCCCCGATCTGGAAAGCATCCTCGCTGCCGCACGCAATTCTTCCAACCGGATCGCGGAGGATTTTCAGACTTCGATCACCAACGCCCCGGCGGCGGATGCGTATCCTCTCGCCTCTTTGACTTGGTTCGTGGTGCCGGCAGAGATCGGGGATCCGCGGAAGAAGAAAGCTCTGAAGGAATTCCTGCAATGGATGGTCGGGCCGGGCCAGAATCAGGCCGCCGCGCTGGGTTATGTATCGATCGCTCCCGAGGTGCTGCTCCGGGAGCAACATATGCTGGACCGGTTTTGACGATGACTCCACACATGAGGCACTTGGCGGTCGCGGTGACCCTCTTATCCACATGCGCGACACTGCACGCCCGCGACTGGGTGAAGAATCCTGCGGTAACCCAGATCGAAAGCGCGGACGAAATCTTCGCCATCGGCGACGCTCACAGCGATTTCAAGCGGCTCGCGCGGGCGATGGTGGCTGCGGGAATCATTGAGATGAGCCAGAGCGATAAACCCGAGAGCGCACACTGGCGGGCCGGACACGCGGTGCTCGTGACAACCGGCGACATGATCGATAAAGGCCCGCGCGCGCTCGACGTACTCCGTCTGCTGATGGCCGTACGCGCCGATGCACGGCGTGCCGGCGGGGAAGTGGTGATCCTTGCCGGTAATCACGAAGCGGAGTTTCTGGCCGATCCGGGCGCGCCCAAAGGCCAGGAGTTCGCCAAACAACTGAAGGCCGCCCACCTGAGGCCCGCCGAAGTGGGCGCCTGCGGAGGGGAAATCGGCGAATTCCTCTGCTCGCTTTCGTTTGCCGCGCGGGTCGGAGACTGGTTTTTTTCGCATGCCGGGAACGCCGGAGGACGTACGGTTGAGCAACTGACGGCCGACCTTCAGGCCGGATTCGACCGCGAAAGTTATCGCACGAAACAGCTGATCGGCGACGATTCGATTCTGGAATCCCGGCTGAACGGAGACGGCCGCGCCGTGTGGATGGACGCGGGACTGCCGGACCATGGCGAGCGGGAACTGCTGTCGGCCTACGCCAGGGCGCTGGGGGTTGCGCACATCGTCGAGGGCCACGTGCCATCCCCGGTCCTGTTCACCGACGCCGTCAAACGCGACCGGGGCGAGATGTTCCAGCGCTACGGATTGCTGTTCCTCATCGATACCGGGATGAGCGAAGGAGTGGACGACAGCGGCGGCGCAGTGCTCCACATCACGCGGTCCAGCGGCGAAAAAGCGGTCGCAATCTGCCCCGACGGCACGAAAACAACTCTCTGGGACAGCGAGGCGAAACAAGATGTGGGGCGTGCACGTGCATGCCCGCGCTGAAAAACCGGGAACGATGTAACCAGCCCGCGCATCCGGGGTTTATAAGGGTATGAAAGAGTGCATTTCCCGTCGAACGTTCCTCGCAGCGGCCACCGCCGGTGTGGCGTTGGGTCAGGACCGGGCGCCGGATCCCGGCGGGCCCGATACGAAAATCTCGGTCGACGTCAAAGTCGTCAGCGTGCTTGCCACCGTTCGCGATAAACAGGGCAAGATCGTTTCCGATCTCACGCAGGACGATTTCTCGCTGGCCGAAGACGGGCGTCCGCAGACCATCAAATACTTCTCCCGCGAGACGGATCTCCCCCTCACGCTGGGTCTGCTGGTCGACACCAGTCTGAGCCAGCGGATGGTCCTCGGCGAAGAGCGCGATGCCAGCCGCCGTTTCGTCGAAAAGGTGCTTCGCCCCGACCGCGATCAGACCTTCCTCATCCACTTCGATCACGACACCGAGCTGCTGCAGGACCTGACCAACTCGAAGGACAAGCTGGAACGCGGTTTGGATCAGCTGGAACTGCCCGACGACGCCCGGCCGCAAATGAGGCAGGCCGGCGGCGGGTATCCCGGTGGAGGCGGAAGACGATCCAACCTGCCCGGCACCACTCTTTACGACGCAATTCTACTGGCTTCCGACGAACTGATGAAGAAACAGCAGGGGCGCAAAGCGTTCATCCTGCTGACGGACGGCGTCGATAACGGCAGTAAGACGAGGCTGTTTGAAGCGATCGAATCCGCCCAGCGAGCCGATACCCTGGTTTATTCCATCTATTTCACGGGCGAGGAATCGCGGTCGCAGCCAATCTTCAGCCCCGGTGGCTTCGGCGGCCGCCGCAGAGGTGGGGGATTTCCGCCCGCTCAGCAGCAGAGCCGGGGAGCGGACGGGAAGAAAATTCTGGAGCAGATCTCGCGTGAGACCGGTGGCGGATATTTCGAGGTTTCGAAAAAGCTGCCCATCGATCAGATCTACGACCGCATCGAGGAGGAGCTCCGCAATCAATACAGCCTTGGCTACACACCCGATCGGGCCGACGCCGGCAGCGGGTTCCGCAGAATCGCCGTCACCATCAGACGCAGCAACATGATCGCGCAGACGCGGCAGGGATATTACCCTAGTCGTTAATGTCGATCGAACGCCGCACCGTCGGCGTGATGTCTGTCGCGAGCGCGATCAGCGTCGCGAATATTTACTACTGCCAGCCTCTGCTTTCGGCGATCGGGCGCTCGCTCGGCGTCTCCGATCACGCCATCGGCTATCTGCCCATGTGGACGCAGGGCGGCACGGCCCTGGGTATGCTCGCCATTGTTCCACTGGGCGACATGTTCCCGCGGCGGAAGCTGATCGTCATCGTGTGCGCCGTGTCGGCAGCCACCGTGGCCATGATGGGTCTCGCGCCGAATCTGGCGCTGGTCAACGCGGCGGGGTTCGCCACCGGAATCTCGGGCAGCGCGGTGCATTTGATCCTGCCTTTTGCCGCGAAGCTCGCGCCCGCTCACCGGCGCGGCCACGTCGTCGGAATCGTGCTCAGCGGACTCCTGCTCGGCATTCTTCTGGCGCGCGTGTTCAGCGGATTCATCGGCGATCTGTTCGGCTGGCGCGCCGTGTATTGGATTGCCGCGGGCGCTATGCTCACACTCGCCGTTACGCTGCGCTACGCCCTGCCATACGATCGCCCGGAATCGGATATGCGGTATGGCGAGCTGGCCCGCTCCATCGTTCGTCTCGTCCTTACGGAGCCCGCGCTGCGCGAGGCGGCGATCATCGGAGGAATGCTCTTCGGCGCGTTCAGCGCGTTTTGGGCAACGCTGGTTTTCTTCCTGGCAACTCCGCCGTACCACTACGGGCCGAGGGTTGCCGGACTCTTCGGAATCGTGGGCGCCGTGGGAGTCCTTGCCGCGCCGCGGGCGGGGCGGATCACGGATCGCAAGGGGCCCGCGTTTACCGTATTGCTCGCGATCCTGATCTCGATCGGATCGTATGTGGTGTTTGATCTGGCGGGGCGCTCGATCTGGGGATTGATCGCCGGCGTGATCCTGCTCGATCTCGGCGTGCAGGCCGGACATGTGGCGAACCAGACCCGTATCTACGCGTTGCGGCCCGAAGCGCGCAGCCGGTTGAACACGGTCTATATGGTTACGTATTTTGTCGGCGGCGCCCTGGGATCGGCGCTCGGAGCGTGGGGATGGTCGCGCTGGGGCTGGAGCGGGGTCTGCGCGGCGGGTGCGATTCAGCTGCTGGCGGCGCTCGTGGTGTCTCTAACGGCTGGCCGCGTCCGCGTGAAAATGCAGGTCGACCTGGTATAGAGGGAAATCCATCTGCACGGCGTACTTCGTCCGGATCTGCAATCTCCCATCGGGGTGGGTAATCGAAACATCGGCTGCCGCCACGGGCAGATCCAGCTCGCGCGCACGAGTCAGGACCGAGGCCCGGAGCGTGTCTTCAGCCGCGTTCGGCGCATTCGGTCCTCGCGCCAACTGCTTGACGAATTGCCCCAGCTGATAATTCTCGAAATAGACGGGCATGAGGGTCAGGAGAATTGCGGCCATTCCGGCCACAACGAGAATGGCCAGAACGAGACGCCAGAGCGGAAGCTTCACCGCTCGTTGTCCTGCTCTTCTTTCGCGGCGAACAACTCTTCCCAGATATCGCCCTGATCGGTCCAGGCGGGCGCCACCGTGCCGGTGATCTGCACTTCTTCCACGTTCAGCTTGCCGTGGCCGTAGGGGCAGATGTATTCGATCCGCGGGCGCCCCAGCTGCAGCATGTATCCCCACGACCCGGTTTCGATCGGCATGCAGAGCTTCCGCAGGCAGGTGCGGCAGCGATAACGCTGGTCACGGATGGCGAGGTAGAAAAGCCCGAAGGAAAACTGAAACCAAACGCCGGCGAGGGTGGTGTAAAGAAGGTCGTAGCCGAATACCCAGGCGAGGTGAAAGAGGCGGGTGTGCGGAACCCAGAACAGATTGAGAAACCACAGGGCGAATCCCGCACCAAACGCCGCGGCCGCGAACTTCAGCAGCAGAAATCCCCAATACCGCACATGATGTTTGATACCCGCAAACATCGTTCAGGTTCCCCTTATTCAGTATACGGCTATAGCAATCCCGGCTGCCGATCGCCGAGTCCGAGGAAGATCGTCATCCCTTCGTCAATGGCCGCGATCTCCTCCCGGTCCAGTTCGCCGAAAACCCGGCGTATTCTCCGCTTGTCGATCGACCGCAAATGATCGATCAGCGCGAAGGACTTCTTTGCCAAGCCGCTCGGACCCGGCGCGAGCGGAGGATACAGAAGCCCCTCGCCCGGTGTGCCGGTTATCGGCACCACGCAGACGAGCGGGAAGCGTTGGTCGCCGATGACGTCCGGATCGCTCACCACAACGCATGGCCTCACCCCCTGCTGTTCGTGGCCAACGGCAGGATCGAGCCCCACCACAACGACCGCGCCCCGACGGATCTTCACCTGCGGCCCTCTACCCAGCCCTTCCCGGGGATCCAGCGCACCGGCCTGCCAGCGCTCTGATCGACGAGAGCATCGGTGTCTTCCACCGGCAAGCCATGTGCCCACTCCTCAAGCCCCTGGTCAGCAAGTTGAGCGCTTTCCGGATGCGGATTCTGAAGGGATCGACGAAGCTCTGCACGACGACGACGCTCAAGCTCGTGGCGGATCGCTTCCGCGACAAACTTGCTGCGATTTTTTCCCCTGCGGTCAATTTCTCTGACCAGATCGTTGGGTAGTGTGACGGTTACTCGGTCGATTTCGGGCATATCATACTCTCAGTATGATCATACTAAAACGACTACCGGCTCAAGCCATTTTCGGAGCAAAGTCGCCTGAAGTGTGTGGCGCACGCACTTTGCGTGCAGCGTCGGCACTCTTGCCGACGCCTCGCGCATTCGGAGAAGAAACCGGTGTCGAGAAAGTCTCGACACGGCACGCTGGAGAGCGTGCGCCACATCGGACCGCCTCAAAGGCGGTGGGTTTGGACCCGGCGACGGAATCTAAACCTTATCGATCCGCAATTACTGTAGTCGCGGCAGCACTCGCCGCAATAGTTCGATCATCGTATCCTTCACGCGCTCGCCCACTTCCAGCACTTCCTTATGATCGAGTTTCTGATCCGTCACGCCCGCGGCGAAGTTCGTCACGCAGGAGATGCCCAGAACTTTCATCCCCATGTGGTTCGCCGCAATCGTTTCGGGCACGGTCGACATCCCCACCAGATCCGCGCCGATCGCCCGCAGATACCGGATCTCCGCGGGCGTCTCATAGCTCGGCCCGGGCAGCGCCGCGTAAACGCCTTCCGCGCAGATCCAGCCCCATCGTCTTCCCCGCCTCGCGCGCGATCTCGCGATAGCGCTTCGAATATGCCTCGCTCATGTCGGGAAACCGCGGGCCGAGGGAATCGTCGTTCGGGCCGGTGAGCGGATTCTGCCCCAGCAGATTGATGTGATCGGAAATCAACACCAGTTGGCCCGGCCTGAATGCCGGATTGATGCCGCCCGCGGCATTCGTCAGCACCAGGACTTCGACCCCGAGAATTCCCAGTGCGCGAATTCCGTACACTACCTGCTGCGCCGTGTAGCCTTCATACAGATGAACGCGGCCCGCCAGCGCGGCGACGGGCAAGCCTTCCAGCAATCCCGACCACCAGTTTGCCCGCATGGCCCACCGCGGTCGATTGCGGCCAGCCCGGAATCTCGTCGTAAGGAACGACGACGGCGTCGTCGAGCGTATCCGCGAACGCGCCCAGTCCGCTGCCCAGCACCACGGCAACGCGAGGAGAAACGCTGAGACGGGATTGAAGAAAGCCGGCCGCGGCGTTCATTGCAACAACATTCCGGCAATACAGGCCGACATGAAATTCGCCATCGTTCCCGCCGCTACGGCGCGCATCCCGAGCCGCGCCAGATCGGATTTGCGGCTCGGCGCCAGCGCGCCGATACCGCCCACCTGTATCGCGATCGAACTGAAATTCGCGAACCCGCAAAGCGCGTAGGTCGCGATCGTGAACGAATGCGGATCGAGCTGGCTCTTGATCTTTCCCAGATCGATGAAGGCGATGAATTCGTTGGTCACCAGGCGCTCGCCGAGCAGTCTGTCCGATCGTCGCGCAATCGTTCCAGGAAACGCCGAGCAGCCACGCCATCGGCGCGAAAACCATTCCGAACAACTGCTCCATGGAAGCCGGGAATCCAGCCCGCGAGCCCGTGCGCCCAGCCGAAGATTCCGTCCACCAGCGCGATCAGCGCAAGAAACGCGATCAGCATCGCCGCGATGTTCAGGCAGAGTTGCAGACCATCGCCCGCACCCTGCGCGGCCGCATCGATCACGTTGACGGAGGTGTTTTCGAGCTTCACCTCGACCTTGCCCGCGGTCGCCGGCGTGTCCACTTCCGGCTGCATGATCTTGGCCAGCATGATGGTGGCGGGCGCGGTCATGATCACCGCCGTCAGCAGATGCTGAATCTCCACATGAGCGAACAACACGTAAGCGGCCATCACCGCGCCGGAAACATGCGCCATGCCGCTGACCATGATCGTGAATAATTCGGATTCGGTCAGCCCCGCGATGAACGGCCGGATGGTCAGCGGGGCTTCCGTCTGGCCCATGAAAATGCTGGCCGCGACGTTCAGCGATTCCGCGCCGCTCGCGCCCATGACCTTCTGCATGACGATGGCGAACGCCTTCACCAGAATCTGCATGACGCCGAGGTAATAGAGGATCGAAAAGAACGACGCGATGAAGATGATGATCGGCAGGACCTGAAAAGCGAATACGGTTCCCATCGAGCCGCTGGATCTGCCCAGCGTGTCGCCGAACACGAACGCGGCGCCCGCTTCGGAATAACCCAGCATCGTCGGCGACGCCCGCGCTCGCGGCCTGGAACACTTTGCCGAAGCTGGTCTTCAGAACCAGCACGGCAAAGCCGAACTGCAGACCGAGGCCCCAGAGCAGAATGCGCAGTTTGATCTGCTTTTTGTGACGCGAGAGCAGCCACGCGACCGCCAGAATCGGTAACAATTCCGAGCAGGCCCGTTAGCCGCCCCATTCATGCTAGCTGACGACCTCGAGGATCAATTCCCGCTCCTCCGGACGCGCACCCGAAATGCGGAAGGCGTCTTCCACCAGTTCGGCCGCTTCGTCCAGATTCTCTTCCGAGGTGTAGTAAAGGCGGCAGAGCACCGAGCCCGATTCCACTTTTTCGCCGGCCTTCACTTCGAGAATCACGCCCACCGCGGGATCGATCACATCTTCCTTGCGGTTGCGGCCCGCGCCCATCATGGACGAAGCGCGGCCGATATCTTCCGCCATGATCGCGCTCACGAAACCGGCGCGCGGCGAAAGAATCTCGCGCATGCCGGTGGCGTTCGGCAGCAGTTCGAAGCGGTCGAGCGCCTGGGGATTGCCGCCCTGCGCCTCCACCACCTGCTTGAATTTGGCGATAGGCCGAGCCATCCATCAGCTTGTCTTCGGCCAGCTTGCGCGCTTCGTCGAGCGTCGCCGTCACCTTGCCGAGATGAATCATGCGCGCGGCAAGTTCGAGGCTCAGGCGCGTCAGATCCGCCGGACCGGCTTTCTGCAGGGTCTGCGAGACTTCCATCACTTCGAGCGCATTGCCCACCGCGAAACCGAGCGGCTGATTCATGTCGGTGATGAGCGCCTGCACCTTCTTATCGAGGCGGCGGCCGATGCCCACCATCGCCTGCGCCAGACGGCGCGCGTCCACCTGCTTCTTCATGAACGCGCCGTTGCCGACCTTCACGTCGAGCACCAGCGCGTCGACGCCTTCGGCCATCTTCTTCGACATGATGGAAGAAGCGATCAGCGGAATCGATTCCACCGTTCCGGTCACGTCGCGCAGCGCGTAGAGCCGCTTATCGGCGGGAGCGATTTCTTCCGACTGCCCGATGAAGGCGAGGCCCAGTTGCGCGAGCTGCGCGCGGAACTGATCGAGCGTCAGATCGGTGCGGAAGCCGGGAATCGATTCGAGCTTGTCGAGCGTGCCGCCGGTGTGGCCCAGGCCGCGGCCGGAAATCATCGGCACCACCACGCCCGCGGCGGCCGCGATCGGAGCGCAGATCAGGCTGGTCTTGTCGCCCACGCCGCCCGTCGAATGCTTGTCGACTTTGACGCCTGGAATGTCGGCCAGATTCAGAACTTCGCCGGAGGCCATCATGACCTCGGTGAACGAACTCAGCTCCCGATCCGTCATGCCGGTGAAAAATGTGGCCATCAGGAACGCGGACATCTGGTAGTCGGGAATCTCGCCGGTGGTGTACCCGTTGATCAGGTACTGGATTTCTTCCACACTTAGCTCTTCACCCCCGCGTTTCCGCAGGATCAGGTCAACTGTTCGCATGTTTAACGTTTAGGGTATCATGTTAACCCACTGATAGGAAAGGACAAGCGCTATAGCGGCGCGAATCTCGGGCATCGGATGCCGGTATTCGCCGCGGAAGATTTCCGCAAAAAGCGCCAGCATTTCCTCGTGAATCAGACCGTTATCGGTCAGGATATGAGGCGATTTCAGGCCGTGCGGAGCGCCGTCATGTCGGTGCAAATGCCGCCCG
This sequence comes from Terriglobia bacterium, assembly GCA_963764845.1. Classification (GTDB taxonomy): domain Bacteria; phylum Acidobacteriota; class Terriglobia; order Bryobacterales; family Bryobacteraceae; genus BOG-234. The sequence continues at coordinate 1,829,734 of CAVXUE010000006.1, read as the reverse complement.
CTTCCTCGACCAGCAGCTTGCCCGCAGCCATGTCCCAGGGGCTCAGCCCGAACTCCCAGAACCCGTCGAGCCGCCCGCACGCGACATATGCCAGATCGATCGCCGCCGCCCCGCCGCGCCGGACTCCATGCGTCGCCATCGCGAGCTGGTGATAGAAGTGGATGTTGACGTCACGATGCCTGCGGCGGCTCGGGAAGCCGGTGCTGAACAGAGATTCGTTCAGTCTTGTCGGCGCGTGAAACGTGAATGCGGCGGCCATTGAGAAACGCGCCCGCGCCTTTCTCGCAGGTGAACATTTCGTTGCGCGTCGGATCGAAAATCACTCCGGCGATCAGTTCTCCGGCCTTCTCGAGCGCCAGCGTCACGTTGTAAACCGGATAGCCGTGGGCGAAGTTGGTGGTGCCGTCGAGCGGGTCGACATACCAGCGGTACTCCGAGGCGCTCTCGTGCCCGCCGCCTTCTTCGGCCACAATCGCATGATCGGGATAGAGCGCGCTGAGCCGTCGACGATCAGCTTCTCCGATGCCCGGTCGGCCTCCGTCACCAGATCGAATTCGCCCTTCAGCTCGAAAGCGAACGTGCCGCTCGAAATAGTGCTGGAGGAGAGATCCGGCTTCATGCGCGATCTCGATCGCGCTTTCGAGAAAGGATGCCATCGTGCTTCAGGCAACCTCGTACAGATACTTGATGTCGTGCTTGAAGATGAACAGATTCGGCACGCCTTCGCGCGTGATGCGGATGAAGCGCTGATCGTAGTATTCGATGGTCCCGCGAACCTCTTCGCCGTCGCTCAGTTTCACGCAGACGGGAATCTTCAGATCGATCAGGTGCTTCAGATACTTGATCTCTTCGAAGGTCTGTTCCGGCGGGCGCGAATGTTTGGCCTTTGGAATCCGCCACGTTAGTTTTGGGAGCTCCTCTGCTGCTTCGACCGGCTGCGGCGCCGGCGGCTTGCGTGGCTTCCGGACGAATCGCTGTCGGGGCCGGAATCGACCCTGCCCTGCGACGCCGCGGACTGGGCCTCTCCATAGTATCCGTTGCGCGCTTTCACCTGCAATTGCGGATCGCGCAGAGAGATCTTGAGAGTGTGAAAACGTTCCTTGGTCGAGCGGAACATTCTTTGGGATAGAAGCCGAGCAGGTACTGGGTGCGGAGGTCGCGGATGATCTGATCGAAAGCCTGGTCGAGCGCCGCGCCCAGAGAGGGCGCGAACACGCGGCCGCCGGTGCGCTCGGCGAGCGTGGTGAGGGCGTTTTCGCCACCGATGTTGCGGCCGGCTTCGTTGGTGATCGGGACCACCAGCACGGGATAAATCACGGCGTCGGCCAGTTGCGCGGCTTCGGCGGCGCGCTGGAAATCGGCGTGGCTGGTGGTGTCGCCGCCATCCGTGACGATCACCAGAACCTTGCGCCCCGGGCGGTCTTCGATATCGCGCGAGGCCAGCAGAATCGCATCGTAAAGCGACGTTCCGGCTTCGCCGCTGCAAAGCTCGCAGGGAACGCTCGATCGCCGGAACATTGCGCGTAAAGCCGTTCTGCTTCACGATCTCCCAGTTGAAGCTGTAAAGCGCGACGGCGTCCTGCGGATTGCCTTCCTTCAACAGGACGCGCAGAAACCGGGTCACCGAATCGGTTTCGTACTTCAGATCCTTGGCGGTCGAGCCGCTGTTATCGATCAGCACCGCGACCGAAAGCGGCTGATCGGTCTGCCGTTCGAAGACGGAGATCTGCTGCGGGACGCCGTTGTCGCGCACTTCGAAATCGGCTTTTTCGAGCGATCCGACCAGAGCGCCGACCCGTCCTTCACCGTGGCGAGAATACGGACCAGCTGCACGTCGCGTGCGAAAGACGGCTCGTCCTGGCTGCCTGCGCGGCTGATCCGCGCAGACCAGGCCCGCGAGCTAAGAAACAGCAGCGCGAGGCGCATTCTCGTCCCACTCCCCTTCCACCCAGACCTCGCCATCGGCGAAAAACTCCTTCTTCCAGACGGGGACCAGGCGCTTGAGGCGGTTGATGCCTTCGAGCGCGGCCTCGAATGCGGGTTTGCGGTGCGGCGCGGCGACCACGATGACGACGCTGGCCTCACCGATCTCCATCGTGCCCAGCCGGTGCACCATCGCGATGCGGCTGATGGCGTACTGCGCCGGCGATTTCGCGCCCGATTTCGGCCATTTTCCGGATCGCCATCGCTTCGTAGCATTCGTATTCGAGCCGCAGGGTCGCGCGGCCTCTGGTATTGTTACGGACCACGCCCTGGAAAGTTACAATCGCGCCGTCATAACCCTGCAATAACCGGTTTTCGAGATCGCGCGCGATCGATCGGATCGCGCGTCAGGGCGAAGAAATGCCCTTCGGGGTCCTCGATTTCGTGGACATGCGAACCCTCCGCTCACCGGCGGCAGCAGCGCCACTTCGTCGCCTTCCGCAGCGGTTCGCGGGGCGTCGCGAACTCGTGGTTGCGGGCCAGCACGATGCTCGAAGCCATCTGGCGCAGCTTCGGAAACGCGGCCGCGTAGTGGTCGAAGACGGAACCGGTCGTCGCGCCCGGCGGAAGATCGAGACGGGCCTCCGCGCCGCCGCAGATATCCTTCAAAAGCCCGAAAAACAGAACCCTTACCTGCACTCTCTTCACTTTACAGGGCAAGCGTATCAGAACGCTGCCCGCTACAATCGGGATCAGCGTGTCACCGCACTTGACGCAGCATCCGGGTCCGCTACGCCGAGACCGACCAGATGGGCATCGTCTATTACGCCAATTACCTCGTCTGGATGGAAGTGGCGCGGGTGGATTATTGCCGGGCCATCGGTTTCCACTACAAGGATATGGAACTCGACGACGGCGTTTTGCTGGCCGTCGCCGAATCGCATTGCCGCTACGTGAGCCCGGCGCGTTTCGACGAAGAGATCGCGATCTCGACCACGGTGCCGGATGTGAACCGGCGCTTCGTCTCTTTCAACTACGAGATGACGTGCGAGGGACGAAAACTGGCGATGGGGCAGACGCGCCACATCTTCCTGAACCGTCAGCTTCGTCCGATTCGGTTGCCGGATAAGTATGCCGGGCTACTCGTATCGGACGATCCGTCGTAAGGGCGACGGGTGGTCATCGTCGGAGGCGGATTCGGCGGGCTCTATGCGGCCCGGATGCTCAAACACGCCGACGTCGACGTGACGCTGATCGACCGGCGCAATTTCCATCTGTTCTCAGCCGCTGCTCTATCAGGTCGCGACGGGCGCGCTTTCGCCGGGCGAGATTGCTTCGCCGCTGCGTTATGTTCTCAACCGGCAGAAAGAACACAAAAGTGCTGCTGGGCGAAGTGGTCGATATCGATGTGGAACAGCGCGAGGTCGATTCTCAAGGATCAGCTCGCGCGTATCCCTACGACACGGTGGTCTTCGCCACCGGGTCCACGCACAGCTACTTCGGCCATCCGGAGTGGGAGAAGCTGGCGCCCGGCCTGAAGACGATCGAGGACGCGACCGAAATCCGCTCGCGCCTGCTCCTCGCATTCGAGCGGGCGGAGAAGGAAACCGATGCCGGAGAAACGGCGGGCCGAACTTACGTTCGTGATCGTTGGCGCGGGGCCCGACCGGCGTGGAACTGGCGGGCGCCATCGCAGAGATTTCGCGGGACACGCTGAAAAAAGATTTTCGCAGCATCAATCCGGCGGACGCACAGATTTTCCTGATCGAAGGAGCGGACCGGCTGTTGCCGACTTATCCGCCGAAGCTCTCGCAGGCCGCCGAGGCGTCGTTGATCCGGCTCGGCGTCGAAACGCGCACCGGCGCCATGGTGACGGAAATCGACGACACCGGGCGTGACGGTCAAGGCCGAGAGATCAAGAAGACACGAGAATCCCGGCGAAGACCGTTCTCTGGGCGGCGGGTGTGCAGGCGTCGCCGCTGGGCAAGGTGCTGGCAAACCGCACCGGCGTGGTGCTCGACCAGCGCCGGAAGGGTGCCCGTCGAGGCCGGATCTTTCGATCGCCGGCCATCCGGAGATCCTGGTAATCGGCGATCTCGCCGCTTTCCTTCAGGATGGGAAGCAGTTGCCCGGCGTCGCTCCCACGGCGATCCAGCAGGGCCAGTATGCGGCGAAGCTGATCGGAAACCGGCTGCGGAACGAAAAAACGAAGCCATTTCGCTACCTCGACAAGGGCAGCCTGGCAACGATCGGGCGCAATTCCGCCGTCGCGCAGATCGGGCCGCTCCAGTTTTCCGGCATCCTCGCCTGGCTGGCGTGGCTGTTTATTCACCTGTTCTACATCGTGGAGTTCGAGAACCGGCTGCTGATTGTGGTGCAGTGGGCGTATGACTATTTCACGTACAACCGGGGCGCGCGCCTGATCACCGGCGCGGACCAAAGGTGATCAAGCGGCAGCGCGACCAAGCGCAGGAGTGGCCAACTCGCGCTTCGCGGCCCAGATAAAGCCCAGACTGCGGCGGAGTTCGCCATCGTCAATTGGCAATCGGAGCTCATGGAATGCTCCGGCGTCCGCCACGTCCGACCACCGGATGGGATCGGCGAAGCCGGCGCAGACGATCGGGAGAGCGTTCGGCGCCGCGGCGCGCACCGACGCCAGAGCGTCATGCCAGGAAACTCCCAGATTCCGCGCATCGAAAAGAACGGCCACCACGTCCCGTTCATCGCTCATTTCCCGGAGTCGAGGCAGGTTCGGGGCGTGATCGACGTCCCAATGGAATTCAGCGGCGATCGTATCCAGAACGATACGGTCGATGTCGGGATTTCCGAGTATCGCCAGGCTTCCGCGGGACATGCTCGCGGAACTGTACAGCACGTTTCGTGCCTTATGGTTTTATCCGGCTCTGCTCATATCGCTTGAAGTGCCGCCCGCCGCCGGCACATAATTCTTCAGCGTGTAGTCCATCACCATGCGGTCGGCGCTGAATCTCCAGCCCAGCGTCCGGATCGTCCGCTTCATGCGCTTGATCCAGCCCCGCGGCAGACCATCGCGATCCCGCTGATAGAAGAGCGGAATCACTTCATCGTGCAGCACACGGTAGAGGTCGTCGCCGTCGCGCTGGTCGTGAACATCCATGTTGGTATGCGTTCTGCCGGTTCCGATGGCGAAGCCGTTCAGGCCGTCATACGCCTCAGCCCACCAGCCGTCGAGCACCGAGAGATTCAATCCCCCGTTCAGCACCACCTTCTGGCCGCTGGTTCCGGAAGCCTCGAGCGGCCGGCGCGGATTGTTCAGCCATACGTCGACGCCCTGCACGAGAAAGCGCCCCACGTTGATGTCGTAATCTTCCACAAAAACAAACCTCTCGGAAAACTGCCGGTCGCGCATCAGTTCCGCGATCTGCTGCAGCACCCGCTTGCCCGGCTCGTCGCGGGGATGCGCCTTGCCCGCGAAAACGAACTGCACGGGCCGCTTGGGATCGTTCACCATCGACGCCAGCACGCTCGATATCCCGCAGAATCAGATTGGCCCGTTTGTAGGTCGCAAACCGCCGTGCGAAACCGATGGTCAGCGCATCGGGGCTCAGGACTCCGCCGCAGCTGCTGCACCGTTTCCGCCGAATCGCGGCGTCGTGAGGATTGCTCCACCGCCCGTCGGCGCACGAAATCCAACATACCGCGATTTCAGGCTCAGGTGCGTTTCCCAAAGTTCCCCATCGTCGACGCTATCGATGCCTTCCCACGTCTGCGGGTCACCGCTGCGCTCATTCCATCCCGCGCCCAGATGGCGGTCGTAAAGGCGGAACATCTGCGGCGCCAGCCAGGACGGGCACATGCACGCCGTTGGTGATGTGGCCGATCGGAACCTGATCTTCGTTTCGGCCCGGATAAAGGCCGGTCCACATGGCGCGCGAGACCTCGCCATGCAGCGACGAAACCGCGTTGGCGCGGCGCGAAAGCTTCAGGCCCACCACGGTCATGCAGAACCCTTCGTGATAGTCGCCGGGATTTTCGCGGCCGAGCGACATCAGACGATCGTGCGAGATGCCGAGAGCATCGCGCAAGGGCCCGAGATGCTCTTCGAGCAGCTCCGCATGGAACCGGTCGTGTCCGGCGGGAACCGGCGTATGCGTCGTGAATACCACCTCGCGGGCAACTGCCGGAACCGCCTGATCGAAGCGTCAGACCCTTCCTCCACCATGCGGGTGCGAATGGCTTCCAGAACCGCGAAACCGCTGTGCCCCTCGTTCATGTGATAAACGCCCGGCGTGACACCCATCGCCTTCAGCGCGCGCACGCCGCCCACGCCGAGCAGCAGCTCCTGACGAATGCGCACGCGCCCGTCGCCGCCATAGAGACGCGATGTGAGCTCGCGGTCTTCGGGGGCATTGCCTTCCACATTCGAATCGAGCAGCAGAAGATCGCAGCGGCCCACTTTCACCCGCCAGACTTTGGCGCGAATCGACCCGCCGCGGGTTTCGATCTGAATGGTTACCGGAACGCCGTTCTTTCCGATCGCCGGCTCCATCGGCAACTGGTTGATATCGGTCTCGCGATAGTCTTCCTGCTGCCAGCCGGTGGAATCCAGCTGCTGCCGGAAATAGCCTTGCCCGTAAAAAAGCCCGATGCCGATCAGCGGAATCGCGAGGTCGGACGCGGACTTGATGTGATCCCCGGCCAGCACTCCCAAGCCGCCCGAATACACGGGAATCGATTCGTGCAGACCGAATTCGGCCGAAAAATAGGCCACAGGGCGCGGCCGCAGCACGCCGGCGTTCGAAGCGCCCCAGGTACGGTCGGCCTGCAGATATTCCTGCTGGCGGCGGTACGCGTAGTTGATCCGGCTGTGCAGCATGAGTTCGCGGGCACGGCGCTCGATATCCGCCAGAGGCATTTCCTGCAGCAGCGAGATGGGGTTGTTGTTGAGTTCGCGGAAGCGCACCGGATCGAGATCGCGGAACAGGCTGACGCAATCGTGATCCCAGCTCCACCAGAGGTTCCGCGCCAGCGCCCATAGCCGCTCCTGCGCCGGGGCGATGAAGCGGTCGAGCGTGCGCGCTTCGCTGACCACCGGGCGCGACCTGCGCGGCCGCCTCCATCAGCATGCGGATTTCTTCCTGGTCGAACATCCGCGCATCGATCGTCTGCACCACCAGCACGCCCTGCAGAACGCCGCGGTCGATCAGCGGGACACCCAGAAACGACTGGAACTTCTCCTCGCCCGATTCGCCGAAGAACTTGAACCGCGGATGCCGGCTGACCTGATCCACGGCCACCGGGTGCACCTGTTCCGCCACCAGTCCGGCCAGCCCTTCGTGCAGCGCCAGTCGCAGTGTCCCGATGCATTCGCGGCGCAGCCCGAGCGTGGCCGCCAGCACGAGATTCGCGCGGTCGGGCTCCAGCAGATACGCCGAACAGACGTCGGTGTGGAACCGCCTCGCGATCAGGGCGACCACGTTCATCAGGGTCTCGGCGGGCTTGCCGCCTTCCCTCGTCAGATTGCCGATCTCCTCCAGAGTCAAAACGTAGTTAGCCGCTTTTGCCGCTGCGCTCATGGTGTGAATTTGCCCCTTGTTGTCCTGTGAAATCCGCTGACGGGGCGGGAGGAGTGACGTGAAACTGTAGTGTAACGCGATACCCTGAACTCTGATGAATCGCCTCGAAGAACTCCGGCGCCGCCACGCCGCGGCCGAAGAAGGCGGCGGCCCGGAACGCCGCGAGCGGCAGCACAGCGAAGGCAAACTCGCCGTCCGCGAACGCATCGAACTGCTTCTCGACGAAGGCACCTTCGAGGAAATGGACAAGCTGGTCCAGCACCGCTGCCAGGATTTCGGCATGGACGAGCAGGTCATCCCCGGCGATGGCCTGGTCACCGGCTTTGGGCGCATCAACGGCCGGCTCGCCTATGTTTTCGCCAACGATTTCACGGTCTTCGGCGGCTCCATGTCGGAAACCAACGCGCGCAAGATCTGCAAGATCATGGATCTCGCGCTCAAGACCGGCGCGCCGATCATCGGGCTCAACGATTCCGGCGGCGCCCGCATTCAGGAAGGCGTGCTCTCGCTCGCCGGCTATGCCGATATCTTTCTGCGCAACACGCTCGCGAGCGGCGTGGTGCCGCAGATTTCCGCCATCATGGGGCCCTGCGCGGGCGGCGCTGTTTACTCGCCGGCGATCACCGATTTCGTATTCATGGTGGCCGATACCAGCTACATGTTCGTCACCGGACCCGACGTCATCAAGACCGTTACTCACGAGGACGTCACCAAAGAGAAGCTCGGCGGGTCGATGACGCACAACTCGGTCAGCGGCGTCGGGCATTTCATCTCGCGCGACGATAAAGAGTGCGTGCAGATGATCCGCGAGCTGCTGAGCTTCCTGCCGCAGAACAATCGGGAAGATCCGCCGCGGCGCGCCTTCGACCGATCCGGTCGACCGCGCCGACCCGGCGCTCGATTCCATCGTCCCGGCCGAATCGAACCTTCCCTACGACATCAAGGATGTGATCCATCGCGTAGTGGACGATGCCTGGTTCTTCGAAGTCCACGAGCACTGGGCGCAGAATCTGGTGGTTGGATTCGCGCGTCTCGACGGGCGGCCCGGTGGGCATCGTCGCGAATCAACCGGCGTTTCTCGCCGGATGCCTCGATATCAATTCATCGGTGAAAGGCGCGCGGTTCGTGCGTTTCTGCGATGCGTTCAATATCCCGCTGATCACGTTTGAAGACGTTCCGGGATTCCTCCCCGGCACCGAGCAGGAATTCGGCGGCATCATCCGGCATGGCGCGAAGCTGCTTTACGCCTTTGCCGAAGCGACCGTACCCAAGATCACCGTGATCACCCGCAAGGCCTACGGCGGCGCGTATTGCGTGATGGGTTCGAAGCACATTCGCACGGATGTGAACCTGGCCTGGCCGACCGCCGAGATCGCCGTGATGGGCGCTGAAGGCGCGGTCAATATCGTCTACCGGCGCGAGCTCGCCGCAGTGATCACGAATCGGGAATGGCGAACTCCGGCAGCAGAAGATCGCGGAATTCAAGGATCGCTTCGCCAGTCCCTTCGTCGCCGCGGAGCACGGCTTCATCGACGACGTGATCGAGCCGCATGAAACCCGCGGGCGTCTGATCCGCTCGCTTCGGATGCTCGAAACCAAGGTCGATACCATGCCGAAAAAAAAGCATGGCAACATTCCGTTATAGACCAGCGACTGCGCGAATGTCTTCCCAAACCATCCAGTGGTCATTCAGCCGCTGTGCGCCGGATTTGGCGTAAAACCCCCGCGCGGCTGTATTACCCGGTTCAACATCCACGCACACCCGAAGCGCTCCCTGCTCTTCGAACCACGCGGCGATCATCGCGAGCAATTGGCCCGCGATCCCGGCTCCGCGTCGCTCCCAAGCGACATTGATCCATTCCAATTCGCCGTCGCACCCGTAACTAAGGGTCCGATGCCCTGCCACGAATCCCACCACGGTAGCGTTACCGACGGCAACGAACGCGGCGCGGGCAGACAAGGCATGTTGCGGCGACCGTTCGCCCGCCAGATACGAGCCAATCCGCATCTTCCAACAAACTTCTGTCTCCCACTCCTTGGCGCGAATCGACGCCATGGCGGTGAGATCGCGATCTTCAGCGGGCCTGAAAACGACGGTGCGTTTTATCCGGCCGCACCCAGGATTTCCCGCGATTTGATCTCGTACTTGAAGTTGTCCGGATCGAGACTGTCAACGCGCCCTTCACTCGTCTCCGCCTGCGGATACATAAAGAACCCGATCGGCGGCCGGGTCGATCCGGGCAGCGCCACATCGTGCGCGAAGTTATACGCCATCCAGTTCATCTCCCACGACCCAAACAATCGCGCTCTCGCGCGCTTCACCATCTCGTCGTCAGGAGGACGGTTTCCCGGCGGTTCTTCGAGAACGACCTTCCGCACATCGGCGGGATCAACCGGAACCCATCCGTATCCGCCAACGTACACCTCAGCGCGGCAGTGCTGCGCTTTCGTGATGGTTTCCGACGCCGTACCGAGACTCTTGTATCCCAATTCCGACTTCGCGATCCGGATGCCGTATGCATCACGCGCCGGAAGCCCCGCGGCACGGGCCAGCCCGACGTAGAGCGCGTTGAGGTCGGCGCATTTCCCGCCGAGATCCCGGGATTCCAGCATGAAACGGATGTCGCCCACACCACAGCCCCGGGTTTTCGGATCGCGAAACGTGTTGTCGACGATCCAGTCGTAGATCGCCCCCGCCTTTTCGATATCGGTCTTCGCCCCGCGCGTGATTTCGTCCGCCGTCGCTTTCACGATGCCATCGGTTGGCAGCAGCTTGGTCGATCGCTTGAAATACTCCAGTTCCGCGCGGCTGATTTTCGGCGCGGTGCCAGCCACGGAGAGATCGACGGCATGGTTCCGGGTCGCAATCCGCGTAACCATCGTCACAACCGGCTTGATGCCCGCCGGAAACTCCGCCGTGACGATGCCGATTCCATCGGCTTTCCCTTTGACGATCCGGGCAGCGCCGCCCTCCGCGCTGAACCTATTCGAAAGCGTCTTCTGGAAAGGCGTCTCGGTCACGAGGGCGGCCGGCAGCCACACACGCGTTGCCGACGACGGCTTCTGAATTTCCACCCGCGTCGTCACTTCGAACGTGCGCCAACTCGCGGAACGCGCCTCTTCCGCGAGCAGCCGCTCCGCGCTCGAAAACGCGATTCCAGCGGACAACGCGCCCGTTGAGCGCAGAAAACTCCGGCGGGTTTCCATACGATTCAATATTCTATGCCAAACGCGTACCCGGGCCCGGATCGGGCTGCGTCCACGGTTTCAGAGGTGCGGTCTTCGCTGCTGGGCGGGTTGCGTTTTGATTGCTATACTGCTAAACAAGGACGGGCATTCTTCGGCATGGCTCAAAAACGGCGGTCTCTTTATCTCATTCCGCTTCTGGTTCTTGGCTCCGCCGTCATCGGCGGAATGTATGGTCCGCGGCTGGAAGTCGCTTCCGCCGCCAGCTGCTGACGACGACGTCAAGGCCAGCATGAAGCAGTTCACGAAGGTCTACTCGACCGTCGAGCAGAACTTCGCCGATCCGGTGAGCCCCGACAAGGCGATCTATAAAGGCGCGATTCCGCAGATGCTGCGGACGCTCGATCCGCACTCGAACTTCTTCGATCCGAAGGATCTCGAAGCCCTGCGCGAAGACCAGCGCGGCCATTATTACGGCGTCGGCATGTCCGTGCAGGGCCGCAACGGCAAGACCATCGTGATGGCGCCGTTTGTCGGTTCGCCCGCTTATAAAGCCGGCCTGCGGCCCGGCGACGTGATCATCAAGGTCAACGACAAGCCGACCGATAATCTCGATTCGACCAAAGTCGCCGACCTGCTGAAGGGTCCCAAGGGCACGCCGGTTCAGATCAAGGTGGCGCGCGAAGGCGTCGGATCAGCCGGTGGTGTTCAACATCATCCGCGACGAGATCAGCCGCAAGAGCGTGCCCGACGCTTTCCTGCTGAAGCCGGGCATCGGCTATGTGTTTCTCGAACAGTTCAACGAGACCACCAGCCACGAAATGGAAGAAGCCCTGAAGGCGATGGATGAGGACAGTCTGAAAGGCCTGGTTCTCGATCTGCGCGGCAATCCCGGCGGGCTGCTGAACGAAGCCGTCGCCGTGGGCGACCATTTCCTGCCGAAGGGCGACGTGATCGTTTCGCACAAAGGCCGCGCTTCCGCAGAGCATGTTTATACCGCGCGCAACGGCAACCATGGCCGCGATTATCCGATCGTGGTCCTCGTGAACCGCAATTCCGCATCGGCCGCCGAGATCGTTTCCGGCGCCCTGCAGGATCACGACCGCGCCTGGATTCTGGGCGACAACACGTTCGGCAAAGGCCTGGTCCAGACCGTTTATCCGCTGGTCGAAAACACCGGCCTTGCGCTGACCACGGCGAAATATTACACGCCGAGCGGCCGCCTGATTCAGCGCGATTACTCGAACGTATCGTTCTTCGATTACTACTACCGCAACAACACGGCCGAGCGGAACCCCACCGACGTGAAGAGCACCGACAGCGGCCGCGTGGTCTACGGCGGCGGCGGCATTTCGCCGGACGAGAAGTACACGCCTCCCAAGCTCGATGCCTTCGAGACGGAACTGCTGGTGAAGTACACGTTCCAGAACTACACGCGCCACTTCTTCGCGATGCACAAGGAAAAGCTGCCCGCCGACTGGAACGTCGACACGGCGACCATGAACGATCTCCACAATTACTGCTGCAGCAGAAGATCGATTTCACCGAAGCCGATTTCACGAAGGATTACGACTGGACGCGCCGCCTGCTTCAGGCCGAAATCTACAAGACCGCGTTCAGCGTCGACGAGAGCCGCAAGTACGAGATCAAAACCGATCCCGAAGTCGTGCAGGCCATCGATGCCATGCCGAAAGCGCAGGCGCTTCTGAACAGCGCGCATAAGATCATCGTCGAGAGGATGCGAAAGTAGCTTTCGATCTGCCGGACGCATCACGCACAGATCGCCGTACTCGACACCGGCGGTCAATACTGCCATCTGATCGCCCGCAAGGTTCGGGAACTCGGAGTTTCGTCCGAGGTTTTCCCCAGCGACGTATCTCTGGAGCAAGTTGCGGCACGCATCGGGGCATTATCATCTCGGGCGGTCCGCACAGCGTTTACGACGATTCCAGCCCTTCCGTTGAACCCACCGTGCTGACGGCCGGCTTGCCGGTACTCGGGATCTGCTACGGCCAGCAACTGATTTCGCACCTGCTCGGCGGATCGGTCCGGAAAGGCGATAAGGGCGAGTTCGGCCTTGCCATCCTCGATCTGGCTGACGGTGATTCCCAGATCCTGCACGGCGTCAGCGATCACCAGCAGATCTGGATGTCGCATCGCGATGTGGTGACGGCCCCGCCGCCGGGCTTCCGCGTCCTCGCGACGACTTCCACCTGCGATACCGCCGCCATCGAAGACCCTGTCGCGCAAGCTCTACGGCGTGCAGTTCCACCCCGAAGTTGTCCACACCACGCGAGGGCACCCGCATTCTCGAGAACTTCGTCTTCAACATCTGCGGCTGCAAGAAGGACTGGAATCCCGGCCAGCGCATCGCGCTCGTCGAGGATCAGATCCGCCAGCGCGTGGGCGACCGCAATGTGTTTTTCTTCGTGAGCGGCGGCGTCGATTCCACGGTGGCGTTCACGCTCTGCCTGCGCGCGCTGGGACCCTCGCGGGTGCGCGGCGTTTATGTCGATACCGGCCTGATGCGCGAAGGCGAAACGGAGTTCGTCGAACGCACCTTCCGCGCGCTGGGCGCCGGTGTGGTCGATATCGCGCACTGCGAACAGGAATTTCTCGACCCGCTCGAATCCGTGCGCGATCCGGAACTCAAGCGCCACGTCATCGGCGAGCAGTTCGTGCGGGTGCAGGAGCGGATTATCGAATCCCGCGGACTCCTGGACGACCACTGGATTCTGGGCCAGGGCACGATTTATCCGGACACGATCGAATCCGGCGGCACGGCGCAACGCCGCCACCATCAAGACGCATCACAACCGCGTTCCCGGGATTCAGAAGCTGATGGAATCCGGCCGCATCGTCGAGCCGCTGGCCGATTTCTACAAGGACGAAGTCCGCGCGATCGGCCGGCAACTGGGCTCTGCCCGCGGAACTGCTCGACCGCCATCCTTTCCCCGGCCCCGGGTCTGGCGATTCGCTGCCTGTGCTCGGAAACGGAAGAGCCGGTCACGCGCGTGCCCGAGGGCTGGCTGATTCCGGTCCGGTCGGTCGGCGTGCAGGGCGATTCGCGCAGCTACGCTCCCGTGCTGGCGATCGATGCGTTCCCCTCGGCGTCGTCGAAACTGCAGGATGAAGCCACGGAACTGATCAATCGCACGGCGGGCGTGAACCGGGTGATCGCGCGCGTGGCAGTACGCGAGCCGCTCGAACACCAGCGCGTATTCGCGAGTTCGATTACGCATGGCCGGCTCGATCTGCTGCGCCGCGCGGACGCGATTGTGCGCGAGATGTGCCACGAAAGCGGGTTTCGATGCGAAGGTGTGGCAGTTCCCGGTGATCCTGATTCCGCTGGGAACGGCGGAATCGCGCGATTCGGTTGTGCTGCGGCCGATTCGCTCGGTTGACGGGATGACGGCGGATTCGGTCGCCATGCCGGACGATCTGCTGCACGCCATGTCGGCGCGGCTGATGGCGATTCCGGAAATCGCGGGCGTGTATTACGATCTAACGCACAAACCGCCCGGTACGATAGAGTGGGAATAGCATTAATGACATTTCAAGACGCATTTACCATCGCCGTCATTCTGACCATTGCCATTTGTGCGTACCTGTTCTCCGACGGCGGGCCCGGAACACCGAAGAGAATCAAGATTCCGTTCCCAGCCCCGGCAACTGGTAGCTTCGTTTCTTTCGATCGTCGACCAGCAGCGCGCCCGCGTTGACGCTGTCGTTTTCCTTCACTTCGATCGCCGTCACCCGGCCGCCGCGCGGCGATTTCAGTTCATTCTGCATCTTCATCGCTTCAATCACGAGAATCCCCTGCCCCGCCGCGACTTCCTCCCCCACCGCAACCAGAACGCGAACGATCTTGCCCGGCATGGCGGCCGTGATCGAAGCGCGCCCGTGGGATCGGCCGCGCCGTGCGTGGAACGCTTCCATTGCCTGCGGTCTTCGATTTCGAAACGCAAAGCGCGCGCCGCCGATGGTGATCTCATTGCCGGCAAACTCGCGCTTCATACGACGCGCCGTCAGCAATGACGGAATAGACGCCGGCTCGGTTTCAACGATGTCCGCATCAGCCGGTTCGGCTCGACTTCGACCGCTGCTCGTTGATCCGAATTGCTCTCTCACCGCAGCAACTCCCGCGCGCCCCTCGTCGAGCCATCGCGATCGACGATGCAGGGGCTCGGACTGCGTCATCGGCCTTGATCTGTTTCGCAGCGACGAGGGCGGCGAGCCGCTGCGAGTTCGGGCGAAGGCGGCGGATTCAAATCGAGATCCGTTTTCAACAGCTGATCGAGGTAACCGGTGTGCAGATCGCCCGCGCGGAATGCCGGATCGTTGAGGATCGCCCGGAACAGCGGAATATTCGATTTGATTCCGCCCACGTGATATTCGCCGAGCGCCCGCAGCATGCGTTCGATCGCGTGCTCCCGCGTATCGGACCAGACGATGAGTTTCGCGAGCATGGGGTCGTATTCGAGCGGAACGGTCCAGCCCGGATAGATGCCGGAATCGACGCGAACGCCCGGTCCGGCGGGCTCGGAAAGCTGTTCGATGCGGCCGGGCGAGGGAAAGAAATTGTTGGCCGGATCTTCCGCGTAGATCCGGCATTCGATGGCCGCGCCGCGCAACGCGATCTGATCCTGTGTGAACGGCAAGCGCCCGCCCGCCGCGATTTCGATCTGCAGGCGCACCAGGTCGAGCCCGGTGACCAGTTCGGTGACCGGATGCTCCACCTGCAGCCGCGTGTTCATTTCGAGGAAGTAGAAGTTGCCGGAGTTGTCGGCGAGAAACTCAACCGTTCCCGCGTTGTAATAACCAGCCGCGCGCGCGGCATTGAGCGCGGCTTCGCCCATGCGCTCGCGCATTCCCGGCATCACGCGCCACCAGCGGCGACGGCGATTCCTCGATCACTTTCTGATGCCGCCGCTGCACGGAGCATTCGCGCTCGCCGAGATGCACCAGATTGCCGTGCTTGTCGCCGAGCACCTGAATCTCGATGTGGCGCGCGTTCTCGATCAGCTTCTCGACGTAGATGCGGCCATCGCCGAAGGCGCGCGCGGCCTCGCTCGATGCGGCGTCGAAGGCGGAACTCCAGATCTTCCATCGCGATCCACGCGGCGCATGCCTTTTCCGCCGCCGCCCGCAACTGCCTTCAGCATGACGGGAAAACCGGCGTCGCGCGCGAACGCGGCTGCTTCGGCAGCGGAGTCAGGCCGGACTCGGTGCCGGGCACGACCGGCGCGCCGCCGGATTTCGCCACGCGGCGGGCTTCGGTTTTCGAACCCATCAAAGCGATGGAGCGCGGCGACGGCCCGATGAAGATGAATCCCGCGTCCTCGCACGCCTGCGCGAATCGCGGCGTTTTCGCTGAGGAAACCGTATCCGGGATGGATCGCTTCGACGCCATGCCTGCGCGCCGCATCGAGAATGCGGTCGATGTTCAGATAGCTTTCCGAAGATGCCGCGGGACCGATGTGCGCCGCTTCATCGGCCTTGCGGACGTGCAGCGCGGCGCGGTCGGCATCGGAATAAACGGCGACCGAACGAATACCCATCTCCCGCAGAGTGCGAATGATCCGCAGCGCGATCTCGCCGCGATTGGCAATCAGAACCTTCGAGAACACTTTGGTCTGGTTCAGGACGTTCCGCTCCTGCGCGCCTGCTCGAGTTCTCGCTTCAGCGGCTGCCAATACTCACGATCCAGAGAACGCTCAGCGCGCTCTTCTTCTTCGAGCGCGATGGCCACGAGCGAGGCATCGCCTCTGATCGCCACCGCAACTGCCGGGCGCTCCGATCGCACAGCCCGCGCGATCTCCGGCCACGCAACCGACGCTTCGATCAGCAGTTCCGCGGTACGAAGTTCGCGCAGCCAGAAACCGGCCTGCTCGGGCGTTACGATGTCATCGCGCGTGAAGTAGCTCCGCTCCATCAGCCGGCCGATCATGGGCCAATCCTTGTTCCTCTGGGTCTTCTTCGCGTTCACCAGGTCCTCGAGCGCCATCAGATCGACCGGCTGTCCTTCGATCTCAATCGTGGTCCGGCGATCCCACATATCTTCAAAGTTCGCTCCCGTGCGAAGTACCGACATCAAATCGATGCGCAGCCCTTTCACGTCGTCGCGCTGACAACGAAAATGCACGGCATGGCCGCGGCTGAGGAACCCGGCATCGAATGGCGATACCGCAATGGACTTCGCATCCAGATCTGCCAGGGCACTTCGAATGCGTTGGAAATTCGCAGCGTCAGCGAGGATCAGAAGATCCAGATCGCGGCTGAACTCCGCCGCTCCGTAAAACACGCACGCCTGACCGCCCATAAGCAGCGTTCGCGCGCCACTCTTCCGCATCGAAGAAAGGGCTTTGAGTATCGGGTTCCGGTTCAAGCGATCCTCCGAGGGCAAGCCACGTATCCCATAGTTTCATCGACTCGTGGAAGCGTTCCGCCGGAGACAATCGATACCACTCGGCCCACTCATCCCCCACCAGATCTTCCGCCCGGATAACGCTCATACTCCCCTACTGTAGCCGATACGCCGGTCCCCGCAGAACCTTCCCAGGAAGCGCGTTGGTCATCTTACCCTCGCTGATGACGGGCACGCCGTTCACCAGCACATACTGCATGCCGACCGAGAGCTGGTTCGGATTCTCGAAGGTCGCAACATCGTGAATCGTTGCGGGATCGAACACCGTGATATCGGCCCACATGCCCGCTTTGAGAACGCCGCGATCGGCAATACGCATCTGCTGCGCGGGAAGCGCGCTGAACTTCCGGATCGCATCTTCAAGAGTCAGTTTATGCTCTTCCCGCACATACTTTCGCAGAATCCGCGGGAACGTACCGTAGGAGCGCGGGTGTGGATGCAAACGGCCGAGAAGGCCATCCGGGGCCGTGCCCTGCGAATCGTTATCGATTGATACCCAGGGTTGCTGCAGAGCGAGCGCCACATCGGGCTCGGACATGCCGAAGACGGCTACCCTGGTGAAGGCATCGTCCTCAACGAGAAGATCGCAGACCGTATCGATCGGATCTTTGCCCCAGAGCTTCGCCATCTCCGCGATGGTTTTCCCCTGCAGCGGAAGCAGCTTTGGATTGTGCACTACGCTCACCAGGATCGATTCGGGCCCGGGGATATCGAGAGCCATTCGTTGTCCCACGACTTGTCCGGCGTCTCCATGTCTTTGCGGATGCGCGCGCGCGTTGCCGGATCCTTGAGTCGTTCGATCAGCTTCGCGTCGCCGCCATCGTGTGCCCACGGCGGAATAAAGGCGGAGAAGCTGTTGAACCACGCGGGATATGCGTAGGTATTGGCGGCGATATCGACGCCGCCCGCACGCGCCTTCTCGATTCGCGCGACGATCTCAGGCATCCGGCCCCAGTTGCTCTTTCCCGCGGCTTTCAGGTGCCAGATCCGGACCGGCATACTGCCCTTCCCGGCCGATCCGAATGGCCTCGTCCAATCGCCGCGAATTCCCCGTCCCCTTCGCTGCGCATGTGCGTGGCGTAAATGCCGCCCAGCTTGCCGGCCTCACCAGCGAGCGCGATCAATTCCTCGGTGGTTGCGTAAGGCGCAGGCGCATATTGCAAAGCGGTCGAGACACCCACAGCGCCGTCGTACATCGCGTCTCTGCACCAGTTGTTTCATCCGCGCAAGCTCGGCCGGGCGTTGGCGCGCGATTGTCGTCGCCGATCACCACGCGGCGCACCTGTGTCGCGCCGACATAATCGGCAACGTTGATGCCCATGCCTTGTTTTTCGACGACGGGCGAAATACTGCCGGAACGTGGCCCAGTCGGGCTTGATGTTGAAGTGCTCGTAGCCGACATGGTCCGCGGCCTTGATCCGGTCGTTCAGCGGCGCGGCGGTACCGCCTTCGCCGGTGATCTCCGTTGTAATGCCCTGATATATCTTCGAGGGCAGGTGCGGATTCACCAGAATCGTGAGCTCGGACTGGCCGAGCATGTCGATGAACCCGGGCGCCACCACCATTCCATGCGCGTCGATCGTTTTCCTCGCGGGCGCGTTCGCCAGCAAACCGATCGCGGCAATACGGCCGCCGCGGATGCCAATGTCTCCGGAATACCACGGCGAGCCCGAGCCGTCGATGATATGGCCATTACGGATGATGAGGTCGTAAGGTCCCCTGCGCGAAGGCGGTGGCGGCAAAGAAAACAGACGCCGCGAGAAATCGCATCATCATATCCATTGTGCCTGAATCGGTTTACTAACATGAAAAGCGGTGAAACTGCTGGTCTTCTCCGACATCCACAGCGACGCCAGGGCGCTCGAACGCCTGATGGCAATGGACGCCGATTATTACTTCTGCGCCGGGGATCTGGTGAACTTTTCGCGCGGCCTCGATGCCATGGGAGAGATCCTGAAGAAGCGCGGCGATCGCGTGTATGTGATCCCGGGCAATCACGAATCGGCGCAGCAGGTCACGGATCTTTGCGGACGTTTCGGATTGCACGATTTTCATGGCGGACAGATGGAAATCGGCGGGTTCCAGGTGGTGGGGCTGGGATATTCGAATCCGACGCCGTTCGATACGCCGGGCGAATATTCGGAAGAAGAACTGAGCGAGCGGCTGCATCGGTTCGATGGTCTGAAGCCGATGATTGCGATCTGCCACGTGCCGCCGATGAGTACGATGCTCGACCGGATCACGAATCTCCGACACGCCGGCAGCAAGTCGATGCGCGAGTTCCTGCAGCGCGAGCAACCGCGGTATTTTTTCTGCGGGCACATTCACGAGGCCGCCGGCGCGCAGGAAAAACTGGGCGAAACCTCGGCGATGAACGTAGGAAAGAAAGGCTACCTGCTGGATCTGGAAAAGCAGGCGGAACTGGGTTTAATCTGAATGCACGCTGGACTGATTGAATATGACGCGGCGAGCGCGGAAGTGCGCGCCGTCTATGACGACATCATGGCTACGCGCAAGACGGACTGGATCAATAATTTCTGGAAGGCGCTGGCGCATGATCCCGTCACGCTGCGGCGCACCTGGGCGAGCATCAAGGAGATCATGGCGCCGGGCGCGCTCGACGCACTGACGAAGGAAATGATCTATCTCGCGGTGAGCGCGACGAATCAGTGCGGATACTGCATCGCCTCGCACACTGCGGGCGCGCGCAAAGCGGGCATGACCGATGAGATGTTCGCGGAACTGATGGCGGTGGTCGGCATGGCGAACGAAACGAATCGGCTGGCCAGCGGTTATCAGGTAGAGATCGACGATAGATTCAAACCGTAGTGGGCTGGGATGGCAGGATGGTGGCGCAGGCTTCAGCCTGTGTCGGTGACGCAAAGCGTCACCGGCAGAAGAAGAATCATGGGAATGTTTGAACGGGTCCTCGCGACAGTGCGACGGATTCCGAAGGGCAAAGTCGCCGCATATGGCGACGTAGCCGCCGCGAGCGGGTATCCGGGCGCGGCCCGCCAAGTGGTCTGGGCATTACGGTCCGGAGGTACGGCGGTTCCGTGGCACCGCGTCATTGGCGCGCGCGGTAGAATCCGCCTTACCGGCGAACCGGGATTCGAGCAGCGTTTGCGTCTGCGCTCGGAGGGTGTCGTGATCAGCGGCGACCGCGATCGATCTGAAGCGCTACGGGCACGCATTCAAACTCCGCGACGGGTAAAATCAAGTCTTGGAAAATCGTGAGTTCGCCCGGATCCTGTACGAGACCGCCGACCTGATGGAGATCGCGGGCGAAGACGGCTTTCGCATCCGCAGCTATCGCAACGGCGCATCGGCGATCGAAGGTTATCCCGAGAGCATCTCCGCCATTCTGGCAAACCCCGAACGTAAGATCACCGATGTTCCCGGTATCGGCAAAGGACTCGCCGCGGTGCTGCAGCAGATCGAAGCACAGGGCAGCTTCGACAAGCGCGACGAACTGCTGAAAAAGTTCCCCCCGGCCGCGCTCGAATTCCTCAAGATCCAGGGACTCGGGCCGAAGAGTATCGCGCTGCTGTTCGAACACTTCCAGCTCACCACCATGGATCAGCTCGAGCAGTTGTGCCGCGACCAGAAGCTGCGCGAGCTGCCGCGCATGGGCGCGAAGCTCGAAGAGAAAGTCCTGCGCAGCATCGCGCAATACAAGGAGCGCAGCGGGCGTTTTCTGCTGAACTTCGCGGACAACACGGCGCGCGAATTGACTGCGTATCTTTCGGATCTCGAAGGGATCGAAGCGGTCACCCCGGCGGGAAGTCTTCGGCGTGGAAAGGAAACGATCGGCGATCTCGATCTTCTTGTCACCGGCCCGAACGCGGCAGCCGCGCTCGATCGCATGGCGACGCACCCGCGTGTCCACGAAGTGCTTGGCCGGGGTGTCAACAAGACCAGCGTGAAATTCGGCCGCGAAGGCCTGCAGGTGGATGTGCGGGCGCTCGATCACGCCACCTTCGGCGCCGCGATGCAGTATTTCACCGGCAGCAAAGAGCATAACGTCGCGCTGCGCCAGCGCGCGATCCGCATGGGATTCAAGCTCAGCGAGTATGGCTTATTTCATGCCGACGGACGACGCGAGCGTGGCGGGCGAGACCGAGGAAGAGGTCTACCGGGCGCTCGGCCTCGATTGGATTCCGCCCGAACTGCGCGAGAATAACGGCGAGATCGAACTTGCCGAGGCGCATGCCCTGCCGAAGCTGGTGGAACAGCGCGACATTCGCGGGGATCTCCACATGCACACCACCGCAACCGACGGTCGCGCGACGCTGGAAGAAATGGCCGAAGCAGCCCGCGCGCTCGGCTACGAATACGTGGCGATCACAGATCACTCGAAAGCGATCGCGATGGCTTTCGGGCTGGACGAGAAGCGCGTCGTCGAATTTGCGCAGACCGTCAGGAAGATCAACGAATCGGGCAATCTGGGAATCCGGATTCTCTCGGGACTCGAATGCGACATCATGAAAGAAGGCGACGATGGATATCGCCTGGGACGCGCTGGCCGAGCTCGATATCGTGATCGGCAGCGTGCACAGCCACATGAGTCTCGAACCGGAAGCGATGACGGACCGCCTGCTGCGTGCGCTCGAATGCCCTCATCTGAGGGCTCTCGGACACCCAACAGGTCGCTTGCTGCTGCATCGCGATCCGTTCACGTTCGATTTCGATCGCGTGATCTCGGAAGCCGTGCGCCGCGGCGTATGGCTTGAAGTGAATTCGAGCCCGGAACGGCTGGATCTGAGCGCCAACCACGTGCGTGCGGCGAAGGCCAAAGGCGCGAAATTCATCGTGTCGACCGACGCCCACCACCCGAATCACCTGTTGAACATGCGGTATGGGCTCCTGACCGCGCGCAGGGGTGGGTTGGAATCCGACGATATAATGAATACGTATCCTGTGGAACGATTTGCTCAGGCGCTGCGGCGAGGCGAATGATGGCGACGGCTACGCTGATTTCCGTTGAAGAATATCTGGCGACGAGTTATCGGCCCGATCGGGAGCTGCTCGACGGGCAGCTCGTGGAGCGAAATCTGGGCGAATACGATCACAGCAGGCTGCAAACCAGGCTGGCAGGCTGGTTTCTCAGCCGGGAACGCGAGTGGAATATCCGGGTGGTGGTCGAGCAGCGCGTTCAGGTTAAACGGCATCGATTTCGCGTTCCCGACGTCTCTGTCATTTCAAGAGACCAGCCCATTGAGCCGATTTTCAGAGATCCACCGCTCATCTGCGCCGAGATTTTGTCGAAGGATGACACGCTGCTCAGCGTCCAGGATCGCGTCGACGATTATCTGGCGTTTGGCGTTCCCAATATCTGGGTTCTCGACCCGGTCAAGCGACGGGCTTATGTGTGCTCACGAAGAGGCTTCGTCGAACCCGAAGGTGGGATACTCACGGTGCCCGCCACTCCCATTCAAATTGCACTTGCGGATCTCTTCGCTGACCTGGACTGAGGCTATGGAGCCGCCGACTGCCGGCTTTTCGGCTACTTACGACCGCACAACGAAAATCATCTCGGCTCTGGTGGTCGCCCTCCTGATTTTTCTTGCCGTCACCGCACACAGCGTTGTCATCGAATCTCTCGCAGGCCTGGTGATCCTCGTGTCTTATGCATACTCCCCGAGAGGGTATGCGCTCTCCCATCGATGGCTCACCATCAAACGGCTGATCGGATCGGTTCACCTTCCGTTGGATCAGATTCACCAGGTGAGAGTGGCTGCCGGCGACGACCTGACCGGGTGCATCAGGCTTTGGGGCAGTGGCGCTCTTTTCGGATACTACGGAATTTTCCGCACAACGGGCCTCGGTAAGTGCACGTGGTACGTCACCGATCGCAGCAAGTCGGTGGTTGTCGTGAGCGCGACGAAAACAGTGGTGCTCAGCCCCGATGATGTGGATGGTTTTATCGCCGCGCTCAAGACTCTCGCCCCGGCGATGGAGACATCGGGAACGCGAAGCCAGGCCTTGTTCCAAACCCTCGACGCCACAGGCGGCGTGCGTGGGATCGGCGTCGTCGGTGTCGCGATTGTCGGAGCCGTCCTCGCGATCGTGGCCTCCGCAATGCTTTACTCACCCGGGTCGCCGGGTTATACGCTCACGTCGGATTCGCTCACCATCCACGACAGGTTTTATCCGGTGGCCATCAGCGCGTCCACCGTGGATGTTCCCGACATCCGGGTGGTGGACATCGATGCGGATCGGGATTGGCGCCCGACGATGCGAACCAACGGCTTCAGCAATACCCGCTATCACGCAGGCTGGTTTCGGGTCGCCAGCGGAAAGAAGATCCGGATGTACCGCGCCAGGGCAACGCGACTGGTCCTCCTGCCGCCAAAAGGCGACGGTTCTGCGGTCCTTTATGAAGTCGGAGATCCGGAACAGTTCGTGGAACAACTGCGGCAGAAGTGGGCCAGCCGCAGTCCGGTCGCCAACCGCTTCTGACTATACTCAGAATGAGCTGATTGGCGGAACAACTCTTTGCATTACTGCGTAAAAACCCCTATGTACGCCCGAGGATAAATCTATGCGAAAACTGTCGCGAACAGCGCTTGTGATCTGCGCCGCCGCTTCGTTCGCTCTGGTTGCAGCGGCTCCCGCGGCTGAGTCGGACTTCCACATCCCGTACGAAAAGTACAAGCTGCAGAACGGCATGCGCGTGGTCCTTTCGCGGGACACAACGGTTCCGGTGATTGCCCTCTACGTGATCTACGATGTGGGCGCGCGCTCCGAAGAGAAGGGCCGCACTGGTTTCGCGCATCTTTTCGAGCACATGATGTTCGAAGGCTCAGCCAACATCAAGAAGGGCGAGCACTTCAAGTACGTGTCTGCCAACGGGGGCGAGATGAACGGCTCGACGCACCCGGATTACACCGACTACTTCGAGACCATGCCCTCCAACAAGCTCGGCCTCGCGTTGTGGCTCGAATCGGACCGGATGCGCAGCCTCGCGATTACGGCGGAAAACCTCAAGAACCAGCAGGAGGCGGTGAAGCAGGAAAAGCGGCTGAGTTTCGACAATCAGCCCTACAATACGGCCATCATCGAAAAATGGCCGGCGCTGGTCTTCGGTAATTTCCAGAGTTCGCACTCGTTGATCGGATC
The DNA here is from genome assembly GCA_963764845.1 of Terriglobia bacterium. GTDB lineage: Bacteria > Acidobacteriota > Terriglobia > Bryobacterales > Bryobacteraceae > BOG-234. Next base: position 1,805,521 of record CAVXUE010000006.1, on the reverse strand, counting down.
GTTCGAAGATCTGGAAGCCGCCGGGGTCGATGACGTTTCGAAGTTCTTCAAAACCTACTATGCCCCGAACAACGCGGTGCTGGTGATTGCGGGCGATTTCGAAGCGGCCGAGGCGAAGAAAATGGTGGAGCAATACTTCGGCAACATTCCTTCGCAGCCGCAACCCACGCGTCCGGATATGACAGAGCCCGCGCGCGCGGCGGGCAAGACCGAGACCGTCGCAGACCAGCACGCGCGCGTTCCGGCCGTCGTAGTGGGATGGCCCGCGCCGAAAAGGCATTCCGACGAATGGTACGCACTCGGCATGCTCGACGCCGTCCTCACCGGCGGCGAGAGTTGCCGGATGCAGCTTGATCTCGTCAAGGGCAAGCAGACGATCGTCCGGTATGAAGCGAACCCGGGATGGCCTTTTCAGGGCTTCAACGACTACAAGGACCCTGGATTATACGCGGCTTTCGTGCTTTACAAACCGAACTATAAGCCCCAGCAGATCGTGGACGAGATCCAGGACGAGATTGACAGAATTGCGAAGAGCGGGGTCGACGAACAGGAACTCGGGCGCGTCAAAGCGGTGCTGAGATACAGCAAGATTTCGGGCCTGCAGAGTTCGCTCGGCCGCGCGCGGTTGCTCGGCCAGTACGAACTGCTGGACGGCAAGCCCGAGATGGTGGACCAGGATTTCACCAATCTGTTCAAGGTTACTTCGCCGCAGATCCAGGGCGCCGCCAAGAAATATCTGACCGCGGCGCAGCGCGACGTTATGATCATTCAGCCGGCTCCTCCCGCGCAGGCTCCGGCCCCGCAGAAAGAAGGAGCGAAATGAAATACCTGATACCCTTCCTGGCGGTCGTGTTGCCGGCGTTTGCCCAAACGGTGGACCTCACCAAGCCTCCGGTTTCCCGGGATCCGCGTCCTTACAAACTTCCTCCCGTTTTCGAGACGAAACTTCCCAACGGTTTGACGGTCATGCTGGCGGAAGACGGCCGCTTCCCCCTGGTGACTGCCCAGCTGGTCTTTCTCGCGGGTAATAAGCGCGACCCGAAGAATATCCCAGGTCTCGCCGCCAGCGTCGCGTCGATGATGATGCAGGGAACCACCGCGCGCACGTATCAGCAGATTGCGGAAGAGCTGGACAGCATGGGCGGCACGATGAATGTCTCTACCGGCGCCGACTCCCTGACCGTCGACGCAAGCGTACTTGCGGAGAATGCCGGCAGGGTCCTGGAGCTGATATCCGACATCTCGCGCAATGCCATCTTCCCGAGCAATGAGCTGAATCTGCACAAACAGAATCGGAAGCAGACATTGCTGCTGCAGCATTCGCAACCCGCCTATATGTCCAACGAAGCGTATCGGATACTGATCTTCGGGGATGCTCCGTATGCGCACATCGGGCCGACGGCGGAGGCAATCGACAAACTCGACAGGAAGACGCTGGAGGATTTTCGCAACGCTCTCCTCGTGCCGAACAACGCATATCTGATTCTGGTCGGCAAGCTCCCGGCACGTGCGCAGATCCTGATGACGATCGCCGATGAGTTCGGCTCCTGGCAGCAAAAACCCGTGCCCGCTTACACCTCGCCCAAGCCACCCGAGTCGAAACGGCAGCTGGTGCTGATCGACAGGCCAGGCTCAGTGCAGGCGGATATGCGATTGGGCAGAATCGCCACGACTTACAATGACTCCGCATTTTTCCCCGAATTCGTCGCCTCGATCATCGAAGGCGGCACGACGAGCTCGCGCCTGTTCCTCGATATCCGCGAGAAGCGCGGCTACGCCTACGACGTGCATACCGAAGTGAGTGCGCTGGCGGATGGCGGGAACTTCTCCACCGTCACGCAGGTCAGAAACGAAGTGGCCGCGGACGCATTGGAGGGGATCATCGGGCATCTCGACAAACTGGCGAACGAGCCAGTCGAAAAGCAGGAGCTGACGGACGCCAAAAGCTACGCGAATGGAGTGTTTCTGCTGGGAATGGAACCGCAGCGCGGCCTCGCCGACAAACTCGCGCAGATGAGGGTCATGAACCTGCCGAAGAATTATCTGGAGACTTACACCACGCGGATTAACTCCGTCGAGCCGGATCAGATCGAGGCCGCGGCAAAGAAGTACATCGCGCCGGAAACTGACACCATCGTCGTGGTCGGCGATGCGTCACAGATCGAGGAGCAGTTGAAGAAGTTCGGAACATTCAAGGTGATCCGGCCCGATGCCGCAAAACCTGACGCCTCAAAGCCAAATCAATGAAAATAAATTCGTCGAAGGAAGTCTATCGCTGCTCGCTGTTCGGTGTGACCGAGGATGAGGCGAGCGATCGTACGGGCTGGAAGATCAAGCGCAGCGTCGTGCGTCATTTCGGCTCGGCCGTGATGATGGCGGTGGACGAAAAGAAGCGGGTCATGCTGGTGAAGCAATACCGGCTGCCCGCCAACCGGAGCCTTTGGGAGTTGCCCGCCGGCAAGATCGATGAAGGCGAATCCGTTCTTCAGGCGGCAAGGCGCGAACTGATCGAGGAGACGGGCCTGCGCGCCAAAAAGTGGAAGAAGCTCGTTTCGTTCTTCCCCAGCCCCGGCTACGTGGAAGAGAAGATGACGATCTATCTCGCGACCGGCCTCACCGAAGGCGAAGCACAGCCGATGGAAGATGAGCGGATCGAAACGCGCTGGTTTACGAAGAAGGAGATACGGCGCCTGATTGAGTCGAACGAGATCCTGGATGCAAAGACGATGATCGGGTTTCTCTACTGGGCCCGGTTGTAGTTGTTGAGGAATTGTTGCTGAGGGAAAAGCTCCGGCGGGAAAAAAACAGGGGCAGACCGGAAGCCCGCCCCTTGATTCGGAACTACTTCTTTTTTGCGGCCTTCTTTGCGGGCGCTTTCTTGACCGCTTTCTTCACGGCTTTCTTGACTGCCTTTTTTGCTGTTGCCATTGTTGTGATTCTCCCTGTTCACATTATGAAACGAAACGCGGAAAGATACACCATAAAAGTTGAAAAATGTTTTGGAGCCCGAATCGCCTCTTCAGCGCTCCGGCAATGGTACAACCGGAATCTGTGAAGACAATTCAACTGATCACCGATGGCGCATGCCTGGGAAATCCGGGCCGCGGAGGATGGGCCGCCATCCTCCTTTACGGCGCAAGCAGGAAAGAAATCTTCGGTTGCGAAGCGCATACAACCAATAACCGCATGGAGCTCACAGCCGCTATTGAAGGGCTCCGCACGCTCAAAGAGCATTGCGAAGTGGAGATCGTCACGGACTCCGAATACATGAAGAACGGCATCACGCAATGGATCGAAGGTTGGAAGAAACGCAACTGGATGACGTCCGCGAAGAAGCCGGTGCTCAACCGCGATCTGTGGGAGCAGCTCGACGATCAGGTCGCGCGCCACACCACGAAGTGGTCGTGGACGAAAGGCCACGCTTCGCACGAAGACAACAATCGCGCCGACGAGCTGGCCTCTCTGGCGGCGCGCGAGCAACGCTGCTCGAACTGAATCGATTCGCCCCGCGCCGTTTCATCTATGATGGTGACCATGCGTTTTCCGCTTCTCCTGTTTGCCGTCGCTCTCGCCGTCCCTCTGGCTGAAGCCCAAACTCCCGCACTCGAAGGCGCCACGCGCGCGGACTGGCCGCACTATGGCGGCACGCAGCTTTCATGGCGCTACAGCGCTCTCAATCAGATCAATGCCACCAACGTGAAGGCCCTCGCGCCCGCGTGGATCTTCCAGACCGGCGATTACGCCGAGAACCTCCAATCGACCCCGATCGTCGTGGAGGGAACGATGTACCTCATCACGCCGCGCGCGCATGTCTTCGCGCTCGACGCGGCGACGGGCCGGCAGATCTGGCACTACACTTACTCCGGCACACGGGGATCAGTACCCGGCGGCGAAGGGAGCTTCGTGCAGAACCGCGGCCTTGCGGTCGGCGACGGCAAGGTCTTCTTCGGCACTGTCGATAACAATCTTGTGGCCCTCGATCAGACGAGTGGCCGGGAAGCGTGGAAAGTCGCGGTCGATGATCCGCGGCAGTGCGGCTGCAACATCGGCGCCGCGCCTCTCATCGCCAATGACAAAGTGATCACCGGCGGCAACAACGGCGATGGCGCGCATCGCGGTTACCTCACGGCCTTTTACATGAAGACCGGGCGTTTGGCGTGGCGATGGTATGTCGTCCCCGGTCCGGGCGAGAAGGGCAACGAGACGTGGAAAGGCGATAGCTGGAAGTTTGGCGGCGGCGCGCCCTGGCTTACCGGCTCGTTCGATCCCGTCGCTGAACCTTGTCTATTGGGGCACCGGCAACGCAGGCAGCGACTTCTACGATCGCGCGCGCGTCCCTGGCAGCAACGACAAGAGCGGAGATGTCAACCTCTATACCGCGAGCGTGGTCGCGCTGGATGCGGACACCGGCAAACTGCGCTGGCACTACCAGGAGGTGCCCGACGATGTCTGGGATTTCGACTCTTCCTACGAATCCATCCTGATCGATCGCGAAGTCAAAGGACGCATGCGAAAACTGCTGGTCCACATGAACAAGAGCGGGCTCACCTTCGTGCTCGATCGCGCGACGGGCGACTTTCTCGGCGTGTTCTCGGTGCCGGAAGTGCGGGACTGGATTACCGGCATCACCGAAGACGGCAAACTGGTGGGGCGCAACGAACCCCAACCCGGCAAGCCCCTGAACTACTGCCCGAGCGTGGCGGGCGCGAAGAGCTGGAATTCCATGGCGTACTCGCCGCGCACCGGATTCATCTATGCGCCCGTCAATGAGATCTGCAATAACGTCACCGCGACCACCGACGAGGGCAAAGAAGGGGGCTCATTCATGAACGGAGCCTTCGACGTCAACCTGCCGCCGAACCGCGCCACGTACAGTCATCTGGATGCCTGGGACCCGATCACGGGAAAACGAATCTGGAGCTATCCCTACAAGTACGTTCTTCTGGCCTCGGTACTCGCGACAGCCGGCGATCTCGTGTTCACCGGCGATCCCGAAGGATTCTTCTTCGCCCTCAACGCACGCACGGGCACGAAGCTCTGGAGCTTTCAAACCGGCGCAGGCAACCGCGGATCGGCGATTTCCTATTCCGTGAATGGAAAACAATACATCGCCACTCCAACCGGATGGCAGGGTTCGCTTGTGGGAGGCGCGGCAATGAGCCTGTTCCCCGATCAGCAGTGGCGCATGGGCTCGACGCTGGTAGTGTTCGCGCTGCCGAATTAAGAGCGGCTCAGGCCAGAACGGCCATCGGCTGGAACGTCAGCTCGTCCCGAGCCGGATCGTAATCCACAACCAGCTCTTCTCCGTCGTGGACCTTCCCCGCAATCATCAACCGCCCCAGGCGCGTCTCGATCTGTTTCTGGATAGCCCGTTTCAGCGGTCGCGCACCGTAGACCGGGTCGTAGCCCGTCTTCACGAGATGAGCGGCGGCCGCATCGGTCAGCGTGAGTTGTATATGGCGATCCACAAGCCGCTGCCGCAGGCTGGCGAGCTGGATCTGCACGATCTGCTTCAGGTGCTCTTCGCTCAGCGCGTGGAAGACGATGATCTCGTCCATACGATTGAGGAACTCGGGCCTGAAGCCCGCGCGCAGCTCGTTCATCACGGCTTCTTTCATGCGGTCGTAGCTCTTGCCGGCGTAAGCGCCTTTGTATTCCAGAATCCGGTGGCTGCCGACATTGGAGGTCATGATCAGCAGCGTGTTCTTGAAGTTCACCGTCCGGCCCTGGCCATCGGTCAGGCGGCCATCGTCGAGAATCTGCAGCATCACATTGAAAACATCCGGATGCGCTTTTTCGATTTCGTCGAACAGGATGACCGAATAGGGTTTGCGGCGGACGGCTTCCGTCAACTGGCCGCCCTCTTCAAAGCCCACATATCCGGGAGGCGCGCCCACAAGCCGGGCCACGGTGTGCTTCTCCTGATACTCGGACATATCGATGCGGACCATATTGTGCTCGTCATCGAACAGATACTCGGCAAGAGCGCGGGCGAGTTCGGTCTTCCCTACCCCAGTCGGCCCCAGGAAGATGAAGCTGCCGATCGGCCGATTGGGGTCTTTCAACCCCGCCCGCGCGCGAATTACAGCCTCCGCAACGGCCACTACCGCTTCGTCCTGGCCGATCACACGGCGATGCAGTTCATCTTCGAGGTGCAGCAGTTTCTGCATCTCGCCTTCGAGCAGCCGCGATACGGGAACGCCGGTCCAACGGCTGACAACGGCCGCGATATCTTCCTCGCCCACTTCCTCCTTGAGGAGCTTGTCCGGATTCGATGCCGCCGATTCGGCTTCGGCCAGTTTCGCGGTAAGCTGGCGAAGCGTGCCGTATTTCAGTTCGGCGGCGCGGTTCAGATCGTAGGCGCGCTCGGCCTGTTCGATTTCGACCTTGACATGATCGATCTTCTCGCGCAGGGTGCGAAGGTTCTGCACGGCATCCTTTTCGAGCTGCCACCTGGCTTTGAGGGCATCGCCTTCGGCGCGCAGATTGGCGATCTCGTTTTCGATCCTGCCGAGCCGCTCGCGCGATGCCGCGTCCTTCTCTTTTTTCAGAGCCTGGCGTTCGATTTCGAGCTGCATGATGCGACGCAGGATTTCATCCAGCGTGGCCGGCATGGAGTCGATTTCGACGCGCAATTTCGCGGCGGATTCATCCACCAGGTCGATGGCTTTGTCGGGCAGAAAGCGGTCTGAGATGTAACGATCCGACAGTATTGCGGCGGCAACCAGCGCGGCGTCCTTGATCCGAACGCCGTGATGCAGCTCGTAGCGGTCTTTCAAGCCGCGCAGGATGGAAATGGTGTCTTCCACGGTCGGCTGATCCACCATGACCGGCTGGAAGCGGCGTTCGAGCGCGGCATCCTTCTCTATATATTTGCGATATTCGTCGAGAGTGGTCGCGCCGATGCAATGCAGTTCACCGCGGGCCAACAGGGGCTTCAGCAGATTGCCGGCGTCCATCGAGCCTTCGGCCTTACCGGCGCCCACCACGGTGTGAAGCTCGTCGATGAAGAGAATGATCTCTCCGTTCGAATCCAGCACCTCTTTCAGCACAGCCTTCAGGCGTTCTTCGAATTCGCCGCGGAACTTCGCGCCCGCGATGAGTGCTCCCATATCGAGCGAAACGATGCGCTTGTCTTTCAGCCCTTCGGTGACGTCGCCGCGGATGATGCGCTGGGCGAGCCCTTCCACAATGGCGGTCTTGCCGACGCCGGGCTCGCCGATCAGCACCGGGTTATTCTTGGTGCGGCGCGAGAGCACCTGAATCACGCGGCGAATTTCCTCGTCGCGCCCGATTACGGGATCGAGCTTGCCCGCGGCGGCGCTCTTCGTGAGATCGCGGCCGTATTTTTCCAGTGCTTCGTACGTGGCTTCGGGGTTCTTGCTGGTGACGCGCTGGCTGCCGCGAACTTCGCGCAGAGCCTGCATCAGCCGGTCGCGGGTAATGCCGAGTTCCCTGAACAGTTTCGAATCGTCGACGGCCGCGAGCAGGAAATGCTCGACCGAAATGAAGTCGTCCTTGAGGTGCTTGGCCTCATCCTCGGCTTTGGTGAACAGCTTGTTGAGGCGGGCGTGACGTAGATCTGATCCGGCGCGTCCGGTAGGACCCGCTGACTTTGGGCAGGCGGTCGAGCTCCTGATCGAGGCGTTGCTTCAGCGCGTCGACGTTGGCTCCGGCGCGCTTGAGAACAGACGCCGCCAGGCCGCCCTCCTGCGCGAGGAGGGCGGAAGCAGATGCTCGATGTCGATCTGCTGATTGCCGCGGCGGACAGCGTCGCTTTGTGCGGCCTGCAGGGCTTCCTGGGTTTTTTCGGTTAGTCGGTTGATGTCCATGATCTCACTTCCGCGGTTCAGGCAGCCATGGCGAATCAGGCCGCTACTTGGCGATGCCCGGAATGGCCGCTCGCAGCACTTCATGCACGTGCCCGGCCAGGATGAACTCCATTTCGTCGCGGGCATCGGCCGGCAGATCCCGCAAGTCCTTCTCGTTTTGCTTCGGGAATGATGACGCGTCGGATGCCAAGCCGGCGCGCGGCCAGCATCTTTTCCTTGATTCCGCCCACCGGCAGCACCAGGCCGGAGAGCGTTACTTCACCGGTCATCGCGGTGTCGCTGCGGACCGGCAAGCCGGTGTAGAGCGAAGTCAGCGCGGTCGTCATGGTCACGCCCGCCGAGGGGCCGTCCTTCGGAATCGCACCGGCCGGGACGTGAACGTGCACGCCGTAGCGGCGGAACATCGATTGATCGATGGAGAACTCGCCGGCGTGCGACCAGATATAGCTCTGGGCGGTCTTGGCGGATTCCTGCATCACCTCGCCCAACTGGCCGGTGAGCGAGAGCCCTTTGCCGTCCTTCAGCAGCGCCGCTTCGATGTAGAGAACGTCGCCGCCGGCTTCGGTCCAGGCGAGGCCTGTCGCGACTCCCGCCGGCACGTCCTTGCGCGCCTCTTCGGGCGAGAAGCGCTCCGGGCCGAGCAGTTCTGTATCAGTTCTTCGCTTTTTCGATTTGCGACGGCGCCAGGCGTACCTTCGGCCACCTTCAACGCCACTTTGCGCATCACGCGGCCGATGGCGCGTTCCAGTTGGCGCACGCCGGCTTCGCGGGTGTAGCGCGAAATAACCAGGCGCAGCGCCTCGTCGCTCAGGACGCAGGCTTCGGCCGAGAGACCCGCTTCCTTCAGTTGCTTCGGGACCTGGTAGCGCCGCGCGATTTCGAGCTTTTCTTCTTCGCTGTAGCCCGCGAGGCGCACCACTTCCATGCGGTCGAGCAGGGGCTGCGGAATGGTGTCGAGCGTGTTGGCCGTCATCACGAAGAAGACCTTCGAGATGTCGAACGGCAGATCGAGATAGTTGTCGCGGAATGTCTTGTTCTGCTCGGGATCGAGGATTTCGAGCAGCGCGGCGGCCGGGTCGCCCCGGAAATCGCGGCCGAGCTTATCCACCTCGTCGAGCATCAGCACCGGGTTGTTGACGCCGGCGCGGCGGATCGCTCTGGATGATGCGGCCAGCCATCGCGCCGATATAGGTGCGGCGATGGCCGCGCAGTTCCGCTTCGTCGTGCATGCCGCCAAGACTCAGGCGCTCGAACTTGCGGCCCAGCGCGCGGGCGATCGACTGGCCGAGCGAGGTTTTGCCAACTCCCGGAGGTCCGACGAAGCACAGAATCGGCGCTTTGGCGCCCGGGTTCAGCTTGAGCACGCCGAGGTGTTCGAGAATGCGTTCCTTGACGTCTTTCAGACCGTAATGATCGTCCGCCAGGATCTGGCGGGCGGCCGGCAATATCGATCGTGGAATCGCTGGCTTTCGTCCAGGGCAGTTCCAGAATCAGTTCGAGCCAGGTGCGGCCCACGTTGTAATCGGGCGCCTGCGTGGAAAGGCGGTCCAGACGCGACATTTCGCGGTCGGCTTCCTTGCGGACATCGTCGGGCAGGTCGGCGCCTTCAGGCGCTCCCGCAGGAGATCGAGTTCGGATTCGCCTTCCTTTCCGCCGAGTTCCTGCTGGATGGCGCGGAGTTGCTGGCGAAGGACGTACTCGCGCTGCTCCTTGCCCATTTCGTTCTGGGCTTTGCTGGCGATTTTACCGCGGATTTCGAGGATCTGGAGTTCGTGCGAAAGGTGCGCGTGGATCAGGCGCAAGCGCTTCGACGCGGGTTTCGACGGCGAGCAGCGAGTGCTCCAGATTCACGTCCATGCTGAGGACGCTGGCCAGCATCCAGGTCATTTGCAGGGGATCGGCCTGGCTGGTGATTGCGCGGGCGAACTCGGCCGGCAGCTCGACATTGGCGTGTTTCAGAACCTTGGTGGCAAGGTCGACCACTTCGCGGTGCAGCGCTTCGAGTTTCGGGGTTCGCGTCGTCGGTCTGATCGGGCATCGGGACGGGACGGAAGCTCGCGCGAAGGAAGTCTTCACCTGTGAAACTCGAGCGAGCGGCACCCGCTCCACGCCCAACACCAGGATTTCGTATTTGTCTCGCGTTGCGGCCGGACCGTTTGATGACGGCTTTGGTGGCCATGGGGAAGAGATCCGCCAGGCCCGGGAGTTTCGACGGAGGAATCGCGCTGGGTGACGACGAGAATCTCCTTTGCTTCGGTCGCCAGGGCTGCCTGGATGGCGGCCACGGATTTTGGGCGGCCGACGGACAGCGGCATCAGCAGGTTAGGGAACAGCACCGTGTTCTTGATGGGGACGACCGGCAACATATGATTAACCTCGCTGCAATAAAGATGAGTGATATAGACTAAAGGTTTCAAGCGGAGCGCCGATCATCGCTGAAAAAAACGATTTTGCAAAACGAAGCCAATCCGAAGCTTGGCTTGGACTTGCGGCCGATCCCAAGCTGCCTGGGTCAAATGCCCTCGACTCCGAGCTGAAAAAGGCAGTTTTGCAAAACGAAGCCAATTTGACCCTTCAGGCGGCTTGGGAGCGCCGGAAAAACGAACTCTTGTCGCGCAGGCAGGGCGCGCACCTGAGATGAGCTCGGTTTGTTGATGCGTTTGTGACGAGCGGGCAGAGCCGACCATTTTCGGCGGAACAGTAGCACGCGGGCGGGACAGACATTGACGGTTCACTTCCGGATCGCTCAGCCACGGATACACGCGGATCAACACGGATAAGTCATTTAGAACTGGTTTGCCAAACGAACCCGAAGCATTTCCAAACGAACCTGAAGCGGCGGCCGGGGCCAGGTCGTCGTCGACTGGTTCGGGGATGGGCTCGGGCTTTGGGCAGACCCGGACTCTTTTCTCGCCGTCCCAGGTGAATTCGGGGACCGGCGGTTTCCAGTCTGGCCCGTCTTCCGGTTCGGCGGCTTTGCGGGCGCGTTCGGCGGTGGTGCGTTTGGCGCGGAGGCCGAGAAAGGTGTTGAGCGCGCCGCGGAACTGGCGTTCGTAGCGGACTTCGTAGCGGTTGAGGAGCTCGAACGAGGGCCCGGCGTTGGCCAGGGTGTGAAAGGCGACGTAGGCTTTGCGGGCGAAGTCCTCCTCGGCTTCGAAGTAGCGGGGACGGCGCATCTGGTCATCCATGGCGGCGGTTTCGAGGGTCCAGACACGTTCCTGACGCCAGCGGGCGGCGGCCATGCTCTCGATCAGCGATCGCTCGGTGGGGGTTTCGGGTTGGTGCTCTTCGAGGTAGCCGGTGAGGAGTTCGTCGAACTCCTCCTGCGATTCGCCTTCGAGGACGATTTTTTTCGAGAGGAGTCCGTGGGTGCGGCGGTTCTGCGAGGAGGCTTTTTTGCCCTCTTCGGTTACGGGGCCGCGGGATTTTGCGCCGTTGGCCCGGGATGCTTCCTGCTGGAGTTCGGACATAGGGAGATCTCGAGCTTAGTGTGGAATGCGGGTGGGTGGCGTTTGGCGTGGTTTGCGGGTGTGACCGTTTATTTTCAGCTAGTTATGGGTGAAAATAAATCGGGCCCGCGTGTTATCGGGGATTTGCTCTCCTTGAAAACAGGGCCATTGAGCGCCTCCGCCGGCTTATCAGGAGTGATCCGGCGTGGGCCTCGAATGGTTTCGCTATTGCCTGATGCGGATTTTGTCTTCATCCACGACGGCCAGACGCCCGGTTATGTCGATGTTCTGAAGATAGAGCAGCGCTCGTCGAATTGCCTGACGGATTCTCTCCTCGGTGGCCGGATGCACCTTCAGCCGAACCACGCCGAGCGTTTGCGCGGGCGGAAATCGCATCACGTTCGCGAAATCGGCGTCCAGCGTTACGAGAACGCGGCCGTTCTCAACAGCAAAGTGCAGGACCTGTTCGTCAGTCGCTCCTGAGAGGCCGACCTCAAGGACTGCAACAGCGTCGTGCCCTGCCGTTCTCAGTTCGGCTGCAAGTTGTGGAGAGAGGTTCTCATCCAGAAAAAGCTTCACTGGATTGCGAGGACGATCTCATCGGCGGCAAGACGTGCGGCATATTCAAGGCTGGCCTTGATGTGCTCAGGCTTGAGTTGCGGGTATGCCGCAAGAATGACCTCGCTCGTTTCACCGGCGGCCAGCTTTTCCAGAATCAAATAGACGGGAATTCGAGTCCCTTTGAGACAGGGCTTCCCCAACATCACATCCGCTCGGGCCTCAATGAGGGCGGGAAATTGCATCACCCCAACTTTATCAGACATTCGCCCGGCCCCGAGCGCATCGTCCGCGTGAGGATGGCATAATTCTGACTTATCGGGAGTAGTGTACGTGGACGCGCTCACACCGATGCCGCGCTGGAGGTTTCGCCGCTTGTCCTTTGGAACTGCCTTTTAAACCTTCGTGTCCAATCGGAGACCGCAAGCGCGAGGGCCTTGCCCTGAAAGGCCACGAACTCAGCTTCCTTCAGAAAATCCAGTACGTCACCATGAGGACTACCTGGCATCGACTTAACCATTCCGTGAACGACCAGATTGCGGCGTCTTCTCCATTCATCGACTGCGGCACGCAGATCGCTGAAATGGGGGACGGGTATGGGTTCTGGGACTCGCTTCGCCCACAATTGAATCAATTGGCCGAGGCCACGGTTTTCGACGCGGGATTCAGTCTTGATTTCTCCGACACAGACCAGGAAGGACAAGAGCCGGTCGGCGATTATGCTCTCTTCGAGGGTGACAGCTTCCAGATAGAAGCCCGAACCATGTGCCTTATCGATGCGAACCCACGCCTCGCTGTAGCTGAAATACTTGCTGCCATTTTTGTCGGGGATCGGCACTGCCGCCTGCCGTTTCTTCACGCCTCGCCGAGAACTGGCCATAACGCGTACGGTTCCGTAGAAGGCTATTGTACGGCATCCACCGATTGGGTACCCTGAACCTCAAGCCCGAAGTCGAAGCCGGATTGTCCGCACACGCGCAGGCCACTGGCATGACGCTGGAAGACTATCTCCAGCGCCTCGTCGAAAAAAACCTTTTTGCCGATGCCGTCGAAGGCGGGCCAGCGGAGGGCAATCAGGGTGATCCGGCGCGCTATCCGGCGATCGATCATGGGCGTGACAGGCGGTAACCAAGTATAGGCCGCCCGAATGTCGCTGCGCTCTTCGCCGTCCCACACGCCCGGCCCCCGATATCTGAGCTCTTATCGCAACCGGGCGTTGAAGAATTCGATCGCGCGGGGAAGATCGGCGTATTGGTACAGAATGTAGTCCGGCTCGTATTCGGGAGATCCGCCGGCGTTGCCGTTGGGACAAAACAAAATCGTCCTCATCCCCGCCTGCCGTGCTCCCATAACGTCCCGGAAGCGGTCGTCGCCGATGAAAATCGCTTCTTCGGGGCAAACCTGCAACTGGGTGAGAGCCGTCTGGAACAGGCGCGTATCGGGCTTCCGGTAGCCGTAGTCGCCGGAGATGACGATCGGCGCGAAATAGTCCGCGAGGCCCACCGCCCGGAGCTCGGGCAAGCCATAAGCGCTCTGCGCATCGGAAACCACAGCCAGCCGATAGCTCGTTTTCAACTGAGCCAGAATCTCCTGAGTTCCCGGAAAAGCCACCAGCCGCCTGCGGGAAATCCCGCGCTGCAGTTCGGCCAGGAACAAAGGCATCTGATCGAGCTTTTCCTGTGTCAGGGAACGAGTGTATGCGGTAGAGTAACGACGCAACAATTCGCGCCACACCGCGACCACATCGAACTCAGGATATTTTTCCCGACTCGCCGCGAATTGCTCTTTCATGATCCGGAAGTACAAGTCGCGCACTTCGCCGCGGCGCAATGAGATGCCCTGATACGTCAGGTAGTGGCCGATGGCGCGGTAGGCTTCTTCCATCCATTCATCGGTTTCGATGTCGATCAAAGTTCCGTTGACGTCGAATAGAAGCGCGCGAACGTCCATTCACGCCGCCCGCAGAACGATCCTGGCCTGTTCGACCAGCCGGCCACGCTGGAGAAGGCTCACCCAGGAGTTTCGGGCGATGCGCAGCAACGTAAGCGCCATCTGGAAAGGCAGCCGGGCGGTGATGGCATGGAAAGCGCGGCCACGGTCGGGAAAATGACAGGCGTATTCCCAAAGAAAGTGCCCGACGAATGGCTCGGCGGACTGAGTCTGCCCGGTCGCCTGGAGGAAATAGTGTTGTAACTCTCCCGCAATCCTCCCCAAATCGAAGGTGCGGTCGGCCCGCTTCATTCGTTCCAAGTCGATCGCGATCACGCTCAGACCGCGCCCGAACAGTAAATTGCTGGGGGTGGCATCGCCATGGACGAGCACCTGGTTATCCTCCCACATGCGCGGCTTCCCGCGCCACCGGTCGCGCAGCCAATATAGTTCGTCCGCGTCCCGGTCGCCGACCACATGCTGTTTTTGCAGCTTCCGGACCAGGCGATCGAGATATGCGCAGTCCTGGTGGAAATCCACGCCCTGACCGTTGGCTGTGCGGTTGTGGAGCGTGGCCAGGAAATAGGCCAAGGCAGTCAGTTTCGCGAAAAGGGGCTCAGACCGGCCTTGATGTATGGCATCGTCAACGTAGGCGCTGAGCGGCACCCCAGCGGCATATTCCTCGACCAGAATGCTGTTGAGCCACGCATTCGTGCCCAGCGGGCGTACCACATGATGCGGATAGCCAGCCAGTCCATAGCTGCGCAGGAGCTCGAGATTGTCGAACTCCTGGCGCATCCGGTGCACCGCGTCGCCGGTGTCGTGGCCGCCGCTGAGGAAAAACTTGCCGACCACCTGGGTGCGGCTGTTGCACTCTTCGTAGAGATACACCTTGCTCTGCTTCATGCTGAAAACACGAAACTCCGCCTGACTCTCGCGGACTCCGACTCGCGGCAGAACGTCATGCACAAGGTAAGGGTGCAGCGGATCGCGCGAAGAAAGATGTCCAATGTAATGTTTTGGCACGGGGCTCCTGACGGGTCGCCGGGCCAGCGGAATCCATTGGCAGAGTTCCGCCCACGTGGGGCCGATTTTCGGCTCACCAAGCGTTGAGATCTGATCGTAACACGATTGAAACGTCGGGAATTAGCTCGCCGCCAAGGCGATAACAGCCGATAGAGCGCCTGCTTTTTCCACCCGGAACACAAAAGCCAAAAAAAATGTTCGTCATTTCGAAATGGAATTTGACAGACTACGGCATCAGATGATAATGTTGATCGAGAATGAGGTGATTGATGGGCCACTTAACCTGCTGTTGTCGCCACTGACTGACTGCCCGATCCGGTTGACGGGCGCGTGTCGTTGACTGCCGCATAAGGCTTCAATAGCTTGACTCAGAAAGGAACTGGAACAAATGGCAATTTTGGCAATGGAAAGATCGAATTACGCACCCCGCTACATCGCCCTCGATTCGGAAGTCACCATTGTGCTCGATACGGTGATCTTGAGCACTGGGGCGGAAGTCGCGTTCGATTACAGACTGGAATTTGAGACCGAGCGATACGGTTCTTCAGAACCCTATCCGCAAGCCCGCGGATTCGAGGCCCCGGTCGCCAGCCTCGAGTATGCGCTGAGCCTGGCGTAAGTTTTCGCGTCCGGAAGAAATTGGGCATCGCGGGGCTCTTGGCTGGTTTGGGATCAGGCGATAATTTCGCTATAGTGACTGCAGCTGACACTTCAGCTGAGCCGATTCAGGAGAGAGCATGACCTGGAAACTTGCGGCTGCGGGAACCGCGCTGATTGCCGGATGGGCGGCGCTGCCCGCACCCGGTCAGATCGCCGTGCAGAACCAGGGATACGTTCCGTTCAGCGAATCGCCGATCAACTACCGCTCCGATGCCAAAGACCCGGTAGCCATTCTCCAGAAGCGACTCGATCAGGGAGAAGTGAATCTGGCATTTGAGCCAAAGCACGGCTATCTGAAAGCTGTTCTTGAAAATCTGAACATCCCGGTTGACTCGCAGACGCTGGTTTTCTCGAAGACAAGCTTTCAGTACAAGAAGATTTCGCCCGAGTTCCCGCGCGCGCTCTATTTCAACGATGACGTGTATATCGGCCAGGTCCACGAAGGAAAGGTAATCGAAGTGGTTTCCTTCGACCCGATGCAGGGCGCGATTTTCTATATTCTCGACGAGCACCGGCAGGAACATCCGGTATTCCAGCGCGCGGAGCTGGACTGCACGCAGTGCCACGTCGCGGCAGGGACGCGTGGAGTGCCCGGGGTGCTGCTGCGATCCATTTTCCCGACGCGTACAGGTACCCAGGCGACCCCGTCGCAGTCGTTTATCACGGGCCAGGAGAGCCCGCTGAGCGAGCGCTGGGGAGGGTGGTTCGTCACGGGGACTTATGGCTCGCAGACGCACATGGGCAACGTGGTTGTGGAGGACAAGGACAACCCCGAGCAGCTGGATCGCGCGGCTGGCGCGAACCTGACCGACCTTTCGAGGAAGTTCGACACATCGCTCGTGCTCTCGCCGAAGAGCGACGTGGTGGCGCATCTGGTACTGGCGCATCAGACGCAGATGCACAATCTGATTACGCTGACGAATTATCAGACTCGGATCGCGCTCCACAAAGCCGGGCTGGCGCGGGATACGAAGGCAGACTCGATTCCGGAAGATGTGCGGCAACAGTACGAGAAGCCGGCGGAACAGCTGGTGCGGTATCTGCTTTTCGCGGATGAAACGCCGCTCGAAGCCGGGATCAAAGGAGATTCCGGATTCGCGGAGGAGTTCGCGGCGCGCGGACCGCGCGATCCGCGGGGCCGGTCTCTGCGCGACTTCGACCTGCGCACGCGAATTTTCAAATATCCCTGCAGTTATCTCATCTATAACGAAGCTTTCGATTCCCTGCCTGTGCAGGCCAGGGACTATGTGTATCACCGGTTGTTCGAAGATTCTTACCGGGCGGATCAAAGCCCCGCGTTCGCCCGATTGACCGGGCGATACGCGGCGCGCGATCTTCGAAATTCTGCTGGCCACGAAGCCAGGCCTTCCCGCCGAGTGGACGCAAGTCACTGGGCTGACCGTCAGAGCTGACCAATCAGAGAGGAAAATAACACATGAAGCGCATTTCTCAGATTCTCGTATTCGCGGCGCTGGCCGCCGGGCCGATCATGATGAGCGCGGGAACGGCTCAGGCGGCATCCACATTGGAAGGCCGGTGGGATGCGACGCTCACGACAAAGACCGGCGCGGTCCCGTTCCGGCTCGACATCTCAGGCGACGGCGCGACGTCTCAAGGGCACGCTTTACAACGGCTGGGATCCGTTCGAGACGACGACCGGCGCGAAGCTTTCGAGAATGGCATTCTGGTGTTGCGGATCGACCACTATCTCACCCGGATCACGGCAACGCTGAAGGATGGGCAACTGGATGGCAAGGTGGTGTCGCAGTCGCGCGCCGACGCCGGCACGTATGGGTTCCACGCGAAGCGGTACGTGGCGCCGGTTGCGGCTTCTGTTGCGTCTTCGGATGCCCCGTCGATCGCCGGCTCGTGGGAGATCCCTCTCGACAAGCCGAACGCGAAGGGCGAGAAGACGCAGCGGCTGATCGTCGAGCAGAAGGGCGCGGAGGTTTCGGCTTCGATTCTGCGCGTGGATGGGGATACCGGCGCGCTCAACGGAATCTACAAAGACGGCAAATGGATGCTGAGCCACTGGGATGGATCGCGCGCGGCCGTCATGGAGATTGCGCTGAAAGCCGATGGCACGCTCGACGTGAAGCAGGGAGCCGGACGCGCCGGCGACAGTCTGATCGCTTACCGGCCGGAGGTGGCGAGCGCCAAAGGCTTCGCGCGCGCCGGAAGACTATACGACGCATTCGACGATGCGCGATCCCAATGAGGTCTTCACGTACAAATTTCCGGATGTGAACGGGAAGATTCTGTCGAACGAGGACCCGCAGTTCAAAGGAAAGGTAGTGGTGGCGATCGTCACCGGAACGTGGTGCCCGAACTGCCATGACGAAGCTCAGTATCTGGTGCAGCTCTACGCGAAATATCACGACCAGGGGCTGGAGATTGTGGCGCTCGATTTCGAAGAGCCCGAGCAATTGGACGATCTGGACCGCGTGCACGCGTTTATCCGGCAGTATCACGTGCCGTATACCTATCTGATCGCGGGCGCCCCGGCGGAGATGTGGGAAA
This sequence comes from Terriglobia bacterium, assembly GCA_963764845.1. Taxonomy (GTDB): domain Bacteria; phylum Acidobacteriota; class Terriglobia; order Bryobacterales; family Bryobacteraceae; genus BOG-234. The sequence goes on along the minus strand of CAVXUE010000006.1, from coordinate 1,787,547 downwards.
AGGTTCCGCAGGTGGTGAATCTGAACACCTGGCCGGCGACTTTATTCGTCGGGCGTGACGGCCGCGTGAAACTTATTCACACGGGGTTCGCGTCTCCGGCGAGCGGCGTGTTCAATACGGAGCTGAAACAGGAGTTCACCGCGACCATCGAGCGCCTGCTGAAGGAAAAGGTTGAGGTCACGCGGGCCGGTCTGCAGTAGTCTGGTCAGACGTGGGGTAGGCCATCGTCTCTCAGTGGCCTGCCTTCTTCCGGTTACTTAGCTATTGCCGATCGTCCGCCACGAAAACCCGCGCGTCGCGCACCCTCACGAAGACCGATTCACCTGTCGTGAGGGCGAGCGCGCGGTAGCGATCGTGGGTCAGTTCCACGCTTATCGTTGCTCCACTTGCGCCAGCTGCGCCCGGATCGCCGGGTTCATCGTTTCCGCCGGCGCGCGCCAGTTCCACTCGCACCACCGGCCCGGCGGACTGGATTCGCACGACGCTGGCCGCGACGGAGTTTCCGTTTCGCGATTGCCGCTCGATCTCAAGCTGGTGAGGGCGCACGAACACTCGCGCGCCCTCGCCGGACACACCTTCGGCGCGTCCGTGAAACAGATTCACGTTTCCCAGAAAGGTGACGACAAACTCCGAAACGGGATGATGAAAAACCTCGTCCGGCGTGCCCGATTGCTCGACGCGCCCCTGGTTCATGATGACGATCCGATCGGCCACTTCGAGCGCCTCTTCCTGATCGTGAGTCACCAGAACGCTGGTGACCGGAATCCTGTTATGCAGGGTTCGCAGCCAGCGGCGGAGTTCCTGGCGAACCTTGGCATCCAGTGCGCCGAAAGGCTCGTCGAGCAGCAGCACGCTCGGTTCGATCGCCAGTGCGCGGGCCAGCGCCACCCGCTGCCGCTGTCCCCCGGAAAGCTGTGAAGGATAGTGGCTCGACCAGCGCACGAGCTGGATCAGTTCGAGCAGTTCGTTGACTTTGCGGCGCAGCTCGGGCTCGGGCAGCCGTTGCTTCCGCGGACGCACGCGCAGCCCGAAGGCCACGTTCTCGAACACCGTCATGTGGCGGAAAAGCGCGTAATGCTGGAAGACGAAGCCGACGCGCCGCTGACGGATTGGCTGGCGCGAGATGTCGTCGCCGTCGACGAGGACCGCGGTTTCGGGACGGGATCGGGCGAGTCGAGGCCGGCGATGATGCGCAGCAGCGTCGTCTTGCCGGAACCGGAGGGGCCCAGCAGCGCGATCAGTTCGCCGTCGTCGACGCGCAGGCTGACGTCGCGCAGCGCCGGGTAGTTCGCAAAGGTTTTGGTGAACGTGACGAGCGTCTATAGCCATGGTTCCTGCTTCTGTCGGTCCGGATTTTCCACTCGAGCGCCGCTTTGGCGACCAGCGTGACCAGCGGCCAGCAGCGTCAGCAGGCTCGCGACGGCGAAAGCGGCGGAGAAGTTGTATTCGTTGTAGAGAATCTCGACGTGCAGCGGAAGGTGTTCGTCCGGCCGCGGATGTGCCCGACACCACCGAGACGGCGCCGAATTCGCCCATGGCGCGCGCGTTGCGAGGATCACGCCGTAAACCAGCGCCCAGCGGATATTGGGCAGCGTCACGCGGCGGAACGTCTGCCATCCGCTGGCGCCGAGCAGGACCGCGGCCTCCTCTTCATCGGAGCCCTGCTCCTGCATCAGCGGGATCAGTTCGCGCGCGATGAACGGGAAGGTGACGAAGATCGTCGCCAGAATGATTGCCGGGCGCCGCGAAGACGATCTGGATGTTGTGGTCCGTCGAGCAGCGTCCCGAACCATCCCTGCGCGCCGAAAACCAGCATGAAGATCAGACCGGAAATCACCGGCGAGACCGCGAAGGGGATATCGATCAGCGAGAGCAGCAGGTTCTTGCCGGGGAAGCTGAATTTCGCGATCAGCCACGACGCCGCCAGGCCGAAGATCAGATTCGCCGCTACGGTGATGCCGGCGGTGAGCAGAGTCAGGCGCAGACGCGGAGAGCGTCAGCGGGTCGGTGATGCTCGCGAAATAGAACGCCAGACCCTTGCGCGAAGGCTTCGCGTGAACACCGGCGACCACGGCAGCAGGATCAGCAGACCGACGAAACCAACGGCCACCAGGATCAGCGTGACTCTAGCGCGCCTCGGCGGCGCTGTACGCTGCGTTCGCGTCATGCCTCCCGCCTCTGCGCACGGCGTGGACCACCATTGCCGAAGTTCACCAGGAACAGCAGCACGAACGAACTCACCAGCATCAGCGAGCGCGATCGCGGAGGCGCCGGCATAGTCGAATTGCTCGAGCTTGGTGACGATCAGCAGCGATGCGATTTCGGTCTTCATCGGCATGTTGCCGGAGATGAAAATCACCGAGCCGTATTCGCCGAGGCAGCGCGCGAACGCCGTCACGAATCCGGCGACCAGCGCGGGCCGGATCGCGGGCAGAATGACCCGGCGGAAAGTGGTGAAGCGCGCGGCGCCCGAGCAGCGCCGCCGCTTCTTCCGTCGCGGGATCCAGATCCTCGATGGTCGGCTGCACGGTGCGCACGATGAACGGCAGCCCGATGAACGTCAGCGCGATCACGATGCCGAGCGGCGAGAACACGGCCTTGATCCCGAGCGGCTGCAGCAAGTGGCCGATCCAGCCGTTCTGGCGCATAGATGGCGGTGAGCGCGATGCCGGAGACAGCGGTCGGCAGCGCGAACGGCAGATCGATCAGGGCATCGAGCATGCGGCGCCCGGGGAAATCGTAGCGCACCAGCACCCATGCCACGATGAATCCGAAGAACGCGTTGATCAGGCGACGGCAATGAACGCGGTTCCGAAGGTCAGCCGCCAGGCGCAGCAGCGTTCGGGGATCGAAAACGGCGGCTCTGAAGTCGGCCCAGGGCTGATCGGCGCCTCGCAGCACCAGCGCCGCCAGCGGAATCAGCACGATCAGGCTGAGATACGAAACGGTATAGCCGAGCGTCAGGCCGAAGCCCGGGAACGACGCTGTGCCGGGCGTTTCAGCTGGCATCGCTTGAGCTCTGCCGGCTTATAAATGCTGGTCGAAGATCGCCGTGATCGGCGAAATGCTTCGGCTGGGCTTCCTTCCACGTGCCGGCGACGTCCGTGATGGTGAAGAGCTTGATATCGGGGAACTGGTTCTTATATTTCGCCAGCGACGGCCTGCGGAGCGCGGGCGATAGAAATTCTTCGCCGCGATCTCCTGGCCGGCGTCGGTATACAGGTACTTCAGGTAGGCTTCGGCGACCTTGCGCGGGTGCCGTGACGGTCGACGTTCGCATCCACCACGGCCACGGGCGGCTCGGCGAGGATGCTGCTGGACGGGTTCACGATCTCGAACTTGTCCGCGCCGAATTCCTTGACGGCAAGATAGCGCCTCGTTTTCCCAGGAGAGGAGAACGTCGCCCAATGCCGCGCTGCACGAATGTCGTGGTGGCGCCGCGGGCGCCGGAATCGAGCACCGGAACATTTTTGTAAAGCGCCGTCGATGAAGTCCCGCGCCTTCTGTTCGTCGTGCCGCCGTACTTGTTCCAGGCATATCCCCACGCGGCGAGGTAGTTCCAGCGCGCGCCGCCGGATGTCTTCGGATTCGGCGTAATCACGCTGACGCCTTTGCGGATCACGTCGGGCCAGTCGTGAATGCCTTTCGGATTGCCCTTGCGCACCAGGAAAACGATCGTTGAAGTGTAGGGCGTGCTGTTGTCCGGTCAGGCGTTTTTGCCAGCCGGGATTGATCAGCTGGGCTTTGTCGGCGATGGCGTCGATGTCATAGGCCAGCGCGAGCGTGACCACGTCGGCCTGCAGGCCGTCGATGACCGCGCGGGCCTGTGTGCCGGAACCGCCGTGGGACTGCTCGATTTCGACTGTTTGCCCGGTTTTCCGCTTCCAGTCGGCGGCGAAAGCATTGTTGAACTCCTGATAAAGCTCGCGCGTCGGGTCGTAGGAGACGTTCAGAAGGTGAACGGATGCCGCGGCGGTCGGTTGGGACGTTGAGCACCCCCCGAGAAGCCAAATGAAGGAAACGGCGGCCAGGAACAGCGGGATGGGGCGTCTAATCATAATTATAGTAATCCAGATGGACATAGTATACAATAGATAATTGTGGATTCAAATACGAATTTGGAGTCGGCCATAACGACTGTCCTGGTAGTACTATAGTTCTCAATTTTATCCGTCTGTCTGTTGTCAATAAAAGGGTTATCAGGCGTAGGCGGTGGAGGTGTCTCTGCCAAGCGCCGGGGCTATTTACTCTACTCAATTAGTAGGGTACGCTAAGGGATGCTGACCGACGGATCGGCTTGCGAAATTGCCATTGTGGGCGGGGGTTGTAGCGGCGTACTCGTGGCCGCTCAGCTGCTGCGTCGAGGATTCTCCGGGCAAATCCGCCTGATTGAGCCTCGCGCCGCCCTCGGCCGCGGACTCGCCTACTCCACTTCGTTTGCGCAGCACCTTCTCAACGTCCCAGCCGAGAAGATGAGCGCTTTCCCGGATCAGCCGTCGCATTTCGTCGATTGGCTCCGCACTCGAAAGCCGGACGTTCCCGACCGTGGATACTTCGCGCCCCGCATGATCTATGGCGAATATCTCCAGAGCTGTTTACCGTATGCGCCGGAGAATTTCGCTCACGTGCGGGGGGAAGTCCTGTCAGTCGGCGAGACGGACCGCGGATTCACTCTCACTCTCACTTCCGGCGCGGCAATCCGCGCCTCCAGGGTTGTGCTCGCTTTGGGAAACCCGGTCTCCAGTCCGTTCCCGGCTCTCTCCCCTTCGGACCTGGTCGGCAGGTGGCATGCTTCTCCGTGGCTCGAGGGTGCTCTCACCGTCCGTTTCCCCGGCGAGCGCATTCTGCTCATTGGCACCGGCTTGACTGCCGTCGACGCCGCCCTCGCGCTGCACAGCCAGAGCGTTCCGAGTCAGGTCAGTCTCGTTTCCCGGCGGGGAATTATCCCGGCCACGCACGCACATTCCTGCGCCCCTCCCGTCGCCTGCGATTTCCTCGCCGCCCCCCGCCTGCGACCGCTGCTGCGGCAGGTCCGCCGTCAGGTTGAAGACATGCGCGAACGCGGTCTCTGCTGGCGGACCGTTCTCGATTCCCTCCGGCCCTCATCGAACGCCCTCTGGCTGGATCTCTCCGTTGCCGAACGCGCACAGTTTTTTCGTCACCTGAAGCCATACTGGGAACCGCACCGCCATCGCATGGCGCCGCAGGTCCGGTCGCGCCTCGACGAGCTCCTGCGCGAAGGCAGGGTACGCATACTGGCTGGCCGCATCCGGGATATCTCTACGTCCGCGGAGGCGCTCGATGCGCGCATTCGTTTACGGCGTGGCGGAGAGGTATTGCTCAACGTCGACCGTGTCGTCAACTGCTCCGGCGTTCAGGAACGATACAACGGGCCAATGGCCAGACGTCTCATTCGCTCGTTGATTTCGCGCGATCTTGCCGAACCGAACGACCTCGGCATTGGTTTCCGGACTGATGCGGCGGGAGCGCTTGCGACGGCCAACGGAGGTGTGTCGTCGTCTCTGTTTACGCTCGGCCCGCCTCGCCGGGGTGAGTTATTCGAAACCACCGCGGTGCCCGAGATCCGCGCGCAGGCTGAGGCACTCGCACTCCACCTGATCCGGCAGGCCGCGGAATCCATTCCGGCGGACCTTGCCCGTTCCGGGCAAACATCCAATCTGACGGCACAGAGTATGGAGGGCGCGTATGATTACTGCATATAATCCACCCTTATCTCCCGGTGCGCGGGTCTGTCGCGTCAGGTATCGCGGAGCATTCCAGCTAACCGGGCGCTCTCCTGGTCAGGCGTGGGGCAGGCCATCGTCTCTCAGTGGCCTTCCTCCCGCTACGAGACAAACGCGGACGACAAAACATGATCGTCCGCGCCACGATGTGTCCAGTTATTATCGAACACTACAGATCATATGAAATTGATCTGGAACCGGGCTGATAATCACCTGTTCGGCCTGGCGATCCGCACTGACCGCGCCGCCGAGGAAGTTCGTATGGCCGTAGTCGACCGAAATCCTGAGGATGCGGTTCAGATACCAGTTCACGCCGGCCACCCATTCGCGGGCAAATTTGGGCGACGCGGTCAGACTGGCGAACCCGTCGGCGAACAGCGCCTGGTCGACTCTGAAGTCCCCTGTTCGCGCCGCGATTTCCCACGCGCCCCAGCCGTGATCGGCCAGGGAAAACGGGTGCTTCGGCACCGGGCTTCCGAAGCTTTTCTTCTCGCCGGTCAGGACATAAGGATGCCTCCACCTGCCAGGAGCGAAACGCGAAGTCCTTGCGTACCGTCGCTGCTCCCGTTCCCTTCTGGAAGTCCTCCTCGGTCACCGTGTCTTCCGCCAGCAGGCCGAATGGCCCCAGGTAATAGAATGCCTGCGGCGACTCGCTGGTCCTGTGGCCCGCCGAAGTGACCCCCGACGCGAAGTTGAAGAACGTGTTCTGGCCAGACGGTCTTATACGCCGGCAGCGCAACGCCATCCACGCTGCCGCCCTGCGCGCCGATACCGAATCCGAGGCCGCTCAGGAAGTTCTGCTCGGGCTGGAAAGGCGTCGCGAAGATGCGTGCCGTATAGTCCCGGCCGTTGCTGGGGAGGTGTCGCTCAGGCTGTTGTCGGGCACCGGATTGAATACCCGAGCTGGTAGCCCACGCGATGGTTGATGATGTCGCCCGCGATCTGGAAGCCGATGGCGCGGCTGGGCACCAGCAGTGTGGGTAATCCCCGCTCGATGAAGCTGGTATCGTCATCCGACTGCAGACGCTCCGAGACCTACCGGCGGCTTGAACTTTCCAGCGCGGATCGCAAAATGGGGAATATAGTTGAGCTGAGCGTAGGCATCATAGATGACCACCGAGCCCTGGCCGAAATCGGGACGGAAGAAGTAATCGATGTATTTGTATACCGTTCCGGAAAAGGTGGGCCGCACGCGGCGGAGCAGAATCTGATCCATCAGCGAGCCGACTGCCCAACCCCGTAAAGTGTGCGCATGTCGATTTGCAGATCGGCGCCGATCTTGAGCAGAAAGTTGCCGTCCGCCGACTGAATCGTGAACCCGCCGGGTCCGACGGTTACCAAACCCACAGCGTTCGCTTCAGGCGCGGGAATGGTACCGGCCGCGACACCCGCGTTGGTTGGGCGCTGCGAGCCTCCCTGCTCGACTAGCGGGGCCGGGGCCAGCACCGGAGGCGCTGAGGCGATGGCGGGCGCGGGCGCGGGAGCACCGGCTGTCTTGGCCTCGGCGATCCTCAGGCGCTGATCCATCTCGTCGAGCTTCTTTCTAAGTTCATCAATCTGTTGGACCAAAGCCTGGCGATCGTCAGCCTGGGCGCGCAGATGCGGTGCGGGAATCGCCAGAATGACAAGCAAACCAAGCCACGACTTCTTGAGACGCATACTTCGAGATCCTCCTATAGACGACTATGTCGATAGGATTAGTGTACATTTCAATACCGAATCTGTCAACTATCCTGGCGAGGCAGCGGCGACCGGGCAGATTCCGGTGAGAAATCGTTGAAGACCAAGGTGCAGGTTCGCAAAGGTTACTGCGCTTTATTGTCGAGCAGGTAATTGAGAAAACTCTCGCGTTCCTCCGGCGCCACAGAGGCGCCCCAGCCGGTCATCTTATTGATCTCCCTGTCCCACTGAGCGCGGGTCAGGCGCTGTTGGCCGATCATGTCCTCTCCGTGGCAACGGAGGCAGGCCGCCCGGAACCCGGTTGGTTGAGCAACTCGAGTGCCCCCGGTTGGCGGCGCTGCCGCCGGAAGAGCCTGTTGCGGGACGTGTTCCACCGCGTCAAGGCCGACGCGGGGAACCACATTCCACACGTATCCCGACGGATTCCACTCCTGCGTTAAAGGCTGCAGGTCGCCGCTCGCATCCCGCGCTCTCGCGAGAACCGAATAATACCGTTCCGCAGCCGGCACAAACGCAAAGTCCCAGAGCCTCCACCCGTATCGGCTCTGATCCCGACCGAGTCGCGCCGGAGCCCAGGACCGCCCGTTATCCAGACTCACGTCGACTCCGGTGACAGGGCCGGAGTCTCCGCTCCACGCCGTACCGCGAATCGAGACGGACTCTCCCACCCGCACCTGCGAACCGTCAGCCGGGCTTGCAATGACGCTCTTCACGCGCAGGCTCTTGAGGGGAGCCATCGCATCCTGCGCCACAGCCGCCCCTGGCGCGACCGGTTTGCCGGGATGGCGATATGCGCTCTTCATCCAATAGCCGCCAAACTCCCGATCGAGCACGCGGACCGAGGTCACCCATTTCATCCAGTAATCGCCCGGCCAGCCCGGCACGATGGCGCGAAGCGGGAAACCATGCTTTACCGGCAATATTTCGCCGTTCATTTCGTATGCGAGCATCGTGTCGGGATCGAGCGCCTTGGGCATCGGCACGGCCCTTTGGAAATCTTCCATGGTTCCAATCGGCACGTCGGCGCCATCGAAAAGAACCTCGACCGCGCCGGGTTGGACGCCGGCGCGCTTGAGAACGTCCGCCAGACGCACCCCGCGCCAGCGCCCGTTGCCGACCGCGCCGTTTGCCCACTGCATGCCCGCCACCGGCGGATTATAGAAAGTGCGGCCGTTCCCCGCACACTCGACCACGCTCACGAGTTCCGTTGCGGGCATGCTCCTGAGGTCGTCGATGGTCAGGCTGAGGGGAGTTTCAACCTGCCCTTCCACCTTCAATCTCCATTGCGCGGCATTGACGGCCGGGACCAGCACGTGGGTGCGAACAAAAAAATGCTCGATCGGAGTGATGTAGTCGACAAAGCCCGAAAGCGGCATCTCGAGGTCCTCGGGCTGAACGGCGCGGACAATCATCCCCTGCTTCGGGCGATCCTCGGCGGCTTCCCCCGCCCACGCTAGACCTCCGGCAGCGGCAATCAGGAAATGGCGTCGCGACGGACGGCTGGGCCTCATAATAGGGTGTTCCTAACTACCATGGTATAAACTCCTCGCTGACTTCGGACCTTCTTCGCTGCCCGGAATCGGCAGTTTGCATCCAATAACAGCACTGTAGCCGCGTGACCGCCCTCAGCCGCGCCACTCAAGGCGTTTGTTATTGTTTCTTTGAATTCGGGTTTGGCGGGGGCGCCACGATTTTGGTCAGCTTGCCGCCAGCCTCTTCGTAAGTCTGAGCTCCAACGGTCCCGGCTACTTTAAATCCTGCTTTGGTCAGGGTGTCGGCCGCGACTCCGCTGCGGGCCGCGTGGTTGGAGACGGTAATGATCGTCCGGTCCTTCGGTATCCAAGCCAGGCTCTGCTCCAACTGGCCCGCCTGAATGCTCAGAAAGACGGGAAATCCGCCGATGGAGGTAATCTCATCCGGCCGGCGCATATCGATGATCAGGATCTGATCGGGGTGGGAGAGCAGGGTATCGAACTCGGCATTGCTGAGAACGTGCGCCTGCGATGCGGTTTTCCCTTTTTTCGCCTGGGTGCCGCCGTTGTCCGCCTGGCCGAAGGCGAATGTGAAGGCCGCGAGAGCCAGAGCGATCGAAGTCAGTGTTTTCATCTTTGTTGCTCCTCTTTGCGTATTGGATTTGTAAAGCGTTAGTTCACTGGAGAGGCCTGTAGAGCCGGTGACAAGCCGTGCAGGTCTCCGCGATTTTGATCGACTGCGACGATGCCGCATCCAGATCTTTGGCGCCCGCGAACTTCACCACTTCGGCAGCGCGAGCCTGCGCCTTCTGCGCCAGTTCGACCGCGTTGGCGGCATCGCCGCGCTTCACCCAGAATCCTTCGACCAGCTTGAATGTGTCCTGCAGTTCTTTGGCATCGGCTACGGCGGCTTTGGCGTCCCCGGCCGCGATGTTCCGCTGCACGCTTTGAATTTTCTCGTCTATGGTTCTCATCCACCCGTCAAACTCATCCACGCTCTGGGCGAACATGAGGGTGGCTGTAAACGCCATGGGGAAAACGCTGAGCTTCCGCATACGAATCGTTTTGTTCCGCCCGGTCGCGGCGCAAGTGTGGGGCGGGCCGGCAGCCTCGGCAAGGTCAGTTGCCAACCTGCCCCACGAAGCGCAGCTGGCCGCTTAGGCGAGCAGCTCCTTTACCACCTCTCCGTACACAACCGTCGGGCGCTCCGAACGGCCATGGTTCAGGAAGGTAACTCTCTTGTGATCGAGACCCAGCTGATTCAGGATGGTCGCGTGCAGATCGTAGGTATCGACTGCCTGACCGACCGATTTCACACCGAGCTCGTCGGTCTGGCCATAGGTATAGCCAGCCTTCACGCCGCCGCCGGCCATCCATTGCGTGTAGCCCCAGGGGTTGTGATCGCGACCGTCGCCGCTCTGGCCCCAGGGTGTGCGGCCGAACTCGCTGGTCCAGACCACCAGCGTGGTATCCAGCAAGCCCTTGGCCTTCAGATCCGTCAGCAGGGCCGCGATCGGCTTGTCTTCGGTTTTGGCGTGGATGCTGTGATTCTTCTCCAGGTCCTCGTGCGCATCCCAGTTTCTGTTGTCGCCGCGGCCCGCGTCGTCGATATACCCGCTGACGACGTGAACGAAGCGCACGCCGCGTTCCACCAGACGGCGCGCCCGCAGGAGAGCCGTGCCGTAGTCGTTTTCCCGTTCCTCGTTCAGCCCGTATAGCGCCTTCGTAGCGTCGGACTCCTGCGTCAGATCGACCGCGTCCGGCGCGGACGTTTCCATCCGGTACGCGAGCTCATAGGAATTGAGGCGCGCGAGAAGTTCCGTGTCCCCAGGATGCCGTTCCGCGCTGTGTTGATTCAGACGCCGCAACAGATCGAGGTCGTCGCGCTGCTGAGCGGCGCTGACCCCTTGCGGCCGGGTTGCGTCGAGAATGGGCGAAGCGCCCGGACGGAAAGCCACACCCTGGTAAACGGCCGGCAGGAAGCCCGAACTCCAGTTGACCGATCCCGCCGGTGGCTCTCTCTTGCCGCAGTAGAGCACTACGTACGCCGGCAAATCCGGATTGGCACTGCCCAACGCATAAGTTACCCACGCGCCGAGCGACGGTCGTCCCGGCCGCAGGTCGCCGGTGTTCATCTTCAGGATCGAGATATCGTGCGTGGCGCCTATGGTTGTGCTGGCCTTGATGAAGGCAAGTTCGTCGGCATGTTCGGCCAGATTCGGCATCAGGTTGGAGAACCAGGCGCCACTCTGCCCGTACTGCTTCCATGTCCGCTTCGGCGCGACGAAAAGTTTGCCAACGCCACCCTGCGTGCTGGTCTTGATTCCTTCAAGGAACGAGGCCGGCACTTCCTGACCCGCCCGCTTGACGAGTTCGGGCTTGTAGTCGTAAAGGTCGAGCGAACTGGGGGCGCCAAACTGGTGCAGCCAGACGACCGACTTTACCTTCGCCGGGAAATGCGGCTGTTTGGGGGCGAGGGGGTCGATGGTCTCCCCCAGCGCTGGCGTAGCCAGTAAGCCTCCGCCCGGTAGCAGCATGCTTAGTGTAGCGGCTCCGCCAAGCCCTGCCGCGGTGTTGATCAGTAACTGACGACGCGATGTTTTCTCACTCATGATCTTTAATCTCCTGTCAGAAACGGTTCGAAATGCGTTAACGAGTTAGAACTTGTACGCGAAGTCGTTGGAATTAGCGACTGCGTGTACCAGATCGACGAAAGCGGCCTCCCGCACGGGATTCGGTGTCTCCTCCTGCTTCAGGCCAACCGGCAGGACAAGTTGCCGCTTACCATCCCCAGCCTGGTCGCCTGCCTGGGATTGGATGACTTTTTCATGGCTGTCGAGAAACGCGAGCAATGTTTGCTTCTCGGTCGAGTCCGGATTGCGCGCAAACACAATCTCGTAAAGCCGCGCTATCCTGGCCGAGTCGTCGTTGCCCACCTCGCGGATCACCCTGCCCGCCAGAGCCTGCGACCATTGGAATACCAGCTCGTCGTTGTAAAGCGTGAGTGCCTGGAGAGGGGTGGTAGTCACGTCGCGTTTGCTGTGCACCTGCTGCGGAGAGGCCATGTCGAAGGCATCGAGCATCGGGTAGGGGACGGCGCGCCGGGTAAAGACATAAAGGCTGCGCCGGTTGAAATCCTGCGTATCCTTCGAAACCTGCCAGGCGTTGCCCGGGTTCAGGCCCTTCGGAACCGGAGGAAACACGCTCGGGCCGCCGACCTTGTCGTCGTCGAGCTTTCCGGCCGCGGCCAACAGGGAGTCGCGAATCTCCTCCGCGTCCAGCCGTTGGCGCGGGAACACGGCGAGAAGCTTGTTTTCGGGGTCTGCCTGGTTTGCGTCCTCACGGTAGTCCGAGGACTCCCGGTAAACGCTCGAAAGCAGGATCTCGCGATGCAGTTTCCTGATGCTCCAGCCCTGTTTCACGAAGTCGTCGGCGAGGTAGTCGAGCAACTCGGGATTGGTGGGTTTGACGCCCGCTTTGCCGAAGTCGCTGACCGTTTCCACAATGCCTTTGCTGAAGTACTGAGCCCATACGCGGTTGACGAAGACCCGCGCCGTCAACGGATTTGTTCCGCTGGCGATCCAGTTAGCCAATGCGGTGCGGCGTCCAGACGACGTCGCGGTCGGTACGATAACCGGCTGTTCGCCGTTGGCGATGGCGGCGGGGAATCCCGGCTGAACCTCTTCCAGAGGCCGATCGTGATCGCCTACGAAAAATACATGCGTGGCCGGGGCATCCGGATGCCCAAGCTCGGTCATGGCCGTATAGGTGTCCGACCCTATGGCGGGCTTGAGCTTGTCGAACTTCTTCAGATCGTCGGTCAGTTTCGTGTACTGCTTCAAAATCTCCTCGTACTTCGGGTCGTACTCGGCGGCGGTCCTGCGCGTCCCGGCGTCCCGCAGAAAACCCGCGGAAGTGTTGTCGCCCGTCACGTAATCGACGCGATGATTGATCCACCGATCGAGCGGGTCCCATTGATCCCGCGGTTTGAAGATGTGAGCCTGGCTGTCCATGAGGTAGCGTTCCTTGTAGTACTTGATGCCTTCCTCCCGGAAGGTATCGAGAAGCGCCGCAAGCTGCGCGCGAACGTCTTTGCTGGCTTCCTCCCACTTGGCTTCCTGGGCCCGGTACGCCACTTCTTCCGGCCCGGCTTTTGCCGGGAAGTTAGAGGTCTCGCTGATATTGGCAAAGAACGACTGCAGCTGGAAGTACTCCTTCTGCGAGATGCGGTCGAACTTATGGTTATGGCACCGCGCGCACTGTACCGTCTGGGCGAGAAACACCGTGCCCACCGTGTCGGTGATATCGGTGGTGATCTGATACTTCCTGTCGATCAGATCGCGGGAGTTGTGATTATCGGGGTAATTCGCCAGAAAACCCGTGGCAATCATCGATTCCTCATCGCCCGGCTTCAGCTCGTCGCCGGCCAGCTGTTCTTTGACGAACTGATCGTAGGGCTTGTCATGGTTGAAAGCGGCAATCACGTAGTCGCGATAACGGTACATGTTGGCGCGCGTCTGATCGTTTTCGAAACCCGTGCTGTCCGCATACCGCGCCAGGTCCAGCCAGCGGCGCGCCTGACGCTCTCCGTAATGGGGAGAAGCCAGCAGCCGGTCGACCAGCTTTTCGTAAGCATCGGGCGATTTGTCGTTCACGAAAGCCTTCACTTCGTCGGGCGTGGGGATGACACCCCACGCATCCAGCGTGGCGCGGCGAATAAACGTGGCGCGATCGGCATCGGCCGAAGGCTTGATGCCTTTCGATTCGAGCGCCGCGAGAATGAAGGCGTCGACCGGTGTCCGGACCCAGGCTTTCTGTTGAACGGCGGGGATCGCGGGACGCTTGACCGGTTGATAAGCCCAATGTTGTCCGGACGGGGCCGGTATCGGCGTGACGGCGGGCTGCTGAACTTCCGCCCCCGCCGCGGCCGTCAAACTGCAAAGAAGCAAATAGCCGATTTTCATGAATTGACTCCTGTCGTCTGGAATTTCAAACGCCTAAAACTTCAAATGCAAACCAATCTGGATAATGCGGGCCTGATTGCCCGCCACAAGCGAAGTCACCTGGCCGAACGTGGCGCTGCCCTGCTGCGTGTTCGGCGAAGCGAAATTCGGATGATTCGTGAAATTCAGGGCCTCGACACGCACCTGCAGTACGTATCGCTCCCAGGAAATATCCTTCAGCAGAGAGGCATCGAGGCTGAATAACCCCGGCGCCACGCCGAAGGTCCGGCCGGCATCGCCGAACGTATAGGCAGCGGGAGCGGCGAACGCCGCGGTATTGAACCACTCGGCAAGCTGCCGGGCGGTTGTGCGGTTTCCGGATATGTTCGGATTGCCCACGACATTCGGTCTCACCCCGTCCGAATAGGAGTTGGTGTTGTTGGTCAGCTCGGTGATATCCAGCGGCGGCCCGGTATGCGCTTCTATGATCGTGCCCACGGACCAACCTCCGAACACGCCGTTGACGAAACGGTTGGAAGGAGCGAGAAACCTGCCTTTGCCGACCGGCAACGCGTAGATCGCACTGACGACCACCCGGTGGCGCAGGTCATTGGCCGAGAGGCCCCAGTCGTTCCCCTGGTTGTAATAGTTGGTGAACGCGACGCCGTTGCCGACTTCGCTGCGCGCGTCGAGGTTGTCCAGAAAAATCGAATAGGTGTAATTGACCTTGAACTGCAACCCGTCCGAAAACCGTCTGTCCACGCCTATGTTCATAGCCCGATAGTCCGAGCGGCCGATATCCGATCCGAGAATCTGCACATTGCTGAACTGCGGGAACGGTCTGAGCGCCTGCAGATTTCCGGGTCCCAGCTCGTCTGTGGGAACCTGGTTGATGCTTTGCGGAACGGTTCCCGTCAGGTCGTGCCCCAGGGTGGTGATGAAACCGATATCCAGCATCATCGACTTGCTGAGCTCATGCTGGATGTCGAAGCTGGCTTGATAGAGATAACCAGTATTCCGCTTGGGCTGGAAGAACTGGACGGATGTGGTCGGGGTCTGCCCCACCGGCACCGCGCCATACCCCGGCGTCAGCTGAGCGGTTGTTGGAGACGACAAGGCCGGGAACCCGTTTTTCAGAAGGAATGCGGGAGTCGCTCCGTTATTGCTCGACACAAACGTTCCCTGCGTACTGAATCCGGTGTAAAGAACGACCGGAGCCGCGATATCGTACTCACCGGTATAAAGGATGGCCGCCACCTCCCCGAATCACCCATTTGTCGTGCGGCTTCCACGCAAAACCCACACGCGGGCCGAAGTTATGCCAGTCGAAGTTGCTTGCATACCGGCTCTGGCCGCCGATGCCGGCGAACGTGATCACTCCGGGAGTGCCCGATACCGGATTGATCGCGGTTGCATTGAATGAATTTTGCCGGTTATCGAGTATCCCAGCGCGGGGTGTCGAGTCCTATCGCAGCCCGAGGTTCAACGTGAGCTTCGGAGTCACCTTCCAGTCGTCCTGCACATAGGCGCCATAGGTATCGAGACGCGAATGGAGCGGGTAACCCTGCAGAACGGAGCCCTGATTGACCCAGCCGAGTAAGAGGGATGCGACGCTGCTGCCGGTTGCCTGGTTGGTGAATGAGAGACTTCCGCCGGCGGTGACATTGTAAATTTCGCCGTCCTTCCCATACCGGTACTCACCGCCTGCCTTGAACTGGTGATTGCCGACTATTTTGGTGACGCTATCGACCAGTGCGTCAGCTTCCACCGGCGTTTGCAGCCGCTCCTGGCCGTTGCTCTGGGTGCCGTCCCGAGCGCCCAGCGAATAACCGTTCAGCGCGACCGACGGGAAGAACGACTGATTCGCGCCCGTCAGGCCGATCTGCTGATCGATGGTCGGTGTTCGCTCCGGGCGAGATGCTCAGCGTCTGGCGGCGGCTCAGCGTGAGGCTCAGCTCGTTGATGAGCGTGGGAGAGAAATTTTTGGTCCAGGTGCGCGTTGCCGTTGTAGTAATAGTCGTGCACGGAATATCCGATAGGTGTCCGTGGCCGCGATGGGGAAAACCGCTCCGGTTGTAGTCGTGTCGGGCTGACCCAGAAAACGAACGAAAAGCCGGTTGTTGTCATTGAAAACGTGGTCGATCCGGCCTACATAGTTATTGGCTACCACCGTGGTCGGGAGATTGGAGAGGAAGTTCGTGGAGCCTCCGGATACGTTGGGCGCGGGATAGAACTTCGCCAGAGCTTCACGCCGACCGGGTCAAGCATGCTGGTGGGAATCGTATCGTTCGCGAAGGCGACGCCGGTCGAAGGATTCTTCACGGTGACACCCGAGCCGGTGAAGTTTCCGCTTAGTTCCGCCTGGGTCGGGATAACCAGATTCTGGGTGGTGGCGCTGATCTGCTGCTTGCCCTCGTAGTTGAAGAAGAAGTGCGTCTTGTTCCTCTTGATAGGACCGCCGACGCCGCCGCCGAACAGGTTATAGCGCAGAATCGGTTTGGACTTGGCAAAGTACGTATTCGCATTCAGCACATTGTTGCGGAAGAATTCGTACGCCGAACCGTGAAACTCGTTGGTTCCCGATTTTGTGGTCATCCGAAACACTCCGCCCCCGCTGCGGCCAAGCTCGGCCTCGTAATTGCTCGATGCGACGTTGAACTCCTCTACCGCGTCAACGGGCGGGTCGAAGTAGAGCGTGGGCACGCCCATCGCGACGTTCTCCACCGAACCGCCGTCAATGTAGAAATTCGCATTGCCTCCGCGGCCACCGGCGGTGGCGAAGGCTGTGCTGGATCCGCCGCCGATCTGCACCTGAAATCCGCCCAGCCGTGCCAACTGGGTCGAACGGCGGTCGATCAACGGCATGTCGACGATGGTCGAGTTCTCGACCACATCGGATACGGCGCGCGGAGTCGGTCTGCAACAGCGGCACTGTAGCCTCGACACTCACCGACTGCGACACCTCGCCCACTGTAAGCGTCACGTCAACCGCGCTGACCTGCCCGGTCTCCACTTTGATGCTTTTCTGCGTCTGCGACTGAAAGCCCTCCTTCTTGACAGTCAGGTCGTAGATCCCCGGTACCAGCAAAGGGAACGTGTAATAGCCTTCCGCGTTCGATGCGGCTTCCCTTCGGTCGCCGGTGTCCGCCTGCGTCAATACCACCGCGGCGGCGGTCGACGCCGGCCTGCGATCGGATCCACAATCCGGCCTGAAACCTGCGAGTCCTGAGCATGGAGCAGGGTCAAGCCGGAAACCAGGGCGAAAACGGCAGATTGCGTGGATATTCGTAATCGACGGTTATTGTTAAAATTAAAGAAAGTTGTTAGTGGCATATATAAAATCTCCTGAGCTGATCGGTTCCGCCTTTTCGTACGCCTGCTACAAACCCTGCGACCGGCCGACGACCCCTCTCGTATTCAATTGAGAGCGATCGAAACCGCCGCGTATTCTGACAACTTCCTCGGCGAGTTTCGTGAGACTGATGCGGCGCCTCCGGCTCTGGCCTCGCAGGTATTCGTAGGCCACTTCCTCGGTGATCCCGCGCTCGACCTGGAGAAAGCCCTTCGCCCGCTCGACCAGTTTTCTTCCCGCCAGGCGCCCGTTTACTCCTCGCAACTCCGACCGCAGGCGCGTAATCTCGCGCGCGGACCAGGTCGCCAGGCCGGCCAGATCCAGGCTTTCCGCGGAGAGGGCGGGCACCCGTTGAGCCGGCACCGTCGAGGCGACAAAACCAAACACAACCGTGACTGCGCGCCTGTCTATCTTCCAGGGATGGAGAAGAAACGAATTCGCGTGGCGCGAGACTGTCTCGCGAAGGAGTTCGGCCATTGGAGTTCCGGCGTCGACTGCCCCCTCCGCGTGGAACAAGGCCTCATGTCTGCTCCCCGGCAAGCTGAGAAACTGTCCGTCCGGCGCGTCGGTGGGCGAGCCGCCGCAGGGATAGTTCACTTCAACGCGTTGATCCGTATTCACCAGAACAGCCACGGATTCCGCGCCCAGTTCAGTCGCAGTCCGCTTCAATTCGGCGATGGCGCGGTCGAGCGCACGCGTCAGCGTGTCCGCCATATTGATTCACCCTGGGATTGTTTTTGCGCGACGGCCTTGTCAGCGCGAAGAGAAGAATTCGAGGTAAAGCCGGGAATCGGAAGCCGATTCAACGTCTACCATCGAAAAAAGATCAGGAAATGGAGTCGTCAGTTGCTACAACAACAGAAGGTCAGTCGAACATCAAGCATAGTATACTATTCCCATCGACAATCATATAATTGCATGCCTGAGCGTTTTCGTCAAGCGCCCTGTAGAAAAAAAATGAGCGTAAATTCGCGCGTCCGGTAACCCGGGCCGCTCTTCAGTGATTGAAACACCCGGCGCATCCACCAAATGCCGGCGACGCGGCGAGCCACATTCATTTTCAGATCTCGTCTTCACAACTCTTGCGGGGATGGCTCCGCGAAAGGCTGGTCCGGTCGGATTCGCCCGACAAGTACCGCGCCTGCGAACAGCAGCGCGATCGAGCAAAGAAACGGAAGCACCCAGCTTCCGGTAAGATCCACCAGGTAACCGAACGTCGATGGTGAAATCAGCCCGGCGACGGCGAAACCGAAATTCATCATGCCGCTGGCAGTGCCCGCATACCGCGGCGCGATATCCATCGGGATCGACCAGATGGGACCGACAATGAGCTCCGCAAAGAAAAATGCGGCCGACAGACACCCGGCGGCCACACGCAAATCCCGGACCAGAACGACGGGAATCAGAAACACGAATGCGCCCAGGAAGCCGGCCTGGATAACCCGCACGCGAGCGAGCCGGCGGTCCCCCGTCCGCCGGTAGATGCGGTCGCTGATCAGTCCGCCGGCGGTGTCGCCGATCACGCCCGCAAACAGGACACCCGCGGCGAACAGAGATGACGCCTGCAGGTTCAGATGATAGTTCTCGGCAAAGAACGACGGGATCCAGGTCAGAAACAGCCAGAGCGTCCACCCGTAGCAGAAGTCGACGAGAGTCAGCGGCGCGATACGACGGGCGAGCGCCCACCACGGAACGGCGACTCGACTGCGTCTTCCGGCTGGAAGCGCATCAAGATCCTCTGGTCTGATGGAAGGATGATCCGCTGGCTCGTCGCGGAAGTACCAGGCCCACACGATTACCCAGACCAGGCTGAGCATCCCCAGAATTGCGAATGCGCGGCGCCACGACATCATCAACAAAAGAGCGGCCATCAACGGCGGCGTGATCGCGTTCCCGATGCGTGAAAACGAGTGCGTGATACCTTGTGCGAACCCCCAGCGCGCCGGAGGCGTCCAGCGCGACATTGCGCGCGTGGCAGTGGGAAAGGCGGCGCCTTCGCCAAACCCGAGCGCCAGGCGCAGCGCGATCAGGGAGCCGAATCCGCCAGCCAATCCCGTGAGCACCGTCGTGAGAGAGACCACCACGCAGCAAAGGGACAGGGCCAGCCGCGGTCCGAGCCGGTCACCAACCCAGCCGCCGATCAACTGGAATACCGCGTAGGGTACGGCGAACGCCGAAAACACCAGACCCATCCGCGAGTTGTTCAACTTCAGATCGGATTTGATCAGCGTGGCGACCGCGGAAATGTTGACGCGATCCATGAAAAGGATCAGGTAGAGGAGGCACAGCAGACAAAGAACGGCTGTCGGAGCCGTGACGCGCCCATGCGAACGTGCCGGCGTCTCGACAAGCTCCGGGACTCTCCTTTGGCTGGCGTTCATTTAAAGAGCAGACTCATTTGAGAAACCGCGCCCAACTTTTCATTGTAGTATACTTTTCCTATCGAGTATTATACATATATGAAAAAGATCCATTGGATTCTCTCCGGCGTGACTCTCTTGCTGGTCGGCGCCGCTATTCTCCCTGCGCAGAACACCGACGTTTCGAACCCTCTCCGGGAATATGTCAATCCGCCTGGCATCCGGCCGGTCGACACCGTTTTCATGGAAGACATGACCTGGCTGGAAATCACGAATGCGATGAAGGCCGGCAAGACAACGGTCATCGTGCCGGCAGGCGGGCTGGAAGCCACCGGGCCATTTGTAGTCCTGGACAAACACCAACGCATGCTGCGCGGTTCGACGGACATGATCGCACGGAAGCTGGGAAACGCCCTGATCGCGCCTGTGATCCGCTATGTGCCCCCGGACGACGGAAATCGCGGGAATTACGTGGGAGATTTCAACATCTCCCTTGCCGCCTATAAATCCACTTTGTCGGATATCTGCACGGCTCTGAAGAACGACGGGTTCAAGGAAATCGTCCTGATCGGCGATCACCAGGGCGCACAGCGGGGTATGAAGGAAGTGGCCGAGGACCTGAGCCAGAAATGGACCGGCGCTTCCACGAGAGTGCACTACGTAGCCGAATACTACGATCGTAAAGCAGTCGGCGAATACGTCAAGACGAAACTTGGGATCACCGAAATCAGAGGCGGGTTTGGCGACAACTACTACAACACCGCGATCCTGCTGGCCGTAAGTCCTGAGAGCGCCCGGCTCGCAGAGCGCACCGAAGCCCACCAGCTAACCGTGAACGGTGTGAATCTCGAGCCGATCCAGAAAACCATCGAGAACGGCAAGGTGATTTTACAGATGCAGACGGATCAGACCGTGAAGGCAATTCAGAAGGCGATCTCCGGCACCCAGAGTCACTGATCTAAACGACTACAGGCTCAAGCCGGCTCAAGCCGGTAGGATGGGTTGCGACTGAAACTACCATGGGCTTTGCCCACCCCCGGCCATGAAAATGGGCGAGCCCTCCGAATCAGTTTTCAATAACTTAGGCCCATTTTCGGAGCAAAGTCGCCTGAAGTGTGTGGCGCACGCACTTTGCGTGCAATGTCGGCACTCTTGCCAACGCCTCGCGCATTCGGAGAAGAAACCGGTGTCGAGAAAGTCTCGACACGGCACGCTGGAGAGCGTGCGCCACATCGGTCAAGGCAAAGGTGAAACCTGCTGAAAGCTGACCGCCTCAAAGGCGGTGGGTTTGGACCCGGCGATGGAAACTAGAGATCAAATCTCCGCCCAAACGTGAATCTGCGGCCCCCCTCGGCGAGTGAATTCAACTTCGCGCGACTCCGGAAGGAAAAATCGGCGGGCGGCTATTGACAGCGAGCTATTAGTAGACGTAATCTATCGAATTAGTAGACTTTCATGCCAAACCGCAATCACGCCAGGTTCCCTCTGACCGCCCAAACCATTCAAGGACTCTTTTTACCGATTCGCCTTTGTTGTCGACTCCGTCGGCGGTACGCGGCTGTTTCCCCGCTCCGCAACGGCGGAGATTTGAATTGAGCTTCGACAGAAGGAGAATTTTTATGAAAATCAGCGACACCAGCCTGTTGAAGGCGAACACAGATTGGAATTCAAGCTTGGGAAGTCTGTGCAAATCAAGCCTGGCAATCGGCCTCTTCGTGTCTTTTGCGCAATTAGCCTTTGCCCAAACCGCGGCAATCACGGGCACGGTCAAGGACCCGAGCGGCGGCGCGATCGCCGGAGTTCAGGTTACGGCCACTCAAACGGCCACGAATGAAAAGCGTTCCACTACCACCGGCAGAGACGGGAGTTATGTGATCTCCCTGCTCCCGATCGGCGGCTACGACGTTACCGCGGCAATATCGGGATTCAGGACAGAGCAGCGAACCCTCGAGCTCCACGTGAGCGACCGGTCGACCCTGGATTTTGATCTGGCGATCGGCGAGGTTTCGGAGAAGGTCGTGGTTACGTCAGGCGCATCCCTTGTGCAGACAGAATCGTCCTCGACCGGCGCCGTGGTTGATAACGAGCGTATCGAGGAGGTGCCGTTAAACGGCCGGCAGTTCCAAAACCTGGCCGAGATGGTGCCGGGCGTTAACGACCCGGCATTTGGGTCCAGTCTTGGATTCCGCGGGGGGATCAACATCGACGGCGCCCGCGAGGAGGAGAACGGGTTCCTGCTGGACGGGGTCGATATCGTGGAGAACGTGGTTAAGTCGGTTGCCCTCAGGCCGTCCGTGGACTTTGTCGACGAGTTCAAGGTGGATACGGGCACTTATTCCGCCGAGTATGGCATCTTCGGCGGCGGACAGGTCCGGGCGACGACGAAATCCGGGTCCAACTCGGTGCACGGAACTCTTTTCGAGTTCCTGCGGAATTCCGCGTTTGACGCCAAGAACTACTTCGATCCTCAAACAGCGCCAATCCCGGGATACAGACGCAATGACTTTGGCGGGACCATAGGAGCTCCTATCAAGAGAAACCGCACGTTTATCTTTGGGGGCGAGGAAAGCCTGATCTCGCGACAAGCCGAAACACGAACCGCATCCGTGCCGACCCTCGCGAACCTTGAGGGCAACTTTACCGGTTCAGCGCCCGTCAAGAATCCGTCCACCGGTCTGCCATTTGCGAATAACATGATTCCCGCGTCTCTCCTGAGTCCGGTTTCCGAGAAAATTATCCAGCAGTATCCCGCGCCGGACATTGCAGGAGCCACGGTGAGAAATTATGTCTCGACGCCGGAGGACGTCAATAACATCCACCAGTTCACGGTCAAGGTGGACCAGCTCATCTCAGATAAGGATCACCTCTCCGGCCGTTACATTTTCTACAACGACTATGAGCTGGATCCGTTTGACGTATTCAGCGGTATTTCGAATCTTCCCTTCTATGGGCGCGACGACTACCAGAGGTCCCAAAACGCAGAGATCACAGACACGCACATATTCACGTCGTCGCTGGTCGGACAGTTGACACTCGGGTACCTCCGCTACCATCAGCTCCGGGAAAATGTGTCACATCAGAATTGGCCGCAGCTTTGGGGGATCGAGGGAACGACCACCAACCTGCCTGCGGATGCGGGGGGCGTCCCGGCGGTCCTTGTGACTGGTTACGACTCCCTCGGCAAGACGAATCTGCCCACCGACCGGGTCGACTCAAACTACTCGATTACACCCAGTCTCACGTGGAACCATGGCCGGCACACGGTAAAGTTCGGCGGGACCGGGGCCAACTACTCGACCATGCGCCTCAACAACGGGAACGGTCTGGGGACGTATACCTTCACGGGCCAATATTCCGGCAATTCGGTGGCGGACCTTCTCTTGGGAGATCCCAGCAAGGCCAGCCGGGCCTTAGGCGATTCGCGGGACCCCATGTTCAGCTCGGTATACGCGCTCTTTGTCCAGGACGATTGGAAGGTGTCGAAGAACCTGACATTGAACTTAGGTCTGCGGTACGATCTTCAGTCGCCTCTTCGGAGCGCCGACGATCGGCTGGTAACGATGAATCTCGTGACGGGCGCCATTGAACTTGAGGGGAGTCCGGGCACGCGCAGAGACATCGGAAGTTTAATCAATCCCGCAAGCGCGGCATACAACCCGGCGATCGCCAGCGCCGCCAGCGGAATCACCTTCGTGAATTTAGGGACACCAAACATCTCTTCATTCAGCAAGGATGACTTCACTCCCCGCATCGGTCTGGCGTACCGGCTGCTGGGAAATGACAAGTTGGTTGTGCGAACCGGCTTTGGTATTTTCATCAACGATCTGCTGGGGCAATACGGTCAAAGCGGATGGAACAGCTTTCCCTATTTCGTCTCACAGACCTTCAACGGCAATGCGACTGTCCCCAACCTCAATATTGCGAACCCCTTTGCCGGCACCGGGGCTTCAACCATTTCCCCGCAGGCGATCATGCCCAACTGGAAGAGCTCGTATATCAAGACCTACAACTTCGGCATCCAGTATTCGCCTTTCCAAAACGTCTTGCTTGACATTGGCTACGCCGGCAGCGATTCGACGCATCTGCCTGCCACTCTGAACATAAATCAACCGCTTCCCTCCCCGACCGGCTCGGTCGCGTCAAGGCGGCCATATCCTCAATATGGAAACATCAGCTATACGGACGATTCGGCCACTGCCAACTACAACGCGTTGCAGGTATTGGCGGAGAAGCGCTATTCCTCGGGGATGGCATTCGCCGTGTCCTACACCTGGTCCAAGTCGCTTGACACGGTAGGCGATGGCAGTGGAGACGCTTCGGCGCCTCCCTACACCTATTACTGGCGGCAAACGATGTACGGCCCATCCAGCTTCAACGTTCCGCAGCGGGTGGTAATCAGCTACACTTATGAGCTGCCGTTCGGCGCCGGCAAGAGCTACCTGGCAAATGTAAGCGGCGTCGGCAAATGGTTCGTAAGCGGATGGCAACTGTCGGGCATCGGCACGTTCGAATCGGGACGCCCATTTACGCTGCTGATCAGCAAGGACCAGAACAATACGGGAGGCGCCAGCATCGATCGCCCGAATGTCGTCGGCAACCCGTATAACATTCCGGGCGGACAAGGACCGGATGAGTGGTTTAATCCGTCCGCATTCGCGCTTCCCGCATTCGGAACCGATGGTAATCTGGGGCGGAACACATTAGTCGGCCCACGCTACGATTCACTTGATGTTTCGCTGATCAAGAACACCCGGATCGGCGAAAACAGGAACCTTCAATTTCGCGGGGAAGTCTTCAATTCGCTCAACCATGTCAATTTCGATCTTCCCAGCAATTTAATCGATTCGGCACAGGCCGGCTATATCCTGAGCGCCGAAGCCTCCCGGCAGATCCAGCTGGGCCTGAAGTTCTTATTCTAGGATGCGGCGGAGGAACAAGCCATGAAATACATCGCGGTCTTTAACGGCTTGCTGATATCGGCGCTGGCCTATGGGCAAGGCGCGAAGACGGCCGCCTCCGGCCATGAATTCGTCAGCCAATATTGCGCCGCGTGTCATAACGATAAGCTCCGTACGGGCGGCTTCTCCTTCACGCAGATTGACCTGGCGCATCCAAATCAGAACGCGGAACAGGTCGAAAAGGTGATCCTGAAGCTGCGCACCGGAATGATGCCGCCGGCCGGCATGCCGCGGCCGAAACCGGATGTTCTGAACGCGTTCGTTACCGACCTGGAAGCCCGGGTCGACCGCGCCGCCGCCAGCCACCCCAATCCAGGCGCGCCAGCGCTTCACAGGCTGAATCGTGCCGAGTATCGGAATTCGATTCACGACCTTCTTGGCCTCGATGTGGATGTGGAGACCCTGCTGCCGGCGGACAACATCACTCACGGTTTCGACAACATGTCGGAGGCGCTGACCGTTACTCCGACGCTTATGGAAGCCTATGTCAGGGCGGCGGGAAAGATGAGCCGTCTTGCCGTGGGGGATCCCGGTATGCAGCCGATCGTGGATACTTACCGCGTCGCGACGAATTTCTCACAGATCAGGCACGTGGAAGGCACTCCGTTTGGGACGCGCGGCGGGATTTCGGTGGTTCATAACTTTCCGGCCGATGCCGAATACGTTTTCCGGATGACCCTTGTTTTTACCCGGAATACGTTTCTGTTTGGATCCACCATGGAAGGCGAGCAACTGGAGGTTTCGGTCAACGGCGAAAGAGTTGCGTTGCTCGATATCAACCCGCTGATGAAAGCCGGTGACAACGATTTACGGACACCGCCAATCAAGGTGAAGGCGGGTCCCCAGAACATTTCGGCTTCGTTCATCAAGAAAGGCGACGGACCGATCGACGACTTTCTGCAACGGCCGGAGCGCAGCCTTGCCGACGATTTCTCCGGGCAGATTCCGGGGCTCACAAACCCGCCTCACCTGAGAGATCTCGGGATCATGGGTCCTTATCGGGCCACCGGCGTGAGCGAGACAGTCAGCCGCCGCGGAATATTCACCTGCAGGCCGGCTACTCCGGATCAGGAAGAGCCCTGTGCCAAAGAGATCATCTCAAGACTGGCCCGTGAGGCTTATCGAAGACCTGTGAGCAAAGAGAGTTTCGACGATCTCATGCAGGTTTACTGGGACGGCCGTGAGCACGGGAACTTCGAGTCGGGCGTCCGGATGGCTTTGCAGTATATCCTGGCAAATCCCGAATTTGTCTTCCGTTTCGAACGCACTCCGGCCGGTATCCGTCCGGGCGAGGACTACCGGGTGAGCGATCTGGAACTCGCCTCCCGGCTCTCCTACTTCCTCTGGAGCAGCCTTCCGGACGAGGAACTGATTACGGTAGCCAATCAGGGGAAACTGCGGGACCCCGCAGTCCTTCAACACCAGGTCGAGCGCCTCCTGGCCAACCCGCGTTCCGAGGCGCTGGCAAAGAATTTCGCAGCACAGTGGCTGCACCTCCGTGGACTGACGGATGCCAATCCCGACGTCTATCTCTATCCCGATTCCGACGATAATCTTCTTCAATCCATGCGCCGCGAGACGGAATTGCTCTTCGACAGCATCGTCCGGGAGAATCGCAGCGTGGTTGATTTGCTGACCGCAAACTATACGTTTGTCGATGAGCGGCTGGCAAAGCACTACGGGATTCCCAATATCCAGGGCAGCCGTTTCCGGCGTGTATCGCTGACGGATGAGAACCGGTTCGGTTTGCTGGGCCAGGGAAGCGTGCTGACGGTAACCTCGGCTTCGAACAGGACTTCGCCGGTTGCGCGCGGCAAGTGGGTAATGGAGCAGGTCCTCGGGGTGAGCCCTCCCCCTCCACCACCTAACGTGCCCGCCCTCGCGGAAAACAACGTGCTCGGTGGCGAAACGATCAAGCTTCGATCGGTGCGCGAGCGCATGGAACAGCACCGCGCAAACGAACCTTGCAATTCCTGCCACAAAATGATGGACCCGCTCGGCCTGGCCCTTGAGAACTTCGATGCCGTGGGAGCATGGCGCACCCGCGACGCCGGATTTCCAGTGGACCCGTCGGGCCGGCTGGTTGACGGAACCAAAGTGGACGGCCCGATCGATTTGCGGCTCGCGCTGCTGCACTATTCGGACGCCTACGTTACGAATTTCACGACCAGGCTTTTGACGTATGCTCTGGGCCGGGGGCTTTCCGCCTCGGATATGCCGACGGTTCGCAGGATCATTCGCGACGCGGGTGAGGAACACCGCTTCGGATCGATCGTCCTGAGCATAGCGAAAAGCGCGCCGTTTCAAATGAGGCGGGCAGAAACGAAGCCGGCAGTAACGCAGCCGGCTGTAACTGAAGCCGCGCTGCTTCAAAACGAAGCCCGCGACAGACCGTAAGAAGCGGGCCGATAACAGTCAGAACAGGAACGGGGAATAAGGAGCGCTCCAAATGTATATAACAAGGAAACATATTTCGCGCCGGTCCATGCTTCGCGGAACAGGGGCGGCTCTTGCGCTGCCGTTTCTGGACGCGATGGTGCCCGCGCAGACTCCTTTGCACAAGACGGCCGCCGCGCCGCGGGCCCGGCTCTGCACGATCGAGATGGTGCACGGGGCAGCCGGAAGCACGCGTACCGGCGGAAAACTCCATTACTGGTCGCCCGCCCAGACGGGTTCCGATTTCGAGCTGACTCCCACATTGATTTCGCTCAAGCCGTATCGCGAATACCTCACGATTGTCAGCAACACGGACCTGAATGGCGCGAGACCGTGGACCCCCAAGGAGGAAGGCGCCGATCATACACGCTCCTCCGCGGTCTACCTGACGGGCGCGCACCCCAAGATGACGGAAGGGGCGGACGTTGAATCCGGTCCGTCGATCGACCAGATTTACGCGCAGAAATTCGGCCAGGATACTCCCTTGCCATCCATCCAGCTCTGCATCGAGAACGCCGGTTCCCTGTCGGCCGCCTGCGGATTCGGATACAGCTGTGTTTACTGCGACACGATTTCATGGTCTTCGGCAACGACCCCGCTGCCCATGGAGCGCGATCCCCGCGTGGTCTTCGAACGTTTGTTTGGCGCAGGCGGCACGGCACAGGAGCGTTCCTCCCGAGGCCGCGAAGACCGCAGTATTCTGGATCGGGTGCAGCACTCTCTGCCGCGGCTGAAACAAGGCCTCGGCCCAGCCGATCAGAGCCGACTGAATGGTTATCTCGACAATGTCCGCGAGATCGAGCGGAGAATTCAGACGATCGAGCAATACAACGCCTCGCGCGGAGATGTAGCGCAGTTGCCCAACGCGCCCGTTGGCGTGCCCGAAACCTTTCGCGAGCATGTGGACCTGATGTTCGACCTTCAGGTGCTGGCCTTTATGACCGAGACCACACGCGTCTCTTCATTCAAGCTGGCTCGCGACGTGAGTTCGGCAGTCTTTCCGGAAAGCGGGATCAAGACCCCGTTCCACGCGCTTTCCCATCACGGCGAAGATCCAAAGGCCATCGCCGAGTTTGCCAAACTCAACCAGTACCATGTCAGCACCGTCGCGCCCTTTCTCGAAAAACTGAAGAATACGCCGGATGGCGATGGGAATCTCCTCGACCATTCGTTAGTGATGTATGGCAGCCCGATGGGAGACTCCCACGTTCACGAACACAGGCGAGTGCCGGTATTCCTGGCGGGGCGCGCGAGCGGCAGGATCAAGGGCAATCTCCACCTGAGTTGCCCGGAGGAAACGCCCATGGCAAACCTGCTGTTGACGATCATGAACAGGCTCGGGGTTGACGATCTTAAGAAGATCGGCGACAGCACCGGCGATCTCGCGATCTGATACCGGAAGTGTTGACACTTTGAGAGGAGCTCTTATGAAGAAATCGCACTACTTTTCGACCGGGCTGTTCGCGATCTGCCTGGCGACCCGATTGTTCGCCGCCGACGCCGATTCCGGCCTGGCGCTCACCGGGGCGGCCGAGCAGGGCGACCTGAACAATGTAAAGTCGCTCGTTCAGAAATCGGACGTGAATTACGCGCAAGGCGACGGTATGACGGCGCTCCACTGGGCCGCGTATCGGGAGGACGTCGAGATGGCGCGAGTCCTGATCCAGGCCGGCGCAAACGTGAACGCGGCAAACCGTCTCAAAGCAGTCACTCCGCTGCTGATAGCCGCGCAAGCCGGCAATGCCGCGATGATCGATCTGTTATTGAAAAACGGCGGCGATGCGAACCTGGCCAACACGCTGGGGACGACGCCGCTGATGCTCGCCGCGGCTTCCGGCAAAGTTGACGCCGTGAAAGCCCTGCTGGACCACGGCGCGAGTGTGAACGCGAGGGAATCGTCCCGCCGGCAAACTGCCCTCATGTTTGCGGCTGCACTGAATCGCGACGCGGTGGTGCGGTTGCTGGCATCGCAGGGCGCGGATCTGAACGCGAACTCCAAAATCGTCCCGATCAACGCAGACATCGTCGACGAGGATGGCAATTCCATTCCCGCACCGTCCCGCACGGGCGCGACAAAGAAACGCGGCCAGGCGGAGGGAAAGGTTGCCGGCATGGGTGGCATGACAGCCCTGCACTATGCCGCTCGCGAAGGCCTGATGGCCAGCGTTCAGGCGCTCGTAGAGTCGGGAGTCGATGTCAACAAAACGAATCCGGTGGATAAGAGCACTTCCCTGGTAATCGCCATCAGCAATGGCCATTTCGACGTAGCGAAGTATCTGGTGGATCACGGCGCGGACCCCAACATTCAGACGATCGACGGCCTGGCAGCTCTGTACGCAACGGTAGAGAGCAAATGGGCGCCTGTCGCCTGGACCCCAACCGCCTCCACGTCGGCGTCCGGCGTCACGCAGCAGCAGACAACCTATCTGGAGCTGATGAAACTCCTGCTGGAGCATGGAGCCAATCCAAATGTCAAAATCAACAAGACGCTGTGGTTCGACCCTCCGCATCACAACGATGCTTGGGCGAAAGCAGCGGGAAGCACGGCGTTCTGGCGCGCAGCGCAGGCCACCGATGTCGATGCCATGAAGCTTCTGGTGGCCCATGGAGCGGATCCGAAGATCGCATCGGCGGAACAGGACACGGCGCTCGCCGTCGCGGCGGGCGTGGGTTGGAACGGAAACTTCTCCACCAATGCGCCGAATTCGTTTCTGGCCGCGGTGAAATATCTGGTGGAAGATATCCAGATCGATGTGAATGCCGCCGATACCTCCGGATACACGGCGGTGATGGGCGCGGCTTACCGGGGCGATAACGAGGTGATCCAGTACCTGGCCGCAAAGGGCGCCCGCCTCGACGTAAAGACGAAACGCAACTGGTCGGTAACGGATATGGCCAATGGCCCTTACCTCCGAAGCAGCTTCCCGCTGGTGCATCCCGAGAGCGTTGCTCTGTTGCAGAAACTGGGCGCCCCGGCGCCAATCAAGGTTCAGGATGAGGAGATTCTTGGCGTCATCGGAAAAAAGGGAGAGAGACCTGGCGACGACTCGGGAAAGTGACAGCAGCAGAGGCCAGTGCGGTTAGATGTCGTTCAACCATATCCGGATGTAGTGTCTCTTTCGGTCAGGCTCGGGGTAGTCGACAAACTCGGTCCGGCTGTGCAGGATAAACCGGTTATTAATGATCTGAACGTCATCGCGTTCCATGGGAATCATCAGCGCCATCCGAGGCCTGTTCATGACTGATTCAAAGAAGTCAAGCGCATCGAGGCCTGGACCATCGAGCGGCGCGCCGCGTTGCTCGTAACCCTTCGCGATATAGAGGCGCAGGTAACGGACGGTGAGGGCGCCGTCGTCGTCACGGGAAAATACGGGCATCGGCACGATGGGCTCTTCCCCAGGAGGCACCTCAGCGCGCCGGTCGACCCAATAGGGCTCATACAGGCGCGCCAGAAGGTCCGGCCGCTCGCGCTCGATGATTTTGTTGATGTCGTACGCGTTTACCAAAGCCGACTCTCCGCCCGATTTGGCGACCTGCGACACATAGAGCGCGATGAATTCAGGCGTATGACCCGCCAGCCGCGACGGCGAGTCCGTGTGGAAATCAAATCCGGCGTTCGTTTTCGAGGTTCGAACGCCGGGTTTTCCATAGTCCGATTCAATCCGCAGTCCTTCATCCCGAACGGAGTAAAACAAAACGCCGGCGTTCGTTTGCGGAATGACGTGACCGAGATGTTGGCAGCCCTGAATGAATTCGTCCAGGGTCAAGCCGCGAAGAACGACAAAGCCGCGCCCGCGCCGGAGTTCGTTCAGAATTTCACGCGATCTGGCGGCGAATGAAGCGGCATCCAGCTCAATGCGCCAGGCGGGCTCCGAAATAGAGTCGGCTGTCCCCATTCGAGTGTCGGCGCTCATTTCCTGTATTTTATCGGGTGCCGGCCTCCGGCCGGGTTCGATAACATAACTGACTTAAGGAGACCTCATGCGCCTGATTCGCTTCGCTCTGCCGATTGTGCTCTGCCTGCCGATCGCATTCGCTCAGCAAACGCCGATTCTTTTTGAGGGCGCCCGTCTGGTCAATGGCGACGGCAGCGTTACAGAAAATTCTGCTTTCGTGGTAGCAAACGCGAAGTTCACGAGCGTCGGCAAAAAGGGCGCCGTGAAAGCGCCCGCGGGAGCGGCGCGCGTCGATCTGGCCGGAAAAACCGTGATGCCCGCGCTGGTCGATACGCACGTACACCTCGGCTGGTATGTAGTCAAGACCAACCAGATCGGTGCCGACACCTACTCGCGCGAAAATCTGATCGACCATCTCGAACGCGTCGCGTATTACGGGGTCGCGGCGGTTCAGAGCATGGGAATCGACAAAGGCGACATCGGCTATGAGATTCGCGCGAATCCGCCGCCGAATACGGCTCTGTTCCGGTTGGCCGGGCGCGGCATGGCGATGCCCAAGGCGGGTCCCGGCCGCATGTACTGGCAACCCATCGCATACGGAGTGACTACCGATGCCGAAGCGCGCGCCGACGTGCGGGAACTGGCGGCGAAGAGGGTCGATCTGGTTAAAATCTGGGTCGATGACCGGAACGGCACGGTGCCGAAGCTGACGCCGGAGCTGTATCGCGCCATCATCGATGAAGCGCATAAGAACAACCTGCGCGTCGCGGCGCACATCTTCTATTTAGCGGATGCAAAGGAACTGCTGCGGTCGGGGATAGACATCTTTGCGCATCTGGTGCGCGACCGCGACGCGGACGACGAACTGGTTGGGATGCTCAAAGCGCATCGCAATGTTTACGCCATTTCGACTCTGCCGGATCGCGAGACGACCGAATCGGACCTGGCGCTGGCGGGCGAGAGCGTTCCGGCGTCGCAGATCAAACGCATGCGTGAGGATCTGGCAGCTCTGAAACCTGAGGACGTAAAGAAGGCGCGGGAGGCATACGGCATACAGGCGCGTAATCTGATGAGGTTCTACAAGGCCGGTGTGCGGATCGCGCTCGGAACCGATTCGAGCACGGCCGTGGGATGGAACGTGCATCAGGAAATGACCGATATGGTGGCGGCGGGAATGACCCCGAAGCAGGCGCTGGTGGCCGCGACGAAGACGGCGGCGGAGATGTTGAAGCTGGATCAGCTTGGCATCGTGGCGGCCGGGAAGAGCGCGGATTTCATGGTGCTCAGCGCGAATCCGCTGAACGACATCAATAACACGCGGAAGATCGCGGATGTTTATACGCGCGGCGAAAAGCTTGACCGCGCGGCGATGCGGACGAAGTTCACCCGGGAGCCGTAAACGCCGAGACCTCACATTCGCACGATACACGAAACAATAGCCTAACCAGGCCGGATTTTGGCGGTACAATCGTCTAGTCCGCGCCGTCGTCTATAATTATTTCTGGACGCCACCTTAGCTCAGTTGGCAGAGCGACGCATTCGTAATGCGTAGGTCCTCGGTTCGACCCCGAGAGGTGGCTCCACCTTCCCTGTTACCAATCCCCACGAAGGTACGAAACGATCCACGGGCGGCGGCGCAAGAATCTTGTTCCTATTCCTTGTCACCGTAGGCGTTTTGATTCACTCAGGCTACCGATTTTTATTGGTGTTCTACGAAGTGAACCTGCCGATTACGAAATTCCGGGTCTGGCGGGATGTGGTTGATTCCGGGTTTGGCGCGACAGCCGCGATCAGGGCGAATTCAGCGTGATTGGCCGGTATTGAGTCCGATTCTGAATCCGGGTTTGAGGCAAGCCAGCCGACACGTTTCGCCCGAAACTTCTACACTGGAAACATGGAGCGAAGCGAATACATCGAACACCTTAACGGCGGATTCTACGTCGCTGGCACTCGTGTCTCCCTGGACTCCATCGTCTATTCTTTCAGGGGCGGAGATTCACCGGAAACCATTCGTCAGAACTTCTCCTCTCTGACCTTGGAGCAGGTGTACGGGGTAATTGCCTTCTATCTGGCCCACGAGCAAGAAGTCGATGCCAACATCCGCGAAGGGGAAGAAGAGATCCGGCGCACTGTCCCGCCTTTGAGCGAAAGCCGCCCCGAACTGTACACCCGTCTTGAACGTGCCCGCCACGAGATCTCAACCCAGGATCTGACGAAGCATTAAGCATCTGGTTTCAGGCGGACAACGACCTGAAGAGGATCCTCGTCGACGCGACCCTGCGCCGGGAGCCGCAGATGGACTTTCAGACAGCCCAAGCCGCACGACCAGACGTGTGTGGGGTCGGAACGTCGATTCCGTAGAATATAGGCCATGTCATCCGCCTCGGAACGAGTCGCAGAAGCGCTGGGACTGGAGCAATTGAAGCGAATCAAAACGCTGGAGCAGATTAATACCGATTTTGCGCTCGAAGCTGAGCGGATCGTGGCCGATCAAAGGGACCGAGGCAGACTCGTCTCCGGTATAACCGGGACGCGACTTGCCAAAGCGGATGTCGCGCGAGCGGAGAGGATAATCTACAATGCGCTCGACCTTAGGAGAGAGAGCATTCGCCTGGTTCCTGAAATGGCTTCCGAGGAGCACTGCGCCCGGCTCTTGTATGAGCTTGAGAACAGTGCAGAATCTTTGTCACGCTCGATGCCGGAACGAATAGCTGCACACATGGGAGGCAGGGCTCAGATGGAGGGCATGTCCCCCTTGCCGGCCTCCGTCGAGCGTGACCTTAAACTGCTCATTCGCCGCGAAATGGACATAATGAAGCAGGAGCACAATCTGAGTAGCATGGATCCAACGCCACCTGTTGGCAGGCAAAGACCGAGCGACCACAGGCGAGTCTTCGTCGTTCATGGGCGAAATATACAAGCCCGCGACGCAATGTTCAGCTTTCTCCGTTCCTTGGACTTGGCCCCGATCGAGTGGAGCGAGGCAGTGTCATTCACCGGTGAGGGATCTCCATTTAACGGGCAAGTCTTGGAAAAGGCTTTTACAGAGGCCGCTGCCGTTGTGGTGTTGATAACCGGCGATGATCTCGCTAGGCTTGGCACCCGGTTTCAGGGACCTCACGAGCCCCCCACGAGAAGGAATTCACGCCACAGCCTCGCCCAAACGTGTTGTTCGAGGCGGGCATGGCCTTTGGTCGCCATCCCGAAAGAACGATCCTAGTGAGGCTCGGGTACAGCAGGCCTTTCAGCGACGTAGCTGGCCGTAATGAAATACGCATCACTAACCGCTCGGAGGACCGCCAAGCACTCGCTGCTCGGCTGAGGACCGCAGGATGCGCAGTAAAGACGGAAAACATGTCGAGTTGGCTCTCTGAAGGTGATTTCGATTCGGCCGATGGCGCGCCTGATCACGGCAATCGAGGAGCGCCTCCTCAGCGGGGGAATCGATATCAAGAAATGACGCGGCGGATAGAGGGCTTTAAACTCGAACTCGACTCAGTGAAGCGTTCCGACTCTGCCGCGTTTGCGTATTGCGCCGATCTCGTCAAGCGGATGCGCCTGTTCTTTCATGAGAATCCAGATCAGCTATCGAGCGCGGACAATCGATCATTCTATGACGAATACCTCGCCGACGCGTCAAGTCCCTCTCCGAATTATTTCTCCGAGGATGAGGCTCGATGGTTGGGCTTTCTGAGCGACGGTAAAAGGTTGCTCGCCACACGAGAACGTTTGGAGTAGACCACCGCGAGTCAGCCGCCCCTTGAGAACGTTGGATCGTTCTCGCCCGATTCAATGAGGATGATGCCGGAAGAGGGCACAAGCGCCGAAGATTGCCAGCCCCAGGAGTGTGATCTCGACCACGAGATGCTCAAGCCCCGGCATACGGCTTGCGATCAGGTCGACGGCGTCAAAGAAGGTTTCGATGGTTTGCACAGCTCTCCATTTCTTTAAAGAAACGAGAACTGCGCTCAGCATATCGCAATGAATTCGTGTTGGCTATTACGGTAAAGATTAAAATCAGGTTAAATCAGGTTTATGATGTTGGATTCCTTCATCCTGACCCTTCGCCGGCTATTTCTATTTTTTCGCCCAGTCATCAAGAATCAACGCGCAGGCCTTTTTCATGCCGCCCGCGATGCTCCCGCCCTCTTTCGTCTTCGATAGAAGGTCGCCGTCCTTGTTCGCGACCTGGATCTGGTTGTCACGAACAAAACCGGCTTCGATGTGATTCAAGACTATGGTGTAGTCCGCCATCGCCTGATTGATCGTTACAGCCAAATCGGGACAGTCCCTCTCCAGGTCTTTGCTCATCTCCATTGACTGGTCCCGCGCAGCGTTCCGGTTCGGACCCTTGCTTGCCGATTGTAAGAACACTCGCGGCTTGCTCGATATTTTTGCCGATGTGGAGTGCTGAATATTCGGGTCCGGGACTGGCGGGGCGGCAGGCGATTGCGGCGTAGGGGCAGAAGTTCGCAAAACGATGGCCGAGATAATTTTGTCGCTGGCCCCGGCGGCCTTCAAGGCAATGAGTCCATCCGCTGAGGTGTCATATGTTCCAGGGACCGCGTTGACCGTAGAAACGATCAGATCATCCGAGAGACCCGCCCTAATGAGTTTGATGACGGAATCGTTGCTAAGCGCCGTTTGAGCGAGAAGCAGGCCGCCAAATAGCAAAAATCCGGCCGCGAGAACCACGCGATGCATGAGCTTCCCCTCCATTGTTAGGATTTGCCGATTCTGAAGTGTATCAATATTCACAGTAGTACTGCACATGCGATTCGAGGTGTAAAGCGGGCCGGTGTCAGGTTCGGTGTGTCCCCTCAGGATCTAGTGGGGAACCGGAAGATACAGTCTCCAGGCATCATCATTGGTTGCCCTCGAACGAGTATGGCGGTGTCGAGAATGATTCTCACTGACGGGGACGATAGCCGGGGCGAATGCTTCTCATGGCCTCAGTAATGATGTCTTCGGCCTCTTTCTCCGAGACGGGCTTGCGGGCGGCGTCCACTTCAGCAAAATACTTTCGCAGTTCGTTCGCTATTTCCTGCCTCCGCTGATGCGAGACGGTGACAGGCTCGAAGGTTCGAACGCTGACCGCTTCGTCTTCCTGAATACGGCGTCCCAGGAGCGTTTCGATCACGGCCTTTTGGTCGGGAGAGAGATCTTTGGCATTGCAGATCATGCGATGGAACCTGACTACATTATGACGGATCGCATTCCAAAACCTCGACGCGGAGCGCCTTTTCTTTTCTTTGAGTTACTGGAGCCACCCGCCGGGATCGAAACCGGCGACCTGCCGATTACGCATCAGCCGCTCTGCCAACTGAGCCGGGATGGCGCGGTTTTGCGGGGCAAAACGGAGAACTGCGACCACAACCCGGCAAAACCTGGCCGCCAATCGTCCGCCAATCGTTTCATCGGTTTGACATTGACTGCCCGGGTTCGTTAGCCTGTATAGGTAAGGTCGCAACCAGAGACGGAGTCGTGTGTTCATGAGTACGTTGTTCCCGTCGAAACCGGGAATTGAGAGAAACTGGCACGTTATCGATGCCAATGACGTTGTCCTCGGCAAGCTCGCCAGCCATGCTGCGCGAATTCTGATGGGCAAACATAAGCCGATCTATACGCCCTTCCTCGACACGGGCGATCACGTGATCGTGATCAACGCCGAGAAGGTGAAGCTGACGGGCCGCAAAGA
The DNA here is from genome assembly GCA_963764845.1 of Terriglobia bacterium. GTDB lineage: Bacteria > Acidobacteriota > Terriglobia > Bryobacterales > Bryobacteraceae > BOG-234. The sequence continues at coordinate 1,751,008 of CAVXUE010000006.1, read as the reverse complement.
CGCGCAGAAGGTTTACCGGCAGTTTCACCGGTTATCCGGGAGGCCTGGTGGAAACGGGCGCGCAAAAAGTTCGCGCCACCCGCCCCGCCCGGATGGTCGAAGAAGCGATTTCGGGCATGCTGCCGAAGACGAAACTCGGCAAGCAGATGTACCGGAAGCTGAAGGTTTACGCGGGTGACAAACATCCGCACGCCGCGCAGAAGCCGGCGGCGTTAACAGTCGTGCGCTCGGCGAAGTCGCTGCGAGCGCAAGACTGCAAGAAAGGGTATCCTGAGTTGGCATTACGAAAAATAGAACAGTATCTGGGGACCGGGCGCCGCAAACGCGGCATCGCCCGCGTGTTCCTGCGGCCCGGATCGGGCAAGATCACGGTCAATGGCCGCGCCTTGGAAAATTATTTTCCGACCGAAGCGGGGCGCGTGCCGGTGCGGCTGCCGCTCCTGACGGTCGAAATGACGGACCGTTTCGATTTGCTGATTCTCGCCAACGGCGGCGGTGTCGCCGGACAGGCCGGGGCGATCAAACTGGGTATTGCCCGCGCGCTGGTCGAGTTCAACGCCGAATTGCGCGGCCCGCTGAAGAAAGCCGGTCTTCTGACGCGCGATCCGCGGGAGCACGAGCGCAAGAAGTACGGCCAAAAGGGCGCTCGCAAGCGGTTCCAGTTCTCCAAGCGGTAAGGGGTTTTGTCTCTGTGGGCGGGGCGCGGGTTTTTCTGCGCCACGAAACCGCGCTGCCTGATAATCTATGTTAGCTCGCCTGTCATTTCGTCTCGCGCAAATCTCGCTTTGGATCGCGCGTGGCTTAGTTGCGGGTTGTAAATCGAATCAAGGAGCAAGTTTGCCTGCTATTTCAATGAAAGAATTGCTCGAAGCCGGCGTTCACTTCGGGCACCAGACCAAGCGCTGGAATCCAAAGATGAAAGAATACATCTTTGGCGAACGTAACGGTATCTACATCATCGACCTGCAGAAAACGCTGAAGCTCTTCAAGGATGCAGCCCGCTATGTAGTGGAAATGGCCGCGCAGGGCAAGACCGTCCTGTTTGTCGGCACCAAGCGCCAGGCGCAGGAAGCCATCGCCGAAGAAGCCAACCGCTGCCAGATGTTCTACGTGAACCAGCGCTGGCTGGGCGGCCTTCTCACCAACATGACCACGGTGCAGAAGTCGATCAAGCGGCTGAAGGAACTGGAGCAGATGGCTGCCGAGGGTTCTTACGGCGGGCGTCCCAAGAAGGAAATCGTGCGGCTGGAACGCGACCGCAAGCACCTCGATCAGAATCTCGCCGGAATCAAAGACATGCCCGGCCTGCCGGACGTGATCTTCGTGATCGATTCGAACAAGGAAGCGATCGCCGTGAAGGAAGCGCGCCGTCTGGGTATCCCGGTGGTCGCGATCGTCGACACCAACTGCGATCCCGACGAAGTCGATTGGGTGATCCCGGGCAATGACGACGCGCTGCGCGCCATCCGCCTGTTCACCAGCAAGATCGCCGATTCCGTGATCGAAGGCCGCGCCCTCGCCACCGAGCACGATTTCACCGCCGACAAGGTCAAGGACGACGAGACCCCGGTCGAAGACATCACGGAAGAGTATTCGCAGTATGTGGATCCGAAGTATCGCGAGCAGATCATGCAGGAAAGCCTGATGATGGGCGAGAGATACGCCGGCCTCCGGCCGCAAGGGTCCGGCTTCGGAAACCAGCGGCGAACCCGCCGCAGCCGAAGCCAGCCAGAACTAACCGCGACTCGTATCGAACCAAAGCTTCACAAATCGAAAACATGGCCGAAATTACCGCAAGTTTAGTGAAACAGCTCCGCGAGCGTACCGGAGCCGGAATGATGGAGTGCAAGAGCGCTCTGACCGAAGCGAAGGGAGATATCGCGCGAAGCGGAAGTCGTGCTGCGCAAGCGCGGCATCGCGTCGGCCGGCAAGAAGGCCTCCCGCACCACGAAACAGGGCATGGTCGGCTCCTACATCCACGCCGGCGCGCAGCTGGGCGTGCTGGTGGAAGTCAACTGCGAGTCCGATTTCGTGGCCCGCACGGACGATTTTCAGGAACTGGTGCGCGACATCGCGATGCACATCGCGGCGGCCGATCCGCAGTTCGTCCGCAAGGAAGACGTCACCGCCGGCGGCTCATCGAAAAAGAGAAGGACATCCAGCGCGCCCGCGCCTTGAACGAAGGCAAGCCGGAGAAGATGGCCGACAAGATCGTGGAAGGCCGCATGGCCAAGTTCTACGAAGAGGTCTGCCTCTACGAGCAGCCTTTCGTGAAGGAAAACACGATCACCATCGATCAGCTGATCAAGACCAAGATCGCCAAGCTGGGCGAGAACATCTCGGTTTCGCGTTTCGCGCGTTTCAAAGTCGGCGACGCATTCGGCGGCTCAGAGCCCGCCGGCGCCGAACAAGCCCGAGCGTCAACCTGCCATGGCGAAATACGAGCGCATTCTTCTCAAACTGAGCGGCGAGGCCATGGCCGGGCCGGCTGTCTTTCGGTATCGATCCGGAGCGCGTCAAGGATCTGGCGGCGGAAATCGCCGCCATCGCGCAGGCGGGCGTCCAGGTCGGCGTCGTGGTGGGCGGCGGCAACATTTTCCGCGGCATCGCGCTCGCCGCCAAAAACATGGACCGCGTCACCGGCGATCACATGGGCATGCTCGCGACCGTGATCAACTCGCTCGCCCTGCAGGACGCGCTCGAGCAGATCGGGCAGCATACGCGCGTGATGAGCGCCATCCAGATGCATCAGGTGGCCGAGCCCTATATCCGGCGCCGGGCGATCCGGCATCTGGAAAAAGGCCGCATCGTGATCTTCGCGGCGGGCACCTCGAATCCCTATTTCTCCACCGACACGGCGGCCACGCTGCGCGCGCTCGAAATCAAGGCGCAGGTGATCGCCAAGGCGACGAAGGTGGACGGCGTCTACGACAAAGACCCGATGAAGCACGCCGACGCCGTGATGTACCGCGCAGATCGGCTACACCGAAGTGCTCACCGAAATCGCTGGGCGTGATGGATGCGACGTCGATCGCCATGTGCCGCGACAACAAGCTGCCGATCCTCGTTTTCAATCTGAATACGCACGGCAATATAATGCGAATGGTGTCCGGCGAACCCGTCGGCACCCTGATCAGCTGATGACGCCGATCAAGATCATGAATACTGTCAAGGAAATCGAAAGCAGCGCGAAACAGCGCATGGAAAAAGCGCTGGAGGATCTGCAGCATGCGATGGCCACCATCCGCACCGGGCGCGCTTCCGTGCATCTGCTCGATAACGTGCGCGTCGACTATTACGGCACGCCGACGCCGGTGAATCAGGTCGCGAACCTGCATGTTCCGGAGCCGGGCCTGATCACGATCACGCCCTGGGATGCGTCGCAGATCGGGCCGATCGAAAAGGCCCTCCGCACCGCCGATCTCGGCGTGAACCCTTCGAACGACGGCAAGATGATCCGCATCCCGATCCCGCCGCTGACCGAAGAACGCCGCAAGGAACTGGTCAAGAAGCTGCACGGAGTGGCCGAAGATCACCGCGTCGCGGTCCGCAACATCCGCCGCGACTCGAACGAGCACGTCAAGAAGCTGTCGAAGGATAAGAAGATCACCGAAGACGACGATCGCCGCGCCCACGACGAGATGCAGAAGCTGACCGACGCCTACATGCTGAAGCTCGATCAGGCGGCGAAGGCCAAAGAAAAAGAAATTCTGGAAATCCGCTAGTGCTGTCGGCCTAATCGGCCGCTCGGATTCGCAGCATCGAGCATGTGCTGCGGCCGGAACTGTTCGGGCTCCACGGCGTCAGCGGCGAGAACTCCACCTCGACGCGCCAGCCGAACTCGTGCCGCTCGACCTGGTAACCTGGCCGGCGAAAAACGCCGGCCACACCGGAGTTCGACTTGCGCCGTCCTCGACCGGGTCTTCCGATTCGAGCGCGGCGCCGTCCTACCCAGATCTCCTCCAGATTCACGGTGGATTCGGCGTCGAATACATTGACTCAGCGCAACAAGTTCCTGAACAAAGATAACGTCGCTGCGCTCATTCGAAAGATCAGTCTCATTGAAAACGTCGGCGCACGGCATAATGACAGATTGAACCCCATCAGCACCTTACGTGTTCCCGGGTCCAGCGCCAATCTCGGGCCCGGGCTTCGATGCTTTGGCAATCGCTCTCAAAGTGTATCTCGAATGCCGCTTCACTCCGAGCACCCGCTTGTCCATTCGGGTGACCGGGCCGCGATGCGCACCTGATTCCCGCCACCGAAGATAACCTGATCTGGAAGACGGCCCTGGCCATCGCGGCGCGGGCGCATCTGCCTCTGCCGGCGGTCGAACTCACGATCAATAACGACATTCCGATCGGCAAGGGGCTCGGTTCCAGCGCCGCCGCTCTGACCGCCGGCGTCATCATTGCCGAGCGCCTGCTCGACCTGCGCTGGAAACCGGCACGAATTCTGGATGAAGCGGCGCGGCTGGAAGGCCATCCCGATAATGTGGCGGCCTGCGTGCTCGGTTCCATCGTCGTCAGCGCCGTCGAGCCTGGCGGGCTTGACCCGCGCCATCAGACTGGAAATGCCCGCGCAGTTCGAGGTAGCCGTTGTGGTTCCGAACTTTGCGATTCCCACGAAAGAATCGCGCGCCGTCCTGCCCGACTGCTATTCGCAGGCCGATGTCGTGTTCAACCTGCAGCGGACCGCGTTGCTGGTCGCCGGGCTTGCAACCGGAGATGCCTCGGTATTCCCGACCGCCCTCGACGACCGGCTGCACCAGCCGTTCCGGGCGCAACTGGTTCCGGGACTGGCGGAAATCCTGCGGTTGCGCAAGCCGGGCCTCCTCGGCTGCACTTTGAGCGGCGCGGGGCCGGCAGTCCTGGTATTTTTCGAACGCGGCGCGGAGGGGGTGTGCGAAATGGTGCGGAATATCTTCGCCATGAACGGCTGCACAACGGAGATCATTTCGACCGGCGTGGCCCGTAAGGGTTACGAGTTTGTGTGACACGCGTTCTCGCGATTGCCGTGGCTCTGGGCGCGGCGGTGACGGGCTGCACCCGAACGGCCCCGGCGCCGGTTAAGATCACCCAGTTCCGCGTCATCCCGGCTTTATTCCGAAAGGCATTGCGGGAAAGCTCTGCTATGGCGTCGAGAATGCCACCAAGATAGAACTGACGTCCGCCGGTCGAGGAGCTGCTGCCGTCGCCGGAACGCTGCATCGATATTACGCCCGCGCAGGCAACCACGTACACGCTGACTGCTTACTCGGCGCCGACGGCAGAAGGTCTCGAAATCGCTCGACGTGCGTGTAGGCAATCCGCCCCCGCGGCTTGTCGGATCTTTCGGCGACCCCAACCGAAGCTGAAGCGCGGAGATCAGGTGGTGGTCTGCTTCAAAGTGGAGAATGCGAAGGACATCAAGGTGAGCAAAGGAAAGCTCACGCCGGGGAAAAATTGCCTGACCGACCGCCCGAAGAGGACCACGACCTATAAAATCACCGCCATCGGCGTGGATCGCGAAGAGGACACCGGCACGGTGACGGTCAAGGTGCGTTAGAGAATATTGACCGCCCGCGCTGCGAGAAGCGCGATGGTCGCCAGTGAAATCACCGATTGCACGATCATCATCGCTTTCGCCCATCGGGAAAGCACGGGCACATCGGTCGGCGAAAAAGCCGTGCTGGTATTGAACGCGAGAAACAGATAGTCGATGAACCCGGGACTCCACTTGTCCTCGCCCATCTGCCGCCTCAATTCCGGATCCATCATCATCTGCGGAAACAGAAAAGCCCCGTCCTTGTGCACTCCCGCTTTGTCGCGCTCGTTCGGACCGCCGCCATCCAGCCGCCAGTACCACGACGCGAAAACCAGCAGATTGCTGACCCACAGCGCGGCCGCGGCGCGCAACAGACACCACCGGCGATTCCTTGTGCGCCGGCAATCTCATAATCAGCAGGACGAGCGACGACATCACGCCCAGCGTGATCACGGCAAGCGCCGAGTAAGCGAAAATCTGGTTCAGATCCATCCGCCCCATCCGGTGGAACACCCATATCGGAATCGGTCAGCACCGCCGACAATCACCAGCATCAGCCAGCCCGGGCCCGACCGTAGGGATTCCGGCATCGCGTAGAACAACACGCCGACCGCGAGCGTCGCCACCAGCGCGGGCCAGCGCGGTTCCGGTTCCGTCCTGCTCCGTTGCTCCTGCTGTTTGCGTCGGCATCGCACGGTCACCAGAGGTGATAATACCCGTCCCGCCGCGCCAGTTCCACTTCCACCCCGAAAAGATCTTTGAGCGCAGCCGCCGTCAGTGTTCGATTCCTTCGGGCCGTCGGCCGCGATCTGGCCGCCGCGCATCAGAATCACCCGGTCGATCTCGGGAATGATATCGGAGAGGTGATGCGTCACGAGCAGAATCCCGATGCCCGACCGCGCCAGTTTTCGCACCGTTTCGCGCAACTCGTGCTGAGCGAAAAGATCGAGACTGGTCGATGGCTCATCGAGCAGCAGGGCGCGTCGGCCCATGCACCAGCGCCCGCCCGATCAGCATGCGCCGCGCTTCCCCGGACGACATTTCGTCGACCGGCTTCTCCGCCAGGTGCGGCGCGTCGAGGAAACGCCAGCACTTCGGACGCCTTATCCCGCATCTCGATCCGTCACGTGATGATTCGGCCAGATCCCGATGCTCGAAAAGAATCCGGAGAGCACCACGTCGAAGCCGGTGATCTCGCGCGTACACTGCGTCATCAGGTCGTTCGAAACGATGCCGAGCATGCCGCGCAGATCGAACACGTTCCACAGCGACCGCCCCAGAATCTCGACCGACGACCCTGCCCGCGCCAGCGGATAGCATTCCCGCGTGATGGTCTTGATCAGCGTCGATTTGCCGCAGCCGTTTGGCCCGAGGATCGCCACGTGCTCGCCCGCCCCGATGGTCAGGCTGAAATCCCGCAGGGCGATGTTTTCGCCGCGCATCACGGTCACGTTGCGGAGTTCGATAGAGGTAGAGATAAAGGTAAAGGAGTCACCAGTACCAGTATGCGAAACGGCATCGGAATTGGTGTACAGTCGTCTGTTGGTGCAGCACTTCATCCTCAATTTCTGCCAGTGGCTGGAAACCACGCCGCCCGCCGCGGCGCTCCGCGACTCGGTTTGGGTGTTTGATCTCACCGAAACCGTCCATACGACTCGGCATTATCCTGGTTGCCGGAACGATCATGCTCGTGGATTTGCGGCTGCTCGGGCTCAGGCTGAAGCGGGATCCCGTCTCCGATGTGGTGTCACGCATCGTACCGCGCACGCTGTGGGGTTTCGGCCTGATGTTCGTCACCGGCGGATGCCTGTTTCTCAGCGGAGGCGGTGAAGCTCTATCACAGCCCCGCTTTTCGCATCAAGCTTGTGCTGCTTTCGCTGGCCGGGTCTGAACGCTCTCATCTTTCATCGAACCATCTACCGGCAGGCCGCCGCATGGGACACAGCGCCCGTGCTGCCGCCGCGCGCACGACTGGCGGGCCTGCTGTCGCTGGTTTTGTGGATGTGCATCATCGCGGCGGGACGCGCCATCGCTTACGGACCGGGATACGACCGCACGTGACGCGGCAATCCCTCTTACCGCTGTTCGACTGGTACGGGCACACCGGCCTCGCCCACATCATGAGCGACTCCTCGGCGCTGATCGCCACCGCCCAAATCATCCATCTGATCGGGATGGCACTGCTGATCGGGAGCATTCATGATGGTGGATCTGACGCATGCTCGGTTTCGGCATCAAAGGCGCCACCCGGTCTCGCGTGTGGCGCGCGAACTCGCGCCGTGGACCTGGGCCGGGCTCGCCATCATGTTCGCCACCGGACCGCTCAATCTGGCGTCGGAAGCGCAGCGATGCTACGACAGCTCGTTCTTCTGGATCAAGATGGGGTTGATCGTGATGGCCGTCACCTTTCATTTCACGGTGCATCGCCGCGTTACGATGTGCGGAGCCACCGGTCTCCCGATTCAGGGCCGGACTGGTCGCGTGCGTTTCGCTGGCGCTATGGTTCGGCGTCGCGCGTGGCGGCGAAGTTCATCGGATTCTACGGTGAAGATCTGCGCGAGGCAGCCAGCCGGTTTAGGTCTGTTGCCTGCCAATCCATTTGCTGACGACAGGCAGTTCGTATTTGAGCAGCCGGTCTACGAGCAATCCCGGGCTGCTTTCAGAAATCACCATTTGCCGATGCGCGGGCTTCAGAAACTGCTCCGCGACGCGCGTGATCGAAGAGAGCGAGCAGAGGATCGTAGTAGCCTTCCACGTTCAGACAGCCCGCAGGGTTTTCGATGCAGTCCCAGTTGTGTCCAGGTCAGCACCTCGCAAAATTCCTCGAAGGTGCCGAAACCGCCGGGCATCGCGATGAACGCATCGGACAACTCGGCCATCATCGCCTTCCGCTCATGCATCGAACCCACCACACGCAGGTCGGGGATTCGCGAATGCGAAACCTCCCGGTCGAGCAGAGCTTGCGGAATCACCCCGATGATTTCTCCTCCCGCTTCGAGCGTCGCGTCCGCCAGCAGTGCCCATCAGCCCGACATTGCCCCCGCCGTAGACAACGGTGATCCTGTTCGCGGCGAGATATCGCGCCAGTGATTTCGCGGCCTCGGCATAGCACGGTCGGGCGCCGGGACTCGATCCGCAGAATACACAGATTCGCTTCGCCATCGACTTTCAAGGATAGCGAACAGAAGCTGCTACAGAGTCGAGTTGTAAACCAGCACCCGCGTTACCGGATAAAAGCCCATCCGGTCATAAAGCCGGTGACCCTGCGAAGTGGACTGCAATACAAGCGCCGCGCGTCGCCCTCCCGCGAGCGGAGTCGATCGCATAACGCGTGATCGCTTCGCCATAGCCGTGTTTCCGATGCTCGGGCGCGGTCGCAACGTTATAAATTCCCAGCGCCCTCTCGGACGAGAACACTCGCAGCGGTCGCCACTGGCAGTCCCTCGCGATATCCCACCCAGCATCGAAAAACCCCGTCGCGCGGCAACGCGTTCGTCGAACACCTCCGAGAACCAGGCGATCGGCACATGGAAACACGTGGAACCGAGGGCGCGAAAATCGTTCAGCGTCGTTCCCGGCTGCATGGGCCGCACCTCCATGTCAGGAAGCTTGCGCGTGGGCGGCCGGAGGTGGTCGGCGGCCATGCCCGGCATCTCCGCCGACAACCTCAGACCGTAGGTCTCGCACGCGCGGGACAGTTTGCGCCGGATGCCAGCGGCGAGCCAATCCTCGCAGATCCAGAACGCCCACGGGAGTCCAGCGCGAAATCGAAGTAGCCCTTCGCCGCACGCAGGCGGTCTTCGAGTTCCGACTGCGTCTCCACCGGCTCGCTCGAGGAATGCGGCGTTGAACATCTGGAACGCGACGCCCAGCGACGCGATGCTCACGCCGGTAAGTTCAACAACCTCCGCGCCCGGCCTGCCCCTCGGCCAGAGCACGAAACGATTGCCGGAGATTTTCCGCCACATCGCGAAAACTCATCGGTCAACCCGAAACAAATCGCGTTACTTCATCGAGATCGGAACGGAGGCGATATGGCGCTCCCATTCCAATTGCAGTTTGCCGGTCTTCGGCCCTGTGGCGGAAAGCGTCATCTTGTACGTCTCGATCAAAGCAGGCGGCTTGCTCATGGTCATTTTGACCCGGCCCACATCCTTCTTCGCGTCGTAGCTGAGGCCCCACTGGCCAGTCTCTTTGTTGATGATGAGCTGCCAGTTCTCGGGATCGGCTACCCACGCGTAAATCGTGTAATCGCCTTTCGGAACCGGGAGGCCGCCGATATCGAGATCCGCATCGGTATGGAACGATGTCGCCGAGTTTGCGCCCGCGCGCCAGGCAGGATACGTCGGATCATTCGAGAGAAGTCCGCCGGCGCCGAAGATTTTCCGGCCGCGCACCGACGGCGCGCTGTATTTGATCGTCAACGTCTTCCCGCCCAGCGTGACCGAGGTCTGCGCGGGAGGACTCTGGGCCGAGTGCGACTCCGATGGACGCGGCAAGCAGGGCCGCGAATAACGATTTCATGTTTTCAGAGTACAGTAGTAAGAATCATGCGGAAACACGGATTGCTGCTCGGCGGATTGCTCCTGGCCGGCATCGGCACTCTGCTTCCCGACATGGCGCTGGCGCATTTCAAGTTTCTCGAACCGCCCTCGGCATTGGTGACGGAGGATGGCGGAAAGGGAGCGCCACCGTGCGGCGCCGGCATTCCATCAGGCATCGTCACGAAAGCGCAGGGCGGCCATCCGTTCACGGTCCGGCTGCTGGAGTTTATCCCGCATCCCGGCCATTACCGGATCGCGCTTTCCGTAAACTCAAGGGCGGAACTTCCGAAAGATGCCGACGCCGAAGTGAAGGATGGCAAGTCGGTGAGCGCGCCCATCGACGCGCAATCCGAAAATCCCCGTGTTGATGGATGGCGCATTTGTCCACACCACTACGCCGCGCAACACCGAATGGAAGGTCGACGTGACGCTGCCGAACCTCAGCTGCGATAAATGCACGCTCCAGGTAACGCAGTTCATGGCGGAGCACGCGCTGAATCCGGGCGGCGGCTTTTACTACCACCATTGCGCGGACCTGCAGATCACGGCCGATCCGAAACTTCCGCCGGCGGATAAAGCCTGGACGGCAGTGAAATGTCGACGGGCAGATAACCTACGGCTGCTTCTTGATATTTCCGACCCACATTGCATCGTCGGTCACGTAGACCGTCGCGGTGATTGGCTCGCCGACCGAAAGCTTCGCAAACTCGGACGCATCCTTGACCGGGTATCCCATCGTCATGGCGCCCATGAAACCCTTGATCTCCTCGTGCTTGATGGTCGCGACATGGGCGCCGGCATCGAGCCCCATGATCTCGCCGCGAAGCTGATACTCCTTCGCGGGCTTGCGCGGAGCCATCCCTCGAACCCGCAGCAGCCCGGCCAGCAGCAGCGCGAGAGCCAAACCGGCGACCGCCGTTCGTTTCATCGAATGAAGTCATTGTTAAACTGAATTCTCCCCCCAAAATATGCTCTGGAGCAAGCTCTTCATTCCCACGTTGCGTGAAAACCCTGCCGAGGCCGAGGTTGCCAGCCATCAGCTTCTGCTGCGCGCCGGTTACATCCGGCAGGTTGCCGCGGGCATCTACAGCTATCTGTTTCTCGCGCAGCGTTCTCTGCTCAAAATCCAGCAGATCGTGCGCGCCGAGATGGATGCCATCGGCGCGCAGGAATTCCTTCTGCCCGCGCTGAACCCGGCGGAACTCTGGCAGGAATCCGGCCGCTGGGATGTGATGGGCGACAACATGTTCCGCCTCAAAGACCGCTTCGGCCGCGATCTTTGCCTCGGCATGACGCACGAAGAAATCATGACCGCGACCGCGCGCGGCGAACTGCGCAGCTACAAGCAACTGCCTCAGATCTGGTACCAGATTCAGACCAAGTTTCGCGACGAGCCGCGCCCCAAATCGGGTCTGCTGCGCGTGCGCCAGTTCATCATGAAGGATTCCTACTCCTTCGATCTCGACGCCGAGGGTCTCGACGTTTCCTACAGGAAACACTACGACGCCTATCGCCGGATCTTCGCGCGCTGCGGGCTCGATGTGATTGCTGTCGAAGCGCATTCGGGAGCGATGGGCGGCAGCCAGTCGATGGAATTCATGGTGACGTCCGATGCCGGCGAAGACCTCGTGGTCAACTGTCCGAGCTGCCATTACGCGGCGAATCTCGAGAAGGCGGTTTCCTATCCCGTGCGCGCCCAAGATCGACGATCCCGATACCGGCGACCGCGCCCGAGGAGTTCCACACGCCGGGTCGCAAGACCATCGCGGAGGTTGCGGCTTTCACCGGCCTCCCGGAAACCTCGCAGATGAAGAGCCTGGTCATGGTGGCGGATGGAAAGCCCGTGCTCGCGCTGCTGCGCGGCGACCACCAGTTGAGCGAAACGAAGTTTGCGCAAGCCGCGGGCGGAGCGATGGAAGTGCGCCCCGCGCGTCCCGATGAAATCAAAGAGTGGTTCGGCGCCGACCCGGGCTCGCTCGGGCCCATCGGCATTACCGAACATGCCGATCATCGCCGACCTCGCGCTCGAATCGCGCCGCAACATGATCGCCGGCGCCAACAAGAACGATTACCATCTGCGAAATGTCACGCCCGTTCGCGATTTCAAACCGCAATTCGCCGATATCCGCCAGGTCAACGACGGCGACCCCTGTGCCGCGTGCGGCAGCGGCCTCGAAGTTGCACAAGACCATCGAAATCGGGCACATCTTCAAGCTCGGCTACAAGTATTCGGACGCCATGGGGCTGCGGGTGGCCGCGTCGAATGGCGAGGAAATTACTCCCATCATGGGCTCTTACGGGATCGGCATCGAGCGCATTCTCAGCTCGTCGATCGAACAGAATCACGACGACGCCGGCATGTTCCTGCCCGTTTCGATCGCTCCCTTCACCGTGATCGTCACGCCGGTGAACAATGCCGATGCGGCGCTGCGCGAGGCCGCGCGCGAAGATCTACGATGAATGCCTGGCGGCGGGCATCGACGCGCTCTATGACGACCGCGACGAGCGCCCGGGCGTGAAGTTCAAAGATGCGGATCTGATCGGCGTGCCGTACCGGATCACTGTCGGCAAAGAAGTTGGCGCAGGGCCTGGTGGAGTTGGTCGTGCGCAAAGATCGCGCCAGCGCGCGATGTTCCCGTAACGGATGTCGTGGCGGAACTCCGGCGCGCAATAAAAAAAGACGATGAACTGGTCCGCCATACGCGCTGAATTTCCGGCGCTCCGCGAACTGGACGTGGCTGAATACCGCCACGTTCGGACAACTGCCCGCGCGCACCCGCGACGGCTGTCGACCGCGCACTTCGCGACGCGCGAGGAAACTGCCTGCGCCGATTTCCTCAGCTGGTTCGATGACATGGATGAACTCGCGGGCTTGATCGCGCAACTGATCCACTGCGATGCCGCCGATATCGCGTTCGCGATGAATGCGTCTTCGGCGTTGTCGCTGTTCCTCGGCGGCATGGATTGGCACGCGGGCGATCGCATCGTCACCTTGCGCGATGAATTTCCGAATCAGTATTACTTCGCGGCATCGCTGGCCGACCGCGGCGTGGAACTGGTTGAGGTCGGACGCAATCGAATCGTTGCCCGAGCGCACGCGCGCCGTGCTGGTGAGCACGGTCAATTATTCGAACGGATACCGGCCCGACGTCGCGCGCATTTCGCAACTCGCGCATGCAGCAGGCGCGCTGCTTTACGTCGATGGCACGCAGAGCGTCGGCGCGCTCACCTTCGATGTCCGCGCAGTGAAACCCGACATGCTCGCAGTCGATGGATACAAGTGGCTGCTCTGCCCCAACGGCGCGACGTTCTTCTATGTGTCGCCGGAATTGCGGCCGAAGCTGCGGCCCTCGGTGATCGGATGGCGCAGCGATCGGGGCTGGCGCTCGGTCGACGAACTGCATCACGGCGCACCGAAAATGCCCGAAGCGGCGGAGAAATACGAAGGCGGAATGCTCAATTTCGCGTCGCTCTACGGAATGCGGGAATCGGTGCGGATGATGCTTGAGATCGGCCCGGACCGCATCGAGCAACGCGTGCTGGAACTGGCGGGACTGACGGCGGACATCCTGCGGCGCTCCGGCGCGACGATCGTCAACGAGAACACCAATATCGTTGCGGCGCATTGGCCGGATCGCGACGCTTCGGCGCTCGCGCGCAGCCTGCAGGCCGAACGAATCATCGTAGCCGCGAGACACGGAAATCTGCGGGTCTCGCCGCATTTCTACAACACCGAAGAAGACCTGGAGAAGCTGGCGGCCACCTTTAGATTCCCCGAATTCGTGGCTACGCTCTCAGAGTGCCGGTCAGCTGACGTTTACCGAGAGCGCGCGATCGTAGGCGAGTTAGCGATAGTCGTCAATCAAACAAAGTGCCGGGACCCAGCAGCCAATTCGGATCCAGCCGCCGCTTCACGCCCTTCATCTTTTCAATTTCCGCGGCCGTAAATTGAATCTCCAGCAGATGGCGCTTGCGCTTCCCCAAGCCATGTTCCGCCGACACCGTCCCGCCCAACTCCACCGCCTTCCGCGCAAACTCCGTCATCAGCCCACTCGCCCGCTGCCATTCCGCATCGTTTGCGGGAAGCACATTCACATGCAGATGCGCATCGCCGATATGCCCGAAGATCACATACTGACCCGGAAATTCCCGATCGAGCGTCTCGCGATAAATCCGCAGCATCTCCCGATTCCGCGCAATCGGCACCGCAAAATCCGAACCCATCTTCGTCAGGCCGCGCCGCCGCACCAGATCGTTCACAGCCTCCGGTAACGCATGCCGGAAGCGCCGGAACCGCTCGCGATCGGCAGCGCTGGCCGCAAACCATGAAGATTCCAGTCCCGTGAAACTCGTCCAGCCAATCGTCGTTTTCGCTTTCAATCAGAACACAGGCGCGCGCTTCGGCCGGAATCTCCGGAAAACGCGGCCGCAGCAGATCGAGCGAAGCCCGCATCCAGATATTCCAGCATGCGCAGACCCGGCACACCGGCCGCCACACATCCACGCCTCCAGCGCCTGCTCATCCGATTCGAAAAACAAAACCCCGGTAAACAACTCCCTGGCGCCGGCAACAACCCAGCTCGGCTTCGGTGACAACGCCCAGCGTTCCCTCGGACCCGATAAACAGATCCAGGTAATCGATATCCGGCCGCAGATAATAACCCGCTGTATTCTTCGTCGTCTCCGGCGCCGGCACCACGGGAACATCGAACGGCGCCTTCTCGCCGCGTCTTCAAAGCAAGCGTCGTCCCATCCGCCAGAACCACGCGCAGCGCCCGCACATGCCGCCGCGTAGCCCCATAAAGAAAACTCCGCGATCCGCTGGCATTCGTCGCAATCGACCCACCAACCGAAGCGCCGTTCTCCGTCGGATCGGGCGCATAAAACTGACGCGGGCCCGCCGCGGCCTGCAAATCCCGCAGCAACACGCCCGCCCCGCAGATCGCATAGCCGGAATGAATTTCGATCCTTGCCGCACCGTTCGAGCGAAACCACCCAGCCCGTGTGCGGCACCCGGCCGCCCGTCAGCCCGGTCCCGGCCCCGGCGATCGTAACCGGCGTCAGCGTCGCAGTGGCCTCGCGCAGAATCTCCGCAACCTCCGCCTCCGATTCCGGCACGAACACGCGCTCCGCCGCTCCGCGATAACCCGACGCATCGGTCAAATACGGCGAATCGAGGCTGGGGAGTCATTTGGCGCCGTTATCTATCGTAATGCCATCCGCAACCCCTGCTGCAGAATCGCCGCACCGGCCGCTCCAGCCAGCGCGGGGATGAAGGCGGGTGCAGCGCCCCGGCTTTTCCACGCTCCATGCACCGCGTGCACGCCGAGAAACAGAAAAGTCCCGCCCGCAATCGCCAGCGGATAGCTCACCCAGGCCGCTGGCGTCAGCCAGAACCCGGCAGCCCCTCCCACGACAGTCGTCGAGTTCCACCGCCGCGCACAACGCCAGCGCCGTCACCTCGCGGTCCACCGACGCCCGCAACATCGTGCCGAGCGCAAGCCCCTCCGGTATTTTATGCAGAAACAACGCGGCCGCGAAAACCGTTCCCGAGCCCGGCGTATGCAGTCCTTTCTGCACCGCCACCAGGCCCCAGCCGTCGACGAACGCATGGATAGCCGTCGCGATCAGCAGCGGTCCGGCAAAACCGTGCAGCGGTTCATCGCAGCTTTCGTGGCTGTGATCGTGCGCGCAGGATGGGCAAACCGAAAACGCGAAACGGTCGAGCGACTTCAGCAACGCGTATCCGAAGACCACCAGCAACAGGCCGAGCACCCACCCGATGTCGACGACCAGTTCGGGGATCAGTCCGAACGCGGCCACTCCGATCAGCAAACCTCCGCTGAGCGGAATCAGGACGCGCGTGTGCCGCGCATGACCCAGCAGCCAGACTCCGGCTGCCGCGGAAATGATGGCTACAACCGTCGCAAGAATCGGGAGAGTGAGCAAGTTCCAATGTATCTATTGATCACTCGCGCAAAACGGGTCGCTTCCGCGCCCTTTGCGCTTCCAGCCATCGGGCCGCGGCGTTGCAATCATGTATGCTGGTCCGGAGAAAAGCCATGACTCAACTCGTACTCACGCCTTGTGCTCGTCGCGCTCAGCTGCCCCGCTGTTCGCCGCGCTTCCTGTGGTCCCGGGGAAAGATCAGGCCGCCATGCTGAAAAGCAGCGACCCGAAGCTCGCCGCGAACAAGAAGATCGCCTACGATTTCTACCGCATCGTCCTCCGCGGACTCCGTCTCGATCAGGCGGAAAAATACATGCGGAACGACTACATCCAGCACAACCCGAACGCCGACACCGGCATCGAAGGCTTCAAGGCCTACTTCACGAAACTGGGCGGACCCAAGCCGATCCCCGACACGCTCCCCGACCTGGTGGCCATCCAGGCCGAAGGCGATTACGTTACGCTCTCGCTCGTGCGCGAATATGACGAACCCGGGCAGCCCGGAAAGAAGTACACATCCACCTGGTTCGATATGTTCCGCATCCAGGACGGCAAAATCGCCGAGCACTGGGATAACGCCACGAAACCGATCCCGTGCGAAGTAGTTTGGCGATCACAAATCGCGAAAATAAATACCTAGTCCCGGGTAAGCACCTGAGACGGCTGGACTTCCACACCGCGCCCGGCTTCCTATAAGGCGCCGCCCACGCGTGGTTTCGGGCACCACGGCAGTAAGCTCTGGTTGACTCATGAACACGTCGCCAGATCAGGTCCGGCAGAATCTCACGCAAACGGTGATCGGCCGGCCTCTCCTCGACAGGATCGAGAGCTCGAACAACCCCGACGAACTCTACGACGTCATCATCGATCCCGAATCTTGATTTCAACGGCGGGCGCGAGAACGCCCGCGAACGCATCAAGGAACTGCTCGGAGATGCACCGCGCTCGCTTTGACAGCGCGCACCCATACTTTTCGCCACGCTGACCGGGCGTGCGATCCGCCAGATCGTCGCCGACGATTCGGCGCAATCCCCCGTCGCAGTCCGCGCCCGGACCGGGCAACAGCGGCTTAACAGCGGCGATCACGCGCGATCTATCGGATCTGGGAAGACACGGACGTCGAGGCGCTGCTCACCAACTCGTCGCGACCGTCAAAGCCGACGCGGCGCAGGCGGCCTTCGGGGCAGATGGCAAAGACATCGTCTGGGCGGTAATCGATTCGGGAATCGACCAGAGGCACGAACACTTCAGCCGTACGGCAATCTGCTGCTCCCGCCGCCGCTCGAACACCAGATTTCACGCCGGGCGGCAATTCTCCTCTTACCGATGAATTCGGGCATGGCACTCATGTCGCCGGAATCATCGCCGGCAGGATGGATCGACCGGAACCGCTCAGGCAATTCGGAAACCGGATGAAACCGTTATCCACCGCTTGACCGCGCCATTCGCGGCGTCGCGCCGCAATGCCGGTTTGCTGAGTCTTAAGGTGCTCGACGCCAATGGCCGGGGCAAGACCAGCGCGGTAATCGAAGCCATCGCCGCCGTTCAGAACTTCAACGATTTCGGCCGCCGCATCGTGGTTCACGGCGTGAATCTCAGCCTCGGCTATCCGTTCATGGCCGGAGTGGTTCGCGTGCGGTCAGAGCCCTCTGTGTACGGAAGTGAATCGCCTGGTGAAATCCGGGCGTTGTGGTCGTCGTCGCGGCCGGCAACAGCGGCTATGGATCGATCGGCGCAATGTCCGGGAGCGTAACGGCCGCGGGCCTGCCGCTCACCATCAACGATCCCGGTAACGCCGAAAACGCCATCACCGTGGGATCCACGCATCGCGACATGCCGCACACCTATGGCGTCTCTTACTTTTCATCCAAGGGACCGACGGGCGATGGCCGCATGAAGCCCGACCTCGTCGCTCCCGGCGAGCGCATTCTCTCCTGCGCCGCGGGCACGCGCCGCGAGCGGCGGCGCACAATACGTGGAAGACAGCGGGACCAGCATGGCCGCCCCGCATGTCTCCGGCGCGATCGCCGCATTCCTTTCCATTCGCCGCGAATACATCGGCCAGCCGGAGGAAGTGAAAAAAATCTTCATGCAAACCGCGACCGACCTCAAACGGGACCGCGCCTTTCAGGGCAGCGGCCTTCTCGACCTGATGCGGGCGATTCAATCCGTATGAATAACATCTGCGATCTTCCCTATTCCGAAATAGAGATCGATCGGTTCGGCAACCTGGTCGATCCGCTGTGCCTCGACAATGTCGCCCCCGCCGAGAACCTGTTCGTGATGGTGCACGGCTGGAATTCGGATATCGACGAGGCGCGGGAACTCTACACCAACCTTTTCACTCAGTTCAGCCGGACCATGGAAACACACCGAATTCCGCAACGTTGCGCGGTGCTTGGGATTCTGTGGCCATCCGAGAAGTACACCTCCGCCGCCTTGATTCCCGGCGGCGCGGCTTGACCTCGATGCCGAAGCCCAACCCGCGGAAGACGCGGAGAACAAGGCGGCGCCGCCGGTGTCGCGGCACACCATCGAGATGTTGCTCAACCTCGCCACTTACCATCTGATGAAAGATCGCGCCGGAATCGTCGGGCCGCAGCGGCCTCGCGCGCGCTCTCGATCAGATTCAGGACGATTTCCCCGGCATCCGCATTCACCTCGCCGGACACAGTTTCGGCTGCCGCGTCGATCGCCGTCCGCGGCGGCCGCCGCCGCAAGACCAGTCGCATCCATGACCCTCTTCCAGGCCGCTTTCTCGCACAATTCCTTCAGCCCCGGCTACGACGCCACGCACCAGCCCGGCGGATTCCGCAGCGTCGTCACCGACGGTAAGTGCGAAGGCCCGATCCTGATCACTCATAGCGTGAAAGACGAAGCCGTCGGCCTCTGCTATCCGATCGCTTCCAGAATCCTCCGCCAGAACGCCAGTTCACTCGGCGGTGCGGACGATCTCTACGGCGCCCTCGGCCGCAACGGCGCGCGCCACACCCCAGAGGCATTCGATGGCGATCTTCTCGCGGAAGGCGCTCCCTACCACTTCGCGCCGGGCCGCATTTTCAATCTGCGGGCCGACAACATCATTCAGGCGCACGGCGATATCGTGAAGCCCGAAACCGCCTGGGCGTTGCTCTCGGCCGCCGGCCTTGTGGCAGGCCATAGACGATACAATCATCCGAGTGACCTGAACCCGCCTCCGCGAAAGCAGGCTCCGTCCGATCAGAACGCTGCCGTTTTCGCCGGTTTCCTCGGCTGGACGCTCGACGCCTTCGATTACTTTCTGGTCGTCTATTGCCTCACCGCCATCGGCAGGGAGTTCCACAAATCCGATGCGGAGATGGCGCTCGCCATCACGGTAACGCTGGTCTTCCGCCCCATCGGCGCATTTCTTTTCGGGCTTCTCGCCGACCGCTATGGCCGCCGTCTGCCGCTCATGATCGATCTCGTGTTCTATTCCGTGATCGAGGTCGCAACCGCGTTCGCGCCCGGCTACCGCTCTTTCCTGTTCCTGCGCGCCCTCTTCGGAATCGGCATGGGCGGCGAGTGGGGCGTAGGCGCGTCGCTGACCATGGAAAAAGTTTCGCCGCGTTTTCGCGGCCTGGTTTCCGGCATTCTGCAACAAGGTTACGCACTGGGCAATCTGCTCGCCGCGCTGTGCTTTTTCTTTCTCTTCAATCGCTGGGGCTGGCGGCCGATGTTCTTCATCGGAGGCTTGCCCGCGCTGCTCGCCATCTTCGTCCGCATGCGCGTGAAGGAATCCGAAGTCTGGGAAAAGACGCGCCAGGCCGATTGGGGTCAGTTGCGCCGCTCGATCCTTTCCAACTGGAAGCTGTTCCTCTATCTGACGCTGCTCATGACGTTCATGAACTTCAGCTCCCATGGCACGCAGGATCTTTACCCCACGTTCCTGCAGCGCTACTGGAATTTCGACGCCTCGAAGCGCTCTGCTCATCTCCGCGATCGCAGGCGTCGGCGCGATTTGCGGAGGCACGCTGTTCGGTTATTACTCCGATCTGAAAGGGAGGCGCCGCGCAGTCATAACGGCACTGCTCCTCGGAATCGTGGTCATCCCGCTGTGGGCTCTCTCGCCCACCACGGCGCTGCTTGTGGCCGGAGCGTTCCTGATGCAGTTCATGGTGCAGGGCGCGTGGGGCGTCATCCCGGCGCACCTCTCCGAGCTTTCGCCCGATTCCGTGCGCGGCTTTCTCCCCGGCTTCTCCTATCAGTGCGGCGTGCTGATCTCGGCCCCCATCGCCCAGATTCAGGCCCGTCTCGCCGAGACACGTCTTTTCTTACGCGACCACCATGGCGTTAACCACCGGAGTGGTTTTTCTGGGCGGAAGCATCGTCACTGGCGCTGGGCCGCGAACGCCGCGGCCACGTCTTCGGCAGTACGGCATCCTGAGCAATGCGTTACGAATATGCCGGCCAGCGGCGCATCCGCGAACGAAACAAGAAGATGTACCGGCGTGGCGCACTGGCCGATCTGGATCTGGGTCTTTTTTCTCGCGCCCGGGCCGCTGACGTTCGACCTTTTCGAGCACGGGCCGAGCGCGCGCAACATCGCGTGGCTGGTTGTGGTTATGGCCGGAACGGGCATCGCCGGCATCTTCGGACAGCTCCCCGGAGTCGAGCCGAGGCCCTACATTCTCCGCTTCACGGAAGACAAACCGAATCCGCTCTACCGCCGCATCTGCTACACATTCGCCTGGAGCGATGTCATCACTTTCGCCCTGCTGAATCTTGCCGGTCTCGCGATCGCGGCTGTCACCGGCTCCTGGATATCTCAAACAGATCTACGTGTATGCCTACTTCCCGCTGTACGGTCTGATTCTTGCCCTGGGCGCCCTCGGGATCCTGCCGCGCGTCCGGTCGTCGACGAAAGGCGAAGGCACCGAGCGCCGGTATTTCTACGGGTCGGTCTGGGCGGTCACGCTCGCGCAGGCTTTGCTGATGGTGCTGTGGAAGGTGCTCCCGCGCACTCACGTCGGAGACATCGTGAAGCTTGTGGTTTACGTGATCCTCGCTCGTGTTGCTTCGGCCTCGCCGCCCGTTCGGGCTTGCTGCCTCGCACCCGCCCGATTCTCCCCGGCGAATTGATGGTCGCCGATTAAGGGAACGTGCGCCCTGATCCGCACCGTGCGCGCCAGTTCATCCCTGACCTCGAGAATCTTCAACCGCAGATCCGGATCGGCGTGTTGCTTCTCCAGAAACCGATCGACCGTCTTGAGCGCCGCCGCGCGAATGCTGGTTCCCGACGAAACTGTCGAGCCAGTTCACCACGAAGAAAATCTTCCGTTCCCGCTTCAATCTGCGGCAGCGCTTCCAGCGCCGGTTCGAGATAAGCCGACGTCAGGTCCGCCTGGCTCCAGTAATTGAACGACGGCAGGCTCGCCGTAACCCAGTCTTCTTTGACTCCGGAGCTCGCCAGATACTCCGCGAAGTATTTCTTCTTGTTCTCCGGCTGTCGCGAATCCCGCGCCGGAGACATACGCATACTTGCGTCCATCATCCGACGTATCGCGCTTGCTTTCCGCCGCCAGCAACTCGGGCCCCGATCGGATCGCCGCCCGCGATCAGCGCCGCGATGATGTTCCACCGATCGCGCTGCTTCAACGGAACTCCGGGAATCGTCATGCGCCCGGCCAACAGATCCTTGAGCACACCGCGCGCATGAGGTGTTGTCGCGATCGCCGATGAGCCCGCGGAAGTAAGTGATCCGCAGATCGGCCGTCGGCGCTGCCGCGATCTCCCGGATCAGCAGATTCTCGAACCGCTCCGCGATCGCTGCGCGCTGCTGGTCCGGCAGGTAATCGGTGAACGCGGTTCGCATCCGGCCCAGAATCGAAACCGCCAGTTCCGCATCCTTCTCCGCGGGAAGAAGCCGCAGCCCAAGCTCCAGATATTCCACCGGCGTCATTCTCAACTCCCGCACGCTGTCCCACAGCGCGCCCCACAGCAGCGCGCGCAGAAACGGATCGGAGACCCGCGGCAACTCCGCGATCACAGCCGCCTGGCTCTTCGCGTCCAGCAGGAACAAGCCCGTAAGCATGGTCTTCATCGTTGCCGAAGACGTAATGCCGGGCAAGCTTTTCCCGATCGCGCCCGGCACCGAAGCCTGCGCGCCATCGAGCGTAGCCGCGACCCGCTCGAACCGGCCGCTCCCGTAGCCCAGCAGCACCTGCGTCCGCAGCGGCCAGAGATGCCCTTCGCCCAGCGCGTCCTTCTGCCGGATTTGAAATGACGAGATCCGCTGCCGCGCATCGCAGCGCCCAATCGATTTCCACCTCAGGCATCCCGCGCTGTTCCACCCACGCCTTCGCCCACGGCCGCAGATCCATCCCCGACGCCCGCGAAAACGCCCCGATCAGATCGCTCCACTCCGCATTCGCGTAAGCATGCTCGCGCAGGAACGCTCGCACGCCTTCGCGAAAATGCTCTTCGCCGATGTCGAACGCGAGCACGCGCAGCAGGCTCGGCGCCTTCTGGTAAACGATCGCGCCGTAGGCCGACTTGGCATCTTTCAGATTCGCGATCTGCTGATAGATCGGCGTCGTGCCGTGCGTCGCGTCGATCCCGTAGGCCAGCGGCTTGATCGATTGATAGAAGCGCTTCCACACCGGCTCCGGCGGCTCCATTTCCGCCAGCGTGTGGTACGCCATGTACTGCGCGAAGCCTTCCTTGAGCCAGAGGTCGTCGAACCAGCGCATCGTCACCAGATCGCCGAACCACTGATGGGCCAGTTCGTGCAGCACCGTTTCCGCGCGCCGGTTGTAATCGTTCACCGTCGGCACGGTCCGGAACAGAACCACGTCTTCGTTGAAAAACGTCGCGCCGGCATGCTCCATCCCGCCGTAGGGAAATCCGGGGATCAGCACCTGATCGTATTTCGGGAACGGGAAACGGCTGCGCGAAGAAGGTGGCCATCCGCTCCATGCCTTTGCGCGTCGTTTCGGCCACGGCGGGCCATTCTTCCTTCGCGCGCGCCAGCATGGATTTGCGCACGTACAATTTCAAGCCGGAGCTCTCAAGCGTCTCAAACGGCCCCGCCGCAAACGCGAACAGATAGGTGCTGATTGGCTTCGTTTCTTCGAAACGCGATTGTGCCAGCGCGATGCGCCAGCTGGCGTGTTCGAAACCACCACCCAATCGGCAGGCGCGTCGACGCTCAGGCTGAACCGCGCCTTCAAATCCGGCTGATCGAAACAGGGAAACGCCAGGCTCGCATCCATCGGCACGAACAGCGTGTACAGATATTCGCTGCCGTCCGTGCGTATCGACGTATCGCGTGACCGCCCGGTTCGCCTCCGCGATGCCCGAATCGAAATCCAGTTCGATCCGGTTATGCCCCTGCCGCAGGTGCTTCCCGGAAATCAGAATGTGCCCGTTGCTCCTGTCGGACTTCCTCCGCCGAGCCGTTGACCTTCAAATCGCCGCGCCGCGCCATCGCCCCGGAAATCGAGCGCCAGCGGATCGGCCGCCTTCGCCAGATCGAACTGAATCTCAACGTGCCCCGGCATGCGCGCGGCCTGCTTTCGCCAACTGACACGTCCATCCGATACCGGACATTCGACACAATCCGCGCCCGCTCCCGCGCCAACTCCCTCGACACGCCCTCGTCAACACAAAACGCCGGCATCACGCTCCCCAGCAGCAGAATCGCAGATCGCACCCACACGCGCAGAGGTTAGCACCTTATCCTGTACCCATGCATCTCTTTTCGCCACTTGAGATCCGCGGCATCACGTTCCGCAACCGGATCGCCGTCTCGCCCATGTGCGAATACTCCTGCGAAGACGGTTTCGCCACCGACTGGCATCTGGTTCATCTCGGCAGCCGGGCCGTCGGCGGCGCGGCGCTCGTGCTCACGGAAGCGACAGCCGTCGAACAACGCGGACAGATCTCGCCCGCCGATCTCGGCATCTGGAAAGACGAACATATCGCGCCCCTCGCCCGGATCGCCGCGTTCATCCGGTCGCAGGGCGCGGTCCCCGGCATCCAACTCGCCCACGCCGGACGCAAAGCCAGCACGTCCCCACCCTGGCGGAACAGCGGCGCTCTGATTCTCCCCGAAAACGGCGGATGGACCCCGGTTGCGCCCAGCGCCGTTCCCTTCCGCGAAACCGATCCCCCGCCCACGGAACTGACCCGCGCCGAAATTGCCCGGATCGTGGACGCGTTCGCCAAGGCCGCCGCCCGCGCGCTCACTGCCGGATTCCAGGTGGTCGAAATCCACGCAGCCCACGGCTATCTGCTCGATGAATTCCTGTCTCCGCTCGCCAACCACCGGACCGACGAATACGGCGGCAGTTTCGACAACCGCATCCGCATCCTCCTCGAAGTCGTCGCAGCCATCCGCAAAGTCTGGCCCGATCTCTGCCGCTGTTTCTGCGGATTTCCGCCACGGATTGGGCGGAAGGTGGGTGGGATATCGGCGATTCCGTCGAACTCGCCCGGCGTGTGAAACCACTCGGCGTGGATCTGGTCGATTGCTCCTCAGGCGGGATGGTGCCATGGGCCAAAATCACCCCGGCCCGGGATTTCAGGTGCCCTTTGCGGAAGAGATTCGCCGCGAGACCGGCATCATGACAGGCGCGGTGGGTATGATCACAGAGCCCGAACAGGCCGATAAAATCATCACGGGCGAGCAGGCCGATATGGTCCTGCTCGCCCGTGAATTGCTCAGAGATCCCTACTGGCCGTTGCACGCGGCCAAGTCACTCGGCGTCGACGCCAAGCCGCCAGTTCAATACACGCGAGCCTGGTAGCGAGCCTGGTAACGAACGCCGCGCTTAGCGGTGACGTCCACCACCGCCACCTGCCCGAACCGCGCCACCGCGTACTGCAGCACCACCGCGGACTACGCCGCCACCACGATATCCATATCCGCCGCGGTACCCGCCGCGATAGTAGCCGCCACCGTAATAGCCGCCGCCCCAACCCAGTACCCACGGACGGGTAGGCATACGGGTAACCGTAGCCATAGGACGGGTAGCCGTAGTATGGATACGGATAAGCCGGATATGCGGGGTAACCATACGGAACCCCTACGCCGATTCCGACGCCGAACCGGACGGCGCCTGCGCTTGCGGAGCTGGGATCAGAATAAATAGGACAAGTAACGCAATAACGGGAATTCCAATTCTTTCGCAACATGATCTTCGCCTCCAATTCGTTAGACGCAAGGAGGCGCGGTCAGGTTTCGAGTCAGAGACGGAAGTCTCTCAGCACACGGGCGGAGAGAGTGTTCCCTTTTCGCGTAAGCCATTGAGCGCCAGCCCATAACGCCCGCGCACCCCGGTCTTTTCGAAAATATGCTTGAGGTGGATCTTCACCGTGCCCGTCTGTATGCCCAGGTTGCGCGCGATGTCGCGGTTCGCAACCCTTTCTCCACCTGTTCGGCAACTTCGTGTTCGCGCGGAGTCAACTGTGAGCGCCGCGGATTATTCAGCTTCTCGGAGTCGCCGAAAATACCGTCTTCCAGCCATGTATTGCCGCTCGTGACCGAGCGCAGGCACGTCACCAGCAACTCGGGCTCCGAGGTCCGCCGCAGAACGCCGCGCGCGCCCGCCTGCAGCAGCCGCAAAGCTTCGGATTCGTTGATTCCCAACCCCCAGACCACCGGCGCGCACGTCACGCCCGACGCGGCAAGCCGACGCAGCCATTCCGTAATGGCGGCCGTTCCCAGGGTCTTGTCGATCACCACGGCGGCCGGGCTCAGCACCCGCATCAACTCAAACGCGGCGTCAAGGGAGGAAACAGATCCCGCGAACCGCAGGTCCTCGCAGCGCGAGAGCAGGCCCCTAACGCCTTCAATTGCCACGGGTTGCGTGTCACATACCAGAACTGGCTTGCCGCCGAGATCCTGAATTCATCTTTCGTTTGACCTCAGCTGATAACATCGGCGGATCGCTGCTGAAGGTTTAGTGCTCGGACAAACGGAATATCTCAATTATTCGCGCGGCGCTACCCGCTGACAGCGTCACTTCACTCGGTGAGGTTAATGGTGCCCCGGCAGCGCGCCGACCCGCACCGGCACGGGACTTCCTCGATATCCTTCGCGAAATGGTAATCCACCGTCAGCTCTTCGCCTTTGCGGATCGCCCGCTTACTCATATAGAGGATATGGCCGCGCTGGATCACCGTCCTGATATTCGGGTCGCAGCAGTGATTGATGTATTGCGCGCCGCTCCCGCCCACCGCGCCGTCGAGCGTCCAGTAATTATCCAGCGTGAACAGGTAGATCATGCGCCCCTGCTCTTCGCTGCGCCGTCTGGTCTCTTTGCGGCTGATGCGTTCGCCGGTATACTCCATCACCTTCCGGCGCGCGGGAATGTCCTCAGCCGCATAAACCCCCCAGCGATGGATCTTCGAGGGCTTGATCTTCAGCTGCAAAGCTGGCGTACTCGGGGTTGATCTGAGGGATTTGGGTGGGCTTCCGGCTCGGCATCCTACGCAATTGTAGCGGCCCGTACACGCGTTTGAAAAGATCTTCCCCGATATTCCCGTTTCAGAAGCGCATTCCGCCGGTGCACATCAGCACCTCGCCCGTCACAAAATCGCTCAGCGGAGAACAAAAAAACATCACCGCACCCGCCGCTTCCTCCGACCGTCCCCGCCCGACCCAGCGGACTCCCCGAGATCACCTTCTCCAGCACCTCCGGCTGCACCCCGACCCTGATCTCCCGCCCCTTCACTTCAATCTTCGACTCCGCCGTCAGCGGTTGGATCAGCCGCGTTTCAATCAACCCGAATCCCACCGCATTGACGTTGACGTTGTACCGGCCCCACTCCTTCGCCATGGTCCGCGTCAGTCCGATCACCGCCGCCTTGCCCGACGCATACCCTGCCTGCCCCGCGCTGCCGTCCGTCGCCGAGATCGAAGTGATATTGACCACCTTGCGGTTGACCCGCCGGCCTTCCAGCGCCTCGCGCTTCGCCGTCTCGCGGATAAAAGGCGCGGCCGCGCGCAGAATCCGGAACGGAGCCACGATATGGATATCCAGCATGGCCTGGAACTGCTCGTCCGTCGTTTTCTGGATGATGTTGTCCCACGTGTAACCGGCGTTATTGACAATGATGTCGAGCCCGCCCAGCTCCTCGATCGTGCGATCGACCAGCTGCTGCGGAAACGCCGGCGCCGTGAGATCGCCTGCCAGTATCCGCGATCCAGCAACCTCCTGCTGCGTTTCCTCGAGCGGACCCGCATCCAGATCGTTCAGCATCACGGATGCGCCCGCCGCCGCGAGCTGCTGCGCGATCGCGCGCCCGATTCCGCGCCCCGCGCCGGTCACCAGCGCTAGCCTTCGATTTCAGAGAGAACATTAATTTGCCACCAGTCCAGGAAGACCAAAACGATACTCGCCACTCTCACTTAGCCGGCGAACTCACCAAAGGCCAGCTGCCATCGTAAGGAGGCCAGTTCGGTACAGGCACATCCGGCGCCGGATAGAACATCGCCGAATAGATACTGCGAATCTTCCCGCCGTCGATCGTGAACCATTCGCTGAACGCATTCCGCCGCGTGGTGGTTCCCGGCTTCCTCACAAACACCGCCATCGCCAGCACGATGCCCGCTTCCTCATCCACCACCGGATACCGCCGCGCCGCCACATTCGCCACGTTGATCGTCGCGAGACCAGACGCACAGTCGCTCGGTGGTCCTCCACCCCGCGCCGCGCGCCCGGTCACCAGATTTCCGTTTTCCGTGCGCGCGCAGCCGGGATGCGCGATGATGATCGACCCGTCGTGCGTCATAATCCCGTCGAAGTAACTGTTCGTGATGGCGACCATGGCCTCGCGCGGCAGCCGGTCTGCCTTCGCCACGACCCTTTCCACCGGCGGATTCGCCGTCAGATTATCCGGGTCGAAGAAATTCCCCGCCGGCTGCCCCGGCGCCGCCGCCCCGTTCAATCCCGGATCGCCCTTGCGATCGATGAACCATTCCGCCTCCGTGATCTTCCGGTTCTCCACTTTCACCCGCGCCGTCACAATCGCAAGCTCACTGCCTTCTTCCACAATGCCGAAATACGCCGCCTGCCCGGTCCCCGGATCCATATACCGCCGCTGCATCTTCCCCAGGCCCGTCACCGTCTTCCAGACACCTGTCCCAGGCCGCGTCACCACGGCATTGTCCGTCTCCCGAAACCCGATGAACAGAGGCGCCGCCGCGGGGTCGTGTTTGATCACCGCGTTCAGATATTGATCGAGCATGCCCTTGAGGCAGGCGCGGTCGCAATCCCCCACCGCCGCCATGGCGCTCCCCGCCATCGCCAGAAAAACCGTAATCCGCAGGACCATGAGCGTCAGCATATCGCATCCGAAAACGGATATACTCGGCTCCATAGAGGTTCCGATGATCTCTCGACTCTCTGCCTCCCTGATCGTTATCGCGCTTTCGATGACCGCGGCCAAAGTGTGGACGCCACCGCGCGCCGCCGACGGCCACCCCAGCCTCGAAGGTTACTGGACCAACGCGTCGTTCACGCCGCTCGAACGCCCCGCCGAGCTGGCAAACAAGGAATTCTTCACCCCGGCCGAAGCTGCCGCCTGGCAGAAGCAGCGCATCGATCGCGAAAACGCCCAGGCCAAAGACGACATCCATTACGACAACGTGATCTGGCAGGGCGAAAATTATCCCAAAGGTGCAGCGGCTCTCCGCACCTCCGTGGTCTTCGACCCGCCCGATGGCAAACTGCCTCCGCTCTCGGCTGCCGGCCAGAGGCGCGCGCTGCTCGAGAAGGAAGCCGCCCGTCGCCGCGACGCCGCCGAATCCGCCCAGGATCGCAACCTCGCCGAACGTTGCATCGCGTGGGGCAACGAAGGCCCGCCGATGCTCGGGTCCACCTATAACGCCAATCTTCAGATCGTCCAGACCCCGGCCGCCGTAGCAATCCACCACGAGATCATTCACGGATCTCGCATCATTCCGCTGGACGGGCGTCCGCACGTGCCTTCCACCGTCCGCGAGTTGGGCGGCGATTCGCGCGGCCACTGGGAAGGCGACACCCTGGTCGTCGACACCACGAATTTCACCGACGCCACCAACTTCCGCGGTCCGCCCGCAACCGCCCGCCAGGACATCTTCGCCAGCCGCGATCTGCATGTAGTGGAACGCTTCACCCGCACCGACGACAGCACCATCACGTACCGGTTCACGGTCGAAGACCCCTCCACATGGACGAGGCCCTGGTCGGGCGAGCTGGTCATGCGCAAGATCGAAGGCCCAATCTTCGAGTACGCGTGCCACGAAGGAAACTACGGTTTACCCAACATCCTGGCCGCCGCCCGCGCCAAAGACAAATAGAGCCAAACAGCGCGCGGGCATGAGGAAGGATGTCGAGTCCAACCGACTGGCGGGGGCCAGGAGTTTGTTACGCTGGGATGGCTTTATTCGTATGCTGCCAGAGGAGCAAAAGCCGATGAAAGCCCAAGACGCCCGTGAGTCTATATTGTCCGTCCGTTGGCGGCGGGGGGCCGCCCTGATGCTGGTTTTTGCGGCCGCATGTTCCGTGAAAACGGGGAGCGGCTCGCTGAAGCAGTTCGCTCAATCCGGCAACAGGACGCTGGTTGAGGTTACCGACAAGGAGGGCCGTCCGTGGAAGATCCTCTCCGCCCACGCCGGCAGCTTCAGCGCGTACGTCGTCCTGAACCCGAGCAGCCGCGTGGATCTTACCGCCACGGTGTTCGCGGATCGGAACGGCGCGCGACAAGCGGTGGTGCGTGTGGATACGGACGAAAAGGAAGACGTGTTGGCGGTGCTGGACAAGAAGTTCCTCACCGGCCTGACAAACCCGACGGAGGCGTACAGAAACTGGGCCGCGCAAGAGGCGATATTCACCTATGGGGCCGTGCAGGAAACCAGCACGGTCGACGTGAAGGGCGGATCGCTGGGCGCGGGGACGGCGAGCGCCGAGGGCGGAAAGATCGTGGTCCAATTGGCGCCGGTTGCCTGCCATTGCTACGACAACCCAAGTTGCTACGTCACAACCGACCCTGTATCGGCGGAATGCGTCAACAGAGCGTGCGATTTCATTAACTGCGTTTTCAGCGGGACGCGCTCCCCCTGCGGGACTGAGCTTTCCACGGCGCAAGCCGCGTGCAGCCTTGCCTCCCATCCGTAGCGCCCCCAATTCCTACTTTCTTAAATAAGCATCGTCCCCGCGGATCCAATCCTCCCGCGCGGGAGTAAACAAATCCGTCGCCGTGGATTCCTCCAAAGCCTTCACCAGATGGGGCAGATCCGGAGGAATCACCAGGACTTCGCCAGCCGTCAGGATAATCGTCTCGCCCCCCATCTCGAACCGCAGGACGCCCGATTTCAGCATCGTCACCTGCTGATTGACGTGGTGGTGCAGCGGCACCACAGCCCCTTTCCCAGCCACAAACGGGCAATCGTCATCTGCCCGGTGTGGATCACCCGCCGGCTCAGCAGCGGGTTCATTTTTTCTTCCGCGATCGCGGACCAGTTGTAGCGCTCCATGCACGCAGTATCCTATTTGTTTACATATGAAAGGTATTGTCCTCGCGGGCGGAACCGGCAGCCGGCTCTCTCCCCTCACCAAAATCACCAACAAACATCTGCTTCCCATTTACGACAAGCCGATGATCTATTACCCGATCCAGACCCTGGTCGATGCCGGCATCACCGACATCATGGTGGTCACGGGCGGCAAGAATTCGGGCGATTTTCTCCGCCTGCTCGCCAACGGCAAGCACTTCGGCCTGAAGCACATCGCCTATACCTATCAGGAAGGCGAAGGCGGCATTGCCGACGCGCTCAATCTCTGCGAGCATTTCGCCGATGGGCAGGACATCTGCGTCGTCCTCGGCGACAACATCATCGAGAAAAATATCCGGCGCCGCGGCCGATGCCTTCCGCGCGCAGGGAAAAGGCGCGCGCATTCTGCTGAAGGAAGTCACCGACGCCGAGCGGTTCGGCGTCGCCGAGTTCGAGGGCGACCGCATCGTCGGCATCGAAGAGAAGCCCGCGCATCCGAAATCGAATTACGCGGTCACCGGCATTTATATGTATGACGCCACGGTATTCGACAAGATCCACACCTGCAAACCTTCCGGCCGCAATGAACTCGAAATCACCGACGTCAACAACGCCTATATTCGCGAAGGCACGATGAGTTTCTCGTTCCTCGATGGCTGGTGGACCGACGCCGGCACGTTCGAATCGCTCCTGCGCGCCGCCAACCTGGTTGCCGCCAGCCGCGCCGCTGCCGGCTCTCAGGCATTGAACGCATGACCATCGCGCAGATCAGCGTCACCATTCCGAAATGCGAGAAGGGCATCGGCGACGTGATTCTGGCGCCCGATTCTCCGAAGCTGATCGAGGGCGTGAAGTGCGCGCCCGTCGCGCTCTGGCCCGACGATCGCGGCTACTTCCTCGAAGTGCAGCGCCTCGGCCAGGGGCTCGCGGCCGATTTCTCCAAAGAGACCACCCAGATCTCGGCCGCCCTCAACTATCCCGGCATCATCAAAGCGTTTCACTTTCATCGCCATCAGACGGACTGCTGGACGCCCGCCATGAACATGCTCCAGATCGCGCTGGTCGATCTCCGGCCCGACTCGCCCACGTTCGGCGCCCGCAATACGATCTACGCCGGCAACCTCCGTCCCTGGCAGATTCTGATTCCGCCGGGCGTGGCGCACGGCTACAAAGTTCTCGGCGCCGGGCCTTCCCTCCTGATCTACGCCACGGATCGCTTCTACAATCCGGCCGATGAAGGCCGCATCCCGCACAACGATCCCAGCCTGAATTACGACTGGGAACTGCAGCATAAATAAGTGCGGGTCGCTCTCGATGCCACGCCTTTGACTCTGTCCTCGGGCGGATTGCCGCGGTATGTCAGCGAGCTTTCGATCGCGCTGGCGCGCGAGTTTCCCGAAGATATCTACTCTCTGCTTTCCGACCAGCCGTTCCCGATGCCGGAGCGCGCTCCCGTGAACCTGGTCCGCGGACGCCAGCCGCACAGCGCCGCCGAGCGCCGCTGGTGGCTATGGGGGATTCAACAGGCCATTCGCCAGACCGGCGCGCAGGTTTTTCACGGCACCAACTTCGAAGTGCCGTATCTCGGGTCCACGCCGGCCGTTCTGACCATTCACGATCTCTCGCCCTGGCGCGAAAAAGCCTGGCAGATTCACACCCATAACGCCGATGCCGACCGTGTCCGCTGGCGCACGCCGTGGCTCGTCCGGCTGCGGCGCGCGCGCATGATCCTCACGGTGAGCGAAGCCGTCCGCGCCGAAGTCATCGAACATTTCGACGTGCCTCCGGAGCGCGTCCGCGCCGTGCCTCTGGCCGCTTCCGACCGCTTCCGCCCCATGACGCCGGCGTCCTCGGCGCAGAAGCCCTTCTTTCTGTTCGTGGCCACGCTTGAGCCGCGCAAGAACGTCGCCGGTCTGATCGAGGGATGGCGCGAATCGCGCGCCGAAACCAATGCCGATCTCGTGATCGCCGGCCGCAATCGCGCCGATTTCACGGAAGTGCCGGCCGGCGAGGGCATTCATTTTCTGGGCGAGGTTCCCGACCAGGAGCTGCCGCGCCTCTACTCCGACGCCCTGGCGTTCGTCTATCCGACCCATTATGAAGGCTTCGGACTGCCCGTGCTCGAAGCCATGCAGTGCGGCTGCCCTGTCATCACTTCACGCGACCCGGCGGTCATGGAAGTGACGGGAGGCAACGCCATCCACACGTCTTCCTCGCATGAGATCGCCGAAGCCATGCGCGCCATCGCCGCCGATCCGCGCCTGCGCAACACGCTGCGCGGATGCGGCCTGCAGCGCGCCGCCGCGTTTTCCTGGGCCCGCACCGCGCGCGAAACCCGCGCCGTCTACGAAGAAGTCCTCCAGCGGGCCCATTGATCCGCACCATCTCCCAGCCCTCTCCGCTAAAGCTAAAGAAAGGCGATTTTTTCGGCTATGATCTTCCGAACATGATCGGTGCGGATTTCCTGGAACTTTTGCAGCGCAAAACCTCCACGGTCCTCATCAGTCGGATCATACAGTGCCGCCAGCATAGTACGCCGCTCCGCTTCTTCAGCAGGAACATTATGGACCGCGGCAGTGAGTACCTGTCTTACCCGGAGTTCAAGGTCACGGCAGTTTTCGACAAGCCAGTCCCGCTTATCCCTGCTCAATTTGCTGCCATGAACGATGCTGGAGCGGATATCGTACACCTGCCGCACGAGCTTGCAGACGATCTTCTGCTGTTCAACGTCTTTCGGACACACCAACTTTGCGGCACGATGCCGGAATCTTCTGCTGGAAAATTCGCTCTCCGGCACGATCGCAGCCTCAAGCGCGGTGGCGTAGTCCACGATGCGGTCCACATCGTCCCACTCGGGGTTGAATTCCTTGGCGCCGCCGTACAGAAAAAACCTTCGTGCAACGCCGAACCATTCCGCACGCCATGATTGACTCGCTTGAATGCCGTCGGCGAAGGCTTTCCATGGCTCGCATTCGTCAGGTCCGATTTTAAATTGGATCGCGGAATAGCTGTTCAGATCGTTCATCGCTCGGTATGGGAATTGAACAACCCGGTTGCCGCTCGGCTGGATGATGGCCTGTTTGACAAACGCTATATCGCCGATTTTGTAGAGCCGGAAGAGAACCAGAATATCCTCAATATCGTTCGGTATGCCCCCAACCGGCGAACCCGGAGGACCGGGTGGCGGCACAGTGTACGACTTCTCGAATATCCAATCGTCGTTATTCACATCGACCGACGAAAAAATCTCTCGAAACTCTTGAAATTTCAGTCCAATGCGCTCTATCTTGAAGTCGCCAAAGTCAAGGCGCTCGACCGTACAATCAAGGTTGCGGACCAGAACAAACGCTTTGAACACGAGTGGCTATTGGTATTCCCGCTGCAAATCGGCCAGAGCCGTTTCAACACTCTCGTAGTGTCCGATCCATTCGGTCTGTGTGTTGTCGGTATTGATTCGCATGACACGCCAGTCATCTCGATTTGGCGCTCCGAAATTCGCAATTCTCGCAGTCGCTCCATCCGGCATCCCCCCGACCCTGTAGCCGATGACATTGCGGTCGTCAGATTCCCGCCGGTCACGGACCCATGCGTCTTCGTGCAGCGTGAATGTGAATTTCACCATAACTCATTTTACCTGAAACATATCAGCGCCAGCGCCTACTGGCGGTCGCCGCACCGCGCGCGAAACCCGCGCCGTGTACGAAGAAGTCCTCGGGACCGCGCACTGAAGCGGAAACCAGATCTCAGGAAAGCTTGTAGGGAATTTAAGCGCGGAGGGAATTTTGCGCTCAGAGAGGGAAATCAAAAAGGGCGACGATGCCGGGCACCCTACAGGGATCTTTCGTTGACGCCATCATCGTGCGCTTTAATTAAGCGCTGCACTTTCTCCGTGCAACTCCGGCCGTTCGCGATCCTGTTCTGATAGAGAGGTCAAACGTCGCCGCCCTTACTATGGTTCGGTGGACTATCCAACGGGCCTCCTTTCAGCTTCAACCTGCCCGGCTGGCACGTTCGAATTCGCCAGCCTCTACTTCGTTCCCTTCTTACTTCTGCCTAAACTATGCGCCCAAACGTTGCGCTTGTCAATAGCCCGTAACAGTCAGGGAAAAAGCCTTAAACTTACCAGGCAACCCGGCCGTTTTCGTCGAACACTCCCCCGCTCGGCCCGTCGTCGCCGAGGGTCGCATACTCGACCGCCGCCCCGGCTCCCTGCGCCGCGGTCCGCGGACCGCTATTGCCATTAATGTCCGTGGCGCAGTAACCCGGACATACGGCGTTGACCTTGATCCCCGTTTCCCGCAGTTCGCTGGCAAACTGAACCGTCATGCTGTTCAGCGCCGTCTTCGATGTGTTGTAGCCCAGCGCGAGGAATTGCGATCCGGGCCAGTTCGGATCGCCTGCAAGACTGAGCGAGCCCAGACTGCTCGACAGATTCACGATACGCCCGCGCGCCGACCGGCGCAGCAGCGGCAGCATCGCCTGCGTCAACGCCATCGGACCGAACAGGTTCGTCTCGTAGACCTCGCGAACCTTCCCCAGATCGGCCTCGCTCGGTTTGAATCCCCACTCCGCGATGCCGGCATTATTCACCAGAATGTCCAGATGGCCGAACTCACCCTCGATCCATCGCGCCGCCTGGCTGATCGTTTCCTTATCGGTTACGTCGAGCGCAACGAATCGGGCGTCGATGCCCTCGTCCTTCAACTTCGCGGCAGCCGACTGCCCCCTGCCCTCATCCCGCGCCCCGATCAGCACCGTAATCTTCTTCGCGCCCAGCCCGCGCGCGATCTCGAATCCGATCCCTTTGTTCGCGCCGGTAATGAGCGCAATCGCCCCCTGAAACGGATCTTTCGTCATACTCACATCGTACGCGTGATCTTGCTCAAGGCCCGCGGACGGTCCGGATCCAGGTTTTTCTCCACAGCCAGCGCGCACGCGAACAACTGCGCCGGAATAATATACGGAATCGGCGAATAGAGTTCCGCAATGCGCGCCGGAATCGAAACCACGCGCGACGCCAGATTCGCCGCCGCCGGGTTGCGCCGGTCCGTAATCACCACGGTTTCCGCCTTCAATCCGCGCAGCCGCGCCAGCATCTCCTGCATCGCCGGCCACGTCGGCCCCGAGGGCGTAAACAGGAACAACGGAAAGTTCGGCTCAACCATCGCGATCGGCCCATGCAGAAAATCCGCCGACGAAAAACGTTCCGCCACGATGTACGAAGTCTCCATCAGCTTCAGCGCAAACTCAAACGCGCTGGCGTAATTCAAGCCGCGCCCTACCACCACCGCGTGATGCATGAAGCGGTAACGCTCCGCCATCGCGCGCACCTCCGTCTCGAGCGTCAAAGCGCTCGCCGCCAGATCGGGCAGCGACTCCAGGTCCGCGATCCGGATCTTCGCTCCCAGCGCATAGGCCAGCAGATAAAGAATCATCAGCTGTCCCGTATAGGTTTTCGTCGCCGCCACGCTCTTCTCGCGCCCGGCCCGCACCAGGAACAGATGCTCGGCGATCCCGGCCATCGCGCTGCGCGATTGATTCGAGATCCCGACCGTCACCGCGCCCGCCTTGCTCGCCTGCTCCAGCACTTCGTTGGTATCGGTCGATTCGCCCGATTGCGAAATCCCGATCACCAGCGCATCTTTGTAACTCATGCGCGCCCCGTAAATCGTCTGCACCGACGGCGCGGCCAGCGAAACCGGAATCCCGGTCGTGATCTCGATCAGATAACGCCCGAACTGCGCCGCGTTATCCGAGGTGCCCCGCGCCACAATCACCACGAGACGCGGTTTCCTGCGCCCCATCAGCGCGCGGAATTTCTCCACCCGGCGCATTTCGGAAGCCAGCGTCGCGGCCAGTGTCTCCGGCTGCTGCCGGATCTCATCCAGCATCCGGAGACGCGATTTCAAAATTCATACCTGGACCACAGCACAATCTCTTTGGCCTCGGGAATCAAAGGCGTATCGCCGGAAAGTCCTCGCACCTTCTCGATCAGTTTCGCGCCGTCGCCCGTTGAAGGATCCAGAATCAGCACATCGTTGTTGGCATCGCGGGTAACGGGCACAATCGAGACCCTCGCTACCTGCTTGTCCTGAACCACCACTCTCGCCACCAACCCTTCCTTGTTCGGCCGCATCCGGATCCAGTCGGTGATGAAGTTCCCCAGGCAATACATGATCGCCTTGCCTTTGTAACGCTCCACGCCCTTCACGACATGCGAACCATGACCATAGACCAGATCCGCGCCCGCATCGATCGCGGCGTGAGCGATCTGCCTCTCGTAGGGCTCGCCCTGCGAAAAATTCGCACCCAGCGGAATCGGCGCGGTCAAAGACTCAGGCCCGCCACGCCCTCTGTCCGAAGGCGTAGCCGCTGAAGTTGTCCGACCCAGGCCATCGCGGTTATGGCTCGACACCACCAGCACATCCACCAGCGGGCGCAGCTTCCCGATGTCCTCCCGCATCCGTTCCAGATCGGCCGGGTCCACCGTCACCCCGTCGGTCGACTTCAGCCGCGCCACTCCCGCCGAAGTCGCCGTCGCAATCTGCTGTTCCTCGTCGTACCACTTGGCCGTGTACTGCAGGAACCCGAACCGGACGCCGTTGCGCACGATGATCGCCGGCCTGTGCGCTTCGTCGATATTCGCGCCTGCGCCCGTGTGCCTGACGCCATTCGCATCCAGCACCGCCAGGCTCTTCAGAATATTCGCCGGCCCGTACGCCACGTTGTTCGCCACCCCGACCACCGCGATATTCCCCGCCTTCAGCGCCTTCACCGCCTCCGGACCAATATGCTGCCAGCCGCTCTTGTCCGGAATATCTTTATCCGGACCCTCCGACTTCACCAGCAGCCCCTCAAGATTCCCGTAAACCAGATCCGCCGCCCGCAGCGTAGCCCCGGTATGCTCCAGCGCCGACGCCGGATCCGCGCGCTGCTCCGGGCTCACATCGCCGAGCAGCAACAGCGTTACCGCATCTTTGGACGGACGCGCGCTCCACGGCCACGCCCCATCCCCTGCCGCGAAACACAACGCAGCCAGACCCAGACCCGAAGCCAGTAAGGTTTTCAAAATCCCTCCTATGAGGATTGATCGAGAGCGGTCTCCAGCAGTGAAGCGAATCGTTCCGATTTATCCTCGAACGATTGTAATTGTTTCTCCGCCGTGCGCAGCTGATCCGCCAGATGCAGGCACGCCAAAACCGCCACCCGCGCCGGATCTCCCTGCGCGGTCCTGCTGGAAATCGTGAACATCAGTTCGTCGATCCGGTGCGCGATCTCATGCACGTCATTCGGATCGCCATCCACAAGCACCGAATAGCTCTGATTGAATATCTGCACCCGGACCGGCTGCCTCGCCATAGATATATGCTATCCTGACCAGCCGAGGACCCCATGACGATCAGCGAAACGTTATTGCCCGAATTCGATCAGGAGATGGCCAACACGCGCGCCCTTCTCGAGTGTGTGCCCGAGGAAAAGTTCGCCTGGAAGCCGCATGAAAAATCCATGACCATGGGCAGGCTGGCCAGCCATATTGCGGAAATGCCGAGCTGGGCCGTCTACACGATTAATCAGGACAACCTGGAGCTCACGCCCGGCATGAAACCGTTTATCGCGGCCACTAAGAAGGAACTGCTCGACACCCTGGCAGGCCACACCGGCGCCGCGCGTGCGGCGATTGCCGGCGCCACCGATGAGCAGCTCGGGAAAATCTGGAGCCTGATCTATGGAGGCCATGCCGTTCTCACCATGCCCCGCGCCGCCGTTCTGCGGACCATGGTGTTCAGCCACATCATTCATCACCGCGGACAGCTGGGCGTCTATCTTCGTTTGAACGACATCCCCATTCCCGGCATGTATGGTCCCTCCGCCGACGCGAAAATGTAGGAGCATATCTGTGAAACAGTGCCTGGCGGGATGGTGGCACAGGCTTCAGCCTGTGAGTTCGACGAAGCGGTTGATCCTGATCCTC
The DNA here is from genome assembly GCA_963764845.1 of Terriglobia bacterium. GTDB lineage: Bacteria > Acidobacteriota > Terriglobia > Bryobacterales > Bryobacteraceae > BOG-234. The sequence continues at coordinate 1,712,517 of CAVXUE010000006.1, read as the reverse complement.
TGCTGCGTGGCGCTGGCTTTCGCCCAGGCGCCGAAACTCGATCTGCGGGGCGATCGTTTCAAACCGCTCACCTACGAGCAGCTCACGCCCGAACAGAAGAAATTCATCGACCACGTTCTTTCCGGCGAGCGCGCCGCCGTCACCGGCCCCTTCAACGTCCTGTTGCGCAGTCCCGAAATGGGCGACCTCGCCCAACAGTTCGGCGCTCAGATGCGCTATCACTCCTCCATCCCGCGCAAACTGAACGAATTCGCCATCCTGATCACCGCCCGCTTCTGGACCTCGCAATACGAGTGGTACGCGCACCAGCGTGATGCCCTCAAATACGGCCTCGAACCCGCCGTGATCGACGCCGTCGCCGCCGGCAAACGCCCCGCCCCGATGGATCGCGACGAAGAGATCGTTTACAACTTCTGCAGCGAGCTCCTCAAAACCAAACAGGTGAGCGACGCCACCTTCAAGGCCACGGTCGACAAATTCGGCGAGCGCGGCGCGGTCGATCTTATCGGCGCCATGGGTTACTACAACATGGTTTCGATGCTCCTCAACACGGATCGCTACCCGTTGCCCGATGGCGTAAAACCACCCCTCAAGCCAATCCCATGAAGCGGTTCTTACTCTTCGCCTGCGCGTTGACCGCGGCTTGGAACGCGCAAGCCCAGGTCACGGTCTTCACGCATGCCACCCTGATCGACGGCACCGGCGCCGCCCCGCTGCGCGACGCAACGCTCGTGATCGAAGCCGGCCGCATCAGGGATCTCGGCCCGGCGCGAAAGATCAAACCGCCGAAGAACGCCCTGGTCATCGATCTTTCCACCGACACCATCATCCCCGGCATCATCAATCTCCACTCCCACATCGGCGAAAACACCGCCGCGCGTATGCGCACCTACGCCCTCTACGGCATCACGAGCACTGCCGGACTGGGCGGCGACGGCGAAGAAGTCCTGAAGATCAGAGCAGCCCAGCGCCAGGGCACAATCGCGGGCGCGCGCGTCTACACCGTCCAGCGCCGTTTCGAGTTCGATCAGGACCCGGTCGCGGCCCGCGCCATGGTCGGCACTATCGCGGCTCAGGGCGTGGACGCCGTCAAGATCGTCGTCGACGACCGCCGCGGCACCGCTAAAAAACTCCCGCGCGAAGTCTCTCTCGCCGTGATCGACGAAGCCCACAAGCGCCATCTCAAAGTCTTCGCTCACATTCACGATTACGACGATGCCAAATTTCTCGTCGATCATGACGTCGACATGCTCGCTCACGAAGTGCGCGATCGCGATGTCGACGGCGCCCTCATCGACGAGATGAAACAGAAGCATGTCGTCATCACCGCCACGCTCTCCCGCGAACTCTCGACCTTCGTCTTCGCCGACTCCCCTGCCTGGCTTACCGATCCCTTCTTCGTCAACGGCACCACCCCGGAGCGGCTCCTGAAGGCCGCCGAACTCAAAGTGACCCAGGCCAAAGACCCTGCCATAGCGCTCAACCGGCGCGATTTCGAGCTGGCTTCCCGCAACCTGAAATTGATGGCCGCAGCCGGCGTGCCGATCGCCTTCGGCAGCGACAGCGGAAATGGCCCGCCCCGCTACGAAGGCTTCTTCGAACACCTCGAAATGGAGCTCATGGTCAAGTCGGCCGGCATGACCCCCATGCAGGTGATCCAGGCGTTCTCAAAGGTGAACTCCGAAGCGCTCGGCGTCGACAAGGACTTCGGAACCCTGGCCAAAGGCAAGGCGGCGGACTTCGTCGTCCTCCGCAAAAACCCCCTTGACGACATCACCAATACCCGCACCATCAACGCCGTCTACATCAACGGGAGAAAATTCGAATGACCAGAAGCCTTATTTTCCTCGCAGCGTTAACGCTGACTGCCGCGCCGAAACTCTCGGATCCCAATAATCCCACCGGCAACACCGGCCTGATCCTGATCGATAAAGTGGGCCACCACCTCCGCTTCTTCGATCCCAAAACCTGGACCGAAATCTCGAACCTCGAAGTCGCCGTGAATCCGCACGATCTCGCGCTCTCGCCCGATCACAAAACGGCCTACGTCACCATCTACGGCGCCGGCATTTACGGCAACAACCCCAACCCAGAACACACCATTGCCATCATCGATCTCACCACCCGCACGCAAACCGGCGCAATCGACGTCTCGCCTTACGTAGCCCCGCACGGCATTCAGATCGACAACTCAGGCACACTCTACGTAACCTGCGACGCCAGCCGCAAAATGCTGATCATCGATCCCAAAACGAAGGCCATTAAAGCCGCCATCGACACCGAAGGCACCGGCCACTGGCTCACTCTCCTGCCCGACGGGAGCAAAGCCTATGTCGAAAACAAGAACGACCGCCCGTTCATCACCGTCATCGATCTCAAAGCCCGCAAACCGCTCGGAAAAATCGCCACGCCCAACGGAACCGAAGGCATCGCAGCCTCGCCCGATGGCAAGCGTGTGGTGGCGCTCGACTACAAAGACCCCGTGCTCTTCGTCATCGATCCCGCTACCGACACCATCGTCGATAAAGTGACCTTACAGGACAACCAGCGGCCCGGCTCGCGCGTGCGTTTCTCGCCCGATGGAGCAACCATCCTGACCGACAACGGATTTGAGCAGCTGGTCAACATCATCCGCGTGTCCGACCTGCATGGCAAGCAATTCGTAATCCCGGTAGGCAAATCCCCGATGGGATTCGGCTTCGCCCCCGACAACCGCACCGCCATCGTAGGCAACCACGGGGACGGCTCCGTCTCGGTCATCGACATGAAGGAAGGCAAGGAACTGAAGCGCTTCGACGCCGGCAAAGGCATCGAAACCATGACCTGGTATTAGGACAACTCCGAGCCACGCAAAACGCTGAACACCACGCGCACACCGGCCTCATCGGAAGGCAGTTCCCCAGCCCGGTCCCCCGCCGCAATCATCGGCTCAACCAAAGCCAGAAACCGCAGCACCTCGTAAACCTCCGCTTCCTCCGGCGTCGCCACCGTGAAATCCCCCGACCGGAACCAGACCCGCGCCTCGCGATCCGCCAAACCCCAAACCACAAACGCGCAATCCTCCACCACATCCTCGAACCGCTGCCTCAATTCACCGGCCTTCACCCGCGGATCGAAAATAATCTCCACCACTCCAGGCTCGTCCCGGGTAAACTCGCGCACTTGCAGACCCCCCGCGTGCGCCGTGCTCTTCCAGTCCACGTGCCGCGCGCTTTCCTGCGGCTCATACGGCCGGATGCGATAAAAGTCGCCGCCCTCCCCGCGCCGGTAATTGTCGATCCTGCCCGCGATCGAATCCAGCAGAGCCTCCCTGTCGGGGCGTGGCTCGAGCGCCGGATACACAATCGTCTCGCGATGCAGTTCCACTCTCGTGCTCTTACGCAGAAAACCAAACGGAAACTTCGTCGAGATCGAGAACAGATTCTCCTTGTGCCTTCCGCGCTGCGCAAAAATCACGGTCACCGGAACGTCGATCGCGGCCTTCCCCGGAATGATCGGGAAGTACACCGGATTCGCCAGAATCGGCCCCGCCAGCTCGATCGAGAACGAAGGCGTCATCCACTTCAGATTGCGCACCCGCACGCGCGCCGCCGTGGGCATGCGCGCCGACACGTGCTCCGGCAGCAGCAGTTCCAGCTCAAGGCCCGAAAGCACCAGCCGGCTGATGAACCCCGACACCAGCAGCAGCGCCATCATCGCCGCGAAAATCAGAAACAGCAGGTTGTTGCCGGAGTAAAACGCGCCCGCGCCGGTGAGCGCCAGAGCGGCCAGGAACATCATGCCGCCGCGCATCACCCGGTACCGTATCCGCTCGAGCCTCAAAAACAATTATCATTCAAGAGTGCCGGAAATACGGATGCATCGCCGTCTTGCTCTAACCACGTCGTTGGCAATGTTGTTGGCCTCCGCGGCCGCCGCGCAGAACAACAAACCCGTGCGTCTCTATGTCTTCGATTGCGGCAGACTCAAGAGCGGCAACCCCCAGGTTCTTCTCGACCATGGCGTGACCACGACCGACATGTCCGTCTCCGCCTACCTCATCGTGCACCCGCGCGGCACGCTCCTCTGGGATTCCGGCGTAATCCCCGACGCGCTCGTCAAACCCGAAGGCGCCACCGAAGCCCGCGCCACCGTCCACACCACGCTCAAGGGGCAACTCGCCAAAATCGGCTACGAGCCCTCCGACATCAAATACCTGGCTCTCTCCCACTACCACTACGATCACTCCGCGAACGCCAACGCATTCGCGGGCGCAACATGGCTTGTCCAGCGTCCGGAGCGCGCGGTCATGTTCCCCACAACGCCACCCGCGACTCCGATCAACGGAGCCGCCCGCTGGAGCGAACTCAGGAACAGCAAAACCAAAATCCTCGACGGAGATTACGATGTATTCGGCGACGGCACGGTCGTAATCGTCTCGACCCCCGGACACACTCCCGGCCATCAGTCTTTACTCGTGAATCTTGCGAAAACCGGTCCGGTGCTTCTAAGCGGCGATCTTTACCACTACCCCGCCGAGCGGACCCTCAAGGATTTCACGCCGTTCGCCAGCCTGGGAAACGCGGAGCAGGAGATTGCATCGAAAGCGAAGGTCGAAGCACTGCTCAAAGAGAAGCACGCGCAGCTCTGGATCCAGCACGACCTCCTGGCCGACGCTAAACTGAAAAAGTCCCCCGCCTTCTATCAGTGAATCTGCTCTGTGAGGTGATTGTGCCGAAACGATAGTTTGCGGCCCACTAATAGCTGGCTCGCGCCCATGCTTCGGTTTCCCATCTACTGGTCCAGCAGGACGCGCTTCCACTCCACCTTGGGCTTCTGAAAGTTGATGAGCAGAGCCACGCGAAGGCGGGAGGCTTTCAGGTAATTAGGGCGTGTTCACACTATTAAAACAAAAAGCTGGTAGAATGTTTGTAGGATGGAAATCACGGAAGATCAGTATGCCCGCATCAAGGACAGCCTGCCGGTGCAGCGCGGAAACGTAAGTCTGACCAACCTTCAGGTGCTGAACGCGATTCTGTATGTGACCGAACAGGGCTGTAAGTGGCGGGGTCTTCCGAAGCGCTTCGGCCGCTGGCACACGATCTACATGCGCATGAATCGGTGGGCCAAGAACGGCGTGATGGACCGTGTGTTTGAGCAATTGCAATTGGAGCAGATCGTGCGCATCAAGATCGAAGCATTCTCGCTCGACTCCACCTCGGTGAAGGTTCATCCCGACGGCACCGGCGCTTTAAAAAAAACGGACCACAGGCCATCGGAAAATCCCGCGGCGGATGGAACACCAAGATTCATATGGTTGCCGCGGATGCTCGAACGGCTGTAGTTTTCGCGCTGTCCCCCGGCAACGACCACGATGCGCCGCACGGACGGGCCTTGCTGGAAGAGTTGGGGCCCATGCCGGAAGGACTTCCGATGTTGATGGATCGCGCTTACGAGGGCAACGAAACCCGGCAGTTGGTGCTCGATCTGGGCATGATTCCGGTTGTCCCGCCTAAGTCCAACCGGCTACACCCGTGGGACTATGATCACGCCGTTTACAAGAAACGCAACGAGATCGAACGACTGTTCCGCAGACTCAAAGGCTTCCGCCGCATCTTCTCTCGCTTTGAGAAGCTCGACGTCCTCTTCCTGGGGTCCTCTCATTCGCGCTCATCGTAGAGGCGCTGCGCGTAGTGTGAACACGCCCTAATACATTGCCCCAGATGCTCGTCGCCCAGGCGATCCACGCATTTCAACTCGACGATGAGCTGCTCCCCGATCACCAGATCGGCGACGTATTCGCCCACGTACTGGCCCTTATAGCAAACGGGAAACGAGACCTGGGACCTGGCGCTCACGCCACGCAACACAAGTTCCCGCAGCAAGGCGCGCTCATAGACCTTCTCCAGGAATCCGGCCCCGAGCACATTTGCGACCTCAAACGCCGACCCGATTACCGCTTCCGACAAATCCGATCCGTGTGTATTCGTGTCCATCCGTGGCCCCTTAGAGAGGCTGGTTGAACGGGGAACAATCTCACACAAGATTACAGTGCCGCCGCCGGTTAACTCGCCACCCGACGCTCGGTCCGATGCCAAGTCAGAAACGCGGCAGCCTCGTCCTTCCCCATATACCGCGCCAGGATTTCCGGACTCGTCCGCGTCAAATCCACCATCACAAAACCATCCAGCGTATTCCCGAACTGAGGATCCACGCTGAACGCCAGCAGCTTCCCGCCCAGCTTCACATACTGCTTCACCAGAATCGGAATGCCCTTGCCATCGGGCTCCAGATCCGCGATCGGAGCCGACAGATCCTCCACATCCGGCGCCACCGAACACAGCGCCTCCGTCTCCCATTTCTGCACCAGGTTCCCGCGCAAAGGCCGCCGCGCCTTCACCGCTCCACGCCATTCTTCGCTTGCGGCCAGGTTCTCGAAATACCGCGCGATCAACTCTCTCGAAGCCGGCGAATACTGATTGCTCACGCTCACCGCGCCGATCAGCATCGAATACCGCGGATGCCGCGCGACCCACGCCCCGATGCCTTTCCACAGCAGCAGCAGCGGCGCATACTGGCGCTGATATTCCTCCCGTATGAAAGAACGGCCCAGCTCGAGCGCAGGGCCCAGCTGCCGCACGAAACGCGCATTGAACCGGAACAGCGATTCCGTATAAAGCCCCTTCAACCCATACCGCGCCACCAGCGCCGAAACGTCGCCCAGGCGGTACGCACCCACGAGTTCGTGCTTATCTTTATTCCACAGGAACAAATGCCGGTAACGCGTATCGAACCGGTCCAGATCAACCGGCTCGCCCGTGCCTTCCCCCGCTGCGCGGAACGTGACTTCACGCAACCGCCCGATCTCTTCCAGCACCAGCGGAATACATTCCGCGTCGGCCAGGTAAACCGCGAACTCGCGCGCCTCGGCAAGCAGACACTCCGCGGGCAGCGACGCGATCTCATTCGCCAGCCGCTCCGCCGGAATCGCCTCGGCCACCGGAAGCGCTTCCGCACTCGCTGGCCCCGCCACCTTCAAACCACGCCGCGCCAGCAACTCCACCCGCAGACGAAGATACTTCGTCGCCTCCGCGTCATCTGGAATCGCCTCGATGCGCGCCGGGTCGATCGTCCCCCCGATGCGAATCTCAACCGATTTCCCGCGCTTGTTCAGCATCTCGGCCGGCAGCGCGGCAGTGCGCAGCCGCGGATGCACCATGCCCAGCATCTGGAACGGAATGCCGTTCGCCCCTCCGATCAGAATCGGCAAGGACTTCGCCCGCGTGATGCGGATCAGTCGCGCCGCCGTCCGATTCCATTCCGGATCGCAGATTGTGCGCTTCTTCAGATCGAAGTGCGAAACCTCGCCCGCCGGAAACACCAGCAGCAGACCTCCCGCGCGCAGGTGCGAAATCGCCTGCCTCAGAGCGCGGCCGTTCGACACGCGGCTCTCGGGCCGGTCGAACGGATCGATGAAGAAGCAGAGCGGCGTGAGCTCAGGCAGTTCGCCCAGCAACTGGTTCGTCAGGATCCGCACGTCGGGCCGCGCCCGCGTCAGCAGATCGGCCAGCATCACGCCGTCCAGAATGCCGAACGGGTGATTCGAAAGCGCCAGCACCGCGCCGGTCGCCGGAATCTTCTCCCTGTCGGACGGCGTAACGTTGACCCTCACCTCAAGATCGTCCAGAAGCCGCCGCACGAACCCCTGTTCCGCGCTGGCCCGCGCGTACAATGCTTCCAATCGATCGATCTGCAGGAAATGATTCACGGCGTTAGCCAGCGGCGCTGGCAGACGGTGGGACGGGAACGATTCGAATGCCATGCCTCATGTTGGACTCAACTCCCTTACAACCCGATGAACGAGGCGTTGCAAATTGACGATTCGTGCTGTCCTAACATGAGGAGATGCCTGAGTCTCTCCCAGAGCCATGGATGCGTGGGATCGTTCCCGGAATCGACCCGGTCGTGGGACATCTCCTCCGCGCCAGCGAACACATCCGCGAGGATCTCGAGCGGGCCATCGCTCCCCTGACCACCGAGCAACTCTGGGCCAAACCGAACGGAATGACCTCCGCCGGATTCCACGCCAAGCATCTCGCCGGAAGCACGGAGCGGCTCTCGACTTACCTCGAAGGCAATCAGCTCACGGCCGATCAGATCGCCGCGATGAAGGCGGAAGGCCAGGGAACGGACTCAGCCGAGGAACTGATCGCGCAGGTGCGTCAGGCGCTCGCGAAGTACGAACAGTTGGTCCGCGCTCTGCCCCCGGAAAACTTCGGCGACGTCCGCGAAATCGGACGCAAGCGCCTTCAGACCACGGCCATCAGCGTGGCGATCCACATCGCCGAACACGGCCAGCGCCACATCGGCCAGGTCGTCAATGCCGCAAAGCTCGCACGCTCTGCCTAAGGACATCTCCTTTAGCAGGCGGGCTGAATGCCTGCCCCACCATGGTCTGTAGGTTATTGGTTTTGCCGTAAGAACGCAGGCGGTTTCGCCTGCGTTCTTACGGCATAGGAACACCCTATTGTTGGAGGGGGCTTCGTGCAATTAAGCTTGTTAATGCGCCGGAACCGAGGTGAATGTATGAGAAACGCACGCCTTTCAATCTTATGCCTCTACGCAACCTTCGCTGTCGCCCAGCAGACGTCTCATCGGCCTGGCGACGGGCCCCCCAGCACGGCCGGGGCGACCTGAACATCGACTTCGCTACCGTGCCTGGAACAATCGAGGACCTGTTAAGGGAGTCTGACCTGGTCGTCGACGGGCGCGTGATCTCGGTGCTCCCTTCCGTAAGGCTTAACGCCGCGTCCTGGATACAGACTGATTCGCTCGTCGCCGTCATGGAGGTACTGTCAGGCGCCACGACCGGAGACACTATCGCCGTATCCCAACCCGGCGGCAAGATGGGGGAACTGGAACAGGTATTCTCCATGGATCGAATGATGGCCGTGGGAGAGCGATACATATTCTTCCTGCGTCGCGACCGGGGCGCCTCCCCGAACGTGATCAACTATGTGCGATATTACCCGCCGGCGGCTGGATCGGGAAGGCCAAAGTGGACGGCGAGAGAGTTTCGTTTCCAGAAAAGGCGCACGGGATTGGCCTCACCCGCTTGAATGGCTCAGACCTTGCGTGGTTCCGCGCAGCGCTTCAGGAGAAAATCGCTGCGCACTCACAGGTTCAGTACAAGACACCTGAAAAGACGGGAGCAAATACGAGATGACGAGCGCATCAACGCTGGCCGCAATCTTTTTTTGTATTGAGCGGGCCGGGCGGCAACGCGCAAACTGAGGGAATGACCAAGGCCCAGGGCTACGAAATCATCGCCAGCGGCCGGCCATTGCTCAGCGACCTCGGCGCGCCTGTGAACCGTCCCCTCGATGCGCTGCGCGCACGGCGGCGCTGGTAAAGCCCCGCTCCGCTCCATTGCACACAGGGATCTCTGAGCCGCGAAGCAATATGAGCGCCCGAGCAAATCGCGATCAACACTGCCGGGGCCGCGGCAACAACTGCAAGCGTCAGCGCGCGCGGCCCCGCATCGTAGCGTCGTGATCTTCTACTGCCAGGTAACCTGGCTTCCGGTGGTCGATTCGGAACTCGCAAAACCCAGATTCAGCGCGGTGGCGCCGGCAGCCGTGCCGGCGGGCGCGGTGAAAGCCACCGGGCTCGACTGCGTGCCCAGCAGCAGGAGGCCGAGCGCCCCTTCCTGCGAGCTGGTTGCGGGCAAGGACAGCAGAACCGGCGGCGGAATCGTGAACGATCCCGGCGCGATCGGCGCGATGCAGTAGAAACTCGCGCCCAGCTGACCGCCGGAGGCGGTCGGGTTGGCGGAAGCCCCCAGGATATAAACATAGCTGCTGGGATCGCCGCCGCTCCAGGTCAGCGTCAATCCCGAGCTTCGAACGATGGGGGAGCCCGTGACCGCCGCTTCATTGGTCCACGTCAGATTGACAGGCACCTTCAGCATCACCGTGAATGCGCCTACATCGGCCCCGCCCGTGCCAGTGAACTGATAGGTGCCGGGGGATATCTGCGTGAATGCTCCCGCGCCGCTGAAGGGGCTGGAGTAATAACCCTTTCCGACCGCCGTGTTCGTGACCAGATCCACCGTGCTCCCCGTCGGAGGCAGTACGGCGATCTGTGGCCCCGCATCGAGTCCGACCGCGGTAATGGGCGATGTGGTGATGTTGCTGTTCGTAATCGCGATGATGCAGCTGCCGATCGAAACGATATACGACGTGCCCGACGATTCAAACTGCGTCGACGTGTATTTTTGAAAGCTCGCATACCCGCTGGCGCTCGTCTCGTTTGTAAGGGCCCTGGGTCTCAGAAAGTTTTCCGAGAACGAATACGACGATTGCTGCAGGGAGATGGATCCAACACTTACGCTGCCGCTGTTGATCGCCCCGGACAGGCCTGAGAGCGAAACCCCGTTGGGATCGGAACAGGTGCCGCCCGACGTACTGGCGATCGAGAGCGTGGTTGTATTGCTCACAACGGCTGAATTCCCGCTGCCGTTCTGGAAGACAAGCGACACCGTGCATCCGGTAACATTCGGGGGAAGGATGATATTGATCTGATCGAGACCGGGATCGGACGGATTTCTCCCGTAATATTTGATGGCGCTTGCCTGTAGTTGTGTGCCGCCTACGTAGACCAGAAGATTCGCGGTTGAGAATTGAACGCCTCCCGGGGAGTTCGCGTCGTCCGCGACCGGGACAGGACCGAGGCCCGTCGCGTAAATCTGGATCTCCTCGCCGGTACCGGCGGCGTTCGTGGCCGTAATCAGCTGGTTGCTTACGTGTGTCGCGATCCCCGGGCCCGTGCCCGTTTGATTCACCGTGAAGACGCCGGGTTGGGATGCCACCACCGTGATCGGCGTCGACGATCCCTGCACGCTGTTATAAGTCACCGTCAGCGTACCGGTGCCAACCGGGGTGTTGGAGGGAAGGATGGCTGCCAGCTGCGAGGCCACCGTATAGATCATCAATGCGTTGGTGGTGGTGCTGTTTACCGTAACGGAAACCGAAGTTCCGCCGAGGCTCGTCGTATAAGGCAGCTGCGTCGCCTGCACCAGGCTCGCCGGACCCATATTGCTCCCGTAAATCACCATGATCGATCCCTGGGCGATTCCGTAGTTGGCGTTTCCGACAACGGTCTCACTGGCGGAATTCTGAACCGCGTTGGGCGCGGGCGCGGCAGCGAACAAAGCCGCCGCTGACAAAAGTAGTGCGATGGATAACTTATAAGTAAGCTTCATGTTCTCTCCAGTGACTTGGTGCGCGAATCTTCGATCTTATCGCAGGCTGGGTCAGTCTGCCTCCTTTTAAAAAGTACGTTATCGTACAAATCCTGGGAGGCACTCGCGCTGCGCGGAGCGTACCGCTGCCCATTTTGAATGGATTGCGCGTGAGGCCACAGCGTGCCCGCGAGGGCCGCAAGGCCAGCCCGACTGCGTCGGCGGAGGGGACGCCCGATCAAAGCCGGGGAGCATCCGGTGCTACTCTGAGCTGAATGCGACGAGCACTCCACATCGCGGTCAGCCTGATGGTGGTGCTCCTGCTTCTCAGGCCGTTTGAATGCTTCGCGGTCGGCGCATCGCGCGGCGACGAGGCGGATTGCTGTTTGAAGGGGAAATGCGCTCCCACCAGGAACTCCGACGCGTGCTGCAGGAATTCCGTCCCGGTGCGAGATCAGTTTGTGCCGTTGAAATTCACCGGGCATTCGGCTCCGCTGATCGTCATCGCAGCGGTATGCGTTCCTGTTCTGCCTCCCCGTTCTTCGATCCGGAGCGTCTCTGATCCCGCGCGACATCCGCCTCCGCGCATCGAAGTCATAGCTCCCCGCCTGCCCCTTCTGATCTAGACCTCCGCCCGGCGTGTGCGTTTGCGCCGAATCTCGTGCTCATCGGCAAGTACTCGCTAGCCGTGTCCGCGTGTGACCGCTGTTACTGCCAATCAGGAAAAGACAGGAGACTGAAATGAAGAAACCCGATAGTTCGACGCCTGCAATGCTCGCCCTGGCGATGGTTCTGTTCACGGCGCCCGCTGCCGTGTACGCGCAGGAAACCACCACGCCGCCTGCCGGGATGGCCGGAATGCAGGGAATGCCCGGCATGGCCATGGGCGGTCCTTCCGGCGCCACCAACGATTTGTTCGTGATGGCAGGGTCCGATGTTGACCGTCCCGGACTGCTCCCAAGAGCGAATTACAGTATCGGCATCGGTCACATGTTCGACTTCCTTAAGAAAGACCTCTTCGGTGACGAACTCACGTTTGGCTACATGTACGAGAACAGCGGAACCCACGGTTTCCTGCACACCGCCTTCGGTGAACACACGGAATCGGTCGGGGTCATGAAAAACTTCCCGCTCCCCGCGACGAAACGTTTGACGGGCTACACGTGGATTCAGACGGGAATCACAAGCTACACCGGCAATGGCGGCCTGCAAAATCGTCTGGACAGCAGCGTGTCGCTTGGAGCGATCGTCCGTTTGAATCGGCACAGTTCCATGTGGGTTCAGGAGAGCTACGGAAAAGTCGCGACGGTTCCGTGGTTCACGACCTCAAGCATCGGCTACGGATGGAGTTGGTGACGGCCTTCTGCTCGGAATCGGCGCGGTATCAGGACTCACGTCCACGTAATGACGGCGTTCTTCTGCGCTAGCGGGAGTATGGACGGCAGCGCCCCCTGGAATCCGGCGCTGGCTGCGATCTTTCAGTACGCCTATCCGGCCTTGCCCTGATCTCACATGCACGAATGCGACAGGTGACCTGTGCTGCGGAACTTCGGATCAGAGTTCAAGTTTGCCTTGCCAAACCATGTTATCCACCAAAAATGATTGATCCAAATCCAGGCGTCCGATTTTCGCGGTGAACTCCACACGATGGTCCGCGCGCGTGATCTCGTTCGACATCGGAAATGAGTAGAGGACCACTCGTCCGGCAGCCATTTCGAAGACTTTCACACTGGAAGGTTTTAAGTCGTTTTTTCCGTCGCGTTTGAGGGATGCTTCATTCCTCAGTTGATCCCCGAGCTTCTGTAAGTCGCCTTCGATCATGCGGTCGGGAATACCATAGACCGCAATTGCGTAGTGGCCCTGATCGACATCGGGCGCATTGTTATCGTGGGCCTTCAGCTCAGCCGTCCGTACCGGCATCGCGCTCTCCCAGCGAAGCGTGAGTTTCGGCGGCTCACCCGGCGAACTGCCGGTCGCTTGCGCGGCTGGAGATTCTCCCGCTTGAGAAGTGCCGCCCAACGCTCGTCGACCCGCGAGGCCCGGGAGTGCCAGGACGACTGCTTCCCGTCCGACTCCGCCCAACTCGCGGCCAATGCCGCCTGGTCTTCGGCCGCTGTCCTCCGGCGCAGTCAGGATCGGTGTGAACGTTATCGCCCAGGGCGACTCGAACAGCACCTGGTTCGCGTCCTCCACGCTCCATTCGGGGATCTGCTTCGACCTCCAGGGAGGCTCGTCATCGGCGGCTGCGGCCAGGAGCGCGACGAAGACGGGAAGTATGAACCAGAACCCATTGGCCCGGGACAAATTGCCAATGCTGAAGCTCTTCATTCCAACTCCTCCCGTGACTACGCTGCTGCCCAGACGTTAACTCTCTCATGAAACCCCGCGGACCACAATCCACCAGGGCGCGGCCAGCCCTGCGCGGGCGGGCGATTCAGCCACACCTAACCATCAGTGGCAGCGGAACGATATCACAATATATCGGCAGGTTTCCCAGGCTTGGAGTTGGCTATCCGGGTTGGTAAACGCTGACGCCGCAGCACTGTCTGATCCATGGCACGCCCTCCGCGAGGCGTCTCAGTTTGCCGGTCGACCACGTTAGGAAGCCACGCGCCGGTTCCGTCACGACATCCACAAACGGCCAGCTACCGTGACCCGCGGAGGAGCTACAACGGCTCAGAGGCCAGGCGCTTGCATGCAGGATCTGGCGGCAGCTAAACTGAGTCCCATGCGCGTCGTCGTGCTTTTCTTTGTCGTTGCGGCTGGCGCGCTGTTCGCCCAGCAGCCGATCCTGTATAACCGGGGTGCCGTGAACGCGGCTTCCTATGCGCCCGCCGGCTTGCCCAACGCTCCCATCGCCCGAGGTAGCGTATTCGCTGTCTTTGGCGAGAAACTCGGCCCGTCCGCCAGCCAGCAGGTGTCCGGGTTCCCTCTCGGTACAACGTTAGGCGGAGTTTCGATCAGCGTGACGCAGAGTGGCGCGGTCACCCAGGTGTACCCGCTCTTCATCTCGGCGGGACAGATCAATGCCCTGATGCCGTCTTCAGTGACGGCGGGCCTCGCGAGTTTGCGTCTGACTTACCAGGGCGTCAAGAGCAACGCGGTCACGATCCAGATCGCCAACTCCGCGCCCGGCGTCTTCGCCGTCTCCAGCGGCGGCTATGGACCCGGCGTAATCCAGAACTTCATATCCGGGCCCAATCAACCGAACAATTCGCTCGTGATTCCGGCCAACCCCGGCCAGGTCCTCATCATCTGGGGCACCGGACTCGGCCCGGTCACGTTTCCCGATAACGTGGCCCCGACCGTCGTCAACATCGCCACGCCGGTGACGGTAATGATCGGCGGCCAGCCCGCCGCGGTCCAGTATGCGGGACGCACTCCCTGTTGTTCCGGGATCGATCAGGTGAACGTCAGCGTTCCCGCGAATGCGCCGTTCGGCTGTTGGGTGCCGGTGACGATTAACGCCGGCGGCGTGGTTTCGAATACCACCACCATGGCCATCGCGGCTCCCGGCGCGGCTTCGTGCAACGATCCGGGCAACCCGCTTTCGACGCTGGTGCGCACTCCCGGCACTCAGGCGTTCATCCACGTGGAGCAGGTGAACGACGTCGAAAACATCAATACAGCGACCCCTGTTACCGAGGCTCTCGACTACGTCTACTCGCGGTTCTACACGCGCCCCGATTCGCCTTACAACTTCGACCCTTATCTGTCTTATCCGCCGCCCGGCTCGTGTCTGGTTCAGCAGACTTCGGGCGACTCCTCTATTGCCCTCACTCTCCCCGGAGCACTGCCCGTCAGCGCCAGCCTCAGTCCGCAGCCCACGCAGACCTACAACAACGGCACCCAGTCGCTGAGCTTGCCCACAGCGGAGCCGTTCTACGCGAGCGCCGTGGGCGGGACCGTCGACACCACTCCTTTCGGTTTGAACCTGTTGAGCGCCGGGGCGAGTTTCACCATCGATCCCGGCGGCGCCAACCAGGCGGCGGTGCCGATCAACGCCGAGCCTCCACCTGCCTGGAGCAGCCCCAATGGAATCGTCGTTGTCCAGCGCGGCGCTCCGCTCGCTCTCACGTTCACGCCCGGGGACACTGCCGCGCCCACGGGAATTGTGCTTTATTCCTACGCCGCGGCCATCAACTCCACGGTGGAAGTAGAGTGCCTTGCTGCACCTGGCGCCAGCGCTTTCACTATTCCCCCGGATACCCTGGCGAACCTGCCGTCGAGTTATCAAATCATTGACGGATCTTACGCGAACCTGTTCGTCGGGACGCTGGGACTGAATCACGCGGCCTCATTCACAAATGGCCTCGCTGCGAATGGAATTCTACTCAACTCGAGTTGGCTGTCTCAATCGGTGGTGCTGCAGTGAAACTTCTCTCTGTATTCCTGATCGCCTCAAGTTCGCTGTTCGCGCAAAGTGAACTGCACGCGCACACCACTGCAGAACCCGGTTTGTATGGACTGATCATCGAGTTGTTTGACGACCCCAGCCTAAACACCGAGATTGACATTGGTCCTTTCCTCATCAACGCCACATTTCTCACCCCTCTTCACTTCAGTCCTTTCCTCGTCAACGCCACAACGGGGCTCACGACCTTTCCCTACCACGCAGAGTACCCTGTGGTAGTTCCTTTCGTCAGCTACTACGCTGGCGGCGAGGCAAGGTACAGCCCCTCGTTTCGACCACCATCGGTGGCATCAGCTAATCCGGATTTGACAACAGTACAACCGGTGGCGCCGCCCTCCCCTCAAGTGATCTTCGTGGACGAGGCCGGAGCCGGCCTTGTGGACGTCAACTTAACGACTCTCACGGCCGGGAGTCCCGTGGCCCTCCCCCATGACGTGACCAACTTTGCCATCCGGCCCGGCGCCACAGGCCCCGCCAGTGAAGTCTGGACAGTGTCCTACCCGGCGGGAATCTCCATTGCCGACCTCGCCACGGGAACAGTGACCGCCACCATTCCGGTCCCGTCGCTAAACAACGTCAATACCGTTCCATCGAACCAAACCACCGGGTTCACCAGCGACGGCGCGACCTTCTTCTATGCGGTTCCCTACATCACGCCGGATTCGGCGGGCAATAACGGCGCCCTGCTGGTCTTTGACGCAGCCACCCGGACTCTCACGTCCACGCTGCCGCAGAAAGTCGCTCCCGCCGTACTGGTAATGGCCCCGGACGGGCTTACCGCGTATCTTCTCAGCGGTGCCGGCAATGGAAACATTACTTACTACGATGTCCTGAGCGGCACGGCCGATCTCTCCGCGCAGCTCTATACGCCGGGGAATTTTTTTTATTTCAATGGCTACGGCCCGGTGTTCAGCCATCCGGACGGGACGCGGCTCTTTTGGAATACGCCCTTTCTTACCGCTAACAATGCACCCGGGGGTGGGGAAATTCAGGTCTTCGACCTCACCACGCGCCAAATCACCAATTCGTTCACCTATAGCCTGCCTGTTGGCACTAATCCCGTGACTTTCCAGATGTCCCAGGATGGCGCGACGTTCATCGTGACCTATGCGGGCTTCGGCGCCGTTGCGGGAGGCATTGTGGTCATGGATACGTTGAGCGGGAACGTTCTGGGGACCTCCCAGTTTCAATCCGTGCCCTCGGTGGTCTTCCCGGGCCCTCCTGTCGCGCCCTGAACTGCGGCCATTCGTGTACTCTCAGTGCTACAGAGTTTCGAATCCCACGAGTCAGGCAAGCAGACCGCTCGTCAGGCGGATTTTCAAGGTGTCGATGACCGCACCGACAAGCGCCAAAGTTTTGGTGGCCCGGTCGATGATCAGGGACGGGATGGTCCTTCAACGTTCCGACCATGTAGAGGGTGCCTCTTGAATCCACGGCAATGGCGTGCGGGCTCGATATATCGCCCGCAGCCTGGCGGGCGATCCAGGGAGGCGAGGGTCGGTTGGTCCGCTCGGAGTGGCAACCCTACGATTTTCTGCCCGAGTCACGATTGAGAGCGGGCTCCAGCTTCGCCGCGACAGGAGGAGCCTTTACGTCGCCAGCCGGAATTTCACGATCGTCTATATCGCTGCCCGGTCGCATCGAGCCGGCCCGCCTCAAGTCTCCTGACCCTGCGGGCGAGCGCCTTCATCGCCCTGCTTCGACAACTCCAGGGCCTGTTCCAACTCCGAGATGCGCGCCTCGATGTCTTCGGTCTCGATTGCCCTTGTTCCCAGCGTCAGGATGTGTACGCCGCGCGAGCCTTCACCGCCTCCGGCCAGAATGCCAGGAGGGCTGATAATGTCCGGATATTACTGATACGTCGCGGCGGCGCCGTAGAAAGTCTCGGAAACAGCGTAGCCCACGTTCAGCCCGGGAGCGGAAAAGGAGGTCGGGGTCGAACTCGACCCCAAAAACAGGATGCCCTCATTCCCTTTCGCCGCGCTGGCCGGCAACGACAGCAGGACGGCGGGCGGTACGGTGAACGTGCCCGGCCCGATGGGCGCGATGCAAACGAAAACCGCGCCCAGCGTCGCGGCGGCGTTGGCCGGGTTGGGGTTGATCGAGTATCCCTCAATGTAGGCGTAGCTGTTGGGGTCGCCTCCGGTCCACGTGAGCGTCAAAGGCATACCGCGGTTGATTGGGTTGGCTGTGATCGCGGTTTCATTGGTCCAAACCAGGTTCGCGGGCACGTTCACGGTAGCCGAGAATGCCCCCACGTCGGCCCCGCCGGTGCCGGCAAATTTATAGGCGCCCGAGGGGATCGATGTATAGCTTGCCTGATACAGGCCCTTATCTCCGGTGACCGGGAGCAGATTGACAACAGGCCCCGACGGCGGGGTAACGGCGATTTGCGCGCCGGCATCGAGACCCGTGACCGTGGTGGAAGACGAGCCGGTAACAAGGCTGTTGGAAATCGAAATGATGCAACTGCCGATCGAAGGTTCGCCGCCCGGAATCAGCACCGACGCCGTTGTTGGTGTTGACTGTGTGTATTTTGCGAAGCTCGCGACCACGGCATCGTTTACCACGGATGTCCCCAACGCCGTCACCGTATCCTGCTCCATGATGATATTCCCAACGCTTGTGGAACCGCTGGGGCTTGCGGAGATCGGAACTCCATTGAGATCCGAACACGCGCTGCCCGAAGCCGTGATCGCGAGCGTAGTGGTATTGCTCACGATGGCGTTGCTCCCGCTGCCTGTTTGAAACACAAGGGAAACAAAACAGCCGGTGATGCCCTGGGGAAGAATAATGTTGATCTGGTCCAGACCCGCATCGGATGGATTTCGTCCGAAAGTACTTGACGTTGACGGCCGGCAACTGCATTCCGCCGACATAAACCACGAGACTTGCCGTTGAGAATTGGACCGCCCCGGGCGTTCCCGAATCGAGGACCCCGGCGGGAAGACCGCCGAGCCCGGTAGCCCAAAGCTGAATCTCTTCGCCGGTCAGCGCCGCGTTGGTAGCCGTAATCAGCGTGTTGTTGACGTGTGTCGCGATGGCCGGTCCCGTGCCCGTTTGCGGAACCGTAAAAACACCGATGTTGGACGGAACTACCGTGATCGCCAATGGCGGTCCCGTGACTCCGTTGTAAGTCACCGTCAGCGTCCCCGCTCCGACCGGCGTGGTTGACGGAAGGATTCCCGAGCACTGGCCCGCCAGCGCGTAATACATAAACACCTGGACGGCCGTGCCGTTTACAGTGACCGTAATCGAAGTGCCTCCCAATGTCGTCTGATAAGGAATCGTCGTTTGCACCGCAATGCTCGCCGGGCCCATATTGGTTCCGTAGAGGACGAAGATCGATCCCAGGGCGATTCCGGAGCCGGGATTTCCCACGACAGTCTCGCTGGCGCTGTTCAGCACCGCGAGGGGAGTGGGCGAGACGTTCTCCGCCAACAGACCGATGGTCCACAACAGCAGCGCAAGCGATAACCGGCCGACCAGTTTCACGTTTTCCTCCTTGGTAACAAACGCAAAGACCTTTCGATCTTACCGCCTTTTTTAGGCCGATGTGGCGTACGCTCTCAGCGTGCCGTGTCGAGACTTTTCTCGACACCGGTTTCTTCCGCGAATCCGCCAGGCGGTGGCGAAGCCTGCCAACCCTGGGGTTTCATGGCAACCGCACGGACGGAGCCTTTATTGGACGGTATCCCGAAGGCATAAGCATGACGACCGTAGCTGCTCCCCCGTCCCTGAATGATCTGGCTCGCATATTGCCGGACTTCTGCCTCCGCCACGGCATCGCCCGGGTTGAGGTCTTCCGGTCCGCGGCGACAGGCCAAACGCGGGCGGGCAGCGATCTCGATCTGATGGTAACGTTCCAACCGGGCGTCAGACCGGGACTGGAGTTCTTCGCCATGCAGGGGGAACTGGAGCACATCCTCGGGTGTCCGGTGGATTTGCTGACCCGGCGCTCGGTCGAGCAAAGCGATAACCGCATTCGGCGGCGTTCGATTCTCGAATCGGCGCGTGAGGTATATGTCGGATAGGCAGTCAGCGTACCTGCTCGATATCCTGAATTTCCCCCGCGAAGGTTTCCTCCGGGACGCCAGGACACAGGACAAGCGCGGCTGACCGACGAAACCTGCTCGCGTTTCAGCCAGTTCCCGTTCCGCAGGATGGCCGGGCTGCGAAACCAGGTGGTTCACGAACCGTTACCGCGCATCTGCCCCTTGTGCGAAAGACTCTTCGCGAATTCTTTGAGGAAGCCCGGGCTGACCTGCCAGACGGCGAATCGCTGAACTGATCGCTGCGTGCGGCACTGGTTGACGGCGGAGGAGCCCGGGGACCCCGGATTACTTGACGTGATCCCTGAATTTCTGGTTCTCATTGCATTCGAATTCAATGAGGTCCTGATCGACGATCAGGCGCTGATCGATTCGCACAGTCCACGCCTTCGTATACGCCTTGGGATCTTCAACCGTCGTGTCGATCTGCAGGTGGTCGTACGCCGGACGGCGGATCTTCTCCGTGAATTTTGCCTGCTCCGAATACGGACTGCCATTCACGTCAAGCCAGCCGTCAAACTTGCTGTCTTCGGCGCCCCGCAGGTTGTTCGTTTCGACAATCAGCGTATCCCCGTCCCAATGGCCCACCGAGTAGCCGTACCACCACGGCGTCGGCTCGCCCTGCGGCGGAAGTTTCCGCCCATCCAGATAAATGTGCCGCAGGCCGTTATTCGCTTCGTACTCGATCAGCAGCATTTTCGGATTCGAAATGTTCATGATCCTGCGCGGCTGCGGCTGCTGGTGAAACTGCAGAAAGCCCATGGGCAGACAATTGGCGTCGGGGTTGTCACGGGCCTGTAGATCATCCAGTCGCTTCTTCCTGATGTCCCTGGCCCACGCGGTGTAAGGCAGCCCACCCTCCATGTTCCCGCCGGCCTCGAAAAAGGTGGCCACGGGCGGGCCATTCGGATCGAAGGGGAACCGCGGGATCGTGATATCAACCTGAGTGCCACCCCGGCCGGCGCCGCCACCTGGGTTTCCATTTGCGCCGCCAGTTGCGCCGCCAGTTGGGTTCGCCCCCGCTGGCGCCGCACCACGGCCACGACCACCGCCCGGCGGCCCGCTCTCGGCGTGCATCCAGAGCCCGGAAAAGTCCGGTTTCCCGTCAGCTGTTCGTGGAGTCGGCGCATCTCCACGCAGTTTGCCTTTGGAATCCCGCGGGACGTTTGGATCCGTCACCGCCGGCCATTGCGCGGCGATCGGAACGGAACCCACCGTAAGGACGCTGAATAGAAGAGCAATCAAGTTCATGCGCTTTGTCATAATTTATCGCCTCCGCCCCGCTTCACTGGCCTTCCGTACACTTCAAACGACGCAACATTCACATAACCTCCGGAGCCGTGGCCGCTCCCGGGAATCAAATCCACAAAGCCGACCTCGTCCACTTTGCTGAGGTCCGGCGCATCCACCCAGTTCGAAGCTTCGCCCACTGGCCCGTAGCGGCCGGTAGTCACAATTCTACCGATGTCAAGCTTCATCCATCGCAGGCCGGCAAACGCGAATTCGCTTTCAAGAAAGGTCGTCGTGGATGACTCCGCGTGATCGCCCACCAGGAAGGTCCCGTCCATCAGCTTAATGACTGGCCGGACCGCGTGGAATCCGGACGCTCGTGTAGTCCAGCGGATCTTCGCCAGACCGCTCAGGTCCACATAATTGTCCTTGTCGCGCAGGGTTGCGGCAAAGGGCGTTGTACACATCCCGGTCCAGATGTTGACGGGACCGGGAGGTCCCGATATCCAGATGCGCTTGTCCGGGTCCGAGGCCGTCGCCGATGGCCCGTACGCCCTGAATTCGAGGTTTGGGTTGGTGACGACGATCTCGCCCGGGGCGATCGCATGAGCTGGACCCATAATCTTCCACGTCTCTTTAAAAAACAGCGGAGGAGAAGAAGGAGGAGGAGAAGCAGATGCTGCCTGCTGAGCAGCGCCTTCAAACGCGAGCCCTGCACAGACAATCAGGCCGAACAGAACAATCGCAATCCGACGAAACATCAAGTCCTCGCGAAAATCACTATACACCGGGGTTCTTGCCAGCCACCGCCGAATTTCCAGTCACAACCATTTTAGTGAATGGAATCAATCACTTGCATATAATACACTGGACGCGTCTGCTATAACGTGGCCAAGATCCGGTTTGCGCCCACACCGCACACCGGATTACCAGGCGGCGCGGAAACTGGAGACTCCGCGCCGCCAAGCCTGCTTCCTCGCCGCAAGGGGTGCGAGCTTGGCTACAGCGATCTTTGACATCCTGAATACAACTTTGCCGCCGCCGGGGGGCTCAATGCGCCATCGCGGGAGCGCCTTTTCGGGTCTTCACGCGCTTCATGAAAATCACGATAATCGCGCAAACGAAACAGGCGAGCGCCAGGTAACGGAACACATCCACGTAGGAGAAGGCGGCGGACTGCTGATCGAGCGTTCCCTGAATCAGGCCATAAGCCTTCAGATCCGAAAGCAATGGTCCCGAGAACTGCGCCATGAGCCCCCGGTTCTGATTGAAAGCCTGCTGGAATACCGGATTCTGCGGCGCGAGATTCTGCACCAGTTCCGCCCGATGGATCTGCGCATGGCGCGCCACCAGCGTATTCACGAGCGAGATCCCGATGCCGCCGCCCACATTCCGCATCAGGTTGAACAGGCCGCTCGCATTCCCGATCTGCTCGTTTCTCAGCGTGCCCATCGAGATGGTGGCGAGAGGCACGAAAACCATCCCCGTTCCCATGCCGCTGATGACGATCGGCCACAGCAGGGAGTTTGGCCCGATATCGAGCGTCAGCTCGGCCATCCGGATGCTGGTCCATCCGAAGAGGACAAACCCCGCGATGATCAGCCAGCGATTGTCGAGGCGGCCGGTGAGAGCGCCGATCACGGGCATGATCAGGATGGCCCCGATCCCGCGCGGGCTCACCGCCCAACCCGCGGCCTGGGCCGTGTACCCGAGCAGCGTCTGATAGAAGAGCGGCAGCAACGCAACCACTCCATAGATCACGCCGCCAAACAGTCCGATCAACAGGCATCCGAGCGCAAAATTCCGGTCTTTGAAAACCTTCAGATCCACCAGCGGCGCCGCGGCTTTGAACTCACGGACCAGAAATCCGATCAGCGTGGCAACCATGATGACCGTCATCCAGCGGATCCAGATTGTGCCAAACCAATCCGCTTCCTGGCCTTTATCGAGAACGATCTGCAGGCTGGCCAGCGAGATCCCCAGCAGCCCGAGACCTATGGCGTCGATCTTCCCCGGATGGGCGTCCTTGATATAAGGGGGATCGGTCACGAATCGCGACAGCATGTAGATCGCGAGCACGCCGATGGGAATGTTGATGTAAAACGCCCATCGCCAGGAATAGGTATCGGTCAGCCAGCCGCCAAGAGTGGGGCCGAGCACGGGCGCCACAACCACTCCCAGAGCGAACACCGCCATGGCCAGGCCGCGCCGTTCCGGCGGAAAACTCTCCAGCAGAATGGCCTGCGACAGAGGCTGCAGCGCTCCGCCGCCCGCGCCCTGCACGGCCCGGGCGATCAGGATCATCCCCAGACTGGTCGCGGCGCCGCAGACGAATGAGGAGACGG
This sequence comes from Terriglobia bacterium, assembly GCA_963764845.1. GTDB lineage: Bacteria > Acidobacteriota > Terriglobia > Bryobacterales > Bryobacteraceae > BOG-234. The sequence goes on along the minus strand of CAVXUE010000006.1, from coordinate 1,689,255 downwards.
TGAAGATCACGATGCACGTGATCAGAAACCGCTTGCGGCCGAAACGCAGCGCGAACCAGCCGCTGGCGGGCAGGATCACCGCATTCGCGACCAGGTAACTCGTCAGGACCCACGTCGCTTCGTCGGTCGTCGCGGAGAGACTGCCGGCGATATGCGGCAGCGCCACGCTGGCGATCGAAGTGTCGATCACCTCCATGAAGGTGGCCAGCATCACCGAAAAGGCAATCAGCCATGGGTTGACTTGATTGAGCTGCGCGTTGACGTTCAAACTGCTTGAATGGACGCCCCGCCGACCGGAAATGATTCCGGAAAGCGGGACTCCGGACCGGGAATGATATGCTGTCGCACGTGAAGATCGTTGCCATTCTGCTCTGCGCCGCGGGTCTGGCCTTTGCGCAGCTGGAAGTTCTGCCGGTGCAGGGCAACGTTTACATGCTGGCCGGGGCCGGGGGAAATATCACGCTTCAGCTGGGCGAGAACGGCGTTCTGGTGGTCGATACGGGCCTCGCGCCCATGAGCGACAAGGTCATCGCGGAGATCCGGAAGCTCTCGAAAAAGCCCCTGCGCTATGTCGTCAATACCTCGGTTCACAACGACCATACCGGCGGCAACGAAGCGTTCTCCAAAGAGGGAGGAACCTCCACCGTGGTGAATATCGTGAACACGCCGGGAGCAGAGCGCTTCCAATCCATTCAGATCCTCGGGAACGAGGCGATCCTCGATCGCATGAGCGCATCTGTCGAACGGCAAGCCCGCCCGGCCGTCTCTGGCCTGGCCCACCGACACCTTTTTCGACGACCCGAAAGAGCTCTATTTCAACGGCGAATCGCTGCAGATTCTGCACCAGCCGGCGGCCATTACAGATGGCGACAGCCTGGTTTATTTCCGCCGCTCCGATGTGGTTTCGACCGGCGATATCTTCATGACCACGGGATATCCGCCGATCGATCTCGGGAATGGCGGCGGCATTCAGGGCGTTCTCGACGGCCTGAATCATATTCTCGATCTGACGATTCCGGCCCACCACGAGGAAGGCGGGACGATGGTGATCCCGGGTCACGGCCGCATCTGCGATGAAGCGGACGTGATCGAATACCGCGACATGATGACGATCATCCGCGACCGCATTTGGGGCTCGATCAGGAAAGGCCAGACCCTGGCGCAGATCAAGGCATCGCGGCCCACGATGGATTACGACGGCCTCTACGATGTGACCCGCGCCACGGCGGATCAGTTCGTCGAGACTGTTTATAAGAGCCTGGCGGTGAAAAAGTGATGGTCAAAGCGTTCCTTCTGACGATCCTGGGCGCGGCCGCGATGTTTGCCCAGATCAACCTGTCCGGCGAATGGGCGGCGCGAACGCATGAAGACCAGCTTGAGCGCGGCCCCGGTCCCGAACTCGGCGACTACCTCGGGCTCCCGATCAACGATGCGGCGCGGTTGCGCGCCGACAGCTGGAGTCCGTCCCGCATCACGTTGCCGGAAGAACAGTGCCGGGTCCACATCGCAACGTACATCTATCGCGGCCCGATGGCGCTGCGAATCTGGGAAGAGAAGGACCCCGATTCGCAGCAGGTAATCGCGATCAGGAACTACATCAGCACGTATGAACAGACCCGCACCATCTGGATGGATGGCCGCCCGCACCCCTCCGAAAACGCGCCTCACACCTGGATGGGTTTCGCCACCGGCAAGTGGGAAGGCGACGTGCTCACGGTCTACACCACTCACCTCAAGACCGGCTGGCTGCGGCGGAACGGATTGCCCGAAAGCGACAAAGCCACCATGGTCGAGCACTTCATCCGGCATGGAAATTACATGACGCACGTGAGTATCGTGACCGATCCGGTCTACATGACCGAGCCGTTGATCAAGAGCGAAGACCTCGATTTCGACACCAGCGAATCGGCCGCGTGGTTGTGGCCCTGCGAGCCGGTCGTCGAAGTGGTGAGACCGAAGGGCGAGGTCCCGAGCTACCAGCCGGGCGCGAATCCGTTTCTGCATGAGTTTGCAGCGACGCTGGGGATTGGCTTACGAGCCCACGCGCGGCGGCGCCGAAACCACGTACCCCGAGTATCGGCTGAAGCTGAAAAAAATGCCGATCGAGAAACCTTTACCTACTTCAGGTCCAGCGTCGCCGCAATAGTCGGGCCGGCGGTCTTCTGACGCGGCAGCAGACTCGGGCCCGACGCACTCAGCACAGAAGCAGATATCGGTCCTGACGTCGAAGATGAAGCCCAGAAAGACGGACTGCATTTCGTCCCAGTTCTGCGGACCCCAACGCACGTCTTTCGCCGGATCCGGATTGAACGGATTGTTCGCCGAATTGTCGTAGTGGGCGATCGAAACGATGCGGGTGCCTTTGGGCAGAACGATCGGCTTCGCGAGGTCGTATCCCAGCTGCCAGTTGAAGTCGAACTTCCCTTTGAACACGGTCTCTTTTTCGCCTGTCGGATAGATCAGCCGGATCTCAAAATCCTTGCCGCGCAGATGGGCATGCGGCTGGATGTAGACGAGTTTCATTTCGGCGCCGACTGTCGATTCCGACACAACCTCAGCGTTCGGGTTGTTGGCGGGGATGAACAGATTGGTTGCCGCGGGCGTGCCTGGCGAAGTGTAATAACGCATCTTCGGCGGTTCCTTCGCCAGCACCAGGCCAACGCGCGAGATGTCCGTGGCGGGCTTGCCGATCGCGGTGTAATGCAGCTCGAAGACGAAATCCGAGCCTTTCGGAATCAGCTTGGCCGAGCCGTCTATATCGAAGCTCTGGGCGCCAAGACCGGGATTGAATTTGCCGATGATGTCGTTGCCTTCATCCGGCGTGTTCCGGCCCATCCCGACGGAATAAGGGCGCCGGGAACCAGCCTCCTCCATCCAGTGCGATCCGGGAGGCCGCACCCATACTTTGCCGTGATGCAGGACCGCATTGTTTGACGGCCGCATCTCGGCTTCCCGGACCCAGATGTCTTCCTTGATGTTGCCCTTGACCAGGATGTACTGATAGTCGATGGTGCCTGTGGCCGGAAGCTGGAACGCGTTCGGCATTTCGATCACCATGTCGGGCTTGATATTCCAGCCTTCCTGGAATGTCCGCGGCGCGGGACGATCCTTCGCGTCGCCTTCGGGAGCTCCGTTATCGACCCACGCGACGAGCGTCTGAATCTGCGCGTCACTCAGCCTGCGGTCATTGGCGAAATGGCCGACGTTGGGGTCCGCAAACCATGGCGGCATCTTCTGGCTGACGACCGCGGCTTTGATCGCCTTGGCCCAGGGGCGGGCTTCCGTGTAAGTCAGCAGCGACATCGGGGCGATCTCGCCGGGGCGATGGCATTGCTGGCAGTTCGCCTGCAGGATGGGAAGCACTTCCTTATTAAAGGTCGGTGCGGCGGCGAACGCCGCGACTCCCACCAGGCAACCCACGAAAGTCACGCGGAGAACAGTCATATTCACATCATATATTGAAGGAAGATGGAACACAGCATGGAAAGCCAGGCCTCGATCCCCTGGTATATCTGGCTTTCCGTTGCCGGCGTAACCTCGGCGATGATCGGGGTGCATTGGGATATTTCGTGGCACCGCTCGATCGGCCGGGATACGTTCTGGACGCCGCCGCATCTCGCGATCCAGCTGTGCGGAGTGATCGCGGGCATCACGTGCGGCTACCTCATCCTGTCGACCACGTTCACCAGATCGCAACTGCGCGGGGCGTCGGTGAACGTACTGGGTTTCCGCGGACCTTTGGGGGCGTTCCTCTGCGCCTGGGGCGGCTTCGCCATGATTACCTCGGCGCCGTTCGACGACTGGTGGCATAACGCTTACGGGCTCGATGTGAAGATTCTCAGCCCGCCGCATGTGGTGCTGGCGCTCGGGATGGTGTCGGTCGCAATCGGCGCGCACTGGCTGATTGTGGCGCGGATGAACGTGGCGCGCGGGAACGGAACGCGCGCCCGTCTGCTCGAATGGCTGTTCGCTCTATGTCCTCGGCATGATCCTGGTGGCAGTGCTGATTCTGGTTTTCGAATACACTCATCGTGTTTTCCTCCATGCGGCGCTTGCGTACCGATCGATCTGCATTCTGACTCCGATGATTCTGGCGATCGCTTCGCGAAGCACCGGGCTGCGCTGGGCCGCAACGATCGTGACCGGGATCTATACCGCATTTCGTCTTGGGAGCGCTTTGGATTCTGCCGCTTTTCCCAGCGCAGCCGAAGCTGGGCCCGGTGCTGCACTGAGGTGACTCAGTTCATCCCCATCGGATTCCCCCTGCTGGTTCTGATTCCCGCGTTTGCGCTCGATCTCGTCTGGCCCCGTCTGGCGGGCCTGGAGGCAGGTGGCAGCAGGCGCTGGTAGCGGGCGCGCTGTTCCTGGCGGTTCTGTTCGCGGTCGAGTGGCCGTTTGCCGATTTCCTGCAATCTCCGGCTGGCGCGCAACGCATTTTTCGGAAGCAGCTATTTCGACTACAACCAGAGCCCGCAGGGCATATGCGCCGACCTACCGTTTCGTGCCACTGGAGCAGGCGTCGGAGTTCCGCATCGGAATGCTGATCGCGCTCGGTTGCTCCGTCGTTTCGATGTGGCTGGGAATGGGCGCGGGCGACTGGCTGAAGCGTGTGCGGCGTTAAGCCGCTGTTGCTGGCCGCGGCCTTCGCCACCGCGGCGGCCGCTCATGTGGGCAGCCCGGACGTTTTCTTTCAAGGCAAAGCAGGGCCGTATCCTTTGCTGGTGGCGATCCGGCCGCCCGATGTGATTCCCGGCGTCGCGCGCATTGAAGTGCGGGTGCTCGCGGCCGGTGTGGATGAGGTGGATCTCACTCCTACGCCAATGACCGGGATCGCGGCCACACATCCGCCGATCGCCGATGTGGCGCAGCGATCGAAAGCCGATCCTCAGTTTTACGAAGGCTCGTTGTGGCTGATGAGGTCGGGTTCGTGGGAAGTCCACATCCGGGTTCGGGGCAAGAGCGGCGCCGGGCGAGTTGCCGGTTCCGGTTCCCGCGATGGCTTTGAAGATGAAGCCGATGGCCAAGGGCGTCAGCTACTTTTTGTTCGGGATGATGGTGTTCCTTTCGGTCGGGATGGTGGCGATTGTACGGGCGGCGGTGGAGACGCGGTAAGGAGACCGGCTACGGTGGTCGCGGCAGTGCGTAATTGGCCTCGGCGCTGTGGGGCGGATGGAACTGGTGGGGCGGCGAGGCGGCCGACGCGAAGCAGAGAATCTACAAGCCTCTGAGTATCTCGGCGATGGTGAGCAATGGCGGCGAGATGAATCTGAAGCTGGCCGATCCGGGCTGGCTGCCTTTGCGAAAACTCGACGATCTGGTTCCCGACCATGGGCATCTGATGCATCTGTTTCTGGTGCGATGGCCGGAGATGGATCGTGTTTTTCATCTGCATCCGGAGCAGACGGCGACCGGTATTTCGAGACTTCGGTTCCCTCGCTGCCCCACGGAACGTATCGGATCTACGGCGACATCGTGCATGAGAGCGGATTGGCCGAGACCGCGGTGGGCGAGGTTTCGCTGCCAGATATTGCCGGGAAATCTGTTTCGGGCGACGATGCAGACGGTCCGAGTCTGCCGGCCGCCGGATACGAGCATGATTTGGCTGCACGACAAAACGAAGCCGATTGTCGCGAGGCAGATCAATCTGTTTTCGTTTGAGATTGTGGGGCCGGATGGCAATCCGGTGAACGATCTGGAGCCGTATATGGGGATGGGCGGACATGCGGAGTTCATCAAGGAAGATGGGTCGGTGTTTGCGCATGTTCATCCGACCGGTTCCGTGCCGATGGCGTCGGTTAATGTCGCTTCGCCTGCCGCGATGATGGCTATGCATGAGACGAAGCCCGGGCCTGTGGTTTCGTTCCCGTATGGTTTGCCGACGCCGGGGAAGTATCGCGTGTTTGTGCAGATGAAGCGAGCCGGGCGCGTGGAGACCGGGGAGATTTGAGATCGACTTGTCATTTGAAGTCATGCGAACTCATCGCGGGTGTGATGGGCTCGATTCGCTCGACGCGACGCGCGAGAACGTGGATTACGTTGTCTACGTTCTGCACCTTTCCTTCAACCAGTAAGTAAGGTTCGGTTACGAGCACGAGGCGGCGCTCTTCGAACATATCCGGCATCACGACCACATTGGCGATGCCGGTTTCATCTTCCATGCTGAGGAACATGATTCCTTTCGCGGTGCCGGGGCGCTGGCGCACGATCACGGAACCCGCTACGCGGACCAGACCTCCGTTGGGGACTTTCGGCAGGTCTTTGGCGGTGGTTACGCCCGAGTTCGTTCATTTGTTCGCGCAGGAAATGCATCGGATGACGGCCGATCGTCAGGCCGGTGCCGTTGTAGTCGGCGTGCAGGCGTTCGGCTATGGTCATCTGGTGAAGCGGCGCGGCTGGATCGTTCTCCGGAACGTGTTCGAGGAGCGGGCCTGTGGGACGGCCGGCTCTTCCGGCTTTCCATAGAGCGTCGCGGCGATGGGCCGTGTTGAGGTTGGCGAGAGCTCCGGCGCTGGCTAGTTTTTCGAGTTCGTCTTTGTGGAGTTGGGGAACTCTTTGCGCGAGATCATCGACATCGGGGAAAGGTTTCGCAGCGGCGATTCGCTTTGCCGCGTCCGCGCGTAAGCCCTTTATGTAACGCAGGCCCAGGCGAAGCGCAGGGAGTTCGATCGTGCAGTCCCATTCGGATTGGTTTACGTCTACCGGGCAGGACTCTCAGGCCGTGGCGCTGGGCATCCTTGATCAGAACAGCCGGATGGTAGAAGCCCATGGGCTGGTTGTTCAGCAACGCACAGGTGAAGGCGGCCAGGTAGTGGCATTTGAAGTATGCGCTGGCATAGGCCAGCAGCGCGAAGCTGGCCGCGTGCGATTCGGGAAATCCGTAGAGCGCGAAGGAGGTGATCGATTGCACGATGCGGTCCTGCGTTTCGCCCGTGATTCCGTTTTGCTCCATGCCGGAACGCAGGCGGGCTTCGATATCGACGCATGCGCTGCTGCGATCGTTTGAAGCCCATGGCGCGACGCAGTTCCTCGGCTTCTCCGCCGGTGAAATTCGCGGCGATCATCGCCATCCGCAGGAGCTGTTCCTGGAATAACGGGACACCGAGCGTGCGCTTCAGAACGGGTTCGAGCATGGGATGGAGCGGCTCGGCCGGTTCCCTGCCCGTCCGCCGATTGAGATATGGATGCACCATGTTGCCCATGATGGGGCCGGGGCGAATGATGGCGACTTCGACGACGAGATCGTAGAAATGCTCCGGCTTGATGCGCGGCAGCGTCGCCATCTGGGCGCGGCTCTCCACCTGGAACATGCCGATGGTGTCGCCTTTCTGAAGCGTCTTGTAGACGGCTGGATCGTCTGGCGGGAAGCTGGCCGAGATCGATCTCTTCGTGCCAGTGATTGCGGACCAGCTTGAGGCAATCCTCGAGAACGGCCATCATGCCGAGTCCGAGGAGATCGACTTTGACGATGCCGAGATCGGCGCAGTCTTCCTTGTCCCATTGCACGACGACGCGGCCGGGCATGGAGGCGGGTTCGAGCGGAACGACGTGATCGAGACGTCCCTGGCAGATGACCATGCCGCCGGAGTGCTGGCCGAGATGGCGCGGCATGTCCTGCAAGGCTACGACGATATCGAGAAATTTGCGGACCTTCAGGTTGTTGAAGTCGAGGCCGGCTTCGCGGAATTGTTTTTCCTTTGTGTGTTCTTTGTCGTGATAGCCCCACATGGGGGCGAGGGAGGAAACTTTGTCGAGCGTGGTCACATCGAAGCCGAGGACTTTGCCCGCTTCGCGCGCGGCGAGGCGTCCGCGATACGTGATGACGTTGGCGGTCATGGCGGCGCCGTGTTTTCCGTAGCGCTCGTAGACGTATTGAATGACGCGCTCGCGCTGATCGCCGCTGGGGAAATCGATATCGATGTCGGGCCATTCGCCGCGCTCTTCGGAGAGGAAGCGCTCGAAGAGGAGGTCCATGCCGACGGGGTCGACGGCGGTGATGCCGAGGGCGTAGCAGACGGCGCAGTTGGCGGCGGAACCGCGTCCCTGGCAGAGGATGCCTTGTTCGCGGGCGAAGCGGACGAGGTCCCAGACGATGAGGAAGTAGCCGCCGAGGCCGAGCTTTTCGATGAGCGCGAGTTCCTTTTCGATCTGTTGGCGGGCGCGGTCGTGATAGGGCTGATAGCGGCGGCGCGCGCCTTCGTGAGTGAGTTTGGCGAGGAAGGAGGGGACGGTTTCGTTGGGCGGAAGCGGGTATTCGGGGAACTGATAGCCGAGGTCGGCGAGGGTGAAGTTCGAGGCGTTCGGAGATGGCCTGGGTGTTGGCGATGGCTTCGGGGATGTCGGCGAAGAGCTGCGCCATTTCGGCGGGGGTTTTGAGATGGCGCTCGGAGTTGCGCGCGAGCAGGCGGCCGGCTTCGGCGAGAGTGGTTTTGTGCTGGAGGCAGGTGAAGACGTCGAGGATTTCGCGCTGGGGTCTGGTGGCGTGGGCAACGCCGTTGGTGGCGACGAGCGGGAGATGGAGAGCGCGGGCGAGTTCGATGGCGGCCTGGTTGCGCGCTTCTTCGTCGCGATCGTGATGGCGCTGGAGTTCGACGTATACGTTGCGGGATCCGAAGATTTGGATCAGGCGTTCGATGTTGCCGGGGTCGTTTTTGAGATCGAGCGCGAGCGGGCCTTCGTCGCCTCCGGTGAGGCAGAGGAGTCCTTCGGCGAATTCCTGAAAGTCTTCACGCGTTGCGGCCGCGGGGTTTTGCTTCGAGCCGGCGCGCAGTTTCATGCGGGTCACGAGGCGGCAGAGATTCTGATAGCCCTGGCGGGATTCGACCAGGAGGGTGTAGCGGCTTCCGTCCTGAGCATGTGATTTCGGCGCCGATGTGGGCCTTGATGCCGACCTTTTTCGCGGCGGTGTGGAAACGCGGGGAGCCGTAAACGCCATCGACGTCGGTGAGCGCCATGGCCGGGGCGTTTTGCGAGGCCGCGATCGAAATGTATTCTTCCGGGATCGAGGCTCCGCGCAGGAAGCTGAATGCCGACCGCGCGTGGAGCTCGATATAACTCATCAACGTACCCCAGGGGAAGACATTTCGGGTGGGTTTTGTTTTATTTTCTCATTTTTGGTGGGTGGTTCAGGCGGCCTGGGCTTTGGATTCGTCGTGTTTTCCGTGCCTGGGCTGGTCGGAATCGATGTGTTCGGCCGGATCGAGACGGTGCTCGTGGTCGATTACGGCGTGGATTTGGTCACTCGAAAAAACGAACCCATTTTCGCCCGAATCACTTGAATCGCCGCTTGCAACGCCGGACGACGGACTTGCGCCTGTGGTTTTGGCCGGTTCTTCCTGCGAGCGCCTCGTTTCACTGAGCTGGAGAAGCCTTAGGGCGGCATCCATTTCGGCCTGACGTTCGGCTTTGCGGGTGGCCTGGAGGGTCTGAAGCAGAGCGAGGTTCCTCTGCAGGCCGCGGTTGATGCGCTGCTCGTAGAGAGTCAGGAGTTCGATGCTTTTGGCTTCGGCGGTGAAGGTCCGCGCGGCCGCGAACGCGGCTTGGATTTCGGGATGATCGATGTTGCGGTCGGCGTGGGCGGAGAAGCCGAGGGCGAAAATGTTGTCTTCGATGGCGCTCGACCGGTTGAGGCGCCAGGAGTCGGTGGCGACGCGCTGGGCGAACTGAAGCTCGATCGCTCCTTCGGGGGCCATCGCTTGAATTAACGCTTCGGAGAACGCGTCGTGGGCGATGCGATCTTCCGGGGTCATTGAGGTCACCTGGCCGGTCAGGTCGTGACGCCGGGCGTTCATCCTGGAGATTCGTTTGCCGTCCTCGGATTTGGGACCGGTCGAGAGCTGGGCGTTGGCGCGGTTGGCGGCGAGTTGTTTTTCGGAGAGCATAGTTTTTACCCGATTCAGAAGTAGCATGAGGTGGTTGGGAATCGGGGTTGAGCAGGGGTAAAACTCGGGCGCGGCATCGGCTCTTAGCAGCTGCGGGGATTGGAAATAGCAGTTTGTCAGAATTATTTTTGCCGATTGTGACCGAGCATCGGTCCCACAGTTTCTGTTCCGCCCTGAGTCGTAAAGGCTCGGTCCCTCGGCCGTCCTTCCTGCCGTGAAGAGTGCAAGACTCCGATTGGTCAGAAGGCCAAATGCGCAGTGGTTCGACGATTTGGCAATCCTCACGCCAGTCGAACGCATTCCGCCCAACCGCCCCCATTTGTCAGCCTGAAAACTGTTCTTCTGCCGTCCTGTATCGTCGATTGAGCATCGCCATGAGCCCTCCGCAGTTCCGACAACTCAGAATACTGACCGAAACGCAGATAGACCGGCGTGGCAGCCCTTATAATTAAGGCAGGCGATGTCAGACTTCAAGCCAAATATGGGCAGCTTCACCGCGTATCTGGAATACATGCAGCGGGACAAGAGCGAATCGGCCGCCGCCCCGGCGGTGAGCCCGATCACACTGCTGGAGGTTCTCGCGCGGCAGCCCCAGCGGGCAATGGCGATGGCCGACCTGGAGAAGCTCAGCGGCATGGAGTCCGGGCGGTTCCGCAATGCGCTGAAGAACCTCAAGGATGCGGATTATGTCACGATCCAGGGGCCAACGCTCGAGGAAGCGGTGCAGTTGACGGATAAAGGAGCGGAGGCGTCCAGTCTGGCGCGGCCCGCGTGATTCCAGCGCCGTGATCCCAACGCCGTGACTCCAATGTGGATCGACTGGGCCGCCGTGGCGCTGCTCGGCGGACTGGTGGGAATGAGCGAACTAATCTCGCGCTACAAGGACGCTCCCACGGCGGCGCTGCGTTCCGTGCCAGCGCTCTTCTACATTGCGATCAACGCCGCGGCTTCAGTCCTCGCGCTGATGATCATTCACCGCAACCCGTCGTGGTTTACACCCCGGTGGCAGCAGGTTCTCGCCGCGGGTATAAGCTCGATGGCTTTGTTCCGGACGTCGCTGTTCACGGTGCGCGCAGGCGATCGCGATATCGGGGTGGGGCCAAGCAGCTTTCTGCAGATCTTCCTGCACGCTGCGGACCGTGCGGTGGACCGGGTGCGGGCGGCGGCGCGGTCGAGCGCGGTGGGTCCGATCATGGACGGGCTGGATTACGACAAAGCGTTTCGGGCGCTGCCGCCGTTTTGCCTTGCGCTGATGCAGAACCTGTCGGACGAGGACCAGCAGGCATTGGCGAAGACGCTGGCGACGCTGAATGCGCGATGTGGAGCCCGCGGTTCAGTTGCGACTGCTGGGGCTGGCGCTGATGAACGCGGTGGGAGTGGATGTGCTTACTGCTGCGGTGGGTCTTTGAAAGTCAGATTCGATCCGGCGGATGAGATTAGTGGCTCGGATGATTGGGTCGTCGGCGTTTTCACTGGTTTCGTAGTCGCGCAGGGCTGCGCGAGCCCATTCCAGGGCTTGGGAGAATCGTCCGTCGGAGGCGAGGCTGATCGCGACGTTAAACCGTATTTGCCCGGCGCCGAACGGGTTCCCTGAGGCCTCGTAGCAATGAATACCATGGCCAAGAGAGCGGCGGTACCACTCTTCCGCTTTGGCGAGGTCACTATAAGCCCGTGGTGGAACTCCCGTGGGCCGCGTTGCGAGCGCCGCCCGGAGTCCAGCGCGAAGCAGCGAGGCAGGCAATGCGGGACATTGGACAGGAGCTGCGACAAAGCTGGAGCCGGGCGCCGCCGCAACCCGAAGGGCAGGCAGGATTTAGCCCGATAGCTTCGTTGCTCGTCGTCGTAGATGACCCGCGTCGACTTCCTCCTCGCGCCTCGCTCTCGAACCAAATCCTGCCTGCGCGGTCCCACGCGAGTTCCACCACGGGCTGCCAGGCCCGACACCCGAATATAAAAGCATAGGGTACGAATCGATGTAACATTCAAGGTGGCTGGTGTCACTGTCAGACGGGAAGGAAAAACGAGATTATGAGCGATCTGAGGACGACGGAACAGGAAGCGAGTGAGGAGATCAAAAAGCAAAGCGGCGACAGGAGGGAACTTACGCCCGAAGAATTAGCTGAGCTTTCGGGTGGCGTGACGGTGCCGTCCCCCGGTACGGATGGAGTTAAATTGAACCATAACCAGACGTGGACGTTACCCGATTAGCGTCCGCGGCTTTAACAGAAAACCCCGGCGAGACACCTAAGGAGGAGTGGAAAAGGCTCCTTTCCGACCCGAGGCCGGGACGTCTGCGCACCGCATACTCTCACTATGCGCTCGGCTCTCTCTCGGAACAGCGAGCAGATTACAAAAAAGCGGCGGCCTGCGCGCGGCGCGCGATCGACATCGTCGACGCTTTCCTGCCTGGAAAGGAAAGTCTCTCGGGACGGCTCATCCTTTTCAGGGCCTTGAACCTCCTCGGAACGGCTTTGCGGCACTTTGGAGCGTATAGCGAAGCCGAAGCTCCTCTGGTTCGGGCCATCGAGGTTTCAAAAACCATGCCGGACCGGCCAGAGCTCGGAGCGGAGGCGTGGAACAACCTGGGCGTGCTGTGCAAGTACGCGGGCTGGTTCGATCGGGGGGCGGCGGCATATGCGGGCGCGCTTTCGTTCACGGAACGCATGGTTGAAACTCCTGGCAGGACTATGTTGTTCGCCACGGTCCTGCACAATATGGCGGGTCTCGATCATGCCCGGGGCTGCTTCGGGAGTGCCGAGGAACCCGCGCGGCGCGCCTGGTTTCTGCGGCGTGAGCTATTAGGGGAAGAGCATCCGACGGCACTGGCGGACGCCGTGGCCTATGCCGGAGTGCTTGACGGGCTCGGCCGTTATGCGGAATCGCGCCCCATCTACGAGCGGGCGTTAGCGATTTATGAACGTGTGTTTGGTCCCGAGCACTATGAGACCGCCGCCACACTTCATAATCTCGCCTTCGTGGAATATTCGGAAGGGAATCGATTGCAGGGGGTGGCGCTGGCCCGGAGAGCGTACTCGATCAAAACAAAATTGTCAGGCGCGCAACATCCGGATACCGCGCTTTCGGGCATGGCACTTGCTTCCCTGCTCACACCAGAGGATCACGCAGAATCGTCGGGCCTTCTCGGTGAAGCTCTGCGGATTTTCGAAAGTACGCTGGCGCCCGGCCATCCCCACACCGTGCGGTGCCGCGCGCTCCTGGATGGGCGAGCAACTCAGCCAAGGTAGGCGTATTCAGTCCCTCGTTCCCAGGGATCGACCACCCCGGCCGAAAGCCGAACGATCTCGGCGCTCGACGTTCCAGATGTCAGCGCGTTTTACGGCAAGTTGACGCCGATTGGTCCAACTGCCGGAAATGGCGTCGCTCGCTCCCTGTCAGCGGGATCACACCGGGATTTCGGTCGAGCTGAAGGATGGCCACCTGCAAATCGGCGCGGGCACGATACTCAGGGCTGTCTCCGCGAAGTCCTTCGTGGGAGGCGAAGATGGGCCGACCGTGGATTTCGAAGCAAAACCATCGGGCAAAGCGATCCGCATTCTGATGGTGAACCGAGTCGACGGCGGTGAGGTGGCGGGAAATCGAGGTGGGGCGGGTGCGGCGAGGCCGTTTGGATCTTTGCCGCCAGGCAGCAGATATTGGAGATCGAGCTGACAACGGAATTATTTTTTGCCGATTGTGATTGGCTTGGCGCTACGGGCGAAAAGCGACCCGTGAAAGACCTGCGATGGGGCGGAAGTGCTTCACATCTGCCGTGCAAAAGGGCTCGCCCGCATCGATGGCGGTGGCGGCGATCAGGGCATCGGCCAGATGAATGCCATGGGCGAGGGCGTGCTCCTCGATGAGAGCGGCGGCCGTGGCGCCGATGGCCTCGGAAAGATTCAGTATCCGGAACCGAAGCTCGCGGAGCGATTGCTTTATCTGGCGGACTTCCTGCTTCGAGCGCGCTCCCTGAAGGATTTCCATAAAAGAGACGATGGATAGTGCGCGATCGGACGCGGCGTCAATCGTGCGCGCGGCCTTCGGATTTCCCCGGGACGCCCAGACCAGAACATCTGTATCGAAGATCATTTCGGTTTTCGGGCGCGAGAAGGCGTCTTGATTCCGGTTCGTGCGGGGAACGCGCGGGGTTGGCGCAGAGTTCGGACATAGGCGGCGGGGTCGGCAAGGTCTTCGCGGTCTCTCCAGAGGCCAAAGATGGGTTGGTTCCTGATGCCGGGTGCGCCCGCGCCGACGGCGGAGGATGCCGCCAGGACTGGCATGAGTCTGGCCTTCTCTTTCCCGCGATAGAGGACCATGACGGTTTCGCCGCGGTCGATGGCGCGCAGCACCTCCTTCATGCGGTAGCGAAGATCAACGATGGTTGCATTCATGGAATGTCTATGTCTCAGTATACATATAGATGAACCTTATTCGAGGAAATGGCGGTGCGCGAACTACGACACGGGCGCAAGCTCACGCAGGTAAAGATGGCCGAAACGCTCGGGGTCACCCAAGACAGCAGCTATGCGCACGGCGCCTCAGTCACAGTCGCCGACAACCGGATTGAAGTCAGGAAGCTGCCACTATGGGTGGTTTGCCGGACCCTCGAACGATATTCCGATGGCCAGATCATCGACGTGACCGGGCTTACCGGCGCATATAGTTTCGCCGTCGATGTCACGCCGGAGGATTACCAAGCCGTGATCAATCCTGCCTGCCGTTCGGTACGCATGTGGGGCACGCCCCGGTCCGGGGCCGACGCCCTCGCCGGCCTCTCTTGTGAGTGTGTTCGAAGAGCCGGACCATGAGGTCCGGCGCAGACGGGGGCGCCTGCCCGACCAAGGCCTATGTCACGATCCACTGGGACAGGAGGCTAGCGGCGGCGTTCACCACTACCGCGGTACCCAGGCAGCGCGTGTTCCGCGCCGCCACTGTGACTTGGCGCCGCCACCACATGGCCGCGGCCGTCACGGGCCTCATTCGCCTGGAAATGATTAAATGCCTCCGCACCGCGTGCGGGCAGCGGGCCCCTGTACCCATGATGCGGGTCGAAGCGGTTATCCACGTGGCCATGGAAACCCGCAGGGCCGTGGAACCACGGACCTACACCGATAAATACGCCGGCGTCAAACCAATCCGGCCCGTAGTACCCATATGGAGCACAGTCATACGGGGCGTAATCGAAATATCCATATGGGCAAACGGGTGCAACCCCGATATTCACGCCTACAGAGACCTGCGAATGCGCGGGCCTGACAGAACAAAGTGCCGCGAATACGAGGGTAGTTAAAACAACTGACTTCCAGAGGTCATAGCGTTCTCTCCTCAGAACTTCGACATCCCTATTTCACTTTACACCTTCTTTATACCTCCGCGAGTGTAACGCTTTCGCGGGCAATCGGCGATATGCGAGAAGGTATACAATTACTAATCCAAGGAGGACGCGATGTCCGGACTGAAAGCGCTTTTTGTTCTGCCCATAGCCTTTGGGCTTGCGAAGGCGCAGACTCCCTGCGATCAATTGAAGCTGTCGCTTCCCAATACGACCATCACGTCGATCCAGTTCGTGGCGGCCGGTCCTTTTGTGGCGCCGCCTGCTGAAATTGCGCCGGTTGAGGTTGCGCCGGCTCCCCCAGGCCGGGGGGCAGGCCGTGGCCCCGCCGGCGGAGGACGCGGCCCCGCTCAGGCCGCCGCCGTGCCGGCCTACTGCCGCGTCCAAATGGTCCTGAAACCGTCGTCGGACTCGCTGATTGAAGCCTCGATGTTCCTTCCCACCGAAAACTGGAATGGAAAGCTCCAGGTGGTGGGAAATGGAGGGTGGGCCGGCACCGTCAGCTATCCGCAAATGGCCGCGGCTCTGCGCGAGGGTTACGCGACGGCGTCCAACGACACCGGGCACAGGGCCAACGACAATGGCGGAGGCGGCATGTTCGCGCTCGATCACCCCGAGAAGATCACCGACTTCGCGTATCGCGCCATGCATGAAACCGTGGTGAAGGCGAAACTGATCGCCGCCGCGTTCTACGGCGCAGCGCCGAAGTACTCCTATTACAACGGATGCTCCACGGGCGGAAGGCAGGGACTGGTTGAAGCCACGCGCTTTCCGGAAGACTTCGACGCCATCGCCGCGGGCGCTCCGGCGAACCCCCACGTGCACCTGCATGCCGCGGGCGTGGAGCGATCGCTCGAGTTGATGAAGAACAACGCGCCGCTCACGCAGGCCAAGGTGGAGACGCTGCACACCGCCGTCATGGCGCAGTGCGATGCGCTCGACGGCGTGAAGGACGGGATTATCAGCCAACCGGAAAAATGCCACTTCGATCCGGCCACATTACTGTGTAAAGGCGCGGACGGTCCCCAGTGCCTGACACCGGCGGAACTGCAGACCGTAAAAATCGTGTTCGGCGACGTGAAGACGAAGAAGGGCGAAGTCATCTGGACCGGGTACCCGGCGGGCACCGAGCTCGCGGTCGGATCGCTCCGCAACGTGCCCACGGGACCGGGCGGCGTCTGGGACGTGATTCGCATTCTGGGTCATCAGGACAAAAATTACGACTGGCATAATTTCGATCTGGACGCGGAAGTGGCGCAGGCCGACAAGGCGGGCATCGACGTCCTCACGTATGATCTTTCGGCTTTCAAAAAGCACGGAGGAAAGCTGCTTCTGTACCATGGGCTGGCCGACTCGACGATCCCGCCGGGTCACACGGTGCTCTATTACAACGCGGTGCTGTCCACGATGGGGAAGAAGCAGGACGACTGGCTCCGCCTCTACCTGGAGCCGGGAATGGCGCATTGCGGCGGCGGGCCGGGTCCGGATCAGTTCAACAAAATGGGAGTGATCGAACGCTGGCGCGAGGCGGGTCAGGCTCCTGAAGCCATCATTGCCGCGCATGTGACGGGCACCACCGTCGACATGACGCGCCCGCTTTGTCCCTATCCGCAGGTTGCGGTGTACAAGGGCATTGGCGACACCAACGACGCGGCAAATTTTTCGTGCAGGGTACAGTAACGAGTTCGCCGGTGTAAACCGGTAAGCGGGGTTTCCCGGACACATCGGCTTGGCCGCCTGCCCAACCTCCGGTTGGCGCGTGACACGACCCGAATCCCGACCCCTTTCTTCGTCGCAAGTACAATCGCGCGAATTCATGATCGATCCGTTCGTCGGCGTGGCCTTATTCCAGTCCGAATTCCGCTTTCAAGGTCCAAGTCCGGCGAAAAGTCTCTCCGATGCGCGCGAAGAAAGTCGCCGTGAGTGCGGTTTCCAACGCAATGAAAGTGCTGTCACTTCCGCCAGGGGCTGGCCTTACTTCACGGCGGGTTTGGCGAACTTCGCGTTGTCCACCGCGGCGTTGGGCTTGATCTCGCTCAGAACGTAATCCTCGCGGCCGCTCACCCATCCGTAGGTGAAATGCCAAGCCATCTGCACGCCGGCGACAGGGCGGAAATCGGACCAGTCGTATTGCGTGGGAACGCGGCCGACCACGGAGTTGGCGTAGCGGATCATTCGGATCAGCATGCCGGTCTGCTTGTCGAAATAGAACGTGGCGACCATACCGGCGGGGTTGCCGGTTCCCTGCACGACGTAAACGTCGCGCTTGTCCTCCTTGAGAACCTTGCCTTCGGAATCTTTCTGGGAGAGATCGAGAACGATGGGGAAGCTGACGTGCCAGGTTTTGAAAAAGCTTTTGATGTTCGCGGGGAAGGCGATTTCGCCATCCAGCTTTCCGCCTTCGAGGGCGCTCTCATGCAACTGGTATTCCTTCACCACGGTGAGCGGCAGGGCGACCCAGGCGTCCTTCCCGTCGGTGAGCCGGATCATGTCGCCGTCGGTCTCGTGGACGACGAGCGAGAACTGATTCGGCGCTTTGGCGAAGATATCCGCCGGGTATTTCTTCTCGTCGCCGAACAGGGTGGCGATGCCTTTGGCGGTGTAGCTGGTGAGTTTGGCGAGGTTCGCGGCGCCGCCGAGAGCCTGGATGTATTTGTTGAAAATCTGATCGACGGTAGGCACGCCGGAGGTCGCCGTCTTCAGAATGTCGGAGGGCGGTATGACGGGCTCGGAGTAGATGGTGTCAACGGCGGGCGTGACAGCGGGATCGGAAACGCCGCGATGGCAGGTCCAGCAGGTGACTTTCCCGCTGCCGCCGAAGTTGTCCTTATTGATGGCGTTCACCATCTGGATCATCCGGCGGGCGATTTTCTTGCGCGGCGGGGCATCGTCCGCCCAGTTTGGGTTGTCGCCGCCGGCGCCGGTGTGGCAATCGCCGCAGCAGACGCTGAGAGCGGCGGAGAAGAGGCCCATGGTGCCCATGAATTCGTCGACGGGGATGCCCTTGAGGATCTGAATGTTCTTGAATGCCACATCGGATATCTGCTGACGCGGTATCGCGGGAGCGGGATTCTGCGCGAAGGCGTTGCCTCCAAACTGGATGAGCGACCCGCCTACGGCAAGCGCGACCGTGCCGCTGAATATCCATCGTTTCGAAGTCATCTGCGATCCCTCAATTTCACGTTTTGACGAATACGAATCATATCAGAACGACGCCCGGAACCGCGGTCATTCAGCGGCCGCGGCCTGGCGCTCGATCGTGACGGTTTTGACGATGACCGGGGTGACCGGTTTGTCGTTCGCTCCGGTCGGCACTTTGGAGATTGCGTCGGCGACATCCTGGCCGGAAACCACTTCGCCGAAGATCGTGTACATGTCGTTGAGATACTGGGCGGGCGCGACCGTGATGAAGATCTGACAGGCGGCGGAATTTTTGGAGCCGGTGTTCGCCATGGCGAGCATGCCGGGCGTGCGGAAGGTCAGCGTCGGATCGATCTCGTCGCGAAGATTGGGGATTCCGCAACTGCTGCTGCCGGTGGCGTTGACGTCGCCGGTCTGGATCATGAACCCTTTGATGACGCGATGGAAGGTGAGGCCGTTGTAGTAACGGCGGGCGGTCATCGCGCCTTTCCTGTCGAGAGTCGCTTTCGTGCCGCGGGCGAGCGCGACGAAGTTTTTCACCGTGTTGGGCGTCTTGTCTTCGTAGAGGCGGGCGACGACCCGGCCCATGGAAGTATCGAAGATGGCGTAGAGTCCGGGCTCGGCGGGCAGCGCCGGAGCCGGGGCCTGTTGGGCGAGTCCCGCGAGGCCGGTGGCAAGGCAAAAAGCGATTGGGGTCAGGAGACGCATCGCATCGAGTTTATCGCGTTGGTAATATTGCTTCTTATGTCTGCAAATTCGGAAATCGTGCAGTTGCTGACGGAGTCTTTGAATCTTACGCAACCGCCGATCGCGGTTTGCCTGACGGAAAACGTTCCGGCGGGGGTGGAAATGTGGTCGGGGCTGAGCCCGGCCGGATGCAGGTTCTGGCAGGAAGCGGCGACGCGGGTTTTTGCCACGTCGGCGGACGATCACAGCCTTTGCTCGATCGGGATGCACACGCATCATCTCGAAATGACGGCCGGAGCGATGACGGACCTGGGGGATGCACTGAAGGTTTTCGCGCAGCTGACTTATGTGCGGGACGAAGACGTAGCGGCGATTCCGGTGCTGGCCACGACGCCGAAGCACGTCATCTATGGGCCGCTGGCGGAGATTCCCGACGCCTGGATGGCCCCGGATGTGGTGCTGCTGTTTGTGCGGGCGGACCAGACGCTGATTCTTTCGGAAGCGTCGCAGCAACTGGAAGGGGGAATGCCGCCGGCGATGGGGCGTCCGGCGTGCGCGATTATTCCGCAGGCGGTGAATACGGGGCGTTCGGCATTGAGTCTGGGATGCTGCGGGGCGCGGGCGTATCTGGATGTGCTCGCGGACGACATTGCGCTCTATGCGGTGCCGGGCAAAACGCTGGGCGCTTTCGCGGAGCGGGTGGCCGCATTGTCGAAAGCGAACGGGATTCTGACGAAGTTCCACCGGATCCGGCGGAAGGACGTTGATGCGGGAAACCGCCCGACGATCGAGCAGTCGCTGATGGCGCTGCAGGCGGAAGGCTAGGATTTCCGATGGCAATCGCGACTGTCAATCCCGCAACGGGAGAAGTGGTGAAAACGTTCGAGCCGTTATCGAGCGCCCAGATCGAAGCGAAGCTGCAACTGGCGGCGGATACGTTTCCGCGGTTCCGCAGGCTCACTTTCGCGGCGCGCGCCGCCATGATGAACAAAGCGGCCGAAATTCTGGAGCGCGACAAAGAAGCGCTGGGGCGGTTGATGACCCTCGAGATGGGAAAAACTTTCCGCTCGGCTGTGGATGAAGCGGTGAAGTGCGCATGGGCGTGCCGTTACTACGCCGAAAACGCCGAGAGTTATCTGGCTGATGAAGAAGTCGCGACAAACGCCAAACGCAGCTACGTGAAATATCAGCCGGTGGGCGTAGTGCTGGCGATCATGCCGTGGAATTTTCCGTTCTGGCAGGTGTTCCGGTTTATCGCGCCGGGCCTGATGGCGGGGAATGTGGGACTGCTGAAACATGCGTCGAACGTGCCGCAGTGCGCGCTGAAGATCGAAGAGATTCTGCTTGAGGCGGGTTTTCCGGCGGGCGCTTTTCAGACGCTGCTGATCGGCGCGAGACAGGTGGACGCGGTGTTGAGCGACCCGCGCGTGGCCGCGGCTACGCTGACGGGCAGCGAGGGCGCGGGGGTCGAGGTAGGCGTTTCGGCGGCGAAGCGGATCAAGAAAGTGGTGCTGGAACTGGGCGGGAGCGATCCGTTCATCGTGATGCCGAGCGCGGATGTGGATCTGGCGGCGAAAACGGCGGTGACGGCGCGCGTGATCAACAACGGGCAGTCGTGCATCGCGGCGAAACGATTCATCGTGGCGGAAGAAATCGCCGACAGATTCGAAGCCGCGTTTGTGAGCGGGATGAAGGCGCTGAAGGTGGGCGACCCGATGGATGCGACGGTGCAGCTGGGACCGCTGGCCAACAAGGACGCGGTCGATTCGCTCGATGCCGACGTGAAGAAGACGGTGGCAGCCGGGGCGCGCGTGCTGACAGGCGGTGCGCCGATGGATGGCGCGGGGAGCTTTTATGCGCCTACGGTGCTGACGGACATTCCGAAGGAGTCGCCGGGATATCGTGAGGAGTTGTTTGGTCCCGTCGCGTGTGTATTTCGGGCCAAGGATATCGGCGAGGCGATTCGGATTGCCAACGACAGCCGGTTTGGATTGGGCGCGAGCGTGTGGACCAACGACGCGGGCGAGCGCGAGCGATTCGCTGATGAGATAGAAGCCGGGATGGTCTTTGTGAATAAGATGGTGGCGTCGGATCCGCGCATGCCGTTCGGGGGCGTAAAATGGTCCGGCCACGGCAGGGAGCTGGGCGGGGCGCACGGGATCCGCGAGTTTACGAATATCAAGACGGTTTGGGTGGAATAAGTCAATGGCGAATCTGGGTTTTATAGGGTTGGGCGTGATGGGCGGCCAGATGGTGGACCGGCTGCTGAATCACGGGCACACGGTCACCGGTTATAACCGTACACGCGCGAAGGCGCAGTGGCTGATCGACAAGGGGATGACGTTCGCGGACACGCCGCGAGGGGTTGCGGAAACGGCCGATGTGACGCTTTCGATGGTGACGAACTCGGCGGCGCTCGAACAGGTGGCAGAGGGACCGGACGGAATTGTGGCCGGTCTGGGCGCGGGCAAGGTTCTGATCGATATGAGCACGGTGAGTCCCGCGATGAGCCGGGGACTGGCCGCGAAGGTGCGCGCGAAAGGCGCCGATATGGTGGATGCGCCTGTTTCGGGCAGCGTGATCACGCTGCAGCAGGGAAAACTCTCGGTGATGGTGGGCGGCTCGAAGGAGACGTTCGAACGCGTCAAGCCGATACTTTTGGATATTGGCCCGAAAGTTACTCATGTGGGTGACAACGGCCTCGCGCTGGTGATGAAGATCGCAGCGAATCTGAGTCTCACGGTTCAGATGCTGGCTTTTTCGGAAGGCGTCTTACTCGCCGAGAAGAGCGGGATTGCGCGGGAAGTTGCAGTCGATGTGCTGACCCATAGCGCCATAGCGTCGCCGATGGTGCAGTATCGCGGACCTTTTGTGCTGCAGATGCCGGACGAGGCGTGGTTCAACGTCAACATGATGCAGAAAGACATGCTGCTGGCGCTGGAGCTGAGCCGTCAGGTGAACGTGCCCTTACCCATGGCGGCGGCGGCAGATCAGATGCTGACGGCGGCGCGCGCCATGGGATTGCAGGAGCACGATTTCGCGATCGTGTTCCAGGTTATGGCGCGTATGTCGGGGCTCACCAAATAGGATTGGCAAGTAAGAGCAAGAATCGAGGCTAACAATGGGAATCAAGACTTATGGATCGATGGCGGTTGACTGGGAGAACCGGATCGACTTCGATCGCCTGCGGAAACAACGCCTGGCCAAGGCGAAGGCGCAACTGGCCAAGTCGGAGATGGGTGCGCTGCTTGTCTTCGACATGAACAATGTCCGTTACCTGACAGCGACGACTATCGGCACATGGGCGCAGGATAAAGTCAGCCGGTTTGCCCTGCTGCCGAACAAGGATGGAGACGCGGGCGAGCCGATCATGTGGGACTTCGGTTCGGCAGCGAAGCATCATGAACTGAATTGCCCGTGGATGGGCGAACGCTCACGGGCGGGTATTTCGCTGCTGCGCGGGGCGATGTCTCCCGAGATGGGCCGGGCGGAAAATGTGGCGCGCAAAATAAAGATCGAGCTTGAGATGCGGGGCCTGCACAAGGAACCGCTGGGAGTCGACGTTATTGAACCTCCGGTGCTGTTCGCTTTGCAAAAAGAGGGCATTACGATCGTCGACGGACAGCAGGTGATGTCCGACGCGCGAATCATCAAGACCCAGGACGAGATCTCACTGTTGAATCATTCCGCGATGATGGTGGACGCGGCTTACGACGAGCTCTATCGCGCCATGAAGCCCGGATTCAGCGAGAACCAGGCGGTGGGACTTGCGAGCAAGGTGCTCTACGATCTGGGCTCCGAGTATGTGGAGGCGATCAACGCCATCTCGGGCGAGCGCTGCAGTCCGCATCCGCACGTATTTTCGGATCGCGTGCTCAGGCCGGGCGATCCGGTGTATTACGACATCCTGCATTCCTATATGGGCTACAGAACGTGCTACTACCGGTGCTTCTCGATCGGGTATGCGTCTCATGCGCTGGTGGATGCTTACAAGCGCTGCAGGGATTATCTGGACGCGGCTATTTCGTTGATCCAGCCGGGGCGTCAGACGGGCGAGATCGCGGCCGTGTGGCCCAAAGCGCAGGAGTTTGGTTTCCCGAACGAAGAAGCGTGCTTCGGGCTGCAATACGGGCACGGCATCGGCCTCGCGATCTGGGAAAAACCTGTTATCAGCAGGCTGGTTTCGCTCGAACACTCACATGCGATCAAGCCGGGAATGGTATTCGCTCTCGAAACCTTCTGGCCCTCGAAGGATGGCTGGAGCGCGGCGCGGATCGAGGAGGAAATCGTGGTCACGGAAACGGGTCACGAGATCATCACGAAATTCCCCGCCGACCAGTTGATGGTGGCCGGGCGGCATTATTTCACCGCGACCGGTCCACTGGAAGCGACGCGCGAGCTCGATCCGCCACCGAGCGACCACGTTCTCGAAATGGTCGCGACAAGCGCTCGCGGCGAAGCCCTCGTGCCGGGCGATTAGGCGCCAACTCCGCCGTGGCGCACGCGCTCCGCCACTATGGTGACCTGCATATCCCGCGCCAGATGGACGAGCCGGTGAGCGTCCGGAGCATCGCGCGTGACGAAAATCTGCGAGATGCCGTGCTCGCGCGCCCAGGCGGAAACCGCCTTGGCCGGTTCCCTGCTCTGGATGATTGCCGGCGTGATTCGCAGATTGCGGCAGAAATTCATATGGCGCTCGAGCGCCGCGCGGTCCTCGGCGGATAGTTCTGACATCGCCGCATCGCGTGCCACGACAAGGGCCGTGCAGGACGAGTTCAGGAAATCGGCAACCCTGCGGCCGCGGCGAATCAGCATCGCCGTCGAAGGATGCGGCGTGAGCCAGATCAGAATGCTCTCGTGCCGGCCGGACGCCAGCGGCACCACAGTCTCCGGCAGCCGCAAATCTTCGCGGCGTTCCTCAATCTGATGGGCGGTCTGCCGCAGCGCCAGTTCGCGCAAGCGCGGTGAGGTTCGATTCGGTGAAGAAATTTTCCAGCGCCTGTCGCGCTTTTCCGGCGAGTAGACGACGCCGCGTTCGAGACGGTGCAGCAGCGCGCGCGGCGTCACATCGACCATCACCACTTCATCGGCCTCCTGCACAACCCAATCCGGAACAGTCTCGCGCACGCGGATTCCGGTGACGTGCCAGACCTGGTCGTTGAGACTCTCGATGTGCTGGATGTTGAGGCTGGTGAGGACATCGATGCCCGCATCGAGAATCGCCTGCACGTCCTGCCAGCGCTTGGGCCGCTCGGAGCCGGGCACGTTGGTGTGCGCGAACTCGTCCACAACGGCCACCCGCGGATGCCGTCGCGATCACCGCTCGCGTGTCCATGTCTTCGAACGTGGAGCCGCGATGGGCAGTAGACCTTGCGGGGGACGAATTCAAGACCTACGGTCTGAGCGATGGTATCCTGGCGGGCGTGCGGCTCGAAATAGCCTATGACGACATCGACGCCCTGCGTCTTAGTTCCTGCGCCTCGGTCAGCATCTGGTACGTCTTGCCAACCCCGGCCGCATAGCCCAGAAATATTTTTAGTTTGCCGCGCGCTCCCACCTAGCCATTATCAGGCAGCTTCATTACGCAGCTTGGGCGCCGGCTTGCGGAAAGATGCGGACGTCCATTCCTTCGGCTTCTTTGATCAGGCGGTCGACCGGGCTGCGGGCCCATACCTTCCAGGCGCTTTGCTGCGTATGGCCGATGAAGACCTGCGTGATGCGCTGCTCGCGGGCGAAGCGGATGATCTCTTCGATGGGGTCGGCGCCCTCGATCACATGCACCTCGGCGCCGAGCTTGCGCGCGAATTCGAGATTCTCCTCGCACCTGCTCCTCGGCCTCGCGGGTCAGGTCGCGCTGCCTGACGTAAATCGCGAGCAACTGCGCGTGAAATCGGCTCGGCCGCGCGCGCGCCGCTGGCAAGCATATCCCGGGCGCTGCTGCGGGGCGTGATGCAGACCAGAATGCGCTCCTGCGTGCCCCAGCTCTGCACGATGCCGTGCGCTTCCATGTAGCGCTGCAACTGGCTCTCCACCACCTGGGCGGCCAGCAGCAGAGCGAGTTCCCGCAGTTCGGAAAGCTGCGCGGGTTTCAGGCTGCCGGCTGCCGTTGTCATGAGCTCCTCGGCGGGAACATCCACGATCACGCACTTCGTCGGCGGATTCGATGAAGCGCTGCGGGACGGAGTTGGCGGACCGCCGGCCCGTGATGCGCTCCACCGCATCCTGCTGTTCGCAGATATGCTGCAGATTGATCGCGCCCACCACGTTGACGCCATGCGCGCGGATCTCTTCGACATCCTGCCAGCGGTGCGCGATTGCGGCTGCCGGGCGGATTGTCTTTCGCCATTTCGTCGATCAGGCAGACCTGCGGAGCGCGTTTGAGCACCGCTTCGACGTTGAGCGTTTCCGCATCGCCGATACATCGCCGACAATCAGCGGCGGAATCACTTCGAACTCGCGGATGAGTTCCGCGACGTCGTCCGAGCCTTTTCGCTGAATCGTGCCGACGACGACATCCTGACCGCGCTTTTGCGGCGGCGGCCTTCATCGAACATGCGCAGCGATTTGCCGACGCGCGGGGCGTAGCCGAGGAAGATCTTCAGCCGGCCCCGGTGTTCGTCGGCTTCCTGGGCCTGAATCTGGCGCAGGAGTTCTTCGGGATCGGGGCGGCAGAATTCTTTGGAGGCCATATTTCTTTCGTCAGGGCTTCCTTACAGGAAGCGCGGCATCCAGCGCCAGGTTGAGTTTCAAAACGTTTACCCGCGGTTCGCCCAGCACGCCGAGATCGCGCTGTGCCGTGTTGGCCGCAACGAGGTTCTGGACTGTATCGAGCGAAGCTCCACGCGCTTTCGCCACGCGCGCGGCCTGCGCCAGCGCGTTCGCGGGGCTGATCTCGGGATCGAGACCGCTGGCGGACGCGGTAATTGCATCGGCGGGTATGGCGCCGGTGAAATCCGGATTGTCTTTGCGGAACTGCGCCGCGTCTTTCGTCAGGCGATCGTTCAGCGCCGGGTTGGTGGGGCCGAGGTTCGAGCCGCCGGAGTTCGCCGCATCATAGGAATTCTGCGAGGGTCGTGGATGAAAATATTCCGGCTTTGCGAAATTCTGGCCGATGATCTCCGAGCCGATCACCTTGCCGTTGCGTTCGATCAGACTGCCGTTCGCCTGTTTGTGGAACAGCGTTTGCGCGAGCCCGGTCACCGCCAGAGGATATGCGATTCCGGTGATGATCGTGAGCACGAAGGTAATCAGGATCGCGGGTTTCATTTCTTTCCACATAGTCAAGTCTCCTTACGCAAGATGCATCAGACCCAACAGGCGGTCGATCAGCCAGATGCCGGGGAACGGCGCGATTACTCCGCCCAGCCCGTAAATCAGCAGGTTGCGCCGCAACAGCGCGCCGGCTGAAAGCGCCCGGTACTTCACGCCGCGCAGCGCGAGCGGAACCAGCGCGATGATGATCAGCGCGTTGAAAATCACGGCTGCGAGAATGGCGCTCTCGGGCGTATGCAGGCCCATGATATTGAGCCTGTTCAGCGGCGGGTAAGTCACCGCGAACATCGCCGGAATGATGGCGAAATATTTCGCCACGTCGTTGGCGATCGAGAAGGTGGTGAGAGAGCCGCGCGTGATCAGCAATTGTTTGCCGATGGCGACGATCTCAATCAGCTTCGTCGGATTGCTGTCGAGATCCACCATGTTGCCGGCTTCTTTGGCGGCCATGGTGCCGGTGTTCATCGCGACGCCTACGTCGGCCTGCGCCAGCGCGGGCGCATCGTTGGTGCCGTCGCCGGTCATGGCGACGAGGCGCCCGCCTGCCTGCTCGCGCTTGATCAGATCCAGCTTGTCGCGCGGCGTGGCCTGGGCGAGGAAATCGTCGACGCCCGCTTCGGTGGCGATGGCGGCGGCGGTCAGCGGATTATCGCCGGTGATCATCACGGTGCGGATACCCATGACGCGCATCTGCGCGAAGCGTTCCCGCATCCCACCCTTTACGATGTCCTTCAGATGAATCACGCCAAGGACGCGCGGACCGTCCGACACCACGAGCGGCGTGCCGCCGGTGCGCGAAATGCCATCCGAGATATCGGAAACGCGCTGCGGAAAAGTGCCGCCGAGTTCGGTGACGTACTGGCGGATGGATTCCGAAGCGCCTTTGCGAATCTGGCGGCCTTCGTAATTCAAGCCGCTCATGCGCGTCTGCGCAGTGAAGGGAATGAATTCGGCCTGGTGCTCGGCGATTTCGCGCCCGCGCAGGCCGTATTTTTCTTTCGCCAGCACCACGATGCTGCGGCCTTCGGGCGTTTCGTCGGCGAGGCTTGAAAGCTGCGCGGCATCGGCCAGATCGGATTCGTAGACGCCATCGGACGGGATGAATTCCACCGCCTGGCGATTGCCGAGCGTGATGGTTCCGGTCTTGTCGAGCAGCAGCGTATTCACGTCGCCCGCGGCCTCGACGGCCTTGCCGCTCATGGCGAGCACGTTGTGCTGCATGACGCGGTCCATGCCCGCGATGCCGATGGCGGAGAGCAGATCCGCCGATGGTAGTCGGGATCAGGCAGACGAGCAGCGAGACCAGCACGATGACGGTGGGAACCGTGCCCGCCTTGGCCTGATCCACGCTGTACTGCGCGAAGGGCGCGAGCGTGACGACGGCCAGCAGGAAGATCAGCGTAAGCCCCGCGATCATGATGTTGAGCGCGATTTCATTCGGCGTTTTCTGCCGCTGCGCGCCTTCGACGAGAGCGATCATGCGATCGAGGAAGGTCTCGCCGGGATTCGAGGTGATCTGGACCTTGATGTAATCCGAGAGCACTTTCGTGCCGCCCGTGACCGCGCTGCGATCGCCGCCCGATTCGCGGATCACCGGCGCGCTCTCGCCTGTGATTACCGATTCGTCGACGCTGGCGATGCCTTCGATGACGTCGCCATCGCCGGGAATCACGTCGTTCGGCTCGCAGAGGCAGACATCGCCCTTTGCGCAGCGACGCAGCGGAAACGATTTCCACTTTGCCGTTGCTCGCCAGTTTCTTCGCCGAAGCGTCGGTCTTCGTCTTGCGCAGGCTGTCGGCCTGAGCTTTGCCGCGGCCTTCCGCCATCGCTTCGGCGAAATTGGCGAAGAGCACCGTGAACCAGAGCCATGCGGCGATCTGGAGTTCGAATCCGAAGCCGGCGGCGCCGGTTGCCAGGGTGCGGAACATGAGGATGGTGGTGAGCACCGCGCCCACTTCCACCACGAACATCACCGGGTTCTTCGCCAGCGTCACCGGATTCAGTTTGACGAACGAATCGATGATGGCGCGGCGCACGATCGGCGGATCGAACAACGGCCGGGCGCGCTTGCCGCGCGAGAGACCCATCGCGGTGGAATCCGATGACTCCGGCGGCGCTTCGATTGATGTGACAATCGGTTCTTGCAATTCGGTTGGCATAGAGGTTTCCTTACAGCATCAAGTGCTCGACAATTGGCCCCAGCGAAAGGGCGGGGAAATAAGTCAGCGCGCCGACAATCATCACCACCCCCACCAGCAGGCCACAAACAGCGGGCCGTGCGTGGGGAACGTTCCCGGCCGAAACGGGCACCTGTTTCTTCGCCGCCAGCGAACCGGCGATGGCGAGCAGCGGCAGCAGCATCAGGAAGCGGCCGATCAGCATGGCGAAGCCGATGGTCAGGTTGTACCAGGGGGTGTTGGCGTTGATGCCGGCGAAGGCGCTGCCGTTGTTGCCGGTCGCGCTGGTATAGGCGTAGAGGATCTCCGACAACCCATGCGCGCCGGGGTTGTTCGTATTGGCGGCGGCCGGCCCCGGGGGATTCCAGTAGCCTTTCGCGGCGAACGGAATCACGGAACTTGCGCCCGCGAACAGGAGAATGCTGGCGGCGAGCACGAGCATCGCGATCATCGCCATCTTGACTTCTTTCTGCTCGATCTTCTTACCCAGATATTCGGGCGTGCGGCCCACCATCAGGCCGGCGATGAAGACCGCGAGGATGGCGAACATCAGCATCCCGTAGAGCCCCGCGCCGACGCCGCCGAATACCACCTCGCCCAGCTCGATATTGAACAGCGGCACCAGGCCGCCGAGCGGCGTGAAGCTGTCGTGCCACGAGTTAACCGCGCCGCAACTGGCGTCGGTGGTGACGGTCGCGAAGAGCGCGGAATCCGCGATGCCGAAGCGCGTTTCCTTGCCTTCCATGTTGCCGCCGGGCTGCGTATCGGTCGCGGTCATCGCGATTCCCGCCTTCGCCAGCATCGGCGTGCCGCTGCTGCTCATAGTGGTAAGCGACAACCACGCCGCCGAGCCACAGGACCGCCATCGCGGTGAAGAGCGCCCAGCCCTGCCGGGTATCCCGCACCATCTTTCCGAACGTGTAAGTCAGAGCCCCGGGAATCAGGAAGATGAGAAACATCTGGAACATGTTGGAGAACGGAGTCGGATTCTCGAAACGGATGCGCGGAGTTGGCGTTGAAGAATCCGCCGCCGTTGGTGCCGAGCATCTTGATCGCTTCCTGCGATGCCACCGGGCCCTGCGCGATGGTCTGTTTGGCGCCTTCGAGCGTGGTGGCAACCGTGTAGGGATGCAGATTCTGGATCACGCCCTGCGAGCAGAGCACCAGCGCCGCGATGATCGAGATCGGCATCAGGATATAGAGGGTCGCCCGCGTCATATCGACCCAGAAGTTGCCGACGGTCTTGATCGACTGGCGCGCGAACCCGCGCACCAGCGCAATGGCGATCGCGAGACCGGCCGCGGCGGAAGTGAAGTTGTGCACCGTCAGTCCGGCCATCTGGACGAAGTAGCTGAGCGTGGTCTCGGGAACGTAGCTCTGCCAGTTCGTGTTGGTGACGAAGCTGTTGGCGGTGTTGAAGCCGAGATCGGGACTTACGTTGTCCTGGCTGAAGCCCTGCGGGTTGAACGGCAGCCAGCGCTGCAGCCGCTGCATGGCATAAAGCAGCAGCGCGCTGAACAGGCTGAAGGCGAGCAGGGCGCCGGCATAGCGCGTCCAGTGCTGTTCTTCGTCTTCCTTCACGCCGCAGATGCGGTAGATCAGGCGTTCGACCGGGCCCAGAACCGGCGTGAGGAAATTCTTCCGGCCTTCGATAACGGTCGCGATAAACGATCCGAGCGGCTTCGCGCACGACCAGGATCAGCGCAAAGAAAATCGCGATTTGCAACCAACCATTGGCAGTCATGACATTCTCCGGAAACTCAAAACTTTTCGGGTCTCAGCAGCGCGTACAGGAGATATATTCCGAGCGCCAGTGAAATCACTCCGGCAATCAGATATTCCATTTGATTCCTTCCTTTCCCAGCCGGGTCCCTTCAAAGCCGCTCGCAGGCCTGGACCATCATCCAGGCGACCGCGAAAAAGGCCACGATCAGAAGACAGTAAACAATATCAAGCATTGTCACCCTCTGGATTAACTATTACAGTTTTATAGCCAGAACGGCGCAGCGATGCCGCCAGGCGCTCGGTACGCGTTCTCCAGGGCCGCTTTCGGGTCGCCAGAATCACCACGGAATCCGGTCCCAGCGCGCCCCTCAGCCCCTCTTCGAAATCGCGCGCCAGACGGATTTCACCTGCGACCGGAAGCGCGGATTCGAATGCCCGGAGCTGCTTCTTCAGGAAGTCGATGTAAACCGGCGACTGATTGAGATCCAGCGGAAACGGAACGACCTGGACCCTGATCAGCCGCAGTGCGGCGTTGAGCCCCGCTCCCATGCGATTGGCGGCATTGACCGCGATCCGGGTTAGTTCGGGCGTCGTAAACGGAACCACGAGGTCGAGTTCAGCCGCTTCGGGCGATTGTTCGACGATTGTAAAACCCGCCTGTTTTTGTATTTGTCGTCTCATGGCATTCACCCGATTGAAGGTTAGCGCCGGAGCCGTCAAAAGTTCATAAAAACCGTATCAGAATTTTGTCGAAAAGTTTTCGAGTCAAATCGCACCGCGATTTCGATCCGCGTGGCCGCGCGTAGATTCTGCGCCAAATCGCGCTGTGCCGGGCAGTGTGTCAGGATCGAATTGGTGCCTCTGCGACGCTCGATCCTCTATCTTTCGCGCAACAAAGCGCTGCGCAACTGGGTCGAAACGTCGACAGCGGCGCGCAGACTGTCGTCACGGTTTGTCGCTGGCAGCCGCCTCGCCGACGCTCTCGAGGTGTGCCGGAGAATCCGCGCGGAGGGGATCACGGCAACACTCGACTACCTCGGCGAGAACGTGAAATCGCTGGACGAAGCCGCCGCCTGCCGGGACGCATACCTTGGCGCGCTGAACGCGATGCGGGACGCGGGCGTGGAGCCGAACGTCTCGCTCAAGCTTACGCAGTTCGGTCTCGACCTTTCGGAATCGGCTTGCGCGGAGAACGTCGGGGCCCTGGTAAAGGCGGCCGCGGCGATCGGCGGATTCGTCCGCATCGATATGGAATCGAGCCAGTACACGGACCGAACGCTGGCGCTGGTGACGCGACTCCATCGCGAGCATGGCGCGTGCGGGACCGTGATCCAGGCTTATCTGCGGCGCAGCCCGTCGGATATCGAAGCGCTCGAGCGGGAACGGATTCGCGTTCGATTGTGCAAGGGCGCTTATCTCGAAGGCGCGCAGGTTGCGTTCCCCGAGAAGGCGGATGTGGATCGGAATTACCTGGCCCTGGCCAAACAGCTGTTGAGCAGGGGCGAATACCCGGCGATCGCGACGCACGATCAGCGGATCATTGAAGCGGTGGGGCGTTTCGTTTCCGAGCGGGGCATCGGGCGCGACCGTTTCGAATTTCAGATGCTGTACGGGATCCGGAGGGACTTGCAGCGACGTTTGGTTAAGGAAGGGTACCGGCTGCGGTTGTATGTGCCTTTCGGCGAAGCCTGGTATCCGTATTTCATGCGCAGGCTGGCCGAGCGGCCGGCGAACCTGTTGTTCTTCGCGCGGAATCTTCTGCGGTCTTAAGGTTTGCCTCCAGCCGATTGAGCCTGCTACAATTAGTGTTTGCGCTCGACAGTTTCCGTCGAGACCCATCAGGAGTTTTTCGAAATGGCAAGAGTTTGTGAAGTGTGCGGCAAAGGTCCTCAGTTCGGACATAAGGTGAGCCACGCTCATAACGTGACCAATCGCCGCTGGAACGTCAATCTGCAGTCGGTGCGGGCCATCGTGAATGGCGCGCATAAAAGGCTTCGCGCCTGCACGTCCTGCATCCGCAACGGCAAGATTCAGAAAGTCGCGTAACTGAAGGAACCGGCGGCAAGGACCGCCGGCGCTACCAAAAGCGATACCAGGGTTTTGCGGCTTCCGGATCGTCGGGATCGTCGCACTCGATATACTCGCCGGTCAGCGTCATCCGCGGATGGGTTTCGAACAGGCGCTCGGCGACATCTTCGCCATACTCCGTCGACACCAGCAGACGCGCTTCGCGAAGATCCGGCGGACGCCATTCGGTATCGTGCGCGTCGCTGGCGACGAAGTGAACCATGTTCTGGCGCATGAGACGCCTGCACCCTTCTTCCGCCTTCTTGCCGAAACGCCCGGTGAACGACTGCGCAGTCACCTGGATCAGGCAACCGAACCGAACCCACTCCACCAGTTCGTTGACCCGGCCCATCAGCAGTGCGTTGCGCTCCGGGTGCGTTACCACGGGCGTGATGTCGCGGCGCAGCATGTCCTGGAAAACATAGGCGATATTCTTCGGGATCGAGCTATCGGCAAATTCGACCATCAGGTAACGCTGGCCGTTGATGGTAAATCTTGACCGGTCTTCCTCGCAGCGCCGGATATTGTCGAAATGGAGATGAAAATCGCAGCCTTTGTGAATCCGGATGCGGTCGCCCATCGCGGCCTGCATCTCGGCAATCCGCGCGATGATCACTTCGGGATCGTACTGATATTTATTGTCGGAGTGGGGCGTCGCGACGATGTCGGTGGTGCCGCACTTCGCCGCCATCTCAAGCATGGCAACGGAGTTTTCGAGGGTCTTCGCGCCATCGTCCACACCGTAAACGATGTGGCTGTGTATATCGACCATCCGGGCTTCAGATCTCCGGGTAGAAATCGAAGAATGCATCGAGCGACTGCAGGAGCTGCCGCTTGAGCTCTTCCTCGTTGGAGCCCTCGATCAGATGCATCGTGACCGACGCGCTGTGGCCGTTCTTCAGTTTGATCTTCGCTTCTTCGAAGCTTTCCAGTTCATCGGCAGGCAGGAGCCGCACTCCGTAAACGATTGCGAGCTGAGCCATTAAATGAACATTTCTTCGTCTTGCGTGATGTGATCGACCGTGGGGCGCCGGCTGCCACCAGCCAGGGTGAAAACAGCCGCCTTCACGCCCGCGAAAACGGCGCCCGCTTCCTTCACGGGCTTGAGAACGGCGGCTTTGACATTGTCGCCCGCGTGATGCACCTGTTCCACGGTATCGTCCACCACGGCGTCAATCCGCGCGATCTGCGCTTTGCTGCGATCCGCGATATCCCTGCCCACTTCGGCGAAGCGGTGCGCCTGATCGTTGGCGACGTCGGAGATTTCCTTCGCGTTCGTCGCGATCTCGACCGCGCGTGTCGCGATGGTGGAAATTTTCGGTGCACTGTCGCTGGCGATCCGGCGCACGGCATCGATGATCGGCTCGACGCTGTCCGCGACGCCGACCATACGCACCTGGGTCTTCGCCACAACCCTGTAGAGCAGAATCGAAACGATCGCCATCACGAATATGCAAAGCGCCGCTATGGCAACGCCGCCGGTGACCACCCAGCGAAATGTATCTTCCGGCATGGTTTAAACCGTCTGGCTGGCGCCGTTGGGCTCCACTTTTTCGCGATAGGCTTTCTTACCGGCCTCGATGGCATCGCTCAGAGTGTCTTTCTGCCGGCCGATGGCATCGCGGCCCTTATCGACCATTTCCTCGGCGGACTCGCGCAATCCCGAAGCCTGCTTTTTCAGGTATTCCCTGCCTTCGTCCGCTTTGCTCAACAGAATGTCGCGGGTCTCTTCGCCAGATTTCGGTGCGAAAAGAAGGCCCACTCCCACGCCGACTCCCAGTCCGAGGAAAAAGTTTGCCAATCCGTCTCTGCTCATTGCTTTCTCCTTAAAACTCATTCACAGTATACTGCCTGAGCATTTCCAGCATGTGGCATACCGAAAAATCGGATACACTCCTCTAGAGCGTGGCAGGTCGCACAAGAGCCCGGAAGCTGGCATCGGAAGAGTTGTTCGAATACGCGGTGAAGTGTCTCGCCGTGAGGGCACACTCGACCGGCGACCTGAAATCGAAGCTGCGCGTGCGGGCGGCGAATCCCGCGGATGCGGACGCGGCCATCGACCGGCTGAAGGACATCGGATATCTGGACGATCGGCGTTTCGCGGACAGTTTTGCGTCGGCGCGAATCGAGAACGAGGGCTTCGGGCGGAGGCGCGTGTTGAGCGATCTGCTCGCCCGGCGCGTCTCCGGAAGCATGGCCGAGGAGGCTGTCGATCAGGCGTTCGCGGGCAGGAGCGAAGCCGAGCTGATCGGCACCTATATCGAACGCCGCATGCCTTCGATCGCGGCAGGCGGGCGGATCGAGGATGAGAGAAAGCTGGCAGCCGCTTACCGCCGGCTGCGCCGCGCCGGATTTTCTCCGGGTCCGATCCTTACAGCGCTGAAGGGGCTGGCGGCGCGGCCGGAGCTTATGCCGGATTCATTCGACGCGCCGGACGAAGGAGAGACGGAAGAGTAGGGTTCACGCCCCGCAGCGTGCTATTCGAAAAGAGATCGGACAGAGGTGGAAAACCCAGGCAGGAGGTCGGGGGCGTCGATCATTTCTTCGGGTCCGAGCAGGCGAAAAGGGCCTTCGCGCTGGTAGACGCTGACGGTTTCGGATTCGGGGTCGAGCACCCAGATGGTGTGGGTGCCGCTTTTTAGATACTGGCCGATTTTTCGGTTGAACTGCCGGGCGTCCACCGCGGGCGACAGAATCTCCACGACGAGGTCCGGCGCGAAACTGGAGTAATGATCGAGGTCGATCAAGGCGAGACGCTCGCGCCGGTTGAACACTACATCGGGGCCGCGCACGGTGTCGTCCGACAGGCGGAAACCGCACTCGGTGGCGACCTCTCCCAGCCCGTGCTCCTCCGCGAAAATGCCCAGTAGCCTTGCAACCCTTGTCTGAATGCGACCGTGCCTGTACATGGGCCGTGGCGTGACGATCAGCTCTCCCTCATCGAGTTCATGCTGATTTCCGTCATCCGACAATCGCTCGAAATCCGCGACCGTCATCAGCGTCCGGGTACTCACACCATCATCCTCACAGGGTTTTTCGTCAGAACTGCACTTTGGGCGCGGTGCGCGCACCCGGCTCGGTCTTGAAATAGGCGTCCTCGCGCTGGAAGCCGGACATCGATGCCACGATGTTGGCAGGGAACAACGACAGATCGGTGTTGTATTTCTGAACCGCTTCGTTATAACGGCGGCGGGATTGCAGAATCCGGTTCTCCGTGCCTTCGAGCTCGAACTGCAGCTGCTTGAAATTTTCGTTTGCCTTCAGGTTGGGATAATTCTCCACCACCACCAGCAGCCGCGACAAGGCCCCGTCGAGCTGGTTGTTGGCGTCGATTTTCTCCTGTGGGGATTTCGCGCCCATCAGCGCCGCGCGGGCATTGGCGATGTTGGTGAATACGGTGGTCTCTTCCTTCGCGTACCCCTTGACGGTCTCGACCAGATTCGGAATCAGGTCGGACCGGCGCTGCAGATCGGCATCCACCTGGCTGAACTGGCCGCTGATGGCTTCCCGTTCCGTCACGAGTTTGTTGCGCGCTCCGATAAACTCACAACCGCCCAGCACAAGCGCGAGAACCACAACGATCAGTACGATACTACCGGTTTTCATGAACTGATTCTCCTTGGTGACTATTCGAGAGCATCCACCGCATCGATCACTTTGCCGATCTCATTCATATACGACGCCAGCAGGGTAACAGCCTCGGCACTTCTGGTTTTGCCCCGCTCGCCGCGCTGGTCGAGCAGCGTGAGGAAAGGCGCCGGATCGATGGCGAATGTTTCCTGCGCGCGCGCGATAATTTCGCGCTTCTTCGCCGGCGCGTTTCCGTTTCCATTTCCATCGCCGGCGCCGGCGCCGTGCAGGATCAGCGCGTGGCGGAAGAGCACGCAAAACGTCGAGACTGAATCGGCCAGCAGACGGCACAACGCGTCCTTGTCCGAAAGAACGCTGGCGGCTTTCTGGCGCAGGCGCAGCAGTTTGGCCCGCAGATCGTGCTCGACCTGAGCCCGATAGAAACAGCGGTCGATCACGAGCGCGGAAACCACGTCGGCGCCGTAGAGGATGCGATGGTGCTCTTTGATGTCCTGAAACTCGATGGCGAAGCAGTCGGTGGACGTTTCAGCCTCATGCCGCGTGAGCAGCAGTGGCGAGGGGTTGCCCTGCGCGCGCCACCAGCGGAACACCGCTTCGGTGGCCCCTAGCTGCACGGGAGTGATCCGGCTGAGAACGCAAAGCACGTTGTAGTCGGAGAACTTTTCGTCGTGGTCGCCGACCGCGGCCGAGCCGTAGAGGACCACCGAAATCAGGTCCTCCGGCAGTGCCTGCCGTAATTTTTCCACCAGCTGATCGAGCGCGTCGGCCATGAGATAGCTCCCGGTTATTCTACCCTGCCACGGGAAAACGCAGGGCTACCATCCACTGGAAGCTCCGCCGCCGCCCGAATCTCCGCCGCCGAAGCCACCGAAGCCTCCGCCGGAACCGCCGGAGTCGTAACCTCCAAAACCGCCTCCGTCGCGCCCGCCGGATCCGCGGCCGGAGCTGAGCAACTGGGAGAGAAGAAGCCCGGTCCAGAAGCCGCCCCCTCCTCCGCCCCAGCCACCGGGGCGAGTCCCGCCGCCGCGTCTGAGAAGCGCGAGAAGGATGAAGATGCCGAATAAGATGATCGGCCAGGGGATCGTATCGGGCACGCTGCGCCGGATGGGAACGCGTATCGCAGGGGCGGGGATTGAGACGCCCTTCGATTGCGCGATGGCCGACCCGAGCCGCTGCGCAGCCATCAGAATCGCCGGGCCATACTGATTCTGCCGCAGCGCGGGACGCATGTCGTCGAGCAGAAGGCCGGCCATTCCGTCGGGAACCGCGCCGCCGAGCCCGCCACCCACTTCGAGGCGCGACTTGTGATCGTGAACCGCGAGAAGCAGGAGCGCGCCGTCGTCTTCGCCTTTCCGGCCGATGCCCCAGTTGTGGAAAAGGTCGTTGGCGACATCTTCAACCGGCTCACCCTCGACCGATTGCACGGTGACAAATGCAAGTTCGGCGCCGGTCGCCTGCTTGACGGCCGTCGCGTAGCTTTCGATGGCGGCTTTGCTTTCGGGATCGACGACGTTCGCAAAATCGCTGACGTAACCCTGCGGCTTGAGAGCTTTCCAGTCGACCGCCAGCGCCGGCGCCAGAATACAAAGCAGCCCGGCGCACAGCCGCAGAGAAGATTTCATTTGAACAGTCTTAGTGTAACCTCACGAGTCCCGGAAGGGAGTACTCTGGAAGTGTGGCGACCAGCACGTCCCTGATACCGGTTGAAGAATATCTCAAATTAACCTCAAAGCCGAACTGTGAGTATATCGACGGCGTTCTGCGGCCGAAACCAATGCCCACTTACAAGCATGGCAGGATGCAGTTTCGCGTCTCGAAGCCGATCAATGAACTTGCGGGCTTTGAGGCGGTTCCTGAGCAAACCGTCCGGCTGCGAGAGCGCAAGTACCTCGTACCGGACGTGGCGGTGCAGCGCACCGATGAAATCCAGCAACCGTACCCGTCGAATCCGATTCACCTCTGCGTCGAAGTGTTATCGCCCGAAGACCGCTTCAGCGACGCCGTGGCGAAATGCGAAGACTATCATGAGTGGGGTGTAAGGTTTTGCTGGATGATCGACCCTGAAAAGAAGCAGTGCTGGGAATACGAAGCTCACGATCGCCCCCATCAGATTCCCGATGGTGGACAGGTGGCCGCCGGAGAGATTGTTCTGAACCTCAGAGATCTTTTCGAAGGCTTCTGACGTGCACGCGCCCTTTGGGCTATAACCGCTTATGCGGCGTGCCCTTTGACCCACTCTTTTTCCCACTTCTGAATCAGGGTGTCGAATTCTTCGATTTCACGAGCGGTCACCTGCAGGTAGTCCTTCTCGAGATCCTCTCCCGTCTCGATTATGTACCGCAGTTTACACAGCGCAACGCGCCCGCACCACGGATCGCTGATCGCGCGTTTGGTGCGATCGGCATAGGCACGGATATCGGCGTTCGGGATCACGACCGTCTTCAGCATCCGCTCGCTGCCGTTCTCGAGAACGAAGCAGACGTCCACGGAATTGCTGTGCCGGATCGAAATTCCCGTCTGCAGATATTTGAAATGCGCGTGCCACGTCTGGCCAAACGGGTCGGGCCCGGCTGCGAAATCGCGGAAGTTTTCCATCAGCAATATTTTAGCCTGCGCTTGGCGGCGATCCGCGGTGTGTAGTCTGGAAACAGGGAATGCCCTATCAAAAAGAATTGGCCGCCGGAGAGGCCATCGCGCGCAAAGCGGGTGCCCTGGCGCTCGAAATCCGCGAAGGGAGCCTCGGTATCGAGACGAAGCCGGACGAATCTCCCGTGACCATCGCGGACCGCGCCTGCGAGAAACTCATTGCGGAGGAGATACGGCGCGCGTTCCCGGAGGACGGACTGCTGGGGGAAGAGGGGGCGGCGCGCGAGTCCTCGAGCGGCCGCCGGTGGATCATCGACCCCATCGACGGGACGCGGGACTTTATTCGCGGCACGCGCGCCTGGAGTGTGCTGATCGGTCTGGAAGAACACGAAGAAGTGGTTGCCGGTTTCACCTATTTCCCGGCCACGGGAGAAATGTTCTCGGCAGCGCGGGGCGAAGGAGCGTTCCACGATGGCCGGCGGATCAGGGCGTCCGCCGTTCAAAAGAAGAGCGACGCTCTGCTTTGCTGTAACGGCCTGAGCTACATGTATCGTTACGCCTTCGCGGATGACCTTGTTTCCTGGATGTCCGGGTTCTGGACGGTCCGCAGCATGGGCGGCTGCCTCGATGCCATGCTCGTGGCAAGCGGAAGCGCCGATGCGTGGATCGAAGCACAGGCGAAGCCGTGGGACCTCGCTCCGCTCGGAATCATCGCGCGGGAAGCGGGCTGCGTCACCTTCGATTTCGAAGGCAATGACACGATCTACGGCGGAAATTACGTGATCTGCGTTCCGGCGCTGGCCGATGAAGTCAGGCGCTTTACCGGCAAACGATAACTCACTTGCCCTTGCTCTGAGCGCGGCGGATGGCGGCGGCGAGAGTGCTCAGTTTCTCACCTTCCTGCGTCCGGCCCATCGATTTCAGCAGCGCGGCGTGATCTTCCATGGTCTGGGCAAGAAGCGGGCTGGTGAGGCCGAGGGTATTCTCGCGGATCTTCTCCGCGAGTTTGAACCTCGATTCCGCCAGCACATATTTGCCCTGCGCCACATACACCTCCGCGAGGCTGTACATCGCGTCCGCGAAGTCGGCGTTCTGCACGCCGCCATCGGATTCGCGAATATCGGCGCAGCGCCGCAAAACCCCCTCCGCCTCGGTATAGTTCTTCATCGCGCGATAGGCGTCGCCTTCCATGCAAAGCACCGCCGCCGTCGACACGCTGGTGCCGCCCAGTTGCCCCTCGTAGACCTGCTGGGCTTTTTTGGCGTAGGGCAAGGCCTCGGCCTGATGCCCTTCGTGGAACAGCACGGTCGCGATATTGAAGTTCACATGGGCGACATCGAGGCTGTCGCTGCCATAAGCCTTTTCGAAAACTCCCAGCGCCTTCCGATAAGCGGCCTCCGCGTCGCCGTATTTGTTCTCGGCGACATAAACAAGGCCCAAAGTGTTTTCCGTGGAACCGACCCGCACATCGTCGGCGCCGTAGCGTTCCGCTTCGTGCAGCGCGCTGAGCAGGGACTGCTCAGCCTTGGCGTAGTCCTTGGACGATGAAAAATACAATCCCTGCGTGAAGAATCTTTTCCATGTCTCGTCTGCCTGCTGGGCGTCGGCGGCCGTTGCGAAAACCAGCGGGACGAGCAACGCCGCGACGAGAGGAAACGCGATTTGAACTCGCGTCCCCGGGAGAGGAAAACGGCGCATCAACCATCAGGATAGCCGATGCGCGGCTTTCATTGCACCGGCGAAGTGCCGCTGCCGAATGCCAAAGACGCGGTGGCCTCGCCGCGAATCGAAGCAATCAGATCCGGCGGCGTGGGTTGCTCCGTGCCCGCTTGCCCCTGCCGATTCATCAGCTGAATCCGGACCACTCCCGAGTCCACGAAGGCCGACATGTACAAGGCACGGGTCCCCGGCCGGATTTCGCGCAACCGGCTCACGAGTTCGGCGCCGGCGCTCTCGGACACGGCATCTTCAACCGCGTTCCTGACTACAACGTCGGTCAGGATGAGATCGATCGGAACATAACTGCGATGCGCGATCGCGATGGCCTCTTCGGTACCGCGCGCAAGTAACGCGCGCATCCCGTTGGCATCGAGAACTCGCGCAATAAACGTCAGGATTGCCGGTTCCTCATCGACGACGAGTACAGACAAAGGGTCGGACCCAGCCATAAGTTTTCCCCTTTTCGGTGTGACAATTTTCATCGTATCGTTTCTCATGGTAAACGCCGCGAGCGCGAAAACAAAGCTTTCCCCGGATCGACTGGTGAGAATCATAACCACCGGTGATTATATGTGCGGATGCTAACTGAAGTTAATTCTTTTCGAAATGCTGATAATCCTGGCGGTCTGGCCAGTTCCCGCCCCAGGTCCATCCGGCCTTCTCAAACTCGTCGACGACGAAGCCGTCTTTGAGGATTGAACCTTTGTGCTCCCTGGTCCGATCGAGGTACCCGCGGCCCCCGGGGGGAAGCACCTTACTGCCTTTCACGTAGGGGTTGATCAGCGGATTGATGTCGATGGCGCGGCCCCAGGAGTGATTGGAGAAGATGCCTGGCTTGCCCGTCGCGTCCCTGCAGTTGAAAGCCGAAGTGTTATCGGCGGCCATTGAAGCATCGTCGTCTCCGCCGAAGTTTTCCACGGGCTCCATGCGCTCGATCATGAATCCGCGATCGAGAAGGCTTCGGAAAATGCGCAGGGTTTCGCTCGCGAGATCTTTGTTCACGAGGAGAATACCGGTGCGCCGCGCACCCTCGAAATCGAGATAAGTCAGAGTCAGCTGACGAAGGTCTTCGGGCGCAACGGGGCAACCGGGATGCCAGGTGGTGTGGCGGATCTTAGCCAGCAATGGCGCCGCTACGGGATCGCTCCTGAAGACCGGGCTGGCGGCAAAGAGGCAAGTTACGGCAAGCAGGCCGATGCCGCTACTTCTTAAGGCTCTTGTAGGCGGCCTCGATAAACATATCCGGCGTCCAGTAGCTGTTGTGCCCATAGAGCGGATCGTAGTCACGGGTGAGCTTCAGAGCCTTGACCTGCTCCAGCGTCATGCCCCTCTTGATCATCGCCTGGACGCGGTCACGGACGATCGCAACCATGTCGCGATACTCCACGACCTCAGCCTGATCGCACAGATGGCCATGCCCGGGGATCACGAGCGTGCCGCCTTCCTCTTCGTGCTCCACGATCGACATATTGACGATGCGCGTCAATGCAAGAACGGTCCCTTCAATCGTCCCGCCCTTCTCGACATCGATCACCGGATAGCCATCGGTATTGAACAGATCGCCCGCGCTGATCACGTCGGACCGCCGAAAAAACACGATGCTGTCGCCATCCGTGAGGGCGTTGGGCTGGTGAATAATTTCGATCCCTTCACCGTTGAAGAAGAGAGTCTTCTCCTTGCCGACGAAGGCGTTCCGTCGGCCACGCTGCCGGTGGGCGTAGGCGACTTCTTGCCGCTGGGCTCGCTCATGCGCGTCAGAACATTTTCGTGCGCCAGAATCTGCGCACCATCTCTCGG
Organism: Terriglobia bacterium; assembly: GCA_963764845.1. Taxonomy (GTDB): domain Bacteria; phylum Acidobacteriota; class Terriglobia; order Bryobacterales; family Bryobacteraceae; genus BOG-234. The sequence continues at coordinate 1,647,286 of CAVXUE010000006.1, read as the reverse complement.
GTCTTGATATCGGCGGTGAAGTTGGCGCCGGTAATGGTAGTGCCGCCGAGCCTTACTTTCCGGTTGCCGCTTGTGCCATCGGCATAATAGTTCGTGTTGACGATGTATTGCAGCGGCCTGTCGGAATACTTCCGGATGGTCGCGATCAGCTTGTCGGACATGGCCTCGAAACCGGTGTTGACCAGCAACTCGCCCTGTTTGCCCGACTGCAGGGTTATGTTGGCGCCATCGCCCACCAGCATGTAGATGTTGCCCTGCACGGGCAGCACATGGATCTCCGCTTTCGAGAAGTCGGCGTTCTGTTCGCCGTGGCTTTCGGCCGCGGCCATGTCCGTCTGCGCGGCGGCGGGGCCAGCCAAAGCGCAGAGGCCGAGCAGGGCTGGCGCGGCGATGGGGAAAAGTCTTCCGATCATTACTTCTTCCCCGCGGCGTCGGATTTCGCCGCCATGGCTTTCAGCTTCAAACGATATTCCGGATACATGGTCTCCGCTCCGCCCCGTGCCGCCTCGTAGGGAACCATCGGATGAGCGGTCTCAAACTCCTTGAGAAAAGGATTTTCGCCCGGCAGATAATTCGGCACCTCACCTCGGTTTTCTTCCCACCACTTCTTCCACCGATTCACACGGATAGAGCCAGTTTCCGTTGTAGTGCGTGTTCAGCTGAAAGTCCTGGCTCTTGATCAGAGGTTCCGTCATGTACAAGGGATCGCTGACGATGCTGACATGCGTAAGAATGTCTCCGTGACGGATGAAATGTTCGGTCAGCGTGGCGCGGTCGCTTTCGATCAGGCCATTCCGCCGGATCCACCCGGTCTTGATGTGGGTGGTGTAGACCGTCAGGACGTCGCCGTCCCATTTTCCGGTCGAGAAACCCATCCAGGTGTGCAGAGCGTAATCGGGCGGATGCGGGCGGCCATCCATCCAGATGGTGCGGTTCTGTTCATAGGTCTGGCTGTAGTTGTGAATCGCGACCAATGCCTGCGTCTCCGGGTCTTTTTCTTCCCAGATTCTCAGATTCGTCGGACCCCGGTAGATGTAGGGCGAAACGTGCACGCGGCATTGCTGCTCCGGCATGGTGATGCGCGAACCGCTCCAGCTGTCGGCGCGCAGACGATTCGCGTCATTGACCGGAAGTCCGAGATAGTCGCCCAGTTCCGGACCGGGGATTCGTTCCGGCTGATCCTCGCTGAACATGGCGCCCCAGTTTCCGGATAAATCGATCTGCGCGAAGGCAGGCGTGGCCGCCAGCCCCGCGAGCAGGCCTGCGAGCGCCACCAGCGAACCGATCCGGGTAAAAAATACTTGACTCATTTAGGGAAAAAGGTCTCCTGACCAGTTCTAAAATATCACGCGCGGGCGAATCGAGCCTTATTGCTCCAGCGGGATTCTCAGGTAAATCGGGCTCTCCCGCAACTCAACGCGCTGGGTCTGTGTCCTGCCGCCCTTTTCCACGGTGATGGAATAGGTTCCGGGCGGCAGCGTGATCTGCGCGGGAGTTGTCTCCGGCACCAGCTTGCCGTTCACACGCACGCTCGCGCCCGGTGGATTGGTGGTCAGCATCAATGTTCCGCTCGGCCGGCGCAACGCGATCGGCGGCAAATCGAACGCCGTCTCACCGATATGAACCTCGCGGGACTCATTCTCGTATCCGGCCTGCGAGACCGTCACTCGATGAATACCGGGCGAGCCCCGCAACATACATGGCGTCTGGCAGGATTGCGACAGCTTGTCGTCCAGCACCGCCTTCGCGCCGGGCGGATTGGTCGCCACCCAGACGTCCTGGTTCCGAGGCGCGGGAATCTTCACTGTCTCGGTGGTTTGCACCCGGGGTTTCGCCGCGGGTTCGAACGGGCTGGGCTTGGCCGGCGCGGGCACGTCAGTCTGGCGAGAGTCGCCTGAGCGTGCGTCGTCGGGGCGTACATCCGCCGTGGCGGGAGGCGCCGGCTCCGGCGCGGCCGGCCCGGAAGTAGCTTGAGCATCGGGCGTCACCTGCGCCTGCGGCTGAGCCTGATCCGCGGGCGGTTCGTTGCGATCGGCGGTATGGCCGGCGCTTTGATCGACGCTTTGAACCGGAGCGGCATCGCGATTCTGCTCAGCCTCGGGCGCCTGCGGCGAATGTTCGCCGGCTCCCACGAGGTCGCGAACCTGCCCGAGCAGCCCTTGAGGCATCATTCCCGTCTGCCACAGGATCACGCCGCCCACCCCGAGCACCACGAACACGCTCATCAGAAGAGGCGCGAGGATCGAGGGCCGCCGGCGCGATTTTTCCGCGGTATCGGACAGGGTATCCGACGCGGAAAACGAAATGCTTTCGGTCGCGGCCGGGGGGTCCACCGGTAGCGTCGGCAGCGCGGCCGCCCCGCCCGCCGTCACCGTCTTCCACCCACGCGACTCGGCGCAGGCCATTTCGAGCGCGCCCACAAAATTGGAACAGGTCGGGTACCGCTCCTCGGGTTTCTTGGCCAGTGCGCGCATGAGCACCTGGTGGATCCGCGGCGTCAGAGTGCCATTGATCTGATGCGCTTCCGGCGGCTGCTCGGCGACAATCCGGTAGACGATCGTGCTCAGATGCTCGCCCTGAAACGGCCGCTCGCCTGTAAGAATCTCATAGGCGATCACCGCCAGCGAAAACTGGTCCGACCGGCCATCGACGGCCAGCCCCTGCACCTGCTCGGGCGACATGTAGTTAGGCGTCCCGACCACGGTGCGCGTCTCCGTCATGCTGGTGACGGCCGTGATCTTGGCGATGCCGAAATCGGTGATTTTCACGGCGCCGTCTTCATCCGTCATGATGTTGGCGGGCTTCACGTCGCGATGAATAATCCCGCGGCCATGCGCATAATCCAGCCCCAGAGCGGTCTGGCGCAGAATTCGCAGCATATTCGCCCCGGAAAGCGGGGCGTCCGACGCCAGGACCTTTTCGAGGGTGGGACCATTGACGTACGCCATCGCGATATAAGCGAGGCCTTCCGTTTCGTCCATGTCGTAAATGGTGACGATGTTGGGATGCGAGAGCACTCCGGCCGACCGCGCTTCGCGAAAAAGGCGTTCCCGCAGCTTATCCCGCTGCTGCGTGTCGGTTATATCGCGGATTCGTATGGTTTTGATCGCGACCGAGCGGCCGATCGCCGGGTCGGTTGCATGATAGACCACACCCATCGCGCCCCGGCCCAGTTCTCCGATGATCCGGTAGCGGCCGATGTACTCCATCATTTCGATGTTATCGTGTTGGCTTCCCGTACGTCCGCAAGAACGCCTTTCAGGAACTCAATTGCGATTTCATCCACCCAGAAGCGCGCGCCGCTTCGCGACAGAAACCCCAGATGCCCGCCGCGCTCGGTCGCGATCAGGCGCAGAAAAGGATTCGAACGGAACGCCGGATGCGCGTACGATTCGAACGGGATGAAGACATCATCCTTCGCCTGGATCAGCAGCGCCGGGACCCGGATCAGGTCGAGGTAGTTCCGGGACGATTGAGTTGCGTAATAATGATCGGCGCCCTTGAATCCGAAGGACGGCGCCGTGATCCGGTCGTCGATTTCATAGAGCGTTCGCGCCGCTTCAAGTTCCGCTTTGGAGTAGCGACCCGTGGCCAGCAATCGCGAGCGCATGCGGCCGAGAAAACGGTTTTCGTAAATGCGGTTGTCCCATTGCCCGATTCGCCGCACCCCGGCCGCGAGATCGATCGGCGTGGAAATGGCGCACACGCCCTGAATGAGTTCCGTCTCACCCAGTTCCCCCGCCAGTTTCAGCGCCACGTTCCCGCCCAGCGAGAACCCGATCAGAAACACGGGTAAACGCCGCTCTGCATCCCTCAAGCCACGTAGAAACGCATGCAGATCGGACGTCAGCCCCGCATGGTAGAGCGTCTTGCACAGATGCTCGGTGCCGCCGCAGGTTCGCATGTGAACGCGGTGCGCGATAAACCCCGCGTTGAGCGCGTCCCAGGCCATGCTGAGGATATATCCGGAATCGCCGCCGCCTTCGAGACCGTGCAGCAGAACAACTTCGCCGACCGGCTCACCTGCCGGGCGCTGCGTCTGCACGAGAATTTCCGTCTCGTCGTCCGTCCGGACGAATCGGCTCTCCATCGGAAAACGCGCAAAATCGTAGTCCCGCGGCCAGAAATTGCCGAGGATGGTGAGAAGGTGCGGATTACTAACGAGAGGTTCGAAGGCCCGCATGCGGCGCGATTCATATTTTCGCAGAACATCATCTCAGCACGCGGGTCGGGCGCGCGGACGGCTTAATGCTCTTGACATGATATATCATGTGATGATATATCATCTTTATGAACAGCCACCGGATCGAACGCACCATCGCCGCATGCCTTTGGTTTGCCTGTGCCGTGACACTTTCGGCACAGACCGATATGAAGGGCCATTGGACCGGGAGCATCGTTACGCAAGGGGGCCCTTTGGGCATTGAAGTCGATCTCGATAAGACGGCGAGCGGCTGGATCGGATCGCTCTCGATGCCAACCCGGGGCATGGTTGGCCTTCCGCTCGACCCCGTGACCTTCGCCGACGGGAAAGCCGCGTTCGTCATCAAGGGGCCGCCCGACGCTCCCCATTTACCGGAACGCTTTCAACGGATGGCAAGACCCTCGAAGGAACGTTTTCCGCGGGCTCGGAGTCCCACTCCGTGAAACTGACCCGGACCGGCGAAGCCAGGGTTGAGCCACCGAAGCTCAGCCCCGCCGTTGCCCCGGAGTTTCTCGGGAGTTGGGCCGGCACGATTCGATTCGACCAGTTTGGCGGCCCACCTTTGCGGGTCACGGTGACGATTTCGAATGGACCAGCGGGGGCCGAGGCTCAGGTGATCAGTCTCGACCAGGGCAATCAACGACTCCCGGTGAGCGCGATTATCCAGAAAGGCGCCAGGCTCACCTTGGAAGTGAAAGTCTCCGGCGGAGTGTTTGAGGGCGAGATCGACAAAGACGGTACGGCGATGAATGGCACCTGGTCCCAAATGGGCAACAGCACGACGCTCGTCTTAAAGAAGACTACATGATCTCTTCGTCTTCGCGGACGGCCACTTTCACGCCGTCCTTGCGATTCAGATCGTCGGCCAGAATCACAGCCTCGGCCAGGTCCCGCATCGACCGGCGCAGCCTTCGGCTCTCGTTCCGCAGCCGGAGATAAGCTTCTTCTTCGGTAAGGTTGTGCTTGTATTGCAGGATGCCTTTGGCGCGCTCAATCAGCTTTCGCGCCTCGAGCGTGCGCTTCATATCCAGCGTTTCCGACATCAGCCGGGCGTTCTGGATGGCGATCGCCGCCTGCCCCGCCACCACTTTGACGAATCCGACCTCATCGTCGCTGAAAACGCGCTCATCCCGCGTGTAGATGTTGATCGAACCGATGACCTTGCCCTGCGACGTCAAAGGCGCCGCGAGCAGCGACGTCAGCCCCGACTTCCGCGCGAGTTCCGGATAGCGATACTGCTTCTCGATGTTTATGTTGGGGATGATGATCGGGTGCCCCTGGCGAATCACGTATTCGATCAGCGAGCCTTCCATGCGGATCGGCATCCGATGCATGTAGTCGGGCGCGGAACAGCGGGCCGCGCTCACCGTGAGTTCCTTCTTTTCGTCGTCGACCAGCAGGATCGAACACACGGCGGAATCGAGCGTCTCCGCCAGCATCTCCGAGATGGCCTGCAGAATGCGCTCGAGATAGCTTTCGGCTGAAATCGCCTGCGCCACCGCCGCCAGCGTCTCCATACGGCGCACGGCAGTCTGGGACTGCTCTTCGAGCTTTGCCCGCGCGATTACCCCGCCCATCTGCTCGCCGATGAACGTCACCAGCGCCACTTCGTCGCTCGAATGCTGATGCGTGTCGACGTGATGCACGTTGATGACGCCGATAATCTCCCCGCTGTCCACGAGGGGTACCGACATGAACGCCTGGTAAGTGTCTTCCTGCAGGGAGCTGAAGGGCTTGAACCGCGCATCGGCGGAAGCGTTCCGGGGCAGGGCCACCACCGATTTATGGGCCGCAACCCATCCCGTGATGCCTTCCCCCATCTTCATGCGGACCTTGCCGATTTCCGCATCGTGCGGAAGCTGGGAGGCGCGCAGAACAATCTCGTTCGTACCGTGATCGATCAAATATACGAGGCACGCATCGGAATGCGTCACGTTCATCGTGAGCATTACCATTTCGCGCAGAATCGTTTCGATGTCCTGATCAGAGCTGACGATGCTGCTTATCCGGTGCAACAGGGCTACCTGGGTACTGGAGCTTTCCGCCACGGTTACCAATTATTTCCTCCATCAAATCGTAGTGTACGGAGGACTGCAAGGCACGGTCCAATTCATTTTTTGAATGGTCGATATCGTACCAATTCTGTGTCGTAACAGACTTATTTCCTGTGATTTGTGAAATTTTTGTGAAGCCGCGCCTGTTCACCCCAACTCCGTCCTGATGGCGCTGGCGATCCGCTCAGCCCAGGTTTCCACCTGCGCCCGATCCGGCCCCTCCACCATCACGCGCGCCAGCGGTTCCGTCCCGGAAAACCGCACCAACACCCGGCCCGACCCGTTCAGCGCCGATTCGCAGGCGCGGATCTCATCCACAACCTGGGGCACCTCTTCGAGCGGCCGGCGGTCCTTCACCCGGACGTTGACCAGCAACTGGGGGAAAACGATGAGATCGGCGGCCAGTTCGTCGAGCTTCGCATGTTCGCGAACGCATGTTTCCAATATCTTGAGCGCCGTGAGCATGCCGTCGCCGGTGGTCGAATATTCGCCGAAAATCACATGGCCCGATTGTTCGCCGCCCAGCGCCGCACCACGCCGCAGCATCTCCTCGAGCACATATTTGTCCCCCACCGGCGTCCGGAGCATGGTGATGCCAAGCCGTCCCAGCGCCTGCTCGAGACCCAGATTCGACATCACGGTCGACACGACGAGATTGCCCGGCAGGTGCCCGTCGGCCTGCAATCCGCGGCCCGCAATCAGCATCATGGCGTCGCCATCCACCACCCGGCCCCGCGGTGAGATCATAATGGCCCGGTCCGCATCGCCGTCAAACGCCACGCCCGCGTCGGCGCCGGCTGCGAGCACCGCTTCGCGCAACGCGCCAACGTGCAGCGCGCCGCAGTTAAGATTGATATTTCTGCCGTTGGGTTGGTCACACATGGCCGTGACCGTCGCACCGGCTTCACGGAAAAGTCCCGGCGCCAGCGCCGAAGCGGCTCCGTTCCCGCAGTCCACCACGATCCTCAGGCTCTGGAGGGAAGTGGAGATCGTCGAAAGTAGAAAATCCAGATAAGGCCGGACGCCGCAGTTTTCCGCCAGCGCGACCCCGCTCGAAGGCATCTCGTCAGCGCCTTCCAGTATCCGGAAAATTTCCTCTTCGATTTCATGCTCCTCCGCGTCCGGAAGCTTGTACCCGGTGCGGGCGAAAACCTTGATCCCATTGTCCTGAAAAGGATTGTGGGACGCTGAAATCATCACGCCCGCACTGAACTCACCGGTCCTCGTGAGGTAGGCCACGCCGGGCGTCGTCACCACGCCCCCAAAGCGGACCGCCACGCTGGTCCGTGCCAGCCCATCGGCCAGCTGCGCGGCAATCGCGGGGCCGGATTCGCGGGTGTCCATTCCGATCAGGACTGGTTTGGCGGCCAGCGCCTGCCGATGCAGATCGTCACCCAACGCTACTCCCAGCGCGGTCACCGTCCGCGGATCGAGCGGCATTTCGCCGGCTACGCCCCGGATCCCGTCCGTCCCGAATAACCTTTTTCCCATGTATGCGTTCGCTTCAGCGGCCCTGCCGTACGTGAACCTTCACTGTAACTTGGGGCGCATTCAAAATCCGCACTTCGGGTTCGGCCGCGAACACCGCGAGCTTCCGCTCCGTGTCTCCGCTAACGCCGGTCAGATCGAACGGATCGGCCTCGAGCGGCTTCGCGCTCAATACCCGGCTCTCCGGCCCCGTGATGGTTAACTGCGGCGGCTCGACGTCTGTCTGCCCGACGGAAAAGCCCGCCGCCGGCTTGCCGGAGAAACCGATCCTGACCGGTACGGCGCGAGTCGCCCGCCTCTCAAACTGAAACTGAAGCTGCGCGGGGATGGTGCGAATCAATTCAATTCCCCGGGGCAACCTCAACTCGGAGGCCGTCAATGTGAATGTGCGCCGGCCCGCCGCCCTCACGCTGGCGAAGTCAACGATGGCGGCAATGTGGGAATCGCGCAGGTTCCGCAGCGGCCCTGAAGGGCCACGCGCCTCCACATCGATCGATTCCACAATATTCGAGCTGATATCGAGGTCTTTCGGGAAGTTGTTGTATTCCACCGGGACCGACACAATGGTGGCCAGTTCCGGCTCGCTCGCGACATTCAACCAAACGCCGAACGCGGCCACCAGAGCAAAGAGCTTCCACAGCAGATTTCTGGTCAGAAAGCGCATTAGTCGCGCGTCCTTGAACTCTCAAAAGGCGCGGGCTCCACGGAAGTTTCCCGATCCGCGGGAGAAAGCTTTGTGACGGGAGCGCGGGTACGCGACAGCTTGGACGTTTTATCGGTGGCAACGCCGAAGTGAAGACTGATGCGCTCGTCCACCCGCTCGATCGTGAGGCCGCTCTCGATCTCACCGAACGCAGCCAGCGAAATCTGCCCCGTTTCTTCGCTGACAATCAGCGACAGACAGTCGGTTTCTTCGGTGATCCCGATCCCGGCGCGATGCCGTGTCCCCATATTGCTGGCGAAAGCCTGATTCACGCTCAGCGGCAGAAAGCAGGCGGCCGCGGCGATGCGGTCCTTCTGGATAATCACGGAACCATCGTGCAGAGCCGTGCCGGGCCGGAAGATCGAGAGCAGAAGGTCGCGGGAAATCTGCGAATCGAGACGCACCCCGCTCTCGATAAACGTGCGCAGCCCGATATCCCGCTCGAGAATAATCAGCCCGCCTGTGTGGTCGCGCGACAGCGCGCTCAGGGCGAGCAGAAGCTCATCGGTCGATTCAGGTCTGGCATAACCTCCAAAGAGCCGCTTGCGCCCGAGCCTCGCCAGCGTCCTCCGGATCTCCGACTGAAACAGCACGATGATCGCGATGGCCGTGTAGGGAGCAAGCGACGCCAGCAGCGTGCGGAGAGCCTCGAGACCGGTCCGCAGAGCGATTTCATAAGCGATGAAAACCGTGAGAATTCCCACCAGGATATGCGCCGCCCGCGTTCCCCGCACAATCTGCAGAAGCTGATAAATGATCACCGCGACCGCGAGAATGTCGATCGCGGCGGTTATCGTCAGCTTGGGAATCGCGAACATTCTGCTGCCTTTATTGTATCGGGATCGAGTTGGCTTGATCCGCCACGAATGTTACTGTGAGGACAGTGGATTGACGATAGTGGAAAATGACGCTCCTCTTTCCGGTTACACACTTTCCGATTAAACTGCGGATGGCGTCGATTTGACGCTGATTCGCTGGATGCTGTCCCTGACTCCTGCCGAGCGCCTGCAGTTCCTCCAGAATCACGTTAACGGCATACTCGCGATTCGCGCTCTGAATGATCGAGCGTAACTTCGTCGCGATTCTTCGCCAGCTCCCCGATTCTGCCGGAAAGCCGTTTACGGCCGGCAGCCAGTCATCTTACAGGGTGGGACACCTGAATCTCCTGACGCGCTACGGCCCGCTGGACCTGCCTGGCACGCGTTGAAGGAGGAATTGGCGGGGGAGAAGGATCGGGTCATGTTGCCCCTCCTCGCGCCGAACGCTGGAAGAGGTGCGGAGAACGAAAAGCTGAAAGCTTCGGGCTGCATCTCGACGCTATATAGTGAGATTTCCGGAATCGCTTATGTCGTTCGCGTCCATTCCCGAGGCCATTGAAGAAACGCGCGCCGGCCGCATGCTGGTCGTCGTTGACGATGAAGACCGCGAAAACGAAGGCGATCTCACCATCGCCGCCGAAAAGGTAACGCCCGAAATCATCAACTTCATGGCCACCTTCGGCCGCGGCCTGATCTGTCTCACGCTGACCGGAGAGCGCTGCGACGCGCTCCGTCTGCCGCTGATGTCCCCGCACAACACATCGAACTTCGGCACCGCCTTCTGCGAATCCATCGACGCGCGCGAAGGCGTGACCACGGGCATCTCCGCCGCCGACCGCACCCGCACCATCCTCGCCGCAATCCAGCCCGGCACCCGGCCCGGCGACCTCGCCCGCCCCGGCCACGTTTTTCCTCTGCGCGCTGCCGATGGCGGCGTTCTGGTCCGCGCCGGGCAGACCGAAGCCTCGGTCGATCTCTCGCGGCTTGCCGGTCTCGACCCCTCCGGCGTCATCTGCGAAATCATGAACGAGGACGGCACCATGGCGCGCGTGCCGCAACTGCGCGAATTCTGCGCGAAGCACGGCCTGAAAATGATCTCGGTGGCCGACCTGATCCGCTACCGCCTGCGCCATGAGCGCTACGTCCATCGCCGCGCCGAAGGCTGCATCACGACGGAATTCGGCGACTTCCGCACCATCCTCTACGCGAGCGAGATCAGCCCGGAGTCGCACCTCGCGCTGATCCGCGGCGATGTGGCGGATCGCGAAAAAGTGCTGGTCCGCATGCATTCGCACTGCGCGTACGGAAATCTGTTCGGGTCGACCCGCTGCGATTGCCAGGACCTGGTACGCGGCTCTTTGAAGCAAATCGCCGAGGAGGGCGCCGGCGTGCTGGTTTACCTTCACCAGACCGGACTCGGCCTGCACACCGAGAACGGCAAGCTCATCGGCCATGACCGCAATGTGGCCCAGCCACCAACGCAACACGAAGTCGGCCTCGGCGCTCAGATCCTTTCCGATCTCGGTCTTCACACGATTCGCCTGCTGACGAATCATCCGCGCCGCATCGTGGCGCTGGAAGGTTTCGGTATCGAGATCGTCGAACAAGTGCCAATCGGATAAGTCGCGACGCTGCTGGGAGTACGGTGGCAGTACAATCAAAGCTGGAGGCGCAAATGGCTCTTTCAACTCCCGAACAACCCAGAGACCGCCGGTTCCAGCTCCGCGCGACCGCCTCTGAAGAAACCCTCATTAAGGTAGCGGCCGAGCGCCAGGGCGTGAACGTCACGGACTTCATCCTGCGCAGCGCCCGCGAGAGCGCGGAGCACACCCTGTCGGACCAGACACGATTTGTGCTCGACGAAAAGCGGTGGAAGGCGTTCATGGCGGCCCTCGATCGTCCGCCAAAGAACAAACCCCGGCTGCGCCGCTTGTTCACCGAATCGCACATAGCCAAGCGCCGGTCGTGAGTAAGTCCTCCAGGCCGGAATTCGCAATTGAGAAGCTGCGCCAGGGGCACGACCTCAGCCGGTTTGACTGTGGCAACGCGGCGCTGAACGCCTGGCTCCAAAGATATGCCTGGACGAATCAACAGGCAGACTCGGCCAAAACATATGTCGCGTTGGCCGGTAATCTTGTCGTTGGCTACTATTCGCTGACCACCGGTTCGGTCCACAAACACGAAAGCCCGGGGCGAATCGCAAAGGGTCTCGCCAATCACCCGATCGGCATCGTACTCCTGGCTCGATTGGCCGTGGACAACACGCAACAGGGGAAGGGGCTGGGCAAAGCGCTGTTGTTCGACGCCCTCAGTCGGATCGAGGAAGCCGCTGACATCGTGGCCGTGCGCGCGGTGATGGTTCACGCCATCGATGAAGCGGCGCGGCGCTTCTACGAACACTTTGAATTCGAGGCGTCTCCAGTCGATCCGTTTCAGCTGCTACTGCTGCTCAAGGACCTGCGCAAGGCCCTCAGAGGAACCACGTAGAAACGGACGACAAGCTGACTCGGGAGCGCCTGCAGTTAGAGAAACGAGTCGTCAAACGGCCGCGGAAACAACGTCCCGAGCCGGAGCGTTTCTGATTTGCCTTTGAGATTCACCAGCACGATCTCAACATCGCCGCAGAACTCCCAAAGGATCTGCCTGCACGCCCCGCAGGGCGGCGTGAGCACGTCGGTATCCGCCGCCACAGCCACCCGCGTGAAATCCTTCGCGCCGTCTGAAATCGCCTTGAAAATCGCGACGCGCTCCGCGCACACGCTCAGCCCGTAAGTCGCATTCTCCACATTGCACCCGGTGTGAATCGACACCCGCGCCGTCGAGCAGCGCCGCGCCCACCTTGAATTTCGAATACGGAGCATGCGCATTTTCACGTACCCGAAGCGCGGCTTCAATCAACGGATCGGCCATTAATGGCTACTCTAACGCGGCCGCCTTCAGTGCCAGTCCGCGCGCCACTGAAGTGAACTCGTTCCCCGCACTGATGCGATCCCTCCAAAGCGCGATTCGAAAACTTCTCCGCACCGCCGGCACAAACGACGATCCGCCGGTCAGAAACACCATATCGACGGCCCCCGCCGCAACGCCCGCCGATTTGAGCAGCGAATCGACACACTCCTCAACCCGGCCCAGTTCGTCCGAAATCCACGCTTCGAAGTCGCGCCGCGAAACCACCGCATCCAGGTCAACCACGCCATCCGAAAACCGGAACCGCGCGGTCTCGCGCTCCGAAAGTTCGCACTTCACTTTCTGCACCGCCTGGTGCAGCTGATATCCCAGATCTTCCTGGATCAAATGGATCAAGGCAGCGATCTTCTCCGGCTCCAACGCCTGGCCCCGCACGCTCCCCAGCATGTCCATCACGTCTTTCGCCTTCAGCAGCGAAAGATGATGCCATCGTTCCAGCTTCGCGTAAACCCATATCGGCACCGGCAGAATCTTATCCATCGAACGCAGCTGCGTGCCCGCGCCAAGCGCCGGCGAAACCAGTTTGCGGATCATCTTCGCATCGAAAGCATCGCCCGCGATTCCGACCCCTGAGTTCCCCGACAGATCGCTCCGGCATCCTGCCCGCGCCGCAAGACCGAAGCCCCGACATGCACCAGCGAGAAATCGCTGGTGCCACCGCCGAAATCCCCGATCAGAATGAGTTCGTCATGATCGAGCGTCGATTCGTAGTAGTGCGCGGCCGCCACCGGCTCCATCTCAAACTGAACGGATTCGAATCCGGCAATCCGGAAAGCCTCGCCGAGCCGTCGACTGCGCGTAGATCGTCCCCCGCCTCATCTTCGGCGCCGACAAAATGAACCGGCCGGCCCACCACCGCGGAACGGATTTCCATCCCGAACTGACGCCCTGCCTTCTCACGCAGATCTCTCAAGGATTCGCGCGATCAGTTCCTCCAGCCTGGTGCGCCTGCCGAAAACATCCGTGCTCTGCAAACTCCGGCTCGTCAGAAACGACTTCAGCGATTGAATCAGTCGCCCCCGCGCCTCGTCGGCCTCCAGATAGCGCTCGATGCCTTCCGGACCGGTCCACGATTTCACCGTCTTGCGATCCGCCTTCGATGATCTGTTCGAGATAAAGCAGCGACCGATAGGCGTCCGTCAGCGCTTCACCCGCCGGAAACCGCGCCAGTTCGACCTCACCGGATGCCGCAAACCCACGCCACGGAACTGTTCGTGGTGCCGAAATCGATCCCCGCCGACTCTTCACTTTTGAAATTTAACGATGCCCTTGAATTCTTCGAGCGAGTTATAAACGATCGGGCAATAAGTCGCGCGGTCCACCATCTGCCACATGCGGCTTTCGAACGAACCCGCCCCGCGAATCAAATGCGGAAAATCGCGGCACGTATCCGGCCGCGCTTCATAGATCGAACAATCGTTGCCTTCAAGAAAGATGCACCCGTTCTCCCGCCGCCGCAGAATCGGCTCCTTCTGTTCAAACGCCGAGGCCGTCGTGTATTGCTCCACAAACGCCTGTGGTTTGAGCCCCAGGTATTTCGACAATCGCTCGATATCGCGCTTGGTCACATCCGTCTCGGCAACCCTGCAGCAATTCGCGCAGGCGCGGCAATCGATCTCGTCCTCGATCTTCTCGGCAACGCGCCGGAACTTCAGCTCCGGAAAATTGTGCCGCTTCAGATAACGGCGGAAGTGCTCGTTCTCCACCTGTTTCTTCTCGCCAAGCATTCTGATTTGAACCAGGTCGGTAAGCACGCACCTTTAAGGTTAACGGAGGTGGCACAATGATCAGAATGCCAGTGACCACGGCCGACCCCGCCAGCGCGCAATGGGACCGTTCCTTCTTCGGCCACCCGCGCGGTCTTTCCACACTCTTCATGACCGAGATGTGGGAGCGCTTCAGCTACTACGGAATGCGCGCGCTGCTCATCTACTACCTCACCGCGACCGCTGTGCACGGCGGCCTCGGCTTCACCGATTCGAAGGCCGGCGCCGTCTACGGACTCTACACCGCCATGGTTTATCTGATGTGTCTCGGCGGCGGCTGGATCGCCGACCTGTTCATCGGACAGCGCCGCGCCGTGCTCTATGGAGGCATCCTGATCGCCGCCGGCGAGTTCTGCCTCATGGCGCCTTCGACGAGCGTGTTCTACCTCGGACTCGTCCTGCTGATGGCCGGCACCGGCTTCCTCAAAGGAAACGTCAGCACCATCGTCGGCCAACTCTACACGAGAGAAGATCCGCGGCGCGATTCCGGTTTTTCGATCTTCTACATGGGCATCAACATCGGCGCGCTGATCTCCCCGATTCTCTGCGGATACATCGGCGAGCACTTCAGCTGGCGGCTGGGATTCGGCCTCTGCGGCCTGGGCATGCTCGCCGGCCTGATTCAATATGTGATCACCGGCCGGTACCTCGGCGAAGCCGGCCTGCATCCGGCGGTAACAGACGATATCGATGCGGACCGCCGCCGAAAGCGAACCGCCATCCGCGCGCTCGGTACGGCAACCGCGGTGCTGGTTCTGATCGCGATCGTCGGCGCAACGGGCATCGTCGATCTCAACGCAAATCTGATCTCCGACGCCCTCGGCTGGTGCTCTGCTCGGCATCTCCGCGCTTGGTGTTTGCCTGGCTGATCTTCTTCGGCGACTGGACGCCTGAGGAGCGCAAACGCTCCGCCGCGATTCTCGTTCTCTTCATCGCCTCCTCGCTGTTCTGGGCCTCGTTTGAACAGGCCGGCTCGTCGCTGAGCCTCTTCGCCGAGCGCAACACCGACCGCCACGTTCCCGGGTTCATCGCGGCCATTCTGCGACAGGGCGAATTTCCCGCGAGCTGGTATCAGTTCGTGCAGCCCATCTTCGTCGTCGCGCTCGCTCCTGTCTTCGCCTGGCTCTGGCTGCGGATGGGCAAGCGCGAGCCCTCCAGCCCGGCCAAATTCTCCATAGGCCTGTTTCTTCGGCGGCGCCGCGTTCGTGGTGATGGTTCCCGCCGCCATGATTGCTTCAGGCGGCGCCATGGCGGGTCCGATGTGGCTGAATGTCGTGTTATCTCCTGCAAACGCTCGGGGAGCTTTGCCTCAGTCCGGTCGGGCTGAGCGCCATGACCAAACTCGCGCCCGACGCGCGCCGCCGGCTTCATGATGGGGATCTGGTTCCTCTCGATCAGCATCGGCAATTGGCTCGCCGGTGAAGCGGCATCGCTCTACAGTTCGATGCCGATCACAGAGCTTTTCGGATCGGTAGCCGTGTTCAGCCTCGTCGCGGCGCTGGCGCTTCTGCTGCTGGTCAAACCGACCGTCAAACTGATGGGCGGCGTGAACTGAAGTGGAGTTGTGGCAGAAATACCGGCATCAGTTCCCGGTCACTGAGCGGCTGGTTTATCTGAACCACGCCGCGGTCACGCCCCTCTGCCGCCCCGCCGCCAAAGCCATGCAAAGCTCTCGCGCAGGACGCTCTCGAATACGGCAGCGAACACTATGCGAAATGGATGGAGACCTACGAAGGATCCGTCGCTCGACCGCCAGCCTGATCAACGCCACGCACGCCGAAATCGCCATCGTGAAAAATACCTCCGAAGGCATCGCGACCGTGGCATCGGGCATCGCCTGGAAACCAGGCGACATCGTCGTCGCCTTCGAGGAAGAGTTCCCGTCGAACTTCTACCCATGGAAACGCCTCGAATCCCGCGGCGTGGAAGTACGCTGGCTCTCGATCTTCGACGACCTCGATCGCATCGACCAGGCCTGCAAAGGCGCGCGCATGCTCGCCATCAGCTTCGTCCAGTACCTCAGCGGCTATCGCGTGGATCTGGAAAAAATCGGCGAAATCTGCGCGCGCCACGGCTGTTTCTTTCTCGTCGACGCGATCCAGGGACTGGGCGCATTCCCTATCGACGTGCGCGCCGCGCACATCGACGCGCTCGCGGCGGACGGCCACAAATGGCTGCTCGGACCCGAAGGCTGCGGCGTCCTCTACATCCGCAAAGAACGCCAGGACGAAATCGAACCCGTCGAATTCGGCTGGACCAACGTCGCAAAGTATTATGACTACTCTTCCCGCGACATGGCGCTGCGCCCCGACGCCGGGCGATACGAATGCGGAACCCTGAACACCATCGGCTGCTTCGGTCTGCGCGCGTCCCTCGATTTCCTGCTCGAAGTGGGAATCGAAAATACTTCGACCGCGATCCAGGCGCTGGGCGATCGGATCCACCAGGGCGTAACCGAACTGGGTTTCGAAACATTGGGCCGCCGCTCAGAGGAAACCGGCGCCGGCATCGTAAGTTTCCGAAAACCAGGCGTGGAAAGCCAGGCCATCGTGCGCAGGTTAAAGGAATCCGGCATCGTCACCGCGCCGCGCCAGGGATGGGTCCGCGCCGCGCCGCACTTCTATATCGCACCGGAAGAAATCGACCGCATGCTCTGCGCTAGCCTCAAGGCTTTCTGAAAACAATGATATGCTGCTGCGGCAGCACTTCAATCGTCTTATCGAAACGATATCCCTCCGGTTCGACTTCCGCCCGCACCTGATCCACCGTCATCTTGTGCTCGGGCCGGATCGGCACATTCGGATCCTCCGCCCGATACTCCAGAAACACAATCCGCCCGCCCGGCTTCAACGCCTCCCGAATCCGGTCGAGCATTTTCTCCGGCTCCGAAAATTCGTGATACACATCCACCAGAATCACCAGATCGATGGAATTCGCCGGCAGCTTCGGATCTTCGATAGTCCCCAGCACCGCCCGCACATTCGTCAGATGCCGCGCGCTCATATTCTTCACCAGCTGATCGAGCATGCGCTGCTGAATATCCTCGCCGTAGACAACCCCGCCGGTGCCCACGCGCTGCGCCAGACGCCACGTGAAATAACCCACGCCCGCGCCGATATCGGCCACCGTCGATCCACGCTGAATCCCGATCGCATCCAGCGCCTGATCCGGCCGTTCATCGCTCTCGCGCTCCGGACGCACCAGCCAGTCCGCGCCCTCGGCGCTCATCACCGGAGCGATGCGCCGATGCGTAATCGGATGAAACTCTTCCGCGCCGCAAAGAAACGCAATCAGAAACAGCGCAGCCGCGATTCGAATTTTGTTCATTGGTTGCCTGTCCTGGTCGCCTATCCATTGTTATCTACACTGAGTATTCGGAGCAATCGTGGCCTTCCCCGATCTCAAGACGCTGCTGGCCCGCGCCTCACCCCCACGCTCCGGTGACGATCTCGCGGGCATTTCCGCGAAATCCGCGCAGGAACGCGTGGCCGCACAGATGGCGCTCGCCGACCTCCCGCTCAAAGCCTTCCTGAAAGACTTCGTGATCCCCTGCGAGATCGACGAAGTATCGCGACTCATCGCCGACGATCACGATCCCGCCGCGTTTGCAATAATTTCCCATCTCACTGTCGGCGAATTCCGCGACTGGCTTCTCTCCGAACAGGCCTCGAGCGAAATCCTCAGCGGCCTCGCACCCGGAATCACGCCGGAGATGGCCGCAGCGGTTTCCAAGATCATGCGCCTGCAGGATCTCATTGCCGTCGCCGCAAAAATCCATGTCGTCACGCGATTCCGCACCACCGTCGGACTCCCCGGCCGCCTTTCCACCCGTCTGCAACCCAACCATCCTTCCGACGACCCCGCCGCCATCGCCGCCAGCATCATCGACGGACTCCTTCTCGAAAATGGCGACGCCGTGATCGGCATCAACCCCGCATCGGATAGCGTCGAGACGGTAGTCGGCCTCCTGCGCCTGATCGACAAGGTGCGCCTCACCCTGCGCCTTCCCGTACAGAGTTGCGTGCTCGCGCACATCACCACGCAAATGGAAGCGATGCGGCGCGGCGCGCCCGTCGATCTCGTATTCCAATCGATCGCCGGCACGGAATCCGCGAACGCATCGTTCGGCGTGAATCTCGCGCTTCTCACCGAAGCCCATCAGGCCGCCCGCGAACTCAATCGCGGCGAACTCGGCGACAACATTATGTACTTCGAAACCGGCCAGGGCAGCGCGCTCTCCGCCAATGCGCATCACGGAGTCGACCAGCAGACATGCGAAGCCCGCGCCTACGCCGTCGCCCGCAAATTCAATCCCATGCTGGTGAACACGGTCGTGGGTTTCATCGGACCCGAATATCTCTACGACGGCAAGCAGATCGCGCGCGCCGGCCTCGAAGATCACTTCTGCGGCAAGCTGCTCGGGCTTCCCATGGGCTGCGATGTCTGCTACACCAACCACGCCGAAGCCGATCAGGATGACATGGATTCGCTGCTTATCCTCCTCGGCAATGCGGGCGTGAACTACATCATGGGCGTGCCTGGCGCGGACGACATCATGCTCAACTACCAAAGCACGTCGTTCCATGACGCGCTCTATCTGCGCGCGCTCCTCGGGCTGCGCCCCGCGCCGGAATTCGAGCGATGGTTCGAAACAAACCGTCGCGAACTCTCCCTGCTCACGCCATGACCACGCGTGAGGTTCTTAATTTCGCCCTGGCCCACGCCCGTGCCCGGGATGCCGTGCATATCCCACTCGATTTGCACATCGAGGGCGCACTCTATCTCGAAAGCCAGGCGCGCGACCGGCAGGAATATCTTCGACGCCCCGATCTCGGCAGGAAGCTCAAAACAAAACTCACCATCGAAGGACCGTTCGACGTAGTATTCGCAATAGTCGACGGGCTCTCAGCGCAAGCGGTTCACAACCATGCCCAGGCGGTACTGAACGAACTGAAACCGTTACTTGACGAAACCTGGAAAATCGCCCCGCTCACGATCGTGCGCCAGGGCCGTGTCGCGATAGGGGACGAAATCGGCTCCGCAATCAACGCCGCCCTTTCCGTGGTCCTGATCGGCGAACGCCCGGGCCTGAGTTCTCCCGACAGTCTCGGCATCTACCTCACTTGGAACCCGCGCGCAGGCCGCAACGATTCCGAACGCAGCTGCATCTCAAACATCCACGCAGGAGGACTAAGCCCCGGCGCCGCCGCCTACCTCCTCGCCGCTCTGATGCGAGACTCCCGCGCCCGCCAGCTCTCCGGCATTCACTTGAAGGCCCCCGCGCTCAACGTGGGGCAGAAAGCGTTAAGCTGAAGGCGGGGCCACATGAATCTGACGGTTGAAATTCCCGACGATATCGCAGGCCAGCTCACCGAGGGCGGCGTGGATCTGTCGCGCCGGGCGCTGGAGGCGCTCGCGCTGGAAGAGTACAAGTGTGGCCATCTCACGGAAACCGAACTGCAGAAGCTCCTGGGTTTTGGGACTCGCTACAAGCTGGACGGATTCCTGAAAGCCCGTGGTGTGTTGATTGACGACTACACAATCGAAGATCTGCGTGGCGAAGTCGAGACGCTTCAACGGTTGGGATTCTAACGGGTGCGGCTGGTCATCGCCGACACTGGTCCGATCAACTATTTGCTCATGATCGGGCACATCGACATCCTTCCGGCGCTGTTCGAAAGAGTGATCCTGCCGGCTTCGGTGAAGGACGAATTGGCCGATACTGACGCGCCCGAGCTGGTGCGTAAATGGATCGCCGACCCTCCCCCGTGGCTCGATATTCGACAAACCAGCGGCCCTGATGCAGTGGCAGATCTCGGAGCAGGGGAAACGGGCCATCACCATTGCAGTCGAACTCCATGCCGATATGCTGCTCATGGACGAACGACGAGGCGTAAGAGCCGCCCGCCGCCTGGGGATCGAAGTAACTGGAACATTGGGTATCCTGAGTCGCGCTGGCCAGCGCGGGATCATTGATCTCGCCGAGGCATTCAACCGCCTCAAGGAGACCTCTTTTCGCTACCGGCAAGAAGTCATGGATCAATTCCTCGAAGAAGCGTCGCGCAAAGCCTAAGCTGTCCTACAACCCTGCCTTCTCCCAAGGCCCATCCACCTTTACCTCCGGCGACATCCGAAGTACCTCCGGCCACGGGCGCATCGATCGCGGGTTGGCCAGCGGCCGGGTTAACATGTGGAGTATGCTGTGGAAGAAGCTCCACAATGGAAACAATACAGGTTGTATTGGACAGGAAACTCCTGAGCGCGGCAAATCTCGCCGCAAAACGTACCCGCGTGAACCGTTCAGCCCTGATTCGCGATGCTCTCGAGCGGCACCTCCGGCACTTGAAGGAACTCGAACTGGAGGATCGCGATCGCCGCGGCTACCTGGCGAAACCACAGCGCGAAGATGAGTACCGCATCTGGGAGGACGCCGCGTCATGGCCACGCCGCTGACCAGAGGCGATGTCCGGCTTTGCCGGTTCCCGCCGCCCGACAAGCAGCGCCCCGTGCTGGTCCTGACTCGTGACAGCGCGATCCGGCTCCTGTCTACGGTAACCGTCGCGCCGATCACGTCAACGGTGCGCGGAGTCCCGTCGGAAGTGGTCCTCGATGTCGCGGACGGCATGAGAAGCCGTTGCGCCGTGAATCTGCACAACGCCGTAACCATTTCCCAGGCCCGCCTGGGTCGCCGGGTAAGCAGCCTGAACTCGACGCGTTTGGAAGAAGTCTATGGCGCTTTACGCTTTGCGCTGGGCTGCGGCTAGTTTTACAACCCCGCCTTCTTCCACAACCCATCCACCCGCGCCTTCACCTCCGGAGTCATCCGAAGCACCTCAGGCCACGGCCGCGTAAACCCCTCCCCCGGCCACTTCCGCGTAGCATCCACCCCCATCTTGCTCCCGTAATTAATCAACCGGCTCGCATGATCGAGCGAATCGATCGGACCCATCGTGAACTGAATATCCCGCTCCGGATCGATATTATTCAGCGCCCGCCACGCTACCTCGCTCGCGTTCTGCACATCCACATCCTCATCCACCACCACGATGCATTTCGAAAACATCGCCTGCCCCAGCCCCCAGATCGCATTCATCACTTTGCGCGCATGGCCAGGATAAGACTTACGAATCGAAACCAGCATCAGGTTATGGAAAATCCCCTCGGCAGGCATGCACATATCGCGCACTTCGGGAATCTGCATCCGCATCAACGGCAGAAAAATCCGCTCGATCGCCTTGCCCATATAGAAATCCTCCATAGGCGGCGGACCCACAATCGTGGTCGCATAAATCGGCTCTTTCCTCTGCGTAACGCACGTCACATGGAACACCGGATACTCATCGGCCAGCGAATAATACCCCGTATGATCGCCAAACGGACCCTCCGTGCGCAGTTCGCCCAACTCCACATAACCTTCCAGCACGATCTCCGCATTCGCCGGCACTTCCAGGTCGATCGTGTGGCACTTCACCATCTCGACCGGCTTCCCGCGCAGGAACCCGGCGATCATCATCTCGTCCAGATCCGGCGGCAGCGGCAGAATCGCCGAATACATCGTCGCGGGATCGGAACCAATCGCAACCGCGACGTCCATGCGCGTGCTCTTCCCTTCCGCCAGCCGACGCCGATAATGCTCCGCCCCCTGCTTGTGCGTCTGCCAGTGCATTCCCGTCGTGCGTTCATCGAAAACCTGCAGCCGGTACATCCCGCAGTTCCGCTTCCCCGTATCCGGATTGCGCGAGAACACCATCGGCAGCGTCACAAACGGACCGCCATCGTCCGGCCAGCACGTCAGCACCGGGTAATCGTAAAGCGAGAAGCCTTCGGTCTTGATTACCTCCTGGCACTTCCCCTTCGAAACGATCTTCGGAAAGAACGCCCCGATCTCCGCCAGCTTCGGCAGCATCTTGATCTTGTTGATCAGCCCTTCCGGCATACGCATCTCGAGATACTCGCTGATGCGTCCGGCGATCTCATCCACCGAATCCACTTCGAGCGCGATCTCCATCCGCCGCATGCTCGCAAAGCTGTTGATCAGGACCGGAATCTTCGAGCCCTTCGGGTTTTCGAATAGCAGCGCAGGCCCGCCGCTCTTCACCGAACGGTCGGCAAACTCGGTGATCTCAAGTTTCGGGTCCACCTCAAACGAAATCCGTTTGAGTTCCTTCTTTTTCTCAAGCGCATGGATGAAGTCGCGAAGATCGTCGTAGGCCATTCGAAGCGGTCACCAAAGTGAAAAATAATTATATCTTGCCGTGGTTCAATAACTTAGCAGGAGTCGCGCTCGTCGCGTAAACACGTTTCCAACATGCGCCTGCTACCGTGCAATCGAGAACCGGAACGTACTCATGATGTTTCCGGGCGCTGACTGCTAAGTTCTCGAGACTCTGGCAACTCAGTTTCCAACAATGAGCGGCAGGCGCTCCCGTTATTGGTGCGGCCCCGGTTTCAGCCGGGAAACCAAACTGGCCGCGGTCCGACGGTTTACCGGGCAGTGGAGCGCTCCAACTTTCTTATACGTCTTTTCTTAAGCGTTCATACAACTCGGCAGTCCTGGTGAACACAGGTTATGATTGCAGCGTCATATGTCCACCAGGATTGCATTCATAACCGGCGCCAGCCGAGGCATTGGAAAAGCCTGCGCCACAGCTCTCTCCGCAGCGGGCGCGAAGGTCGTATTGGCTGCGCAGGCAGATCGATAAGCTCGAAGCCGTCGCAGCCGAAATCCGTCTCGCGGGCGGAGAAGCCTTCATCGTCCCCATCGATCTCGGCTCCCAGGACTCCATCAAAGAAGCCTTTTCCAAAGCCTCGAAAGACTTCGGCCGCGTCGAC
The DNA here is from genome assembly GCA_963764845.1 of Terriglobia bacterium. Lineage (GTDB taxonomy): Bacteria > Acidobacteriota > Terriglobia > Bryobacterales > Bryobacteraceae > BOG-234. The sequence continues at coordinate 1,624,454 of CAVXUE010000006.1, read as the reverse complement.
ATCCTCGTCAACAACGCCGGAGTCACCCGCGACGGCCTCGCCCTCCGCATGAAGCGCGCCGACTGGGACGCCGTCCTCGAAACCAATCTCTCCGGCTCCTTCTTCTGCATTCAGCAGGTGATTTCCCCCATGATTCGCGAGCGCTGGGGCCGTATCGTCAACATCACCTCCGTCGTTGCCGAGGCCGGAAACGCCGGCCAGGCCAACTACTGCGCCGCCAAGGCCGGACTCATCGGACTCACCAAATCTCTCGCCCACGAACTCGCCTCGCGAAACGTAACCGTCAACGCCGTTGCCCCCGGCTTCATCGAAACCGACATGACCGGCTCGCTCGCGGACGAACACAAAGCCAAGATCACCGAAACCATACCGCTCAAACGCATGGGCACGCCCGCGGAGATCGCCGCCGCCGTCAGATTCCTCGCCGGCGAAGATGCCTCTTACATCACCGGCCACGTGCTCGACGTCAACGGCGGCATGTATATGCGCTGACCGGAATGCGCGACACTGAAACCAGATGCAATTCCGTAAAATCGCCATTCTGGCTTTCTGTGCTATTCCAACTTTCTGCGCTGTTTCAACTATGCTCGCCGCTTCGAAAATTTTCCCCTACCCATACGTTCAGGAAGATCTGCCGAACGGCCTCCGCCTGATCACCATTCCCACCGACTACCCGAACATCGTCTCGCTCTACATCGTCGTCGGCACCGGATCGCGAAATGAGGTCGAACCGGGCAAGAGCGGCTTCGCCCATCTCTTCGAGCACCTCATGTTTCGCGGCACGAAGGAATTTCCGCCCGAACGCTATCAGAACGAACTGCAGAATGCCGGAGCCGCCTCCAACGCCTACACCAGTGACGACCTGACCGCCTTCCACACCACCTTCTCGAAGGAAGATCTGCCGCGCATCCTCTCAATGGAGGCCGATCGCTTCCAGCACCTCTCGGTCGATCCCGCCGCGTTCAAGACCGAAACGCTCGCCGTGCTCGGCGAATACAACAAGAACAGCGCATCCCCAGCCAAAAGCTGATACGAAACAGTTCGCGCCACGGCTTTCAAGGTTCACACTTATCAGCACACCACCATGGGCTTCCTCAAAGACGTGGAGGCAATGCCGAACGAGTATGAATACAGCCTTCAGTTCTTCGATCGCTATTACCGGCCCGAGTACACCACCATCATCGTCGCCGGGGATGTGGATCCGAAGCGCGTTCGCTCGCTGATCGATGAACGCTGGGGCATCGTGGAAGCGCGGCAGCTACAAACCCTCGATCCCGGTCGAGCCGCCGCAGGATGGCCCGCGCACCGCGCATGTCGACTGGCCTTCCCCCACCCTGCCCATGGTCGAAGTCGTTTATCGCGGCCCCGCGTATTCCGACAACACCGAAGAAACAGCGGCGCTCGACGCGATCTCGCGCCTCGGCTTCGATCAAACGTCGCCTCTCTATCAAAAGCTTGTAATCGAAGAGCAAAAGGTGGACAGCCTGAACGCCGGACCGCCCGACAATCTCGATCCCGAGTTGTTCGGCGTGGTGGCGCGGGTCAAGAACGCGGCCGACTTACCTTCCATCCAGCAGCAAATCGCCACTACGGCGGAAAATTTCGCGACCACGCCCGTGGATGCGAAGAAACTCGACGCCCTCAAGGAACACCTGCGCTACGACTTTGCCCTGCGGCTCAACAACAGTGAAGCGATCGCCGGAACCGTAGCCCGGTATGTCGCCCTGCGCCGCACGCCCGAGACGATCAACCGCTATTACGACGAGTATGCGAAGCTGACGCCACAGGATATCCAAAGCGCCGCGCGCAAATACCTGATCGAAAAGAATCGAACGGTAGTGACTCTTACGCCAGGCAGCAGGTGCAAAGTGAAGACGCATCGCTCTTGCTCATCCTTACTTCGATGACCGCCCTCGCCGAACCCCGCATAGTCCAATTGCCCGGCAAATCCCCGCTCGTAACGCTGCGCTTCGTCTTCACCAGCGGCTCCGCTTCCGATCCATCGACAAACCCGGCGTCGCCCATCTTACCGGCGAACTCCTGGGCAACGGCGGCACAAAGGATCTCACATATAAACAGATCGTCGATGCCATGTACCCCATGGCGGCCTCGGTCGAGGTCTATTCCGACAAAGAGATGACCACCTTCGTCGGTGAGACGCACGTAGATAACCTCGATAAGTTCTACGGCTTGATGCGCGACATGATCCTGCATCCTGGCTGGCGGCCCGATGACTTCGAGCGCGTCCGCGACGACTCTGTCAACGCCTTGAAGGTAAGCCTGCGCGGCAACAACGACGAAGAGCTGGGCAAAGAGGAACTCTACAACCTCGATCTACCACGACCGGCCGTACGGGCACGAAAATCTCGGCACCGTTCCCGCGCTCCAGAAAATGACGATCGCCGATCTTACAGGCCTTCTATCGCGGCCATTACACCCAGGCCAACCTGATCATCGGAATCGCGGGCGGCTATCCGCCTGACTTCCTCGCGCGCGTGAAACGCGATTTCGCCGCTCTGCCGCGAGTCCGCAGCCGACCAGTTCGACTGATCTGCCGGCGCCGGCGCCGATCACCCACAACCAGCGTCACGCTGATTCAGAAAGATACCCGGTCGGTCGCATGGTCGCTCGGCTATCCCATCGATGTGAAGCGCGGCGATCCCGATTTCCCCGCGCTGCTCCTCATGCAGTTCCTGGCTCGGCCAGCATCGCGAAAGCGGCGGACGCCTCTTCGCAACGCATGCGCGAACTGCGCGGCTTGAACTACGGCGATTACGCCTACATCGAATACTTCCCGCAAGGCATGTTCCGCTTCGAGCCCGCGCCAAACATCGCGCGCCATCAGACAGATCTTCCAGATCTGGATACGCCCCGTTGAGCCGCCCAACGCGGTTTTCGCCCTGCGCCTCGCCCTCTTCGAACTGGACAAGATGGTGAAGAACGGCATCTCCCAGGCCGATTTCGAAAAGACCCGCTCGTTCCTCTCGAAATACGTCAACATCCTGACCAAAACGAAATCGGCCGAACTTGGCTATGCGATCGATAGCGCATATTACGGCATCCCGAACTACAACGAGTACATCAAGAGCGCGCTGGCGAAACTGACCGTGGACGACGTCAACGCGGCGATCCGCAGGCATATCCGATCGGAGAACATTCAGATCGTCGGCGTCGCGAAGGATACGGACGCCATGACCGCCGCGCTCACGGGAACCGGCGCCACGCCGATCCAATACAACTCCCCGAAACCGCAGGACGTTCTCGACGAAGACAAAATCGTCGAGCGCTGGCCCTTACACCTGCGCAAAGAAGACGTGACAGTAGTTCCGGTCGCATCAGTCTTCGAAAACTAAGGCGTTCAGCGCCGCTCCAGCCGTTCCTCAACCCGAGTCAGACGCGTATCGACTTCCATGACCTTGCCGATGAGCGTCTCGAAACGAGCCTCAAGGCTGCCGATTCTGGAGTTTATTGTCGCCTCGAGGCTGGTGAAGCGGGCGTTGATGGTGTTGATCTGCAGCACCGTGCCCAGAAAGGCCATCAGCATCGCGAAAACGGGCACACAAATCGCAAAGTAAAGTTGGGTGTTGCTCATGACGATTCAGTGCTGGCATCCCGCATTCCTTTCCAGAGTATCGCAAACCGGCCTCCCCAGATCCTAAAGCGCCAGAACCGGATTCATCGATAACTGCTCCCGCAGCCACCGAACCATCTCTCTCTTATACGGCCCCGCCATCGAAGGCGTACCTTCCCACCGCCGCATACCATGCCCCGCGCGCGGCACCGCAAACAACTGGCAATCCGCCCCCACCGACTTCATCCTGGCGCACATGGCGCGCGATTGATCGAAGGGCACAATCGCATCCGCCGTACCATGAATCAGCAGAAACGGCGGCATCCCCGCAAACACTTTCTCGATCGGCGAAAGCTGCGACAACCGCGCCATCAGCAATCCTTCGATCGCCGTACCCCGCAACTGGTCCCGGATCTGGTCCGGAATCAGATCCGAATCCTTCACCAGCGCCAACCAGGTTTGTCGGAGCGTAAAGCGCGACCACGGCCTTCACCGAAATCCCGTCCATTCAGCGCCGCCATCGCCGCCAGATGCCCTCCCGCCGATTCGCCGACCAGCGCAATGCGATCCGGATCGATCACGGTATTCCTTCGCATGTTCCTTCACGAACCGAACCGCCGCCTCCACATCGTTCGACCGCGACGCCGAAGCGAAGAGGGTCGGCCTGCAGCCGGTAGTCGATGGAAAACCAGGCAATCCCCGCGTCCGCAAGCGGCTTGAACAGAGGCGCAACATCGGTTCTCCGGTCGCCACGCACCCAGCCGCCGCCATGCACGATGAATCGCGGCGGGAAACGGTCCCGCGCCATCCGGTATCGAAGCGTCGAGCCGAAGACCACGCCCCCGGCGCGCGAAAATTCCACGTCCTTATACGTCTCCGCGGCAGCGGCAATCATGTTGATCGACATGAGCAAGCAGAGGGGAACGGCCCACGCAAAGCGAGACATCTCGCTTCCAATGGATGTCACGCGCCGGAGCTTCAGTTTCGCATTTCCCTCGCCTGCTGGCTTACAATGAAAGCGGAGGTTTTCTCTATTACATGGGGACGCTGGGTCCCGAAGAAATGGTCGCGATCTTCATCCTGGCGCTTTTGCTGTTTGGGCCGAAGGAATTGCCCAAACTCGGCAAGACGATCGGGAAGGCGATGACGGAGTTCCGTCGCGCGCAGACCGAACTGAAGTCTACGTTCGATCGCGAAATGAGAAACCTGGAACGGGAAACCGGAATTAAGGAATTGACGGCTACCACCTTCAATTCCGACAGCTACAATTACGACCACTCGTCTTACGATGCTTCGTATTACGACGGTTCGTACGATTCCACCGTAACCACCACACGGCAAACGGCGCATCCGCAACTCAGGGCGCCGGGTCGACAGCAACGCTGCAGATCGAAGCGGCGGCCGGCTCCATCGCGAGCGGCCATCTGGAACCGGAGCCCGCGAGCATGCTGGGATCCCTACGTTCCCGTGCCACGACCTGCGCCTGCTGAGCACGGTCACTCCGCTCGGACATCGCAGAACGGTGGCCGTCGAAAAAACGGTTAACGGCTAAAGTCAAAAATGGCATCTCCCGACGAACCGCAGGGAGTTGGCACTCCCTCGGGTGAAACTGCGCACGAACGCCCGCTCGCTCCGACGAGATCGTGTCTTATTCCGACGACTGGTCGTCGTCCGGGACTGCTCTCGCAACCGGAACTGCACCGGCAACTGTCGGTGATTTCCGCGCCGCCTCCGCCCGCAGTCCGCGCGGGCGGCGGCGGCAAACCTCCCAAACCGCCCGAACCGCCCGACGAGGAGGACGACGAAGAAGAGGGCATGGCGCGGATGAGTTTCCTCGAGCACCTCGAGGAACTCCGCAAACGCCTCCTGCTCGCCATCGGCGGCATCGGCGTGGCGTTTTTCCTGTGTTTGTTTTTCAGCGACGAGCTCTGGTCCGTCGTTGTTCGCCCGGCGACAGCCGCGCTGACTCACCTGGAAGTCGACCCGCCAACGCTGAAACAGATCAGCCCCATGGACAGCTTCCGCATCATGTGGATGGAACTGCCGATCCTTGCGGCGGTATTCCTTTCTTCTCCCTGGATTGTGTACCAGGTCTGGGCCTTTATCGCGCCGGGCCTCTACAAACGCGAGCGCCGCTGGGCGGTTCCGTTTGTCGTTTCGAGCGCCGGCTCTGTTCATTATCGGCGGCTTTTTCGCCTATTTCGTCGCCTTCCGCTACGGTCTCGAATTCCTGATGGGTCTGGCGATCGGCAAAGGCGTGAGGCCGGCCATCAGCATGACGGAATATTACGACCTGTTTGTCGACGTGATGCTCGGAGTGGGCATCATTTTCGAGATTCCGGTCCTATTATTCCTGCTGACGCTGATTCGGGTCGCCAGCCCTTCGTTCCTGATCAGGCACAGCCGCTACGCAATTCTGATCATTGTGATTCTGGCGGCCGTGATTACGCCGACCGGCGACGTATTTAATCTCGCGCTGTTCGCGACCCCCATGATTATTCTGTTCTACATAGGGATCTTCGCCAGCTGGATTCTGGTGCTGCACCGCGAGAAACGGCGATTCCCGTGGGGAACGTTCTTTAAATGGCTCGGCATTGTCATCGTGGCGCTGGCGCTGGTCGGCTGGGCTGCCGCCTGGCATTACGGGTACCATATCGTCTTTCGCTGGCCCGTTTTTGTCCGATAAACCGGCACTGAGTTGTGTATATTGGTGAGAATCGCGATGAAAATATGGATCTCTATCGTATTATTTCCGAACTGGTGCAGGAGAGGAATCGCGTTCAACGGATCATCGAGTCCCTGGAAAACGCAACGCGCCTCGCTAATCACCAGCCGCGCTCGCGGGCGGCGTGGGCGCAAAAAGATGGATCGCGCCGCCCGGGAAGAAGTGTCCGAACGCATGAAGCGCTATTGGGCAAAACGCCGGGAGGAAGCCCAGCCGGCCCGAATTCCGACCCGGAAGCTACGGCTTAAAGAACCACAGCCAGAAATACTGGTCGCCCGCACCGTGCCGGTAGCGCGGCTCGAACCCGCATTCCTTCGCCATCGCGACCGCGTCGGCGTCGGAGAACTGCACGCCGAGCCAGGTGTCCGGGCCGTTCCCCCCGACGCCGGACGCTCCCTGACCTGGAACTTGAACAGGCCGCCCGGCCGCAGCAGCCGGTAGACCTCCCGCGCATAGCTGTAGATCACCTCGCGGCTCGGGATGTGCTGAAAAACGATATAGGAAAACGCGAAATCGATTTGCCTGTCTCCCAGCACCGCAGATCGGCGCCGTTGTTCTGGAACAGATGCACATTGCCCAGGTCGGCCAGCGCTTCTTTGGCTTTTGCGATCATTTCGCCACTGACATCCACCGCATAAACCTCGCCGAAAACCTCAGCCAGCGCGCGCGTCATGCGTCCGGCGCCGCAGCCGATTTCGAGCACCTTCATGTTCTTCGCGCTCATGCCCTGGCAGACGTTGCCAAGGTCGGTCAGGATCTCATGGAAAACGTTCAATCGCCCGGAGTTAAAGAATTCCTCCGAATTCCATTCCGGACTGGCGGTAGCGATGAAATGGCGGGCGTTTTCCCGCGCGCGGGCGTCCCAGTCCTCGCGCATTTTCTTCAGCTGCGAAGGATCGAGGGCGTGCGGGGGTCATCTGCTATATTGTAGTTGTTCGATCTGATCGGAAACGTTCGTCTTGGGCGACTAGCTCAGCTGGGAGAGCGCTGCGTTCGCAATGCAGAGGTCGGGGGTTCGATCCCCCCGTCGTCCACCAAAACCCTTTACCGAGCCTTCCAATGCCCAGCCATCCCAGAATCGGCTTTGTCGGATTTGGTGAAGCCGGATTCCACATCGCCGGAGGACTGCGCGAGGCCGGCGTCGAACAGATCACCGCCTGCGACATCCATTCGCGGACGCCGGACCTTGGCGAAAAGATCCGGCAGCGCGCTCAGGAAACCGGTACTCCGCCTGGTCGATTCCAACGGCGAATTGACCGGTCTGAGCGATATCGTTCTTTCCGTGGTCACCTCGGATCAGGCTCTCACTGCCGCTCAGCAAACAGCTCCGGGACTGGGTCGCCGGCCATCTCTACGCCGATCTCAACTCCGTCTCGCCGTCGCTCAAACAGTCGATCGATCGCGTGATCTCGGCCACCGGCGCTCGGTTACGTGGAAGTCGCGGTCATGTCGCCGATTCCTCCCTACGCACATCGCGCGCCCATGCTGGTCGGCGGCGCCGGGCGGCGCGGACTTCATCCGAGCGATGACGCCCTTCGGCATGCGGATGGAGTACACTTCCGCCAAAGTCGGCGAAGCCGCCGCCACCAAGATGTGCCGCAGCATCATCGTGAAAGGCATGGAAGCGCTGCTGACGGAATGCGTGCTCGGGGCCAGCCGCTATGGCGCCGAAGAGCGCGTGTTCAAGTCGCTTGCGGAAACGTTTCCCGGGCTGGACTGGGCTCGACATGGCGACCTACATGGTGGGCCGCGTCGTCGTCCACGGCGAGCGCCGCGCGCGCGAGATGGAAGAGGTGGCCGAGACCCTCCGATCCATGGGCGTCGAGCCGATGATGGCCGAAGCCACGGTGCGCCGCATGGATTGGAGCGCGCAGCCTCGGCCTGAAGAAGCTGTTCCACGGCGAAGCCCCCGCGACCCACCGGGAATTCGCCGACGCCGTCGCGGATCTGGATCGTGCTTTGCCGGATCAAAAGCCCGCTACGAGTGAGCCATGATCGCGCGCGGCCGGTAATGCTCCGCGAGCGAGCTTCAGCTCACTCTCATCCAGCTTGATGCTCAATGCCGCCATCGCATCGTCGAGCTGATGCATCTTGCTCGCGCCGATGATCGGCGCCGTGACGCCAGGCTGCTGTAACACCCACGCCAGCGCGATCTGCGCGTTGTTCACGCCGCGGTTCTTCGCCACTTCGCGAGATGCGGTCGACGATCGCGAAATCCTGCGCGCCGTAATACTGCCGCCGCGAGAATTCGTCCGTCTTCGCCCGCACCGTTTCGCCGTAATCCTCCTTGCGCCGGTTGCCCACCACAAACCCGCGCGCCAGAGGACTGAACGGAGTCACGCCAATTCCTTCCGCGCGGCAAAGCGGCAGCATCTCGCGCTCTTCCTCGCGGTAGACCAGGTTGTAGTAATTCTGCATGCTGACGAAGCGCGCGCGCCCCAGCTTGTCCGCACGTCATCAGCATCTTCATGAACTGCCACGCGAACATGGCCGATGCGCCGATGTACCGGACCTTTCCCGGCGCGCACCAGATCGTTCAGCGCAATCAGCGTTTCTTCGATCGGCGTCTCGTAATCGAAGCGGTGGATCTGGTAGAGATCCACGTAGTCGGTCCCCAGACGGCGCAGGCTCGCGTCGATCGCATTGAAGATATGCTTGCGCGAAAGGCCGCGCTCGTTCGGGCCGTCGCCCATGGGATTGAACACCTTGGTCGCGACGATCACGGTGTTCGCGGGCCGGTCCGAAGTCCTTCAGCGCCCGCCCCAGCACCTCTTCGCTGGCGCCCACCGAATACATGTCGGCGGTGTCGAAAAAGTTGATGCCCAGCTCGATGGCGCGGCGGATGAACGGCCGCGCTTCCTCTTCGTCGAGCACCCATGGCCGCCATGTCTTCGAGCCATAGGTCATTGCGCCCAGGCAGAGGCGCGACACTTTCAATCCAGTCGATCCCAGTCTTGTGTATTCCATATCGTTTTCGGCGGAGAATGGAATCAACAGTTTAGCAATCTCATGCCAAACCGCGCGGCACTTGCGTCGGCACTCATGCCGACGCTATGTCTTGCGCAGGTGATCGAGAAGAGTCTTCCACCCGGCACGCAAAAGTGCGCTGGCGCTCCTTTCATCTGCCTGTCTTAAATTATCGGAAAGCCGACGTAATTTTCGGCCAGCGAAGTCATCGCGGCCCGCGAGCTCGTCAGGTAATCCAGTTCGGCCAGCTGGCGCCGGCGGTCGAATGCGTTCTCATTGCCGAACAGATGCAGCATCGATGTCATCCACCAGGAGAAGCGCTGCGCTCTCCAGACGCGGCGCAGGCAGGTGTCCGAATACGCATCGAGAAGATCCTTTTTCCCCGATTTATAGAACTCGGCCAGCGCCTGCGACAGCACATACACGTCGGCCGCCGCCAGATTCAAACCCTTCGCGCCCGTGGGAGGCACGATGTGCGCGGCATCTCCAGCGAGGAACAGCCTGCCGTATCGCATCGGTTCCACCACGAAACTCCGCATGCCCGTGACGCCCTTTTGCAGGATCGGCCCCATGTTGGGCTTCCATCCGTCGCGGGTGGTCGAGCCGGGTATTCAGTTCGTTCCAGATCCTGTCGTCGGACCATCGCGCGATATCTTCGTCCGGCGCGCATTGCAGATAGAGGCGCGTCACCGTGGGAGAGCGCATACTGAAGAGCGCAAAGCCGCGCTCGGTCCATGTGTAAACCAGTTCTTCCGAGGCCGGCGGCGCCTCCGCCAGAATGCCAAGCCATCCGAATGGATAGACGCGATCGAAACGTGGTGCGCGACGCTTCCGGTATCGAGGGCCTGCATACGCCATGAAAGCCGTCGCAGCCCGCGATGAAATCGCACTCCAGCTCGTGCGCTTCGCCCTGGTGGCGATAACGAATACCGCGGCGACCCGGAATCGAAATCGTGCAGTGTCAGGTTCTCCACTTCGTGGAACAGCGGACGCCCCGTCGCGCGGCGCGCATGATTGAGGTCCTTCTGCACCTCATTCTGGCCGTAGACCGTAATGGCGCGGCCGCCCGTCAGCTCATACATGTCGATGCGGTGCAGCGTTCCCGGCAAAGCTGATGTTGATTCCGTGATGAATCAGCCCCTCGCGGCGCATGCGATCGCCCACACCGATTTCGGTCATGAGGTCGACCATGCCCTGTTCCAGCACGCCCGCGCGGACGCGATCGATCACGTACTCCTCGCTGCGCGATTCGAGCACCACCGAATCGATCCCCTGAAGATGGAGCAGATGAGCGAGCAGAAGTCCCGACGGGCCGCCGCCGACGATGCCCTACCTGTGTGCGCATGCCGCCCTAAAGCAGCCGCTCCATTTCGGAGATCAGATAATCCTCGCCCACTCGGCCGGTCCGGTAAGTGCGCTCGTCGAAATAATGCCAACCGGCGCCGCCGGGATGCGGGCAATAGAAGATCAACTGCTCGTCGACGGTGTTCTGCGCGAGCAGATCCTGATTGAATCCGCGCACGGTGCCGCGCAGCACATAAGGCTTCTTGAAATCGTCTTTCTCATACAGCTGTTCGGTGGCGGCGAATTCCATCTGCAGCAGCCGCCCCCGCAGGTTGATCTGAAAAAGACTGCCGCCATCGTCGAAGTCGCCCTCGGAGAAAGATGGCGGATCGAGCAGCACCGCCTTCTCGGATAACCGGCCGTTCACCTTGTCGACGAATGCGCGGCAGATTCCATAGAGCTCCGCCAGCCCCGCGCGAGCGCAGCTCTTCGACCTGCGTGCTCTCCGCGATCAGTTTGTTGGTCACGTATGGCTATCGCGTCGATCTCTCGTGGCGAGCCGGGTCAGCCGGTCCGGCCGGTTCCGTTTCCATCTCGCGGCCAATCCAAACAATTTGCGCCCTCACTATCTCCAGAATATTCCGTCCCTGCAACGGGATCGATAACCATTGTTGCGGATCGCCCCGCGTGGCTTCGTTGCCCACATACAGCCGCGTTCCATCCATGCGGAGATACCGTGCACGCAACCCCGAGCCCTCGGCCACAATCCACAGAGGCCGTTGCCCGCGGGATCAGCGCGTAGAGCCGGGTTCTGGTCGAGGAGCACCAGGTCGTTCGCCGCCAACGCCGCGGGCAGCACCAGATCGGGAGCGAGATGGGCGGCCAGCGGCTCGATGAGATTTTCCAGCAGCCATCCGGGCATCGGTATATTACCACGGAATGCGGTAAGAACAGCGTCGGTTCCCAGTCCGATCCGGTTCCTGACCAGGGGCACGGCGCGACTCTGCTCGACTCCTGCTCCGGAGACGCCCCAGATGAGATCCGTAAGCTGGAGATCCAGCGCCCGCAGCAGCCGATCCGCCGAATGGGTCGAAAACGAGCGGACACTCTTCAGGACATTGTGCATATGCGGCTGCGATATTCCGCACATCCGCGCCAGTCCCCGTTCCGTTACCTGGCCAGACCGCACTCTTTCACGCACCATGTCAACCAGCTTTACCTGTAAATCATGGAAATACACCCAGCTATATTTCTCCCCGCAATACGTATGTATGTTATCGCGCATTTTACCCGGAAAGCGCGTTGCATTCGTCGGACCTGGGAGTGATTAGTTTCCGAAGCTTAGCGTCAAAATCCAAATCTTCAGCCGAAAACTATCTCTCTACATAAATTAAATGAGAGAAAATCAGTGAGTTAACTTTTGTGCTGTCGGTCACACTGGAAGGAAACATTCGTGGATACTGATTGGAATCGCTCGGAAACGATCGCAATAGCGAAAGAATCCTGCGTGCAATGCCAAGGGGTTGGATTGCGCGACAGCTACAGCAGGCGAGGCCTGGATGCGCCCTGTAATTGCGTTTGAACGAAGCCGAAGCGGCAGACGCTTCGCGTGCGCACGGTTGAGAGTTGGCGGGTAACGGCGATATTGTCGGGTCACAAGGAGGTCCCTGTGACCCATCTAAGAAAAATCACGCTCGAAGAACTCGAGCGTCGTAATTACTCAGAGACTACCACGCGTTCGTATCTGCATACCATTGAGGATTTCGCACGCCATTTCAACCGCCCGCCAGACCAACTCGGCCCCGAGGAAATCCGTGAATTTACAGCTCATATGTTCCGGGTGCGGAAACTCGCCGACAACACCGTTGGCCAGCGTGTCGCCGCCCTCCGTTTCTTCTTCACCAAGACCCTGAAGCGATCCTGGAACATCGAAGAGACGCCCTATCCGAAAAAACGGATAAAACTACCCGTCATTCTGAGCCAGGATGAAGTCGCCCGTTTGATCGACGCTGCGTCCAGCCCGTTTCATCACACCATTCTGATGACGCTGTACGGCACTGGAGTGCGGCGAGCCGAATTGACCCGTCTCAAGATCACCGATATCGACAGCCAGCGCATGGTGATCCATGTTCAGGGAGGCAAGGGACGCAAAGATCGCGATATCATGCTCAGCCCGAACCTACTGACCGCGCTACGGGAACATTATCGCGGCCTGCGTCGTAAACCGGAGACCTGGCTTTTTCCCGGGGGCAAGTGGCATACGGCCGACTATCCCATCGACGCAAAGGTCGTCTGGCACGCCTGCCGTGAGGCTGCCCAACGTGCCAATATTCAAAAAGCTCTGCATCCTCATACCCTGAGGCACTGCTTCGCCACTCATCTGCTTGAGGCAGGCACAGACCTGCCCACCATTCAGATGTTGCTCGGCCACAGCAGCCTCAAAGAGACCTCGGTGTACCTGCACGTGTCACAGCAGCACCTCAACGCCGCCGCCAGTCCGCTGGATGCGCTTGCTAAGTTCCGCAACCGCGATCAACGCCCCGAAGCCACGTAGATGCCACGGCCATCCGTGGAGGTGGCTGACATTATCCGCGCGGCGGGCAATGCATTCTTCGATGGCAGTCGTAAGTGGCTGACCTGGTTTCACGTCAAGGTGCTTACCGCCATCCTGTACTGCCGAACACCGGCGCTCGGTGGACATGTCGATGCCTGTTCCCGCTGCGACTATCAGGCCATCTCCTATAACTCGTGCCGAAACCGGCACTGTCCGAAGTGCCAGACCAACGCGCGCGACCGTTGGCTCGAGGCGCGCTGCCGGGATCTTCTGCCCGTGCCGTACGTCCATGTCGTCTTCACACTGCCTCATCAACTGGCTCCGCTGGCGCTGCAGAACAAGCGTGAGATCTACGGCCTTCTGTTTCGCGCCAGCGCCGAGACGCTGCTCCAGGTCGGCAGGGATCCCAAGCATCTCGGCGCTGAGATCGGATTCTTCAGCATCCTGCACACATGGAATCAGCAACTACTGCATCATCCTCACGTCCATTGCGTTGTGCCGGCCGGTGGCTTGTCCCCCGATCATTGCCGATGGATTCCCGCTGCGAACAACTTCTTTCTTCCTGTAAAGGTACTCCGCCGTGTGTTTCGTGGAAAGTTTGTGGCCGGTCTGCGCAGACTGCACGCCGGCCACAAACTTGCCTTTCACGGGAAGCTGACGACGATTCAATCGCCGAAAGCTTTCTCTGCGATGCTCCGGACCCTGTTTCGTACCGATTGGGTGGTCTATTCCAAGCGCCCGTTTGGCAACGCCGAACATGCGCTGCACTATCTCGGCTGCTACACCCATCGCATTGCGATTTCCGCTCACCGCCTCGTTTCCCTCGCAGACGGGCGCATTATTTTCCGGTGGCGCGATTCCGCTCACAAGAACAAGAAGCGGATGATGTCGCTGACTGTGGAAGAGTTCCTGCGGCGGTTCCTGTTGCATGTGCTGCCCCGGGGGTTTGTGCGCATCCGCTACTTCGGCTTTTTCGCTCACCGGCACCGCGCTCAACTCGTCCCTCTATGCTTTGAGTTACTGGCAACAGCGGCAGGACGGCCGCGTCCAGTCTGCGCTGTCGCACCGCTGCGCCCCATGTGGCAGTGTCCAAAATGCGGCGGCCCCATGGTCTTATTGGAACGGCTCACTCCGGTTCAGCTGCGACTCCGTTCTCCTCCAGCGACCGTAACCCACCAATCATGAATCGATCTTTCTCAACTCGAATTCTTCACGCCCACCCCCGGTGGCCACTCGAAGTGTGCCCCGTCGTGGAACCGACGACACTTACCGAACGAATCTCTGAATGTTCCGTCCTGTGCTTCGTCGTTTTCGCTCCTCCAACCATATCTGCTCACTGCTTTCCCGCCCACCCGTCCGACCTGGTGGCATTCAAAACGCATAATGGCTGAGGGCCAAAGGGGCTTCCTTCAAACGGCTGTATCGAAAGCGACCCGACGGACAACTTCACCGCCCCCCCAGGCACTTGGCCGCCGGGTCGCTCCCGATACAGCACTAGCGTTTTGAGGAATATATTCCGGCTCTGCTATGCGAGATTCCGGTATTGCATTGAGAAAGAAAAGCACGTCAGCCATGCGCGCCTCGCAATCATCGGCGGAACCGAGCGGCGCACCGTCTGGGGCCGGCGCGATGAAGAATATATCGCCGATTTCTGCCTGGTCAGCAAACGCGTTCTGGAGGATTTCGAGTATAAGCTGTTCCGGTTTCACTTCCTTCTCGGAGCGGACTGGAAGCTTTGCTGCCGGCAACTGAAAATGGACCGGGGGAATTTCTTTCACGAGATCTATCGGATTCAACAGAAACTCGGACGCGTCTATCGGGAGTTGGAGCCCTACCCGCTTTACCCGCTTGACGAGTATTTCGGGGGAACATTCAAAAAGGAGTTGGCTGCGGATTCCGTCAAGGTGCTCCGCTTCCCGATCGAGAAGAAGCGCCGGGCCCTGCGGCCGCCGCTGAAAAAAGTCGCGTAGGCAGCTATCGCAATTCAAGGGTCGCGCCTGGAATCGGCAACACGCGCGACCCTTGAGTTGCGATTTTCGATTCTTTCAGGGCCGTTTGCGGAACGGGCGTTTCGGTGGGCGATCGCCGCCGGGACGGCCCCCCGGTTTGGGCGGCGCACCGGTGCGAGGCGGGCGGCTCCGGTCGGGTCCGCGATCGAATGACCGCGGCGGGCGGGCGGGTTTGAAGCGGTCGTCTCCCGGTCCGGAGCGCGGCGGGCCAGACCGAGGCGGCCCGGTTCGAAACTCGCGTTTGGGCGGGCCGTCCTTTGCAAACCGGGGCCGCGACGGGCCGCGATCCGCCGGACGGTCTGCGCGCCGGTCATCTTTCCTTTCGAAGGGTTTCTTCTCGAAGGGCTTCCGCTCGAAAGGCTTCCGTTCAAATGTGCGCTTGCCCGCAGCCGGTTTAAACCGGTCGGCAGCGGGACGGAACTCGCGGCGTGGCGGAGGCGCAGCCGGCCGTTCCTCTGCTGGTCTGCGTTCCTCCGCCGGCTTGCGTTCCTCTGCCGGCCTGAAGGCCTGTGGTTCCGGAGCCGGTTGGGCAACCACCGGGCGGGAAACCGGCGGACGCGGCGGTCGCGGGCGCTCCGCCTCGATATTCGGTGTGGCCTGCGTGCGCGGGCGCGTAGCGCGGCGATCGGCTTCTTCGATGCCCGGCGCCGCTTTGGGAACGGCGGCGCGCGCGATTTCCTCGGCCACCTGGACCACCACATGCATTGCCCCTACGTCGTGCACGCGCACGATGTGAGCGCCGTTCAGCACGGCCGCAGCCACGGCGGCGGCAGTCGCGAACAGCGTATCGCTCTCGGACGGCTGTGCAAGAAACGATTTCCGCGAAGGCCCGACCAGAATCGGGTAATCCATTCGCCGCGAATTGTTTCAGGTGCGCCAGAATCTCGGCGTTCTGTTCCTTTCGCTTTGCCGAATCCGAGACCCGGATCGATCACGATGCGCCCGCGCTCCACGCCGGCGTGGCGCGCGCGGCTGCGGTGGCTTCCAGATCGCGCGCGATCGAACCGATCACGTCCTGCATCGGCGGCAGCTTAGCCCATGTCTCCGGCGTTCCGCGCATGTGATTCAGAATGAGGCCGACGTTGCCATTGGCCGCGACCCGCGCCAGATTGGGATCGAAGGTCAGCCCGCTCGGATCGTTGAAGATCTCCACGCCATATTCCAGCGCGCGCTCGGCGATTTCGGATTTATAGGTATCGAGCGAAAGCGGGGCGCGCAGATTACCGCGCAGACGTTTCAAAACGGGAACGAGCCGCTGCCATTCCTCGTCGGCGGTGATTCTGTGCGATCCGGGCTTCGTCGATTCCGCCCCGATATCGATGATGTCGGCGCCCTGCTCTTCCAGTTCAAGCGCGCGGGCGTAGGCGCGGTCGGGGTCGTTGAAACGGCCGCCGTCGGAGAAAGAATCGGGCGTAATGTTGAGAACGCCCATGATCAGCGTCCGTTCGCCCAACTGCATTTCCGAGTCGCGCAGCTTCCAATAGTAGATTTTTCTGTTCATTATCAGCACCTCAAGTGTCCCATGCCAAATCGGAACTAAAGGATATTTAACGAAGGACCGATCACATCAGAGTAGAGGGAATGCTCCCGGAACTCATTTTTGAGGTGACCGAGTCCGCCCTGGTCCGGGATCCGAACCATTGGCGGGCGGTCTGCGACTGGTATCGCCGGAACGGTTTCAAGGTGTCGCTCAGCTACGACGCCGCGGGGCCGATCTCCGTCCGGACATTGCTCGACATCCGGCCCGATTCCATCAAGCTGGAGAAAGCGCTGGTGCGCGATATCGAGACGCTGCCGTGTTCGATGGCGATCCGTAAACTGGCGGACCTGGGAGAACGATTCCGGATCCCCGTGGTGGCCGATGGCGTCGACCGGGGGGTGACGATGGAGAATCTCTGGTTGTTGAATGTTTACCTGATGCGGGGGCCTTTGTTCAGATAAGGCCTTCGTTCGGATAATACGTTTAGACTCGGATTATTGGCCCTCGCACTCGATACCTCCCTCGCCTATGTCAAAGGCGTCGGCCCGGCGCGGGCGGCCATGCTGGAGTCGAAGGTCTCGAAACCGTCGAAGACCTGCTGAACTACTTCCCGTTCCGCTACGAAGACCGCAGCAACCTGAAGCCGATCTCGCAGCTCGCGCCGGGCGAACTGGCGACGGTGATCGCGGAAGTGCGGTCGGCGAAGGTGTTGGGCTTTCGCCGCCGCAATCTCGGGCTGTTCGAAGCTGAATTCACCGACGCTTCGCGCGCCATCCTGCTCGGCAAGTGGTTCCATGGCGCATATCTCGCCGATCGTCTGACGCCCGGCACGCGCGTCGCGCTGTTCGGCAAGATCGAATTCGATTCCTACCGCGGCGAGTTGCAGATGATGCATCCGGAGACCGAATTCCTCACGTCATCCTACCGGGCGACGACGACGAAGGCGATTCCGCTCTCCATGTCGGCCGCATCGTTCCGGTCTACGAAGCCGCGGGAAAGGTCAACACGCGGGTGCTGCGGACGCTGGTCGCATCGCATTCTGCGACAGATTCCCGAACTGGAAGACCGCCTGCCCGAGGTCATCCGCGCGCGGCTGAAATTTCCTTCGCGCACCGAAGCCATCCGCGAGGCGCACTTCCCTTCCGCCGGGACGCCGATCCGCATACTGAACGATTTCCGCTCCGCCGCCCAGTTCCGCCTGATCTTCGAGGAATTCTTCTGGCTGGAATGCGGCCTTGAGATCAAGCGGCGGCGCGCCCGCACCATGCCCGGCATCGAGTTCGCGCTGACAGACCAGGTTCGGGAGCAGATCAAGAAGCTGCTGCCGTTCAAGCCGACCAACGCGCAGAAGCGCGTGCTGAAAGAAATCGCGGAAGATATGTCGCGGCCCAGTCCGATGAGCCGCCTGCTGCAGGGCGATGTGGGCAGCGGAAAGACCATCGTCGCGGCGGAAGCGGCGGTGATCGCGGTTGAAAACGGCTATCAGGTCGCGCTGCTGGCGCCGACCGAGATCCTCGCGGCGCAGCATCTCTTTTCGCTGAGCCCGCTGCTGCAGAAGCTGGGGTACCCGATCGCGCTGCTCACCGGATCGTCGACCGCGCGCGAAAAAGCCAAGCTGAAAGAGATGCTGCGGATGGGGCTGGTGCGGGTCGCCATCGGCACGCATGCGCTGATCGAGAAAGACGTCGAGTTCGCGAAACTCGGCCTCGTCATCATCGACGAACAGCACCGGTTTGGCGTGATGCAGCGCTTCGAGCTGGTGCGGAAAGGCGTCACGCCGGACGTGCTCGTCATGACCGCGACGCCCATCCCGCGCACGCTCGCGATGACGCTCTATGGCGATCTCGACGTTTCGGTGATCGACGAACTTCCGCCCGGCCGGAAGAAGATCGTCACGAAGCATTTCACGGCGGACCAGATCGAACTGGCCTGGAGCGCACTGCGCCGCGAGATCGATGCGGGCCGGCAGGCGTACGTGGTTTATCCGGTGATCGAGGAGTCGGAAACACAGGCGATGAAAGCGGCGCAGCAGATGTACGAGCATCTTTCGCGCGAGGTCTTTCCCGATGTGCCGGTCGGGCTGCTGCACGGGCGTCTGGGCTCCGGCGAGAAGGAAGCGGCGATGGAGGCGTTCAAGAGCGGCCGCACGAAGATCCTGGTTTCGACCACGGTGATCGAAGTGGGCGTCGATGTGGCGAACGCCACCATGATGGTGATCGAGCAGGCCGAGCGCTTCGGGCTCTCGCAGCTGCACCAGCTTCGCGGACGCGTGGGGCGCGGCGCGGAACAGAGCTACTGCATGCTGATCACGGAGAAGATGAACGATACGGCGAAGGAACGCATCCGGACGCTGGTCGATTCGCAGGACGGATTCAAGATCGCCGAGATGGATCTGAAGCTGCGCGGACCCGGGCGAATTCTTCGGGACGAAGCAGTCGGGGCTGCCGTCGCTGCGGATCGCCAATATTCTGCGCGACCCCGATATTCTTTCGCACGCGCAGCAACGAAGCGCGGGCGTTTGTGGAGCATCCGCCATCGCAGGAAGCGTTCGCGGCAGCCGATCGAATATATCAAGAACCACTGGCAGCGGCGCTACGGTCTGGTGCAGGTGGGTTGACAGGGAAAGCGAGATGAGAGTGATTGGCGGCGAGTTCCGCTCGCGAAGGCTGCAGTCGCTGCCGGGAACGGACGTGCGCCCCACGTCGGACAAGATGCGCGAGACGCTGTTCAACATCCTGGGAGCGTCGATCGAAGGCGCGGTGTTTCGTCGATGCGTATGCCGGCACGGGCGCGGTGGGGATCGAAGCGCTGAGCCGGGGCGCGCGGCATGCGGTCTTCATCGAGAAGGACCGCGACGCCGCGAATCTGATCAAGAGCAATCTCGCGGCGCTGAGATCGACGCGCGGGCGCGGGTGATTCAGGGATCGGCGGCGCTCTATCTGGAGAACATCGATGCGGACGTCGTGTTTCATCGATCCGCCCTATCCGAAGGAACGGGAGTATCAGGCGGCGCTTCGATGCGCTGGAATCGAGATCGCCGGAGCTGGTGATCGTGCAGCATTCGGTGCGATTCGCGCTGGCCGAAGAGCAGGGCCCCTGGCGCCGCACGCGGATCGTCAAACAGGGCGAAAACGCGCTGAGTTTCTTTCCGGCGCTTACTGTGAGGGCGTGCCTGGTGCGGCGATCTGCTGCGGAGGCTGCGGCATGCTGGTTGCTGAGATGCGGGCTGCTGAACTGCAGGATTGCTGCGTGCTGTGGCTGCTGTCCGCTCGGCGCTGCCTGGCGGCGCTGCCCCTGCCGGTGACCGCTCCGCCGGCGCCGCGGCGGTATCCTTCGTGATGTCGTACACGAATTCCCACTCGTTGTACTTTGTGCTTGTCCTTGTAGACTCTTGATGCCTTCCTGCTCGCGCTTGCTGGCGACGCCGGCGATGCCTCCGCCGATGGTCTGCCCGGTTGCGGCGGCGGGCGCGGTGCCTCCTGTATTTGCCGCCGCCGTGGCGCGGTTGCCGCTCGAGTCCGGCTCAATCCTCCGGGCCGTGGGAGTCGTCAGCAACTGGCCGATCAAGCCCGCCCCGGCCGGAGCCGGGTTCGGCGTTTGCCCGTTCTGGCCCGTCATGGGGAAGCTGCCCGGCGGCGGAGCGCCAGGAGGCAGGCCAAAACCCGGCTGCGGCGGAATCTGCGGCATCTGGCCGGGAAAGCCGGTTTGCGGGTTGATTCCGTTGACGCCGATTCCGGTATTGGGAATGAGCTGGCCGATTGGCGTCGAACTGAGGCAAGCCGGGCGGATTGATACCGGCTGCTGGAAGCCTGGCTGGGGACCATGCCAGGCTGGCACGACGCCAGGTTGAAGCGGCGGCACAGCCAGCCTGAGGATTATTCGGATCGCCCGGAGCGCCAGGCAGGTCGCTGGGCCGCAGCCTTGCCGGCGATGTTGACACCCTGCGTCGAGGGGTCCGTCTGGTTCCCGCCGGCCTGCTGAGCCTTCCGTGATGAAGTTCTGCGGAGCCGCGGCGGCATCGCCGCTGCCCTTCTTCTTGTTGTAGACCAGAGAATCGGTGAAGACGCCGCCCGGGCCGACGTGAATCAGCCGCCACTCGTTCTTGCCGGTCATCGGATCGATGTAGTGGTGGCGCAGGAAGCGAAGGTTCTGCGTGTTATCCAGCGCGTCGAAATCGGGCGGATAGCGATTGAACTTCCGCACGTAAAGCTGGATGGCGCGCGAATACTGTTCGCCGCGATCGATCAGCAGCTGTTCCTTGTCGCGCTGGGCTTCGAAAGCGACGCGCGGCAGCTCCATGAAGAGCATGATCGCGACGGTGGCGGCCATCGCGTAGATGAACAGCAGCGCGAACCCGGATTCGGATGCTGCCGGTGCGCTTCATCCGGCGGCGTCCTCCTGGATGCGGCAGGGTCTGAGTGCTCTTGAACTGGGTGTCCTCGATGGTGATCGAGGTCAGCCCGATGGCCACCACTTTATAGCGTCCGCGCTTCACGGCATCGTTCTCTCCGGCGATGATGATATCGTCGCCATCGAGCAGAAATGCCTGCTTGCTGCCATCGGTTTTGGAGATCTGTAGCCGTAATACTTGAACGTCATCGGCGGCGCCGTGGGCGCGGGCGGCGGGGCGGTCGGCGGCGGAGGCTGAGGAGGCGGCGCCGGCCCGCCTTTCCGATCGTGATCGTCGGCGCATGCGGGCAACTCGATCGGCTTCGCCGAGGGCGGCGGAGGCGCGGAGCCGTACTGGAACACATTGCGCATCGACGCTTCCGGCTCGACGTTCTGCACCTTCGCCAGCAGATCGAGGCGCAGCGTGGGATCGATGGTCGCGGGATCGGGCCGGTCTTCCGGCCGCTCGACGCCCTGGCGGAACTTGATTTCGCCGCTGGCAGTGTTCCGGCTGGCGCGGCGCGTGTCGGGGAGCCTGGTCGCACGTTCCGCGACCGGGTCCGCGGGTGCCGGCGTCTGGCGCGGAGCCGAAGAACGGACGCGGAGCCGGCGCGGGACTTCCGGAATCGCCGGCAAATACGTTCATGTAAAGCACCACGGCGGCCACGGCCAGCAGCACGCCGAGGATGGCGACCTTCTTCGGTTCCGCGCCCAGCGTCACGACGCGCCTCCCGGGAGTGTCCCGCACGAACGCGTTCAGCTTGAAGGTCACGTTGTAAATTTCGCCCTTCGGCGGCGAGGCGATCTGCAGACTCTCGATGATCAGGAAGCGGGGCGAGCGATCGATCAGGTTCACCAGCTTGACCAGCTGAGGATAGCCGCCCTCGAAATTGATGGAGACCGTCAGCATTTCGAGATCGTCGGTGCCCTCGATCGGATCGAGCGAAGCGAAGGTCGCTTCCTTCATGGTCATCCCGGCGGTCTTCGCGGCCTCGTTGATCTCGTTGATGATGGTCGAGTAGGTGTAGCGGCGGTTGGTGAAGTAGGTGGCGAGAAAGTTCTCGCTTTCGGTCTTGCCTTTATCGATGTTCGCGGTCAGCAGGCGGCTGCGCTTCAGCATCAACTGCGCCGCCGGAAGCTGCGCGCGCGCGATGGCCAGCTGCTGGTTCAGAGCCTCGGGCGACACGCCGACCAGGTGAAACGCAAAAGCCGCGGCGACCAGGTTGGCGGCAAGCAACAGGCCGAGACCGGCGCGCACCAGCACCCTCGGGCTCCTTGAGAGCGGAGCCGATCGAGCCCGCGGCCGGCCACTCGATGTTGCGGAGCGCGCTAAAGCTTCTGGGCATAATTCACCGAAAGGCGGTAGCGATGGAACGCATCGGTCTGCGAGGGAGGGGTGATCGAGCTGACGGTAACCGAACCGAAGGTATCCGAACCCTCCAGGTTCACGATAAAGGCGCTGACCGGTTCGGGAGCGTCGGCCGCCACCTGCATGTCGAGAAAGACCTCGTCCCGCGCATTGATCGAGGGCCGGATGGAAAGGATGCGCACGTTCGGGCGGCAGCACCTTTTCCAGATCGGAAAAGATCTTCGTCCAGCTGGTGGCTTTGAGCTTGATCAGCTCGTTGAGCAGCACGATGCGGTCGAGCGCGACCTCGTTGCCGGGCTGGCGCATCTGCGCATCGAGCTTCGCCTGTTCGGCTGCGAATGGCGGTCAGCTGGCGGTTGACGCGGTTGAGGACCGCCTGCGTATCGCAGCGTTTCGCGGCGCTCGGTGAGCGATCGGGAGACCAGAAAGACCAGGCTCGCGATGAGCAGAAGAGCGGCGAATGC
This sequence comes from Terriglobia bacterium, assembly GCA_963764845.1. Taxonomy (GTDB): domain Bacteria; phylum Acidobacteriota; class Terriglobia; order Bryobacterales; family Bryobacteraceae; genus BOG-234. The sequence continues at coordinate 1,601,642 of CAVXUE010000006.1, read as the reverse complement.
GGAGCCGATCAGCATCGGCCGGTCGTGCCGGAACGGCTCGCGCGCGAGATTGATGGGAATTCTCATGCCGCAGCCTTCTGTTTGCGGCTTCGAGCTGTTTGGGTTCGAGCGACTCCAGATAACCCGCCAGACCCGGGCCAGGTATCGTCGAGCGACTCAACCGGGATATCGAGCTCACGCGCCAGCCGCGAGGCCGAGGCATCCGCTTCCCGGCCGAAACCGGCGATGAACATCTTCGCCGGGCGGGATCCGGTCTGATCTTCGATGTAGGCGAGCGTCGGGTAGAGATCGGCGATGATCTCCGCCAGCGCGCCCGCGCCTTCCGGATCCGTTCCGGCATGCGCCAGTTCGAGCGAGCGCACGATGGTGACGACGCCATCGCTGAGAGCGATCACAGTCAACGCACCGGGGCTGCGGCGGGCAATCACGATCGACCCGGCCGACGGGAAATAAATCCAGCATGGCGAGCGAAGAAACCGTGACCAGACCCGGATCCAACCCGGCCGCGCGGAAGGGCGCCTCATAGTGCGCCACGATCTCGGACGGGGCGAGCGCAACGATCACTTTCTTGCCCGTCTGCGGGAAGTACGACAACGCCGCGTCGTCGACATCGAAAGGCACGCTCTTGCGCAGACGGAACCTGATCAGCGGACGCCGCTCTTCTTCCTTTGCAGGCAGGGTCTCGAAATCGAGAACGGCGATGCGGACGCAGTTATCGGGCAGGATCAGCGCGGCTCGCCGTTTGGCGTTCCGTCCGGCGGCCGGAGGCACCAGCTTGCGCACGGCTTCGGCGAACGCAGCGGGATCGAGAATATTCTCCCTCACCGGCGACGGCGCAATCACGCCGGGCGGCAAAGACACGGTCTGCAATGCCGCGGGCGGGCGGGTGCGCGTGCGCGACATCGCGATACCATCCGCCGCGATCTCGAAGGCGAACTCGGGCGGAGGGTCGCGCAAGAAACCCAGAGCTTTTTCGAGCGCACTCATTCGATGAAGGTCACCTTGTTGATTTCTTTCAGGGTCGTGATGCCGTGCCGCACCTTCTCGACCGCCGATTCGCGCAGGAACGTCATGCCTTCTTCGCGCGCGAGGCGCTTGATTTCCGAGGTCGGGCGGCGATCGAGAATCAGTTCCCGGATTCGGTCGCTCAGGTCGAGCAGTTCGTGAATGGCGGTGCGGCCGCGGTATCCGGTGCCGCCGCATTCGAAGCAGCCGGGCGCTTCCATGAGTTCCAGCTTGCGCCATTCGGCGGGGTCGAGACCGCTCTCGATGAACAACTGATCCGGATATTTCACGGGGCGTTTGCAGTGTTCGCAATTGATGCGGACGAGCCGCTGGGCGAGAATGCAGTTCAGCGCCGAGACGAAGTTGTACGCTTCGACGCCGATGTTGAGGAAGCGGCCCAGCACGTCGACCACGTTGTTGGCGTGGACGGTGGTGAAGACCAGGTGGCCGGTAAGGGCGGAGTTGATGGCGATCTGCGCCGTCTCCTGATCGCGGATTTCGCCGACCATGATCTTGTCCGGATCGTGGCGCAGGATGGAGCGCAGGCCGCGCGCGAAGGTCAGCCCTTTCTTTTCGTTCACCGGAATCTGCGTGATTCCCTTGAGCTGGTATTCGACCGGGTCTTCGATGGTGATGATCTTGTCTTCGTCGTTCTTGATTTCGCTCAGCGCGGCGTAAAGGGTGGTGGTTTTGCCGGAACCGGTGGGGCCCGTGACGAGCACCATTCCGTACGGCTCGGCGATGTAGCGGCGGAATTTCGTGAGATCGCTCTCGCTGAAACCAACCACGTCGAGCGAGAGTTTGGCGAACTTCTCGCTCATCGATTCCTTATCGAGCACGCGCAGCACGGCGTCTTCGCCGTGAATGGTGGGCATGATGGAGACGCGGAAATCGATGAGACGGCCTTTGTAGCGGACGCGGAAACGGCCGTCCTGCGGAACGCGGCGCTCGGCGATGTCGAGCTCGCTCATGATCTTGATGCGGGAGATGATGGTGGTGTGCCAGTCCTTCGCGATGGGCGGCATGGCGTAGTGCAGGACGCCGTCGATGCGGTACTTGATGACCACTTCCTGATCGCGCGATTCGATGTGGATGTCGCTTGCGCGGCGCTCGAGCGCGTTGAAGATGGTGGTATCGACCAGTTTGATGACCGGCGCGATGTCGCTGTCGACGGCGGCGAGCCGGTCGATGGAAAGGGTTTCTTCGGGATTATCTTCGTCGCCGACCACGTCGAGCGCGAAGCCTTCGGTGACTTCTTCGAGGACGCGCTGCGATTGCTCGGTCTTCTTGAGGAGATCGGCGATCTGGGAGGCGGTGGCGACCTTGACGCGGAGCTTCTTGTGCAGCAGCAGGCCGAGTTCGTCGATGGTGTTGAGGTTGCGCGGGTCGGAGAGGGCGATTTCGAGGGTTCCGTTCTGCGCCTTGAGGGGCACGAAGTTGTAACGGAACATCAGGTCGACCGGGATGGAGCGGAAGAGGTCGTGTTCGATGGCGCCGTCGCGCAGGTCGACGAATTCGCAGCGGTAGCGCAGGGCGGCGGCCTGGGCTTCGGCGATTTCACCGCCGGTGGCGTTCGGCAGCGGCAGCGGGATTTTGGTCGGCGGGGTGGTCATTGGGTACACTTCGTGCTCATCGGGATGACCCGGCTCACAACTATGTGACGCAGGAACTGGGCTTTGCGTTGAGGTTGGAGTGAGGGGATTTGTTTTCAGCGGGTTGCGTTTGCCGGGAGAGCATTACTTCTTTAAAGCCGCCATCCAGTTCTGAACCAGCGTCAGGGATTGGGCGCCAGACTCGATGGGTACCGACAACAGGAAACGCTGACCATCCGCCGAAACACCGAAGTCGTTGGCGGATACAGGGCCGAACAGGGCGTGCGCCTTGCCCACCTCAAGTGTCGTGCCTTTCGCGCTCACATCGACGGCCATAATCCGGTCGTCCGGCGCGGAGTAGAAGATTTCCCTCCCGTCGCCCCGCCAGCGAGCACCAAGACCGCCGCTGGTCGAGATCTGCCACTTGCCACCCGGTCCTGGAAACGGCATGGCGTAAATCTCAAAACGGCCCGATTCGTTGGAGGAATAGGCGACCCATTTGCCGTCAGGCGAAAATTGACCCATGAACTCATTGAACTGCGTCATAAGGAACGGATATGGCTTGGGAATCCCGGGTTTGCCCAGCGGGTCCGGCAAAATCCAGAGATCGTATCCGGTCTTCGGATCAAGCCTGTCGTAGAGCAGCGCTTTCCCGTCCGGCGACCAGCCGTCCGGGAACTTATCAAGGCCATCCGCATAGAGCAATTCCTCGCCTCCAGCGCCGTTCGCCGGTTTGCTGTAAAGATCGGAATGGCCCTTTCGATTCGACGAGAACACGATCGTCCCGGCATTGGGGGACCATCGCGGATGGTCGCCGAAGCCACCAAACGTGAAACGGGTCCGGAGGCCTCGCGTCACGTCGTAGATCCAGACGTCGCTTTTAAGCCCCGCTGAATCTCTGACAGATGTCGCGATCTTGCTCCGATCCGTCGAAAAATCGAGACTTGGCCCGAGCAAATCCGGATCGCCCAACGTCGCCAGACGCTTACCAGCGCGGTCGAACCAAGCCAGCTGTCCTGACGAGTTCGGGGGGGTCGTATAAACCAGAGTTCCGCTGGTGGACACAGAGAATGCCCCCGAACCTGAAGCAGGGTCCCAACCCTCGGCGATCGGGACAACATTGGGGCCCGCAGCCAGATTTTTCGGATCGAATGGCTGGGCCATGAGCGCGTTGCCACGCATGAAAAGAAGATATCCCCGCCCCGAACTACCCGAATCCGGGCAATAGATCGCCTGTGAGGACGCGTCGACGACGTCACGGACTAACGGTGACTCGAGAGACCCAATCCGGATTCGCGACGCAGTGCCTTGTGAGTTTTGTTCCGCGGCAAAGAGGAAGTGTTTCCCGTCGGGCAGGAACCAAGGCATGCTATGCGTCTCAAGGCCTTCCAGTTTCGTAACCGGGCTGGGAGCGCCTCCGGAAGCGGGTATCTTAAATAGGGGTTGACGAAAGCCGGGGCTAAAGACGATTACCCCGCCCGCGCTCCACGCACCGCCCCCCACAAGAGGAGTATCCGCCAGCGTCAGCGCCGGACCTCCCGCAGCTTCAATCCTTTTGAGCTTGCCGTCTGCGAAGAAGCCGATCGAGGTCCCGTCGGGAGACCAGAAAGGCGCCACACCATGTTCTGTTCCGACCAGCGGACGAGGCGCTATCGCATCGAGTGAGCGGATCCAGAGTTGCGTGGCGCCATCCGGCCCCCGCGCATTGAAGACCACGCGCTGGCCGTCCGGCGAAATGGCGGCAAAGTCGTTCCCATAGACGTCTCCAAACGAGCGCTTTTCCGGCGGCGGGATCGTGAATCTGGCCACCTGCGCCACAGCCGGCTTTTCGCGGAAGTGAACCAACGCAAGCGCAGCCAGGAGCACGGCCAGCACACCCACGATCATCATGCCAAGCCGTGCTCGTGAAGAAGCGGCCACTCTGGCTGGCGGGGCCTCGACAGCCCACATGAGTTCGCGTTTCAAATCCCGCGCGTTCTGGCATCGCTCATCCGGATCTTTGGTAAGACATGCCCGCAACACCCTGTCCAGCCCCGCGGGTGCGATCTCCGCCACGGACGGCGCGGGACGCTCCATCACCGCGGAAATTACGCTCGCCGCGTTCGATCCATCGAAGGCTCTCTTGCCCGTGAGCATCTCGTAGAGCACGCAGCCGAACGAAAAGATGTCGGCCCGGGTATCGACTTCGCGGCCCTGCAACTGTTCCGGCGCCATGTAATGCAGGGTTCCGGCGATGGTGCCTTCAGCGGTGAGGGTCGCCGAATCATCGTCGCCGATGCCTGCTGGCCGTCCCATCTTTGCCAAGCCGAAGTCCAGCACCTTCACACCCGACTTTGTCACCATGATGTTGGCTGGTTTCAGATCGCGGTGAGTGATGCCCCGCTTGTGCGCGGCGGCCAGCGCGTCGAGGATCTGACAGGCTAACTCGATCGCCTTGGCGACCGGCAACGGGCCTTTCAGCTCCGCGCCATCGACGTACTCCATGACGAGGTAATTCGGTCCGACATCGTAGAGCGCGCAGATATTCGGATGATTCAGCGCAGCGACAGCCCGCGCCTCCTGCCCGAATCGAGGATCGAATTCTTTCTTCGAGACCTTGAGCGCAACGATGCGATCCAGCCGCGTATCGCGGGCTTTATACACCTCGCCCATACCGCCTGCGCCAATGGGTGCGAGGATCTCATAGGGGCCCAGACGGGTTCCATTTGTGAGCGTCATGAGGTAGAGAGATTTTACCCCATCGGCGGTGCCATTTCCGTCCGCCGTTTCCCTGACCTGGTGAACTTTTCAGGAAGCCACACATTTTGAGCGTAGCGATCAAGCTCCGAAAATTGCGCGGCCCTGGGATGGCCGATATGCGCTCGACATCCACACCGTGAGCAGTACTATTCTCGGGTACGACGGGGCTGGGCGCCCCAGCTATGACACTATATATTCGCCTGTCGGGGAACTTCTGTACGGGCTCAAGTCCAGCAACGACCTGACAGCGTCTCACCTTTCGTTGACGCAATCGAGAACTATTGGAAGATGTCCGCACGCCCGCAGATTGACCCGATCGTGCCCATGCCGCCTTCGAGGGCCCGAAAGTACCAGCCCGTTATTCTGATCGCCACGGCCCTCAGTGAACGCCTTAACGTCCCCTTCTGCACAGGGTGCCTTTCCAAGGTGAAACCGACCGGGCAATTGAAGGATGTGTCGGAGGCCGGCCGACCCATAATGTAGTGCCGTCCCCCGGAGCACTGGCTTTGCGTACCATTCGGAAAAGACGTTGTGATGTCGCAGGAAGCGAAATGTGGGCTGATGCTGTGGGACGGCAAGAGCAAAGGGACGCTTCAGAATATGCTCAAGCTTATCGGTGCGAACAACCGACGAAGGATTTTCACGCAATGGGGAACGAGGCGGATTTAAAGGCGTTGCTTGCCCTGTGCCGAAAGAGCGATGTTGATCTGGCAGCACGCGAGCTGGGGTTGAAATCCCGCTGACCCAGACGCATTTGCCGTTAGCCCCGCGTAGTCACCCGCCCGTTTACCCCTGCGGCAATGCGGGCGTTGTAGACGAGTCGGTCACGATCAACTCCCGGACCCGCAAACGCCCGATCGTAAGGTCTTCAATCGCGATCGATTTGAAGTTTGCTTTGCCAACCGCCAGACGGCCAATGACGAGGCGTCCTATGGCCAGGGCGCCTATCGCAAAGGCACCGACGGCGAAAGCGCCCAGGGCGTTGGCGCCAATCGCGGCTCGGCCGATGCTCACTTGTCGAAACTTTCTGTTATGCGTCATGACCCACATCTACCATGGGATTAGTGGGACTGGAACTTGAATCGCTGCTCAGCCGCGCGCCGGTGCGGGTCGACGAGGCCGGCATCCGCGCGAAGCTGAGCGGCCAGACCATCCTCGTGACCGGGGCGGGCGGCTCGATCGGACGGGAACTTTGCCATCAGATCGCGCGTTTCGAGGCCAAAGCCATCGTCGGATTCGATCTCTCGGAAAACGGGATTTTCCATCTGGATCGGGAGATGCGCGGCGCCGTGCCGTTCATCCCGGAGATCGGCGATATACGGGACACACGCCGCGTGGCGGAGGTCTTCCGCAGGCACAGGCCGGCGATCGTTTATCACGCGGCCGCGCACAAACACGTCCCTCTGATGGAGGATCACCTCTTCGAAGCGGTAGAGAACAACGTTCTGGGGACCTGCACTCTGCTCGCGGAAGCCCATGCGGCGGGCGTTGACGACTTCGCCTTGATCTCGTCGGACAAGGCCGTTAACCCCACCAGCGTGATGGGCGTTACCAAGCGCATCGCGGAGCTGATGACGAAATCGCTTCCCTGCGCGCCGGCCAGAACGATAGCGGTGCGCTTCGGCAACGTGCTGCGGAGTAATGGCAGCGTAGTCCCGCTGTTCGAGAAACAGATCGCGGCGGGAGGGCCCGTCACGGTGACTCATCCCGAAATGCGGCGCTACTTCATGACGATCGCCGAGGCGTCGCAGCTGGTTCTGCAGGTTTCCGCGATGAGCGCGGGCAGGGAAATTTTCGGGCTGGAGATGGGTGAGCCGCTGAAGATTGTCGACCTGGCGAATGAGTTGATCCGGCTCGCGGGATTTTGCCCCGGGGAAGACATTCAGATCGAGTTCAGCGGAATCCGGCGCGGAGAAAAGCTGTTTGAAGAGTTAATCGCGGCGGACGAAGAGGCTTTGCCGACCAGCCACGGGAAGATCAAACTGATTTCCGGCTCGCACGATTATTTGCCCGACGCCGACTGCCACCTGCAACACCTGCGGGAATTCTGCCGAACGCGCGATTCTGCCGGTCTGCTGCGCGAAATCCGGCAGCTGGTCCCGGAGTACAATCCGGGACCACGCGTACCAGGGATGTAGCTTATCTGCTTCCTTCGGGCCCGCTTCCTTCGGGCGCTGCCGCGGACGCACGGTGCTGTCGTCGTTCCTGATGCAGGCTGGCCAACTCCTGCCGCTGAGCCGGCATCAGGACCGCGTAGAATCGATCAAAAGCGGCGGCGCGCATTCGGGCCATCTCGGCCAGCGCGGGGCCTTCATTCTTCGCGAGTTGCCCGACTTCCGCCGCCGGTTTCCCGGCCTGGATGGCCGATTGCACCGACTTGCGCTCCTCGCGCAGTTGCTGCCGGATGGAATGCGCCGCCTCACGCTCGGACGCAAAGATCCTGTGTGCCTGCTGTTTCTGCTGCTCGGTCAGGTTCAAAGCTCCGAACCTGGCCCGCGCGGCTTGCCCCGCGATTTGCCCATGGTTGACAGCGCTCTGTTCGGCCATCAACCCCACGGCAGCCAAAGCTGCTGTTGTAACCGTTATTAATGCAATTCTGGAGGTCATTGTTTTTCGTTCTCCTACCACGTTGGACGGCTCCGCGGCGGCGCGGTTTGGCGTATCCGCGTAAGAGTTCGTAACGCACCCTTCGTAGCACACAATGGACTGGTGCGCTGGTTTCAGTCAAAACACTGGGGATGGTGGTATCTGTCGATCGGCGCCGGCTTCCTGCTGCTGGCGCTGGTCCATCTGCTTCAGGGCGCGGCGTCGACGGCGGTTGTCCTACGCGTTGCCGTGGCCGCGGGCTTCGCGATTCTGGGCTGGATGCAGCTGCGAAACGCCCGCTGATGTTCTCCTTCGAAGGGCGTGGTCCAGACTCCACGGGCCGGCGCCGGCGGCGCTGAGCCAAAGGTAAAAGAAGCTATAGAAGACCGCGAGTTCGCCGCCGTTGGTGAGGGGCCACAATCCGCGCGGCGCATGCGTGCGGAAATAACCCACCGCCATCTCTCCGGCCAGCAGGAATGCGACCGGCGTCGTGCACAGGCCGAGGATGATGAGCGCTCCACCAACGGTTTCGATCACGCCCGCCGCGCCGAGCATGGAGGATAGCGGAGGCTTGTGCCCTCCCAGTCCGCCAAAGGCTCCGAAGAGCTTCTGCCAGCCGTGCAGCGAGAACGTGAACCCCACTACGATCCGCACCACCGACCGCAGGCGCGGCTCAAAGGGCGCGAGCGCCGACATCTCAAGGGCCATGGCGATCACCTTATCACGCCGACCCAACATGAACTGAAATTCGAATCAGTTATGCACAGCCAGCACGGTCATATTGCTTTGGCCGCCGGTCTGCGTCAATACCAGCTGCAGATCCCCGTTGGGCGCATTCGCCGGCACCTGGAAGTCCACCTGGTACAATCCCACGAGCGTTGGCGTCAATCCGGCGAATGAAATCGGCTCGTTCGCCCCGTTCAGAGTCAGCGTCGGCGCATCTGTCGGCCTCGCCAGAGGACTCGACGGCGATGCCGCTCCACTGGCGACCGGGTTGTCGGTCGGGCCCATGCCCGACACATAGAACACGATGTATTCCCCGGGCTGCGCCGGCGAGGCATCCGTCACCAGGCTGCCGTCTTCATGCTGCGCGATGATCCCTCCGCTGGCAAAGGCCGCAATGCCCGGCGCGTCCATCGCGATCTGGACCGGAATGGGCGTGCTGAGCGCCCCATTGGCATTCACGATCACCTGATAAGACCCGCCCGGCGTCAGCCCGAACGGTACCTGAGCGTTGATCTGCCCAGGGCTGACGTAGTAAAGAGGCGCCGGAACTCCTCCGAAGAGCACCGTTGTGTTGTTGAGCGCGGTCGTCAATGGAATTGTCGAAGACGAGGTCGCCTGCGAGGCCAGGTTGGAACCATAGATCTGGACGATCATGCCCGGCGCGAGCGGCGCCCCGAGCACGGGCACGAAGGCGTTGAGCGTTCCTCCCGCATTCAGTACGGGGGCCGCGTTCCGCGTAACCTGTCCCGTAATCTGGACCGAACCGGTCTTGAGCCCCTGCGCCGAAGCCTGTGCGGCGATCGTTACCTGCGAAGCGGAGGCGCGCGGCGTCCACGTTCCCGAATACACGCCCGCGTTACCGGTCAGCGGCAGCAGGACAGGCGGATCGCCGGTGGAGAATGTTGTCACCACCTGACCGTTCGACACCAGATTGCCGCAGTCGTCGAGCACGGTGATCTCAAGCGGGGTCGGCCATGCGGTGGGTAGAGAGAAGTTGTTCACCAGACCGGTTTGCGTGGGAATCAGCTGGGAGGGCGTACATGCCTGGACCGCTTTTGAGGTGAGGCCGGAAATGGCCGGCGTGGCAGCCGCACCGGTAACGATCAGCGTGACGTTCAGTGTGCGCACCTGTGCGGCAATCGAGTAATTGATACTGCCGTAATAAACCCCGGAAGCAAGACCCGCGGTATTGACGGACACGCTCGACTGCCCAGGCGCGGCCGCCGACGTCGTTCCGGATAACGGAGTGACTGACAACCACGACGAGCCGTCCGTCTTGGCCGAATAACCGATGCCGGCCGAACTCGCGAAAACCTGCACGATCTGGGCCGGCAGCGCAGCAACCCCGGTCTGGATGAAGATCAGGCCCTGGGGATCCGGGTTGGGCACCGCAATGTTGCCGGGAGACGCCACGTTCAACACCACCTCGAAATCCTGCACCGGATCGATTACAGAGCTGCCCGCCGCAGTCACCTCGATCGTCGCGTAATAGGGCTGGGCAGTCAGCCCCGCGGCCGCTGCGTTGATCGAGAAACTGATCGTACCCGGATTCGCCGAGGTCGACGAGCCGCTCGTCGTGTTGAGCGTCAGCCAGCTTGCCGCGGGCGTGGAGGGTAGAATGGCCGCGGTCCAGTTCAGCGTGGAACTCCCCGAAACGGCGACGAGGAACGATCCGCTGCTGCTGCCGGGATTATTCCCCGCAACGTTCCGGAACTGCGTGCCGGCCGGGATCAGCGTCATGTCCGCATTGGCCGCGATCAGCAGTGTAACCGGAATATTCGCCGATCCGGCGCTGGAAGTCACCGTGATGGTGCTCTGGTAGTAACCCGGGCCGGAGAGAACTGTGGTGTCCGCCACAACCTGCATCTGACCGGTCTGACCGGCCAGGAGCGTTGTGGGAACGGTCCCCGGGACGAACATAACCCACGGCTCCGACGCCGAAACCGATTGAATCGTGATGGCGCCGCCCCCGGTGTTCTGCAACGCCAGGGTTTGCGGAGGCGTCTGCGAACCATTGCCTGTGGCCGAGAATGAAAGAAGCCCGGTTCCCAGGGTCAACTGCGGCGCGGGCGCCGTCACCGCCAGGGCCACCGCGATCGTATGCGGTGGCGCGGAGCAGGTGAAAGGCAGGCACGCCACCGCAATGGACGTCGTGATAATTGCCGGCCGCGAGTTGCGGCGCGTTGACCGGATCGAGGCCGATAACGATCGCTCCTGGCGTGTTCCCTCCTGGCGTAACGTCCAGCCAGGGAGCCGGGGATGTAACCTGGGCGGTGTAACTCGAACGACTGCGTCACGCTCGATCCGACCGTTACATTGGCTGTCGGCGGCAGCACGGAGGGGTTGGCGGCGATCGAGAACGAGACCGACCCCTGCGACAGGATGAGATCGGGTTGCGCCGCCTCGACCGCCAGGGTAAACGCCTGGCTCGCCGTGTCGCCGGTTGAATCCGTCGCCGTGACCGTGAATCCGGAGCTGCCGGTCACAGTGGGGACACCGCTGTTGATCTGCCCGCTGGTGAAGGTCAGTGGCGCGGGCAGCGAACCCTGCGTGATGGCGAACGTGTAAGGCGGAACACCGCCCGTTGCGTTGACGAGCTGAGGCCCATAAGGCAGGCCGGCCATGGCGTTCGGAAGCGTTGCCGCCGACACCTGAAGCGGCGCGGGGTCGACCATGATCGTGAATACGCCCGCTGCGAAGCCGCCCGCGGAATCGGTGGCGCGCGCGGTGAAGGTCGCGAGACCCGGCGTCGTGGGCGTGCCGGAGATCGTTCCCGCGCTGTTCAACCCGAGCCCGGGAGGCAGCGCGCCGCCCAGAACCACCCACGTATAAGGAGGCTGGCCGTCCTCGGCTTCGAGGATCTGGGAGTAGGAGGTGGTCGCTGTTCCATCCGGCAAAGCGATGCCGGTGACCGTGATCGGCTGGACTCCCGATGCGATGGTCAGCGCTGAATGTGCTCGAAACCATAAGGCCATTCGCATCGGTTATGCGGACCTGACGACTGAACTGTCCCGCTGGCGGTGGGAGTTCCGGACAAAAGGCCCGAACCGGTGAGTGTCAGGCCCGCCGGAAGAGCGGATGACGAGAAGGTGTAGGGAGGCGTTCCGCCCGCGCCGACGAAGTTCAGAGAGTACGGAGTTGATGTCGTACCGGAAGGCAGAGTGGGTGAGTTGGTGAATCCCAATAACGGAGAAGGTGACCGTAATGCTGTCGTTCCCCGGAGGTGTCTGCGAATCGCTCACCTTAAGCGGGAAAGAGTAGTTGCCCGGCTGGGTCGGCGCGGTGCCCATAAGCTGGCCGGTCTGGACTCACGGAAAGTGTCGCGGGCACTCCTGTCGCACTCCATGCGTAGGGCGAGTTTCCCCCGGTGGCCGCGAACGCAGCCGAAACACCAGCGCCCGGCGCGAAGCCCCCCAGCGCGCCGGAACTCGTGATGACCAGAGGAACGAAAGCGATGCTGACCGTATACTGCCGCGCCTGCGGGCGTGGCGCCGGGATTCAGGACGTCGCTCACCGTGGCCGTCAGAGTAAGAGCTTCCGCCAACCTTGGGGCTCCCGCTGACGACGCCGCTGCCGGAATTCACCACGAGGCCGGAGATTCCGCCGATCGCCCAGCTATAGGAGCCGGAGCCGCCCGTCGCCGAGAGCAGGGCTGAGAATGGCTGATTTTCGATGCCGTTCGGCAGGGACGAAGTGGTGATCGTCAGTGCCGCGCTCGCGATGTTCGACGGCGTAACTCTGCGAGGTGGAGAGAAGGGTGGAGGTGTCCGTCACAACAATCGTGAGGCTGGATGCCGACGCGGTGGGCTTTCCGCCCAGAACACCGCTGCCGCCGTTGATCGTGACACCGGGAATGCCGCTTACCGACCACAGGTAGCTGCCGGATCCCCCTGCAGCCGCGGCGGTAAACGGGCCGTATGGCACGCCAACGGTGCCTGTCGCCGGCGGCGCTCCGCTGATGATCATGAGCGGCGCGTAGGTGACGGCTACCGGGTAATTCATCGAAACCGACGAACTGGGTTATTGGCGTCGGTCAACGTAACCATCAGGGTAAAGTTGCCGACTGCCGGCCGGCGTTCCGCTCAGGACGCCGGTGGAGCTGTTGACCGTCAATCCCGCAACGCCGCTCACAGACCAAAGGTAGCTGCCCGATCCACCGGAAGGAGTGAACGTAAAAGGCCCGTATGGCAAACCGAGTGTGCCGCTGGCCGGCGGCGCGCCGCTCGTGATCGTCAGCGGCAACGCACCGCCGGACGAAATGAGAATCATTCGGGCTACGACCGCGGGCCCGAAGCAGTTGCTGCAGGGACCGGTATTATCGCCGGGTCCGCCGAGGAAATTGAGGGGCGGATTCGTGACTGTTTCATCGTTGGACGGGCCGGCAGTGCATGCGGGTGTAAATGCCGGCTGCGAGAGGGAGCCGCACAGATCGAGCGACTCAATCTGCGCGCCGTTCTGCTGGCCGGTAAAAACGAATTGCGTCGTGTTCGAATTGGGACCCAGTGCGGCCGAATCATAGATGGAGCCGGTGACTGCAAAGAAACCGCCCTCCGGGTGCGTTTGCCCGTCGTTGGAGATTCCCGGTATGACCGTTACCGAAGAGTTGGCCGGAATTGTGCCGACCTGGTACGAGTCCCCGTCAACAAGGTTGAATGCGCCGTTTGTGATGGGGGCACTGCCGTTATTCACGAATACAAAAACGGGCCCGGCCTTGACTCCGGCCGTGTTGTTTGCGGTGCATACGGGCGTCAGGAGAGCCGAACAGTTTTCCGGGGCCGTGCTGTTATAAAACACGCCCGTGTAACTGCCGGGGCCTGACGCTATGACACTGACATCGTCGAGGTAGATGACGGCGGGATCGTTTCTTCCGGTGAACTCCAGGGTGGTACCCTCGGCGCCAGGGGTGAGACCGGCGATGGTATACACGTGATAACCCTGCTGTATGTTCAGCAGCGTGTCGATCAGGACGCCATTCCAGTAAACGTTCAGCGAAGTGGTGGGTCCGGAGGCGGAATCGTACGCGAAGCTCAGGGTATAAAGTTGCGTAGGGCTGGTGGGGAGGGTTTGGGCAATCCAGTCTCCGTTCACCGGATCGTTGCAACTCGCGTCTACGCACGCCGTACCCGCCGCAAAGGTGCTGTTATACGGGTCGTTCGTACTCACGAACCACCCCTGGGCCGAGCACACGTCTTCCGGGCAGGTATGGGTGGTCCATCCGGTAAAATCTCCGGTGGCGAAGTTTCCGTTTGTCACAAGGTTGTTGCCGGCCGCCACGCCGTTCACGGCGGCCAGCGACATCGCAAACAGTGACAGCACTACGAGCTTTTGCATCGTATTCCTCCCGAGCCCGCGGCCGTCGCTGTGACGGCTGGAACGAGCTTGAGACCAGTACGCCCGAGTGCCGACAGGTGCCGAAGCACGAATCAAGTAACCTCGTTATCCTAGCGCAGTCCCGGCTACGCGTGAAACATCGCGGGGGTGCTGTTCTGTACACTTCGCGGCGGCGGCGAGGCGAAAACGTCTTCCACAGGGGGCGAACGCCAGTGCCAATGCCGGGGGCTTGTTCGCGAAAACCGCGCGCTCCACCACGCGATTGTAACGCTGTACCGGAAACAAAAATGAGTATCGCTCCCCCCGAGTGTGAGGGATTCAACAGGCGGTAACGACTTCTCAGAAACAGCGCACAACGGACACGCTTTGCGGCCTGTGCGCTTTAGTCGTGGTCATGCTCTGAATCCCTGGCCTGTCCGGTAGAGGTCGACGCGCCGGGGAGGAGACGCACCAGCCGCGGAAAGACAAATGCCACGATGAAGTAAGCCAAGGTAACAGCAACTGCAAGCAGCGGCAGACCCGCCCCGCAGGCCATGCCAATCCCGGTAACGAGCCAGACGGTGGCAGCGGTTGTCAGACCGTTGACCCTGTCCTGCCGCACAAAGATAAGACCAGCACCGATAAAACCGATGCCGGAGACGATCTGCGCAGCGACGCGGGACGGATCAAGAACAACACGGTCTTTCGCAAGAACATCCATAAAGCCGTACTTCGAGATCAGCAGAAAAAGGGCAGCGGTAGTGCCGACGACCGTATACGTACGGAGTCCGGCGCTTTTGTGACGAAACTGCCGTTCCAGCCCAATGGATGCGGATAGCAGGAACGCCATACCAAGCTCCATAAATTGCCTGGCTCCCTGCCCGTCTACCCCGGAGATCGGCATGTGAACATTCTAGCCCCGGACTGGATGTTGTCGGCGGCGGGCGCGTCCCGTGAACACTCAGCGCTCAATGTCCTGAGTCAGCCGGCCGGGACGAAGAGGCGGATTCCAAAGTAAACGATGGCCGCAACAATCGCGGAGGCCGGGATGGTGAGAACCCAGGCCGTCACAATTCCGCCCGCCACGTTCCAGCGCACGGCGCGTGTTCGCTGGATGGAGCCGACACCGGCGATCGCTCCGGCGATGGCGTGAGTGCTCGAGACGGGCAGGCCGAGGTACGTGGCGAAAAGAATTGAGATGGCTGCGCCCGTCTCGGCGCAGAACCCGCTGCGGGGCTGCAGGCGGGTGAGCCTGGTGCCCATGGTGCGCACGATGCGCCAGCCGCCGCTCATGGTGCCGAGACCGATAGCGAGGCTGGACGCGGCGATGACCCAGGCGGGAACGTGGAAGTCCTTTTGCATTCCGCCGGCGACCAGAACGGCGGTGATGATCCCCATCGTCTTTTGCGCGTCATTGGTGCCGTGCGCGCAACTGAACAGGGCGGCCGAGACCAACTGGTATCGGCGGAAATGGCGATCCATCTGGGTGGGAGTGAATCGTTGAAAGATCCAGTAAACGGCCAACCATCAGCAGATAAGCGGCGACCAGGCCGATGAGCGGGGAAAGCACAATGAAAGCCATTGTGATGCCCCATTTTCCGGCGACAAGGCCGCTGAAGCCCGCCTTGGCGAACGCGGCTCCGGCGTATCCGCCGATCAGGGCGTGCGAAGAACTGGTGGGCAGCGCGAGATACCAGGTAAACAGATCCCACAGAATTGCGCCCAGCAGACCCGCGAGCACGACCCAGGGCGTCACCAGATGGACATTGACGAACCCGCTGCCGATGGTCGCGGCGACACCGGTTCCGAGCAGATAGGCCGCCAGAAAGTTGAAGATCGGCGGCCCAGACGACGGCCACTCCAGGGCGCAGGACGCGCGTCGAAACCACGGTCGCGATGGAGTTGGCGGCGTCGTGAAAGCCGTTGATGTAATCGAACATCAGCGCGAGGCCGATAATGCCGACGACCAGAACGAAGCGAGATCCATCGGCAGATCAGTTGTTCTTGACCGAGACGTTCTGAATGACGTCGGCAACGTCCTCGCAGCGGTCCGTGGTGGCTTCGAGAAGTTCGTAGATTTCTTTCTGACGGATGAGCGCGATCGGGTCTTTTTCGTTGCGGAAAAGTTCGGCGAGGAGATTGCGCTCCAGTTTATCCGCTTCGTTTTCGAGCCGGTTGATTTCGATGCAGAAATCGATGACGGGTTTTTTTCTGTGCAGCGCTTCGATGGCGTCGCGTGAGAATGGTGCAGCAGTGGACACCATCTCGGCAAGCTGAATCACGGCCGGCGGAATGGGCTTGAGCCGGTAGGCCACGATGCGGAATGTAACGTCTTCGATTCCGTCGAGGACGTCGTCGAGCGAAGTGGCGAGAGACTGGATATCTTCGGGATCGAAGGGAGTGATAAAGGTTGAGCGCAGGCGGGCGAAGATGATCGTGAACGACGCGATCGCCCTCCTCTTCAATTGCGCTCATCTCGCTCTCGATCCGGCAGACGCCGTCGTAGCCGTCGTCGAGGCCGCTGAGGAGGAGTTTCGAGGCGCGGCACAGGATCTGGGAGTGGTGCTCGAAGAGAAAGAAGAACTTTTCGTCCTTCGGTAACAGATTCATGACAGTCAGAACATAGACTACCCGATGAGTTGCGCCGAGTGGCGGACCGGGCGGCGCCCGCGCGCATTCATTACGAAATACCGGTAGAGTTCCGCGCCGCCGGATGTCGCACATTTCAGACGGGCGAGACGGCCAGCAGGAGGGTGCGTTGAGCGCGGGGCTTAGAACCAACCGACGAGGCGGAACGCTATTGTCCCATATCGGCAGGTATTTTCAGCAGGCTGCCGCTATACGATCGGCTCGAATTCCGCGCGGTGCGCACAAAAGCGAACGCGCCATTGTTGCCGCGAAATCTCCGCTTACGGCCGGGACACGGAGCGTATAGCGGAAAGTCTCTTTCTCGAAGCGAAGAAGAGCGCTGCCAAACCCACTCCGAGCAGCAGGAAGCTGACAGGCTCGGGAGTCGGTGACCCGATCGAGATCGTTCCAACAGGAATATTGTCGCCGGCGTATACGAGCATATCGATCTGGCTTGAGAGATTCGAGAGAGTCGAATTCGTAACATCGTCGTTCGAATCGTCGTTCAAAGACCACGTGACCGTATATGTCGCGCCAAGCGTAGTAGCGATCCCCTGGTAAATTCCGTCAAAACCCTGCACCGACCCGTCGCACCAGAAATTCGCGGTGGGCGCGGAACCGACGATTGAACTGCAACCATAGGGCGCCGACGTGGTAGCGACCTGGCCGATCGCGCTGGTGTCGACGCTCTGAATCCAGGCGCCCCATCCTACGGGACATCCCAGGCTATTGTTGTGATTGCAATTCTGTCCGTCGGTGGAGGCTGCGAAATTCGTGTCGGCGAGCAGGTTCGGGCCGGCTCCGGTTGTCACGGAAGGCAGGTCGAATAACCAATACGCAGGCGTCTCCCTGAATGCGAAAGACACATACTCCGTATTCCCGTCCCCGACAAAACTGGTACTGAAATTCGTGAGAGTGTTCAGGACTGTGCCACCGACGGCGGTCGTTCCCAGATCGAAGATGGCGCCCGCGGGCGCTTCACAGTCAGTCGTCTGCGCACCCGTACCGCACTGCGCTTGGGCAGGTGACGGGCCGATCACTGCTACTGCGAAAAGCAGCGTTCCCGCCAACAGCGCTCGTAATCCGAAGTTTGTGTTGGTCCTCATTCTCTTTCCTCCGTTTCTCTCCTCCGTAGCGGCTCGCATTCCCCCGCCTTGTATCGGACCCTAAAGATCTTATCATTGAAAATCACCAAATGGTAGCGCAGGGGAAGCAGAATATGAGTACTGGTACTGACGCTCGGCGCCTTGTCTTGGCGGCGTCAAATCCGGGAGTTCTCCCGATCCGCGATTTCCCGCCGGACGAGACTAATGGGGCAGGTGGATTCTCGCCTCTCGCCGGGCAGCTTCCAGGCATGGGCTCGATTCAGCACCTCTCTAATGGCTCGATCACCTTAGTGTCACGTCGATGGACCTGAGCGACCAAGGCCCTGGGTCCAAACAGAGGAATGTTGGAGGGCCAGTTCTTAGGTGCCTTTGGGAATCCCGACGAAAGCGGCTTCGGCAGCGAGCACGCTCCTTGCGAGGGGATCGCCGCCCGCGGCGGCTTTGAGGAGCTGGGCGTGAGTATCTGTATTCTCCAGAAAGGTTTGCGTCGCAGTCAGAGCGGCCTGCGCAGCGCTGCTTAGCTGGACCGTGTCCACGGCTGTGGTGGGCTGCGAATTCGATTTGGCCGGCTGACTCGACACCGGGGTTAGCTGAAGGGCGGGTGTGTTGGCCGGTGTGTTAGCGATGGGCGCCACGGCTGTGGACATTTTGGAAATCCTCCCTCTTCTCCTAACATCTCGGCTCAGGCCCGGAAAATTATAGTGAAAAGTTCGTACTTTGGCCTGGCGGCCTCCAGCCTTCGCGGCAACGTCATCCCCGGCCTGTATTGCGCGAGCGAGTCAAGCGGCGAAATTGCGCTGCACAGCCTGCCGCGAGTGCGAAACGCGTACTCTCATTTCCGCCGATCTCTCGGGTCGGGACCGAGCAAATCCCAGCGGTTACCTTCCAGGTCGAGAAACACGGCGAGTTTGCCGTAAGGCTCGACGCGAGGCCCCGAGACAAAGCGGACTCCGGCCGCGACCATTCGTTGGTATGACACTTCGAAGTCTTCCACCCGCAGAAACAGACCGACGCGGCCCGCAAACTGTTGCCCGATCACCGGGACCTGGTGTTCGCCGTCGGGGCGAGCAAGGAGGATGCCTGTCCGGGCTCCGGCCGGCCTGACGACGACCCAACGTTTCGGACCCCCATCATTCGTCAGCGACGGTGTGTCCTCCACCAACTCGAACTGAAGCACGTCGACGAAGAACCGAATAGCAGCTTCGTAGTCCCTCACAAGCAGTGCCACGAGTTCGATATTCGCCATAGATCTTAAAGCTTACTGAAGACCGTCGCCCGGCGTGGGTCTTGATGAGAACGACAAGCTTCCGAAGCCATAGAATGATAGCGGAACATAAATAAATCAGGTGAATGAGAACTTCGTATGCGAGCTTATTTGATTACTGCTTTGTGGACTTCCGCGGCAGTTATCCCTGCTGCCGTTGCCCAGACACCTCTCGCTCCCGGACCCCAATCGCAAGCTGTGTCAACCAACACGGGTTTGACGGCGCCAGCTACGGTGGATGGTCAACCGATCGAGAGCCGTCCACCGGAAAAAGGCGACGACAAGCCCGCATTCCCCGAGCAGACCCGCGCACCGTATCACGCATCCGCGCCCTTCCATGTTACGACGCTGATCGATAATCTGCCCGCGCCCTGGAGCCTCGCATTTCTGCCGGACGGGAAAATTCTCCTCACCGAAAGGCTGCCCGGCAGCATACGCATCCTCGACACCAAGGGTGTGCTCTCGGAGCCCGTGACCGGTGTGGCCGACCTGGCGTCACCCGCGCGCAAAGGACATTGGCCTGCTCGACGTGGTGCTCGATCCGCATTTTGCGACCAACCACCAGATCTTCTTCACCTTCTTCGATTTCATCGATGGCACGAACAGCAATACATATGTCGCGCGGGCTCGGCTGGACGAAGCCAAGCTGTGCCTTGAGCGACGCGAAAGTCATCTTCCGTGCCCAGCCGGCCATGCCCTCCAAAAGGCTGGGCGGCAAGACCGGAGGCCGCATCGCGATCGCGCCCGATGGCAGTCTGTTCGTTACCATTGGCGACCGTTCGGATTCCCCGCCATGGGACGTCGCACAGCGACTGGACACCGATCTCGGCAAGATCATTCACATCACGGCCGAGGGCGCACCTGCGCCCGACAATCCGTTCCTCGGAACAGCCGGGCGTTCTGCCTGAGATCTGGGCCTATGGCATGCGCAGCCAGGAAGGCCTGGCATTCGATCCGGGAACCGGGCGTTTATGGGAGACCGAGCACGGTCCCCGCGGCGGCGACGAGTTGAACATCATCGAGAAAGGCAAGAATTACGGATGGCCGGTGATCGTACACGGCATCGACTATCCGGGCACCGCGATCGGCGAGGGCATCACGCACAAGGAAGGCATGGAGGAGCCGGTGTATTACTGGGATCCGGTGATCGCGCCCTCGGGCCTCGCTTTCTATACCGGCACGATGTTTCCGCAGTGGCGGGGCAGCGTTTTCGTCGGCGGTCTGCGCGGCATGATGCTCGATCGGCTTACGATCGTGAACGACAAGGTGGTAGCGGAAGAACCTCTGCTGACCGATTTGCACGCCCGGATCCGCGACGTGCGCGTCGGGCCGGACGGCGCCGTCTATGTGTTGACCGACAGCGGCACGTCCGCGGTGTCGCCCCATACGCCGTCAACGAGCAAACTGTTGAAACTCACACCCAAATAGCTTCGACTACCTCAGATCTCGAGCAGCGAGGTACTGTCGCCCAAACGATCCTGATGGACTCCCATTTTGTCCATCAACGCGAGCATCAGGTTCGACATGGGCGTGTGCGCGGGAAACGTCAGATGGCGGCCGCCTTTCAACTGACCGGCGGCGCCGCCCGCCACAACGATGGGCAGCGGGTCGTGATCGTGCTGATTGCCATTGCTCATGCTGCTGCCGTAAAGGACTATGGAATGGTCGAGCAGGTTGCCGTCGCCATCGGGTGTCTTCTGCAGCTTTTCGAGAAAATAGCCCAGCATCTGCACGTGATATTTGTTGATGAGCGCAAACTTGTCCATGTTGGCGCGCACGTTCGAATGATGGGATGCCCCGTGGAATCCGTCGCGCACGCCGCTCGCGGGGTAAGTCGCCCCGCTGGTGTCGCGGGCGTACATCATGGTTGAAATACGCGTGATCTCGGCTCTCCATGCCAGCACCATCAAATCCCACATGAGCTTGATGTGGTCCTCGAAGGCTTCCGGTATTCCGACGGGAGCTTCGGGAACATTCAACTCGTTGGCGGATTGATCCGTGGCCTTTTGAATACGCCGCTCGATTTCGCGGATGTCGTCGAGATATTCGCCGAGGCGGGCGCGGTCGCTCGGATCGAGCTTGCCCTGGAGCCGGGCTACCTTATCGGTGACGGAATCGAGGATGCTGGTGTCCTGCTTCTTCCGCGAGAGGCGCTGGGCGGCGTTGCTGCCATCGCCGAACAGCCGCTCGAAGATGACCTGCGGGCTGTTCTCCATGGGCAGGGGCAGCGTCGGCGTGCGCCAGGAGATGGTGTTGAAATAAGCGCAGCCGTAGCCCGATCCGCAATTCAAACCGACTTCCTCGATGGACATTTCGACGGAGGGCAGCGGCGTGTCCTGACCGATGCGGGAGGCCAGCACCTGGTCGATCGTCATCCCAGCGTGGACGGAACCCTTTTCCGGATGCGCGCCGCTTAGGAAGACGGCGGCGGAGCGGGCGTGATCCGCGCCGGCGTCGGAGCCTATGCCGCTGGCCGAGGGATGGGCGAGGTTGCTGAATACGCAAACACGATCGCGCAGTTTTTCCAGCGGCTTGAGGGTTTCAGGAAATTCGAAACCGGCGCCTTCCCCGGCGGGAGTCCATTTGTCCATCGTGGCGCCGTGCGGGACGTAGATGCCGCAGAAGCGGGGCTTGGCCTTGGCCAGCGGCGTTTGCGCCGGGACCATTGAATCGAGCAGCGGCAGGGCGACCGACACGCCTAACCCACGGAGCACGGTCCGGCGCGAGACGTGTTTTTTCGTAATGAAATTCATTCTTTGATCTCCTGTTGCTTTGCCGGCTGTTCCTTCATTCTCATCTGAAACGGGGCGCTCCGCACGACTCCCAGCACCAGATCGGAGAAGCGGTAACGATTCCCCGCGGCATCGCGCATGATCCCGCGAACGACAGGCATATCGTAATACTTCGTTTCCCGCCCGACTCCGTACATCAGCAATTTCTCCGTCATCGTGCCGACGAAGGCGTCGGGACGGTCGAGAAGGGCTTTGCGCAGGCTGGAGGGTCCGTCGACCGGCGTGCCATCCACCAGTTGGCCCGACGCGTCGATTTTGAATCCCGAATCCTCGGTGCGCCATTGGCCGACGGCGTTGAAATTTTCGAGCGAGAGCCCGATCGGGTCCATGATTTTATGACATGCGGCGCACACCGGGTTGGCGCGGTGTTCCTCGATGCGTTCGCGAACCGAGGTGGCGCCTGCGCTGCCGGAATTTTCCTTGAGCGGCGGAACGTTGGGCGGAGGCAGCGGAGGCGGGCTGCCGAGCAGGTTCTCCAGAATCCACTTGCCGCGCTGCACGGGAGAAGTGCGATTGGCGTTGGAGGTCACCAGCAGCATGCTGCCTTGTCCGAGCAGGCCGCGGCGAGCATCGATCGGGACGGGTACGCGGCGGAAGTCCGGGCCGTAAACGCCTGGGATGCCGTAATGCCTGGCGAGACGCTCGTTGACGAAAGTATAATCCGCATCGAGGAGGTCGAGGACAGAGCGGTCCTCATGCTGGATGCTTTCGAAGAGCATTTCGGTTTCGCGCTGAAACGCCTGGCGCAGATTGTCGTCGAAGTCGGGAAACTCGCGGCCGTCCGGAGTGGTGCTCTTTAAGATCCCGCAGATAGAGCCACTGGCCGGCGAAGTTGGTGGCAAGCGCGCGCGCCCGCGGGTCGGCAAGCATGCGGCGCGTTTGATGCTCAAGGACGGCTGGTTCATGCAGTTTGTTCTTGAATCCCGAGAGTCAGGAGTTCGTCGTCGGGGATGCTGGACCACAGGAAGAACGACAGGCGCGAGGCCAGTTCGGTATCGCTGATTCGATAAGGCTCGTTGGGTGGAATGGCAGCGGGCGGCGGCTCGAAGCGGAAGACGAATTCCGGGTCGGCCAGGATGCGGCGCAGCGCCATCTCGATGCCAGTTTCGAAGTTGCCCGGTACGCGTGCGTTCCTGCTGGTAGAAGCTCAGCAGCGTCTCGATGTCGGCATCCGCGGGAGCGCGCCGATACGCACGGCGAACCATGTTGGAGAGGATTTTTCGGGCGCAGGGGATCTCGTCCGACTGATTGGCCGGGTGGCAGACGAAGATGCGGCGACGGCTCGGCGTATCGCCCGGCCCCGTGGCTTTGTAAGGGCCGGTCACATCCACACGGGCGAGATGCGGAACGGTGCTGTAGCCATACTGCATGCCGATGTTCGAGTCGAAGGTGCTGGCCGCGGGGCGATGCACCAGATCTTCGATCGCGTCGTAGTTCTTTTGCAGGAATGCGACGCCGATGGTCTTGGGGCCGGCCGTCACTTTCAGGCGGAATTCGAGGTGAATGTCGGGAGTCATCTTCACGCGTTCCTCCGCCGCGTCGGAGAGCGGTTCATTATGAGGAATCGGGGAACCGGGGATTTCGCGCATGAAGAACATGGCCACTTCGTCGAGCTTGTATAACTTCACGCGCTGGCCATCGAGGGTGACTTCGAGTTCCTGGCCTTCGGCTCCTTCACCGAAGACCTGGCCGAAGCTGAGCTTGGAGAGTGAGAGCTTAATCAGGTATTCGCCGTCGAGCGGGAAGTTGTGGCGGATTACGGCGCCGCCGCGGGTGCCGAGGGGAAGTCCGTCGAGAGTCACGGTTTGCGTGAGATCGCCTTTCACCGTGTAGGTGACGTCGAGAGGAGAGGTTTCGGGGTCTCCGACGGCCAGACGGCTGATTTTCGCCGCTGCGGATACGTAGCGTTCGAGCAGGGCCGGGGATACGCCGAGGACGTCGGCGATGTTGTCGAAGCCGCCGCTGGAATCGTCGGCGGGGAGGAGCGTGGCGGGGTCGACATCCACGGCGAGGAGATCGCGGATGGCGTTGGCGTATTCGCCGCGATTCATGCGATGGAGGGGCGCGCGGCCGGCGTTGGGATTGGAGGCGGCGTTGCGGTCGAGAGCGGTTTCGATGGATGCGGCAAAGCCGTCGAGAGTCTGTCGGTCCGGTCGGCGCGCGCCCGCGGGGGGCATCATGCCGGCCCGTACTTTGCGCACTACCTTTTCCCAGGTTTCGGGGTTGGCGCCGACGTGGTTGAGATCCAGCTTGTCGAGTTCCAAACCGCCGGTTTTGAGCTTCTCGTTGTGGCAGGTGATGCAGTATTGATTCAGGACGGTTTGCTGGGCCTGCGCTAACGGCAGCGCAATCAGCGCAACGATAACAAGACCTTTCATTGCGGCGCGGCCATCAGTTTATTCAGCAGCGCCATCGCCTTCGGCTTGGCTTCGGGGGGACGCACCGCCAGAAAAATCCCCTGCGCGAAAATCATGGGAGTGCGTCCGGCGTTGTCCTTCACATCCACTTTCGCCCCATGATCGGCGAGGATTTGAATCACCGATTCCCATCCGCGATTGGCCGCGCCGTGCATAGCCGTCAGTCCGAGCGAGTTGGAAGCGTTCACGTCGGCGCCGCGATCGAGGCACAACTTGACAGCTTCCACGTACTCAGCCTCGCTATGGCTGAAGGTTTGGCCGGGGATCCAGTTGATGCCCGCGGCGGCCATCAACGACGTTGTTCCCTGATTGGTGGCGATGTTCGGATCCGCGCCGTGCTCAAGCAACATCCGCATCACGTCAATGTCGCCCGAAAGTGCAGCGCGCATAAACGACGTTTCCCCGTCGAAATTCACCCACGATGCGTCGAACTGCATCAGTCCGTGAACGGGCACGGTATCGGTTTTGGCATTCACGTTGACGCCCTTTTTGAGCAATGCCCGAATCAGGTCGAGAGGATCGCGTCCGTCGGTGGGAAGGTCGCCATACTTGTCGTGGTTGAAATTGCGTAAATCGATCGCCGCGAACAGGGCCGCGCGTCCGTAGGTGTCGGCTGCGTTCGGGTCCGCCCTCTTCTCAAACAATTCGGTGGCGATCCCGACTTGCCCGTTCAGCAGCGCGATCAACAACGGCGAGGTCTTGTTGCCGGACGGCTGCTGAATATCCGCGCCATGCGCAATCAGCAGCCGCGTCATTTCCACATTGCCATCGCGAACCGCAAACAGCAGGGGCGTCATGCCGCCATCGGCTGTAGGCAGAGCGCGCTGGCGGATGATGCCGTTGCCGGACGCCCCACCGGCACGGGCGGGCACATATTCTCCTTTAGGGATCGTGATGCTGCTGTGCGCGTTGATATCCGCGCCGCGGGCGAGAAGCAGACTGACCATGTCGGGGTGATTTTCGAGCACGGCCCACATGAGGGCGGTCTGCGCGTGAACGGTGTCTTTCGCGTTGACGTTCGCTCCCCGATCGAGAAGCAATGTGACGGCATCGACCCTGCCGGTGCGCGCCGCGGTCATGAGAGCGGTCTCGCCGCCGGCATTGGCGGAGTTGGGATCTGCCCCGCCGTCGAGAAGCCTGCGGATCATGGCCGGATTTCCATTCATGGCCGCGAGAGCCATCGGAGTGACGCCGTAGCGGTTGGCGGCCTTCACCTCCGCGCCGGCTTTGATGAGGGCGTCAGCGGTCGCCACATCGTCGTGCCGGACCGCCCAGTGCAAAGCAGTGGTGCCGTCGGGCTGCGGGGTGTTGATGGCCGCGCGATCGGTGGGGAGAGAACGGAGGATTTCCTGGTCGCCGCTCATGACCGCGTCGGCTAAACGCGCGTCGGCGGCTGCTGCGTACTGCGCGGACGCGGCGGAGAGCATCCAGAGGGACAGGATTTTTAACGGATCGCGGCGCATTTACACGTCTCCTGATTTGTTTGTATTCGATCATGCCGGGGTGCCCGCGTCAAGCTGCCTTGATCCAGCTGCCTTGATCCCTGAGACTCGAGACATTGACGGGCGTTTCCAAGCCACAGCAGGAGCAATCGCCTGGTGACGTGCGGATGCTCGATGGGGCTTCCAAAATTGGGGTGGTTGAAGATATTGAAAGGATCCGCCCGCGCCTGAAGATCAAGCCGCTCCCCGGTGGGTGCGATCAGGCGGACACAGACATGGAGTACGCTGCATCACTCCCTTGATTCACGAAGTATGCCGCATCTCCGACCTGGAGCAACCCTGCCCTGGTCACGTTTGCATAGACCCCAAGGCAGCCGCGATGGTGCTTCGCGGTGGTCCGAAGTATACTCAGGTCGCGCGGGAGCTCTTGTTGGGCGAGCGTTGAGGTCACGCACCACAGCGTGGGCTGGAAACCCTCGACCCGGACCGCTCCGCCCAGGTTGAGCGCGCCCCCCAGCCAGGAGTCCTCAACGAAGTCACCGTATGCGGCCTCGGACTCGATGTAGATGTTCGGCCGGAACCGACGCCGGTCAATCTGCCCCGTACCCCCCTGGAGCCTGCTCAGGTGATCCACGGAGCCGCTGGCGAGTAAATACACCGGTCCAATCTCAAAGAACGTGCCGGTCATCAGCTGGAAATAGTCGGGCATGGATTCGGGGGTCCAATCCGCCTTCATCGTGCTCACGGGCACATCGCCGAACACCGTGGCGGGATCGATGCCCGTCTTTTCGTCGCTGGCCGGTTGATTCTCCAGGCGCACGCTGTGTCCCAGGAAATCCGAGACGATCGCGGACGCGTCCGGATCGTCCGGGGAGATCGTTCGCCCGTCCGGCAAACCGATCCGAATGCGTCCAGGCGCCGCGAATGTCGGTTCCACCTCATAGCGGGCATGGAGTGCGAGCAACCGGGGGAACCTCTTTGCGCTGGCGATCCGTCCTGTCGCAGTCTCGCGAAGAGCCCACGCCCGATCCCCCAGAGCTCCACGGGTGGTAATCGGCAGCTGGTTTCTCCGCTCTCCCAGCATCGACTTCACGGGATAGCGCCACAGTTCGGCCACGCGGCCAACAAGGTGTTCAACCATAACAACCTCCAAACCTCCATTATTCCGCTGAATGGCCGTTTGCCTCGGAATTGGCTTCGGGCGATTTAGTCCAGTTCCCGCCCCAGGTCTTGTATAGATTATTCAGAAATTCCTTCCAGGCCGCTGGAGAACGGGAGCCTGGGTACGGTTCAGGGCGGATTGGCCGTTCGGTGCTCCACACGATTTCGAACTGCCCACCCTCGACGATCCTGCCGAGGCGCATCGTCTTCCAGGTGTGTTGATTCTCCGCATCGATTCGAACACGCCCACCAGGAGCTTCAAAGCTCTGGTTCGGCAGCGCCCGGCGGATTGCCGCGGCGTCGTCGGGGTCGGCCGCGTGTGCGGCTTGCGCCCAGAGGTGCACTCCCGAATATCCGGCTTCCATCGTATCGGCAAGAACGCGTTGGCGGCCATAGCGGGAACGAAACCTCTTTACAAATGCGTGGTTCTCCGGCCGGTCCAGGCTCTGGAAGTAGTTCCACGACGCGTAGTCGCCCACGATCTCTCTCGCCGACAGACTCTGCAGCTCGATTTCGCCGACACTGAAATAGACGGTCGGGATTTTCCCGGGCGTGATCCCCGTGGCGCGCAGCAAGCGCGTGTAGAACAGGTTCATATCGCCGACGAGCGAGTTGAAAATGAGATCGGGCTCGGTTTGAACGATCGTACGAACCACTCGAGTTACCTCAGTGCTGTCCGGGAGCACATATTCTTCTCCAACGATCTCGCCGCCCGATGCCTCCACCTCGTCCCGGATGATTGCATTCGCCGCCCTCGAATAAACCGAGTTCCAGCCCACCAGAAAGAAGCGTCTTTTGCGAAGAAAGCCTACCGTCCAATTGACAGCGGGAATGATTTGCTGATTGGGCGCGGCGCCCGTGTAGAAGATATTGGAGCTCTGCTCCATGCCTTCGTACTGCGTGGGATAGAACAGCAGATGATCCCGCCGCTCGACGATCGGGAGCACCGACTTACGGCTGGCAGAGGTCCAGCAGCCAAATATTGCGCAAACCCTGGCTTCGGCGATCAGGGCTTCAGCGTGACGGGCGAACGCTCGTTCATCCGAAGCGCCGTCGATCACCACGGGCTGAATTTCACGGCCCAGAATCCCGCCGCGCTCATTGATTTCCTCGATCGCCATCAGAGTGGCGTCAACCACGGGGCTCTCCGTCGACGCCATGGCGCCGGTCAGGGAATGAAGAATCCCCACTCGCAACCCCTGTGGGGCTTTCGCTGGTTTAAGCTCCGAAGGCGCGGTCTGAACGGAGAACTCGTCGGTGACCGAAGGCAGGAAGCGATATCCGCGGGTCGGAACGGTCTCGATGTAACGGGGTTTCCTGGCATCGTCGCCGAGCGCTTCGCGCAGTTCCCCGATGTATCCCCGAAGCAATTCATCGCTTACGCTGGCGCCGGCCCAGACGCTGTCGAGCAGCTCCCGTTTGGTCACCAACCGTTGAGGATTCCGCACAAGGTAGAGCAAAACCTCAAATGTCTTCGGTCGCACGTCCAACAGGTTGGAATCGCGCCAAAGTTGTTCGTTCGCGACGTCGAGCCGAAACGGTGGGAATAAAAGAATAGACCGCGATGCCACTGTGTCACCAATGGCCTTCGTGGGCCGAGCCTTATTGTATCTTTAACGGAAGTTCCACGGAACTTCCACGCTCGTTCCATGGCTTGAAACAGACTTCATCCCTATTCTGAGTAAGTGCTGAACGGCAATGGCAACAATCGATCCAAAAGGAGACGGAGGGAAGAAATTGCGAAACCCGATCCGTCGCCGGGGAACTCGCCGGATCGGGTCTTCGTCGTTCAGTTTCGCGACCCCGTAGAATCGGGCTCAGCCCGTTTCGCCGGACGAGCGGAGCACGTAATGTCCGGACAAAACACGGGCTTCGCAACGCCTGAAGAGCTGGTCGGGTTTTTCCGGCGGGTTATGAATCAACTGAGGCCGCGATCACAGGGGACGAGGCGATGACCACAAACATTCAATTCACAAAGGACTAACGCTATGACTACTTTAGATTTGATCGGATCCAGCCCGAAATTCCGGGCGTTGCTGACAGATGTGGAGAGGGTCGCACCAGTGGACTCCGCCGTCCTGATACAGGGCGAAACGGGCACCGGGAAAGAAGTGATCGCAAGGGCCATACATGAGGCCAGCCCGCGCCGTAATCAGCGTTTTGTGGCGCTGAACTGCGCCGCGATTCCGAGCGCATTATTGGAGAGCGAACTGTTCGGCCACGAAAAAGGCGCTTTCACGGGCGCGTGGGCGCAAGCCAAGGGACGATTTGAGATGGCGCATGGGGGCACACTCTTTCTGGACGAGATTGGCGACATGCCGCTGGAACTTCAGCCCAAGCTCCTGCGCGCTTTGCAGGAAAGGGAGTTCGAGCGTTTGGGCAGCGGCCAGACCGTCCGGGTGAACGCGCGGGTGGTGGCGGCGACGAACCAGGATCTCGGGCAACTGGTGAACAAGAAGCTGTTTCGCGCGGACCTGTTCTACCGGTTGAACGTGATTCCGCTGTTACTGCCTCCGTTGCGTGAGCGCATTCAGGACATACGGCCGCTGACGGAGTTCTTCGTCGAGAAATTTTCCGCCTCTCTCAACAAGCCCATCGATGAGATTCCCGATGAAGTGATCGAGGTACTGAAAGCGCACGACTGGCCGGGCAATATTCGCGAACTGCAGAATTTCATCGAGCGCGCGGTGCTGTTTTCGCCCGCGTCGGTACTGCGTCTGCCGCTCGACTTGAGGCAGACGGTGAAGCAGAGCCCGGAGAGCGATCCGCGCACGCTTGCCGACGCCGATCGGGAGCACATCCTCGAAACACTGAACCAGACCAACTGGCTGATCGGCGGGCAGGGCGGAGCGGCCGACCGGCTTGGATTGCCGCGTACGACGCTGATCTATAAGATGCGAAAGCTTGGGATTGAAACGCGCCGGTCGCTCGGGGCGCGCCCGATTCGGGAGTTTGCGGAAGGGCGGTCCTATGCGGCCGCGGGCTATTGAGGAGAAGGGTAAACGAGGCACTATTATGAAACTCGGGAAGATTCTCAACACTTTGAAAGCTCGCACAACGGCCGGCGGGGACAGAACTGGAGCACCAATGCTGTCGATGCTTGCGGGCGTCCTGGGCCTCGCTGTAATCCTGACGTTCCCTGCGGCGACGTCCGCCGACGATGGGGTTCGGTTCCCCGATGGGTTACGGGATTGGTTCGTGGTGAACTCAATGACCGCTACAAAGGACAGCCCGGTTTTTGACCACGTCGATGGTCTGCACCTTATCCACGTGAATGCCAGGGGATTGCCGACTCTGAAAATGGGTGGCCCGTTTCCCTATCCTGACGGAACCATTTTCGCGGACGACGTCCACGAATTTTCGATGAAGGATGGGGCCTCCGTCGAGGGCGCAAGGAAATTTGTGACAGCGATGGTAAAGGATGCGAAGAAGTATGCATCGACCGGTGGATGGGGATTCCAGGTGTGGGCGGGAGGCGATCCCTCCAAGCCACAGATCCCCGACACGGCTCACGCCATTACGGCTTGCTTCGGCTGCCATACGCCGCAAAAGGCGCAGGATTACACGTTTTCCAGATACATTCCGTGAGATCTCAGGCGGAGACTATGCGTTCTGACATTGTGCCCGGGGCCGTATTTCCCGACTATCAGTTACCCGATCACGCGGGCGCGCCGCGCAGGCTCAGCGAACTCCAGGGCGATGATCCGCTGATTCTGACGCTCACGCGCGGCCACTACTGCCCGAAGGAACACCAGCAGCATCTGGATCTCGCCGCGTTTTATCCGAAAATTGCCGTGGCGTACACGCAGATTGCCACGATCTCCACCGATGATCACCACACTCTGCAGGAGTTCCGCGCGTCTGTGGGCGCCGAATGGACCTTCCTCTCCGACCCCGGCCGAACGGTTCAGAAGGACCTCGACATCGTGGAATACACCGACCCGGACCATAATCCGATGATTCCGCACACCCTCGTGCTCAAGCCAGGACTGATCATCCACAGCATCTATAACGGCTATTGGTTCTGGGGCCGGCCTTCCGTTATCGATCTCTGGCACGACCTGCGGACAGTGACGAGAGAGATCCGCCCGGACTGGGATCTGAGCACCCCTGGACTCCGCGAGGCGTGGAAAGCGGGCGACTTTTCGTCGTTCCATGGATGGAACAAGGATCCAAAGGCGGTTTAGTTTCCATCCCCGGGTCGAGGCCCGGCGGCTTTCAGCCGGGATCGATACAGCGCTCGCTTTCAGCGTGGCGCGGACGATTATTTTCCGTCGTCCGCGTTTGTCCCGCAACGGAAGAAGGCAGGCCACTGAGGAACGATGGCCCGCCCCACGCTCTGCTACCGAAGGCCCGCGAGCGTAAGCGTATACCACTGTCGCGGATCCGTCCATGTCTGCTGGATCATAAAGCCCGCATCATCCAACAAGGCGCCAAGCGTTTTTCCGGTGAATTTGTAGCTGCTCTCGGTATGGATGGTTTCAAAGGCCGCGAATCGAACGCTGAGTTGCGCGGCCGGGATGTTTACGCACTGATCGCGCGTGCTCTCGAGGTGCATCTCCATGCGTGACTCCACGCGATTCCAGCGGGCCCTGTGCCGGAAGCAGCCGGTATCGAAGTTCGCACCGAGCTCTCTGTTGAGGCGATGCAGAACGTTCAGATTGAACGCCGCGGTGACGCCATCTTTGTCGTCATACGCCCGCACGAGAGTCGCCTCGTCTTTCACCATATCCGTACCCAGCAGCAGAGCATCGCCCGGCCTGAGCTCAGACCTCAGATTGCGGAGAATCGTGCGGGCTTCCTTCGGCGAGAAGTTGCCGATGCTCGAACCGATGTACAGCGCGAGCGTGGTTCCGCTGAACCGTTGGAGCGTCGGCGGGTGAGTGACGTAGTTCGCCACCATGGGCTGTAGCCGCACATCCGGCAAAACGCAAGCGATGCTGTCGCAGGCCTCGTCGAGCGCATCCGACGAGACATCAACCGGGACGTAGGTTACTTCGTTTCGCAGGCGCGCTGCGGCTTTCAGCAGAATTCCGGTCTTTGCGGCCGTCCCGGCTCCCAGCTCCAGCAGGCGCAGGGGCCGGGAGCAGTCGGAACCAGTTGCTTTGACGATCGCCTCGCCGTAGTCCGCTAAAGTGTCGCGCTCCAATCGCGCGGGATAGTATTCGGGCAGAGTTGTGATGCACTCGAAAAGATGTGAGCCCTCGGCATCGTAAAGCATCCACGGAACCAGGGACCGTGGATGTTGAAGCAGGCCGCGCCAAACCTCATCGATCAGTGCGTCCCGGGTGTCAAGTGGGGTCAGGCTTTTCGCTTCGAACTCCGTCGTGATATTCATGGTTGAGAGTCCTTAAGCGGCCAGACGTATTCCCGCGAATTGCCAGCGCGTCGCCGGCTGAAAGAAATTACGGTAGGTTGCGCGCAAGTGACTCGCGGGCGTGACGCAGGAGCCTCCACGCAGAATCATCTGGCCGGACATAAACTTGCCGTTATATTCGCCCAGCGCGCCAGGAAGGGGCTTGTAACCCGGATAACCCGTGTAGGGGCTTGCTGTCCACTCCCATGAGTCCCCGAAGAGTTGGCCGGGGCCGCCGCCGGATGCGATTGCGGGATGCAGCCTTCCGGTGTCGAGGAAGTTCCCCTGAATCGAACTTCCATTCGCGGCAAATTCCCATTCCGCTTCGTCAGGAAGGCGGCAGCCTCGCCAGCGCGCGAACGCATCGGCTTCAAAAAAGCTCACATGGCAAACGGGCGTATCGAGCAAAGCGGAAAGCGGATGCCAGCCTCTAAGAGTGAAGATGCGCCAGCCAGTGCTGTCCGTGGCATCACGTTGCCAATAGAGTGGCGCCCGCCACCCTTGTTTCTTGACCGCTTCCCAGCCCTCGGAAAGCCACACTTCGGGGCGCGCGTAGGCGGCATCGGACATAAATTCGAGATACTCCCGGCACGTCACGCTTCGGTTGGCGATCCGGAAGGCTTCGAGGTATACCTTATGGCGGGGCGTTTCGTTGTCAAAGCAAAAATCCAGACAGTTCGCCGGGTCTATGGGGTAGCCAGTTTCAACGACGCCGTCATTGAAACTGTGCCACCTGAACTCCGATGCTGCATCGCGGCCGGGCGTGAGGGGGATCGCGTAGTGCGCCAGACGCAGCGGATTCGAGAAGAAGGCATGCTTGATATCGGTAAGCATTAATTCCTGGTGCTGTTGCTCGTGGTTCAGGCCCAGGATGATGCGTCGCGCTGCGTCGTCATCGATGCGGCCCGCGAAGAGCTTTTCCATCGCTTCGTCCACATGCATCCGGAACGCGACGACCTCATCGAGCGAGGGGCGCGAAAACGCAGCGCGCAAGTGCTTCTCAGGGGGCTCATCCCCGATCGAGTTGTAGTAACTGTTGAACAGACGGTGAAACTCCTCGCGAAAGGGCTTGTAATCCGGAAGAAAAGGGCGCAGCACGAACGTCTCGAAAAACCAGGTGGTATGCGCCTGATGCCACTTCATCGGGCTGGCTTCCGGGCAGGATTGCACCATCTGATCCTCAGGCGAGAACCCCGCGGCAAGAGCGCGGGTCACCGACCGCACCGCGTTATAACGGGCGCCAACACAGTCATTTGCCTGCTTCAGGTCCGCGGGGTACGATCCCAACGCGCGATGGAGTGAGGTGGTTTGCGCAGTCACAACGCCGCAGAATGCATTTCAACAACCAGCGCGCGCTGATCGTGCGGAGGAAAGGCAACGTTCCCGAAATCAAAGGGTTTGCCGTCCGCGGAACGGTTGGCCCATCGCGCGGAACGCCGGAAAAGCCACCGGCCTGACACCGACAGCCGACTGCTGACAGCACTTCGAGATGAAAGCCCGCCGATCGACAGCACGATCGGGATTCGTTTTCAACGACAATGTAGATGGCGGGTGGCGTGCTTGTGTGGCAGCGCGAGACTGGAGTTTACTTATGACGATAACCGAACCGGAAAGGTTTTCCCTCGAGAAGCTGCGCGGTCTTGCGTCGGCCGCTCCACCATGCATCACGATCGTTCTTCCCGAACAGGAGGCTCGCGATGCGCGAATTGCCTTCAAGGATGCGCTTGCTCAGGTTCGCGCCAGGCTGGCAGCCGGCACAACCAAGCACGACGTTGCCTCCCTTCTCGATCCCCTGGAGCTTGCGGCTGCGAATGCGATCGATTCCTCGAAAGAGCCGGCGACGTTCATTTTTCTGCGCTCGCCGGAGGTGTGCGAGTCATTCCGCACGCGATATCTCGTCGGCCAACCCGTCGCCGCCGTTGGCGAGTACTTCCAGCTTCGCCCGCTGCTGGCGCTGGCCGGCAAACACCTCGAGTTTTACATTCTCGCCTTAAAGCTGAACGATACGCGCATCTTCAAATGCACGGATCAATTCTGTGAGCCCGCGAGATTTCCGAAAAACGCGGGCACCGAGGCCGCCGGTTTGGTTCCCGGCGCATCCCAATCCTCGCTTCGCGCGGAGCCGGTGCACGATCGCGATCACCCTGAAGACCACCTTGGCCATTTTTATCGTGAGATCGATCGCGACGTAAACGCTCTCCTGAAGGACGGACATCCACCCCTGGTTGTTGCAGGCGTCGAACACGAAGTCGCGCTCTTCCACCGCTTGACGACCTATCCTGCGTGTGTGGAGCCGGGAATACGCGGGTTACCCGGGCATCTCGACCAGAACGAGATGTATCGGCAATCCCTGGAGCTGGTTCGGTCGGTGACCACCGGGCCGGCGCGTCGCGCGCTCGAGAAGTTCGACAAGCAGATCGGAACAGGCCACGCTTCGGCGGATGTGCGGGAGATTGTGCGCGCCGCTTCCACAGGGAGAGTCGAACATCTGTTCCTGCTTGAAAACGGGGCCGTCCCGGGCGCGGTCGACGGCGTGGCCGACCTTCTGGACACAGCCGCCGTCGAAACTCTCCGCCACGGCGGCGACGTTCAAACCCTACTGGAAACCAGCATGCCTTCCGGGGGCCCTGTTTGCGCGATCTTCCGCTACGCGTAGTTCTGTCGTCTCCGGCGTCTCCGTCGAACAGAACTCCCGGTGGATACTGTGGAGCTGGCGCGCTACCTGATTGGCAAAGTAGCAGTGCACGATACCGATGGTGGCAGGCTCAGCGGGCGAATCGTCGAGACGGAGGCTTATCCCGTCGGTGATTCCGCCGGGCACGCATTCCGCGGAGAGACGCGGCGCAATGCCTCATTATTTCTTGGGCGAGGACACGCTTACGTATATTTCACCTATGGTTCGTCGTTCATGCTGAACGTGACGAGCGAGGTGGCCGGAGTCGGGGCGGGAGTCCTTTTGCGTGCCCTCGAACCACTCGAGGGAATCGATCGGATGCAAGGCTTCCGCGGCGGGGCGGGCCTGCTCGACTTAGCCCGGGGGCCAGGCCGGCTGGCCCAGGCGATGCAGATTGATTTCAGGCAGGATGGTCTGGATCTGTGCGCCGCCGGTCCGCTGTGGCTCGCGACAAGCCGGCGGAAAACGGCCGGCATCGGCGAGAGTGTGCGCATCGGTCTGACCCGCAACGTCGATCGCAAACTGCGCTTCTACGAGCGAGGCAACCCGTACGTGAGTGGCCCGAAGAGGTTACGGGAGTAATCCTGCCAGGCGTCCTTACAATCAGAGATCAACTTCGACATCGCCGGATGGTCGAGAACAGCAGATCAGCACGTTGCCCGTAGCCGGCGGCTCGAGTGGATCGGGCTCATAGTGGACAGCTCCTCCAATCAATGCGCACTCGCAGGTATGGCAGACCCCTGTGCGGCACGACCACTGTACGGGAACGTCGCAGGCTTCTGCAAATTCCAGCAAACTGGAAAACCGTGAATCCCATGGAACCGTGAGCCCGCTTCGCGTGAATGAAATCTGTGGTCCGGTGCCGGGTTTCCCCGCGGGAGCGTGAACCGGCGGGCGGGAGAATTGCACAATTCCTGGTGTGATCGCCGTTTCCGGCCCGAACACTTCCGCGTGAATTCCTGTGGAATCGGCACCCCATGTCTTCAAGCCTTCGGTCAGTTGCCTGAGGAATGAAGGTGGGCCGCACAGATAGAAATCCGCATCGCGAGTTACACCCAGGCGATCGAGCAGCGGCGTGTCCACGTGTCCAACCGAGTCGTAATCGACACCGGGTTGATCCCCTGAATCGGGCTTGCTGTAGACAATATGGCTTCGGCTGTTCGCGAGGGTTTGCAGGAGATCACGCGATTCCTTCGCAAACGGGTGCTCGGCTCGGTTACGCGCTCCGTAGATCCACCAGACCTCACGACGCGACGCCGCGGAGGACAGCGAGTGCAACATGGCGAGTTCGGGGGTTGCCCCGATGCCGGCACTCAGCAAGACGACGGGAGCATCGCCGGATCTCAGAATAAAGCCGCCACGAGGCGCGCTCACGTCCAACATATCGCCCGCGCGTACGTGATCGCAAACATACGAGCTGACAACTCCGTTCGTCTCTCGTTTGACGCTTATTCGGTAAGTGCTGGCGCCGGGCATGCCCGACATCGAGTAATTGCGGAGCAGCATGGGGCCGTTGGGTGTCGTGCGCAACCGCAGGACGAGAAACTGTCCGGGTAGCGCTGCGGGCAGAGGCGCCCCGTCCGTTGGTTCGATGGACAACGAGACCACATCTGCAGCTTCCCGGTCTGCTCTGGCGACGCGCAGTGGTCGAAAACCTGGCCAGGCTGGTGGCGGGCCGCTTGAAGCCTTGAGCCCGGGATTCCCTGCCTCCGAAGTCTTCTGCTCCGCAAGTGCCCTTAAAGACGCTTTCCATCCCTGGCTGAGCGCCGGCACTCGCAGCGAGCGTTCGAGTCGTTCGCGCGAGGGAGCCGGCAAATACAGGAGCGCATCAGTCTCCGCCACAGTGATGCGTTCGGGGCCATCCGCCACTTTCGTGATTTCATCGCCAGCGCCAACTTCACCCTCTTCCAGCACGCGAAAATAGAAGCCCGGCCGGTGATGTGACACGAGCAGTGCGGCCATTGCCGGCTCGGCCATTCTGATACCCACGCGATAGCACGTGACGCGCGGCTGAGTGACCTCGAAGAGCGCGCTTCCAATTTGGTATCGATCGCCGATACAGACCTCATCGTCGGCCAAGCCGGATACGGTGAAATTCTCACCAAACTGGCCAAACGAAAAATCGTTGCGGCCGAGCTGAGCCTCCCAGTAGCGATAAGCCTCCGTCTGATACACCATCACCGCGCGGTTCTCGCCTCCATGCCCGGCGAGATCCCCTTGTCCATCGCCTTCCACGTTCAGGCGACGGACTGCAATCCTGCCCTCGACTGGCTGCTTCCAAATCGCGGTGTGGACTTTCTGGCCCTTCCATGCAACGTCATGAGGAAGCCCGACATTGATTGATAGAAGCTGCCCCATCCGATGTCTTCCTTTGAATATATGTGGCGGAACAAACGAGCGATCGTCGAGCCTGTCGGTCCGCCTTTATGGCTGGCAGATCCGATGCCACGCGTTCTGCGTGTAGTGTCTCGAAGATACCGCGACGTACGCCGTGAGATGGCGGGAGTCGGTGTCGGGGCATTGACAGCAGCGCGCGACGGCCCCCGGCCTGTCTTTGGTTTCTATACCTTCGCTGTGGTACGCGAGATGCGTGCACTAGCGCGTAACGGCGAACAGCGCCTTGCGTGCTGAGTCGATCCGGATGCCAGGACAAAGGAGAGTGAAGATGAAAATACTGATGGTCCTGACATCGCACAATCAACTGGGGAACACGGGCCTCCCGACTGGTTTCTGGCTTGAGGAATTCGCGGCCCCCTATTTCGTCTTCAGGGATGCGGGCGTTGAACTGACGCTCGCCTCTCCGAAAGGCGGGCAGCCTCCGCTCGATCCGAAAAGCGATCTGCCGGAAAATCAAACGCCGGCGATGGCGCGGTTCAAGAAGGACGCGGCGGCGCAAAAGGCTCTCGCCAACACGCTCAAACTTGCGGACATGAGGGCGGAAGACTTCGACACTGTTTTCTATCCCGGTGGGCACGGCCCGATGTGGGATCTCGCGGAGAGCCCCGTGTCGATCGCGCTTCTGGAGGCCTTCTACAATTCCGGCAAGCCGATCGCATTGGTGTGCCATTCGCCCGGGGTGCTTCGCCACGTGACGTACCAGGGCGCTCCATTGGTGAAGGGAAAACACGTGGCTGGGTTCACGAACGGCGAGGAAGAGGCGATGCAGCTCACGAAGGTTGTGCCGTTCCTGGTCGAAGATGAACTGCTGCGGCTCGGCGCCATATACGAGAAGGTGGCGAACTGGCAGCCTTTTTCCATCACTGACGGCCGTCTCGTTACTGGCCAGAATCCTGCGTCATCGACCTCGGCGGCGCAGGCGCTTCTGAAACTCATGACGGTATCGGACTCGTCAACGAACGGCGTACAAATCGAACACAAGAGCTATGAGATGCCCCCGCGGGAGGGGTTCAGCGTCGCACATTTTCTCACCGTCGCAGACGTCGACCGATCGGCTCGCTTTTATGAAAAGGTCTTCGGCGGCCGCATTCTGAGCGGAGGCGACAGCGAAGGCGCACCCGCGTACATTCAGATCGCGAATACCTGGCTTCTTGTTAATCCCGGGGGCGGGCCGACCCCCGACAAGCCCTCGGTAACGCTCAGCGTCCCCGACCCGGATAGGATCAACGGCTTTATGAATGTCCGCGTCGCGGATATCCAGGCATGCTATGAATTGTGGAAAAGCCGGGGAGCCGAGTTCATCACGGCGCCAATACCCAAGTACGGCGAGATTCGCTGCTACATCCGCGATCCCGACGGTTACATTATCGAGGTCGGACAGAGCACCGCGCTCAAGTACGGTTAGCCCTCTCACATCGAAAGGAGCACCAAATGGACGGCACAAATGTCACCGCGCCTGTCGCGTCGAACACGCTTAGTGTGAACGTTTTTACGGCCCCGGGAAAGGCTATGGTCGGCGAGCGGCCAAAGCCCTTCGGCGAAGCGCTCGGCTTTGACCCTATCACCTCGACTTTAATCTTCGGCGAGTCCGACGCGGTGCTGGTGGACGCAATGGGGACGGTGGCTGAGGCCAGGGCTCTCGCGGATTGGGTCGCTTTGCACAACCGCAACCTGGAGACGATCTATATAACGCACGCCCATTTCGACCACTT
This sequence comes from Terriglobia bacterium, assembly GCA_963764845.1. Taxonomy (GTDB): domain Bacteria; phylum Acidobacteriota; class Terriglobia; order Bryobacterales; family Bryobacteraceae; genus BOG-234. The sequence continues at coordinate 1,562,735 of CAVXUE010000006.1, read as the reverse complement.
CTACGGTCTGAGCATTCTGCTCGACCGTTTCCCCGGCGCTCGGGCGATAGCAACGCCCGGGGCGGTGACCGCCATGCAGGCGTCTTTCTCTCCCCCGGTTGAGCAGTTGGCCCGCCGGCTCTTTCCGGGGCAAGTGGCCACCAAATTGGTTCCACCCGAGCCCTATGAACACGACACGTTCACTCTCGAGGGCCACGAATTGCGCATCATCGAGCAGGGCCGTACCGATAGTCCCGATTCGACCTCTCTATACGTTCCATCGATCGGCCTGATCGTCGCGGGCGACGTTGTGTACAACCAATGCCGTATGTACGTCGGCGACACCACCCCCGAGAGCCGAAAGAACTGGATCGCGGCGCTGGACCGGTTAGCGGCGCTGAACCCGGCGATTGTTGTCGCCGGTCACAAGAAGACCGGGGCGCCCGACTCTCCCTCGACTATCCAGGAAACCAAGCGTTACCTGCAGGACTTCGATCGGTTGCAGAAAACCGCGACATCCGACCGGGAGCTGTTCGATCAGATGACGGAGCTGTACCCGCACTGGGTGGCCAATCAGTCGTGGTTGATGTTCGGATTCCCAGGGGCATAACTCACATCAACCGCGGTAGCCGGTCCTTACCCACTTTGGAGGAAGCCGCGGACGATGAGCTGGCTCATACTCAGGAGCGCAGAATTCGACTTCAAAAAGGAGAACAACAATGACAACTAAAGGAAAAGTCCTGGTGCTGGTATCGAGCGGTCATGGCTTGCCCTTGAAAGATGGCAGGGTTTATACCGGCGCTGGCTACTACCTCAACGAGCTGACGGTTCCGGTTCGCGCCCTGATGAAGGAGGGCTACGAAATCACTTTTGCCAACCCCAAAGGCAACACGCCGCAGATGGATGTCAATTCAGCTATAGCGCAGTTCTTCGGCGGGGACGAGGCTAAGCTTCAGGACTATCTAAAATTCCGCGACACCTTGGCCGGGCTCAAACATCCAACTCGCATCTCGGATGTCATCGCATCGGGCCTGGATCAATATGACGCTGTTTTCGTCCCCGGCGGCCATGGCCCGATGATGGATCTACTCGATGATCCCGACGCGGGCACCGTGCTGAGACACTTTCATAAAACATCCAAGCCTACGGCGGTGCTCTGCCATGGCCCGATTTCACTTCTCGCGGCGCTTCCGAATTCGACGGAGGTGGTCGCCGCGCTGTCGGCGGGCGATGCAGCGGGAGCACACGACAAGGCTCAGGACTGGATCTATTCCGGATACAAGATGACTATCTTTTCGACAGCGGAAGAGCAGCAGCGGGAACCGCTTGAGATTGGTGGTAAGGTTCTCTTCTACCCGGACTTTGCCCTGCGTACGGCGGGAGCTGACGTAAGCGTGATTGCTCCATGGCAGAGCTACGTCCTTCAGGATCGCGAGGTTATCTCAGGTCAGAACCCATTCTCTGATCAAGCGCTTCTGAAGCTTCTTCTACTGGCACTCGATGGGAAGAAGACTTCGGTTTCAGGGGCATAAGAATCGGGGACACCCGGAAAGAGCTGATTGAGAAGGGGGCGACACCTGGAGGGCGTAAATATCGATGAAAACTACGGTCGGCGGTTTTTCGGGCGCCCGCCCGGATGAGCGGGTTCATCGTTGGAGCCGTCAATGAGCAGCGTACAAATCGAACGAAAGAGCTATGAGACGGCCCCGCGCGACGGGTTCAGCGTCACGCATTTCATTACCGTCGCCGACATCGACCGGTCGGTTGATTTTTATGAAAAGGTCTTCGGCGGTCGCATTCTGAGCAGAGGCGACAGCAAGGGTGCGTCCGGGCACATTCAGATCGCGAATACGTGGCTGATTGTCAACGTCCGAGGCGGCCCCACCCCGGACAAGCCCTCGGTAACGCTCAGCGTCCCTGCCGCCCCGGATAAGGTCAGCAGCTTCCTGAATATCCGCGTTGCGGATATTCAGGCGTGCTACGAACTATGGAAAAGTAGAGGGGCCGGGTTCACCAGGGAGCCGAAGGAAAAGTACGGCGAGATTCGCTGCTACATCCGCGATCCCGATGGTTACATTATCGAGGTCGGGCAGAGCACCGACGTCACGTAAGGCGCCCGGCCTCTCTCGCAAATATCAGGGAAAGGACGGTAAAGACATGCCGAAAACGACTTGGAAGCCTCACGAGAGACACGGACGCCTCACGATGCAGGGTGATCTGCCGGACAGTGTATACGCGTTTCCGAAACAACGTAAAGAACCACTGACCGACGCGCACCATGTGCGTAACGCGGTGGCGCGGTTCGATCAAGTCATCGGCGTCTCCGATGCCGACCGCGCGTTGGCGTTCGCCAACATCGGGAAAGCCGCGGCCTATTACGACATAAACCTCGCGGAAACGTCATGGCACGACCTCGGCATTCATCCTCAAAAGAGAAAAGAGAAGCTGCCACCGAAGGAGCGGTGACGCGTGAACGCCAGGTGGAGAGCAACGCAAATCTCAAACAGGCAAAATCACACTTAGGAGATTGAATATGAAAGCAATCGTTGTCCACCAATACGGCGGCCCAGAAGTCCTGAAGTTCGAGGACTATCCCGATCCGGCGCCGGGTCCGGACGAGGTGCTGGTGCGGGTTGCCGCCGCGAGCGTGAACCCGATCGACTACAAGCGGCGTGCTGGATTCACCAGGGATTTTTATCCCATGCAGTTCCCGAGTCTCATAGGAGTCGATATCTCGGGGACCGTGCTCAAAACTGGGCCGGGTGTGACGGACTTTTCCATCGGCGATCGGGTGTTCGCTATGGCGGACAACACTTACGCCGAGCTTTGCGTCATAAATGCGGCGGTCCTGGCGAAGATCCCCGAGGGGCTGGATTTGGTCCGCGCGGCTGCGCTGCCGCTGGTGACGGTGACTGGTAACCAGCTCAGTTCCGCCACCGGAATCGAAGCGGGCGAGACCGTCATCGTCGTGGGCGCTACCGGGAGCGTGGGGCGTTCGGCGGTATTCAGTTTGAAGGAGCGTGGGGCGGCTGTGATCGCCGGGGTCCTGACGAGGCAGATGGATGAGGCGAAGACTGTGGGTGCGGATCAGGTGGTCGCGACCGACAGCGATACCGCGATTGCGAATCTTCCGCCGCTCGATGCGGTTGCGGATACCGTCGGCGGGAGAACCGCCGAGAAGCTGATCGCCAGGGTTAAGCCGGGAGGAGTGTTCGCTTCGGTTGCCGGGGCGCCGAAGAACGCCGCGGAGTACCCAACTGTAAAGGTGGCGCCGGTATTCTCGAAATTCGACAGGAAAACGCTTCAGTTCATGGCCGAAGCGGTGCGGGACGGCAAGCTGGTAATCCCGATCAGCCGGACCCTGCCACTCAGTGAAGCGGCCGAGGCTCAGGCAGCGGCGGAAAAAGGTGGCATCGGGAAGATCCTGCTGGTGCCTTAAACTCGTTGCGGGACATGCAGGGTCTGGAGGAAAAATCGAAAATGAAGAAAGATCACCGGGGATTTAATCCCGCTTCGAGACCAAGCGGCGACGGGTGTGTGGAATGCCTGGCGTCGCCGAAAGACTGGTGGTTTCATCTCCGTCGCTGTGCGGAGTGTGGGCACATCGGATGCTGTGACAGTTCTCCGAGTCAGCATGCATCGAAGCATGCGGCGGCGACGGGGCATCCGATCATAACCAGCTTTGAGCCGGGTGAGGACTGGTTCTTCGATTACGAGAAGCAGGGGATGATCAAAGGGGTGGAGTTGCTCCCGCCGCACGCGCATCCTGAAAGTCAGCCCACACCTGGACCCGCGGGAAGGGTGCCGGCCAACTGGGAATCGCTTCTGAACTAGCTGCCCGTTACAGGGCCGCCGGCCTGGCTTCGTCAAACATCTGGCGTGTCGCCACGCTGGCGGCTATCGGAGCGCAAGGCGATTCCCCGCCAAAGTCGGTAGCGCTACAGCTTTGAAAACCACTTAGCCAGAGGGCCGATGATGGGAAGCCGGAACATCTTTCCTCTTCCCGCCCCGGCCATCGGAGCAATCCACGCGACCAACCCGAGCAGTGATGGAAACGTCAGCGCCAGTCTCGCCACTTCAACTTCGTACACCAGCGGAAACAGAATCCCAAAGAGATAACAAATGGAACCGCTCCGAGCTGGTTCCCCCCCTGAAGGAGCGCGAGCACCGCCCACTTCACGTTCTCCGCATTCATGACGACGCCGTCGCTGCGTTCCGGCTCAATTCCATTGGCCGGTTTTCGGGTGATCCCCGACGAGCGCGGGGTTGTCCGGCGCGGCTACATATCCGGACCGGGTACCTGACAATACGTGGCAGGAGACGAAGGGCCGTTGCAAAGTCTACCCGCCGTCCCAGTCGCCCGACATCAGATGTCTCGACAACGCAGCCCGACCGCACAAGCGCTCACGCTAAGCCGCGCAAATCACAGGAATCTCCGGCATTTCGGACGGAGCGGCAAAACGTGGTCCGAAGCGTGCACTCTCAGTGAACAAGTGTGAATGCGCTCCGCTGGGCATGAGCACATTGAGCGGGAGGAAGTCATGTTTAACAAACGGTTTTTGTCTTCACGCAGTTTCCGAATCGTTTCAGCAGCCGCACTCGGCATAGCGGTGTCGGTCCTGGGTGCGAGGCTCTTCGCGGCGCAGGACAAGTACACAGTGCGCGTGCCCAACGGGCTTGCATTTTCCGACTTCAGGGGGTACGAGAGCTGGGAGGTTGTCGCCGTCAGCCAGACCGAAGATCTGCTGAAGGTGGAGGTCGCCAATCCGACGATGATTGCCGCCTACCGGGCGGGCGTTCCCGGTAACGGCAAGCCTTTTCCGGATGGCTCCAGGGTTGCAAAAATCGAGTGGAAACCGAAAAAAAGTACGGAGGCGCCTTTTTCTGTGAGGGTACCGGACACCTTGCAGGACGTTTTCTTCATCGAGAAGGACAGCAGGAAATTCCCGGGCACGAAGGGATGGGCATACGCCGCGTTTGACTATGATCCCGCGTCGGACACGTTCAAGCCCGATCCGACCGGCGTCGTCACTTGCGGGTTCGCGTGCCATACGAGAGTGGCGGCGAAGGATTACATTTTCACGGCGTACGGCAAAAGGTAAACGATCTTTACAGGGCCATTAAGGGGACGTATGGCAAACGAGAAGACAAGAAGCGCGGTTAGCGTGGTTGGAACGCTGCAGCCCGCGGAAACAAATCCTTTGGATTTTGTCCCCGACAAAATTCCTTTCGACATCCCGTATGGTCCGCCAATATCGCTGGCCCGGGCCCAGGCGGCCATTCACGCGGCGGTGGCGGAGGCGAAGAAGCGGGACTGGAAGATGAACGCGGCGGTGGTCGATTCCGGCGGCAACCTCGTCGCCTTTCAACGGATGGACGGTGCGATGCTTGCCTCCATCCCGATTGCCGAGCACAAGGCACGAGCCGCCGCCACTTTCCGGCGCGAAACGAAGCAGTTCGAGGATGGTATCCAGCTTATGCACCTGAACTATCTGCTCGCGTTCGATGGAATCATTGCCTCGCGAGGCGGCATCCCGCTGATCGAACAGGGTGGGATTATCGGAGCAATTGGTTGTTCCGGAGGCACGGATTCACAGGACGAGATTGTCAGCAAGGCAGGCGCGGCACTCATCAACCAACTGCCGGCAATCCAGGCAAGGAACAAATAGTCGCAGGCACATAAACAGACAGGAGAGTACCATGACAACCGCAAGCAGCGCACTTATGAAGCCCGCACAGATTCGCCTGGCCCGGCGGTCGCCCGCTTATTGGCGCGTCACGATCGACAACCCGCCGATCAATGTTATGGGTCCGGAAATGGTCCGGGAGTTCCAGGAAATCATCGGCGCTCTCGAAGCCGACGAGCATGTAAGGGTGGTGGTCTTCGACAGTGCGGTCGACGCCTACTTCCTGAATCATTCCGATTTCCTGGCAAAGCTTGAGGACCTGACCTCACTACCGGCGGGTCCCACAGGCTTGCCGCCGTGGCCGGACTTTCTGGTCCGTCTGACACGCGCGCCAGTTGTCTCCATCGCCCTCATCCGCGGCCGCGCGACGGGCAACGGCAGCGAGATTACTCTGGCATGCGACATGAGTTTCGCAAGCCGCGAGAAAGCTATCCTCTCGCAATGGGAGGTGGGCGTGGGGATGGTCGCCGGCGGGGGCCCCATGGCGCGGCTGCCCCAGCTCATCGGCCGAAACCGCGCCCTCGAGGTGCTCTTGAGCTCGGACGACATCAGGGCAGATCAGGCCGAGGCCTACGGCTACGTGAATCGCGCCCTTCCCGACGCCGGTCTGGACGCGTTCGTCGAAGCGCTCGCGATCCGGATCGCCGGATTTGACAAGTGGGCGATCGCCAACACCAAGCGCCTGGTCAACACAAGCCTGCCGCCGGACGTCGAGCTCGGAGCCGGGTGGGATGCGTGCATCGCTTCGCTCGGGCGACCCGCTGCCCAGGATGGGATCAAAGCACTGATGGCGCGCGGCTTCCACAAGCCGGGGGATGTCGAAAATCGGCTCGGATACTACCTGGGCCAAATCGCGCGCTAGCATTTTTTGGATTTTCCGCACAGGGGAGATTTGTATGTCTCAGAAAGCCAGCACCGTAAGCGGGGTTCAGCCTCACCAGCCGGGGCAGGAGGTCTTCAAGAGTATCTTGCCTGAAGATGTGGATTGGAAGGCGTTCCCGGCGTTCCCACCTTCCGTCCGGCTCGCCGTTGTGGTGGGTCGGCCCTCGGAGCCTGGTCCCTACACAATCAGGGTCAAAGCGCCCCACGGCGCGAAGCTGATGCCTCACAAGCACCCGGAGGACCGGGTCTACACCGTGATTTCCGGCGTCTTTTATATCGGACTGGGTGACGAATTCGACGCGAGTAAGTTGGAAGCCTATCCGCCCGGAGCCGTGATCGTTCTCCCTGGCAACACGCACCATTTTCACTGGGCGAAGTCCGGCGAGTATGTCACGCAAATAACCGCGATGGGGCCTCTCGGACTGGAATACCTCAGTGCGAAAGACGATCCGCGAAACAGCATTTAGCTACAGCGTATCCGCGATGGGGATGAGAGATGGTTTGGAGACGGTTGGTTCACTTTGCGCTGCTGGGAAGCAATGGCCTGGAACAATGTGCCATCCTGCTGGTACGTGTTTCGCTCGGGGTGTTCTTCGCCATCACCGGGGCGAACAAATTGTTTGTCGACGGCGGCGCGAAAGCGATTTACGCAACGCTCGTTAAGGTCAAAGCCCCGTTTCCCCGCCAACTGGCTTATTTCGTGTCGGGTGTCGAGTTCGTTGGCGGATCCCTGCTGACGGTGGGGTTCCTTTCAAGCCCTGCGTGCGTCGCCTTACTGATCGATATGGTTGTCGCTGTGCTGACGGACACGCTTTCCACTATGCCTGAAGGACTGTCGCCTCTTAGCTGGCTCGACGATTTCCTCTACCTTCCGGAAGTCCTGTACGTGCTCTTCTTCATCTGGCTGATCTGCTCCGGCCCGGGAAGGTTCAGTGTCGATTACTGGCTCGCCGGAAAGTTACCGGCGTGATCGACGAATCGGGGGGCGATGGCTGGCTGAGATCCCGAATGAATGCGAAATCCGATTACCGGCCTTGCCCGCCCTCCGTTAACGCCGGCAGCCCGATTCGTCGGATCGCCGTGTGCAGTCGCCTGACGGCGTTTTCAGGGCGTGTCTGCTTTCGCGGACGGAATCAGCGCGACTGCGGCTTCTGAGGTGAGCAGCAGGAACGTGAAGGTCTCCTGAAGATAGAGCCGGACAACAGTATCGGTGTGGCTCAGGTAGCCAATGGAGACGTCCTGGCCGAGGTGCAGCTCGAAATCGCCACCGCGCGTGGTCACTGCAAAAGCTCCGTCTATAGCGGGCGCCCAAATGATTTTATCGTCCACCAGGCGCTTGACGTGCTCCAGCACCGGATAACCCTGATCGCTGGTTTCAGCGAGTGCGGTATAGGCCTCGGCTCCCAGCAGAACGGCATAGGGGCCATTGACGCCGACAAGCCTCAATTGGCTCAGGGCTTGAGCAATGGCATCCGGGTACTGGCGAACGTCGGCCGGAAGGGGCATCTTTGGATTGCTTGTCCCCTGACGAATTCCCACGATGCCGGCCGCGGTATAGCCCTCAAAAACCGCGCTGTCCTCTGCAAAGGCGATCTGGCGGGCTGCGTCCTTTGCCGGTTGCCAATCCGCGTCGTTGGCGCCGCGTTCAACGTCGTCGATCGTCTGGCGATCCAGTTCAAAAGGAAAACGCAGTTCCACCAGCGCCTTCACCTCGCGCTGCCTGGCGACAACGCCTTCCTTCGAACCGGCAATCGGGCGCAGATGGCCGGTGCCGACCGCGGAGAGATCAAGCCCTGCCGGCCCCCGCACGTCGACCACACGCCGTCCGGCGAGATAGCGTTTGAACGTGCGAGCTGTTTCCTCTTCAATCTGAGCCCACGCCGCATCCGAAATGGGGGCTAGCTCGCGGTGCAGATTATTCATGCGGAATTTCTCCTTTGAGGGAACCAATACCCAGCGACCCGTCGCTCTGCCGCGGGGTGGAATGAGAGCCATCGACCGTCAACGGGTTTACAACAACAGGCGCGGCCAACACGGCGGGCTGGTCCTCGCTTGTGGCTTCCAGAAATGTCAAAGACGGAACAAAAAATAAGTTTCCCGTGACCGCGCGGCTGAAATCGAGCAGCTTGTCATAGTTGCCGGGCGGCCTGCCAACGAACATGTTTTCGAGCATTTGTTCGATGGTACGGGGCGAACGGCTGTAGCCGATGAAATAGGTGCCGAATTCACCGTGCGCTGCCCGGCCGAATGGCATGTTGTCGCGCAGGATCTTGACCTCTTTCCCGTCCTCGATAATTGTTGTGAGTGCGCTGTGCGCGGAGGTTGGCTTGACGGAATCGCTCAATTCGATGTCCGACAGCTTCGTGCGGCCGATGATTCGTTCCTGCACCTCCGTGGACAGCGCGTTCCATCCGTCAAGATCGTGGAGATATTTCTGCACGATGACATAACTGCCGCGGGCGAACGCGGGGTCCTCCTCGCCGACGAACACGGCATCCATTGCCGCCTCGCCTCTCGGATTCTCCGTCCCGTCGACGAAACCGAGTAAATCGCGGTCGTCAAAGTAACGGAAGCCATGCACTTCGTCCGACGGCGAAACGGCAGCTCCGAGGCGCGCCATGATCTGCGTCGCAAGTTCGAAGCACAGATCCATGCGCTTCGCGCGGATGTGGAACAGCAAGTCGCCCGGTGTGGAAACCGCCGGGCGCGTTCCTGTGCGAATCTCCCGGAACTCATGCAGTTCCGCCGGCCGCGGCGGTCCGAAGAGCCGGTCCCACGCGTCGGACCCAAAGCCCGCGACACAGGAGAGGCCACCTTCGAGGTCGCGAAAATCAACTGCGCGCAAGAGCGCGGAGAGGTCCCCGCACAACGACCGCACGATCGCTCGATTGTCCAGGCCCGGGTTGACTGTCACCACGAGGAAAATCGCGGCGCGGGTGAGCGGCGCAGCTACTGGTTGGGCAACGGCCCGCGGGTCGCGTCCGGCTTCTGATCCTCTCATCGATTCGGGCTTCATCCGGGTGTCACTCTTGGCTAAGGACAGTGTAGTCGAAGCGAGCGCCGTATCCTCGGAGCGTCATGCGGCCTTTGCCTGGGAGGTGCGCGAAGTGACTGTTTTATTCGGCCGCATCCAGGACAAGCCGCCGCGGGAAGGATGGCTTGCCGACAAGACGGTGTTGGCTGGAAGTCGTCTCGACCTTGATCGAGTCCGCATCAATCTGCGCATCGCGCTTCAGAGCATCCTCGATTTTGGCCTTGACACCGTTGGCACTGATCGTCGCTTTCAGGGCGACTTCGTTTAAGACGCCCTTGACGCCCGCTCCTGATTGATGGGGACCAAAAAGCGAATACGCGCAGTATATTCAACCTATAGGCATAAAAATTGGTGCCCGGGGCGGGAATTGAACCCACACTCTCCTTGCGGAAAAACGGATTTTAAGTCTAAACCATTCATTTTACATTAGATATTGGCAGACTGCCTGAGTTGTCCAGAGTTATGGAGACATTGGACTTGCGGCGTTCCGTGCCTCATCTGAGTTTTGATGAGATCCGACGATTTCGGCGGAGTTCGCACACTACCCGCACACAACCCAGCACCGCGATTTGTCCGCGCTCTTGTCAAGCCCCGGGCCGGGGCGAAGTTGGTTTGATGAGATTGTTCGACACGGTTATAAATCTGGTATGTCCTCTCCCAGCGCCAGTTCATTTTCATCCGAAGGCGGCACTCGTCTGCGCCTTCTTAACGTGAAAGAAGTAGCCGAGAGACTCGACCTATCGCTCCAGAGGGTTTACGAACTGGCCCGCGGTGGCATTCTACCAGTCGTGCGGCTGGGTAGACAGATTCGCGTGGACGAAGGCCGCCTGATCGCGTGGATCAATGACGGCGGAAAGGCGTTGCCCGGCGGCTGGAGGCGCGACCCCTGATGTCTGCCGGATACCCCTCAACGGGGAGCCTTCACGGATTCAAAGACAGTCGATGTGTCCTTGTCAGCCTTGGCCTCGGCAACAGTGGGTCCACGGCGATCAATTGGGTCGCCACCGCCTGAACCAGTTTCGCGGTCGAGAGTTTCAGGGGATGAGTAAAAGTGGGTCCGCCAAAGAGCCGTGTTGATCCGGTGATAGTTCTAGCTATTTCGACCGCGCCCCGGAGCGCGTGGCCGGCGGAGGGCGGCCAGAACTTCTTTACGATTGCGAACCACCACGCTGCCAGCGCCGGCATTCGCAAGATAGACCGCGACGTTTCGACCGACGCCTGTCGCGGACGGAAAAACGACACTCTCGACGCCCTTCGCAATCCAGATCCCAGCCAACTCCTGGGACGCAGAATACCCGCGGCCACCAAGACAGAGCCCGACAATACTTGCCAATTCCGATGGAAGCGTGGACGCAAGATCAAGATTTCTGTGCGTGGTCACAGACAGGACGTATGTCATACGGGGATATTCCCCGACATCGATTTGATTTCGACCGCTCAAAGCGGTCTTGCGGGTCGTGACTTCACGCATAGCCGTTTCTTCTTCGAGACTCGCATAGACTGCCCTCACGCCTGCCGGCACAAAGCGACCGCCGTTCAATTGGGTCCCTTCGCCGCTGATCACGTCGTCGGGGTGAAAATACCGGAACGCCACGGACCGGAAGAAATCGCCTTGGAGTGAGGTCGCGCCTGCGATCAGCTCCGCGAGCTGCTTTCGTGCAGCGCGTCCCAGCTTCAAGTCGGCTCTCCAGCCTGCAGGCGCCGAAATTCGACAATAATGTCGCGGGCTTTCCCTTCTTTCAGAAGTTCGATCGGGCGCGCTCCGGCAAAAGCCTCGCTTTCCGATCTCAGCCAGACCGGAATGTCCGTGCCCTTAATCGAGTCCTTCAGAATGGTCCACAGCTCTTCAAGGTCTCGAAGTTGCCGCGGACTCCTGGCGACACCATTGCGCTCCCAGTTTTGTACCGTTCGCAGACTGACACCGAGAGCGTGAGCCAGTTCGGTTTGGGTCAATCCAAAGTGCTCGCGCAGCTGCCGGGCGCGAGCAACTGAAGACGACGCGCCGTTTTCTTTAGCGGAAGATCGCGAATGCTGCAACATTGATGCGGCTGCGGTCTTCGCCTCAAACACGACGCTGGTGTGATTTGGACGCGTCTCGCCGACTAGTTTACCGAGTTGTGCGGCATCCTCCGGCGCAACACGGCTCGCGTAATAAATCACCACGTCGGGACTTCCGGGCTTCAGAATCTGCAGAAGCGAGCGGAGGTGATCATAGTCAGGATGGGTCAGGTACACGAGTACAGGCTGAACTGGCGCTCGTCGTCCGAGATCCTCAAAACTTCTTAACTCCGCGTCGCCGAGGACTTTTGTCGCGAAACGACCCGCCTGCTGCCAACTGTTGGGTTCTGCACACACTACGACGCTTGCCATAACATTCCTCGATCTATTATACGCAATATTGCATACTAGAGCGCAAATCTGCGTATAGCAACGGTCACGGCCTTTGGGAACGGAGGCTCCATAATGCTCGGCGTCGTTCCAGTCGGCACTCGCGATCCGCGTTGGTTTGCGGTGGATCTTGATGTGTCTTATACAAAAGGCAGCCTTTGTTTGATGGTCCATTTTTCCGTTTCGGACACCGTTCTCGCGAGCCGTCAGTTAGTGTCGGGAGGCTGGAGTTTCGCCTCATCGCAACAGGCCAGCATCGAGGCCACTTGTTTGGCGGCGTTCGCCCTTGCAGATGAAATGCCGGCAAACGCTGGTGCATCGACTCAGTTTCTGCTGAAATCGCAATTTGGGGATGGTTGCTGGCCAGCATTTGAAGGTGATTCCGAAGGTTCCTGGACAACCGCCCTTTCTCTTTGTTACCTCAACGGCATGACTGATTTTGCGAGCGCCCGCGAGAAAGCCTCTCACTGGCTCGTCGAAGAGCGGGGTCGAGAAGCGCATTGGTTCTGGCGGTGGAAATTCAAAACGGCTGATCGCAACGTTAGCTTCGATCCCGACAAGTACGGGTGGCCCTGGATTTCGGGTTCTGCGAGTTGGGTCATCCCCACAGCATTCAGCGTCATTGCCCTCAAACAATTCACGGTCTGCAATCGTTCTGAGCTGTCGGAGAAACGAATTCGACTGGGTGTCGATATGCTTCTTGATCGAGCCTGTGCCGGCGGCGGCTGGAATTCGGGAAACAGCATCGTTTACGGAGTGCCGCTTCCGGCTCATGCGGAGGCCACCGCCATTGCTCTGTTGGCGCTGCAGGACGAGGAACGGACGTCGGTGATTCGCGCGAGCCTTGCCTGGCTTAAACAGAAATCCGCCGCCATCGAGTCTGTGGAGAGTCTCGCCTGGTGCATCCTTTGCCTGTTCGTGTATCAAGAACCGGTCGACCATCTCAAGGCCGGACTGGCGACGCTCGTCGGAGACGGTCGCGAAATTCGTAACAATGCGACGCTCGCCACCGCGATTCTGGCGCTGAGATGTGGGGAGATGATTCATCCGTTCGTGGTGCTGCGATGAATATCGATCGGCGACGCTTCGTCGGCTCGGCGGCGGGTATCACTGCGACGACAGGCGTGGCGGCAGACTGGTTTTGGCCGAAGCATTCGGTGTCCTATCAACGGCCCCGTTCATTTGTAGCGATTCTGAACGCGACCGAATACTCCGAAAAGGTTGAGGCGCTTCTCATGGACGGATTGCGGCTGTTCCGTTTGAACCTAAATGGAAGGAGGGTTCTCCTCAAGCCAAATCTGGTGGAGGACCTGCCAGGTCCGATAAACACGAACGCGGACATTATCGGCGCGGCCGCCCGCTGCTTCCTTCGTCTGGGCGCGGCCAGGGTCGTGATCGGAGAAGGTCCAGGCCATCAGCGCGACACCGAACTTGTGGTGCAGGCCGCGAACCTGAAACCCCATCTTGCGGATCGGCAGATCCAGTTCGTAGACCTCAATCGCGACGAACTCGTGAGGGCAAAGCTGAAGGCGAACTACAGCGGCCTCGGAGAGCTGTGGTTGCCGCGTACCGTTCTCGATTCCGATTTCATCGTCTCAATGCCCAAGGTGAAGACGCATCACTGGGCCGGCGTAACTCTGAGCCTGAAGAATATGTTCGGCATCGTGCCCGGGATGAAGTATGGCTGGCCGAAGAATCTGCTCCACTGGCACGGGATTCACGAAAGCATCCTTGATATTTGCGCGACTGTCCCGATCCATTTCGTAATCGCAGATGGCATTACCGCCATGGAGGGCAACGGGCCGCTGCAAGGAACCGCGCGTGATCTTGGGAAAATCGTGCTCGCCGATGACCCTGTAGCCGCCGATGCAACCTGCGCACGACTGATGGGTCTCGATCCATTCAGTGTCCAGCACTTGTCAGACGGAGGCCGGTTTCTCGGCAATGCGAACGCGAACAAGATCACCCTGTTGGGCGAGCCAGTAGAATCCCCAACGCTACCTTTCTCAGTACTTCCCGAGTTCCAATACCTGATTACACGGATACATTAGAAAAAGCACATGCAGCGGGCGCGTTACGCGTGTGCCCACACGGTGTGAGCAAAAGTGGGTCCACCGCGAAAGATTGGACGCTTCCGCGTGGACGCACCAAGTTATCTCGACCAGTGCTGCGAGGAATGAGTAAAAGTGGGTCCGCCTCGATAAAAGAGCATCAGCTTCGTCCGTGCATCCGACTGAAGAAAGTGGATTGAGCAAAAGTGGGTCCGCTCGAAGAAATCCGCGAGGGGCGCCGAAAGCCGGCTTCGGCCCAACTCGGGCCGGCTATTCGAAGAAGAAGGTCTGAGGAAAAGTGGGTCCAATCGAAAAAGCCTGCGCGGTTGTCGCCGATAGCTGAGTCAGAAGGGCTTGCACCCCGGGCGACAGGCCGGAGGGACACGGCAAGGCAGAATCCACCAGAAGCCTTTCAGCGATTCCACACTAACATGGGGCTTCAAGGAGCGGGGCAGTGTTCTCCTCGATCAAAGAACTGTCGGAGAAACTGGAAGCCGCGAAGTACGTGGCCGATCCCGTGACCTTGAAGGTCATCTATCTGGCCGCGCAAATGCAAAAACCGGTCCTCGCGGAGGGACCGCCGGGATCCGGGAAGACGGAATTGGCCAAGGTAGTCGCTCTCGCGGCGGACACCACCATTGAACGTCTCCAATGCTACGAGGGCATCAATGAGGAGAAGGCCATCGGCAAGTTTGACGAGTCTTTGCAGCGCCTCTACCTGAACGCGAAGGGAAATGCTTCGGATGCGGGCTGGGCTTCGCTGCGCCGCGAACTCCATACACTCGAGTTCTTCCAGGAAGGCCCGCTGCTGCGGGCGCTTTTGTGCGAAAAGCCGTGCGTCCTTCTGATCGACGAAATAGACAAGGTGGGCGAAGAGTTCGAAGCGGAACTCCTCGAAATCCTGAGCGACTGGCAAATCTCCATCCCTAAGATCGGCACGATCACAGCGAAGAGCAGACCGTTCGTCGTGCTGACCTCGAACGAAGTCCGCCGTATCGGCGACCCGCTGCGGCGCCGGAGCTTATACCTGCGTTTCGAGCATCCAACGATCGAGCGGGAGACACGAATCCTGGAGAAGCGAACGGCCGGAACACACCATGGCCAACTCGCCGGATTCGCGCATGCCCTCCGTGGTTACACACTGGAGAAACCGCCTTCGATCGCGGAAATGCTGGATCTGGCGGAGGCGCTGAACCTCCTTGGTGCTCACGAAATCCGAGCCGAGTTGCGAGATGTACTGCTACCCCTGATTGCGAAAACGCAGAACGATCGGAAACGTCTGTTGTTGAGGGATGGCTTCGAGAGCCTCGTCTATGACACGCAGCAGTACAGCAGAGATTTCGGCCGTGCGGAGGGTGACGGGCAGGAACCAGTATGCGCAGAGCGACGACGTTACTGAGCATCGCTGTCGCGGCGATTCCGGCATTCGCAGCAGACGCGCCCAACGTGCGCGAATACGAGGAACGATGCGCAAACTACCACCCGGAAGTCCATCTTGATGGGGCGCCGCTGATCGGGTACGAGGGTCATGAGCGGCCGGAAAGGGCGCACATCATCGTACGCCGGCGTGAGTTGGACTCGGCGTCGAATGATATCGGTTTCGCAAAGACGGCGGACGGCCGATACGGCGCGCAGCTCAGCGAGTACGACCAGGCAATCGGATTCGACCAGAAATGGCTGAATCGCATCCGCCAGCTCTACAAAGAGAAACAGACGATTGCCGCAGCAAAGTCGAAGGGGTACGTCTTTAAAGGCCGGGAAGTCGTCAAGACCGAGCAAGGCGAGAGAATTCAGCTCCGCTTTGCGGCCCGATAGGAGGGGCGATGTCGCAGAAAACCATTACGATCACCATCGACGAGAGCGGGAATAGCTCGATCGACCTCGACGGATTCGCCGACAACAGTTGCTCGCGGGTGTTCGAGGACTTTCGCGGCGGGGACAAGATCAAAACGGAACGGAAGAAGAACTCGTTCTATAGCTACAAGCAGATGGAAGATCAGGTCCGGACTGGTCACTGAAAGGCGGGCGTACGATGTTCGTGCACGGATTCGTTCCCGTCAGCCGCGCCAACGGGCCGGGCCGGCGGGCAGTGCTCTGGTTTCAAGGTTGCACCCTGAATTGTCCTGGATGCTGGAATCCGGCGAGCCATCCAGTCGAGGGCGTGTCGCCGACCGACACGAACGACATTGTCCAGCGCGTAATTGCGCTGCACCGGGCCGGGGACATCGATGGTTTGACGTTTTCGGGTGGCGAGCCGATGCAGCAGGCGAATTCGCTGCTGGAACTCATCGAAAGATTGCGGGAGACTGGCGCATCCTCACTGAGCATCGGAATGTTCACGGGATACACGCTCCATGAGTTGGAGCGAGGCCGCTTCGTCACACTTGAAGACTGTCCGGACAAGATCGCGACCTGGGAACTGATTAGAACGCACCTGGGGTGGTCCCCTGGGTTGAGACAAACAGTTAAGACACTGTTGACCGTTCGCTGTAAATTCATTGTGCCCGATCCCGGAACGGATTTAGGATGGGCGTGCCGGTGAAGCGGAGGCGGGCAATGCTGGCGAGCAACCCGCTGAGGAATAGCCGGCCGGGGCTCGTCGCGACGATGGGCAGGGCGTAGAAGCTTCCGGTGCGTCCTGAAAGTCTGGCCCGGACCCGACCGGAATGCGGCGCTTCGGGTCAGGCTTTCGAACAAACAGCACATCGGCCGATAGACCCCGCCATGCCTGAGAAAACGCACGGTCACTTTCATGCCTGCGCTCCCGCAGCCGCTCGGAGCTTGTCTTCGAACTCCGCTGGCGGTAAGTAGCCGAGAGCGGAGTGCAGACGCTTTTGGTTGTAGATCTTCTCCAGAAACGTGCCGATTTCGCTGCGCGCTTCGGCCAGGTCCCGGTATTCGTTGCGGTGCACCTCCTCATATTTCAGGGTTTTCATGAATGATTCGCACGCCGCGTTGTCCCACGGATTGCCCTTGCGCGACATGCTGATCTGAACACCGTTCTCTTTGAGTAGTCCGGTGTAGTCGCCGCTGGCATATTGCGAGCCGCGATCGGAATGATGCACCAGCCCCGGTCCGACTACCCGCCGCGACAAGGCCATGCGTAGCGCACCGAGCGTCAGTTCATCTTCCAGCGTCCGGTCCAGCGCCCAGCCGATCACGCGGCGCGAGTAAGCATCCAGAACGACAGCCAGAAACACGAACTCTTCGCGAAGTCGGATGTAGGTGATGTCCGCCCGCCAGAGCTGATCGACATCGGTCAACATCATCTGCCGCGCCAGGTTCGGGTAGACCTTCCGCCCATGGCTGGAATCGGTCGTCACAACGAACTTCCGCTTCCGCACACAGAGCAGATTGTCCTCGCGCATCAGCCGGTAGACCCGTTTCCAGTTCACTGCCCAATCGCGGCGGTGCAGTTCTCGGGTGATTCGCCGCCGCCCGTAACTGGGCCATTCGAGGGCCACCCGCTGAATCGCGTCGCGCAGGTCCATGTCGGAATCAACGCCTGATTCCGCGTTCTCGTCGAAGCGATAGTAGCTGGCCCGGCTAACCCGGGCCAGCTTCACCATCCGCTCGATCGTCAGTCCACCGCCGGCCTTCACTTTCTCTTTGACCTTCCGGAAGACCGCGGATTCCCACTCAGTGCCTGCAACATCCGCTGTTCCTCGATGTGCTGCAAGCACCCCTTCAAAAAATCGATCTCCAGCGCCTGCTGGCCCACCTTCCGCTCCAGCTCCGCAACCCGGCCTTCCGACCAGCGCTGTTTTCCGTTCCCCGGAAACGCGTTGCCCGAACCTTGGCGGAACTCCCGGCGCCACCGGTGAAGCACATTCGGGTTCACTTCCAGCCCGCGAGCCGCCTCTGCAATCGATACCCCTTGTTCCAGCCGCCGGACGGCGGCCAGTTTAAACTCCTGGGTGAACTGCCTGCGTAACATTCCCATGACTCAATTCTCCATTCAATGAAAAATGAGTCTTAACTGTTTGTCTCAAAAATGGGGACCAGTCCAACCTGGATTTTGCTGTGATGGGGCGGTACAACCGGCTTGCGTCGGCGACGCTGCCTTTGCGCTCCAGCCGCAATCAGCGTTTGCATCTGTTCACGAATCGATACCAGGAGAGCGACTTCGGCGAGCCGATTGTCGAAGTGTCAATCGGACAAGACGGGGCGACCACCATCACCGGCTTCCCGCTATTGGGCATTCCGGCGTAACGGCTCACCCAACGCCCGCAAACATTGGAAGGTGCCGGGCTTTCTCTCTCGGACGGAGCCGATTGGCGGGTCTTTTTCAACGCGGCAAGGACTGTGGGGTATGTCGCGCGACTTGACGCGGTTGGCAACTACCACCACCGTCTGCTACAACGACTGCAGGAGGCAACATGCCCGCATTTTGCGCACGCTGGCCCGATGGCAGCTTCTCGATCATTGATGCCGATGATGAAACCGATGCGCGTATTCAGCTCGATGAGCTCGGTGACGAGCCAGCTGATTTATGGGCCATGGAGTCGTGCCTCCTGGACTTTGAGCTGACGGATAGCGGAACCTTCCGGCTGACCCAGTTTGGAGAGCGGACGGCCCCAGAGATCCTGGAGAGAGCCTACCCAGTTCTCAACAAAACGCTCGAGAGTGAAAGTTTCGCCGACCAACCCATCATGAGCACACCATCCATCCAAACTGTTGTGCTTGTGCACTTGGCTCTCGAAGACTCGTCGCTCTGGGCTCAAGGAGTGATCCAGGGACTCCAGCGCGATGCCTGCCCGGTCGAGGTTTTCTCCAATCCCTTGCGGGGCGTGGCGGTCGACACTGCCTGCATGCGCAGCGTGCTCAACAGGATCGAGGGTCCCGTGATCCTCGTTTCCCACGCCTCCTATTGCGGGGCCGTCATCACCGAGACCGGGGACGACCCCAACTCTCACGTCATTGAGCTGAACTCTTCGCACGCCATCCCCTTCACTTTCCCGGATGTCGTGGTCAATGTGATCAAAGAGACTGCCCATGCCACACCACAAGGTAAAGGCGGTCCATTGAGCGGCGGCTGATTTAGCAGCGACCGCAGATGGCGGCACGCGAAAACAGCGAGCGCTCCGGGTTAGGCCTGATCCGCGCCAATTCCGACAGGGCACTTGTGGAGCGGCGCTGGTAGTTGAGGAATTTCAAAAACGGAGCAAAACAATGTCTCGTCTTACTAGTGCCTTATCGCTGTTCTTGGGAGTTCTGATGTTCATGTTCGGATTCCTCAAATTTTTCCAGCCAATCCAAGGATGGTTTGATATCCAGATTCAACAGAGTCACCTGCCCCACGAAGCGATTCTCGGGGGAAAACTCGGGGAGATGGTCACCGGGTGCCTGTTCCTGCTGCCCCGGCTTCGCAGATCGTTGCCCGCAAAACGGAAAGATCAAGTCCTGCTGCTGGCATGTCTGATGCTCGTGACTCAGATGTGTGTGGCCATCTATGTCCACCTCCAGCCTGGGGTTCCTGCCAGCGTTCTTCCTCTCGGTATCAAACCACCCGTGATTCCCGGTGTCGTTCTGCTCCTCGCATTGCTCACTGCATCTGTTGTCGGGAAAGAATACCGGGCAGAGATGCGTCGTTGAAGTCGTTGAACGCTTAACAACAAGGAGAACCGAATGAAAACTCTATTCGAAACTATTCAGTTAGGGCCACTCGTGCTGAGGAACCGTGTCTTCATGGCGCCGCTTACGCGCAATCGCGCCGACGCAGAGGGCGTGCACGGTGAGCTCGCAGTGACCTACTACGCGCAACGGGCGTCGGCAGGACTCATCATCACGGAGGCGACCCAGATCTCGCCCATGGGGAAGGGGTACCTCAACACTCCTGGCGTTCACTCTCCTCAACAAGTTCGAGCGTGGCGCCGGGTCGTCGATGCGGTACATGAAAAAGGCGGGCGAATATTCCTTCAACTCTGGCATGTCGGTCGAATCTCTCATTCATCCTTGTTGCCAAACAACGCGCAACCCCTTGCTCCCTCTGCAATCCGTGCCAACAGCCAGACGTTAATTGCTACGGGTATGGCACCGGTCTCGGAGCCGGTGGCCTTGACGGCGAGCGGGATCAAAGAGACTTTGGACGACTATCGGCGGGCAGCCTGCAACGCAAAGGAGGCCGGATTTGACGGGGTCGAGATTCATGCGGCGAACGGATACCTGATCGATCAGTTTCTCAAAACAGGGTCGAATCGGCGAACGGATGAATATGGGGGTATTGCGTCGAATCGAGTCCGCTTTCTTACTGAAACAGTGGAACGCGTGCTGGACGTCTGGGACAGCACGCATGTGGGCGTAAGAGTCTCTCCGACCGGGGGGTTTAACGATATGACGGACGATGATCCACTCGAAACTTTCTCCGTCGCGGTTGCGGAGCTCAACAGGTACCGGCTCGGGTACCTTCATGTCGTTGAGACGGCGCAGAACAGCAAGGGAAGCAGCGAGGCGGATCTCGCCATGTCGGCTCACCTGAAAACACTCTGGAAAGGTCTCTACGTCGTCAATGGCGGATATGACGGGCCCAGGGGAGAGCGAGCGATACAGGCCGGGCATGCCGACGCTGTCGCATACGGTCGTGCTTTTCTGGCCAATCCGGATCTGCCACGGCGGCTGCAACTCGAAGTCGCTCTAAATGAACCGGACCCGTCGACTTTCTACGGCGGAGGCGCTGCCGGATATACGAGCTATCCGGCGCTCCCCTTTGAACACGCATCACAGGTTTAGGCTCATACAACTGAGTGGATTAACCCTTAACCCCACAGGAGTTACGGAAATGGATAACGTCACAATATTCTGGATGCAGCTCGCTACGAGCGTCGTCGTCTTCGGCGTCGTGGCGCGGTGGTACGTCTTTCCGTACTTAAGCACCCTCCCTCGCAATTCCGCTCTCATCCCGCTGCTGTTTGTGCATGTACCACGTTATGTCGGAATGACGCTGTTAGTTGCGGGTATGGTCGACCCGACACTGCCCAGAGAGTTCCGTTCCGGGGCTGCTTACGGTGATCTCTTAGAAGCGGCGCTGGCCTTCGCTTCCATCTTTGCTCTGCGTGGCACCTGGCGTATTGCCGTTCCTCTGGTGTGGGTGGCCAACACGTGGGGATTCGTGGACCTGCTAAACGGAGTACGCGGCGTTCTGGCGTTGAACGCGCCGAGCTTCAACCTGGCTACCTTTTGGTATGTCTATACGTTTTACGCTCCGTTGGTAATCGTTTCACACCTGATGATCTTTTGGATTTTAATCAAGTCCAGGTCCTGGAAGAAATAAGGTTTCGGGCAGTAAGGAGATAAGGCTGAGACGCGGAGATATGGGCGTGAGGCCGCTCACAAATCTGGACCACGCCGTTTAGTAAGTTTGTCGACCAAGCCGGCGACGATAGAAAATGCTACGTCCCCAAATCTATTCCACTCAGGTGGAGGTTTTCGTTGCGCTAAGCGGAGATTCACTCTACATGCATGCCCACAAGGAGAAATTGAATGATTAAATTAGCACTGTTCGTGAGACTGGAAGCCAAAGCCGGCAAGGAAGGTGATCTCGAGAAGTTTCTGGAAGCCGGTCTGGCGATGGCGAACCAGGAGGCAACCACCCCCCTTTGGTTCGCACTACGGCTGGGACCTTCGACATTCGGCATCTTCGACGCCTTCAGCGACGAAAGTGGACGGCAGGCGCATTTGACGGGCCCCATCGCGCAGGCGCTCATGGCCAATGCACCCCAGTTGCTTGCTCAGGCACCCAGCATTGAGAAGCTTGACGTCCTAGGAACGAAACTCCCTTAGCAAACGCAGCGGAGTCCGACATCTGGACAGGTGAGGCATACCCATAGTCGGAGGTGGCTGACCATCCTTGTGCTCGGCGCGGAGCTTCAGTACTTTATGATGGAAATGTTCATTCGGGGCACCGACTATAGCTTTTGAAGGGATACTCAGAAAGCGTTACTCATCCCCGCGTAAGGAAAGGTTAGGAATATGGCCAACGAGATGAAGATTGAACTCCGCCAGATTTCGGCTTCGACGTCGGAAGCAAGGATGGGCCAGCATGTGGTGCTTATCGACCGGCCCGTCGCAAAGGGCGGCAGCGACGCCGGACCCATGGGCGGCGAACTGTTCCTTGCCGCAGTCGGCGGCTGCTTCATGAGCAACCTGTTGGCCGCCATTAAGGCGCGCGAAGCGGATATCGGGGATGTGCGGGTGGAGGTAGTTGGAGCGCTGGCCGATTCTCCCGCCAGGTTTGCGGGAGTTGAGTTGCGGGTCGCCGCCGAGAGAGGGGACGGGAAGCTGCTAGAGAGGCTTGTCGAAATCGCTGACCGGGGCTGCATCATGATGAACACGCTGCGAGGGAAGGTGGAAGTGCGCGTCCTCATCGGCGCCTCCTTCTGAACCTCCTCGGTTCGAGAGCGTGTTAGCCAGAGCGAAATCAGATGTCATTCAAGCCCCAAGCCTTCATATTTGACGCGTATGGAACGCTCTTCGATGTCCATTCCATCGTCCAGCGGGAGCAAGCCAATATTCCGGGAGACCTGCAAGCTCTTTCGCATCTGTGGAGGCAGAAGCAACTCGAATATACCTGGCTGCGAGCTCTCATGGAGCGCTACGAGGACTTCTGGCAGGTTACAGAAGATGCTTTGCGCTTTGCCGTACGGAAGCTTTCAATCGATGCGACTGACAGCCAACTGGAGCGCCTGATGGAGGCGTATCTCAATATGTCGGCCTTTGACGAGACGAGATCCGCCCTGGAGGGGCTGAAAGGGTCGCCGCTGGCCATCCTCTCAAACGGTTCGCCAAGGATGCTGGACTCGGCTGTCCGCAAGAACGGCCTGGAGTCGTTTTTCGCCCAAATAATTTCGGTGGACAAGGTAAAGACGTACAAACCGTCTCCTCGCGTCTACGCCCTTGGGACCGAGGTCCTGAATCTCCCCGCTGCTGAGATTCTCTTTGTTTCATCGAACTTATGGGATGCGGCCGGAGCCAAAGCGTTTGGTTACCGGGTTTGCTGGTGCAACCGAACCGGAGCAGAAGTGGACGACTGGGGGTTTGTTCCCGATTTTACAGTGCTCCGACTTGACCGGGTCGCGGAGACCTTTCAAGGATGAGAATCTCAGCCCCGGAGACCAGAGCCCAAAATAATCCGCAATAAGCGTGACTCCGTAAGGACACGCTGTGATTGGTCTCCCGCAGCGCTTGTTCTATGAGGACTATTCAGTCTCTCTTCGCTGCGGTGCGCGCCACATCAAGGGCCCTCTCCCCGACCCTGGCACCGAGTCGGTATGCCGTTTCATTCACGGCCGAGATAATGCCCTGTGTCAGCGTTGACTCGCCATCACCGATACGCGCCGAACTCGCGGCGACCGTAGCGGCGGCAATACCATCCGAATCGAGAAGGGGAAGGCAGGCAGCGCCCGCGCGATCGACGCCGAAGCCGGCATCGTTGAAGAAAACGAGGCGTGGCTTGAAGGAACGCGTAAATGGAGCAGCCGTTACGCCGCCATGACTACCGCTTGCTACGACCAAGCCTGCATCTTCTGGAGTAGCAAATGAGATGGAGCCTATGCAGAGGATGCCGTCAACAAAGGCGCGTTCCTCTACCGGTGCCTCCACGTCTGCGTGGGGCCAGGGGGCAGACTTCAATAGCTCCACTGCTTGTGCGACGGTTTGACCGGTCTCTACGCCACACGTGGCCGCGAGTTTGTTGACACGACTGATGATCCCCCGGTGGAGCATGTCTGCGGCGTCGCCGGTGCGGGCGCTGTCCGTCGCTACGGCCGCCATAGCCATGCCATGCTGGTCCGCCCAAGGCAGACCTCTGACACCCGCCTCATCCCGACCGATGCCGCAGTCATGATGTATGGCAGCGCGAACGCCAGCTTTGGCCGAGAAATACGCCGCGTAAGCCGTAGCATTCGAACCGCCAACAACGACGGCACCGTTTGCTTCCGGAGGAAGCTTTGTCACGCCGTCAAACACCAGAACAGGAACGTTCATTGGGATCACTTCCTACTTCCTAAAACTGTGCATGGGGCAGCGTCCAGATCAGCCGCCTCGCTTCTCCCGAGACTGGCCACTGACTTCCGGTCGTCTGATTGTTCTTCGGCCGCCACGAAGCGCATGCCATCCTTCTCGCGGACAATGTGACCGACCGCGGGAGTGGTGAAGTGCGTTCCGAGCACCAGTACATCACGATCCACGTGGTCGGCGATGAAGGTGCGACGCGTTGACAGCGCGATCGACTGGTCGAAGTCGAAGTTAGAGCAAATCTCCGGGTCTGCGATCTGGATGGGGTTGTGCATCAGGTCGCCGGTGATAGTGGCTTTTTGCCCGGCGGAGTTTATAGCGACGCTGACGTGACCGGGCGTGTGCCCGGGCGTGGGGAAAAGGGAGACTTCATCCGTCACGCGGTGGTTACTCTCGACGAGTTCCTGCAGGCCCGCCTTTACGATCGGCAGCACGGAATCGTTCATGACGTTTCCCTGCTCCGAGAGTTGGACCACGAAATCCGGCATATCCCCCGATCCGTGATTCTCGTCGGTCCAGTGCTCCCACTCGGCCCGGCCGAAGAGATAGCGCGCATTGGGGAACGTCGGCACCCACTTCCTGCCGTCCCAGCGGGTATTCCAGCCGACGTGATCGAGATGCAGATGCGTGCAGAGCACCGTATCGATTGACTCCGGCGTATAGCCGGCCTTCTTCAAACGGTCGAGGAACGGGATTTGCAGCTTGTTCCAGCCTTCATTGTTGCGCGGTTTTTCGTTGCCGACGCAGGTATCGACGATGATGCGGCGGCCTTGGCTTTCGACGATGTATGCGTGCACCGAATACCGCACAGTGCCGTCCGGAAGCGCATAGTGAGGGTGAATCCAGTCGATCGACTTGACGCGATCCTCAGTCAAGCCGTTGAACATCGCGCCCGGGGGGAACCCTCCTTCCATCTCGACCACGCGCGTGATCCTGACGTTGCCGACCTTCCAGTGACCGATTTCGTCTGTCATAAAGCCATCCTGTTGTTTGTTCAAACGTTCAGCGCTCATCGCGGCGGGTCGCCTTGGCGGTATTCCGCTGTCAGTTCGTCCAACTGCTTTTTGAGTTGGCCGTCGAGTTCGAGATCGGCGGCCGCCAGCGTGTCTGCCAGTTGATCGAGGCGCTGCTCAAACTGCAGTTAGACCGCCATCGACCGGCAGGTCGATGCCGGCGACGTAGCTGCTTTGGTCCGAGGCGAGGAACACAGCTGCCGCCGCGATCTCTTCAGGACGTCCTTGTCTGCCCAATGGGATCGTCGCAGTGATCTGCTTTCTGGCTTCGGCGGCGCCCTCTTTGGACGGGAACTGTCCGTCGAACATCGGCGTGTCGACCGTACCTGGGCTCAGCACGTTGGTCCTGATCTTCCGATCCTTAAATTCGCTCGTCCACGTGCGGGCCAATGACCTCAGCGCCGCCTTGGTGGCGCTGTAGGTGCTGCGGCCCGGTAAGCCCATGTTCTTGCCGGCGGACGCCACAAGGATGATGGAAGCCCCATCATTCAAGTAGGGCAGCGCCTTTTGAACGGTAAAATAAGTGCCGCGGGCGTTGGTGTTGAAGGTCTCGTCGAAATGCTCAGGCGTCACAGCCTCGGTCATCACCTTTTCGACGAAGGCCGCAGCCGCAAAAATCACATCGATCTTGCCCTTTTTGGCAACAGTCTCGTAGAAACGATCGAGGTCCTCGAGCTTTGAGATGTCTGCTTTTACGGCGGTGACGTTCTCGCCGATCTCCGCGACGGCCTTATCGAGCTCGGCTTCGCGGCGCCCCGAGATGAACACATAGGCGCCCTCTTCAACGAACCTCCTGGCGGTCGCGAGGCCGATGCCACTGCTGCCCCCCGTGACAACGGCAATCTTGTTATTCAATAGAGACATGGTGTTTTCTTCTTCGTTGAATGCAGAGCCCATGGGGGTGTATCCCCGACGCTGGCGCCGAGTCGGTATGCCGTTTCATTCAGGACTACCCTTCGCCAGGGCCACGTTGCTTCACTGCTAACCCGGCCGGGTTGGTTGTTGTCGTCCTGCTGACCTTGTCGGTGGTCTCCAGCGGGACACGGCAGCCATTGAGCCACAGGCCCATGAAAATGAAGAAGGAGATCGACAGGATGTACTTGCGTGTGGAGACCTCACCAAATGTGGTGAGGAGTTCGCTGAGCGTCTTGTCGCTGAGCGTCTTGTCGTTGGCGAGTTCGTCGGCGGCCCGGCAAAGCAAAATGTAGTCCGGCCCGACGCCGGTGACCGGCCCATCCGAGGCGAAGGCGGTGATTTCGTCTTCGCTGAGCCCTACGTTGCGGCCGATCGCTGAGTGGATCTGCCACTCGTAGGGTGCGTTGAGAGCCTTGGCGACGCGCATCATGCACGTCTGCCGGTGCTTCGGGTTGATGCCCTCAGGGCCGAAGATCGCGTTGACCACATCTATCACGCCCGGGAAGTGGGCTCCCGTTCCGGCGAACATCTTGACGACGTTCAGCGTCGTGTCGGGCTGATAGGTGCTACCGTAGTAGGCCTCGATAACCGGCCTGACGACGTCATCGTCTGGGAGCGGCACGGTCACCCTCGCCGCGTACGTTGTCGGGATGCTCATCGCCGATATCCTCCTTTAATGAGTGCCATTGTGCGTCGTCGCTCTGCTTTGTTATTGGTTTTCAAAAAAAACATTTTGTTTTCCTTTGGTTGGGCGCGGTGCCGGGGGTTATTTAGTGCCTTGTTACTTAGGTCGCCTTGCGTTCGGCCCCGAGCACGACGATGAGAACCACGAGCTGCGCGCCGGAGCGGTTGCGCCACTCGTGAAAGTTGCCGTTTTGCACGACGAAATCGCCCACCTTGAGGTGGATTTCCTTCAGCTGGCCGTCTTCGTCGGGGTAAACCAGTTCCCCTTCGCCGCTGATCACGACCACGAGGTCGATGCTGTCGGTGCGGTGCATCCCGCCGCCTGATTTGCCGGGCGTTATGTTGTGTCCCGTCCCGAGGTCGAGCTTGGCCATAATCGATCCAAGATCCGGCGCCTGGTTGCCCGTCTCCGGAGGTACTATTTGAATGTCAACTCGGACGGCGCCTTTCGGACCGAACATGCCCTTCTGCCGGTACTCGCCGAGCACCTGCTCCGCCCCGAGGGGCAGGGTCGGAAGCTGGTCGAACCCCCAGATATTTGTGGGGAGAGCGGTCGTGGTCGTTTCGAACAGGTCACTCGCCTGCACTGCGACGCCCGACTTGCTTTCGGCGGTCACAATTCTTCGTATCTTCATCTCGTTATCTCCTTTGAGAGGTAAGTCGCGACGCGCTTGCTCGGACGGCAACGGCGGCTCGACGCCCGTCCCGGGCGCTTCTCTGCCGCCTGAGTTCTATAGTGAATGATATAGTATCTAAACCGAAGCTGTCAATCGTTTTATACTGAGTGCTATACAATACTGGTTGACAGAGACGAAGCGCACTTTGAAAATGACAACGCCAGAGGCATCGCTGATCGCGATGAGGCCTTAAAGTGGCAACGAACTATGAGGGAAATTGGTCGAACGAGCAGGTCTTCAGCGGGGCGCATGGTCCATGCCCTGACCAACTACGCCACCGTTTTCAAGCGCGGAAAGAGCATTTGCCGAGAGAAAGAGATCAGTACATTCGTTCGTGACGATGCCCCATCTCGCAGGATCCGTTACAGAGGGCTAATGCCTGTTGTGGGCGTCTCGTTCTATCCGTACACATTGCGGTTTCGTGGAAGATGCCTGCGTTCAGAACAATCTATGGCACACTGGCGGCGAACCTCACAGCGGGGTCGGCCTTCAGGTCATCTTGGCGAACGCCTTTCGGTTATCAGCTACACAACGTCGTGAATCCTGGGTTTCGCTCCCATGCCATTCGGTCGGAAATCAAGATCGATCATCGTGAGAGCTTCGCCAAATTGCCGATGGTCCGAGTGGCGCTCGTATATGACACGCGCGTCTTTCCATCGGCGGGCAGACGACCAGCTCACCATAACGCTGCGGCCGGTGGTGCCCACGAGACTGAGGGACCATTCAGCGTGTTGCTCTTCACGCATGTCGCTGAAGAGTGGAATGTACCGAAGACTGACGGCGAGGCCGCCGATTTCGGCCATTACATGGAGCGGCATCAGGAATCCTAAAATGACGGGCAGTACTCGGGCCTTGCCGACGAGCGGATCGGGGTTCTTGGCACTTACCACCTCGACATTCTCATCATAAAAGTGGTCGAAAAGCGCGAGACACTCGTTGTAGCCGTTGCTGATGTTCGCATTCACCAGCGCATTGTTTAAATCGAATTCGGCCTCGGCTACCTTGGAGGATTGTTCTTTATTCATCGTTTGTCCGTTAGCTCCTTCCGGGATTCACACATCAAACTAAGCCCCGCGTCGCTTCCCAACATCACCAAAGCTCCGCGTCGCTTCCCAATATGACCAACACTTCGATTAGGGCCCGTCGAACGGCTTCCTCATGCTCCATTGCCCGGACGAGGGAATTTAGCTCGCGGTCTAATGCGTCGTCTTCATGATGAAAATTGATGAGATCGTTTTCCATTCAACACTCCTTTCTTGCTCTTTTCGCGATCCGGCGCTGGCGTGGCTCAGAGTAGTCAGGAGGAATGGTGCAAGATGATTCACGGCCAGTGTCTTTTCCACGCCATCCTTGGTTCGTTCCCGGCGAGCGTAGATTGCACTGACATCATTGATTAATACGTCAACGCTCTCAAAGGCGCCACGAAGTTCAATCGCCAGCTTGCGAATCTCCGCTTGGGACGACATATCTGCGAGAAAGAGGATGGGTAAACTCTCGGTCGCGTACCTCGCTACCTGGCGACGCATATATTTACCTCGAACGGGATCACGGCAAACCATGACGATCTCGGCCCCTTGTTCCGCAAAGCAAGAGCGAGGTCGTAAGGCCTACCGCTTGCGCCGGCGATGAGGACCGTTCGGTTCGCCATCCGCATACTATCTACGGCAACTTGGCGAGATCGGCGAACGCTCGTCCAGTTCCGGTCAACGCTCTCGTCATTTGCGATCCGCCGATCCGCTCGGCCGTTTTGGAGCCAGAACGATCTGGCCTAAGTGATACGACAAATGGTTGGTCCTGCTGAGAAGAATACTCAATCGATTCCTTGTCGGGTTGATCTGGAAGTCCGCTTCGGAAACCGAGGTGTGCCGTTGCGCCCACCACGAGGGCGAGACATGCTGCTGCATGAGAACGAGGAGGTGACCGTTCACATTCGCCCATAGGTTCTTGAGTTCCACGAGCGGCGGAAGATCGCCAACGGTGCGATCCGGGTTACTCACAAAACCCTCGTCCATCTCGGGATGGACCCGTTCGCCGAGCCCCAGAAGCGGGATCATCCGGTCATGCACGGCCGTCAGATGTCCCAAAAGGTAAACAACACGGTTGCGGCCAGGCGCAACGGGTTCGGCGGCATCTTCTTCCGAGAGATCGTCAAAAAGTTTCGTTGCTCGGTCGACGGTTGATTTCCACAACGCCAGTACGGAATCCATAATGATTTGTTCTGAATGCATATTTTGGGCTTTCCTTTTGTCAACGCTTTTACAGGTCCGGGTTTATTTCCCGCTGAGCGAGCGCCACGGCGATCATCATAAAGAGTGCGAAGACCGTAAAGACAACCCTGACGCTTTGTCCCCAATGTGGGATGACGCCGAGCACGACCCATCGGCGCTACGCCACACAGCGCCTCAATTTGAGGGTTCGTGCTCCAGTCAGTCGTTCTATAGCGAATGATACAGTAGTCGAGATAGAACCGTCAAGCGTTACATACTGAGTGAAGGTGAGGGACCGTAGTTCGCAGACAACTCCAAGCCGTGATCGCCGTCGGCTCGATCTCCCGACTCGTAGCTACTTTTTCGTCTCGCCGACCTCGATGAGGTGGCCATCGGGGTCGCGCATGTAGCACCGCGTCTCGGCCTCGTGAACCTTCGGTTCGGTGAGGAATTCCGCACCAAGACCTTTCCAACGTTCGTAGCACTCTGCGATGTTCGCGACGCGGATGTTCATGAAGCTGCTGACCACCTCGCCAGCCCTCGGAGGTGCGAGGTAGACGGCCGGCTTGTCGTCGGTCGGCCCGCCGCCGACATTGATGATGACCCACGTGTTCGCGAGCTGCACGACGTTCGGCTTGCCGTTCTCGCCGTCCATGACGACGCTCCCGCCGAGAATACGTGTGTAGAAGTCTACCGCTTTCTTTACATCTGCCGAGACGAGAAAATGAGTGACGGTGAAGCCCGTACTGGGAAACATTTCGTAGGTGGTTTCTGGCATTGTCTTTTCCTTTGCGACTTACTCTGGCGGACGCGAACACAACGCGTTGCGTAGCCACGTACTATAGCAAATGATATATTATATTGACCAGAAGTATCAAGCGTTATATACTGGTCGCTATACAACGAAGGGGTTTCACGGAATCGATGGGACGTCCGCGCGAATTTGAGATTGATAAGGCACTCGACACGGCCGGTGAGCTGTTTTGGCGCAACGGTTACGAGAGGACCTCGCTTTCCGATTTGACCCAAGCGATAGGAATCACTCCGCCGAGTTTCTACTTCGCCTTTGGGAACAAAGAGAAGCTCTTCAAGCAGGTTGTTGATCGATACCAGTCTGGTCATCTCGGCTTCTTCGGAGAGGCTCTTCGGATGCCAACGGCCCGTGCTGTCGTTGAGCGATTGTTATATGGTTTGGCGGATGCTTATACGACTAAGCCGCATCCGCCGGGATGTCTTGTACTCAACTCTAGCTTGCCTTGTTCGGACGACGCCGACTCGGTTCGGCGAGACTTGGCTGATCGACGCAAGGCTGCCAGGATCGAGTTGCGAAAGCGACTCAAGCGTTCTAAATCGGATGGTGATCTCCCTGCCGATGCTGATCCGGATGCTCTCGCACGATATGTCGTGACTGTGGTGTGGGGAATGGCTGTAGAAGCACAATCGGGCGCGAGCCGCGAAGATCTTTACCGCACCGTGAACGTGGCGCTGAAATCATGGCCAGTATAGAGTGTTGGGTCAAGCGGTTTCGTTTAACTCTCGACGATGCATATACTTTGTCCGCATGAAAACGGCTAGGCCTCAGTAAAACTGGACAACAGCTTTGCCGATTGTGCGGCATCGTAATTCGATGGCAAAATCGGAGATCTCCCGAGGCGGAAAGAGATGGCATTCGCGGCCTCTTTGCTTGCATTCCCGAGCATGCCGCAAGAACTCCCGTCTACGTCGCGTCCTCGCCCGATCTGGACGGTGCAAGCTCCATATAAAGCCGTTGTCGGGTCTGTTCGAACAGGTATTAACAATCGCGCAATAAGCGGTGGGGAATGAAATTGGGGCGGGTGGCAATCGATGGAACGAAGATCAAGGCCAACGCCAGTAGGCACAAGGCCATGAGCTACGAATGTGATGCAGGAGAAGCAGAAACAGATCGCCCGCTTTCTCAAGGTGATTTCGCGGGACAGCGACGAGATCGCGCGTCATGGCTGCCCCTTCGGCACGCTCAGCTCCGAGTTGGAGAAGCACAACCCGTCCTTGCGCGGGATCGCCGCTGTTCTGATAACGGAGCAAGTGAAGTGGAAGAAGGTACAGTTCCGTGCATGGGGAAAGAGCCGATAGTGGGAAGATTTGGCGATTGGGCTCCTAAAGCCCCACTCACTGCGCCGCCATGCTTGCGGGAACGCTAGGCGACCCGGCCGTACTCAGGCGCGCTGCGCAGATCCTCTGAAGAGTGGATCCGAGCGGGGCGCACCGCCTAGCCTGAATTAGAGAGGTTTCACGACTTAAACCCAGGCAGTGCGGCCGAGGAACTGGCCAGAGATTCGGCCACAACTCCGGCCCCGAGGCCGCACAGCGAGCCGAGGACAGACACTCCGACGTGCCAAACAAGGATGTGGGAGAGATCCAGGTTCGGGCAGTGAATCTCAAGTATGCTCGTTCCGGCCAGTCCGGCCAGCAGCCCAACGGCGGCACCGGCAGCCCGTGGCGAGAGGATTGCCCCTCTGCGCAAGACCACCCAAAGCGGCCCCGCTGCAAGCAAGGCAAACGGAAAGCCCATCCTGAGACAAGCCCAGCCCCGCACCCAGAACCTCGTCGCATCCCTGAATTGGAATAAGACACCAGCCACGACCGAAAGCATCACGATCACAGTCGCGGGCAAGAACTCCGGCCGGAATCGGTGGAGGCTGGCGGGGGCCATCTGCGCCACAAGCGACGACGCCAGCAAAAACGCACAGGCGCCCAGCGCGCCCAGGATCGACAGGATCTGAACCAGATTCATCGCCGTAAGAGCGCGAGTGCCCTCACGAAAGATACCGAAAGACACGACCGATGCGAATATCCCGAGGAAGGCCGTCAAATAAAAGCCCGCGGGCGCCATTGGCTGCGTGGGCGAGATGTCCGCGGCCAGTCCGCGCGCAAGCCGAGTCAGTGCCGGCGACATCACGATGTCTTCACCATAGGGCACCCCGAGTGTTCCCACAACTTCTTTGCAGCGGGAACAAGCCAGCAGGTGCTCTTCGCCTTCCGGCGGGAAGACCGAGCTTGAACCCTTATCCCCCTCGATCATTATTCGATCCAGGTCACGACAGTTCATAGTTCGCCTCCAGAGGCATCTTTAGCACGGAACTCCAATATCGTCCGGAGTTTCTCGTAAGCGCGATGCGCTTTCTGTTTCACAGCGCCCACAGTGGACGATGTCGCACGGGCCGCCTCCTCAAGGGTTAACCCTCCAACTTTCAGCATTATGATCACTTCTCTTTGTGCTTCGGGCAGAGCCGCAATCAGCGTTTCAAAATCGAATGGCGATGTTCTGCGCTCAACGATCCTGGGGGCCTCCGGCAGCACCTCCATCGCGGTTTCGTGCGCTGTCACCCGGCGGGTTTTCCGATAGCCGTCCACCCGAACGCGCCGGGCGATGGCATATATCCATGGAAGAACCGGCTCACCTGGCCGGTAGGTGTGCCTCACCCTATGAATGCGCATCCACGTTTCCTGGAGCAAGTCGTCGGCTTGCTCTCGGCTGCCGGATTGGCTGCGGAAGAAGCGCAGGAGAGCCGGGCTGAGGGCATTAATCAAGGCACCGGGGGCTTCCGGATCAGCCTGCTGATAGCGCTCCATCCAGTAGTTGGGGTCATTCAGCGGCTGAGCTTGGGTGCTTCTCTCCAAGAGAGCTGATTGCATCCTTTGGTTATTCGCCGCCGTCACGGCGGAAGTTACGCGGCCAGGCAACATTTCTTCTCTGATCGTGCAAGACGTTTCCAGCACTGGTTATTCCCGGCGGTTCAATCCCGCGATGCTTGCAGGGATTGCAGCCAGCGCCCGTATTTGCCGAAGACGACCGTGTTCCCGCCGCGGTGCGTTCTGAGTTGCTTCAAAGACCGGATAGATATCACCGTGGCCGGGCTTTATCGCCATCTGCTGACAGATGTCGCTGAGCGTTGTCGCGTCCGTGGCTTTGCCGCCGATTCGCGATCACCCTTCCCAACGGCGAATCCATGTCGCCCCGTAGCGTTTCGACTGTCCGTTTTCCCCATCATGGATCCTCGACAGATGGGAGACGGAATAGAACATTTCAATGGGTGGGTTTCCAATCTCTACTGAAGGTCGTCCTCGGCAACGCGGACTGCGGAGTTACGGTGCGAAGATCGATTCGTGCTGAAGCACGCAACATGTCACGCCGCGTCGGGGAACCGGTTGTTTGCAATTTGAAGTGCTCCGGCCTCGCCGGATTGCTGGCATTCGATACAAAGTGGTGTCCATGGAACGGCATCCAGACGACGGCGGTTAATGTCCCCGCCGCAATTCGTGCATATGCCGAAAGTCCCCTGCTCAATTCGGCGAAGCCCCATTGCAATCGCGCGCTCGATGCTGGAGTCGCGATTCAGACTTGCAATCGCGAGATCCCGGTCGAATCTGTATTGAGCCTCCTCAAGGCTATCAGCGCTTCTTAAAACGCTGATGCCATCCAGAGCCTGCCGAGGACTTCTTAACTCCCTGAGTTTTGTGTGAAGAAGGTCTCGATATCCCGATAAAACTGGTTGCGTCATAAGCTTGCTCGTCTCCCACCATGTGTTTCGCAACTCGCGAGAGAAAGTTACGTCGCTCGGCCTGCAAGCTGTGGGTGCAATTCGTGCAAGACAACCATTGTGTTTCCCCGGCTTGAACAGCACCCCGAGCTTACTGACCTACCGGAAGTCACGCTCACGACGAAAATGCCGGACCGCGTTGACGGTCCGGCATTTTGATACGGCTGTGCTGTCACGCCTGGAGCAGTTCGGCCCTGATCCAGCTTTTCCGCAAGCTTAGATTGATGTCGAACCGAGCAACGCCTTTGCGATCTGACAGCAAAAGCGTTTACTGACCACCCTTCGCGCTTTGGAAATACGGATAAACGTCGCCTGGCGGCGTTTATAGATTGCAGATGAAGCCGACCTTCGCGAAGCCTACGCCGACGGAGCTGCTTGAAACGGTTGGGCTCGTGGAGCCTGTGGTCGAGGCCCCGTCCTGATAGAGGTGATCGCGCGACTGATCGGATGAGTGGAATACAGGAGGTTCAAACAATCGTGCGGTTGATCCGGTTGTCGATATAGGCGAAAAATCCGCATAGTGCAGCCCCACTCAGTGAGCTTGCTACAACAACCCCGCCATGCCAGACCAGGATGTGATTGAAATTCAGGTCTGAACAGTTTATCTCGAGGATGCTAAGGCCAACGAGTCCGGCGAACCCACCCACAACCGCTCCTGTTAACCATGGGCGGAGCATAGCCCCGCGACGCAGCGGTATCCAGAGGGCCAGCGCCGCGAGGATCGAATACGACAAGCCTGCCCTGAAGCATATGGCGCCATTCGCAAGGAATTCAGATTCATTTCGCGGCCGGAACATCAGAGCGATCACGAGCGCCAGGACCGCCGGAATCCCGGCAAGCAGAGCGGCGGGAGGTATCGGATCTCTGCTGCCTGGTGCCATCTGCCGGACGAGAGAGATGGTCAGGAGGCCGCCGCAGCCAGCCAGGACCGAGAACACAAATACCCTCTGTCCCATCGTGAGTACGTTCCATCCGCCTGCGCTTCCCGGCATCGTCAAGGCCGCCGCCAGGACGGCCAGGAAAATCATAGCGAAGGTCAGGACGTAGATAACGGGCCGAGCCAGAGGCCGAACAGGTTTGAGATCTCGGAGGATCGCCGCCTGGATTCGTTCCCACCGACCTGGCTCTGGCGGAGTGGTACCCGGCCCGCCTTCGAATGTCCGTAGCAGCCGCAAACAGCGTTCGCACGCGGCGACGTGCGCAAGGACCTCGGGATTCAGGGCCGCGTTTCGGGACCCCAGACCTATCTCCGAAACTGTCTCCTCGCAGGTCACGTAGTTGTTCCTTTCACAAGAACCGAATCATTCTGATGTTTAGTTCGCACCAATCGTTCAAAATGTAACGCGGCCGTGACAGGTTATATCCTCGGGGGCAGGAAATGGCACCGCCGTGGTCCATTGCGCCTTTTTGCGGTTGCCGCCCCTCGTGCCAGGTTTGACGCGCCGATCGCCTGTGACTCCTCAGGCAGGCAGTTATTGATGTTCCGCGGGCAGAGGCAAGCAGTTCGGCGGCGCATGTGCCATGCTCTGGACATGGTGGTCGGCGCGTGGCAGGCCAACGGGATTCTCATGTTGCGCACCGGCCAGCCGCTCACGCTCGCGGACACGGCCCGCGAAAGAGTCCGGAACAGCTGACTGCCCGATTATGTTGCGGGTTATAACGGCGATACAACGCCTCCGAGCGGGCGAACTCCGAATGAATATTTCAGCACGATCGACTTCGTTGAGGCTTATTCGCCACCGGCGGTAAGGTGGGGCTGCAGACGATTACCGGCCCGCCGACAAAGCCCTTGGATTTCTCGCTGCTTTAGAACTTCAGGCTTACTGAGCGGTTTGCCGTCCAGTTCCGCGGCCAAGCATTCAAGCTGGGTCACTTGACTTTACCGAGCGCTCGCGACGTCAGCCCTGGCGATTCCGCGCTGCATGGCGGAAGCGGCCCTTTCGGGCAGATTCCAGTCGCGTCGCCGGTTACGGAACGCCATGTGCGGTTCTCACTCACGCTCTCATTCTGAGGGCGACACACGATGGAATCGAACGGCGGCCCGATCCTCTCATGGGGAAGCGGATCGCTTCTTTTTTGCGGTCAAGTGACCGGTGCCCAGTCGCGAATTGTCTGAACCAACACCAGGCGCTTCAGGCCGACAGTAACTCTTGCGGCGACTTTGGCGAACGTCTCGATGGGTGCCTGTCTCCGCGCGCATCGCCTGCAAGGCTGGAACCCAAACAATCCAATCGAGGAGAATCTGAATTGAATTTCAATGCTTTTAAAGCGCGCGTAATCTCGCGCGCCCTCATCGCTTCCGCCATCGCCGTCACGCTGGGTGGTACCGTCTCGGCGCAGACTACGCCCGGGCTCCGCACGCCCCGCAGGCTGTTCAACGGAAAGATCGACATCCGCAACGCCCACATTGCCCAGGCAACTTCAACCAGTAACCCCAACAGTGCGCAGGGGCCCGGAGGGGCGGCAAGAGGTGGTGGACCGGGGTGTGACCTATTCCCGGCGCCGCCCTCAGTGGGCACGTCAGTGGGTCTTTCGTACTTTGGACCGTCGCCGTCGACTGTCAATCCAAGCCTGGTGGGCCCGGTGCAGTTGCTGAATACCGGCCACGTCGATGCGATCCATGGCACCATCACGATTCCGCTGTACCAGGGACACATGCTGGATGGAAAGAACGTCTGGTACATTCTGACTGACGTCGATGACTCTAACGTGGCAGGCGAACTCGGGCTCAACTTTTCCGCGAAGCTGACATTTGCGGCGAATGCCGTGCGGACCGCGAACTTCGATGAGAACAACGACCTTGTCTTCAATAGAGGAACGGTCGATTTCTCTCCGGTCCGGAGCATTTCCGCAGGTCCTGTGGGCCAGGAATTCCCACCCACGGCCTATCAGCCGGGATCGGTTGGCGACAGCAATTACAGCCCCCTTGTTCAGGTCGTGAATGCCGGAGGCGTTATCTACAATGCGCCCATTGTGGCATTCAACGTTAGCTCCGGCCAGATCAATTTTCCGAACGGCAACGTAGACTATTCGCTGGTTCACGATCAGGTGATTGCCATCGATCCGATCAACATGACGGTAACGTTGAATCTGATCAACGGGTTCAGCTTTGGCAGGCCCGTATGGTACATCTCGATGGACGCCAGCATACCGCTGGCAGCCGCGATCGAGCACAATACTTTTGCGCCCCTGATGGCTAATCTTCCGCTCGGAAGGGATGACAGCTTCTCCAGTCCGGTCGAACGGATCTTCATCGCCACCAACGGTCCGGAAGGATGCGCTAATCCGCTCCGGCAGGGGCTGTCAGCGGACCTTGCGGATGGTTTTCGGCCTAACAACGTCCTGGGGGGAATACCGACAATTGCTCTGGATTACTCGCCTGCGTGGGACGCCAATCTGTTCACATGGACCCAGAATGCAATTAACAACGGATACCGAGGCCAGGTGCGTGAGGAGTTCCAGATTCTGACCCTCGCTCAGAACGGCTTCATTACGGGGCCGGGCGGGGCGCCGTTCGGGAGCGCCGGCTTCTCCATCAATTGCCCAATCGTTCAGCGGCTGAATTGAGCCTGTATTCGTACCCGCTGCCGGCTCCTGGTCGAGCGGCGGGTACGTCTGGTGGTTCTGAATCTGGAACTCCTCTCTCCGCTTTACTGCCAGTTCCGGTCTGGCGACAGGCGCCGTAACCCCGCCCACATTGCAGTTACATCCTGACGCCGCTTCAGGATCGGAAGCATATCCGCATGGTAGAGCTGGTGGCTATAGACTATCTGGGGCGGCGTTCGAACGGAAGGCCGCCGGTTCGCGTGGGGGTGGTTCGATGGAGGCAGTAGTCTACCGTTCCGAAGTCAGAATCGAGCGAGTGAAAGGACCCCTGCGCCGGGCGTATCTCCCCGCGGAGACGACGCCCGTGATCTTCGGTGTCCATGGAGCGGTCGCCGAACACTACAAGGTGCCGCCAGCAGTACTCGAACCTCACGCTACAACCCTCGACTACATTGTTGCCGCGGCTGCCGGTTGACTCACCGGAAGCTTTGGAGGCGCGCTGGAGGCGCGTCAAATCGATGCATCGAACGAAAGGCTTGTCTCAGAAGCGGTGGGTGAGATAGAGCTCGAAGACAATGTCCTCGTCATTCGGCGAATTCACGTGCGGCTGAAGCTCCGAGCACCTGAGGCGCACTGGGAAACCGCCCGCCGTGTGCATGGTTTTTTCGCCGATAAGTGCCCGGTGTTTCGAAGTCTGAAAGCAGCGATCGCCATGACTACAGAACTGATTCTTGAGTCGCCGTCCGGCAATCCTCAGGCTTCGTGAAACGCCCGTACTCTTTCGTTTAGCTCAGTCTGGCGTAACTCCCCGGAACTCGACTGCGAACTAGCAAACAGAGAGTTGAAGACGCAGTCGCAATGAACAAAATCTCAGGCGCAGGCTACGTCCTTCGCAGAAACCCGGGCCGATCCGCCCGGTGCCTGTTGGCGGGGCTTGTGGCCCTTAGCTGTGTTATCGATACGTCGCTGCTCCTCGAACTCGTAAGCGTGATCACCGCCGGACGTCCAATACGCCCGGCAATCTGCGCGACGTTACTTGCGGCGGGACTACCGCTTATGGCGGAGTTATTCAGCAGACGCCCGGCCGGTTCCTGAACCTCTGACACCAACAGGTTCCTTGGCCCTGCCCGCCCGCGGAGTACCCCGACCTTGCTATCCCTTCCATCGGCGCGTGACTCTGCGCAAAAAGGCAAACGGCCTCGCTCATCGACCTGTTAAAGCCCTTCGCAATCGATCGAATGGTGGCGGCAACGAAGCTACCTACCATCATTTGATAGTGCGCTCTCCCTGCGAAGGGTCTACGGAGCTTCGAAGGAGGTCCCGCTTCTCTCGTCCGCAGAAGCTAATTGTCAAAAGCTTTCAGAACTCGCGAGCTCAAGGCCGCAGATGATTGGCTGTCATCGTGGAGGCCGCATCCCCTCACCACGATTCAATTGCGGGCCTGGCGCGCGTTGAAGCGACTCTCTCGCAAAACGATTAGCAAACTCCTGAGATTCAGCCGGGAAGTCCAGCTGTCAGGAACTTCTCAATGTTCAACGGCAGTTCGAACTGCAACGTTTCGGGAGGCTCGCAGATGCCGTCGCCGCATTGCTGAAAACGAAGCTGCCCGGAGAGCGTCGTTGGTCCATGTTCGAGCGGAAATTTCAGCAGCAGCGAACCCACCCCCTCGAACGAGGCGCTATAGACGGGCAGCACTTCCTGCATCGAAGCGATTTGAACGGGAGTCGCCTGAGGAAGCTGGAACGATTGACGGATGACTTTGGGATCGTCCAAGACGACGGAAGTTGCGGTGTAGCCATCCGGCAAAGGCGAGCCGTAAATGTGCCAGCCGGGCTCAAGGACAAATTTCGCAAACAAGGCGAGTTCCTGTCCGGCATACGCAGATCCGCTTGCGAGGCCGATTTGCACTCGCAGCATGCCGCTCTTTATAGATACCAATCCCGCTCCGGCGTCGGCCGTTCCGAATTCGCGAAGCGCTACAGCTGAGCCCGTTACGCGGTGCTGGTAATTCGGGACAAAGTATTTCCGCGCTACCAGGCCCCGAGGCGTGAGAAGATATTCAACCGGGTGCGGCACCCCATAGGCTCTCAAATCGGACGCCATATTCGTATTGAAAATTCCGAAAGCCCGGATGACGGCGCTGCCGGAATCGGAAAGCAGCGGGAAGCCTATACCGTACTTTTCCGTAAACCCCGCAAGCGTTTCGAGAGAGTCGTAGCTAATCGCCGCCAGGCGAATGCCCTGATGTTCCAGGAGATGCCGGGAGTGTTCCAACTCGACCAGTTGGGAGCGGCAGTATTGTCACCAGTTCGCGCTACGGTGAAAAACCAGAAAGAGGCCGTGCGGGCCGGTGAGATCGGCGAGCGAGCGTGGGTTGCCGTGCTGATCGGGGAGGGTGAAATCAGGGACTCGCTCACCCGGCTCCGGGCCTGTCTTGTAGTGATCGTTGGTGGCC
Source organism: Terriglobia bacterium (assembly GCA_963764845.1). Classification (GTDB taxonomy): domain Bacteria; phylum Acidobacteriota; class Terriglobia; order Bryobacterales; family Bryobacteraceae; genus BOG-234. The sequence goes on along the minus strand of CAVXUE010000006.1, from coordinate 1,522,626 downwards.
TGAAGATGTTTGGCGTACAATTCGGGCGGGACGGCTTTGCCCGCCGCGCGCAGCGTGCGGAATTCGCGCATGATGGTGGCTTTTTCAGCCAGGTCTTCGGGGATCTCGTCGCCCACGGGCATACGGTTTATTCTACTTCCGTGCGACATACCATTACCTTGTTCACTAATTGGAGGAGGAAGCCGGAGGTAGCAACGTGAATGCGGCCGCTTTGCCGATCCTGGACAATGGCAATGATTCGCTTGCCATTCCACTGCGCCAGTTCCCGGTAATCGGGATATCTGCTCAAGGCGCCGGCCAAGTCCAGAGTGCCCACCAGCACCGTCAGGCGTCGCACGACCGCGACGTGGCCCAGTTTGCGTCCGTTGTTTTCGCCGCTGCGAACATGGGAGACTAGGGCGTTTTCGGCCAAAGCTAACATACTTGCGCGGGGTTTTGCCAGCGGACTCGCCCGAGGCTCCACATGGATATGCACAGCCGGCTGCTCCTTGCTGTTCCGGAACACGGGCGAAATCCCAACCCGACGTTTATCCGCATTGGCGGATCGCCGGATGGCGTTCTCAACCTGCCGGGTGTCCCTGCCCGCAATCCCGTCGACTCCTATCACCTGCGTGTGGGAATCCGAATGAAAGAGCTGGCCGTAGCGCTCCGGTCGACGAGTGAATACAGGCAATGAAAAAGAGTGGCGGCGCGGAAGTTACGCGCCACGCCGCGTGAAATTCAGCGATGCCGAGTTCATGCAGTACCGCAACCCGGTCGGCCTCGGACCATCGTCGAACACGTGCCCCAGATGCCCATCGCAGCGCGCGCAGCTCACCTTCGTACGCACCTCGCCGAAGCTTCGGTCAGTAGTCTCGACCACGTTCTCTTTTGCCAGCGGCTGATAAAAGCTCGGCCAGCCGGTGCCGGATTCAAACTTTGTCTTCGCATCGAATAGCGCCGTGTTGCAGCAGATGCAGCGATACAATCCGTCCGCGTGGTTGTAGGCGTACTTGCCCGACCCCGCGCGCTCCGTGCCCTCTCGCCGAGTGACTTCAAATTGTTCGGGATCCAGCTGTTTCTTCCACTCCGCATCCGTTTTCACGATCCTGTCCACTTCCGTCACAGCCGTCTTGCCGCCGCCAGCGTCGAATTCGGCGATGCGAACCCTGCCGCCTTTGACAGTCTTATCCACTGCCGCGAGAAGCGCACCGGTTCCCGCTGCGCACGCGAGGCTTATCAGGAATCCGCGACGCGGCATTGGCTTGCTCAGATTGTTCATTTGATCTCCTTTCTGTAAAGCTCCGGAAACTTGGTCATGAACTCCTTCAGCAGTGGGATATCGACGCTCGCGATGTAACCCTGGTTCGGGTTGCGATCGAGGAAATGCTGATGCTCGGCTTCGGCCGGAAAGAAAGCCGCGCGCAATGGCACGACCTGTGTCACGATTGGGTGCTTGAATGTGTGGGCGGCGTCCAGCTCTTTGATGTAAGCCTCGGCCTCATTCTTCTGCTCGTCGTTGGTATAGAAGATCGCGGATCGGTATTCCGGCCCCTCGTCGTAATGCTGACGGTTCAGCGTCGTCGGGTCGTGCGCCGCGAGAAAGTAGACCTTCAGCAGCTCACCGTAGGTGATCTTTGCGGGATCCCAGGTAATTCTGATGGCTTCGGCATGCCCGGTATTCCGCTCGGAGACCATATCGTAGTGGGCCGTTTCCTTCGTGCCGCCGGCGTAGCCCACCACCGTGCTCGTCACGCCTTTTGCGTGTTCGAAGATGCCCTGCATCCCCCAGAAACAGCCACCCGCCAGCACAATCGAATTGGCACCGGTCTTTTTCATATCGGGCTCGATGGCTTTCAGCGAGGGGGCAAATGCGCCGCTCATCAGGTTCACCGCCAGAGTAGTAAAAACATATAGCCAGCGTTTCATTAAAGAAGTCCTTTCACAATTCCAGTTCGGATCAGCTGCCGAAGAAGTTACGCGGTTGACGCCGTGGTTTGTCTACGGCCCAGCCCAACGCCGCGCCTGCCATTGCGGCTACGACCGCAGCACCGATATGGGAAACGAAAATGTGAAAGCGGTCCAGATAAGGGCAATAGATCTCCAGCACCGTGACGCCGGCAAGCCCGGCCAGCAGTCCCGCCGCGGCGCCCTGTGCAATCGGATGCAGCGAAAAGCCCCTGCGCAAAGCCAACCAGAACAGCGGGGCGGAACAGGCTGCGCAGGCGATGCCGATTTTCAGACAGTTCATCGCCAAAGTTACATAGTCCGGTTTCCATATATCGCCGTACAGCGAAGCAACAGCTGAAGGCAGAGCGATCAGAGGAATCGCCACCCAGACCCAGACAGCTGTTCTGTAACCGGAACCCGGCATCATCTGCCGGGCGAGCAGGTTTGAGAGAGCTACGCCGGAGATAGCCAAAAGGCTGCAATCGGCGGCGAATTGCAGGCGGCTGCGGGCATCCCAGCCCTCCACTCCCAGCCGCCAGTTCGCGGCTGCGATCACAAGGAACGCACCGAGCAGGAGCATCGCAGCAACGCGCCACACGCCGGGCAGCGGAGAGACGGGGCGCAGACTGGGCAGAATCGCCGCCTCGATGCGGCCCTGCAGCGCGTCAGGATAATCCAGTGGCAATGGGTCGTCCAGTAACGCCTGCAGCCGCGCGCAGCGTGCGCACGATTCCAGGTGCCGCCGGGCTTCCTCGGGCCAGGCGGAGGAGCCGGCCTGCGCAGACTCGGCTCGAAGCCTGTCCAGATCGTCACACGACATCGTCGCCACTCCTCAATACGGACCGCAATTTCTCATAAGCGCGATGCGCCTTCAGCTTGACGGAGCCCACGCTGCAAGCGGTGGCGCGCGCCACTTCCTCCAGACTCATCCCGCTCACCTTTAGCATGCTCACCACCTCGCGCTGGCTCTCTGGAAGAACCGCCACCAGCGCATCGAAGTCGACAGCGGGAGGAGGCGTTGCAGCAACTGCCGGGGGCTCTGGAAGCGGGGACATGATCTGCTCCCGCGAACGAATTCGGTATGAGCGGCGGTAGCCGTCTACTCTGACGTGCCGCGCGATCGCATAAATCCACGGAAGCAGAGGCTCGCCGGGCCGGTGCGTGTGGCGCGCTTTGTGAATCTGCAGCCACGCGTCCTGAAGCAGGTCGTCGGCTTCGGCACGGCTCCCGGTCTGGCTCGTAAAGAATCTCAGCAGCAGAGGACTCACCTGGCGGATCAATGCCGTGGTCGCTGCGGAATCCCCTCGCTGATACCCCAGCATCAGATCTTCAGCTTCAGCCACAGGTTCTCATGCAGCCGGACCAGGCCTCATCGATTGGTTCGTTCGCATGCCGCCGAAAGTTACGGTCAGAGCGTGGAAGCTCCGTTTTGCGTGAGTGACAACAGAAAACCAGTTTGGCACATTGCCGGAGTTTCTTCGCCCCGCCGTAACTTTTCCCCGCGTGTGCCTCGAACCTGATTTTGCAAGGGATCTTCCCACTAACTCAAATAAAGGAAAAATGATATGCGAAAAACAATCTACACAGTTTTAGCGTTGGCCGGAATCACACTCGGTCTTGCAATCGCCCCCGCGATGGCCCAGTCCGGCGACAACTCCAAAATGAAGATGTCCCACATGACTGGCAAGGACAAGATGATGGCGCTCGACAAAATGTCGAAAGAAGAAAAGGCCGCCATGTTCGACAAAATGTCCGACGCCGACAAGATGACGGCCACCAAAATGGCCGGCCACGACATGAGCAAAATGAGCGCCTCGGACCGCATGGACATGACGGACAAAATGTCGGTCGACGACAAAGCCAGCATGTACGAAAAGATGGCCACGAGCAAGCACCTCGACAAGATGGACAAGGCCGCCATGGACAAGGCAGCCATGGACAAGATGAAGAAATAGCCTGCGTGACTGACTTATGGCACACATGGAAGAAAAGCATCCCCTCGCAATCCGCTGGTTTCATTGGATCAGTTTTCCGATGCTCTCCCTGATGATCTGGAGCGGCCTGCTGATCTACTGGGCGAACGACGTTTACCGGGTGGGCCTGGGCCGGATCACCGTGTTCCACTTTTTCCCCGATTGGCTCTACAACGCCCTGGCCATTCCCCAACGCCTCTCCGAGGGGATGGCGCTCCACTTCTTCTTCATGTGGCTGTTCGTTGCGAATGGAGTGGCTTACGTTCTCTACCTTGCGCTGTCGGGAGAGTGGCGCAAGGTCCTGCCCGATCGTCACTGCCTTTGCGATGCCGTCCTGGTGACGCTTCACGACCTGCATCTCCGCAAGGAAGCTCCGCCGCAGGGGCTTTACAACGGGGCGCAGCGCATCGCCTACACAGGCGTCATCGTGATGGCGATCGGAAGCGTGATCACCGGCTTCGTCATCTACAAGCCGGCGCAGTTATCGTGGCTCACCCGATTGCTCGGCGGCTACCCGATGGCGCGCTGGGAACACTTCCTTCTGATGTCCGGTTTTGTCGGTTTCTTTGCGGTTCACATCGCGCAGGTGATTCGTGCGGGATGGGATAACTTCCGCTCGATGGTGGCCGGTTTTTCGCTGGTCCGGGACACGGAGGTGCACCATGAATAACCCCGCCAACGCGGAACGCGAGGCAACGCGGCGAACGCGGCGTGCTTTTCTCACGATGGGCGCGGGCGCAGCGTTCGGTATCGGCGGCTGGTCCTGGCTGCGCTCGCAACCGAAGGAAGGCGACGTAGAATGGCCCTTGCGGCGCGTGCTCAGCGGCAACCAGGCTCTCGCCGAATCGTATTTCAGGGACAGCCACCGGTCGCCGGAATTTGGTCCCGCACAGGTGGCGGCCCTTCGTAAGAATGGAGACGTCGGTCTTGGCCCGAACTTCGATCCAGGCCGATGGCTCCTCTACGTCCAGGGTTTCGACGGAATGTCCGCTCTGCAGGTGACGATGGACCAGATCCGCGCGCTTCCCCGTGTCGAGCAAACCACGGAGCTCAACTGCATCGAAGGGTGGACTTCGGTAGTCCACTGGGCTGGCGCGCGTTTCGAGGATTTCACCAAAACATACGCATCCCGGTTTCGCGATGCCAGGTATGTCGCCATGCAAACGCCCGATCGCGAATATTTCGTGGGTCTCGATTCCGCCAGCGCCATGCATCCCCAGACGCTTCTTTGTTATGAAATGAACGGCGCCGGCCTCACCAGCGAACACGGGGCTCCGCTGCGCCTGGTGGTTCCCGTGAAGTACGGAGTCAAGAACATCAAGCGGATCGGCACGATCACGTATGGCAACGACCGTCCGGAAGACTATTGGGCGAATGAGGGATACGATTGGTATGCAGGACTTTAAACAGGCAGTTCCTTTGTCCGTGCACGGGCTTCTTGTTGCTTCTGCGCAGCACGGCACCTACCGGCAAAGCATCTGCTTCGTCCCTTCATCCGTTTCCAGAAAATGTTCTTGTCAGCGATACTCGAGTCCTCTGATCTAAACGCCCTCCGCCGGGAATTGGAGGATATCGCGCCGCAACGCACTCCTGTCCCTGGGTCTACCATCTATATTTGACTTCGGGCGGATCACGCTACTCCGACAAAGCTTGTCTGCGGGCAAGTACGGGGTAAGTCTGGCCCAACTCCCGTATAGTCGGCATCTCGCCGATTGACGCTACCCACGCGCGGCCCGGTGAGTGCCCCGATTAGTCGCGAAGTGGCGAGTTTGCAGATCGCCGGGCCCCCTTAAGCCGGTTGCCTGGCGGCAAGATATCGTGGACGCTTGGTTCTCCCGTTGCCATAAAGACGCTGAGCAACTCTGTCAATCGCCTTACGGGCCCGGCAAGGTGATGCGAAATTCTCTGCCGCAACCCGGATTCCGTCGGGAGCCGGTCCTTGTGCAACGGCAACCTGGAGTATAAGAGACACGACGTGAGTTATAAGATAGGCCATTCGTCAATGCCAATCGAACCCCGAGACCCAAATCTTCTAACCGTAGGCCTTGCACAGGTTGCTCCCATCTGGTTGAATCGCGCGGCCACCCTCGAAAAGGTGAACTCATACGTTGAACGGGCAGCCGGCGAAGGTTGTGATCTCGTCGCTTTCGGTGAAGCTCTGGTTCCCGGTTATCCGTTTTGGCTGGAACTCACTGACGGGGCCCGATTCAACTCCACTCTGCAAAAAACCATCTTCGCGGAATATGCGGCGCAGGCGATACAACCAGAGGCCGGCCACCTCGACCACCTGCGCAAAACGGCGGCTGAACACCGCATCGCCGTGTTTCTGGGATGTGTTGAGCGGGCCGCGGTGGGCACAGCCTCTATTGCTCTCTCATATTCATAGACAGAACCGGCAACATCGGATCGGTACACCGCAAGCTGATGCCTACCTATGAAGAGCGCCTGGTGTGGTCCGCGGGCGACGGCAACGGGCTCCGGACTCATCGGCTGGGACCATTTCATGTGGGCGGGCTGAATTGCTGGGAGAACTGGATGCCTTTGCCCCGCGCGTCGCTTTACGCTCAAGGCGAGGATCTGCATATCGCCGTCTGGCCCGGCAGCATTCGCAACACTTGCGACATCACGCGGTTCATCGCGCTGGAGTCCAGGTCGTACGTCGTTTCCGTGTCCGGTCTGATGCGGAGGGAAGACATCGCCTCGGCCTCAACCGCATCTTCGGCCTGGCGCGATCTGGTGGCGGCGGCAAGCCCTGATCTGCTCGCCAATGGCGGATCCTGCGTTGCAGGTCCGGACGGAGAATGGCTCGTCGCGCCCTGCGATCCGGTGGAGAAACTGTTCGTGGCCTCGGTCGATCACCGGAGAGTTCTTGAGGAGCGGCAGAACTTCGATCCCTCCGGTCATTATTCCCGGCCGGATGTAACGCGGCTCGAAGTAAATCGTAAGCGGCAAAGTATCGTCGGTCTATCCGATTGACAACTTCAACCAACCCAATGAAAACCTATCAGCACGTCCCCCTGGATTTCTTACGCGTGCCGCCGGAAGATCAACTGAGGAACACGCGCTGGTTTCTGAACCTGATGGCCGCGCGGTGAGCAGTTCGCCTCTTCTCAGCTGAGGCCCTGCCGTTCGAACTGATCGAGAATGCGATCCGTTGTGCGTTGCTCGCGCCGAGCGGAGCGAGTCAGCAGCCATGGAAGTTTGTCGTCGTCTGAGATCCGAAAATCAAGCGAAGGATCCGAGATGCTGCGGAGGCCGAAGAGCGTCAGAGTTACGAGCACCGAATGCCCGCGGAGTGGCTGGAGGCGCGGCGCCTCTGGTACGGACTGGCTTAAGGAATTCCTCGAGACAGCTCCGTACCTGATTTGTCGTCTTCCGGATCGATTTCGGCCTTGCCGAGACAGCCGCAGGAGAAGTGAAAACCAGGCACTACTATGTGCAGGAGTCTGTCGGTATCGCCGCCGGGTTTTTACTGGCGGTCCTTCATATGAGCGGCCTGGCGACGCTGACTCATACGCCGAGCGCCATGGGATTTCTTTCAAGCATTCTCAAGCGGCCGAAGAACGAGCGTCCGTTCCTTCTGTTCCGGTAGGCCTACCTTCTCGCGATGCCACCGTCCCGGCGATCGCCAACAAGGCAATCGCCGAGGTAATGGAAATCCTGTGAAGGCCGATTCAGTGCCATCGCAGCACGATTGCGCCAAGGGCAACCACGTTGTTCTGGCCCCCGGCGATCGTTGGGACGTTGTATGCCGGCGCACCGGAAAAGAAATCCCGCGCCTCGCCGCGCAATGCGACCCATCGCCATACCTTCACGTCAACCCCCGCGCCAAAGTCGAAGACGCCACGGGACAGTTCTCGGGAAGCGGAATTCGGACTTCCGTTAAGTTGCGTCGTGCTGTGTTCGTATTCTCCGTATCCTCCTCCGACAGCGACCCAGGGAGATACTCTCGATCGTGGCAGGACCTTAAGGCGGATGCCAGGCGTTACGTAGAGACTGGCGACATTGGCAGTTGCTGACGTAACGCTTGAAGACACGTCGCGAAGCGGACTGGCGAGAAAGTTAATCTCCCCGTAAAGGGCGACCTTTTCTCCGTCGAAGACTCGCCTCGCGTAATTGACTTGCAGTGCGAGCCCGGGCCCGAGAGACAGGTTCGGCGAATCGCTTCGGGTAACGGAGGGCAGACCGCCCAGCCCAAAGGCCAGCTCGTTCTTAGGCGCCGTATTTTCCTGGGCGAGGCTTGCCGTCGAAGCGGCCAAAAATAACAGGATGGTTCGAATTGCTTTCATGAGTGCGCTCCTTGTGCGTTGTAGCTGCGTCTTAAAGCTTTTGTGCCGCGACGCCGAGCACGTGCCCCGACTTCGTGTCCTGAACGAACGCAACGAAGCGTAATCCCGTCACGCCCGCGCCCGGCTGAATCGTAAGAGTCACGTCTTTGGCCGAGGCGGTATCGAGATCGACCGGACCCACCTGCCTCAGGACCCGCATCACAGCCACGTGAGCGAGGGATGCCCCCGCATTCTCCCCGCCCCCTGGGTGGGACTCGGCTCTGTTGTCGGCTATCGCGACAAACAACGTACCTCGCACGCCTTTGAAGTCCTTGCCTGCTTCAGGCAAGTCGATATGGGCCGTGACCCGATCTCCGTCACGCGTTACATTTGAGACCGCAATCGGAATCTTCGGCTCCCGAATTGCCTGCCGAATCGCAGACGTGGCCCCGCGCGCATCGCTTCCCACAAGACCGAAATGCCCGTCAACAACCAGTTGGGGAGTGTAGACTCCGTCGAGGTGGTACTTCTTTGTGTACTCCTGCTGACGGGCGGTGTACTGGGGTGAGGAAAAGCGGTCTCTCCAGCTGGAGCTGTCCCAGTAATCGACGTGCTCGCCCAGCACGATCAGTTCGGCACCGGCCACAGGTTGCTTGGCATCGAGGTATTGGAGCAACCGGTCGGCCGGAGGGCAGCTCGAGCAGCCCTCTGACGTAAAGAGTTCCAAGAGCACGGGGACGCGAGCAGTTTCTTTCTCGGACGCGGCCCAAGTAGACGGTCCTGCGGATAAAACGAGTGCAGCGGTGAATAAGCTGAGTTTTGACATGATTCCCTTCACTCATAAGTTCGCCGCAATCCGATCGGAAAGTTACGGCGTAAGGCGAGACGGCGCTGATACCTTACGAGCATGAAAATATATTTCGGATTCACTGTTGCGGGCGACCGGTCAACCATTGAAACGGCCCGCGGCATTGTTCGTGTGCTGGAGGATCTGGGGCATGAAGTATTGACAAGGCATCTGGTGAGCGATAACGCCTGGGAGGCCGACCGGATGATAAGCGCCCAGGACGTTTACCGGCGTGACATGGCATGGCTCGAACTCTGCGACATCTTCATTGCCGAAGTGTCCGGATCCTCTTTCGGTCTGGGATTCGAGACAGGCTACCTGTTGGGTGCGACGAACAAAAAGGTCATCCTGCTTTATCGCCGCGAACTTGAAAAAAGGTGTCTCTTCTAATCAGCGGAAACACGCATCCGAACTGCACACTGGCGCCCTACGCCACCATCGCGGAAGCGGAGGAGTTCGTTGCTGCCCGCCTCGCAATCGAATCCATTCAATAAAAAAATCATTCCGCCCGTAACTTTGTCATTCTCGCCGCCGAATATGTAACGTGCAACGCCGATTCCCTCAGTAGCGCGATGCCGAAAGAAAGGTACCATCCATCCATGAAGCGTATTCTGATGTTTCTGTTGGCCCTGGCCGCGGCCATTCCCGCTATGGCGGCACCGCCCGCTGTCGGAGAGAAAGCTCCTGAATTTGCCCTGTCAACTCCGGAAGGCAAGACCGTGCGGCTTTCGGAGGTGATGTCGAAAGGTCCCGTCGTGCTGGTCGTGCTTCGAGGTTACCCAGGCTACCAGTGCCCCTATCTGCAACCGTCAGGTTCAGGATTTCATTCAGAAATCGCAGGGCTTTGCCGACGCGGGAGCCCGCGTCGTGACTGGTTTACCCCGGCCCTCCCCAGGATCTGGGAGCCCGAGCGAATGAATTCCTTGCTGACAAGAAACTTCCCGAAAACATGGAGTTATTGCTCGATCCCGGCTACGACTTCACGAATCTGTATGGCCTCCGCTGGGACGCGCCGAACGAAACGGCGTATCCGTCAACATTCCTGATCGATAGCAAGGGCGTCGTCTTCTTTAGCAAGGTAGTCAAAGAGCATGGCGGAAGAACCACGGCCGCGGAAATTATCGACGCCCTGCCAAAACGCAAGCCTGGCCAGTAGAATGTTTCGTGATGCCGGGCTTACTCGGCGTCAGTTGTTAAGGGTGTTTGCCGGGGCTTTATCGGAGAGGGCCACGGCTGCGGAGCCGAGGCCCATCGTCTTGCGTGCATTCGACGGCGGGAGCGTTTACGCCTGGCATTATCCGGCTGTCGACAATTCGTTGCCCGCCATCCTGCTCTTCCATCATGCCGGATCGAACCACGCCGAGTACGCAACCATAGCCGCTCGGCTTGCCGCTTTGGGTCACCATTCAATCGCCATCGATCAGCGCTCCGGAGGCCGTATGTGGGGCCAAGCCAATCGGACGGTCGCCGAGCTCAGCAAGGAGTTCGGTAAAGAGGCTGACTATCTTGCGGCGCTGCCGGATCTGGAGGCAGCGCTGGAATGGCCGCGTTCCCAGGGTTTTCCATTCGCTCGATAGTGTGGGGAAGCCGCTATTCGACCGCCCTGGTATTTCTCCTCGCTGCGAAGCATCCGTCTGCCAGAGTGGCGGCGTCCACGGCTCTTCGACTCGAGACGGGACAGACATCCCATCGCCGCCGAAGACAACTGGCAGGTGGTCGAGAAGTTTCTTGCCGGATTGCCTCGCTCGCGGCAAGTGCCGTAACTCCGGGTCGCCTGCCAACGAAATATGTTGTATGAGATGGGCCTCCGCCACAAAAACTCTTCCTGTCCGCCGGACTTTCTTCACCTTAATAGCGCTCGGCGCGTCGGCCTGCTTCGGGCAGCAACTCGACCCGGTCCAATGGTCCCTGAGTTCCGACCTTCAGCGCGTGCGGCCCGGTGAACCGGTCTCTCTTCAGCTAACAGCAACGATCGAGCCAGGGTGGCACCTCTATTCGCTGACCACGCCCAGGGGAGGCCCGATTCCTACTACCGCGGCGCTACGGGCCGGCGCGCTTCAGAAAACCGTTCTTTATCAGCCCGCGCCCGAGCGGCGATTCGATCAGAACTTCAATCTGGACACCGAAACATTTGCGAACCAGGCGGCCCTGCTTGTTTCCGGCGTCGTGCCGTTGGACGCGCATGCCGGTGGCCTCGACGTCATCGCCGACGTCCGTTATCAGGCCTGCAGCGACCGTCAGTGCCTGCCTCCCAAAACGAAAAGTGTATCCATCGGCCTTTCAGTCGACGCGGCGGCGCCCGCACCGCCAGCGGCAAAGATTCCGAAAGGCTATACTCCTGTCGCATCGATCGAAACATCAGCCCCCCGGATTCCCGCACCGAAGCCAGCCGAGCAGTATCCAGTTGGCACCGGCCTGTTCCTGCTGACCGCGTTCGGGTTGGGTTTCGCCGCTGTATTTACCCCGTGCGTGTTTCCGATGATCCCGATCACGGTTTCGTTCTTCCTGAATCGTAAAGGCGGGATTGCACAAGCTGCAACCTTCGCGGCCGGGATTGTGTTCCTTTTTTGCGGTCTCGGTCTCGGAGTTACCGCGCTCACGGGCCCATTCGGAATCGTACGGCTGGGCGCGAACCCCTGGGTCAACGGATTCATTGCTGCTGTGTTCGGCCTCTTTGCCGTTAGCCTGCTTGGCGCCTTCGAGATCGCCCTGCCTTCTGGTCTTCTCACGAGTCTGGATCGCGTATCGCACCGCGATGGGTATCTCGGAACTCTTTTCATGGGCCTGACCTTCTCACTTACATCGTTTGCCTGCGTCGGGCCATTTGTGGGAAGTCTGCTGGCAGCTTCCGTCCAGACCCAGGGCTCTCGAACTCTCCTGGGCATGGTCAGTTTTTCCGCTGGCCTTTCGTCCCCATTCTTCTTCCTCGCGGCTTTCCCCTCTTACCTCAAGAACCTGCCGAAAAGCGGTCAGTGGATGATGCGGGTGAAGGTCGTCATGGGCTTTGTGCTGCTGGGAGCAATGCTGAAATATCTGAGCAACGTCGATCAAGTTCTTCAACTGCGTGTCTTGACCCGTGAGCGTATCCTCGCGGCCTGGCTGGTGCTATTTTCTCTGGCGGGGTTCTACCTTCTCGGCCTGCTGCGGCTCGGCGGCGTTAGTTCCGACGAGCGTCTGGGTGTTGGAAGGCTGGTCGTCGCTAGTCTCCTCCTGACATTTGCATGCAGTCTGGCCGCGGGAATCTCCGGCTCGGGGCTTGGAGAACTGGAGGCATGGCTTCCCACACGGACTAACGCGGAGCCATCGAGAAACGACGAATCGCTCACGTGGCTTAAGAACCAGTACCCGGAGGCGTTGAAGAAGGCCCATGAGCAACATAAATCGGTGCTGGTGAATTTCACGGGATACGCCTGCACCAATTGCCACTGGATGAAAGCCAACATGTTCACGCGGCCTGAGGTGGCGGCCGAGATGAAGAACTTCGTTCTCCTCGACCTATACACCGACGGTTCCGATGCCGCTTCAGTCAAAAACCAGGAGATTCAGAGCACGAAGTACGGCACGATCGCCATCCCGTTTTTCGCGATCGTCGATCACGACGGAAACACGGTCGCTACTTTCCCGGGACTTACGCGGGATGGAACGGAATGGCTTACCTTCCTCAAGCAGGGAATCCTGCAGGCGAGAGATTTCGCTGCCCGGAGCCCTTTTCAATTGGCTGCCATTACCCGGCTGGCTTTGGAAGCAGAGGAATAGGTCGATGTCCTCCATGAAACTCGAGATGGTGTTGCTGGGAACGTTGGTTCTTGGCGCTGTACTCCTGATCGGTAACCACGGTCCGGCTTTGGCGGCGTCAGGCTTGAAAAACCAGAAGGACCGCCAGGCCGCGCCTGACTTCTTGTTGACAGATTCACGTGGGAGTCAGGTCCGGCTGTGGGACTACAGAGGAAAAGTGGTCGTGCTCAACTTCTGGGCGACGTGGTGCGTGCCGTGCAAGGCGGAAATACCGTGGTTTGCGGAATTCGAGAGCAAGTACAAGAGCTCGGGTCTCGCCGTGCTCGGCGTCGCTATGGACGACGATGGCTGGAAGTCTGTTCGGCCTTTCATTTCGAGGATGAGAATCAACTACCGCGTGATGGTCGGAGACGACGCGACGGCATCGCGATTCGGGGGAATCGAATCGCTTCCGGAGACTCTGCTGATCGACCGTAAAGGCAGAATTGCGTCGACGCAACTGGGCCTCACCGCAAAAACGACGTACGAACAAGCCATCGCGGAGTTGCTGCGGCAATGATGTGGCGTTCTATACGGATGTGTCGCAAGTTGAAAAGTAGGCGAGAGCAGATCGCGGAGGAAATACCAGACTCAAGAATTTCAGGCTGCTATTCCGAAGGTACGCTCGATAAACTTCTTCTGTCCGAGCGCATCAGTCTTTCCCAGCCACCGGATTTGCCCTTTGCGAATGATGTTCGTTGCCTCGTAGCCCCGCGATCGTACTCAGCTTTTCAGTGCATTCCGATTTGGCGTCAGACCGAAACCTTGTTATACAGCGCTAGCGAGTAAATACCGCCTGTTCCTTTGCGTGTCTATTGCCAGCCGCCGCCGAGCGCGCCGTAGAGTTGTACGAGAGTCAAGGCTTCGTTCTGGCGCGCGGTTGAGAGGTTGAGCTGGGCGGTAAACAGGTTTGAGTCGGTCGTAAGCACTTCGAGGTAGCTGGCGGCTCCGCCGTTGTAACGGAGACGGGCGAGGCGGGTGGAATCCTGCGCAGCAGCGACGAGGCGCTCCTGCTGTTCACGGGTCTCCCTCTGTTTTCGAACCGCGATCAGCGCGTTGGAAACATCGCGCAACGCCGTGTTGATGGAGCGCTGGTAGGTCAGGACCAGCTCTTCACGCTGACGCTTCGAAAGTTCGTATTGGCCGCGAATACGGCCGCCGGCAAAAATCGGCTGGGCGAGGGATCCGATGCCGTATATGGTGCGGCCGCTCGGATCGAACAGCTTCGACAATTCATTGCCACCCAGTCCTGCCGAGGCGCTGATGCTGACCTGCGGGAAAAACTGAGCCCGGGCTATTCCAACCTGAGCGTTGGCGGCTTTCAACTGTGCTTCCGCCTGCTGAATGTCGGGGCGGCGTTCAAGAAGCTGCGAAGGCAATCCGGCGGGAAGCACTTCCGGCACCGGCGCGAGCGCTGTGGGATCGGAGCGGCGCACTGGACCCGGCGGGTGTCCGAGCAGAAGCTGCATTGCGTTTTCGGTCTGCTGAATCTGTTGCTCGAGAACGGGAATCTCGGCGGTCGCAGTATAAAGAAGCTGTTCGGCCTGCCGGAGATCCGAGAGCGGAACGGAACCGCTGCTCTCCAGACTCCGGGTGAGATCGACTGACTGCTGACGCGTGGCGAGGGTTTCGCGCGCGATCTCCAGTTGCTGGTCGAGCGAGCGCAACTGGAAATACGTAGTGGCCACCTGCTGGACGAGGGTCAGGCGCACGGCGCGCTGCGCCCATGTCTGGGCAAGCAACTGGTCACGGGCGGCTTCGGTCTGCTTGTGGTACTGGCCCCAGAAATCGGGTGTCCACGCCGCCGAAAGATTGAAGCTGCCGAAGGCGAGCGGACTGCCAATCGACGAACCGAGGGAAGAAGGAGTTCAGCGCCCGCGCCGGTTCCGCCGACGTTGAGTGTCGGGAACTGCTGGGCGCGAGTGATGCGAACCTGCGCTTCCTGTTCGAGAATGCGCTGCGCGGCAATGCGCAGATCGTAATTCTGCACAAGCGCGGAGCGGATGAGTTCCTGTAGCTCCGGCTGATGGAAGACCGCGCTCCACTGGCGGTCGCCAAGCGATTCCTGATCGGTGCTGGAAACAGGAGCTTCGTCGGGGCCGCGGAAACTAGTGGGCGTATCGGCGCGCGGACGCTGATAGGCAGGCCCAACGTTGCAGGCACTCAGTGACAGAAACGAAATGGCAAGGGCGGGAAGGAAAACGACCTTCATGCTGTTCCCTCCTGCGGCTGCGCGTCAGCCAGGGGTGAGTCCGGTTCGGGATCGTGTTTCGAATCCATTGAGGTGTCCCGGCCGCCTTTGCGGAACCTGTGAGAAAGATATTCGACCACCGAGAAGTTCACGGGAACCATCAGGATGCCGATGACCGTTGCCAGCAACATGCCACCGATGGCTACGGTGCCTAGGATACGGCGTGAAACGGCACCGGATCCGCTGGCAGTCCACAGAGGGAGGCAGCCGAAGATAAACGCGAGCGCAGTCATTACAATCGGGCGGAAGCGCAGCTGGGCGGCATCGAGCGCAGATTCGGCGATACTTTTTCCGCCTTTATAATTGCTGACGGCAAATTCCACGATAAGGATGGCGTTCTTGGCAGAAAGGCCGATCAGCATGATGAGCCCGATCGCTGCGAAGATGTCGTTCTCCAGTGAGCGTGCGGTGAGAGCCAGGTAAGCGCCTAGGATCGCAATTGGGGTACTCAGCAAGACGCTGAATGGCAGCGTCCAGCTTTCATAGAGTGCGGCGAGAATCAGGAAGACGAAGAGCAGTGAGAGGCCGAAGACCGCCCAGGTTGGAACACCCTGTTCGGCAGCCTGTTCCTGATAGCTCATCCCCTGGTAGAGAAGCCCATCCCTTCGGCCATCGACTGAGAAAAGGCGTCTTCGAGCGCATGACGTACCTGGCCCGAACTGTAGCCGGGCGCACCGGTGACATTCAGCTGCGCGGCATTGTATTCGTTGAACCGCAGGATGAACTCGGGACCAGTAATTTGTTTCACCTTCACGAGGGAGTTGAGTGGCACCGTGCTGCCGTTGGCGCTGCGGACATAGAACTGGCCGATATTGGCGATGTCCGTGCGTGAGACGCCTTCGGCTTCCACGTAGGTCTGCCACTGGCGCCCGAAGCGATTGAAGTAATTGACCAGATAACCGCCCATGAAGGTCTGCAGGGTGCTGTAAATGTTTTCCAGGCTGACCTGCTGTTGCGCGGCTTTTTCGCGATCCACATCGGCATAGAGCTGAGGAACAGCGGGCAGATAAGAGGGAACGGCGGAAGCGATTTCGGGTTTGGCCTTCAATGCCGCCAGATAAGCGAACAATTCTTCGTGAGGAAACCCGGATCGTCACTGCCGGAACGATCCTGCAGGATCATGGTGACGCCGCCAGAGGTGCCGATGCCGGGAATGGCGGGCGGTGGAAACTGGAATGCCAGCCCTTCGCCGATGCCGCCGAGTTTCTTTGCAACGCTGCCTGGATCGAGGCGATCTGCTGAGCACGGGATTTTCGCTGGTCCCAGGGCTTTAACGCGACGAAGAAAAACGCAGTGTTGGTGCTCTGGGTCTGGGTCAGGAGGCTGAACCCGTTCACCTGCACAACGCCATCGATGCCGGGTGTTGCGAGAAGCGCCTTCGAGATCTTCTCGGCTGCAGAGTCGGTGCGTTGCAGACTGGCAGCGTCGGGGAGCTGCAGGGCGGCATAGAGATAGCCCTGATCTTCCTGCGGAATGAAGCCGGCTGGAAGGCGCGCACCAAGCCAGACCGCGACCGCCGCGAGAGCAGCCAACAGCAACATCGTCGCGGCGGATTTGTGGATCAGGACGCCTGATGCAGAAACGTAAGCGTCCGTTGTGCGCCCGAACAACCGATTGAACCAGGCAAAGAAACGGCTGAGAATACCCGGTTCGCGGTTTTTGTCTTTCGGTTTGAGCAACAAAGCCGCGAGCGCGGGGCTCAGCGTAAGTGCGTTGAAAGCCGAGATCAGGACCGAAATAGCGATCGTTACGGCGAACTGCTGGTAGAGACGTCCGGTGATGCCGGGAATGGCCGCGGTGGGAATGAAGACCGCCGCCAGAATGAGTGCAATTGCGACTACCGGTCCGCCGACTTCCTCCATAGCGCGCACCGTGGCGTCGCGAGGAGCCATACCCTCATCGATGTGGTGCTCAACGGCTTCAACGACGATGATGGCGTCATCCACGACGAGACCGATGGCGAGCACAAGACCAAAGAGCGACAGTGTATTGATGGAAAAGCCCAGGACCGGAAAAAGGATGAACGTACCTATAAGAGACACAGGGACGGCGAGCAGCGGGATGAGGGTGGCACGCCACCCTTGGAGGAAGATGTAAACCACCAGAATCACGAGAGCGAGAGCGATGCCGAGGGTCTGGACGATCTCGTGAATACCGGCGGTTACAGCCCGTGTGGTATCCAGCGGAATGTTGTACTTTATCCCCGGCGGGAAGCTCTTTGCCAGCTGATCCATGCGCTGATGCACACGCCGCGAAACGTCGACGGCGTTCGACCCTGGAAGCTGATAAATCGCCATGATCCCCGATGGCGCCGCGTTGTAGCGCGCGGTGAGGTTGTAGACCTGTGTGCCCAGTTCGACGCGGGCGACATCGCGCAGGTGCAGCACGGAGCCATCGGCGTTGGCGCGGAGGATGATGGACCCGAACTCCTCCGGCGTCACCAGTCGCCCCTGCGTTCGGACCGTATAGGTGAACTGCTGGCCGTGCGGAACGGGCTCGCCGCCAATCTGCCCGGCGGGATTCACGCTGTTTTGCGTCTGCACGGCGTTGATGACGTCGGTTGCGGTGATGCCGAGCTTGGCGAGTTGATCGGGCTTGATCCAGACGCGAAGAGCATACTGGCCGCCGAAAATCTGCACGCGGCTCACACCAGGAACGCGGGCGATTTCATCCTGCAGGTTGATGATGGCGTAGTTGGTGAGAAAATCAGCGCCGTAGGTGCCGCCGGGCGAACTGAGGTTCACGAGGACCATTGGCGAGGTCAGCGCCTTTTGTACCGTCAATCCAGCGGTGTTGACCTGTGGGGGCAACTGCGCCTGAGCCTCCGAGACTCGCAGTTGCGAGAGGATCTGATCGGTATCCGGATTGGTTTTGACGTCGAAGTCCACATAGAGCGACGCCTGGCCGTTATTGGCATTGACGGAGTACATGTACAGCATGTTGTCGACGCCGTTCATCTGCTGTTCGAGGGGCGTGGCGACGGCCTGCTGCAGAGTGCGGGCGTCGGCACCCGGATAAGTAGCCTGAACCAGAATTTCGGGCGGCACGATATCGGGGTACTGAGATGTCGGCAGGTTGAGCATCACAACCAGACCGATAACCACGGTGACGATGGCAATGACGATGGCGACGATGGGCCGACGGATAAAAAACTTCGACATCACTTACCTGCCTTGGCCATTCTGCGGCGGTGTATTTGACGCAGCCGCGGGATGTGGTTTCACTGGCATGCCTTCAGCAAGCTTCTGAAGATTGTCGGTGATTACTTTTGCGCCGGGCGAGAGGCCAGTGTTGACGACCCAGTCGTTGCCGTACTGAGGGCCGAGCGCGACGTTGACCACATGAACTCTGCCGGCCGGGTCGACAGTATGAACCTGCTTCAGTCCCTGCAGGTCGGTCACAGCGATCTGCGGTACAAGGATCGCGTCATGCAGCACGCGCGCGGTGGCCTCGACGCGCCCAAACTGGCCGGGACGCAGTACGTTGCCCGGGTTGGGAAAGGCGGCGGCAATACGAATTGCACCGGTTTGCTGATTCATCTGGCGATCGACGAAATCGATATGGCCGCGATGCGGGTAAATGGTGCCGTCGGCAAGTGTAAGGCTGAGGGGCACGTTCGCAGTAAGCAGATCGGGACTCTTGCCGCCCACGTTCTTCGCAAACGAAAGGTATTCCTCATCGGAGATGGAGAAGTAAACCTTGATGGGATCGAGCTGCGAGACTGACGTGAGGACGGACTGCGGACCCACGAGGTTGCCGACCTGCGTGGCGGCCTGGCCAGCCACGCCCGAAATCAGCGAGCGGACTTCGGTGAAGTCGAGATTCAGAGCGGCGGTGTCCGCATTGGCGCGGGCAGTGGCGACTGCCGCCTGCCCCGCGGCAATCGCGCCTTTCGCGGTCTTGACGTTGGCTTCAGCCTGGGCCTGTTGTTGCTTGTCGTTGTCGAGCTGACTTTGTGAAATGGCGCGCTGGGCTGCGAGGGGCGCGTCGCGGTCTACGTTGATCTGAGCGAGACGGAGCTGAGCTTCAGCCTGCGCCAGTTGACCTTCGGCCTCGGCGGTCTGACCTTGCGCCTGTCCGATCTGCCCTTTCACCTGATCGACGGCAGCGCGGAGAGGTCGTGGGTCGATTTCGAAAAGAACCTGACCTTTGGAAACAACTTGCCCCTCACGATAGTTCTGGCGAACGAGGTAACCACTCACTTGTGGCTGAATTTGGGCGTTAACGTACCCATCGAGCGTACCGACCCACTCATTTCGGAGGGGAACGTCTGCGGTTTTCGCCTCAATAACCGAAACAGGCATCGCTGGTGGGGGCACTGCGGCAGATACAGTTGCGGTGTTGCTGGGGCCGCAGGCGGAGAGTAGCAGGGCAGCCGTAATGAATGAAACTGCTGCCAGCTGGTGTTTTTTCGATGCTCCATGCCTGGGAGCGTGATAATATTCAGCCATTCCGAGCTCCTGAGTCAAATACATACATGAATGAATCATTTAAGGAGATTCGGACGCAACCATGAAGGATTCATCGGTAACCGAAGATTTACAACCGGCTCCTGCACGGGAACGGGCCCGACAGGAACGCTCGGTGGTCACCCGTGCCGAATTATTAAAAGCGAGCCGAAGGATTTTCGCGCGGGACGGGTTTGAGCGAGCCCGGATCGAAGACATTGCCGAAGCTGCCGGCAAGACACGAGGCGCGTTCTACGCGCACTTTGAGGATAAGGAGGATGTTTTCTTCGCCATCTTCGAAGAAGATATCGCGAGATCGCAGAAGCAACTGGCTTGTGACCTGCACGGTCGTTCTTCGAACAAAGAGCATCGGTTCGATGCTTTGGTAGCGCATCTGAAATCGAAGGTCGAAGAGACCGACAAGATGGTGCTGACGCTCGAGTTCAAGATGTACGCGTTGCGCAATCCCGACCGCCGCAAGCGCTTCACCGACCTTCAGACCGCGCTCTGCCTTCGAAACACTTATGTGGATTACGAATCAGTGTTGCCCGAGTTCGTCAGTTCTACAGCCCAGCGGCAGAGGCAGATAGCTCAGCTTTCCGCGTTGGTGGATGGACTCGCGTTGACCAGACTGCTGAATCCCGCGGGCCTGGATGAAGACGCTACCGAGACATTGGTCCGAGCTGGGTTGAGGGCCATCCTGTTTGGGCAATGACGCGGCCCGAACGCGCGTATCACTTGCTCTACTGGACCAGAGCTAATGTCCTGTCAGCTCCGCTATTGCCAAGTAACTAATATTGAGATTTACGCCACAGGCCTCTGAGACCAGCCCGAGCCGATGGTCCTTAGCACTGGCGAGTTCGAACAGATCTCGAAACCACTCTCAAAGGTGATGCAGCTGGCGGCCGACCACCAGAAGACCTTCGCTGCCCACGGCGCACTTCTTTCCGACCAACTGCGACAGCCCAGCGCGCCCAGTTGGCGAGAAGTGCCTTCTGTTCAGGGCCGGGTTCTTTTGCACGGCGCGGACGCGCAACGCTCAGCGTCGATTGTGGAGCACGCCAGGTCTAACGCGTTGCTACGACAGGTTCGCCGCGCAATAGGTCCGGCATTCGCATAAGGCGCAAGACAGGGTCGAACCCGCCGCGCGGTTGTGCTGAACTCATGGCTCAACTGAAGGAGAAACCGCCGCGTCCATTGAGCTGTGGAGCTCTTTCATTAATGATTCGCTCGAACACCATAGACGTTTAGCGACGTCAGCGTCATACGTGATTGGCTTGGTTCGAACGTCGCGACGTCGCAAAAAGAACCGGCCGGAGACCAAATCCAGATCCGGCGAAGATGCGACGTACACCGTCGTTTGCGCTCCTTGTTCCGGATACACAAACCTCGAGGTTTTCATGAGACGCAAGACCATCGCGCGAAAGCCGCCCATGTTGTCGCCCAGTCGGGTCACCGTAGGTCCTGGGCTCAGACAATTCGCGGTTACACGGGTGCCTGCCAGCCGTCGAGCAAGCTCGTAAGTGAATAAAATATTGCACAGTTTGGACCGATTGTAGGCGGTTAAAAAATTGTAGTGCCGGCCCCCCTCCAGGTTTGCGAAATCAAGCGATCCACTGTGGAACTCCGACGCTACGGTGACGATCCTTCCCGCGGGCGCTGCCCGAACAAGATCGAGCAACAGATTTGTCAGGAGGAACGGAGCAAGATGATTCACCGCCAGGGTCTTTTCGACCCCCTCCGCGGTTAGCTCTCGGTGAGCGAAGATTGCACCGACATTGTTGATCAATACGTCAATCCTGTCAAAGGGACCGCGAAGTTCAGTCGCCAGCTTCCGTATCTGCTCTTGGGACGACAAGTCGGCGAGAAACAGGATGGGTGAATTCTCAGTAGCGTACCTCGCTACCTCGCTACGCATATAGTTACCGCGAACCGGATCACGGCAGATCATGACAACTTCGGCTCCCTGTTCCGCAAGTAAGATAGAGGCCGCAAGTCCCAGACCACTGCTTGCACCCGTGATGAGAACGGTTCGGTTTGCCATTCGCATACTATCTAGGGCACCTTGAGCTGCTTGATGACGGTTCGGCGAATTCCGATCAACCCTTTGTTCGTTTGCGATCCTGCGATTCGCTCCAGCGTATTGGAGGCAGAACAATCCGACCTAAGTGAAATGACAGGTGGTTGGCCCTGTTGAGAAGAACACTCAATCGATTCCTTGTCGGATTGATCTGAAAGTCCTTCTCGGAGACCGAGGTGTGCCGTTGCTCCCACCGCGAACGTGAGAGATCCTGTTGCATGAGAACGAGAAGGTGACCGTTCACATTCTCCCCGCGGTCCCTGAGGTCCCGCGAGCGGTGGAAGATCGTCGATGGCGCGATCGGGGTTGGTTACGACACTCACATCCATTTCAGGATGGACGCGTTCGCCCAGGCCCAGAAGCGGCAACATCCGGTGATGAACAGCCGTCAGATGTCCCAATACGTAAACAACGCGGTTGCTGCCAGGCGCAACAGGTTCCGCCGTATCTTCGTCCCAAAGATCGTCAATGAGCTTCGTTGCTCGATCGACCGTCGCTTTCCAAAACGCCAGCGCGGAATCGATGATGATTTGTTCTGCGTTCATGTGGCGCAGCCCTGCCGGATTAACGAACCGCATCACATTGCGGGTCTGTTGGCGTTCCTTTCCAATAACCAACTTCTGGCGGTCGATTCGATGGGTCAACCCAGTATTCTATAGTGAATGGTATAGTAACAGAGAGGAGGCCGTCAAGTATTTCTGAATGAACCGTGGCGTCATGGCGTCACGCAGATTTCTGCCGCGCTCTGTGTGGCCTTACTACGCTTCGGCGTGGTTGCTCTTCAGCAAGTTTTATTCTCGGCAGGCCAACTACCGCGTGAGCTGTCACAAAATTCCCTCGACAGGCAAAAGACATCATGAGAACCAGCTATGAGCTGGGAGAAGTATTTGACCTATTCTTGAGAACCTAAAAAGGAGATCGCGTGAAAACAGTTTTCTTAAGCCTTTCTGTATTACTGTTCGCCGCTTCCGGGTCGTTACGAGCGCAGAACCCAATGACCGCCGAGGTAACAGGCGCCTACAAAGGAGTGAGCGCCGATATCCTCAAAGCAGCCGAAAAGATGCCAGAAACGGATTACGGGTTCAAGCCAGTCCCTGAATCCCGAAATTTTGGTCAACTGATTGCACATGTCGCCGACGCCCAGATGGCGCTTTGCGGCGCCGCGAAAGGTGAGATGAAGCGTGGCGACGCCGCCAAAAAAACAAGCAAGGCCGAATTGGTGGCGGCGTTCAAAGCGTCCAGCGAATTCTGCGACAACGTTTATAGCGGGATGACCGACGCCGAGGGTGCCATCATCGTGGACAGCAAGACGATGCTGGGCAGTAAATCAAAAATCGGCCTGCTTAATTTCAATGTTGCCCACGATAACGAGATGTACGGAACCATCGGGGTTTATCTGCGACTGAAGGGTCTTGTGCCCCCCTCGACCGAGGAGGCGGCGGCTGCGCAGAAAGCAAAATAAGCGTCACTTCGCCGACCTCGCGGGCGCATCAATGAGGCCACTCGAGCAGCATCGACGTCTCAGCTGTAATTCGAAATGGCCCCGCCGACCTGGAAGCCAGCTTTGCCCGACGCTGTTGCGAGGCCACCCGGTCATTTTCTGAGGGACGTGGGAATTACGAAGCGGGACTTCCTTCGGCGCCGAACTTCCTGTCGACGGCGGTTGGTCGCAGCTCTGAAGGCTTGCTCGCCAAACCTCTTAAATGAACATGTACAAAAGGAGAGTCACTTGAAAGCGAAACAGTTAGTTTCAACCGTGGTTGTGGCACCAGGCTCCGCTACAGCGCAGGTTCACTCCGCAACTCCAGCCCCCGAGCTGCCGCCCTCACTTGCTCTCAAAGCCGCACAGGCAACGCTGGCCGCCTGCGCCAATCCGCTCGTTACCTGATTGCTTGCCTCTAGCAAGCGTTCCAAGCCGTCTAGTCACCTTTGCTCTTGATTTGTTTAATGTGACAACCCCTGGATTTTAAGTCTTGCTGCTCGGCCTGCACAATCCGCGGCGAGGCAAACCATGTAGAAGCAGGCGCGCTGCAGCGCTCCGAGCTTTTATGCGAAATCGAGTTATCGCCGTGAAAGGGAGTAACAAGGAAGAGTATTTGAGAGAGGAGGATCAAGAGCTTCGTGTCCTGATGCTCGACTATCAGGGCGGCTCGATCGAGGCATTTCAATCCATCTACACGCGCCTCGCGCCGGGTCTCAGAGGATATCTGCGCCATCTCGTGCGCGGAGCAGATGTGGCGGATGATCTGTTGCAGGAAACGTTTCTCCAGATGCACCGGTCGCGTGCGGCCTACAATGCGAAGTATGCTGTCAAGCCCTGGATATTCGGTCTCGCGCGAAATGTCTTCCTGATGAAGCGGCGTGCCGCACAGCGCTGGAACGCCATCCACGATACCAGCGGTGACCTGCCGGATTTTCCGGTGCCCGCTGCTGTAGAGCGGCTCGGCTCCGCGGATGAAATCCGCCGGGGCCTCGCGAACCTTTCTTCCGACCAGGCGGAAGCGGTGCTGTTGCACCATGAAATGGGATTTAGCTTCGATGAGATTGCGGGCATGCTGGGGGTGAGCGCAGCCGCCGCACGTGCGCGGGCCAGCCGGGGCATCGCCGGCTTGCGCGACGCATTGAGCAATCTGCAGAGAATCCGCACATGACACACGATACCTTCCAGCCACCGGAGGACCTGCTGCTGAAGATTTCGCAGGATCTGAAACCAGTCGCGCCATCGCCTCTGCCATCAGGTTTAGCGCTTCGTCTCGCGCCGATTGCCGTTGCGGTGTCGTCGTTGGTGCTGATCATCATCGGGATACGCGGGGATGCGCTGACGTTGGGTCCGGTGGTGACCTGGGGAGGCTCAATCGTACAGTTCAGTCTAGCGTTGGTACTGGTGTGGATAGCCGCGAGGGAAGGGACGCCCGCCCGCCGTCTGCCAGGGAACCGTGTGGGTTTGGTCGTCGTCGCGACCGCTTTGGCGGTCGCGGTTGTTGCAACGTGGACATTTGTTGCGGCGCCCGCGGCGGCGGTTTCCGTGATGTCATCGCGCCGATCGGTCTGGCTTCCCGTGTTAGGGTGCGGTATCGGCGGGACTGTGGCCGGAACACTGCTCGTTCTTGTGTTTGCCTGGTGCTTCCGCCATTCGTTTGCGGCTCGTCCAGCAGTAGCCGGTGCGCTCTATGGATTGGGCGCAGGCGTCGCAGTGAATTCCGGTTGGCGGCTCGCCTGCCCGATTTCGACTTTAGGGCACTCGCTCGGCGTCCATGGAATCGCCATCGTCTCCACGACGCTGCTCGGAGCTGCGGCGGCGCAGCTGATTGCGAAACGCGGCTCTGGCGGAGGAATGCGGTAACAGCTTCGGTGCTGGAGTGCCCGATCAGTACGGGATTGGGCGTGTTCAGTCCGGGTCAGTGGCTGTCGAGATACATGTAGATGTGAGTCTCGAATGCAGTAACCTTGACGTCCGTGTTATGCGCGACGCGCAGGCCATAGTTGCCATCGGTGGATTTAAGCTTGCCGCCGGCAACGAGGCGCGATTTGTCATAGGCAGCAACAACGGTTCCATTGATCGAGCATTCCACCCGATTTCCCTTCACAGAAAGGGTGATGTCCTGCGAAACAGGCCGGCCAGGTGCTTCCGCCTTGTGTACGGCGTCGTTCGCCGCCCCCTGCCCTCCGTTCATCTGAAACGGCGCGGGACCAAAGCCACGAACGATGAATGTTCCATTGCCGTAAGCAGCGCAATAGAGATCACTTTGATCCGGCGTGCCCATATCATTGCCCGCGATGAACACTCCATAAGGATGCGGATGGGTATTCAGGTTCATGTATTTTGGCTCGGTGAATGAAACGCTCACGGTGTAATCGCCAGTCGCCTTGTCATCGGGGCGCCAATACGTGATCGCGGGTCCGGTCGTAATTCGAAGGCCGTAACCATCCTGCACCAATTCAGCATTTTTGATGGACATGCCCGCTTTCTCCTCCGCGACATCGACCTTTCCCACCCAATCTGGGACCTTAATACCGCCGTCGCTGACGGCGCGCGACCCATCGGCTGCCGGACTTCCAGGACCTCCGATCATTGGGACACGCTCGCGCGCTGTGCCCTGGCCGGGCGTGCCGGCTGGAGATTGGCTGAATAAGGTAACCGTGGCGGCAGACGCGACGAACAGAACGCCCGCTATGGAGAAAGCCTTCCGGGCGCTCGGTTCGCTGACTATTCTCGAAATTATGGGTTTTGAGGTTTTCGGCTTATTGCTTTCAGGTGTCATTTGGTCTCACTTTGTGTAATTACTTAGCGGGGTTGGTTTTCGGGACCAGGCTCGTCAATTCGGCGGCCTCCGATCCAGTCGCCGGCTGCATTGTTGCTCTTCGTCTCACCTGAAGGGGAGAACGCAAAACAGGCTCGTCCTCAATCAGCGGCAAAACCATAATGGGGTCGCTGGATCGCCGAGGTCACAGGGACCTATCCACGTCTAGGTCAATAAACTTAGCGGTCCGCCTGTTCACGTCAAAGCTGGCCTAGTCGGACCGGTCCTGAACGAATGGCCCACACATTAGAGTTGCGACCAACCGCCGTCTACCGGAAGCTCGGCGCCGGTCGTGAAGGTCGCGTCGAACGCGAGGAAGAGGACGGCCTTGGCTATTTCCTCCGACGTCCCCCAGCGCTTCATGGGAACCATGCCGATCATCTTCTCCCTAATCTGGGCGGCCTCGTCTTTACCGGGAAACGCTTTGCCGAGGATTGGCGTGTCGATGGGACCGGGTGTCACCGCGTTGACCCGAATCTCGCGAGGAATCAACTCGGCGGCGAGCGTCCGAGCGAATGATCGCAGAGCAGCCTTGGCCGCTCCGTATGTAGCGTTGCCGGGCATTCCCTTCACGTTGGCGATCGAGGTCGTTAGGACGATTGAGCCTCCCCGGCTTATTAACGGCGTGAGCTTCTGCATCGTGAAAAGAGGCCCCTTGGCGTTCAAGTTGAACATCTCGTCGTAGATAGCCTCGGTCATGCTCTCAAGAGGGGCTCGGATGCTGAACCCGGCATTGACGAAGAGCAGGTCGAAGGTCTCAAACTCAGCCTTCACCCGAGCGGCGAGGGCGTCGATATCCGTCAACGAGCGCGCGTCGCTCGAAACCACGACGGCGCCCTTTCCAAGCTCTCTCTGCGCCGATTCGAGGCCGGCCGTCGAGCGGCCAGTTACCAGAACGCGCGCACCCCCCTCCAAAAGCATCTTCGCCGTCGCGAGCCCCATGCCGCTCGTGCCGCCGATAATCACCACCTTTTTACCTTGGTACCGTTCCATGTGTGTTCTCCTTGCGAGTTTAGGGTTGCTTTGCCGATTTTGAACTGTTTGGTATGATAATCCGGCGCGGAGGCTGCGGTCAGGGGAATTTTGAACTATTCATTTCAAAATACCGTAAGACCCGAGGACGGACACGCAGCGGCGCAATCGCCTACTGATTCTGGTCACGGCAGCCCTTTCGCCGCGATCGGCACTCCTTCAGGAAACCGCGCTCAACGATGGTGCGGAAGAGAAATCCACGCCAGAGACCTTGGCGACAGCCTGCCACGCGGCTTCTTGGCTGGCGCGATCGAGAAGGTGTGGGTGGCGCTGCGCCTCAATTGGGCCTGAGAACTTCCCCTGAGCCGAGGCGAAGAATTGTCCTGAGACGTCGGTTCCGAACTCCGACGCTTGGAGGTACCGACGGGCCGCGGTCTCCGGCGTCTGATTCATGCCAGGAATAAGGTTCACGATTGGGATAAACAGATACTTCAACAACGGGCCAGCGTTTCGCACCACCTTGGTGGCGGTCGCCCCACCGGGCGAGACAGCGTACACGGCCATGCCGGAGGGTAGCCGGCGCGCCAGCGCCGCGACCCACCAAGCGATAATGAGCTTCGCGTCGGCATACGCATTGTTGGGCACGTACTTCACGTTCGGCCCGTTGCGAATCAGGGCTTCCAAAGCGGCGGTTCGGTCACCCCGGTGGTATTTGGCCGCGAAGACTGGCACGTCGGTGTACTTGAACATGGGTACGCCCCCTCGGGCAGGTTCCGCGCCGGCGATAACAATCCGCGCGTTGGGACTCAGCAGGTTGGCGTTGAGCAACCCGACGGTCAATTGATGATGGCCGATCAGCGGTGCCTGAGAAGCCTCGAAGCCCGCCGCGGTGAGCACGCGCTTCTTACCTGGGACCATCCCAGCATTGAGCAGTAGGAAATCGATCGGCTGACGCCGCTTGACCAGTTCGGCTAGCGCGGACTGAACGCTGGACGGCGAGTCCAGATCGAGCTCCAGCGGCGTGAAGACCTGTGTCTTGGTCTCAGCCGCGAGTTGAGCGGCTGTTTTCTGGACCCCGGCCAGGCTGCGCCCGGTGACGATGACCTGGCGGTAGCCCTTGGTGGCGAGCATGCTGGCTGCCGCATAACCGAGCCCGGAAGTGGTGCCGGTAACGAGCGCGAACGAATGTTTCATGGGCGTCTCCGTGGCGAAGGATGAAGGCCGAGTCGTGAGGCCCCGCGAGGCCAAAGCGGCTTGCTAATTTCGAACTATTTAGTTATATAATGGTTCGATGGAAATTGTCAAGGAGTTTTGAACTACATGATTCAAAATACCGCCAGGCCGCGGGGTCGACCGCGCGGCTTCGACGAGACGGGGGCGCTGGAAAAGGCGACTCAGGTGTTCTGGTCGAAAGGCTACGACGGAGTGACGATTGACGATCTCGTCGCCGGGATGGGCGTCGGACGGCCGAGCCTGTATGCGGTCTTTGGGGACAAGCGGGCGATATTCCTGCGCGTCCTTAAGGCGTACGCAGAACGGAAGGGCGCATCAGCGGCGAAGGCACTCCTCTCGCCACAGAGCCTCCGCGACTCGATCGCGGGCTTTTTGAAGTACGCCGTCGAAAGTGCGACCGAGAAAGGGTCCGCCCGGGGCTGCCTTCTGCTTTGCGTCGCGCCGCTTGTGGACGACGCTGAGGTCCGGCGGTTCCTGCAGAACGCGGCCGCGGGCGGCGCGGCCCTGGTGGAAGGTCGTTTCCGGGACGCGATAAGCGCGGGCGAAATCCCGGCCGACTTTCCTGTGGCCGAACGCGCGATCCAGGTCACGGATTTTGGTCGTGGCCTTACCATGCGTGCGCTGATAGGCACGCCGCGCAAGACGCTCCTCAAAGACGCTCAGGAAGCGGCCGACTTGGTGCTCCTGCCGCGGCGCTGGGACAGTCGGAGCGATTAACCGAGATCCGTTCGTATGTCGCGAAGGGCCTCACCGCAACCGCTGATATTTTCGCAAAACCTTTCGAGCCGGAGATGAAGGCGGGGCGCCCACGTCGCACCCCCGCTACCAAGGTGCGAGGCCGTGCTCTCGTAGACTTGTTGCCAGGGTTGCAGTTTCGCGCCAAGACCTGTATTGCGCGCGAGCAATGCTGCATGACGCCCGAAGCTACGTGCCCCTGATTCTTGGCAAGCAAATCTAACGCATTTCTCGGCTGGGATGCGTCTGGACGGGTGCCAAATCGCCAATGCACTGACGAAAGCGTTATGCATTATATGATAGTTGCTACACAATGATCAGATCTGACGGAATCGATGGGACGTCCGCGCGAATTTGATATAGATAAGGCACTCGACACGGCCAGTGAGCTGTTTTGGCGCAACGGTTACGAGGGAACGTCGCTTTCCAATTTGACCGAAGCGATAGGAATCACTCCGCCGAGTTTCTACTTCGCCTTTGGGAATAAAGAGAAGCTGTTCAAGCAGGTTGTTGATCGGTACCAATCTCGTCATGGCGGCTTCTTCGGAGAGGCTCTTCGGCTGCCAACGGCCCGTGCCGTGGTTGAGCGATTGTTATATGGATTCGCGGATGCTTATACGACTAAGGCGCATCCGCCGGGATGTCTCGCACTTAACTGCAGCTTGCCCTGTTCGAACGAAGCCGACTCGGTTCGGCGAGACCTAGCTGACCGACGCAAGGCTGTCAAGGTCGAGTTGCGAAAGCGACTCAAGCGCTCTAAATCAGATGGTGATCTCCCTGCCGATGCTGACCCCGATACTCTCGCACGATATGTCCTGACTGTGGCGTGGGGAATGGCAGTAGAAGCACAATCGGGCGCGCGACGTGAAGATCTTTACCGCACCGTGAAACTGGCGCTGAAATCATGGCCAGTATAGAGTCTTAGGTAAGGCAGTTCTGATTAACTCTCGACGATGCGAATGATTCAGCGGCATGAAAAAGGGTAGGCCTCAGTCAAACTGGATAACAGCTTTGCCGATTTTTCGGCGCGCCACATTCGATGGCAAAATCAGAGATTTCCCGAGGTGGAAAGGGCCAAGCACAAGCTGATCTTTCCCGTGGGCCACAGCGCCATCCCGCGCAGCTGGCAGTCGCGCCTGAAAGCATCGCGCAGAAAAGAAAAAAAGCAAGAAAACCTCGGAATAACGAGCCGCAGATGGATATGAAGGCAGAACTCAGGCGGATATCTGTGGGAGTAGACCTGACCTCCATTGATGGCGTCAATGTCATGGCCGCATTCACTGTCGTTTCCGAGGTACAGACATGAGCCGTTTCGAGAATGAGAACCACTTTGCTTCATGGATGGGATTGGCCCCCCCCAGCAAAGATATCAGCGGGCGGCAAGATCGTTCGATCGGGCAACCGGAAAGTGAACAATCGAGTGGCCACCGTCCTGCGCAGTGGCGCCACATCGCTGCTGGCGAGCGGTGCGGAAGCGTGGCCGGTAGCATTTCGTTTCAGTGTGCCGCGGCGCTCCCGGACTGACCTTCTGTGCGAATACCAGAAAGTAGAGTCGGGGGGAAACAGCCCACCCAGTTGGCCACCCACGGGCGTATTTTTAGTACTTAATTTTAATTTTAATGCGAAAATATCTGCTGTATAATCAAGGAGTTAGGGAAAGTGGGCTGGCTACGAACCAGAAGGTCGCCTGTTCGAGTCAGGCCGGGCGCACCATTTAAATCAATATTTTAGCGGAAATCTCGTCGCCGAAATTGAGTACCATGGATACGAATCTGGGTGGGCTGATCGTCTGGTTTCCGCACAGAAGATCGTTGTCCCTCCCACCTGATCCGCCAGCCTGCAGTATGCGTGAAGCGCGTGCTCCTCATGATTTACCGCGCTATGCCGGATGCTACATAGCCGCCGCACGTTTGCTAAACTGGCGCATCGCGACCATGCCCCGCTCGAACAGATCCAGCTCTCGCTCGGGCATGAATCGATCCTGACCACCGAGAGGTACCTCAACGTGCGGCAGAACCTCGCCGATGCGCCGTGCGACCATTTGGGAATCGAACTGGAGAACCTATGAGCGCGGCCCGCCACATGATCGCCCTACTGAGGAGCCACCTCGAAGGCGACGACAAAGAGGTTTTGTCCGTCGCGATGCAGGCGGCCGCTCATGAGGCGCGGCTGGGCCACATTGCTATCGCACAGCAGCTGCGCGACCTTATTGACGAGTCGAAGCGGCGTTCGTCGGCGATTCAAAGCCGGCCCGGACAGCTCGTGGTTCTCGAGCCGCGCGGCGAACTGGCAAGTCTGCTCTCCGTCCAGACGCCCTCGATCCGCTTCAGCGACATGGCGCTGCCCGAGGCTCTGGCCGAGCGGCTGAAGCGCGTGCTCCTCGAACAGCGGCAGCAGAAGCGGCTGCGCGAACACAGCCTGAGCCCGCGGCGCAAACTTCTCTTTCTCGGGCCGCCCGGCTCGGGGAAAACGATGACGGCCTCGGCGCTCGCCGGCGAACTGCATCTGCCGCTGTTCACGATCATGCTCGAAGGTCTGATCACGAAGTTCATGGGAGAGACGGCGGCGAAACTGCGCCTCGTCTTCGAAGCCATCCGCCAGACCCAGGGCGTTTATCTCTTCGACGAATTCGATGCGCTGGGCGCGCACCGAAGCCAGGCGAACGAGGTGGGCGAAATCCGGCGCGTCCTGAATTCGTTCCTGCAGTTGCTGGAAAAAGACAGCTCGCAGAGCATCATCGTCGCGGCAACAAACCACCCCGAGATGCTCGACAGAGCGCTCTTTCGCCGATTCGACGACGTGATCGAGTACAACCTCCCCGATGCGAAGCTCGCCGAAGAGATTCTGCGGCGCAAGCTGGCGATGTTCCAGACAGCGGATATCGACTGGCCGCGCGTTCTGCCCGAAACGGAGGGATTGAGCCAGGCCGAACTGGTTCGTGCCAGCGAAGAGGCCGCAAAGAAGGCCGTTCTGGGGGGATCGACGCGCATCACCTCGGACGCTCTGATCGCGGCGGTCCACGAACGAAAGGCAGCCTCCCACTAAATGCCGGAACTGCCGCGCAATGTCCCGCACCTCTATTTGCGAGGAAGCGGGAAAGCGGAGCCGTATACAACAAGGTTGCGGCCGCGCGGCCGTCCGCTACCCCAGCGGGAGCGGGCTGTGCACGCCGAAGCGGTGAGACTGGCTCTCGCCGGCGCCGTGGACGCGGCCGCGGTCGAGCGCGGGGAGCGCGAGCTGGACATTCTTACCGGCACTCCTGGTTTCTATCTCGATTTCGAACTCCCGCTCGGATCGGAAGACGCGGAACGGCTGGAGAATCGTCAAAAATACATCGAACTCGTCGCGGTCCGGCCGGAATAGCGGCGCGCGTACCGGAGGTGTGTCTTACGGAGGAAGAAACCCCGCAAACGAACGTTATGAGCCTCCTGAACAGCCCGCGCAATGCTCCAATCGAGCGGCGAACCAGATTGAATTGCCGTCCCGTTTGCCCGGCACCGGCTGATTCGTCAACAACCACACCCGTCAGATCGATGCAAATCCCATAGGCTGCCGCGCCCGCCGCGAACGTCAGCGGCTCACTTCAAACGCCCCTATCGAAAGCGCCCCGGCCCGAACCTCGACCTCCGCCCCACGTTTCTCCTCCGGCGCGCTCCCGATAGGACGCTACCGTTACTGGGTTACCAACAACAATATCGGCGCGGATTCGTGGCGACGGCCGTTGGCGCGGGGCGGCCTGCCGTTGGTACCCCTTCTCTCTACAGTTCCGCTACATTTAAGCGCGCCTCCTCGCCTTTCCCCGGAATAGGCGGGTTTGTACCCCCTCGGGGCGGAGAAGCGGGCCTTTCTCGCTATCGTCTGGCCGGTAATTTCTCAAATCGTTCTTCAACGGCGTCGAGCGTTTCGTCCTTCTTCGGAAAGGCGAAACGCACCAGACCGCGGCCCAGAGCAGGAGAGGAAGCGTAGAAACTGGAACCGGGCACGGTGGCGACACCGACTTCATCAATCAACCAGTGGGCGAACGCCATGTCGTCGTCACCGCGGCCCAGGTGCCGGAAGTCCGCCATCACATAGTAGGCGCCTTCGGGGACCGCATACTTGAAACCATGCTTGTCGAGAATGCCGAGCATGCGGGTACGGCGGGAAGCGTAAAAAGCCTGAAGCCACTGGTAGTACGAATCGGGCAAACCGATCACCACCGCCATCGCCTCCTGCAGCGGCGTGGGCGCGCACACGGTCGTGAAATCATGGACCTTCCGCAGCGCATCCGTCAGGTCCGGGCTCGCAATGCAATAACCCACACGCCAGCCCGTCACGGCGAACGTTTTCCCCAAACCGCAAATGGTGATCGTGCGATCCCGCATGCCGGGATACGTGGCAATCGGAATATGGCGAAGGCCGTCGAACACGAGGTGTTCGTAGATTTCATCGGTGATCGCCACGACGTCGTGCTCGACGCAAAGGTCCCGGATGATCGAAAGTTCCTGCTCGGTAAAAACTCTGCCGGAAGGATTGTGCGGCGAGTTGAATAACACAGCTTTGGGCTTCTGTTCGAATGCGCGCGCGAGTTCATCGGGATCGAATTGATATTCGGGCGGACGCAGAGGAACCCAGATCGGAATGCCGCCGGCGAACGCGATACCGGCATGATAGTTTTCGTGGGCCGGTTCCAGAACGACGACTTTGTCTCCCGGATTGACGACGCCCAGCAGAGCGGCAATCACGGCTTCGGTAACTCCGCAGGTGACGGTGACATGCCGGTCGGGATCGACCTCCTGTCCGTAAAACCGCCGGCTCTTCTGCGCGATCGCTTTCCGGAGGCTGGGCTGTCCCCAGGTCATTCCATACTGATTCCGTCCGCTGCGCATGGCCTTCTCGGCTTCGGCGAGAACTTCTTCCGGTGGATCGAAATCCGGGAACCCCTGTGCCAGCAGGATCGCTCCCTTGTCAAATGCATAACGCGTGATGGAGCGGATCACGGACTCCTGAAGATTGTGAAGCCTGTCGGCAGCGTATGTTTTCACGGTGGCCAATTATACGGTTTGCGGATATTCAAAGTCCACCGAAGCTACATCCGCAACGGATGGCTGGTTAAACGCCATCAATCTCAGATGCTCCGGGTGTTGCTGATAACTACGCAGGGCCTCCGTGGAAGCAAAGCGCATGATCAGGATGAGGTCCCAGCTGCGGGCATCGTGCAGAATATCGCGTCCAATCTCCAGATGCTCAATGCCGGAAATGGTGGTTCGCAGGGCCAGCATTCTTCTGCAGAACTCTCCGATATGTTCGTCGCTGGTGCCTTTCTTGAATTTGATCAGAATGTAGTGCTGTAACATCGAGATGTCCCTTGTGAAAGTTGCCTAGCGAACTCTGGCCCCCGGTGGGATGGTGGACGCGGCGGCATTGAGTTTCTCAGCCGCAAAGCCCGCGGCAGTTTTATACCGCAGCATGAATTCGTCACGCTCAGCCTTGGGAATGACATCATCGATATTTTCGAACACACCGCCGCAACGATCATCCAGAAGATTCAGCAGACCAAAGGGGCCGGCTCCACGATTGCGCAAAACCAGTTGCGACATTTCCGCGCAGAGTAGTGTGTCGTAGGCTTGCAGGGCTCTGGAGTTGACACCATATTCGAGCATAGCGGCACCGAGCACTCGTGCATCGATAATGGCCTGGCTGGCGCCATTGGAACCTGTGGGGTACATCACATGCGCAGCGTCGCCCAACAGCGCGACATTGCCCTCAACCCATGTCGGAACCGGTTCACGATCGATCATCGGGTATTCAAAGACTGCAGCCGCGCCACGCAACATGGCCGGGATGTCGATCCAGTCGTAATTCCAGTGCTCGAAATGATGCATGAAGTCCTCATGCCGTACCTGTTTGTTCCAGTCGCCATCCGGCCAGCCACCGGAATTGTCCACGGTGATCTCTGCGATCCAGTTGATGTCCGCAAGGCCGGTGACCGGGTCGGGGGCCGAGATAGGGTAGAACACCACGCGATGACGGTGCGTCCCCAGACCCACAAAGGACGCGCCACTGCGAATCGGCTTGCCTTTGGTGACGCCGCGCCACATGATCGCGCCTCCCCACTGAATGGGAGGCTGGTCGGGATACATCTGTTGACGCGCCGCTGAATGCAGACCATCGGCCGCAATCAACAGGGATCCTTCCACCTCGGAACACTTACCGTCGCGGCTTCGCAACAAAGCCGTCACTCCCTTTCCGTCCGGGTGATTGCGATAGCCTGTGACTTTCAGGCCAGTGCGAACGGAATCTGCGCCCAGACGTTCCACAGCAGCGCGATAGAGGAGTATCTGCAGTCCGCCCCGGTGCACGGAATACTGCGGCCACTTGTAGCCGGCCCTTAGTCCCCGGAGTTCGGAATAGACTTCATTGCCATTCAGACCGACCAGAGCCCATTCTCTGGTTTGCAGTCCGATCGTATCGAGCGATTCCGGGCCGAAACCCAATTCATAGAGTTCGCGGATGGCGTTGGGCTGAATGTTGATGCCCAGGCCGAGGGGTTTGATGTCGGCGACCGATTCAAAGACGATGCAAGGTACACCAATTTGATGCAAAGTCAGTGCAACGCTCAAGCCGCCAATGCCTGCCCCGGCAATCAGTACTGGCGACGTAGTCATTTAGCTTAAGACAAGTATTCTACTTCAATGCCTTGGCCTGTCGACTGCTTCTCTCACACGACATGAAAAGGGAGCGCCGGCGGTCTTCCCGCCGGTTCACGTCAGTTCACTGCCGCCTCTGGTAGACTGCCAAATGGCGACGAGCCCTGCACGAGGGCGGTTCTCAATCCAGGGAGATCACAATGAATCGATGTTTGCCGGCCAGCGTTATAACGTGCTTCGTGATCGCTTCGGTGGGCAGCATTCTTGCTCAAGCCCCGGCACAGCCCGCGCCGGGCGGACGGGGCGACGGGAGGGGTGCGCAACGCCCGGCCAGCGTCGCGACTCCCGAAGATCTCGCCGATCTCGCAAAACTCGCGAATTTGCCGGCTTTGGTCAAGGGCGCCGGCGACGGAGATTTTTCGACGGGTCCCGACTACACGCCTGCGCCCGAAGAAACGCAACGCGTCGGGATTCCGCACGGCAAGTTGATCGAGTTCTTTATGAACTCCGCCGGCAGCAAGGTATTTCCCGGCGTCAATGGTCCGTTTGAGCGGTTGGTCTCGGTCTATATTCCCGCCCAGTATGTTCCGGGAAGGCCCGCTCCGTTCATCTTCAGCGCGGACTCCTACGGCCTGCGCGACCGCCAGCTCGCGAACATTCTCGACAACATGATTGCCGATCGCCGTCTGCCTGTGATGGTGGCGGTGATGGTCGCCAACGGCGGCCCCGAGCGCAGCCTTGAATATGATACAGTGTCGCCGGTCTTCGCCGATTTTGTCGAAACCGAAATTTTGCCGCGTGTCGAGAAAGAAACCGGCGTTACGTTGACCAAAGATCCTGAAGGCCGCATGACGTACGGCGGCAGCTCCGGCGGAGCGATGGCGCTCACCATGGCATGGTTCCGCACGGAGCGTTACCACCGCGTGCTGTCCTATTCCGGCACCTTCGTCGATCTGCGCGAAAGTCCGGATGCCCCTCACGGAGCTTACGAGTACCCGGAACATTTCTTTCCCGATACGCCGGTGAAGCCGGTCCGCATCTGGATGCATGTTTCGGAAAACGATCTGGGCGCAAAAACCGCCTCGGCCGATCGGCGAAATTGGGTGATCGCGAATCAGCGCCTTACAGACGTGCTGAAAGCCAAGGGTTATCACTACCAGTTCGTGTACGCCAAGAATGCGGGTCACGTCGACGCGAAAGTTATCCGTCAGACTCTGCCGCAAGCGCTCGAATATGTGTGGAAGGACTACCCGATTTCAGGCAAATAGCTCGGTTATCGGATTCCGAGGATTCCTGGGACGCTATAAAACACGGCGAAAAGCCACTACATTCGATTTATAATCGTGTTCAACGCAGCGCTGTGCCGCATGGCTGAGACACACTTATCGTCGTCCGGGAAGTGGCCCCCCATGTCCACTGGTTTCCCCTGCGCCGCCAACAACGCCTGCGCGATCTTGCCCTCGTCCTGAGCGGCGAGTGCCTTTTGCCCAAGCCAACGCGAGATAGTACGTTGAACCGCGGTTGTCGATCTCGTTCACCTTCTGCGACGGATAGTGGGCGTCTGCGCAGATGACCTTCTTTCACCTGCTGCACGTACTTGGGCGCCGAACTGCCGGCTCCGGCTTCGAACAACTGGCCGCCCTGCAGCAGCGGCGCGATCGAGAGCATACGGGCGCTTGTCCCCAATTCGAGAATCGGGAACAGGTCGAATCGCCCGAAGCGACAGGATGGCCGTCACTATGCGGCAATTGAGCAGCGCCATTATCGCCGTTCTCTTTGTGCTTTCGCCGGCAGCACCGTTAACGAATAGAGCGCTGCGGCGCGGAGGCGGGTGCCGCCGGCAAGGGGCCCTTCAGAGTGGGAATCCTCATAAATAATTACAATGAGCCTACTAGCACTCAGTCTTTCCGGGAATTTCCCTCCGAACGCCAGCGCCCCGTTGGTTGGCAGCATCGACCTTGTTCGGTATCGGAAGAAACACGCCGCGGTCGGGTCCATTGCCGGTGCCGGGTTTGGCTCCTTTTTCAATCAGGAAATCCACAATGCTGTCGTACTTGAGGGCCTTGACACAGTCGAGCGCCGTGCAGCCGTCGGTGTTCGGTATTGAGGTCGGGCCCGAGTTCTACCGCCAGTTTGACGGTCTCCAGCGTCGGAGCTTCGCGATCGCGGAATTCGACATCGACCCATGGCTTGACGCGGATGATCGGGGTTGCCGCTCTCGGGCTCAGTCTTCAAATTCCATGCGCGGGGTTGCAGCGACGTTGCTCGGCCGGGGAGCCGTGAACCCTGTTCAAAAGCAGCACTCTACTGATGCGTTATGTGCCCACAGAGCGGTCATAGCGCGCCTCCGTGGTTGATCGATCACGGCTCAGAAACAGCCAAGCCAAAACTCCAACGACCGGACATAAGGCAATCATCCAGAATGCTTCGGAATACCGATGTTGATTGAACAGCGGCCCAAGGAATTGCAGGAGGATGTAGTTCACCAGTGCCCACGACCCGGACGCGATCCCTGTCATCATGGCGGCCTGCTCGCGCGGAAACGAATAGGAGCCGACTTTCAACGCCACCATTTGAAAGCCACCGCCGATGAAATTGGCCCAAGACATGATGCCGACCGTTATCGCTATCGACGTGGTCCAGGTTGCAGTGCCCAAAACCAGTGCGCACACCGTGAGCAGCAGGAACAGACCCACAGGCCGGCGGTTTTCGTGGGCGTAGCGATCGGCGATCCAGCCCCAAAAGAAGTATCCGAGACCCCAGGCCAGCGGTGGTACCAGCAGGAGTGTCCGCAGGGCAGCCTGCGACACGCCGAGCCCCTGATTCAGATACAGAGAAAGCAGCGTCAGAATCGGACCTGGAGCGATAGCGGGCAGGGCGTAACTGAACACGAGAGCCCACAGTCGCCGTTCGGAGAGATTCGGAGGTGTCAGCTTTGTCGACTTCTTCTCAGTCTTCGGGAGAAATGGCGGCCGCGCCACCAGCGCCCAGAGCGCGAGCCAGGCGATTCCGAAAGCTCCGGTGATGGCGAACGCCATGCGCCAGCCGTATTTCAACCCAAGCGGAACCGCAATATAGGAAGCGGCGGCTCCGCCAAGCGTTCCGCCACTGAACGACAACGCAATGGCGCGAGCGCGCCGCGATGCAGGGAGCGATTCGACCGCTGTTCTCAGGCCGCCTGGAAAAGTGACGCCTTCACCTAAACCCAAAAGGCCGCGAGCCGCCGCAAAACCCAGAAACCCGGACATCCAACCGTGGGAGACGCTGGCAACAGTCCAGATCGATACGCCAATCAGCATACCGAGTCGTAATCCGATGTAGTCCAGCACCGATCCCCAGAGCGGGTTCCCAATGAAATACGCGACGAAGAAATAGGAGCTGATGCTGGCGAATTGCTGAGCGTTGAGCCCGGTTTCGGCCAGGATGGTTGGGGCAAGCACCGACAGGATCTGGCGATGGAAGAACGCAAGCCAGGAACATAATGCCATCGTCAGGCATGGGACCCACATCTGCCAGGTTATTGTCTTATCGGCACCGCCTGGAGCCGCGGCTGCCTTGATTCCTGAAGTAGACATAAACTCCCCCTGCATGACGGCGACCGCGTCGGATGATATCACGAATTACCGCATAGGTGATTGCACTCAGAATACGAACTTCGTCGCGAACTGGAGAATTCTGGCGCCGCTTCCGCCGCTGATACCGGTGCCTGCGCCGGTGGTGGCCTGGTCGCTTGTGATCTGGCCATATGTGCCGCTAAGAGTGGTGTTGGGCGCACCGAGCCGGACTGAGTTCGTCACATTGAACGCCTCCGCGCGCAATTCCAGCCGCATCTTTTCGCGAAGCGGGAATTCACGGGTGATTGCCTGATCCCATTCCCAGAATCCCGGGGCGCGGAGGGCGCTGACGCCCATGTTCCCGTAGGTTCCGATGGTGGGCGTGGCGACCGCATTCGGGTTCAGATAACTGACGCACGGGGCCGGCGAACAGGACTGTCCCTGGTTGGTCGCATATGCATCGGGCAGTATCTGGTTCGGCCGCTGTGGGACAGGGTTATTGCCTGCCGAAACGAATCCGTTCAGCGCGGTATCACTGCTCGCATTCAACGCGGCGGTAATCGGCATGCCCGTTCGGAATGTATAGATGGTTGACAGATTCCATCCGGTAGCTAAACGGCGAAGCCATGCGCGGTCGAAGCGCGGTGTGCGGGCGACAAGCGTCACATTGACGATATCCCGGATGTCTTCGGAGTTTCCGGTGCAATCGCCCATATCCAGATGACGGTTCTGAGGCCCGTTGTTCTGATAGGGCTGATGCGGGTAAACCGCGCCCAGGTTCGAGATGTTCGTGGCAGGAAGGCCGATGCAATGGGACCAGGTCCAGTTGGCCAGAAGATTGACGTTCCGCGCCAGCTGATACCGTGCGTTGAGGAGCAGACCGTTATAGTTCTGTGTGCCGCCTGAATCGAGACTCGTTATCGAACCGTAGTTGTTCACATTAGGCGCCGTGGGGTTGGTCATCTCAAGCAGACGCCGGAAGTTTTCCGCGGTGCCGCCGCAGTTGGCCTGAAGCGCGGCGCACTGGCCGAACTGGGCGGCCGACGCCGGGCTCGCGATCACAGGCTTTCCCGGAAGCCAAATAGCCGGGTTGAGATCGACATTGTCCCACAAGTGTGCTATCTCAGACCCCACATAGGTCGCTGAGACGAAAAGATGGCTGCTCGCCTGGTGCTGAATCCCGAAATTCCACGAATACTGAGCAGGTGTTTTCAGGTTGGGATCGATCGGAAGAAAGCCCTGATAGAGATACTGGCTGGGAAAGACCGGGTTCTTCGGATTATAGAAATAGGGAAAAGGATTTCCTCCCGGATTCTTCGCATAAGGGTTATCGAGACTAACAGAGCCCGGACCCGAGAAAGTCTGGGTTACATTGATACCGAATGGTGCGACGGAACCAGTATTTTCGTGGATGTCCATCCGGATCGTATCGTAGGCGATTCCCGCGCCAACGCGGATGACGGTTTTTCCCGCACCCGTGGGATCAAAGGCGATCCCCAGACGCGGCTCAAAGTGATTCCACTGATCGTTCATGCCGGACTTACCGTTGACACCTTTATCGCCGACATAGAGTAACCCCGGCGGAGCCGTAAGTACCACCGTACTGCGAATGTCGCTGTAAAAATTACTCAGGCTGAAATTGTAGGTGTCGCTATTCTTGAATGACATCGGCATAAACGGATCCCACCGAACACCATAGGAGATACTCAGCCTCTTGTTTACCTTCCAGTTATCGGAAGCGTATAGGCCCAGAATATTCTGTGTTACATTGTCGGGGTTCGGGCTGGCCTGCTCCAGGCTGGTAATGTTGCCGGTGAGGAAGTCGATTATAGGGGACCCAAAAATTCCGGCGAAAACAAACAAACCCTGAGAAAACGCATAAGAGTGGGCGTTTAGCAGAGAGCGCGTCAGCCCTCCGCCGAAGGCGAACTGGTGAGATCCTCGTACCAGAGTAAAGTCGTCATTGAACCCGAAATTGGTGATGGTGTCCGTCCCCGTCGCAAAGTTCGCCGGAAAGTTAAGGTTGAAGCCGACGCCCGCCATCAGGATTGGCACAAAACCGTAATAGCTGTAATAGTTCATACCGACATTCTGCGGCGTAAACGGCACGGCGGCGGGAGTGCCGGCGCCCACTCTCGTACCCGACAAATGGAAGGTGTTGATGGTAGTAGGAGTTATCAGCCAGGTATGTCCGAGGGCCAGCGCCTGAGCCTGATCGTTCTGCCCTATCTGGTCGGTAGCCAGAGCGTTATGAGTGATGTCGTACGGGAGCTCGGTATTAATCCGCGTAATCATATAGCGGGCAAACAAGCTCTGAGTGGGACTTAGCTGATAGTCGACTCTCAGCGGCGCCTGGAGCTGATTCTGGTGTACGGGAGTTCCGTACAGAACGTGTCCGCACGGATCGGATGTTTGAGGCAGGTAGGATGCGATTTTCACAGCGGCGGGGCTGATCGAGAACGGACCAGTGAAATGGCTTAGCACTGCCGGAGAAGCCGCGTCGGCAGCTGCGCCGGGACACCCGGCAGCGATGTATGGCGAGAAGTTGCCCTGGAGTTCCGCAGCCGTCGGGACGTAAGCGCTCTGGTTGACAAGGTTCTGTCTGACTGTGGTTCCCTCATATCCGAGAAAGAAGAACAGCTTGTCTTTGATAATGCGGCCGCCTAAGACGCCGCCAAATTGGTTGCGCTTCAGCCCGTCGCTGCCGCTCGAAAAGAAGTCTCTGCCGTTCAGGTCCGAGTTTCGGATGAATTCGAAAAGGTCGCCGTGAAGAGCGTTCGTGCCCGATTTGGTCACGGCATCCACCACCGCGCCGGAATGACCACCGCTCGATGCCTCCTGCGAACCCGTCGAGAGTCTGAACTCCTGCAGAGCATCGGGAAAGGGCAGCGGCATGCTCGTTCCCACATAAGTGTCCACGTGCGGCGCACCGTCGAGGTTGTATTGCACGCTCCAGCTCATTCCGCCGGCGACCGAGATATTCGGCCCCGTATTCATGGTGTATGTGGGCGGTGTGGCCGACGTAGTCACGGCAAGTCCGGACAGCGGGATCAGATCGGTTGCCTGGCGGCCGTTGAGGGGCAGGTCAAGAATTTTCTGAGTGTCCATTACCGTGGTGCCGACACCAGCTGTGCGAGTTTCGACTTCGCTCGTCGTTGCTTCGACTATGACCTGATCCGATACTGCGCCGACTCGGAGGCTGACAGGGATCTCCGGATTCGTTCCGACCTGCAGAACGATATCGGGACGCACATAAGTCTGAAAGCCCATTTTGGTTGCCTGCAGATTGTAAGGCCCGAGCGGAAGATCGGGAATAATATAGACGCCTTTACCATCTGAAGCGGCTGTCCGTTTTAGGCCGGTCTCGCTCTGAGTGACCGTTATGGTGACATCCGGGATCAACGATCCGCTCTGATCAGTCACGGTACCGCTGATCTGAGCCACTTGCTGAGCAAATAAAGGCGCAGAGCAGCACATCAACAAAAGACGGGCGAAAGATCTCATAGCTTTTAAACCCCACGGCGGTGTGAGCGCAGACTCCGGCACGTTAAATGACAGGGTTCGGCGCTTGTAGGATCACTATATTTGCCGCGGAGTGATCTGTAAAATCGTTTGTTTCGATCCCAGCTATTGATCCAGACGATAAGGGCGCGCGGAATGATCCGGCAGGGGACTGCTTCAGACGGCTCGCGGGCGGCGGTCGCCGATAACATGCGCGCGAGGCTTCGGCCCCGGCGCTTCGTGAACGCGTGCGTGAGGCACAACGCTTTTGAGCAGCGAGCGAAGCCACACAGTTCCGGGATCGCGGTTTCGTGACTTATGCCACTGCATCGATTCCTGCAGCGTCGCGATTTCAAAAGGCGGATTCAAGATCTTAAGAGGCAGGTGGCGCTGATAGAAAAGCGCCAGCCGTCGATGCAGTGTCGCGATGCGGTATGTGCCTACAAGCAACTGAGGCACCAGATTGAAAGCAGTGGTTACAACTTCGATTCTGCGTTCATGGCCTAACCTTTCCATGAACCATTCGTCGAATGTAGTCAGCTCCTGCCGCTTTCCGAACCGCACGACGATGTGGCCCATTGCCAGATATTCGTCCAGTGAAATCGCCGATTTCACGCGCGAGTTGCCGGACCAGATCACGCAGACAAACTCATCCTCGAACAGCG
The DNA here is from genome assembly GCA_963764845.1 of Terriglobia bacterium. Lineage (GTDB taxonomy): Bacteria > Acidobacteriota > Terriglobia > Bryobacterales > Bryobacteraceae > BOG-234. The sequence continues at coordinate 1,479,466 of CAVXUE010000006.1, read as the reverse complement.
GTTCGGATGGATGCTCCGAGGTGAGCCGAAGTGAAGGAGCAATGGAAAGATCTATCTCGCCGCGATCCAGCGCCTCGAAGCCGCCTTCGAAGTTGGAGACGAATTCGAACCTTATGCCGGGCGCGAACTGTTCCATCCGGGGCAGCGCTTCGGTCATAAGCACCGTCTCCACGTAGTCGGACATAAGCAGCCGGAATTTGCGCGTGGAAGATGCCGGGTCGAAGACGGGGTTGTTATTGAGAATGGCCTCCGCCTGAAGTAAAAGATCCCGCACCGGGTTCACGAGCGCTTCGGCGACCGGTGTCATAACCATTTTGCGTCCGACCGGCACAAGCAGCTGATCGTGAAAGACCTCGCGCAGCCGCGCAAGCGCGCCGCTGGTTGCCGACTGACTGAGGTGCAGCCGCTGACCGGCGCGCGACACGCTCTTCTCGGCGAATAAGGCGTCGAGAGCGACAAGCAGATTCAGGTCAAGGCCACAAAGGTCCATATTTCAGGTAGACCTATTTTGCCCCGGATCGAGCGGGCGGTTTCTTCAGACTGCTATAGACAGCGTCCACGAACATCGGAGTTGTCCAGGGCCCGGATGTGGCGCCGAAGCGGGTGTCGTAATCGGCCGTGATGTGCGCTGCCTCAACCTGTTCCAGCGTTGCGCCCTTGCGAATCAGATCCTGAACGCGGTCGCGAACGATCACGAGCATGTCGCGATATTCAGCCAGTTCCCATTCGTCGCAGAGGCGTCCGTGTCCGGGAACGATCATCGTGCCGTCTTCTTCATCGTGTTTGTAAACCGTGCGATCCAGAATGAAATTCAGCGCGTCGAGTTCACCCTGAATGCTGCCGCCGTTCTTAACGTCGATGTGCGGGTAAGTCACCAGGTTGAAGATGTCGCCCGTCACGAACACGTCCGAGCGGCGGAAATGGACAATGCTGTCGGCATCGGTAACGGCATTCGGCATGTGGAAGATCTCGACCGCTTCCCCATTTTGGAATTTGCGGCGGCGCGCCTGCACAAAGGTATCGCTCGGCCATCCTTCGGATGGGGTTTTCAAGGCCATCAGATGGTTTTCAACGTTTTGATGGCCAATGATGGTCGCTCCCTTGCCGGCGTCGACGAACTGCCCCGAAAAGAACGACCCCTGCACGCTGGGATCGTACCCGGCGGCGCGCAGCTTCACGTTGCCGCCGGTGAAATCGGACTGGAACCCCGTATTGACGATAAACTGAATGGGTTTGTCGCTGAGCTTTTTCACGGCAGCGATAATTTTGTCCGGAATTGCCCCGCTGCCGGAGTTCACAACCATCGCCCCCTGATCGCCCGTCTGAACCGCGATGTTGCCTCCGTCACCAGCCAGCATGAAGATATTGCCCTGCACCGGCAAGCACGTGGATTTCGCCGTCATGCGGCGTCGGGTCGGGCGCACGGCTGGCCCGGGGAGGTCCGGCGGACGGCGTCAATTCCGCCATCGCCCCCGCATCGGCCGCTTTCGGATCCGTGAGTCTGTCCAGCAGGTCCTCATACATCGTGACCGGTCCGCCGAGGGTGCCCAGCAGGGGAATCCGGTTCTTGTCGGCGAACTCGCGCACGAATGGATGCCGGCCCCAGAAGTAGCTTTCCACCTGGTCCTCGCTGCGCCCGAGAATCTGTTCGCCATCGTCGCAGGCATACTGCCAGGCGTCCGGCTCTTTGACAAAGCGCCCCAGAGTGTAGGTGCGGCTGAACGGCTCATCGAGATAGACCGGATCGTTCACGACTGAAAAGTAGGTGATCCGGTCACCGTGCCGAATAAAGTGCTCGACCAGTGTGGCTTCGTCGCTTTGCGGCAAGCCGTTGGCGCGAATCCATCCGCGCTTGAGATGCGTGGTGTAAACCGTCAGCTCGTTGCCTTCGTATTTTCCGGTTGAAAATCCAGCCCAGGTGTGTTGCGCGTAAGCCGGCGGATGCGGGCGATCGTCCATCCAGATGGTACGTGTGCCTTCGGCGATTTGCCAGTATTGCTTAATCGCCACCAACCGCTGCGTGTCAGGGTCGCGTTCTTCCCAGAAGCGGAGGTTGCCGGGCTGGTTGTAGGTATAAGGCGGCACATACCCCATGCATTGATGCTGCCTGCCCTGGATTCGCGATGGATTCCACGCGAGCGCATAGAGCCGGCCGGCTTCGTTGAGTGGAATGCCGCCGTATTCCGCCAGCGCTCCCGAAGCGGTGATCAATCCCGAATCCTGGAACGCCAGCGGATACCAGGCTCCCGAGATATCGACTCCCGCCGGTTGGCCGGTGTGTCCGGAGAAATCGAGGCCCTGCGCGAAGGCCAGGACGCCGAGGAGCGAGAGCGCCGGCAGAACAAAGCCAAGCAGGATCCGGATCTTCTTCATCGTGTCCACCTATCTGGCCGTGCAGGGCCGCGGCTTCCATCCGGCGCTGTCGGTCTGCTTTCTGAAATGTGAGGCAGTCAAGGAAAGGCTGTGCCAGATAACCCGGATCTTCCACGGTTGTGGTCACCACAAGATAAGCATTGCCATCCGGCTCATTGGCGCGGTCCAGATACTCGGTAAGCGTCGCGTTTGCGCTGTAAGGCACGCCGTTCTTTCGAATATAGCCGGGTCGCAGTTGCGTAGTGATGACTTTGAGCGAACCCGCCCGAGGAGCCCCTCTCCCCGCGGGAACCACTTCCCATGACGCTTTCGAATAGCCCTGCCAGTCGCCGCCTTTGGTTTCTGCCGCATCGAAGTGCAGCAGGCGCGTCTGCTGGCCATTGTCGGTCTCGATCTTCAGGGTCTGATCGTCCTGCCAGGTGATATGCAGACGGCCGGGAACGCTCATTATTGCGGGCGCGCCATAGCTGCGGCATTGTTCTCCGGCCGCTTCGTCTTTGGCGGGATCCCATGCATCGAAAATTTTCCGGCCGGCCCGGTTCAGCAAAACGCCGGCGGTGTCGCCCTTTACGGGCGTGACCATGCGATATCGCCAGTCCTCGGTGACCACCGCCACCCAATACCCGGTGATGTCATAGAGTGCGGCGGCTTTGGCCGTTCGGGGAGCCTGCGGCCCGCGGCCTCCGCCCTGCCCGTACGCGATCAGTGCCGCGAATGCGAGCAGCACGCCCAGACGCTTCCGCATCAGAGTCCTTTCCTCCGCGCGATGTTGACTTCCGTACAGGCGCCCATCACTTCGAGGAACTTCTGATACTCGCCCCGGCCGACGACAAAAGGATTCGGCTCGCCCGGTTTGCGCGTCTTCAGCTTGTCGAGCTTCGGCTGGATGGGATCCATCAACGGATGATTCTGCAACTCGACCTCGACTTTCGCTTTCTTCGTTTCTTCCTCGAAATGCGGAACCGATTTCGCGTACTGCGCGAGGCCTTCGTCGGAAACGAAACCGGGCGTGAGTACGGTGCCCGCATACATCGCAGCGATGTGCGTTTTGCCGTTATCTTTCACCGGGAAAATGAATCCCATCGATCCAGGCGTGTGCCCGGGAACCGCGACGGGCGTCAATTTGAAATCGCCGAGCACAACGGGTTGCCCCTCAACGAGCAGTTGATCGTGTTTCGGCAACGGAGCCGGCGGGACCGCCGCGTCCACCGCGCGCAGGCGGATGTTCCATCAGATTCCAGTCGGCTTCGGAGATGTAAATCTTTGAGCCGAAGTGTTCCTGAAAATAGGCGGTGCCGCCGAAATGATCCGCGTGACCGTGGCCCACGACGATGATCTTCACCATCGAAGGATCGAGGCCCAGCTTTTGAAATCCGGGAAGGAGCTTTGTCTGAGTATCACCGGGCGACAGCGAGTCGATCATCAACAGGCCCCCCGAGGTCTGGATTACCTAGGCAACAGTGCCCTGATCGCCGATCACGTAGACATTGTCGAAGATCTTGGCTGGTTCTATCGGCGGATCGGACGGACTGTTGGCGCGCGGGGCCTCGCAGAAAAAGTGAGCTTCCTCGGCCCATCGGGCGCCTCCGGCCTTTTTCGCTTTCTCGATAAGCGCCTTCACGGCGTCTGAATCCGGCTTCGCAGGTGCGGCTGGCGGCGCCTGTGAATACAGCAGCACCAGCAGAGATCATGGCAACAACAATCGCGTTCTTCATAGACTTCCCGGTTAGTGAATGACTCCGCCCGCGGGATCGCGCACGCGCTTGTTGAATAGATCCACTTCATCGGCCGGCGCGCAGGCGTCCTCGAGCATGCCGGCCCATCCGTCGATGCTCTTGATCGTATTCTTGTCCAGCTTGCGGAATTTCTTCAGATCGCTGGCCCATGGCGCAGTGTAGATCTTCGGATCGTTGATGGTCATCGTCAGTTCGAGCACGTCGTACGCGGTGCGCTTGTATCGCTCTTCCAGCACCATGTCCGCGCTGTGCGGGTAGCCGTACTGATCCACCCAAGTTCTTTCGTCCACGCCGGTCGTTGTGACCACGAACGTGTCACCGTCCCAATGGCCGGTTGAATAACCCCACCAACGAGGCAGATCCGGATCCATTAACGGCGGCCTTCCGTCAGTCCAGAGAATTCTTGTCCCCCAGCCCCATTCGAACTGCTGAATGATGCGGTCCGGCAGTACGTTCATTTCCATCGGATCGACGTAAATCAGCGCCCGCGTCGGCCCCATGGGATTGCAGTGCTGATAGGGATCGCTGTCGTTAGCCGGAGGCACGGCCCGCCGCCGGCCGATATCTTCTTCGGGATGGGCCGCGGCATCCGCGCTTCCCAGCAAACGTCCATAAGACGGCTTGTTCGCGTCGAACATCTTCTTGCCGAGCGGTGTCATCGGCGGGACTTTCGCGGCGTATCCGCGATCGCCGCAATCGCGGCACGTGCCGCCGCCGCCGTATCCGCCGGGAGATCCGTTCCGCGTCCAGATGCCCGACAGATCGTGCTTGTCGTAAGGCTTGTTGTCGTTGGCGGGATTATGCGCCAGGATTCCGCGTCCGCCCTGGGCGAACGCAGTGCCCGACAGCACAAAGATGAATACCGCATCACCGAGTCTGGTCATGATTCGAACCTCACTTTCCCGGTTCCGGGGCCTGGCGCGGGTGGCGGCCCGCCCTGCGGCACTTCGCCCGGACCGCCGCCGGCCGACGCCGAGCAGCACTTCGCCTCTTCTCATTGACAAGCTTCAGAATGGCGCCAACCTTGGTGCCGGCGCGCGCGGGCGCAAGCGTGACGGTAATCTTCGTGCCGGGCGCAAGGGCCGCTTCCGAACGTCTTCTTCCCCAGCCGCCCTGAATCAACTGGGCGGGATTCGGATAGAACTCCCCGCTCCAGTGCGTGACTTCTCCCTTGTCTCCGTGACATCGAAGAACAATTGCGGATGCGGATTCGCGTAGTGGAACTCCGTCACGATCCCCTGCATGGTCACAGGGTGCGAAAGATCGTACGATGCGCCCGTTCCGTGGTGGGCGACCGCTGGAATCGCCGCTGCGAGCAGCGCGGCGCACAGGAAACTGAATTTCGTTCTCATACAAGATCCTTTCTAATGAGCCGAGCTCTTTGCAGGCGCGAGCACGGCGGGAGCCGGCTTGGCAAATCGTCCGGTTGGAATGGCGGCGTCCGCCTGAACTTCGGTCACTCGCCACGTCGACTGACCGTTTGTCCATGTGACTACCCATTGGTGAGGCAGTTTGACGCCGTTTACATCGCGGTAATCGGAGTAGTCGATCTGATAAGGATTCGTTCCGACGATGGTGCTGACGTAGCGCAGCTGACGAACCAGCAGTCCGCTCTGTTGATCGAAGAACAGCTTCACTCGGGTGCGGCCCGGCGCGGATCCTTCAATGACATCCACATCCTTGTCGCCCACGCTGGTTTGCGGGAACCCCGCGCGCCACTGGCTAAGAGCCTGCCTGATCTCTGCCGGAAAGAACAACTGCGCATCCAGACGCGCCCCGTCGGACTCCGCGCCCGCCGCCATCGGAAGCAGCATCACCGGATTGTTGGGGGAAGCGATCCATCCTTCGCGGCCGTTGTAAACCGTCGTGCTGTCGCCATTCTGGGTGTGAACGACGGTGGCCATTTGCGCCGGCGCTTTGACCCAGAGTTCGAATGGCACCTGCTGATGATAGGTCTCGTAGCCTTCGTACGTACCTCGAATGCTGAAGCTGGTGTGAATGGCGTTTGAGCCGCTTTGATCGCCGCGATGAATTTATCCAGAAGCTGCCCGGCCGACGGACCGGCGACCGGCTGCGGGGGAATTTCGATCTCGTTGGGATCTTCTTCCGGCGTGCCGTACTGCAGTGCGAGGCTTGGGATCTGCTTCGGACGCTCGTTTCCGTGATGACAGGAGTAACAGGTGATGACCGCGCGGCCCCCGAAGTTGTTCTTGTTGATCGTATTGACCATGGCGATCATGCTGCGCGCCATTCGTTTGCGCGGCACGTCTTCGGCAAATTTTTTCCAGTCCTGCAGACTCTCCGGCACATGACAGAAGACGCAGTTCAGACCCACGGACGCCGAGAAGAAACCCATCGTGCTCATGAACTCGCTTACCGGAATTCCCTTTAGCACCTGGACGTTGGTGAAAACCTGTTCCGCCATCGGCTGTTTGTCGGTTTGCGCGGCGAGCGTCAACAGCAAAGCGGAGGCGACTAAAATCACCCGTGCGATCCGAACGATCATGGTCTGGTGAATAATTGCTCCTTCGGCAAAGATCACACTATCCAATTGCGATCAATTCATCAAATCGATTGTTTGGATGTTTTGTATCGAATTGACAGATACATCAAACCCATTTGCAAAACCGATACCGTTCGCCCGCACCCTGGAAATATACTGAACGCTCATGATCATCGAAAATCCACTGGGGATTTCGGCCAACGGTTTCGCGGCGCTGGAGTGTTTTCACATCGCCGGGTTCGCGCTTGCGATCGGGATGACCGCTCTTGTCGATTTCCGCATTCTGGGATTCGGCGTATTGCAAGAATCCCCCGCCGGAATCGCGCGGAGCTTCGATTGGTGGATTCTCGGCGGGCTGATTGTCGCGGTTTTTTCGGGCCTCTTGATCTTCTCAACGGATCCGGATATGTATTACCTGAACTGGTCTTTTCTTCTGAAGATGGCGGCGCTTGTGGTGGCCATTGTTTTCCAGTACACGGTTCATCGCAAGGCCTTATCGAGGCAGCTGTCGCGCATCTCCAACGTCATGATCGCGTCTCTATCGCTGCTGCTTTGGATCGGCGTGATTTTCGGCGGCATTTTCATCGCGGTTATTCGGCCGGGGCTCGGTTGACTCATAGTGACTTCTTTCCTGATCTGGCTGGAGAATCTGACACCGTTCTCCGACCTTCGCAGCTCGGCATACACTTACCCGGTCATCCTGGCTCTCCATCTCTCGGCTATTTCTCTATTCGGCGCAACAATCGTAGCCACCGATCTTCGTCTGCTTGGGGTGGCCTTATCGGACAGTCCGGCGTCGGACGTCATCCGCCGGCTGCGAACGCCCAAGCGAATCGGCTTCATTCTCGCCGCCGCCTGCGGCTTTCTCCTCTTCGCATCCAAGGCCGAAGAATATTATTACAATCCCTTCTTTCGGACCAAGATGGTGTTATTTGTCCTGATAGCGATCCATGCGCTCGTATTTCGAAGCAGCGTATATGCCGAGCCGCCTGGTTCGGATTCGACCTTGCCCCGGCCGGCATCCGCCAGGCTGGCGGCGGTTTTTTCGCTGACATTGTGGCTCGCGGTTCTTTGTGCAGGACGCGCGATCGGTTACGTCGAAGGCAGACCCGGCATGCACTTCAAATAGCGCTTTCGCGACTTGCGGCGGATTGAGTGGTCAGACATGCAGCGGGACACCGGCGCGGGAACTCCAGGTGCGAAGCACCAGCAGGTCGGCCAACGCGACTATGGCTGCCACTGCCACGAAGAGCCAGCCTGCAGTAAGACCGCCGGTCGAGTCGCGCAGATAGCCCAGCATCTGTGGTCCCAGGTAACCGAAGATGCCGCTGCCCAAACCCACGATGCCCATCCCCGTGCCAATCTCATCCCGGGTCAGGACGGCGCCGCAGATCGCGTAGATCTGGTTGGTGGCAGCGTGACCGAGCGATACGACCAGCGCAATGCCGGTCCAGAAGACCGGCAAGTCATGCGACAGGACCGCAAAGCTGGCCGGGACCAGCAGCGCCGCCAAAACGATCATGATGTTCCAGCGTGAAAAACGGTCGCAGAGGTAGCCGACGCAAAGATTCAGCAGGATGCTGACCATATAACTGGAGCTGATGATGGCCGCCGATTCTCTCGCCTTCAGACCAAAGACGCTCTCTGCCGCGTAGGGCACGAAAAATGTGGCGCTGAAGCCGCCCATGTTGATCAGGCCCAGCAGGATGAGTCCCCACATAACGGGATTGCGCAGGGCGGACAAGTATCCGGCGGTGAGGGCGTTTCGGTGGAATCCTGTGGCAGACGCGACGCCGACTGCGTCCTTTTGCCAAGCGGGGGGGCGGTAGAGCGATGCGAACAGCGCTCCGCCAACGACGGCGATGACGGCAAATCCGAAGATTCCGCCTCTCCACCCGAACCACTCTGCCAGGCGTGTTCCGAACGGTGCGCCGATAACCGAGGCCAGCGCGGCCAGCGCGCCAAGAATACCCATGGTTCTGCTGCGATACTTCTCCGGAGTGCCGATCGCCATGGCGGTGAATACGCAGATGAACGCAAACCGGTAGCCGACGAGCCAGACAGCGCGGCTTGCCAGAGCGACGCCGTAGGAGTGCGCGCGCCCCAGGCCGGCAAGTCCCAAAGCGGTTACCGCCAGCCCGCTGAGCAGCATCCGCTTTTCACCGAACCGGGCAGCCAGGATGCCGGCGGGCAGACTGATGAAGATCGCAATCAGCCCGTACATTCCGGTGAAGAGGCCCATCTGCGAATACGAGGCTGCCAGTTCTTTACGAATAGCCGGCAGGAGCGGGGAGAAGCCCAGACTCGACATCTGGATCGCCATCATCGCGAGGATCACCGCAGCGACGGAAATCGTCCAGTGCCGTCTTCGCCGTGAAGTTTCGTTCAGGGCGGTCATTCGACGTTCCTCCCAACGCACTGTTTCAGAAACTGCGCGACCTTGCGGCGCATCCCGGCGGCATCCCAACTTCGCGCATCGGCCATATCGGCGAATATCGGCAATACCGGAATGCCTGCACGTTCCAGTGCGAACTCGATGAATCGGTTGCCCGTCGCCGAGGGACGGGTGCCCAGCGGAGTCAGGACCAGAGCTGCGTCGATACGATACCGCTTCGCCTGTTCCACGATCCATTCGTTCGCCCATGGCGGGTTGTGCAGTTGCTCGTTCATACTGACGGTGCGGCTGGCGAGCGCTTTCATCGGATCGTCGAGCCCGTAACGAATGTAACCATCGGGTCCGAACGCCAGATACATCGACCAGACAAACACGGCGCCATATTCCGCTTCGAAAGCCGTGTAAAAGTCCATATCGTGCCAGAGTCCCGCGCCTACCCACATCAGCCGCAGCCGCTCGTCCGGACAGGCGGCAATGTTCTGTTCGACACGCGCCTTCACTTCATCGCGAAATTTCCTCGCATGCGAGATAGCCCATTCCGAGCCGCGCAGCCATTGCGTGGCCATGACGTTGCTCACCTGTTCCTGCATGCGAACCGGCGTCCGGGGCGCGGTGCAGATCAGATCGCGGACCTCTTCGAAATATTCTTCCTGACGGTTTACACCCTCCATCAGGCCGCGCAGCCGTTTGAGGTCAAACCTTTTCGACGTGATGCGCTCCACGCTCCCGATCAGCCTCTCAAATTGAGCCACCATGAAGTCCAGCCGATGCTCTTCGAACAATTCGCGCCAGCGATAACGGCTCAGTTCCCACCAGCGCGGAGGAAGCTCGGAAGCCCCGGGAGCATCCAGTGCGATGAACTCCGTGCCGAACGCCTCGGACCAGATTTCAAACACCCGCTGAATACAGTCGCAAGTTAGGCGGGCCGCGACAAGCGCGGGCCGCGGGAGTCCGCCCCACGGCGCCGGCGCCACGTCCGCACACAGCGTGGATGCGAGCGGCAGGCTGCAGTATCGGCAGAGACCTTCATGAAAGCCTTTCGCATTCATCGAATCCAGATAAAGCGGGGAAAGCCTCTTCGCCGAAGTCATGGCGGCAAACCACTGATTGCTGACCACGGGCACGTCCATCGCCTGAAACAGCTCCAGCGGCATATCGGCCTGAACAATCGCATATGGCTTTTGATTCTCGAATACGTCGCGCCGCAGCCCTGCAAACCAGGCTTTCTGGTGCTCAGCCGCAGCGACCGTGGATTCCAGTTGCTTTTCCGCCATTATGTGTCCAGCTTCTGAACGAAGTCTTCGATCCGCTGGTGGCATTCTGCGCTTAATTCCTCCGAAGCATCCTCGCGCACCAGCAAGTTCGGGACACCGCGTTGGTCGAGCGTTTTTCGCAACCCCGGATAGTCCCAACCCAGAACATCGTCCTCAGGCGGCAGATAGAAAACCACTCCGTCGACATTTGCCGAGTTGGCGAGGAACCACTCATCGGCAACTTCGCGCGGGAACACGCGTGGACTGGGCGCTGCAAGGTAATACGCTTCAAAGATCGACTGAACCATATCTCTCTGCACTGCGATTTCCTTTGAGATGCTCCGCGAGCCCCACCAGTCGTCCTCCGCGACGACGACGGCCCGGTGCGCCTCGATCGCCCGGTGCAAGCCGGTGTGATTGAGCGGAGACCCCTTTATAAGGATGCGCGCCCCAGCCACCGGCGGGCGAAGGGAGAGTTCGCTCGCCGCTTCAGCGGCAAGCTGCGCGTATTCCGCACGGCCCATAAAATACACGGCCCCGATAAGAGCCAGTGCCTCCGTTCCGTTGAGGCGCGGATCCGAACCATCACGAAATTCCAGTAAGGTTCGAATGGCATGAGATGCATGGTTCGACTCATCCACAGCACGCGCGAGATCGTCCGGTGCGATCGAGCGTCCGGCTTGATTTTCGAGATGCCCGATCAGCGCGTGCGTCCGCTCCAGCCCGTATTGCTCCGCTTCGGGGGATCGGGCGTGCAACAGGTTGTAGAGATAAAGGTCAGGCGGCCCGGTGGAGAGTCCCTGTCGCGCCATCTCGCGCAAATACAGAAAGAGTTTGTGTTCCTGCTCCGATGTTCTTGGAATTACCACCGTCGTGAGGGACGGCCACGCGCGGGATGCGATGCCGTCGAAGATTCCGCGCATACGGGCGCTGAAAACACCTTCTTCCATGAACTGGTCGGCGACGGGAACCGGTCCACGCGGAGGATTCAGCATCACCGGAAAGTACCCGGCCGCGCGCAGCAGTTCCCACGGCACTGTGTTCGACGTCATGCCGGCGACGGGCATTCCATCGCCAGCCTTTTCCATCGCTTGTGCGAATGGATGTTCGTAATGCCATGTCAGCTGCTCGACCGCTGAACGGGCCTTTACTGTCACGGATCAGATCACTCCGCTCGACTTCAGACGCTCCAGATGTTCCTTCGAATAGCCGAGTATCCCGCCGTAGACGGCTTCGTTGTGTTCTCCCAGCGCTGGAGCGGGCTGGTCAAAGCCAGCCGTCGCCCCGGAGAACTTGATGGGAATTCCCATCCCGTACACCTCGTCGACGGCGCCATATTTGGGATGCTCAAGGCGAACCGTTTCACCGCGGGCGACCACGCGCGGATCGCGGACGGCTTCATCCGGATTGCGCACTTCAGCCGCAGGCACTCCCGCGCTTTCGAGTATCGAGAAGGCCTCGGCGTTCGTGTACCGGTTCGTGAAATCGCCAATGATCGCGTCCAGCGCGCGAACGTTCTCGACACGAGCATCCCGGTTGACAAATCGCGGGTCGTCGATCAGATCGGCACGCCCAATCGCTTTAAACAAGGATCGCGCGAAACTTTCCGTAGGCGCGCAGATGGAGATGTATCCGTCCTTTGTACGGTACAAACCGAAAGGCGCAAGGCGCGGCACCGTGAGGCCCGTGCGTTGCGGGATGCCGCATCGCTCCAGGAGACCGAAAGTTTCGACCGCCACCATCATGGTCAGAGCGCCCAGCATGGAAACGTCGATATGCTGGCCTTGCCCCGTATGTTGCGCCTGGTGAAGCGCGGCCAGGATGCCGATTACGCCGAACAATGGAGCCGTCAGGTCGCCGACGGGCAGACCCACGCGAATGGGCGGATCGTCAGGGCCTCCGGCGGTCATCATCGTGCCGCTCAGGGCCTGAACAATGGCATCCATCGCTTTCGCGGGACTTGCATCCGCCGTGCTTCCGAACCCCGTGATCGAGCAATAGATGACCCGGGGATTGACCTCGCATGCGAAAGCGTAGCCGACTCCGAGCCTGTCCAGCGTGCCGCGGCTGAAGTTTTCCACCACGATGTCGGATTTCTTCACCAGATCCGAGTAAATTGCGCGGGCATCGGGGTGTTTGAGATTCAAAGTCACGCCCAGCTTGTTGCGCAATCGATTGAGAGCCGAGACGGAAATATCGTCTTCGGATTCGCGAGTGAGTTTGGGGCCGTCCGCGCCGAGGTAAGGAGCGTTTGTCCTGCAACTGTCGCCCCCCGCGGGGTTCTCAACCTTAATTACTTTGGCGCCGAGGCCTGCCAGAATTAACGTGGCGAAGGGTCCGGCGAGCGCGACCGTCAGATCGAGGACGGTGATGCCGTCGAGAGGCTTGTTCAGGCTACTTCTCCCGGTACCGGTCGAAGAAGTCGAAGACGGCCGGCAGCACCAAAGGCACCATGCCGCCGTGATCGGCTTTAACCTCGTAGTATTCGAAGGTAAAATCCTGCTGAAACATCCAGTCCCGCATCACATGGCTGCCCTGCAGAGATGGCGTGGCCAGCGTGCCTTCGCTCATCATGATGGGGATGGAACGAAGGTGATCCCACGGATAATTCGCCTGATCGACGAACGGCCCCGACATGGGAGCAATGGCGCGCCAGTATTTCGAATACTTTGCGCCGAGGTACCATGTTCCGCCCGATCCCATGGAATGTCCGGCGAGGAACACGGAAGAAAGGTTGATTGGATATTCGTTCAAAACGATTTCCAGAACGTTTATCACATCCTTTTCGCTGAGTTCGAGGGTGTGTTCGGCTTCGGATGTAACGCCGGCTCTTTGTTTGGCCGCGGTCTCGGCCTGACCAAAGACCGCGGGCAATCGCAGCGGCGTTCCATATGCTCCCATCGGGCTGTAGCCGAGCGGCGAGACGACGACATAACCGTGCTGCTCAGCCAGGCGCTCGATTTGTTTGCCGTTCATGTCCATGTACCGGTTCTCATCGGAGCCAGCGCCGTGGAGTATCACAACCAGAGGCAGTTTCGCCTGGCCGTCCCAAGTGGTGGGAACGTAGAGGCGATATGGCATAGGCTTATTCGCCGCCGGGAAATTGTACGTTCGATGCTGGTCACCCTTCGCGCGCAGCTGCGGGTTTGGCGCGGACAAGAAATCTTTTGCGAGTTTCCGGGATTCCGCAATCTGCCGATCGGCCTCCAGCGCGGAGCCAAACGGGATCGGCTGCCCTTGCGCCAGAAGGACCACGGGGATGAACGTGAGTAAAATCGCCGATGCAGCGCTCATTTCAGGTTCTTCGTCTGCACAACCCACTTGGGATTGACGCACAAGCCGCAGTCCGCACCCCGGAACATGAGCGCAGCGCGCGGATCGCCTTTCAACTGCCAATTCAGCCAGGCCACGCCGATGCCCGCGAATTCGCCGCCGTTCGGCTGGTTATATGTGCCGCCGTGGCCAACGCCTCGTTCCCAGGCGCGAAATACCGGGATCGACTTGATGTACTCGAAGTCGGCATTGGCGTTGTTGTGGGCAATATCAGTCGCATCGCCGCTGATATAAGCCATGGGCACGTGAATGGACTCCAAATCCTTCTTGCTGAGTGTTTTTCCGCCGCCCATATCCGAAGGTTGCGCAAAGAGACCGCTGTTCCAGATCACGGCGGTTGTCACACGGCTGTCCGCAGCCACTTCGATCGCCTGAACGCCTCCGCAGGACTGTCCCATCACCGCAATCTTGCCGACATTGAGGTGCTTGTAGAATTTGCTGCCGGCGCGATCATTCTCGGCAGTGGCCCATTTGATCGCATCGATCATCTGCGAAGGATGAGTTGCGGCCGGAGGCAAATTCCGAGGCAGCTGCGTCGTGTCGGTCGGCTGTTGGATTGCCGGTTGCACACCACGAGCCGGCGCCGCGGGGGCCGGTGCGGCAGGGGGGCCGGCAGGACCGGTGGCACCACGTTCGACGATCGGGCCCAGAGCGATGGCGAGAAATCCGTAGGAGGAGATATCGGTCAGGAAGTTGCTGAATGAGTTCCCTGCATTCGCGCAGGCGCCGTTGCCCCAAATCACAAGAGGCAGAGCGACGCCGCTGAGTGCAGACATATCTTCCGGCCGGTAGACTGTGTGGTCCGGCAGGCCTGCATCCATTTCCATCACGGCCTTGTAGGGCCCGGATCCCGTTGTGGGCCGCGGCGGAGAGCCCCCGCGCGTTTGCGCCACACCGGTCCAACTGGAAATCAGAAGCCCGGCGAGGGCAGCAGCGGAAATTGTGGTAAATCGCCAATAGGTCAGCGTCATTGATTCATCCTCAATTAGTACGACTGGCGTTCTTCAGAAACGATATACAAGACCAACCTGCACTTTCCCCCGGGCAGAGCCTTCGATTGACAACTTCTACCGCGGCCCGTAGTGGGGAATCGGCCTGCCCAACTCATACGCCCCGAGGTCCGGGCCACGGCCGGTAAAATCATCGTTAATATTTGGCAGTACCACGCCGGCGTCGACTGCGGCAGAGCCGGGTCTCAATCGAAAATCGAATCCTGCCGGGTCATAGACGCGTTGCGGGTCGGTCATGTCCGGCTTTGTGGCTTTGACGAAAACGTCGTAATCCAACAGGACGCTGTGCCGCTCCTGACCAGTTGCTTCGCTATATTCTTTGAGCGTCTTGAACCGGCGGGTAACCGGAGCCTTGCTGAAATCCGCCGCCACTCCGAAAGGTGGCGAGTTCCATTCAAAAGAGTCTTCGACACCCGGGTTGGGCCTGAACCCGTTGTAATCCGAGCTTGTATAGTTCGTGAATGTCGTGATGGCGAACACGGGATCGAACGCCCCCTGTGCCAGTAAAAGGTTGTTACGAAAAGTCTCGTTCGATGCGGGACCCGCGCGGCCTTCTCCAATGATGGTGTTGTTGTATGTCAACACGCCGGCGGATTCCTCGATGTATTTCAGTGAACCTGTCGGGGTGTTGTAGATGAGGTTCTGGTAGAAATACACGGGTCCGCCAAAGACCGGCTGAACGCTTAAGGCGCCGGAGGCGGAGTTGAAGCAGCGATTTCTGAAGACGCGGATATTGCGCGCGCCGCCATCGGTCTCGAAGCAATTGTCGCCCATGTTGAAAATATCGTTGTTGTAAAAGTCGATCGCGAGGGGAACGCGATCCGGAATTTCATTTGGTGTGCCATCGGGAGTCCCGTACGTAGCGATATCGACACCGTCATGCCAATGAGCGATATAGTTGTGAGCCACCACGTGGCCTTGTCCGTAGACCTTGATCGCGTACTCCGATAAGAGTAGTTCCGGATAACCCGGAAACTTCGCCCACAGCGCGCCGTTCCAACTCATCATTTTGTTAGGATCGTGCCGCCCCACCATGACGTTATCGGCGATGTAGAAGTTCTTTGAGCCGGACCAGTCGGCCTGGACAACGCGCCCCACATCGTAGATGTGCGAATGCTTCAGCGTAAACCCGCTCGACCCCGCAATATTTTTGATTCCAACCAGGAACGCCACGTTCGTGTTTCGAACCGTAATCCCCTCGAAGTAGTTGTAGTTCCCTGCCATGAGGTTAAAGAATGTCTGGCAGCCATCGCCGTCGAAGATCACCTCGCCATCACCGGCGCCCTTAATCACAATCGGCTTGTCCGGCGTCCCGCTCTGGGTGAGGTAGTAAGTCCCGTCGAACAGATTTCCCAGTGCCAGATATCCGGGACGGGGAGCGCCGTTCATATAGTGGAAGCGGTCTCCCACATAAAGGCCGGCATGCACCATGATGATGTCACCCGGCTGGACGCGGGGCGGGTAGGCATTTTCGTAGTCGTAATGGGCGCTGCCCATGTAGTAAGCCGCCATCAGCCCCGTAAAAGATGGCTCTTGCCTCGGCCCTTCGTACCCGACAGGATAAACGTGGTAAGTGTGCCCGCCCTCGACCGCGCCAGGCTCCTTGCGGGTACGAACAGTGGCCGTCTTTTCGGCTGCGCCGGTCACGCCGTCGGGGTCCGCGAGGGCGAAGTGGCATTCGTACTCTGTATCCGGCTCCAGGTTCAGGACGCTTCCGGCGAACATATTTGGAGCTGTGTATTTGAAGAGCGGATAGCGCGCGGGCTGAGGGGCGTTTCCCGCTGCGCCACCTCGGCCCGGGCCTGCCGCGCCGCCCGGCGGCGGATCCCCAATCAGCTCCCGCTGTTCGCGCATGAGCGGAAGTGCCTTGCGCCATTCCCTGTCTCCCCGCTTCCGAAAAGTAACGTCGACGTGAGCGTTGCGATTGTCGTCTCCGACGATTCTCCACTCGAAGCCAAGAGACAAGAGTGTTGGAGGTTCAACGGTAAAGTCTCCGGACGTGGTCCCGTTCTGTGCCCAGCATGATGTCGCGAGAAAAAGCAAACACGCCACGGAGGCAAAACACTTCAGCAGTCGCGTATGACACATAACAGCCTTCCTTAAATTTCCCTTGTACCGTTTACTCACGAATGGCGGCTCCGGCGAGGCCCA
The DNA here is from genome assembly GCA_963764845.1 of Terriglobia bacterium. Classification (GTDB taxonomy): domain Bacteria; phylum Acidobacteriota; class Terriglobia; order Bryobacterales; family Bryobacteraceae; genus BOG-234. The sequence goes on along the minus strand of CAVXUE010000006.1, from coordinate 1,462,712 downwards.
GGAATTCCCTGCGGCTGTTGCGCTGATTTCTCATCATTTGGGTCATCCTCCGCTGCCGCTAAGAATTGTATACGAACCTGCCGGATCATCGAGAGCCTGGATATGACAGGTGCTCACGATCGAAACAGTCCTTTTCGAAACGCCGCGAACCGCCGGTCCGCTCGGAGCGTATCCAGCTTCGGATCAACGTCTACCGAGTACAGAGACGCCGAATTTTCCGCCCGCGCGCGCCACAATTCGGCAAATGCCTCCTCGCGACAGTCGAGAGCGGCAAGCGCCGGGGCCAGATAATACGAATCCACGTATGTCGTATCACGGTCGTCTCGCAGCTCCGCGAGAATCGTTTTCGCTTCGCGGCAGTAGCCGCTTCGCGCCAGGCAGCCCGCTTCAAGCGCCTTCAACCAGGGAATATCCGGGGCCAGCGTCCGCGCCGCGCGATACTGAGTCAGCGCCTCGTCAACGCATCCCGAAAATTCCAGTGCCTGAGCATAGAGGGCCCGGTCCGGATAGAAGTAGGGCTGCACTTCCATCGCCGCGGCACCGGCCTCGACGGCGCGGTGGAAATCCCTTCGCGAGAGCCAGACAAACATTTCGGCCGAAGGAAGACCTGGATCGAACTGATCGAGAACCCGCGCACGCTCGAGCGAATCCAGCGCGCAATCAAAACGTCGCTGCGCCGCGTAAAGGAAGGTCAGGCGAATATATGTGGTTGCGTCTTCCTGCTCACGCGCAGCTTCGAGGAACGCGCGCTCCGCTTCTACGCGGTTGCGTTTAAAAAGATGGACTGCGTGCGCATGATCGGCCCTCAATGCCGGAGTGACACTAAACGAATCAGCCGCCTGTTCGTAAGCGTGCTCAAAACGCGGCAGCGACTCAGACGGAGAAATCACGCTGTGAGCGCCAAGCATCAGGCAGACACGAGCGATCGCATCGAGAGGCCTGCGATCGAAGCGGTCCGCGGCGGCGAGGCGGAAACGGCTCAGCGCTTTTTCGAGCCCCTCTCTGGTGCATCTCTGCGCCATGCGCCATCCGATCTTCATCTGATCGTCCGCCATCGGAATCGTCAGCCGATAACCACGATTTGGACGATACACGATCCATTTGCCATGCTCGGCCAGCGCTTTTCTCGCCTCAGAAATCGTTACGGCAATCGTGTGGCGCGAAACGACGGTTCCTTTCCAGGCTTCCATCATTAGTTCCGCGACACTCGCTTCGCGACCCATCCGGCTGGCGAGTACTTTTATGACTTCATAAACCTGCGAGCGTATCCTGATCTCGGCACCATCTCGGAAAAAACTGGAATTGGGGCAGTCCAGCAGAAACGGACCGAAGCTGACCTGATTGACGCGCACACTCGCCTCGTCCCACACAGCCGCCATGCGGCCCTGCCACGGCTGTGGCTCGGAAGGAGCGCCGTCCGGATAGATCTGCTCGTGCGCGTCCGGGTCGGCGGCAGGAAGCCGACGCCGGACTGGAGTCAGCGCGTCACCTGTGCTCAAAGAAACTTGCGGCGGCATTGCGCGTCGATTCCGGAGAATGCACTGGATTCACTTCTGTTGGCCCGTCAGTTCGATGGTAAATCCGTTGGGGTCTCGAAAGCGCAGAGCATGATCGCCCTGTGCCGGAGTGGTTTCCACCCCAAGCTTCTGGAGTTTCGCCGCAACGGCTTTCCTCTCAAAACCGGCGACACGGAACGAGAGCCGCTCGATCGCGGGCTTGGCGCCGGACGCAACCGGCTCCAATGCGAGGCGCGTGTTCGCGACCTGGAACCACACCTGGCCGGCCTTTTTGATCGCGGGAGGACCGAAGAATTTGGCGTAGTGGGAAGAAGCGCGGTCCACATCCGAAACGGCGAGAACGATGTGATCGAGCCCCACGGGCGCAACTGCGGCATCATCGGTGGTGATACGCGTGGAGGGAATCATGCTTTTGGCCAGACCGCCGGGGACTCCTAACAACTGCAGGCGAATCCCATCCCCATCGGTCGGCATGCCAAGGCGGCCGGTCCCCATGCTGATACCGGCTTTTTCGGCGGCGGCGCGCATCTCATCGGGTTTGTAGCCCTTCACGAGCGCGCAGAAGTGATCGATCTTCGGCGTAGGATCCGCAGCGGGCGTGCCGCCGAAGGCGATGTAGGCGGTTCCCATGCGCACGTAATAGCGCGGCGGTGGATCGCGCTCCTGGAACAACTGCGGATCGAAGATCCGCCCGTACCATTCCGCCGAAGCCTTCTGGTCCGGCACGGTCATCCCGATATGCTCCAGTCCGGTCGTCTGGAGCGGCAATGGCCCGGAGCCGGTTTCATCTGCGCGGGCAGGCGCAGCCCACATCCAGGCCAGCGAGGCCGCCGCGGCCAGCGCTTCCCGCCGACTCCATTCCAGTGATGCACTTCGGCGAATGTTCATAATCAGAGCTCGATCATACCCGTGCTGTCGCCGAACGAATTCTGCTGAACTCCCAGTTTGCCGAGAATGCTCAGCAGGAGGTTCGACATGGGCGTGTGCGGCGCCGCGATGATATGCCGGTCTCCACGCAATGCGCCGGACGCGCCTCCGGCGACCACCACCGGCAGGGGATCGTGATCGTGCTGGTTGCCATTGCTCATGCTGCTCCCATAGAGAATCAGCGAATGATCCAGCAGCGTTCCATCGCCATCCGGCGTGGAATGCAGTTTCTCGATGAAGTAAGCCAGCAGGCTGGTGTGGTAGCGGTTGATAATCGCGAATCGGTCCATGTTGGCGCGACTGTTCGAATGATGGGAGGCCACGTGGAAGCCTTCTCTGACGCCGCTCTGCGGATAAACGGCGCCGCTGGTGTCGCGCGCATACATCATGGTCGCGACGCGCGTGATGTTCGCCTGGAACGCGAGCGCCTGCAGGTCGAACATGATTTTGAAGTGATCGTCGAAAGCTTCGGGGATGCCCACCGGAGCGTCGGGCACTTTGACATCTTTGGACGCTTGGTTCTGCGCTTTTTGGATGCGCCGCTCGATCTCGCGCACGTCATCGAGGAAGTCCCCCATGCGCGCGCGGTCCGACGGGGGCAGCTCTTTGTTCAGGGATGCGATCTCCTGCGTAACCGAATCCAGCAGGCTGCGGGATTGCTGCTTGCGCGCTACCCTCTGTTCCGCCGTGCTGCCTTCGCCGAACAACTTCTCAAACAGCACTTGCGGATTGTGCTCCATCGGCAGGGGCAGCGTGGGGTTCTTCCAGGAGATGGTGTTGGTGTAAGCGCACCCGTAACCCGCGCCGCAGTTCAGCCCGTTCTCCTCGATCGCCACCTCCATCGACGGCAGCGGCGTATCCTGGCCCAGTTTTTCGCGCCACGATCTGATCGATCGTTGTTCCAACATGCACGCTGTCTTTCTCGGGATGAGCGCCACTCAGAAAAACAGCGGCCGAACGCGCGTGGTCCGCGCCCGCGTCGCTGCCGATACCTGCAGCCTGCGGATGCGCCAGGTTACTCACCACCACCAGGCGGTCGCGGTATTTTTCCAGCGGTTTGAGAGTCTCCGTGAACTCGAAGCCCTTGCCTTCCCGGGCCGGCGTCCATTTGTCCATCGTGGCGCCGTGCGGCACGTAGATGCATCCGAGCCGGCTGCGGGGATTCGCGGCCGTCTGTGCCAGTGGCGGTCTGCGCCGGGACCATGGAGTCCAGCAGCGGCAGGGCAATCGCAACTCCGGCTCCGCGCAGGAATGTCCGGCGAGGAAGGTGCTTTTTTGTAATGAACGTCATGTCTGGTCTCTCCTGTTACCGCAAGGCGGCGCTCTGCACTTCGGGTGCGGCCTTTTCGATCGGTTTCATTTTCATTTGAAATGGCTTGCTCCGGACAATCCCCAGCACGATGGACGAGAAACGATCGCCATTGCGGCCGGCCTCGCGGGTGATCGCGCGCACCGCCGGCATGTCGTAGGATTTCAATCCACGGCCGAGCGCATAAGTCATCAGCTTCTCTGTCAACGTGGAGACAAAGACGTCTGAGCGGCTCAACAGCGCCTCGCGAAGGCTGGCGGGCCCGGATAGCTTCGTTCCATCCACCATCTGGCTCGACGCATCCACCGGCACGCCCCCGTCGGTCATCCGCCATTTGCCGGTCAGATCGAAATTCTCGAGTGAGAATCCGATCGGATCCATGATCTTGTGGCATGATGCGCACACGGGATTCTTTCGATGCGCCTCCATCCGTTCCCGCACGGACGCGACTTTCGTCGAAGAGGCGTCTTCAGGTAAAGCCGGCACGTTCGGCGGCGGAAGAGGCACCGGGCTGCCGAGGATATTTTCGAGAACCCATTTGCCTCGCGCCACGGGAGATGTTCTTGTGGCCACCGAGGTGACGAGCAGAATACTGCCTTGGCCCAGCAATCCCCGCCGCGAATCGTCCGGCAGTTTCACCCGGCGGAAGCGGCTGCCGTAGACGTCCGGGATGCCATAGTGCTTTGCCAGACGTTCGTCGACAAAAGTGTAATCGGCATCCAGCAGATCGACCACGCTGCGGTTCTCGCGGACGATGCTGTCGAAGAACATTTCCGTTTCCCGCCGAAAGGATTGACGAAGATTGTCGTTGAAGTCGCGCGTTTCGGGCCGGGCGCTCTTCAATTCGCGAAGGTAAAGCCACTGGCCGGCAAAGTTGGCGGCCAGCGCGGAGGCCTTCGGGTCGGCCAGCATACGGCGGGTCTGCTGCGCCAGAATCTGCGGTTCATGCAGCGTATTCAGCTTTGCCAGCCGCAGCAGCTCTTCATCCGGGATGCTGCTCCACAGGAAGAAGGAAAGCCGGGAAGCAAGCTCCACATCGCTCACCGTGTATAGGCCGCCCGGGGCCGTTCCCGCCGGCTCGTGCTCGATCCGGAAAATAAACCACGGATCTATCAATATTCGTGCCAGAGCCGATTCGATTCCGAGCTCGAATCCACCCGTGTTCTTTGCTTCCTGATAGAAACCGAGCAAAGTCTCGAGATCCGTGTCGCGGACCGGCCGCCGATAAGCCTTTTCCGAAAGCGACGTCAGAATTCGTTTGGCGCAGGCGGTCTCGTCCTCGCCCGGAAGCGGGGTGGCAGATGAAAATTTTCCTGCGGCTGGGCGTGTCACCAGGACCCGCAGGATTCATCGGCCCCGTGATGGCCACGCTGGAGACACCGGCATTGTCCGCATAGGTGCCATAAACGTCATCCACGCCAGCCGAGCTGTGCTGCGGCATCGCGACGCCGATGCTATGCGGCCCGGCTGTTACCTTGAGGCGAAAATCGGTCGTGCTCTTGCCGGGGTCGATGCGGGCTCCATCGAGAGTGATCTCGAGGGGCACGGCGCCGCCGCCTGCGCCGACGCCGATCCCTGCACTGCGCGCGCGAACCTTAAAGGCGTACTCCGCATCGAGAGGGAACGTGTATTTAAACAGCATTCCGCCCCGCGTGCCGACGGGCAGCCCTTCGATGTGCGCGGTCTGCGAAAGGTCGCCCGGAACCCGCCAGGTGTTTGTCGACGGACTCGTAGCGGGATCGCCCACAGCGAGGCGGCTGATACTTGTCGCCGCCGAGACGTAGCGTTCCAGCAGCGCCGGAGAAACCCCGAGAGCGGCCGCAACGTTGTCAAACCCCTCGCTCGAATCATCGGAGGGCAGCAGCGTTGAAACGTCGGCGTCCACCGCCAGCAGATCGCGCACCGCGTTGGCGTACTCGGCGCGGTTCAGCCGATGCAGTCCCACAGTGCCCGGATTGGGATGTTGGGCCGCGTTTTGATCGAGGGTGCTCTCCAGGTGCGCCGCGAATTGATCGATCACGGCTCGTTCCGGGCGAGGCGCGCCGCTGGGCGGCATCATGCCGGCGCGCAGCTTTCGCACCACCTTTTCCCAAGTCTCGGGGTTTTCCGACACCTGCCCGGGATCCATTTGTTCCAGCGAAAGCCCGCCCGTTTTCAGCCGGCCGTTATGGCATCCCTGACAGTACTGCGCAAGAAACTGTTTATCGGACGCAGCCGGCTTTTGCGCGGCTAGCGGTATGAGCTCAGCAGGAACGTCAAAGTCGCGGCAAGACGAAATTTGTTCATCGGGCGCTGGCCACCGGGGACGCCGCGGGCGCATCCTTCTTCATAAGCTTTTCGATCAGCGCAATGGTTGAAGGCTTCCGTTCCGGTGCGTTCGTTGCCAGGAACACACCTTCGGCCCACACCATCGGGGTTCTTCCTTCTTTGTCTTTTACGTTCAGGCGCGCGCCGTGCTCCACCAGGAATGCCAGGATATCGTCCGCGCCCCTGTTGGCCGCCCCGAATACGGGCGTCAGGCCCATCGAGTTCGCGGCATTGATGTCCGCGCCCTTTTCGAGGCACAACTTCAGGGCTTCGATCTGCGTCGCCGATTCTTCGGTGAACGTCTGATTGATTACCCAGTTGATGCCGGCCGCGGCCATTAGCGCCGTAGTGCCCGAAAACGTCGGGATACTGGGATCGGCTCCCTTTTCCAACAGCAACTTCATGACAGTGAGATCGCCCGAGAGCGCCGCGCGCAGAAACGGGGTCTGCCCGGTGAAGTCGACCCACGAGAGATCGCCGAGCCCCATCAGGAATCTTCTGGTGGGGGGAACTTCCGCCAGACGGGCGTTGGGACTGGCGCCCCGATCGAGCAGAGTGCGAATCAACTGCAGCAGGCGCTCTCTGTCGACATTATGCTCGCCGCTGCGGCTGTATTCGATATCGCGCATCTCGACCGCGGCCCACAGAGGCGTTCTGCCCCAGAAATCGGCGCTGTTGATCTCCGCGCCGTTCTGAATCAGAAGATCGGCTGTGTCCGGCTGGTTGTTCGTGATCGCCATCAGCAGAGGAGTGATTTTGTTGGCGTCCGGCAGATTCACCTTCGCCCCCGCGCGCAATCAGCATCCGGGCAATTTCCATCCGGCCGTCTCTTGCCGCGTAAAGGAGCGGCGTCATTCCTCCCGGTGTGGCCTCCTGATAGCCTTGTTCCGGCCAGCCGCTGCGCACAATGCCGACGCCATGAGACCCACCGCCTGCGCCCGGTGGCCGGCGAGCGGGCGTTTTACCCACCCGCGTTGCCGCATTCACATCGGCTCCGCGTTCCAGCAGAAGGCGGACGGCCGCCGCGTTATCTTCTCTGACGGCCATCATGAGGGCGGTTGCCTGCGCTCCGCTTTCCCGTGCGTCAGCCTTCGCGCCCGCATCGAGCAGAATGCGGACGTTCTCGGATTTCGGTCGGCTGACAGCCAGCATGAGCGGCGTGAATCCCGCGCGGTCGGCCAGCTCGGGGTTGGCTCCGGCCGCAAGCAGCTTGCGAATGACCTCCGTATTGGCATTCGCGCAGGCCATCGCCAGGGGAGTGACGCCGTCCGGGTCGGCGGCATTTGCGTCGGCTTTGGCTTGGAGCAGAAGCGAAACCAGTTCCGAATCGTCGGACCGGACTGCCCAGTGCAAAGCGGAGGTGCCATCCTCCAGTATTGCGTTTGGATCCTCCGTGCCTTTGCGCACGAGGGCTATGGCGGTCGTGCGATCGCCGTCGCGCGCGGCAGCGGCAATCTTCGCGGCATTCCCCGCATCCGCCGGCGGCGGCAAAAGGGAAACCAGGCAAGTGAGCAGGAATCCAGCGAATCGAGCCTTCATGGAGCGTCCTCCAGACTGGCGCCGCGGAGCGGCCAGCGCGTAACGAATCTTACCAGCCGACAGGTATAAACGCAAGCCCGGCCGTCCTTTGACAGAGAGCGCTGGAACATTGTAGAATCGCGGTCCAGAAGTGTTTTCATGCGGCGCGTGCCGGCTGAAATCTTAAGATTATTTACAAAACCAGAAACAGGATGGAATCTCAATGAAAATAAATGCCGCTTTTGCCACCGTCGCACTCGGCACGGCGCTGTTCGCGACGAACGCTGCGGCGCAGTCGCACCTCGAGCTCAAAGTGCATACCGGCCACGGCCAGACAGGCTATGACGTGAACTCGACCATGATTTCCGGCGAAAAGGATATGATCCTGACCGATCCGCAATTCAGCCTCAGCGAGGCGCACCGTCTCGCGGCTGAAATTCTGGAATCGAAAAAGAACCTCACCACAATCTACATCACCCACCCGCATCCGGATCATCTGTTCGGACTGGCGGTTCTCAGGCAGGCATTCCCCGGCGCGCGGATAGTCGCATTGCCCGCAACGGCAAATGCGGCGAAAACAACCTGGCCGGCGCGCCAGAAGTTCTGGTTCCCGACTTATGGCAACAACATTCCGGGTCCCGAACCGGTGGTACCGGAAGAACTCACGCACGCCGATGCTGACGCTCGAAGGCGAGCAGTTTCCGGTTACCGGGCCGGTGGCGGGCAGCGATGGCGCAGGAAACAGCTATGTCTATATCCCTTCGCTCAAGGCTGTCGTGACAGGAGATGTTGTCTTCGATCACGTCTATTTTGGGGTGACGCGGGACAAGGCTCGCGAGGATTGGAACAAGACCATCGATCAGATCACCGCTCTGCAGCCAGCCATCATCGTGCCCGGACATGAGGGGCCGGGAGCAACGCGGGATATGCGATCCATTCAGTTCATGAAGAAATACATGGCCGATTGGGATGCGAACTTTGCCGCATCGAAGAACGCGGCCGAAATGAAAGCGAAGGTGCTGGCCCAATATCCCGGCCTTGGAATGGAGTTCACGCTGAACGACCGCATCGCGACGTATTTCCCCGTCCCGAAACCGTAGAATCTGTTCGCGTGCCCGAGCTTGGGGGAAGAGGGGAATTGTCATTCGTGCTTGAACCCGGTTCATAGCGCTCCACTGCGTTATGATGTGGACTGTTCGGCGTCGTCTCCCTAAACCTTTGAATGCCTGACCCTTCACGCGTGAATTCGCGCCGCGCGCAGACGCTGGTCGCCGTTCGCGAAATGGTTCTGCGTGGTGAATTCACGTCCCGAAGAACCATCGAGGAAGTGGAACTCTCGAAAGCGCTTGGCGCCTCCCGGCCGATCATTCGCGCGACTCTGGAAAAACTGCACCAGGAAGGCCTGCTGGAAGAATTGTCCGCGGGTGTATATGTGCCTCGTGTTTTCAGCGATGCAGGACATCGCGGATGCCATCGAGGCGCGCGGCGCGCTGGAAAGTCTTGCGGCCGGTCTGGCGGCACAGCGCGGCGTCGATTCCGCGCAACTCGACCGGGCTCGGCGGATCAATGCTGCACTGGTTGAAACGACGGCTTCGTTCAGCACAACGGAATCTCCGACGTGCCGATCAGATGGCGCGGTTCGGGGAATTGAATCTGGCTTTTCACCAAGCTCTCATCGCGCTCGCGAAGAGTCCGATGCTGCAGCTTTCGCTCGATCGTGTTCAGTCCATCGCTTTCGCCTCTCCCGCCGCGGTTGTGACCCCGGCGGAACCGGGAGGTTTTGCGCAGGCGATCCGGGAGCATGAAGCCATTCTCGACGCTATTCAGGCGGGCGATGCAGTGCGCGCGGAAAAACTCGTGCGCGAGCACGCGCGGTTTGCGCTGCGGGGCGTTAAGAACGCAATTGACAGGCCGCGGCCGCGCCGCAAAAGCAAAAGCCGCCGCGTCAAAAGAAGTCTCCGCGGAAAGATCCACTCCGCACGCGGACCCGCGATGCCGAAACGGCCGGCCCCACGTCTCAGCTGGTACTCGATGCGGCTGCGGCGCTTGTTCTGCGAAAAAGGATTCAGCGGAACCACTACGCGACGAGATCGCAGCACGCCTGAATATTCATCAGGCATCGCTTTATTACCACGTCTCCGGGAAAGAGGAACTGCTGTATCGCATCAGCAGACTTACTCTCGAAGCCGTGGAGCGGCAGGTCGCCGCGGCACTCCAACGCCCGTGGAAACGGGCGCGACCTGCCTGAGCGCCTTCATCCGCGGGCATCTCCAGGGACTGTTCGAAAACCCGAATCGGGCGCTTGCTTCCATCAGCGAATTCCGGTCGCTCTCGCGCTCACCGCCGGGAGCTGACCGCAATTACGCAGGAAGTTATTCCGATCTGCTCAACCGAGAGCTCGCATCCGCCGTGAAAGCCGGCATCCTGCGCCAGGACATTCCTGTCTCCATCCTTCGGCTCGCGCTTTTTAACTTTCTCAACTGGACACCGCGCTGGTATCAGCCCTCGGGCCGGTTGACTCTGGACGATCTCGCCGGAATCTACGATCGGGTGTTTTTCGAAGGCATTGTCACTCCGGGCCACGGAAGACCTTCCTTGCCCCAGTTGCAAAACCTGAGCAGGAGACGGTCCGGCTCGACGCTCAGCGGCACTCTCGGCAAATTCGTCCGCACCGCAGCGGAACTGTTTTCGAAACAGGGTTACGCATCCACCACCACGCGGTCCCTCTCGGCGTTGATCGGCATGGAGAAGGCCACCCTGTACTACCACGTCAAGGGCAAAGAGGACCTTCTCTACCTGATCACCAAGTCCTCGGTCGAAACGCTGCAGGACGAGGTGGAGAAAGCGGTCGAGGGGATCACTTGCCCTCTTGAGCACCTCGCCGTGCTCATCCGGGCACATTGCATGAGCCTGCTTCGTGATCAGACTCAGCACGCGACCTCGCTGGCCGAGGTGAGGGCCCTGTCACCGGAGCGCCTTGCTGAAATTGTCAGTCTGCGGAAGACTTACCAGACGGGAATTCGCCGGATCATCGAGGCAGGGCAGAAGAACGGATCCATTCGCGGCGATGTCGAGCCGCGCTATCTCACTTCCATGCTTCGGGGACTGCTCGATCGCACGGTCGAGTGGTATCAGAAAGGCGGGTCGCTGGCGCCAGCCGAGGTGGCGGACTACTTCTGCGACATCTATCTGTTCGGAGCGCGGAAGATTTCCGCGGTGCACGGCAGTTCTTGACAGAACTTGTCCAAGTGCCGGCTTACCGCCCGCCGAGCGGCACATCCTGCGTCCGCATATGCGTTGAGTCCCGCTCGTTCTCAAGGCAGTAATAATCGATGAGTTCGCTGTCGAGAACCAGAGGCTGATCGATCTTTACAGTCCAGGGCCCGGTGTAGGCCTTGGGATCGTTGATTGTGATCTCGACTTCGAGTGTGCCGAAGTTCGGGCGCCGGATCTTTTCGGTCATTTTGCCTTGATCGGTCAGGGGATTGCCGCGGGCATCGAGCCAGAGATCGTCTCGAAAACCGACGGTCTCCACAACGAACGTGTCGCCCTCCCAATGACCGACCGAATAGCCATTCCAGGTGGGGTTCGGATCGGCCGGGAATTTGCGGCCGTCGGTGAAGATCTGCCGGTATTGCATGTTGCGCTCCATCAGGATAATCACGCGGCCGGGAACCTCGAAGATTCGTTTATAGTAGTCGTCGTTCCAGATGCGCGGAGCGCCGCGGGGCATGCAGTGTACGTTGGGATCGAGACCCTGCTCAACGCTGCGTTTCTTAACCAGCTCCGCCGCCCACGGCTGATACGGCAAAGGGGTCTTCAGTGAGGCGGCCATGTTGCCGAACTCGCGGGAAATCTGAGTATCCGTACACTGAGCCCCGCACGGTTTTCCGATGTTGACCCATCCCCACATGCCCGACAGATCGGGTTTCCCGTCGGCAGTGCGGGGAGCGGGCGCGGCGAGATCGGGAGTGCCGTCCGGTTTCTTCGGGACGTTCGGAGTGGCGTAACCGAGCCATTGCGCCCCCAGAGACGGCGCTAGCGTCAGGGCAAGCAGGAGCGTCGCGGAAAATGTGTTTCGTCTGGTCAGTGGGATTCTGATCTGCACGGTGGCGGTCGTCTCCGGGAATCGATAGAATGCGGGCCAGTTCGGCACTGGTGGCAACAAACAGTCTAGCCTGACGCAATGTTTGGCGTCAACGCGTGGTAATACCGGTTGACTGGTATAAAATCGATACTGACTCGCAGAAATGGAGTAGCCCATGAAATTACTGAGATTCCCGACACTGTCCGCCTCCGCGCTATTTGCGATTGGCGGAATCGCTTCCGGCCAGACGCCTCCCCGCACCCTGGATAGTTATATAGGCACTGCCAAGGTGGCTGCGGGGACTGACTGGGCGGGCACTTTTCTTCGGCTTTGCATTCCACCGCCCGCCGGCGCTGCCGGCCCGCCAACTGGAAACCGGACAACTCCGGCACGCGAGACCTGGTACGCGGAACCGGCAAAAGTCGCCGACAATTTCTACTTTATCGGCACAAAGGTCCACAGCGCATGGGCGCTCGTCGGAAACCAGGGCATCGTCGTCATCGAGGCACTGTTCGACTACGCCGCCAAAGACGAGATCCTCGGCGGTCTGAAGAAGCTTGGACTGGATTCCAACAAGGTCAAATACGTAATCCTTTCTCACGCTCATGGCGACCATGATGGCGGCGCCAAAATGCTGCAGGACGCTATCCCCTCGGTGCACCTTGTATACGGCGCGGAGGATTGGGACGCGATCGATAAAGCGCAGACGCACATGGGCGGGAAACCCAAACGCGACGTCACTGGCGACGACGGAATGACGATTTCCGTCGGCGACGCTTCGCTGCGGATCGTCACTATGCCGGGCCACACTCCGGGAACTCTTTCCTACCTGTTTGAACTACGCGACCACGGCAAGCCGATGCGCGTCGCATACGTGGGCGGAACGGCAATCCCATTCAATGCCACCGGGGAATTCTATGACCGCTACATCGCCTCATCGAGGAAGATGGCGAAGGCGGCCGCCGACTATGGCGCCACGGCCCTGCTCTCCAATCACACGGAATTCGACGATGCCGTCTTCAAAGCGCATGCAGCGGACGACCGCAAAAATGGCGAGGCAAATCCGTTCGATGTCGGTGCGGATGCCGTCGCGCGCTATTTCGCTGTGGTCGATGCCTGCGCCACGGCCGCCAAAATCCGGGCGACCGGCAAATAAAAGGGAAGGATGAATTCGATGAATCCAATGAAAGTTGCTCTGGCCGTCTTGGTTGCCGGATGCGCGATTGTGTGTGTTGCCCCCGAAAGCAGGGCCCAGAACGGTGATCGGGGAAAGACAGGTTCGTGGGAAAAGATCAAAGTCCACGGCAAATCCCTCGAAGGGAATCTCGAGGGTGATTCGCCGGATCGCGATGTGTTCGTTTATCTCCCGCCGAGTTATGCCGCGAGCGCGAATCGGCGCTACCCGGTTGTGTACTTCCTCCACGGCTACGCGGCGCATGCCGAGACCTACTGGAAGTCGCTAACGGTTCCCGCGGCTGCCGACGCCACAATCGCGGATGGGTCGGCGCGCGAAATGATTCTGGTGCTTCCCGACGCGTTTACTGTCTATGACGGCAGCATGTTTTCGAATTCACCCACTACAGGGGATTGGGAGACTTACATCGCGCGGGATCTGATCGCGTATATTGACGGTCACTATCGCACCATTGCCGATCGGAGTGCGCGCGGCCTGGCAGGCCATTCGATGGGCGGATACGGAACGGTGCGCATCGGCATGAAACATCCCGAAGCTTTTTCGGCGCTCTATGCGATGAGTTCCTGCTGTCTGATGAACGATCCGCAGCGATTGGTTCCCGGCGCATCCGCGAACCAGCCGCCGAGCGGGGCTCTGGCGCACGCGCTGTCCGCGCAGGCCGCGGCATGGGCGCCGGACACGCTGAACCCGCCGAAGTATTTCGATCTTCCAACCAAAGACGGGGAACTCCAGCCGCTGATCGCCGCCAAATGGACCGCCAACTCGCCCCTCTTAATGGTCGATCAGTATGTGCCGGGCCTGAAGATGTATCGCGCCATCGCCATCGACGTCGGAACAAAGGACCCTTTCCTGACCACGAACACGCAACTGGATCAGGCTCTCACGCGCCTGGGAGTCGCACACACTTTCGAGAGCTATGACGGGGACCACGGGAGCCGCATCACCGCCCGGTTCGCGGCGAAAGTGCTGCCGTTCTTTTCCGCGAATCTGACGGGCGGCGAAGTGAAATGAACGGGCATGACGCATCCCTGGAGTTGTTCTCGCTTCTCACCTTGTGTTGCCATCACGCTTTACGCGCAGACGGATGCGGATCGCTGCTCGGCGCTGAAGCGTCTGTCGATTCCGAACGTTGAGATCACTTCCGCGACCCTGACGCTCAGCGGGACCGGCGGGTCGGGGCGGCGGGCCCATGCCCGACCACTGCCTGGTTCGCGGAGCGATCGACAAGCGCATCGGCTTTGGCGGAAAGCCGTTCGCGATCGGCTTTGAGATGCGGCTGCCGGTGAAATGGGAACGGCGCTTTCTTTTTCAGGGCGGCGGCGGAATGGATGGCACCGTGCGGCCCGCTCTGGGCGCCGCTTCGGGTGCGAATACGAATCCGGCGCTCGCGCGCGGCTTCGCCGTGGTCTCAACCGATGCCGGCCATACCGGAGCTCCGCCCATGCCCGAGGCGGACGCATCGTTCGCCCGCGACCAGCAGGCGCGCATCGACAATGCTTACCGCTCCATCGAGCGCGTGACGCAAGTTTCGAAGCAGATCGCGATGCAGTATTACGGAGAACCCTGGCGTCACGCCTACTTCGATGGCTGTTCCAATGGCGGCCGCCAGGCGCTGATGGCGGCCCAGCGTTATCCGCGCGATTTCGACGGGATCGTTTCCGGCGCGCCCGCGTTCCGCGTGACGCATGCCGGCGATCGGTTCGGCTTGGGAGACGCAGACGTTTCTGAGCATCGCGCCGAAAGACGACTCGGGACGGCCAATCCTAAGCCGCGCCTTTTCCGAGGACGATCTTGAAACTCGTTGCCGAGGGCGTGCTCAAACAGTGCGACGCGCTCGATGGTCTCGCAGACCGGCTCGTGATGAATACCCGCGCCTGCCATTTCGATCCGAAATCGTTGATGTGCGCCGGCGCCAAACAACCTGGCTGCCTCAGCCGCGAACAGGTAACGGCTCTGGAGAAAGTGATGGGCGGGCCGAAGAATTCGCGCGGCGAGGCGATTTATTCGGACTGGCCGTGGGATCCCGGAATCGCCTCGCCTGGATGGCGCGCCCTGAAACTGGGCACTGTCTCCCACGCCGCAACCCAATTCCATCGATGTGCTGCTGATGCTGAGCGGACTGAAGGGCTACTTCATGTATCCGTACGATGAGTCTTTCGACCCGCTGAAGTTCGATTTCGACAAAGACACGCCGCGCGTGGACGATACGGCCGCGCTGCAGGATCCTACTTCGACGGACGTCGAGCACATTTGTCGAACACGGCGGGAAGCTGCTGCTCTATCACGGCATGGCCGACCCGTTCTTTTCGGCGCTCGATACGCAGCGCTACTATGAGCGGCTCGCGAAGGACAACGGCGGACTGGAAAAAACGATGAGCTTCGCCCGCTTCTTTCCGGTGCCCGGCATGAACCATTGCGCGGGCGGACCGGCGCTCGACAATTTCGACGCTCTGGATGCGATCGTGCAGTGGGTCGAGAAGGAAAAGCCCCGGACAGCATGCTGGCCACGGGGGCGCAGTTTCCGAATGTTTCGCGGCCGCTCTGCGCGTGGCCGAAGCATGCCCAGTACAACGGCACCGGGCCGCGGGATGACGCGGCGAGTTTCACCTGCAAAGAGTAGACGGCGATCAGCGGGCGCTGCACTGCCAGGATTCCGGCGCTTCCGCCGGTCCCTTGATGTACTTCGGATACTCGGGATAAGAGCACATCGGCAGGCTTCGCTCGCCCGCCGTGACTTTGATCGATTTGCCCGGCGCTGTGCCTTTCTCGACCCATTCGGTGAGCAGTGCGAGGCGGTCGAACGTGTTGGGGATGGGCTTTGCCTCAAGTTTCTTCCCGTCGCCGTCGGTCGTGTAGTTCGTGCCGGTGAGACCGTGGCCGGTCTGCGGCAGCACATAGAGGCGCGCAAAACTGTCGACTTTGGACCGTCCCATTTTGTCCAGCATCGATTGGTAGAAATCGAGCTGCGTTCCGGGCGAAGCGAGCGTATCGTTGCTGCCGATGGCGACGATCATTTTGCCGCCGCGCCGGACGAAAGCGGAGAAGTCCGGATTTGACGAATCGAGGATCTCTGACAATGCCTCGCGCCGACCGCTGTACTTGCCTCCTTCGACGTAATCCAGAGCATTGGCCTGGAGGTCCTGCATGAGGAAGCCGGTAACCCCCAGCACGCCGATCCAGTTGTATGGCGGCGCATTTTCGGCAGCGCCTTCCTGGCTGCGAAAACGCGTGTTGGCGATCAGACCGCTGCCGCTCGGGTCGGTATTCGGCAGCCACATTCCGAAAGTCTTCACGCCGTTCGCCAGCGGCTGAGAAAACGAATAGCGGCTGTAGACGAATTCGAGCGTGGAGATCTGGCCATCGGTGAGACACGCGTCCGCGCTGGTGTCGGCCGGATTCGGGATCCATATTGTCGGGGCAGCGCTTTGCCGCCCACGGATGACGGTTTGGCTTGCCCTGTTTCACATCGAAGGTTTCGCGGCAAGCCATGTAGTTGTTGATGATTCCGTCGACGAGGCCGTCGAGTTTGTCGCATTGCCGCATGAACTCGCCGCGGATGGCATTGATCTTCGCGGCAGTGATCCAGTTCGCCTGCGGCTTTTCGTGAATGCGGATCAGCGCCGGCCCCAGCATCAGCGACGAGAAGCCAACGATCGGCACGTTGGCGGCGATGCCGTTATAGTCGTTCGGATATCGCTCGGCAACGGTCAAAGCCTCGCGGCCTCCCTGCGAAGTTCCGACGAAGTAATTGTACTCGGGTTTGCTCCCGTACAGGCGCTCGATCAGCACCATGGCGGCATCATGCGTCTTCTTCAACTGCATGTAGCCGAGATTGCGGATCGCCTCTTCGTTCAGCGCCCAATCGTCGGACGGGGCTTCGGCTGGCGTTGCTCCCCTCGCCGGGCCTCTGCCGAAGCTTGCCTGATGGCCGGAGTCGCTGCCATAGGTCACATAGCCCTGCGTGAGCGGCGCGCCCGCCAGCATCGGGATCGTGCCGTTCATGCCGCCGCCTCCCAGTTGCACGGCGCGGCCGTTCCACGTCGTGGGAAATGCGACCTGGAAATTGATCGGTTTGGCCTTTCGCCGCGTGATCCACAGGCGCCATGGACGCCGTTCACGCTGCACCACGCCGGAAGGATTCCTTCCCGGCGGATTCCAGCGCGGCGCGTTGAGGGTCACACCGGACACAGGCTCTCCGATCGCGGAAACCGGGATGCTGTCGCCGAGTTTCGCCGCGGTGCAGTCGGCCTCGGTGATGGTTCGGGTTTCACCCGGAGCCTGCGCACCGGCGCCAGCCGACCAGATCAGGGCTATTGTCCCCGCGGACAAGACGATCCACCAACGCGCGTGCCTCATGGAGTTACTTGATTCCCTTCTTCTCGACGTGCCACTTCGAATCCTGGCAGAGACCGCAGTTCGCGCCCAGGAACATCTTGCCGGCCTCCTGATCGCCCTTGAACTGCCACTCGAGCAGCGCGACCGCGACTTTGCCAAAATCGCCGCCATTGGGCTGAGTGTAAGTGCCGCCGTGCCCGACGCCATCTTTGTATGCGCGGAATGCCGGGACTTTGGTGATGCGCTTGAAATCGTCATTGCTGTTCGCAAACGCGATATCGGTCGAATCGCCCGAGATGTAGAACACCGGCGAGTGCAGTTTATCCAGCTGTTCCTTGGGAACGTTTTCCATGCGCCGCACCCGCGCCGGTCGGAGGCGTGGTGAACAATCCGCCGCTCCAGTTCCCGATCAGCTTGATGCGCGCATCATCGCCCACCGCGAGCGCCTGAATGCCGCCGCAGGAGTGGCCCATGACCGCGACCTTCGAGGTGTCGAGCCTGTTGTAATACTGGCTATCTTTGCGCCCGTTCTCGGCGAAAGCCCAGTTGATGGCATCGATCAACTGCGATGACTTCGTGGCCGGACCTCCTCTGCCTGGATTGCCGCCGCCGCGACCTGCGGGAGGCGCGCCCGGATTCGCCGGCGGCTGCGGCGCCTGCGGCGGTCCGACGGCGACGATCAGAAACCCGTGAGAGGCGATTTCGCCCAGAAAGTTTTTGTAGAAGGCGCCGTTGTTTGAGCAGCCTCCTTCGCCCCACGCAATGATCGGGAGTTTCTGCCCCCGCAGGGCTGACAGCTCTTTAGGCCGGTAGACGGTGTGTGTCGGCAGGCCTGGATCCTGCTCCATTACGGCAGGGAAAGGGCCGGTGCCTTCCTGAGCCCAAGCGCAAGAGGCCAGACACACCAAAGCAAACAGTTCTTCGTCATTTTCAGCTCCTTATGGCTTTCGCCTCAATTACGGGGTTTGAACAGCGGCACGTGATGCCTGCGGCCATTCTCGCCCTCCTCACACTCGTCCTCCACGATCTGAATTCCCTTTTGCAGGCGCAATGGCATGCGGATTTTCCACGGACGCGTGAACACCTTCGGATCCTCGATGGTGGCTTCGTACGTCAGCGTGTCCGGACTCGTGCGCGTGTAGCGCTCGACCACGTGCAGTTCGTCGCTGTGGTAATCGCCGGCGGCGTCGAGCCATGTGGCGTCGCTGAAGCTGGTGACGTCGGCTACGAGCGTATCGCCGTCCCAGTGGCCGCGCGAATCGCCCATCGCATAGCCGAGCCCTTCGTTATGCTTACTGCCGTTGAGATAAATGATGCGGTAGGCGTGAACGTCCTGATAAACGATGTACACGGCGCGGTCGTTCTGGAAGATCTGAAAAGGCGACCGCACGTAAGCGGCGCGCGGAACGCCCGGGTTGAAAGCATTTGGTTTCCGGATCGGCCGTGGCGCGATTCTCGAAATTCTGCTTCTGCTGGCGATCGCTTCGGGCCGATACGGAATTTTGCCGTCCGGCGGATCGACGATCACGTGCGCGCGTTCGAGGCTCGCGTCGGCGTTGTTCTCCGCCATCCAGACGCCGCGCAGATCCGCGGCGTGACCGATGGCCGCAGCGAAGAAGACGGCAAGGAGAACGCGGTTACTTCTTCGGCGCGCCCGGATAATGAATCTCACTCCGCTCTCCCTCGATGCAGTCGTATTCAATCAACTCGGTACCCGCGGGTTGGCGTCGCAGCGAAATGCGCAGCGTCCACGGCCGCGAATAAATCGTCGGATCCTCGACGCGCGCTTCATAGACGATCGTGTCCGGCGCCGTCATCGTGTACCGCTCCACGACGTGCTCGTTTTCATCCACGATATTTCCCGCCTGATCCAGCCAGGTTCTGCCATTTAAACCGGCCACATCGACCACCAGCGTGTCGCCCTCCCAATGACCGCGCGAATCTCCATTCCAGCTGCGATAGTTCTTCGGGTGCGGACTGCCATCGAGCGGAATGATGCGCACGCTGTGCTCGGTTTCGGAGAGCAGGACGACGTCGTCGCTGTCCTCGACGATTTCGATCGGAAACGGAGGCACCAGCAGACGCGGCACGCCATGCGTATGGCAATGCCCGGTAGGATCGCGTTCACGATGCACGTGATTGTCGTTCGCCTGTTTCAGCGCGGCCGGGAGATAGGGCAGTTTCCCGTCGGGCGGATCCACGATCACGGACTTTCCGCCCGGCTCGTTATAGAACGCTTCCTGCCCCTCGACGTTGAAGGCCGCCACGATCGGCGGAGTTGCGCCACACACCCTGCAGGTCCGGATGCCCGTCGGCCTGCCGCGGCGGTTCGAACTTCGTGGACTGCCCGAACGCGGCCAGCGAAATCAGAAACAGGGAGAATCTCATCTCAAATCTCTGCCAGCATATCCTGGCCGCATGCGGCGCGTCAACGCGATTCATACCGGTTGACTGGTATCAAGCCAGGCCTCTGCGCGCTCAGGGTCATAGTAGGCGGCCTTCATCGAAACAGCCTCGGCGCAAAGTCGGCCAGGTATTTGCGCCATACCGTCCATGTATGCGCGCCATCGCTTTCGAGCCAGACGTGGCGGATCCCCGCTTTCTCCAGAACCTCGTGGGATTTCTGAACGCCCGGAAAAAAGCTGGTGTCGCCCCTTCCGATGCCGATCCACAGCAGCCGGAGTTGCCTGTTCGCATCCGCAAGCTTCCCGTCGTAGTCGCGCGCAGGGTCGACATTTCCGATGGCGGGGCTGAAGAGTCCGATGGATGCAAACAGGTCGAGATGATGGAGCCCGATCCGCATCGCCTCCGCGCCGCCCATGGAGAGGCCTGCGAGCGCCCGATGCTCCCGGTCCGCAATCGTGCGAAACCTGCGATCGATCATCGGGATCAGATCCCTGCTGACCACGCCGTCGAACTCGGTGAATGGATTGTCGAGCATCCACCGTTGGTGGTCGGCCAAAGCCGTTGCGGGATCCGGCACGGTGCCGTGCTCGTTCACGACGATCATCGGCTTCGTCTTCCCCGCCGCGATCAGGTTATCGAGGATGAAATTCTCGTGACCCTGATTGCTCCATCCGCTTTCGTCCTCGCCCATGCCGTGCTGCAGATAGAGAACCGGGTAGCGCGCATTCGGCTTTTTGTCATAGTCGGGCGGCGTGTAAACGAAAATGCGCCGCCACTTGTTCGTGCTTTTCGAGAAGTACCACTCGATGCGCATCGCGCCGTGCGGCACGTCTTTGACCGCGAAGAAGTCCGACTCCGGACCGGGTATCTCGATTCCGCTGCTCTGGCGCAGCCCACCGAAGAACGTCTGGCTTCCCGGATCGGTGGTGGTGAAGCCGTCGACCACAACGGAGTAGTAGTGGAAGCCCGGCGCGAAGGCTTTGTCCGCACCGTCCAGAAGCCGTCATCCGATTTCGTCAGTTCGTACTCGCCGATCTTCACCTTCTCGCGCGTTATCGGCCTTGATGCGAAAAATCACGCTGTTGTCCGGCAGAATTCGCGGATACTGCGCGCCTGTTACGTTGGACGGCGCGGGCACTCCCTTCTGCGCGAATGCCGAGCGCCGCGATCGAAAGCAGCAGCAGAAGAATTCGTTTGCTCATTTGAACAGCAGTGCCGCCGACTCGTTCAGATTGTTGCGCCACACGCTCCAAACGTGTGCTCCTTCCGTCTCATGGACCATGACCTTAACGCCCTTCGCCTTGAGCGATTCGGCGAACTGGCGATTGGCCTTGTAGAGAAAATCCTGCCTTCCGCACGATAGCCAAAGCAGTCGAAGTTTCTTATTGATGCCCGCTGGATTCGCGACTGCATCCCGGAAAACCGCATCCGCATCCATAAACTGCGCGCTGATCGCCGCACTGTACCCGAGCACGTAATGAAACATATCCTGATGCGCCAGCCCGATGGCGAGTGCCTGGCCGCCGCCCATCGAAAGGCCGGCGATCGCTCTGTGATTCGCGTCCGCAACCACACGGTAATTTTTCTCGACCAGCGGCATCACGTCTTCCAGCAGGTCTTGGGGGAACCGCTCCGAATACATGGTTGTCTCGCCCGGAATTCGCACCAAAGCCCCACGCCCGCGGCCTGTAGTGCATGGCCCTGCGGCATGACGATGAGCATCGGTTGCGCTTTGCCATCCGCGATCAGGTTGTCGAGAATGAAATTCGCGCGACCGTTCACTACCTACCCGCCCTGCGCCTCGCCATTGCCGTGCAGCAGGTAGAGCACCGGATAGCGCGCGCTGCTTTGGTCATAGCCGGGCGGCGTATAAATCCAGAGGAACCGCGTTACGCCCATCGCCTTCGATTCGTACGTCACGATGCGCACTTCACCGTGCGGCGCCGGACGCGCATCGTAGAATGCAGGCGCGTCTCCCGGCACTTCCACAAAGCTCGCGATCGGCAAACCCGGCGGCACCGGTTTGATTGCCGGGTTTGACGGATCGGGGATGTCGAGCCCCTGCACGCGGAAGTTATAACTCCAGATCTCCGATCGAAGCGGTCCGACAATCGCGGTCCAGACGCCATCCGCACTTTTGATCATGCGCTGCGGCCCCTTGCCCATCGTGACTTCACCAACCACGTCCACAGCAGTTGCTTCGGGCGCGCGAAAGCGCAGCGTGACCGTGCGGTCGGCATTGACCTCGGGAGAACGCAGCGCATTAACGGGCGTCTCGATGGCGGCTCTTCCGCTTGCGGCGGCGCCTGAGAATACATCGCACCCGCAATCAGCGCGGCTGCCGCCAGCACTCTGTTACTCATGGCCACGGGACGCGGCCATCAGATCCAGAATCCCGTTGACGATCGCGCGACTCCGCGCATCCCGGCTTCAACCGCGAAGACAGCGACCTCAAACGTGTCCATCCCGTAAGCCGCATCGTTCGGAATATAGCCGGAACGCGCCGAGCCGTTGGTCAGCGTCGCCATCATCGTCCGCGCGTAGGGCGACTCCTTCTTCAGCCGTTGGGCGATCGGGTTGAACACCTCCGCGTTGACCGCGCCGATCATGATGTCTCCGATCCTGCAGCAGCCCGAGCCGGATCTCCACCGGATCCGGCATCCTTGTATGTCCCCGGGAAACCGGCCCGGCCCTCGTTCGGTGCGCTCGCGGCCCGGGCAACTGACCGTCTTCACGCCGCCGTCAATCTGCACGCCCGAATCCGTGCGTTCCATGCCGCGCATCACGTGCATCACTTCTTCGCCGAGGAACTGGCCCATCGAGACGATCATCTGCTTCTGCTGGTTCATGAGCTTGATCACCGTCGGGTCCTTCTTGTTCAGCCCCTGGCCGCCGGGAGGCATCGCAGTTGCTGATGTCGATGCCGCGCTTGGCATAGTCCTTGATGCGGATGTCGCGCAGATCGTAGGTCTGCTGGAAATAGATTGGGTTCTGATCGCCGGCGGCGCCGCTCGACCAAAGCGGCGACGATCTTGTTGTCGAACGAATCTTCGATGTACTTCGAAGTCGTGCCCGGGGCGTCGCCGCTTACCAGATCGAGTTGGCCCACGGTCACGGCGTGCATGGCGTAGTTGTAATAGACCGCGATCGGCTCACCGGTCAGGCTTTCAAACTTGATCACCGCGACGGTCTTGTCTGAAGGCCCGTCGTAGTTCGGCCCTTCCCACCACCGCCTGGTTTTGGGGTCGATGATGTTGCGATTGACGTTGATGTACGAGACACCTGTGCCGTATCCCACGCGCGCCGGGGCGAGCCGCTGCTTCGCCAGCCGGACCGACTCCACTATCTTCTGCGTGTAATCCGGCCCCTGCTGGCCCGGCACGCTGTGGGTGTGCGTCGCGGTCAGAAGCACATTCTTGGCCGGTATTCCGAGGTCTTTTCGACCTGCTTCGCTGACGCCTTTCCAGACCGCATCGGGCATCGCGCCCGCATCGACGGTGATCAGCGCCGCGCTGGCGTTTCCGTTGTCGAGGACGATCGCTCGCGAATAGAGGTGATCGAGGATGCCATCGTATGTCTTCGGCAAGTCGCTTCGGCGACGGAGTCACATCCACTTTGGCCGCGCCCGCGCGGAGCGACGTATTCTGGGCATAAGCCGCGACAGACATTCCGAGGGCGATGACGATCCAGGCGGTCGCAAGCGATATTTTCATCGGTTTTGTTCACCTACTGCCCCTGCCGCTTCTGGTTTTCCATAAACAAATCGCAGACTTGCCGTCGCAGGCCTTCTTTGGCCACCGGCCCGGCATCGGTGAAGTCCATATATGCGCGCGCGGTCGCATCGAACTTCGGCCACTTCACCAGCTTTCCGCCGTTGGGATCGCCGGTCTTGGCGAAGTTGGTCCAGTATTCCTGCATCTGCGGCGCGTATTGTTGATCCGAGTCGTTGTACTTCCGCATGTTCTGCCACACGGACAGCGTGCCGAAGATAAATGGAATTTCAGAGGCATGCGGTGCGCCCTTCGCTTCCTTCCCGTGCACCGTGCGCGAGAACTGATACTCGTAGCCGGGATTCCCCGCGGCGGTGTGCCAGATCAGTTCCTGAACCGTGCCGCAGCGGAACGAATTGTCCGTGGTGAACTGCAGCATTACGGTTCCATTCTCGGGATCGGGCTGGGGTTCGTTCGCGCCATTCACTCCGTATGCCGCCAGCGCACGATCGGCAAGGGGGCCGTACCGTTGCGAAATCATCTGGCGGATATCGCCAGGCGCGCCGCGCGGCTGCATCTCCTGGGAATTATTGCCGATCAGCAACGCCACCTTTTGCTCGCGGCCTTCGGCATAGACTTTCAGACGCCGGCTCCGGAAGCACCCAACCGTCCACATTAATTCCCAGTCCCGGACCTCCTTGCGCAGCCTTCGCCATCAACTCGGTATCGGGAACGGCGCGCAGTTTCGCCAGCGCATCCTCACCGGTGAAGCCCAGCTTGGCGGCGAAGTCTACACCTCTCTTCTCCGATTCGGCCAGGGACGGCTGAGCGCCTACCGGGCCGCTCTGAGCCGATTACCCTCACGAATAATCCTTTGCTCAGGGGCGAGGCGATCAGCGCATTCACATCGCTCGCGCCTGCCGATTCGCCGAAGATCGTGACGTTCGCGGGGTTGCCGCCGAACCTGGCGATGTTGTCCCGCACCCAGTGCAAGGCCATAATCTGATCGGCCAGCCCGTAGTTTCCGGCGGCATGGTGGGAAGACTCTTTGGTGAGCCCGGGATGCGCGAAGAAACCGAAAGACGCCGAGCCGGTAATTGACATTCACCACCACCACGCCGTGGCGGGCGAGGACTTCACCGTTGAATAGAGCTTCCATTCCCGATCCGGCGGTGTTTCCTCCACCGTGGATCCACACCATGACGGGGAGCGGACGATCGCAGGGGCCACTTCGGCGTCCACACGTTCAGTTGCAGGCAGTCTTCGCTGTGGGGCAGCTGCTTGTTGTCGTTCTGATTGCACATCGGCCCAAAAACGGTCGCATCACGGACACCGGTCCAGGCTTTCGCCGGAAGCGGCTCCCGCCAGCGCAGATCGCCGACGGGCGGTTGTGCAAACGGGATGTTCTTGAAAACCGCCACCCCATCGGCAGTCAGGCTGCCGCGA
The DNA here is from genome assembly GCA_963764845.1 of Terriglobia bacterium. Classification (GTDB taxonomy): domain Bacteria; phylum Acidobacteriota; class Terriglobia; order Bryobacterales; family Bryobacteraceae; genus BOG-234. Next base: position 1,437,955 of record CAVXUE010000006.1, on the reverse strand, counting down.
AGCTGGCCGGTGCCGATCGAAACGACGGATTCGGAACCGCGGCCTTTGCCGGCGCCTGCGCGGAAATCGCTGGTATCAAGGCTTGCCCGAAGCAAAGGATGCAAGCCAGAGTGCCTGATGTTTTGCGGATTTCATCGGTATCCTTCCTTCCTGGTTTACTGAAGTGCTTTCTCGATCGCTGCAGCGGCGATCGGCGCCATTATCTTGTATCCCTCCGCATTGGGATGCAGACCGTCGTCGGAACATGCGTCCTTCAGCCATCCCTTTTCATCCACCAGCGGCGTGAAGTAATCCACGTAGATCGCATTCACTCGCGCCGCGTAATCCTTCATCCACGCATTCAGCTTCAGAATGTCGGCGGCAGGATGACCGTCCGTCATCTTTGCGGCAACGCGCGGACGGGCCACCCCGGCCCGCAGCGCCGGAGGCGCCGCCGGCGCGCTCTGCTGTTCCAGGAACGGATAGTCGCTCACCGGCAACACCGAGCAGAGAACCACTTTGATTCCGTGATGCTGCGCCAGTTCCGTCATCGCCATGATGTTCTCTTCGATCATTTCGGCCGTCTCGGGCCCGTGTTGCGCGCAATGTCGTTGGTGCCGGCCAGCACGATCATCGCGGCGGGCTTCAGGTCGATGACATCGGGATACATGCGGACCAGCATCTGCGGCGTAGTCTGGCCGCCGATTCCGCGATTCACATATGGCTTGCCCGGAAAGTACTGCTCCAGTCTCCAGAAGTCGGTGATCGAGTCGCCCATGAACACGACTCGCTTCGGTCAGGCCGGCTGTTTCTTCAGTTCTTCGTTGGCCTGATGATAACGGCCGAGCTGGTTCCAGTCCTGAAGCTGGTCCGCAAGCCCTCGCGCATTGTTGATGAGACAGCAGTTCGCGCGTGGCGGATTGAATTCATCGGCCACCTGACGCTTGCGCGCTGCTACTGGCAAGCAGCAACGGCGAAGACAAACGATATTGATTGGCTTCTCATGATTGACATTTAAAAACCTGTTTTTGCATGACAAGCTGTATTGACAAGTCATTCAAATAGCAACCAGCCTTTGAACAGCACATCGCAATATATCCCTCATGGAGTTCCATGTCAATGACAATCGTTTGCCAGTCATCGCGCAAACCTGTATTATCAGGTTGTGACTGAGACGGTTACGCTTCCGAAGTACGAGGTCATCCGGCAAGCGCTTGCGGACGGTGATCATCTCCGGCCAATATTCGCCGGGAGATCGCCTTCCGAGTGAATCACAACTGGTTAAGACTTTTGGCGCCTCCCGGCCGACGGTGAACCGCGCCCTCCGGGAACTGCAACTTGCAGGCTTGATTGAACGCCGCGCGGGCTCCGGCAGCTATGTGCGTGCCGATGCCGCGGCGCGCGGCTACACCTTCGGCCTGCTGATCCCGGAACTCGGCCGCACCGAGATTTTTGAGCCCATTTGCCGCGGCATGGCGGAGGCGCAATACGGGAGCCAGCACGTCTGCTTTGGGGAAGTTCTTTGGGCGACGCGGCCAATATCGAACAACAGGCCTCTCAAGCCTGCCGGCAGCTCGTTGCCAGGAAAGTCGCCGGGGTCTTTTTTGCTCCTCTGGAATTGACCCCACGGAAGGACACTATCAACCGGACGTTGCCGAAGGCTCTCGACAAAGCCGGCATCGCCCTCGTTCTTCTCGATCGCGACCTTGTCCCATACCCCGAGCGCAGCCGTTACGATCTGGTTGGAATCGACAACCGCCGCGCCGGCTACGCAGTCACATCGCATCTGCTTCGCCGCGGATGCCGTCGCGTGATCTTCGTCGGCCGCCCGGGCTCGGCGCCAACTGTTGATGCGCGCATCGCCGGCTATCGTGAGGCGGTCGCCGCCGCACAAACTGACGCTTCGAACCTACCGTGTGCCGCATCGAACCCGATGATCAGATGCGCGTCAAGGAGATCCTGCGCCGCTTGCGCCCGGACGGAGTCGTCTGCGCGAACGACTTCACCGCCGCGCGGCTGCTGCAAGACTCTGACCGATTGCGGCGTCAGCGTTCCGGAAAAATTCGTATGGCCGGCATTGACGATGTCAAATACGCGAGCCTGCTCTCCGTTCCTCTCACCACAATCCACCAGCCCTGTACGACCATGGGCGCCATTGCCGATCAACACGATGCTGGAGAGGCTTCGGCAGCCCAAGCTGCCGGCGAGCGATATTCTGCTGAACTTCCACCTGGTGGTGCGCGATTCGTGCGGCGCCCGCAAGAACAGATTGACATCCATATCCCGACGCCGATACTTGCTTAGCGGTGCCGACTTTACAAACAGAAAACGGCAATCTGTCTTTACAGGCTGGATTGAACCTGCGGCCAGTGCCGTTCTGGGCGAAGTGCTGTGGGACGTATTCGATCATTCGAGAAGACTGGGCGGCGCGCCCCTGAACTTTGCCGCGCACGCCTCAGGCTGGGGCACCCATGCTCTCCTCATCAGCGCAGTGGGGACCGATTCGCTGGGCGAAGCAGACGCTCGAAGCCATGAGGCCCTCGGCCTCGACGCCCGATTTCTGCAAAAGCGACGCGCTTCCCAACGGGCACCGCGCAGGTTCAACTGGGGCCCGGCGATCGAACTCGTTTCACGATTCAACGCCCGGCCGCCTATGACGCCGTCGGATTTTCGGCCGCGACCTCGCACCTCTCTCGCATGCCCCGGCTGGCTCTACTACGGGACGCTGTTCGCGTCGACGCCAGCGGGCGAGGCAGCCTGTGCCGGTCTTTCGAACGCGTTCCGGCGGCCGCGCGATTCTACGACCTTAACCTGCGTCCGGATTGCTGGTCCGCGCCACTTGTGACGCGCCTCCTCCGGAACGCGGACGTCGTCAAACTCAACGAAGAAGAGCTCGAGCGCGTGCAGGAGTTCTCCGGACTCCCCCGGCCACCGAAACATTCTGCCGCGAAGGAGCCAAGCCGCTACGGCTGGCAGGCAGTATGTGTCACCCTCGGCGCACGCGGCTGTGCCATTCTTGCCCACGGCGACTATGTCGAATCGCAGGGCCACGCCGTCGCTGTCGCCGACGCTGTCGGAGCCGGCGATGCTTTCGCCGCCGCTTTCATGCACGGGCTGATCTCCGAATGGTCGGCCGCCGAATCGCAGCCTTCGCCAATCGCGTCGGTGCCCTGGTGGCCAGCCGTCACGGCGCGATTCCCGCAGTGGACGTTGGAAGAGGCGGTTGCCCTGTGAGGCGTGTGACTGGGTGGATTGCTCTTGGATTCGGGCACGGGTATGAAGAACCAGGTCCAGCTGATTGCCTATGTCGATCGCCTCTCCGGCGGCGGCCTGCATGAGTTTCAGGATTTGCTGGACGGACCTTTCAACGGGCTGTTCGGTGGCGTTCATCTGCTGCCTTTCTTCTGGCCGATCGACGGCGCCGATGCGGGCTTCGATCCCATCGATCACACCAAAGTCGATCCGCGCCTCGGCTCCTGGGATGATATTCGCTCTCTCAGCCGCCACGTGGAGATCATGGCCGACCTCATCGTCAACCACATCTCGACCCGCTCGCCGCAGTTTCTCGACTTCCACGAGCGGGGCGAAGCGTCTCCCTTCGCTGGAATGTTTCTGACGCTGGGACGCGTCTTTCCCAACGGGGCGCGCGAGTCCGATCTGCTCCGCATCTATCGCCCGCGACCCGGCCTTCCCTTCACAAAGACGCGCCTCGCCGACGGCTCCGAGCAGCTTCTCTGGACAACTTTCACGTCCGAGCAGATCGACATCGACGTGCGTCATCCAGCCGGCACGCATTACCTGACGCGGATTCTCGATCAGTTTCAGGACGCGGGCATTCGCGTCATTCGTCTGGACGCCGTCGGCTACGCCATCAAGAAGCCCGGCACCAGCTGCTTCATGATTCCCGAGACGTTTGAATTCATCGCGGAACTCAGGGCCGACGCCAATGCGCGCGGCATCGAAGTGCTGGTCGAAATTCATACGCATTATCAGGATCAGATCGAGATCGCAAAGCAGATCGGACTGGGTCTATGACTTCGCGCTGCCGCCGCTCGTTCTGCACACGCTGTACCAGCGCGATGCGCGCCATCTCAAACGCTGGCTCGAAATCAGCCCACGAAACGCTGTCACGGTGCTCGACACGCACGACGGCATCGGCGTGCTCGATGTCGGCCCGACGCGGAACCGAGCAGGACGAGTCCCGGCCTGCTGCCGTCCGAACAGATCGACGCCCTGGTGGAAACGATTCACGAACGCAGCCAGGGCGAGAGCCGCCAGGCGACCGGCGCCGCGGCCAGCAACCTCGACCTGTATCAGGTCAATTGCACTTTTTACGATGCCCTTGGCGGGCGCGACGACGAATACCTGATTGCTCGCGCCCTGCAGTTCTTCGCGCCAGGCGTCCCGCAGGTCTATTACGGCGGCCTGCTGGCCGGATCGAACGATCTCGACCTTCTGCGCCGCACCGGCGTCGGCCGCGACATCAATCGCCACTACTACACGCCCGCCGAACTGAACGATGCGGCTGCAACGCCCGGTCGTGCGCTCTCTTTTTGACTTGATCCGCTTCCGCAACACCCACCCGGCATTCGGAGGCGATTTTCACCTGCTGCCCTGCGACGACCGGTCGATCCGTATCGAGTGGCGGCGCGATGCCGATTGGGCGCGGCTGAGCGTCGATCTGAAAACAATGTCGGCGATAGTTGCGCATTCCTCTCCCGGCGGGGAACAACAATTCACTATTGCCCGCAGCGTTCCGGTCGAGGTTGGCCTATGACCGGCCACAACCTGACCGCCATCAAAGCCCTGACGTTCGTCATGTTCATGATGTTCGCCATGACCACCGATTCGGTCGGCATTATCATTCCCGAAATCATTAAAACGTTCCATCTCAGCCTCACGGCCGCCGGATCGTTTCAATACGCGACCATGAGCGGCATCGCGCTGGCTGGCTTCCTGCTCGGCCATCTCGCCGACCGACTCGGACGCAAACCCACCATCATCGCCGGACTCACCCTGTTCGCCGCCGCGTCTTATCTGTTCATCGCAGGCAATTCGTTCTGGTATTTCTGCGCGCTCATGGCTCTCTCGGGCGCGGCAATCGGCATCTTCAAAACCGCGGCGCTCGCGCTCATCGGCGACATCGTGACGTCCACCAAAGAACACACGTCGATCATGAATACGGTGGAAGGCTTCTTCGGCGTCGGATCGATTCTCGGCCCCGCGATTCTGGCCCGCCTTCTCATCCGCGGTATTTCGTGGCAATGGCTGTACGTGATCGCCGGAACGATGTGCGTGCTGCTGATTGTCACCGCGGCTTTTCTGCGCTATCCAGCGGTCAAACGAACCGAAGTGCACCGGTCAAACGCGACGGCCGCAATCACGAACCGCTACATTCTGGGCTTCTCTCTGGGAGCATTCCTGTATGTGGCGGTCGAATCCGCGGTCTACGTCTGGATGCCCACGCTGATCGCGGGCTATCACGGGCGCGCTGCGTGGCTCGCCGCCTACAGCATCTCGATCTTCTTTCTGCTGCGCGCCGCCGGTCGATTCCTCGGGTCCTGGATGCTGAACCGCTTCCAGTGGACGGGAGTTCTCGCAGTGTTTTCCGCCCTGATCCTGGCGTGCTTTGCCGCCAGCGTTGCGGGCGGCGTCGCGTGGGCCGTCTGTCTTGCTTCCGCTGTCCGGCCTGTTCATGTCGGTGATCTATCCGACCATCAATTCCAAAGGCATCAGCTGCCTGCCGAAATCGGAACACGGCGCGGGCGCCGGCGTGATTCTGTTTTTCACCTGTCTCTCGGCGGTACTCGCGCCTCTCGCCATGGGCGCGATCAGCGATAGAATGGGCGGCCCGGGATATGGGTTCGTTCTGGCCACAGGATTTGCAGCACTGCTGTTCATTGGCCTTGCGCTCAACTGGATGTTCAACCCGACACTTCGCGTATTCGAGCGACTCGATGAAACAGAGTACAACTATGCAGTTACGCAGTTACAAGGAGTAACTAATGACACACCGTAGTACAAAAATTGCCGCCGCCCTGCTTGTGCTTTGCGGAACCGCTTTGGCGCAGACTCCCGACGCTGCGGCATGCGCGGCACTGAAACAGCTTGCAGGTGCCGGGAGTGAATCTTGGCGTCACGAAAACGGAATGGATCCCCGCCGGTTCAGCGCCTCCTGGCCGCGGCGCGCCGGCTTCCGACGTGAAGCTCCCGGCGTACTGCCGCATCGATGGAATGATCGACAAGCGCACCGGCGTTGCCGGCGCGACCTACGGCATCGGCTTTGCCATCGCGCTGCCCCAGAACTGGAACGGACGCTTTCTGCTTCAGGGTGGCGGCGGCCTCAACGGCTCTGTTCAGACGCCGCTGGGCGCGAGTGCCGCGGGCACTCAGTCCGGGCTCGCGCGCGGGTTCGCCGTCGCCAGCACCGATACGGGCCACGAAGGCAAGGGCGGCTTCGACGGGAGCTTCCAACAGGATCAGCAGGCGAGCCTCGATTTCGCGTACATCGCTATCGGCCGCGTGGCCGAGATCGCGAAACGCATCGTTGCGCAGCATTACGGCAAACCCGCCGAACACTCCTACTTCGCGGGATGCTCCACAGGCGGCCGCGAAGCCATGCTGATGGCCGAGCGCTACCCCGCCTACTTCGACGGCGTCATCGCCGGCTCGCCCGCCATGCGTACGAGCTATTCCGGCATCGGCGACCGCTGGGTCGCCGCCGCGCTGAACGAAATCGCGCCGAAAGATGACAAGGGCATGCCCGTCACGACTAATGCTCTTTCCGAGAGCGACCGGAAAACGGTGATTGAGGGCCTTCTCAACCAGTGCGACGCTCTGGATGGCGTCAAAGACCGCATGATCTTCAACCAGAAAGCCTGCCATTTCGACCCCAAAACGCTGGTCTGCAAAGGCGCGAAGGCCGATGGCTGTCTCTCCGCGGCGCAGGCCGCCGCCCTCGAGAAAGGCTTCGCCGGCCCGAAGGATTCCAAAGGCCGCCAGGTCTATCCGGGATTCTTCTTCGACACCGGAATCGCCTCTACTCAGGGCATCCCCGGTCTTCTGCGCGGCGGATCGAGTCCCGTCGGCCCCGGTTTCACCGATGTCGGCATGAATGTCGACGCCGCCGTCGAACGCGTGCTCAACGATCCCGCCGAACCGATTTCGACAACGGCGCGCTGGACCAATCTCAACGCCTTCTCCGGCCACGGCGGCAAGCTGCTCTTCTACCATGGCGACAGCGATCCCTGGTTCTCCGCGCTCGACACCGTCGACTACTACGAGCGCATGACCAAAGCCAACGGCGGCGATGACAAGGTGCACGACTGGAGCCGCCTCTACCTTGTTCCCGGCATGGGCCACTGCGCCGGCGGTCCGGAGACGCTCGATTCATTCGACGCGCTGAGCGCCATGGTGCGATGGGTGGAGCAGGGAGTGGCGCCGGAAAGCCTTACCGCAACCGGACGCTCCTTCCCCGGCCGCAGCCGCCCGCTCTGCGCGTACCCGCTGCATGCGCATTACAAAGGGCAGGGCAACACCGACGATGCGGCGAACTTCGAGTGCCGGGAATAGGCCGACCCATGACAGGGAAGCCCATGCGAGTTCTATTGTTCATCAGTCTTGCCGCATTGATGTTCGGACAAAAGCCCAACCTGCCGCCCGATATCGACTCGCAGTCGAATTCGCGCCTGCCTTTGATTCAACGGGACCAGTTGAGCGATGCTGACAAGAAGGTGTTCGACGACGTGGCGAACACGGCTCCAGGACGGGTTTCAATGTACAGTCCCCCTCTTGCGGATCCCATCCGGACGCTCAACTCGCGCCTCCGAGCTACTATACTCGGTTCACAGATGTTCGAGATTTGTGCATTGGATTGCGGCCCGCGAATTTGACGAAGATTTTGAATGGACAGGCCATTTAGCAGGCGCAATGCGCGCGGGCGTCTCCGAACAAACCATCCAGGCAATCCAATACAACCGAAACGTGAAGAACCTTCTGGCGAAAGATGCATTGATGATCCGGTTTGGGCGCGCGCTGTTTCGCGAACACAAAGTCGGGCCGGAACTCTATGCCGAAGTTGTGAAGACGTTCGGACAACGAGGTATGGTCGAAGCGTCGTGGATCATGGGTGACTACGCAATGGCCGCGGTAGCGCTGCGCGCTGCGGATCAGCGGAACCCGGACGGCTCGCAGCCTCTGACCGGGAGTTCGAAATAGGTCTGGAAAGGACATTTATGAAGTCAATCGTAATTCTCGCCGTCTTGAGTTGCTCATTGCGCTGCGCAGCCGTCGCGGACGACTGCGTTCCTTCGGCGCTGAATGTGCCCGGAGCAAAGTACCCCTGCGTTTATCCGGACAATCGCGCCATGTTCCGCGTCATTGCGCCGGACGCCGGCAAGATCAGGGTGCGGGTCGCCGCTGGTTTCGATATGACGAAGGGGCCGGATGACATTTGGACTGTTACAACCAGCCCACTCGTGTCCGGGTTTCATTACTACACCCTCCAGATCGACGGAGCGAACGTGGCGGATCCGTCGACCTTGACCTTCTTCGGCTCCGGATGGTGGAACAGCGGAATCGAAATCCCTGAGCCGGACGCTGACGCGGACTATTACCACGCAAAAGATGTTCCGCACGGGCATGTGGGCGAGCAGTCGTATTACTCGAAGGTCACCGGCCGATGGCGGCGGGCATTTGTTTACACGCCGCCGGATTACGGATCGAACGTGAAGGCTCACTATCCGGTGCTGTATTTGCTCCACGGCTGGGGCGAGGACGAAACCGGCTGGTACCGCCAGGGCCACGTTGACTTCATCATGGATAATCTGATCGCGGCCGGCAAAGCGAAACCGATGATCGTCGTCATGGACAATCTGAACGCGGTTAAGCCGGGCGAGGACGGGTCGATTTTCGCGGGGCGTGGGCTTGTACCGGCGCCGCGATCCGAGCGGCCAGCGCCAAGGCCGGGCAGAGCGCCCGCCGCGCCGGGCGGAGGCTTCGCCGGTTTTACCGGAGCTGCGTTCACGGAAATGATGCTGACCGATCTGGTCCCGACGGTCGAGAGGACTTACCGTGTCCTCCCTGGTCGTGAAAACCGCGCGATGGCAGGTCTCTCCATGGGCGGGATGCAAACGTTCCTGACTACGCTTTCCAACCTGGACAAGTTCACCTATATTGGTGGATTCAGCGGAAGCTGCGGAGGCAGAGGCGGAAGCTTCGACCCAAAGACCGGCTGCAACGGCGCATTCGCCGATCCGGCGGCATTCAACAAAAAGGTGAAAGTGCTGTTTCTGGGAATTGGCTCCGTCGAAGTGCGGGCTTCCGCAATGACCTTTGGGCCGATATGAGCGGCAGCCCATTGAGTGAAGGCGCCCGACTCACTGAGCGAATTTGGCGGCCAAATTATGGGACGCTCGAACTCGAAATCACGATCGACGATCCCAAGGTGTACACGAAGCCCTGGACCGCCAGGATGACGCAGAAACTCGAGCTCGACACTGAGCTGATCGATGAGATCTGCATGGAGAACGAAAAATCATACGAACGAATGCGGGACGTGAGGACCTCGGGTGGCGTCAGCGGGCGCTGGTCCGCGGGCGGAAATTCCGTGTTCGTCCTCCGTCAGGCCAACGATGTCGTGACGGGTCAAATTGAAGGTAAGGCCGGAGAACCGGTTTATAAGGTTGTCGATGGATTCGCCCGCGACGGCCGGATTCACTTTTTCGTCTTGCATGATGCCCCCGACGATCCCGAGGTGAAGGCGAACGGCGGAAATCCGTTCCATAATGTCGCCGCCGGAACGTTTACCGAGGATGAAATCGACATTTCCGGCTCTCGCGAGAACACACAAATTCGCGAATACCAAGTGGTGCTGAAGCGAATCGGCGACAGGCAGTAGGAAGCGATTACGGCGCCAGATCGAACGACACGACATTCGAACCGCGGCGATGGCGATGTACTGCTTGCTGTCGAAGTGTAGGTCATCGGTGAGGAGCGCCACACCAGTTCCGCCCGCCACTGCCAGAGGCGTTTACCGGTCCGCGCATTGGCAGCCGTAAAAATACCTCCGTCTTTGCAGAACAGCTTGCGCCAATGGAGGTTTCTCCCTCGACCCTCGCCGCCGGACTTCGCTACCTGGCAGGGGAATAAGCAGTCCAGTTTGAGGAAGACGAGGAATCCTTACTCTGGATATGCATATACGCCGATTCGTAAACTATCGACAGCTGAGGTTCACCAAACGGCGGAGCGACACGATCTGCGAACCACCAGATAGAATCGGGGCGGGCACACCACTGAGCGAGTCCACCTGCTTTTTCGCCGTATCAAAACCGTATCAAAAGCCTATCAGAAACACGTGCTGAGGTTGTCCGTCGAGCGAAGAGCAGATTCCCCAAGTTATTGGCGAGACTGAGAAACGATGAAACGAAATGGAGCGTTTGGAAAGGTAGCCCAAAGGTCCTGCGCTATCCGCGAATGTTGGCGCTCGACGGCCTCTCAGAAAAACGCATCTACGATTACGTCGGTTTCCTGCGCGAAGTCGCCGAGATTGTGGTCCCGAATCCCTTGCGTTTGTGCGGCGGTTTGGTATGCGCGATATCCTCGCGCCCGCGTTTTCGCGACCATGAATGCCGGCATCGGCCTGCTGCGAGCGAGCCGGGCCCACCGCAATTATGCGCTTCAGGTATGCAATATTGCGTATAATGGACGAGGGAGACTATGGCAAGCATCGTCGTGTGTGCTGAACCCGGCAGTTGGCAGCAGGCCAGCCGTTTTGTGGAGAAGGCGCTCGGCAAGGCTGAGCTGAAAAGTTTTGAAGATCTGCGGCGGCGAGCGCCTGTTCAACCCCTGCTCGTGGTTCTTGACCAACACGGACTACCATCGTCTCCGCTCGCTTCTCAGGACGCTGAAGCCGGCAAGTCCCGATGTGGTGATCTATTATGCGAATCGCCTTGCGCCGGAGGAAGCCGCACAGCTGGGTAAACTCGTCGGCGAGACCCGTCCTACTCACACCAGCGTCGTGTTTGAGGCGAAGGCCGCGGCCGCCTCGATGCTGGGCCATTCGCGATCTTCCGTTCGAGGGAATGGCAGCCCGTCTCCGGGTAATCGCACCCGGCAGTTGCGTGAACGCTTTGGACTCACCCAAACAGAACTGGCTCATGCCCTCGGCGTGAGCCTGCGAACAGTGCAGAACTGGGAGCGGGCCGGGGTTGCCGGCAGTCCGCGCCAGCTCCGGGATCTTGAAGAGCTATGGACCATTCTGAAAGAGTCGATCAAAGTCTCGGATATTCCTGCTTGGCTGCGATCGGAAAGCGATGCCTTCGCGGGACAGTGTCCGATCGAAATGCTGAAAGAAGGCAAATCCCGCGATATCATTGTCGAATTTCGGCGCCTTCAGGCCGGTGAACCGGTTTGAGGCTGGGACGCGCTGCGCGAAAGCAGCTCGCGGAGTTGATGGCGGGCGCCACTTCTCTCCAAGGCGATTTCTTCCGGTCAGTAGCATTCCGGTATTTTCATCCCGACGATGTGATCAGTGGCGAAGGGACTCGCCTGCACGGCGGCCGCTTTGTGCCGGTGGGTGTGAGAGCCGTCTATGCGAGCCTCGAAGAGCAGACCGCGCTGCGTGAAGTAACAAGCCGCAAGAGTGTTTGGGCGGTCGAAACGGGATCAGTGTCGGGGAGTATCCGCGGATGACCTATGTACTCTCTGTGGCCACGCAGCGAAATCTTGATCTTGCCGCGACGCTCTCATCGGAGCTGGCAAACCTGGTTCGACTCTGTCTACGTGGTCCGGGGTATGACGTGTCGCAGCAATTGGCTGAGATCTGGATTTCGGAGGGCATAGACAGTGTGGTGTTTCCGTCGGCGACGGGTGCGGGCCGAAACGTTGCAGTGTATCTGGCAAACGCAGCCGCTGATAGTGTCCTGGTTCGCAATCGTGCCGAAGTTTTGGCGGCCCTTCGCCAACCACGAGTGGGGAAGCGTGGCCGGTAAGCTTTTCGTTTCAGTGTGCCGCGGCGCTCCCGGATTGACCTTCTGTGCGAAAACCAGAATGTAGAGTTTGCGTGAAAACAGCCCACCCAAGTACCCACCCACGGGCGTATTTTTAGTGCTTAATTTGAATTTTAATGCGAAAATATCTACCGTATAATCATAGAGTTAGGGAAAGCGGGCTGGCTACGAACCAGAAGGTCAGGCGTTTGAGTCGCTTTGCTCGCCTGTCGCACCCGAAATGCACTCCCGCCTGTGTGCGAAAAGTCCTTTTGCGGTACTCTGAAGTGAAGGCTGATGGCCGGACAGATCATTTCCAGAGGCCGGGGTGTGTGGCTTGTTCGGATCTTCATGGGTTACGACGGCGCGGCCAGACGTGTTTATCAAAACAAGACCATTCACGGAACGAAAAAGGACGCTGAGAGCTATCTTGCCGAGGCCATCCGTCAGAGAGACTTGACGGGCACGGATTCCGCCGCGCAACGGACGCTCATGCGGGAGTTGTTCACCGACTTGCTCGCCGACTACAGAGTCAACAACAAAGGCGTGAAGTGGGCAGAACAGAAAATCAGGCTCCACCTGGAACCTGCGTTCGGCGAGACGCGGGTCCGCAATCTGACTACGACCCTGGTGCGTCAATATGTCCACGAGCGCCAGAAGTCAGAGGCTGCGAACGCCACGATCAATCGGGAACTCGCCGTCCTGAAGCGCGCTCTGAATCTCGGCCGCAGACATACCCCGCCCAAGGTCGCACGCGTAGTCTATGTACCCATGCTCGAAGAGAACAATGTACGTAAAGGCTTTTTTGAACACGGGGAATTTCTTCGGCTCCGAAACGTCCTTCCTCCGGTATACCGGCCGGTTCTGACTTTCGCGTACTACACAGGTTGCCGTCGGGGCGAAATCCTCTCTCTTCTCTGGAACCAGGTGGATCTGGACGAAGGCGTAGTTCGGCTGGATCCGGGAACCACGAAGAATGACGAACCCCGCGTGGTCCCGATGACGGCGGAGTTGCGCTCAGTTCTGGCGGAACAAAAGACATTGCGGGACCGGGACTACCCGGCCTGCCCATACGTGTTCTTCGAGGACGGCAAACGGATCAGTAACTTCCGCGGAAACTGGGAGCCCGCGTGTTTTGAGGCAGGTCTTTGGACCGGTGATCAGAAAACCGGAAAGCCGGCACGGCTCTTTCATGATCTCCGCAGAACCGGAGTCCGGAATCTGATCCGCGCCGGGGTGCCAGAAAGAGTGGCGATGGCGATCAGCGGCCACAAGACCCGATCGGTTTTTGACCGGTACAACATCGTCAGTGAGTCCGACCTACGTGAGGCGGCGGGGAAACTCGACTCTTACCTGAACCAAAGGTACGAAAGCGAGCAGGACCCAAAAAGCTCGCACACTATACGCACACAATATTCTGCCGGTAACGAACGAAAACGAGGCCAAAAAAAGCCGGTAAACTACTGATTTTATTGGTGCCCGGGGCGGGAATTGAACCCGCACCCTCCTTGCGGAAGAACGGATTTTAAGTCCGTTGCGTCTGCCGATTTCGCCACCCGGGCATATTCAAAACAACTTAAGAAGCAACAACTGCATCGCCCCGGTCCACTGTGCGGAATTTGTGGGGAGTCGGTGCAGGTTCATCGCCGTCACGCGCTCATAGGTTAGTTCAAGCGCTTCCGGCAGGGGATGTACGTACCTCTGAGAGACTGTCACCGTTGAATGCCCCATCAGTCGCATTATAGTGAACGCATCCGCCCCTGACTCTCCGAGGTGCGTTCCGAACGTATGCCCCTTGAAAATTCCCAGCCATGTTCATCCCTCTCCTTCTCGAGAGAAAATCTTCCGGGCCGTCGCCAGAGGAAGGAACAATGTTCGGGGCTGACTGGCCAATGTTCGAAATCCGAAGCGTTGGTAGAAAGCGACTGCCTGATCCTCCTTGGCGTCGACTAGAAGCGTGAACGCGGCCGCGGCCGCCTTCAAGGCGCGGGCGGCGGCATCTGCCAAGAGCGCCGCGCCCAGGCCACGCCCCGGAAATCTTTGGTCCACGGCCAGCCGTCCGATCCGAACGGCGGGCACAGTAGGATAACGCGGCAAGCGCCTGGTTTCGTCCGGGGGAAGATCGACCAGGGGGATACTCGCGGCGGAGATCGTGTACCAGGCGGCGATGGTGCTCGTGATTGTTTCCACAGCTACGAAGCAATGAGCGATATGGCGCCGGATGTCCTGGGTTACCTGCGTTTGAAAATAACGATCCAGCGCCTCTTCGCCGCACCGGAATAAAGAGCGCTCATGCTCTCCGCCCAGAGGCTCCAGGCGAAACCGGGACATCATTCCAGGCCGAACAGTTCACGCCGCCGCCGAAAAGCCTTCTTCAGGGCAGGCGTGGGCTTGGGAGGATTAAGAAGAGCTTTAGCGATTTGCCGCTGGTCCTCGACGGAGAGCCGGATAATCCCGGCAGTTTCGATGGTCCGGCAAGCGGCTTCACGCGCCGCCGAAACGACAAAATCCGTGAGGGTGCGGCCTTCGATTTCGGCAGCACGCTTCAGCAGCGCGTGAACGTCGTTCGGCAGACGCGCTTCAAGCCGGGCGGTGGTTTGTATTTCCTGTGCCATGAAACCACCTATTGTACGGCAAAGTGCCGTACTTCGAAAGTGACTTCGCTTTTTTACTATGGCAGGAGATCAATATTGATCATATGCTATATTAAGACGTGACATGGGAAGTCGAATTCACAGATGAGGTCAAGACCTGACGGTTTCCCGAGATGCGGGAACTGCGCGCCCAGGCCGGTGGCGATCCGTTGCGCATGTTGTATGCGTTCGATTCGCGACGCACGGCGATCTTATTGGTCGCCGGGGATAAAACCGGCGACGACCGCTGGTACGAGAAGAACGTGCCTCTTGCGGACAGGCTATTCGAACAGCATTTAAGGACGATCGAAAAGGAGGGGGCCGAACATGGCTAAGAATTTCAAGGAATTGCGAGCCGGGATGTCAGCCGAGGCAAAGGCGGTCAGCGCGACCGAGCACCGCCGCCTGGTAGAAGAGATGTCGCTGCTCCAGCTTCGGAAGGCTCGGGAACTGACTCAAACGAAGATTGCCGGGGAACTGCACATGGGGCAGGGCGATGTTTCCAAGCTGGAACGGCGCACCGACATGTATGTCAGCACGCTCGCCCATTACCTGCAGGCCGTCGGCGCGGATCTGGAAATTCGCGCGGTCTTTCCCGATGGGCGCGCGGTGAAAATCACGCAGTTTTTCGAAGAGTCGATTTAACTTTCACCGGTTGAGGGTGCAGTTGCAAACTGGTAGCGGCTGAAGCATTGTCGCGCCTTAGATGAATCCGATTCGGCGCAAGTTCGCTTGAGAAAATTGAGCTTGGATCTGCGCAATGACAACCCATGAAGGGCGCTGGGATTTGTCGAGGATGCCCAGGATTTTGTATGTCTCCGATTCAATCTGCTTGCCGTCGATGCTCACAGGCCATTTGAGCTTGGCCATCCGGCAGTTGAAGAGAAAACGTTGCGCCCCGGACATCAAACGACCCTGCATGCGCGGGAACGTCCGTGCCGGTCGCCCTTTGTGCCAGTGCAGTTCACAGTCGAGTCCGTCCCGAGCCAGTTCACATTCGTGTTCGCGATTGCGCTTGAGTAGCCTGGCACAAAATAGGTATAGTGCGTTTCGTGATCCTGACGATCGATGATCTTGACCGTGAGCTCCTGCTTTTCCGCACAAACGGGACTGACGAGCAACATCAGAGCGACAATGCCGCTCGGAAATGCGAAATAAACGGCCAACTTCATGGTGTACGATTCAATGCGAAAACCATCGGCAATACGCAGACGCCGTCTGTGAGCTGCTGGCGACGAGTACTCAGTACCCGCCCCTTCCAGGAACAGCGGTTTGTGAGCATAATCCCACGAGCGCATCGCAAACCGCTTATCACATGTAGGAAAATTCGGGAATGACCGCAAGCGAAGAATCGAAGCCGGCGCCCGCACCGCTGACGAAGAGGAAAGCCTGGAAGAAGCTCCAGACACATTACCGGAAAATCCGCGAAGTGCATCTGCGAAGCCTTTTCGCGGACGATCCCGGACGCGGCGAGCGAATGACCCTCGAAGCCGCGGGCCTTTTTCTCGACTATTCGAAAAACCGCGTCACCGATCAAACCCTCAAACTCCTGATCAACCTCGCCGCCGAAGCGGGCCTGCGTGCGCGGATCGACGCCATGTTTCGCGGCGACAGGATCAACATCACCGAGAACCGCGCCGTGCTGCACGTAGCGCTGCGCGCGCCGCGGGGAACCTCGATCGTGGTCGACGGCGAGGACGTCGTCCCGCAGGTTCACGCCGTGCTGGACAAAATGGCGGATTTCTCGAATCGCGTCCGCGGCGGCGAGTGGAAGGGTTATACCGGCAAACGCATTCGCAACGTCATCAATATCGGCATCGGCGGGTCGGACCTCGGACCGGTGATGGCATACGAAGCGCTGAAGCACTACAGCGACCGCGACACCACTTTTCGCTTCATATCGAATGTCGACGGCGCCGATTTCGCGGAGGCGGCCCAGGGCCTCGATCCCGCGGAGACGCTCTTTGTGATTTCGTCGAAAACGTTCACCACGCTCGAGACGATGACCAACGCGCACACGGCTCGCGACTGGTCTTTGGCCGGCCTCGGCGGCGACGTGAAATCGGTCGCAAGCCATTTTGTCGCCGTGTCGACCAACGCGGCCGAGGTCGAGAAGTTCGGCATCGATCCGGCGAACATGTTCATCTTCTGGGATTGGGTCGGCGGGCGGTATTCCATGGATTCCGCGATCGGCCTGTCGACCATGCTGGCGATCGGGCCGGATCACTTCCGCGCCATGCTGGACGGTTTCCACCAGATGGACGAACATTTTCGTACCGCCCCGTTCGAGCGGAATCTGCCCGTGCTCATGGGCCTTCTCGCCGTCTGGTACAGCGATTTCTTCGGCGCCCAGACGGTGGCGGTGTTGCCCTACGAGCAATATCTCAAGCGATTTCCCGCCTACCTCCAGCAGTTGACCATGGAGAGCAACGGGAAGCACGTCACGCTCGAAGGGACCACCGTGGATTATGCCACCGGACCTGTTTATTGGGGCGAACCGGGCACCAACGGGCAGCATTCCTTTTATCAGTTAATCCATCAGGGAACCCGGCTGATTCCGTGCGACTTTATCGCCTTTGGAAAAGCGCTCACCCCGCTCGGCCGCCATCACGACCTTTTGCTGGCGAACGTCTTCGCCCAGACCGAGGCGCTCGCGTTCGGTAAAACACCGGAGCAGGTCAAGGCCGAGGGCGTAGCGGACTGGCTCGTCCCTCACCGCGTCTTCGAGGGCAATCGTCCCTCGAACACAATCCTCGCCGATCGCCTGACGCCGGAAATGCTCGGCAGGCTGGTCGCGCTTTACGAGCATTCCGTCTTCACGCAGGGCGCGATCTGGGATATCAATTCCTTCGACCAGTGGGGCGTCGAGCTCGGCAAGGCGCTGGCTCAGCGTATCGTCCCGGAGCTCGAGAGCAAGGACGAGCTTCCGCTCGGTCATGACACCTCGACGAACAACCTGATCCGTCGATACCGCAAACTCAAACAGTAAGCCGGCAGCGATACAATCGCATTCATGCGACGCAACTTCCTCATCTTTCTTCTTCCGCTCTGTCTCGTTTCGAGCGCAGTGGCTCAGCGCGGCCCCGCCCGCGCCGGCCGGCCTCCCGTCTTCTTCCATGAGGAATGGAAGCAGGGCGACGGCGGAGAGCATCCGGTGAATCCCGCCGAAGCCGTCGCGAGCGCGAATCTCGAGCTCAAACTCTACGGGCCGGGCGCCAAAGACATTCAGTTGACCGGCACCGCCGGCAACGAAGGCAATCCCGTCCACCTCTGGACCGGCCTGTGCGAACAGATGTGCGCCGCCGCGCTGCGGGATAAGGAAAACTTTGTCGACCTGACCGGACTGGCGATGATCCGCTGGGTCACCAAGGTCTCCGGTTTTCACCAGGTGCATCCGATGGTGAAGCTCGCCGACGGCACCTGGCTCGTCGGGGACCATGCCGACGGGTCGACCATCGACTGGCACCAAAGCGAATTCTCGATTTCCGACGTACGCTGGCGCAAACTCAACATCGCCAAAATTGTCACCACCGGCGATTGGGTGAATAATCCCGACCTGAGCAAGGTCGATGAGGTCGGCTTCACCGATCTTCTCCCCGGCAGCGGGCATGGGCCCGGCGGATGGTCTGACGTTGGCAGGATCGAAGTCTACGGCAAGCCCGTGAAACGGGGCGCATGAATCGCCCCGGGTGCCGGCGTCATCAAAGGTAAGGTAGGTCAGAACAATGTCCATTCGTCCTGTCAAGCGACTCATTCACTCCACGCCGACCCTTGAGGGCGCAGGCGTCCATCTGCGGCGTGCGTTCGGCTTCGGCAACACAAACGATTTCGACCCGTTCCTCCTGCTCGACGATTTCCGCAACGACATTCCGAGGGAATATCTGGCGGGCTTCCCGTGGCATCCGCACCGCGGCATCGAGACCATTACGTACGTTCTCGCGGGCACCGTGGAGCACGGGGACAGCATGGGCAACCACGGCGCCATCGCGGCCGGCGATATCCAGTGGATGACCGCCGGCAGCGGCATCATTCACCAGGAAATGCCGAAGGGTGACCAGCAGGGACGGATGCACGGATTTCAGCTCTGGGCGAATCTGCCCGCCGCTCTCAAGATGACCGCGCCGCGTTACCAGGAAATCAAGGCGCCGGAAATTCCGGTGATCACCGATGACGATGGCACTGCCGCGCGCATCGTCTCCGGGACTTTCTGGGGCAGGAAGGGTCCCGTGGAAGGTGTTGCCGCCGATCCGGTCTACCTTGATATCTCGGTTCCGCCCGGAAAGACCAAGGTGCTTCCCGTCGAGACCACGCGCCACGCCTTCGCTTATGTGTTCGCGGGCTCCGGCGTTTTCGGGAACGCGTCCGAACCGCAATCCGTTAAGACGGACATTGTTGGATCCAATAAAGCCGGATCCGAAGGCCAGCAGGCCGACAACCGCTCCCTGGTGCTCTTCGACCGCGGTGACGAGGTTACCGTGCAGGCCGGTCCCGAGGGAATTCGTTTCCTGCTCGTTTCCGGCCAACCGATCGAGGAGCCCGTTGCATGGCGCGGTCCGATCGTGATGAACACGCAGGACCAGCTGCGGCAGGCCTTCGAAGAGTTGAATCGCGGAACCTTCCTCAAGGCCTGATGCAGCGCATGATGGTTAACGTTGGTTAACAGGGCGCTTACCAACCAACCGCAGGATCCTGAGTCCGCAGCTCGGAGAAATCCTAACCAACATCCGTGCCTGTTCCAGCTATTCCGCCAGCGGCTTCTTCCGAATTGTTAGACTCTGTTCAGTGAGTCAAATGCGAAGATATTGCCTCCTGCTGGTGAGCGCGAGTCTCGTGCTGGTTGCCGTGCCGGTTGCCGAACTGGTTGCCGCCGATAAGCCTGCGTCCTGGCGCACGACGCCTATGGCGCAGTGGAGCGTTGACGACGCGAAGGCGGTCCTCACCGACTCCCCCTGGGTTAAGGCTGCGCATCTCGAAAACCTCCCCGACCTGCCGCAGTCGGCCCGCCGCGATGGCGGCGACTGGGACCAGGGCATCGGCAAAGGCGTGGGGATCGCGGGAACCGGTATTCTGGGCCCGACGAGAATGAGAGCGGCCAGAGAGCGCGCGCATCAGAAGCCCGACCAGGGCAACGTTCTCGTGCGCTGGGAAAGCGCTCTGCCGGTCCACGCAGCGGAAGTGAAGCTGGGCGACATGGACGGGCCCGAATGGCAGACGAAGTACTACGCGATTGCCGTCTTCGATGTCCCCGTCCCGGCTCATTGGCAATCCGGAGGTCTGAAGGGAATCGCGGCCTTGAAGCGCTTCCAGAAGAAGGACTTCAGACCGTCGCGCGTCGAGATTCTGCGCCACGAAGACAATATGGTCGATGTCGTATATTACTTCTCGCGGTCGGAAGAGCTGACGAAGAAGGACATCACGCTCGTGTTCCAGGCACAGATCGGACGGTCCGTCATCTCGCTGCCCTTCACGGTTGACGAGATGCAGTACCAGGGCAATCCAGAATTCTGACGGCGGAACATGATAGCGTGTCGTGACGAGGCTCATGACAGAATGTCATGACAAGGTTTGCCATGAAGATTCCGATATCTGTGTTCTGCGCTTTCTTCGCCCTGCTTGCCCAGGCGCCTTCACAGGAACAGTCAAGCGACTCCCTGACCTGGGCCTGGCCGGTTCCGGACAAGACTCCGCCGCCCGGTTCCGCCGAGGCCGCCCCGAAGAAACTGGCCGGCAGCTCGCGGTCTTACACCCAGGCGCAGATCGACGACCAGTTCAATCCGCCCGACTGGTTCCCGGACGAGCATGGCCCGTTGCCCAATGTGGTCGCGAAGGGAATCCAGGCGCAGGCGTGCGGCTCCTGCCACCTCATGTCCGGACTCGGGCACCCGGAATCCGCGAATCTCGCAGGCCTGCCGGTCGCTTACATGCTCCGGCAGATGGCCGATTTCAAGCAGGGTCTGCGGAAAGACCCGAAAGTCTACGAGGCTTCCGCGCGCGCCGCGCGCATGAATAACATCGCCGCCGGCGTGCCCGACGAGGATATGCGCAAAGCGGTGGAATGGTTCGCTTCGCTCAAGCCCGCCGTCTGGTACAAGGTGGTCGAAGCAACCACGGTACCGAAATCGTGGGTCAACGGAGGACGCATGCGCCTGCCTCTTCCGGGTGGCGGCGCCGAGCCCCTGGGCAATCGGATCATCACCATGCCGCAGGATTCCGAACGGGTGGAAAGCCGCGACCCGCATTCCGGCTTCATCGCCTACGTGCCGCCGGGCAGTATCAGGAAGGGTGAATCGCTGGTGAAGAACGGCGGGTCGGGGAAGACCATCCAATGCGCGATCTGTCACGGCGAGGGATTGAAGGGTCTGGGCGATATACCCCGGCTCGCCGGCGTGCATCCGATCTACATCATGCGCCAGCTTTACGACTTCAAGGTCGGGGCCAACACAAGCACGGCCGCGGCGCAGATGAAACAGGTGGTGGATAAGCTGACCGAAGACGACATGCTCGCCATCGCCGCGTATACGGGATCGCTGGCTCCTTAAGCGAACCGGCCTGTGATAGCATGACCACAGATTTCGACTGGAGAATACTGTCATGAAACATGGATTTTCGGCTGCGTTGGCCGCCATGGCGCTGCTCCTCGCTTCCCTGCCCGCAATGGCGCACCATTCCTTCGCGGCCGAGTATGACTCGCACGACCTGATCACTCTGACCGGCGTCATCACGCAGGTGGAATGGACCAACCCTCATTCTTATGTGTATGTGGACGTGAAGGACGCGTCCGGCAAGGTGACGAACTGGGCTCTCGAAGGGTACCCGCCGAACACCCTGAAGCGCACCGGCTTTCCCCGGGCTGCTTTGAAGGAAGGCGACATCATCACGATCACCGCTTATAAGTCCAAGGATGGTTCTCATACGGGCGCGGGCCGTGAGATTACGTTCTCCGACGGCTCGAAAAAGTTCCTGGGTCCGGAAGGCCGGTAAGCCATGAAATTCGTCCTTGCCGCGGCTGTATTTTTTGTCGGAGTTGCGCTGGCCCAGGCCCCGGCAGGTCGGGGCGGGGGCACACCTGGAGCGGCCGGCGCCACCGGTCCGGTGACTCATCATCCGATTCCGCGCGCCGCCGATGGAAAGCCCGATCTCACGGGAACATGGCAATCCGGCGGTGTCAGCATCACCGGAGAGGCCGGCGCGCCGCCACTGCACCCTCTGCCCCCCATCGATCCCCATCCGATCAGGCGCGAGCCGCTGGCTTACAAGCCCGAGTACGATGCCAAACGGAAATCGCTCACCACGCTGGACGATCCCACCCTGCAGTGTCTGCTCCCCGGCGTACCGCGCATCCAGACCGAACCGATGCCGCTCGAGATTGTGCAGACGCCGAAGGAAATCGTGATTCTCTATGAGTCGTTCCGCGCGTGGCGGCGCATCCCGATCAACGCAAAACTGGAGCATCCCGACGATCTGACGCCCACCTGGATGGGCGATTCCGTCGGTCGCTGGGAAGGCGATACTTTCGTGGTTGATACTATCGGCTTCAATGAAAAGACCTGGATCGCCGGGAACGGAACCATTCACTCGGAGAAGATGCACGTCATCGAGCGCTATACGCTCAACGACGATGGCAGCCTGAGCTGGGCGGCCACGGTTGAGGACCCCGTTGTGCTCACCAAGCCCTACCTCACCGGCGCTACGTTCCGGGCCCCGATCGGCGTGCGCGTCGAGGAATATGAGTGCATCGAGAACAACCCCGATCCGGTGCATATGAAGAAGGCCGCGGATCTCGAGAAGTCAAAGAAGTAAGCGGCCCCGGCCAGCTGTGCAGGGTGCGCGACATCCGCATGGAGATGCGGCTACCAGCCGCGTTCTGTAGCTCCCGACGCGCTCGCATCGCGGCACAGTCCCGCTTTGACTGGATTGTTCTCGATGTAACTCATAATGCGCCGCAATTCGGCCCGAATTTCGTGCGCAACGGTCGAAATAGTCCCGGCTCCGGAACGCGCCGGTTCTGATCAATAAACGATTCGCCTCCTTAGCGCTGGTTTCTTCGATACCCGAGACAATTCTGGAAAGATCACCCACGGGGCAGATCAGTGCATGAACGTGATTGGGCATCGCTACCCAACTTCCGAGTTCATAAAAGCCTTTCTGTTGCCCTGCATATAGGGCCCGATCACTGAGGACCGGTGGCGCGGGCATCAAGAACCTTATCGAAGGCGAAGAATCCGGCCGCTTCCGTAGTCCACGACTCCGCTATCCGTTGCACGGGAAGTGAGCCGGCGAGACGCCAGGTGAGGAAGCAGGTGGAATTCTCAGGAAAATAGAGGAACGCGGCTGGTAGCCGCATCTCCACCAGCCTTGCGTACCGATACGCTCGGGCGGCCCGGGTTTTTCGGCCCATTCGCAAATGCTCCGACTTTTATGTCGCGCACCCCAGCTGTGGCTGCCGGTCTACGTTTCGCTATGATTGTGGCATGATCGCCTCCAGGCAGGAAAAGCTGCTCGATCTCCTGCGGGAGATGGAACGCGTCATCGTTGCCTATTCCGGCGGCACGGATTCCGCTTACCTGGCGTGGGCGGCCCACCAGGCATTGGGCGACAACGCGATCGCCATCACGGCCGATTCCGCCTCCATACCCGAGTCTCACAAGCGCGACGCCGAGGCCTTTGCCCAGCGCTTCGGCATCCGGCACGAGTACGTCGAAACGCACGAATTCGATAATCCCGACTACGTCAGGAACGACGCCAATCGTTGCTTCCACTGCAAAAACGAACTCTTCACCGTGCTGGATAAGGTAGCGGCCGAGCGAAATTTCACGAACGTCGTCTACGGCGTCAACAAGGACGATCTCGGCGATTACCGCCCTGGCCAGCGCGCTGCGGGACTGCATGGCGTCAAGGCTCCGCTGGTTGATGCCGGCCTGACCAAAGCCGAGATCCGCGAACTCTCCCGCCAGGCCGGCCTGCCCACCTGGGACCGTCCCGCCGCCGCCTGCCTGAGTTCCCGCATCCCGTACGGTACGCCCGTCACCATTCAGAACATAAAAACCGTTGAGATTGGCGAGGAGGAAATCAAGGCTCTCGGGTTCCGTCAGTTCCGCACCCGCTTCCACGGTGAGCTGGTGCGCATCGAAATCGCACCCGAAGAACTCCCGCGCGCTCTGTCGCTCGAAATGACCCGCCGGCTGACAGCCATTTTCAAAGCTCTCGGCTACAAATACGTCACGCTGGACCTCGAAGGATATCGTCAGGGTTCTCTGAACGAAGTTCTTCCGCGCCTGTGAATCCCGCGCGCGGGCGTCTCGCTTACTACATCACGATCGGCTGCAGTTCCACTCTGCTGTTCTCCATCCAGCCGATGATCACGAAGGCGATCCTGCCTGCGTTCGGCGGATCCGCCGGCGTCTGGGTCACAGCCATGTTGTTCTTTCAGATCGTGCTCCTGATCGGATACCTTTACGCCTGGTGGATCACCCGAACCCTGCGCCCGCGCCTGCAAAGCCTGGTGCACGCGGCGGTCCTGGTGCTGAGTCTTCTCGCTCTGCCAGTAAGACCCCGGCTCGAATTCGTGCTTGCGGACGCCCGATCTCCGGTGCTCTCGATCTTATCCGTTCTGACGGTCTCAGTCGGATTGCCTTACTTCCTGCTTTCATCCACCAGTCCTTTGCTGCAGTCGTGGTTTGCGGCGTCTTATACGGCCGCGTTTCCCTGGCGGCTCTTCGCGCTCTCCAACGCCGCTTCCGTGATCGCGCTTCTGGCTTACCCTGTGCTCATTGAGCCGAATTCCACCGGAACAATCCAGTTAAGCGTCTGGTCCACCGGATACGCGGTGCTTGTCACCAGCGCCTGCATTGCGGCCACGCTGCATTGGTCCGCGCATCGCGTGGCGGCGACCGCGGAGCCATACTCAGGCGATTCCGGGAACCGCCCCGTCTTATGGATCGCCCTCGCCGCCTGCGCTTCCGCGCTATGGCTGGCCGTCGCCAATCATCTTAGCCAGGAAGTGGCGCCGGTCCCCTTTCTCTGGGTGCTGCCGCTTAGTCTCTATCTTCTGAGTTTCATCCTCTGCTTTGAGAGCGACCGGCCCTGGTATAAGCCCGCCGTTTTCCGATACCTCTTACCCGCCGCATGGCTCATCGGTGGTTTCAGCATCGCTTCCGTCCAGGGGCTCATCTTTGAGGTCTCGGCCTTTTCCTTCTCGCTCTTCGTCTGGTGCATGTTCTGCCATGGTGAGCTTGCGCGGCGCAAGCCGAAACACCGCCAGGACCTGACGTTCTTTTACCTCATGATTGCGCTCGGTGGCGCGCTCGGCGGCTTATTCGTCGCGCTCGCCGCTCCCAACCTGTTCAGCACTTATCTCGAACTCCCGATCGGCATCGCCACATCCGTCCTGCTTGCCATGCCCCTGGTCTTTGGCCTGACGTCGAAGAAGAAGCTGATCCGCCTTGGCGTGATCGCGTTCGGCTCGTTTATCCTGGCCACAACCGTGCGCGATTTCATGGGAGATGTCGCGCACATGCGCAATTTCTACGGGGCTTCGCGCGTGATGGACACCGGGTCGGGCGCGCTCGCCTTCCGCTCCCTCTATAACGGAAGAACGCTGCACGGAATCGAATTCACTGCGCCGGACAGGAGCCAGCGTCCGACCACTTACTATGGACCGGAATCCGGCGCCGGAGCGCTGCTCGCCTCCGCATCGGGACCGCGCCGCGTGGGAATTGTAGGACTCGGCGTAGGCACCCTGGCCGCCTACGGCCGGCCTGGCGACGTGTTCCGTTACTACGAGATCAATCCGCAGGTGATTGATGTCGCGTCAAGGTATTTCCATTTCCTCAGCGGCTCAAAAGCCCGGCTCGACGTCGTCACGAATGACGGGCGTCTTGCCCTCGCAAAGGAGCCCGCCAACAGTTTCGACGTGCTGGTGCTCGACGCCTTTTCGGATGATACGATTCCGGTGCACCTGATGACGAAAGAAGCGTTCGGCCTCTACTTCCATTTGCTGAAAAGCGATGGCTCCCTCGCGATCCACCTGACGAACCGGTATATCGATCTCAACCCGATCGTCGACGCGCAGGCGGCGTATTACGGGAAACGCGCCACGCACATTTTCAGCCAGGCCCACCCGGACGAACATATTCTCGACGCCGACTGGGTGGTGATCTCCGGCCATGCCGACTCACCCGCGCCGCGTCAGCGCCTGTGGACCGACGACTACAGCAATCTCTTCCAGGTCCTGAAGTAGCTCTCGGCGTTCGTTCCCAGGAGATGCCTGACCGCGCCGCAGGGAATAATTGAAGAGTCCCATGATTCTTAAACAGTACTATCTGGGCTGCCTCGCCCACGCTTCTTATCTGCTCGGCGACGAGGTCAGTTCGACCGCCATCATCGTCGACCCCCAACGCGATATCCAACAGTACCTGGACGATGCCGAAAAATTCGGCCTTCGGATCCGCCGCGTCTTCCTCACCCACTTTCACGCCGACTTCGTCGCCGGCCATCTGGAACTGCGCGACCGTTGCGGCGCAACGATCCATCTCGGCTCCCGCGCCCACGCGGAATACGCTTTCGTGGCGATGAAGGACGGAGACACGCTTGATTTCCCAGGAATGCGCCTCGACGTCCTCGAAACGCCAGGCCATACCATCGAGTCCATTTCCATCCTGGTCTTCGATCTCCGCAAGGATCCTGCAAAACCGTACGCCGTCCTCACGGGAGACACTCTGTTTATCGGGGACGTCGGTCGCCCCGACCTGCGGGCCTCGCTCGGGTGGACAGCCAACGACCTCGGCGCGCGCCTCTACGACTCCCTCCACAACCGTCTCCTGCCGCTTCCCGACGAGACGCTTGTGTATCCGGCCCATGGCGCCGGCTCCCTGTGTGGGAAGCAGCTTTCGTCCGATACGGTCTCTTCTCTTGGAGATCAACGGCGTTTGAATTACGCCCTGCAGCCCATGTCGAAGGAGCAATTCATTCTTATGGTGACGGCCGACCAGCCCGACGCTCCGGCGTATTTCACTTACGATGCGATCCTCAATACGCGCGAGCGGGCCACGCTCGACGAGAATCTGGAGCAGGTTCTTCATCCCATCGATCTTGACGAGGTTCTTCGGATGGGAGACGCGGGCGCTCAGATGCTCGATGTGCGGGATCCCGCCGAGTACGCCAAGGGTCATCTGGCCGGCAGTATCAACATCGGACTGGGTGGACAATACGCCACCTGGGCGGGCACCCTGCTCGACCGCGCCAAACCGATCGTGATCGTTGCCGAACCGGGACGCGAACAGGAAGCCGCCTTGCGGTTGGGCCGTATCGGTTTCGATCACGTCAGGGGCTACCTGCGGGGAGGGATGCAAGCGCTTGCCGCGCGCCCGGATCTGGTGTGGCCGACCGAGCGCATCAGCGCCCCAATGGTGGCGGAGGAGTTAGCTGGCGCAGATCCGCCGCTGGTGCTGGATATCAGAAATCCGCGCGAGTGGGCGGCCAGGCACATTGACGGCAGCGTGAACATTCCGCTGAACCATTTGCAGGAGCGCATCGACGAAATCCCCCGGGACCGCCGTATTGCCGTCCATTGCGCGGGCGGCTACCGCTCTTCGATTGCCGCCGGCATCCTGCATCAATACGGGATTACGCATCTGATCGAGATGGCCGGCGGCCTCGCTGCGTGGGAGGCCGCACAACTGCCCGTGGTTTCCCAGGCGTAACCACGGGACCCGACCCGGGCGCGATCGGGCAGAAGGAAGCGGCGCCTGCAATCGAGCTGAAGCACAATCGGATGGTCCTGCAGATCCGGCCCGGGACGACGGATTCCAGAAAACAAGCGGTGCTCGATGAATGGTATCGCGCCAGAGTGAAGGAAGCGGTCCCGCCGCTGATCACCAGATGGGAGCCGCTGATGGGAGTCAAAGTCGAGCGCTTCTTCGTGCAGCGAATGAAAACCAAATGGGGAAGCTGCCGCGCCGGCTCCACCAGCATCCGCCTGAACTCCGACCTGGCCAAAAAACCGCGCGAATGTCTGGAATACATCGTGGTCCACGAAATGGTCCACAAAGCTCTGCGCGACGTCTAGACGCTGCCGCTCGCCTCGATCAGCCGCACGTACGGATACAGTCCAGTGCTTGCGTCGAAATGCTTCGCCTTCCGATTCGTGAACCCGGCCAAACGTCCAAAATGTCGCCAGTCGGCTGCGCCGCGATCACCGCCGAATTTCTCCACCAACGCCCGCGCGGCTGTCGTACTCACGTCCTTGCCGAGTCGTTCGGGGTGCTTCAACCAAGCTTGGAAATTATCCGGCGATGTTTCCACGATGACGGCGGGATTGAAGCCAGTCTGTTTCATCGCCGAAACTGCATCTGCCGTTAGATCAGCAACCCCGGCGCGTCGCTGGCGCTAGCGTTTGCAGCTTTGATAATTGTCGTTTCTTACACGCTCATTACGATCAACTTCATTGTCACGCTGGTGGAAAGCTATCTTGTCGTTTCCGTTGGTTTTATCTTTCTCGGCTTCGGTGGAAGCCGATGGACTGCGCCGTACACGGAACGATACATCGGCCTGGCGGTCTCCATCGGCATCAAGATCCTTCTGCTGTACTGCCTGATCTCCGCCGGATTTGGTCTGACCCTCGGCTGGATCGATGAGGCACAGTCCATCGCAGCGTCCGCACGGCCAAGCCATCTGGGCCACATGCCGGAAAACGCGCATTGCTGACACGTGGCGTTTCCAGATAAGTCCTCCCTGACGGAAACGTATCGACGCACCTCCGAGTTCTTGGTCTCGAATCGGGCGCCCAAGAGTCAGCCGCGAGCGGAAGCAAACCTGTTCTGCTCACACAGCAAAGAGAAAAACCGGCCGCCCTGATTCGACAGTACCGGCTGATCACAATCGGCGAAAATAATTACCTGACAACTCCATCTCCAATATCTACTATCTGTTAGCAAAGATCCAAGCCGCCCCATCGCACCCCTGCTCAACCCCGATTCCCAACCACCTCATGCTACTTCTGAATCGGGTAAAAACTATGCTCTCCGAAAAACAACTCGCCGCCAACCGCGCCAACGCCCAGCTCTCAACCGGTCCCAAATCCGAGGACGGCAAACGAATCTCCAGCCACTGAACGCCCGCCGTCACAATCTGACCGGCCAGGTAACCGCCATGACCGACGAAGATCGCATCGCCCACGACGCCTTCTCCGAAGCGCTAATCAAAGCCATGGCCCCCGAAGGAGCGCTCGAACTCCAACTCGCCCAGCGCATCGCCACCGACTCCTGGCGTCTCAACCGCGTCCAGCGCCATCGAAGACAACATCTTCGCCCTCGGCTTCTCCGCCCACGCCGACCGAACATCGATCATCCCGAAATCCACGCCGCGCTCGCCGCCGCGCGCATCTTCACCGCCGAAGCCAAAAGCATCGAACTCCTGACCCTCTACGAGCAGCGCATCAACCGCAGCCTGCAGAAGAAACCTCGGCCTGCTTCAGACCCTCCAGGCCACTCGCAAAGCCGAACGCCAGGCCGAAATCGAGGCCGCCCAGAAGCTCCTCCAGCTCAGTGAAATGAAGGGCTTACAGTACGAACCGGCCAAAGATGGGTTTGTTTTTTCGAACGGCCAAATCCACGCCGTAATCGACCCCGAGCACCGTCTCGAACAGCCCGAACCATCGATTCCGACCACTCCAAGCACGGAAAACACGACGAATCCAAAGCCCAGGCCGCCTGAAAATGCGAAACCACCATTACTCATCGGATTTTCCACAGTAGTAGCGCGAACCCCTGCTTTTCTGTCACGATAGAAGTTCAGCCTAAATGTTTCGCTTTGAAACGGCTGGGGAGTCCCACGGCGAGTGCCTCGTGGCGACCCTGACGGGACTCCCGGCCGGCATACCCATCGCGTTGGATGCGATCAATCATGAACTCTGGCGGCGGCAGCAAGGTTACGGCCGCGGCGGACGCATGAAGATCGAGACCGACCGCGTCTCCATCGTCGCCGGCGTGCGCCAGGGCCACACCATCGGCTCGCCCATCGCCATGATCATCGCCAACGCCGATTGGAAGAACTGGACCGAATCCATGCCGGTCGAAGCAGGCGACCCGGCGAAGCACAAGCCGGTTTCGCGCCCCCGGCCCGGCCATGCCGATCTCGCCGGAGCCATCAAATACAACCTGCCCGATGCCCGCTACATCCTCGAACGCGCCAGCGCGCGCGAAACCACCGCGCGCGTCGCCGTCGGCGCGGTGGTCAAGCAGTTCCTCGCCCATTTCGGCATCGAAGTCCTGAGCCACGTGATCGCCGTCGGCCCCAGCCGTCTCGAACGCACCGTCGCCTGGGAGGAAATGGTCGAACTGAGCCAGCCGTCCCGAAGTCCTGCTCGGCTGCGTCGATCCCGCAGCCGAACAGGAAATGAAAGCTGGTGGTCGATGAGGTTTATCGCACCGGCGACACTGTCGGCGGCATCTTTGAAGTAGTGGCCCACGGCTTGCCTCCGGGCCTCGGTTCGCATATCACCTGGGATTCCCGTCTCGATGGCAAACTCGCCCAGGCCATCGTCTCCATGCAGGCCGTCAAAGGCGTCGAAGTCGGCTGGGCGGAAGAAGGCTCGCAAAGTTTCGGTTCGAAAGTGCAGGACACGATTCATTACGATAAGGAAGACCGCCGGTTTTTCCGCGGCGACAATCGCGCCGGAGGCCTCGAAGGCGGCATGACCAACGGCCAGGATCTGCGCGTGCGCGGCTTCCTCAAACCGATTTCCACCCTGCGCCGCCCGCTCGAA
The DNA here is from genome assembly GCA_963764845.1 of Terriglobia bacterium. GTDB lineage: Bacteria > Acidobacteriota > Terriglobia > Bryobacterales > Bryobacteraceae > BOG-234. The sequence continues at coordinate 1,407,593 of CAVXUE010000006.1, read as the reverse complement.
TCCGTCGATCTGGAAACGCGCGAGCCGGCCAAAGCCGCCTACGAGCGCTCGGATGTCTGCGTCGTCCCGGCCGCCGGCGTCATCGGAGAAGCCATGGTCGCGATCGTGCTCGGCCAGGCATTGCTCGAAAAATTCGGCGGCGATTCGCTCGGCGAGACCAAACGCAACTTCGATGGTTACCTCGAACAGGTGCGGAATTTCTGAGATGGTTTACAAGGTCGTCCGATATCTGAACAACCCGATTCTCGAACGGCCCGCCGCTCCGATCACCGAATTCGATACGCCCGAACTGCACACCTTGGTCGAGGACATGTTCGAAACCATGTATGCTTCTCATGGCATCGGCCTGGCCGCGCCGCAGATCGATGTAGGACAAAGGCTTACGGTGATCGACGTCGCCGCGGCGGAAGAAGACCATGAGCCGGAAAGGATCGTCCTGATCAACCCCGAGGTGATCGTCGCGCGAAGGCAAGCAAACCGGAGAAGAAGGATGCCTCAGCATCCCCGGCTTCCGCGAGCCCGTGAGCCGCGCCAAAAAGACCACCGTACGCGCGCAGAACGTCAAAGGCGAATTCTTCGAAATCAGCGGCGAAGATCTTCTCGCGCGCGCCTTCCTGCACGAGATCGATCACCTGAACGGCATCCTGTTCATCAATCACCTGAGCGCGCTGAAGCGCGACCTGATCAAACGCAAAATCAAGAAACTGCAGAAGGCCGGCGAATGGGAATGAAGCTTACTTTCCCGATGCCACGCCTTGTGGGGCAGGCTGGCAGCCTGCGCAGGACTGTCAGTCCCGCTTCCCGGGGGCTACCGAATGCAGCTGATCTTCCTCGGCACGCCCGAATTCGCCGTGCCCACGCTCGACCGCATCGTCGCCGCGGGCCACTCGGTCTCCGAAGTCGTGACGCAACCCGACCGCCCCAAAGGCCGCAAACAGGAACTGACGCCATCGCCGGTGAAAGCGGCCGCGCTGCGCCACGGATCCCGGTCTACCAGCCCGAACGCATCCGCCACGCCGATTCCGTCGAACACCTGCGCGCGCTCGCGCCCGACGCCATGGTCGTAGTCGGCTACGGCCAGATCATTCCGCAAAGCATCATCGATATCGCGCCGCTCGGCATCATCAACGTGCACGCGTCGCTGCTGCCCGAACTCCGCGGCGCCGCTCCCATCCAGTGGTCGATCGCCCGCGGCCATCAAAAGCACCGGCGTAACCACCATGCGCATCGATGCCGGCCTCGATACCGGCGATATTCTGCTGCGCTGGGAAACGCCGATCGGGCCCGACGAAACCGCCGTCGAACTTTCGCGGCGCCTCGCCGAAGCGGGAGCCGATCTTCTCGTCGAGACCCTGGCCGGCCTTTGCGCGGGGACCATTCAGCCCCGAGCCGCAGAACAATTCACTCGCGACTTACGCGCCCATTCTGAAGAAGGAAGACGGGCGCATCGACTGGAGCAATCCAGCCCAACAGATCCACGATCTGATTCGTGGATTTCAACCCTGGCCCGGAGCGCACACTTCGTTCCGCGGCCAATCGCTTCACCTTTGGCGCTCGCGCCTGGTCTGCAGCATGTTCCGCAAACGCTGGAACCTGCCGCCGGGAGCGCTTGTTCACGAGCGCGGTGTCTTCGCCATTGGCGGAGACGGCGCCGCTCTCGAATTACTGGAATTACAACTTGAAGGCCGTAAAAAAATGCCGGCGGAAGTTTTCGCCAACGGCCATCATCTTACATCGACCGACCGACTTGGAGCATGAGACCTTTCGACCTGCCTTTAGGATTTAAATATGCCACCACTTACGCTGGCATCCGCAAACAGGAGAAGGACGACCTTGCTCTGATTGTTTCTGGCGTACCCGCCGCGGCCGCGGCGGTGTTTACGACCAACAGAGTGCAAGCCGCACCCGTCAAACTCGCGCGCTCCAACATGCGCGCGTCCAAAGGGGTTTGCGGCGCGATTCTCGTCAACGCAGGCAATGCCAACTGCGCGACGAAGACAGGAGATAAAGTTGCCGCGAACACCACGAAGGCGCTGGCGAAACTGCTGAAACTGCAGCCCAGCCAGGTGCTGCCCGCCTCGACCGGCGTGATCGGAGTCGAACTGGATGAGAACCTGATCCTCTCGAAACTTCCCGAACTCGTGGACCGCCTCAACGATACCGGGCTTCCCGATGTCGCACGAGCCATCCTGACCACCGATCTGCAGCCCAAAGGCGCTTCGCGCGAAGTCACGCTGCGGCGCGGCATCGTCCGGCTCGCCGGCGTCACCAAAGGCTCGGGCATGATCCATCCGCGCATGGCGACCACGCTCGCGTTCGTCATGACGGATGCCGTGATTCCGCAGACGCTGCTGCGCCGCATGCTGGTCCGGGCCACCGAGCTCAGCTACAACCGCATCTCGGTGGATGGCGATACTTCGACCAACGACACGCTGATCGTGCTCGCCAACGGAGCTTCCGGAGTGCGTCCGGACCCGAAGGAGATGAGCCTCTTCGAAGAATCGCTCACCGAAACGCTGCAGTCGCTCGCGCGCCAGATCGTGCGCGACGGCGAAGGCGCGCGCAAACTGATCGCGGTCGAAGTGCACGGCGCGATCAGCGACGCCGCGGCCGGGCAGATCGCCCGCACCATCTCGAACTCCCCGCTGGTCAAGACGGCCATCGCCGGATCGGATCCCAACTGGGGCCGCATTCTCTCGGCCTCGGGCTACGCCGGCGTCAACTTCGATCCCACTCAGGTCGATATCACGCTGCAGGACGTGAAGGTCTGCCGCATGGGCCTCGCCGCGCCGTTCGACGAAGCCGATATGAAAGTCCGGCTCGACGACACGGATGTCTCGATCGTCTTCCGCATCGCCGGCAAAGGGAAGGGATCGGCAACCTTCTGGACCTGTGATCTGACGGAGGATTACATCCATATCAATGCGAATTACCGGACTTAGTTTCGGTCTTCTGCTCTTTTGCATCGTCGCGGTGGCGGCGGAGGAAACTCCGTCTCGCCGCCATCGCGAACATGGCCACCGCCTTCAGCGAGAACGATCCGGACGGCGTGCTCCGCGCACTTCGATTCGCAGATGAAGGATTTCGGCGCGATTGAAGCCAATGTCGAAGCGCTCGCCGCGCAGACGGATGTTTCCTGCGCCATCGAGATCGTGACGGACGACGAATCGAATGGCGTTCATAAACTCGATCTCGACTGGTTCATGGAGATCGAAACGCAGGACGACAACCCGCAGGTGGAACGCCGCCGCGAGCGCGTTCAGGTCGAGATGAGGCAGATCAAAGGCCGCTGGAAGATCACCGCGATGTCACCTCTGACCATTCTCGAACCGATTCACTTCAACTAAATCCTGCGCCAGGCCAGCACCGCGTTCAATCCGCCGAAGGCGAAGGAATTCGAAATGGCGTATTCGATATCGGCCTTGCGCGGGCAGTTCGGGATGTAGTCGAGATCGCACTCCGGATCGCACTCGTTGAAGTGAATGGTGGGCGGCAGAATGCCGGTCGAAAGCGCCAGGATCGCGGCCGCCGATTCGATCGCACCCGCCGCGCCCAGTGTGTGCCCGTGCATGGCCTTGGTGGATGAGATCGCAAGCCGCTTCGCGTGGTCTCCGAAGGCCAGATGCAGCGCGCGGGTTTCGGTGATATCGTTCACCGTCGTGCCGGTTCCATGCGCGTTGACGTAGCCGACCTGCTCGGGCGCGATGCCCGCGTCCTTCAGCGCCATGCGGACCGCTTTCGCGGCGCCTTCGGCCGAGGGCTGCGTGATGTGATGCGCATCGCTCGACATCCCGAAACCCGACGATCTCGGCGATCGGCTTCGCGCCTCGCGCCAGCGCGTGATCGAGCGATTCGAGCACCATCATGGCCCCGCCTTCGCCCAGCACCATGCCGTTGCGATCGCGCGAAAACGGCCGGCAAACGGTGGGCGAAACCACCCGCATCGCTTCCCACGCCTTGAGAATTCCGTAGCTGAACGGCGCCTCGCTGCCGCCCGTCAGGGCGACGTCGCACATGCCGGAGCGCACCATCGTAAACGCCTGTCCGATGGCATGAGCCGAAGACGAGCACGCCGTCGCGATGGTGAACGCCGGCCCGGTGATGCCGAATTCGAGAGAGATGGCGCTGGCGCCCGGCGTTCGCCATCGTCTTCGGAATCGTCATGGGATGGACGCGGGTTTTCCCCATCTTGTAAACGTCCCAGAAGCCCTGATTTTCCGTAGCCTGGCCGCCTACGCACGAACCGGTTACGATGGCGGAGTTCTCGCGCAGATCGCTGGTCCACTCGATGCCGCTCTGGCACACCGCTTCCCGCGCCGCGACCACCGCGAACTGGGCGAAGCGATCGATCATGTCCGCTTCTTTAGGCGAGAAATGATCGTTGGCGGTCGTAGCCTCTTACCTCCGCGCCGTTGCGGAAGCGGAGATCGAGGCACTCGGTGTTCGGTGATCGGGCCAACGCCGCAGCGGCCTTCGCGCAGGGCTTTCTGGAATGCTTCGCGGTTGTTCCCCAACCCGCAGATGACACCGATCCCGGTGACGACGACTCTGCGCATCAGGATGCGGCGGGCGCGGGATCGCTCGGGGTGTCGCCTTGAAGATTCGTTGTTCGACCAGCGTGCGCACTCCTTCCACCATGTCGCGAACGCTGCGAATGGTCTTCACCTCTTCGTCGGGCACGTTGATGTCGAACTCGTTTTCCAGCGCGAAGACGATGTTGACGCCGTCCATGGAATCGATCCCCAGTTCCTCGAAACTGCTGTCGATCGTGACCTGCGCGGGGTCTTTGCGCTGCGTTTCGGCGATGATGCGCAGAACGCTTCGCGGTGAGTTCTTCGCTGCCAGTTCGTCGTGGCTCATCGGGTCTATCGGACATAGCAGTTGAGAAACCGTTTCAAAATGATATCCTTTCGCGAGCAGCGCCGGGAACAATGCGCCGGACCGCTTCGACGGTCGAACTGACGTCGGGATCTTTCAGGGTACCGCGGCCATCGTGCAGGCAGATGATCCCTCCGTCGCGGACACGCGAAAGAACGCGCTCTGGCAATGGCCGGCGCGGGCAGTTTCCAGTCGCGACCGATCACGGTCCACATTACGCCCAGCAATCCCAGCCGGCGCTGCATCTCGCGAAATCCGAACCATCGCACGCCGTAGGGAGGCCGCATGAGAACCGGTGTCGCCGGAGGTGGCGGTCGCGATAGCGGCCTGCGCGCGCCGGAATTCATCCTCGATAAACGACTGACGCGCGAACGCGAAATTCGGGTGCGTATGGGAATGATTGCCGATTTCGTGTCCCGATTCGCGGGCTGCGCGGCTCAGTTCGGGCGCGCGCAGAACGTTCTCGCCACATTGGAAGAAAGTCGCGGACACGCCGTAACCGGCAAGGATGTCGAGGATCTGCGGGGTGGCCGGGCTGGGCCCGTCGTCGAACGTCAGCGCGATCGCTTTGCGGCCGGGATCGCCACGCCAGACCGAGGGCCCGAATACAGCGGAGGAACGCCCGCGCACCGCCCACGCCATGCCGGCGGCGGCAGCAGTGCGAGCCAGCAGACGCGCGCCGGTGCGCATTCAGACGAGTTCTTCCTTCACCGGATCCCACTGGATGGTGCGTCCGGCGTAGTAGCTCTCGATCGCCATGCTGCAGGCGATCGAGACCCGGTAAGCCGATCTCGAACGGGCAGTTCGTCTGTTTGCCGGTACGGATGCAGTCGAGGAAATTCTGCATGTGCGCGCGCGGCGGCGTGGGGGTCTGGCCGAGCATCTCGACGCCGTCGGGCCGTGTGACCTTCTGCGGGAAGTAACGGATCTGCTGGCCCTTCGGGATATGGTGCCATCCGTGCCGAGCACATCTTCCGTGACGCCGAGGTGGTTGTTGCCGAAGCCGGAATCCCACGAGAACAAGAAGCCCAGGCGCGTGAACCATGCCTACGCTCATCGTGTCGGGCACTTCGCGGCCGTCGAGCCAGCGGTAGATGCCGCCGGTCATGGTGACGGCGTGCGGGATATCAAGGTCCATCACCTTGTACCAGAACGCGAGCTGCTGGGACATGCTCTCATGCACGTTGCCGCCGGAATAGTCGTAGAACAGACGCCAGTTGAGGTAGCGGTCGGCATCGAACGGGCGCAGCGGCGCGCTGCCGAGAAACGCATTCCACGCGATGGTCTCGGGCGTCATGTCGGGATAGAGCGGACGCGTCCATTGCGGCTTGCCGTGCGGCGTGTTGCGGTACATGTGGGCGCGGATCGCGGTGACCTGGCCGACCGCGCCGCTCGCGAGGTAGTTCGAAGCGTCCGCCACGTGCCCGAGCGAGCAGGCCTGATGGCCGATCTGGACAACGCGCGTGCCCGCCTTCTGGTATGCGGCGCGCATCAGCTTCGCCTGATCGACGGTGAACGCCATCGCCTTTTCGATGTACACGTGCTTGCCCGCATCCATGGCCGCGATGAACGGCTCGGCATGCAGGTGCTGAGGGGTCGCGATCAGGACGGCATCGAGTGAGGGATCTTCGAGAAGTTGCCGGTAATCGGCGTACGTCGCGAGCGGCAGGGCGCTAGTTTCAGGGCGTCTTCGAGACGGCGGGTATAGATGTCGGCAAATGCGGAGAGTTCGGTGCCAGGGCAGGCTATGGCTTCGCGGGCGAGCTGCGTGCCGCGGTCGCCAACGCCGATGACGCCGACGCGGATGCGATCGTTCGCGCCCAGAACGCGGCCGGTCGCAAGCGTGCCGGCAAGGCCCGTAGCCACGTTGCCGATGAATTTGCGTCTGGTCTGCACTCTAATCTCAGTGTAACGCGGGGACAACCGGAATGGCTCGTCCCGAGGGACTATACTAATCGAGGATATGCGAGGAAAATGGCTTGTCTTGTGCGCGGTGCTGATTTCAATCGTGGCCGTTTCTGTCCCGATTCAGGGTCAGGACGGGAATGCGGTAGTCGCCGCTGTCGTGAAGGCGATGGGCGCCGAAAACCTGAAAACTCTGGAGTTCACCGCGTCCGGCTCCAACGCCGGGATCGGACAGAATATCGATCCCGCCGCTGGCTGGCCGATGGTTCCGGTGAAGTCTTACACGCGACAAATCGACCTTGACGCCGCCGCATCGGGCGTGCAGGCGATTCGCGTGCAGAACAATGCCGACGCGCCGATGAACCAGGTGATCCGGCGCGAGACACCCTGGTCGCAGCAATATGATCTGTGGATCACGCCTTACGCATTCCTGAAGGGCGCGATGACCAATCCCGTGACAGTGCGGCCCGCTGTCCTGCAGGGCGACAAATACACGGTCATCAGCTATACGCTGGAGAACAAGTACAGGATCGAAGGCTACATCAACGATAAGAACCTGGTGGAAAAAGTCAGAACATGGGTCGAGAACGATGTTCTGGGCGACATGCCGGTCGAGGCGGTTTACCGGGATTATCAGAGCTTCGGCGGTCTGCAGGTTCCGACGCTCATGATCGTGAAGCAGGGCGGGTCACCAACCACGATTCTGGTTGTGAGCGACGCCAAAGCGAACGTTCCGGTGAACATCCCGCCCGCGCCCGCACCGGCCGCGGTTGCGCCTGTGACCGTTCTGTCGGAAAAGATCGCGGACGGCGTTTATTACCTCCGAGGCGGCACGCACCACAGCGTCCTGGTGGAATTCGCCGATCACCTGACGCTGATCGAAGCGCCGCAGAACGAAGCACGCTCGCTGGCGTTGCTGGCGGAAATCAGAAAGCTCTATCCGAACAAGCCTCTGACCGAAGTTGTGAATACGCATCATCACTTCGACCACGCGGGCGGGCTGCGCACATTCGTCGACGCGGGCGCGACGATCATTACTCACGAAAACAACAAGGCGTTCTACGAACAGGCATTCGCGGCGCCACGCACGATCAGTCCGGACCGGCTTGAGCAGTCGAAGAAGAAGACCAACATCGTTACCGTCGGTGACAAGAAGGTGTTGAGCGATGCGACGCGAACGCTCGAACTTTACCTGATCAAGGACAATACGCACGACGACGGCATCCTCATGGCGTTCCTGCCGAAAGAGAAAATTCTGGTGGAGGCCGATCTCTACACACCGCCGGCTGCGAACGCTCCCGCGCCAGCCGCGAACGCTCCGGTGAATCCGAACGCGGCCACGTTATTGACGGATCTGGAAACGCTGCGACTCGATTTCGACACAGTCCTGCCGCTGCACGGGCCGGGCAAAGCTACCCGCGCCGATCTCTACGCGTTCGTCCACAAGCCCTACGTGCCCGTGTCGGCGCTGCCGGGCGCCAGGGGCGCGGCCGCGACAGCGAGTGTCGCGATCCCAACGGGCCCCGACGCTGAGCTGGCTACTCTCGTGAACACCGCCTGTACCACGTGCCACTCGGCGGCGCGCATCAACAACAAGAAGGCGGACCGCGACGGATGGGCCGCGACGGTGGATCGCATGAAGGGCAAAGGCGCGGAGTTGACGGACGAGCAGGTCCCGCGTCTGGTCGATTACCTGGCCAGGGTCCATGGTCAGTAAGCTTCACGGTCAGTAAAACGGTCTGCGAACTCCCGGGCGTCTGGCGCGTATCAGCAATGGATGATTTCCGCGACACGAACGGCATTGATCCCGTCACCGTGACGCGGCCGGGAGTGAAGGAACATAGCCAAGTCACAGATCCGGTATTTCCACGCCCTGAACCACCAAATTGTTGATGATCGTGCTGAGGGCCGTGTCTGCCAGATCGCTTGCCGCACTTGTCGATGCGGTTAGGTTTAAAACCATTTTATAGAAGAGATGTTCTATACCGCGATGGATGGTGCAGCCGTTCGTATCGGCCCAGCGCGACAGGACGACGGGCTTCGTGACCGGATCTCACGCAGTTGTGCAGCGCGATCCCTCCGGGTGCAGATGCTACGTCCGTATCGGCGCTACCCAGCAAAGACCCGGTGACTTGTGGCTTGGCGGCAATAGGTCCCAGCGCCCCCTTGGAAGCAGTCTGTCCCGCTCGGCGTGGTACCATTCGGCGCATGCCCCGCAGACGGCCTTCATTCGCCGTTCAAAGTTCAGCGATCCGATACGCCCTGGCCTTACTCGTTGCGGCTGGTTCCGTCTCCCTTGCACGAGCGCAACCTGCCATTCGCACCTATTCATTAGGCACAAGCGCCTCTGGAGGCTCGGGACTTGCCGTGGGCGACGTGAACGGCGATGGCATTCTCGATATCGTCACATCGAATGCTTCCTCCAGCAATGTCTCGGTCCTGTTGGGTTTGGGCAAAGCTAACTTCGGCGCGGCCAAGGTGTTTCCGACTGGCAGCCAGCCTGAGTCGCTGGCCCTGGCGGATTTCAATCGAGATGGGAACCTGGACATCGTAACGGCCGACTACGCATCCGGGACTATTTCCGTCCTGTTCGGCAATGGGGACGGAACATTTCAGGCCGGTCAGAGCTTTCCGGCGGGTGTCGAGACTCAATCTGTTGCCGTTGGCGACGTGAACAACGATGGTATTCCGGACATCGTTGTGTCTTCCGTCCAGAGTGAAAACACGGACGTTTTTCTCTCCAACGGCGATGGGACATTTCGGGCTCCGATCACCTTCGTCTTCAACAACGGCTACGCGGCGTGGACGCAGATCGCTTTGGGCGATATGAACGGCGACGGCATCCTGGACTTCGTGGGAATTTTCGGTTTCGGTCAGGGGTTTCAGGTCTGGCTCGGCCGCGGAGACGGATCATTCTACGAGTGGTCTAATCCGCTATCTTACGGCACAATCGCCTATCCCCACGGCTTAGGGCTGGGTGATTTCAACGGTGATGGAAAACCGGATGTTGCGCTTGGTCTCTATGGCAGTGCGGCTGTAGGAGTCTCGGCGAACGATGGGGGCGGCGATTTTAGCGTTCCCGTCGGAACCAAGGCGCCACCCGCAACAATATTGCTCACAGTGGCCGACATTAACGAAGACGGAAAGCTCGACGTGGTCACCACCGGCCTGAGCTCAAATCTACTCGTGGTCGAATTGGGGGAGGGCAATGGGTCCTTTCAACCGGCGGTATCCTACAACGTTGGAGCGCACCCGGTTGCGGCCATCGTTCGCAGTTTCAACACCGGCAAGACGCGCGATATCGCGTTCGTGACGGCGAGCAGCGTCGGCGTGGTCGTGCGATAGCTGAATTTCCGGGGCGAGGAAACACCCTATTCCCGCATCGCGTCACTGAACGACCGGCTGCGCGATTTCCGCGAGCGGCGCGCGAGGCGCTCGGCCTGCTGAAATACGTCCTCAGGAATCGAGATCGCCGTTTTCACGCCTTTCGTTAAGACCGCGGCAGCTACCCCGGGCGAAACATCTGCCGGGATAGGCATGGACCCCCGAAAGGGTTCCAGGTTATCTCCCCAGCACGACGTCAATGCCCGACAGAATCAGGTCGAGTTTAGCGCGCGGCAACCTTCCCGCTCGCTCGGTAAGGAGTCCCTTGTCGAGTGCGAGCACCTGTGAGACGTTGGCCACGGAATCCTTCGGAAGCCCGGAAAGGTGGGATGAAAGAAACGCATTGCCGGGCGCATCTACCCAGCGCATGTTACTGGTCAGCGGAACACATACCACGGTTGCGATCCGGCTGCGGTTCAGAGGATCGCTTTGTATGACCACGACTGGTCTGCGAAAGCCGGGGCCGGATCCGGTGGGATCCGGAAGATCCGCCCACCACACTTCGCCCTGCGATATCAACACGGGAGGTCACCACTCCGTGCTCTCAAGTATTCGGCGGGCCGCGGTTGAGACAAACTGGTTCTTCGTGTCCCCGACCTGGGCGCAGACGCGGTTCATGGCGTCGGTAACGTCGTCGGGCGCGTGCCGGGCAACGTATTCCCGCATCGCAGCGCTGAACAACTCGCTGCGCGATTTCCGTGACTGTCGCCGAAGCCGCTCCGCTTGCTTGAAAACATCGTCGGGAATCGAGATCGCGGTCTTCATACCTTTAGTATAACTGCGCGCGGATGGACTCTAAAAGAAAAGTCCGGTTCGCCAGCGCAGTGTCCAGGAAATAACTGAACACATCGTGGCGTGGACGATCGTTTTCCGTCGTCCGCGTTTGTCTCATAGGAGGAAGAAGGCAGGCCACTGAAGAACGATGGCCTGCCCCACGCCTGACCAGGATAGTGTCCAGTTATTTCGTGGACACTACACTAGCCGGGGCGAAAGCCCAGCGTATCGAAAACCTTGCGCAGATAGACGTGAATCACGTCACCTTCGATTCTCAGCATCACGCTCTGTTCGCCCAGCGCGAGGGATTTGCGCAGCGCCGCGGGGATCCACAGGAGCCCCTCGGGCGTGAGGCTGGCGTGGAAATCGGCGTCCGCGTCGCGCGGCAGAACCGGGTGCATGGTCAGATGATCTTTGTCGACGATATCGAAGCGAAACAAGCTCCAGGTCTCGGCATCGCAATATCGTTTCAGCGGCGGCGGAATGCGGAGAGCTCCGTTTCGAACCGGAGCGAGAAACGTTCCGGACGGCGGCGTCATTCGATGACCCTGGCCTTGAGCGCGTCTTTGGCCAGGAGGATCCTGAGATCCTCGCCAACCGGGGCGTCCGCCGACTCACGAACGATGCCCTCGCGCTCGTTCAGGACGATCGCGTAACCGCGCGCAAGCACCAGCCTCGGATCCAACTGGCCGAGCTTCGCCGAGAGAGTCCCGAAGCGCTGCCGGCGCCGGGCCAGTTGCAGACGCATGGCCGCGGCAGTCCGCATGGAAAGATCGTTCAAACGCTCGCGGTCGCGCCGAAGCCTGGGGCGCAGGTCGAAAAAACGGAGACGTTCTTCGAGGCTTCGCCGGGCGCGTTCCCGTGCCGCCAGTTGCTTCCGGATGGCCGCGCGCATACGCTCCGCCGAATCGTCTACGCGCTGGAAGCGGCGGCCTATGCCGCGATGCAGCAACGCCTGGGCACGATCGATTGCCTGTTCGTGCAGCCTGCGGGCAAGAACGGCGAGGCGAAAACGCACGGCCCGCTGCGCGTGAGTGCGGGCGGCGTCGATGCGGTCGAGCAGCGACTCCCTCGTGCACACGATCATTTCGGCGGCGGCCGATGGCGTCGGGGCGCGCAGATCGGCCACGAAATCCGCAATCGTGACGTCGGTCTCGTGTCCAATTGCGGAAACCACCGGAACAGGCGATGCGGCGATGGCGCGCGCCACGGCTTCTTCGTTGAAGGTCCAGAGGTCTTCGAGCGAGCCGCCGCCGCGCGCGATCACGGTCAACTCCGCCCATCCCGACCCGCCGAAATATTCGAGGCCGCGGCAAATGTCTTCGACGGATCCCGGGCCCTGCACGCGCGCCGGGAACAGGCGTATGTGGAGGCCGGGGAACCGGCGGGAGAGGATTTCAATGAAGTCCTGAATCACAGCGCCTTTCGGCGAGGATACGATGCCGATGCGGGTCGGGAAGCGCGGCAGAGAACGCTTTCGGGAGGCTTCGAAAAGGCCGTCTGCGAGGAGTTTTTGTTTGAGCTGATCGAAGGCCAGTTGCAGCGCGCCGTGGCCCTGGGGTTCAATCGCCTCGACGACGAACTGATATTCGCTGCGCAGCTCGTAGATGTCCACGCGACCGCGCACGAGCACCTGCACGCCGTCTTTGGGTTTGAATTTCAGCCGCCAGTATGCGAGCTTCCAGCAGACGCATTTGATCTGGGCGTCGGAGTCCTTGAGCGTGAAGTAGCAATGGCCGCTCGGGACGAGTTTGGCGCCGGAAATCTCGCCGGAGACCCAGATGTTGGCGAATTCGCTGTCGAGCGCGGCGCGGATGCCGTCACTCAACTCGCGCAGTGTGTAAATGCGGCGCTCGGGGATGAAGCTTAGCGCGAATTGTTCCATGCGTGAACCGACCACAGGCTGAAGCCTGTGCCACCATCCTGCCATCCCCGAATGTGACGTCGATTTTCCGGCAAGGCCTTAAGCCGTATTGTCGCGCAGGAACGCCGCGATCTCTTCCACTTCGCCGGCCGACAGCCGGAATGCGGCTGCGCCGATTACGCCTTCCACCTGTTTGGCCGAACGCATCCCGACAATCGCTCCGGTTACTTCGGGTTTACGCAGCACCCAGGCCAGAGCCACTTCGCCGGGTGTCCGGCCATGACGCGTCCCTATCCCGCGCATCAGCTCGACGAGATTCAGATTCCGCGTGAGCAAAGGTTCCTTGAAGGAAATCGTGCGCTGGCGGAAATCGTCCTCCGGCATTTTCGCGATTCGCTCGCGCGTCATCGCGCCGGTCAGCAAACCCGACTTCATCGGCGAATAAACAATCAGCCCGATGTTATGCGCACCGCAGTACGGCATGATTTCCGCCTCGATCTCGGGCGAGAGGATCGAATAGGGCGGCTGGTTGGAAGTAACCGGGGCGATCGCTTCCATTTTCGCCAGTTGCGCGGGTTTGAAATTGGAAACGCCGATCCAACGGACCTTGCCTTCCTGCTGCAATTCCGCCAGTGTGCGCCAGCCTTCTTCGATATCCGGCTCGGGGTCCGGCCAGTGAATCTGGTAGAGATCGATCGCGTCGATCTGCAGGCGCCGCAGACTCTCGTCGCATTCGCGGCGGATCGAATCGCGCTTTCAGACTACGCGTGGCCTCACGCTTCTCGTCCCAGACGATTGAGCATTTCGTGAAAACGTACGGCCGTTTCGACCGGCCCTTGAGCGCGCGCCCGACCACTTCTTCGGAATGGCCGAGTCCGTAAACAGGCGCCGTATCGATCCAGTTGATGCCGCTGTCAAGCGCGGCGTGGATGGCGCCGATGGAATCGTTATCGTCCTGCGGGCCCCAGGCGAACGGCAGGCCGCCGCCGCCCATGGCCCAGGCTCCTACGCCCAGTGGGGTGATTTGCAAGTCGCTGTTGCCCAGTTGTCTGGTTTGCATGAATCCTAATGTTAACCGTGGACCAGCGCAAACCGCTCCTTCAGACGTGGGGCGGGATGGAATCCTGCGCGGTGGTTGGTAACCGCCGCTGCTCGGGCACAGACCGAATCCGAAGGCCGATTGGCAATCGGCCGCAGCTTGCCAAGCTGCCCCACTGGCTTTTTGCAGTCTTGTAAATACAGTAATACTAGGTTTGGGTCGCGCTTGCGGCGCGCCGGCAATTCGCGGCGCACGGCGTCCAGAACTCCATTGACGAAATGCACGGATTCCTCGCCGGAGAACCGCCGCGCCAGCTCCAGCGCTTCATCGATCACGACCGCGGGCGGCGTATCGGTGCGCAGCATCTCGTAAACCGCGATGCGCAGAATGTTGCGGTCGACCGCGGGCATGCGCTCCATTCGCCAGTGCGCGGCGTGGCGTGTAATCAGATCGTCGACTCCCGCGATTTCTTCAATCACGCCGCGCAGCAGGCGCTCCGCAAATTCGTCGGGCCGCGGGCGTCCCACGCTGTCTTCACTGACCAGCAGCGAATCGTAATAGCCGCGGATGATGTCTTCGATCGGCGTACGCCGCAGGTCCCACTGAAACAGCAGTTGCAGCGCCTGCTGGCGGGCGCGATGACGTGCCATCAGGTTTGCGGCCCGCAATTTCGGCAGCAGGTTGGCCATCTCGATCGCCGTCATGGCGGCGTCGAAACCCTTGTTGCCGCCCTTGCCGCCCGCGCGGTCGACGGCCTGTTCCACGGTGTTGGTGGTCAGCACGCCGAAAGCCATCGGGACGCCGGTTTCGGCGGACGCGTCGGCGATGCCCCGCGCCGCTTCGCCGGCGACGTAATCGAAATGCGGCGTATCGCCTTTGATCACCGCGCCGAGGCAGATGATCGCGTCGTGCTTCTTGCGTGCGCCGCGATGGCGCGCACCGTGATGGGAAGCTCCCAGGCGCCGGGCACGCGAACGACATCGACCTGTTTCAGGTCGGCGCCCCGCTGCTTCAGGGCGTCGAGCGCGCCGGCGAGCAGAGGGTCCGTAACGAAGCTGTTGAAACGGCTGACGACGATCGCAAACCGGAAGCCCGGCGGCGCTCAAGTTCGCTGTCGAAACTCTGGTGTAGTGTGTTCGCTCATTTGCCTGTAAATACCGCTTTTCGTTTTTCGAGAAAGGCGCTGGTTCCTTCGCGCCGGTCTTCCGATGCGGCGGTCAGCCCGAAGGCCATCGACTCGAAGCGCAGGCCCGCCTGCAAGCCGCCGTCGAGCCCCGCATCGACCGATTCCATGGTCAATGCTACAGCCAGCGGCCCGTTCGCGATCACTTTGCGAGCCCATTGTTTCGCCGTCGCGATCAATTCGCTCTGCGGCACGATGGCGTTCACCAGCCCGATGCGATGCGCTTCCGCCGCGTCGATCGGTTCGCCGGAAAGCAGCAATTCGAGCGCGCGGCCGCGCCCGACCAACCGCGGCAGCCGCTGCGTCGCGCCATAACCGGGGACGATGCCGAGCTTCACTTCCGGCTGGCCCAGCTTCGCGTTGGGCGATGCGATGCGAATCGTGCAGCACATCGCCAGTTCGAGGCCGCCGCCCAGCGCGAAGCCGTTGATGGCCGCGACCGATGGTTTGCGCATCGTTTCCAGCGCGCGAAAAATCTCCTGGCCGCGGCGCGATAAGCGCTCCGCTTCGATGGCGTCGACGCTCGCCAGTTCGCCGATATCGGCTCCCGCGACGAACGCTTTTTCGCCCGCTCCGGTCAAAATCAGCGGCCTTGACCGACGCGTCTTCGCGGGCCATCCGGAACGCTTCGCCGAGCTCGGAAATTACGGCCTGATTCAGCGCATTCAGCTTCTCCGGCCGGCGGATTGTGACGAGCGCAAGCCCGTCCGTATCCGGCTCAAAAGAGAGGAACTGAAAGGACATATGGGATAATCGGGATTCAGCCCCATCTTACCGCATGGTCCCCGAATTCATACGGAATTTCTCTATCATTGCGCATATCGACCACGGCAAAAGCACCCTTGCCGACCGTCTTCTGGAGACGACCGGCGCGCTTTCCCAGCGCGAAATGATGGCGCAGGTGCTCGATTCGATGGACCTCGAGCGCGAGCGCGGCATCACCATCAAAGCGCACGCCGTGAGGCTCGATTACAAGGCCGACGACGGCAACTGGTATCAGCTCAATCTGATCGATACGCCGGGCCACGTGGACTTTTCCTACGAAGTCTCGCGCAGCCTGCAGGCCTGCGAAGGCGCGCTGCTGGTGGTGGATGCATCGCAGGGCGTGGAAGCGCAGACGCTGGCGAATACTTATCTCGCGCTGCACCATAATCTCGAAATTATTCCGGTAATCAATAAGATCGATCTGCCCGCGGCCGAGCCGGAGCGCATTCGCGAGCAGATTGAAGAAGTGATCGGGCTCGATGCCAGCGACGCGATTCTGGTGAGCGCGAAGCAGGGCATCGGCATTCACGAAACGCTGGAAGCGATCGTGAAGCGCGTGCCGCCGCCGCGCGGCGATCCCGACGCGCCGCTGCGCGCGCTGATTTTCGATTCCTGGTTCGATCCCTATCGCGGCGTGATCATTCTGGCGCGCATCATGGATGGCAAGATCGCGCATGGGCCAGAAGATCAAGCTCTGGTCGAATGGCGAGCAGTTCGATGTGGAAGGCCTGGGATATCAGTCGCCGAAAGCGATTCCGTCTGCCGGAACTGGCGGCCGGCGAAGTCGGCTACATCTACGCCAACATCAAGAACGTCGCGCGACGCCAAGATCGGCGACACCATCACCGATGCGGCGAATCCGGCGGCCGAAGCCTCTGCCCGGCTTCGAAGAGATCAAGCCGATGGTGTTCGCGGGTCTGTATCCGGTGGAATCGCACGAGCACGGCCTGCTGCGCGATGCGCTGGAAAAGCTTCGCCTGAACGACAGCGCGATGAGTTTCGAGCCGGAGAATTCGGTCGCGCTGGGGTTCGGATTCCGCTGCGGATTCCTCGGCCTGCTGCATCTGGAGATCGTGCAGGAGCGGCTGGAGCGCGAGTTCAATATCGACCTGATCACGACCGCGCCTGGCGTTCGCTACCGCATCACGAACACGAAGAACGAGGTGGTCGAGGTCGATAACCCGACCAAGTTCCCGAATCCCACCGAGATCCTGAAGATCGAAGAGCCGATCATCGACGCGACCGTGATCACGCGCGAAGAATATATCGGCGGCATTCTGGCGCTGCTCGAAGACAAGCGCGGCGTGCAGAAGAAGTTCGAATACATCGGCTCGGGCCGCGTGATGCTGACTGTATGAGATGCCGCTGAATGAAATCGTGCTGGATTTCTACGACCGGCTGAAGAGCGCGTCGCGCGGCTATGCGTCGCTTGACTACCATCTCGCGGGCTTCCGGGTTTCGCCGATGGTGCGGCTGGATGTGCTGATCGCGGGCGAGCCGGTGGATGCGCTTTCGATGATCGTGCACCGCGATTTCGCCTATCGAGCGCGGCAAGATGCTGATCGAGCGCATGCGCAAGCTGATTCCGCGGCAGATGTTCGAGATCGCGCTGCAGGCGGCGATCGGGACGAAGATCATCGCGCGCGAAACGATTTCGGCGATGCGCAAGAACGTGATCGCGAAGTGCTATGGCGGCGATATCTCGCGCAAGCGCAAGCTGCTGGAAAAGCAGAAGGAAGGCAAGAAGCGGATGAAGCGCGTGGGCCGCGTGGATATCCCGCAGGAAGCGTTCCTTGCGGTGCTGAAGGTGGGCGATAGCGGGCCGGACGATTGAGACGCCGGCCAATCGTTGGGTCGCCCGGTACGATCCAGGTGAAGCGGAAGGACGAGACAGGACGCCCGGATATCGATAGTTTGAGGCGGTTATGACTCGTGAGAACCGCGCGAAGGGATTCTGTGGAACTCCCGTGGGCCGCATTGCGAGCGCCGCCCGGAATCCAGCGCGAAGCAGCGAGGCAGGCAAGGCGGGACATCGGACAGGAGCTGCGACAAAGCTGGAACCGGGCGCCGCTGCAACCCATAGGGCAGGCAGGATTTAGCCGGTAGCTTCGTTGCTTGGCGTCGTAGATGGCCTGCGTCGACTTCCATCTCGCGCCTCGCTCTCGAACCAAATCGTGCCTGCGCGGTTCCACGCGAGTTCCACCACGGGATGCCAGCCTCAGGCTCACAGATTCAAGGCACTACCGCCAGCCGGGCAGGAATGAAGCCACGGTAGAATTGAATTAATGAGGGAGCTTCTCCCATTGACTCCGGAGCAGTTGCGAATCGCCGAAGACAGGCTGCGCAATCCCGCGCCCGGAAGCCGGATTGAAGCGGCGAAGAAGTGGGGAGTCGATATGGGTCTGCTCATCGAGCAGCTGCGATTGACGCCCGCGGAACGGGCCGAAAAGATGGAGAGCGCATCGGAAGCAGTCGAGCAGATGCGCGGAATAGCGCGCAGACGCCGTTGATGCAATTCAAGACAGCCCTCCAGGCATTGTGTGACGCACAGGTGGAGTTCGTCGTCATTGGAGGCGTCTCGGCAAACTGGCATGGGAGTGCCCGCGTTACAGTCGATCTTGATATTTTCTATTCGCGTGTCCCGGCAAACCTGAACCGGCTGGTAGGAGCGCTGGCCCCATTTCACCCCAAACCGAGGGACTTTCCCGCGGGCCTGCCTTTCATCTGGGATGAAGCAACCCTGCGCAACGCGTCAGTCCTTACTCTGCAAACAGACCTCGGGGAAATCGATCTCCTCGCTGAGGTCGCCGGCCTCGGTGGCTGGAGTGAAGTCAACGAGCACGCGATCAGAGTTAGTATTTTTGACCGCGGTATCCGCACCCTTGATCTCGCCAGTCTGATTGCATCCAAACGCGCCGCCGGCCGTGAAAAAGATCTTGCCGCGCTTCCCGAACTGGAAAGTATTCTCGAATCCGAGAAACAATAATCACGTCCGGTGGCATCGGACCGCGGCGATTGCGCTTAACGTGTCTGTGTGTTTCCAGGCTACCGAAAGAGCCGAGGAGACCGATATGGAAAGTATCGACAAGAACGGCCTAAACGACTACCGGCTCAAGCCGGTAGGATGGGTTGCGACTGAAAGTCGCCTGAAGTGTGTGGCGCACGCACTTTTGGTGCAGCGTCGGCACTCTTGCCGACGCCTCGCGCATTCGGAGAAGAAACCGGTGTCGAGAAAGTCTCGACACGGCACGCTGAGAGCGTACGCCACATCGGTCAAGGTAAAGGAACCACCCGCTAAAGCTGACCGCCTCAAAGGCGGTGGGTTTGGACCCGGCGATGGAATCTCAAGGTGGGCGATAGCGGGCCGGACGATTGAACCCCCGGAATTGACTCCGGAGCAGCCTGGCGCCGTCGCAGCGCGCCGAAAAGATGGAAGGCGGGTCGCGATTGGTCCTCCCAGTCGCCGCGATTCCCGAATTCGCAATATTTAAGGTAGTTAACTCAGGCGCGGGCTGCGGCCGACCCTATGAGAACGTGCGGTTTATCACTTTCAACGAGCGACAAGCGTCGTTAAATTCTTCACTATAAGATTTATACTGACCGATCAGCAATTTGCAAAATGACGTTCTCGAGGCGAGTCCCAATGGCCGCGGAACCATTCAATCTCAAAGTTCATTCAATCTCAAAGGGAGACCAAGAGATGACAGCGTCAAAGAGCAGGCTCGCCGAAATACTGACAAAACGCGATGGCGAAATCACGGATCAATGGCTGGAAATACAGGCAAGAAACGGCAAAGGTGTTTCCGCGGCGGAGCAGCAGGATACAGCGCGAAAGTCGCGTCAGTTTATGGATGCGCTGAAGGAGGCGTCGGGCAAAGGAAGTGTCGACGATCTGGGCGGGGAGGAGTGGGATGGCGTCAGGGATATGCTTACCGAACTCTCGTCCAACCGTGCGAAGTCCGGGTACAGGCCGACCGAAACCGCGTCTTTTGTGCTCTCCCTGAAACAGCCGCTTTTCTCGGCGCTGGGAGAGGAGTTCGGTAAGGACGCGGCGTCGCTGGCGGAATCGGTGTGGGAAGCCACCGAGCTGATCGACAAGCTTGGACTTCTCACGATGGAAGCGTTCCAGAAGACCCGGGAAGACGTCATCTCGCGCCAGCAGGAAGAGTTGCTGGAATTATCCACGCCGGTGGTGCGCCTGTGGGAGAACGTGCTGGCGCTGCCGCTGATCGGAACCCTCGACAGCGCGCGGACGCAAATCGTGATGCAGAATCTTCTGGAAGCGATTGTGGCCACGCGGTCGGATTTTGCCATTATCGATATCACCGGCGTACCGGTGGTGGATACGCTGGTGGCGCAGCACCTGCTGAAGACGGTGGCGGCCGCGAGGCTCATGGGCGCGGATTGCATGATCAGCGGGATTCGCCCGCAGATCGCCCAGACCATCATTCATCTGGGGGTGGATCTGTCGGGAGTGACCACGAAGGCGACGCTCGCCGATGCCTTTGCGGTGGCGCTCCGGCGCAGCGGCTACACTTTGGTGAAAGACGAAAAACGCGCGGCCGGCGGAGCGAAGTAAATTGGACCGGATTCCCATTCTGAAGATGGGCGAGTTCCTGCTCGTCACCGTTCAGATCGACATGCACGACCGGCTCGCGCTCGCCCTGCAGGACGATCTGACGGCGCTGATCGTGAAGCACCGGGCGCGCGGCGTCCTGATCGATATTTCCTCGCTGGAAATGGTGGATTCGTTCATCGGACGGATGCTGGGTACGATTGCATCGATGGCGAGCCTGCTCGATGCGGCGACTGTCGTAGTCGGGATGCAGCCTTCGGTGGCGATCACGCTGGTGGAACTCGGGCTGTCATTGAAAGGGATCCGGACGGCGCTGGACGTGGAAAAAGGGATGGCCACGCTGCAATCGCTGTTGCGTGATACGGCTTTGGACCAAATCACCCCTGACAGAGCGTCCCGTGACAAGAGCTGGGAAAGCGGGGGATGAGACTCATTAGTTCCGACTGCCTGCCTGTACACTCGTCCGAGGACGTCGTGATTGTGCGCCAGGCTGTGCGAAAGAAGGCGGTTGCCTTCGGCTTCGGGCTGGTGGATCAGACGAAATTCGTCACCGCCGTCGAGCGAATTGGCCCGCAACACGCTGGATTACGGAGGCGGGGGAACGGTACAAGTGGAGATCATGCAAAACGACCGGCGTTCCGGCCTGCGGCTGATTTTCGAAGATCGGGGGCCAGGTATAGCGGATGTTGATCTGGCGTTGACGGACGGCTTCACGTCAGGGAACGGCATGGGGCTGGGTTTGGGCGGCGCGAAACGACTTTCGCACGAATTCGAGATCTCGACGAAACCGGGAGAGGGCACTAAAGTATCGATCGTGAGGTGGAGGTAATAGTGACGGCATCGGTCCGGATTGCGGTCGAGGATGCCGAGCCAGTGGCCGAAGCGCGGCGGGTGGCGCCGCAAGATGGCTAACGGGACCGGCTTCGATGAAGTCCGCGCCGAGCAGGTGGCGATCGTGGTGACCGAAGCCTGCAACAAATATTATGGAACACGCGGGGAGCGGCGAAATTCTGCTGCGCGCCACGGAAGGCGGCGAAACTTCGGGCGAACTGGAATTGCTTGCCATCGATCGCGGGCCGGGCATGAGGAACCTGGAGCAATGCCGGAAGGATGGCTACACGACGGGCGAGTTCTCCCGGCCAGGGACTGGGCGCCATCCAGCGGCTCTCCGACGTATCGGATTTCTATTCGGTTCCGGGAAAGGCACCGTGATTCTGGCCCGCTGGGTGTCGCACGCCGTGCCGGAGCGGCGAGCGAACGGGGCCTCTCACCTGCGGATCGGCGCGGTGAACGTCAGCAAGCGCGGACAGGAAGTGTGCGGCGACGCATGGGGAGTGGAGCAGACGGATCGATCCACCACTCTGCTTGTGGCGGACGGCCTCGGGCATGGATATGAAGCGAGCCTTGCATCGGCGGAAGCGGTGCGCACGCTTCGGGGTCATCCGGCTCTGGCGCCGAAGGAGCTGATCGAACTTTCCCATAAAGCCCTGCGCAGTTCGCGCGGCGCGGCGGTAGCGGTAGCGCGGATCGATCGCACGCGCGGCAAGTCTCACGTTTTCCGGCGTGGGAAACGTCGCGGCGCAGATTTATTCCGGTTCGATGGCCAGCCAGCACCTGGTTTCGGTGAACGGGACCGCCGGGCATGAGACGCCAGCGAATCCGCGAATTCAGCTATCCCTGGCCGGAGAATGGAATGCTGATCATGTATTCCGACGGCTTGGCCACGGGCACCGGGCTCGATACGCAGCCGGGGCTTGCGCTGCATGATCCCGCCGTGATCGCGGGCGTGCTCTATCGGGATTTTAATCGCGGGTCAGGACGACGCCACGGTCGTGGTGGCGAAGGCGGCATGAGGGATGGCATGAGTCTCCCGATCCTCACCGTCAACATCCGCAGGGAACACGATACAGTGGACGCGCGGCAGCGCGCCCGCCAGATCGCGCGGCTGCTTGGATTCGAGACGCAGGATCAGACGCGCATCTCGACGGCGGTTTCCGAGATCGCCCGCAACGTATTCAATTATGCGGGCGGCGGTAAGGTCGAATATCTGATCGAGGGAACAACGGCCCCCCAGTTGTTCATCGTGAAAATATCGGACCGCGGACCCGGAATTCGCGATCTGGATGCGATCCTCGAAGGCCGGTACCAATCGCAGACGGGGATGGGCCTCGGGATCATCGGCGCACGGCGGCTGATGGACCAGTTTCAGATCGAGTCCACGCCGGGCAAAGGTACGACGATCTGGCTGAAGAAGCTGTTTGCGAAGCGGCGCGCACCGGTGATTCGCGACGGCGGATCTGGCGCGCATCGCTCAGCGCTTGGCGCAGGAGCGCCCGCAGGATCCTTTGCAGGAACTGCAGCATCAGAATCAGGAACTGGTCCGGGCTCTGGAAGAAATCCGGTCGCGGCAGGCGGAACTGACGCGAGTCAACCGGGAACTCGAAGACACCAATCGCGGCGTGGTGGCTCTGTACGCGGAACTGGATGAGAAGGCCGATCATCTGCGGCGGGCCGACGAGTTGAAAACGAAATTCCTGTCGAACATGAGCCACGAATTCCGCTCGCCGCTCAATTCGATCCTGGCACTGAGCGGCCTGCTGCTGACCGCTCGGACGGCGACCTGACCAGCGAGCAGGACCAGCAGGTAGGTTATATCCGCAAGGCCGCGCAGGACCTGCTGGAACTGGTGAACGATCTGCTGGATCTGGCCAAAGTGGAAGCCGGAAGGTGGAAGCCGAAGCCGATTGAATTCGAGGTTGTCGAACCTGTTCGCGGCGCTGCGCGGCATGCTGCGGCCGCTGTTGCTGAACCAGTCGGTGGATCTGGTATTTGAAGACGCCGGCGGACATTCCCCCGCTCTATTCGGACGAAGGCAAGATCTCGCAGATTCTGCGTAACTTCATTTCGAATGCTTTGAAGTTCACCGAAAGAGGGGAAGTGCGGGTTTCCGCCGCGCTGGCAGGCGATCGACGAAATCGAGTTTTCCGTCTCGGACACCGGAATCGGCATCGCGGCCGGAACACCGGGAGCTGATCTTTCAGGATTTCGTGCAGATCGACAATCCGATTCAGCGGCGGCATAAAGGCACCGGTCTGGGGCTCCCGCTCTCGAAAAAACTGGCGACATTTCTGGGCGGCGGCGTGGAAGTGGAGAGCGAGCCGGGCATGGGCTCGACCTTCAAAGCTGCGCGTTCCGCTGCGCTATCAGCGATCCCACCGGGGAACCGGCCGCGATGCCGCTGGAATGGCCGCCGGATCCGGCCGGCGTGCCGGTTCTGTTCATCGAGGACAGCGCCGGAAATGATGATGGCGTACAAGAGTTACCTGAAGGGTTCCGGATTTCAGATGATTCGCGCCGGCACAACGCGCGAAGCCGAAGACATACTGGACCGCATTCAGCCGCGAGCCATCGTACTGGATATTGTGCTGCGTTCCGAAGACACCTGGAGTTTCCTTGCGAGGCTGAAGGAGGACGATAAGACGCGGGATATCCCGGTGCTGATAGCGAGCACAAGCGAGGACCGGGCCAAGGGCTATCATCTGGGGGTCGACGCTTACCTGGTGAAGCCGGTGGAGCGCACCGCGATACTCGGAAAACTGCGGGAACTCACCGGCCTCGCCGCCATCACCCGGCTGCTGATTATTGACGACAGCGAGCTTGACCGCTATCTGTTGAAGCAACATCTCAGGAAACTACCGGTCGAGATCGCGGAGGCGACCAGCGGCGCGGACGGCATTCGGCAGGCGATCGAGAATCCGCCCGACATGATATTCCTCGACCTGACCATGCCGGACGCGAACGGCATCGAGGTGCTCGGCAGGATCAGGAGCATCCGCGCGCTGAACGACATCCCCGTGGCGATCGTCACATCGCGGATACTTTCGGAACAGGAACGCGATGTTCTGATGGAGCAGGCGGCAGCGGTCATGAGCAAGGACGAGCTTTCGGAGGCGGCCTTAAGAGCCGCGATACAAATTGCCCGCAATTCGGAGTTTGTGCAGCAGGCCGGAGGGGCGAAGGAAGTATCGGCAACCGGAGTATGGGGATGAATTTGCCACAACCTTCGATTCTGAACGTGGATGACTATCACGCCGGGCCGCTACGCCCGGACGAAACTGCTCCGTCAGACGGGACTTTCGGTGGTCGAGGCCGGCTCGGGCCGAGAGGCTCTGGACATGGTGGAGAGACACCGGCCGGCGCTCGTCCTGCTGGACGTCAATCTGCCGGACATGAGCGGGATCGAAGTTTGCCGGCGGATCCGAGAGACGCCGGAAATTGCGGCGACGACGATTTTGCATATCTCCGCTTCAAACGTGCAGACGCAGCATCAAGTGTTGGGACTCGATTCCGGGGCCGACGGCTATCTTGTCGAGCCGATCGACCCGGCGGTTCTGCTTGCGACCGTGAATGCTTATCTTCGCGCGCGACGCGCGGAGGATGCGCTCGTCAAATCGACAGAGGAACTGCGCTGGTTCTCGTTTCGAGTCGCGCACGATCTGCGCGAACCTCTGCGCACCATTGCATCGTTTGCGGAATTACTGAAAGACAGGAATGGGAAAGCCCCGGGTCAGGACAATACGGATCTGCTCGACTTCATTGGAACGGCAGCTTCGCGGGCGCGATTGTTCATCGACGGCCTGCTGGAATATTCGCAGACCGTCAACGCCGAGAGCAGGATCAGCACGTTTGAGTGCGACGATATCGTGACCCGGGTCTGCAAAAACCTGGATGCCGCGATAAGAGAGAGCGGCGCGCGAATTACCCGCGATCCGCTGCCAAGGGTCACGGGCGACGTCCGTCTGGAATACGTTTTTCAAAACCTGATCGCCAATGCGATCAAGTACAGGCGCGACGGCATTGCGCCCGAGATCGGCGTTTCGGCACGACGCGAGGGCGGCGACTGGGTGTTCTCGGTTCGCGACAACGGCATCGGGATCGAGCCGCAATATTTCGATTCCGTGTTCCAGATTTTCAGCCGCCTGCACGGGCAGGATGTGCCGGGGAATGGTATTGGCCTTGCACTTTCCCGCAAAATCGTGGAGACGCACGGCGGCCGGATCTGGATCGAATCGACGCCGGGCGCGGGCTCGACGTTCTACTTCACTCTGCCTGTTGAGGCCAGAGCCTCCACGGGTCTGTAAGTCAAAACCCCAAGGTATCCAATCGCTCATTGGCGCATAGCCTGCCCTCTTTTCTGTGCGGCGGTCGAAAATGCCGAGGAGAACAAGATCATGGACAGGAAAGAAGTGAAGCAGGGAATCGACGGGGCAGCAACCCAACTGAAGAACGCGGTGGACAAAGTCGCCGCCAAGACGGCCGAAACCAGCCAGATACTCTCGGAGAAAGCCAGGAAAGCGGGCCGGAAGACAGGCGAGCAGATGATCAAGCAGGGCCAGAAGCTCAGGGATGCAAGCAGGTAGGCTGGCAAAAAGGGAAAGGGAAATATGTTTCTGATTCTCATCGTCGTCCTGATCGTTTTGTTGGCGGGAGGAGGCGGATACTACGGGCACACCCGGTGGGGCGCCGGCGGCGGGGCGGGTATCAGTCTCGGTACCGTTCTGGTGATCCTCTTCATCGCGTGGATGCTCGGCTTCCTGCACTAGCGTGCGGGCAGCGAATCTCTGGCGGGTCGCATGCACAAGACCCGCCGGAGGCTGTTCAATGCAACTCACCACATTCGTCGTCACCCGGGCCAGCCTCGCGATCATGGTTCTCGCTCTGGCGCTCGCACGCTACCTCGTTTCGCTTCGGGAAGAGGATAGTATCCACATCGGCGTTGCCGAGAAAAGATTGATTACAAAGCAAATGGGAATCGTCCACCGGCTTGATTCCATCGATCGCCGGGGGAAAAGCCTGACGATCCTCACTGTGGCACTTGGCCTCGTGCTGGCTGGCCTGTACCTTCATCAGCGCCTTCCGTAGAATCCGAATCCTGCGCCAGATGACGCAACTGCGTGAAGTCACATAAAGGGAAAGGGAACAGCCATGCTGAGTAGAAACCTGAAGTCGTTAATTGTCGCCGTGTTCTGTGGGGGTTTGGTTCTATTCGTTGCCCGGGGAGCGGCCCAGAAGAAGATCGACGAAGAGCCGCCGCTGAACGCCGACACCACGCACCTGATCGAATCCATGGACGGCGCCGCGCTCTACACAGCGTATTGCGCCACCTGCCATGGGACCGACGGCAAAGGAATCGGCCCGATGACCGAATGGCTCAAGATCAAGTCTCCGGACCTGACGCGGCTCAGCATGCGGGAAGGCGGCCAGTTTCCGTTCGCCCGCGTGCAAAGGGTTATCGCGGGCAAGGAAAACATCACGAAGGGGCACGGTAACCGCGAAATGCCGATATGGGGCCCTGTGTTTTCGCAAGTAGGCAGGGATCAGGATTTAGGGCAGATGCGAATTTACAACCTGGCGGAATACCTCGAGAAAATCCAGGCCAAGCAATAGCAGCGGGCTTTTCAACAGCTTCGGAGCCAGCGGTTTATGCCGCTGGCTTTTTCGTCAATGGCGCCTCATCGGAAGAGATTACCGCGAGTTCGATCTTCGGCGCGCTGTGATCTTCAAACCGCGCCGCGCCCAGATGCTCAACGTGGATTTCCATACCCTTTCCCGGTGCAATTCGGAGTCCGAAAATGGCCTTGCAGTATCTCAGGGGAGGGATAGATAGCCAATGGCACCAGAACCCAGGCGCAGCGAAACGCTGTTCGGGGAATTCGACCAACGCACAGCCGCGAAGCTGGCGGAGGCGGGTATCGAAGCCCGCTTCGAGCCCGGGGAGTTCCTCTTCCACGACCACGACCAGTCCGGGCAACTCTACGTCATCGCGTCCGGTTCGGTCGCACTCGAACAACCAGCTCCGGGCCGGGCCATCCGGATCCAGACCCTGCACGAAGGCGCCTTCCTCGGCTGGTCGGCACTGCTGGGCGCGGGAACGCGCCATTTCCAGGCGCGCGCGCTCACTCAGCTGCGGGTCTTCACATTCGACGGCGAGTCGCTGCGAAGATCCTGCGAAGCCGACCCGCGCTTCGGATACGCGTTGATGAAGCGGCTCATGGCGCTGGTCACGGAGCGGCTGGATCTGGTGCGGACGCAGCTCGCGGATTGCCGGCGAGGCAGCGTCTGATTTGGCCCGTTGGAAGCCCCACCGCAGGTTACACTGTGGTAACACCCCATGATTCAGAACGCGATCCCCGAGGGGCTTACATTCGATGACGTACTTCTCGTACCCGCCCGCAGCGAAGTGCTTCCTGCCGAAGCGGAAACCAAGACAAGGCTGACCAGCCGGATCCCGCTCAACATTCCCATTGTCAGTTCGGCGATGGATACAGTCACCGAATCCCATCTCGCCATCGCGCTCGCGCAGCAGGGCGGCGTGGGTTTCATCCACCGGAACATGCCGATCGACCGCCAGGCCGAAGAGGTCGATCGTGTCAAACGCAGTGAAAGCGGCATGATCGTCGACCCGATCACGATCGCGCCCGACAAGAAAATTTCCGACGCGCTGGCGCTCATGGAGCGCTTCCGCATTTCGGGGGTTCCCGTCACGCGCGACGGCAAACTGGTCGGTATCCTGACCAACCGCGACCTGCGGTTCGAATCGCGCTTCGATCTCCCCATTTCGGCCGTGATGACCAAGGACAATCTCATCACCGTTCCCGTCGGCACCACGCTCGACGAGGCGGAAGAGATTCTGCACCGGCATCGCGTGGAGAAGCTTCTCGTGGTCGACGATCAATACTTTCTGAAGGGACTGATCACCGTCAAGGATATTCAGAAGAAGCTCAAGTATCCGAACTCCGCCAAGGACGAACAGGGCCGGCTGCGCGCGGGCGCGGCCATCGGGGCCACCGGCGATTTTCTGGAGCGGGCGCAGGAACTGGTGCGCCGTAAGGTCGACGTGCTCGCGATCGATACGGCGCACGCCCACAGCGTCCGCGTGCTTGATGCCGTCAAAGCTGTGAAGAACGCGCTGCCGAATGTGCAGTTGATCGTTGGCAACGTCGGCACTTATCAGGCGGCCCGCGAGCTGATCTCACTGGGCGCCGACGGGATCAAGGTAGGAATCGGGCCGGGCTCGATCTGCACCACGCGGATCGTTTCGGGCGCAGGCATCCCGCAGCTCACGGCGATCGCCGATTGCAGCCGCGCGACGCGTGAAGCCAATGTCCCGCTGATCGCCGATGGCGGCATCAAGTTTTCCGGAGACATTACGAAGGCCATCGCGGCCGGGGCCGATTGCGTGATGATCGGCAGTCTGCTGGCGGGCACGGACGAAAGCCCTGGCGAGACGATTCTCTACCAGGGGCGAACGTTCAAGAGTACCGTGGCATGGGCTCACTGGGCGCCATGGCGTCCGGCAGCACCGATCGTTATTCGCTCGACCCCACGCAGAAGCTGGTGCCCGAGGGCATCGAAGGCCGCGTGGTTTCGAAGGGATCTCTTGCCGACCTGGTTTACCAGCTGGTGGGCGGCCTGAAGGCGGGCATGGGTTATTGCGGCTGCCGTTCGATTGCACAGATGCAGTGCGAAGCGCGGTTTATCCGGGTGTCTCCGGCCGGGCTGCGCGAGAGCCATGTGCACGATGTAATCATCACGAAGGAAGCGCCAAATTACCGGATTGAGTAGGTCGCTTCCCGTGCCGCCGCCGAGCCGCGGATCGGCATCACATTTCCTATTGAATAATCGATTTTTCGCGCTATACTCAAAACATAATTTTCGCCTTTTGTTCGCATACAAGGAGTTGGCAGCATGGATGAAAAAGAACGCGCGCGCGCACTGGAACAAACCCTCGGCCAGATCGAGAAACAGTTCGGAAAAGGGTCGATTCTGCGCCTCGGCGCGAAGGACGCGATCGTCCCGGTGTCGATTATTTCCACCGGATCGATCGCGCTCGACGCGGCTCTCGGGACCGGCGGATTTCCGCGCGGGCGCATTTGTGAGATCTATGGTCCGGAATCCTCCGGCAAGACGACTCTCGCCCTCCAGGTGATCGCCGAGGCGCAGAAGAAAGGCGGCATGGCGGCGTTCATCGATGTGGAGCACGCGCTCGATCCGATCTACGCGCGCAAGCTCGGGGTGGATGTCGACAACCTGCTGGTTTCGCAGCCCGATTATGGCGAACAGGCGCTCGAAATCACGGGCGCGCTGGTGGCCTCGGGATCGATCGACGTGCTGGTGGTGGATTCGGTGGCGGCGCTGGTTCCCAAGGCCGAACTCGATGGCGAGATGGGCGATTCGCACATGGGTCTGCAGGCCCGGCTGATGTCGCAGGCGCTGCGCAAGCTCACCGGCATCGTTTCGAAATCGAAGACGTGCCTGATCTTCATCAACCAGATCCGCGAGAAGATCGGCGTGATGTTCGGCAGTCCCGAAACTACTACGGGCGGCCGCGCGCTGAAGTTTTATTCGTCGGTGCGCATCGATATCCGGCGCATCGCGGCGATCAAGGACGGCGAGGCGGTGGTCGGCAACCGCACCAAGGTGAAGGTGGTGAAGAACAAGCTGGCATCGCCGTTCCGCGAAGCGGAGTTCGACATCGTGTACGGCGAGGGGATTTCGCGAGAGGGCGAAATGATCGACCTCGGCGTGCAGCATAATGTCATCGAGAAGAGCGGCTCGTGGTTCAGCTATAAGGGCGAGCGGATCGGCCAGGGACGCGAGAACGCGCGCCAGTTCCTGAAAGACAACCCGATATTCGCCAGACCATTGACACCGAATTGCGCAAGGCGCTGGGGTTGATTAAACAGGAGCCTAAACCGGAGGCGGTGCTCAATGCCGCGGCGGCGGGAGGTGGCGCTCCGGTCCAGCAGCCAGGCCCGAGACCCGCGCCCGCGCTGGCGCCGCGCGGCCGCTGACCTTTCGCGGACCAGCAACCACTGGCTCGCCTGAGACACCACGGCGGCCGGCGGGCAAGTTCAATCCGGCGGGTGGATTCTGATGTGCCGGCTCTAACCACTGTTGGAGGTCGATGGTTCTGTTATTGCAACTGGCCCGAGTCAATGGACCCGGCTAAGTGCGCCCGGGCTCTGTTGCGTCATGTCTAAGTACTGCGAGAAATCCGCCGGTTTCCCTTGGCAGTAAACAGTTCGGGAAGGAACCACCGGATTTGTGCTGAAGTAAACCAAACCATAAGAGGTGAGGGCGGCTATGACGTCTGGAAGCAGACGATCTCCCGAATCCTTACGCAGAATTGCCCGATGCAGTGGCGACCCCGGTTCGGTGTGCTTCGCGGTGCCAATCCAGAATCTGATAGGCGCTGGAACATTCATTCCGAAGGGATCTAACCCCGTCGCTTACCTGTTCAAATCGGGGTGTACCTGTGACGGCACGCAAATCTCTGAGTGCTTCGAACAGTTTCGCGACTGCTTCATCATAAACGCGAATGAGGGCATCACACTCTTCGCACATCAATTAGAACATACGAACTTCGAGGTTGGCGGCACAAACAGGATTTATACGGAGCCGATTATGATTGCCTGCCACTGCGAACGCCAGATGCTCCACTGCCCGAAAGGGCGGCGGTCTGTTTTCGTAATCCGGCAGGTGTTGCCGACGATAGTGCATGTGAGTACCAGTACGGGTTAACCGGGTCGGGGCGTCCCGTTGCGGGACTCTGCCGTCATCGGGGCGCGCATTGCTGGAACGTTGCGGGAGCTAAGTGACAGTTACATCGTCAGGAGCGGAGCTTCCGATCGGCCTTCCGATGGTTGTCCGCGGAAACCGAGCGCCTCTTCAACGGCGGCCTTTGCCTGGATTATATCCCTGAAAACACCGAGTTCCCTGAATCCATTACCCGCCGAATTCGTATGCGTGCCATCATAAGCGGCGCATCCGTCGGTGGTCACTACGATATGGCCCAGGTGCCGCTCGGCGCTGGCCAGCGCGCACACACTTGCGGTCTCATACCAAATGACGCTCGGCGTTGAGGCATTGTCTGTTTCAAAAAGCGACCGGGCATCCGAGCCGCGGGGAGTGAGGGTGAAGATCACCGTTGAATCTTATTAACTGGGCTTTCGACATACAAGAGAGCTAGTACCATCGGCAGGGTTAACTCCGGTTATCTCTCAGGATTTTCAAACCTCGACCGCTTGCTCCGCCTCCGCCCGGGGGAATCTGACCATTATGGTCGCGCCGCGATTCGGCTGGCTCGAGATCTCAACAGTGCCGTGGATCAGGCGCGTCCGTTCCCTGATGCTGACGAGCCCCAATCCGCCGGACAGGTTCAGGTCGGCATGTTCCATTCCCACACCCCGATCGGCAATGGTGAGGCACAACTGCTCACCGGAACGCGCCAGGGTCACATGGGCTTCGACGGCCTGCGAATGCTTGGCGACATTCTGCAACGCTTCCTGGGTAATGCGGTAGAGGCTCAACGCCGCCGGAGCGGGGACGCGGTCGAAGGACCCGTCGGTGTCAACCGAGACCCGAATACCGGTCAGCGCACCAAACTCCTCACAGTATGCACGCAACGCCGATACCAGGCCGGAGTGCTCCAGCACGGCCGGGTGCAGTTCATGAGAGATGCGGCGTACCGTCTCCGCGGCCTCCACCAGCTTCTGCTGAATCCGATCGCTCTGACCGCGCACGTCGGGCTGATCGCCAGGAATCGCGCGCTTCAAATTGCCCATCGCGATACTCAGTACGGCGATCTGCTGGCTTAGGTTGTCGTGCAGTTCGCGCGCCAGCCGGCCCCGCTCTTCTTCCTGCGCATTCATCAGGCGCGCGCTTAACGATCGGATCTCGGTCTCGTGCCGGGTCCGCTCCGCGAGTTCGTCCGCAAGAGCGGCGTTGGTCCTGCGCAACTGTTGCTCCGCCAGGCGCTGATCGGTGATATCGACCATCGAACCCGCACACCCTATGAACAGCCCTGTGGGGGAAAAGCGCGGCAAGCCACGGATTGCGACCCAGCGATGCTCACCGTCGGAACGCCGAATCCTGCAATCCATAACGTACTCGCGGCAGGCATTCAGACATTCTTCGAAGGCGGCGCGCACGCGGCCACGGTCATGCGGGTCAACATAATCGATCCAGCTGCCCGCCAGGAACTCACGATCGGTGCCGAGGAACTTTCCGAGCGGCGTATTGATGAATGAATTTTCCGCGCCGACAAATGTCATCCAAAGATAGGCAGGCGTCTCGTTCGCCACGGCGCGGAACCAGGCTTCGCGCTGATGGTGCAGGCGGACCTGCTGATCTCTCCAGATGAGTCCCACAACCGCTATGGTGGTGACGCCGATCAGAAGCGCGACGAGCGCCATATTCCAGCCCAGACGGCGTACCGGGGCGTCGACTTCCGCGGCATCGATCTTGGCGGTGATATACCAGGGGGAATCCGGGACGTGCCGGATCACACCCAAGACCATTACGCCGCGGTAATCCGGCCCCTTCGACTGCCATCCGGATTCGTAGGATCCGAGTGGCGGGAGCCCCAGGTTCGCCAAAGATCGCCGGTAAACGAGCGCCGTCCCGGCCAGGTGCTTCAGGTCGTTCAAATACAGGACCTCCTTATCGTCTATGCGTCGCACCAGAATTGTTTCTCCACTCGCGCTCGGCACCGGCCATGAGTTGATGTACGGATACAGGAACCGCGCTGGATCGATTTCGAGGATGAGCGCTCCCAGATCGTGCACGGGGATGTTAATCGCCATCAGAGGCCGGCCGGAGCGGGCGTCGAGAAAGAGATCCTCGACCTTCACGTCATCCGCCTGAGCGCCGGCGCGGGCAAACTCCGCAACGCGCGATGGCGCGGGGTGATCCCGGGGATATTGGACGCGGATCGCGCCCTCCCGATCAACCAGAAACGCGCCGCTATAGAGGAATTGCCGCTCCAGCTGACCCATTACGGACTCGAGATCCGCTCTGTCCTCAGCGGTCGGGGCCGGGCTCGTCAGAACGCGCCGCGCGATCGTCATGGTTGCGGACGAAGCCTGGACCCTGCCATCTCCGAGACGCTCCCGGCGCCAGTTGGCGATCTGTGTCACCTTGGCGTCTGCGACGGCCGCGACCTCCAGCGCAAATGCGGCTTCGTTTGCCTGTTGCTGGCGATGGTAGTACCACCAGATCACCCCAATCATCGCCAGCGACCCGACGATCAGCGATATGATGATGCTCCTGCCATGCCGTAAGGAAAGAGCCGTCTCAGCCATCGCTCACTCCCCGACCAGTTTCAACCGCATGGCGCACTGAACCAGTTCAGCCGTTGTCCGGGCGCCGAGCACCTGCATGATCTCGTATTTGTGCGATTCCGCGGTGCGCGGCGATATGTTCAGAACCGCTGCCACTTCCTTCATGGTTTTGCCTTCGGCGATCAATTGCAGCACTTCGCGTTGCCGCGGGGTCAGGGGCGAGTCACCGGTCTGCGGAGGGCCGCCGGCCTCCAGCAGCAGAGAGATCAGATCCTTCGACAGCAGCGTGGTGACGTAAGCCCTGCCCTGCGCCACCTGTTGAATCGCCGTAATCAGTTCCTCGCCCGGAGAGACTTTCAGCATGTATCCGGAGGCCCCGGCGCGAAAGGCGTCCACGGCCAGTTGGGTGTCCCGATGCATGGTCAGCACAATCACCCTGGCGTTCGGCCGCCGTTCGCGAATCTGCCGGATCGCGTCCAGTCCGTTCAGCAGCGGCATGGAGATGTCGGTGACGATGACGTCGGGCCGCAGAGCTTCGACGGCATCGAGCAGGGAGCGTCCGTCGTGCACGATACCGACGAGATCGAAGGTGTCCTTGAGGAGGGCTTCAAGGCCCTGCGCGACCAATGCGTGATCATCCGCGAGGAGCACTCGCGTTCTGGGCATCCTGGCTGTTCACTATAGCGCGTCCCGGAACAGCGCGTCCCGGACAGAGATGCATCCGGTTTATTCGCGCCACTGATCCCACACCCCTTTCGACCGATATCTGGAGCCGCTCATCACACTGCGGATGGCCGGAATCAGTTCCTCACCGGCATCGACCTTCAGCACGTAACCCCGGATTCCGGCTCCGAACGCCTCTCTCACAAGCTGCGCGTCGTTATGCATGGTGAGGATAATCGCAGCTTTACAAAGATCCTTTTGAATGATACGGCGGCAGGCCTCGATCCCGTTGATGCCCGGCATCTCGATATCGGATATCACCACGTGCGGTTTCAAGTCGCGCGCCGCGCAGATCAATGCCAGCCCGCCGGTCACCGAATTCGCGATCTCGAAGTCGTCGTTCAAGAGCGATTGTATTTCGCGCATTACGTCCTCGCGGTCATCGGCCAGCACGATCCGGAGCCGGTCGGGAGCGTTCCCGACAACGCCCGCATCCCCATTCAATGTGTCCATCGAGTCCATTAGAGCCCAACGCCCCGATGGCGGGTATCCGTAATATTACGGGCTGGCCGCGCGCAATCAACGGTGCCATGTACCGCGGATCGCTCCCGTATTTACCGTGGCTCGATACCGAAAAAGTACGGATATCGCGCGGACCGGGCGCCGGGCCAGAATGAACTGGTTGGAGTGCCTGCCACTTAAATTCAAAAGGGGAATGATCTCGACAAAACAGGAAAATCAAGCGGGCAACCGGAGACCGGAGGACGCCTGGCAGATGACATTCCTGAACACCGCGATGAAGACGAAACCGATCAGCAGAAAAAAACGGCCGGGGCCCGCGAGTAACGTCAACGGCCAGACAGAGCCCGGGAGGAAGAACGAAACGCCAAACCTTCGGAAGTACATTACAGAACTGCGGCTACGGAAGGCGCACGTTGAAGACGTAATCCGGGTTCTGGAACGACTCGATGGAGAGCTGAAATCCGCCCTCAGGTCCGCGCAGACATCGAAACAACGGACCCGGCCGCTTCAGCCCTGCGCGCGCCGGAAGTCATGATCAGACGGTTCGGGGACAGACGCGAGATTTCTGTAGCGCGCCGAAACGCGTTGAAAAGCCGATGGTGACGCGGCGCCTTGCTTACAGCAGGGCGACCGGTCTTAGCCGGTCTTAACCAACGACAACATGGACTATCCTCCGTAATCCGCCATAGCTTGATATCAGGAGGCGGGAATTGACGCGCTCCGGCGCTTGTTACGGCGGATTCGATTCACCTGCCAGCCGACTTCAAGACAGCTTTCGGGGAACAATAATCCGATGCTCAGCAGCCCCGACGACAACAGCCCGACTGACAGGAGATCAGAGACATGTTGAAACCGCACAGGATGAATTACCCGGCCGCCGCGGTAATGTTTGCCGCCTTCGCTGCCGCGGGCATACCTCGCGTAGCCGGCCAGACGTCAATCACGACCTATCACTACAACAATAACCGCACTGGCTGGAACCCGTCCGAAACCGTTTTGACGCCAACCAATGTAGGGAGCGCCTCGTTCGGCCTGCTCACGAGCGTGCCGCTGAACGGCCAGGCGGACGCCCAACCACTGGTCGTGCCGGGCGTGCAGATTACAGCCGGAAGTTATCAGGGACTGCACGATGTCGTCTACGTGGCGACGGAAAGCAACAGCATCTATGCCATCGACGCTCACAGCGGGACGGTGCTCCTAAGCCCGAACTTCGGCACTCCGGTACACCAGCCTCTGGGGTGCACGGTGATACCGAATGTCGGGATTGTCTCAACGCCGGTGATCGACCTTTCCAGCAACACCCTTTACGCCATGATGTACACGCAGACTTCAGGGGGGCCCGCCTACCACCTTCACGCCCTCGCTCTGGGCAGCCTCGCCGACACCGTGACACCCCGGCTGGTGGCTGCTTCGCACACGCTGAGCAACGGAAACACGTCTGCGTTTAACGCCACCTATCAACTGCAGCGCCCCGGCCTCCTGCTTGCCAACGGCGCCGTTTATGCAGGGTTCGGCAGCTTCTGCGATAATTCCGGCAATGTATCGCGGGGATGGCTGCTGGGATGGAAGGCGGGAACACTCGACCCTCTCCCCTCGAACCAGCTTGTGGATTCTCTCGCTACCTCGCCGGGGACCGTTTTTCTCTCCTCCATCTGGATGTCGGGCTATGCACCGGTCAGCGATCATTCGGGTAATATTCTGTTCGTGACCGGGAACTCGGACCCTTCGGGAATGACTTACAACGGGGTGACGAACATTCAGGAGAGTGTTGTCAAGGTCTCGCCCAGCCTGACGACGGTCCTCGACCTGTTTACGCCCAGCAACCAGACAACTCTGGATGAGGAAGACGGCGATTTTGGCGCGGGCGGAGTTATGGTGCTGCCGGCGCAATCCGGGCCAACTGAGTTTCTGGCGGTGGCCGCCGGCAAGAACGGGAAGATGTACCTGATGAACGAGAGCGGTCTGGGCGGGTACTCGTCGGAGTCCAACAACGTGCTGGGCACATATCCGATCGGCGGTTGCTGGTGCGGTCAGTCCTATTTCCAGGGTCCAGGCGGAATCCCCGCGGTCGTGAGCAGCGGAGGCCAAAACGTGATTGTCTGGGACCTTCAGACTTCGCCCACAGTCGGGTTGGTCCAGGTCGCCGAGTCGGCGTCGTTGGGCACGCCGGATACGGGATTCTTCACTTCGATTTCCTCGAACGGGGCGCACGATGCAATCATTTGGGCTCTTTCGCGCCCGTCAAGCGCCGGTGCGCCGTCGATCGATCTGTACGCATTTTATTATGAGTCGACGGGTTCGACCCTCAAAACACTGTTTAAGGGCGTGGCGGGCACCTGGTCGAGTCCGGGTCATGCAAACCTGGTCCCGGTGGTGGCGAATGGCGAGGTCTTCGTCGCCAGCAGTAATCAGTTACAGATCTTTGGCCTGCTTTCAGACAAACCCGCTTTCCAGTGACGGGCGTCGCGTGCTGTGAAACGGACGCCGGACGATCCATCGTCTCAGTGAAGGTACGCACGGGCCTGGGAGTCAGCTCGCGCCGTGGAATAGAATGACCGAAGGCTCGTCCGGGTTCGTCGGCGACTCAAATCAGTCATACTGCATTGCAAGGAATACATCGTGACTACGCTCAACATCAAAAAGACCGCCCTGTGGGCCGCTGGCGCCATCGCCATTCTCACCCTGATTTCCCCGGTCATCGCCCAGCAGCCGGCGCACTCGGTTGACGCCAAGGTTCTCCAGACCGCCGGCACTGCCAGGGAAACCCAGCCCGGCACCTGGCTCACCTACGGCCTGAGCCAGACCGAACAGCGCTACAGCCAGTTGAAGCAGATCGATGAGTCGAACGTCGGAAAGCTGGGCCTGGCGTGGTCGGCGCCGCTCACTACGGAAGGCGGCCGCGGCGGCACCGAAGGCACGCCTCTCATGTGGAACAACACCATCTATCAGTCGATGGACAACAGCATCGTCTACGCCATCGACGCGCGCAACGGCGAACAGAAATGGATCTACGATGCGAAGATCGATCCGGTCACGGCGCGCCACATGTGCTGCGGCACGCACAACCGCGGACTCGCGATCTCCGACGGCAAGATCATCCTGGCGGCCAACGACGCCCGGCTGATCGCGATCGACGCCGCCACCGGCAAGGAAGACTGGCAGAGCAAGGTCGGGGAGATCAACGACTACTACTCTTTAACCATCGCGCCGCGCATCGCGGGCGACAAAATCATCATCGGTGTGGCGGGCGGCGAGTACTTCATTCGCGGCTTCTTCGCGGCCTATAACATCAAGGATGGATCGCTCGCCTGGAAGTTCTACACCGTCCCGCCGAAGCCCGGCCAGCCCTTTGAAGACGCGGCTCAGGAAAAGGCGTCCAAGACCTGGATCGGCGACTGGGCGAAGTACGGTGGCGGCGCGCCCGTGTGGGACGGACTGGTGTATGACCCCGAAGAGAACCTGGTGATCGCCGGAACCGGTAACGCTGAACCCTGGCCGCAGGAACTTCGCGGCATCCCGAAAGACCAGTGGGGCAAGTGGGACAACCTTTATACCTGCTCGATCGTGGCGGTGGATGCGAAGACCGGCAAGTTGAAGTGGTATTACCAGACGGTCCCCACCGACAGCTGGGACTTCGACTCGGTGGGCGGCCTCGTCATGGCCGATGTCCAGATCGAGGGCAAGACGCGGAAGGTCGTCATGCAGGCTCCGAAGAGCGGTGTGTTCTACATCCTTGACCGCACCAATGGGCAGTTCATTTCGGCCGAGCCCTTCGTCCCCGTGAACTGGGTGACGGGCTTCGATAAGAAGAACAACGGCAAACCAATCATCAATCAGGCGGCTTATTACGACCAGACGAATACCGTCGTGATCTATCCGGGCGGCGGCGGCGCGCATAACTGGGCGCCCATGTCCTACAACCCGAATGCAGGCCTCGTCTATTTGCCTTACAGTGCAGGCAGCTACACCTTCACGGCTGCCGCGGAACCCGACCCCAAAGCCGGTGGCGGCGCTCATGGGTTGGGCCGCGCCGGCGCGAACCGAGATACTCCGATGCCGATCTGGGGTCCGGACAACGTGGGCCGCGGCGGGTTGCAGGCGCGCGATCCCAGGACGAACACCATCAAGTGGGTGAAGACGGGAAGAGGTGGCTCGACGGGCGGGGGCACGATGACCACGGCCGGCAACCTCCTGTTCCAGGTCGCGGGCACTACGCTGTACGCATACAAAGCGGATACGGGTGACGAACTGTTGGCGCTGCCGTTCAACCTTCCCGGTGGAGCTCCTCCGATCACTTACATGGTCGACGACACGCAGTACGTGGGGTTCGCGACCGGTACCCGGTTCATGGCGCTGAAGGTCGGTGGCACGGAGAAGATGCCGGATCCGGCTCCCGCGCGCGGTGGCTTCGGACGCGGCCGGGGGGGCCCGCCACCTGCTGCTGCTCCTCCCCCTCCGCCTGCTCCGGCGGATGCACCGCATGGGCCGGACGCCAAATAGCTGAGAGTGCCGAGGCGAATCGATTAAACTCTCCTCATGCGAGCTTTCTTCCTTCTTGCCTTGGGGGCCACGGGTTTGGTTCCGGCCGCTTTCGCCGCCGATTGCGACCGGACATGCATGAAGGGTGTGCTCGACCGGTATCTGAACGCCGTCATTCAACACGACCCGTCCGGCGTGCCGCTGACGCCCGGATATCGGCAGACCGAGAACGCAGTGGTTCGGCGTCCAGGCCAGGGGATTTGGCAGACCGCGAAGGCGCTCGGAAAAGTCCAGCGGCGCTATTTCGACCCGGTGACGCAGAACGCGGCTTATTTCGGCACGCTCGAAGAGGTCTCCGGCAACGCAGCAGTGGTGACGCTGCGTCTGAAGATTGCCGATCGCAAGGTGGCCGAGGCCGAATGGTATCTTGCGCGAAAAGGCGACCCGGGTATCGGCACGGGCGCAGGCGCGCAGGCTAACGCCGCCTTCTGGGATCCCGAATATCTGGCCGCGCATCCGCCGGTAGAGCGCGTGGTGCCCAGGACCGATCGCGTTTCCCGCGAGGACCTGGTCGCCATCACCAACAGCTATTTCGATTCACTTTCGGCCCGCGACGGCCACGTCATGATCGCGCACCCCGGGTGCATGCGGCTCGAGAACGGCGTGCTCACTACGCAGCGCGACGCGGCAAATCCGCCCCCCAACGCCGCCGGAATCTTTAATGGCAAGACCGATTGCATGAACGAGGGCGCCATGACGAATATCTACGCGGTGGTTGCCCGCCGCTTCCCGATCGTGGATGAAGAAGCCGGCATCGTGCTCGGGTTAGGCGTCTTCCTGCGCAAACCAGGCGTGGCCATGCGTCGTAATCAATTCAGCGAGTGGTTTGTCATCGACCAAGGCAAACTGAGCGCCATCTATTCATCCATGTTCTACCCGGACCAGGAAGCGCTGGCGCCCAATTGGCCGCCCTACGACGGCAATTGGCCGGTGCTGCCGGCGCCGAAGTAGCTCACGCCGTCTCGCCAACGGAAGCCAAGCGCCGGATCAGGTAAAAGTGGCGTCCGCACAGGCAGCACCGGCAGGGTTGAAGGAACCATCGGAACGTTCTTTCAAGAGCATTCTGCGTTCCCACGGTTCTGAAATCAATGGAT
The DNA here is from genome assembly GCA_963764845.1 of Terriglobia bacterium. Taxonomy (GTDB): domain Bacteria; phylum Acidobacteriota; class Terriglobia; order Bryobacterales; family Bryobacteraceae; genus BOG-234. Next base: position 1,367,283 of record CAVXUE010000006.1, on the reverse strand, counting down.
TTGCAGCGCGGGCAACCCCTCAGGAAGAACCACGAGAGGATGGGAGGCATCACGCCCACTGGGCTTCCGGCCTGACCGTAAGGAATGGCATATCGGAATATGCCGGGCGGCTGGCTTCCCGCGCCGCCCTCAGTTGTTCCGGTGTCCTGACGTCGGGCTCGGACAGTCTGATTCGCGCTCTGGCCCGCGAAACCTGGCGCTTATGGCGCTTCTGCAGCCTCTTGTCCATAGAGATTCAGCTCTCGTCTTCGACTATTCCGCAAATCATGGCTTCGGTCGTCAGCATGAGAGATGCGATGGAAGCCGCATTCTGCAGCGCCGAACGAGTCACCTTGGTTGGATCGATCACGCCCGCTTTCACCAGATCCTCGTACTCTTCCGTGGCCGCGTTGAAGCCGAAGTGGGGGTTGTCGCTGAGTCGAATCCTCTCAACGACCACGGCGCCTTCAGGCTCGCAATTCGCAACAATCTGCCGCACGGGCTCCTCGCAGGCGCGGCGCACAATGCTCACTCCGAACTGTTCGTCGCCATCGAGCGTGAGATTCTTCAATGCGATCGCGGCGCGGAGAAGGGCGACGCCTCCGCCGGGCACGATGCCTTCCTCGACCGCCGCGCGTGTGGCATTCAGCGCATCTTCGACGCGGGCCTTCTTCTCCTTCATCTCGGTCTCGGTGGCGGCACCGACCCGGATGATGGCCACACCGCCGGCCAGTTTCGCCAGCCGTTCCTGCAGCTTCTCGCGATCGTAATCCGAGGTGGTGTCGTCGATCTGGGTGCGGAGTTGTTTGATGCGGCCTTCGATGTTCTTCGCCGAACCCGCGCCGTCGATGATCGTGGTGTTCTCTTTATCCACCGTGATGCGTTTGGCGCGGCCGAGGTCTTCGAGTTTCACGCTGTCGAGCCTGATGCCGGTTTCTTCCATGATGGCTTTGCCGCCGGTGAGGACGGAAATATCTTCGAGCATGGATTTACGCCGGTCGCCGAAGCCAGGGGCTTTCACCGCGCAGACGTTGAGCGTTCCGCGAAGCTTGTTGACCACCAGCGTGGCGAGAGCTTCACCCTCCACTTCTTCCGAGATCAGCAGCAGCGGCTTGCCCGCGCGGGCGATCTGCTCCAGAATCGGCAGCACGTCGTTCATGCCGGCGATTTTCTTTTCGTGAATCAGAATATACGGATCTTCGAGAACGCATTCCATGCGCTCGGGGTCGGTCACGAAGTAGGGCGAAAGATAGCCGCGATCGAATTGCATGCCCTCCACGGTGGCAAGCTCGGTGACCATGGTCTTCGATTCCTCGACCGTGATCACCCCGTCCTTGCCCACCTTCTTCATGGCCTCGGCGATCACGTCGCCGATAGTGGAATCGCTGTTGGCGGAGATGCGGCCCACCTGCGCGATCATATCGCCGGAGACGGGCTTCGAAAGCTTCTTGATTTCCTCGACCGCCAGAGCAACGGCCTTGTCGATGCCGCGTTTGATGGCCATCGGGTTCGCGCCGGCAGTCACCGCTTTCACGCCTTCGCGGAAAATCGCCTGGGCGAGGATGGTGGCCGTCGTGGTGCCGTCGCCGGCGACATCGGAAGTTTTGGAAGCCACTTCGCGCACCATCTGCGCGCCCATGTTCTCGAGCGGGTCCTTCAACTCGATCTCCTTCGCCACGGTCACGCCGTCTTTGGTGACGGTGGGTCCGCCGTACTTTTTCTCGAGAACGACGTTACGCCCTCTGGGGCCCAGAGTGACCTTTACCGCCTCGGCCAGCTGATTGACGCCGCGCAGAATCGCCTGGCGGGATTGATCACTGTAAGTAATTTGTTTTGCCATAAATGGTTTCCTTTTGTGGGTCGTCTGATTCAGCTCGTGGCCAGGACGCCGAGCACATCGTCTTCGCGCATGATGATGTAATCCGTTCCGTCGACTTTGTGCTCGGTCCCGGAGTATTTTCCGAACAGCACGCGGTCGCCCGGTTTGACATCGAGAGTCACCAGTTCGCCGTTCTCGAGCCGCTTGCCGCGGCCCGCTGCGATGACTTCGCCTTCCTGCGGCTTCTCCTGGGCGGAATCCGGAATGATGATGCCGTGGCGCGTGGTTTCTTTTTCGTCGATGCGCTTTATCACAATGCGGTCGTAGAGAGGTCGAATATTCATGGTGTTCTCAACTTTCGTGTTGTCAACTTTCGTCTGGAATAGAGCCGGCTAAATTGCCGCACGCCGGCGGAGTGTCCGTTGATCTCTGATGAAGTGATACCGGGGATCTTTGGCGATCAGCCGGCGCACCTGGTCGTTCAGTTCCCGCCATTCGCGGATGAAATACCCGGCGGACGGGATGGACATCGTCTCCGCGCGCTTCTGTTCGAGTATGGCGATAATGGTGCGCGTTTCCGCCTGCTTCTGCCCTGTCTGAATGCCGACCTGAGCCTGAAACACCTTCTCCACCCGATCGAACTCCCGGGCGACGGTCAATCGGATCTGCTCGGCCCACTCGATCTGGTTCGGCGTGCCGGTCAGCGTGCTTTCATTGTCCAAAGCAAACCAGGCTTTCCCCGACTTCCTGAAGATGGCGCGCATGAGCCGCCACCGTGACGCGAAACACTCCGAGAAAGTGTTTGCTCGTGACGTGCATGATCTCGAAGCTGTTGCAGTGCTCGGATTTCACCTGTTTTGCCAGTCGCTTCATGGCTGCGGCGAGCGTTTTTTGGCGATCGACTCCGAAAGAGGTCCTCTCGATCGTGCCCGCCATGAAGTAGGAGACCCATCCCGCTTTCGCGGTTTCCGCTTCGAACCTCGAAAGAACGTTCCGCGGTACCGACCAGCCCTTCAACACCGGCCCCCCGGCGGTGGAATCGCCGCCAAACTCGAGAAACGCGGGCAGCCGCGCGGCGCGCTCGACGTGAAGGCTTCCCGCCTGTGTGGAACGGTCCGCTAACGGAACGGTCAGGGGCGAAGCGGTCATGGACGAGCTGCTCATGGACGAAGGCGTCATGGACGAATCGCTCATGGGCGGAAACCGGGCTTGTTCAGCAGGCGCGATTTCTCGTCTCTGGCTTCCGCGTCGGCATCCAGCTTCGCCTTCAGGTCCAGCGCCTTCTGCGGCGCTTCTATCTGATTCAGCCGTGCCGATTCGGCGATCGCCTGTCGGGCCAGAGCCAGGGTGGGCTTCGATGAAACGATGGCGCCAAAGCCATCTCCGTAGGAAAACCCAACGAGGCTCAGCACGCTCCGCGGATCGTCCCACTGAGCGATTACCCGGACAGTGGAGCTGTAGCCCGAATTGAAGGACATCTCTTTCGTGACAGGCATGGAAGCGGGCCCGTAAACCGCGGACAGCGCTTCCTTCATGTCGGTATCGGTCAGGCCGCCAGTCCGCTCCCTGTCGTAACTCACCATCATTTCGAACAGATTGCCGTTATAGAAACGGAAGCGAATCTCCCGGACGGAATCAGACTGGGCAGCCGGGGACGCAAACGGGTTGATCTTCCAGTCAAGCTCCTCGATGCGGGCGGGACGGCTTGAGATCAACCTGACCTCGGAAGATTCCATCCCCGCCTGCTTCGCGACATCCCCGGGCGAACTCCCGAGACGATATTCCCGATAGACGGACAGGTCAGCCGCCGGCAGCAGTGAAGCCGAGGCCAGGGTAGACAAAACGATAAAGGCGACCAGGTGGAAACGCGTTTTCATAGATTCCTTTCAGGAATTCGACAACATAGTCGGTTCCGCCGGCGTGACGGGATTCACAGAATCGACCGGCGGTCCCACAGCAACGGAATGACGAGGACAGCCACGGCGACAAAAAGCAGAATGTGAATGAATCCGCCCAGTTTGTAGTGTGCGATCATGCCGGCCAGCCAGAGAACCAGCAGGGCGGCTGACGCCGCTACCGTGACCTTCCGTCCGTGAGCTCTGCCACGCAGCCTGCTTTTTTGTTCCCATACGCGCCAGAGTGCCGGGCTGATGACCTGCCGATCTTCGGTGAAGGTTTCCATTACGTCTTTGCCTTTCTATTGGACCGGCCCGAACGTTTTCAGGCGATCGGAGCAGCCGAAGCCGATGCGGTTGCCGCCGCGGCGAACGGCCTGCGCGGTGCTTTCTTTTTGCTTAACTCGAGCGCGGCGCGCACAAGACCCGCATGAAGCGTCATGTCGCCCTCGGTGAATGTGAAAGCACGCCGGTCGTCATCCTCGCCGCGCTGCTCAAGGACGCCCCGGCAAAGCAGCGGCAACTCCTGCATCTGAATCCCATGTTTCCGTGCCAGCGGAAGATCGGCGCTGACGCTATACGCTGTTCGCACCCAGTCTGCCGCAACGCCCTCGAATACGAAGACGCGAACGCCGGTGTTCTGAGTGAATCCGGTGAGAAGGTATTGCATGCCCGCTCCACTCATGGAGTTTGCCGGCCCGACGCGCGAACGCCTGGGAGGGGGGCGGCCGCGGGGCGCGCCGCCGGGCCACCGGCCGCGAGTCTCATACGCTGGATGAGTTGCTTTCCGACATTCAATTCGGGAGCATTGGACGTGAACCCGGGCAGTCTGGAATCGATGAACTCCTTGCGAAACAGTTGATCCGCGGCCAGACCGGTCAGGATCTGGAGTTCCGTCAGCGTGAATTTCAATGTGATCAGCGTCAATAGTTCAACCCCTGTCGTTGTGCGGCGTCGTTATGCGGCGTCGCTATGCGGCGTCGTTATGCGACGTGGCTATGCGGCGCTTCGGCCCGCGCAAGCAATTCCAGTGGATGGCTTCGTTTGCCGGTATCGGTTCCCATGGCAAGCACGACTTCGTCGTCTTCGGAAAACACAGCACCCGCAAGTCCTGGCTGGCCGGAACTGGTCATTTTGTGCCCACGCCCGTATAGGTGATCGAGGCCATCGAGAGCTGCGAAGATTTCATCCAGTTGATCCTGGCCAGCCCGATGCAGATCGCGCTCGACGCGATCGCCACCGCAAGCGCCAAGTCGCCGAATGGACGCGAGACGATCAGCACGGCGGGGATGAAGATGAAAGCCAGAATCAGCAATGCCACCGTGGACGTGTAACTGGTCCCTGTAGCTTTTTCGTTGGCAACAGCCATTGGCAACCTCCTCGGTTGTCGAGCGCCTAAGGAGAGGAATCAGATCGGCTGACTTAGTTCAGATGATCTGCAAATGCCGCAGGGCAGATGTTTACTAACTTAAGTTAAGTTTGTCTGAATGTCAAGCTCAAGTCGAGGTACAATCGATCATAAATTTACTAAATTCGGTAAATAACAGGACCGTCTCCAGCAGGCATCGTGGATATCTCCTTATTGATTCGACAGCGTTTAAAGGATCTCGGGCTCGGCCAGAAAGATCTCGCGGAAGCCGCGCAAGTGACTGAATCGTATGTGTCACTTTTGCTCAGCCGCAAGAAGGCTCCTCCCGCTTCAGGCCGCACGGATCTCTACGAGAGGATCGGCGAATTCCTCAAATTGCCGTCCGGCGAGCTGGCGAGACTGGCGGATCTTCAGCGTCAGGAAGAGCTGAAGAAAAAGGCGGCGGCGCCACTCAGAGCACTCTTCAAAGACTCTCGCGAGCTGATTCTGCGCAAGTGCGACCGTGGCAGGCGGAACGAAATAGCGCACATTTTCGAGAAGCAGCCGTTCGGCGAACTGGAACGGCTGGTCATGCAAAAGCTCCTGGATGTCACGCAGGGAGTCGCGCGGGACGAGCTGCGGAATGAGGACTGGCTCCGCTCAATGGCGGAACTAAGCCACCGGAGCTATGAGCAGATGCGTGTGGCGATTCTCGAGTTTCTGGATTCGGACGTATTCAGCATTTCGGTGGAGGGCTGCGCGTCGTTTCTGAACCCGATGATCGAGTTCTGGGATATCGATCTGCGGACGTTTGCATTGGAGATCGGCCTGAATCTCCGGCTCGCGCCGCAGAGCATAAAACGATTTGAGTTTGCCGAAAGGCAGCCCGTCGAAAGCCTTGTAGAGCCCGCGCTGGAAGAGTTTCTCAGGAACCCGATGTTGAGCGGAAAGATCGCGGAAGACGAGATCGATTTTCTCCGGGGGTTGAAATTCGGCGGGAGGCGGCCATCTCCCCTTTATTACTACCGGGAACTGCAGAGCCTCAGGGACCCTCTTCATTTTCCGGCGGCGGATCTACCTTGACCTTGAGGCAGTGAAGATCGGGCTAAACTCACCGATCCAGCGCAGTTCCCCGACCCGTACGAAGACCGCCCCGTCGTGCCCGACGAGATCCATCGGGTCGCCTGATGTGTGGGACGAACCGATTCTCTTACTTCCCGGGTGCAACCATTTCAGTGATGCGGCCAACACTCGTGTCGCCGGTAAAAAGGTTGCCGTGCGAATCCATGGCCATGTAGTTCGATTCGACAAACTGGCCTTCCCCTCTACCGGGTCCGTTGCCTATCGCGCCGAGCACGTTGCCATCCCAGTCCATCTTGAAGATCTGGCCATCCTGGCCGGTCGCCATCCACAGTTGGCCGTGCGGGTCCGCATATAGGCGCAAACAAGGTTTCTCATCTGTATCGTCTTGACGAACCTGCCGTTCCCGTCATAGACGACGATGCGATATTCCTCCCGGTCGCCGATATAAACGTTGCCGTTATCGGGATTGATGGCGATCCCATGGACCACACTGAAATGGCCTTGCCCCGCATGGTTGCCAAACCATTGACTGATGAACTTACCGTTCTCATCGAGATGCAGGATACGAGCGGCGCCACTGCGATTGGCTGGGGACTTATCGGTATCATTCGGGCTTTCGTACGCATGGCCCATGCCGATGTAAATATCACCGTTCGGAGCGAAGGCGAGGTCGAGCGGTTGCCAGAGAAGCCTTTGTCCCCTGGCTTCATCCCAATCACCTCTTTGTCCCTTTGAACCAATGGTCATGAGGAGCCTCCCTTCGGGACTGAGCTTCATCACGGTGTCGCCGTTTTCGTCGCAGATCCAGATATTGTCCTGTGAGTCGATTGTCATGCCGTGCGCTTTGTTCTGATGGCCAATCACTTCCTCGCCGACGGTGCGGACAAGCTTGTGATCCTGGTCGAATTCAAACAACTGCGGTTTTCCCGCGGGGTTGCGCTGAAAGGCGAAAAAGTGATCTTTTGAGTTGATGGCGACCGCCGCGACACCGCCGGTCAATCCGTCTGGCAATGCAAACGGATAAGCGAACGTGAAGCCCATATCGGGAGTGCGCTCTTCGTGAGTTATTGAGTTGCGCCCCGCTCCCCACGCGCAAATCGGCGAGTGACTGCACGCGTCCGCGCCGTCATTACCCGTTGTCTGGCAGAATGCGAGCGCCGCGGTAAGGGTCACGAAAGCGATAACTACAGGGGAAAAATGTCCATTCATCTTCAACCTCGGTGTGCCTTGCATGGATGGGAATCCGGGTTTTGCGTCATCATACACCCGATCGCCTCCGTTGAGTCGTTTCCCGATCCGGTGCCCGGAGTTGCAGGCAATCCGTCGCCGCCAATCCTTTCAGGATCGCCGCGATTATGCTCCCATTTGCCGGGCCGGGCGCCTGGTTTAGCGGGGCGGTGACAGATACTCGCGCCGATCGGACAATGTTGAATCTGCTCCGCGGACCTGCGCCCACCGCAAACGTCTACCAGGGCAATGCGGCGCAGTCAACACAGGGGGCAACTGCCCCTGCAATTGGCGGTTTCACCCCAAATCGGTTTTCTTCGGCACGCACAGGATTCAGGATCACAGCATGTTGGCCACTTTCCCGATTCTTGTCGTTCTGAATGTCTCACTGTCCACGGGGACGCCGGCCGATTTCGATAAGCTGATCGAAAAGGCCCGGACCTCCTTCCTGTCGTATGATCTGAATTCCGCCGAACGGGCTTACCTCGACGCGTGCCCGACGGAGCTGGCGCAGTCGTTGCCCCTCAGCCGCGTTGCGTTCTGCGAGCATGGGCTGGGCGCAGTGGCCGATCTGCGCGGTAACGGCGCGGACGCGGTGCGGCATTACGCCAAAGCCCTGACCAACTGGGAACACCTCGGGGATGAGTATCTGCCCCACCGCATCACGACGCTCACCAGTCTGGGCAGCGCATATCGCCGGCAAGGCAGAGTGGCCGAGGCGGAGAACGTGCTGGGACAGGCTTTGGACCTGGTGAAGCCGCTGGCAGGCTCACGTCCGGAACTGTATGGAGCCGTGCTCATCCGGCGGGGCGCGCTCTACGCCGAGCCCGGGCCGGGCCGCGCGATGCTCAACGAAGCCATAGCAGTGCTAAGCGGCCTGCCGGAACCAAACCGGCGCGAGCTCGCCTTGGCCTCGAACGCGCTGGGAATGCTGAATCTCAGTGTCGGCCGTGACAAGGAAGGCGAATTGAATCTGCGCCGGGCGGTGGAGTTCGCCAACTCCAGCCTGGGCGAAAATCACCCCGAGACGGCGACCTATGCCACCAACCTGGCTCTGGCGTTGCTTGCCCAGGGCCAAGCCAACCGGGCAGAGCCCCTGCTGCGCCGCTCGCGGCTCGTAATCGAATCGCACGCGGGCCCGGACAGCCTTCAACTGGTGAACACATTGACCGCTCTGACTTCGGCTGAAGCGGCTCTGGGAAGGTTCGGGATCTCCCGCGATTACGGCGAGAGGGCGCTGGCAATTCTCGACAGCCACGGGGCCGGCAGCGCCGAGAAAGCCCTGGTTCAGGTGAATCTCGGTGCGCTTTATCTGCGCGAAGGCAAAACGGCTGAAGCGGAAACAATTCTCACGGCCGCCGTCGACGAAGAGCGGCGGGTTTTCGGCACCGGGCGGAAACTTGGGGATGGAATCCGCATGCTGGCCCTGCTGCGCGCGCAGCAGCAGGCATGGGAAAAGTCGGAATCGCTTTACCGCGAAACCATTCGCGTTTACGAAAGCAGCCTGGGGCCGGATCATCCGGACATCGCTCCGGTCCTGCGCGAGTTCGCCATGGTCATGAAGCACCGGCGCGCACCGCGGGAACTGGTGCGCAATCTGGAGGCCCGCGCCAAAGCGATCGGGAATTCCGGAACGCGGGAGTGAACCTGCAAAGACTATTAACGGAACGAAACGGTTCCTGGCGCGTATCAACATCAAACCGCTTCATGCGCACCGCCTCTTCACGAGCCACGCTGGTCAGGATCGGCGCTTTGTTCGCTATCTGGACGGTCTATGGCGTCCTTTCCGCATGGCAAACGCATTACTGGTACTCGTTTACTAAAATGCCGGTAAGCTGGCCCGAAAGCCTGCGTGATGAAGTGCCGTACGCATACCTCTGGGCGCTGTGCACGCCGCTCGTTCTCTGGCTGGCAGGTCGTTTCCGGATAGAACGCAATCACCTTGTGCGCAACCTGACCATCCATGTCTTCGTGATGACGGTGCTGATCGCGCTGATCAAGACCGTGTACGACGCCGCGGTGATGCCGCCGGCTTCCGCCTTCAGGGAGTTCACGTGGTCGCGGTGGATTCGTTCCATCGAATACACCTTCGATACGGGAACACTGATCTACTGGGTCATCATTCTGGTGGAGCATTCCTTCGTCTATCACCGCCGCTATCAGCAGGGGCTGGTGAACGCATCCGGTCTTCAGGTGAAACTGGCGCAGGCCCAGCTGCGCGCGCTGAAGATGCAGCTGCATCCGCATTTCCTGTTCAACACGCTGCATACGATCGCGGCCCTGGTGCAGGAAGATCCGGATCTCGCCGAACGGACGATATCCCGGCTCAGCGAGTTATTGCGGCTTTTCCTGACCAACAGCACCGTTCATGAAGTGCCGCTCGGCGAAGAACTGCGCATACTCGACCTCTATCTCGAAATCGAGCGCACCCGTTTCGAAGACCGGCTGAGCGTTCTTTTCGACGTGCCGGCGGAGCTGCGCGAAGCCATGGTCCCGAACCTGATCCTGCAGCCGCTCGTGGAGAACTCCATTCGTCACGGCCTGGGGCGCCGGTCCGCGCCGGGATACATTTCGGTTTCGGCGGAAAAATACGGCGACACGCTGATGCTGCGGGTTGCCGACAACGGGGTGGGTCTGCACGGAGCGGGCGCGCATTCGGGGCAAACCGGACTGGGGCTTGCCATTACGCGCGACCGCCTCGCTACCCTTTATGGAAATCGCCAGTCACTGCTGTTGCTTGACGTTCCGAACGGCGGAACCGAGACGCGAATCACTTTACCGTACCGCCTGCGCGAAGCAGACGAGCGCATCGACGACAAACCGGGCGAGGAAAATGCCGCAATTCAAAATACTGATCGTCGATGACGAGAGGCTTTCCCGCCAACGCATTCGCCGGATGCTCGCATTCGAGCTGGAGTGCGAGATCGCGGGGGAGTGCGCGAACGGAACAGAAGCCGTGCGCGCGCTGGGGCGGGTGCGGCCCGACATTCTCTTCCTCGACGTGCAGATGCCCGAGCTGGACGGTTTTGAGGTTCTGCGCGCGATCGCGCAGACGCGTCCGCTGATCATATTCACTTCCGCTTATGACGAATATGCGGTGAAAGCCTTTGAGGTGCGCGCGTTCGATTATCTGTTGAAGCCCTTCGACCGGAAGCGCTTCCGGGAGTCTCTCCACCGCGCGAAAGCGCAGCTGACCCGGGAGCGGTCGGAATCGTCCGACAGCCGCCTCGCGGCGCTCGTCGAGCAACTCGGCGGCCGAAAAGCGCCCGACCGCATAGCGATCCGCGGCAACGGACGCGTCGTTTTCGCAAAGACGGACGACATCGATTGGATCGAGGCTTCCGACAACTACGTGTCTCTGCACTGCGGGCGGGATACCCATTTGCTGCGGGAAACCATGAGCCAGATCGAGTCGCGGCTCGATCCGGCGCGTTTCCTGCGGGTGCATCGCTCCGCGATCGTCAATCTGGACCGGATCAGGGAATTGCGGCCGTGGTTCCGCGGCGAGTACCGCGTGATCCTGCGCGATGGCACGGAACTGACGCTGACCAGGCCGCATCGGGAACAACTCGAATCGCGGCTTCTGCTGGGCGCCTCGACCCGGTACTGATCGCCTGCGCCAACGGTATGGAGACGGTCACGCGCCAAACTGCCGCAAGTGATGATCGAGGTGTTTGTACATCAATATCGCCCACTCCTCCGGCGTCATCTTCCCGAAGAAGCTATGGGGATTCGCAGTACACCCAGCAGGCCCTCGTGCCGCAAATTTGTCTATCAATCCCGATAACCGCTCTCGTTCCCTGCCCAGGTCCCGTCCGTCCGCCACAAGAAGACTCTTCGCCGTGGAAGAATTTTTCCGTAGCGGGTCGTCATTCCGAAGCACCATCGGCTTCACCAATCGCCCCACGATGCGCTCGGTCAGCGATCCCTTCTCGGGAGTCACTTCGCCCAACGGCCACTGCATACTCGCCGAGCAGTGCGCCAGCATCTGCGGCGCGGTCATTTTGCCCCAAAGTCTTTCACTTTGTGGCCCTAATTTTCCCAGTCGCGTCTTCACCTCATTCATCACCTTCGCATCGAACAGGTTCTTCACGCTCAGACGCCTCCCCTGAATGAGAATACAGCTGTTGACCGGGTCGGGAGACCCAGCCGGTGTTTTTTCAACAAGTTCATCAAAACAGGGGCGGTGGAACACGGCGTTTCGTCGCCTGCTCAAATGCGTAGGCCAAGCCGATCAGGCGGGGCTCGGCACACGCCATTCCGGTGAAGCTAACGCCAAATGGCGCCGGTTTGGCCTGAAACGGTTCCGGGAACGGCGCGTTCGGGGGAGCGTTGGGTACCGTACCGAACGGAACAATCACCGTCGGGTATCCAGGCTTCGCTGCCAGTGCCGCGCCATTCGGTCCGGGAAACAGCAGCGCGTCGAGCTGATTCGCTTTCATGACTTCGTCGATGCCATGCGCGGCGCTGAGAACCAGGTCCTTCGCGCGGTCAGCCTCGTAGCGGGCTTTATCGGCGGCGACGTCCATCTCGTCGGAGATATCGAGATTCGACTGGCCATATTTGATCGCCCCGGCCCTGGTGTGAGTCATGTTCCATTCGCGCAGGGCGGTCAGGCTGGCGACGGGCGCCGAAGGGCCGAGCGAAGTCAGCCACTTGTTAAAGTCGCGCTTCATTCCGTACTTGAGAACCACGGAGCAGCCGGCATCCTGGCCTTTGGAATCCGTCACCCCGGAGCAGGTGTTCCAGGGCAGGAAATTCCTGTCCGGGTCCGTTGTGGTGATGCTGGGGATGTCGGCGGGGTCGACAATCACTGCACCCTGCTGTTTCAGGATTTCGATCGCTTCGGCCATTACCCCTGACTGCTCCGGAGTAAGTCCGCCGCGAGGGTCCTTCGCGCCGGGAGGCGTGGCTTTGTCATAGAAGAAGGCGCGCGGGATGCCGATGCGAGCACCTTTGAGCGCGGCGGGGTCGAGGTAGCGGGTGTAGTCCTGAGCCGGCGGGCGCGCGCACAACGATGTGGCGGGGTCGTTCGGATCGGGTGCGGCGCCCTCGAGTACGCCGAGCATGATGGCCGCATCGGTAACGCTTCTCGCCATGGGACCGGGGGTGTCCTGGTCGGCGGTGATGGGAATGACCCCGTAGCGGCTGATTCGGCCGACGGTTGGCTTGATACCCGCGAGCATGTTCTGATTCGAGGGACTCAGGACCGAGCCCGAGGTTTCAGTGCCGACGTTCGCCACCCAAAAACTGGCGGCAGTACCGATTCCGGAGCTCGACCCGCCGGTGGTGAGCGCAGGCCGCCCGTCGAAGGTTACTTCGCGGGGATCGCGGCGCGGATCATAAGGATTCATGCCATATCCGGCGATGGCGTTGTAGTTGGCGGGCATCGGCGATGGCGCGCCCGCAACCCAGTTGGCAAGTTCGGTCATCCCCGTTTTTGCCATGATGATCGCGCCCGCCTCGCGCAGGTTTTTCACCAGTGTTGCTTCATAAGGCGGAACGAATCCATCAAAAGCCAGCGCGCCGCCGGTGGTGGGCATGTTGGTGGTATGTATGTTGTCCTTGACTGCGACCGAAATGCCGTGCAGGGGGCCGCGCAACCTATGCTGTGCGCGCTCGCGATCCAGAGCATCGGCTTCATCGAGGGCTTTGGGGTTTACAACGATGGCGGCGTGCAGCTTGTCTTCGTAAAGTGCGATGCGCACAAGGGACTGAATCACCAGTTCACGCGAAGTGGTGCGGCCTTCATCCAGAGCCGCGCTCATTTGCTGGACGGAAGCTTCGACAACGCTGAAAGGAGGCAAAGGCGCGGCGGGTGCGGCCGCCTTGGGGGGAGTTTCGGGTTTCTTGCGAGGAGGTTTCGGCGCGCCCAATGCGAGGGCCGCCAGCGCGGCTCCAAGACAAGTCATACGAACGGTTTGCTTCATTATTCCGCCACGTTAGCAAAAAGCCGGCTTTATTCAAAGCATCGGCGGCTTTGCAGTTGGGCGCCGGTCCGAACTCTATTTCCACTTCTCCAGACGTTCCTGCCCGCTGGCTCGTAACTTCAGCTCCGCGGATGACAGTGCCCGCGCCGATTCGATTTCACGCAGTCCCGTGAGAACACTGCCTGCCGCTGCCCTCGCCGCCGGAGTCTCGCCCGCGGCCCCGTAACAATCCGCCAGGTCCGACTGATCGCGGATCAGCGAATTGCGGAGACCGTCATTTTTCGGATCGGCCTTCACCTGCGTTTCCATCACCGATACCGCTGCCTTGTAGTAGTCGATTGCGCCCGGCCAGTCTTTCTGGGATTCCCGAATCCATCCGTTGGCCGCGGCGATTTCGGCCCGGTGAACTTCCCAATGGGGTTGCCCGGGATGTTGTTCTTGCAGCCCATCGAGGATCGGAACCGCCGCGGCAAGCTGCGCGATCGCATCCGACGGTTTATCGAGGTGACCATATTCATCGGCGAGCCGCAGCCGGATCTCCAGTTGCGCGTCGTCGTATTCCATAGCCGATGGTTTGCCGGCCGTGTAGCGGTCGATGGCGGCGGCCGCTTTCAGGGTGTGTTCGTGGGCGGCGGAGTAATCGCCTTGCTGCGTAAGCCAGATGGAGTAGCTCATATGCGCCGTCGCCACATCTTTGATTGCGATGTCGTTACCCTGATCCGTGGAGGCCATCCGGTCGGCGATCCGGACCGCCTGATCCAGCACGCCTCTGGCTTCCTCCGTGGTGCCCAGGCTCGCACCCGCCGCGCTGCTGAAAACCCAGCTCATGAAAATATTGTCGAAGAACATTTTGCGCATTCGGGGAATACTGTTGGGTTCGTTGGCGGAAAGTTGCCGATCCATCTCGAGGGCGGGACGCAGATGCGCCAGCGCTTCCGGCCCGCGCTCCATGCGCGCGTAGGCTTCTCCAAGCTTGGCGTGGGAGGTTGCCGTACCGGCACGTTCCACCACCGGGTCCTTACCCATTCCGGAGAGGACCGTCCAGACAGCCAAGAGGTTCTCGTAGGGGCCAATGGCCGCTCCCAGGTCGCCACTCTGATTCTTCAGATCGCCCAGCGCCATCCACGTGCGCGCCTGTCCTCTCAGCACCCAATAGTCGTTGGCGCCGGGAGACTCACGCGCCATTTTCAGTGTCCGCTCAAGCACGGGAGTGGCGGCCCTCATCTCACCCGTGAGCATGAGGATTTGGGCAATACGTATGTTTCCCTGTATGCGGTCGGCGAGAAATCCGGGTCCGTCGTCGCGAACCCGCGCCCGGATGGCCTCGGCCTTGCGATAACTGGCCATCGCCGCCTTCGGATCTCCCAGGTTCGCGTAATAGGCGTTGCCCTGGGCATCTCCCAGTTTGTCGTAGCCCCGCGCGATTTCCTCGAGCAGAGGCTGATTTCCCGACGCTTCCGCGGCCAGGGAATCGTAGTAGCGAAGGCCCGTTTCGACCAGCAGTTTACGCGCCGGCGTCGAGCCAGGAAGGGAGGCGACGGCGTCGTGTATATCCGTTGTAAATTTCTTCGCCAGCTCCCGCACCTGCTCGAATCGCCGTTCCGCCAGCGCGCGCTGGGTCTCCGCCAGAGTCTTCTGCAGCTCGGCGGCGTTCTTCTGGCCTGCCGCTTCGTTATGCGCCGTCTGTTCCCGGCGCGCGGATTCCTCCGCACGGATTCGCTGCCGCTCGGCTTCCTCCCGTCCGCGCTGCGCCACGTCCCTTTCGTCGCGCGCGACTCGAGCCTCCCAGAGCGTAGCGCCAAGCCCTGCCCCCAGCGCGATTACGGCGGCGGCGGCGGCGAGCGATCCGAACCTGTGACGCCGGAAAAATTTCCCGGCGCGATAAACCAGGGATTCGCGGCGGGCCGCAATGGGCAAACCGTCGCGATGGCGGTCGAGATCGAGCTGCAACTGCTCGACGGAGTGATAGCGGCGCTCGGGATCCGGATCGAGCGCCTTCCGCAGGATGGTGTCGAGATCGCCGCGCAGACGCCCGGCCCATCTTTGCTCTTTACCTTCGCGGAGCGCCGCGGCGCTCGCGTCTTCCGCTTCTCCGCGCGGCCGCGCCCCGGCCAGCAATTCGAATAAAACCACGCCAAGGGAATACACATCGGTTGGCGTCGTGACCACGCCGCCGCCAATCTGCTCGGGGCTGGCATAACCGGGGGTGAACGGGCGCACGAATCCGCGGGTCGAGAGAAGGGTTTCCCCGTTTTCTTCGGCGGTATCCGAAACCAGCAGTTTCGCGATGCCGAAGTCGAGCAGCTTCGGCCTTCCATCGAGGCCAACCAGAATGTTGCCCGGTTTCAGGTCCCGATGGACCACCAGATTCCGATGCGCGTAAGCCACGGCATCGCAAACCTGCGCCACCAGTTCGCAGCGCTGCTCGATGCCGAGTCCGTTCTCGTCGCAGTAGCGGTCGATCGGCGCGCCTTCGACATACTCCATGACGATCCACGGCAGCCCCTCGGGCGTCGTACCGCCGTCGAGCAGGCGGGCAATCGAAGGATGCCCCAGCGCGGCGAGAATTCCGCGCTCACGCCGCATGCGGGCGATCACGGCATCGGTGTCCATGCCACGTTTAATCACCTTGATCGCGACCAGCTTGTCGAACTCGCCGTCGGCGCGCGTGCCCAGATAAACCACCGACATGCCGCCGCGGCCGATCTCGCGTTCAATCCGCCAGGGACCCAGCATGCGGCCCGCGACAGCCGGTTCCGCGGCAAGGAAATTCGCGGCCTCGGCCTGGAGCACGCCCACGATTCCGGGTTCGGCCCGGGTATCGTAGCGAAGCAGGGACACGACCTCGTCGCGCAGCTCGCGGTCTTCGCCCGTCTCCTCGTCCACGAATCGATCGCGCCCCGCGAAAGGCAGCTCCGCCGCCGCGTGGAATAACTTCTCCGCCCTCGCCCAGCGATCGGGAGTCAAGTGACGAGACACGATCCGGCTCTCCTAATCTGTTATTCGGATTCCGCCGCGTTATTTAGCGCGTGATCCGAAATTTTCAAGGGCAAGCCGTTGAGCGGCACCGATCCCGCCCAAAATGTGCGAGGCAGTAGCACCCTATCATGCACATTAACTACCATGTTTGCAATGCTATACGAACAAATTAATTTTTTCGATTGATAAAATTTAAATAATCTATTTCCGCTGAATACGGTCGGCGCATACACTGAGACATCGTCGAGCCAAAAGAGTGGCAACGAGTTAGGATTGCCGAACTGGAACCGAATTGATGGCGTCGCCCCGAGTACAGACTGTTCCGCCAGACCTTTCACCGGATGTCCATGCACGCGACAGCCGGTCAGTCGAACTCGAACGCTCGCGACGGGCTTGTGTGGTGGCCGTCGACCTTCTTTTCACGATTGGCTATAAGGTCACCGACGCCGAATACCACGAACTAAGGAAATCGGTCGAAGAAGTCCGCGCGCAGTTGGAAATCGCAAGCCACGATTGGAATCAGCGGCGGAAATCCATGGTGACACATTGACCATAAACGAAGCGTTCAAGAATTTAGTGCTCACGGCAGCGCTGATGACCGGCGTAAATTTCACAGTGGGGACTGGCGGCGCTCTGCTTGCCGACTCTTCAGCGCACGTGCAAAGGCTTAGTGGCTCCGACAGCAGCCCGGAACACAAGCTAACGCCAAGCGAAGTCAGAGAACTCACCAGGAGCGCAAGCACGCCGGACGATCACATGAAGTTAGCCGCGCATTTCACGGAGGAGGCTGCGGAGGAGGAAGAAGCGGCACGCCGGGACGACCGGATGGCCGCTTCTTTTGACTTTGCCGATGCGGAGAGTCATTTGAGATATCTCGCCACCGTCGCCAGGAAGGCAGCCAGGCATGCCAATAAAATGGCGGAAGAACAAAAAAACCTGGCAGATGCGATGCGGAGCGGAAATCCTGGTGGTGTTTCTCGCAGCCGATAGGCAAGTCGGCGGGCGGGTGATCGGTCGAATGTGAAGTCGGTTCCACTTCGGATTCGCCCGAACCCGCACGCCGATTGGGGGCACACGTAGGCAAGACTGCCCGGTAAGAGGGGTAGCTTACGGCATGTGTTCTACCTGCCCGACTGCATCGAACCATTTGCTGCCAATAATATTCGGTATCGTTGACTTATATCGTCAGTCGCGTTCGATTGGCTCCACGATGGGTTGATCATCGCATTACCTTAGGGCTTTGGCTGCGATATCTCTTCATACACTCTTAGTAGTGTGTCCTTGTGCTCCTTCATCCAAAACCTCTATAAGCGTCATAAGAATTTTGCGTTTCCCTTATAAGGCGCACGCTGTGAGTATAGTAAGGATCGGCCACCCGTAAATGGCTCGGCTCGTGGCCCGAAATCCGAAGATATAAGGACATCAAGATAAGGAAAGCTTATGGCAGATAACGCTCCTGAAATGAAAGCAACGCTCGGCCTCACAGGCTTGACCATGAACGCCATGGCGCTCATCGCGCCCGGCGCCTTCCTCTGGCTCACCTTCGCGATCCAGGGCGCAACCGGCAACACGGCGCCGGCCATGTGGATTGGAATCATTGTGGCGCTTCTTCTCTGTCTCGCCACCGCCGTCTGTTATGCGGAGCTCGCAAAGCTTTATCCGGGCACCGGCAGTTCGTACTACTTCGCGGAGCAGTCTTTCCTGAACCATGAAAAAGCGTGGAAGTACGCGCGGCTCTCGAAGTTCATCGTCGGCTGGGGCTCGCATCTTTATTACTGGATTTATCCGGGCGTGATGGTGGGTGTGACGGGCGTCATCATTGGCTATCTGACGGGCACCTTGTGGCCGAGCTTTATGAGTGCGTCCAACCCGGGTCCTATCTTCATGATGCTGGTAGCAATTGTGTTCTCCTTCGGCGTGGCGTGGATCGCACACCGCGGAGTGGCCGGTTCGACGAACGTCAGTATCGCGATCAACGTGATTCAGATCACGGCTCTGCTGATTTTCGCGGCGATGGCGTTCAGCTACCGTGCCGGACATCCGGCAGGGTCGCCGGGCTGGCAGTTCGATTCGATGTCGGGCGAGGCTTACACTTACGAATTCGCGATGGTCAAAGGGCCGGCTGTGGACGGCAAGCCCGGACCCGATGTGGTGGATCGCGACAAAGACGGCGTGCCCAAGGCGATGATGGATGCCGCCGGCAAGCCGGTGCCGTTCCTGGTCGCTTATCCCGAGAAGGACGACCATGGTGTGTTCCTGAGCCACCCGAACGCCGCTTCGGTGGTAGGTGTCCACAACTGGGGCTTCGCCTTCGTGCAGGCCACAGTCGCAATTCTGATTCTGGTCGGATTCGAATCGGTAACCTCGATGGGCGGCGAAGCGAAAAATGCCAAGCGCGACATCCCGATCGCGGTGATCACTTCATTGCTGGTGCAGGGGGCCTTCTGTTATACGATCGAGTATTTCGCGGCCAACTACTTCCTCAGTAGCGGGTACCCGATGTCGACGGCATCGGGATCGTCGGCGCCGATCGGCGACATGATGATCATCATCGGCAATGCGTTCTTCGGAGCGGGCGGCGGCCGCATCTTCATGCTGGTGGAAGCGTTCACGGTCGTGCTGGCTTTGATCGGCACTACGCTATCGTGCATGAATACCGGCGCGCGCGTTACCTATGCGATGGGCAAAGACGACGAAGTTCCGGAGCACTTCGGCATGTTGCACTCCGAGAACCTCACCCCGCATCGGGCGATCTGGACCCTGGCGGCCATTTCAGCCGTAGTTGGTTGCATCTCGGTCCTCATGCTGTTCGGCGATGCACCGGCGTTGAGCGACGCGACCATCAAAGCTTTGCCGCAGGGGCTCTTCTCCAGCTTCGGGTATCCGTCGCACGACGTGATGGCGGCGATGCCGAACAGCCTGCTCACGGTCACGCTGGCGTCCAACTTCGGCACCTTCCTGCTCTATGCTCTAAGCTGCATCATCTGCCTGGTGGGTTTCCACAATCACAAGGACTTCAAGGTGGTCAGGCATCTGATCATCCCGGTCTTCGGCCTGCTGGCCAACCTGGGCTGCATGGCGTTCTACCTGATCGGACCGTTCATGGGATATGGGACGGCGAAAGAACCACTCCTCGCGTTAGGTATAGCCGTCGTCTGGGGCGCCTACGGAGGGATTTATTTCCTGTCGTCCAGCAAGAAAAAAGGCAGGACAACGTTGGTGGGAGTAAAAGGCAAGGCGGCTGCATACTAGCACCGCACCCTCGGGCTAGCCGGGGTTTATTCGTCGGCACTCAGGGCTGCGATAGCCCTGGGTGCGCTTCCTTTATCGGCGAAATCGGCAGGTTTCGCACGCCATTCTTAAAGCGAGCAGGTAAGTGAATCACGAGCCAGACCTCTCAGCGGTTCCGACCAGTGAAAAGCCTGGCCCTGACTCATCACAAGGTACGCTCAGCTGGAGCCTGCGTTTTATACGTAAGGCAATCCGGAGCCACCTTGTTTCGTTCCCATCGCAGGTGCCGGTCTTTGCACACTTGCAGCGCACGGATATTCAGTGGCGAATCGTGCTTCTATATTTTGTCCGCGGGTGGTCTTGTCGAACGATTGCCGCCCGATACGGGGTGAGCAAAGAAAGAGTCATGCAACTCCTCAGGCAATGGACCTCGCTCGCAATACTGCGTGGTTACATCGACCTCGTTCCGTCCGACATTGAGTGCTCCGAACCATAAAGCGGGCGCAGCGGACCGTCATTGGCGATTTGTATCCTACAGGACACGGGGTTGAAGTGCACGCTCAGCCTTACGCGGCGCCCGGATCGACGACGTTATGGAGCGACCGGGGCGGATTCGGTTAAGGTACGACTTCGAGATCGCAGGCGCGTCGAAGAAAGTGCGAACGGTCCCTCACGGTTTCGGTTCGTCGGCAAGCTGGATCGGCCGGAGCACATAGGGCGTCGCGACATAAGGTGACACGAGGCTTTCGTGGCCTTCTTTATCGATGGCTTTCACGCCGAGTACGACGTCGTCGATGCTTACCTCGCGCAGTGTGTACTCGGTGACTTTGCCCGCGAAGATTTCATGTTCCCAGAACGGCGCGGTGGTGGCGCGCATGACGATCGCGTATCCGGCGAGGTCTTCCACGGGATGCGGGTCCTTCCAGCGCAGCACGGCGTCGTATTTCGATTTGCCGCGCGAGAGGTTGGGAGCTTTACGCCCTTTGTTCGCGCCCGTCAGAATCTCGCGTTCGGCATCGGGCGGAGGCGGCGCCAGCGCGAGGCTCGCCGCCGCGGCGGCATTCACGCGCGCGACATTCGCGATATAGGTTGACGAGGTCTTGTCGAACGTGTCTTCGGCGGTGTGCTGCGCGCCCAGATTCTCGGCGGGCGTGGTGAAGCGGACGGCGGCAAATCCATCGGTCGAGAACGGCGTGTGATCGCCGCCGCGGCTGAAACGGTCATTGCGGAAGACAGGCTCGGCTTTGAACGAAGGCACATAACTCGTCGCAACATCGCGGACATAACGCGCGAGTTCCCGCGACCTGGAGTCCGCGGGCTCATCGGAGAAGACGTGCACGGACCCGCTCTCGGATCGCCCGTCGCCGGTAACGTCGTTCCCGACGATGTCGTTATTGAGCACGGCCTCGATTGCGTCTTTCTGTTTCTGCGCGCGATCGGCGTAGAGCGAACTACCGATCAGCCCGATCTCCTCTCCCGCGAACGCGATGAATACGATGGTTTTCTCGAATTTGTATTTGCTCATCACGCGCGCCAGTTCCATCACCACCGCAGTGCCGCTCGCGTCGTCGCTGGCGCCAGGCGCAGGCGCGTCGACCGACTTGTCGAAATCGAGGATCTCATCCGTCGGGGGCTCGGCTCCATCGGGTCCGACGTCGGGTGCGTTCGGTTTGCGCACGATATCGATGGAATCGTAATGGCCGCTTACGATGATCCGTTCCCCGGGCTGCGTGGTTCCCGGCAGTACCGCGATGACGTTCACTACTTCGACATCGCGCTGGATCCGCGCGCCTTGTTTCTTAACCTTCCAGGGATCGAGGGAAACCTCGAGGCGGGGATCGTAGCCGAGGAACTGATCGTAGATCCAGCGCCGCGCGGCGCCGATGCCGCGGTTCTCCCGGGCGGGATCGGTGAAGTCGCCGCGCGTCTCGAAGGATGTGAGCTTCTTTATCGTGTCGGCGATGCGCTGAGGCGAGATATCGCGGACAATCTTTTCGATATCGGGATCGAGAACCGCGGCCTGCGCCGAGGAGGCGAAAATGCCGATGGCAACACCCATCAGGCCGGCGCACACAGGCTGAAGCCTGCGCCACATGCGATCAGCGGTCTTTTTCATAGCACCTTCTGTTTCCTGTTGACGCTGCCACGCGCCTGAATTGAAGCTTAGCGTAGGAATGTAGGAGCGCGGAATATTGCTTCGCTATGCCTCTTATAGAAAAAATCGATTCTGTCCGGCTCATCGCAGGACGCTATGCATTTCCCGTTGCAAACGAGTAAAATGATTTCCATCCGGTTCCGGATTTGCCCTGTCCGCGGTTTGGACGAATTTTGATGTCGTAGCCAGAGCTCAAGTTTTCTTAGACCCGCACTCGCGTTCCGGGTACCGGTCTTCGGGAGACCTCGTCGTCTGCAAATCAAATTTCCGAGGAGGCAACCGATGACGATTCGATCGCACTTTCAACGACCTGTATTTGCCTGCGTTTCAGGTCTCTATCTGGCTCTCGCGGCGATTGCGTTCGGGCAGTCGACCGGCGCGGTGCAGGGCACGGTTACCGACGCAACGGGCGCGGTGGTTCCCAATGCCCCGGTCACGGTCGAAGACGAGGCGCATGGCGTGGAACGCAGTCTGGCCACGGATTCGGCGGGCATCTACTTTGTGCCCGCGCTCCCGGTAGGTGTGTACAGCGTCGCTGTCAAGGCGCCGGGCCTGACTGCGATGGAGGCAAAGGGCATCCCGGTTGAAGTGGGCTCGACGGCGACGCAGAATTTTACGCTTTCCGTCTCATCCTCGTCTCAGGTTGTCGTTATCGAGGCGAGCGCACCGTTGGTGGATACCAGCACGGCCTCGGTGGGTTCGATCGTCAACGAGCGGACCGTGCAGGAAATCCCGCTCAACGGCCGCCATTTTGTGGATCTCGCCCAACTGACTACGGGAACGGTGGAGGGGCCGGCGGTGGGCAATCTGACGGTTCCACTGCGCGGCCAGGGCACATTCTCCTTCAACTCGGCGGGGGGCCGCGAGGATACCGTCAATTTCATGATCAACGGGATCAACATGAACGATCCCAACAATCAACAGATCACCTTCCAGCCCACTATCAATACCGTGGATGAATTCATCATCGACAATTCGACCTTCAGCGCGGAGTACGGGCGCAACTCCGGCTCGATCGTGAACGTGGCGACTCGCCCCGGAGTGGACATCTGGCACGGTGAGGCCTATGAGTTCATTCGCAATGACGATCTGGACGCCCGCAACTTCGCCAATCCTACTTTCACCACAGTGGCAGGCGCACTGGCGCCCAATCCGCAGGCTGAATTCATTCGCAACCAGTTCGGCGGCGACGGCGGTGGCGCGATCAAGAAGGATAAGACGTTCCTCTACCTGAGTTACGAGGCGTTGCGGCAGCGCCAGGCGGTGCCCCTTTCCGCGACCACCCTTACGGCGGCGCAAGTCACGCAGGCGGAGGCTACCAGCGATGCGGCTGTCAAGGCTCTGCTGCCATTGATTCCAACGGCGAATTCCGGGACCAACGGATATTCCTTCTCGATGTCGGCGCCCGTGAACATTCAACAGGGCACGGTCAACTTCAGCCAGATTCTCTCGGACACGAACCGGCTCAACGTCTACTACGCGATCCAGGCGGACCAGCGCGACGAACCGTCATCCACCGATGGAAACAGTTTTGCCGGTATGGGCGACAACAGGGCCGGCCGGCGCCAGCTGTTCAGTCTGAACGAAACCTGGGTCATCAGCCCCACGCTGGTAAACGAGTTTCGCCTCGGTGGCAACCGCATCCACATCGTGTTCAATCCAGACAACACGGATAATCCCCTCAACTTCAACATTAACGACGGCGTCACGACTCCGATCGGACTCCCTCAGATTACGGTTTCGGGCGCGTTCACGTTTGGCGGCAACAGCGGTTTCCCGCAGGGGCGCGGCGATACCACGGCAGTTCTGTCGGATACGCTGAGCTGGACCCGCGGGAATCACACCATTAAACTGGGCGGTGAAGAGCGACGCGCCAATTCGAACAATTTCTCCGCGACGCCGGGCACGTTTACGTTCCCCAGCATCACGGCATTCCTGGCCGACGCAGCGAGCGCATTTACCGCGACGACTTCCAATCGTTCCAACCGGTCATATCAGAACGCGCTCGCCTTTTTCCTCACGGATTCCTGGAAGACCACCCGGAACCTGACTTTGACGCTGGGGCTCCGGTACGAGTGGAACGGGACACCCACGGAAGCGGGCGGTCGGTATGTGATATTCGATCCGACCACGGTTACTCTGCAAAATGTCGGGGCCGCCGGAGGGCCGAGCGAGGCTTATAACCAAAGCGCGAAGAACTTCGAGCCGCGTGTCGGTTTTGCGTTCGATCCGTTCGGGGAAAGCCGGACGATGATACGGGGAGCGTACGCGATCATGACCGATCAGCCCGGCTTTGGGCTGATCACCGGCCTGGCAGGCAATCCGCCATACGCGATTCCGGTCTCATCCACCGCTGCAGGCCTGTCGCTGATGAATGCTTATTCGCTGGCCGGCGGCAGCGTCGCCCCCTATTCGGTGGCGCACAACTACAAAAACGCCTATGTTTCCGAATGGAACTTCGGAGTGGAGCAGCAGCTCGCCAACGATTTCAAGCTGACGGCCCGTTATGTGGGGAGCAAGGGCACCGACCTGAATATCGAACGAAACTACAATCAGTTTGTCAACGGACTCCGCCCTTATCCGAAGCTTGCGGCGGACAGCCCGATCGATCCCGGTGTGGCCCTGGGAAACATCACCGTTTCGGAAAGCGACGGAAACTCTTCTTATAACGCCCTGTGGCTCACGGCGGAGAAACGCTTCGCCAAAGGATTGCAGTTTGTCGCCGCCTACAGCTGGTCGCACTCGATCGACGACAATTCCCGCAATTTCCAGGGAATAGTAATCCAGAACAGCAATTGTATCCAGTGTGACCGCGGGAACTCGGACTTCGATACCAGAAGCCGCATCGTCCTCAGCAGTGTCTACGAACTGCCGTTCAGAGGGAACCGCCTGAAGGAGGGCTGGCAGCTTTCCCTGATCGAAACGACGCAAACCGGCAACCCGCTCAACTTCCACACCACCACCAGTACGTTCACCGGGAACGCGCTGCTGCGGCCGAATGTCACGGGTCCGGTGATCACGGGGTTCTTTCCCGCTACCAACGGGAGCAACCTTGATATCGGCTACGTTCAGAATCCGACGGTGTTCGTGAACCAGGGCGCCGCATTCGGGGACCTCGGAAGAAACGCAGTCACGGGACCCGGATATTCCGACCTCGACCTGGCCCTGACCAAGAACACGAATATCACTGAGCGTTTTCGGCTGCAGATCCGCGCGGATGCGTTCGACTCGCTCAACCAGGCCAACTTCACGAACCCGGTGACAACGATCGGATCTTCGACGCTGGGTATCATCACAGGGGGCACCCGATATGCGGCCGGGGATTTTGGCACCTCACGTCAGCTGCAGCTATCCATGAAGCTGCTGTTCTGAGAGCTGACCGTGATCCTCCCGCCAACCCTAACGGGGAATGCGATTACTGTCCAGGAGGCGGACCGAAGACGATCTGGAGCAGTTGGATCTGCTGGGCCAGGAATCCTGTGTCCTGCACGTAGGTCACATACTGGGTTTGCCCGTTCCCCTGCGCGAACTCAGGGTGCGCCAGCGCGGCATAATCCGCGTTGTTCTCGTAAGCCGGCAAGCCCGTATAAAACTGAGTGGCCGCCGACCACGGACCCCAGGGTTGATAGGCCACGTTGTAGTAGAGGTTGTTGTTGAAGACGCCGCTGTAGATGGCGACGTACATGCCCAGATAGTTGTCATAGAAGACGGAACTGCCCGCGGCACCTCCGTTGAAGACAGTCACTGCGTCGGAGGCATTGGGGCTCCACGTATCATTGCCCGCATAATATGTCCACGCGCCCGGCGTCGTTACCGATGCCAAAGGCACGCTCGCGATCTGCGTGTCCTCAATGAGAAATCCACCCAGGTTGCCGTACATGTATAACGTCTCTCCGGAAACAACCCAGCCGGAAACGAAGCCGACCTGGGTACCGGTCCACATCAGGGTGGGGTAAGTGGTGCCGGGATTGACCACGGGCCGCGTAATGGTTCCGTTCTGCCAGATTGCGATTCCTTCGCCCAGCGAGACCCATCCGCTGATGGTGGGTGACCGCCAGATTTCGTCGAAGAAAATCAAAGCCCGATTGCGTGCGGGATCGGGAACCAGCGGTGCGGACCAGATGGCGATGTTCGCGCCGCACGGGGTGGCAGTGCAGCTGTTCGAACTGTGCGCGGCGTTATAAGCGGCTTCCCAGGGCAGGAAGGGAATGAGCTGTGTAGGGTCGCCGAGTGAATCGACATAGTTTCCAGTGAGGTCTATGCCGTTTGAAGCGTTCAGATTGCTGGTCCAGGCCATGGAATTGCTGAAGAAATTAGTGCCGGATGCATTGTCCTTTGTGAGCGTGGTGTCGCCAAAAAGCCAGACGGATTTCCCCTCCAGCTCGGCGCTGTAGGTGCCGTCGCGACCCTGCACCAGAGGATTCTGAGTCACGATCCCCATCGGTATCACGGATTGAACCGGCGGGATCGGCGGCGGGCCGGTTTGAGCAAACACGGCGATGGGGGCGAAGCCAGCCAGTAAGAGGTGCGGTAACGTTTTCAAAATGACCATGAACCCCATTTTAGCGATTGCCCGCGACCCTTTTTCGGATCATCGGATTGCGCTCCAATAAGAGATTCTGAGTTGGCTTCAACAGCGAGTGGAAGTTGTTGAAAAGATGGAGCGGGAGACGGGGGTCGAACCCGCGACGTCCAGCTTGGGAAGCTGGCATTCTACCACTGAATTACTCCCGCGCTCCTGTATTCTCTGCTACTTACTTGCTTTCGAAGGGTTTAGCTCGTCCTGCCGCCATTCGATTCCGTCTATCGCGTCCATAGACAGAAAATGAACGGGTAATGCCGACTGTCCATCCCTCGGCAGTCACAAACATATCACAATGCAACGCTGGCTTGAGGGTCGGCTCTCAGAGACCATCGGCGCTGCCGCCTTCCATCCAGGCTCGTCAGTTATTCCAGATCGAAATCCGCGGTTCGCTTGGCCGTACCGCCCGAGACGCTGAGCGCCTGCACTTCGACTATGTATTGACCGGACCCCAGGGCGTCCACGGGAATCCTCTCCCCGAGCGGAATCACGGGACTGTCGCTCTTTTCGGGCAGATCCACCCGTAACATTCCGGTGCTGAATTTCTGCTCTCCGCTCTTGCGGTCGAGGACACGGATCTGCAATCCCATCGCCAGTTTCTTGTCGCCCGCGTCCACAGCCGCGGGCTCGTACACCTCCATGTAGAAGAGCGGAGGAGCAGTCTTGGTGAATTTGTTCGAACCGGCCGGAATGATTTGCATTCCCTGTGTGATCAGAGGCGTCCGGTCGTCGAGCAGAGATTGATCGAGGTTCGCGCCCGCGTCGGTCGTGGGACGAACCTGATGGCTCAGAGCCAGCCCGCTGAGTGCGAATTGCTTGCTCTGCCAGGAATCGATGGCCAGCGGCATTTCCAGTTTTCCGAAGTTTTCATTGCTCGAAGTGAAGGCGACCTTCAGGTTGTATTTGCCCGCGGCCACGTCGAACTGATTCTCGTAATGGAACGGTTCTTTCTGAAACGCCTCCATCATCTTCTTGTCCTCGAAATCGCGCTTCAGGGTATCGCTGAAGCGTGCGCCCACCGTGCCATCGGGCTTGTACGCGATTCCGAGAATATTCATCTCCGCATGGAATTTACCCTTCACTTTGTCGAATTTCAAAGCCGATCCGGGAATTTCCATCGCGACATTCACGCGCGCCACATTCACGCCCGTGTAGAAATAGGGCAGTTGCATCGAGGCCGCCACGTTGCCGGCCTGTGTTCCCGCGACACGGCTTTCGAGAGTCTTCTCGATCGGCATGTCTTTCGTGAGAACATCGTTCGATTTGGTATCGCAGTATCCCGAACGCGCCCGCACCGCTGCGCCTCCCTGATCCACCTTGACCTTGAGAGTGTGACAGCTTCCCTCGGTCGACTCGCCGGGCACATAACCGAGGATGTAGTATTCCGCGAGTTCCTTGCCGATCTTCTGCAGACCGGCAAACAAGTCGTTGGTGTTCTTGATGACGAAACCGCCGGTGCCGTCGGCGAGCATCTGCATGAAGAGCTGGTTGTCGATACCGCTGTCCGGCATCTTCGGAATCAAAGCATTGCGCGCCTGGGAATTCGGGCCGAGATTATTCGGGTTGTTGGGGTTGTTGAAAGGCGCGCCACCGCTGCGACCGCCGGTGGGGGCCGGTGCGGGAGCTGCCCCGCCACCCCTTCCTCCGCCTGCGCCACCACCTGCGCCACCACCTGCGCCACCGCCTGCGCCACCGCCTGTACCGCCACCCTTTCCACCACCGCCGCCACCGCCGGCGCCACCACCTGCACCGCCGCCACCACCGCCACCGCCGCCCCTTTGGAAGAACGCAAGCGAACCCGGCAGGAACGCGGTTGAGGCAACCAGGCCGTGGGTTGGAAAGATGGAAAAGGGTGTGTACAGATCGGCGATCGGAGGCGCACCGCCCATGAGCCCGCGCACATCGATCGGATAAACAGCCACGTTCGACTTGTTACACGTGTCGATGGTCGCGGTAATCTCGGACATCCGCTCCGGCGTCAGGGGAAATCCGCCGCCGAAAAGGATCAGAGTCTTGCGCCCGGGAACGGTGTTCAGGTTCTTCGCCAGGTTGCGCAGCGCCATCAGCATGTCCTGAACGCCGAAGTTCGCCGCGGCCTTCGAGAGCGAGTCGGGCATGGACGAATCGCCGTTGGGCGCCACCGAGGCCATCTTGACGCCGCTTACGACCCGCTTGAGCCGCTCCGCGTCGTCGGTGAAGTTCTGGGCAATCTGGATGGCGCCGCCGAAATTGACGATCGCCATCATCCGGTTCGGTCCCGCGTTGGCGTCGATGAACTTCCCCGCGGCCTGGCGGGCCTGCGACTGTGCCGCGAAATCCATCGTCGAGGTATCGAAAAAGAGAACAATGAATCTCCGCTGGGAGTTCGCCCCATTGGCGGCGCCGGATTCAAAGGAGAACGTCTTGACGTTCTGCTCCTTGTTGTCTTCGAATACCTTGAAGTTCTTCGCGGTGAGGTTGCGGACGTATTCGCCCTTCTTGTCCGTAACGATCGCATCCACCAGCACGAGACGGCTCTCGGTTTGAATGACGACCCCGGAGTCGACAGGCGCCTGGGCCCGGGATTCGACCGGCGTAAGGCCGGCGGCAACAAGCAGCATAGTCCCCAAAGTCGCTGTACGTCCAGAAATCACGATCACGTCCCTCGCTTCATGGAATTTCGAGCGCGCCGTTCTGCGCCGAGATGAGTTCCCCTTCGGAATCCCTTACCACCAGCCTCACCACATAACTGCCGCTGGCCACATCCAGGTTCGACTTGACCGATATTCCCCCCTCGGGGATCGTATCCATCGTCTCGTCCTTCAGTTTCAGATTGATGGTCTTCTGGGTACCGGTGATGTACTTACCGTCCCGGTCGAACACGCCGCCCACCACCGTGAGCGTATCGTTATTCCGGCCATCGGCCTTCTTGTACTTAAGGTGCCTGATATCGACGCGCGCCAGAATGGAGATCCTGGCGCTGTTATCGCCCGTCTTGAAAAACTGCGTGTGCAGCTCGATAGGCAGAGTATTCATCACATCGCGCGAGAAAAAAGCGTCCTTCAGCTCTTCCTGCGCCTGCTCCGCGGCGTTCTGCAGACGGTGGCGTTCGAAATACCCCTCGCGGGCCTGCAATTGGAGTTTGGCGCCGTTCTTCAACGTTACCTTGAGCGCATGATAACTGCCGTCGAACTTCAGACTCACCGGCGCGAATCCCAGAACATAGATGTATTCCGGTTGCGCCGCAATGCGTTTGAGTCCCGTGACGAAGTCGTTATCGTCGCGAAAAAAAGCTCCGGCGGTAGCCCGCGAGAGCTCCGCCATGATATCCATATTGGCGAGTGCGACCTCGCGGTCGTAATTCGATTTGATGGTCATCGTGGCGGGATCGAGGATGGTGGCAGACTCTTCCGCCTTCGGTACGGAAGTGGGAGTGTACAGGCCGCGCGCGTCGAGCGCACTGATGACGACGCTATTGCGGATCGCGCCGTTGATGATGTCCATTTCGTCTTGCCGGTGCTCGTCGATCAGGTAGAATCCGGGCGAAACCATCACAATGGTGCGGCTTCCCGGCATAGCCGACATGCGCCGGACCAGCGCCTTCAGGATCAGCAGAGTGTTCCGCGTGTCCTGAGAACCGATGGACAGCGCCCTGATGGCCGCCATTCTTACGGGCTCGGCAATGGCCGACTGAACGTTGCCCGCATTCGCCTGACCAGCCGCGCGCGCAGTGTTGGCCTGGGCCACCACGCTCGTGGCTTCCGGACAGTTCAGATAGTCTGCCTGCGCCGCCATCGCCGCCTGCTGGTCGCCCGCGTTGATCATCCTGTCGGCCTGGAAGAAGCTGATGTCGGGACAATCCTTCGCGTTGGATTCCGTGGGTATGGTCGGCCACGGCTTGATTTGGTTCAGTGCTGCATCCAATTTGTCCCGGTCGTCGGTGAAATCCAGCTCTGTATGGCCTGAAGTCGTGTAAACCGCCGCGCGTGAGCCGGGCTCGAAGGAATCCTTCAACACCTTCTTCGCGGCCTCGCGGGTCTGCGCCAGGTCGCCGAAGGAAAGATGCATGTCGTCGAAAAGCCACATGGTGAAGTGCGCGGCGATCGGTTGTCCGGCGGGCGTGCCTGGCGGTTTTGGCTGGAGATTTCCATCTGCGTCGGTTTCGGTCGACGTGTCCGGCAGAACCGGCGGTGCTTCGGCTTTATCGATCGAAAACTTCGTGATGATCTGCGCCTTGCCTTTGTCGAAAAGCTGGAAGTCGTCTTTCTGCAGGTTGCCCACCGCATGGCCCTGCGCGTCCCGCACCACCACCGGCACCAGCACCAGATTGACCGCCGTGCTGAAAGTGATCGGCGCATCTTTTGTCGTCATCTCAGCGGTGTTTTGCGCCTGCTGCCCGCCGGCCTGGGCCAGGCACGCCGCAAACACCGCGCCCAAGGCTGCAGGCCTCTGCCACGCGGAAGAGCGAAATCGCATGAGTAGATTCTACACCTGTTTTCGGACGCCTGTTTTCGGAGACTCCGTGCCTCGCGGGTTCGGCTATAGAGGGTGCCTATAGAATTGAAAAATATGGCAAATGACATGTACGCGCTGTTCGATACGACCGAAGGTAGCTTCAAGGTAAAGCTCTTCGAGGCCGATGTGCCCCTGACGGTGCAGAACTTCGTCGATCTCGCCGAAGGCAAGAAGACGGGCAAGCCCTTCTACGACGGCATCGTCTTCCATCGCGTGATTCCGAACTTCATGATCCAGGGCGGCTGCCCCAAAGGCACGGGCACTGGCGGACCCGGGTATCAATTCGCGGATGAATTCCATCCCGCGCTCAAGCACACGAAGCCCGGCATCCTCTCGATGGCGAACGCGGGGCCGAATACCAACGGCAGCCAGTTCTTCATTACCGTCGCCCCCACGCCCCACCTCAATAACCGGCATTCCGTATTCGGTGAAGTGGTGGAGGGCTATGACGTGGTCGAGAAGATCTCGAAAGTCCCGCGCAATTCGCAGGACCGGCCCAACAAAGAGGTCAAAATCAATTCCGTGAAGATCGAGAGAAGCTGATTTTCGTGGGCGGCACGGCGCTGTTCGGAGGCACTTTCGATCCGATTCACAACGCTCATATCGAGATCGCGCGGGCAGCGGCGGACCGCTTCGGTCTGGCGAAGATTCTTTTCATTCCCGCCGCCAACCCTCCTCACAAGCCCGAAGGAGCCGCCGCGCCCTATGAGGACCGCGTCCGCATGACGCAACTTGCCTGCGCCGTCGACCCCCGGTTCGAAGTTTCGCGCATTGAAGAAGGCTCTGCGCGCAGCTATACAATTCTTACGGTCGGAAAACTCAGGGAACAGGGAATCGGTCCCATGAGTTTCCTGATCGGCGCCGACGCATTCAAGGATATTCGCTCCTGGTATCGCTGGCGCGATGTGGTGACATCGGTCGAATTCATAGTCGTTACCCGCCCGGGGGCGGGTTGGGAAACGCCGCCCAAAGCCGTCGTGCACGAATTGACCGGACTGCAGTTTCCCGAATCGTCGTCTGACATTCGAACGCAGCTCTCGCAGGGTGATTCCGCGGTGCCCGTTCCGGAGCCTGTCCTGCGCTATATTCGCGAGCATGGCTTGTATGGTTCGCGCTGATTCGGTGCGAGCGCTCGTTGGGCTCCTGGCATCGGTCGGACTTCTGGCCGGCGCGCCGCTCGACGAAGCGACGCGCAACCTCTCCCG
Organism: Terriglobia bacterium; assembly: GCA_963764845.1. Lineage (GTDB taxonomy): Bacteria > Acidobacteriota > Terriglobia > Bryobacterales > Bryobacteraceae > BOG-234. The sequence goes on along the minus strand of CAVXUE010000006.1, from coordinate 1,335,356 downwards.
GGACATCTTCCGCGAGTTGATCGAGATCAACACCACTGACTCGGTGGGAAACACCACGATCGCGGCCCAGGCGATGGCTAAACGGCTCACCGGCGCGGGATTCGCATCAGCCGATGTCCAGGTGCTCGGCCCGGGCGTTTCCGGATCCAACGGCCGCAAAGGCAACCTGGTGGCGCGGCTCCGCGGCCCCCAACCCGCCGCGCACAAGCCCGTGCTCATCATCGGCCATCTCGACGTCGTCGAGGCCCGCCGCGCGGACTGGACCACCGACCCGTTCCAGTTCGTCGAGAAAGATGGTTACTTCTACGGCCGCGGCACGCAGGACATGAAGGTCGACGACGCTATTCTGATCGCCACCTTCATCCGCTTCCAGCGGGAAGGCTGGCAGCCGGACCGCGACATCATCCTCGCGCTCACCGCCGATGAAGAAGGCGGAAAATCGAACGGCGTCGACTGGCTGTTGAAGAATCACCGCGATCTGATCGGCGCGGAGTTCGTGCTCAATGCGGACGCAGGCGGCGTGACCACTGTGAAAGGCAAGCCGCTGAATGTCGATATCGAGGCGAGCGAAAAGCTCTACGCCGATTTCCGGCTCACGGCCACGAATCCCAGTGGCCACAGTTCCCTGCCAACGCCCGACAACGCGATCTATCATGTCACCGATGCATTGTCGCGCCTCGAACGAACGCCCTTCCCGGTGGAATTGAACGGGGTCACGCGGGCCTGGTTCGAACGGCGTGCGGCTCTCGAAAGCGGGCAGATGAAGTCCGATATGAACGCGATCCTTCGCACGCCTCCCGACGCCGCTGCGTTGGAGCGTCTCTCGCGGGACCCGCGCTTCAACTCCACCCTGCGCACCACCTGCGTCGCCACGAGGCTTAACGCCGGCCATGCCAACAACGCCCTGCCGCAGTTGGCCGAAGCCAATGTGAACTGCCGGATTCTGCCCGGACACGCATCCGAAGAGATTCGCCAGACTCTCGTCCGCATCTTCGCCGATCCAAAAGTTACAGTTCAATACGTGACCGACGCCGGGGAGACAGCGGCAACCGCGCCCGACAAAAGAGCGTTCCCCGCCGTGCTGCCGAAGCCCGAAGTATTGCGGCCGCTCGAACGCGTAGCCGCTGAGATGTGGCCGGGAGCGCCGGTGATCCCCGATATGGAAACCGGGGCGTCGGACAGCATTTACACCATCGCCGCGGGCATGCCGAGCTACGGAGTCAACGGCGTCGCGATCGATCAGGACGATATCCGCGCTCACGGGAAAGACGAACGGGTGCGGGTGAGCGCCTTCTACGATGGCGTCGAGTTCTACTATCGCTATTTAAAAGCCCTTGCGTCGGGCCGTTAACCTGCCGATACGGCCGTTTGTACCGACCGCATACGGCAACGAAAGCGCATTCCAGTTCTTATCGGCATCGGGCGCATCGTCCTTTCCCGGATGCAGAGCGCGCCATGTTTTTCCGTCATCGCTCGATACATCCGTGCCGTTCGGCCCGACCGCGATCCATGTCTTCGCAGGCGCGTCCCAGGCCACGGCCGAACGGTAGCCATGCGGAGGGATGCTCGGAATCGTTACCGCTCCACCATGCACAAACACGGCTGTCCCGCGGGATTCGTCAGGCTGATTGTAATCCCCACCGACGATCATCGAATCCCGCGAACCGCGAACCGTCATGGAAAATCCGCCGCCACTGTCCGACGCCGCCAACGGCAGCTTCGTGCGCGCACCGCCCTGTGCGCCGATTGAGATCAGCGCGGCGCCCGATCGGCCGCCTGTAACAAAAGCCCGCGGATGTGGTCCGTCGGCAACCATGGAAGAATTGCTCGCCGCGAAAAGGCCCTCACCGGCCAACGCGGCGGGAACGTCCCTGCTGATCAACCGCTTCCACTCCACCGACCCTCCGATCGAGGCGAACACGGCAAATCGTCCCTCGACCGGGTCGCCAACGATAACCCCGCCCGAAGGACTCACTTTGATGGCGTCGAAAAATCCTTCGGCATCCGGATTCGTAAACGCCAGCGTCCAGTTCTGGCAGCCATCGGTTGTTTTATAAATGCGCGAGAGGTCACCTTTGCCGCTGGACATCACGAACGCAGTGTTCCCGTCGAAAGCCTGAACACCCCGGAAATCGAGATCCGCGGCGTTGGGCGGGATCGCGCATCGCTGCCACGTCTTGCCATCGTCCGTGGTACGCAGAACGGTTCCCTGTGTGCCGCTGGCCCATGCGATGCCCGAACCGGCGTTGTGGATGCCACGCAGACTGGCGGTCGAATGAGATTCTTCGATCGTCCACTGGCCCGGTGCGGAAGAAACGACCGCCAGGAAGCCGGCGAAGCGCCTTATATGCCCGCGTACCACGAATAGCCCACTTCCGGAGAAGAAGAGCCCAGTCCCTTACCGATATTCTTCAGCGTATCGGTCACGATTATGTAAGAGAGGTACTTGACGCTCTTATAACCCAGCTGACGGGCCACACGAAGGCGCACCGGAGCGCCATGCGGAGTCGGAAGCTCCTTCCCGTTCACGGCGTAGGCAAGCAAGGTTTGCGGATGCAGCGCGTCCTGCATATCGATGCTTTCCCAGGATGTGTCGAAGGGAAAGAAGACCACGTATTTGGCCCGCGGAAGAACTCCCGCCAGATTCAACACATGAGAAACGGGAACGCCGGTCCATTCGGCAATGAATGACCAGCCCTCTTCGCACGCTTGATGTGTGATCTGTGTGCGCGACGGCAGAGCCTTCAGCCCGGAAAGTGAAAAAGAAAGGGGGCGAGCGACCATTCCCGAGATGTTCAATCGCCACTGCGCGAAACCGCCCGCCAGGAGGCGATGGTAGGCCTCGTTTTCCGGAGGATCTCCACTCACTGGAATCGCCTTCGATATTTCACTTCGATTGAATTCGCGCGCGAGCGAATGGTTGGCCATCAGGAGCCGCTGCGCGCCGTAAGTAAGAGTCTCGCCGATGCCGTAGATTCCGCCATGATCGGGCGGAATCAGGCCATAGCGGTCGGCGATGCGCGCGGCGACAGCCAGCCCGGATAGCCCGGCTGCGGTCGCAAAACCGGCCTTGATCAGCCCACGGCGGTTGGGCAGTTCACTCATGGCGTCCCTCTTCCTGTAATCATGCCCCGCAAGTGCTTCGTGAAACCGGCACGGCAAACCATTGTGATGTGGACAACAAGAAACAGAACCAGCAGACAGGACGCGAAGAAATGAATCGTACGAGCCGATTGCTGGCCCCCGAACACCGTGACGATTCCAGGGAAGACCGACGTGAGCGCGGGCGACATCGCAAGTCCCGTCCACACGATCAAAGGCGCCAACACAAAAACAACCACCAGATAAGTCAACCGCTGCGGCGTCTCATAAGAAGTTGACTCCCTGCGAAAGTGTCTGGAAAAAATTCCGGAACTCACATAGAGCAGTCCGTTGAGAACGAAGATCCATGCCGATAAGAAATGCAGATAACGCCCCCATCCCGTCTGGCCCACCAGCACGAACGGCAGCGGCAGATCGAACAGCGACGGCGCCCCAACCGCCCCCGCTTCGCCCCAGTAAAAACGCGGGTGCGCGAGGATGATGGCCACACCGCTCACCAGCAGGCCAGCGAAGCTGAGCGTATTGATCCAGTGCGTGATCCGCACCATCGCGGAGTGTCGAGCGGATTCCCGAACCACCTCGGAATCCCGAATTGCCAGCCCCGGAACGTAAGCGGAATCCGCCATGCCAGTTGGCTGATTTTACTACGCTGAGCGCCCCTGCGCATGCTACAACCGGATCATGCGCCTGCTCTCGGCCCTCCTCCTCGTTTCAATCTCCCGGCTCTACGCCCAGCAACCGCTCACTTCCCTGCCCTATACTCCCGGCCTCGACCTCCAGGCGATGGACCGCTCCGTCCAGCCCTGCGACAACTTCTACCAGTACTCGTGCGGCACCTGGATCAAAGATAATCCCATCCCCGCCGATCAGGCCCGCTGGGATGTCTACAGCAAGCTGACCTACGAAAATCAGCTCTTTCTGTGGGGGCTGCTCCTGCAGGCCGGCAATACCGGCCGCCACCGCGCACCCCCAACCAGCAGAAGATCGGCGATCTCTTCCACGCCTGCATGGATGAAGCTGCCGTCGAAAAAGCCGGCGCCACGCCGGTTGACGACCATCCTGAAGCAGATCGACGACCTCGAAATCCCTGAACGACCTTCCGGCCTTTCTCGCCGCGCAACACCTCACGCTCTACACCACGAGCATGCTGTTTTCCTTCGGCTCCAATCAGGATTACGCCAACTCTTCCTCGATGATTGCGTTCGCCGACGCCGGCGGCCTCGGCCTTCCCGATCGCGACTACTACACGAAGACCGACGCGAAATCCGTCGAAATCCGCCAGAAATACGTGGCCCATGTAGCGCACATGTTCGAGCTTCTGGGCGATTCCCCGAACCGCCGCCGCGGCCAGCGCCGCCACCGTCATGCGCATCGAGACGGCGCTCGCCAAGCTCCATGCTCACGCGGGTCGAGGAGCGCGATCCCTACAAGCTCTTCCATAAGATGTCGCGCGCTCGAGCTGCAGGCATTGACGCCCTCTTTCCACTGGGACGCTTACTTCACCGCGCTCCGCATGCCGCCCACCGCGCGAGATCAACGTGACCCAGCCCGCGTTCTATCGCGCCCTCGAAACTCAGCTTAAAGACCAGCTCACTCGTCGATCTGAAAACCTACCTGCGCTGGCACGTCATTCACGCCAAAGCGCGCTTTCTCTCGGACTCCTTCGTCGAGGCCGATTTCGATTTCTTCAGCAAATACCTGCGCGGCGTGCCTGCCATGCAGCCGCGCTGGAAGCGTTGCGTCCAGCTGGTCGATCACACGCTCGGAGAAGCTCTCGGCCAGGTATTCGTCGAGAAGACCTTCACGCCGGAAACCAAAGCCCGCACCGTCGCCATGACGAAGGAAATCGAAGCCGCCATGGAAACCGAAATCGATGCTCTTGCCATGGATGAGCCCTGCCACGAAGCAGCAGGCTCTGCTCAAGCTTCACGGGTCGTCAACAAAATCGGCTATCCGGATAAGTGGCGCGACTACAGTTCGGTCGATATCACGCCCGGCGACTTCCTCGGCGATGTCGATCGCGCGGTAGCCTTCGAATCCCGCCGCGATCTCGACAAAATCGGCAAGCCGGTCGACCGCACGGAGTGGGGCATCTCGCCGCCCACCGTGAACGCTTACTACGATCCGCAGATGAACGACATCAACTTCCCCGCCGGCGTCCTGCAGCCGCCGCTGTTCGATCCGAAGATGGATGACGCGCCCAACTACGGCAACACCGGCGCCACCATCGGTCACGAGCTCACGCATGGCTTCGACGACGAAGGCCGCCAGTTCGACGCCAAAGGCAATCTGCACGACTGGTGGACGAAGACCGACGCCGCCGAATTCCAGCAAGCGGGCCGATTGCGTCTCGACGAATACTCGCAGTTCACCGTGGTCGACGACATCAAGATCAACGGCAAGCTCACCGTGGGCGAAGACGTGGCCGACCTCGGCGGCACGCTGCTCGCATACATCGCGTGGAAGGCGGCGAACAAAGGCAAGGCGCTGCCGCCAATCGACGGATTTACGCCCGATCAGCGCTTCTTCATCGGTATGGCGCAATGGGCCTGCGGCAACGAGCGCCCGGAAAATCTGCGTGCCAATGCCATCACCGACCCGCATTCGCCCAATGAATACCGCATCAATGGAGTGGTGTCGAATATGCCGGAATTTCAGACGGCGTTCTCCTGCAAGCTCGGCCAGCCGATGGTGCGGGAGAAGGCGTGTAAGGTCTGGTAAAGATCGATGCCTGCTGATCGATACTGACTGTATGTGGACCACGGATACACCATGGTTTGACGTCGCGGTCATGACGACCTTTCTTGCGGCTGGCAATATCCTCTTCGGGCATTTCGAGGAACATAAGGCAAAATGGCGGCGACTGCTGAAAGTTGCCTTGTTTACCGGATTGAGCGCCGGATTTTCGTCTTTCGGGATGCGTTGGGTGGGATGGGCGTTGATCGGCGTCGCAATGGTCGGCGCGGGCTACCTTCATCTCAGATGGTTGCCGAGCCACGGGATCAATGGCTGGACCGGCGAACCCAAAGAAAAATATTACGCGCTGATTGACGCCACAAGGGGCCGTCACCCGAAGCTCCGCGCGTTTGTGCCGTCCGCGACGGACAACGCCAATCCGAAGAATTGAATGCATCCGGTTTCAGCCGCTCCTGGATAGTTGACGAGTGGCCGGTATCACAGGCACTATCTGCAATTTGCTGCGGGAGACAATTCCATGGGATGCGACCAGACGGCCGTTCGGATTTGTAAGCGCTTCGTCGTTAGCGGAGATCAATCGGGGCGAGGCGCTGCTGGCCTGCTGACTATTGCTGAAGGGCCGCGCCAGCGCTTTCGAGGTGGAGCTCGGATCGGATTACGACATCGTGCTGATCCCCGCATTCCTGCATCATCTGGACGCCGCCACCAACGAGAAGCGGTTGCGGAGGGTTCATGCGGCGCTGGCGCCGGCCGGCATGGTGATCACGATCGAGCAGATCCGCAATGAGGATCGCGTTTCTCCGGCGCGTGACGCCGCGTTCAGCGTTTCGCAACGCGGGCTTCACGCGGAACGAGTTCCGGGAACTCCCGCCGTTGCGCATCGTCGCATCCCGAAAGTAGGCTCCAAGCAGACTGCTGAAAAACCATTCACAGACTAAAGCCTGTGGCACGAGCTCTCATTAGAGGTGGCCCAGACTTTAGTCTGTGATCTCTCCATGCCCAATTCAGGCGTCTTTCAGGAGCCCGCCAGGAGCAGTATCGGCCAGACTGCGGCCGCGTCACTTCTTCAGCATGGCCGGCCAGTTCAGAACTACGGTAAACGGTTCAGGCGAGGAGGCCCCGGCGGGCCCGCAAACACGAACTGCTGACCGTCTGCGCTGGCATCCCAGAGAGCCGCGTCGGACCGGGGTGAAGTCCAACCCTGGGGCTTGAACAGAGGTTTGGCGTGCCCGGCAGGCGCGGAGACTTGCTGACGTCTACCGACATGACCGTGGCGCCGCCTGTTCCGTCGAGGACCACATACAACAGCTCCTTTCCGTTGCGGTTCCATGTCGGGCTAACGCAGCCTCCCGTCGAAATCTGCGCTACTGATCTGGTAGCTCCCACGCATCCCCGATGTCCCGCAGGCGTTTCCTGGGATCTTTCTCCAGGCACCTCGCCGGCAGTCGCAGCACTTTGCGCGGAAGCGGCGCGAGATCGGGCTCGCTTTTCACCACCGACGCAAGCGTCTCGGTCAGGTCTTCGCCTTCGAACAGCCGCTTGCCGGTCAGCATCTCGGAGAGCACCACGCCGAACGACCGGATATCGGCCGAAATCGAGAACCTTGACCGAGCCATCCGGCCGGATTTTGATGTTGCCCGGCTGTAGATCGCGATGCACGATGTTCTCCTCGTGCGCGGCTTCGAGAGCGTCGGCAATCTGGCGTGCAATGCCGAGCGCCTCATCCAGTGGAATCGGTCCTTCTTTAATGCGATCCGCCAGCGTCGGCCCGCGCCGATCCGCGAAACGATCTGATAAGGCCCGAGCCTTTCCCCTTCAGCTACAGGCATGGTCTCTGATCAGGCTATCACGCCAAACGGAAACACCGGTTTGCCGCTTCCATCCGCCATCGCTACAATCAGGTTGTGGCGTTGACCATAGAAGAATCGTTCCTCCCGGCGATCCTGACCGCTCCGCCCATGACGGACGAGGAGTTCGCCGCGTTCTGCTCAGAACATCCTGACCTGTTCTTTGAGACGACCGCAACGGGAGATCTCATTGTCATGCCACCGAACTACACACTCACCGGGGTCAGGAACGGTGAGATTCTCGGCCAGCTTCGTGACTGGGCCAGGCAGAGCGAGTCCGGCGTCGTCAGCGATTCATCTACCGGCTTTGTTCTTCCGAATGGCGCCAGGCGTTCGCCGGACGCGGCCTGGACTTCCCGCGCGCGGATCGCGGCTCTCGATCCGGATCAGGTCGAGCGCTACTGGCATCTCACTCCCGATTTCGTCATTGAATTGCGCTCGCATTCCGACCGGCTTCCGGTTCTGCAGGCGAAGATGCGGGAGTGGATTGAAAACGGCGCCGCGCTGGCGTGGCTGATCGATCCGGAACGGCGCGCGATTGAGATTTACCGGCCCATGGAAGCGCCGGACGTTCTCGAGAATTCCTCACGCATCCTGGGCGAAGGTCCGGTCGCCGGCTTTGCGCTCGACCTGCAGCGCGTCTGGGAACCTCTCTCCGCCTGACCCGGCTCACTTCCTCAGCTGGCCTTCAGGAGTTCCGGGTCAATCCCGAACGGTCGGGCTTCCGCTGTCGCTGCCGACGACATCGCATAGCGAACCGCCCCCATTGCTACAGTAAACCAATCGTGGAAACCACCAATCACGGCCTCAGGCGTGAACTGAAGCTAAGGGACCTCGTCCCCATGCAGGTCACCCTCATCGTATGGCTCGGCTGGACCGGTTTCGCCGCCAAGCAGGGCCCCTCCCAGATCGCGCTCTGGTTCCTGGCCATCGTCTTCTTCTACCTTCCCCTCGCGGCGGTGGTGATGAAACTGAGCCGCGCCATGCCGTTGGAAGGCGGGGTATATCAATGGGTCAAAGCCGGAATCTCGCCCTTCGCCGGATACATGGCCGGGTGGAATTTCACCGTCTACGCGCTCTCCGCGTTCGCCGTCGTCGGCTCGTTCTTTGCCAACGGATTCGCCTATGCCGCCGGGCCCGGGGGTGCCTGGATGTTGTCCAGCAAGCTGCTGCCCCTCACCCTCACCGCCATCGCCTGCCTGATCACCTGGTACTTCAATGCCCGCGGCTTGCGGCTCGCCAAATGGTGGAGCGATGCGGGAGCCGTCACCACCATCGCGACCTTCCTGACGCTGCTCTTCCTTCTCGCCAGAGCATGGCTGATCGGGCTGCCGTGCGCCCACAACTCCTTTTCCTTTGCCTTGCCCACCTTCTCCATCGTCACGCTGAACGTTTTCACCAAAATGTCGGTGTCGGCCCTCAGCGGTTTCGACAGCTCCGCCGTCTTCTCCGAAGAGTGCCGTAAACCCGAAAACGATGTCGCGCGTTCCGTGCTCATCGCCGCCCCTTTGATCGCCGTGATGTATATTCTCGGCACCAGCGCCGTCTTGGCTTACGTTCCCCCGGGCCGGGTGGATCTGGCCGCGGCCGTGCCTCAGACGATGCAGGCCGGCTTCGGCGTTTCGGGCCTCGGCCGAGTGCTGACCCTGATCGTCACCGGCGCCTTTACCGTTTCCTATACCGCGTCCATGGTGATCACCACGGGCGTGGTGGCGCGTCTGCCCATGGTGGCGGGCTGGGATCGGCTGCTCCCGCGCTGGTGGAGTGAGCTGCACCCGAGGTTCCGCACTCCTTCCAAAGCGATCGGCGCGGTGACGGCCATCATGTTTGCGCTGGGTGTGCTGAGTCTGCTCGGCGCCGGCAATCAGGAAGCCGTCCAGGTGAGCGTAGGCGCGGGCTTTGGAGGGCTCTGCATCACGTACATGCTCCTGTTTTCGGTAATTCTCTTCGGCGTCCCCGCGGGTATCGGCATTCGCATTGGCGCGGGCGCCGCATTCCTGGTCGCACTGATCGCGTTTTTCTTCGAAATCGTGCCGCTGGGCGAAGTCGCCAGCCCGCTGCTGTTCGCGATCAAAGTGGTAGCGGCAGTCTGCACCCTGAATGGCCTCGGAGCCTTTCTTTACTGGCGCGGAAAACGCCGGTCACAAAAGTCTTAAATATTTACAAGCCTCCTGTTTACAGCCGGTTACGAGCCTTACTATTCGCGCTGAAAACTCTATTTTGCGGCTCCCGATGCTATTGATGGGCCAGTAAGAAACAGTCGAACCTTACTGGAGAATAAAGATGGCATTGGGCCGAAAACTACTTCTGCTGGCTGCATTCTGCGGGCTGGCATGGAGCCAAACGACGGGATTGACCACGATTCAGGACACGCTGTTCGTAGCCGATGGCACGCGCTTCAACGGCACCCTGACGATCAGCTGGGTAACATTCGATGCAACCAACCTCGGAACGGTCGTGCAGCAAAGTAAGACCGTTCAGGTATTGAACGGCAACCTGCTGGTGCAGCTTGTGCCCAACGCGACAGCTACGCCGCCGGCAAACATTTATACGGTGAATTATCAGAGCGCGGGCTATCAGCAGTTCACCGAAACCTGGACGGTTCCGGTCAGCGCAGTGCCTCTCACGGTGAGCCAGGTGCGCACCGGTTCCTCCACCACCACCGGGGGCGGCGGTGGAACCACCGGCAATCAGACCACCTTCCCCGAATCGGCCATCATCGGGCTGCTGGCGGATCTCTCCCAGCGGCCGCTCAAGGACGTCGGATTCGGCACCAACGCCGTCGCCGTCGTCGATGACAACGGCAACCTCGTGACGGCTGTCGGCGACCCGGGTAGTTGCGTGTTCGTGGATGGCACAACCGGTCCCTGCCCCGGCGATACCTTCTCGGACGCGGAAACGCCCGGCGGCACCGTCAATGGCGTCAACAACACCCTTACGCTCGCCTACACGCCGATCGGGTTGAGCATGCTCCTGTTCCGCAACGGCCTGTATCTGACGCCGAATTTCGACTACACGATCTCGGGGCAGACGATTACTTTCGTCACGGGAGCCACGCCGCAGCCAGGCGATACCCTCACCGCTTCCTATCGCGTCGACACCTCGGCGTCGGGCGATCTCAGCGGTTTCAACACCGGGGGCACTTCGCTGCCGATCCATACCGTCGCGGCGCAGGTGATCTGCAGCGCGGCCGGAACCACCAGCTCCTCCATCTCTTGGACGAGCCTCGGCGGCTGCGACATTCCCGCGGCCGGCCTGAACGCCGGGGACCGCATCGAGGTCCGTTTTACCTTCGCCCATACCGGAACCACATCCGGCTTCAGTCTTCAGATCGACTGGGGCAACACCACGATTCTCGCGCGCACGGCATCCCCGCCGGATGCCGCCATAGCCGGCCAGGCCGAGGCCGCGGTCACCGCAACCGGGGCGCACCTGAGCGTCGAGAGTTGGGGAACCGTACTGCCGTTCCTGCCCGCGCTGGTGAATGCTCCGCTGCAGGCCGGTCTCGAAGTAACGTTCCAGGCGGCGATGGCCGCCGTCGGAGCCGACAGCGTAACGCTCACCAACTTTACGGTGCTGCGTTATCCCGGCAACTGAGGGGCGCGCGTTACAGCTGCCGTTCTTTAACCGTCACGCCCGATGCCAGGCGAAACTGGATGAGCGTTTGCGAGGGAACGTTCGCCGGTCTTCCCCCCGTGCCGGAGCCGCCGAACGGAGCCGTCGCCCCGCTTCGTCCAGGGATCGGTGGAGAGCTCGACGTCTCTGCCCGTCCGAAGTCACCACGCTGGTGAGTTCCAGTTCCAGTGAGGAGTACGTGCCACCCACGCGCCCCGCCCTCTGCGTGCCGACCACGCGACCGCTGGCCCGCGCGCCGCGTTCCGCGATCACCAGCCCCTCGACCACCAGCGGCTCCGCAAGCGATGCGTCGAACGTGTCGCCAGCCAGCTTTCGGTCGCTCGAGAGCGATTCGGTCAGCCGGACCGGGATCGTCATCCCCGAGGGAAGCGTGACCTGCCGCCGCGGGGCCGGCTGCGGCTCCGCCGCCGGCGTCGCTGGCAGTTCCGGAGTTGCCGGAGCTTCATAGGGGGCCGGTTGCGGCAGAGAAGGAGGAGGCGGCGGCGCGGATGTAGCCGGCGCGGGCGCCGCCTTTGCCATCAAAATGGGTTTGTTTTTTCGAATGACCGGTTTCCAGGGCTCAACGTAAGACCGGCGCGGGAGCGGGCGCAATCCGGCTAGGCATCGGCGATGGCTTCTGGTACGCCGTTTTCGCCGGAGCCGTTTTCGCTGGAGCCACGTTGACAGGAGGGGCCGTCGCGTTGACCGGAGCCGTATCCGGAACCGGGGGAGCGACCGCTGGCGGAGCGGGTTCCTGAACCACATGAATCGCTTCAATCGCCGCAACCGGAATCGGCTGCAGCTTCGGTCATTTTCACCGCCAACCCCCCGGCCAGGGCAGCCCCCACGATCAGCAGACCGACGTGCAGCGGCTTCATTCCAATATCTCGACGCTAAACTATACTTGTGAGTTTCCCGCGAAACCTCACCATCGGAAACGTCACGATCGCGCCCGCGACCGTGCTGGCCCCCATGGCAGGCGTCACCGACACGGTTTTCCGGCGCTTTATCCGCAATCTCGGCGGCTGTGGTCTTATTATGACCGAATTTACCAGCTCCCACGGCGTAAGCGCTTCCCTGCGCGCGGATAATCGAAGAAGCCCAACCGCACGCTCCAGCGCTATCTGGCCTTCGAGCCGCAGGAGCATCCGATTTCCGCCCAGCTCTTCGGCTCCGATCCCGAAACCATGGCCACCGCCGCGAAGGTCTGCCAGGATCTCGGCTTCGACATCCTCGACATCAACTTCGGCTGTCCTGTGAACAAAGTCGTGAAATGCAATGGCGGGTCCGGCCTGCTGCGCGATCTTCCGCTGGTCGAAACGCTGCTGCGAACGGTCCGCAAGGCGATCACGATCCCGTTCACCTGCAAGTTCCGCGCGGGCTGGAGCGATCACGAACTCGTCATGGTCGAAATGGCGCGCATCGCCGAAGACTGCGGTCTGCAGGCCGTCGCGCTTCATCCGCGCACGCGCGAACAGGGCTACGCCGGCCGCGCCGACTGGTCCCGCATCGCCGCCATCAAGGCCGCGGTGAAAATCCCGGTCATCGGCAACGGCGACATCCTCACGCCGGAAGACGCGGTCCGCATGGTGGAGGAAACCGGCTGCGACGCCGTGATGATCGGCCGCACCGCTTCGTCGAACCCTTGGATTTTCCGCCAGATCGAGCAGTATCTGGCCACCGGCCGCTACGATCAGCCCACCCAGCGCGACCGCTACGAAATGATGCGGACGTATTACGCAATGCTGCTCGCCCGCGCCGAAGACGATTCGGTCGGGAAGATGAAGCAGTTCGCGACTTATTTCACGCACGGCATTCGCGGCGGCGCGAGCTCTGCGCGTCTCGATCTACCAGGCGAAAGAAGCGAAACAGATCCTCGATTTAGTCGATGGGTTCTTCGAGGCGCATTGCGATGAAGAAAGCCCGCGACCTCGTTCTCGCCTGAGGCGATCTCCGCCCACTCGCCGAACGCCTCCCGATAACTGCGCCAGCGAAGTAGCGAACCGCCCGGATCGTCTTCCCTGCCAGCGCCACGATCCCGCCCTCGCGAACGCCGCGCGCGATCTCCGGCAACAGATCCGGCTGCCAGTAAAGCCAGCACACGATCGAGATCCCACATATCGGGCTCGATCGCGGTATTCGTGGCGTTCCAGATCGGCCGCGGATGCAACTGCGCGCCCGGAATCTCAGCGCGTTCAAGATCGACCGCCGTCACCTCCCAGCCGCGGTCCGCCAGCCAGCGCGCATGCCGGCCCGATCCGCAGGCGAGATCCAGCGCGCGCCCCGGCGCGGCCTCCGAGAGCGCCTTCAGCAAGTTCCGGAGCCGGTGTCTTTCAAGCCTGACTCTTCTGTTCGAGAAACACCGTCCGTGTCGGGAACGGCATCGAAATCCCTTCCTTTTGCAGCCGTTTGAAGATTCGCTTCCGCAGCTCGCTCTGCGCCAGATACTGGTCGGCGAAACTCGCCACGCTGAAGTTCACCTGAAACCCGAGCGACCAGTCGCCCGGGACCGGGGTGAACCGGACGTACGGCGCGGGCTCCGCCAGCAGTCCCGCTGATCTGTCCGCGCCGACGCTGTGACCTCATCGAGCAGTATCGCCTCCACGCGATCGATGTCCGACTCGTATCCCACGCCGAACGTGACCGACATCGCCATGCGCCGGCTCCGGCAGATGAGTAGTTCGTGATAAATCGCCTGCCCCAGCTTGTTGTTGGGAATCACCACCAGGTTGTTGCGTGATGCCCCGCATCGTCGTGCAGCGCCAGTTGATATCGGTGACGTAGCCCTCTTCGCCGGTGTTCAGCTTGATGTAGTCGCCGATGCGCACCAGCCGGAAATGGAAACGTAAAACCCGGCGAAGAGATTCGAAAGCGTGTCCTGCAGCGCCAGCGCGACCGCGATGCCGCCCACGCCGAGAGTGGTCAGGATCGGCGTCAGGCTGAGGTCGAAAACCACTTTCAGGAGCCAGACCAGCCCCAGCCGCGACGACCACCATCTGCGCCAGTTTCTGCGTCAGGCTGGTCACCGCTCTGCGCGCCGGCCACGCGGCCGCCGTAGAAGCGCACCGATGTTTCCGGCCAGGCGGCTCATCGCGATCGTGAGCGACAGAATCCAGAGCGCCTGGAGCGTCGTTCGGGACGTAGTGCAGATATTGCCGCGGAATCTCGGAGTTCTGCGTCGCCAGATGGAAGCCCAGCATCAGCGACCACAGGACGATCGGGCCGCGCAGGCTTTCCGTGATCAGGACAGTCGAGGTGGCTCTCCGTGTTCGCGCGCCCATTCCCGCACCACGCGGAACAGGACCCTGCGCACCATCAGACCCGGCCAGAACCGTCCCCACCAGCAGCGCCAGCGGCATCGCCAGCTGGAACGGGTCGTGTCATCAACTCGCTGTCATCACGCTCACCTATTGTGCCAACGTCGTCTGCACGCCCCGCAGGCCGGCGGCGTCAACCGTTTTGAAGCGTCTCCGCGAGGCGCGAGTGTCGTTCGCCGGTATCCTGCTGCGCTCGCGGGCGTCTGTTTCGGTTCCGGCGGGCAGGAGGATTCCCCCAAAGAACAGGCCGCGGCGCTGGCCAAAAAGGCCAGGAAAGCCGCCCGATCCGGCCATGCCGGCGGATGCCTATCTTCTTTATTCCGAAGCCGCTGCGCTACAGCCGAAAAACAAGAAGTTGAAGGCGCAAATGCAGGCGCTGCAGGCGCGCGCGGCTTCCCAATCGCCGCCTGTGGTCCCCGAAGCGCCGGCTGAGTCCACGCCGGATACGGACGCGAATCACGCCCGCGATCCCGCCCGCTTTCGCCCCCGAAGATGTTTTCGACAGCATCACCGCGCGCTGAGTTCGCCGCGCTCGCGCGAGCCGCTGCCGCCGCCCACCCTGAAAGCCAAGCCCGGCCCGCAGGATTTCGACCTGACCGGCAACCCGAGAACGCTGTTCGACCAGGTCGCGCAGCGCTTCGGGCTCGAGACCGTTTACGATGGCGATTATCCCGCCGGCAGGCCCGCAGCTCCGCTTCCGTATTTCGGGCGTCGACTACCGCGAAGCGCTGCACGATCTGGAAGCGATCACCAGCTCGTTCGTGGTTCCGCTCTCCTCTTCCCTGTTCATGGTGGCCCAGGACACCCCGCAGAAGCGCAACGATCTGGAGCAGACCATGCTCGGTGTCGGTGCCGATTCCCGCAAGGCGCTGACCACGCAGGAACTGACCGAAATCGCGCAGGCCGTCAAACAGGCCACCAACGTCGACAAGATCGCCTGGGACCACCCCAGGTGACGATCGTCATTCGCGACCGCATCTCGCGCGCTCTGCCCGCGCAGGCGCTCCTGCAGCAGCTTTTTTCCTGGCGGCCGGAAGTCATGCTCGAAGTCGAGTTTCTCGATGTTTCCGACAGCGACATCATCAATTACGGCTTCAATGTCACCAATCAGTTCGCCGCGATCTATCTCGGGCAGATCATGAACAACGTGGTGACCTTCCCTTCGGGCGTGACGGCGCTGCTGAGTTTCGGCGGCGGCAAGACGCTGATCGGGCTCGGCGTCGCCCAAGTGCAGGCGATGTTCAACCAGACCATCTCGACCGCGCGCAATCTCTACCGCGCCCAGGTGCGCTCCGTCGACGGCCAGCCCGCCACATTTCACGTTGGCGAAAAATATCCCGTCATCACCCAGCAATACGCGGGGCAGGTGGCGGCCGGACAGACAGGGAAACGTCTACGCCCCGCCGCCCTCCTTCACGTTTGAGAACCTGGGGCTCGAAGTGAAGGTTACGCCCCGCATTCACGGAGTCGACGGCGTCACGCTGGCCATCGAGACCAACTTTCGAGCTGCTGGCGGGAAGCTCCGTGAACAATATCCCCATCATCGGCCGCCGCCAGCTCAACACGCAGGTTCGGCTGCTGGACGGCGAATGGGCGGTCGTCGCCGGCTTGATGAATCCATCGACCGCGAAGACCCGCGAGCGGATTCTGGGGGCTCGCCAACATCCCGCTGCTCGGCAACCTGTTCCGCACGAACACGAAGCGACAAAGAGAGCGAGAGCGTGCTGATTGCCATCCGGCCCCACCTGCTGTCGTTGCCGCCCGATCAGGTGGTCACGAAAGCCCTCCGCGTGGGCAGCGAAACAAGGCCTTTGAATCCCCTGTAGTGACCTGAACGCAGACACCTGACACCGTTCCGGTAGTCTCGCGTTTCTGAAATAGCTGGGCTATTCAGTCCAGCAGGTACACGCGACTTCAGTTGTTCAGTTCCGGCGGATCTCCGCCAGCCGAGATTTCAAAACTTGCTCCCTCGGCCGAGCACGCGAAGCATTCACCCTGATGCAGATTGTTGACGTGTCGTCCTTTGTGTTGTCTTGTATGAGCCATCATGTCGTACGTACTTTTCGAAAATAAATCCTTGAAGATCGGTTCTCCTGCACTCACGGTTTCCGGCGTTCGGCTTCCCTTGAATGCTGACGCTGGTGACATCCTACGCCGCGTCGGGGCAAGATTCTTTCATGTCCTCTGGGACGAAGGTGCCTGCAAAATCGCACTGCGTCCGGTGCCGAGGATGGACGATAGCGCGTACAAGATCAGTTTTCCAAAGGAAAAGCGGGGAGCGTCATTCTCGGCTCAATCGTTTCTGAATCACATCCGGTGGGGAGCGAGCAGACCGATCAGTGTGCCCGTCACGTGGAATGAGAAGGAAAAACTATTCGAGGCCGTTTTGCCGAAGCAGTGGGTTGGAATGGACGTTGCGCCGCGAAAGCGAAGTGGGGCATAAGGGGCTAATAGGCTTGTGTCAACTCGCCGCCATTCCGACGAAGAAAAGCTGAAGCATTTCAGCAACCGCGTCTTCCAAATCAAATTCATTGTTTTTGAGGCCGTTTGTTTGTGTTCGTTTTTCTATGTCCTTTATCTGGTGGTGAAGCACGAGTTGGGGTACTGAAGGTTCGGCAATCCGCCCAGCCACGCGCTTAACTTTTTACCGGCGCGCAAGAGGTCCCCTTACTTCCCCGGCCAGAATATGCTGCCGACGCGATGGCATTAGATCGTCCGATATTGAGCCGTAGATTCAGCTTGCGAGGAGCTGCATTTCTTCGAGCTGAACCGGCTGGATCTCGACAGCCATTCGCACGGCTTGCGCGAGGAGATTCTTAATGTCGGCCATGGGCCAGAGATTGAGACTGTCGCCATTGAGGCGGATCGAGCCAACATCGAAACGGCGGAATTTCGGTCTGCCAGCGGAATCGGCGACAGAGCGCTCCTCAGCGCCCACCATTACGGCGACTTCATCCCCATCATCAAGGCTGGTTACTGCGGCGATCACGTAACGGTCAAGACGGTCAGGCGCGGACCAGGCATGTATCGTTCGCTGCCAACTGCCATGGCGCTCGCCAAACGGATCGAGTTCGTGGAAGGACGCGGCCCGACCAGCTTCATCCATGAGCAACTGCATCGTGACGAGCCTGGGATCATCCGCCTGATTAATCTGGGCCATAGAAATCCTTAGTTCTATTACACCACGGGAACCGGCCAGCCCACGACGATGGCGTTAGCCGGAAATCCAGACGCAAGTATGTATTCGAGTCCGCCGCCGAGCAAAACGCGGCGGGGACCGCGAACATCCGAAAGGCGCGTCGCATCGAGGAACAGCACGAATTCCCGTCGCGTCGGTATTGGCAAAGCCAACCATGAAATCACCTCGATTGGCGAGTATGGCGTGGGCGTTACAAATTGCAGAGAAGTAGAGCCTGTCGCGAACTGCCGATATTGTTTGCGGATCAGGTATCGGAGGAGGTATCGGCCACCCAACTCAGCTGCAATGTCCTGGCCGGGGCGCGCTGGCATCGCCGAAAAAGGAGTGTGCGAGGGGTAAACGATGGCGGGCCGGAGGGCAAGCATCTCTTCGTCGAGGCGTGTCGCAATCGCGCTGCACGTGGCCATGATCAGATCGTACCGCGCACCCTTCGAGAGGGGAAAAGACTAGTAATCGCGTAGAGGATCGGGCAGATTTTGCTGTGGCCAAACTGCCCGCTTGCGGCATCAGCCACGACCACTGAGCCGTTCGGAAAGCATTGAATACACTTCCCGGCACACCCCACACCAGTGACGATCCGGCACTATTAATGCGCAGCGTGCGGTGAATCTTGATGAAGTTTTACGCGAACCAACTCCATCGGGCAGAGCGACGCCGCCACCGCGCACGATTTCATTTGAAGACCTTGCGAGCCGCCTTCGGCATCGCGTGCAAGTAGCCACCACCCTTCCGAGCCGCTGTACCGTAAACGTGCGGTAGTGTACAATCTGCCAATGGCGCGAACGGCCGGTTTCTTCGTTCTTCTGGCATCGTCTTCCATGTGCCTCGCGTTCCAGGCCACCATCACTCCCCGTCCTTCACCGCACCAGACAACAGACCGGCAGCCGGTCCTTCGCAGCGACTCGTCGCTCGTTGTCATTCCGACTCACGTAACAACCTCGTCTGGCTTTTCCGTGACCACTCTCGGCCGGGAGAACTTCCACGTCACCGAGGATGACGTCGAACAGCCGATCGTGCATTTCGACAAAGACGACGCACCCGTCTCGATCGGGCTCCTCTTCGACAAGAGCGGCAGTATGCGCGACAAGATGGAAAAGGCATCCGAGGCGGTAATCGAATTCTTCAAGACCGCGAACGCCCAGGACGAATTCTTCCTCGTCGAGTTCAGTGACCGGGCAAAGATCAGCATTCCCTTTACCCCCGATTCCGGCATCCTTTCCAACCGGATATCCCACACGAAACCTTTCGGCATGACGTCGCTCCTGGATGCAATTCACCTGTCGCTGGCGCAGATGAAAAAGGCCCGCCACTCCCGCAAGGCGATCGTCATCGTCTCCGACGGTGGAGACAACTGGAGCCGCCACAGTGCGCGCGAGGTGCGCAACACGCTGCTCGAATCGGACGTGCAGCTGTACTCGATGGGGATTTTCGACCCCGATTATCTGCGGAAGCACGAAGCTGAAACGCGCAACGGCCCAGTGCTTCTTGAGGAACTGGCGAGGCAGAGCGGAGGCCGCAACTACACGGTCAGCGACGTGAACGATCTGCCCGCCATCAGCGCTAAGATCGGAAATGATCTCAGGAATGAATATCTGCTCGGCTACTACACCGCCGCTACGCGCGACGGCAAATACCACAGAGTGAACGTGAATCTGTCAGCGCCGGAGATGCCCGCGCTTCACGCGTATTACCGCAAAGGCTATTACGCCCAGTAGCGCACCTACCAGCGAAACCCGAGGGTAACCGGTAAGAAGTCCATGCGTGAGTTGGTCAGGAAAACGTGTTCCAGCCTGGCTTCCGCGAAAAATTTCCCGTGTCCGACACCCCCGAATGCGAAACCGGCGCCCACGTCATAGCCGGGCTTATTGACGGTGTAGTTCGTCAGCATTTGAGCTCCCCCGAGTGGCTGCGGATAGAGCCCGAAAAACGGGTCGGAAACACTGACCGGAATCGTCGGCTGCGTGAAATCCTGCCTCAGGTGGAAGATCCCTCCGCCTCCGGTGAGGTAAAGGTCAAAGTGATGCCCGGGTATCACATGAACCACCGGATCGAGCGTCGCGCCGAAGACGTGCACAACACCGGCCGGAGCCCCGATGTTCGCCAGCGTGGGGCCGTTAATACCCAGTCCATTCCAGGAAACGTCGAGCTTGACGCTGAGAAACGAAGCCACATTGATGCCGGCTCCCCCGCCGACGTTCCACCCGTAATCGTTCAATTGGTTGGAGGTGTTGCCCACGGAGTTCGTGAAGCCTGCACCGACGTCGAAAGTAAACCTCGGTACCTCTTGTGCGTTAACCGACACAAGGCCGAGAATCCCCAGGCACGATGCCAAAGCGAAAATCCTCATGATCGTTTTGCTCCCGAGGCAGATGCCTCGGGAGCAAGAGTCAGCAACGACCGTTCCAGTGTGCGAATTCCGGCTTTTTGCGCTGCCGGCTTCGCTCTGATTAACCCTGCGGATGAGCCGCCGGCGATTCGGCCGGAGGAGCTGTCCTCGCTGGTGCAGCCGGTTTCGCCGGAATCTGTGCCTTGACCGGGCTGATCAGAATGTGCGCGTTGCGGCCTTCCATGCGCGCGGAACCGTCGACCGCGCCATAGGCCGTCAGGTCTTCGGCAAAGCGCATCAGAAGTTTCCGCCCAAGATCCGTGTGTGCGATTTCGCGCCCGCGGAACTGCACCACCGCTTTCACACGATTTCCTTCCTGCAGAAACCGGATGGCATGATTCTTCTTGAAGTCATAGTCGTGATCGTCGGTGTTGGGCCGGAACTTCAGTTCCTTCACCTGAACCACGTGCTGCTTCTTCTTCGCCTCATGCGATTTCTTCTTCATCTCATACTGGTAGTGCCCGTAATCGATCGCTTTCGCCACCGGCGGCACTGCCGTCGGAGACACCACCACGAGATCGAGACCGAGTTCCTGCGCTCTCCGAAGAGCAGCCGCAGTAGGCATAATTTCGGCGGTGCCATCCGGGAACACCGCCCGGACTTCTCTGGCACGGATCGATTCGTTAACGTTTTCGCGGCGATTGGACTTGCGGGGAGGGAAGTTACGGCCTGGAATCATGCAGTTTGTAGACTATTCACCAACATACCCCGAGTCTACTCTGGATTTTCGGCAAAGTCCACTACTTCGGGCCGGGACTGCCCCAGAACCCGAAAACAACGGCCGCCAGGATACAGACAAATGAAACCGCGTAGTTCCAGCGGAGCGATTCACCCAGGTAGAAATATGCGAACGCGACAAACACAATCACTGTGATCGATTCCTGAATGATCTTCAACTGGAAGCCCGTAAACCGCCCGTATCCGATACGGTTCGCCGGAACCTGAAAACAATACTCTCCCAAAGCGATCAGCCAACTCACGATGATTACCTCCCATAGCGGGGCGGACCTGTGCTTCAAATGCCCGTACCACGCGAATGTCATGAAGGTGTTGGAAATAATCAGGAGGACGATAGTCAGCATTTTGACGCCATCTTACCAGCGCTATTGCAGCCATATCGACCAAACTGTATCGACCGTTGCATGTGTAATCGATGACGCGAGCAAGCGCCGCTGAGCGAGCCATGCGCGCCCGTAGAAAACCCCGGCGATGGCGGCGAGAATTACGTATCTCCAGTTGAAATACGCGGCGCGCTTGTTGAAGTGCGCGAGGCCGAAGAGCAGCGATGTGATCACCAGCGCGCGCCGCACGCCGACGCGGCGCTCCAGCATATTCATCATCAGTTCGCGAAAGAACAGCTCCTCCGGCAGAGCAACGAAGAACAGGGTGAACAACCATCCGGCCGCGAAAGTGACTGCGCTCCCAGGCGTCCGATGCAGATGCAGAAAGCCGAGCGCGAATCCGACCCCAAGCGCAATCGGAGTGAAATACAGAAACTCCCGCAGACCGATCGTCACATCGGACCGCTTCAGACGAAAATCGAACCCGATACCTGCGAGCGGCCGCACCACGAGATATCCATAAAGCCCCGCATCCACGAACAGCAGCTTCGGCATCCCGCTCAGCCCTCCCACCTGCCACGCCCGATCGAAGAAGTGAAACTCGACTGAGATACCAAGGATCGCCAGCACCAGCCAGTCGCGCCAATCCGGCATCGCGGGGTTCGCGTAACGCAGCAGCAACGTGATCGCGAGAACGATCGCCGCCATGCCAAGAAACACGTCCCAGCGAAACAGGCCCTGGGCCAAAGCGAAAACGAGATACGAAACGGTCAGCAGGAGCGGCGCGAAGATGTTATTGAACCGCTCCCGCAGCCACTGATCACAACCGAATCCAAACGCCCAGTAAGGAGCGAGAAGCAATCCGGCACTGATCCCCGTCGGGACACTGACCGCGACGCCGAAATTCCGCGCGACGAACCAGAAACAAACCAGCAGCGCGAGAAATCCGAGCGCCGGCTTCACAATCTATAGCGATGCCAGCACTTCTTCGGCGTGGCCTTCCGGCTTCACGTTGTTGAAGATCTTCACGATCTTCCCGTTCTCAATCACGAAAGTGGTCCGCGCGACGCCCATCACTTTCTTGCCGTACATGTTCTTCTCTTTCATCACGCCGTACTTGATTCGCGATGTCCTTATCGGCGTCGGCAAGCAGCGTGAAGTTCAGATCGAACTTCTCCTTGAACTTCGCCTGTGCCTTCGTCGTGTCCGGCGACACTCCAAGCACCGTCACGCCCTTCTTCGTGAACTTCTTCACCGAATCGCGGAACTGAGCAGGATTCGATCGTGCATCCCGGCGTATCGGCGCGCGGATAGAAATAGAGAACGATCTTTTCATTCTTATGCGCGGCCAAATCGAACTCCTCGCCCGTATCCGTGAGGACCTTGAACTCCGGTGCGGCATCGCCTTCTTTCAGCATGTTTTCCCCTTCTCAGGACAGCTTCGCTTTCATCATTTCGTTCACCGCCGCGGGATTCGCCTGGCCGCGCGAAGCCTTCATCACCTGGCCCACCAGGAATCCGATCACGGTCGTCTTACCGCCCTTGAATTGTTCCACCTGTTTCGGATTCGCCGCAAGCACTTCGTCCACGATCTTCTCGAGCGCGCCCGAATCGCTGATCTGCTTCAGCCCTTCGCGCTCCACGATCACCGCCGGCGGCATCGCCCGATTCGATCATCTTCGGCAGCACTTCCTTGGCAAGCTTGCCGCTGAGCTCGCCCTTCACGATCATCCCCACCAGTTCGCCCAAATGCCGCGCCGGAAGCGCCGATTCCGCAATCTCCTTGCCCTCGCCGATCACCCAGTTCGCGGCCATCTTCGGATCGCCCGAAACCGCCGCCACAGTCTCGTAATATTCGGCCATCGCGCGCGTCGACGTGAGCACTTCGGCATCATACTCGCGCAGCCCATAGACCTCGATAAAACGCGCGCGCTTCGCCGCCGGAAGTTCCGGCATCGTCGCGCGAACGTCGCCCAGCCACTTCTCGCTCACCCGCAGCGGCACCAGATCGGGCTCGGGGAAGTAACGGTAATCGTGCGCGTCTTCCTTGCTGCGCATGCCGTGCGTCTCGCCGCTGTCGGAATCGAACAGCCGCGTCTCCTGATGGATCACGCCGCCGCCCTCAACAATCGCGACCTGCCGCGCGACCTCGTACTCGATCGCCTGCTTGAGGAACCGGAACGAGTTCAGGTTCTTCACCTCGGCGCGGGTGCCGAACTTCTCCGCGCCCTTGAGCCGCACCGAAACATTCGCGTCGCATCGCAGATGCCCCTTCTCCATATCGCAGGTCGAGACCTCGACGAACTGCAGCGTCTGCTTGAGTTCGGTGAGATAGGCGAACGCTTCTTCGGACGACCGCATATCCGGCTCGCTCACGATCTCGATCAGCGGCGCGCCGCAGCGGTTCAGATCGACGTAAGTGTACCGGTCGGAATCCTTGAACCCGTCGTGCTGGCTCTTGCCCGCATCGTCTTCCATGTGGATGCGCGTGATGCCGATCCGCTTGCGCGCGCCCTCTACATCGATATCGACAAAGCCATGCTCGGCAAGCGGCTCGTCGTACATCGAAATCTGATAGCCCTTGGGAGAGTCCGGATAAAAATAGTTCTTGCGCGCAAAACGGGATAGCGGACGCATGGCGCAGTTCAAGCGCCATCCCCGCCTTCATGGCGAGTTCGACGGCTTCGCGGTTCAAGACCGGCAGGGCGCCGGGCAAACCCAGGCAAACCGGGCACACGTTCGTGTTCGGCGGCGCGCCGAAGCTGGTCGGGCATCCGCAGAATATCTTGGTGCGGGTACCGAGCTGAACGTGGACTTCGAGCCCGATTACGGGTTCATACTTCGCTATGAGTTCCGGGGCAGCAAGCTCCGCTGGCATTCGCTACCAGCATAGCCGCTCACCCGGTGGCTAACGCCAATGGCCTTCGACCATCACGTATCCGCCATTCCGATGAGCCCAGCGGTGCGGCACCCATACGGCATGCGGCCGCGGAGGCTGCACCCAGGCGATCCGCCCACCCAAACATAAGAGTTGCCGTCCCAGCGATGATAACCGGGCGTCCACACATAACCGGCGCCGGGCGCGGCGATCGCGCGTTTCAACAACGGGACGCGGTGGTGCGACCCTTCACGACCACGTCGGCAGCATTTGCCATGCCGATCGTGAGAAAAAATCCAAATGCGGTTGAAAGTAGTGTCTTTCGGAACATATTTCACCTCACCGAATTCGACGAGCAAGACAATTGCCAGGTTATTAAAGGGACCTTAGAGAGAACTTAAAGTCCGTTAAGAAAAGCTCGTTCCGAGTACACTGGTTCGCAAATACGCTCGCCTATAGAACCGTAGCGCACGCACTTTTGCGTGCCGCGTCGACAATCGTGTCGACGCTTGCCCCCATGGACGAAATACGCGCGCATACTAACAGTATGCTGAAAAACACCAAAACCTGACTAGCCGCCGATAAACGCTGATGAACGCCGATTGAAAACAATTAGTTTGAGTTTGTCTTATCCGCGTTCATCAGCGTTTATCGGCGGCTAAATTGCCTCTTTCAGCGCATACTAAGGAATGATCACGGCCGAACCGTCAACCGCATCGTTCCGCACAGCCGCCAGTGCATCGTTCGCCTGATCGAGTGTAAAAACCGTGGTCTTCGGCTCAAGCCGGATCTTTGCCGCCAGTTCGAGAAAGTCCCGCGCATCGGCGCGCGTCATATTGGCGACGCTGCGAATCTGCCGTTCGCCCCACAGCAGCCGGTCGTAATCGAACTGCGGCATGCGGTCGAGATGAATGGCGTTGATCGCCACCACACCGCCCTTGCGCAGGCTCGAAAGCGCAGCCACAACCACATCGCCGCTGGGCGCGAACGTAATGGCGCGGTCGAGTTCCACCGGCGGCTTCTCGCTTTCGCTCGCCGACCCACGTCGCCCCGTAGGATTCGGCAAGCTTCTGATGCGATGTCGCCGCGCGTGGAAACGTAGACCTTGCAATTCCACGCCTGCAGAATCGCGAATCGCCAGCGACGCCGATGATCCGAAGCCGAACAGCCCCACGTTTTCGCCCGGCTTCACTCCCGCGACGCGCAGGCTGCGGAAGCCGATGATGCCCGCGCAAAGCAGCGGCGCGGCATGCAGATCGTCGAGCGCGGCGGGAAGCGGAAACATAAAATCGGCGCGCGCCACTGCATATTCTGCATAACCGCCATTGACGCGTGTAACCGGTAAAAGTGGGGGAATCGCAGAGATTTTCCGCGCCTCTGCGGCAATAAGGGCAAGTGCCATCCACGCCTCCCATCCAGGAAACGCCCACGCGCGGAACCATCCGGCAGGTCGCCCACGATCTGGTGACCTGGAATCAGCCGCATCGCGCAGAGGCGGTAATTCGCCGTCAACGATGTGGAGATCGGTCCGGCACACGCCGCACGCACGCACCTTAAGCAGAACCTCGCCCGGGCCCGGCGTGGGCTGGGCAACCTCCTCGATCCGAAGCGGGCCGCCAACCGATCTGAGTATAGCGGCCTTCACTGGACCTCTGCCTATTCCAGATCCTTGACCGGGATATCGAACTGCGCCGTATTCACAACGCCCTTGCGCTGAAACTGCACCCAGACTCGATAAACATGCTCGCGCGGAAAATACACATTGAACTGCATCTCGGGTCCGCCATCGGCAATGAACGGATGCGTGTGGATCATATCGATCAGATCGTCGCTCGCCGCCAGCATATGCCCCCATGCGCCGATATATTTCTCGATCCCGTCCGCCGGCTCGATCCTGAAAAACATCATCGTCTTCGTGCCCGCGATCGGCTGCGGAGGATCGGTGGTGAGCGAGACGCGTCATGTTCTCGGTTTGTTTCGTGCTGTAATCGCGCGTCAGCGTTGGCGCGGGCTGCGTCGGGCCCGGCACAATCACCGTCTTCGCGATCAACTGCGGCGTAGCCCCTTCGGGATAGAAATCGGCCAGAATCCGGTAGAGCCCCGTCTTCGGAAACGCATAGTCGTAGCGGAATTTCGCGTCGTCGCCGAACACCGGATGGTCGTGCACGAACACCTGCATGTCACGGCTGACCACGAACATGTGGAAGAGCTTTTCATGCACGATTTCGAAATGCTGGATCTGCCGCCCGTTCTGCGGATCGCGCACGGTGAATTCGAGCTCGGCCTTCCTTCCCGGCTTGAGCGCGCGCGGCAGCGTACTTTCAGGTCGACCGGAAACTCTACCGGCTCCGGAATGCCCGCCCTCAGCTTCATGCCGCAGCGGGAACACACGCCCTCCGTCTTCGAGCGGATGTCGGGATCCATCGGGCACTGGTAAACCAGATCCTGCGCCGCCAGAGCCTGCAGCAAGCAGGACGCCCGCGCACAAAACGGCTAAAGAAATCAGCGATTTCATCTTGCCTTTCTCTTCCATTATGCGATGATTCAGTGTAAGAGGTTTGCCATGCGTTTGCGCGCGCTTGCCCTTTTCGCCTGTCAGTTGCTCGCTGGTTCCCCACCTTGCCGGTACAATCCGTCATCTCCACCCGTTCGGGATTGATCAACTTTTCCGAGGGCGTGGTCTTTCTCGACGGCCATCCGCTGGCGAAAAGTTTGGCACCTTTGAGCGTCTCAAAAACGGCTCTACGCTGGTCACCGAGTCCGGCCGCGCCGAAGTGCTGCTCACTCCCAACACCTACCTGCGCATCGGCGAGAACAGCAGCATCCGCATGGTCTCCGACAATCTCTCGGATACGCGGATCGAGCTGCTTGCCGGCTCCTCCGCATTCGATTCCGAGGCCGCCGCGCAGGGCAGTTTCGTGAAGCTCATCTTCAAGGATTCCACCATTCGTTTCGTCAAACCGGGCCGCTACCGGATCGACGCCGATCCGCCGCAGCTGCGTGTCTTCGACGGGGAAGCGGAAGTGACCAGGGCGGGCGATCCCACGGATGTGGTATCGGAGCAGTTGCTGGCCCTCGATGGCGCGCCTGTCGTGAAACGCTTCACCGAAGGAACTGACGGGCTGCTCGATATCTGGTCGGCTGAGCGCCATTCGATGATCGCGAGCAATCTTTTGAATTCCCAGTCGATCAGCGATCCTTTGACCGACCCCGGATCCGACGGCTCAACCGATTATCTTTCGTCTCTGGGCGCTTATGGCGGCTACATCCCGCTGGCCGGCCTGCCATCGGTAATGGGCGGTTACTACGGGTACAACACTCTCGCATACGGATACGGCGGGTATCCGAATCCGTACCCGCTGTATGGTTATACGCCCTACGGATTCGGCGTCATCCAGCCGTATGGATATGCCGCGATCCGACCGACCTACTCGCGGGTCCTCTCGACTTACGGGCTGCGAACCGGCACGACGTCATCTCTGTTCACGCCGCGCCCGACATCGGGCTTCACCGTGGTCTCCCGGCCGGTAGTGATAGGCACTCCGCGTCCCGCCGCCGTCCATGTCGTCGGGCACGTAAGCGGACACCGGTAAACCGCACCGCGGATCAGACGGCATTTCCGAACCGTTTACCCAGCACTCGCACTCTTTCCCGCAGTTCCGCCGGTTCGCGCACTTCGAAGTCAAACCCGATCGTCGCCAGGTACCAGCACAGTCCGTCAAGCGAGTTGGCGCCCATGTGCAGAACGCATCTCCTTTCATCGATCGCTTCAAGCATCCCAACGGTAGGCGGCACCATTTCGGCGGCCTTCTCCGCCGATGCCAGCAGCGTAACGCTGGCGCGGTGCCGGTAGGGTGCAGACGCCAGACCCTTGGACACATAAGCGGCGATGTCCCGATCGGGCGGCTGGCGGGGCGCAAATCGCGGGCCCGTCGACATCCTGGGCGCGATCCGATCCACCCGGAACGTGCGCCAGTCTTCGCGGCCCCGATCCCACGCCACCAGATACCACCGCCGGCCGGTATGCACCAGGCGATAGGGCTCGACATGGCGGGTCGTTGCCGCTCCGTCGTGACCGCGATAGCTGAAGCGAAGTGCCTCATGGTCGCGGCATGCCCCTGCGATCGCCGCCAGCACCTTCCCGTCAACTGTCGGACCGCCATTGAGCATGGGCGCCACCGCAAAACTGAGCGCCGTCACGCGATGGCGCAGCGGCGCCGGCAACACCTGTTCCAGCTTCGCCAGCGCGCGCAGCGAAGCTTCTTCGATTCCCGATACCGATCCGCTCGCCGCCGTGCGCAGGCCAACCGCCACCGCCACCGCCTCATCGTCGTCGAGCAGCAGCGGAGGCAGTTTCGCGCCCGCGCCCAGCTGGTACCCGCCCGCCGTCCCCGACGTCGAATGGACCGGATAGCCCAGGCTGCGCAGCCGGTCCACATCCCGCCGCAGAGTCCGGCTGGTCACTTCCAACCTCTCGGCGAGTTGCGCGCCTGACCAGTAGCGCTGGGCCTGAAACAAACCAAGAAGTCGCAGCAGACGCGCCGATGTCCCGATCATTTCTTTTAGTTTGCCATTGATCGAGGACGCGAATTGTCCGCAATCCCCGTTACGCTGAATTCACTATGACCAACGCGCGGGGAGAGTTCGGCGTCAAGATGGTGCCACTGGAATCGCACAACGTCGCCATCGGCCGGATGGCGGGCGAGAAACAGTTTAAGGGCGATCTCGACGCCACCTCCAAAGTCGAAATGCTGGCCTTCATGACGCCTGTCAAAGGGTCGGCCGGATATGTCGCAATCGAGCTGGTGGCCGGTGCTCTCCAT
Organism: Terriglobia bacterium; assembly: GCA_963764845.1. Lineage (GTDB taxonomy): Bacteria > Acidobacteriota > Terriglobia > Bryobacterales > Bryobacteraceae > BOG-234. The sequence continues at coordinate 1,306,431 of CAVXUE010000006.1, read as the reverse complement.
GGCCGCAAAGGCACTTTCGTCCTGCAGCACAGCAGCACGATGGCGGCCGGCGCTCAACACCAGTCCGTCACCGTCATACCCGATTCCGGTACGGACGAGCTTCAGGGACTCTCGGGCAGTATGACCATCATCGTCGCCGATGGCGGGCACTCTTACGATTTCAACTACGAGATCGCTTCATTGTGATGGAGCGTAGTAACCCAGCCGCCATCGCGCCTTGAGCGTCGGCAGTCCTTCCGGCTGCTTCACCTTGACTTCGACCTGCCGATATTTTCCGTCGCGCTCGGTGTTCGTCGGCGCATAGCCCAGCACGTACTGGTTGCGCAGCTCGATCGCAATCTTCTCCGCGATTCCGGGCAACTGGCTGAACTGCGCCGCCCCGAAAGCGCGCCCTCCGGTCTGGTCCGCGATCTGGGCGAGAAGCCGCGGCCCGGATACCTCTTCGGACGTGAGCTGCGGGAAAATCACGGGGTCGAATACGCCGAACGCGAAGATCTGCGTGTCGGCTTCCTTCACCATGTCCTTGATGTCGTTGCGCCGTGTAGCGGCTGTTGTTATCGCCCCCGTCCGACACCATCACCAGCGCCTTGCGGGGATTCTTCGCTTTCTTCATTTCGCGCACGCCCAGTTCCACCGCGTCGAGCAGCGCGGTCAATCCCCCGGATTGCAGGTTCGTCATGTTGCTCTCGATCTGTTTCATGTTGCCGGTGAACGCCTGAACGACCTCGGCATGATCGCTGAACTGGATCAGGAATGCCTCATCCTGCGCGTTCATCGTCTTGAGGAATTCCGTGACGGCGCGGTGCGAAGTGTCCATTTTCAGACCCATGCTGCCGCTGGTGTCGACGAGGAGTCCGACCGAAAGCGGCGCGTCTTCACCGGAAAAATGCGTGATCTTCTGCTGCACGATCGTCTTCGAAAACGGTGAAGTCTTCCTTCTCGAGCCCCAGCACGAAGCGGTTCGAAGGATCGGTCACGGTGACCGGAATGACCACCAGCGTGGTGTCGACCACGATCTTCGTTTCGGTCTGCGCCGAAGCAGCACCGGCACTGCCCAGCGCGATCGCGGCCATCTTGAGAAAGAGCTTCATGCCACGTCCGATTCAAGAATGACGGGAGCGCCCGCGAAAATCAATCCGGGACGAATCACGCGCGCGTAAAATCCGCCGTGCGCCCAGTGGGCCGACGTGATGTCGCCCGCTTGGCACTGCGCGTCATAGAGCTCGGATTTGATCGCCGGCCCGTAAACATTGAGGTTCATACAGGGCGTGCGCAGTGTCGGTGAGTTCGATCACGGCGTCGGGCCGATGCGAGTAGCGCTGCCCCGCGCGCCACAGATGCGGATCGAAACCGGAAACCGTCAGGTTCTCGCCCAGCGCGCCGTAGAAGACCGGGAAGCCGCGGGCGATCGAGCGAATCGATCAGCTCCGGCGCGATCATCAGCACGGCTTTGTCGGGACCGCCGTGATGGATCGGGTCGCGGTGCCGGTCCCCTTCCACGCCATCGGAATTCAGCATGACAGGGTTCGGAACGGCGAGCTTCGGCAGCCCGCCATTCGAGCGATTGACCTGTCTCAAGGACACCTGCGTCACTGGTGTGCAATTCTCAGCGTAGCGCGGTAAGCTCTCAAATTGGACAATCTGACGCACTCGCTGGTGGGTCTCTTTCTCGCGCGCGCGGGACTCAAACGCTTCACGCCGCGCGGCACCGCCATCATGGTGCTGGCCGCGAACGCACCGGACTTCGATACGGTCTGCTGGTTCGGCGGCCCCATGAGTTACATCCGCTGGCATCGCAACATCACGCATTCGCTGATCGCGCTGCCCGTTATGGCGCTGCTGACGGTCGCAATCGTGCGCCTGCTGGGCAGGAAACAGGTCCGCTGGCTCCCGGCGTTCCTGATCGCGATGGTGGGCGTGGCGTCGCATCTGATCCTCGATCTCACCAACGTTTATGGCGTGCGCCTGCTGCTGCCCTTCTCGGGTCACTGGTTTCATTGGGACATCACGCCGGTCTTCGACCTCGCCTTCTGGGCGATCCTGCTGCTGGGCGTGGCGGCCCCGTTGCTCGGACGGCTGGTGGGTTCGGAGATCGGGGAGAAGCCGAAGGGCCCCGGCGGCGGGTTGGGCCGTTGCGGCGCTGGTGCTGCTTCAGCGCATACGATTACGGCCGCAGTGTTCTGCACGATCACGCCGTGGCGCTGATGGATTCGCGTATTTACCACGGGCTCGCGCCGTTGCGCACGGGCGCTTTTCCGGAGGCGAATCCGCTGCTCTGGACGGGCATCGCGGAAGTGAGCGATGCCTATGTGGAAGTGCCGATCGATCTCCGCGCAGCCTCTCATCCGGAGCTCGACGACATCGTCTTCAAGAAGGCGCCGCAAACCCCGGCCGTGATGGCTGCCATGGCAGACCCCGGCCTTTCAGCGATTCCTCGAGTTCGTCCAGTATCCGATCTGGGTGACAGCGCCGTCGCCCGACCTGGAACATGCCACGCGCGTCAGCCTGGTCGACCTGCGCTTCGGCACGCCCTACGCGCCGGGCTTCGCGGCGACGGCGACGGTCACCGATCGGAATCAGGTGGAAAATTCCACGCTGAACATGGGAATGAGGCGGGCGCCCGCACCAGGTAGATGACGCGCACGAAACAGGGCGGTTGGGCCAAGCCCGCCGAGCGCGACGGGCTTTGCCGCTGGTGCCGATCCGACGTCCCGAAGCGCCGCCGGACTTTCTGTTCCGATGCCTGCGTTCACGAATGGAAACTGCGCACCGATCCCGGCTATCTGCGCGACAAGGTCTTCGAGCGCGATCACGGCCTGTGCGCCGCCTGCGGGATCGATACCCTTGCGCTGCGCCGCGATCTGCGCAAGCTCGATTACGCCGCGCGCCGCCGCTTCCTGAAGACTTGGGGATTGCGCGAAGGCAGCCGGAAATCGCTTTGGGACGCCGATCACATCCTGCCGGTGGCGGAAGGCGGCGGGCAGTGCGATCTGTCAAACATGCGGACTCTCTGCCTCAAATGCCACGCCGCGGCGACGGCGGCCCTGCGCCAGCGCTTGAAAGTCTCTAACCCTTCAGCTCACAGCTGATCAAATGAATCTCCGTCGCCCCGACATTTTCAATCGAATGCGGCGGCAGCGATTCCAGCCACGCAGCCTGCCCCGGAAAACGCGGCGTCACGCGGGTATCGAGAAGCACATTCCCTTCCCCGTCGCGGCGGACGAAGTCCCCGGGCTGCAGCGTGTAATAAACCGCCGGCCACCGATGCGTGTGCACCGGAACCAGGTCGCCCGCCGGAATCCGCGTGTCCAGAATGCGCACGCGCTCGTTCTCGAAAACAAGCTTGTGGTGTTTCGGTGCTGCCGCGACCGCATCCAGAGAATCCGGCCAGGGCCAGTTACTTGCCAACAAGATGTTGAACGTCTTTATTGTTTTCGGCGCACATAAACTCGAGAACCTCTTCCGTCGGTGCGAGATCCGAAACCGTTTTCATCGTCCAGGGCTTCGCCAGCACGCCCGGATCCTCCACCGTGGTCACCGTCTCCAGATGGCCCAGGTCCGGACGCCGGTAGACTTCCACCACGTGCAATTGATCCGAATGCGGATGCGCGTCCTGATCCAGCCACACCCGTGCGTCGAACCCCGTACGGTCCACCACCAGCGCGTCGCCGTCCCAGCGGCCGACTGAGCTGCCGTACCACGCCGGCGTGGGGTCCTTCGGATGCCCGCGCCCATCGATGTAAATCTGATGGAAGCCGGGGCTGTCGTCATCGGAAATCACCACCAGCACCCCGGCGCTCTGCACGGTTTCCCAAACCGGCCCCAGGCGCACGACGGCGCCGGGCAGACAATGCGCCTGCGGGCTGTCCTTTCGATTGTTTTCTTCCCGCTGTTTGGCGACCGCGACCGCCTTCGGCAGCCATTCGGGCTTACCCGCGTCCACCGTTCTTGGTCTCCACCAGATCCCGGACAGATCCGGTTTGCCACCCGCCGTGCGGGGCGTTGGGCCGGCAGGCGGCGCGTGCTTGTTGGTATCCGCCGTGATTGCCAGCGTGTCCTCGCCGAGAGTGCTCAACTGCGACGTCTCTTCGATCCGGATGTCGAGCGCAACAGTCTGGCCGTCCGCTACTTTCACGCCGGCCTGCCGGTAACCCTTCAACGCCGGGATGGAAACGGTAACGTCGTAGGCGCCCGCCGGCAAATCCCGCAGCGCATAGCTCCCGGACGTCCCGCTGGAAGCCTTGAACATCGCGCCGGTCGCCGCATCCTTCGCCTGCACGGGGGCATTGGCCAGGGCTTTGCCGAACGGGTCGCGCACCGTACCCGAAATGACTCCGCCGCCCGTCTGCGCGAAGGCCGCCGCAGCCGATAGAACCATACACGCTGAGATTGTCAGAAAACGCATCGCCGATCTCCCGAAGATAGCGGTCAGTATACCAAGACGCGCGGATCCAATGCCGTGGAAAAAACACCGGCAGGGGGTTACTCGAACGGGATGTCCACCTCGGAGAAGCTGCCGGGTCTCGCCGCGTTCACCACCACCACTACCCTGTCAAGATAACCGCGCAAGGTCGGCCATTGCTGATTGCCGATCACCACGAAGGCGATTCTACGGCCCGCCGGATTTTGCTGGTAACGCATGTTCTTGTCGGTCGTCAGCAAAAGCTCTAAACCTGCCGCCTCAGCCTGTGCCATCAGTTCGCCGTTTACCAGCCGGTCCCACCCGCGCTCGATGGCTTCAACAACCACATGACCTTTGAGGGCGTGGCGAAGCGGGGCGGGTGTGCCGTTATCAAGGAGTATTAGCATCGACCCCGCGGGCTGGCGGCTCCTGCAAGGCCGGGGGCGCGTCAAGGCTTCGTGCCGCGAACTCTATCACGGCCACCACCTGTTCACGCGACAAATGGAATCATTCCATAATCTCGTTGATCGATGCTCCCACTTCGAGATTGTCAAAGACAACGGAAACCGGCGTCCACGTGTCCCGAAATACCCATGCGCCGCTGCGCTTGCCGGGGATGCTCTCCACGGCGGGGCATTGTGACCAGTCGAGGGTTGCCGTTGCCATGATCTGCGCTCCCTGTTTCAGGTTATGTCATAGCGGGGAAGCGAGGCTCCGCACCCTGCACGGTCAGGCGCAGCAGCATTTGCAAACACCGGGCCCCGGCGCAGCCGCATAACCGCTACCCTGGTGACCGAAACCGGTCGTTCCGGTAACGGAAGGCCCCCCGCTACTGCTGCGTTTTCTTCACGGTCGTCGATTGCGTGCTCGTCGTGGACGATGCCGCGTCCGGATCGTGCGCGTCCGGCGTCGTCGTGGAACTGCTCGTCGTCGAGGTATGTTCGACCGTCGTGCTGGGCGGCGGAGCACTCTCCGCGGGCGCGGCCGCGACCGGCGTGGCCGGCGGCGCGGCCTGCTGGCACGCTCCCAGGCTCAAACCGAGCGCGGCCACGGCAAGCGCGGGAACAAATCGATAGGTACGGCTCTTCATAGTCAGGCTCCTTGGCAACGCGCGTCGAACGAAACTGGCGTGCCTGCTCTCCCAGTCAGCAGGTTTGCGGCCATCGTGCCCGGATGCCACGGACTGCCCGTGAAGCCGCCCCGCGATCAGCCCGTCGAATTCCTCAGGAAGGTCGCGCGAATTCAGCCAAAGTCCCCGTTTGCCGCCGATTCATGAAATCCAGTAGACCCCCTTCCGCCGTAACACTATCTGAGCATCGGTCCTACCAGCCCCTTGGGTAGCACCTCTTGTGGATTCGTAGCACGACCCGAAAGGAGTTCCCCTGACCACGCCCGCAGTGATCGCATCCCTGCTTATTTCCTCGCTATGGTGCGCATGGGCCGCTGACGGACGCATCTCCGGCCGCGTGACAGATACGCAGAACAAGCCCGTGGCCGGGGCAAGGCTCCGGCTCACCACAGCCTCCGGCGGGGAACCGAAAGAGACCGCGACTGACCCGGACGGGCGGTTCGTCTTCCCATCCGCGCAGCCTGAGAATTACCAAATCACCGCGGCGGCGACGGGGTTCAGCGACACAAAGAGAACACTGCGCCTGGGCGCCGGAGAGTCGCTCACCATGGAACTGCGCTTCTCCGCACTCGCATCGCGCAGCGATACCGTGACCGTGAGCGCCGACGTGAAGGACATCGACGTCCAGTCGCCCGACCCGGCGATGAAGGTCTTCGCCAGCGAGGATCTGCTGGACGCCAACCCGGGGCGGCCGGGAGCGCCGATTTCAATCCCCGGATACCCGGTTGAGACGGCGTCGAGCGGCGTCAAGGCCCCGCAGTACTTCGCGCCCGGTGTGGCGGGCGACCACGGCGAGCCGATCGCGCAGTTCCTCCAGGTCGGCAGCTACCTCGTGCCCAACAACCTGTCGGCCAACGCGCACGGCAATGGCTACACCGATCCCAACATATATATCGCAAGCGTCATCGAGAGCGTCCAGGTGGATGGCGGCGCCTTCAACGTGCTCGAGGGCAATCACGCCTTGAACCTCGGAACAACCTACTCGCTGCGTCCGCATCTCGATCCGTTCTTGACTCTGACGGGTGACCAGCGGGACATTACGGGCACCGGCGGCTTCAGCCCGTCCGACCGTTCATGGCTGGCGTTGGAAGTGTCATACGGCGACGGATTTCTCGACCGTCTGGAGCACCGCAAGCAGGTCAAGCTCAATGGCGGGCAGGTCTTCCAGATCGGCAGCCACACGGTCACGCTGCTCGGGATCGGCTATTACGGCTTTTCCTACGTGGCCGGTCTCAGTCCCATTTACGGATTCAACTCCGTCGATGCGGCGGGCGGATGGACCCAATACCCGGATACCATCGATCCGAGGCAAAAAGACCAGACGCACACTGCCCTGATAGCGCTCAACGACGTGTGGAAGCTCGGCGAAAATTCTGAACTGCAGATCTCCGGCTTCTTCCGGACCTACAACCTCTCGCTCTCCTCCGATTTCGGAGACGGGCTGATTCGGCAAAGCGAGTTCCGCACGGTGACCGGCGGCAGCCTGGCCTATAAGAAGAAGTTCTCGAAAGCGTTGACGCTGCTGGCCGGGACAGACTACGAGCGCGAAGCGCCCCGGCGCGACGATCTGGACCATTACAACTTCTTCAATCCCGCTGATCCGACCTGGTACGGGCCTTTCGCCAGGGTGGACGGCAACAACGTGACGATCAGCAAGGTCACACCTTACGTAGCGGCGGAAGGCGAGCTGAGTCCTTTGTTCCATTACTACGTGGGCTTGAGGCGCGACGAGATTCTCATCGACAACCAGGACCTGCTGACGCCCGCGAACTCGTGGAACACGCTCGTCGGCCTGAATTCGCCAAAGGCGACGCTGACTTTCTTCCCGAAGGACTCCTGGTGGGTCCCGGAAGTCGCAGTCAGTTTTGGGAAGTCCTTTTTCACTGAAGATCCGAGAATAGGGTTGGCCGTGCAACAGACGCCAACTGGCGCACCGCAAGCCGTTGACCCGGTGGAGACGGCGCGGTCCTATCAACTGGTGGCGAGTAAGCGCATCCACACGACCGACCTGAAATTGACCCTTGGCCGCGAAACGCAGAGCGCCGAATACGGCAAGATCGATCCCGACACCGGCCTGCAGTTCGATCTGGGGCCGGGCCGCATCCGCTATTTGGCGGCCACTGTGCGCCAGAGCTTGAGCCATGGATCGTTTCAGGCCACCTTCGAACAAGCCGACGCGCGCGACCTGGATTCCGGACAGGTCACGCCGGAGGCTCCACGCCTGATCGCCGATTTTTCCGGCACCTGGCAGAAGCTTCCGCTCCATCTTCAGGCGAAAGGTGAATTCGAGTATGTCGGAAGGAAAGTGGTCGGCAACGGGTGCAACGAGAGGAATCCCGATGACCTGACCTCCTACTGCCTCGGTGTGCCGAACCAGGAGTTTCGTCTTGCGCTCTCGCGGCCCTTTCAGGACGGCAGGATCAATGTGGGCGTGAACATGATGATCGCCCGCGGCTACACGGGACAGACGACCGAGAATTTCGCCACGGATTACAAGCCCGGATATGCGGGCCCGTTGCCCGTTCCCGGGAATCCGGTTGCCGAGGTGGTGGGCGTACGCATCCCGTCGTACGCGAGCGTGAATTTCACCTACAGATTTGGACGCTGACGAGGAAGAATGGGGCGCCGCCCTTCCACCGCAACGCGCGTCGGAAGCAACTGGCGTTCCTGCTCTGCCTGTCAGCATGTTGTCAATGAATGGCCAAGAACCTCTCTCCTGAACTGAGGAACTACTTTTCTGCCCTGGGAAAGAAGGAGGGGAAAAAGGAGGCGCGGCACGAGCGGCAAATATGACGGCGGAGCAACTGAGCGAAAGCGCTCATAACGCGGTGGACGCACGATGGAAAAAGGCTGGAAAAACCCGCCAAAATGACCGATAAAGTATAGTGGTATGCTCTTGGACGGAAAGAGGATCATGGAGCGCCCAGTCAAGATCACGAATCCGATGGACGGGAAGGCTGTTGACGGGCTGGAAGTTCCCGTCATCGAGTCCACCGAACGGTGGACCGATATCAAACTCGAAGATGGCAGTTTTCTCAGGGTGAAACCGTCGATTATGTCCGCGATCCGGCTTCTTGGTCAGTTCGACCAGGAAGGAAATCCCATGTATGTCCTCCGGGCGGCGAATGCGATGATGGTATCGGAAGCCCCTGAGCATCTGAAGAAAGCGGCATTTGATGCCGCCCGGAAAGGAAAGGCGAACTGACCCATGCGTAGTTTTTTCGTGACCCAAGCGGCCAGCGTCCTCCTTGTGAGCACGGCATATGTTCTCCTCTGGTGCGGAAATGGATTCGCGCAAGAGGGATGTACGGGCCAACTTGGAACCATCATTGCCCCAGCTCGAACGGTGACAACGCCAGTTGTGGACCATGTGGCGCAGAGGAGATCGCGCTTCCTCCAGTTGGCCGCGCGATGGAACGAAGAGCGCGGGGCTCTGTCCTCTATTACCGAGGGCGCTATTTGCCCTGCGTACCAGGAAATCATAGGAATGGGCCCTGATGCAATTCCTTTGATATTTGCGCAACTCAGAGTAGAGGGTGACGAACCCGATCAATGGTTCTGGGCGCTTCGGGTAATCACTGGAGTAGACCCGGTGCAGCCTCAGGATCGCGGCAATTATCGCAGGATGGCGCATGTGTGGATAGACTGGGCGGAACGCGAAGGGTATGGCGCGGATTTGGCCTAGGGCGGAGCTTCTTGCCGATCTTCCTTACCTGACAGGTGCGAACAGCAAGCCGACCAGCAGAGATACGCCTACTTACAACTGCATTGCGTGGGCAGCCGGAGAAAACTTCCGAAACTGGTGGCCCGACCCGTTTAACGTGGGCTATTGGCCGGATGGCATCCCGCGCGAAGTGACTATGAATGCCTTCGTCCTGGCCTACCAGACGCTCGGATTCCAGTTATGCATCGGTGGAACTCTCGAGTCGGGAATCGAGAAAATAGCAATTTTCGGAAAGCGTTCTCCAGGCGTCACGACTCCGACGCACGCTGCGCTTCAACTGCCATCGGGAGAGTGGACAAGCAAACTTGGTCGATTCGAGGATATTGCGCACGCGACACTGGATGTCGTCGACGGACCGTGTTATGGATCAGCGGTTTTCTTTATGTCGCGCCCAAGAGCGGCAATCGGGCCATCAACCAACATTTAGCGAACTTCCACCCATCGTGCCCTGGATTCCACATGCTATGCTGATCGCATAACGAAGGACATGCGCTTCCGCATTGCGATACTCGCGGTCCTCCTGTGCTGCGGGTTCTCCGCACTGCTTCGCTTTCCAGGCCAAATTCAAGGAATACCCAGGCGAAGAGGACAATCCGGCCCCCGTCCCGCAAGGACGCCTTCGAAAAGACCGAGTGGACCTTTGCGCGCCTCCGCTATCCCTCCGGCCGCTACGCCGGCTACGCCGGCGAAGGCGGCAGCTGGCCCACCGATTTCCCCAAAGCCGACCGCCAGCTTCTCGAAGGCGTCCGCCGCCTGACCCGCATCCACACCCGCTCCACCGAACAGGTCATCGATCTCGATCAACGACCCCGACGAAATCTTCAACTGGCCCTGGGTTTACGCCGTCGAAGTCGGCCACTGGGACCTCACCGATCAGATCTGCAAAACTCTGCGCGAATATCTGCTGCGCGGCGGCTTCCTCATGGTGGACGATTTCCACGGCACCTTCGAGTGGGACGTCTTCACTCAAAGCATGAGCCGCATTTTCCCCGACCGGCCCATCGTCGAACTGCCCGACGCCGACCCGATCTTCCACACGGTGTATGATTTGGATCACCGCGTGCAGGTGCCGGGCCTCCAATACCTCTACAGCGGCCGCATCTGCGAAAAGGAAGCGGGGGAACGATCCCTCACTGGCGCGGCATCTACGACGACGACGGGCGGGTCATGGTGGCGATGTGTTTCAATCAGGACGACGGCGATGCGTGGGAGCACGCGGACAATCCGCAGTACGAAGCGAAATATACGTCGCAGGCATACCGATTGGGCATCAATTACGTCATCTATGCTATGACCCACTAAGTTTTCGAGGTCAGACAAACAATGTTCGAGTTCCTGTTCAAATATCCGCCGGCGATCTTCGAGAAGGGCAAGTTTGTCCTGCTCTCGCCGTGGCCGGTCTGGCTGCTGCTGCTGCTGATCGTGGCGGCCGGCGCCGGGCTTTTCTGGAACATGCGGCAGCGCCACGGGCTTCTCAGACCGCCCGCTCGACCGTCATCTGGCTCGCGCAGACCGCCCTGATCGCCCTGCTTCTGTTCATGCTCTGGCATCCCGGCCATCAGCGTGGCGCGGCTGCGGCCGCAGCAGAATGTGGTCGCCGTGCTGGTCGATCATTCCCGCAGCATGGGCATCGCGGACGATGGCAAGACCCGCGCTGCAAAGCGCCGAAGACCTGCTCGACAACCAGCTGCTTCCCGACCTGAACAAGAAGTTCCAGGTCCGCCTGTACGAATTCGGACGCGATGCCGTGCGCATCGATCAGGCCCGCAATCTGGCGGCCGACGACAACGCCACCCGCATCGGCGACAGCCTGAAGCACATCGCGGCCGAAGCGGGCACCATGCCGCTGGGCGCCATCGTGCTTCTCTCCGACGGCGGCGACAACACCGGCGGCATCGATCGCGACACCATCGCGCAGCTGCGCCAGTTGCGCATCCCGGTGCACACCATCGGCTTCGGGCCCGATCATTTCGCCAAAGACATCGAGATCGTCGACGTTGCCGCGCCTGCGCGCGCCCTGCCGCAATCGCGCGTCAGCGCCCGCGTGGCCATCCGGCAGCATGGCTTCGCCGGCGCCGAAGTGAAGCTGATCGTGCGCGAAAACGACCATCCGCATTGCCGCAGCAGGAAATCATCCTGAAGCCGGACGCGGAGCAGAGCGAAACCATCCTGTTCAACGCCGGCGCCGCCGGCGCGCACAGTTTCCAGATCGGCATCGAGCCGCTGGCAGGCGAGCAGAACACGCAGAACAACTCCGTGGTCCGGCTGATCAATGTCGCCGAGAAGAAGATGCGCATCCTCTATTTCGAGGGCGAGCCGCGCTGGGAATTCAAGTTCATCCGCCGCGCCGATGGAAGACGATCCCGAGCATCGAGATCTGTCACCATCCTGCGCACCACCCAGAACAAGATCTATCGCCAGTCAACCACGGCGTCGTCGACGCGCATGAACTGGAAAACGGCTTCCCCGACCAAGGCCGAAGAGCTGTTCGCGTTACGACGGCCTGATCATCGGCAGCGTGGAAGCCAACTATTTCAGCACCGGACAGCAGGCACATGATTCGCGATTTCGCCGACCGGCGCGGCGGTGGCGTGCTGTTCCTCGCCGGCCGGTTCGCGCTCTCCGATGGCGGCATACGCAAATACGCCGATGGCCGAAATGATGCCGCTGCGCCTGCTGCCGCGAAAAGACCTGGTCGCCGCGATTTTGCCAACGCAACGCTGACCGACGCCGGGCCGCGAGAGCGTCATCACGCGCATCGAGGAAGACCGCGAACCAGAACATCGCGCGCTGGCTGAAGATGCCGCAGGTCGCCAATTACGCGGTGATGGGCGACTCCCAAGCCGGGCGCGGTCGTGCTGATGAATGTCGCCGAGACCGGCCATCGCCCGACGCCGCTGCTGGCGATTCAGAATTACGGCCACGGCCGCGTCGGCGTCTTCGCCACCGCGGGCAGCTGGCGCTGGAAAATGCTGCAGGATCACACCGATCGCACGCACGCCATGTTCTGGCAGCAGTTGCTGCGCTGGATGGTGACCGAAACGCCCGGCCAGGTTCTCGCGTCCACTCCGCATCAGGTGCTGGCGGACGATACCCATGTTCCGCTGCGCGTGAGCGTGCGGGACAAGAACTATCAAACCGTTTCGGGCGCCACCGTGGAGACCACGATCGTGCGGCCGGACGGCGGCTCGGACGTCGTCGAACTGAAGCCCGATCCGCTCGAGCCGGGCACCTACACCGGCGATTACACGGCGGATAAACCGGGCACCTATGTGGCGGAAACCGTCGGCGCGGCAGGACAAGACCGAGCTCGGCCGCGACACGCTGACGTTCCGCCGCGAAGACGGCGTGGCGGAAAATTTCGGCGCGGCGCAGAATCGCGATCTTCTCGAAAAGCTTTCGAGCGATACCGGCGGCAACTATTACACGCCGGCCAACGCGAAGAGGCTGCCCGGCGAAGTCGCCGTTTCCGAAGCCGGCATCACCGCGCACGACAACCTGGATATCTGGGACATGCCGATTCTGTTTCTGCTGGTGATCCTGATTCGCGGCGGCGAGTGGCTGCTGCGGCGCAAATGGGGTGTTGTTTGAAATTCGCTTCCGCGTTCGTCCTTGTTCGCTGCCGCGACTCCGGTCTTCGCGTCGACGTACATCGTCACCGTCGCCGGCCTCGGCGGCGAGCCCGATTACGAGCAGCGCTTCACCATGCTCGCCACCGATATCGACAAGCTCCTGCGAACGGCGGCGCAGACCGATCGCATCGTCGAAACCCTCAAAGGCGCCGATGCCACGCGCGCGAAACTGGAAGCCGCGCTCGAACCAGATCGCCGCGCAGGCCAAACCGCAGGACGCTTTCGTGCTGATGATGATCGGCCACGGAACTTTCGATGGCACCGAATACAAGTTCAATCTGCCCGGACCGGATATTTCGGCGCCGAACTGGCCGCGCTGCTGAACCGCATTCCCGCCGGCCGGCAGCTGGTCGTCGATATGACCAGCGCCAGCGGCGGCGCCATCGCGCGCTGAAGAAGGATAACCGCATCATCATCACCGCGACCAAATCCGGCACGGAGAAGAACGCCACTGTCTTCGCGCGCTATCTGGGTGGAAGCGCTGCGCGATCCGGCGGCCGATGTCGACAAGAACGAAACCATCTCCGCGCTCGAAGCCTTCCAGTACGCGCGAGAAGAAGACCGCCGAGTTCTATACCGAACAGAAGCGTCTGGCGACGGAGCATCCGCAGGTCGACGATCAGCAGCGCGCCGCCGCGTTTCCGCTGCTGCGCTTCGGCTCGGCCGCGGCGGTGGTGAACGATCCGGCCAAGCGCGAGCTGATCGCGAAGAAGGACGAGATCGAAAACAAGATCGACGCCCTGAAGTATCAGAAATCCCTGATGGCGCCGGACGATTACAAGAAGCAGTTGACCGCGTTGCTGATCGAACTGGCGAAGGCGCAGGAGGAGATCGACAAATGAGACATCCGCTGCGAGCGTCGGCAGCGTCCTTTGCCTGCCGGCTGCTCTTTCTTCTGCTTCGCCGCCGCCCTTCCGGCCCAAACCATCGCAGCAGGCCGAAGCCCTCTGGCGCGCCCACGATTACGACGGCGCCAAAGCCGTCTTCGAGGCGCTGGTCAAAGCGCAACCCGAAGAACGCCGAATACCGCGTCCGCTACGGCCAGATGTTCTACGAGCGCTTCAATCCGAGGACGCGCAGAAGCTCTACGAGGAAGCCCTGAGATCGATCCGAAAAACGCCGACGCGCTGCTGGGCTGGCCCAGATCGCTGGCCGACGATTTCGACGCCAAAGCCAACGACTACGCGCCGAAAGGCGCTCGAATCCAATCCGAAGCTCTACCAGGCGCACGAACTGATGGCGCGCATGGCGCTCGAAGACGACAACTCGAAGAAAGCCGCAAGCCGAAGCCGACGCCGCGCTCGCCATCCATCCCGACGCCGTCGAGGCCATCGCCATCCACGCCTCCATCGATCTGCTGGCCGACAAGGAATCGCCCTGGGTCGCGAAGATCGGCAATCGCGGCAAAGGCTACGAGACCATCGCGCACTTTTCGTCATCAACCGCCGGTACGAAGAAGGCATCGAGTACTACCGCAAAGCGATCGCCGCCACTCCGGATCTCTGGAGCGCGCACTCGCAGCTCGGCATCAACCTGATGCGTCTGGGCCGCGAGGACGAAGCCCGCAAGGAACTCGAGCTCGCTTACGACAACCATTTCCGCGACGCCGCACCGCGAACTCGCTGACGCTGATCGACAGCTACAAGAATTTCGAGACCTTCCGACACGCCCACCACGATCCTCAAGCTGAACAAGAAGGAAGCCGACGCTGCTGCGCCCGTATTTCGAAGACGAAATGAAGCGCGCCATGGCGACTTACGAGAAGAAGTATCAGTTCAAGCTGAAAGCGCCGGTGCAGGTCGAGGTCTATCCGGATCACGAAGATTTCGCCGTCCGCACCATGGGTCTGCCCGGCCTGGGCGCGTCTCGGCGTGACTTTCAACAACGTGGTCGCCATGGACAGCCCTTCCGGCCGCCCGCCCGGCGAGTTTCCACTGGGCCAGCACGCTGTGGCATGAAATGAGCCACGTCTACGTGCTCAACATGACCAACGAACGCGTGCCGCGCTGGTTCACCGAAGGCTGTCGCGGTGCACGAAGAAACCGCGGCTTCGCCCGACTGGGGCGACCGCCTGAGCCCGAGATTCATCGCCGCGATTCGCGACAAGAAACTGCTGCCCGTCGCCGAAATCGACCGCGGCTTCGTGCATCCCACTTATCCGGCTCAGGTGATCGTCTCCTACTTCGAAGCCGGCAAAATCTGCGACTACATCTCGCGAGCGCTGGGGCGAATCGAAGCTGCTTGATATGATCCACGCATTCGCCAAGAACCGTCCCACGGTCGACGTGATCCGGGAACAGCTCAAGATGGAGCCGGAAGCCTTCGACAAGGATTTCCTGGCCGATGATCGACAAGGAAACCGGCAAGACCGTCGCCGGTTTCGACGACTGGACCAAGCGAGTGCGCGAACTCAACCAGCTGGCGAAGGACGGCAAGAACGACGAAGTGATCGCCAAAGGCCGCGCGATCGAAGGCTTTATCCCGATTACGTGGAAGCCGGCAACGTTTACACGTTCGTCGCCGAAGCCTGCCTGAAGAAGGGCGATAAGGCCTGCGCGCATCGAGGAACTGGGGCGCTATTCGAAGATCGGCGGGCGCGATCCCGACACCATGAAACAGTACGCAAAGCTGCTCGAAGACGCCGGCAAAACGAAAGAAGCGGAAGCCGCGCTGGAGCGCCTGAACTTCATCTATCCGCTCGATGCCGGACTGCACGAGACGGCTCGGCAATCTGCTGCTTGAGACCGGCGACGCGACCGGGCGCGGTGCGCGAATTTCAGGCGCTCGTCGCGCATGCATCCCATCGACCAGGCGGGCAGCCATTACAATCTTGCAAGGGCCTTCAAGGCCGCGGGCCAGAAAGACCAGGCCAGAGAGGAAGCCGTTTCAGCGCTCGAAGCCGCGCCGAATTTCAGGCCGGCCCAGAAGCTGCTGCTCGAAGTCGAGCGGCGAAGGCGACAAATAAAGGCAAATAGAAAGAGACTCATGTCCACAACCGTGACCCCTCAGCTTGAACCGGACGTTCTGAAATCCCGAATTGCGCGTTTCCGCGAAGTCGATGCCGAGATCGTCCGGCAGGTCAGCCGCGTCATCGTCGGCCAGGACGAGGTGCTCGAACAGGTCCGCATCGGCCTGTTCGTCGGCGGCCACTGCCTGATCACCGGCCTGCCCGGCACGGCGAAAACGCTGCTGGTGCGCACCATGGCCGCAGATGCTCGGCCTGCTCTTCAAGCGCATTCAGTTCACGCCCGATCTGATGCCGACCGACATCACCGGCACCGACATCATCGAGGAAGATCCGGTCTCCGGCCACCGCACGTGGACCTTCGTGCAGGGGCCGATCTTCGCCAACGTGCTGCTGGCCGACGAAATCAACCGCACGCCGCCGAAGACGCAGTCGGCGCTGCTCGAAGCCATGCAGGAGCACGCCTGCACGGTGCGCGGCCATCACTACAAGCTGCCCGCGCCGTTCTTCGTGCTCGCCACGCAGAACCCGATCGAGCTCGAAGGCACCTATCCGCTGCCCGAAGCGCAGCTCGACCGCTTCCTGTTCAATATCCTGCTCGATTACCTGACTGCCGAGCAGGAACTGCAGGTCGTCGATCTGACCACCACCACGCACGTCGCCAAAGCCGACCCGATCACCACCGCGGAAGAGATTCTCGATTTCCAGCAGCTCGTGCGCATGACGCCGATCGCCGAAACGGTGGCGAAATACGCCATCGATCTGGTGCGCGCCACGCGCGTGAAAGATCCCGCCGCGCCCGATGTCGTGAAGAAATACGTCAACTACGGCGGCAGCGTGCGCGCCGCGCAGTTCCTGGTGCTGGCCGCGAAAGCCCGGGCGCTGATGAAAGGCCGCTATCACGTCAGCTTCGAAGATATGCGCGAGCTTGTACGTGCCGATCCTGCGCCATCGCATTCTGCTCAACTTCCATGCGGAGTCGGACCGGCTGACGCAGGACGACATCCTGACGCCAGGTTCTCCAGGTGAAGCCCGCGCCGAGAGAGTAACGCACGGCGATTCAGCCGGCCGATGGTCATTCGACGAATGCTTCAGCAGTTTCCTGGACCCCGCGGTACTTGGCTTCCATCTCGTCTCTCGACCTGGTCGCGAAGACGGTGGTGGACGGCTTTGTCGCGGGCCTGCACCGCTCGCCCAATTTCGGCTTCAGCCAGGAGTTCGCCGAATACCAGCAGTACGTCCAGGGCGACGATCTCCGCCACGTCGACTGGAACGTCTTCGCCCGCACCGAACGCCTCTACCTCAAGCGCTTCAAGGGCGAAACCAACATGCAGCTGCTGATCCTGCTCGATGCCAGCGCGTCCATGACCTACGGATCGGGCAGCGATCCGCAAGCTCGATTACGCCCGCTACATCGCCGCCTCGCTGGCCTACCTGTCCTCGCAGCAGCGCGACGCCACCGGCCTGATCGTTTTCGATCAGGACGTCTCCAACTACATCCCGCCTTCCACGCGCCAGGGCCAGCTGATGCGCATCCTGCACGCCATCGAAAAGGCGGAAGGCGGCTCGCGCACCGATTTCTCCAAGCCCTTCATCCACTTCCAGCAGTTCCTGAAGCGGCGCGGCATCGTGGTCGTGCTGTCCGATTTCTACGAGCAGCCGGAGCAGATCGTGAAGGTGGTCGAGCCGCTGCGCTATCGCGGCAACGAAGTCGTCCTGTTCCATATTCTCGATCCGAACGAGCTCGCGCCGAAATTTCGCGACCCGGTGCTGCTGCAGGACGTCGAAGACGATACCGCCATGGAAGTCTCGCCCGATTACGCGCGGAACGAATACCGAGCGAAGATCGACGAGCACATGCGCGTGCTCTCGCGAAAAGGCGCGCGCCGCCGGTCTGGATTACGTTTTCATGAATACCGCCAAGCCCCTCGATGAGGGTTTGCGGAACTTTCTGGCGATCCGCCAGAGGAGGATGTAGTTGGGTTTCCTCGCGCCATGGTTTCTCGCCGGACTGGCCGCTCTCGGCCTGCCGGTTTACGTCCATCTGCTGCGGCAGTACCGCCAGAAGCCGGTGCCGTTCAGCTCGCTCATGTTCTTCGAGCGGCGCACGCAGAGTTCGATCAAGCACCGCCGGCTGAAATATCTGCTGCTGTTTGCGCTGCGCTGCCTGTTCATGGCCCTGCTGGTGCTCGCCTTCGCGCGGCCCTACATTCACTCGACGACGATCGCCCGCGCCAACGGCGGCCGCACCATGGTGTTCGCGATCGATAACTCGTTCAGCATGCGCCAGGACGACCGCTTCGCCAACGCGAAGAAAGCCGCGCTCGACCAGATCAACGCCATGCACGAGGACGATCGCGGCCAGGTGATCTCCTTCGGCGGCCCGGCGAAGCTGCTCACCGACATGACGCAGGATAAGCAGGCGCTGCGCGCCGCCCTCGCCGCGCTCGAGCCCGGCGACGACACCAGTTCCTACGCCGAACTCTCGCGCGTGCTGCGCTCCACCGCCGAAAGCCTGAAGACCGATATCGACGCCCACGTTTTCACCGACGTGCAGAAGTCTTCGCTGCCCGCCAGCTTCTCCGACCTCAAACTGGACGATGGCACGAAGCTCGACATCCATCCCGTGGCGATCGGCGCCGTTCCCAACTGGACGGTCGAAAACGTCGAAGCGCCGCGCCGCGTCTTCGACACGAAAAAGGTGCGCACCGTCGCCACCATCGCCGGTTTCGACACCGCCCGACGCCACCCGCAAAGTCACGCTTGCTCGCCAACGGCAAAGCCGCTCGAAACCAAAGCAGGTCAAAGTGCCGCGCCAACGGCCGCGCCACGGTCGAATTCCTCACCCTCGACGCGCCTTATGGCCTGACGCGCTGCGAAGTGCGCATCGACAGCGCCGACGCATTTCCCGAGGACGACCACTGGCTGTTCTCCGTGGAGCGCGCCGACCCGAAACCCGCGCTGCTGGTTCACGCCGATAGCGACGCTGCCAGAGTCCGCTCTATGTCAAGACCGCGCTCGAATCGTCGACCGAAGCCGCTTTCACCCTCGAGTCCGTCGTCGCCGAACCAGTCGGCCAACGCCAACGTTTCGAAGTACGCGTTCGTGATTCTGTCCGATCCCGGACCGCTGCCCGCAGAAGCTCGAAGACGCGCTGGAGAAATACGTGCAGGCCGGCGGCTCGGTGCTGATGCTCGCTCGGCAAGAACGCCACGCCCGGGCGGCATCTGCCCGTGGCCGATCTGCAGGTGATGCAGCTCCACACCATCGTGCCCGATCAGCGAAGCCGCTGCTGACCGTGGCGTCCGTCGACACCTCCTACCCGTCGTTCTCGCGCGGCGCAGAACTGGGGCGGCGTGGAGTTCTTTCAGGCCGTCAAGCTGCAACTGCCGCAGTCGTCGCCCGACATGCGCGTGGCCGCGAAGCTTTCCGACGGCTCGCCGCTGCTGATCGACCGCAAGATCGGCGAAGGGCACGCGCTCGTTTTCACGTCGGCGCTCGACAACATCGCCAATAACCTGCCGCTCGCAGCCGGTCTGGCTGCCGTTCCTCGATCAGACCACCGCACGAGATGGGCGGCATCGGCACCGCGCCCGGCAATTACAAAGTCGGATCGTTCGTCGATTTGCGCACCGCGACGGGAAAAAGGCGTTCCGGTCGAAATCGTCGGCCCCGGCAACAAGCGGCTTCTGTCGCTTGCCGAATCGACCAAAGCGACGACCTTCCAGTTCCCCTCGCAGGGCTTCTTCGACATCCGCCGCGCCAATGGCCGGGAAGAGCTGGCGGCGGTGAATCCGGACCGCCGGGAATCGGATTTCGCGATCGTTCCGGCGGAGACCCTCGAATTGTGGAAAAATACGGGGATAGCCTCGAAGCAGGGGCCGGGCGTCGACATCCGCCGCGAATACGCGGGACGACAAGGCGGAACTCTGGTGGTGGGTACTGGCGATGTTGGCCGTTCTGGCGATTGCGGAATCGGTGTTGGGAAATCGGCATATGACCGCCGACCACGACGGGCGACTAAAGGAGATGGCATGAATCCACTCGAAGGCCTTGCTCAATATCTGGACCGGCTGGAGCGTCGTCTCCGCCTGTTTGCCTGGACGCGCGGCGCGGCCGCGGTCGTCGGCGCGGCGCTGATCCTGACGGTGGTGATCGTGGCGGCGCTCATGATGGAGCGCCTTCACGCCCTCCGGCCTGATCCTCGGCCGCTTCGTGCTGTTCCTCGGCATCGGCGGCGCCATTGCCGCTGCGCTGGTCGTGCCGCTGATGCGCATGAACCGCCGGCGCGCGGCGCAGGAAGTGGAGCAGCAGCATCCCGGCTTCGATCAGCGCCTGCTCACCTTCACCGAGCGTTCGCGCGACAACGCGTCCGATCCGTTTCTGCCGCTGCTCGCCGAAGACGCGCTGGATGATCGCGCGCGATGCCGAGCCGGAACGGGTGATCGACAAGGAACCGCTTCATCCGTTTCGCCTCGCTCGGCGCGGCAGCCGCGAGCGTGCTCGTCTGGCTGATGTTCTGGGGCCCGGGCGTGTTCGGCTACGGCACCTCGCTGCTGTGGGGCAGCTATCCGAAGGATCAGCCGCTCAAGCCGTTCTACAGCATCACCGTGCAGCCGGGCTCGAAGACCATCCGCCGCAAATCGGATCAGGCCGATCAGCGCGCACTCTCAGCGGTTTCACCTCCGCTCACGCCAGCGTCTGGGTGCAGTATGCCAGCGCCAGCAAGTGGGAAGAAGCGCCGATGCAGCCGCAGAGCGGCAGCTCGGGCTTCGCGTTCCTGCTCGTCGCGCGTGCCCGGAAGACGTTCAGTATTACGTGGAAGCGGGCGGGATCAAATCCTCCACCTTCAAGCTGCACACCATCGATCTGCCCGCCGTGAAGAATATCCACGTCACCTACAACTACCCCTCCTGGACCGGACTCGCGGCGGTGACGGAAGATCCGGGCGGCGATCTGCGCGCGGTCGAAGGCACGGTCGCGAAGCTCGAGATCCAGACCGACAAGCCGCTGAGCAACGCGCAGATTGTGTTCGAAGACGGCAAGCCGATCAATCTCGACGCCACGCACCGAACAACAGGACGACCGCCAGCGTCCCGATCGAGAAGGACGGCACGTATCACATCGCCGTGATGGATCACGGCGAACTGGTGCGCCTCACCGACGACTATTTCATCGAAGCCCGCAAAGTCGGCGCAGCCGACCGTCAAGATCACCAAGCCGGGCAAAGACGCCAAGGTCAGCCCGATCGAAGAAGTGGCCGTCGCGGTGACGGCCGAAGACGAATATCCGCTGCAGGAACTCGATCTGCACTATTCCGTGAACGGCGCGCCCGAGAAGGTCGTCTCGCTGCTCAAAGACAGAAGGGCGCGAAGAAAGTCGAAGGCACCATGCATGCTTTCGATGGAAGACTTCAAGCTGGTTCCCGGCGATATCGTCAGCCTCTATGCCACGGCGAGAGACGGCAAGAACTCCGCCGAAGACCGACATGTTCTTCATCCAGGCCGTGCCGTTCGAATTCGAGTACTCGCAATCGCAGGCAGGTGGCGGCGGCGGTGGCGGCGGCGGCGGCGCAGATCAGGAACAGCAGATTTCCGAGCGCGAAAAGGAAATCATCGCGGCCACGTTCAATCAGCTGAAAGGCGACGCGAAAGCGAAGGCCGCGGCCGCCGAGAACGGCAAGTATCTTTCCGAAGTGCAGGCGAAGCTGCGCGATCAGGCGCAGTCGCTGGCCAACCGCACCAAAGCCCGGCAGCTCGATGGCAGCGGCGCGGCGTTCCAGCAGTTCGTGAAGGAAATGGAAGCTGGCCGTGGCGTCGATGACGCCGGCTTCCGACAAGCTGAAAGGCCTCGCGTTCCAGGACGCCATGACGCCCGAGCAGCAGGCTTTGCAGCATCTGCTGCGCGCCGAATCCACCTTCCGCGCAGATTCAGGTTCAGATCAGCCGCGGCGGCGGCGGCGGCGGCGGAGGTGGCGGCGGCGCCGGACGCGATCTCGCCAACCTGTTCGATCTCGAGCTCGATAAAGACAAGAATCAGTACGAGACCAACGCCAGTTCCGCGGCCGAGCAGAAAGCAGCAGCAGATCGACGACGCGCTGAAGAAGCTGGAGGATCTGGCGCGCCGGCAGCAGGAACTCGCCGAACAGCAGCAGAACAATCCGCAGCAACTCGCGCAGCAGCGGTATCAGCAGGAAATGCTGCGCCGCGAAGCCGAGGAGCTGAAGCGGCAGATGGAAGCGCTGCAGCGCGGCGATCAGAGTCAGCAGAGCCAGCAGCAGGGCCAGCAGCAGGGCCAGCAAGGCCAACAGGGACAACAGGGCCAGCAATCGAGCAGCGGCCAGTGGCCAGCAGTCCGGCCAGTCCGGTCAGCAGCAGCCAGCAGAGCGCAGCAGCAATCAGCAGCAGCAACAGCAGCGCAGCCGAGCAACAGCAACAGCAATCGGGCTTGAGCCGCGCAGCATGACAGAACCAGCTGGATCAGGCGATCAAGGATCTGGAGCAGGCCGAGAAGCGATATGAGCAATGCCGCTTCGGCCGCGCAGCCCGGCCAGCAGGGCCAGCAGGCCAGGCGCAGGGCCAGACCGAAGCGCAGCGCGCCGCCGAACGCTGAAGCAGGCCGGCAAACGCTGCAAGCGCATGCGCAAGCAGCAGACCGGTTCGGAGATCGGCGACATCGCCAACAAAGCCGAGCAGCTGGCCGCCAGCAGCAGGATTTCGAACAGCGGCTGCGGCGCAACTTCGGCCAGGGCCAGGGCAATCAGCAGACCGCTCAGCAGATGGCCGACGAGAAGCAGCAAGATGCTCGACGAGTACAACCAGCTGCAGAAGGACATGCAGCAGGCGGCGCGCGATATCGCGGGCACGCAGCCTGGCGTTTCGAAGGATCTGCGCGACGCCATGGGCAAGAGCCAGCAGGAAGAGATCGGCACCCGGATGGAGTTGACCGAGGAGGCGCTGCGCCGCGGCTGGGGCCAGTACGCGGTGATGCGGGAAGCTCCGGTCACCGCAGTCGCTCAACGAGCTGAAGGACCAGCTGAAGAAGCTCGAAGCCGAGTCGGCCGCCACAGGGGCCGGGGGCGGGACGACGACAAGAGCCAGATCGCGATGCAGCAGGCGCTCAATCAGGCCGAACGGGTCCGGCAGCGAATGGAGCAGCTCAGCCGCGCGCAGCGGCCAGCAGCACGGTCAGGGCAGACACGGCCAGGGACAGCAGCAAGGCCAGCAACAGGGATCAAGGCCAGCAACGGGCCAGGGCCAACAGGGCCAGCAGCAGGGCCAGGGGCAGCAAGGCCAGGGCCAGGGCCAGCAACAGGCCCAGGACAAGGGCAAGGTCAGGGCCAGGGGCAGCAGCAGGGTCAGGGCCAGCAGGCCAGGCCAGCAGGCGTACGCAGGCCCGCAGCGGCGGCGGCAACCCGTACGGCGGCGGCTACGGCGTGAATAACAGCGCCCGCGGCGGATACGCCGTGCGGACTACGGCGGCTCCGTTGACGGCGCGATTTCGGCGGCACCTATGGCGATCCGCAGGATGGGTGCCGCTGCCTCCGAACTCTCGCCTGAGCCGCCTACAACGATCTGATGCGCGACATCGGCCGCTTGCGCAACACGGTCACCGACGACAAAGATCTGGCCCGCGAGTTCCAGGATCTGGTGCGCCGCGCCCAGCAACTCGATCCGCGGCACATGAACAACGATCCGCAGCTGGGCGCCGTCATCGGCGCGCAGGCGTTGTCGGAGATCGACGAAGTCGAGCTGGTGCTGCGCCGGAAGCTGGCAGCCGACCGACGGCAGCGTGCGCAGCACCAGCCCGCGCAACACGCCTCCGGGCTACGCCGACGCGGTCGCCGAATACTACAAGCGGCTCAGCAAGCAGTAGGCAGCTTCCGAGCGCTGTCTTTTTCGCCAATCGTCCAAAGCACCTGGCGCAGGATGCCCAGCAGCAGCGGAACGTCGCGGTCGCCGATTCGCATGCGCCGCACCCAGCGGCGGATCTTCTGCTCCGTCGAGACCGCCGTGATCCGGTTCGTGTAGCCGGATTGCTCCGAGCACTTCGAGCAGCATCTTCGCCATCTGCTCGGCATCGGCGCCTTCAATGGGGTGCGCCTTCGTCGGCTGCGGCGGCGCGCTCTCGCTCCGGACATATTCGTAAAGGCAAACGGCCACTGCCTGGCCCAGATTCATCGAAGGCGTCCCCGGCGCGGTCGGAATTCGGAGCAGCGTATGGCAGAAGCTCATGTCTTCGTTCGAGAGCCCGAACTTCTCCGACCCGAACAGCAGCGCGACGCGTCCGGCGTGCCCGCGGAGCGCGGCTATGCCCGCGTGCGAGCGGTTCGATCGGCTGCTGCAGTTCGCGCTTTTTTGCGCCGCCGTCGTGCCCACCACGAGCGAGCAATCGGCCACCGCCTCCGCCACGCTCCGGAAACACCCGCGCGGCCTGTAAGACGTGCGCCCCACCGACCGCCGAAACGGCCTCCCGGAACGCGACTTCGTAAGGATTCACCACCCGCAGGTCCTCCATCCCGAAATTCGCCATGGCGCGCGCGGCCGCGCCGATATTCAGGGGATTGCGGGTGCGAAACAAGAACGACGCAGAGTGTGGAAGCGATAGTACGATCTTTGCACGCTCCGATCGGCTGACCGTGGTGTAAAATCAGAAATTTGCGCCCGTACTATAGTGGAGGAAGTCATGGCATCGCCCGTAGAGCAGAAGGTTAAGCAGATCATTGTCGAACAACTCGGCGTAGATGAGAGCCAGGTGGACAACAAGGCTTCGTTCGTCGATGATCTCGGCGCCGATTCATTGGATATCGTGGAGCTTGTCATGGCGTTTGAAGAGGCGTTCGAGCTGGAGATCCCGGACGAAGACGCCGAGAAAATCGCCACCGTCGGAGACGCCGTCACCTACATTGAAGGCAAGAAGAAGTAATCGCTTCAGCAGACGCCGCAACAGGGCGCAACTGCTGTCCGCGCTGGCCGCGCTCTCAGGCCGCAATAAAGGAGAATCGTTATTCCCCGCAGAGTCGTAGTCACCGGTGTCGGTCTTCTGACCGCGATCGGCGACACCACGGAGCAGACCTGGAAGGCGTTGCTCGAGTGCCGCAGCGGCATCTCGCGCATCGAATCCTTCGACGTATCCCTGTTCAACAGCCACATCGCCGGCGAGATCAAGCATTTCGATCCGTCCCGTTTCATCGAGAAGAAAGAGATCAAGAAGATGGGGCGGTTCATCCAGCTGGCGATCGCCGCGAGCGACGATGCGATCCGCGGGTCGGGGCTGACCGTCACGGAGGAAAATGCGGAGCGCGTCGGCGTTTACGTCGGAAGCGGCATCGGCGGATTCGAGGTGATCGAGCGCGAGCACCGGAATCTGCTGGAACACGGCCCGCGCCGCATCTCGCCCTTCTTCATTCCGGCCACCATCATCAATCTGGCATCGGGTTACATTTCGATCCGCACCGGCGCGAAGGGCCCGAACTCGGCCACCGCGACCGCATGCACGACCAGCGCGCACTCGATCGGCGATTCGTTCCGGATCATCCAGCACGACGATGCGGACGTGATGATCTGCGGCGGCACCGAAGCCTGCATCACGCCGCTGGCTTTTGGCGGATTCGCCGCCATGCGCGCCCTGTCGCAGCGCAACAACGATCCCGCGCACGCGTCCCGGCCATTCGACCGCGACCGCGACGGTTTCATCATGGGGGAAGGCGCGGGCATTCTGGTGCTCGAAGAACTGGAGTTGGCGAAGCGCCGCGGCGCGCCGATACTCGCCGAGATTGTAGGCTACGGGATGTCGGGCGACGCCTTCCATTTCACCGCGCCTCCGGAAGACGGCGAGGGCGCCTTCCGCGTCATGCGGAACGCGCTGAGGGATGCGAAGATCGCGCCCGAACAGGTGGATTACATCAATGCGCACGGCACATCGACGCAGCTCGGCGATAAAGCCGAAACGGTGGCGATGAAGCGCGCTTTCGGCGATCACGCGAAAAAGCTGGCGGTGAGTTCGACCAAGTCGATGACGGGTCACCTGCTCGGCGGAGCGGGAGGTCTGGAGGCGGGCATCGTGGTGTGCGCGCTGCGGAATCAGGTTGCGCCCCCCACCATCAACTACGAGAACGCCGATCCCGAATGCGATCTCGATTACGTCCCGAATCAGCCGCGCCCGATGAGGCTCGATTATGCGCTCAGCAATTCCTTTGGCTTCGGCGGCACCAACGGCGCGCTGATTTTCAAACGGTTCGCGGAGTAGCGCATGAAGATCGTCGTCGCCATCAAGCAGGTGCCTTCGCGGGACAACCAGCTGAAGGTCAATGCATCCGGAACCTGGATTGAAGACGGCGATTTGTCCTGGGAGATCAACGAACCGGACGCGTACGCTCTCGAAGCCGGTCTGCAACTCAAGGAAAAGCTGACCGGCGAAGTTGTGGTGCTCTGCGCGGGGCCTGAGCGCGCGGGGCAGACCATTCGGGAAGCTCTGGCGAAGGGCGCCGACCGCGCGATCCACATTGAGACCGAAAGGTCCGGGAATTCCGACCCGCTGGTTCTGGCGCGGGTGATGGCGTCCGCGCTCGAATCGGAGAAGCCGGACCTGGTGCTGACGGGCCTGCAGTCCGACGACCTCGGCTACGGCCAGACCGGCGTGATCCTGGCGGAAACGATGGGACTGCCGCATGCAACGATCATCATGAATATCGAGGCCGACGGCGCCGGCATTAAAGTGAAGCGTGAGCTTGAGGACGGCTGGTTTCAACACGTCGAAATCCCGCTGCCCGCGCTGCTGACCATCCAGTCGGGCGCGACCAAGCTGCGCTACGCCACGCTGATGGGCATCAAGCGCGCGAAGACCAAAGAGGTCAGGAGGATTCCACCCGTGGCCGCGGGTAAGGCTTCGATCCGACTGGAACGCATCTATACGCCGGAGAAGACCAAGCAGTCGCAGATTTTCGATGGGCCGGCGAAGGAAGCGGCCGCGAAACTGGTGGAGAAACTGCGGTTCGAGGCGCGCGTGATATGAGCGGCGTGCTCGTTGTTCTGGAGAACGAATCGTCACTTGAAGCCCTCGCGGCGGCGCAGCAGATCGGCGCGGAGCTGGGCTTGAAGGTGTTCGCGGCGGTGTTTGGGAGCGGCGAGAAACTCACCGGCTACGAGCTGGATAAGATCCATGCGATCGAGCATGAGCTGCTGAAGCAATACACGCCGGATGGTTACACGATCGCGCTGAAGCAGCTGATCGAAGCGCATCAACCGACGTTTGTGATCTTCCCCCATACCTATCAGGTGAGGGACTACGCGCCGAAGCTTGCGACCGCGCTCAATCGCGTGTTGATCAGCGACGTGATCGGGCATCGCATCGATAACGGAGCTTCGGTCAAGTTGGTGCTGGTGCGGCAGTTGTTTCAGGGGAAGTTCAATGCAGACGTCCGATTCGAGGGCGAGGCGCCTTATTTCGCTTCGATTCAGGCCGGAGCGTTTCGTGCCGACAATCTTCAGCCCGGAACGGCAACGGTTGAGAAAATGACGCCGGACCTGAAGCCGGAACAGATCCGGACGAGGCCGCTCGAACGCTTTCGTGAATCGCAGCGCGCCGTCGATCTGGACGCGGCGCAGATCATCGTTTCGGTGGGCCGCGGCATCAAAGAGGCGGAGAACATTCCGGTGGTCCAGAAGCTGGCCGATGCGCTCGGCGCCGAACTGGCCGGTTCGCGGCCCGTCTGCGATAACGGCTGGCTGCCGATGGAACGGCAAGTGGGGAGTTCCGGCCAAACGGTCGCGCCGAAGATGTATGTCGCAGTCGGCATCTCGGGCGCGATCCAGCACCTGGTCGGCATGAAGGGCTCGAAGACGATCGTCGCCATCAACAAAGATCGCGAAGCCCCCATTTTTGAAGTCGCCGACTACGGGATTGTGGGCGATCTTTTTGAAGTTGTCCCGGCCCTGGTCGAAGCATTGAAGAAGTAGGTTCCCATGAGGAACATCATCGTCGGCACCGCGGGCCATATCGACCACGGCAAGACGGCGCTGGTCAAAGCGCTGACGGGGACCGATGCGGATCGCCTGGCGGAAGAGAAGCGCCGCGGCATCACGATCGATCTGGGCTTCGCGCATCTGCAGCTCACGAACGACATCCGGCTCGGCTTCATCGACGTTCCGGGCCATGAGCGATTCGTCCGCAATATGCTGGCGGGCGCGGCCGGAATCGACATGGTTCTGTTCGTGATTGCGGCTACGGAATCGATCAAGCCGCAGACGCGCGAGCATTTCGAAATCTGCCGGATGCTGGGCGTGAAGGCGGGCGTGGTCGCACTGACCAAGGCGGATCTGGCGGGTCCGGAACTGCTCGAGTTGGCGCGGCTCGAAGCCGAAGAATTCACCGCCGGCTCGTTTCTCGAAAGCGCGGCGAAGATCGCGGTCAGTTCTGTCACAGGCGAGGGCCTCGCTGAGCTGCGCAAAGAGCTCGAATGCACGGCACGGCGGGTGGAGGAGAAGAGCGCGGCGGGATGGTTCCGGCTGCCCATCGACCGGTCGTTCACCATGAAAGGAATCGGCACGGTGGTCACCGGAACCCTGATCTCCGGCGTGTTGAAGCCCGAGCAGGAGGTGGAGGTTTATCCCACCGGACGGCGGCTTCGCGTGCGCGGCGTGCAGGTGTATGGCGCGCCCGCCGAGCGCGCGCGGGCGGGTGAGCGCACGGCCCTCAATCTGGTTGGGGTTGAGCCTTCGGAGATTCACCGGGGCATGGTTCTGAGCGAGCCGGGGCGTTTCTCTCCGGTCACGACGCTCGATTGCCGGTTGGAATTCCTTCCCTCCGTGAAGCCCTTGAAGAACAATGCTCCGGTGCACTTTCATACCGGCGCGGCGAATATCGAAGCGAGGGTCCGATATCTCGCCGGGACCGACCTTGCGCGCATCACTTTGAAAGAGCCGGCGCTGGTGCTGCCGGGCGACCGCTTCATTATCCGCATGTTTTCGCCGCTGATCACGCTCGGCGGCGGCGTGGTGGTGGATATCAGCGGACATCCTTATGTTGCGGGCCGGCTCGATTCGCCGCGCCCGGAACAACTGGTGATGGAAGCGGCGTGGGGTATCTCCAAAGATCAGTTGATCGCGTGGACGGGATTGCGGACGATCCCTTCCCTGCCCGGGGTTGAATCCGCCGGCAAGTGGCTGATCTCCAGCGCGCGTGTTCTCGAGTTGAAGCAGTTGCTCACCGACGCGTGCCGAACGTTTCATCGCGAACACTCCCTTCTGCCGGGTATCCCGAAGCAGGATCTGAAAGCCACTGTCATGGCCGACGCCTCCGCCGAGGTCTTCGATTTCGTTCTGGGCAAGGCCGTCGAACTCGCGCAGGACGGCGAAATCGTTCGTTTGAAGACGCACCGGGTCGTCCTGAAACAGGATGAGGAGCAGGCACGCGCGGCGATCGAAGCCGCCTTTGAGCGCGCCGGCCTCGCCGCGCCCGCGGTTCAGGATGTATTGAAAGCTTCCGGGGTTGAGCCGGCCCGGGCGCGGTCGATTCTGCAGATCCTTTTACGCGAAGGCAGACTGACGCGCATCTCGGACGAACTGGTGCTTCATGTTTCCGCGCTCATGGGACTGCGCGAACTGCTCGCTTCGAAACGCGGGTCGCGTTTCAGCGTTCCCGAGTTTAAGGAATGGACCGGCGTAACCCGGAAGTACGCAATCCCTCTGCTCGAATACCTCGACCGTGAGCACGTCACGCGGCGAGAAGGCGATGAACGAGTAGTTCTTTAGAACCAAAGGCTGAAGCCTGCGCCACCTTATCACCAGGGCCTCATTTCGCGAAGCCGGTCGAGCCAGCCGGGCGGATCGAAACCTTCCAGCATCCAAAGACTGCTCGCGCTTCTCACGGCCGGGTATAGAATGCTCTTGCCGTCGGGAGAGAGACTCAGCCGAACGCCGGGGTTCAGATTGCTTGCGGGTGTGAAATCCTTGCCGACGTCGCCAATGGTCTTTTCCGCGTTCGTCGAGATATCGACTGAGAACAGGGTTCGACGATCGTTGTCGACGCGGATGCCGTAGAGGAGTTTTGAATCCGCTGAGAAGGTCATCTGAATCGCCTTCGGCTCGCCAACCATGCGCACGGTTTTGCCGTCCGGGGAAATGAGAGACCAGTTGTCGGCTTCGTCCGAGTGGTCCTGAAACGTAACCCACTGACCGTCCGGCGACCACGCCGGAAGGCCATTTGAGATTTTGCCGCGGAGCACCATTGGAGTAGCCTCGCCGCTGGTCTTCACCACCATTAACCCGGCACCGCCGTCGTGAAGCCGCCAATACACGAAGCGAGCCCCGTCGGGCGACCAGGAACCCCCGAATTCTCCGGGATCTTTTGCGTCAGTCAAGCGGATCGGTGGCCCGCCCGAAACCGAGGAGATCCAGGCTGCTGTTTGCTGATCCTTGTCGATACGGGTATAGATTACCCTGTCCCCGCCGGGAGAAAGCGCGGGAGTCATGAACCAGGTCGTGCTGCCCGGCGGGAATGATGCCTCGGTGACGATGGGGCGGTCCCAACCGTCGGTGCGCATCCAGATCGCGGGCGATCCGCCGCGGTCGCTTTCGTAGACGAAAGACTTTTGGAGCGATGCCCAGGCGGGCATGCCGGTAGGTTTCTCCGACGAGATAATCCGCTCGACGGCCGCGTCATTCAATGACGCGGATACGACCATGAAATCGGCGCTGGCATGCAAGAAAAGAATCTTCTTCCCATCGGGGGAGACCGCAGGCGACGATTCGAAAGAGGTGCCTGCCGTAATCTGCCGCCGCGGCCCCGATCGAATGCCAGCCAGCCAGAGATGGTTAGGCTCACCCTGCGCGGTTTCGAATGAAAGAATGCCGTTGCGGCCATCGGGAAACCAGGAAACGTCCGGCGTTCCTCCGTAGGCGTGGAGACCGGCCATCATCCGCTTGGGTGCGCCTTGCCCTGCCGGCCAGGGGAGTCTCCAGGCCTGCTTACCGCCGATGACATCCACGAAAAGCGAGATCCACTTGCCGTCCTGAGAGAAGACAATCGTAGGAATGTTCAGAAAGTCTTTGGCCTCGAAAGGCGCGGGTTTATACTGCTTGAGCGGCGACCCCACGGGCGAAGCGGTGTAAACGCCCAGGCGGCCGTCGTTATCAGTGCGGACGACGGCGAGAACTTTGCCATCGGGCGACACGGCCGCGGAACTGCCGTCGAGCGGCATGATCAAGTCGGGTTCGCCGCCGAAGACAGGTACCGAGAAGAGTGCGTAGAACGGCTTGTCGCTCCGGGGATTCCTTCCCGCTACGATCACGCGCTTGCTATCCGGGGACCAGCCGTGGAGGCTCCAGCCTCGAGCGCCGCGCGTCAGGGGTTTCGCAGTGGGTGAGTTCAGGTAGCGAACAAATACGCGGCGGTCGCCGGCGGCTCCCGCGGCATAAGCGAAGGCGTTGCCGTCAGGCGACCAGACCGCAGCCGACGGGTTCTCCCAGACGACTTCCATCGGGGTGAAGCGGTTGTGTTCGACACTGCTGGCCGGGTGGAAGATCCAGGCGATTGCACCGGCTGCGATGGCGATGAGGGTTCCGGCCGCGATTGCTCTGGCTTTCGGAACGGCTTGGGTGCGCTTGCGAACCTCCGCAGTGCCGGCTGGTTGTATCCCGCTTACGGACGTGCTCTCGGAAAGCCGATCGCGAAGCTGGCGGAGTTCGCGATAGAGATCGCGGGTGGAATCGTAGCGGTCGGTTGGTTCTTTCGCGAGGAGGCGCTCGACGATCCAGCGGAACTGCGTGGGGATGGTGGCGGGCAACGGTTCGGCATCCTCGCGGATGATGGCCGTCATGATTTCGGCGGCGCTGCCGCGCTGGAACGCGCGCTTGCCGGAGGCGAGTTCGTAGAGAATGAGGCCGAACGAGAATTGGTCGGATTGCGGAGTGAGATCCGGATTGCCCCGCGCCTGTTCGGGGCTCATCCAGGCAACCGTGCCGACGGTGGTGCCCGCGTCGGTGAGCGCGGTCTTGTCGAGGTCGGTATTGGTGACGGTCATGGCGAGACCGAAGTCGAGAATTCTCACACGTCCATCGCGCGCGATCAGGATGTTGTCGGGCTTGAGGTCGCGGTGGACGATGCCCGCGGCGTGCGCGGCGGCGAGGCCGTCGGCGATCTGGACCGCGATGTCGAGGAGCTTTCGGGTGGAGTCGGGAGCCGCTACCGGCGTGCCTTCGACGTACTCCATGACCAGGTAGTCCGGGCCGACATCGTAGAGCTGGCAGATGTTGGGGTGGTTGAGGGCGGCGATTACCCGCGCCTCGCGTTCGAAGCGTTCGGAGAAGTTTTCCTTTGAGATTTTGATGGCTACGATTCGATCAAGACGCGTATCCCGGGCTTTGTAGACTTCGCCCATTCCTCCGGCGCCGAGAGGAGTCAGTGTTTCGTAAGGGCCGAGGCGCGTTCCCGGGGTCAGGGGCATTATATTTCCATCGATTTTATCGGGTCAGGCGGCTTTACTCAACCCGCTCAGGACGGCGGGAGCGTTTACTCCGCAGCAGCGCTTGTATTTGACGCCGGAGCCGCAGGGACAGGACGCGTTGCGCGGAGTGGCTTCGGGCGATTGGGTTTGTTTTGTTATTTCGGATTTTGGCCTGATTGGAGGCGCCGTCGCCGCCATGATCATGGATTCGAAGTCGGCGAGGCCGTCGAGTTTCCGGAAGGCCATTTGGGCGCGCGCGAGATCCACCGGGCTGGCGAGGTTTTCGGGCAGGGATTCGTCGCGGGCCTGGCGTCCGTTCTGGAGGCGGCGGAGTTCGGCGATGAGGCGGAGGAAACTGCGCTGGGTCTGGGCGCGGGCGCGATCGACGGAGGTCTGGATGCGGTCCGCCACGAAGTCTTCCATGGGATCGAGAGGCTGGGAGAGCCCGGCTTCCACGTGGGAGCAGCGCTGGAGACGCCAGGAGGCGTGGATGATTTCCGCGGCGAGGGTTTCCTCGATGAGGCCGATGGGGTGGAGTTCTTCTTTGAGCGCGGCGCAGAGCAGCGCGTATTGGTCTTCTTCGCCGGGACGGATGAAATCGCGGACGGTGAAGAGTCCGAGGGTGACGGCGTTCGCGGCGGAACGGGTTTTGCCTTCGATGGTTTGCGGGCCGGTGGAGGATGCGGCGTTGATGCGATTGGCGGTGATTTGCGGTTGCGTGGCCATGTGACTCCTTTTATGGCTACAGCATAGATCGCCTGGTTGGCGGATCAGGCGCGGGAAACCCGTAAGTTATTGAGAATAGGAGGTGGAAAAATTTGGGGCGTTGGTTATCGGCTTGCTTGGAGAGTCGGCCGCGTTTTCTCTCGGACGAAAAAAGGGTGCAGGTCAAGTCGCCGCCGCGAGACCGGTTGTGGGTTGAGGGCCATTGCCGGGCAGCGTATCCGCGAACTGCGCAAAGGCGTTACGCTCGGGGGCCTTTCGATAAAGGAACTCATCTAAGAAGGCCGCGAGTAAGAATGGATTTCATCCTCGACGCCTCTTTCGCGCTCCATTGGTGTTTTGAGGATGAAGCTGCAGCTGCGGGATCACGCTTTCGGGGGCCGTGCTGACTCAGCTTCAAGACCGGAAGGACACGGCGCAGGCGCCGGGCATCTACGTCTTCGCTCCGCGTTTCCCGTTCTCAAGGTTGAGCTTCGGCGCGGGGATGAAAGCGTCGTACCCGGATTTCTTTCTCCCGGCTGCGGGTCCTCGAAATGTCGAAGGCCGATTGCATCCGCATAAGGGTTTCCATCTTTACGCCGAAAGCTTTCTCGATGCGCAGCGCCATTTCCCCGGACAGGTCGGCCTTGCCGTTCAGCAAACTGGACAGGGCAGGGCGCGACACCTGAAGCGCGGCGGCGGCGGCGGTGACAGACAGGCCAGCCGGTTCAATGATCTCCGTCCGAATGAAATCGCCGGGGTGCGGCGGGTTCTTCATGGGCATAGTTGATACTCCCTTGTTCCAGTGGTAATCCTCTAAATTCAGGTCGCAGATTTCGCGCTCGCCGTCGATAGTGAACGTCAAACGGCGATTACGCGTGACGCTTAGACTCCATGTGCCTTTGCGGTCGGCGGTCAACGTGTGAACTTTCCAGACCGTGAGGGCCCGCAATTCATCGGCCTCCTGCATCGCGTCCAGAAACGCGAGCATCTTCCGCAGTTTGCCCACCGTGTCGGGCGGAACGCCTTTGGGGCTGTCCTCGGCGTAAAGGCGTTTCAGGCCCTTGTGTGCGAAGCTGCGAATTTTCATCGGCAGACTGTAGCCTGTAGCTTAACACTTGTCAGGCTGAAAAATCCCGGTGTCAGGACAAAGCAGGAATGTCGTGTTTGTCCCCGGGCTTTCGGAAATGCACATCGCGACGATGGCCAGGCATGTTTCCTACCCGCGCGCTTCACGATGAGGTTCGGACCCTACCGGAATGCGGTAAACCCGGGCCAGGTTCTCGGGAAAAAACACATCGGAGCCCTGGATTCCGCATGCCTGAAAAACGCCAGTCCTGCCCCGCTGGCCGATAACGAACGCGACTCCAGAAAGTACCAGGCAGACCCTTTGTTTTCAATGGCCGGTACCGGCGGCTAGACCGCCGGCGCTCCCGGTTTATCGATCTGACACGCTAGACGTTCATGATCTCAAAGCAGCGCTCCAGGCTCTTCACCGAATCATTACCCATCGCAGGCCGCCACTCGTGGGCCACGAATCCGGTGTAGCCGAGGTCGGCGATCACAGTGGCGATGAAGCGGAAGTTGAGTTCCTGTTTGTCGTCGATTTCCTGGCGGCTGGGCACTCCCGCGACGTGGATGTGGCAGATATGGTCGATGTTCTCGCGCAGCGTCCGCGTGATGTCGCCGTCCATGATCTGAGCGTGGTAGATGTCGTACAGGATTTTCACGCGCGGCGAATTGACGCGCTTACACACGTCAAGACCCCAGGCCACATGATCGAAGACCTGATCGGTACGCTGGTCCGCCGCGACCTTTGAGTTGGTGATTTCCATGCAGATGTTGACGCCCTTCTGCTCGGCATAACCCTTCACGCGGTCGAGCACGGCGACTGCGTTATCGGCGCCTTCTTCGCGGGACATGCCCCGCCGTTCGCCTGGGATCGCAATGAGAACGGAGCACCCGACGCTTACGGAGGTGTCGATCCCGGCATGGGTGGCGTCGACGATCTTGTCGTGGATTTCCTTTCGGATCAACCCATTCTGGAAGCTGGTTCCCGTACCGGTCATCATCCCGGGCGCGAGGCCGTTCTGCGTCAGGATCGGCATCTGCTGGACGGTGGGCAGATCCACGCCTTTGAAACCGATGCGGGCGAGTATTTTGCACCTCTCCTCGAACGTGGTCGTCGAACCTGTCCAGACGGAAGCCATCACGCTTTGTTTCAGGCGCCCGCGGGACGGCGCCGGGGTTTGCGCGGAGAGGCTGGCGGCCCCGGTAACAGCACTGGTGACAGCACCGGTAACCAAAGGCACGGCGATGCCCGATAAGAATGTTCTTCGTTCCATGGGCGCGACTATATCACGTTGGGAAGGCAGCCTGGCAGCCGGACGCCCGACGTATCCTTTGATGAGGGGATCAGAATGCGCAAGAGCCTTTTCGGAGCGGTGATCATGCTGCTTTTCGCCACTGCCCGCATCTGGGCACATCACGCGTTCGCGGCCGAATACGACGAACAAAACCTCGTGACCGTTTCCGGAACGGTGACGAAGTTCGCGTGGACCAATCCGCACGCCTGGTTGTTCGTGAAGGGTAAGAATGCGGCCGGCAAGGCCACGAGTTGGGGCTTCGAAATGGGCAGTCCCGGTGGCTTGACCCGCAGGGGATGGACGAAGACGGAGCTGAAGAAGGGCGATTCGGTCACCGTGGACGGCTATGCGGCGAAGAACGGCAGCAATACGGCGAACGCGCGCATCGTGATCGTGCCGGACGGCCGGAAGTTGTTCGGAGGCTTTCAGGAAACCCCCGGCAACCCGTTCAAGCAGTGATTTCAGACACTATCCGAACGTTGTGATAGTATTCGCATCCAGTGGAGGCGTGACTATGCGCGCGGTGGTGATTTCATTGGTATTCGCCGCTCTCGGCAGCGGCCAGACTCAGTCCCGGATCCCGCGCATGCCGGACGGCAAGCCGAACTTCACGGGTCTGTGGCAGGCGCTGGGGACGGCGTACTGGGATATCAAGGATCACGGCACGCAGGCCGGTCCGTTCTTTCAGCTCGGGGCTACGGGCGCGGAGCCCGCGGGCCAGGGGATTGTGGAAGGCGGCGAGATTCCGTATACCCCGAAGGCGGCGGCGCAGCAGAAAGAGAATCTCAAGAACCGGATGAAGCTGGATCCCGAGATCAAGTGCTTCATGCCGGGTATCCCGCGGGCGAATTACATGGCGTTTCCGTTCCAGATCATTCAGTCGCAGCACGACATCGCGTTCGCGTATGAATTTGCGAGCTCGAATCGCGTGGTCAATATGGGGAAATTCAAAGAGGGCGCGGTCGATACGTGGATGGGAACGTCGAACGGCCACTGGGAGGGTGACACGCTGACGATCGACGTCAGCAGCCTCAACGGAAACAGCTGGTATGACCGGGTGGGGGATTTCCAGAGCGAGAACACGCACGTGGTGGAACGCTTCGCGATGAGCGACGCGGACCACATCAATTACGCGGCGGCGATCGACGATAAAACGATATATACTCGACCCTGGAAGATCAGTACCGTCCTTTACCGGCGCAGGGAAAAGAACGCGCAGCTGAACGAGTTCAAATGCGTGGAATATGCGGAAGAGCTGATTTACGGGGACCTGAAGAAAAAGTAGGAAGGAGCTTCGTATGAGATTCCCGGCTATGGTTGCCGTCGCGGCGCTGTGCGGGCTGGCGGCGGGGA
Source organism: Terriglobia bacterium (assembly GCA_963764845.1). Taxonomy (GTDB): domain Bacteria; phylum Acidobacteriota; class Terriglobia; order Bryobacterales; family Bryobacteraceae; genus BOG-234. The sequence continues at coordinate 1,269,714 of CAVXUE010000006.1, read as the reverse complement.
CGGCGATCGCGCAGACCGCGAAGGTGGCAACGACACCTGCAACGACGGCGGGCAGGAGCTGGACGCAGCCGAAGACTCCCTGGGGCGATCCGGATATTCAGGGGACATGGACGGACGACGATTGCATCGGCACTCCCATGAACCGGCCGGCGAATTTCGGCGACAGGCTCTATTACACGGAACAGGAACTGGCGGACCGCGAGAAGCGGCTCGACAAACAACTGAGCGACGATCTGGTGGAAACGGTGGCGCCCGACGCCCGCGTGGGACAGGGCCCTCCGGGCCACTGGGGTGAGCGGGCGCGGCGGCCCTGCAGGCAGACGTCGCTGGTGACGGATCCGCCGAATGGCAGAACGCCCGATCTGCTGCCGGAAGCGCGGACGCGGCCGATCCCCGAGGGCGCGGGCAACGGCAATCCGAAAGCCGATTCATGGGAAGACTTCAGTTATTACATCCGCTGCATCAGCCGTGGCGTGACCGGTTCCATCTTCCCGGTGATTTACGGCAATGGGCAACAGATTGTGCAGGCGCCCGGGTATGTGTCGATCCTGCAGGAGATGGTGCATGAGGCGCGCGTGATTCCGACGGACGGGCGGCCGCATGCGAGCCCGAACATACGGACTTATATGGGCGACGCGCGCGGGCACTGGGAAGGCAACACGCTGGTGGTCGAGACGACAAATTTCCTGAGCGGCAAGACCGGGATCGGGCTCAATGGCGGCGGCGTTCCGACAACGGAAGCACTCAGACTGGTGGAGCGGTATACGCGGACGGGCGCGAACGAGATGAAGTATGAAGTGACGGTGGACGATCCGAAGACGTATACGGCGCCGTTCAAGGTGGCATTCCCGATGACACAGGAGCCTGGCTATCAGAATTTCGAATATGCGTGCCACGAGGGGAATTACGCGATGTTCGATTCCCTGAGCGGCGCCCGTGCCCAGGAGAAGAAGGCAGCCGCGGCGAAGGCCGCGGGGAAATAGGTTATACGGGAGAACCGATTATGAGAAGAACACTGGCAGTTCTGATTGGCGCGGGCGCTTTCATGGCAGCCGGGGCGCCGGTTTGGGCTCATCATGCGTTCGCCGCCGAGTTCGATGCATCCAAGCCGATCAAGTTCAAGGGTACGGTCACGAAGATGGAATGGATCAACCCGCACGCCTGGATTCACATCGATGTCAAGGGCGACGATGGCGCGGTTACACCCTGGATGATCGAAGCCGCGGCGCCGAATGCTCTGCTGCGGCGCGGGTGGACGAAGGCTTCGCTGCCTGCCGGCACGGAAATTCTGGTGCAGGGATTCCAGGCGAAGGACGGCACGAATCGGGCGAACGGCAGCGTGATCACGTTCACCGACGGGAAGAAGTTGTTTGTGGGTTCTTCGAAGGGTGATCCGGGCGCGGCACCGGACGCGAAGTAGGTCATACCCACCACGGTCCTGCACGTTAGACTGAATTCGAAATGAAATTTCGAATTGCGTGCGCGGCGATTGCGCTGGCGGTTCCGTTTGCGCTTCGGCCCGCAGCCGACGACTCGATCCGCGGCTTTGACGCGGTCTCGCAGGCGGAGGAAGTCCGATGGGAGCAGCAGGCGCGTGCGATCCCGAATGCGGGCCGCATCGGGGATTTCATCAGACGCTATTCGAATCAGGCACACCTCGCCGGGACGCCGCAATCGAAGCAGACAGCGGAATCGATTCTGGCCGAGTTGCGCAGGTTTGGGCTCGAAGCGCAGATCGAACAGTTTGAAGCCCTGCTGCCGACACCGAAGACGCGCATCCTCGAAATGACTGCGCCGGCCACGGGGGGAAGGCCGCTTCGCCTGGCGCTGGAAGAGCCTCTTATCGCCGGGGATAAGAACTCGGGCGATGCCGGCATGGTTCCCACCTACAACGCCTATTCCGCGGATGGCGACGTGACCGCGCCCCTGGTCTACGTCAACTACGGGCTCCAATCCGATTACGACGTGCTGAAAAATTTCGGTGTCGACGTGAAGGGCAAAATCGTGATTGCGCGGTACGGCGCGAGCTTTCGCGGAATGAAGCCGAAGATTGCGAAAGAGCATGGGGCGATCGGGTGCATCATCTATTCGGACCCGCGGGACGACGGATATTTTCAGGGCGATGTTTATCCGAACGGGCCCTTCCGGCCGGCGGGGGGAGTGCAAAGGGGCAGCGTGCTCGATCTGACGCTGTATCCGGGCGATCCATTGTCACCGGGCTGGGCATCGGAGGCGGGATCGAAACGGCTTCCGCTGAGCGAGGCCGCGACGATGACGCAGATTCCCGTGTTGCCGATCTCATACGGCGATGCACAACCGCTGCTGGCGAACCTGACGGGTCCGGTGGCGCCGGACGCGTGGCGCGGGGCCCTGCCGATTACCTATCATCTGGGACCGGGCGCCACGAATGTGCATCTGAAAATCGAGATGGACAACTCGACGCACCCGCTCTATGACGTGATCGCACGAATCCCGGGGAGCGAGTTTCCGGATGAGTGGGTGCTCGACGGCAACCATCACGATGCGTGGGTGCATGGCGCGAGCGATCCGCTTTCGGGCGCGGCGTCTCTCATGGAAACCGCGCGCACGCTGGCGGAAATGACGCGCAAGGGGTGGAGACCGAAGCGGACGATCGTTCTGGCGTTCTGGGACGGCGAGGAGTTCGGTCTGATCGGCTCGACCGAATGGATGGAGAAGCACGCGGACGAACTGGACCAGAAGCTGGTGGCTTACATCAATGCGGATTCGACCGGCAAGGGAAGACTCTCGGTAAGCGGGTCGCATTCGCTCGAGGCGTTCATGCAGGAGGTGGAGCGCGATGTGAACGACCCGGTGAGCGGGAAGCCACTCGCGGGCGGCAGCGAGTTTCGCATCGGCGCGCTGGGATCGGGTTCGGATTACACTGCGTTCCTCGACCATCTGGGAGTGGCGTCGCTCGATGTGCGGTTTGCGGCGAACGATGCCGGGATTTATCACTCGGATTACGACGATTTCAACTGGTTCAGCCATTTCTCCGATACCAATTTCGTCTATGGCCGCGCGCTTTCGCAGGTTCATTCGACAGCCGTGATGCGGTTTGCGGACGCTCCGCTGGTCCCATTTGAATTCGGGCGTTTCGTTTCGACGGTCCGGCGCTATGTAGAGGAAATCCAAGTGTTGCCTGGCGTGGGTCAGAAGCCTTATCTCGCCGCGGTGCGAACCGAGGCGGCGCGTCTTCAGCAGACGGCAATGGAGTTCGAGGACGCGGAGACGCAGGCCCTGCCGAGGCTTGCGGCGCCGACATCAGCGCGGCCGGAGAAACTTGCGGCGATCAACCGGATTCTGTTTCGCACGGAGCGCGCGCTCACGCTCGACCCCGGGTTGCCGGGCCGGCCGTGGTACCGGCACCGCATCTATGCACCGGGCCGGTACACAGGATATGATGCCAAGACACTGCCCGGAATCCGGGAAGCGGTGGAGGCGGGGAAACCGGATGAGGCGCGGGAGCAGGCGGAGCAGGTTGCCCAGGTTTTGCGGGCGCTGAACGACCAGGTGACAGAGGCTATCAGACTGACGGGGCAACTATGATGGCGCAGCTATGGTGAAGACGCCGTGGGGCGAGCTCGAAGTCGCCGACGCCCACGTGCATTACTTTTCACCGGAATTCTTTCGTTTTCAGGCCGAGCAGAAGGGCGTGAAGGAAGTCGGCTCGCTGGTGGGTTGGGAGGTTCCCGAATCGTCGGAAGACCTGGCCGATCGCTGGGTGGTGGAGATGAATCGGCACGGCGTGGATACGGCCGTACTCGTCGCGAGCGTGGTGGGAGATGTGGATTCGGTCGCGGCGGCGGTGGATCGGCATCCGGAGCGCTTCCATTCGGTGGTGATGATGAACCCGCAGCTGCCCGGCGCGGATATCCGATGCTCGCGCGCGCTGGAGGAGGGGTTCGTGAAAGGCATTTTCCTGTTCCCGGCGATGCACAGGTATTCGCTGCACGACCACCGCGTGCATTCCCTGCTGGCGATCGTAGCGGGCTTTCCGGGCACGGTGATCTATGTGCACTGCGGCATGTTGAGCGTGGGTTTCCGGAAGAAGCTGGGGCTGCCCGCGCCGTTCGACATGCGGTTCTCAAACCCGATCGACCTGCATGGCATAGCGCTGGCATTTCCCCATCTGAATTTCGTGATCCCGCACTTCGGCGCGGGTTACTTCCGCGAGGCTTTGATGGTGGCGGACCTCTGCCCCAATGTTTATTTCGATACTTCCAGCTCGAATAAGTGGATGCGGTGCGACCCGGCGGTGACCGATCTCGCCGGGGTGTTCCGCCGGGCGCTCGATGTGCTGGGGTCGAGGCGACTGTTATTCGGAACCGATTCTTCGTGGTTCCCGCGCGGGTGGGTGAGCGCGGTGTTCGATGAGCAGGTGCTGGCGATGCAGGCGGCGGGCGTGGATGCGGACGCGGCGCAGGCGATATTGGGCGGGAATCTGCGAACTTTGTTTTGGGCGTGAAAATGATGAGATTTCTGTGTCTGCTGATTGCTCCCGTTTTGCTGGCGGCCGCCGATTCGGGGGAAGCGGTTTACGAACAGCGCTGCGCGCGCTGCCACGAGTTGGGGAATCCGCGGATTCCGACGCGCGAGACGCTGCGGAAAATGCCCGCTACGCGCATCCTGCGGGCGTTGAATTATGGCGCGATGATCGCGATCGCGTACACGATGAACAACAGCCAGCGCGAAGCGGTTGCGACGTGGCTGGGAACGCCGGGCGGCGATCCGGCGCCTTCCGCGGCGGCCTTTTGCGCGGATCGGTCGGTGAAGATTTCCGCGAGCCCGGGAGTGCAATGGAATGGCTGGAGCCCGGGCGCCGCGAATACTCGTTTTCAATCCGCCGATGCCGCGGGACTGAGTCTCGAGAGCGTGCGCAATCTGAAGCTGAAGTGGGCTTACGCGTTTGAGGGCGACATTACGGCATTCGCCCAGCCTACGATTCTGGATGGCAATCTGTTTGTGGGCAGCGCGGGCGGGGCGATTCACGATCTCGATCCGCGGACCGGGTGTACGCGGTGGGTGTATCAGGCGACGGGGCCGGTGCGGTCGTCGATCGTGGCCGTGCGCGATGGTCGTCGGTACGTGCTGCTGTTCGGCGATCAATCGGGATGGTTCTACGCGTTGAATGCGGTAACCGGGCAGTTGCTGTGGAAGAAGAAGATGGACGCGCACGATGCGACGCGGCTGACCGGATCGCCCGTGGTTTACCAGGGGACAGTGTTCGTACCGGTTTCCGGATGGGAGGAGAATCGCGCTTCGGATCCCGCCTATGAGTGCTGCACCATGCGCGGCAGCGTGGTGGCGCTGCGGGTTCACGACGGGGCGCAGGTGTGGAAGACCTACCTCGTCGACGCGCCAAAGGAACTCGGGAAGAACGCGGCGGGGAGGACTCAATTCGGGCCATCGGGAGTGGCGACGTGGTCGGCGCCGACGCTCGATATCAGGCGCGGGCTGCTCTACGTTACAACCGGCGACAACTATTCGAAGCCGGTCACGAAGCTGAGCGATGCGGTGGTGGCTTTGCGTATCGGGAACGGGCAGATTGTGTGGTCGCGGCAGTTCACCGACAACGATATTTTCAGCGGGGAGTGCCTTGCTACCGCGAGTTGCGGTCCGGATTTCGATTTCGGCTCATCCGCGATGCTTGTGGACGCAGGCGGACGAAGTTTATTGGTAGCCGGGCAGAAGTCGGGAATGGTTTATGCGCTGGATCCGGACAAGCGCGGCGAGATCGTCTGGCAGTTGAGCGTCGGTAAAGGAAGCACGAATGGCGGGGTGCTGTGGGGCATGGCGTCGGATGGCCAGAATGTTTACGCGGCAACTTCGGATGTGGGCCGGAAGGACCGCGAGACCAACGACCCGGCGGATCTTCGTACCCGCGACCTCGACCCGCAGCAGGGCGGCGGCCTGACGGCGATCCGAATCGGCGATGGCAGCAGGGTCTGGTACGCGCCGGGACATCCCTGCGATCCGCCGAAGCCCGGGTGCAGCCCCGCGCAGCCCGCGGCGGCCACGGCGATTCCGGGCGTGGTGTTTTCCGGTTCCGACGATGGGCACATACGCGCTTATGCGGCCGAGGACGGGCGCGTCTTATGGGACTTCGATACGGCGCGCGATTTCGAAACGGTCAACGGGGCGAGCGGACACGGGGGTTCGATCGATGGCCCGGGCGCGGTGGTGGTGGATGGGATGGTTTACGTCAATTCGGGCTATTCGCGGCAGAGCGGGATGCCGGGAAATGTATTGCTGGCTTTTGAAGCGGGTCGGCCCTGACAAAAGGCGACCGGCCCGCTCAGAGGCTGGCTTAAAACGAATATTTCAGCGCAAGCTGCATGATGCGCGGGTCGAGCGCGCTCGTGATGGTGCCGAACGTCGTCGAGGTAGGACCGTTGAAAGAAGTATTGACCCCGGAGCCGCCAGCCGCCAGACCCGAGGCGCCGGCCGCCTGAGGAATACCGGCGCGGAAGCTGTTGGTCACGTTGAAGGCCTCGACGCGAAACTCGATCCTGTGATTCTCGTGGATGCGAAACTCTTTGGCAAGCGCCAGATCGATCTGCCAGAAGGCCGGGCCGGGGATGTTGTCCTTGGCCACATTGCCTAAGGTGCCAGCGGCCGGGGTGGCGAACGCGAGCGGGTTGATCCAGCTGACGCAGGGAGCGACATTGGCACAGGGCTGGCCCTGATTCGCCAGAGGGTTGGGGAGCACCTGGTTCGGACGCTCGACCGTCGCGCCGGTCAGCGCTACATCGGTGGGCAGGGAAACCGTAAGCCAGTAGGCCGACATCGCATGATAAATTCCCGTGATCACCCAGTCGGAGAGGAGCCGGGTGCCCCACTGGTTCCCGAGCCCCGGGGTGCGATACACAACGGTCGCGTTGAAGATCTGCCGGCGGTCGGCGGAAAACGTTCCGCCGATTTCGTTGGATTGGCAGTTGCCGCGATCAGGCTCGCCGGTCATTGGGATTGACATACCCGGCGCCAGCGTTGCCGGTGCTGTCGCCGATGTTCAGATCGCCGATGCAGTGCGACCAGGTGTAGTTGACGTTGATGGACAGGCCCTTGCTCAGGCGCTTCTGCACCGCCAGAAGCAAGCCGTTGTAGCTCGATGTCCCTCCGCTGTCGAGCAGGTCCACGTCCCCGTATACCGGCGTACCTTTCGACGACAGAGTGCCGGGATAACCGGCCAGAGTGAATACCCGGCGATAGTTCGTGTTACCAGTGGTGGAGCAGGCGCCGGGGAGCGTGAGGCCATACTGGCCCGCGGTGCAGGTTCCGGGAATATAGACGGCGGGATTCGCCTGATACGAATCCACAGATGCGCGGCTTCGCTTCCCATGTAGGTGGCCGACACCAGCCAGTCCCGGCCGAACTGATGCTGGGCCACTGCGTTCCACTGATTTACCGAAGTGGTCTTCAGGTTGGGCTGTAAAGCGATATAGATTCCGCTCGACGGCAAACGGAGCATTGGCGCTGTTGGCCACATAGGGGAAAATGTTGCCGCCGGGATCGTGGTGGCGTAGGGATTGCTGAACGTGCCCGACCAGATCTCGGTGCCGCCATAAGGCGGAGCGTCGGCCGCGTTCACGGTCAACTCGCCGGCGTTGTAGTCGTAAGCGATTCCCCAGGAAGCGCGGAAGACCGTTTTGCCGTCGCCCTTCGGGTCCCAGGCCAGCGCCACGCGGGGCGCAAACAGCGCCCACTCGCTGTTCTCGCCCTGCTTGCCATTGATACCGGGATCGCCGGGGAACAGGAGGCCGGGAGGCGCATTATTGAATTGCGTGGACTTCACGCCGCTAATCAGATTCGCCATGCTGAAGTTGTAAACCGAGCCAGAGAGGTTCGAGGGAGGGAGGAACGGTTCCCAGCGCAGACCGGCGTTCACTGTGAACCTCGAATTCACCTTCCACGTGTCCTGGATATACGAGTTCACGAACCACTTCTGCAGGTTCAGATTGTTGGGAAGGGAAAGCGAGTTGGCACTGAATTGCCCAAGCAGGAACGAGGCCATATTGGGGAAGGTCCAGTTCGTCTGAGAGTAGACGTTCCCGTCGAAAAGCATCTTGGACACTTCTCCGCCCGCGCCGAAGTTGATCTGGTGGTTGCCCTTGACCCAACTGATGTCGTCGTTGATCTGAATCGGAGTGTTGTGTTCTACCGCCTGGCCACCGGTGTCTGGGCCGACGCTGAAGCCGTTGGTTACGGTGAAACCGCTCTGGTGAGGCACGTACCCGCAATAAAGGTCCTGAACACCCAGATCGCAGGCGGAGACATAGTTCAGTCTCGTAGCGATGAATGCCGATCCGGTCCACGCTGGCGCGGAATTGATTCACCAGGGTCGAGCTGAACAAATACGTGTCCCCGAAGACCCAGCCCTGATCCGCGTCGTTCAATGCACCCGCCGTGCTGGTGAGAAGATTGCTCCCGAACTGCAGAGCCGGAGGCCGGAAGTAGTGATCGCGGATGTAGCGGCCGAACAGGGAGTTCTTTGAGCTGGTCTGATAATCGCCGCGGGCGACAAGTCGCTCTCGTTCACCTGGTGATGATGCCGTAGCCTGTGTTGCCGCAGGGATTGGTGGTGGTGGGCGGCGGCAGCAGCACCGCCAGATTGTGCGCCGCCGGATCCAGCAGGGATTGGGGGATCTGGTTGTTGTGAATCTGGCTCCCGAGAGGACCGTTTGCGCCGCCGGGGAGGGTGGCGAGTACCGCGGCGCTGAGATCGGTGGGACAGCCGCTGAAATTGCCCTGGATCATGGCGGCCGTCGGGACAAAAGTGGCGGCCGTGTTCGCCGCCGGATCCTGGCGAATGATGGTGTCCTGGTAACCGAAGAAGAAGAACAACTTATTCCTGATGATGGGGCCGCCGACAACTCCGCCAAATTGATTCCGCTTGAGAGTGTCGCGCGTAGGCGAGAAGAAGTTGCGCGCGTTCATATCGGCGTTCCGGAAAAAGTCGAATGCATCGCCATGGAAGGCGTTGCTGCCCGATCTGGTGACGCCTGTGATCGTGCCGCCCGCATGGATACCGTTCGACGCCGTGAGAGTGCTGGTTTCGACCTTGAACTCCTGCAGCGCGTCCGGAAACGGAAGAGGCATGTTCGCGAGATCCCACGGATTGTTGAAGACGCTGCCATCGAGGTAGAACGCGACGCCGAAGGCTTGCCCGCCCGCAATCACGAACTGCTGCGTATTGGGGAAACCGCCGTTACCCCCGACGCCCTGGGGAATCACGGCGCCGGTGTACTGGATCAGGTCGGTGGCAACGCGGCCGTTGAGGGGCAACTCCAGAATGCGCTGATTCTCCATCACGGTGCCGACGCCCGTGGCCTGTGTTTCCACGAGCGCCGCGTTGGCCTCGACAGACACCTGCTCGCTCACGTTGCCGACTTTGAGCGTGAGATTGACGGTGGGATTGCTGACGACCTGCAGAACGATTCCGGTCTGGACGGAGGTGGCGAAACCCTGCTTGCTTGCCTCGACGCGATACGGCCCGACCGGAAGATCGGGTATGGCGTAAGTACCGTCGGCGCTCGATTCGATCGTACGAACCAGCGACGTGTCGGTGTTGGTCGCTTTGACCGTCGCGCCGGGAATAGCGGCGCCGGACGCATCCAGAATGGCGCCGCTGATCTCCGATCGCCCCTGGGCGAAAAGACCCGTGCACCAGATAACCCCCGCAAGTACAATAAGACACAAAGTTCTCATCGGAGAGAACCCCCCTTGGGGCAGGACACTATCAAAGTTACTGATAGGTGTCAAGCCAACAGCCAATAAGCGGCAGCTCGGAATGCCGGGAAAATGTTCCGCTGGTGTTTGATGCTGGGCTACCGATGCCCTGAGCCCTTGACTGGCTCCCGGTGCGTTTCATATGATAAATGGCAATGACATTAAATGTCATTTAGTGTCATCCGCTCCTATGCGCACTACCAGGAACATTTCCATAACATTCCCGACCGCGATGGCGAAGGAAGCGGAGCGACTGGCGAAGCGCGAGAACCGCACGATGAGTGAACTCCTGCGCGAGGCGTTCCGCCACTATTGCAGCGGCGGAAAAAAACGTGTGCCCGACGATCTCGCCTCGATCCTTCGGATCATCGCCGATGCGAAGATGAATCCTCTTTCGGCTAAGGAACTTGCTGCTCAGGATAAACGCCTCATGGCCGTAGGCGCTGCGCAGGCAAAGAAGGCCGGCGCCAAAGAACGCGACGTGGTCCGCGTCATCCACAAATCCCGTGCCCGACGCTCCGCCTCTTAGAGTTGTTCGCGGCGCGAACTTCTACATCTCGGCTTTCCACCATCCGCGCGGACGCAATGCGCAATTATGGACGGCGGCCCTGACGCGCCGCTATCATCTCATCGTCTCTGTTCCCATAGTCCGGGAAATCGCCGAAGTCCTCCGGTCCAATTTGCGTAGCGCGAGCCCGACCTCCAACGGCGCATCCGACTCATCGCGCAGGTAGCGGAGGTGATCGTTACGAAAACCACGCTGGCGCTCGTCGCCGCCGATCCCGGTGACGACCGCATTCTCGAATGCGCCGTGGACGGTAAAGCCGACCTGATCGTCACGAACGATCGCCATCTCCTCGATCTCAAGAAGTGCAGGGGAATACTGATCATCGCGGGACCTGACCTCCGTCGCACGCTCGGCCTTCCCTGGCCGCGCTCCATGATAAGAGCAACCTTCGTGTTTAGCAGCCCTCACTTCAAGCTTCGCAGCAGTTTGCCCGGTTTGCCCGCCTTGACCAGTTCTCCCCGACGCGCGGCTTTGATCGCCGCGACGGTTTCGGCGTTGGGATTAAGCGGCTCAAACGGCAGGGCCTTTTCCGCCGCAACCCGTACCAGCAGGAGGCGAAATGCATCGGACACGGTGAGGCCGATTTTCCGCAGCGCCACGGCGGCCTCCCTTATTGGTGCGTTCATCAATGCGGGCCCGGACCACGGAATTCTCAGTCACAGGGTGAATCTCGTCTGGGCTACATCGTAGCTCAGTTGCCAGGCCTCATCGCGGTAGGATACCGCAAAACGCGAACCGCTCCCTTGCGGTCACGGCTCAGAAAGTATGTCGGGCCGGCCACTGCTAAAATAAATATTCCCATGTCAGGAACCGACGAGAATTTCTATCGCATCCAGAAGCTGCCTCCCTACGTTTTTGCCGTCATCAACGAGATGAAGGCAAAGGCGCGGGCGGCACAGCTGGATGTGGTCGACCTCGGGATGGGTAATCCGGATGGCGCCACGCCGCAGATCGTCGTCGACAAACTGATCGAAGCGGCGCGCAATCCGAAAAATCATCGCTATTCGGTTTCGCGCGGCATTCAGCATCTGCGCGAAGAAATCGTGAAGCGCTACAAGCGGCGGCACGGCGTCGATCTCGACCCGAATACGGAAGCCATCGTCACCATGGGCGCGAAGGACGCGCTGGCGCATCTGATGTTCGCCACCATCGGGCCGGGCGATATCGTGGTGTCGCCAAATCCGGCTTATCCGATTCATCAGTACGGCGTGATCATGTCGGAAGGCCACGCGTGCATGCTGCCGATGCCGAACGCGGAGACGTTTCTGGGCAGGCTGCAGGAGTTGTACCGGGAATCGCCCAAGCCGCCGAAGATGCTGCTGATTTCGTTCCCGCACAATCCGACGACGACGTGCGTGGACCTGCCGTTCCTGACCGAAATCGTGAATCTGGCGAAAGCGCACGGAACGCTGATCGTGCACGATTTCGCGTATGCGGATCTGGGATTCGACGGGTATGTGCCGCCGAGCATTCTCGAAGTTCCGGGCGCGAAGGATGTCGCGGTCGAGATCTTCTCGATGTCGAAGAGCTACAACATGGCGGGCTGGCGGGTCGGGTTCTGCCTGGGGAACGCAAAGATGATTGCGGCTCTGGCGCGGATCAAGAGCTATCTCGATTACGGCGTGTTTCAGCCGATTCAGATCGCATCGATTGTGGCGTTGCGCGATTGCGAAGACGAGTCGGTCAAGATCTGCGAGTTTTACAAGAAGCGGCGGGATGTTCTGGTCGACGGGCTTTGCCGCGCCGGGTGGCCGGTGCCGTCGCCGCGCGGAACGATGTTCCTGTGGGCTGCAGTGCCGGAACGATATCGCGATCTGGGATCGCTCGAATTCTCAAAACTGCTGATGGAGAAGGCGCTGGTGGCTGTGTCGCCCGGAGTGGGATTCGGGCCCATGGGCGAAGGGTTTGTGCGATTCGCGCTGATTGAAAACGAGCACCGCACGAGGCAGGCAACGCGGTCGATCGGTCAGTTTTTGCGGAAAGAGTAAGCTATTCGATTTCGAGCGTCACGCTGACCGGGACGGTTTTCGGCGCGAAACACATGCGGTCGTTGCAGGCCTGATATTTCAGCGTTCCGTTTTGCGCGGCGGCGCCATTCGCGGCATCGGCGGGCACCTTGAATTTCGTCGAGATGCTGAATTCGCCGGTCACCACCGAAAGCGGCTTGGCGGAAAACGGATACTTCTCCAGCGTGCCTTTGGGGTAGGTGACGCCATCCACCTGGAGCGGGCCGCCGGTCCATTTCAGCGTCAGCGGGATCAGATATTCGTCGCTCGGGGTGTTGCTGTTGGCGTGAAATCCAGGCGGCAATACGGCGCGCAGCGTGACAGCGGCCACCGATCCCTTTCGCACCTTGAGGGTCGGCACGGGCGCGACGGTGAGGTTGGGGCTAGTCTGCGCGACGAGTACTGTCACTGCCGGCATTAATACCATCAGGCCGGGCAGGAGCCTGCAGCAGCTTTTCAATTGCATCTTCGAAATCCTTCTTGCTGGCGAGACCTACGTGGACGGCGGCGATCCGCCCGTAGCGGTCGATCACGAACGTGGTGGGCAGCGCTTCGAGGCCGCCGTAGAGATCGCCCGTGGTGTCGTCGCCGAGCACAATACGATAGTTGATCTTTTTCTGGTGACGAAGGGATTGATCGCTTTCCAGCCGTCGTCATCCATCGAAACTCCGAGCACTTCGAAACCGCGGTCTTTGTACTTGCGCTGAAATTCGGTGAACCAGGGGATTTCGACGACGCAGGGGCCGCACCAGGTCGCCCAGAAATCGAGCAGGACGACCTTGCCCTGATAATCGGCGAGATGGACCAGCTTGCCGTTCGCGTCTTTCAGGGCGAAATCCGGCGCGTGTTTGCGCTGGGTGTCTTCCTTGACGACGGCCCTGGCGGGCTGCGTCGGGGAGCATGCGACCAGTCCGAGAATCGCGGCGACGCCGACGATGGCGATGAAACGCAGATTGATCGCAATATTCACCATCTTCGATTATATGGCATCAGATGGCAAACATCCGGCCGGGGAAATTTTGGCGGAACCAGGCAAGGCGCGCGCGGAGTCGCGTCGGCGAGAGCGTGACCTCGGAACGGTCGCGGATTGGCACGCGAAACAAAGCGCGGCGGTGTCGCAGAAGCTTTCGCAGCAGTATTCGCGCCAGAGGCGCGTGCGTTCCGCGACATCGCGCGGCGAGAGCTTCTTGTTTGCGCCATTCGGCGGACCAGCCGGCTTCGCCGCGCGCGTGGGATTTCCATTCGGACTTCGAGAAGTGCTTCCCATGCGGCGCGGCGCGGATTTCCCAGCCGCACCCAGGCGAAGTGAAAATATTCGTGGAGCAGAATGCGGCGGTGCTGCCGGGGACTCTTTTTCAGTTCGGGGTCGAGGATGATTTCGCGCCTGCGAATGAAGGTGGCGGCGTGGGCGGGATTGCCGGCGGTGTCACGCAGATCGGCGCGATAGCGGATCCTGACGGGAGCGGCCGTCGCAAAGTTGAACAGGCTTTCGTGGCAACACCAACTTACAATAACTGCATGGACCTCGCCGCGCTGCTGACGGAACAGGCGAACCCGGCGTCCGCGCCACATCGACAAGCTTTCGACCGCCGAGATGCTGCGCGTGATGAACGACGAAGATCGCAAAGTGGCGGAGTCGGTGCGAGCGGAAATTCCTCAGATCGCGAGGGCGGTGGATGGCATTGTGGAGGCTTTCCGGAAGGGCGGGCGGCTGTTCTATATCGGCGCGGGGACGAGCGGACGGCTGGGCGTGCTGGATGCGGCGGAGTGTCCGCCGACTTTCAACGTGCCCGCCGGATCTGGTGCAGGGCATCATCGCGGGCGGCGAAGCGGCGCTTTCGCGCGCTACGGAGACAACGGAGGACGATCCGGCGATCGGCGTGCGCGATTTGCAGGCGCGCGGCTTCCGTGACGGGCGACGTGCTGTGCGGCATCGCGGCCAGCGGCCGGACGCCCTATGTGCTGGGCGCGATCGACGAAGCGAACCGGCTGGGCGCGCTGACGATCGGCATCAGTTGCACGCCGGATTCGGAACTGGCGCGGCGCGCGAAGATCGCGATCACTCCCGCTGCCCGGGCCCGGAGATCATTGCGGGATCGACGCGATTGAAAGCGGGCACGGCCACCAAGCTGGTACTGAACATGCTCACGACGGGGAGTTTCATCCGCATGGGATATGTTTGGGGCAATCTGATGGTGAACGTGCAGCCGAAGAATTCGAAGCTGCTGGATCGGTCGACAGAGAATCATCGCCGACGGCGACGGGCGTCTCGTACGAAGAGGCGGGTCGTATGCTGGCGGCAGCGGGCAACAACGTACGCGATGCGATCAAGGCGCAGGAAACCCAGAAAGAAGCGAAAAAGCAGACAAATGGATAAATTTGTCATCGAGGGCGGCGCGCCGCTCCACGGCAGGATTGCCACGAGCGGATCGAAGAATTCCGCGCTGCCCGCGCTGGCGGCGGCGCTTCTGACCGCGGAGACGGTGGTGCTGGAGCGCATTCCGCGCGTGCGCGATATCCGCACGATGGAGCGGCTGCTGGTGGATATCGGCTCGGAGATCGACGGTCGACGAAGAGCGCGTCACGCTGAACACGAAGAAAATCGTTTCGCCGGAAGCGCCGTATGAGCTGGTGAAGACCATGCGGGCATCGAGCCTGGTGCTGGGGCCGCTGGTGGCGCGGGCGGGGCGCGCGCGCGTTTCGCTGCCGGGCGGATGCGCGATCGGAGCGCGGCCGATCAATTTCCATCTCGCCGGGCTGGAGCATCTGGGCGCGAAGATTTCGCAGGAGCACGGCTACATCGAAGCGGTGGCGCCGGATGGGCTTGAAGGGCGCGCAGGTTGTGTTCGACCGGATCACGGTCACCGGCACGGAAGACATCCTGATGGCGGCGGTGCTGGCCGACGGCGAAACGGTGATCGAGAACGCCGCGCGCGAGCCGGAGGTGGTGGATCTGGCGCATCTGCTGCGCAAAATGGGCGCGAAGATCGAAGGCGAGGGAACGAGCATGATCCGCGTGCAGGGCGTTTCGAAACTGCATGGAGCGACGCACGAGATCATCGCCGACCGCATTGAAGCGGGCACGTTCGTGATTGCCGGCGCGATCACGGGCGGCGAGCTCAAGGTGACGGGCTGCGTGCCGGACCATCTGAGCGCGCTGATCGCGAAGCTGACCGAGGCGGGCGTGTGCGTCTCGGCAGGCCGACGACACGACGCTCGCGGTGGCAGCCGGAACGGCCCGCTGCAGCCGGCTGACATGATCACCGAAGAGTATCCGGGGTTTCGCGACCGATCTGCAGGCGCAGTACATGGCGCTGATGACGCAGGCCGACGGGATTTCGATCGTGACCGAAACGATCTTCGAGAATCGGTTCATGCACGCGCAGGAACTGATGCGCATGGGCGCGAATATCCGGCTGGACGGGCGGCAGGCGATTGTCGCGGGACGCAGCCGGCTGACGGGCGCGGGCGTGATTGCGTCGGATCTGCGGGCGAGCGCTTCGCTGGTGCTGGCGGCGCTGGTGGCGAAAGGCGAGACGGTGATCGACCGCGTTTATCACATCGACCGCGGGTACGAGAAGATCGAAGCGAAGCTATCGGGCGCGGGCGCGAAAATCAGGCGGGTGGAGTAAGAGCGATATGGTGCACAACGAAGGATTTCTGAAGCTGGTGAACGACGCGAAATCGCGGGTGCGCGAGACCGATATCGAGGGCTATCAAGGCGATGCGGGCGCGCGGCGAGAAACATGTGCTGGTGGATGTGCGCGAGGATCATGAATTCAGCGCGGGCCACGTGAAAGGCGCGGTGCATATGAGCAAGGGCACGATCGAGCGCGATATCGAGGGCGAAGTATCCGGATAAGGATGACGACGCTCGTGCTGTATTGCGGCGGCGGATTCCGGTCGGCGCTGGTGGCGGATAATTTGCAGAAGATGGGGTATACGAATCCGATTTCGCTCGATGGGGGATGGCGCGCGTTGAAGGAGTCGGGGCTGGAACTGGAGTAGCGGCGGTTTATTATTGGCCGCCCGGTTTGGCGAGCGGCAAGCTTGGCGAGTTTTTGGAGGCACTTGCCGGCGACGGCGTCTTCTCGCAATCTGAATCGTTTCCCGGTCAATTTCGTTGAAGGCAGCGTTCAAGCGACTTTCATGACGCAGCGGGACGGGTTACGGGATAAATTGTTCAGGGCCCGGTTCCAGACGGCCTTACGACCAGGTACCGCCAAAAACAGTGCTCGATCCGCCCGGTGTGTTATACATTTTGTATAGCGATGCGGTTTGAATGGGACGATGAAAAGAACCGGATCAACCGGCGCAGGCACGATGGCCTGGCGTTTGAGATGGCAGCGCTTGTTTTTCACGATCCTCTCGCAGTTTTCCGAAAAGATCGCATCGCAGAGGGCGAACAGCGCTGGCATGCTATAGGATCCGCTTCGAGCACCGTGCTGCTGGTTGTTCATGTCTATCGCAGGGAGGCTCATAATGACGAAGAAGAAATCATCCGTATCATCCCGGCCCGCGAAGCAAACAAGCGTGAGCGCCGAATCTATCTTCAGCAAACCGGTGAGTAAAGCACAGAAGGATGTCTTGTCCCGGATCGGGCAGAGGCCAGCCGCGGGAGATGATTCCGGAATTGACTATTCGGACATCCCTCCCCTGACCGACGAGCAATTGGCGCAGTTTCGCCGCGCTCCCAAGGTGCTGGTTGCCGCTCGCCTCGATAAAGAGGTTTACGATTGGCTCATGAAGTACGGTAAGGGCTATTCGACCCGGATCAACGGTATCCTGCGGAGGGTTATGGAAGGGACGCGGTAGCTTCGCGTACACGATGGTCGTCGAAATCCGGCGCCACAGCGGCTTCGCGACCGGCTCGGCGGTCAAATGAACCTCCCCCCAATCTCAATCCGCCCAGTCGTTGCCGTGGAAAAGCGCCGCCGGTACGCCACTGGCGAAATCCCCAACGCGCGCGCGAAGTGAACCCGCAGCGTGGCCGCCGATTCCAGACCCACCGCCGCCGCGACCTGGTCGATGCTCTCCGCCGTCTTCTCCAGGCGGCGCTGCGCCGCCAGCACGCGCTGATGCATCAGCCACTGGTGCGGCGTCGTGCCATTCTGCCGCACGAACTGGCGCGCGAAGGTCCGCGGCGACATCGCGGCCCGCCGTGCCAGATCGTCCACCCGCAGCGCCCGCGCCAGATTCGCCTGTGCCCATGCCAGCAGCGGCGCCAGGCACTCCTCGCGCCGGTCCCGCAGCGGCTCGGCTACGAATTGAGCCTGCCCGCCATCCCGATGCGGCGGCATCACCAGGCGCCGCGCCACCGAGTTCGCAACCTCCGCCCCATAGTCCCGCCGCACAATGTGCAGACACAGGTCGATCCCCGCCGCACTGCCCGCCGAAGTGAGAATGCTGCCCTCATCCACATACAGGCGGTCCGCTTCCACCTGAATGCGTGGATAACGCGCGGCCAGCCGTTCCGCATACCGCCAATGCGTGGTGGCCCGCTTGCCGTCGAGCAGCCCCGTGGCCGCGAGCAGGAAGGCGCCGGAGCAGATCGAAACCAGCCGTGCCCCCGCCGCGTGCGCCGCCCGCAGTCCGCGGAGCAGCGCCTCAGGCGGAGCTTCGTCCACGTGCCAGCCGGGAACGATGATGGTCCCGGCGCTTCGCAGCACACCCATCCCATGCGGCGCCTGGACGCGAATCCCGCCGGTGCCCCGCAGCAGCGAGCGGTCGAGGGAGAACACGCGGAACTCATACCAGGGAACGTTCAGCTCCGGCCGGGACAGCCCGAACACCTCCGAAACGATTCCCAGCTCGAACGTGCCCATGCCGTCATACGCCATGGCGGCAAGCTTGCGCGGATCGCGGAGAGCCATGGCAGGATTTTAGCGCATATTGGCCTTTCTGCCTATCGACCCCGGGCGCCCAAACGCGCGAAAGTAATTCCATGACCACCCTCGAACACTTCGAAAAACTGCTCGAATTCGAAACCGACTGCTGGGATGTCCACGAGGACCTGAAGTCCGGCAAGCCCGATTACGTCATCCTGGATGTCCGCGGCCCGGATGCTTATGCCGCCGGCCACGTCCCCGGAGCCATCAACCTGCCCCATGGCCGAATCGTCGAGCGCAACCTCACCGCATTCCCTGCCGACGCCGCCTTCGTGGTCTACTGCAACGGCCCCCAATGCAACGGAGCGGATAAAGGGGCAGTGCGTCTCGCGCGCCTCAATCGAAAAGTGAAGAAGATGCTGGGGGGCATAGCGGGGTGGAAGTGGGAGGGGTTCGAGCTGGAATAAGAATCACAACGAAGAGGAGCGGCACATGCATGAGACGCCACAGCAGTACACTCGACGCCTTCTGGGCCATATCGAGGGTAAGGACCCTTTGAAAGTGTTACGCGAGACGCCAAAGAAACTTGCGGGTCTGATTCGCGGGTTAAGCCGGAAACAGCTCACACGAAAGCCGTCGCCGGGTAAATGGTCAATCGGCGAAATCATGGCCCACCTGGCGGATAGCGAAATCGTGGTTGCCTGGCGGCTGCGTCAAATCGCGGGCAACAATGGCGCTCCCATCCAGGCATACGACCAGGATGTCTGGGCGGAAACTTTCGACTATACTCACCGGGATGCCAAAGAATCCCTGGAATTCTTTCAGGTGCTGCGTGCCCGCAACCTGGTCATGCTCAAAGCCCTGCCTAAAAAGTTGTGGGAGAACTATGGCATGCATGAGCAGCGAGGCAAGGAATCAATTGCCCATATCGTCAGGATATATGCCGGACATGACCTGAACCACCTGGGGCAGATGGAGATCGTGGAACGCGAGCGGCCGATGAGAAACAGTACCGATAAATAACCGATAGCCCTTAGCGGGACGCTGCGATGACACGCCCGTTCCTGATCGTGTATCGAACCTTGGAAAAGGCGGATGGGTCGGTCGCGGGGTCGCCTTCGAGAACAGTAAGGTCGGCGATCATTCCAGGTGCGATCCGACCTCTGTTCTGGTCTTTGAACAGCCGCGCCGGGTTCTCCGTAAGCATGCGCAGGGTATCGGACCAGGAGAAGCCGGCCCTGGCCAACTGCTCGAATTCCCCGGCAACCTCGTAGTCAGTCAGGTAACCCGTGTCGGTGCCGAAGACCAGGCTGCCTCCGAGTTCGTGAAACTTCCGGACCACGCGCCGAATCTCCGCGATATTGTCGTCTCCGCTAAACAGTTTCAAGGTCGGGATCATGGTCATCCCTTGAGCTACCGCTTTCTTCAGGAGTGTGTCGTCAATGCCGCGAGTGTCCTCGGGCGCATGCGCAAGAACATCCACGTGGCTCAAAATCGCGACCTCCGTCCCCGCCAGGTTTGAGGAATGAGAATAGACCAGCCGCCCGCTCCGATGCGCCGCTCTCACGGCCGCTGTCGCGATCTGTTCAGGCATCGGCAAGACCTTCCCGCGCGTAACCCACGACCCGGTGAACAGCTTGATGATGTCGGCGCCTCCCCGAATGTCGGCGTCCACGGCCGCCACTGCCTCGCGGGGATCCCTCGGCGGAACCAGGCTCCGGAGCAATTCGGGAGACAGCGAGTCTTTCACATAGTAGGGGATGCCGTCCGGTGGAAAGACAGGCTGGCCTGCCGTCAGAATTCGAGGACCAGACACCTCACCGGAATCGATTCGCCGCCGGAGGGCGATCGTGTTCGCCAGGACTGAGGCGGTGTCAACAACAGTGGTAAAGCCCGACCCGGTCAGCATAGATCGCAGTTGGTCGCTCAGCTTCCCGGCCGGCTGTTTGTCGGCGGCATCCCACTTCGGTTCCGTGAAATGGACATGGCTGTTCCAAAACCCCGCCACGATGGTGCAGCCCTCGCATCGAATCACGTCGTAACCGGGCGGAATGTGAACCTGGCTGCCAACCGCGACGATTCGCCCATCTTTTGCCAGAACCGTGGCCGGAGCGATTGGCGCAGCCGACGCACTCGTGTATGCAACGGCACCCGAGATCGCCAACGATTGTGCTGAACCGGTTCCGGCGGCAAGGACCCAAACAATCGCTGAGGTTGCCCACCAGGCATGGCTCTTGCCAACGAAATGCGGATTCATGTTGAGGATACGTATGCCTGGTTTCCGATGTTCCAGGATCTGGCGCGAGTTCCGGTGAATCGCGAGTGACGGAGTGGCGCTTACGGACTTCGAACGAAGCCTCGGCCAATGACTTCCGGGCACCCGACAAACGGGAGCTAAGCTTGTCGTCGTTATGGCGGTTCTATCCTGCATTGGAACGCTCACGGCGCCGGCTAAGCGGGTTTCAAAACGTCGGGGGTTTTCACGTGCTCGGGGCGGATGCCAACCGGGATCACGCGGTTGCGAAGCCTGCGCGGAAGTGTTGTACGCTCCATCAGCCGGAGAAGCCACGGGAGCCGTGTTGGTCCCGGATTGCCGAGGCCGCGCCCGGCGATTCGTTTCTGGATCAATGCCTGCACGCGCTGCGTAACCCGCGTGGGGAACGCACGGCGGCGCTGGATCTTCGCGAGATCGTCTGCGCCGAGGGCGCCCTTGCGAAGGGGTCCCGCCAGAATATTGGCCGCCGCGACCGCGTCCTGAATGGCAAGATTGATCCCCACGCCTCCTACGGGAGACATGGCGTGAGCCGCATCGCCGATGCACACCAGGCCGGGGCGATGCCACTGGCGCAGGCGATCCACTCTCACGCTCAACAGTTTCAAATCGTTCCAATCGCGAAGCTCCCCAACCCGGTCCTGGAGGAACGGCGCCAGCTCGACAATCGACGCACGAAACTCTTCGATGCCTTTTGCCTGCATCTCCGCCATAGCTGCTTTTGGAGCCGGAACACCGCACTGCCAATAGTCTCCGCGGTCGGTCAGGAACAGGGCTTTGCCGCGATCGGCGTATAAGGCCACATCCGGGTCGTCCTCGCGCCTGGACAACCGCATCCAGATCACATCTGTGGGAGCGCCCAGGTCCTCAACCGGCAAGCCGGAGTAGTCGCGGACAACGGAACTGCGGCCATCGGCGCCCACCACCAGGGTCGCACGCACCTCCAGCGGACCAGCCGGAGAGTTCCCCCGCACACCCACAACCTTCCCATCCTCTTCGACCAGGCCGGTAACCTCGGTTTCCATTCTGAGGTGGAATGTGGGATAGCGTCGCGCTTGTTCGGCCAGGAAATCGAGAAACTCCCACTGCGGCATCATCACCATGAAACGGCAGTGCGTCGAGAGGAGGGAAAAATCGCCCAACAGGATTTCATCGCGTCCTATCCGAGCGCGGACCTCGCTGAGCTGCTTTTGATGCGGCCGCTTTAGAAACTCATCCAGCAGGCCGAGCTCGTGCACCACTTCGAGCGTCGAGGGATGAACTGTGTCGCCACGGAAGTCGCGCAGGAAATCAGCGTGCTTCTCAAGGACCAGGACCTCGATTCCCGCCCGTGCCAGCAGGTACCCCAGCATCATCCCGGCTGGTCCTCCGCCCACGATACAGCACGTTCCTTTTGAGCCCGCCATCGATTGTCCCTCCCGTCGCAGCCTGAGAATGGCACGAAAAACCACCTGCCGGGGAGTACGCCGGAGTTACTCGGACGTAACTTGAGTACGCGTACCTGACGAAACCTTCAGCCTTCATTCGCTCAATCGCCGATTTCGACAGGTCGTCGACCAGACTGTCGTCGACCGGACCAAGGTGGTGCTCACCCCGCGGCCGGATATAAACGTTCCGACCGCGCCTGTTTTCGAGCCGCAGCAACGCACTCGATCGCAGGAGCGTTTCCGAGAGCCACGCGCGCGGCAGCATCCCGGTATCAAGCCTGTCCGCCGCGCTCTCGGAGACGTCGACAGGTGATCTCCCGGAATGCCGTATCCTGGGCCGTCGGCACCGATGCCCCGGTCAACGAGATGCCGACTATACGCTCCCCCTGTGATTTCCGTGAGCGCGGACCCAGGAGGTCCGCGAATCGCAAAGGCGCCTATCGGTGAGAAATCGGCAAATCTGCTACTTCGTCTGCTCTATCGCGTAAAACTTGTCGAAAAACGCCAGCAGCGGGACGTCGATTTGCGGTCCGAACTCGACCGTATCTCCCAGCACCATGGCCTTTCCGTCGTTGGTCTTCATGTTGTACGCGTCCCACTTCGGAAGGCTCTTGCCGTTGGGGTCGCCGGTGGCGATGAAGTTGGCCCAATACGAAGTCATCATGTCCGACAGCTTCTTGTCCTCATCCGTCCATACCGCGCCCCGGGGATTTCCGTACATGTAGCTGATCTCCGCCGTGTGGGACGCGCCGCGAGCGCCGCTGCCCGGAGGCACGTGCGTGAAGTAGTACACGTACGCCTTGCGGCCCTTCTTCGTTTGCAGCTCCGCCCAGGTGCGCATGTGCCAGCCGACCTCGTCGCGGCTGCGCGCCAGGCCGGACGCAGAGGCTTCCGCATCAGTCGACGCCGGCCACAGCTTGAGGAAGTCCGGCGCCAGACTGCCGAAGGTTTTCTCCGCCCGCGTCTTCGCCTGCTCCGCCGTCACGTTGCCGCCGCCGAAGAAAGTGCCCTCATCGCGATTCGACCCGACCAGAATATCCACGTGCGTTCTGCTTGCCCTTCGCAAAAGTGATCGATTGGTCTTCGGGAATGATCCAGCCATCGACGATCATCCCGGCTGAGACGCCCCGCAGGTTCTGGGAAACGTCCGCCGTCGACATCGCTCGCAATTCGGCGATGGAGTGCGTTCCCGCCGCCGTCTTGCCCTGGGCTTCCGCTTCGGCCATGGTCTTCTGCTTCGCGATGCTGAGGCCCATCCACGCGCCGCTTTGCGCCGCGGCGCGAATGAACAATCCCTTCGCCTCAGGCGAGCCGACCATCGCCGCGACCGCGATCGCTCCCGCGGATTCGCCGTCGATCGTCACCTTGCGCGGATCGCCGCCGAAAGCCGCGATGTTCTTCTGCACCCAGTGCAGAGCCGCCAGCATATCGGTCATGGCATAGTTGCCGGTCGTGTGGTGGGGGGATTCGGCAACCAGGTCGGGATGCGCGAAGAAACCGAACGTGCCCAGGCGGTAGTTGTACGTCACCACCACCACTCCCTTCTTGGCCAGGGCCTCGCCGTCATACCAGATATCCGAACCGGAACCGCCGGTGAACCCGCCGCCATAGGTCCAGATCATCACCGGCAGCTTGTCTCCGGCCGATTTCGCGGGCGTCCATACGTTGAGGTACAGGCAATCCTCGCTGGGCGCCGGGACCTGCCGGAGCTCCGCCCCTGGCTGCGCCTCCGGGTGCGCCGCCGCGTCCTCGCCCTCCTCGTCCGCCGCCCGCTCCGTTGGCGCATGTCGGACTGAACTCCGTTGCCATCTTCACGCCGTCCCACTTGGCCGGGGGCTGTGCGACTTTCCACCGCAAATCGCCGACCGGCGGAGCCGCGAAGGGAATGCCTTTAAACATGCGCACGCTGGCGTCTGTGTTGGACGTGCCGGCGACCGACCCGGAGTCGGTCTTGACAGGATCGGGAATCGCGGCGAGAGAGACGGCCGCCATCAGAGTTCCGAGAGCGGGAGAGTGAGGCTTCGGTTCATTGAGATGCTCCTTGGCAATCTTATAAATATTACTTCTTTGGCAGCGCGAACACCATATAGGAGTTCCGAATGGGTGTGGGACATGAAAAGGGATTTTCCGCATGGAGATGCGGCTATCAGCCGCGTTCTGTAGCTCCCGACGCGCTCGCACAGCGGCACAATCCCGCTTTGACTGGATGGTTCTCGATGTAACTCATAATGCGCCGCTCTTCGGCCGAATTTCGTGCGCAACGGTCCCGGCTCCGGAACGCGCCGGTTGTTATCAATAAACGATTCGCCTCATTAGTGCTGGTTACTTTGATACCCGAGACAATTTTAGAAAGATCACCCACGGGGCAGATCAGTGCATGAACGTGATTGGGCATCACTACCCAACTTCCGAGTTCGTAGAAGCCTTTCTCTTGCCCTGCATATAGGGCGCCGATCACTGAGGACCGGTGGCGCGGGCATCAAGAACCTTGTCGAAGGCTGAGAATCCGGCCTCTTCTGTAGTCCACGACTCCGCCAGGAAAAGCGAGGAACGCGGCTGGTAGCCGCATCTCCACCAGCCTTGCGTCCTGATACGCTCGGGCGGCCAATTCGCAAATGCTCCAACTTTTATGTCGCGCACCCGTTCCGAATACCGGCCGAGCGGGCATCCACCGGATTCGGTCCTGGTATGTCGCCATCCCGTCAGCCTGCCGGGAAACGCGCAACTCACGGAAGTTTGTGCGCGCATTTCGAGTGGATCGTCAGCCACCCTGAGAAGTCTTCTTTGGGCGATCTCGCCGCCGCATCGGACGGAAATCAGTGACGTTCACAGCGCGTTCCAATTACTCAGTTCCACGACGGCGATCTACCAGGGAATCACCGCGGTGATAGCACCCTGCGTGGCTTCCCGAACCTGCCGGTTCACCAGGAACCGCTGCCCGTCTCGCGACAGGTCATATTGATTCATCCAAACGCGATTCCGGGTCAGGAACCGAAGGCCCGTCGCAAACAACGGTTGCGGAGGTCCGAATTCGAACGTGGTACCGATGGCACGACCTGCCGGATCATCCACGGCGACCGACATCAGCATTCCATCCAGCGAAAGATAGACGAGCTCCCGCCCATCGCGGCGCCAATGCGGTTGCACGCCGCCCTGACTCGATATCTGCCACTTGTGATCCCCACCGGGAAAATCCCGAACATAGATCTCGAATCTCCCGGTTTCATTCGACGCGTTTGCGACCCATCGCGGTGCCTCGCCGCCGTGCGCCGGTGAAAACTCCGCGTTGATCTCCTGAAAGGAGTGTTTGAGAAACGGATGCGCGTTCGCCTCCTCCTGCCCCCCACCGAGCGTCGCGACCCAAGTGTGAAGGTTCCGATAATCGGGGAGCTGGGAGGTGTATGCAACGAACTGCCCGTCGGACGACCAATGCGTCGGAAACTTGGGACCCTCCGTGTCGAGCACGCACCTGGCGGCTCCACCGCTGAGTACCTGGCGGAAGAGGCCCATGCGGCGGTCGCTTCCGCGGCTGAACAAAATCTCGCTGCAGCCCCCGGCCCAAACGGCACTCAATTCGGGCACGGCGAGATCCGCATCGGTGATACGGAAGACGGCGTTTTCGCGGAGGAGGTCCATGATCCAAATCGTAGGCAGGACGGTGTCCGGATCATCGTGTCTGTTCACGGACACGTACCGCTCATCCGGCGAAAGATTGATCGAAAGATAGTCATTGCGCGGGCCCGCCGCGGATATTGGCTTGCCCTGCCTGTCCAACCAGGTGAGCTGGAGATTCTCCGCACAGCCTGCCTGATACAACAGGACCCCTTTGCTCGAAACGGAGAACCTGGCCTGATTCCAACGCTGGTAGCCGACTTCCGGAACAATTACCGCCCGTTCTCCGCTCAGCTCCAGATTCTGCCAGTCAAACGGCTGCGCGATCAATGCGCCGTCGTGCACGAACAGCAGGGACGGCCGGTGGCCGCTCAGAACCGGAGCGTATGCCGCGCTGGCGTCGGCGCTTACGAGCACTTTCGAGCTGCCCGAATCGAGCGAGCCGGCGCGAATCGATGAGGCGCCGGGGCGCGAACAGGCCGCCAGATACAAAAAGGAACGGCCGTCCGGCAGAAACTGCGGGAATCCATGCGCAATCTCCGCGCGCGACTCATTGAGAGACGTGACAGGAACCGGCGAACCACCGGCGTCCGAGACCTGGTACAGGCTGCCGATGGGGCGCGGGCAGAACAGGATCACTCCGGCCGGGCTCCACGCGGCGCCTTTACCTACAACCACATCCGCAATCTCCCGCGCCGGACCTCCGCCGATTTCGATCGCCTTAAGCTTGTTCGGCACGAAGAATCCGATGGACCGGCTGTCGGGCGACCAGAACGGCCAGGCTGCATTATCCGTTCCCGCCAGAAGTTTCGCCTCGAGCAAATCCAGCGCCCGGACCCACAGCATGATCCTTCCGTTCAGGGCCGCCGTGAACGCGAGGTTGCGGCCGTTCGGAGAGACCGCAAAGGATTCGAATGTGGCGTTTTCCGGCGGCAATATCGAGAGCCGGAGCACGCCCGCCCCGGATGACTGCACCAGCCGCCGCTCGGTGAACTCGGGCACATAGCGGCCTTTCGGCAACGAAATCAGGATCGGATCCGCACCGCCCTCCGCCTCGTAATAAGCACCGAGCCGGTCTCGCAGCCGTCCCGCCTCCACGCGCACAATCGGATCGGACTTTGAGTCGAAGGACGTGTTTCGCCCGAGGACTTCGATGGCGATTGTCGATTCCTTGATCTCGCCGTCGCGGCCTTCCAGCTTGCGCTCGACCACATGACGCAGGAAACGTCCGGCTCGACCCGCTTCGGCGAAAGCCGTGCCGGCCAGTATCCGATCGAGTTGCCGGCGTACGCGCTGGGTGTCCACGGTCAACATCTCACATGTTACTGCCGGCCTGAGGAAACGCGCATGTCAGACCGTGACCACAGCGACTTCGCGACCGGAAGCCCTGACGAGCCGTTCCATGTCGACCTGGTCGCCTGTGAGAATCATGGCTTTTCGGCGAAGAGCCGTCGTCACCACAACGGCATCGACCACATCCGCCGTTCTGGTCAAGCCAAGCAGTCGCCCTGCTTCGTGCGCCTCGCTCTCACCGAGAGGAACGACCACGCAACCAGTCAGGAAGCGCCGGAGCTGGGCTTGTTGTGGAGAGCGGCTGACCTGGGCGACCACCGGTGCGGGAACCAAAGGAATAACGCCAAATTCCAAACGGGCCTTGTGTTCAGCCCACGCCCGCCGCTCGTTTCTGTCTGCGGCCACAAGAACTGCGGCGTCGTAAACTACGGCGCTCATGCCGGACGCCGGACCGTTCGCGACGTTCGGATCTGCGCTCGTACGTTGCGGCGAGCTTCATTCATCTCTTCCGCGGTGAGGCGTCCGTGCTGTGTTTCCCACAGGGCGACGGCCGCCAAACCAGCGCGTCGCTGCAGTGCTTCGCGCGCCGCGCTGGTCATCCACGCTGAGACGCTCACCTTGTCGCGGGCGGCCGCCGCAAGGATGTTTTCGTGAATGTCGGGGTCGATAGTGATGGCAAGTTTCGGTGACGGGTTGCCGCGCGGCATACAAAATATCCTACTACCATATGATACCGGGCTGGCGTGCCGGATGTACGATATTGGAATTGGAGTCGTCAAAATGGGCAGCGTACAAATCGAGCAGAAGAGCTATGAAATGCCCCCGAAAGAGGGGATGAGCATCGCGCATTTTCTCACCGTCACCGACATTGAGCGATCGGCTCGCTACTACGAAAAGGTCTTCGGCGCCCGCATTCTGAGCCTGGGTGACGGCAACGCGCCCGCGTACCTTCAGCTTGCGAATATCTGGATGATTCTGAACGTTGGAGGCGGGCCGACCCCGGATAAACCTACGGTAACGCTCAGCGTCCCCGATCCGAATCACATCAACAGCTTTATGAATTTCCGCGTTGCGGATATCCAGGCGTGCTATGAATTATGGAAAAGTCGGGGAGCGGACTTCATCACGGAGCCGATCCCCAAATACGGCGAGACGCGCTGCTACATCCGCGATCCTGACGGATATATCATCGAGGTCGGACAGAGCACCGACCTCACCTACGGCTGACGCTCAATAGCCCGAGCGGATCGCCGCTCTCAGCTTTCAATACCCATCTGAGTCAGGCGGTACCGCAGCGCGTTGCGGGTCAATCCCAGAATGCGCGCCGCCTGGCTCTTGTTTCCATCCGCCTGCTTCAGCGCGTTCTTGATCAGTTCCTGCTCGTAAGCATCGAGGCTCATGCCTTCCGGCAGCCCCAGTTCGCCGGGCACGGTGCGCGCGCGCAGATTCATATCCAGCCGGATATCGTCGGCATCCAGTTTCTCGCCCGAAGCCATCACGATGCTGCGCTCGATCACGTTCTCCAGTTCGCGCACGTTGCCCGGCCAGGAGTAGCCCATCAGCTTGTCGATGGCGGCATCGGTGATGCCGTGGACGCGGCCGCCCGTGTCCGGCGCCAGCTTTCTCGACGAAATGCCGGGCGAGATACGGGATATCCTCCTTGCGCTCCCGCAGCGGCGGAATCTCGATCGGCACCACATTCAACCGGTAATACAGATCCTCGCGAAAGGTGCCGTCTTCGAGCGCCACCCGCAGATCGCGATTCGTGGCTGCGATCACGCGCACGTCGATATGCAGCGTCTTGTTGCTGCCGAGGCGCTCGAACTCGCGCTCCTGCAAAACACGCAGCAGTTTGATCTGAATGTTGGCCGGCACGTCGCCGATTTCATCCAGCATCACGGTGCCGGTGTCGGCCTGTTCGAACTTGCCGGGTTTCGAAATATTCGCGCCGGTGAACGCGCCTTTCTCGTAGCCGAACAGCTCGCTCTCCATCAGGTTCTCGGGCAAGGCGGTGCAGTTGATCTTGACGAACGGCCGGTCTTTGCGCGGCGAATGGAAATGGATGGCGCGCGCGATCAGATCCTTACCGACGCCGCTCTCGCCCGCCAGCAGCACCGTGGCCCGCGAAGGCGCGACCCGCATCACGGTCGCGAAAATCTCCTGCATCCCGGGACTGCGGCCGACGATGTTGTCCCACCGGTACTTGCGCCCGAGCTCCTCTTTGAGCTGCCGGTTCTCTTCGCGCAGATTGCGGATTTCGAGCGCCTTGCTGACCACCGCGATCAGTTGATCGAGCGAGAACGGCTTCAGCAGGAAATCGGCCGCGCCGGCCTTCATCGCTTCCACCGCGTTCTCCACCGTTCCGAAAGCCGTCATCACGATCACGGGCACATGCGAATTCATGCGCCGGATGATCTGCAGCATTTCGAAACCGGTCATGCCGGGCAGCTTGAAATCGGTCAGGATCAGATCCGCGCGATCGATCAGCGGCAGCGCTTCCTCGGCCTTCGAGGCCTTCTCGACTTCGAAGCCGGAATCGAGCAGCTGCAGTTCGAGGATGCGGCGCAGCTTGTCTTCGTCTTCGACTACCAGAACTCGTCTTTTCATGATTCTGAGCTGCGGCGATGGGCAAACGAATGCGGAACGTGCTGCCTTTGCCGGGTTCGCTTTCGACCGCCATTTTACCGCCATGCCCATCGACGATCTTCGAAACGATCGCGAGACCCAGGCCGACGCCGGTCTGTTTGGTCGTCACGAAGGGATTGAAAATGGTCTCGATGCTGGTCGGGCGGAATGCCGCAGCCCCGATCGATTACGCTCACTTCGGCCTGATCGCCGTCCTCGCCGGGTGCGCACCGTGACGGGAGCGTCCGGGAGGCGAAGCCTCGGCCGCATTCGCAATCAGGTTGAGGAAAACCTGTTCCATCAGTTCGGGGTCGATCGGGATCGCGGGGAGCGAATCGGAGTAATCGCGGATTACTTCGACCTTCGCGCGCTTGGCGGCCCGGTCGATCACCTGCGCGACATCCGTCAGTTCCCGTCTCGGTTCGAGCGGGCGCGCGAAATCGAGAAAGCGCGTCACCAGCGAGTTGGTGCGGTCGACCTCCGCGCTGATGATCTCCGCCAGTTCTTTGGCGAGCGCGGCGGCGTTCGCGTCGCCGCGGGAGGCGGACCGGGCGAGCAGATCCGCCGATCCTTTGATGCTGCCGAGCGGGTTGCGCAGTTCGTGCGCGAGGCCGGCGGAAAGCTGTCCGAGAGCGGCGAGGCGATCGGAGCGACGCACCGCGGCTTCGGCGGCGACCAGGTTTCGATTGGCTTCGGCGAGTTGCTCGGCGGCGGCTTTGTATCGCGCGGATTGTGTCCGAATGGCCTCGCCCAGCGAATTCACCAGCACGGCGGCCACGGCGGCAAGCAGGCAGCGAATGGCGAGGAAGTGCAGGTTTTCGGGATCGGTGCGCCACTCACCCCAGCCTTCATAGAGAAGGAAGGAGAGATAAGCGCCGATGGCGGCGAACGTACTCAGCAGCGTGCTGGGCAGGCCGAGAAAGCTGGCGGCGGAAACGATCGGGAGCAGCAGAACCAGAAAGTAATTGCTCTGGATCGCGTCTGTGATTCCCAGAAGCAGAAAGCCGAGGATGAGCTTGAGGATGACTGAGGTCGCGCGGCCCCAGGTGGTATCCAGCAATGACACATGGCCTTCGATCAACTGCAGCACCGCGAGTCCGGTCAGCAGCAACATCTCCGACGGGTTGTGCGCGAGATAAATCAGGGCGCCGAACATCAGTGCGAGCAGCACGTCCTGAACCGGAGATTGAAGCGGGATTGGGGAAACGGCGCGGCGGAAGTCATGAGGCTTACTAACATAAGCATATGTCCGACTGGAAAACCAGCGGCATTCGCGTCGTGCGCGCGGGCGAACTCGACAGCAACACGCCGCAGACGCCCGGCATGACGCGGGCCGCCGCAATCACTCACGCGCGCGCCGGCGCCGAGAAACTCTGGGCCGGCACAGTTGTGGTGGAGCCGGCGGCGCGCACCGGCGCGCATCATCACGGAGAGCTCGAAACGGTGCTCTACATCGTGAAAGGCCGCGCGCGATTCCGCTGGGGCGATCATCTGGAGTTTTCCGAAGAGGCAGGGCCGGGCGATTTCATCTTCGTGCCGCCATACGTGCCGCATCAGGAGATGAACGCCCGGCGCGGATGAGCCGGTGGAAGCCGTGGTGGTGCGCAGCGGGCAGGAGCCGGTGGTGGTGAACCTCGATATTGCCGAGGCAGATCTTGGGCAAAGCAGCGGGTCTTCGATCCCATTTCATCCGCGGCCGTGACGACCCTGCTTCTGCTTCTCGCGGCCCTGGCCGGCGGGGCGGCCAATGCGCTTGCCGGGGGCGGGCAGTTTTTCGTTTTCCCGGCCCTGCTTTGGGCAGGCGTGGCATCGGTCAAAGCCAATGCGACCTCGTCGCTGGCGATGCTGCCGGGTGGAATCGCCGCCGCCTGGGTGTATCGACGCACGCTGCGGAAGACGCCGCCCGCTGTCGTGTCCGGGCTGGTGAGCGTGAGTCTCGCGGGCTCGGTCGCCGGAAGCCTGTTGCTGCTGCACACGGCGAATGAGACGTTCTCCGCTTTGGTGCCATGGCTGTTGCTGATCTCGGCGACTGCCTTCACGGCCGCGCCATGGTTGCACAGGGCCGGCGCGAACGCGGGCGGCGGCGGGCGCCATTCCAACACGATCCTCCTGATCGGCCAGTTCATCATCGCCGTGTATGGAGGTTATTTCGGCGCGGGCATGGGTGTGCTGATGATCGCGTTGTTCCTGGCCGTCTCGAATATCGGGATGCAGCCGGCCAGCGGCATCCGGCTTCTCTGTGCAACCGCGATCAATCTGCTCGCGGTGCTGATGTTCGCCCTGCACGGAGCGATCGACTGGAAGGACGGCCTCCCGATGCTTGTCGCCGGCGTCATCGGCGGTTATCTCTCGGCGCGCCTGATGCGCGGATGAGCGAGAAGACCGCGCGCAACGCGATTCTGGTTTACGCCTGGGGGCTGACGGTTTATTTCTTCATGAAATAGCAGTGCAGTTTACAATCGCATCAGTGCGCCGCATCCTGTTCGTGGTGAATGTATTGATCGCGATCGCCCTGGTGGCCGCGGGGATCGGTTTTTATTGGGTTTTCTACCGCGCGCTGCCAAAGACCTCGGGTACTATCGAAACCCGTGTCACCCAGCCGGTCGACAGTGGATCGCGATCGCCTCGGCGTCCCGCATATCAAAGCACGTTCGCTCGACGATGTCTGGTTTGCGCAGGGATATACCACGGCCGAAGACCGGATGTTCCAGATGGATGGGCTGCGGCGGCTCGCGGCGGGCGAGCTGGCCGAGGTATTCGGGCCCTCTGTGCTCGAATCCGACCGCGAATCGCGCAGGTTGCGGATGCGCCGGGTCGCGGAGCAGATCTACGCCGGGATGGCGGAGCCGGACAAATCCGCCCTCGAAGCCTATGCGCGGGGCGTGAACGCCTATATCGAGTCGCACCACGGCCGCTACGGCGTGGAGTTCACGCTGATCGGCTACGATCCGCGCCCCTGGAGCGTGGTGGATTCGCGTGCTCTGCGGCCTGCACATGTTCCGCACGCTCGCGAGCAACTGGAAAACCAAGCTGACCAGGCAGCAGATGCTGCGCGGCGGCGAACCGGAGAAAGTGAATTTTCTGTTTCCCGTATCGCATCGGAGGCGAGCTCATGCCGGGCGGCGAGGGTCAGCCGGGGTCGAATGCCTGGGCAGTTTCCGGCGCGCATTCGGCCACGGGAAAACCGCTGCTCTCAAGCGATATGCACCTCGAGTTCAGCCTTCCCGGCATCTGGCACATGGATCATCTGGAGGCGCCCGGCCTGAACGTCACCGGCGTATCTCTGCCGGGCATGCCGGGGATTCTCTCCGGGCACAACGACCGTATCGCATGGGGCGAAACCAATCTCGGGTTCGACGTTCAGGATCTGTACATCGAGAGAATCGATCTTCGCACCGGCCAGTATCTGTATCAGGGCAAAGTCGAGCGCGCCCGCCAGGAACGCGAACTGATCGCAATCAAAGGCCGGCCGCCGGAAGAGATCGTCTCATGGGTCACCGCGCCATGGCCCGGTCTTCGAGATCGGGAACGGCGCGGTGACGACGCTGCGCTGGACGGCCGCAGAGCCGGGCGTGTTCCAGAACGTCTTTCTCGATATCGACCGCGCGCGCAACTGGGAGGAATTCAAGCACGCGATTTCGCGCTATGGCGGACCCGGCCAGAACTTCGTTTACGCGGACGTGGACGGCAACATCGGTTATCAGGCCGGCGGGAAGCTGCCGATCCGGCGCAACTACGCGGGTGACGTACCCATTGACGGGTCTTCCGGGAAATTTCGAATGGGAAGGATATATTCCGTTCGATGAATTGCCGCAGTCGTATAATCCGCCGGACGGGTTTGTGGTGACGGCGAATCAGAATCCGTTTCCGCCGAATTACCCGTATCGTGTGAGCGGTATCTTCGGCGCTCCGTACCGTTCCCGCCAGATACTCGATATGCTGCGGGCAGGCGGCAACAAGCTCAAGCCCGAAGACAACCTGCGCATACAGAAGGATGTCTACAGCGGATTCAACAAGTTTCTCGCGCGGCAACTGGCCGCCGCTTACGCGGACCGGAAGGGCACGAACAAAGCTTTCGACACCGCGATGGCGATGCTGGCGACGTGGAACGGGCAGATGGAAAGCGAACGCGCCGAGCCGTTGATCACCACCCTGACTTACCAATATCTCCGCAAAGCGATTGCCGAGCGCGCGTCCCCCGGCAACGGGCGACCGTTACGATTCGCAGATGGCGACCGCGGTGGTGGAACGGGTGCTGCGCGAGCACCCGGCAGGATGGTTCGGCGACTACAACGAGCTGTTGCTGCGATGTTTCGCGGATGCCATGGAGGAGGGCCAGCGCATGCAGGGCGCCGACCCGGCACGCTGGAAGTGGGGCAAATTCCTGTTCCTCACCGTGAACAATCCGGTCGTCGGCCGCGTGCCGCTGGTAGGGAAGTATTTCAATATCGGGCCAGTGCCCATGAGCGGCGGCGCGACCACCGTCAAGCAGACCACGAACAGGCTCGGGCCTTCGGAGCGGATGAACGCCTCGCCGGGAGACTGGGACGCTTCGCTGATGAATCTGCCGATCGGCGAATCGGGCCACGTCGCGTCCTCGCATTACGCGGATGAATGGAACGCTTACTACAGCGGCAGGAGTTTTCCGATGCAGTTCGGGAAAGTGGATGTGAAGAGCACGGTCACATTCGTGCCAAAAAAATAGCCGGGGCTTCTTCCGCCCCGGCTCCCGCTGTTTCTCAACGTTTGCACACTGCCGTCTTCATTTCGTATGCGGCTTCATTTCCTCCTTCATCGAATCCCGCAGAATCTCGTTGATTCGGGTCAGGTGTCCCTTGCCTTTCGATTTGAGCCATTCCAGGATATCGGCATCGATACGTATCGTCGTCTGTTTCTTCACCGGACGCCAGAGTTCGTCCCGTCTCATTGCGTTGGCCCACTGATCGGGCGGCAATGGCTTGTGATAGTCGGGATTGTTATCGCGGCTGGTGACACGATTCTTGTAAAGCTCCCGGATCTCGCCGGTAATCTTGATTCCCTTGCGTTCTTTCACTGACGCGCGTTCAGAATTGCGCGGCATGGATTTTCTCCTCGACTGCCTCTGCTTTGCGTGCGGAAATGGTGTGGATGACTTCTTCGTTATCGTCGACGCGGTCAATATAGACAACCACGGCCATCAGGCGCTCATTGGCGAATCCGATTGCATGATACCTGGACTCACCTTCGTAATCGCAGTCCTCTACATGGAAAACGTGCGGGTCGCTGAAAACATTCGTGGCGGTATCGAAGCTGACACCGTGAACCCGAAGGTTTCGGGCTGCTTTGTCCGGAGTCCATAGGTACCGCGCCTTCACCCGTTCCCACTCCAGGTCAACGCGGCGATGGCGCAGGGAGGATCGGGAAATGACTGGCGGATTCGAAGACGTGATCGGAACTTTGGAGAAGGGTTGGGTGAATTATCGAAGCACAAACGAAGAGATGGGCTTCGCCGAAAAAAAGTTAACGAAGCCCATCAGGACACCAGCGCCCGGGGGCGCAAGTACTTGATTCCGGTGGTTCTACTTCTTGTCTTTCTTGGGCTTCTTCGTTTCCTTCTTCTGGTTCATGCCTTTGGCCATTGATTGAATCTCCCTTCGATCAGATTAGCGCTTTTCTCAGTCCTGTGACGGCAGAATTTTCAAGGTCGCCACTTTAATTGTGTCGTCCTTGACCTCGCCGGTGACTTCCACCTCGAAGTCGTCCAGTTTGGTCGAAGCTTTGAGGGCCGCCAGCGCCTTCCGGTTGCCCGCCTCATCGAACTTCAGAAATTTGTTGTCGGACGTGTAAACGCCGTATCCGCTCTTCTCGCATTCGGGCATCAACGCGCATTGCTTCGTGTGCGCTTCGGCGACGATGCGCCCGCCGACCAGTGTTCCCGTCGCGCCGGAAATTCGCAGATCCGCCGTTCCCGAACACTTCTGGTCCATCAGGACGCCTTTGATTTCCCCTTTGGTATCGCCTGGGCAGCCACGGCCGCAGCGCCGCGGCGAAGCGGAAATGGCGCCCGCCGTCAACAGCCATTGCGATACTTTGATCATTCGTTTTTCTCCCCTTAAAATTTCTTTTACCCCCTTCCGGCTGCGACTGTCAATACGGTTTCGACAGGACGCGTTCTGATAAAATCCCACTGACATGAAACCTCTCTCACGATATCGGACTCGGAATTTATTCAGGGGCTCTTGCCGCCGCGCAGCAGGGGGCTCCCTGCGACCGCGCCTGCCTGAATGGCTTCGTCGACCAATACCTCGACGCTGTTGTGAAGCACGACCCGAAGCTGGTTCCGCTGACCCAAAACGTCAAGTACACCGAGAATGGCCAGAGGCTCGATCCGGGCGACGGGATCTGGCGGTCGATGGTCGCGAAGGGAAGTTATCGGTTATTCGTAACCGATGTTTCGACCGGCGAAGTAACATTTATCGGGACGATCCGCGAAGAGGGCCGCATGCCCGGGCAGCAGGTGGCCGACGTGATCGGGCTCCGCCTGAAAGTGGTGAACCGTCAGATTCCCGAGGTCGAAATGCTGATTTGCCGCAGCGAGCAGCGCGGCACAGAACTTCGAGAAGCTCGGCACGCCGAATCACTTGTTCCAGGAAGAGATCCCCCCGGCGGAACGCATGTCGCGCGAGGATCTCATCAAGACCGCCAACATGTATTTCTCCGGCATGCAGCAGAACGATGGCAAGGGAGTCTACCCGTTCACCGACGACTGCGACCGCATCGAGATGGGCTCGCATACCACGAACGCGAAGCCGCCCGACGGCAGGCCCGTTCCCGATCCGAAGACGGCGACAAATTACTCAGCGGCGTGGAGTTGCAAAGAGCAGTTCGAATCGGGCCTGCTGCATTTTGTGAGCCGGATTCGCGATCGCCGCTATGTTGCGGTGGATCCGGAACGCGGCCTGGTGTTCGCCTTCGCCTTTTTCGATCACGAAGCAGGCAGCACGCGGACGTTTCAGGCTTCCCGATGGCCGAACCGTGACGGCTGGACCGAACCAGCCCTGGACCTGGGAAA
This sequence comes from Terriglobia bacterium, assembly GCA_963764845.1. Lineage (GTDB taxonomy): Bacteria > Acidobacteriota > Terriglobia > Bryobacterales > Bryobacteraceae > BOG-234. Next base: position 1,233,285 of record CAVXUE010000006.1, on the reverse strand, counting down.
TCGCGGAGCTATTCAAAGTCGAGAAAGGGCAAGCTCCACCAGATCGAGGCGATCATGGATCACTCCCCTACGGGATGAATTTCGGGCTGGAGCAACTGGGAAGACGGGATGTCGAGCCGGGCCAGAGACATCAAATAGCGACATCAATTAACGACATCGAACGCATCAGCCGGCCGAAGTCTTGCGGCTGAGCACGAATTCCGACGCAGCGTCGACGCCTTGCGTGGCTTTGATCCGCTGAAATTTATCCAGCGCGTTGCGGACCGATTTCTGCCGGGACGCGATTGCGCTCGAAGCGGCCGCGGCCCCTTTTTTCGGGGGAACAACCTTCTCGCTGACCCGTTTGTCGATCTCGCGATTCCGTGCGATTCGATCCGCCAGCCGTTCGGCGGGCGTCATTTCGGGCCACGATTTGCTCAATCCATCTCGAGTCATATACCTCTATTGTAGAAAATCATCCGCGACGGCGTCGAGACATCTCCGAGAACGGGATGGTCCGAAATCGCTGAACCAGTCGTTAAACCAATAAGTTAAACCAGAAAAAATAACCTGCTATTATTGTCTGGCGAGGCCAAAAACCCGTGTCCCAGACTTTGGAATCCCTGTGGGATGACGAGAACTTTGTCGTCCAGTCCGGCGTGATTCCCGGCGAGGCTCAACGAATCGCAAGGCTCTCCGGCGCCGACCTGGGAGCCGGCGTCATCTACTCTCCGGCCAATATCGACCTGACCGATAACCTGGGTCTGACTGAGTTCTCTTCACCTTTCATCCGCGTCGCCTTGAAGCCCTCGGCGCAGCTGAAATCCGAATTGCCCGACGATTTTTTTGGCCTGGTCACGGCCGCCCTTCTCCAGGACGAATGGGCGAAACCCTTCAAGGACTCGGTTCGCGACGACCTCGACGCGATCCGGGAGTTCATCGAGCCGCTGCGCTTCCGGCATACTCCCGGTCCCGAAACCATCGAGCGCGCCGCCCTCGCCAAACAGGATCTGGATCTCAAGCTTCTCTGGTCTACGCGGGAATACGCGCGCCTCAATGTCTTCACTCTCGGTTACTCGACTCGCACGCTTGCCGCGGCAACTCCCTCGACCGGACTGATCGGCGTCAGCGTCAATACCCTGGACACCTCCACTCCCCGCAAACCCGTGCCGGGCTGCGAAGTCTGGTATGTCGCCCGCATCAAGAGCGGCAAGAAGGCCTGGTACAAGAGCTATTCGAGTTACAGCACTCCCACTCATCCCGAGAGTCTGGCTGTAGGCAATTATGAAATGTGGGCAGAAAAGGGCGGAAACAGCGGACCGATACGCAGGGTAACCGTCGTGAGTGTCTCCACTACGCAATCCGTCGATATAACCGCGCCCTGAAGCGATGGCCACCGCTCCGGAACAGTTCGGCCTGAAGCTGATCTTCGACGCGGGCGTCGCATTCATGGCCGTGATGAGCGGCGGCCTCAAGGACATCGCCCCGCCCGAGATGCCCAGGCTCTGGGTCATCATGGGCACAGTCGGAGCTTCCGCCGCTTTCTTCGCGGCGAAGGTGTTCCTCAGCCTGACCAGCGTGCGGATTCCCCGGGACTGGTGGCTCGGTCTTTCCGTCCTGTGTGTCCTGCTGGCGTTTGCGTTGGGAATCGCCTACCTTCTCACCCGTGCGGCGCGCACGGTTCGATACGATCGCGAGGTCCTGCTCGCGGGAAAGCCATCCGAATACCTTGCGGATGTCAAGGCGCAAAACCCGGGCAAGACCCGCGAAGAACTGATCCTGGATGCAGCCGGCGATGCCGGGCTTGTCTGGACTGCCGAAGCGTTGAGCAGGTCCCGCCGCATTCTCGGCATGCAGTATACGCTGTTCATCAGCCTGCTGGCCTTCGGCCTGTACCTTGGCATCGAAGCGTACAACACGCCCAAACCGGACCCCGCGCCCACGTTTGCGGAGCAGGTCGCCGGACTGCACGATGTGCACTTCGCCCTTGATGCGACCGACCTGAGCCCCGACGCCGCGGACCTGCTCACTGCCGACGCGAAAATCCTTAAAGACGCGTTCCGGAGCTTCAACAAAGCCACGGTGATTCTGGAAGGTTATTGCGACGACCGGGGTAGCGATGGATACAACTTCGCTCTCGGATATAAACGAGCCGAAGCCGTCCGGCAAGCCCTGGTCGCTGACGGGATCGCCGCGGAAAAACTAAGAGTGTCCAGCCATGGCAGGAACGGTTCCAGTTGCCAGGTGAACGACGAGCCATGCCGCGGGAAGAATCGGCGCGTCCGGCTTACCCCGATTCAGAACTGAACAGTCATAATCCGGCGTAGTAATCGTAGCCCTGCTCGGCCCAGTAATCGGCCGGGCGCTCGTCGGTGTACGCGATCCGGCCGATGCGCTTGATGTTCTTGATCCCGTATTTCACGGGCATCACCAGGCGCAAGGGCGCGCCGTGCCGGTCTGTCAGCGGCGCGCCGTTCATCTCATACGCCAGCAGAGTCTGCGGATGCAGCGCGCTCGGCATATCCACGCCCACGTAGTAATCCTTGCCCGGCGTCCACATGGCGACGAACGCGGCCTTTTCCGAACCGCGCGCGAACTTCGCGGTGAAATCGGAGAGCCGCGCGCCCGCGAATTGCGTGACCGTACTCCAGCCTTCCACGCATTTGAAGTCGATCGTCTCTTCGTAGCGCGGCAGTGAGCGGATGTCCTCGATCGCCAGTTTGCATTCCGGCGCGCCCACGGGGGCCAGATCGAGATGCCAGTCGGCGGGATCGATCGGATCGTCCATGCCGATTTCGCCGTTGACCTTGATCTTCCCGACCGCCGAGGCCGGATAGGTCCGCACCAGGTGGCTCTCGCTGTAGAGCGTTTTCCGGACCACGCGCTCGTTGAACCCGAGCACGCGGCGCAGCGGTGCGGGTATCTCGTCTCCGTCCGCGATTGGCGCTTTGTTCAGCCACTCCCAAGCCCCCGCCGCAACCACCGCTCCCGCGCCGAGCGCAATGAAGGACCGGCGAGTGCGCCGCGCCAGTTCCTGCTCGGGGAGTTCCTTCAGCCGGCTTCTTCGCTCGCTTTTCGTCAGTCGCCATCTGGTACCTTCACCAAATCGTAGCCACATACCATGGCGCGGAAATTGGCCCACCCGGCGCGAATCACCTGCGCGATGTGGATCACGAAAAATCCTACATAGCCCATGGTCAGCCAGAAGTGCTCCCAGCGCGCCCATTGTAGCCGCCGAGCGCCGCCGTGAGCCAGTGCAACTGGGCTGGTTTGTAAATCGCCAGCCCCGTCAGCAGGCTGAATCCGCCCATGATCACGATGGCCGTGTAGGTGATGCGCTGCGCCGCGTTATAGCGGCCCTGCGGCGGCATGCGGAACCTTGAAACCTGCATCGTGCTTCACGACCTGAAGCGCTTCCCGGAGGGAATGCCTGTCGGGCAGCAGCTCGCGCCATTCTCCGGAGAACAGCGTATAGAGCACATACGCGAGGCCGTTGATGGCGAAGAGCCAGGCGAATGCGAAATGCAGCGCCATGCCAAGCGCGAGACTCTGCGCGACGCCTGTCAGTTTGTAGAACCAGTCCGGAAAGAAATGGAACAGGGTAACGCCGCCGAACCCGATCCGGTAAGGGTCATAGGCCCAGTAAATCAAGAGTCCGCTGAAGATCATCGCCAGCAGGATCGGAAAGTTGACCCAGTGAAACCAGCGTGTCGCGAGCTTGTGTTTTTCCTGGAGAACGATCAAGCGGGGGGAATCTCCACCTGATTCGATTGTAGTCCTCCCGACGATAACGCTAACGGGGCGCGTAGGAAGTAATACGGTATAACAATCGCTTGAGTATGAAACTCGGGGAAATCCTGTTGAAAGGCGCCGCCGTTCGTCTGGAGCCACTGGAGGTTCGTCATGTCGACGGCCTCGCCGGCGCCGCGGCGGAGGACCCCTCGCTCTATCGCTGGAGTCCCGTGCCGGCGAACAGGGCCGAAGCGGCTGCCTACGTCGAGACAGCCTTGGCGTGGGCACAGGCCGAACGCGCGGCGCCGTTTGCCATCGTCCGCGTGGCCGATGGCGCAGTCATTGGTTCCACCCGATTCTTCGAAATCGAGCGCTGGGCCTGGCCGCCGGGACATCCGTGGCACGGCCGTACCGATCCCGACGTGTGCGAGATCGGTTACACGTGGCTGGCCGGGTCCGCCATCCGCACCGCGGCGAACACCGAAGCCAAGCTGCTCATGCTGACGCACGCCTTCGAAGCCTGGCACGTACATAGAGTCTGTCTGCATACCGACGCACGCAATGAGCGTTCCCGCGCGGCCATCGAACGGATCGGCGGGAAATTCGAGGGAATTCTGCGCTCGCACCGGATGGCCGCCGATTTTATCCCGCGCGATTCGGCGCGTTACTCGATCGTCGCGGCAGAATGGCCGGGCGTGAAACAAAGGCTGCGCGTCATTCTGACAGGCAAGGCAAAGAGCTGATAGCGAATATGGCGAAACTACGAGGGCAAGACAGCGATCGTCACAGGATCGACCGGTGGCATTGGCGAAGCCACGGCGAAGCTTTTCCTTAAAGAAGGCGCCAGCGTCATGCTGGTAGGCCGTTCGGCCGGAAAACTGAAAGCCACGCGGGATCGTCTCGGCGGCGGCAAACGCCTGGCCCATGCGGTGGGGGATGCCGCGGATGAAACGGCGATGGCCAAAGCGGTCGCCGCCACGGTCAGAACATTCGGGGGCGTGGATATCCTCTTCGCCAATGCCGGCACCGAGGGACAGGTGAAGCCGATCGAGGCCATCGAGCTCGCCGAATTCGAGCAGGTCCTGCGCACCAACGTGATCGGTGTATGGCTGGCCATGAAACATTGCGTGGAACCCATGAAGAAGCGTGGGGAGCGGCTCGATCATCGCCACGGCATCGATCGCGGGGATGATCGGCGCCGCCGGAATGGCGACCTACATCGCCAGCAAGCACGCGGTCTGTGGCCTCGTGAAAACGGCGGCGCTGGAGCTGGGGCCATCGGGGATACGGGTCAACGCAATTGCGCCGGGACCCATCGAGAACCGCATGATCCATTCGCTCGAATCGCAGTTTTCTCCGGACGATCCCGGCCGCGTGAACGAGAATCTGAAAGATCAGATCGCCCTGAAGCGCTACGGCACGAATGAAGAGGTGGCGCGGCTCGTGGCGTTCCTCGCAAGCGGGGAAGCATCCTATTGCACCGGCGGCGTCTTCGCGATCGACGGCGGGTATACGGCCGCCTGAGCCGCGATATACTGATTTCTGCGCACGGAAGGAAGTTCCGGCGGAAGAATCTGGAGATCAAAAATGAAACGCATCACCACAATCGCGCTCAGCATGTTCGCGGTCTCGGCCGGCGGCTTCGCACAGTCGCCCGAAATCGACAAACCCCTGATGGCCGCGCCCGCGCAGTTGAAAGCCGGGGCAACCGTCATTAAATGGAAGGCCGACTACACCTACGACACGCTGAAGAAGGGCACCAACAAACTGGTTTGCTATGACAAGGCGGGCATGCCCGGGGTCGCCCAGGCAATCTATTCCGAGTGCACAACCCTGGGGAACCTGGATCGGGTCGCGCAGAACCTGAAGTTCGAAGCCATCCCCGACAAGGCCGCGAGCAAGGCCGCGTTCGATAAGGCCGAGGCCGATGGAACCCGCGCGAAACCCGAGTTCGGCTCGGTGTGGTACCACGTGATGGGCGCCGACGCCGACCATCTCCGCACGCACCTGACCATCGCCGTTCCCGGCGCAACCGGGAAAACGCTCGGACTGCCCGAGAGCGGCGCGGCCGGCGACGTCTGGGTTATGAACCCGGGCACGACCACCGCGCACCTGATGACACCTGGCGAATAACAGCAGGCATTAAGACCAACCCGCCGGTCCGCGATCAGCTCTATGAAACCTGTAATTTTGAGCGCGCTCATGATTGCAGCTTTGATCGCGGCGCCGGCTAAACGAATCCTCACCGGCATCATTACCGACAGCATGTGCGCAACGGCGGATCATTCCGCCATGCGCATGGGGCCGACGGATGGCGAATGCGCCGTTGCATGCGTGAATACGCATGGCGCGCTCTACGTTCTTTATGACGGCAAGGTGGCCTGGACGTTAAGCGATCAGCAGACACCAGAGAAATTCGCCGGCAAGAAAGTCACGGTCACCGGATCGCTGGACGACAAGACCAAAACGATTCACGTGGATTCGATCGCAGCGGCGAAATAATCCCTATCACGGCACCCGGACATCGTTTTCGCCGACGATCGTGAAGAACGACATCAGGTTGGTCATCCCCAGAAGCTGACGGATCCGCTTGCCGATGTTGATGAGTTCCAGATCGCAGCCCGCGGACTTCGCGGACACGTAGAGGCGAACCACCGTACCGAGGCCCATGCTGTCCATGTGAGTCAGATCGGTCAAATCGAGAATAATCCTCTTGGTATCCGGAATCAGTTGACGTACCTCGATGTAGAGAACATCGGTGACACCGGCGATCAGTTTGCCGCGGCAGCGCACAACGGCAACGCCCGGAACGCGCTCGACCTCCACCGCCAGCGGGCTCGCAGGTTCGATTTCAAACTCTTCGTTCGGCAGGTCCGGCATGGTCGATTTAGTCTATCCGAACGGAACACGGCATGGCTTTATAATCGCCACGAGGAGCACTCATTCATGAGCGACTGGAAATACATTCGGCAGAATCCCGGTGAAGCGCTCGCGCAGTTGCATTTCTTCTCGGTGAAAAAGAAATCGGCCGCCGGCGCAGTGGAATTGCACATTACGGTTCGGGAGTACGCTTCGGCCGAAATCGGCAATCTGCTGTTCTTCGCGCAGACCGACGAGTTCATGAACCAGAGTGCCGGCCCGTTCCGGCCCTCGGGCTGGAGCAGTACGCTGTCCGGCGCGGTTGAGGAGTGCCTGCGCAATATCCGGCGTTTTGAATATGAAGAACCGGGGCGCGCCGCGATCGCATCCGATTAGGAAATTCCGATGCTATACTTGCGAAGCCAGTCAAACAAAGAGGCTGCGCCGGCTCCACTGGCGGATGCGGCCGACAGGAGGCAGGATGCCGTTCGAAGTTGAGCGCAGCGCGCTCGATTCGGGAATCATGGTGATGACGCTGTCCGGAACCATGACCATGGGAAACCAGCTGCAGCAGCTGGAATGGGCGATCGAGGAACTGACGAAATCCGATCGGAAGAGGATCGTTTTCGATATGTCACACGTCACCTACCTCGACAGCTCTGCGCTCGGCGTTCTGGTGGGGTGTCACAGCGCCGTGCGCAGATCCGGCGGACAGTTGCGCCTCGCGGGAGTCAACAAGCGGGTCGTCTCGATCTTCCAGATGACTGGAATTGAAGGCGTCCTGAGCGTCGATCCCACGAGAGACGACTCGGTTGCGGCGCTTGCCGCCAAACCGTAATTGCCGGGCTCCATTCCGAATGATTGTTTTTTCTTCGACCCTGGACTCCGTGGTCGATTCGCTTGACGGCGCGGAAGATTCCGTGCGGCGGTGCGCCGAGGAGGCGGGCTTCGGCGAATCCGAGCAGTTTTTCATCGGCCTCGCCGTGCGCGAAATCCTGGTCAATGCGATGAAGCACGGCAACCGGTTCGACCCGGACAAGAAGGTCGGGTTCGAGGTCTCCCGGAATGGTGAGGAGCTGATTATCGACGTCACGGACCAGGGAGAGGGATTCCAACTGGAGAACGTCCCGGACCCCCTGCTCCCCGAAAACGTCGAACGCACATCAGGACGCGGGATCTCCATGGCCCGGCGCATTATGGACGAGGTTTCGGTTACCGGCAACTCGCCCTGTGGATCTCGGGTCCGAATGGTAAAACGACTGAATAACCAGGGAAACGACTAAACAACTACCGGCTCAAACCGGATAGGATGGGTTGCGACTGAAAGTCGCCTGAGGTGTGTGGCGCACGCACTTTGCGTGCCGCACTCTTGCCGACGCCTCGCGCATTCGGGGAAGAAACCGGTCAAGGCAAAGAAACTACCCGGCGATGGATACTAAAAAATACAGGCGCCTGCCCGTCAGCTCACTACTGCCACGGATTGAATCAGAGACGTCCAGATCACTCTGTGGCCGGCGCGGATTTCGCTCTGCCCCGTGCTTGCGTCGTAGATCGTCTCGCTGACCAGTTCGGCGGGCTGGGGGACAAACTCCAGCCGCATTCCGACATAGATGCCCCGCCGCTTCAGAATCGAGCCGCCGAACGTACTGCCGGTCAGCTGCACGGCGGTACGTTCGGGGAAAAATCCGCCCCCGCGCACCAGCACTTCGCCGGTGTGGCCGTTCAGAATCGTGATCTCATACAGGCTGCGAGCCGTCCGCACCGCGAGGGTGGTCAACTCCCCCATCCGGTCGATTTGAACGCCATTGTCCCACTCAGAGCCGGACCAGGCGTCTAGCACCGCGCCACGCGGGACGGATTGGGTGACTGGCGTCACTGCTTCGAGCTTACCGCCTTTCCCGGTGGCGCGGACGGTCTCGCCGTCTGCGTAGGATTATTTAGCCCAGGTACAGGTAAAACTGGTTCCATCCGAAGAGAGCGCGGAACAGGTTGACGTTTCCGGGCTGCTCGTGCTTCCCGTCTTGTTGATTTCATTGATGCTGGCGCTCGGGAAACTTCCGATCACACCGCTCGCGGAAGCGGTCGCCGCGGAATTCGTGCCAGCCACGCTTGTGTAATCGTCGCCGAATTTACCGGTCCCGAAATCGGAAAGCGGCAGAATCCCTCCGCCTGACGTGCAGCATGGCGCCTCGGCAATCCACTCCGCCGAAGTACGCGCTGCGCCCGAGACCGTCGCTGTCTTTGTGTAGGATTTTCCCGTGGTCACGTTTTCAATCACGGCTGTGAATGCCCCTCCGCTGTACGTCACGGAAGCCTTCATGTGATTGCCCGGGCTGACCCGAAGTGAAGTGATTTCAATCGACGGATTCGGGTAAAACTCATACCACGCGTAGTAGACAGGCGTCGCCCCATCGCAGTCGGAATCGGTTCCGGTCTGTTCCACCGTGCTGGAGCTGAACCCGTCGATTCCCACCCAGAACGCGGAGTAGTGGACCGTCTTCTCGCCTGTACACGTGGCGGTAGGCACCACCCAGGATCCAACTGCCGAGGTGAATGATGTCCCAGTCACGGCATAGCCGCTCCAGTTGGTGCTGGTTGAAGTACCGTCGCTGTGGTCCACCCTGTCGTGGATCGGCGTAAACTGGCGGGGCGCTATCTTTTCCGCGTTGTGTTGAGGAAAAGCCTCCTGCGCAAACAAGGGAAGGCACGCGAACGCGCCAAGCAAAGCAATTCGTTTGTTCATCATGTTTCTGTTGGACCTGTCCTCCGAAAAGTTAAAACAACCCATGATACTCCATTCGGAAACGTTCATTGAAGTTATCCTTTGGTGACGGTAATGGGGTGACGGTCGCGGCTACCTTGAATTTCGTGCGAAAATCGGACCGATGGGAATGCAGCGCCTGAAACTTCTGTACGCGCTTGCCGGGTTCATCTTCACCGGATACTGCTCGGTGGAACTGATCGCGCAGCATATCACCAACCACGTCCCGATGACGAGCGGCGCCCTCTTCTGCCTGCTCCTGTTCGCGTCCGTTCCGACCGTGGGTTACGTTGTGCTGTTTTATGCTGGTCCCCTGGGCCGGCCGGCTCCTGAGGCGCTGACTAGCCCACGACCCTGACGTGACGGAACAGGCAGACGCGCCTCAGCGTCTCTGTTAGTAACCGATACCCGTCCCGCGTTAAAATAAAGGCGAATCCCTCTATGGTTGACGCAGCACTAGCCAAAATCTTCGGCACCCGAAACGAGCGCGAGGTCAAGGCGATGCGTCCGGTCATCGCCGCAATCAACGATCTCGAGCCCTCGATGCAGCAGCTTTCCGACATCGATCTGGCCGCCAAAACAATTGAATTCAAGGAAAAACTGGCCCGCGGCGCCTCGCTCGACGACCTTCTGATCGAAGCCTTCGCGGTGGTTCGCGAAACCAGCCGCCGCGTTCTGAACATGCGCCATTTCGATGTCCAGCTGATCGGCGGCATGGTTCTGCACAAAGGCCGCATCGCGGAAATGAAGACCGGCGAAGGAAAAACGCTCGTCGCCACCGCTCCTTCTTATCTGAACGCGCTCGAAGGCAAAGGCGTTCACATCATCACCGTCAACGATTACCTCGCCAAACGCGACTCGGAATGGATGGGCCGCATCCACCGGTTCCTCGGGCCTGACCGGTCGGCATCATCGTGCACGATCTCGACGATCGCCGAGCGCCAGGACAACTACGGCGCCGACATCACCTACGGCACCAACAACGAATTCGGCTTCGATTACCTGCGCGACAACATGAAGTTCAACCTGCAGAACTGCGTGCAGCGCGGGCACAACTTCGCCATCGTCGACGAAGTGGATTCGATCCTGATCGACGAAGCGCGCACGCCGCTGATCATCTCCGGCCCGAGCGAGGAATCGACCGACAAGTACTACAAGGCCAACAAAGTCATCCCGCACCTGCAGCGCGGCGAAGTGATCGAAGGCAAGGAACCGGGCGAGAAATACACCACCGGCGACTACACGGTCGACGAAAAGCATCGTTCCGCGGCCCTGACCGAAGAAGGCGTTCTGCACGTGGAAAGGCTGCTCGGCATCGGCAACATGTACGAGCCGCAGAACGTCGAGTGGAACCACCACATCCAGCAGGCGCTCAAGGCCCACGCGATTTTCCAGAAGGACAAGGATTACGTCGTGAAGGACGGCGAGGTGATCATCGTCGACGAGTTCACCGGCCGCCTGATGCCGGGCCGGCGCTGGAGCGATGGGCTGCATCAGGCGGTGGAAGCCAAGGAAGGCGTCAAGATCGAGCGCGAAAATCAGACGCTCGCCACCATCACGTTCCAGAACTACTTCCGCATGTACAAGAAGCTGGCCGGCATGACCGGTACGGCGGAAACGGAAGCGGCGGAATTCGAGAAGATCTACAAGCTCGAAGTGCACGGTGATCCCGACCAACCGGCCCATGATCCGCAAGGAGAATCAGGACGTCGTCTACCGCACCGAAGACGAGAAATTCCGCAACGCCGCCAAAGAGATCAAGGCATTTCAGGAACGCGGCCAGCCGGTTCTGGTGGGCACGATTTCGGTCGAAAAATCGGAGCGCCTGGCGGCGCTGCTGAAGAAAAACGGCGTGCGGCACGAGGTTCTGAACGCCAAGAACCACGAGCGCGAAGCGCACATCGTCGCGCAGGCGGGCCGCAAGGGTTCGGTCACCGTTTCCACCAACATGGCGGGCCGCGGCACCGACATTCTGCTGGGCGGCAATCCCGAATCCATGGCGCGCGACGTCATGCGCAAGCAGGGCAAGGATCCCGACCGCGAAGAGTTCAAAGCCGATTGGGAGCGCACGCTCGACGAAGTGAAAGCCGCCTGCCTGGTGGAGCACGATGAAGTGGTCGCGCTCGGCGGGCTGCACATCGTCGGCACCGAACGGCACGATTCGCGGCGCATCGACAACCAGCTTCGCGGACGCGCCGGACGCCAGGGCGACCCCGGCAGTTCCCGCTTCTTCCTCTCTCTGCAGGACGATCTGCTGCGCATCTTCGGCGGCGAACGGATGCAGAATCTCATGCTGCGGCTCGGCATGGAAGAAGATGTGCCGATCGAGTCGAACCTGATCACGAAGCGGATCGCGGCCGCGCAGAAGGCGGTCGAGGCGCAGAACTTCGAATCGCGCAAACACCTGCTCGAATACGACGACGTGATGAACAAGCAGCGCCAGGCCGTGTATGGCATGCGGCGCGGGCTGCTGGAAGGCGTCGATCAGAAAGAGCGCGTGCTCGAAATGACGAAGGGCGTGGTCGGCGGCATCGTCGACACCCGCTGCCCCACCAACGCGCATCCCGAAAACTACGATCTGGCCGGTCTGCAGACCGACATGCTGACCCAGTTCGGCGTGCGCATCAACCCGGCGGATCTCGCGGGTATGAACGGCGACCAGATCGAAGTCGAGATTTACGAACGGGCGCAGGCCGCATATCAGGCGAAGGAAGACCTGGTGGGCGCGTCGCTGATGCGCGAAGCCGAGCGCAACATCATGCTCCACGTCATCGACGATCAGTGGAAAGACCACCTGCTCTCGATGGACCACCTGAAGGAGGGCATCGGGCTGCGCGGTTACGGCCAGAAAGATCCTCTGGTCGAGTACAAGAAGGAATCCTACACGCTGTTCCAGGACATGATGGACCGGATCGAAGACGAGACGGTTCGTTATCTTTACTTCCTGCGCTTCGAGCAGAACCCGGGTGCGCTGCCGTTCGCCAACGACGATTCCGAATACGAAGAAGACGAGGAGATTGCGGAGCGAAAGAAGATCGAGGTCTCGAAGGCGCTCGAAGAGCAGCAGCGCCTGGCCGCGCAGAGCGCCGTGCAGGATATGACGCGCGGCATCCAGAAGCAGCACGAGCGGGAGCTCAAGGAACTGCAGTTTGCCGGGACCAACGGGTCGGACGGCGAATCAGACGGTCGTCAACGGCGGCCCGAAAGTCGGGCGCAACGATCCCTGCCCCTGCGGCAGCGGCAAGAAATACAAGAAGTGCCACGGAGCATGAAGCTAACTCATGAGCTCCAATGCATGAAATATTGCTGCTGTTCGCGCTGTATTGCCGCTGAGCGCAGCGCCGCCATTCTTCCCGACACCATCGGCGACTGGAAAAAAGGCGAGGCGACCCCGGCCGCCGTGCCCGATCAGAAGGTCTGGCAGCGAATACGGGCTGCAGGATTCCGAGACCGCGGCTTATGCCGCCGGGCGCCCGAAAATACTCGATTTCCGCCTACCGGTTCGCCGACGCCACCGGCGCGTTCGCGGCGTTCGATCAGGTTCGCCCGGCCGATGCAAAGCCAGTCAACGTGACCGGGCTGGGGGTCGGCAAACGCCACTGACGAAATCGTCGCGGTAGGAAATTACCTGTTTGTTTTCAAAGGCTACAAGCCAAAACCTGAAGAACTGAATCATGTGGTGGGAACGGTGCCCCGCTATGCCCAATCGCCGCTCCCGACCCTGCCCGAAGTATTTGCCGGCCGGCGCGGAGCCGAATTCCGAGCGGTACATCACCGGTCCCGACAGCCTGGCTCGTTTCGCGCCCGTCGATCCCGCCCAGCACCGCGGCGTTCCACTTCAACGCCGAAGGCGAGCTGGCGAAATACGGACAACGGGCAAGGAAACGACTCTGATTGTGTTCAGCTACCCGACCATGGAGATGGCGCGGGACCGCATCGCCCACTTCCAGCAGGTTCCCGGCGCCATGGTGAAGCGCACCGGGCCGCTGGTCGCCGTTGCGCTGAATCGCGGCGAGTCCGGACGAGGCCGAAAGGCTGCTGTCCCGGATCAAATATCAGGCGGAAGTCACTCTTCCGGAACATGTTCCGACGCTGAAGGACAATCCGGCCAACCTGTTTCTGAACATTTTCATCCTGTGCCTGGTGCTGGCCGGATTCTGCGTCGTTTCGGGTCTGGTGGTGGGCGGAGTGCGGATTCTGTTCCGCCGCGCCGGCGCTTCCGGCGAGGGCGACAACATGATTTCGCTGCATCTTTCGGGGCGTCCGTGAAGGCGTTTTACCGCTGTAACTGCATTGAATCGTTCCGATTGCGGGCTTTTGAAGCATCGGCTGGATAGGCAACTCCCGATTGGGCCGAAATGTCAAGAGAAATCCACATGTTTTATAAACGTCTTGAAATCATGTTGTTATAGCTGTGGATAACTTACTTTGGATTTCCACTTGACGAAGCCTGACCCAAAACTTTAAGATCCAATCACTAAGTTTTTGGCGGTTGCGAAGCCGTCGAAAATGATTCTCCCTCGAATTCACTCCGCTCCGGCGGAGTGAGCGAAAGCCCACCTCTAGCGAGGTGGGCTTTATTATTTTCGGCGCTGGCATGGGTTCTTGCCAGGTCCGTCAGCGTCAGTGGCTCTCTGCAGGGCATCGCTGAGCGCCGAAAGACAGGGCCACAGTACAGGGTCGCCGGTATACCCCAATCGCCCGAAAAACGATCTCCTCCAGCGCCTTCCGCGTCCGCGCCGGCGGGACGCAGTGGCCGTTTCATCGATATAACCGATCGCAAACGCCGCGCCGATCTCGAAATCGTCCGGAACGTGGAATTCGGTCCGGGCGCGCTGCGGCGTCGAATCCGCCCATGAAATGGGTCGCAGGCCCAGCGGCGATCGCCTGAAGCGCCAGATTGGCGGAGGCCGCGCCGGTGTCGTGCAGCCCGAACCGGTTCGGCGCGCCGTTGTGCGTGAAGGTCTTCTTCCCGGCCGAAAATCCGAGCGCCCAGGCGGTTTTCGCCCACTGCTGGTTCTTCTCCATCAGCAGGCCGAGAATCTTCTGCAAACGCCTCCGGATCCGCCTTGCGTGGCGACGACGAATCGCCACGGCTGTTCGTTGAAGCAGGACGCCGCCCAGCGCGCCGCTTCGAACAGACTGCGCAGCTTTTCCGGCTCGACCGCGACGGTCCAGAAAACTCGCTCGGGCTCCAGCTGTCTCGGATCAGTTCGTGAGTTGCGGAGCGACGTTTGTAGCTGTGGACATGCGCTATTCGATGCACGTTTTAGATCCCGCAACGGTCGCATGAACGCTAGAATTTGATTTACCGTTACAAAATGTCAGATAAAAAACTGCAGGTCATCCCGCTGGGCGGACTAGGCGAGTTCGGGATGCACATGATGGCGCTCCGCTACGGCGATGACATCGTCGTGATCGACGCCGGGATGATGTTCCCGGAAGCCGAACTGCTCGGCGTCGATATCGTCACGCCCGATCTGACGTTCCTCAAAGAGAACCGCGCAGCACGTGCGCGCGCTGCTGCTGACGCACGGCCACGAGGATCACATCGGCGCGGTGGCGTTCTTCCTCGCCGAATTCAACGTGCCGGTGTATGGCGACGGCGTTCACGCTTTCGCTGGTCGAGCGGCGGCTCGAAGAATACGACGTCGAAGAAGATCCGACTCTGCGCGCCGGTCAAGCCGAAAGACATCGTCGAGATCGGCCCGTTCAAAGTCGAGTTCATTCACGTCACGCATTCGATCGTGAGCTGCGTGGCGCTGGCGATCACCACGCCGCTCGGCGTCATCATTCACACCGGCGATTTCAAAGTCGATCCGACGCCCACCGATAACGAGCTCTTCGATCTGCATACGCTGGCCGATTACGGCAAGCGCGGCGTGCTGCTGCTGCTCTCCGATTCCACCAACGCGGACCGGCCCGGCTATTCGGATTCCGAGCGCGCCGTGCGCCCGCGGCTCGAAGACGTCTTCAACCGGTCGGAGAGCCGGCTGTTCGTTTCCTGCTTCAGCTCGTCGATTCACCGGCTGCAGCAGATCATCAATCTCTCGCAGGAGTTCGGCCGCAAGGTCGCGCTGGTGGGCCGCAGCATGATCTCGGTGACCGAGATCGCGCACAACCACGGCTTCCTCGATATTCCCGACAACGTTCTGATCCGGCCGCAGGATGTGATGGCCACGAAGCCGTCGAAGGTGACGGTGCTGATTTCGGGCACGCAGGGCGAGCCGATGTCGGCGCTTTCGCGCGTGGCGGTGGATAACCACAAGACACATTTCGATCACGCCGGGCGACATGGTGGTGCTCAGTTCGCGCATCATTCCCGGCAACGAGAAGACCATTTTCCGCATGATCGACCACCTTTCGCAAGCGCGGCGCGGATGTGCTCTATGGCAGCATGAATCCGCCGCTGCACGTTTCCGGGCACGGGTCGATGGAAGAACTGCGGCTGGTGCTGAATCTGGTGCGGCCGCGCTATTTCGTTCCGATTCACGGCGAGTACCGGCAGCTGGCGAAGCATGCGCGGCTGGCCGAGCATCTGCGCAATGTCGGGCTCGAAGAGACCTTCGTTCTGCGAGACCGGCGACGTGCTGGAACTGGACCACAGGGGCGCGCGCAAAGCGGGCCGCGTCACGGTGGGGCGCATCTGCATCGATTCGGGCGCGGTGGGCGAAGTGGTGGGCGACATGGTGATTCGCGACCGCCGCGTGATTTCCGAAGACGGCATCGTGCTTGCCGATCATCGCGATCAACAAGCACACGGGCAAAATCGAATCGGCGCCCGAAATCGTGAGCCGCGGATTCGGCCTCGAAAGCGATGCGGAGTTCATGCGCGCCGCGCGCGAGGTGGTGGTGAAGACGCTGGAAGGGTCGAGCGCCGAAGAGAAGATGGATGTCGGCGTGATGAAGGAAAAGATCCGCGCGGATCTGAAGCGCTATATTCACCGGCAACGCCGAGCGGCGGCCGCTGATTATGCCGGTGATTCTGGAGATCTGATGGCGTCTCCGGAAGCGGCGAAGACTCCGTGGCGGATTTGAACGAAATTCGGGACGCTATCGGAACTTCCGGCAGAGCAGCAGGAATCGCTGGCGAAGTGGTTGCGGCAACTGGCAGCGTGAGCGAGCCCGCGAGAGGCGAAAGCCAGCGCCGCAATCGATCACCGGGTGTTCTTCAAGAGCCCGGCGCTGCTCTGGACCGTCATCAGCCTGTTCGCGTTTCTGCTCGTCGAGGCCGCGATCTTCCGCCTCGGCTGGTACAACAAATACCTCGAGCCGCATTCGTCCGCCGGGATGGTGGAATCGTACCTTTCTGGCTGAAACACACGCTGCCCACGAACGTACCCGAGGTCATGGTGCTGGGCGATTCGCGCATTGCCGAAGGCTTCTCCGCGCGCGACGCCGACCGCGTCGGCGGGAACAGAGTCCACTTCTGGAATTTCGGTATGGGCGGAACCAGCCCGCGGATCTGGTATTACGTTCTGCGCGATGCCGACCCGACGCGGCGGCGATTCCGCGCGATCGCGATCGCGCTCGACCACTACCGGACGAAGACGAGTTCGACAGCAGGCCGAACCGCCTGATCGATTTGAATTTCATCATCGGCCGACTGCGCCTGACCGACTGCCCGGACTTCGCGGCGTCCATGGTCTCGCGGGAATTCAAAGCAGAAGCGCTCGCCGGATGCCTGTTCAAGGGCATTCGCTGCGGCGCGACGCGCAGGAGTTCCTGCTCAACATTTCCGACCGCATCAAGCGCAGCAAGGACTGGCATAACAAGGGCTGTTTTACATCGACCGACTATCGGCGGCCGCGAAGAGAATCTGCAGGGCCTTTCCGCCGACTTCGTGCACCGCACGATCGTCTATCCCGCCGGGCCTCGACGAACAGCGGCGAAGCTCGATCGAGGCCATGGTGATGCCCGCGCCCGCGCCGCAGACCGGCGAAACGACCCGCTACCGCGAGCTCTGGCTGGGCCGGATCCTCGATCTCTACAAAGACTCGCCCACGCAAATTATCTTCTTTGAGTTGCCGCGCGCGCCGCTGCCCAGACCCGAAGAGCCGCGTGCCCGCGCGTTTCTGCAATCGCGCGCTGAAGCGGCCGCGGCGTTGCGGCGCTGCCCCAAAGCACGTTTCGCGATCTGGAGACGGCCGGAAGTCTTCTTCGACGGCCTGCATCTCAACCGGGTCGGCCGCGGAATTTTTTCGCGCGCGGATCGCGGAGACAGATCCCGCCGCTGATCGGCATCCAAACGCCCGGGGTGCAGTAGCGAATGCTCTTCACCACCTTCACCTTCGTCGATTTTCCTGCCGGTGGTGCTGGCTGCTGTTCTACGTCCTGCCGCGGCCGGCCCGCCGTTATCTGCTGCTCGCCGCAAGCCTGTTCTTCTACATGGCGTGGCGGGCGAAGTTCGTCGTTCTGATCCTCGGGCTGATCACGGTCGATTACTTCGCCGCGCTCTGGATCAGCCGCCGCGAGGGCGCGCAGCGGCGCATGGCGCTGATGGTCAGCCTCGCGCGCGAACATCGGCATGCTCGGCTGGTTCAAGTATGCGAATTTCGCGAGCGAGACCTGGCTGCATCTGTTGCACCCGGCGCTGCGCGTCACGCCGCTCGATATCATCCTGCCGCTGGGCATCAGCTTCCACACGTTCCAGAGCATCTCGTATGTGATCGACGTCTATCGCGGCGAGCAGCAAGTAGTCACGAGCTATGTCGACTACGCGCTTTTCGTCGCCTTCTTCCCGCAACTGGTGGCGGGGCCGATCGTGCGCGCGCGCGAGTTCTTCCACGACTTCTGGAACTGGCGCGCCCCGACCGGCGCGGAATGGCAGCAGGGCGTGGCGACTGATCCTGACCGGCTTCGTGAAGAAGCTGATCTTCGCGGACCAGTTCGCCCTGGTGGCCGACCAGTATTTCGCAAATCCCGCGGCGCTGCCGGGCTTGCTGCCCGCGTGGACCGGAACCATCGCTTTCGCGCTGCAGATCTTTTTCGATTTCTCCGGCTACACGGATATCGCGATCGGCGTGGCGCTGCTGTTCGGCTTCCACTTCCCGGAAAATTTCCGCCGCCCGTATCTTTCGGCGAGCATCACCGAGTTCTGGCGCCGCTGGCACATGACGCTTTCGCGCTGGCTGCGCGACTACATTTATATATCGTTGGGCGGCAACCGGCGCGGCGCGCTGCGCACGTATCTCAACCTGTTGCTGACGATGCTGCTCGGCGGATTGTGGCACGGGGCGAGCTGGAATTTTGTGATCTGGGGCGGGTATCACGGCGTGCTGCTCGCCATCGAGCGAATGGTCTGGGGGCGGCGCGAGCACACGGGTCTGCGTGCGGATTCCGCTCGCGGTTCTCACGTTTCTTCTCGTCTGCATCGGATGGGTGTTCTTCCGCGCGAAGACTTTGGCGACCGCGGTGTTCGTGGTGGGACAGATGTTCTCGCGATTCCCGGGACACTCGCTGCTCACCCCGTGGCAATGGCGCATGGCGATCTTCGCTTTGGTCGTTGCACTGGCGGAGGAATATCGCGGACTGCTTTCACGACTCACTGTATCGCCCGCGTGGGCGCGAACTGTCGCGGTGATTGTGGCGCTGCTCGCGATCGAACTGTTCAGCGCCACGGAACAGACGATTCCGTTTGTCTATTTTCAGTTTTGATCAATCCAGAATGGAAAAGGCCAGGTACGGGCGCGAGATTTTGAAAATGATATCTACGCTTGATTCGCCGAAAGACATTTCAACCCCGTTACGGCCAGGGGGACCAACTTCCTTGAATTCGACATCAACCTTGAAGTAAGGACAATCCCGGCTGACATATGTGTGCTGAGTGCGGGTAGAGAGTCCCCCTTCGGTCGTGAATACCTTCAGCAGATCGCCTCGCGTCATGCCGGCCTGGATCGTCAGCATTCGCGTCAGAGCCTGAGCGACCCACATCACCCGCGCTTCACCTGGGTCGGCGCTTTGGGCATTTGCCTGAGAGGCGCAG
Source organism: Terriglobia bacterium (assembly GCA_963764845.1). GTDB lineage: Bacteria > Acidobacteriota > Terriglobia > Bryobacterales > Bryobacteraceae > BOG-234. The sequence goes on along the minus strand of CAVXUE010000006.1, from coordinate 1,213,969 downwards.
GCGTATCCGATCGCGCTGAGTACAACGATAAAGAGTCGAAGTCGCTGGATCATTTGCCCTCCAGGAGCCGGGCCACGTGTTTGGCGAGAATGTCGCACTCGATGTTGACGCGTTCGCCGGGCTTGCGGCCGGCGATGTTCGTCGCTTCGTAAGTGTGCGGAATGATCGCCACTTTCACCAGACCGTCCTGAACCGAAGCGATAGTCAGGCTGATGCCGTCGATCGCAATCGAGCCCTTGTAAACCAGCAGCCGATCCAGCTCGCGCGGAACCCGCACCAGCAATTCCCAATTGCCGTCGCCCAGTGCGCGGAGCGCTTCGAGAGTGCCCGTCCCATCCACGTGCCCCTGCACGATATGTCCGCTCAGACGCGTTTGCAGCGTGAGCGGGCGTTCCAGATTCACCCGATCGCCCGGCTTGAGATCGCCGAGATTGCTGCGCTCCAGAGTTTCCGGCGCGAGATCGGCCGAGAATCCATCGGGGCGGATATCAACCGCGGTCAGGCACACGCCGTTCACCGCAATGCTGGCGCCGATCGTCAGATCGGAGAGCACGCGGGAACAGCCGATCGAAAGGCGAGTGCCCGCGGCTTCAACCTTACCCAACTCCTCAATGATGCCGGTAAACATGAGTCAAATATCCTTGCGGACGTAAGCTTCGACCGCAAACTCATCGGGCGGGATCGGATGAAGCGTGGTGCGTTCCAGCAGAATCGCGTCGGCGCGGCGCATACGGCCGATGCCGCCCGCCATCGGCAGCGACTGCAACCCGCCCAGAATCTTCGGCGCGTAATAAAGGAACACCTTATCCACCGCGCCCGATTCCAGCGCCGCCCAGTTCACTTTGCTGCCGGCCTCGATCATGACCGACAAGCAGCGGCGTTCGCCCAGCAGCGCGACCACGTCGCGGATATCGACTCTGCCGCGCGGACCATCGAACAATCTTCACCGTCGATGCCGCGATTTTCGAGCGCGCGACGGCGTTCCGTGCGATGCCGCGGACGTGCCGGCGACGATGAGATCGTTATCCGCCGTCTGCACGAGCCGCGATTCGAGCGGCAGGCGCAGCGTCGAATCGAGAACCACCCGGAGCAGCCGGCGCGCGCGCGGCAGGTTGCTGCGGTCGGTCAATTGCGGATCGTCGGAAAGCGCGGTGCCGATGCCGGTAATGATGGCGTCGGAGGCGTGCCGCAGCTCCTGCACGTGGGCCCGCGCCCGTTCGCTGGTGATCCAGCCGGTATTATCTTCCGGCGCGGCGATCTTGCCATCGAGCGTCAGGGCGGATTTCAACGTCACCAGCGGCCGGCCGGTGCGCATGAAGTGGAAAAACGGCTCGTTCAGCTTCTCGGCTTCGGCCTGAAAATCGGTGGCGATTTCCACCTGGACGCCGGACGCGCGCAGCCTGCGAAACCCTTCCCCGGCGACCAGCGGATTCGGATCGGCCGAAGCGGCGACGACCTTCGCGATTCCCGCGGCGATGCAGCGCATCGGCGCACGGAGGCGTGCGGCCGGTATGCGAGCAGGGCTCGAGCGTTGACGTAAACGGTCGCCCCGCGAGCGCGCGCGCCCGGCTTCTTCGAGCGCCAGAATTTCCGCGTGCTTCAGGCCTTCCCAGGTATGGAAACCGCGGCCGACAACCTCGCCGTCCTGCACGATCACCGCGCCCACCATGGGGTTCGGCGTCGCCAGCGCCATGCCCTTTCCGGCGAGGTCCAGAGCCTCGCGCATGTAAGCATGCCAGTGGCTCATACCGGCAAACAGCGAATCGATGAACGCTTCGGGATCGAAAGGAAGCAGATCTTCCACCTTTTCGCCCACGCCGATGAAGCGGATCGGCAGCGCCAGTTCGCGCGCGATCGCGACGATCACGCCGCCCTTCGCCGTGCCGTCGAGTTTCGTGAGGACGATGCCGGTCACGCCGGAAGTCTCGGTGAATTTGCGCGCCTGCTCCAGGCCGTTCTGCCCGGTCGTGGCGTCGAGCACCAGCAGCACTTCGTGCGGCGCGCCGGGGATCACGCGATCCGCCGTGCGGCTCATTTTTTCCAGCTCCGCCATGAGATTGGTCTTCGTTCTGCAGGCGGCCGGCCGTATCGACGATCACGTAATCGGTCTTGGCGGATTTCGCGGCCTGAAGCGCGTCGAACACCACGGCGCTCGGGTCGGCGCCGGTCTGCTGGCGGATCACGCGCGTCTCGGTGCGCTCGCCCCAGACTTCGAGTTGCTCGACGGCGGCGGCGCGAAACGTATCGGCCGCGCAAAGCAGCACGGTATGGCCTTCGGCCTTGAAATGCGATGCGAGTTTGCCGATGGTAGTGGTCTTCCCCGCCCCGTTGACGCCGACGACCATGATGACGGCGGGCGGCTCGGCGAGATAAGCCAGCGGCCGGTCGTTCGCCTGCAGGACTTCGAGCAGATACTCGCGGATCAGCCCGCGCAGTTCTCCGGAATCGCCCACCAGTTTGCGGTCGACGCGCTCGCGGATGCGGTCGAGGATCTCGTTGGTGGTGGTGACGCCGATATCGGCGCTGATCAGCGTATATTCGAGTTCTTCGAGAAGATCCGCGTCGATCTCCTTGCGGCCGGAAATGACGTCTTCGATGCGGGAAACGAGCCCGTCGCGCGTTTTCTGAACGCCGGACTTGAGTTTTTCAAGTAGCGTCGGCTCCTGTTCCACGGAGCCGAATAGGGTCTGAATCATGCTTCATTCGATGGTAGCGTGAGCGGCGTCCTCAGTGGTTAGAGCGGGGGAAGAACAACCACGGCAGGGCTTCGGCATTCCACCACAGCCGCCGCGCACTCGCGGGGCTTCAGATTCTTATCGAAGCAGACGCGCTCTTCCTGAAAAACCCGCCCCGCGCAGGATGTCCGGAACGCCGTTCTCGGAAAAGAAGGATTGGCATCGGCGAATTGCCTCTCGATCAGTTGCGGTCCCTCGGTGATCTGGTCCTCGATCGAGGTGATCTGCACGGGAAGTGTTACCGCGGCGCGAGTCTGGAGCACATCGCTGAAGTAGTCGAACGGGTGAGCCCCGTGCAAATGCCATGAGTCGCCCATTCATGCTGGACAAGGCTGGGGCTGTACATCGCCGGCAGCACCAGTTTGACCACCGCTTTGGGCACGGGCTTCGCCGTCCCGCATGACTCCGGCCCTCTGCCCGCGATGTTTTCGGGCCACAGTCCGTGCACGATGAAGCCGATGTGCCGCCCGGCCGCGCATTCCTCGGGGTTGCGCGCGGCGGCGTTCGGCTGCGCGCAGAAGGCGGGCGCCCAGGATAAGGAGAGAACGTAGTAATCGAACGGCGCGGGCCGCAACTGCGCGGCCAGAGCGCCCGTCAAAGCTGTGACGGTTAACAGTACAGTGACGAGACGATATTCAGACATGATGTGTTGAAGCAGGCGTATACTCTTCATGGTATGCCGATGAAAACGATTCCGCTCATCGCGTTTCTTCTGACAATCCTGACGGCTTCGGCTCAACAGGGTGAGACGCACCGGGTCAACGAGGCAGTGCTGAAAAACGCCGGCAAAGCGGGAGACGAGTGGTTGACCTACGGTCTGACTCCGGGCGAGACGCGTTATAGTCCGCTGAACCAGATCGACGCCACCAATGTGGGCCGCCTGGGATTGGCCTGGTCCTACGATGTGGGGCCGGGCGGCGGCAATCAGGAAGCGACGCCCCTGGTTTTCGACGGCACGATTTACGGAATCACCAACTGGAGCGTTGTTTTCGCGGTGGATGCGCGCACGGGGAAGGAGCGGTGGCGCTGGGATCCGGAAGTGAATCAGACCGCGGTGTTTCCCAAGATCTGTTGCGGCGTGGTGAATCGCGGGCTCGCCATTTACCAGAACATGATCATCGCCCCGATCATCGATGGCAGGCTGGAGGCTCTCGATGCCGCAACGGGGAAGGTGGTCTGGGAGTCGCGGGTCGCGTATCCCCAGGACAACTACACCATTACGATGGCCCCGCGCATCGCAAAGGGAAAGGTGATTGTGGGCGTGGCTGGCGGTGAGTATCCGGTGCGCGGTTTCTTTTCGGCCTTCGATGCCAATACCGGCCATTTCGAGTGGAAGTTCTATACCGTGCCAGGCGACCCCTCGAAGCCCTTCGAGAATCCGGCCTTGGAGAAAGCGGCGACGACCTGGGCCGGCGAGTGGTGGAAGTTCGGCGGCGGCGCCAGCGTCTGGGATGGCATGGCTTACGATCCTGAAGCGGACTTGCTCTATGTCGGGACAGGTAATGGCGGGCCGTGGCCGGAAGCTTTACGCCAGTCGAAAGGCAAGGACAACCTGTTCGTCGCTTCGATTCTTGCCGTAAAGCCGGATACCGGCGAGTTGAAATGGTATTACCAGCCCGTCCCCGGCGACTCCTGGGACTATGACAGCGTCCAGCAATTACTGCTCGCCGATCTGACGATCAAAGGCCGTCCGCGCAAAGTCATCATGCAGGCGAACAAGGATGGATTCTATTACGTTCTTGACCGCGTTACCGGTCAGTTTATCTCCGGTCAGCCTTTTACCACTGTTACCTGGGCGAAAGGGCTGGATGAGTTGACAGGGCGCCCGATCGTCAATCCCGATGCTCACTACGGCTCCAGCACCATTACTCTCGCTCCGGGAACCGGCGGCGCTCATAACTGGTCGCCGATGTCCTTCAACCCTGCTACGGGCCTGGTTTACATTCCGACTTCGGCGGGCAGCACTTTCGATTACACGCTCGACCCGGGCTTCGTTTATAAACCGGCCGAAAAGAACCTTGGCATCGTTCGACCGGGCACTCAGCCCGCAACCGCGGATACGGCTGGCGTCGCTGCGGCGAGCCCCGCCACGGCGAAACGGCCTTCTCCGCCTGAGATCGGCCCCGCCGCCGCCTCCACCCGCCCAGAGAGGCATCCTGCTCGCATGGGATCCGGTAAAGCAGAAGGAACGCTGGCATACGATTGGCGGCGGCGGTATAGGCGGCGGTACGGTCACAACCGCCGGGAATCTGGTTTTCCAGGTGATTCCGGACGGGCGTCTGGTGGCTTATCGTGCCGATACCGGAGAGAAATTGCTGGATGTCAAGACCGGGCTCCGCGGCGGCATGGGCCCACCGATCACTTACATGATCGACGGTAAGCAGTATGTGATCTCTGATGGGTGGTACAGGAACTTTCAAGCCTGCGATAGGAACGAACTTCGGCCCGGCGGCGAATCCGGCGCTGCCTAAGTTGCTGACGTTCGTGCTCGACGGCACGGCCCCACTTGGTCAGTAGCCTACTTGCCCACGAGGTGTTGGGCGTCACGATTATTTTCGTTGCAGATATACTCCGCAATCTCCCACGCGGGAGCAAGCTGAGCCGATTCGAAGACTTTCCACGGCTTCGAGTAAGCACCCGGGTCATCGATTGTGATTTCGATATTCACCCGGCCCAACTCAGGCCGCGTGAACCGCTCGATGATATGAGCCTTGTTGGTTCTGGGATGCCCGACGAGGTCGAGCCATGCTTTATCGTTCAGTCCGACGGTATCCACCACCAGCGCGTCACCGTCCCAGCGGCCTGTCGAATCGCCCCACCAGGTCTCTTCGACGTTCGGATCATGCGGCCGGCCATCGATGAACACCTGTCGATAGCTATGTACATTACCCTCATATAGGATGAGAAACAACTGGGGTGTCTGCACGATCTTCCAGGGATACGGATCCTTGCGAGGAGTTCCCATCGGAAGGCATAACCCCTCAGGATCATCCTTACTGTTCGTCGCGTTCCGCTCGCGCATCAGTTCGATAGCCGAAGGCAGCATCGGCACGTCGGACGGCTTGAGATCGCGCGCAATGTTGCGGGCAATCGTTTCGCCGTTCCTGATCGGCGGATCGCTTGGCCCGTAGCCCGGCGCGTGATAGACACCGGAAAAATCGATATGTCCTTCGGCCGTGCGCGGCGCGGGCAAACCTTTCGCAACCTCCGGGCCGCCATCTTTCCCTTGCGCACTCAGGATCGTAGCGGCGGCGAACAGGATCCAGAAACCGCGAATCATATTCCTATTGCGCCGGTTCCAGACGCATCAGCATCCCGTTGTCTTCGTCCGTCAAAACGTACACCAGACCGTCAGGCCCCTGCCGTACATCGCGAATGCGGTACTTAAGATCTGTAAGTAAGGATTGCCTGCTGGTCTCATCCCAGTTCTCGTTGAAAACGATTCGCTCGAGGTGGCCAACGCCCTGCACTGCGCCGCCCAGCATCGCGCCGACCAGCACATTGTTTTTCCATTCCGGAAAACGGTTACCGGTATAAAAAGCCATCCCGGAAGGGGCAATCGATGGAGCCCAGAAGACAATCGGTCCGATCATCCCCTCACCGAAGCTTTCTATTTTGGGCCCGGAATAATCGCGTCCGAAACTTACCTTGGGCCAGCCGTAGTTACCGCCGGCCTTGATGATGTTAATCTCATCTCCGCCATAAGGGCCGTTCTCGTTATTCCAAAGGTCTCCGGTAACCGGATTGAACGCGAGGCCAAGCGAATTGCGATGCCCCATCGAGAAAATCTCCGCCTTCGCGCCAGGCTTGCCCGCAAACGGATTTCCTGGAGCCGCCGTCCCATCCTCGCGCAGCCGCAGGATCTTCCCGCGCAGACTGGTGAGTTCCTGAGCCGCATTGCCGTTCGAGGCGCCCGTGGTCATGTAGAGCATGCCGTCCGGCGCCCCACGCGAGCCGCGAACCGGACCCGCCGTCACCCGCCCACGTATCGCACACCAGCAGATCTTTCACGTCGACAAGCTTGTGCCCGTCGAGCCGTCCGCGCGCCAGCGTGGTCGCGACCAGCTTATCCGTGATGTCCTTGGTGTAAGTGAGGTAGATCAGATGATTCTCGGCGAACTTGGGATGAGGAAGCACCTCCATCAGCCCCGACAACCGGACCGCGTGAACTGCCGGCACACCCGCGATGGGTTCGGGATCGAGAACGCCGTCATGCATCAGCCGCAACTGGCCCTTGCGCTCCGTCACCAGCATGTCCCCGCCGGGTAAAAACGCCACGCTCCAGGGATGCGCCAGCCCGCTGGCCATCGTGACAACCTTGACCTGCGTCGGCCTCGCTTTGGCTTTACCCTGCGGCTGCGCTTTCGCGTTGGTGGCGAGCGAAGCCCCCGCGACAAACGCTATGGAAACCAGCGACAGGAACAATACCGGATGTTTCATGCCGTCAAGTATATAATCACCACGTCCAGAGGTGTAAATGAATTCGGCTGTCCAGCCTCGCGAGCCTCTCAAGAAGCATCAGGCGATTGTCAATACGCCGACACCGATCTTCTTTAACCCAGTCTTAGTGGCCTCTAAAGCCTTTTGGCCGGCGCCCAGCCCAAGAAGATGCTGCTCAGCGGCACGCCAACTCTGAAATCGGAGAGAAGGGAGGGACTCTGACTTGCCCTCAACGGGGAAAATTTCTGTCGGCAACCCGGTTTCGGTAATATCCACCAACAAAACAGTGTGATTCAGTTCGTGAATGAGAAATCGGAATCTCATTGGGATCAAGCTCGCCGCAAGCATAAGCGCGCCGTTCGCGACTTCGCCGTTCCAGCGCCGGAGCGCTCACCTTCGCAATTGATAAGCGAGGCCCTTTTGGCGTGCACGAATACCTACTTAGCCGAACAGGGTTCCGGACTCCACCCCTTGGCATCCGCCTGCTTCTTGAAGTGAGTGCTCGTGATAAAGGGCGAACTCAGATACTCAGGATCCCTAACCTCGGTGGAAACCACCAGCCACTCACCGCTTGGGATCGTCGATCCGGTCATAGTATTCCGTCAGCACCGTGTTCGCGCTGTAAGGAACGCCGTTCTTGCGCAAATATCCGGGCAGCAAATGAGTCGTGACGACTTTCAGATTCCCGGCGCGCGGCTGACCCCGGCCCGTCGTCGCAATCTCCCACTCCGCCAGCGAATACCCCTGCAACGACGGCACCGCATCCGGCTCGCCGCCGAAATGGAACAGCCGGGTCTGCGTTCCCGCATCGGTATCGATGCGCAGGGTTGTGTCGTTGTCCCAGGTGATGTGCAGCCGTCCCGGCACGCGCATCAAACCCGCCGCGCCATAAGCGCGGCAAGCGTTCCCACTCGCTTCATCCTTCGCCGGATCCCACGCTATCGGCGACCTTACGCCCCGCCGCATTCAACGGCACGCCGGCGTAATTTCCTTTCGGCGGAGTGACCATGCGGAACTTCCAGTCTTCGGTCACCACCGAAACCCAATAGCCGGTCATGTCGATGGGAGCAGCCTGGCGTCGGCGTCGCCGCCGGTCCGCGGCCGCGGCCCCGCCCCGCTGCCGCCGGCGCAGCCGAGGGATTAAAAGGAACCTGTGCTGCCAACAAAGCATGTCGCGGCGAACAAATGCCGCGGCGAATCTATTCACTCGTGTCACCGGGATTGTTGCCCCATCCGAATCCGTCCGACTTCCGGTGCAGGGTCTTCAGCGCGCCTCGATGATCCGCCGCCGTGCGCGACGGATTGATCGTCACCACCACCTCATCGCCCACCTTAAGCGTGTCCCGCTTGATGCCCTGCTGGCCGAGCTGCCCCGAGGAGCGCCACTCCAGCGACCAGCGCTGCATCACGCCCTGTTCGTCCTTCGCCTCGATCTGCAGGAACGAATGCGGGTTGCGAAACAGAAAATCGATGATCTTCCCTTCCAGCTTGACCTCTTTTTCGGGGTAATAAGTCGCGGCGAGAGAATGGTGAGCATACGCCGTCGCGCCAAACAGCAACGCCCTCCGCGCAAAGACGATCAACAGCGATTTGCCGGGTCATCAATTGCTCTCCTCATTACTTTCTTACTGCTTCAAGCTTCTTGTATACCGCCTCGATGAACATCGACGTGGTCCACGGGCCGGTAGTCGACCATACAAGCCGTCATAATCCATGGTCGGTTTCGCCGCCTTCACCTGCTCCAGCGTCATTCCCTTGTTCATCAGATCCTGAATCCGGTCCCGCATGATCGCGACCATGTTGCGGTAATTGGCCACGTCGCCGGTATCGCACAGCCGTCCGTGGCCGGGAATCACCATCGTGCCGCCCTGCGAGCGGAACTCCGGAATCGCGATATCCAGAATATGGTTCAATCCGTCGAGCACTCCTTGATGGTGCCGCCCTTGGCCACATCGATCACCGGATAGCTCTCGGTGCTCAGAATGTCGCCCGCCGCGATCACATCCGAGTAGCGGAAGAACACCATGCTGTCGCCGTCGGTGTGCGCGGCCGGCTGGTGAAATAATCTGCACGCCCTTCGCCATTGAAAAACTCGCTGAGCTTGTAAGTGCGCGGCGTGGTAAGTTTCGGTCGGCCAGCGCGCCGGATGGCGCGGCTTTCTCGCCTGGACCGGGCTCGCTCATCCGCTTCAGCACGTTCTCATGCGCGATCACCGTAGCGCCGGGCGCGACGCCCACCGGAGGAAACGTCACGCCGACGATCTTCGAATCCGCCGGAAGTTCGGCCAGCCTCTCATTCCCGCCGGTATGATCCGGATCGACGCTCGTATTGATGATGAAGCGCACCGGTTTGGGCGGCGCGGGCGAACTGATGATCGCGTTCAGCGACGGGCTCGACCATCCGCCAGGCGTTCCGCGCGCAATGCAGGCCCACGCACCGGTTGGGCTCGGCGACGACGTGATCGCCGTCGCCATTTGCAGCACCTTCGACATCACTTTGGTGCTCATCTGCGCAACACCGGTATCCACCAGCAGAATCCCGTCCGCGCCCGATCGACGCGGCGATGTTTCCCCCGTCGCCAACCAGCATGTAGACGTTTCCCTGCACCGGCAGCACCTGGATCTCATCGCGCGCCGGCGTTCAGGTTCGACGGCGCGGGCGCAAGCTTAGCCGCAATTCCAGGCGTCGAGCGCGGCTCCTTACGCCTGGCCGGACTTCAACTTCGCACGAAACTCGGGATAAGTCGACTCGGCGCCGCCGCGCGCCGCCGACCGCCGGAATATCATCCGCGCCCAGATTCGGATTCTGACCCGGCAGAAAATGCGGAACCGCGGTCGAAATATTCTCTTCGCTGACAGTGCACGGATAGTAAGAGAGCTGCGTGTGCGGATCCAGCTCATAGTTCGTCGTCTGGATGAACGGCTCTTCCAGCCACACCGGATCGGTGACGATCATGGTGACCAGCAGGTAATCGCCGTGCCGCGTGATGTATTCCATCATCGTGGCCTTATCGCTGAAGGACGCCCCGTTGCGCCGCAGATAAGCGCCCTTCAGGTGGGTGGTTGTGATCACCAGCATGTTGCCCTGCCACTTGCCGGTCGAGAAACCCGACCAGGTGTGCGGAGCATACTCCGGCGGATGCGGCCGGCCATCCATGAAAACGGGCCGCTCCATGCGACCGCAGATACTCGAAATGAAACGCAGTCAGCTCGCGCGAAACCGGATCGTACTTCTTCCGTGATTCGCACGGCGCCCAGCGCGCGCCATTGGTAAGGGCCGGGATGCGGCCGGCACTGGAATTCGGGCAGGCTCCATTCGGAATGGTCGTGGCTGTCGGCCTTCATGCGGCCGGCGTCGTTGAGCGGAATCCCCTGGTAATCGCCCAACGGAGGACCGCCGGACCGCTCGTAGGAGTCTTCCGTGATCCGGTCGGCCCAGACGCCTGCCAGATCCACCTGCGCATGAGCCGGAACCACGTACGCAAGGCCAAAAAACAAACAGGCACCGAGGTGAGCTTTCAGCAGCATCCCGGTGCCGAGTTTACCACTTTCGAGAACGCGACCCGCAGTCGCGGCCGTTCCTGCTTCTATTCGATGAACTGATAGCCGTTGTCGGCAACGAAGATCTTGTCGAAGTGCCAGGAGTTGCCTTCCTTCTGGAACTTGACTTGGGTCTTTCCTTCCGCCTCATTGGAATCGATCCGCACAACGGGGAGTGTGAACACCGCGCCATTCCCGGACCGCACCATGAAGTACTCGTTGCCGTCGCTCAGGTCAATGCTGGAAAGGGTGTATTGGCCGCTGGGCAGCGTGGTCGAGCCAACCGTAACCGCGTAAGGCAGCGTCAACGTCACCGGATGAATCGATCCCGCGAGCATCGCGCCAGCCATCAGAACACCCAGGGCACACGTCTGTCCAACACGCAAGAATGCGTTCTTCATCTCTTTATCCGTCCTGTCTTTTTATTGGCCTCGCGTCGCGCCGGTGTTCGGCATCGCGTTGCCTTCTGCATAGGAAACGACCGCGTCCGCCGCGCGGTTACCGGCCCGGCGCGATGTTCACAAGGCTTTACAAAGGCCTCGGTGTAACCTGTCCTCGCGACGAATGCAAATCTCGCCGCGCAACGCATTGGCGGGGATTGCGCTGGCTCCGCAAGCTTCCCTGAAACTGAGCAGGGGATCGCGGAGCAGGCAACGAAGATTCCGTGCGCTTGCTCGCGATGGAACCACGGCCTCGGCACAAACTCGCGCACCTCCCGATCCAGCCGCGCGAAGTCCTGATGCGAACGCAGGCCTCGGGAGTCTGCTACGAGCACACGTGCGAGGCCTATGGCCGTCCTGACTGTGTCAGGAGGCCACAGGAAGACCCCCCAGGGACGGGAATCAAAAGAGCTAAAGATGGTGTCAGGATTGCTTCCGATTAGCCACGTGACTACCCGCCTGCTCCTCGTCGCGTGCGCGTTCGGTTCGCTCGCCTTTTCCCGGAACTTGCCGACTTTCCAGTGGGCACAGGAGGTGGATGCTTCCGGAACCGATTCGCTCGCCGGCGTTGGGACGGACGCGCAGGGCAACGTTTATGTGGCGGGGAGCACGAGCTCGCCGAAGTTCCCTGTGCAGTCCGCGGTACAGAGCCATCTCGCCGGCGCTGCCAATTGTTTTGTGACAAAACTCGATGCTTCCGGAAATGTACTGTATTCGACCTACTTCGGCGGCAGCGGGCAAGACGCCGCCACTGCGATGACCGTGGACGCGGCAGGGGATGTATATGTTACGGGAACCACGACCTCAGCCGATTTCCCCACGACCAAGGGAGCCTACGCGCCTCCGTCGGCGCAGCCCCCCCGCTATCCGGGATTAATCCCGATCAGCCGGGGCCGAACGGGAGTTTCCTTTTCAAGCTGAATCCCGACGGGTCGGTGGGGTATTCGACCCATTTCACCTTCTTTTTTCCCGGCATCCCAGCCGAAGCCGCGCCAAATGCGATCACGGTGGATGCCTACGGTTCGGCAACCATCGCCGGGCAGGCGTCCTTAGGTCTACCGACGACGCCGGGAGCTTATCAGACCGCGTGCCTCTGCACGGGAGAGGGGCCGATACCGGGTATTGGGATCGGGCCTGTCGTGTTTGGCGTCGGATTTGTCACCAGATTCGAGACTGATGCATCGAATCTGATTTATTCGACTTACCTCCCCTCCTTTGCCGTCAGTTCCCTCGCCGTGGGCCCCGACGGCAGCGCATACGCCGCAAGCCGCGCCAACATCTATCGGCTCGACGCTGCCGGATCGACGCTTCTCGCCACGTCCGTAACCCCGGTCCTGATCGATGCGATGGCCCTCGCACCGGATGGCAGCGTGTACCTGGCCGGCGGTCCGGATAACCTGTTTCACGCCACTCAGGGCGCATTCCGATCGACCCTCAACTACCAGCGTGGCGCCCTGTACGCGATCGTAAGACTGGACGCTCAACTTCAGACCATTCTCGCGGGCACGTATTTTTTTGGCGCGGGAATCAGTTCCAGCGTCGTCAGTTCACTTGCGCTCGATGCCTCGGGCAACCTTTACCTCGGAGGGCGCACCTCAGGGGGCCTTCCCACCCGAACTCCGATGTTCATAGGGTTCGGCGATGGCTTCCTGAGCGAGCTTTCGGGCGATCTTTCGGCGCTGCTGTTTTCCAGCACCTTCGGCGCCGACAGGAACTTCAGCGTGCAAGGCGTCACCGTTGGAGCCAACGGCACAATCGTGATCGGCGGCGTGGACGTGCAGAATGCGCTCATCGTTCCCCAGCCCGGGAATGTCTGGCTGAACAGCCTGACGCTGACTGCGCCTCCCGCGCTCCGAATCGATTCGATCGGGAACGCGGCGAGCCTGATTGAAGGGCCGATCTCAACCGGCGAGACGATCGTCGTCAACGGCGCGGGCTTTGGGAGCGACACGCAGCTCGTAATCGGCGGCATGACGGCTCCGTTGATCCAGGTCAACCCGGGCACAATCACGGCGACGGTTCCGCCTGGCCTTTCAGGCCCCTATGCGGTGGCCCAGGTTGCATCGGGTGGCGCGGTTTCGAACCAGGTGGTGATTCAGACGGCTGCTTCTTCCCCAGGGTTGTTTTCCCTCAGCTTGGGCGGTTACGGCCAGGCCTTTATATTGAACTCAGATGGCACGCCGAACACTCCTTCGACCCCCGCCGCTCCCGGTGACAGGATTACGGTTTTCGCCACTGGCGTAGGCCCTGTCTCTTTCACAGATGGGTACGCGGTGTCGCAGTTTCCCTCCAATCTGTTCATCGGCGGAGTTTATTGCGACGGCGTGGCGGCGTATATGGGGCCGGTTTCCGGACTTCCCGGCAGTGTGTATCGGCTTACGGTGCATGTTCCGAATCCGGCGAACAGCACGTTGCCCGCACAGTCCTCCGTGGCCCTCCAGATGAATGGAGTAGATAGCCAGGATGGCCTCGTGATTTCCATTGCGCAGTGATCCCGAGTTCGCTCCTCAGCGTGTTCGCAAACGCGAGGCATCTGGCCACCTCACTGTGTCAGGAGGCCACAGGAAGGCCCCCAAGAACGGGAAAACAAAAGAGTTAAAGATGGTGTCAAGACTGCTTCCGGGTAGCCACGTGACTACCCGCCTGCTCCTCGTCGCGTGCGCGTTCGGTTCGCTCGTCTTTTCGCAGAACCTGCCAACTTTCCAGTGGGTAAAGGAGGTGGACGCTTCCGGAACCGATTCGCTCGCCGGACTCGGGACCGATGCACAGGGCAACATATACATCGCGGGCACCACGGCGTCCCGGAATTACCCAGCCAAAGCCGCTGTTCAGGGAAGCATCGCGTCGTCGGGATTGTACCGAATCAACGGATCGGCATCGACTGCACTGGGACTCAACTCGGCGTCGGCAATCGTGGTCGACCCGCGGAACCCCCTAACGATCTATGCTGTTTCGACCGGCAAGCTGGTCCGGAGCAGCGACGGTGGCATAACGTTTTCCGCAACCAGTCTGCCGAGTTCCGCGGCGAGTTCGATCGCCTTGGAACCTGGCAACGGCGAGGCTCTGTTCGTCGGAACCAACGACCAGGGAGTGCTGAGGAGCGCCGATGGAGGCGCGACGTGGACCGCCGTTAATAATGGCATTCCAAAAACGGGCGGGCAGGTTGGCGTTCAGAATCTGTGGATCGATCCGGCTGATCCGGCGGTGATCCTTGCCGGGACGTATGAGAGCGGACTCGTGCGGTCTGCCGACGGCGGGGCGACCTGGCAGCTCACGACGATTACGGACTATATTCAGAACATCACGTTCGACACGGCCAATCCAGGGGTTCTCTATGTCGGCACTTTTAACAGCGGGTTATTCAAAAGTACCGATTATGGCCAGACGTTCAGTTCGTTCAGCGCACCGATGATCGCGGAGGTGCTTCCCGACCAGAACCATCCAGGGCAGCTGATCGGCGCCGGTCCCTCCGGTATTTTCCTGAGCACCGACGGAGGCGTAACGTGGACGGAGGAGTCTGGGAGGTCGGTCTCGGGAGACCTCACGCCCGACTGGCAGAACGGCGTATTCTACGCCGCGACCGGCGCAGGCACGGGTGTCGTCCGAATCTCGGGCGATCTGCGTACCACAACGCTGGTTGGCCCGCAGGCGACAGCATCCATATTGGGGCTGGCGGTAGTGAACGGGCAAGTCTATGCGGCGAATCGGGGCTCAGCCGATGTCTTTGTGACCAAGCTCGATCCGCCGGGTAACATTGTTTACTCGACGTACTTCGGGGGAAGCGCATACGATTCAGCCACCGCCATGGCCGTTGACGCGGCCGGGAACGTGTTTGTCACGGGCACGACCAACTCGGTCGATTTCCCGATCAGCAAGGGCGCGTATGCATCTTCGGGGGACGTCTTCGTCTTCAAACTGAACCCGGACGGCTCGCTTGGCTATTCGACTTATTTCAGCGGCACAGTTCCTGCAGCCATTGCGACAGACGGCAGTGGATCGGCATGGCTTGCGGGAGTCGCACAGGGCCAATTGCCGGTCACGCCGGGCGCTCTTTCGACCGCGTCCGTGCGCCCCGCTATCGGCATCGGACCGGGGACATACGAAGAAAAGGCTACGCTGACCCGGTTTGACGCCGCCGGCTCCAGCCTGATTTTTTCCACTTACATCCCCGCTGCGACTGTCTCATCAGTCCTTGGGACAGAAAGTCCGGCCAGCGCACTGGCTGTTGCATCGGACGGTACCTCGTATGTTGGCGGGGCGGGCGGAATCTTCCATATCGACCCGACTGGCACGTCGCTGCTTTCATCGATGCCGGCCGTCCTGACCCCGGCGGCGATGACGATCGGGCCAGATGGCAGCCTCTATATCGCCGGCGATCCGGGGACGCCCTACGGCCAGTTTCAAACCACGGCGGGAGCTTTTCAGGGCACCTTCCAGGAACCGCCGAATCTCCCGACCCAGGCGACTTTGCGCGCTCAGGTCGCCGTCGAGCGCGTGGATGCGCGACTGAAGAGCGTGATCGACGCGACTTACTTCAGCAACCCGTACTCGAATCTGGTCAGCACAATCGCCGTCGATGGCGCGGGGAACGTTTATATCGGCGGAAGCACGGCGCCCCAGGGGCTGCCGACACGCACGCCGCTCGCAGGAGGATTCGCATCTCCAACCGGTTTTATGAGTGAACTCTCGGGCGATCTCTCGACGCTGGTCTTTTCCAGCTACTTCGGCGACACCGAGTATTTCACGGTTTCAGGGGTCGGAATCGGGGCCAATGGGAGCGTCGTAATCGGAGGCGTTACGGGTTTCCCAAACAATCCGTTGCGTCCGGCGAATCTCTGGCTGAACAGCCTGGCGCTCACGCCGCCGCCCGCATTGCGCATCGATGCGGTGGAGAATGCGGCGAGCCTGCTGGACGGCCCGCTTTCCGCGGGTGAAACCATCGTGATCAAAGGCGCGGGATTCGGCACCGACGCGCAGCTCTCGATCGGCGATGACGTGGTGACGCCTTTTTCAATCACGCCCACTGCGATTGCGGCAACGGTTCCGGCGGATATCGCGGCAGGCGCGGCAGGGGTCGGCGTGCAATCGGGAGGCGCGAGTTCCAATCGGGTGCTGATGCCGGCAGCTGTTACTTCCCCCGGCATCTTCTCCGCCGACGGCACGGGTTTGGGCCAGGGGTACATTCTCAACAAAGACGGAACGCTGAATACGCCGGCGAATCCGGCGGCGCCCGGGGACCGGATCACGATCCTGGCAACGGGGGTAGGGCCTGTGTCCTTCACCGATGGCTACGCAGTGACGCAGTTTCCGACGAACGTGTTCATCGATGGAATCTATTGCGATGGCGTCGCGGCCGTGATGGGTCCTTTGAGCGGATTTCCGGGCAATGTGTACCGGATCACGGTGTATGTTCCGAATCCGGCGGTGCTCTTTGCCACGAGCGATCCCGGATTCACGTTTCCGCCGCTGGTGGGCGTTGTTATGCAGATCGATGGCGTAAGCAGTCAAGCCGGGATTGCGATATCGATTGCGCAGTGAGAACGGATTGGCTTTACAAAGACTTCGGTGTAACCTATCCTCGAAACGAATGGAAATCTCGCGACGCAGTGTCGCGCCTGTCTCGATCTTGAACCACTCCCCCAATGTGCGACCGCGAGCTCTACCGCCACGGTTATTTCTCCGGAACCCGGATGGCGGAAGCGAAACCGCGGCGGGTCGAAAAGTGATCCGCTGGATCGCTCATTTGGCTTTCGCCGCCACCGCATTCGCACAGACGGCCGATCTCGCCGTAACCAACGCCCGCATCTACACCGTAAATCCGAAGCAGCCGGCGGCATCGGCAATCGCAGTGCGGCAGGGCCGAATTCTGGCCGTCGGAAATGACGTGTCCGGTTACCTCGCCCCCTCGACAAACCTCATCGATGCGAAAGGCGCAACGATGATTCCAGGCCTGATCGATTCGCACGGGCACGTCCGGGGCCTTGGCGACATGCTGGGTCAGATCGATCTGCGCGGCGTCGCATCGGAACGGGAAATCGTAAGCAAAGTCCGTGAAGCGGCAAGCCACTCGAAGCCTGGCGAATGGATTCAGGGGCGCTCGTGGGACCAGAATCTCTGGGCGGGCCGGCAGTTCCCGAGCACCGCGGGGATTTCAAGCGCGGCCCCGGATAATCCGGTCTCCCTGGAACGCGTGGATGGTCATGCGCTCTGGGTAAACAACAAGGCGCTCGAGATCGCGGACATCAATGCGGGAACGCCCGATCCGCCCGGCGGCAAAATCCTGCGCGATTCCAAAGGCGCGCCGACCGGCGTCCTGATCGACCAGGCGCAGCAGCTCATCGAACGTAAACTCCCGGCGCCGACCCCGGAGCAGATCGAGCAAAGCCTTCTGCGCGCCACCCAGGAATGCGCGCGAGTAGGACTCACCTCGGTGCACGATGCAGGCGTGCAATACGCGGACATCGAAGGCTATCGGTCATTGATCCGCAAGGCTCAGCTTCCGATCCACATCTATGCGATGGTCCTTTATCCCAACCCGCTGCCGAACAAGCCGGAGATCGGCGATTACCTGACCATTCGCAGCACCAAGCTGATCGCCGACGGCGCTCTGGGATCGAGAGGCGCGGCTATGCTCGAGCCGTATTCCGACGACCCCGGCAATCGTGGCCTGCTGATTCTCGATCGCGCGACGATTCGAAAAGCGGCCGAAGACGCGCTCGCGAAGGGTTTCCAGGTCAACACGCACGCCATCGGCGACCGTGCCAATCGCACCGTCCTCGACGCCTACGCCGACGTGTTGAAGGGCCCGAACGACAAGCGTTTCCGCATCGAGCACGCGCAGGTTGTGGCTCCCGCGGACTTCGCGAGGTTCAAGCAGTACTCCATCATCGCGTCTATGCAGGCCACTCACGCGACCAGCGACATGCTCTGGGCGCCCGACCGTATCGGACCGGAGAGAATCAAAGGCGCCTACGCGTGGCAGACATTCCTGCATCTCGGCGTGCATGTGCCGAGCGGATCGGATTTCCCGGTGGAAGACCCGAACCCGCTTTGGGGCTTCTACGCCGCCGTAACGCGACAGAAGCAGGACGGAACGCCTCCGGGCGGCTGGTTTCCGAATCAGCGAATGTCGCGTGAGGAAGCATTGCGCAGCTGGACTATCGAAGGGGCTTACGCGGCTTTCGAAGAGGCCCGCAAAGGCTCGATCGAGCCGGGGAAGGTGGCCGACTTTGTGATGCTCTCGGGCGACATCATGACAATGCCTGCCGCGGAGATCCCGAACACCCGTGTGACCATGACGGTCGCCGGCGGCAGGATTGTCTTCAGGCAGTGAATCAATACTTCTTCGTAAGCCCGTGCGCGGATTCGTCACTTCGAAATGCCCGTCCGAATGCGCCGTCAGCTTCAGGTAATTTCCCGCATCCCGATCCGTCGTCATATTCGCGATCATCGCTTCCCCGGTGTTGTGCTCCTTGCCGCCAGCCGCCGAAAAGTGCAGCTGCCAGATATCCACCAGCCCGGGAGACGAATGAATCGTATCCCACGCCTCAATCGTTCCGCCCTTCTTCTCGCCGTTGTCCATGATCGCGACCTTCGGATGCAGCGCGTGCACCAGCGCGGCCGAACCGCTGATGTCCTGCCCGTGGTGGCTCACGATATAAACATCCGCCTGGCCCACCTTATTCTCCGGGCACATCAGGTCCTGTTCCTTGTTCCACGTCAGATCGCCCAGATCCACCACCCGGAACTTGCCCAGTACGATCACGCTTCCCACGGACCGCGCGTTCTCGGTCGGGTCCACATCCTTCGGCTTGAAATCGGCACAGAGCCGATTCGGCTTGCCCGCCCCCGGCAACGGCTTGTCGATCATATTCCCGGCCGCCGACACGATGTTCCAGTCCAGCCCTTTTATCGGCAGCTTATCGCCCGCCTTCACCACGATGTGATTGCCCTTCGCGACCTCTTTCATGTAATCGTCGTAGAGCTTCTGCCCGGCGGGCGTTTTCTCGACCGTGTCGCCATGGTCGACGAAATTCCCGATCGGCAGCCGCGCGGCAAGCGCCGGCACGCCGCCCACGTGGTCGGCGTGATAGTGCGTAATCAGCAGGTAATCGATCTGCGTCACGCCGGCCGTTTTCGCCACCGCGGCGATCCGGTCCGCGTCCCGGCCATTGAAGCCTGGAAATCCCGTATCGATCAAAACGCTCTGGCCGGAAGGCGTGAGGAACGAGCGTCGACTGTCCCCCTTCCACATCGATGAGATAGACGGTGAGGTCGGCCGCGGCCGAAATGGACGCGAGCGGGAACGCCAGGCAAAGCAGCGCGGCCATCACGGAAAGTGATTTCATGGTTCGCAGCTTGTCACGTCGCGGAGAATTATGCAACCCGCCCGCCACCCGCCTGCCGGGCGCGCCTTCAGGAACAAATGAGGGTGGCATAACGTACTCTGTTACAGGATGCCCTTCTGCACCCAATGCGGCCATCAGGCAGGTGACAGCGACGTGTTCTGCGCCAGTTGCGGCGCGCGTCAGTCCGCGAACGAGCCGCCCACGGGAGCACCACCGCCCCGCCCATCCGCGCCGCCGTCGCAGATGCACGATCCGCTGGCCGGACTTTCACCGCGCACCGCGGCCATTCTCTGTTATGTCCCGGCCATCGGCTGGATCGCCGCCATCATCGTACTCGCCGCCCGCCGCTTCAAGGACGACCGCATGATCCGCTTCCACGCCTTCCAGGGCCTGTACCTTTTCGCCGCCTGGCTGATGGTCGACTGGGTGGTGGGCCCGATCGTGCGTTCCACCCCGGGGCATTATTTCCCGATTGACCTGATGCTCCACGCCCTGATCCTGGGCGTTTCCATTTTCATGATGATCAAGGCCAGCCACGACGAGGCTTACGTTCTGCCCATCATCGGCGAGTTGGCGCAGAAATCCGCTACCGAAAGATAACAACAAGGCACAGAAACGTCCGAAAGCTCACCCGTCCGTCTATATCGGGCGACCCGTTGTGAGCCAATATCCGAAAAGAAAACACGCCGGGCAAAAAGCGCGGTAACATGAAACCGTGGCTGTATGAAGCCGCCAACCGCTACCTTGCCCGCCTTTTGTCAGATTCCGGCCGAGATTAGCTCTCTAGAAATCAACCTGCCCCAAGCGGCAGAAGTAAAGGAGTACGCCTTGAAGAATATCTATGTCGGGAACATCTCGTTCCAGACGACTGAGCAGGATCTGGATGCGGCTTTTTCCGCATATGGCCAGGTGGATCGGGTACAGATTGTAAAGGATCGGGATACAGGTCAGGCTCGCGGCTTCGCATTTGTCGAGATGCCGGTGAACTCGGACGCCGATAAGGCCATGGCGGCCTTGAATGGCGCCGAACTGGGCGGCAGGACTCTCACGGTAAACGAAGCCCGCCCGCGCGAACCGCGCGCCGGCGGATTCGGCGGCGGTGGTGGCGGCAACCGGTTCGGTGGTGGCGGCGGTCACAGCGGTGGTGGCGGACGCCCCGGCGGTGGTGGTGGCGGTGGTGGCAGACCCCCTCGCCGCGAGCCTCGCTGGTAAGGGAAACTTATCGCAACCCGGTTCCGCTGAGCTGCCACTTGACGCGTGTGTACGCGACGCGAAACCCTTTCCGTTCCGCATTGCGCTGGGATTCGCTGCCAGCCTCTGCCACCATCATCGCCAGATCGCAGCCCCGTTCGGCCGCGTAGAGCATGCGTTCGTGGAGCAGGGCGGCTTGAAGGCCGCGGCGCCGCAGTTCGGGGACCGTGGCCGATCCGCCGAACAGGGCGACGCCGTCATGGATCGAGAGAACGCCTGCTGCCCCGGGTTCCCCGTCGACTTCGGCCAGGAAGCACGGACAGCCCGCGCGGGCCACGACGATGGCGCCGAATCCCAGAATGGTGTCGAACAGTTCCGGATGATCGTGTGACCAACCCCTGGCGCTGATGTTGGCCCAGAGTTGACCTTCTTCGGGACCGATAACCCGCGCTGTGACGGTCCCCGCACCTTCGGCCATGGGTCTCTCAACCGCCCGATAGAGGACACTGCTGATCTCGATCGGCTTATAGTTGCGGGCACAAAGCAGATCCATCGCGGCGACTCCGGCAAGCGGACTCACTTCATGCACCGCGGGCGTTCCGCGATCGAAGAAGAAACGCTCGATCGTATCGAGCGTGGCGGGGGTCAGTTCTTCGAATAAGCCGAGGCCGAAACTCTGCGTAACCGGGGAATCGACGCCGTTGAAAACGGCCAATGCTCCGGCGCATTCGATCCATTCGGCGCCGCACTCGGGAAACAGACGGAGCCGCGCTTCGGCGAACGCAAGGCACGCACGCCCTTCCGCGCGCTCCAGACGCTTTGAGAGTGCGAGGTCCGCGAACAGCATCGCGTTTCATTATGCTACCTGCGACCTTGTTCCCACGGTTGCCATGTGCGGCAGCGCCCGGTTTCGCGCGATGCGGATCTTCAATTGGAGCGTGATCGCCGCACGAGAACGGAACCACACTCCATTTTTTCCTTGCCTGCCGAGCGGACCCGGATACGTTTCGGCTGTGGTCTTGAAACAGCCGACGATCATGTTGGCGATCTCGGAGATTGCGTCGCGGACATCGCCGTCGACTTTGGTGTATGCGGGGATTACCGCATAGTAAACTGGTTCCTTCCCGGATGAGAGTCGGCGTCATCGTTTTCCCCGGCAGCAACTGCGACCACGACGCGTGGTACGCGGTCAACGAAAACCTGCACGGGCACGCCGAATTCATCTGGCATCAGTCGTCGAATCTGAGCGGCGTGGACGCCGTGATTCTGCCCGGAGGATTCTCTTACGGGGATTACCTGCGCTGCGGCGCGATCGCGCGCTTTTCGCCCGTGATGAACGCGGTCAAGAAGTTCGCCGCGGAGGGCGGGCTCGTGCTCGGAGTCTGCAACGGCTTTCAGATTCTGGTCGAGGCCGGACTGCTGCCGGGCGCTCTGCTGCGCAATCAGGATCTGAAATTCATCTGCCGCACGGTCCGCCTGCGCACGGAAACAACCCATTCTCCCTTCACTTCGAAGATCGAAAAAGGCCGGATTCTGCATCTGCCGGTCGCGCATGGCGAAGGCCGCTACTTCGCCGACGCGCGCACGCTCGATGAGCTCGAAGTCGGAAGACCGTGTGACGTTCCGTTATCTTGATAATCCGAACGGGGCACTGCGCGACATCGCGGGCATTCTGAACCGTGAACGCAACGTGATGGGGATGATGCCGCATCCGGAGCGCGCATGCGATCCGCTGATGGGGTCGACGTCGGGCCTGGGTGTTTTCGAGTCGATGCTCTCTGCTGTACCTGCGCTGACAAGATGACCATCACACCCGAGCTGGTGGAGCAGCATCAGCTCACGCCCGCGGAATATCAGAAAATCGTCTCCCTGCTGGGGCGCGAACCGAGCTACACGGAGCTCGGCGTTTTCAGCGTGATGTGGAGCGAGCATTGTTCCTACAAGAGCTCGCGCATCCATTTGAAGAAGCTGCCGACGACGGGTAAGTATGTTGTGCAGGGGCCGGGCGAGAACGCGGGCATTATCGGAATCGGCGGCGGGTGGGTGATCGCGTTCAAGATCGAATCGCATAATCATCCGAGTTACATTGAGCCGTTTCAGGGCGCGGCAACGGGAGTGGGCGGGATTCTGCGCGACATCTTCACGATGGGCGCGCGGCCGATCGCGGTGATGGATTCGCTGCGCTTCGGGCCGTTGGATGTTCCGCGGAATCGCCGGATTCTGGAGGGAGTGGTAAGCGGCATCGCACATTACGGGAACTGCTTCGGCGTGCCGACTGTGGGCGGTGAGTGCATCTTCGAAGAGTGCTATTCGGCGAATCCGCTGGTGAACGTTTTCGCGCTGGGCGTGTGCAAAGAGAACGAGATTTTTTATGCGCGCGCATCCGGGATCGGCAACCCGGTGATTTATGTGGGCGCGAAAACGGGGCGCGACGGGATCCACGGCGCATCGATGGCCAGCGCCGAGTTCACGGAAGAATCGAAACAGAAACGCCCGAACGTGCAGGTGGGCGATCCGTTCCTTGAAAAGCTGTTGCTCGAAGCCTGCATCGAAGCCATGAAGACCGGGGCCATCGTCGCGATTCAGGATATGGGTGCGGCGGGGCTGACGTCGTCTTCGTGTGAAATGGGCAGCCGCGGCGGAGTGGGGATCGATATCGATCTCGACCTCGTTCCGCAGCGTGAATCCGGCATGACGGCGTATGAAATGCTGCTGTCGGAATCGCAGGAACGGATGCTGCTGGTGGCGGAAAAAGGCCGTGAACATGAGGTGTTCGATGTCTTCCGCAAGTGGGGACTGGACGCGGTGACGATCGGCGTGGTGACCCCGGACGGTAAGCTGCGCATCTGGCATCACGGCGAGGTCATGGCGGAGATTCCGAACCCGGCGCTGGCCGACGAAGCGCCGAAGTATAACCGCCCGCATGGGCCGAAGCCGTATCGCAGGGCGCCGATGGGACCTCCCGATCACATCCCGCCTTCGAAGGATCTGAACGCGGATCTGCTGCGGCTTCTCGCCGCGCCGGACATCTGCTCCAAGCGTTGGATCTGGGAGCAATACGATTACACGGTTCGCACCAACACGATCGTGGGGCCGGGTTCCGATGCCGCGGTGGTCCGGGTGAAGGAGACCGGGACGTCGATCGCGATGTCGCTCGATGGCAACGGCCGCTACTGCTATCTCGATCCGCGCGAAGGCGCGAAACTGGCCGTCGCGGAATGCTGCCGGAATCTGGCAACCACTGGGGCGGTTCCGGTGGCGGCGACGAACAATCTGAACTTCGGCAATCCGGAGCGGCCGGAGATTATGGAGCAGCTGGTGGAAGCGATCGAAGGGATCGCCGAGGCCTGCGCGTTTTTCGAAACGCCGATCACGGGCGGCAATGTCAGCCTGTATAACGAAACGCTGGGTGAAGGCATTTACCCGACGCCGGTGATGGGAATCATCGGGCTGATGAAGACGGCGATTCCGGCGCCGGTGCGGTTCCGCGAGGCCGGTGCGCACATCGTTCTATTGGGAGGCCTCCGGGAGAATCATGCGCTGCGATTCGGCAGCAGCGAATACGCGAAGGTCATCCTGAATCAGCTCTGGGGCCTGCCGCCGCAGCTCGATATGGCTTACGAAAAGCGGGTTCACGATTGCGTTCGCGCAGTTCTGGCCGCGGGACTGGCGGAATCGGCGCACGATCTGAGCGACGGCGGACTGGCCGTGGCGCTGAGCGAATGCTGCACGGACGAAATCGGTGCGCGCGTGGACATTACGCCCGCGGAACGGATCGATTTCGCACTGTTCGGCGAGGCGCCCTCGCGCATTCTGGTGAGCACTCTCGACCCCGCGATCGCGTGCGTGAAATTGCCCTGCGATTCGATGTGGAATGCCCGGTGATCGGGGTTACAATGAAAGGGCGGTTACAGATCGGAAACGAAACCAGCATGTGGATCGATTCAGCCACCACCGATTTGAAGCAATCGTTCGAAGGCAGTCTTCCCCGATTACTCCACACAACATAATGACGGACAAATTTCACGAAGAGTGCGGTGTCGCTGCAATTTATGGCCACCCCGAAGCGTCGAAGTTAGCCTACTTATCGCTGTACGCTCTGCAGCATCGCGGGCAGGAAAGCGCGGGAATCTCGACGAGCGACGGCGCACTGATCCACACCAAAAAATCGATGGGGCATGTGGCGGATATTTTCACCGTGCCCGTGCTGGCGGAATTGCCGGGGTCGCTCGCGATCGGGCACACGCGCTATTCGACTACGGGCGATACGGTGGAGCGCAACGCGCAGCCGTTTTCGGTGCATTGCAACAAAGGCCGGATCGCGGTGGCGCACAACGGCAACATCACGAACGCGGCGGAACTGAAGAAAGATCTCGAGGCGCGCGGGTCGATCTTCCAGGCATCGAGCGACACGGAAGTAATTCTGCATCTGGTCGCCCATTCGCGTGAAAAAACGCTGGCGGGTGCGCTGCGCGAAGCGCTGCTGCAGCTCGAAGGCGCGTTTTCGCTGGTGTTTCTCGCCGAGGACCGGATCATCGTGGCGCGCGATCCACAGGGCTTCCGGCCTCTGGCGATGGGTCAGCTTGAGGTCAGCGGCGGGACGTCTCCCGCGTATGTTTTTGCTTCGGAAACGTGCGCGTTCGATCTGATCAATGCCGTTTATATGGGCGATGTGCAGCCGGGCGAAATGGTGATCGTCGGACCCGAAGGCGTGAGCCGGGACCGGTATGCGCCGCAGCGGCCGCTTTCGCAGTGCGTGTTCGAGCATGTTTATTTTTCGCGGCCCGATTCGATCGTGTTCGGGCGCGCGGTTCAGGAATCGCGCGAAAACCTGGGGCGATATCTGGCGATTGAATCGCCGGCCGATGCCGATATCGTGGTACCGGTTCCCGATTCGGGTAACGCGGCCGCGCTGGGTTATTCCGCGGAGTCGGGCCTTCCTTACCGCCAGGCCTTGATTCGAAATCATTATGTGGGGCGGACGTTCATCGAGCCTTCGCAGGCGATCCGCGATTTCGGCGTGAAACTCAAGCTGAATCCGGTGCGCAGTCTGCTCGAAGGCAAGAGCGTGATCCTCGTGGACGATTCCATCGTGCGCGGAACCACCAGCCGCAAAATCGTGCGCATGGTGCGGCAAGCGGGGGCGCGCGAAGTACACATGCGGATTTCGTGCCCGCCCACGATCTCACCTTGTTTCTATGGCGTGGATACGCCGAACAAGAGCGAGTTGATTGCGGCGAACAATTCGATCGAAGAGATCCGCCGGTTCATTGAAGCCGATTCACTGGCTTATCTGTCGATGAGCTCTCTGCAGAAGTCGGTGGCGGATACGCGCGGCGAATTCTGTTATGCGTGTTACACGGGCAATTATCCGACGGATTTCGTGAATATCGATCAGCTGGTGCGGGCCGGGAAAAAAGCCGGCAGCTAGCGCCCGTTATAAGCTTCTTCCCTTCAGACCGAAGTGCGGAGCCGCCGCGAGCATGTGGCGGTCGTTCGTCCAGATCTCCCCCTCGCCCAGTTCCATCGCGGTCGTGAGGTGAACGGCGTCAATAGTGCGAAGAAATAACCCCGGCGCGGAGGCGATTACCATGGCGGCGGCTCGTCTCAGCAGCGGTTCACCCGCGGGAATGAAATTCCAGTAGCCTTCATCAGCGTGTCTGAGGAAGAGCCGGCCGAGATCGCGGCTCGCTTCCGGGGTCATTAACCCTTCACGCACGTGGCGATGGAAAACACAGTGAATTTCCGCGATAGCAAGCACCGATGAATATAATTTGGGGGCGCCTCTTGCGAGTTTCACCGCAGCCGGAGAGTCGGGTTCATCGACGTAACACTTCGCGATGTAAGCGCTGTCAAAATACACGTTCAGCGGTTGCGGTCTTCTTCGATGAACCGGGTAATGTTGTCAGAAACCGGCATCGAGGCCCGGG
Source organism: Terriglobia bacterium (assembly GCA_963764845.1). Taxonomy (GTDB): domain Bacteria; phylum Acidobacteriota; class Terriglobia; order Bryobacterales; family Bryobacteraceae; genus BOG-234. The sequence continues at coordinate 1,187,346 of CAVXUE010000006.1, read as the reverse complement.
CTCTCGCCATCTCGGCCAGGATGCGCTTTTTCGTGGCCGGGGTCAACCTATCGGTTGTTCCGATCGGGCGCAGTTCCGCGACCGGCTCGCCGCGCCGTTCGATGACGATGACGCTGCCTTCGGCGGCTTCGCGCACCAGTTCCGAAGTCCTGATGTGCAGATCGCGAATGGACGCTTTTCGCACTTGCTACATTGTAGCACTTTCAGGTCAGCGCAACGTACGGCGAACAATGCCGCAGTGCGGAGCCCGCGGTAAGGGGTAGACTAATCCTGAGGAAGTTCAAGGAGAGAAACAATGAGCGTACTGAAAATGGTGTTTCTTGCGCTGGCGGCGCTGACCATCGTGGGCGACGCGCTTGCCCAGGCCCCCGCGGCGACCGATTACAGCAAGGTTCAGATCGAGACGGTGAAAATCGCACCGAATTTCTATGTGCTGAACGGATCGGGCGGGGCTATTGGCGTACTCGCGGGTCCGGACGGCGTGCTGATGGTGGACAGCCAGTTCGCGCCCCTGACCGATAAGATCGTGGCCGCCATCAAACAGATCTCGAACGCTCCCATTCGTTTCCTGGTCAATACTCACGTGCATGGCGACCACACGGGCGGCAACGAAAACCTCGGCAAAATGGGCGTGGTGATCTTCGCGCGCGAGGAACTGCGGAACCGCCTGGCGCATCCCGCGCCCGGGGCAAACGGAACCCCGGGAACGCCGGCGCCAACCGCCGCTCTCCCGGTGATCACGTACAGCAGCCCGCTCACCTTCCATATGGATGGCGAGGATGTGCAGGCGATTCCGATTCCGAAAGCCCATACCGACGGCGACACGCTGGTTTATTTCCCGAACAACAACGTGATCATGATCGGTGATTATGTGCGAACGCTGGGATACCCCAATATCGACCGCAACAACGGCGGGTCGCTCAACGGGATGCTGGCGGGCATCGACGCGGCGATCAAGCTCTGCAATGCGCAGACGAAGGTGGTGCCGGGGCATGGCGAGATCACGGACCGCACCGGGCTCATCAATCACCGCGACATGATCATCGCCATCCGCGACAAGATCGCGCCGCTGGTTGCGCAGGGCAAGACCGCTGCAGGAAGTGATGGCGGCAAAGCCTACAGCGGATTTCGATGCGAAGGTTCCGCAATCGAACACCACAACGGAACGGTTTGTTACGCAGGTTTATGCGGAGTTGAAAGCGGGCAAATAAGCGTCGTGAAAAAATGCGCAGCGGTCCGCGCTCAGCGGTCGCCGCCTTCGCGGTTTCCGCCGTACATGTGCTTGACGTCGCGGTTATTGTCCTGGCAGACGTATTCGTAGAGCTCTTCGGTCGGCTGCCACTGGATCAGCCAGCCGCCTGTCCATGTCGCGGTATAAGCGCCGGGATCGTCGATGGTCGCTTCGTATTTCAGAGTATTGTAATCCGTGCGCGTGAAACGTTCGATCAGATGAAGCTTTTCCGTGTAGGGAATTCCTTCGCGGGTCAGCCAGAATTTTTCGTTGAAGCCGACCGTATCGATCACCAGTGAATCGCCTTCGAAGTGGCCCACGGAATGACCGGCAAAAGTAGGATCGAGATCTTTCGGATGCGGCCGGCCATCCATATAAATGGTGCGCCAGGTGTGCGGGCCGCCAACGCCCACGATGATGATGCGCTTCTGTTCCGGCAGGTCCAGAAATTCCATCCCATAAGGAGTGTGGAACATGCGCGGGCCGCCGGAAGGCTTGCAGCGCACGTGGGGATCGTCCTTGGTCGTGGTGGCCTGGCGGTATTCGTAGACGGCTCGCGCCCAAGGCTGGAAGGGCACGTCGGCGATCTTCAGATTGGTGGGCAGATTCATTCGGGGGTTATCGATGCCCTTGGGATTGGTCGCCAGCGTAGCGCCCGCGTTGCCTTCCCAGACGCCTTTCTCGCCGGGCAAAGGACCCAGATTGACGCGGCCATCGGGCAGATGCGGAGTGGGCCGCGCAGGCGGCTCTGGGACCGCGCCCGCGGCCCGTTCCCGCCAGACGGCCCGCGTTGAGATTGGTGTTCGGATCAGGTCCGGCCGCCGGTTGCTGCGGCGCCTGAGCAAAGACAGCGGCGGCTACAAGAGACGCAGCAAAGCGCAGCGCATCAGGGTATCTGGCTTTCGCTCGAGGCGCCACCGAGTTTCTTGCCCGTGCCGGCCATCGTCACCGATCGCGCATTGCCCTGGTTGCTGCCATCCTTGGCGAGAGATCCCTCGACGATGACTTCGTCGCCGACCTTCATCGTATTCCTGGTCCATCCGGCCCGCTGCAGCCCCTGCGGAGGACCCATTTCGAAGCCCCAGTTGACGACCTTGCCCGATTCGTCTTCGACATCGATGTAGAAGTAGACGTGGGGGTTCATCCAGTCGATCTTCGTCACGACTCCTTTGAGCGGATACGGGCTTTTTGGCGTCGTATTCGGCCGAGAAGGAATGATGCGCCATCATCGGCATCGACGTGGCAAGCAGAACGAAACCGGCAGCCAGTACACGGACGGTTCTGTTTTTCATCGTATTCTCAGTGTGCTCCTGATCTCTGTTGTATTCGTCGCAAAAATACTCTTCGATTTCCTGGTTGGGGACCCATTGCAGGCTCAAACTGCCCGACCAGGGTCTGGTGTAAGCCCCGGGATCGGTCACCTGCACCTCATATTTTAGTGTGTTGAAGTCGGGCCGCGAGATCCGCTCCGTCAGATGCAGGCCTTCGGTATGCGGCAGACCGCCATTGGCAAACCAGAATCGCTCGTTGAAACCGATGCTGTCGATCACCAGGGTATCGCCCTCCCACTTTCCCACCGAATCTCCGTAGTATGTGGGAATCACATCGTCGGGCTGATGCGCGCGGGCATCGAGATTGATCAGGCGCCAGTTGCGATTGCCGCCGCCGGACATCACGAAGACGCGATTGCGCTCGGGTTGGTCGACGATCTCAATACCGTTGCGCGGTCTGGAACTGGCGCGGTCCGCCGGGCGGAAGGCAGCTGGCCATGGGATCGTCTTTCAGCAGATTGCGCTGGCGGTATTCGTAAAGACCTTTGGCCCAGGGTTGAAACGGGGCGACCTTGCCCGCATCGGCGATATTGAGCAGCAGTCCTTCGGCGTTCATGCGCACATTCGAGCCGGTTTCGAAGAGATTCGACCCTGCGACACTCGCCCAGTAGCCGGCTTCGCCGGGAACGAAGCCGAGGCGCGGATGCCCATCCGGCCAGCGGGGCGTCGGCTTTGAGGCCGCCTTCGCCAGAGGCGCGGCGGGGGGGATGGCGGATAGTTTTCTGCCGTTGGCGAAGACAAGCTGCTTGCCGCCGATCGCTTTGCCGTTATCTCTCGCCGCTGATCCTTCCGCGGTCACCATATCGCCGACGCTGAGCGAATCCTTCGTCCAGCCGTCCCTGCGGAGTTCGACACGGCTGGGAAGCTCGACGGCCCAGTTCGTGACATCGCCATTCGCGGCGGCGACGTCGATGAAGACGAAGACGTGCGGGTTGGTCCAATCGAACTTGGTCACGACACCCTTCAGCGTGACGGGCTTCTTTTCGTCATACGCAGCCGCCATGGAATGGTGGGCCAGCGCCTGCGTCGCGACAACGCCGAGGAGCAACAAGCTGAAAAGGCAGATCCTCATGACGGTTACGGTTTCTCCGGCCCGAAGTTTTGTGCGAGGTAGTCGACAACCAGGGTAACCTCATCATCGGTCAACGGAACTCCTTCGGAAAGCATGCCGGCGATGGTTTGACGCCACTCTTCGCGGGTCAGTCTCTGGCTTCGGACGCGATCGAGGGTATGGCAGGCCGTGCAGGCATCCAGAACGAGCTGCCGCCCCTTGCCGTTCAGCGGTTCGCGGGTGGAGAATGCGGCGGCAAGAGACACCGCACAGAGAAAGGTAGCCGACAACTTTCGCAACATCTTTGGCAGCATCTTTCGCAACATCGTCTCTAGTCCCGGGTAAGTTTGAAATCGCCTTTCGCCCCGCCCTGCATCCAGGCGCCGGTGATGGTGCGGTTATAGGAACCGATGTTGTCAAGTTTGCCGTCCGCGGATATGTGAACGGGCTTTCCCGCCTGATCTTTTGTCTCGCCTTCAAAATGGACGGTCCAGTTCTCCGCATCGAGGGTCGCGGCGGTAATCGGGCCGCCCTTCGGGCCGGGGTTGATGGTACCCACAATGTTCTTCGTGTCCCACTTCATGAACATCACGATGCGCGCATGCTGGCCAGGCGCGGGACTCCACTCGCCGTGCCAGGTTCCCGTAAGTGGATGCCCTTCCTGGGCGACGGCGAGCAGTGCCAACGCCGCGGTGGCACAGACCAGAGCGAACGCTTTTCTTCGGGGAATCATCAGGCAGCTTGCAGTATATATCAGCGTCTGATGCGCGGGGCAAAGCACCGAGCCTGAGGGTTGCGCGACATAAAAGTTGGAGCATTTGCGAATGGGCCGAAAAACCCGGGCCGCCCGAGCGTATCCGTACGCAAGGCTGGTGGAGATGCGGCTATCAGCCGCGTTCCTCGCTTTTCCCTAGAATTCCACGAACCCGCTGCCACTCTCAGTTCGTGGTGTCCCCACCTGCTTCCTCACCTGGCGTCTCGCCGGCTCACTTCCGTGCAACGGATAGCGGAGTCGTGGACTACAGAAGGGGCCGGATTCTTAGCCTTCGACAAGGTTCTTGATGCCCGCGCCACCGGCCCTCAGTGGCTGTGACCCGCCCCGGAATCGCCCGTGCCGTAATCGGCGCCCTATATGCAGGACAACAGAAAGGCTTCTACGAACTCGGAAGTTGGGTAGTGATGCCCAATCACGTTCATGCACCGATCTGCCCCGTGGGTGATCTCTCCCAAATTGTCCCGGGTATCGAAGTAACCAGCGCTAAGGAGGCGAATCGTTTATTGCGGATCATTTTGGAATCCCCCCTCTCATGTCGCACACCCCGAGCCTGACACTTTAGCCTCGGCGCCTGCAGTCCATTCGTTTTTTTTGACGTTAGAACAACTAATTGCCACTATAAGGAGTTTATAATGAATGATGCTCGGTATTTCTCCTGGCTTCTTGAATGGAGGTTCGCCGGACAGCAGTGCGTCAGGCTTGACGGGGCGGGCGCTTTTGGGCTGGATGGACAGGGAACAAGCTGTCAAATTCCTGACCGAAGACTGCGTTTCATCGAGTCCAGTCACCTGCGGTGTTGCCGAAGAGATTTGGGAGTCGCACAAGGCCATTGTTGAAAGCCTGCCCCGGGAGGAGTCTCTTGGCCTGCGGAAACTGCCGCTGAGCGAGGCAGATCTCAAGGCGGCCCGGAAGTTCCGCAATCAGCATCCGGAGGCGGACACGGTGGTGGACTTCGCCAGGCTGAATCCGATGGATCTGGTTGTTCACCAGCTATGGGTGTCAACGGCCATTGCGAATGGCTTTGAAGACGCGGTCACTCCCGACAAATGGCTTCGCACGGCCCTTCTGGATCCACCCTCGGCCCCCCCGTTAAAATGGCGGCGCGACGGCGACACGATTGTCTTCGACCTCCCACGCTTCGAATACGTACTACAGGGCCCGTTGCAGCCCGACGCCACCATGCGGGTCTCAAGGGCGCTGGACTTTGTCACCGTGGCATTTCATGCCAATCGCGCGCTGCTCTTGAGCGGCTATCACAGGGTGTTTGCGTGTGCGCAATTTACCCGCGAAGCGGTGAATGCTCCGCGCGGGGTTCTCTTCGGCGTATCGAATTGCCTCGAGGCGATGGGGAGCGGGGCGGACGATGTCCTCAACGTGATGGAGGGGCCGAGGCCGCCGCGAATGGCGGACTTTTTCGACGACCGGCTCTTCCTGCCCGTGACGTTGCGACGGCGGCGTTACCAGATGCGGATCCAATGCGAGGTGATCGAGACCGGGGAAGAAGCTACTGAAACCGTCGGCGGAGACGATGCACCGGCGGATGGCCGGGGAATTCCCGACGGTAGGGTTGAAGCGCACAACCGAAGCCTCCTGCTGAAACCGGATCACGCCGTGGCCAACAACAATCTGGGGGTCGCTTTGGCTGCGCAGGGCAGAATCGACGAGGCCGCGGAGCATTACGAACGCGCACTGGTTCTCAAGCCGGACTATGTCGATGCCCGGTACAATCTGGGTAACCTGCTCTCCGCGCACGGCGATCTTGAGGGCGCGAAAGTGCATCAGGAACGGGTACTCGCCCTCAATCCCGATCACGCCGACGCTCATCACGATCTGGGGTGCGTACTCGCTTGTCAGGGTCAACTGGACAACGCAGCCGCCCACTTTGGGCGGGCGATCGCGATCAGGCCCGGATATGCCGAGGCTCACTTCCATCGCGCGGAGATCAGGACTTTTCAGCGCGGCGAGGCCGGTCTGGCGGCACTGGAATCGCTGGCCGCAAGCGATGGTTTATCCGAGAGCAACGCGCCGTTTATCCATTTCGCACTGGCTAAAGCCTTCGACGACGTCGGGGATTACGCGCGGGCATTTGAACACTTCCGCACGGGCAATGCCCTGAAAAGGCGGCAAGTCGACTACAATGAGCCAGGCAGCGCGAGGTTTTTTCAGAGCCTTTCGACGGTATTCGACAGCGGCCTGTTCGATCGCTTCCGTGGAGCGGGCGACCCCTCACGAGCGCCGGTTCTCGTGCTTGGGATGCCGCGTTCCGGAAGCAGCCTGATCGAGCAGATCCTTGCCAGCCATCCGCGGATTCACGGCGCCGGCGAACTGCCGTATATCGCGACAGCCATCGGTAGTCTCGTGAACGCCGACCGGCAGCCCGTCCGGTTTCCGGAGGGCGTTCCCGGACTCGACGGCGCCGCCTTGCAGCGAATGGGCCACTCCTATGTTGCCCGATTGAGTGCTCTTGCGCCCGGCAAACAGCGGATCGTCGACAAAATGCAAGGCAACTTCCTCTACATCGGCCTGATACGCCTCATCCTGCCAAACGCCAGGATTATTCATACCATGCGCGACCCGATAGACACCTGCGTCTCGTGCTACTCAAAGCTGTTCGCCACAGGTCAGCACTTCAGCTATGACCTGGAGGAACTGGGCCGCTATTACCGCGGTTACACGAACCTGATGAGTCACTGGCGATCCGTTTTGCCGTCCGACGCCATGCTCGACGTCTCGTACGAGGAATTGGTCGATGACCTCGAAGGTCAGGCGCGGCGGCTGATCGAATATTGCGGCCTGCCGTGGGACGATCGCTGCCTCGCTTTTCACAAGACCGATCGTCCGGTCAAGACCGCCAGCGCCGCTCAGGTCCGCCAGCCGCTGTTCCGCAGTTCGCTGCAGCGATGGCGCAGGTACGAAGCCGGCATCGGTCCGTTGCTTCATGAGTTAGGCAATCTCACACAGGCTCACGCCCGCGCCACCGCGTGAGGGTATTCGGAGACCTTCGACCCTATCGACTATGCACAGGCTGAAGGACCTGGGCGTTTCCGGTCACCGAGCCATTGGGCGTTGTGACCTCGATCGTCGCTGGCCCGGAAACCGCGGAGGGCATATGGATATTCAGCTGACCGGGCGACGCGAAGAGCATGGGGACCGCGACGCCGTTGACCGTCACGGAGACACCGCCCAACCGATCGGGAAGCGGCCACGCGGTCGGGGCGATATTTCGTATGGCGAAATTCTGACCGAAAATACTCACGGCAGAGCCGGCGAAGATATGGGACGAGTAATTCTTCGCGTTCACAATCCCGGCGATTGCGGGAGGAGGGTTCAGCGTCATGCGGTCGATCACGTTGCCGCCGATGCCCGTCGCCGTGAAGGTGAGCGCCGTGCCTTCGACGTCCACTCGCAGATAGTTCCAGGTGCTCTCGGAGAAAGCGCATTGCGGGAGAGAACCGACGGTTTCGAGGCTGGCTCCGCCGCCGCCGGTGATCACGTATGTGGTCGACGGCTGGGAGGAATCGGCTTTCTGACCCGCCACCAGCGGGAAAGAGCGCTCATAACCGTGTTCATGGCCAGCCAAAACAAGTTGCACGCCGTGCCGCTCCGCGATCGGGTTGACGTTCTTCTGCACCAGAGCGCAGATCGGATCTCCCACGTGCGCGCCCGTCGGATAAGGAGGGTGATGGAGGAAGACAATCTTCCAGTATTTGCGGGTGGCCGCGAGGTCCGCGTCCATCCATGCGAGCATCCGCGGTGCCGCGTCTCCCGGAAGCAGATTGGAATCGATCGAGACGAAGTGGACGTCCGCCGAATCGAACGAATAATACCGGCCCAGGTCGGCTGCGGGAACGCCGCACGCCGGCGCAGACATCGACGCCAGGTAGGGGGCCGCGGAATCCGTTTCGTATTCGTGATTGCCCGGCGTGGTAAAGAACGGCAGGCGGCTCATCAGGGGCGCGAACAGGGGGAAGTAATTGGCTTGAAACTGCGCGAAAGTCCCCGATTCATACGCCAGATCGCCAAGGTGAATCACTTTCGAGATATTGCTCTCGGCTTCCATCTGCTGGGTGAGCGAGGCCTGCTGCGCGGAGTTCACGCCGCTGTCGCCCACCACGAGAAACGAGGAATTGCCGGGAGCGGGCGTGTAGAAGCTGTTCAGAACGGGGTCGCTGGCGACGATCTGACCATCCAGCACAACCTGATACCGGTAGGTGGTTCCGGGCTGCAATCCCGTAAGGTCCGCCGCGTATTGGTAGTAGACGGAGGCAAGTTCCGTGGTGGCAGGCTCGAATGTGGTCGCGGTCGCGGCGAAAGAAGTCGAACTGCCGTCCGGAGCAATGACGACTACGTTTCCCGCGCCGGGCTGCGGCGATGTCCACAGTACAGATGCCTGCTCCGCGAGCAGACGCTGAAGGTACGGCTGGCGGATGAAGCCGGCGGCGGTTGCGCGCGCCCACGGAGCGACGGAAAAAACAAGAGCGGACGCACGGAGAAATGTGCGCCTTGATACATTTGACAATTCACCGATAGTTTATCACTGGTAGGGAAAATTACGAATGAAAAACTTTGGTATCAGAAAGGACGGGATTGAAGAGGAGCCGCGACCCTCACGACCTGAGACGCTGAGACCGAAAACGCGTTATTGCCATCGCCGTTGTAAACGGCCTGAAGGTTGTTCGCGCCTGCCGGGAAGTTGTTTAGGGTTACAGTTGCCGTACCACTGGCGTTCAGCGAAGCCGTCCCCAGAATAATGCCATTCGACAGAAACGTGACAAGGCCAGTCGGGCTCGCGCCGCCGCTTACATGAGCGGTCAGCGTTACCTCAAGGCCGCTGCGCCAAGGCCGGTCCGCGTTTCGTCCGGCGGGTTTGGGAACGTCGGTCTCAAACATGACGGCCGGCTGGGGCTTGCTGTTAAACAGCGAATCGACATAAGCGATACGCAGGTTCAGCCAGTCCATGAGATACGCGACTTCCCCGGCATAGCTGCCCGCCGCCTCGTTGTTGGGCCAGACTTCGATGCCCAGCATGGGCCAGCGCTGAAAATTGTTGACCTGGGATTGCTGAAGGTTCTGGGCCTGCTGCTGAATGGATGCGAGCCATTTGGTAAGCACCCCTGTACTCTTCAGGGTGTTCCACTGCGTCACCGCGTCGGCATTGAAGCCCGGATCGGAAAACCACTGACCGTACCAAAACCCCTGTGTCCGGCCCCACTCGACCGTCGGGTTAATCACAGCTACATAATTGGCGTTGCCCGAGCTGACGTCGAAGTCCCAGACAGGCCCCATGTAGATCAATGGGTTGTTGTCGTTCTTATACAAATAGTTGCTGTTAATAAAAATATCGGCATTTCCCATGAGTTCCTGAACCAGGTAGAAATTGATGGCTGAGGCTTCGTCGAAATAAGCGCGCCATCCCTGGGTGGGGTCGGTGAAGTTGCTGGAGAACAGCGCCGTCTCCGCCGCGCCCACGTAACTGGAGATGTAGGAAGTCTGTTCGGGCACGTTCGGATCGGGCGAATAATCGGGGTCGACCAACTCAATGGGCAGACCCTTGGGCGTATCAAAGACGTAATCGCCCAGTCCCGCATTCGCATCAATGTCCAGCAGGTAGCCGCCGGTCACCTGAGAGGGCGCGGTATCGGTCTCGGCGAGTTCGTCGATGTTAACCCGGTGGCTATCGATTGTGATATCTTCACCGAGCTGATAATTGCCTTCGTACTGACCGTTCACGTAGAGCTCGACGAAAAGCGAGTGGGGCGCCCAGGGCATCAGGACGCTGGTGCCACTCGGTGTGGGCGAATCCGCCGGCGAGTTCAGAAAGCCGTTGCCGATGGGAATCGCGTTGGCCAGCTGCGCGGCCGCCCAGGTACGCATCAGCGTTTTGTCGTCGTAATTCGCCAGCAGCACATAGTGCTTGCTCTTGTCGCAGGCTGCATTACCCTTGGTATTCGTTACGTAGGGACATTGGAGCCCCATGGTGTGGAGCAGGTCGAGGCTCGTATTCAGGCTGATGTGATAAGGGAGCTTTGGCATCGCCGCCGTTGAGTTGCCACGCACGTGAAAGCTCGCCGTGTTGTCGTTGTCGCTGGCGTTGGGCAGATACGGCGTGACAGTGTCAGCCGAGGTGATGGTGATGGTACCCGGCACGTCGACCGTCTTGCTCACGATCGGCACGCCGCCGGTATTGATGCTGACGATCGGCAGGTTGATCGCGGAAGGGGCCGGAGCGTAAGAAGGATTCGAGATGGAAACGGTCACCGAAAGCTGCGCCGTTGCGAAAACGGGACCTCCCGTGCCAACCACCATCGCCGAAGCGGTCCAGCTTGACGGGATGGGCAGATTCATGTTGGAAAAGCCTTCCTGTCCGGCGGCGACGGAAGCGTTGAGCATCAGGGTTCCGGAACTGCCTGCCATCAACGCTAAAGGAGAGGCGGCGATGCCCGACGGCAAACCTGTGAGAACGATGTCGATCGGGCCGGACCAGGCGCTGCTGCCCACTGTGATCGTGAGCGGTACACCCTGCTGGCCCGGATAGATGGTAAGAGTAGAGGGCGCTACGGTCAGCGCGAGTGTCTGACCCGGGCAAACCGAGGTCAGAAGCAGAGTGCCCATGGCGCAAAGCACAATTCCGGCTCCGCTCCCGATCGATGTTCTCATTTTTCCATTCGCGCGGGTTCGGGTCCCCCGTGATGTTGGCGTCAGCGCTAGCTCTTGAACTGACTGAGTCTGAACTGCTGGTCCGGCGTGAGGATCTGAATAAAGGCCGCGTTGGCCTTCGCGCCGATCAAATGGCGTTGCGCAGCGATGAGCCCGATGGCGGATGAAGCCCGTCCCATGGCGGCGGTATCGTTGCCCTTGACGGTATCGCCAAGACTCTTCCGGTGAGCCTTGACGGTTTGCTTCAACTCGTGATCGGCGGCCCCGGCGGTGGCAAAGATGCTTGCCGCTTCCGCCTGCTGACCTGGCGACAGCGTCAGGAGCGTGGAAAGAAAGCTGATGTATTTCGCCTGCTTGGCCGCGCTTCTCGGAACTTTGTAGGAGGTCTTGATCCGGCTGTAGCGCGCAATCGCTCTGTGAGAGAGATTGCCGGAGCCCGACGAGACCGCGCCGGATAGAGTTTGCGAAAATGCGGCGCTGGCTGCAAGAGCCGCGCCGGGAAGAATGACCATCTGCCGTCGGTTCATCGATACGCTCCTTTAATTCGGACGTGCACAATCACTCTGTGCGGGTGTCCCCGCGCAGTCTTGGTTAATAAACTCCTTATATTGGGTTCGCGTTGCGGTGAAAGTGCAGCGATCGGGCTGTTTTCCACAGCGATATGTGAGAAACAGGACGAAAGGGGATCGAAAAATGTGAGCCTACCCCCTATTTCGGCCAGACCACGCCCTGATCCACCTTCGTCACAGGGCCGATTCCTTTGTAAACGAACTTCTGTACGCGCTGGCCGCGATAGGTTTCGGTGGTGTAGACGTTGCCTTTGGAATCGGTCGCGATGCTGTGCACTCCGTAGAATTGCCCGGGTTGGCGGCCGCCGTCGCCGAAGCTGGTCAGTACTTCGAGCGAGTCCCTGTCGATGATATGCACCTTATCGTTCTCGCCGTCGGCCAGATAGATGTATTTCTGCTGCGCATCCTTTGAAAACGCGATGTCCCAGACGGACCCGGAACCGAGGGTCTGTTTGTTGATGAACTTCTCCTTGATAAACGTGCCATCCGGTTTGAAGACCTGAATGCGGTCGTTCACGCGATCGCAGACATAAAGCAGATTGTCGTGCGAAAGTTCGGCGCAGTGCACGGGATTGCGGAACTGCTGGGGCGGCGGATCGTCCGGTTTATAGCGCCCGTGATCGATGTCGTCCGGCACATGGCCATACGCGCCCCAATGCCGTTTGTATTTGCCCGTCTCGGCGTCGAATACGATCACCCGGTGATTGCCGTAGCCGTCGGCCACGTATAGCTCATTGGTCTTCGGATCGACAAACATCTTGGCGGGTTTCCGCAGATTCTCCACGTCGTTGCTGCCTTTGCTCTTGCCCGGTTTGCCGATCTGCATCAGGAATTTTCCGTCCTGAGTGAACTTCAGAACCATGTTGTCGTTGAAACTCTGGAATCCCGCGGGGCCGCGGCCGCCCGCCGGTTCTTCGTCGGCCCCGTTGATCGCGCCGCGTCCGCTCTGCGGCCCGCTGCCGTTACCGCCGATCCAGACATTGCCTTTGTAGTCGACGGTGATGCCGTGGTTTGAATCCGGCCAGTCGTAACCATTGCCGGGGCCACCCCAGTGGCCGATCAGGTTACCCGCCTGGTCGTATTCCAGCACCGGGGGCGCGGGAGCGCAGCATTGCGCAGTGGGCGGATTCGTTGTCGCATGCTGTTCACCAGCCTCGAGCGAGCCGGCGCGATGGATGATCCAGACGTGATCCTGCGCGTCTACCGACACGCCGATGGTCTGCCCAATGATCCAGTGATTCGGTAAAGGCTTCGGCCAGAGGGGGTCGACTTCGAATCGCGGCGCCTGCACCGCGGCAGCCTGAACCACCGACCTTTTTTCGATTATGCGGGAGCCAACGGCAAGCGCCAGAAGGAGCGCGAAAAACGCCGCGGCCCGGTAGAACCTGTGCCTCATGCCTGCACACTATACACGATTTTCCGCCGCGGTGCCCGCGCTTTACTCGCCGCCCCGCGAGTTATAGAATCGGCAGGTCGGAACTCATATGAAGAAACATGTATTCTTGCTGGCAACCGCCGCCTTGGCGCTCATCGGATCGGCCACCGGACAGACTTCGGCCATCCCCCGCATGCCCGACGGCAAGCCAAATCTGAACGGCATCTGGGACCATCCCTATGTCCCCGATGTCTCGAGAGACGGGAAGGATCAGAAGGGCGCGGGTGAACTACCCTTCACGCCCGCGGGAGCGGACAACTTCAAGAACTACGACGTGTCGAAGTTCGATTACACCGGGCACTGCCTGCCGTTCGGGTTGATGCGTTCCATGAACGTGGGCGGTTATCCCATCCAGATCATGCAGTACGGGAGCTATATTGGACTGCTCTTCGAGCAGAGCAACTGGTTCCACGTCGTTGCCATGGGCCGCGATCACGTGAAGAATCTCGACCCGACATGGTACGGAGACTCTGTCGGCAGGTGGGACGGAGACACACTCGTGATCGACACCATCGGGTTCAACGGGAAGACAAGGCTCGACACGGTGGGGCATCCGCATTCCAACCAGATGCATATCGTGGAACGACTGCGGCTGGCCGACCCGGATCACATCGCTTATGAGGTTACGGTCGACGATCCAAAAATGTATTCCAAACCCTGGACGAATGTGCGGACCTTCTGGCGCATGAAGCCGGGCCAGGAACTGATCGAATATTCCTGCGAAGAGAACAACCGCGACTTCACCGAAGGCCACATCAAATAGACGGATCTAAATCCTGGTAGACTTCGACCTTGATCCGATCCCCGTTACCCAGACCGTACCTCGATCTAATGTGCTCCTCTGCCATGATCGCGGATCTGCTGCACGTGCCAGTGCGAGGCGTCATGCAACCCATCACTAATCGTGCCGCGCAGAATCCTGACTGGCATCGAGAATAGACGGGCGTTTATTCCCGTCGAACGTGGTCGACGTCGATCGCAAGCCTCACTTTGCCGCGAAGGCGACGCATCCCCTCAAAGGAATGAACGGCAGCCATTGCCGCGAGCCCTTCGCGAATTGTCGCGGTGATTCCCTTGCCCGTCGCAAACGTTGCCCGCTCAACCAGGTCAACGGGCAACATCACCGTTACTTTTCTGAGATCGCTCACTCTTCCATCCTACGGCAAGGCGAACACAACCAGCGATTCCCCGCCCCGGCGATCGGGATCGGTAACGCCAGCACCGCCATTCGCAGCCGTAACAGCGACATACTGCTTGCCATCCTTGCCCTGAAACGTCATCGGCACCGCGATGGCGTTGTAGTCGAGTTTCGTTTCCCATAGCTGTTTGCCGGTTTTCGAATCAATCGCGCGGAAGCGTTTATCGTTGGTGGCGCCGATGAACAACAGACCACCCGCTGTTACAATCGGCCCGCCGAAGCCAATACGGCCGGTGTTCTGCTTGCCTTCGGGCAGTTCATCGGTGACACCGAGCTTGATCTGCCACGCGAAATCTCCGGTTGCCGCGTTCACCGCGGTCAGCCTCCCCCATGGTGGTTTCTGGCACGGCCAACTCTGCGCGCCCAGGGTCAAGCCGTTGGCATCCTTCTTCAGCGCCCAGAACTTTGAGTTGAACGGATTGCCGAGAATGCTGGCCTGCTGATAAGGAACTTTGGAAGTTTCGGGCTCTTTCTGAATCCATCCGATGCTGCCGTATTCATTGGTGAAAGCGTACACGTACCCCAGCTTCGGATCGGACGCCGTGCCGCCCCAATTCACGCCTCCGATCGGCCCGGGGAAGATCACATTCGAAACCGGCGGTGCGCCCGGGGCGCGATAGGCATAAGGAGTAAACGGACCTTCGTTATGCGCCCCACCGCTCTTTTCCACCAGATCGCGGCACGCGGCCGCGTGTTCGGCGGTCGTGTCATCAGCCGTAACCAGGTCCTCCATCTTGAAACTCATGCGCCCGAAAGGCGGCGGCTTCACTGGGATCCCCTGCGTAGGCGAAAGCTGCTCCCCCGGCACCTGACTCTGCGGAACCGGCGTCTCCTTGACCCCGAAAACAGGCTCGCCGGTCACGCGGTTCAGAATGTACATGTAACCCACCTTGCCGGTCTGAGCGAGAATCGGCGTCTTCTTTCCGTTGATCGTCACGTCCATCAGGCCGGGCGCGGGAGGGAGATCGAAATCCCACACATCGTGATGAACCGCCTGAAAGTACCATTTCATCTTTCCGGTGTTCACGTCGAGCGCTACAACGGAATTGCCGTACAAGTCATTTCCTTTGCGGTCGCCCCCGTAGAAATCGCTGGCAGGGCTGCCGAAGGTTGTGTAGAGCGTGTCGCGTTCCGCATCCACGGTCATCTGAAATCCCCAATTGTTCACGCCGGTGCGATCCTTCCAGCTATCGGCCTCCCAGGTTTCGTTGCCGGGCTCACCCGCGCGCGGCACCGAATGGAACTCCCAGACCTTCGCGCCGGTGCGGGCGTCGTAGGCGCGGGTGTCTCCCGGAAGGCCAGGGCCATTGATCTCCGGAACATTGGCGCCCACAAACAGCATGTTCTTGTAAACGGTCGGCGGCGCAGTATAGGGGATGACGATATCCACCTGCCCTTCCTTGCCGAATCCGGGGTCGACCTTGCCCGTATTTGCATTCAGCCCCGTCATCATGTGTCCGCTCGTGAAAATGACGCGCGGCGGATTGTTCTGGTCGCCCGGCCAGTAAGTCACGCCGCGATTGCCCGGAGAGCCCTGCGGCAACTCATAGCGCCAGAGTTCCTTGC
Source organism: Terriglobia bacterium (assembly GCA_963764845.1). GTDB lineage: Bacteria > Acidobacteriota > Terriglobia > Bryobacterales > Bryobacteraceae > BOG-234. Next base: position 1,171,533 of record CAVXUE010000006.1, on the reverse strand, counting down.
CCGATGCCGCATCGAGCGCCACAACCCGCCCCGCGGCGGGAAGGTACATCACGCCGTTGACAACGATCGGAGTAGCTTCCGAACCGCTGGCCCGCGGCGCGCCCGGGCGAGTGGAATCCGTCTTCAGCGCGTAGGACCACGCGAGCTTCAGCTTCGCCACATTCTTCGTATTGATCTGGGTGAGCGGGGAATAGCGCGTGCCGGCCGGATCGCGGTTATACATGGGCCAGTCGGCCGCGGATTTCGCGCCGCCGGCCTGCGCATACAAACCGGCCAGAGTCATGGATAAGAGGACGAGCGGGCGGCAGATGTTCATGCCCTTCCATTCTATGCACGGGTAAAAGAAAAACCCGGCCGCGGTTTGAAGCCGCGGCCGGCGCTGGCAGGGAGTTCCGTCAGAAGTTGTACTTCAACGCAAACTGAATAACCCGCGGCCCCACGGACGTCGTGGTGATCTGTCCGAAGCTGGCCGGCGTCGATACCGCAAGAGTTCCCGGGTTGGAGAACTGCGGGTGGTTGAAGAAGTTGAAGAACTCCGAGCGCAGCTGAATCGTCTGCCTTTCCCGGATCCGCGTCGTCTTGATCACCGAAACGTCGAAGTTGACCTGGCCGGGGCCGAGCAGGATACCAATCCCGGAATTGCCGTAGCCCGTGCCGTTCCCGATCTGCGGCAGATCCGCTGTGCAGAACGCGCTTGCGTTGACGTAGCCGGGGCCGCCGCTCGAGCCGCCCAGCCGCGATTCCACGCCGCCCGCGGTTACCGCGGATGCATAGGTCGCCCCCGGACACATCTCCGCGCGGGAAGTAGCCAGACCGAAGATCGACCCGCCTGCGCCGTCCGTGATGGTCAGCGGCGTCCCGCTCTGAATTGTCGTCACGCCGGAAAGATTCCAGCCATTCAGCAGATATCCCGTGGCTCCGTCGTGCCTTCCAAACGGCAGATCGTAGGCATAGTTGATGACCACGCGCTGGGGGCGGTTGAACGCAACCGGGCCGTACTGCTGCGCCAGATTCGTCGGATCGCCGCTGTTTGCCGCATTAGCGGTCAGATCTCCCAGGTCCTTGCTCCACGTGTACGCAGCCTGCATGGTGAATCCGTGGGAGAACTGCTTGCGCACCGTAATCTGAAGGCTGTTGTAGTTCGATTTGCCGTCGAACGCGGTGCCCGTCAAACCACCCGAAATGTAGCCGAGGTCGAGCACGCGCGCCTGAATATTCTGCGTGGTGTTGGTCGTAATTCCGTTGATCGGGTTGCTCGCGCTCGCCAGGCCCGCAACGTTGTAGTCGTGGTACGTGTCGACCAGGTTGATTCCGCTCGAACCCACATAACCCACTTCCAGAATCCAGGTGGGCGCGAACTGATACTGCAGGTTCAGGTTGTATTGGCGCACCAGCGGCGTGTGGATGTCGGGATCGAGGAACGCCTGATCCAGAGCCGAGCCCGTAAGAGTAGCGACATTGAACCAGCGCGGCGGGAAGCTGAGCGGCGTGGTCGGATAAGGATTCACGTTGCTGAAAGTATTCGTCGCGCCCGGGTAGTCGAGCGTGATCGAATACGGATAACCCTGCTCCAGGCCATGCACGAACCGGTCGCCCGCGATGCGATCGTAGAACATACCGGCGCCCCCGCGTATGACCAGTTTTCCGTTCTCCTTCGGCTGCCACGCGAAACCGATGCGGGGAGCGAAGTTGCTCAGCGGAGGATGGCCCGATATCGGGGTTCCGTTGGTATTGATCTGAACCCCGGGAGGCACGGCGGACGCGCCGTAGTGCGAGACAAAGTTGTTCGGCACCACGTATCCGATGAATCCGGCGGTGCTGGACTCCGCGGCCGCGGCCGACGTGGGCGCCGCGACGCCATTCATCAGATCGGGCCAGACATTGGTGAGGTTGCCGTATTTATCGTTGTAGGTGCCGTCGAATTCCCATCGCACGCCGAGGTTGATCGTCAGCCGCGAGTTCACTTTCCAATCGTCCTGAACGAAAGTGCTGTAGTTGTGCTCGCCGTAGTTGTGAATAATACCGGTCGGTCCGCTGCGCACGCAGAACAGGCATGAGGTGATGTCGCCAAAAGCCGAACCGGTGGTGTTGCCGGGATTGGCGGGGCTGCACGCGGTATTGCTCGGATCGCAACCGCCGCGTCCGATCAGCCAGTCGGCGAACGACCCGTAGAAGAGGAATCCGCGTTCCAGCCCCATAAAGGAAATCGGCCACCGCGTGCCTTCCGCCTCGAAGCCGGCCCGGATCGTGTGCTTCCCATGCGACCAGGAAATCTGGTCCGCAATCTGCATCTGGTTCGTCGGGCTCACGCTGGGCGCGAGCGTTCCGAACATGTTGAATGCCCCGTTGATGATCGTGACGGGCAGTTCGTTTTCCGTGGGCACGATGGGGGTCTGGCCAACGCCCTGCGGCGTGCCGGGCGTCGTATCGCTGCCGATCGCCTCATTGCGCTGCCCGGAGACCCGCGCCTCATTCACCAGCGTGTTGGTGAGGATGGTCACCAGCTTCAGGCTGGTGTTGGTGTTGGCGTAATAGTTGCTTTCCGGAGTACCCGGAAGGTTGCCGTTCAGAGGACCTGTCTGCGGATCCATCGTGTAGAAATACTTCGCCGAAAACGTGTTCTTGCTGTTGATCAGATAATCCATATTGACCACGAGATTATGTTCGTGGAATACGGCGGGCGCGGTCAGGAAGACGTTCTGATATGGCGCTCCCGTGTTTGTAGGAATGTAATAGCCGCCGCTCGGAAGCTTCAGGTTGAGCATCGCCATCGAGACTGCGCTGATATTCGCTCCGTCGCAAGCCACCTGCATCTGCCCGGTAAACGAAAAGAGCGTATTGAAGGCCGGATTTCCCGGGTTGTTCGCGGGGCAGTTGGCCGCCCCCAACGCCGCCTGCCACGCCGGCGTCGAGCGATCTCCCGCCGGTATCGGAGGTTCGAAAAACGAACTCGATCCGGAGGGCGCAATACCATTGAGCTCGCGCGTTTCCTGGTAGGCGCCGAATATGAATATCTTGTTATGCTTGATCGGGCCGCCGAAATTGCCGCCAAACTGGTTCTCTGTCAGCTTCTGCTGCACGCCGCCGCCCGAGCGGTTATCGAAGAACGAATTCGCATTAAGGTCCGCGTTGCGCAGAAACTCGAACAATCCGCCATGGAACTGATTGGTGCCCGTCTTGGTCACTACATTGACGTTGGCGCCGGGGTTCCTGCCATAACTCGCATCGTAGGTCGAAGTCTGGATCTTGAATTCCTGCACCGCGTCCGGATTCGGAATGCCGATACCCGCATAGATGCCGGAATCGTTGGAACTCCCGCTGTTGGCGCTGTTGTTGATCGCCACGCCATCCATCTGGTAATTGTTCTGTCCGGGATCGGCGCCATTCACGCTGTAATCCTGCGTGCCTTTACCAAACTGCGTTGCGTTGTTGACACCACCGCTCACGCCCGCGGAAAGACCCACAATCTGGGTGTAATTACGGCTGCTGAGGGGCAACTCGACCACCGCTTTCGAATCCACTACGGTGCCGAGCGTCGAGCTCTGTGTCTGCAACGCTTCCGCCGTTGCCTCGACGGTAATCTGTTCGTTCTGCGCGCCTACTTCAAGAGTTCGGTCCACTTCCGGAGTTTCCGTGACATTCAGCGTCACTGATCCCACTTCCGCGGTCTTGAATCCCATCGCGGTAAACCTCAGCCGGTAGTCTCCGGGTTGGAGCAGGTTGAATCTGTAAGCGCCGTCGGGGCCCGTAGTCGCCGTTCGAACCTGGCCCGTCGTGGTGGACGTGGCCGTTACCGTTACGTTCGGAATGGAAGCTCCGGAAGGATCCTTCACCACTCCGGCGAGACCCGAAGTTCCGGCGGACTGCGCCATAAGTGACTGCGCCCCCAGCACCGACAGCGCAGCGATCGCCAACCGGACACACTTCCAGCGTTTTACTTTCATAGACCCCCTTAAGATTTCAAAGCGAGAGCAAACTGTGCGTTCCCGCTCAGATGCTCATCGTCAGCCCAGGCTGCTGACTTCCATCCCACACTCAACGATGACTTACAGAAACTTACATTCGAGACGAGTCTATGCTATAGTCCATCCAACAGGCGTCAAAACCGAGGCAAAATACCGTCAAAGCCCCGTCAAAATTTAGAGGTAGACTATCACCATGCAGGCCCAAGTCGGCCAGATTGCGTTCGGACCTTTTTACCTGGACACTGAGGCTCCCCGTCTCTTACGGGACAGAGCTCAGCTGGAACTCAGGCCGCAGGCTCTCCACGCACTCAGGGTTCTAATTCAAAACAGCGGGCATTGTGTCGATTACGAAGAGATGATCCGGGAGGCCTGGCATGGCATCTCGGTTTCCCGGCACACCGTTGCAGTCACCGTTGGAGAAGTGAAGAAAGCGCTGCATGAGTATGGATCCTGGATCAGCTATCACCCCAAGTTCGGTTATCGTCTGGACGTACCGAAGTCCGAGGACCTGATCCGCAACGGCTGGCACTGCTGGCAGCGCCACACGCTCGAAGGCTTCGAGAAAGGCCTGGCGCGGTTCGAAGAGGCGGCGCGCGATCACAGCACGGATTTCCGCGCATTCGAAGGGATTTCGCGCTGCTACCTCATGCTGGGTACCTTCTCGATGCGCCCTCCCCTTGAGATGTACCCGGCATTTCTCGAAGCGCACGCCCATGCCGTTTCGCTGATCGGCCTGACGCCTGACCTGCGGGCGGACCGGGCGCAGGGGCTGAACATCTTCGAACGCAAATTCGCTCAGGCTGAGTCCGAGCTGCTTCAGGCGGAACGCGAGAATCCCGCGGAAGTCAAGATTCACATCCGTCTGGCCGTGCTTTACGCCGTGATGAAGCGGTTCGACGAAGCTCTCAGCTATTTGAACGCGGCGTATCAGGCCGATTCGCTGTGGCCCATCCTGCCATGCGCCGAGATTATGCTCCGTTGCTACCGCGGGGAGTACGATCGCGCGGTGGCCTGCGGCAAGAAAGCGATCGATCTGCATCCGTATCTGCCAATGGGCCGATCGCATTACGCGCAGGCGCTTGAATTCGCCGGCCGGCTGGAAGAGGCGCTGCTCGAATACCGCCGCGCGTACATCATGTCCCCGGACATGCCCCGCCTGCGCGCCGAGGAGGGCCGGTGCCTCGCGCTGACGGGCCATCCGATCGAAGCCCTGGCCATTCTCGACGAGCTCGAACGGCTTCGGCAGACCACCTATGTAGACGCCTATTTTATGGCGCTTCTGCACGACGCGCTGGGAAGACGGGACGACGCCATGCGGGAACTGGAGAGAGCGGTTGAGGAGAACTCCTGCAACCTCTCCATGATGGATGTGGACCCGCGCCTGTATTCGCTCAGCGGGGCTCCCGGTTACGCAAGGCTGCGCGGCAGAGTGTATCGCGATGCCGATGCCGGCGCGCGTTTACCCGGGTTGCACATGGCCAAGCCTCAGGACGCCGAAGCAATCAGCGCGCCGCGCACGCGGAAGGATTCCAGCCAGCGGCATCGGGCTGCTTCTTGAAATCCGTACTCGTAACAAACGGCTCTTCCAGATACTGCGGATCTTTCACGATGGTCGTAACGTGGAACCAGATGTCTCCGTTCGGTTCCTTTGAGAGATCGTAGTATTCGTTGAGCACGGCGCCGGCGCTGTAAGGCGCGCCATTCCTGCGCAGGTACCCCGGCCGCAGCTGCGTGGTAACCACTTCGAGCGAGCGCCCGCGCGTGCCTTCGCGAACCGCTCCCAGACCGGCCAGAGGAAGACCCGAACCCCGCACGGGCCGCTCCCAGTTCGCCGCTGAGTAACCCTGCCAGGATTCCGAAGAAGCCGGTTTGCCATCGAAATGGAAAAGGCGGGTCTGGGTCCCCGCGTCGGTTTCCAGCTTAAGCGTGTAGTCGTCCTGCCACGTGATGTGGATTCGTCCCGGAACGCGCATGATCGCGGCGGCGCCATACGCGCGGCATTGCTCTCCCTCCGCTTCCACCTTCGCGGGGTCCCATTCATTTCCGAGTTTCCGTCCCGCGGGGTTCAGAGGGACGCCCGCGAAGTCGCCTTTGATCGGCGTGACCATGCGCCAGCGCCAGTCTTCGGTAACCACCGACACCCAGTATCCGGTGAGATCCACCGGCGCCGCGTCCTTCGGGCTCTTCGGCGGCTGAGGCGGTCCGCCGCGCCCACCCTGCGCATAGAGAGAAACAGCCCCGAGAAAAAGCAGCGCCACCCTGCGGATCATTTACCCCCCAGGCTCTTGTACACGGCCTCCACGAACCGGTCGCCGGCCCCCGCGGCAGTGCCGTACTGCGTGTCGTAATCCAGCGTGGGCTTCGCCGCCTTCACCTGCTCGAGCGTCCTGCCCTTCCCGATCAAATCCCGGATCCGGTCGCGAATGATCGTGACCATATCGCGATACTCCACCACGTCGGCCTCCTCGCAGAGCCGCCCGTGGCCCGGGATTACGTAAGTGCCGCCCTCCTGATACTTCGCCGGGACGGTCAGATCGATGATACGGTTCAGCGCATCGATCTCCCCCTCGACGCCTCCACCTCTGGCCAGGTCGAGGAACGGATAGTTGTTCGGCGTGAAGATGTCGCCCGCGCTGACTACGTCCGAGCGGCGGAAGAACACGACGCTGTCGCCATCCGTGTGCGCGGCCGGCATGTGATAAACCACGATGGCCTCATTGTTGAAGAAAAAATCCTTGGTCGGATTGAAGTACTCGTCGTTCGGCCAGTCCGCTTCGGGAGCCGCGGTCTTTCCGTCCGGCGTACGCGCACTCATGCGGTTGAGCACATGATCGTTCGCGACAATGCGCGGCATCGCCCCGCCGCCGCCCAGTTTGGCCAGCGCGGCATTTCCGCCCGTATGATCGGTATGCATGTGCGTATCGACGATCCAACGGATCGGCATATCGGAAAGCGTGCGGATCGCCGCCATGACCTTCGGGGCCATCTGAGGATAGGAAGTGTCGACCAGCAGGACACCGTCTTTACCCACCTGGAGGGTTATGTTTCCGCCCGCGCCCACCAGCATATAGACGTTGCCCTGCACCGGCAGAATGTGCACCTCGACGTTATCGAAGTTCTGTGGCTGCTGCGCGTGAATCAGTCCGCCTGCGCTGATGATCAGGACGGCAACCAGCAAAAACTTCTTCATTTCGAATCCACGTTGCAGTTGAACAATGTGGTGCAGGTGCAGTAGCGCTCGCACTTCGCCGGCGGATGGTAATCGGGGGCGATCTTCGCTTTGTATTCCGGATACAGCGTCTCCGCTCCGCCGCGGATCGATTGCTCGGGCAACCCATACCAGTGCGCGAATTCCGTCAGAAACTGATTCGTCCCCGGCAGATGATGCGGCACGGTGCCGGTTGGTTTGGGCACTTCCGGAGCATATTCGCAACCGAATACGCCGATCGCCTGGCCGGGATCGAGGAACCAGTTATCGCTTCGCACCAGAGGCTCGGTCAGAAAAACAGGATCGTCGATGACAGTCACAACCGTCAGGTAATCGCCATGCTTCATCCAATGTTCGGTAAGCGTGGCCTTGTCACTGCGCGGCACGCCGTTGCGCCGCAGATAATTCGTCTTCAGGTGAGTCGTGGTGACGGTGAGCATGTTGCCCTCCCACACGCCGGTGGAAAATCCCTGCCAGGTATGATCCGCGTAATCGGGCGGATGCGGACGTCCGTCCATCCAGACGGTGCGCTCGCTGTCCCACGCCAGCAGGTGCGTGTGAAAGGCAATGAGCTTCTGGGTGGCGGTGTCGTACTCGCGCCAGACGCGCAGGTTTCCCAGACCGCGCATGGAGTAATCGGCGCCGTGCGGCCGGCACTGGTATTCGGGCACAACGGAGATGCGATCGGCATCGTAGCTGTCGGCCCTCATGCGCGCCGCGGCGTTGATGGGCAATTCCGTGTAATCGCCGAGCTCGGGGCCGGGCAGCCGCTCGGGGCCGTCCTCGTGATAGAGCGGCGCCCACTCCCCGGAAAAATCGACCTGGGCGAACGCGGACGCGCTCCCCATTGCGAACAGCAGGCAGGTAAGGGCGCGACGTCTGATTGTGACCATGGCTGTAGGCTGCGTCCCGATCAGACGACTACATTATCACGCCGCGCGAAGGACCTGCCGCGGCGTTGTACCGTTGAGGTCAGGCCATGGTCCTCGACATCGGATGCGGCAAGCGCAAGATCGAACCCGGAGCGATCGGAATCGACGTTTCCCCCGATTCCGCCGCCGAACACGTGTGGAATCTCGATCGTTATCCCTGGCCTCTCGAGAGCGACCGGTTCACCCGCATCCACATGTCTCACATCATCGAGCATCTGGACGACGCCATGCGCGCCATGGCGGAAGTCCACCGGATCGCGGCGGACGGCGCCGACGTCTTCATTACCACCCCGCACTTCAGCTCGCACAACTCCTGGACCGATCCAACCCACAAGCGCCACATGGCAGCCGCCAGCTTCGAATACTTCACGGGCAGGGACTTTCCCACCTTCGCCGGATCGCCCTGCCGCTTCGATATCATCGGCGTGGAGCTGACGTTCGGAGGCAACTTTCTGCTGGATAATCTGGGGCGCTTCCTCTCCCGGCGTTCGACGAAATGGTACGAGCGCCACGCCGCCTGGGTGCTTCCCGCGCTCGACATCCGCGCCCATCTTCGCGCGCGCAAGCAAGCGACGGCTTAAGACCAGACCTTTCCACGCCAGGCCTTTCCACGCCAGACTTTTCCACGGCAAAGCTTGACCACGAAGATGAACAGCACCTGAAGTTCCGTGAGCCCGTTCGCCAGTATGATCGGGCCTGATCCTCGAAGCAATCCGTAAACGAACCAAAGCCCCACACCGCTGCCGAAGAGAACCAGCATGGCCCAGGAGAGTCCTTCGCCTCCCACGCGCCATGTGCGGATCGCCTGGGGCGCGAAAGAGACGGTTGTGAGGATTCCCGCCACCGTTCCGATGGCTTCGGTGATAAATCCGCTCATGCGTTCTATTGTGGCAATGCGTCCGAAACAACCCATTGATCATCCAACAGACAGCGTCGGATAAACTGAATCTCTTATGCCACAGATTGATGTTCCGCTCGTTCAGGGGCGGTTTGGGGCGACTTCGCGCCCGGACACGTGGTGGCTGCAGCCGCTGGCCATTTTCCTTGGCTTTGCTGCTTTTATTGTCTACTCCACGTGGGCGGCCTTTCAGGGAGCGTACTACTGGTCGCCGGATTTTCCCTATCTGTCGCCTATGTATTCCCCGGAATTGTGGGGGCCGTCGCCGCACGCCTGGTTCGGCCCGAAGCCTGACTGGTTCCCGTCCTTCCTTCCCTACTCCGCAGCCTTGCTGATTCTTTGGATGCCCGGCGGTTTCCGCGTCACCTGTTACTACTATCGCGGCGCCTATTACAAAGCCTTCTGGGCCGATCCGCCCAACTGTGCGGTGGGAGAGCCGCGCAAGACCTACTGGGGCGAGCGCACGTTTCCGCTGATCATTCAAAACGTTCACCGCTACTTCATGTATATCGCCGTGATCTTCATCGGCCTGCTGGCAAAGGACGCATGGGACGGCTTCGCCAAGTGGCCCGATGGCTTCCACGTCAATATCGGCTCGCTCGTGCTCACGATGAACGTGGTTCTGCTGGCCAGCTACGTTCTCGGCTGCCATTCGCTGCGGCATCTGATCGGCGGCATCAGCGATGTGATTTCAAAATCCCCGATGCGCAGGAAAGCCTATGACTGCGTAAGCTGCCTCAACGCGCGCCATATGCGTTTCGCATGGTTCAGTCTGTTCTGGGTGGGTTTCACCGATCTTTACGTGCGCATGTGCGCCATGGGGATCTGGACAGACTGGAGACTCTTCTAGATGCCCGAATATCAGGTGTTCGACTACGACGTGCTGGTGATCGGCGCGGGCGGAGCCGGTTTACGCGCGGCCATCGAAGCCTCCAGCGCGGGCGTCAAAGTCGGCCTCATCTGCAAATCGCTTCTCGGCAAAGCGCACACCGTCATGGCCGAAGGCGGCATGGCCGCGGCGATGGGCAATGTCGACGACCGCGATAACTGGCGAGTGCATTTCGCCGATACCATGCGCGGCGGCCAATATCTGAACAACCCCCGCATGGCCGAGCTTCACGCCCAACAGGCGCCCGACCGGGTTCACGAGCTCGAAGCCTGGGGCGCTATTTTCGATCGCACCAAAGACGGCAAAATCCTGCAGCGGAATTTCGGCGGCCACCGCTACCCCCGCCTGGCTCACACGGGCGACCGCACGGGCCTCGAAATGATCCGGACGCTTCAGGATCACGGCATCCATCTCGGCATCGATGTGCACATGGAGCACACGATCCTCGAGTTGCTGACCGATGCCGGCCGCGTGACCGGCGCGTTCGGCTACGATCGTGAGCGCGGACGCTTCAAGTTGTTTTCGGCCAAGGCCGTGGTGCTCGGAACCGGCGGGATCGGGCGCGCTTTCAAGATCACCAGCAACAGCTGGGAATACACCGGAGACGGGCAATCGTTGGCCTATCGCGCCGGGGCTTCGCTCATGGATATGGAATTCGTGCAGTTCCATCCCACCGGCATGGTCTGGCCTCCCAGCGTTCGCGGAATTCTGGTCACCGAAGGCGTGCGCGGTGAAGGCGGCGTGCTGCGCAACAGCAATGGCAAGCGTTTCATGTTCGACGATATCCCGGCCAACTACAAATCGCAGACGGCCGATAACGAAGAAGAAGGCTGGCGCTACGTCACGGGCGACAAGAACGCCCGCCGCCCGCCGGAGCTGCTCACCCGCGATCACGTCGCCCGCTGCATCCAGCGCGAAGTGCGCGAGGGGCGTGGCAGCCCGCATGGCGGCGTATTTCTCGATATCGCGTGGATCAAGGAAAAACTTCCCAACGCGGCCGAGCACATCAAGCGCAAACTGCCGAGCATGTACCACCAGTTCAAGCAACTCGCCGATATCGATATCACGCAGGTCCCGATGGAAATCGGCCCGACGACGCACTATGTGATGGGCGGAGTGCGTGTGGATGGCGACACCCAGATGTCCGACGTCCCCGGTCTTTTCGCCGCCGGCGAATGCGCGGCCGGGCTTCACGGGGCGAATCGTCTGGGAGGAAATTCGCTCTCCGATCTTCTCGTCTTCGGCAAGCTGGCCGGGGAGCATGCGGCGAAGTTCGCGCAGCAGACCACCGCGGCCAAAATCGACCCTCAGCAGGTGGATCAGATTGCGCGCCAGTCGCTCGAGCCGTTCAATCGCACCGGCGGCGTGCCGCCTTACGAGGTGCAGCACAAGCTGCAGGAGATGATGCAGGATCTGGTCGGCATCGTGCGCCGCGAAGCGGAAATGGAGCGCGCGCTCGCCGGCATCGCCGAACTGAAGAAACTGGCCGATAACGTGGTGGTGCCGGGAAATCGCGAATACAATCCTGGATGGCACACCGCGCTCGATCTGCGTAATCTGCTGACGGTCTCGGAAGCTGTTGCGCGAAGCGCCATCGAGCGCAAAGAAAGCCGCGGCGCGCATTTCCGCGACGATTATCCGGAAAAGAGCGAGGAAGCGGCGAAGTTCAATCTGGTGATTCGTAAAGCAGCCGATGGATCCATGCAGCTCACGCGCGAAGCGCTGCCGCCCATGACGGACGAGATGAAGCGGATTATCGAGGAGATGAAGTAATGGCGACGGCGACTTTTCGAATCTGGCGCGGCGACGGTGCGTCCGGCGGGTTCACGGATTACACGACGCCGATCACCGACGGCATGGTCGTGCTCGACGCGGTCCATCAGATCCAGGCGGAACAGGCGGGCGATCTCGCGGTGCGATGGAATTGCAAGGCGGGGAAGTGCGGATCATGCTCCGCGGAGATCAACGGCATGCCCAAACTCATGTGCATGACCCGCCTCAATCAGATTCCCCTTGACAAACCCGTCACAATCGAGCCGATGAAAGCGTTCCCGCTGATCAAAGATCTGGTCACCGACGTTTCATGGAACTACGAAGTCAAGAAGACCATCCGCAAATTCAAGCCGCGCAAACCGGATGCGCCCGACGGTTCCTGGCGGATGGATCAGGCCGATGCCGATCGGCCCCAGGAATTCCGCAAATGCATCGAGTGCTTCCTCTGCCAGGACGTCTGCCACGTTCTGCGCGATCACCACATGCATAAGGAGTTCATCGGACCGCGCTTTCTGATCTACACGGCGCAGCTCGAAATGAATCCGCTCGACGCGGACGACCGCGTGAGCGATCTGCGCAAAAAGCACGGTATCGGCCTCTGCAACATCACCAAGTGCTGCACGAAGGTCTGCCCCGAGAGCATTCACATTACCGACAACGGAATTATTCCTCTGAAGGAGCGGGTAGTCGATCAGTTCTTCGATCCGCTCAGTATGCTTTTCCGCAAATTAAAGTAGATCGCGACAGATGCGAACCCCGCGGGCAGCAGGATCTCCGGGTAGATCGGCGCCTGGTAGCGATCGATGCGCTGGACCACGTAATACGCCAGCGGGTAGGCGATCCAGACCGCACCCAGCAGCGCGGTTTCAATTCTGAGACCGGCTCCCCACATCAGCCGTAGTCCTGCCAGCCCGAGCACCAGGAGGATCACTCTCAGCGGGAGCCGGAAGGGTTCCGAGCGCTCGCCGATCCAGAATGCCACAGTACGGCGAAACGTGAGATCGGCGAAGCGCGCTGGGTGACTTCGGATCCACGAAACCGCCGTCGCCATTGCCTGGCGGTTGAATTCCAGTTCGCCCATCTCAAGCATCCGGACCGCCACGGGATGACTGCAATTCGGATGTTGGGAGCAAAACCACCCGGTTGCGAGATTCGCCTGGATCGAAGGCGTCGCGCCATCGCCGTTCGAGACTTCAAGCTCCATGCCGAGGTCGTCGCGCATGAACATCCAGGCGCCCATCGTGACACGGTCCCGGATCGTCCACGGCAGGATGACGAGCAGAAACGCCGCCGTCATGGTCGCAGCAAAAGACAGGCGTTGAGCGGCGGGCCGTTTGCGGGCGAGAAGTACGATCGGCAGGTGCGCCGGAAGAATCATGACCATTGCCGGATGCACGTACATCAGCGCGCCCCACGCCGCTCCATAGCCGAGCGCGGCCGATCGTGTAAGCGTCTCGCGGCGGGCGAGGCGCAACGCGTACACCAGGACCAGCATGCCGATGAGCGCGGCCAGCCACTCATCGCGCCCCCGCGATATTTCACGCTGGTCGTACAACGGGTAGAGCGCGGCGGCAAATCCGGCAACCAGTCCTGGCGCGCGTGTCATCCCCAGCGCGGCGGAGAACAGCGGGAGCGATGCAAACAGCAACGCGTATCCCGTGGTGTTCAGCATGTCGCGCGCGAGCGCACCCTCCGTGCCTGCGCCGAAAACGGAGAAAATCGCCGCGGTCACGGCCGGAAACGCCGGCGCGCAATGAGCCGACGGGCCGGTCAATCCACCCCAGAACGGATCGGCGAACCCTTTACCCGCATGAAGCGCGAGCGCGATATTGATGCACTCGTCGAACGACCTTTGGCCGTCCGGCGTAACGGTGTTCGAAGTAAGGTCGACCCTCGACATCGTCGGCAGCCAGGCCACGCGAACGCAAACCGCCGTCAGGAAAATGGCGAAACACAACAGGCGCGTCGGAACACAGCGTGCGCTCATGCCATTCATTGCGGCCATGGTATCAGGATGGCGAAAATCCGCTTGCGCGGCCTCAATACTACGTGATACGTTATTACGCAGTACGTAATAATCATGTCCGACCCCACGCTTCTCGTTCTCTCCAGCCTGGCCGAAGGCGATAAACACGGCTACGCGATGATGCAGGATATCGAGGCGTTCGCCGGTATCCGCCTCGGCCCCGGTACCCTCTACGGCGCCATCACCCGCCTCGAATTGGAGGGCTGGATTCGCCCCACCGGCGCCCGAACCCGCCGTCAGCCGTACACCATTACTCCCGCCGGCCGGAATCACCTTCAGGCCGAGCTTTCGTCGTTGCAGCAAATCGTAAAGATCGGCCTGTCAAGGATCGTTTCGAGGATGCGACACGCATGAGAGGCGCCGCACGATTCCTCATCCGGCTCTATCCCGCGAACTGGCGCGCGCGTTATGGCGAAGAGTTCGAAACCCTGCTCGAAGACAGCCCGCTGACATTTTCAGGCGTCTTCGACCTCGTGAAAGGAGCAACGAAAATGCAGCTCACCCTACCGTCGTTTCCGAAACTGGCTCTCTTGTTGTCGATCGCCGGCCTGCTCGCTGGCCTTGGCGTTTCGTTTCTCGTCCCGCCGACGTATATCTCCCAGGCGACGCTGATGCTGAGCTCGAAGCCCGGTTCCACGCCAGCGGAGCTGACCCAGGCTCTCGTGGAGCTGGAGCAGCAGATCCTGAGCCGGACGTCTCTTTCGAGGATCATGATGGACCCGCGCCTTGATCTTTACCAAAGCGAACGCTCCCGCGAGCCGCTCGAAGATGTCATCGAAACCATGCGCACCAGGGACATTCGAATCACTTCGATGGGCACCGGCTCCGCATTCACGATCAGCTTCGCTTACCGCGATCCGACAAAGGCCCACGATACCGTGCAGACGCTCCTCACCCGGTTCCAGCAGGCGAACCTCGTGCGCGAGCGAACGGAGGCCAATGTAATTCGCCTGGGCTCCCGCGATCAGATCGCCGGAATGGAAGCAAGAATCGCGGTGCTTGAAAGACGCCTCGGTATTCCGCCATCCGCGCCCGAACCATCGGATCAGTTTGTCCGCATTTCCGGGATCAACCTGGACGTGCTCGATCCACCGAGCCTTCCTGTAAATCCCGCTAAGCCGAACCGTACGATCTTCGCCTCCTTCGGCTTCGGCGGCGGCCTTTTTCTGGCGGCCGTGATCGCGATCTTCCGCAGGCCCCGGACCGCAATCCCGTTTCCCGCACAGACCGCGTAGGGATGACAGCCCGCCAACGTTCTCCGGCGCCTTCGATCTCGTGAAAGGGGCAACAAAAATGCAGCTCACCATGCCATCGTTTCCAAAACTGGCTCTGCTGTTGTCGATCACGGGCCTTCTGGCCGGCTTCGGGGTCTCGTACCTCGTCACGCCGACCTGCATCATCCAGGACCCGCGCCTTGATCTTTATCAAAGCGAACGCCGAGGTAAGCCCCTGGAGGATGTCATCGAAAGGATGCGCAACCAGGATCTCCGGCTCAGACCGGTCGGGACCGGCGCCGCATTCGATATCAGTTTCGCCTACCGCGATCCGGTGAAAGCGCGCGACACCGTGCAGACTTTCATCACCAGGTTTTGGGAGATGAACCTTCAGCGCCAGAGAAACGAGCAGGACCTGAAGCGCCAACGATCCCGTGACAAGGTCGATGGATTGGAAGCCAGAATCGCAGTCCTCGAAAAACGCCTCGGCATTTCGCCGTCAGCGCCGGCGCCGCAAGCGGAACCGTTCGACAGGTTCGCGCCCGGCAGAGTCAACATAGACGTTCTCGATCCGCCAGGCCTTCCCGTCAATCCCGTCGAGCCAAACCGCATCGTGTTCGCCTTCTTCGGCTTGGTTGCCGGGTTTCTGATGGCCGTAGCGATCGTCATCTTCCGGCCCAGACCGCATCCCGTCCCGACCGTTTCCGCCTGACGATAATACGAGAGTGCCGGAACTGCCGGACATTCTCGCTTATACGCACGCGCTCGAGCCGCGGATTCTCGGCCAAACGCTCGAACGCGTCCGCATCGCAAACCCCTTCCTGCTCAGAACCACGCAGCCAACGGTCGCCGAGGTGGAAGGCCGCAAAGTCCGCGAAATCCGGCGCATCGGCAAACGGATCGCAATCGGAGTCGAAGACGACGTCTGGCTGGTGCTGCACCTGATGATCGCGGGAAGACTGCACTGGCGTCCGCCGAAAGTCAAACTCGCCGGACGCCAGAACCTGGCCGCCTTCGATTTCGCCGATGGCACTCTGACGCTTACCGAAGCGGGCTCGAAACGCCGCGCATCGCTGCACATCCTGCGAGGCGAAGAGGGCCTGCGCTCCATCGACCCCGGCGGAATCGACGTTCTCAACGCCGGCCTCGATACCTTCCGCACCGCCCTCACCACCGAGAATCACACCCTGAAGCGCGCCCTCACCGACCCGCGCTTCGTGAGTGGAATCGGCAACGCGTATTCGGATGAAATCCTGCACGCCGCGCAACTCTCGCCGCTCGCGCAGACGCAGAAACTCAAACCGCACGAATGGGACCGGCTGTTCGAGGCCACCCGGAACACACTCGAACTCTGGGTCACGCGCCTCGAAGCCGAAGCGAATGGCGCGTTCCCGGAAAAGGTCACCGCCTTCCGAAAAGACATGGCGGTCCACGGGCGTTATGGCGAACCATGCCCGATCTGCGGCGAGAAGGTCCTTCGCATCCGCTACGCCGATAACGAAACAAACTACTGCGCCAAATGCCAGACCGGCGGCAAGGTGCTCGCCGATCGGGGGCTTTCACGCCTGCTGGGGTCGGATTGGCCGCGCACACTGGAAGAACTCGAAGCTCTGCATAATAGATAAATGAGGCTCCCTATCCTGCTGCTGACTGCGATTCCAGCGCTCGCCGCCACAGCGAATGACTATCGCGGGACCGCCAACAAACTGATCGACGCCGCGCTCGCGGACGACGCCGGATTGAAACGCCTCGAATATCTCTGCTACCGGATCGGCAATCGCCTGAGCGGCTCGCAGTCTCTCGAGAAAGCCATCGCATGGTCCACCGATGAGATGAAAAACGCCGGACTGGCGAACGTTCGCGCCATTCCGGTGAAGGTGCCGCACTGGGTGCGCGGCCGCGAATCGGCGGAAATGCTGGAGCCTCTTGCCCAGCCCCTTTACATGCTCGGCCTGGGTGGCAGCGTGGCTACGCCGCCCGAAGGCATCACGGCCGACGTAGTTGCGGTTTCCACATTCGATGAGCTGGAAAAGCTCGGCAAACAGGGCGTGGAGGGAAAGATCGTGCTCTACGACGCGCCCTTCGTCACATACGGCGAAACCGTCAAATACCGCGTGAACGGCGCGGCGCGCGCCGCGCGTCTGGGAGCCGTCGCCGCGCTGGTCCGCTCAGTTACGCCCCGCAGCCTGCGCGATCCCCATACCGGCGCTCTCGAATACCCGCGCGCCGACCCGAAGATCCCCGCCGCCGCGGTGTCCGTCGAAGATGCGATCTGGATCCACCGCCTTACGCAGATGGGCGTGAAGGTCCGCGTGCACTTATCGATGGAGGCGCATCTCGAGCCCGACGCCGATTCGGCGGATGTGATGGGCGAGCTCACGGGCCGCGAAAAACCCGATGAAGTTGTCGTTATCGGCGGCCATATAGACTCCTGGGATGTGGGCCAGGGCGCACACGATGACGGCGGCGGCGCGATCGCCGCGCTCGAAGCCATAGCGCTGATGAAGAAGCTCGGGCTGGGGCCGCGGCGCACGATCCGTGTTGTTTTCTGGACGAATGAGGAGAACGGCGGACGCGGCGGCGTCGCCTACCGCAACTGGGCGAAGACGCAGCCGGGGAAGCACGTAGCGGCGATCGAGATGGATGGCGGCGCGGAGAAGCCGGTCGGCTTCGATCTCACCGGGAACGGTTTACGCGATCGAGCCGCGGTGGTTGGCGATCTGCTGAAGCGCATTGACGCGGGGAAAATGGCGCCGGGTGAAAGCGAGGCCGATGTCGAGCCTCTGCTCGCCGACGGTGTTCCCGCATTCGGTTTGCGCACCGTGGGAACGCATTATTTCGATTACCACCACAGCCAGGCCGACACGTTCGACAAGATTGTGCCCGACGAATTCCGGCGTTGCACGGCCGCGATGGCGGTGCTTGCCTACGTGCTGGCGGACTGGCCGTAAGCGCCAGTCTCCGCTTCCAGCTCATACGTAACATTCGCTTTCAAGTTGGCGACTCCGGCGGTGTAGCGGGTATCGCAAACCGTGAATCCAACCGCATCTTCCATCCAGTCGTGCCAGAGCCCGTCCGGATCGTGCGACGCGGCGGTGACCGTATATTCGGCGGGGCAGAGAGTACACACGAAGCTGTAGGTCACGCGCACGATGCTGCCCGCTTCCACGGGTCCCAGTTGCAGTTTTTCGAGTTCCGTATTCGTGCCGTAGACATTCAACCCGATGCGCGTGCGGATCATGATGCCGACCACCGGATCCTCCACGCGGTTCATGAAGCGCACGACGACGCGGATCGCGACCTCCTCGCCATTGCGGAAAACCGTCGAAGGCACTCCGCTCTCGCTCAGCAATTCCACCTTTTCGAGCACAACCCTGCCATCGCCCGTGCGCATGGTTGGAGCCAGACGCGCGACCTGGCCCTCCCCGGCCTCGCGCAGCTTCGCGCAAACATAGCGACGGTATTCGGCCAGAACCTCCGCCGGATCGCCGCGCGCGACGGGTTCGCCGTTGCGAATCCACCAGATTTCGTCCGCGCAGCTCTCCAGCAGCGCTTCCTCGTGAGAGATCAGGGCGATGGTCGCGCCCGCGCGGCGAAGATCGAGCATGCGCGCCACGGCTTTCGATTTGGTAATCGCATCGGCGCGCGAAAGCGTGTGGTCGAGGATGAAATTCCCGGGGGCATCCGGAACCGGATCGCCTGGCCCGAGCCTCGCAATACCAGCGCAGCGCAACGATCCCGGCCCTTCTTCGATTACGCCGATGATGCTGCTGTCGGGCGCCGTGAGGTGAGGCACGGTGAATTCGATCATGCGAATGCGCTACTGCTTCAACGCGTCCTGGAACGTCTGCAGCGATTCTCCCCCGAGAAGCACCACGCGCACTTCCTGAACCGAGCTCGGCTGGTTGAGGAAACTGCGGATCTCACGCACGGCGATGGTCGCCGCCTCGCCCATGGGATAGCCGTAGACGCCGGTGCTGATGGCCGGGAAAGCGATTGATTTGAGGTCCCGCTCCGCGGCCAGCTGCAGGCACTCTCGATAGCAGGACGCAAGTTCGTCCGCCTCGCCCTCTTCCCCGCCCCGGTAAACCGGACCGACCGCATGAAAGATGAATTGCGCCTTCAACCTTCCGGCTTTGGTCACAACAGCTTCGCCTGGAGCGCATTTGCCCATCTTCGCCCGAATGCCATCCAGTTCGGTCATGACACTCGATCCGGCCGCGCGATGAATCGCTCCATCCACGCCGGCGCCGCCCGAAAGCCGCGAATTCGCAGCGTTTACGATTGCGTCGGCTTCGACGAGCGTGATGTCGCCTTCTTCAAGCGACATAACTTTACCGACAGCTGATTTCCAAAGACTCACACCAAATTCTACCGCTTCGCCAGTGACGGGAGTCAAAGCGCCGCCAACTCGCTGAGATCGAGGCGGCCGGTGTAGATCGCCATGCCGACCGCGGCATGGATCCGCATCCGATCGAGCGCGCGAATGTCCTCGATGGTGGTGATGCCTCCGGCGGCGGTGATCTCGAGATCGGTTGCGGTCGCGCAGGCGGCGGAACCAGTCGAGGTCGGTGCCCTGCATCATGCCTTCTTTATCCACGTAGGTGCAGAGGAAGCCGGAGCAGTAAGGCTCAAGCTGCCGGATCACTTCTTCGGCGGTGAATGTCGTCGCTTCCTGCCAGCCTTTGACGACGATGCGCCCGCCTTTCGAATCGAGCGCCAGCACGATGCGGTCGCGGCCGATGGCATCGACGAGAGCCTTCAGGAATGCGTGATCGGGGCCGTCCGCGCTGAACGCCGACGTTCCCACGATCACGCGGAACGCGCCCTGCGCGACGAGCAGTTTCCGCGCGCGCTCGACAGTGCGGACGCCGCCGCCGACGCGAGTCACGGCTTTCGACGCGAGCATCTTCCACCAGACCGTCGTTCGCGCCGCGGCCCATCGCGGCATCGAGATCGATGACCTGAATCTGCGGGAACGCGGCGAAGCGTCGCAGCATTTCTTCCGGGCTGTCGCCTTCGAGCGCTTTCTCGCGCCCCTGCACGAGCTGAACGACCTTGCCGTCCATCAGATCGATACACGGAATGATCACTGCGTTTTCCTCACCGGAATTCCTGCGCGGTCGAGGCATTCTTTCAGATCGTCGACCGTGTAAGTGCCGTAGTGAAAGACCGATGCGGCGAGCGCCGCATCGGCCTCGCCTTCGGTAAGAACCTGGGCGAAGTGCTCGGGCTTGCCTGCGCCGCCGGACGCGATGATCGGAATGTGCGTGGCGCGCGATACGGTTCGGGTCAGAGCGCAATCGAAGCCGGTTTGCACGCCGTCGGTGTCCATCGAGGTGAGCAGGATTTCGCCCGCGCCGAGTTCTTCGCCGCGCGCGGCCCATTCGACGGCGTCGATGCCTTCATCGTCGCGGCCCCCGCGTGTGTAGACGTGCCATTTGCCGGTGCCGTGGCGTCGGGCGTCGATCGCCAGAATGACCGCCTGCGCGCCGAATTCGAGGCTGAGTTCCGAGATCAGTTCCGGCCGTCTGACCGCGGCTGTGTTCACCGAGACTTTGTCGGCGCCTGACATGAGGATCTGCCGGGCGTCGGCGATCGACCGGATACCGCCGCCGACCGCGAGCGGGATGAAAACCTTGCGCGCGGTCTTCGCGACGACGTCCGCCATGATGGCGCGGGCATCGCTCGAGGCGGTGATATCGAGGAAGACGAGTTCGTCCGCGCCCTGCTGGTTATAGCGATCGGCGAGTTCCACGGGATCGCCCGCGTCGCGCAGGTTCACGAAATTGACGCCTTTGACGACGCGGCCGGCCGTGACATCGAGACAGGGAATGATTCGTTTGGCCAGCATTCAGAGCTCCATGAAGTTGCGGACGATGGCGAGGCCGAGCGGCCCGGATTTCTCGGGATGACACTGCACGCCGAATACGTTGCCCGATTCGAGTACCGCTGTGTAAGGCAATGTGTAAGTGCAGGTGGCGGCGGTTTGTTCGACTACCGGCACGTAGTAGCTGTGGGCGAAGTAGACGTAGGGCTGCTCGCGGCAGGCCGGCGAGCAATCGGGATGGCCGGACGGCATCGAGCTGGTTCCAGCCCATATGCGGGACGCGCGCCGAGATGTCGAAGCGCTTGACCTGGCCGGGAAAGATACCGAGGCCGCGCTGTCCGGGCGCTTCTTCGCTGCTTTCGAAGAGGCCCTGCAGGCCGAGGCAGATGCCGAGAAACGGCACGCCTGCCTTGATGCGGTCGACGAAGGTGTTGCGGACGTTCATTTCATCCAGAGCGCGCAGCATCTGTCCGAAGTGGCCGACGCCGGGCAGCACGATCTTCGAGGCGCGTTCGAGGCCGGCGGCGTCGCGCACCAGTTCGTAAGTCGCGCCGATTTCATCGAGCGTGTTTTGCACCGAGCGCAGATTGCCTGCGCCGTAGTCGAAGATCGCGATCACAGCAGACCCTTCGTGGACGGCAGCTGGTCTTTGAGCTGCTCGTCCATCGAGCAGGCGTAGCGCATGGCGCGCGCCCAGCATTTGAAGATGGCTTCGATCTTGTGGTGATTCGAGCGGCCGTAGAGAACTTTGGCGTGGAGGTTGGCTCCGGCGTGGTGGACGAAGCCGCCGAAGAAGTCTTCCATCAGTTCGGTCTGCAGATCGCCGACGAGCCGGACTTTGACGCGGTCCTTATAAACGAGCGCGGGGCGTCCGCCGAGATCGACCGCGACCACGGCGAGGGTTTCATCCATCGGCAGCACGAAATAGCCGGCGCGATTGATGCCTTTGCGATCGCCGAGCGCCTTGGCGAACAACTGGCCGATCACGATGCCGGTGTCTTCGACGGTGTGGTGCTGGTCGACGTCGAGATCGCCTTTGGCGGTGAGCTTCAGATCGAAGCCGCCATGCTTCGTGAACAGCTCCAGCATGTGGTCGAGGAAGCGGATGCCGGTGGAGATTTCGTATTTGCCGTGGCCTTCGATGCGCAGCTCGCCGCCGATCTGCGTTTCTTTGGTGTCGCGCTGCAGCTTAGCGGAGCGTTCCTGGGCTTAGCAATGGCAGCCTCCAGTGAGTTGATGTCGTCGAGCACCGCGACCGCGCCTTCGGCGCGAAGCAAGCGGACCAGTTCGTCGTAGCGCGGATTCGCTTTCGCGGCGATGCCGATGAAAGGAACGCGCGCGGCGCTGGATGCGCGGGCGTCATCGACCGTGTCGCCGATGTACCAGCATTTTCCGTGTTCGATCGACGCGCAGATCTTGTGGATGCCCTCGGGATCGGGCTTTGTATCGCGCCACGTCGTCCGCTCCGATGACGGGATCGAATCGGTCCGGGCAGGAAGCGGTTCAGAGTCATGTTCGCTTCCCAGCGCAGGCGGCCTGTGAAAACAGCGAGATGATGGTGCTCGCCGAGCCGGTCGAAAAGACCATCCGCAGCAAGCCATTGTTCGCGGAGAATCAGCCGTTGTCCATCGCCGTGAAAGAGCTTCTGGAAGTGATCGACCACTTCGTCGTAGGGCGTGGTCTGGCCCTGTTCGTGGATCATCCGCGTGGAGAGTTTCCAGTCGTCATTCCAGCCGCCGCGATTCTTCCAGTCCTGGATCTCTTCGCGCGTGGGCTCGTAGCCGGTGAAGTGCTTTACAGTCGCCTGGATGGTGGCGCGATAGGACTCGGTGACGTCGACGAGCACGCCATCCATGTCGAATATGAGGAGGTCCTTCACCAGATTCGCTCCAGTTCATCGAGGACGCGCTGCGCCTGTTCGCGTGTCCCGGCGGTGATGCGCACGCCGCCGGGAATTTCATAGCTGCGGTCGCGCACGAGGATCGCTTTGTCGCGCAGGGCGTCGCGCACTTCGATCGCGCGGTCGCCGAAGTATCCCAGGATGAAATTCGCGGAACTGGGGGCGTGATCGATGCCGAGTTTTTCGAGCCCGGCGCGCAGGAGCTCACGCGCCGCGAGGGCTTCCTGAACGTAGTTTGCGACGAACTCCGTATCCTGAACCGCGGCTTCGGCAGCCAGCGCCGCCAGCATGTTCACGCTGTAGGGCGATTGGGATTTGTGCAGGTAGCGCGATGTTGGCGGCTTGCGAAAACAGGCAGCCGATGCGCATCGCGGCCATCCCGTAGACCTTGGAGAAAGTGCGGCTGACGAAGAGGTTCGGGATAATCGTGCGATCAGCGGCAGGGCGGTTACGCCGCAGAATTCGTAGTAGGCTTCGTCGATCAGGACGGCGGCTTGCGGGGCGCGCTCCAGAATCTGTTTGATCGCCGACAGGCCGATTGCGGTACCGGTCGGATTGTTGGGGTTCGAGATCAGGATCGCGCGCGTGTGCCGGAGTGATCGACCGCAGCAATTCATCCAGCGGAAATGCGAGCGCCGGCGGCTGGTAATCGATTTCTTTGATCTTCGCGCCCGCCAGTTCGGAGTAGAACCGATACATCGCATAAGACGGCGCGCAGATGATCACTTCGGCGTCGTCATCGATATAAGTGTTGACCAGAACCTGGATGGCTTCGTCCGTGCCGTTGGTGAGAAGCAATTCGTCCGGCGCGACCTTGAAGAACGCCGCGAGAGCGGGCTTCGCCGCGGTGTATTCGGGATAGATGCTGAGTTGCTGTTCGCAGAGTTTCGATCGCAGGAACTCGATGACGCGCGGCGAACAGCCGACCGTGTTCTCGTTGAAGTCGAGGCGCAGTTTTCCTGCGCGTCCGCCGCTCGGCGGCGAGTAGGGCGCCATGTCGAGCACGGCTTTGCGCGGACTAATTAGGCAAGGCGAACCTCCACCGATCGGGCGTGCGCTTCGAGTCCTTCGGCGCGGGCGAGCGTGGTGATCGCCGGGGCAAGGTTGGCGAGCGCCCGGGAATCGAGCTGCTGGGTTGAGATCACTTTGACGTAGTCGGCGGCGGACAGGCCTCCGCGCAGGCGCGCCGCGCCGCTGGTGGGCAGTACGTGATTCGGTCCGGTGGCGTAATCGCCGGCGGCTTCGGGGCTGTAAGGCCCGAGGAAGATACTTCCCGCGTGGCGAATCTTCGGAAGCAGTTCGATCGTGATGGATGCTCAGGTGTTCGGGCGCGAACGCATTCGAGAGTTCCGCGGCTTCGTCGAGCGAGCGAACGATAACGATCGCGCTGTTCTTCTCGATCGCCTTGCGGGCGACGGCAGCGGTGGGCAGCGTCGTCAGCTGGCGTTCGACTTCTTTCGCTACCTCCGCGGCGAGACGACATGGACGTTGTGAGGAGGATGGCGCTGGCATCGGTGTCGTGCTCGGCCTGGGCGAGCATGTCGGCGGCGAGGAACCTGGGATCGCCCTCGGTGGCGATGATGAGGATCTCGGTGGGACCGGCGACGAAATCGATGCCGACATCTCCCGCGAGCAACTTCTTCGCCGCGGCTACGTAGATGTTTCCGGGACCTACGATGCGATCGGCGCGCGGGACGGTTTTGGTTCCGTAAGCAAAAGCCGCGATGGCCTGCGCGCCGCCCATCTGGAAGACCTGGTCGATGCCGAGGATGTGCGCGGTTCCGTAAACCTCGTCGACAGCCTTGGGGCAGGCTACGCAGATGTTCTTCACGCCCGCCACCTGCGCGGGCACGGCGGTCATGATCAGCGTGGAAGGGAGCGGATAGCGGCCGGCGGGGATGTAGCAGCCCACGGTGTCCAGAGGCCGCACGATCTGACCCAGACGCAGGCCCGGGCGGAAGGATCCGGTGTATTCGGCGGGGATTTGGCGTTTCGGCGATAGCGGCGGACGTTGTGCGCGGCGACTTCGACGGCCGAGCGGAATTCGGGCGTCAGGCGTCGCGGCCGCGTCCGCGAGTTCCTTGGCTGGCACGCGCACCGATTTGCGTTCGAGGTTGTCGAATTTCCGCGCGCAGTTCCAGTAAACCCTTATCGCCTCGCTTGCGCACGGTTTCGAGGATCGGGCGTACGATCTCTTCGGCTTCGGTGAGGCGCGCCGCGCGCCGGGCGAGGAGGCGGCCCATGTCTTTCGATTCGAGGATTCGGATCATGTTTATTATCGGCGCTACATCACTATCTTGTTCAGCGGGTATTCGACGATGCCTTCGGCGCCGGCCTGCTTGAGGCGCGGGATGATGGTGCGCACCGTCGATTCGTCGAGGATGGTGTTGACCGCCAGCCATTCGCCGTCGCTCAGGTGCGATACTGTGGGGCGCTTCAGCGCGGGCAGCACACTGCAGCACGCGCTTCGAGGTTGTCCTTGTGCACGTTCAGCATCAGGCCGACTTTGCCCAGCGCGGCGATCGCGCCGTCGAGCAAGCAGCTTCAGGTCCTCCAGCTTCTGGCGCTTCCAGGCATCGGCCCAGGAGGTTTTGTTCGCGATCAACTGCGTGTTCGATTCGAGAATGGTCTCGACGATGCGCAGTTTGTTGGCGCGCAAAGACGAACCCGTTTCGGTGACCTCGACGATGGCGTCGGCCAGCACGGGCGGCTTGACTTCGGTGGCGCCCCAGCTGAATTCGACTTTCGCGGTGACGCCGTTGCGCTCGAGATAGCGTTTGGTGGTGGCGACCAGTTCGGTGGCGATGATCTTGCCCTGGAGGTCCTTGACGCTGTGGAAGGCGCTGGATTCCGGCACGGCGAGCACCCAGCGCACTTTGCCGAAACTCTGCTTGGCGTAGATGAGATCGGCGACGGCGTGAACGTCGGCGCCGACTTCTTCGACCCAGTCGAGACCGGTGAGCCCGGCGTCGAGAATGCCGTCTTCGACGTAGCGCGCCATTTCCTGCGCGCGGATGAGCATGCACTCCATGTCGGGATCGTCAATGGCGGGGAAGTAAGAGCGCGAACTGGTGGTGATGTTGAAGCCGGCGCGGCGGAAGAGGTCGACCGTGGCGTTTTCGAGGCTGCCTTTGGGAATGCCGAGTTTCAGTTTCACGATTTGCTCCCGTAAACGGCAGCGGGATCGTAGGTGCGCGGCTTCGCTTTCGACCCAGTCGCTCGCCATCGAGCTTCCTGTAAAAGCAGCTTTCGTAGCCGTTGTGGCAGACGCCGGGGCCGAGCGATTCGACTTTGATGAGGAGCGTGTCGTCGTCGCAGTCGGTGGAGATTTCCTTGACGACGAGGCGGTGGCCGGAGCTTTCGCCTTTCATCCACAGCTTGTTTCGCGAGCGGCTGTAAAAGGTGACGAAGCCGGTGTCGCAGGTTTTTCGGAAGGCTTCGGGGTTCATGAAGCCGACCATGAGGACGCGGCTGCGAGGCCGCGTCCTGAATGACGGCCGGGATCAGGCCGTCGAGTTTGCTGTAATCGAGACTCATTTTGATTCGCTGCTTTTTGCTCGCCTGCCCGACGCGACCGGACGGGCGCAATAAAAAAGCCCGCCGGTACCGCGGCGGGCATCCTTTCGTTTGACTTACAAAATCGGTTTAAGCCAGGACCCGCCGCACACTGATCGCCCGATGATGGTGGTGATGCGCCGGGCGGCGGAGAGGACTGACATAAAGCGATAGTGTAGCAAGCGGGTGGGCGCGGTTCAAATTCGGGCGGAGAGCGATTTTGCCAAACGAACCTGACTGGTTCGGTTTGCGGCGAAAAGCGATTTTGCCAAACGAACCCGACTGGCTCGGTTTCCGGCGGAGAGCGGTTTTGCCAAACGAACCTGACGGGTTCAGTTTCCGCCGAAAAACGATTCTGCCAAACGAACCCGATAACTCTCCAAGTATTTTATTTTCATAGAAATGCCCGGCGCTCCGAGGCAAGGCGCAGAAATGGGCACACGTGCCTCGCCCGGTTTGATTTTGGTTCGTCATGACGCGGTTTGTTTGCGATTCCACTATGACATGGCCAACAGGAGGTGTTGAGGCTGGGTGCGGCTAAGTGCTTTTGATTCAATGAAATGAATGGCGGACCGGCTCGTGACCGGCGAACCAGCGCCGGGCACTGCGGTGCCTGCGGGCCAAGCCTGGCTTCAAAGTCGCAGATTGTAAACGACTTAGATCCCATGTTGTTTTATGGATTTCAAGGAATTCATTTCGGATTCTCGGGCATGAACATCTTGTTCCCGTGTTGCCACGTTGCCGGTTTTCGCGTACCTTGAAGGGCATGGAAGTACATTTCTCCGCCCGACGTCGAAACGCGGCTCCAACAAGTGGCCTCTGCTAATGGCAAGGATGCCGAGCAGCTGGTGAAAGACACTGTTGCCCGCATGCTCGAAAATCAGGCCCGCTTTATCGCTGGTGTGCAAAAGGGCATCGCAGCAAGCCGACCGGGGCGAGTTTGTAGAGCACAAAGACGTGCTTGGTCGCATCGACCGGCTGTTTCATTCGTGAGGCTCATTCGGTGGACGCTGGAAGCCTCGGACCAACTTGAAGCCGCCGTTAAACACATCCAGCAAGACAATCCAACCGCTGCCCGGAATGTCGCGCAGGCGGTTATCGACCGCATTGAACAACTGGCAACCTTCCCCGGCCTTGGCCGACCCGGAGAGGTGAAGGGAACCCGCGAACTCGCCAGCCCGCCTTACGTCGTTGTCTATCGTTACACCGAAGAAATCGTCGAAATCCTGTACATCTGGCACGGGGCGCAGGACTGGCGCTGAAAGAAATCGCGGCGCTTCCCTGCCCTCTTTACTGACCCCGTTCAATTTCCAGTGCTTCGATTACGTCGCGGGTTTTGCCGCCATCCAGAAAGCCGGGGATGACCGGTGATAGCGCCTCATCAATCGTCCGCAAGACGAAGCCTGGATCGCAGGGTTCCATTCAGCGATGACTCGGCGGCTTCGAGGGCCGCGAATCGTTTCGGCCCAGATTAACTCAGCCGGTTGCTGCACGGCGGTCATCACTGTATTCGAAGGCGGCCCCAGCGGGCCCCTTTGGCACCAAGATAGGGGCAACGCCCCGAAGCGGCGTACAATCAGCGATAAGCTGAGAGAAGGAACCCGTCCATGACCATTGAAATTCGCAGACCGGAACTGGAAGCCCTCATCATGCAGCGCATGAGAAGCGGCGGGTTCCATGACGTCGAGGACGCTCTTTTGCAGGCGTTGAAAACCTCGCCAACGGTCGGGGCGCCCTCCGAGGCGTCGCGCGACAAACGGACGGGAGCCGACCTCATTGCAGCCCTGCAAGCTTCGCCTTACCGGGAACTCGATATCGAGCCGGCTAAGGTGCACCTGGCCACCGTGCGTGATGTTGTGCTCTGATGGCGTGGCTTCTCGATACGAACATCCTTTCCGAAATTCGGCGGTTGAGGCCAGAGCCGAAGGTACTGTCGTTTATTGCCGGTAATCCGCTGATGAGCTTTTCGTCAGCGCGGTGACTCTGGCGGAGCTTCGCTTTGGCATCGAGCTGTTGAGCGAGGACAGCGCGCGCCGCGAGGAGCTGGATAACCGGCTAACGGCAACTATACGCCCCATGTTTGAACAGCGGGTTCTGCCGGTTACTGAAGACATCATGTTCAGATGGAGGGTTCTGCTCGAGGAAGGCCGGAAGACCGGACACACCTTCTCGCAGCCCGATCTGATCATCGCGGCGACTGCGCTTCATCACGGGCTAACGGTCGTGACGCGCGACCGGAGCGATTTTGACAAGGCAAAGACGCCGGTGTTTAACCCGTGGGCGGAGTAAACCGCTCCCGCGCGCGTTTCCAGGCGGGGTGCGCGGTTCAAATCCGGCTGGTGTTCCGATCCGCCGGCAGCGCGCCTGCCACCAGCAGCGCGGTGCCGCCGAACAGCAGGGTATCCGCGACAAAGTTGATCGCTTCCGTCATCTGTGAGGGATCAGCAGTGAGGATCAGAATCGGCAGAAAAAGCGCCGCCGTGAGAAGCGTCATCAATACACCGATCGAGACAGCGGCGGTGCGCGGCCTGATGTTCAGAAGCAGCGCCGCGCCCGCCGCTATCAGGAAAGCGCCAACCGGGTATCCCCACAGCGCATGAAGCGGAACCCAGGCCGGCGTCATTTTGGTATCCGGAACGCCAGGCGTAAGCGCCGGGTGAAGCACCTCGTCGAGCCCGAAGTAAATTACGGCAATCGCCAGTGAGAAACGACCAAACAGGGTCATCCATTTCCGCTTTCCCCCGCCGGCCAGGGCCCACGCGCCGCCGGCGAAGGCTGTTTCTCTCAGCACAACGATCCAGCCAAGCCGATCCCGCGGATCCGAAATGGCGTTCGGCAGATGAATCGTGAGAACGATCAGCAGAAACATCACTCCCAGGAGCGTTGCGGACAAACGCACGAACCTCTTCGCAACCAGGCTGATGGCCGCCGCGAGCCATGCGCCGCCGACGAAGTAAGCCCAGAACAGGCGCGCCGGCAGCCAAGCCGGGACCATCTGCGCCATGGTCTTTGCCGCCACAAAATGTTCCGCCGCGAAGACTGCAAGCGGGGCGGC
Organism: Terriglobia bacterium; assembly: GCA_963764845.1. Classification (GTDB taxonomy): domain Bacteria; phylum Acidobacteriota; class Terriglobia; order Bryobacterales; family Bryobacteraceae; genus BOG-234. The sequence continues at coordinate 1,142,288 of CAVXUE010000006.1, read as the reverse complement.
GACAAAGACCGGTCCGAGCCGGATCCACCTGTCGAGGCCGCTGGCTGCGACGAAGTCTCTTCCGACCGCGATCAAACCGGCTGCAAGAAAAACGAGCCCGGCAAACCAGAGCCAAAATACCTGGTATGTGAACATTGAGATCTATTTTAAAGAGGCCGCAAGGTCACAAATTCGATATTTGTTGTCGCGGGCGTCAGCACGATGCCCATCTGCTCGCGCAGCATTTGAATGAATTCGGCGTTATTCTTCGCTTTCCCGTGCACTTCGAAATCGTAGACACCGTCGAGGCCGGTCTCGTCAACAAGCGGCCGTCCCAGGCTCGGTTCCAGAAAGTGACAGAATTCATCCGCATTCATGTTCCCGGCGGACAGATCGGAGATGCCGATGTTTTCCGGATGTTTCAGGAGTTCCTTCATGGCCCGCTCGATCGCCTCCGGGGTCTGGGGCGTTCCTTCGGGCAGTGAAAATTCGAACCCGGAAGAACTCGTGAAACCGATGCCGCCGCCGAGCCCGTCGTCGCCTGTCTTTGCCGGCGGTGTCTTACCCTTGAGCGCAGTCATTACGTAAACCTCGGCCGGTTTGCTCTCGACAGCAGCGGAAACTTTGAAATGCTTTTCGATGGCGCGCTGCACGAGCTGGTGAATCGTCTTTTCGTCTTCTTCTTTGGGCAGGACGACGACAAAATCGAACCTGTCGTCGTTATCCAGCGACGGGGGAAGAACCACCCGGCTCGGATCTTTTTCCCACGCCACCGAAACGATCGTTTTCAGATCGAAGCCGCGCTGCACCCAGAAGTCCGGTCCGGCTGATCCGTTGGTGCCTTTGGTGGTCGAAGCGGAAATGTGGACCTCGTACGAAGGCGGAATGTCCGGTTTTTCGGGAGACCGCGGAGGTTCGAATCGCTCGGGCTCGGTCTCCAGACGAACTTTTCCGTCCGCGAGCAGCTTTAAAACCTGATCGTCGCCGACGCCGCGGGGAATCGCCACCGCGTTGCCGGCCAGGATGCCTGTCAATTGCTCCGCCTGAAGAAACGAGGTGAATCCGGCAATCCGGCCTGACGGGTCGACGATGACATCGTCGGCCAATTCGCCTCCGTAAGCGCGCGCGATGGCAGACGTTTCGTCGATCAGCAGCCAACCCTGCATCGGATGGTCCCGCAGGAATGGCTCGACGGCGGACCGTGGCTCAGAGGCGATCCAGACGAACTGCACGGGCCGATCGGCGAACTTCGCGATCATTTCGTTCCATCGGCCGATGGCCTGGGCGTTTGCGGTAACGTTCGGCAGGAACTGCAGGACCGTATACAGCCCGGTCAGGCCCGGCGCATACTTCGCCGTCACGGGGGCGCGCACAACTTTTCCCCAGTCCATTTCGGGCGCGGGATCGCCCGCTTTCACCGAAGCGGGATTCTGGCCGAACGCGGTCGCCATCACAACGAATAAAAGCGCTGAAAGGAGACGGGCAGCCATCGCGGATTCTCCTTTTGCCAGTATCCCGCAACTGATGCCAAGACGATGCGGGGCTGGTCTCAGCGGCGGCTGCGACGGCGGAGCGCAAACCCGGCCAGCCCAGCCAGGAGCAGCGACAGGGATGCGGGCTCGGGGGTCGCTACGGGAGCGAACTCCAGCGCCTGCACCCAACCTTCCACGTCGGCGGAAGGGACGCCGGTGCTATCCAGGGAGTCAAAGGGGTCGATGTTTGCCCCAAGATCGAAATACGGTCCGGCGGGGTTGTCATCGGTGAACCCGAGGGCGCCAAGTCCGATCCCTGCACCGCCCGGAACCGGATTTGGCATGACCGAGAAACCGGGGAAGATGCTGCTGGTGGGTGTTATCGCGTTGCCGCCGGAACCGAGAAACTCTGCAAAGGAACCATCGAAGTCAGTCGGCACGGCAGCGTCGACTCCGGTCTGGTTCATTGTCCAGGAATCGGCCGTGTTTGACACCAGTGGCGTGCCCGAGCTGGCGGTCTGATAGTCAAACACCAGCCATTCGCTCGATCCGTCCGGCACGATTGAAATCGTCAGATTCAACGCCCCGCCATCGATCGCGGTTGTGCCGTTCTGTAAGGTCACGGATTGCGAAAACGAGGTCGCTGAATTGGTTACGTCGGTACCGGAAACGGTGAAAGTGCTGCCGATGTTAAACAACGACTCGGCCCGGACGGGCACTGCCAGCATCAGTAAGGCGATGCCTAACGTTATCGCTCCAGCCGTCAGATGACGGGAAGTCATAAAATCTCTCCTCCTGAATCTCTTTTCCAGGCACGGTGATCGTGTCAAAGTTTTCTGACTTTATATAAACTTTACAACTCTAAATACAGCGCCGCAACTATTTTGCGTCGGGCAAGATCGGTTTCTGTGACATGGCGTACGAGCGGCTGCGCCAAAACAGCCGCATCTTATTCGCCCGACAGGCCGTCACATACACCAGGAGGCTCGTATGACGACTGCTGAACTTGTTGAGTGCAAGAGCCTGGAGCGCGGATCTCTGATCGATGTCGAGACGAAAAGCCGCCACTACCAGATCGAATGCCTTGGAGGGAATTGATCCGGATATCCGGTCATCCGGAGTATTGCCCGGAGCCTGTAACGGCACATTTACACGGTTCGTTCGATCAGGAAGGGATTTTCGAACTTGGGCTGATCGGGCGCGGAATGCGACTGAGATTTCTGCTTGAGGGCGAACGCCCAGTTACCACTTCGAGGGTGATGAGCCTTCACGTGGACCGGCCGAAGTTTGTCCAGACAATGTCCACAAGCATTCACTAAAACGACTTTCAGTCGCAACCCATCCTGCCGGCTTGAGCCGGTAGGTCGCGTGAAGTGTGTTGGCGCACGCACTTTGCGTGCCGCGTTGGCATTCTTGCCGACGCCGCGCGCACTCGGGGAAGAAACCGGTGTCGAGAAAGTCTCGACACGGCACGCTGGAGAGCGTGCGCCACTTCGGTCGATCCCGGCGATGGAAAATAAACCCTTGTTTTAGCGGGTCAACGCCGCCCGTTGATCACGTTTTGGCGGCGACGCAAACAGCTTGTCGAGATCGGTCTTCGGATCGATCTGCAACAGGGCTAATCCGAGCAGCATCTCCTCCCAACTCTGATCGCCCCACTTGACCTCGGCCGTCGGGTCGGGATTGAACTTGTTGTTGACGGAGTTGTCCCAAACGCCCGTGACTTCGAGTTTCGTGCCGCGAGGCAGCGGCTTCGGATTGGCAAAGTAATAACTAATCTGCCAGTTGAAATCGTATCTAGGAACGTTGAAGAGCGTTTCCGACTCGCCAGTGGGATAGATCGCGCTTCAGATCCATGGCCTTCCCGCGGAGGTGCATGTGCGGCCCCACCGACAGCACCTGAGCATCGGAGGCGAACGTGACCTCAGCTTTCGCCGAATAATCCGGAGCGCCGGGTGGAATGGCGAAATCGCCGTCGGCGACCTGAGCTACAAACGCCCGCTTGGCAGGCGGAGTCTTGGCAAAGACGAGGCCGATTTTGGAACGGTCCGAGCTGGGAGTCCCGTTGGTGGTGTAGTGAATCTGCAGGACGAAATCGGACCCGGCCGCGATGCGGAACGCGGTACCCGCCGGTAAGACGTAAGGCTGGGTGCCGGGGGCATATCCCACCAGCCATTCGTCGGCAATCGATCCTTCCGCAGTGCGGTCGCCATCGCTCGAGCGCTGCTTCTTTCCCGCACGCGGGGCCGGGACAAACGGCACGCCCAGCGGGTACTCGCGGAGCCACTTCGAATCGGCCTGGCGCTCGTAGAGAACGATGTGGTGCACGCGGGCGCGGTCCTCGAGGCCGGATTTCGAGGGCCTGCACCCACATATCCTGTTTAAAATTGGTCGGAATGACGATATAGGTGTATTCGACGGTTCCGCGCGCCGGGATTTCGTAGGCGGCGGGCATTTCGACCACCATGTCGGGCTTGCCGATGTTCCATCCATCGACAAAGGTGCGCGGGGCCGGGGCGAATTTCGGGTCACCTTCGGGAGCGCCGGCGTCCACCCAGTTCCTGATGGTTTCGATATCGGCTGGTGAAAGCGTTACATCGTTGCTGTAGTGCTGCAGGCTGTTGTCGGCGAACCAGGGTGGCATTTTGCGCGAGAGCACGGCCTGCTTGATGGCCTTGGCCCACTTGCGCGTGTCGTCGTAAGTCAGCAGCGGCATGGGGCCGATTTCGCCCGCGCGGTGGCAGGTCTGGCAGTGGGCCTGGAGCAGCGGCTCGATGTCTTTATGAAACTCAGGGGCCGAGGGAGCCGCAGTCAGCGCGGCGGCGCCGAAGGTAACGAGAACATAGAGTTTGCGCAAGGCCATATTCAGATATGGTTGCCGGGCATGCAGCACAAAGTCAAGGCGTGTTGGTGGTGGAATACCACCGCGAAAGCAGATGCGGCCGCGTCACTCCGCCCATAAAATCCAAGTATTTCAATAGCTTGCAGTTTGGCATGGAGCTTGCCTTCTTAGCTGGCGTAAGGAGGAAACAGAAATGAAAACGAAGCTGATTGCAGGATTCTTACTGGCGGCGAGCTGCGTGTTCGCTGCGCCCCGCGTTGCGATTGGAATTGGGGTTGGTGTGCCTGTCGCCCCCTATGGTTACGTTGCGCCGCCCATGCCGGGTCCGGGATACACCTATGTCGCGGGTTACTGGTATGGCGCCGGTCCGCATCGCGTCTGGCGTGCAGGGTACTGGGCTCCGCATCGCGCCTATTTTGGTGCGCGCTTCCGCCGGTAATCCGGACCAGTCTTTTTCGCCGTTGGGCCACCGGGCTTGATGTTCCTCTCAACCCGTAACTTCCACGCAGTGTGGAGAGCTCCGGTGAGAACATCCTCGGTGGCCGCGGCGAGGCGGACATGGGTCATGCCGCTCTTTCCCCATCCGCCTGGGATAGCCAGGAAGACCTCGGGCATTTCCGCGACGAAAGCAGCCTGCTGTTCCGGCGTGAGCTTGATGTTGCCGTAGCCCTGGGCAAGGGACGCGAGCGTGGCGAAGATTCGGTTGTCCACGCGGAAATCGGGCGAACCCATGTGGGAACTCTCGTGAGCGCCCGCGAAACTTAGTGCGATGCGCCGGAAATCGTCGGCTTTCAAGGTTACTTCTCCAGCAGGAAGTTGCCCACCACCATCGCGTCGATGCCGGAGGAGTAGAAACTGCGCACCGCATCGCGCGGCGTGCAGACCAGCGGCTCGCCGAAACAGATTGAACGAAGTGTTGTAGAGAACCGGCAGGCCGGTCTTCTCTCCGAAGGCGTGGAGCAGCTGCCAGTAGAGCGGATTGTCTTCCTTCGAAACGGTGTGCACGCGGACCAGATCGTTGGCGAGAATCGCGCCGCGGAACTGCTCGCGATGCGCCGCGCGAACGCGGCTCACGGTGGCGAGATGGCGCGCGTTGGCGCCGGCTTCGAAATATTCGGATGCCAGTTCCGCCGGCACAGACGCCGCGAATTTCCGCACCGGCTCCCGGTGCTTGATGAAAGTGTTCAGGTTTTCGGTGGAATAAGGGTCCTGCGGCGAGGCGAGAATGCTGCGGTCGCCGAGCGCGCGCGGACCGAACTCCATGCGGCCCTGCATCCAGGCGACGATGCGGTTCTCTTTCAACTGATCGACCGCGGCGCCGATCATTTCCGGCGTGGTTGCCAGCACTTTGAAGCGCAGCTTGCAGTTTTCGAGCACCTGCTTGATTTCGGCGGCGCTGAAAGACGGGCCGAGGCAGTAGCCGCCGCCATCGATTCTGCGCGTTTCGCCGAGCAGTTCGTTCCAGACGCTGAGCGCAGCGCCGAGCGCGGTGCCCGCGTTGCCGGCCGCCGGCTGCGCGAAGACGCCTTTGAATTTGCCCGAGTTTTCGAGCGCCGAAACCAGCAGGGCGTTCCAGGCGACGCCGCCGCCGAGGCAGACGTTCTCGGCATCGCCCGCGAGGCGCATCACGTAATCTTCGAGCGTCTTCTGCATGCTGGCGGCGATATCGGCGCGCTCGCCGCGGCTTGAGTCGCGACGCGCGCATCGAGTCCGGTCTCTTCGAAGAACTTCACGCCGAATCCGCCATGCCCCTGGCGTCCGGAATCGAAATACGACTGGTCGATCGCGTGATCGCGGACGATGGCCGCGAAGACGTCGCGATAGCGCGGCTCGCCGGTGGCGGAAAGCCACTGCACGCGATGTTCGTCGGAGCGGCGCTGGAAGCCCAGCAGTTCGGTCACGCGCCCGTAGAGTTCGCCGATCGAATCCGGATAGAGAATTTCTTCTTCGAGCGATGAGGCGGTTCCCTTCGCCGCGCCATTTGCAGCCGCAGCGGAGGTCGCCTTCGCGATCGAGCGTGATCACGGCCGCACTTGCGAAGGGCGAGGTCAGATACGCCGCCGCGGCGTGCGCGGCATGGTGATCGATCGAGACCACTCGGGCTTTCGGGAACATGCGCAGCGCGATCGGCAGCGCCGAGCCGGGCGGCAAAGGCCGGGCCAGCGCCACGTAGTCGACATCCCCGGGGGCGATTCCGGCGATGCGCAGGCAGGCGGCGACGGCGGCTTCGGGCAGGCGCCCGGGCTGCGGACGGCGCGTCAGCTTCGCTTCTTCGATGGCCGCGGCGATCTGGCCGTCCTGAATGATGGCGGCGGCCGCGTCGCCGAGGACTCCGCCGATTCCGAGGATGTTCAATTGTCCGTCCCGCGTTTTTCGATTTTGGCCCAGGTGTCTTTCAGGGCTACGGTTCGGTTGAACACCGGTTTGCCTGGGGCGGTGTCGGGGTCCACGCAGAAATAACCCAGGCGCTCGAACTGGAAACGCTCCATCGGCGAGACGTTGGCGAGCGCCGGCTCCAGTTTGCAGTCCGTCAGAATTTCGAGCGATGCGGGATTGAGGTTGACGGTAAATTCTTCGCCCGCGGCGTTTCGTTGGGATTCTCCGTCGTGAAAAGAGTTTCGTAGAGGCGGACTTCGGCATCCACGGCGTGCGCCGCGGAGACCCAGTGAATGGTGGATTTCACTTTGCGGCCGTCGGGCGCGTTGCCGCCGCGCGTGGCCGGATCGTAGGTGCAGTGGATCTCGACCACCTCGCCGTTTTCGTCTTTCACAACGCTCGTGCAGGTGATGAAATAGCCCCAGCGCAGGCGCACTTCTTTGCCTGGCGAGAGGCGGTAGTACTGCTTCGGCGGATCTTCGCGGAAATCGTCCTGCTCGATGTAGAGCACGCGGGAAAACGGCACTTTGCGGGTTCCGGCGGAGGCATCCTCGGGATTGTTCACCGCCTCCAGCTCTTCCACCTGGCCTTCGGGATAGTTATCGATCACGACGCGCAGCGGGCCGCAGGACAGCCATCATGCGCGGCGCGCGTTTGTTCAGATCCTCGCGCACGTGGTGTTCGAGCAGACGCAGTTCGATGGTGCCGTTGGTCTTCGATACGCCGAGCGAATTGCAGAAATTGCGAATCGATTCGGGCGTGTAGCCGCGGCGGCGAATGCCGGAAAGCGTGGGCATGCGCGGATCGTCCCAGCCGCGCACGTGGCCTTTTTCGCACCAGTTGCAGCAGCTTGCGCTTGCTCAGCAGCGTGTAGGTGATGTTGAGGCGGTCGAATTCGATCTGCTGCGGATGATGGATTCCCAGCTGCTCGATATACCAGTCGTAGAGCGGCCGGTGGTCTTCGAATTCCAGCGTGCAGATGGAATGCGTGATGCCTTCGATCGAATCGGACTGGCCGTGCGCGAAGTCGTACATCGGATAGATGCACCACTCGTTGCCGGTGCGGTGATGCTCGGCGTGAAGGATGCGGTACATCACGGGATCGCGCATGTTCAGATTGGGCGAAGCCATGTCGATTTTCGCGCGCAGCGTGCGCGAGCCATCGGGAAATTCGCCTTTGCGCATGCGCTCGAGAAGATCGAGATTTTCGTCGACGGAGCGGTTGCGATAGGGGCTTTCCCTGCCGGGCTCGGTCAGGGTGCCGCGATACTGGCGCACCTCTTCGGCCGAAAGATCGCAGACGTAGGCCTTTGCCGGCGACGAACGAGTTCCCGCGCCCACTGGTAGAGCTGGCCGAAATAGTCGGACGCGTAAAAAATGCGGTCTTCCCAGTCGAAACCCAGCCAGCGCACGTTGTCCATGATGGAATCGACGTATTCCTGCTCTTCTTTTTCGGGATTGGTGTCGTCGAAACGGAGGTTGGTTTTGCCGCCGAATTCCGCCGCGAGCCCGAAGTTCAGGCAGATGGATTTGGCGTGCCCGATGTGCAGATAGCCGTTCGGCTCCGGAGGAAAGCGCGTGTGCACGCGGCCGCCATACTTGTCCGTTTTCAGATCGTCGAGGACGATCTCGCGAATGAAATTCGTGCGCGGCGGCGCGGCTTCGGGCCCCTTGGCCGCGTTCTCTTCGAGTTTCATATCGATTTCAGTTTTTGAGCGGCCTGGCCGATCCGCGTGAGGCAGGTTTCGCGGCCCAAGACTTCGAGCGTACCGAACAGCGGCGGCGCGGTCTTGCGTCCGCATACGGCGACGCGGATGGGCTCGAACATCTGGCCGGCTTTGATGCCCAGGCGATTCCGCGGCGGCGCGCAACGCGGCTTCGAGACCATCGTGCGTGAACTCGGCAGCCGACAGCACTTCCGCGGCTTTTTCGAGCACCCGCAGCGCCAGGGCGGCATCGCCTTTTTTCGGAATCAGCTCCGCGGCTGTCGTAGGGCGCGAGTTCGTCGACGAAGAAGAAATCGGCGACGCGTGACCACGTCGCGCAGCAGCCGGATGCGTTCGCGGATCAGCGGCGTGATGCATCGCATTTTCTGCAGGTCGGCGCGCCAACCCGCCTTCGTCCACGAACGGCAACAGCCGCTCCGCAAGCTCTTCCACCGGCAGCGTGCGGATGTGCTCGGCGTTGAGCCAGACAGCCTTGGGATCGAAGGGATCTTCTTCGGTGAAGTTGACGACCGCGTTGCTGCGATTGACGCCTTCGAAGGAGAAAGCCTGCACCAGTTCTTCGCGCGTCATCTTCTCGCGGTCGTCTTTGGGCGACCATCCGAGCAGGCACAGGAAATTGATGAACGCCTGCGGAAGAAACCCCGCATCGCCATAAGTCGTGACCGAGACGACCGGTCCGTGCTTGCGCTTCGAGAGCTTGCTGCCATCGGGCGCGAGCAAGCAGCGGCAGATGCGCGAACTGCGGCGGTTGCAGGCCCGCAGCGCGGAAAATCAGGACGTGTTTGAACGTGTTGGTGAGATGATCCTGCCCGCGCACGATGTGGCTGATGCGCAGATCGGCGTCGTCGGCGCAGGAGGCCAGATGATACGTCGGGCCGCCATCGCTGCGCAGCAGCGCGAAGTCTTCGATGTCGGCGGTCATCTTCGATTGCTCGCCATAGACAAGGTCGTGGAATGTGATGGCTTCGCTTGAGTCACGCGGAACGCGGAAACGCAGCACGAATTTTTCTCCGAGCGAAGCCCGGCGGTCGCTTTCTTCGCGCGAAATTTCGCGCATGCCGGGATTGCAGAGCCACGCTCCGCCCGAGTGCGTTTTCTCCGCGTCGCCCGCATCCAAGGGAGTGAAATCGCGATAGGCGAGACCGCGTTCGAAGATCCCGTTCGCGAGGCTTCTGTGCAGTGGCAGGCGCTCGGACTGCCGGTATTGTTCGTCCCAATCGAGGCCAAGCCAGGCGAGGCCATCGAAGATCGAGCGCAGCGACTCTTCGGTATTCCGTTCCAGATCCGTATCGTCGATGCGCAGCACCATCGTGCCGCCGTTGCGGCGGGCGTAGAGCCAGTTGAAGATGATAGGTGCGCGCACTGCCGATGTGCAGATAGCCCGTCGGCGAGGGGGCAAATCGAACCCGGATCATGAAATTCGAGTATAGCGACGCGGCTTTACCTGGCAGCCTTGCGGCGGCTGCGGTCACGCACCAGAATGAAACCGTAGAGCGCCGCGAATAACACGACTGCGCCGGCGGCGAACATCCATGCGTGCGTTTTCAGAAACGCCGTGGATTCCCGCCCCAAAGTCACGCCGAGCCACGCTTCCCCGAAATAGCGAAGCACTCTCGCGACCAGCACCACGGAGACGAACTCAGTCATCGACGTCCCCATAACGCCCGCGCTGATGACGAAGAGCTTGAGCGGCATGGGAATCGGCACCATGGCGGGCACGAAAACCGTGACCATTCCATAGCGCCTGAACCATTCGCGGAACTTCGCCGCACGGCCTTCCGGCGCGGCTTTGCTCATAAAGCGCCTGCCGCCACGATGGGACGCCGAGAAGAGAATCACGTTGCCAACCAACGACCCCGCGACCGCCAGACCGGCGCACAGCCAGGCGCTCGACGGGCGCTCCACCGCGATCAGAATCAGGAATGCATCGAAGACTCCCGCAACCGGCACGCCGGAGGAATCGAGGATGGAAAGGAGCAGAATTCCGGCAGGACCAAAGGCCACAAGGGCGTCGGTCAGGTGGCGAAGCAGTTCGCCCTCATTTCGCGGCCGCCGCGGCCCGTTGTTTGGCCAAAGCATCCGTCCACTTGCTGGCCTCGGCGTCGCGCGGCGCCAGCGTTTGAAGCTCCACGATGTCGTGTGCGGCTTCGTTCCACCGTTTCGCCTGCAGGTCCGCCTTGAAAGTCGCGCGCAGGCTCTTGACCCGGTCGCGGCGCGTGACGACGCCCTGGTCTTCGACGATACCGTCCTCAACAGCCTGCCTCGCCCTGAGGGCCGCTGCATCCCCGGGCGCAAGCTGAAGCAATTTCCGGATCTCGGAGTCCGCTTTTCCCCAGTTCCTCGCCTGAATGGCTTCGTCGACGGCGACACGCAGATCGACTATCCGGGTATCCTGCGCTCTGCCTTTCGCGATCTGATTTCGCCAGTCCTTGATCCGGGAGTCGCCCGGATTTGATTGCTCGAATCGCCGGACCCGCGACGCAGCGTCGGCCCAGTCGCGGGATTGAATTGCCTTCGCAATCGCATCCGGGGGGCTGGGCGTTTCAGTCACGACCGGCGGCGCGACGATTGGCGGAGGGGCGACGATTGGCGGAGAATCCGCCCGCGGTTTCTCCGGTTCGGCGGCGGGCCGCGTTTTCGCGATGTGACTCGGTGCTGTTGCGGAAGGTCGCAGGGATGGCTTCTCCAAATAGAACAACCCGGCTGCGGCCAGCAGCGCGGCCAACAGCGCGCCTATCAGCACCGCTCGCCGGGTCTGAGATTTTTGCGGCGGCGCGGGAGGCGCAATGTGCTGCTGGATGGTTGCGGTTTCCTGGTCTTCGATTGACTTTGCGGCGGGCAATCGGCGCCGAAGGGCCTGCGCCTTCTCATTTAACCGGTCCAGCGTAAGAGCGCGTTCAAGGCAGGCCGAGGCGCCGGCGGGGTTCCCTTTTTTCAACAACGTTTCAGCCTCGCCCGCAAGCTCGGTGGCGCGCGCCGTGCGCAGCGAGAGCTCGACGGGCGCCAGATCGAGAATGAGTTCGCTCAAGGTTCCATAGCGGCGCGCCGGATCCTTGGCAATGGCTTTGCGGACGATCTCCTGCAGGCGCTGCGGGCAACGGGGAAGAAAACGGCTCACCGGCGCCGGATCGAAGTTTGCAATCAGATTGACGGCGTGAACGAGACTATTCGCCTGAAATGGCTGGACGCCGGTCAGCGTTTCGTAGCAGACGACCCCGAAGGAGAAAATATCGCTGGCGCGATCCCCTTTGCCTCCGTCCAGCTGCTCCGGGGCGAGGTAGCCGAACGTCCCCTGGACCACGCCGGTCGCGGTCATGTGCTGCGTTATTTCGGGGTCCGTCAGCCGGGCGATGCCAAAGTCGAGAACCTTAACGCCGCCACCAACGCCGCCGCCCTCCAGCAGCATGACGTTGGCGGGCTTGATGTCGCGATGCACCACGCCGCGTTCGTGGGCATAGTGCAGGCCTTCGGCAATCTGCAGCAGGATGTTTACCTTCTCCCACAGCTCGAGCGCGGGCGCGTCCTCGATCGCTTTCCGCAGCGTCCTTCCGTCGAGGAATTGCATGGCGAACCACGGCTGGCCGTTGTGCTCGCCGGAGTCGTAGATGGTGACGATGTTTCTGTGATGCAGATTGGCTGTGGTGGCGGCTTCGCTGCGAAAGCGGGCGAGCGTCGCCGGATCGTTCCCGACATGCAGATTGATCACCTTGATGGCCACGCTGCGGCGCATCTCGGGATCCCAGGCGCGATAAACGGTGCCAAATCCGCCTCGTCCCAGTTCTTCCTGGAGCTTGTATTTGCCGATTTGGTCCACTCACGCCCGATTCTATCAATCCGCGGGCAGCCAATCCGCGGCCAACCCAAACGCCAATTCGGCAAATACGAGCATCCCCACGAGGACTTTGGCTGCGCAAAGTAACCTGGGAACGAACAACCGGCTACAGTTCGGTTAGACCAAGCATGGAGTAACAACAAGCGTCGAGAGAGTCCCGACGCGGCACGCTGAGAGCGTACGCCACGGTTAGAGCTGACCGCTTGGCCGCTTGTACATCAGCAGCTTCGAAGTAAGCACCTGGACTTCCTCTTCGTTCTGATTGAGCGTGACGCTTCTCACTGTTACGACCCCCTGATTCGGCTTCGAACGCGAAGGCGAGATTGCGATCACCTCGCTTTCCACGCGCAAGGTATCGCCGGGCCGGGTCGGCCGGGGCCAGCTGATCTCTCCGCCGAGGCCGATGAGACCGCCGGCGAAAGGCAGGCCGCCGGTGACGAGAAGCCGCATGGTCGCGGCGCCGGTGTGCCAGCCGCTGGCGGCCAGCCCTCCGAAGATGCTGGCCCGGCCGGCGGATTCATCAAGATGAAACGGCTGCGGATCGAACTGCGCCGCGAACGCTTTGATCGCGCTTTCTTCCATCAGGTAAGTCCCTGAAGTAAAGCGCTGACCAACACGGAGGTCTTCGAGATACACAGACTATTATTTCGCGGCCGAAGTCACGGGCGCCGTTCTCTCCGGATGCAGTATCAGCTTCTGCACGCGCCAGTTCAGAATCTCGGCGACGAAGATCGTATTCTCCGACGGGCAGGCGATCTCATGAATCCAGCCGAACTCCTTCAGCTGCCTTCCCGTGCTGCCGAGATATCCCAGCACTTTGCCGTCGAGCGACAACTTGTAGACCCTGCCGGGAAACGCATCCGCGGCGTAGAGATACTGGGTCGGTCCGGGCGTAATGCAAACCGCCCAGGGCGAGCCGCTCTGCATGGTGCCCGGCTGCCCTTCGCCCTGCGCCGGTTTCGGGCCCATCCAGGTTCGCGCGTCCGCCGGCACGGGCACGTCGATTTTGATCTCGCGCAGAAAGTTGCCGTCGGGATCGAAGACCTGAATGCGCCGGTTGCCGCGGTCGGCCACGTAGATGTTGCCCTTCGCATCGGCGGCGATGCTGTGCGGAGTGTTGAACTCGCCGGGCTTGTTGCCGGGCGCGCCCCACTGCTTCACCCAATGGCCATCCTTATCGAACTTGGCGACGCGCGAATTGATGTAGCCGTCGCTGAGGAAGATGTTGCCCTGCGTGTCCCACGTCACGTCGGTCGGCTGCCGGAACTGGCCGTCCACCGCGGGAAGCGGCGGCCGCGGATGCTTCCATGCTTCGGCGCCTTCGTCGGAGGCTTCCTTCTTGCGGCCGAACACCATCACGACGCGGCCTTCGGGATTGAACTTGATCATCATGTCCGATCCCTTGTCGACCACCCAGATGTTGTCGTCCTTATCCACCCTCACGGCGTGCGCGAACGACCAGGCGTAAAGGTTCTTGCCGATCTCGCGGATGTATTTGCCGGTCGGATCGAACTCGAGCAGTTGCGCGGCGGCGGCGGCATAGGCGGGTCCCGTCGTGTTGCCGCGCGAAAAGATGAAGATGTGCCCCTTCGAATTCATGGCCACTCCGGCCACTTCGCCCAGGTAAAGATCGGGCGGAAGTTTGAGGACGTTCGGAACCGAATCGAAAGGGATCTCCTTCGGCGTTTGCGCGAATGCCGAAGAACTGACAAACAGAAGGGACGCGATCAGGAAGTGTTTCATCGAAGTTCTCCCAGCGGCCCAGTGTATCGCAATCCGACTGGCTCAAAGGCGTTGGATCTGCGCGGCTGGGCCAGGCACATGAGTGGAAATCCGAGAACGATTTCCACGTTGCGCCATTAGTATATGCTTTTGAACGCGTGTTCAGGCTTGCCCGGCAAATCTTCCTGACCGGTTTCCTCGCGGTTCCGGCCTTCGCCCACGATATTCCCAACGATGTCACCGTGCAGGCGTTCGTAAAGCCATCGGGGCAGCAGTTGCAGTTGCTTGTGCGTGTGCCGATGTCGGCCATGCGCGATGTCGTTTTTCCCACCACGGGCCCGGGCTATCTCGATCTGGATCGAGTGGGACCGCTGCTGCCGGACGCGGCAACTCTTTGGATCTCGGACGCAGTCGATCTCTACGAAAACGACACGCTGCTGGCCAAACCGCGGGTTGCCGAGACGCGGGCATCGCTCCCGTCGGACAGGTCGTTCACTTCGTTTGAAACGGCACTGGCGCATGTCACCGGCGCACGACTGCCTGCCAGTACCACCGTTTACTGGAACCAGACGATGCTCGACGTGCTGTTCGAGTACAGGATTCAATCGGACCGGTCGCGCTTCTCGATCAATCCGGCATTCGGACGGCTGGGCGTTCATGTGGTTACGGTGCTTAGGTTTCTTGCGCCGGATACGCCGGTCCGGGCGTTTGAGTTCACCACCGATCCGGGCCTCGTGCGGCTGGACCCGCGATGGCATCAGGCTGCGCTGCGCTTTGTTCAACTCGGATTTTTCCACATTCTGGACGGAACCGACCACCTTCTGTTTCTCTTCTGTCTGGTGATTCCGTTCCGGCGATTTCGCGCGCTCATACCGGTGGTGACCGCGTTCACCGTCGCCCACTCGATCACGCTGATTGCGTCAGCCTATAATTTCGCGCCGGATGCATTATGGTTCCCACCGCTGATCGAAACGCTGATTGCGGTTTCCATCGTTTATATGGCGCTCGAAAATATCGCGGGCGGAGCGACGGTCCAGCGCAGATGGATCGTGGCTTTCGGTTTCGGCCTCGTGCATGGCTTCGGATTCTCTTTCGCGCTGCGGCAAACGCTCCAGTTGGCGGGCTCGCATCTGCTGACATCGCTGCTGTCTTTCAACGTCGGTGTCGAGTTGGGACAGTTGCTGGTGCTGGCGCTGATGATTCCACTGCTCGAACTCTGCTTCCGATTCGTCGTCGCCGAAAGAATGGGCACCATAATTCTCTCCGCGCTGGTAGCGCACACGGGCTGGCACTGGATGCTGGAACGATGGGACCGTCTGCGCCAGTTCCGTTTCGCCTGGCCGGCGCTCACCGCGGGATTCCTTGCAGCCGCGATCGACTGGCTGATGGCGGCGCTGATTGTCGGAGGCCTGGTGTGGCTGATTTCCGGGCTGCTGCGCGACCGCGTGAGCAGGTCACCCGCGTTACCCTTGAAATAAGCTGTCGAAGAAACCCGAAGTAATGAGCCCGGCCGGTTACTGGCCACAACTGCGCGCGGCGATCGAAGCGGGCGCGGACGCTGTTTACTTCGGGCTGAAACATTTCACGGCGCGGGCAAAGGTCGGTTTCACGCTTGAAGAGCTGCCGGAGGTGATGCGCACTCTCCACGCCCGCGGAGTGCGCGGCTACGTCACCTTCAACACGCTGATCTTCGAACATGAGCTGCGCGAAGCGGCACGCGTGGGCGCTGCCATTGTCGAAGCCGGCGCGGATGCGCTGATTGTTCAGGACCTCGGCATTCTGCGGTTGCTGCGCGGCATTGCCCCGCATGTCGAGCTGCACGCCAGCACACAGATGAGCATCACGGATGCCGAAGGCGTGCGATTCGCGCGGAGCTTCGGGGCCGATCGCGTCACGCTCGCGCGCGAATTATCGATCGCCGAAGTCCGGCGGATCCATGAGGAAACGGGTTGTCCGCTCGAAATGTTCGTCCATGGCGCGCTCTGCGTGGCTTACTCGGGACAATGCTTTTCCTCCGAAGCCTGGGGCGGACGCAGCGCCAATCGCGGCCAGTGCGCGCAGGCCTGCCGCCTGCCCTACGACCTGATGGTGGATGGCGAAAAAGAGCCGTTGGCCGACGCCCGGTATCTGCTGTCGCCCGGGCGATCTTTACACGCTGAAGGAGATTCCCGAAATTGTCGCGGCAGGCGTTTCCGCGCTGAAGATCGAAGGCCGTTACAAGGACGCCGAGTATGTCGCGCTCACCACTCATGCGTACCGGAAAGCGGTGGATGAAGCATGGGCGGGACGCGGAGCATTCCGTCACGCGCGCGGAAGAGCTGCAACTGGAACAGGTCTACTCGCGCGGCCTTGGCCCGTATTTCGTGACGGGCACGAATCATCAGACAGTTGTGGAGGGCCGTGCGCCGCGGCATCGCGGCGTGCTGATGGGGCGGGTCGCGGAAGTCGAGTCCGATGGCGTCGTGATCGAGGTGTCGGAAGCGCATGAGATCGCGCCGTTGAAGGAAGGCGACGGACTGGTATTCGACGCCGCGGACTGGCGCAGTCCGGGCGAGCCGGAAGAAGGCGGGCGCGTTTACGAAGCGACCCGGCCCGACGATGGCAACACTGCAGGCTTCGGTTCGCCAATCGCGCCATTCGCTTCGACCGCATCCGGCCAGGCGATCTGGTCTGGCGCAGCAGCGATCCGGACGTTACTCACGCTGCGCGGCCTTTACCTGAAGCTTCGGTGCCGGTGCATCGGCAGCCTGTCCAGGTGCGCGTCGTGGCGCATACCGGATCGCCGCTGGTGGCGGAATGGTCGCTGGTTCGCGATCGCCGAAATCGAGCGTTACCGTAACGTCGCGAGGCCCCGCTTGCGGCGGCCCAGAATCGTGCGATCTCCGTTGAATCGGTGCGCGAACAGTTTGGCCGGCTGGGAAACACGGCATACGAGCTTGGCGAACGTCTCGCTCGATGACGGAAGGGTCTCCGTTCGTGCCCGTATCGGTGCTGAATCAACTTCGCCGCGAGGCCGTCGAGAAGCTGGAGATGCCTGCAGACCGCGCCGCGCCGGAATACCGTGCAGCGACCCTTTTGCCGCACTTGCCATTGCCGGGCACGGCGCCAAGCCGACCCGCCGACAGTGGGAACGCTGCCCGAAGCCGAACTGCATCTGCTGGTCCGCACGCCGGATCAACTCGACGCCGCGATCGAACTCGCGCCCTCCAGCATCACGCTCGATTACCTCGATCTGTATGGCCTGAAGCCATCGGTGGAACGCGTGAAAGCGAGCGGCATTGCTGGCGCGCGTCGCGAGCCCGCGCGTTCTCAAGCCTGGCGAAGACCGCATTCTGAATTTCCTGCTCAGCCTCGAATGCCCGATCCTGGTGCGCTCGACTGGAATTCTGCACGCGCTGCGCGAGAGGGACCATTCGCTGCTGATTGGCGATTTCAGTTTGAACGCGGCCAACTCGCTGACCGCCGCCGAATATCTGAAGCTGGTGTCGCGCCTGACGCCGACGCACGATCTCAACGCCGCGCAGGTGGCCGATCTGGCGCGCGATGCGGGCGCGGAGAATATCGAGGCGATCGCCTGGCAGCACCTGCCTGTATTCCACACTGAGCATTGCGTTTTCTGCCGCTTCCTGTCCGATGGGACGAGCTACAAGGATTGCGGCCGCCCCTGCGAGAAGCATCGCGTCGAATTGCGCGATCACACCGGCCGCGCGCATCCGGTGATGGCCGATGTCGGATGCCGCAATACGGTCTTTGGCGCCGAAGCGCAGGAATCGAGCGCGCATCTCGATCTTTGGCGCACGGCGGGGATTCGGCATTTCCGGCTCGAGTTCGTGCATGAATCGGCGGAGCAGGTCAGCGGAAATCACGCGGCTGTTCCGCCGGGCACTGGCGGGGAGAAATCAGCGGTGTGCAGTTGAATCGCGAATTGAAGTCCGTCGCCCAGAAGGAACCACGCAGGGCAGCCTGTTTGTGCCATCGAATTATTTATCGCTGCCCATTTTGCAGTGATTTTAAACGCGCTTGTAAGCGTTGCTCCTTACGGCGAAATTTTATAATTTAACTAATCCTATTAGACTAGTATTTATATAGCATTAAATCCAGCCAGGCCTCAGCTATACCCCTCTAAGCGTTGGTACTAATAGTCATGTGAGCATTGCATGGCGTTACGGTTTTACTTAGGATTAACTTAAGAATGCTGGCATGATTTCAAACGCTAAGCTGTATATTCCCGGAGGATGGTTTTGTGCGGCTCTCGACTCGCTGATTTGGGCCGAGGCCGGGCAACGCCGGATCGCCGCTTATAGCGACTTCCGCGAATTTCCCGGTTATCGCTGAAGCGGAGACCGCGCGTAGATTTTCATTTCGCGCAGATCGCAGTAAAGCATTCTACGGAGGAATTTTTGCTTTTCAAAATCGCCTGTGGCGCGACCCTGGGCGCGGCGTTTCTTCTGCTGGCGCAGCCTGCGCCGGCTCAGACCACGTTTGCATATCCGCCGCTCGTGAGCGATTCGGATTTCACGCTCGTCGCGCCCCAGGGTTTTGGGGACCGGCAAAACACATGGGCGTGGTCGATGGCCTGGTTCCAGGGAAAATTGTTCGTCGGAACGAACCGCGCCTACGAGTGCGTTAAGGCCCAGGCAAAGAGTCAGGCGTACCCCTTCTATTCTTATCCACCGAAGGATCCCGACGTTTCCTGCACAGCGGATGCCAACGACCTGCCGCTGCAGGCTGAGATCTGGAGCTACGATCCCACGAGCGGGATATGGAACAGAGTGTTTCAATCCCCGAACACCGTTCCGATCCCGGGAACGAACCCCGTGAAATACACCGCGCAGGACATTGGCTTCCGCGGCATGTTGGTCTATACCGAGAGCGACGGGAGCCAGGCTTTGTATGTCGGCGGCTGCTCCTCCATCGAAATCCACGCGGGAATTCCAGGCGGGCGCATGCTGCGCACCACCGATGGCGTGAACTTCACTGCAATTCCGCAGGATACCGGGACGGCCCTCGGAAGCATGGCTAACGCCTGCTTCCGCGGCATGATCCAGCAGGGCAATACGATGTTCGCCATGGCCACCGACTGGAATGGCCAGGGCAACGTGATCATGTCGTCCAATCCCAGCGCCGGAGATAACGCTTTTCAGCAGATCACCGATTCGACTACGCCGGCCTACGAGATCGAGTGGTTCAATAACCTGCTCTATGTGACCTTCGTCGACCAGATCAACGGATTTTCGGTCGGGTATACCAATCCGTTTGCCGGCGCCCCTCCGTTCACGTATACGGTGGTCATTCCCAACGGCGGCTACGGGCCGACTGACCTTTCGAACCCGATAGCGCTGAGTATGTCGGTTTACAACGGCGATCTCTACGTGGGAGGGGATGGTGTTCACCACGGGAATCCCATCACGTCGGGGCCCGCGGAGCTGTTCCGCATTTATGCGGACAACACGTGGGACATTGTTGCGGGAAACTCGCGGAACACCCCAATAGGACAGAAGAACTCTCTGAGCGGACTGCCACCCGGCTTCGGCTGGGCTCTCAACGAGCACATGTGGCGTCAGGTGATTTACGACAATCGCCTTTATATCGGCACGTTCGATGAGGCGACCGAGCTCCGCAATACTCCCCTCGGCACGCTACTGGCCGCGGACCAGGAGTACGGGTTCGACTTATGGTGGACCGAGGACGGCACCTACTTCACCGAAGCCTCGCAGGATGGTCTGGGGGACCAGTTCAATTACGGCGGGCGTTCCCTGCTGGCCGCTCCGTCTGCTTGTCTCGGCCTCTTCGTCGGCAGCGCAAACCCGTACTACGGAACGAAGATTTACCAGGGACTCCCCGCCGGAGCAGCCTGCACAACAACCGCTTCGGGCAACCTGGTGTCCAAGGTGGCGCCGGGACCAGCCCGGGTCCAGCCGCCAAAGCATGTACAGGTGGAACGAGGCCAGCCGGGCGCGTTGCTTTCGTGGGACCCTCCGGCTGCCGGCAGCCCGAAAACCTATCATATTTTCCGATTGACCTTTCAAGCGAACGTCGGCGACAGCCCGGATGCTGCCCCCGGCTCACGCGCGATGTCCAAAACAGTCAGGAAAGAGATCGGCGCCACCGACAAGCTGGTGTACCAGGATCGCTCCGTCGCTCCCGGCGGCCGGTACGCATACGAAATCATGTCGGAGGATCAGCCCGGGACTCTGTCGGGACCTTCCAACTTCGTTATCTTCCCTTCCGTTTCGCCCGCGGCAACTTTCGCCGATGCGGAAGAGGCTTTGGGTCGCGTCGGGAGGCCCAGCCGGCTCGCAACACTCCTGACGCAAGCTGAAGAGGACTCCGCAAAGGGAGATTTTCAAACGCTCGATACGCTGCTCGAAACATTGCGGGATGGAACCACCCTTGATAACTCTCACGCATCCCGCGATCTGGAGTTGGCGGTCAGCCGGTTGCAGAAGCGTGCGCGGCTGGTTCGGAGCGGCTTACTGAAGGGAAAGGCTCTGGCGCAGACAATGGCGCAGATCTCCTCCGGGCCCTGCGTCCCCGCGCAAACCCCATGCCCTACCCCTCCCCCCCAACCTACGTCGGGGCCTGGCGGCAACGGCTACACGAATTCGGCGGTCGTCACCAACGGTCCTTACTTCGCGAATAACCGCTATTCTCAGGCTGACTTCGAGTACTACATTTACGAGCCTGCCCAACCGACTCCGGTCTCAGCGCCCGTCATTCTGTTCCTGCACGGCTATTCGGCGCTTACCCCGGATTCCTATCTTGAGTGGATCAAGAATCTGGTCAAACAGGGTTACATCGTTGTCTGGCCCCAATACCAGGCCAATGTGGCGAGCAGGTTCTCGAATTATCCGACCAACGCGCAGGCTGCCTGGACCGATGCCCTCTACCGGCTCCAGAACTATTACTGGGAAAACCACGTGAAGCCGGCGACGAATCCCGACGGTTCTGTCAAGAACATCATCGTGGGACATTCGTTCGGCGGGTGGATCGCGGCGTGGCTTGCGGGCGCCCAGTCTACGGCTGTCCCTTCCTTCCCGCCGCCCGAGGCGCTGGTGATGATCGAGCCGGCCAGTCTGGGTCTTTTGCCGACCCCGACCTTCGCCAACATAAGCCCCGGCATGAAGTATGTAATCGTTTCGTCCGACGAGGATACCGTCGCCTGTACGGCGGATGGAGTCCGGATCTTCGAATCCACGCCGCAGGTTCCGGCCGCGCAAAAGAACTATCTGTTCTTCAACACCGACAACCATGGCGTGCCGAATCAGATCGGAAACCATTACTATCCAGCCACCAACGGCTACATGAACGACGCCACCGTGGATGCCCGCGACTACTTCGTCACCTGGAAACTCTCGGAAGCGGCGGCAAGCTGCGTCTTTACCGGCACATACTGCAGTACGTTCCTGGGCGCCGGAAATACCGAACAGACCACGATGAGTAACTGGAGCGACGGCGTCCCTGTGACCCCGATGTCGTACTACGCCGATCCCACCCAACTGCCGCCGGTTACGGGCTGCGGAGTTGGTTCGCCGAATCCGTGGCAGAAGCCGACCACGACGAGTCTCGGCCTCAGCGCCGGAAGTAACCCGTCGGTGGGGGGCCAGAGCCTGACTTTCCAGGCGACCGTTTCGCCTTCAACAGCCACCGGGAACGTCACATTCTTCGATGGCGCGAATCCATTGGGCAGCGGCACTCTGAGCGGCGGGATCGCGGCCTTCAATACCGCCGCTCTCGCAATTGGTCAGCATTCGATCGGCGCGACCTACAACGGCGACGCCAGGGATGCGCCGAGTATGGCTGGAACGCTCGCCCAGGCGGTAAATCAGGCCCCTGCCGCGCCGTCGATCATGACCAACAGGCTGCCTGCCGGCGAGGCGGGGACGACCTATAGCGTTGTTCTCCTGGCCATCGGTGGATCCGGGCAATACGCATGGGGCTCCGGCGGACTTCCTCCGGGGCTGGTACTCAGCTCGTCGGGAACCCTTTCCGGAACTCCTTCCGCCCCATTCAGCGGGCTGGTATCGCTGATGGTCACCGACCCTTTGACCGGGTATTCAGCTTCGAGCGAGATGGCGCTTGCGATCGCCGCGCCAATCTCCCTCAGCGGCAAAGCCAACCTGGGGGATGTGCCGGTGAACGCGTCGATTGCGGCATCGTATGGCGCGTCGAATGGCATGCCGCCCTTCCAGTGGTCCCTTTCCGGCTCGCCCGGTCTTGTCGTCGATTCGAACGGAAATGTGAGCGGCTCGGCGTCGCAGCCCGGCAGTTTCAATGCAACGCTGACAGTCACCGATGCGCTGAATGCCAGCTCTTCGCTGACGCTGAGCCTCGCGGTCCTGGGCATTACCGGCTCATTTCCGACTGGAAGCACCACCTCGCCCTACAACGGAGGCGTGAGCGGCGCGGGTGGCGTGCCCCCTTATTCCTGGACGGCTTCGGGAGTTCCGCCGGGTTTGACTTTCTCGGGCGGAACCCTGAGCGGTCAGGAGACGATTGCGGCGACCTGGACCATGGAAGTGCAGATCACCGATTCGAACGGTGTCAATGTCCGGGAATATCTGCCCATCACCGTTATCGGTACCCCTCCGGCGGTTCTCACTATCGCCGACACAGCGCTCCCCGACGGCCTGGTGGGACAGCCCTACTCCGAAACTCTGGGCGCGGCGGGCGGTGTTCCGGGCTACTCCTGGTCGAGGTCCGGAGGCCAGATACCGGCCGGTCTGAGCCTGGCGGGATCGGGAATCGTCTCCGGCCTTCCAACGGCGCCGGGTTTATGGACCATGGGTCTCGATGTCTCGGACGCCGCGGGCTCTCAGGCCGTCGGAACGGTAACGATCAACGTGCAACCGGCGCCTCTCCTGGTCACAAGCGGCTCCGCGTTCCCGGTCGGTACGCCGGGAGTGCATTACCCGGCGCAGGTCCTGACTGCCACGGGCGGCGTTCCACCGTATACGTTCAGCGTTGCCAGCGTTGCCAGCGTTGCCAATGGATCGCTGCCGGGCGGACTGGCTGTGACCGATGGCCAGATTGCAGGCATTCCGACCGCCGCGGGAACCTTCGATTTCACTCTGGTTGCCACGGATTCCGCGCCTGTGCCCGCCACAGCCAGTTGGGCAGCCAGTGTCACGATCGAGTCAAACCCGTGGCAATTGATTCTGTCAGCGGGGTCCGCATCGTTCTCGATGGCCCCGAGTGCAACTGCGCTCCCGCCCCCCGCGACGATCACCGTTGCATCGGGCGCCGTCTCGCAGATTCTTACGTTCACGGCATCGACTTCGACGCCGTGGATTACTGTAGGCGGATCCTCCAGCACGCCCGGCAGCATCACGGTCGGGCTTAACAGCGCGGCTCTGACGCTTGACGCCGCCGGGTCGCCCTATACCGGAGTGGTGACCGTGACCTGCACCTTTCTGAACTGCTCCGGGGAGACACAAGCCATCGCTGTTTCGCTGACGGTATCCAATCCGCCCGCCCGGTTGAGTCTGAGTTCGCCGTTACTATCCTTCACCGCCGCGGCTGCGAATCCGCAGCCTGCGCAGGCATCGCTCGACACATCACTCAACATCGTGAATGCGGGCGGCGGATCCCTCGCGATTCAATCGGTCGCGGCCGCCGACAGCTGGCTTTCCATCGGCGCATTCCCGGCCGCCGTAGCGCCGGGGCCCGGTGCGCCCCTGGCGATCGGAGTCAACCCGTCGGGACTCACAGCGGGATTCCACCTCAGTTCGGTAACCGTGGTCAGCTCCTCGGGGAGCCAGTCGGTTCCCGTCAGGTTGCTTGTGACTAACTCGGGTTCGATGACGCTGGCTCCAGCCGGAATACAGGTCTCGGTGCCGCTCGGTGGCGCGCCGGGCAATTCCACCGGTTCATTCCTCGTTGGCGTGTCGAGCGGCAGCATCGGCTTCAATGCTTCGCTCCTGCCTGGGGCCAGCTGGCTCGCGGGTGGCGGCACGGGTGTCGCTTCTCCCGCAAGCCCGGGCGTCGTTCCGTATTCGATCGATCCGTCCGCGGTCGCGCAGCTTCCGCAGGGCACCTATTACGGAACGATTCGAGTGGCCGCCTCCGGCACCGGCGTGGTGAACCCGTCGCAGGATTTCCAGGTGGTTCTCAACGTCGGCCCGGCTTCGGCGGAGATTATTCCCGATCCGGAGCCTGCCGGATTGGTTTTCATCGGCTCCAATGGCTCGAGCGCCGCCCTTCCCGCGCAAACGATTCAATTGCACGCAAGTTCGGCGAACGCGATCGGTTACCAGGCTTCGCCCACGATCATCGACGGTGGCGGATGGCTCTCGGTTGCGCCTGAAACCGGCACGACGTCCGCGTCTTCGCCGGCGCAGATTTCGGTTTCCGTTAACCCCGCGGGGCTCAGCCCCGGTGTTTATCGTGCCGGCATCGGATTCGCTTTTGCCGAATCCGTGCGCACAGTCAATGTCACGCTCATTGTCCCCGCACCCGCATGCTCCGGCACTCAGCCGGTCGAGGTGCAGACGGCGCTGCCGGGGAACTTCTCCGTGCCCGTTTCCCGGCCGGTTCCTCTCGCGGTCAGACTGGTCGATGGGTGCGGTAATCCGGTCGGAAGCGCGCAGATCGTCGCGAACTTTTCCAATGGCGACCCGCCCGTGGTTCTCTCCCCGATCGATAGAGGGCGCGGCCTCTATTCCGGTACCTGGACACCACTCACGGCCTCGCCCCAGGTAACCGTTTCGACAGTGACATCGGCGCCGGGATATGGCGCTGCCACGACAGAGATTCCAGGGCAGGTAACGCCCGCTACTTCGCCAGTGCTGGCGCCGAACGGCGCACTTGACGCCTTCGATCCGCAAATCGGAGCCGCACTCGCCCCCGGCAGCCTTGTGCAGATTTACGGCAGCAATCTGGCTTCGAAAATCGCTTCAGCCTCGCTGGTGCCTCTGCCCACGAACATCGGCGGAACCAGCGTCACGGTCGGCGGCTTGAACGCCCCGCTCTTCTACGTGAGTCCGGGGCAGATCAATGCGCAGATTCCGTTCGAACTCGCCGCGGGCGGCCAATATGAGATTGTCGTCAGCGCCGCCGGAGCGCTCACGACGCCGCAGCGGGTCGACCTCGCGCAAACGGCGCCCGCGATTCTGCAGTTCACCTCCGGCGCGGTGATGGCGCAGCACCAGAATGGAACGCTGGTTCAGGACTCCGCCCCGGCCGTCCCCGGCGAGTTTCTGACAATCTACCTCTCGGGGATGGGGGACACCACAACACCGGTGCCGAGCGGCGCACCCTCGCCGGTCAGCCCGCTGGCGCGCGTGATGGAGAATCCGCCGCTGACGCTGAATGGCGCATCGCTCCCGGCCCTGTTCATGGGGTTGACACCAGGGCTGGTGGGACTCTACCAGGTCGATTTTCAGGTGCCCGCTCCGCTCCAGGATGGAGATTACACATTGCTGATTTCCGCAGGCGGAACGGTTGCCAACAAAACCATTCTCCCGGTAAAGAACTGACGCAGCGGAATGAACTCTCGCGGCCCGGTATACTGACAGTTTCCATGCCCATTCTGGATGTAAATGAGATCCGGCAGATCCTGCCGCATCGATACCCGTTTCTGCTTGTCGATCGGATCCTCGAACTCGAGCCGGAACGGATCGTCGGCATCAAGAACGTCACCGTCAACGAGCCCTTCTTCAACGGGCACTTTCCCGAATTTCCGGTCATGCCGGGCGTGCTGATCGTCGAAGCGATGGCGCAGACGGCGGGAGTACTGGTGCTCAAAAGCATTCCCGACCGCGAAAGCAAACTGGTGCTGCTGGTCTCCATCGACGCCGCGAGATTCCGCCGCCCCGTAGTGCCCGGCGATCAGCTTGCGCATCGAGATGACGGTGCTTCGGCGCAAAGGTTCGGTGGCGAAGATGGCCGGCCGCGCGACGGTCGACGGCCTGCTGGTCGCCGAGGCCGAAGTCATGTGCAAGCTTCAGGACAAAATGCTGCCGGCGGCCGCGGAGTAAGAGCCGATGCCGGTTCATCCGACAGCGATTGTCGACGCCGTCCGCGTGCATCGCATGAAACCGCCGACATCGGGCCTTACTGCATCGTCGGCGCGGAAGTGGAGATCGGCGCGCGCACGCGGCTGATGGCCAATCTGTATCTCGAAGGCCCGACCACCATCGGCGAAGACAACGTTTTCTTCCCGTATTCGACCGTGGGCGTTGCTTCGCAGGACAAGAAATACAAAGGCGAGCGGGCTTTCACGCGCATCGGCAGCCGGAACACGATCCGTGAGTTTGTGACCATTCACCGCGGCACAGAGGGCGGTGGCTTGCTGACGCAGATCGGCGACGACAACCTGCTGATGACCTATACGCACGTCGCGCACGATGTGAATATCGGCAACGGCGCAGTGCTCGGTAACGCGTGACGTCTCGCCGGACATGTGACCGTCGAGGACAGCGCCGACCATCAGCGCATTCAGCGGCGTGCACCAGTTTTGCCGCATCGGCCGGCACGCGTTTCATCGGCGGATACAGCGTGGTCAAGCAGGATGTGATGCCTTTTTCGAGCTCGACAGCGAGCAGCCGGAGATCCAGGTGTTCGGCGCCAACCGCGTGGGTCTCGAACGGCGCGGATTTCGACCACGCGAGTCGATCGAAGCGCTGCAGACCGCATTCCGTCTGCTGACGCGCGCGGGACTGAACACAAGCCAGGCGATCGAACGGATCCAGGCCGAAGTGCGAGCGCGGCCCGGAGGTCGAGGAACTGCTCGCCTTCATCGCTTCCTCCGCAGCGCGGCGTGATCAAAGGCTGAACGAACGTGATTAACGAATGAAGTACGGCATCATCGCCGGCAACGGGCGCTTCCCCGTGATCGCCCTCGAAACGCGCGCGCAAACAGGGCGACGAAGCCGTCGCCATCGCGATCCGGGAAGAAGCGTCGCCCGATGTCGAGCGCGCGGCGCACCGGTGTCACTGGATTTCGCTCGGCGAACTCAGCCGGTTGATCGAGATCTGCCAGCGCGGAAGGCATCACGCGAGATCATGATGGCCGGCCAGGTGAAACACGCGAAGATCTTTTCTTCCATCCGCGCCGGACTGGCGGCTGGTCAAAGTGCTGGCGACTCTGGCGCATAAGAACACGGATTCGCTGATCGGCGGCGTCACCAAAGTGCT
This sequence comes from Terriglobia bacterium, assembly GCA_963764845.1. Lineage (GTDB taxonomy): Bacteria > Acidobacteriota > Terriglobia > Bryobacterales > Bryobacteraceae > BOG-234. The sequence goes on along the minus strand of CAVXUE010000006.1, from coordinate 1,115,201 downwards.
GGCGGATGAAGGAATCAACCTGGTCGATTCCACTCTCCTGCTGAAGCCGCTGCTCGCGCCGGCTGGAGCGATTACGAAACGCAAACCCGATTCCGACGAAAAGCACGACATCGAATACGGCCGGAAGATCGCCCATGCGCTCGCGAGCCTCGATCTCGGCCAGAGCGTCGCCATCGCCGAACGCGCCTGCGTGGCGCTCGAAGCGATGGAAGGGACGGACGCCATGCTGCGCCGCGCGGCGAGCCTGGTGGAAGGCAAGCGGCTGACGCTCGTAAAGTCGTCGTCGCGGCGGAGGCATCTGTTGTTCGACGTGCCGGTGATCGGGCCCATGACCATCGACGTGATGATCGAAACCAACACAACCGCGCTCGCCGTGGACGCCGGACGCACGCTCCTGCTGGATCGCGAAGAGCTGCTGGCAAAAAGCCAACGCGGCGAAGATCGCGATCGTCGGGATGGAAGCCCTGTGAGGAACGACGTGACGCGTCGCTGTCATCGGCGTGGGCTCTTTCGGGAAGAACCATGTTCGCGTGGTCCGCGAAAATCCGCGGGCCGAGTTGCGTTTCGTGGTCGATGCCGATCCCGCCCGCGCGCGAGAACTGGCTGGCGAAGGCGTTTCGGCAACTGCCGATTATCGCGACGTGATCGGCCATGTGGATGCCGCGATTCTGGCCGTGCCCACCATCATGCATGCCGAGATCGGCTGCGCCCTGCTCGAAGCCGGCATCGACGTTCTGGTCGAGAAGCCCATCGCGCCCACGCTCGAAGAAGCCGACCGCCTCGTTCGACGCCGCCGAAGCGCAGCAGCCGGATTCTCCAGGTGGGGCATCTCGAGCGCTTCAATCCGGCCGTAATCGCGCTCGAACAGGCGGCCACGCTGCCGCTGTTTTTCGAAATCCACCGCATGAGCGTGTTCACGCTGCGCAGTCTCGACGTCGATGTGGTGCTCGATCTGATGATCCACGATCTCGATATCGTGCTCGCGCTGGCGAGGCGCGAATTGAAAGACATCCGCGCAGCCGGAATCTCGATTCTTTCGCCGAAGGTCGATATCGCGAATGTGCGGCTCGAATTCGCCGACGGCTGCATCGCCAATCTCACCGCCAGCCGCGTCTCCACCGAAAAGGTCGAAAGCTCCGCCTTTTCCAGCCCCGGCAGTATATTTCGCTCGATTACGCGAAGCAGTCGGCGGCGGTTTTCACGGTCGGCGGACCCGAGGGCATCGCCTTCGAGCAGCTGCCGATCGAACCCGCCGAGCCGCTGAAGCTGCAGTTCGACGCCTTTCTCGACGCCGTCGAAACCCGCCAAAGCGCCGAAACTGAACGGCCGCATGGCCCGTCAAACGCTGGAAGTAGCGCTCGCCATCCTTGATAAGATCAAGGAACACGGGGCCGTGGTCGAAAAAACTCTTTCGTCCGGATGGAAACCTTAGCGACGCAGGAATCCGCCTCTCCTAACACGGAACCAGAACTCCATCTGCTGCTCGAGCGCGACCGCGACGACGACTGGCGCCGGTGGCGCGCCTCCGCGACCGCCTCGATCGTCGCGCATGTCACCCTGATCGAGGGACTACTTTTATGGCGCGCGGGGCCAGTGATTGGTCTGGTCTTTCTGTTCTGGATCTGCGCCTGGCTGATGGAGCGGGATCGGGCCTACGATTGGCGGCGGTGGCGCACCTCCGCGACGGTCTCGGTCGCCGCGCATCTGATTCTGATCGCCGGGCTCTTGTGGTTGCCCCCGAGCGCTATCATCGGTCTCGTCTTTCTGGGCTGGGTCCTGGCGTGGTGGCGCGAACGGGACCGTTCCTACGAATGGCGGCGGTGGCGCACCCCCGGAGTCGTCTCCGTAGCCGCGCATCTCGCCCTGATCGCCGCGCTTCTCCTGATGCCCGAAAGCATGACCACCCTGCGCGTCTACGAATCGAAGCCGCCTCCCGTGGTCACCCCGCTCTACATTCCGACCGACCTGACGCAGAAAGATGCCGAACAAAGGGAAGCTCAGCAAGGAACTCTCGGTCGAGGCTGCCACGCCCGCTCCTCGCCCCGTGCTGAAGTCGCCGGCGCCGCCTCCACCGCCGAAACAATACCTGCCGCGGCGCCTCCGCCGCCGGTCGCAAAGCCGGAGCCGAAACTGGTGATCGTCGAGCCGCCGAAAATCGAGACTCCTCCCGCACAACCGCAACCGGAGCAGATCGCAAGATTAGCGTCTCACCGTCCGCCGCCGCCACCCACCAGCCGCCCAAACTGCAACTGGAGAACGCCATCCCTCCATCCGACGGGCGCGGCGCAGGGAAACCAGCAGGGCAATCCGCAGGCGCGTATCATCGATGCCCAATACCTCGATCGATGCGTCGATTCGCGACCTCGACGAAGGGCGCCTGTTACGGGTACGCAGTCCGTGGAGGATGTCGGCGAGATCAGCCCCGGGGCCGGCTTTGGCGTCAATCTTCCGCCATCCGCCGGCCGGCCGCAGTCGAGCCTGGAACTCGCCAGCGATCCCATGGGCGCCGATTTCCGGCCATATATGCGGCAAATCCTCGCAGACCATCAAGCGGAACTGGCTGGCCGTTTATCCCGAAGCGGCGCGGCTCGGGACGCGCGGCGAGGTGGTGCTGCTGTTCCGGATCGTCAAAGAAGGGACTGTGGCCAAGGTGAGTTTTTCGACGGAATCGGGCGCGAAGGCGCTCGATCAGGCGGCCGTCGCGGCCATCAGCGCTTCCAATCCCGCTGCCGCCGCTTCCGCGGGAATTCAAAGGCAACCAGATCGTCCTGCGCATGACGTTCAAATACAACATGCAACGGTGACCCTGAAGCATGATATCGCTGTATAGAGGTCTTTGCCCGCCTCCCGATTTGCGAGTGCCTTCGGTTCTACCTCCCATCCGCCGTTCAGGTGCCTGGTGCAGTCCCGACAAAGACGAAAACGTTGAAAAGAGGAATTGAATGACGAATATCTTTGTCGGAAACTTGAGCTACCAGACCACGCAGGAAGACCTGCAACAGGCTTTTTCGCAGTATGGCGGCGTCGAGCGCGTTAACATCGTAACCGATCGCGACAGCGGTCAACCCCGTGGTTTTGCATTTGTGGAAATGACCGAGCGCCGCGATGCCGAAACGGCTATCGCGCAGCTCAATGGACAGGAAATGAACGGTCGCGCGTTGAACGTCAACGAAGCCCGTCCGAAGCCTGCCGGCGGTGGTGGCGGCGGACGTGGTGGCGCCGGCGGTGGACGTGGTGGTGGCGGCGGACGCGGAGGCGGCGGATCGCGCTGGTAAGCGTACCGTTCGCGGACATCGTCCGCGTATAGAATTTATGGGGGAGCTGCCGAGTCGGCAGCTCCCCCGACAGCATCTCATTATCAGGAGAAGAGTATGGCCGGCCGCGGACCACAGTCTTTCAAGAAGCGACAAAAAGAACAGCAGCGGAAAGAGAAGCAGCTGGAAAAAGCCCAGAAACGGGTCGAACGCAAGACGCTGCCCCGGGAAGAGGAAGAACTTATTGTCCTTGATGGCCCGCTGATTCTGCCCGAATTCATGGACGACGAACCGGATGTCGCCGAAGAAGACGAGAAGACATCCCTGAAGCAGGCTTATTAGGGAGCGTCGGCGGTCATGCCGCCGGTCCTCTCATCGGGGCCTTTTCGCCCCGCAGCTATTGGGTTTCAGTCATGAACAAAAGGCTTGCGGGGGCGATGGGAGCTTATGCCGTCCTCACCGCAATCGCATTCTTCTTTCTGCACGGCAAAGCACTCTACGCCATTCTCATCCTCTTCGGCGGTCTTGCCCTCAAGACCCTCATTGGAATCAAACGCAATCCTGAAATAGCCGACGGCTCGACGTTCCATCCTGGAACACCCCCGCCCGCAATGGATTCCACATCGAACCGCTGACCTCCTGAGTTTCCCGGTCCGGCCCGCCAGGTTGTTGATAAATCGACCCGTAAGGCGGCGAAAATAAGGCGAACTTCGTGCATACTCTCCGGCCAGGAGAATGCACGATGAGCGCCCCGCGGAAGCCCTTCGATGCAATCCCCCGTCTGCCCGACCCGGGACCGCCGCAGACCGAGCGCGACCGGCTCGTGCTGCAGCATCTTCCTCTGGTGCGGGCCATTGCCGTGCGCGTCTATGAGAATCTGCCGGTACATGTCGATCTCGACGATCTCATCCACGCCGGAGTAATGGGTCTTTTCGACGCCGCCCTGAAATACAACGAGAACAAGCAGGTGCAGTTTCGCGGCTACGCCAAACACCGCATTAAGGGCGCGATTCTCGACAGCTTGCGGGACATGGATTGGGCTTCGCGCGATCTGCGCCGGCGTCATAAACAACTGGAAGCGATCACCCGTGAAATGGCGGCAACCATGCAGCGCCCGCCCACCGAAGCCGAGATCGCGGAAAAGATGGGGATGGAAGTGGGGCGCTGGCGTCAGGTTGCGATTGAGCTGCGAATGGTGGGGCTGCTCTCCGCCTCAACCCGCCCGCCGGAAGACGAAAATCAGAACGCGCCGGAATTTCCGGCCGGCGATCAGCTCAATCCCGACGTTCTCACCGGACAAAGGGAACTGCGTACCGTCCTTTCGACGGCGATGAGAACTTTACCCGATCGTTACCAGGCCGTGATCGGCCTCTATTACGTCGGCGGAAAAACCATGCGCGAGATCGGCGACCGGCTGGGGATCAACGAAAGCCGGGTGTCGCAGATTCACCGCGCCGCGCTGGAAAAAATGAGCGCCAACCTGCAGGCCGCGGGAATCAGTTCGCCCGAGTCGCTGCTTTGACGACGCCGGACCAGTCTTACAAACTCCGGAACACCTTCTCCAGAATCCCCACCGCTTCGTCCACTTCCGTCTCCGTAACGATATACGGCGGCAGGAATCGCAGCACCGTATCGTGCGTGCAGTTCATCAGCAGTCCCGCCTCCATGGCGCGATTGACGATTTCCTTGCCTGGGATACTCAACTGCATCCCGACCATCAGTCCGAACCCGCGCACCTCGGTAACGAAGGCGAAATCCCTGGCGAGCCGCTGAAGTTCCGCCTGAAAATAATTCCCCATCCTGCCGATATGCGGCAGCAGACCGTCCAGAATATCGAAGAATTCGAGCGCCACCCGGGCGGCCAGCGCATTGCCTCCGAACGTCGACCCGTGCATTCCCGGCCGGATCGATTTCGCCGCGCGCTCGTTCGCCGTAATGAACCCCAGAGGAACGCCGCACGCCACCGGTTTCGCCGCCGTAATGATGTCCGGCATGATCGGCGGATCCACCAGCTGGTACCCGAAATACTTCCCTGTCCTGCCTACGCCACACTGAATCTCATCGAACCAGAGCAGCGCGTCGTAACGATCGGCCAACTCGCGCGCGCGCCGCGAGAACGCGTGATCGATCGGGACCACGCCGCCCTCGCCCTGAATCCATTCCATGCAGATTCCCGCGGTCCGCTCGCTCACCGCCGCCTCCAGCGCCGCGATGTCGTTGGGCGCGACGAACTTCACCCCCGGAATCAGCGGCTCGAAATCCTTGCGGTATTTCGGCTGCCCCGTTACCGACAGCGCCCCCAGCGACCGCCCGTGAAAGGAGTTGTCAAGCGAAACAATCTCGTATTTCTCCGGCGAGATGTCGTGCCCGTGCGCCTTCATCATCTTGAGCGCGCCTTCGCAGGATTCCGTCCCGCTGTTCGTGAAAAAGGTCCGCGCGAGACCGCTCACTTCGGCGATCCGCTTCGCGAGCGGCCCCTGATATTCGTTGTAAAACAGGTTGGACGTGTGGATCAGCCGCCCCGCCTGCTCCCGGATCACCCTCACAATCCGCGGATGATTCTGGCCCAGAGCGTTCACGCCGATGCCCGCGATGAAATCGAGATAGCGCTTCCCGTGCACGTCCCACATGTACGGGCCGTCCCCGCGCGCCAGCACCAGCGGATGGCGCGCGTAGTTCTGCAGCAGATAACTGCTCTCGAGTTCAACAACGGAGGTGGCTTCGACGCGCATTACTTCGATAATACAGGCACCTGAACCGTAAACGAGGCCTCGTTCGCGGTGGTGGGCTTCGCGCCTTCCACCTCAAACAACAGCGTGCCCACGAGAGATCCGCCCGGGGGCAACTGCATCAGCGACTGAATCCCGTCCGCATCGTAGCTTTGGTAGATCTGCGCCAGGATCGCACTGATGTCGGGCTGCACCACCTTCGCGAGGGCGTCCACGGTCACCAGCGTTGTCGCCGCGACGGGGCCGAAGTTGACTACCTTGAGGACCTGCAGCCCCTCGATATCGTCGAGGATCTTGACCGCCACCGGCGAGTATTTGCCCCAGATGGCGCGTACGCCGGTGCCCTGCGATTTCAGCACAATCGCTTTCGCGTCCTGCTGGCTCAGCGCCAGGAACCCCTTCGACCGCAGAACCTGCAGCACGAAGCCTTGCCCGAAGACAACGTTCGTCGGGCCCTTGTTCGTACCGGTCACGGATCCGGCGAAGATGGTCTTCGGCAGTTTGCGGCCGTATTTGGCCTGGACCGTATCGGGCCCGAGGTAATGCACCTGAAAATCGACATCGACGGTCGAAAGTTGCGAGGGCAGGGTTTGTGCGCCGAGCGCCGCGCAGAACATCGTTAAGGCAACAATCCGGGTTAAAGCAACAATCTGGTCTTTCATGCCCGAATACTACAGGGCGAATCGGTCGCAATCGACAATGTATCGAGTTAACACACTGATTCTATTAGGCGAATAAACTGTCTCCGTCCGTGACGAGCATCGGCCGGACCGAAAGCGGGGGACGAAAACGGCCGGAGCCTGTATACTTCGGTTTTGGCTCTTCCATGCCCACACCCCGGTTCGCCACGATCGCTGCCATAGCTCTCGCGGTTTCGCTCGCCGCCGATGCGCAGAATCTCCCGCGCACCGCGAACGGAAAGCCTGACCTCGAGGGCATCTGGCAGGCATCGAGCACCGCCGCAGCCGATCTTCAGGACCACGTCGCGGGCTATGGGATGCTCGCAGGCCGATCCGTCGTCGTCGGAGGCGCCCCGATCCCCTACCAACCCTCGTCCGCAGCGCAGAAAGCCGCCAACTTTCAGAATCGCCTCAAGGCCGACCCGCTCGCGCAATGCTACATCCCTGGCGTCCCCCGGGTCATGTACGTTGATTTTCCGTTTCAGATCTTCCAAACGCCTCAGGCCGTCGCAATGGCCTTCGAGTGGTCGATGGACTATCGTCTGATCCCGACCGATGGCAGCCCGCACCCAGAGACCTTCGGCGTCGATTCCTGGATGGGCGATTCGCGGGGCCGCTGGGAAGGAGACACGCTGGTTGTCGATGTCGCCAATCAGAACGACAAGACCTGGTTCGATGTGGCGGGCGATTTTCACAGTGACGCCCTCCACGTGGTCGAGCACTACCGCATGACCGGCCCCAACACCATTCAATACGAAGCCACCGTCGAGGATCCGAAGGTTTTCACGAAACCCTGGACGATCAGCCTCGCCCTTCACCGGCGCACCGATCGCGACCGGCTATTCGAGTACAACTGCGAGGCGGAAACCGAATCGGCGAATGGCGCGTTCACGCCCGAGAAGCGAACGTGGTATCCGGGCGCCGGAGCGGAGCCCGCGGCGTTTCCGATCGCATCTGTCACGCCTGCGAAAGCCCCCGCCAACCTTCGCCGTACGGCTGACGGGAAGCCCGACCTGGCCGGCCTTTATCAGGCCAACGCCGGGGGTGCGAACTACGGCCTCGAAAAGCACAACTCGGATGGCCTCAGTCCGGGCGGCCGCGGCGTCGTCATCGACCCGCCGGACGGTAAACTTCCCATGCAACCCTGGGCTGTGAAGGAATTGGCCGATCGGAAGAAAGACGAGCGTGGTTACGACGATCCCACGGCGCACTGCTTCGTCGCCGGCGTTCCACGGTCCCTGTATGTTCCGGCGGCATTTTACATCCTTCAGACGCCCGACTACATTGTCTTTCTGCACGAGCGTGTCGCCTGGCGCATCATCCCGCTCAACAGTCGCCCGCATCTCCCGGGTAACATGCGCCTCTGGCAGGGCGATTCAGTGGGCCACTGGGAGGGCGACACGCTGGTGGTCGATACCACCAACATGAACGGTAAAACCTGGCTCAACGAAGCGGGCGAAATTGTCAGCTACGCCGAGCATGTGGTGGAGCGATTCACTCCCACGGGTCCCGACAACATCCGTTACGAAGCGACCATCGCCGATCCCGTGGTCTACACACGCCCGTGGACGATCGCATTTTCGATCAACCGCCAGAAGGGCGACCTGATCGAGGTCGCTTGCCACGAGGAGGACCGCGATCTCGTGCACCTCAAGGCCGTCAGGGACGCCGCCGCCGGGAAAAAGTAGGCCTCACGCCAACTCAGACAACTCTTTAAACTGCCCTGTACTATCGCCCAGCTTGTCGGTAGGAACCCCAAGCTTATTCATCAAAGTCAGCTGAAGGTTCGTCAACGGCGTATGCTCCGGATAAACCAGGTGCCGTCCGCCCTTGATCCCGAGGCCTTGTCCGCCCAGAAGCAGTGTGGGCAGCGGACCGTGCGTATGCCGGTCGCTGTTGCTGATCCCTCCGCCAAACAGCAGAACCGTGTGATCCAGCAGCGACCCGTCGCCATCCGGGGTCTTCCGCAGCTTCTCCAGATACTCGCCGAACAGCATCAGGTGATGCCGCTGAATGCGCGTGCACTTCTCCATCTTGGCTGGGTTGCCCTGGTGATGTGTAAGGGTATGATGCGGCTCCGGCACACCGATCTGTGGATACGGCCTGCCGGTCTGCTCGCGGCCATACATGAAAGTGATCACCCGGGTCAGGTCCGATTGGTATGCGAGCAGTTGCAGATCGTACAACAGCCGGACATGGTCCTCGAACACATCGGGAATCCCGGCCGGCTGGGCCACATCGGGCAGCGCATTGGCGCTCTGCTCTTCAGCCTTCCTGATTCGCCGCTCCACATCGCGAAGCGAAGTGAGATAGTCGTCGACCTTATTGTTATCGGCCTTCCCCAGCTTCTTCCGCAGCTGATTCACGCGATCGTTCACCGAATCGAGAAGGCTCTTGTCCTCGCTGAGACGCGCCGCGCGCACTTTCGCATCCGTGCTGTCGCTCGATCCGAACATCCGCTCGAAGAGCACGCGCGGATTGTTTTCCGCCATGAGCGGCAGCGTCGGCGTGAGCCAGGAGAGCGTGGTGCTGTAGGCGCAGCTGTAACCCAGATCGCAATCCCCCACGAAGCTGTTGTCGTCCGCGATGATTTCGAGCGACCGAAGCTGCGTATCGCGCTCAAACGCCTTCGCGACGATCTGGTCCATCGAGACACCGTTCTCCACCAGACTGTCCGTCTTCCTCACGTGGACGCCCGTGAGATAGGTCCCCGAAGCCCGCGTGTGGTCACCGCCGCCGTCGCCCAGCGCCTCTGCCTGATCGCTGAAGAGTCCGGTGATGATGTTCAACTGATTCCGAAACGGCTTCAATCCGGCCAGCGTGGGTGAAAATTCAAAGTCGGCGCCGGCGCCCGTGGGCAGCCATTTGTCGTAGATCACGCCGTTGGGATGGTAGATAACGCCGAACCGGCGGGCGGTAGCAGGAGTGGTCGCAGGCGTCGCAAACGCGGGAATCATCGCGTCGAGCAGCGGCAACCCGATCGTCGCCCCCACCCCCCGCAGCACGGTGCGGCGCGAGAGAGATTTCTTCGTCACGATCATGATCCTGCTCTCCTCATTTGAAATGGTACGCTTTTCACGATTCCCGACACCACCGCCGACCAGCGGTAGTCGCTGGCCGCGGCATCGCGTACGATCCCGCGGATTGCGGGCTCATCGTAGTACTCAATCCCCCGGCCCAGCGTGTAGGTCAACAGTTTGCCGGTAACCGTCCGGACGAACTGCTCCTTCTGCGCCACCAGCGCGCGCCGCAGGGCAATCGGCCCTTCCACTTTCGTGCCATCCAGAAGCACGCCGGAGGCGTCGATCGGCTTGCCCGCGTCCGCGGTACGCCATTGCCCGATGGCGTCGAAATTCTCGAGACTGAAGCCCAGCGGATCCATGCGCGCATGGCAACTGGCGCAAACCGCGTTCGCGCGATGCTTCTCCAGCATCTCCCGCACCGACAAAACCTGACCTTCCGGCGCGCTCGCTTCGAGCGCCGGAATATTCGGAGGCGGAGCCGGCACCGGCGCCGCAAGCATGTTTTCCAGCAGCCACTTCCCGCGGATGGTTGGCGCGGTGCGCGTCGTATACGAGGTGACCGCCAGCACAGCCGCCTTGCCCAGCAACCCGAACCGGTTTTCGTCGGTAAGCGTCACCTTCCTGAAATGGGTCCCGTAAACACCGCTGATTCCGTAATGGCGCGCCAGTTGTTCGTTGAGGAATGTCTCGTTCGATGTCAACAGGTCAACCACGCCGTGGTCTTCCTTCAACTGCGCGTCGAGAAACTGCTCGGTCTCGGTCTGGAACGCGAACCGCAGATTATCGTCGAACCACGGAAACTTCGTGCTCTCCGGATTCAACAGCTTCACATTGCGCGTCTGCAGCCACTCCGAGAAGAAATTCTGCACGAGCGATTCACGCGCGCGCGGATCGGCCAGCATCCGCGAAACCTGTTTCTCCAGCACGGCGGGTTCTTTCAATCTCGTGTGGATTGCCAGATCGAGAAGCGTATCGTCCGGCATGCTGCTCCACAGAGCATAGGAAAGGCGCGAAGCCAGCTCCACATCGGAAACGCGATACACGCTTCCGGCAGCCGCGCCAGCCGGATCGGTCTCGATGCGAAAGAGTAAATCGGGCGCTACCAGAACGCGTTCGAGCGCGGCCCGGATTCCCACATCGAAATTTCCGTTCACTCTGGCGCGCTTGTAGAAACCAAGCAGCGTCTCGACGTCATCTTCGGTCGCAGACCGCCGGTAAGCCCGCCGCGCAAGCTTCGACAGAATCCTCGTGGCACAAGGCGTTTCCTCCGACGCGTTTTGCGGGTGGCACTCGAAAATCAGCTGCCGGCTCGGCGAATCCCGCGGCACCTGCCCCCCGTAAGGCCCGCCGATATACATCGACGAGATCGCAGCCGGCGCGGTCGGCGTGTCGGACGAACGGCTCCAGAGCGGTATGTGATCCGGGCCCACGCCTTCCGGCTCCGGATCGTCGGTCTTAAGCATCGTGGCCACCACTTCGTGCAGCCCGGCCTTCACCGGCGCGCGCGCCTGCAGCACTTCATCGCCGTCATATTGCGGAACTTTTCCCGAAGCCTCGGTGAATTTTGTCTGGGCCGCAAGCGACGGACCTCCCAGCGTGAATTGCGCGACGCGCTTCCCATCCACGCGGACTTCGAACTGATTCGCCACGTTGAGGCCGCGGATCTCGCTCGAGAAAGTTCGCTGCAGCTTGAGCTTGAAAACATATTCCCCGTCCACCGGAAAATAGTGGCGAGCGGCAATCCCGCCCCGCGATCCGAGCGGGAAATCTTCACCCAGGCGGTCCCACTGACGGAGGTATGTCTGCTCGTTCGAGTTGTCCTTGATCGCGCCGTAGCGTGCGAACGCAGGTGGAATCGTCGGATCGCCGACGGCCTGGCGCGCAATCTTCGCCGCCGCCGACATGTACCGGTCGAGCAGCGCCGGCTCCATTTTGAGCGCGTCGGCGTTGGTGTCGAATCCGAATGCCTTCTCGTCGGGCGGCAGCATCGCTTCGGGATCCACATCGACCGCGATCAGATCGCGCACCGTGTTGGCGTATTCCGCGCGATTCAGACGATGCAGGCTGGCCGGCCGCCCCGGATTCAGATGCGCCGCCGCCGCGCGATCCATCTCCGCTTCCAGCCATCCGGCGACAGAATCGTAGGTCGCATTATCCGGCCGGGGCAAACCCGGAGGCGGCATCGACCGGCTCCGCAGTTTCACAATCACTTTTTCCCACGTCTCCGGCGGATTCTCCGCATTATCCAAAACCAGGTTCGCGGTCTTCAGCTTCTGGTTATGGCACCCCGCGCAGTACTTCGAAACCAGTGCGCGAGCCGGCGTCTGACCCGAGGCGGTGAAACACGCGGCGCCCAGGACTAACAGGCTCCGAACCATCACGTCGGCCTTCATCTCACTCCGCACGGCACTTGTTCTGGGCCTCGCACGGATGCCCCAGTTTCGGATCGGCGCCATGCCTCGACAGCAGATCCGCGCCCTCCTTGTTGTAAAGGACACCGCCCAGCCGATCTCCATAACCCGCGGCCGCCAGCCAGGGCGTAACGCCGGCTTTACTGACGACATTCACATCCACGCCCAGATCCACCATTTGCCCCAGCAAAGTATTCCACCCGCGATACGCGGGGCCGAACAGAGCGTTCTCGTTAACCGTAGTCGCGCCCTTCGGATCGACGCCAAGATCGAGCAGGAACTTCACAGCCGCCAGCGCCTGCGGTTCCGTAACCGCACTTTCCCCGATCCCGTGATTGAGGCCCGTAGCCGCCATGATGGTTGTCGCATTCGTCGCGGTCGCGATCTTCGGATCCGCCCCGGCCTTGACCAGGATGCGCATGATCTCCAGATCGTCCGCCGAACTGGCGAGCAACAACGGCGTCGATCCCACCGTGTCCTCATATCCGCCCGCGATACTCGGCTGCGGTTTGGTCATGCGCGCGTTCGGATTCGCTCCATGGGCGAGAAGAGCGTTCAACAGCTGCAGCTTGGCCTGGCGATCCGGAATGCCGGACATCGCGTCCTGCAGGCCGTACACAGGGTTCGCCGTAAAACTCTCCCATTCCGTCGACGCCCAATGCAGCGGCGTAAACCCGGCATCGCCGATATTCGGGTCTGCCCCGTGATCCAGCAGGAAAAGTGCCAGCGGAACCTGTCCCCTTACCGTCGCCACGAGCAGCGGAGTGTAGCCATCCGTCCCGTTCGTCTTGCGCACTGCAGTGGTCCTTCCGGCGCCCGCCCGGCCCGGGGGCGCAAGCGCGGCCGGGTCGGTATGGGAAAGAATATTCACGTCCACTCCCGCCGCGAGCAGCAGCTCGACCATCTCCTGGTCGCCCTGCCGTGCCGCGAAATGCATCGCCGTGAATCCCTGCTTACTGTGAGCCTTCAGATCCGCGTGCGCCTCGATGAGCGCCTTCACCACATCGATGTGATGCTCGGCCGCCGCCCACATTAAGGCGTTCTGGCCCTGCGCCGGCTCCTTCGCCTCGATCGCCGCGCCGAACTCAAGCAGCCTTTTCACCGCGTCCACGCTGCCGCTCTTCGCGCACGTCATGAGCGGCGTCACACCGGTGCGCGATCGGCGTATTCGGGTTCGCGCCCGACTTCAGCAGCAATCGCACGAACGCATCGCTGCCGTTCGTGCATGCCTCCGACAGCGGCGTCATCTTGAAGTCGTTTGCGGCGTTCGCATCCGCGCCGGCCTTCAGCACCAGATCCGCCGTCTCCAGATCGTTCGCGTGGGCGGCCCAGAGCAGCGCCGTCGAGCCGTCGTCCGACCGTGCATTCACATCCGCGTGCTGGCTCACCAGCGCCCGAACTGTCTTGAGGTCATGGCTCTTCGCCGCTTCGACCAACCGGGAGTCGGCGGTCACCACCGCGCCGGTCGCAGCAAGCACAGGCAGTGGCAGCAGGATCGCCAGCACCAGGCTGTTCTTCTTACCTCGATCGAACATGCGGCAATTATATGCAATTCGCGCATCGGGCGGAAGCCTGGCAGATTCTCTCCGGGAGAGTGTCTCCGGCAGAGCTCTGTCCGACCGAACCGTTGTATCCTGATGGAGCAGTTATGACATCACAGCGAATGAAATGGCTTGTTATGGGGCTTCCCGGAATCGCTCTTTTGACTTGGGCGACCCTGGCGGTTGGCCAGCAGGTTAAAAGGATTGACGACAAGACCCTGAAGGCCGCGGGAAAAGGCACGGAATGGCTGGCCAACGGGATGGATTGGGCCGAGCAGCGCTACAGCACCATGACCCAGATCAATCCCGCGAATGTGGGCAAACTTGCGCCCGTGTGGTCCTATGAACTCGGTCCCGGCGGGGGCAGCCAGCAGGCGACTCCTCTCTATTCGAACGGCGTGCTGTATACGGTGACAAACTGGAGCATCGTCGCCGCAGTCGACGCCAAAACCGGCAAAGAGATCTGGCGCTATGATCCGCAGGCGGATCGCACCATGACTCAGTTCGGAAAATCCCGCCTTTGTTGTGGTGTGAACAGCCGGGGTGTTGCGCTGTACGAGGGCAAAGTGCTTGTCCCCGTCGTCGACGGGCGCATGCAGGCTCTCGACGCCGCGACCGGCAAGCTCCTGTGGTCCACATGGGCGATCCCTGAGCCCAAAGAGGGCGAGGTCTCTTCTTACTCCCTCACCATGGCGGCCCGCGTCGCGAAGGGCAAGGTGTTCATCGGCAATGCCGGCGCCGAATTTCCACCGTTTCGCGGCTACGTCTCCGCATTCGATGTAAACACCGGCAAAGAACTCTGGAAATTCTACACAACGCCTGGCGATCCGTCGAAGGGCTTCGAGAACAAAGCCATGGAAGCCGCGGCGAAAACGTGGGTTGGCGAATGGTGGAAGATGGGCGGCGGCGGATCCATGTGGGACGGCATGGCTTACGATCCTGACGAGAACCTCCTCTATATCGGAACCGGCAATGCGACGGTCTGGTCGGCGGACGTTCGAAACGGCGGCAGGCAGACCGCGAATCCGGACAATCTCTACGTCGCCTCCATCCTCGCCATCAACCCGGATACCGGCCAGTTGAAGTGGCACTACCAATGCACGCCTGGCGATGAATGGGACTATGACGCCATTCAGCACCTTCTGCTTGCCGACATCCGCATCGGCAATCGCAACCGCAAGGTCATCATGCAGGCGAACAAGAACGGCTACTTCTACGTCATCGATCGCACCAACGGCGAATTCATCTCCGCATCCGAAATGTCGCTGGTGAGCTGGGCTACCGGGCTCGACCCGAAAACCGGCCGCCCCGACGTTCATCCCGACGCCCTGTATTCTTCGACGAAGGGCGTGACGGTCTATCCGGTGCAGATGCACAACACGTCGCAGATGTCGTTCAATCCGAATACCGGTTTGATCTATATTCCGATCAACGTTGACAGCACATTCAGCTTCGTCGCGGCGGAGAGCTACGCGCCAACTCCCGGGAACCAGAACTTCGGCCTGAATCTGGGCGCGGCTCGTGGCGGCACGCCGATGGCTTCCCCGCCCCCTCACGGACCCGATCGCAGGAATCCCGATGAAAGCAAAGTGCGGGGAGGCATTCTCACGGCGTGGGATCCCGCCACTCAAAAGGAACGCTGGTTCGCGCTCGGCGGAGGACAGTCGGGCGGCGGCACCGTGTCAATGGCTTCAAACCTCGTGATTCAAACGTTGCTCAACGGACACCTGAAAGCGTTTACCGCGGACAAGGGTGAACAGCTTCTGGACCTCACTTTGCCGCTGACTTCCGGCGTCGGCCCGCCGATGACCTATATGCTCGACGGCAGGCAATACATTGGCGTCATGGCGGGAACCGGCGCTGCGGGCTTTGGACGCGGAGGCGGTGCAGGTCGCGGACGTGGCGCGGGGCCTGCCGAGCCGACAGCTGCCGCGGCCCAAGCCGCAAACGATACTCCTCCGCGCCCGCACCGGTCGCGGCGGTGGTCAACAACAATCCGAAACTGTTTGTTTATGCTGTTCCGAATTGAACGCGGAGCTTCGCGTTTCCCGGGCGCGGCAACTGAACCGTTTCAACTGCGCCCGTAATCCGTGAAGCGGGGCGCATCATGACGGGGAAGCCGTTCGTTCCGGTGCCGTTTGAGGCACACGTCGGGCTGCTCCGGCTTTTTCTGACGCATCGCGGAGATATCGTCGAAGGCATCGAGGCCGTTCTGAACGCCCAGGGCAAGCCGATCCGATACCTGCAGGACCGGTCTTTATTGTCCCGCCATTTCGAGGATTGCTTCTTTGCACGCACCGCGCTCGCCCCCAGTCAGACTCGTCCCGATCTCCCAACAGATCGCGGCCAGTTGGAAGAAGCGCATTGGGCCGCCGGATTCAGACCGCGTCAGGTTCACCATGTGCATAACGACCTGGTCCATCCGGCGGAGATGATGATTCGCGCCTTTCATTGCTGGCAGCAGACCCGGTGGCCGGGCCGTAACGGCCGCATGCACTACGCGCACACACTGTTCAATCTGTATCTGATCCGGTGTCTCGAGTTCCTGAGCTTGCGCCTCTGGGATGTGGACCCGGACAGGGCGGGCGAACGGCTCGCGGAAATTCAAGGCGTGCTCGACGATCTCTGGAGAAGCGCACCGGCCGATCAGCCCGTGATCGTGCGCGATGCGCGCTGGCTGATTCCCCTGGCGCAGAGCCTCATTACCGATGAGTTGGCGCCCTATCTCGAGGTCGCCCGGCAGGTCGCGGAGACGCTTCCGAAAGAGGATGTGCTCGAAATCCGGAAGGCCCATGTGCGCATGCTTGGCGGGCATCTGACCTCGCAGATCCGTTACTTCTGCACGAGAGATGGTGTGTCCATCAACGAGCAGAGTGTCGTTGTTCGCACGCGCACCTCCAATGCGCTCGATTTCGCGCTGCTGGTCGACAGCCTCGTGGATCTGCTCAATGCCTATGAAAGCGCATTGAGCGCAGAGGCCGATGAGCGAATGCGGCTCGACATGGCGGGAGCCATCTTTCAGGGCATATCTCCCGACCCGGAACTGTTTCTGAATCGCATCGACATGTTGGGCGCTTACAGCATGATCGAGCACGTTTTCATCGCCACCGATCTCAAGGGCCACGCCGCCTATTCGCCCCTGGGACAGCGCCATGCCGGGCGACTGAAAGAGTACCGTGCGCTGATTGACCGATTGGCCAGGCCGCTGCACGATGATGCTCCGCGTTTCAGGCCGGTTGACGGCGGCTTTTCTCCCTACGGAGTTCTGTTCGGGACGCCCTCCAATCTGATCGAGCACATGGCGCTCAAAACCCTGCAGCGCGATGCCGAAACGCGATTCAGCCTGGAAGATGTCTTTCTGGAAAATGTCTTTGACGACAGGGAGGCCAGCGCGGCAAAGCTCGCCTGGGTGAACGGCTGGCGGAAATTGCCCCACATCGATCCCGAAGTACAACGGTTGTACGATTACCCGCAACAGTTCGCTCAAGACATTTACGACCGCATCGGGCACGAACTGGCAAAGCGGGGCGATTCAAATGCCGAGGCATGCGGCGGTTCCAAAACCGGGCGTCTGTATATCGTGCCCAGCGAAGACTCTGCGATTGATTCGAAGGCGTTGGCGATTCCGGAACTGCCCGCCCGGTACATCAGCTCTTCGGACAGGCAGGCTGTGGCGGCGCACAAGGCTGAGCCTTATGACCAGGCCCAACTGCTGCGCGACCGGCAGGAAGGGCATTTCCTTGTCAGTTACGAAACTCGAGGCGGATGGACTGCCCTCAGGAAGAGCCTGATCGCGGAGGTACTTGCAGCGGGCCGCGATACCAGGATTGTCGGGTTGCCGCCCGGCGCGGCTCAGGTGTTGCGGCTCATGTCGACCGATCTGGTCACACCGGAGATCCGGGAAGCATGACGGGATGCCCCTTTGCGCCGGATCGGTCACAGTTTTCGAACGGCGTTGTGGGCCGCGTCAGTGGCCCAGACGTTCGCCCCGTCGCAGGCTTTGACGCCAAGAGGTGAATTGGCGCCGGCGATCACGACGCCATCCGAAAGCCGCAGCTTCCGGACGCCCTGCACTCCATCCACCCAGATGGCGCTGCCATCGAAGAGAATCTCGGCTGGATTGAAGCCTGGTGTGGGGAAGGTTCCCACGATAGTGTCATCGGTTGCGCGAACTTTGAGGATCTGGCCGGAATTGTCGGCCAGCCACATGTACACACCGTCAAAGGCGATTCCGCCCGGGACCGCAAGAAGCAAGCCCGGCGAAAAGCTGGCTACGATAGCGCCATTGCTCGGGTTGATCTTGTCGACAGTGCCGTTCCCGGTCACCCAGATATCGATGCCGTCAAACGCAATGCCCTCCGGTACGAAACTCAGCGGAAAGGTACCCAGCACGGCGCCGTTCGCCGGATTCACTTTTGCCACGGAACCCTGCGGAAAGCCGAACAGCAGCACCCAGATGCTCTGGCCGTCAAAGGCCATCTGCTCCGGGGTCGGACCGACAGGAAAAACTCCCAACTGGTGTCCATCGCTGGCCCGCAGTTTGACGAGGCTCGAGCCGTTGTTGACCCACATATTGGCGCCGTCGAATGTCAGGTAGCCGGGTCCGCCTCCCACCGGAAAGGTTCCCAACACTGCACCATCGGCCGCGCGCAGCTTCGTCACGTTACCGCTCTGGGAGTTTGCGACCCATATGTTTGCGCCATCGAAGGCAGCGCCCTGCGGCTGCGTGCCGACACTGAACTCCGCTCCCGCGAGGTTAACCGGATACCAGCGGAGTATGGCAACCGCTTCCGGAGTCACTTGGTCTGCAACCTGTGCCAGCAGCCCCGAAGACATCGCGGAGGCGGCAAGAAAAATCGTCAGCAATCGTGAATTGTTCATGGAATTCTCCTTGTTTGTCGTTACTCTCAGCAGGCCCCGAGGTCCTTGAGCATTTTGTCTGCGGTAAAGGTACGCGCCGGCGAGGAGCCGGAAATCCGGCCCTTCAGTTTATAGCGCTCCCGAGGAGTCAGGGCTACGCCGTTTTCGATCAATGAATAGGATTGTTTTGGTTCCGTCAGAACCCGCATTCCGGCTGTTTCGCTCACGCAACCCGTCGCGACACCCCGATTGTGCCGGATCAGATAGGTGACGCCCACGGCGATACCGGCGCCCACTACCGCTACTCCGACCAGGATCCCCGTTGCCTGGCCACCCGAAATGTATTGAGCTTGCAGGCTCCTGGGCGAAGACAGGCTCAACAGTGTGAGAATCAGAAACACAGCTTCTCTTCGCATTCGTCTGAATCCTCCGTTTACTGTCTCTATAAGCGATATAATTGCGGGACAGACACAACGGCCAGGAAAATAATTTGGAGTCGACGGAGCCCGAGTCGGTAACCAGACTACTCCTCCGCTGGAGGGCCGGAGAGGAACAGTGTCTCAATAAGCTGGTCCCGCTGGTCGAAGTCGAGTTGCGGCGCATTGCCCGGCGCTACATGCGCATGGAGCGGCCCGACCACACTCTGCAGACTACCGCACTGGTCAACGAGGCTTACCTCAAGCTGGTGGATCACGCGCATGTGGATTGGCGGAACCGGGCACAGTTCCTGGGCGTAGCCGCCCGGCTGATGCGGCACGTTCTGGTGGATCACGCACGCGAGTCGCGCCGGGCGAAGCGAGGTGGTGGCGCGCAACTGCTTCCGCTCGACGAGGGACTGGCGATTTCGCAGGCAAAACCGGTGGAACTGGTGGCGCTCGACGACGCGCTCAACGAACTCGCTAAGTTCGATCCGCGCAAGGCGAAGGTTGTCGAACTCCGCTATTTTGGCGGATTGAGCGTGGAAGAAACGGCGGAAGCGCTCGCCGTGCATCCGAACACGGTGATTAACGACTGGAGTCTAGCAAAGGCCTGGCTGAAGCGCGAACTAAGCCCGCGAGGCGCACATGCTGGCTGAGCGCTGGAAGAAAATCGAGGAGCTTTATCAGGCTGCAAGGGCGCAGCCGGCGGACGAGCGCGCGGAGATGCTGCAGCGAGCCTGCTCCGGCGACCCTGAGCTGCGCGCCGAGGTTGAGTCGCTGCTGCGGGCCGAAGGCAACGCGGGTTCTTTTCTGGAGGGTTCGCCTGCCTCAGGCACAAGCGAACATTCACCCGCCGCGAGCCCGCATTTCGATGCGGCCGCGACCGCCGGCTATCACGAACGTAACCTCGATCCGACCGGGGAAATGGACACGCGGGAAACCGCGGGAACCATGATCGGCCGCTATCAACTGCTGCGGAAAATCGGCGAAGGCGGGATGGGCGAGGTCTGGCTGGCCGAACAGAAAGAGCCCGTTCGCCGCCGGGTGGCGCTCAAGCTGATCAAAGCCGGGATGAACAGCCGCCAGGTCATCGGGCGTTTCGAATCCGAGCGGCAGGCTCTGGCACTGATGGATCATCCGGCCATCGCCAAAGTGTTCGACGCCGGCTCCACGCCCGAGGGCGCGCCCTACTTCGTGATGGAGTATGTCGCCGGGGTTCCGATCACCACTTATTGCGACAATCACCGGCTGCGCACCCGCGAACGGCTCGAACTCTTCACGCGCGTCTGCGAAGGAGTGCAGCACGCGCATCAGAAAGCCATCATCCACCGCGATCTGAAGCCGTCGAACATCCTGGTCACCGAGGTGGATGGGCGGGCAACCCCGAAGATCATCGACTTCGGAGTGGCCAAGGCGCTGACGCAGAAACTGACCGCGGATACGATGTTTACCCACGTCGGGGCCATGGTGGGAACTCCGCAATACATGAGCCCGGAGCAGGCCAGCTCATCGGGCGAGGATATCGACACACGCACCGACGTCTACTCGCTGGGGATCATCCTTTATGAATTGCTGGCGGGCGCGCCGCCGCTCGATCCGCGAAGATTCGCGTTCGAGGAATTTCTGCGGAGGCTGCGCGAGGAAGAACCGCCCCGGCCGAGCGCGAAGATCCGCACGCAGGATGCCGCGACCTCGACGGCGCTGGCTCTCAAGCGCCAGACCGAGCCCCTGGCGCTGGTGAAACAGATGCGCGGCGATCTGGACTCGATCACGTTGAAAGCTCTCGAGAAGGAGCGGTCGCGTCGCTATGGCTCGCCCTCCGATCTGGCCGCGGATATCCGGCGGCACCTGAATAACGAAGCGGTGCTCGCCGTCCCCCCGTCCGCTGTCTATCGTGCCCGAAAGTTCGGGCGCCGCTACCGAGTGGCACTGACTACCGCTGCCGCTTTCGTCCTGGTTCTGATCGCGGCGGCCGGCATCAGCATCTGGCAAAGCGTACGCGCGACGAGGCAGCGTGACCGCGCCGACGCGGAGTCGGCAGCGGCTCAGGCAGTCAACGATTTCCTGCGCAACGATCTCCTCGCCCAAGCCAGCGCGGCCACCCAGTCGGGACCCGCCACGAAACCCGATCCGGACCTGAGAGTGCGAACGGCACTGGACCGGGCCGCGGCCCGGATCGGCGGAAGATTCGACCGTCAACCCGAGGTGGAGGCGGCCGTCCGGGACACGATGGGGCAGACTTACACGGACCTCGGCCTGTATCCTCAGGCGCAGCCGCAGCTGGAACGATCGCTCGATTTGTACCGAAAAGTGCTGGGGCCGGAAAACCCGAAGGCTCTGAGATTGGTCAGCGCTCTGGCACGCAATTCCTTTCTTTTGGGCAAGTACCCGGAAGCCGAGGCGCTCGTCAGCCGGAACCTGGACATCCAACGCCGGACCTTGGGTCCCGAGCATCCTGGCACGCTGGGCTCCATGAACAATCTGGCCAACGTCTACTATGTGCAGGGTAAGTTCACGCAGGCTGGGGCGCTCTACAGCCAGACGCTGGAGATCCAGCGCCGCGTGCTGGGCCCGGAGCATCCCGACACGCTGAAGTCCATGAACAACCTGGCCCTGGTCTATTTCAAAGACGGCAGGTACGCGCAGGCCGACGCGCTTGGCCGCCAAACCCTGGAAATACGGCGTCGCGTGCTGGGCCAGGAGCATCCCCTCACCCTGATGTCCATGAACAATCTGGGCAACGTCCTCCTGATGGAGGGGAAGTACCCGCAGGCCGAGCCCCTCTATAGCGAGACCCTGGAGATCCGCCGTCGCGTGTTGGGTCCCGAGCACCCCGATACGCTGGGGTCCATGGAAAATCTGGCGCTGGTCTACGCTCGACAGGGCAAGTACCCGCAGGCCGAGGCGCTCGATACCCAGACCCTGGAAATCCGGCGCCGTGTGCAGGGTTTGGAACATCCCTACACGCTGGAGACCATGAATAATGTGGCCGAGGTTTATTGCGCGCAGGGTAAGTATGCGCCGGCCGAAACGCTTCACCGTCAGACCCTGGAGGTCCGGCGCCGCCTGCTGGGTCCGGAGCATCCCGACACGCTGAAGTCGATGCGCTATCTGGCCAACGTCTATAGCGCGCAGGGCCAGTACGCGCAGGCTGAGCCGCTCTACAGCAAGAGTCTGGAGGCCCAGCGGCGCGTGCTGGGTCCCGAGAGTCCCGATGCTCTGGAAACCCTGTCGGACTTTGCGGCCATGTACCAACGGCAGGGAAAATATGCCGAGGCCGAGACGCACGCCGCGGAGGCACTGGCGGGGCAACGGCACACGCTGGGCCCGGAGCACACCGATACGATCGATTCGGAGATCGACCTCGCGCTGGCCTGGCAGTCGGAGGGGAAGTTCGCGGAGAGCGAGCCGCTCGCGCGCAACGCCCTGGATCTCGATCGCAGAAGTCAGCCGGACGGCGTCCAACGATTCCGTGCGGAGAGCCTCCTTGGGGCGAGCCTGGCCGGACAGAAAAGGTACGTCGAAGCGGAACCGTTGTTACTCGAAGGCTACGGCGGAATGATGGCGCATAAAGACCTGATCGCGGCCCCCAACCGGTATTATCTGGACCGCGTCCGGGGATGGATTATCCAACTCTACGTGGATTGGGGCAAGCCCGCGAAAGCTGCCGAGTGGAGGAAGAGGTGAAATCCGGGCGGCCGGAAAGCATGCTGACGCGCGCAGCCGCGCAACAACACTCGAAGCCTTGTTGTATATACATTATCTGTATATACTATTATTGTGCCTGGCGGCCTGAAAGGCTTCGACTGGGATTTACAATGTCGGCCATGTCGACCGGCACGGAGTCGACCCGACGGAAGTCGAGGAGACTATCGGGCGACCCCACGTGATTATTACCGCCAGAGATTCGGGCGGCGAGAAACGCTGGAAGCTTTTTGGGACATCGGAGGCGGGACGATATCTGGTCGTGGTGTTCACGATTCGGGATCAACGATTACGGCCCGTTACAGCTCATACAATGAATCAACGCGAAAGAAGAAGCTATGCCCCTGAAATCGACAAAACTCCGTGAATCCGGGTCTGGCACCGAGGATATTGACTGGTACGCAAGCGCAGAGGGCCGTCGGCAAACCCAGCGGGAATTCGAAAGGGCACTGAAGGAAGGTACCCTGATTCACTCTTCCGGGTCGCGCACACCGCGAACGAATCCGAAAGTCCTCAAAACGTTACTGGAACGAGCAAAGGCTCACGCTACCCGCCCGGTGTCGATTCGGCTGTCCATCGCCGATATCGAGCTTGCGAAAAACATCGCATCCAAACGGGGAACCGGATACCAGACCGTGCTCAAAGAAGCCATACGCGCTGGTCTGAAGACGGGCTGAAAGTCGTTTCCATCTTCCCGACCACGACATCCAGGTTTTGTTTGGCGAAACGAAAACGAACTCAGCCCAGGAAAATCCGGCGACAGCAGGGGGTAACAATGTACTCGGCTCAATCGAAATCCCGCACCATCTCCACCCGCCCCATCAGCGAGAATCCAACTACCATCGCCACCGGCATCAGCAGGCTCAGCCCGATGAAGACCAGCGTGTAGCTATGCGTCACGTCGAGCGTCCGGCCCACCGCCCAGGTACTGATCGCCGACCCCACCGTCGATCCGGTCCCCGCGATCCCATAGACTGACGCCACGGCTCGCGGCGGAAAGTAATCGCCCGCCAGGCTATGCACCGCAATCGACCAGAAAATCCAAAAGAACACCGCCACCGAAATCATGGCGATCGTCCAGAACAGCGAGTGCGCGTAAACCGCGAAAATCCCCGCCGGCGCCAGCACCGTCGCCACTACCATCAGGGTCTTGCGCGTGCGGTTCACGCTCCACCCCGCGCGCTGCAGCCGCAGTGTCAGATACCCCCCGGCCACGTTCCCGATTGCTGCCACTAGGAACGGAATCCACGCCACATCGCCAATCCCCTTCAGCGTCAGGCCGCGCTCGCGCGTCAGGAACTCCGGAATCCAGAACACGAAGAAATACCATAGAGGATCGGCAAGGAAGCGGCACATGAAAACCGCCCACGTCTGCCGGTAGCGCAGCAGCGCACCCCACGGAATGGGCTTTTCCGCAACCTCGCTCCTTGCCTCCGAGCGGGCCATCTCCGGGTGCAGCTTGCGGAAAACCTGGAACGCCGCTACCCACACCAGGCCCAGCGCGCCCGTCGCCACGAAGGCCGACCGCCATCCGAACCGCAAAGTAATCCACACCACCAGCGGAGGCGCAATCACGGACCCCACGCTCGATCCGCTGTTGCAGATTCCGATCACCAGCGTGCGCGCGTCGATCGGCACCCACTTCGCGGTGGCTTTCGCGAACGCCGGCCACGATCCGCCTTCTCCCACCCCGAGCACGCCGCGGAAAAATCCCAGGCTGAGCGACCCGCGCGCCAGCGCAGTCAGCATGTCGGCGATCGACCACCACAATATGGAAAGCGTGAGCCCGCGCCCCACGCCCAGTTGATCGAGCGCCCATCCCGCGAACGTGTAGGACACCGCATAAACCACCAGGAATGCATTGACGATGGCCGCATACTGCCCGTTGCTCAGATGGAATTCCGCCCGTAGGGTGGGCGCAAGCACCGAGACCACCTGCCGGTCGATGTAATTAATGGTGGTTTCCCCGAGAAGCAGCGCGACAAGCACAACCAGCGCTCCGCGCGAAAACACTACCTCGAAAGCCTTCTCCGCTCGGGCCGTCATTCTCCAGCCCGGCTGTAAAACGGCTGCAAAGCGGGATACAGAACTGCGTACGATGGATGCCCGCTCGCATAAACGCGTGCCTCTGTCGCGCGCGGTTCAACCGAATCCACTTCTCGGATACAAACCGAACAGGCCTCCGCGACGGAACCAAACAAACCAGTCCCGACCATAGCCAGCAAAGCCGCCCCGTAAGCCGATCCCTCCTGGCTCGCGAGCGTCACCACGCGCCGATCGAAGACATCCGCCAGAATCTGCCGCCAAAGCTGGCTCCGCGCCCCTCCCCCCGAAACGCGCACGCTATCGACCCCCACGCCAAGCCCCTCGATGATCCCGAGACAATCCTTCTGGCTATAGGCCACGCCCTCAATCACAGCCCGAATCAAATCCGCGCGCGTATGCCTGGCCGTAAGTCCAATCCATGCTCCGCGAGCATTGACATCCAGATGAGGGGTCCGCTCACCCATCAGGTAAGGCAGCCAGAACAAACCCTGCGACCCGGCCGGCGCAGTTGACGCCTCATCCATAAGAGCGTCATAACCTACGCCCGGCGCCAGATGATTGCGGAACCACTGCAGACTCAGTCCCGCGCCCTGCGTCACGCCCATCACATGCCACTTATCGCGGACCGCATGGCAGAAGGTGTGGACACGGCCCGCCGGATCCCACGCGGCACTATCGGTATGCGCGAACACCACACCCGAAGTCCCCAGCGTGCACGAAACAATCCCAGGCTCGACAATGCCATTCCCGACAGCCCCCGCAGCCTGATCGCCGCCGCCTCCGACAACCGGAGTCCCCGGGGCCAACCCGGTCAACCCGGCAGCGCGAGTGGAAACAACACCGCTGACCTCCGAAGACTCGTGAACTGCGGGCAGAATCCCGCGATCCAGCCCGAGACCATCGACCATGTCGAAAGACCAGCGCCGATTCACCACATCCAGCAAAGCCGTACCCGAGGCATCCGACACTTCGGTAGCGAACTCACCGGTCAGCTGGTACCGGACATAGTCCTTTGGCAGCAGCATCGTCCGCATGCGCTCGAAATGCCCAGGCTCATGATCGCGCACCCACAGCAGCTTGGGCAGAGTAAACCCGGTAAGCACTGGATTCGAAATCCACTCCAGCACCCTCTCTTTACCTAGCTTCCGGTTAATGAAATCAACCTGAGGCTGCGACCGTTGATCGCACCAGATCAGCGAGGGCCTGATGACCGCGCCTTCCCGGTCCAGCATGACCAATCCATGCATCTGGCCGGAAAGCCCCACGCCGCGCACATCGCTACCCGAAATGCCGGCCTTCTCAAGCACGCCCCGAATCGCCAGCACGGCGGCGGAAGCCCAATCCTCCGGGCGCTGCTCCGCCCAAAGAGGATGCTCCATCCGGATCTCTTCGTGGGGCGCGGTGAAGGCCGCCACCTCGCGTCCCCCCGCATCGACAAGCAGGGCTCGGGTGCCGCCCGTCCCGGTATCAACACCCAGCCAATACAGGTGTCACTTCCCCGTGGGGACAAGATGCCGCACGTCGCGCTCATTCTCCGCGCAGACGTATTCGATCAGGTCCTGCCCCACCATGAGAGGCATCAGCTCGGTAACCTTCCACGGCTTTGTATAATTCACCGGATCTTCAATCGTGATGTCGAGCTTCAATTCCCCGAAAACCGGCCGCGAGTAGCGCTCGATCACGTGCAGCTGATCCGAGGTGGGATGCCCCGCCAGATCCAGCCACGTCTTCCCGTTGAATCCGACCGTATCCACCACCAGCTCGTCGCCTTCCCAGTGGCCGATCGAATCGCCAAACCAGGTGGGCTGCAGGTCCTTCGGATGCGTCGCCCGATCCAGGAAAATCTGCCGGTAGCTGTGCATGCTGCCTTCGAACAGAATCACCATCAGCTTCGGATTCTGCAGAGATCTTCGACGGATAAGGATCGCGCCGCGGCACGCCGGCCGGCAAGCATCGCGCCTCCGGGATCATAAATCCCCTGATTCGTCTGGACCTCTTTGAAAAACTTCTCGGCACTCGGCGTCATGGGAACCGTGCCGACGTCATAATCCTTCGCGATATCGGACGTGTAACCCGCGTATCCCCACATACCGGACAAATCGACCTTGCCGTCCGCCGTTCGCGGCGTGGGACCCGGCTCGAACTTCGCAATCTGCCGCCGCGTGCGCGTCTCCCGGGGCAAAGTGCTGTCCGCCGGGAACTGCGCCATGGAGCGGAAGCGCGAGAACAAACAGAACCAGCGCCGGACATCAGACTAAGCGTTCGTTCCTTCATCTCGAATTAGCATATAGCATCTTCGCGGTCCATCCTGATATGCTGTTGGCAATAAGCCGGTGGCCAAGCTTCAGATCGAGCATCTCACCAAACGCTATTGGCGCGAAAATCCCGATCGGGAAGTCCTCGCGCTGTCGGACGTCTCCGTCTCCGTTACCGCCGGTGAGTTCCTCGCCATCGTCGGCCCCAGCGGCTGCGGCAAGACTTCGCTGCTGAACATCGTCGCCGGACTCCTGCCCTATGAAGAGGGCACGGTCGCCATCGATGGCAGGAAAGTCCAGGGCCCGGGCATCGACCGCTCCGTCGTCTTCCAGCATTCGAGCCTTCTCCCCTGGCGAACCATCGCCGGCAACGTGCGCTACGGCATGGAACTGCAGCGCCGCTTCGACAAAAAAACCATGACCGACCGCACCGCGCACTTCATCAATATGGTCGGCCTCAACGGCTTCGAGCGCCATTATCCGTCCGAGCTCTCCGGCGGAATGCAGCAGCGCGTCAACCTCGCGCGCGCCCTCGCATCCGATCCCGAAGTTCTCCTGATGGACGAGCCCTTCGCCGCGCTCGACGCGCAGACGCGCGAATTCATGCAGGCGGAACTGCTGAAGATCTGGAGCGAAGCCCGCAAGACCGTCGTCTTCATCACTCACCAGATCAACGAAGCCATCTATCTCGCCGACCGTGTCGTCGTAATGAGCCCGCGCCCCGGACGGATCAAAGACGTTTTCAAGATCCCGTTCGGCCGGCCCCGCACACTCAGCCTGAAACGCGATCCCGCGCTTCCTCGAAATCGAAGATGCCATCTGGCAGCTGGTGGAAGAAAAACCGGAACGCATGGGGATGGTCTTATGACCGTCTTACGACTACGACGCGTCCGCGCAAGAGCTTTTACAAGAAGCACGAATCCCTCATCCTGGGCGGAGGCGCGTGTCCTGATCACGCTGGCCATCTGGCAGGCGCTCTGGTCCGCGGGAAAGATCTCGCCGCTGTTCATGAGCGGCCCCTCGGCCATCGCCAAGCGATTCCAGCGACGACCTGCTGCACGGCAATCTGCTCAGCGATCTGCGCTTACAGCGGGAAGAACTTCGCCATCGGCTTCATTCTGGCCGTCGTCGCGGGTGTTGTGCTCGGCGTGATCGTCGGCTGGTACAAACGTGTCGAGATGCTGGCCGGCCCGTTCCTCAATGCCCTCTACGCCACGCCGCGCGTGGCCATGGTTCCGCTCATCATCATCTGGTTCGGAATCGGCATGTGGTCGAAGGTGTTCATCGTTTTCATTTCGGCCTTCTTTCCGGTTCTGATGAATACGATCGGCGGCATGCGCGCCATCGATCGCGACCTGCTCCGCGCCGCGCGCGCCTTCTGCGCAACCGACCGCCAGATCTTTACGACGCTGGCCATTCCGGGCGCCGTGCCGTTCATTCTCACCGGCGTCCGCCAGGGCGTGGCGCTGGGATTGATCGGCGTCGTGGTCGGCGAGATGTTCGGCGGCAGCCAGGGCATCGGCTTCATGGTCGCCTATGGCGGTCAAACCTTCGCCACGGACACGTTGTTTGTGGGCGTGCTGATCATCGCCTTCGCCGGGATCGTTCTCACCTCGCTTGCCGAGCAACTCGAAAAGCGCTTCTCGCGCTGGCGGCCGGAACGATGAACACGCCGACTGAATTCGTCACGCGCCTCGGCAATCTCGATTCGTGCGCAGTTTCGGACGCGCTCGACAAGCTTGGATTGAAGGGCTCCGTCACCGGCATTCACCGCTTCACTACCGAGCAGCGGATCGCCGGCCGCGTTCTCACCGTCAAGCTCGACCGCGCCGAGGGCCGCTCGAATACCCGACACCTCTGCACCACGGCAATCGACGCGGCACAACCCGGGCGAGATCATCGTAGTCGAGCAGCGGACCGGCCTCGACGCCGCTTCCTGGGGCGGCAATCTCGCCATCGGCGCGAAGATGCGCAAGGTAGCCGGAGTGATCGTGGAAGGGCCCGCGCGCGATATCGACGACTGCCGCAAAATCGATTTTCCGGTCTTCGCGCAGAAGCCACACCGCGCGAACGGCGCGAGGCAGGATCGTCGAAGTCTCGACCAACGAGCCCATCACTGGTAGGCGATGTCGAAGTCAAGCCCGGCGATTATGCGGTCGCCGACGGCAGCGGCGTGGTCTTCATTGCCGCCGGCGAAATCGCGCGCGTGCTCGAAGCGGCGGAAGCAATCGTGGCTCGCGAAGAGGCCATGGCGCAGGCGCTGCGCGAAGGGATTCCCATCAGCCAGGTGATGGGCGCCAACTACGAAACGATGCTCAAGAGATAAGAAATGGACGACAATATTCAGCGGGCATCGAAACTCGACACAACCTCGATCAGCGACGCGCTCGACCGGCTCGGCATCGCCGGCCAGTGCCTCGGCATCAAGCCGCTGGATCACCGCTTCCGGCTGACCGGCCGCGCCTTCACGATTCTCTACGGCCCGGCATCGACCCCGCCTGGCACTGTCGGGGATTACATCGACGATCTGGAAAAGGACACCGTCGTCGTGCTCGATAACGGCGGACGCGAAAACGCCACCGTCTGGGGCGACATCCTCACCACGATGGCGCACCGCCGCGGCATAGCCGGCACCGTGATCGATGGCGCCTGCCGCGACGTGCATCTCTCTCTGTCACTCGGCTATCCGATCTTCAGCCGCAGCTATTCCATGCGTACGGGCAAGGACCGCGTGCAGGTCGAAGCCACCAACTGTCCGGTCAATATCGGCGACGCGCGCGTCAACGCCGGAGACATTCTGCGCGGCGATGCCGATGGCGTGATCGTGATTCCGAAAGCCCACGAGGATGCAGTGCTCAGGATCGCCGAAGAAATCGATCAGGTGGAAAGCCGGATTCTCGCTGCCGTCAGGGATGGGGTGAGACTGGTGGAGGCCCGCCGTCAGCACGGCTACCATCAGCTCCAAACGAAGCGCTGATCCGCAACACTTCCGCGACGCTCCATGCCTGGGCGAAACAGCCTCGCGGTTCATGCGGAGCGTCGCCATCGAAGATCTCCGGCAGCTGACCGGTGCCGCGGGAAATCAGAAACCCGCGCAGCGGCGCCAGCGGTCTCGGGGCCCTTTGCGCGAAGCCGTCATGAAAGGCCCCAGCAGCCAGGGCCAGACCGTTCCCTGGTGATAAGCGGAGTCCCGTTCCTCTGGCGATCCCTCATATCGCCCGACGTAGCGCGGATCGAACGGCGAAAGCGTACGGAGTCCGAAAGGCGTCAGCAGATGTTGTTCAACAGCGTCCAGAATCCTGCTTCGCATGATCATCCGGGACCGCGCAATAGCCGAGCGACAACGCAATCACCTGGTTCGGACGCAGCGAGAGATCCTGGTTCATCGCCATGTACAACATCCGCGTAAAATCCCAGGTGCTCATTCCAGAATGTCCGATCGAAGTTCTGCGACGTCGTCAGCGCGAGATCCTCATGAAACGCCCGCGCCGCCTCATCGCCAAAATCCTGCGCGAGTTTGCCAACCAACCGCAATGCGTTGTACCAGAGCGCCTGGATTTCAACCGGCTTGCCGTTACGCGGCGTGACGGGCCGGTCGCCGACGCGGGCATCCATCCATGTCAGGGATGTCGACGGATCACCCGCGGCCAGCAAACCATCCGTATCCATCCGGATGCCGAAGCGCGTGCCCCGCACGTGCCAGCCGATGATGTCTTTCAACTTCTCGTAGAGCTGCGCGCGCACAAAATCGGTGTCGCCCGTATACGCCAGGTACTGCCGAATCGCCTCGAAGAACCACAGCGTGGCATCGGCGGTGTTGTATTCGGGAGCCGCATCCGTGAAACGGTTCGGAAGCATGCCCTGATCGAGGGCGCCGGCAAACGCCACCAGGACGTCACGCGCGACGCCGAACCTGCCCGTAACTAAGGTGAGCCCCGGCAGCGCGATCATCGTGTCGCGTCCCCAGTCGGCGAACCAGGGGTAACCGGCTATGACGCTCTCGAATCGATCCCCGGCTGACGATGAACTGTTCCGCGGCCGCATTCAACGGATCGTTCAGCGGCGTGTGCCGCGGGCAGTTCTCGCCGCATGCGCAAGCGTGGAGGCGGATACGACCGCAGGCTTTCCCGCCTCAAGATCGAACTTGAGGACAAACGGGCAGAACAGATCTTCCTGGAATTCGAGCCCGCGCTCCCGCTCGATCGGGTACTCGAAATTGAAGTACCAGAAGCCCTTCCTTAACCATCGCCTTCGCGTTGTGCGCGAACCAGAGACGCGGCAGCGAGGAATACGGCTGGATCGAAGCGAGCCCTTCGCTCTCATCGATCGCGCCGTTCAACATGCGGTTGGCCTGGGTGAGGTCGTGGTATCCGCGAAACGCGATGAGCGGACGCACTTCGAGGCCGCAGCCCGATGTGCGCGGTCTGGTATTCCATCACCACCGTGTTCTCGCCCTGCAACCATGAACACGCGCTTCTCGATGGTGACGCCGCCCGCTTCGAACGTGAAGATCGGGAACGGATCGAGGCGGAACTGAGTGAGGTATCGGTAACCCTCCGGATGCACGGTTCCGGGATACAGATTCGTCGACAACTCGAAGCGCGCTCCGTCGACGATCAGCGTCTCCTCCATCTTCGAGAGCAGAAGATGGCGGACGCTCAATGCGGGCGGCTGCGTGGCAGCGACGAGGAGTCCGTGATAGCGCCGCGTATTCGCGCCCGCAACGGTGGAAGACGCGAAACCGCCCAGCCCGTTGGTCTCAAGCCATTCGTGTTTGAGGGCCTCGGCCAGATCTCCGCAGAACGCCGCGGTCGAATTGAATGCGACGGCATGAATCAGGCTTCGCCCTGCCACGTATTCCAAAGGCGTTTCATGCGGCGAATGAATTCGCGCGGCTTCTCCTCGTAGATCCGCTCCGCCAGCGGAACCGCTTTGGCGCGCAGCTCTTTCTGATACGCGGGCGATCAGATCGAACGCCAGGGCGATGTCTTTCTGCTTGCCGTAAAATCCGGGTTCCGCGGCGATCCTGTCCCGCAGAACCGTAAGGTTGTGATCGTCGCCGAGCCAGTCTCCAGATCTTTCAGGCTCTTTTCATAGGCATCCATGACATCGGTCCAGAGACCTTCCAGCAGCCGGATGTGATACCAGTGGTCCTTCACCCGTTTGCGCAGCTGGTGAAATTTTTCCGCGCTGGCGTCTCTTCGCGCGCGGCGCCAGCGCCCGGCGTCCGGCACGATAGGTTTCTTCGAGACCCGGCGCGATTGCGGCGAACCCTTCCGCTTTCAGCGGCCATCTCGTCACGCGCTTCGATGCCTTCTGCAAGGCTTCGCCGCGGCCGCTTCAGAACGGAGGCCACTATCCTCTTCCCTGCTGATTCCTGCCTGCGCCTGCGTCAGCCCATGCGCGCACCGAACGGAGTCTCGCGCCGCCCGCCTCGTCCCCGATACTTCTTCTTCAACTCGTCGAAGGTCTCTATGATCGCGAACGCGTCGCGGAATTCCGAAAGCCGGCCGCGATGTCGCGCAAGCTGCGCATTCTCACGCCGCCCGGCTTTCGCCCATTTCCCCGCGCACGAGCCGCAGGGTGGCGCGAACCTTCTTGATGCTCTTGCGCGCGTCATGAATCGCTTCGTCGCGGGCTGTCTCTTTCTTGCCCGCAAGATGATCGCCGGCCGATTCGATTTCTTCGCGGACGACTCGCTTAGCCCTGCACTTACCGGTTCCTCACGCTCCAGCCGATATGCCATGCGATTCCATGTGCTCGCTCCAGTATGGCGGATCATCACGATCAGCTTTACGATCGATAGAGTGGACGCTCCGATCAATAGAGCGGCACCCGGCACGAAGCCCGCGACTGGTGATGGCGCACGGCAGCAACGCGACAGCCTGCCAGATCCTCAATCCCGGGATCAGCCACTGGTTCAACGCGACGGCGTGATGCGGTGGTCGGCTATGTCCGCCGCGGCTCGTGGATGCTCGTGGCGGGCGAGCCGGTCTGCCGGCGCGCAGCAGCTATCCGGGGTAGTTGAGGAGTTGGAAGCTTGGGCCGCGCGGCCGCAGCCTCCAGGTCTGTTATGTCTGCGCCGCCGATCCCCTGCGCGACCTGCTCGGTCAATCCGCGGCCCACTCCGTCGTTACCATCGGCGCTCAGCCCGTCTGGAATCCCGCTCGACTGGCCGGCGATTGTGCGGTCGCGCAGTTCGCTCCGCGCGCAGCTTCGCCGCTCGCCCAACAAAGGCGTGCGGATCGAATCGCTTCCTGCCGCCGAGGGCGCCGGCCATCCGGAAATCCGCCAGACGCTTCGGGAATGGCTGGCGGACAGGCCGCTGCCGCCCATGCACTTCCTCGTGGAGCCGGAAGTGCTATCGGGCATCGCGAGCGACCGTTTGCTGTTCGTGGCGCGCCGCGAGGGGCGCATCGTCGCATTTCTGGTCGCCTCACCTGTTGCCGCCCGCAATGGATATCTGCTGGAAGAACTGGCCCGATCCCCGCGCGCGCCAAACGGCACCAGCGAATTGCTGATCGACGCGGCGATGAAACGGTTCGCCGAGGCGGGCTGCACCTGGGCAACCATGGGGCTGGTGGCGCTTGCGAGCGGCACTGTCAGACAAAACCCGTTCTGGCTGCGAAGCCTCATGTCCATGGCGCGCGCGCACGCGAATCGCTTCTATAATTTCCGCGGACTGGAGCGTTTTCGGACCAAAATGAACCCGGCCTTCTGGGAGCCGATTTACGCCATTTCGAACGAACGACATTTCTCGCCGCAGGCGTTGTATGCGATGGGCGGCGCGTTTTCCGGCATCTCGCCGATACGAGCCATCGGGCTCGCCGTCCTGAAAGGCGCAGGCGAGGAGCTGCGCCGGACGTTCCAAGGCCGGACGTTCAGAGGATAATGCGCTTGCGCACGGCGTAAAGAATCAGATCCGCCGTCCCATGCAGCGAGAGCTTGCGCAGGATATGGCCGCGATGGGTCTCAACCGTCGTCGGGCTGATGTTCAGCAGGTTCGCCACTTCTTTGTTGGCCCGGCCCTCGGCGAGCAACTGCAGAATCTCCCTCTCCCGATCGGTGAGCAACTCGTAACTATCGTCGAGGCCCTTCGATTGAAGCTGCTCGATGTAATCCTCCTGCAGCATCCGGCTGATCTTGCGGGTCAGGAAGGCCCGGCCTTTCACTACGCTTCGGATCGCATCCAGAACGTCTTCGCGCGGGGAATCCTTCAGAAGATATCCGCGCGCGCCGGCCTTCAGCGACTGCAGCACGTAGCTCTCATCCTGATGCATGCTGAGGATCACCACCGCCGTCGAGGGATTCGCCGCCAGGATGCGGCGCGTGGCTTCGATGCCGTTCATCTTCGGCATGGCGACATCCATCATCACGACGTCCGGCGAATGTTGTTCGGCCAGTTCGATACATTCGCGGCCGTCGGACGCCTCGGCGACAATCAAGAGATCGGGCTGCCGGTCGAGCAGCGCGCGCAGACCGTCGCGCACCACCGCGTGATCGTCAGCCAGCAGTATGCGAATGGGCGGCATGCTCTTCCGTTCCCGCGGTTGCTTCGGCTGTTTCGACTCCTACGGCTCTCTCCACCGTGGGCGGCAGCGGCAGCTCGGCGGAAATTGTGGTGCCCCGCCCCGGTTGCGAATCGATCCGGAACCGTGCCCCCGAGGCGGCGTACGCGTTCTTCCATACCCAGCAAGCCGAGGCCGCGCACCGAACTCTTGTCGAAACCGCTGCCGTCATCCTGCACGGAGAACGACACCCGATCGCTTTCGTTCTTCACCGTGACCTGCAGATTGCGCGCGCTGGCGTGGCGCGCGGCGTTATTCAGCGCCTCCTGAACCAGCCGGTAAATGCAGGTCTTGTGCTCATCCGGAAGATCGCCCGAGGCCGGGTCCGCGGTAACGCGAACGTTGAGGCCGGTTCGTTTGCTCATTTCGCGGGCGTGCCAGTTGAGCGCCGGCACAAGGCCGAAATCGTCGAGCATGGAGGGGCGGAGCAGCAGCGCGAGGTCGCGCACGACATTCAACGTCTTTTCCGGCAATCGACGCGATCGACGCCACGCGGCGCCGGATCTCGCCCGCGTTCGGCGCCGCTTCCGCGTTGCCCGCCTCCATCATGATGGCGGAAAGAGATTGCCCCACTTCATCGTGCAGCTCGCGCGCGAGCGTGCGGCGTTCCTCTTCCTGGGCGCGCACGAGCCGCGCCGAAAGCGCCTGCAGATCCGCGCGCGCTTCCGTGGTTTCCGCAAGCCGCCGTTCCACTTCGCGTTCCAGACGCCGGGTCAGGGCGATGGTCGCGAGCGCCAGCAACATGCCGCCCAGCAGCG
Source organism: Terriglobia bacterium (assembly GCA_963764845.1). Classification (GTDB taxonomy): domain Bacteria; phylum Acidobacteriota; class Terriglobia; order Bryobacterales; family Bryobacteraceae; genus BOG-234. The sequence continues at coordinate 1,079,952 of CAVXUE010000006.1, read as the reverse complement.
CGATTCCGAACGTGACGAGAAGCGACCAGCGCAGATTTTCCGCCGACGCCGACAAGCCGCTCCTCGGCGCGATTCAGGCCGCGCTCGTTGATCTCCGCGATCCGGTCGGCGATCTGCAGCATCGTGGTGCGCCGGGGAACGAGCTGTTCGTAGAAGAACGTGTAGCGCAGCCTGTTTCTCTCAGCCGGGCGTCCACTGAAAAGCGGTTTGCAGGACCTGCCACCAGGCGTCGATTTCGGACCGCAAGGCCGAGAAACGCGTCCTGCTCTTCCGGATCGAGCGTGCGCGCGTATTGATCCAGAGCGGCCCTTGTTTTCTGCTGAATTGCAACGATATCCGCGCTGCTGAATGCTTCCGCCGCTCACGCCCGGGAGAAAGAAGAAAATCGCGCATGTCGGTGCCGGAAAGATAAATCTCGGAGCGGATCTGCTCGAGAGTGCGAAGCCGTGCCAAGGAAGGCCTGGCGGATGCGGGTTTCATCGCCGCGAACGCGATCGAGTATGACCAGCGTGCCGATCGCCGCCGCCAGTATGAAGAGGATCAATCCGCCGAAACCGGCGGAGAGGACCAGCAACGGACGAAGCTTGGTTTCCCGGGTCACTCTTTGTGCGAATCGCTGAAATCCAGCCTAGCGCGGACGCCGAGAGGTCAAAATCCTGTCTCGACAGGATAGTCTTCTTGCGGCCGCGCAAGTTCAGACTGGAGCTCATGCAGAGTCTTCGAACCACCAACATATTAGCCGCCGCGGCGCTCTGCGTTTTCGGGACCGCGTGCGCAAAGAAACAAGTCGCCGTCGCGACGCCGCCCCCGGCCCCAGCCGCCACACCACGCCCGCCCCGCGAGCGACCACACCGCCGCCTCCTGCCCGCCGCACAGACACCCGCCCAACCGGTGGCGCAGGCGAGGCCATCGACCTATCCCAACGCCGCGACCCGCGCCCGGATCGACGAGCTGATCGGCCGCATTCAGGACGCCTACTTCGATTACAACCAGCACACGCTGCGCAACGATGCCATCACCACTCTCGCCGCCGATTCGAAGGAACTGGCGAAGATCCTGCCGCAATATCCCGGCTATAAACTGAAGATCGAAGGATATTGCGACGAGCGCGGCTCGGCGGAATACAACGTGGCGCTGGGCGATGCCCGGGCGAAAGCCGCGAAGGACTATCTGGTGAATGCGGGCGTCTCCGCGAGCCAGCTCGATACGGTCAGCTTCGGCAAGGATAATGCCTGTCTGCACCGAGCATGACGAAGCCTGCTGGCAGAAGAATCGCCGCGTGCATATCGTCGCCGAAAAGACAAATAGTTAGCTGGCCTTTGCGGTGGCGTGACAGGGTCGCGGCACGGAAGCACCGGACTAATTCAGCTCGAAGATCGTTCCGGTTTGCCCCGTGCCGCCGAAAGCGGCGTAGCTGAAGAACGCTCCCCCCATCGGCACCAGCGGACCTGGATCGCACCCCAGTGCGGGATTGCTGAATAAGTACACCACGCTTTCGGTCCATGTTCCGCCGGTCGTCGCCGGCGGGGTCAGGGAGAAGATGGTGCTGTTCGCATATTCCAAGTACTGATCGGCGGTCTGGAACGGGGCTCCCATCGTGGTGCCGTAGAGCTTACCGTTGGGGCCTGCGGTGAGGCCTGTGAACGGCGTCAACCCGTCAGCGCCGCCCTGGAACTGATAAATCGTTTGTTCGGTCCACCCCGCGCCCGGGGTTGTGGGCGGGGTGAGCTCGAACACAGTTCCCATGCCGCCGGGACCGGAGGACGTAACAATCCCGCCGCCGCTTGTTGCCCCGTAAATCTGACCGCTCGCCCCTTCCACCATCCTGCCGGATGGATACGCGTACGAATCGAGTGGAAATCGGTAGAGGATCGTTCTCTCCCAAGGGCCGCCGGTTGAAGAGGGAGGGGTCAACTCGATGACCGTGCCATTAAGGTTGTCTCCCAGTGCGCCAACGACCAGCTTGCCGCCCTTTGTCACCATGAGGTTCGTAACCTGATTGCCGTCGCCTTGGGCAGTGAACGTGTAGATCGTATTCACCGACCATGCGGCCCCCTGCGAGGCCGGCGGCACCAATTGGACGACTGTTCCGCATGGGCCACCCACATGGCAGAGGCCTCCTCCGCCCGACCCGGAAGTTCCCACATAAATGGCGCCAGCTCCGCCGGCGATGGCCACGGGATACATGCCATCGGCTCCGCCGGTGAAGGAGTAGATCGAGGTAAACGTGGCCGGCCCTCCGGCCGTGCCGGGGAGTGTCACGCGAAAAATCGTTCCGCAGGTGTGTGTCTGTTCGGTCGGATAACACGCCGGATTATTGGCGGTCCCGCCCGAATACGTTGCACCATAAACAGCGTCAGATGTTGCGATAATCCCTGTCGGTGAGCTATCCGCCGCGGGAAAGGAATAAAGGACATCTTCCATCCACGAACCGCCTGGCGAAGTGGGAGGAAGCATCCGGAAGAGTTGCGCCGTGCCACCCGCATCGCCATAAACCGTACCGATCAGGGTGCCCTGCGGCCCCGCGACGAGGGTATCGGGAATCTGCGTGAGCTGCAGGCTTGGAGCGGAAGGAAAATTGTACAAAGTGGTGACCGTTTGAGCCGAGGCGATCCCCGCGCTGACCAACATAGCCAAAGCGGAAAGGCCAGGAGACGTGCTCCGCATAGTTCCTCCGGTTCAGTCGATTTACGATCAAAAAAGGTTTATGTTAGCACGCCGCGCCTCCACCGCACGCGGATGACACTGCTACAATAAAACTTCACCCCTCGATTCAATCAGCCGTGATTTCAGTCAGCAATGTCAGCATGCGCTACGGCGCGAAAATCCTGTTCGAAGACGTGTCGACCGTCTTCCTGTCCGCCCGGCGCTATGGCCTGACGGGCCCGAACGGCTGCGGCAAGTCGACGTTCATGAAGGTCCTGACCGGCGAACTGGATGCCCAGAAGGGCAACGTGGTTCGCCCGAAGCGCGTCGGCGTTCTGAGCCAGGACCAGTTCGCTTTCGACGCCTTTCGCGTGATCGATACGGTCATCATGGGCAACCGCCCGCTGTGGCAGGCGCTTGCGGAACGCGACGAGCTCTACGCGAAAGACCGACATGACCGACGAAGACGGCATGCGGCTCGGCGAACTGGAAGGCGTCGTCGCCGAAAACGACGGCTACACGGCCGAGAGCGATGCGGCCATCCTGCTCGACGGCCTCGATATTCCGGAGAGCGCTGCACGACCGGAAAATGAGCGAATTGCAGGGCGGCCAGAAGGTTCGCGTGCTGCTCGCGCAGGCGCTTTTCGGCGGCCCGGACGCGCTGCTGCTCGACGAGCCCACCAACCACCTCGATCTCGAATCCATCCACTGGCTGCAGGATTTCATGCTGCGCTACCAGGGAACGCTGATCGTGATCTCGCACGACCGCCATTTCCTGAACAGCGTCTGCACGCACATCGCCGATATCGATTACCAGACGATCATCACGTATACCGGCGGCTACGACGACATGGTGCTGGCGAAGACGCAGATCCGTTCGCGCATCGAATCGCAGAACGCGCAGCGCGAGAAGAAGATCGCGCAGCTCAACGAATTCATCGCGCGGTTTTCGGCCGGGACGCGTTCGAGCCAGGTGACTTCGCGCAAGAAGGAAGTGGAGCGGCTGCAGACGAGCGATCTGGCGAAGTCGAATATCGCGCGGCCGTTTATCCGCTTCGAGATGAAGCGGCCGTCGGGCCGGCATCCGCTGGAAATCCGCGGCATTTCGAAATCCTACGGCGATCTGACGGTGATCAAGGATTTCACGGCGAGCGTTTCACGCGGCGAGAAGATCGGGCTCCTCGGGCGCAACGGCGTGGGCAAGACGACGCTGCTGCGCTCTCTGATCGCGAACGCGCCGGGCGCGGTGGACGAGCCATTTGCCATCGACGGCGGATCGGTCGAATGGGGCCACGAAGTCGCGGTCGGATTCTTTGCGCAGGACCACCGCGCGACGATTCAGCCCGGGCTGACCGTTCTCGACTGGCTGCAGCAGTATCGATCCCACGGCCGGCACCGAGGAACTGCGCGGCCTGCTCGGCCAGATGCTGTTCATGCGCGAGGAAGGCATGAAGCCGACCGAAGCGCTATCGGGCGGCGAGGCGGCGCGGCTGCTGTTCTGCAAGCTGATGCTGCAGAAGCCGAACGTTCTGGTGCTCGACGAGCCGACCAACCACCTCGATCTGGAATCGATCAACGCGCTGAATATCGCGCTGCAGAAGTACGACGGCACGCTGTTCCTGGTCACGCACGATCACGATCTGCTGGAAGAAGTGGCCACCCGGATCTGGCACTTCGACGGCAAGGGGATTGAAGACTTCAAGGGCGCTTACGAGGAATACCAGACTACGTACGCGTAGAAAGCAGGTTTGGCCACAGGCGCAGACAAGGGGTGACCTTATCCTGGACAAGACTGACCATGCTGCTTCGCCTCCGGTCGCGCCCGCTCCTGGAGTTCCTGCATTCTGAGGCTATTCGGGCTTGGCAAGACGCAGACTTTTTCATCATCCTCTGATCTCCCGTTCGCGAAGCGCCTCGGCGATGCGCGCCTGAATCTGTTCGTCGCCGCGATTGATCTCCATCGCCGACACCGCAAACTCCGAAATCTGCGGGCTGCCCTCGCGAATCAGTCCAAGAATAAATCCGATCGCGGCGTCCGTGCGGGAAGTCGCCAGCGACAGCAGAATGCACTTCCGCGTTTCGACATCCACCACTTCGTGAAACTGCTGCGTCATCCACTTCACCGCCTCGGCGCGCCGGTTGGCGCCCAGGGCAAGAATCGCCGCTTCTTTTATTTCCTTGTCCTTTGAACCGGCAAACGACGCGACGAAGGGAATCGCTTCGTCACCTTCCGCCGATAACAATCCGGCGAAGCAGTCGGCGATCACCTCCGGCTCGCGGTCTCCCGAAAGAGCCTTGAAGCGCAGCAGCAACAACGCACCCTCCGACCCCACGACCGCGAGTGCGCGAACCGCGCCCGCCCTGGCCTGCCATTCGCGATCGACGAGGAGATCCACCAGGGCCCGCAGCTTTCCCGGAAATCGGGTGTTTGCCAACCCCATTGCGCACACGGCGCGCAGGTCGGCGGCGGTATCGACCGAACCACCCCAGACCGGCTCCATCTGAATGTGCCGCATGCCTTTCAAATACGCTTCCGCGTCGTCGTAATCCAGATTGAAGAGTGCGCGCGCGATGGCCATCTTCGCCGCGCAGCCTTTGTCCCCGCCTGCGAGAAAGCGATCGAAAGCCGCCACCAGATCCGGCGTCAGCTCCGGCCACGAAGCGTCGCCCGCGATCCGCGCCGCTTTCGCCGCCACAAGGTTGGATTTCGCGGCCAGTGCCTTCGCGAAATGCTTCTTTCCCTCGGGCGTGCGCAGCGGAATTTCGTCCAGCCGGGCGAGCGCGGCTTCAACCGGATCAACCTTCATCAACCGGTTATTTGCGCGACGACGCCCTGGGAATTCAATTCGCGCGGGCGCAATCGAACCAGGCGGTTGGGCGTATAAGGCAGATCGAGCGTCGCCTTCACGTAGTTATCGGTGAGTGCGAGACCGGGCGGATCGAGGGTCACAGCCATGAATTCCCTCCCCAGCAGGCTTTGCCGGAATACCAGATTCTTTTTGTCCGCCAGATCGCGCAGGATGCGATTCCGATCCTTGCGGACGCGAATCGGCACCGCGCCAGGCAGGGTCGCCGCGGGCGTGCCGGGGCGCTCCGAGTAGGTGAACACGTGCAGATAAGTGAACGGCATCGATGCGATGAACTGGCGCGACTCTTCAAACAACTCCTCCGTTTCGCCTGGAAAACCGACCATCACATCGGCTCCGATCGCCGCGTCTGGCATCAACCGGCGGGCTTTCGTCACGCGATCCGCGTAATGGCGAGGCCGGTACTTGCGGTGCATCTTTCGCAGAATCGCATCCGATCCCGATTGCAGCGGCGCGTGCACGTGCTTCGAGATGCGCGGCGTTTCCGCCATGAGGCCGAGCAGATCGTCGGAGAAATCCATCGGTTCGACGGAGCTCAGGCGAATCCGCTCGATCTCGGTCTCGTCGAGCAGCCGCCGCAGCAGATCGGGAAGACGCATCTGACTACCGGATTCTCTTCCCCATCGCCCGAGATTGATGCCTGAAAGCACTACTTCCCGATACTTCGCGGCGATCGCGCGCACCTGCCCGACGATCTGGTCCGCCCCCACATAACGGCTCTTACCGCGCACGAACGGAATGATGCAGAACGAACAGCGGTTATGGCAGCCGTCCTGAATCTTCAGGTTCGGCCGCGTGCGGTCGCCGGTCGAATCAAGTATCGGAGCTGTCAGGATATCGCGCGTTTCAAAAATATCGCCCGTGAGAATCTGGCCGTGATAAGGAATCTCGCCGCCGAGAATCCCGGCGATCTGCGTTTTGTGCGAATTCCCCACCACCCAATCGACGCCCGGCATTGCCGCCAGCTCATCCGGTGCGCGCTGCGCATAACATCCGGTCACCAGAATTCGCGCGTTGGGATTCTCACGATGAACACGCCGGATCGTGGATCGCGCGTCGCTGTCGGCTTCCGCAGTCACGGTGCAGGTATTCAGAACCACCAGATCGGCGTTCTCACGCGCATCGGCCGCGGCTAAGCCACGTTCGGCCAGCTGCGCTTCGAGAGCGGCGCCATCGGCCTGGGTGGCGCGGCATCCGAAATTCTGCACGAAGAATCGTGTCATTTATTCTTCTGTCGCCGGCAGGCCCGCAAATATTTCGCTCAGCGGAATCGAGAACGCGCCATCTGCCGTCTCGACCTTGTCCCCGCAAACCCGCCCCTCGACATAATCGCGGTCGGGGTCCCAGGACGTCGACAAATACTCTTCGAGCGGCACCAGCGTAGCTTCGGAGTATGCGGCCATGCTTCTATTCTTACAGAGCCTTATACTGGATGAAGACACCCTTATAATCATGGGCGAATCCAGCATCCTCTGGCTTCGTGTCGCCGCTGGACTCTACTCTCTCGGCCTCCTCGACGCCATCATCACCATCCTGCGGCGGCGGCAGAGCCTCTTCCGGCCGGCCCTCGCGGCCTTCGGGCTGGGCGCTCTGTTTCATCTCGTCTCGCTCGTGGAGCAGGGTCTCGTGCAGCACCATTTTCCCGCCAACGATTTCTTCGAATCCATGTCTCTCGGCGCGTGGCTGGTCACGATCGCCTTCCTCGGAATCTACTGGCGCTACAAAGCGGAGAGCCTGAGCGTCTTCGTCTTTCCCCTGGTCTTCGTCATGACGCTCGTCGCTGCGCTGCGGAACCCGGTCTCACACTGGTCGAGCGAATCGGTTCGCAGCACCTGGCTGATCGTCCATATTGTGCTCGCTCTGCTCGGATACGCCGCTCTTCTGTTCACCGCCGTCGCGGCCATCGCCTACCTCATCCAGGAGCGTCAGCTCAAGCAAAAGCAGACGCGGTCGTACTACGGGCTGTTCCCGCCCCTCGGCACACTGGATGAGCTGATCTCGCGCTCGCTCGGCGCCGGCTTCGTCTTCATCACCATCAGTATCATCATCGGGATTCTCTGGGCGTGGGTCGAACGCGGCACAAGCTGGATCGATAACGGGCTGATCAGCTCATCCAGCATCACCTGGGGAATTTATCTCGCGCTCATCTTCTTCCGCGTGAGCGCGGGCTGGCGCGGACGGAAGGCCGCCATCCTCGCCATCGTGGCGCTGTGCTGTTCCGCCATCGCATGGATGGCGCATGCCCAACTGGAGCGGCGTCTCATCCAATGAAGGTTCGGCCGACATGAAGCTCCTGCTGGCAGGCCTGAGCCACAAAACAGCGCCCCTCCATCTGCGCGAGAAGATGGCCGTCGCCGAAACCGCGCTGCCCGACGCCCTGCGCGAGCTTCAGAACTTCGGCGCTTCCGAGGCTGTCATCCTCTCCACCTGCAATCGCGTCGAGATTGCGCTTACGGCGCCCGATGAAGAGGAGCCCGCCGCCATCATGGAGCGTTTTCTGGAGGCATGGCAAGGCTCGGCTCACGCCTTCGATGGCCATCTCTATCAGTTGGAATCGCGCGCCGCGATCCAGCATCTTTTCCGCGTGGCCGCCAGCCTCGACTCCATGGTGGTGGGCGAGCCGCAGGTTCTGGGACAACTCAAGAGCGCCTACGCGATCGCCAAAACCGAAGGCACGGTCGGCGGGCTTCTGGAACAGGTTCTCACGCGCGCCTTCAGCGTTGCCAAACGGGTCCGCACCGAGACCGGCATCGGCCAGATGGCCGTTTCCGTCAGCTATGCGGCGGTCGAACTGGCGCGCAAGATCTTCGGTTCGCTCAAGGGCCATTCGGTCATGATCATCGGCTCGGGCAAGATGGGCGAACTCGCGGCGAAGCACCTGCACCGGTCCGGAGCCAAGCGCATCTTCGTGACCAACCGGACCTGGGAACGCGCCGAGGAAATGGCCGCCCTCTTTCAGGGGCGCGCCGTCGAATATACGCAATTTGCTTCCATGCTGCACGAGGTCGATATCGTCATTGCATCCAGCGGCGCGCCGCATTACATCCTGAGCCGGGAAGAAATGCAGCGCGTGATCGCAGCCCGCAGGAATAAACCCATGTTCCTGATCGATATTGCCGTGCCGCGGAACATCGATCCCGCGGTGAACGACGTGGAGGGCGTTTTCCTTTACGACGTCGACGATCTCGAAGGCGTGGTCAACGCCAACATCCAGGAGCGCTCGAAACAGGCCGAACAGGCCGAAGCAATCGTGATCGACGAGGTGGAGCGCATGATCTCGCGCCTCAAACTCGAAGAGGTTACCCCCACCATCGTCAGCCTTCAGGAACAGTTCGAGGGCATTCGCGCCGCTGAGGTCGAGCGTGCGCTCCGCCGCATGCCCGGGCTGACTCCGGAGCAGCGGCGGCAGGTCGAGGCGCAGCTCGAAGCCATGTCGAAATCCATCGTCAACAAGATTGCCCATCTGCCGATCTCGGCCCTGCGTCACAACGCCGGGCAACCGGATGGCGACCAGTTCCTCGATGCGGTCCGCAAAGTCTTCCACCTTCAGGACTGAGCGGGCGCAAGCCTCTTCGAAAACACCGCCGACGTCTTGGTTCTTTCGTAACCCTCCCGCAGATAAAATCTGTGTGCTCCTTCGCGGCCGATCGCCGATCGCACGATTACCCTGTCCAATCCGCGATCTCTGACCCAATCCTCGGCGTGCGCCACAAGCCGCGCGCCTATCCCCGCGCTCCGGCAGGCGCTTGACACAACAAGGCCGCCGATTTCCCCGTTGGGTTCAACCTGCAGATGATGCACCACGCCGACGTCGATCCAACCGACTACCGCGCCATCCCGGCAGGCAACGTAAACCACCCGATCCCTCAGACCCGCGTAATGGCGAAGCCGCTCTTCCATCGCCGCGACCGAAACGGGATAGCCGAGTTCCCCACTCAGCCCCGCGGCCGCTTCGGCATCGGCAATGTCTATCGGGCGTATCCGGACCTCGATCATTGCCTCTGATTCTAAGCCCGGCGCTCGATACTGAAAGTGTCCAATGGATTGGGAAGACGTGGAAACCATTCGAGTCCCCGCGAACGGCATCACGTTTGAAGTGGTCACCATGGGCACGGGCGACAGACTGGCGCTCTGCCTGCACGGTTTCCCCGAGCATGCGTACTCCTGGCGGCGTCAGTTTCCGGTGCTCGTGAAACTCGGTTACCGCGTCTGGGCGCCGAACCTGCGGGGCTATGGAGGCACCGACTCGCCTCAGGATGTCGCGGCGTACAAAACCGGGATCCTCGTGGAGGATATCGCCGGTCTGATCCGGGCATCGGGCGCGCGCGAAACTCTGTTAATCGGTCACGATTGGGGAGGCGCGCTGGCATGGATGCTGGCCATGCGCGATCCCAACCTGCTGCATAGGCTGATCATCTGCAACGTGCCGCATCCCGCCTGTTTCCTTCGCGAGGTGAAACGGCCCGTGCAGTTTCTCAAATCCTGGTACATGCTTCTGTTTCAGATCCCCGGCTTGCCGGAAAAACTCCTGCGCGCACGCAACGCAAACGCGATCGCCGCGATGTTCCGCCGCATGTCGCGCGATCGCGCGAGATTCCCGGATGAAGTGCTTGAGGTATACAGAAAGAACGCTCTACGGCCCGGCGGGCTGACCGCCATGCTGAACTGGTACCGCGCTTTGTTACGCGATTGGCGACAACTCGCGGCAACGGAGTTCCCGGTGATCGATGTCCCAACCCTCTTCATCTGGGGCACTGCCGACGCCGCGCTCCGCCTGCGCACAACGCGTGGAACGGATCGATACGTTTCCAACCTGACTTTCCGCACACTCCCGGGCGTCTCGCATTGGGTGCAGCAGGAAGCACCCGAAGCCTTCAACGCAATCCTCGAAGCGTGGCTCACCGGACCTACTCGGCAAGTGTGAAGGTCACATCGATGGTCGTGATGACCTCGACCGGCTTCCCATTGAGCAGAGTCGGCTCGTACACCCACTGCTGAACGGACGTCATTGCGGCCTGGACGAGAAGGGGAGGACCGGAAAGCAGTTGCAGGTTCCGCACCGTTCCATCGGTACCGATGGTGGCGTCAAACCGGATCGTGCCCTGCACGCGGGCCGCCTTGGCGAGCGGCGGATAAACGGGCGGCGGCTGGCTCACAATCTTCGACACCATAACTCCTGCTCCGATTCGCTGCGGGCCGCCTATGGCCGTCGCAACCGATGGCGGGAGTAGCGGCGGGGGCGGCGGTGGCATCAACACGCCCCGCCCTGGCGTGGCCTCCGGCGTGGAAATCATCAGAGCGAACTCGGTGGGAGACCGGCGACCCACCGCAACGCTGAGGTGCTCATCAAAAGAGTGCGCCGCCGCGGTCACCTTGTTGAGAACATCCGGTGTATACGTATCCCCTTCGTGCACCGGCAACAGAGCGAGGAGCTGATCGCGCTGATCGTCGCTTAACCCCCGCACCATGATTGCCGTTAACATGCCGGTTTGCGGGTCGGGCTGTCGCGGTGGCTCAGCGCGAATCACGGCTGCCGCGCGTGCCGCAGATGCGCTGACCCCGGCCTGGGCTGTGGAGTCGGCGGGCACCCGGAACTGGATCGCAATCTGCCGGGTGCTGTTGGCCATCTCTTTCGCGAAATGCCATTCCAGCACCGATTGCAGTACCGCCTTCCGCAGTTCCTCCGGACCGCTCAGAACGCCGGCGTCGGCAACATTCCCTTTGTCATCCAGCTTGACCTGCACCGTGACCGTGCCCTCAATTCGCTTCGCGAGCGCTTCCTCCGGGTAGATCACCCCGCCCCTGTGCAGCAACGGAACACCAGCCAGATCCACACCCACGCCGGGCGCATCGGAAACCAGCTGCGGCGCGCCATGCAACGGAATCGCGCGCGTTACCAGCCAGCATGACGCGACGAGAAGAACCACGCTCGCCGCGGAAGAACATATTGCGTTGATTCGGGACATCCGAGCCTCCTTGAGAATCGAAACCACTCTTTGCCTGAGGTGCCGTCTGCGTAGGAAAGGCGACGCCGCGGCAAGGTCGGGCTGAAGCGTCGCGCCCGCGATGGCAAGCAGCGCGTCCACATATTTGTCGCGCGACTGCGTAATTTCTATCGCCTCCTGGTCTACCGCCTGTTCGCGCGCCAGCTGAATCTCGCCCAGCACCCACCAGATCGCGGGATGAAACCACAGCGCGGTCCGGATCAGTTCTTCTCCTACGGTAAAGAGCCAGTCGTGGCGGCGGACATGCAAAAACTCATGACAAAGAATTGCCTCACGATGCGCTTCATCCATCCGGGTGAAATCCGGCGGGAGCAGGATCACCGGATTCACGAACCCGAACGTGACAGGGCTGGTGACGTCTTTCGAGACCCGCAATTCGGCTGCGACGCCCCACTGCGGTTGCGGTGGAAGCGGCATGGAGCGCCGCCGGTAGCCGCTCATGCGAATGATACCGGCCAGCAGCCATCCCAATCGCGCCATCGCTCCCAGCGCGAGCAGGTAGACCACCACGGTTTCGAACGAGATGGATCTCGATGGCGTCACCAGCGCCTCAGCCGCTAGGGACACCGGCGGGGCGAATTCGTTGCTGAGGACGATCGTTTCCTGTTTCCACGTCCCGAGGAACGGGAGCAGAAGGCAGGCGGCCAGAGTGAGTTGCCAGCAGATCAGCTTCGCCTTGGGCGCGCTCAGGCGGAATGCCGCAACGCCCAGGCCAACGATCGCCACCAGCAGTCCCGCCTGCAGGCTCCACGCGACGAGGTTGTTCAGGTCCCGTGCTTCGTTCATGGTTTTTTCCTCAACTTCGCGATTTCGGCGAGGTCTTCGGCGGATAGCTCGTGCTCGTTCACCAGATGGACCAGCAGCGGCTCGGCCGACCCGTTGAAAACCCGGTTCACAAATTCCTTGACCATAGCGCCGATCACCTTGCCCTTCGCCTGCGCGGGACGGTAAACATACGCCCGATCGACCTGCGTCTTCTTCAGATATTTCTTGTCCTCGAGGATCTTCATCATCGTCATGACTGTCGTATAGGCGACTTTCCGGTTTTCGAGCATGGCCTCGTAGACGTCGCGAACGGTGGTGTGGCCGCGCTCCCAGACGATCTTCATGATTTCCAGCTCCTGCGGGGTCAGGGTGGGGTTTCGCCGTCTCATACTAAAAAATTAGTACTAAAGGTGAAACATGTCAAGTGAATTTTTTGGCGCCTCAACCGTTGAAATTGTCGATTACCATTGAGGGAGGGACGAGAGATGCGTAACAGGAAACCAACCGATCCGGTTCACCCGGGCGAGATCCTGCTGGAAGACTTCATGAAGCCAGCGGGGATAACCATCAACGGTCTGGCCCGCGAGCTGCGCGTGCCAACGACCCGCATCAGCGCCATCGTCAACGAGGACCGCACCATCACCGCGGACACAGCATTACGTCTGGGGCGGTATTTCTCGACCACAGGCAAGCTGTGGATGAACCTGCAGGCGGACTTCGATCTCCGCACAGCCGCGAACGAGTCGCGCGTGGAGATCGAGCGCTTCATCCGCCCGCGAAGCGCGGCGTGAGCCACCATGGCGCGTAAAAAGAGAGAAGAAAGCAGCATAGTCAAAAGCGTGCGCGACGCCATTCGCTGGGCGAAGGGTGAAGACGTACCGCGAATCAGAGTAACAACTGTCATGGTTCCTTTCCCTCGATCTCCGCGGACCGCGACGCAAGCGCGGACAACCCGCTAACTGAACCTTATCCCGAGCACCCCGTTCCGACACAGTTGCAACGCTGCATCCGGCAGTACGTCTTACAGCACTTATCCATTTCGCAGCGGCGCTCGGCCGCTGCGAGCTTGAGCGGTTGTCGAACTGGATATACGGGGCGGCACGTTGCAATGCTGAAGGGTGCCGCCATGTCAAGACCTCTCAAATTCAAACTGACCCACTACCCCCCCGGTGTGGTATATTTATTCATTACGGTGAATAAATAATCAATGCGTCTGTCGGTCGGAGTTGTTGGTTTTACAGGGTATAGCGGGGCGGAAGCGGTCAGAATTCTCACCGGCCATCCCCATTGCGAACCGGTCCTGCTCGAACATCGCGCCGATTCCGGCGATGGCCCCAAACTGGTCCGCAAATCCACCGTCCGGCGCGCGCCCGCGATCGCCGAATCCGTTGCAAACGAAGGGCTCAAAGCCGTTCTTCTCGCCACCCCGCCCGAAGTTTCGATGGACCTTGCGCCGAAGTTTCTGGACGCCGGCGCCATCGTCATCGATCTCAGCGGCGCCTTCCGCCTGCGCACTCCCGAGCGCTACAAGCAGTGGTACAAGGAAGACCACACCGCGCCCGAGCTGCTTCGCCGATGCCGCCTACGGTCTGCCTGAATATTGCCGCGAGCGCATTCGCAACGCCCGGCTCATTTCGAATCCCGGCTGCTATCCGACGGCCGCCAATCTGGCGATCCGTCCGCTGATCGAAGCGGGCATCGTCGACCGCAATGCCGGTATCGTCTGCGACGCGAAAAGCGGCGTCAGCGGCGCGGGCCGCAAGCCCACGCTCAAGACCAGCTTCTGCGAGGCCACGGAAAACTTCTCCGCCTACTCGATCCTGAAGCACCGGCACGTGCCCGAAGTGCTGCTGACCAGCGGACTCGAAGAACGGGAGTTCAGCTTCACCGCGCAGCTTCTGCCCATCGACCGCGGCATTCTGGAGACCATCTACTTCCGCCTGGCGCAGCCGCTGTCGGGCGCCGACATCGTCGCGATCTACGAAAAGCAGCTACGCCAACGAGCCGTTCGTCCGGCTCTATGAAGCGGGCAATGTGCCCGATCTGCACGCCGTCGCGCGCACCAATTTCTGCGACATCGGCGTGATTGCCGACCCGGCAAGCGGCGCGCTGCGTGGTGGTCAGCGCGATCGATAATCTGGTCAAAGGCGCGGCCGGCCAGGCGATTCAGAATCTCAACCTCGCGCTGGGCTTCGAAGAAACGGCGGGTCTGCTGTGAAGGCGCTGATCAAGATCGGCGGAAGTCTGCTGGACGACCCCGCGCTCGCGCAACGATCTCGCGCGCGCAGATCGCGCGCGGTCGCGGCATCGGGCGTGTCCGTCACGGTCGTGCACGGCGGCGGCAAGCAGATGACCCGGTTCCTCGAAGAGCGCGGCATTCAAAGCCCGTTCGTGCGCGGGCTGCGCGTCACGACGGACGAAACCATCGACGCGGTTCTGAAAGTTCTCGCGGGCACCGTGAATACGCAACTGGTCGCCGCGCTGGGCGTAGCGGGCGCGAAGGCGGTCGGGCTCACCGGCATCGATGCGGGCCTCGCGACCGCCGAACAACTCGATCCGGAACTCGGATTCGTGGGACGCGTGGTCGCCTCCGATTCGCACGTGCTTGAAGGCGCTGTCGCATGCGGGCTATGATGCCGGTGGTGGCCTGCGTGGCCGGCGGCGCGCACGGCGAAGTCTTCAACGTGAACGGCGATTCCATGGCGGTCGCGGTCGCGTCGAGCTGGGAGGCGGACCGGCTGGTCTTCCTCACCGATGTGCCGGGCGTGCTCGATGCCGAGAAGACGATCATTCCGGTCGCTGACGATCGCCGAGTGCCAGGATCTGATCGAATCCGGCGTCGCGACCGGCGGCATGCAGGCCAAACTGAATGCGGCGATGCGATGCGGTGGCGAGCGGCGTGCAGGAAGTCCGTATCGTGAAGGGTTCGGACCCGTTTGTCGTACAGCGTATATTTGGCAACGTGTATTCGATGACGAAGAAATCGGCACGCGCATCGTCGCGCGGCATGATGATCCGCTGCTGCCGGTGATGACGGCAGTGATCTCAAATGATCAGCGCCTTACACCGGACCTTGTCGAAAACCAGACCGCCTCGAACAAAGGCATCGAAGTCCGCAAAGCCTCGATGCAGGACATCCCCGCCCTGCTGGAGCTGATCAACGGCTACGCGGCCAAAGGCATCATGCTGCCGCGCACCGAATTCGAGATGTCCGAAAACATGCGCGACTTCATGGTGGCGTACGCGGGCAGCCAGCTGGTGGGCTGCGGGGCGCTGCACTTCTATTCGCCGACGGTGGGCGAAGTGCGGTCGCTGGCGGTGGCCGAAAGCCACAAGACGCACGGCATCGGGCGCATGATTGTCGATTCGCTGGTTTATGAGGCCAAGCTCTACGGCCTCGATGCGGTTTTCGCGTTCACTTACGTGCCGGGCTTTTTCGCGCAAAGTCGGCTTCAACGAAGTGGAGCGCGGCGAGCTTCCGCTGAAAGCCTGGAAGGATTGCCTGCGCTGCCCGAAGTTCCACGCCTGCGATGAGATCGCCGTGGTGCGCGTGCTGCGTCCGCAGCGCTGGCCGCAGCGGCATCAGGAGCTGTCGCCGGTGCTCGGCGTGGAAGACGGATTGGTCGTGATGCTGCCGACCGTCCGCAATTAGGCGCGGAAGTCACGGAGCCGATGGCGAATCTGGCGTTCGCGGTTCGCGCGTTGCGGGCGCGCAACTATCGGCTCTTTTTCACCGGCCAGAGCATCTCGCTCATCGGCACGTGGATGACGCGGATCGCCACGAGCTGGCTGGTCTACCGGCTCACCGGTTCCGCGGTGCTGCTGGGCGTGGTCGGGTTTCGCGAGCCAGATTCCGTCGTTCGTGCTGGGCCCATCGCGGGCGTTTTGGTGGATCGCTGGGACCGCCATCGCACGCTCGATCGCAACGCAGGCGCTCTCGATGATTCAATCGTTCGCGCTGGCCGCGCTGGCGCTCGCCGGCATCGTGAAGGTCTGGGAGATCGTGGCGCTGGCGCTGTTTCAGGGCGTGATCCAGGCGTTCGATATGCCGGCGCGGCAATCGTTCGTGATCCAGATGGTGGATCGCCGCGAAGACCTGGGCAACGCCATCGCGCTGAACGGCACGATGGTGAATTCGGCGAGCCTGATCGGCCCGGCGATCGCGGGCGCGGTCATCGCGGCGGTAGGCGAAGGCTAGTGCTTTCTGATCGACGGCATCAGCTATATCGCGGTGATTTTTTCGCTGACTGCTGATGCGCATCACCGTTCCGCAGGTGCGCCGGCCGCAGCGCAAAGTGATGGTGCGAACTGAGCGAAGGCTGGCAGTATGTGCGAGGCTCGCTGCCGATTCGCTCGATCCTGATGAACCTCGCGCTGGTGAGCGTGTTCGGGATGCCGTACTCGGTGCTGATGCCGATCTTCGCGGTGGAGGTGCTGCATGGCGGCCCGAATACGCTGGGCCTGCTGATGTCTTCGGTGGGCGTGGGCGCGCTGGTGGGTACGGTTTTGCTGACCATGCGGCGCAGCGTTGTTGGCCTCGCGCGGCGCATCGCGGTTGCGACTGCGATCTGCGGCGCGGCGCTGATCGCCTTCGGGCTCTCGCATGTTGCTCTGGATTTCGATCGCCGATTCTGCCGGTGCTGGGGTTCGGGCTGATGCAGCAGATGGCGCCGAGCAACACCATCCTGCAAACGATTGTCGACGACGAGAAACGCGGGCGCGTGATGTCGTTCTACGCGATGGCCTTCCTCGGCATGGTGCCGTTCGGGAGTCTGCTGACGGGGAGCCTGGCGGCGCGTTTCGGTGCTCCGGCGGCCGTGATGTTCAACGGCGTGGTTTGCCTGGCGGGGAGCTTCGTGTTCGCGCGCAGGCTGCCGGCAATACGAAAGATTGTGCGGCCGATTTATGCCCGCCTGGGGATCATGCCGGACAGCTAATGCCGCAAAGCTGAAGAGATCCTTTTCGTTAACAATTCCTGAAAATATATTTCTATTGCCCGCATCTCGCTGAAACAAAACCCCTTTAACCAAGTCTAGTACCTCAGTCGCAGGGCCCTGACGGCACGCCTTTCCTCACCACCCATGCTACTTTCCAATCGGGAGAGGATCTTTGCCGGCCGCTCTCAGTATTTCCTGGCCAGGAAACGTCGAATTGAGGTGAAACTGGACTTCCGGTCCTGTTGAGGGCTTACGGTTGCTGTACGAGGAGGCTTCCGACGGAAGAACATTCAGGCTGGCTTGAATAGCATCGACTCAAGCGAAAGACGTAGGGTTTCGGTACCAGAGGGTGGGAGTTGTCGAAACGGGATTTTACCTCGCGCTATCAACATCGCGGGCACACTTGGTCCTGTAGATACCGCTCAATTCATTGGCGGCCGGATACGGCGGTTTAACCAAACTGACCCCCGGCCGCGCCGACGTCCTTTTGTCGGCGGCCGTCCCCAGCGAGGGGCTCCGGCCGAAGGTTGTTTGAAATCCGAATATTGCATTACCGCCCGCTGTGGGATAAGTGTCGGCAAAAGCGCGACCACGCCAAGGTTTCTCACGGTGTTCTTTGCGTGCTTCCGCGTCTTTGCGTGAAACGATGGGCAGTTGACTTGTATGACGAACCACTGGGACAGGACAAATAGCGCTTCGCGACAATTGAATGATGGCTTCTTCCCTCAGGGAGTTTACGCCGCAGTTTTGGTCCGTCGTCGCCGCGACGTTCCTGGGCTTTCTGGGTATCGGCACGGTCCTCCCCGGTCTGGCGCCGCACGTGCGGCACGATCTGGGCGGTTCCGACGAAACGGTCGGTTTCGTCATCGGGGTTTTTTCCTTCACGGCTCTCGCCGCGCGGGTTCTGTCCGGACCGCTCGCCGATACGCGCGGGCGCAAGACGGCATTCGCCACCGGTCTGTTCAGCTGCGCCGTCGCGGGAGCCATTTATCTCGCTCCACTCGGCCTCACCGGTGTGTACCTGGCGCGCATTCTGCAGGGATTCGGCGAAGCTTGTTTGTATACCGGCGCCGCCACCTGGGCTGTCGAGTTGGCGGGCGTTCATCGCAGCGGTCAGGCGCTCGGCTATGTAAGCAGCGGAATCTGGGGCGGAATGTCCGCCGGCCCGGTGGTAGGCCACTGGGTTGGATCCTTCGCGCATATGGCCCTCACCCAGACCGTCTGCGCCCTCGCCGGTTTCGCGCTGCTGGCTCGCGTCACCGAAACATGGAAGCCGCACCCGCATGGCTTGAAGCGCAACTGGCTGCCGCGGTCAATCGTGCTGCCGGGATTCGCCGTCGGGCTCGTCAGCGTTCACTACCCCGTCGTCACCGGATTTCTGATCCTGTCCCTCGCCCGGCATGGCAACTCCGGGCCCGCCGCGTTCACCGCCTATGCGACCGTCATGCTGTTCTCGCGCTTCTTCCTCGGAGGGCTGCCCGACCGGCTGCATCCGCGCATCACTTACTACGTCGGCATGGCGGCGATGATTCTTGCGCTGCTGATTCTCGCCACCGGCCCGGCGCCGGCCATCGCCATCGCAGCAGCGGCTCTGCTCGGATTCGGCTTCTCATTTCCCTGGTCGTCGGTCGTCTCGACGGTTCTCCGCCAGACGCGGGACCACGAACACGGCTCCGCGGTGGGGATGCTGGGAGCTTTCTACGATGCCTTCGTGGGTGTGGGATCGTTCGCGGCGGGCGCGGCTTCGGATCGATTCGGGTACGGCTCAGCCTTTCTCCTCGCCGCCGGATCGCTGTGCATGGCGTCGATCGTGGGCTGGTTCCTTTTCCCGTCCGCCCCTGCGCGGGACTCGGAATCTTTAGCGGCTCACGTCGAGTAGCGCGATCTCGAAGATCAAGGTGGCGCCGCCGGGAATCGCAGGCGGCCGCCCCTCGGCGCCATAAGCGATATTCGCGGGGCATACCAGGCGGGCCTTGCCCCCTGCCTTCATCCTCTGCACGCCTTCGGTCCAGCATGGGATGACGCGGTTGAGAGCGAATTCGACCGGCTCGCTGCGCTTGATAGGAACTGTCGAATTCGGTGCCGTCGGTCAGAGTTCCGCGATAGTGGACCTTCACCGTATCCGTTGCCATAGGCGATGCGCCGGCGCCGGGCTCAATTTCGTGATAGATCAGACCGCTCGGCGTCTTGACGGAACCGGGCTCCGCGGCGGCTTTGTCGAGAAAGGCCTGCGTAGTCAACTGCTCCGGCGCCTTTGCGGGCGGCGTGGAACACGCGATTGTGACAACCGCCGGAAGAATTAACAGAAACCGCATCTCTACAAAGTAGCAAAATCACCCATGCCATGCCACAATCGGCAAAAGGACGCAAACCCATGCCCGAACCGCACCCTGCCGGCCCGCTCGATCCCGAGGAACTGAAGAAAATCGACGCGTACTGGCGCGCCGCCAACTACCTTTCCGTCGGCCAGATCTACCTGATGGAAAATCCGCTCCTGCGCGAGCCGCTGCGCAAAGAGCAGATCAAACCGCGGCTTCTTGGCCACTGGGGCACCACGCCCGGGCTGAACTTCATTTACGCGCACATGAACCGCGTGATCAAGGCGTACGACCTGAACGCGATTTACGTCTGCGGACCCGGCCATGGCGGACCCGGCATGGTCGCCAACACTTATCTCGAAGGCACTTACTCCGAGTTCTATCCCGGCATCCCGCAAACCGAAGACGGCATGAAGCGCCTCTTCCGGCAGTTCTCGTTTCCCGGCGGCATTCCCAGCCACGATGCGCCGGAAACGCCGGGTCCATCAACGAAGGCGGCGAACTCGGCTACGCGGTGCTGCATGCCTACGGCGCGGTGTTCGATAATCCGGATCTGCTCGCCTGCTGCGTGGTCGGCGATGGCGAAGCCGAGACCGGACCCTGCGCGACCAGCTGGCATTCGAACAAATTTCTGAACCCCGCGCGCGACGGCGCGGTGCTGCCGATCCTCCATCTCAACGGCTACAAGATCGCCGGGCCGACCGTGCTCGCGCGCATTCCGCACGCGGAACTGGAGTCGCTCTTCGACGGGCTACGGCTACAAGTGCTACTTCGTGGAAGGCCACGAGCCGGAAGCCATGCACCAGAAGATGGCCGCCACCATGGACACCGTGATCGCAGGAAATCCAGGCCATTCAGAAAGACGCGCGCACCAACGGTTTCAAGCAGCGCCCGCGCTGGCCGATGATCATCCTGCGTTCTCCCAAGGGATGGACCGGGCCCGAAAGAACTCGACGGCAAACCGGTCGAAGGCACGTTCCGCGCGCATCAGGTTCCGCTCGATGCGTCCGCGCACGCGCCCGGACGAACTGCAGATGCTCGAAGAATGGATGCGCAGCTATCGTCCCGAAGAACTGTTCGACGAACACGGCAAACTTCGCGCCGAATACGCCGAGCTCGCGCCGAAGGGCGACCGCCGCATGGGCGCGAACCCGCACGCCAATGGCGGGCTGCTGCTCAAGGATCTCGCGCTGCCGGACTTCTGCGATTACGCCGTCGATGTGCCGAAGCCCGGCGTCGCCGATGGCGGAAGCCACGCGCGTGATGGGTACGTTTCCTGCGCGACGTGATGAAGCTGAATGCCGAGTCGAAGAACTTCCGCGTCGTCTCGCCGGATGAAACGGCTTCCAATCGCTGGAACGCGCTGTTCGAAGTGACGAACCGCGAATCCACCGCCGAGATCATTCCCATCGACGACCATGTTGCGCCCGACGGCCGCGTGATGGAAGTCCTCAGCGAACACATGTGCCAGGGCTGGCTCGAAGGCTATCTGCTCACCGGGCGGCACGGCTTTTTCTCCTGCTATGAAGCCTTCGTGCACATCGTCGACTCGATGTTCAACCAGCACGCGAAGTGGCTCAAGGTCACGCGCGAGATTCCATGGCGCCGGCCGATCGCATCGCTCAATTATCTGCTGACCTCGCACGTCTGGCGGCAGGATCACAACGGCTTCAGCCATCAGGACCCGGGATTCATCGATCACGTGGTGAACAAGAAGGCGGAGATCGTGCGCGTCTATCTTCCGCCCGACGCCAACACGCTGCTTTCCGTCACCGATCACTGCCTGCGCAGCCGCAATTACGTGAACGTGATCGTGGCCGGCAAGCAGCCGCAGCTGCAATGGCTGACTATGGACGAGGCGATTCGCCATTGCACCATCGGCCTCGGCATCTGGGAGTTCGCCAGCAACGATCGCGGCGCGCGAGCCGGACGTCGTGATGGCCTGCGCGGGCGATATTCCCACGCTCGAAACGCTGGCGGCGGTCGACTGGCTGCGGCAGCAACATTCCCGACCTGAAAATCCGCGTCGTCAACGTGGTCGATCTGATGACGCTGCAGCCCGCCGTCCGAACATCCGCACGGCCTTCCCGACAAGGAATACGATTCGCTGTTCACCACGGACAAGCCGATCATCTTCAACTATCACGGCTATCCGTGGCTGATTCACCGGCTGACTTACCGGCGCACCAACCAGCAGCTTCACGTTCGCGGCTATAAGGAAGAAGGCACCACAACCACGCCGTTCGATATGTGCGTGCTGCAACGAGATCGACCGCTTCCATCTGGCGATCGATGTGATCGACCGCGTGCCGAATCTCGCCGGCGTGTCGGCGCACCTGCGGCAGGAGCTGCAGAACAAACTGATCGATCACTGGCGCTACGTGCGGGCGCATGGCGAGGACATGCCGGAGATCCGGGACTGGCGCTGGCCGTCCGGTGAAGCTGCCCGAATGAAGATCCTGGTCCTCAACGCGGGCAGTTCTTCGCTCAAATTCAATCTGTTCGATGTCGACGCCGGATTCGCGAACAGCGTGCTGGCCAAAGGCGAAGTCGAGCGCGTCGCCGAGCATGGCGGATGCGATCAAGTCCGTGTTCGAGCAAATCGGCGAGCATCGACGGTCGATGCGGTGGGCCACCGCGATCGTGCACGGCGGAGACCGGTTCCACGAGTCGGTGATCATCGACGCCGAGGTCGAGAAGCAGATCGAAGAACTGAGCATTCTCGCTCCGCTGCACAATCCGCACAACCTCGAAGCTTATCCGAGCCGCGCGCGAGCATCTGCCGGGCGCGAAGCATGTGGCGGTGTTCGATACGGCCTTCCATCACACGCTGCCGCCGCGCGCCTATGTTTATGGCTTGCCTTACGAATATCTGACCGAAAAGAAGATTCGCCGCTATGGATTCCACGGCATTTCGCATCGCTATGTTTCGTGGACGATTCGCGCAGCTTCACGGCAAGACACGCGCCGATTACCGGATGATCACCTGCCATCTGGGCAATGGCTGCTCGGTCTGCGCGATCGACCATGGGCGATCGATCGATACTTCGATGGGGTTCACGCCGCTCGAAGGTCTGATCATGGGCACGCGCAGCGGAGATGTCGATGCGGGCGCCGATCCTTCATCTGATCACGCACGAATGCATCGACCGCGCCCGCGCTGCTGCAGGTGCTCAACAGCGCCAGTGGGCTGAAAGGAATTTCAGGCGTTTCGAACGACATGCGCGATCTGCTGCGGGAAGCGAGGCGCGGCAACGAGCGCGCGGCACTGGCGGTGGATGCGTTCTGTTACCGCGTCCGGAAATATATCGGCGCGTATCTCGCCGCCATGAATGGCGCGGACGTGCTGATTTTCACCGGCGGCATCGGCGAAAATGCGGCGGCGATCCGCGCGCAGATCTGCGCGGGCCTCGACAATCTCGGGATCGCGGTCGACCGTGAGGCGAACGAGCGCGACAGCCATGACGCCCGCCAGATCGGGACTTCTTCGATCCCGGTGTGGGTTGTGCCCACGGATGAGGAACTGCTGATTGCGCGCGACACGCTGCGCTGCATCCTCGGCATTCCGCACGAATGAGTATCAGCGTTGTTGCGGGCGCGGTCCCGGGAAGCGCGCGGGCGTGGCGAACGAGCAGATAAACGCCAGCCGCGGCGAGCGCGAGCGAAATCCACTGTTCCAGCGTGAACGGCCCGCCCAGCGGATTCGACGAATCGTGCTCGCGCAGGAACTCGACACGCGAAACGGACACATCCGTATAGCAGCGCGTAGAGCCCGATGACCTGGCCGTCGCGATGCGGCCGCCGCAGTTGCGCAACCAGGATCAGGCAGATGATCCCTTCCGCGAACGCCTCGTAGAGCTGCGTCGGATGCAGCGGAATTCCGAGCGGCACGCCGGTGGTCGCGTTCGTATTCGTGAACGTGACGGCCCAGGGCAGATGCGTCGGTTTGCCCCAGCAGCAACCGGCGGCGAAGCATCCCAGGCGCCCGATCCCGTGCCCGATCGCGAGTCCCGGCGCAAACAGATCGCGACGTCGCAAGCACGGGCAAGCCCTGCGCGCGCATGTAGAAGATACGCGAAAACGACGCGCCAGGATGAAGCCGCCGAAAAAGATGCCCGCGCTTTGCAGCGTGGCCAGCGAGAAGATCTCGCCGGGATGCGCGCGGTATTCGGGATCGAGCGCGATCATCAGCACCTTCGCCCCCAGCATTCCCGCCAGCGCGCAATAAACGCCGAGATTGACGACTTTTTCGCTGTTGATGCCGCGCTGTTTCGCGAACTGCGACGCCATCGCGAGCGCCACGAGAAACGCCAGCGCCACCAGCACGCCGTAGGTGGGCAGCGAGAAACTTCCGATCTGGATCAGTCTTGGAAACATATCAGCGAAACATGCTCAGCCCCGGGATGCGGCGCTGCGAAAGCATCATGCTCAGAATCAACAATCCCGCCCCTGTACAGATAGACGCATCAGCCACGTTAAAGGTATACCAGTGGTAATTGCCAGCTATAGAAATCGAGAAAATCGGTCACGCTGCCCGACGCGCACGCGGTCGAAAACATTGCCCATCGCGCCGCCGAAAATCAGCGCCAGGCCGGCCGCCGAAGGAGTGTCCAGGCGGTCGATCCGCCAGAGCATCCCGGCCAGCAGCAGCACCGCGACGATCGACAATCCGATCAGAATCGGCGTGCGGGAATGCGAGGCGCTTTCGGCGAACATTCCGAATGCCACGCCGGGGTTCTGCGAGCGCACGATATTGAAAAATCCGGGAATCACGGTCTTCGTATCGATAGGCGCCGAGGTGCGTTTCGATCATCCATTTGGACCAGCGGTCGAGCGCGAAAACCCCGAGCGCGAGCACGAACGCGACGATCCGGCGGCGGCCGTCAGGCATCTTCTTGCGCAATAATTTCCTGCACCGCCGCCGCGCAGGCCGCGCAGATGGTCGGCAACTCCGGCACCGAGCCGACGTCTTCCGTGTACTTCCAGCAGCGCTCGCACTTGGTCCCGGGCGCGCGATCGATCTTGACCTCGACGCCCTCGGCTCGCATGGTTATGCAGCTCGACCTGGGAAACGATAAACAAGTCCCGGCAATTCCCGCGCGTATTCGCTCAGCAGCGGATAGAGCTCGCCGTCGGCCGAAAGCTGCACGCGCGCTTCGAGCGGACGCGCCGATGATCTTTTCCTGCGCGCGCGGTTTCCAGACTCTTCAGAACGTTTTCGCGGACCGCGATCAGGCGGTTCCAGTTTTCGACGCGCTTGCGCTGGTCGGCGCCGATGCCTTCGGTCAGTTCGGCGGATTCGGGAAAATACGCGGTATGAACGCTGCCCGGCTGTTCAGATGCTGCCAGACCTCTTCCATCGTGAAGCTGAGGATCGGGCGCGAACAGGCGCACCAGCGCGAACGCCAGCCGGTGCAGAGCGGTCTGGGCGCTGCGGCGTGCGTGCGATTTCGGCGCCGACGTGTACAGCCGGTCTTTGAGGACGTCGAAGTAAATGGAGCTCAGATCGATGGTCGCGAAGTCGTAGACGGCGCGATAGACCTTGTGGAAAGCGAACTCGTCGTACCAGATGCGGCTGCGCGAAACCACTTCTTCGGCGCGCACCAGAATCCACTGATCGAGTTCGAGCAAGTTGATCGCCCGGAACCGCGTCCGTCGCCGGATTGAAATCGTGCAGATTGCCGAGCGCGTAGCGGAACGTGTTGCGCAGCTTGCGGTACGCCTCGGAAAGCCGGGTCAGAATCACGGGCGAGATGCGGACGTCTTCGGTGAACTCCACCGAAGCGGTCCAGAGCCGAATCAGTTCGGCGCCGTATTCCTTGATGATTTCTTCGGGCGCGACTGCCGTTGCCGATCGATTTCGACAGCGGGCGGCCGTCGCCATCGAGCGTCCATCCGTGTGTTGCGCAGCCGCGAGATAGGGCGCGCCGTCGCGCAAGCCCACGCCGATCAGCAGCGAACTCTGGAACCAGCCGCGATACTGATCGCCGCCTTCCATGTAGAGATCGGCCGGCCAGCGCAGGCCGTTTTCCTCGCGAAGCACCGCGAGATGGCTCGATCCGGAATCGAACCAGACGTCGAGAATGTCGTTCTCTTTCGAAAATTCCGTCGCGCCGCACTTCTTGCAGACCGTCCCGGCGGGAACGAGTTCAGCGGCGGTGCGCTCGAACCAGATATCGGCCGAGTGCTGTTCGAAAAGATCGACGACGCTGTCGAGAATCGCGCGGTCGGTCAGCGGTTCGCGGCATGCCGAGCAGTAGAAGACCACGATCGGCACGCCCCAGACGCGCTGGCGCGAAATACACCAGTCGGGCCGGCTCGCGACCATGTTCGAGATGCGCTCTTCGCCCCATTCGGGAATCCATTTGACGCCCTTGATGGCATCGAGCGCTCGCTGGCGCAGGCCGTTGTTGTCCATTCCGATGAACCACTGGTCGGTGGCGCGGAAGATGGTCGCGTTGTGGCAGCGCCAGCAGTGCGGATAGGAATGCTCGATGTGCTCGATCGCGAGCAGCGCGCCGTGCTTCTTTCAGGATCTCGACGACGATGCGGTTGCCTTCCCAAACGGTCTTGCCGAGGAGTTGCTGCGGGAAGATGCGCCTCGAACCCCTGCGGATCGAAGAAGCGCCCGGCTGGATCGACCGGGCAATAGACCGGCAGCCCGTATTGCATGCCGACAACGTAGTCTTCCTGGCCGTGCCCGGGAGCGGTGTGGACGGCGCCGGTTCCCTGCTCCAGCGTGACGTGGTCGGCCACCATCCCGAGCGAAAGCCGGTTGATGAAAGGATGCTGGAAAACCGGTCTGATCCAGTTTGTGGCCGGGGAAGCGGGCGATTGACAACCGGATCGGCCCAGCCGCACTTCTTCGCGGTGGCTTCGAGCAGATCCGGACGCGACGATGTAAACGTCGCTCGCCCACTTCGACCGCGACGTACTCGAACTTCGGATGAAACGCGATGCCGAGGTTGGCCGGAAGCGTCCAGGGCGTGGTGGTCCAGATCAGACCGTAGACCTTCTTCCCGGCCAGGGCGGGATCGATCGCGGCCGGATCGGAATCAAGCGCAAAACGAACCCAAACCGACGGGCTCTTGTGGTTCTCGTACTCGACTTCGGCTTCGGCCAGAGCGGTGCGGTCATGGATGCACCAGTTGACCGGCTTGAGTCCCTTGTAAACGTAACCTTTGTCGAGAAAATCGACGAACGCGCGCGCGATGACCGCCTGATAGGCCGGGTTCATCGTCAGGTAGGGATCGTCCCAGCGGCCCAGGATTCCCAGGCGCTTGAAATCTTCCCGCTGGAGATTGACCCATTTTTCGGCGTATTTGCGGCAGACCCGGCGGATCTGGGCCGCCGTCATCTGCGCTTTTTTCGGCCCCAGCTCCTGATCGACTTTGTGTTCGATGGGCAGGCCGTGGCAGTCCCAGCCGGGAACGTAGGGCGAGTCGTAACCGGCCATGGTTCTGGACTTTACGATGAAATCCTTGACGATTTTATTGAAGGCGGTTCCGAGATGGATCCGGCCGTTGGCGTAGGGCGGTCCGTCATGCAGAATGTAGACCGGTTTCCCGGCGCGGGACTTGCGAATCTGCCCGTAAAGATCCTCCTCCGCCCAGCGCGCGAGCATCTTCGGCTCGGCCTGGGGCAGGTTCGCCTTCATGGAAAAGCTCGTGCGAGGCAGATTGAGGGTCTGCTTCAGGTCCACATTCGCGGGATTCATCGCGGGGATGTCTCTCATTATACCGGCGATTTCCCACCCGGCGCGTGACTTGCGGATCGAACCGAGAGCTCTCAGGGTGTTTGGCCAGGATGGAGAGTGGCTTCACGGTAACGGCTTTCTGAGAAGGCGCGCCGGGTGGCACTGGCACGAGGATCGGGAGCCGGCACGTTCGCGGCGTCGGGGGATGCCTGGTACTGAATGATCATGGTGACGCGGCGGTTGGTTGCATCGTCGGGATGGGCCGGCATCCCGGAGACTCTGGTCGGCGAAACCCCGCACCTGGGTGACCTGATCGGCCCGCATGCCGTTTTCCTGCATCCAGCGTCGGGCGGCATTGGCGCGGTCGGCCGAGAGTTCCCAGTTCGAGTATCCGGCCTTTCCCGCATAAGGGCGTGAATCCGTATGACCTTCCATCGTGACTCGATTGGGCAGTTTTCCGATCTCCTCGGCCAGTTTCTTCAGCAGGTCTTTGCCGAAATCCGTCGGGTGCGCGCTGCCCGATTCGAAAAACGTCGCGTTCTCGCCTTCGAGCAATTCCACCCGCAGTCCCTCGCCGTCACGGTGAATATTACGTGCTCCCTGATCTTCTGCAACGCGGCTGAGCTCTTGACCGCCTGCTCAAGCTTGTCTTTGAGTTTGTTCATGTCTTCTTTTTGCATCGGACAGGCTTTCGCTCCCGGCGCCCTCGCATTCCGTTCCCCATATCTCTTGCCCTTGCCTGTCGGATCGGTGAAATAGCCTCCGACCGCTTTCTGAACCTGCTCACTGCTGCTCGAGAGCCACAGCACGATGAACAGCGCCATCATCGCCGTGACAAAATCGGCGTAAGCAACTTTCCAGGCGCCGCCGTGGTGTCCGCCGTGACGCTTCTTCCTGCGCCGGACGATGATGATCGGCTGTGTCGCCCTGAGCGAGCATTTAAGCCGCCTTGCTTGTCGGCTTTGGCCGCAGCCGCGCCAGGCTCCGCCCTTTGCATGTCGCTTCCATTTCCTTGAACGTCGGCCGCATGTCATGCGGGATGGCGCGGCGCGCGAACTCGACCGCAATCATCGGAGCCATGCCCTTCGCGAACGCCATCAGACCTGCGCGAAGCATCTGATAATATTCCGACTCCGCGTCGATCGATTTTTCGAGATTGGCCGCCAGCGGACCAACCACGCCGTAGGAAAGCAGAATCCCGAGGAACGTGCCGACCAGGGCCGCCGCCACCTTTTCACCGATCTGTTCCGGCGGCCCGCCCAGCGCGCCCATCGTGATCACGATTCCCAGCACGGCCGCCACGATCCCAAGTCCCGGGAGCGCGTCGGCAACGGTGATCAGCGCCCGGACCGGCGCGGAACTGGCGTGATGGTGAATTTCGATATCGTCCTCGACCAGCGCGTCCAGATCGTGCGGCGCAACGACGCCGGCAACCGAGGTTCGCAGCGTGTCGCAGACGAAATGCAGAATGTGATGATCCTTCACCAGTTTCGGATACTTGGAAAAGAGCGCGCTTTTTTCAGGATTCTCAATGTCCTCTTCCAGCTTTGCCATCCCGCTCTTCCGGGCGAACTGAAAGATATCGCTCAACATCTTGATGCTTTCCAGATAGAACGCCGAGGTGAACCGGCTGCCGCCGAGGATGCCAAGCAGACTCTTGAAGATCTTGATGATCAGAGGAAGCGGGTTGGCGGCCAGAAGCGTTCCAATCGCCGCGCCGCCGATAATCAGCAGTTCGGCTGGCTGAACCAGAACGGGCATCTTCCCTTTTTCCATCAGGAAGCCACCGATCACGGCGCCGAACACGAGCACAATGCCGATGATTGAGAACATGTCCTGCCTGCTAATCGGCAGAACACGGGGAGAACTTGAGATACCGGCGGCAGGGTCGTTTTCCGCTATTGCGGCCGCATATCGTGGATCTCGAAATGGAACCGGTTGGGTGGCAGATGAGCGGTGGAATCCGGCGACATCCGCGCCCAGGTTTCATAGGCGGCGCCGGCCAGACGGCTGTTCAGAAAGAACAGGAACTGATCCGAGCAGCAGTCGATGGGGGGTGGCTGCCGGAAGGTCAGGCGCATCCCAACTGCCCGGTCGATCGCGACCCCGCGCGTCGGCACCTGTTTATCCACCAGAAGATCGACGAAGCTGCTGCGCGCGACGCATGCGGCCATATGTCCCGGCTGAGCAGATCCCGCAACGCGCCGGTGGCGGCGAAAGTAATCTCGCACTGGCGAATCCACTCGAGCACCGAATCCCCCCACGCCCAGTGCGAAAGAAGCCCGAAATACTGATCGGTCAGATGCAGCGCGAGATCCAGTCTGCGCTGTTCCATGCTGTATCGGGCGGAGCGTCCCCGATCATGTCCTCCAGCTCGACGATCGCCGCGGCGCGCTCCACCAGATCGGCGCGATCGGCATCCTCCGGAATGCTTCGTACCAGCAGTGGCGGCAATTCGTGCATGCCTGCCCCCGGGACTTCGATGTAAGAGCGCTCCATCACAAGACTCCTGCTACCTCCTTTGACGTACGCACCGACTCTCTGTTCCGTATATAGCACGAACCCCGAAACACGATCGATCAAACTTGTAATGGCGAAGATAAGTGTCCCTTATTGGAACGGATGCTATCATTGCGCCGAGTCACTCTTCACTCTGAGCAATTTATGGGCAATTTCAGCATCGGCCTCGATCTGGGTGGAACAAACCTGCGGGCCGCGGCGGTCGACGAGTCGGGGCAAGATGCTGGACCGGGTGTCGGGAAAAACGGCATCAGTCGGCTGGCCGCGAGGCCATTCTGCACGATATGACCGGATCGATCGCGATTCTTCGCGATCGATTCGGGCGCGGGTAATCTGGCCGGAATCGGCGTAGCCGTCCCCGGATTCATTTCGCTTAAAGAAGGCGTCATCCGCAATTCCAACAATCTGGCGGCGCTGGAGAATTTCCCCATTCGGGACGAGATGAGCCGCCGTCTGGGCGCGCCGGTGATTCTCGAGAACGACGCCAATGCCGCGGCTCTGGGAGAGAAATGGATTGGCGCCGGCCGCGGCGTCGACGATCTTGTGCTGCTGACACTGGGAACCGGCGTCGGCGGCGGCATTATCTCCGACGGAAAGATTCTCCGAGGTTTTCTCGGGATGGCGGGCGAACTGGGCCACATCACGGTGGTTCCCAACGGAAACCCGTGCGGATGCGGCAATCGAGGCTGCGTCGAGAAGCATGCTTCGGCTACGGCAGTGACGGCCATGGCGAAACTGCTCGGGCTCGGCGACGGTCTCACCTCGAAAGAGGTTTACGACCTGGCAATTGCAGGCAGCGAAAAGGCGCAAACCATTTTCGTCTCCATGGGAGAAGCGCTGGGCATTGCGCTCGCCATGCTGGTGAATACGTTTAACTTTCCTCTGTATCTGCTGAGCGGCGGAGTCCTCGCGGCGTGGGATCTGTTTGCCCCGGCGATGCTGGAGGAAACCCGCCGGCGGTCATTCATTTCCCGCACCACCGAGACGCGAATCGAAAAGGCGCAACTGGGCAATGAAGCGGGTCTCTTCGGCGCTGCATACCTGCCGTGGATGAAAGAGTGAGAACGCATCGCTGACCAGCGCGCGGTCTCCTCAGAAACAGCGCACAACGGACACGCGTCCCAGCTGACTGCGGATTTACCTCACGT
This sequence comes from Terriglobia bacterium, assembly GCA_963764845.1. GTDB lineage: Bacteria > Acidobacteriota > Terriglobia > Bryobacterales > Bryobacteraceae > BOG-234. The sequence goes on along the minus strand of CAVXUE010000006.1, from coordinate 1,049,050 downwards.
GCATTTCGTGCGTTATATTTTTCACATATTTAAGTGCTAGGCTGATTTATGTGAAGATCCCTACCAAGAATGTTACCCTGGCCTTGCCCGAGCCTCTGTTACGCCGGTTTCGCATTTTTGCGGCGTCACGGAACCAGTCGATGACGAGCCTTATGGCTCGGGCCGTTCAGAAAATGGTCGACGAGGACGGAGAATACGAGAAAGCAAAGAAGCAATCCCTGAAGAATATGCGCAACGCCAGGGACATCGGACTAACAGGTAAGATTACCTGGACGCGAGACGAGCTGTATGAACGTTGAGTTCGTCGATACAAACATCCTCATCTATGCGCATGCCGAGGCTGCGGGACCGAGGCACAAGAGATCGTCCGAGCTCATCACCGACATCTGGGAGCGCGGCGTCGGGGCTCTAAGCGTTCAGGTTCTTGCCGAATTCTACTCGACCGCGACGGGGAAACTGAGAATGACCGCCGAACGGGCGGAGGATGTCATTCGTCCCCTTGGCGTCTGGACGATTCATCGGCCCGGCCACGCGGATATATTGGGCGCCATCCGTTTGCAGCGCCAGCATCGGTTGTCCTGGTGGGACGCGATGGTTGTCAACAGCGCCGTCCAAACCGATGCCCGGATCCTCTGGACTGAAGACCTGAATCACGGGCAGCGTTTTGGCCATCTCGTCGTTCGGAACCCTTTCGCTTAACGCTTTGGCGCCGGACGCCTGGCGCAAAATAATTGTTCAAAATGTACAGTCCAGCGAGTGATGGGCGCGGACCATTCAGCCTGACGCTGCAGGGCGGAGACCGGCGGTCGATCGGAAACTCGAACCGCGTCGCCGCGGTTGTTCTGCGGTGGCCGGATCGGCTCGCTGAACTCATCGAGTGCCTCTGGAGCGGTGACCCCGTTATCCGCATGCGGGCGGCTGACGCGACCGAGAAGGTTTCCGCAAAACGGCCCGCGCTTCTCGCCCCGTTCAAGACGGAATTGCTGGCGCTCGCTGACGAGACCGCGCAGGCCGAGCTCCGTTGGCACCTGGCCCAAATGATTCCCCGCTTGCCCCTCTCGCAGCAGGAACGCGTGCGCGCCACAGCTGCCCTCAGGGATTTCCTCGGTGACCGCAGCTCGATTGTCAGGACATTCGCCCTTCAGGCGCTCGCTGAACTGTCGCGCGGGAATCCGGAGCTGGAAGCGGACGTAATTGATCTGCTGGAGCGCACGATTCGCACCGGCACGCCGGCAATGAAGGCGCGTAGCCGCAAGCTGCTCGCGCAATTCCGCAAAGACGACCGTTTGCCCCCGTCCCGGCCATCGTGTTAACGTAAGCCTCAAGGCAAACAAAAGGCGAAATGTCCGAATCTCTCTCGCTCATCTTTCCAGAACTCCCACTGGTCCCGCGCAAAGACGATCTGGACCTCGTCGTAAGTAAATTCGAGCGCATGGCGCACGACGCCGACGGTCCCATCCGCGCCATTCGCCGCACCCCCGCACGGCCGGCCGAATACGGCGATTTCCCGGACGATCTGAATCCCAAACTGCGCGAAGTTCTCGCAAAACGCGGAATCGCCAAGCCCTACAGCCATCAGGCGGAAGCGTACGAGCGGCTGGCCACTGGCGCAAATGCTGTCGTCGTCACGCCCACCGCCAGCGGAAAAACGCTCTGCTACAACCTGCCCGTGCTCAATCACCTGACCGCCGAGCCCGGCGCGCGCGCGATGTACCTGTTCCCCACCAAGGCTCTGGCCGAGGATCAACTCGACGAATTGCATGGCCTGATCGAAGCCATGGGTTCGGATCTTTGCGCCTTCACTTACGACGGCGACACGCCGCAGGATGCGCGGCGAGCCATCCGGCAGCGGGCGAACATCGTCCTGACGAATCCGGACATGCTGCACACGGGCATCCTGCCGCATCACACGAAATGGGCGAAGCTGTTCGAAAACCTGCGCTACATCGTGGTCGACGAGCTGCATTATTACCGCGGCGTCTATGGCAGCCATCTCGCCAACATCATGCGCCGGCTGCGGCGGCTCTGCGAATTCTACGGATCGAAGCCGCAGTTCATCGCCTGTTCGGCCACCATCGCGAATCCGAAAGAGCTGGCGGAGACACTGATCGACGCGCCTTTCGAGCTGATCGATCGCAACGGCGCGCCCGCCGGCGAGAAGGTTTTCATCTGCTACAACCCGCCGGTCGTGAACCGGCAGCTGGGCATCCGGCGCAGTTATATCGGCGAAACGCGCCGCATTGCGCTGGAGCTGCTCGATTGCAATCAGCAAACGCTGGTTTTCGCCAATAACCGGCTCGCGACCGAATACTGGTGACCTATTTGAAAGACGCCTGCGACAACGGCCGCCTGCCGACCGAATCGGTGCGTGGCTATCGTGGCGGTTATCTGCCCCGCGAGCGGCGCGAGATCGAGAAGCGGCTGCGTTCCGGCGACATCCGCGCCGTGGTTGCGACCAACGCGCTCGAACTCGGCATCGATGTCGGCTCGCTCGATGCCGTGGTGATGGCCGGATATCCCGGGACCATCGCTTCGACGTGGCAGCGGGCCGGGCGCGCGGGACGCCGCAACACCGGTCGCTCGCCGTCATGGTGGCTTCGAGCGCGCCTGTCGATCAATACGTCGTCGAACATCCCGAGTATCTGTTCGAACGTTCGCCCGAGCACGCCTATGTGAATCCGGACAATCTGGAGATCCTGCTCAACCATCTGAAGTGCGCGGCGTTCGAATTGCCGCTGCGGTCGGGCGAATGATTCGGGCCGCACGATGTCACCGAGCTGTGCGAGTTTCTCGCCGACGCCGGCCTGCTGCACTTATCCGGAGGACGCCTGGCACTGGACCTCGGACAGTTATCCCGCCGATGCGGTAAGTCTGCGCTCGGTATCGAGCGATAACTTCGTGGTGGTCGATATCACGGGCGAGGCGAAGATCATCGGCGAGGTCTCGTTCACCGCCGCGCTGACCACGCTGCACGAGAAAGCCATCTACCTGCACGAAGCGAAGCAGTTTCATGTCGAGCGGTTCGATTACAAAGAGCGCAAGGCTTATGTGAAGCGCGTCGATTGCGATTACTACACCGACGCGATCGATTACACGCAGGTGAAGCCGCTGCGCGAGTTCGAAAGCAAAGCCGTGGCCGATGGCGTCGAACGCGTGCATGGCGATGTGCGGGTCGAACCGGCAGATTGTCGGCTTCAAGAAGATCAAGTTCTACACGAATGAAAATGTGGGCGCGGGCAAGCTCTCGATGCCGGAGCAGGAGATGCACACGACCGCGTTCTGGCTGCACTTCCCCGCGGCTTTTCTGGACGCAATTCGAGCAATACACGCCGGCGGAGCGGCAGAACGGGCTCACCGGCCTGGGCAATGCCTTTCGCACGATCGCGTCGTTGCTTCTGATGTGCGACCCGCGCGATCTGGGCGTGGCGCTGACGGAGGACATCTCCGGCGGCCTTTTGCTCGCTGGGAACCGAATCTCTATCTCTACGACAGCTATCCAGGCGGCGTGGGTCTGAGCGCATCCGCTGTTCCGGCTCGCGCGAGCGTTGCTGCGACAGACCCGCGAACTGATTGAAGGCTGCGGATGCGAGGCCGGGTGCCCGGCGTGCGTAGGGCCGGTGGGAGAAATCGGCGAGCGGGGAAAACAGGTCGGGCTGGAAATTCTGCGGCAGTTAACCGAAGATCCCGCTGCCCTTCAATGACCATTCGGGCAGCGCATTGGTCGGCAGTAAGCCCTCGCGATCAACCAGGCGCGCCCCGGAACTGGAATCGGGTTTAGCCCTAACAGGGCGATGAAAACGACAATTTAGCCGCCGATGAACGCTGATGAACGCGGATAAGACAAACTCAAACTAATTGTTTTCAATCGGCGTTCATCAGCGTTTATCGGCGGCTAGTCAGGTTTCGGTGTTTTTCAGCATACTGCTAATGGTGGTGGTGATGGTTCGCGTCTTCCGGGAAAACCGCGTGGCCTTCCGGCGGCGGAAACAAGCTCTTTAACGCTTCCAGCCGCTTCCGCAAATGGCGGCTGGGCAGTTGCCGCGGACCGGTCTCGACATCGATATCGCAGCAGATCCCGTGCAGATACAGCGTCATCGTGTCTTCGAACGATTGCCGCGCATATTCCCGGAACGGCTTCCCGTCTTTCCGCGCGCTCATCGGGCGCCGCAGCAGCGTCTGCTTCAGATGCCAGCTCTTCTCGTCGACCTCGCCATGCACCTCGCCGCTCAGTTCTTCGCGCAGCAGCCGTGGCATACGTGTCCTGCGCCTTCACCGGCAACCGGTGCGACAGCAGCGCCGCGAGCTCGTCGTACAGGTAGTAGTGATAATCGGAAACCTGCTCGTCCTTGAGGGTGAAGAACAGCGTCGCGAAGTCGGGGCTCTCCACGTGCGGGAGAATAGACAGCTTCGGCTTCGGGCGGCTTCTCGTAGACAACCGAAACACTCGTGCGCGGCCGATCCGCGCTCCAGATACGGCGCAAGCACGATTCCCACCTGCGGCAGCAGCGTCGCGATCGCCTCCGGCAGCGCCGCGACCGGGATCCTGCAGGTACTGGCGCAGATCCTCTTCGGCGACCGGAAACACCAGAAAATAGGAGAATTTCGTTGTCGATCGGCGTCATTTCGGAACGCAGCCGGCGACTGAGTTCGTCCACCGTGGTCCGGGGACGTCCGTTTTCAGATGGCATCGTTCAGAGTGAAACCGGCGATTGGAACAAATCCCCATGATTGTAACAAGTCGCAGACGCAACGCGACGGTTACTCTGGAGGTTGCCGTTCGACGCCCCGCTCCATTCTGGTATCGGCCGGAGAAGCCTCCGGCGATTACTACGCCGCCGAACTGGTGCGCGAACTGCGGCGCCGCTGGCCCGAATGCGATTTCTTCGGCTGCGCGGGGCCCGCACTTGCGCGAAGCGGGCGTGCGGCCGGTGATTCGATCCGAGGATCTGTCGGTCGTGGGAATCGTCGAAGTGGTCGGCCATCTGCCGCGCATCTGGCGCCGGTTTCGCGAACTGATCGCGGGCGGCGGCGCGGGAAAAGCCCGACCTTGCCATCCTCACCGACTCCCCGGATTTCCATTTTCGCGTGGCCAGGAAGCTGAAGCGGCTCGGAATCCCGGTGGTTTACCTGGTCGCCCCGCAGGTCTGGGCGTGGCGGAAAGGCCGCGTGAAGACCATGCGGCGGGTGATCGACCGGCTGCTCTGCATTTTCCCTTTCGAAGAGGCGTTTTTCCGCGAACACAAGCGTGCCCGTCACCTATATCGGACATCCGCTCGCCTCGCGCGTCCGGCCGTCGCTTTCGCGCGAGGAGTTTTTCCGGAAACACAACCTCGACCCCGGTCGTCCACTGATTGCAGTGCTCCCAGGCAGCCGTCGCAGCGAAGCGCTCCGCCATCTGCCGGAACTGGTGCGCGCGGCCGAAATTCTCTCGAAGGACCGGGCGTTGAGCTTCGTGCTGCCCGCTTCGCCGACTTGCGGCGCGGATTTCTTCCGCGAGCCTCTGGCGGGAAGCCGGCATCCAGGCCATCGAAGGGGAAGCGTGGGATGCTATGGCGCACTGCGATGTGGCGCTGGCGGCAAGCGGCACGGTAACCGTGGAAGCGGCCCTGCTGGGCGCGCCGATGGTCACGTTCTATCGCGTGACGGGCGTAAGCTGGGCCATCGGCAAGCTGCTGGTAATGTTCCGTTTCTACTCGATGGTGAACCTGATCGCGCAGAAAAAAGTGGTGCCGGAACTGATGCAGGACGAAATGACCGGCGAGCGCCTGGCCGCCGAAACGGCCCGGTTGCTCGACGACGCCGGCGAAAGAGGGAAAATGAAAGAAGAACTGGCGCGCGTCGCAGCCCTGCTTTCCGGGGAGCCGGGAAGCGACGCGATCAGTCGCGCGGCGGATGAAGTGGAACGGATGCTGGAGATTGGAAGTGAAGCAGGCTTGAATTGAAGACCATTGCACTCCTTGCCCTGGGAATTCTGGCGACGGCGGCGGCTGGCATCGCCCAGGAGGACCAGCGCGCCGCGTATCGATGTCGACAGCTACACCATCGACGCGCAGATCAATCCCGATACCCAGACGCTGACCGCGCGCGCCGCCGTTCGCTTCATGCCGCTCGACGACCAGACCAACTCGCGTCACCTTCGAGCTGAATAACGCGCTGAACATCTCGCAGATCGTGGATGACAAAGGGCAGACTCTGCAGTCGTCGCGCAACCAGTCCGACAACACCGTGCGCGTGACTTTCCCGCACGGCCTGCCGAAAGGCCAGCCGGCTGTCGCTCACGTTCAACTACGACGGCCGGCTGACCGGCAACGAGGATTCGCCGATCTACGGCATCAAATTCGCCGCGATCCAGAACGATTACGCATTTCTGCTCTATCCCGCGCGCTGGTTTCCGGTCAGCGGCTACACCTCGGACCGCTTCACCTCGAAGATCAACGTCACGGTTCCGCAGGGATACAGCGTGATCGGCAGCGGCATCGATTCGAAACCGGTGACCGACGGCGACGACACTACGTTCGGATTCGATTTCACCAAGCCGTCGTTCCCCGGCGACATCGCCGTCGTGAAGGGCCAGCCGGTCAAGAATTCGACCGACGGCGTGACGACCACGCTGTGGTTCCGCGGCGCCGAAGCGAACATGGCGAATGCCTACGGCGCGGCCACGGCGCAGATGATGGGATACTTCACGGGCATTTACGGCCTCGCGCCTTACGCCAATCTGACGGTGATCGAGACGGCCGACGGCTCGCCCAACGGATACGCCGCGCCGGGCATGTCTTTCTTTCCCCGCAGGCCATCGGCAAAGAGGTGAATGCCAACGTTCTGGCCAATCAGATTGCGCGGCAATGGTGGGAAATCCAGGTTTCGCCCGTCAACCGCAACCATTTGTGGCTGGAAAACGGCATGGCGCTCTATTCCGAAGCTCTCTGGACGGAGAAAGAAAAAGGCGCGACCGCCATCGAACAGCGCATGAAAGATATGGCGATCACCGGCGCTGACGGTCGACAACGTGCCGCTGATCCAGACCGCGCGGCTGGAAGATTACTCGCCCGAATACTGGGCGCTCAGCGCCGATAAAGGCGCGGTCGTGGTGCAGATGCTGCGCAGCACCATGGGCGACGACGAATTCTTCGAGGCGCTGAAGGCTTTTCTCCAGCAATACGCCTGGAAATCCGTCGACCACCGAGGACTTCCGGAAGGCCTGCGAGGCGGCGATGGGCGAGGAGCTGCGCTACTTCTTCATTCAGTGGGTGGAATCGAACGGCGCGCCCGAGTTCAAGCTCGAATACACGATTCTTCGCGCTACGCAGAGAAGGGAGGCTTCCGCGTGCAGGGCAAGATCTCGCAGGATCTGGATACATTCCGCATGCCGGTCGATCTGCATATCGAAACCGACGGCAATCCGGAAGACAAGCGCATCGAGGTGATGGGGACTTCTTCGGAATTTTCGGTCGATACCTTCGGCAAACCGAAGAAGGTCACCATCGATCCCGGACAACAAGGTGCTGCGGATGAGCCCGGAGATGCGGGTCGACGTGGCGATCCGGCGCGGCGAGCAGTTTGTGGAAGTCAGCGAATTCGCCGAAGCGCTGAAGGAATACCAGCGCGCGCTCGATACGCAGAAGAACAGCTCGATGGCGCATTATCGGGTGGCGCGAGGTTTTCTTCCTGCAGCACAACTATCAGTCGGCGGCGAATGAGTTTCGCGAAGCGCTGAACGGCGATCTCAACCCGAAATGGATCGAAGTCTGGTCGCACATTTATCTGGGCAAGATCTTCGATATCAGCGGCCAGCGGGAGCGCGCGGTCAACGAATACACGCAGGCGCAGCGAACCCGCGACAACACGCAGGGCGCGCAGGACCAGGTGTCGAAGTATCTGCGGGAACCATTCAGAGACGCAGAGCAAAGAACGGATCTGAAAGCTTTGAAAGCAGGCGCGTGCGGCGGCTACCGCCGCTGCTTCACGAACGTTCCCGGCACTTCCCGGATCGTCGGAAACGTCTTCGAGATATGATCGTGCCAGGTGAGATTTTCCTCATCGGCGACGGCCCACAGCAAACCCAGCCCGCCGGAGCAGAAGCTCAACCATGCCGATGCAAAACGAAGCGCCCGGCTGCGCGCATCCAGCGGAAATCCGTCGAACGTGATCAGTTGCAGGTCGGTAAAGCGCATCCCCGCGGTTTCCCTTCCCGCGATCGCCCAGATCAGGCCGTAAAGCATCGCTACCAGGGTCAGCGCCGCAGCCCAATCCGATCCACAGCATCCTGCCCGAGCCGAAGCTCCCGCCCAGCAACTGGAACGTTCCGAGCGAGAACCCCGAATCCGATCAGGATCACGGCTCCGTCGATCGCCGAAGCCACCAGCGCGATGCGTCGGCGTCGCCACCGGCTGGTCGCAGAACACCTGAGCATCCACATCCGTCTTGAGCTCTGCGCACTTTTAAGCGGAGCGCCGGGAATGAAATCGAGCGTACCCTGTGCGTCGCGCCCGATTGCCGGCGGCGCGGTTGCCTTGCGGACGTGCGAATGCGCGGCGGGTGCCGGCGCTGTCCGATCAGACCGGCGGTTTCTCGGCGGGGCGCGGCTTGTCCGGCCGCATCGCCTCCCGCACGCAGCCGGTCGAAAGGAATCACATTCGGCGATGGCCTGCCCGGCTGTGAGGAGTGCAAAGATGTCGGTGAACAGAGTGGGCTGCTCGGGCGCATTCGCCTTCGCCGGTGCGAACTCTTCTGTATCGTCGTTCATTATCACCGCCTGCGCCAGCGCATTCGCACCCGAATAACCCGGCGGCGCCGCAATCACCATTCCGCTCAATCTCCGCCCGCAGCGCAGGCAGCGATGATCGTCCTCACCATTTACGAAACCACAGTGCTTGCAATGCATCTATTTCTCTTGTTCTCTCCCGCCTCGGCGGTGTGCTCTTTTGTGCGAGATCCGGTTGCGACACAACTTATGCCGTGCTACGGTTGCCAATTGAAGCCGTTTTTCCGCACGCGCCCTACTCCTCTGAGTAACACAAACAACGTTGCTTGTCACGGAAAAATTCTCATCCGATGTTGTATTTCCCCTCCTGCTGTCTGTCTGGGGTTCGCGCCAACCGCGTCACCTCAATTAAGCAGTACCGCCGCGCACGCCTCCGCCGCCTCCGCCGCCACCTGCCGCAGGACAAGCGACCGTCGAGCGTCCCGACTTCGCCGTCAAAATTCCCCGCATCAACGCGCCCGGGCTCGGCGAATACGACTTCGACTCCTTCAGTCAGGATTCCGAAGGCGGCATCACTCATCTGCACGGGACACGTCGTGATCGAACTCGCCGACGCGACCTTCAAAGCCGACGAAGCCGAGTACGACGAAAACACGACATGTCTTCAAAGCGCGCGGCAACGTCTACTACCGCAACTACAACCACGACGAAGTCATTTACTGCGACTGGGCCGAGTACAACACCGACACCCTGGTCGGAACGTTTCATCACGTGCGCGGCTACACGAAGACCAAAGTAGTGGCGCGCCCCGGAGTGCTCACCACCCAGGAGCCCTTCTACTTCGAGGGCGACTGGGCCGAGAAAATCGAAGACAAGTATCTGCTCCACGACGGCATCATCACCGACTGCGACATTCCCAATCCCTGGTGGACGCTGCGCAGCCAGCTGTTCGACATCATTCCGGAAGACCGCGCCATCACGCACAACGCAATCTTTCACCTGCGCGGCATGCCGCTATTTCTACTTCCCGTACTTCTACCAAGCGCTTAAGAAGGAGCCGCGCAAGAGCGGCTATTCTGGCTCCCGAGGCCGGCCACAGTTCGCAGTTCGGATACTTCTTCGGCGCGGGATACTACTGGGCCATCAACCGCAGCTACGATCTGACCTATCTGTTTACGGATTACACGGCGCGGGGTATCAGGCAACACCTCGACATTCGGGGCAAGCCGACGCAGAAAACCGACTTCAACATCATCGCGCTCGGCGTGGACGACCACGGGACGCCCGACGGCGCGCAGGCGGCGCCCGGCGCCAGCGTCACCGGGCGCGGCAAAGACCGAGTTCGGCGATGGCTGGACCGCGCGCGCCAACCTCGATTACCTGAGCTCCTATCTGTTCCGCCAGACCTTTTCCGGTTCGTTCAGCGAAGCGTCTACTCCTCCACCAACTCCGCCGCGTTCTGTCACGAAACAGTTCGGCTACTATACCTTCGACACGATTGTTTCGCGCAATCAGGACTTCCTGAGCACGACGCCTGGGCGACACCATCACGATCCGCAAACTCCCCGAGTTCGAATTCGAGGGGCGCGACCAGCAGATTGCGTCCGGCGCCCTGCCGCTCTGGTTTTCTTTCGACACCAGCTTCGGCCTCTACCATCGGGTCGAGTCGGACGCCGGCGCCAACGCGGCGACTTATTATCAAACGAGCCAGTTCACCCCCCGCGGCGATCTCGAGCCCACGGTCAACACGGCGTTTCACTGGGGGAGTTTCAGCATCGTGCCCGGCTTCACGATGCACGAAACGCTTTACGGACAGACCTGATCAACCCCAACACAGTCGGTCTCCTCCGTGCTGAACCGCACCGCGCCCGAGATAAACGTCGATTTCGTCTTTCCGTCCATCGAGCGCGTCTACAAAAAAAACTTTCTGGGCGACAAGACTCAAGCACGTGATCGAGCCGCGCCTCACTTACGATTACGTGACCGGCGTCGACGATTTCGTCAATACTCTCCGCTTCGACCAGACCGATCTGCTCGCGGACACAAACGAGGTCGACGCTCGGGACTCACCAACCGCCTCTATGCGAAAAAAGGCAAGACCATCAAAGAGGTTCTGACCTGGGAGCTCGCTTACAAGCGATTCTTCAATCCCACCTTCGGCGGCGCGGAGGTTCCGGGCCAGCGCAACGTGCTGCTTCCCGGAATCGATCTGACCGGGATTCACGTTCATCGATGGCCCGCGGAATTACTCGCCGGTCTCATCGCTGCTGCGAATGTATCCGCGCGATGGCGTCAGCGTCCGGTGGCAGGCCGATTACGATCCGCTCTATCACAAATTTGTGAACAGCATGTTCTCGACGGACGTGCGGGTCAAAAAATACTTCGTCTCCGTGGGGAGCAATCTTCTGAAGCCGCCCGTGGCGATCGCTCCGTCCGGCGAATCAGATCGTGGCCCAGCTCGGTTACGGCGATCCGAACCGCAAAGGCTTGGAACGCCGCGCATGTCGACCGTTTACGATTTCCGGCTCGGCTACCAGCAGTTCGCCATCATTCAGGTTACGTACAACACCGATTGCTGCGGATTCAGCGGCGAATACCGGCGCTTCGACTTTGGCGCGGTGAACGACACGCAGTACAAGTTCTCGTTCTCGATCGCCAATATCGGCACCTTCGGGAACCTGAAGAAGCAGGAACGCCTCGGCATCTGAACAACTACGAAGTGTGTGGCGCACGAACTTTTTGCGTGCCGCGTCGGCACTCTTGCCGACGCCTGGCGCATTCGCGGAAGAAACCGGTGTCGAGAAAAGTCTCGACACGGCACGCTGAGAGCGTGCGCCACATCGGTGGTTGACCGCCTAAAAGGCGGCGGGTTAAAAGACGTCTACCTGCGCGAGGTCTGATTCTCCGCCAGCAGTTTCTCGACCTTCGCCGACGAATTCGTCTTTCTCCTGCTTATACAGCTCGCCGCTCCCGGGGCTGGGGAAACCCGCATGCGCGCCGCGCACCAGACCATCCCGCCCTACGAAGAACGTGGTCGGCCAGGCGTCCCAATTCACAGCCTGCGTCAGTTTCGATTTGGCGGAATCCGTCTCGCCGCCCAGCAACACCGTGTACGTGATCCCGTACTCCTTGATGAACGCCTTCAAACGGGTCGGGTCCTTCAGCTGGTCCGCTTCCTCGAACGACAGCGCGACGATCTCCAGACCCTGGTCGTGGTACTTGTTATACAGCCCGGCAAGGAAAGGCGCTTCGTCGTGGCAATTCGGGCACCAGCTCCCGGTGATGTTGATCAATACCACCTTGCCGTGAAAGCGCGCGTCGGTATTCGAAACCACGTGCCCGTTGAGATCCGGGAAACTGAATGTGAAGGGAGCGTTCGGATCTTTCACCGTTGTATGCAGATCGGCATCGGTGGGCAACGGCAACCCTTTGGCGCGGACCTCGGCGGGGCGCACGGCTTTCATTTCACTGAACCCATGCAGGCCGCTCAGACTCACATCCATCGTGCCGTCGGTGGCAGGCTTCAGAATCAACAGCGCCGGGCGCGAACCGGAAAAGTGGCTGAGCACAAATTTGCCGTCCTGAAAACTTCCGGTCATCGTTCCCGTATCGCCATCGACGCGCAGAATCGCGCCGGAAATATCCGCGCCGGACTGACGCAGAATCAACTGCCACGCTTTCTCTCCCTTGCCGCTCGTTACGCCCTCAAGAACCCACTGGCCGGCGATAGAGGGGGGCGTGACAGAAGGCGCGCCGCCTTTCGATCCGGATTTCGCCGCGGCGGCGAGCGTGGCCCTCACCGGATACATCTTTTTCAGGATCGGCCCGTATTCTCCCTCCAGCACGCCATTCTTCACAGTCGCGGTCAGCTTGGCCAGGTAGCTGTCGAAGTCGAGTTCCAGCGAGCCGTTGTCCAGCTTTCCGTTGTTGGAAATCTCCTTATCGTCGCCATTGAAGAACCAGCCTTTGACATTCGCGCCATCGCCCGAGATCCCCATTTTGAACGGGATGTCAGTACCGTTGAAGTTGATGGTGGCGTCCCACAGTCCGGCGGCCGATTGAGCCCGCGCGGCGCGTGAAACCATTAGCAAGGCAGCCAGGAGAAGCGTAACAGTTAACAATTTGCGCATTTTGATAGAGAATAGGGTGTTAGATGCGCCAAGTCAATCCCCTCGGGAAATCCGCCCTCTTTATCGTCAGCCTCATCGCGGCATCGCTGCCCGCCCTTGCCCACCACTCATTCGCCGCCGAGTACGACGAGTCGAAGCCAATCAAAGTCACAGGCGTGGTAACCAAAGTCGAATGGCTGAATCCTCATATCTGGTTCTACGTTGACGTGCAAGACGATAGCGGCAAGGTCGTGAACTGGGCTTTTTCCGGCGGCGCGCCGGGCCAGTTGATGCGACGCGGCATCACGAGGGATAATCTGCAGCCGGGAATGACGGTCGTGATCGACGGATTCCGCGCCAAGGATGGCTCCGAAAACGGCTTCGGCAGCAAGGTAACGTTCCCCGACGGCACCAGCGTGTTCACGGGCAATCAGGAAGGGGAAAGAAATGATTCCCCCACGCATCGGAGTTTTCGCCGGACTGGCGCTGGGCGCGGCTGCGCTGGTCGCCCAGGGGCCCGGAAACCTGCCGCGAAGCCTGCCGCGAGACCTGCCTCGCGCTGCCGACGGCAAGCCCGATTTCAGCGGAATTTACGAGTGGCCGAAGACGAACGAAGGCGAAAAATGCAGGTGCTCCGCCACCATTTTCAACAAAGCCAAATTTCCGCCGTTCAAGCCCGGCGGCGAGGCTTTCTACGAACCACGCACCGGCGATCCCCGCCACGACGAGCCTCGCGATTTCTGTCTCCCGGCGGGGTTCCCGTCCGGCATGTTATCCGCCAACGCGGTTCGCTTCGTCCAGAACAAGACCTTCCTCGTGATGGCGCACGAGTTCCAGGCGATGACCCGCCTGATCCCTCTCGATGGCCGTCCGCATCGCAAAGGTCTCGAGCCGGGCTTTTACGGCGATCCGACCGGTCACTGGGAAGGCGATACGCTTGTGGTCGAAACCAACGGCTTCAAGCGCTGGGGCCTCGACGATTATTTCTACACGAATCCGAACGAATACCGGATGCACAGCGATGCCCTGGTCACCACCGAACGCATCAGTTGGAAAGACACGAAAACGCTCGCCTATCAGTTGACGATCGACGACCCGAAGATCTTTACGAAGCCCTTCTCGCAGGATTTCACCATGACCCCGCACCCGGACTGGGAGCCGCAGGGAATCTTCGAGTACGTCTGCGAAGAAAACAACCGGTGCCCCGGCGGGAAGTGCGGCAAGTAGGATTCTTTCAGAACCGGATGTTCCGGATCGTCGCGAAGAACTGAAAGCCCACCAGAACGAGGAATCCGACCGCCCAGATTTCGACGGGCGTTGCGCTCAGCGGTCCGCTCCCCGCGTAGCGGCCGGCGAGCGAAATGATTCCGCCCACGAGCCCGAGCAGGAACCAGCCGGCGAGAAGGACCAGCACGGGCACGCGCCGCCACATTGCCTGGAGCCGCGCCTGCGCCAGCCACCGCCGCGGCTTCACGGCCAGGGGATACGAATCCAGCACCAACTGACCGAGTTCCGTCGCACGGACATAATTGATCAACGTGCCGCTCTCGGCGAAACGCTGCGCGGCGGCGAGAATGTCGATCGCCGGAATATCCCGCGGCGAAACTGCGAGGGAAGCGGCCGACAGCGTGCCCGCCGCGTCGGATTTCGCGGCGAGCGCGAGGCGCTCGAACAAATGGTTCACTTCGCCCCGGATCGGCGCCAGTGCAGCTTCCGCCTGAACCAGCTCCGCGGCGTGTTCCGGATGCAGCCGGGCCATTTCCGTAATAGCGGCCAAAGCGCCCGGCAGATTGCGGGCGCCGGCCTCGGCGACCGCGGCCCGAAGCAGTCCTTCGATTTTCGAGGGATCGAGAGCATTGCGCGCGTGCTCGATGCGGCCGAGTACATCGCCGATATGCGAACTGGCGAGATCCTGCAGCGAGCGCGAAACGCCGTCTGCGGCGAGACCCGGAGTCGATACCGCCGCAATGGCAGGTAGTGTCCTGACCGGCGCTTCGATCTGATTCGGAGGCGGGGTCCCGGCGGCCGCGACATCCATCACTTCATTGCATCACAAAAACGCAGCACAAACATCCCCGCTGGGTGTGCGAAATGAAAGGGGGATTCCAAAATGATCAGTACATGGACATGCGGCTACCAGCCGCGTTCTGTAGCTCCCCACGCGCTCGCATCGCGGCACAGTCCCGCTTTGACTGGATTGTTCTCGATGTAACTCATAATGCGCCGCTCTTCGGCCGAATTTCGTGCGCAACGGTCGAAGTAGTCCCGGCTTCGGAACGGGCCGGTTCTGTTCAATAAACGATCCGCCTCCTTAGCGCTGGTTACTTCGATACCCGAGACAATTCTGGAAAGATCACCCACGGGGCAGATCGGTGCATGAACGTGATTGGGCATCACTACCCAACTTCCGAAGCCGATCACGGCACGGCGATTCCGGGGCGGGTCAGCCACTGAGGACCGGTGGCGCGGGCATCAAGAACCTTGTCGAAGGCTGAGAGTCCGGCCCCTTCTGTAGTCCACGACTCCGCTATCCGTTGCACGGGAAGTGAGCCGGCGAGGCGCCAGGTCAGGAAGCAGGTGGAATTCTCAGGAAAATCGAGGAACGCGGCTGGTAGCCGCATCTCCACCAGCCTTGCGTACTGATACGCTCGGGCGGCCAATTCGCGCATGCTCCGACTTTTATGTCGCGCACCCATCGCCGCTGAGCTTATTGCGTACCCGGTCAATTAAGAATTACGCTATATTTTTTAAAGGAGGACGTTTCGATGTTGATGCTCGAGCTGGCGCTCGCCGCGATTCTCACAACCAAAGCAACTGCCCCGAAAACACCAGTCCCCGCGGCGGTTGGTACCCCGGCGATTTACGGCGCCGAACTCGCCCGCTCCATCAAGGCGGATATCGAGTCGATTTCAGGACCTGGCACCGTCGAGGTCAGCATCGATCACGAA
Source organism: Terriglobia bacterium (assembly GCA_963764845.1). Classification (GTDB taxonomy): domain Bacteria; phylum Acidobacteriota; class Terriglobia; order Bryobacterales; family Bryobacteraceae; genus BOG-234. The sequence goes on along the minus strand of CAVXUE010000006.1, from coordinate 1,033,289 downwards.
ACGCTCTTCAGCGTCAGGGTCGCGGTCCCAAGCTTCAGCCCGGAGATCTGCACCCAGATCTACGATCGCGAATTGAAACTCTACCGGTTCTTTACGGACCTGAATTTTGACTTCTACCTGCGGCTGAAACAGCCTCAGCCTTGACCGGCGATAACCTGCCGGCGAGGATGACGCCCGCCGCCGCCGCGGCTTCGAGACTGTAGAACAGCAGGGGCGCCGGTGCGAAGAACCGCACGGTGAACCGGTCCGTCAGAATCATTTCAGCCCCGATTTTCCCCAACAGAGCCGCGCCCAGATAAACAATCACGGGATATCGGTCCATCAGGTTCGCGAGGACTCCGCTCGCGAACAGCACAAGCGGTATGCTGAGCCCCAGTCCGAAGAGCAGCAGGCCCAGGCTTCCCTGCGACACCTGCGCGATGGCGAGAATGTTGTCGAGAGACATGGTGACGTCCGCGGCCATAATGAACCAGATCGCGTGCCAGAAACCGGGCGGCTCGCGGCCCGCGGACGCTTCGCCGGGCTCGGCCTGATCGAAAAGCCCGACCGCGATCCAGAGGATCGTGACGCCACACGCCACCTTCAGGAATTGGACATGCAGCAGCAGGCCCGCGAAGAACGTGACGATGACCCGTAGAAGAACCGCGCCGGCCGCCCCCGCGATCAACGCCCGGGTACGCTCGCCCTGTGCGAGCGACCTGACGGCGAGCGCGATGACGACCGCGTTGTCTCCGCTCAGAACCAGGTTCACGAGGACGATCGTGATCAGTGGGAGCAGCAGATGCCCGCCCGATGAAATCATGTACTGCTTTACTCTATATAATGAGTGCGATGCGCGGCCCATTCATAGGTTTACTCGCCGGGCTCTCCGTACTTGGCCAGACTCCCGATCGCACAAAGAACGCCCTTGGCATGGAGTTTGTGAAAATCGCCCCCGGTGAATTCGTCATGGGCTGTCCGACGGGCGACAACGACTGTAACGCCGATGAAAAACCCGCGCATCGCGTGCAGATTACAAAGCCTTTTGAGATCGGAAAATACGAAGTAACCCAATCTCAATGGCAGGCGGTTATGGGCGCGAACCCCAGCACCATCAAAGGAGACGATCGCCCGGTCGAAACGGTATCGAGGGACGACGCGCGCGATTTTCTTTCGCGGCTCAACGCCCGGAATGACGGATACCGATATCGTCTTCCCACCGAAGCCGAATGGGAGTACGCGGCAAGGGCCGGCTCGACCGGCGCGCAGCCATCGACACTGGACGAGATTGCCTGGTACGCAGCCAACTCGGAGGACGAAACGCATCCGGTCGGCCGGAAGAAACCCAACGCCTGGGGACTCTACGACACGCTGGGCAACGTGCGGGAGTGGGTTGAGGATCTGTTTGCGAGAGACTTTTACAGCAGCAGCCCGCTCGCCGATCCCACGGGCCCTCAGCCAGGGCAGGCAGGGCAGAGAGGCAATTTTGGCAGGGGTGGCATGCGACAACTTCCGGTTGTGCGGGGCGGTGCATGGGATAACGCCGCGGCTTTCGTGCGCGTCTCGGCGAGATACCACTACTACGGGCCCACTTTGAGAGTGAGCGACATCGGGTTTCGCGCGGCGCGCGATCCCCTGAACTGAGGAGTTCTATGATGACGAAAACCTTATCGACAATGGCCCTCGGCATTGGGTTGCTCGGCGGGTCGCTTCCGGCATCGGCCCACCATTCGTTCCAGGCCGAGTACGACCAGTCGAAGCCCCTCACGCTCGTCGGAAAAGTTACGAAGGTCGTGACGGAAAACCCTCACGGATGGATCTACCTCGACGCCCCGAACGCGCAGGGGAAGATAGTCAATTGGGCCCTCGAACTGCCCGCGCCAAATGTTCTGCGGCGAAACGGTTTTGACCGGAGCATCTACGAGACTCTGATGACCTCCGGCGAAGAAGTTACCGTCACAGCCTATGCGGCCAAGGACGGCTCGAAACACGCCTGGGCCGGAGGTCTCATCAGATCCGGTGGGCAAGCCGTCATTCCTTTGGGCGGAATTCCTGAGCAGGGTCGGGGCCGTGGCGGACCACCCCCGCAGCAATAGCCAGCATGATGCCGCCTCAGCATTTTCTCACCCGCCGGCGATTCCTGGCGGCCGCGGCAGCCCTTCCGGTGGTTGCCCGGACCTGCGCCGCCCAAACCGGTGACAAAGACCTCGCCCTTCTCACGCTGAAGCAGGCATCGGATCTTCTGCGCGCCCGTCGCATCTCACCGGTCGATCTGGTCAACGCCTGCCTGGCGCGAGTCGACAAATATCAGGGGACTCTGAACGCGTACATCACCGTCACACGCGAACGGGCTCTGGCCGAGGCTCGGGATGCCGAAGCGGAGATTCGGGCGGGCAAATGGCGCGGCCCCCTGCACGGCATTCCCCTCGCCCTCAAAGACAACATCGACACCGCGGGAGTTCGCACCACCGCGGCCAGCCAGCTCTTCGAGCATCGCGTCCCCGCTGAGGACGCCGAAGTCTACCGGCGTCTGAAGAACGCCGGCATCGTGCTTCTCGGGAAGCTCAATCTCCACGAATTTGCCGATGGGGGCACGTCTGCCGTTACGTTCTTCGGGCCTGTCCACAATCCGTGGAATCCGGCTCTCACTCCGGGCGGATCCTCCGGCGGACCGGGCGCGGCCGTCGCGTCTCTGCAGTGTTTCGGCTCCCTCGGCACGGATACCGCGGGCTCGGTGCGTATCCCGGCATCGTACTGCGGCATTGTCGGCCTCAAGCCGACCTACGGCCGGGTCAGCCTGCGCGGCGTGATTCCGCTGGCCCTGTCGCTCGATCACGTAGGTCCGATGACGCGCACCGTGGAAGATACCGCGCTCCTGCTGAACGCGATCGCGGGCTACGACGACGCCGATCCCACCACCGTCAGGGTCTCCGTGCCCGATTACACGCGGGCGTTGAAAATGCCCACTGCAAAGCTGCGTCTCGGCATCCCGCGTGCGCCCTTCTTCGACGCGCTTCATCCGGACGTCGCCAAAGCCATGGACGCCGCGCTCGCGGTGCTGAAGAAGTTGACGGCGGGTATGCGGGACGTTACCCTGCCGCGCGTCAATTCCGGCCCGGTGTTGAGCGCCGAAATGTATGCGTACCACGCGGATTACTTCGCGAAGAGTCCGGAGATGTACCAGCCGCCCGTACGGGCGGCATTGCAGCGCGGATCGCAGGTTCTCGCCGCGCCCTACGCGAACTCGCTGCGCGATGTCTGGCGCAGCCGCCGCGAGATTGAAAAGACGTTCGCCAACATTGATCTTTTGGTTTTGCCGACCATGGCCGATCCGCCATTTCGCGTCGAGGAAGGCCTGACCCGCAACGTGAGCGCGCGTAACACTTCGCCGTTTGACGCGTACGGCATCCCCGTGATTTCCGTCCCCTGCGGCTTCACTTCCGATGGTCTGCCGATCGGGATGCAGATCGCCGGCGCGCCCTGGGCGGAATCGACTGTCCTGGCTCTGGCGCACGCTTATGAGCAGGCGACCGACTGGCACTCGCGGCACCCCGCGTGACTTTGTCCGCCAGGGCCTTCGCGCGGAACTTCGCGATGCGCTCGATCAGTTTCACGGGGACTGGCTCGGAAAACGGGAAGCGGATCGTGCTTTTTCTAACCTCGTACCGCGCAAGGTCGCCTTCAAGCGCGGCGATTACCTCAGCGCCGACGGGGTAGAGCGAAAAGTGCTGTGCCCATCCGGCGAAATAAAGCACCGCTCGGCCGTGCAGTTTGTACGTGGGGATCCCGTATGAAATCGATTCCTCGGCGGAAGGCACGGCTTTGCGAATCGTTTCCCGAACGCGGTTGAGAATGGCCCGAACGGGTCTCGGCTGGGCAGCTATGTAATGGTCTACAGACTCGAAGCTGGTCGAAGCCATTTGTAATTCTCCTGTGCGCGATTATCGTCCCTCAAACGTTTTATGATACGAGCACCAGCTCAGCTTATGGTGCAATGGGTTTGATCGTTATGAAGACTACGGCCGCACCACGAATGGGCGTTCTGTCAACCGTCCTGATTGCGCTGGCCTGTCCCGCCCCGCTGGCTCGGGCCGATGAGGGTCTCTGGCTGTGGAACCAGTTCCCTGCCGAGACGGTGAAGCAGAAGCACGATTTCGAAGTCGCCCCCGCCTTTCTCGACGAGCTTCGTCTTGCCTCGGTACGCATCGGCGGCGAAACGGGATCGTTCGTTTCCCCCGGCGGACTGATGCTGACGACGCGCCAGGTGGCGAACGCGTGCCTGTCGGGCGACTTGCTTCAGAACGGCTTCACCGCCGCCGACACCATGTCAGGGCCGCGCTGCCCGGGTCTTGCCGCCGATGTTCTGCTGAGCATGGAGGACGTGACGGCGCAGGTTAAGGCTGCCGGTCAGTCGCTGGCTCAGCGCAATGCCGCTTTCGCGCGCGTGGAAAAGGAGTGCGCCGCGAAAACAGGCAACGTCTGCACGGTGGTTCGTCTGTTCGCGGGCGGGCGCTACGACCTCTATCAGTACAAGCGCTATAGCGATATCCGATTGGTTTTCGCGCCCGAATATTCGGTTGCCTTCTTCGGCAAAGAACGCGACGCCATCACTTACCTCCGCTATGGTCTCAACGTCGCTTTTTTGCGCGCCTGGGAGAACGGAAAACCTGCCGCAACGCCACACTATCTGAAATGGAGCGCGGAGGGCGTTAAGGAGGGCGACCTGGTGTTCGCGTCCGGCAATCCGGCCGTCACGTCCCGATCCGTCACCGCCGCGCAGCTGACCTTCTACCGCGACACGGCTCTGCCCGTTTCCGTTGCCCGTGCGCAGACGCGCGTCCAGGCGCTGAATCACTTTGCCGCCGCGAGCGCGGAAAATTCCGCCGCCGCCCAACCCGTTCTGACGCCTTTGCTGAACGGCTTCAAGACCGATGCGGGCAAGCTGATCGGCCTGCGCGACGACCGTCTGGTAACCCGCAAGACCACATTCGAACAGAAGATCCGCCGCGCCGTCGAAGCCGACTCGAAACTCGGGACAGACGCGGCCAAAGTCTGGGACGACGTGGCATCGGCGTACAAAAAGTGGGCGCCTATCGAGAAGCCTTACCAGATTCTTGAATCCGCGCCCGGCTCGAAGTTGTTTGAAATCGCGCGGCAGATCGTGCGTGGCGAACCGGTTGACCAATCGGCCGTGAATCCCGCGATCGAGACGCTCATGCTGACGCAGTATCTCGAAGAGCTGCGCTCGCTGGGAGATAAGGATGCTCCGTTGAAAACCATTCTCGCCGGCAAGACGCCGCGGCAGGCGGCCGAAGCGATGGTGCAGGCGACGAAGCTGAAAGACCCGGCCGGACGAGTCAAGTCCGACGACCCCCTGATTCATCTCGCCACGCTGCTCGATCCGCAGGCGCTCCGTCTGCGCAAAGAGCACGACGAGATCATCGGCATTCTCGAAGTTTCCGCCGCGGAAAAGATCGCGCAATATCGCCTGAAGCTCTTCGGCGCCGCCGATTATCCGGACGGCACCTCGACGCCGCGGGCAATGTTCGGGATAGTCGGCGGTTACACTGACCGGGCGGCTGTCCCCCAGCCTTTCGCCGCGACGTTCAGCGGACTCTATTACCGGTTGGGTAATAACGGCCCGTGGCAGGTTCCGCAAAACTGGGTCGACATCAGGCCCAGGCTGAACCCGGTTACGCCGCTCGACTTCGTCAGCACCTGCGACACGGGCGGCGGCGGCTTCGGCGGCCCGGTGGTCAACCGCGCGGGCGAACTGGTGGGCGTTACGTTCGACGGCAATCTGGAAAGCCTGCCGAATGTATATCTCTATACCAGCGATCAGGCGCGGGCCGTGCATGTGGATGTGCGCGGAATTGCTGAAGCGCTGGCAACGGTCTACAAGGCTGCGGCGCTGCTGCGGGAACTTGGCCCGGGAGCCGCCGCGGGCGTTTCGTAGTCGTGACCCGCCGTCAGCGAATATCGAAATCGGCCGTGCGGGCCGCCTGTTTGCCGGCGGAATCGGACGCCCGGATCTCAAGCCGGTAACTCCCGGCGGTGAGCGCGTTGAGCGGCAATCGGGCAGAGGCCGGGATCGAGGGCATTCCGCCGGTTGCGGGCTGGGGAATCTTCGTCGGTCCCGAATCCCATTTCGATTCGCCGGTCCTGCGATCCAGCACACGCACCTGGACGCTCACCGAAGGCGGGTCGGGACTGTAAAGCTCAAAGTAGAAAAAACCGGCCTCCGATCTCGTGAACAGGCTGGAGCCGGAAGGAACGACCTCAGTGCCTTCCGCAACGAGCGGTGTGCGGCCCCCAGTCGCCAGACTCAGCCCCAGATCGGCCGCCGGGTGCGTCTCCCGGCTCAGCACAATCCCGCTGAGAGCCAACTCGCCCGCCGTCCAGGGATCGACCTTCAGCGGCATTTCCACCTTTCCGAAAGCCGTCTGTCCCGTCTGGCCAAAGGCCATCGTGAAACTGTACTCTCCGGGAGCGATGCGGAATTCCTTTGCGTAATGAAGCGGCCGCACGCGCCAACTCTGGATCTGCGCTTCGTTATCGAAGTCGAATTTGAGATTGTCGCTGAAGCGCGCGCGCACCCCGCCATCCACGGTCGACGCGATGCCGAGAAGATTGATCTCGGCATGCAGTTTGCCTTTCTGATTCTCGAATTTCAGCGCGCCCGGAACGATCTCCATGGCCACGTTTACGCGGGCCACGCCGGGTGAAGTGTAGAAATAGGGCAGCGCGATCGACGCCGTCATGTCCCCCGCGCCCGCCCCAGTCTCTGACATCGCGCGCTTCTCGAGATCCTGCCCCGAAGTGGTCCCGGCGAGAAGATCCTGCGGTTTCGACGTGCAATAGCTGCTGCGTGCCCGAACGTTCGTGCCGCTGCGATCCACCTTGACACGCAGAGCGTGGCAGGCCCCCTCCTTCGACTCGGGAGGGGTGTAGCTGATCACGTAATACTGATCCTGTTCCTCGGCGATCTTCTGCAATCCGCCCAAAAGATCGTTCGAGCTCTTGATGACGAAGCCGCCCGTTCCGCCCGCGAGGCCATACATCACCTGCTGGCTGGCGGCGCCGGGGTCCTGCATGCTCGCGATGGAATCGTCGCGATCCCCCTGCGGCCCCCCCAACCGGGCGGATCGGCCCTCGTAATCGAACGGGTTGGTCCTGTCGGGCTGCGCCGGGGTGGAAACAGGTCGCACGTCGACGGGATAGATGGCGACACCTGACTTGTTGCAAGCCTCGATTGCTTCCCGCATGTCGGATCTCTCGGCGGAGGTGGAAGGGAGGGGCCCGCTGAAGAGCACGATGATCTTTCGGCCAGGGAGAACTCCGAGACTTTCTCCCAGATTCCGGAGGGCGTGCAGCATGTTGCGCGAAGCCGCATCGTCGATCGCGTTCGCGTTTGAGAGGCCCCGCCTCATCGCGGACGGCGGGTCGCGCGTTTCATCCGTGGGCACACGGGATTCGGGTTCCGGAAGGGCGTCCTTCAGATGTCCCGCATTATCGGTGAAGTTCTGCCCGATTCGAAGAGCCCCGTTGTAGCTCACCACCGCCATCTTTCGATTCGGCCCCATCTCGGCATCGATGAAACGGGACGCTGCCTGCCGGAGCGCGATCTGATCGCCGGTTTCCATGCTGCTCTCGTCGAAGAACAGGACCATCGGACGCGGCTGCGCGGCGGTCGACGCGGTTTCGAGCGCGAAGCTCTTGATGGTCTGCTCCCGGTTGTCCTCCCAGACGCGAAAATCCTTCGCGGCAAGATCGCGCACATACGCGCCGTTCCTTCCGGTCACGATCGCGTCGACGAGTACTACGCGCGTTTCGGTCTGGATGACTGCGCTTTGTTGCGCCAACATTGCCCCGGCCACGAAAAACGCCGCCAGTGAGCCGCGAGGGCGGGCGGTCGGCAATGTCATGGAATCTCGACGCCCTCATTGCGCGCTGCCGTCGTCTGCCCGCCGGCGTCCTGGACCACCACCCGCACCACATACCGCCCCGGCGCCACGTGGAAGGTCTCTTCCACGCTGATGCCGGCATTCTGCAGTTGGGTCAGCGTCTGATCGCGGAGACGCAGGGTGATGACGCGCTGTAGCCCGGAGAGGTAATTTCCGTTGGAATCGAACAGGCCCGCCACCACCGTGACGGTATCGTTGTTGCGTTCCCCGGCCTTTTGAAAACGCAGGCTGTCGGGGTTGAGCCGCGCGACCACCGTCAGCTCGGCTTTGTCATCGCTCGGCTTGAAAAATTCGGTATGGAGATCGATCGGAATATCCCGGATCTCGTCGCGCGAGAAGACATCCTCTTTCAGCTCCTCTCTCGCGGCCTCTGCTGCATCGATCGCATGATTGGGCGCCCAATAACCGTGGCGGGCCTGAAGCGTGGGACTGTTCACGCTTCGAACGCTGACCTTCAGCCCGTGGTAACTGCCGTCATACTTCAGATTCTCCGGCGAGAATCCCAGCACATAGAGATATTCCGGGCGCGCCTCCAGTTGATTGAGCCCGCCCTTCAGATCGTTGTCATTATGGAAAAACGTGCCGCCGGTGCCGTCAGCCAGTTCGCCCAGAATGTCGTCCTGCTGGGATGCGGCGGAGAAATCCGCCTGGGTCAGGAACCCTCCGGAGGACGATCCGTATCCCTTACTGCTCGCGTCTCCGCCGGGTATGTTCGTATAGAGGCCCCGCATGTCAATCGTGTTGACGGTGACGTTGGCGCGAATCGCACTTTCGAGGACGTCGGACTCCGCCGTGCGGTGATCCGAGGTGAGCAGGAATCCCGGCGAGACCAATACCAGGCTCCGGTTTCCCGGCATCGGGATGAGCCTGCGAACGACATCCTTTATCGCGCCCAGCGCACTGACGGTTTCATGGTCTCCCTGGGTCAAAGCCTGGCGAACCGCCACCCGGATCTGGATCATGATGTTTGTATCCAGTCCGCTTGTCATGGCGAAACATCTCTGCGCTTCCGACACGACGGCGATCAGCGCCTCGTCCGCGCGCCCGCTGCCGATCAGGGCGATCAACTGCTCGTCGCTATACAGATAGCCGTCGAAATAGAGCAGCTTGTTGACCAGCAGATCGGCCAGATAGTAGCTGACCGGCGGGCAGTCCTGCTGCGGATCCGATCCGCTGGTCCAGGGCAGAATGCTGTTGATGGCCTTGTGCAGCTTCGCGCGGTCGTCCGTGAAATCGGCCTTCATCGCGCCGCTGGTGGTGAAAATTGCGGCACGGGTCCCGGGATCGAGAGCTTCGTCCAGGTGTTTGTTCATGACCTGGTGCGTTTGCAGGAGATCGCCGGGTTTCAAATGGACGTCGTCGACCAGATAGGCGACGTAGCGCTCCGGCAGAGCGGGTTTCGCTGGCGTCGCCGTTTTTTCCGGCACCGCGCCGGCCGCCACGGCCTTGCTGAGCTCCTCCGCCGGCGCTTCCGATTTCTCGACGGTAAACTTCGAGATGACCTGGAGCTTGCCTTTATCGTAGAGCTGGAAGTTTTCCTTCTTGAGGTTTCCGATCGCGCGGCCTTCCCGATCACGGACCACGACCGGGACCGATACCAGATTCACCCGGCTGCTGAACGTTACCGGCGTGTCCTGCGTTACGATCTCGGGCTGGCTTTGGGGCCAGGCAGGGATCGCCGGCAAAGCCAGAACCGCCAGAATTCGGATTTTAGTCATGGGTCCGGATTGCCACCATTGTAAAGCCAGTTAGAACAGCGCAGGCGACGATTCCGCATCGAGCGCACTCAGAAACGCTTCCAGTGTGCGGATCTTCGGCGCTGCCAGCGCGCGCGTGGTGTCGAGACGAATCTGCCGCGGCAGCGTGACCAACGTTTTCCGGAGAGATTCCGCTGCCGCCGAAAAGGTCGGAAACCGCGTATCGCGCCCGACTTTGCTCACCGCGCGCAGGATTCCAATTGCCCCGAGCTGCTCCAGAATATCGGCGTCGCGCAGAATCACTCCCTCAATTGCGATCGGGTGATTCGCCGGCTGGTGCGTGCGGATTGCTTCCACCACGGCGTTTGCCTTCTCAGCCGGAAACCCGAGCGCATCGAGTAGCGCAGGCGCCCGCTCCACAGCGTAAACCACGTTATCCCAGCGCGCCAGCGCATCCGGGCTTTCGGGACGATGCCCGGCAAAAACACCGATATCATGCAGCCAGGCAGCCGCAAAAACGATATCGTCGTCATAGTCGTGCCCGGCGCCGATCTTCAGCGTCAGGGCATAGAGGCGCGGCTGGTGACCGAACTTGTCTTCGGGCTGCGCTTCGCGGGCGATGTAATTCCGTATTGCCTCGCGGAAATCAGACATCGCCAACCAGTCTGTGAAACTCCGCCACCGGCACATCCTTCCACTGGCGCTCGAAGGTCTCGCGTCCCATGAACGAGCGGCTGCGCATGCGGTCGATATAGAGCGTGCCGTGGAGATGATCGATCTCGTGCTGGAGGATACGCGCATACCATCCGCGCGCCTGAATCACCACCGGCTCGGCGCGTTCGTTGAGGCAATCGACGCGAACGGAAAGAGCGCGCGGCACGATGGCCGTGAACCCGCTCACGCTCAGGCATCCCTCAAAAAACTCCGCGGTTTCGGAACTCTCGACCGTTAGATTCGGATTAACGATCACATGCGGCGCCACGGCGGAACGAAGTCGCTCGGCGGCGTGCGCGGGCGCGAGCTTGTCGATGAATTCCTGACGGTCTTCGATGACGGCGATCTGCAGCGGCATGCCGATCTGCGGAGCGGCGAGACCAACGCCAGGCGCGGCGCGCATGGTTTCGAACATCGAGGCGATCAGCTCCTGGATCGGCGCGGAGAGGATCTCCTCCGGGGTCAGCTCGCGGGACGGTAATCGAAGAACGAGTTCGCCCGCCTGGCAGATCTCGTAAAGCATGGGGCTACTGCGCGTCGACGGCGTTCACGAACGATGCCAGCGCGAGCAGCGGGAAATAAAGCCGGTAGTAATGATAATTGAGGTAGAAAACCTTCGGAAAACCCGTACCGGTGGCCAGTTCTTCGCTCCATGATCCATCGCAGGCCTGAGTTCTGGCCAGGTAATCGACGCCACCCCGCACGGCCAGGCTCGTGCTGTCGCCGCTCGCAATCAAGCCCATCAGAGCCCACGCAGTCTGCGACGGCGTGCTTTCCGCGGCAGTGTAAATATCGTTGTCGTAGCCCGCGCAGCTCTCGCCCCAACCGCCATCGGGATTCTGGATCGAGCGCAGCCATTCACCGGCGCGCAGCATGTGAGGCTCGCCCTCTTCGCCCATGGCGCGCAGACCGCGCAGCGCGAAACAGGTGCCGTAGATCCAGGCAACGCCCCAGCGGCCGTACCAGCTTCCGTCCGCGAGTTGCGTCCGCGTCAAATAGTCGATCGCGCGCCGGCAGGCGGGATAGCTCCGGTCAAGGCCATTCGCCGCAAGGGCTTCGAGTGTGCGGCCCGTGATGTCCGCGCAGGTGGGATCGAGCATCGCGTTATGGTCCGCGAAAGGAACGTGGGTGAGAATCTCCCAATTGTTGTCGACATCGAACGCCGCCCACCCGCCGTCCTTCGACTGCATCGCGAGCAGCCAGTCGAGCGCGCGCCCGCGGGTTGCCGATTGCGCCGATGCCTGCGACGCTTTCATGTGCGGAAATCCGAGAAGCACCATCGCGGTGTCGTCGATATCCGGATACCAGTCGTTCTGAAACTCAAAGGCCCAGCCGGAGGGCTCCGTGTACGGCCGCTTGACGGACCAGTCGCCGTTGCGCCGGATCTCGCGGGCGAGAAGCCAGTCGGCCGCGCGCGAAAGCGGAGGTTTTCCGCTCCAACCCGCTTCGCCCAGTGCAAACGCCGCGATCGCGGTGTCCCAGACCGGAGAGAAACAAGGCTGGAAGAAAAGTGTTTTCCCGTCGTCGACCATCAGGCTGTCGAACTGCCGCACCGCTTCCACGCGCACCGGAGAATCCTCGGGATATCCGAGAACGTCGAGCGCCATGATCGAATACTGCATCGGAGGATAGATCGCGCCCAGCCCGTCGGCGTGTTTCATCCGTTCGAGCATCCAGTGCTCGCACTTTCGCAACGCGGCCTTGCGGATACGCGCAAACCCGTATCGGTCCCACAGTTTGAGGATCTTGTCCGATTCAATGAAAGTCTTGCGCCAGCTCAGCCATGTTTCATCGCTTTCAATACCCATGCTCTTGCCGGGAATGAAGAGCTCGTCCAGATTGAATCCCGCCGGAACCGGCCGCTTCGGATCGTGGGCGTGGACGATTGCGAGCGAAATGACAATTGCGCGCGTCCACGACGACATCTGGTAGAGCAGCTTGCCCGGCAGCAGCATGATCTCCGGGGGAATGCTCGGCGTTCCTTCCCGGGGATACAGTTCGAACAGGCTGAGGTTGACCTTCGTGTAGCTGTTGGCCGACTGGATCCCTCCGAGGGCGATAATACGCTCGCGCAGCCTGGTCATCTCCGGGCCGTCCGCCGGGATACCGGCCAGCTTCAACGCGAAATAGGCTTTGACGGAAGCGCTGATCTCGCTCGGGCCCTTTACGTAGATGTTAAAGCCGCCATCGGCCAACTGCTGCGAGAGAATGCGCGCAGCCGCCCGGTCGATCCTGCCGCGGTCGGGCGGATTCCACTCGCCCGGCTTTTCTCCGGAAGAGCTCGGGGGGTGCATCCAGAGCTGCAGCAGGATGTAATCGGATTCGAGCGTGGTGTCGGCCGTCAGCAGCGCACACCAGTACCCGTCCGGATGCTGGAGCGAGAGAAGATGTTCGGCCGCGAGCTGAATCTTTTGTTGCGCGACAGTGAAGAGCTCGTCTCTTACCTGGCTGCTCTTAACGTGGAGCGTAGCGCTCATCATTTCTTGTTAACGTATTGGCGCCGATATTCCGTAGAGCTGGGAACTCGCTCCCGCCAATTCGGGAGGCAGCGAAAACCGAACGTCTTCTTCCACCATTTCAACTTCTTCGAGATCGCCGAAGCCCTTTTCGTTCAACGCCGCTACAATCTGTTCCACGAGATGCTCGGGCGCCGATGCGCCTGCTGTCACACCTACGCTTCTGATGCCGTCCAGCCATTCCGGATGCACATCGCTCCAGTCGTTCACCAGATACGCCTGAACGCCGTAATTCTGGCCGACTTCGACCAGCCGCTTCGAGTTCGAGCTGTTCGCGGAACCCACCACCAGAATCAGCTCGCAGAATTCCGAGACGCCCTTGACCGCCATCTGGCGGTTTTCGGTGGCGTAGCAGATGTCCTGCGATTTCGGACCGCGAATCAATGGGAATCTTTGTTCGAGACGCGCCACGATATCTTTGGTTTCATCCAGGCTCAACGTCGTCTGGGTGAGGTAAGCCACGCGCGCCGGATCGTCAATTTTCAGCGCGTCCACATCCGCTACCGATTCGACGAGAATCATCTTCGCCGGCGCTTCGCCGAGCGTTCCGATCACTTCGTCGTGGTTCTTGTGGCCGATCAGGATGATGGTATAGCCTTCCCGCGCAAACTTGACCGCTTCCAGATGAACCTTCGTCACCAGCGGGCATGTGGCATCGATGATCGCGAGACTCCGTTCCTTGCCCTGGCGGCGAACCTCGGGAGACACGCCATGAGCGCTGAAAATAGCCCGCGCCCCGGAGGGAACTTCTTCCAGTTCTTCGACGAAAATCGCGCCCAGACCGCGCAGTTCCTCGACTACGTGCTTGTTATGCACAATCTCTTTGCGCACGTAAACCGGCGGGCCATAAAGGTTCAGTGCGATCTTCACCACATCGATCGCCCGCACGACGCCCGCGCAGAACCCGCGCGGCTTAAGGAGGTAGATCTTCTTTTCTCCACGGGTGTTCGCAGTAATTGGTTTCAAAGGCATAACGATTGGCGTGATGTCCGAGTATATCATCTGAAGAGGGCCTGGGCCCCCGGGAGATCATCGTGCAGGTGTGGCGTTACAGCGGCGGATTGGGAGCGGAAAACCTTAAGATTGTGGAGCTTCCGGATCCATCTCCGGGTCCCGGGCAGGCGCTCGTTCGCGTTCGCGCCTGTTCCCTCAATTACCGTGACCTGGCGGTCATGCGCGGGGCTTATGGAGGGGGCGTGAAGCCCCCGCTTATCCCGCTTTCCGACGGCGCCGGGGAAGTTGCTGCCGTTGGGCCGGGAGTAACGCGTGTGAAACCGGGCGATCGCGTCGCCGCAGCCTTTATGCAGGATTGGATCGAAGGACCCGCGGACGATCTCAAGGTCAATTCCGCGCTGGGCGGCTCCATCGACGGCATGATGGCCGGTCAGGTTTGCCTTAATGCCGAAGGTTTGGTTCATTTCCCGGATCATCTTTCATTCGAGGAAGCCGCCACCCTGCCCTGCGCGGCTGTCACAGCGTGGCACGCATTGTTCCATTCCGGGAGGCTTAGGCCGGGAGAGTCCGTGCTGGTGCTGGGAACCGGCGGCGTTTCCCTGTTCGCGCTCCAGTTCGCAAAGATGGCGGGCGCCCGCGTCATTGCGACCTCCGGCAGCGACGCCAAACTGCAACGGCTGCGCCTGATGGCCGCCGATGCCGTCATCAATTACAAGACCGTGCCCGACTGGGATAAGCCGGTGAAAAATCTCACCGGCGGTGCGGGCGTCGACCATGTGGTCGAGGTCGGCGGGGCGGGAACCCTGCCTTTGTCCAGCAAAGCGGTGCGCCGGGGCGGCCATATCGCGCTGATTGGCGTCCTCGCGGGACGCGGCGAGTTCGATCCGCGGCTGATGATGATCAAAGCCGCCCGGCTGCAGGGAATCTACGTTGGTTCGCGGGAGATGTTTGAGGAGATGAACCGCGCCATTTCGCTTGCCGGAATGCGGCCCGTCGTCGACCGGGTTTTCGAATTCGGGCAACTGCACGAGGCGTTGCAATACATGGAAAGCGGGGCGCACTTCGGCAAGATCTGCATCAAAGGATCGACGGCCTGAAGCGCCTGCTTCAGCGAAAACATTTCACAGGTGTGAAACCGGCGCGTCACTGATTACGTAACAGCGGTATACTCTTTATCAGGAGACTCTTCAGCATGACACTCCTTTGGCAATCTGCGGTTCGGCGCCAAAACACCGCGGCGGTTGCGCTTTTTGCTCTCCTGTTCCCCTCGATCTTTGTTCCCGCGGCGTTCGCGGAGGACAAGAGCAAGGATCCCGACGAGATCGGCAATCGCTCCGTCTCCTGCAAAGTAAACTTTTTCTCCATCGAAAAAGAGATCGGCCTGGGCAAGCAGATGGCGCAGGAAGTCGAGCGCCAGGCGCGGATCGTGGACGATCCGATCACTGCCGAGTACGTGAACCGGATCGGCCAGAATCTCGTGCGCAACTCCGACGCGAAGGTCCCGTTTACCATCAAGGTCATCGATGACGAGTCGATCAACGCGTTCGCGTTGCCCGGCGGTTTCTTTTTTGTCAATACCGGCATTCTGCTGAACGCCGATAACGAGGCGGAGATGGCCGGCGTGATGGCTCACGAAATCGCTCATGTCGCCGCGCGGCATGGTACCTGTCAGGCGACCAAGGGCGAGATTGCGCAATACGGGACGATTCCCCTCATTTTCCTTGGTGGCTGGGCCGGATATGGAATCTATCAGGGAGTGCGGCTCGCGATCCCCATGGGCTTCCTGGCCTTCTCGCGCGGTTATGAGCAGGCAGCCGACACCCTGGGCCTGCAATACATGTACAAGGCCGGATACGATCCGACCGCTTTCGTGGATTTCTTCGAGAAGGTGCAATCTCAGGAGAAACGCAAACCGGGCACGATGTCGAAGGTTTTCTCAACTCATCCGCCAACGGATGACCGCATCAAGGTCGCGCAGAAAAACATTCAGGAGTATCTGAAGGCAAAGCCGGAGTATGTGGTCAGCACCAGCGAATTTGTCGACGTGAAGGCTCGCGTTACAGCCATGCACAATCGGCGGACCGTCGACACCTCGAAGGATGCCGGCCGGCCGACACTGCGCCGCAACCCGAACGGACAGATCGATTCGAACGGCAACGAAACCGCGGCCCCGGCCAACGCCGACGATCGCCCGACTCTCAAGCGCCGCGACGACAGCAACTAACGGCTGACCGATCGGCTACGATGGTCGCGTGTCTTCTCCCTTGCCTCGTCTCCGCGGCGACCTGGATTTCATGCCGTCTCCGGTGGAAGACCGGCCCGGCCTTCTGATTCGCGATTCACTCGGTTATTCGGAGTCGATCCTGATCATTCCGCCGCCGCTGGTTCCGTGCCTCGCCTGCTTCGATGGCGAGCAGACGCCGCTCGACCTGCGGGCCGCGCTGGTGGATGCAACCGGCGAGCTCCAGGTGGGGGACATCGAAAAGCAGCTCCTCGATGTCCTGACCCAAAGCGGATTTCTCCTGGACGACGTTTTCTTCGAATTGAAGCGCCGGCGCGAGCGCGAGTTCGCGGAAGCGCCGGTGCGGCTGCCTTCCCATGCCGGCTCGGGTTATCCCAATGATCCCGGGGAGCTGCGCGAAGCGATGAACGGCTGGATGGCCCCGATTATGCCCGCCGCTGCCGCGGAAGATCTGACTGCCATCGCCGCGCCGCACGTAAGCCCTTCAGGGGGGTATGCATCCTACCGCGCCGCATACCGGCTTCTCGGTCCGCGGTATAAGGACCGCACCTTCGTCATTCTCGGCACGTCGCATTACGGCGCGCCGGAGCGGTTCGGGCTCACGCGCAAACCCTACGCCACGCCCTGGGGCGAATCCCGCGTCGATCTCTCGCTTGTCGATGAGCTCATGCGAAAGGCGCCCGACGCCATAGGGATGGAAGACTACTGCCATGCCGTCGAGCACTCCATTGAGTTTCAGGTGCTGTTTCTGCAATCGATCTTCGGACCGGATATTTCGATCCTGCCCATCCTGTGCGGCTCCTACGCGCAGAGCATTTACCGCGGCGGCAAACCGGAAGCCAATGAAAACGTGAATCGGTTCCTCGGATCGCTGGGCGACATCGCCGCGCGCGAAGGCGATCGGCTGCTGTGGGTGCTTGGAATCGATATGGCGCACATGGGCCGGCGCTATGGCGACCACTTCGCGGCCCTCGCGAACGAGAATGAAATGCTGGCGGTTGGCGGGCGCGACCGGCAGCGCATGGATCGCGTGGCGGCAGGGGACGCAGCGGGGTTCTGGGACCTCGTGCAGGAGAACCACGACGACCTTAAGTGGTGCGGATCGTCGCCCGTTTACACTTTCCTCAAAGTGATGCCGAATGCGCGCGGCTCGCTCGAGCGCTACGAGCAGTGGAACATCGATCCGCAAAGCGTTGTCAGTTTCGCGGGCATGTCATTTCGGGGCTGACGGGGCTGAACGCCTGCACTACGAACTGCGCGAAACCGGCACCGCCTCCATAATCCGCTCCAGAATTTCCGGAATCTCGAACACGGCCCGGTTCTTCTGCCTGTTCACGTTCGCGACAAACCCGCAGCGCTTTTCCGGGTCGAGCATCTGCCCCACTGCGTTCACAATCTGCTTCTTGAAACTGCGCAGCGAAAGTCCGACTCCCTGCTCCTCCGCCCAATCGGCGTTATAGCGTTCCTGCGGCAGGGTCCAGTGATTGCGTTCGACGATTACCGGAAGACCCATGGCAACCGCCTCGCTGATGCTGCCAGGACCCGGCTTGCCAATGAAAAAATCCGACAGCCGCATGAAGCGCGGCACCTCTCGTGTAAACCCCTCGACATGCATCGCGATGCGCCGCGGCATTTCCCGCAGAGCCGCTTCGAGCTTCTTGTTCTTTCCGCAGATGGCAATGATCTGCACATCGAGTCCGCTGGCGTCGACGAGGCGCGCGATTTCCAGCATCGCCGCGGACCCCTCGCCTCCGAACATGATCAGCGCAGTCGGGCGGTCCGGATCGAGGCCGAGCGCGATGCGGTCCGGCGCCCGGTCAACGGTCACCGGCTCATAGAATCGGGGATTCAGAATCATGCCCGAGGTGCGAAAGATGCGATCCGGCGCATGGCCAAGCTGTAAAGCCTGGTTGTACGCGCGCTCCGTGCCACAGATGAAATACTGCGGCTGCCGTTCGATCCAGAAGTGCGGCGGATAGTCGGCCATATCCGTAAGGATCGTAACCATAGGAACACCCGGTATCGCGCGCTCCATCGCCTGATACAGCGCGCGATTGAAATTGGGAATCACCGAGACCACCATGTCGGGCCGCCGCTCCCGCCAGTGCTTCATGAGCAGTTTCACCTGGGCGTGATGGTAGAGGCGGATCACGCCGTGCATTCCTTTCACCAGCGCAGGGGATCCCAGCGTCCAGCCGCGGCGCAGCATCAGGTTGTACAGGTCCTGCAGCCGAATATTGGTGATCTTGCGGAAAATGTCCATGTCGTCCAGCAGTTCCTGGAGATTCATCAACTGCATATCCCACGGCCGTTCCTGCTGCCGGACAACCTCGCACAACGCGTTCGCGGCGCTCCGATGCCCCCCTCCCGCATCGAAGAACACCAATTCGAGTGTTTTCATTCCTACCGATTCTTACACGGGCGATGCCCGTACAATTGTTACAAGAGTGTCGTTGACCAGATAATGTTGACCAGATCATGATCCGGTTGATCACAGCGGGCGATCAGAGGGTGATGCGCCGGGTCAACCGCTGGTATGCGCCGCGGTGGATCCGCAGCTGGATGGTTTTCGCTTCCCGCGGAGGCGACGGCTGGCTGTGGAGCGCGGTCGGGCTGGTGATCCTTCTCTTCGGCGGAGCTCGGCGCTTCGAAGCGCTGGGCGCGGGATTTGTATCGGTCGGCGCGGCTCAGTGCACCTTCTTCGTTCTGAAGCGATTAATCGGCCGCGAGCGCCCCTGCGCCACCGAGACGCACTGCTGGGCCGGCCTGCTGCCACCGGACCGGTTCTCGTTCCCCTCCGGTCACACGATCACCGCGTTCGCCATCACGTTCTCGCTTGGGCTCTACTATCCCGGTCTGCTCGCCGGACTCATTTTCTGCGCCCTGAGTGTAGCCGCGTCGCGGGTGATCCTCGGCCTGCACTACCTGAGCGACGTGCTGGTCGGCATGGTGATCGGCTCCGCCATCGGCGCTGCCGTCTTTGTTTCTTCCGTGCCTGCCGCTCTGCGGTCTATAATTCCGGCATGAGGCGTATGAATGGAATTCCGGGGCTGGCCGCTCGCGCGCTGTTCCCGGTCCTGGTGTTCCCGGTTGTGATGTCGCCGGTTCTCAATGCGGGCGAAAAAAAAGCCCCGCAGGGACACGCGGAAGACGACAGTGTGGCCATAACGGCGACAGTGGTGAGCGTCGAGCAGGTCAGGCAGATGTTCGGCACGGATTTCGACAACAACTTCACCGTTCTCGATGTCACAGTCGCGCCCAAAGGCGGCAAGCCTTATACAGTGCGGCTCGACGATTTCATTCTGCGTTCCGAATCGAGCCTCGACCATAGCGGTCCGCTTGCGGCCGGGCAGATCGCGGGCACCGGAGCGCTGGTTGTGGAACGCACCTACGGAGACAGACCGAACGTGGAATCGCAGCGTCCCATCCAAGGAACCAAAATCGAAGTCAAGGACGATGCGAAACCGGACCCGGCCTTTGACGCGTTGAAGAAGAAGATTCTGGTCGAGAGGAACACCACCGAGCCCGAGTCGGGTCTGTTGTTTTTCCCGCTCCCGAAAGAAAAACCGAAGAATCTGATTCTGAGCTGCAAAACTCCGGCGGGCAGGCTCAGACTGAATTTCAAATAGGGCAGACGCCAAAGCAAAGGGCGAGGCCGCCTGGCAGCCTCGCCCGATTCCATCGATATTTGTTAGGCCTGTTGTCTAGCTTGGACAGGGCTGCTGGCTGGTCGGTACGCAAGGTGTGCTGCCACCGATTGCGCCCGTACCGTAAGCGGCTCCCACCGCCACGCCCGCCGCCGCTGCCGCAGTCACGCCGATAATAACGCCCGTGCTGACTCCGGCCGCCGTCCCGGCTCCCGCGCCAGCCGCCGCACCAGCTGCTGCGCCACCCGCCGCTCCGCCGCCCGCGCAGGTTCCGCCAACTGCTTTAACGCTGGTTACCGCGATCACCTGTGTGGCCGGACTCGCTGCTGTCGCGTTGGGAACCAGAGTTCCCGTCACCTGTACCCGGGTACCAGCCTTGGCGTTTCCGCCGCGAAGCTGCGCGGTCACGTTCGAGGTCTCATCCGTCAGAAGGAGATTACTCCCGGACTTCACCGGGCAGCCCGTCAGAGAGGACGGCGCTCTTGCCCCGGCATCCTGCGGACGAAGATCCAGCGCGCGGCCCGGCAGAAGATTCGCGACATTAATACCCGCCGCATTGAAAACCTGCACGTTGCCCGTCAGTGCCGCAATCTCAACAACTTTACCCTTCATAGTCACGTTCGCGGACGCATCGCCTGTTGCGCGTACGCTCAATCCGTTGGCATTTGCCGAATAATCCGAGATTCTGGCGGTGCCCTGCGTCAGGTCCACGTGATCGCTGAACAGCGTTCCGCGAGAGTCGAGATCGAAACGAACCTGAGCACCGTCTTTCAATCGCACCTGCGACGAGGCACGCTGAGTCTGAAGTGTAGTTCCGTTGAACACAGTCGCGTTGCCGGGTGTCTGGGCATCGTTGACCAGTATGGTTCCCTCCGACAGTGCGACGCCGATTGCTGGTGTGGCTGCGGAGGCCACGCCCATTGAAAGAACTGCAGTTACGATCGCTAGCGGTGTGTATCGATGCACGACTCTCTCCGATCTGAACAACAAATTAGATAGTACCACCAGTCCACCCCCTCCACAACAAAAAATTGAGTAATCCGGCGGTGCCGCCGGATAGGTCAAGTCAGAGACGGGCCGACTGAGAACCTGCTATTGAAACAATAACATAACCGACCTTTACAAAGAAAATTCCAGATCCTCATAACGTCTGATCCCACACAGATCGTTCCCCGCCCGCCGCCCCATCGGCCCCGGTACACGGAGCGGTAGCACCAAAATGAACCAATTAATGGGCATACGTGACCGGAGCCGGCGTCTCGGCGCCGTTCGAAACCTCCGCGGTCGACTTGAGCTGAGCGAAGGCCCGCCGCAGATCGTAACGCTCGCGGATCAGAGACTGCGTGGAATCCTTATCCGCCGGGCGGGAGAAATAGTATCCCTGGGCGTACTTGCAGCCGAGCGAAGTCAGCACCTCAACCTGATCCGCGGTCTCCACACCCTCCGCCACCACGCTCATATTCATGGAGCGAGCCAGATCGAGGATCGTCTTGACGATCTCGACGCTCTCTCCGGTTGCGTGGAGATCCCTGACAAACGACTGATCGATCTTCACCGTGTCGAAGGGAAGGCGCTTCAGGTAACTTAACGAGGAATACCCGGTACCGAAGTCGTCGATTTCGAGCCCGACGCCCATTTCCTTCAAACGGCGCAGGACATCCATTGCCATCTCGCTGTTGGACATGATGGCGCTTTCCGTCATCTCGAGCCTCAAGCTGGCCGGCGCGAGGCCGGTTTCCCGCATGGTCTTTCTGACTTCGTCAACCAGGTTCGCATCGTTCAGCTGCCGGAACGAGACGTTGACGCTGATCGTCGGCTTGGGGTCGACGTCGAAACTCCTGTGCCACTCGGCCATTTGCCGGCAGGCCTCCCGTAGCACCCAACGTCCCAGCGGGACGATAAGACCCGTTTCCTCCGCGACCGGAATGAACTCGGACGGCGCCACCAGACCCCGCTCCGGGTGTTGCCACCGCACCAGCGCTTCATATCCGACGACCCGATTGCTGAGGAGCGATATCTGCGGCTGGTAAAAGAGCACAAACTGCTTCAGGTCGATCGCCTTGCGCAGATCCGTTTCGATCTCAAGCCGGGCTTTGGCGCGGTCGCGCATCTTTTCGTCGAACATCTCGAAGCGTGTCTTGCCTTTCGTTTTCGCGTAGTACATCGCGGTATCGGCGTTCCGCAGCAGGTCCTCGGGACAGTTTCCGGAAGAACCCGGCGCGATCCCGATGCTGACCGTGCCGAATACCTGGCGTCCCGCGATCTGAAAAGGCGTGCTCAGGCTCGCCACGATGCGATCGGCCACCGCTGCCGCTTCGGATGCCTGCCCGATCCCGTTCAGCAGCACGGCGAACTCATCGCCTCCGAGCCGCGCCACAACGTTATGGCCGATCCGCTCATAGCCGCCGCCATCC
Source organism: Terriglobia bacterium (assembly GCA_963764845.1). GTDB lineage: Bacteria > Acidobacteriota > Terriglobia > Bryobacterales > Bryobacteraceae > BOG-234. The sequence goes on along the minus strand of CAVXUE010000006.1, from coordinate 1,011,162 downwards.
CCGCGAACGCTCGCCTTCAGACGGCGCGATACGCCTATCAGCAACTCGTCCCCGGCGGCGTGTCCCAGGCTGTCGTTGATCAGCTTGAAGCGGTCGAGATCGATGAACAGAACCGCGAATCCACTGCCGCCGCCAGTGCATTTCTGAATGGAATCCTCCAGCCGGTCGAGGAAATACAGGCGATTGGGAAGACCGGTCAGAGGGTCCCCGATCTTGCCTTGGGTAATATCGGTTTGCGACCCCGCCATGCGGATCGCTCCGCCATTTTCATCCCGGACCACCGCGCCACGGCTCAGCATCCAGATGAATAGCCCGTTCTGATGGCGCATGCGGTACTCGCTGGTGAATTCCGAGGTTGCGCCCGCGCGATGAGCGGCGATTTCGCACTGCACCCGTTCCCGGTCGGAGGGATGGATGCGGCTGAACCATTCGTCCGGATCGGGCCGGATCCCACCTTCGCCGTACCCCAGCATTTGTTTCCAGCGGAGCGAGAAGTAGATCTCGCCGGTGTTCAGCTTCCAGTCCCACAGGCCGTCGTTGGCCCCGCGGGCGGCGAGCGCGTATCGCTGCTCGCTTTCGCGCAGCAGCTCCTCGGCGGCCTTTCGCGCCAGATCCCGGTTCTGGATCTCGGAGAGCATTTCATTGAAGGAATCGATCAGGATTCCGATTTCCGCCCCGCTGTGCGCCGCGACCCGCACGGAAAAGTCCTTCTCGGCTGCAACGCGGCGCGCGGCGTGCGACAGCTCCTTGATCGGCGTCGCAATCACGCTCTGCATGCCCGAGCTGAGAAACATCGCGAGACCCAGCGAAACGACGAACACGAGCAGCATGATTGCCAGATAGCGGCGGAGTTGTCTGTTGACGTCGCTGGTGGACCGCAGAAAAATCGTTCCGATACGCTCCCCATGCAGGCGCACCGGCTGGAACGTCAGCGCGTCGCCATCTTCGAAATACGCGCCATCGGGACGGACCCCTACGGAGGAGCCATCCGTCGCCAGGCGTCCACGGCTATAGCGGGCGAAAGCAGCGCCCTGCCTGTCATAGACCGCCGCTTCGGCGATCTGGGAATCGCCCCGCAGCGCCGCCAGCGTTTCTCGCGCCGCTTTGGCGTCGTCGAAACTCAGCGGCGCCATACTGCTTTCGGCAAGAATACCGGCCTGGGCGATGAGAGCGCGCGCCGCCTCACCGCGCTGCACATACGTCTGGTAAACCAGCATCCCCGCGCCAGCCAGCAACAGCGCAAGACTGCTGTTCAGGACGATCAGCAGCCAGAGCTTGACCCGGATCGAAGCAAAGGCAAAATAGTGGGATAGAATCCCGTGCACGTTTGACCTATCGTCAAATCACGGACAAATCAATAGAGTCGCTGGAGTATTCCCGGCTCCGACGGATCTTTTCGGAAAATTACGAGTCTTCCCGCACGCCTGCTCTCATAATCAGTGACGGCGCCCACGGGACCGGCCCGGCGGCAAATGACCAGGCGGGGAGTTCTGGGATTTCCATGTGGATTCGGGCGCGGGTCAGTTCTCAGTCAAAGCTTCCAGACGGTCGAGAACAACGATATCGACGGCCGCGGTCTTCAGAGTGAGAGTCAGTCCCATGTCCCGCACCGCTGTTCGAGGATCGACATCGGCTGGATCGGCGCCGCCCCGTGTCCGCGCGTCCGGCGCGGCGATCAGATGCATATCGTATCGGCCCGTCAAACCGGTCTCATCCAAAATCGGCCGACCGTCGATCTTGCCTCTCAGACGATCCGCCAATCGTTCCAGCGGGCAATTCGAGAAGTATTCCTCGTCGTTCCGCCCCTCGCTCGTAACCCCGGTACGCACCGAGCAAAGGCCGGGCCCCGAACCTTCTTTCAGCTTCAATCCGCCCCTGGCGATCTGCATCGCGTAAACCCGCATCTGCTGTGTCTCGTGATGCGTCCTCAGATTGAAGCGGGCGGCCAGCAGGTGTTGCAGCATAGTTCGCACGTCCTCGATCCTCGGAACTCCGGCGCCCGGCGCTCGCGCAACCACGTCATACATCTTGTTGTAAACATCTTCTTTCGGAATGTTGGATGGGATCTTCAGTTGAAAATCCCTCAAATCATATGCGTCCAGCAACAGGCCGTAAATCGTATAACCCTCCAGCCGGAGCAGTGGGTCGTTCACCATTAATTGACCGGAGCGAAAGACGCTTCCCTGATGTTGTCGCACAGAAGCCTCTTCGAAAGTTATTCCCGGGTCCGTCTGGGCCATCAGCAGGCTGCAGAGGGCTGCCGCCAGAGTCGGGAGAAGAACCGGGTAACCGTCTATCCTGCCCATAAGTCTGCCTTTTCGCCAATAATTCCAAGGTATCCGGGCCTTACTTCTTCTTGCCCGCTGACTTCGCGCGCGCTGCCGAGTTGGCCGCCACCGCATCGCGAATGAGTTGCTTGAATGCAGCTTCGTCGATCTTCTCTCCTTCGCGAAAGTCGATCGCGCGCCGTACGTTCCCTTCCAGGCTGGAATTGAAGAGCTTCTTCGGGTCTTTGAGTGAGGCCCCGCGATAGAAGGTGAGCTTCACAACCTCCTTGTAGGCTTCCCCCGTGCAGATGCCGCCGTCATGAGACCAGACCGGCGTTCCCGGGTTCGTTGGCTTCACCCATTTCCACTCCTCCACGACGTCGGAGTCGGCGTCGTGAATGAGCTGGCGAAGACGGCCAAGGGTCTTCCCTCTCCAATCCCCCAGATCTTGAATCCGCTTCGTAATGCTCGCTGAAGCGGCCTCGCTGTTCGGATGACTTGTCGCCAAAGGGCGTTTAAGCATCTCATAAGTCTAACCAACTTGTGTGAAGTCTGACATTATCGCCTGCCCGGATACAGGCTGCACCGAAATGAGCTGCAACCCACCGCTGGAACCCGCGTTTTGGCTATCCGCGTTTTGGCTCTCCGGTCTTGGCTATCCTTGGACGAGGTGCATATCAACCCAACCCGGTACTTGTTGCCTCTGGGCTTTGTTATGGTCTGCGGACTGCTGGCACAGGACCAGCCGGAGATCACATCCCGCCAGGCCCCGGCGACCTTCAGCAGCAAAGTGAACCTCGTTTCCGTGCCGGTCGTGGTGCGCGACAGCAAAGGCCAGGCCGTCGGCAGCCTCCGCAAGGAAGACTTTCGGCTCTTCGATAAAGGTAAAGAACAGGTGATCACCAGATTCTCCGTGCAGGCGGACAATGCGCGGGGGAGGGAGTTGTCGGGCGCGGGGCAATCCGACCCGGCAGCTGCCCCGGTATCAACTCCCGGTCCCGGCAAGCCCTTGCCCGACCGGTATGTCGCATATCTTTTCGACGACATTCATCTGAATTTCGGAAATCTGGCACAAGTGCGCGCGGCCGCGGAAAGGCACTTTGCCGGGCTCGCGCCTGCTACCCGTGCGGCCCTCTTCACCACCTCCGGCCGCGTCAGTCTGGATTTCACCGACGATCGCGAAAAACTCCGGGAATCCCTGTTGCGAATCTCCGTCGGCCCGAGCGCGTCTCCGCCTCCCGACGTTCAGTGCCCCCCGGGAATCACCGACTACGAAGCTGACCGCATCGTGAATCTGCAGGATGGGCAGGCGCTCGCGGCTGCCACGGCGGAGGTCATCAAATGTTACGGGCGCACTGATGCCGCGCCTGCCATCGCGATGTCGATCGCCCACCAGATGCTGAGCGCCAACCACATAGATACGGGATCGAGCCTGAATGTCATGGCGGGAGTGGTCCAGCGCCTTTCTGTAATGCCGGGGAGCCGGACCATCGTGCTGGTTTCTCCTGGATACATGGTCCTGAGCGATTCGCGCGGACAGGAAGCGGAACTGGTGGATCGGGCGATTCGATCGAATGTGGTCATCAGCAGCCTGAATGCGCGCGGGCTCTATACCAAATTCCTGGGCGATGCGGCCTCCGCGCCTGATGACTCCATCAGGCTGGAACCCATCCGGAGGCGCTACAAGTTCGAAAGCGCGCAGGCGGATGAAGATGTGATGGCCGAACTCGCCGATGCCACGGGCGGAAAATATTTTCACAACGACAACGGTTTCGAAGAAGGAATGAACCGGTTGGCCGGCCCGCCGGAATTCAGTTACGTATTGGGATTCTCGCCCCAGAACCTGAAGTTCGACGGCAGCTACCACAACTTGAAGGTCGCGCTTATCAATGGGAAGGGACTGGAACTGCAGGCGCGCCGCGGCTACTGGGCCCCGAACCACGCGGTGGACGCAGCCGAGCAGGCAAAAGAAGAGATTCGGGAAGCGGTCTTCTCCCTGGAAGAGACGCGCGATATTCCCATCGAAGTGACCACCGATTTCTTTAAACTGAGCGACGCAACGGCGCAGCTTACCGTCGAAGCACATCTGGATTTGAACGGCCTGAAGTTCCGGAGTGCCGGGGATCGGAACGAAGATACGTTGACCGTTGTCACGGGCTTGTTCGATCAGAACGGTCGGTACGTGAGCGGGATTCAGAGGGTCGTCGATCTGCGCCTGCGCGCGCAGACCCTGGAAAAGGTGCTCGGCTCCGGTTTTGCGGTGAAGGAGACCTTCGACGTCGGGCCCGGGCGCTACGTAGTCCGCGTGGTGGTGAGAGACTCGGAAGGGCAGACCATGAGTGCGCGCAACGGGACGGTCAGTATTCATTGAAACGACATTTAATCACGCCAGTCGCGATCTTGTTCTGCCTTGCTTTGACTTTGGCCGAGGCTCAACCGCCGACAGTGTTCCAAAGCGAAAGCAAAGTGGTTCTGGTGGATGCGGTAGTCACTGACCGGAGCGGCGAACACGTCCGCGGCCTGACCGCAAAGGATTTTCGCGTATGGGAAGACAACAAGGCACAGACGATCGGCAGTTTCTCAGTGGGCGCCGATTCATCCGCTTCTGAACCGCGTCGGCTCGTCCTGTTCTTCGATAACGCAGGCCTGAGCGCGGCCGATCAGGCAGGCGCGCGCCAGGCCGCGGCCGCCTTGGTGGATACCACCGCCAGCCCCGCCAGCCTGATGGCGGTGGTGAATTTCGATGGAGGATTTCGCGTAGCGCAGAGTTTCACGGGGGACCCGGAGAGACTGAAAGCGGCCCTGCATGGCGTGAGCTTCAGCACGTCGAAGCCCAGCGAAGCCGGAACCGTCATCGAACGCGCGCAGGCGGTGGCGGCTGCCGATGCCAATACTCGCGGTCTGATCCAGGCGCTGGGAAATCTTGCCCGGAATCTCAATGCCCTGCCGGGGAGGAAAATCATTGTTCTGTTCACCAGCGGGACTTCGTTCGGGTCCGTGCAGGAGACCGACATCAACGATCTGGTTCAGATCTGCAATCGCTCGAATGTCGCGGTGTATCCGGTTGCGCCGCGATCCGTCAGTGCTTCGACCGCGGAGCGGCTGGATTGCGGCCAGCAACTGAGTCAGCGCGCCGGGCGTTTCGGTCCTCGGGACTCGGCCCCCTGCGCCACGGCGGATAACAGCGGCGTTCCGCCGGCGCTTGCCACCGGCACCGGCGGTTTCCTGGTCACTTCCAACGACGTTCCGTTCCAATTGCAGAGAATCGCGGCGGATCAGAAGCAGTATTACGTGCTTGGCTATACGCCGCCCGACGCGAAAGAAGGGGATTGCCACAAACTCCGCGTCAAGGTGGCACGCAGCGGCGTCGAAGTGCGTGCGCGGTCGGGTTACTGCATGGCGAAGCCGCGGGACGTGCTCGCGCAAAGCCGTGTGGAGCAGGACCTGGAGAAGCGTGTCGCTGCCACCGGGACGGGCGCGGCAGCGGCGATCGAGGCTCCTTTCTTTTATGTCGCCCCGAACGTCGCGCGGGTACACGTCACGATGGAGATCGCAACCGATGCGCTGAAGTTTCAGAATCAAGGGGGCAAGCTTCATGCCGAGATGAATATTCTGGGCATCGCGTCTTCCGACGATGGCAGTGTCGCCGCGCGCTTCAGTGACATCGTCAAACGGAATTTCGACAGTAACCGGGATCTGGACAAATGGAAAGCGAAGCCGCTTCATTACGAGAAGGAGTTCCGGATTATTCCGGGCCGGTACAAACTCACGGTAGCGTTCAGTTCGGGTGGCGCGGGCTTCGGCAAGGTGGAGACGCCGCTGAACGTCGACGCCTACGACCGCGGCCGGCTTGCCATCAGCGGACCCGCGTTCAGCAAAGAGGCGAAACCGGCTTCCGCGCTGGGACTCGAAGCGTCGCTGATCGACGAAGGGACACCGCTGATTGCCGGGATCACGCAGCTTATTCCCACGGGCTCGAACGTATTCAGCGCATCCGGACAGGCCTTCTGTTACTTCGAGGTTTATACACCAGGCGCCACGGACCCGGCGATCGTGGGGCTTCGCATCCTGGATGGCAGGACGGGCGCGCAGAAGTGGGACGGCGGAACCGAGAAGATCGATCCCCCGGCAACCGGAAATTTCACGGTGCCCATCGCAGTAAGTGTGCCAGTCTCATCCCTTGCCGCCGGTTCTTACAAGATGGAAATCACCGCCACCGATGGCGCGGGTAATACGGTTCGCCGAACGGCCGATTTCCTCATCCAGTGAGGGGGCGGGAAAACGCCGGTAACCCACGCGCCCGATTTATTTCCATGCTTATAAGTGGTCGTTTTATCAATGACTTAAATCTGCGCCCGCATTGCATCAATGGCTCCCGAACGCGCGATCCCGCTACCGTCATGGTAAATCCTGTATCGAAGCCCAATGGCGCAGAACCTGACGCAGGATCAATCCGATACAGCCAAAGCCCACAACGGCGGGGAATCCCGGAATGGGTTCGTTTTTTCGAATGCCCGAATCGGTAAATGCTCCGTCTGTGGAGATCTACCAAGACTGCCCTTCGCGAAGGCCCAAACCAATGCAACGAAACGGCTCCAACCCCAATTGGCTTCGTTTTGTAAAACGGCAAAACCGGGCAATCCCGCCCGTCGGCAAATTGCCGGGAAGCGTCGCGCCCACACCGTCGCGTTTCCCGCTATCCTTAAGGAAGTCATATGAAGGTCGTCGAGGACAGGCCCCCGTCGGATCGGCATTTGCCGTCGGATAGGAATTCGGACCGGCGCACCGCCGCCCGTCGGTCCGGGGGAAAGCCGGGCAAACGGAAAATCCGCGTTCCGCAAAATGCCCGCCTCGTCCGCTTCTTCCTTCACCCCGTGGGCCGGATTCTGGTCGCCGCGATCGTCCTCCTGCTGATCGGGGGCGTCGGCGTCTTCGTTCATTACTACACCGTTGTATTCGAAGATGATCGACGAGCGGCTGATCGGCGGCCCTTACAGCACCACCGCCCGCATCTTTGCGGCGCCGGAAACCGTCTCGGTCGGCGACAAGTCCTCGCCCTCCGATCTCGCCGCGGCTCTGCGGCACGCCGGCTACAACGAGAACCGCAACAATCCGGTCGGCTCCTATACGGTTACCGCGGAATCCATCGATATCTTCCCCGGCGCGGACGCCTATTTCGATCAGGAGCCGGCCACCGTCAAGTTCGCCGGCGGCAAAATCACCCGCATCGTCTCCCTTCGCGACAATACCGACCGGCCGCTCTACGAGCTCGAGCCGCAGCTCATCACGAACCTCTCCAACGGCAACCGCGAAAAACAGCGCGTAGTGCATTACGAAGACATCCCGCCCGTGCTGCGAAACGCCATACTTTCCGCCGAGGATAAGCGCTTCTTCCAGCATTCCGGCTTCGACCCCATCGGCATTATCCGCTCGGCGTGGGTTGACGTCCGGTCGCCGCAAGAACGCGCAGGGCGCTTCCACGCTCTCCATGCAGCTCGCCCGCGACATGTTCCTGACGCCCGAGCGCAACTGGCGGCGCAAGCTCGCGGAAATCATGATCACTCTGCAGCTCGAGCAGAAGCTCACCAAAGAGCAGATCTTCGAGATGTATTCCAACCAGGTCGATCTCGGCTACCGCGGCAGCTTCACCATTCGCGGGTTCGGCGAAGCTTCGCAGGCGTATTTCGGAAAAGACATCCGCTCTCTCAGCCTGCCCGAAGCTGCCACTCTCGCCTCCATCGTGCGCGGCGCCAGTTATTACAATCCTTACCGCCACCCGGACCGCGTCCGCGAACGCCGCAACGCCATTCTGTCCTCATGCGGCAGAACGGATTCATCGACGACCGCGAGTACGCCCTGGCGTCAGGAAACGCCGCTCAAAGTAGTCACGGGCCCCGCCGAATCGAGCGATGCGCCCTACTTCGTCGACCTGCTGAACGACGATCTCGAGAAACGTTTCCCGGGCTACGACTTCCACGCCCGCACGGACAAAATCTACACCACTCTCGATCTGGATCTGCAGAAAGCGGCCAACGAAGCCGTCGCCATCGGCATGAAGCAGGTGGACGATCTGGTGCGCAAACAGAAGCGCTTCAAGAACGTGCCCTTCGTCGAACCCCAATGCGCGCTGATCGCGCTCGATCCGCATACCGGCGAGATCAAGGCGCTGGTCGGGGGCCGCAACTACGGCGTCAGCCAGTTGAATCGCATCCTCTCCGAACGCCCGACGGGGTCGATCTTCAAACCGTTCGTTTACGCAGCCGCCATGAACACCGCCGTCGCCGGAGGCACGCGGACTCTGACGCCCGCCTCGATCGTGGTGGATGAGCCCACCACTTTCGAGTTCGACGGACAGGAATATACGCCCGGACAATTTCGAACACGAGTTTTACGGGCCCGTTACGCTCCGAAAAGCCCTCGCGAAGTCGCTGAATGTCGCCACCATCAAAGTTGCGGAAATGGTCGGCTACAGTACGGTCGTCAATCTCGCGCACAAAGCGGGAATCAATGAGGACGTGAAAGCCACTCCGGCCATGGCGATCGGCGCTTATGACGCAACCCCGCTCGAAATGGCCGGCGCCTGGACCATCTTCGCCAACCACGGCGTCCGCGTGCAGCCTTCGTTTGTTTCCCTGGTCAAGGAACCGAACGGGAAAGTTCTGCTCGATCAGAAACCCGTCACGAAGACCGTGCTCGATCCCCGCGTCGCTTACCTCGTCGTCAACATGCTCGAAGAAGTGATGCGCACCGGCACCGCGGCCGGAGTTCGCGCGCGCGGTTTCACCGCCCCCGCGGCCGGCAAGACCGGCACGGATCCCACGAACGGCTGGTTCGCCGGCTTTACCTCCGACCTTCTGTGCCTCGTCTGGGTGGGTTTCGACGACAACCGCAAGCTCGATCTCGAAGGCGCCCATTCCGCGCTGCCCATATGGACCGAATTCATGAAGCGCGCGCTCGAGAACCGCGCGCTACGCGGATGCCAAGCCCTTCGAGGCCCCGGATGGCGTCGTGACGGTCACCATCGATCCCGAATCCGGCATGCCGGCGAGTCCGCAGTGTCCCGCGCAGGCCCCGGAAGTCTTCATCGCCGGAACCGAGCCGGTCGGCACCTGCCCGTTGCATGGCGGCAGAGGCGATCATACGACGGTATCGGGATGGGACGTGGGTAACGGGCAGTCGAGCCAGCCATCTCCCTCTCAACCGTCTTTCAGTGCGCTTCCGCCACGGCGGGCAAGCGCGGACTCCCCGCCCCCGGTCACCGGCCAGAATCCGCCGGCCGAGCCTGTCAAAAGTAAGAAAGGCTTCTTCGGCAGGTTAAAGGATGCTTTTAAATGAGAACGATCCTGGCATTCGCCCTTTTTTCCGTCGCCGCCTTCGCCCAACCCAAACTGACTCCGGAAGAACGCGGCGATCTGTATATGGTGCGGAAGATGTACCGGGAAGCCATCGATAGCTATCGCTCGGCGGGCAGCACGGCTGTCTTGTGGAACAAGATCGGCATCGCATACCACCAGCTGGGGGAGATGCCGGCCGCGAAAAAGAGCTACGAGCGCGCGATCAGGATCGACAAACGCGACGCCGATGCCATCAATAATGTGGGTACGGTCTTTTACGCGGAAAAGAAGTACCGCACTGCCGTCGCCCGCTACAACAAAGCCATAAGCATTTCTCCCGACACTGCGTCCTACTGGAGCAACCTGGGTACCGCCTGGTACTCCCGTGGCAATTTCAATGAGATGACGAGGGCATACACGCGCGCCATCCAACTCGACCCCGATATATTCGAAACGCACAGTTCCGTTGGCACCCGTATGATGGACCGGAGCGTGGCGGATCGGGCCCGCTATCACTACGAACTGGCCCGCATGTACGCGACCGCGGGGAAAAACGATGTGGCGATTCAATACCTGCGCAAGGCGCTCGAAGAAGGCTTTAAAGAGAAAGAGAAGCTGCAGTCGAAGGAGTTCGCCGAGCTCCGCGAGACCCAGGAATACAAGGATCTGATGACGTTGGAGCCGCGTGTATTGTAGCCGGGCAGGCCTTTTGGCCTGCGTTTTTCTCTCGATCGCCCACATCGCGTGTCAGAAAAAAGCCCTCGGTCCCCCGCCGCGTTACGCCGTTCTCCGTTTCGAAAACATCTCCGGAGACCCCTCGCTCGATTGGACCGGCCGGGCGGCCAGCGAGACATTGTCGGTCTCGCTGGCGGGCGCGATCGATGGACCGGTTCTGCCCCCTGTGGCGCTCGGCAAACTGGAACAATCCCTCGGCGCTCGCCCCGCTTCCGCGCCAGGCATCTCATCGGAGCGCCAGGAAGCGGTTTTTGCAGGCGCAACGCGGCTGATTGAGGGCTATATCGAGCGCGCCGGAGGCCGGATCCGCATCACCGCCTCGGTGGAGGATCTTTCCAGCGGCAAGTCATTGCGAACCGTGAGTGTCGTGGTTTCCTCTCCGCTGGCGGCGCTCGACGGGATCGCGCGGCAGTTTTCGCCCCATCCCAAACCGGCGCCGACTTCGAGCGTAGCCGCCATGCGCCTTTACTCGCTCGCGCTCGAATCGCCTATTGCCGCCGGCACCGCCGATCTGGCCGAAGTAACCCGCGAGGATCCGAGCTTTGGCCCCGCGTGGACCGTCCTCGTGAGCTTGTATGTGGCCCGCGGAGACCGCGCCGCCGCCGCGGACGCGGCGGATCGAGCTCACAGGCAGAAGCTCGATCCCCTGTCGCTCGCGAGACTCGACCTTGAGGTGGCGAACCTGCAGCCGGACCTGGCGCCCAAGGTCGAGGCGCTGCGGAAAATTGCCGCGCTCAGCCCCGCCGAGACCGGGCTTCTGCGCGACCTGGCGAATGTGGAGGCTGCCGCCGGCTCGTTCGCTGCGGCCGCCGCGGACTGGAAAAAGCTGACCGTTAGTCTCCCCGCCGATCCTTCCGTGTGGAACAGCCTCGGCTACACTTTGTCCTACGCGGGCGATTATCAGGGCGCGAAATCGGCCCTTCAGGAGTATGAGCGGATTCTCCCGAAGGATCCCAACGTTTACGATTCCCTGGGCGACCTGAACTATTCATTCCGCAGGTTCAAGGAAGCGGCCGACAATTACCAGCAGGCGAGCCGGCTGCAACCGGATTTCGAGCGGTATGGCGATCTTTACAAAGGCGCCTGGGCAAAATGGAACTCTGGCGACAAATCCGGCGCCGACGCCCTCTTCTCGCAGTTCCGCGCCGCGCGCGAGAAGCTGGCCGACGGAGTCATCCCGCTTGTGGCGGCGGACTGGCTCTATCGCACTGGCCGTCGGCGCGAAGCATTTCAATCCCTGCGCGCGACTGTTTCCGGAGCTGTGCCGCCACCGGGCAACGAGGCCGCATTGCGCGCCAATGGTTATGCGCTGCTCACCATCTGGGATCTCATCGGCCACGATCGCGCGCAGGCGGCCAAAGACTCGCTGGCTACGGGTCTCAGCGTCACCGATGGGCCGATTTTGATGGCGCGTTTTGCGGCCCTGCCATCGGCTTCGGCGGCGGAATGGGAGGCCCGCGCGGATCGCATGATTGCGGCGTCCGCGCCAGGACTTCGTGAGCTGGCGCTGGGGTATGCGCTTGTGTTCGACGATCAGCGCGCGGCCGCCCTTACTGTCTGGGCGAAAATCGTCAAAGATCGTTCCGCCACGGATTTTTTCGTGCGTGCGGTCGACGCGCGCCTGCAGGGTAAGCCGCTCGAGCGCCCCCTTGTGCCCGATCCCGCCGGATTCAACCAGTTCCTCGCGTTGGCCGAGTAAGCCGAGTAGAGCTATGCCGGCCTCAGCCGGCGATTCCGCGATATTCGACCACCAGCAGCGTCAGGTCGTCTGCCTGTTCAGCTCCGGCGGTGAAATCGACGATCGCCTGTTGGATGACCGCGTGCAGCTCCGCGCAATCCGCGCCGGCCGAACCCTGGATGGCTTCGCGCAGGCGTTTGCGCCCGAAGAACTCGCCCGCGTCGTTCTGTGCCTCCGTGACGCCGTCTGAATACAACACAATGCGATCCCGGGGCGCGAGGTTCCGATGCGCCAGCGCGAAGGTTGTACCGGACACCAGCCCGACCGGTAGCGACGTAGCCTCCAGGCTCTCGATCTCCCCGGTCGCACGCACCAGCATTGGCGCGCAGTGGCCTGCGTTGGCATAGGAAAGGTACCCGGCGATATCGAGCTTGGCGTAAAACATCGTCGCGTACTTGCCCGTTTCAGCGCGGTCGTTCAGAAAGGTATTGACCCGCGCGAACACTTCGGGAATGTCCGTGGCGCAGGAAGCGCCCAGGAACGCGCCCTGCAGGAAGCTGGCCAGCAGCGCGGAACTCACTCCCTTGCCGGACACATCGGCGACAACCAGCGACCACGTGTCCGGACCGATCGCCACCACGTCGTAGTAATCCCCTCCTACCTGGTGAGACGACTCACTCGACCCGCAGCCGACGAACCACCCTTCCTGGGGCAGGCTGCGCGGCGTGAGACTCCGCTGGATCCGGCGCGCCACATCGAGCTCTTCCTCGATGCGCTGCTTGGCCCGTTCCTCTTCGATCAGCCGGGCGTTCTCCAGAATGGTGGACGCTTCGATGGCGAGCGTCTGCAGCAACTCGCGATTGCCGCCCGCCAGATCGACGGTCATCACCCGCGAATCCATATAGAGCACGCCCGCGTTGGCTTTCGCGACCGGGAGCATCTCAGTCGCGCTCGATCCGCTGAGATTCACGCGCACCAGCGGCACGCAGGCCACGCTGCGCAGCTCGAGATCCGAGATCGTGTTGCCCGGCGAGTGCCCGTCCGCGGCGGCGGGATCGAACGACATCGAAAAGAGATCCTTGCGGCTCTCAAGCGCCTGCTGGATCAAGCGCCGGGGCACGCGGAGATCGTCCGCCGGAAGGTCGCCGCCGCTACCGCGCGCGCTGCGCACCTGCAATTCGTGCGCGTCATCGAACAGCAGCAAAAACCCGCGCTCCGCGCCGGTGACCGCCAGAGTGGCGTCGACAACCGTATTCAGAACATCATCCGTCGAGAACGAACTCTGCAGCGACCGGCCCACTTCGAGAACGGCGCGGAGCTTCTCGAGGTTCGTGGCGCCCGTGCGTCCGGTCTCCGTTGCAACGGGCATGTTCATCAGACGCTGCAGTTCCTCTCCGCCGCGCGTGAAATGAACCTGATACCCGTCGGGAACCCCGAACTCGATGTGCTCGAAACCCTCGATGACCCTCGACTTCCGGACCCGCTGCCCGTTGACCCAGATGCCGTGTCTGCTCTCGAGATCCTCGATGACGAAGCGGCCGTCTATATGCGCGATCTGCGCGTGATTGCGGGACACGCGGCTGTCGCGCAGGATCAGGTTATTGTCGGGCGCGCGTCCCATCCTGAAGGGGAACGAATTCAGCGGCACGCGGGCGCGCCGGCCGTTCGGATCAATCACGACGAGCGTGGGCGTGGCTTCCGGGGCCATTGTCAGGCCCGGCGTCATGAGAGGCGCGTCGCGCTCGCGGCGCGTTCCAATTCCTGCGCGCGCAGTGTCTGGCAATGCGGACAGTAACCGCCCACTTCCGTTCGCGCGAGCACGATCTGAAACCCGAAGTGCGCTTCGATCTGTTTGCGCAACCTTTGCAGAGGTTCTCCGAAGAACTCCTCAACTTTGCCGCAGCCAAGACAGATCACATGCGCGTGTTCCTGCTTCCGCCGGGTTTCGTAGTAGTGCTGCTCGCCGGCCTGATGCATGAGGTCGAGCTCGTCGACGAGGCCGCCTTCCTTGAGCAGCTTGAGCGTCCGGTAGACAGTGACGCGATTCAGCTTCGGGTCCTTCTCCTTAGCCAGCTGAAAGAGACGCTCGGCGTCCAGATGCTGCCCGGTTTTGTCGATCAGATCGAGCAGGATCTTGCGCTGGCGCGTGAGCCGCATGCCGCCCTGCGGAGGCGGGCTCTTCAAACGCGTGTCCCGGGGCGATCTGGAGGCAGGCATGTTATCCCAGTCTACCGTTGCAGCCTTCCCGGTTGAACGGCTGGATTCCGGGTTCCGGGCGCCGACTACTTCTTGAACATTCTGCTGTAGTCGCGATTGTTTTCGCAGACGAATTCGTCGATTTTTTCGAGTTCTGGATGCAGTGCGAAGGTCCGGTTTTCGGTCCATGGACGCACGAACACATTCGGGTCTTCGATCGTTACTTCGTACTGTACGCTCGCCAGATCGGGACGCCGGAAGCGCTCCACCGTGTGCAGCGCTTCGGTGTGGTGATAACCGTCGACCTCGGTCTTTTCGTTGAAACCGATGGTGTCGACCACCAGAGTGTCGCCTTCCCAATGGCCGACGGAGTTGCCCATCCATGTCGGATCGGGATCAGCCGGATGCGGACGTCCGTCCGTCGGGATAATGCGGAATGTGTTCGGGATATTCGTAGAAAATCGTGATGAAATTCGGCGCCTGGATGATCTGAAACGGATAGGGCACGTTGAACGACCCGGGCACCCCGAGCGGCATGCAGTCCGAAGTCAGGCCGGCATCTTCGGGCCCGCGGACGACTTTGAACTTCTCGTTGCCGGGTTTTACCGTCGGTGTTCTGGCGATGCCATCGGCCGGCGGCGGGGCCGCGGCCGCGCCGCGGCCCCGGCCTCCCCCGAACGATGCGTTGTAGACACCGGTAAGATCGGGTTTGCCATCGGCAGCGCGCGGAGCGTCCTTCCTGCTCGTTTCGATCTGGCTCTTCCCCACCGGCACAGTGCCTTCGACTGTGACCGTTACGTCCTTCGTCAAGGCGCCATTGGGTCCGCGCACGCTAAGGACATAGGTGGTGGTCGCCTTCGGCGTTAATCGAAGATCGCCGCGGGGCCGCACCACGCCGACTCCCTGGTCGATCGTAATCGCCTGCGGGTTTTCGGCGGCCCAGCGCAGCGTAACCGTCTGGCCGGGCTTGATCGATGCAGGCTCGGCGGTGAAGCTGATGATCCGCGCCGGCAGCGTGGCTGCCTGCTGATATGCGGGCGCGCCGCCTGGCGCCACCTGTGCCAAGGCCGCGGCGGCGAAGACTAAAGTTATGGCAATCATCGCGATTTTAATCAGGACTTGATCATTCGGCCATCGGCCAGCTTCATCAGGGAACTGAGCATGGTGGGCAGACCGCTCTTGGCGCGTCCACCGGTGCAGCTGATCACGTCACCCGGTTTCACCAGATCGCGCGCCCAGCCGTAAGACTTCAGGTGGTTCAGGCTCATCATCTCGATCGACCACTCTTCCACGTTTCCCTTGTCGTCCTTCACATCGAGATAGATAAAGGCGTGGGGATTGGTCCACTCGAAACGCGTCACCACTCCGGTGACGGTGACGGGACTCGCCATGTCGTACATCGCCGTCGAGTGATGCGCGAGCAGCGGTTTGCCTGGAACCAGCACCAGCGCCAATGCCACAACCAATAACTGCGGTCTCATATGGTTCGTCATCATATCAAAAGTAGGCGATGGCCCGTCCCGCGAACACCGCGCCGGCCCACGCGACCAGTGAAATCACCGCCATCGTTTTCATACGGGCCGTAGCCTGCGCCCTCGTGTGTGGCGCGGTATGTGATCGCCATCCCGGAGAAAGCCGCGTTCGCCACCGCTATGACAATCAGGGCCATTTTGACGTAAAACGCCTTGCTCTCGTAACACTTCGAAGCCGCTTCCGAAGAGAACAGCAGAATGCCGGTCGCAATCACGAGCACGACAGCGCGCCACATCCACGGCAGAAGCCCCACCGCGACCTCGGCGAGAGACCGGCGCCGGAGAAATCCCGTTCCGAGAACACGAAGATCGACCAGAGCCGCGGTGAAAAAGAGCAGAACGATGCCCAGGATATGGATCGACTCGACGACCGGGAAGATCCAGACCGAGTCGCGGACGCCCGCGCCCAGGGGCGATCTTTCGATCCACTGGCAGAAGCCGAGAAAGGTCATTCAGTAATACGCGATTCCCCGCCCCGCGAAGACGACGCCGGCCCATATCGTGAGCGAAACGCAGGCGGCAACTCTCGCGCCCCGGGGCGCTGTCGGTGTGTTGTCCCATTTGCTCACCTTGCGATACACGGTGAAATGAAAGATGGTCATATTGACCCCGGCGAGAAAGATCAGAGCCATCTTGATCCAGAAGGACGGGCTCACGTAAAGCTTTGTCGCAGCTTCGGAGATAAGCAGAAGCGATCCGGTCACGAACTGAATGGCGAAACCGGTCCAGGTCCACGGAAGGAACTGTCCGGCGACCTGAGACACCGGCCGGTCGTTCAGAATTCCCCGGCCGAGCAGCCGCAGATCCACCGTGGCGACGGTTCCAACCATGAGGATGATGCCGAAAACGTGCAGCGATTCGATGAAGTAGAAAATCCAGTCGGAATCGCGTATGCCCATCCCGAGCGCCGAGTGCTCCAGCCACTGGCAGATCGTCAGAAGAGACATCAACGGGGTAGGATACACCATCGACGGCCCGAATCAGCCTTCCGGAGCATGTGAGCATTCACGACGCAACGCCGCGCGACGGCGAACCGACGCCGGGCGTTGTGTTCAGCGTCTCGGACAAAATCGCCATCGCGGAAAAGCTCGACGAGGTTGGCGTGGAACGGAAGCCGGGATGCCTGCGGTCTCGGAACAGGATTTCAAGGCGATCACACGGAGTTCGAAGAGATCGTCGACGGCGTTCTGGCCATGCGGAAGTAGCCCGCCCCGCCCCACCACTCAGAAAACCAGCGGAGTATAACCCGGGAACCCGAAGCCCACTACCATTTCTGTCAAGTAGGGCGTAACCCAAGTATTGCTGCCACTGTAGTTCAGCACCCAGAGCCCGTTCCGGTAGATTCCGATTTTCGACGGGTACCCTGAGCTGTCCCAGTCTCCTACTGCAGGCAAGTCGCCGGCCTGCCCATAGGTGTAGGCGGTCGCGCTGGCATAGACGCGGCCGCCGGTGTAATCCACCAGCCACAAGCCGTTGCGGAAGATCCCCACTTTCATTGTCCCTGAATGATTCCAGTCAGCGGCGACGGGTATGTCGCCTGCCTGACCGAAGGGGAAACTGGCGTCGCTTTGGCCCGTCGGCACACCGGTGAGGTGGCCGCTCAGATCGAGTATAAATGTACCCTGCCTGAAAAGGCCAAGGGTAATGCTGCCGGTGCCGAGCCAATCGCCTACCACGGGAACGTCCCCGGCCTGCCCGAACAGGACCGTTTTGTCTCCCGTATCGATAATGCCGTTTCCGTTGATATCCAGAATCCACGTTCCGTTACGGAAGATCCCTATTCTTTGGACGCCGGAGCCGTCCCAGTCACCCACGATCGGCCGATCGGTCGAGGCTCCGAAAACGGTTGATTGCCCGACCGACGCGATGTGCCAAATATCGGTTGCTATGGTCAGTCCACTCTGCTGGCCGTACGCGACCCCTATCGTGAAATTGGGTGCGATTTTGGTTATGAAGGACGACAGCACCTCTGTTGGATAGGGCTGCAGGCTTCCGGCGGCCGGAAAATTTCCGGAGCTTGTCTGCCCCGCGACCATGATCGAGGTCTCGAAATCGACGGCGATTGCGTTGACGCCGTCGTTGCCCGTCCCGCCGAGATACGTTCCAAATGTCAGTGCGGACAGGGTGGTGTTCATCTTGGCGACGAATGCATCCATCGCGCCGGCGTTTGCGCTCTGCAGCGGGAGCTTGACCGGGAAGTCCTGCGAGTCCGTCGCACCGGTCACGAATACATTGCCATAAAAATCGACCGTCAGGGCGGTGATCGAGTCGCTCAGAGAGCCGCCGAGGAAAGTCGACTGGAGTAACTGCCCCGACAGGCTGAAAACGGAAATGAAACCGTCGGTTTGTCCGCCGAACGTGGTTTGAAAAGCACCCGGGGTGACGGGAAAATCAGGGGAACTGGTCGTCCCGGCAACGACAACGTCAGAGTTCGGGTCGACCGTGATCGAGTTCACCTGCTCGGGGGCTGCAACGGAGCCGCCTGAGCCACTCAGATACGTGCTGAACCTCAGTACTGTTCCAGTGGGCGACAGCTTCGCAACGAAGCCATCCTGGCCCCCAAGGAGTTTCGGGTGGAATGGCTGCAGGGTCGGAAAATTGGTGGACCTCGTGTAGCCGCCGATCAGAATCCCACCTTGCGGCCCAACGTGAACGCAGCTCCCGTGGTCGAGACCGCTGCCTCCCAGATAAGTCAGCATCGACAGCCCGTTCCCGGCCGGGTTCAGCGTGGCCACGAACGCGTCCTGCCCGCCTCCCGGCTTCGGCTGGATTGCGCCGACGGTTGGGAGGTTTGTCGAGGTCGTATCGCCGACGACAACTGCCGAGTTTGAGGTGCTGACGCCGATTCCATACCCTGAATCAACCCCTGAACCACCCAGGTAGGTGCTGTAGATTAACTCGCTGCCGGAAGAGCTCATCTTCGTTACAAAGGCGTCGCGCGTTCCGCTCAGATGACGCTGTATTCCGCCCACGACCGGAAAGTTGAAGGAGGCGGTCCATCCGGTGATGTAGACATCGCCCACACTATCCACAGCGATGCCTGTCGCCTGATCCTCTCCCGATCCACCGATATAGGTGCAGTAGTTCAGCGCTCCGCCATTGGGTGCGAAGCTGGCAACAAACGCGTCAACGCTGCCGCCGTATATCGTCTGAGCCGCGCCGGTTGTGGCCAGATTACCCGAACTGGTCCACCCGGCGACGACGACATTGTTGTTTGGGTCGATCGCGATCGCCAAAATGTCGTCCTCCGCAGATCCGCCAAAATAACCGCTGAAGAGTATAGTGGGATCGATTACAAGAGGCTGGCCATGGTCGTAGTGGGCAGCCCAAAAACCGACCAGACCGTTGGCGCTCTTCCGAAATCCCCCCTCCACTCTCGTGCGTTCGCCTCGCACGAATTGATAGAGAACCGGTTTGTCCTCGACGAAATCACCGTCGCCCGCCCGAATGCGCAGTGTGCCGTCATCCCGCAAGTCGGCGTCGGCGCTAAAACGCAACAGAATGCTTCCAACGTCCGCACCGGGAGCAACGGTGTACACCGCTTCAACCCGGTTCCGCTCCGTCTCATAAAGCAGATCGATCCCCGGCCATATGCCGGCGTAACGCAGCGCGCCGAAAAGGGGCAAGCCCGTATGCCAGTGGCGAACATCGTTACCGTGAATGTAGTTCGCTGTCGCGCCGATCGGGCGTTCCGCAACCGGTCTGCCCGACGATCCGTTCTCAAATGAGACTCTCACCGCCGTCCGGCCGTGTTCAAGGGTCAGGGCGCGGTCTTCGAATAACGCCCCGAACTCCGGCCCACTGCCGACGTAGCGGACCTGTCGATTCGCTTGACCGGCATTTTCGACAAACGCAAAAGGCATCTGTGGCCCGGCAGGATGTACCGCTCCATACGCAGACACCCCATAGTAGAGGCAAAAGCCGATGATCGCCGCTGAGCGGTTTACGGTCAACGTGCAATTAGTGGTCACGAATGGCTGATCGGCACTCGCTGAGGAAACCTTTAGGCGGGCTTATTCGACTATGTATGTGGTAATGATCGGTACACTATCGACGGCCCGGAATCAGATGACAGCCAGGCATTAGCCACGGGAACAGACGGGGATCACGGGCACGGACGATGAAGCCATCGCCGAGATTCTCAAAGCAGGTTAAGGACAAGGATATCGAGAAGCGCGGATTACTCAGCCCGGACGAGTTCAAAGAGATCGTCGACGGCGTTCCGGCGGTGCGTGATTACTTCAGTCTATACCTGGTCTACACAGGGCGGAACAAGTCGAAACGAACGGGCTGCTCGTAAATGGTATAGGTCCTGATTTTGCTTTCGGCTTCGTTGATCGGAGCGTCGCCGTACTCGACCCAGGCGTGGCCTTCGATCTTTCCCTCGTGTCTGCGAAAACCGACACGCAGGTTCACCTCGATTCCCCTTCGAAGGAGCATGGCCCAGAGTGCCAGCGACCGCACCAGGCAGGTGCCGCCGATACCAGTCAGGCGCAAAACCCGTGTTTGGGCCCGGCGAGCCATCCGGATATTGACGCTGGCTTCGGCAGGCTCGCCGTGTGCTTTCGAGGCGAGCGCCCAGCGCCTGAGCCACCCCTGGCTGCGAGGTACTCCAACCAGGCGAAAGCCGAGCGAGACGGCGATCGGCAACAGCAACGCTTCGATCGTGAGCCGGCGTTCCGCTGGAGACAGCAACAGGAAAAGGCGCAGCCTCCGCATTTGCCCACTAGAATATCAGCGGGATATATCCGGAAAGCCCAAAACCGAACGCCAGCTCGGTCACGTAGGGCGTCACCCAGGTATTGCTGCCGGTGTAGTTCAGCACCCAGAGCCCGTTCCGGTAAATGCCGATTTTCGACGGATGGCCGGAGCTATCCCAGTCGCCGACCACGGGCCGATCTCCGGCTTGGCCGTACGTATAACTTCGATTGGATCCGTTCATCGCCCGGCCGCCCGTATAGTCAACGGTCCAGAGACCATTCAGAAAGACCCCCACCTTGGATGTGCCGGACCCGCCACAGTCCGCAACAACCGAATGTCTCCTGGCTGTCCGAACGGGAAGGTGGCGTCACTCAGGCCGGTTGGTATTCCGCTCAGATGTCCGTTCAGATCCAGAATGAAACTCCCCGACCTGAAAAGGCCCAGCGCCATGTGGCCGGTACCGAGCCAGTCGCCGACAACAGGTATGTCACCTGCTTGTCCGAACAGGACGGTTTGGTCCGCCGGGTCAATGATGCCGTTGCCATCGATATCGAGGATCCAGGTTCCGTTCCGGAAGAGGCCGATTCTTTTTCGGCCGGTTCCGGTCCAGTCTCCAACTATCGGAAGGTCCGTGGAGATACCGAAATCGGTCGTTTGAACATCCGTCGCGATGTACCACGGATCAACGGTGATGACCCTGCTGACCCGCCAGTCCATGGGACACACCTGTCATGAAGTTCGGTGCGATTTTGGTTATGAAAGAGGAAAGCCCTTCCGACAGGTAACGCTGAAGGCTGGCCGCGGTGGGGAAGTCCGCGGAACTCGTCTGACCCGCCACGATGATGGAGGTCTCAAAATCGGCGGCGATGGCATTGCCACCGTCATTACTCGATCCACCGAGGTATGTCCCGAATGTCAACGCGGACAGGGTGCTGTTTAATTTGACGACGAACGCGTCCATCCCTCCGGCGTTCGCGCTCTGCAAAGGGTTCTGAACAGGGAAATCCGTGGAATCCGTAGAAGCGGTCAGGTAGGGAACGCCGTCTTCCTCTATCACCAGACTCTCGACCGCACCCTTCGTCGATTGCAGCCGTAGCCCGACCTGTTCCTGAAGGGCCGCAAAGAGCGAAGGCCCATTGGAATCAGGTGGCGCAACATCTGGGCGTGCCAGCCCAGGAGATCCTCCCTCGCCTATATCCGGCGTCCAGTCCAACTGGAACGTATATGTGCTCGGCAGCCCGGTCTTGTCCACCTTGTCCACAAGGATAGGTCCGCTGAACGTTCAGGATTTTCGCTTTGAGACTGGGGGCTGTGAGCGACAGCGTGTCTGGCTCTCCGTTCCGAGTGACATCTGGTCCGTCCTGGCACGATTTGAGAGGGTAAACAATGGTGCGAGCAAAACGTAGTCTGAAAGGTGCCGGCGGTCACCGGAAAGTTTGCCGAACTGGTGGTCCCGGCAACGGCAACGTTGCTGCTGCTGTGGCGGCCGAATCGCGCTGGAACCCTGGATTCCTTCAGATTTCGGAATCACTTTCAATGGAGTTCCGGACCTCATCGCGGATTATACCGTAATTTACCTTAATTTTTTCAGCTACTTAGCCGCAAACGGCCGTGAATGGAGGCCAGCCCCTTTCCGAGCTAACACGGCCCTGGCATAAACTATGTTTGTAGTTATATCTTTCCTCGGTGAGCGTTGGGGTTATGGTACTAGAACATAATCTTCCGCGAAACTTCATTTTCTCTTGTGTACGGCGTCCTGGCCGGTTACTATTGTCATGTCAGTACCGGATAGCGGAGCGGGATTCAAGCTTGCACGGGTGATAACGGAGGATGTGAATTATGAAGGGTTTCCTGATTGTTTTAACTTTGTCGGTTGTTGCGGCGGTCGATGTTTATGCCGGGCCGATACCGGTTAACCTGGCGACTGCGGGGCCTGGCGGCGCGACCATACTCAACAAGAATCTGTCGACCCAAGGGTATCTCCCCTGCAACTCCCAAAATGGATGTTCCAATACCAACGCAGCTACCCAGAATCCGCCCTCCGGGCTCCCGACTTCCTTTAGCAACGTTCTTTTCAACAGCGCCCAAGTGCCTTTCGACATCGCTTCCGGTGGTGCCAACGACAACTCAGCAAACAATGTCTGGGCACCCGGGTCTGCCGCTGGCGCTGTATCAAAAACGATCGATGTGGGCAATTACAGCGGTATCAGCAATACCTCGGGAATCGATGACGTCGATAAAATCTGGACGATGCTGAACGATTGGTATGCCACTGCGGGCACCCAGGGAATCGTCCTGACACTCAACGGATTCCAAAACAACGGAATCACTCCGATCACAGAAACGATCGATCTGACGGCGGGCGTAGATTATCGGTCCATCGCTTCGTCGGGTGTGACGAACAATCCTACCCCCTGTGATGTCGCGAACATCGGTACAGCCACTTTGGGTTCGAATTGCAGCGGCGACAGCAGCGAAACCGCCCAATCCATGGGAATTGACGGCAGCTATAATGCCACGAACGTCTCCGAAGGAGTATCCATCAAGGTTTTTAACAACGCTTTCACGACTACCGACTTGCTGGCAAACAACTATTGGCTGGATGCGCAGGCTATCACCTTGGGCAGTAGTTTTCTCAACGGCTGGCTGAATTCCATCACGATCACAAGCAATGACGGCGTTACCGGGCTCGCAGAGAAATCGATACTCTCGGCTGTCACCGTGGATTCCACTCTGGCGGCTACCCCGGAGCCGGGTACTGTCACGCTGCTCCTTGTCGGACTTTCCCTCGTTGGGTTCTTCAAGCTGCGGCGCATGCGGAAAGCCTGACTTCCTAACCTTTTTCGGCAGCCGTTCTGAGAGGAGCGGCTGTACTACGCACTCAATCAGATTTCCACGATTTCCAGAAGGCCTGTCCGAAGGAACGATCGTACCAGATCCACCTTTCCCTCGGTCGAGATCAGGCCGGAGAGTTCCTCGATTGCAAAAGGCGCCTCGCCCGTAATTTGCCGCAGGCAGGCAGCGAGAAAGGACGGGATGCTCACCTGCTTGCCGGCAAAGCTCACTGCGATTGATGCGCCTTCTTCCTTTATAGCGAATAGAATTCCGGCGCGGGTACGAACAATCGTCCGGGGTGAGATATCGTGCAGATGCACGATATCCGCAAACCTGCCGGGCCATCCCCTGCCTTGATTTTCGCTGAGCGCATGGACGCGCATTTCCAGCAATCCGGCGATCGTCGTTTCGCGCAGCAGCGAAACGAGTTTGCCCGCGAGCTCAGCCTCAAAATCATCCATCGCTGCCGCGGTTGAGAGCGCACGGGGAGCGGGTTGCTGGAAGGCCGGATGCCGTTTCGCCGCCGCCGCCAGTACCTCGATCAGATCGAACGTGTATGTGGGTTTCAGACCGAGCGTGACATGGATGGAACAGGTATTGCCGGAGCGCGCCTCATGAGCCACATAACGCGGCAAGTAGAGCATAGATCCCGGCTTCAGTTGAAGTTCCACCGGATCTCCCGGATCCGGATAAACATTCCACAACTTGGCGCCGAAGATCTGCAGGACGAACACTTCATGGTCGTCACGATGGCGGGCGAATCCCGTCGAACCCGGAGGCGAGATATACACATTCGTCCAGGCATGGATGCCCAGTTCGCGGGTCAACAGCCGGCAAGCCCGGGAAAGTGGTGGAATTGTGCGCTGCACACCATTCAGAATCACGGTCGCGCCGTTCAGGTAAGACTGGAGCACACGTTCGGGATCCACCGTCCGAAGGCTACCGCGCGCGGAGGTGGACGTTCGCGACCAATCTTCGATGGGCAGGGGAACTCCTCCCGAAATCACGTTGCAAAACGCGGCCGGAAAGTCCTCTGATTGAAGAAGGAGGTCAATGTCCTGGAGAGTCAGCCAATCGTCATAGTGGCCGCTGGGATGTGGAACAAGGAGGTATTGTCTAGCCCAGTGCCGCTCAAAAAAAAACCGCGGATCGACTGGGGAAATCAGGCGCGGGAAGATATCACTCATGGGACGTCAGATCCTTCTCCACGAATTCGATCACAGCGGGGAGTTGATTCAGCAATCTGGGCCGAACCAGCCGTCTGACTGATACGGCGCCTGTCACGGCCGCGCAATCGTGCAGATGAGCGTGGAGCGAAGCCAGATCCATCGTGCGACGTCTGAAGAAAGAGTGAGCGCTGAGAAGCCTGACTGACGGAGCGGCAGGAATCGTCTGTGCCCCGACCTCGTCTCCATCCGCCAGCACATAAATGCGTTGAATCCGGATGGTTTCCGGTGACGGGCCGCTCGCAACGCCGAAAAGATACTTGTCAAAGTGTAATACCCCGGAGGACGCCTCGTCTTCCATTACCGACCGCGAGTCGGAATGCAGCCGAAGGCGCGGGCGCGCCGGGAGCGCAATGCACTTGCCGCCAGAAACTCGAACGGCGGCGACATCATCGGTGATCACCTGGTGGCCGCGGCGGTAAAAGGCAGCTGCGGTGGTCGACTTGCCGGATCCGGATGCACCGAGGAAAAGCACGCCGAATGACCCTACGGCCACGCCGCTCGCGTGGAGCGACAGCCACCCGCGCTGCCTCAAGAGATACGCCATCACTCTGCCGAGCAGCACGACGCGCAAGGCATCGGGGTTTACATCGGGGAGCGGGTCCACAACGATCTCGCGGCCGTTCATAATGTGATAGGCACCCGTCAGGTTGTGGTATGCCAGTTCATCGTTTACACAAGCTTCGCGCACGACCCGCGGAATTTTGCCCAGACGGATGAATACATCGGGTTCTCCCTCCGCCTCCGGCAATTCGGGGAGAGCCAGTTCCGAGCTGATAACCAGCGAGTATCCGCTATAGCGGAACATTTTCGTCAGGGCCGGAACTCCGCAAATTGACGCAGAAAGCAGATCAGGTAGATCGTCGTGGGTATCTGAACCATTGCCTCGTTATCCCGAGCGAGCACCGCCGGGCGCTGCAGCAACCGATTCAGCGCATCGAGATCGACAATCGAGCGGATCGGGTCGCCGATTCCGATATCCGCGACGAACTGCCGGGCCCTTTTCAGTTGGCTGTTATAGCGGCTGAAGTAGTCGGGTGAGAACGGCGACTTGGTGGTTCGCCACTGAATCCGGCGAGGAAGAATTCCATCGAGCGCCATTCGTATCAGATAGCGAGGATATCCATTTCTGACTTTGAACCTCGCTGGGACCGCGAGGCAAAACTCCAGTACCCGCTGATCCATCAGAGGATTGCTGCAACGCAGCGGACCCCGTTGCATCGTATCCAAACGGATCGTATCCCTGGCGAGCCAGCTATTCAGCTCCGCCAGTTGCTGTAGCCGCTGATTGGGCCATCGGGGCTTGCCTGTTCGCATCTCCGAGCTCAGGTTGGCGGACCTGACAAAATCCGCTTGAAGCAGCACGAAGGGACGGAAACCGCCGCGAGGGCGGGCGAGATGCCAAAACTGCCGGGCCAGTTCCCGCACAGGAGAGCGTTCTCGAACGCGCCGGAAAGCCTTCATTTCCCTCATGAGGGTGAGCCATCTGCCAGTGACAGCCAGCTCGGCGTAGAAGGGTACACCCCAGTTGGTGGGTCCGTACTCACCTCCATCCCCCTCCAGCAAAAGATCCGCGCCGTGCTCAAGAGCGCTTGCTTGGAGCGCCTCCCAAAGATAAGACCGGGAGGTAACCAGGAACGTCGATTCAAAGCGCGCCGGATCTTCTATCGAATCGAACGGCCCCCGGCCCGGAGCGCTCACATATTTTATACGAACGCCCGGATAGCCCCGGAATTCGTCGATGTATTCGCGTTCGTCCTGAACTTCCGGCTTCCGCTCGTCAGCTATGATGCCGGCGACGGCGGTCAGTGTTCGATTGCTCGCTCCCAAATATCGCCCCGCAAGGCTGACAATCGCCGATGAGTCTAGTCCCCCGCTTAACAGCGCAGCAGTGGTCCCGCTACGCTTAATTCGGGATTCAACGGCCTGTTTGAGCAGATCGCCGAGGGCATCGAAAACCTCGTCTTCCCGTGCAGGGACCAGATCTTCCCGAACCGCAGGGGACCAATACTTCTGCACACGAAGACCGCGCCGGTCGAGGATCATCGAGGAGCCGGGCGGAAGCGAACGGATTCCGGCGTGGAACGTCTCCTCGGGAAAACGTTTCAATCCGCCCGGCGAGGCCAACGCCGCCAGTTTTTGCGCGTTAAATTGTCTGGGCACGTCGGGGGATGCCAGAATCCTGCGGGAATCGCTTGCGAAAACAATGCCGGATGGGCGCAGGAAATAAAAAAAGGGCCGCGATCCCATCTGGTCGCGGCAGCAAAAAAGACGCCATTCCCGGCGATCGAAAACAGCGAAAGCGAACTCACCGCACAGAAACTGAGGACAACTTGCTCCCCATCTTGAGTAGGCGGCCAAGGCCAGTTCCCCATCACCCGCAGGGCGGGGGTTCTGTTCCCCACGGAGTTCCCGCAAAAGATCGGCCCTGTTATGGAAGGCGATATCGCCGACCAGCTTCAGTCCGGAAGAAAAAGCTACCGCTTCGTAGGGTCCCTCAGGCCCCAAGGACTGCGATCGACCCGGAGCACCGGCAACAGATGGGTGCTCATAGTGCGAGCGTAGATCCACCTTCGGATCTGAAAAATCAATCTCACCTTGCATCAAGAGTTACGGCGCCATCTAATCTTCGGACCCAAGCCGTCAGATTAACTTCACGCCGATTTGAGATCAACACTACGACAGAGTGTTAGCGAAGCCGCTGCCGTCCTTTCCCGCACCGGACGTTGCCCGCACCAGTGAGTGAATACTCCCGAGGGGCGTCAACGTTGGGGATTGATACGGTTTGAGCGAGGCTTCCCGTTCACCGACTGCAGCTTCCTGCTTGTTTGTTGTTTGATCCATTATTTGTTTATCTCCGACGCTCACAGCGAGAATTATCCACGGATGTAACTAATGGTGTACTGGGCCAAGTATAACATGAATAGGAACAACGTCAACGCTTCCGTCGCTCGGAGCTGTGGACTTGTCTGTAATCAGACAACGTCAATTGGCGGAATACTCCCGATACCCGCATCTTCGAAGAAAAGCTCTTCATTGCCCCTGAAATAGTGAGCAACCGTACATTTTGTTTTATACGAACGATATATCATGAATTCCCCGTTTTGGAGCACATCCGACATGCGGAACTGACCGTGCGAAAAGCCCGGTATTCTTCCCAGTGTCAACGAAAGAGCAATCTGGTCCACAATCCAGTAGTCGTCCGAAGGATACTCGATCCGGTTTTCGAACTGGTCCACGGGGCTATCCGCGAGGCCCTTCCTCAACTCAGGCGCCAAAGTGACCGCGGGCGACAAACTGGCGCCCAGAGTGAGGCGCCATGCGTACGATAGAAATTCTCTCCGCAAGGCAAACAGTTGCGCGGCCAGGCCGTGGTTGAACATAACTACGCCTGAGTTGTACGGTGGAACCGGGACCGCTCCGGTCTCCAGGGCGATGCGGGATAGAGTATCTTCGTCGATATGCGACGGTTTGTATCCGGGAAACAGGCTTCTTCTCGAGTGGGGCTCTTCGCGCGCGTACCATTGATATTGCTGGTATATCGGAAACAGCGTAGCGACATCCGAGAAGAGAAAAGTGTCGCAGTCGAGAAACAGGACCTGCGATAGAGGGGTTCCAAGATGTCCCAACGGAACCAGTTTGTGAAGTGTTGGAATCGAACTGAGGACCGCGCCTTCCTCGCCAGCCAGCTCTCTCAGGCAGTCCCGATAGGCGCCGAGGCAGTGTACCGTGACGTGGAACTCATCAGCCCTGTCCAGAATCGCCTGGGTCGGCTCGTTGAAAAGAAACAAATAGACCGGGATGGTCTTATTGAATCGTCGAAGGCTCCCGATGCTGCGAATCCACTGGTTCTGGTGGGTAGACGGGTCGGAAGTCAGAACCAGGGAGTAATAGACAACGTTCATAGCGAGTTGGAACAGCTTGTCTGCTCCCAATCCGAACGGGACCGCGCGATTAGTTCACGATACAGGCCGAGGAGGCAGGAGTCCGCATGGCCGGTCGCGGCTGCCCTCGGAACGAAGCGGCGTGGGACACGGCCGCTCTTCGCATCCCAAAGGAACTCGGACTCCATGAGCGCAATTTCCCGCGGCGACGGGTCCCTCCGGAAAAAGCGCAGAATAGCCGGCAGGTTTCGAGAGCTGATCCCGGAATAATTCAGGCATCGGAACTGCCGATCCGTGATAGCAACCGCAAACTGGCAAAAGTCCGCAAGCGCGGATGCCGCGCAGTCCCAGGTCCGGCCGAAGCCGATATCGCTGCCTAGCCATGGCTGCACCTCTCGCGCGGACGATTCCAATACCGCATCCGGGTCGCGAAACAGGAAGACTGCAGGCGTATCCGGGAATGCTGCTCGGATCAGGCCGAATTTCACGATGTTGTAAGAAGTAAACTTGATAAAGTGCGATCGGTAAGATGCGATACGAGGCCGGCCCATCGCGAGCAGCAGGTTGCGATAGACTTCGACGGCGGAACTGCCGCATTCCGGAAGAACCTGCCAAACCTGGTTATGCGCAGGGGCCTCACTGAACATCATGTTCTCCCGGGACCGTGCCAGCACCTTGGCGAGCAGGGTGGATCCGCAGCGGCCGACATGGAAGATGAAGCCGGCCGGAAGCAGACTGTCATTCAGCTGCAGGGAACCGAGAACATCGATTGAGGTCAG
Organism: Terriglobia bacterium; assembly: GCA_963764845.1. Lineage (GTDB taxonomy): Bacteria > Acidobacteriota > Terriglobia > Bryobacterales > Bryobacteraceae > BOG-234. The sequence continues at coordinate 981,995 of CAVXUE010000006.1, read as the reverse complement.
GAAACGCACTGGTGGAGTCCCGAGCATCGCAGTATAAGTTGCCAGCGATTGAAAGAAGAATCCTTCATAGCAGTGATAGCGGTCGAGATCAAGCCAGAGGATCCGACGCGTCGCATGATCGATGGAGACCGGAATCAGGCCTGGTCTGCCCAGAAATTCTTCGGCGATCTGCGATTCCGTCAGAAAAGGGGCCTTCAAAGACGGAGGATACCATTGCGGCAACGCGACCCGGCATGACCGAACTCTGGCGGAGCCGGGGAATCTGATTCGGAAGAGCCCGATGCTGATCAGTCATCGTCATAAGTTTATTTATTTGAAAACGATAAAAACGGGTGGAACATCCGTGGAGATCTATTTTGAACCCTACTGCACAGACCCGGCAAGACAAACGGAAGTCATGCACTTCCGCGATGCGGAGTCCTCGCATTGGGGTGTGGTCGGGTCTCGGGGCAAACAAGACCATCCCGTCTGGTACAACCACGCGCCAGCCAGCCGGATCCGTAAACTTATCGGGGAAGCGTTGTGGCGGGAATACTACAAGTTTTGCGTCGTGCGAAATCCGTATGACAGGATCGTCTCATTCTTCTGGTTTAATCTGACTCCACCCGTGAAGGCCATCATGGAGGCGGCGGATTTTGCCGCGGTCCGGCAGACATTCGGGGAGTGGATCAGGCTCGCCTCCCTCCCGCTCGATCGGTCGGTCTATACGATCGACGGTGAGATGGCGTTGGACTGCTTTGTTCGCTTCGAGACTCTCCACGCCGATCATCGAGCAGGTGTGCCAACACCTGGCGATCGCCTGGCAGCCGGAACGCCTCGGCCGGTACAAGAGCGGTTACAGGATTCGAAACGAACATTTCAGCGAGTATTACAGCCCGGATTCTGCCGCCCTGGTGCGCAGACAGTTCGCTTGGGACTTTGAGAATCTTGGCTATTCAGATGTTTTCGATTCAATGAAAATCGGTTGAGCGAGATCCCGGTTACGCAACGCAGAATAGTACGCGTCTACTTGCGGACAGGCCGCGCAAACCGCGACTCGGTCGTCTTCGGAAAGGCGCGGGTAGCGGATCTCCTTGAGGGTCCCCCATTCCATGAAATGTATATTCCCGAATCCGAATCTCTCCAGGTAGTTGTTCCGGCACCAATCGGAGTTCTCGATCGCGAACCGGGCGATCTGCTGAGGGGTGCGCGGAAAACGCAGGGCTTCGCTCGAAAGTTCGAAGCCGGCCGCCCGCAGAAGGGCAAGGACGTGTTCCGGGTCCCGGATCAGGTCCTCGTAGGTGACGACGATATCGAACAACCCGGAACGGCGGGCAAACGCGTGATTGAGTACCCGCAGCTTTTCCAGAACGGTTCCCCTAAGGTCCTTGTAATGCTTGGCGCTGAGGCTCTGGTAGGTGTCATAGGGATTACGAAGAAAAAGAATGCGCCGATCCGGCTTGAAGACCCTGCAATGGTCTTCAAAGCTGACCTCACAACTGATCGTGACTTTCAGGATGACTGGAAAATCGATCTGCAACGAGGGCGCAAGACCGTAGTGGTCGACGACCGCTACAGAACCCGGCGACTGTGCCAGGAGACAGGTAAACAACGACGCCCCGCTGGAGGGCATCCCATAAACCAGAGCGCGCATCAGCCGCTAATTGCCAGCCGCTGCCTCCTTCAACAATCCCGCGGCCACAAGCTGTTCCACGAGCGCTTCGATATCCCTGCGGGCAGTCTGCTCGTCGACATCGTATATGCCCTGAATGGATTTCGCGGCCTCTGCCACATTCCGATGCTTCAGGAGCAATTGCCACATCTCCGCCCCGACGCTGTCAAGGCCATAATATTCATGCTGGGTCAAATTCAGGAGAACAACTTCGTCATGAAGTTCCTGAAAGATGACCGAATCGCCGATATCGACCGATTCGGGAATTGGTCCGCTCATGCCACTACCTCTCGATAAAGAACCATCATAGCTCCACAGCCACTCCTGATGCGAATGTTCGGACCACAGAAAACCATCCGCGAAGAATCTGTTCCTCGGCGACGTCGCGTTGCAAAATCAGGAAGGGATTCGCTTTCCGCGTTGAGGCCGAAGCGCTTAATTTAATGATTCTGAATGGCTTGTTCTCGCCAACGATTGTCGTAGGTCTGTGAGCGGCGCCCCGGGAGGAATCAGCCTCAAGCGGATCAGGGCTTGATGGAATACCGTCGCTGGTCGCCAACCTTCTCGCTGATAATGGTCAGTCCGCGTTTCTTCGTGAGCGAGCCGCCCACGCTCAGCATGAGAACTCCACACAGGTGCCCACTTGGACTTGACCGATTCAGGCCGACCATCCAGGCACAATCCGCGCCGTTCGACCACGTCACGTCGGATGCGTCAAGGTGGACAGGCTGCACTTCCTTTTCAGCGGAACGCAATGTGCAGCCATGCAGGCGATTGAGCGTCTTAAGGAAACCGTCCGCGAACATCGCGATTCAGAGCGACTCATCACCAGGGTCGGAGTCGAATTGGCGTCCGTTGCCTACAACTGCGTTAGAGTCCCTGGGAGATTTTGCGTGGATGGGGCGTTTCGTTCAGCCGTTTTGCTCCGAGTATTCAGGTCTCAGAACATCCATCAATCCACCGTGGTATCCCGGAATTTTCTCCGTCTGTAGAGACTATTTCATCGGAAAACCTGAGCCGCGAATCCTCATCAGGGCTGGACTCCGCCCGGACTCCGGGACTTCACGGCGTCAGTTTCTCCAGTTTGGGACTTGGGCAGGAAATCATTGGTAAGACGGGAAGCTAAATGGAAGACGGTAAGCAGAAGTTTCCCGTATTTTTCACGGAACTGCGCCGCTTCCGGGCGGACCAGCAAGGGTATCACCGTCCTAAGACGGGCCACCAATCTGCGACCCCCTTCGTCAGCGGCGCCCGCCGCCAGTGCATCTGCATGCAGCGTATCAAGGACGGGCAGCAGTGCGTCGCGCAGTGCGTTTGTCTCGCGCACAATTTGCAGGGCTTCGGTCACGGTGTACTTTCCTCGTTTTACGGATCGTAGAAGGCGGCACTGAAACGATCGGCACGCCGAAGGCCGCGAGGCGTAAATGGAGCAAAGCCCGGTGAACTGCGGGCACGGCTGCCGGAACCCGCCTTTTCCGCCGTGAGAAGCATCGATGGGTGTGAGGCCGATGGCGATGAAAGACTCGGCAGTTTCACCGGGTCCCGCCATTACCCGGCTGAAGAGTGTTCCGTCGCAACAGAATCCGCAAGCGAGACAGATCTCGGATTCGCTGCTTTCAGGCATGAGAACTGATTTGGCACTCCTCAATAATTTATCAATTTCCCAGGATGCGATGAGCGCAAACGACTGAAGGTATTGGTGGACATGAAGGGATTCGAACCCTTGACCTCCTCCATGCCATTTAATAAATATCAATGACTTACAGGCAAAACCACCAGAAACACAAGACTTAGCGTAACACGATTTGGCCGCCGACGGACGCCACAGGACGCCGGTTTCACAGTCTGAACGCTGGAAACCCTCGGTGTCGCACCTCGGACGACCGAGATGGAATATGTATCGGCAAGATCTTCGATCAGAATTGGGAACTCCTGTCCTGGGTCATCCCGATGGCGTTGGCCGGTAGCGTGGTGCGGAGGCACTTCCGCTGGAAGGTCCAATAGTGAACGGGGGTGATCGGCATTCCGCCCACGATTTCAATCCTCGCGGCATTCACCCAGAAGTGAATCCAGCTTGTGAACCAGGATTGCCCGTTGCTGATCGCTCAGGTCGGCACGCGTTCGGAGCAGAAGCCTCTGATCCAGTTCCTCGCGGAGGCTTGCAAAGCCGGGGCGCACAGAAAACGGGAAGACCGGAACCGACTGGCTCCCGCTGCGCTCCAACTGCGTTTCAATGAACTCCCGAACTTCAGAACGCTCCTGCTCGCCCAGAATGTCCACCTTGGTGAGCAGGATTGAGATGTTGGGAGTATAGCGCTGCAGGCGACGGATGAGTTCCAGATCACGTTGCGAGAGGGGAGGATCGACGCCCACCGCGACCAGAGCCAGCCCTGCATTCGGGAGCCAGTCGAGTGACGCTTCCGTGTTGTGCTCAAAGACGCTTTCAAGACCGGGCGTATCGACAAACCGAATGCCGCGATAGCGGTCCATCGAGGGAAGCTCGACGCGTACCCGGTCCACCTGTTTGACGTTTTCCGGATTCTCGCCCTCCGCAACAGAGTCATTGATTCGCTCTGCCGGGATAATTTCCGCCCGGCCATCGTTGTGAAGAACCTCCGTTCGCTCAACCGCTCCCCACCGGATCTCAGTGATGACCGAGGTCACCGGGACGACTCCCACCGGCAATAGCGGCCTGCCCAGCAGGTGATTCAGAAAACTGCGCTTGCCGGCCTTGAATCGCCCGAGGATGGCGACGTTCAGCGTCTCCTCTCCTGCGAGGACGCGGCAGCTTTCGAGGAAGTCGTCGAGTGCCGAAATTTTTCGCCGCCTACAGACGTTCCCGACCGTGCAGAGCATCTCCCGCAGAATCTCGGGCGCGGGTGTTCCTCTCTGAGGTTTTGTCATCGGCCGAATCCCATCAGCGCGTCGATTCGTAACGGAAGAAACCTGATGCGCCCTCGAGCGCCAGCGACTCGGCCCTCCCTAATGGTGGGCAGAATGGGCGCCGGAGCGGTCACCTCGCTGAGCCGCCCGATCATCGGGACGCGCCCTCCTGCCCCGCAGGACGCAGCCATTTCCGCTCTGGCATCTCAATGCCGGAAGACGGCCACTTTGGGCTACGATCCATCGAGGGAACCTCCTGTCCAATTGCGATCTGGTCTGGAGGGGAGATATTGGCGAACACTCCCACAGCGAACCACTGTAGGAGTCATTGGCCATCGGTGACGGCGACTCAGCGAACTCCGGCGCTCCCAGCCCCAAAATACTCCTGCCGGCCGGGCCATTCAACGGCGGCGCGGCGAGGGTGAGAGCTAAGATGCGGGGGTGAGGATCGCGATTCTCTCGGATATTCACGCGAACCTGGAAGCACTTCAATCGGTGCCCGGAGCATACGACGAACTATGGGTTCTTGGTGACCTTGTGAACTACGGCCCGGATCCGTCCGAGGTGGTCGAGTTCGTCCGGAAGAACGCCACCCTCGTCATCTCGGGGAACCACGATTTCGCAGTCGGCAGGGGCACCGATCCAAAGTGCTCTCCCGCATTTCGCGCAATGTCCCGGACGATGCAGCAATACACAGAGTCTGTTCTAAGCGAAGACCAGAAAGCGTACCTGCGTCAACTGCCTTCATCAGCCCGGCGGGAGGTCGGTGGCAAGCGGTTCTTCCTTTGCCACGCGACGCCTTCGGACCCGCTATTCAGCTACAAACCGGCAGGGTCCGTTTTTTGGGCGGAGGAGGCAGCCAGGGTGGATGCCGACATCCTGCTGGTGGGACACACGCATGTACCCTTCCTTCTCGACATCGGCGCGCAGCGCGTGGTGAACCCGGGCAGCGTTGGACAGCCCAAACACGGACGTTGCGAGGCGTGTTACGCCGTTTGGGAAGACGGCGAGATCACGCTCTGCTCGCGTTCCTACGATGTCGAGACCACCGTCTCTAAGTTACTCGCGCTGCCCATCGATAAGAGCATCGCAAATCAGTTGGCCGTTGTTTTGAGAGAAGGCTCGCCTCCGAGATAGGGTAATCACATTGCCCGGCGTTTTACTCCTTCGACCCGAGTTTCTGCCGCCACTCGGCCGCCTTTTCGGGCTTGCCCCAGGCCTGATAGAGTTGGACAGTCCATTCGCCGGCGCGCTCCAGGTGATACCGGTCCGGGACTACAATCAGCTCCTTCCGGGCAGCCCCAGCGCCCAGCCGATCACGCGGCGCGAGTAAGCATCCAGAACGACAGCCAGAAACACGAACTCTTCGCGAAGTCGGATGTAGGTGATGTCCGCCCGCCAGAGCTGATCGACATCGGTCAACATCATCTGCCGCGCTGCTCTGTGTGCGGAAGCGGAAGTTCGTTGTGACGACCGATTCCAGTCGGAATCAACGCCTGATTCCGCGTTCTCGTCGAAGCGATAGTAGCTGGCCCGGCTAACCCGGGCCAGCTTCACCATCCGCTCGATCAAGGGAACATACACCAGCATAAAGGTGCCTGGCGCCAACTCATCGGGCGCATACGCGATTAACAACGTGGGCGACATCGTCGGGTATTTCTGCCCGACTACTACCTGTACCAATAGCTTTTACCTGGCTGGCTCACAGGGCTACGTGCTGAGCAAGGGCGTCTTCTCGGCCGTCACCATCCCGGGCGCCGCTGGGACTATTGTTATCGGAATCAGTGACGCGGGGGTGATCATGGGAGAATATTTCGATTCCGCGGGCAATTCACACGGTTTCATCGGAATTCCCCAGTAGCTGGAAACCCAACCAGCGCACCCGATGAAGTAAGGAGATCGTCATGAAGAAGATGTCTACGATGGCAGTTTTTTTACTCCCGCTTTTTGCCTGCGGAGCCGGCGCCCAGTCGATCAACTGGACCTACAACGGGCAAATCTACAAGACCAACGGGTACTTGCCGCGCTTAATAAACGATCTCATGGGGAATTGGACGCTGATCGGACAAGCCGGGACGGGTTTTTCGGATCTGGAGTTCGAAACCGGGGTCGCATAGACCGCCTGGAACGCGGTCTATGCGTGCGATGTTACCCTCGGCTGCACCGGTAACAGTATTGGTGATCCTATTGGTGGCCCGATGGGTTGGTATTTGACGGGTGGGGTAGTTCAACGGCAGCTGTCGTTGAGATCCACCAGGCGACCTCTGGTATGAGCGATTTGTGGTATCACGTGGGATACATAAGTCTGCTCAGCGCGCAACCCAGCATCGCGTGGGGTCCCTCGCTGCACGTGACGAACGGGTTCGGCGAGAATCTTTCGAACGTGGAGGGCTCCGCGCCTTCGGTTTATGTGGCGAACAATAACGTCGTGCTCGTGTACCAGGTGACTGGCGCCCAACCGAACAATCTGTTTGTATCCTATGGGGTAATCACCCAGAACCAGGTCATCTGGCAGGACCAGGCTGGGTACGCCAACGGCTATAACCCCAGCGTGACCTTAGCACTGCCCGACAGCGGCCATAATATCCTGACGGAACCTCTGGTGGTTGAGGCACATCAGGTCGACTCCGGCACGGGACTGCTGGTCTACGACTTCGGCGCACTGGTGAGCGTCGCAGGTCAACTCCAACCCAGGTGACATGGACCTGCACTTACGGTGGAATCCAATACGCAACCGGGTGCTATCCGTCGGTGGGCGCCGATTACTTTGGGAACATCGGGGAACTGCATTCCGCAGCGTGCGGGTCTTCGTCCCAGCTCACTTCCCTGTACGGTTACGTGCCGTAGCCTGCGACAAGCCGAAGCCCGCGCCGGGTACGAACTCCCGGATCGCCGGCCTCCTCAGTCGCTGGGACACGGCAGCGCACGCCGGAACGGAGTCGGTGAAGGCAGGGATGAGGCGGGATGGACTCCGGCGAGAGAGGGCATTGCCGGTAAGTGTCTGAAAGTATTGGTGGACCTGAAGGGATTCGAACCCTTGACCTCTTCCATGCCATGGAAGCGCGCTCCCAACTGCGCCACAGGCCCACGCTGTGACAACTCTCCTCATCATATCGCAACCGGACTAATTGAGCCAGCACAGCGGGCCATCTGCATCCTGCCTCGCGGCCACGCATCCTACAATGAAACGATGCCCAAAACGCGCCGGCTTGTCCCGGTGGCTCTCGCGATTATTCTGGGCCTCACCTCAAGTTCCTGTCTTTTTACCAGCCGCGTCATCCTGCGGCACAACAAGAAGGTGACGCCGGGCTCGGCCCCCAGCTCCTGAACGCCACGCGCGATGAGCTGAATACGCGTCATCGCCAACTCCTACAACGCCATCAAATCCTTCCAGGCGAAGGTCGATCTGACCCCGTCCGTGGGCAGTGTTTACACCGGCCAAATCACTGAAATCAAAGAACGTGAGCGCGTTTGTCCTGTTCCGCAAGCCATCCGATATCCGCATCCTCGGCTATCTCCCGGTCGTGCGCACGCTGGCCTTCGACATGGTTTCGAACGGCGACAGTTTCAAACTCTATGCTCGTCTCGAAGAATCTGTTCATCGAGGGCGCCAACGACGCCCCTGCCACTTCGAAGAACAAGCTGGAGAATCTCCGGCCCGATGCCTTTCTCTCTTCCATGCTCATCTGCCCGGGCCGATCCCGGTACCGAAACGCCGGTCCTCGAGGACGCCACCGACGAAGATAACGCCATCTACGTCCTTCATTTCATTAAAACAGGCCCCGACGGCACACTGATGATTGCGCGCAATGTCTGGTTCGACCGACTGGATCTCAGCATCGTCCGCCAGAAAGTGCTCGACCCCTCCGGCGGCATCGTCAGCGATACCCGGTATTCGAAATGGCAGATGTACAACGGCGTCATGTTCCCGGCCCATATCGACATCAATCGGCGATCAGGACGGATACGGCCTCGTGATGGATGTCACGGAGATGAAGATGAATATCGACCTGAGCGATCCGGACGACAAGTTCGTGCTCAAGCAGCCCGCCGGGTGCCCAGCTCCAGATCATCGGAGCGCCGAAATAGCGTGGCCTTCAAACTCGTCTGGGAAAACGTCCGGTTCCGCCCCGTGCGCACGCTGCTCAGCATTCTGCTGATCGCCATCCCGGTCACGCTGATCCTGATGCTGATCGGGCTGAGCCACGGCATGCTGGAAGATTCCGCGACGGCGTGCACAGGGCGTAGGCGCGGACATCGTATTCCGCGCGCCCAGCAGTTCGGTGATCTCGTTCAACGGCGGCGGCCTGTCCGCAAGCTGGTCGACGTTCCTGGCGCATGCAGCCGCACGTCGGCCGAGGCAACGGGCGTGTTGAATCAGCCGGTGGAAGGTGCGCTCGACTCGGTCGCGGGCATCGATCCCGGCAGCGTTCGACCGCATGAGCGGCGGGTTCGGTTTCTCGAAGGGCACACGTTCCAAAGACCCGACGACATTCTGCTCGATCGAATACTACGCCGCGCAAAGACATGTTCATGCCGGCGGGACCATCAACATTCTGCATCAAGGACTGGAACGTATCGCCGGCATCGTCGAGCCGGGCAAGCTGTCGCACTTGTTCGTGGAACTGCCCGTGCTGCAGGACATGATCGGCGCTACCGGCAAAGTCAGCCAGATCTATCTGAAGCTGGACAACCCCGCCAACACCGACCTGGTCATGGAATACCTGAAAGCAAGCAGTTTCACCGACTATCCGATCTATTCCATGGAGGAGCTCCTGTCGCTGCTCTCGGTGAACAATATCCCGGCCCTGCGGATTTTCATCGACGTCGTGATCGGCATCGGCATGGTGATCGGGCTTCTTCGTCGTTTCTCATTCCATGTACATGGCCGTCCTGCAGCGAACGCGCGAGATCGGCATTCTGAAATCGCTGGGAGCGACGAAAGGTTTCGTGATGGGGCTGATTCTCGGTGAAGCGTTCATGCTGGGCCTCGGCGGCACCATTCTCGGAATCCTGCTCAGCTTCGGTACCAGATGGATTTTGCACGTGTTTGTGCCCGCATCGCTGCCCCAGGCGATCGTCCCCGAATGGTGGCCGATCGCGGGCGTCGTGGCCGTGGGCGCCGCGCTGCTGGGCGCGCTCTTTCCGGGTATGATCGCGGTGCGTCAGGATCCGATCGAGGCGCTGTCGTATGAGTAGCGAAGCATTGATTCGTGTGCGGGGCCTGCGCAAGATCTACCGCACGGGCAAAGTATCGGTCGAAGCCCTGCGCGGTGTGGATCTGGACGTGCCCGCGGGCGAGTTTCTGTCAATCGTGGGCCCCTCCGGATCGGGAAAATCGACGCTGTTTCACATCATCGGAGGCCTCACGCCTCCTTCAGCGGGGGAAGTGATTGTGGCTGGGCGCAACGTCTCGGCCGTAGGCGATGTCGGGCCGGACCGAACTGCGGCGGAAGTACGTGAGTTTCGTCTTCCAGAAGTTCAATCTTCTGCCGAATCTGACCGCGCGGGACAATATCCGAACGGCTCTCTATATCTCCGGCCTTCCCACAGATCGGTTCGATGCCATCGTTTGCAGGTATTCTCGATCTGCTGGGGATCGCCGGCCGGCTCAATCACAAACCGAGCGAAATGTCAGGCGGGGAACAGCAACGCGTCGCTATCGCGAGAGCCCTCGCGACCAAACCCACCATTCTGCTGGCCGACGAGCCGACTGGCAATCTGGATTCACGCAATTCGCTGGCGGTACTCGATATTCTGCGCGACCTGAATGTCCGCCTGAAGCAGACCATTCTGATGATTACGCATAATGCCGACGCAGCCGCGTTCGGGCATCGCACCATGCATATGAGCGACGGGCGGATTGGCGAAGCGCCGTGACCAAAACGCCGTCAGGCGACTTGCCGCTTTGTTCCGCGGCGGCGCAACAGTCCCAGCACAAGCAATCCGCCACCCAATAACCCGATGGTCCCGGGTTCCGGAGTTGGTGTTGGGCCGTTGTAGTAGTTACTGCCAGTCGAGAAATAAAGAAATTCCTGAGTACCGCCTCCCGAGTTCAGACCCACCGCTCCGGGCGGAGTCGCAACATTCCAGTCGGCGTAATTCGGCACGTAAATGGAGACGCTGGTGGAGTCGACGGAGACAGCGGAAATACCGGATGTCTTGTTATAATCGGTCGCCGCGGCTTTCAGCCAGATCACGGCGTCGGTGTTGTCGTTTTGCGGCCCGTTCGATGAAGTCAGGTCCCACGCCGCATCCTGGAGGCCCTGAGCGATCGTTCCGGGTTGGCATGGGTTCGCGCAGACAGGTGCTTCCGCCAATTGCGTGAAAAGCCATGCAAGTTCTTCGTAAAGCTGGGTGCCCGTCGGAGGAGTGAGGCTGGCGCCGCTGAAAACGGATGCATCGCCAGGCCCGGTCGTGTCCGCGCCGTACCGCGTGTTGTCGAGCGAAGCATTGGAGCCTGTGTAAATGGCCGATAACACGGTACTGTAAACGGTCCAGTTTGAGCCGACGATAGCGCTGTCGGCTGCGTCGTCACAGAATAACTGGATATTGTTTCCCGTGTCGGGGCCGCCCAGAGTCTCGAGTGCCGCGGTGTATGGCCCTGGATAGTTCCCGGTCGGCGTGTTCGACGGGAGATAGAGAGTGTATTGCGTGTAGCTGGCCTCGAGAGAGGCGCAGCCGAGCAATGCTCCCGCGACGACAATAATTCCGATCCTGGTTTTCATGGAACCCTCAATCCAATGCACTGTTGTGCGGAACTGCGAACAAATCTAATTCTAGATCGGGCTTCCGCGATATACAAGGCTCAGTGCTATAACCAGGGCCTCGATAGTACTGGTACCAGGGATAGTTTGCCGCACACCGTCCATTTCACAGAAGCCATTCACAAAAGCCGGAGGTCGACCCTCGCGCCCGGCTTGGCGCCAACGGCACTCGCCGCGCTCGCCTGATTCAGGGAAACCTCCAGAAATCCCGCGCTGCCCGCAATAACGAATAGCTCTCCCGCTTTCATCCCTGCGTAGTTGGACGCCTGTTTCCCAACGGTCCTCCTTCCGATCTTCATCGCAAAGGGCTGCCGGGCCAGTTGTTGCCACGCGGCCGACTCGAAGTTGGTGATTATATTGCCGAACCGGTCGATTTTCAGAATCGCTCCCGTCCATCGGCCCGGCCCCTTTTGGACGGGCCGCGAAAAATCGAGGCGCACATAATCCGCGATGCGTCTGCCGAAGCTCGGCGGCGTCAGGCCCGCCGCAAGATGCGCCGCTACGGGCGCGAAGATGTCGCGGCCATGGAACGTCTGGCTCACGGGCTTGCGGAAATAACGGGATGCCGTGATCTCGCGCACCTCATGCTTCGGCGCGGCATCGAACAGCATTGTCAGCACTCCGTTATCCGGAGCCACGAAGCGATGCCCGCCGCCTTCGACGATAATGGGACGCCGCGCGCTTCCCACGCCCGGATCGACCACAACCAGGTGGACCGTTCCCTTCGGGAAACACTGCCAGGCCTGCGCCAGCGTGAACGCGGCCTCGATGATCGCATACGGGCGTGATCTCGTGCGAAATATCGACCAGCTGCGCCCCGGGGCAGATCCCCAGCATGACGCCCTTCATTGCGGCGGCATAGTGGTCCGAGTGGCCGAAATCGGTGAGCAGGGTGATAACAGGCCGTTTCAATGGAAAGTTCCTCGGTACACTGGATATAGATATAAATGCAGCATTACTATTTCGATCACAACGCGACTACTCCGGTCGCGCCGGAGGTGCTTCGCGACCTCACGGAAACCCTGGTCGAAGATCTGCGGCAACGCGTCCAGTATCCATCATTTCGGGCAGGCGGCCAAACAGCGGCTTGAAGCCTCGCGGCGCGAGATCGCCGCGCGGATCGGCTCGGACCCGCGGGAAATCGTGTTTACCAGCGGCGGCACCGAGTCCGACAACCTGGCGATTTTCGGCGTGGCGCGAAAGGGCCTGGAAAGAGGCGCTCCAGGCAGTGGCGTCAGGGTCCGGAACCATGTGATCACGAGCGCGATCGAGCATCCGGCCGTGCTGAATGCCTGCGCGCAGCTCGAGCGCGAGGGCGCCGAGGTGACGTATCTGCCAGTGAGCGCCGAGGGAATCGTCCGACTCGAGGATGTCAAACGGGCGCTGCGCTCCACCACCGGACTGATCACCATCATGCACGCCAACAACGAAACGGGAGCGCTGCAGCCCGTGCGCGAGATCGGCGCGCTGGCGCGTGCGGCGGGCGCCGTTTTCCACTCGGACGGAGTCCAGATGGCGGGGCGGGTGCAGATCAACGTGCGCGAAATCGGCGTCGATCTCTATTCCATCAGCGGTCACAAATTCGGGGCGCCGAAGGGCATCGGCGCCCTCTACGTGCGCAAGGGCACGGCGATCGAGCCCATCATGTTCGGCGGACATCACGAGCGCGACCGGCGGGCGGGTACCGAAAACGTCCCGGGCGCTTCGGCTCTGGGGCGGGCCGCCGCGCTGGCTGCGAACTGGGCAGAACACCGCCATCCTGCGCGATCGCCTGGAACGCGGCATCCTCGAGCGGATCAAAGGAGCGAGCATCAACGGATCCGTCGATCACCGCATACCCAACACCACCAATATCCGCTTCGACGGCATCGAGGGTGAGGCGATCGTCATCGCGCTCGATCTGCGCGGCTATGCCGTATCGAGCGGTTCGGCCTGTTCGAGCGGCGCGGTCGAGCCGTCGCACGTTCTTCTCGCCATGGGATTGACGCCTGAGGAAGCCCGCTCCAGCGTCAGGTTTTCGCTGGGGCCGGAGAATACGGAAAAGGAAGTCGACGGATTGATCGAAGCGGTCGAGGCGAGCGTCGCGCACCTGCGCCGGATCTCGCCCGCCGTGAGCGCAAAGCATGGCTGACCCGAACAACGCGGATCTGAACAAAGCGGATCTGGACAAAGCTGATCTGATTGCAGTCGCCATGTCGGGCGGCGTCGACAGTTCCACCGTCGCCGCGCTGCTGAAGCGCGAGGGCCACAACATCGCCGGCCTGACCATGCAGCTCTGGAATCAGCGGCGGCTGCCGGAAATAGCCACGGAAGCAGCCACCGGCCGCTGCTGCTCGCTCGATGATGTCTACGATGCGCGACGCGTAGCCGAGCATGTCGGCATGCCCTACTACGTCGTCAATCTCGAGCGCCAGTTCGAAGAGAGCGTGATCGAGCCGTTTGTCGACGAATATCTCGCCGGGCGCACGCCCGTGCCCTGCACTCTCTGCAATACCTTTATCAAGTTCGATCGGTTTCTGGAACTGGCCGATTCGGTCGGCGCCGCGAGCCGTCGCCACCGGCCACTATGCGCGCATCACGCGCAACGCCGAGACCGGCCGCTATGAGATGCGCACCGCCGTCGGACAGTTCGAAAGACCAGACCTATTTCCTCTGGGGCCTGACGCAGGCTCAGCTGGCGCGGACCCTGTTTCCGCTGGGCGAAATGACAAAGGCCGAGGTGCGCGCCCTCGCCGTCGGTTTCAATCTTCCCGTGGCGGGGAAGCACGAGAGCTATGAGATCTGCTTTGTGCCGAACGGAGACTACGCCGCGTTCATGGACGCGTAGCTGCGCGAAAAGGGCATCGCGCCCGAAGCCACCGAAGGCGCGATCGTGGATGCGGACGGGCGCGAGCTGGGACGCCATGCGGGCGCGCATCATTTTACCGTCGGGCAGCGCAAGGGTTTGGGGATCGCGGCCAAAGAGCCGCTTTATGTGATCGCCACCGATGCGCAATCGCAGACTGTGACCGTGGGGTCGAACGACGATCTGCTGCGCTCCGGCCTGATCGCGCGCGATATCCGCTGGCTATCGTGGCCCGGGCTGGCCGCGCCCGCGCGCGTCAGGGTGCGCATTCGCAATCGCCATGTTCCCGCCGAAGCAACGCTCTATCCGCTTTCCGAAACCGGCGCCGAGGTGCGTTTCGATGAACCGCAAAGAGCCGTAACGCCAGGGCAGGCCGCCGTGTTTTATTCGGGTGATCTCGTCGCTCGGCGGCGGCTGGATCGAATAGGTTGCGGCAACGGTCGGCGATTCCGTAACGCTCTCGAAGCGGGAGTCGCCCGCCTTGCGGTCTGGTCGCTGGAATATGCGCCGCGACCGGTTGCGGACTGGCTCGGACACGCTCTGCGCGCAGGACGCTCGACCTGGCAGTTCCGCGTCTGCGCCGTATCGCGGACCGCAACCTTTCCCTGGCGTACAAAGATCGCGATACCGCCTGGCGGCGGCAAACCGTGGACGGCGTTTTCGAATCCATCGGGAGACTGCTGGTCGCCTTCGCCCGCTTCCCGCAAATCACGAAAGCCAACGTGGCCGATTGGATCCGCTATGACGGTTTCGAGCATTACCTCGCCGCGAAGGAGCGCGGCAAAGGCGTGCTCTTTGCGACCGCCCATCTCGGGAACTGGGAATTGAGCGCCTACGCGCACGCGCTGCTGACCGAGCCGATGAACGTGGTAGTGCGGCCGCTGGATAATCCGCTGATCGATTCGATTGTCGAGCGGCGGCGCGCGCTGTCGGGAAATATCCTGCTGTCCAAGCGCGATTTCGCCCGATCCATCTTTCATGCCCTGCGGAACAACGAACCGGTGGGGATTCTGGTCGATCAGAACAGTTCCGCGGAAAACGGCGCGTTCGTGCCGTTTTTCGGCATCCCGGCCTGTGCGAATCTCACGTTTGCGAAGCTTGCGGCACGCAGCGGCGCGGCGGTCATTCCCGGCTTTGCGATCTGGAATGCGAGGGAGCGGCGGTATGTTCTGCGCTTTTATCCCGAGGTCCCGATAACGGGCGATGCCGTCGAAGATACCCGCCGGATTCAGTGCGCGATCGAGGCTGCGATCCGTGAGACGCCGGACCAGTGGCTTTGGATCCATCGCCGCTGGAAGACCCGCCCCGAGGGCGAACCGAGTTTGTATGAACGTCCAGGCCGTTAGACATCGCGCGCCGGCCGTATCCGCGCTACGCGGCGACCTGTTTATTTCGCCGCGATCGCGCCGCGCAGTTCCATCAGCAGCCCGTCGAGCGCGATCGTCTTCTGAATATTCCGCCGCAGCAGCGCCGCGATCTCATCCACGCTCTTCACGCGCATGAATAATCCAGCGGCGTGAAACCTTGCCGGCCAGCGCGCCGAGATCGCCGCGCAGATCGGAATTCCGGATCGCCGTGCCGCCCTCGCGCAGCACCGTGAGATCGCGCAGCAGATCGTAGAGCAGCTTGAGATACAACTCCAGCTTCTCGCTCTTGCTGCGGCCCAGCGTTTCGGAAATCGGCAGCCACGCCGCATAGGGCGACGCGCCCGCGCCGGTCTTCAGCAGCGCCAGCATCGCGGCCCGGCGCTTCTGATAAAGCTCGATATCGAGCGACGCCGCGACGCCGGGGCTGCCGCCCGAAAGCGCGATGCGGCGCTCGGCATTATCGAGCGCGCGCGCGCGCGCGAACTCCTTCATCTCGTCGTTCGAAAGCGGCGAAAAATTGAGGATCACCGAGCGCGAGCGAATCGTCGGCAGAAGATCGTAAACGTTCTCCGCAGTCAGGATCAGGATCAGATGATCCGGCGGCTCTTCGAGCGTCTTCAGCAGTGAATTGGCCGCTTGTTCGCCGGCGCGGTCGGCCTGATCGATCAGAAATACACGCCGGTCCCCGTGCAGCGGCTTGTATTGCGCGCGTTCCTTCAGCAGCCGCATTTGCGGGATGCCGATCTGTCGCAGCGGGCCATCCGGGGGGAACGTCAGGAAATCCGGATGCGTGCCGAAGAACAGCGGATCGTCATTCCGTTTGTCGGCGGGCATTTTCTCCCGCGCCAGAATCACGATCCTGGTTCCCGGGAAGGCCGAGATCGTCCTGCTCGATCTTTTCCCGTGAGCCCAGTAAGCGCGCGGCGAAACGCCGCACCAGCGTGGCTTTGCCGAGGCCTTCCAGTCCGGCGAAGAGCATGGTCTGCGGAATGCGCTCCCGCGCGATCATTCCTTCGAGCGTCGTCTGCACGTGCAGGTTTCCCAAGAAATCTTCAAACACGATCCGGCATTCCCTCCCGAATCGCCTCCCGAATCAGCGCCGCCACTTCGCCGATCGCACCGCGGCCGTCGATCACGATGAACCGATCGGGCTCGTTGCGGGCCAGCGCCAGATATCCCTCGCGCACGCGCTCGTGAAACGCCGCGCTCTCTTCGTCGATTCGGGATTCCGATTGCCCCACCCGGTCGTTGCGGCGTTTCGCCCGCGTGAGGCTGGTTTCGAGATCGATGTCGATCAGGATCGTGATATCCGGCTTCAAACCGCGGCAGGCGATGCGATCGAGATCCAGCACGACCTTCGTATCGATGCCGCGGCCGGATCCCTGATAGACCAGAGTCGAATCCGTGAAGCGATCGCAGAGAACGATGCGTCCCGAATCGAGCGCCGGGCGAATCACCTGGTCGACATTCTGCGCGCGGCTCGCGAAGTAAAGCAGCAGTTCGGTGCGGGGCTGAATATCGGCGCTGGCGGGATCCAGCAGAATCCGGCGGATCTGCTGGCCGATCGCGGTGCCGCCCGGCTCCACGGTTTCAATCACTTCCCTGCCGCGCTCGCGCAGCGAATTGCCCAGCAGGCGGAACTGCGTGGTCTTGCCGCACCCGTCAATGCCTTCGAATGTGATGAACCGGCCCCGCTCCAAATTCCGATTCTCGCAAACCCTCAACGCAGCCAGTGTTGGTGCGTCACCGCCGGAGGTGTCGGGGCAGCGCTGACCCCGCCAAAGCGCCGCTCCCGATGCGAGAACTCGCGGACCGCGCGCGCCAGATCCGAAGGCTCGAAATCCGGCCACATCCGATTCGTGAACACCAGCTCGGCGTAGGCGCATTCCCAGAGCAGGAAATCGCTGAGACGCCGCTCGCCGCCGGTCCGGATCAGAATGTCGACGGGCTGGGTATCGCCCAGCAGCTTTTCGAAGCGCTCGCGCGTGACCTGTTCCCCGGCTGCCTGTTCTCCCGCGGCACGGCGGCTCGCCCGGAGAATTGCATCGCGCGCCGAATAATCGACGGCGATCCGCAGGTGCAGCCGGGAGCATTCGACCGTCGCGCGTTCGGCCGCGTCAATCGTCGCGGTCAGCGATTCGGGCAGCCGGTCGCGGCATCCGATGATCGTCATGCGCACATCATTCGCAAGGCAGCGGGGCGTTTCCTTTTCGAGATACCAGGCCAGCAGCGCCATAAGGGCCTCGACTTCGCTCGGAGGGCGCTTCCAGTTGTCGGTGGAAAACGCATAAACGGTGAGCGTGCCGATTCCACACGCGGGCGCCGTTTCGACGATCCGCCGAAGGGCCTCCGCTCCGGCCTGATGTCCCGCGACGCGAGGGAATCCGCGGGCTGTTGCCCAACGGCCGTTTCCATCCATGATGATTGCTGCATGCAGATTACTTTGCATCATAAAGTTAATGAGTAAATTTTTTTCTGCCTGGCTGATTTACCCCTGCCGGGTTGCGTGAATGAGAGCTTCCATATGCGCCAGATATTTTTCCAGCGCGCCGCGGCCCAACTCAGTGAGCCGGTATTCGGTGCGCGGCAGACGCCCTTCGAATTTCTTCTCGCAGCCGATGTAGCCCGCGTCTTCCAGCTTGCGGGCATGAACGCTCAAATTGCCGTCGGTGGTCGCGAGTATCTTCTTGAGTTCGCGGAACGTCAGGCTTTCGTTGACCGACAAGGCGCTCACGATTCCCAGGCGCAGTCGTTCGTGAATGATCCGGTCGAGCGCCCGGGCGCCCGCGCCGGCGACAACCACCGTCGGTCCCGCCGCAGATTTCTTAACCGCTCCCGCTTTAGCCATTTCGATCAGCCACCGTAGCGCCTCGCAATGACCCAGCCGAACGCGAGGTGGAATCCGCCAAACCCGCACGCCAGGATCGCGTCCGCAAAGCGGACGGGCGTTATCGTCGCGATCGATCCCAGCGCCAGAAACGACATCCCCATCACGGGAACGACGCGCACGGCAAACGCGCCGCCGGACGTGATTCCCGCTCCGTAAAGCAGCAACCACATGGCCGGAATCAATTGCTGGAACCCCTGGCGATACAGCACAAAGGTCAATATCGCGCCCACGAATACCGAGGGCGCGACCGCCAGCACGAACCGGCGAAATGGTCTGGAAAGCAGAGACGTTTCGCTCAGCGTCGCTTTGCGATGCGAAAACACCAGGCCGATCGCCAGCGCGAGAACCGCTTCCCCCATCCAGACCCTGAGCCACGACCCGGGGCTGGCGGTGAGATGCGCCGCAAAGGCCGCGAAGAGCGCAGTCGCGCCCATCAGCATTCCACCCTGGCCGGGGACCGCTGTAAAAGAACCCGCGCTTTCCATCGTGTTGCGGATAAAGCGCAGGTTGTCCATGGCCTGCGTGTGCAGCCCGACAGGTTCCACGGATTCCGGACGAATTGGCCGAACAGCCGCCATAAGCGAATTATAGAACCGTTGCGGAGAACTTTGCAATGTAAAGTTGATTCCGAGGGGAAATGAGATTTGCCGGGCGCCATGGGTGGCGGCCTGCAAAGCTATCGGCGGTCACTTTGAAATGAATGTGTACGAGTCTTTTTGACGATGCGGATGAATATTGGGATTCCGACGTGGTATTCGTCGTAAAGGATTCGTTAATCTGCCAATTCCCCTGCACGAGACGCGGGACGAAGAGGGCTTGCGCTGCGGGATCGCCCCCACTTTGCACGGAAAAGTACGATTTTGTACTCATTCCGGCCAGGTAAATTTCCTGGTGTAATTTCCTCCTTTTTTACGCATATATAGATAAAGGGGGCTGGAATGAGTTCAAACCTGCTCGCGAATTCAGGCATGCCCGTGTGGCGGGATGCCGGCGACATCTGCACGTTGGCGGATCAAGATCGCCACTTGGGGCATATTGTCAACTTAGGCGAATGGCATGCCTTCGATGCCATTCACCTCAACGATACCGGCAACGGCTTCAAAAGTGTAGGGGTATTTGCCAGCGCCGGTCTGGCCAAAACTGCTGTTGAGCGGTCTGTCCTGCGGTCAGAGAAAGCTCTGGCCGCGGGCTCAGACCGCCGGGTCTTCTAAGCCTTCTCCTTCTTTTTCTTCTCCTTCGCGCTCTTCAAACTCGCCCGCCGCCTCAGCCTGCGCAGCGAGTTCGTCCTCGGAAATCTCGGCCCCGAGGACTTCGAGAGCCTGCTCTTCGAATTCCGCGGGAACGATCAACCGGAGTTCCATTCCGGCTACCAGGGCGAGCGGATTCTCAACGCGGGAGGGGATCGACGCGCTTTGCAGTAATCCACGCGCCAAATTCAACTCGTCGCCCGATGTGAAAGTGGCGATCAGAACCTCTTCCGCGTCGTGCGATTGCGGCCGGGCGTCATCTCCTCCAACCGGCGTGTCGGCCCCAACGTCTAATCCCCGCCGCGCGACTTCCTCCTCGAAGCATTGCCTGGCAACGTCGACGAGATCCTCGGGATTGGTCTCGAGGCAGGGCTTCGTCCGACAGCAATTCGTAGTGCCGGCGAAAATCCGCGGGGCTGACTTCCATGGTGCTTCTCCTTGATGAACCGCTCCCTCCCGGTCGCGGCTCGTAAACGTTGTACCATGCTTGAACACCTTGTCCACGGTATCGCAGTCCCGGCGCGTCGTGCGGGTAGCGCTTGGCAATGCGCTGGAGATGTACGATTTTCAGATCTTCGGCTACTACGCGCCCGCGATCGCCGCCACCTTCTTCCCCAACAGCAACGCGTTCGCTTCGCTCATGTTGACTCTGGCAACGTTCGGCGCGGGATTCCTGATGCGCCCCATCGGCGCGGTCATCCTCGGTGCGTATATCGATCATCGCGGACGGCGCGCAGGCCTGCTGCTCACGCTGGCACTCATGGGGATAGGAACGCTGTCCATGGCATGCCTGCCGGGCTACGCGGTGCTGGGCGTCGCCGCGCCGCTGCTGGTTCTGGCGGGCCGGCTGTTGCAGGGATTCTCCGCGGGCGTGGAGCTGGGCGGAGTTTCGGTGTATCTCTCGGAAATCGCCACGCCGGGCCGCAAGGGTTTCTATGTCGCGTGGCAATCCGCCAGCCAGCAGGCGGCGGTGATGTTCGCGGCCGTCCTTGGAATCGTGCTGACGACCTCGTTATCGCGGGATCAAATGACGCGCTGGGGCTGGCGGATCGCGCTTCTCGCGGGGTGCACCCTGCTGCCGCTTCTTTTCTTCATGCGGCGGTCGCTCGAAGAGACGCCGGAGTTTCTCGCGCGGCGTGTGCGGCCGCCGACTTCCACGATCGTGCGGACGCTCTTCCGGAACTGGCGCATCGTGCTGCTCGGCGTAATGCTCTCCACCATGACCACGGTCAGTTTCTATCTCGTGACCACCTATACTCCGACCTTCGGCGGCGCCGTGCTTCATCTCGAGCCCACGGGCATCCTGTTTGTGACTCTGTGCGTGGGCGCCTGCAACTTCACCGTCCTGCCGCTTTCCGGGGCGCTGTCGGACAGGATCGGGCGGCGCCCGATCCTGATCGCCTGCACGGTTGTGGCGATCCTGACCGCTTATCCCACGCTGTGGTGGCTGGTGAGCGCGCCGTCGATACCGAAGCTTCTCGCGGCGGAGCTGTGGCTCGCTTTTCTCTACGCTTCCTATAACGGCGCGATGGCCGTCTACCTGACCGAAATCATGCCGGCGGAAATCAGGACCTCGGGATTCTCGCTCGCTTACAGCACGGCCACCGCGATTTTCGGAGGATTCACCCCCGCGATCTGCACCTGGCTGATTCACGTCACCGGGAACCGCGCCATGCCCGGCGTCTGGATGTCGCTCGCCGCGGTTTGCGGGCTCAGCGCGGTTGGCTTGTTGCGCAACAGATTGAGTTAGCTCATCCCGCTCAGGCGCTTACGCGGCCGATGTGAAGCGCCGCGATTCCGAACGTCAGGTATTCCCACTCCACCCGCGCGAATCCCGCCTGCGACATCAGGGCAGCCAAACCGCTCGCATCGGGGAATTTTCCGACCGATTCCGGCAGATACCTGTAGGCCTCCGGTGAGCCCGAAATCGCGCCGCCGAGAATCGGCAGCACGCGCTGTGAGTACCAGTTATAGATCGCCGCGAAGGCCGGGTTCGGCGGCTGGGTGAATTCCAGAATCGCAAGAGCTCCGCCGGGGCGCAGCACGCGCCGCATCTCAACCAGGCCCGCGCGATAATTCGCCAGATTGCGATAGCCGAATGCGATGGTGATCAGATCGAGGCTTGCGTCGGAAAAGGGTAGCGCCAGGGCATCCGATTCCAACAGTACCGACCGCAGACGGCCGCGTTCCAGTTTCGCCGCGGCGCCGGTGAGCATCGGGTGGCAGAAATCGCTTCCGATCAGCCTGCGCCCGGCTCGTTCTCCAACTTCCCGCTCCAGCGCAATCAGCAGGTCTCCGGTGCCGCAGGCCAGATCGAGCACTCTCGACTCCGGGCGCATGAGCACATCGCGAACGCGCGCAACTGTGTGATTTCGCCAGTAACGGTCGACATTCGCCGAGAGCAGATGATTGGCGAGATCGTAGCGGGGTGCGACCCGGCCGAACATCGAACGGACCCACCGCGAGGCTTCCTGTTCCGAATGGGTTCCCTCCGGTGTCGTGCCGGCGGCGCTCCGGGGGGTGTCTCGGGCGTTGTTCCGACCGTCATCCGTGCCGGCATTCCGCCAGTGCGCGGTCAATCGCGTTCTGGGCCGCGCCGATGGGCACGTCCGAGCGCACCACCACCTCACCGATCTTCGACGGCAGGACGAAGTGAATTCGTTTCTGAACCGTCTTCTTGTCCCGCAGCAGCCGGACTTTCAGGTTGACGCGATTGACGCCCTCGCACGCCGGAATGGGCCCGTAGGCGTCGAGCATATTCACGATGGCGGCGCTGTCGGCGGCCGGGATGATTTCCAGCGCCTCGGCGAGGCGGGTTGCCGCGCGCATCCCCCAGGACACCGCTTCGCCGTGCAGAAACTGGGTGTAATGCGTCTCGGCCTCGAGCGCGTGCCCGAATGTGTGGCCGAAATTCAGAATGCGGCGCAGGCCCGATTCGCGCTCGTCGAGCGAGACCACCTCGGCCTTGATCCGCACCGATTCGGCTATGATCTCATCCACCACTTCGGGCGCCTGCCCCAGCACTTCATCGCGGCGCTCCGCGAGCAGCCGGAACAACGGCTCGCTCCGGATAACGCCGGCTTTGATGATTTCGTAAAGCCCGGCGCGGTACTCGCGATCGGGAAGGGAACCCAGCACCGCGGGATCGATCAGAACCGCCAGCGGCTGATGAAAGCTCCCGATCAGGTTCTTTCCCGCTACCAGATTCACTCCGGTCTTGCCGCCCACGGCCGCATCCACCTGGGCGAGGAGCGTGGTCGGAACCTGGATCACCGGGATGCCGCGCATGAAGATCGCCGCGAGGAAGCCCGCCATATCCGTGACGATTCCGCCGCCCACCGCGAGCACCAGGCTCGACCGGTCGGCCCCGCGCTCGACCATCTGCTCGGCGAGTTGTTCGATGTGCGAAAGGCGCTTATTGTCCTCGCCACCGGCGAAAAAGAGCGCCTCGAACTCGTGGTCACCGAGCGCTTCGCGCACCTGAGCGCCGTAGAGTTTCCAGACGTCGCGCGTGGAAACAATGGAAATGCGCCCGGCGCCCGGCGGAAGATAGTCTTTAAGGCGTTTGATTACGCCACGTTCGACAACCACGGGATAGGTTCGCTGCGGGGTCGTAACCTGAAACTCGGACATCCAGTTTCATGATATCCGCATGCTCGGGCATGGGCCGTGGATTCCAGGCGTCAAGGGAGGGATCTCATTGAAAAGAGCGTGCCATTACGCTCAATTCCCTGGCCTCCCGATCGCGGTGCATCGACTTCAACAGACCCGCATAACGCTCGATCATGACCTTTTCCAGCGGTTCGCTGCCCGGGTGCTCACGCGTGATGCTCAGGGCGCGACGGTAGTCCCCGGCCGCGGAGTCCGGATCGCTGGCATGCTGCTCCACCGTCGCCCGGTTCGCCAGAGCAACGGCCGTGGGCAGCGACTTCTCGCCGAACAGGCTCTGCATCTGATCCACCGCGCGGTTGGCGTAATCGCGCGCCAGTTCGCGCTCGCCTCTTGCCCCGTACAGCTCCGCCAGCATCTCCATCATCCACGCCACCTGCGGATGGACTTCGCCCAGGGCCGTGCGATCGAGTGCGAGCGCGCGCGACCATGCATCTTCCGCCAGGGCCAGTTTGTTCTCTGCCCGGTAGAGCCGGGCTATATCGGAGAGCGCACTCGCTACCTGGTCGGGCGGCGTCCCCGGATTGTTCCCGAGAAGGAACAGGGCGCGGCCGAAGAGAGGCTCGGCGCGCGCCAGGTTGCCGGCGCTCAACCACATCGAGCCCAAGCCGCGGGACGCGATCGCTTCCGCGTTCTCATCCTTCCGCGCACGCGCGAGCTCGAGGACCTCGTTCCATTTTCTGGCGCTCTCGTTCCAATCGCCCATCTGCCGTTCGATATCGGCCAGTCCCGTGAGGGCGTTTGCGCGCTGCTCCCACGAGATGCCTTCGCGGCGCAGCGTTTCGTCGAACAATCGTTCGGCCTCGGCGAATCGCCCCTGCTCCCGGAGCAGATCTCCCAAACCGTTCCGAATCATGTTGACCGAGTTCGGATCGCTGTTCGCGGCCGCGAGCGCTTCACGCAGGAGAGCTTCGGCGCGCGCGTAATCCCCCTCGTCGCGGTAGAGGTCGCTCAGGCTGGGAGCGGTGACCGCAAGATAGTGGCCGGCCAGCGGATCGGCCCGCCAGATGTCATAGGCCAGTTGCAGCCACTCTCGGGCGTCTTTCGGCCGCTTCAGGTTCCGGTACGTTTGGCCCAGGTCGTTGGCCGAAACTGCCCGCTGCATCGGGGTGTGCGCCAGCAGCCAGCTTTGCTTGAAGAATTCGACTGCCTCCGAATAGTTCTTGCGCTGGTCGGCGTCCATGCCGGCCGCGTGTGTGGCATCCCAGTTGGTTTCCTCGCCTCCGGCGAGACCCATCGCGGTAAGAGACACGCAGGCCACGAGAATAACGATTGTGCGCATCGATTCCTCCTTGTTTTTCTTTTCGACCCGGAGACACCTCCGGCCGATGGATTTCTTCGATCCGGAGTAACACCGGATTACACGCTACGAGGGTGGATTTCGTCCCCTGGGACTGGGGGAGAGTTCTGTCAAAAACGACGGGGTGGCGAGACGGGCTGGCCAGACAAGGAATCGTGCCTTGCCTCTATAGCTCACCCCCATCATCTCATGTGGAGCTGAATTCCCGATGACGGTTTTTTCTATCGGGCCGATTGTTATCCGTTTGGAACACCGCGCAAAACAGGGGGATATTGCGTTTGTCGCGCGGTGATATGCTGATGGCCATGTCGCCGACCCGGTCTTGCGCTCTACCTGCTCTTCTCTGTATGCTCGCCGGAACGCTGCTTGCCCAAACGGCGCCGAAAGCGCCCTCGTCGCTTCGCCTCTACGTAATGGACTGCGGGGTGATCAGGGGTCTCGCCGTGACCATGTTCGGATTCAAAGAGGGCGAGGTCCCGCTGCGGGATTTCGTCGTGCCCTGCTATCTGGTGGTGCATCCAAAGGGCACCCTGATCTGGGATGTGGGCGTGATTCCGGATGAGGCATTCAAGCCCGGCGGCGCACCCGTGACCCAAGGGATCTCGACCGCAACGAAACCGCTCAAAGCGATGCTCGCGGAGATCGGCTACAAGCCCGCCGACATCACTTACATTTCGCTTTCGCACTACCACTCCGACCACACGGCGAATGCCAACCAGTTCGCCGGGTCCACCTGGCTGGTGCCGCTGGCGGAACGCAATGCCATGTTCGCGACCACGGCGGCCGGGATCATGCAGCAGAGCAGTTACAGCGATTTGAAGAAGAGCACGACCGTCATTCTGCCCAGCGACGATTACGACGTGTTCGGCGATGGGACCGTCATCATCAAGTCCGCGCCGGGGCATACGCCGGGACATCAGGTGCTGTTTCTCAAGCTGGCCAAAACCGGTCCGCTGCTTGTTGCGGGCGATCTTTATCATTACCCCGAGGAGGGAACGATGAATCGGTTCCCGACCTTCGAGTTCAACAAAGAGCAATCCGCCGTGAGCCGTGCCGCGATCGCCGACTTCATGAAGAAGACTGGCGCTCAGATGTGGATCGAGCACGACGCGGCCACGTTCGCAAAGCTTAAGAAATCGCCCGCATACTACGATTAGTTCATGAAGAGAATACTGCTTCTCGGGGCGCTGCTCGGGAGCACTTTATACGCGCAGGACATCACCGGAGACTGGCACGGGACGATCAGCACTCCCACCCTCGAATTCCGCGTGGTGCTCCATATCGCGAAGGCGGCGAATGGCTTCAAATCGACCATGGACAGCATCGATCAGGGGCAGCTCGGTATCGCCATCGATTCCATGACGTTCGCCGGGTCGACCCTCAAGTTCACCGTTGACGCAGCGAAAGGAACCTACGAAGGCAAGCTCGGATCGAACGGATCGATTGACGGCATCTGGACGCAGGGAGGCCCGTACCCGCTGAAGTTCGAGCGCGGCCCTTTCAAGCCGATCGTGCATAAGCCTGCCAAGCCGTCCGACATCGATGGGGCATGGTCGGGCGATCTGAAGACCGGCGGAGGGCCTGAGCACCTCACTTTCCGCATCCTGAATACAGCGGACGGCCTGACCGCGACGCTCGAGAATCCGAAAAAAGCGATGATACCCGTGGCCGTCGCGAGAAATGGCTCGAAGCTGAATTTGCAGATCAAAGCGATCAACGCCGTGTTCGAGGGAACGCTTTCGCCCGATCTTAAGACGCTCAAAGGAACCTTCAAGCAGACCGGCGTCGACATTCCATTGGAACTGAAACGGTAACGACAGGCGTGGAATTCCGGCGGTGACGCGCGGCGAAAATTTATATCTACCACGATTTCAATAACTTGAGTTCCAGGCACCGGGCCAGCCCGATACCGGGAGTCTAGTATGCAGTCGAGGAGATTTGATGACCATTCACTGCATGGGGCGCGTCAACGTGCCTACGCCAGGCACGCCGGTGCCCCTTTCGACCGGCGAGGCCGTTGCCATTTCGAAGCTGTTCTTTCAGGTGATTCCCGGGTTGACGGGTAAGACCTACGCTGGCGTACCCACGATGAACAAAACCACTTCCGCGGGAGTCGCGCGCATTCTCTGGCCGAACGCGACGGGAGGCCCTTCCGAAACCTTCTACATCGAAACGCAGGACGGCGAGGATTCGATCCACCTCGCCGACTATGCGGTCGATGCCGATGTGGCGGGGGAAGGATTGCTGGTTACTTATTGGACTGAATAGCGGAAGGAGGCCGGTAGGTGGCGGATTGAATGTCTGTTTCCCAGACCTTCACTTCCGCCACTTCGATCGGATTCTGTTGCTGTAATGCCCGCCTGCATCTTTTCGCAGATATACCAGGCAATGTTTTCGGCGGAGGGTTCCAGCGTGGTAAACGGTTCGATGTCGTTGAGAAAGACATGGTCGAGCGGTTCCGAGATGGCCCGCAGCAGACGCTTCAATTCCACGAAATCGGCCAGCATACCCGTCTTCCGGTCGATGTTCTCCCCGCGCACGACCACCTGTACCTTATAGTTGTGCCCATGCACGTTCTCGCACTTGCCTTTGTAATGGCGCAGCGCGTGACCGGCGGCGAAAGTGTGTTCTATAGCTACTTCAAACATCGAAAAATTTCTCCACGTCCGCGAACCGCATGGAAAATGCGTAGTCCGGCAGACTATCAAAAAAAACCTGTCCGTATCGTTGCTGCGTAATCCGGTTATCGAGCAGCGAAAGCACTCCCCTGTCCGATCGTGTCCGGATCAAACGGCCGAAGCCCTGCTTCAGGGAGATGGCCGCCTGCGGGATCTGGTAATCGTAGAACGGATTCCCGCCGGCCTCGCGCACATTGCGGATCCGCGCTTCCACGACGGGATCGTTCGGCACCGCAAAGGGCAACTTATCGATGATAACGCAGCTCAACTGCTCGCCCGGAACGTCCACGCCCTGCCAGAAGGATGAGGTTGCGAAAAGCACGCAATGCGGCGTTTCCCGGAACTCATCGAGCAGCGCCATGCGCGGGCCGGTTCCCTGCATCAGGACCGGATATTCGATGGCGAACGAGACGCGGTCGTAGATCTGGCGCATCTGCTGGTAGCTGGTGAAGAGGACGAAGGCGCGCCCCCGGCTGGCCCCGAGAATCCTGACGATTTCTTCGCTCGCGGCTTTCACGTAAGCGGGGCTTGAAGGATTCGGCAGATGGTTGGGGATGTAGAGCAGCGCCTGCGAGGTGTAATCGAAATGGCTCTGCACTACGAGGGTGCGGGCGGTTTCGAGTCCGAGGCGCGATTGCACGTAGTCGAACTGCCCGGCAACGGCGAGCGTTGCCGAGGTCAGGACGGCGGTGTCGATCTTGTCCCAGAGGTGCTGGCGCAGGAGATCGGCGACGTCGATGGGTGTGGCCTGGACGAAGATGCCGCGGCCGCGGCGTTCGATCCAGTGGACGAAGCCGGGAGTCGCGCCTTCGATCAGGAACTGGAGGGCGGAGCGCAGTTCGTGCGCGCGGCGGAAGAGCGGGATGATTTCCTGCGGGGCGTCGGCGATGACTTTCAGGTGGCTGGCGAGGAGGTCGAAGGCGGTCAGGAGGTCGGTGTAGATTTCCTGATGCTGTTCGAGGAATGTGTCGCGCCCGGTGAAACTGGAGCGGCCTTCGGAGCCAGGGAGCAGGCTGAAGAAGTGCAGGGCGATTTCGTCAAGACGGATCAGGATGCGGTCGAGTTCCTCCGAGCCGAACTTGCGCACGCGCGACATGGCGGCGATATCGCGGCGCAGTTCCTGCACGCGGTAATTGCTGAGGGTGAAGCCGAAGTACTGGCCGGCGATGTCTTCGATCTCATGCGCTTCGTCGAAAATCACGGCGTTGTAGTCGGGCAGGATGCTGCCCATTTCGTCGCGGCGGACAGCGAGGTCGGCGAAGAAGAGGTGGTGGTTGACGATGATGATGTCGGCTTCGGCCGCCCGCTGGTGCATGAGCGTGATGAAGCAGCGCTCATACTGTTTGCACTTCGAGCCGGCGCAAAGCTCGGAGCGCGCGTCGATCTTGCTCCAGGCCGTGCTGTCTTCGGGAAGAGTGCGGATTTCGGCGCGATCGCCGAGTTCGGTGGTCTGTTCCCAGTCGCGGATGATCTGGAAATCGGCGACTTCTTCGAGGCCGGTGAGAACGGGGGAGTTTTCGGCCTCGTAGATTTTCTGCCGGCAGGCGTAGTTGCTGCGGCCTTTCATGTAGCAGACGCGCAGAGGGCGGTCGAAGACGCGTTCGAGGAAGGGGATGTCGCGGAAGAAGAGTTGTTCCTGCAGGGCTTTGGTACCGGTCGAGACGACTACGCGGCGCTCCGAAAGCAGAGCGGGCACGAGATAGGCGAGGGTTTTTCCGGTACCGGTGCCTGCTTCGACGATCAGCTTTTTCTTTTCGGAGAGCGCTTCTTCGACCGCGGTGGCCATGTCGAGCTGGCCTTGGCGCGATTCGAAGGCGGGGTGTTTGGCGGCAAGCAGGCCATCGGGGCGGAAGAAACGCCGCACCGCATTCCGGCTCTGGACGCTTCTTGGAACATCCGCCACACCCATACCAAACAGTTCATCACACCGCTGGTAGCTCGGAGTGGGAAGGCGCGCTGAATCTGTGTGGCTGTTGTGTAGGCGCGTCGCCCTAAGGGACCGTGTAAGTGAACCGGGCGTTGCCCGAGGCATCGATGTAAGCAAACCTCCGAACTCTTCCTCTGAGTTCAACGTGCGCCAGACCACGGTAGAAGTTCGATGCTTGCGCGAACAATCCGCTAAACGCTTGCTTTCCGTGATGATCGATGTAACTGTACCCTGATTCGCGGTCGCCGACGTAGGCGAGGCCTTCGTGGAAATCGCTTGCCTGCTTGAATTGGGTAGGGATCACGAGGACTCCGCTTCTATCGATATAGCCGAAAAGATCGCTCCGCCTCACCGCCGCAACCCCGTCGGAGAACGACATGGCGTCGTCAAATTGAGGCGCGATCGCCATCGCTCCGTCCTTGTCGATGTAGCCCCAGAGTGAACCGACCTTGACGGGCGCGAGCCCCTCGGAGAACGCCATAGCTCCGTCAAATCGCGCCGCAGAGATCACGCGACCACTCTTGTCGATGAACGTGAATTTGCAGGAAGGCGGCAGTGCGCGATTTTTTTCGCTGGTTGCCGGGACGATCTCGCCGAAGTCGCATCCGCCGCTTCCCGGAACGAAGCAGGGCCCGTCCAGGACAACGCGAACCATCCCGTCGGAAAAATCCCCGGCACTGAGGAGCGCGGGCGGGATGGCGAATTTGCCTGTGTGGTCAATGAACCCATACAAGCCCTTAACTTTGATCTTCGCGAAGCCGCCGGAAAACGACCGCACGTAGTCCGTCAGCGAGGAATTAAATTGTGGAGGAATCGCAAAGTTGCCGCTCGTGTCGATGTAACCCCATTTTTTGTCTGTATCCTCCCGCATGGCGACGGCCAGGCCCTCTGAGAAGTCCCAATTCCGGTAGAAGCCTGTATCGAGTACCTTCTTCCCTGTCGCGTCGATGTACGGTCCATCGGCGACTCCGGTGAGGAGCAAACCATTGTGAAACTCGCCCGTTACCCACTCGTTGAGCGTAGGCGCGACAACAATCCTCCCTTGGTTGTCGATGTAACCGACTTTGCCCTTCTGAACGATTTGGTAAACCGGGTCCGCGTCAGGACTTTGAATGGACCAAAGGGGAGGCGCAGTCTCACAGGCCCATGCCAATTGTAGGGAACAGAGAACCGCCCACAGGCGACGCATAAATCCATTCTAAGCGCTACTGCTGGCCCCTTTGCCAGGCTGCAGGTATCGGTTTTCAACGAAACGATGCATCCACTAAAGCGGCAGGAATTGCGCAAACGACCCTTATCGACGCACAACGCTGGGTACAGCACCTGACGAGCGGACCTACTCGCAGGGCTCCCGGTTCTGTCTCGACGAAAGCTATCATTGCAGGAAGTGATACCAAACGAATTACCGGCGGTCGTGATCGTAGGACGGCCGAACATCGCTGCGCAGGATCGGGAAGCCGGTTTCGTTGGTGGTGAATAAGTGCGACACCGGGGCGAAAGAGGATTTGATGCACGATTTCTATTCGCTGGGGATCAAGGATATTTTTCCCGTGTCGGCCCAACATGGCATGGGCATGGATGCGCCGCTCGATCACGTGACGAAGGATTTCCCGGTAGGGACTTTTGGGTCACCGGGCAAAAAGGCCGCGGTCGCACACGATGGCGCGGCGTTCATATCTCCAGCGTGATCCTGCCGAGCAGTTCTCCAGCGCTTACAACCTCGATGCCGACGCCGGGGTCGGGGAAGTCCCGCTTGTTTCCGGTGACTATGTACTCCACGCCGCCTCCTGAGCGCACGCCAGAAATTTCTCGTCGCCGGGATCGGGAGAGCCGATGCCACGGACCGGGCCGATAGCGCGCACCTGCTCGCCCCGGCTCCGCACGAGCTCAATCAGGCCGCCGATTTCGGTGGCAGGGAAGCGAAACCTCCGCCGCGCCAGAACTCCGGCATACTCCTCAAGCATCTCCGCCGAAAAATACGGCTTTATCCAGCCCTGCCTGACGGCGAGCACGATCAGCGCCTCGTTGCCCGCCGGAGCGATCAGGGCCGACACGAGCACATTGGTATCGATGACCGCGCGAATCACTTCGCCTCGGGACGATGGGTCTTTTTCTCTGCCTGTTTCCCGCCGCGCCGGTAGGCCGCGATCTCGGCGTCGATATCGATCGGTGTGAGTTTATCGAGGCCGCGCTTCTTCGCGCCGTCCCATGCTTTCTTCAGCCAGTCCGGGGGAGGGGATGCGGTGCGAATGTAGTCTTTCACGCTCATAATCACGACGGCGGGTTCGCCGCGCCGCTCGATAACGAAGCGTTCGTTGTGCTCGACGGCGCGGTCCATGATCTGGCCGAGCTGGGTGCGGGCGATGTGGGCGTCGACGCGGTGGTCCATTGGGGGCTGTTCCTTCAATCGATCAATTGATGCATTGATAGTACCCGATCCGCCCGGCTTTGTAAAACCTACCTTTTTCTCACACAGGTCTAATTCGGGCCGCCCACAGCTTGTTCGAGGGTGACGCGAATGAAGCGCTGATAGGGTACGCCCGCGCGGGCGGCGCGTTTGCGAACAGCGGTGTAAAGCTCCTCAGACAAACGCAGGCTGATGGATTTGTCCTTGGGCTTGATCTCGAAACGCGTCAACTGCGCGCCTGAAAGGTCGTATTGCGTCAGGTCGGCTTTATCAACGAAGGCTGCCGCGGCGCGGTCGGTCTTAAAGGTCGGGATTTTCTTTTTCATACGCTTCGACTTCCTTCCTGTGCATGTAGCGGGCGCTGATGGGCCGGATCAGCACTTCGTCACCCTTGCGGCGGAACGTGAAGACGATGAACACGCCGCGCCCCTTTTCCGTTTCGCCTATGGCGCGAAAACGGCGTTCGCTCCGCGAATGGGCTGCATCCGGGAGAAGGGCAAGCGGGCGACTAAAAAGATTTTCGATGGTCGAAATGGAAATCCCGTGCTTCTCGCACTTGGCCCGATTGCCCTGGTCCCAGTCGAAGCCAGTTGCATGCAAAGCCACGATAGCACGAAAGATATGCAATTGTATAGGCGAATGTCAAGCAGTACCTGTTCCTCGGGGCTTGCCGTTTTTGCCCGGAAGCTATCATTGCAGGTAGTGACCTCAAACGAATTACCGGCGGTTGTAATCGTAGGACGGCCGAACGTCGGTAAGTCCACGGTGTTTAACCGGATCACCGGACAACGCCGATCGATTGTGGGCGATGAGCCCGGGATCACGCGCGATCGCATCCATGGCTTCGCCACGCACGAGGGCCGGAAGTTCGAACTGATCGACACGGGCGGCGTGGTGGTCAGCGATGCGGATTACATTCCCAAGCAGATTCTCGCCCAGGCGCGCGTGGCGCTGAAGCAGGCAGCTCAGGTGATCTTCATTGTGGATGGACGCAGCGAGATTACGGCTTCGGACCGTGAGCTGGCGGCCATGCTGCGCAAGATCGGGAAGCCGGTTTCGCTGGTGGTCAACAAGTGCGACACCGGGGCGAAAGAGGATTTGATCCACGATTTTTATTCGTTGGGGATCAAGGATATTTTTCCCGTCTCGGCCGAACATGGCATGGGCATGGATGCGCTGCTCGATCACGTCACGGCGGATTTCCCCGAGGAAGACGCCGCGGAAGAGGTTGAGGAACGGGGCATTCGGATCGCGATTATTGGGCGGCCGAACGTGGGGAAATCGACGCTGCTGAACGCGCTCACCGGCAAGGATCGGGCGATTGTTTCTCCGATTGCCGGGACGACGCGCGATGCGGTGGATGAAACCATCGAGCGCAACGGGACGAAATTCGTTTTTGTCGATACGGCGGGCATCCGGCGCAAAGGCAAGACGAAGGAGATGACCGAAAAGCTCAGTGTCGTGATGGCGCGGCGGCATATCCGGATGTGCGATGTGGTGCTGCTGGTAATGGATGCGAGCGATGGATTTGTGGGCGGCGATGCGACCATCGGCGGCTACGCCCATGAGGGCGGCCGGCCGGTGATTTTGTGCGTGAACAAGTGGGATCTGGTGACTTCGGGCAAGCGCAAGGAGTTCGAGCAGAACGTGCGCGATCATCTGAAGTTTCTCGATTACGCGCCGATGATTTTCATGTCTGCGCTCAAGGGAACGGGCGTTAACGGAACTGTTGGATCTGATCAAGCGCGTGAATGAAGCGGCGTTCCATCGCGTGACTACGGGCGAGTTGAACCGGTTTGTCGAATCGCTGAAGTTTGATGAGCGGAAGGTTCTTTACATTACGCAGGCCAGCGTGCATCCGCCGTCATTCATTCTGTTCACCGATAAGGCGGGTCCGCTGCATTTCTCGAACGAGCGGTATCTGATGAATCAGATTCGGAAGCGGTTCGGGTTTGAGGGTACGCCGATCAAGGTCACGATCCGGGGGCGCACGCGGAAGAAGGATCGTCCGCCTCAACGATAAAATAGCGGCCATATGCTGGCGCGAAAGGGCCTCTGTTTCTTCTTTGTCGGCTTGGTATCACGTCAGCGCGCAATGGCTGGACTATAAAACGCCCGGTATCCCTCGCACCGCTGACGGCAAGCCGAATCTTTCCGCTCCCGTGCCGCGCATGGCGGATGGCAAACCGGATTTCTCGGGCTTATGGGGCAGCTCGTTGGGCAACGACAGCGCCGGGGCGGCGGAGATGAGCAAGGCCATGGAGTCCGTCAAGCCTCTGGCGTGGGCGGCCGCGCTATCCGATGCGCGCAAGGAGAACTTCTTTCGCGACGACCCGCGCGTGATGTGCCTGCCTGCGGGGCCGCTGGTGAACTTCTGGCCGGGAAAAATCGCGCAGACGCCCAGCCTTCTGCTCATGCTTGGTTCCGGAACGCTCTATCGCGAGGTTTTCCTGGATGGCCGGGAACTGCCGAAGGACCCTAATCCGGACTGGCTGGGGTATTCCGTTGGACACTGGGACGGCGAGACACTGGTGATCGAAAGCAACGGATTCAACGATCGGACCTGGATCGACTTCGCCGGTCATCCGCACACCGAGGCGTTGCACTTGACCGAACGTTTGCGCCGCCGCGACTTCGGGCACCTCGAAATAGTCACGACGTGGACCGATCCGGGTGCGCTCAAAGAGCCCTGGACCGTGCCGCTGAAACTCGTACTGGAAGCGGACACGCAGATGATCGAATACGTTTGTAACGAGAACGAACGGGACCGCGTGCATATGATCGGCAAAGCGTCCGATCAGAAGGGCGTCAAGGTTGCGCTCGAGACGCTGGCGAAGTACGCCGGGGCTTACCAGGTGAACACTCTGATAACCGGCGAGCCGCACGACTTTACCGTCGAACTTGATGATGAGGGCGGCCTGGTAGTTATCGGATTCGGGCCTCCGCTGCCACTCACCGCGGTGTCGGAAACGGAGTTCAGTTCGCCGAGCGACAGCTTCAAATTCGTCACGAACGAGACCGGAGCGGTCACCCACATCATGATGGAGTACCCCGGCGGTGAGGTCAAGGCGCTCAGGAAGTAGTTTTCTTCGTTCGGTCGTACCACCAGATCGCGCCGAACACGATCAGCAGTAACGCCGGAAGAATGGCCACTGCGCGGAATGAAGTCTGTGCCGCGATGCCGAGCACTCGCTCCAGTTCGGGGCCGGGCTGCAAGGCGGTGAATGCGGCGCTGCCTCCGGCGACCTCGACCTTCTTCGAATCGAAGATCGTGCCCATGGCCGGCAGGACGAAAGTAATCGAAAGCATCCCCGCCGTCCCCATCAGTCCGATCAACAACGCGCCGCCGCGCGGGAAGCGATCCGCGGCCGTTGCCAGCATGGTCGGCCACATGTAGCAGACCCCGATGCCCCAGACGGTAGCCGCAAGCAGTCCGGTGACAGGCGAGTTAGCCACGCTGAGCGCAAACAGGCCGATCGAGGCGAGAAGCGACGAAAACCATAACAATCCCGCCGGCGAGAGTTTGTGCACCATGGGGCCAGCGAAGTGGCGCATGACGAACATCAGCCCACTGACATAAACCAGCAGCCAGATGCCGCGCATGCCGACGGTTCGCGTCAGGGCGAGATCGACCCATTGCCCCGGCGCGAGTTCGGAAGCGGCGGTCAGGAACATCGCGCAGAACAGCACGAGGAACATGGGTTTGAGCAGTTCGCGGAACATCGCGCTCATGGGGACGCCGGAAGCGACCCGTTCGGTCGGCGGGAATTTCACTCCGATGCAGAGGATGGTAACGAGCGCCGCCGGAACCATCACCGTGGCCAGTTTGATCTGCCATCCGAGGCCCATCGCGCCGAGGCCGATGCCGAGCAGTCCGCCGGCGATGAGTCCACCTGGCCACCAGGCGTGGAGCGTGTTCAAGCGTGCGGTCTTGTCTTCGGGATAGAGCGTGGTGGTCAGCGGATTGATGACGGTTTCGACGAGGCCCCAGCCGATTCCTGTGACCACCGCGCCGATCCA
Source organism: Terriglobia bacterium (assembly GCA_963764845.1). Taxonomy (GTDB): domain Bacteria; phylum Acidobacteriota; class Terriglobia; order Bryobacterales; family Bryobacteraceae; genus BOG-234. Next base: position 946,344 of record CAVXUE010000006.1, on the reverse strand, counting down.
CATGACGGTGTAGATACCCGCGCCCACGCTCGCGCTGATGGCTGCGGTGAAAAGGATGATCAGAGTTCCCGCGATGAAGAGTATGCCCGACATGCGGGAGCAGCACGCCCATTCCGATTGCGTCGAGCAGCAGACTGCCGATCGCGATGGTGAATGCGTAGCCGAGGAATGGCACGCCGAGGACGGCGCCGATCATTTCGGCGGAATGAGCTTTGTCGATGGGGTCGAAGAAGATGCGCTGCAGGTCGCTCGCGATGTTGGAGCGCAGAGATGCGCCGACGCCGGCGGTGAAAAGCGCGAGGAGGCTGATGATGAAAAGGCGCGTCTTGTTGTACGCGGCGTGGCGATCGACGGGGGAAACTACGCTTGCGCTCATCCTGTCGAGCTTATCGCAGTTCGGTCGCTCACGCCCTGTCTTTGAAGAGGAGTGAAAAGAGGTAGTCTTGAGCGGCTCCGTCACTTTTATTTGATGTCAGGTCGTAGTCGGCTTCATGCCTCCTTTGTTGGAGGTACACAAAGGTGTTTGCGACAACGAACGCATCGGTGCCCCGAGCTGACTTCTTTGCCAGAGCGTCGGACGCGGCTTTCATGCGTCCATGGTCGAATTGCCGGGACAGTCTGGGGCGATGGGTTGCGTGAAGCCAATTCCCGCAGGATTCTTCAATCAGCAGATGGAAAAGCGCGTAATAAGCGCTTGAGACGGCGCGCCGGAGAGCGGCTTCAGTGACCGGCTCATTCGAGACAAGCTTTCGACTGACGTCCAGCAGCTCATCGGGATACCCCATTCATTCCCATTCGGGATCACGAAGCTCGTTCTGTTCCGATGCGGTCCTGAAATATACGTAATTCATTAAGCCCTCGGGCGCAAATGCCTGATGGCAGCCATGATCGAATTACGCGTGCCCATAAATGCGTCTCTTGACACGGGATCGCGCACGATGACCTTCGGATCGAACGGTCATTGAGGAGCACGCGAAAAAAAAGCGAGGGCTCGTCCGTCCAATCGCCGCGAATCGAATGGCGGATGTATACGATGTCCTCGGGAAACTGCGCGACGACGGACCTGGCGGCATCCTCGAGTTCTTGTTTGCTGCGCGCTGAAGAGACAACCGCCACAGCCTGAAACCCTCAGCTTTTATCGTAACGCGTTCGGCGTTACCCGCTCATAGAAGCCAGGAACTCGCTGTTCGTCCGGGTCTTGCCCAATTTATCGAGCAGCAATTCCATCGTTTCGACCGGCGAGAGCGGACTGAGCACGCGCCGCAGAATATAGACGCGGTTCAGTTCGTCGCGCGGCATCAGCAGCTCTTCCTTACGGGTGCCGCTCTTGTTGATGTCGATGGCCGGGAACACGCGCTTCTCGATCAGCTTCCGGTCGAGATGGATTTCCATGTTGCCGGTGCCCTTGAACTCTTCGAAGATCACGTCATCCATGCGGCTGCCCGTATCGACGAGAGCCGTGGCGATGATCGTCAGCGAGCCGCCTTCCTCGATATTGCGCGCCGCGCCGAAGAAGCGCTTCGGGCGCTGCAGCGCATTCGAATCGACGCCGCCCGAGAGCACCTTGCCAGAGGGCGGAACGATCGTATTGTAAGCGCGCGCCAGACGCGTGATTGAATCGAGCAGAATCACGACATCCTTCTTATGCTCGACGAGTCGCTTCGCCTTTTCGATCACCATCTCGGCGACCTGAACGTGACGCGTTGCCGGTTCGTCGAACGTCGAGCTGATCACTTCGCCGCGCACCGAGCGCTGCATATCGGTAACTTCTTCCGGGCGCTCATCGATCAGCAAAACAATCAACGAAACCTCGGGATGATTCGTGGTGATCGAGTTGGCGATGCTCTGCAACAGCATCGTTTTGCCGGTGCGGGGCGGCGCGACGATCAGGCCGCGCTGGCCCTTTCCGATCGGGGTGATCAGATCCATGACGCGCCCCGAGAAATTGTCGCGCGTTGTTTCCAGCTTGAAGCGCCCATCGGGATAGAGCGGCGTCAGGTTGTCGAAGAAGATCTTGTTGCGCGCTTCCTCGGGCGGCTCGAAGTTGATGGCGTCGACTTTGATCAGCGCGAAGTAGCGCTCGCCTTCCTTGGGCGGGCGAATCTGGCCGGAGACGGTGTCGCCCGTGCGCAGATCGAAACGGCGGATCTGCGATGGCGAGACGTACACGTCATCGGGGCCGGGAAGGTAATTGTATTCCGGGGCGCGGAGGAAGCCGAAGCCGTCGGGCAGGCATTCGAGCACGCCTTCGGAGAAGATCAGTCCGCTCTTTTCCGCCTGCGTCTGCAGGATCTTGAAAATGAGCTCCTGCTTGCGCAGGCCGGCGGCGTTGAGCACGCCCATATCCTTCGCCACCTGGTTCAGGTTCTGGATGCTCATGTCCTTGAGTTCGACCAGATCGAGGGTCGGGGCGCCGCCGGGCTTGCCCTGCTGCTGCTTGCGCCGCTGCTGGCCGGGATGCCCCTGCGGTCCCTGGTGCGGATGCTGGTTTGTGACTTGTTGCGGCTGGGCTCTGCTGACCCTCCCGCGGCCGATGGCTCGGGAGCCTCGGGCGGCGCGCTTTCGACCGGCGGAGGCGGAGGAACTGCTCCGTTTGCAACCGGAGGAACCGGCTGAGCCCCGGCATCGACAGCCATGGGCGCGTCGTTCTTTGGCACGTCGTTCTTTGGCGCGTCGTTCTTTTCGACTTGTCGATGTGCCTGGCGATCCCCGCGGGGTGGTCGAGAGTGGCGCTCCTGATGGGCGGGCCGTCTCCTCTGTTTTCTCGGAAGAAACGTCCCGGGCGGGCCGTTCAGCCGTCTTCTCCTGAGCCATTGGCTCCTGAGGCGGTGTGTCTACTGTGGGTGTGTTTTCGTTATCGCTTGCCAAATTTCCCTCACTCCGCGGCCTGTGACCGCCGAGAACGGCAGCGGCTCGGCATGTTGCCTGATGGCTTTCAGTCCGCGCTGCTGCTCTGCCTGATTCAGTTTGTCGATCTTGGAAGCCACCACGACGTAAGGCTGGTTGTTGGCCTCGAGCCACGACTTGAGGTCGAGATCCTTATCCATCCAGCCGCGGCGAGCGTCCAGGATCAGAAATGAAAGCCTTAAGCTGCTTCTCTCCCGTAAATAATGTTCAATGAGCTTTGCCCACTCGTTCTTCGCGGCGAGTGGCACCCGCGCGTATCCATAGCCCGGAAGATCGACGAAATAGAAATTGCCATCGATTCGGTAGAAGTTGATCGACTGTGTACGACCGGGCGTATTACTGGTGAACGCCAGCCCGCGTTTCCCTGCAAGCGCATTGATCAGGCTGGATTTTCCGACGTTGCTTCTGCCCAGGAAAGCTACCTCGGGCAGCCCGTCGGAGGGGAACTGCTCGGGACTACTGGCACTGTTAATGAATTCCGCTAACAATTTTACTACACCGGAAGGGTAGGTGGGCGCAAGAGGGTACTTAAACCATATTATAGCAATGTTTCGGGTCGCGGTCATGGCCTCCGGCTGCCCGCGTCCAACCGCCCGTTCCGGGTTATCCTGATACAACGGAGACGCACCGTATGAATCGCTTCACTCGCCTTGCCGTTCTTGTTGTTCTGATGGTTCCTTTTTGCGCCGCCGTCTGCTCGCTGCAGGCCGCGGCTTTGCTCTTCGCCGATGACAAGTCCTGGAAGGCAGAGCGTGGCGCCGCCATCGCAGATCCGTCGGTAACCCACGCGGGCACCGGATCCCTGCGCCTCGAAGCCTCGTCGCGGGACGCTGACGCCAGCGCGCGCTCGACGCCGATCAAGCTCACGATCGGTAAACGCTACGAGCTGAGCGGCTGGGTGCGAACGGAAGATCTCACGGTACGCGATCTGGACCGGTCACCGATCTCGAGCGGGGCCGCGCTGACCATGGCGTCCATGCCGTGGGACGTCCACTCCGTTTCGCTCGCCGGCACGAAGCCCTGGACGCGCCTCACCCTGCGATTCACGGCCACGCGTACGCAGGATCAGATCGTGCTCGAGGCGGGGAACGGTGGCGCGGCTCGCGGCAAGGCGTGGTTTGCGGGAGTCGCTCTCGACGAAGCCTCCGCGTCCGGCGAGTGGCCGGCCGCCGACGCCGTTGAGGTGTTCGGCCCCGCTTACCGTTACCCGGCCGCCGGATGGATCTATCTGCACATCGAAGGCAAGCCTTACGAGCGCGGCTTCCAGCACGGTTACCTGATGGCGAAGGAGATTCCCGAATACCTGGCGCGCGCCAACTGGGATCTCGCCAACCGGTCCGACGTAAACTCCTGGAATGAAATCCGCACGATGGCGGATGCGCTGTTCCTGCGCGGATTTGACAGGGAGATCCTGGAGGAAATGCGGGGCATCGCCGATGGAGCCAATGCCAATGGCGCGAAGTTCCTCGGCCGCAGGCTTGACCTCACCGACATCGTCGCGGCAAACACGGAAGTGGAAATGGACGAGTTACGCGCTGCCGTGAAGGTTACGCCGACCGGAATTGAGGGTGGTATTTTTGAAGCCCCTCCGTATGCGCCGAAGCCAAAGAAAGAAACGGCCGATTCCGTGACCGACCGTTGCAGCGCCTTCGCCGCCACGGGACCGGCGACACGCGACGGAAAGATGATCATCGGCCACGTAACGTGGTGGTCGTCGACGCTGGCCGAGCAGACCAACATCATGCTCGACATCAAACCGGCGTCGGGCCACAGGGTGCTCATGCAGAGTTATCCCGGCGGCATCGAGAGCGGCACGGACTGGTATCAGAACGACGCCGGAATGGTGCTGACGGAAACGACGATCGATCAGACGCCGTTTGAAGCGCGGGGGACGTCCGTGGCGTTCCGCGCGCGCATGGCCATACAGTATGGCGGCAACGTGGATGAGGTGGTGAAGCAGCTGGGCGAACACAACAACGGTCTTTACACCAACGAATGGATCATCGGCGACGCAAAAAACAATGAGATCGCGATGTATGAGCTGGGCACCAGCCACACGAAGCTCTGGCGCAGCTCGAAGAACGAATGGTTCGGCAACACGCCCGGCTTCTACTGGGGCGACAATAACGCCAAGGACATCGCGGTGAATCTCGAATACCTGCCCGATCCGCGGGGCGTCCCGCAGTTCGTGCCCTATATTCCCGGGGTGCGGGATCTGGCATGGCAGGACCTCTACAACAGGAACAAGGGACAGATCGACGAGCAGTTCGCGTTTACGGCGTTCGGCAAAGCGCCGCTGATCAGCCGGACGACGATGGATGCCAAGGTCGCGACCGCCGATATGGCGAATCACATGATGGTGTGGGCGGAGTTCGGCCGGCCGGACGAGAGCGTGCTGGCCGTGCGCGCCGGGCAGGTTGGTCCCAACCGGGGTTTGTTCCCGGCGGGGTATTTCATGTTCGATGCGAATGCTTCGGCATCCCTTCAGGCTTCCATTGAGGCACGCGGGGAAGCGCGCGCGGAAAAGAAGCCGGATGAACCGAACCGGAAAAAGCCGAAGGCGCCGGCTGCCATCTCCGAGGATCGCTTGTGGAAGGGCTGGCTGCTTCCGGCTTCCGATGCCGACAACTGGCTGGTGGCCGGATCGGCTGAGTATTACCGCGTCATTCAGTCCCGCGAACTCGACAAGGCGATCGACAACCAGCGCGTGCGACTGCGCGGGTTGAAGCTGTCCGCGGACGATCCCACCAACCGTTTCCGGATACAGGAGACGCAGGGCCTTCTCTTCCTGGACGGTCTGCGCCGCAAGCTGGGCGATGAAGCGTTTCTGAAGTTAATGAAGGATTACTACGCCGCCAACACGACGAAAACGGTTACGGCGCAATCGTTTCTGGATCGGGCCGATGTGCCGTACGCGCCCCCGGATCCGGGCGCGGGACCCTCGTGGTCCGTCGGCCAGTTCGGCCGCAGGCAACTGCCTGGCATCATTGTCTACGGCACGGTTCGCGAAGCCGGATCGAATCGCTTTGCGGCGGAGCAGTTGCAGGCGCGCCTCCGCGAAGCGACGCAGCGCGAGTTTCCGGTTTACAAGGACTACGAAGTGCCCGCCGCCGCGCTGGCTTCGAGCGACGTTGCGTTCATGGGAAGACCCGAGACGAACTCGGCGCTGGCCGAGTGGGCGTCGAAGATCGGCATCGACTCTCAGGGCGCGGAGTTCCATCTGGACGGCAAGCCATGGGCGTCGGAGCGCGACGCGCTGGTTTTCGCCTCGCGGAATCCCGAGTCGACGCCGAACATGGTGCTTGTCTTCGCCGGCAATGCGCCGCTGGCAATGTATGAATCGCTGACCGCCGGGGGCGACGCCCCGTTTGTCCTGATGGAGGACGGCAAACCGGCGGGCCCGTCAAAGCCGCTGCCGAATCCGGATGAAAAGCCCGCGCCGTAAGCGGTGAGGGCGCGGGCGAAAGCGCCCGCGCACACAATGCTAATGGGCGCGATCGATTTCCTGCGGCGCCGCGAGTTCGACTCCAGCCGGTGTCAGCGGCAACGCCACCAGTTCGCGCTCGAGCGCCAGGCGCAGCACTTCATCCATGTGATCGACAAAGTGCAGCTTCATGATGTTGCGGATGTATTCCGGGATGTCCGGAAGGTCTTTCTGATTGTCCTTCGGGATGATCACTTCATTGATGCCGTGGCGATGGGCGGCCAGCAGTTTCTCTTTCAGACCGCCGATGGGCAGGACCTTTCCACGAAGCGTGATCTCGCCGGTCATGGCGAGATCGCCGCGCACCGGAATCTTCGTGAGAGCGCTGCACATGGTGGTGGCCATCGTGATGCCTGCCGAGGGGCCGTCCTTCGGAATGGCGCCCTCGGGAATGTGCAGGTGAACGTCGAGGTTTCGGTAGAAGTCGCGCGTTAACCCGAGAGTCAGGGCGCGGGAGCGGATGTAGCTGAAAGCGGCCTGGGCGGATTCCTGCATCACGTCTCCCAGCTTGCCGGTGACGGTCAGCTTGCCTTTGCCCTCCATCAGAATGCATTCTGTAGTGAGAATCTGGCCGCCCACTTCGGTCCATGCGAGGCCGGTGGTCGCGCCGATTTCGTTATGCCGGTCGGTTGTCGTGTCGCGGAATTTCTCCGGCCCCAGAAGTTCGGTGACCTTCGCCGCGTTGACCACCACCTTCGTTTTCTCGCCGTTGCCCACGATTTTTCGGACGACTTTACGCGAGACGTTGCCGACTTCGCGCTCGAGGTTCCGGACGCCCGATTCGCGCGTGTAGTACTGAATCAGTTGCGCGAGTCCGTCGTCCGTAAACTGGATCTGTTCGGCGTTGAGCCCGGCGGCTTCCATTTGCTTCTTCACCAGGAAACGCTTGGCAATTTCGAGCTTTTCAAGTTCGGTGTAACCGGAAAGGCGAATCACTTCCATCCGGTCCTGCAGGGCGGGCGGAATGGTGTGCAGCACATTCGCCGTTGCGATGAAAAATACCTGCGAGAGATCGTATTCGACATCGAGGTAGTGATCGACGAACATATGATTCTGCTCGGGGTCGAGCACCTCGAGCAGCGCCGAAGACGGATCGCCGCGGAAATCGGTCGACATCTTGTCGATTTCGTCCAGCATGAAAACCGGATTCCGCGTACCGGCCTTCTTCATCATCTGGATCACCTGACCCGGCAGCGCGCCGATGTAGGTGCGGCGATGCCCGCGGATCTCGGCTTCATCGCGCACGCCTCCGAGCGACATGCGCACGAACTTGCGGCCGGTTGCTTTGGCGATTGACATCCCCAGCGACGTCTTGCCAACGCCCGGGGGCCCGACAAACATGAGGATCGAACCGCGCGGGTTCTTCACCATGCGGCGAACGGCCAGGAATTCGAGGATGCGCTCCTTGATCTTATCGAGGCCGTAATGATCGGATTCGAGCACTTCCTCGGCGTGCTTGAGCTCGCGGATTTCCTTCGAGCGCTTCTTCCACGGCACCGCCAGCAGCCAGTCGAGATAGTTGCGCGAAACCGTCGATTCGGCCGACATCGGCGGCATGTTCTCGAGGCGCTTCAGTTCCGCCAGCGCCTTTTCGAGCCCGTCCTTCGTCATGCCGGACATTTCGATGCGCTTCTTCAGCTCGTCGATTTCGCTTTTCTCGCCCCGGCCCAGTTCCTTCTGGATGGCCTTGATCTTCTCGTTGAGGTAATACTCTTTCTGCGCCTTCTCCATCTGGCGCTTCACGCGGCCCTGGATGGTTCGATCGACATTGAGCTTCTCGATCTCGATATCGAGCATCTCGGCGACGCGCGTCAGCCGATCGATGGGGTCGAAAATTTCGAGCAGTTCCTGCTTCTCTTCGATGGTGAGCTGCAGGTTGGCGCCCACGGTGTCCGCCAGCTTGCCTGCGTCGTCGACGCGGATGGCGGCGACCATGGTTTCGTAGTTCAGATTCTGGCTGAGCTTGACGTATTGCTCGAAGAGCGAAGTCACGCGCGCGGTCAGCTGTTCGAGCTGCGGACCCGCTTCCACCTTGAAGTTGAACGTGCGGACGACCGAACGGAAGAAGCCTTCGTCGTCGGTTACGGATACCACCTTGGCGCGCTCGACGCCTTCCACCAGGACTTTGATATTTCCGTCCGGCAGCTTGAGGCTCTGCACGATGTTGACGATGCATCCCACGCTGAAAATCTCGTTGGGGCTGGGTTCGTCCGTAGACGCATCGTGCTGCGTGGCGAGGAAGATCTTCTTGTCGCCCGCCATGGCATCTTCGAGAGCGCGGACGCTCGACTCGCGGCCTACCACGAACGGCGTCATCATGTACGGAAAGATGACGACATCCCGAATGGGCATCATCGGCAGGCGTCTGGTGTCGGATTTTTCTTTCGAGGTCAGCATGGGTTTATCAAAAGGTTGGCGGATAGAATATCAGACAATCCGCCCCACCCTTGCGGATCGCAGCTTTAATATTATTGTACGGCCCCGCTGTTATTGTACGGCTTCCGTGCCCTCGGTTGAACCTGCCTGTTCGAGCAGGGTCGCCTGCTTTCGAGGGCACTGCGAGGTTACCCCGCTTTTTCGAGGAGCGTGAGGCTGATCTTCTGCGAGAGAACCATCTCGCGCGTGACCTGAAATTCCTTGACCTTTTTGTACGAAGGCAGGAAGTACATGAGGTCGAGCATGAGGTCCTCGAGGATCATTCGCAGGCCGCGCGCCCCGACCTTACGATCGAGCGCCAGACTGGCAATGGCGTCGAGCGCATCCTCGGAGAACCGCAGGCGGACGTTCTCGTATTCGAACAGCCGCTGATATTGCTTGATAATGGCGTTCTTCGGCCTGGTCAGAATCTGAATGAGCGCCGATTTGTCGAGATCTTCGAGGGTTGCCACAACCGGCATACGCCCGATGAACTCCGGAATGAAGCCGTACTTGATCAGATCGTGCGGCTGCAGCGCACGAAGAAGGTCGATATCGCGGCGATCGCCGATCCCGACTGTCTTGGTGGATTCAGCCGATTTAGCCGGCTCGCGAGCCGCCTCTTCGGTCATAAAACCGATGGACTTCTTGCCCACGCGCCGGCCGACGATTTTTTCCAGACCCACGAACGCGCCACCGCAGATGAAAAGAATGTTGGTGGTGTCGATCGGGGTGAATTCCTGATGCGGATGCTTGCGGCCGCCCTGCGGGGGAACGTTCGCGATGGTGCCTTCGAGAATCTTCAGCAGCGCCTGCTGCACGCCTTCGCCGGAAACGTCGCGGGTGATGGACGGATTTTCGTCCTTGCGGCAGATCTTATCGATTTCGTCGATGTAGATGATGCCCTGCTGGCAACGCTGGACATCCCCGTCGGCGGCCTGCAGCAGCTTCAGAATGATGTTCTCGACATCCTCGCCGACGTACCCGGCTTCTGTCAGCGTGGTGGCGTCGACGATGGCGAACGGGACGTCGAGGATGCGCGCCAGCGTCTGCGCCATCAGTGTCTTGCCGGTCCCGGTGGGCCCGATCAGAAGAATATTGGACTTGGCCAGCTCGATTTCGGAATTGCGCATCCGGTTCATATGGATGCGCTTCGAGTGGTTGTAAACCGCGACCGCGAGCTTGCGCTTGGTGGCTTCCTGGCCGATCACATACTGATCGAGAAAGTCTTTTATCTCCAGAGGCTTGGGAATCTTGTTCGGGCCGGTCGTCGCGGGTTCCGGCTTGTCGTCCTCAAGGATGGAGTTGCAAACCGCGATGCATTCATCGCAGATGTAGGCCCGCGGATAATCGCTCGGGGAGGAGATCAGCTTGCCGACTACGTCCTGGCTTTTGTGACAGAAGGAACAGCGCAGTGTTTCGTCGGATCCCGCACGCTTCAAGTTTGACTCCTTATGGTTGTTCCGAGAGCAGCCGTCGGCAATCGTCCGTTACCGATTCATTATCGCCCGATCCGGCGGGCGGCGCAATGTTCTCCGGTAATAGCACCGAACTTTAAGCCGGTACTTCTTTTAAGCCGGTACTTCGACCAATTCGTCCGGGCGCACAAACTGATAGCGCTCCATCGTGACCGCGACCTCGAACTCCCTGGCGTTGTCCCGGACGGGAGGCTGACTACTCCGCAAAACCTTCCCCAGACACCGAATGCGCACAGGGGGGTTGCTTCCAGACAAGGTGATCAGATATTCAATGCGGCCGCCAACCTCAATGTCCAGGGGGGACATGAAACAAACGCCGCCGGAGCTGATATCGCGGGTCTTCTCAACGCGATTCACTCTGCGGTCGCCCAACTGGACGATTCGCAAGGGGAGCTGCAATCGATATCTCTGAGCTCGTCTCTGTTCCAAGATACTTCCCTACTGAATCTACTCTAATGGATAATAATTCGTTAATCAATTGGTTATGGTACTCGACCGATATCAACCGATTTCGTCAACTGTAATGATTTTATAAATGTCGCAGCCACCTTTGCGCTGGATTTCGTAGTGGATTCGAAGGTCGATCATGGCTCCACGGCGGGAGGCGCGCAACCGAAGCAGTTTTTCCACGGATTCGGCGGGCACAGGTCTTTTCACGTCTCAATAGATACACCCCGAAGCGATGGCATTCGCGTAGACAGCTGGCGAAGTTGCAGATTCCAAAGGGAAAATTAAACGAGAGCTTTCGTGACAGATATAATAGCCCAAGGCTGAAGTATGCAGATTCAGAAAATTGGCTTCGTTTTGTTATTAGGGTTTTGGGGAACCGCATCGGCGCAGTGGCTGAAGTACCCTACCGCCGGAATCCCCCGAACGCCCGACGGTAAACCCAACCTCTCCGCGCCCGCGCCGCGAATGCCGGATGGCAAGCCCGACCTTTCAGGCATCTGGCAACAACCGAACGGCGTGAAATACACGATAAACCTCGCGGCGGACCTCAAACCGGGTGATGTCGCGATGACCCCCTCGGGGGCGGCGCTCTACAAGGAGCGCCAGGAAAATCTCAGCAAGGACGATCCCGTCGGGCACTGCAATCTCGCGGGTGTGCCCCAGATGAACGCCGTCCCGTATCCTTACAAGATTATTCAGCGCCCGGATATGGTGGTCATCCTTTATGAGGCGTTGGCAACATTCCGGCAGATCTTCACCGAGGGCCGCGAGCTGCCCAAAGATCCGAACCCCACGTGGATGGGATACTCGGTCGGCCGATGGGAGGGCGATACCCTTGTAGTCGAGTCGGGCGGATTCAATGACAAAGCGTGGCTCGACAGCGGCGGCCATCCTCACTCGGACGCCCTGCATACGACCGAGCGCTTCCACCGCCGCGACTTCGGGCACATCGATTTTCAGGTGACGATCGCGGATTCGAAAGCGTATACGAAGCCATGGACGGCGGCCTATGAGATCCGCCTGATGCCGGATACCGAGCTGATGGAATACGTCTGCGGCGAGAACAACAAGGATCTTGAGCATCTCGTCGGCAAGTAGGGCGAGCAGGTAGTTTGCCGCAAGTTTGACCGGCGCCGGCCCTTGCCCTGGGCGCGCAGCGATACAATAATCCTTCCGTCGAAACTCTTATGAAACATTTCCACATGGCCGGAATTGCGGCCCTGGCCCTGATCACGGCCGGAACCTGGACCGCCTCGGCTCAGGTGAATCTCGCCGGGGAATGGGCGATGACTCTGGACGAGGATCAGCCGGAACGCCTGCCCGGTCCCGAGATCGGCGACTACCTGGGAATTCCCATCAATGCCGCCGCCCGGCTGCATGCCGAGAGCTGGGACGCTTCTCTTCTCGCTTTACCCGAATATCAGTGCCGGGTCCACCCGGTCGACTATGTGCCGAGCTTCTTCAACATCAGAATCTGGGAGGAGCGCGACAAAGACTCGCAGGAACTGATTGCCTTCCATGTCCATCACCAGGCATGGGGCACGGAACGGACGATCTGGATGGACGGCCGCCCGCATCCGCCCGAGTACGCGCTGCACACTTCGCAGGGATTCTCCACGGGCAAGTGGGACGGCGAGATTCTCACGGTCACCACCACCCACCTGAAACAGGGATGGATCCGGCGCAATGGCATTCCGCGCAGCGACCGGGCGATCGTGTACGAGAACTTCATCCGGCACGGGGATCATCTGACCTGGACGACGGTGATTCACGATCCCGCGTATCTCACGGAAACCTTCATCCGGACGCGCGATTTCCTGCTCAGCATCGGCCTGCAGATGGGCGCATATCCCTGCGAGAGCGTAGTCGAAGTGGTGATGCCGAAAAGCAAGATCCCGCATCATCTGCCGGGCACGAATACCTTTCTCGCCGAGTTTCCGGCACGCTACGGCATACCGGCTCAGGCCGCGATGGGCGGGGCCGAGACCATGTATCCGGAGTACCAGGAGAAGCTGAAGACCATGCCGAAGCCGGAGAAGAAATGACGCGGCTATTCTGCATGGCGCTGGTCGCAGCCGGGCTTACGCAGGCCCAGGAAATCCATGTTCTGCCGGCGCAGGGGAACGTCTACATGCTCTCCGGGCCGGGCCTCAATACGATGACGGTGCAGGCGGGCGGCGATGGGGTCTTCCTTGTGGACACGATGCGCGCTCCGCTGTCCGATAAGATCCTGGCCGCTGTCCGCACCATCTCGAAAGGCCCGATCCGCTACATTGTCGACACCAGCGTGGATCCCGATCACGCGGGAGGCAACGAACCGCTGCGCAAGGCGGGCAGCACCATAACGGGCGGAAACGTCTCGGCGGATATCAAGGATTCGGCCGAAGGAGCGCAGATTATCGCGTTCCAGAATGTGCTGAACCGGATGAGCGCGCCGACCGGATCGAAGTCGCCGGCTCCGTCCGCGGCATGGCCGACCGACACCTACATTACCGATGAAAAGGGTGTCTACTTCAATAACGAAGGCGTTGAGGTCATCCATATTCCCAACGCGTATTCCGACGGCGACAGCATCGTTTTCTTCCGCAAGTCGGATGTGATCAGCGCGGGCGAGATTTTCACCACCACGAATTACCCCTTGATCGACATCGACGCCGGGGGGAACATCCAGGGAGTCCTCGCGGGACTGCAGAAGATCGTGGATCTGATCATCCCGGTGTACGGGCAGGAAGGCGGCACGATGGTGATCCCCGGGCACGGGCGGCTCTGCGATCTGGGAGACGTGCTCGAATACCGGGAGATGCTCACCATCGTCCGCGACCGCGTTCAGGACATGGTCAAAAAAGGGATGACTCTCGATCAGGTCAAAGCGGCGAAGCCGACGCTCGATTACGATCCGCTCTACGGCAGCGATCCCGCGTGGACAACCGATCAGTTCGTCGAAGCCGTATACAAGAGTCTGAAGAATCAGGGCCGGAAATGAAAACGCAGACGCTTGCCCTGATGGGCTTCCTCGGAATCGCAAGTGCGGCGTCGGCTCAGTTTGGCGGTCCGCCACCGGGACCGCCGCCAACAGGCCGCACCGCCGCGCCCGAAGATGTGACCGGCTACTGGGTTTCGCTCGTCACCGAAGACTGGCGTTACCGCATGGTCACTCCCGCGAGAGGCGATTACGACGGCATTCCATTGAACGGCGCGGGCAGAAAACTGGCCGACACATGGGATCCAGCGAAGGACGAGGCGGCCGGCGAACAATGCAGGTCCTACGGCGCCGCCGCCATAACGCGCGTTCCCGGACGGCTGCATATTACCTGGCAGGACGACAAGACTCTGAAAGTGGAAGCCGACGCAGGCACGCAGACGCGCCTGTTTCATTTCGACGGCAAGCCGCCGCAGCCGGCCCAGTTGAGCTGGCAGGGATATTCTGCCGCTTCGTGGGATCACCAGGCCGGCGGCGGATTCGGCCCTCCCGGCCCCGGCGGATCTCTTAAGGTTGTGACCACGCAGATGCGGCCGGGTTATCTGCGCCGGAATGGCGCGCCTTACAGCGCGGCGACCGTCGTCACCGAATATTTCGACGCGCTCAAGGAACCCGATGGAGAGCAATACCTGATCGTGAAGACTCTCGTCGACGACCCGCAGTATCTTGCCGGGCAGTTCATCACCAGTACGCACTTCAAGAAGGAGCCCGACGGCTCCAAATGGCATCCCACCTCCTGCTCTGCCCGATAACCTGCCGGGCCCCGGGCCGCATTAATGAATTTTTTCTATCCGTCGCATTGAAATAATTGATTGGACATACGCGAACTCCTAAGGGGTTTCTTATGCTTTCCATAGTGGATGATTTCTAAACTCGGCTTGTCGAGTCAGTTCACTATGAAAAAAACATTGTCCCTGTTATTCATCCCGATTGCCCTTCTTGCCGGCTGCGTGGCGCTACAGGCGCAAGCTCAGAGCACCGGCGCTTTCGGAACAATAGCCGGCGCTATCCGCGATCAGGCCAAGAACGCGGTTTCCGGCGCAACCATCACGGCTACGAAACTGGACGACAACTCGGTGCGGACAGCTTCTTCTGCTCCCGACGGCGCTTACCGGCTCACCGATGTGGTACCGGGAATGTACTCGGTGATGGCGCAAAAAAATGGCTACTCGGATTTCGTCGTCGCGCAGGTCCAGGTTACAGCCGGCCGGATGGCGATCGCGGACATCGTGATGGCGCCGATATCGACCGGTCCGGTCACCAGCCTCGCGCCCGGTGGATTCTGGAAACGCTTCGGGAAAGCCTACTGGGACGACTGGCATCCAGCGCCGGATCCGGTGAATCCCCCGCCTCCGGCTCCGGGCGCGGAACCGCTTTACCGCGGAGATCCGATGCCTACCAGTAATCCCCCGTGGCCTTTCGTGATGTGGCCGATGGGAGGCGCTCCGTGGATCGGCTATCCCAACTCGACGCAGTATCCGCTGACGACCGCCCTGCAGACCGGGCCTCACGGGGAATGGTGGAAGAGAGCCAACATCCAGGTCTACGGATGGGCGGACCTCGGTATGAATATCAGCACGTCGCATGCCCGCCCCTATGGGAACTCGCCGGCGGCCTATGCCGAGGAGCCGAATGCCGTTACGCTCGATCAGCTTACGCTTTACATCGAGCGCGTGCCCGATACGATTCAGACCGATCACTTCGACTGGGGCTTCCGGCTGACGAACCTCTACGGTCTCGATTACCGTTTCACGACCGCCGAGGGCTACTTCAGCCAGCAACTGCTCAACAATCCCAAAGCGGACGGATCTGTGGGTAACAGGATGGGCTACGATCCCGTGATGATGTATCTCGATCTTTATTTCCCGCATATCGGTCAGGGAACGGATGTCCGGATCGGGCGCTACATTTCCCTTCCCGATATCGAAGCCCAGCTGGCGCCCAATAATTACACTTACACGCATTCGCTTACTTACACCTACGACTGCTACACGCAGACCGGAATCAACATGACCACCAAGCTGAGTAACCACTGGACTGTGCAGGCCGGCCTTTCCGGAGGCTGCGAGGCCGCTCCCTGGGCGCCGGACGCCGCGCTGACCGGCAACTTCTGCCTCGCCTATACATGGACCGAAGGGCGCAACCAGGTTTACACATGCGCGAACTCTCTCAACAGCGGAAAATACAACTACAACAACCTGGCCGCGTATTACTTCACCTGGTATCACAAGTTCGGACATTCCAAATGGCATGCCGACTGGGAGACCTGGTACCAATACATGAAAGACACTCCGAACGTGAACAACCCGGCGGCGGCGTCTCTGCTGCTCACAAATTCAAACGGCGCGGTCTGCAACAACGCCTCCGAGCTCACCTGCTTTGCCCCCGAGTGGGCGACGGTGACCTACGTCAACTACGAGATCTCAAAGAAAAACTTCATCTCGGTCCGGAACGAATACTTCGACGACCTCAAAGGGCAGAGAACGGGCTTCAAGACCCGCTACACCGAGCACACAATTTCCTGGAACCACTGGGTCGGTTCGACCATTGTCTTCCGCCCCGAACTCCGCTATGAGCACGCCTGGGATGCGCCCGCTTACGACAGCGGGACGAAGAAGTCACAGCTGATGTTCGCCGGCGACATGATCTTCTTCTATTGAACATGGCGGAAAGACTCAAGGATCATGGAGAATTTCTATGGCTTGTATAGAAAGTTTCATAACAATCCACCGATTATCCTTATTGGAACGTTATGCGGACTTGAGGAATGAATCCCTACACTCGCCTTATTGACCTCGACTATCAAAAGATATTCTATTACTATCTTTGTAATACTGACTACCGGGGCCTTCGGTTTCGGAGCGGAACTCGGGCAGCTCTCGGGAACCATCATGGGCTCGGTCAAGGATCAGGCCAAGGTCCCACTCAGAGGCGTTACAGTCACTGCGACAAAGCTTGACGACAACACCGCGCACGCCGCGCTCACCGCCGCGGATGGCTCTTATCGGATCTCCGCGGTTCCGACGGGGATGTATTCCGTCATGGCGGAAAAGGCCGGTTATTCACAGGTCGTCGTGTCGTCCCTGCGGATCTCCGAAGAGGCGACAGCCACCGCCGATTTCACGCTCGTACCGCTTCCCGCCAGCCCGGTTACGAATCTGGTTCCCGGAGGGTTCTGGAAGCGCTTTGCCCAGGCTTATGCGGACGACTGGCACGACAAGGCGCCGGCCGGCCCGGATCCGCCATTACCGCGGCTACCCCGCGCCGGAATCGAATCCGCCCTTCCCTTTCACAGTCTGGCCGTACGGCGGCTCCCCTGTCATCGGCCAGCCGAATACGACGTCGCCCCCGCTGATGACGGCGATCTACAACGGCCCGAACGGCGAAGCATGGCAGCACAGCAAAATTCAGATCTACGGCTGGGTCGATACCGGGTTTCAACCTCAGCAGTTCCGAACAAAGGGCATTTTGCGAACGCTCCCGCGGCTTACGATATTGTGCCCAACTCGATTCAGCTCGATCAGGCAGCGATCTACTTTGAGCGCGTGCCGGATACGGTTCAGACCGACCACTTTGACTGGGGATTCCGGCTTACCGGCATCTACGGAGAGGACTACCGGTACACAACGTCGAAAGGCGTCCTCAGCAATCAGCTGTTGGGTAAGAACCAGACCGAACGGCTTCGATCCGGTGATGGCCTATGTGGATCTGTATTTTCCGCAGGTCGCCGAGGGCATGAACGTGCGGATCGGGCGCTATGTTTCGCTGCCGGATATCGAAGCCCAGCTTGCGCCCAACAATTACACGTTCAGCCATTCGCTGACTTATGTCTACGACTGCTACACGCAGCAGGGCATCGCCATCACGACCAAGCTGAGCAATCACTGGATGCTCCAGACCGGGATTTCGGCGGGCTGCGACGCCGCGGTCTGGACGCCGGACGCCAAGGCCGACCGGGCACCGTCTGCGTGAACTACTCCTGGCGGACGGTGCAGGACACGATCTACGCCTGCGCCAACTCCATCAACAGCAACAAATACGCTTACAACAATCTTGCGGCTTATTACCTGACCTGGTACCACAAGATCAACAAGAACTGGCACTTCGATACCGAATCCTGGTATCAGTACGAGAAAGACGTGCCAAGCATATTCGGATCCGTGCCCACCGAGACCGGCGCGAACGGAGCATGGTGCGCTCCCGGGCAGCAGAGGTGCTACGCGCCCGAATGGGCGATCCTCAACTACGTCGAGCGGCAGTTCGGCAAGAAAGACACGCTGTCGATCCGCAACGAATATTTCGACGACATCAAAGGCCAGCGCACCGGTTACCAAGACCAAGTACACCGAGCATACCGTTTCATGGAATCACTGGATCGGGAGCAGCTTGGTTTCCGGCCCGAAATCCGGTTTGAGCGCTCCTACCTGATTCCCGCCTATGACGATGGCACGAAAAAGAACCAGTTGATGTTGCCGGCGACATGATCTGGTTCTACTGAAACCGGCGCTTCCTCCCTCGATTCTTATCGTCTCTATAGAATTTTATTATTTACAGAACATGAAGACATCATGATTGGCCATAATTGGTTTGGCTCGATCTCCTCACAGAAACATCATGCCAGTCGATTCAGTATGAAGGCTTTATCCTAGCCGTCAGATTCGCGCTTAATTCCATTTTTCATCAGCATTTTAGCTCGATCCAAGGTGCTTCTTTCCGAATCCAATAGCCCACGTAACACATGAAGAATTTCTATATCGCTCATAGAAAACTTCGTCATCATCCGTGTTGTTTCATCATCAAATACTTATTACTTCATCATTTCTGTACCAATAAACTCACTTCAAAGTGCAGTCACTCTTATGAGACAACACACGATACCTCCACCACTTCAGGGCATCTCGAAGCGCATTTCGCTCGGCAGGCTGAGCATGGCTTCCTGTGCTCTCGTCCTGACTTTGGGGCAGACCCCCTGTTTCGCGCAAGCCGCGGGCGATGCACCCGCACCGCAGACGGCTACGGCGCAGCAGAGTTCGCCTGACGTCGTCAAAGAACTGGATGCGATGAAAAAACGCATCGAGCAACTTGAAGCCGAATTGAATAAGGAGAAGCAGGAAAAAGACAAAGACAAGCAGCAGACACCCGCAGTCACGGCGGCGGTCCCGGCGGCCACAACCCCCGCCGCTCAAGTGGTTGCAAGTACCGAACCAGCGCCGGCTCCGGCAGTAACTTCTGCGCCGCCCACCGGGACCACGGCCTCGGTGCTGACAGGCGCCGGCGCAAACGCGGTTTCGAACCCTCTCTCGCCCGGCTTCTGGAAACGCTGGACGAGACACGACAATACGCAATCCGCGCCTGTAACCACGGCCTCTTTGACGCCACCGCCGGCCTCGGCGTTTGACGCGAAGGCCGCGAATTCGCCCGGAGTCTTTACCGGCGACCCGCAGGCCCCGGCCACGCCGGCACCCGCAGCCCCGGCGGTGGACCCCAACGCGCCTCCGCCCGTCGATCTGGCAACCCCGTTCGCCTATGCGGACTTCACTTGGATGAATGGCGGTCCCCCGCAACCACGATTCGGTTTTCGACGGCAAGTACTTCTCCGGCGAATTCCGCTGGGACACCAACTACATTTACGACCTGAATCACCCGATCGATCACACTCTCGATGGCACCACCGAAGGTACCGGACGGGTGAAGTTGTCCTCCAGGCAGTTGAATATCGGCGGCGACTTCCACTGGGATCACATGCAGGGCAGAGTCCTGCTGCAGATCGGCGGCGATGCAACCGCCGTGCCCCGCAATGACGCCAGCCCGGCCATTGGTCAATGGGATCTCGCCGATGCCTACCGCTACATCTCGGAAGGCTATGCCGGCTATCACATGGACGTGCAGCACGGGCTGAACATCCAGGCCGGTATCTTCATGTCGTTCATCGGCCTGTTCAGTTACTACAGCTTTGATAACTGGACGTATCAGCCATCCTACGTTTCGTCCAACACGCCGTGGTTCTTCAACGGGTTCCGCATGCAGTGGTTCCCGACCAACAAGCTGAAGATTCGAGCCCTGGCTGATCAACGGCTGGCAGTCGTATGGCAAGTTCAACGGCAGGCCCGGCCTTGGCGGCCAGATCCTCTGGCGGCCCACCGGAAACCTGGACTTCGTCTGGAACACCTATGCGCTTGGCCAGGATACCCTTTACACTCATCGCACACGTCTTCACGAAGACGATAGCTTCGAATGGAAACAGTATGAGAACCCCAACAAGCTGATGCACCGGGCGGCCATGACGTTCACCTTCGACATCGGTTGCGAAACGGGCGGCGGCGGAGCACCGATCGTGGCTGGCACAACGCAGGCCGCCAAGGTGGATTGCGCAACTAACCACACCGCCACTACGGGTGTCCAGGCGCAGAACTTCATCGGCGCCATGGCCTATGAGCGCTTCTGGTTCGACCATGACAAGTTCGCCATCTCATTCGGCGGCGGCTGGATCTCCAATCCGGGCGGCTATCTCGTGCTGCTTCCCCCGGTCAACGGCGCAACCGCCATCAGCGGATCGCCTTACTTCACCAAATTTGGCAATCCGGGCCAGAACTTCGCCGGCCTACGATTACCAGATCAGCTTCGACTGGATGCCACGCAGTTCGTTACCTGGCAGGCTGGATTCACCGAACGCGGGACCAATGTTCCCTACTTCGTCGGACCCGGCGGCATTACCCCCCCGGGCGGCAATCAGGGCTCTCCCGGTTCATTGGTTTACAATCCCAATGGAACGCTCTGGGAGCCGGATCTGAGAAAACAGGAGCGGCGGTTCATCTTCGCTCTGATGGTCCATCTGTAATTCATCTGTAGATTTTTTACAGGCTCGCGGTACACTGTGGCAGAGCGTCTGGTGGTCCCGTCAGGCGCTCTGCCACTTCTCACGTTCAGGAGGTTCTCGCGGCTCATGTCCTGGAAATCCTATCTTGTCCTGCCGCTTCTTACTGTCACATTGCTGATTGCGGCGGATGCCCCTTCGTGGATGAACAAGCGGGTTGCCGAATGGAGCCAGAAAGAAGCGTTCGATGTTCTCTCCGAGTCTCCCTGGGCCCGGAGGGCCGCGCCGACGATCCTGCCCGCGTTGACCGGGTTTGAGCGCCGCGATGGCGGCAACATGGCCGCGCAGGGCGGAGGACAGGGGATGCAGCTCGACCGGCTGAAGGATTTCAGCGTGGTCGGCGGCGGCGGCGCGCATACTCGGCCGGGCGAAGGTCCCGAATCGCCGAAGATCGCCAAGCTGCCCATCCGGTGGGAGACCGCGCTTCCCATAAGAGCGGCCGAGTTCAAAGCGAACGAATCCGGCGCGCCGGAAGTGGACGGCGAAGACTACGCAATCGCAATCTATGACGTATCGTTCAAGCTTGCCAGCATCGATAAGCTGCAGCTGAAAGACCTGAGCAGCGAACTGAAGAAGATTTCCATGCTGAAGATCGAGGGGAGACCGGAAGGCGTAAAGGAAGTCAGGCCTGTCCGTGTCTCGGTCCTCGAGCTGGGGGGAAATATGGCGACAGTGGTTTATCTTTTCCCGCGTTCCGCCCGTATCACTGTTGAAGACAAGCGCATCGAGTTCGACGCCCAGATCGGCCGGATCGCCGTCGCGCAGTATTTTTATCCGCCGGAAATGCAGTTCCAGGGGAAACTGGAACTATAAAAAGAACCCATCATGACGTCTCATACTTTTTTGAAATCATTGCTTTCCCTTTGCCTTTGCTGCACCGCATATGCGGGACTTCCCGCCGCGCCGGTCAACGGACCCGAGGCGACGGCGACGATCACCGGCGTGAATTTCTGCTTCGCGCAGTCTCGCGCGCTGACTCCGGAACGTTTACCGCCTTCGTACCTGGTTCTTCATTTGAAAATCCAGGTTACCTACAAGAACACGGGAACGCGTCCGCTGATCATGCCTCTGGGCTATAACCGGACCGCGTACCTTTCCCTGAAGCCGGGCGTCATGAAGATCTCGCCGCAACCGCAGAACTTTCCCGACGATAAGAGCGTCCTGCTGATGAAGAATCTCCCGGCGGACGTGAGCCCGGACAACCCGGTGAATCCGAAAAACGATGTGTTCACCATTATTCCGCCGGGCGGTTTCATGACGCCGCCGATCGACGATGACATCGTCCTGCCGGTCAATCATCAGACTCTGCTGCGGCACGATCCCGATCTGCGGGGCCATCGCGTGTATCTGCGGCTTCAGTACGACCACCAGGAAATAGCCCCCGTGCTCGAAGCCCAGCTGTCAGACAGATGGGCCAGCTTTGGCGTTCCCTGGACAGGCATGCGCCGCACCAATACGGTCACATTCGACGTGCCGAAGAATCCGGGCGGAGACAAAATGTGCGTCGATACCAGAGTGCCGGAAAAGTTTGACGGCCACCTTCAGTCTGGGAATAACCGGTAGCAAACCGGAGTTTGGGGTTTCATAAGCGACCGGTGCCCTGTTCCGGGGACCCGATTATCACCTTCTTCACGCAAATATTATGGATTGTCGAGGCCGTCCCCAACGGACAGGATGGCCTCGACAGATTCGCTTCAAACCGAACTATCTATCCATATATTTAATAATAAGTAACTTAAGTGCCTCTCATCCCGGATGCGATGAGGGTCCTGCGGGCGCGTTCACTCATGAAGAGTTTCTATCGATCAAATAAAAAACTTCATCACTTCACCACTATTTTTTTCATCTGAATCGTATTACTTCATAACTCCGTGACTCCTACACTCGACCAAAGTGCAGTCACTCTTATGAGACAACACACAATTCCTCCACCACTTCAGGGCACGTCGAAGCAGAAATCGCTTGGCAGGTTGGGCATCGCTTCCTGTGCTCTTGTCTTGACCCTTGGGCAGTCCCCCGGTTTCGCGCAGGCGACGGGAGACGCACCCAATCCACAAACGGCAGCCGCGGCGGAGAGTCCTTCCGACGTCGCGAAAGAGCTGGAAACGATGAAGCGCGTCCAGATGGAAGCGCTGAAGCGGATCGAGCAGCTCGAAGCCGAACTCAACAAGGAGAAACAGGAAAAGGAAAAGGAGAAAGACAAGCAGGCTCAGCAACAGGCTCCGGTAGTCGCGGCGGCCACTCCGGCTCCCGTTGCCGCTCCGCCCCCGCCGGTCACAACTTCGGCTCCGGCAAGTGCAACCACGGCGTCGATGCTCACAGGCTCCGGCGCCAACGCGGTTACGAATCCGTTATCGCCCGGCTTCTGGAAACGCTGGACCCGGCATGACAGTCAGCAACCCGAGCCTGTGACCACGGCTTCCATAACGCCGCCGCCGGCTTCAGCATTCGACGTGAAAGCCGCGGACTCGAAGGGAGTCTTCACCAGCGACCCGCAGGCTCCGGCTACGCCCGCGCCGGCAGCGCCGGCGGTGGATCCCAACGCGCCTCCGCCTGTCGACCTGCAGACGCCGTTCGCTTATGCCGACTTCACGTGGATGATGGCTGTCCCGCGCAACCACGATTCGGTTTTCGACGGCAAGTATTTTTCGGGTGAGTTCCGCTGGGATACCAACTACATTTACGATTATCAGCACCCGATCGATCACACTCTCGGTGGAACCACTGAGGGTACACGAACCGGTGAGATCGTGCTGCAGGCGTTGAACGTAGGCGGCGATTTCCACTGGGATCACATGCAGGGCAGAATCCTGCTGCAGATCGGCGCGGATGCGACGGCCGTTCCACGCAACGATGCCAGCCCCAATATCGGGCAGTGGGACATCGCGGATGCCTACCGGTACATCTCGGAAGGTTACGCCGGTTATCACATGGACGTTGCACACGGGCTGAATTTCCAGGCCGGTATCTTCATGTCCTACATCGGGCTGTTCAGCTACTACAGCTTTGACAACTGGACCTATCAGCCGTCTTATGTCTCGTCCAACACGCCGTGGTTCTTCAATGGGTTCCGCATTCAGTGGTTCCCCACCAACAAGCTGAAATTCGAGCCCTGGCTGATCAACGGCTGGCAGTCGTATGGCAAGTTCAACGGCGAGCCTGGAGTTGGCGGTCAGATCCTGTGGCGACCCACCGGAAACCTGGACTTCGTATGGAATACCTACACGCTGGGTCAGGATACGCTCTACACCCACCGCACGCGTTACCACGAAGACGATAGCTTCGAGTGGAAATATTACGAAAATCCCAACAAGCTGATGCACAGGTCGGCGATGACTTTTACGTTCGACATCGGGTGCGAATCCGGCGGCGGGACAACCGTAGTCGCTGGAACCACCCCGGCCGCCAAGGTGGATTGCACGACCAACCACACCAACACCACCGGCGTTCAGGCGCAGAATTTCATCGGCGCCATGCTCTATGACCGGTTGTGGTTCGACAAAGACAAGTTCGCCTTCTCCTGGGGCGGAGGCTGGATGTCGAATCCGGGCGGTTATCTTGTCCTGCTGCCCCCGGTTAACGGCGCGAATGCCATCAGCGGATCGGCTTACTTCAGCCCGCAACCTGGCTGCAACGTTTGCGGGAGGTTTGGCAGTCCCGGGCAGAACTTTGCGGGGTACGATGTCCAGCTGAGCTTCGACTGGATGCCCACGCAGTTTGTCACCTGGAAAGCTGAATGGACGCAGCGTGGAACCAACGTTCCTTACTTCACGGGTCCTGGCGGCATTACTCCTCCAGGCGGAAACCAGGGGGCTCCCGGTTCACTGGCGTACTACCCGAACGGACAGCTTTGGACACCGGACCTCGTAAAACAGGAGAGGCGGCTCATCTTCGCTTTGATGGTTCACCTCTAAGAGGGCCTGTATCGCGGCAAAGCTCATCCGCAACGCTTTGCCGCGATACGCTTCACGGAACTCAATTCTCACTCCCGATCACACGCCCCACTCTCCCCTTGCAGGACCAGCGCATGCATTTCGAGCCTTGACCGGGCAATTTCCCATTGTGCACGCGTTTCCTCGACGTAATTCATCAGTTCCGCGTATCCCCTGTCCGTAACCCTGTAGCCAGTGGCGAAAAGGAGATCTACGGCCGCTGCATACTCCCGTCTCAAGCGTTCGTGTTCAATCCTCAAACGGTCGCCCTCCTCGCAGTCCATAGCTTTCCGGCCTTCATCGTTCCCCCTGATCGCGAACATCTTTACAACTGAGCCCTGGATGACCCCAAAAATCTATTGGAATAGATTATTTGGATTGCGTTGATAAATTATATTCATTAATCCTGTCTGCCTTGGTGTAAAGTCATCAGGAACACGCGCCACGGTTATGAAATCAATACGCCGAACTTATGCCATTCTCATCGACACCACTCTAGACTGCTCTCAGGACCCCCACGATGGTACTGACGTCAGCCCTCCTTGGACTCGTTTCCCTCCTGGCAACGGCCGAATCCTCGGTTGCGGCGCCTACGTTCAGCAGTACCTCGCAGATCGTTCTCGTGCCGGTTACCGTCACGGACCGTAACAGCCGGATCGTCGACGGTCTCCGGCCGGAAGACTTCACGGTCTTCGACAACCAGATCTCCCAGCGAATCGTATCTTTCGGCCTCGACGACGCCCCCTGCTCGGTCGGCATTGTGCTCGACATCAGCGGCAGCATGCAGAGGAAACTGGTCGCCGCCAAGGATTTGCTCCGGGCATTCTTTGGAGTCGCCAATCCTGAAGACGAGTTTCTGCTGCTCACAGTTTCGACTGAGTCGGCGGCCGCTCCCGGGTTCACCACGAACATCAAAGCGCTCGAAGAAAGCGTTGATTTCACCCGGCCCGGAGGCTTGACCGCGCTGATCGACACCATCCATCTTGGTTTGACGCGAATGAAGCCGGCGCACCAGCCTCGGCGAGCGCTGCTCATTCTCTCCGACGGGATGGACAACCACAGCAGATACTCCGAGGGCGAACTGATGAGCATGGCGCTTGAGGCCGACGTTCAGATCTACACAATGATCTACGACACCGGCCTCGCGACCACCAATACCGTTCCGTTTCACCCGGGCCTCGCCGGAAAACCATGGGATCAGGCGAGAGAGCGGCAGGGACCCGACCTGCTCGAAAAGCTCTCCAACAAGACCGGCGGGCTTTATTTCCATGTCCATAACGATGACGAAGCCAGGGACGCCGTGCTCAAGACCGGCCGGGCGCTCCGAAGCGAATATCTTATGGGTTTCCAGCCTTCCGACACCGGAACCTCCGGGAAATGGCACCAGATTCGCGTCAAGTCGAGCGTGCCGAAAGTGTACGTCCACGCGCGCAACGGCTATTATTCCCGTTAGCCGCGGTTCACAACCGGAATTCACCGCCGCCAGGAGTCCTCCAGAGAGGCCGCGTGCTCTGGCGCTTCCCGCGTTATCGACGAGTCTTCCAAAGCCGGCTTTCGGGGCGGATACACCCCGGCAGGAGTTCCCGATCCGGGCCGCCGGCGCCTCGTTTTCGGCGGCGATTCGCTGACGGAATCGGTCAGTTCGTGTATCAGAATCGAGAGAATCGCGGCGCCACCGGCCACCCAGATCAAGGGAAGGCCGGCCAGGTCGATTTTCCGGACCAGGGGCGTGTGGTCGGCAAACACGATCACGATACACGCGATCGCCATGACCACGCCGGTCCAATAAGCCAAGCCAGGCCGATTCCCTGTCATGAGACGAAAGCTCCTTCAGATTATCCGGGTCCGACTGGAGCGGACTTCCGGGTTGCGCCCGCATTGACAGCACGTGACGCAACCGCGGGGAATGCCCGTTACTGTTTCTTCTCCACGATGTTGTTGCCGAATACAAAACCCATCTCAGCGGTGGCGCGAAACTGGTTGTCACTCAATCCCGCGGGCCCGAAAACGTCGCCCGGGGCGTAGTTGCCGGCGTGAACGATCGCCAGGTCAGAGCGGACGAAGAAACCTCCGTACTGAAAGGTTGGCGTCGCGGTGAACGACAAGCCGCTGCTGCCCGCTCCGAACATCAGATTGACTGCATCCTGAGCGACCGTTCCGGAGCTGGTGAGATATTCAAACCGTACCGGTAGCGAGAATCCGTGACTGAACGCGCGGCTCAGCAGAATCGCCCCGCCATTCGTGGATGCGCCCTTCACGACGCCCGCCTTAAGGTTGGTGGGAACAGTAGTGTACTGATAGTAGGGCTGGATGATCCACGCGCCCTTGCTGTAGGTGTAGATAACGTTGTAGATACTGCCGTTGTTCTGCACAGGCGTGGCATAGGTTTCGAAAGCGGTCTTATTGTAGTTCCCCCCGGCCACGAACGCCAGGGTATGCGCGCCGTTCGTATAAGCCAGAGAGCCGGTGAGCCAGGTGTAGCGATTGGAATAGAAGCCATCGTTCCAGCTCAGCGAAGCCGTAAACTTGCCCATGGTCTGATTCACCTGAATCCCGCGGTTGATCAGGTTTTCCTGGTTCCACAGCAGGCCCCGGTTCACGTTCATGTTCTCGAATGTGAACGTATACTCGGCTCCGATGAGTGTAGGCAGCGACCCGATCTCGATCGAGGTATTCTTCCCGGCTTGAAACTTGGCGAACGCCACGGGCACCGGGCTGAAGGTCGAGCTGATCGTTTTTCCGGGGCTGAGGTACGGCGTTCCCAGCGCCGGGATGTCATAAGCGCCGGCCTGAACATAGAACTGGAACCACCCGTCGGCCTTCTGAATGACCAATTGGGCATTGCTGATGCCAAACCGATCGGAATTGTCGCCGGGGATGTGGTTGGTCTGCCCCATACCGATCCCTGAGATAAACCCGTTCATCGCCAGCTTGCCGAAAGGTCCCGCCTCGAAGATCGCCGGAGGAAGACTGGACAACGGTCCCGTTATGGACGGAGTCGACAGTGGCATCGGAGCGGCGGGCGCCGCCGGGGCTGCCGGCGCGGCGGCAGGTGCCGCCTGTGCGTCCGCGGCGGGCGCTGGAGCGGTGGCAACCGGAGCCTGATCGGGGGCGTCGACGGGTTGCGGCGTTTCGGGTGCTGCTGCCCAGGCAGACAGGGATAGGGCCAAGACGCAGAACGGTAATCGCATGTGTATTCTTCTCCTTAGAACCTAAATTAAGTAGGGGTGATACTACCTCTATGCCACTTTCAGCTAACTGATAGGTCTCAGTGTACGGACGCTCAATTTAGTGAGGAAATAAATTATTTCGATCAGGCTTATATGATTCTTTTGCCATCCAATATGGTATTGGAAACAAAGGAGTTTGACTACGTGATAGAGAAGTCTGATGGGCTGGATTGGAATAATTGTTGTACGGAGACGCTAAATCGACAGGCGAGGTGCCTACAATTGCCTGTCTTGCAATTTTAAAAGATGCGGGAGGGCTAGCTCGCCCGCAAAGGGCCGATCGCGGCCCACGATACAACGAAGCAACCGCCGGGGCGAAAGCCGCGATCCAGGCTCCGTTTTGCGGGCGATTACTTAGGCGGCTGGACCTTGCATTTGCGGCGCCTGCGCCGGATCGACGAACCGGTAGCCGACGTGACTATCCGTCAGCAGGTACCTCGGATTGCCCGCATCATCTTCCAGCTTCTTGCGCAGCTGACGCACAAAAGTGCGAAGATACTCCACCTGGTTGGCGTATTCCGACCCCCAGACCACATGAAGAAGACGAGCATGCGTAATCGGCAGCCCCGCATGAGCCATCAGGTAATGCAGAAGGTCGAACTCCTTCGGCGTCAGATGGACCGGTTCTCCGGCCCTGAGCACCAGCCTGCGGGCGGGATGAAGCTCGACGTTTCCGATCGCGATCACCTCTTCGGTCTGATTGGTTGCCGCTCTCGATCGGCGTAACGCGGCCCGGATGCGCGCGGTGAGCTCGCGCATGTGGAATGGCTTGGTGACGTAATCGTCGGCGCCGGCGTCGAGCGCCTCGATCTTGCGTTCATGATCGTCGTTCACGCTCAACATGAGAATTGCAATGCGGGGCATGAGCCGGCGCAATTCGCGGCATGTCTCTATGCCGCTCTTGCCAGGCATGTTGATATCGAGCAGGACGGCTTCATAGCGGACGATGCGGCAAAGCGCCAGCGCCTCATCGCCGGTACCGGCTTCCCCGATGTCGAACCCCAGATTGTAAAGCGTAGTATGGAGCGTTCGTCTGACCGAAGCGTCGTCGTCGACAACAAGCAGTTTACCCTCTGGCTTACTCGTTTGTACCTCCTTGCCGTGACCGTAGGTCGGTGTGAAAACGGGTGTTTCAGGGGTAAACATGGCTCAAGCGCTCCTGGCTTATGCACTCCTCGCGGCTGACAAAGCCGCCGGGCGTTCGGGGACGGGCATGGGCGTCGGCAACGGTCCGGCATAAACAATTTCGACCGGTTCGGGAATTTCCAATCGGGGTTCGACGATAGCGGGCTCCCAGGGGTGGGTCTTTTTCCCGGTCTCGGCGGGGCTGTTCATTTCCGGATCCAGCGCCGACAGACAGTTGGGCTCAATCTCCTGAATGTAACCGGATTCGATGGCTCGGATTCGCCACTCCGCCAGCAGCTTATGCACCATCGCCTTGCTCATTCCATATCGGTCGCAGATATTCCGTACGGACCATCCGCGCACATAGTAGAGCTGAACGATTCTCTCCGGCAGATCGCCACCTGTCCGCTTCATGAACGGCTGAATCTGCGCGGGGAAGGTCACCAGATTTCGCGTGATCGCCGTGCGTAAGAGCGTGTTTCCCAGCAGCGCCAGTGTCACTGCGCAGCCTCGCGCGAAGAACCACAAGCCTCAGCGCTTATGACCGGGTTGTGATTTTCCATAGGGCCTCCCGTTTGTAATTTGTTTCGGCTCAGGCACGTGGAGACCGACTACAGGGAAGTATAGAAATCACGATCTAAGAGAGGTATAAGCGCCCCCATCAAAAGAAATTATCTTCCTGTGGGCTTCCTGGTTATTATGAGGTGCCGGTAACTCTCTCTAGCAACATACAAAAAATAGCGAATTATCATAACTTCCTTATGTAACAAGACAGCGTTACTACTGTTTACATGCAGTTGCGGCTATTGATTTACGCTCTTTCGCTTTGCCTGCATGGGTTCGGGCAGGCAAAGCATAGATCAATTCCATATGAGTTTAAAATGATGATTTAATAATGCAGGACCAGGGAACTTATGATTCTCCCTGGAACCGGTATCCGAACCACATTTCTGTAAGCAGGTAGGCTGGGTTCGATGGATCGTCCTCGAGCTTCTTGCGCAACTGGCGGACGAAGGTGCGCAGATACTCGAGTTCACTGCCGTATTCGGCTCCCCAAACCGCGTTCAGCAGGCGGCTGTGCGCCAGCGGCTTGCCGGCATTGGACATGAAATAGTGCAAAAGATCGAATTCCTTCGGCGTCAGATGCACTGACTGGCCGGCCTTCGATACCGCGCGGCGTTCCGGATCGATCGTGATATCGCCGATCTGCAGCGTGTTGGTAGGAGCGTTTTCCGGGGTGTTCGACCGCCTGATGGCGGCCCGCACCCTCGCCGTCAGTTCGCGCATGTGGAAGGGCTTGGTGACGTAGTCGTCCGCTCCCGAATCGAGAGCCTCCACTTTGTCATCCTGATTGTCCCGGATCGTCAGCATCAGAATGGGCAGGCGCGGCGAGATACGGCGGATCTCGCGGCAGGCCGTCATCCCGCCCATGCCGGGCATGTTCATATCGAGAAGCACCGCATCGTATTGCGCCGTGCGCACCAGAGCGAGCGCCTGCTCGCCGTTCGCGGCTTCGGCCACTTCGAACCCGAGCGTACTCAGAGTGACGCGCAGCGCCTGCCGGATTGAGGACTCGTCGTCAACCACAAGAATACTGGCCACGGGTTTACCGGCGGTTGAAGTCATCGGGGATCACGAATGTTTCTTCGGTTCTTTCGCGGCGCGCGGCAGGGTGAAATAAAAGGTGGTGCCCGTTTCATCGCTGTCGACCCACACGCGGCCCATATGAGCCTCCGCGATTTTCTTTGTGATCGATAAGCCGAGCCCCGTACCGGCCGCCCGATGCTCGGTGCCGGGGCTGCGATAGAAACGCTCGAAGATGCGTTCGTGGTCTTCCGGTCTGATCGGATCGCCCTCATTGTGAACGGAGATCAGCAATTCGTCGTTCCCCCATGCGCCCGAGAGCGTGATCGCAGTGCCGGGATTGGAGTATTTGATTGCGTTATCGATCAACTGGCGGAGCGCCGTGGCGATCAGGCCGATATCGCCGTAGACCGGCACGTCTTTCTCCGGAGGCTCCACCCGAACGGTCCGGCGGTCAAGCTGCCCCTGGAACGGAGCCAGCACGTCTTCAAACAGTTCCGCGAAACTGCACTCTTCCCGAAGGAGATGAATGGCCTTGCCTTCGAGCCGCGCCGTCTGCAGCAGGCGCGTCGTCAAATCGTTGAGAACCACGGACTGGTTGTCGATCAAAGCCACCAGTTCGGTTTCCGCGGGAGTCAGGGTGACCATTTCGAGCAAGCCGGAACTGGCGGCCATTATGGTCGTCAGCGGAGTCTTGAACGCGTGCGCGAGGGCATCGAGCACCGCCGTGCGAAGCTGTTCGCTTTGCCGCGCGGCTTCGGCCCTGGTTTCTTTCTCGAGCGACCGCGAGCGCTCGAGCGCGATGGCGGCAATGGATGCAATGGCGTCGGCCACGATCGGGCTGAGATGTTCCGCCCGCAGCGCAATCGCACCGATCGCTTTGTTCCCGATGTGCAGCACCCGGGACCAGGTGTGGTTCGCGCTCTGCTCCCCGGTGCTGTCTTCGTTCTTGTCCCGCAGCCAGGCGGTCCGGGCTGCCTGTTCCAGGTCGGCGGCTGGCGCGCCGGCGGCATGCACGCTGGCCGACGAGGAATCGAGGAGCGCAACCGAATCCACACGGATGGCCTGCTGGATGAACGCGGCAATCTGAGGACCCACGGGCTCGTGCCGATCCACCAGCAGGATGTTGCGGGCCAGCTCATAGAGCTGCTCCATATTATTTCGCTGCTGATTGGCGATCTCGGCCTGGTGCTGGACCTGCGCCGAGAGGCGGCTCACCACCAGCGCGGCGCACTCGAACGCCGAGAGGGCCGTCCAGCTGGCGGCGTCCGTTCGGAAGCTGAAGAGCGGAAGAGTGAAAAAGTAGTCGAGGCAGCCCGCCGCGACCACCGATGCCACCGTGGCTTCCCAGAAGCCCAGGCGCAACGCGGTGACGACGATCACAAGGAAAAATACAAATGCCGTTACAGGGAGGGAGAAATGAAGCTGAAACGCAGCTACACTGACCACAAGAACGGCGGCTGTAGCAGCCAGAAATTCTACGGGTCGCGATGCTGTACTTCTTGCCCGCGCACTGTCTGAATGCGGTATCGGCCGCCGGTTTGTTCGGGCGGCAGATTCCGGAACAGGTAACAATACCCCGGCAGCCGAATCGGTTCCGTGCGCTTCCATACCCGTCCCCTAACCACAGGATAATCAGAAACGCGTAAGGAAAGCATAAGTGCCCTATGTGTTTACTTGATCGCGACCGCGTTGGGAGGCGACGCGATTCCGCCTTCGAGATTCAGCGGCGCCGAGACCAGCATAAACTCATATCGCCGGTCCCGCGCGCAATCCTCCGCCAACGGCGCCAGCACGAACAATTCGCCAAGCGGCAAACCGAGCAGGGGCAAAGCCCTATAGTGCAGCGCGCGGTCATCCGAAAAGTCGAACGGGAATGCCTCCACACCGGGGCAATCCGTCCCGATCGCCGCGACCCTGCTGTTCCAGAGCCATTCGACCATCTCGCGGCTTGCTTCGATCCCGATCGAGCGTAATCGATCCATCGGCGCGAGAGCGCTCTTCTGCTCCGCCGAACACGCTTCGTAGGACTCCATCCATCCGGTCCGGATCAGAAGAATCGAGCCGGGCGTGAGCGTCGTTCCCTGTGCGTCCAGCGCCGCTTTCAGTTCCGCGAGCGTATAGGTATCCCTCGAGAGCGGGTTCACGGGAACGCCGCGCGCCTTGCGGAAACCGAATGCGTCGATCAAAACCCCACGTCCGACGAATTGATCGGCCCAGTGATGAATTCCCAGCCGGGCATTCCCGTCTCTGGTTTCATCCACGCGCACACCGTTATAGAACAACTCGTGGCGTACATGACCGACATGGCCCAAGCCGTCCCACTGGCTTCCTTCCTGAGTGTTGAAATGATCGAGCATGTCGTCGTTGGCCGTCGGGCCGAGCGGGACGACCGTGTGGGTCATCGAAGATCGCCCGAACAGGGGAGGCCTGGCAAAACCAATCCTGGCATCGAGACGAAACACTGTTCCGGTCTTGACGAGGCCGGCGGCTTCGACGACACCCGCGGGCGTCAGGAAATTCAGGCATCCCAGCGCGTCTTCCTCGCCGAACACGCCCCACGCCGATTCCGCGGGCGCTCCCTTCCTCACCGGCAATTCGTCAAATGCGGGAATGGTCTTCAGATCGATATTTTTCATACGCTCTGCAACAGCCAGAGTATTACAGGTGGTTTGTCGTCGCAGGCCGGACAGATTGGCTCACCGCTGACGAATAGGCGGGTTTCCGCGCCCCGTTGGCAGACACAGTGATCCGGCGAAAATAGTAGTTCGAAGCGGAGCCGAATGCGGGCCTCAGCGCCCGCGGCCCATCCCGACGCTTCGGGGTTGCTCTCTCCCGATGTGGATAT
Organism: Terriglobia bacterium; assembly: GCA_963764845.1. Taxonomy (GTDB): domain Bacteria; phylum Acidobacteriota; class Terriglobia; order Bryobacterales; family Bryobacteraceae; genus BOG-234. The sequence continues at coordinate 913,037 of CAVXUE010000006.1, read as the reverse complement.
CGTCCGGAAGTTTGCCGCGCAGAAGCAGATCGCTCAACCGGTTGAGCGCAACCACGAATTCATCGCGTTCGCCCGTTCCCGCTTCGTAACGCGCCCGCGCGGATTCCGCGGCGGTGCGTAGCTGATCCTCGATCATGTGCTTCTCGGCGCAATGCGACATGTATCGGGAAACCCGCCGGATCGGCAAAAGTTTCGGTTCGACCATGGGAGAAACACTACGCCTGGCCCGCTTGGCCAGACACCCGCGCTGCCGCCTATTGCACAACCATCGCTATTGCACAACCATCGCTATTGCACAACGAGCGGAGCCCGCGGGAACGCAAACTTCCTTCCCACCTCATCCACCACGTTGATCTGGCACTCATACCGTCCCGGGCGGAAATCCTTCAGCGGAACCTGAAACTGCACCGGCACCGCTTCCGGCCGCGTGTCGGCCAGGCGAGTCGCATCCAGCGGACCAACTTCGAAAGCCTTCACACCTTTGCGGTCGAAGAAGCTCATGCTTACCTTCACGCGCCGCGCCCTCCCATCCGCCGGATCGGGCAGCGCATCGTAAACATCGAAGTTCACATACATATTCTGGCTGCGCCGGAATACCTTCGTGATATTCGGAATCACCTTCTCATCGCCCACAATCAGCGGATTCGCCGTCAGTTCCTTCTTCGTGATCTTCTCGGCCGAGCCGACCGCCGCCGTGACCTTCTCGCGCTGGTTGCTCCAGATGATCGTGCTCATCTTCAAACCCGAAGTGTCGGCGGCCAGATCCGGAACCGTAAAATGCGTCTCGAAAGTCCCCATCTTCCCGCTGAGATTCTCACGAACCACAAACTTCATGCGATACTTGCCCGGCTCCAGCGTGAAGCCCGCGTCGTACTGGTAGCTCCGGCGTCCGGCCCCGGCCGCGGTATCCTGATTCAGTTCAATCTTGATGAAGTCGCGCACGTTGCCCACGGTGGACTTCCGCTCATCCTGAATCTGCCCGAGGAAATCCAACTGCGTCACACTCGCCCCGCCCTTGGCCGCCAGCGCAACCACCGATCCGGGAATTTTGATCGAAACCGGCACAAAGTAAGCCGTCGGCGCCACGCGGAAGTAATCGATCTGTAACGCAAGCGGCAGGTCCGTAACCGGATCGCCCGCCGAGAGCGCCTCCTTCAACTGTTGATCCTTATCCTGCGAGTTGAGCTTGCCCCAGACCTTATCGGCGTAGTAGCCGAGCCGGTGCTCGATCTTCATCCCCGCCAGCTTGTTACTGAGCTTGACTGAGATCCGGCGATACTTCCCATCCTTTGCATTGTTGCTGCTGTAATAGCCGAGCAGATAGTAGCTGGCCATCCCCTCCTGCGCCTGCGTGATTCCCGCCTCGATATCGTTACTATCCAGAAAAGCCTTGCCGCCGGTCTCTTCGGCCAGCGTGAAAAGCGTTTCCTGGGAATCGTTGATCTGGGCGCGCTGCGCATTGTAGACGGATCCGTTGAAGATCCCCGCGCCACGCGACGCCGCTTTGCTCGCCCCGCCGCCCGGAGGGTCCGCCATCAAACCCCGTGCGTCGATCGCGTAGATCGCCAGATTCGCCTTCACCGCCGCATTGATCGAAGCTTCCAGCTGCGCCTGGTTATCGATCCCCGTTTTGCTCACGCCGCCGGAGAAATATACCAGCGCCTTCTTCTCGGGGAACGACGACAGCATCTTCGCCGCGTGCTCAATGGCCGCCAGTTTCTGGTCCGTGTTGTAGATGTTGAACTCGGTCTCGTCGGCCACGAAGGCGGCGCCCGTGTCTTCGTTGGTGCAGTCGCCGTTATCCGCCAGTCCCGCCAGATCGCTCGCTTCGCCGATGGGAAGGCCTTTCAGGACGCCCGCCAGAACATCCCGGTCGGCTGTGAAGTCGCTGAGCACAAGCGGCGCGCCCGTGCCCGTATAAATCAGGACCGCCACCATGTCGTCTTTGGTGATGCGGTCTTTCAGATATTGGACCGAGGCCTCCTGCGCCCGTAACTGCTCCGGAATCCCCATCGACGAAAAATCGAAAAAGAAGACCAGCAGCCGCTTGTTGTGGAACTGGATCGTGCCAGGCGTTGAGGACGTGATAGTGGCTTTCGGATCTTCCGGCAGCTTCAGTTGGTCGTCGAGCGAAAGCGCCGGGGGCGGCTCCGATTCCATCGTCAGGTGCTGAAATTCGAAGACCGACACCTTCTGCGGTTTACCGTCTTCGAGGACGGTGAAATCGTCCTGCCTCAGACCTTCGATCACCTTACCGGACTTGTCCTTCACCGTCACATCCACGATCACAAGATTGCTGTTTGAGGTGAACGTGGGCGTCGCAGCCGGTGTCGTAACAGATGCGGGCGCCGGCGTCTGAGCGAACAGCGCGGAGGCAAACAGAAAGGCTCCGCACGACTTGTAGAAAGGTTTCATCAGAAATTAAACCGCATCGTCACGCTGACACTCCGCGTCGCCGAAGCGGATGTCGGCACGCCATAAGTTACGGAGTTAACCGTGGTGCCAATGTTGGTAATTGTCACATGGTTCAAGACATTGTTCGCGCTGATTCTCAACTGTAATTGCCGGCGCGACTCGCCGAAGCGGAAAGCCCGGTTCAACGCGGCATTGACGCGCACCTGGAATAATCCGGGAATGGTGTCTCTCCCCGCGTCTCCGAACTCCCCGGGAACGGGTGTGGTGAATGCCGCCGTGTTGAAGTAACTCCCGTTTGTGCCCTCGACAGGCACTCCGGTCGCCTGGGCGCGGATGTTCCCGAAAGCCGCGAGCCCGCCCGTGTTGGCAAGGTTGCCCGAAACATAAGCCGTCATGGGTGTGCCCGAAGTCGCCGAAAGGGTCGTCTGCAGCGTCCACCCCGCCAGCGTCGCCGTCTTCCACCCGCCGTTGCGCAGCATTCCGTGTATTCCGACGGGCGATGAAAACAGAGCCGTAGCCTGCAGGTTATGCCGCTGATCGAAAGTCGAAAGTCCGCGCTCGAGCCGCAGATTATCGATGTACTGCACCACTGTCCCGCCGGTCCCGTTGAAGCTCGATGCGTCGTCGATCGATTTCGAAAACGTGTACAGAACAGTGGAAGATATCCCCCTGCGTAAATCGTCGCGTGATGCGCGCCTGTCCCGCGTTGAAGGTCGAATTCGCCCCGCTCGTGAGATAGGTGAACCCCGTCGTGTTGGCGATCTGCAGCGTCTGTGTCGCCACCGACGTTCCGGTAAGGGTGCGGTCCGGCTGCTCGTTGATCGCAAGGTTCGTCCCTTTCGTACCGATGTATTCCGTCTCGATCACCCATCCGTGCGGCAGCGTGTTTTGAACCGTGAAGTTCCAGGTCTGCGCGTTGGCGATTTTGTAATCCGGGTTTACCGCGAAGGTATTCGTGATTGCCGGATTGCCCGATGTCTGCGACGGCGCGGCGGCGAATCCGAAGGCGTTCTCCAGAGTGAGCGGATATTGGCTGCCGGTGGTGATCGACGCCGTCGTCGGCGCGTACGGCGGCTGCGACGCCATGCTGCTCGCGATCGACCCATACGGCGAACCGCTGTAAAAGATGCTGTAGCCCGTACGGATGATCAGGCTTCTTTTCCTCCACGGCCGGTAAGCCACGCCCAGACGGGGAGAATAGTTGTTCGGCATCGAGCGCACCAGGCTCGTCGGCACGCTGCCCGAATACGGCCCGCTCATGCCGGGCGTCACCACCGCGGCGGCCGTGAAACCGGAGTTCAGGTCCAGATTCGCGAGGCGGCCGTACAACTCGGTGTAGGGCGCGAAGTACTCATAGCGCAGACCTACGTTGATCGTGAGGCCCGCCAGCGGGCGCCAGTCGTCCTGCGCGTACCACGCCGCGGACCAGCTGCGAAAGTAATCGTTCGAGCTGCCGCGCAGAGCGAACGATTGCGGTTCGCCCAGCAGAAAATCGGCGAAATCGTATCCGGTCCCGGCCACCGGCTGCCCTGTCGCGTTCAGCTCGCTCGTCAGCAAACCGCTGAAGCCGAATGATCCGCGCGCATTCGCATAACTCAGGCTTGCCTGGTCGAGGCGCCGGTAAAGAAAGCCGAACGTCAGGTTGTGCTTCCGCCGGACCACGTATGTGATCGTATCGGTGAAATTCGTGGTCTGGTTGCGGCTGAGCGAAGCCGAGCCATCGCTCAAACCTGAGAAATTCGTGAATGACAAACTCGGGGGGCCGTAGTTGATCGGGTTCTGCGTATCGCTGATCCCCAAAGCTTCCGCCACGTTCGTCGAATCCGCGAAATAAGGTGTGGCCTGCACCACATTCCGGCTGAATGTCACGTTCGCGGTGTTGTTGAACCGCGGCGCGAAGCTGTGGCTCCAGCCCGCCGCCGCACTGAGCCCGTACCCCGAGCTGTCGTCGGTGTATCCGAAGAGTTGTTTCGATTTCGAATTCCGGTCCTGATACTGCACGTTCAGGGTGGTGCGGTCCTTGTTGTTGATGGGCGCGCTGATCCGCACCCCGATCGTCTGCGACAGAGCCGGCGCGGTAGTGATCAGCCGGTAATTCTGCACCACATCCTGATAAGTCGGCTGCGGGAAGTATCCCAGCAGTCCCGCCGCCGCCGGGTTGATTCTCGACACGGGAATCGTGTTGTCGGGAAACGGAGCGCCGTTCGCCGGATCGTAAATTGTGTTGGTGATGCCTGAAAAATTGCCCGCTCGCTCGGCATCCGTCGGGACCGTTCCCAGGTTGTTCGTTCCGCTTAGACCGTATGAGCCCCGGTAACTGATGTTGAAATTGGCCCGCGGGAAGTTGAACAGCTTTGGCACCACCAGCGGACCGCCCACCGTTGCCGTGAAATTATTTGAGGACGAATAAGGTTTCTGCGAAGGAATCCCGTTCAGCGAAAAAGGGGCTGCGTTCAAAGCGGAATTCTGCTCCGTCAGGGAAACAGATCCCGTATACGTCGGCGCCGTGCGCCGCCGGTTGCCGAAATTCGCAAACTGGCCGTTGTAAGGACCGCGCCGCGCGTTTTGTGCACCTCGTCCGCCGCGTCCGCCGCCACCGCGGCCTCCGCCACCCCCGCCGCCGCGACCTCCTGCCCCGCCACCTCCTCCACCCGGGCCGCCAAAACCGCCGCCACCCGGCCCACCCCCGCCGTCGGCGCCTGGACCTACGCCAAATCCGCCATTGATTGCGCTCGCGCCAAAGCCGCCCAGCCCAAGGCTGTCGTTCGACGTCGCGCTCATGCCTGGTGGCAAGCCGAGCGCGCCGCCACCCAATCCGGAGGCGTCCACAAATCCAAACCCTCCCCCGCCGTTTCCGCCGCGCCCGCCCTGCGCCCGCTGGCGTCGCGACTCATCGTCGCTGGCCTGGGCCAAACCGCCGCTCGTGCTGCCGTTCACCAGCAATGCTTCGTCCGCATCGCCCGTTTCCAAACCCGTCGCCCCGATATCGCCGACATCGAGACCAGTCTCCGGATTCTGCGTCGGCGGAGCCTGCGTAAGGCGAACCGCGGCACTCTGGAAGCCGGGCTGCGGTGCTCCCGGCTGAGCTTGTTGTGCCCCCTGCGGCCCGCCGCGCCCGCCTGCGCCAAATCCGCCTCGTCCGCCGCCGCCGTTCCGGAATTGCCCTCGTCCGCCGCGCCTTCCAGGGCCCGCGGTCACGGCCGCAGGTGCATTGGAAGCAATCGCCCCGCCCCGCTGGTCAAGCCGTGGCATCTCCAGCGTCCAGTCTTTATGGATGGGTTCGCTACCCGCGGTGATCTTGTCCCGCATCGGCGAGAATTCAAACATCTCGACCTGGATTTCCCACTCGCCAGGCGTCAGATCCATCCGGAACTGACCGTTTTCATCCGTGAAAGCAGTGACTTTGCGATCGCCGGATTGAGCGGTAATCGTCGCTCCCGGAACCAGCTGATCCGCCGCGCGCACCGATCCCGCATATTGCGCGCCTGCCAGCGGCTGGGCTGCTGGAAGCGCTGCCAAAAGTGCTGCCAGCAGTAAAGACGGCATCAAGGTTAAGCGGGACAAAGCGTGACTATTATTGTCACTGAAACAGCAACAAGTTCCCGGGAACTACTTGCCCGTTTCGCTCACCCGCCAGATCACGCTCGCGGCAGCGACCGTAACGAGCAGCGACCCGTCGGCTGCCACCGCGACCCCCTCGGGCCGCTTGCCGGGGCTGGATGCACCGGCCCCAATCATCATCAACGACCCCTTCGGCCATCCTTGAGCCTGCGGTTTCGGAAGATCCTGCGCGGTAATCCTGCGCGCCAGACCGGGACTGATCAAGGCCTTATTGGTAAATGCCTTCGAACCGGTCATCACCGTCAGCGCCTCATTCCCGGCCGCAAGAGCGGCACATCCAACAATAAGGATTAGGCGGCGACCGTTCTTCATGAGTTCGATTCTCGCCGGAACTACTGGCCGTAGACGCGCAGTTCCCTGCCGTCGGCCAGCATTACGCGTTCGAGTTTGATAATCTTCTGGCCGTCGGCGTACTGATAGCCAACGCCCGTGATCATGTCGCCCGGCTTGACCGTCGTTTTGGTCCACCCGTTGCCCTCCATCCTGACGATGGCGGGACCACCGACGTGCCATTTTTCAGTCCGGCCGTCGTTGGTCTGAACCTCGAGGGTCATCATGGGGTGCGGATTGGCCCGCAGGAACTCGATCACCTTGCCCTTCACTGTCACAAGGTGGTCCATGCTCACCGGCCATGAGTGGTGCGCCGAGATCGGCGTTGCAGCAGATACCAGGGCAAAAACAACCAACGTTGGAACGCCGCGTAAGGGCTTCATCGTGGCTATCCTCCTGCCATGTAATTCTCCCATGCCGCGAAAAAGCTGAACGGCTGCAGCGAGGCGTCACAGCACCCTTCGTTCATACCATTCGCACTATCCCACCGCCGCCCAACCGCAAGTTCCGTTGTAGAGTGAAGCGTACCTCGAGTGAATTCGGTCCGCAAAAGGATTTGCCATGCCCCTGCCCAGCGACGAACGCCTTCTGAAACTCAGCGAGGACTTGATTCAGCAGCTTGATTCGATCTTCGGCCAGCATCCGGGCTTTCGGCCGGCCCACGCCAAAGGCGCCCTCCTTGCCGGCTCCTTCACGCCCACAGCCGGCGCGCGTTCTCTTACGCTCGCGCCGCACATGCATCTGCCTTCAACCCCGGTGACCGTGCGCTTCTCCAATTCCACGGGCATTCCGCTGATCCCGGATAACGATCCCAACGCCGGCCCGCGTGGCCTTGCGATCCGGTTTCACCTCGGCGAGCACGTTCACACGGATATCATCGGTCACTCAACAAACGGATTCCCGACGAGAACCGGCGCGGAATTTCTGGAATTTCTGCGCGCGCTCGCTGCGAGCGGTCCGTCCACGCCACATCCCTCCCCGATCGAACAGTTCCTCGGCACTCATCCCAGTGCGCTTGCATTTGTCCAGGCCCCCAAGCCGGCGCCGTCCAGTTTCGCCAGAGAATCTTATTTCGGTGTGACCGCCTTGCGCTTCACCAATCGGGACGGTGTCAGCCGCTTTGGGCGATATAGGATTGTCCCGGAGGCCGGTACCGACTACCTGGACGATTCAGCGGCAGCGGCAAAGAGTCCGAACTATCTGTTCGACGAGCTGTCGGAGAGAGTTGGCCGTGGCCCGATCAGACTCCGCGTCCTGGCTCAGTTGGCGAACCCTGGAGACATCGTTGACGACGCAACGGCCCTATGGCCCGAAGACAGAGCCCAGCCGGAACTCGGTACGGTCGATCTGACCAGTTTGGTCTCCGGCGGCGACGAAGAACAGAGGCACATTATTTTCGATCCGATTCCACGCATCGAGGGGATCGACCCCTCCGGCGATCCTTTGCTCGAACTCCGCGCCGCCGTCTATCTCTTGAGCGGACGGCGAAGACGCGGAGCTTCGACCGCCGGCGCCACGGGTTAGAGATCAACCGCGAGGCGCGGGAATGATGGCGCAACGCCTCGAAGTTGACGAGGGCCGTAACTCTTGCACAGAAATATCAGTCTTGTAGGATGGTTTTTCATCCGATGACAAGCTCTGGGACTACTACGCGCCGCGTTTTTCACCTTGCGGTGATCTACGCTTTGGGGGCCGTGATTGCGCTCGCCATGGCGATTCCGACCGCCATCTATCTCCTGATTCCCCCGCGGTCGCGCAAACAATCCGGTTGGATCGATGCAGGCGATATCAGCCAGTTGAAACCCGGCGAGCCCGTCGAACTCATCTTCGAGCAGGACCGGCTCGATGGCTGGAAACTCGAATCGGAAAAACGGACCGCCTGGGTGGTGAAGGAGGCCGACAATAAAATTGTCGCTTTCGGCCCGCAATGCACTCACCTCGCATGCGCCTACCACTGGGAGGGCGAAATGGGTAAGTTCGTGTGCCCCTGCCATGGCTCGGAGTTCTCGATCGAGGGCAAGGTGCTGGCCGGCCCGGCCGCGCGTCCCCTCGATCGCTACCTGACGAAGATCGAAAATAACCGCCTTCAGATCGGCGAGCTGAAGCAATCCGCTCCGAAAGCCTGACGCATGCGCAAAACACTGGGTGAGTTCGTCGAAGCGGTCGACCGGCGCACGGGCCTGCAATCCGCGCTCCGGCAGTTCCTTTATGAGGAGATCCCCGCCTCCAGCGGCTGGCATCAGGTGTTCGGCAGCGTGGCGCTGTTCCTGATTCTGACCCAGTTCTTCACCGGCGCGATGCTGGCTTTCAACTACGCGCCTACGCCGGGCGACGCCTACAACAGCCTGCGCTACATCCTGACTGAAGTCACCGCCGGCCGCCTCATGCGCGGGCCTGCACCATTGGGGCGCCAGCATGATGATCGTGATCGTCGTGCTCCATATGGTCCAGGTTTTTCTGTGGGGCGCTTACAAAAAGCCGCGCGAAGGCACGTGGATCGTGGGCGTGATCCTGCTGCTGCTGACGCTCGCCTATGGCCTGACCGGCTATCTGCTGCCCTGGGACAACCGCGCTTATTGGGGAACGGTGGTAACCACGCAGATCGGGGCGACCGTCCCCATCCTGGGCCCCTATGTGAGCCGCCTGCTGGCCAGTACGGGCGACATCGGCGTGGTGACGTTCGCGCGCTTCTACGGGCTGCACGTGCTGCTGCTGCCGCCCGCCACGCTGCTGCTGATCGGGTTCCACGTCTATCTGGTGCGCCGGCACGGCGTGGCGCCGGTGCCGGGCGATGAAGCAAAGCCGAAGAAGTCGTTCTTCCCCGAACAGGTTTTCAAAGATACGGTCGCGGTGTTCATCGCGTTCGCCATTCTGTTCGTCATGGCGGTCGCTGTGCGGGTGCCCCTCGAACGCATGGCCGACCCCACCGACACCAGTTACATCCCGCGTCCGGAATGGTATTTCCTGTTCCTGTTCCAGATGCTGAAGTTGTTCAGCGGGCCCCTGGAAATAGTCGGAACCGTAGTGCTTCCGACGCTCGCGATCCTGGCTCTGATCCTGACGCCGTTCATCGATCGCGGCAAGGTGGTGCGCGTGCGTCAGCGCACTCTCGCTTTCGGGGTCGCGTGCTCTGGCCGCGCTCGGATGGGGTGGTTTGACCGCGGCCGCGGTCAAGTCGACTCCGCCGCAGACCGCCGCTTCACAGATCGATTTCTCGGGCCCGACCCAGTGGATGCAGCTCGCCCCCGCCGAGATGGCCGGCGTCCACTATTTTCGCCAGGAACACTGCTCCAATTGCCACAACGTGACGGGCGACTCGCCGAAGACCGGGCCGAATCTGCTCAACACCAGCAAACGTCACGATTCGACCTGGCTCATGGCCCATTTCAAGATGCCCGCGGCTGTGACACCGGGCAGTGTCATGACACCGGTGAACCTCAGCGACGCGGAACTCAAAGACCTTCTCGCCCTGATGCTGAGGCTGACACCGGAAAACGGCGACGTCGTGAACTCGGCGCCGGACTTCGCGACGGAGGGCGCCCTGATCTTCCAGAAGAACGGTTGCGGCGGCTGCCACTCGGTGAACGGTGTGGGAGGAAAGATCGGGCCCGTGCTGAACGGGCTCGCCGGGCGCCATAACGAAACCTGGGTGATCCAGCATTTCCAGGATCCGCAGAAAATGTCGCCGGATACGCCGATGCCGCCTTACAAGTTCTCCGACAAGCAGACATGCAGAACGAGGTTTCCTACCTCTTCACGCTGCCCGACAAAGCGCCGGGCAAATAGGCACAGTCTGCCGACGCAAAAGGAATCAGTTAGTGTGCAGGCAGGCGGCGCCGTCCTGCCTCACATCTAGATGCGGCAGATCAGCAGTTCGCGCTCGTAGATGATCTCCGAGGGCAGATGGTCGTGGAGTTCGATGAACAACTCCTCGTGCCCCATCACTTCCTCGCGCCAGGCTTTGGCATCGAAGGCCTGCAGTTCCTCGAACTTCTCGCGCGGGAAATCGAGCCCCTTCCATTCGATGTCCTCGTAGTGAGGCATCCAGCCGATGGGCGTTTCCATGCCGACTCCGCGGCCGTGAGCCCGGTCGACGATCCACTTCAAAACCCGCATATTCTCGCTGAAGCCCGGCCAGATGAACTTGCCGCTGGCGTCCTTGCGGAACCAGTTGACATGGAAGATCCGGGGCGTCTCGCTCAGCTGACGCCGCATCTTGATCCAATGGCGGAAATAGTCGCCCATGTGGTAGCCGCAGAAGGGCAGCATCGCCATGGGGTCGCGCCGGACTTTGCCGATCGTCCCCGCCGCGGCCGCCGTCTGTTCGGAGCCCATCGTGGCGCCCACATAAACGCCCGCAGTCCAGTTGAATGCCTGGAAAACCAGCGGCATGGTGGTCGCGCGCCGGCCGCCGAAGATGAAGGCGCTGATCGGCACGCCGTTCGGATCTTCCCAGGCCGGGTCGATCGTGGGGCACTGCGAAGCCGGCGCGGTGAAGCGCGAGTTCGGATGAGCGGCTTTCGCGCCGGTCGCTTTGGCGATCTCGGGAGTCCACAGCCGCCCCTGCCAGTCGAGGCATTCGGCGGGCGGCTCGTCCGTCATCCCTTCCCACCAAACACCGCCCTCGGGGGTGAGCGCGACGTTCGTGAAGATAGAGTTTTTCGCCAGTGTCTCCATGGCGTTGGGGTTCGTTTTGTCGGATGTTCCCGGCGCCACGCCAAAGAAGCCGGCTTCGGGATTGATCGCGTACAGACGGCCCTTCGCGTCCGGCTTGATCCAGGCGATATCGTCGCCGACCGTCCAGACCTTCCAGCCATCGAAGCCATCGGGCGGCACCAGCATCGAGAAGTTCGTCTTGCCGCAGGCGCTCGGAAACGCCGCCGCGACGTACGTCTTCTCGCCCTGCGGATTCTCCACGCCGAGGATCAGCATGTGCTCGGCCATCCAGCCCTCGTCGCGCGCGATGTTCGAGGCGATGCGCAGCGCGAAGCACTTCTTGCCCAGCAGCGCGTTTCCGCCGTAACCCGAACCATAGGACCAGATTTCGCGGGTCTCCGGGAAGTGGACGATGTACTTTTCCTTGTTGCAGGGCCAGGGCACGTCGGACTGGCCCGGAGCCAGCGGAGCCCCCACGCGAGTGCATGCAGGGGACGACGCGTTTGAAATCCTTGTCGATTTCCTTGAAGACCGGCAGGCCGATCCGCGCCATGATGCGCATGCTGACCACGACATAGGGCGAGTCGGTCAGCTGCACGCCGATCTGCGACATGGGCGAGCCCACCGGCCCCATGCTGAAGGGCAGCACGTACATCGTGCGTCCGCGCATGGCTCCGCTGAACAGCCCTTTCAGCTTGCGGCGCATGTCGAAGGGGTTTTCCCAGTTGTTGGTGGGGCCTGCGCCATCCTTCGAGAGCGAACAGATGAACGTGCGGTCTTCCACTCGCGCGACATCGTTCGCGTCCGACCGGGCGTAGTAGCACCCCGGCCAGAGCTTCTCGTTCAGCTTGATGAACGTTCCGCCCGCGACCATCTCGGCGCAGAGGCGGTCGTCTCTTCCTTTGAACCATCCACCCAGTGGATCGCGGCCGGCTCGGTCAGTTCGGCCATCTTCTCAACCCACTTCTGCAGATGCTCGTTGCTGCTGAGCGGGATCGCTACGTCGCGTTTTGTATGTTCGGTCGCTGTTTTTGGCATATGTTCAGGGGCGAGCTGATCAGGCGGCCGCAACGCCGGCTTTCGCCTTCCATGATTTCGCGGATGTGATGGCCTGGTTGACTGCCTGGATGTTCTTCACTCCCTCGGTCGAGAGGAAATCCTCCAGTGCCTTCAGACCTTTTGTGGCGTAAATCGGCATGCCGTCTTTCCATGTCGCGCGTCCGCAAAGGACGCCGGAATAATCCGTGCCGCTTTCGGCCGCCATACCGAGCGATTCGATGAATTGCGGATTACTCACCCCTGCACTCAGATAGATGAAAGGCTTCTTCGCCACCGCGGCGGCGCCGCGAAAATGATCCAGCGCCTCGGCTCGCGTGTAAGCGGCCTGTCCCTTGAAAGCGCTGCTGCCTTCCACAAAATTCGCGTTGACCGGAACCTCGACCTTGAGGATATCCACCTTGTACTGCGGTTTGGAGAACTCCTCCATGCTCTTCGTGACGATCTCAGGTTTCTGCTTTGCGTATTCGAGACCCTTTTCGTCGCCGCCCTTCGGATCGTAGCCGACGAATTCGAGAAAGAACGGAATTTCGTACGTTTCGCACTCGGCGCCGATACGCTCGACGAAAGCATGCTTGATGTCATTGACCTTCGGATCGTCGAAAGGCGTGTAATAGATCAGAATCTTGACCGCGTCCGCTCCCATTTCTTCCTTGATACGCTTCACCGAGACGTGCGGCAGCAGATCGGGCAGACGGCCTGGCTGCGTGTTGTCGTAGCCGCTATTTTCGTAGGCGAGCAGCAGGCCGGCATTCTTCGAGCGCGCTTTCGATGCCGGCAGACCCCATTCGGGGTCGAGCAGGATGGCGCTTGCGTAGGGAGTCAGGATCCGTGTGACGGCAGTCTTGAACTCCTGCATCATTTCATCGGTGATGTCCTTCTGCGGGACACCTTTCGCGGAGGCGAGCGACTTGGCCAGGCTTCCGCGCTGATCCATTGCGGCGGCCGCGATGACCCCGTCCTTGTTGGACACCGCATTCATGTGTTTGAGCTTGCCTGGAGATAAACTCACTGGTTTCTTTGCTCCTTTAGGATTCTTAATTATCCCACGCGTAATTTTGCCAACCGTCTATGAAGGCGTTTGGCCACATTCACATCTTTCAGAATCTGCGACTTTAAGAGCCTCGGGATTCTCAAACTTACGCTCGGGGCGAATATAGGTAAGGAAACTCACCTCGATACGGACCGGGGAGGCGCCATCGAGCGGATCGAGGAGAAAGGTTTCGATTGTGAGACCCTCGCCCTCGAATGTCGGGCGATACCCTACGTTGGTGATGGAGTTCCAGGCCCGCATCGAATCGGGATCGAGCGTGCGCGTCGCGTAGACGCCGGTCTTCGGGAGTACCTCGTTGAGCGGATCGAGATTGAGCGTAGGGACCGTCTGTTTCGAGCCAATCCCCTGGCCGCGCACCACCTTGCCTTCCAGAGCGAACGGCGCGCCCAGCATGCGGCAGGCACGCGACACCGAACCCGCGGTCACGAGGTTCCTGATGCCGGTGCTGCTGATCCGTTCGCCGCGTCGTGCGATACCGGAAACCACTTCCGGTTCGAAGCCGAGCGCTCTGGCCAAGATTGCGGAGTGTAGCGATATTGCCTGCCTGCCTGCAGCCGAAACGAAAATCCTCGCCCGACGAGCACGACCGGGCGTGCAGGCTCCGGGCGAGAATCCGGTCCGCGAATTCTTCCGGCGTCAGCTTCGCGAAATCGAGCGAAAACGGCAGCAGGAAAACCGCCTCAATTCCTTCCGCTTCCATGCTTCGCAGGCGCTGATCCATCGTCATGAGCAGCTTTGGCGCGCGGTCGGGCGCGAGGACCCGGGCCGGGTGCGGATCGAAGGTCAGCACGGTGGGCGTCAATTCCCTGGCGCGCGCCAGCGCGACGACGCGGCGCATGATCTGGCGGTGGCCGGCGTGAACGCCATCGAAATTACCGATCGCCACCACCGAAGGCCCGAAATCCACGCCGATTTCGGCCGGGGAGCGAAAGACCCTCATTGCGCGGGCACTTCGACTTGCACTTCTATTTCGAGGCCGTCGTACGCGAGAAGAACGCCGGGCGGCAGTGTGGCTTCGGTCGCGGCGTGCAGTCCCGCGTCGTGACACATGTGGGTGAAGTAAGTTCGCCTGGCTTTCAACAAGACGGCCGTTTCGATGGAGGCCGGGACGGTCGAATGGGTCGGGTGAGGTTTGTGACGCAGCGCGTCAAGGAACAATACCTCCAGCCCCTGCAATCGCTCCATCGAGGCAGCGGGAATCTCGCTGTGATCCGTCAGGTAAGCGACGTCGCCAAAGCGGAATCCGAAAATGACGTCGTCGCCGTGCGTCAGCGGAATCGGCTCGAACCGCAGGCCCATGACGTCGAACGGGGCCTCGTCGATCAGATTCACATCGAGCCTCGGGATGCCGGTCTTGCGCTCCCTGTTGTCGAAAGCGTAGCGGAAAATCCGCTCGATGATCGCAAAAGCCGGGCGCGAAACGAACATGGGAACGGGGGCTCGCTGGTGATAGTTGAAGGGGCGAACGTCGTCCAGCCCGAGGATGTGGTCGGCGTGCGCGTGGGTGTACACGATCGCATCCAGACGCGTGATTCCGGCGCGGAGCACCTGCGCGCGAAAGTCCGGTGTGGTGTCGATGACGATGTTGCGGCCGGTCTGCTGGATGAGGATCGACGGGCGCAGGCGTTTATCGCGCGGGTCGGTCGAGCGGCAGACCTCGCAGGAACAACCAATAGTCGGAACGCCGGAACTGGTGCCGGAACCGAGCACCGTGATCTTCAGATTCATTACGCCGGTCTTCGACTGAGCCTGCACGAAGCGGAAACGCAGCTCGGTGACGGAATTATCCAGGGCACGCTGCTCCTCGGCCGTGAGATTGCCCTTCGTCTTTTGCTGCAGAACGGTCAGGAGGTCGATGTTGTGGCGCGCCAGATCGAAGTCGGGCGCCTGACTCTCCTCGGCGGGTCCGCCCATGGGAAGCAGCCCGAGGTTCAGTTCAGCCTGCAGACGCAGTGAATAGACCAGGAAATCGAAATCCGCCGGGGGCAGCTCCGGGCGTGACTCGGAATCGTCGTCATCCGGCCATTCCGCGGAAGCAGATTCCATCGCTTCGCTCATACATTCAGTCTACAACCGCGGGCGGCGGAAGCTCCCGGTGCTACATTGGGTCTTACCCCCGACAACATTTGAAATGCACGAAAACAGCAGGTGCAAAGTTTCAGCGGCTGGTCGAGATCATGGCGCGGCTGCGAGCTCCGGGCGGCTGCCCGTGGGATCGCGAGCAGACCTTCGAATCGATCAAACCCTACACGCTCGAAGAAACCTACGAAGTGCTCGATGCCATCGACCGGCGCGACTGGGACGATCTGCGCTCCGAGCTGGGCGATTTCATGCTGCAGGCGGTTTTCTTCGCGCAGATGGCGGCCGAAGAGAAGCGCTTCGATATCGGCGATGCGCTGGATGCGATCAATGAAAAGCTGGTCCGGCGGCATCCGCATGTGTTCGCCGACGAGATCGGCGAAGACCGGCGACGAGGTCATGAAGCGCTGGGACGAGATCAAAGCGGAAGAGCGGAAAACTGAAGGCGGAGGCTCCGCAGGGCTTGCTGGCTACCGTTCCTCGGGCATTGCCGGCGCTGGTCGAAGCGCAGCAGATTACTTCGCGGGCGGCGCGGGTTGGCTTCGACTGGCGGAATATCGCCGAGGTTTTCGCGAAGCTGGATGAAGAGCGGGCGGAGTTCAGCGAAGCCTGCGAGCGCGGATCGCAGGAGCAGATCGAAGATGAGTTGGGCGATCTGCTGTTTGTGCTGGTGAATCTGGCGCGCTTCGTGAAAGTGGATCCGGAGCAGGCTCTGCGCCGGACCAATGCCAAGTTCCGCCAGCGCTTCGGGCATGTGGAGCGGCGTCTCGACAGCACAGGGAAAGACGGTTCAACGGCACGCCGATCGAGGAGCTGGAGGCGCTCTGGCAGGAGGCCAAGGGATGAGCCGTGATCCGGGAGCTCGGTACTCACGAAGCAGCTTCGCGAGGCCGTGGCGCTGCAGAAGACGATCTGGGGATTCGAGGACGCCGATCTGCTTCCCGTTCCGCATGTTGGTGGTGGCGACGAAGATCGGCGGGCAGGTGCTGGGGGCTTATCGAGGACGGGCGGATGATCGCGTTTTGCCTGGCGATTCCGGGCCTTAAGACCGGATGGGAAGCCTTATCTGCATAGCCACATGCTCGGTGTGTTGCCGGAATATCGGAATCACGGCGTGGGGCGGCAGTTGAAGCTGCGGCAGCGCGATGACGCGCTGGCGCGGGGTATCGATCTGATCGAGTGGACGTTCGATCCGCTCGAAATCAAGAACGCGTATTTCAATGTGGAGCGGCTGGGCGCGATTGTCCGGCGCTATCGTGCGCAATCAATACGGGGCGTCGTCGAGCCCTCTGCACGGCGGGCTTCCGACAGACCGGTGCGTCGCGGAGTGGTGGATCCGAAAACCGCGTACTGACGCCGGAGACGGTGTGAGCGGATTTTCGATGTCCCGCCGATATCGCCGAGGCCCGCGCGCTATGCAGGCTCAGATCGCGGATCAGTTCGAGAGATGTTTCGGACAGGGACTGGCCGTGATCGGAGTGGAAGGCGTCGATCCGTATTTGCTGGGGGTAGCGGCGTTGAAGATCGAGCGGATCGTGCTGCGGCAGCTCCGGATGCCGCTGGTTCATTTCTTCGAGACCAGCTTCAGCCGGACCTATGAACGCCACATCGTGATCGTCGAAGTGGTGATCGGAGGGGCTTTCGGGATGGGGCGAGATTACGGCCGGCGAGCATCCTTTTTATAACGAGGAGTGGACCGAATCCGCGTGGCTGATCGCGCGGGATTATGTCGCCCCGCGCCTGATCGGCCGTGAGATCGCACACGCCGACGAAGTGAACGCTCTGACCGCGCATATCCGCGGACACAACATGGCGCGCGGCGGAGTGGAAGCCGCGGTCTGGGATTTGCAGGCCCGGCGCAACGGGAATCCGCTATGGAAAGAGATTGGCGGCGGCGCGCGGAAGGAGATTCCCTGCGGGGTTTCGATCGGCATTCAGGATTCGGTGGAGCAACTGATCGGGAAGATCGAGCGTGAGCTTGCGGCGGGTTACCAGCGCATCAAGATGAAGATCAAGCCGGGCTGGGATGTCGATGTGATCCGGCGCATCCGCGAGCGTTTCCCGCGATCCGGCTGATGGCCGATGCCAATTCGGCCTATACGCTGGCCGATGCGGCGCGGTTGAAGCAGCTCGACGAGTTCTACCTGATGATGATCGAACAGCCGCTGGCGCACGACGACATCATCGATCACGCGGCACTGCAGCCGCAGCTCGAAACGCCGATCTGCCTCGATGAATGCATCCGTTCCGCGCATCATGCGCGCGCAGGCGATCGCCATGAAGGCCGGCCGGATCGTCAATATCAAGCTGGGGCGCGTGGGCGGATTCGGCGAAGCGAAGCGGGTTCACGATACCTGCGAGGCCGCGGGCATTCCGGTCTGGTGCGGCGGCATGCTGGAAGCGGGCATCGGACGCGCGCACAACATCGCGCTCGCGACGCTGCCGAATTTCACGCTGCCGGGCGATGTGTCGGCGAGCAATCGTTACTGGAAGCGGGACATCATTTCGCCGGCGGTGGAAATCACGCCGCGGGGAACGATTGCGGTCCGCGACGAACCTGGGTTCGGTTATGAGATCGATCATGATTTCATGAAGCATGTGACGGTGCGCGAGGAAGACTGATCTGATTCAGTGAGCCATGAGCGCGTTCACGCAACTGCTGCGCTCGAACCGGAACTACCGGTTCACTCTGGTTCGGGCAGGTGGTGAGCGAAGTGGGCGACCACTTCAACAACATCGCGGTGATGAGCCTCGCGATGCTGCACGCCGAATCCGGGGCTGGTCGTGACCGGGGTCTTTCTGTCGCGCGCGGTGCCGATGCTGGCGGCCGGGCCCGATCGCGGGCGTGCTGCTCGACCGGCTGGATCGCAAACAGCGTGATGATCGCGAGCGATATGACCCGGGCGGTGATCGCGCTCGGCTTCATCCTCTGCATTCACCAGAAGGGCGACCGTGGCTGATGTATCTGCTGAGCGCGGCGCTGATGTTCGCGTCGCCGTTTTTCACCGGCCGGACGAACCTCGATCCTGCCGGGAATCGCCACGCCGGAAGAACTGCACACCGCGAACACGATGACGCAGACGACGTCGTGGGCGAGCCTGACGATCGGCGCGTTTCTGGGCGCGGTGGGTGCGCAGTTCGGATTCGTGGTCGCGTTCGGATTCAACGCGCTTTCGTTCGTGATCTCAGCCGCTGTGCATCTCGCAGCTGAGGCGCGCGGGCGGATTCCGGCCGGAGCAGGCGGAGCGCAAGCAGCGGCAGACCGGGCCTGCGCAGTATCGCGAGGGGCTCGCCTACATGCGCGCGACGCCGCTGGTGTTCGGGATCGCGATGCTCAGCGTCGGATGGGCGAGCGGCGGCGGCGCGGCGCAGATCCTGTTCAGCCTGTTCGGCGAGAAGGTGTTCAACGCGGGCCCGCTGGGGATCGGCATCATCTGGGGTTTCGCGGGCATCGGGCTGCTGATCGGCGGGGCGATCGCGTACCGGCTGGGCAAGGTGCTGACGCTTCGTGCAATACAAGCGGACCATCGCGATTGCGTATATGATTCACGGCGGGGCCTATGTGCTGTTCAGCCAGATGCCGACCATCGCGCTGGCGTGCGTGTTCATCCTGATTTCGCGTGCGGCGATTGCGGTTAGTTCGGTGCTGAACTACTTCGCAGCTGCTGCATCATGTGGAGGACCGGTTTCGCGGGCGGGTGTTCGCTACGCTGGAGTCGCTTGACGTGGTCGACGATGATGGTTTCGATGATGGCG
This sequence comes from Terriglobia bacterium, assembly GCA_963764845.1. Taxonomy (GTDB): domain Bacteria; phylum Acidobacteriota; class Terriglobia; order Bryobacterales; family Bryobacteraceae; genus BOG-234. The sequence continues at coordinate 894,070 of CAVXUE010000006.1, read as the reverse complement.
ACCGGCGCGGCAACGATTTCCTACAGCCCGCGAATCATTGGCGCGTGGGCGGGAGCGATCAGTTCGACGACGGCGATCTTCTGGACCTGGGCTAATCTTACGGGACGGCTTCCCGAGCCTGCGCCGGTGATCGTGCCGGCGATTGAAGAAGACGAAATGCTCGCCGAACCGCCTGTAGCATCATGAGGAGGAGGTGGGTGGCTTGTTTCCGTACGACACGCGGCTGAATATTCTTCACGCGCCGCTCGAAGTGATCGATGAAAAGGCGCTGGCCGGAGCGGCCGAACACAAGTGGTACAACCAGACGCTTTGCAAAGTGAACGAGTCGGTGGTGCGGCTGGGCGTGGTCGAGGGTGAATATCACTGGCATAAACACGATGCGGACGACGAGTTCTTCTACGTCGTGGAAGGCCGGCTGCTCATCGATCTGGAAGCGCGTACCGTCGAGCTCGCTCCCCGGCAGGGATTCGTGGTTCCGAAGGGCGTGCTCCACCGCACCCGCGCGCCTGAGAGGACGGTCATGCTCATGGTCGAGAACGCGGGCATTGTGCCGACCGGCGATGAGTGAAAGCGTGCAGGGGAAGGTCGTCCTGGTGACCGGCGCGGCGAAGCGGATCGGGCGTTCGATCGCGCTGAAGCTCGCCGCCGAAGGGGCGCGGGTTGCGATCCATTACAACGGTTCCGAGCGAGAGGCTTTGGCGACAGCCGACGAATGCGGCGGCGCTCCGGTTTTTCGGGCGAATCTTGAGAGTGTCGATGACATCCGGCGAATGTTCGAGCGCGTGGCCGGTGAACTCGGGCGTCTTGACGGCCTGGTCAACAATGCCGCGCGCTTTACCCGCATTAACCCTTTGGATATCGAAGAGAAGGATTGGGATTTCATCCATTCGGTGAATCTGAAGTCTGTATTTTTCTGCTGCCAGGCGGCCGCGCGAATCATGCTTGCGGACACGTCGAGTAATGCCGGCGGGCATATCGTCAACATCAGTTCCCTCGGCGCGCTGCGGCCCTGGGAGGATCATGCGCATTACTGTTCGTCGAAGGCCGGCGTAGTTATGCTGACCCGGGTTTTGGCTAAGGCATGGGCTCCGCGGATTTCGGTGAACAGCGTTGCCCCGGCGTGATTCCGTTTGGCGAGACCGACGAGCGGATTCAGCGCTTCATTGCGGCTACTCCCGCTGGCCGGGCCGGGACCGGAGATGAGATTGCCGAAGCCGTGCTCTTCTTTCTGCAGAGCACCCGCTTTATTACCGGCCAGCTTGTGGCGGTCGATGGCGGGCTGAGCCAGAAGTAAAACGGGCTGAAGCGCCGGGTGTGCGACATGGAGATGCGGCTACCAGCCGCGTTCTGTAGCTCCCGACGCGCTCGCACCGCGGCACAGTCCCGCTTTGGCTGGATTGTTCTCGATGTAACGCATAATGCGCCGCTCTTCGGCCGAATATTCGCCTCCTTAGCGCTGGTTACTTTGATACCCGAGACAATTCTGGAAAGATCACCCACGGGGCAGATCAGTGCATGAACGTGATTGGGCATCACTACCCAACTTCCGAGTTCGTAGAAGCCTTTCTGTTGCCCTGCATATAGGGCGCCGATCACGGCACGGGCGATTCCGGGGCGGGTCAGCCACTGAAGACCGGTGGCGCGGGCATCAAGAACCTTGTCGAAGGCGAAGAATCCGGCCCCTTCTGTAGTCCACGACTCCGCTATCCGTTGCACGGGAAGTGAGCCGGCGAGACGCCAGGTGAGGAAGCAGGTGGAATTCTCAGGAAAATCGAGGAACGCGGCTGGTAGCCGCATCTCCACCAGCCTTGCGTACTGATACGCTCGGGCGGCCCGGGTTTTTCGGCCCATTCGCAAATGCTCCAACTTTTATGTCGCGCACCCATCAGCGCCTGTCTTATTTGCGCTGTCTTATGTGCGCAATGTGATGTTCCGAATGCCATGCATAAAGCGCCAGCGTGTTTTCCAGCGTTTGCGGCCGCGCATATTCGGGGTGAATGAATGTTCTCGTCCAGTCTTCCCCGCTCATCCCGTGCATGAGAATCACCCAGCGCTGATGCAGGCAATCGAGCAGTCCCAGAGACGCCTCCACCGGCGCGCTATCGACATCGCTTAACCGGGCCCAGGCGGCTTCGTCGTAAGGCTTGACCACGGGATCGGTCTCGGTGAGCGCCAGTTTGAAACGAATATAGGCGTTCATGTGGCTCTCGGGGACGTGATGCACAACCTGACGAATCGTCCATCCGCCTTCGCGATAGGGTGTGTCGAGTTGCGCCGCTGAAAGCCCGTTGACCGCCGCGCGCAGTCGGGCCGGCGCCGCGGCAATGATCTCGATAAACCGTGCGCGGTCGTCTTCCGAAATGGATTCGGGTGAATGGAACTTTCCGATGGGAAATCGTGGATCTTTCTCGGTCATACGGTTTCCCCTCTGATCAAATCCGCGTAGCTCTCCCGTTCGCGGATGATGCGCCAGTGGCCGCCATTCACAAGCACTTCGGCCGCGCGCGGGCGCGAGTTGTAGTTCGAGGCCTGCGCAAAACCATACGCTCCGGCGGACGCGATCGCAAGGTATTCGCCGGGCTGCACTTCGGCAAGTTCGCGGTCGCGCGCGAGAAAATCTCCGGTTTCACAGATGGGCCCGACCACGTCCGCCACGATCGATGCGCCCGGCGCCGATCTCTCCGCTCCGCGCAGCGGCAGGATGTCGTGATGCGAACCATAAAGCGACGGGCGGATCAGATCGTTCATCGCCGCGTCAACCACAACAAACTCCTTTGCGGGAGTCTTCTTCCGGTACAACACCCTGGTCAGAAGCACGCCCGCCGGCCCGACGATGGAACGCCCAGGCTCCACCATTACCGTCAATCCGGCGCGGCCAATGCGATTCCTTAACTGTTCGATGAAATCGCGGATACCCGGCGCGCGGTCGGCCGCCTGATAAGCAATGCCCAGACCACCGCCCAGATCCACGTGGTCGATCGCGTGCCCCTCGGTCTGCAGACGTTCGATCAGGGCCAGAACCTTGCCCGTTGCTTCGAGAATCGGCGAGAAATCGAGAATCTGCGAACCGATGTGACAACTCACTCCCGCCGCGCGGAGATGTTTAAATGCCTTCGCCCGATGGTAGAGGTGTTCAGCTTGCCCGATATCCATGCCGAACTTGTGATCGCGCAGGCCGGTGCTGATGTAGGGGTGAGTGGCCGCATCCACGTCCGGATTCACGCGCAGGGAAAATCGCGCGGTGACGTTGAGCTTCTCCGCGATGGCATCGATCTGGGCAAGCTCCGCCTCGGACTCGCAGTTGAAGTTATAGATTCCGTTCGTCAGCGCCAGCTGGATCTCGCCCGCCGTTTTTCCCACGCCGGAAAAAACCACCCTCGCCGGGTCGCCGCCGGCCTGCAATACCCGGTACAGCTCCCCACCCGAAACGATGTCGAAGCCCGCCCCGGCGCGGGCGAGAAGCGCGAGCACGCCCAGCGTGGAGTTGGCTTTCACGGCGTAGCAGACCATATGGGGCACGTCGCGGAAGGCGTCGTCGTAAGACTGGTAGGCCTCCAGGATCGAGCGCGACGAATAGACGTAGCAGGGCGTGCGCGCCGACCGCGCGATCTCGTCGAGATCGACCTCTTCGCAACAAAGCCTTCCGTTGGCGTATTCGAACATGCCCGACCCGAACATCACGCGACCCGCATCACCATCAGTGTCTGATCGTCGAAGCGATCGGTGTTGAAGCGGTCCAGATCGGCGACGATTTCCGCGATCACTTCCTTCGGCGTCATTTCGCAGCAGCGGCGCACCACGTGCGCCAGACGGGTACGGCCGTACTCTTCGCCCGCCGGACTGAGATGGTCGGAGACGCCGTCGGAAAACAACACAACCAGATCTCCCGCCAGCGCCTGAAACACGATCTCGTCGTATTCGCGGTCCTCCAGCAGGCCGAGCGGCACGCCTTCGACTTCCACCTTGGAAATTATGCGATCCCGGCAGATCATCGGCGGCGACCCGCCCGCGTTCGACATCGTGAATGTCTTCGAATCCGCGTGCCAGAGAATCAGCAGCAGGGTAACGTAACGGCCTTCGACTTTGCGCTGCATGAGCGCGTCGTTCAACGCCCGCATCAGTTCGGCCGGGCTGCGGCGGCGCGGCGCGAGTGTTCGCATGCGCCCGTTCACCATCGCTCCGTAGAGAGCGGCGGCCGCGCCTTTGCCGCTGGAATCGCCGAACGCGATCGCATAGCTCGAATTGGTGTGTTCGAAAAAGTCGTAGAGGTCGCCCGATATTTCGCGCGCCGGGCGCAGCCCGATGGCGATTTCAAGGCCCTTCACATCGGGAGCTTCCGGAGGCAGCAGAACGGTTTGCAGCTCGAAGGCCGCCCTGAGATCCTCCTGCATCCGCCGCTCGCGTTCGCCGATTTCGTGATACAGCCGCGCGTTCTCGACCGCGATCGATACCGAAGGCGCCAACAGGGTCAGCGTGCGCGCGTGGTCTTCGGTGAAGTATCCGATGCGCTCGCTCTCGAGATCCAGCACGCCGATTACGCGATCCTGCACGATCAGCGGCACCGCAATCTCGGAGCGAATGCCCGGATGCGAAGCGATATAACGGGAATCGCTGGTTGTATCGTAAACACGCACAACATCGCGCGCCCCGGCTGCCGCGCCGGTGATTCCCTTCCCCATCGGAATGTTGTCCAGATTGACGCGCTGGTCATAGCGGATGCTGAACCGGTGCCGCAGAGCCTGTTGCGCCACGTCGACGAGCAGTATGCTGAACGCATCGTAATTGATCAGCCCGCGAACGCTGGACGCCACTTTGCTCAGGAGCTCGTCGATGTCGAGGATGGAAGCGAACTCGTTCGAGACCCGCGACAGCGTCTTGATCGTACGGTACTGGCGTTCCGCGCGCCGGTAGAGCTGCGCGTTGTCGATCGCCGCGGCAACCCGCCCCGCGATGAGGCTCAACATGGCGCGGTCATAGTCCTTGAACGCTCCGGTACGCGTGGACTGCACGTCGATCACGCCCACCAGCCGTTGCCGCGCAATCATGGGCACGGCGAGTTCGCTGCTCACGACGTCGGACGCGCTGAGGTAGCGGGCGTCCGCTTTGACGTCGGGCAGCAGAACCGGCTGCCGGCTCGCCGCGGCCGTCCCCGACGATTCCCTCGCCGAGCGCGAGTGCGAGGTTCCGCACCACTTCCTCGCGATGGCCCACGGCATAGCGAATGCGCAGTTCTTTCCTCTTGTCGTTGAACAACAGGATGGCGAAAAGATCGTAGGGAATAACGCGGCGCACGATCTCCGCCACGTTGGCGAGCAGCTCATCCAGTTCGAGGGTCTCCGACGTGAGAGTCGCGACCTCGAGCAGAAAATCGAGCAGTTCGCCGCGTTCGCGGAACCGTACAGCCGGTTTGACGCGAGGCGCGGTCATGTCGGGTCGGTCCGGCTCTTCTCCGATGCCGCGCTTTCTTCCGCACTTTCCTGCATGATCCGGACGCTCGCGCTCGCGCCGACCCGCGTGGCCCCCGCCGCGACCACTGCCTTGAGGTCCGCCAGCGTGCGGATGCCGCCGGACGCTTTCACGCCCATCGACGCTCCCACCGCGCGGCGCATCAGCGCAATGTCGGCGACGGTGGCGCCGCCTTTGCTGAATCCGGTCGAGGTTTTTACGAAATCCGCGCCTGCGTCCTGCGCCAGACGGCATGCCAGCAACTTCTGGGCATCGTCGAGGAGGCAGGTTTCGATGATCACCTTGACGATTGCGCCGCGTCCGTGGCTTGCCAGTACAACGCCCTCGATATCCGACTTCACCTGATCGCGCTCGCCTCCGCGCAGGGCGCCGATGTTAATGACCATGTCGATTTCTTCCGCGCCGTCACGCAACGCCCCCAGTGTCTCGGCCACCTTTGCGGCCGTATGAGTCGCCCCCAGCGGGAATCCCGCAACCGTGCAGACCTTGACGGGCGAGCCCTTCAATTCCGCCGCGACCAGTCTGGCCCAGAAAGGATTGACGCAGACACTCGCGAATTCGAACTCCAACGCCTCGGCGCAGACGTGCAGGACATCGTCCCGAACCGCTTCAGGCTTAAGGATGGTGTGGTCGATCAGACGCGCGACTGAGCGGTCGAAATTCATTTGTGCGGGTGGAAACTTCCGGAAAAGACCACCGTAGCATACGCGCGGAAACCGGCCAGGTCAGCCCGATAGCGCACTGGTGCAGAATGCGCAGCGCTTCGCGCCGATCGCAATTTCGCTCAGGCATTCCGGGCATTTTTTCGTCGTCGGGTCCGCGGGCGGTTCCTTGCGCGCCCGCGAAACGAGCGCGTTCACCGGGAGAACAACCATGTAATAGACGGCTATGGCGATGATCAGGAACGACACGACCGCGTTGATCAGGTCGCCAACCGGGAACTTGCTGTTATTGACGGTGAACTGTATCGCGGAAAAATCCGGCTTTCCGGCGACGGCTGCGATCAGGGGCGTCAGCAGGTCTTTCGTGAAGGCTGTTACCACACCCCCGAAAGCGGCTCCGACAACCACGCCAACCGCGAGATCCACAACATTGCCGCGCAACAGAAACTGCTTGAATCCGCCAGCCATTCGTGCTCCTCTCGAACTACTATGCCAGAATCGCTTCGATCTGCCCGACGTGATTCAGATCGTGGCCGGCCATGGTTTCCATCACCATCTGGAATGTCATATCGCCGCGCTCCGGGTGATTCAACCGTTTCTTGAAAGCCTCGGGCTTCAATCCCGCGATCAATGCGAGGTTCCACTGGCGAATCGCCGCGAAAACCGCAAGAGCCGCGCGCGCTTCATATTGAGAGTAGTTCACCGCCCAGCGGTCCTGATCGAAAGGCTGAATGACGTGATGATCTTCCGCCAGAGCCTGGCGCAGCCGGAACGCGAACACCACTTCGCAATCCGCCAGATGGCAGAGAATCTCGCGAACGCTCCATTTACCCTGTGCGGGCGAGCGATTGAGCGCGTCCGCGTCGCGTTCCTGAACGGCCGTTTCCAGCCGAGCCGAAGTCGCACGAATGACCTCGCGCGGATCTCTCGTTCCCACAAACGACGCGTAGGGATTCATTTACTGACAGGATAACCGTTGATCGAATGTCGCTCCCCTGCGATCACGCCTGCGGGGTCAGCATCGCGCGGACCCTGCTCTCCAGTCCCGCGCGAATCCGGTCTTCTCCAATGAACTGGCCCACCATCGCCGGCAACACGCAATTGACCGTGACGTTGACGTCGTCCACCACGATCGTCCCGGATATGGGCACCGAGATGAAACCCACCTTCGCCGTGAGCGAATAATCCATCCGCGGGCCATCCCAGCTCCGCTTTTGATCCGCCACTTTTATATGAGCTCCGGCCGCATTGTCAAAAAGGCTGTTGGCGGAACTGTCCACCAGCGCGATCGCTTTTTCAGCCGTAGTCTGGTGCGGAATGATGATTGTCATGCGTTGTTCCGTTTGAGCTGGCCGCACGCCGCGAAGATATCGAGGCCCCGCGGTTTGCGGATAAAGCAGGGAATCGAGCGGCGCACAATCTCCTGAAATGCCGAGACGCGCTCGGGCAAGGGCGTCTCATACGGTATCCCGGGACCCGGATTCAAGCGCAATCAGATTCACTTTGCAATTCAGATTCGCCAGCAATCGGGCGACGCGCCGTGCATCCGCGTCGGTATCGTTGACTCCGCCCAGCAGCACATATTCGAACGTCAGTTTCTCCCAGGGGCGCAGCGGATACTCGCGGCAGGCTGCAATCAGGTCCTTGAGATGCCATTTCCGCGTAATCGGCATCAGTTCCTGGCGTTGCTCTTCGGTCGACGCGTTGAGCGAAATCGCGAGCTTAGGCCGGACTTCAGCCTTCCCCAGCTCCTCGATCTTCGGAATAATGCCGGAGGTGGAAATCGTGATGCGCCGCTCGCTCATGCCGAACGCCTCGGGATCGCAGAGGATACGCGTGGCTTTGAGCACATTGGGCAGATTCAGGAGCGGCTCTCCCATCCCCATCATGACGATATTGAAGCGCCTGCGGTGCGCAGCACCGCTGTCAGAGGAGCCCTCCGCCAGCAGACTGTTGTCCTGCGCGACGAACAAAACCTGGCCCACGATCTCGCCCGCCGTCAGCGAACGCTCCAGACCCATGAGCGCGGTCATACAGAACTTGCAATCGACCGGACACCCCACCTGGCTCGAAATGCACACGGTATCGCGGTCGGCTTCCGGCATCAGCACCGTCTCGACCGTGCGGCCATCGCTCAGCCGCAGCAGGTACCGCCGTGTGCCGTCGGTCGATTCAAAACGGCGATCCAGCAGTGGTAAGCCCCAGCTCGGCATGTGCCGCGAGCTCGTGGCGAATATGCGCCGGAAGCGTCGAAATCTGCACGAGGTCCGCGACTTTCTGCCGATAAATCGCCCGATAAACCTGCGCGGCCCGGTACGCTGGCTCACCCTCGGGAAGGACTTGTCGCAGTTCGCTAAGTTCCATTCCTACAAGAGCTTGCGGCATCTCTCTCAGCTTAGCACGCCGCTCCGGCGGCGGCGGGTAACGGCTAAAAATGGTATAAATAAACAGGTTCACCACGTTGTCATCCATCCAAAGCGCAATCCAGACCGCATCCCAGCCACTCTCAACTGCCGAACGCGACATCCTCACCACCACGCTTCCCAACGGCATCAAAGTCATCACGGAAGCCATGACGCATGTTCGTTCGGTGTCGGTGGGTGTGTGGGTCTCAAGCGGTTCCCGGCGCGAAACCGCGGAGCAGAACGGCATCTCGCATTTCATCGAGCACATGCTCTTCAAAGGCACGGCGAACCGATCCGCCGAAGCCATTGCGCGCTCGGTGGATTCGATCGGCGGAAATCTGGACGCCTTCACCGCCAAGGAAATGGTTTGCTTCAACACCAAGGTGCTCGACGAACACCTGCCTGTTGCAATGGACGTGTTGAGCGACCTCGTGCTGAACCCGGCCTTCCGCGAAGAAGATATCGAAAAGGAAAAAGGCGTCATCCTCGAAGAGATCAAGATGGATGCCGACAGCCCGGATTACCTGGTCCACGAGATTTTTTCCTCCAACTTCTGGAAAGATCATTCGCTCGGCAAGCCGATTCTGGGTACCCGCGAAACCGTCAAGCGGTTCAATCAGGCGATTGTCCAGGATTACTATCGCGGCGTCTACACTCCGGCCAATCTGCTGATCACCGCGGCCGGCAATCTGACCCATGAGCGGCTGGTGAATTTGGCGCGCGAGCGGTTCGAATCCCTGACCGTGACGGCCCCGGAGCCTGCGCAGCCCGTTCCCACCACCCACGCGCGCGTTTCACTGAAATCCAAGAAGGATCTCGAACAGGTGCACGTCTGTCTCGGAGTGCCCTCGTATCCGATTCCGCACAAAGACCGGTTCGCCTGCTATGTGTTGAACACGATGCTGGGAGGCGGGATGAGTTCGCGGCTGTTCCAGAATATCCGCGAACGGCAGGGTCTGGCCTATGCCGTTTTTTCCGAGCTGAATCCGTACAGCGATACCGGATGCCTCTCGGTTTATGCCGGCACTTCGCTCGAATCGGCGAAGCAGGTGGTTGAATCCGTGCTGAAGGAATTCACGGATTTGAAGCAGGAGACTCGCACCCGCGGAGGAGGTTCGCCGGGCCAAGGACCATCTCAAAGGTTCGCTCATGCTCAGCCTCGAATCGACTTCCAGCCGAATGTCAAACCTCGCCCGCCAGGAAATGAACTTTCACCGGTTCTTCTCGCTGGACGAACTCGCCGAGAGCATCGAGAACGTGACGGCTGAAGACGTGCAGCGGGTCGCGCAGACTTTCTTCGACAAGAAGCACGTAGCACTGACGGTGCTGGGAAATCTCGACGGGTTCAAGATCACTCGCGAAGATCTGGTCTGCTAGCCCTCAAACAAAAGACATATTGCCACGATGCGACTGGCAGCCGTCTCCGCATAAATCCGAACCCCAGGCTCCACCTTCTGCTAATCTGAAAGCAGCTTCGGCGCTTCCCGTGCGCTTCTCCTCCCTCGAACAGAATCTCGATCAACAACCCCAGCCTGGCAAAATCCAGCTGCGGGACGACCCCAGCTTTGCCGCCACCAAGATGGCCGCGTTTCAGTACATCGCGGTCGCGATTTTCCTGTTCCTCGTCACCGGATTCTGGGAACTGCAGATCAAGAGCCCGGAGATCTACAACGAGCGGGCCGAGCGCAACCGGATCAAATCGTTGCCCATCGTCGCGCCGCGCGGGAAGATCCTCGATCGCGACGGCCGCGTGATCGTCGGCAACCATTCCACCTGGAGCCTGATCCTCTCCCGCGAGAATCTCAAGCAGGAGCATCTGCACGAAATCGCCGACGGCCTGCATCTCGATTACGACGATCTGGTCCGAAAAGTCGAGCGTTACCGGAACCGCCCGAAGTACGAACCCATCATCATCAAGGAAGAACTGACGCCCTCCGATCTGGCGTTCGTCGAAGTCGCATCGCGATCCGGAAACGTTTCCCGAGATGGAGCTGATCGAATCCCAGCGGCGGCTCTATCCCGATAACGGCATCCTCGCGCACGTGATCGGTTACACCGGAGAAATCAGCGAATCCGAGCTCGATATCCCGGAATATGCGAAATACAACCAGGGCCAGATCATCGGCAAGACGGGCATCGAAAAGCAATATAACGACATCCTGATGGGCATCGATGGCGAGCGCCAGTCGGTGGTCGATAATCGCGGCAAAGAGCGCGAGGTGCTGGGGATCAAGGAAGCCAAACCGGGCAAGAACTTCAACTCACGATCGATCTCGATCTGCAGGTGGTGGCCGAACTGGCCTCGAGAGCCTTGTCAGATTATCCGCAATTCGCGCGGCGCGGTGGTCGCGCTCAATCCGCAAAACGGCGAGATTCTGGCGATGGCGTCGCGCCCCAACTTCGATCCGAACAAGTTCGCGGTGCGGATCAAAGGGAAGGACTGGAAAGAATTGACCAGCGATCCCGGCAAATCCTCTGCTCAATCGCGCGATTCAGGCGCAGTGGGCGCCCGGTTCGACGTTCAAGCCGATCGTCGCGCTGGCGGGTCTCGAAAGCGGCAGCATCGATGAGGACACGACGTTCCACTGCGCCGGCGGCGCGACGTTCTTCGGCCATTATTACAAGTGCTGGGGGTACACATGGCACGGTTTCGCTGCACAAGGGCATCACGCAGTCCTGCGACTCGTACTTCTATAACGTTGGCAACAAGACCGGCATCGACAATATTGCCTATTACGCCCACCAGGCGGGTCTGGGCCACAAATCCGGCATCGATCTGCCGAACGAGGCCGCGGGCACCGTGCCCTCGCCCGAATGGAAGCTGCGCAACTTCCGGCAGAAATGGTTCGCCGGCGAAACGATTTCGGTCTCGATCGGCCAGGGCGCTACTACTGTTACGCCGCTGCAGATGGCGCGCGCGCATCGGCGGACTGGCGACGGGCGGTGTGTGGCACATCGCCGCATCTGCTGCTGGCTGCCACCAAGACCGAAAAGCCGCACGAGTGGGCGCTCAATCCCGACAACGTTCACGAAGTCGTCTACGGCATGTATGGCGTGGTCAATGAGGGCGGCACCGGCGTGCGCGCGAAGATCCCGGGTATCGATGTCTGCGGCAAAACCGGCTCCGCGCAGGTCGCCTCGGACGAGTACGAGAAGACGCACAAAGACGTCAAGGACAACGCCTGGTTCGTCGGCTTTGCGCCCTGCTACAAGCCGGAGATCGTCGTCGCCGTGCTTTGGGAAAACGTCGGCGTCCACGGGCAATTCGCCGCGCCCACCGCGCGCGACGTCATGAAGGCTTATTTCGACAAGAAGCAGCGCCTGGCCGAAGCGGAAGCGGCGAAACAGAAACTGAATCCCGCCGACTTCGCTTGTTTCCGCCATCCTGCCCACGCTGAAAGGACGTCGTCCGCGGCCGCCTCGCCGCACTGAAGTTCACTAGACATGTTTCAGTTCGCCGGCATCAAAGATTTCGACTGGACGATGTTTTTCGTCGTCATGATCATCTGCGGCCTGGGCGTGCTGCAGATCTTCAGCGCGACGCACGACACCGTTTGGCAGGGCTCCTGGTGGAAGCAGATCGTCTACATCGCGGCCGGAATTCTGCTGATGTGGATTGCGACCAACATCGATTACCACGCGCTGATGACGCACGTTTATCCGCTCTACTTCGCTTCCATCGTGCTGCTGATCGCCGTGCTGGTCGATCGGCAAGCGCGCCTTCGGCTCCACGCGCTGGATCGCGCTGCCCGCCGGCATCCACCTGCAGGTTTCCGAATTCGCCAAGATCGCCATCATCCTTCTGGTGGCGCGCTTTCTGACCGAACTGCAGCACCGACGTGCTCGAACTGCGCGACCTGCTGAAGCTGGCGCGGCGTGATTCTGCTGCCGATGGCGCTGATCGCCAAAGAGCCGGACCTCGGCACCGCGCTGACCTATCTTCCGATTCTCGGCATCGGCATCTTCCTGGCGGGGATGCCCTGGAGATACTGGCTGGCGATCGGCGGCAGTGGCGCTGATCGTTTTGCCCATCGGATTCGCCTCGCTGCAGGCTTATCAGAAGGCGCGGATCGTCAGTTTTCTCGATCCCGAACGCGATCCGCAGGGCACCGGATATCAGCTGATTCAATCGAAGATCGCGGTGGGCGCGGGCGGAACCTGGGGAAAAGGCGTCACCAAAGGAAGCCAGACCCAGTTGCGCTTCCTTCCCGTGCCCCACACCGACTTCATTTTCTCCGCGTTTGCCGAAGAGCACGGCTTCATCGGCGTCATGGTGGTGCTGATTCTTTACTTCGTTCTGCTCATGCAGATCGTGCAGAATGCGCAGACCGCGCCGGACCGCGCGGGAATGTATATCTGTATGGGTGTCGGAGCGCTGCTGTTATTTCATATACTGGTGAATGTCGGGATGGTGGTGGGGCGGATGCCGGTGACCGGCATACCGCTGCCGCTGATGAGCTATGGCGGTTCGAGCATCTGGTCCACGTTTCTGATGCTCGGGCTGGTGAATAGCGTGAGGGTTCGCAGATTTGTGAACTGAGTAGTCGCAGCGTTTTGTTGTGAAACGGAGTTGTGTAGTGACGGATGGGAGGAGACGGTAGCGTTTCCGGAGTCCGGTTGCGAGTAGTCAGAAGTCTTTAAATTTGAAGTTGGGAGCCATGGAGACTCTCGGATCAGGCCCGGAGAACCTGTAAGGGTTCAGTTGCCTGCCGCCCGGAGCGATTTCGTTTCGGGTTTCCGAACATGAGCGGTTTCCCAAAGCCGATGTTGGGTGTCGAGCGACGCAGCCACGCTGTTGTTGGAAACTCCACCCTCCGGCTGGCGTGAGAAGTTATTGTTTTCGGTCGTGTCGGGCCGTCTACGCAGAAGGCCCGCACGATCCTTACGCAGGGCGAAGCAGATTTTTCGGGTCCAGATTCTCTCCGGTCCGAGCTCTTCAGGGAGCCCAACGGGAGAAATGCATGTCCAAAGAGCTTATCGTCTCGGCGGGGCGCCATGAAACCAGAGTGGCCATCCTCGAAGACGACCAGGTCGTGGAACTTTTCCACGAACGCGAAAAAGAATATTCCTTAGCGGGAAGTATCCATAAAGGCCGCGTCACGCGAGTATTGCCCGGAATGCAGTCGGCATTCGTCGATATCGGGCTCGAGCGCGACGCCTTCCTGTACGTCTCCGATTTTTTCGAGGATAACGATGAGTACGAAGCGGTGGTGAGCACCGTCGAGGAAAAGGTCCTCAAGATGGAAAAGGGCGGCCGGTGCTCGATGTGAGCCGCGACCGAGGTCGGAAGCCGGCGCCGGAGGTAAGCCGCCGCTCCGCAGGCGCGGAGCCGGTAGCCGAACCCGGCAATGCCGAAGCTGCGGCGCCCGCGGCTTCACCGGCGTCGGCGCCAGGCCCGGAGCACCGGCACGAAGCAGCGGCCGCGATGGCCGTCCGGAGCGCGGTGGCCGGGGGCGTCGGGGACGCCGCAGGCGCGGAGGTCGCGGCAGCGGTCTGCCCGATTCCAAGTTCTTTTCGCCCGGGTCCGAAGCCGCTGGCGGCGACTGCCGAACCTGAAGAAGGCGACGAACCCGAACCCGACGTTGACGAAGGAGCCGCGCACGCCCGCTCGCCGCCGTCCGCGCCGCGCAATCCGACGATTTCATGGTGCTGCCCGGCGAGTCTCTGGCAAAATATTCACCCCCGGAGGCGCGATGAGGCCGCCCCCGAGCCGGAACGTCGGAACCGATCGCCGCGCCGCGCTCCTGCGGTCGAATCCGCGCTGCCCGAAGAGCATCCGCTTGCCGGTTTCGGCTCGGTGGCTTCGTGGGTGATTCCGGCAGGAGCGGAGAAGAAGACCAGCCGGCTGCGCCCGACGTTCAGGCTCTGAGCGAAGCTCCCGCGTCTGTGGACGAAGGGTTGCGGCGCCGCTGAAGCAGCCGAGGCGGAAGTCGCCGAGGCTGCGGCAGCAGCCGTGATTGACGCAGCCTGCGGCCGTTTATGAAGACGTGCCAGCAGCCGAAGTTGCTGACGAGCATGCGGCAGCGGACGTCTCGACGACGAGAACCCGTCGCCCGGGAACGGCGCGGAAGCTCCCGTGGACAGCCTCCGCGGAAGAAGGACCGGAGCCGGCCCGCATTCCCACCAGCCTCACCGCGGCGCTGCGCGAGCAGGGCATCGGTATCCCCATCGCGTATCGCGCCGGATGCGCCGCAAGATGCGCGGCGGGCAGCCAGGGTGAAGAGGGCGAGAAGCAGCCTCCACCAGCGCCGCTGGCCCGAACCCGGGCCGGAAGACAAAACCCGTGGTGCACAAAAATGTCGGCCGCGCGACCTGAACGCGACGCGCAGCGCGAAGACCGCGGCCGCGGAACCCAGCGGAGCGGGAACGTGAAGCCCCCGAGCCCGAGGCAGCAGGACTCGCGCGGCCCGAAGCGAGCGTCCCGAACGCGAGCGCCCCGAGCGCGAACGCCCGCCGCTGCCCTCCATCTCCGACCTCCTGAAAGAAGGCCAGGAGATCATCGTTCAGATCGCCAAAGAGCCGCTCGGCCAGAAAGGCGCGCGCATCACTTCGCACATCGCGCTGCCCGGCCGGTTCGTCGTCTACATGCCGACCGTCGAGCATGTCGGCGTTTCCCGCAAGATTCCGTCCGACGAAGAGCGCCAGCGGCTGAAGCGCATTCTGCAGACGCACCGCCAGGGCATTCCCGGCGGCTTCATCTGCCGCACCGCGGCCGAAAACAAGAGCGAAGAAGAGCTGAAGAGCGACATGCACTTCCTCTACAACCTCTGGCTCGACATGCGCCAGAAGGCCGAGAAGAAGCCCGCTCCGGTGCTGCTGCACCACGATCTCGATCTGGTCCAGCGCATTCTGCGCGATCAGCTCACCACTTCGTTCAAAACCATCTGGGTCGATAACGAAGAGCTGTTCGAGAGCATCCTGAGCTTCGTGCGAGCGGTTCCAGCCGCGCGCTGGTCGGGCGCGTGAAACTGTACACGCGCTCCAATCCGATCTTCGACGAATTCGGCATCACCAACGAAGTCGAGAAGGCGCTGCGGCCGAAGGTCTGGCTGAAGTCGGGCGGCTATATCGTCATCAACCAGACCGAAGCGCTGGTCGCGATCGATATCAACACCGGCAAGTACGTCGGCAAATCCAATCGCCTCGAAGACACCATCGTCAAGATCAACACCGACGCCATCAAGGAGATCGTGCGGCAGATCCGCCTGCGCGATCTCGGCGGCATCATCGTGGTGGACTTCATCGATATGGACGAGCGCAAGAATCGCCAGAAGGTGATGATGGCGCTCGAAGAATCCATGCGGGCCGATCGCGCGCCTTACAAGATTCTGCAGTTCAACGATTTCGGGCTGGTCGCGATTACCCGCAAGCGCGTGAAGCAATCGCTCGAACGCACGCTGTGCTCGCCGTGCTCGTATTGCGAAGGCGCCGGCTACATCAAGAGCGTGAACACGGTGGTCGGCGAAATCCTGCAGGAAGCGCAGAAGATGCGTAAGGCGCTCGAGACCGAGCAATCGAACCTCGTGCTGCGCGTGAACCCCGAAGTGGCGAAGGTTCTCAAGAGCAACCAGAACTCTTACCTGCAGGAAATCGAAGAGATCGTCGGCAAATCGGTGCTGGTGAAGAGCGACCCGCTGCTGCACCAGACGAAGTTCGACCTGGCGTGAAAGCCGCTATAATCACCTGACAGGCCCGGGGAGGGCCAAAGTCTTGGACGAACAGAGCTACGCGAAACATGTGAAGGTTCCCCCCATGTTGTTTCGCGTGTTATTGGGATTGAACGCGCTGGCGTTCATCGCATCGCTGGTAAATCTTTACCGCCGCGTCGTCGCGCACAACCATGTGGGGCGTCTCAGCGCCGAGTTGATCGCTCTGATCGCGATTCTTATGTTCCTGCAGTCGTTCTACAGCCGGACCTTCGCCCTGAAAGCGCAGGATCGCGTGATTCGCGCGGAAGAGAACCTCCGCCACTTCGCGCTCACCGGCAAACTGCTCGATCACCGCCTCAGCCTAAAGCAGATCATCGGTCTGCGCTTCGCCTCCGATGCCGAATTCGTCGAACTCGCGCGCAAGGCAGCCGACGAGGGGATGTCAATGGATGACATCAAGAAATCGGTGAAGCGCTGGCGTCCCGATCACGACCGGATGTAACCGGCTATCGCGAGCGAACCCAGCCCAAACCCTTTACGAAAGCTATACTCCGGGGAGCCCACAGGTAATTCCAAGTACCAGTACTCACATTTTTCGACATAACTATAGTAATACGAGCTCGTATGCTGCATACTCGACTAAATCGCTCGTTTGCGTATGATCAAACGCAACATTGCTGCACAGCCGTATATTTGTCGAAAAAGGGATGAAAAATATGCCACTTGCGAGATCCGCATTTCTCTGTAGGGTTCCGGCTCCGGGGCCGGGGACATTTCCACAGGCGGCGCGCGCGGGAATCGCCGACGCCGACATTACAATCACCACCGGGGATTCGGAATCCCGGCTTCCCGAGCCAGGTGCGCTCGCTCTCTTCGGCATCGGGATCGCGTTTCCAGCTCGTCTCTCGCGAAAATCGTTCGCCCTCGGGTTCTTTGCGATCGGAATGCTATACGCGCCTCATTCGGCCCGAGCCGAGGCATTTCCATCGATAAGCAACGCCAACTTTCTCGCTTATACCGGTTCCGCCCCCAAAGACTCGTTTACGAATGTCGCTCCGACTGGCTGGATTGGCGGGAACGGATACGTCTACGTCGACACGCCCGGCATCAACCCCGGCAACCCGAACACAGCCTGCGGGGCGATTCCCGTCCAAACCTATGGTTGTCCCAGCACCTTGTTCATTCAGGGAGGCTACAACTTCGTGGAGGCGGACGGCAATCCCTATCTTGAGGGCGCATTCGATTACGTCGTCACTGGGCTCAATCCGGGAACGACCTACCAGTTGGGCTTTTATCAGGCGGCGAGCCAGGCGGTCCCCTACAACGGCAATACTACCGAGCAGTGGGTCGTCTCGTTGGGGACCAGTCAACTTACCGCCTGCCCCGGCTGCGTTGCTGGCGGCGGTAGTACTTACAGCAACGCGGATGCGAACGCATCGACAACGCTGACGAGCCTGATGTCGACGCCGTCCGACGGTATGACGAATTGGCAATATGTTTCGATTAATCTTACGGCGGATGCCACGACGGATCTGCTGAGCTTCCTCGCCTGGGGCGACGGCGGCAGTACGGCCAATATTCCGCCGATCGTTTTCCTGGCCGGGCTCGATGAGCCGGATGGTCTGGTGACCCCCGAGCCCGGAACTGTCGCGCTCGTGACCGCTGGTCTGTTCGGCCTCGGCCTGGTGGCTGTTCGGCGTCGGCGCAAGGACACGGATTAGCCAAACCTGTATCGTAAACTGACGGTATCTGTGCCGGCTGTCCTTGATCCGCGGCATCTTCCGGCGTTCCTGAGAAACGCCGCGAGGCTTTGCGTGTGGCTGGTGCTTCTCGCAGTGATCTTTCTGCCGCTCGAGAGATTATTCGCGATCCGTCCGCAGAAATTCTTCCGCAAGGCGCTGGCCCAGGATCTGGCGTACTATTTCATCAGCGGCCTGGTGCCGGCCCTGTTGCTCGCGGCGCCGCTTTCCCTCGTCGCGGTGGCCGCCCACGCTGTTGTCCCGCATCAGCTGCGGGTCGCCGTGGCGGCAATGCCGCTGTGGCAACGCATCCTCGCCGGACTGGTGATCGGGGAAATCGGCTTCTACTGGGGCCATCGCTGGACGCACGAAATCCCTTTCCTCTGGCGCTTCCACTCCGTCCACCACAGCCCCGAGCATATCTACTTTCTGGTCAGCTCACGCGGCCATCCTCTCGACAACGTATTCACTCGGTTGTGCGGCCTGATCCCGGCGTACATTCTTGGAGTGGCGAGTCCCCTGACCCCGAACGGCACGCTGGTCCCCGTACTGATCGTGCTGATTGCCACGATGTGGGGCTTCTTTATTCATTCAAATTTGCGCTGGCGGCTGGGACCGCTGGAGTGGCTGATCGCCACACCCGCCTTCCACCACTGGCACCACACTCTCGGCGAGCCGCGGGACCGCAACTATGCGTCCATGCTGCCGTGGATGGACTGGATCTTCGGAACCTGGTACCTGCCCAAGGCGTGGCCGTCGAGCTACGGAATCGAGGCGAAGCTGCCGCGCTCATTGGGCATGCAGCTGGCCTATCCGTTTCTCCCGCAGTCGCCAGCAGACACGACCCTCCGGCCGTTGCACGCGGCGGCTGCACACGAAGATCCTGTGGACGCTGCGGCGCGCAGCTAGTTGGGATGGTGGGCGGTTAGGGATTCGAACCCCAGACCCCCTCGGTGTAAACGAGGTGCTCTAACCAGCTGAGCTAACCGCCCTGAACCCTACAGTAGCAGAGCCGCTAACACCCGGCCCGAATCCAACCGAACTGTATAATCGGACAAAGTCTCGCGCTGGCATGCTCAAACGAAACCGCTTGTATGCATTCCTCTTGCTCGCGTTCTTGACGTTTTTCGCCTACGGACGCTGGCAAACCGCCCCCATTCTCTTAAACGATTCCTTTCAATATCTGGACGCAGCACACAACCTCTCATCGAAGGGAGTATTGGGTACATCGCTTGCGGTCTTCGGGGAGCAGGTCGATTGGGGCCGGTTTCCCGTTCCGTTTACTCACTTCCCGCCGGGCTTTCCGATTTTGATAGCGGCCCTGAGCCGGGCTGGAATTTCGTTTCCGCTGGCTGGTTATATCATTCCCGCCGCTTCTTATTTCGCAGTCCTTTACCTCATTCTCGAAATGTGCGCCTTGCTTGCGGTGGATCCGCTGATCGCGTCGATGCTTGGTCTGTTATGGACTTGCAACTACTATGCGTTGCTGCTGGGTACCATGATTGCGACGGATGCGCCATTCACGGCCCTGACGGCGGTGTTCGCAGTCCTGCTCCTCCGCGATCTGCGCGCAGCAGGCCGTCAGCCCTTCCTGATGATCCCGCTGGGTCTGGTCGTCGGCATTGCGTATTCAATCCGATATGCAGGTTTGTTTCTTATTCCCTCGCTCTGTCTTTATTTCGCGTGGCGCCTGGCTCGTAACTGGCGTCTCTGGCCGTGGGTAGCGGGCGGGTTAGCCGCGGCGGCGGCGGTGATCGCACCGATCATGATCCGGAATGCCCGAACCATCGGGTCCTGGCGCGGCGGACACACAGATGGAGGTGGCCTGCCGCCCTTCTTGGTTCTGTTCAACTTCTTCAAGGCTGCCTTTGATGTTGTACTGGGGTCCAACGCAAAATGGCGACTGGACGTTTGGGCGGCAACCTTCCTGCTCGCTGCCGCTTATCTGATCGTGCGGCAGTTTAGGGTCCTCCGGAGCGGGCAGGCGCCGGCCGGGCTTCCGGCTTTCGCTCCGCAGGCGTTAACGTGGATAGCAGTTGTTTCGGGAATCTATGCTCTTGGCATCATACTGACCGAGTTGACTGCTTTCGCCTGGGACACGCGCTACTATTTCCCTCTTTACCCTCTTGCTCTCGTCTGCCTCGGGGTTTTTCTCACCCCGGCATCCGACGCCCGGAGCCGGATTGCTTTTGCCGCCTGCGCGATCTCGCTGCTGGTCTTCAACGCACGCAGCGTCGCCGGCCCGCTTTGGGCTTCTGAGGCAACAAGGGTCAACCCCTGGCTTCAGCAGGAGGTCGAACCCGGGGTTTCCATGAAAATGTGGTTGCGGGACCACGCCACTGGCGGTGAGGCCGTGGTAGCGACCGATGGCCAGGCCGTACACTACCTGACGGGCCTGCCGGTGCTCGCAGTCATTCCGGCGTATATCAGCACCCGCAAATGGGATGAAGCCAGTCTGCTTCATCTGATGCGGCAGTTTAGAGCGCCTTACGTCCTGGTCTTTCCTGGCGCAGGCCCAAATGATGTAATTGAGCAACGGATTCCGCTGTTCAAGGCACTCACAATGGGCTCCGCCCCTTCCTGGCTCACCGTCGCGGCACGCTCGCGTGATGGACTTCTCTACTCCTGTGCCGATTGTGTGAGCGGAATCGAACGCTAACCGCGCCACCTGGCAACCGCGACCATTTGCCATCCGGCTTTCATTGAATTCAGGTGGAAGAGCGCATTGAAAACGGAACTGGCGGTTCGCACTGCGAATCCCGGCGGTCCGGAAACCAGCTCAATGGCTTTCTCCCCGCGCTGGAGTAATGCCCACATATAGAGATTGTAAAAAGGAAAGCCGATTCCGCCTGCCTGCTCGACCTCGAAACCTGCGCCGCTGATCAGTTCACTCAGATCGCCGGGAGTGTAGTGCCTTCGATGACCGATGTGCTTCTGAAACGCATTCATCGGGCCGCCGGGCACGGTCACAATCAGTCTGCAGCCGGGCGCCATGTACGGAGTGCTGGCTCTCAAAAGCTTTTCGGGATCGTCAACGTGCTCCAGAACCTCGGATGAAATGGCGTGCGTCGCGCGAAACTCGAGATCGTCGGCGTCGCCGGCCGGTTGCAGCAGATCCCTTTGCCGGAACGTGGCGGATGGCACTTTGTTCGCGGATATCCGCACGCCCGTCGCGCTCATATCGAGACCCAGATATGCGGCTTGCGGATAGTCGCCGACAAACTTTTCCGCGAAAGACCCGGTACCACTGCCAATCTCCAGTACCCTGGCGCCGTCGCCGGGGCGGTTGATCCCCAGCAGGTTTCGGATTACCCGCGACCGGTAGGCGGTTGAGGGGGCGATGTCGGAAGATGGCGAAATCTCGGTCCAGTGCCGATCCCAGTTGTCGATTTGAGGAGTCATGTCTGCTTTTCGTAACTCCGGGACACGTGGCTCGCCAGGGCGTGCAGAAGAAGCACGAAAGTAAAAAGCATGAACGCCGATACGATCAGCATCAATCCCGTCACCGCCAGATGGTTGGAAGCGCCGAAATCCATGGGCAGCCGCCGGTACCCCGATTTGCTGTACAGATAGATCAAGGGACTGGTCAGCACCACTCCCGCCAGCAGCAACTCAACGCTAAGAGCCACCCAGCAGTTGTAATTGAACTTCGCCGGGAGCTCTGCCGCCGCCCGGCCTGTGCGGTCGTAAAGCACGCGTGCGAGTGTTCCCAGCAACACGCTGTGGAGGCCCGCAATCGCCATGGCCAGACCGAACAGGCTCCAATACAAGGACAGAACAATGGGGCCGATCGCGATAGGTCCGGCCGATGTTGCCAGCACCAGAGCGACCCCCGGGAGCATCATCGCCAGCCCGGGGCGGATCAGAAAGAAGTCCGCGCCATTGACGAACATCGCACGCAGATTGATCCACGCGGCCTTCCACGGAGATAGCCAGCCCGAGCGCTTGTGGTGACTCAGGCGGCCTTCCTTGTCGCGCAGAAAGCGCACCGGCACTTCCGCCGTTCGCAGTTTCATCTGGACGGACTTGAGCACCATCTCGGACGCATACTCCCAGGACTGAGACACCAGATCCATAGCCACCAGCGCCCTGAGTGTCAGACCGCGCATTCCGCAATGGATGTCGGAAAATCGCGTCTGATAAATCACATTCAGAATCTGCGTTGTTACCGGCGTGCCGAGGTATTGGTGCAGAGGCGGCATCGAATGAGGTTCGATATAGCCCTTGAAGCGCGACCCCATGACAAACTCGTTCCCCTGCTCGAACGCCCGCACGAATGGAGACAGGATGCGAAAGTCGTAAGTGCAATCCGCGTCCCCCATCAGCACGTACTTTCCGCGGATGAACGGGATCGCATCGATATAAGCGCGCCCGAGACCCCGCTTCGGCGTGCGCAGCACACGGGCGCCATGCTCGACCGCGATTGTGGATGTAGCGTCGGTGGAACTGTCGATGATCAGGATCTCGCCGCGAACGCCCGCTTCCGCAAGGCCCTGCCTGCACCACGCGACAAAGTCCGCGATCGTAAGTTCTTCGTTCAACGCCGGAATCACGAGCGAAAGCTGCGGGAAGGGCTCATCGCTGTCCGGAATCAACAACTCGATGTCGCCGGGCAGCCGGGTATTCGGGACCGCAGCCGTCGTGGTCGTGGTCAGGGTCGCGGTCATGAGCTCACCGCAACGGCCCCTTGCGAAACCACTTCTTCCAGCATCGCGCGCATGGAACGCTCCAGAGCCTGGCCGGAGTTCGACGAGTTAGTCCAGCCCAGAGCCCGGATCCGGTCGCTGTTCAACCGGACAATGGGCACATCGCCCTTCCAGCCTCTGTCGCCGCCTGTATAGTTGATCGCAACGCGGCCTGGATCGAGCCCCATAACCTCGATGGCGAGGCGGGCAATTTCGGTCACCGTTATGTAATCGCCTGTCGCCACGTTGTAAACCTCGAAAGCCAGGCCCTCGTGCAGGTGAGCCGTTCGAACGGCTTCTATGACGTCGGTCACGTGGAGATACGATTTGCTTTGACTCCCGTCGCCGAGAACGCGGAGGCGGGTAGGATCGTCGGCCAGCCGCCGCACGAAGTCGAACCCGATGCCGTGCGTCTGGCGTGGACCCACCACGTTGGCAAACCGGAACGCCCGTGCCCGGAATCCGAACATGTGACAGTAGGACGAAAGCAGTGCTTCACCGGCCAGTTTGCTCGCGCCGTAGGTTGAGACCGGGGCTCTCGGGCCAAGTTCCTCCTGCGCCTCTTCGTATCCGAGATCGCCGTAAACGCCGCTTCCCGATGCATAGAGAATGCGCTTCACGTTCGCAAGGCGCATCGCCTCCACCACGTTAAGGGTCAGGTAGGTGCCTTCCCAGAAATCGACCGTCGGGTCGGTGGCGGCTTTCGCGATGTCCGGGTTGGATGCGAGATGAATAATCGTCTCGCAGCCCTGAATCGCGATTTTGAGGTCGTCTACGTCCCCCACGTCGCCACGCACTACCAGCAGCCGGTCGTCTCCCAGAGCCTCTTCGAGGTGCGCTTCGGAACCGGACGAGAAGTTATCGTAAACCGTGACTGACTCGACCGCGGGATCGGCCAGCAAATCGTGTACAAAATGGCTGCCGATGAACCCGGCGCCGCCGACCACGGCAAAGCGGCGCTCTCGCCACCTCCCCCGCTTGTTTCCCATCGGCATGCAGGCTCCTGTCCTTCTCTCCAGCTAATCGGAGATCGGACGGCCAAACAAGTTTCTCGAAGGTTAGCGGAAACGTACTATCTTTTGCGGCCCGGTGTTTTGCCGTCAGATCGCGCTGCCATCAGATCGCGCTGTTAAGGGCGATGGGTGATTGATCCGGAACAAGCTGCACGAAGGTTAACAGGTCCGCGTTACCCATTGCTATCTTGCCGCCCGCGTGCCGGTTCGATGAACTGGTGTTGTGGAGAATGTCGCCGTTTTTGTGGTTATACCGGCCTTCAACGAGGACACCGTTCTTCGCTCCACGGTCACCGGTCTTCTACCCTTCGGGTATTCGATTATCGTCGTCGATGACGGCTCGGCAACCCCGGCCAAAGACCATCTTGACGGCCTGTGTCTTGACCGCTTGAACGCCTGGTGCCTCCGGCACGACATCAACCTGGGACAGGGCGCGGCGCTGCAGACCGGAAGCGACTTTGCTGTCCTGAAGGGCGCCCGGATCATCGTTCATTTCGACGCCGATGGACAGCACCCTGCCGACATGGTGGGCCGCCTCATTGATCCGATCGTCAAAGGGGAAGTGGAGATGACACTCGGCTCGCGATTTCTGAATCCTCGCGACCGCGGCGCTGTACCTCTGAGTAAGCGGCTGCTTCTCAAAGCCGGAGTATTCGTGTCGTGGGTCTTCACCGGCATGTGGCTCAGCGATACGCACAACGGAATGAGAGCTCTCTCCCGCAAGGCCGCGGAAAGCATCGTCCTGAAAGAAAACGGCTTCGCGCATGCCACCGAGATTCTGGATCTGCTGCGGCGCTCGAAGATCCGTTATCGGGAAGTCGCTGTCTCCGTCAGATACACGGAGTACTCACGGAAAAAGGGCCAAAGCATCTTCAATAGCTGCAACATTCTCATTGACCTTCTGCTCAGGAGAATATTCAGTTGACGTCCATTCAAGGTCTCCTGGTCGCGTTCCTTTTTGCCGCGGCAATCTTATCCAGCTTCGCGTTCAAGGCGAAGCTCGCCTATCGGCTGCTTGCCGTTTTGTTGTTGTCCGGCGCGACCGTTCTCGTTCTGTTCCCCGATCTGACGACCCTGGCCGCGCACTCTCTCGGCGTCGGCCGCGGAACCGACCTGCTGCTCTACGTTTCCCTCATAGCTGGGCTTCACGTGGCGTTGCTGCTCTATCTCAGAACCCGCGAGCTGGAACGAAAACTTACTGAACAGGTGCGCGCCATCGCCATCCGAAACGCACAAAGCGCCGACCGTCCCTGATATCGGCAATGCGATGTCGACGAACGTACTCACCCCGGCTCCGGAAGACGTAAACGCGTCTGTCCGGCGCGTCTCCGGAGTTCTCGAACTGCTCCAGGTAAATCGGAATCTGTTGATCGCACTGGGTATTCTCCTTGCCTACGGCCCCCCTTTGACCCGCAGTCTGTGGGTTGACGAGGCGGGTACCTGGTGGATGGCTTACCGCGGAGCTCTCGCCGCCATTCAAAGGACCTCGCACTGGCCCGGCCAATCGATCCTCTTCGCGGTGATGACATCGTTTTTCTGCATCGATCCGTCATCGCCGCTGCGGGATTCACTGCTGCGCATCCCGGCCTTGCTCGGTGGCGCCGCTGCCTGTTATTTCATGTACAGACTGGCGGAAGACCTGTTCGGGCGTGGAGCGGGCCGGATTGCCGCCGTTCTCTTCGCCTTCAACCCCTCCACCGTCGAACTCGCCACCCAGGCCAGGCCTTACTCGCTCGCGATGGCCGCCGCCGTAGCGTCCTGTTGGACGTTGTATCGGTGGGCGGAGTCCCGCCGCGGGCGCGGATGGCTGGCGGGTTATGTCCTTTCCTCCGTCCTTGTCATTTACCTGCACTATCTGTTCAGCGTCATCTTCGCGGTACACGTCCTGTTTCTGTGCCGCGAATTTCTTCCGCGGCGCCGCTACCGCCGCGCCGGGGAGTTGCTCATTGCATACGCGGCGATTGCGCTTCTGGTATTGCCCATCGTTCCCCACTTCAGGCTGCTGCTGAAGGAATCGCACACACTGCCGTTTGGGCCGAAGCCCTCCGCCCTGTCATTGGCGGAACTGCTGATGCCCCCCGTTTTCGTCGCATGCGTTTTCGCCGCGGGATTGCTTGTTTACTTTTTATGGCCACCCGCAACCGGCGGGAGTGTGGATTTGAAGCCCGCGGCCAAGGTGATGCTGCTGGCCTGGTGGAGCCTCGGTCCCCTGCTGTTCTTTGCGGTGTCGAACCTGACAACCACCCAGGTATTCGTGGACCGTTACCTTTGCTACTCCGGATCGGCTTTGGTGCTTCTGCTGACTTATGCGGGTTATTCAGTTTTCGGCGCGCGAACAGGCGCGATCTGGGCGCTGGTCGTCGTCCTGCTGACCAGTACCGGCGCGCTGGGGCTGCTCGGGCCGTGGCGCCCCGGCGACCATGAACTGGGACCCTTCATGCGAATCATCCGCGACGAATCGGCAGGCTCATCCGCGGTCTTACCGCCCGTTATGTTCCAGAGTTCGCTGGTCGAATCCAACTTCTATGACTGGCGGTCCGGAGAACGTTCTCAACAAAGCTATCTCTTCGCCCCTTTCTCCGCTTATCCGATGAGAAACAGGCTCGTGCCTCTACCTTTCCGGGTGACTCCGGAGGTCGAAGAGTATATCGGGCATGAATTGAAAACCGACCTGAAAGCCCAGGCCAAAGTCATTCTCATCACCCACGATGCGATCAGGATCAAGTGGTTTGCCGATCGTTTCGCAGAGGCGGGATTCAATCACCGGGTGATGCACCTGAACGACTACTGGGTCATGGTCTTCGAGCGCTCGCCCGTCTGATTTACGCGTGACTTTCCCCAGCCCGCTGCGCCACCACTCCCTCGATCGGTCGTTCGATCCTGTCCACAGGCAGATCGAAAATCGCCGGCCGGAGGAAACCCCACCGGGTGAGCCGGAATTCGATGGCGGTTCGGACCACGCCCAGGCCATAGATCGTACTGCGTCGAAGATTGATCGACGAGGCTTCCGGGAAGTACTTTGTCGGGCACGAAATCTCGCCGATCCGCGCATTCAGCATCACCGCCTGCGCCAGCACCTGATTATCGAACAGGAAGTCCTCGGAGTTTTTCTCGAGGGGCAGCGCGCGCAACAGCTCTCTGCTGTAAGCCCGGTAACCGGTGTGATATTCCGAAAGGCTTGCGCCCATGGTCAGGTTCTGGAACGTCGTCAGCGCACGGTTCGCGATGTACTTGTAGAGAGGCATCCCACCCCGCAGTGCACCGCGGCCCAGCATGCGCGAACCGAGCGCCAGATCGTAGACACCATAAGCCACCATACCCGCCATGCTCGAGATCAGCAGCGGCGAATACTGATAGTCCGGGTGAGTCATCACAACCACGTCGGCGCCCCGCAGAAGGGCTTGCGCATAGCATGTCTTCTGGTTGCCGCCATAACCGCGGTTCCGGTCGTGAACGTAGACAGCCAGATTCAGCCGGCGTGCCAGCGCGACCGTGCCGTCGGAAGACCCGTCATCCACCAGGATGCACTCGTCCACTGTCTCGGGAAGATCCCGCACGGTGGCCTCGAGTGTCTTCTCCGCGTTGTACGCGGGAAGAACGACCACGATCTTTTTTCCGTTAATCATAAGAAGGTCCTCTCAAAGCTGAATCTCATCGAAACATCGCCACCGTACGCGCCGCCTGCAGCACCGCGGTCAGGTCCGTGCGCCTCCAGACAACAGCGGAGCGCCTGAAAGGAGGCAGCCACGCGTCGAAGTCGAGCTTCAGTTCTCCGCCATGCGCGGGCTCGGGAGAGTTCCAGTTCAGAATCACAAAATCGGGATGCAGATCCGGCGTGTGATTCCAAAACCAGAACCAGAATCCCTTCGCGTGATCGTCCGCGAAAAGGTCGTCGTACTCGACGACACTGACATACTCCGAGCGCTGCAATTCCGTCCAGCCGTCATACTCGAAACCCACGGACATCCGTTCGCGGGTCACTCCGGTTTTCTGGAACTCGTGGGCCGCCGCGATTCTCGCACGCAGAGCCGCGGAGTAATCGTGCGTTGTCGCAATCCCGTAGCAGGCGAACACCGCGAGGCAACACCACGCGGCGAAGGGAACGTGTTCCCGGTATCGCGCAAACTCCCTCAGGACCGCCAGCATCAGGAGCGGAACGATCGGCAGCATGTATCGGTCGAAAGCAAAACCGAGCAGGATGCCGGGGAGCAGAAGCGCGCTGTATCCCAAGACAAAGATTGCAAAAACAGCCAGTGGCCCGCTCGGTCGCTGTCTGATCCGGAGCAGCCATGATAGCGACAGAACCACGCACACATTAACCACGAGGCTGAGAGCGTAGCGAATCCACGGTGCGAGAGAGGCGGGCTTTGTGCGGAACCATTCCTGACCTTCCGTTGCGATTCCAACCCAGGAAAAAATGCAGTTGCCATAGGGCGCAACAAGGCCGGTAACAATGATTATAGTCAGAGTGCCGATCGTGAAAGGGATCAGACCGATCGCGGCCCTTACCAGCCATCTCCGGCGGACAAGCGGCAGAAGGCAACTGAAGGCCGGCAGGGCGGCCAAAACGCAGACCAGCAGAAGACCCGCCGCAAGATTGATCGCCTTACCAGACCCGTTCCGAAATACCGAAATAAGCTCTTCATGGCTGAGTTGCAGCGGCCCATAAGGCTGGCTCAGAAAATGAAGGATGGCCAGGATCGTGATCCCTGAGACGGCGTAAGCCGTGATCGCGTGAGCTCTGAAACCCGCCTCTGCGCGCCGTATCCGGAAGAGATACGGGATCAGTACGATCGGCGCGATCCAAACCACCTGACGATTTGCGCCTCCGATGACGCCTGACACAGCCAGCATCCAGAGCCAGCGCGCGGCATCGCGCGAATCCGCTGCTTGCCGCGCGCGTATCGCCGCATAGACGCACAGCATGCAGAAGAAACAGCCGGGAGAATCCGTCATGAACGACGCGGCGAGTGGAAGGAACAGCGGCGACGCGCCGGTGGCAATCGCGGCGAAAGCCGACAGTTCCCGCGGGAGACCAACCGCGCGCCCAGTGGCATATACCAGCAGCACGAACCCCATCGAAACGGGAATCATCGCAACCTGCAGAGTCTGCATCGAGAAGCCGAATGCCCGGATCCAGGGAAGGGCCCAGAAGGATTGGAACAGAAGGATCGGGCTTCCCCAGCCGTTGTACTGCATCCGTCCGGTCTCCGCCAGTTTCATCGCAACGCGCGCGTAAGACCAGTCGTCGTTGAATCCCGCTTCATTGAAGGGATTTGCCGCCAGAATGCAGATCAGAACGGCCGCGCAGGATAAGACGGGGTATGTCCGAGGCTTTCTCCCGCGTCTTGCTTTCCACGGCGCAACGGGACAGTTCGGCTGTGGCGAGGGCACTCATCGGGCAACCTGGCTGGGCGATTAGCTCCAGCTTATCGGCGAGCGCAAACGGCCTGCCAGTCAACGATGGTTGCCGCCTTGATAATAACCGGCGTTAACAGTTCAGCGGACAACTTTCAGCAGCCGGTAATCCCGCGAGACTCCCGCCAGATCGACCGGCTCCACGACACCTCCGCGCTCGAGGGCCTCCACGCTCTTATGGAAGGCCGGCGATTCGGGGAAGTCGGCGTCGGGGGTCAGCAGCGACGTAACTCACCTGCGATTCCCTGATCGCATTCGAGAGCCGATCGGGCGTAATCGCCGATTGCCGCGCCGCATAGTAAAGATCGAAACCGTCGGGAGCAAATCCGCGGATCGCTTTACGCCCGGTGTTCAGATAGAATACGCCGTCCTGATTCGCGAGCAGAATGCTGTCCTGCGGCGTGTCGGCGCGGATGAAGGCAAACAGTTTCTGCATCTCTTCCCGGTTATTGCCGGGTTGGGTCCGCATCGCGTTCGCGTACAGAGGAATCGCCCGCGACGATCAGCACCACCGCCGCCAGCGCCTCTCTGGGCTGCATCATCTGGAATACGCGCCAGACGATCCAGAGAATCAAAGGCAGAATCGGCGCGACGAAACGCTCCGGCGGCCACGTCCAGCACAGCAGCATCAGGCAGTAAAGCGCAACGAAAAGATCGGGCACCAACTGCCGCCTGACCACCAGACTCCAGATCAGGATCACGACGGTAATGCCGATGGCGAAGATGTTGCTTAAGCCTGTCATCAGCGCGAAACCGCTGGCCAGAAGCGACACCGCGTTGTGCCCCAGGACCACGAGCTTTTCGCTCGCGGGCAGAGCAGTCAGGATGTTCGAAGCGAGATAAGTATTGCCTGGCGTGCGCGAGCGACCAGCCGAACCAGGGCGCCACCATCACCATCGCTACGGCCGCGAAAATCACCGCGCTGCGAAAGCGCCGCCGCGCGACCAGCACGAAAATGCAGGCGACGATCAGCGGCACTCCCGCCATCGCGCGTCAGCGTCGCTAGCCCCGCGAAGAATGCCGCGGGAACATGCGCGTTCTTCCAGCAGAGCGAGCAGTGCGGCCGTTACGAGCAAGCGCGAAGAGCGATTCCGCCATCAGGTTCGTGCTCGAGCAGAACAATCGTCGGGAGATGCAGCCGTCAGCCCGACCAGCAACAGCGCGCCGTTCGGCGATGCGCCCATCTTCAGCAGCAGCTTCCGTGTCAGCGACGAGCCATCCCGCCGTGCACGCCAGCGGGAGCAGTTTCAGCCACTGCAGCTGATGCGATACCAGCGTAAACAGGGCCAGAAGGGCTGGAAAGAGCGGCGGGAACTGCGTCTCCGGGACGGGTTCGGGCAGGCTGTCGATGCGATAGCCGTGGCCCGCCGCGATTGCCTTCGCGAGCTACCAGATATACGGCGTCGTCATGATACAAGCCAATCGCGGGATGCAAGCCACGCAATCGCATAAATCACAGCCAGCGCGGCAAAGTAAATCGCGATAATCGCACGCAGCGCCGTACGGTTGATGGTCAGAACCCCTTTGTAACGACGGAGCGTTCCTTTTGTCGCACAGCGTCAACTGAGGTGAATCTCCTGACCGATATCCCGCCACGCCAACCGCTCCGGCGCGTTCGAAAGCGCGTCAGACAAGCGTTCGATCGGCTCGCGCCGCGGTTCGCGGCTGAGCTGAAACGTCTGATGATGCACGGGCAGAATGAACTCCGCGCCCGCATCGTTCGCCATCCGCAGCGCCTGCTCGGGCGTGCAATGCGCGCCGAATCCACGGATTGTACGCGCCGATCGGCATGATCGCGAGATCCAGCCTTCGCGATGACCGCAGCTCGCGGAACGTCCCGGTCAAGGCCGTATCGCCGCCGAACACCACCCGGTATCGCGGCGTTTCGATCAGGTATCCGTTGTATCCGCGATACGTGTCGGATTGCATTCGCGCGCCCCAGTGCTTCACTTCGAACGCCTCACGGTCACATCGCCAACCTGCGTGCGTCTCGCCCCAGCCGAGTTCGTCCACCCGCCCGAAGCGCTTCACGCGCAGCAGATCGCTGGTCTTCGACGCCGTCACGACATGCGTTGCTTTCGACTCCAGCGCGCGCAGGCTGGGCAGATCGAAATGATCCATATGCGCGTGCGAAAGCAGCACGATATCCGGACGCGGCGTTTCCTTCAAGTGCAAGCGCGGGGAGCACCAGACGCTTCATGCCGATGGTCAGCGGCCCCAGATTCAGACCGATCCGCTCGACTGAAAACGGGATCCGTCAGAATCGTGACGCCGTCCACTTTCAGCAGCACCGTGCTGTGCCCGAGCCATGCCGCATAAAGCCCGTCATCGGCCCAGCGCCCGGGATCCGGCGTAAAGGGCGCGGCGCTGCCAGCGGTCGTTTTCGCTCGCTTGCGTATTGTTCCCACAGCATCGGAACGCCACGGCGCCAGAGTTCCAATCACGTCTTATCAGACGCGTTTTAGCGCGCTGAAAGGTTCAGGCGTCCTTATACTTGTTCCTGATGCGCGTCTCCGCAAAAGCGCCCTGCCGCGTCGATCTGGCGGGCGCGACGCTCGATATCTGGCCGCTCTATCTGTTTCACGACAACGTGGTCACGGTTAATTTCGCCATCGATCGTTACACGTCTTGCGAGATCGAAACGCGCGACGATTCCGCCATCGTCCTGCGATCGCGCGACCTCGCCAGAGAAGAAACATTCCATCGTTCGAGAACGCTCTGCACTGCCGCAAGACGCTATCGCCTTCCGCTGCTCGCGCTCCTCGTTCGCTTCTTTCGCGCCGAAGCAGCGGAATCACGATGGAATCGGCTTCCGAAGCTCCGGCCGGCGCGGGCATTTCAGGATCTTCGTCGCTGATGATTTCGGTCGCCTGCGCGCTCAACAAACTGACCGGGCGCAACTACAAAATCGAAAAGATCCGCGAGATTGTGCAGAACGTGGAAGCGCAGGTGATCCGCGTTCCCACCGGCTCGCAGGATTATTATCCGGCCATGTATGGCGGCGTCTCGGCGATCGAGCTCGGACCGGCCGGCATCGTCCGCAAAGCCATGCCCGTCGACACCGAAGATCTCAACCGGCGCTTTGTGCTGGCGTATACCGGCGCGCCCCGCAACTCCGGCATCAACAACTGGGAAGTGATGAAGCGGCACATCGATTCCGACCGCGCCGTTCATCGCAATTTCGACCGCATCGCCGCGATCGCGAACGCCATGCGACAGGCGCTGGAGCGATGCGACTGGGACGAAGCCGGCCGTCTGATGCGCGAAGAATGGACATCGCGAAAAAAGAACGCGCCCGGCATCACCACGCCCTTGATCGATCATCTGGTCGCTGCAACGCGACGCGCGGGGAGCATCGGCGCGAAGGCCTGCGGCGCGGGCGGCGGAGGATGCGTCGTATTTCTCGTTGAGCCCGGCGCAAAGGAAAAGGTGGCCGCGTGATCGAAGCCGCTGGCGCGCAGGTGCTGCCGGCGAAGGTCGCGACGCACGGTGTACGGGTTCGCAGTACAGGTTCGCGCGATGAAGAAGCTCAGCCCCGTCCCGCTCCTTGCCGCGCTGGCCTTCGCGTCCGTCTACTGGTTCACCGACAACGTAGTCGGCGACGATCGCGCCGTTTCTCGGCCGGGACATGGTCGCGCTCACCGTGCCCCGTCTGGTTGCGGCCGCGATCTCGGGCGCGCTTGCGATGGCGCTTTTCGAATCCCGCAAACTGACCGATCTGGGCCTGCACTGGAATCGCAGCGGCGGCCGCAACCTGCTGCGCCGGCATCGCCGCCGGCATCGCGGGCGCGGCGCTGCTCATCTTTCCGCCGGTCGCTCATGGGGCTCGCGCACTTCGAGAGAGCGCCCGATGCCGAACATCGCCGGCGTCACGCTGCGCGCGGCGCTCTTCACCGTTGCGCTGCTCTTCTGCGGAGCGGCGGGCGAAGAAATCGCGTTCCGCGGATTCCCTCTGCAGATGCTCATGCGCGGCTATGGATCGTGGGCTTCGATCGTCGGCATGGGCGCGCTGTTTGGGCGTGATGCATCATCTCAACCCCGGCGCCACCGTGCTCAGCACCGTCAACACGGCCGGTTTCGGCATCCTTTTCGGCGTCGCGCTGCTGCGCTCGCACGACCTGTGGCTGCCCATCGGAATCCATTTCGGCTGGAACGCCACACTGCCCTTCCTCGGCGTGCCCCTCAGCGGATTTACAATCAGAGTTACGGAGTACCAACTGGTATGGAAAGCCGGAGTTCTCTGGAGCGGCGGCCCTATGGACCGGAAGCGAGCCTGCTCGCCTCGTTCGTGCTGCTCGTGCTTGCCGGCGGCGGTATGGAGAATGCCGGTCCGCAAGGGCTGGGCGTGGCTTCTGGATTCCGAGCTGGATTCGGACGCGCGGACTCGCCTGAACGCTGCTCGTCTGCATTCCTGTCCTGCTCCGTTCTTGCAGGCCGGAGTGCTTCACCCCGCCGACAAGCTCACGGAAGATGAAAGGATCGCCCTGCTGCGCGATCTGTCGTCCGAATACGCCAACGCCAAAGTCGCCATTCCGCGCGTCGAAAAAGCCGCTCGAATTCAACGCCGACGGCACGTACAACAAAATGCAATGGCACGACGACGCGCTGACGATGGGCCAGGCGGCAAGGCTCGGCGATAAACTTCAGATCACCAAAGTGACGCTCGAAGGCGATCACATCATCTTCGAAATCAACGGCGGACTCAAGAGCGGCGACAATTGGTACAACCACGTTCAGGTGCGGCATGGGCGGCAGTCGGCGGGCAACGAATCCCAACGCCGGGCCGGCGAGACTGGGCACTTACATCGACCTCAACTTCCACAAGCCGATGGAGAATCTCACTTCGGCGGAGGTCAAGAAAATCCTTGCGCCCGTGCTCGATTTCGATAAGCGTTCGGCCGTGCAGCTATACTCCGAGACGCTCTCGCCCGAAATGCAGAAGGCCATCGCGGAGAAGACGCGTGCTGGTCGGCATGGACCGGGATCAGGTGCTGCTGGTGCTGGGCCATCCCGATCACAAATACCGCGAGACCAAAGACGGCATCGAGAGCGAAGACTGGATTTTCGGTGCGCCCCCCGGCAAAGTTACGTTCGTCACTTTCAACGGCAGCAAGGTTGTGAAAGTGAAGGATGACTATGCGGGTCTCGGCGGCCAGGTGTCACGCCGACAGTGACGCGCGCACTCTTGCGAGCCGCGTCGACAATCGTGTCGACGCTTGCCCCCATTGAAACGACCGGCCAAGCTTACGCGTAGATGCCGCGCAGCTTGATCGCCATCGCGACCCGGTCCAGCGCCAGCATGTAAGCGGCTGTCCGGTTATCGACCTTGTGCTTTTCCGCGTACGCGGTCACGGCGTCGAAGCTTCCCACCATGATTTCTTCAAGCCGGGAATTCACCAGATCCTCATTCCAGAAGAATCCCTGCCGGTCCTGCACCCATTCGAAGTAAGAAACCGTCACGCCTCCGGCGTTGGCCAGAATATCCGGAATCACGAACACCTTCTTGTCGGCCAGAATCTCGTCCGCGATCGCGCGTGGTCGGGCCGTTGGCGCCTTCGCAGAGGATTTTGCATCGCAGGCGGTCCGCATTCTCCGACGTGATCACGTTCTCGGTCGCCGCCGGCAGCAGCACATCGCAATCGAGGAACATCGCCTCGCGCTTGTCGACCGCTTCGCCGCCCGGAAAGCCGATGATTGACCCGGTGTCTTTGCGATACGCCGCCAGCGCCTCGATATCCAGCCCCGCGGGATTGTAAACCGCTCCATCGTATTCGATCGAGCGCGATGATTTTGAATCCCGCGCGCGGCCATGAGCTTCGCGGCCATTCCTCCCACGTTGCCGAATCCCTGAATCGACGACGCGCGTATTCTTCGGGCTCGAGGCCGAATTTCTTCAGCGCTTCGAGCGTCACCATCATGCACCCGCGCCCCGTCGCTTCCTTGCGCCCGCGCGATCCGCCGAGTTCCATCGGCTTGCCCGTCACCACCGCCGTGGTCGCGTGCCGCTTGTGCATCGAGTAGGTGTCCATGATCCACGCCATGGTGCGGTCGTTGGTGTTGATATCCGGCGCGGGAACGTCGAGATCCGGCCCGATCACATCGATGATCTGCGCTGTATAGCGCCGCGTGATGCGCTCCAGTTCGCCGTCGGACAGCATCGCGGGATCGCAGATCACGCCGCCCTTCGCGCCGCCGAACGGGATGTTGACCACCGCGCATTTCCACGTCATCCAGGACGCCAGCGCGCGCACTTCATCCAGCGTCACGTCGGGCGCGAAGCGGATGCCGCCCTTGCCCGGGCCGCGCACCATGGAGTGCTGCACGCGATAACCGGTGAACACTTCGAGACGCCCGTCGTCAAGCTGCACGGGAATATTGACGGTGACCTCGCGCGTCGGACTCTTGAGGACTTTGCGGATGCCATCGTCCATTCCAAGCCTGGCTGCGGCATCGTCAAATCGGGCTTCAGCGGAGAGCCAGGGATTCGTCTCCTGCTCGTGGGACAGTATTGCCATCGATTTAATGTTACTGGTTTTTTGGATGAGACTCTTCGGCCGGTAGCGTTCCACTTCAGCACAGATTTCCCGTGCGAACTTTCCCCGCGCGCCCCACTACCCGATCAGGTGAGAGCAGTTCTGATCATCGCCGCGCTCCTGGGCCTTTGCGCCAATGCGCCGGCGACTCCGATGAGCTTCCCGACTCGGTTTATCGACTCCATTCCAGCCGATCTCGATTTCCCCCTCCCCGCAATCGGAAGCGAGCTTGTCTTCGATCCGGGCGATCTGCCGGACGCCCTCGTCATGAGGCTGCCACAGGACCGAACCCCGCCTCGGCCGGACCCCACAGCCGCCACGTTGATCCTGATTGGATTGGTATCCACCGGACTGGCCGTAGTGCTTATGCCGATTCCTGGAATCGTTCTGAGCCTTCAGCAGCCGCGCAGGAGTGATAACTGGCGAAAAGTGCGGCGCGAAATCCGCAAAATGGCCTGAGGGCCATCAGGGGAAAACGATGGCCTGAAGGCCGTCAGGGCAAAACGGTGAAGGGGATCGACGCCGCGGTGTTCTCCCAGATCAGCGCGAGTGTTCCCTGATTGGCGCCGTTTGCGGACAATTCAATCCTGAACGTCTCGACGGGCGAGGCGAGAGTCTTTAAATTCATTTTCGTGCGGCCAAAGTCCTCGGCCGGATCGTAGTCGAGGTGATGCTGGCCGCTCTGCTTGTTGACGATCAGAGTCCATTGCTTTTCGTCCGGGATGGCCCAGATGCTCCAGGTCCCTTTGGAAACTCTGAGGGTCCCGATCTGGAGCGGCGCATCGGTGGTCAGTCCCGTCGCCACATTCGCGCCCGGGCACCACACCTTGCCCCAGGGCACCAAAGCTCCCATGATTTTGCGCCCGTGCATGGAGGGCGCATAGTAATCGACCGTGATCTGCTTACCGGCAATCTTCACCGACGCGCTCGCCGGCGGGCTCGTGTATCGCTGCGCGATGGCAGGCGCGGCGGCGGTTCCCACGACGAAGAACAGGGCGGCAAGAGCACTGCGGCATCTGAGCATTGGAAAGCCTCCGTCGTCATAATATCCGGTTATCGTTATAAAATCCGGCTATCGTTATAAAATCGACTCCTCAGAAGAAATCGTGGGTTGATTTCCTCTACCATTGGAAACCCTGGGTGATGAGTACGGCTGCCTAACGTCCAGAAGGTGTGTTCAGTGCGAAGATGCGCAGCGCCCTCGCGGCGAGCGACCCGACGGCAGAGCCACTTGGGCTATCTTCTCATCGTTGGGAGACCTTCCCATAGAGGACAGTGCTCGTGTCCGTCAGCCGGGCGTCATAGATTACTCCGTCAAAGGCTGTGACGCTCAGTTGGCCGTCTTCATTCAGCGAGTAAACCTGCATCCAGCCAAACTTCTCCCCGTTGTCGCGGCTGGTTGTGGTGGTGATGACCACCGCAGAGCTCATCCAAGTCGCCTTGGAGACATGAGTCCAGACTTCTCCCGTTGCACCCTTGACGGCGTTCCGGCTTTCATGGCCATCTAGGCGGTAGGTGAGCGTCTCTGAACTTCCGTCCGCGTGCGCGGTCGTGACGACGAACGACGGACCATCCAGGGCGATGGTGATTTGCGCGGACGGTTGGAGACTCTTCCACGTACCGGAGAAGTCGGGCTTCGTCTGCGCGACAGCAGTCGAAGAGAAGAAACGCAGAGCGAGCAGGAGCACGGGGACGGACCGCGTGAACCGACCGGGGCGGCGGAGCAGCATGGGAAATCCTCCCTGTTTTCAATGGTGCATCTCGCCAGGGAAGGCTGTCAACCAACGAGGGGAGCGTCTCCCGTAAAACGCCATAGCGAACACAAAAAGCTGAAGCCGCGCTATCCGGCATCTGGTTCGCCCGGCAGCCCGAGACGAGCTTCCGTTCGCCACTCGAACGTATCAGTGACCCACAGATTCCTCTGAGGAGGCATAAAATCCGGTGTCGTTATAAAATCCGTTTAGAGGTCCAGGAGTCATGTTCCGATCCCTGTCGTTCCGATCCCTGTCGCTAGTCGCCGGTTTTCTCGCCATCATTTCGTCCGCGTATGCGCAGAAGGATTTCCCCGACGCCCCCGCGAAGGAATATGTCAGCAGGATCTGCCTGCAATGCCACGAGCCGGCACAGCTTCTGGGCACGAGGAAAACCGAATCCGACTGGAAGGCGACCGTAGCGCGAATGTCTCAGAAGGGTGTTCCCGCGCCCGCCGACCAGTACGACGCGATTGCTGCCTACATGGCGAAATACTTCCCCAAAGAAGAAGATCACACCAAAATCAACATGAACAAGGCGAAGGCCGACGAAATCGTGGCGGCCATCGGGTTAACTCCCGAGGAAGCGAACGCGCTCGTAACGTATCGCGAAAAGCATGGTGATTACCGGGAGTGGGGCGAAATGCTGGTCGTGTACGGAGTCGACGGCCGCAAACTCGAAGCGGCCAAAGACAAGATGAGCTTTTAGCGGGATGATGAATGGAAAGAGGCTGCGCTGGCAAGCGACTGACGTACAGGGAAGTGGCAGGTAAGAGCAAGACTAGACAGTCATAGATGATAGGACTGGGGCAAGCTGATGAAAGCTTTTAAAGAACACACCGCATCGCCGCCGATGAGCCGAGTCGTGCGAGGCGCTTTTCCCGACCGCCAATTCGATGTCGATTTTTGGCAGGCACAGGGCGATGTAGCGATCTTCGATGCCGCTTGGGAATTGGTAGAACTGGCCGAAACTTTTAAGGGAAGAAAAGTGACATTAAAACCTGACTTCAAGGATCTTTTGCGGTCGTTCAACAAGCATCATGTCACATACCTGATCGTCGGTGGTTATGCCGTAATGAAATACACGGAGCCGTTTTACACGAAAGATATCGACCTCTGGATTGAATCCACACCGGAAAACGCCAGGCAGACTTTTGCGGCATTGGTCGAGTTTGGCGCTCCGATGGCCGACCTGACCGTTCACGATCTGACACAGCCACATGTCGTTTTTCAGTTCGGCATGGTTCCCGCTCGTGTGGACGTGATGACAACCATAGATGCCGTGACGTTCGCTGACGCATGGAAGGATCGGGTCGAGACTCAGTTGGACGACATCGGGATTTCCATAATTTCACTTCATGATCTGATACGGAACAAAGAAGCGGCGAATCGGGACTCTGACCGAATTCATTTAGCACGCTTACGAAAATATGCAAAACGGAACTGACCGGGCGATTGTCCAGCCCTGCAAGCCACCTTCCGTTCAGGAGTGGCGGCAATTACTATTCGAGAGGCTACTTCCCGGTGCTCCAGCCAACGTGATCCTAAGCAAGGCGGCTGGGTCGAGGTTGGACGAACAGACCGGAGTCTCTTCTAACGCGCCGAAACCAGTTCCGGCTCCATCGCGCTTTCACTCGTCATAACCAGATTCAGGAACTCCCGTCCCGCCTTCGTCAGTTTCTTCCTGCGCCGGTGAATGATGCCGATGGGCCTCACGAGTTCCGGCGCACGCAGCGGAATCGAGACCAGGCGGCCCTGTTCCACTTCAGCCTGGATGGTCCGCTCGGGCAGTATGCTGATTCCCGAACCCAGCACCACAGCCTCTTTGATGGATTGAATATTGTCGAACTGCATCACCACCGGAATGCGCACTTCATGCTCGCGGAAGAAACGATCCAGTTCACGGCGAATGATCACTTCGTCGTCGAACGAGATAAAATCCTGGCCGTCCAGGTCTTTCGGCACAAGAAAGCGGCGTCCTGAAAAAGGATGAGAAGGATAAACCGCCACGGTCATCCGTTCTTCGCGCCAGGGAATGATGGTCAGATCGCGGCGATTCTCCGGGTAACTGATGAACCCGAGATCGGCCTGATCTTCCAGCACCGCCTGGTAAACCTTGTCCGGCCGCAGGTATTCGATGTGCAGCTGGGCGCCGGGAAAGGCGCGCGTGAACTCATCGCGCAGACGGGGTAGTTCCGACAGCCCGATGGAATAAATCGACGCCACGCGAACGGTTCCCGCCGCCTCGTCCTTGATCTCATCGAGAGCGGCGACAAAATCTTCCTCCCGGCGCAGGACGTCCCGGCACAACTCGGCGTAGAGCTTGCCCCCGGGCGTCAAACCCAGCGGACGGGTTGACCGGTCGAGCAACTGAACCCCCAGGCGTCTCTCAAGTTCCTGAATATGCTGGGTCGCGGCGGACTGGCTGATCCCGTTTATGGCCGCCGCTCGGCTGAG
This sequence comes from Terriglobia bacterium, assembly GCA_963764845.1. Lineage (GTDB taxonomy): Bacteria > Acidobacteriota > Terriglobia > Bryobacterales > Bryobacteraceae > BOG-234. The sequence continues at coordinate 854,292 of CAVXUE010000006.1, read as the reverse complement.
ACTCCGGGCATGCGCCACATCCCGGAACAGCTTACACTCTTCGAAGATCACCTCCAGCCACTATAGCATAAGTAATTGTAATATTGCTAACTCGTTAACTTTAGATTGCGTGATATTGATTATTCCTGCTAATATTGGGAAACCATCCGAGGAGTACCTATGAGTCTGCCCGAGCGCCAGGGACTTTACGATCCTCAACACGAGCACGATGCCTGTGGAATGGGCTTTGTGGCCAACATCAAAGGCCAGAAGTCCCACGACATCATCGAAAAAGGGATCCAGATCCTCATCAACCTGACTCATCGGGGCGCGTGCGGCTGCGACCCGGAAACCGGGGACGGCGCTGGCGTCCTGATTCAGATCCCGCACAAATTCTTCGCGCGCGAAGCGGCCACTCTCGGATTTACCCTCCCGGCGCCGGGCGAGTATGGGATCGGCATGGTGTTCCTTCCTGTGGAAAAGCACCAGCGGCTCAGGACCGAAGGCATCATCGAGCGCATTATCCAGGAGGAAGGCCTGAGCGTTCTGGGATGGCGCGACACTCCCATCCAAGGCAGCGCCATCGGTCGTGAGGCACGGGCGTCGCAGCCTTACATCCAACAGGTTTTCGTGGGGCGGGGCGCGGCCATGGACACTGACCAGCTCGAGCGCAAGCTCTACGTAATTCGGAAACGGGCCGAGTCGGAAGTGGCCGCGATCGACGTGCGCGATATGCCCGACAAGGGGATGTTCTCAATCCCGTCCCTTTCCGGGCGCACCATCGTTTACAAAGGCCTGCTTCTCGCGCCGCAGATCGCGAAGTTCTACAGCGAGCTTTCCGATCCCGACGTCACCAGCGCGCTCTGCCTGGTGCATCAGCGGTTTTCGACCAACACCTTTCCCACGTGGCAGCTGGCCCATCCGTTCCACTACATCGCGCACAACGGCGAAATCAACACCGTCCGGGGCAATGTGAGCTGGATGCACGCGCGCCAGTCCGTGCTCGAATCCGACCTGTTCGGCGATGACCTCCCGAAGCTTTTCCCCATCATTCAGCAGAATGGAAGCGATTCCATGGCGTTCGATAACGCGCTCGAACTCCTGGTGATGGCCGGCCGTTCGCTGCCCCATGCCATGACGATGCTGATTCCCGAAGCCTGGGACGGCAACCCGCACATGGATGAAGCGCGCAAGGCCTATTACGAATATCACTGCTCGCTGATGGAGCCGTGGGACGGCCCTGCGGCGATCGCGTTCACTGACGGGCGCGTCATCGGCGCGACGCTGGATCGCAACGGTCTGCGGCCGGCCCGTTATCTGGTGACGAAAGACGACATGGTCGTTATGGCGTCCGAAACCGGTGTTCTGCCGGTCAAGCCGGAAAACGTCAAAATGAAAGGCCGCCTCCAGCCGGGTAAGATGTTCCTGGTCGATCTGGAACAGGGCCGCATCGTTTCCGACCGCGAAGTCAAGAACCAGCTGGCGGCGCGGAACCGTTATTCCGAGTGGCTGGCGGGGAACCAGATCACGCTCGACAACCTCGGCGAGCCGCCGCGCTTCCATGGCTCCGATCACGCCACCATCATGATGCGCCAGCGCGCCTTCGGCTATACGGACGAAGACGTGCGCTTCCTCATGACCCCCATGGCGGTTAACGGAGAAGAGCCCCTCGGTTCCATGGGGACCGACACGCCGCTGGCGTGCCTTTCCGACAAGCCGCAGCCGCTCTTTAATTACTTCAAGCAGCTCTTCGCGCAGGTGACGAACCCGCCCATCGATCCCATTCGCGAAGAGATGGTCATGTCGCTCGTCAGCTACATCGGCAAGGAGCGGAATATCCTTTCCGAGACGGCGCGGCATTGCCACACGCTCAAGCTCCCGCATCCGATCGTGGGGAATCGCGATCTGGAAAAGCTGCGCCGCGTGTCGCAGGGCGATTTTCTTGCAACCACGCTCTCGGCTCTGTTTCCCGTGGCTGAAGGCGAAAAGGGACTGGCGCGCTCTCTTGACGGGCTCTGCCGGCGCGCTACGCTTGCGATTCAGAACGGCTACACCATCCTGATTCTTTCGGATCGCGGCACGGATATCGATTACGCGCCCATCCCCAGTCTTCTGGCGATGACGGCGGTGCATAATCATCTCGTCCGGGAAGGTTCCCGGACACAAGCCGCCCTGATCATCGAATCGGGCGAGCCGCGCGAAGTGATGCATTTCGCGCTGCTGATCGGCTATGGCGCAAGCGCGATCAATCCGTATCTCGCCATTGAAACGCTGGAAGACCTTTCGAAGCGCGGCTATCTGCCCGATGGCCTCGATTACGAAAAGGCCCTTTACCAATACATAAAGGCCATCAACAAAGGCCTCCTGAAGGTCTTCTCGAAGATGGGCATTTCGACGCTGCAGAGCTATCGCGGCGCGCAGGTTTTCGAGGCCATCGGACTGAACAAGGATGTCGTCGACAAGTATTTCACCGGCACTTCGTCCCGCATCGAGGGCGTCGGCCTCGACGTCATTGCGCGCGAAGCGGCCATGAAGCACGCGCTGGCGTTCCAGCCATTGACGGACATCGATACGGAATTGCCGGTCGGCGGCAGTTACGCGTTTCGCGTGCGCGGCGAATATCACCTGATCAATCCGGCCAGCGTCAGCAAAATGCAGCACGCGGTGCGGCAGGGAAGCTTCGACACGTTCCAGGAATACACTGATCTGATCGACAAACAGAGCGAGCATCTGTGCACCTTGCGCGGTCTCTTCAAGTTCAAGGCGGCGACTCCGATCCCGATCGAAGAAGTGGAGCCTGCAAACGAAATCGTGAAGCGCTTCGCCACCGGCGCGATGTCGTTCGGGTCGATTTCCAAAGAGGCTCATGAGACCCTTGCCATCGCGATGAATCGCATAGGCGGCAAGTCGAATACGGGTGAAGGCGGAGAGGACGAAGCGCGATTCAAACCCGACGCGAACGGCGACTCGCGGCGCAGTGCGATCAAGCAGGTGGCTTCCGGGCGCTTTGGCGTCACCGCGCATTACCTGGTCAACGCCGACGATCTGCAGATCAAGATGGCGCAGGGTGCGAAGCCGGGCGAAGGCGGTCAGCTGCCAGGCCACAAAGTGGATGAAGTCATCGCGAGAGTGCGCCATTCGGTGCCAGGCGTGGGCCTGATCTCACCGCCGCCGCATCACGATATTTATTCGATCGAAGATCTCGCGCAGCTGATTTACGATCTGAAGAACGTCAATCCGCAGGCGCGTATATCGGTCAAACTGGTCGCGGAAGTGGGCGTGGGGACTGTCGCCGCCGGCGTTTCCAAAGCTCATGCCGACGTGGTTCTGATCAGCGGACACGATGGCGGCACGGGCGCTTCTCCCCTGACTTCGCTCAAGCACGCGGGCGCGCCCTGGGAGCTCGGTCTCGCCGAGACCCAGCAGGTTCTCGTCATGAACGACCTGCGCAGCCGCATCGTTGTACAGACGGACGGGAAACTTCAGACCGGGCGCGATGTCGCGATCGCAACACTGCTCGGCGCGGAGGAGTTCGGCTTCTCCACCATGCCTCTCGTTGCCATGGGCTGCATTATGATGCGCAAATGCCATCTGAATACCTGCCCGGTCGGCATCGCTACGCAGGATCCCGTGCTGCGCGCGAAGTTCACCGGTCAGCCGGAGCACGTCATCAATTTCTTCTTCTTCATCGCGGAGCAGTTGCGCCGGATCATGGCGCAGTTGGGCTTCAAAAAGATCGACGAGATGGTGGGCCGCGTCGACATGCTGGAAATGGGCGATGCGCTCGACCACTGGAAGGCGCGCGGCCTCGACTATTCGTCGATTCTCTATAATCCGCCGGTGCCTTCGCGCGTCAGCCGGCATTGCACCACGGAGCAGGATCACGGTCTCAATGAAGCGCTCGATTATAAGATGATCGACCATGCGCAGGATGCCATCGATCATCAGACGCCGATCGTGATCAAGCTGCCGATCAAGAATGTGCATCGCACGGTGGGGGCCATGCTTTCCGGTAGGATCGCACGCAAGTACGGTTCGGCCGGATTGCCCGACGATACCATCCGATTCGAATTTACGGGCTCGGCGGGGCAGAGTTTCGGCGCGTTTCTGGCCAGAGGCGTCACGCTCGAGCTCGAAGGCGATGCCAACGATTACGTGGGCAAGGGGCTGTCCGGCGGACGCCTGATCGTCTACCCGCCGGAAAGTTCGACCTTCCTTCCCGAAGAGAATATTCTGGTCGGGAACGTGGTGCTTTACGGAGCCACCAGCGGCGAGGCGTTCTTCAACGGTGTGGCCGGCGAGCGCTTCGCGGTTCGGAATTCGGGAGCCACGGCCGTGGTGGAAGGGCTCGGCGATCACGGCTGCGAATACATGACGAACGGCCTCGTCGTGGTGCTCGGCAAGACCGGACGGAACTTCGCCGCCGGGATGTCCGGCGGAATCGCCTATGTACTCGATGAATCGGGCGAGTTTACTCAATACCGCTGCAATAAGGCTTCGGTCGACCTCGAACAGGTCTTCGATCCGCACGATCAGGAGACGCTGCAGACCCTCATTTACCGCCATTTCGACGCTACGGGCAGCCCGCGCGCCAAACGAATCCTGGAGAACTGGAACGCCATGCTGCCGCAGTTTGTGAAAGTCTTCCCGCATGAATTCAAACGCGTGCTGCGCAAGAGCGTCCAGCACGAGACCGTCGCGCGGCATGCCGTGGCGGGGTCGCGGCCGATCGGTCTCAGCGCCGCCAACCGGTAACGGCCAGGAAGAAATCAATGGGTAAAGTTTCCGGTTTTCTCGAATACTCGCGTGAAGTGCCGGAACGGCGTCCGCCGTCCGAGCGCATCCACGATTGGCTTGAGATCTACAATCCGTTCCCGGAGGACAAGAGCCGCCTCCAGGGCGCGCGCTGCATGGATTGCGGCGTGCCGTTCTGCCATACCGGATGCCCCGTCGAGAACATCATTCCCGACTGGAACGATCTGGTGTGGCACGGGCGCTGGCGCGAGGCGAGCCGCGTGCTCCATTCAACCAACAATTTCCCGGAATTCACCGGACGCATCTGCCCGGCACCCTGCGAAGCGGCCTGCGTGCTCGGAATCAACGAGCCGCCGGTCACCATCAAGAATATCGAGAAAACCATCGTCGACCGCGCCTGGCAGGAGGGCTGGATTACGCCCGAACTGGCTCATTCGCGCACCGGCAAGCGCGTCGCGGTAGTGGGTTCGGGTCCGGCGGGGATGGCCGCCGCGCAGCAGCTGGCGCGCGCGGGGCATACCGTCACGCTGTTCGAGAAAGCCGATCGCATCGGCGGCCTGCTCCGCTACGGCATTCCGAATTTCAAGATGGAGAAGCATCTGATCGATCGCCGGATCGCCCAGATGCGGGCCGAAGGCGTGGAGTTCGTGGTCAACGCGCATGTCGGGAAAAACATACCGGTCAAAGATCTGCGCCGCGATTTCAGCGCCATTCTGCTGACGGGCGGGGCAGAGCATCCGCGCGATCTGAAGGTTCCCGGGCGCGATCTCAAGGGCATCCACTTCGCCATGGATTTCCTTCCGCAATCGAATAAAGTCTGTGAGGGCGACAGCGTGCCCGGTCAGATTCTGGCCACGGACAAACGCGTGGTGATCATCGGCGGCGGCGACACCGGCGCCGATTGCCTCGGGACTTCGCACCGCCAGAAGGCCGCGCATATTTCGCAGTTCGAATTATTGCCGAAGCCTCCCGACGAACGCGCTCCGCACACACCCTGGCCGCTTTGGCCGATGCAGCTCAGGGTCGAAAGCTCGCATGAAGAAGGCGGCGCACGCGATTGGAGCGTGAATACGATGCGCTTCAGCGGTGACGCGCATGGCAACGTCACGAAGCTGCATGGGGTACGCGTAGGTCAGCCGCCGAAGTTCGAAGCCATAGCCGGTTCCGAGTTCGAGATGGATGTCGATCTCGTTTTGCTGGCCATGGGATTTACCGGTCCGGTGCGCGCGGGGATGCTCGACGAACTGGGCGTCGCGATCGATACGCGCGGCAACGTGGTCACGAACGAAGGCTATATGTCGTCCGTCTCCGGCGTGTTCGCGGCGGGCGATATGCGTCGCGGGCAATCGCTGGTAGTCTGGGCCATTGCGGAAGGCCGCCGGGCGGCGCGGGGCATCGACCAATTCCTGACCGGGTCGTCCAAACTGCCGGTTTAGAATACGCTCTCGTATCGAACCGTAGCGCACGCACTCCTGCGTGCCGCGTCGACAATCGTGTCGACGCTTGCCTGAGTTGCATAATGGGCCAGAGGTGCGCCATCATGCGGCTCTTACTGTGCCTTACCTTTTGCCTCTCGGCTTTCTGCCAGACCGAATCGCTTCCCACCGCCCCGATTGACGTTAAACCGGGCAGCATCACATACGACGAAATCGCCTATCCTTATCCGGTTTCCTATCTTCCGCTGACGCTTTACGGTCAGGACGTCCGGATGGCCTGCATGGACGTACCTCCCGCTGGCGTGCCCAATGGCCGCGTCGTCGTTCTGCTGCACGGCATGAACTTCGGCGGCTTTTACTTCAGCGGCCGATCGATCTTCTGCGTAACGCCGGCTTCCGCGTGATCGTGCCGTGATTGTCGGGCATTCGATGGGCGGAATGCTGGCTGCGCGATTTGCCGCTGTCTATCCCGACATTGCCCAACGCACGGTCCTCTACGATCCGATCGGGCTCACTGACGTGCGTTACAGCCATCCCTGGCCGAGCGCCGAAGAAGCCTACCAAACCACCATGGCGCAGACGCACGACCAGCTTTATCAGGGCTTCTACGCCAACATCCACCGGTACTTTCCGCCCGCGACATGGAAGCCGGAGTACGAGCAGTATGTGCGCATTCTCTACGCACCGACTCTCAGTGCCGACTGGCCGCGGCTTGCCATGGTGCGCGCCATTTATCGCCGGATTACGGTTCTGGACCCGGTGGTTTACGACTGGGCGCACATCAGGGCGAAGACACTGGTCATCGGTGGCGAGAAGGATGGCGAGAACTTTCCCGCGCTGGCGAAGCACATTGCCGATACCATTCCGGGCGCCCAACTGGTGCTGTTCCCGAACGTCGGCCACGTTCCGCATATTCAGGTACCGGATATGTTCAATAGGGAATTGTTGAAGTTCCTGACGGCCGAAAGCCGCTGACAAGATTCAGCTTCCTCCAGAGGCCCATCGGAAGTTCTACAGGACCGGTGACGATCGGGTGCATCCTGTCCATCACCGAAGCCAACTCACCTTTCAGACGCTGCCAATCACGTGACGGCACTCGCGGCCATCCCGCCCCGGGGTTTCAACCGGGAAATGTTACTTTTTTTCAGTCTGGTCGCGCGAATACTGCTGTTCGGTCGAACTCGCGAGCGCGGGAGAACCGGCGTCCTTCGGATCACCCTCCGGATAGCCCGACTCGGAGACGCCCGTTGTGGTCTGCTGTTTGCTGCCGCCGTCGGGGCCCGTGGTGCTCGTCCCGCATCCGATGAGTGAACCCGCTGCAATGAGAGCAGCCGCCGCGATTGTTTTCCGAACCATCTCCACTATCATAACCATTGGGTACTCATGGGTAAGATTCTGCTGATGGCTGCGCTGGCCCCGGGCTTATTCGCCCAGCCTGCGGTCCAAAAGGCCGTGGAGCGCGCTCTGCCGATGCTCGAGAGCTCCGCCGCCACCTTCGTCGGCAAGCGCGCCTGCGTTTCCTGCCACCACAATATTCTTCCCGTAATGGCGTTCCATCTTGCGCTGAGCCGGGGTGTCGCGATAGACGCGAAGGTCCTGGCGGCGGTGGAAGGCAAGACCTTCCGGGCGTTACGCGGCCCGGCTGCGCTCGACGATGCGATTCAGGCGACTACGCTAGCGGACCCCACGCCGAACGACAGCTATCTACTCATGGCGGCCCATGCGGCCGGCCTGTCACCGAACGCGACCACCGCGGTGTTGGCGCGCCGCCTGGTCAATTGGCAGCGGGATGGGCATTGGATTACTTCCGATTTCCGTCCGCCGCACTCGAGCAGCGCGTTTACGGCAACCGCCACCGCGGTCCGCGCGATCGGCTTCTATATGCCCGTGGAGTCGCGCGCGGAGACAGATGCATGTCTCGAGCGAGCGCGGCGATGGCTGTCCGCGACTCGTCCTTTATCGACTGAGGATGCTTCGTTTCGCCTGATGGGACTGGTTTGGGCCACCGGATCGCCGGGAGAGATCGCGGCAGCCCGGCATGATCTGATGGCCATGCGAACGAAGGAGGGAAGCTGGGCGGAGCTGACTGGTTACCAGGCCGACGTTTACTCGACAGGCGAGGCGCTTTACGCACTGCATGAATCCGGTATGCCGGCCTCGGATCAGGCCTGGAGCGCGGGCCTGCGCTTCCTCATTTCGACGCAGGCCCCCGACGGAACGTGGCGTGTACATTCGCGGATGCTGTCCCCCGCGCAGGTCAGCCCTGCGTATTTCACGAGCGGCTTCCCGTATGCGAAAGACGAGTATCTGTCTTATGCGGGAAGTTCGTGGGCGGTGATGGCCCTTCTCGCCGCGCTGCCCGCGCGGAACGGCGCCGATGCGGTTCCAGTCTCGGCCGCCGCGACTCCCACGTGGATTCGCACCGCGCTGTTCGGTTCCACCGAGCAGCTTGCGGAGTTGCTGAATTCCGGCCTCGATCCCAACAGCGGGACCGGACGCGGCACAACCTTGCTCATGATGGCCGCGCCCGATGCTGAGAAGGTCCGTCTGCTGCTGGCCCGCGGCGTGGAGCCGACCGCCAAAGCGGTTACCATCGCAGCCTCGTATCGCGGCACCGCTGCTTCGATCCGGCTGCTGCTGGAACGTAAGCCTGAAGCGATCGCTCCCGCAGCACTGGAGCGAGCTTCGATGAGCGGCGATTCCGAAAATGTCAAACTTCTGCTGGAATACGGCGCGGAGCCTTCCGCCGGGCTTTCGGAAGCAGTGACATTCGGATATCCGGACATCGTCCGCATTCTGATCGCGGCTGGAGCCAACGCGAAAATGACGGAAGACACCGGCGTCAATCTGCTTCACTGGGCCGCGATCGCGAATCGTCCCGAAGTGATTCCTGCATTGGTGCAAGCGGGTGTTCTGATCAACGCCACGGATGAGTTCAACTATACGCCGCTGATGTACGCGGCCACCATCGACTTTGGCGACGCGAAAGCCGTGCAGGCGTTGTTGAAGGCGGGCGCCGATCCGAATATCCGCAACGACGAAGGGCGCACCGCGCGCGAACAGGCTCGCTACTACCGGCACGAACTGTTGGAAACGACGCTCAAATAGGGGGATATCAATTGGCTCGCGGGAGGTTCCTGAGGTTGTTTGTAGGCAACATGGCATCGGGCAAGACACGCCATCTGCTCACCGAAATCGACACGCTGAGGAAGTACGGCAACAAGAAGATCGCAGTGTTCAAGCCATTGACCGACACGCGCAGCGGCGTGAAGCGCATCAAGAGCCGGAAGGGCGATGAGGATTCAGCCGAGGAGGTTCCCGTCAACAATCCGAAAGAGATGTGGATGATTCTGCGCGCGAAGGAATCCGCGGCGGGCTGCCGTTTTGAAGTGGTCGCGTTCGACGAAGTGCAGTTCTTTCCCCGCGATTCCGGTTTCTTTCAGGTCGTGAAGGACCTTCTCGACGACGGCTACGACGTGCTCGCGTCGGGTCTGGCTTTCGACTTCCGCGGCGAGCCCTTCGGCTCGACGCCCGATCTCGCGCTGCTCGCTGAAGATCGTTGCATGTGGATGACGGCGTACTGCACAAAGTGCGGCGGCCGCGCCCCCTATCCGCAGCGCATGATCAATGGAAACCCCGCGCCCTACAACAGTCCGCAGATCCAGGTGGGCGGCGATGAAACCTATGAGCCGCGCTGCGACGAGCACTTCGTCCTTCCGGGGCGGCCCTTGCCTGGCTATGACGACATGCAGCAGCGCATATGGCCTACTTCGGAGGCGCCAGGAACTTCGACCAATCGCGAACCTGGCCGGGACGCCGGTCGTCTCCCATCATCATCCAGCCCGGATACTCGGGGGTGAGGCGGCTTACAGCGTCGAGTTCCTTCAGATCCGCATCGTCCAGCTTGACGTCCACCGAACCCAGGTTGTCCTTGAGCTGATTCTCTTTCTTCGCGCCGATAATCACGCTGGTGACGGAGGGCTGATGCAGGAGCCATGCCAGCGCGATTTGAGCGACGGTCGCGTTGAGGCGTTTCCCCACACCGGCCATCGCATCGACCATGTCGTATGTCTTCTCCAGGTTCACCGGCGGGAAATGGAATTTGCTGCGGCGGGCCGCTTCGTCGACAGCGCCGGCGCGTGTGAACTTGCCCGTGAGAAACCCTCCGGCGAGAGGGCTCCAGACCAGCAACCCCATCTTCTGATCCGTGAGCATGGGAACGATCTCGCGTTCAAGTTCGCGTCCCGCGAGAGAATAATACGCCTGCAGCGTGATGAATTTGTCGAGGTGGTTGAGCGCTGAAACGCCGAAGGATTTCATGATCTGCCAGGCGGCGAGATTCGAACAGCCGATGTAGCGGACTTTGCCCTGGCGCACAAGATCCGTAAGCGCGCCGAGGGTTTCCTCGAGCGGAGTCAGGGGATCGAATCCGTGAATCTGATAGAGGTCGATGTAATCGGTGTTCATGCGCAGCAGGCTGGCCTCGGCTTCCCGCATGATGTGCAGGCGCGAGAGACCGACCTGATTCGCGCCCGGACCCATGCGGCCGAACACCTTCGTCGCCACGACGACGTCTTTGCGTTTTGATCCCAGAGCTTTGCCCAGCAGGGTTTCGGATTCGCCGGCCGCATACACGTTGGCCGTGTCGATGAAGTTCACTCCCGCATCGAGCGAGTTGTCCACCAGGGTGTTCACATCGTGCTGATTGAGGCCGCCGATGGCTCCGAAAATGGTTCCCGCGCCGCCGAACGTCATGGCGCCGAGGCAGATGCGAGAAACGAAAACTCCGGTGTTGCCAAGCTGTCTGTATTCCATCAGAACTATTCTATGAGTATGCGAATCGTTTCCGTGAGCACGTTTCTGGCGATGGCGACTCTGTCGGCGCAAAGCCCAAAGGTCATGATGCCCGAGGATCTCTTCCGACGGAACGTCGGAACGAAGGAGCAGCAGAACAAGCAGTTTCCGCCGCATCAGATCGCGGGCAATCTTTACTACGTGGGGACGGAGAGCCTCGCCGCCTTTCTGATTGTCACGCCTGCGGGCAACATCCTGATCAACAGCGCTTATGAAGCGACGGTCCCGGTGATCCGCGATTCGGTGGAGAAGCTGGGCTTTCACTTCGCCGACACGAAGATCCTTCTCGGCAGCCACGCCCACGCCGACCACATGGAAGGCGACGCGATGGTCAAGGAACTGACCGGCGCGAAGCTGATGGCCATGCAGGAAGATATGCCCGCGCTGCTGAAGATCACGCCGGGTGGCAAACCCCACGTGGTGGACCGCATTCTGCACGACGGCGACGAGGTGACGCTGGGAGGGACCACGCTGGTGGCTCATCTGACGCCCGGGCACACGCGCGGCTGCACGACGTGGACCGTGAAGATCCAGGATGGCGACAAGTCCTACAACGTGGTGATCATCGGCAGCATCGGCGTGAATCCCGGTTATCAGCTGGTCAACAACAAGCAAGTTCCGCAGATCGCCGAAGAGTACATACGCAGTTTCAAAGTGCTGCGCTCGCTTCCCTGCGATATTCCGCTGGGGTCGCACCCGGCGATGTATAACATGGCGGAAAAATACGCGAAGCTCGGGACGAGCGGGACGAATCCGTTTGTCGATCCCGACGGGTATCAGAAGGAGATCGATATCAACGAGCAGGCTTTTACGCTGCGGCGCGCGGAGCAGCTCAAGGCGGCGCAATAGGGGCTTACGGCACATTGTAGCCAGACCTTGCGCGGACGCGCGCGTTGGGGAATCGCTTCAGGGCCTCAGGAGTCAGTTGGACATCGAGACGCCGCGCTGCTCCGGCTTTTGCTTCAGGCAACGCGTAGTACATCGTGTAGCCGCTGCGCAGGTAGTGCACCGATTCGCGGAATGCTTCGCCTGGATTCCCCGCAACGATGACCATGCCGCCGGTTTTATCGACGATCTCGTTCGGCCGTCGTTCCGCAGGGCCACCCATGACCAGCTCACTCAATACGGCATCGGAGTCCCACAGATCGCGCACCACGGACTCCTGCCCGGATTGCTTCGCATCGGTCTTGTCGGTGACGATCAGGATGGCCCTTTTGCGGTGCGATTTCGGCTCCATGCGGAAGCGCAGCGCGGCTTCATCGGCGGCCGGCTCGAGGCGGGATGAGCCGCTGGGCCGGATCGTGATTGCCCTTATCAGAATGGCCTGGTTCACGGTATCGAGGTTCTCCGAGAACGGCAGCAGTTCGGTACTGGACGAGCTGAAAACACGTACGGAAACCCGATCGCCTTTGCGCAATTCGTTAAAGCCGAGCTGGGTGGCGCGAACCACTTCGAGCAGCTTGCCGTGCATGCTGCCCGCGGTATCGAACAGCAGGATAAGGTCGAGAGGCTCCAGCGCGAAACCGAAGTTGACGAGGGATTGCGGCGTGCCTTCGTCCAGAACGCGAAAGTCGTCCCGGGTCAGGCCTTCGACCACCGCTCCCGTGGCGTCGGTGACCTGGGCATCGACGCGGGCTAGCGAAACGCCGGAGCGGAAGACCGGGTCGTCCTGCGGGCACGCGACGGCGGCGAAGAACAGCAGGTATAAGGGCAGACGACAGAAAACGATCGTCTGCCCCACGGCTTTTATGCGGTCACCCTTACGCGTGACCCCGGTGTGATTACAGGAGCGGGAGAAACTGTCTGTAGTCGCTTTCATGCGGTCACCCTTACCCGGGCTACGCGTGGCCCTGGCAGGATGATCCCGACCAGATTCAACGGGTCGGCGGGGGAAACTTCAACGGCATCCGGGTCGTCGGTCTGAGCGCGCCGGACGGCTCGCAGTAAATCGATCGCTTCGGGGCGCGCGAACTGTTCGCCGGTGAACCCCTCGACGAACCGGCCGCCGCGGATCTCGCCCTGCGCTTCCATGCGGCGCAGAACCGGGAGCAGATCGCGCCACGGCGGCGACACGGTTTCGCGGGCCAGAAGATCGCGGAATAACACGCCCCAGCGGAGCAGCAGCTGTTCGGCGAAGTGTTTGATGCGGTCGTCGGGCGCGATGACGACGCTCGAACGCGTCACCAGCGCCCAGCGTCCCGCCGCATGGCGGGGACGATTCCTGCCGTGCACGTCCTTCACCGCGGCGGCGCTTCGGATCGATCAGAGCGCGAAGATTTTCGAATCCGTCCGCGGTCACGAGACCACCGGCCGTGAGTTCCCAGAGCGCATCTTCGACTTCGCTCGGCAACCGTTTCGTTTCGCGCACCAGATCGGCGAAGAACGACGCGCCGCGGGCGACAAGCGCGTCGTAAACCTCGCGCGCCGGATGAGACAGGCCGACGGTTTCGACCAGTCCGAAGGCGGGATCGATCAACCAATCGGCGTCTTCACGCGCGAAGAAGGAAATGGGCGCGATGCGGGTGGGCCGGACGTGACGCTCGGCATCGAGCAAGGCCGGGTGTGGCGACAGGCGCGCCCAGGCGACTTCGCCGGAGAGGCAGAGATCGTCGAGATTCTCCGGTGCGTATTCGGCAATGCGCCGCTTCAACACGCTCTCTTCCCACGCCGACGCCGGAATCTCGAAGCCCTGCAACTGGCGCACGATCTGCAGTACGCCATCCGCGCCGTGAAGCTGCGCTGCTGGGTGAGAGGTGCTGCCAGCGCATCAGGAATTGGTGAAATTGCGCGGCGGTGACCGGGGCGATTTCGCGGCGCAGACGCCCGAGCGTCAGGTGATGAATGCGCGCCAGGATACGGCGGTTGCACCACTCGATTTCTTCGCCCGATTTGTTTCGGTAATGGCCCTGGAAGACCTGGCCCTGCGATTCGAGCGTGCCAAGCGCGATGCGCACATTCGCCTACATCCAGCGCGAGCCGCTCGGCGAGATCGGCGGCGGTGATGGGCCCCAGGCATTCCATCCAGCCGCGCACGGTGGCCAGGGTGTCGTCCATCGAATCCCGGCGCTCGGTTGCGACCCAAAATTCGCGGCCGCCGCGTTCGACGGAAAGCGCGCGTCCGGCCTCGATCAGTTCGTCAAACCATTTCTGCCATTCCGGAAGCGCCGGTCCGGCGATGAAGGTGAGCAGCGCGTCGTGGAGTTCATCCGCATCGCGCGGCTCGGGCCAGACTTCGCTCGAAATCTGGTCGATCGCGGCGGGATCGAGAATGCCCTCGGCAACATTCGGTCCTGCGTTGAACTGCGCAGCTGGACGGCGCGCGCGCGGCGCTCTTCGAGCGGCGCGTCATCCAGAAACGCGTAAGGATTGGCGTTGAGAATTTCGTGCGAAAAAACGGAAGGCGCGGCGTTTTCGATCGCCACTGGTGCGGATTTCACCCCGTCTCGATCCTGACGAGGAGCTCCTTCAAGCCGTCAATATCCATGGCTTCGTGCAGGCAGTTGGAAATCGTTTCATTGACCAGAGGGTGATCGGGAATGCGAATCGGCCCGGTGAGATTTTCGGCGCAGGCGACCTGGTCGGGAAACACGGCGGCGAGCAGATCGTCGGAGCGCATCCGCTGAATCGGCGCGGGCACTTTGGCCCCGCCGCGAAAACGCAGGATGGTGAGGGCGCGGCTGGCATTCCAGCGCCAGCGCACGGTGAACATGGGCGCGACGAGAAGGGCTTCGCGCAGGACATCCTCGACTGTGGATGCGCGCAGAAATTCGAACACGGTTTCGAGCGGAAACGCATGCTGCTCGCTGAGCGAGATCACGATGCCGTTGTCCGTGGCCGCGGCCTGGAGTTCGAAGTTGAATGTGCGGCAGAAGCGCTTGCGCAGCGCGAGGCCCCATGCGCGGTTGATGCGCGATCCGAAGGGCGCGTGCAGGATCAACTGCATCCCGCCGGATTCGTCGAAGAAGCGCTCGGCGACGACGGTGCTGCTCGAGGGCAACGCTCCGAGCGAGGCCGCGCCGGCCTGCACGTAGGCGACGGCCTGACGCAAGCCGGCCTCATCGAGAAGAGTCGCGCATTCTTCGGGAGCGGAGAGCAGCTTTTCTCGCACTTGCGAGACAGCCGCGGACAACTCGGCCGACCGCCCCGGCGCTTCGCCCAGCCAGAACGGAATGGACGGTTTGGCGCCGTGCGCATCTTCCACGCGCACTTTTCCCTGGCCGACATGGCGGATACGCCACGATTGCGTGCCGAGCAGGAATACATCGCCGGTCAGGCTCTCGACCGCGAAATCTTCATCGATGGTGCCGACCATCCTGCCTTCCGGTTCGGCGATTACGGCGTAAGCGGCGCTGTCCGGGATGGCGCCGCCGGAAGTAATCGCCGCAAGCTTCGCGCCTCGGCGGCCGCGCAGACGATGGTTCACGCTGGTCGCGATGCAGCAGCGCTCCGCTGCGTCCGCGCGTGGTGGCGATGCCTTCCGACATCATTTCGACCACGGATTCGAAATCGTCGCGCGGCAGATTGCGGTACGGATACGCGGTGCGGACGAGGTCGTAGAGATCCTCTTCGTCCCAGGCATCGCAGGAAGTTTCGGCGACGATCTGCTGCGCCAGAATATCGAGCGCGTTGTGCGGGATCTCGATTCGTTCGAGATCGCCATTACGAATGGCGAAAATGATGGCGGCGCATTCGATCAATTCGTCGCGCGTGGTGGGGAAAAAGATGCCGCGCGGTTTCGCGCCGACCCAGTGACCGGAACGGCCGATGCGCTGCAGCGAGACGGCGATCGATCGCGGCGAGCCGATCTGGATGGCGAGATCGACGGTGCCGATGTCGATGCCGAGTTCGAGCGAAGCGGTGGCGACCACGGCGCGCAGTTCGCCGTTCTTCAGCCGCGATTCGGCATCGTGCCGCAAGGCCCGGGACAGGCTTCCGTGATGCGGCAGCACGGCGTTCGGCCCGAGGCGTTCGGCGAGCGCGTGCGCGACGCGCTCCGACAGGCGGCGGGTGTTGACGAAGACCAGAGTGGTGCGTTCGCGGAGGATGTGGGCGGCGAGGCGGTCGTAGATCTCCTCCCACATTTCGCTGGTGGCGACGGCGCCGAGTTCGTCGTTGGTGACTTCGACGGCGAGGACCATCTCGCGCTTGTGGCCGACGTCGACGATTCGCGTGTCAGGCGCGAAGATAGGCCGCGACCTCTTCGATCGGGCGCACGGTAGCGGAAAGGCCGATGCGCTGCGGGAGCGAATCGGCGACTGCGTTGAGCCGCGCCAGAGTCAGGGCGAGATGCGAGCCGCGTTTATCGTCGGCGACGGCGTGGATTTCGTCGACGATCACCGTGCGCACGGTGCGCAGCATTTCGCGCGATCGTTCGGCGGTCAGCAGAATGAATAGCGATTCGGGCGTGGTGACCAGAATGTGCGGCGCTTCCTTACGCATGCGCTGGCGCTCGGACGCGGGTGTATCGCCGGTGCGAACCGCGGTCCTGATGGGCGCGAGCGGCACGCCGCGGAGTTTGGCGAGCTCGGCGATTTCCGCGAGGGGCGCTTCGAGATTCCGCCGCACGTCGTTCGAGAGCGCTTTCAGGGGCGAAACGTAAACCACCTGAGTTTCGGCTGGTGAGCGTGCCGGCGCGGGCGGCGCGCACCAGTCGATCGAGGCAGATCAGAAAGGCGGCGAGGGTCTTTACCCGATCCGGTGGGGGCCGAGATCAGGACGTTGCTGCCGGCCGCGATCTCCCGCCATCCTGCGATCTGGGGTTCGGTGGGATTTCCGAAGCGATGGGCGAACCATTCGGCGACCAGGGGATCGAAGTGAGATAACGGCATAGGGGCAAGCGGACCACAGGCTGAAGCCTGTGCCACAGATAGCATTTTCCCACGCGCGCGGGGTTGGTTACTCGACTGTAAGCCGCGTTTCCTGGGTTCAGCCGGGTTCATATCTTTACTTCCGTGGCTTTGGTTTCCGAGATTTGCCGGGTTCGGGCGGCGCGAAATTTTTCGAAACGGTCCAATGCGCGGGTGAACTGGCGGTCGAAGCGCATTTCGTAGATGTTGACGTGTTTGTCGGCGATGCCGCTGGCCGGGGGTTGCGAGCCGATGGCTGCTTTTTCCATCCCCCAGACACGCAGCAGACGCCAATGGGCGACAGCCATTTTGTGAACGAGCAGGTTCTCGATGGCGGTTTCGGGTTTCAGTTCCTCGCGCAGGGAAGTCATGAGAGCGTGGAAGCGATGGCGCGATTCGCCGTCGAGGACCACGGTGCGGGCGAGCATGCCCTGTTCGACGTTGCCGCGGGAGGATCTGAGCTTTCCTTCGGGCGTGACGGGGCCGCGCGATTTCGCCCCGTTGGCGCGAGAGGCGGCTTTTTGTCTTTCGGATGGCATTTGGTTTCCCGGCCACATCTTACGATCACGAAAGTGCAAAATAGGCCTGGATCTCGGTTAAGTCTTTTGTTTTCCTCGAAATAATCCCAAAAAGAATTGTCACCGTCCTGCTGACGAACCGGAGAAGAGCGTCCCACTCATCCGTGTGTATCCGTGTCCATCCGTGGCTAAAAGGTTCTGGGGCCACGGATGGACACGGATTCACACGGATCGGATTTGTGCGCCGCGATCACCAAAGTGCAAAATAAACTGTGGTTTCCGTTAAGTCTTTTGTTTTCCTCGCCAAGATCCCGACAAAACATTGTCACCGACCTGCGGCCGGACCGGAAAAGAGCGATCCCGCTGTTATGGTGCGTGGTGTGGACATATAAGAAACGGGCAACCAAGAAGTCAGACCCGAAGGAAAGACAGGAGGAGGAGATGAATGCTTTCGTCGAGGAGAGGCTGGGATTCGAGCCGGACGAGCGGCAGCGGGAACTGCTGGAGCGCGAGGCGAAGCGGCTGATCCTGAATTGTACGCGGCAGTGGGGGAAATCGACGGTGGCGGCGGTGAAGGCGGTACACCGCGCGTATTGCCGGCCGGGAAGTCTGGTGCTGGTGGCGAGTCCGAGCGAGCGGCAGAGCGCGGAGTTTCTGCGAAAGGCGTCGGGGATGGTGGCGAAGCTGGGAATCGTGCCGCGGGGCGATGGCGACCATGCGACTTCGCTGTTGTTTCCGAACGGGTCGCGGATTGTGGGGTTGCCGGGCACGGAGGGTACGGTGCGCGGGTTCTCGGCAGTGTCGCTGCTGCTGATCGACGAGGCGGCGCGGGTGGAGGATGCGATGTATAAGGCGCTGCGTCCGATGCTGGCGGTGGGCGGAGGAGATTTGTGGCTGATGAGCACGCCCTATGGCAAGCGCGGGTTTTTCTACGATGTGTGGGAGCACGGCGGGGACGAGTGGATGCGGGTGAGCGTGGCGGCGACGGAGTGCGCGCGGATTCCGAAAGAGTTTCTGGAAGAGGAGCGGGCGGCGCTGGGGGCGTTGTGGTTTCAGCAGGAATATCTGTGCGAGTTCGTGGATAACGGGACAGAGGTGTTCGGGCGGGGGCTGGTGGAGGGGGCTTTGGACGATGCGCTGGAGCCGTTGGAATGAACACCGATAAGAGATAGGGGTCCACATTTATGCCGGGGTTTTATGTTGGGTTGGATCTGGGGAAGAAGCGGGATCCGGCGGCGGTTGCCGTGGTGGAACGTTTCGACCGGGACGCGGTGTTTCATCGCCTCGGGGTGCGGCATGTGGAACGCGTGGCGCTGGGAACGCCTTATCCCAGGGTGGTGGAGCGGGTGCGCGAGATTGTTGGGAAAGTGAGCCTGGCGGGGCGATGTTTTCTGGCCGTGGATGCCACCGGGGTGGGGGAGCCGGTGGTGGATCTGCTGCGCGCGGCGCGGCTGGGGTGCGATCTCTGCGCAGTGACGATCACGGGCGGGGAGTATCAGCATCATAACGGCGGCGCGTGGAGTGTGCCGAAGCGGGATCTGATCGCGCATGTGCAGGTGCTGCTGGAGCGGGACGAGCTGCGGATCGCGCGGCGGATGCGCGACGTGGGGTCGCTGGTGCGGGAATTGCTGGATATGCAGTCCACGACGACAAGCAGCGGAGGCCGGCGATTCGGGGCGGATGGGTGCGGTCAGCATGACGATCTGGTGATTGCGCTGGCGCTGGCGTGCTGGCGGGCGCGGAGGCCTGAGATCGGGCATGGGGTTCGGCCTTTGCCTGGGGTTTTGATGTAGCGGGGTGGGTCGAGGGGGGTGGAGTATGCTTCCGAATGAGTCCTAACGTAATTCGGCCAGAGCACGGTCCCACGCTTCCCCCAACCGGACTTGGGGGGCCTGTCGTCGTGAGACCAGGAGTTCGCGACAGAGCATGTCGTCGTTTTGCCCGCCGGCAAAGTGCCGGACTCCTCTGACCGTGATAGCGTAAAGGCATGAGTGCCGCCACCGTGCTCGATCAATTTCTTGATCCGCTCAGCCGCTGCCTTGACGCCGAATCCGCGCGTCGCGTCCTCGCCCTGGGTGTTTCAGCGCCCGTACAGGAAAGAGTCGATACGCTTGCGGAACGGGCTAACGAAGGTTTGCTGAGTGACGACGAGCGAGCGGAATATGAAGCGCTCATCAACGCGGAAGACTTTGTAGCGATTCTGAAATTAAAGGCCCGAAGGCAACTTTCCGACGCCACGTAGCGATGGAATCGGCGACGCGGGTATTCGTCCGAAACCGAGCCCGGAACTGTTGTGAATATTGCCTGCTTCCCCAGGATGGTTCTTCCCTTGCGCATCACATCGAGCACGTCGTACCTCGGCAGCATGGTGGGACCGACGATCCCGGCAATCTGGCCCTCGCCTGTCACCGCTGTAATCTCCGCAAAGGCCCGAACCTGACTGGTATCGATCCGATTACTCGCGAGATAATACTGAGTACTGAACCTATGATCGAGTTGAGCATCGACCATCCCGTTCCCGAATTGATCGCCGCGGAAGGTGCGTCCACTCTTCGCGCCGTTGATGAAGGGATTGCCCAACTGGATGCCGGGCGGGCGATTCCGCTGGAAGAACTCCGTCAGGATCTTGCCCGCCGCCCTTCAAAGTAATCGTTTCGCCACGCGCCTGGGGCGATTTTTTCGAAATCTTCGACTCTATTTCGCGTGATAACAGAGGCGCTGCCACGCGGTTCCGCGATGCCCTTCTGAACCATGTGGACCTTCCCGGCACTTTTCGGCGATCGGGTACCTCAGGAATCCGGTGTTAAACTGCCCAGAGGAGGGTTCCAAATGCTTCAGACAGTCGAGGCCATGATTGACGAGACCGGAAACGTGCGCCTGCTGGAACCTTTGCATCTTTCCTCAGTGCATCGGGCGCTGGTGACAATTCTGGATGAGACCCAACCCATTGCGGCTCCGGAAACCGCGCTCCTCAGTGAACCTGCACTTGCCACCGACTGGAATCGCCCCGAGGAGGCCGAAGCGTGGTCCCACTTGCAGCGGGTCTCGTAGTTCTCGTCCGTTTTCCTTTCCCGACTTATCTCAGGCCAAACTCCGCCCGGCCGTGGTGCTGGCCAATGCCGGCCGCGGCGACTGGATTTTGTGCCAGGTGACCAGCAAACCCTACGCCGACAGTGCCGCCGTAGTCCTGGAGGACGCGGATTTCGAGCGAGGTTCGCTACAGGTCACGAGCTATGCGCGGCCGGGCAAACTCTTCACGGCGAGCGGCGATTTGGTGGAGAGTGTGGTCGGCTCGTTACAGCCGGAATCGGTCCGTAAAGTTATCGCCGCCGTGGTAACGATCCTGCGTGGCTCCGAATGACCCGGTAGAGGTCGGAATCCCCGTAGGTCTTTCATTGAAAAAGTGATGCGCGGGTTACTCCTGTACGGTCGGGCTTGCGGAAGTGGAAGAATCGCTCCCTCCCGGCCGCAGCCCGGCAAACCGAGATGGGTCGACGTTTATGTCGGGGTTTTATATCAGATTGGATCTGGGAAAGGAGCTGGATCCGGCGGCGGTTGTCGTGGTGGAACGTTTCGACCGGGGCGCGTTGTTTCATCGCCTCGGGGTGCGGCATGTGGAACGCGTGGCGCTGGGAACGCCTTATCCCAGTGTGTAGCCCAGGGTGGTGGAGCGGGTGCGCGAGATTGTTGGGAAAGTGAGCCTGGCGGGGCGATGTTTTCTGGCCGTGGATGCCACCGGGGTGGGGGAGCCGGTGGTGGATCTGCTGCGCGCGGCGCGGCTGGGGTGCGATCTCTGCGCAGTGACGATCACGGGCGGGGAGTATCAGCATCATAACGGCGGCGCGTGGAGTGTGCCGAAGCGGGATCTGATCGCGCATGTGCAGGTGCTGCTGGAGCGGGACGAGCTGCGGATCGCGCGGCGGATGCGCGACGTGGGGTCGCTGGTGCGGGAATTGCTGGATATGCAGTCTACGACGACAAGCAGCGGGGGTCGGCGGTTCGGGGCGGATGGGTACGGTCAGCATGACAATCTGGTGATTGCGCTGGCGCTGGCGGGCGCGGAGGCCGGAGATCGGGCATGGGATTCGGCCGTTGCCTGGGGTTTTGATGTAGGGGGTTGGGTCTGAGACGCCATTATCCCGGATTAATTAAAATTTAGAGGGACAATCAATCCGTGCTGACTCGGACCAGAACGGAGTATCTCGGACGCGATCCTTCGCAGCGTCTGAATCGAGACATTGTCCGAAAGGCGCGCAACTCACCCGGAGTGGTGCAACGAGAACGCCGTTTCGGGAGAACTTCGCAATCGATGACCACGGGATTCTGTTGGCCGTCGCAACCTGTGCGTCCACCGCGCGATGGAGCTTTCTTCGTGCGCTCACCTGCCGGCGTGAACGGCGCGACTTTACAGGAAAATGCCCTGGAGGCGAGTTCCAGGTTGGTCTTTCGATGTGACGGGCGCGGACTTTCCCTCGCCGGCCTCGGAATTTGTGGTCATCAGGAAGCGCTTCCCGCCCGCCGTACATCGTGGGAAAAGAGGGCGAGTCCCGGGATTCATGGCGTAGAGGCCTACCCTCCTTCTGCCTGCGTACTTTGAGGGCGCGGAAACGTGCCACGTCCTTGACCGCATGATTTAGTTCCTCACCTGGCGAGGATTGGCAATTGGCCTGGGCGGTTTCGCTCTAACGGCCAAGCGGATTGCCAATCCGCTGCAGGTTACCAACCTGCCCCACATTACAACACGGTCAGAGGCCTGTGTTCATTGCTCGTGCAGCGGGATTGCTGTTTACCGGCTGGCCTGGAGGCTGGCTCCGCCACTGGGCCCGCTCTCAGGGCCACTGCCAAGGACGTCACCGCTCGAGACAAGCTTGACCCAAAGCGAACCGTTGCCTTTGTAGTACGAGGTGGCATTGGCCTTGCGAAGTGCATCCAGGCTGCTCTGCTCCGCACCCGACGCAGCAGTGGTGAATCCCGGCAGCTCGAAGATCACCCACGAGCCGCTATCCAGTTCCTTCACGCTGAGGGACAGGGACGGCCGTTCGGTGGTCACCTTGATCTCGGTGCCCGCTCGGACGTTGGTTTCCGCGGTGACAGAAAATTCCTTGCCATTGCGGCTGAGAACGACTGGCGGCCCCGCAGGTGCAGCAGTGCCCAGGAATCCGACTCTCGGGCCGACGACAACACCGGCGCCACCCCTGCCAGCGCCAGGTCCGCCTCTACCGCCAGGCGCAGCAGCTACCGCAGCCCCGCCTCTACCACCGCCGGGAGCGCCGCCTCTGCCACCGCCGGGACCCGCGCCTGCGCCACGACCGCCACCAACAGTCATGCGCCCGACGTCGCCCTTGCACACGGCAGCGTTCCAGGCGGGCTTGATCTCGCAGGTGTCGTCGATGGCGATTGAGTCGTTTGCGTCGTTGATGAGAATGAAGGAATTCGGGACACCGCTGACCGAGCCATCCTTATCGTGGAACACCGAGGTCTGATAGCTCCCGTTGCCGTAATCATCGTTGCTCCACTTGCGCTCCATCGGCGGGAAATACACCGGCTTGGCGTTGATGAATTTCGCGTGCTCGACGGTGTTGTTGGAGCTCATTCCGAAGCTGGTATACAGCAGGTAAGAGATCGCTCCCGTCTTGCGGGTGGCGTTGTCCTGGAAATTCACGAAGGTGTCATTGTCCAGTTCATGATGGTAGTCGTAGAACTCGTAGCCGCGGATCGGGAAATCCGCCAGTTCGGGCTCCGGCAAGCTGCGGCCGTAAGCCATCTCCGCCGGCGTCTTTGGATTGCCGATGTTCTCGGTTTCGCCCACGAACAGCGAGTCAACCACCCGTGACGTAAAGGGAGCACGACCGGCGTTGCCGGACGCATGCGTATAGCCAATAGCGTTGTCGGCCACCTTCAGGTTCTTGTACACGTGCATCTCACCGCGGCTCCAGAGGCCGTTATTGCGGTTCTTGTAGCTGGTGAAATCCTCGATGACCGACGCCACTTGAGGTCCGTTCGCGTCAGCGGGATTGACGAGGGAAATATGCCCGCCGACGGCGAAATGGCCATCGGCCCTGGGGCCGCGATCGAACATGAAACCGTCAAAGTTCGAATGGGAGGTGTTGCCCTTGAACTCCCGCACCTGGGTTCGGCGCGGCCAGGTTGCCTTGCTGATCTCCGTGCCTTCGAACTTACCCGTCGGATGCTCCGGCAAGGCGAACCAGAAACCCGTCGAGTCGGACCCCGCGGCCACATTGTCGCGGTAGATGTTGTCCGGATTGGTGATCCAGAAAGTCGCCGCCGTGTTGTCGGAAGGGAGCAGGATATCCTTGGCGTTCTGGCCGGCCGCATCGAAGTTCGAGGCGGGCGACTGCCCGAGCGGGGCGAGGTTTGTCGCGACACACGGCGCATCCGGATGACACTTGGTGAGGATCGCCAGGTTGTGCACGAACTGGTTGCCGTGCTCGACGGCATCCTCGAGGAAGAAGCAGTGACCAATGTTGTTGTAGGTCACGTTGTTTTCAATGTCCAGGTCATTGGTGCCATGCACGGTGACGCAGCGGCTGTAAGTATCGTGAATCGCCGAGTTCTTGATGTACTGCCCCTGCGCATCGCCGATCAGATGCCAGTGGATCGGATACCGCGCCAGATGCATGTTCTGACCCATGCGATTGAGCTCGACGCCATCGACAAACATTTTGCTCCCGTTCATCGCCATGATGTGGCCGCCAAAGAGCGTCTGGTCTGCGTCAGGCGAAGCCTGGACGACGATGTTGCGCGACAGCATGCCGACTTCGCCGCGTTCATCCACG
The DNA here is from genome assembly GCA_963764845.1 of Terriglobia bacterium. Taxonomy (GTDB): domain Bacteria; phylum Acidobacteriota; class Terriglobia; order Bryobacterales; family Bryobacteraceae; genus BOG-234. Next base: position 830,107 of record CAVXUE010000006.1, on the reverse strand, counting down.
CCGAAGGTGATCTTGCCGAAGTGCATGTAGTCCAGCTTCTTGTCGAGCGTGATCGTATTGCCGCGGATGGCGGAAATGGTTCTCCGCTCTGCCTGATGGGGATCGAAATCCGTGGATGCGAGGACAATCATGTCGCCGGTCCGCCAGCCAGCGGCGTTCAGGACTTCAATCGAGTTGCTGCCTGCCGCGGCGGTACTGGTCAACTTCGTCCAGGAGTTCGTCCGGTTCCCGTGCAGGTTCAGGGTTCCGCCCATGAGCATGATCCCGCGGTCGCTGCGGTCATTCGTTCCACCCGTTCCACTCATATCTTCGTCTTTGACGTTGTCAGTGAGGGTAATTGTGGCCTTGCGCGTGTGGGGTTTGGCTTCGGTGCCGATTTCCAGTTCCCCGTGCACCATGACCCATTCGGTGGTCAGTTCCAGATCTTTATTGTCGGCAAAGCTCAGTTTGCCGTTGATCGTCAAACTGCGCAGCGGTGGCGGAGAGACGTCGAGGACGACGTTCCTATCCATTTCAATGGTGACCACAGCATCTTTGGCCGGCACCTTTTTGTCGGGCCAAGTGGCTGGATCGGACCAGCGCTTCGCGCTGGCCGTCGAAGTCTGCGCGTTGAGGACGGCATGTCCGCCGAAGCCCAAAAAGGCCGGAACCAGCAACGAAAGGAACAAGGTAGAACGTTTTCGCATCGTCAAATCTCCGTGATCGGTCATGTTACGCTACTCTCCCGCGAGGATCGAAGGACGTGTAGCAAGGGAAAAGTTTACACCTATTATCGGCCGGACGCCAGGGGGATGGGTTTTGCGGAGGGCAGGGCTGGAGGGATCCGGGCACGGTGGTTCGGACGATCTGGGGTGTCTTGCAGGGCTACTGGCCATTCACCTTGACCCAACAGAAACTTCCGGCGGCAGAGATTACACTTTTTCGCTCCGTGGAACGCCGCGACTGAGAGCGGCAATGCGGGGATAGAGATTGCCCTGGGCGAGCGCTTCCCTGGCGTGACGGTCTTCGGCCTTTCTCTTGTGCGTGGCGGCCATCAAACGATGAAACGTTCGATCTCGATCTATCATTGACACTCCAGGCGAACCGGCCTGACAGCTGGTTAACGAAGTACGGAGGCGCCAACGACTTGTGTCGAAGAGCTCTCTTCGGGTGAGTCGTCGGCGATCCGTACGGAGGTCAAACAGAGTAGACGCCGAGAGCGCTCTCTCGGCTCGCGCGTGATCCGCCCGGCAAACGCTAGTGCTGTATCGGGAGCGACCCGGCGGCCAAGTGCCTGGGGGGGCGGTGAAGTTGTCCGTCGGGTCGCTTTCGATACAGCCGTTTGAAGGAAGCCCCTTTGGCCCTCAGCCATTATGCGTTTTGAATGCCACCAGGTCGGACGGGTGGGCGGGAAAGCAGTGAGCAGATATGGTTGGAGGAGCGAAAACGACGAAGCACAGGACGGAACATTCAGAGATTCGTTCGGTAAGTGTCGTCGGTTCCACGACGGGGCACACTTCGAGTGGCCACCGGGGGTGGGCGTGAAGAATTCGAGTTGAGAAAGATCGATTCATGATTGGTGGGTTACGGTCGCTGGAGGAGAACGGAGTCGCAGCTGAACCGGAGTGAGCCGTTCCAATAAGACCATGGGGCCGCCGCATTTTGGACACTGCCACATGGGGCGCAGCGGTGCGACAGCGCAGACTGGACGCGGCCGTCCTGCCGCTGTTGCCAGTAACTCAAAGCATAGAGGGACGAGTTGAGCGCGGTGCCGGTGAGCGAAAAAGCCGAAGTAGCGGATGCGCACAAACCCCCGGGGCAGCACATGCAACAGGAACCGCCGCAGGAACTCTTCCACAGTCAGCGACATCATCCGCTTCTTGTTCTTGTGAGCGGAATCGCGCCACCGGAAAATAATGCGCCCGTCTGCGAGGGAAACGAGGCGGTGAGCGGAAATCGCAATGCGATGGGTGTAGCAGCCGAGATAGTGCAGCGCATGTTCGGCGTTGCCAAACGGGCGCTTGGAATAGACCACCCAATCGGTACGAAACAGGGTCCGGAGCATCGCAGAGAAAGCTTTCGGCGATTGAATCGTCGTCAGCTTCCCGTGAAAGGCAAGTTTGTGGCCGGCGTGCAGTCTGCGCAGACCGGCCACAAACTTTCCACGAAACACACGGCGGAGTACCTTTACAGGAAGAAAGAAGTTGTTCGCAGCGGGAATCCATCGGCAATGATCGGGGGACAAGCCACCGGCCGGCACAACGCAATGGACGTGAGGATGATGCAGTAGTTGCTGATTCCATGTGTGCAGGATGCTGAAGAATCCGATCTCAGCGCCGAGATGCTTGGGATCCCTGCCGACCTGGAGCAGCGTCTCGGCGCTGGCGCGAAACAGAAGGCCGTAGATCTCACGCTTGTTCTGCAGCGCCAGCGGAGCCAGTTGATGAGGCAGTGTGAAGACGACATGGACGTACGGCACGGGCAGAAGATCCCGGCAGCGCGCCTCGAGCCAACGGTCGCGCGCGTTGGTCTGGCACTTCGGACAGTGCCGGTTTCGGCACGAGTTATAGGAGATGGCCTGATAGTCGCAGCGGGAACAGGCATCGACATGTCCACCGAGCGCCGGTGTTCGGCAGTACAGGATGGCGGTAAGCACCTTGACGTGAAACCAGGTCAGCCACTTACGACTGCCATCGAAGAATGCATTGCCCGCCGCGCGGATAATGTCAGCCACCTCCACGGATGGCCGTGGCATCTACGTGGCTTCGGGGCGTTGATCGCGGTTGCGGAACTTAGCAAGCGCATCCAGCGGACTGGCGGCGGCGTTGAGGTGCTGCTGTGACACGTGCAGGTACACCGAGGTCTCTTTGAGGCTGCTGTGGCCGAGCAACATCTGAATGGTGGGCAGGTCTGTGCCTGCCTCAAGCAGATGAGTGGCGAAGCAGTGCCTCAGGGTATGAGGATGCAGAGCTTTTTGAATATTGGCACGTTGGGCAGCCTCACGGCAGGCGTGCCAGACGACCTTTGCGTCGATGGGATAGTCGGCCGTATGCCACTTGCCCCCGGGAAAAAGCCAGGTCTCCGGTTTACGACGCAGGCCGCGATAATGTTCCCGTAGCGCGGTCAGTAGGTTCGGGCTGAGCATGATATCGCGATCTTTGCGTCCCTTGCCTCCCTGAACATGGATCACCATGCGCTGGCTGTCGATATCGGTGATCTTGAGACGGGTCAATTCGGCTCGCCGCACTCCAGTGCCGTACAGCGTCATCAGAATGGTGTGATGAAACGGGCTGGACGCAGCGTCGATCAAACGGGCGACTTCATCCTGGCTCAGAATGACGGGTAGTTTTATCCGTTTTTTCGGATAGGGCGTCTCTTCGATGTTCCAGGATCGCTTCAGGGTCTTGGTGAAGAAGAAACGGAGGGCGGCGACACGCTGGCCAACGGTGTTGTCGGCGAGTTTCCGCACCCGGAACATATGAGCTGTAAATTCACGGATTTCCTCGGGGCCGAGTTGGTCTGGCGGGCGGTTGAAATGGCGTGCGAAATCCTCAATGGTATGCAGATACGAACGCGTGGTAGTCTCTGAGTAATTACGACGCTCGAGTTCTTCGAGCGTGATTTTTCTTAGATGGGTCACAGGGACCTCCTTGTGACCCGACAATATCGCCGTTACCCGCCAACTCTCAACCGTGCGCACGCGAAGCGTCTGCCGCTTCGGCTTCGTTCAAACACCCTTAGCGGTCACAAGCCGACTCGGTACTGATTACCGAGAACGCCGTTGCGTGGGAGCGAGGCTTCGCAGCGTCTGAATCCAGCCCTTTCTCCGTGTAGCGTGTTACGGCAATGTGGTTCGGCAGGAAAAGTCGCCGGCAAAGGCGATACCATGTGAGAGTTGAAGGTCAGGGATCTGATCCAGATGCTCGAATCGGCGGGATGGCGATTGAAGAAGACCAAAGGCAGTCACCGCCAGTTCCTGCACCCGCAAAAGGGTATGGTCGTTACTGTGCCCGGCCAGCCAGGTAAAGATGTGCCGATAGGGACGCTGAAAGCCATTCTCCGTAGTTCGGGCCTTGAGAAAAAGGAGGGGGATTAGTGACATACACGGTGATCTTCGAGAAGGGATCCAGTTCCTGGGGAGCGTACGTTCCGGATCTTCCAGGCGTGATATCGGTTGGTGATTCGCGGGACGAAGTAGAGCAACTGATTCAGGAAGCCATCGAGTTCCATCTGCAGGGTTTGCGGGAAGAGGGAATCTCAATACCCGCGCCTTCCAGTTTCGCCGGCGCAGTCGAAGTTGACCACGCGGCCTGAGGGGAAACAAGTGACACTGTGTAGCGCGTTACGCGTCAAGTTGATCGTCGCGCCAGCTACTTCGTTCAAGTCCGCTTGGGGGAAGTTTCGCGGATAGGGAACGCTAAACGCTAGTGCTGTATCGGGAGCGACCCGGCGGCCAAGTGCCGGGGGGGCGGTGAAGTTGTCCGTCGGGTCGCTTTCGATACAGCCGTTTGAAGGAAGCCCCTTTGGCCCTCAGCCATTATGCGTTTTGAATGCCACCAGGTCGGACGGGTGGGCGGGAAAGCAGTGAGCAGATATGGTTGGAGGAGCGAAAACGACGAAGCACAGGACGGAACATTCAGAGATTCGTTCGGTAAGTGTCGTCGGTTCCACGACGGGGCACACTTCGAGTGGCCACCGGGGGTGGGCGTGAAGAATTCGAGTTGAGAAAGATCGATTCATGATTGGTGGGTTACGGTCGCTGGAGGAGAACGGAGTCGCAGCTGAACCGGAGTGAGCCGTTCCAATAAGACCATGGGGCCGCCGCATTTTGGACACTGCCACATGGGGCGCAGCGGTGCGACAGCGCAGACTGGACGCGGCCGTCCTGCCGCTGTTGCCAGTAACTCAAAGCATAGAGGGACGAGTTGAGCGCGGTGCCGGTGAGCGAAAAAGCCGAAGTAGCGGATGCGCACAAACCCCCGGGGCAGCACATGCAACAGGAACCGCCGCAGGAACTCTTCCACAGTCAGCGACATCATCCGCTTCTTGTTCTTGTGAGCGGAATCGCGCCACCGGAAAATAATGCGCCCGTCTGCGAGGGAAACGAGGCGGTGAGCGGAAATCGCAATGCGATGGGTGTAGCAGCCGAGATAGTGCAGCGCATGTTCGGCGTTGCCAAACGGGCGCTTGGAATAGACCACCCAATCGGTACGAAACAGGGTCCGGAGCATCGCAGAGAAAGCTTTCGGCGATTGAATCGTCGTCAGCTTCCCGTGAAAGGCAAGTTTGTGGCCGGCGTGCAGTCTGCGCAGACCGGCCACAAACTTTCCACGAAACACACGGCGGAGTACCTTTACAGGAAGAAAGAAGTTGTTCGCAGCGGGAATCCATCGGCAATGATCGGGGGACAAGCCACCGGCCGGCACAACGCAATGGACGTGAGGATGATGCAGTAGTTGCTGATTCCATGTGTGCAGGATGCTGAAGAATCCGATCTCAGCGCCGAGATGCTTGGGATCCCTGCCGACCTGGAGCAGCGTCTCGGCGCTGGCGCGAAACAGAAGGCCGTAGATCTCACGCTTGTTCTGCAGCGCCAGCGGAGCCAGTTGATGAGGCAGTGTGAAGACGACATGGACGTACGGCACGGGCAGAAGATCCCGGCAGCGCGCCTCGAGCCAACGGTCGCGCGCGTTGGTCTGGCACTTCGGACAGTGCCGGTTTCGGCACGAGTTATAGGAGATGGCCTGATAGTCGCAGCGGGAACAGGCATCGACATGTCCACCGAGCGCCGGTGTTCGGCAGTACAGGATGGCGGTAAGCACCTTGACGTGAAACCAGGTCAGCCACTTACGACTGCCATCGAAGAATGCATTGCCCGCCGCGCGGATAATGTCAGCCACCTCCACGGATGGCCGTGGCATCTACGTGGCTTCGGGGCGTTGATCGCGGTTGCGGAACTTAGCAAGCGCATCCAGCGGACTGGCGGCGGCGTTGAGGTGCTGCTGTGACACGTGCAGGTACACCGAGGTCTCTTTGAGGCTGCTGTGGCCGAGCAACATCTGAATGGTGGGCAGGTCTGTGCCTGCCTCAAGCAGATGAGTGGCGAAGCAGTGCCTCAGGGTATGAGGATGCAGAGCTTTTTGAATATTGGCACGTTGGGCAGCCTCACGGCAGGCGTGCCAGACGACCTTTGCGTCGATGGGATAGTCGGCCGTATGCCACTTGCCCCCGGGAAAAAGCCAGGTCTCCGGTTTACGACGCAGGCCGCGATAATGTTCCCGTAGCGCGGTCAGTAGGTTCGGGCTGAGCATGATATCGCGATCTTTGCGTCCCTTGCCTCCCTGAACATGGATCACCATGCGCTGGCTGTCGATATCGGTGATCTTGAGACGGGTCAATTCGGCTCGCCGCACTCCAGTGCCGTACAGCGTCATCAGAATGGTGTGATGAAACGGGCTGGACGCAGCGTCGATCAAACGGGCGACTTCATCCTGGCTCAGAATGACGGGTAGTTTTATCCGTTTTTTCGGATAGGGCGTCTCTTCGATGTTCCAGGATCGCTTCAGGGTCTTGGTGAAGAAGAAACGGAGGGCGGCGACACGCTGGCCAACGGTGTTGTCGGCGAGTTTCCGCACCCGGAACATATGAGCTGTAAATTCACGGATTTCCTCGGGGCCGAGTTGGTCTGGCGGGCGGTTGAAATGGCGTGCGAAATCCTCAATGGTATGCAGATACGAACGCGTGGTAGTCTCTGAGTAATTACGACGCTCGAGTTCTTCGAGCGTGATTTTTCTTAGATGGGTCACAGGGACCTCCTTGTGACCCGACAATATCGCCGTTACCCGCCAACTCTCAACCGTGCGCACGCGAAGCGTCTGCCGCTTCGGCTTCGTTCAAACGGCGTTATCGGAATATGCGCGCGCTGCACTTCGGCGAAATGCCGACTACCCTGCCAGGTGAATCGCATTTCCCGGTCAAACCAGCCGGTCGTAATCGGCGTGACTGCCAATCCAGTACCAGACGATGCGATCGCCATGCATGACCGCAAGCGCGCGGTAGCCGAGACCGACACGTGCCGAATAGATGTTGTCCTCACCGACGAGTTTCTTGAATTGAAGGCCGGGATGGGCGGCATTATTCTGGAAAAGCCGATAGGCACGTTTGGCATCCAGTTGAATGTCGAGCGGCAAATGGGAAAACAAACGCCGGAAATGGCGGGTGGTCCGCGATTGCATCAAAACAGATCAGCTAATGGAAGAGTCTCGCCTTTGTAGTCTTCGTCAATGGCCTCGAGGGCCATCCGGCGGATCACGTCGCCTTTCCCTGCAAAGCGTCGCTTCCAGTCTTCTTCATCGGCCAGCGAAGCCAGAATCTGGGATGCGATTGCATCCTGCTCATCGGGAGGTAACGTGACCACCTTCTCCAGTGCCTTCTCCAGTAGCGAGGACATATTTCGATTTTACAGCCGACGCCCCGGTGCCGCCAAGCCGTGGCGGACAAGTCGAAGTGCATCAGAGAGCGACATGCCGACTTTTCGTCCGTGTACTCAGTAGCGCACGCGGCGTGCATTCACCGAACTTCGTACGATGAGTTGTGGACAGGTGGTTCATTTTGGTCTCTGGCTTGCCCGGCAGCGGGAAGAGCACTTTGGCGCAGCAACTGGCTCCCGCGCTGGGCCTGCTTCTACTGGACAAAGACGCAATCCTGGAGCGGTTGTTTGAGTCCAGGGGAACCGGTGATGGGGCGTGGCGCCGCAAGCTGAGTCGAGAGAGCGATCGAATACTTCAGGCAGAAGCCACAGCATCGCAGGGAGCAGTTCTGGTATCTCACTGGCGGCTATCAGGTATGCACCCCAACTCTGGAACTCCCACCAGGTGGCTGCTGCCTCTCTCGGCCAAATTGGTGAACGTTCATTGTAAATGGCCGGTCGGCGTTGCGGTCGAACGGTTTGTTCGGCGACAACGACACCCAGGACATCTGGATAACGAACGAGCCTACTCCGAGATCCTGGCGACGATTCGAGATATTGCCCGCTTGGGGCGGCTCAAGATCGGGACCCGGGTTGACGTAGACACCTCGTCCGAGCCGAAGTTGGAAGCGGTGTTGAATGAGATTCGTACCGTACTTCAGAAATGATCGATAATCGGGCACTTGGCCCTATTACGCGCAAACCGCCGATTCGGCGTACGATCCGCTACTCGTCGCCGATGGCCGCGATCTGGGCGCGCAGGACCGGCGCGTGATCTACCGCCGTCTGCCAGACCAATGGCCAATGGATGCCGAAGTACTCGTGCACCAGAATATTGCGTAAGCCCACAATGTCCTGCCACGGCACCGCACTGTGTCGCGCCTTAATTTCGGGACTCAGCCTCGCGACCGCTTCTCCCACCGTCGTGAGCCTTTGTGCGACCGCGTAGCAAAGCGTCTCGTCCGTCACGAAATTATCTTCCGTTCGGCCGGAAACCGCTTGCGCAATCCAGTCGAGGGCTTCCACGATATCGCTAAGCCGCTGCTCGTCACGCCGCATAGATCAGGCGGGCTTCGGCAAGCACACCGGAACGGATCAACGGTTTCAGTGCCGGCTTGACTGCAAGATCAACCCGTCGCCCAAGCAGGTTACTGAGTTCGCGCGTCATCGCTGAAACTCCCAGCAGCCCGGGGCGTGCCCCAGGCAGGAAGTCGACGAGAAGATCGAAATCACTGTCTGGCCGCATCTCGCCGCGAGCAGCCGAACCAAAGAGGGAAAGTTCCTTCACCTCGTGGAGGCGGCAGATATCGGCGATGGCGGATTCCGGCAACTCGATTCCGGCGGCGACGGTCATGGCGAGAACTCCCTCATGCCATTATCCGATGGCGGCCGTGTGATTGTCGCAGTACTCGCGGAAAAGGCCCACCAACGGCATAGCTTCGCAAGTTTGCGAGGGTCAAGCCATCTGGGCCACATGCCGGAAAACGCCCAAACCGTTGAATGGAACCTAAAGTCGGGTTCGAGGAAGTTGACCCGGGGGTATTTTGCAATCCTGAATCCTGGAGATAATCGCCGCCGCTCTTAGACCGCGACTAACCGCAATTCCGAATCGATTCGCCTGATGTCTCCCGGATCGCTCGTAACCACAACCTGCCCCGCTCTTCGCGCGCAAATCACGACGTGGGCATCGACGATATCCGCTGTTGCGGTTTCCGCCAACAAAAGTCCAACAGCAGTTGCGTCAGGCCCATTGAGCGGAACCAGGTCCGTATCGGCCTGCCGGATCAGCCGGGAAAGGCGTGTCTGTCGGGTGGGGTTACGAATGACCTGAGCCAGCGCAGTGGCCGGAACGATAACGCGTACGCCAAGCTCTGTTGCGCGCGCCAGCAGAACCATCACCCCGCGCTCGTTCCGATCCAGTGCGATCAGCCCGCCCGCGTCGAAGGTGATGCCGTTCATGCGGCCCTGTTCCCTCTCGTACCACGGCTGCCATTACCCTTTCTTCTTTCCGGCTTTCCTTCCGGCGGATGAAGAAGGCCATCCGCCCACTTGCGCTCCTCGTTCGTCAGGGGTCCACCGGTCTTCCGCAGCGCGTCGTTCAGCGTCTCCCGCCAACCCGCCGCGTCGAACAGACCAACGGCAACCGAGTGTTTGACGAAAGCCGACACGCTGGCTGCCCTTCCGGCAGCGACCAGTTCGCGGATCGAATGAATCTGATCGTCCGGCAACGTAATCGTAATCTTGGTGGTAGCCATACCAAAAACCATACCATGAAAAACGGCCCTTGTTTCTCCAGTGCCGCCGGGGCTGCCGGCGGCATTCTCCGAGTGCCGACGACTCACCCGCAGAGAGATCTTCGACACAAGTCGCTGGCGCCTCCGTGCTTCGTTAACCAGCTGTCAGGCCGGTTCGCCTGGAGTGTCAATGATAGATCGAGATCGAACGTTTCATTGTTTGATGGCCGCCACGCGCATCACGCCAGGGAAGCGCTTGCCCAGGACAATCTCTATCCCCGCATTGCCGCTCTCAGTCGCCGCGTTTCGCAGAGCGAAAAAGTGTAATCCATATCTCCCGGAAGGTTCTGTGGGGCAAGGAGGTGGATGGCCAGTGGCCCTCCAAAACACGCCAGATCGTGACGGGAAGGAATAAGCACCCGGCGCGTCGGATGCTCTGGCGTCCGAACCGCCGTGCCCGGATCCCTCCAGCCCTGCGCTCCGCAAAACCCATCCCCTGGCGTCCGGCCGATAATAGGTGTAAACTTCTCCCTTGCTACACGTCCTTCGATCCTCGCGGGGGAAAGTAGCGTAACTTGATCGATGATTTCCTGGAACGCCGTATCTTGGGAGCATGACGCCGCACGTTCGCAAGGCGATGCCAAACCCGTGAAGGTTGATCAGCGGGCTGAAAGGCGTTTGAACGAAGCCGAAGCGGCAGACGCTTCGCGTGCGCACGGTTGAGAGTTGGCGGGTAACGGCGATATTGTCGGGTCACAAGGAGGTCCCTGTGACCCATCTAAGAAAAATCACGCTCGAAGAACTCGAGCGTCGTAATTACTCAGAGACTACCACGCGTTCGTATCTGCATACCATTGAGGATTTCGCACGCCATTTCAACCGCCCGCCAGACCAACTCGGCCCCGAGGAAATCCGTGAATTTACAGCTCATATGTTCCGGGTGCGGAAACTCGCCGACAACACCGTTGGCCAGCGTGTCGCCGCCCTCCGTTTCTTCTTCACCAAGACCCTGAAGCGATCCTGGAACATCGAAGAGACGCCCTATCCGAAAAAACGGATAAAACTACCCGTCATTCTGAGCCAGGATGAAGTCGCCCGTTTGATCGACGCTGCGTCCAGCCCGTTTCATCACACCATTCTGATGACGCTGTACGGCACTGGAGTGCGGCGAGCCGAATTGACCCGTCTCAAGATCACCGATATCGACAGCCAGCGCATGGTGATCCATGTTCAGGGAGGCAAGGGACGCAAAGATCGCGATATCATGCTCAGCCCGAACCTACTGACCGCGCTACGGGAACATTATCGCGGCCTGCGTCGTAAACCGGAGACCTGGCTTTTTCCCGGGGGCAAGTGGCATACGGCCGACTATCCCATCGACGCAAAGGTCGTCTGGCACGCCTGCCGTGAGGCTGCCCAACGTGCCAATATTCAAAAAGCTCTGCATCCTCATACCCTGAGGCACTGCTTCGCCACTCATCTGCTTGAGGCAGGCACAGACCTGCCCACCATTCAGATGTTGCTCGGCCACAGCAGCCTCAAAGAGACCTCGGTGTACCTGCACGTGTCACAGCAGCACCTCAACGCCGCCGCCAGTCCGCTGGATGCGCTTGCTAAGTTCCGCAACCGCGATCAACGCCCCGAAGCCACGTAGATGCCACGGCCATCCGTGGAGGTGGCTGACATTATCCGCGCGGCGGGCAATGCATTCTTCGATGGCAGTCGTAAGTGGCTGACCTGGTTTCACGTCAAGGTGCTTACCGCCATCCTGTACTGCCGAACACCGGCGCTCGGTGGACATGTCGATGCCTGTTCCCGCTGCGACTATCAGGCCATCTCCTATAACTCGTGCCGAAACCGGCACTGTCCGAAGTGCCAGACCAACGCGCGCGACCGTTGGCTCGAGGCGCGCTGCCGGGATCTTCTGCCCGTGCCGTACGTCCATGTCGTCTTCACACTGCCTCATCAACTGGCTCCGCTGGCGCTGCAGAACAAGCGTGAGATCTACGGCCTTCTGTTTCGCGCCAGCGCCGAGACGCTGCTCCAGGTCGGCAGGGATCCCAAGCATCTCGGCGCTGAGATCGGATTCTTCAGCATCCTGCACACATGGAATCAGCAACTACTGCATCATCCTCACGTCCATTGCGTTGTGCCGGCCGGTGGCTTGTCCCCCGATCATTGCCGATGGATTCCCGCTGCGAACAACTTCTTTCTTCCTGTAAAGGTACTCCGCCGTGTGTTTCGTGGAAAGTTTGTGGCCGGTCTGCGCAGACTGCACGCCGGCCACAAACTTGCCTTTCACGGGAAGCTGACGACGATTCAATCGCCGAAAGCTTTCTCTGCGATGCTCCGGACCCTGTTTCGTACCGATTGGGTGGTCTATTCCAAGCGCCCGTTTGGCAACGCCGAACATGCGCTGCACTATCTCGGCTGCTACACCCATCGCATTGCGATTTCCGCTCACCGCCTCGTTTCCCTCGCAGACGGGCGCATTATTTTCCGGTGGCGCGATTCCGCTCACAAGAACAAGAAGCGGATGATGTCGCTGACTGTGGAAGAGTTCCTGCGGCGGTTCCTGTTGCATGTGCTGCCCCGGGGGTTTGTGCGCATCCGCTACTTCGGCTTTTTCGCTCACCGGCACCGCGCTCAACTCGTCCCTCTATGCTTTGAGTTACTGGCAACAGCGGCAGGACGGCCGCGTCCAGTCTGCGCTGTCGCACCGCTGCGCCCCATGTGGCAGTGTCCAAAATGCGGCGGCCCCATGGTCTTATTGGAACGGCTCACTCCGGTTCAGCTGCGACTCCGTTCTCCTCCAGCGACCGTAACCCACCAATCATGAATCGATCTTTCTCAACTCGAATTCTTCACGCCCACCCCCGGTGGCCACTCGAAGTGTGCCCCGTCGTGGAACCGACGACACTTACCGAACGAATCTCTGAATGTTCCGTCCTGTGCTTCGTCGTTTTCGCTCCTCCAACCATATCTGCTCACTGCTTTCCCGCCCACCCGTCCGACCTGGTGGCATTCAAAACGCATAATGGCTGAGGGCCAAAGGGGCTTCCTTCAAACGGCTGTATCGAAAGCGACCCGACGGACAACTTCACCGCCCCCCCAGGCACTTGGCCGCCGGGTCGCTCCCGATACAGCACTAGCGTTTAGCGTTCCCTATCCGCGAAACTTCCCCCAAGCGGACTTGAACGAAGTAGCTGGCGCGACGATCAACTTGACGCGTAACGCGCTACACAGTGTCACTTGTTTCCCCTCAGGCCGCGTGGTCAACTTCGACTGCGCCGGCGAAACTGGAAGGCGCGGGTATTGAGATTCCCTCTTCCCGCAAACCCTGCAGATGGAACTCGATGGCTTCCTGAATCAGTTGCTCTACTTCGTCCCGCGAATCACCAACCGATATCACGCCTGGAAGATCCGGAACGTACGCTCCCCAGGAACTGGATCCCTTCTCGAAGATCACCGTGTATGTCACTAATCCCCCTCCTTTTCTCAAGGCCCGAACTACGGAGAATGGCTTTCAGCGTCCCTATCGGCACATCTTTACCTGGCTGGCCGGGCACAGTAACGACCATACCCTTTTGCGGGTGCAGGAACTGGCGGTGACTGCCTTTGGTCTTCTTCAATCGCCATCCCGCCGATTCGAGCATCTGGATCAGATCCCTGACCTTCAACTCTCACATGGTATCGCCTTTGCCGGCGACTTTTCCTGCCGAACCACATTGCCGTAACACGCTACACGGAGAAAGGGCTGGATTCAGACGCTGCGAAGCCTCGCTCCCACGCAACGGCGTTCTCGGTAATCAGTACCGAGTCGGCTTGTGACCGCTAAGGGTGTTTGAACGAAGCCGAAGCGGCAGACGCTTCGCGTGCGCACGGTTGAGAGTTGGCGGGTAACGGCGATATTGTCGGGTCACAAGGAGGTCCCTGTGACCCATCTAAGAAAAATCACGCTCGAAGAACTCGAGCGTCGTAATTACTCAGAGACTACCACGCGTTCGTATCTGCATACCATTGAGGATTTCGCACGCCATTTCAACCGCCCGCCAGACCAACTCGGCCCCGAGGAAATCCGTGAATTTACAGCTCATATGTTCCGGGTGCGGAAACTCGCCGACAACACCGTTGGCCAGCGTGTCGCCGCCCTCCGTTTCTTCTTCACCAAGACCCTGAAGCGATCCTGGAACATCGAAGAGACGCCCTATCCGAAAAAACGGATAAAACTACCCGTCATTCTGAGCCAGGATGAAGTCGCCCGTTTGATCGACGCTGCGTCCAGCCCGTTTCATCACACCATTCTGATGACGCTGTACGGCACTGGAGTGCGGCGAGCCGAATTGACCCGTCTCAAGATCACCGATATCGACAGCCAGCGCATGGTGATCCATGTTCAGGGAGGCAAGGGACGCAAAGATCGCGATATCATGCTCAGCCCGAACCTACTGACCGCGCTACGGGAACATTATCGCGGCCTGCGTCGTAAACCGGAGACCTGGCTTTTTCCCGGGGGCAAGTGGCATACGGCCGACTATCCCATCGACGCAAAGGTCGTCTGGCACGCCTGCCGTGAGGCTGCCCAACGTGCCAATATTCAAAAAGCTCTGCATCCTCATACCCTGAGGCACTGCTTCGCCACTCATCTGCTTGAGGCAGGCACAGACCTGCCCACCATTCAGATGTTGCTCGGCCACAGCAGCCTCAAAGAGACCTCGGTGTACCTGCACGTGTCACAGCAGCACCTCAACGCCGCCGCCAGTCCGCTGGATGCGCTTGCTAAGTTCCGCAACCGCGATCAACGCCCCGAAGCCACGTAGATGCCACGGCCATCCGTGGAGGTGGCTGACATTATCCGCGCGGCGGGCAATGCATTCTTCGATGGCAGTCGTAAGTGGCTGACCTGGTTTCACGTCAAGGTGCTTACCGCCATCCTGTACTGCCGAACACCGGCGCTCGGTGGACATGTCGATGCCTGTTCCCGCTGCGACTATCAGGCCATCTCCTATAACTCGTGCCGAAACCGGCACTGTCCGAAGTGCCAGACCAACGCGCGCGACCGTTGGCTCGAGGCGCGCTGCCGGGATCTTCTGCCCGTGCCGTACGTCCATGTCGTCTTCACACTGCCTCATCAACTGGCTCCGCTGGCGCTGCAGAACAAGCGTGAGATCTACGGCCTTCTGTTTCGCGCCAGCGCCGAGACGCTGCTCCAGGTCGGCAGGGATCCCAAGCATCTCGGCGCTGAGATCGGATTCTTCAGCATCCTGCACACATGGAATCAGCAACTACTGCATCATCCTCACGTCCATTGCGTTGTGCCGGCCGGTGGCTTGTCCCCCGATCATTGCCGATGGATTCCCGCTGCGAACAACTTCTTTCTTCCTGTAAAGGTACTCCGCCGTGTGTTTCGTGGAAAGTTTGTGGCCGGTCTGCGCAGACTGCACGCCGGCCACAAACTTGCCTTTCACGGGAAGCTGACGACGATTCAATCGCCGAAAGCTTTCTCTGCGATGCTCCGGACCCTGTTTCGTACCGATTGGGTGGTCTATTCCAAGCGCCCGTTTGGCAACGCCGAACATGCGCTGCACTATCTCGGCTGCTACACCCATCGCATTGCGATTTCCGCTCACCGCCTCGTTTCCCTCGCAGACGGGCGCATTATTTTCCGGTGGCGCGATTCCGCTCACAAGAACAAGAAGCGGATGATGTCGCTGACTGTGGAAGAGTTCCTGCGGCGGTTCCTGTTGCATGTGCTGCCCCGGGGGTTTGTGCGCATCCGCTACTTCGGCTTTTTCGCTCACCGGCACCGCGCTCAACTCGTCCCTCTATGCTTTGAGTTACTGGCAACAGCGGCAGGACGGCCGCGTCCAGTCTGCGCTGTCGCACCGCTGCGCCCCATGTGGCAGTGTCCAAAATGCGGCGGCCCCATGGTCTTATTGGAACGGCTCACTCCGGTTCAGCTGCGACTCCGTTCTCCTCCAGCGACCGTAACCCACCAATCATGAATCGATCTTTCTCAACTCGAATTCTTCACGCCCACCCCCGGTGGCCACTCGAAGTGTGCCCCGTCGTGGAACCGACGACACTTACCGAACGAATCTCTGAATGTTCCGTCCTGTGCTTCGTCGTTTTCGCTCCTCCAACCATATCTGCTCACTGCTTTCCCGCCCACCCGTCCGACCTGGTGGCATTCAAAACGCATAATGGCTGAGGGCCAAAGGGGCTTCCTTCAAACGGCTGTATCGAAAGCGACCCGACGGACAACTTCACCGCCCCCCCAGGCACTTGGCCGCCGGGTCGCTCCCGATACAGCACTAGCGTTTGAACGAAGCCGAAGCGGCAGACGCTTCGCGTGCGCACGGTTGAGAGTTGGCGGGTAACGGCGATATTGTCGGGTCACAAGGAGGTCCCTGTGACCCATCTAAGAAAAATCACGCTCGAAGAACTCGAGCGTCGTAATTACTCAGAGACTACCACGCGTTCGTATCTGCATACCATTGAGGATTTCGCACGCCATTTCAACCGCCCGCCAGACCAACTCGGCCCCGAGGAAATCCGTGAATTTACAGCTCATATGTTCCGGGTGCGGAAACTCGCCGACAACACCGTTGGCCAGCGTGTCGCCGCCCTCCGTTTCTTCTTCACCAAGACCCTGAAGCGATCCTGGAACATCGAAGAGACGCCCTATCCGAAAAAACGGATAAAACTACCCGTCATTCTGAGCCAGGATGAAGTCGCCCGTTTGATCGACGCTGCGTCCAGCCCGTTTCATCACACCATTCTGATGACGCTGTACGGCACTGGAGTGCGGCGAGCCGAATTGACCCGTCTCAAGATCACCGATATCGACAGCCAGCGCATGGTGATCCATGTTCAGGGAGGCAAGGGACGCAAAGATCGCGATATCATGCTCAGCCCGAACCTACTGACCGCGCTACGGGAACATTATCGCGGCCTGCGTCGTAAACCGGAGACCTGGCTTTTTCCCGGGGGCAAGTGGCATACGGCCGACTATCCCATCGACGCAAAGGTCGTCTGGCACGCCTGCCGTGAGGCTGCCCAACGTGCCAATATTCAAAAAGCTCTGCATCCTCATACCCTGAGGCACTGCTTCGCCACTCATCTGCTTGAGGCAGGCACAGACCTGCCCACCATTCAGATGTTGCTCGGCCACAGCAGCCTCAAAGAGACCTCGGTGTACCTGCACGTGTCACAGCAGCACCTCAACGCCGCCGCCAGTCCGCTGGATGCGCTTGCTAAGTTCCGCAACCGCGATCAACGCCCCGAAGCCACGTAGATGCCACGGCCATCCGTGGAGGTGGCTGACATTATCCGCGCGGCGGGCAATGCATTCTTCGATGGCAGTCGTAAGTGGCTGACCTGGTTTCACGTCAAGGTGCTTACCGCCATCCTGTACTGCCGAACACCGGCGCTCGGTGGACATGTCGATGCCTGTTCCCGCTGCGACTATCAGGCCATCTCCTATAACTCGTGCCGAAACCGGCACTGTCCGAAGTGCCAGACCAACGCGCGCGACCGTTGGCTCGAGGCGCGCTGCCGGGATCTTCTGCCCGTGCCGTACGTCCATGTCGTCTTCACACTGCCTCATCAACTGGCTCCGCTGGCGCTGCAGAACAAGCGTGAGATCTACGGCCTTCTGTTTCGCGCCAGCGCCGAGACGCTGCTCCAGGTCGGCAGGGATCCCAAGCATCTCGGCGCTGAGATCGGATTCTTCAGCATCCTGCACACATGGAATCAGCAACTACTGCATCATCCTCACGTCCATTGCGTTGTGCCGGCCGGTGGCTTGTCCCCCGATCATTGCCGATGGATTCCCGCTGCGAACAACTTCTTTCTTCCTGTAAAGGTACTCCGCCGTGTGTTTCGTGGAAAGTTTGTGGCCGGTCTGCGCAGACTGCACGCCGGCCACAAACTTGCCTTTCACGGGAAGCTGACGACGATTCAATCGCCGAAAGCTTTCTCTGCGATGCTCCGGACCCTGTTTCGTACCGATTGGGTGGTCTATTCCAAGCGCCCGTTTGGCAACGCCGAACATGCGCTGCACTATCTCGGCTGCTACACCCATCGCATTGCGATTTCCGCTCACCGCCTCGTTTCCCTCGCAGACGGGCGCATTATTTTCCGGTGGCGCGATTCCGCTCACAAGAACAAGAAGCGGATGATGTCGCTGACTGTGGAAGAGTTCCTGCGGCGGTTCCTGTTGCATGTGCTGCCCCGGGGGTTTGTGCGCATCCGCTACTTCGGCTTTTTCGCTCACCGGCACCGCGCTCAACTCGTCCCTCTATGCTTTGAGTTACTGGCAACAGCGGCAGGACGGCCGCGTCCAGTCTGCGCTGTCGCACCGCTGCGCCCCATGTGGCAGTGTCCAAAATGCGGCGGCCCCATGGTCTTATTGGAACGGCTCACTCCGGTTCAGCTGCGACTCCGTTCTCCTCCAGCGACCGTAACCCACCAATCATGAATCGATCTTTCTCAACTCGAATTCTTCACGCCCACCCCCGGTGGCCACTCGAAGTGTGCCCCGTCGTGGAACCGACGACACTTACCGAACGAATCTCTGAATGTTCCGTCCTGTGCTTCGTCGTTTTCGCTCCTCCAACCATATCTGCTCACTGCTTTCCCGCCCACCCGTCCGACCTGGTGGCATTCAAAACGCATAATGGCTGAGGGCCAAAGGGGCTTCCTTCAAACGGCTGTATCGAAAGCGACCCGACGGACAACTTCACCGCCCCCCCCAGGCACTTGGCCGCCGGGTCGCTCCCGATACAGCACTAGCGTTTTGCTGGTACGATGGGGCGCCTAGCCGGCGCCGAACGATAACGTCCATTATTCACTATCTGCCTTGGCAAGCGCAGAGGTAAATTTCTGGTTCACTTGCCGGAGGAAACGACTCGTCGCTCGAGCGGACGGGTGTGGCGAAAGGCGCCGATGACATTCTTAGCTACTTGGGCGTCGGCTTACATCTGAGCGCACGGCGTCTTCCGCCACCACTGCTTCGGCCTTGTTTCGTGGCGCTTTCCAGCGACTTCGTCGAAGGCACATTCATCCCTTTCCCCGAATCAACTGCATGAAGGCTTCAATCTTCTTCGTAATTTGAGTGCGGTCGGGGCCGAGATTCTGCTCCAGGCAAATTCCGCAAAAGAACGTGATGGTTAGATCAGCCAGGGATTCATTGTCGTCGGTCCCTCCACGTGCTGCGGCTAGATTGTCGATCAGGAGCTGGTGGGCTTTCTTCATATTCGCAACCATGATCTGGCGGGCTTTGGGGGGAAGATCCGCAAACTCGCGCATGGAGTTCACCGAAAAGCACCCCTTCTGTCCCCAACTCCCGTAACAGACCTTCAGAAAGCCCTCGACGTTGTTCCAACCCAAAGGCTGCTTTGTTAGGGTTCCGCGTGCCGTCAGCATCTCAAAATATTGGCGTATGCTCGCGACAAATAGATCCTCCTTGTCTTTGAACTCTGCGTATAAGCCGGATTTGCGCACCCCCGTGGCCTGCTCAAGGTCCTGAACACTGGTCTCGGCAAAGCCATGCTTCCAGAAGACGGGGATCGTTTTATTCAGGACATCTTCTCTCGTGAACAGTTTTCGTCGTCCCATTGCAAGATTATCGGTCAATTCGACTGCGTGGCTTGCAAATAAAGGACCGAATGGTCCATTATACAAAGAGACAGAAATTGTCCCGGAGGACCTATGGCGCCCGGCCGTAAACAACAAGTCATCGATCTGCTGAAGTCGCTTGAGACCAAAGATCCGGTTCCGCTCGCATATGTCAATCCCAATAAGTATATCCAGCACAACTTGCAGGTGGGACCCGGTCCGGCAGGCGTCGCCGCCCTCATCAAGAACATGCCGCCCGATGCGTCGGTCAATACGATCCGCGTCTTTGAAGATGGGGACTATGTCTTCGCTCACACCCAGTACAACTTCTTCGGACCACGCATCGGATTTGACATCTTCCGCTACGAAGATTCCCTGATCGTCGAGCATTGGGATAACTTGCAGGAGACAGCGGCCGAACCTGGCCCCAGCGGGCACACGATGATCGACGGTCCCACGATAGCCTCCGATCTGGACAAGACCGATGCAAATAAGGCGCTCATGCAGCGCTATATGGACGACCTTCTCGCAGGCCGTCGGGAGACCTTCCCGAGCTACTTCAATGGAACCCAATACATTCAGCACAACCCCTGGGTGGCCGATACAATTCCGGGCCTGATTGCGGGCTTACAGGCTCTTGCCGCCAAAGGTCAGGCGGTCGTATATAAAAGCGTGCACAAGATACTTGCCGAGGGTAACTTCGTCCTCGTCGTCGCCGAGGCTACGTTTGGTGGCGTACCCACTGCAATTTATGACCTTTTCCGCATTGAAAAGGGCAGGATCGCCGAGCACTGGGATACGCTCGAAGCGATTCCACCTCGCGATCAATGGAAAAATAGCAACGGTAAGTTCTAGTGCGAGGCAGAACATATGCTTCAAGGCATGTTTGGCAAAAGATTGGCGGAGCATTTTTCTCTGCTGGAGTCGTCCTCACTTGAGCTTGGTCCCAAGGGAAACTCTCAGGTTGCGTTGACACGTATGCGCATGCCGAACGGCTTTCCTGGACCCACCCCACACATTCCACCAGAAAAGGCTTTTTCGATATCCGTGCACCTGCGCCGTCCCGACAGCATTAAGGGCTGGGGAACGTGGCTTGACGGACGCTTTCATCGTGTCACCGAATGGGATGCCGGCGGGATTCAGATATTCGATATGGAGTCGGAGCCGGTCGCACTACGAACTTCAGGTTTCGACTCGGTTCACGTCTATATACCCCGGTCAGTTATCAATCGATTCAGTGACGAGAACGAGCAAAAGCGCATTCGCAACCTGCATTGCACCTCGGGAATCAGGGATGACGTGATTCTTCATTGGGCCCGGATGATGTTGCCGTTCTCTGATCGTCCGCTTCAGCTTCCACGCTTAGTTATCGACGAAATGATCATGATGTTCTGCGCTCATCTGAGCCGAACATACCAGGGCCGGAGCCAGCAGCCGGAGGTGGTTACCGGGGGGTTGACGATCTGGCAACAGGATCGAGCGATCGAGCTGTTGAACGAACATCTGGATGGTGATCTGGCGCTTGCCGATCTTGCAAAAGAGTGTACGTTATCGGCGGGTCGTTTCATGCGCGCATTCAAAAAATCGTTTGGTATTCCCGTCCGGCGCTATTTGCTCTATAAGCGAATTGAAGCCGCAAAGTCTCTCTTGTTGCACTCGAACGACTCTTTACTGACGGTCGCGTTGGAAGTCGGATTCACTGACCAGCCAGCTTTCAATCGAAGCTTCCGTGCGATTGTTGGAACTTCGCCAGGACAGTGGCGAAGAGCAAACGCACCGATGCCGAAGGCGTTCCAGCTCCCCACGCCTGAAGAGACGTAAAAATCGTCACCCCGCGTTTCCCACCCACTAAAGCCCAACAGAAACGCCAAACTGCGGCATTTTCCATCAAGACAAAGATTAGAACTTTCAAAATAATGGGAAAGACGTAGTTGAGCGAAGATCGCGACGGCGACTTTTCAACCTGCCGCTTGTCAGCAATTCTTGTGAACGACACACGACTTCTTCCAGATCGATAGGAGACGACAACGGGAAAAACATATAAGGCGGTCGAGATAACTAAACCCGGGACTTTTCGCCTCGTCGAGAAGCCTGTCGTCGAGCCGGGTGAGGAACAAGTACGTATCCGGGTAGAGGCTTGCGGTGTATGTCACTCAGACGCGGGCACCGTTGAGGGACAACTGCCCGGTATCCTGTATCCGCGTGTGCCGGGCCATGAAGCAATTGGACGCATCGAGGAGGTTGGCCGGCGTGTGACGACCTGGAAGGTCGGCCAGCGTGTAGGAGTCGGGTTCTTCGGAGGTGAAGACGGAACCTGCGAGACCTGTCGCCGCGGCGACACGGCATATTGCCAGAACCCCATTATCACTGGCGTGACGAGTGATGGCGGCTATGCGGAAATGATGATCGCAGAGGCACGCGCACTGGCTCTCATACCTGAAGAGCTCAAATCAGAAGATGCGGCCCCGTTGGTCTGCGCCGGCATCACCACATTCAATGCGCTCCGGAACACCGGACGTGCCGGCGATACCGTTGCTATCCAGGGTATCGGCGGTCTGGGGCATCTCGGCGTGCAATACGCCAAAAAGATGGGCTTCCGCACCGTTGCGATCGGCTTCGGTCCGGACAAAGAACATCTCGCGCCCAAGCTGGGAGCGCACATTTACATCGACGCCAAGGCCGAGGATGCGGGAGTGGCATTGCAGAAGCTGGGAGGCGCCGACGTCATCCTGGCGACCGCCCCCAGCGGAGCCGCAATCGCCAGCCTGCTTCCTGGCCTCTCCGTTCGCGGCAAGCTCGTTGTGGTTGGCGTCTCAGGCGATCCAATTCCGGTCAACGGAGTTCCGCTGATTTTTGGTGGCCGCTCTGTCATAGGAAGCCTGACAGGAAGAGCGATCGAGGCCCAGGACACCCTTGATTTCAGCGTGCTCACTGACGTTCGGCCCATGATCGAAACTCTTCCGTTGGAAAGGGCCGAAGAAGCGTATCGGCGCATGATGTCTGGTGAGGCGCGATTCCGCATGGTCCTCACAATGGACTAAACGGCTCGCAACGCTGCTGCAAAGCCGTTTCGACAACCGATGTTGGAAGGAGACTCAGATGAATCAGTTCCAGGAAATATTCGATAAGCAGAAAGCATACTTCGATTCGGATGCGACTAAGTCTTACGAGTGGCGCATCGACCAACTGACACGCCTTGAGAACTTGTGCAATGAGAACGCCGAGGTTCTTGAGGCTGCGATGAGCATCGACTTCAAGACGGCCAGCCAGGAGAAAGTCTTCGAGATTATGGCGCCTGTAGGAACCGTCGCCTTCGCGAAGCAAGATTTGAAGGAGTGGATGAAGCCGGTAGATGTGGTGGTGCCCAAGGCCCTTCGGGAGAGCGGGCATACTGCTAAAGTCTATCGGGAGCCTTACGGCGTCACCCTGGTTATCGGGCCATTCAATGGACCACTCACGCTGCTCTTCGACCCCGCTGTCCAGGTTATTGCGGCTGGCAATCCATGCGTCCTCAAACTCTCCGAGGGTTTGCCCGCAACCAGTAAGGTCTTGCTCGATCTCATTCCAAAATATTTCGATCCTCGGGCCGTCACTGCCGTCACCGGCAGCAAAGACGAGGTGACGGAGCTTCTCAAGCTGCCCTTCGACTTCATCTTCTTCACCGGCAGCGTCAAGGTTGGCAAGATCGTCATGGAGGCGGCCGCAAAGAATCTGACTCCCGTTCTTCTCGAACTAGGCGGACAGAATCCGGTCTTCGTTGACGCGACCGCAAATATTCCGGATGCAGCCAAGAAGATCGTCTGGGGTGCGACGGCTTGGGGCGGCCAGTGGTGCACGTCGCCCGGCTACGCTTATGTGCACGAATCAATTGCAGAGGAGTTCGTTGCAGAGTGCAAGAAAGCTATGGTTGAGCTGTACGGGACCGACCCTAAGAGCAGGCCCGACGACTATTCCCGCATTATCAGCCAAAAGGCCACCGAACGCCTGGCGGGCCTCATCGATCAAGAGAAAGTCGTCATAGGCGGGGCCTCCGACCCCGAGGCACGCTATCTCGATCCCACGGTCGTCTATCCAGTGACTTGGGACGATCCGATCATGGAGGACGAGATCTTTGGGCCGATTCTTCCAATCCTCACCTACAAGGACATGGATGCGGCCATTCGGGAGGTGAAAAAGCATCCGAAGCCTCTTTCCGGCTTCCTCTTCAGCCGAGATCAGCCGGCGATCGATCACTTCCTCGCAAGCTTGTCCTTCGGCGGCGGCGCGATCAATCAGGTAAACATTCACCTGTTTATCGAGACCATGCCCTTTGGCGGGGTCGGATATTCCGGTATCGGTCACTACTACGGCAAGGCCGGGTTTGACGCTCTCACGCACGCGAAATCAGTTCTGATTTCGCCGCCCGACGTAGCCATTGAGCACTTGTTCCCGCCGTATACGGAGGAGAAGGTCAAAGCGCTCAGCCAGTGGTTTGAATACTGATAACTGATCCGTGCACGAACTGAACGGCGGAGCAAAAAGCCAATCGCCGACCACGGACTATATGAAAGCGAGAGAGGTAGGGAATGGTTTTAGCAGGAATCAAAGTACCCGACACAATTCTGGTTCGCGATGCGATTAACTTGTCACGGAGCGCGTCAGAGCCATTTCTCTTCAACCATTCGATGCGCTCCTGGCTATTCGGCGTATTGCTTTCAGAAAGCGCTGAACGTGCTCCGGATGCCGAGCTGTTGGCAGTAGCCACGATTCTGCATGATCTGGGCTTGACTGACCGCTATACGGCGGAAAATCGTTTCGAGGTGGATGGCGCCAATGCGGCGTGCTCGTTTCTGAAGGGGCGAGGCATCTCGACGCAGCAAATGCAAGTTGTTTGGGATGCCGTCGCGCTTCATACCACACGATCCATCGCTCTGCACAAAGAGCCCGAAGTCGCTATGACCCATTCGGGAATAGCGGTGGATGTTCTGGGGGCAGGCCTTGATCGAATTCCGCAGGACAAACAAGGCGCGATTCTGGCCGAATTTCCCCGCCTGGCACTAAAAAACGGACTCAAAGATTGCCTTTGCAGCATCGTTCGGCGGAAGCCGGCGACCACCTTTGACAACATCGTTCGGGATTTCGGCGTTCGATATGTCGAGGGGTACACATCCCCCAACTTTGCCGATGTCGTCGCGAATGCACCATTTTCCGAATAAACGACATCCCGATCGTTGAATTGCGCACGCGTGCCAGCGCGGCTAACCGGAATGTGGCCGCGTTTGCCCGACTGGTTGGCCGGCAGATTGTGAGTCACCTTGACGGTTTGTCGGCATTTCGCCGAAGTGCAGCCCTCGCTCCCAAGATGCCGCGTTCCGGGAAATCAATGCCGCTAAGTCGGCATCGTGAGGCGGATCCGGGGCGCGCGGTCAGAGCGACGTTTTGCGTTTCTTGTCAAGTTGACGCCGGGGGCTCCCGCTCATGTGGCAGGGTTCAGCTTACCGGCTGACCTGGAGGCTGGTTCCACCACCAGGGGCGCCGGTGCCGCTGTCGCCGCTGGAGACAACCTTGACCCAGAGTGCATCCTTGTCTTTGTAGTACGAGGTGGCGTTGGCCTTACGCAGCGCATCCAGGCTGTCCTGCGGTGCACCTGAGGCCGCGGTGGTGAATCCCGGCAGCTCAAAGATCACCCACGAGCCGGCATCCAGTTCCGTCAGGGAGAGGGACACGGCCGGCCTTTCGGTGGTCACCTTGATCTCGGTACCGGCTCGTACGTTGGTGCCCGTTACGTTGTACTCCTTGCCATTGCGGCTGAGAACGACTGGCGGCTGCGCAGGTGCACCAGCGCCTCGGCCGCCTCCTCTGCCGCCAGCGCCAGCAGCGGCAGGCGCGCCAGGACCGCCAGGGCCACCCCTGCCAGCGCCAGGACCACCACGACCTCCGCCGCCGGGGCCGCCGACATTCAGACGCCCCACATCGCCCTTGCACACGGCAGCGTTCCAGGCGGGCTTGATCTCACAGGCGTCTGCGTCGGCTGCGATGCTGTCGTTGACGCCGTCATTGATGAGAACGTAGGAATCGGGACCACCGCCGAACGAGCCGTCCTTGTCGCGGATCACCGCGGTCTTATAGGCCGTGCTGCCTCCATTATCGTTGCCCCATTTACGCTCCATCGGCGGGAAATACACCGGCTTGGCGTTGACGAATTTCACGTGCTCGACGGAGTTGTTGGAGCTGACCCCGAAGCTGGTATACAGCAGGTAAGTCATCGCTCCCGACTTGCGAGTGGCGTTGTCCTCGAAGTTCAGGAAGGTGGTATTCACCACGTCATGACGGTAATCGTAGAACTCGTAGCCGTGGATCGGGTAATCCGGCATGTCGGGCTTCGGGAAGCTGCGGCCGTAAGCCTTTTCCGCGTCAGTCCTCGGGTTGCCGACGTTCTCGGTTTCGCCCACGAACAGCGAGTCAACGACCTTTGACGTAAAGGCGTAACGACCGAATTCGCCAGACGCGTGCGTAAAGCCGTTGGCGTTGTCGGCCAGCTTTACGTTCCTGAATACGTGCATCTCACCGCGGCCCCAGATGCCGCCATTCCGGTTCTTGTAGGCGGTGAGATCCTCGAAGACCGATTCCACCGCCTTGCTGTTCGCGTCAGCGGGATTTTCATGGCCGGTCTGCGAGCTGCCGGTAACACCGAAAGTGCCATTGGGCGCGACGTTGCGGTCGAACATGAACGAGTCGTAGTTGGAGTGGGCGACGTTGCCCTTGAACTCGCGGAATGGCGTTCGGCGCGGCCAGGTCTTCGCACTGATCTCCGTGCCTTCGAACTTACCCGTCGGGTGCTCCGGCAATGACATCCAGAAGCCGTTCGAGTCGGAACCCGCGGCCACGTTATCCCGGTAGATGTTGTCCGGATTGGTGATCCAGAAAGTCGACGCCGTGTTGTCCGAGGGAAGCAGGATGTCCTTCGCACTCTGGCCATTCCGTACCGCCGGCCGGCTCTCTCCGGCTGCAGCGAGGTTTGTCGCGACGCACGGCGCGTCCGGATGACACTTGGTCAGGATCCCCAGGTTGTGCACGAACTTGTTGTCGTGCTCCACGCCGTCCTCGAGGAAGAAGCAGTGACCAATGTTGTTGTAGGTCACGTTGTTTTCAACGTCCAGGTAATTGGTGCCGTGCACGGTCACGCAGCGGCTGTAGGTATCGTGAATCGCCGAGTTTTTGATGTATTGCCCCTGCGCATCGCCGATCAGATGCCAATGGATCGGATAGCGGGCCAGATGCATGTTCTGACCCATGCGATTGAGCTCGACGCCATCGACAAACATCCTGCTCCCGTTCATCGCCATGATGTGGCCGCCAAAGAGCGTCTGGTCTGCGTCAGGCGAAGCCTGGACGACGATGTTGCGCGACAGCATGCCGACTTCGCCGCGTTCATCCACGCCGAAGGTGATCTTGCCGAAGTGCATGTAGTCCAGTTTCGTGTCGAGCGTGATCGTATTGCCACGGATGGCGGCAATGGTTCTCCGCTCTGCCTGGTGGGGATCGAAATCCGTGGATGCGAGGACAATCATGTCGCCGGTCCGCCAGCCAGCGGCGTTCAGGACTTCAATCGAGTTGCTGCCTGCCGCCGCGGTACTGGACAACTTCGTCCAGGAGTTCGTCCGGTTCCCGTGCAGGTTCAGGGTTCCGCCCATGAGCATGATCCCGCGGTCGCTGCGGTCATTCGTTCCACCCGTTCCACTCATATCTTCGTCTTTGACGTTGTCAGTGAGGGTAATTGTGGCCTTGCGCGTGTGGGGTTTGGCTTCGGTGCCGATTTCCAGTTCCCCGTGCACCATGATCCATTCGGTGGACAGTTCGAGATCTTTGTTATCCGCGAAGCTCAGTTTGCCTTCGATCGTCAAACTGCGCAGCGGCATCGGGCTGACATCGAGGACAACGTTCATGTCCTTGTCAATGGTGACAACGGCGTCTTTGCCCGGGACCTTCTTATCGGGCCAGGTGGCTGCATCGGACCAGCGCTTCGCGCCGGCCGTCGAAGTCTTTTGCTGCGCGCTGAGGACGGCAGATCCGCCGAGGCCTAAAAAGGCCGGGACCAGCAACGAAAGGAACAAGGTAGAACGTTTTCGCATCGTTAAATCTCCGTGATCGATCATGTTACGCTACTTCCTCCCACGAGGATCGAAGGACGTGTAGCAAGGGAAAATTTTACACCTATCGTCGGCCGGTCGCCAGCGGATGGGTTTTGCGGAGCGCAGGGCTGAAGGGATCCGCGGCGACTGAGAGCGGCAATGCGGGTGAGTCGTCGGCCACTCGGAGAGTGGGCAGCCGTTCTGCCGCGCGCCCTCTCCAAGCCCGGCTCCGGGAGATTTACCCGGGACATTTCCGGCGTAAACGCCAGGCCGGTACAATTCAGGGAAACGGAATTCTTCAACCAGAACAGCTACTTCATTTGGATCGGTTGATGCCGCCCCCCATTCCGGCAGCCTATGAGACGAAAGTATCCGGACGGCCCCCGCGTTCATCTCCCGCTCGTGGTCATCGGGCGGATGCTGCCTGCGTTCTTCCCGTCCGATCCCCTGGCGTTCGGTCTGACGATCGCACGGAACTACGGTGAGATCGCACATTACCGTCTGGGGCCTCTGCATGTCTATCAGTTGAACCATCCGGATCTGACGCGACAGGTTCTGGTCGACCAGCCGGAGAAATTCCATAAGCCGAGGTTGCTGAAGAGCGCCCTGCGACCGATCGCGGGGGAGGGGTTGCTGACAAGCGACGGCGAGCTCTGGAGGCAACAGCATAAGTTGATGCAGCCCGCCTTCCATCAGCGCCGGCTGGAGACGTACGCGGACGTGATGGTGACGTCCTCCATGCGGATGATGGAGTCGTTCGTCGACGGACAGCTGCTCGATATCGGGGCGGAGATGGGGAAGCTTACACTCGCCGTGGTGGTCAAGTCGCTTTTTGGCGCCGATCTGCCCGGCGATGCCGGCGAAATCGGCAAGTTGATGTTGGCCGGACTCGACGCGGTCAATCAGCGCATGAGCCAGGCGCTGCCGACCCCGTCATGGGCGCCGACCAGACGTAACCTGCGCGAGAAGCGCGCGCTCGCCAGGCTGGAGGCGCTGCTCCGCGATTTCATCCGGATCCGGCGCGCATCGGATGAAAGCCGCGACGACCTGCTCTCAATGCTGCTTGCCGCTGTCGATGAGGATAGCGGCGCCCGAATGTCCGATCGCCAACTGCGCGACGAGATGATGACCCTGTTCGGGGCCGGGCAGGAGACAACGGCCACCGCGTTGACGTGGACGTGGTATCTGCTCTCGCGGCACCCCGAGGTCGAGGCGAAACTTCGGGAGGAACTCGACCGCGTACTGGCCGGGCGCACAGCGGCGCTGGCGGATCTGGCGAAACTGCCCTATCTCGAGATAGTCATTCGAGAGGCTATGCGTTTGTATCCCCCGGCCCCGATGTTCGGGCGGGAGCCGATCGACGACGTCACAATCGGCGGATATGAGGTACCGAAGGGCAGCCTTATCGTAATCAATACCTACGCGCTTCAGCGCGACGGGCGTTTCTTCGACGATCCGGAGCGGTACGATCCGGAGCGGTTC
Source organism: Terriglobia bacterium (assembly GCA_963764845.1). Classification (GTDB taxonomy): domain Bacteria; phylum Acidobacteriota; class Terriglobia; order Bryobacterales; family Bryobacteraceae; genus BOG-234. The sequence continues at coordinate 801,212 of CAVXUE010000006.1, read as the reverse complement.
GCAGCCGGCTGGGAAGGGCGTATTCCGCGTTATGCATATCTGCCGTTTGGCGGCGGCCCGCGCGTCTGCATCGGAAATGCGTTCGCGATGATGGAGGCGCGATTGATTCTTGCGACAGTGGCACAGCGCTACAAGCTGTCGTCAGAATCGGCCGACGAAATCCGGCCGGTTCAACTGGTGACGCTGAGACCGCGCCGCGCGGTGCAGCTCAGACTGGAGAAACGCTGACCCGCGCCGCCGGGGTGAATCCGAGGGGCCACGGGGAGCATCCGAAGCAGGCATGGAAAGCGCAATGGAATTCAGCCCCGCGGAGGTGGTCGCAGTTCTCACCCGGACTCCCGCTGCCCTGAGTGCGTTGTTGTCGGGGCTGCCCGCAAGCTGGGTGCGTTCCAACGAAGGGAAAGATACGTGGAGCGCATTCGACATCGTCGGCCACCTGGCCTTCCTGGAACGGACCGATTGGATGCCGCGGTTGCGGATCGTGCTGGAGACCGGTGAAGCGCGGCCATTCGATCCTATAGATCGATTCGCTCAGTTGAAAGAGAATCAGGACAAGTCGCTGGAGCAACTCCTGGACGATTTCGCCCGTCTGCGAGGGGATAATCTGGCGGCGCTTCAGGCACTGAATTTACAGCGTGAGGACTGGACCCGGCGGGGCAAGCATCCAGCGCTGGGAGCGGTGACTCTGGCGGAACTTGTGACGACGTGGGCCGTTCATGACCTCAATCATCTGCATCAGCTATCGCGCGTGATGGCCCACCAGTATCGTGATGCGGTCGGCCCATGGAAGGCCTACCTGGGTGTGTTGCGCTGTACCGGTCACAGTGCCCCTTAGACTATTTTGAGTTTTCCGCCGGCTCACTGCGTCTTTCCATTTCCTCCATCACATCTTTGTTGTTGGCCAGCATCAGAGCTCCGCCGGAGGCGTTTTACTTAACCGGTCGTTTCAGTAGTTCGTACGGGTATTTCGCCCGTGGGGGCAGGCGTCGACACGATTGTCGACGCGGCACGCAAGAGTGTGCGCTACGGCCCCGAGCGAAACTTTGAGTACTATTTGGCAATCACGATCGGCGACCCCACCTCCAATGCGGGCGACGCGGAGGGGATCGTTCCCAGGACACCCAGAGTTGAAGCCGAGAGAATATCGACCGCCGAAGTTGTTGCACAGTAGAGGTAATTTCCATCCGGCGTAATCGCCAGGCCGGTACAGTTCAGAGGAACGGAAATTTTTACCGCGAGAGTCGGGACATCGATTGCGACGAGCTCGGCGGAGTTGTAGATATACAGGGTGCTCCCGTCGGGCGAAACCAGAAGGAGGCCGGCCGCCTGCATGCCCACGGTCGCGATAGTGGCGCCGGTCGACAGGTCAAGCTTGATCAGCTCGGCGCCAAAATCCCCATTCTCTTTCGAGACCGACAGATAGCCCGTCGAAGTACCGCTGGGTACGGCGAAACCCTCAAGGAAGCCCGGTAGGGAATACAAAGCGATTCGCGTGAAGGTGGAGGTATCGACCACCGCCATCGCCGAGCCCATGCCATCGTCAACCGCGTTCCGATCCACGCCGTCCGGGGCCGTAAAAGAAAAATTGTAAGGCGCGAAAAGCGTCTCACCGACAATCTGAATCTGCACAAAGTCCCCTGTATTGTCGCCAGGATCGACAGGCACGGTAATGGTCCGGGTGACGGCCTGAGACACGGGATCGAACTGGATGATGTGTCCCGAGAACGACGGCGTGGACGGAGGAAAGAAACCTATGTACCCGAGGTGGTTGTAGGTCGTGACAGGACCCCATCCTCCGACAGGCAAAAAGCCTTCCAGGTGGAAGGTGGGGCCATTGAGGACGTCCACATTGTTGTAACCGTCGGGCAGAAGGAGGAGATTGTCCGGAGCGTCGTACGTGCCGTACAGAAGGCCGGCGCCCTGTCCGGCCAACGCCGTGTAGTCGATTGTCCCGGATGGGGCGTCTCCGGTAATCGATAGCGGCGAGCCGCCTGTCGCCAGGAAAATCTGCGAGCCGTTGCCGTTTCCCATGATGCGGCCGAATCCAAACAATGGAAATTGCGTGGGGAAAGTCTGCGCGCTCGCATCGAATACCAGCGCCAGGCTCGCGGGACCATTGTTCACGCTCACGAAAATCGACCCGCCCGGGGTCGTAACGATCTGCTGGCCGAGATCCCCGGCCGGGAGCGGCGTGCTTACCGTGGTCAGCGGGCTCACGTTGAGAGTAACGAGGGATGTCGAGAAGTTAAGATATAACGCCGTGCCGTCGCTGGAAACGACGCCTGGGCCGTACAGTTGCCCTAAGCCGCCGCCGGCCAGGCTTCCAAAATTTCCGAGCGACACCGTCGCAGAGATGGTCAGGGTCTCCGTGTTCACCACGAACACACTGTTCGATGGCGCACCGGCGCTGTCCGACGCCGCATACAGAGTCCTGCTGTCGGGCGAGAGGCCAACCACCAGGTCCGGCCCTGCTATGTTCCCGATCTGCGCCAGCGTGGACGCCGAGTAAACGCCGACCCCGAGACTGCCGTATCCCGGGATGTAGATCCGCTTGCCATCGGGCGAGACAACGATTGTGCTGCCGGCGCCGACAGCGACTGTCTTGATTACCGCCAGAGTCGAGGGATTGATTTCCTCGATGAAAGACCCGCCTCCGCCGGTGTATCCGGCGTAAAGCACGCCGGATTGCGGATTGACAGCAATGCCCCAAGGAAACCCGGCAATCGCCAGAGTTCCGTTCAGCGCCCCTGTACTGGGATTTACGAGGGAAACCGAGGTAGTCAAGCCTTCCGATCCTTCAACGTCGTTGAGAACAGCCAGCACGCCGCTTTTCAACGTGGCCATGGCGGACACCGAGGTATAGGTACCGCTCGAACTGCCAGTGCTGAGTATCCGTTCCACCTGGCCGGTTTGGGAATTCAGGACGAAGACAGTCCCTGGACTGGTGCAACATGCGGGGAGCACCACCTTATATTGCGCAGCCGCCTGTGTTGCCAGCAGGAGCCCGGATACCGCCAAAGCGGCGATGGTCGATCCAAAAGCGTTCGTCATAACTGTAGCCTCGAGTTTACGTAGTGTGGCGGATTCCGTCGGCGATTGCATCCGTGAAAACGCTGCCGGCCTCCACTAGTCAAATACGTAAACGCGAGGGAGAGTTAGCGCGGGGCGTGCAAAAAAATTCATGGAGGCTCTGTCCCCAAACCCCTGGGATTTACCGCTTTCCCGCCAGAATAGTCACGTGCGGAAGCAAACGCGACTCTCCAGAAAGTACACGGGCAGACCCTTTATTTTCGATGGCCAGTACCGGCGGCGAGACCGCCGGCGCTCCCAATGCGGCGATGACAACGCGGATCGTGTGGCCGCGTGGATCGCCCGCGAAATCTCTATTGGATTGTGCTGGCGCCTTCGAGGCCGAACGATTCCAAGGGAACGTTCCGGTTCACGTGATTGTCCAGATTGATGACGCAGGTTTCGGGCGCGTCCACCAATACCGGCGAATGCGTGGCGCAGATGATGCGGAAACCGCGTTGATCCACCAGTTCCATCATCATCTTGAGGATGCGTCGCTGATTGGAAACGGAAAGCGCCATCTCGGGCTCATCGAGCAGCAGAGTGGTGCCGTATTCGAGCGATGGAAAATTCTGCTGGAACATGGCCAGCATCACCTGTCCGTGGCTGGCCAACTGCAGGAACTCCAGCATTTCGGGCTGATCCTTGAAGAGATCCATCTGCATGCGTGGATTGTGCTGCTCGGCGTCGAAAAGAAATACCTTTCCCTTCTTCACATCGCCGCGGTCGAGTTTGTAGATGTAGCCGTCGGCCTTCTCGCCGCGCAGCGCGTAGTGAATGGAGTGCAGCAGAGTGGATTTGCCCGAACCGTTCTCGCCGGTCAGCATGACGATGCGGGTGCGAGAGGTCCACAATCATCGGCATGTGGAAGTTGAGATTCGCGAAAACCGGATGCGCGAGAATCTTGAGAAACATGGAACGCTCTCAGGATATCAATCCGGAGCGTATGAGGAGCGCCTCGGGATCCGGATCGCGCCCCATGAATCTGCGGTACAATTCCGCGGGATCCTCGCTGTCGCCCTTCGAAAGAATGCTGCTCGCGGAACGCCGCGCCCACTTCGGGGCTGAAAATTCCCTCGTCGCGGAAGCGCGTGAAGGCGTCCGCATCCAGCACCTCGGCCCACTTATAGGAGTAGTAGCCGGCGCCATATCCGACGGGGCTCGAAAACAGATGCGTGAAACCCGCGATCATGGCGTAGTTTTCCGGGAACTTCGCCGCCGAAAACTGCTGCAGGATGTCGCGCGCATAAGTGAGCACGTCGCCATCGAGGGCCGGATCGTATTCCCGATGCAGTTTGAGATCGACATAGCCGAATCCGAGCTGCCGCATCTGCGCCGTTGGCGCCGCGGTAGGTGCGGGCGCGAACCATCTTCTGACGTACAGATCCTCGGGAATGGTTTCGCCGGTCTGATAATGGCGCGCGAAAAGGTCGAGCGCGGCGCGTTCCCAGCACCAGTTTTCCATGATCTGGCTGGGGAGTTCGACGAAATCCCACGCGACGGAGGTACCGGCGAGGCTGCGCACTTCCACGCGGCTCAGCACATGATGCAGCAGGTGCCCGAACTCGTGGAAAATGGTCTCGACTTCGCGATGCGTCAGCAAGCGCGGGTTTGTCGCCGATGGGCGGAGTGAGATTGCCGCAGATGCAACCGAGGTGGGGTTCGAAACGGCCGGAGACGATAATCGCCGGTGATGAAGGCCTCCATCCAGGCGCCGTCGCGCTTGGATTCGCGCGGATACCAGTCGGCATAGAACGCGCCCATCAGCGCGCCGTCGCGGTCGTGAACTTCGTAATAGCGGACGTCGGGATGCCACACGGGAACGCCGTCGCGCTGCTTGACCTGGATGCCGTAAAGCCGTTCGACAATTTCGAACATTCCCTGAACCACGCGCTCCGCGGGGAAGTAAGGGCGAAGCTGTTCCTCATCGAAATCGTAGAGGGCGCGGCGCTGCTTTTCGGCCCAGTAGCCGACATCCCAAGGCTCGAGCTTTGGGCCGGCAAAGGCCTCGGCTTCTGGCCGGCAAAGGCTTCGAGCGCGCTGTTTTCCTTGGCGAAAAACGGCTCGGTCTTCACCTTGAGATCTTCCAGAAACTTCATGGCCAGTTTCGCCTTTGTGGGCCATGCGGTCATGCAGAACGAAATCGGCGAAATCGGGAAAGCCGAGCAGGCGGGCTTTCTCCCGGCGCAGTTCGAGAATACGCGCGAGCAGCGGCCGATTGTCGCGATCGGGCTCGGTGGCGCGGGTTGAAAACGCGCGGTACATCTGTTCGCGAATCTGCCGGTCGTCGAGATAAGTCATCACGGGAATGTAGCTCGGGGCCTGCAACGTGAATCGCCATCCAGGCGATTTTTTCGATTCGGCGCTCTGGCGCGCGGCTTCGATGGCGCTGGGAGGAAGTCCCGCCAGCTTTGCTTCATCTGTGACGATGAGTTCGAAAGCGTTCGTCGAATCGAGAACGTTCTCGGAGAATTTCGTGGTGACCTTCGTCAGCTCGACATCGATTTCCGCCATGCGCTTCTTGCCGGCGGGATCGAGTTCGGCGCCTTCGCGGCGAAACGAGTCCAGTGTTTTGGTGAGAAAACGGCGCCGCGTGGAAGGAAGCGACTTCGCTTCATCGGTCGAGGCATAGCTTTGCAGCTTCTTCCAGAGCCCCTCGTTCAGCGGGATCTGCGAGAAGAAGGCGCTCGCTTCCGGCTCGGCTACATTCCACGCGGCGCGAAGCTCGTGGGTGGTTGCGACCGATTCCAGATGCCGGACGACGGCCATCGCGTAACCCAGAGTCTCGGTCGAGTTTTCCAGCGCGAGCATGGTGTTATCGAACGATCGCGGCGCGTCGTCGGCGACGATCGAGTCGATATGCGCCTGAGATCGCTTCAGCAATTCGCGGATGCCCGGCTCCACATGTTCGGCGCGAACCTGGTCAAAAGGGATGTGAAAGGCGACGGAAAGGAGTGGATTGTCAGACATGGAGGGAGGGCTTATTACCAGCGTAATATAAGGACGCTGGCGGTTATTTCGCTTGCGCGGCGGGAAGGCCTAAGTCGGTTGCGAAACACAGGCTGAAGCCTGTGCCACCATCTTGCCAAGCCCGAATGGCCCCAGAATGTAGAAAGTCCAAGCGTCGACACGAGTGTCGACGCGGCACGCACGAGTGCGTACGCCACGGTTCGAAAGGCAGTTATACTCAAGACTTGCGGCGTTTCCTGCTGTTTTTCGCACTTGTTTTTCAACTCGGGGCGGCGGTGTCCGCCGATTTTGCGGCGCGCCGCGCAACCCTGCGGAAGTCGATCCCGGACGGCGTTCTGGTCCTTTTCGGCAATAAAGAAAGCGACGACCTGCACGACGCTTTTTATCAGCAGACCGATTTTCTCTATCTGACGGGATGGGAGGAGCCGGGCGCGATCCTGATTCTCACGCCGGAGCCGGAAAAGGATTCGCCGGGTTACGAGGAGCGCGCCAAAGCTCCGCGCGAAATCCTGCTATTGCCGCAAAGAGTTCCGAGCCAGGAGAAGTGGACGGGGCGCAAGCTCGGGCCGGATGACGCCGAAGCGGCGGCCACAACGGGATTCGCCACAGTCATGCCGGCAGAGCGCTTCGAATCCGAACTGCGCGGGCTGCTGGAAATCTATCCGAACCTCTACGCGCTCGAATCGTCAAACGCGCTGCTGGCGAAGATCGCGCCGATGCGAAGCGTGGCCGAAGCGCGCCTCGCGATCGCTCGTCTTCGCATGGAAAAATCTCCCGCCGAGATCGCGAGCATTCAGAAAGCCACCGACGCCTCGATTGACGCGCACCGAGCGGCGTGGAAGTCGATCAAACCCGGCCAGTATGAATATCAGCTCGCAGCCCTGATGGTGGGAACGTACATGAACGAGGGCTGCCGCAGAAGCGCTTACGCTCCCATCGTGGGATCGGGCCCCAATTCATCGACCCTTCATTATTCGCGCAATTCGCGCCGCATGGATGCCGGCGAAATCACGGTGATGGACGTGGCCGCCGAATGCGATAACTACGCGAGCGATATCACCCGCACCATTCCGGTGAGCGGCAAATTCACTCCGAGACAGCGCGAGATCTACGAGGTGGTGCTGGGGGCGCAGCGAGCCGCGATCGCCGCGGTGAAGCCTGGCATGACATTCGGGAGAACGACGCCCGACAGCCTGTATAAGATCGCTTACGATTACATCAACACGCACGGCAAAGACCTGCACGGGCAACCGCTGGGGCAATACTTCACGCATGGCCTGTCGCATGACGTGGGTCTGGACGTGCATGACGCTTTCGACGCGACCGCGCCGCTGAAAGCGGGCATGGTGATTACGATCGAGCCCGGCGTCTACATACCCGAGGAGAACATCGGGGTGCGCATCGAAGACATCATCCTTGTGACCGAAACGGGCGCGAAGGTGTTGAGCGGCGCGTTGCCCACCGACCCCGATGAAATCGAACGTGCGCTGGCGCAGCGGAACTAGCCCGCGATTTCCGGGTTTCGCCTTAACCCTGATTCCGGCGGCGCTGGTGCTTACCTCGGCGGTGGCGGCGCTCGGAATCGACTGGAGCGCATTCGGGCACCAGATCGACCAGTACGGTTACGACTTTCTCTTTCGGCTGGAACCGCCGGCTCCGTGGCAGCCTTCCACGATCGTTCTGGCGATCGACAACCGCACGCTGACCCGATACGGCGGGCTGACCGGGATACGCGCGGCGCTGGCGGATGGCCTCGATCACATTCTGCCGGCACGTCCCTCTGCCGTGGTGGTCGACATCATTCTTCCCGAACCCGGAGCCGCGGATGACGCGCTGGAAGCCGTCTTCCAGCGCACTCATAATCTGATTCTCTCGAGCGACATGCAGCCGGATGGCAGCCAGTGGGAGGACCCGATTCCGCGCTTCCGGAAGTATGCCGCGGCGGTGGGGGAAGTTCACGCCGATCCGGACAAGTTCGACGCGGTGAGCCGCGATCTGCCGCTGGAGAAGATCGCGGGGCACGACAGGCGCTGGACGCTCGCGCTCGAAGCGTTTCGCGTGGTGGAAGACCGGGACATCGTTGAATCCCCGGACGACCTCAGCGTGGGTTCCGTGCGAATCCCGGCGAACGAGCGCGAAGGCCGGGTCATGCGCATCCGTTACGCGCCGCTGGCGATAATGGGAAGAATTCCGCAGGTGAGCATCGACGAACTGGACAGGACTCCGCCGATGGCCTCCCGTTTCGCGGGCAAGGTGGTGTTCGCCGGCGTCACCGCGCAGACGGCTACCACCGATCGCTGGATGACGCCTTATTCAAACGGCGAAATCATGCCCGGCGTCGAGATGCACGCCAACGCTTACGAGACGCTGGCGCGGCAGATGTTTCTGGTGGACGTGCCGCTGCGGACCGTGGTGGCGGTGACCTTTCTTTTCGCGATCGGCGCGGCCCTGGCATATGCGCTCACTTCAGGCTGGATCGCCAACGTTCTGACGCTGGCTGATTCTGCTTGCGGCGCAGCTTCTGCCGGCAATCGCGTTCACGCACTCCGTTGTGTGGCCATGGATGCCGGCGACGGCGGCGGTGGTGCTCGCGACAGCCGCCGGCGCGGCCTGGCGGCATCTGCTGGTTCGCCGGAACTGGCTCACGCGGAGAACGAGAAAAGCCGCTACCAGCAGACCATACAGTTCGTCACCCACGAAATGCGCACGCCGCTGACCGCGATTCAGGGGTCGAGCGAACTGATCGGCCGCTACGGCTCCATGCCGGAAGCGAAACGGAAGCAGATGGCGGACCTGATCAACGCCGAATCGAAGCGGCTGGCGCGCATGATTTCGACATTCCTCAGCCTGGAACGCCTTTCCGAAAACGGAACGGAAATCAGGCAGGAACGCTTCCCGCTGCGAGACCTTGTGGAACGCTGCGCAACCCGGGCCCGGCCTTTGGCGGATCATAAACAGATCGAAATCGCGATCCTGAACCTGCCCGCGGACGAGCTGATCGGCGATCTCGAACTGATGGAGTATGCGGTCTATAATCTGCTGACGAACGCCGTCAAATATTCGCCGCCCCAAACGCGGGTCACGGTTTATGGAGAAGATGATAGAGGAGGGCGCGTGCGGGTATCGGTGGAGGACCAGGGAATCGGCATGGATCAGAAGGAAGTGGGACGGATTTTCGAAAAATTCTATCGCACCAAAAAAGCCGAGAAATCGGGCGAAGCGGGAACGGGGATCGGGCTCTCGATCGTGAAGCAGATCGTCAACGAGCATGGCGGCACGATCGAGGTGGAATCGGAACCGGGTAAAGGTTCGAAATTCACCCTGACCCTGAAGAGAGCCTGAACAGACCATGAGCGAACCGATTCTGCTGGTGGAGGACGATGCGAGCGTCCGCACGACCATCGTCACGTTCCTCGAGCTGGAGGGTTTCGAGATCGACGCTGTCGGCAACACCCACGACGCTCTGGCGCGGCTGGGGAATCGCCGAGTATCCGCTGGTGATTTCGGATATCTATATCGACGATCGCACCGGCATCGACGTGCTGATGGCGGCGAAGAAGCAGAACCACGAATGCCCCGTGATTCTGATGACCGCGCGCGGATCGATGGAAACCGTGATGGCGGCGACACAGAACGGCGCGTTCGATTATCTGGCCAAGCCGTTCGAGCTCGACACGCTGCTCGAAGCCGTGCGGCGCGCGCTGCACAAGGACAACGGCGATGACAAAGAAGCGGAAGCCGAAGAGCTGCCGGAGACGGAGATGATCGGCAGCTCGCCGGGGATGGTGGAAATCTACAAGACCGTCTCGCGCGTGGCGCCCACCGACGCGACGGTCGTGATCGAAGGCGAAACCGGCAGCGGCAAGGAACTGGTCGCGCGCATGATTCACCGCTTCAGCAAGCGCGCGGCGCAGCCGTTCGTGCCGGTGGATTGCGCATCCATTCCCTCGGCGCTGATCGAGAGCGAATTGTTCGGCGCGATGAAGGGCGCGTTCACCGGCGCCGACCGCGACCGCATCGGCGTATTCGAAGCGGCGAACAAGGGCACGGTCTTTCTGGACGAGATCGGCGATATCGACGCCGCCTTTCAGGTGAAGCTGCTGCGCTTCCTGCAGGAACGGGAAATTCGCGCGGTGGGATCGTCGCGCGAGAAGAAAGTGGATGTGCGGGTGGTGGTGGCGACGAATCGCGATCTGCAGAAAATGGTGGAGGATGGCAAGTTCCGCGAAGACCTCTGGTTCCGGCTGAACGTGGTGCGGCTCACACTGCCGCCGTCTGCGCGAGCGCCGCAGCGACATTCCGCTGCTGACGCAGCACTTCCTGCACAAATACAACGAGCGCTATAACCGCGAGCGTGAAGCTGACCGAATCCGGATTGAAAGCGCTGAAGGATTTCACCTGGCCAGGCAACGTGCGGCAGCTGCAGCATCTGATCGAGCGCCTCACGATTCTCACGCCGAACGATCGCATCGACAGCGAGGCAGTGGAGGATGCGATCGATGCCATGTCCCGTGGCGGAGCGGCCGGCGAAACCCTCGCCGAGACCGAATCCGACCAGATCCGCCGCGTGCTGGCGGCAACGGGAGGCAACAAGAGCCGGGCCGCCGCCATACTGGGCATCGAGCGGAAGACACTCTATCGCAAGCTGGAACGGATGCGGCTGTAATGCAACGCTGCCCCCTGGGCGCCGTTACGGATGTTTTCTCGCCGGATGTGGCTGTTGCCGCGCCCGCAATACGCAAGCTGGGATTCGATGGCGCCGAACTGCGAACCATCAAGGGCCAGAGCGTTCTCGATGTTTCGCGGGAGGAACTGGATCGGGCGCTCGAAGCCGTGCGGGAAAATCAGCTCGATGTTGTCGCCATCGCTTCACCCCTTCTCAAATGCAGTCTGGAGGAGTGGAAGACGCAGTCGCATCAGGCCGATCGGGCGTTCGACATCGCGAACCTCGCGGGCGCGAAAATCGTGCGGGTCTTTTCCGGAGCGCGCGCGGCACAGCCCGAAACGGCGTTCGAACGCGTGGTCGATATTCTGCAGGACCTGGCCGATAAAGCCGGGCAACGCGGCCTGGTGATCGGGATCGAAAATGACCGGGCCTGCAACATCTCGACCGCGCAGGAAATGGCGGGCGCGCTAGCCGCTATCGATCATTCCAATCTGCAGGTGGTGTGGGACCCGGGCAGCGCCTACATTTCGGGCGAGGAGCCGTTCCCTTCCGGCTACCGGATGCTCGATGCGGGGCGTATTGCGCTGGTTCACGCGAAGGATTGCACACTCGAAGGCCACAGGCCCGTGTGGGCGGCGCTGGGCGACGGCGACATCGACTGGCAGGGGCAGATCGACGCTCTGGCCGAAGACGGGTATGAGGGTTATATCGATCTCGAAACGTATTGGACCGGCATACAGGATTGTGCGCGCAACCTGAAGCGGCTGGTTGGGGCTCCGGCTTTATGAAAACGCTTTGCAGGCTGCTGAAAAGGCGGGAATCGCAGGCGAAACCGCCAGGCGAAACCGCCTGCGCCACCACGAACGATCAACAGCTTGCGTGCGAGAAGGCAGGCCACAGACGACGATGGCCTGCCCCACGCTGGACACATGACTAGTAGAATAAGAGTTCCGCTATGATTTCGCGCGCTGAAGCCATTGACATGTTCCATTCCGACGATTTGATCGGGCTCGGGATGGAAGCCGACGCGGTTCGCCGCAAGCACCATCCGGACGGGGTGGTTTCCTATATCATTGACCGCAATATCAACTACACCAACTTCTGTACCGAATATTGCAGCTTCTGCGCGTTCTACCGCCCGATGGGCTCCAAAGAAGGCTACATCCTGCCCAACGAAGCGATCTTCGAAAAGATTCAGGAGACCATCGATCTGGGCGGCACGGGCATCCTGTTCCAGGGCGGGCTGCATCCCGACCTCAAGATCGAGTGGTACGAGAATCTGCTGCGTGCGATCAAAGCGAAGTTCAACATCTGGTGCCACTGTTTTTCCGCGCCCGAGATCACGAACATCGCCGAAGTGAGCGGCCTGTCGCTGCGCGATACGATCGCGCGTCTGCGCGATGCGGGCCTCGATTCCATTCCGGGCGGCGGCGCGGAGATTCTGGACGACGCGGTGCGCCATCGCATCAGCCGGCTGAAGTGCGGCACCCAGGAATGGATCGATGTGCATCGCACCGCGCATTCGTTGGGCATGCGGACCACCGCGACCATGATGTTCGGCTGCGGCGAGACTGTGGATCAGCTCATGAATCATTTCGACATCGTGCGGCAGATTCAGGAAGACACCGGCGGGTTCACGGCGTTCATCCCCTGGGCCTTCCAGCGCGAACTGACGTCGCTCGGGCGGTTCATCAAGGAAGAGGCGACGTCCGTCGAATATCTGAAGACGCTGGCGATCTCCCGCCTCTATCTGGATAACGTCGACAACATCCAGAGTTCGTGGGTTACGCCCGGTCTCAAGATCTGCCAGCTGGGGCTTCGCTTCGGCGGCAACGACGTGGGCAGCGTCATGATCGAAGAGAACGTGGTCTCGGCGGCAGGGACGCATCATCAGGCCACCGAGGAAGAACTGCGGCGTATGATCCGGGACGCGGGTTTTGTGCCGAAACAGCGCGACACGTTGTATCGGACTTATTTCCTGAACTGAGCACTTCACCGAACTATTTCCGGCGAGCGCCGTATACGGAAGCATGAGCGCTACCAGAGCCATCATTCTCGCTGCGACCGCCGCGTCGCTGGCGTTCACCCAGTCTTCGCCGCTCCCTGAATTCGAAGTCGCTTCGATTCGGCCGTCCGCAACGATCGCCGGGCCACAGGGGCAGATGAGTATCGGGTTGCACGTTGATGGAGCGCAGGTTCGGATTTCCGCCCTCACCCTTAAGGACTACCTGGGAAGGGCCTACGGCATGAAGGTGTCGCAGATTTTCGGGCCCGACTGGATCGGTTCGGATCGGTTCGATATCGCCGCAACGATTCCGGCCGGAGATACGCAGGCGCAGGTTCCGGGGATGCTTCAGTCGCTGCTGGCCGAGCGGTTCCAGCTCAAATTTCATCGCGAGAAACGAGAATTTCAGGTCTATGCGCTCGTTGCGGGTAAGGGCCCTTTGAAGTTGAGGCTTCTGCCCGATGAGGACGCGAGTGGCGCCCCGCAGGCGGTCAATGTCGCAGCAGCCGGATCGGAGGCCGGCATCAACACGAACCTGGGCAACGGCGCGTCCTGGACGTTCGTGCCTAATCGGTTCGAAGCGAGGAAGCTGACGATGGGACAACTCGCCACGGCCATCGAGCGCTTTGCGGATCGGCCGGTTGTCGACATGACCGGGCTCAAGGGTAAATACGATCTCGAATTTGACATCAACCCCGAGGACTACCAGCCGATGCTCATTCGCGTGGCGGTTAATGCGGGCGCGACGCTGCCGCCCCAGGCGCTGCGGGCGCTCGACGGCTACTCCATCACCTCTCTCTCCGACGCCCTCCAGAAGGTGGGACTCAGGCTGGAGTTGCGCAAAGCGCCGCTCGATGTGATCGTAGTGGATGAGGCGAGGAAAACGCCGACGGAGAATTGAATGGCTAAAGCAATCTGGGAAGGAACCGTGCTCGCCGAGAGCGACAACTGCGAGATCGTTGAAGGCAATCATTACTTTCCGGCCGACTCGGTGCGGATGGAATTCATGCAGCCGGTGGATCAGACCACGGTCTGCGGGTGGAAAGGCGTGGCCAACTATTACGATGTCGTGATCGGCGACAAGCGCAATCCGGGCGCGGCCTGGTATTACGCCGCGCCGCTTCCCGCGGCGAGTCAGGTGCAGGGCGGTGTTGCGTTCTGGAAAGGCGTGCGCGTCGAGTAAAGCGTGGCCGATCAGGATTCCGCTGAAAGGCCGATCGGTCACTCCGGAGGAGAGCCGATCACGGTTCCGGGAGGAAACCGATCAGATGTCTTATCGATGTGATGTTGGCATTTCGATGTTGCCAAGACCAATACGCCCAGAGCACGGAGTACACTTCCCAGATCCCCGTATCGGGAGCGATCTTGCCCAGGCAAGGCGCGCACGAGCTTATTTCAATGGATTCGCTCGGGCAGACACGGCGACGATACGATCAAGCTTCACCCCAATTTCAGGATCGATTTTATCTCTCGGGACCAAATGAGCGAGACCGTGATAGTCAGTTTTTTGCATCATGTTTCTTAGCCCTAATTTCTCGAAATAACTCCGAAAGACCGGTCCGAGGAACTCATCGCTAGCCTTAACGTCCGAGCCGAACGGGTCCGGTCGGCCCAAGACTCTCAGTGCCGCCGCGACCTCTTCTATGGACTCTTGCATAGCTCCCCTTTGCTTATCTCGCAGTGGGGACACAAAAAGAGGGCCGGGCACCCCTTCAAGTTGGTCGGCGAATGCGAGGAGCGTCTCGGGATAGCAAAGGTAGTTTTCGATTTCCCGCTGCGACCACTTCAGCTCACAGAGCGGGCCATGCTCGTCCAAGTCCATCGGGATTGAATCGTAGACGGCTATTCCGACCAGATCCGGTTTGGCTTCCCTCAATCCGAAGAAATGATCCTTTGCCTTGGGTGGTTGATTCGCGACGTAATGCACAAATGGCTGTTCCAGCACCTCCTGTGCGGGATGATCCAGGCTTTTCGCAAATGCCTGAAGGACTGCAAGGTCGGTTGAACCCTCCAGGTACAGGACCCATCCCTTCTGTTCCGCCTGATAATACTGATCGAAGCCGATCGCCCGCAGAGACTTGAGCACCTGACTCCGGCGATCGTCAATTCGGTGTGGTTTTCCGACAAACGCCACCACGATGTCGCGGTCGGCCGCTTCATTCAGCAGTACCTCCGAATGGCTCGCAGCGATCACCTGGCACCCTTGGGAGTCCGCAGTATTAGTAAGAATCTGATAGATCTGACGTTGGCGAAGGATCTCAAGATGAGCGTCCGGCTCATCGAGCAACAGCACGGTCCCCGGATGGGTGTACAAATGGGCGAGCAACAACAGCGTCTGTTGGAGGCCGCGGCCCGAGGACACGAGGTCCAACTTCGTGCCCGCCTCCTCGTAGGACATTGTGATCTGACCCCGTTCCTTGATAAACTCCGGCGGGTTCAACGTTACTCCAAACAGGTTTTCGATCTGTCTGACCAATAATTTCCAACTTGTCTGGTCGCTGTCGGAGTGAATCTGAAAACAAAGATTCCGGAGCACTTCAGCTGTACGGCCTTCGCCAATTCGGACGTTGATGGCCCCTTCCTGAAGTCGATCCTCAGTAGCTGCCATTCCAGACATAGGGGGCAGAAAAGCGATCCTGACCGGTGCTGCAACTTCCGGGACCGGCATGCGCGATGGTCCTGGCTCGTCGTTCATCCGTAGTGGCCGGCAATAAAACGACTCCTGATTTGCATAGTCGAACTCAAATCCGCATTCCCACTGACTGCCGCCGGTCACGCCAGAAACTACAATATCGATCCGGATGTTTTTGGTCTCTTGTTTGCCGTTCCCCTTCTGAATGGCACGCACATGCAAGTCTTTCCAGAGAAGATTCGCGTCGGGGACGGGTACCGCAATCAAATCCCTACGGTTGATTGTCACTCCCGGCCGTTTCTCTGGTGTGTCCTTGGCGGAGCGCTTTTCCACCCACCTCCGAAGGCCGATCTCCCACAGAGCCAATGCCTGCAAGGCCGTCGTTTTTCCCGAATTGTTGGGTCCTATGAAAACTACGGTCTTGCCAAGCTCGATCTCGACATCTTCAAGCCGCTTAAAGTTCTTGATTCGGAGGTTGGTGAGCACCTCCGATGATGATAACCCGCCCGCAGAAAACGCCGGGTTCGGCGGCTTCGCGCCGGAGGGCCGATCAGGCCGTCGTTACCGGGTAAGCGAGCGGGTAGTGCAGGGATTCCATCAGCCACTCGCCGTTTTCCCGCACGGCCCCTCGCAGCGCCTCAACCAGCCCCGCCCGCTTCTCATACAACCGGAGCGGCTCGCGCGCGCCATGCTTTTCCATCAGCGCCTTCACGATGAACGGCATCATCATCGAGTAATCGGCGGGCAGGCTTTCCGTCGATTGCTGATATGTTTCCTTATCCACCTTCCCCCAGGTGACGGCCTCGGCCGGAGGGCATGACGAAAGCGACCCATCGGTGACCGGCGCGGTCGTGATCTGCACATCGAACTCATAGCCGCGCACATTGGGCAGGCCCAGTACCTGCCCCAGCGCCGGCTCGGGCTGCAGATTGTAATTCTTCGGCACGCCGCCGCCCAGAATCAGAGTGGCCATGGCTTTCGCATCGCTCTCGAACAATCCCCAGTAGTGATAGGCGCAGGCTTCGAACACCTCGGCGTGAAGATCCAGATCGAAGGCATAATCCGGAATCAACCCCGCCTGCTTCATCGCCCAGAGCTTCATCGAATTCAGAAAAACGCTGCCATCGGCCGGCGCGCCGACGAAGATGGGAATGCCCAGCCGGTTGCATGTCGAAAGCAACCCTGGGTGCGACCCGATTGCGCTGTTCCTGCTGCCGGCATAGTAAGCGCCCAGCCGGTAGCGCAGCTCCGTGCCGGTCATCTTCTTCTGAAATTCCGGCCGCGCCAGAACGGCCGTCAGGAACTTGTCCTGATCGAGCAGCACCGCTTCGTCGAACCCCATGTCGGTCACGCGAATCACGCCGTCATCGCGCAGTTTGCCATCGTCGCCGAAGATCGGAACTTCATAGATGGGATCTGTCGGTGTGCTCGTTGAGGCTGCGATGGCCGTCGTGATAGCAGACGGCGTCGGTGGTGCTGAGATACGCCACCCAGCCGGTTTCGAGCAGCGGGATCAGCCACGCCTGATGCTGGCCCGAGACCGTCACGGGACCGGCGATCGAGATCGTGAGCGGGCACTTCATGCGCAATCGCGCGATCCAGAATCGTGTAAACACGGCGCAGAATCGCGCCTCCGAACGCAGGCAGGCAATGTTCAAAAATCTCGTGCACGGACTGGCACTCATCGACGCGGCGAACGCGCACCGGCTTCCTGCTGATCGTGATGCATCATTTAAGAGTTTCGCCTATTCGATGCGAAAGTCCCAGACCTGTGTGTTGACCTTGCCTTCGGTGTATTCGACGACCGCGTACTCGCCCTTCGGCAGCGGGTCCTGCGGCCAGATCTTGTAGAGCCCGTTTTCGGAGAGCTGTTTCGAGAAGACCTCGACCTTGTCGCGCGTCTCTTCGCTCTCCTTCATCACGGGCAGCGACCGTGATGTGCTCGACGATGCGCACTCCCTTTTGCGGCGTCAACCTGACGATGCCGAAACTTTCCATCTCAGAGAGCTGAAGGAAAAACTCCGGGCTGGTGTCTTTCACGACTTCGCTTGCGTGCTCACCGGGAATTTCGAGCGTTGCCTTGCCCGAAATCACCGGGACCGATAGGCCCGCAACAAATTGCGCCCCTTGGCATTGTGCACCGACGCCTCAGCGGCCTTGAAGACGCGGAGCTGGCCGTCTTCCAGCCGGTAGGCTCCGGGGTCGCGCGGGATCTTGAGAATCTCCTGGCGGGTCTCGCGCGCGGCGGCCTTTTCCTCGTCCTCCAGCTTCTGCTCGACTTCGAGCGCGCTTTTGCGCGCGCCCTCCTCGGCCTCGGTCCGCTTCAGATCGACCAGATCGGCCGGAATCTCTTCCCAGTCGCTGCGGTCGATGCTGTAATACTTCACGCGGTCGCCTTCGACCGTGATATTCACGAACCAACTGGTAGCCGCCATCTTTGAGATACAGCTTGAAGTTGGCGGCCGAAAGTGTAAGGACGAATACCAACAGGACAAACAATAGCCTGCGCATGGGCATCTCTGATTAGAGTCTAACTTTATAATCAGACCGGATGAAGTATCGAAAACTGGGCAGGACGAATTTCGAAGTCAGTGAGATCGGATACGGCGCGTGGGGCATCGGCGGGAGCATGTGGATCGGCGCTTCCGACAAGGAGTCGCTGGCGGCGCTGCACCGCGCGATCGGGCACGGCGTGAACCTCATCGACACGGCGCTCGTGTATGGCGACGGACACAGCGAGGAACTGGTGGGCCGGGTGATTACCGAAGAGGAGAAACCGGTTTATCTGGCGACCAAAGTGCCGCCGAAGAACCGGCTCTGGCCCGCTCCGCCGGGCATCGGGCTGAAAGAGGCGTTTCCGCGCGACTACATCGTGAGCTGCGCGGAAGAGAGCCTCCGCAACCTGCGGCTTGAGCGCATCGATCTGCTGCAGCTTCACGTCTGGAATCCCGAGTGGCTGGGCGGCGATGACGTCCCGCGGGCATTCGAAGATCTGAAAGCTCAGGGCAAAGTGCGCGCGTTCGGCATTTCGATCAACGACCACCAGCCCGAAAGCGCGCTCGGGATCGTCGAATCCGGATTGATCGACGCCGTTCAGGTGATCTACAACATCTTCGATCAGTCGCCGGAGCGAAAGCTGTTTCCCGCCTGCGTCAAACACAATATCGGAGTGCTGGCCCGCGTGCCTTTGGATGAAGGCGCGCTGACCGGGCGCATCACCGAAAGCACGACTTTCCCGGACGGCGATTTCCGCAACTCGTACTTTCGCGGCGACAGAAAGAAACAGGTGGCCGAGCATGTGGCCGCGCTGGTTCACGATCTGGAACTGGAAGACGCGAGTCATCTGCCGGAAGTCGCGATACGGTTCTGCCTGTCACATCCGGCGGTATCGACAGTGATCCCGGGCATGAGGTCAATTGCCAGTGTGGAGGGTAACGTGATGGCGTCCGGGCAGGGCCCGCTGCCTCCGGCGACGCTGGAAGTGCTGCGCCGTCACGCCTGGGACCGCGATTTCTATAAATGAAGCTGGCGCAGACGATTTGTCTGGCGCGCCGCGCGCTGGCGCCGCCCAAGAGGGAGGGCGCCAGGATTCGGCGTGCCAGCGGAACAAATGGCCTCGGGCTTATACCCCGACGAGGCTCTCAATATCCTCGTGGGCTACGTGAGCCGCGTGCATGTGATAGTCAACGACAATTCTCCCTTCGATCCGCCCAGTACGCATACGGTCGAAGATATCGTTGATGTTTTCGATCGGCTCGGCTTTCACAATCGCCTTGACCTTGCCGGCGGTGGCGAATTCAAGGCTCTCCTTCAGGTCAAGCCGTGTTCCGACGATCGATCCGCGGATCGTGGTTCCGTTCAGAACTACGTCGAAGATCGAGATGGGGAAGTCGCCGGGAGGAAGGCCGTTCAACACCATCGTGCCTCCACGACGCAGCAACCCGACACCCTGCGCGAACGCCTTCCGGGAAACGGCGGTGACCAGAACGCCGTGCGCACCGCCGATTTCTTTCTTCACTACGGCGACCGGGTCCGCGGTGAGCGCGTTGACGGTGATCGCCGCCCCCAGGCTTCGCGCAAAAGCCAGCTTGGCGTCATCCACATTGATGGCCACCACATTCAAGCCCATTGCTTTCGCATACTGGACAGCCAGATGCCCCAAGCCGCCCACGCCGGAGATTACAACCCAGTTTCCCGGCCGGGCTTCGGTCATCTTCAGTCCCTTATAGACGGTAACGCCGGCACAAAGAATCGGAGCAATCGCGATCAGGTCTACGCCTTGCGGGACATGGGCTACGTAGCCTGGATCGGCGATGGCGTACTCGGCGAAACTCCCGTTTACGGAGTAGCCGCCGTTCTGCTGTCGCTCACACAGGGTCTCCCATCCAGCCAGACAATGTTCACACTGTCCGCAGGCGGAGTAGAGCCACGGCGTGCCGACGAGGTCGCCTTCCTTTACGTTCCTTACGTCTCTGCCGGCGGCGACAACATAACCCACACCTTCGTGGCCTGGCACGAAGGGCGGGTTTGGCTTGATCGGCCAGTCGCCTTCCACGGCATGAAGGTCGGTGTGGCAGACACCGGTGGACTCCATCTTTAGCAGAATCTCGTTTGCCTTCGGCTCCGGGACCGGCAGCTCTTCAATCACCAGCGGTTTGCCGAATGCGCGCACGACCGCGGCCTTCATTGTCTTTGCTTTTCCCATATATTTCTCCTTGCCTGCAGATCCTTAAAAGAAGCCCAGCTTTTGCGGGCTGTAGCTGACCAGCACGTTCTTGGTTTGCTGGTAATGATCCAGCATCATTTTGTGGTTTTCACGGCCAAAACCCGACTCCTTGTAGCCGCCGAAGGCAGCGTGAGCGGGATACAGGTGATAGCAGTTGACCCAGACCCGGCCCGCCTGGATTTGCCGTCCGAGGCGATAGCAACGGTTGGCGTCGCGGCTCCAGACGCCCGCACCCAACCCGTATCGCGTATCGTTGGCGATGGCGAGGGCCTCGGCCTCGTCGCGGAACGTGGTTACAGCCAGAACCGGTCCAAAGATTTCTTCCTGGAAGATCCGCATTTTGTTATTGCCGCGGAATATGGTGGGCTGGATATAGAAGCCGTTCGCAAGATCTCCGGGCAGCGCGGCCGCTTCGCCGCCTGCCAGCAATTCCGCGCCTTCCTGCTTTCCGATTTCGATGTACTTCAGAATCTTCTTCTGTTGCTCGTCCGACGCCTGGGCGCCGATCATCGTCGAGGGATCGAGAGGGTCGCCCTGCCGTATAGCGGCGAGGCGCACGAGGGCGCGTTCCATGAAACGGTCGTAGATGCTTTCCTGGATCAACGCGCGGCTGGGACAGGTGCAGACTTCGCCCTGGTTGAAGGCAAACATGAGGAAGCCTTCGATCGCTTTATCGAGGAACGCATCGTCCTCGGCTGCCACGTCGTCGAAAAATATGTTCGGAGACTTGCCGCCAAGCTCCAGCGTGACGGGAATCAGGTTCTGGCTGGCGTATTGCATGATGAGCCGGCCGGTTCCGGTCTCCCCGGTGAAAGCGATTTTGGCAATGCGCGGACTGGAGGCCAGGGCTTTGCCCGCCTCAAACCCGAATCCATTCACAATGTTCAAGACGCCGGGGGGAAGCAGATCGGCGATCAGTTCCGCGAGGACAAGAATACTGGCGGGCGTCTGCTCAGCTGGTTTCAGCACGACGCAGTTACCCGCGGCCAGGGCCGGAGCCAGTTTCCAGACCGCCATCAGGATCGGGAAATTCCAGGGAATGATCTGGCCGACAACTCCCAGCGGTTCGTGGAAGTGGTATGCCACGGTTGTGGCGTCGATTTGAGAAATGGAGCCTTCCCGTGCGCGCACGCAACCGGCAAAATACCGAAAATGGTCCATAGCGAGCGGTATGTCCGCGTTCTTCGTTTCGCGGATGGGCTTGCCGTTATCCCAGGTTTCCGCGACGGCCAGGAGATCGAGATTATCCTCGATGCGCTGCGCAATCCGATTGAGGATGTTCGCTCTCTCGGCCGGGGTGACCGAGGCCCATTTGTCTTTGGCGGCATGGGCAGCGTCAAGGGCAGCTTCCACGTCGGCGCCATCGGAGCGGGGGATGCGGCAGAGCAGGCGGCCATCGACAGGCGAAATGTTGTCAAAATAACGACCGGCTACTGGAGGAATCCAGGTTCCGCCAATGAAATTTCCATACACGTGATGGAAGGGTGTCTCGATTCGGGGTTTTACCTCAACGAGGAGTGTTGACATGGTCTAATTTGTCTCCGGGTACGAGGGAGCAGGACTGAGGCCAAACGCACCGAGGCCTGGCGCGATTCTGAAGCCGCGCCAGTGCTTCGATCCGGCGCATCAGGTCCGAAGGCCGATTCCGGACGGCCCTGCGTAAGATCGCGCAGTTGCGCCGGAATTTGCGCGAAGCCGCTCAGTTTTCGGTCGGTGTCTTCTCCAGGTGGTCGACGAACAACTGATCCACCGTCGCTTTGCGAGACTCCAGCTTGAGTCCCATCGATTGGACGGCGTCCGCCAGGGAGGTGCCTCCCCCGCCGCCGGGATCCGGCGCCACCGGTATGTTGCCCGGCCCACCGGCCCCGCCTGGCGCGCCCGGAATATCCGCGCCCGCGGCTCTGACCATGGCTATCATGTCCACGAGCGAGAGTTGCACCGTTGCATCGTAGTTGCCCTTGATCCCGGTCATATCCACCACCTGCCGGCCCCCGGTTCCACCCAGCTGCGTAAACAACTGCGTGGTCAGATCCGCAAAGCCGTCCATCGTTACCATGCTGAAGTCCAGGTGAAGCGACTGGGTGGCGGGGTCCATCCTGTACGCCATTTTGCCCTTGAGCCCCATATCGATAACCGAGCTTCCCGTGGTCATGTCGACCTTGACGCGAACGGGACCGTCGGAACCGTCCATTTTCAACTCGCCCGGCTTCAGGGGCGCGCTCTCGTCGATGGCTAGCGGCGTCCCGGTTGACGCCTTCAGCTTCGGCCCACCCTTGCCGACCAGCAGCGCCAGCACCGGGTGCTCGGCGCTGCCGCGATGCGTGGTCAGTTTGAAGCGCTCTTCGAGAAGCGCTTGCAGCATTTTGGGAGCGTCCTCTTTCTTTGACCCTTCGGGCATCCTGGCGACGATGTCGAAATGCGTGGCGGTCATCCAGTCGGGTCCGGTGATCTGGTAGGGTCTCACGCCGTAGGCGAGACTTATCAGGGACTTCAGATCGAGGTACATGTATTCCGCGCGGAGGTTCTCTACATTTGCTCCGATGGGCATCTTTCCACCGGCTTGCAGCGCGGCCGCGAGTTTGGCAATGTCCATCGGCGGGGATGGTTTGATGGTGGCCACTTCAAAGGCCGGTTTTGGCTGGGCGAAGGCTGCTGTGGCGGCGAGCGCCAGGCCGAGCGTGACTTTGATTAATCCCGATTGCATCTGTTTTCAGTATCCCTTTTTTTTCGTCGCAGGACTGCTGCGATCCTCGTCACGGGCGCGGTCAGAAAACGTCCTGGTCGCGTTTTCCCGCCGGGCGTTTCGGGATCGGCGATTTCTTCACCGCGGGCTTTTTTACCGTTGCCGGCTTTTTTACTGCCGCCTTTTTCGGGGCCGCTTTCTTGCGCTGAACGCCCAGTCCCCGTTCCAGCATGGCCTCCAGAAGTTTCTTTTCCGGCGGCGTCATCACGCGGTTGAAGTTATCCGGACGCCGGCCAAGCATGGTGTTGAGTTCGGCCAGCCATTCCAGCGATGCCCGCGCCGGATGCGCTCTCCATCTCCCGCACGAGGCCGAGCGCCGCGTCGAAATCCGGCACCGAGCGGAAACAGCGCAGAGCCTTCTCCTTCTCGCCCAGCTCGAGATAAGTCGGCCGCCGCCTGCGCGAACTGGCCCGATTCCTCATAGCACTCAGCCGCCAATCTTCCGCGTTGGCCTCGGTCTGCGGCAGACGCTCCAGGATCCTCCAGCGCGTGGGACGTATTTCCGCCCTTTCATCAGGATCCGGACGGCGCGCTGCGCCAGACGATCCTTGCGCGCCTGGGCATCCGGCAGCCCCAGCGCATCGAAGAACGGCGGGAGTATCAGGTTCGCGAGTCAGCGCATTGTCGCCAGCATCGATATGGCGATCCAGCTCGGCCACCCACGAGTCCGCCCGCGGCGCGATTTCGACGATAGCCAGGACGGCAATTCCTTCCGCGCGTCGGAGACCGACTGAATCATCGACGCGATCCTGTTCGAGACGTTCCGGGCCGTGAGCTCGCTCCGCCGCACCGATCGCCCGAATGTGCGTTCGCCAGGCCGAATTGATTAGCGCTCACGGGCCGCCTCGGCGGCCTGGGCGTAAAGGTCCGGACGGCCGAGCTCAGCGGAGAGGCGTCTTGCCGCGGAAGGCCAGCTGAAAACACACTTCGGCCAGCGCCAGATAGGCCTCGGCGCGCGCCGCCGGGTCCGCGACCGTGAGCGCATCCCCTGGAGCCCGAGCAGGGCCACCGCCTGCTGCGCGCGCGACCACGCCAGATCGGGCTTCACGTCGACGAACTGGCGCGCGTCCTTCTGGCAGCGCTGGATGCTCTCCTCCACATCCAGTTCTTCTTCCGCGAAGCGTCGCGCAGCAAAGCCTCCAGCGTCATGGGCAGGAGAGCCGCTCTCCCCGCGCATGCGAAGCATTTCGCCGACTTCGCGGACCGTCTCGGGATCAGGCGCAACGTCGACCCAGATCAGGCGCTCGGTGGGCCTCGACAGAGCCACCCTGAGCTGATCGATCGCCAGCCGTCTTGCCCAGGACACTGGCCGCTCCGGCGGCTCGCGGGTCCGCAATACGGCGCAGCAGCGCGCCGCCGTTCAGCAGGCACACGGAATGAAAGTCCAGGCCTTTGGCCTCGGCGGGCGAGAGCACCGAGGGAAGAGCTTGTTTCGGAATGCCCGCCGTATCGAAGGCAATCATGGCCAGACCTTCGCGCGCGGAGAATTCCGTCAGAAGCTCCGGCAGCTCGCTCTCGCGGACGGCGGCGTACAGAACCTCATCCGGCGAATCGTCGTCGATTTCGGCGTAGCCGCTCCCGGAGGGCCGGTCCTGTTTGTGCAGGTAATCGTAGAGATCCCAGGCGCGGTTGACCAGATCGGCGATGCGGCGCGGGACTGCGCAGATTCACCGGCAGTTTGAACTCCTGCGGCGGGCCCATGGAATCGTGCAGCATGTCGTTCAGCCAGGCCCATTCGAAATCCGTGGCGCGCACGGTCTGCGCTTCGTCGCCGGCCAGCAGCAGCGCCGTCTGCCGGTTCGCCGAGTTATTGCAGACGCGCGAGCGCGATGACGGTAAACACCTCGAGAGGCGTCAGGTCCTGCACTTCATCGACGGCGATGCAGCCGTAACCGAGGATCGATGAATCGATCGCGTGCGCCCGCGAGGTCAAGCGCGCTGGGCCGCCCTCCAAGCCAGCGCCAGATCCGGAAAATAGCGGTCCGCGAGCGGCGCGTCTCCCATCCGCTCCAGGCGGTGCGCGGCTTCGAGAACGCTGTCGGCGGCCGGCCCGAGATAGCGGCCGCGCTGGGCGCGGTAGGCCGCCGTCGGGAAGCCGCAGGCGCTCGGCGGCGGGAAACCTCCCCGACTTTTCCGGAACGCGCGGCGCCCACCAGATGCGCGTGCATTTCGTCGTGCAGCGCGTCGAGGTCGTTCGACCAGGCGCCGAGAGAGCGCTGGTGATTGACCAGATCGCGCCGGAACTGCGCGCGCGCGTTCTCCAGAGTCAGACCACTCTCGCCTGCCCCGCGCCCCGCCACCTGCTGCAGCCAGTCGGGATATGTCTGCACGGTAAAGGTCCGGGCGTCAGAGCAGAAACGGTCGAAATAATCGCGCGCCAGAGCCGCGAGATCCCGGCGAAAATGTCAGGTACAAGACGCGTTCGGCCTGCGATTCGTCGGCCGCGTGCAGGAGAGCCGTTGTCTTGCCCGATCCCGGATGTCCTTTGAGCATCCTTGCGCGGCCCGCGGCTGCGCGCGAAGCGGAGCTGCGGCTGGGTCCAGGGCGCCGGCGCGTATTCGCCGCTCCGAAGATCCGGCACGCTCATCGGCAGATAGTCATTCGCCGGGATCGCCCGGCGGCAAAGGCGTGTGATCGTCGTGGTGGCGGATGTCGCGCAGGAAAACCGCTTCGGGCTTGAGCCCCGAAACCCGTGGCTCCGTTTGAGCGGAGCGGAGCCGGCCGGAGCCCACCAGGCGTAAAAGTGCGACCCGGACCCGCCGCCCAGCCGGGAGCGCCGCCACCCGCGATTCACGCCGCTTGCGCCCTTGTAATGCAGCCGCGCGATATCCACCGCCATGCGCTGCATGAGGAGCGCCGCGCGCTTGCCGACCGGTTCATTCCGCCGGCCGTCGAGCTTATCGAGAAACTCCTGATGGCAGTAGAGCGGGCCGCGGCGGCCGCGCGGTGCGGAATTCGTACGGGAAAAGAGGGGTGCCGCTCAAGCGGTCTATTTTAACGCGTGGCGCATTCCTGTGTGGGCGGGACCCGGCCGGCCGCTGACCGTGGTGACGAACTGGACCGGCGGGCTGAAGAAATAAGCGGCGAGTTGAACGGGCAGAACATCCCGCCTGAAAAGCCGGCCCCGACCCGATAGCTGTAGTCGGGCGCCGCCTTCTTGAGGACGATTCATCCCGGTCAGCAGCGGGCAGGATATCCCGGCTCAACCCGGATTGTGGACGAACAGCCGGTCGCTGGTTCCTACCCTGCACAGATCCGTAAGAGCGCGGGCCGGTGGCTGTATTGGGCTGATCGAATTCACTATACTGAATGCTGAGGCCATGATCGAGTTAAGCATCGACCATCCCGTTCCTGAATTGATCGCCGCGGAAGATGCGCCCACTCTTCGTGCCATTGACGATGGGATTGCCCAACTCGATGGTGGGCAGGGGATTCCGCTGGAAGAACTCCGTCAGGAACTTACCAGACGGTGTTCAAAGTAATCGTTTCCCCGCGCGCATGGGACGATTTCTTCGAAATCTTTGACTATATTTCGCGTGATAACAAGGACGCTGCTGCGCGGTTTTGCGACGCCCTTCTCAACCATGTGGACCTTCTCGGCACTTTTCCTCATATCGGGGTTGTCTCGATGCAGCGACCTGATGTTCGTTCCGTCATCCACACGCCGGTTCGGATCTATTACCGCATCGATGATTTTCGCGAGTGCGTTGAGGTCATCCATTTCTGGCATACCGCCCGCCGGAATCCGTTGATCTAAGCGGGTGCCGCTGCGGAAAATAACGCTGCGCACCGAAGAAACGCTGCAGTCCACCGCAGGTGATTCACAGGATTCATGCGGGGGCCGGAAACGTAAGAGAACAGCAAGTCAGGTGGTCGCACCGGCGCCCCCGTGAACGCGGGGTCCGTCGCTCGATGTCCGGGCAGTTGGCATCCGGCCTTTCACTCAAGCCTGACATAGGTGAACGTCCTCGGATTCGCAACGGGCCCGGTGGCGTTCCGGACGTCGGTCATCGTGAGCGTGTTTCCCTCGATCCTGAACGTGAAGACGGCAAGATTTCCCGAAGCCATCACACCTGGATTCTTGGCAATCAACGCATGACTTGTCAGGGTGTCACCCGATAATTCATAGGTGCCTGAGGCCGCGACGAAAGATCCCCATGAGGCGATGATCTCGGCAGCGTCGGCTTTCTTCAGGTCTCGAATTTCAGCGCGCGGCTGGTCGGAATCGACGTACATGCGGCTCCAGTGTTTGCCCGTGAAGATGAGGAGCCCCTGCGGGTTTTTCAGCGTTTCGGCGTTGGGGCCGGCTCTTTTCAGCTCCGTCAGGCGCCAGGCACCGACGAGACCTGGGGCTTTCGATTGCGCACGGGCCGTTACGGTCAGCAACGATGTGACGCACAACGCCAGCGCGACAAGGGACCTGACGCGAAGGCTCGGCGGCGGTTCGGGAAACATGCATCTCTCCTTCACCGGATCGTTTCCGGTTTATGAGAGTATAGCGGTATTTTCCGTCGATCCGGGGGCCGGAGACAGGCGTTGCGCAGAGGACCCATCACGACACGCGGCGCAGGGCCGGGAATGACGTGCGGCGCCTTGTCTCGGGGTCAGAGCGCCAGAACGTCCCGAAGCTTACCCTCGACAAGAAGAAGTTCGGCCAGCGATCCCGAGGTAATGAACGGGTTTCCTTGCTTCCGAGGTACGCGTGTACTTCTGAGTGGCCGGTTACTCAATCCCTATCCGAGCCCAGCGCCGGTTTCATCTCAAGGTTCAGGTCTGGCCTGCTCGGATATTCACAGTAGCTTCCGGAATTCTTCCACGGTCATGCCCGCATCCCGAATAATGCCGCCCATGGTGTATGCATTAACCGGATCGTGGCGCGGGATTGTTACCATAACCCCGCCTTTCGACATCACGATGTGCCTGGAGCCTTCCCGCGCCACCGTAAACCCCGCTTTCTCAAGAGTTCGTACCGCGCGCAGGTGCGGTACGCCCGAGAGCTTCGGCACTGGTCAGACCGAGACTTCCACTTCTCGCATGTTCGATTCCCGGAGCGATTCCGTCGCTGCCGCGACATATTCCCGGATGGCGTCCCGAATGTTATCCAGCGCCTCGGCCTCAGTCGCACCCTGGGACCAACAACCAGGCAATCCGGGACATGAAACGGCGAAACCTTCTTCGGAAGCAAGCAAAGCGACTTTATAACGCGAAGTCATTTCTCCTTCATTCTACGACGCTCCGGGGACAATGGGACAGTTCGGGTAACGGCTACTGCGTTCAATGGGCTTAATTGAGCCGGGATGCCGAGGAAACGCCAATTATGGCATTCAAATACACTGATTGAAGCCCCAGCAGACTGAGATGGACCTCAATTCCGGCGACAAGTCCGGCGACCGATACCAGTTCCTCTCGAAGCTGGGCGAAGGCGGGGGAGATATCTGGAAGGCCCGTGATATGGAACTGGACCGAGACGTACCGGTCAAGGTTTCGAAGTCCGAATTCACGGCGCAGGTTAAACAGGAAGCCCGCACTATCGCAGCGTTCGTTCATCCGAACATCTGCCTCGCCAAAACGGCGCATAGGACGAGAAAACGACGTCAGCGCTGGCACTTCGGGCAGAAATGCGTCCCGCGCTGGGCAACTAGAATGCGCTTGATCTCCGCTCCGCAATTGACACAGGGTTTCCCCGTGCGCCGGTAAACCCGATGCGCCAGCTGGAAACTCCCCTTCCGGCCCTCCGCATCGACGTAATTTGAAACCGACGAGCCTCGGCTTTCAATCGCTTCGGCAAGCACTTCCCGCATGGCATGGTAAACACGCTCGACCCGGTCCTTTTTCAGCGAATCGGCCGCTCGCTTTGGATGAACTCCGGCGCGAAACAGCGCTTCATCCGCGTAAATATTCCCCACTCCGCGCACCACAGCCTGATTTAACAGCACCGCCTTGATCGGAGACTTTCGCGCTTTCAACCTTGCCGCGAAGTCAGACAGCGGGATCTCGAGAGGCTCCGGTCCCAGCGCGGCCACCCGTTCCGGCAACTGCACACCATACTCGATTCGGCCGAACTGGCGCTGATCGTCATAATGCAGCATGCCCCGGTCAAGGGTGAAAATCGCGTGGGTCCACTTTGTCTGCTCCGCGTCGATGAGCAGCTTGCCGGTCATGCCGAGATGCACCACCAGATAGCCGCGGTCGAGGCGGATCGCGATGAATTTGCCGTAGCGCTCGATCGCATCGATGCGGCGGCCCACCAGCGCTTTCACGGTCGCCAGCGGAGACCCGCGCAGCACGCGCAATTGCCGGAACTCGGCATTGAGAATGCGCTGGCCGACAATCGCCGGCCGCAACGAACGGACCACCGTCTCGACTTCGGGAAGCTCAGGCAATGTCCACCAGAATTTCGCCGTCTTCCACGCGCGCCGGGTAGACGGGAACGCGGAGCGCATCGCTGAACAGGCAGACGCCGGTCGCGGAATCGAACTCCCAGGCGTGCCAGGGGCACGTCACGATCGAACCGTTGAGCACGCCCTGACCGAGCGGGCCACCATTATGAGGGCACACGCCCGCCATCGCGCGCACCTCGCCCGCCACGTTGCAGAGCGCATAAACGTCGTCGCCGCGAACAATCTCGAGCAGGGAGCCCGGCGGCAAATCATGGAGCGAAGCGAGTCGTTGGAAAGGCATCTTGTTTAAACTAGTTTAGTAGTGGACTTTCTCTCCGGGCTCAATCCCCAACAACGTGAGGCTGTGGCCACCACCGAAGGCCCGGTGCTGATTCTCGCCGGCGCGGGCAGCGGCAAGACGCGCGTCATCACGCACCGGATTTCGCATCTGATCAGCGCGAATCATGTGCCGCCTTCGGCAGTGCTCGCGGTGACCTTCACCAACAAAGCGGCGGGAGAAATGCGGTCGCGCGTGGCATCGCTGCTTGAAGAGCTGGCGCTCGAGACGCCGCCGCTCATCTCGACATTCCACTCATTCTGCGTGCGGCTGCTGCGCCGCGATGGCGACGCGCTCGCTTCCATCCGCCCCGGCTTCACCCGAACGTTTTCCATCTACGACGACGAAGACCAGCTCTCGATCATCAAGGCGGCTTACAAGCGAATGGGTCTCGACGAAAAGGCGATGCCCTACCGCGCCACGCTTTCCCAGATCAGCCAGGCGAAGAGCGTAAAGAAGACCCCGCAGGAGATGTACAGCGAATCGGCCGACCCGCGCGTTAC
Organism: Terriglobia bacterium; assembly: GCA_963764845.1. Taxonomy (GTDB): domain Bacteria; phylum Acidobacteriota; class Terriglobia; order Bryobacterales; family Bryobacteraceae; genus BOG-234. Next base: position 771,181 of record CAVXUE010000006.1, on the reverse strand, counting down.
GAAGGTCGCCGCCGTCTATGAGGAGTACGAAAAGGCTCTGCGTCAGGCCAACGCGCTCGATTTCGACGATCTGCTGCTCGAAAGCGTCCGCCTGCTGTATCACGATGCCGATACGCGGAACGCCTGGAATCGCCGGTTGAGCTACATCATGATCGACGAGTATCAGGACACCAACCGCAGCCAGTATGAGTTGATGCGCCTGCTCACGCAGAGCCATGACAACGTCTGCGTGGTGGGCGATGAAGACCAGTCGATCTACAGCTGGCGCGGCGCCGATATCCGCAACATTCTCGATTTCGAGAAGGATTATCCCGAGCGCGAAGACCATCCGCCTGGAGCAGAATTACCGCTCGACGAAGAACATTCTCGAAGCCGCCAGCGCCGTAGTTGCGAACAACAAAGAGCGCAAAGGCAAGTGGCTCTGGACGGAATCCGACGAAGGCGACATGCTCAGCGTTTACGCCGCCTACGACGCCGAGAACGAGGCGCTCTTCATCGCCGACACCATCGAGAAAATTCTGCGACAGCATCCCGGACCGGCGCGTGGCGGTTCTCTACCGCACGAATTCGCAATCGCGCCAGATTGAAGAAGCGCTGCGCCGCTACAACCGCAAGTACAACGTGGTGGGCGGCATCAGTTACTACCAGCGCGCCGAAGTGAAAGACATCATCGCGTACCTGAAACTGGCTCAGTCGGCGGAGGATTCGATCAGCCTGCAGCGCATCATCAACGTTCCCGCGCGCGGCATCGGGCGCACCACGGTGGAGCAGGCGGAGAAGTTTGCGGCGGAGAACGGCCTGGGGCTGTGGGAAGCGATCGGGCGCATGCTCAAGGAAAATCAGTTCGGCACGCGCGCGCACTCCGCCATGGCCGCGTTCCGCAACATGATGGACGAACTGGCCGAGGCGCGTTGCGGCGAAGCCGTTGAACGAAGCGCTGGCGTTTATCGAGGAGCGAACGGGCTATCGCAGAATGCTCGAGCAGGAGAACACGCCCGAATCGCAGGCGCGAATCGAGAACCTGAACGAATTGATGAACGCCGCCGCGGAAGCGGTTGAGCGCGGCGAGACGGTTCGCGACTTCCTCGACCACGCGGCGCTGGTGGCGCAATCCGATGCGCTCGACGAAGCCTCGCAGATCACGCTGATGACCATCCACAACGCCAAGGGTCTGGAGTTTCCCGTGGTGTTCATGGCGGGGATGGAAGACGGGCTCTTCCCGCATAGCCGCTCGCTGCTGAGCGAAGCGGCGATGGAAGAAGAACGGCGGCTCTGCTACGTGGGCATGACGCGCGCGGAAAAGCGGCTGGTGCTGAGCTGGGCCCGGTACCGCAGGCGCTTCGGCGGCGGCGAGCAGGAGCGGACCATGGCGTCGCGGTTCCTGAAGGAGATTCCTTCGAACCTTGTCATCACCCTGGGAGTGGCCGAGGACGACGATGTGCCGCAGGTGGATCTCACTGCGGACCGCTGGCAGGTGCGGCAGGACGCGCGGCAGAATCTCTACACCGGCAAGACAATCAATTCGGTTGAAAATGTGGCGCAGTTTTTCAAGGAACGCGGCGTGAACGTGCCGGTGCGGCCGGCGCCCGCGGCCGCCGTTCCAAGGTCGCCCGCGCCATCGCCGCCGCAGGCCGCAGCAGCCGTTCCATCGCCGCAGCGAGGCCTGTTCGGAGGACATTCCGGCTCGTACTTCCCTGCCCAAAGCGCCGCCGGCCCCGAAGCATCCGGCACGAACAGGTACAGTAGTAGAGCATCCTAAATACGGCACCGGAACGATCGTCCGGCGCGAGGGCGAGGGCGATGAGGCGAAAATCACCGTCATTTTCCAGCGCTACGGGATGAAAAAATTAGTGGAGAAATACGCAGGACTCAAGAAAGCCTGACCAAAACACAAGATGAATACAAAGAGCCTGGAGAAACCCGAAGAGCGAAAAAAGCTGAAGCGCGCGGCGCGCAAGAAAGCGCCGGCGAAGGCGAAGCGCGCGGCCAGCGTGGCACGCGGCTCGATGAAGAAGAAGATCCGGCGCGTTACCCAGGGCCAGCGCAAACGCTGATGCACGCAGGTTCCTGATTTGGGCAGCTTCTTCCGGACCCGCAGTATCGATGCGCTGATCGCCGAATCGGAACACCCCGACCGGCAGCTGCGAAAATCGCTGGGTCCGTGGAGCCTGACCGCGCTTGGGATCGGCGCCGTCATCGGTTCGGGCATCTTCACTCTCACCGGAACCGCGGCGGCGGGGAAGGTGGAGAAGATCGAATCCGTGCTCCACGCGACGGTGATCGATCTCGCGATCAACGGATCGCATGCGGGTTCCATGATGGGCCGGCCCGGCGCCGGGCCCGCCATCACGCTTTCGTTCCTACTCGTGGCGATTGCGTGCCTGTTCGCCGGCCTCTGCTATGCGGAACTGGCGTCGATGATTCCGATCGCGGGAAGCGCATACACGTACGCTTATGCGATCCTGGGCGAACTGGTGGCATGGATCATCGGCTGGGATCTCATCCTCGAGTACGCGGTTTCGAACATGTCAGTCGCGGTGGGGTTCTCCGCCTATCTGCAAGATCTCGGCGACAACCTCCTGGGCGTCCATTTGCCCGCGACCATCGCCTACCCGATGTTTCCCGCGATGGGCCAGCCTGCCGGCGTATTCAACATCCCCGCGCTGCTGATTACCATGGCCGTGACGTGGGTGCTGGTGATGGGCGTGAGAGAAGGCGCACGCGCCAACGCGATAATGGTGCTGATCAAAATCGCGGCGATCCTGATCTTCTGTCTGGGCGCGGCCCGCGCCATACACCCCGGTTACTGGAAGCCTTTCGCGCCGCATGGCTTTCCCGGCGTGCTGACCGGCGCTTCGATCGTCTTCTTCACCTACATCGGCTTCGATTCGGTCTCGACCGCGGCGGAGGAGTGCAAGAGGCCGCAGCGCGATATGCCGTTCGGCATCATCGCGACTCTGATCGTGTGCACCATTCTTTACGGCTCGGTGGCGCTCGTGCTGACGGGGATCGCGCACTACGAAACGCTGAACACGGACTCGCCTGTCGCCGACGCGCTGAAGGCTCTGGGCTACAACAGGCTGCGACTCGTGGTCACTTTCGGCGCTCTGATGGGGATGATCTCATCGCTGCTCGTCTACCAGTACGGGCAGGCGCGAATCTGGTTCGCCATGTCGCGCGACGGCTTGCTGCCGAAGATTTTCTCGCGCGTCCACCGCGTTTTCCAGACGCCGCACATCAGCACCTGGATTGCCGGACTCGTGGTCGGCATTCCGGCAGGAATCTGGGATATCGACACTTTCGCGGAACTCTCGAACATCGGGACGCTGTTCGCGTTCATCGTGGTTTCGGCGGCCGTGATCGTGCTGCGGAAGAAGCAACCGGAACGCCCGCGGGGATTCCGGACGCCGCTGGTCCCGCTGGTACCGATTCTTTCCATTGCGTGCTGCGTTCTGTTGATGGCCGGGCTGCCGCTGGTGACGTGGCTACGGTTCTTCGTGTGGCTGATTATCGGGCTGGTGATTTATCTTCTGTTCGGCCGGCGCCACAGCGTGCTGGAAAACGCGTAGTGTGGTGTCTCTGAAGTACACACGACTTGCCGTCGCGCCTGGAGTTTCTACATTTTCAAGACCACGTTGCGTCCTATTGGAAATCGGCCACTGCTGTTTTCCTGAGAAAACTCCGGAACCGGCCTGCTGAGGTCTTGTCGCGCACTCCATAACCGCAGGCTTGCCGCATATCCACCAAATCGGCCTAGAGCCTGACCGAATCGCCCGATACATTGAAATGGACCCCGTACAAGCAGGCCGGTAGCCCCGCCTGAGCAGTTTTCGTGGTGCACCTCCGGGCCGATTACCAATCGGCCGCAGGTTGCCAACCTGCCCCACTTTGAGGCCGAAGTGTAGCTGCGTCCCGCGCCTTCGGGCGGGTTCAGGGAGCCTTGAACTTTAGAGCGCGGCTACGAAGCCTTCCCAAGCCCCGGTCGTGTTCTCGAACTGCATGCGCGCGCTTTGGGCGATCTGCATCATCGTCTGATCGTCGTGCGACGGGTCGTGGTGGAAGAGCATCAGATGCTCCGCGCGTGCTTCGCGGGCGAGCAGCACGGCGTTCTGCCAGGTGCTGTGCCCCCATCCCCTGTGGGTTTCGTACTCGGCCGGGGTATATTGCGCGTCGCAGATCAGGATGTCGGCGTTCTGCGCGTATTCGCAGAGCGTGGCGTCGGATTCCCTCACTCCGTGCTCGTAATCAGTGGCGTAGACGATCACCACGCCCTTGCACTCGATGCGATAACCCGAAGCGCCCTGCGGATGGTTCAGCGGAAAAGGGCGGATGGTCATATCGCCCACCTTGATGCACCCGCCGTTCTCGATCTGGTGAAAGTCGCGCTTGGCGGCGACCTGGCCGAAATCGATCGGAAAATAGGGCTTCGCCATCTGCCCTTCGAGCGTTTCCTGCAAGCGGCCGGCCGGTCGATCCGGAGATGAACGGAGATATGGTTCTTAGGCCCGTAGAGAGGCGCGAAAAACGGGATGCCCTGAATGTGGTCCCAATGGAAATGGGTGAAAAATATCTTGGCGTTGATGGGCGCGCCGGCCGCTTCCTGCATGAGCGTCTGGCCGAGTGCCCGGATGCCGCTGCCGGCATCGAAGATCACGCACTCGTCCGCGCCATTACGAACCTCGATGCACGGAGTGTTGCCGCCAAACTTGAGGTTCTCAATCTGCGGCGTGGGCGTGGAACCGCGTACGCCCCAGAATTTGACCCGTACCTGAGCGCCATCCATTCAGAATGCCATCTTAGCGCGGATTCGTTTGCGGTCGCCTTTCTCGATCTGAAGTTTCAATGCGTTGGCGTATGCTTCGCGCGCGGCGTCGGGGTGGTTCAGGGCCTTTTCAGCATCGCCGATCTGCTCCTGGAGCGAGGCATTCTGCGCATCCAGCTTCGCCGCGGCCCGCAGCTGTTCAACGCGCAGGCCCGGGCTGGTTCGCTTTCAGATACAGGCCGGCCAGCGCCATGCGGGCGGCAACGTATTCCGGCTTCGCTCCGATTACGTACACGTATTGCTCGATTGCCCCGGCCGTGTCTCCGGTTTGAGCCAGCAGTTCGGCGAGGCTCAAGCGCGACGCCAGATAATCGGGGCTGGCGGCGAGATTCTGTTTCCACGCGTCGATGGCTTCGTTCTGGCGGCCCTTGATGCCGGCCAGCAAAACGCCCAGATTATGGCGCGCCGCGAGGAGCGCCGGGTTCTTCTGCAGCGCGTCGCGATAAAACTTCTCCGCCTCGGCCGATTTGCCTTCCGACGCCTTGAGCGAACCGAGCGCGTTCAGGGGCTCGGCGGAATCGGGCGCCAGCGCCATGGCGCGGCGATAGGCCGTTTCCGCTTCGCGCCGCTGATTCATGCGCTGATAGACGAGACCCAGATTGTACGGCAGATAGCTGAATTGCGGCGTCAGCTTCATCGCCTGCTGATAGCTGCGGATGGCGTTCTGATAATCGCCCGCTTCTACGTAAGCGAGCGCCAGATTGTGGAGCGGATAAGACCAGTTGGGGCGCTTCTGCGCCGCATCGCGGAACGCGGGAAGCGCCTTCGCGAAGTCGGCCTGCTCGAGATAAGCAATGCCCAGCGCGTTGTAGCCGTAAGCCTCGCCGGGATCGATGCGGACGGATTGTTCGAGAAGATTCGCCGCCTGGCCGTATTGCTTGTCGAAAAGAAGCCCGCGGCCTTTGAAGAACGAATCGCGGCCCTTCGAGATAAAGCGATTCGGGCGTGAGCGTGCATGGCCGCTTCCATGTACTTGCGACCCGGCGTCGAATTCGGTCTTCGTCTGCGGAGACTGATCGCCGGCGAGATAGCGCAACAGCACCTGCTGGGCCTGATCTTCCAGCGCGACGCGGAGCGCATTCTCCTGCAGGAACATCTGCTCGGGGTTCAGTTCGGCGCGCAGCTTCGGCAATCAGAGCCCAGGCGCTGTTCGGCTTCGTTCGGGCAGTATCCGTCTGGCGCTGAACGGCGGCCTGGAAGGCATCCACATCCTGCTGCGCCTGGCCGGAGAGCGCCGCCTGCTGAGGCCCGGCGAGGAACAGCGGCCCGCCATTGCGGGAATCGTAGAGACTCGTGAAGCGCGCCAGGGTGATGCCCTGCTTGCTGAGATCGGAGAGCTTCGTCGCGTTTTCCATATTGCCGAAATCGCGCGGATGCTGTTTGTTGCCGGTCAGCTTCGGAACGTTGTCGCGGACGTAGTCGATCAGTTCGCCGGCGGTGACAGCACTGATCGTCGTTGTGGTCGGCCAGACCCTCCAGACCCTTCAGAAGCGACTAAGTGAACGCGCCGTGGCCGCCGCCGAACTGAGGGCCTTCCACCGAAAGCTCTTTCGGACGGGAAGCCATCAGTCCCAGCATCTCGCCCTGCGCTTCGCCCAGCTTTTCCACGGCGCTGCCGACGGCGCCGGTTTTCAGATTGCCGATGGTGGCGGCGCGGCAACAGTCGGCCATCAGCACGACGCGGCCCACTTTCGACAATTCGTCATCCACCAGCGATCTGAATCTCGGCCATCGGCAGAGCGGTCGCGGAAAGATCCTGCGGATCGCTGTCATAGGTCATGATGTATGCGCCGCGGGTATCCACGCGTGCCGTGACCCGCGATCAGGATGAAGATCGTGTCTTTCTTGCCCGCGCGATTCTTCAGGAATGTCTGGAAGGCGTTGCGAATAGCCGCCGTGGTGGCCTGTTCATCGGTAAGAACGACCATCTGGTCCGCCGGAACGCCGCCGCCGCGCACGCTCGCGAGATGCTGGCTGAACGTCTTGGCGTCGGCGTCGGCGTACTGCAGCCAAAGCTCCTTGCGGTAGTTTCTGGTATTTCGAGATGCCGATCATGAGCGCATACGTTTTCGCGTCGGGCGAGATCTCGGCGGCTTTCAGCGCAGCCTGCGTGGCCAGCGATTCTTCGAGTTCGAAGATGCGGCCGCGCACCCAGACGGCGTCGGTCCATGCCGTCGACGATGCTGCGATACGCGGCGAGGGCATTGGCGTCGAGATGATTCTGATCGAAGACAGCGGCTTCCTCGACCAGCGCCGACACGTCGGACGGGTTCGCGCGCAAGGCGTTTTCAAAAGGCTCGATCTGCGTCCGGACGGCTGGCGGCCAGTTGATCGACCGCGATCACGTCGCCTTCCGGCTTTGCCAGGCCGCGCGTCATGCTGACGCCGTAATGCTGCTGGCTCGCGACGGCCACGCGCACAAGTTGCGGAAGGAAGCACGCGTTGACGGGCTTCGGCGGGTCGAGTTTGCCGGTCTTCACTTTCAGCTGCTTCGCGTCGAGAAGAACTTCGCCGCCATCGTCGAGCGTCTGCGACGATTTCCCCGGGCAATAAAGGAAGCTGGCCGGGGATCCGATCGCTTTCAGCGCATCGCCGGAGAACAGAATGTCCCCCGAGCGCGCGGCAAGCGGCGTCTCCGTGTCCGGCGCGGGTCACTTTGCCGCCGGGAGCGGAAAGGATCAGGCCAACCGGCTCTTCCTTCGAATCGGCGGCCCGGGCCGCGGCCGCGCCAAACGCCAGAACGGCGATAAATCCCGCCAGCAAGATCCGTTTTCCTGTCATTTCGTTCAAGATAGACTCCCTGCCACCGTGGCTTCCTGCGTTTCAGAAGATTCCGACAGCCTTTTCCGGCATGGGCTCCGGCATGAGCGATTTCGCGGTATAGAGCTTCATGGGTACGCGTTTTACCTCTCACCGGGACTGCTCCCAGATACACGGTGTCGATTGCCCCCCCGATCATTTCAAAGGTGGCCTCGCTCAGCAGCAATTTCGTCTTATGTTCCTTATTCAGGCTTTCGAGGCGCGAAGCCAGATTCACGGTGTCGCCGAGGACCGTAAACTCCATTTTGTCAGACGACCCGACGTTTCCGATGACGACTTCGCCCGAATGAAGCCCGGTACCGGTCTTGAACTGGCCGGGCGCGTTCACCATGTCGATGGCGCATCGGACGGCAACGCAGGCCGTGATCGCCCGGGCTGGCACCTTCGTCGTCGTCCGAAAAAACCGCGAGAATTCCGTCGCCGATGAACTTGTTCACGTGGCCGCCATGCTGGACGATGATCGAACACATGGTCGCCATGTAAACGTTTAACAGATCAACCACTTCCGCAGGATCTTTGGATTCGCAGAAAGCGGTGAATCCACGGATATCGGAGAACAGAATGGTGACCATTTCGCGCTTGCCGGTAAGGCCGATTTTCTGATCTTTTTCGAGCGATTGCGCGACCTGTTTGCCCACGAAAAGGGCTACCGCGCTCTTGAAGAAACTGCTCTTTCGCTCCGCGGTAGCGAAACGGTAAACCACGCCGCCGATCAAAGCGCCAGACGAAGACCAGCATCATCTCGCATGCTGGAAAGCAGCCATCCGGCCCGGAAGAAAATGTGCGTGGCGAGCAGCGCCAGTACCAGTACCAGAACGGAAAACAGGCCCATCTGCGTTCCGGCGAAAGAGGTCATGACGGCCACGTGGCGGCGGCGGTGAGAGCGAGCGCCAGCAACCGGACCCATGCGGGCACCGGCTTCAGATAATCGCCGGTGAGGAGCGTTCGCAGCGTGTTGGCGTGAATCTCGATGCCGGGCGTCATCCATTTATCGGTTGACCCGAAGGCTGTGAAGAAGGGCGTGGCGTGGGTGTCGTTGACTCCATCGTCCGGACCCAGCAGGACGATTTTGCCTTTTACCCACTTTTCGAGCTGCGCCTGGTTGCCCGATCGGACGGCGGTGACGAAGTCGAGCAAAGAGACGCGTGGAAAAGTATCGGCCGGGCCGGCGAAATTGATGGTCATGGTGCGCTGGCCGTCGGTCGGAATCTCATTGTCCCCGAGGTAAAGCTGCCCGTTGCGGAGCTGCGCATCTTTGGCGAAGAACTTCTCGGCGGCGCGCAGCGGCATACAGCGGGTGAGCATAGCGACGGCCTCGCCGGGATGGGGCGCCTCAATCAGTTCCTGCCTGCGGACGAAATCGTCGCTGTCGACGGTCAGGTTCGCCATCGCCGCCGTGCCGAACGCCGAGGACATCATGTTCAGCGGTACGGCGAACGCGGCTTCTTTCTGATCGGCCGTGGATGGAACGAAGGCGGTTATCACCGGCATTTTCGGCGAAGCCTCGGCAAAGGCCTGGGCCAGAACGGAATCGTTGCCGGGCTCGTATTTTGTGACCGGAATGGCCTGGAAGACGTCGAGCACGAATACCTTTGCGCCGGCATTGGCCGATCCGCGAATGGCGTCCGCGTAATACGGTTGCCAGAAGGAGGTCAAATCCGGGAACTTGTTCAACGCCTTGGAATCGATGCCGATGATGACGATATCGCGGGTGGGAACCTTGCCGCGGAGGACGAAGTGCGCGTCCTGGGCCTTCAGGTCCAGAATCTGAAAGACCCGGACGTTGGAGAGCAGCAGGGTGACGATGACGCTCGCAGCCGCAATCGCCGCGCAGATCGTCAGGCGCTGCCAGTTTCTTTTCATTGCGTTCAATCAAATGGTACCTGAGAGCGGAGGCGCCGGGTGGCTTCCAGGATCAGGCTTTCTTTGTCTTTGTGGCAGGCTTTTTCTTTGTGGCAGGCTTCGGTTTGAGCGAACCGACGTAATTGTAACTGCTGTCGAAGAACTTCTTCAGCTCTTTCGTTGCGGAAAGCAGCGAGTCGGGAACCTCGACGTACTCAGGCTGAACGACGCCATACGCGGCGCACAGTTTTGCCCCGTACTTCCTGAGGAACGCTTCCCGGTCGGGGGCGGGCAGGCGCAACGCGAGCTTTCCCTCTTTGGTGACGTAACTGAACATGTGGCCGTTCAAAGAGGTGTACGGCACCGCCGCGCCCTTGCGCTCAACGCGCGGATTCGTAGCCACCAGCCTTTCGTAAAGCTCAACCTTTTTCAGCCATTCCGTGTTTGCCGCTGGCTTTTCGATTCGATTCGTCATCGAAAGATAGTCTATGTCCAATCGATGTATTGATTTTGATCCCGCGTCGGCTACAATGCTCTAAGGACACTAGGTTCCCAGGAGACTTCATGATTCGAAAAACATTACAAGGGCTCACGACGTTGGCGATGGCGTGGCTCGCATTGAGCACAGCGGTGAGCACCGCGCAGGCAGGTTCGATGATGACCACTCACGTGCGGGATGCGGTCGGCCGCGGTGAGGCGCAGCGCCTGAACCGGCTTCCGTCAGACCGGATTATGCGCCTCGACGTTGTTCTGCCGTTGAGCGACCGGGCAGGCTTGAACAGTTTTCTCAGCGAGGTCTACAACCCTGCCAGCCCCGTTTACCGGCATTTCCTTACGGTACCGGAGTTCACCGCGAGGTTCGGCCCTTCCCAACAGGATTATGACGCGGTGATTCGTCTGGTGACGAATTACGGTTTCAAGGTGACAGGCGGCACGCGAGATGGCATGGATGTGCAGGTCGAGGGGCCTGTGTCGGCCGTCGAGCTTGCTTTCCATGTGAATATGTGGACCTATCAGGACCCCACGGAGAATCGCGTGTTTTACGCCGCGGACCGGGAGCCGACGACAGACCTCGCATTCAGTCTGTGGCATGTCTCGGGTCTCGACAACAACGCCCTGCCGCATCCGCTGTTTGCCAGGAAGAGCGACTATGCCAAGGCTCACGGGATCAGAGAAGAGGATGTGTCGCCCGAAGCCACCACAGGCTCGGGACCTTCGAGTTCGTTCCTCGGCAGCGACATGCGGGCCGCTTATTATGGCGGAACGGCCCTGACGGGCGCCGGCCAGAACCTCGGACTATTCGAATATGAAGGAACCGATCTCGCCGATCTCACGACTTACTTCACGAACGTCGGCCAAACCAACAGGGTGCCTATAACCCTGCTCTCGACCGACGGAACCAGCACCGCCTGCGCTTCCACGAGCGGCTGCGACGATACCGAACAAACGCTCGATATGACCCAGTCCCTCGGGATGGCGCCGGGGCTGGCAAGTCTGGTGATGTATATCGGGTCGACGGACACGGCGATCATCAGCGCCATGACGACGCACAGCCCGCTGCCCACGACAATCGGTTGTTCCTGGGGCTGGACACCGGCGGACCCGACCACGCTCGACCCTTACTTCGAGAAGATGGCGGCGCAGGGACAGAATTTCTTCGCCGCATCCGGCGACAACTCCACGTGGACGAAGAGGGGCTCGTCCGAGTCCTGGCCGGCAGACGATGCGCATCTCGTATCGGTGGGCGGCACGGACCTCAAGACCGCATCGGCCGGCGGTCCCTGGAAGTCGGAAACCGCGTGGACGGACAGCGGCGGCGGTATTTCCCCGAACAAGATCCCGATTCCCACGTGGCAACAGCTGGCGGGTGTCATCACCTCGAGCAATCACGGTTCCACCACCTATCGCAACGGGCCGGACGTATCGGCGAACGCGAACTTCACTTTTTACGTGTGCGCGGATCAGACGACGTGTACGGCCAACGAATACGGCGGCACGAGCTTCGCGGCTCCGATGTGGGCCGGCTTTATCGCGCTGCTCAACCAGGAACTGGTCGCGGACGGTAAACCCACCATGGGCTTCCTGAATCCGACGATCTACCACCTGGGCCTGAAGCCCGGGTACGATTCGTTTTTTCACGACATCGCTTCCGGGACGTCCGGGAGTTATTCGGCGGTCACCGGCTACGATCTGGTGACCGGATGGGGCAGCCCGAACTCGGGATTGATCCCCGCGCTGGTCGCGGCGGAATCCGCCGCGCCGCTGGAGTAGCCCCTGGAGTAAATGGGGGCGCGAGGAGCGCTCTCTCGCGCGGGGCACCCCGGAAGGGGATGCCCCGGTCGCGGCTCGCAGTCACTGCGATAGACTGCGACCAAACATGATCATCAAAGATCAGAGCGAAGTAACCCAAGCCGTGCTGAGTGAAGTGGCGCGCGCGAAAGATCCGCGAACGCGTGAGATCCTCGGCGCGCTGGTGCGGCATCTGCACGCATTCGCGCGGGAAGTGAAGCTCACCGAACAGGAGTTCCGCGAAGCGACTTCCATCATCGTCGAGATGGGACAGCGCAGCAACGAATTCCACAACGAGGCGGTGCTGGCGTCAGGATCGCTGGGCCTCTCGACGCTCGTCTGCCTGCTCAACAACGGCAACAACGGCCAGACGGAGACGACGGCCAACATGCTCGGACCGTTCTGGCGTCTGGACTCGCCGCGCACCGAAAACGGTGGATCGATCGTGCGTTCACCGACTCCCGGGCCAGCGCTCTTCGCCAGAGCCATGGTGAAAGACCAGCAGGGCAATGCGGTGGCGGACGCCGTGGTCGACGTATGGCAATCCTCGACCGAGGGTTTCTACGAGAACCAGGATCCGGGCCAGGCCGACATGAATTTGCGCGGCAAATTCAGGACAGACGCCGAGGGCCGCTTCAGTTTCCGCAGTATCAGGCCCGCCGGCTATCCCATTCCGATCGACGGGCCGGTGGGCCGGCTGCTGCGCGCGCAAGGCCGGCATAACATGCGTCCCGCGCACGTGCATTTCCTGATCCACAAGCCTGGCTACAAGACGCACATCTCGCAGGTTTATGTGCCGGACGATCCGAACCTCGAAACCGATGTGCAGTTTGGCGTGACGCGGGCGCTGGTGGGAAATTACGTCCGGCACGAGAACGAGCCCGCCCCGGCGCCGGACGTCGCGGGGCCCTGGTATTCGCTCGAGCAGACGTTCGTCATCGAAGCCGGGGATTCGGCTCTGCCGCGCGCGCCGATTACGGGCAAAGCCAGCGGGGACAGGCCTGTGCTCGCAGTGCTGGAACGCCGGTAAAATTCGAGGAGCGGGCCAGGCTATTTTGCGCGGCCCTTGAAACCCTGCGCGATCATCGGGATCGTGTAAATGCGATCCTCCCTCTGATCGTTGAAGACCGCGTAGAGCGTCTTCTTATCTTTGCCGCTGAAGGCCGCGGTGATCACGTTGCGTGGTGTGGGGATCAGGCCGAGATACTTTCCGTCCGGTCCGATCACCTGCACGCCGGCGGTGCTGGTGACATAGATGCGTCCGGCCGCGTCAATGGTGCTTCCATCGGCGCCGCCCCCGCCTTCGAGCTTTGCAAACTCGCGCTGGTTCTTCAGTGAGCCATCCTTTTGCACGTCGAACGCAACGAGCGTGGTCGCATTGGTGACATAGAGGGTTTTTTCATCGGCGCTGAGGATGATGCCGTTGGTGTTCAGGCCGTCGCCATATCTGGTCACGACACCTTTGGGATCGGCATACCAGACCACGCCCATGGTGAAATACGCGCCGCCCCTGCTATCCGCCGACAGATCGTTGAGCACGCCGCCGATGCAATCGAACGAATCGCCGTTATAGGTATCGGCCAGGGTCCGGTGCATCGGCGCGAGTTCGACGATCGAGGCCTTGTAGCCTCGTTCGTTGACGAACAGGGCTCCTTTTTTGTTCATGGAAACCGCGCCGCCGGTATTGGTGTCCGAGTACGCGACGGAGATCTTGCCGTCTTTGTTCAGCTTCATGACCGCGCTGCTGGTGTTCTGGGCGATCAGGATGCCGCCATCTTTGGTGGCAATGATGCCGTCGGCGTTGTTGCCGGTTCCGGACCAGACCTGGGTCCACTTCTGTCCCGCGGCAATCACGCCGGGGATTTCGGTCACGGTGTAATCTCTGTCGCCCGCCGGCGCGGCAGGTCCGCGGCCGCGGCCTGCGCCTCCACCGCGCGCGCCACCACCACGGGCGGGAGGCGGAGTCTTACAGGTTTTCAGCAAATCCGGCTCGCGGGGATCCTGCGGCGCCTGCACGCTGGTTCCCGGTCCGACAGGCGCCGGGGCCTGGCCCAGGCTCAAAAAGGCTGTCGCGGCAAGCGCGACCGATGCAATGGGAAGAATTGTCTTCGATTTCATTTCGCGTCCTGGAATATATCAAATGTCAGGGCTGCGTTTATGAAGCGTTGGCGGAACGGACCGGACATCGGGCAGAACGCCCAACGTTAACGACCCCTGGCAGCGACAAAAAATCGTATATCGCGCCGAAGGGCCACTGACAGACACCTTTACACATAACCATGCCCCAAAAATTCCTACGCGCGCGAGTTGACGAGAATTGTCACATATGACAACATTGGATTGCCGGTGGCCGAGACGCGAAAAACTCGGCCGGTATCGTGGATCAAGGCGGCTCTCAAGGATTTTCAGGACTTTCCCGACGGGGCAAAGGGCATACTGTTGGGAGCGCTCACGATTCGCGGCGGAGGGCGGAGAGCCTTACATTGCCAAGCCCCTTCATGGTTTCGGCTCAGGCGTGCTGGAGATCGCACTTGCCTACCGAGGGGATGCGTTTCGCGTCATTTACGCCGTCCAGCTCGCAGATGAAGTCTGGGTCGTCCACGCATTCCAGAAGAAATCGAAGCAGGGTATCAAGACGCCGAAGCACGATATCGATTTGGTGAAGGATCGGTTGAAGAGACTGAAGGAGGCGATCAATGAAAGGTGAAAAACTGGAGCTGGTTCGCGGCAGCGGAAACGTTTTCCACGACCTCGGCCGCGCCAAAGCGGACCTCGAACAACTGAAGGCACTGTTGGCGGCCGAGATCATCAAGGCCCTCGACCGCGCGGAACTGACCGTCCGCGCCGCCCAAGCCCGAACTGGCTTCGCCGCCGCCGACTTCTCCCGCATTCGGAGCGCCGACCTCGCAAGGTTTACCGCTGACCGGTTAATGTCGATTCTGAACCGTCTTGGCTCTCGTGTCGAGGTACGAATCCGAGTGAGGCCGTACGAATCGATAAAGGGCGAACTCCGGGCGTAAGCTTCATCGACATTTTTCCAGCCCAGCGGCGCAGGCGCGGGAAGACCGGCGCTTCATCCCTCTCCCCGTTTCACCAAGTCCCGGCTCCGTCGGCGCGCCCGATCCGCTCACACTTGTGCCGGACTACAACGTGAAACCCTCCGCCCGCACGGTGCAGGTGCAGGCACACTTCTGAGGAACACGCGCAAAACGGGTTGCGTCCGCACCGCTGCCGCGGAAAGTTCTTTGCTGTATGGCGGCGCGGGACAGCGCCCTTTGAGCTTCTGCGTGTCAGGCCGCCCGCACGGTGGCCTTTCAGGCGCATCTTGTATTGGAAAGGACTTATGATTGCCCCGGGCAGCGCTTGGTAGTATCATACTTTGCACTAAGTGAAGGACCACAAGAGTAAACAGATGGTCATCGAACTCGAACGGGACAACGACATCTGCATCATCCGGATCAGCGGCCGTCTGGCGACCGGCATGGACGACGAATATCTGGCGGCGAAATCGCGTGAGGTCAAGGGGATGGGTTGCCCCAACATCCTCGTCGACATTCACGAACTGCATTCGGTGGGCTCCTCCGGGATCGGCTTTATTGTGGATCTCCACACTTCAGCGCTCAAAGCGGGGACAGGCCGGCTGGTGCTGACCACTCCTTCGCCCTATGTGAAGGAAGTGCTGGATCTGACAGGGCTGTCGAAGATTATTCCCGTCGCGGCCGATGCGGCGGCCGCCAGGGTTTTTCTGTCGCGGGGCAGCAGAAGCGCTGTCGGCGGCTTGTAGCATCACTCAGACAGTACACTGGTTGAATTGATTATGCACAGGGTACTCGCCCGGCTGGCGATTTTCTGCGTTTGCGCAGTCCCGGGCCTGGTTGCGCAAACCACTCAGGGGCTGATTTCCGGAAGCATCGTCAATTCCGTCACCGGCAGACCGGTGGGCGGGGCGTCGATCACTTACGAGAGCGCCGCTTTGTCGGCCACGCGGCACATATCAGACCGACGCCAAAGGCTATTACTTCCTGCCGCTGCTTTCCACGGGCACGTATGCGGTGCGCGCGACGGCGCCTGGATTCCAGTCGCAGGAACTGCAGCAACTGGATCTGCCCGTGGCGGGTCGCATCCAGATCGATTTCAAGCTGCGGCCACTGAGCGACGTGTGGGAAGCGGGCCAGTTCCGCAGCGTGTTTCTCCCCGGCAGCAAGACGATCGTGACTTTCTACGGGCCGGACGTCGATACCAGCCGCTCGGGCACATTTGAAGGCCAGCAGGGAATTCTGGGAACGCTCGACACCTCGGTTTCGTACGTCATCGATCCGACCCAGATCGAAGATCTGCCGCTGCAGGGCCGCGACGTTTATACGATGCTGGTGAGCCTGCCCGGCGTGACGGCCGATAACGGCACGGCGCGCGGGCTGGGCGTGAGCGTGGACGGCGCAGCGTCCGTCGTCTTCCAATTTTCTTCTCGATGGCGTGGAGAACAACAACTATCTGGTTACCGGCCCGCTGAACCCCGTGGCCCCGGAAGCCATCCAGGAATATCGCATCTCGACCAATAACTATTCCGCCGAATACGGCGGACGAGCGGGTTTATCGCCAACGCAGTCACACGCGCCGGAGGCAGCCAATATCACGGCGTGGCCTATGAGTATCTGAAAAACGCCGCGCTCAACGCGGCCGATTTTCAGGACAATCTCAGCGGACTCGGCCGCCGCAAGGATAACGAAAATCAGTTCGGCTATCAGGCCGGCGGGCCGGTGCTGCGCAATCGGCTTTTCTTTTCGAGCGCGCTCGAGGAAGCTGGTCAGCCACAGCGCGCTGGACTCCGGCCACGTATCAGGTGCCGACCACGAATTTCATTCCGGCTCTGAATATTCCGTCGAGCCGTATCGCGTACCAGTTGCTCACCCAGTTTCCGGGGCCGTCGATTACTGCGTCCGACGGGCGCCATCGTGGCGAATTACACGGTGGCGCAGCCGGTGGTGGTCGACCGGCTGATCGCGCTCGAGCGCGGCGATTACACATTGAACGGCGGACGCGACCGCATCATGGCGAGGCTCAACATCGCGCGGCTTACGGAACCGGACTTCATCTGGTATCCGTATCAGGAGTTCAATTCCGCGCTGCATGAGAACACCACCGGAGCGGCAGCCAACTGGATGCACACCTGGACGCCGCGCGCTCACCAGCGAATTCAAGCTCAGCTACAACGACGACAATCTCTGGTGGAATCGCGCGCATCCCGAAATTCCCACTCTGGCGTCGGCCGACGGCACGCTTCTGCCCGGCTCGCCCGAGTTTCTACTCCTACCGGAATCACAACCGTTCGCCGGAAGCCATCTACAGCACGGTCTGGACGCGCAACCGCCACGTCATCACAGCCGGCGCGGGCCTGCTCTACCGCCTCAACAGCGGCTATCTCACGCGCTCTCAGGACGGCGAGTATCTTTTCCAGGGCGCCTTCAATTTCGCGTTCGACCAGCCCAGTGAGCTTTATGTGGCCGTGAACCGCTTGTCGCCGACTCCCACGCAGCCCGACTTCAACCGCAGCTACGGCTGGGCGCAGGCTTACTTCTTCGCCCAGGACAGCTTCCGCGTGACATTCGCGCCTGACGCTCAATTACGGGCTTGCGGTATGAACGGTTCGGCGCGCCGCGAGAAACCGGACCGCGAAGGACGCGCTGGTCATGCTCGGGGCCGGGAACCGACTTTAACTCCCGTCTGGCCGTCGGCGACGTCTCCAGATTCCGAGCGGCGGGAACGAACAGATCTACGGCGTCGATAACGGCGATTGGGCGCCGCGGTTTGGCTTCTCCTACGATCTGACGGGCAAGACGATCGGCAAGGGCCGACGGTTCTGCAGCGGCGGCTTCGGAATGTTTTACGACAGGCCGTTCGACAATCTCTGGCAGGACGTCAGCAGCAACAACATCTCACTGCCGCTCTTCACATTACGCTCGACCACCACGAACTATCTGCAGCCCATCGCGTCGGTGCTTCCGTCATACGCCAATCAGCCACAAGCGGCCGGCGGTTTCCCGCCTCTCACGCTGATGGATCCGAACCTGAAGAACGGCTACGCGGAAAATTTCTTCCTGGGCGTGCAGCGATCGTTCGGCGACAACCTGACGTCGAGATAAACGGTACGGGGTCGCTCGGCCGCAGGCTGATCACGTCCGATATCGTGAACCGCCAGTTCACCACAACCACGGGCGTCGACGGCCGGCCGAACGAGACTTTCCGGACATCGAGTGGCGGTCGAGCCAGGGCAATTCCGATTACACGGCGTTGACCGCGCTCGCCCGTTACCGGCTGCGCACGCTCCAATTCCAGGCGGCCTACACCTGGAGCCACGCGATCGACGATCAGAGCGACCCGATCGGGGCCGAGTTCTTCAACCTCGAATTCACCACCGTGGGCAATGGCGCGGCGGCTTCGTTCCGACCCGCGTTCGCGCAGCAATTCAACAGCAACGGCGACCGCGGAAATTCCGATTTCGATCAGCGGCAGAATCTTGTTCCTGCTCGGGGTATGGCAGTCCGAAGGGCGCCGGCTTCTGACCAAAGGCTGGCAGGTTTCCTGGATGGCGGCCTTCCGCACCGGCTTCCCTTATTCGATCGAGGCCCCGCAGACCGGAATCGTGCCCGGGATCGCGGCGATCGAGAATCAGCGCGGCAGTCTGACGAACCCCGCGGCGGCGGTTTTTTCGCACGCCTCAGCCGGGCCTCGGCGGAGTTGTGCTGCTGAATCGCGGCGGCGTTTTCCATCCCCGCGGCCGGGACCGTGGGCAACATCGGGCGCAACGCATTTCGCGGACCGGGCCTCTACAACGTGGATTTCTCTCTGGGACGCTCGTTTCAAGTGCCTTATCTGCGCGAAGGGACCCGTTTGACCGTGCGCGCCGATGCATTTAATATCCTCAACCATGCCAATCTCAACAATCCCGACAGCCTGCTGGGATCGATCCCAATTTCGGACTGGCAACCTACGGCAGGCGAGGGCACGGCTTCCGGATTCCCGGCTGTGTCGCCCGTGAACGAAACAGCGCGTCAGGTTCAAGTACTAGTACGCATCGAGTTCTAGGTGAAACAAAACAGTACGCTCATGTCAATAGATGGGTGTTATCCATGGGTAATACGGTGCTACACTTTTGGGGTGTCCCCACTTTTTGGGGTGTCCCTGCGGCGCCGCTCCTGAGTGGCGTCACTTAAGTCCCGTCACCAGGTAAATTATGTGTTTTCCGAGGGCGAAATTCGGACATTTCGTCTGGCTGATATGGGGGATGGGATTTTTGGGTACAGGGCTGGCCGATACGTTACCGCCGATCTGGATGCCTGCGACAGGCACTCCCATAACCTCGTGGAACGACGTAACCAACGGAATCGGGTTCTCTACTCTCAGCCTTCCTTTTGAATTCAATTTCCTGGGCAATACCTATACTTCAGCCACGTTGGCCAGTAACGGTCTGATTTATTTCAGCCCACCGTCGGTCGATCCTCCGACCACTCCGCAACCGCAGCCGTATCCGAATCCGGGGAGCCTGTTTACGCAGGGGTCCTGGCCGCTCATCGCGCCCGCCTGGTACGATATCCAGGCTATATCCGGCAGCGGGTCCATTCTGGTCGATACGCTCCAGAACCAGGTGGTGATTACGTACCTGGATGTCGCGTCCTACGTCCCCCCGGTCGGGTCTGTCCCCTCATCGGATCTGGCCACATTCCAAGTCACTCTCGACAGTAACGGCACCATCGTTTTCGGCTACTCGGCTTTGAACGCTGTCGGCTCGAGCAACACTCTTGTGGGATCGGATGACGCCGTTGTGGGAGTCACGGGAGCGAGGGGCGCCGCCAATCCTGGCTCGCTTGACTTGTCCGTGCTTGCCAACAACCCCGGCTTCCTGTACAACTCATCCGGGTCAACCGTCTACCAGACGATTGACAACAATCCCAACGACAATTCAAACCTGGCGGGTTTGGATCTGATTTTCACGCCCCAGGCGGGTCTCACCTGGCAGGTGACCTCAGACTCCGCGGTCGCTCCGGCCGCCGAACCTGCGACACTGTTGGAGATGGCCTTTGCCGCTTTGCCGCTGTTGGTGCGGCGCGTTTACAGACGCAGCCTCTCGGGCGGGGTCCTATAAGGCGATGAGACAGTTGTTGCGCTTTGCCATAGCTGCCTGTTTGCTGGCGTGGGGAGGGGCCGCCCAAGCCCAGGATTGCTCCACCATCTGTCTGTCTCCGATCCTGCCCCCGGCAACCACCAACACGAACTACTCGGCGTCTCTCGCCGGCGGAACCAGCGGCGGCGTTGCTCCCTACAGGTACTCCTCCGCGGTGCTCCCAGGCGGGCTGGGGATGGATTCGACCGGCCTGATCACCGGCATCCCAACCACCGCGACCAACGGCTATTTCAGCGGGTCGGTGACGGTAACCGACAGTTCCGCACCTCCGCAGGTCGCAACGGGACTGGTTTTCTACATCCAGGTTCTGGCGCAGCCGCTCACCATTACGACTTTGACGCTGCCTCATGGCGTCTTCGGGAGCACCTACAGCCAGCCCATTCAGGTTTCCGGGGGCACGTCACCTTATTCGTTCAGCGTTTCGAGCGGCAGCCTCTCGGGTACGGGCCTCAATCTGGATCCAAACACGGGAATTCTGAGCGGGTCACCCACTTCACCCGGGCCCCTGTCGTTCACCGTGGAAGTGACGGACCACCAGAATGCGCACGTCTTCGAGTCGTTCACCCTGCACATCGACTCAAACATCTCGCTGACGATCCCTGCGGCGGCCGAGACAGCGCTGGGCACGCCGGTCGCGGTCACTCTCTCCGCCAGCGGAGGATTGCCGCCCTATGTATGGACGCCTTTGGGACAACTCCCGCCGGGCGTCACGCTTTCGTCGGCCGGCACACTGAGCGGAACGCCGTCACAGGCGGGTGCTTTCCCGATCGGCGTGCGAGTCACCGATGCGCAGGCCTTCAGCGCGACCGGCACTGCCGGTATGAACGTATTCGGAATTACCAGCAGCGGCCCGCTGCCGGCCGGCACCACGGTTACGACTTACTACGCAACGTTCAATGCCGTTGGCGGAACGCCGCCTTACAGTTTTTCGGCGACGGGATTGCCGGCGGGGCTGAGTCTCGCCCATTTCGGCAATTTGAGCGGACTCGTAGCGCAACCGGGGACTTATAACTTCAGCGTGCAAGTGACAGATGGCACCGGGCTGACCGTGTCTTCGAGCTTCAGCCTCACGATCAATATTCCTCCACCGCTCTCCATGACCGCGCCTGCATTGGCGAGCGGAACCGTGCAAGTCCCTTACTCCGTTTCGGTGAGCCACTCGGCATCGGGTGGCAATCCGCCCTATAACTGGACGATTCTAAACGGCTCGCCCGCGCCCGGAATCGCGCTCAGCGCGACCGGCATTCTGGCAGGTACTCCCACCGCGGCGGGCACTTTCACGTTCACGCTTCAGGCCACCGATGGCTCGGGCGCGAGCGGTTCGGTCAGCGCGACGCTGGTGATCAATCCCGCGGCGCTTTCGATCACCACACAATCCCCTCTGACCTCGGGAATCATGAATGCGGGTTATCCGCAGCAGGTTCTCACCGCGGCGGGCGGTGTCGCGCCGTACACATTCGCGATCACAGGCGGGAGCCTTCCCGCGGGTTTGAATTTGACCGACGGGGTAATCGGTGGGCAACCGACGGCCACGGGGAACTTCAGCGTGACCATCCAGGTGCAGGATTCGACCGGCACCAAGGCCCAAGCCACGCTCGCGGTCAATATCCGTCCGGCCACGACAGGTCTTGTGCTCTCGACCGGAGCGCTTTCGTTCGCGCTTTCGACCGGATCCGATTCGCTTCCGGCGTCCCAGAACGTCCTGATCGTATCGAGCGACGTGAACCAGACACTCGGATTTTCCTACCAGATCAGTTCGGGAACCGACTGGCTGACCGTTTCAACCGGTGCGACGACGCCCAGCGCGCTGGTGGTGGGTCTTAACAATCAGGCACTGAACGACACAGCCGTCCCGGCGACCTATTCGGCGACAATCTCTCTGACCTGTACTTCGAGTTCCTGCCCGGCCGCGACGGCGCAGACCGTCACCGTAACGTTGGCGGTGACCGCGGCCAATGCGGTGCTGACTCCGGTCACGGATCTGCTTTCTTTCTCCTCGGCCTCCGTCGCCGCGGCCGCTTCCACCCAGGCGATTACGGTGCAGAATACGGGCGGCGGAATCCTCACATTCACTTCGATTGCGTGCAACGCGACGTGGTGCTCGGTGGGAAGCACCCCCGCTCCTCTGAGCGGAGGGTCGTCGGCCGGCATTCCAATCACAGCCGACCCGACGGGGCTCCCGGCCGGTTTCTACCGGGCTACTGTCGATATTCTCTCGTCGGGCGGCCCGGCTTCGATTCCGATCACACTGCTGGTGGCGCAATCCTCGCAGATTCTTCTTGCTCCGTCGGGCGGGCAGCTCGATATGCAGGTGGGAGGGACGCCGGGCGACAGCAACGGCTCATTCCTGGTGGGAGTTTCCGGCAACGCGACGCTCAACTGGACGGCATCGGTAGTCTCCGGCAACGGCTGGCTGATCCTGAATACACCGAGCGGCGCCGCCAGCGGATCGGCTCCTGGGATGGTGAGCTACTCGATCAATCCGTCGGTCGCCGCGCTGCCCGCGCAGCCCCAATACGGGCTCATTCAGGTGACTGCGCCGAACAGCATCGATTCCCCGCAGTATTTTGAGCTGGTTCTGAATATCTCCGCGCAGTCGGCTGCGCTGACCCCCGATCCGGCGCCGGCAGGCCTTTTGTTCCTGACCGAATCCGGCGCGCCGCCGCCACCTCAGACCGTGCAGGTTTTTGTCGCCGGCTCGGCAGGCTCCGCCGGCTTCCAGACCGGTTTTCAGGCTGCGGCCGCCACTACCGATGGCGCACCCTGGCTTTCCGTAACCCCGGCGACGGGCACGACTTCATCGTCCACTCCCGCTCAGGTGGATGTCACAGTCGACCCTTCGAGTCTGGCCCCGGGGATTTATCACGGCGGCGTCAGTTTCTCGTTCACCAGCGCCGCGGCTCCCACGGTCAACGTAACCCTGATCGTGGAAAACCCGGTGGCGGGACCGGCGATCACGGCGATCCACCAATCCGCTGTCTCGCGCACTTCAAGCCCGGTAAAATGCACACCGAGCGCGCTTGCGCCGACGCAGACCGGTCTGGTGGACAACTTCGCCACGCCCGCCTCCTGGCCCACGCCGCTGGCGATCCTCCTGGTGGACGATTGCGGGAATGCGGTTCCGAGCGGACAGGTGGTGGCGACTTTCACGAATGGCGATCCGCCGCTGGCGTTATCGCCGGCCAACAGCAGCACCGGACTTTACTCGGGAACATGGACGCCGCGGTCAACGGGCCCGCAGGTTTCCATCAACGCGCTCGCCAGCGCCGCCGGCTTTCCCAGCGCCCATTTGCAGATCACGGGCCAGGTGATTCCGAACCGGGCGCCGGTGTTGACGCCGAACGGAACCCTGCACGTTTTCAATCCACAGGTTGGCGCACCGCTGGCGCCGGGAACCATCGTGCAGGTCTACGGGTCTGGCCTCGCGCTGGCCGGTACGGTGGCGACCACCATTCCGCTGCCTACGAGCATCGAACGGCACCACCCTGCTCATCGGCGGGATTCCCGCGCCGCTCTATTACGTGGGTCCGGGCCAGATCAATGCGCAGATTCCCTTTCGAACTCGCTCCAAACGGCCAGTATCAGGTGATTGCCAGCGCGAACGGCTCGCTGACGACGCCGGTCACCATCCAACTCGCGCCCGTGACGCCTGGCCTGGCGGCGTATGCCGATGGCGGCCTGATCGCGCAGCATGCGGCGGACGGCACATTGATCACCGAGACCTCGCCCGCTCAACCCGGGGGAGTACGTTATCGCCTATCTCGCGGGAATGGGGCAAACCACGGTTCCGGTTGAGACCGGCGCCGGGGCGCCTGAGAGCCCGCTGGCCTGGGCAGCCATGTCCCCTACCCTGACATTGAACGGCAACGCCACGCCGGTTTCCTTCGCCGGTATGACCCCGGGGCTTGTCGGGCTTTATCAGTTGAATTTCCAGATCCCGGCCGATCAGGCGAATGGCCCCGTCACGCTCGTGGTGACGCAAGCCGGATTCGCCAGCAATTCGACTACGCTGCCCGTCGGGCAATAACCCAAAACCGCCGGTTGCGCCAGGAACAGAGCGGGTGCGCTAATGTAACGGAATGGCGCATTGTTGTTGGCGCGCCGCATCTTACGCGGGCTCTCGGCATGGTTGGAACCACCATCTCGCACTATGAAGTTCTGGAAAAGCTGGGCGAGGGCGGGATGGGCCTTGTCTTCAAGGCGCGGGATCTGCAGCTCGGGCGCTTCGTCGCCATCAAGGTTCTGATCTCCAGTTCCGACGAATCGGCCAGCCATCGGGCGCGATTCATCCAGGAAGCGCGCGCCGCGTCGTCGCTGAACCATCCCAACATCATCACCATCCACGACATCGTGGATACGGGCAGCGGCGACTGCATTGTCATGGAGTTCGTCCGCGGCAAGACGCTGGGCAAGTTGATCGAAGAAGGGCGGCTGCCTACCGTCGATTGCCTGAAATTCGCCATGCAGATGGCCGACGCGCTGACGGCCGCGCACGGCATCGGGATCATTCATCGCGATCTGAAACCGGCCAACGTGATGGTGACGCCGGAGGGCCATGCCAAGGTTCTGGATTTCGGGCTGGCCAAGGTGGCCGGAGACGACGGTGGCTCCGGGGCGCTCGGCGGGGGCTTCGGCGAATCCGACAAGACCATGTCGATTCACCCGGACGAGCAGCCGAAGACGGCCGAGGGCGCGATCATCGGCACGGTTGCATACATGTCTCCCGAGCAGGCGCAGGGCCTCAAGATCGACCCGCGTTCCGATATCTTTTCCTTCGGCGCGGTGCTTTACGAAATGGTCACCGGAGAGCGCGCGTTCCACGGCAGTTCGGGTCTGGGAACGCTGACCGCGGTGCTGCGGGATAATCCGCGCGAGTTTTCGAAGGCTGGCGTGGATGCCCCCGCCGAAGTGCAGGATGTGGTGATGCGCTGCCTGCGCAAGGATCGCGGACCAGCGCTATCAGTCGATGGCGGATGTGAAAAACGCGATCGAGCAGATCTATTTCGCGAGCCGGTCGGGAATCATGCAGGTTTCGGCGTCCGGGGTATGGAAACGCCCCGCGGCGGCGCGGGCCGTGCCGTCGATTGCGGTGCTGCCGTTCCTGAATCTCAGCTCCGATAAGGAGAACGAGTATTTCAGCGACGGCCTCGCGGAAGAAATCATCAACGCCCTGACAAAGCTGAGCGATCTGCGGGTGACGGCGCGCACCTCGGCCTTCGTCTTTCGGGGCGCGCAGCAGGACATCCGGCAGATCGGGGAGACGCTGCATGTGGGCAACGTGCTCGAAGGAAGCGTGCGCAAATCCGGCAACCGCGTGCGCATCAGCGTGCAGCTGATCGAAGTGGCCGAAGGACAAACACTGTGGTCCGAACGTTACGACCGCGAGATGACGGACGTGTTCGAGATTCAGGATGAGATCTCGCAGACGATCGTGTCGCGGCTGAAGGTGAAGCTCGCGAGCCAGTCCGGTTCCGGGGTGGATGCGGGGCAGCAGCCCGTCTTACCGCTCATCAAGCGCTACACGGAAAACCTGGACGCCTACAATCTGTATCTCAAAGGCCGGTTCGAGCTCTATAAGATGACCCGCGAAGGCCTCGACGCGAGCCGCAAGCTCTTCGAGGAAGCGATTCGGCTCGACTCCGAACTATGCCCTGGCGCACGATGGTCTGGCATACACGCTGGTATCAGGAGGCGGTGCTCGGATTCGTCGCGCCCAAGGAAGCGATGCCGAAGGCCAAGGCGGCAGTGCGGCGCGCCATCGAGCTGGATGAGGGGGTGGCCGAAGCGCATGCGACGCTCGGGCGGCGTGCTGGCGCTGTTCGATTGGGACTGGGCCGGCGCGGAACGCGAGCTGATCCGGTCGATCGAGTTGAACGGATCTTCGCCGGGCGCCCGCGACGTCTATGCGTTCTACTTCCTGCGGCCGGTGGGCAGGATTGACGAAGCGGTGAGCCAGACGCAGCAGGCGCTGTCGCTCGATCCGCTTATCGATTCTGTTCCGCGTGCATCTGGGATTTCTCTTTTACGTCGAGACGAAGTACGAGCATTCGATCGCGCAATTCCGCAAAGTGCTGGAGATGAATCCGCAATACTATCTGGCGCACGCGTGGATGGGGAACGTTTACGCGTTGGCGGGTCAGTTCGATGCGGCGCTCGCGTGCTATGCCCGGGCGCGCGAAGCCGACGCGAACAGCAAATTCGTGGATTCGCTCGAGGCCATGACGCTCGCGCTGGCCGGACGCCGCGACGAGGCCGCGGAGCTGCTCGAAAAGATTACGCTCCGAGCGGTGAACGATTATATTTCGCCCGTCAGCATCGCCTACATCTCGCACGGCGCTGGGCGACAAGGATCGGGCGTTCGAGAATCTGGATCGCGCGATTTTCGACCGCGACCCGAGCATTCTCGGGTTGAAATCAAATCCGATCTTCGAGACCCTGCGGACTGACGAGCGGTATCACGCGATTATTCGCAAGATGCAGCTTGAGAGCTGAGGGTGGCGCCGGGCAAGAAGCGTTTCCGATCTTCCGGGATTATGCATCCGACAAAGCAGGCACAATAGAGTTGGCGCGGCAGGCTGGTTTTTTCTCAATTAGAATCAACTCCTGGCTTCCATCCACTCTTATGGATGGGCGTAACTTCAATTTTTAATCCTACGCTTTTCAGGATTGCCGAGAGATTACGATAAGCGGGATTGCCGGACTCGGACAGCATACGATAGACGGCTTCGCGAGCAACGCCAGCATCCTTTGCGACTTTGGCCATTCCTTGATTTGCTTCTGCAATGTCACGGAGGGCGACCAACGCCATTTGTTCCGAGTCCTGCGCTGCCGCATTGAAATAGCGAGCCGATTCCCTGGGATCAGCCAAATCGGCAAGGAGATCTTTCCGAAACTCTCTTTTTCGTTTAGGCATTGTAGTCGCTCCAATATTCCTTAGCTTTGACGATATCGGTCTCTTGAGTCTTTTTTATTCCGCCCAGGAGTAAAATGACCTCGCCCTCGTCGATTCCGAAATATATCCTGTACCCGGGACCGGTATCCAGCCTTAGCTCGAATACGCCATCGCCGACCGGCTCACAGTCTCCATAATTTGCGAATTCCTCGATTCTCCGAATCCTGGCGTTAATCCGACCGCGAATTTCGCCGTCAACGTGTCGCGATGTAACCCATTCGCGGAACGGACTCTTCTCTGCGGCGGTGAGATAGTTTTGTGCTTTTCTGGCAATCGGGTCCACATAGATATGATCCTCGAATCGATATGATCCTTGAATCGATTTGTAACTTAAATATCACAGCTCAAAGTACCATGCCGCAAGCCCACAATCGCAGCAGGACATGCTATCAGAAGCGGGAGTCGAACCCGCAAACGCCCTGGCAGACGGACACGGCTTATAAGATGAGCGGGCTTGCGAATACCCAACGCTTCCGTTGTGATTTTTAAATCACAATTACTATCGCGGGTTTCCCTGACCATCGGCGCGACGATGGTCCCGGATTCGGAACCTTTTCCGATGGCAAGATGAAAGACATGGACACTTGCGCCAAGAATTGCCGATCGACCATCATTCCAGGGCTTCGCTACGATCACGCTCTGGCCGTGATCGACTGGCTCTGCGATACGTTCGGTTTTGAAAAACAGGCGGTCTACGTCAGTCCCGAAGGCATCGTCATGCACCCGCAGCTCACCTTCGGCAACGGCATGATCATGATCGGTTCGGTCCAGAGCGGAACCGCGTCATCCGCGCTCACTTCCGCGTGCAGCGCCGGCACTCTCGCCGACGCCCGGCGCATTCGGGGAAGAAACCGGTGTCGAGAAAAGTCTCGACACGGCACGCTGGAGAGCGTGCGCCACATCGGTCGAAGCAAACTAAACAGCCGAGGAAATCGGCGGCGCGGAAACGCAGGCTCAGTATCTCGTTGTAACCGATTGCGACGCGCTCTATGCGGATTACGGCGGCAAGGGCTTCACCTGCGCCGACCCGCGGCGTAGCCTGGCGCGGCGTGTGCGCGATAATCGGGCAGTATGCGCAGTCTGGCGTGGCTTTCGCTCGCTCTCGCTCCAACGTTGGTTTTCGCACAGAAAAGGCCGTTCGATGCCGCAGCGATGCTGCAGATCCAGCGCATCGCCGATCCGCAGCTTTCGCCCGACGGCAAGACCGTCGCCTTTGCCGTCAGCGTTCCCGACTGGCGGAGAACAAGAGCCAGCACAGCGTCTGGAGCGTTCCGCTCGAAGGCGGCGCGCCGCGCGAGACTGGCGGACCGGGCCGATCGCCCGCGCTGGTCGCCGGATGGCAAACGGATCTTCTACGTTTCCACCATCAGCGATACGTCGCAGATCTGGAGCATGAATCCGGACGGCACGGGCATAGCGCCGGTGACGCGCCTGTCGACCGAAGCCGATGGCGAAATCGTTTCGTCAGACGGCAAATACATTGTCGTCACCAGCAGGGTCTATCCGGATTGCAGCAAAGCGGCGCCCGGACAACCATCGCGCATTCGACGACGCGTGCAACAAGAACCATCTCGACGCCGAGAGTCAAAACAAAGTCAAAGCGCGGCTGATCACCGGGCTTCTCTACCGCCACTGGGACGAATGGGAGGGAAACCGGCGCAGCCATTTGCTTTCGATATCGCTCGCCGACGGCGAAGTCGCCGATCTGACTTCCGCCGGGCAGGCTGCGCGAAGTCCCGCCCTTTTCGCTCGGCGGCCCCGACGACTACGCGATTTCTCCCGACGGCGGGGAAGTCTGCTTCGTCATGAATACCGACGACGTGCCCGCGGCGGGCACGAACAACGATCTGTTCGTCGTGCCGATCCAGGGTGGCACGGCGCACAAGATCACCGGCAATCCCGGCGCCGACAATTCGCCCGCGTATTCGCCGGATGGAAGATATCTCGGCTATCGGTCGCAGGCGCGAGCCGGATATGAGAGCGACAAGTGGCGGCTCATGGTGCTGGATCGCGCCGTCCGGCAAGCTGACGATGCCGACCGATGCGATCGACCGCTCCGTGAACAGCTTCACGTGGTCGCCCGATTCCAAGCGTCTGTTCTTTACCGTCGACCGACCGCGGACATCAGGCCATTCAGTTCGTTGCGCGTGGAAGGCGGCGGCGCGCGCGTCGCCGTCACAGGCAACAACACGCTGGACGACATGCAGTTCACGTCCGATGGCAAGACGATCGTCTTCACGCGGCAAAGCGGCGACAGCCCGGCCGAGATCTGCAAGGCGACGTCGAGCGGCGGCGCGGCGATCCCGCTGACGCATCTCAACGACGATCTGCTGGGCCAGTATCAGCTCACTTCGCTCGAAGATTTCTGGGTTGCGGGCGCGGAGGGTGCGCAGGTGCAGAGCTTCATCGTGAAGCCGCCCAACTTCAACCCGGCGCAGAAATATCCGGTGCTGTTGCTGGTGCACGGCGGTCCGCAGGGCGAGTGGGGGCAGAGCTGGACCTATCGCTGGAACGCGCAGGTTTTCGCGGGGGCGGGATATGTGGTGGTGATGCCGAATCCGCGCGGATCGGTAGGCTACGGGCAGAAATTCACGGATGAGATCAATCAGGATTGGGGCGGCAAACCGTTCGACGATCTGATGGCGGTGACGGATTACGTGGCGAAGTTGCCGTATGTGGATGCGGACCGCATGGCCGCGGCGGGCGGATCTTACGGCGGTTACATGATCGACTGGATGCTCGGCCATACCAACCGGTTCAAGTGCCTGATCACGCATGACGGCGTTTACGATCTGCGCGAAGAGGCCGCGAGCACCGAAGAGTTGTGGTTCCCGATGTGGGAGTTCGGCGGCATGCCGTGGGATAACCCCGAGGTTACGACAAATGGTCGCCCAGCCATTTCGTGAAGGAATTCCAAACGCCGACGCTGGTGATTCACGGCGAGCTGGATTACCGCATTCCCTATATCGCAGGCGCTCGAACTCTACACGGCGCTGCAGATGCGCAAGGTTCCGTCGGAACTGCTGTTGTTCCCCGATGAGGGCCATTGGGTTCTGAAGCCGCAGAACAGCGCGCTCTGGTACAAGACGTTCCTCGACTGGGTCGGCAACTGGACCAGGAAGTGAACCGGGAAAAGCCGTGAAAATCATTATTGCCGATTGTTGTGTTGCTGGCGCTGGCTGTGCCGGCTGTCGTTTTATCTGCGGGGGACCGAGACCGCGATCAGTGTGATCCGGCCGTGAAGGTGATCGGTTTCGAGACTCCGGTCCATGTGCATCTGGATAACAAGCATGGCGTGAAATCCGTGGCGGTTGCGGTGGCGCAGGATGGCAAGGAGTATCCGGAGCCGGTAGAGAGCAAGCCTGCGCAACGTCGGACGTGACGGTCAAGGTGGGAAAGCAATCGGTGCCCGCGCTGCATGACGGAAAGGCGCAGCTGATCGTGCAGGGCCGTCTCGAACGACTTCCGCGGCAAGAGCCGATTCAAAGACCTTCGATGTTGATGTGATGACCGCGCCGCCGCATGTGGTGGCCGATGGCGTGCAGCACTACATCAATCAGGGCGGGGCGGAAATGGCTGTGTTTACGCCTTCGGGCGCCTGGACGGAGGCGGGAGTGAAGGTTGGCGATTATACGTTCCGCAGTTTTCCGCTGCCGAATCATCCGGGGCAGTACTTCAGCCTGTTTGCCTTCTCGTGGCAGCTGCCGGTGACCACGCCGATCTCCGTTTACGCGAGCAATCCTTCCGGCGCGGAAGCGAAGACGACGTTCTGGTACAAGGTCTTTCCGAAGAAGTTCCGCGCCAGTACGATTCCGCTCGAATCGATGAACATCGACCGCATCGTGAATCAGATCGATACGCAGCATAAGATTCCGGGCGATCTGGTGCAGCGTTTCGTCTACATCAACAGCGAGATGCGCAAGGTGAATAACAAGACGCTCGCCGATCTGCGCTTCCAGACCGAACCGAAGTTCCTGTGGACCGGCGCGTTTCTGCCGATGGTGGATTCCACGGTGGAGTCGCGCTTCGCCGACGACCGCACTTACACGTGGCAGGGCAAGAAGGTCGATGAACAGACGCATCTCGGCTTCGATCTGGCCAAGCTGGCGCACTCGCCGATTCCGGCTTCGAACGATGGCAAGGTGATCTGGGCGCAGGATCTGGGGATTTACGGGAATTGCATTGTGATCGATCACGGCTTCGGCCTGCAGACCATTTACGGCCATCTGAGCGAGTTCCTGGTGAAGAAGGGCGACATGGTGAAGAAGGGCCAGATTATCGGTAAGACCGGATCGACCGGGCTCGCGGGCGGCGATCATCTGCACTTCACGATGCAGGTGGATGGCGTGCAGGTGAATGCGGTGGAGTGGTGGGATCCGCACTGGATCAAAGATCGGATCCTGAGCAAGATGGGCACGGAGCTGGCTACGGCCGACGAAACGCCCGCGCCGGAAGCTCATCACGCCGCGGTTCCAAAGCGCGCGAAAAAACACAAGCGATAGGTGTGACTATGATGGCAGTCTTGCTATCATGTTGGCATGATCCGCACTCAGGTACAGTTGACTGACCGGCAGCTCGAAGAGCTTCGGTCCGCATCCGCGGCGACCGGGAGATCCGTAGCCGACCTGATCCGGCAAGGGGTCGATCAGTATCTGGCTGGACGAAGCGAACTCAGGCGCGAAGAGCAGATTGAGCGGGCCATCCGCGTAGCCGGACGGTTTTCCTCCGGCCGAAGCGATGTAAGTGCCAGCCATGACAAGCATCTGGCGGACGCGTTCGGCCAATGACGGTTTTTGTCGACACCTCCGGGATCTATGCGGTGTTCGACAAGGACGATGCCAACCATTCCAGAGCCAGGGCCGCATGGATGGAATGGCTGCGCGAAGGCGCCGCGCTCGTGACCAACAATTACGTGCTGCTGGAGACGATAGCGTTGCTTCAACACCGCATTGGAGTGGCCGCGGTCCGCGCTCTTCACGAAGACGTGATGCCGTTGCTACGGGTCGATTGGGTGTCTGAGGAACAGCATCGGGCGGGAATGGAGGCGGTTCTTGCCGCGGCGCGGAAAAAATTGAGCCTTGTCGACTGCGTGAGCTTCCAGACGATGCGAAATCGCGGCGTTCGTACCGCCTTCTGTTTCGATGCGCACTTTCGCGAGCAGGGCTTCGCAATGAAGCCGAGTGTGAACTAAACGGCGCGCGGGAATCCCTTTGTGAGTGACCCCGATGAGTAACCGGATTGACATATCCGCTCGCAAATGGCAGTGTCCCGATCATGATCGACCTTGCAACTGCCGGGGCGCCCCCGGCCCGGCTGACTCTTGCCGGAGTTGAAGCGATCGCCTGATCGGCACCGTTCAGGATACTGCTTGATTTGCGCCGCGAACGCGTATAAAATTTTATACATATACGTTGAGATCCCATAGACGATGAAAAAGCGATCCAGTGGGTGGGGTCGGCATACGACGATCTGCCGGCTTCCCAAAAGAGGTCCGGAAGCAGGCTGGCTTCCAGTTGGGGAAGGTCCGGGCCGGGCTTGAGCCGTTCGGCGATGTGGGTGCCGGCACCAGAGAGATTCGGATCAAAGACGCGAGCGGCATCTACCGCGTGATGTACGTCGCCAAACTTGAGGAAGCAATCTACGTCCTGCATTGCTCCCGGAAAAAGACCCGGGCAACCAGCAAACAGGACAAGGCTATTGCAGTGGCGCGCTATCGCGCCGTGGTCAACGCGAGCAAGGAAAAGAAATGAAGATCGACACCGAGATCCGCCATGTGACAAAGCCGGGAGCGAACCTCTTCCTGGAACTGGGTTTTACCCCGGACGAGGCCAAACGTTTGCAGGCTGCGTCCCGCAGACAGATCAATGACACGCGGGTGCTGAAGCAGCAACTGATGGAGGAGCTGTCTGTCTGGATTGCGAAACACCACTTAAAGCAGGCCGAGGCGGCCGAGATTCTGAAGGTTTCGCGCCCGCGTGTGTCCGACGTCGTGAACAAAAAAACCGCCAAGTTCACCATCGACACGCTCGTGGAAATGCTCAGCCGTGTCGGCAAGCCCGTCAAACTGGCTATCAGTTGACCAGTGCGAAAGTAACCATTTCTTCAAGCTGTTCCGCCGCGCCCGCTTGTTAGCATAGTCTGGTGATCGCCGCCCCTCCGAGCAGTTGGATCGACATCTCCGTTCCGGTGCGAAACGGCATGGTGCACTGGCCGGGCGACCCGGCCTTCCATATCGAGCGCGCCCTCGATCAGGAGAAGGGCGATGTCGCAACCGTTTCGAAGATGACCCTCGGCGTGCACACGGGCACGCATATGGATGCACCGCTGCACTTCATCCGCAACGCGCGCAGCATCGACGAGATGCCGCTCGATGCCACCGTGGGGCGGGCGCGGGTGATTCACATCAACGACACGAAATCGATCCGGCGCGAAGAGCTTCTTAGTCATGCGATTGCGGCCGGCGAGCGCATTCTTTTCAAAACCACCAATTCCGATCACGCGTGGAACAGCGATGCACTTCGACGAAGACTTCGTGTTCATCGCGCAGGATGGAGCGCGGTATCTCGCGGCATGCGGGGTGCGGTGCGTGGGCGTCGATTACCTTTCCGTTGGCGGGTTTCGGGAAGACGGGCCTGAAACGCATCATGCTCTGCTTGAAGCGGGCATCTGGATTATCGAAGGACTGAACCTCAAAAACGTCGAGCCGGGCGAGTACGAACTGGCGTGTCTGCCGCTCAGACTGATCGGGCTCGGAAGGCGCACCCGCGAGAGCCATTCTGAAAGGAATCACAGCATGAAAGCCGCCGCCGTCTTTCCCGCAAAGAAAACGCTCGCCGTCGTGAACGATTTCCCCGAGCCGAAGCTCGCGAGCCCCACCGGCGTGAAGGTTCGGGTACTGAACGTGGGCGTCTGCGGCACCGATCGCGAAATCGCCTCGTTCCAATACGGCTTTCCGCCTCCCGCCGGCTCCGAGTTTCTGGTGATGGGCCACGAATGCCTGGGAGAAGTCGTCGAAGCCGGACCCGAGGTTCAGAACTTCAAGCCCGGCGATCTTGTCGATTCCGATGGTGCGACGGCCCTGCGATCATCCCGAATGCATCGCGTGCCGGGCAGGCCGGCAGGACTTCTGTTACACCGGCGATTACCGCGAACGCGGCATCAAACAGATGCACGGCTTTCTCACCGAGACGATCGTCGACGAAGCGCGCTACATGAATCCCGTGCCGCAGGCGATTCGAGATGTTGCGGTGCTCGTCGAGCCTCTCACGATCGCGGAGAAAGGGCTGATTCAGGCACTGGAGATTCAGAAACGGCTGCCGTGGGGAGCGAACGATCGGCACCGCGCGGTTGTGCTGGGCGCGGGACCCGTCGGCCTGCTCGGCGCGATGGCCCTTCGCCGCGACCGGGTTTGCGGTCACGGTCTATTCGCGCAGCCGCGAACCGGATCCTTCGGCCGATATCGTGAAAGCGATCGGCGGCAGATACATTTCATCGCAGGACCGCACGATCGAACAGATGGCGGCCGAGGTGGGGAATATCGATCTGGTTTATGAAGCCACGGGCGCATCGCAACTTGCCTTCGACGTGCTCGCGGTTCTCGGGACGAATGGCGTGTTTGTCCTGACCGGCGTGCCGGGCAAACATGGGCCCGATCGGCATCGATACCGATAAAATCATGCGCAATCTGGTGCTGAAGAACCAGTGCGTGCTGGGTACGGTGAACGCGGGCAAGGATGCGTTTGAGCACGCGGTCGCCGACCTGACCGCCTTCCATGCCGCGTGGCCGGATGCGGTGAAAAACCTGATCACCGGCCGGTTTCCGCTGGACCGGTTCGCCGAGCCGATCAACAATCAGACGCGGCATCAAGAACATCGTCGAGGTCGCCGCGAATGAGTACGGCCGAAGCGGATCCGGAGCGCGCACGGCTCGCCGAAGACGCACGCCGCGAGAAGAACTGGAAGCGCTGGGGGCCTTACCTGTCCGAGCGCCAATGGGGCAACGGTGCGCGAGGATTATTCGGCCACGGCGAATGCTGGACCTATTTTCCGCACGACCATGCGCGCAGCCGCGCCTATCGCTGGGGCGAAGACGGTCTGCTCGGAATCTGCGACCGCGAAGGCCGTTTGTGTTTTGCGCTGGCGCTTGTGGAATGGCCAGGATCCCATCCTCAAAGAACGTCTTTTCGGCCTGACCGGCGAACAGGGAAATCACGGCGAAGACGTCAAAGAGTATTACTTCTATGTCGATTCTTCGCCGACGCATTCCTACATGAAGGCGGTGTATAAGTATCCGCAGCGCGCCTTTCCCTTACCAGCAGCTGCTGGACGAAAACCGCAGGCGCACAAATCGGGAACGCGGAATACGAACTTCTCGATACGGGCATCTTCAACGACGGCCGCTATTTCGATGTCTCGATGGAGTATGCGAAGGCTTCGCCCGACGATGTTCTGATCCGGATTCGCATCGATAACCGCGGGCCCGGAGCCATGGACGCTGCATCTGCTGCCGACGGTCTGGTTCCGCAATGCATGGTCATGGGGCAGAACGGGCGAAGGCTACTGGCCGAAGCCGGCGATCCGGCAGATGGACGCAACGCACCTTTCCTGCGAACACGCGAGCCTCGGCCGGTATCACGTTCGAAGCCCTCACGAGCACCGCCGCGGTTTCTCTTCACCGGAAACGAGACGAATTCCGAAAGGCTGTTCAGGGTCCCCAATACGAGCGCCTTATGTGAAGGATGCGTTCGATCGCTACGTTGTGCACGGCGAGCAGGAGGCGGTGAATCCGCAGCAGGTCGGGACCAAGGCAGCGGCCTATTATCGCGAGCGAGATTCCAGGCGGGCAAGGGCATCGAACTCCGCTTCCGTCTGAGCGCGGAAAGCGAATCGGCGCCGATCGATTTCGACGCTGTTTTCGCGCAGCGCATCGCGGAAACGAATCTGTTCTACGGGATGGACGAGAAATCGCCTCCGGCGCTCGCAAATCGCCCGCCAGGCCGCCGCCGGTCTGTTGTGGTCGAAGCAGTTCTATCACTTCGGGGTGCTGGAATGGCTGGAAGGCGATCCCGCTCTTCCCGAGCCGCCGGCCGGAGCGCTGGCACGGCCGCAACCGCGAATGGAAGCACCTCTACAATCGCGACGTGATTTCCATGCCGGACAACTGGGAATTTCCGTGGTACGCGTCGTGGGACCTCGCGTTCCACATGGTGCCGTTCGCCGAGATCGATCCCGAATTCGCCAAGGAACAGCTCATTCTGCTGCTGCGCGAATGGTACACGCATCCGAGCGGCCAGATTCCGGCGTACGAATTCGCGTTCGGCGACGTGAATCCTCCGGTGCATGCCTGGGCGGCTTGGCGCGTTTACAAGATCTCGGCGCCGCGCGGCAAGCGCGACCGCGCATTTCTCGAGCGCGTGTTCCAAAAATCTGCTGATCAACTTCACCTGGTGGGTGAACCGGAAAGACATCGCGGGCAAGCAGGTTTTCTCGGGCGGCTTTCTCGGGCTCGACAACGTCGGCATCTTCGACCGCTCGAAGCCTCTGCCCAACGGCAGCGTTCTGGAGCAGGCCGACGGGTCGGCGTGGATGGCGTTCTACTGCACGACGATGCTTGCGATGGCGCTGGAACTGGCGAGTCGAGGACCCGGCGTATGAAGACGTCGCTTCGAAGTTCTTCGAGCATTTTGTCGCCATACCGATGCGATGAATACGCTGGGCGGCAACGGGCTCTGGGACGAAGAAGACGGTTTCTATTACGATCAGGTGCGGACCACGGGTGGCGGCACGATCCCGCTCAAAGTGCGGTCGGCGGTGGGGCTGATTCCGCTGTTTGCGGTCACGATTCTGGAACAGGATGTCATCGAGCGGCTGCCCGGATTCAACAGGCGCATGCAATGGTTCCTGAACAACCGCCAGGATCTTTATCACCAGATCTCGATGATGGAAGTGCGCACGGTATGGCGACACCTCGCATCGGCTGCTGGCGATTCCCACGCGCGCGCGTCTGCTGCGCGTGCTGAGCCGGCTGCTCGATGAGCGCGAGTTTCTTTCGCCCTTCGGCATTCGCTCGCTTTCGGCGGTCTATGGGGAGCATCCTTATGAGCTTGCAGCCTCGACGGCGAAAAGTTCGGCATCAGCTACGATCCGGGCGAATCGACGACGGGGATTTTCGGCGGCAACTCCAACTGGCGCGGACCGATCTGGCTGCCGATGAACTATCTGTTCATCGAGGCGCTCGAGCGCTACTACCACTTTTACGGCGACGATCTCACCGTCGAGTGCCCCACGGGATCCGGCAAGTTGATGAATTTGCGCGAGGTTTCGCGGGAACTCAATCGCCGGCTCTGCGCGCTCTTTCTGCCCGATTCAAACGGCTGGGCGCCGTGGCAGGGGGACGACCAGATCTATTCGCAGCGATCCGCACTGGCGCGGGCTGACGCACTTCAACGAATATTTCCACGCGGAGACCGGGCGCGGCTGCGGGGCGAGCCATCAGACCGGCTGGACGGCGCTGATCGCGCGCTGCCTGAAGGATTATTTGTACGAATCACAGTAGTGTAGGTCCACGAAATAACTGGACACATCGTGGCGCGGACGATCATTTTTTGTCGTCCGTGTTTGTCTCGTAACCGGAAGAAGGCAGGCCACTGAGAGACGATGGCCGACCCTACGCCTAACTGGGAAGTGTCCAGTTATTTGTACGAATCACAGTAGCGTCGCCGCATACCAGGTGTAGCCGGCCGGGTCCCGGAGCGCTGCGCCGCGATGACCGGCTGGTTCGTCGGTGGGCGGGCGGAGGGAAGCCGCGCCTGCGGCGATGGCGCGCTCGTATACGGCGTCGACGTCCTGCACATACATGAAAAACCCCCCGGTGGAAACGGCTTCGTCTCCCGGCTCGCCCATCTCGACCACAGAGTCTCCGATACGTACCGCGGCGTGCATCACGCGGCCATCCTGTTCGTAGACGCCCAGCTCTTCCCCGCCGAACGCCTGCCGCAGAAATTCGATGTAAGGCCGGGCCTTTCGGGGATGCAGGTAGGGAAGCATGTCGCTGTACCCTTTGGGCGCGGGGGCGGACGCGAAACGCGTGGCGACGT
This sequence comes from Terriglobia bacterium, assembly GCA_963764845.1. Classification (GTDB taxonomy): domain Bacteria; phylum Acidobacteriota; class Terriglobia; order Bryobacterales; family Bryobacteraceae; genus BOG-234. Next base: position 733,181 of record CAVXUE010000006.1, on the reverse strand, counting down.
AGAAAGTATTGCCGAAAGAGTCCTTCACATGGCCGGAGCGCTCGCCGTAAGGGCGGTCGGCAGGCTCGCCGATCGATGTAGCGCCGGCGGCAAGAGCTCGCGCGCAAACGGCATCGCAATCGTCCACGTAAACGTGAAGGATCGCGGGCGCCTCATGGCCGGGTTCGGCGGGACCGATCATCAGCATTGAGTCCCCGATGCGGACTTCGGAATGGAAACGGCCCGGGCCGTGGGGAACGCGCGCCACTTCCACGGCCTCGAACGTTTGCTTCAGGAAATCGATGAACTTGTCCGCTTCGCTGACGGTGATGTAGGGCGTTACGGTGCGGAAACCCTCTCGGATGTATGTGGCGGTTGGCATATTTGTTCTCCTTGCAAGGTCGGATTTCAAGCGTTGTCTGAAATTTTCGTCGGGCAGGTCAACCAGTCGGGCTGCGACCCTGGCGAGTTCGGTCAGGCCCGTTGCGTCGCCACCGGCCAGCAGGAGGTCGATATCGAGATCCAGTCGATCGACAGGCGTGTGGTCAGGCATGAGTCGCCTCCAGCAGAGACCGAAGGGTTTCGACTGCGCGGAACTGAAGCTGCTTCACGGCCCCTTCGGTCCGTCCCAGCGCTTCGGCGATATCCCGAATGCTTTTCTGTTCCACGAAGCGCAGGTGAATCACCTGGTACTGCGCCTCGGGCAGGCGGTCCACCAGTTGATACAGCATGGCGCTTCTTTCCAAATCGGTTCGATCGGCCGCCGCCGCTTTTCCAACGAAGGCTCCATCGAGTACGGCGCGGCCGCTGCGAGCGTAATGATCGGCGATTGCGCGGGAAGCTATCCGGAGGAGCCATGCGATGAACGGAACGCCCTGCCATTCGAATTTCGCGATGCCGGCGAGGGCTTCCCGAAAAACCTCGGAAGTCAGATCCTCAGCTGTCGCGCGATCGCGCACGCGCCGCGCGATATACGCGTACACGCGGTAGAAGTTGTCCTCATACAGATCGGCGAACCGGGCGGGATCGCGCCTGGCGTTTTCGATTCGCGACTGTTCCAGGTCAAGTTCGGACATCGGCCCGATTCGGCGCTCCCATTGTCTTAATCCTCCGGAATGGGAAAAAGGTTACGGCCGGTTTTTCACTTCAGGTAGGTTTTCAGAGCGTCAATCAGATCTTCGGCGGCCCTGGTCTGGTCGTCTGTCGGGTCGCGTTTCTGGTCGAGGACGTGGAAACGGATGTGCCCTTCGATGACCTCCGCCATCAGCGAATCGAGCGCGCCCCGGCACACGGAAATGGCGTGCAGCGTCTCCGAACATTCCGACTCGTCTTCCAGCGCGCGGACCACGACATCGACCTGACCCCGTATCCGGCGAGCCCGGTTCAACAGCCTCTTTTTCTCTTCGACGGTGTGTGCCATGAAAAATGTCTTTACAAGTATACCCCCTGGGGTTTATTCTGAAATCGTCCGCACTTTTAACGAAAGGAGGTACCGATTCATGCGCATGAAAACAACCCAGGTCATTCGCCTGGCGATTCAGACCGTCGAGAGAGTTCTGAGCGCAAATCTCCCCATGGCCAACATCTGGGTGAGTTCGGTGGTATCGACGCAAAAGCAAACGCGATGACCGAATCACAGCCTCCCGAGTTACCTCCCGTGGCAGGATACCCCGCAGTATCCTGCGCTTTCCGCCTTTCGCCGGCCTGACCTGTTCCCCGCGCTACTTCGCGCCCAACTTCAGCAGTAACGCCCCGGTCCGCTGCGAGGCGGCCTCATCTCCGACAGCACCGCCCGAACTTGCGGCGCCAGCCACGGTGGAGGCGGTCGGTTTTTCACCACCGATTCGCCGCGCGGCGAGAAGGCCCAGAGGAGTCAGGCCCTGCCGATTTCGTGCATTGACGTCCGCTCCGTGACCGACCAGATATTGAATCACCGTGTCGTAACGATGTGTGACCGCGGCGTGCAACGCGGTTTCGCCCGTGTCGCTGGTGGCATTGACCGCGCCGCCGATCTCAAACGCGGCCGTTACGACCGCAAGCACCCGGCTCTCGGGCTCCGGTTTCCCGAAGTCGATGACATTGATTCCGCGACGGTCCTCGTTGGCTGCCGAGTTCATTCCGGCCGCGAGCATCAGCGCCGTCGCTCCGTTCGGCATGGTCAGCGCGGGATCCGCGCCGCCGGCGATCAACGTCCGCATGATCTCCGGCTCGAGGAATCTTGCCGCCAGCAGGTAAGGTGTCGATCCAACAGGGGGGCCAGCAGGAAAGAATCGGTCGAATTGCGGCGGACCGGCGTGCCCTTCGTCATACGGAGATTGGGATCCGCCCCGTGTGCCAGCAGAGCCTTTACCAGGATCAAATCGCTTTTCAGAATGGCCGCATGCAGTGCGTAATAGCCGATCCTCGCATCGTTGGCGTCCGCGCCCTTCTCGATCAATGCCAGGGCAGCATCCCGATGACCGCTCTGCGCGGCAACCAACAGTGCGCTGGTTCCGTCGGACAATGCGTCGTTCGGATCGGCCCCCGCCGCCAAAAGTAAATGAATGGAAGCGGCGTCACCTGAGCGCGCGGCGAAGAGCAAGGGTGTGCTGCCGCCCCGCATCACGTCGTAGTTCAGTTTTTCGCGGCCGGCCCGCTGCGTCTGTTCGCCGACCACCGTCTGCGAGTACGAGCGCGAACGAGCCCGGACATCGGCTCCGAATTCCACCAGCATCGCGACCACGTCGGGATGGCCCTGCGCGGCGGCCCACATCAGCGCCGTCTGATTGTGTTCCGGCTCCGCTGTCCTGGCGTTGGCGCCATGAACGAGCAGGGCCTTGACCGCGGCCGCGCTGCCCGTGCGCGAGCAGCTCATCAATACCGTCTCACCATTCAGCAGCTTCGGCATTGGGATCGGCCTTCGCGGCGAGGAGCCGGTCGACCATTGCGGCGCTGCCGTTGTCGCAGGCCAGATGGAGCGGGGTGGCTCCCAGGTCGTTCGCCGCATCCACATGAGCACCGGCGCGGATCAACAAATCCGCCAGGGAAACATTGTCGGAGTATGCGGCAAAGTGCAGTGCAGTGGAGCCATCACCCTGCGCGCGCAGTGACGTCCGCACGCTTGCCTGAGCAGACTGCGGACAGCCGTTTCGTTCTGGTTCTTCACTGCATCGATCAATCGAAGATCCGCGGCGGCGGCCGTGCCAAGCGCGACTGCGAGGCTCAGGGCAAGGCCTCTCACGCCCCGGCGCCTGTACAGGGCTCGCATTCGGATCCCCTAACCGTTCCTGCCCAACCTGAGCATGGCCGGATCCACTCTGCCCGTACTGTCGCCAATCCTCTCCCGGTTCACGCCGAACTGGTCCATCAGAGTCAGGTGCAGATTCGCCAGAGGAACATCTTTGAAGTGAGTGTGGCGGCCGCCTTTCAGGTTCCCGGCGCCGCCTCCCGCAAGCAGGAATGGAATGTTCACCGGCGCATGAGAATTACTGTCCGCGATCCCTGCGCCATAGATCATGGTGAGGTGATCCAGCAGTGTGCCATCGCCGTCCGGCGTGGTCCGTAACCTGTCCACCAGGTAGGCGAACATTTTCACGTGATAGGCGTTGATTTTCGCCGTTTTCGCAACCTTATCCGGCTCGCGCTGATGGTGTGAAATCGGATGATGCGCATCGGGCACGCCGATCTGCGGATAGGTCATGCCGCTCTGCTCATGGCCCAGCATTATGGTGATCACGCGCGTGAGATCGCTCTGATAGGCCAGCACCATCAAATCGAACATCAACTTGAGGTGGTCTTCCCAACTGGCCGGGATTCCCGCGGGATGCTCTACCAAAGGCAGCTCCCGATTCTGCCGCTCGGCGATCTGGATCCGCCGCTCCACACCGCGGATGGCGTCGAGATATTCGCTCAACTTGGTGCGATCGTTCGCCGGCAGAGTGCGGCCGAGGCGTGAAGCTTCCTCGTTGACCGAATCGAGAAGGCTCTTCTGCTCCCGGGCGCGCGCGGCGCGTTCCTTTGGATCGGTGCTGCGGGTATCCGAGAACAAGCGCTCGAACACGAGCCGCGGATTGTTCTGGGTCGGAAGCGGCGTGGCGGGGCCGGTCCAACTCAGGGTATTCGTGTAGGGGCACGCATATCCGGTATCGCAACTGCCTGCCGTCTCGCCGGATTCAATTGCCAGTTCCAGCGATGCCAGCTGCGTCTGACTGCCCATTTCCAACGCCAGAATCTGGTCCACGGATATACCCGCGTCGAGCCAGGTTTCGCTGGTTGGCGGTGAGACGTCCGTCAGGAAACGGGTGCTGGCTTTCGCGTGCGCTCCACCGGGACGGCCGGGAGTGGGGACACAATTCAAACCGCTCAGGATCTGGAAATGCTCCCGGAACGGTTCGAGCGCGCTCAGGGTGGGAGTGATTTCATAGTCCGGGCCCTCCCGTGCGGGCAGGTAATTCTCCATGATCATGCCGTTCGGCACGTACACGACGCCGAAACGGTTCACAGGAGCCGTGGCCGCGGCCCGCGCCGAGAACGCCGGGATCATGCTGTCCAGCAGCGGCAGAGCGACGGCCGCACCAAGCCCGTGCAACACTGCCCGGCGCGAAATCGATTTTTTAAGAACGATCGTCATCTTCAATTTCCCCGATCGGTTTTCAAATCCCGGGCCCTGCCTTGAGCAAGGTTCACCGGCTTTGCTTCACTGGCAACACCCATGTTGAATGGAGAGCTGTTCACAATGCCCCAGATGATGGCGGACCATCGATCGTCCCGCGGCGCCGCATCGCGCGCAATCCCGCGGACGACAGGCATATCGGAAAGCCCGATGCCGCGGCCGATGGCATAGGCAAGAAGTTTTTCGGTAAAGGTCCGCACAAAATCCTCCTTGTGCGTGACCATGAGATGGCGCAGGCCGGTGATTCCGTCAAAGCGGGTGCCGTCGGGCAGCGCGGCAGCGGCATCGATCGGCGCACCGTCGCTCTCCGTCCGCCACTTGCCGAGCACATCGAAGTTTTCCATCGCGAAGCCCAGCGGATCCATGCGCTGATGACAGGAAGCGCACGCCGCCGCCTGACGATGGAGCTCCATTCGTTGACGCAGCGACTGAGGCTGCCCGTCCTGACCGGGATCTTTCAGCGCAGGCACGTTGGGCGGCGGAGGCGGGGGCGGAGCACCTAAGAGATTGGTCAGGAGCCAGCGCCCGCGCAGCGTTACCGATGTCCGGTTCGGATAGGAAGTAACCGCAAGAATACTTGCCTGGCCGAGCAATCCGCCTCGGATGTGATCAGTGAAATCCACGCGGCGGAATCGCGGCCCATATACATCGGGGATCCCGTAATGATTCGCCAGCCGCTCGTTAATGAATGTGTAATTGGCGGTCACGAGATCGACGACGCCGCGGTCGCCCCTGATTTGATCGGCGACAAAGAGCCGGGTCTCTTTCGCCATCGCCTCGCGCAGATTCTCGTCGAATTCCCGGCTCAAGTCCGTGTCCGGAGTCAGCCCGGCAAGTTTGTTCAGGCCCAGCCATCGATTGGCGAAGCCATCGACCAACGCCTGCGAGCGCGGATCGCGCAGCATTCGCTCGACCTGTTGCTTCAACACTACGCGATTCTGCAGCTGTCCCTGACTCGCAAGGTTCAGAAGTTCCCGATCCGGAATGCTGCTCCAGAGAAAGAACGACAAACGGGACGCCAGGCTCAAATCGCTGAGCTTGTAGGCGGACCCGGGCGCGACGTTCGGCGGCGCGCTCTCGATCCGAAACAAAAAGCCGGGGCCCGCCAGGATACGTTCGAGCCCCATCCGGATGCCCGTATCGAAATCCTTTTCCTGCCTCCCGCTGCGGTAAAAACTCAGTATCGGGTTGAGATCTTCGTCGTTGAGGGGACGCCGATAAGCTCGGCTTGCCAGGGTGGAGAAGATTTTGCGGGCACACGCGTCGTCCCCAGATCGCTGCGCGGGCGTGCAGACAAATATGCGTTTCCGGCTGGGGGACTGACGCGGCGAAACGGGGCGCGAAACGGGGCGCGAAACTGAACCATAAGGTCCCCCGATCATGACAAACTCGACCGCCGGATTGCCGTGATAGTTTTCGTTGGTCGTGCGCGCGAAGCCGATTTGCCGCGGCTGCAGTATGCCTTCCGGCTCCCACCGGCGCTCGACGAAGGAAACGCTGACGTCATGCTCGCCGGCCTTGACAGGGATCCGCACTTCGATACCTGCGTCAGCCGTGTGCATGTACGCTTCAAACTCGGGAGATCCCTGCGTGTTTCCCGCGAAACCTTCAGGCGTGGTCATGCCTTTGGCCGCTCCGCCGATGCTGAACCGCTTGATCAGTGCGCCGTCAAGCCGGATATCGATCTGGTGTGGCTCGCCCATGCCCATGATGTATTCGTAAAACTGGCGGCGAAGCAGCACTTTGATCGAGTATTCACCATCGACGGGAAAGTTATGGCGCACCGACCCGCCGCCCTGAGAACCAAACGGCAGATCGTCGCCCATCCGATCATCCTGAACCAGCAGCTTGGAATACTTATAGGTTTCAACAGCCGGCGCTATTGCCGGATCTCCTACCGCAAGCCGGCTGATCGAACGCGCGGCGGATAAGTAGTTTTCGAGCAGAACCTGCGATACGGAAAGTAAACTGGCGACGTTATCGAAACCGTCCTGACTGGAATCGTCGGCCGGGAGCAACGCTTCGGCGTCGATGTCGAGGTCGAGCAAATCGCGAATGGCATTCGCATACTCCGCCCGATTCAGCCGATGGACAGACACCCGTCCTGGATGCGGATGATCCGCAGCTGCCCGATCGAGCGCGGATTCCAGATCCAGGATTGCCATACGATACGCGGTGGCATCCGGCCTGGGAAGACCCGGCGGCGGCATCTCGCCCGTGCGCAGCTTTCGGGTTACTTTCTCCCAGAGATCCGGATTTTCAGCGATGCGGTCCGTCGCCGAAGGGTCCAGCACGAGTCCGGCTGTTTTCAGCCGCTCATTGTGACAGCCGATGCAGTATTGCTGGATCACTGCTTTGGCTGCTGACGTGGGCTTCTTTGACGGGGGATCGTCCGCCCGCGAGGTTATCGTCAGGGCAGCGAGGGCCGCAACACCGAGACACTTCCGGACCAGTGAGCGGCTACTCATCGCAAAACGATACTAGCCCAGCGGCACATTCGCGTCAATCCAGCTGTGTGCCGGCGGCTAGCGTGATGGCGCATGCAGGATCAGCTTCTGCACGCGCCAGTTTGCGGTTTCCGCGGCGTATACTTCGTTCTCCGAAGGGCAGGCGAGCTGATGAATTCCCGAAAACTGCTTGAGCAGTCGTCCGGAGCGGCCAATGACTCCCAGCACCTTGCCGTCGAGTGAAACCTTGAAAAGCCGTCCGGGAAAAGTACTCTCGCCAACGTAAAGCACCTGGTTGGGTCCGGGTGTGATGCAGATCGAATTCGGCGCCCCGCTCACCGCGGCCAGGCGCTCACCGGTCGGGGTATTGCCATTCACCGCGCGGGTTCCGGGAACGGGAGGCACATCGATTGTGAACATCCGCAGAAGCCTGCCTTCGGTATCGAACACCTGAATGCGCCTGTTGGTCCGATCAGCCACATAGAGGTTATTGCTGAGGTCCGCCACGATGGCGTGCGGGATGCGAAACTGGCCCGGTCCGGTGCCCTTTTCTCCCCAGGATTTGACCCAGTCGCCGTTCTTGTCATACTTGGCGACGCGGGAATTGACGTAACCGTCGGTGATATAGATATTGCCTTCTGAATCCCAGGTGACATCGGTGGGCTGGCGGAAGAGTCCGTCGACGGGCGCGAGAGGAGGGTCGGGGTGTTCAAGTGGTTTGGCGTTTTCATCGGCCGACTCGGACCGCCGGCCGAACACCATGACGACACGGCCCGCCGGATTGAACCGGATCACCATGTCGGAGCCTTTGTCGATGGCCCAGATGTTGTCGTCCCTGTCGATGCGGACCGTGTGCGCTTCGGACCAGGCGTAGAGGCCCTTTCCGATCTCGCGCAGGAACTCGCCTTTGGGGCCGAACTCAAGCAACTGCGCGGCGGCGGGGCCATAAGCCGGCCCGCCCGCCGAGTTGGAGCGCGTGAACACGAAAATGTGGCCTTTGGAATTTACGGCAACTCCCGGGACTTCGCCGAAATTCATCCCCGGCGGCAGCTTGAAAAAATCGGGAACGGAATCGAAGGGAATTTCGGGAACGGCTTGCTGCGCGAATACCGGCTGCGCGAACAACGAGAGCATTACGTATAGAGCGCTTTTCATCGGCGGCCTCCAGGCTTTCACATCTTATGCGAAAAGCCTTGTGCGAAAAGCCCGGCCGTATTCGTGACAGTTGATTCCAAGCGTGCCCGGAGAATTTGCCGGTTGGCTTGGGTGAAGTGCTTCCCTTGGGATTTTCGTCAGGTTTGACAGGTGGAGTGTATCCCTTGAGGGACCGGTGCTGCTGGTAGAACTTCCCTGCGCCGGTCAGCGTGAAATTATTCGGTGGATGGCAGTAGTTGCATTCCTTCTTCGTGCGCCTGGCATACTCGGGGCTGGCGAGCGCCGGCCCGGTGGCAATGACGGCCAGGGAGATCAGGGTGTGAAATCGGGCCGCCACAAAATCATTATGACAAGGCGGCCTTTTTCAACGGGGGCGGCTGGTAGAGTGGCAGTTGCCGGTATGGATATCGCCGCCATTCACCACATCGCGCTCACTGTTACCGACATCGAGCGGTCGAGAAAGTTCTACCGCGAGATCCTGTCGATCGAAGAAATTTCCCGACCGCCGTTCAGCTTTCCGGGCGCGTGGTTCCGACTCGGCGATTCCCAGCAGGTGCATTTGATCGTTCACGACCGTGCCACCTTTCGTGAGAAGCCGCTTGACACGCGCGACGTGCACTTCGCGGTGCGCGTACCGAATTACCATGCGGCCGTGGACTTCCTCCGCGCGAAAGGCTACAGGGAGGATGCCGATCCCAACGATCCATACTGCATGATCCTACAGCCCGTTCCCACTGCCGGGTACCCGCAGATCTACATCTGCGATCCCGACCGGCATGTTATCGAGATCAACTCCGAGCGCCTGGATTAACGTGACATCATGGAGCGTCCGCCGCATCCTCGGCTGGTTGGCTTCCTCGAAGCCTATGAGCGCCCCATAGGCGATCTCGCGCTGGCGTTGCGCGAGATCATTCTCGAAGGGGCGCCCGACGCTTCCGAGTCCGTCTACCAGGTGTATACAGTGGCCATCTGGTTCGGGTTCAGCGGAAAGATGAAGGACATGTTCTGCTTCATCACGACCCATGCGAAGCATGTGAATCTGGGCTTCCCGAACGGCGCGTCGCTACCGGATCCGAACCGCGTGCTGGAGGGTGAGGGCAAGGCTTTGCGGCATATCAAGTTCAAGAACCCCGGCGATCTGGAGCGGCCGTTCGTGCGGCGCTACATACAAGCGGCGATGGAGCGGGCGGCGCCGGCCGGAACGCGGGGAACAGGTAAGAGCGTAGTCAAAACCACTCAATCAAACGGCAAAGGTTCCCGGAAACCCCGGCGCGGCAACTGAATGTTCCGATTCGAATGGAAGCCCGCCGGGAGATATCAGCTTACCTGGGCAATGCAAACGCATACAGAGAACTGCCGCCGCCAACCAATACGAATTGCCTGCCGTCCAGCTCATATGTGATGGGGCCATTGCCCATCCTGCCTATGGATTCGTGCCACAGCGTCTTACCGTCGCTGGTCCGCAGCGCCATCACGCTGCCGGGCACGTCGCCGGTGAAGGTCACCCCCGTATCTGTCGTGAGCACCCCGGCGGTACCAGCGCCGTCGCCGATCGGGTGGTTCCAGACAATCTTCCCGGTCCGGTAATCGATGGCCCGCAGAAACGCCCTGCCCGCCACGCCATAATCCGCGCCCGCCCAGCCGTAGGCCCCATGTTCGGATTTGAAGAAATATATGCCGTAACCATCCTGCGCGCTCACGATAAACAGGCCGGTCTTCGGATCGAAGCTTGGCGGGCGGAAGTTGGTTGCGCCGCTTTCGTTGGGCGCCACCAGCACGCCGCTCCGCGACGGATACTTGGCCGGATCCGGAATCGGGCGCCCCTCCGCGTCGATTCCTTTCGCCCAGTTCACGGTGGCGAAAGGACTGGTCAGCAGACTCTTGCCGTTCGTCCGATCGAGCACGAAGAAGTAGCCGTTTCGGGATGCCTGCATCAAGAGCTTTCGCGGCCGCCCGTTGAAATCGGCATCCGCCAGGACGGGAACTTCGTTCGCATCCCAATCGTGCGTGTCGTGCGGCGAGGCCTGAAATCCCCAGACGAGTTTGCCGGTGTTCGGGTTGAGCGCGACAATGCTGCAGGTCCACGGATTGTTGCCCGGCCGCACCTCGCCGTTCAATACCGGGGTGGGATTCCCGGTGCCGACGTAAACCAGATCGAGGTCGGGATCGTAGGTGCCCGTGGTCCACATCTGGCCGCCGGTAGCGCCGCCGCTTTTGGGTTCCGCGACGCCGGGCGGAGGGGTACTATAGAAAACCCACTGCGTTTTTCCCGTCTCCGCATCGATGGATTTCAACTGCCCCGGCAGGTTGTCGAAATCGCCGGACACACCGACCAGCACATGATTCCGTATCACAAGGGGCGCGTTGGTCGACCAGTAACCCTTGTTCGAATCGGCAATCACGACGTCCCACTTGACCTTGCCGTTCTTTGCATTCAGAGCCACCAGGTGGCAGTTCGGGGTGGTCAGATAGACCGTATCCCTGGAGATGGCTGCGCCGCGGTGGCCAATGTGGAACGCATTATTCGGAGGGTTCTGGTAATGCCAGATCTCCATTCCGGTGTGAGCATCGACCGCCCAGATATTGTCCGGGGTCGTTACATAGAGGACCCCGCCCGCGAGAATCGGTGACGATTTGATCTGCTGATTCTGGCCCGTATCGAAGCGCCAGGTCTGCTTGAGCGCCCCAACGTTCTCGGGAGTAATCGCAGTGAGACCGCTGTGCCGCTGGCCGGAGTAACTACCGTGAAAGGTGAGCCAGCTGTCGGCGGGCGCACGCAGCAGATCCTTCTGTTCAACACTCTGTTCAACGCTCTGAGCACACAGAACCTGAGCACACAGAACCGGGGCGAGCCCGATGCCGATGAATAGAACGTTGCTTCTCATTTCAGAGTGACCAGATACGCGAGCACATTGTGCATGTCGTCGTCCGTATACTTCCCGAGTTGATCGAAGTGGGCTGAGAGAGGGTCGTCAATGCGGAATTTCACCGCGCTTTTCTCATACGTCTTACGCGCCCCGGAGGGATCGAGAATCACAATCGTGAACTCGTCTTCGCTCGCCAGCGGCGCGACGATCGTCTCTCCCGAAGCGAGCGTTACAGTCGCTTTGGGCCGCTGCGGAGCGGGTCTCCCGGTGGGGTAAAGCATTCGCTGCAGAAGCGCCAATCCCTGATATCGGGAAGCGGCGTGAGCCAGATCCCCCGCAGCCGAATGGCAGCCCGAACAATTCCCCGCCCCCTCGAAATAGCGGCGTCCCGCTTCGGCGTTTCCCGTCGCCAGATCCGCTGCCTCCACGGAGCGGCGCCCTCCGGCAAGCGTTTCGGCTTTCGTTTTCCGATCGTGAACGAACGCGACAATCGCACCCAGGTCCGTGTCATTTAACTTGAATGCCGGCATGCCCTGGTCGACACGCCCCGTGCGCACCAGCGGCCCGATCCTGTCCCCACGAACATCTTCAGCCACCAACTTCGAGCGCGTGAGATCGGGTCCGGTTTCTCCACCCGCGGCATCGCGGCCATGACAGAAACCGCACTCCGAGATGAACCGCGATTCGCCGGCCCGGATCTGCCCGGCCGGATAGGCCTGAGGCGTCGCGGTGGGCGGCGGACTCTGCGAAGCCGGGCTTCGCCCGCGGTCGGGCTGCGCTTGCTGGACTTGGGGCATGATAGTGCCGGCGGCGATCAAGGCGATCGAGGAAATAAAGACTAACCGCATCGGTACGATGGTAACGCCCGCGCGCTCTACGGCCTGGATTTCGCGCCGTCACCGGTCGTGCAATGCTGCAGGTCCTTCTCCCCTTCAACGCACGCGTATTCCATCTGCTCGTAATTCGCGTCGCGGTTCCGAACCAGATTGAATTGGATCGTCCACGGGCGGGTGAAGACCTTCGAGTCGTCGATCGTCGCCTTATAGTCGATCGTCCGGGAATCTTTGGGGGTGAAGCGTTCGACCACATGCAAAGCGTCGCTGTGAAAGCTGGCCGCCATATCGAACCAGGTATCGGGGTTCTGGTTGGTCACATCCACCGCGAGCGTGTCGCCTTCCCAATGGCCCCGCGAGTCGCCTCCGAACAAACGGATCTGATCCGGAATGTGGGGGCGGCCGTCGAGCGGAATGATGCGGTAGGAATGAAAAGCCTCGTAGAGAAGAACCACGTTGCCTTTGGCTGCAGAATCTCAGGTTTACTGGCGCCGTCCGCATGCAGTGTCTCTCCGATATGCATGCATATTCGGCATTTAGACTCTATCATTCCGAATTGTGGGGTGTCAACGAAGCTACCCCGCACGAATTTGAAGCGAGTGGCGCGCGCACTCTGCGTGCCGTGTCGATACTCGTATCGACACCAGTGCCCAGGTGGAAAGAAGCGTCGAGAGGGTCTCGACGCGGCACGCTGAGAGCGTACGCCACGAATGGACGCAGCTTCCGAAAAAGCTGACCGGCTGAAGATCGTGAACGCTAAAGACTGACCAGTTTCGCGCCTGCCAGATCGTCGATGGGTTCGCGATGCCGAAGGGCGTCTTCGAAGTTGCGCCTGGCGACGCGGGCGTGCTCCCGCGCAATCGATTCGGCGCGCATTCCTTCGCGATGGGCGATGGCGTCGACGATGGCGACAATGCTGATCCGCGGAGATCAGAAACAACTCGCGCAGGTCGCTCGAAATATTTTGCCTCTTGAGAAAAGCGCTGGGCGAAGCAAAGGGCAGGCAGCAGGCGCGGTCGATCGCGCGGCGCAGCATCCGGCTGCCGGAGAGATCGAGCAGCACGGCATGGAACCGCGCGTTCAGATCGATGTAATGCGTGAACGCTTCCATCGTCATTTTCGGGTCGCCGAACGAGGGTCAGGATCTGCTGGCTGAGCGCCTGCAAGCTGGCGCGAGACTGCGCGGGTCTGTCAGGCGTTCGGCCGCCATGCGGGCAGCCGCGCCTTCCAGCACGCCCCGCAGTTCGATGGAATCGTACATGTCTTCCACCGAGAAAAGCCTGAACCCGGAAACCCCGCTTTGGCATGACTTCGAGAAAACCTTCGTTCGCGAGGCGTTCCAGAGCGAGATGAAGCGGGTATGCGGGAGACGTTCAACTCCGCGGCGAGCGGAACTTCGCGGATTTTCTCGCCGGCGCCGCAACTTGCCCTGCACCAGCATCTCCCGCAACGCCAGCGTTGCCCGCGCGGTCTGGGACGATGAGCGCGACTCTCCTGGAGAGCCCGGCTCGCGAACCGTCAGCTTAAACCTGTCTTTTGCAGCTCTTTTGGCATGCGCGCTCGTGTTCGTTGTGCCTTCGGCACGCCCGGACCGCGCGTGACATTGACACCGTATCTACCTCAGGTATAGACTGTAGCACAAACAGCAAATTGCATGCATTTTGATGGGGTCGGTCGTCGCGGTTTCGAGCCGAAACGATGTTTATCCCTTTGAATGACGAAGGTTAGAAAGGCATTCGCTCGATGGGCAAGAGATTATTCGCAGCTGTCGACATTGTTTGGCTTGGCCGCATCGATCGCTCCCGGAATCCTTGTGGCACAGGCTCCGCCACCCGGTGGCGGCGGACGGGGCCCAGGCCGCGGAGACGGAGCGCCCACCGCGACCCGCGCCGAAGAACGCCGATGGCAAGCCGGACATTCCAGGGCGCCTGGAATCCCAATGCGATCCAGTACAACGTCGACATGGTGAAGGCGGGAGTCAAGCCCCCGTTTCAGCCCTGGGCGGAGAAAGCTTACCACGAGGCCCAGGCGAAGAACGATCCGGAAGCCCACTGCCTGCCCCCGGGAATTCCGCGCATGAGCACGACTCCGTATCCGTTTCGGATCGTGCAGACGCCGGGGCTGACCCTGATCGTTTATGAGGGTGGAGCGCATGTGTGGCGGCAGATCTTCACCGACGGCCGCCCGCACTGACAGGATCCCAACCCGACTGGCTGGGCGATTCGATCGGCAAGTGGGACGGCGACACCTTCGTGATCGATACGACCGGATTGAACGGCAAAGCCTGGATCGACGAATCCGGGCTGCCGGAAACCGATAAGATGCACGTCATCGAGCGGATTCGCCGGGTTGACATGGGGCACCTCGAGATCGAACACACGGTTGACGATCCCGGCGCTTATACGGAGCCCTGGAAATTCACCACCCATCCCACCGTAGTTGAAAGGCGAGATGCTGGAATACATTTGCCAGGAAAACAACCGGGATGTGGATCATATTTCCGGACCCGCCAAATAGCGCGGCGCGCGGGTTCCCGGCTGAGCGGCTGAAGAATAATCGACATGCAGAAGGATGTAGTCGAAGAATCTCGATCTCAAGGTGGTCGCGATTATCGGCGATCTCTACATCGAGCCGAAGTGTGTCGACGACAGCAGCGAACCTCTCGATCCGCCAGTCGACCGTCAGCATGGCTCTGGCAAAGCTCCGCAAGCATTTCGACGATCCGCTGTTCGTACGAACGTCCGCCGGGATGGAGCCGACTCCGCGCGGCGCAGAACTGATCGAAGTATTGAAATGCGCCGAGTTTTATCTGCGTAAGGCGCTGGAACACAGAGTGGCTTTCGATCCCGCCGAGCTCCGACCGCGTCTTCCGGCTTTGCTCCACCGACATTGCCCAGCTGACTCTGCTCCCCACGCTGCTGAAAAGGCTCAAACGGATCAGCCCCGCGCTCTCGGTCACCTTTGTCACATCTCCGACCAGACGCCGGCTCTGCTGGAATCGGGAGACGTGGATCTCGCCGTAGGATTCGTGCATCCCAGGGGCACGGGCTTCTACGGGCAGCGATTGTTTCAGGACCGGTTCGTTTGCGCATTGCGAACCGATCATCCACGCATCGGGAAAAATCTGACGACCAGTCAGTTTGAAAGGGAATTCCACGTTGCGGTGTCGACCAGCGGTACGGGTCATTCGATCGTGGAAGAGACACTCTGGCCGCGAACAGGATTCGCCGCCAGATCGGGTCTACGGGTGCCGAGTTTCATCGGCCTTGGGCCGATTCTGGCAAATACCGATCTCATTGCCATTCTTCCCGAGCAACTGGGCTCTATCTTGCTCAGTCCGGGAAGATCAGGCTGGTAGGACTTCCAGTCGACATCCCCCCTTACTTCATTTATCAGATCTGGCACGAGCGCCTGATGCACGATCCGGCGAGCCAGTGGTTCAGGAAGGTTGTGGCCGGCCTGTTCCTGCGCACAGGCGTAACGGATCGGGGCCCGGAAACGTATCGCGAAGTAATGAGTCCTCAGGTTGCATCCAAGACCGCGGCGTCATCCAATCTGTAATCCTTCGGGCGGGCCCGGCCGCGACTGGTATATCAATAATATTGATGAATATTATTTGCCCCTGATTGCTGGTGCAGCGTCCATGAAATAACTGGACACATCGTGGCGCGGACGATCATTTTTTGTCGTCCGCGTTTGTCTCGTAAGCGGAAGAAGGCAGGCCACTGAGGGACGATGGCCTACCCCACGCCTGACCAAGAGTGTCCAGTTAATTCGTGGACACTATGCTACAGACCGATCGGTTCGGGGGACACCAGCGCCAACGCTGTTGCATTCCGGCCTTTTTCCCCAAACCCCCCAGGGATTTTCGCGGCTCGGGGCGCTTTTCCGAGCGTGCGGCGGTAAGTCTCCTTGAATTGCTCGTGGAGGTGGAGATAAGGCTCAACGCCTCGCATCAGGCTCTCCCCGTCGGAACGGATATGTAATCGCATCGCTTGAGCAGCCAGGGCCGGAGTCTCGGTGGCCAGAATCTCAACCAACTCCACATGACGCGCCTGGGGCTGGCCTGTTCCCGGATCATGGAGGCCGCCGAGCCATGCCGAGGAGAGCGCCGACGCTCGTCCGATCGCCTCCAGCAACGCATCGCAGCGCGCGCACTCGGCGATGCGCAGGTGCAGTTTTTGATGGAGCGCCGGGAAGGCGGACGGATCCAGGTCCTGTTGATTGGCGTGCCGGTCCACTCGCCTGGCGAGCCTGAAGACCTCGGAACGGTCCGTCGCGGTGGAGCGTTCGGCAAACAGTATCGCGGCCTGAGCCTCCAACGCTTCGCAGACGACAAAGTGCTGCCGCACATCCTCCGGCACGGGAAACCGAAGGCGGGTTCCGGCGCGGGGACGCCTTTCGAGCAGACCGTCCCATTCCAGACGCAGGAGGGCTTCGGACGCAGGCAGGAAACTGATCCCCAACTCAGTCGCAACCCTGCGGCGTGAGATGATCTCGCCGGGCGCAAAATCTCCCTGGGCAATTCGCTGCAGGATCGTCGCGTAGGCCATTCGGGCCAGTCCGCCGTTGTGGCGGGATAATCGGCCGGGCGTCGCCACTGTCACGGATTGGGCGGGCATGGTTGCTCAGATCGTGTCGGTGTACTTACGGACTGCGTGGCACGGAGCTTTCTTCAACCTGTTCGCAATTGTAGAGTCAGAAACGCTGGTTGTCGACGGGGTGGGAGTGATAAATCATATCATCCATTTTGATACCCGTTTAGATATCTGGCCCAGCGCCATTCTGCCGGAAGCGATGCGCCGCTCAGGTCGTACGATACGCTTCGCGGGCCACTTCCGAATAAGGCACAGGGGACACAGTAGCGCCGATTTCCACCTGGACGTGGCCCTCAACAGTAGGCTTCGATCCGGTGCCTGGCTGTTCACCCCAGACGAATGTCACCTGATTGCCCGGATAAGCCTGATCGTTATCCAGGATTGCGAGTGTAAGCATGCGTCCCTCATTGGAACTGTATCCTACCCAGGTCGAGATGCCGATGGTCTTGCCGTTCTTAGTGACCTTGTCGTAGGGCCAGGTGGAGTACACGGCTGAGGGGAACTCAAAGTACTTGGCGCGATCGCCTTTTTCAAACATCGTTCCCATCGCCTTCATCACGTCCGGGGTATCGAGCGCCAGCGTGACCTTGGTGCGCTTTGGGTTCGCTGCGATCTTCTCGAGCGCCTCGCGTCCGATGAAGTCGTGATCGAATTTGACGACAGACCCATAGCCCAGGTCATACGGCGTGAGGTAATAAGCTTCGATGTTCTGCGAGTAGAAACTTCCCCCCAGCGAACCGGCGGCCTCCCAGGCGCCGGCGGGCAGCCACTCGCGGTACGCCTTCATCTTTTCGCCGCTGTATATCGCGGGCAGCGGCGACGGAATCCAGCCGGATTCCAAAGTATTCGAGGAATACGCGCGAGCTCCGGACAACCGCAGCCCGAACTCTTTGCCGGCTTCGACGATCGCCGCCTTCACTGTTTCGCCCTCTTCCCACGGACCGAACAATTCGAACCCGGGCTGGCCGACCATGCCGTGACGCAGCACGCGGACCGTTTTCCCCGCGATGGTAAAGGTCGACATCTGAAAGAACTTGACCTCGGGCGTTGGCGCGCCGAGCACCTTGTCCATCAGCTTGAGAGCGTTCGGACCCTGCACCTGGAACCGGTACGCTTTGCGCACCACGGGACCTTTCTGTTCGGCGGCTCTGTCGTCGCGCGTCAGCTTCGCGTTATAGCCGCCCGTCTCGCAGTGGTACTGAACCCAGTTGTGGACTGAAGGACGGCCTACGATGTTGAACAGATTGTCGCCGAGCCCGAACAGAACGACGTCGCCGATCACGTAGCCGTCGTAATTGCAGGCCACATACTGTTTCGCCTTGTTCGGGCCGAAATTCTTAAACGTGTTGACGCCGAGGCTGGACAGCAGTTTCAGGGCATCCGGGCCTTCCACGTACATGTCGGTCATGTGGTACGACTGGTTGAACAGAATGCAGGTCTTCTGCCAGGCACGCTGTTCATCCCGCCAGTTCGTGTATTCGGCGGGAACCACGGGATATACGTGAGGCCCCATCACGGAATTGCGCAGGAGTTCGACTGGAGAGGTTTTCTCCAGCAGCGATTCAAGGCTATTGTGGCTCATAGAGAACGCTCCGGACTCTCGTGCGCGCGCGGAGTTCTATCCTCTTCAGGTACCAGGAAAACCGGCAGACTGCCGGCAGGGAAGGGTGGCGTAAGAAAAATCATTCTTGTCAGTCGGTAATTCGAATACTGCATGCATTGCGTCAGGAAGCCAAATTATATATCGCGCCTTCAAAAACTGTCAAACGTGCAGGCTTATATTGAGCTTTTTGTCAATGGTCCAGCGCTGTCCGCAGACAGATCACGCATCGGAATGCATGCATAAATACCTACGGGCCGCCATCACCTGGTGTGGTGTCCACGAAATAACCGGACACATCACAACTGGACACATCCTGGCGCGGACGATCATTTTTTGTCGTCCGTGTTTTGTCTCGTAACCGGAAGAAGGCAGGCCACTGAGAGACGATGGCCCACCCCACGCCCGACCAGGAGAGTGTCCAGTTACTTACGGGCACATTTACGTCAGAACGTGAAACGCGCAACGAGCTGGCCGTTGCGCGGCTGATCCCCGGCGCCGTTGACGGTAGCAACGCTGCCGAAGCCCGCTGTCAGGATGCCGTTCTGGACCGTTGGCGCGGTCGCCGGAGCGGTGGTCGATGGCGCCGAAAGGAACAGGCGGTTGAAGATATTGTAGAACTCCGCCCGGATCTGCAGCACGTACTTCCCTTCCTTGCCCACCCTGAAGTTTCTGGCGAGGCTCAGGGACTCCGCGGGTTGGCGCTGCCAGCGGTAGCCATTGTAGAAGGGCGCGCTCGTTCCCCACTGTCCGCCGGCCGGATTGCTCCAGGCGGCCGGATTCAAAACCTGCGTGGTCTGCGGATTGAAACATCCGCAATTCGGGTTCACCAACAACATCGGAACCCCAGGGTTCAGGTTGTATAAGGTAGTGGTGCCGACGCCGTCTATCCCGCGGCCCAATTCCGCGCCCAGGTTATTGGCCGCGGCGGGAACCGCAATCAGCGCTCCGCTCTGATAGCGGAGAACGCCGCCGATCTGCCAGTCGCGGGCGATCTGCGACAGAACCTTCATTCCGGCAGCATCCGCCGAAAACTTCGGAGTCGTATAGGTGAACGTAATGGTCATGGCCAGGGGCGCGACGTATTGGTTCAGCTGTTTGTTCTGGCCAAAATTGTATATGTCGTTCACCGTGATGGCGCCCGGCAGAAAGTAGGAACTGTCGGAGCTGGTGCCGTCCACCAGCCCCTTGGCCCATGTGAAATTCCCCTGGGCCTGCAGACCATGCGAATACCGCCTGGTCACTTTGACCTGCAGGGAGTCGTACCAGGTGTCACCCAAAGGTGGCCCGAGCCAGGGCAGAACGCCGCCCGACCACTGCGGCACCGGCCGGAGAGCCTGAACCAATTGCTGACTGGCGGGGAATCCGGGGTAGACACCCGGGACTGTGGGCACGCCATTGATGTTGACCAGCTTGCCGAATTGAGGGAACTGGGCCAGGAAAGCAGCGCCGCCCGGAGCGTTGGGCAGGGCGGATATCTGGGTGGTCAGCAGGGCTTGGGTTGCCGGGTTGTTGATATTGAGTCCGTATTGCGACAGCAGGCCCTGCGGCGTCAGACAATCGCAGGCCATCTGATCCATCTCCGGCGCCGGGAAATAGGCCCCGCGATTGCCGACATAACTCACCTCAACCAACAGATTCCTGATCACCTCACGCTGCACGCCAACGCTCCAGGTGAAGATTCGTCCCGGACGGTTATGCGGGTCGAAGTAGACAAACGGGTTCAACGGTGCGTAGAGTCCGCCGTTGGCGATCGGGTATTTGCTCTCGTTGAAGTTTGGCCAGGTGATCGGCGCGTTGCCGTAAGGATTACCAACCGCGTACGGGTTACCGCCGGCCAGTCCGCCATAGTTCGTGAGCGGGCTGATGCCATAGCCGGTCGGGTTCAGCGTGAAGTAGTCCGCCGTGCTGTAGGAAATGCCGTTGGGCGCTTCAGCCGCGTCGTACTGAATGCCGCCGCCGCCGCGAAGGACCGTCTTCGAGTCGATCTGGTAAGCGAATCCGATACGCGGGCCGAACGCGAACGGGTAATTATGCGAGAAGGAGCACCCGCACGTGGCTTCGTAAACCACGGCGCCATCCAAGCCGCCCGCGCTGGTGTTCGGGGTGGTGAAAGAAGCGTCCTGCATGCGCCCGTACTGCTCTTTCATGTAGGTTTCGTAGTCGTAGCGCAGGCCGAAATCCAAGGTGAGTTTGTGAGTTATTTTCCAGCTGTCCTGCGCGAAGAATCCGAGCGAGTGGTAGCCGAGCCGGGTCTCCGTCGCAGGGTTGAGCGACAGGCTGTCCGGCAAACCCAGAAGAAAGCTCGCGTAGGAGTTGCCGCTGCCGAAAAAGGTCTCGGGGAGCAGCAGCGGCTGGGTGTTTTGATAGGGATCGGAGGTCTCCGCGTTGGAGAAGGTGAAGGCGCCGTTGGCGCGCCACAAGCTGCGGTCGGGATAGCCTTCCGACACATATTCGCCGCCGTATTTAAAGGTGTGATTGCCGTGAATCCACGTCAGACTGGTATTCGCAGTCGGCTTTTGTTCCCAGATAATTGCCGTGAAGGGGGGGCCGACCGCGCCGAAGCCGGGACTCCAGCCGCCGCCGGAGACGAAATTGGTCAACCCTCCGATCGAGGGCATCTGATTGGGGTTGTAGTATCCGCTCAGTCCGATGCTGCTCTGGTTGAAAGATGGGGGAACCTCGGGCTCGGAGGTGTCGAAGAAGCCGACACCCACATGCAGCAGCAGGGTTGGCGAGATGGTCTGATCGTAGTTCAGCCGGATCGTGTGGTTCCAGTTATTGGTGACGACCGCGCCGCCCAGCGCCAGGTCGGAGCCGGAAAATCCGTTCGCATTGGGGTTCGCGGTGTTCAGCTGCGAATAATATCCCGAGATCTTGATCGTGGAACTGAGGGATTGGTCCATCTTGACGGATACGTTCGTGGTGTGCTGGAAACCGGTGTAAGTCGGGATGGTGTAGTTGTTGCCGAATGCGCCGGCGACATTCGGCGCGGGCATGAGGGCCTGAATTGCCAGCGCGACCGGATCCAGCCGGCTGTAGGGAATTATATTGTTCGGGAAAGGAGTGCGAACCTGCTGCCCGGAGGCAAGTTTGGTGGAAGCGGGATCGAAAATCTCACCAAACGACACAACGGTCCCCGCGGGGTCGATGATGGGCCCGAAGGTATTCGCATTCAGCACCGGGTAGCCAGGGCCGCAGACACCGTTGGTGACGCCGCCGCACATAGCCTGCTGGAAGTTCGCGCCGGTCGTCGGGCTGCCGCGGAAGGCCAGCGTCGGGACCGTGGTGAGTGAGCCCGAAGTGTTGATGTTCTGGCGGTATTGCTCGAAGTTGACAAAGAAGAAGGTCCTGTTCCTGCCGTTGTACACCTTGGGGATCCAAACCGGGCCGCCGATCGTGAAGCCGTAGTCGTTGCGGCGGTTCTCATTGCGGATGTGCTGTCCTTCTTTCAGGGAATTCGATTGGCCGGCATCGGTAAAGGGAAGGCCCGCGTTCAGAGCTTCATTCGCGAAGTAGTCGTAGCCGCTGCCATGGAACTGGTTGGTGCCGGATTTCATGGTGTAGTTGAAATATCCGCCGGCAGCCTGCCCGTACTCCGCGGCGAAATTGCTGGTCTGAATGGCGACTTCCTGAATGGCGTCCACGCCGCCCTGGCTGTTCTGCTGTTCAACCTTCCAGATGGTGCTGGTCGACTCCTGACCTTCGATGCGAATGGTTTCGCTGTTGCTCGGCAGCCCGTTGATCACGAGCGCCTGATCGTTGCCGAAACTGGTGCCGGGGAGGAGGATGATTTCCTGAAGCGGATTCCGGATATTACCGAAAGCGGTCGCGCCATAGAAACTGCCACCGAGCGTCGTCAGGACCGGCAACTGATCGACGTCGTCCGTCGACATAGTGTGGCTGATCTCGCCGGTCTCCGTGTTCAGCAGAGGCGCCACATCCGTAACGGTAATGGTGTCGCTGGTGGCTCCAACCTCGAGCGTTACATCCTGGCGGGTCGCGGTTGCGGTCACTACCTCCAGGTTCTCGCGAACGTACTTTTTGAAGCCCGTCAGGCTCACCGTGAGTTCGTATTTGCCGGCAGGAGCCGAAATCACATAGTTGCCGGTGCCGGAAGTGCCGCCATGAAACACCGCTCCCGTATCGACGTTCTTCACGTCTATGGAAGCATTCGGAGCCACTCCGCCCGAGGCATCTCTGATGGTCCCGGTGATGGATCCGTTATCTCCCTGGCCATACGCAGCCATCGCGGAGAACAGCAGGAATGCGATTGCGCCCAGCGAGCGCATCGCGGGTTTTCGGTTGGATCCTGTAATTGACTCTCTGTTGACTTTGACCATTCTGGCCCCCTTAATGCATGCAATCTGAGGGGTACATTATCGTAAAGTAAAGAATAAGAGCAATAGCTGCCGGTTGATATTTCGGATCAAAGACATTGATGCGCGGCGTGCCCTGTGCCCCGGCCCGGAGTCTCTGAAATCTACTTGCCGTCGACCGAGAACGCCAGCAACACATTACCAGGCATCCCGCCGAACTGGTTGTAGCCGGAGTAGACGAATACGAGGCCGCCTGCGACGGCCGCTCCGGTCGCGTCGATGGATCCCCCGCGCGCGGGTTTTCCGTTGGCGGTCGGGAACTCGCGGGCCGTATCGAAGTCCCAGATCACGCGCCCGTCTGCGGAATAGGCGCGCATATGGCCGTCGAGAGCGCCTGAGAACACCGCTCCGGCGATGGCGGTAACGGCCGCGGATTGCGCGGGCGAGCAGATGGCCTGAGTAGCGGGGCACTTCGCCGGCCGGGCGCTCCAGACGATTGCGCCGGACTTCAGATCGATCGCATGAAGGCCGCCGCCTTTCTTCGGATCGAGCACGATGCGACGCCGCCGGCGCGCGCGTCCGCAACGCTATGCAGAACGACATCCGAGATCGCGACATAGACACGCTGGTTGTCCGCCGCCGAACCCCATTGGCTGCCGCCCAGCAGGCCTCCCGCCCCGGCGCGGGTTTGCCATAGAATTTTGCCCTCCGCGTCGGGATCGATCGCATGCACCATGCCGGATTTCTGCCCGATGACCAGCGCGCGCTTGCCGCCGCCCGATGGTCCAGGAAGTTGCACAAGAATGGGAGGCTGTCCGAAATCGGCGTCGGGACCGTCCTCGTCGGGACAATTTGCGCGCGCCGCGGCGGAGCAGGCGCTGTTATAAGCGTCGCCCTGCGTGAACTGCCGCGACCACAGCAGCTTCCCCGTCTTCAGATCGAAAGCGAGCACGGCGTCGCTGGTCTCCGTCACCGGATCCGAGTAATTGTCCCCCGTGGCGACATAGAGCGCACCCCTTCTGTTCATCGATGGTGGGCGTAGACCAGATCGCCGCGCCGGACGGGCCCCTCCCGCTGGCTTCCCTGCTTCGCTGCCTCCGTCGGCTTCGCTGCGTCCGCGATCGTAAAGCTTTGCCAGAAGGTGCGGCCAGTCGCGGCATCGAGAGCGACAACACTGCCCCGGAACGAACAACACACGGCGTTGGGGTCCGCCACGAGCGCCTCTTCGATGGAAGCGAAACCCTGGTAGATCACGCCCTTGTAGAACTGCGGCGTGGCCGTGGCTGTCGCGAGCAGATGTTCCACCGGCCGTGTCTTCCATAACAACTCGCCGGACTCCGCATTCAAGGCATACATCACCGCGCTGCGATCGCCGAAGAAGATCGCGGGAACACCATTGGCCTCCCCGACCGCGACGCCCGACCGGATACCCGCCGTTGCCTTGAATGCCCAGTGGATGCACCCGCTGGCCGCATCGACGGCGTACATATCGCCCGCCAGCGTACCGGCGAATACGCGGTTGCCCGCTACGGCGGGCTGGCCGCGCGCCATGGTCACCGCCCCCAGATTGAACGCCCATTTGAGCTTGAGCCGTGGCACGTCGGCTTCCGCCAGCCCCGCCGCCTTCGCGTCCTGATAGCGCGAATTGGTTACGCTCGGGCTCCATCCGCCCCACGCACTGGCCCCGGTCTCGAAGGGAGCGTTCCCCGTGCAGCTTCTTTTCGAATGCGGGCTTTGCACCCGCGCCACCTGCCGGGGCAATGAAGACGAGAAGGGATATCACCTGCTGTGTGGACAAACCCCTGGTCTGCGATTTCATCGCACCGTCCGTGAGAGCCGCGTAGACGGCTTCACCCGTCATCAGTTTGATCGCGCCAATCGACGGAACACGTCCCTCGGCCGAATCGTGACACGATGCGCAGCGTTGCTCGTACAACGCCGCTCCGTCCTGTGCCGCCATAACCCCGGTCATCGTCAGAATCAGCAGACACACGTATCGCATCGGGTGGGACACGCGGCGGCAGCCGCGTCTCTGGAGCTTATACATATCATGGCAGGCAGAGAATTGTAAAAAAATGTCAACACCCAACCCTTTTTTTCGATATGCTGACGCGCATGAAGTCATATGCCACGAAGCCATATGGCAAGGGCCGGGGAACCCCGCGTGAGCTTAAACAAAAAAATACGGCTGTAAAGGCAGCCGGGCCGCGGTTCCCGCCGCTTGTGCTCCCGGCGCTCCTTACGGCGATCTTTGCCGGTTTTGCTCTACTGCCGCGCGTTGGCGCAAATCCCCATCTGAAGGCCTCGTTTCTGGGGGCCGCGGGGCTCCTGTTGGCCGGGCTTTGCGCTCTTTGGTGGAGCGTTTTCCGGAGCGGGCGAACCCTGACATACGAATTCGTTCCCCGGCGGGTGCACTGGGTTCAGATGATCATGCACTCCTGCGTATATGCCTACTGGGGCTGGTATTGGCGGGAGGTTTATCACGAAATTCCGCTGATTTTAGCCCAAATAGCCTTCTTATACGTGTTGGATATGCTCGTCTGCTGGTTCCGGCGGGATAACCGGATTCTCGGCTTTGGTCCGATTCCCATTATCTTCAGCATGAATCTGTTCCTGTGGTTTCGCGACGACTGGTTCTACCTGCAGTTCGTCATGATCGCGATTATCGTGTTCGGCAAGGAATTCGTGAGATGGAAACGCGATGGCCATCTCACCCATGTCTTCAATCCCTCCGCGTTTGCCCTTTTCCTGACGTCGGTTGTCCTGCTCGCAACCCACTCGACGCAGATCACCTGGGGCGAGCAGATTTCGACAACTTTCAATTATCCGCCGAATATTTATCTCGAAATTTTCCTGCTCGGGCTCGTCGTGCAGGGCCTGTTCCAGGTGACTCTGGTCACCTTGTCCGCGGCGGCCATGCTGTTTGTGCTCAACGGCGTTTATACCGGCGCCACCGGAATGTACCGCTTCATCGACTTCAACATCCATCCGGCCGTATTCCTGGGCCTGCATCTCCTCGTGACCGATCCGGCCACGTCCCCGCGCAGAAATTTCGGCAAAGTGATCTTCGGCGCGGCATATGGCGCCGGCGTATTTGGCTTGTATGGATTGCTGTTCAGCCTGGGAGACCCGACGTTTTACGATAAGCTGCTCTGCGTACCCGCGCTCAATCTGACGGTACGGGCTCTCGACCGCGCCAGCACCGCTCTCAGCGCCTGGGTGGCCCGCCGGCGCTGGGTTGTCAACGGGAAACTTCGGCCATTGCAGGCGCTCGCGGCCTGGACTCCGCAACAGGCGAATTTCGGATTCATGGGGATCTGGGTGGCTCTTTTCGCCTTCCTGTTTCTCACGGGATATCTGGGCGGAAAACACCCTGGCAGCGATCCCGCGTTCTGGGAAAAAGCCTGCGATGCGGGGCGCACGCAGGGCTGCAGGGTTCTTGGCCGCAGCCTCGACGTCGAATGCCAGCACAACTCCGCGCGCGGCTGCCTCAGTCTCGGAATGCTGATGACCGGCGGCAGGATTCCCCGCAATCCGGTCGGGGCGGCCCGCAGTTTTGGCCACGCCTGCGAGATCGGCTTGCCGGACGCCTGCGGCAGTCTGGCGAATCTGGTGCGCACCGACGGAGAAGGTGTATTGCGGCAACCCTGCAACCGCGGAGACGGAGCGAGCTGTTTCATGCTCGGGTCGCTCTATTACGCCGGCCAGGGCGTCAGCCGCAGCTTCGAGTCTTCGGCAACCCTCTTCCAGCAAAGCTGCACGGCCGGATATACGCACGGCTGCGGACAGCTGGGGGAAAGTTATCTTTTCGGGGAAGGCCTTCCCAGAGACATATTCAAGGCCAGGCAGATTCTGGAAAACGCCTGCGACGCGGGCTATGGGCCGGGGTGCTTTAACGTTGGCGTCATGCATCGGCAGGGAATCGGAACGTCGAAAAATGAAGTCGCCGCCCTGACGCGTTTTCGCCAGGCATGCGATCTGGGCTATCGAACCGCCTGTAAGACCCTGGAGTCGGCATCCCCCACGAATTAACTGGACTGCCTCGGGCCACAGGTACACGCGACTGAACAACTGAAGCCGCATGTGCCTGTCTGTACTCCAGCTATCTCCAGGACGCCACCCTGTCGCTTGCAGCGCCGCCGGGGATTCGGAATCATCCGCGGGAACTGCGGACCATAATGCTTTTCGAGCGTGTCCAGCAATCGCGCCAGCGACGCCACGGTGTTCAGATTACACCGGCTTCCATTACTGCCATGATTGAATCATCGAAAGACCGCGATGATCGATTCCAATGAGGGGAACAACGATGAAGAACAAGACGATACCCGGATTGCTGCTGGCGGTTGGCATCTGCGGAGCCACCGCGAACGCGGCGCAATCCGCCGTCACCTGCGACCGCGAATGTCTGCGCGGCAAGATGACGCAGTTGCTCTATGCCCTCGTGAAGCACGACGTCGGCAAACTGCCCGTCTCCGACACGCTGCGGGTCACCGAAGACGCCGTCGAGAAGCCGCTGGGGAAAGTCGGTCTGGTCAGGACAGTCACGCGTCTGCGCGGCTTTCGCCAGGATATCGTCGACGAGCGCGAGGGCGTGGCCGGCGCCGACGTGGTGGTGGAGGAGAGCGGAGCGCCGGTGCTGCTCGTCGTGCGCCTGAAGGTCGTCGCGGATAAGTTGACCGAGGTCGAACTGGTGGCCACGCGCAGCGTGGCGGAAGGGCTTAGCTTCAACATCGACGGTCTCAGCGCACCGAGCGAAGTGATGAACTACGCGCCGCGCCCCGAGCAGCTTTCGACCCGCGACGAGGCCGTCAAGGCGGCGCTGCACTATCCCGCCGGGCTCAACGGCGCCAAAACTTTCGCCGATGTGAGCGCACCCTTTGCCGCCGGTGCTTCCCGCTACGAAAACGGAGCGGTGATGGCCGGTCCCGACTGTAAGTTCGCCCCCGGCTGCGAGAATATCGCGACACAATCGCTCGCGATCTTCAAACGCCTCGGTGACGTGCAAACGCGCGTCGTCGCCGTCGATGAGCGCATGGGCATCGTCTGGCTGCGCATGGCCTGGGGCGTGCGCGAGCGCGGCGGGGACCAGCTCACGGTGTGGGAATCGTTTAAGATCTACGACGGCCAGATCCACGCTGTGGAAGCGTTTATGAGAATCCTTCCGGTGGAGAAGCGCAACGGTGGTTGGGAGTAGCGCCGTGAGAGTAGCGCCTGGTCCGCAAACGGCCGGGTTACGCCTGTCCGCTATGGATCACAAACGTCACCGTCACCGGACGGCCCGTTGTAAACGGATCCTCCGACCCCACAATCCACAAATCGCCCGGCCCCGTCGAGACTCCGCCGAACAGAATATCGTCCAGCGCGGTCGTGCCTGGCATCGGGTCCGGCGTAGGCGCAAGAGTCCAGGTGCTCCCATTCCACTTCATCGCGAGCGTCATCTGATTCTCCGATCCGCTCGCCGCGAAGAATGACCCGAAAGCCCAGATATCGTTCGGCGTCAGCGCCGTGATCCCCAACAGGCGGTTCGATTGATACTGACTGTTCGGCCCGATATTCGGACTCGCAACCACGCTCCAGGCCGTTCCGTCGAAGTGCTCCACCAGCGTCTCGGTCGGCACATCGTATTGTCCCGGCGGCGGCTTCAGCGTCGCGGTCGACGACCCCACGGCCCACACATCGTTCGGTGTCAGCGCGACCACGCCATGCAGTGCGTTCGGCCCCGTACCCACGTTCGGAGTCGAAACCGGACTCCACGAGGTGCCATTGTAATGCTCGGCGAAGGTCGCGTTGCCGCTATACCCCACCGCCCAGATATCATTCGGCGCATCCGCCGAAACACCCTGGAAAAATCCGTAAAAGTGCCCCAGCTGCGCCGTCCACGCGGTTCCGTCATAGTGCTCGAACAGCGCATAAAGGAATTCGTTGTTCACCTCCGCGGTCCCCACCGCCCAGATATCCGTCGGCGAAGTCGCCGTCAGCCCAAACAATTCCGGTTCCACATTCGCCGGAAACTGCGGACCCGGAACCACGCTCCACGCCGTCCCATTCCAATGCTCGATGATCTGCGTGGTGGTGCCGAGTGTAACCCCCACCAGTCCCACCGCCCACGCATTCGTCGGCGAAAAATCCACCACCCCATCCAGATAGCTCGTGTTGTCGCCGAGAATCATCGGCGCGTTGAATGCCGTCCAGGATGTTCCGTCGTAGTGAATCGTCGTTTGCCCCACCGCCCAGATATCGGTCGGTGACGACGCTGCCGCCGCCTGCAGCGCGTTGTTCGTCACACCGTGATTCCCGTTTGGCGTCGGAACCACCTGGAAAATCGACTGTGCATTCGCCAGTCCCGCAAACGCCAGCATCACGATTAGGATCGTCGTTCGCATATCTTCTCCAGAATAAGGCCTGCGCACCATTCACCTTGTAAAAAAATTGCAAACGAGGTCCATTTTTCGGAAGCTGTGTGCATTCGTGGCGTACGCTCTCAGCGTGCCGCGTCGAGACTCTCTCGACGCCTCTTTTTACCTGGGCACTGGGCGTCAACAAGGCTTTTCAGCCGGTAGTCGCTGAACGGGGCCCTCCGGCCTCGCAATATTTTTGATCTTCTACGATACAGAATGACGCCGGCATTCACTATGCTGTAAGTGAAGCGTCGCAAACCCTGAAAGCCAAGGAGAGAAAATCATGGACGAGCAGAAGAAACCCGAGCAAACACCCGAGGATCTGACGAAGACGACTGAACCGGCAAGCATCGAACTGACCGAAGACGATCTGAAACGAGTTTCGGGCGGTTTTATCAAACAACAGATTTGAGTTCTGGCCTCTTTGATCCCCTCACGGGCAAAGCGCGCATTCCGCAAGCCGTGGGATATGTAACTGACGTACCGTACGTGCGGGGCTTTATTCGGGAGACGGCGCCCGCGTGGCTCGACCACGTGGCGCTGCTTTCCGGGTTCGCGCCACCCGAGCGCAACGCCGGTTTCACCTGGTGCGATCTGGGCTGCGGGCACGGCCTCACCGCGGCCATTTTCGGCGCGTCTCACCCCAACGGCTCCTTCCATGGCATCGACGCCCTGCCGGCGCATATCGATAGCGCCAAAAGCTTCGCGTCTGAAGCGGGAATCCCCAACCTCTTCTTCCATTTAGCGGATTTCGACGCCGCCGCCGCTCTGAATCTCCCCGATTTCGACTACATCGTCTCGCATGGCGTATACGCCTGGGTCGGCGAAAGCGTCCGGCAATCCCTGCGCCGTTTCATCGATCGGCATCTTAAGCCGGGTGGAATCGTCTACCTCAGCTACAACGCCATGCCCGGCCGCGCGGCCGATCTGCCCTTGCAGCGCCTCGTGCGCGCGGTGGGCCGCGGCATGCCGGGCGATAGCCGGCAACAGGTCATGGCAGCGCTCGGGCTGGTGCGCTCGCTGACCGATCTGAAGGCTCCCGCTCTCGTCTCCAGTCCCTTCGCCGCGGAGTTGGCAGAGCGCGCCGATCGCTTCTCCCCCGCCTACCTCGCGCATGAGTTCATGGGCGCCGACTGGGAACCGCTATGCGTTACCGATGTCCGCGCCGCGTTTGCGGAGATCGGGTTGCAGCCCGCCGGATCGGCGAAACTGCTGGAAAACTATGATCGTTTCGTCCTCGGCCGGGCCGCCCGCGAAGCCCTCGCGCGGATTGCCGACCCGGACGCCCGCGAACTGGCGCGGGACTTTCTGATCGACCGGTTCTTCCGCTGCGACGTCTACATTCGCGGCGGGAAAAGGCTCGAAGACGCCGAACGTCGCCGCCGGCTCATGCGCAGCGCATTTTTTCTGAACGCCGCGCCAGACAAGGTGGAGTATTTCATGTCGACCCCGGCCGGCTGTGTGCGATTCGATAATCCGGCCGCGCGGTACCTCGTAGAAGAGCTGGCGCCTGGTCCGCGAAGGCTGTGCGACATCGCCGGCGGGGAGATTTCCGGGCAGGATCTGCTGGCCAACGCGCTGGCGCTCAGTGCCGCGGGAGTCCTTTGGCCGGTCGAGGGGCCGGTCGAGGGGAATGACCTGCCCGTGGCGAAGATCAACGAAGCGATTCGCCACCGGGCCGGCACGCCGGACGAAATTCGCTTTCAGGTCCTGCCTTGCGGAACCGCGGTGAGGGCAGAGCCAGTGAGGGCAGAGCGATCCTGAAATCGGCCGGCACCCCTCGTCCTCCCCTTTGTCGACACGTTGGTGAAACAAAACTTCTCCCGCCGCCACTTCTTACTGACTGTCGTTATACGCGTTTGGAATCATCCGCGCGTGTGGAATGAACAGCCCCGGGGCCCACTTGGTCCTCGCTTGAGTACCGGTCCGGTCCAGGTTGCACCGGCGCTTCCGGGTGTGTTAACGTAAGCCAATTCTAAATAAGGCGCGGGCCAAAGAACACAAGGAGAGCACCATGGCGGAACCGAACAAGATCGACAACAAAGTTGAAGTTGACCCCTCCGAGAAGGACACCCGGAAACCGGTGGAAGGCGAAGAACTCAGCCAGGCCGAGCAGGATAAGGTTTCCGGCGGCATGGTTCGCAGTTTTGATTAAGCGCCCCGGCGCTTGCGAGTGTTTAACGTAATCGAATTATAAATACGGCACGGCCAAAGAAAGCAAGGAGAGCACTATGGCGGAACCGAACAAGATCGACAGCAAAGTTGAAGTTGACCCCTCCGAGAAGGACACCCGGAAACCGGTGGAAGGCGAAGAACTCAGCCAGGCCGAGCAGGATAAGGTTTCCGGCGGCATGGTTATGCGTTTTGAGTAAGCGCCCCGGCGCTTGCGAGTGTTTAACGTAATCGAATTATAAATACGGCACGGGCCAGAGAAAGGTTTCCGGCGGGCTTACCGCCCGCTATTAGTAAGTTTCCCGCGCTGCAACCGGCGCTGGCGGCAGACTGAACAAACAGGCTCCCGCGGATTTGTTCCCGGGAGCCTGTTTTCTTGACGACCCCTGTTTTTTTTGACGACCAACTATCTTCCTCAGATCGTCTGCCGGCTGGCGAGCCGCGCGAACAAACCGGGCTCTTTCGCCAGTTCCTCGTAGTTTCCCGACTGCACCACACGTCCCTTCTCGATCACGTAAATGCGGTCCGCTCCGCGAATCGTGCTTAGCCGGTGCGCCACCAGAATGCGGGTGGCTTTCAGTCGTTTCAGGCTCTCCGTCACGATGGCCTGCGTCCTGTTATCGAGCGCGCTGGTGGCTTCGTCGAAGATCAGGATCGACGGTTTCAGAATCAGCGCGCGCGCGATGAGCAGCCGCTGCCGTTGCCCGCCCGAGAGGTTACCGCCCCCTTCGGAGACCACCGTGTGCATTCCCATGGGCATGTTCTCGATATCCTCGGCCAGCCCGGCGGCCCGCGCCGCTTTCCAGGCCTCCTCCATCGTGTTCACGCCGCTGCTCGAAATATTCTCGAAGATGGAGCCCGACATCAGTCGCCCGTCCTGGGTGACGACGCCGATCTGCCTGCGGACCGCGTTGATGTCGAGACTCGAGAGCTCGCGGCCATCCAGATAGATTCCTCCCGCCTGCGGAGTTTCAAAACGCAGCAGAAGATTCAGCAGCGTGGATTTGCCGCTGCCGGAAGGGCCCGTGAGCGCGATGCATTCGCCCGGTTCGGCGCGCAGGGAAACGTTATCGAGGATGAGCGGTCCGTCTTCGCGATAGCGGAAGGTGACGGCCTCCATGGCGACTGCGCCGCGCAGGCGGCCGGGGTGAATGTTCGACGTGTGTACTTCAGGTTGAGCTGCCAGAATGGTCTGCATGCGCTGCCACAGATTGGCGGTGAGCACCAGAGCGGCAATCGTGTCGCTGGCGGCCGTGACCGCCAGCAGAAACGCACTCAGCGCGGTGATGCACGCCAGAAAAGGTCCGGTGGCGATCGGGCTGCCCAGCAGGTAGAAAAATGCCAGCATGGTGGCGGCCGCCGGCATCGTCATGTTGACCAGCCGCACCCGGTCGCGAATCGTGCGCACGCGGAGTGCGAGCTTCTGTTTCCGGCTGTATTCGATGGCCCACTGCGCAAAGGCCCGGTTGGCCGCCCCCGCAACGCGAAGTTTCGAAACCGCGCTGATCGCCTGCAGCACCAGACCCGAGAGCACTTCGTCCGCGTCCTGCCATTGCTGTTGCACCCGGAACAGCGATCGCGAACCCAGCCAGCAGACCAGAACGATGACGCACCCGCACAAAAGCGCAATCATGCCCATCGCCGCGCTGTACCAGAAAATCAGCACGAGGGTAAGAAACGATGCCAGTCCCGCGAAAACGGACCGCAGCGCCTCGGCCGAGAGCATCTGATGAATGCGGGTCACCGCATCGGCGCGCATCCGCAGCTGCCCCACGGTGAATCCGCGGAAGAACGTGGGGCTCAGCCTGAGCAGATAATCCCAGACCCCGGTCTGAAGAGCCTGCCAGGCGGATGTCTGGGCGCGCAGCGTCGCCACCGCCTGCGCCAGCAGGAAAAGGGCGGATCCGAACGCCGCGGCAATCATCCCCGCGGCAACCTGCCGGATCATGTTCCCATCCGCGTCTGGGATCGCCTGCCCGATCAGAATCGCCACGCCCTGCGGCGCGGCCATGGCAAGCACTGCCGCGCCCGCCCCGGTGAGCGCCATGGTCCGAAGGTCCCTCCGCCGGGAGCTCAGCAGCCAGCGCAATAAACCCATGGTCGACAGGTCGCGCGGCAAGGGCCGGTAGATCATGCGCGCGAACGCATTCAGATTGGCCGTGTTCTCCGCATTGACGGGTTGCCTCGTTCCGCTCTCCGGATCGAATATCCGGTAGCTTGCCGTGCCGAAGAAACCGGGCTTCGCCGGTAACAGCGCGACCGGGCTGCCATCCTCGCGAAACGCGATCAGCGGACCGTTTTCGGCGCGCCACCATCTGCCCGAAAGCAGAACCACGCGCGTGCGCAGCCCCGATGCCTGGGCTATGGCTCGCAGCCGGTCGCCTCCACGGTCGGATTCCGGCGCCGGTTTCGCGGTGCACCCGAGCGCCGACGCCACTACTCGAAACACCTCCTCCAGGCGATCCGCCACGCTTCCGCCCGCTTCCGCTTCGGCCTGCGCGCCTTGGGGGCCGGCCAGAGCGCCAACGGCATCGGCCATCATCCGCTCCCCCATCAGCCGTCGCATGTCGAGGCGGTTCCGCTCCTCTTCCTCGCGGCGTTGGCCCGCCTCCTGGAGCAGACCTGGAAAAACCTGCATGATCCGGGCCAGCGTCTCGCGCAGCACGGCTGTGGCATCGTCCGGAGCGCCGCTCAGGACCGTCCACTCCACCTCCGCATCGCCGCTATCGCCGGCTTCGAGCCAGAGCCCGGGAACCAGAGCGACTACTTCCCCTCCATTCACCGGCGCGCCCGCCAGCGAACCGCCGCCGGAACCGAGATGAACGAACGCCAGACCGCCCTCCACCGCGATCGCCGTCCCCCGCGCAAGAATCAGGTTTCCCGGATGGACGCTCTGAATCTCTTTCTTCCCCGAAAACCGCAACATCGCTTCGGAGATTCTGGTCAGCCAGCCCTCCAGCGCGAAGAAATCCGTTGCCTCCTGGTCTTCTTTCCGGAACTCGACGCAGCTTTCCTCGAGGGGCACCGCGACAATGCGCCATGCCGCATCGGGCGGGCACGGAACGGGCAGGACCGGTTCTCCCGGCTCGATCGAAAACAGATGCACCCGCTGCCCGGATTCCTTGTCAACGGCGAAGATAACGACGGAGCCGGATACCAGCAGGCCCGGCTGTGTCCCGGAATCCAACGGAATCACCTCGTTGCCTGAGAACCAGTGCGGAATCTGCCTCATGCCGCCGCGATCCCGCTGTCCGGTTCGCCGTCATCGGCCACCAGCCTTGCGTAAAGCCCTCCCTCGCGGAGAAGCTGGTCGTGCGTGCCCCGCTGCGCCACGCGGCCCTGCTCCAGTACGATGATTTCATCGCTGTCCCGCACTGTGCTCAGGCGATGCGCCACGATGAAACAGGTAGCACCCGCGCCGCCGGATATTCCGGTCCACCAGCTTTTCGGTTTCCGCGTCGAGGGCGCTGGTGGCCTCGTCCATGATCAGGATGGAAGGATCGGAAGCCAGCGCGCGCGCGATTTCCAGCCGCTGCCGCTGGCCCCCGCTGAGATTGGCCGCGCCTTCCAGCAGCTCGCTCCCATAACCCCCCGGCAAAGCGTCGATCACGCCTTCGACGAGCGCATCCGCGCACGCGCGCCGCACCCTTTCCTGCGGCGTCGAAGCGTCCCACAGTGTCAGATTGTCGCGGACCGTTCCTTTGAAAAGCACGATGTCCTGGTCCACCATCGCCACCGAATTCGCCAGGATCTCGCGCGGTATGCTTTCGAGCGGCATTCCATCGTAGAGAATTTCTCCCGAAACCGGCGAGTACAACCCGGCCAGCAACCTCGCCACGGTCGACTTGCCGGACCCGCTCGATCCCACGAAGGCGATGCGCTGCCCGGGGCGAATCGTGAAAGACAGGTCCTGCAGCAGCGGCGGCGATACCGGACAGTAGCCGAAGGTAACATTGCGGAACTCGACATGGCCCTTGAGCCGGGCCGGTAGCGCTCCGTTTGCCGGCGATTGTTCTTCGCGCGGAGCCGCCGTTTCCAGCACATCGTCCAATCGGGTGAGGTGCTCTTCGAGTTCCTGAATACTGGCGCCCAGGCCCACCAGGTTACTCACCGGCTGCAGAAAGCTGATCGCCAGACTCTGGAATGCCGCCAGCATCCCGATGCTCATCCGGCCGTGCATCACTTCGAATCCCCCCACCGCAAGCACCGCGGCGGTCATCAGCGCCAGCAGCAGCGGCGGCACCACGCCCAGATAATAATTCGCCAGGCCAAGCTCCTGCTGCGAATTCGAAAGGTTGGCGAAGAAGCCGGCCCACCGCGAGAAGAAGTCGGATTCGAGGCCCGACCCTTTCAGCGTGCGAATGCTCTGTAGTCCGGATATACCCGTGCCGGCGGTCTTAGCCCTGCGCCATCGAGAGCCTCGCGTTGCCTTCCTTGCGCGCTCGCGCGATCCACCGCAGGATCGCGAAGTTCAGCGCCGCGAACGCTGCCGCCACCAGCGTCAGGGGCCGGTTGAACTACCCACATCACGGCGAGGTAGAAGACCATCATCAGGGCGTCGATGGAAGTGGTGGCGAGGCTGTCCCGAGAGTACGTCGGCCACCTGATCGTTCAGTTCGATCCGACTGCTCACTTCGCCCGCAAAACGCTGCGCATAAAAAGATGCGGGGAGCCGCAGCAGATGCCGGACGAAGCGGCTCGTTTCGCCCACCGCCAGCCGGTATTGCAGGCGCCGCAGGATGCGCAACTGCATTGCTCCCACAAACGCCCGTAACGCCGCCGCAATTAACATGCCGAGCACCAGAGGCCGTCCCCAGTCCGCTAGCCCCTGCACCAGTACCTGATCGATGAATGCTTCGCCATCATCGCCGGGACCGCCAGGCCGGGCATTACCAGAAACAGCGCGGTCGCAACCAGCGCGCTCACCGGGATCAGCGATCCGCGCAGGCGCCTCCAGAGGCCCTGCAGCACACTGGACTTTGACCCTCCCCGGCGGAACGTCCGGACCCGGCTCCAGAGTCACCATCACGCCCGTGTAGGAACGATCTGAATTCCTCCAGAGGCACGGAACGCGGCCCTGCCCCCGGATCATTCAGATAAACGCGGCCATTCCGGTATCCTTCCACCACCAGAAAATGATTGAAGTTCCAGAAGACGATATAGGGATAAGGAGTCTGGCGGAGACCCGGAAGATCGCGCTTGAACCCCTTCGCCACCAGACCATACGCCTGCGCCGCCTTGACGATGTTCGACAACTTCGAGCCATCGCGGGAGACGCCGCAATCGCGCCGCAGCGTCGCCAGGGGCACGATGCGGCCGTAATGCGCGAGTACGATGGCGAGCGCCGCCGCCCCGCATTCCACGGCTTCCATCTGGAGGACCATGGGTGTACGAACCCGCCCGCTTTTCAGGGGCGCCGCGCTCCCGGCCTGCGCCGCGGTCGCCACCTTAATAGACTCCCGAAAGTCCGCGCAGAATCGGCAGGAAGTACGTCACTGGCGCCCGGCCCTCCACGGTGACACGCGTGGAATGTGTCAGGCCGGAAGTAATCTTCATGTTCGGCCCCCGCGAGGACGACCACTTGTAGCCGCTGAACGTGGAGGGGTCCGGTTCCAGGCTCGCGCGCACCTCGATATCTCCGCCTTCGGGCATCAGGCTCTGAACCACTTCCGCATTTCCGATCGTGCCGGTGGCCCCTTCTTTCGTTACCGGTATCGGTGAAACCGAAATCACGGTGCCGAGAATTCCGCCGAAGCGTTCGCGCTCCACCGTGTCGGGCGTCACCTGAATCTTCATACCGGGCTGGATTTTCTTGCCATCGCGAACCGGAAAATAGGAAATGCTGACCAGCCCGTCCTCCGGGTTTTCCGCTTCCAGCGTCAGCAGCCGGCCGCCGGCCGGAATCACGTCGCCGATCGACGCCATCACCTCCGACACCCGCCCCGTATATTGGCTGCGGATGCGCCCGGACTCGCGGACCTGGAATTCATCCAGTTCGATCGATCGGCGAATCTGGTCGATATCGTTGCGCCGCCCCAGCGATTCATCGAGGAATTGCTTCGAGAGAGCCCCGCTGCGGGTCTCAATCTGCCGCAGTTGCCCGTCGATCTGACCCAGGCGCAAAGTATAGTCCTGGATATTGGCTTCGTTGTCCCGCACCTTCGACTCCGCGTCGACCAGTTCCTGCGCCGCGAAACCCAACAGATGCTCTTTCACCAGATTCCGTTCGGATTCCGCGTGCGCGGTAAGAATCGGCCGCAGATTGGTGGCGTCGCTGAGACTCCGGTTCAAAGCGCGCCGCTGTGCTTCCAGTCCCGCGCTCTCCGTAGCGTCCTGTTGCGTCTGCAGTTCAATCTGGCGCTGCGCGGCTGCGGTTCTGCGGCTGTCCTGCCCTTCGAGCGTGGCCATATTCCGGCGGTTCTCGTCGATGCGCTTCAGAATGTCCGACTGATCGATGGTGGCGATCAGATCTCCCTGGCGGACGTGGTCTCCGGGATGAGCGTGAAGAGCGACGATGCGGCCGCCGACCGTCGTCTGCACCTGCATCACCTGACGGGGCCGCAGGATCACGCCGCGTCCCGCGGCGATGGTCGGCACGCTCCCCGCAATCGACCAGACAACCGCGCAAACCAGCAGCAGACCGGTCACGCCGATCAGGAGCCAGTCCATCGCGCCGGCTACCGGCATCAGACGTTCCAGATTATCCGGAGACGTGAGCCGATCCAAAGCTTCTGTTCGGAACAGCTTCCTGTCGGGACTTGGCACGGTTTCTTGCCTCAACCCCGGGCAGAGCGCAGACGCTGCTGGATCCAGTCGAAACGCACTCCGGCCATTGCAATGCTGTCCATGCTCTCGCCCGCCAACTCGTCATCGTCCCGGTTTTGCCCGGCTCCGTTTCCGAAACTCGCCACCGTGTTTCGCAGGCGGTCCGCCAGAAACATCGACAGCGCGCGGTAGAAACGGGCCGCGAACCCGCTGTCCTCCGCGAGTTTTGTATTGAGGCGGCGTCGCGGAATCGCCAGCACGAAGGACCGCTCCTGGGCCTTGACCGTGGCCGAGGGAAGCGCCGAATCCACGAACGACATCTCCCCCATCACTTCGCCCGACAGCAACTGCGCGATTTGCCGCCCTCCCAGAGCCGCGCTGTGTACGGAAAATGCGCCGTCGATCACGAGGAAAATCGCATCGATCGGCTGGCCTTCATCGATCAGATTGATGCCGGCGCCGATTTCGCGTCTGCTGCCGGCCGCAACCAACCAGTCGATATCCGCGTCGTTCAGAATGCCCAGAAAATATAGAGCCTTGCGCATGGAGCTTATTCGGCAGGATACTGCATTCACTGTTGCGAATCCACTACCTGACCAGGTGCGCGGTTCATGGTACGCTGACTTACAGGGTACGCTCAGCCATGCCCTTACCTGCTGCGGCTGGAGCCGAGGCGTGGTGGCGCAGGCGGTTCCGCCTGCGATTTTCGCCTTTCTCAGCCGCCCGCCCGGATCACAGACCCGCTCATGCAATTTCCAGACCATCTGCCTGAATCCGCCCGGTGGCATGAATGTGCTCTAAATGAAGAAGACCTTAAGAGATCCTCGAATTAATATGCGAAATATCGTCCGGGCGTTGGGTCTTCTCTGTCTCGTGCCTGCTTTCAGCGCCCTGAGCTTCGCCCAGGGGATCGGCGCGGGCTCCGGGACCGTCCGCGGTACGGTTCTCGACCCCTCGGGCGCCGTGATCATGGGCGCAACCGTGCAGATCCAGAACCCCGTTTCCCGCTACGACAAGAGTACGCAAACAGACGCACAGGGAAATTTTCAATTCGACAACGTTCCTTATAACAACTATCACGTCAGTGCCTCGGCGAAAGGGTTTCAGGGCGGCGAACAGGATGTAAACGTGCGTTCTCCCCTGCCGGTTGAAGCAAAGATCACGTTGAAGATCGGCGCGGAGAACGAAAGCGTGACCGTGACAACCGGCGGAGATCTCGTCGAAACCGATCCGGCGACCCACACGGATGTGGACCGGGAGCTTTTCGACAAGCTGCCTCTCGAAAGCAACTCCTCGTCGCTCAGTTCTCTTGTGACCCTGGCAACTCCGGGGGTTTCGGCCGACTCCAACGGCCTTTTCCATGGACTCGGCGATCACGCCTCGAATTCCTTCTCTGTTGACGGCCAGCCGATCACGGACCAGCAAAGCAAGACCTTCTCCAATCAGCTCCCGGTCGAAGCGGTTCAGTCGATGGAAGTCATTGAAGGCGCGCCCCCCGCCGAGTATGGCGGCAAGACCAGCCTGGTGGTTGTGGTGACTACGCGCTCGGGTCTTGGGGCCACCACGCCCCACGGCGATGTCACGGCATCGTACGGCACTTTCGGCAGCCCCGGCGCGAGCTTCGATCTCTCCTATGGGCAGGACAAATGGGGAAACTTTATTTCCGTGAGCGGCTTGAACACAGGCCGTTTCCTCGATGGCCCCGAGTACCAGGTCTTCCACGATCACGGCAATGAGGAGAACGTGTTCGACCGGCTCGATTTCAAGCTTTCCGACAAGGACTCGGTCAACCTGAATCTTGGCTTCACCCGCTCCTGGTTCCAGACGCCGAATTCATACGACGCACAGACCGCGTCGGCGTGGAACGGCCTTGTGGTAAATAACGGCGGTCTCGGCCCCAATGGCCTACCGGTCGGGTCCGAGGATCAGCGCTCGAAG
Source organism: Terriglobia bacterium (assembly GCA_963764845.1). Lineage (GTDB taxonomy): Bacteria > Acidobacteriota > Terriglobia > Bryobacterales > Bryobacteraceae > BOG-234. The sequence continues at coordinate 693,459 of CAVXUE010000006.1, read as the reverse complement.
ATCCGAACGTTTAATGTCGCGCCCTCCTGGACTCATCTGATTGACGCGAACAGCGTATTCACCTTAGGCGGCTTTATCCGTCAGGATCAATATAACTACTACCCGAGTGGTAATCCTTTTGCCGACTTCACTCCGGATCTCCAATCCGCGACCGTGGGCCAGAATCGCAGCCTGAAAAATGCCGGCGCGCGCACAAATTATTCCTGGGTCAATCACATCCACAACATCAAAGTGGGCGCGACCTACGAGCACACGTTCATTACCGAGCGGGACACCTTCGGCCTGGTCGATCCGATGGCCAACGCCCCTTGCCTGAACGCCGGCGGAAGTGCCGATTCGGACCCCACACTGACCAATCCGAATGCCTGCGCGGGAGGCCTCGCGAATCGGAATCCGAACTTTATTCCACTGCTTGCCTGTTATGACCTCACCAGAACCGCGCCGCTGCCAGCTTCCGACGGGTGTCCGAATACGACCAGCGGGGAGTACCGGTTTTATGGCCATGCCGATATCAAGGAATTCGCTTTTTACCTTCAGGACGCAATCACTCTCAATAATTGGACCTTCAATCTTGGTGTGCGCTTCGACAAATACAACGGCCTGGCCAGCGCGGCACAAGGCGAACCGCGCCTCGGAGTTGCGTACAATCTGAAGCCCACCAACACCGTCATCCGGGTGTCCTACGCCCGCACGATGGAGAGCCCGTTCAACGAGAACCTGGTTCTGGCCAGCGTCGGATGTGGCGACCCCGTGATCGCCGCGTTCCAGACGCTCGTCCCCGGCGGTGCGTGCGTCTCGACAACGCCCTTGAGTCCCGGTCACCGCAATGAATTCCACGCCGGCCTGCAACAGGCATTCGGCAAGTTTCTTGTGATCGACGCGGAATACATCTGGAAGTACACCCACAAGGCATTCGATTTCAGCGTACTTGGCAACACCCCGATCACCTATCCGATCGAGTGGACAAGCTCGAAAATTCCCGGGTATGCGATCCGTGCCACCATGCCGAACTTCCACGGGTTCACCGCGTTTGTGGTGATGTCCAGTGTGGCTGCGCGCTTCTTCGGCCCCCAGGTCGCCGGGATTGGCTCCACCCCGGGCGCGATCAGCGTATTCCGCATCGATCACGACGAAGTTTTCAATCAAACCACCCACCTGCAATACCAGCCGTCGAAAAAGCTTCCGTGGATCAGCTTCAACTGGCGTTATGACAGCGGCCAGGTGGCCGGCGAGGTGCCATGCGCGGGAGGCGCGTGCGCCAATGGACCGAACGGGACCGACACCGTCGTGGATGTCTCCAGCCTGACCCCCGATCAACAGTTCGAGGGTGGGCTCTACTGCGGAAGCGCACACGCGACGCCCACCACGCCCATCAGTCCGAACGGCCTCTGCCCGGCGGCCCTTTTCGGTTCCACGCTGGTATCGATTCCCGCCGCGGGCACGGAAAGCGACGACCACAACCCGCCCCGCATTGCAATCGCGCAATCTCTTCGACCTTGGCGTGGGACATGACAACATCTTTCACACGGATAAGTACAAGTGGAGCGCCCGTGTGACCGCCGTCAATCTGACGAACAAAGAAGCGCTCTACAATTTTCTTTCGACCTTCAGCGGAACGCACTACGTGACGCCACGGGCGATAACCGCGACAGTCGGGGTTCACTTTTAGGAAGATCATAATGGAGCTGACATCTATGCGCACAACTTTGGCTGTTGTTCTGGCACTTGCTTCGCTGACGCCCATAGCCCTTCGGGCCGAAAAGGAGAGTGCCGCCACTGACCGGCTCGATGCTTCGACCGACGTGCTTTCAGACATGATGAAAGCCGACGACAAGGGAATTCCGCAGGATTTGATGAACAAGGCGGAATGCGTGATTGTCGTTCCCAACATGAAGAAGGCGGGTTTCATTTTCGGCGCCAAGTACGGCAGGGGTTTTGCGGTCTGCCGCCGCGCGGGCGGGGGCGGATGGTCGGCTCCGGCGGGGATTCGAATTGAAGGCGGAAGCTTCGGACTGCAGATCGGTGGCAGCGAACAGGATGCCGTCCTTCTGGTAATGAACGAAACGGGCATGAAGCATCTGGCCAACAGCAAGTTCACGTTGGGCGGAGACGCCACCGTAGCTGCGGGCCCGGTTGGGCGCGCGGCTACAGCCCAGACCGACGCCACGATGCACGCCGAGATGCTTTCTTATTCCCGGGCCCGTGGGATCTTTGCCGGTATCGTTCTTGACGGCGCGACGCTGCGCCCCGATGATTCCGCCAACATGGAACTGTATGGCGAAAAGCTCAATAACAAAGAAATCCTGAAGGGTGACGTGAAAACGCCTCCTGCAGCTGCGAAGCTTGAGGCAATGCTCGACCGCGACTCTCTGCGCAAGAGCAAATAACGCCCTACCTCCCAGGCCCTGTTCTTCCCGGCATTTTCCGTTCGCCGTTTACAACAGGCGGGAAGTCCTTCACTTCGTCGTACACCTCGGTGATGAACCGGTCCTTGCTCTGCTTCGTGTCGCCCAGCGTGGTCGCGTCATAGGGTGCGGTCAGATTCGCGGCCAGAACCTCATCCAGCGACTTGCCCTCGTCGCGGAGTTTCTGCACCTTTCCCAGGATCTCGACGAGCATGGCGCGGTAGCCCAGCAGATCCTTCCTCCTGACCAGCGTTCCGTGGCCGGGGACGAGCGTCGTATCGGGGCCCGCAAGCTTTTGAATGAGGTCAACGGCCTCGATCATGCCCTTGATCGAACCGCCGTTGGCCTGGTCGGCGAACGGATAGCCAAAGTTGCGATAGAAATCCTCGATATAGATCACGTTCGCCTTGTTGAAGCGCACGATCGTGTCGCCCGCGGTGTGGGACGGCATCATCGGTATAAAGTCCACCGTTTCGCCGTTCATATGGATCGTGACGGCAGGAACACCTGGTGAGCCGTACCGATACGTAACAGTTGGAACGCCGGCGGGATCGGGTGCGCGGCCGGCGCTGCCCTGGCCCGGAGGGCTGAGCATTTCATCGCGCAGATTCTCCTGCGAGAAAATCACCGCCCCCTGTTTCGCGAAGAATGCATTACCGCCGGTATGGTCGGGGTGAATATGAGAATTGACCACAATCTTAATGGGAGCACTGGTGAATGTCCGGATGGTGTCGAGGGTCTTAGCTCGCCAGTTGCGGGTCCTCGGTATCCACCATCAGCACGCCGTCGGAGCCGAAGAGCACCGCGACCCTGCCACCGGCAGCATCGGGATGTGTCGGGTCAAGACCCGCCGAACCGTGCAGAGAATAGAGATTCGGCGCCAGCTTCTCCGTAACCAGCATCTCGATCTTGTCCCAGGGCGTTTGGTACCCCTGAGGAAACTGGTACGGCCCTTTTCCCGGCGGGACGACCGTGATCGGATAACCCGGTTCCTGTGCCCACACGCTGGCGGAAACAGCCGCCAATGCCCACAGTAATAGCAATCCTCGTTTCATAGCCTCGGTCCTTCCAGCCTGAGCTTCGATATTACCGGATCTGAAGCTGGCGTGGGCGCTTCGCGAAGAGAGCAACTCACGTTAGGGAGCGGAGAATGTCGAAAGACGGCGGCGCATTGATGGGATTGGTGGCGCAGGCGTTTTCGCCTGCGATTTTCGCTTTAGGCCGATTTACGTTTCCTGCCGTAGATTCCCAACCCCACCAGGGCAAGACCGATCAGCCCGAAAGTTGAAGGCTCGGGCACCGAAGGAGCGTTGTAGGTCGAAATCTGCAGATCTGAGATCTTGAAATAATCGGTACTGCTGCCGACAGGGTCGGCCGCGCCAATCAGCAGCCAGGTTACGTCATTCCCGCTGAAATTCTGCGACGAGCCATAGGTATTGGACGCCCCGGTGGTGCAATTGTAGTTGGTCGAGCCGAAATAGGTATTGCAATTGACTGTGGTCGCCCCCGCAAGCAGGCTTGACACGCTCGTGGTGCCGTTGGAGTTAATCGTCGGATTGGCGCCAGTGCCTGCGACGTAGGTAAAATCCTGGCTGTCGCCACTTACGCCCTGGTACGTTGACAGCGTAATCGAATTCAGATTGACCGCGGCCCCGAACTCGATCAGCACGAAGTCATACCCATATTCGTTGCTGACCTGATGCATGGGAGAGCCGCAATTGGCTCCCTCGTATTGATTACAATCGGTCAATCCCAGGGGCATATTGGGGTTGTTATTGTTGTAAGTCCCCGTGCCTGTGGCGTCGCCGATCTGACCGGGCTGAAAGGTCGTGCCGTTCGTCGAGTTGAAGGTTCCCGTGTCCCACGCAAAAACCGTGGCGTTGGCAACTCCGCCGGATGCGCCGTTGGTCCCGCCACCGAACGTCAGGCTGTTGCCAAAGTTGTTTTGGTAGCCGCTATTGCCATTCGTGGACGAGATGGGGTTGTATACGGAAAATTGAAAAGTCGAGGTACTGGCGCCCGCTGGCGTCACCGAAAGCATTGCACAACCAAGAATTGCCGCCGAAATAAATTTCCTCATAATATCGCCTGACTTGACTATTCCATGGTTCGAACAGCCATTCAATCGTTTTAGTACCGGTACCCATCTCCAGTCAACTACCAGGCGGGGTTCCATTTCCCATTCACCTTCACCAGCGCGTCTTCATAGTGCCCGAACCCGTCGAAGACTCCTCTGCGTTGCGGGTTGTCGTTGGAATAGTGGAACCAGTACGAGACTGAGGCCGCTTTCTCGCCCTCCACCTTGGATGACGATATTCGAGATGTTGTGCCGGGCGGCCGCGGCTCGCAGCCCCGGCGTCGCGGCCGGCTTCGGCATCCGCGCGATCACTTCTTTGATCGCCTCACGGCCCTTTACGTCGCCGCTCCCGTAATCGAGTACTCCGTCCGGTGTGAAGGTCGAGACATAAAGATCCGGATCGTGAAAGTCGAGCGCGAAGCGATATCGTGCCTGCAGGTCCTCAATCGCGGCGCGATCGTCTCCATAACTGCTGACCGGGCGCGCCTGCGCATGCAGACTGACCGTGTTGGACACCATCAAGATCACGGCCACTGTGATGAGCGCGGCCGAGCCGGCGAATGCCAGGGGAACTTTCATCTTTCGCATTTCGGGCCTCTCTTTCGGAACGAGCGGAAAACAGTATAGAAGATTTCAAAGTGGAACGCACCGCGCGATGAGTGGATATGTTGGATTGACTCGGGCCGCCGGGATTGAGTGGTTCGCAACTATGCTCTCGCATCGGTCCGTGGCGCGCGCACTCTGCGTGCCGCGTCGACACTCGTGTCGACGCTTGCCCCCTTGGACAAAATACCCGCGCGTACTTCTGAAACGGCCGCCCAAGGGACGGAAAACGACGCCCCTGTTGTTGGCCTGAGCTATAGCCCGCTACCTGCCAACCATCACGATGGTGAAGGAGCCCGGTACGGGAGGTGCGAATCCACCCCGCCCGCCGGCTGGCGCAGGCGTCGCCGGTGCCGCCCCGCGCTCCTGGCTCATAGTCAGGATGTGATTTGTCTGGCTGTCGAGCGTAAGCGTCCGCGCGCCGTTCATCGTGTCAAGGTTCTGCTCAACCTCGAAACTCGTCGGGCTCTTCTCTTTGACCACCGTCAATGTGCCGTTGCCGTGCGTGCTGAAAGCCTCCATTGTCGCCGGATTGAATACCGCGCCATCGGAGCCGCCCGCGAGCGGCAGGTTTGCCAGAATCCTTCCGTCCACCGCGCTCAGAATCACCATCATGGGCTGGGGCGGCTGGGCGGGAGGATTGCCGGAGACCGCGCATGCCGCGAACAGGACGCGGTTCTTCACGTCGAGCGCCAGACCGTTGCACCGCCCTTTGTCGCCCAGCGGATAGTGAGCCACCGCTTTCATCGTTTTGACATCCACGGCTGTAACACTGCCCGGCACATCCTGCATGACTACATAAAGCATGCCCTGCCCATCGCCCACCGCCTGCTCGGGCACGCCGCCCAGATCGACCGCGCCGAGGACAGTGCCGTCTTTGGCGTCGATCACCGTTGCGTCCTTGGTGGGGTGACTGAAGATGTAGACCCTTTCATTGAACGGATCGAAATAGATACCATCCGGCTGTGCCGCACCCGCGTCAATCGTCTTGACCAGCATCATCGTCTTCGTGTCGAACATCGAGATGGGTTTGCTGCTGGTGAAGCCGCGGCCGGACTTCGGGTCGACCGCTGTGCCCTGGCCTCCCACCCCCGCAATCTCGCCCACCGGTTGAAGCGTGTCGAGATTGTAGATGGAGAGGCGCGTCTGGTCGGCCGCGGCCGCATTGGGTGCTCCCCGCCGCGGGATATACAGACGCCGGCCGGCGGCATCGGCATAGATATAGTCCCAGCCACCCTCTCCTCCTACTCTTGCCGACTTGAGCACCTTGTACGGGCCTGCCTGTTGGGCAAAGGCGGATACCGCGAGCGCCGTAATGACCACGCTAAGAGCGAAGCAGAGTTGTCGCATTCCGAATTTCTCCCCGCATAAGTATATTCTGCCGTCAGTTGTCGAGACGCACCACGGAAAGCTTGATCGAAATCGTCGCGCCCTCGGTTACCCGCACCAGTGCGGCGGCGGAGGCGATGCGGCCGGCGATGGCCGGGTTGTAAAGCTTTTCGGGCTGAAAATGAGCTACCGCAAAAGCGTAATATGACCCTGGCCCGACGCTATCGATCTGAAACGATCCGCCCGCACCCGGGGAGGCGAGCCGTCCATACTGCACGTCAACGGAATCGAGTGCCGCCTGAGGGATCAGCACGATGTCGGTTGCATCCGCGGATTCGACGACGCCCGTGACCGTTCCCGCCTGCGGCTTGTAAATCACGCTGATCGGCGGAGAGCCAGCCTGTATATTGACCGGCTTCCAGGTGCTGTCCCGCCCGCCGACGGTGACCGAGGCCAGGTAATAGCCGCCAGCCACGCCCGGCGCGGCGGCAACCCGGATCTCACCGGGCGCGAGGTTCTCGAACCGGAAGATGTTTCCTGTTCGCTTGGGACTCATCCCGAGCCTGTCCAGCGTTGCCAGGCTGCCCATCCCGTTGATCGTGACCTGAGCATTGCGCACCGCCGCCGGAGTGTTGTCGGGAGTCGTGTCGGCTAACCCAACCGCGGCCTCAATCGTGATCGTCGGCTCGCCGCGGATCTCGAGGTCGTCGATATCGTGATCGACGACTGCCGACACAGTCAGAACCTGACTCACCGCGGGTGCGGCGGCGGGCGGCTTCGGGACGAAGGGGACGCCTTGCTTCCGCGCCTCCTTCATTTGTTCCACTTGTTCCTTCAGCTCGTCAGGATCGACAAGTATTGGCGTGATGCGGAACTGGCGCACACCGCGAGGCACGGACTTAAGCTCGAAGGAGCCATCGCGGACCATGCCGTCCTGCCCGTCGGCCGGGGAAAGCGCGGGAGAACGGTAAAGCGTGAAATAGCCCAGACCTCCCCTGACCATGCTTGCCGAAGCGACAAGATCGGCCTGCGAATAACTGGTGACACTTGCCGCACGCAGGGGCTTGCCGGCGAGGTCGAAAGCTTTTCCCCGCACGCGATACACGGGCAAAGACGGTAGCCGGATGTCGATGCCGAAAAGATCGTCGCCTCCGCGTATCGCGATGGCCTCGGCAAGATCGGCTTCAGCCACGGAAGGATACCAGGCGGGGAACAGTTCCCTCCGTTCGTCTCCCGCGGGCGTCTCCCGCTTCGGGGTTCCGGGCATCCGTTTGATTTCCCCCTGCGGAGTCGCCACCAGATATTCTCTGCCAGGCGTTGCCTTCAGAGTGTAAGAGCCGGGGGGAATCTGGCTGAACGAGAACTGGCCCTGGTCATCGGTGGTTTCTTCCAGCGCTGCGAGACTGACCTTGGCATATTCGACCGCCTTTCCCTCAGCATCGAGCACACGTCCGCGAAGCTTCGCATATGTCAAGAGCGAAACGGTAAGCCGGACCGGGTCCTGCCCCGCGATGTGGACCGGCTTCAGCGCCGAATTCAAGGTGCCGGAGTATTGAGAAATGTAGCCGCTTTTTTCGAAGTGACAACCGTAATCGCCGCTCGCTATGCCCACAATCCGAAACTGTCCCGAGGGATCGGTCTGTGTTTCGTAAGAGGGTCCTTTGTCCGAGCCGAAGTAGACGGAAACACCCGCGAGAGGCACCCCGGTCTTAGTGTCGACAACGACGCCTTCGACGCTGCCGGGAGTCTGCGAGATCAGCGCCGGACAAAGAACAAGGGCGCACAGCAGCCAGAGGCTCGCCGCGGTCCACCCCACCCGATGCCAAGCCTTCCTCATAACGTACTTTCCCATTATCGCCGGAAAACGAGTAGGTACACGCGACTTCAGCGTCGGCCCGCCTGTGCCCGCGGGTGGATGAATATCGGAAACTACCCGGCGGATCGATAAATCCCGGGAGCGCCGGCGGTCTCGCCGCCGGTGTTTCTTGAAGCGCGTGGACCGTGGCCAGCCCTCGGCGCGAAGGGCAAGTCCGGCAGTCACGGGGTCTTCTTCTACGTATGCGATTACGGAAGTCGTGTCAAAATACTCCCTTTGCCAGAATGGTTGCCCGGTCCGTCCGGTCAGACGATTAGCCCGAGCGGCACTGGCGGTCTTCATCCAACGAACAACCTCGGATGGCTTTTCGTGCGGCTTTAGAACAATGTGAACATGATTCGGCGTGACCACCCAAGCGAAACGATCGTAACCGCGGCGAACCCTTTCGCCAAAGAAAAAGCGCCAAGCGCCTCGACGAACAAGCTTTGCGATGTTCGGATTTTCCAGCCATCGAGGGCCCTTCCTCACGGTGTGAGTGTGATCGCGGAGTATCGCAGGCTCAGGCCGGGGGAGCGTCCCTGCCCGGCGCCACGTCACGAAAACATAGAGTCCGCGGGAATCCAGTGTGGAAGTCTTCCTCGCCGGAACACGACGGCCGCGGCCGAAGCCGCATGTACCTGTCTGTAGTGGACCTTAAACGCAGAAACGCCGGCGACATTGTCGCCGGCGTTTCCGTCCGTTGCCGAGTTAGGTTAGAAGGTAAACCGGGCGACGATCTGACCGCTTGCGCGGCTGGTCTCCGCCGCCGTTGAGAGTGGCAACACTAGCCGTAGCCGGAACTGTTGTAGGGTGTTACCGGCATAGTTCGCCGTCACGATCGGGAGCGCGGGGTTGTACGCCATCGATGGCGCCGCCAGGTGGAGGCGGTTGAAGATGTTTTGGAATTCGGCGCGAACCTGCAGGATGTACTTGCCTTCCCTGCCACCCTGAAGTTCCGCGCGAAACTCATCGATTCCGCGGGCTGCCGCTGCCACCGGTAGTTGTTGTAGAACGGTGCGGCTGGTGCCCCACGTTCCACCGGGGGCATCGGCCCAGGCGGCCGGATTCAGCACCTGTGTGGTCTGCGGGTTGAAGCAATCCGCAGTTGGGGTTACTGATCATTCATCAGCGGCTGTCCGGTCAGATTCTGGTAGTTGGTACCAAAATTGCTGGTGAACCCCCGCGGTCGACCCTGCCCAGCTGGGCGGTAAGAAGGTTCAGCGACGCGGGATCTCCGATCAGCGCGCCGCTCTGGTAGCGGAGGACCGCTCCAATCTGCCAGTCGCGCAACACCTGCGACACCGCTCTCATTGCGAATCCGTCGCCGAGGTGCGACTTCGGCGTCGTATAGCTGAATGTGATCGTCATCGCCAAAGGTCTGACGTATTGGTTCAGCTGTTTATTGTCCGCGAAATTGTAGATGTCCCTGGCCACGCGGCTGGTTGGTCAGATAGTAGGTGCTGTCGGAGCTCGCCCCGTTGACGAGCCCCTTGGCCCAGGTAAAGTTGCCGGCAGCCTGCAGCCCGTGCGAATACCGCTTGGTCACTTTCACCTGCATCGAATCGTACCAGGTCTTGCCCAGAGGCGGTCCAAGCCACGGTGATACACCACCCCACTGCGGCACACTCCGCAGAGCCTGTTCCAACGGCTGGGACGCGGGGAAGCCCGCATAGACGCGACGGGACGGTGAGCGTGCCGTTCACGGTGACCAGTCTTGAACTGGGGAAAGCGGGCCTGGACCAGTCGGATTGCTGATCGGATCGGTGAGCAGCGCCCGGTCGGCGGCGCTGTTGAAGTTGAGTCCCCATTGCGACTGCAGACCCGCCGGCGTCAGCGAATTTGAGGCGATCTGATCCAAGTTGGGGGCCGGGAAATAGGCTCCGCGGTTGCCCACGTAACTGACCTCGACAACCAGGTTCTTCATCACTTCGCGCTGTACGCCGATGCTCCAGGTGAAGATTCGCCCGGGACGATTGTGCGGGTCGAAGAAAATGAATGGCGACGCCGTGTCGGGGCCGCGATGCCGTTGTTCTAGATCGGATACTTGTTCTGATTCAGGTTAGGCCAAACGATCGGCACGTTGCCGTAGGGGTTGCCGACCGCGTAGGGGTTGCCACCCTGGAGGCCGTTGCAGCGCCGGGTTCGTCGCGCTGTTCTGCATCGGGCTGATTCCATAACCGTTCGGGTTGATGGTGTAGTAATCCGCCGCGCTGTACAAAACGCCGTTGGGCGCTTCGGCCACGTCGTACTGAATGCCGCCGCCGCCGCGAAGCACGGTCTTCGAATCGATCTGGTAAGCGACTCCGAGGCGCGGGCCGAAGGCATACGGATAATTATGCGAGAACTGACAGTTGCAGGTAGCTCCGTAGAGCACGGCGCCAGGCCGGCCGAGGAGAGTGTCCTGAGTGGTGAACGATGCGTCCTGCATGCGCCCGTACTGTTCTTTCATGAACGTCTGGTAGTCGTAGCGCAGGCCGAGATCCACGGTCAGCTTACGGGTCACCTTCCAGCTATCCTGGACAAAGATACCCATGGAGTGGTAGCCGAGCTTGGTGTCGGTGGGCGCGTTGAGGTTCAAGACGTCGGGAAGGCCCAGAAGGAAGCTGGCGTAGCGCAAAACCGGTCGGGTTCGCCGAGCTTGAGCGCCACTGTGCTTTGCCAGGGATCGCTTGTCTCGGCGGCGCTGAAGGTGAAGTTTCCGTTCGCGCGCCACAGGCTCGGGGTCGGATAGCCTTCCTGCGTATAGTCGCCGCCGGCTTTGAATGTGTGGTTGCCGCGGATCCAGGTCAAGCTGGTGTTGGCCGTCGGCTTCTCTTCATACGCGGTCGCGCTGAAGGTGGAGCCGATCGCGCCGCCGCGCCAGGATAACCGCCCTGCGCACCCACGATGCCGCTGATATCGGGCATGATCATGTTCGCCTGGTAGCCCTTCAGCCCGATAGTGCTCTGATCGAAAGGTGGGGCAACGTGCGGCTCCGAGGTCTGGAAATAACCAATGCCCACATGGAAAAGCAGAGTCGGGGTTATGGTCTGGTCGTAGTTCAACCGCGTGGTGTGGTTCCACTCGTTCTCGTCGGCTCCGCCGAGAGCCAGAGGCGTGATGCCGCCGTTGACGTTGGGCGAATAGGTGTTCAGCTGCGAATAGTATCCCGAGATTTTGATCGTGGAGCTGATGGACTGGTCCACCTTGAAGGAAAGGTTCGTGGTGTGCTGGAAGCTGGTGTAGCCCGGAACGTTGTAGTTGTTAATGTCGCCAGGCGAGTTCGGCCGGGGCAGCAGCTTCTGAATCGCAAGCGCGACCGGGTCCTGCAAACTCATGGGAATCGTGTTGTTGGCAAAAGGCGCACGAACCTGCTGGCCGCCGGACGAGTGTGGTGGTGTAGGGATTGAAGATCTCGCCCTGCACCAGGTTGTGTTCCCGCCGGGTCCACTGCCGGTTTGCCGCCCATGGTTATACCCGGATAAGGGTGTACAGGTACCGCCGGCGGCGCCGACCGCGCCGCCTATGTATGAATTGCACAGCGCCGTGCTGAAGTTGCCCGTTCGTAAGCCGCCGTCGGAACATCGATCGTGGTGGTTCGCGTTCAGGTTGTTCTGGCGGAATTGTTCGAAGTTGACAAAGAAAAATGTCTTGTTCCGGCCGTCATACATTTTGGGGATCCGGACCGGGCCGCCGAACGTGAAGCCGTAATCGTTGCGGCGAACGCGGTTGCGGATATGCTGCCTGTATCCGCGGTGCCGTGCAATAAGCGACCGTTTTGGGTGCATCGGTCGGTAAAGGGCAGACCGGCGTTCGAGGCCCTCGTTCACGAAATAGTCGTAGCGCCGCCATGGAACTGTGTTGGTGCCGGATTTCATCGTGTAGTTGAAATATCCGCCGGCCGCCTGACCGTATTCCGCATTGAAGTTACTCGTCTGAATGGCGACTTCCTGAATGGCGTCCACGCTGCCCTGGCTGTTCTGCTGTGCAATTTTCCAGATGTTGCTGGTCGAGTCCTGCCCTTCGATGCGGATGTTTTCGCTGTTGGCGGGAAGGCCGTTCACCACGACTGCCGTATCGTTCGTGAACGCCGTGCCGGGAAGGAGGATCATCTCCTGCAGGGGATTACGAATGTTGCCCATTCCCGTGGAACCCCCGCTGCCGTTTGTTGTCAGAACGGGCAATTGAGTTGATGTCGTCGGTGGTGATCGTGTGGCTGATTTCGCCGCTTTCCGTCTTCAGCAGCGGCGCCTCATCGGTTATGGTGATCGTGTCGGTGGTCGCACCCAGCTCAAGCCTCACGTCGACGCGGGTATCGGCCGCGGTCTCGACTTCCAGATTTTCGCGGACGTACTTCTTGAAGCCCGGCGCAGTCACGGTCACTTCGTACTTGCCGGCCGGTACGGGGATGACGTAGTTACCGGTGCTCGATGGTGCCGCCATGAAACAACTCGCCCGTATCCATGTTCTTGACATCGATCGGATGCGTTCGGCGTCACGCCGCCCTGCGGATCGGTGATGGTTCCGGTGATTGAACCCCGGTTGCCCTGGCCGATATACGGCCAGCGCGCACAGAAACAGACATGCCAGAATGCCTGTGCCGCGACGCGCGAATTTTGCGCGCAATAATCCCGTCGATACTTTGATCAATTAACCACCCCTTTGGCGATTTTTCTGAAAATACAGCCTTTATACAATTCAGAGGCCACCGTTGCCGCTGGTGTAAAATGCAAGGACCGCAACTTCGAGAAAGCTGACGAGAACACTATCGCAAAAACGCAATGGGGGTCAATCAGTTAATTTTGATATATCAAATCAATTCAGGTGATAATCAATCGGGATATCGCCACTGTACAATTAAGGTCTCGCGCCTGCGAATAAAGGCCGAAAGCGATCTTCCTCAGTGCCTTCCAGACCCCCGGGGAATACGCCAATCCCATCGAAATTTTCGCGAGTCAGTCTCGTCGTGGTGGCGGTTATGGTCGTATTGACTGCGGGCATCTCGTCGGCGTCTTGTGAGTGGCGGCGCATGCACCAAAGCCGGCTATCGCCTCTTCGCCGGTCGGCCAGTATGCCGATCCGGCTGTGTGCGCGGAATGCCACGCGGACATCGCGGCGACCTACCAGAAGACCGGGATGGGACGGGCGTTCCGCAAGGTTCGCGGCGCGGAAAAAGAAGACAAAGCAGACATCGATTGGCCCGCTTCCGCCAAGCCTTATCATCACGTCGCTTCGGATAGCTTCTTCGAGATGATCCGGCGGGACGGCGCCTGGTATCAGCGCCGCTGGCAGACGGGATTCGACGGCAAAGAAACCAACGTGGACGAAAAGCGCGTGGATTATGTGCTGGGTTCCGGCAATCACGCGCGAACTTATCTTCACCTGACGGAGAGGAACATTCTGGAAGAACTGCCGCTCGGCTGGTATGCCGAAAAGGGCGGTTATTGGGCGATGAACCCCGGCTACGATCGTCCGGACTACGCGGGCTCGGTGCGCCCGGTCTACTACGAGTGCATGTCCTGTCACAACGGCTATCCCAAAATTCCCGGCGGAAACCACAGAGACGCATCCCAGATGACCTATCTTCAGCCCTTGCCGGAAGGGATCGATTGCCAGCGGTGCCATGGGCCGGGGCAGACGCATGTCGACAAAGCGTCGGCGGGCGCCGCGCTGGACGTTGTTCGCGCCGCGATCGTGAACCCGGCCGCTTGAGCCCGGACCGCGGCATGGAAGTCTGCCTCCAGTGCCATCTGGAAACATCGAATGAAAAGCTGCCGCACGCGGTCATTCGCCTGGATCGCGCGCCGTTCTCCTATGTGCCGGGTCAGCCGCTGGCGGACTATGAACTGGTCTTCGATCGCGCGTCGGGAAACGAACAAGAGCTTTGAGGTGGCGCAGGGCGGGTATCGCTTCCGCCAATCGCAATGCTTCCTGAAGAGCGAAGGGAAGCTGCGCTGCACCAGTTGCCATAATCCTCATGACATTCCGCGCGGAGTCGAGGCGGCGACTCATTACAACCAGGTTTGTCTGGGCTGCCATCAGGCTGTGACGCTGGCGTCTTCGCCTGTACAGACGGCAACTCCACACACGGCGGCCGCGGATTGCGTCAGTTGCCACATGCCGAAGCGAAGAACCGACGATGGAATCCACATCGTCATGACGGACCACCTGATCTCGCGTCGCCCGCCTGCCGGAGATCTGCTGGCCGACAAACCGGAACGCGCCGAAACGGCGGCCAATTCCTACAAGGGCGAAGTGGTTCCCTATTACCCGCCCAAACCGCCCGCGACGGAAGGCAACGAACTGACCGTCGCGGTTGCCCAGATTCGTGAACAGAGCAATCTGAAGAACGGTCTGCCGATGCTGGCCGCGCGAATCGGGAAGTATCATCCATCCCTGCCGGGTTATTATGCGGAACTCGCCCAGGGCTACCTGGCCTCGGGCGACGCGAACGCGGCGATCCGGTATTTCGAGGAAGCGGCGAAGCGCGATCCCGAGTCGTCACAGCGGCTCATGCAATGGGGAGACGCGTTGATGGAAGCCGGGCAGTGGACGTCCGCGGAATCGAAACTGCGCCGCGCCACCGAGCTCACGCCTGGCGATGCGCGTGCCTGGGGAAGGTTGGGGTGGGCAATGTGGCAGCAGAACAAGGGAGCAGAGGCCAGGGCTGCGCTCGAGAAAGCGATCGGTCTCGATCCCGACGTGCCGGACCTGCACAACAATCTGGGACTCGTGATGTGGGGCGTCGGCGACCGCGCCGGGGCTGAGAAGGAATTCCGGGCCGCGCTCCAAATACAACCGGGCATCGCGGAATGGCGGCTGAACCTGGGGCGGATGCTGGCGTCGCAGGGCCAGACTGCCGAAGCGCGCTTCCAGATGGAACAGAGCCTGCGCCTCAAGCCCGATTACGCCGAAGCGCGAGTGGATTACGCGCGCGTTCTTGCCCAAATGAACCGGTTTGCCGAGGCGGAGAAACAAGCGAGTCTGGCCGTCGCGGCCGATCCCGGCTCCGCTGCCGGCCATGCGATCTGGGGATCGCTGCTCGACCGCAGGAACGATCTTTCCGGCGCCCGGCGAGAGCTGTCCGAGGTGGTTCGGCTTCAACCGCAGAATGGGCGCGCGCAGGTGGAGCTGGGTGTGATTCTGGCGCATCAGGGAGATCGCTCCAGCGCGATGGAACATTTGAACGCCGCCGCACAGGGACCTGATCCGGAGGCAAAAGCCCTGGCTGAACAGACCTTGCGCCAGCTTGCGCCAAGATAAGAGCGAGCTGAACTCAGTTCAGGGTCATGATACGGGCAGTCGCGCATTCTTCGGCGACTTTCAGAAAATTCAGAGCCTTCGCGTTGCCGACGATATAGGGATTGGGCGTGCCGGGCGCGCGTTTGGCAAGCATCGGCAGGTTGATCTTCGAGCGGTCCCAATCGGTGTGGTTGGCGAGGATGATATCGACTCCCGCCTGCTTCACGATGCCGCTGAATCGCTGGTCCGACTTGATGTAGAGTTCGACGGGCTCGCGGGTTGGATTCAGCCCCACCCCTCCCCAGAGAGCCGCAAGATGGGGCGTCCCGTTGTCCTTCACCGGAAACAGAACGGAGAGCGTGCCGGGCGTATGGCCGGGCGTGATGTAGATGGTCACGGTCGTGTCGCCGAGCGTGAGTTTCTGGCCATCGGTTGCCTCGAGATCCCGCTTGGGCTTCGTGCCATTGGTTCTCTTGTCCAGAACATCCCAGTCCGCCGGCGACATGATGACGTGCGTGCCGTAATGTTCCTGCAGGAACCTCGCGCCGCCATCGTGATCGGGATGAGCGTGAGTGACGATCGCGTATTTGATGTTCGCCGGGTCGAGACCCATCTTCTTCATTCCGCCGGCCACCTCGTCTTCGACCGAATAGTCGAAAATGGAGTCGAGCACGATGATGCCCTGCGACGTCGTAATCGCCCACACGGCGTATTCGGACTGTCCGAAGAAGTAGACGTTGTCGAAAACCTTCACCGGCTCTGCATACCACGTTGATTTATCGGGCGGCCCGCTGGCGCGGCCGGCGCCGCGACCCGCCGCGGGAGGCGCCCCGGGAACCGGCCGTTGGCCCCCTGGCCCGGGCCCATAGCATTGAAAGTTGAACAGATTCTGAAAATCGTCACCCGCGGCGGCCTTCGCGGCGGCGATGTGTGCATCGGCGGTATCGTTTGCGTTCTGAGCTGACAGCACCGGAACCAGCAGCAGCAAAACAGGCGCGATCCTCATTGAAGCTCCTTGCGGCGGGCCGGATTCAAGCCCGCCGTCACATGATATGATCCCATTCGGATGGCGAGAAGTGCTCAAGCGAGGAGTGCTCGGATGATCAAACAGTTTCTGGCATGGGGCGGGATAGGCGCCGGTCTGATGCTGCACCCGGCAGCCGCGCAGCAGGCTCAACAACCGCCGGCTAAGAAATGGACGCCGCCCAAGACTCCCTGGGGAGAGCCCGATCTTCAGGGTATATGGCCCCTCAACCACCTGATCGCCACACCACTTCAGCGGCCGGAAAAGTTCGGCGACCGCCGCTTCCTGACCGAGGAGGAATTCGCCCTCGCACAGAAGAACGCGGATGCCCGCAACAAACGGTTCGAGTCCGGAGCGATCCCGCAGGCCGACTCAGGCACCCAGGTAATGCGGCTCACGTCCCTGATCAGCGATCCGCCCAACGGACGCGTCCCCGAGCTCACGCCGGAGGGCAAGGATCGTTACGCCAAAATGCACGGCAGCTACAAGCCGGGCCAGACCGTATTCGACACTCCCGACGATTTCGACAGCTGGGACCGCTGCATCACGCGCGGCATGCCTGTTTCCATGGAGCCCCGCAACTACAACAACGGCATCCGGATCATCCAGTCCCCGGGCTATGTCCTGATTGTGCTCGAAATGGCGCACGAAGTTCGCATCATTCCGACGACTCCGCGGCCGCCGCTCGACAATTCCATTAAAGAGTGGATGGGCGAGTCGCGCGGTCATTGGGAAGGCAATACGCTCGTGGTCGAAACGACAAACTTCAACGGCAGGTCAGACTTGACCAACTCCGGCGTTCCCGGTTCTCCACCGCTGAACCCGGCCTCGGAAAGTGAGCATATCACCGAGCGCTTCACCCGGATAGATAACGATACGATCGACTTTCAAATGAAAGTCGAGGATCCGGTGATCATAACGCAGCCTTTCACGGTGGCGTATCCCATGAAGCGGGATGATAAGTATCAGATGTTCGAGTACGCGTGCCACGAAGGGAACATGGCGCTCCGTGGTTACATTGAGAATTCGCGTTTCGAGCGGGCGCATCCGAAGCCGGCGGCCGCGCCGGGTCCGGGACGCGGCCGAGGTGGCCGGGGCCAACAGCCACCACCACCAGTTCAAAACTGAACGACTGCAGGCTCAAGCCGGTAGGATGGGCTGCGACTGAAACCACCATGGGCTTTGCCCACCCCCGGCCATGAAAATGGGCGAGCACTCAGAATCAGTTTTCAATAACTTAGGCCCATTTTCGGAGCAAAGTCGCCTGAAGTGCGTGGCGCACGCACTTTGCGTGCCGCGTCGCCACTCCTGGCGACGCCCGGGCGATTTGCGAAAGCCTCGAGATAGTCTCGACACGGCACGCTGGAGAGCGTGCGCCACATCGGTCAAAAGTTATTTCCCTTTATCGTCTGAGTTGGACGAGCCGCCGAGATTCATCTTCTTGCCGTCCGGGAATTCGATTTCGCGCGAACTTGCGCGAAACTGGCCATCCTTCGCCTGGAAAGCGGTTACTTTGATCCTCGTTCCGGCGGGAAGCGTATTCCGGTTCCAGCCTAAACGGAGCAGCACCGAGGGCGAGCCGCCTTCAACGTGCCACCGTTCCACCGTGCCGTCCGGCTTCGGCACGTCGATCGTCAGCCAGGAGTGAGGGTTCACCCATTCCATCTGGACAACTTTGCCGTCGAGAACCACCGGTTTGGTCGCGTCGAACTCCGCGGAAAAAGAATGATGCGCCGCAACGGGCAGCGCTACTGCGATCAGCATGCCCGCACTCGCTACAACATTCAGCAGTCTGCTGTGCATTGGCTTGACTCCTTGTCTCTGATTCAATCTTATCTCCGTTCACGGTTTCGACGACAGCAGATCATGATAAAGCAGCTGATCGGCATACGGAACGCACTTGAACTCCAGCAGCTGGGCATTGTTGTCGATGACGCGATAAAGAGTCATCCCGATGGTCCAGGGTTTCGAGAACGTTTGCGGATCTTCGAACGTGGCCTCGTACGAAATGTGGCTGGAGTCGATGAGCCTGAAACGCTCGGTGACCTTCAACTGGTTGGTGGCGAAGTTTCCGGCGCGATCCAGCCACGACTGCCCGTTTTGCGAAGTGGTCGTCACAACCAGAACGTTGCCCTCCCATGTCCCGTCGGATTTACCCATCCACGAATCGACCGGCGCTTCGGAATGATCCTTCATATGGATGATCCGGTTCGTGGCCGCGAACGGGTACACCATCAATGGGTCGCCGTCACCTTGAAAAATCTGGAACGGCGCATTCTGATATGTCGAGCGCGGAATGCCCAGCATGTAACACTTCGCTTCCGGATCGTCCTCAGGCCATTTGGATCTGTTTTCTGCGCGTTTTTTCAGCGCTTCAGGCAGGTAAGGAATGGTCCCTCCATCCTTTAAAACGCTCTGCCCCGCCGGGATGACGGCGATCGCGCCCAACTGCCAGAACTCCTTGGGATCTTTGACGAATGCTTCGACCGAATGGCCTTCGAGATTCCAATAGGCCGTGTTCATGGCCTGCCAGATACCGTTGAAGTTCGGATGTCCCGAAATCGTTGCGGGACGAGCCGGCTGCTGCGCCCGAGCCGAGACGCCACCGGCGCCAAGCATCATGGCCGACATCACGATCGTGCGGATAAATCGGTTGTACAATCTGAAATTCCCCTTATCGATTCTCGTGGGCTTGCCCGGTCATGATCGTATCATTGCTGCGTGCCTACTGTAGTCCCGGCGATTGCCTCCAATGATCAAGTAAATTGATACCTTCCGCGATCCGGCCCTATGATGATATGCTGCGTGGGCTCGGGGAAACGGTGTCCATGAAACGAAGCGAAAAACGAATCCTGACCACGCATACGGGAAGTCTGGTGCGCCCAGCCGCGCTGAGAGCATTGGCGCAATCCGGCCAGGACCGGCCGAAGCAGGTTGCGTCCGATGGAGTTGCGCCCGATGAACACTACCTCGAAACGGTCAGGCAGGCAACAGCGGAGATTGTCAGGAAACAAGCCGCTGTCGGCCTGGACATCGTCAGCGATGGCGAGTTCGGAAAAGCCAGCTGGTCGAATTACGTTCTGAGTCGCGTCAGTGGATTCGAGATCCGGCCCAACCAGTTACGCCCCGTGGAATGGCTGGGACGGGATCTGCAGCGTTTCGGCGAACAGATTGCCCGGGAGATGCCCAGCGTGCTCACCGGACGCCCGACGGAAGCATGCATCGGTCCGATCGGGTACCGCGATTACACGCCGATCCGGCGCGCCATCGATAACTTTCAATCGGCTTTGAAAGACACTTCGGTCGAAGAGGGTTTCCTTACCGCGGTCGCACCGGCCAGCACCGCTTACGACGGCGTGAACGAATTCTATCCGACGGATCGCGAGTACATTTTCGCCCTGGCCGAAGCGCTGCGTCAAGAGTATCTGGAGATTCATCGCGCCGGGTTGATTCTTCAGGTGGACGACGCCGTGCTCGCCAACATGTACGACCATCTGGTTCAGCAGAGCCCGGAACGCTATCGCGAGTGGGCTCAGCTGCGCGTCGACGCCCTGAATCACGCGCTCAGAGACATTCCGGAAGACCGCGTGCGCTACCACATTTGTTTTGGCAGTTGGCACGTTCCCCACCTTGCCGACGCCGCTCTCGAGGATATCGCGGACCTGATCCTTCAGGTGCGTGCCGGCGCTTATTCCATCGAAGCCGCCAATCCCCGGCACGAGCACGAGTGGCGTGTGTGGAAGGGCGGCAGACTGGGGCGAGGGAAGATCCTGATCCCCGGAGTCATCACGCATCACACGATCACGGTGGAGCACCCGCGGTTGGTCGCGGACCGGATCATTCGCTACGCGGAACTCGTCGGACCGGAGAACGTCATCGCCGGTACGGATTGCGGTTTCGCGCAGCTGGATGTGATCGAGCGCGTCCCCGAGCCGGTAATGTGGGCCAAGTTTGAGGCGCTCGTGGAAGGCGCGGCCCTGGCCACCAAAGAGCTTTATTGAATGGGGTGTGCGACATGAGAGGGGGGATTCCAAAATGATCCGCATGGAGATGCGGCTACCAGCCGCGTTCCGTAGCTCCCGACGCGCTCGAATACGCCCACGCGCTCGCATCGCGGCACAGTCCCGCTTTGACTGGATTGTTCTCGATGTAACTCATAATGCACCGCTCTTCGGCCGAATATTCGCCTCCTTAGCGCTGGTTACCTTGATACCCGATACAATTTTGGAGAGATCACCCACGGGGCAGATCGGCGCATGAACGTGATTGGGCATCACTACCCAACTTCCGAGTTCGTAGAAGCCTTTCTCTTGCCCTGCATATAGAGCGCCGATCACTGAGGACCGGTGGCGCGGGCATCAAGAACCTTGTCGAAGGCTAAGAATCCGGCCCCTTCTGTAGTCCACGACTCAGCTATCCGTCGCACGGGGAGTGAGCCGGCGAGACGCCAGGTGAGGAAGCAGGGTGGGCACACCACGAACTGAGAGTGGCAGCGGGTTCGTGGAATTCTCAGGAAAATCGAGGAACGCGGCTGGTAGCCGCATCTCCACCAGCCTTGCGTACTGATACGCTCGGGCGGCCCGGGTTTTTCGGCCAATTCGCAAATGCTCCAACTTTTATGTCGCGCACCCTATTGAATGCTTCACTGCGGAAAGGTGGATAATACTTTTCGTGCGCTCACCATCATTCATTCCGGCCCGGCCCGTGTTATCCGGAATCGCCCTGCTCCTGCTTCCGTTGTGCGGATATTCGCAGAAGGCGGCGCCCGCCGCGGACTGGCCGATGTTCAATCGGGACCTCGCCGGCACCCGCTACTCGCCGCTGACCCAGATCAACACAACCAACGTCGGCAAACTCACCCGCTCCTGGCGCTATGCATTCGAGCGCGAAGGCAAAACCATCAAGGGCGACAGCCCGAGCGAGATCTACCAGGAGATTACCCCGATCGTTGTTAATGACGTGATGTATCTGCCCGCGGGCGATCGCGTGGTTGCGCTCGAGCCGGAAACCGGCAAAGAGATCTGGAGTTACGAAGTGCAGGGCGGCCTGGCATCGTTCCGCGGCGTTGCATACTGGCCCGGCGATAAGGAGAATCCGCCGCGCATCATTTTCACCACCGCGCGTAAGATGATGGCGTTGAACGCCCGCACGGGCAAAGTCGACCCGGGTTTCGGCAGGGAAGGGGAAGTTGCGCTGACCGTGCCCTACGACGGCGCTCCCACCATTTACAAGAATGTGCTGCTGGTCGGCACCAATTTCTATGGCCCCGGTGAACGCCACATAGGCCCGCAGCTGGATCAGGCAACCGGGCAGATTCCCGAAGCGCACGGCTACGACGTACGCACCGGCAAAGAGATCTGGACGTTCCACACGTTTCCTCAACCCGGTGAAGTCGGCAACGATACCTGGGCCCCAGACAGCTGGAAAAACCGCACAGGCAACAACGTCTGGGCGTTCGCGCTCACGGTGGATGAAGAGCACGGCATCGTCTATGAGCCGGTCAGCGGTCCGGGCGCGAACTTCTATGGCGGCGACCGCCCCGGCGCGAACCTTTTCGGCAACACGCTCGTCGCGCTCGACATCATGACCGGAAAGATGAAGTGGTATTTCCAGAACGTTCGCCATGAACTCTGGGATTACAACCTTCCGCCCGCGCCGGGCTTGATCGATATTACGCGCAACGGAAAGAAGGTGCAGGCGCTGGCGCAGGTTGGCAAGTCCGGATACATGTTCATCCTCGACCGCGTCACCGGTAAACCCGTTTTCGGTGTGGAAGAGCGTCCCGTGGACAAGAGCAATGTTCCAGGCGAGGCGAGTTTTCCCACGCAGCCGTTTCCGCTGAAACCGCCGCCTCTCGGCCGCACGACTTTTACGAAAGACGACATCGTGACCGCGGACGATACCACGCCTGAGCACGCCAAAGCGTGTCACGATCTCTATGACAGATTCGGCGGCCTCTACAACAACGGACCGTTCACCACGCTGCCCTACCACGCGAAAGACGCGAAAACACAGCCCGCGATCATATTTCCCGGCTTGACCGGCGGCGTGAATTGGGGCGGCATCGCAACCGATCCGAAGCTCGGCTACATCTTCGTGAACAGCCACGACAATCCGATTGTCGGCTGGATGGAAGACGATCCCAAGTACGTGCCCGGCAATCCTCAGGGTCTTCCTCCCTATCGCCGCACCGGCCCTCCGGGTCTCGGCGCTTTCAGCGCGACGGTTCGCGATACCGACGGAAAGACCATTGGCAACTGGCCCTGCTACAAACCACCATGGGGGCGGTTGATGGCCGTCAACGCCAACACCGGCGACTTCGCCTGGTCCGTGCCCCTGGGAGTGACGGACACGCTGCCCGAAGGCAAGCGCAACACCGGCGCGCAGAGCCTCGCCGGCCCCATGGCGACCGCCGGCGGACTCGTGTTCATCGGCGCAACCAGCGATAACCGCTTTCGTGCTTTCGATTCGAGGACGGGCAAGGAACTCTGGATCGATAAGCTCGACTACCAGGCAACCGCAGTCCCGATTACGTATCAGGGTAAGAACGGCAAGCAGTATGTCGCGATCGTCGCGGCCGTCGGTGGCCCGCGGGATGGGGCCCGGGGCAAAGGACTGTTCGTTTACGCGCTGCCGTAGGAGCAGGTATCTGAACCCGCCCGGCGATCAGCGCGACGCGCTCTCAACTGCCCCCAGCTTGCGGAGCAGCGTAACCGTGCTGTCATGCGGCACGGGCAGGCTGAACTGATCTTTGCCGATGGCGACATCGAGCGCCGTAAAGCCTCGCTTCGTTTTGGCATCCAGCTTCGCGTCGTGGGCCGCGAGGTACTGGACGATGGTGTCCGCTCCCCGGGAAGCCGCGCCATGCAAAGTGGTTTCACCTTTTGAATTCGCCTCGTTGAGATCCATGCCTCGATCGACACATAACTTAAGAGCCTCGAGCGCCTCGCTCTCGGTACCAGTGGTGAACTTGTCCCGATAGCCCACTCCCGCCGCAAATAACAGCGCCGTGTTTCCTTCCTTCGTCGTAAGCTTCGGATCCGCGCCGGCTTGGAGCAGAATGCGCATCGTAGTGGCGTCGCCGGAGCGGGCCGCACGCATTAACGGCGTCGTTCCTTCGTCGAGTGTAGTGTCGCCGCTATCCATCCCGCTGTGGCCGGGAAGAGGCTTCGTCAGGTGTGCATCCACTTTTCCGCCGCGCGCGAGGACGTCCTTCATCAGATCGGTGCTTGGATACGTATCCTCCAGCTTGCGCGTAGGCATAGCCGACCAGTCCTGGTTGCGTATGTCCACCACCGCGTAGAGCGCCGCGCGGCCGCTGGTGTCGGTCACATTCGGGTCCGCCCCGCGATCCAGCAGGAACTTCGCAAACGTGTAGTGCTTGTTCATGATGGCGACGACCATTGCGCTGGTGCCATCTACATCCGTCTGGTTGATATCCAGCCCGGCATCGAGCATGACCTTTGCGGTATCCATGTCACCCTCGCGCGCGGTAAACAGGAACGCCGTGAAGC
Source organism: Terriglobia bacterium (assembly GCA_963764845.1). Taxonomy (GTDB): domain Bacteria; phylum Acidobacteriota; class Terriglobia; order Bryobacterales; family Bryobacteraceae; genus BOG-234. The sequence continues at coordinate 669,431 of CAVXUE010000006.1, read as the reverse complement.
CACCACGGGAAAAAGGCGTAACCGATGATGCCGCGCTCAATCTGGGCAACTTGGTTTCGCGGAATGACGATTGAATCTTCCAGTCCGCCCCGTGGGCGAGAAGCAGCTTAACCACTTCGGTGTGGCGCTCCGCGGCTGCCCACATCAAAGCGGTCTGGCCGCGATAGGTCTCCATGGCGTTCACGTTCGCGTTGTGGTCGAGCAGCGCCTTCACCGCCTCCGCGTTACCCGTGCGAGCGGTCGCCATCAGGATGGTTTCGCCGTCGGAGGTCGTGCGCGTGTTGGGGTCGGCCCCGGCCTGCAGCAAAGCCTCGATCAGGACCGCATTCCCCAGCCCCGCGGCTTCGGAGAGCGGTGTCGCGCCATAACGATTGACGGCCTTCGCGTCGGCGCCCGCATGGATCAGCAGATCCACTATCGCCGCGTCGTTCCAGTGCGCCGCCCAGTGCAAGGCGGTCGTGCCATCTTCCCCGGCAACGTTGACGGGAGCGTGCGGCTTGGCGAGCGCTGCCCGCAACGCAGTGATGTCGCGATTCCGGGCGGCATCTGCCACAGAGGTGTCCGCGGCCAGGCCTGCAGTTGCCAGACCGGCGATCAGCAGAACGATTGAAAGTGGCTTCGGCTTCATCAATGTCATCTCGGCCTCAGAGGTCAGTTAACGGGCCGGTGCTGTCACCGACGCTTTGCTGCGGAACGCCCGCTTTCTCCAGAATCGAAAGCAGCAGGTTCGACATCGGCGTATTCTCCGGATACTTCAAGTGCCGGCCGCCCTTCATTTTCCCCGCCGCGCCGCCTGCAACCACAATAGGAAGTGGCGAATGGTTGTGAACGTTGCTGTTGCTCATGCCGCTTCCGTAGAGGATGAGCGAATGATCGAGAAGATTGCCTTCGCCATCGGGCGTCGAACGCAACTTCTCGAGGAAATGCGCCAGCAGGCCGACGTGAAAAGTGTTGATCTTCGTCAGATTCTCCAACCGCGCAGGATCATTCTGATGATGCGAGGCGGGGTGGAAGCTTTCCGAGAAACCGAGCATCGGGAAGGTCCGGTAGCTGACTTCGCGGGCCATCATGAAGGTGGAGACGCGAGTGATGTCGGCCTGGAACGAAAGCGCCATCAGGTCGAACATGAGCTTCGAATGTTCCTCGTGGTTGTCCGGGATTCCCGCCGGCGAAGTGGGCACGGCCAGGCTCGAATTCGCGTTCTGTTTTTCCGCCAGCTGGATACGGCGCTCGATTTCACGAATCGTGTCGAGGTATTCGGCCACCCGGTTCCGGTCACCCGCCCCGAGAGTTCCTTCCAGACGCCGCACCTGCGCCATGGCCGCATCGAGGATGCTGCGCTGCTGGTCGATCCGCTCAAGCCTCTCCTTCGTGCTCGCGCCGTCTCCGAACAAACGATCGAAGACCACGCGTGGATTGATCTCCATCGGCAGAGGCGTAGTCGGCGTGCGCCACGAAATCGTATTCATGTAAGTGCAACTGAAGCCGACGTCGCATGCTCCCACCAGGCCGCTGTAATCCTCCGTGGCGAGTTCGAGAGACGGCAGGGGCGTTTCCTGCCCCATTTTCGCCGCAAACATCTGATCGATCGTGACGCCCGCCTGAATATCCGCGCCATCGGTGCGCTTCGGATGCACGCCATTGAGGAAGACCGCGGGAGAGCGCGTATGATCGCCGCCGTTATCTCCATCTCCGCCGGGCGCCGCCATCTTGTGCGCAAGATTGGTGATCACGTTCACCTGGTTGCGGAAGGGCTCGAGCGGGGTGAGCGTTCGCGATATCTTGAAATCGGTGCCCTCGCCGACGGGCGTCCAGTTGGCCATCACCCCGCCGTGCGGAATAAAGCACAGCCCGAGCCGGAGCGTCGGCTTCGCCAGAGGCGTCTGGGCGGGCAGCATCGAATCGAGCAGCGGAAGTGAGATCGCCGTCCCGATTCCCTGCAGGAACGCGCGCCGTGGAATGTGCCTCTTGAAGATAAAACTCATTTTTGAGACTCCTTGTCGGCGGATGGTTTGACCTTCATCTCGAACGGCGTACTCTCGACGATCCCGGCCACCAGCGCCGAGAAACGGAAGTCGTGGGTCTTTGCACTGCTCACGATCCCGCGCACCGCCGGCATGTCGTTGTATTGAACGCCGCGTCCCAGCGCGTATGTCAAAAGTTTTTCGGTCATCACGCCAACGAAGACTTCAGGATGGGCGCTCAGCATCTTCCCGAGGTCGGCCGCCCCGTTGATCTTAGCCCCATTGTATAAGGTGCCCGACGCATCGATGGCAGCGCCATCTTCCGCCGCGCGCCAGTGCCCCACCGCGTCAAAATTCTCCAGCGCGAAGCCGATCGGGTCCATCACCTTGTGACAGCCGGCGCACACCGCATCGCTCCGATGCTGTTCCATGCGCGCCCGCAGCGAAAGCGGCACTCCGTCCCCGGCCTCCTTCAACTTCGGAACATCCGGCGGCGGAGGCGTAGGAGGAATCCCCAGCAGATTGGTCAGCACCCATTTCCCACGCTGCACCGGCGATGTCCGGTTCGGATACGAAGTAACCGTCAGAATGCTGGCCTGGCCAAGCAGGCCGCGCCGCTCGGGCGAATCCACGGTGACCCGCCGGAACTGATCTCCATAGACGTTGGGAATTCCGTAATGCCGGGCCAGACGCTCGTTCACGAACGTGTAATCCGCGGTAAGCAACTCCACCACGTTACGGTCTTCGCGGATGATGCTTTGGAAAAACAGCCGGGTTTCCTCTTCCATCGATTGCCGGAGATTGTCGTCAAAATCGGGGAAGATCTGAAGATCGGGCGCGAAGTTCTTCAGGTTGCGCAGGAAGAGCCACTGCGCTGCAAAGTTTTCGATCAGCGCATCGGCGCGCGGATCGATCAGCATCCGCCGCACCTGTTGCTCCAGCACCGCACGATCCCGCAGCTTTCCCTGGCTTGCCACATTCAGCAGTTCGTCGTCGGGCACGCTGCTCCAGAGAAAAAACGAAAGTCGCGACGCCAGAGCCACATCGCCCAGCTGGTAAACCGCGCCCGCAGGCACATCGCGCGGATCGCCTTCAAAGCGGAACAGGAACTCGGGGCTGGCCAGAATGAACTGCAGGGCCGATTCGATTCCCGCATCGAAGCTGCCTTTTTCGTTGCGCTGGCGCTGATAGAAGCTCAAGGGCGTTTCCAGATCGCTGTCGGTCAACGGTCTGCGCCAGGCGTGCCGCAGCAAAGTGGAGATGATCTTCCGCGCGCAGGGCAATTCGTCCCTGGCGTCTGCAGGCTTGCAGACGTAGACCTTGCTGCGCGACGGAGTGTTGCCCGCGCCGGTCGCGGCAAAGGGGCCTTCCACGCTGATGCGGTCCACCGAAGGATCGCCTGTAATATCCAGTCCGTCGATCGTGGTCCGCATGAAGGGTTTGATCAGCGCATCGGGCTCGGCGTGGCTTCTGAGAAGCACGGCCGCGGCGATCGAATGCGGCCCCGCTTTGACCGGAATCCGGATGGTGAGTCGCTTATCCAGCTCAAGGCCGAAATCGCCGGGGTTCGACGCCATCCTCACGAAATCGGCTTTCCCGCCAGCCGTGATCAGCGCGACGCGTCTGCCATCCATGCTGACTTCGATCTGGTGGGCGTCTTCCATGCCCCGCATCAGGTCGAAGGTATTCCGCCACAAGCGGACCTTTAAGATGTATTCGGCGTCCAGCGGAAAGTAATGCTTCACCAAAGCGCCGCCGCGAGTCCCCAGCGGCAGTCCTTCAATATGCTGATCCTGGGAAAGATCCGGCCGGACCCGGTACGTCGTCGTCGCGGGTGCGATGGCCAGGTCGCCGACAGCCTCACGGCTGATGTTCCACGACGCGGACAGATATCGCTCCATCAGCGATGGCGACATGCGCAGCACGTCCGCGATGTTGTCGAAACCGCTGCTTTCATCATCCGGCGGCAACAGCGCTGTTGAATCGATGTCGAGGGCAAGAAGATCGCGAATTGCGTTGGCATACTCGGCGCGATTTAGCCGGTGCATCGCCGCATGTCCGGGGTTCGGCTTTGCCGCGGCGGCGCGGTCGAGCGAAGTTTCCAGAAAGGATGCCAGCCCATCGATGGCCGGCTGGGCCGGACTAGGCATGCCCTGCGGAGGCATCGACCCGGTCCGCAGCTTTCGGATGACTTTTTCCCACGTCTCCGCGTTGCGCCCGATGTCAGTGAGATCGGCGCCCTGCAGCGAGAGCCCGCCAGTGCGCATCTTGTCGCTGTGACAAGTCGCGCAGTACTGGTTCAGGACGGCCGAATGAAGGGAGGAATCGTCTGCCCGGGCGGCATTCGGCCAGCACAGAAAAGCCGCGATGCACAGGGCCGCCCAGCGTCCGATTCGCTTCAAATCCGTCTCCTTGGTCGCGACACGCGGTGCGGACGCGCGGCCTGGAACTCTCTGCTCCCAGCCACGTAAATCTTATCGTCTGCTATGCATGCAGTCAATCGAGCCCGGTCTTGATGCCGCCTATCAAGGTGATTGATAAACGGTTATTGGCCGATCCGGCGATCGCATTCCGCGATCGCCGTTTCCGCCTCCTTCAGGCGTCTGGCGCTTTCCGGCGTCTGCGGCTTCAGGTTCTTCCACCGGGCGACGTTTCTCTGGAACAGCAGCCTGGCCCAGCCATAATTCCTGTTCGAGAAGAGCATTTGCCCGTAAAGCCGATCAAGGTCGGAAACTGCCTCCAGAGCCGCGAGAGTGGGGTGTTGAACTGAAAGCAGCCGGGTGGCCGAGGTCTCGCCCTTTTGGATGAGCGCGGCGGCCTCGTCCTCTTTGCCTTTATGAAACAGCTCCGTCGCCTGACGATTCATGACGGTCAGCTCATCAAGAGTCTGACCGTACCACCGTTCCGCGGTGCCATCCGGCTGAGCTTCCCGTGCGGGCGGCGCGGACAGGCAACCGGTAAGCAGAGCGGCAACCAACAGTGAACAAACACGCACTGTTCGAAGGATAGCCGTTCACCCGCTTCAGCGACCGTAGTAAGGCTGAGACTGCGGCGCGTATTGCTGCTGCGGATAAGCCTGGGGCTGCTGTTGCGGATATTGCTGCTGCGGATAACCCTGGGGCTGCTGCTGCGGATATTGCGGCTGCTGCCCATACTGTGGCTGTTGCCCATACTGTGGCTGCTGGCCGTATTGCGGCTGCTGCCCGTACGGCGGCTGCTGGTTCGAATAACAGCCGGGATCCTGGATCGGATTCCCATTGGCATCGTGCGAAGGCTGCGCGCAAGGAGGCGCCTGCGCCGGCCCGTACGACGGACCGTAAGAACCAGGATCATATCCGTAACCGGGACCGTAGCCATAACCGGAACCATATCCGTATCCATAAGGATACCCATATCCATACCCGTAGCCGCCCAAGCCGCCGAACCCCAAATACAGGCCACCGCCACCGTAATAGCCACGGTATCCATAAGGAGCGCCATAGCCACGGCCGCCGTAATAACCGCCCGGGCTCGCGTATCCCCTCACGCCGCCGGAATAGCCGCGCGCGGCCGAATAACTGCGGCCTCCGCCGGAATAGGCCCCGCCGCCAACGGCGCGGGGGGCACTGGCGTGTCCGCCCCCAAATCCGCCGCCGCTGGAATGCCCGCCTCCGGAATGCCCTCCACCGCCGCCATGGCCGCCCGCCGCCAGAGCCATCGAGGGAAACACCGTGGCTCCAGCCACAAACGTGCCAATCGCAAACGCGGCGGATGCAAAATTGCGGAACATGAGATTTCTCCTACCCTGACAGACGTAGTGTTACACAGCTTGGGTGCAGGCACTTTGCATTGTGAACATTTAATAATTGTCTGCACCTGATTGTTCGAAGCCTGCACATCGCCGATAATTTCACCATGCGCGCAACCAGAATCCTGATGGCGACCGCCCTCGCCGCCGGCACGGCCTTCGCCCAGCAGAACCCCCTGCTCCCGGAAGACACCGTGAAAATCTCCGACCACGTGTGGGCGATCATGGGCTTCCCGAACATCGCGATCGCCGTTGGCAGCCGCGCCACGCTGGTGGTCGATACCGGCCTCGGTCCGCGCAACGGCGCCACCATCGCCCGGGTCGCGGCGAAGCTATCCGCGCCGAACGCCCGGATCTACCTCACGACAACCCACTTCCATCCCGAGCACGCCGCCGGCGATGCGGGTTTTCCGCCCGCAACCATTCTCGTGCGCAATGCCGAGCAGCAACGGGAGATGGACCTTCACGGCAAAGAGCTCCTCGCCACCTTCAGCAGCCGCAACGCCCAATGGAAGGAGCTTCTCGCCGATGTCAACCAGCGCACCCCCGATCTGATCTACAACGATGAAGCGCGAATTGACCTGGGCGGCGGGGTCACGGCGCGGCTTCTCTGGTTTGGCGGCGCCCACACCAAAGGCGACGAACTCGTCTTCGTCGATCCCGACCGCACCCTGATCTCGGGCGATGTCGTGCAGAACAAGACGGTGCCGAACATCGCGGCCGATGGCGGTACGCCGGCAAGCTGGCTGGCGGTTCTGGACAAAATCGCGGCGCTCACCGCGCTTCACGTCCTCCCGGACCACAGCGCCCCCGGCGACGGTTCGCTCGTTGCGCAGGAAAAGGCTTTCATGACGGATCTCAGAACGCGCGCGCTGGCCCTGAAGAAGCAGGGTGTTTCCGCCGATGACGCGGGCAAACAGCTTTCCACCGACCTGAAGGCCAAATATACCGACTGGCCGGCCATGAACGTGGCGGGTTTCGTGAAAAGCGTTTACGCCGAATAGGGATCACGGTGACCGAAAAAAGTATCGCAACCGGGACCCACGGACGCTATCTCGTTATTCCACCCGAGACGCCGGGACCCGCGCCGATGCTCGTCGGATTTCACGGCTACGCTGAGGATGCGGAAACACAGCTCGAACGGCTTCGCGCCATTCCGGGCAGCCCGCGCTGGCTGATCGTTTCCATTCAGGCGCTTCATTGTTTTTATGAGCGGCGCACCAATCGCGTGATCGCGAGCTGGATGACTTCGCAGGATCGCGAGCTGGCGATCGCCGACAACATAGCGTACGTTCGCAACTGCATCGACGCGGTCACCGCCGAAACGCCCGCAATCCCGAAAGTCGTATTCGCCGGATTCTCCCAGGGCGTTGCGATGGCATTCCGAACGGCTGCGCACGCCACGGGTTTCGAGACCGCCGTGATCGCGGTCGGCGGTGACATCCCGCCCGAGCTGACGCCCGCCTCGCTCAATCGCCTGTCGGCTGCGCTGATCGTCCGCGGCGCATCGGACGACTGGTATAAGCAAGAGCAGTTCTCCGCCGACGAGCGACGGCTTCGCGAATGCGGTCTGAACGTCCGCGCTGTCGAGTTCAACGGAGTCCACGAATGGTCGGGCGAGGTAACCGTGGCCGCTGCCGGCTTCCTCAACGAACGCCTCTGACTCTGGTGTATTGTTTAGGAAATAACTGGACTGCCTCTCGGGCCACCGGTATTAGTCCACTTATTTCCTAGACACCACCCTAATATTACTTTGTTATAAAACTGTAAAAAGCCTGTGGGGCAGCTTGGCAAGCTGCGGCCGATTGCCAATCGGCCTTCGGTCTGTGCCCGACCGGCCGCGGTTACCAACCGCCGCGCAGGATTCCATCCCGCCCCACATCCGAAGTACAGGCTTTTATAACACAGTAATACTAAGGCTTTGGTGGCGCAGGCGGTTTCGCCTGCGTTCTTTATTTCTTATCCTGCTTCGCCGCGTCCACAATCGCATTCAACGTGGGAATATCTTTCAATTCTGGCGCCGAGCTCTTGAACGTCCGAATGTAAGCGTAGATATCCTTCGCCTGTCTGTCAGGCAAAGAAGCTTCGCCGAAGTTGGGCATAGAAGTCGATGGAGGCACCGGCGCAACATTCGCGCGCCCGCGCAGGAACAGGATGAAACCCTGCTCGGTAGCCAGATTTCCCCAGCGCCCCACGAAAGCGCGCGCGCCCGTCTCACCGTTATATCCGTGGCACGCGTAGCAGCCGTACGAAAAATAAAGGCCTTTCCCCGTTGCCGCGTTCCCGCTCACCGGGCTCGTCGGTGGCGGGTTATGCGGCAGGGGCCCGCCCCCGCCGCGCTGCGCGTTCATGGTCGCGGCGGGCATCGTCAGCAGCGCCAGACCGATCGCCAATACAGAAATTCTCATGGCCGATCCCTAGCGCGGCTGCGTGATCACGTCGATCAGATAAGGCTCGCCGCGTTTCGCCGAAGCCACGCCGCGCTTCAGCGCCGCAGCCAGCTTCGAAGGGTCGGTGATCGGCCCTTCGGCGGCCATCCCGTAGCCTCCCGCCATCTTCGCGTAGTCGAGGTAGGGGTCCCGCAGAACGTTACCGATGTGCGCGCGGTCGTTGCCGCGTCCGCGCACGCCGGCCATGTAATCCACGAACATGTATTCCTGGTGCCATGCCCGGTTGTTGTGCATGACCGTGAGCATGGGCAGTTTATGATGCACGGCCGTCCAGAGAACACCCGGCGCATAGTTCAGATCGCCGTCGGTCTGGATGTTCACCACAATCCGGTTGCGGGCCTTCGCCGCCAGCGCCGCGCCCACCGACGCCGGTGCGCCATAACCCATGCCCCCGGCGCCCTGGCCCCCGAGGTAACTGTACGGCTTATCGTGATCCCAAAGCTGCGCGTTATGCCCGCCGGAGAAATTGCTGGGCGAAGAAAGACACCAGTCTTCGTTCATGATCAGCGGCCACAGTTCCGCATAAATGCGCGCCGTGCTGATCGGGCTGCCGTTCCATCCCGCCCTTTTGCTCTCGACGGCCTCGGTGAGGGCGGTTACGCGAGCCTCGTGATTTGCTTTGGCGTTCTTCGCGATGCGGTCCTGAATGCGCGTCTTGTTGTCCGGCGCAAGCTGCAGTTTCACCTGCTCGATGATGAGCGGCAGGCTCGCCTCGGCATCCGCCTCAATCGCGGGAGCGCTCGCGCTTCCCCGCCCGCGGCCGCCGCCCCTTCCGCCTCCGGCGCCAGGCGTGATGCCGCCGAAGCCAATGTCGGCCGGATCGCGCTCTCCCACAATCTTCGCCAGCGTCGGGCCTGTGATCGAAGCCTGCGCGCCGCCGGCTTCGAGGCCGAGCGTGTAGTCGTAATTCGTGTCCGCGCCGGGTCCGCAAAGAGGATGGCGCTGCGGAAAGCTCATCGGGCCATTGGTCGCCGCGGTGCTTGTACACGCGCCCACCAGTTCGGCCAGCTCGACCGCCCGCTTCACCCCTTCAGGCGTCCGCAAACGACCCACCGCGATTCTCGGATTCTGCGCCGCGACCAGACCCTTCGCGATCTCCCTCGCGCGCGTCGCGTCGATGGTCGGAAACTGCGGCGGCTGATAGGCCGGAACCTTCGCATTCGGCGCGTTGTCCTTCTGGATCTCGGACCCCAGCACCACCAGAGTCGGCGCCATCGGCGGCGTAATCGCCTCGTTGTAGGCGCGCTGAATGGCCACCAGAGCCTCATCGATGGTCTTCGGCTCCGCGTCCCATTTCGTATAGCTCCGAACCATCCCCGCCATATCGTGCGCGGTATGCGCGGCAATGAAATCGGGGTCGTTGCCGGCCAGCATCAACACCGGCACGCGATCGTAGTAGGCCTGATAAATCGACATGGCTGCGTGCTGGATTCCGATCGTGCCGTGCAGCACCGCGAGCATCGGCTTGCCTTCGGCCTTGGCGTAGCCGTGCGCCATGGTGACCGCCGATTCTTCGTGCAGCGCCGTGATCCATTCCGGCGTCCGATTCGGCGGATTGCCGTAATTGATGAACGATTCCTGCAAACCCTCGAAACTGGACCCCGGGTTCGCCGCCGCGTATTCGATACCCAGATCGCGCACCGTCTGAACCATCAGGTCGGAGCCCGGCCGCGTGATCGTGCGCACCACCGCCGGCGGCCGGATGTTCCCAGCCTCGCGGTCCAGTGCCGCTTGCGTCGGAGCGCGCGCGCCGGCTGGCCGGGGCGCTCCTTGCTGGACGTCCTGAGCTTCCACCAGCGGCGTGGTGGTTGCCAGCGCCGCGGCGCCTGCCGCCGCGCTCTTCAGAAACCCGCGACGTCCAACCGAACTCTTTTTCGCCATGATTTCTCCTGTTTCTGCTGCGGAATCATAATATCAACTTCAGCGGCCCGAGCCAGCGGCAGCGTTCGTTACGATCATGATGAATTCAGATGCCGCGTCACAGGAGGACGATTTCGGTTGCGTTGGCGGCGGGATTAGCGCTCGCGCCTGCCCCGGCCGTATTCGCGCACCATTCGATCGCCGCCGAGTATGAGGCCCGGGTAATCGTGCTCAACGCCGTGATCGCGCGAGTCAACTGGATGAACCCGCATGTCTGGATCTACTTCAATACGACGGACGCAGGCGGAGCAGTGACGAACTGGGAATGCGAAGGCGGCGCTCCCAACGGGCTCATCGGTCTCGGCTGGCGCAAGGACTCGCTGAAACCCGGCGACCACGTCACCATCGAAGCCTCCCGCTCCAAGGATCGCTCCGACGTCTGCAAGGTGCGCGCGGTGAAACTGGCAGATGGCAGGCGTCTTTTGATGGGCTCCCCGGAGTAAGTTACTGTATAAACTGCAAGGACATGAGCGACGACGGCAGGGAGAAGGCGCCCACCAAAGCATTGGCGCGGATCGAAGAGCCCCTCGGGCTTTCGATGCGTGGCGCCAGGATCGGCACACTCGACCCCGCGGTGCTGACCCTCCTGCAGTCGCTGGTCGCTTCCGCCGTCGAGAACCAGACCGTCTCGAACCAAAAGGTCCCGATCGAACGGCGCATCTTCCTGACCATGGCCGAATCCTCGGAATTGAGCGGCCTCTCCGCCGGCTTCCTCAAACGGCTGATCCGGGACGGAACGCTGAAAGCCATCCGCGCCGGCGCGCGGTGGCGAATTCCCCGGGCCGAACTGGAATCGCTGGCGGAGAAGCTGACAAAACCGCCCGCGCTCCCGCAGCGCAAGGAAGAACTCTCGGAAGCCGAGGAGCGGGACCTCGAGATGAACCGGCTCCGGCGGCAGGGATTGTTGCCGCCGGAGCCGGGCAAAGCGGGGGAGATTATTTAATCTCCAAGACGCCGTTTAGCCGCCCGGCATCCGCCAGGGGATTGCCGTAGCTGCCATTCTCCGATGGGGTGAACTATGCCGTCGGGAATTCAGAGACCTGATCCAGACTGCCGGGAATTGTGAATCTGAAGGCCGCACCCTGGCCTGCTTCCGATTCCACCCACATGCGCCCACCGTGGCGCTCAACCACCTTCCTGCAAAGTGCCAGTCCAATGGTTGTACCGGGAACTCCCTTTCCGTCCAGGAGCCCGAACATGTCGAATACCCGTTCAGCGTCTGTCTTGTCGATGCCGATGCCGTTGTCGCGCACCTGAAACAGCCACCGTTCGCCCGCCCTGACGGCGGAGATGTGGATTCTGGGTACCGCATCGCCCCTGTACCGGATCGAATTGCGAATGAGGTTCTGGAAAACCTGCACCAGCATAACCTCATCGGCTACCACGGTCGGCAGCGAACCGCCAGGTCACGATCGCACCGCTCTGTCGAATCTCCGAATCGAGGTTTAGCACCGCCTGTAACAGCGCCTGATTGCAGTCGACAGGAGACAGTTGCTCCTCGCCCGGTTCCGTCACTTCCCAGTATTGAAGTAACTTCTTCAGGATGGTCTCCATTTTCAGTCGCGCTTGCGACGCGAATCGGAGAGATATTTGCCAACGCCCTCGCCAGCCGTTTCTTCGCTCTCCCGTGCCAGCCGCTGCGTAGAGTCCAACATCACGCCAAGCGGCTCCCGAAGACCGTGCGCCAGGACATAAGCGAAGTTCCGCAGTTCGGCATTGGACGACTGGAGCGCCTCCGCCGGCCCGCTTACGGTCGGTAATATCGACGAATGTGCCTACAGCGCCGCGCGGCCTGCGCGTTTCATCGAATAGTGGCACGGCATTGCCGAGCCAGCATCGCGAAGCTGCCATTGTCGAAGACCATGTCAAACTCGTAGTCATGCACGGGCTGACCGGAGCGCGCGGCCATCTGCATGGGCAATTCCTCGGCCGGGATATCTCTGCCATCCTTCACCTCGCGCCAGCTCTTCGGCGTCTCGCGCTCAAGCGCGGACTCCGCGACGCTGGCCCCGGCAGGCATGCGCAATAGTTCGTAAGCCTTTCGGTTGCCCACCATCCTTCGGCACTCCGCATCACGCGCAATGAACACGCCCACAGGGACCGCCTCCATGACGGCGACCATCTCCTCATAGCGTTTCTGCGCGCTCAGGTCCGTGACAATGACGCAATGACACTCGGCTCCGTCCAGAATCGACCTTCTGCACGGATAAGTAGACCGGTACGAACGCCGCGCCGTCCGGGCTCAATCGCACTTCGGCTTTCGTGCCATCGGTCCCGCTGAGAAGAGCGGAAACGATATGGGCATCGTCCGGCGCGATGAAATCCAGAATACGGGAGCCGATCACGCGTTCGAGCGGACGTCGAGAGCATGCTGGCAAACTGTTTGTTGGAGAACAGGATCAGGCCATCGAGTGTCAGGGTTAAGGCGCCTTCCGCCATCTCCTGCACCATGACCCGGTATGTTTCGTCCGCTCCTTTGAGCGTGTAGACCCGATCGCCTTCCGGACCCGAACGCGACAATCGCGTCCACCTCGCCGCTGCTGAATGCGCGGAGGGTCTCTTCGGCTTCATCGAGGCGTGCCTGCAAATCCCGAATGCGATCCGGCAGATCTTCGTGTGTGTCAAGCGGCATGTTCGTTCTCGGCGGCCTGGTCCGAAAGCGGGCACGGCACAATATCCAGCCCGGTCAGCACCCGCGCTGTGTCGGACAGGTCCCCGATCAACTTGCGGACCGGGAGCGGCAACTGCTTCACCAGCGTCGGAGTAACGACAATCTGTTCCGCCTTAACGTGCTCCGGATGCTGATAAATATCGATGACCTCCAGATCGTAGCGGCCTTCGCAGATTGTCTTCACATATCGCCCGGATGTTCTGGATCGCGCGGGCGGATCGGGGCGTCGTTCCGGTGACGAATAGCCGCAGACGGTAGTGCGCCGGATCCGCTTCCGCGGACCAGCGCTGCCGCGAGATCCTGTCTGTCGTTTCCGGGCGCCGTGGCCTTCTTCATGCGTCCGGCCCGGACTGCCGCGGGCGTCTTGGCGCGCCCATTGGCGTATTCCTGCGGACCTTTGTCTCCGAAACGGCTCCTCGCCATCTCGCCCCGGTCCCGTTCCCACTTCACGATTTTCAATTTCTCCTGCGCGATGAGCTGCTGCGATTCCTGCTCCTCGGTCTCCAGGTCAAGCTGGAGAGCGGCGATCTGGGCATCCAGCACCTTTCGCTTGCGCTGCAGCAGAAGCTGCTTCCTTTCAATTTCCTGCCGCGCCAGCATCGCCGCGGATGCGTCTTTCGCTTCCTGCGTGACGCGGCCGGAGCCGGTGAGCAATCCCGCTTCGCCCAGATAAACCTCGCGAAGTTCGACGCCGTGATCGGTCAACAGGAATTCGCGAATCTGGTTCGAATGGGCAATCCCGCGGGCCTTGAGGATGTAGAGACCCCGGTTCCGCTCGCCGCCGCTTTCGATATCGCGCAGCAGCAGCCACGCATCCACCAGGGAAGAGATGTCGATCTCCGTCTGCTCCTGGCGCGATCGCGCCGCTGGTCAGGGTTGTGATGAGCGCCGTGATCTGCTTTTCCTTCAGGTAATCGATCAGGCGCAGCAGGATGCTCCTGGTCTCCGATGCGGTGCCGGCATGCAGCAGTCCGGTAACCGGGTCCACCACCACGATGCTGGGCTTGACCTCGCTCGATGATCTTGTGGATCTTGACCAGATGCATTTCCAGGCCAAACGTCGTCGGCCGGACGGCATGAAAGTGCAGCAGGCCCTTCTCAACCCAGCGCCCCAGGTCGATTCCGATGGACCGCATGTTGCGAATGATCTGGTCCGCGGATTCTTCAAAAGAGAAGAAGACGCATCGCTCTCCGCGCGCGCAGGCGGCGTTGACAAAATGAGCGGTCAGGCTTGTTTTCCCCGTGCCCGCCGTTCCGGACACCAGAATGCTGCTGCCCCGAAAGTAGCCCTTGCCGCCGAACATCGTGTCCAGCGCGGGAACGCCCGTCGACACCCGCTCGTTGGACGCCACATGATTCAGATACATCGAGGTCACCGGCAGCACGGAAATGCCGTCGTTCTCAATCAGGAAGGGATACTCGTTCATCCCGTGCGTGGAGCCGCGGTACTTGACCACGCGCAGACGCCGCGTCAGACACCGTTTCGGTCACCTGGTGATCGAGCAGGATGACGCAGTCGGAAATGTACTCTTCCAGGCCGTGGCGGGACAACGTGGCTTGCCCGCGTTCACCCGTGACGACGGCGGTGAGATTTCTGTCCTTGAGCCATCGGAACAGGCGCCGCAGTTCGGACCGCAGTACCGATTCATTGTCGAGTCCGGCGAACAACGCCTCCACGCTGTCGAGGAGCACGCGTTTTGCCCCGATCGAATCCACGGCATGGCCAAGCCGGACGAACAGCGCTTCCAGGTCGTACTCGCCGGTCTCCTCGATCAGGCTCCGGTCCAGATACACATGGTCGATGGCCAGCTTCTTCTGCTGCAACCAGCGAGGCCAGGTCGAAACCCAGCGAGGCCACATTGCTGGCGAGTTCTTCGGCGGTTTCCTCAAAAGAGAGACACACGCCAGGCTCGCCGAATTCGGTCGCTCCGCGGACCAGAAACTCCATGCCGAGAAGCGTCTTCCCGCAGCCGGCGCTGCCGCAGACGAGAGTGGGCCGCCCTCGCGGAAGACCGCCGAGGGTGATCTCATCGAGCCCGTGGATTCCAGTCGGGCATTTTGGGAGACTGACCGAAAGTATTTCCGTCGTCTTGGTCTTGGTTTTTGGCGCCATGAAGTCTTTATTGATCGCTGCGCGACAAGGCAAACAACGGCACAACGCCGGCCATGGACACGAACGTCCGGGAAATAAGCATATCTGTGTCGCCGTGCACGCCAGTGGCCAGAGCCGGACATGGGCTCTGCGTTGCTCCAGACGCTGGAATCAAGGGCTCAGCCGTGGCCTTGAGGCTTGCAGACGACCGTATATCGCCACGCGACTGCGTATGGTCAGTCTGCAAGCATTGCGGCAGTGCATATTGATCGGACGAGCGATGGCCCGCCGGCTGCATCGAGTCAGGAGTGGAATCCGGTTGCGACTGAAAGTCGCCTGAAGTGTGTGGCGCACGCACTTTTGCGTGCCGTGTCGACACTCGTGTCGACGCTTGCCCCCACTTTCAAACTACAGAACGTCTTCCGACCAGTTCTCCAGCACCGATTTCACCTTCGCCGGTGAACTGATCGCCCAGCGCGCCGTCGATCAGGCGATGATCGAACGTCAGCGCGAGATAACACTGCGAGCGGATCGCGATGGCGTCGTCGATCACCACCGGCACCTTCTCGACCGTGCCCACGCCCAGAATCGCCACCTGCGGCTGATTGATCACCGGCGTCGCGAACACGCTGCCGAAGCTGCCGAAGTTCGTGATGGAGAACGTCCCGCCCTGAATTTCGTCGGGCTTCAGCTGGCGCGCCCGCGCGCGCGAAGCCAGATCCACGATCGACGCGCTGCAGGCCGAGCACGTTCTTCTCATCGGCATTGCGGATCACCGGCACGATGAGGCCGTTCTCCAGCGCCACCGCGATCCCGAGATTGATTTCGTTGTGATAGATGATGTTCGTCCCGTCGATCGAAGCGTTGACGATCGGGAACGCGCGCAGGGCTTCCACCGCGGCGCGCGTACCACGAACGGCAGGAACGTGAGCGACATGCCGTAGCGCGCCGCGAAATCCTCTTTGTGCTTCGCGCGCATCTTCGCCACTCGCGTCATATCGACGCGATGCACGGTCGTGACATGCGCCGATATGCGCTTGCTCATCACCATGTGCTCGGCGATCTTCTGCCGCATGTTGCTCATCGGCTCGATGCGGGTCTTTGGCGGTCGGCTGGGCCTGGCCGATCGGAACCGCGGGAGCCGATGCGGCGGGCGCGGCCGACAGCTTCGGAGTCGCCGCGATTGCCGGAGTTGCTGTGACTGCCGGCGTCGCGGACTGCGTCATGTAAGCTTCGAGATCGTCCTTCGTGATCCGTCCGCCCGCGCCCGTGCCGGTGACCTTCGCGAGATCGATGTTGTTTTCGCGCGCGATCTTGCGCACCAGCGGAGACAAGCGGACCGGCCGGCTCTTTTACTGCTGCAGCGGCCGGAGCGACAGGAGGCGGCGACGGCGGAGCGCGGTGCAGCGCGGCGCAGCGGCGACGGGAGCCGGTGGAGCGGCAGGTGGCGGCAGGCGCTGGCGCAGCCGCGGCAGGTGGCTGGAGCGGCAGCCGCAGGTGCGGAACCGCCCTTCATCTGATCCGCGCCACCACGCGTTCACCTGAACCGTCTGGCCTTCCTGCACCAGCACTTCGCCCAGCGTGCCGGCCGCGGGCGACGGAATCTCGGTATCCACCTTGTCCGTCGAAATTTCGAACAGCGGCTCATCGCGCTCCACCTTGTCGCCCGGTCTTCTTCAGCCATTTGGTCAGGTTCCTTCGACGATGCTTTCGCCCATCTGGGGCATCACGACGTCTGTCATCTGATCTCTCCCGTCATGCGCAAACTCAGCGCAGGCTCAGCCTGCATCTCAAAATCAAAAACCTGTCCGAAGTGCCGCGCCAGCGCGCGCTTCACTTCTCCGGCGTCGGCCCGCACGCCCAGCGCCGCCATCGAGGTCACCGGCTTCGTCAGCCCGCACGGCACGATGTAATCGAAATATCGAAGATCCGTCGACACATTCAGCGCCCAGCCATGCGTCGAAACCCAGCGGCTCAGATGCACGCCGATCGCCGCGATCTTCGCGGCTTCCGCTTCCGCCCACCCACACCCCGGTCAGCTTCGGAATCCGCCTCGCCTCGAATGCCGAACTCCGCCAGCGTATCGATCAACACCTGCTCGATCGCCGCGGACAAACGCGCCCACGTCGCGCTTCCACTCCCGCAAATCCATGATCGGATACGCCACAATCTGCCCTGGCCCGTGATAAGTCACGTCGCCGCCGCGATCGGTCTCGTGCAACTCGATGCCCGCCCGCCGCAGCATTTCCGTCGACGCCAGCACATTGCTTCATGTCCGTTGCGGCCCATAGTCACCACATGCGGATGCTCGACGAAGAGCAGATGATCCGTGCCCAGCCCCTGCTTGCGCTCGCCTGCGATCTCGTGCTGAATCGCCAGCGCATCGGCATAACTCATGCGCCCCAGATCGCGAACGATGCACTGGCGGCTCATACTTTAGGAGCCATGCTTCAGGTGTTGATCGCCAGGCCGTACACGTTGTTGAACGCCTCGCCGACCGCTTCGTAGATCGTCGGATGCGCGTGGATCGTGTGCATCATCGTCTCCACCGTCGCCTCGGCTTCCATCGCCGCCACCGCTTCCGAGATCAGTTCGTAAGCCTGCGGGCCGATGATGTGAACGCCCAGAATCTCGCCGTACTTTTCGTCGGCCACCACCTTGACGAACCCGTCGTGCGAGCCCAGAATCGTCGCCTTGCTGTTCGCCGCGAACGGGAACTTGCCGACTTTCACCTTGTAGCCGGCGGCCTTCGCCTGCGCCTCGGTCAGCCCCACGCTGCCGATTCCCGGCTCGGTGTAAGTCGCGCCCGGAATGCGGTTGCGATTGATCGGAGTCGCCGGCTTGCCCGCCATCTTCGCCACCGCCACCATTCCCTGCATCGACGCCACATGCGCCAGTTGCGGCGTTCCCGCGACCACATCGCCGATCGCATAAATGCCCGGCTCCGCGGTCTGCTGATACTCGATCGACCTTGATGAAGCCGCGGTCGACTTCGACCTTCGTGTTCTCGAGGCCGATGCTTCGCCGTATTGGGCGCGCGTCCCACCGCGACCAGCAGCTTCTCGGCTTCGACGTCCTCCACCTTGCCGTTCGAAAGCGTGACCTTCATCTTCACGCCCGTGCCGGTCTTCTCCACGTTGTCGCACTTTGCGCCGGTCTCGACGCGAATCTTGCTCTTCTTGAAGACCCGTTCGAGTTCCTTCGAAACCTCTTCGTCCTCCACCGGAACGATGCGCGGCAGCATCTCGAAAATGCTGACCTTCGTCCCGAAGCGCTGGAACATCGACGCAAACTCGACGCCCACCGCGCCCGCGCCGATAATCATCAGCGATTTCGGCACCTGCGTCAGGTTCAGAATTTCGATATTGGTCAGGATGAATTCCGCATCGGGCTTCAGACCGGGCAGCATCCGCGCTTCCGAACCGGTCGCGATCAGGATGTTTTTCGTCTCGAGCATCTGCGTGCCTTTGTCGCCCTTGACTTCGACCTTCAACCGCCCGGCCCGGCCTTTGATCGTGCCGTATCCCTTGAATCCACTCGACCTTGTTCTTCTTCATCAGAAACTCGACGCCTTTGGCGTGTTTCTGAACGATGCCGTTCTTCCGCTCGATCACTTTCGGGTAATTCAGAACGGGCTTCTCAATCGTGATGCCTTCGTCGGCGGAGTGGTTCGCGAAACTCCACATTTCGGCGGTATGCAGCAGCGCCTTGGTCGGAATGCAGCCGACATGAAGACAAGTGCCGCCCAGCTTCGCGTCTTTTTCGATAATCGCGGTTTTCAAGCCGTACTGGCCGGCGCGCACCGCTGCCGAGTAGCCGCCGGGGCCGCTACCAATCACAATCAGATCGTATGTCACGTAACTCCATTCTACATGGCGCGTCTGTATACCACTGGTAAGAGAAATGGCGCGCATCTCTTTGGTTTTATTGCTGTTCGCCGGGGTTTTGTTGCTGTCGGACGCCGTTCTGCCGGCGCAGACGACGAACGCGAAAGCAGCGCCTGCTTCGCGCGATTTTCCCATTGATTCGATTACGATTGAGGGCAATCGGATTCCGGCCGCGGCCATCGTCGAAGCCTCCGGGCTGAAGAAGCGGCGAAACGGGCAATGCGCCATCTTCGACGCCGCCCGCGACCGCCTGATCGCCAGCGGTTATTTCGATAGTGTCGGCTACCGTTATAAAGCCGTCCGCAACCGGCGGCTATGAGGTCACTTTCGACGTGCAGGAAGTGACCGTGTTTTATCCCATCCGCGTCGATGCGCTGCCGGTCTCCGACCGCCGACGTCACCGCGTATCTGAAATCGAAGGACCCTCTTGTTTACCGGCGCAAAATGCCCGGCCACGAAGCAGGTTCTCGAGCGCGCGGCGAGCGACGTCGAGCAGCTATCTTGAGGTCCGGGGCCATCCGCGAAAAGGTTGCGGGGAAGGTGACCGCGATTTCTCCCGACCACCTCGTGATCGATTTCACGCCGATCCGCGGCCTGCCCGCGGTGGCCTATGTGACGTTCGAAGGCAGCAAAGTCATCGACGCCATCACGCTGCACAACAAGATCAACGAAGTGGCTTTCGGCCAGCCCTTCAGCGATGAGGGTTTCCGCGCCCTGCTGGAAAGCCAGATCGCCCCGCTCTACGAGGCAAAAGGCTATATGCGCGTCACGTTTCCGAAGATCACTTCGGCACGCCGTCGACGGACGTCAAGGGAGTCGACGTGAAGGTCGATCATCGACGAAGGAACGGAATACAAGCTGTCGCGGGTCGCGGTGGCCGGCAAGGTCCCGGCGAGAGCGCCCGCATTCTCGAAGCGGCGAAAATCCCGCAGATGACAGTGGCGAATTTCGAAGAAGTGAAGCAGGCCGCCGCGCGCGTGCAGGAATCCATGCGCCACCAGGGTTTTCTCGATGCCGAAGTCACCACCGATCACAAGCGTGGACGAGGAAAAGAAAACCGTCGAGTTCTTTCTCGTCGTGGAAGCCGGGCCCGCCTATACCTTCGGCGCATTGACCGTGAATGGTCTCGGGCTTGACGGCGAAGCGGCAATCCGGAAGCTATGGGGCATCAAGCCCGGCGATCCGTTCCCGGAAGGCTATGGGGACTACTTCCTCAGCAAGGTGAAAGAAGACGGATACTTCGATAACCTCGGCGACACGAAAGCGAAGCCTGCGATCAATGCCGAGACGCAGGTGGTCGACGTAACGCTCGATTTCAAGGTCGCGCCGCCGAAACCGAAGACCCCCGCAGGACCCGGCGGATTTCCGTACACCGGCGGCAGGTAAGATTAGACCAGTTGCGAATTGTCCTTCCCTTCGCGCTGGCGTTCGCACTGAATGCCCAGCTCATCCCGGCCGGCTCGCAGATTCCCAAGCGGTCGAATCCTCCTGTCGTTTTTCTCAACGGCTATCAGTTCGGGTGCATCGGCGGCGCCACTTTCGCGGGCACGTTCGGCATCGCCGATCAGATTCTCGAGCAGGCGAACATCGCCAGCGTTTTTTTCGATAACTGCACGATATCTGGTTCGCCCTCGATCGAAGCCCTCGGGATTGCGTTCGCGCAGTTTCTCACCACCCTGCAATACACCGACGGCACGCCGGTCACACAGGTGGATATCGTCGCCCACAGCATGGGCGGTCTGATCGTTCGCTGTTACCTCTCCGGCAAACAGGATGTGAGTCCGGCGGTATTCTCGCCCCCTGCCACGGTGGCGATTCGCAAGGCGATCTTCCTCGCCACCCCTCACTTTGGAACGGCCGTCGCGAACCTGCTGGGCAGCGATAAACAGGCGGACGAGATGCAGCTCGGCAGCCAGTTTCTCTTCGATCTCGCCACGTGGAACGACGCCAATGACGATCTCCGCGGCCTGGATGCTCTGGCGATCGCGGGAAACGGCGGCACCGGCCACGAGTCGGGAATTGCGGGATTCGACGACGGCCTCGTCACCCTGACCAGCGCCTCCATCGAGTTTGCGCGCCCGGGCCGGACGCAGGTTGTCCCGTTCTGTCACATCGCCGATTCGCTGCTGAACGCCGTGGATTTCTGCGCCAACGCCACTCCGGGGATCGCCGACATCACGAGCGCGAGCGACATCGTGGGCCAGATGGTCGTTTCGTTCCTGACGGGCACCACCTACTGGCAGAATCTGGGTACGCCGGTCACCGCGCCGAACACTCCGGGCGCTACCCTCGCGGGGCTGTTCGTCGAAGCAGCGGATTCGAACGGCATGGAGCAAAGCATAACGAGCGCGGTCGCCGGTTCTCCTGGAGGAGTGACGCTGGCCCGGAACGCGGTAGCCTATGCGGAAGCCCTTCCCGCCAATACCAGCGTCCTCCAGGTTCAGGACGCATCGGGTGTTCTGTCGCAGACCATCGCGCTTCGCGCCGCATCTGGTAATGCCATGGTCGTCAAGCCCGGCCCCTCGATCGGCGGCGCGGTGACCGCGGGCGCCGCGATCTACCCCTACAACGTTGCCCCGGAAGGCTATGTGGCGGTTTACGGCTCCGGTCTGACCACCCTGACGCAGTGGGTGGAAAACCTGGCGCCCTACGCGACGCAACTTGCCGACGTTCGCGTACTCGTGAACAACACCCCTGCGCAGATTCAATACGTCAGCCAGACACAGTTGAACATCGTTTATCCCGATGTTTCGCCGGGGCCATCCCAGCTGACCGTGATCAGTGGCGCGGGAACGCAAACAGTCACGGTGATCGTAGTCCCCGCGGTTCCCGTCATTTTTTCGAACGGCACGACCGCCGCGGCGCGCATCGGCAGCACCGCGGGAGATCCGGTGGTCAACTCCACAACGCCGCTTCACGCCGGCGATGTAGTGGAACTCTACGCGACCGGGCTCGGCGAAACCACGGTCCATGCGGATGGGTTGAGTTGGGCGAACATTCAGCCCACGGTGACCGTTGGCGGGCAGAGTTGCGCTGTGACGTTCGCCGGTCTGGTGCCGGGTTTCACCGGCTTCGGCCAGATCAATTGCACGATCCCCGCCGCCGTTACCGGAGCGGCCGTTCCCGTGATTGCGACTTCGAACGGGCGGCCTTCCAACACGGCGACCCTCAACATACAATAAAATCCCTCTTATGGGTACGCTTGACACAGATCTGCCAGCCTGGTGGTGGCAGCGCCAGGGTCTGGATGGAAGCCTCGCCGGCAAAAGCGCAGCCGAAGTTCTGGCGCACACGGGCTGGGCCCGATCCATCGGAGGAGCCGCCCCCTATCTGACCCTTTTCGCGCGCGCGAAGCTGCGGCGCGCCGAAGTGGACGCCGCATTGGCGAATCTTGAGATCCATGAACTGCCGGCCGTGCGTGGCTGCACGTACGTTGTTCCCGCGGCCGATTATCCGCTGGCGCTCGCGGCGGGCGCGCCGTTTGCGGACGATGAACTCAAAGTCGCGCGCAAGCTCGGCGTCACCGATGCGGAGATCGCGAAACTGCGCGCCGCAGTCGTCAAGGCGCTTGCCGGCGGCCCGCTCGATCCTGAAGCCCTGCGAACGAAGGTCGGCAACGCGGCGCGCAACCTGGGGCCCGAAGGCGCGAAAAAAGGCCTGACCACCACGCTGCCCGTCGCGTTGGGATTATTGCAATCCGCCGGCAAAATCCGCCGCGTGCCCGTGAACGGCCGCATCGATCAACAACGTTATCGCTACGCCGCCTGGAACTGCGGGCTCGCAGGATCGTTCACGGATCTCGCCCGGAAATATTTCAGCTGGATCGGTCCTGTCACAGCCGCTGAATTCCAAACCTTTTCCACGCTCGGAGTCAGGGCGGCGAAGGCCGCGATCGAGCCGCTCAAGCTGATCGACGTGGGCGAAGGCCGTCTCCTGCTGCCGGAGGACCACGATGCGTTCCTGAAGTTTCAGGCCCCCAAACGCCCGCAATATGCTCTGGTCAGCAGTCTCGACGGTATCGGTTCGCTCGGGTCCGGTTTGAAGGGAGACCGGAATTCCAGTTTGCCGGGCCATGCCATCCTCGATCGCGGGCGCCTCATCGGGCGCTGGGAGTTCGACACCGCAACCGGAACCATCGCCTGGGCGTTATTCGATCGGAAGGCCGATAAAGCGTTGGGAAAAGTCGTCCGGGAAATGGAAGCATTTGTGCGCGACGATCTGGGCGACGCCCGATCCTTCAGCCTGGATTCTCCGAAAAGCCGCGTGCCCCGCATCGAGCTTCTGCGGAAGGCTGCCGGCGCATGAACACGGCATTCCTGGCGGACCCGATCGCGAAAGAACACGATCCCGGACCCGGCCATCCCGAACAGCCTGCGCGCTGGGATGCGGCGATCAAAGGTCTCGGCGATCATCCCCTGACGGACGTTCCGCCCGCGCTCGGCCACCGAAGACGAAGCTGTCGCTCTGCCACACGCACGCGTACATCGCGACTGCGCGCCGTGATGTCGAGAGTGGCGCGCATTCGCTCAGCACAGGCGATACGGACATCAACCGGAAGTCGTTCGACGTAGCGTTGCGAGCCGCCGGAACATGTCTGAACGCGGTCGATCTGGTGATGGAGGGCAAGGCGGGGAACGCTTTCTGCATTGTGCGCCCGCCGGGCCATCACGCCTCGGCGGCGCGCGGGATGGGCTTCTGTCTCTTCAACAACATCGCGATTGCCGCCCGCTACGCCCAGTCGAAACACAAAGTGGAACGCGTCGCCATCGCCGATTGGGACGTGCATCACGGCAACGGTACGCAGGATATTTTTTACGAAGACGGCTCGGTATTTTTCTTCAGCACGCACCAGTCGCCGTGGTATCCGGGCACCGGAGACGCGCGCGAAACCGGCGAAGGCGCAGGCAAGGGCTGCACGCTCAATTGCCCGTTTCCCGCAGGCGCGGGCAGGGACCAGATCCTCGGTGTTTTCCGCGATCGTTTCGCCGCGAAGATGGATGAGTTCAAGCCCGATCTGCTTCTGATTTCCGCCGGATTCGATTCGCGCACGGGGCGATCCGCTCGGCGGATTCCTCTTGACCGATGGCGACTTCGCCGAGCTGACAACTCTGACGCGGGAGATCGCGGACAAGCATGCCAAAGGGCGACTGGTGTCGATCCTGGAAGGCGGCTATAACCTCAACGGCCTCACGCATGCAGTGTACGCCCACGCACACTCGCTCCTGGCATGAAGTGTGCTGGTAATCCGCGGAGGTTTCACAACATGAATTGGGACAGAATCGAAGGGAACTGGAAGCAGTTCGCGGGACAGGCACGCCAGAAGTGGGGCAAGCTGACCGATAGCGATTTCCAAAAGATGACCGGCAGGAAGGAAGAAATGGTCGGCCTGATCCAGGAGCGCTACGGGATCGCGAAGGATGAAGCCGCCAAACAGGTCGACGAATGGGCCAAGGCGATCAAAGAGGAACAGAAGGCCGACCAGAAGGCCGACCAGAAGGCCGATAAGCATCGCTCGGCAGGCTACTGAAATAACTGATTCCAGCCACGCCGGCAGCGCCCGCTTCCAGACAAAGATGAGCGTTGCCGGCGGTAATCCCACCTAACGCGAGCACCGGGATGGGGGAAACGCGGGTGATTTCTGCGATCGCCCGCACCCCCAACACCGGTCGTTCATCCCGCTTTGAAAGCGGCTTGAAAATCGGGGCGAGGATAATAAAATCCGCGCCCCGCGTCTGTTCCGTATCCGCGGCACTGTGACAGGCAACACTGACCAATAAACCGCGCCGCGCAAAAAATTCCGGCAAAATCGACCCGTCTCGCAGGTGAACCCCATGCGCGCCGCACGCGATGGCTACGTCCGCGCGATCGTTGACCAGTATTTTCGTGCCGTGCGGATTCGGCAGGCCCAGAACTCGCCGCGTCAGTTCCGCCAGTCGCCGCGCCGGGAGGTCCCGTTCGCGGATCTGCAGGAGTTCGACGCCTTCCGCGATCCACGCCGCTTTATGTTCAAGCCAGCGCGATTCATCGAGCGATGCGGTCCCGTCGGTGATCAGACAGCGAATCAAGTTCGGCTCACAGCGCCGTGTAGTACCGTTCCCCGGCGCAGGCCCTGCAAAGCGTCCGGCCGTCGCGAACCACATGGCGCTCGAAGTTGATTCCCTCCGCGCACTCCGCGCAGATGCGGCGCTCGCCCTTGTAGCCGGGAAACTCCTCGGGCCCGATTTCAACCTTCACCCACTGGTGTTCGAACAGATCGTCCGGCGTCATCTCCCGATACGCCTGCATCTGCTGCCGGTTCTTGTCGCCAATCTCCGGATACAATTCCTTTGCCCGCTGCTTCGACGATTCCCGCGCCACCACCCGCACCGAGCGATTCGTCCGCAGATCGCAGAATGTAGCCGCTACTTTTCCGAAATCGCGGAACTTGAGCGCGCGCTTGCCCAGCCTGCAGCCGGTTACTACGGGGATGGCATCCGTGGCGCACCGGTCGATTTCGACGAAGGTCACGAGCCGCTTGCGATCTTTTCCTTCGGGATCGTCCACGCCCAGCAGTTCCAATCCATGCATCGCCATGCGCAGCCCCAGAATCTGGCCCGCGCACATGTGCCCGTGCGCGGCCGCCGCGAGTTGTTCATATTCCGGCAGACTACGCATATCGGTCAGGTGTCCTTCGCTTTCGCATGATGGGCCACGGCGCGCCTGTGCAATGCCGTTATGTCGACGCCGGTAAACGCAACCGCCAGGGCGCCGCCGATGGCGACGGGCAGCGACAGGAACCAGAACATGATTTCCGCGAAGATCTGCGCATTCGGGTGCTCCACAAGAAGCAGATCCAGCCCCACCGTGGCGGCCCACTGATAGACCCCGACATTTGCCGGTGCGCTTGGGATCACCGTGAACACGGCCTTCACTGTCAGGATGAAAGCCGCCGCGCTGACTCCCAGATCGTAATGGTCGGCATGCATCAATGCCCAGATGGCAAGGGTCTGAGCCAGCCAGTAGGCGCTGCTGATAATCATGGCATTGCGCAGCGCGGGCCAGTGGCCCAGACGATGGAGACCGTCCAGCAAATGCACAAAACGCCCTGCCCAGCTTGTGGTCTTGAAAAAATGGTGCGCATGCTGACGCCGGAAGAGCAGCCAGAGCGCCAGCGCCGAAATCACCACCACGGCGATCCCGAAAATCCACATCACATCCCTGACCTTCGGATGCGTTCCGATCTGCAGCGTGACCATCAAATAGATGAGCAGGATCCAGACGCCATCCATGACACGCAGGATGATCTGCGACGTGAAGGCCAGCGACAGCGGGATCCCGGTTTCATAGGAAAGCAGGAAACAGCGGATCAGTTCCCCCGCCTTTGCCGGCAGCACGTCGTTTGCGAACAGACCGACGAAGACCGACTGCAGGCACAAACCGAAGGACGGCTCGTTCACCGGCGCCAGCAGCTTCCGCCATCGCCACGCGTCGAAGAAATAGACCGAGATTTCGAACGCGACGGCGAGCCATACCCACCGCCAGTCGAGTGTCCGCAGGTGGTCGCCGAGTTGCGCGTAAGGAAACCTCGAGAAGACCCAGACCAGGGAAGCGGCCGAGACCGCGTAGCCGATCGCCGGAACCAGCCACTGCGGGGTTTTTCGCCGCTTCGGCGGCGCTTCAACGGTATCCAACAACCTCATCATAGCGCCGGTCAGGAAGGGCGCATTCCGCGGATCAGTTTTCGCGCCGACCAGGTCACAGTCACAAAGAAAAAAGCGAAACTGAGCAGAATCACCGTAAGCCGCCGCCGCGGCGAAAGCGTCTGCGCGATATCCTTTTCATCCGGATTCACCTTGGTTCGCACCTCGAGCGATACAGTCGCCGGGCGCGCCCGTTTCCCGTTCACTACCACCACGGCATACTGGCCGCCGACATCAATGATCCGCTTGAAATTGCCCTCGCGGCCATCCGGCGTGGCCACCAGGGTGTCATGTTCGAGCCCGCGGTCGAACAGCCGGAATTCGCTCAGGGGAAGCAATTCCAGGTGAACGGTCGGATCGCCGCTCAGGACTTCAAAGCGGCAATCCACCTCGGCCGGAGTCTGCCGGATCGTAATCTGCACCCAGCTGAAATCGCCTGCCTCAAGCCGGACCGGCTGGCCCTTTTCCGCCGCCGCCAAAAGAAAAATCGTGGATACGAGAAGATGCAGCAAAGACGATTTTCTCACCCCGGGGTTTAAGCTGGAAGTCGAAGCATGGCTCGCGTCGCCTTCCGCGTTCTGATCGCCGCCACTCTCGCCGTCATGGCGGCCGCCCGCATGTCGCGCGGCCGCTTGCCCTTCGTGGTCTTCCCGCCGTTTTACTACTGGTTCGTGGTCTCGGTGTTTGTGTTCGGCGTGTTCGGGCTGGTATCCGCGTATCACGCCTGGCGCGAGCCGCACAACCGCCGCGCTTATCTCACCGATGTGGTGCTGGCAGCAGCGTGGGTGCCTTACTGGCTCGCGAATCTACGCTAGAGTTTTTGGAGAGGTTCTCCCTTGTTTTGCACCATACCAGTGCTTCTGAATTTCCTGGAGAGATTCTCCCCTCGTTTTGCACTACACCCGTGGGGCACCTGCCGCCGACTGATAATCGGCCCGGACGTACATCACGGAAACTGCTCAGGCTCGGTTATGAGGCACTGGTTAGCGCCTGGACTTGGCTTCGAACCGCGACGGAGAAGGAAGTCAACAACTTGGCAGGATTGCTCAGGATTTCGCCCTGTTGCGATATGTTGTTCTGGAACAGATAGTTAAGGACTTTCGCTGCGTTTCGTGATCACTGCCGAGCAATGGCGCGATGCAGGGGGTGGGCACAGAACCGGGCACATTTTTTTGCCGACGAATTTGGCTGGGGCACGGATGCTTAAAGCGCTGGAACCCGCCTCTCACCCAATCACTTGGGTAAACTATCGGTGATGACTTCGCACTTCCTGAGTCCGAACCTCGAAGCAGACATTTGGGCGCGGCTTGTGCGCGCACATGACGAGGCGCTGTCTGCCGACCTCGCCAAATTCCTGTTATCGATCGATTTTGCTCAAGAGGATGAGGAACGAATGCAGGAGCTCGCGGACCGCTCCTCGGCTGGCACGCTGACGAGCCCGGAACGCGCCGAAATGGACGGCTATCTTCACATCGCGAACTTTCTGGCGGTCCTGCAATCGAATGCGCGAGTTGCGTTGAAATCCCGTAACTCGTGAATCGCGAGATTCGCCGACAGATCCGTGAGCGTGCCGGAGCCCGATGCGAGTACTGCCATATCGCTCCTCCGGCCTACAAAGCCTTTTGCATCGACCACGTGATTGCACGCCAGCACGGCGGCAAGACCGCGGTTGATAATCTTGCGTTCTCCTGCCTGCATTGCAACGCGCACAAGGGGCCGAACGTCGCGGGAACGGATCAGCAGACGGGCCAGCTTGTCCGGCTGTTTGATCCCCGCAAAGATATCTGGACAGAACATTTCGCGTGGTCGGGGGCGACGTTGATCGGATTGACAGCGATCGGTCGTGCCACAATCCACGTACTCGCCATCAACGAACCAGCCTTCCTTGAAGTGCGTCAGATTCTCCTCATCGAGCGATCCGGTCCGCATGCGTAGCCACTGCTTTTGCGATCGACGTATCGTGAAGTTGAGAGGACTGTGAATTGAGCAATGGTCGCAAACCCCGAGGCGTCGGAACATTCGTTCGGTACGACAGCGGATGGAGGCTCGAACATCTGGAGCTGGCACAGGGTGACTGGAACTTCCACTGGGAATACGGCCCGAACTGGCCCGATCCCTCATTTAACTGGCACACCTTCGACGAAGACAAGAACCGCCTTGAGGCGATCGTCAAATAGGGCAACTGCATGGCGTCGCTTTGAAGCACGACGATACTGACTTTCGTCTGACTCCGGCGGGCCGCTGTCGCTTATCGCGTCGCGCTTGGAATCATTCCCGTGGATCTGGCGAGCGTCTCGTCCGGCGCGTCTTTAGCGGCTCACCGTGATCGCCTGCTGCCGGCGAGAAACGCCCGCATTCTCGCCGGTCAAAACGTCACCACTGGAGGGCAGCCATGCCGAGGGACGCGGCGTGACGCTCCTGCCGTTGTATTAAATCGGCGCTAACAATCGCCTGGCGGTGGGAAGGCGATGGCCGTCCCAACCGAATCTCCACAGCTCGCGGTTCGCTATTGATTCTACGAAGCTCTCGTCAGATCCATAAAGTGAGAACGCGTTGAGGTTGTAACGGCCCAGCTTGCGTAAAACGCGCCCGTGTTCATCAGCCGGGATCGTGAATTTCCAGAGCAATTCGTGCTGGGCATCGACGGCGAGCGCCGTTTCGTGGTTCTCGAAGTACCACCCGCCGTCATCTCGAAGCGAGCAAAGCGAATAATCGCTTTGTTGAAGGACGTGGCGCTGGTGAGTCCGAACGGACGGTCCCGTTGTTGAGATCGAGCTGTGGCGTTTTGCTCGGCCTGCGTACTCCAAGTAGGCGAAGATTGCCACCCTGTCACCCGCGCCAGCGCGGTTTCTTACTCCATCGAAGGCGAAGAATGCGGCGATATAGGGAGATCGGCTCCAATCAAGAAGGGGTGACGGAAATTTCAGGTGCCTGAGGTACACAAAGAACTCATATCCCGGCAGTCCTGGCAAACTCGGGGTCTCCTGCGCGTCCAGCGACCTTCGAAAATCTGCCGGGGACGGCAGTTCCCACCGGCGTCCACTAACGCTCTCGACCTGCGGCCTTGCCGCGAAGATCCTCGTGTAGTAATCGACCATCGCGAGGCGCGAAGCGCCGGGCAGATACCTTTCGAGCGTCGTTTGCAGTGTCCATGCGCTTGAGCTTTGCCCCCGAAACAAGAACGGAGAAACGTAAAAAGGGGAAGAACGGGATTCGAGATCGGTGCGTTTGCTGTCCAAATCAGCGACCGCGTCCTCGAACTCTTCCCAGTTCTTTAGATGCCTTGTCTCCATCATCCCTGAGTTTAAATCCGCCGTCCGGGCGGTGGAATGAAGCCTACCCGGCGGAAACAGAAGCCCCGTCTGCCGCTGAACAGTTACTCCGTTTCGCGATGACGAGAAGAACATCACGAACTTCAAAATGAGCTTTTCCTGGCCGGACAATTCCGGCCGGTAATTGAATACCTCTCGTTCGCGTTTTCGTTCCGACTCGCGAAGATTGGCCAGCGGATCGCGCACGACGGTTGACTGCGGCGACGGTGCGACATCTTGGGGCGGTGCGTTGCCTGCGCTCGGACTCGAAGATGTTCCCATTGCATACGCCGGCGCACTCGCGACCGCGGGCACGCCCTTCTTCCGAATCCGACAGACGTACGTTCGGAACTGCCCATAGGGCATCTCGATCCCATCGAACTGAAGCGCCTCCCAAATCTCGTGCATACCTCTGCCGCTCGAATTTCATCCCCGCCGCGACGACCGCTATGGGCCGTTCACAAACGAAGAACCGCGATTTTTGCCTGAAAACAGGCCGGTTCGGCCTGCTCGCGTTCCAACACGGCCCGAGCGTCGTCTATCCTCCAGTCGAATCGAGGTCTTCGCCTCGAATCAGGGTAAGTCTGTGAAGACCGATGCCCGACTGATCCTTGCCAATTGAATATGACCGTAACATCGCGTCTGCGCCGGCTGGTGTAGTGCGCCCAGCCGGCAAGGTGGCGTGAGATCTTTTTTTCTCTGTTCCGAACCCGAGAAGCCATTGAAAACGTGGGGGTGAGCCCGGAAAAGAGAACCCGGCTGAACCTGAGAAACATGAGATACCAACCCGGGAAGCCAGGTAAAGGTCCCGGCGGAACGGGGGAAAGAAGGGAACAGACCCGCGGCGCCGGGATCTGCTGCACGAACTTTTGTACGAAACTGTGCCGAGAAAAGGCCGCCGTTTCCCGAAACGCTGGGGCAGTCAACAAGGGGTTTGGGTCCTTATATAACGTGGCGATGCCGGGGGGCTTGCACTGCCCACCGCCACGCTATATCTTTGATGCGAGGAATAGCAATGCAATTGTCGAGAAGAGCGGCTGCTGCAAGACCCGTACTGCGCCCATGGTGGCCGGTGCCTCTCATGCTTGGGTTCGCGTTGCTGCTGCCCGGCGTCCCCATTTACGCCGCTCCCACCGCAGCCGCCGTGGTTGACGCCGCCAGAACCGATGATCTGCCTGCGGTTCGCCAGTTGATCAAGGAGCGAGCCGATGTAAATCGGGCCGCCAACGACGGCGCGTCAGCCCTCCTGTGGGCGGCATTTCATTCAAACGAGGAAATGACAAAAGCGCTGCTTGCGGCCGGCGCCATGGTTGACGCACCGAACCATTACGGCGTCACTCCGCTTCTCCAGGCGAGCCGAAACGGCAGCGTCCCTGTGATCAAGGCCTTGCTCGATGCAGGCGCGGATCCCACTCGCTGGCACCCGGAAGGCGAGACACCTTTAATGGCGGCGTCGCGTACCGGCAGTGTGGACGCCGTTCGCTTGCTTCTTGCCGGCGGCTCGTTTGTCAACGCCGCCGATCCGTTTCAGGAAGAGACCGCATTGATGTGGGCTTCCGCGGAAGGTCATGTCGAGGTTGTGAAGGCTCTGCTGGCCGCCGGCGCGGATCCCAATCTCAAGGCCCACGTCTCCCTGATCACCGAGCGCAAGAACGCCGACCATCCCTCCGGCGGCTTCACGGCACTGATGTGGGCCGTCCGTAATGGCCACGAGGATGTCGTAAAAGCTCTGGTTGCCGGCGGCGCCGATCTCAAACTGACCAACGCCGATGGCGCCACCGCCACCATCATCGCCATCGTCAACGACCGCTTCGACCTCGCCAAGGAACTGCTCGACCTGGGCGCCGACCCCAACGACGGGTCCCTCTACTTCGCCGTCGACATGCACGACGCCACCATCGACATGCGCGCGCACGACGGGTCGCGTCTGCAGCCCTCCCATCCAAACCAGTTGACATCCCTCAGTCTGGTCAAGGCGCTGCTCGATCTCAATGCGGACGTCAACAAGCCGTTCGTCGGCGCGTTACACTCGACCACCCTGTGCTGCGGCGCGGCGATCAACAGTTCACCCTTTTACCGCGCGGCAACGGCGGCCGACGTGGAGGTCCTCAAAGTAATTCTGGCCCCCCGCACGCCAGCCAACGCCGCCAAGCTCGAGTGGAGCCCAACCGAGCCAAAACCCAAGGACGGCAAAGCTCCCGGCCGCCCCAATCCGAACGCCGGGCGCACACCTCTTATGGCCGCGATAAAAGGTGGCCAGGGCGCGCCCATCGCCGGCGGGCCCGGTTTCACCCGCATTGGTCCGCCGCAATTCCGCGAGCCCGGCGTGCGCGATCCGCTGGAAGCTCTCAATCTCCTGCTTGCGGCGGGGGCCGATCCGAACGCCAAAGCGCCCGATGGTTCCACACCGCTCCACCAGGCCGTACAGGAGAAGCACGTTGCGATGATTCGTGCGCTCGCCGCCGCCGGTGGAAAGCTCGACGCCGTCAACAAGGACAATCTGACGCCCCTGCTTCTGGCCGAGGCGCCGGATAAGCCGAATCCCGCGGACATGGGCGATCTGGACGTCTACAAACCGAAGCGCGATTCGAAAGTGGAAGTGGTCGCGGCTCTGCGCGAGTTGATGCACCTCGGGCCGGACGATCCCGCGCCCAAGCCTCCGCCCCTTCCGCCTGCGGCTGACAAGAAAAAAGACGAGCCACTGGTGAGCGAAAAGTGAACGAACCGAGTGTCAAAAGTGGGGCAGGCCATCGTTTTTTGTGGCCTGCCTGCGGCGGAGACAGGAGACCATGACGAGCAGAATCGTGATTATAGCCTTGGCCTGTTTCGGCGCGGCTGCGCTCTCGGTCGCCCAGAACCCCGTTCACACAAACCCGACCCCGCCATCCGCGCCCCACGCAAACGCGGACGCCACGAAGTACCGCGCGATGGTGGACAAGTATTGCGTGACCTGCCACAACAAAAACACCGCGACGCCGGGGGAACATCCGGTCCGTCTCGACTCCGGCTTCGACGATCTTTTGGGTAATGCCGAAGCTTGGGAAAGGGTCCTGCGGAAGCTGAGCGTGCGGGCCATGCCGCCCCCCGGTATGCCTCGTCCGTCCGAGGCCGAGTATGCAGGCTTTACCAACTGGCTCTCGGCCTCGCTCGATCGGGCCTGGGAGGGCCGCGCTAACCCGGGCCAGTTCGTCGTGCATCGTCTGAATCGCGCCGAATACGCCAACGCAGTCCGCGATCTGCTGGCGGTTGACATTGACGTATCCGACCTCCTGCCCACCGACGGCGCGGAGTTCGGCTTCGATAACATCGCCTCCGCGCTCAAGACGTCGCCGCTGCTGCTCGAAGGCTACGTGAACGCCGCCCAGCGCGTAAGCGCCATGGCCGTGGGCGATCCCAAGGTGAAGCCCGGGACAACCGAGCATTCCATCAGCCGCGAATTCAGCCAGAACGGATACATCGACGGCCTGCCGCTCGGCACCTTCGGCGGCACCGTCGTCCGTCACGTTTTTCCCGCCGACGCCGAGTATAAACTCTCCGGCCGGCTCGTTCGCGGCGTCCAGGAAGGCTACGCCGGTGTGGAAGGAAATGACGTGCCGTACACGTTTGTCATCACCGTGGACGGCGCCGAAGTCTATTCGGCCCCGATCGGCGGCCCCAAGGACACTGAGATGCAGGGCGCCGATCTGGCCGCGGCACAGCCGGTCATCGACAAAAGGATGACGGGACGCGTGCGCGTCACTGCTGGTCCTCACGACGTCGGCTTTACCTGGAAAGAGCGGCCCGCGCAGCTGCAGGACGTCTGGGAGCCGTCGCGCCGCGACAGCCAGGAAGTTCACATGGTGGCCGGGCTGCCGAAACTCAGGACCGTGTCCATCGACGGCCCGTACAACGTGCGCGGCATCGGCGAAGGGCCCAGCCGGGAAAAGCTCTTTGTGTGTCATCCCGCGGCGAAGAGCCCGGGTTCAAATCCTGACGAAACCGCTTGCGCCGCCAGAATCCTGACCAATCTCGCCCGCCACGCATACCGGCGTCCCGTGACCGTCGGGGACATCGAAGCGCCCATGTCCTTTTACAAGAAGTCGCGGGAGCGTGGCGGCGATTTCGACGACGGCATTCGCGTTGGCGTCGCGCGCGTGCTTTCGAGCCCGTACTTTTTATATCGAATCGAGAAAGATCCGGCGGACGCCAAACCTGGCTCGGCGCATCCGGTCTCCGACTACGAGCTTGCTTCGCGTCTGTCCTTCTTCCTGTGGTCGAGCGTCCCCGATGAAAAGCTGCTCGACCTCGCGGCCGCAGGCAAACTGCGCGAGCCGGCCGTGCTCGCCGCACAAGTGCATCGCATGCTCAACGACGAACGCACCGACGCCCTGGTCGAAAACTTCACCGGTCAGTGGCTGCAGCTTCGGAACCTCGAGGCCAAGGTCGTTCCCGACCTGCTGCTGTTCTCCGATTTCGACGACAACACGCGCAAAGGCTTCCGCAAGGAAACCGAGATGTTCTTCGGGTACATTCTGCGCGACGATCGCAGCACTCTTGATCTTCTGAACGCCGACTACACTTTCGTCGACGAGCGTCTCGCCACGCACTACGGCATCAAAGGCGTTTACGGGCCGCAATTCCGGCGCGTGAAGCTTGCCGATCCCAATCGCCGCGGTCTGCTGGGGCAGGGGAGCATTTTGTCGATGACTTCCGTCGCCACCAGGACGTCACCGGTGTTCCGCGGGAAATACGTCCTGAGCACCTTCCTGAACACCCCCCCGCCGCCTCCGCCCCCGAACGTCCCCACACTGGATGAAAGCAACAAGGGGACGGCGTCGGTTCCGAAGACCGTGCGTGCCCAGTTGGAATTGCACCGCACCAACCAGCCCTGCGCGTCCTGCCATCGGGTGATCGATCCCGTCGGGTTTGCTCTCGAGAACTTCGATTCGGTGGGGATTTGGCGCGACAAAGGCGCCGATGGCGCGCAGCTCGACACCTCCGGTACGCTGACGGATGGAACGAAGGTGAACGGTCCGGCGGCCCTGCGCGAGGCCATTCTGAGCCGGCCCGACGCTTTCGTGACCGTGGTCACCGAGAAGATGCTGACCTACGCTCTCGGCCGCGGGCTGGAGCCTGACGATATGCCGGTGGTTCGCCGCATCGTGAAAAAGACCGCGCAGAACGATTACCGGCTCTCCTCCATTGTGATGGGGATTGTCGAGAGCGCGCCGTTTCAGATGCGCATGAAACTGGAGCCCGCCGAGACCGGCAGCGCACCCGTAAATTCAGCTAAACTTGTAACACCCAGCTTTGTAACACCAAAGAAGGAGCAGGAATGATCATTACGAAAAAGCATCTTTCGCGCCGCACGTTCATGCGTGGCACGCTCGGAGCCACAGTGGCACTGCCATTCATGGATGCCATGATTCCTGCGCTCTCCGCGGCGCCGACCTCGCCCTTCCGCTTCGGCGCGGTCTACTTCCCGTGCGGCGTTTGGCCGGATACCTGGCATCCTGAGGCCGAGGGTAGCAACTTCGCGTTCCGGCCGGTGATGCAGCCGCTCGAGCAGTTCCGCAATCAGCTCGTGACGGTCAGCAAAATGAAAGCGCCGTGGGGCGAATCGGTCCACCTGGGCGCCAGCTCGGCGTTCCTCAACGGCGTTGGGCCTGCCGTCCACCGCGACGGCAGAGGTGACTCTTTCGGCAAGGTGGAATCGAAAAAGACCGTCGACCAGTTCATCGCGGATCAGGTGGGCGGCGAAACGCCGCTGCGGTCGATCGAAGTCGGCACCGAGGACATGGGCACCGCCGTCGGCGCCTGCGACGGTTTCGCCTGCACCTTCTTCAATACTCTCTCGTGGCGCGACGACACGAGCCCGCTGCCGGTGGGCATCAATCCGCGCGTGACCTTCGAACGGATGTTCGGCGAGACGGATTCAACCGAGCGGCGCCTGGCCCGTCTCAAGGAGAAGCAGAGCCTGCTCGACTCGGTCACCGAGGAAACCGCGAAACTGAAGCGCTCGCTGGGCGCGCCCGACCGCGCCATCCTCGACGAATATCTCGGCAACATTCGCGACGTCGAAAAGCAACTCCAGCGCATGGAAAGCCGCCTCGGCACCATCACCGGCAATCCGGAAGCGCCGCTCGGCCTGCCCGACGCCTTTGACGATCACATGACCGTCACCTACAACCTGATGCATCTGGCCTATCAGGGCGATATCAGCCGCGTCTTCACCTTCATGACAGGCCATGAAGCCAGCGACCGCGCCTACCCGCACATCGGCATTCCCGAGCAGCACCACACCATCTCGCATCATGGCAACGATCCGGAGAAGCTCGCCAAGTACGCCAAGATCGCCACCTACCAGATCCAGAAGTTCGCGGACTTCCTCGAAAAGCTGAAGGCGACCAAAGAAGCCGACGGGAACCTGCTGGATCACGCGGTTCTCTATTGGGGCAGCGGCATGAGCAATGGCAACGCGCACGATCGGAACAATCCACCCGCGGTGATCGTGGGCGGCGGCAACGGCCGGCTCAAAGGCAACCGGCACATCGTCGCGAAGGATGCGCCCACCGCAAACCTGTTGCTGGCGCTGGCGCACGTGGGCGGCGCGGAGATCGACAAACTCGGAGCCAGTAACGGCCGCGTGGATTTGTAGCCTTCGCCAGTAGCCTTCGGTAGGCAAACCCGAATCACGGGCATTTCCCGGCAACGCGAATCACAGTCGTCACATTGATGCCTTCCGCGCCATCGGCGCCAATCAGGAGCCCGCTGACGGCGACGCGCGAACCGGCCATCGAATCGAGGCGGGTCACGACGAACTTGAGCGGCATCGCACGGCTGCCCAGCGGTCGCGTGGCGTCCTCACCGGCTCCGGAAACGCGTTCCGCCCGCTCCGGGTTTGTTGCGTTCGTGACCACCCAGTCCGATCCGTTCCGGGCCAGACAGCCCACCACGCGTGCAAGCGCGTTGGCCGGGAGTTCCGTGCCTCCGTCCTTCGGCACAATCTGCACATCGGCAATGGTCCTGCCCCCCAGTTCTGTAGTTCCCGCCGGAAAGCCGTTGGATTTGAGCAACGCCGCGACGATATCGGTATAGGCGGACTCGTTGAGAGAACCGGGAGCGCCGTTCGGCATGTTGGCGCTGACGTAGTCGAGCAGTTCGCCAACGGTCTTTTGCGCGAAACTTTTCCAAAACGGATCGCCCACCAGAGGTGACCTGCCTTCCGCCGCAAGCGAATGGCAACCCGAGCAGCTTTGGCCGAAGGTCGTCATGCCGCGGGCGGCCTGGGCCTCCGTGTACACACCGTTCCAGACGGTCCGGCGGGGCGTGCCGGTCTGCGCCGTCCCCAGACTCGCTGTGGCCGCTGCGACGAAAAGGAGGCCAGGCAGCAGGCGGTGTCGATCAGACAGGAGTTGCATCTCGTCCGCTCAAAAGAATATCATCGACCGCGGTCGTGCCTGGCATCGGGCTGGACTGCGCCTAATCCATACCCGTCAGCGTCGATTCCACGAAATCGCCCAGTTGCTCCGCCGTGAATTCATTCCCCTCGAAATTCGCCGCCACTTTCCCTTGCCGGTTAATCACGATCGTATGCAGGGAATGTGTAACGCTCGCCTCATCCGGCCAGAAGTTGAGCCCGAACCGGTGACACACCGCCTGAACCTCGGGCAGCGTTCCCGTCAGGAAATGCCATGATTTCGGCTCTGCTTTCCAGATCCCCCCATACTTCGCCAGCACCTCCGGCCGGTCGTGCGCCGGATCGAAACTGATGCTCAGCAGAATCAGATCGTTCCCCATCCGCGCGGCAAAACGTTTCTGCAGCCGTCCGAAGTTGTTCGACAGACGGAAGCAATAATCGGGCAACGGGCAACTCGTATAGATGAACGTGACGGCAACAACCTTGCCCGCGAATCGCGAAAGGCTCACGCGCTGCCCGGCCTGATCGGTAAGTGTGAAATCCGGGACCGGCTGGCCGACGGGAATCGCAGGCGCCGGCGGATTCGCTTTCCCGATCCCCGCCAGGAGCTGCAAGCGGCGCGCCAGCATCGGTTCCCGCTCCACGCTTTGATATTCATGCTCCCGCACGTTCTCCGCATACGAGCGGTCCTTCTCCACCACGAGCGTGAAATCCACGAACTGGCTCGGTTTCAGTCCATCGAGCGCCCTCGAATCGCGCACGACGATCGGCATGACCATGGCCTTCATGTATCCTGGGATCGCCGTGCAGGAGGCCGTGAAAGTCCGATGCGCCTTGTCGATATTCAGAATCAACCCGGTCACCGGGTAACGTGTCGCGGCGCTGAGCGCGTGGCACGCCCAGAGCATCAACGAGATCGACAACCAGATCGGCAGCGCGCCGCGCCTCACCGGATTTTCTCCTGACTCTCCTGCCTCGTCGCCCTTGAGGTAGTTTGCCGTCCCGCTCCTCCCAGTCGGTACGCGCGCCGCTCCAGCTTCGTATATTCAGCCGCGAACTCTTTGATCTCCAGAAACTGGTTCTTGCCCACGTTCGAAAACGTCTGCGGCGCGCCGCCGCCCGGCCACCGTATCTCGATACTCACGATCCGCGCGCCTTTTCCCAGTCCCATATGCTGCTCGAGCGGCGAAGCGCCGAAAGATCCGCCGCTGCCCACCGTGCGATATACGGGCCGCGTCCCGGCGCTTCCCTCGTTCTTCACGGTCACTTTGATCCGCGCGCCGATGGCCGCCCGGTTTGCCTTCACTCCCACCAGGCGCAGGCTGATCCAGTCGTTGCCGGTGCCAGGATTTTCGAACAGGCGGAATGCATGCCGGTCGCCCGGCGTTGAGCCGCCGATCGAAGTGATGATGTCCTCATCGCCATCGCGGTCGATGTCGGCGAAAGCCACGCCGTGTCCCTTGTGCAGTTCGCCCGTGCCGGAAGAAGCGGTCACATCGACGAACGATTTGCCCTCCTTGTTCCGCAGCAGCACATTGGGAACCAGCGCGCCGTACGATGGGCTGCCCGTGCCGAGATAGACATCCGGATATCCGTCGTTGTCCACGTCCCCGAAGTTGGCTCCCATGGGCATGAAGACCCGGTCGAGGCCGGTCTCCTCCGTGACGTCCCGGAATGTCCCGTTTCCCAGGTTCCGGTAGAGTTTCAACGTCCCGGCGTTGTGCGGGAGCCCGAGGTAAGTCTTGACGGTCTCCTCAACCGACTGGTAGTAGCTGTTGACCCACAGGTCCGGCAAGCCGTCGTTGTCGTAATCGAAGAACCACGCGGCGAAGCTCCTTCCCGGCCCTTCCACGCCGGCCTGCCGGGCAATCTCGGTGAAGGTCCCGTCATGATTGTTGTGGTACAGAAGATTGGCGCTGCCGATATTCGTCACGTAGAAATCGACATAGCCGTCATTGTCGTAGTCCGCTGCCACAACGCCCTTGGCAAAGGTGCTCCGGTCTATGCCCGCGGCATGCGAGATGTCCTGGAACGTTCCGTCGCCTTTGTTGCGGAACAGCTGGCTCGGCCCGCTCTCGTTCACCGCGAAAAAATCCAGCAGGCCGTCGTTGTCGATATCGGCCCACACTCCGGACGAAGTGTTGGTCGCGGGATTCGCCAGACCGCTTTCTTTCGTCACATCCGTGAACGTGCCGTTGCAATTGTTCCGCAGCAACGATTTGCGCTGGCCCACCTGCTCCCATGCTCCGCGTAAAACCAGAATGTCCAGGCATCCATCGTTGTTGTAGTCGGTTTGCATCAGGTTCAAACCGCCCGTCTGGTCGGCGAGACCCGCCTTCGCGGCCTGGTCCGTGAAAGTCCCGTTGCCGTTGTTGTGGAAGTAGTGCATCGGCTCGCAGGAGTCAAAGGTCGATGTCACGATATCGAGCAGTCCGTCATTGTCGAAATCGTCGACCACCACTCCCGACGCCGTGGCGAACAAATTCAAGCCGGCCTGCGGAGCCACGTCCCGGAAACGCCCGATGCTCTCGCTCGACGTGAACGACGAGAGCGGGATCAGGTATTTTTGCGGAACGCCCGACGGGTATTTGCCCAGCGTCATATAAGCCACGTTCAGCAGCCATTTCACTTCCAGATCCTCGGGCTTCTGCTCGAGGTACTTCAGAAAGTACTGCACGGCCCTGTCGGAACTGGCTGGCCGCGCATAGCGCATCTCCGGACGCATCGGAAACAGGCACCGGTCGCCGGGATTCCGGTACACATCGTTCTCCTCCTCGGCCTTGTGCAGGTACCCGATCCCGAGCATCTCCTCCATCTGCGGCACAGCCCGCGGAACCTCCGCCGAAGCCATGCGGTACGCGACCTCCCACTGCTCGATCGCCTTCTCCATCTCGCCCTGGTAAGCGTGCAGCTGGCCCTTCGCCACGTACAGCTCCATCACGTCGATCGGCTTCGCGTTGCGATCGCGTAACGGGCTTTCCCTGTTCCCTGGATCGAGCAGTTGCTCCAGCCGCCTCATAACTGTTGAGAACGACTGCAGTCGTGCCGCGCAGATCGCCCGCAGATCCTCGCCCCAGCCATCCGGTTTGGGGAATTGGACGAAGGGCGCCTCTGCCTCATCCCATCCGTCCACCAGGGGACTGTATCGTATGCTCCCTTCGGCGCGGATGCCGGCCTGGCGCGCGCGGTCCACGTGATCGATGTTCGCCGCCTCGGCATCCGTCAGAACCTTCAGGACCGCATAGCCCTCCGGCATTTTCACGATGTCCGAGAGCTGCCCCGGCGCCAACCCGCGCAACGCCGTTCCCAGCTCGGGCCTCAGTTCATCCGGGGCGACTCTTCCCAGCAAACCGCCATCGATCGAAGTCGCATCGACGGACTTCTCGCGCGCGAGGACCCCGAAGTCCTCTCCCGCCTTCATACGATCCAGAATGGTATGCGCCTCTTCGGATGAATTAACTACAATCAATCGAACGGCAAATGTGTCCTCTCCCCTGAGACCCATGCAGAGAAGCGCAGCCACGGCCGCGAACCTTGAAATTACCCTGAGAGCTGTCAATTAGGATTTATACGGAACGAGAATTATAAAGGTTACATCAATATTGAAGAAAGTGGAGGACGACACAGACAGCGCTACAAATATCGTGCGACGAAAACGCAACCTGTAGTCGCGTTCGTTATTGGCCAGACTGGCGCGACTCCCCGGCGAAGGGAGCGACTCAACCGCGGTTGCTACTGGCTTCGCGAGTAGAAACGATAGATCGCAGTATAGTGAGCCCGCATCTTTTCGCCTTTGTGGGACGCATCGCAACCGGTGGCGGAAGCTTTGCCGCCCTTGGTCGAAAGGCGCTGGATGCTCGACACGGCTTGCAGTGCGCCGCTTCCCTGGTGATCCGTTGCGACCAGCAGGAGCCAGGGGATCGAGTCGGGATCCGGTGTCGCGTTTGCCACAGGACGCCCGACCACGCGGCTCCCGTCGAACCACTCCCACGTGGGCCCGGTGAAGTGAGAGCCGACTTCCTTTCCGGTCTCGTCGAAGAGCTTAGCCTCAGGGCCGGCGAGTACCCAACTGGAACCGTCGCAGGTATAGATTTGATCCCCCTCGGCTCGCGCCTGGAGAACCAGCTTTTCCGTGGTCGGAGGCTTAAGGTTATCCGGGATGGCTGGGGGAGTCTGCGCACTACGGCAGAGATCGGCCAGGATGAGCGCCATAAAGAAGAATCTCATGGAAATAAGTCTGTCACACGATGATAGGTTTGAGGATCGCGTTTCCCGGCGGGCTGCTGATTGTGTTCCTCTGTTCTCCATGAGTTGAAGACACTGCATCGCATGGAAATATGCGTTTTGCGATGATGGTGTCTTCTTCCCTGGGAGAGAGACGATTCGTGTGTTTTTCGGCGGCAGCGAACTTTATTGGCAGTGGCGCTCTGGCCGCCATTGGCGTCGTCACGCTGACGAAAGTGAAGCACAGGCGTGAACTGCTTTTCGCGGCGCTTCCCACCTTATTCGCCATTCATCAGTTCATCGAGGGATTTGTCTGGCTGGGGCTGGACGGAATTCTCTCGCCTGCGGTGGCGCACGAGATGGGGGCGGCGTTTATGTTATACGCTCAAGGGCTCCTGCCCTTCCTTCTGCCGCTGAGCGTGCTGTTATTCGAGGCTGACGCGAAAAGTCGCCGCCGGATGCTCCCGTTCCTGGTGCTTGGCGGAGCTACGACGCTTTATATATTGTGGGCACTGACGGCGTACCCGTTGCAGGTTTACATCAGAGGTAACAGCATCGTCTAC
The DNA here is from genome assembly GCA_963764845.1 of Terriglobia bacterium. GTDB lineage: Bacteria > Acidobacteriota > Terriglobia > Bryobacterales > Bryobacteraceae > BOG-234. Next base: position 627,484 of record CAVXUE010000006.1, on the reverse strand, counting down.
CTCAACCAGGCGACCAATAACACTGCGGTTGCTTTCCTGTATGTGTTAGCGACTTGCGGCTCGCTGTTTTTTTCAAAGGTCCGGCCAATGATCGTCTTCGGCGCGGTAAACCTGATGATTCTCCTGGTCGTAATGGAATTCAAACGCTACGCTTTCACCTCGCTGTGGTGTGCGTATGCGGCGGTCGCAAGTCTGATCATCCTCGTCTACTTCTGGAGGAGTAGCGGAGCCCGGCCTTTCCTCTATGCATAGCCGACGAACAAACGGAAGCACCGCGGTTGTTCGGCCTTCGCGGTCCATCATCCGGGTCTGATGTTTCTACGGACCCGTGGATTCCTGCGGCCGACCAGCATTCGGAACGACAGAAACACCAGCGTCAGCAGCAGCAGAGTCTGGTGATGAAGCAAGAGCAGAACACGAGCGACCTCGAGAGGGTGATGGCTGCGCAATGGAGGCAACATGAGTTTCTGCGAGAGTTCGGTTTGCAGTGGGATGCTTAATATCGCTACGATTCCGGACACGATAGCCAGGAGTCGATAACGGCGCTCTGCATAGAGGACGTAACATACGGGAAGAATGGCGGCCAGCAGGAAGAGGTCGGGGTAACGGTGGTAGATAACCAGCAGCCCGAGCGAAACGGAGAGCGTCACGGCCGCCGGCCAGTTGCCGTCCGATCCCGCTTTATTGCTCTCCCGGTAGAAAGCGGTCAGCAGAGCGCCGACCACGACAAACGTGATTTCCGTCCCCAGAGTCAGGTCGTCGGTGAACATTGCCACCACTGTTTGCAGATTGACGAAATCGGTGACCTGAATTCCGGACGGCAATGGACTGCTTACAGTATGGAATTCCGCGAAAAGATTGGTTTGCTGTTCGTTCAGCCAGTGAAGCGAGCCTGGCAGGGCGGTTGCCAGAACGCCGGCATAGACGATTGCCAGCGTCAGAAGACCCACCGCCAGCGTTCTGAACTTCTTCTGGACCAGGCAGAAGAACACCGCCGCCGCGGCCAGAGTTGGTTTGCAGCCGAGGGCCAGCCCGAGAGCGACGCCGCCGGCGATGAAGCGGTTTCTGGCTGCAAAATAAATTGACCAGACTGCGAACGCGCAGCACAGCGTCGCTGGTTGTCCCATCTTGATATTCATCACCGCGGGCCAGCACAGCAAACCCCAGATCGGCGGTATCCAGCGCAGAGACGGTTGCCAGTCGACCATCATGAGAATGCCGCCGATGGTTGCGGCCCACGCCGCGAGCGAGATCGCGAGCCAGATGATTCTGGCGGTTGGCCAGGGCGCCCACGCCGCGATTGCCGCGATAGGCATGAGCGGTGGGAAATACCCGTGTGGATGACGAATTTCGTCGCCTCCGCCCGCGTAAAACTCCGCATGCACTGTGGGGGTATCGTAGGCGTCCCTGCCGTGGAACCAGGCCCGCGTGCCGCCGTAGATCGGGCCGAAGTCAAACGTAGCGCGCCCTTTTTCCCGGAGCGCGGGGATCGGCCCGCGGGCGATGAATGTAACGCAGATCAGCAGGAACAGTAAGACGCCGGCTACACGCGGTGCGATGCCCGCGGGCAAACTGGGGGTGAGTCGGGCCAATACCGAGCCAGGGGTGGGGGCCATATTCAGTGACGCGCAAACCCGTCTCAAACGAGTCTCTATATACTCTACCGATGGCCGGTCTACTGCGGAAAATTCATCTTCCGCACCAACGTCTGAAAGCGCGGTTCGGAGCGCAGGTTGTCCAGCTCCGGGTCGGACCGGATAAAATCCAGAAAAAATGAACGCTCCGTGAATGCCTGTTCCAGGTAGTCCAGAGCGCGGCTCTTTTCACCGAGCGCCGCATAGACGGTCGCCAACGAAAACTTCGACATGACGCCGCTCTTGGAAATCGCCAGCATTTTGTTCAGCGTGCGCTCGGCCTCGGCCCGGCGTCCGGAAAGTGCGTACGAACGTGCGGTCGGCGCCAACGGCCAACCAGCATCGGGAGTGAATTTCAGAACCTTCGCTTCTTCGGCGATCGCCTCGTCAAAACGGCCCTGCTGCTCCCGCGTCTGACCCAGCACGGTACGACAGGGAATGTAGGCCGGATCGAGATCGAGACACTTGCCATACTCGCCCGCGGCCTCATCGTACCGGCGGGCGAAGTAAAGCCACCATGGCGGAAAGGAAGCGATCTCGGTTGACGTCGGATCCAGAGTCTCCGCCCGGCGGCCCTCCGCCAGCGCCTCACCGGTCCGGCCCAGCGCCATCAGAAGCCAGCCATGGTATTCGTGCGCCGGAGCATAATCCGGATTGAGTTCGATCGCGCGCTTGAACTCCCGCTCGGCGCCGGCCCAGTCGAAATCGTACATGGTGAGATCACTTCCCAGCTGGACGTGAGACTCCGGAATGCTTTCATCGATCGCCAACGCCTTCTGTGCCGCCTCCTTCGCCTTCGGCATCGTCTCCGAAACGGGTAGATACAAATCCTCGACGACCTGATAGTAATAGGACAGCCCGTCATATGCCAGCGCGTATTTGGGGTCGAGCGCGATCGCCTGCTGGAAATACCGAAGCCCCTTCTGCGAGTCTTCCGGATTGAATTTTTCGGTATAATACCTTCCCTTCAGATAAAGCTGGTATGCTTCCGAATTCCCCGTTTCGCCCTCATGCATTTTGACCTTGTCCGCGCTGCTCAGCCTGGCCCGCAGTTTGCCGGCGATCTGCGACGCGATGTCCTGCTGTACCCCCATCGCGTCCATCAGTTTGCGGTTGTAGACGTCGCCCCAGATCTGGCTGTTGTCCGCCGCTTTCACCAACTCGGCGCTCACCGAAAGGCTGTCGCCGCGCTGCACGATCCGCCCGGTCAGCACAGCCCGAACCCCAAGATCGCGCCCGGCCGTATGCGGATCGACGTCCTTGCCTTTGTAGCGAAACACCGCGCTGCGCGACATCACCTTCAGGTTCGACACGCCGGAGAGGCTGTTGATCAGGCTCTCGGTGATGCCATCGCTCAGCCAGTCGGTATCCGGACCGCCACCGGCATTGACGAACGGAAGCACCGCCACGGAATCGATATTCTCGCCGCGACTCCGCCAATAATAAAATCCGGCGCCCGCCAGAACCAGCACGAGCACTGCCATCGCCCAAATCAGCGCGCGGCTGACAGGCGTGGACAAGGGAGCCACTCTCTGCTCTCCCGTTGAAGTCGAGAGGCTCCTCAGTGCAAACGCCAGATCGCCCGATGACTGAAACCGCTGCGCCGGATTCTTAGCCAGGCAGCGCTCAATGATGCGGCCGAGTTCCGGCGGGATCACCTTACCGGAATCCGCCACCGCCGAAGGTTCTTCCCGGAGCACCGCGGCCATAGCCTCCGTCATCGACTGTCCGCCGAAGGCGCGCCTGCCGGTGGCCATCTCGTAAAGAACGCAGCCCAGCGAAAAGATGTCGCTGGCCGCTCCCGCCGGTTCGCCGCGCAATTGCTCGGGCGACATGTAGCCGATCGTTCCCGAGATCGTTCCCGAATCGCCGGCGGTATACTGGGCGGTCTTGTCGTCCGGCTTCAGAGCCAGCCTCTGCGTCGCCAGCCCGAAGTCGAGAATCTTCACTCGCCCGTCGGCGGTCAAAAAGATATTTGCGGGCTTGATATCGCGATGCGTGATGCCTTTGGCGTGCGCCGCGGCCAGACCTTCCGCCACGGCCGCTCCGATTTCCACCACCTTTCGCCACGGCAGCGCTCCGTGGTCCAGGCGTTCGCGCAGCGTCTCGCCTTCCAGCAGTTCGGTAACCGCCCAGGTAGTTCCGTCCTGCGATCCGAAATCGTGCAGAACGAGGATGTTCGGATGCGAAAGCGCAGCCACCGCTTTGGCTTCATCTTCGAATCTCGCCAGCGCAGCCGCGTCGTCTGTCAGGTGCTCGGGAAGAACTTTAACCGCAACGTCGCGGTCCAGCCGTGTATCGTGCGCGCGGTACACTTCGCCCATGCCACCCGCGCCGAGGGGCGTAAGGATCCTGTATGGGCCGAGCTGAGTTCCGGCGGCCAGACGCATCGGGTGTCAAACGATTCTACCGAAGTTTGCAGCGCCTGCGGCCAGTGAGTTCAACGCACCAGATCGTCAAGATCGGTCCTGGGGCCGATCTGAGCGGAGGGCACGCGCACGTTTTTGCGATTGGCGCCCCGTGCTGTGGACCGGGGGTGAACTGGGCGTTGAGGGCGGACTGGCGGGGCTGGCCCGCCCGATCGCGGGCGTCCTGATTGTGATGGGTCCTCTTCCGCGCACGTTCGCCGGGCGCTGCCTGACAGAATTGCCAAGAGGGTCGGATTCATTTTGTTGCGAACGCCGCGACTGAACGGCCGGAATGTTAGACTAATCTGTCATCGCCAGTTGCTTCTGTTCGAATCGCGACGATAATGATCCAGGGAGAACTCTATGAAATCAACCACAGGAAGCCGACGATTGAAAAATGCCGGATACCTTGCCGGCACCCTGATGACCGGGGCCATGTTGCTTGCGCCAGTCGCGGCGCAGGCACAATACAGCTTCACAACTCTTGCGTATCCCGGCGCCACCACACTATTCACGGCCGCTATCAACGACAACGGCGCTGCCGTTGGGAGTGCGGCCCTCCCTCAGGGAATCCAGGGCTTTGTCCGCTCCGCCACCGGAACCTTCACCTTCTTTAGCTTTCTTGGTACGGTGAACGCAAACGGGATTAACGATTCCGGCACAATCGTTGGCGTCGTCTTTCTCAGCGACAACGCGAAGGAGGGGTTTACCCTTTCAAATGGCACTGTCACTCCCGTCGGCCCGGGCGGTCGAACGGAATTAACAGGAATCAATAACGCAGGCACTTCCGTGGGCACGGAAGATTTCCTCGCAACTTCCATGGGCGTTATCCTGAAGAGTGGCTTCCTGACCGAATTCACTTATCCCGGAGCCCAGCGCACCCGCGCAACCGCCATCAATAACATCGGTGTGATAGCCGGAAACTACGTCGTCGGAAACCAGCCGCAGGAATTTGCTTACACATATAATTCTAGTACCGGGGTCTTCAGTCAATTCGTGTGTTCCCTCACTCCATCCCCCATCGTCACGGGAATGAACGGAGCCGGAACTATTGTTGGGACTTACATTTCCTCAACCGGCTCTACCGAGAGCTTTATCTCGCGCGGCGGCGTATGCCTGCCGTTCACGGGACCCGGCGGCGAGGCGGTGCAGGTTACTGGAATTAATAACAGGGGCGTTATTGTAGGAAATCTGTTTGATCGGGTTACCTCGTTCATAGCCACGCCTGCTCAATAGCCTCTCGGAAGCCTGATCGCCCGAAGGCTGAAGGTCCGGCTTGCCAATTCATCGATAGGATTCCAGCTTCAACCTCAAAGAGCCGCCGCCCGAATCGATCGCGCAAAGGTTGTGGCAATTCACTCTTGTGAGGCCTTGCTTCCGCGACTACTTCAGGAATCCGTAGAGCCGTTCCATTGCCTGCTCCAGGACTGCCTTGTCGGCAGCGTAACAGATTCGGATTGATCCTTCACCCCCGGCTCCGAACGCTACACCGGGCGCAAGGCCGACTTTCGTTTCGAGCAGAAGACGTTTCGCGAACTCGAAGGAATCGGCCATACCTTCGACCCGAGGGAACAGATAGAACGCTCCTTCAGGCCTCGGGATGATCATGCGCGGCATCTGGCCGAGAGCGTCGATGCAGAAGTCGCGATTGGCTTTCAGGCGCTCCAGCATTTTGAGGAGCTCGGGCTCGCCGTCTCGGAGCGCCGTCTCGCCGGCCTTCTGCGTAAAGCTGGGCGCGTGGGAGACGATGAACTCGTTGAGCTGGGTCGCTTTGGCGGAAAGGTCGGCGCGGGCGATCAGATAGCCAAGGCGCCATCCCGTCATGCAGTAGGTCTTGCTGAACGACTGAACGACAATCACCGCGTCATCACGCGTGGCTTTGCGCAGAATCGAAGGGGCGGGCGTGCCGGGAGTCTTGGCCCCGTACCAGAGGCGGTCGTAGACTTCGTCGGCGAGGAGCCAGAGGCGGTGGCGGCGCGTGAACTCGAGGAGACGGTCCTGGTCCTCTTCGGTGGCCGTCCAGCCGAGAGGGTTCGAAGGAGACGTGTAGACCAGGAGCCGCGTGCGGCTGGTGACTGCGACTTCGAGAGCATTCCAGTCGATCTCGTAGCGATCGCCGTGCAGGGGTTGTCGGATCTCAATCGCTCTGGCGTTCGACATCGCGACAATCGATGCACCGTTGGGCCACGCTGGTGTGAGGACCAGCGCCTCGTCCCCAGGATCCAGCGTGCATCGGATCGACACATTCAGCGCTTGCACCCCGGACGCGGTAACCACGATCTCCCGCGCCGGGTTGAGGCTGACATCCTGCATGCGCTGATAATACTCGGCAATCGCTTCGCGCAGCGACAGCAGGCCCGCATTTTCCGTGTAATACGTGAACCCCGACTCCATCGCTCTGATCGCAGCTCGCTTGATGTAGTCCGGGGTGGGCTGGTTCGATTCGCCGAAGTACAGACGAAGAACGCCGTCCATGCGTAATGCGATCTCGGCCAGCTCGCGAATCCGCGAGTGCGGTACCGCCTGGACGGATTGGGCCAGCGAAGCAGATGGAATCGCCGCGGCAGAAGACATTACGCCGATTTTCGCATCGAAGAAGGTGTCAATGCGCGGGCACCCAATCCCATGCGGCAGAGACCGGAACGAGGCTGGGGTCGCGGCAAGACTCCCGATTTTGCATCCTAAGACTTCATCAGGCCGGGCCTCATGCGAGCGTTAATCTTGAACTACCCGTCTCTATCTCGCGCCTTGCCTGTCACCTTCCAACGGGGCGTCTCTGCGCTTGCTCGCGCGCCAGTAATACCACGCGCCCGCCACGTTAATCGCGGCCACCACCCCGATCGTCTTGGCCGTGAAGGACGCGGCATTCTTTACATCCACAATCGGGAAAATCGACAGAATAACGTAGAGCAATGTCATCCCGAGCCCCGCCACGGCCGCCACGCGCACCTCCCATCGCGGCTTCTCCCCCGAGGCCACCAGCGGAATAGCGAACATCACGATGTAAGTGAGCGCCCAGCAAATGATTCCTGAATTGTTCAATAACTGGAACGACTCCTGGGCGCCCGTCCCCAGGTTGCCCAGGACCGTCAGGGCGAATGTCGCAACGCCGATCGCCAGGATCGAGCCCACCGGAGTCCGGAAACGCGGATGCAGTCGGGCCAGCCATTCAGGTAACAGATGATCCCATCCAGCCACCATCGGCAGGCGGATCACCGCGTTGTTATAAAGGCTGGCATTCCCGGTGATATTACAGACCATCAGGATGCCCACAACGGGCGCCACCAGCCACGCCAGCCCGGCCGCCTGCGCTCCCCGGCTCAATGCCTGCGTGGTGGGGGAAATGAGGTCGAGATCGCCGGGACGGGTGAACGCCAGCGCGCTGGCGGTGCCGAGGATATAGAGGAACGCAATCAGCGGCGCAGCCAGCCAGACCGAACGGCGGATGGTTCGAGCCACATCCGGACTGCGCACTTCTCCCGAGAAAATGGCGCATCCATCGAAACCGCAGAACGCCCCGAAACCCATCTTGCCCAGAATATTCAGATTCAGCAGAGACACCTCCGGGAAACGGAAAGACGCGGGCGCGACGGCCGCGCCGCCATGCAACCAGCGCGGCAGCGCGAACAGTGCCATCCCGGCGAGGACGAGGAGGGCGATCACGCCTCCGCCGTTGTGGAGCCATTTTGCGACCGCCAGACCCCGCACCGCGACCCACATCAGGCCTCCCATAAACATCGCGCCCGCCACGATAGTGACCGATTTGTTTTCGACAATCCAGGCTCCCGACGGCCCTGCGGCGTACCCGAGATTGTCCACGAGCTGAGAGACCATCGAGGCCACCAGCAGAACCATGGTGGCCCACAGATTCAAAGCCACCAGGAACCCGGCCAGTTCGCCGAAACGCAGCTTGGCCCATTGATAGAGCCCTCCTTCGAGCGGCATCTCCCCGTTCAAGTGCACCACTACGATGGCGGACGGGATATAGAACAGCAGGACAGCCGGAATCCAGTAAACGATATGCGCGGAGCCCAGCTTGCCCGCCGTGCCGAACCACTGCAGCCCCATGATGTAGAGGACCTGGGAAAGGACAAGGTCGGTGAGCCGAAGCTCCTTCCTGAGTTCGGCGCTGTGCAGTTCGACCCGATGTTCGGCTTGAAGGAACTGCTGCTCGCGATCGACGTCTGCCACGGTGATTTGTTGAATGTAGCAGAGTGGCGCGGCCCCGGCGCGGGAAAGACGACGCTTTTGCCGGCGCTGCGGGCTGGCGGCTTTCGAGGGCAACCGCCGGTTTCACGCAACGCCGTGTGTGGGCCGGAAGCACTTCGGCTCCAAGCGATTCGTTCAGCAGACCGACTCCGGTTTCACCGTTCCCAAAATGGTGGCGGCTCAATTCCCAGCGTCCGCAGGTACACATATCCCTGCCCCCGATGGTGAATCTCGTTGTCGATGCCGTACAGGATCGTGTTGATGCCCGGGTTTTTCCACTGGCCAAACGCGTTGTCCACTTCGGCGAAGCGGCGTTCAGGAATCGTGGGCCAGATGACATTGAGCCGTTCGGTTGCCTGATCCCACAGGCGCAGGAGTTCCGCTTTCGTCTTCACCGAATCAAGGTTGCCGCCGAATGCCGCCCACTCGCCGGTGGCAACGCCATGGGCGATCGGTTCGGTCATTTTGAGGAATTCCTTGACCATCTCGGAAAACGGCCGCATTGATCCGAGGGTGAAGGTGAACAGGCTGTCCTCCGGGAACGCCTCGATGAGGCGTCGCGTCAGCCGCCGGTGGCCCTGCCAGTGGTCGAGCAACGCATCGGAGCTGAGGACGGGTATCGTTTCTTTCGGTGACATGGAATCAGTGTAGAATCCATCGAGGTCAACTTCTGTCCTCATGATTGCGCCTCGGTTATGCGGCCAGCGCGGTTCTATGAGCAAACTCAGTTTTAATTCAAATCCGCCGACTGCAGCAACGGATTGTGCCAGGCTTTGTTGCGCACGTGCGTCCGTGATTGAATGCGCCATCCCTGGCCGGTCTTCACGTAAACATCCTCGTAGCCCCCGAACCGCTCCACCGAATTTGGGCCTTTGGATCCGATCGTGACCAGATAAACGCGGCCGCGGGCACCGCCTGGCGCCGGCGTGATCACGTGATTCAGCATCAGATGGCTCCAGCCGTTCCAGCCGACGTTCTTGCAACCGAGCGTTCCGCCCCCGGCGGCTCGGGCCAGTTCCTCGCGGCCATGCGCCCGGACCAGGCCCTTCCTGGCGTAGCCTTCGTCGGTCACGTAGTCGGTGAACGTGCCGTCGGCCGTGAAGAGATCGGCATAGTCATAACCGTTGTTGGAGCAGGTGTCGATGGCTTGCGCGTAGCGATTGGCGAGCTGACCGATCTCCGCGTAGTCCAGTGCGGAAAGTGCGGGCGCCTGCTGCTGCGCGTGCAGCGTGACCCAGGCCGCCGGGGCCGCCACAAGGATTATGGCCACAGAGATCATGGAGGGAGCATATTTCGTCATCTTCATCGTTGCCTCTTTTCAGGAACGCGCGCAAAACGATCGCGGCCGCGCCGCCGACCGATCCCGGGTTCCCCTTTATTCTATGGCGGCGCGGGACAGCCCACCCTCCGCCCGATATCCAGGAATAGCGTGAGTGTAATTCCCACGAAATAACCGGGCACTCCAAATGAGCAGCGTGGGGCAGGCCATCGTCGTTTTGTGGCCTGCCTTCTCGCACAGGTATAAGGGAAGACGACATTTGGTTGGAAGGAGTGTCCAGTTATTTCGTGGACACATGACTAGCCAAGAACCGAGGGTCCGGCACCGGGCCTGAAAGCTCGACAGTATTTGTGGTATTCCGTGCTATTTTTGGAGCTGTCTTAATATGTCGGGTCCAAACCTCGCACTGACAGTGCTGCTGATTGGGCTCGCTGGCGTTTCTCCCGCGCAGCCCCCAGGGGGGTTGAATCGGACAGATCTTGACCGGGCCCATGCGATGCTGCACGACGCCCGGGAGGAACTGAAGAAGCACTACTACGACTCCAAATTTCACGGGCTCGACCTGGACGCCCGCTACAAGGAATCCGACGCCGGGATCGCGCACGCCAACTCGATCGGTCAGGCGTTCAGCATTGTCGCGGCTTTTCTCGACGGTCTCGACGATTCCCACACCTTTTTCAATCCGCCGTCGCGGGCTTACAGGATCGATTATGGCTTTCGGGTGGAGATGTTTGGCGATAAGCCGCTGATCGCACGCGTACGCCCTGGAACGGAGGCGGAATCGAAATTGAAGCCCGGCGATGAAGTGCTCGCCTGGAACGGGTTGAAGATCAAGCGCAACACACTGTGGAAAATCAATTACCTCTATAACAATTTGGCCCCACAGAAATCGTCGATCCTTTCTCTACGCGATCCCTCCGGGCAAATCCGCGAAGCCGTCGTCGCGCCCTACGTTCATCAATTGAAGCGGCGTCTCGACCTCACGGAAACCAACGGCGATATGGATTTGTGGCAGCTCGTAAGGGAAGAGGAGAGTTCCGATCACGCCGTTCGGCAGCGCTGGGTCGAAACCGAGGGCGCGAGGGCGCAATGATCTGGAAGGTGCCGCAATTCGATATGAGCGACGACGAGGTTGACCGTTTATTCGGCATTGCGCGCAAACATCCGGCCCTGATCCTCGATCTGCGGGGCAACCCGGGTGGTCTGGTCGTTACGCTGGAGCGCATGGTGGCCAACGTGTTCGACCATGACGTGAAGATTGCCGACCGCATCGGCCGGAAGGAACTCAAACCGCAGCTGGCAAAGACCCGCGGAGGCAGCGCGTTCGCCGGACAGGTGATCGTTCTGGTGGACTCCCGTTCCGCTTCGGCGGCGGAGCTTTTTGCCCGCGTCATTCAATTGGAGAAGCGCGGCGGCGTCGTCGGCGATGTCAGTTCCGGCAGTGTCATGGAGTCGCGCGGATACGCCGAATCGCAGGGGGCCGACACGCGAATTTTCTACTCTTTTTCCATCACGGACGCCGATTTGATTATGAAAGACGGCAAGAGCCTGGAACACAACGGCGTGGTTCCGGACGAGTTCGTGCTGCCGACACCGGTGGATGTAGCGGCGGGACGGGACCCCGCCCTCGCGCGCGCGGCGCAAATCGCGGGCGTGAAACTCAATGCGGCCGCGGCCGGGAAAATGTTCCCGTTTGAGTGGGTGAAACTGTAGCGTTCACCTTGCACCAATTCCGTCTCGCCGTGGTACGCGATCGCGCATTCTATTTCGGAGAGACCATGTGGCCGAGATCTTTCTCGTTCTCGTTGCAGTACATCTCGAAGATGTCGTTGTCCGGCACCAGATTGTAGTTGATCTTTACGGTGATGGGCCGGATGTAATACTTCGAATCGTCCCAGGTGATTCCGGTTTCAAGATGGCCGAAGTCGCGGCGATAGTAGCGCTCGGTCACGTGCATGTCTTCGCTTCGGGGATGGCCCATGCCGTCGATCGGAGTGTCATCGTTGAAGCCGCGTGTTTCTACCACGAAGGTGTCGCCTTCCCACCGTCCGATCGAGTAACCGAGGCGCGCGGGGAATTGAAACTCCGCGGGAAACCTGCGGCCGTCGGTGAAGACCTGACGGTGCTGGTTGTCGATCTCGTAAACGATCATCGTCTCCTTCGGCGCCTGAACGAGCTTGAACGGCTCGGAAAGCAGCGAAAGCACGGGCCAGCCGTAGCGGTTGTGGCAGACATCTTTGACGTTCCGAGTCTGCTGCCGCTGCTGGAACGCCGCCTGGCCCGCGGCTGTCATAACCTGCTCACCCGGTTTGGCGTCGAGCAGGGCGTTCAGTCCGTATTTGTGGACTGTGAAGATCTCCATGCCGATGTTGGCCTCTTCATCGGCGGCCGACCCATAAAATTTCTTCATTTGTTCGAGGCTGAAGGTCTCGTGCATCCAGACGCCGGTGAGATCGGGCTTGCCGTTGGTGGCGCGCGGCGCGGGCGCGGAAAGGTTGGGCCTGCCGTCTTTCATCGGCGTGCCTGCCGGGATGTGGTTGAGCCACTGCGCCGGGAGAGGAAGCGTAGCGAATGCGAGGAGAATGCGGAATCGCGAAGACATTCGGTTGAAAGCCATTCTATCGGAATAATCCCGCTGCCTACTCTTGACCGATGTGGCGTACGCTCTCAGCGTGCCGTGTCGAGACTTTTCTCGACACCGGTTTCTTCCCCGAATGCGCGAGGTGTCGGCGTGCGGCTACTCAGTGAGTGGCGGGCAGCCCAACGACGATGAGAACCGCGTAGTCCTGCTTGCGGCAGCCGTTCACGACGGGCATGGCCGCCCCTGGAGTCACCGGAAAACCCGTGGTCCGAACGTTCGTGGGCGAGCATGAGTTGTCAGCCGTCGCCGGCGTGTAGCGTGCGGAGCGGCATCCGAGATGGGTGACATCGTAGAGGGTCGCGCCGTCGGCGAGTTCCCAGCGTTGATTGCCGTCCTTGTCCCTGGGCTGAATTGTCAGCACGGCCGTCACCTTGCGGTCGCCCGTGACGAGGTATTTCCCAGGAGGCAGCGGAAAGGTCGGCTTCTCCATAATCAAGCCGTGTTCCTCGAGCCACCAGTCCGCGGCGTCGAATTTCCACTGTGACGGCGCCACGCCGCCTGCCGCCTTCAATTGAGGGTATAGATCCAGCTTGCAACCGCGCGGACCCGGGTCCTGGCTCCAGAGGCCCCATGATTGCGCGCCGTTGCCGGAGGTGGCCTCGGGGTCTCCCAGCGCCGCGATGTACTGCGGCTCGATGCGCCTGAACTTCGAGAGGTCTGCGCCTGACGCGTGAACCGGCTGCAGCAGGCCGGCTGCCAGGATGAGGGCTCCCATGGACAGGAGCCGGAGGCTCACGGACGGTACGAGGTGTCGGACATTCATGCGATTGCTCCGCTTGGACGATCTGATGACATCCTACACCAACGCGCGCCCCGGAGCCGGCCTCCTCGTGGTGGATCCTCGTGGTGGATCTCGACCTCGGCACGGCCTCAGGACTTCTCGCGTCACCGTGCCGCGCCTCGCCGATGTAGCGCGCCTGGTATACCAGCACAGAGCAGGTTCCGCGCACCCCGAACCCGATCCGTGTGAATCCGTGTCCATCCATGGCTCCTTATGACTGATTCACACGGATGAGGCGACAGAGCGCCGCGGCCAGCTCGCTTCTGCTGATCCCGTTGACTCTCGGCCTCGGAACCGGTCGAAAATCAACCGAATACGGGCAGATCCGCGGAGCGAAGGACTACCCATGGGTTGCACTTTTCCGCCCCCTGATACTTCGCGGAACGTTCTGTGCCAATATCGGTCAAAATTCGCTGACCCGAACCATCCCGGCCGGGACGTGTGAACCGTAAGGCGGCGCGGCAGAATCACTTCCCGGAACCGCCGCCCCGTCCGCTTCAAACTCCCGGCAAAACCGCGCTAGAATAGCCTTTCGTGCTCCAGAAAACAACCCGCCGCTCTTTCGTCACAACGTCGGTCTCAGCTGCCTCTCTCCTTCTGGCGAACCGGCTCTTCGGAGAACCCGCGCCCACCTCTACCAAGCCAAGCCCCGAACTCGATAAACTCGGCGCCGTAGCCCTGAGCGAGGCGAAGAAACAGGGCGCCACCTACGCCGATCTCCGCATCGGCCGTTACCGCCAGCAGTTCTCCGGTTATCGCCTCTCCCCCGAAAGGGGAAGCAATGTTACGGATGAGGTCCCGTTCGTCACGGACCAGAACAGCTTCGGATTCGGCGTGCGCGTCATCGTCAGGGGCCAGTGGGGTTTCGCCGCTTCGCCGCTTGTCACCGCCGGGGAAATTGCCCGCATTACGCGCGAGGCCGTAACAGTCGCAAAAGCGAACGCCGCCGCCCAGTCTGTCCCGGTTCAGCTTTCGCCTGTCAAAGCCTACCGCGACCGCTGGACTTCGAAGTTCGACAAAGACCCGTTCGCCATTTCGATGGATGAGAAACTGGAGCTTATCCACTCGGCCACTCTGAGCGTTAAGAAGGATCCCAAAGTTTTCTCCGCGTTCGGCGCGCTCGGGTTCCAGTCGGAAGACAAGTATTTTGCATCGTCCGAAGGCTCTTCGATTCAGCAGTACATCGTGCGTGTGTATCCGCTGCTGAATGCGGTCGCCGTCGATTTCCAGAATGGTATCTCCCGCACCCGCAACTATACGGTCGAACCGCAAACCGCCGGTTGGGAGGCCATCGTCAAAGCCAATCTCGGCGAGAATGCGCCCCGTATCCGCGAGGAGGTATTGGAACATCTTGCGGCGCCGCCGGTCAAACCAGGGAAGAAGGACCTCGTGCTCCTCCCCAGCCATCTCTGGCTCACGATTCACGAATCCATCGGCCATTCGACCGAACTCGACCGTGCGCTGGGTTATGAAGCGAACTACGCGGGCACCAGCTTCCTGACTACGGAGAAGATGGGAACGTTTTCATTTGGAAGCGAACTGATCAATGTCTTTGGCGATCGCACCATCGATCGTGGACTCGCCACTGTTAAGTACGATGACGATGGTGTCCTGACAACCAAATTCCCGATCATCGAGAAGGGCATTTTCAAGCATTACCAGACCATCCGCGACCAGGCCCACCTGATCGGGGAGACAGAATCGAGGGGTTGCTGCTACGCCGATTCGTGGTCAAGCGTTCCTTTTCAACGGATGCCCAACGTGTGGCTCGCGCCGGGTTCGCAGGAAGTGACTCCGGACGACCTGATTTCCGGCGTGGAGGATGGCATCCTCATTGAAGGCGACGGCAGCTTCTCGATCGACCAGCAGCGCTACAACTTCCAGTTCGGCGGCGATGCATTCTGGGAGATCAAGGGTGGGAAGAAGCGCGGGATGCTCTCTCGGGTGGCGTATCAGGCGAAAACCACCGACTTCTGGCACGCCTGCGACGGCATCTCGGGACCCAGTTACTGGCAGCAGTTCGGCGCCCCCAACGACGGCAAAGGCGAGCCCGCGCAGTCGAACTCCGTCAGTCACGGCTGCTCCCCTTCGCGCTTCCGCCAAATTAACGTGCTGTTGACCGACTAGAGAACTTTTGCCATGTTCAGCCAACAGGACGTCAGGAACATCATCGACCAGGTCATCGGCTACTCGAAGCTGCCTGGCTGCGAAGTCAACGTGCAGTGGACTGAAGACGATTTCATCCGCTTCGCCAACAACGGCATCACCACTTCCGGGTACCGCGTCACCCAACAGATTTCGATCACGAGCACCACGGCCGATAAACGCAGCGGCAACGCGGCAGTTGGCGAACTCACGGCCGAGGCGCTGAAGAACGGTGTTAAGCAGGCGGAAGAACTGGCTGCGATCTCACACCCGAACCCCGAAGATATGCCCGCGTTGCCCGCGCAGCAATATCCTCGCTTGAGTAACTTCGACGGCTTTACCGCGTCGGCGCGCGGCGACACGATGGTGCCGCAGGTAAAGGCAGTGCTCGCGGGTGCGCTGAAGAACAAGCTCGTTGCCGCGGGATACATTCAGCGATCCGCGAATGCGGTGGGTGTCGGCAATAAGGCCGGCCTGTTCGGTTACCATACCTTCACCGATTCCAGTCTCACTCACACCATGCGCAACCCGGAGGGCACGAGTTCCGGATGGGCCACTCAAAGCTCGGTGGCGCTGAAGGATCTTGACGGGGAGTCGCAGGCGAAAATATCCATCGCAAAGTGTTTGAACGGCGTGAACCGCGCCAGGCTCGACCCCGGCAAATACACCGTCATTATGGAGCCCGCGGCCGTGGCCGATCTGATCGGATGGCTCGGCTTCGCCTTCGGCGCGCGCGACGCCGAACAGGGTCAGTCGTTCCTCAGCAAGCCG
The DNA here is from genome assembly GCA_963764845.1 of Terriglobia bacterium. Lineage (GTDB taxonomy): Bacteria > Acidobacteriota > Terriglobia > Bryobacterales > Bryobacteraceae > BOG-234. The sequence continues at coordinate 611,616 of CAVXUE010000006.1, read as the reverse complement.
GGCGCAGCCGGCGGGACCTTACTCGGGGACAAGCTGTTTCCCGAAATCATCACACTTCGCAGCGATCCGTTCCATCCAAAGCTGGCTTCCACGCCGTGGGGACCGTCGCTGCTGCCAAACGAAAAGATCTCCTGGATCGATAAAGGCGTGGTCAGCAATCTTTCCTACGACCGCTTCTGGGCTCAGAAGGCAGGTAAGAAGCCGACCCCCAACCCCATCAATCTGGTGCTCGACGGTCAGGACAACACGCTCAACGATCTCATAGCTTCCGTTGAGCGGGGCCTTCTTGTAACCCGGCTCTGGTACATTCGCATCGTTCAGCCTAAGACCTGGCAGCTGACAGGACTGACCCGCGACGGCGTCTTCCTGATCCAGAATGGTAAAGTCACCGATCCCGTCACCAACTTCCGCTGGAACGAAAGCCCGGCCGAGGTCCTGCAGCGGACCACCAGACTGACGCAGCCGATGCGCATAACCAACGATGAAACCGGCTCGAACATGGCGCCGGCGCTGATTACGACGGATTTCAACTTCACCAGCGTTTCGGATGCGGTATAAGACAGCCTCCTCGCTGAACGCACGGTGACGACCTGGTGCTCACGCTGTTTGACGCGCATACCGGTTCCATCACCTCCCGTTGCCCGTGAAATCGATCACTTCGTTTTCTGTCGGAAGCTCATCGGTGCGAATGACGGTCTGCCCTGGCTGCGGTTGCCACCCCTTGCCGTCGGCAAGAACTCCCAGCGATGGAAGCTTCCCGGCGAGAACGAAACGCTGAAACACGAAGGGCAGCCCTTCGGCGGCCAGCGGTGAATCAGTGTCCATGACCTGGAAATGGAGGTGTGGCGCGTCGGCATTGCCGGAGTTGCCGAGCAACCCGATTACCTCGCCCCGCCTGACGTGATCACCTCTGTGAACCCGCAAGCTTCCGGGTTTCAGATGCGCATACATCGCGTAACGATCGCCGCCAAGATCGAGAATGATGTAGTTCCCGGGTGCCGTCTCCAGGTTGATCGGCACGGCTTTCCTGTCGGACGAAGGGTTGTTCTCGGGAATTCCATCCTGCAAATCCGCCACACGACCGTCCGCGACGGCAAGAACGTCGACACCATAAGGGGCCCAGTTCTCATTTCTGGCGGGTTCGCCATGGAACGCCTGCCCGTTGGCGCCGATGCGCAGCCAATCGATGGCAAAGCGCTGCGCGAGCCATGGCTTGCCGTCGACGAAGACGATGCTGCGGCGATGCTCGGACGTGTTCGACAGTGCGTGCGATGCGACCCAACCGCCTCCGCGCAGGGGCGGACCAAGCTCGATAGGAGCCTGCGAACGCACTGCGACGCGAATACCTGATAAGGTCGTATCGGACTCAGGCCGGCCCGTGATCGGCTCGAATACGAAGCGGTGGAAAAGAACAGCCGGTATCGAGCCTCGCGATTCGTTAACGACATCGAAAAATACTACTGCGCTCAAACCCGGGCCGATGATGCGCTTGTCGGCGATGTTCCCTGGAGCGCCGGGCCTGCTCAGTGCATCGACAAGGTATTGCCCGGCATACCGGGCGAGAACGCGCCCGGATGGATCGGTCACGGCAATCTCACTCAGGTGGAGTTCGTCGCGGCCACGATTTCCAAGGCGCAATTCGTATACCGTGTGAAACACCCCATCCGCTTTCACGGGTATCGGTGAAATCGAAGGCTCCAATTCCACGGCCAGATTTGACGGCATAGCCGATCCGGATGTTGTAGTGACCGGGGATAGTCCTGAAAAAAGAACGATTTCAATCAACCAGCGTCGCCTTCTCATGCACATGCTCCCCTGCCTCACCCGGCGAGGCGGCTCGGCAGGAACTTCCGCGCTGAGTGCGAGCCGAGCCTTTAGTCGCGTGAACCTCGCGGTTCAGTTTGATCTTCGATGTCGACCACTTCAAACTTTACAACGACACGTGCTGCCATCAGGCGGGCAACGAATGCATGGCGGCTGTGGCTGTCACCTCTCGAAGCTCTCTGGTACCGTGGCCCAATGGATGCAGGTGCCGTCGGCAAGCGACTGCTGCCGTGGCTCGTCGCCGTCGCGTTTTTCATGGAATCGCTGGATACCACGATTCTGAACACCGCCGTGCCCACTGTCGCGGCCGCGCTCAAGGTGGCCCCGCTCAGCATGAAAGCGGTCCTCGCCAGCTACACATTGAGTCTCGCGGTGTTCATTCCCATCAGCGGCTGGATGGCGGATCGATTCGGAACCCGCCGGGTGTTCGCCTCGGCAATCGGTCTCTTCACCCTCGGGTCGTTTCTCTGCGGCATTTCGACGAATATCCATGAGCTGGTCGCCTGCCGGGTCCTGCAGGGCTGCGGAGGCGCGATGATGGTTCCCGTCGGGCGGCTCACCATTGTCCGGACTTTCACCAAATCCGAACTCGTCCGCGCCATGAGCTTCGTCGCTATCCCTGGTCTGATAGGTCCGATGCTCGGGCCGATCGCCGGCGGACTCATCGTCGGGTACCTTCACTGGAGAGTCATCTTCTTTGTGAACCTGCCCATCGGCATCATCGGCTTGTTCCTGGTCTATCTGCACCTGCCTGACTATCGCGAAAAGCCGAATCCGCTCGATTTTGTCGGCCTCGTTCTCTTTGGCTCCGGTATCGCGCTTCTGTCATACGTGCTCGAAGTGTTCGGGGAACACACCCTCAGCTCGCGCGGAATTTCGGGGCTTCTGATTCTTTCCATCCTGCTGCTTGCAGGCTACGGCCTTCACGCGGCGAGGGCTCCCTTTCCCCTGCTGGCTCTGAATTTGTTTCGCATCCGCACATTTCGTGCGGCAGTGAGCGGCAGCTTCTTCACCCGCCTCGGCATCGGCGGAATCCCGTTCGTCATTCCGCTCCTCTACCAGGTTGGGCTGGGGTTCACCCCGATCCAGTCCGGTCTGCTCATGATGCCGCAGGCGATCGCCGCCATGAGCCTGAAAATGACGATGCCCCGGATTCTTGCCCGCTTCGGTTACCGCGCCGTGCTGATTTCGAATACCGTGATCCTGGGTCTGCTGATTCTGCTTTTCGCGACCATCGGTGTGGGCACCCCGGCCTGGCTTATTGTGCTGCAGGGTTTTTTCTTCGGATTCTTCAGTTCCCTGCAATACACAAGCATGAACACACTGGTCTACGCCGATATCACCGAGCAGCAGGCCAGCAGCGCAAGCTCGATTGCCGGCACCATGCAGCAGATGTCAATCAGTTTCGGTGTCGCGTCGGCGTCGTTGGTCATCGCGTTGTTCATTCCCGATCGTTTTCATGTGAGCGCCCTGGAAATGGTCCACGGGATTCACCGCGCGCTCCTCGTCCTCGGCGCGATAACGGTGTTCTCCACCATCGTCTTTCGTGAATTGAGAAGCATGGACGGTGATGCCACCAGTCGGCATCAGATCCTTCAGCACGCCGGGTGAAGACGGTTTCTTTGCTTTGACCGATGTGGCGCACGCTCTCCAGCGTGCCGTGTCGAGACTTTTCTCGACACCGGTTTCTTCCGCGAATGCGGCTATTTCTGTTGTGCGAGGAACGCCAACAGCAGCCGGTTGAACTCCTGGGGTTTTTCCAGCATCAGGAAATGGCCCGTTCCCGGGATTTGGAGATATTCGGCATTCGGGAAGTGGGACAAAACTGCCTCGCGGCTGGCCAAGGGACGGCCGGCGTATATGCCGAGAATCGGCACCCTCGGGATATCGACGGTTTGGCCGGCTGCGTCGAAAGTGGCGTTCATCGCGCCAATCGCCGTTGCTTCCGGCGCCCCCAGCATCATGCTCAGAACTTTCGTCTGGACGGCGGTCGGCGTGTCAGCCACGAAGAAGCCGCGGATCATCGCTTCGCGCGCGGCGTGGCCGTTCGGGCCGCCCATCGCGGCTCCCCTGTTCGCGACCGGGTTCGGGGTCGTCGCCGCCGGCATCAGACCGTCCACAAACACCAGGGCCGAAGTGTGCGCTGGATAAAGATGCGCGTAGCGCAGCACCACCGGCGTTCCCATACTGTGCCCGACGAGCACCACGTGGTCGACTTTTGCCTCTTCGCGTACCGCCTCAATGGCGCGCGCGAAGAGGTCCATCGAGAACTTGCCATCTTTGGGGGAATCGCTCTTGCCGTGCCCAGGGAGATCCAGCGTCACCACCCGGTATTCTTTCGCCAGCGCGGGTACCTGTTCCGTCCACGTGCTTTCATCGCACGTGTAGCCATGCACCAGGATCACCGTCTTCGAACCCTTACCGGTGATCGACGAATGAATATTGAGGCCGTCCACGCTCGCTGCGGCGAGCGAAAGGGATAACCCGAATAGTAAAGCGACTGCGCATCTCACGATGACAGTCTACAGCACTTTTCCGCCGTTCCTGTGACAATCCGCTCCGCTTCGACCGCTCGCGCGTTATCAGGCCAAATTGACTTTAAGCAGCCTTCCCTACCGTCGGATTTCGTAAGGTGGGACCAGACCGAGGTCACTCATGCCAACACTCAGCATCTTCTTCGGAATCGTCAACCGAATGTATTATGACGATCACCCGCCGCCGCACTTCCACGCGATATACGGCCAGCATGAAGCGAAAATCGCGAATCGAGGCGCTGGAACTCATCGACGGAAAGCTGCCGCGCCGGGCCCTCGGGCTGGTTCTCGACTGGGCCGAACTTCATCGACAAGAGTTGCGCGATAATTGGGTCAGGGGTCAGGAGCACGACGCGCTCTCCCCGATCGAGCCGCTGGAGTAGAGTAATGAATCGAATCGTGAGCGTGAGCGCTGGCCCGGGATACACTCTTCACGTGCTGTTTGACGATGGCAGGAGCGGAGAAGTCGATCTCTCCGCGAGGCTCTTCGGGCCGGTCTTTGAACCTCTTCGCGATCCGCTTCTCTTCGCCCGGGTTCGGGTGGACGAATTTGGCGCGGTGCGCTGGCCCAATCGAGCGGATCTCGCTCCCGACGCGTTGTATCGGACAATTTCCTCGCAGGTCGAGCCGGGCGTACTCGCGTCGTAGTCTGCAAGCTCGGCATTCACGCATCCGTGGTCCGATTTGAGCTACGTCGGCAGGTTGCAGAGCTAACTACATTCATCGAATCACGCCGGACTTCCACCCCTCCGCGGACGGGACGGGGGCGCCCAACGCGCGTGTCAACCCGTCCCGGAACCAGCGGCGCGATACTCTCATTGGTTCATTGAGTGCCTTTCCGGATCGGAAAACACTGGAATTCTTATCTGGATCGCCGATAAGCGTTCCGTGGACATCTTTCTCGGACGCCAGCCCATCCTCGACCGGGGATGGAACATAGCCGGCTACGAACTTCTCTTTCGTTCCAGTCGGGCCAATTTCTCCGATTCGACGAACGATGTCGCCGCCACTTCCCAGGTAATCGTAAATGCGGTCCTCGGCATCGGCCTCGAACGGCTCCTCGGGGGCAGCCGGGCTTTCATTAAATTCGATCGCACTCTTCTTCTCGGGGACTGGACCACCTACCTGCCCCCCGACCAGGTCGTCATCGAGATCCTCGCATCGGTCGCGCCTGAAAATGAGGTTTTTGCCGCTTGCGACAAGCTCCGGAAGCAAGGCTACGCACTTGCGCTCCACGGCAGTGGCGACGATTTACGGACAGAGGCTTTCGCCCCTTTTGTCGACATAATGAAAGTGGATTTCCAGCAGACCTCTCCGGCGGACCAGGAGAAGCTGGTACGCCATTACCAGAAACTCAACATGAAAATGGTAGCCGGGAAAGTGGAGACTGACCTTGCGTTCCGCAGAGCCAGTCAGCTCGGTTACCACTGTTTCCAGGGGTACTTTTTCGCCAGCCCCACCGTTCTGCAAACCACGCGTGTTCCCGCGTCCCAGACGAACTGCCTGCGGCTGATGACACAGATACAGCGGAAGGAGCTGGATTTCCGCGCCATTGAAGAGCTGATACGGCACGACATCTCGTTCTCCCATTCGCTGTTGAAATATCTCAATTCGGCGGCTTTCCACTTTGCCGCTCGGATCGAATCCGTGCGCCAGGGACTTTTATTGCTTGGCTCGACCGAAATTCGCAAATGGGTGTCGATGGCAAGTCTGTCCAGTATGGGCCAGAACCGGCCACCCGTATTGATCGCGCAGGTGCTCATGCGCGGCCGCTTCTGCGAAATGATCGCGTCTTCTGCGAAATTGTTCCTGGGCGGCGCCGACCCCTTCCTGGCCGGTATGTTCTCGCTGCTCGAGGCAATCCTGCAAAGGCCGTTGCGGAGCATACTCGAGGAGATCAACGTTGGCCCGAACATTCGCGATGCGCTCCTCAATACCCCCAGTGATGCGAACCCTCTCTCTCTGATTCTGCGGATTGTCAAATGTTACGAGGTCGCCGATTTTCATGCGGTTGAAGACGCCGCGCGGGTTCTTGGTTTGTCGCCTGGCCCGCTGAGTACCTGCTACATCGACTCTTTGTCCTGGGTCCAAACCGTCTTCTCGCCCGATGAACAGAAGTGGCGAGCCGCTCACTCTCCAGGCCCGATAAACTTCCATCGGAACAAGGAGACCGGGCGTAGCACCACAACAGCCTGACGCCCGCTTACTGGCTGCAGCCCTTCCTGGTTTCCTCAAATCCGTCGAACAGGCGCCCGGCATTGGCGCCCGCCAGCGTTTCCATCCGGTGCGGCTGGCCCTTCTCGACGGTATAGGTGGCCTTCGTCCCTTTGGACCGCAGCACCTCGGCTTCCCTCTTCATCTCCGCGTGCCACATGTATTCGTCATTTTCGCCGACGTAAAGGAAGACGCACATTTTCGAGATCGCCTGGAGTTTAGCCGGCGTGGGCTCCCACATATATCCGGGGAAGGCGGTAACCGACAAGAAGTACTGAGGATTCGCCGCCGCAACGTGCATCGCGGCGATCCCGCCGTTGGATGGCCCGGCGATATGGAACTTGCCGTCCTGTATCTTGTAATCCGCCAGGATGTTCTTGAGAAACTCGGGGAAAATGCGGGCCCCGTCCTCGAAGAACAACTGATCGTCCGGAGCGGCTGGCGCGATCACGATGTAGCCCCGTTTCTCAGCCTCCGCCCGGAAATTGCGGCTGAGAACACCGTCCACCGTGTTCATTGTCTGCGGACCGCCGCCGAACGCGAGGATGGCTGGATATGTTTTCGCCGCGTCATATCCGGTGGGAAGAACCACTTTGTACCGGACTGTGACGCCACCCACCTTCCTGGTCTTCTCCAGCAACTCCGCCGGGACGGATTGGGTTGCGAACATCGCAACGGCCATTGCGAAAAATGCCTGCTTCATAATTAGGAAGACTCCTTGCCCGCTCCTTGCCTGCGCCTTGGTGGGGCAGGCATTCAGCCTGCCGATACCTTTTTCATCATCCTGCCTAAGAGCCCGGCGGTATTGGTACGACTCTAAGGTCTTTGATGTCTGGCACCGGCGGTACATCGGTAATCGAGCACGACGTTGCCACGCCACGAAAGGTCAGGGCGAATCCGGAGCCCGGCGCAAGAGCGAGCCCCAGTATCCCGAAGGCGTCAGCTGACGAGAAGTTAAGCTGGCACGCACGGTAAGCATCCTGGTTGAAGAAAAGGATGAGTTGGTCGTGCAAAGTCACGGGTGGCTCCGCGCTCGCGGTCCAGTCGCCATTCTCGTAACTGATCATGATCGATTTAAGCATCCGTCTCCTTGGTTTTGCCTATCTTAACGTTTCGCCTATCTTAACCTGGTTTCGCAATCTGCCGGATGGGGCGTCTGAAGCCCGGATCCGTCCGAAACCTCCGGGCCACCGGATCTGAATCGAGATCCGACGGACGCAGACCTTTCGCCACCGCCTGGTTCGCCAGATCGACGGCCATCCCGCGTTCCCCCACCACCTCGTGGACATCGGCGCATTTCAACAACACGCTCGGGTTCTCCGGATCGAGCGCCAGGGCCTTTTGCATGGCGATCGGATACCGGGCTGTGTTGCCGGTGTAAGCATACATTTCCGCCAGCGAGGCCCACATCAGCGCGTCTTTATCCTGAATTTTCAAAGACTCCTCGATGAGCGGAACGGCGCGCCGGTATGCGGCTAGCGCGCGATCGTTGCGCCCCAGCAGAATGTAGATGTCCCCCAGATTTGTCCAGGCGTACCAGAGTTTGTCGTTCAGCTCAATGCCGCGAAGAGTCTCCTTTTCGGCCTCGGGCAGAAGCCCCCGTTGGGTGTACAGGTCGCCCAGGCTGATGTGCGAGACCGGCGATAACGGGTTCAGTCGCAGGGCCTGGCGCAGAGGCGCTTCCGCCTCCTGCGGTTTGCCTGCCGTCAGCAGCGCGGTCGCCAGATTCAGATATCCCGCCACGCTGTCCGGAGCTTGTTGAATCACCATCCGGAACTGCCCGGCTGCCTCCTCGGGCCTGTCCTGAGTCATCAGAAATCGCCCGAAATCGTTGTATATGCCCCAGGAATCGGGCTTCAAAGCCACCGCCTGGCGATAGAGACCCTCTGCATCCGCCGCGCGCTGGCTGGCTCCATACTCGCCCGCGAGTTCGGAAAGAGCGTCGGCGTTATACGGCTCCAGCTTGCTCGCTGTCAGAAACTCCTGTTGCGCAAGCTCCCGGCGTCCCAACTCCCGGTGCACCCCGCCCATGACGATGTGCACGCGAGCCAGCGAGCCGTTCAATTGAAGCGCGCGGCTGGCGTTGGATTCGGCCTCCACCAGCAGGCTTTGGTCCCGCGTAATGTCGAACTTCCTGCGGTAGGCCTCGCCCAGGCCGGCGAACGCCAGCGCAAAGCCCGGGTCGGCCTTCACTGCTTCTTTGAGCAACGCTATCGCCTTGTCGAGATTCTCCACCTTTTCGTATCGCCGCAGATACGGCGCGGCCGCCAGATAGGACTCATAGGCCGCGGGCTTGACGCTGTCCGCGGGCCTGGGCCTGTGGGCATTCCTGAAAGTCAGTACAACCCGCCCCAGCGTAGCCGCCGGCACCGCGGCGAGCAGCCACAGCAGATATCGCCGCTTCATCCCGAACAGGCGCGCGGTCGCCGCCGTCTCCGGCCAACCCTCGATCTCCTGTAACGAGACAGTCGGCTCGGGCGCATCCAACCCGGAAAACCGTTGCAGATCCTGGATCATCTCCGCCGCGGTCTGGTATCGGTCCCGCAGTGGTTTGGCGATCGCCCGCTCAACGATCCCGCGGTATCCGCTCGGAACTCCATCCGCTAAAGGCGCCGCCGGCTCATGCACGATGGCATACAGAATGGCGGGCACATTGTCGGCCGTGAATGCGCGTCGGCCGCAGGCCATCTCGTACAGCACCGCTCCCAGCGACCACAGGTCCGTTCGCGTATCCAGAACCCTGCCCTGGGCCTGCTCCGGCGACATGTAGGAAACGGTTCCGGCCACATTGGCGCTCAGCGTCGCGCTGTCCGGGCGCACCAGCCGGGCCAGACCGAAATCGACAATCTTGACCAGCCCCTGGCCGGTCAGCACGATATTCGAGGGCTTGATGTCCCGATGGATGATGTTGTGCCGGTGCGCTTCAGCCAGCCCGCTTGCGATCTGGAGTCCGATGGACACCGATTCCTGGATCGGCATGGGGCCGCGCTTCAGCCTTCGCGCCAGCGTTTCGCCCGCGTAGTACGCCATGACGATGAACCGGGGTCCCTCCGGCGGGTCTTCAATTCCGAAAATGGTCCCGATGTTGGGATGATCGAGGGCGGACGCCGCCCGCGCCTCGTCCATCAGCGCGCGCCGGGACGATTCGCTGATTTCCAGTTGGCCGCCAATAAACTTGAGTGCGACCGTCCGCCCCAGTCTCGTATCGAGAGCCCGATAGACGGAGCCCATGCCGCCCTCGCCCAGCTTCTCCTCGATCCGGTAGTGTGCGATCAGCCGCCCGACCAAAAAAATCTCCCCGACAGTGCGTGTCGATCAAGTGTAACCCCGGCGAAAGCCGGCACAGGGACCGGTCGGAGCGTCACAGAAGCGTCATCGAGACTCGCCCGGATTTTGCGACGTGCTTCAGGCAGCCCGCATCTCCTTCTTGACAGGAGATGTCCCATCATGCCGAAAGCGATCCGTTTTAACCAGCTCGGTGGCCCCGAAGTCCTTCACTTCGAAGATCGGCCCGAGCGCCGGCCCGGTCCTGGCGAAGTTCTGCTCAAAGTGGAAGCAGTGGGCCTCAACCGGGCCGAAAGCGCCTACTATCACGGCCTCTACCTGGAAAAGGTGAACTTGCCTTCCGGTCTCGGCTATGAGGCCTTCGGAAAGGTCATTGCCGTCGGTCCGGAGGCCGATCCCACTCTCATCGGCAAGCGCTTCGGCACCATTCCGGGTTTTTCGATGAACCAGTACCCGGTGCTCGCGGAAGAGGCTGTCGTTCCCGCCAGCGTTCTCGCAGCCGTCCCGGACTCCTTCTCCGCGGTCGAGGGAGCCGCTGTCTGGATGCAGTACTGTACCGCCTACGGCGCGCTCGTGCCTTTCGGTAAAGTGGCTCACGGTGACTTCGTCATCATCACCGCTGCCAGCTCATCCGTTGGGCTCGCGGCGATCCAGATCGTCAAGGCACAGGGCGGTATCTCCATCGCGACCACTCGCGGCTCCGCCAAGAAGGATCAACTCATCGGCCTGGGCGCTGACCACGTCGTCGTCACGGAAGAGCAGGACCTGGCAGCCCGCGTTCAGTCGATCACCGGCGGCAAGGGCGCTCGTGTCGTCTTCGATCCCGTGGGCGGCGACTACATCAATACACTCGCCCGGGCCACGGCCAACGGTGGCGCCATCTTCCTGTATGGCATGCTCTCTGGCAAGCCCACGCCCTTTCCCATGGCCGCCTTTGGCCGCAGGATCGCTATGTTCGGCTATACCTTCGGCGAGCTGCGCGGCACCCCGGAGTGGGAAACCATGAAGAAGTACATCTACGATCGCCTCGCGGATGGGTCCTTTAAGCCGGAGATCGCCCGCACCTTCCCCTTCGCTCAAACAGTAGAGGCCTACAGGTACCTGGAAAGCAACCAGCAGATAGGCAAGGTCGTGATCACCCTGTAGATCCTGGCTTGGGCCTGTTTTGCCAATGAAAGTCCTGGGCCGGCGCGTGCTACAGTGCACCATTCAGGACATCGGGGCGCGCAACGCCGATGCCGGCCCCGATGAAATCCTTCGGTTCGCGAGGTACGCATCAGTCCTTCGAGGCAACGAAGAACGAACAGGCGAACAGAACCGCCCCAATCGTCGCGGGGATGAGCCCGGTCAGGTAGACCGGCGGAGCCGGCGGTACGACCTGCCGCAGGACCATCGTGGTGACAGTGCCCGCTGCGAAACAAATCACCCCGGCGACTTTGAGTCCTGTCCCGCTTCTCTGGGCGTTCAGCTGCTGTTCTTCGCGCAGGTATGCAAGCGCCGCTTCCGCTCCGCTGCCCGATGCTTCCGCGATCCTCTGCAGCGTCTGGCTGCGGTAGTATTCGCGCGCCTGTATCGGGCCCATATTCGCCGGACTGGGGCGTTCTTTCCACGCTTCCATCGACTGTCGCACCAGTTGCAGCACCGGCTCCGGCGCATCGGCCCCCATCTCCGCGATCTTTCGAATCGCTTCGCTTCGATACAGAGCCTCCCGCTCCCGGCGCCGTTCCTTGCTCCACGCCTGCACCGCCAGAAACGAAAACAGTCCCAGCAATCCAACCACCCAGGGTAGGTTCTCAAACAGTGTCTGTGCCATGTGCTCTCCGTTTCCCGAATCGGGTCAGACCAAAGCGGAGTGGCGCCGGTTGCAAAAAGATTTTGCAACCTCGGCGCGGCATAAGTTGTCATAACCTGATATTTCCGTGGATCGCCCCGAAGGATGACCAATTGAGCGCACGCGAAGATCAGGCCGACGCTCGGCGCGTCCTTCGCGGGGACATTTCGAGTTTCGAGGGCATCGTAAGGCGGTGGCAGACACCGTTGGTGAATCTGGCTTACCGTTTCTGTCGTGATCGCGGCCGCGCGGAGGAAATGGCGCAGGAAGTTTTCCTGAAGGTGTTTCGCGCCCTGCGGGACTGGCGTGAAGAAGCGGCGTTCTCGACATGGCTGTTTGCGCTGGCGACAAATCACTATCGCACGGCGATTCGGAGCAAGCCGTCACGATTCGTCGCGCTCGGAAGAACGGCGGACCTCGTCAGCCCCGGGAGCGGCCCGTATGACAGCATTCGGGAACGGGATCGCCACCAGGCCATCCGCGATGCTGTCCATGCCCTGCCGGCTAAGTATCGCGACGCGCTGATGCTTTTCTATTTCCAGGAGATGGATATTTCCGCAACCGCTCAAATCCTCGGCATTCCGGAAGGGTCCGTAAAAGCGAGGCTGCTTCGGGGCCGCGGGTTGCTCCGTAAAAAGATGACACACGACCCGGAGCGATTGAGGCTGAAGGAGGTGTGATGACGGATCGGGAGTTCGACGATATCCTCGGCGGCGAAACACAGATCGAGCCCTCGCCCGAATTCGCCGCGGCCGTAATGTCCGCGGTGCATCGCGACGCCGCGACCCCGCCGCCAATTCGATTTCCGTGGATTCTTGCGCTCCCCGGCCTTGCCGCGTGGGGTCTGACCTTGACGCTCTTCATCGCGCTGCCCTTGTATGACTCCGGCCCGCCTGCCCCGCCGGCCTTTCATTTTGCATTCGACTCCACGGTAGTGCTTCAGCGGCTTGGATTGGCGTTTGATTCGTTGCGGCGATTCCAGGCTGGATGGATTGTATTGGCTGTGTTGTTGACAGTCGTCTGTGTGGGCTTCCCTTTGCGTCTGATCCGGGGCGGATCGAGGAACTGAGCCAGCCGAAAAAATAGCCATCTTCGCGGGGCAAACGCCAAACTCGCTGTTTGGCCCAGGAGGGTCGGACATCGGCTCCTGTGACTATCAGGCCGGCCCGGTGCGGTACTTGAAAGGACTTGCTGTCCGATTTGACCGGAGCTGATGTCCTGAATGGTGGCTCTCATCGCGGGAAGAACGAAGCGCTTGCCCGCCCGCCCCATATGACACCGATCTGACCTTGCGCACGTTCCTGGGCGCCTGCGGCATGAAAGAGGCGATCTCTCGAAGTTCATCAAGGAAGCAGTGCGCCGGCGCGTGTTTCAGTGCACCATTCAGGACATCAGACACCTTCATACTATCGTTGTGGGACGTGTGCCTGGCGATTACCGCGCAGCAGACCAACCGGTATGGTGCTCGGCGACGCAAGCGCGTTTCTCGTTACCTATGCGCGTAAGTGAGGAAGGTTAACACCATTTGGATCAGCCGCCGTAATTAAGACAGGTTTCGAAGGAAGCCACCTTTGCCTCGCGCACGGGTGGCACACGTGGGAATCGGAGGACGACTGGGATTTGAAGAAAGACGGCTGGCCACCAGTCAGTCTACATCTGATCGGGGTCGTTGACGTCCAGTTGGGAAGATGACATAGCGGTTTTGGGTGCCTCGATCTGGGAATAGAGTTGAAATCCAGTTCCCTGCCGTTCCGCCGTGCGCGCTTACCCAGGTTGCATTTCCATGATCTGCGCCGATGGCAGTCGCCCCTTTTGAGTTCATCCAAGTCGGGAATGTCGTCGATGATGAAGGTCTCCATGGATGGCAACAGATGTGCGCCACCGCCATCAAGAAGGCTCCGCAGTACGCTCCGGCATTCCCGAACATCCTGGTATTCGTCAATCACAGCGACGCACTGGACTTGCATTTGCGATCCGCCGTCAACGAATTCGATGATGCGGTTCGGAAGGCCGGCGCGTCATCACCACTCCGCAAATTGAGCGGAATGATGATGCTCAAGAACTACCAATCGGTTGGCTGGAATGCGACAAACGTCGAGTTTTGTTACACTTCCTTTGCCCTGCATGCGGTCGATCCGAAGTTCGTTCATCTGATGACCCAAGGCCAGCTCGCGTGAACCGCCTGGACGCGCGATAATGGACTCGTGTACATCGCGAGAGCCATAGCGCAGCAGTCCGTATTCTTCGCGGCCGTCTCGCGGATCATGCTTCCGCCGCAAGTCGTAAGCCTCACGCCAATGCTCGGAACGGATGGAAACGGCAACGATGCTGTTTTCTTCAGGGTCGTCCTGGCCGACAATTCGGTACCTCGCAACCAGCTCCTTGCCTTCACGCGCCGGATTTCCGCTTCGATCATCGCCCAGCTAAATCCGAACGAGGAATGGGGCGTCTGGCCATATTTCGATTTCATCACCCAAAGCGAAGAAGCTCGGAACAAACAACCAATATGGGCGTGATCGAATGGGCTACCCGGACGATCTCCTGCAATACGCAAAGCAGATGGCCGAGGCTTATCCCAACGAAGCCCATCAGCCAAGTTTACGGCGAGCACTCTCCAGCGCCTACTACGCCCTGTTCCATTTGCTGATTGCCGACGCGGTCGCTCATTGCTCTGATCCGCGATTCCGCTCTGCACTCGGGCGCCTGTTCGACCACGGCCCGATGAAGCATGTCTGTGAGAACACGGTGGAGAGAATCAAGAACCTATTCCATCCGACGCCGCCGGATGATCCCGAGCGCACGGTTCAATATCATCTCCATAACGTCGCTGACACTTTTTCCCAAGCGCAACAGAACCGTACTGACGCCGACTACAACCTGCTCAAGGAATGGCAGCCGGGCCAAGTCTCATTGCTAATCGAGGCCGTGGAAGATGCCTTCAAAAGCTGGCAGACCATTCGGGAAGAACAAGCCGCCAAAGATTTCCTAATAGCCATGATTCCGACTCGGGAGAAGAAGCAGGGTCAAAAAGACGGCCAAAAGCAGAAGCCGAGGCCCACCTTGGCTGACCCGAACGCTCCCTCTCCTTAGGGGCTCTTGTATACACGCACGAGCCAGGTACGGCCCCGCGCGGTACGATCTGATCAAGTTTTCGTGCCATAGAAATACCTCCGCTGACGCGGGGCACACGAGTGGCACACGAAAGATAGCTATTGAGTTGGGTTGAATTTAGAGGTGCGATGGCTGATCGGGGTTCAGTCTTCACTCCGTGGAGTACGAACAACCGGTCCGGATCAGGACTGGGAAGTCGTTAGCGCCCTATCGGGACTGCCTCGGGAGCGACTGGACGGGAGAGGCGAATGGTTAGGGCCGAGGCAGTTTCGATAGGGGCGACTTGAAGGAAGTCGCTGGTGCGGCGGGCCGCGCTATGGAGCCGCAAGCGGTTTTTTAAAGCTTCGGGCCCGATCGCTGCGACGGCGACCGGGGAGAGATCGACCTGCTCGTTGCCAGGCAGATGGCCCCCGCTTCGGAGTGAAGTTCCTGCTCGATCATGACCGTCCCGACGACCTGAGCTATTTGCTGGAGCAACTCGAAGTGATGGCGATCAGCATTTCTTCAGCCAGAGTCCGTAGAGTTCGCAGAACCGGCTATAACCATAGCCTTCCGGGTCAATCTAGAATGGTACGGGTCCCATCACGGGGTGTCAACGCCAGCGGCTTGGTTCCAACGCGCTATCGGTCGAAGTGCTCTGCCGGTTCCGAGTGGATCGTCGCTAGCCACTCGGAGAGAGCTCTCGGCGCTGCTACGAGGGTCAGTCCTGTGAAGTCCCGGTCACGTGAACCTGATGCAATATACGCGAAGTCGTCCTGAATTTGGCGAGAGTCCGGTAACATTTATTTCGCACTGAAAACAAAAATCTTATGCCCAATCGGCACCGACCCGCTGTTCCCATGGTGTAAGCTCCACGCGTAGGAAAACCGTTCCCTGAGCCTTAGTCACACGCGCAAGGGAGGGATGAGGCGAAAGGTATGTTTTTCCCAAGCGAACCCAGGATGTTATTGAAAACAAGAAGAAACGAGCGTGAACATGCCGGATTTTGAACCCAACCAAACCCGATTTGAACCCGGAAACGGCCACCAAAAACCCAGCATCGGGCAGCAAACGAGGGATCCGAACCCGGGGCACCCGGGTAAAACAGACAGTGGAACCAGGGAATGCGATAAAATCACCCCTGACATCGGTCTTCATCCGTGGTCTTAGCCGTCATGATACAAGGAAATCGAAAATGCTGAAAAAGTCGTACCTGTTGCCCGCTGCCGCTCGGAGATGGAGAAGAGAGTGTGCTCGCACCCTGACCCTCGTGGCCTGCGCCGCCATCGTTCTGCACGCCCAGCAGGCCAAGCCCGTCACCGACGCCACTCTGAAGATTGCCGGCAAGACCGGCGCCGAATGGCCGTCCTACGGCCTCACCCCCGGCGAAACCCGCTACAGCCCGCTCAAACAGATCGATGCTTCGAATGTAGCCCGCCTGGGCCTCGCGTGGTCGCTCGACATCGGCGACGGCGGCGGCAATCAGGAAGCCACCCCGCTCTTCTCGAACGGCACGCTCTACAGCATCACCAACTGGAGCGTCGTTTATGCGGTCGATGCCCGCACCGGCAAGGAAAAATGGCGCTGGGACCCCGAGGTCAACCAGACCGCCGTGCGCCCCAAAGTCTGCTGCGGCATTGTCAACCGCGGGATCGCGCTCTATCAGGGCAAAGTCATCGCCCCCACGCTCGATGGCAGGCTCGAAGCGCTCGATGCCGAGACCGGCAAGGTCGTCTGGGAAGCGCGCGTGGCGTTCTCGCAGGATAATTACACGCTCACCATGGCGCCCCGCATCGCCCACGGCAAAGTCATCGTCGGCGTGTCCGGCGCCGAGTATCCCGTGCGCGGATTCTTCTCCGCCTTCGACGCCGAAACCGGCAGGCTGGCGTGGAAGTTCTATACCATCCCGGGCGATCCGTCGAAGGGCTTCGAGAATGAAGCCATGCGCAAAGCCGCCGCAACCTGGCAGGGCGAGTATTGGAAGATGGGCGGCGGCGGAGCCACCGTTTGGGACTCGATCGCTTATGATCCGGATACGAATCTGGTCTTCGTCGGCACCGGCAATGCAGGCCCCTGGCCCGCTGAAGCCCGCAAGCAGAAGGGTATGGATAATCTCTACGCCGCATGCGTCCTCGCGGTCAATGCCGACACCGGCGTTCTGAAATGGTACTTCCAGATGGTGCCCGGCGACGAATGGGACTTCGACAGCGTCCAGCAGTTGCTCCTGGCCGACATGACCATCAAAGGCCAGCCCCGCAAAGTGCTCATGCAGGCCAACAAGAACGGCTTTTACTACGTAATCGACCGGACCAGCGGCAAATTCATTTCCGGCCAGCCGTTCGTCCAGGTCACGTGGGCAAAGGGCCTCGACGAATCGACCGGTCGTCCGATTGTGAACCCCGAAGCGCATTACAGCAAGCAATCCATCCCCATTACGCCGGGGCCGGGCGGCGCGCATAACTGGTCTCCCATGTCCTTTAACCCGAATACGGGTCTGGTCTACATTCCCTCCACCATCACCGGCAGCTTCGGCTACGCCGTGGACCCGAACTTCGAATTCAAGCCGGGGCGTCAGAACATGGGCACCGTATTCTCGTTCGGGCCGCCCGCGGCGGATGCGCCCAAACCACTGCCCGCTCCGCCCGCCATCGGGCCCAAGCCGCTCGAGGGTGAGCGCGGCGCTCTCATCGCCTGGGATCCCGTCACGCAAACGCAGAAATGGATCCAGCCCGGCGGTGGCAGCATCGGTGGAGGCACCGTCACCACGGCGGGAAACCTGGTCATTCATGTTGTTCCTGATGGCCGTCTCGTGGCTTACAGCGCGGATAAAGGCGAGAAGCTTCTCGATGTCCAGACCGGTCTGCGCGGAGGCATGGGGCCGCCCATCACCTACGAGCTCGATGGCAAGCAGTACATCACGTTGGCTGGTGGAACCGGGGCCGTGAACTTCGGTCCGCCGCCGGGCGCTGGTGCCGGTGGCGGCCGGGGCGGTCCTGCACCCGCGGCTCCTGCTCCTGCCGCACCCCCAGCCCCAGCGGCCGGCGGCGGCGATGGAATCCATGTGCAGGCCGAAGCCACGCCTCCTCCACCCCCGCCTCCCGGCTTTGGCGGTGGCCCAACCTCCAAACCGAAGATGCTGACCTTCGTGCTCGATGGCGCCATGCCGCTGCCGAAAATAGAACCAGCCAAGTGACCCGCAGGGCGGTCCTGCAGGCGTTGGCGCCCTCGGGCCTTCTCGCCCAGGGGATGGCCACGCGCGGCCTCACGCGCCAGGCTCCGGGAAAACGCTCCGGCGCGCCCTTCGACTCGAAGCTGACGGACACCGCTGCTCAGGCCGGCCTCAACGTCCCCGTCGTCTACAACGCCGGAGAAAACAATAAGACCCGCCTTCTCGAAACCATCGGATGCGGCGTCGCGTTCTTCGATTACGATCGCGACGGATGGCTCGATATCCTCCTGCCCGGCGGCACGGGGATCAGGCTCTATCGCAACAATCGCGACGGCACGTTCACGGATGTGACCGCGAAATCGGGCCTTGCTCATCAGGGATGGGCGTTCGGGGTCACGGTCGGCGATTACAACAACGACGGGCTCGACGACCTCTTCCTCACCGCTTGGGATCGCAACGTCCTCTACCGGAACAACGGCGACGGCACGTTCACCGACGTCACCCGCGAGGCCGGCCTCATCCTCCCGCGTCCGCAATGGAGCACCGGCTGCACCTTCGTCGATTACGACCGCGATGGCCACCTCGACCTGTTCTTCAGCACCTACGTCGATCTGGATGCGGTCGGCAAGATGCCCGCCGCTTGCGATTGGAAAGGCGTGCCGGTGGTTTGCGGCCCGCGCGGCCTTCCCATGGGGCGCTTCTATCTGTTTCACAACGACGGGCGCGGCCGGTTCACGGACGTCAGCAGGGAAGCGGGTATCGACAAGGGACACGACAAGGGACACGACAAGGGACACGACAAGGGACGCGCGTGGGGGTTGACCGTTGCCGCGGCCGACTTCGATGACGACGGCTGGCCGGACATCTACGTCGCCTGCGATTCCACGGCCAGCGTTTACTACCGCAATCAGCGCAACGGAACATTCGTGGAAGAAGGCCTGCAGCGCGGTGTGGCTCTGAGCGAAGACGGCGCGGAACAGGCGGGGATGGGCCTCGGCGTCGGGGATTACAGGCCCGATGGCACGCTCGGTATCCTGAAGACTCATTTCGCCGACGACACCAGCGTGCTCTACGAGAACAACGGGAAGGCCGAGTTTACCGATGTTACGTCGAAGTCCGGCCTGGGTGTGGAAACGCGCTTCGTCGGCTGGGGCGCGGGCATTGTCGATCTCGATAATGACGGATTACCCGACCTTTTCATCGTCAACGGCCAGGTTTATCCGGAGATGGAGAAGAAGCTCCCGCAATACGCGTATAAGAATCCCCGGGTGGTCTTCCGCAATCTGGGCGGCGGGCGATTTGAAGAGTTGTCCGGGGAGGCCGGTCCTGCGGTCGCCGCGGCGCACTCCAGCCGCGGATGCGCGTTCGGCGACTTCGATAACGATGGCGACATCGATGTCCTGATCATGAATATGAACGAGCCGCCGTCGCTGCTGCGGAATGACACTTCGGGGCGGAATCACTGGATCAAGGTGCAGCTTGACGCGGTCTCTTCGAATCGCAGCGCGATCGGCGGCCGCGTGATCGCGCACTATGGCGGCCGGAAGCAGGTTCAGGAAGTGATGAGCCAGTCGAGCTTCCTTTCGGTCAGCGACAGGCGCCTGCATTTCGGGCTGGGAGCCGCGACGGAAGCCGACCTTGAGGTACGCTGGCCAAACGGGGGCCGTCAGAGTTTCCCGCGCGTGCCCGCCAACCATCTGATCGTGATCCGGGAAGGCGCGGGCATTGTGGGGACGCGAAAACCTCCGTTCACCCCATAGAGGCCGATGTGCGAAGACGCAACTTCATCGCCGGCGGTCTGGCGGCGCCTTTTCTCCGTGGGCAGAATGCCACGGTGGTTCTCCATCCGCATTACCGGTCGCAGACTCCGCTCGACGCCGCGTTGCTGAACGTCGAAGCCGGCCTCGACGCCTTCGTTGCCGAGAAGCATCATGCGCCGATCGCCGCCATCCTGAGCGAGTGGAGCGCGGCGCTTCTCGAATCGCCCCGGAATGTTGCCGCTTTCGAAAAGGCGATCGCGGCGGATTTTGAAGGGTCGTCGTTTCAGCCTGCCGAATCGCGGATTGTGCGCCCGGGCCCGGCTCTTGAAGTCCGGCACATCACCTACCAGCGGAATGCAGCTCATGATCGGGATGCATTCGCCAGGGAGTTGCTTTCGGCCCTGAGCGGGTTTTCGAAGATCGTAAGCGCTGAATTCCAGGTGACGAGATTGGACGCTCAACTGCGGACTTCAGTCCGCTATGAGCTGGTCGGTGCCGGAACCGGCTTCCACCGGGAGCAGCGCGCGGGAACCTGGGAGATCGACTGGGTCGCCGTGCCGTCCGGTCCATATCGCGTTCGCCGATGGCTGGCCGTGGATGAAACGCGAAGCCGATCCGCCGGCCCATGGTACGAGGACATCTCCGACCATGCCTTTGGCCGCAATCCTTCGTGGCAGGCGCAGATGCTTCACGGCGCGGACCATTGGCGGACGGTCCTCGATGGCGCCTGCGGCATCGATATCTACGGCCACAACGGCATCTCCGTCGGCGATATCGATGGCGATGGCTTCGACGATGTCTACATCTGCCAGCCTGCCGGTCTGCCCAACCGGCTTTATCGCAACCGGGGTGACGGGACGTTCGAAGACATTACGGAATCGTCGGGTGTGGGCCTGCTCGAAAACACGGCGTGCTCCCTGTTCGCCGACATCGACAATGACGGCCGGCAGGACCTGATCGTGGTGCGCGCGGCGGGCCCGCTGCTTTTCCTGAATCAGGGCGGCGGCAGCTTTCGGCTGAAGCCCGACGCGTTTCGCTTCGCCAATCCGCCGCAGGGAACGTTCACCGGCGCGGCCGCGGCAGACTACGATCGCGACGGATGGCTGGATATTTACTTCTGCCTCTACACCTACTATCAGGGCGCCGACCAGTACAAATATCCGACACCATATTATGCCGCCGAAAACGGGCCGCCCAATTTCCTGATGCGCAACAACCACGACGGCACCTTTCGGGACGTCACCGCGGAATCGGGACTGAACAGGAACAACACGCGATACAGCTTCTGCTGCGGATGGGGCGATGCGAATGGCGACGGCTCGCCCGATCTTTATGTGGTGAACGACTTCGGCCTCAAGAACCTCTATCGCAACAATGGCGACGGAACTTTCACCGATGTCGCACCTCAGGCGGGAGTCGAAGATGCCGGAGCCGGGATGAGCGTGTGCTGGTTCGACTACGACAACGACGGCGCGGCGGACCTCTACGTGGCCGACATGTGGACCGCCGCCGGCGAGCGCATCTCAACCCAGGACAACTTCCAGCAAGACGCGCCGCCCGAGGCCCAGGCGATGTATCGCAAACACGCCATGGGGAATTCGCTGTTTCACAAGCAGAGCAACGGAACATTCCGCAACGCGATCACCTTCGAAGGCGGAGGCATGGGCCGCTGGTCCTGGTCGAGCGACGCGTGGGACTTCGATCACGACGGCTTTCCCGATCTCTACATCGCCAACGGGATGATCTCGGGCCCGATACGCGAGGATCTCAACAGCTTTTTCTGGCGTCAGGTGGTGGCCAATTCGCCCGACAATCCGAGTCCGACGTCCGAGTATGAGCAAGGCTGGAACGCGGTCAACGAGATGATCCGCGCCGACTACACCTGGAGCGGTTTCGAGCGGAATGTCTTCTACGCGAATAATGGAGATGGAACGTTTGCGAACGTTTCGGGCGCGGTGGATCTGGATTTCATCGAGGACAGCCGGTCTTTCGCGCTGGCGGATTTCGATCACGACGGGCGACTGGAAGTCTTCCTCAAGAATCGCAACGCACCTCAGGTGAGGCTGTTGAAGAACGTCGTCGAAGCGCTGCCGCCTTCCATCGCATTTCGCCTGACCGGGGTGAAGAGCAATAAGGACGCGATCGGCGCGGCGATTACGGTGGAGACGCAGACGCGACGGCTGCAGGCCGGGTCGGGCTTTCTTTCGCAGCACTCGAAGGACGTGATGTTCGGCCTCGGGAAGGCGACGGACAGAGTGAACGCGGCGATCCTTTGGCCGAGCGGGGCGGTGCAGCAGCTTCGCGATCTGCCGGTCAATCATCGGATCCACGTTGAAGAAGGCGCTGAGCCCTCGCGTATGGAAGCCTTCCTGAAGACTCCGCGGCCGCCGGCGTCGCCAAGACAACCGGAATCACTGCCAACGAACACGGGGACCTGGCTGCTGGTGCCCGTGCCGGCGCCCGAGGTGGGCACGCTCGCGATCCCACGCGGCAAGCCCCTTCTGCTGAGTCTTCAGGCGCCTGGATCGGCGCCTCCGCACGGCGTGGATGCGCTGAGTATCGTTTTCGGTGGTCGAGGCGCGAACGGAACCGACGACATGGCGGCCGTCTACAGCATTCTCCACCGATACCTGTTCGATCGAAGACGCGACATTACTCTGCCTCTGTCGTTCCTGATCAATCGTGAAGGCGAGATCGTCAAGGTGTATCACGAGCCGCCCGACCGTGAGCAAGTCGAGCGCGACCTCCGTTCGATCCCACAAACCGATGCAGCGCGCCTGGCCGCGGCGCTGCCTTTTCGCGGCAACGCCGCGAATTATCTGTTTGCGCGGAATCACCTCACGCTGGGGGCCGCGTTTTTTCAGCGCAGTTACTACGATCAGGCGGAGACCTTCTTCAATCTGGCGCTGCGTGAAGACCCGTCGAGCGCCGAAGCTCTTTACGGTCTCGGCAGCGTCTACCTCAATCAGGGCAGGAATGCGCAGGCGCAGGCGAGCTTCGAGCGAACGGTCAAGCTGAGTGCAAACTATCCCGGCACGGCGGTCAATGCATGGAATAATCTCGGGCTGCTGGCCGGCCGCGCGGGCCGCAGCGATCAGGCCATCGCGTATTTCGAGGAGGCGTTGCGGCTGAATCCCAATTACACCATCGCACTGGAGAATATCGGCAACGCATATCGCGACCAGAAACGGTGGGATGAGGCGCGCAACGCACTCGGGCGGGCGATCGCCATCCAACCTCGCGACCCGGCAGCGAATTACAGCCTGGCCATGGTCTTCGCGCAAACCGACGACACCACACGCGCCGAGGAGTTTCTGCTCAAGGCCCTGCAGTTGCGCCCGGGGTATCCCGAAGCGCTGAACAATCTCGGCATCCTGCTGCTGCGAACGCGGCGGCGCGACGACGCGGTGGCGCGATTCGAGGAATGCATTCGCGTTGCGCCCGCATTCGATCAGTCGTACCTCAACCTGGCGCGCGTTTACACGGTTGAAGGCAATCGGGACAAAGCCCGGGCCGTCATCACGGATCTGCTGAAGGAGCATCCCGATCACATCCAGGCGAAACAGGCGCTCGAACAACTGCGGTGACTTATGCGGCTACCTGTCATCATCGATACCGATCCGTCGCCGGACGATGCAGTCGCTTTCCTGATGGCGATCGCCTCTCCCGAGGAACTGGAAGTGCTGGCCATCACGACCGTGGCCGGGAACGTTCCCGTCTCTCTCACTACGAAGAACGCACTGAAGGCGCTGGAGCTGGCCAGGCGGACGGAAGTCCCCGTCTACGCGGGAGCGGCCGCGCCGCTGGTGCGTCCCCTGGTGACGGCTGAACATGTGCATGGCCGAACCGGATTCGACGGCTACGATCTGCCGGACCCAACGACGCAGCCCGCGCGCGGGTTTGCGCCGGACGCCATTGTCGATCTTGTGATGTCGAGACCGGCGGGCGAGGTGACACTCTGCTGTCTCGCGCCGCTGACCAACATTGCTCTCGCGCTGGCCAGGGAGCCGCGCCTCGCCGGACACCTGCGCGAAATCGTGATGATGGGCGGCGCTTTTTCCGAGGGCGGCAACGTTACGCCCGCCGCGGAGTTCAACGTGTACGTCGACCCGGAAGCGGCGGCGCGTGTTCTCCATTGCGGCGCGCCGATCACCATGATCCCGCTCGATTGCACGCATCGGGCCCTGACAACGCAGCCGCGTCTGGAAAAACTGCGCGCTATCGGGACGCCGCTGGCCGAGGCTTTCTACCACCTGCTCGAATTCAACAAACGTTTCGATCAGCAGAAATACGGGTGGGATGGCGGACCGTTGCACGACGCCACGGTAACAGCCTGGCTGCTCGCTCCCGAGATCTTTTCGGGAAAGAGAGTGTATATCGACGTGGAGCATTCGAGTCCGCTGACACTGGGCGTGACGGTTGTCGATTACTGGAATGTAACGCGCAGGCCGCCCAATGTTCTGCTGTTGCGCGATCTCGACGCCGACGCCTATTTCGAGCTGGTCATTGAGCGGTTGGCGCGACTTTGACTACTATGAAACAGTTGACTCGCATTGCCGTACTTGTGTTGGCCGCGGCCTGCCTGGCGATGGGGCAGAATCAGCCCTATTTCGATCCGCCGACTTTCGTTCCTTCCGGTGTTACCGACCCGGCCAGCCGCGGCGGTCACGGGTCCGATCCCGTTCTCCAGTCGACGGAATCTCTGGCGCGCGACACGGCTTCGCTGGGCGGTGTCGACGCGAAGGATGGCAATCCTCTGCAAGCGCTTCGCCAGTACCAGCGCGCCGTGGAGCTGAACCCGAGTGAGGCGAATCTCTTCGACCTCGGAGCCGAGCTGCTCAAACACCGCGCGGCGGAGCAGGCCAGTGAAGTCCTCATGCGGGCGAATCGATTATTCCCGAAATCTTCGCGAATTCTGCTGGGACTGGCCGTGGCGAGGTATTCGCTGGGATCTTTTGAGGAGGCGCGGGATCGTTTCTTCGAAGCGACCGATCTGGATCCCGCAGATGTCACGCCTTACCTGTTCCTCGGCAAAGCGCAGAGCCCGGTCATTACCCAATCACCCGGTTTCGCTTCCAGAATGGAGCGGTTCGCCAGACTCCATCCCGAGAATGCTTCGGCTAACTATTTCTTTGCGACCACTCTGCCGAAAGGACCGCGCGCGCAGGCTTTGATCGAGAAGGCCGTCCGCCTCGATCCAAAGTTGAGCGGCGCGTGGCTGCAGTTGGGGATCGTCTATGCCGACGCGAACCATTACGGTAAAGCGATTTCCGCCTGGCAACGCGCCGCTGCCGCCGATCCGCGGCTCGCGGAAGCGCACTACCGGCTCAGCCAGGCTTACCGGCGCGCGGGCGACGGGACGAACGCGAAACGGGAGATCGAATTGTTCGAAAAGGTCTCGAAGGAAGCGGCGGAGGAACAGGAGCGGCAAAGAGCCGGGATCAAGCAGTTCGTATTCGAACTCAAGTGATCACTTCGCCGTCCCATTCGACGGCGATGCCACGACGCACGCTTTCGGAAACCGGGCAGCGCGATCCGTGGCTCGCTATCGCGCGCTGCACCGCCTCCCGTTGATTCTGCGCCGCGCGAACGCGGTAATGTACTTTCACGTGCGTGAGGAGCATCCTGCCATCGATCTCTTCGATGGTTCCTTCGGCCACCGCTTCGAGATTTCCCGGCGCCGTATCGATGCCCAGCGCTTCGAGAGCGCCTGCCAGGGTTCCCGTGAGGCAACCGCCGACGGCGCCCACCACGTAATCGAGGGTGGAGGGAAGCGGTTCATCGGGATTCAGATGGAAGAAATCCGCGACGCCGCCGCGCACCCCCATCCGGACCGGTTCCGCGAGGCCCTCCAGGGTGACGCGTTTGATTTTGCTGTTCCCCGGCTCTTTTGCGATCGTTGCCTTCGAAATGTGGAGCGTGCGTGACATAATCCCACCAGTATGACCAGGTATTTCAGCAAAGTCCTGCTATCCGCATGCGCTGCGTTGGCCGCTGTGCAAGCTGCCGATCAGCACCCGAAGCCTCCCAAATCTCTTCGCCTCTACATCTTCGATTGCGGAACCATCCACACCACCAACGCCGACGCTTATTCGCTGAAGAAGGAAGAGGTGGGGTCGACTCTCCAGAAACAGCGCACAACGGACACGCTT
This sequence comes from Terriglobia bacterium, assembly GCA_963764845.1. GTDB lineage: Bacteria > Acidobacteriota > Terriglobia > Bryobacterales > Bryobacteraceae > BOG-234. Next base: position 585,757 of record CAVXUE010000006.1, on the reverse strand, counting down.
CGCTAGGCAACGCATGGCTGTTTCAGCCACTTTGCAGCCTCCCTTTGCGGCCTGTGCGCTGAAATGGCGATTCCGTGCTTCCTGATTGCCGATCCCAAAGGCACACTGATGTGGGACAACGGCGATATTCCCGACAGCGCGTTCAGGCCCGGCGGCGGCCCTGCCTCGGTGGGAGTGGTTACGCAGGACAAGCCGCTGCTGCCGCAGCTCGCGGCCGTCGGGTACACACCTGCCGACATCACCTACCTTGCCATGTCGCACTATCACGGCGATCACGTGGCAAACGCGAATGCTTTCGCGGCATCGACATGGCTGGTGCGCAAAGTGGAGCGCGACCGGATGTTTTCAGATCCGCCGATTCCGCGCTCGGATCCGGCCAACTACAGCCTGTTGAAGAACAGCAAAACGATCATCATCGACACGGACGAGTACGATGTCTTCGGCGACGGGAAGGTCATCCTCAAATCCACGCCGGGCCACACTCCGGGCCATCAATCGTTGTTTCTGAAGCTGGCGAAAACGGGGCCGGTGGTGCTGAGTGGCGAGCTTTATCACTATCCGGAAGAGCGCACATTGAACCGCCTGCCGGTGGCTGAGTTCAATAAGGACCAGACCGCGGCGTCACGCGCGGAGCTCGAAATTTTTCTCAGGAAGACGGGCGCGGAATTGTGGATTCAGCATGACTTCCTGGGCAACGCGAAGCTGAAAAAGGCACCCGCGTTTTACGAGTGAGACGGTCGCTTGCCTCCGGTCGCGGCCTGGGAGCGAGGTGGTTTGTTTCGTTTCCGTCGACTCCTGGCCGGAGGCAACTGGCGGGCCATCGCTCATCCGATCAATATGCTCGCATTTCGGCATACTCTCATTCCGTCAACGGCAGAGGTTTTTCCATCCGCGCATTCTGAGGGCCTCGTCTCGGGTCAGAGCGACTGAATCTGTGCCATCATCGGAGAATCCTATGCGGAAGACTCACATCAAGTTCATCGCTTCAGGGATCCTTTTGCAGGCCGCTTTTCCTTGCCTTACTTGCCTTAACGCCTACGCGCAGGCGCAGGCGGCGAAGGCTCTCTATCCGGCCATGGCCCCTCTCGGACAGTATCTGATGCCGGAGAGCGCGGAGATTGCGCTGGCCCGCAGCGCTGCTCCGGCGTCCATCTCGGGCGACGCCGAGGTCATGGTGCTACGGCGGGACGGCTATGCGAGCGCGGTGAAGGGCAGGAACGGCTTCGTCTGTATCGTCGAGCGAGCATGGGGCAAGGCCACTGACGACCCGGAGTTCTGGAACCAGAAAATGCGCGCCCCCCATTGCTTCAATCCGCAGGCAGCCAGGACGTTTATGCAGATTTACCTGATGAAGACCAAACTGGTGCTGGCAGGCAAGTCGAAGACGGATATATTCAAAACCACTACATCCGCGCTGGACCGTAAAGAACTTCCGCCGCTGGAGCCGGGAGCGATGGCCTACATGATGTCGAAGCAGCAGTTTCTGGGCGACGACGATACGAGCTGGCACCCGCATGTGATGTTCTTCGCTGCGGGCGACGCGGCGAAGAGTTGGGGGGCGGATCTGCCGGACTCGCCGGTGATGGCCGCGAATGACCCTGAAGAACGGGTGACGATTTTGTTCGTATTGGCCGACAAATGGTCCGACGGGACGATGGCTCAGGAAAAGAAGCACTGACCTAAGGAAGCTCTGGACGAGCTCCGCCGACCAGAACCCGGACGTGAAGACTTCCTGGAAGCATGGCAGAAGAGGCGGCGTTCATTCTCCGAGTGGCCGACGATCCGCTCGGAGCCGGGGCCAACGCTTCCCGGAGTGCTGTTTGCGGACCCGCCGCGGCGCGCTAACCGACAGGTTTAGTTGCGTAGAGGCTGTTTCGGAAGCGGTTCCCTCCATTTAAAACCTCAAAGCGCCTCCATTGGACGTTGAGGGTGGCGGCGTCCATAACCGCTTGCCGAGTAGAGTTGTCGCTGGCTTTCATCGGAGATGTCTAACGAGCAACATGCGCGGGCGCGGGACTTGCGGCAGTCCCGGGACAGTTTCGGTAAGGAGACTAAGTTGATCCGATGAGCGCAGGGTCGGGGTTCCAGTGCGGTCTCTCCAGCATCGGGATCAGCCGAAAGGCCGCTATTCCTGAAATCAAGCCGCCGACAGAACCTCAACGTCCCGCGCAATCGTAGCCGGAGCCGGTGTGGGCTCGCCAAACTCCCGGAACGTTTCCAGATGGCCTTCGATTGCCTCGCGGATATTCCGTTCCGTATCCTCCAGCGTCGCGCCAGTCGTGATACAGCCGGGCAAATCAGGCACGTATGCGGCCCAGTTATTCGGGGCTTGCTCAAAGATAACGGCATATCGGCCGTCGTCCTTTTGAATCGACTTCAGCGTTCCAGCCGGCACGTCATCTCCCGGATGCCCGGGGATGGTCACAACGTTTGGTTCGACGGATGTTTGAAATGACGGTGGCTTCCGGTTGTTCAAACGTGTTGCCAGCCATCGGCCTAGATCATTCTCATCAGATCCCGATCACTTGGCCCATTGTATCGGGCTTCGGCCAGAGAGCTGTGGCGAAATCGTCTTCACACGGGGTGAATCGGCCCTCCGTGCCCGGCGGCGCGCGTTTGAACTTATTTGCCCGCCGGCGATATCGTTGATCAAGCGCATGGCAAGTGTCTTGCCGGAATATCGTTCGGAATCGGAGAATGGCAGCTAAGGAAATCCCCTGGCGACGGGAAGATCATCCTCAAATCCACGGCGGGCCACACTCCGGGCCATCAATCGTTGTTTCTGAAGGTGGCGAAAACCGGGCCGGTGGTGGTGAGGGGCGACCTTTACCACTATCCGGAAGAGCGCACGTTGAAACGCCTGCCGGCGGCTGAGTTCAATCAGGATCAGACCGCGGCGTCACGCGCGGAGATCGGGATTTTTCTCAGGAAGACGGGCGCGCAATTATGGATTCAGCATGACTTCCTTGGCGACGCGAAGCTGAAAAAGGCACCCGCGTTTTACGAGTAAGACGGTCGCTCCCTTCCGGTCGTGGCTCGGAAGCAAGGGGGTTTGTTTAGTATCCACCTTTTAGGCGGTCAGCTTTCAGCGGGCAGTACCTTTGCTCTGACCGATGTGGCGTACGCTCTCAGGGTGCTGGGTGTCGATATAAGTCGACGCGGCACGCAGAAGTGCGTGCGCCACGTACTTAGCGTTTGGGTTTCGTGGCAAGCTCCTCCAGCTCCGAAATTCTGATGGTTCTTCGACTCTCGCCAAAGATCAGCGCATCGCCCGCTGCCTCGATCTCGCCGGGCGTAAATGGTGTTCCCGTGTTGGCCAGCAGATTCTGATTATTGCCCCTGGCGATGAATTCCAGCCATCGGCCGGGCAGGAATGACGCGCGGAATCCCGCGCTTTCGATCAGCGAAAATCCGCCCGCCGAAAACGCGATCGCGCCTCCGGTGGGATAAACGGCGAACTGAATCGGCTCGGCCGCCGTCGCCGCGCCTGTAACTGTCACCAATCCCGCGTGAAGCCCGGGCGCGGCGTCTTTCGCGAAGACGCGCAACGACACGTCGCGCGAAGTCGAAGCCCCGACTGTCACTTCCAGTTTCGCGGGGGAGAAATCCAGGCCGTCCACCTTTGGCTCGCAGCTGAAAAGTGCGGATCTCCGGCGCATTATTGCGCACCGTGATGGTCAGATCGCGGCCGGCCCGCTGATTCACCGAAACGGTTGCCGGAAACAGCGGCAGCGCCGAGTTGGCCGCCAGATGCACATCGATGGCATCGGGAAAACGCAGCGTCACAGGGCGCAGGAGCTGAGGACGCGCGTGGCTCATCTGCATACCATCGGCTTCAATCGCGAGGTCGGCATGATCCCCGTGGACAGCGGTCGCGGGAACCCTGATCTCATAGACCAGACCCAGCGGCTCTTTCCCGGATTTCTGCTCAGCCGGAAACTCCGGATGCCATCCGCAGCCGCGACCGCTGCGCAATCGCGTCAGAGGAAAACTGCGCCGTCAGCCGGTTCGTTTCGCCGATCATCAAGACCCGCGCACTGTCGAAGAACGCGGTGGCGTCGGGAGGCTCGATGGCAATGCCGATGCGAACGTGATTGCCGGGGCCGCTTCCGGGCGGGATCTTCAAACGCGCCCGCTGAGTATGCTCATCCCATTCGAACCCGGTGGGTTTGCCGCCTGCCACGAGCGGTCCGGACGGCTCGCGCGAAAGCTGCAGCACGACTTCGCCCGCCGATGGCGCCGCGAACTCCATGGCCAGAATGCCGTTTTCATATTCCATCGCAGTCATTTCGGCCGTCGCATAGATCAGATGGTCCGCATTGGCGAACGCGCTGCAATCCTTGCACAGAGGCCCCGCGGTGAGGGGCACGTTCACCGGCAGCCAGAGCGCATCGCGCGCGGGCACCGTGACGCCCGGGATGCCGATTTCGCGTTTCGCCGCGGGTAGAACACTCTGAGTTCACCCGTCCACGAGTGCGCGGATTTATTGACGACCGATATGACCGAGCTCCGTTCTCGCCGGTGAACTGGCGAACGGAAGGCGTGGGGCGACGCGCGGGGCGTTTCCGGAAATGCGATACACCGGCCCCGGGCAGCAGCATGCAGCGACGGGAAACGTTCGCACTCCAGTAAGCGGCGAGCTGCGCGCTTCGCCGCAGAGGGATGGTGGCGGGCTTCTCTTCACCCGCGAAATTGACGGCGCCGGGCCGATACCCCGACGGTCCGAGGGTTTCCTCCACGTCAGTCCACAGCAACGCGCCGGCCCCCGCGAATCAGAAGCTCCCGCGAGCGCGTCAGGGCCGCGGTTGAAAGAGCGGAGATGCGCGTGGGCGGCCCCGGCAGCGGTTCCGTCAGCGGCCCCCCGTGGGCGCGCGTCAGCGGCTGCAGGCTCATCAGGCACGGGGCCTTCGAGATCGGCTTCCATGCCGAGCCTGCGGATGATGCGGAGCAGATCGTCCAGCTGCGCTGCGGCTGCGGGGCGAACATGCGTCGGGGGCATCCCCGGCGGCAGACTCACATGCGTGATGCCGATGTTCTTGAGCCATACCAGTTCGCGTTCCCACAGGGGCTTCGGGTAAGCGTCCCACGGGAATTCGACGGATTCCACCCACGCGGGCGCGAGCGCGGCGGATGCGATGAAGACGATGGCGGCCCGAATCATGATTCGACGGGCCGGGAGCGCAGCGCCTGGCGTGCGCATGCGAAAATCCTCGACGAGCGGCATTTTGATGACCCGGCACATTTCAAATAGACGCGAGCGGGCCCGCGGACCGATACGCTCGCTTAACGTGGTTCGGTAATCCACCTTACCCCCGGCCGTGCGCTCGTAGGTCACGTAGCCCGCCTCGGGATCGATCAGGTTCGTGGTGGCGATCAGCGGCTTCCGGTTGTTGCAGCGCGCGGTGATGATCGAGGTGACGGTATCTTCCACCCAATCGCTGACGCGATGCGCGCCGAGATCGTCGAGCAGCACCACTTCGGTCTCCATCGCGACCTTGTAGGCCTCGCGATCGGTCGAATTCGATGCGGCATCGTAGCCCGAGCGAATCCGGTCCAGCAGATTCTGATAATCGAAAAACAGGCCTTCGAAGCCTTTCGCCATGATGGCGCGAAACGCGGCGACGGCAAGGTGGGTTTTGCCGGTGCCCGGTTCGCCCATGAGCAGCAGGCCCGGTTTTTTGGTGTTCGGGAACTCGCGCGCGTAACCCCGCACCGCGAGATAGACCTCCGTCAGTTCCCGATAGCCGATGGGGTTCTCGCGCGAGAGCAGGAAATTCTCGAACGATGCATTGGCGTAGAGCGGCGGCAGCGCGGCTGCCGATTCCAGCCGTTCGGCGCGCCCGATCGCCAGACAATCGCAGCGCACGGCGCCGGAAACTTCCTCGCGCTCAACGATGCGATATCCGGTTCCGTTACATTTGGGGCAGACTTCGACGGCAGGCATGGCTCGTATCCATTATCGCCCCCGGTACGCCTCCGGTATCGCTTCCGGAGGCGTGCCCGAAGGCGCGGGGTTACGGATATAATGTGTCTGGCCGGATTTCAGTTGAGCGCATAATTGTGCGTTTCCGGACGAGGAGAAATTATGTTTTCGATGCGCTTGTTTGCGGGCGTTTGCGTTCTTGCTTCCGCGGCCATTTCAGTGGCCATTTTGGTTCCACCCGCCGCCGCCGACACCTATAAGCTCATCCTGCACGGCAAAGTGGTGATGAAGGACGGCTCGCCCCCTCCCCATTCGGTTGGAATTCAGCGGCTCTGCAGCGATTCCTACGGGGATGCGCCGGGGCCCATAACGAACAAAAAGGGCGAATACATCTGGAACATGGACGTGGATAACCTGCTGACGCGTACCTGCGTGCTTCAGGCTACGATGGCCGGGTTCGTATCGACGTCCATCGATATTTCCGATCTCAACGGCTTCCTCGACTCCGCCAAGGAACTGCCGACAATCGTGCTGAGCCTCGGAGGCGCCGATCCGCGCACGATCGTGCAAAAGAACGACGATGTGCCGGCAGCCGCGCGCGCGCCATGGAAAGCTTTGTCGAAGGCCGTCGACGCGGGTAACATCGTGGAAGTCGGGGATCAGGCGAAACTCGTGACGGAGGCCGCTCCCAAATTTGCCCGCGGCTGGCATACGCTCGGGATTGCTCTCGAAGCCCAGGCAAAGATCCCCGAAGCGCGCGACGCTTTCCTGCATGCCGTCGAAATCGATCCGAAAATGACGGTCTCCTGGGTCACGCTCTCGCATTGCGACGTTGTGGTGAAGGACTGGCAGGGCGCGTTGAAGGCCGCCGAGAACGTGATCCGGATGGACTCGAAACACATCTATTCCGAGGTCTACCTGCATCAGGCGGTCGCCCTGTATGAACTGAATAACCTCGACGCCGCCGAAACGAGTATCAAAGAATCCCTGAAGCAGGATCCGAAAATGGCAAAGTATCGCGGCGAGTTCGCGCTGGGAGTGATCCTGGCGGCCAAGGGCGATGTCGCGGGCGCGAAAGAGCATATCGCAAAGTATCTCGAGCTCTATCCGAATCCGCGCGATCTCGACCAGATCAAAGCTTACAGCGCCCTCATCGGAACCCCTGAGGGCGCCGCGATGAAACCGGCTCTCGAATACTAAGTCGGTCGTACTTCGTCCATGGGGGCAAGCGTCGACACGAGTGTCGACGGGGCACGCAAGAGTGCGCGCGCCACGGTTCGATCAAGCGGCGGTTTTGCCGCGCGGCACGAAGCTCAGCGAAGCGGAGTCCATGCAATAACGGAGGCCGGTGGGCTTCGGGCCGTCGTCGAACAGGTGGCCGAGGTGGGCGTCACAACGCGCGCAGCTCACTTTTGTCCGATCCATCCCGAAGGTGCGGTCCGTCTGCTCGACCACGTTTTCCTTCGCGATCGGCTGATAGAAGCTGGGCCAGCCGGTCCCGGATTCGAACTTCGTTTTCGAATCGAAGAGCACCGTGTTGCAGCAGATGCAGTGATAGAGCCCGTCGGCATGGTTGTAAGCATATTTGCCGCTGCCCGCGGGCTCCGTGCCTTCCTTCCGGGTCACTTCGAACGCCATCCGTTCATCGCCGGCGAGCATCTTCTTCCATTCGGCGTCCGACTTCACAACCTTGTCCACTTCGACGACTCCGGTCTTGCTGCCGTTCGCATCGAATTCGACGATGCGGACCTTCGCGGACCGCGATTGATCGGTGGCCGCGAGCAGCGAATACGCGCCGGCGCCGCCTGCCAGGCTCATCAGGAAGGTGCGGCGATGAAGAGGATTGCTGAATACGCTCATTTGGTCTCCCTTACTTGATGTCTTTACTTGATGTCTTTACTTGATGTCTTTACTTGATGTCTTTACTTGATGTCTTTACTTGATGTCTTTACTTGATGTCTTTACTTGATGTCTTTACTTGATGTCTTTACTTGATGTCTTTACTTGATGTCTTTACTTGATGTCTTTGGTGAAGTATTCCGGATACTTCGCCTTGAATTTGTTCTGCAGCGGAATATCGACGTTCGCGATGTAGCCCTGAGTCGGATTGTGATCGAGAAAATGCTGATGATCCGGTTCCGCGGAATAGAACGCGCCATTGAGCGGGACGACCTGAGTGACGATTTTATCGTGCTCCCAGCCGAGATCCTTGTTCACGTGCGCATCGTTCAACTCCTTGATATACATCTCGGCGATACTCTTCTGCTCGTCATTGGAGTAGAAAATCGCGGAGCGGTATTCCGGACCCTCGTCGTAGTGCTGCCGGTTCAAGGTCGTAGGATCGTGCGCGGCCGAGAAGAACACCTTCAGCAGTTCGCCGTAACTCACCTTCGAGGGATCGTAGGTGATTTTGATCGATTCGGCGTGGTTGGTGGTGCGCTCGGAAACGATGTCGTAGTGGGCCGTTTCCCTCGTTCCGCCCGCGTACCCGACCACCGTATTCGTCACACCCTTCATGTGCTCATAGATGCCCTGCATGCCCCAGAAGCAGCCGCCGGCGAGCACGATGGATGCCGTCCCTGCCGCAGGCGCGCTCGCTTTCGGCGGATCCGGGAAACTCGCGGCCATCGCCAGCGTCAGTCCGCCCGCGGCCAGCACGGTCGCCACTCTCAATATTCCTTTTCGCATTCGACCTCCAATTACGTCCCTCATATATGATACGCGGAAACCGGCGGTTCGGTTTGACCCGGTTCCGGGACTCGCTATGCCAGGACCACCACTATGCCAAAACCACCATGGGATGGTAGAGGTTCGGCATCGCGATCCGGCCGATCGCCACCAGCCGGCCATCCGGGCCGATCGCCTTCACGTGCGGCGCACCGGTATTGACGCGAAACGGAGAGACGCTGAAGTCGCGCCCCTGGCGGATCTGCGTGACGGCCACGTCATCCACAAAGACGGCCGGGAATTCCGGCAGCAGATCCGCAGTCCCGATCAGCGCTTCGCCCAGTCGCCCGTCGTCTTTCAACTGCTGCAACTTGTTCGAGCGTAAGGGCCTGGCCGATCCGAAACGGCCCGGAGCGCGTGCGCACCAAGGAGTCGATGTGCGCCCCGCAGCCGAGCGACAGGCCAAGCTGATGCGCGATGCTCCGGACATAGGTGCCGGCCGAACAACGCACGCGCAAGCTGCGCCCGCGCGCCCTCGACATCGAGCAGGCGTCAGTTCGTAGATCGAAACCTTCACCGGGGCGAGATCGACCGCGATGTTCTTAGTTGCCACCTTCGCGTCCCCATCGCGCCAGCTTATACGCCGGCACGCCGTTGATCTTCTTCGCCGAAACCGGCGGCGGCGTCTGTTCGATCTCGCCGCGCATCGGCGCCAGACACGCTTCAATCTGGTCGGCGCTGATATTCGGTTCCCGGTATCGGGGCCGCACGGTTCGCCCGCGCGATCGTAGGTCGAAGTGGCGAACCCGAACCGCACCACCGCCTCATATTCCTTCTCCGACGCCATCCCAGAACCGCGCCAGCCGGGTCGCCTGCCCGATCATCAGCGGCAACACACCGGTGGCGATCGGGATCGAGCGTGCCCAGATGGCCCGACGCGCCGGGTGCCCGCGATGCCGCGCATCTTGCTCACCACATCGTGCGACGTCCAGTCCTTCGGGCTTGTCGACTACGATCACGCCGTGGATCACATCGCACGCCTCGAGACTCACTTCTGTTGTTCCAGTTCCTCGATCGACTTCATCACCACGGCGCCGATCACCTCGAAGCTGTGGGGATCGAGTTTGTCCATCGTGTCCTGCGGAGTGTGCCAGAAAGTGCTCTGCGAGTCGAAATCGATCAGGTCGACCGCTCGCACGCCGGCTTTGATGAAGGGCATGTGATCGTCTTCGATGGCGCCGCCCTGGCGCGGAAACGCGGCGGAATAGCCGAGCGAATCGGCCACGTCCCAGACCGAGTTTGCGCAGCGGATGGCGTCGAATTCTCATCCCAGACCAGACGCAGATTCTTATCGCCGGTCATGTCGACATTGATCAGCGCCTTCAGGCGGCGATTGGTCCCGTCGGCGCGTCCATTTTGCGGCCAGATGGCGGCTGCCGTAAAGGCTGTCGGTATCGGTCCATTCGTGAATCGCCTCTTCGCCGTCGAAGAAAACCAGGTAAACGTCGTCGATGCGCGGGCGCCCCTGCAGCGCCGCCGCCAGTTCGAGCAGCATGCCGGTGGAAGACCCGCCGTCGTTCGCGCCCACGAAATTCGCCATCTTCTTGGTGTCGTAGTGGCCGGTGATCGCGATGGCGCGGCCGCTTTTGCCGGGAAACTTCGCGATGATGTTTTCCATGGCGAGCGGGCCGTCCGGCGTCTGCGCGGTGAAGCGGATCGGATATGACTTCGCAGCCGCGCATCGCCAGTTGCTGCTGATCAGCGCGCGCAGTTTCGCGATCGCGGGCGACCATCCGGGCGCGGACCCAGCGCAACAGCCTGGCGCGTGAACGCGAACGCCTCCGCGCCGCTGAAGTCTTTGGCGTGCGCGCTCAGAGCCGAGGGTGCAGAGCAAGTGCAGAATGGAAATACAATGAGACGGTTCATACAGAGTAGGCGGCCTGATCTCAAGCGTACCCGAAGCGCGCGAATGTGTCGCGGAATCCTGTTAACTTTTGATATCACAATAACTTGGCATCGATGAATGTTATACCATAAAGATAGAGGAGACGTGTTTGGCTTCGTTCGGTATCGGCGCGAAACTGCGGCAGGAAACGGCTCGGTCTGGGCCTGGCGATCGACGATATCTCGCGCGATACCAGAATCGCGTCCCGCTTTCTCGAAGCCATCGAAGCGGACGACTTTCGAGAGTCTGCCTGGCCTGGTCTTCACGCGCAATTTCGTCCGGCAGTTGCTCTGAGCCCTGAAGCTGGATCCGGATCCGCTGCTGGCCGAACTGCCGAAGCAGGACGAATCCACGGTGCCGCTGCCCGATCCTCCGGCGCGGCCTCGCTCTTCCTATCGACCGCGACCGCCAGATCCGCGCGGCATTGATCATCCGCCTGTCGCTGGCTGCTGGCTCGCCGGAGGCGCGACTGCCGCCTGGCTCCACTTCAACCATGCCGTGCCGATGCCGGCCTGCGCTCCATCTCGCAGCGCCCGGCCGCAGACGTACGGGCAGCCGTTGCCCGCATCACCGAAGCCGGCCGGCGGCACCAACCGCCGGCGCAGCCCGTCAGCACATCGGGTCGTCGACCGCTTGCCCGCGGGCGCACCGCGTCCGGTCCAGGTGGTCATCACCGCGCAGCGAGTCCGCATGGGTCCAGATGAGCGCCGACGGCAAGACGGCTTTCACCGGCACGCTCAAGGCCGAACGAGACGAAAGAGATCGCGCGCGGACGAGCAGGTGAAGATCGTCGCCGGGAATGCCGGGCGCTCTGACGATCTCGCTGAACGGAAAAACGCTCGAACCGCTCGGGCCGGTCGGGCCAGGTGCGCGTGGTCAGGCTGACGGCGGAAGGTCCGCAGTTCCTGTCGAAAGCCCCGCCGCCCGCGCCCGATCCGCTCTAGCGGCGCGCCGCCGGTTGCGCAATGCTTCCCGCCTCTCCGCCAGCAGGATCCGCCTTCGCTGCTCTCTCCGCGATCAGCAATTCCTGGCGCCGCCGCTGCTTGGTGCGGATATCCACCTTGCGCCAGAACTTGTTGAAGTACGAGACGGCCGACCAGAGCGAAAACAACACCACGATATAAAGCGAAAGATTCGCCCACTTCACGCACCCACGCGTGATGCATGCTGATCATCAGCAGCGAAATCGCCAGCACCTGCAGAAACGTTTTCGTCTTTCCCAGTTCGCTGGCCTTGATGGTGTAGCCTTCCACGGCCGCGATGCTGCGCAGGCCCGACACCGCGAACTCCCTGCCCACCAGCAGCACCACCAGCCAGCCCGGAACCACTCGCTCCTGCACCAGCGAGATCAGCGCGGCGGAAACCAGCAGTTTGTCCGCAATCGGATCGAGCAGCGTTCCGATCGTGGTTACCTGCCCCCAGCGCCGGGCGAGATAGCCGTCCAGCATGTCGGTGGCGGCGGCCACCCAAAAAATAATCAGCGCAACCACATCATTTGTGATGACAGCGCCGTTCCAATGGAGTATGATTCTTTCCTGTACCAGCACCGCGACCAGTAGCGGCACGAAGAAAATTCGCGCGATGGTGAGGGTATTGGGAAGATTCACCGGTTCCCTCCAACTGTGGAAATCGCTGTGAAATCATGGGCTCGAATAATCAATTTCAGGCCAGCCGCGGTTGCATTTTCGCGACGGGCGTGCTAACCCTTTCATCACTGAGTTGTTTAAGCGGATTGCTGCGTTGCTGGTTCAAAGACGTGGAACGCCTGAAAGCACAATGGTTTGCGAAGTTCCGAAGTCATTTGTGCACAGAATTTTCCACAGGCGGCGTGGAATTCCGACCAGGTAACGGCGCAGCCGCCGGCGAAGCGATTCGGGAGCGTCCACCTCCATCTCGCATAAGTTTCCATCATAATCCTCCGCGCGCACTCTGCCGCACTCGATGTAACAAAGCGATTGCAGCCCCGTCACGAAGAGGTATACGAAATTGTACCGTCTCGACGCGCATCGAACGGAACCACCTCGTCGATCACGATCGAACAGGCGCGACGATGCCTTCGCCGGTCAGGCCGCTGACCATCACGGCCGGCGTCAGAGGCATTCTGCCCGGCGTCGGCCAGCAGCCGCGCGCCGAGCACGCCGGCGTCAGCGTCGCGCTCTTCGGCCGGCAAGCCGGTCCGCCTTGTTCAGCACCAGAATCTGCGGCGTTGCCGGACGCCCCGATCTCGCCGAGCACGCGGAACACTTCCGCCACATGCTGCGCCGCCTGTTCGGACGAGACATCGACCACGTGCAGGATCAGCGCCGCATCGGCCACTTCTTCCAGCGTGGCGCGGAAAGCCTCGATCAGCGTCGTCGGCAGATTGCGCACGAAACCCACCGTATCGCTCAACAGAATGCGGCGGCGCGAAGGCAGCGTGATGGCCCGCGATGGTGGGATCGAGCGTCGCGAACATGCGCGCATCCGCCAGCACCCCCGCCGCTGTCAGCCGGTTGAACAGCGTGGATTTGCCCGCGTTCGTATAACCCGCCAGCGAGACGGTCGGCACCGGAACCGCGCCGCGCTTTTCGCGATGCAGCGCGCGGCCGGTGCGCACGCGTTCCAGATCGGTCTCCAGCTTCTTGATGCGCATGGCGATGCGCCGGCGGTCGGTTTCCAGCTTCGTTTCGCCGGGACCGCGCGTGCCGATGCCGCCGCCCAGACGCGAGAGCGAAGTCCCCTGGCCGGAAAGGCGCGGCAGCATGTATTTCAGCTGCGCCAGTTCCACCTGCAGACGCCCTTCGGCGGTGCGCGCGCGGCGCGCGAAGATGTCGAGGATCAGCTGCGTGCGGTCGATGACCTTGATGCCGGTCGCGCTTTCGAGATTGCGCTGCTGCGTGGGCGTCAGTTCGTGATCGACGATCAGAACGTCGGCGTCGAGCGCCTCCGCGAGTTCTTTCAGCTCCTGCACCTTGCCGTGTCCGAACAGCGTGGCCGCGTCCACCATCGGGACGCACCTGAAACACTTCGGCGGCGATTTCCGCGCCCGCGCTGGCGGCCAGTTCGGCAAGTTCGCGAAACGATTCGGACGCAGCCGCAGACGCCGCGCCCCGGCGGCGTTCAAAGCCCGCGAGGATCGCCTTCTCGGGAGACTGCTCGAGTGAGATCGTCGGTTCTGACCCTCGTTCTACTACTCTAGCCTTCGGTGTGCTGTGCCGCTGCGCCCACCGCCTGCGGCGCAGCGGGCGTCCGGCGCGTCTGATGGTTCGGCGTGTGAACGGGCGCGTGCTGCTGAACGGCTCTGGTGGTCACCACTGTCGAAATCGCGTGCTTGAAAATCAACTGCTCCTGGTTGTTGGTTTCGAGCACCAGCGAATATTTGTCGAAGCTCTTGATTCGCCCGGAAAGTTTGACGCCGCTCAACAGATAGATCGTGACCAGACCTTTTTCTTTGCGCGCATTATTGAGAAAGCTGTCTTGGATGTTTTGCGCTGGTTTATCCATCTTGTTTAGTTCCCAAATTTCAGGCCCTGAAAAATTTGAGACTGCAGACAGGGCCGATTGCATTGTAACGCAGCGTCTAATGTAATTTCCTCGCACAATCTGCGTGGAATTCGACGAAGCTTGGCAACGTTGACTCACCGCTTATACTCCGAAGATAAATGGCCACCTACGCGCGTTTCGAAATGAACGGCAGAAAGTGCTTATGGAATTGTCACGAACGGGAGCATCGAAGAACTGCGGCGGCGGCTTGTTCGACGATCCTCGGACCCTACCGGACGCCGGTTCGCGCTGGATGAAGTGAAGCTTCTCGCGCCGTGCGAGCCGCCCAAAATCCTCGCCGTCGGCCAGAACTACATCAGCCATCTGGGAGAGCGCAAGACGCCATCGAAGCCGGAGATTTTCTATAAGCCGATCTCCTCCCTGCAGGATCCCGAGGGGCCGATCGTGATTCCCGACGATGCCGAGGACGTTCATTTCGAAGGCGAGCTGGTGGTGGTGATCGGCAAGACCGTTCGCAACGCTTCGCGCGAGGAAGCCGCGGCGGCCGTCTTCGGCGTGACCTGCGGCAACGACGTGAGCGACCGCAACTGGCAGCGGGGCGCGGGCAAAGACGTGCAGTACTGGCGCGCCAAAGGGATGCGATACGTTCGCGCCGCTGGGGCCGGTGATCGTCACCGGACTCGATTATTCCAATCTGCTGCTGACGTACGCGCGTTAACGGCGAGATCGCCCAGCAGCAGCGCACCAGCGATCTGATCTTCGATGTGCCGACCGTGATCAGCTTCATCAGCCGCTATGTCACTCTCACGCCTGGCGACGTGATTTACACAGGTACGCCCGGGCAACACGCGCCGCATGCAGCCGGGCGATGTGGTGGAAGTGGAGATCGAAGGTATCGGCACGCTGCGGAATCCCGTACGCGCAGTTAGCGCGGCAAATAATCAACTGCAGGCGGCCGGCTGGCGGTGCCTGCCCTCAGATCGCGGAATCCCACTGATCGGAAAGCAGCCGCGCATACTCCTCCGAAGCATAGATTTCAAACTGGAATCGTTTCGGGTCGAGCGGAAGAAATGCCTTCAGATGCTGAAAACAGATATATGCATGATCGGCGATAGCGGTGATAGTTCTTGAAGGAAAATCGGGAGAAAGCGGACTCGACGGCGGCGGTTCCTGAAACAGGCTGTGAATCCCTATCGCGCGCGAAAAGACCGCTCGCCGGTCCGTCACTCCCCAGTGCTTCCAGCTTGCGCTTCACCGGCTCGGGCGGCTCCTCCACAAGCAGCGCCGCAGAAGCTTTGCTCCACAATCCGCGACGTCCGCGCCCTGCTCTGAGCGCGATGTGTTCCACGCACTGGTGCAGCCAGCGGAAAATATCCTTGCCCGAGAAAGACCAGCATCCGCACTTCCTGATACCTGCCGGCCAGCATGCGGCGATAAAGGACAGATTCCTCATCGTCGGAGGCGATCAGCCCCTGCAACGCGAGAGAGGCGCGCACTCCTTCCAACGGATCTCCGATGCCGCTGCCGCCGCTGAATGGGTGCAGGATCAAGGCGGTATTTGTGAGATTTCGGGCATCTGGTGGAGTCGATCCTAAGCTCGGATACTAATCGGCTGAGGTGGGAAAAACGTATAGCAGGGTACTGAAAGGCTCTTACGCTCTTGTACCGTTACGGCCAAAAACTGTTGATTCCGAATCATTTACCGAGCCGCACGCGTCCAAGCGGTAACGGCGCTCGGTCAGCATCTACTTTGGCGCTCGGTTACACGGTTCTGCTGTCATCCGCGCAGTACTTCCACCTCGACTGCGTCCCCAGCTTTATGCGACCGGAGCGCATAGGTGAAATCGTAAAGGTTCTGAACCGGGTCCGTCGCCGAACTCTGACCAGGATGTCGCCCGCCTTCAAACCAGCCTTGCGCGGCCGGAGACTCCGGGGTGATATCGGCGAACCGGACGCCGCGCGGCGGTTCGGCGAAGTCGGGAATACTGCCGAAATAAGGCCCGTAGCCGCCTCCGGAGCCCGCCGAGCTGACCGGCGTGCGGATTGTTTTCTTTCTCCTCGACGCGCACGAACTGCGGCCGGTCGGCCTGCGTATCGATCCGGTCCGCGATGTCCGCCACCAGCTGCAGCACCTCGACCGCGCCCGGAGCATTGATCTTGTCCCATGTGTCGCTCGGTTTGTGATAGTCGCCGTGCAGTCCGGAGAAAAAGAAAAGCACAGGCACCTGCTTGGCGGTGAATGAGGTATGGTCGCTCGAACCGTACCCGCTGGTATCGGAATAATCGACGTGCAAGCGCGGAAGCGCGGCGTGAGCGCATCCAGATCCTTGCGCAGCGTGGTGCCTGTGCCGGCCCCGCCAATGAATAACTTGCCGTCGCGCACGCGGCCGATCATATCCATATTGATCATCGTGACCGCTTTATCGAGCGGCAACTCGGGATGGTTGGCGTAGAATCCGGAGCCGAGCAGCCCCAGTTCCTCACCCGCAAAAGTCATGAACAGGATGCCGCGCTTCGGTTTGGGCAACGCGGAAAAATGCCGCGCCAGTTCGATTACGCCCGCGGTGCCCGACGCATTATCGTCGGCGCCCGGATGAACCGTGCCGGTAAGCGAGGGCGCGAGCGAGAACGTTCCGCCCAGGCCGAGATGATCGTAATGCGCGCCGATGATCAGGTATTCATCCGGTTTCCCCGGGCAGATACCCCAGAACGTTGTGGACCGTTTTGACCACGCGCTCCACGTCGACGTTCTCGCGCACTTCGACGCCCTTTGAGCGCGAAACGAGCGAGGCTTGACATCCGCATCGATGCCTCTTTCGAGATCCATCAGATCTTTGCCCTCGGCCCTGAACCAGGGTTCGACCACTTGTTCTTTCACCTGCACGAAAAGAATGCCCGCATCGGTGGGGCCGGCGGCGCTGCCGAAAGCTTCCAGTTCGTCGGCCGAGGTCTTGTGGTTGATGCGGTCGTTGATCAGAATCACGCCGGCCGCGCCGTGCCGGCGCGCGTTCGCCGCCTTGCTGTAATACTGCGAGTGATCGGTGTAAACCTTGCCGTCGAATATGCTCTTTTCGTCGTATTCCTGCGGCTCATGCGCGAGCACGAGGACGAACTTGCCCTTGACGTCGATCCCCGCGTAATCGTCGTAGTTGTATTCCGGCGCGGTAATCCCATATCCGGCGAAGACGACCCCGCCGGACGCCTTTCCGCGGGCCGAAAAGCTGAACGGCATGAAATCCTTATTGAGCTGAAGCGACTGCTGTCTCCGCGCCGATCGAAAATCCAGGCGATTGGATTTGCCCGACTTTCGCGCTGGTAGTGATCTCGAACGCCTGCAGATAACTCTTGCCGTCCAGCGGCTTCAATCCATCGGCGCGGAACTGGCCGGCGATATATTGCGCCGCTTTTTCCAGTTCCGGCGACCCGCTCTCGCGGCCGCGCATCTCGGGTGACGCGAGATATTTGATGTGGTTCGAGATATCGGTCGGGTCGAATGCGGAATCGCCCGTGGCCGCCGCGAAAACAATGCCCGCCAGACTGAAGATGAGACACGGCGCAGATCTGCCGGTCTTTACGTACATTTATTTGCTGCAGGCCCGACCGGGCCATTATTCGGCGCGGCAACTCCCGGCGTTGGCAAGCTGGACACTGCAACCGCAGTCTTCGCCCGCATTCTTCGCCGTCTTCTGATATCCGATCTCGTAATCGATCACGCGCTTCAGATCGGGCCATTGCAAGCGTCCCCACCATTCGCCGGCCGTTGACGAACATCGTCGGCGTGGAGTTGATGTCGAGGCTCTTGCCCTCGCTCCTCGTCTTGTTCACTTCCTCTTCGGTGGCGCGCGAATCGATGCATTTCGAAAGCTGATCGGCATCGATTCCTTTTCCTTTCGCGAACTCGACGACCTTGTCCTTGAGATTTTCCGGCGTGATCTCTTCCTGGTTCTCGAAAATCCAGTCGTGATAGTCCCAGAAGGCGCTCGCGTTCTGGTGGAAAATGCACCGGCCCGATCATGGCGGCGGACTTGGCCCACGGGTGCAGCGATTCGAGGGGGAAATCGAGATAATAGAGCCGGACTTCCTTCGGGTACGCCTTCAGCAGTTCCTCGCGAAGCATCTTCGCCTGCTGCCGGCAATAGGGACATTCGAAGTCGCTGAACTCGACCAGCACCACCGGTGCGCCCGGAGTGCCGATGCTCGGCTGGTATTCGGTCTTGATCTTGTCCAGGTCCGCTTTGAACGGATTCTGCGCGATGTCGAATACATTGCCGCGAATGATCTTCTGGCCGTCCTTTGAAATGTAGAACGTCTCTTCCTGGCTGGCGTTGCCCTGCGAACCGCGGATCTCCACCTCGTAGAAACCGGGCATCGGGCCGGGCTTGCGGGTCGCCGATCGCCACCTCGATGGGAGGCGGCCAGACGAACAGGTGCCTGATATACGCTTCCACTTTCGGCTTGTCGATGGTCGGTTTGTCCGGTGTGGCCGCTCGCTTCGGCGCGGACTGGGCCAGCAGCGCCGTCGCGGCGGCAAGAATAGATCGTCAGTTTACGCAGCATTATAATTGAATTCGCTTTCGTTTGAACGTGATGTCAAGCGTGTCGCGGGCAGCGGACACTGAACGTATTATAACGATTCCGTGCCGCGAAAAGCGGATCGCGGGCGGCCGGACGCGGCCGCTCATCGCGTGGTGATAATTTGTAAAATTCCGTAATTCCTACCATTTTTCGTAACTTGGACGCGGTACTGCGTCCGTCAGATGCGGATAGACAAAATGGTCCGTGTCGGCAGGGTGGCTGCGCGAGCCAGTTGAACAGTATCACGGTTGTGCTAGAATCCAAGCGAGAGTGGAAGAGCAGTTTCACGCCGAAACGCATTCCAAATTCGGAAACGGAACAGCGCATGCTTCCGTCAACAAGAGGAAGGCGGCGGTAGGGTTGTCCTTCGCCAGGACTGGTCGACCGAGATGCCTGAAGTTCCGCACCACGATCCAACCGAAACTGCCGCACACGACGCCGAAGGGCGCGGTGAAGCTGCAGACGGATATCAACGATCATCTGAATCGGCTGTTCGCCGCGGATAAGGCCGAGATTCCGTGGTTCATATCGCTCTACCAGAACATCCACGATCTGATCAAGCCGGAGAAACTTCCTCCGCTTGATGATCACGTCGAAGCCGGTCGCGGTGAAGAGCATCTGGGGCTTGTATGACAAGGACCCCAAGTCCTTGGTACATCTCGATCGCGATCCACGTGGCGGTCGTTTGCGCTGCTGATGATCGGCTTCACCAGCAAGACGGTGCAGAAGAAAATCGCGGAAAACGCTGAACCTCATCGATCCGAACCTCAAGCCCTATGTGGCGCCGCAAAAAAGCAGCGCGGGCGGCGGTGGCGGCGGCGCGCGGGAAATCAAGCCGGTGTCGAAGGGCGCAGGCTCCCAAGCCTTCATGAAGCATTTCACGCCGCCGATGATTGTGGAGGAGCAGCCGAAGCTGGCGATGACCCCTACGATCATCGCGCCTCCGGACACTGTGCTTCCGCAGAACAACCTGCCCAATTGGGGCGACCCGCTGGCCAAGCTCGTCGAATGTCTCCAACGGAACGGGCTTCGGCGGCGGCATGGGCAGCGGCAGCGGCGGCGGCTTGGGATCGGGCAAAGGCGGCGGATTCGGCCCCGGTGAAGGCGGCGGCGATCGGCGGCGGAGTCTTCAAGGTTGGCGGCGGCGTAAGCCAGCCGGCGGTGATCTTCAAGGTCGATCCGGAGTATTCGGAAGAAGCGCGTAAAGCCAAATACAGCGGCGCCGTGATGCTCTCGATCATTGTGGATACGGAGGGCCACGCGCGGGACATTCACGTCGTAAAAAGCCTCGGCATGGGCCTCGATGAGAAGGCCATCGAGGCGGTCGAGAAGTGGAAGTTCAAGCCCGGCATGAAGGGCGGCCAGGCGGTGAACGTCCGGGCCACCATCGAAGTGAATTTCCGGCTGCTGTAAGACGCGCGCTTCAGCCGGCCTGCGTTGCCGGGATCCAGTAATTCGTTCAACTCTCTCCGCGCTCAAGCCGCTCTGCTCGATCAGCGACCTCCCGTACCGTCCGCCCCGTCAGATACGCGTTCTTGACCAGAGTCGCGGCATTCTCATAGCCGATCTCCGGCGCCAGCGCCGTTCCCATCGCCAGCGATTGCTCGACAAAACCCAACGCCCGTTCGCGATCCGCCTCCAGCCCCGCGACCAGGTGGTGCGCAAAGTTCCGCGCGGCGGCGGCGAGCAATTGGATCGATTCGATCAGGTCATAAGCCATCACCGGCATCATCACGTTCAGCTCGAAATTGCCCGCCGCGCCGCACCACGCGATCGTTGCGTCATACCCGATCACCTGCGCGCAAACCATCAGCAGACTCTCGGCGATCACCGGATTCACTTTGCCCGGCATGATGCTCGAACCCGGCTGCACCGCCGGCAACTTCAGCTCGCCGATGCCGCAGCGCGGCCCCGAGCCCATCCAGCGAATATCGTTCGCGATCTTCGTCAACGCAACCGCGCACCCGCGCAACGCGCCGCTCAGAAACACAACCGCATCCTTCGCCGCCTGCGCTTCGAAGTGATTCTTCGCTTCGACGAACGGGCAGACCCGTTATGCGCGCGATCTCCGCAATGGTTTCCGCGGCGAAACCCGCGGGCGCATTCAGGCCGGTCCCGACCGCCGTGCCGCCCAGCGGAAGCTCGTACAACCTTCGAGCGCGCTGCGAAATCCGCGTCGAGAGCGTTCTTCACCTGCTGCGCGTAGCCGCTGAATTCCTGCCCCAGCCGCATGGGAACGGCATCCTGCAGGTGGGTGCGCCCGATCTTGATGACGTCGTGAAACTCGCGCGATTTCCGGCTGAGTTCCCGTGTCGAGAAGATCGAGCGCGGGCAGCAGCCGATGCGTCACGGTTTCGACCGCGGCGATGTGCATGGCCGACGGGAAACACATCGTTGCTCGATTGCCCCCGGTTCACATCATCGTTCGGATGCACTGGCCTTCCCAGTCCTGCGCGGCGAGGTGCGCGATCACCTCGTTCGCGTTCATGTTCGTCGAAGTGCCGCTGCCGGTCTGAAAAACATCCACCACGAACTGCGCGTCGTGATGGCCCTCCGCGACTTCCATCGCGGCGCGCTCGATGGCGGCGGCGACGTCGCGAGGCTCGACCCAGCCGTGCACGCCATTCACGTGCGCCGCCGCGGCCTTGATGATGCCCAGCGCGCGGATGAACGGACGCTGCAGCCGCAGCCCGCTGATCGGAAAATTCTCGATCGCCCGGGCCGTCTGCGCGCCATACAACGCATCGCGCGGGCACGGCCATCGCGCCCATGCTGTCGTGCTCGATTCTGGTCTTGTGATCTTCGTGGCCAGCGCTTCGGTCATCGACCGTGTTCTCCTGTAATTGAGACTATGCACGCCAATCGCCTGATTCAAGAGAAAAGCCCGTATCTTCTGCAGCACGCGCACAATCCGGTCGATTGGTACCCGTGGGGCGAGGAAGCGTTCGAAAAAGCACGCCGCGAAGACAAACCGATCTTCCTCTCGATCGGCTATTCCACCTGCCACTGGTGCCACGTGATGGAGCGCGAATCGTTCGAAAACGAGGCGATCGCGGAGCTGGTGAACCGCTGGTTCGTGCCGATCAAAGTGGACCGCGAAGAGCGGCCCGATATCGACCGCATCTACATGAATTACGTGCAGGCCACCACGGGCGGCGGCGGCTGGCCGATGTCGGTCTGGCTCACGCCGGATCTGAAGCCGTTCGTCGGCGGAACTTATTTCCCGCCCGAAAACCGCTACGGGCGCGCCGGATTTCCGCTGATCCTCGAACGCATCGCGCAGGCGTGGCAAAACGACCGGCCGAAGATCCTCGAAACCAGCGCCGGCATCATGGAGCAGCTGCGCTCGCAGGCGGAGCGCCGCGGCAGCCGGGCTCGGATCGCATCGAGCCGTCGGTTGCCGACAGCGCCTTCAATCAGTTCCGCCGCTCCTTCGATTCGAAGCTCGGGCGGATTCGGCTCGCGCGCCGAAGTTCCCGCGGCCTTCGGTCCACAATTTCCTGCTGCGCTACTGGAAGCGAACGGGCAATGACGAGGCTCGCGACATGGTGGTCGAAACGCTGCTCGCGATGGAAAAAGGCGGCATGAACGACCAGCTGGGCGGCGGCTTTCATCGCTATTCGGTGGATGAATACTGGTTCGTGCCGCACTTCGAGAAGATGCTCTACGATCAGGCGCAGCTGGTGATCTCGTATCTCGAAGCGTTCCAGATCACGCGGGAAGAAACGCTCGCCCGAGCCGCCCGGCGCACGCTCGACTACGTGATGCGCGATATGACCGCGCCCGGAGGCGGATTCTATTCGGCGGAAGACGCGGACAGCGCGGTCGACCCCGCCCACCCGAACGAGAAGAGCGAAGGCGCTTTCTACATCTGGTCGATGCAGGAAGTGATCGAGCTGCTGGGCGAGGAGCGCGCGCGCTGGTTCGCCGTTCCGCTACGGCATGGAGCCGGACGGCAATGTCTCGAACGATCCGCATCACGAATTCACGGGCAGGAACATTCTGTTCCAGGCCCATCCTGAGACTGAATTCGCGGACGATCTGGCGGAAGCCGGAGCGCATTCTGTTCGAAGCGCGCGCGAAACGGCCGCGTCCGCATCTCGACGACAAAATTCTGACCGCTGGAACGGCCTCATGATTTCCGCTTTCGCCAAAGGCGGCGGCGATCCTCGACGCGCCGAAGTATGCTCGAGGCCGCGCGGCGCGCCGCCGACTTCCTGCTCTCGACCCTGCGCCGCGAAGACGGAACTTTGCTGCGCCGCTTCCGCGACGGCGACGCCGCCATTGCCGGCATGCTCGACGATTACGCGTTCTTCGCCCAGGGTCTGATCGATCTCTACGAAGTCGACCTTCGAATTCCGCTATCTCGAAGCCGCGATCGCCATCACGGAAAAGCAGCGCGAGCTTCTGGAAGACGAAGCCGGGCGGCTTCTTCTCCTCCGCCCATGAAGACGCCTCGCGCCTGATGCGCATCAAAGACGATTACGACGGCGCCGAGCCTTCCGGCAATTCCGTCGCGCTGCTGAACCTGCTGCGGCTGCATCGGATCACCGGGCGCGCGGATTTCGAATCGTCCGCGCGCAAACTGATCGCGGCATTCCATGGGAAACTCGCCGCGGCTCCGTTCGGAATGCCGCAGATGCTCGCCGCCTGCGAATTCGATCTGGCGCCGCACGGGAAATCGTGGTCGCGGGCGCCGTCCGGCCCTCTCAGCCGCCTTCTCTGGAAAACGTTCGACCCGAACCGCATTCTGCTTCACGCCGGTCCCGAGATCGCAGCTATCAGCCCGCGGTCGCGGCGATGAATTCGCGAGACCGACCGCCGTTTATGTCTGCGAAAACTTCACCTGCCAGGCAGCCGGTCGTCACGGAAGCAAGATCTTGCCGGATTGCTAAGATAGGCTTTTATCTCACCCAAAAACAAGGAGAATCAAATGGAGCGCGCAGGAGCAACTACGCTGATGGGGAACCCGATGACCCTGGTCGGGCCGGAACTGAAAGTCGGGGACAAGGCGCCGGATTTCACCGCCCTCGACAATGGATTGAAGCCGGTGCACCTGAGCGATACCGGGCACAAGACGCGGATCTTCAGCGTTGTTCCTTCGCTCGACACCCCCGTCTGCGACGCCCAGACCAAGCGCTTCAACGAAGAAGCCGGCAAGCTGACGGACGTGGATATCTATACCGTCAGCATGGATCTGCCGTTCGCGCAGAAGCGCTTCTGCAACTCCTTCGCGCTGGATAAAGTCAAGATGCTTTCGGACCACAGGGACGCCTCGTTCGGCTCGTCCTATGGAACGCTGATCAAGGAACTGCGCATTCTGAGCCGCGCGATTTTTGTGGTCGGCCCCGACGACAAGCTCAAATATGTCGAGTATGTTCCGGAAGTGTCGCAGCATCCGAACTACGAAGCCGCCCTGGCCGCCGCCAGGAGCTGATTGCCGCCGGCGATGAATCGCCGTACGCTCATGGCTAAGTCGCCAGTATCGAAAACGTCGCGGCCGTCAGCGTTAACGCGATGCTGAGTCTTTGCGCCAGAGCAGGCTGGTGCAGGGCGGCCTGATCGTGGGCGGCGGGCATTCTTCTCGGCAACATCACCGGCTTTTTCCGCGTCGCCGTGACCGCCTATCTGCTGGGCACGCACGCGCGCGCGGACGCGCTGGCGGTCGCGCATCGGGCCGCTCGACACCCTGAACTCCGTCATCGTCAACACCATGCTGTTCGCGTTCGTGCCGATGCTGATGCTGCGGCAGGATGGCGAGCGCGCGGCCTTGTTCGCGCGATCGGCCCGCGTGTTTTCCGTCATTTTGCTGGCACTCAGCGTGCGCCACCGCCCTGTTCGCGCCGCAGTTGATCGCGGTTCTGGGGCCCGGGCTCGCCGCGCCCGAGCGCGCGCAGGCCGTGCTCCTGCTGCGCTTGCTCGCGCCCGGCGACATTGTTCGCCGGATGCGCCGCCATCTTCTCCGCGCTGCTCTACACCGAGCGCCGCTTCCTCGTGCCCGGCTTCTATCAGACCTGCCTGAACGGAGGCACCATCGCGGGCGCGCTGCTGCTGCGGAACTGGATCGGAATCAACGGCTTCGCCATCGGCTACACGGCCGGCAGCGGCGCTGCAGCTTGCTCCTGACCTGGTGGTTCAGCCGCGATCTGCGCCGCAGCGCCGCGCTCCCGCGCTGATCGCATTTCCTCTCGCCGAGATTCTGTTGAAGCCGGGAATGTTCCTGGCCTATGCCGGTCTGATCGCGGGAAATCTGGTGGTCACGCGCATCTTTGCCACTCACGCGGGCCCGGGCATGGCCGCCGCGTTCGACTACTGCATGCGCTGCGTGAATGTGGTGATCGCGTATCTGGTCTATCCCGTGGCGTCCACGCTGGTGCCTGAAATCGCGCGCCTGCGCGGGACCGAATGAAACCCCGAAGGCTTACTCGCTGATCGACCGCAGCGTCGTGCTGATGGCCGTCGCCGCCGTGGCTTCCTGCGCGATCGGTGTGCTGCTGCGGACGCCGGTGATCGCGCTGCTCTTTCGAGCGCGGGAATTTCACGGCCGAATCCACGCGGCTGGTTTCCGGAGTTTTTCTGGGGTTTGCCCCCAGCCTGATCGGCTGGGCTCTGCTGGATCTGATCGCGCGCTGCTTCTTCGCGCTCGATCGCCCGCGCCTGCCGTTGATCGCGGCGTTCATTCCGGTGACCCTGAATTTCGCGATCTCATCCGATTCTGCGCGCCCAGGGAAAACTGATGGACCCCGCCATGCTCGGGCTGGGCGCTCCGTCGGATTTCTGGCAGGCTTCGCGGCGCTGTTCACCATGATCCACCTGCGGCGCAGCGCCGCGAAGCTCGAACCTTCTTTTGCCGAGGTTGAGTAGCTTATTCTTATGCCTTCGCGCGCGGCTGCCATCTGCGCCGCGTACGCACGCATCCGTTCGCCGGTTGCCCGCACCCTCTCGATGCCGACCGGCGGAGCGAGGCAAACCTGCTCCAGATTCTTGAACGCACTCGGCTCCCATCATCGCCGCGCAGGTCCGCGAGAAACGGTTCGATCTTGGCGAACGTGATGATGTGTTCGCCGTTCGTGTTAGTCGAACATGGTGGCGTCGATGGCGCCGTTCACCACGAACGAGCACGCCATTTCCCAATACGACGTCACCATCCGGATATAGGCGCTGTTCGGGCCCATCATCGCCGGCCATATACTCCTGGGCCGACGTGGGATGGAACGTAAACATGAAATTGCGCGCCTGGCGCATGGTTTCCTCGCGGCGCAGTTCATAAAGTTTCAGAATCAGATTCGCGCTGTCTACGGCTGTTGACATAATTATAGTAATTTCCTCTTTCGTGGAGTATTGCTTCGGAACCGACTCGCATGAGATGCCTCGCCGGCCCCTCGGGATTCGGATCTGTATGCTTGAATCTATCAGGTGATCGGCAATCCTCCTTCGCTCGCGGCGTTCTTCGAAATCTGGCGGCGCAATCGCGGCGAGTTTCTCGGTACGAAGGCGGCTGTCCGCCAGCCGTCTGACGTACGAAGCCGCGGGAGCACGCGCGGCCGCCTTCGCGGATCGTCTGCGCGCGGCAGGAATCGCGCGCGGCGAACGCATTCTCTTCTGGGGCGAAAATCGGCCGGAGTGGGTGGTCGCGCTTTGGGGATGCCTGCTCGAAGGCGTGATCGCCGTGCCCGTCGATTTCCGTTCCTCGGCGAGCCTGGTCGAACGCATCGCGGGGATCGTCGAGCGCGCGGGCGCTGCTGATCGGTGACGACCTGAAATCGCCATCGGGTCTCGACTGCCCGGTCTGGCCGATCCGCGACGCGCTTCCGGCGCCACGCTCGCGGCCCGGCGATCATTCGCTCCCGCCGCGCCCGACGATATGGCCGAAATTCTCTTCACCTCCGGCGCCACCGGCGATCCGAAAGGCGTCACCATCACGCACCGCAACATCCTTGCCAACCTCAAACCCATCGACGAGGGGATCGAAAAATACCGCAAATACATGGGACCCTTCGCGCCCATCCGCTTCCTGAATCTGCTTCCGCTCAGCCACATGTTCGGGCAAACGATGGCCGCGTTCATCCCGCCGATGATCGCGGGCGAAGTGTTCTTCATGTCCGGCTACAGCCCGCGCGACGTGGCGCATCTGATTCACCGCCGGCGCATCTCCGTGCTGGTCTGCGTGCCGCAGATGCTGGAATTGCTGCGCGATTACATTCTGCAGGCGGTGCCGGAAGCGAACGCCCCGGCGCGCAACGGCAAATGGTACTGGAAATGGTGGCAATACCGGCGCGTGCACCGGCGCTTCGGCTGGAAGTTCTGGAGCTTCGTGGTGGGCGCCGCGCCGCTCGATCCCGCGCTCGAAGAATTCTGGGGCAAGCTCGGCTACGTCGTGATTCAGGGCTACGGGCTCACCGAGACCGCGCCGGTCGCGACGCTGAATCATCCGTTCGATTCGCGCAAAGGCACGGTCGGCAAAGCCATCGCGGGCGTGGAAATCCGCATCGCGCCCGATGGCGAAGTGCTGCTGCGCGGCGAAAACATCACGCCCGGCTATTTCGGCGAAGGCAGCATTCGCGATCCCGAAGGCTGGCTGCACACCGGCGATATCGGCGAGCTCGATCGCCGAAAGCGGCTCAAAATTCTCGGGCGCAAGAAGGAAATGATCGTTTCGCCCGACGGGCTGAACGTGTTTCCGGAAGATGTGGAGCGCGTCCTGAATGCCATCAAGGGCGTGCGGGAATCGGCTGTCGTGGCGCGACAAGCAGGGCGCGCGCGAGCAGGTGCACGCGGTTCTCGTGCTGGAGCCGGATGCCAACGCCGAGGCCATCGTCGCCGAAGCGAACCGGCAGCTCGAGCCCCACCAGCGCATTCGCAGTTTCTCCATCTGGCCGCAGCCCGCGCTGCCCCGCACTTCCGGCACGAACAAGCTGAAGCGCGTGGAAATCGCCAGGCTGGCGTCGCGCGGCAGACCACCGCCGAAAGACCCGCTCACGGACGTCATCCGGAAAGTTCTCGAGCGGCCGTCAGGTGGACGCGAACACGCTCGCTCGACGACCTCGCCCTGAGTTCGCTCGACCGCATCCAGCTGATGATGGAACTCGAGCAGCGCACCGGCGCCGCGATCGACGAATCGCAGTTCGCCGGCGCGCGAACCATCGGCGATCTCACGCGCGTCACAGCCGCGCCGTCGACGGAGGACTTTCGAATTCCCGGAGTGGAACCGCGGCAAGCCTGCGCGATGGCTGCGGCGCATCGCGCTGCCCGGCCTGATCCTGCCGCTGGCGCGCATCTTCGCGTGGATCAAAGTCGAAGGACTCGAAAACCTGCGCGGTCTCGAACCGCCGGTCATCTTCGCGTCCAACCACCAGAGCCATTTCGATGTGCCCGCGATATTCTGCGGCGCTGCCCGCGAAGTGGCGATACCGCGTCGCGCCCGCCATGGCGAAAGAATTTTTCGACGCTCACTTTCATCCCGAGGCGTTACCCGTTGCACAAGCGCTTCACCAACGGCCTGAATTATTTCTCTGGCGTCGCTGGTCTTCAACGCTTTCCCGCTGCCGCAGCGCGAAGCGGGCGCGCGCGAAGCGCTGCGCTACGCGGGCAGCCTCGCGGCGGACGGCAATTGCATTCTCATCTTCCCGGAAGGCAAGCGCACCGATGCGGGCGAAATCCTTCCCTTCCAGCCGGGCGTCGGCATGCTGGCGTCGCGGCTGCATCTTCCTGTCGTTCCCGTACGCCTGGAAGGACTCGAACGCGTGCTGCACAAATCCGCGAAGTTTCCCGACGCCCGGCCGCGCGCAGCGTCAAATTCGGCCCGCGCGCTCCAGCTCGAAGGCGACGATTACGCCGCGCTGGCGAAGACAGATTCAGGAAGCCGTCCGCGCGTTAGAATAAAACAGAGCGTTACAAAAATGTTTTCTGGTTGTTCTTGGCGGCGGACTCGCCGCGATCGTCGTTCTGAACCTGCTCCTGCTGTCCCGCCTTCGTTCCCACGATGCGTTCGAAGCCCGCCTGCGCGACGATTTCGCCCGCGCGCAGCAGCGGCAAAGCGAGGACAGCCGGGCGCTGCGCGAGGAAATCGCGGCCGGCATCCAGCGTTCGCCGGGCAGAACGAGCAACGCGGCGAATCGCTGCGCTCCGCCATGACGCAGACAACTCGAATCCATTCGCGGAGTGGTCGATCAACGCCTGCTCGCCATGCAGACCGATAACGCGGCGAAGCTCGAACAGATGCGCCAGACGGTTGACGAAAAATTGCAGACCACGCTCGAAACGCGCCTTGGCGAGTCCTTCCGTCTGGTGAGTGAGCGGCTGGAGCAGGTTCACAAAGGCCTCGGCGAAATGCAGAATCTCGCGTCCGGCGTGGGCGATCTCAAGCGCGTGCTCAGCAATGTCACTACGCGCGGCGCATGGGGCGAAGTGCAGCTGGAAAATCTTCTCGCCCAGATCCTCGCGCCGGAGCAATACGAGCGCAATGTTTCCACCACCGGCACCGCCGAGCGCGTCGAATTCGCCATCAAGCTCCCCGGCCAGGATGTCGACCCGGTCTGGCTTCCCGTTGACGCGAAGTTCCCCATGGAAACCTATCAGCGGCTGGCCATGGCGGCGGAGCGCGGCGACGCCGAAGCGGTCGAAGTCAGCGCGCGCGAACTGGAAACGTCGTGCGCGCCTGCGCGAAAACCTTCAGCGGAAAATATCTCGCCCCGCCGCGCACCACGGATTTCGGCATTCTCTTCCTCGCCACCGAAGGCCTCTATGCCGAAGCGTTGCGCCGGCCCGGCCTCGCCGAATCGCTGCAGGCCGATTTCCGCGTGGTGATCGCCGGCCCCACCACTTTCGCCGCGCTTCTGAACAGCCTCCAGATGGGCTTCCGCACTCTGGCGATTCAGCAGCGATCGAGCGAAGTCTGGAAGCTCCTCGGCGACGTGAAGTCGCAGTTCGGCAAATACTCGCAGGTGCTCGCAACCATCCGCAAGCGCCTCGAACAGGCCACGCAAACGGTGGACGATGCCGCCATCCGCACCCGCGCGATCGAGCGACAGCTGAAGAAAGTTGAAACCACCGACGAGCCCGCTGCCGCCCCCATGCTCCATCTGATCGCGGTCAATGACGATTGACTTTGACTACAATGGGTGGCTGAGGAATCGCATGAATCGTCGGACGGCAATTCAATTCAGCGGTAATCGGCAGCGGCCGCAGCCGCCACTGCCGGCATCGCCAGCGCGGCGGACGCCCAGATCGAAGTCTTTGTCGATCACTGGAAGAAATCGAAGGACTTGACGCTCAAGGTCGCCCAAGCCATGCCTGCCGAGAACTACGATTACAAGCCCTTCGCGGACGCCCGCCCGTTCGGCGGCGAACTGCAGCATCTCGGCGAGGCCGAAGGCTTCTATCTGGGCATGCTCGGCAAAGGCCGCGCCCCGGCGAAGCCTGCAAAAGACACCAGCAAGGACGCAACCATCAAATATCTCACTGCCGTTTACGATTGGGCCATCGGCGTAGTGGGCCAGTTGACCACGGCCGACCTCACCAAACAGTTCTCGCCGGGACGAGGCCCATCCATGACGGGCCTCGATGTGCTCTACCAGGCGATGATCCACACTGCCCACACGCGCGGTTACGGCGAGATGTATCTGCGCAACAAGGGCGTTGTGCCGCCCGAATACGCCGTCTGATTACTGACCGAACTCAAGCTTCGTGTTCGATCCGCCGAGATCGATGGCCTGAATGTTGTCCATGCCGTTCAGATTGTGGCTCTCGACAGCGGTTTGGCCGAACTTCTGCGCGGCGTTCTCAACCTTCACGGCGACGGTGAAAGACTTTGCGCTCTGCACCTCCGTGAAGATCGCCTGCGAACCTTCAACCCTGAGTTTGTATTCTCCGGCTTTCAGTTCCGTGCTGCCGGCCATGGCGGGCGCACCCAGAACCACGTCAAACGACTTGGCGCTGGCAATCCCCAGGCTCGATAGCGTCAACGCTCCGATGATAAGTAACGATCTTGTGCTCATTTTTTAAAACTCCTTACATGGAATAAGACGGGGTGAGGCGTCGATCGTTTCCGTCGTCACTGTAAGGATGTGTCAGGGTCAAGAATCGTGCGAACAAGCCCAATCGTGCATCCGGCGACGGTATGATTTCGTATTCGACAGGTGATGGCAGATTTCCGGAACGTACTCATCGCAGGCGCCACCGGCTAC
This sequence comes from Terriglobia bacterium, assembly GCA_963764845.1. Classification (GTDB taxonomy): domain Bacteria; phylum Acidobacteriota; class Terriglobia; order Bryobacterales; family Bryobacteraceae; genus BOG-234. Next base: position 554,979 of record CAVXUE010000006.1, on the reverse strand, counting down.
ATGGGCAGCCGCCTCGCAGCCCGGCTCTTCGCGCGCGGCCACCATGTGTCGGGCATAGCGAGGGACATATCCCGGGGCAAACTGCCGACCGGCTGCGAACCCATCATCGCCAACGTTCTCGAGGCCGAAACATGGAAGCAACACCTCCGCCCCGATCACACCATCGTGCATCTCGTCGGCACACCACACCCCACCCCGGCGAAGGCGCGCGAATTCGTTGAGATCGATCTTCGCTCCGTGAAGGAAGCCGTGGCCGCGGCTCTTTTCGCGGGAGTGCGGCACTTCGTTTACGTGAGCGTCGCGCACCCTGCGCCAGCCATGAGGGCGCATATCGAAGTGCGCTCCCAATGCGAGGCGATCATTCGCGATGCCGGCCTTGCGGCCACCATCCTGCGGCCATGGTACGTTCTCGGACCCGGACACAGATGGCCGATCGCTTTGGTCCCCTTCTACAAGCTCGCCGAGCTCATCCCCGCCTCGGCCGAGAGTGCGCGCCGCCTGGGACTCGTCACGATCGACGACATGCTGGCATCTTTGGTCGATGCGGTGGAGCACCCGGCTTCCGACATCCGCATTCTGGACGTGCCTGCTATCCTCGCCCGCGGTCGCGTAAATTAAGGGAAGGCAATTCCTATGGCCGCTAAAGTGAACCGGGTCTCGGTGGACCTGACCGCGTACCCCGACCTCGTCGTGATCTATCTCGGCATGCGCGTAAATTCGTTGCGCGGCCTCGCCACGCTGTTCGGATTCGGGCCCTTCCGACCCTGCCTAATCATTGACTTGGCGCGCGGTACTGTCCTGAAGGCCTCGCCACCTGAGCGACAATGGAAGACGGTCCGAACAACTCCAATCTCCCATACGTACTGAAAATCATGGCCACCATCACAAGTTCCACTCTGCAACAGATTCACGCCCTCCTGGCCGCCAAACGCTACGCCGTCACCGAATCGGGAGACAGCATGCTCCGCATTCAGGAGGTCGACAGCGGAATCACGCTGCAGGCTGTCCTCGAAGGCGAGATTCTGTTTCTTTCGTTGGTCTGCATGTCGGTGCCGGCGGCGCGCATCACGCCCGCTATCATGCGCAAGATGCTCGCGGCCGATAACGGCATTTCGACTTCGCACTTCCAGCTCTATGACACCGGCGACGGCAACGTCGCCATCACCCTGAACAACTTCTGCAAGCTGCAGGAACTGGGACCGGACGATGAGGATGACATCCTCTCCTGCGTCAGTTTTCTGCTCGCGGACGTCGTGCACGCGCAACAATTGATCGGCGCCGATCTTCAATAGGAAGCCATCTTTAACAGGAAAAAGAGGAGACCATGTCATTCTTTTCAGATATTTTCAATCGCGCAGGCCGCGTCGCCCGCGGGCAGGCCAATCAGGGAATGAGCGCCATCGAGGACGCCACCTTCGAGACCACCGTCCGCCAGACCGTGGCCGACATGAAGACGGAATTGAATAACGTAGTGCGCTCGTCGGCCATGGCCATGAGCAACTACAATCAGCTCGACGCCGAGTACCAGAAGTACGTCAGGCAGTCGCAGGAATGGAAAGATCGCGCAGGCCAGGCGCTCGACGCGGGCAACGAAGATCTTGCCAAGAAGGCCCTCGCCAAAAAAGCCGAGAGCGATAAGACAGATCGCGTCCCTGCAGACCGCCATCGATTCCGCGCGGAAAGCCAGCGATTCGCTGAAGAACGCAGGTCACCGAGCTGAAACACAAGATCGAGGAAGGCGAGCGGACCGCGACCACGCTGGTCGCGCGCAAGAACGCGGCCATGGCGCAGCGCAAGGTTTCCGAAGCCCTGGCGGGTGTGGGCAAAGCGGACAACGCATTCGCGACGCTTTCGAGTTTCGAGCAATCCGTGGCGAAGGAAGAGGCCACGGCGCAAGGCCTTCGATCAACTCGCCAACGCGGGCAAGGACACGGATCTCGAAGCCGAGTTCGCGCAACTGCAGGGTCACTCGGTGGATGCCGAACTCGAAGCGCTGAAGCGCGAGCGCGCGACAACTGTGACCGTTCAGAAGGAATTGCCAGCGGCCAGCGGCCACTAGGCCCACATGTTCTTCGATCGCAAACCGGCGCATCCTGCGCCGCAGGTGGATCTCGCCAATCTGAAGATCACCGACGCGCAGGTGAAAGACACGCTTTCGGTAAACGGCGGCGGCGGAGGATTTCAGCGATCTCGACTTCACTGTCGACCGCCGCGACTGGTACGAAGCCGGCAGCAGCCGCTGGACCGTGCTCAGCGGAACGTGGCGCGATCGCCGGGTCTTCCTCGAAATTCACAAAGAGGACACGACCGAGGTGCTGGGCAACTTCGACGGACGCAGGATCACGCTCGATGAACTGGGCCTGAGCGAAGCCGACATGGCCGAGATCGATTCCCGCCAGAACCCAGCCGATTTCCTCGATTTCGAAGGCAAGTTCTGGCTCTACCGCTTCAGCCGCGAGATGGGTGTTTTCAGCGAAGGCGCGGCGACGGGCCGCGGCTTTTACTGCTGGGAGTTCCAGGAACAGGACGGCAAACGTTACCTGAGCGTTCGCAAGTTCGAAGGCGAGCCTTTCGCCGCTTCCATCTGGGTCAGGGTTGAACCTACGGACATCACGGTCTTCAGAGGGGCCTGAAAAATGAAACGCTGTCTGGTAGTCGCCGAGCGCGTTCATGCTCGCGTCGTGCGCCGGCCTGCCGCGAGCGCTTCGCAACGAAATCGCGCAGGAAAAGGAGAGGCTCCAGCAAGCCGAGCGGCGAGTTGAAGCATTCGCGAGGAGACCGTGCGCGACGATATCGCGCACGCGCCGGATCTCTTCAACGGCACGCCGGTCGTAACCGAATGGCCGGCGAAACTGCGGTCCGCGCGAACCACGCTCGATCGCGCAAAAGACGACCTTCAGCAACTCGACAAATTGACGGACAAGGATCGCGCGGAACGGCTTTTGCGCGACGAACGCAGCCTGCGCGAATCAGCTTTGCACGATTCGGAAGCGGTCGAGGAAGACGCCACGAAGTGGCTCGACTTCCAGAAAAACATTCCGCATTATCTCGAAGCGATGCAGCGCGAGTATGAAGACGTCCACAACGCCGATCTGACCGCGGTGACTCAGACCGTAACCAAAGCCGAGCAGGATTGGCCCGCGAAAAAGGATGTGCTGGATGGTCGGCTGACGGCGCTGCGCCAATCGTCTGAAGCCGCCGAAAGCCAGTGGCGCGCAACGGAATCGGCAAGGCGGGATGCTGCGGCCGGCAGAGCCAGCGGGGCCGAAGTTGCGACCCTGATTCAGGCGAACGAGGTACTTAAGGCCGATGCGCGCAACCTGACCGCCGGCGCTGACGAACTGACCGCCCAATGCGGCCAGCTATACGACGCCTGGGACAGAATTCTCGTCGATCTCGACGTGTCGCATCGCGCCTTCGATACCGTTTACAGCGAGAAGTTGAAAACGGTTCACTACGAAGAAGTGCGGAAGTCACGAGCGACGAACGGTGGGTGGATGTTTCACCCTCCGCGTACCGGTCGGTTGAGAACGATCTCGGGATGGCGATCGCCCACAAGGACGCCGGTCTGTTCGATTCCGAAGCGCAGACGACGGCCCAGCCGCCGGGATTCGCCTACGTCGCAACGCCTGAGCAGGGCCGAACCAGTATGGCTATTGGGACCACTCGGACGGCGGCAGCGTTTGGACCTGGCTGCCCGAATATCTGGTCATGCGCGAGCTGTTATGGGGCCACAATTATCGCCCGATCTACGTCAACGAATACAACGGCTATAGAACGGCGGTGCGTTCCGGCCGCACGTATTATGGCAACGAAACCCCGGCCGCTCCGCCGAAATACGGCACCACGGAACGTTCACGCAGCAGGGTTACGCAGGCAGCCGCTATGTGCAATCGGGAGGATTCAAAGGCTCGGCCTACGCTTCCAACAGATCCGAAATCCCGACCGCGCGCCCGGCAACGCCCGGTTTCCGACCCTCGCCCGGTGAAAGCCCCTCGGCAGGCAAGCGGTTTGGCGGCAGCAGCGGAGGCCAGCATTTCGGCTCGGCACCCCGGAGCATGCCGCGCATGCCCGGAAAGAGCTTCGGCCGTCGCCGTTAGTCTTTCAGTTCGGCAATCGTCGCGCCGGTGCCGCCTTCGGATTGCGAGGCGGGATAAAACTTCTCGACGTGCGGATTCTGCTTCAGCACCTCCTGAATCGCGCGTTTGAGAATCCCCATGCCGTGTCCGTGGACGATCCGGACGCGCGCCGCAGTCGCCATCACGGCCGCATCGAGAAAGCGCTCGACCCGCTCGATCGCCTCCTCCGCATGCTCGCCGATCACGTTGATCTCCTGCACCGAAGGAGTCAACTCCGGACCCGCCTGATAGCGGACATTCTTCGGCAGTTTCGATGATGTCGGGCCAATGACATCAGGCAGCACTTCCTCCACATCGCCTGTCGAAACCTGCATTTTCATGAAGCCGGCTTCCACTTCGAAGCGGCCCTCGCCCAGCATTCGGCGCACGCGCGCAGGCTCGCGAATGCCCTTCAGCCGAACCCGCGTTCCTTCCGCGATATTCAGCTTGCGCTGAACCGGCTTCGCCCGATTGCGGGATGATCTTCTCCCAGTCCTCGCGCATCTCGCGCTTGACGCGAGCTGTCTGGCGATGCGCTTCGTCCACCGCTTTGCGCTTCTCGGCAGTCTCGGAAATGCGCGCCAGCGTTTCATCGCCGCGCTGCTGCCAGCGCCGCTGCATCTCCTCGAAACGGGTTTCCAGTTCGCGCAGTTTGGCCGCTTCTCTGCGCTCCGACTCCTGCACGATCTGCTTCTCGCGCGCGACCAGCGCGGCGCGTTCGCGCTCCAGCGACGCCTCCAGGCGATTGGTTTCTTCCATGCGCTTGTGCAGATTTGCGATCAGCGTCGAAAGCTCGATCTCCTGCGTGCTCAGCGAAGCCCGCGCGCGCTTCATGATGTCTTCCGGCATGCCGAGCCGCGCGGCGATATCGAGGCCCGGCGGACTTGCCCGGCAACCCGACCTGCAGCTGATAAGTCGGCTCCAGAGTCTGTTCGTCGAAGCCCATCGAAGCGTTCAGAACCGTCTTCGTATTCGCGCCGTAGATCTTGAGCGCCGTCAGATGCGTGGATGCGAGCGTGAACGCGCCCGCGGCGCGAAAATGGTCGACCAGCGCCACTCCGAGCGCCCCGCCTTCTTCGGGATCGGTGGCGGATCCGATCTCGTCGAGCAGCACGAGCGAATCCGGCGTGGCGTCGAGCGCCATCTCGCGCAGACTGCGAAACATGCGCCGAAAAAGTGCTCAGGTTCTGCTCGATCGACTGGTTATCGCCGATATCGGCCAGCACCTGTTCGAACACCGGCAGTTCCGCGGCCGAGCACGGCACCGGCAAGCCCGGCCTGCGCCATCAGCGCGATCACGCCGACGGTCTTCAACGTGACGGTCTTGCCGCCGGTATTGGGGCCGCTGATCAGCAGCGTGCGGCAGTCGCGATCGAGCGTCAGGGTGAACGGAACCACGCGCTGCCTGGTCTTGCGCAGCACATCGATCAGCAGCGGATGGCGCGCGTTTTCCAGATGCAGGCGGTCGCTGAATCTCGGAATCACGCAATCGAAATCGATGGCGAATTTCGCCTTGGCGAAGATCAGATCGAGCGCCGCCATGATCGGCGCCGCGGCGCGAATCGGGTCGCCGTAGACCCGCAGGCGGCTGGTCAGTTCGCGCAGAATGCGGAAGACTTCGCGCGACTCTTCTTCCTGCAGCCGCACCAGCTCGTTGTTCAGATCGATGGTTTCGAGAGGCTCCAGAAACAGCGTCTGGCCGGTGGAACTCGCGCCGTGGATCACGCCCGGAAGCTTGCGCCGCTGCCCCGAAATCACCGGCACCACGAAGCGCTCGTTGCGGATGGTGACGTATTCTTCCTGCAAAACGCCTTCGTTCCGGTTGGCGCGCAGGAAGCGCTCGAGCGATTCCTGAATGCCCTTCTTCTGCTTCTCGATTTCGCGGCGCAGGCGATGAAGATGCGGGCTGGCGCTGTCGAGAACCGTTCCGTCGGCCTGAATCTTGCCTTCGATTTCTTTCAGCAGCGGGCGGAAATCGCCGATGCCGCGGGCGCGTTCCGCCGAGCAGCGGGAACCGTTCGGCGCGCCGCGGTGAGGAACGACGCCGGCATCGGCGGCGCGATCGAGAAACGCGATCAGATCGAAGATCTCGCGCGGCTCGAGCGCCGCGCCTTCGATGTGCAGTTTCTGAATGGCGACGGTGATGTCGGGCAGACCGTTGAGGTTGATCCGGATCGCGCTGCCTTGCGGCGGCGCGGACGGCTGCGCAGGTAGAGGATCGCTTCGCCCGCTTCGGCGAGATCGCGTTCCACGCGTCGCGGTCGTCGAAGAGGCTCAACCTTCGCCAGTTCCGCGGCGCCCAGCGGGCTGCCGATGTAACGGCGCGACGAGAGCGCGGACCTGCTCCCACTCAAGCGCTTCTCACTGGTGAACTTCACTGACATCGCAGCTCTCGCGCAAACGCTTTGGCGATCACGGCCGGCGTGCCTTCGGTGATTTTCAGATCGCGCAAGTTCCGGTTCCGTGACCCATGCGACGCGGCTCGCATCGTCGGCGGCGCAGAGTTTCCGCCGGCGGGGCGGCACAGGTAATCCATCAGCACGTAGTGATATTCGGGCGCGCCGGCTGTCATCGAGCATGATGCGCTCGAAGACTTCGAGCAGGCAGAGGATCTCGACCTCAAGCCCGGTCTCTTCGCGCACCTCGCGGCGCAGCGCTTCTTCGAGGCGCTCGCCGGTTTCCACGACGCCGCCGGGCAGCGACCACCAGCCTTTGAGCGGCTCGCGGCCGCGCTCGACGAGAAGGATCCGGTCGCCTTCGATGATGAGCGCGCCGACGCCGAGGATCGGCCGTTCGGGATATTGGCGGCTAATACTGCAACGCTCCCTTCACGCCGAGTTTGACCCTGTAGATACTGCCCCGCGACGCGATGAAGAGCGATTCGAGGTCGCCTTCGCCAAACGCGCAGTTCGTTGCGTTCTCGCTCTTCGAGAAGTGTGCGCTGCAAGCGTGCCCTCGGGCGAGTAAATAGCGACGCCCTTCGCGGCCACATAGAATCGGCCGTCCACATCCGTTCTGATGCCGCCCGGAACGCCCGCGATATTCTTGATGACATCGCGCTGATTCGCGGCCTGCGCCGTTGCGATCGAGATCGAAGGCCACGACCGCGTGCCGATCGGAATCGGTGACGAAAAGCACCTTGCCATCGGCCGAAAGCGCGATGCCGTTGGGCCGCGTTTGCCACTTCGCGACAACTTCCAGATCGCCTTTCGGCGAGATGTGCCAGATGCCGTGGAAATCGAGTTCGCGGCTGATCGTTCGCGCTGCCGAACGCGGGATCGGTGAAATAGACGTGCCCGTCCCTGCGAACCACGATGTCGTTCGGGGCGTTGAATTTCTTGCCCTGATAGCCTTCGGCCAGCGTTTCGACTTTGCCTTTCAGGTCGAGTCGCGTGACGCGGCGGGCTTCCGATTCGCAGATGTACAAACGGCCCTGCAGATCGTAGGCGAGCCCGGATGCGCCGCCATCGTTATCCCGCAATACTTGCGGATGCGGGTCGGAGTCGAGCCTGAAGATCTTGCGCTGCCGGACATCCGCGACGGCGAGAAATCCGGATCGGCGACCATGCGAGCCCGTCGACAAACTGCAGATTGCGCCGCGACTTTTTCAGACTCGTAGTTGGAGCGTGATCCTGCAAGGCGATCGCTGATCAGCTCAGGGCTGGGCGATCTGAAGCTCGTTCGACGACGCTTTTCACGCCGTTCACTTTCTTCGCGATCTTCTCAGCCTTGCTCTTCTGCTTGTCTTCTTCGACTTTGCCTCGGAGGGTGACGGCGCCGTCCTTGACGATCGACGTCGATCGCGCCGCCCTTCACGACCTGATCGGCGGCCAGTTTCTGCCGGATCGTGTCGACAAGAAAATCGTCGGTGACGGGTTTGGCGGCGGCCAAAGCAGCCGTCGAATCAAAGTGAGAAACAGGACCAACGGGAAGCAGTACGCGCTTAAGTTTCATCTCTTCCGGCCATTGTACGCCAATCGACGGTGTTCAGATATGCGGCCTTCTCGCGCCAGGCCGCTTCCACCTTGACGTGCAGGTCGAGATAGATATGCGTGTCGAACAAGCGCTTCCATCTCCTCGCGCGCCAGCGTGCCGATCTGTTTCAGCATCGAGCCTTTCGATCCGATGACGATCGCCTTCTGGCCGTCGCGCTCCACGAGGATGGTGGCGAAGATGCGGATCAGTCGCGGCAGTTCTTCCCACTTTTCGATCAGAACGGTGACCGAGTGCGGGACTTCCTGGCGGGTGGCGAGCAGAATTTTTTCGCGGATCAGTTCGGCGGCGAGAAAGCGCGCGGGCTGATCGGTGATAGTGGTCCGGCGGAAAATATTCGGGGCCTTCGGGCAGGCGGTCGATCACTTCTTCGCGCAGCTCGATCGAGCCCTTCGCCGGTAGCGGCGGAGATGGGAAGGTAGGCCTCGAAGTTGTAGCGCTTCTGGTATTCCTCGAGCAGCGGCAGCAGCTCCTGTTTGGCCGCGAGCGCATCGATCTTGTTCAGGGCGATGATGACCGGCGGCGGCATCCTGGCGGAGAATGCTGAGGGCTTTCTCGTCGCCGCTGCTGAAGGGTTTGGTGGCATCGACCAGGTAGATGAACAGATCGCGCTCTTCGAGCGAGGCGCGCACCGCATCCATCATGCGCTTGTTGATGGCGCTGTCGGATTTGTGAATGCCGGGCGTATCGATGAAGATGATCTGGGCTTCGGGCGTCGTGAGCACGCCCTGAATCGGCGTGCGCGTGGTCTGCGGCTTATCGGCGACGATCGAGACCTTCTGGCCGACCAGGGCGTTCAGCAGCGTCGATTTGCCGGCGTTGGGGCGGCCCAGTATGGAAACGAAGCCGGATTTGTGTGGGGTCATGTTGCTGTTCACTTCCTGCGGCTCGTTGCTCGACGGTTCGGCGCTTTGCTGAGGCGCACCTGCTCGACGCGCATCTCGTCGCTGGCCAGAACTTCGACGCGGATGCCGTCGCGCTCGATCGCTTCGCCCGGCTTGCGGAACGCGGCCCAGCCATTCGGTCACCAGCCCGCCGATGGTGGTCGATTCGATCTCTTCCTCCGGCTTGAAATCGAGCATATCGGCAACGCGCGCGATGTCGAAATTGCCGGAGACGATGTAGCCGCCGTGGCCGTCTTCGGTGACGTCCGAATCCGGTTCGTGCTCGTCGCGAATTTCGCCGAGAATCACTTCCACCAGATCTTCCATGGTGGCGAGGCCGGCGGTGTTGCCGTATTCATCGACCACGATCACCATGTGCGCGCCTTCCTGCTGCATCTCGCGCATCAGGTCGTTGACCGGCTTGGTTTCGGGCACGAAGCGGATGGGCCGCATCAGTTCGCGCACGGTGCGCGTGAGGCGATCGCTCTCCGGCACTTCGAACATGTCGCGCACGTGGACGAAGCCGATGACGTCGTCGATCGAGGTCTCGATAGACGGGGATGCGCGAATACTGTTCGTTCACGACCAGCTCGCGCAGTGCTTCGAGCGTTTCGTCGGCCTGAATGGCGACGATGTTCGGGCGCGGCGTCATGACTTCGCGCACCACCTTGTCGCCGAACGCGACCACCGACTGAATCAGCTTGCGGTCGTCTTCCTGGATCAGTCCTTCTTCGGTGCCGGCGGTGATCAGGGCTTCGATATTCTCGGCGGAAGTGGCGGGTTCGTCGCGCTCCGCTTCCTGCGTGGTGATGTCGAGCAGCGAATGCAGGAAGCTCAGCGCCAGCACCAGCGGGCGGATCGACGAGCGCGGCGCCGGAGTAAAACGGCAGCAAGGTGCGCGATCCAGTGGCCGGAGGTCCGGCGGAACAAGAACTGCGGGATCAGATACGCGCAGAGCATCATCAGCAGCCAGCGCCGCGATCAGCGCTTTCGAGCAGCGACCGGGAAGCGTAAGATGCCCGCCGTCGATCACCTGGGCGAGCACGACGATGCCGAAAAGCACGAGACAGGTGTGTTTCCAGAGCGAGAACGTCAGCGCGCCTTCTTCGGAACGCAGGTTCAGGCGCGGCTCCAGGTCGGACTTGAAATACTGCAGCGAGGGCAGGTCGCGCGTGCGCAGCCGCATGCCTTCGAGATAGAGCGTCTGGATGGCTGGTGAACAAGATGACCAGCACGAGCAGCAGGATGAGAGCGGCGAGGATCATTCGGCGCGCCTGCGTCGCTCGATCAGGCCGGTCGGGAGGCCGAGTTTCCTGCGCCAGCGCAGTTCGGTGCGCTGCATCCGGCCGGAGTCGGATTCGTGATCCATGCCCAGCAGATGCAGGACGCCGTGCAGCATGAGGATGCGGATTTCATCTTCGACGGAATGGTTCCATTCGCTGGCCTGCGCGCGCGCGCGCTCCAGCGAGATGGCGATATCGCCGAGATCGGTCTCGGCGCCGGAGGGAAACGACAGCACGTCGGTCGGGTAATCTTTGCCGCAGGAACTGCGCGTTCAGCGACTTGCAGTTCGGCGTCGTTGGTGATGCGGCAATGGAACTCGCGTCCGCGCGCGACACGGTCGCGCAGGATTTCGGCGAAGGATTCCAGGCTGCGAGCGTCGAGCGTGGCCGGCTTGCGCCGGTAAGTTATGAGCGGGTCGGATTTCATTGTGTACCGCTCAGGCCTGGGCCGGAGCGGGTTCGCGCGCGATCGGGTCGGCGGCTGGTTCGAGCGGAATGTCCGTCGGCGAGCTTGAGCGAGAGTTGCCGTCCCGCGATGCCTTCGTTGTATTTTTCGTAAGCGCGGACGATGCGCTGCACCAGGCTGTGGCGCACCACGTCGCGCTCGTCGAACTGCACGAAGGAAATGCCTTCGACGCCCTTCAGAATTTCGACGGCGTCGAGCAGGCCGGAGCGGCGGCCGTTGGGAAGATCGATCTGGGTGATGTCGCCGGTCACCACCATTTTCGAGTTGAAGCCCTGGCGCGTGAGCACCATTTTCATCTGCTCGGAAGTGGTGTTCTGCGCTTCGTCGAGAATGATGAAGCTGTCGTTGAGCGTGCGGCCGCGCATGAAGGCGAGCGGCGCGACTTCGATGGAGGCGCGTTCCAGCAGCTTCTCGACCTTGTCGGATTCGAGCATGTCGTAGAGCGCATCGTAGAGCGGGCGCAGGTAGGGATCGATCTTTTCCTGCAGGCTGCCGGGCAGGAAGCCGAGCTTTTCGCCCGCTTCGACCGCGGGGCGCGTGAGAATGATGCGGCTGACGCGCTTGCCGATCGAGCGCCTGAATCGCCATGGCGACGGCGAGATAGGTCTTGCCGGTGCCGGCGGGGCCGATGCCGAAGACCAGGTCGTTGCGCTCGATGGCTTCGAGATAGCGGCGCTGCGTGACGGTCTTCGGGCGCGAGCACCTTCTTGCCGAAACTGCGCTGCTGGCCGCTCTTGAAGAGCGAGCGCAGCGTGACTTCGGGATCGGCGGTGACGACGCGCAGCAGACTGTTGAGATCGCCGTTCTTGAAGACGACGCCTTCGCGCACGAGCGCGAAATAATCCTCGAGAATGCCTTCCGCGCGGGAGACGGCGTCGGGCTCGCCTTCGATTTCGAGCGTGTCCGCGCCCAGCCGGGTGCGGACGTTCAAACCGGTTTCGAGCAGGCGGATATTTTCGTCGCGCGTGCCGAAAAGGCTTTCGATACCGCGGCTGACCTGGACTGTGGCTTTCATTTATTTGGAGCACGACCTCCGGTTGACAGGACGATGACGAGATTCGGAACGCAATGCAAACATCAGGAGTTGTGATTTTGAGCAAACGAATGGCTGTGTAGACGGGGAACGATAATGCCGCGAGAGCGCGGGGAAGGAAAAAACCATCCATTTGCAGTATACCAAGGTTTCGGCGCGCATAGATTGATTGAAGTCAGCGGCGCGGGCGATGTCGGATTGGTGAATTTTTTGTAACGTTGGGGAGCGTTTGTGCCCGGTTTCTCCGCTTTCAGGCCGCTGAGTCATCCAGATTATTCCAGCGGCATCGGCGTCGGCCGCTACCTCGTCTGGAGCGACATCCCCAACAGCGCTGGAAATCGCCGACAAGTTCGAGGGCAAGCGCCTCAACTCCCCCAGCTACATCGTCGTTCATCCCGATGGCAGCGTCTGGTTTACCGACCCCACCTACGGGATCAACGGCAACTACGAAGCCGCACCATCAGCTGGTTCAACGCGAACCTGGCCGCGAAGTAGCGCGGCAGTAGCCCCGCTGTCTTCACGCAACGCGTTCGCGATGGATCGCCTCATGAAGCAACAGCTTGATGTAGGTCTGATAAGGCAGGCCTTTTGCCGCCGCGAGGCGCTGCGCCTCAACGATATCGGAGTCGTTCAGCCGTATCGAGATCTGGCGCGTAGCCGGGCGATCCGCTCGCACTCGAGACCAGCCCTTTCTCGCCCCCAGATCGGGAATGTCGGTGGTGTCGATCTTATTGTCTGGCAGTGATGCAAGACGCCGCAGGTCCTCCTTATCCGATCTGGTGAGTTTGTAATTGCGAATCTCGTCCCGTGTCATCGTCTTAATCGAACTGGTCGCTTTCTTCATAAATTCTCCGTTCACCGGGAGTCGCTTTTCGCGCCGAAATAATCCGCGTCACCTCGTCGGTTTCCTCGTCCCTCAAGGTGTACGCCACCGTCAGGACCCCTCCCGCGAAACCAATCGTTTGCCACCGTTGTTCGCCGTCAACATCACGATCCTGCCTCGCCACGGCATTCGGATCGAGGAATACCCGACCGCAACCTTGAACGCAACGCCGTGTTTCGCGCGATTCGCCCGGTTCTTCTCTTCATCCCATTCGTAGCGGTTCGCCACTATGTATATACAGTGTATACCAACTAAACCCGCGTCCCCCCGCCGTTTTGCGATATAGATAGATGCTGACATGCCCCAAACACGGCGAACTTTTCTCTCTCAGCTCCCTGGCGGCGCGACCGCAACCCTGCTCTGGCGCAGCCACCACAGCAGCCCATCTCCCCCAACCCCACCCCGCGCGACTGGTCCGGCCAGGTGCCGGTCCAATATCCCGACCCCGACATCGTCGCGCTCGATAACCGCTTCCGCAAATACATCGTCGGCAACACCACCATCAAGCGGCTCTACACCGGCACGCTGTGGTCCGAAGGTCCCGCGTGGAACGGCGTCGGCCGCTACCTCGTCTGGAGCGACATCCCCAACAACGTCCAGATGCGCTGGATCGAAGAAGACGGCCGCATCACCACCTTCCGCAATCCTTCCGGCTACAGCAACGGCAACACGTTCGATTTCGAAGGCCGCCAGCTTTCCTGCGAACACGGCGGCCGCCGCGTCGTGCGCTACGAGTACGAACGGCACCGTCACCGTGATCGCCGACAAGTTCGAAGGCAAGCGGCTGAACTCGCCCAACGACATCGTGGTCCATCCCGACGGCAGCATCTGGTTCACCGACCCGCACCTACGGCATCAACGGCAACTACGAAGGCTTTCACGGCCGCAGAAGGAACTGAAGGAAGCGGTCTATCGCGTCGATCCGAAAACCGGCCAGATGGAAAAAATCTACGACGAAATGACCGGACCCAACGGCATCTGCTTTTCGCCCGACTACAAGAAGGTCTACGTCTGCGACACCGGCACGGGCCGCGAGATCAAGGTCTGGGATCTCGACGGCAAGACCATCCGCAACGGCAAGCGCTTTGCGCAGCTCGCCGTTCCCGGCAGCGGCGCGCCCGCCGCGGCCGACGGAATCCGCTGCGATGTCGATGGCAACGTCTGGGCCGGAGCGCGCCCCGGCGTGCAGATCGTCGCCCCCAACGGCGAACCGCATCGGCATCATCCGCCTGCCGGAAAACTGCGCGAACATCTGCTTCGGCGGGACGAAACGAAACCGGCTGTTCATGGCCGCCAGCCAGTCCTTATACGTGGTCTATGTGCTGACCACCGGCGCGCATATCGCGTGACAAATCGTGTAGACGTCACGACTGAGACCATTGTTAGGATCATTGATGGCGACCATCTGAACGATGTCATTCAAACGAACCCTGCTCTCGCCGCGCTTCGCGCTTTCGCTCGCGGCGCAAACGCAAAGAAACTTTCAAAGCCCGGCTCACCGCGACGCCGGCCGACGCCCGCACGCGCGCCGCGCTCGCCGGCTCGGGCATCGGCCACGGCCGTCACTCGAGGGCACGAAACTGACCATCACCGGATCGTTCGAGGGTCTCGTCGCGCCCGCCACCAGCGCCAACCTGCACAGCGCGGTCGCAGCCGGCGTGCGCGGCCCCGCCATCGCGGATCTCACCATCTCGAAGGCCATGTCGGGCATGATCACCGGATCGGTCGACCTCACGCCTCAACAAATGACAAGCCTGCACAAAGGCGGCCTCTACGTCGTGATTCACAGCGAGAAAGCCCCGGACGGTGTCCTGTGGGGCTGGTTATTGCAGTAGGAGATTCGTTCCATGTCGATTCAGAAAAAACCCGTTCTGATCGTCATCGCGGCATGCGCCGTCGGCAGCCGCTCGCCGGCATCCTGACCGGCCAGCAACCCGCCGCCACCGGCCCCGTTCACCGCGGCGCAGGCCGACTGCCGGGCGCACGGCCTATCAGGCGAACTGCGCCGGATGCCATGGCGCCGATCTCGGCGGCCGCAACGACGCGTCCGCAGCTCGCCGGCAGCCTCTTCATGGGCAGTTGGGGCGGTCGCACCACCAGCGATCTGGTCGGCTTCATGCAAGGCTCCATGCCGCCGGGAAATCGCGGGCGGCCTCGGCGAAGCGACCTATCTCAACATCGCCGCGTTCATCCTGGATTCGAACGGCGCGCGCGCCGGCGACCAGCCGCTGACGGCCGCGACGACAGTGTCGGCATCCGCTCCATCGCCACCGGACAACTGCGCGCTCAGATCGCTCCAGGCGGCCGGGCGTGGCCGGGCGAGGCGCGCAGAGGCGGCAGCGGGGCGCCGGCGCCGGCGCCGCTGGGCGGACGCGCCGAAGCGCCCGTTCCCGCAACACCGCGCGGTCTGACGATGTCCCGGGCGAAGTGAAGAACTACACGCCGGTCACCGACGCCATGCTGCGCAATCCCGATCCCAACGACTGGCTGATGATCCGCCACGATTATCACGCCAACAATTACAGCACGCTGAACCAGATCACCACGGCAACGTGAAGGATCTGCAGCTGCAGTGGGTCTGGGCGATGAACGAAGGCACCAATCAGCCCGCGCCGCTGGTCCACAACGGACTGATGTTCGTCAACAATCCCGGCAACATCGTGCAGGCTCTCGACGCCGCAACGGGCGAATTGATCTGGGAGAACCGCATCGGCACAGCGGCCACCGGCAACTCGCAGCGCGGCATCTCGCATCTACGACGACAAGGTTTACGTCACCACCGGCGACGCGCACATCTACGCGCTCGACGCGCGCACCGGCAAGAACGTCTGGGACACCGTGATCGGCGATCGCACCAACGGCAGCTACAGCACCAGCAGCGGCCCGATTGCTCATCAAGGGCAAGCTGATCCAGGGGCTGGGCGGATCGCTGTGCGATCAATACCGCGAAGAGAAGTGCTTCATCAGCGCCTATGATGCCGCAGACCGGCAAGCTGGTCTGGAAGTTCTACACCATCGCCAAAGACGGCGAGCCGGGCGGCGATTCCTGGGGCAAGCTTTCGAACCTGTTCCGCGCCGGCGGCGACACCTGGATCACGGGCAGCTACGATCCCGATCTGAATCTGACTTACTGGGGCGTGGCGCAATCCAAGCCCTGGATGCGCGCCAGCCGCCAGTCGGGCAATGGCGCGACCGCCTACGCGAACTCCACCGTGGCGCTCGATGCCGATACCGGCAAGCTGGCCTGGTATTACAATCACGCGCCCGGCGAATCGCTCGATCTGGATGAAGTGTTCGAGCGCGTGCTGGTCGACGATAACGGCCAGAAACTGGT
Source organism: Terriglobia bacterium (assembly GCA_963764845.1). Classification (GTDB taxonomy): domain Bacteria; phylum Acidobacteriota; class Terriglobia; order Bryobacterales; family Bryobacteraceae; genus BOG-234. The sequence continues at coordinate 538,985 of CAVXUE010000006.1, read as the reverse complement.
CTTCAGCGCGGGCAAGGCCGGCGTTCTCTGGAAGAACGACCGCAAGACCGGCAAATACCTCGGCCACAAGGAAACGGTCTTCCAGAATATCTACGATTCCTTCGATCCGCATGACCGGCGAGCCGCATTACCGCAACGACATTGTCGAGCAGCAGGTCGGCGAGTGGATCCAGAGCTGCCCCACCTCCGAAGGCGGCCACAACTGGCACGCGATGAGCTATAACCCGGGCGCCAACGCGCTCATCATTCCGGTCCGGGAAAGCTGCCAGGAAATGAACGCGCAGAAGATCGATCTGGTGGAGGGCGGCGGCAGCGCCGGCGGAGCGACGCGGCGCTTCTATCAGTCGCCCGGATCGGAACGGCAACGTCGGCAAACTCGCCGCCTATGACGTCCGGACGCTGAAGGAACTCTGGGCAGATCCGGCAGCACGCGCCGTTCATGACGGCGGTGCTTTCCACCGCCGGCGGCGTCGCGTTTGTCGGCGACATGGACCGGACGTTTCCGCGCCGTCGACGTGAAAACCGGCAAGACGCTCTGGGAGACGCGCCTCGGAACATCGGTCCAGGGCTTTCCGCTGACGTTCAGCGTCGGCGGCAAACAGTATGTTGCCGTTTCGACAGGCCTGGGCGGCGGAAGCCCGCGCATGGTGCCGACCGTGCTCGAGCCCGGAGGTGCATTATCCGTCGTACGGAAACGCGCTCTACGTGTTCGCGCTGCCGGACAAAAAGTAACAAGAGGTGACAGAATGTCACCGCTGAAGCACTAACACGCTATTGTTTGCAACAAGAGAATCTGGCCACTGCCGTGCACTATATCGACGCGCATGGCGATTGATTCCACAGTATGGGGTTCTATCTCAACCCTTTCCCCTTCAGCCATGCGATCAGGAACTGCCGGGTCGTCCGAGATAATTGCGTCCACGCCATCGTCCGCCAGTTTTCGCCCAATCTTCCGGCTTGTTGACCGTCCACGGGACCACTTCGAGGCCGGCCGGAATGCGCCCACGAACCCGCTCCTTCGTGACCAGCGAATAAAGCGGACTCATATGAGTCGCCTCAAACTCGCGCGCCACCTCCGGCCATTCCCTCTCGACTTCGAACAGCGCCGCGCGCCGGATTGAGGGATCGAGCTTCTTCATCACGCGCAGAGTTCGCGGATCGAAGCTCTGCAGGATCACCCGCTGCTCGATCCCATGTTTCCTCACCAGGTCCAGAATCAGTTGCGTAAAGGGCTTCGGGGCCTGGCGTGTATTCCGGATGGTCGGCGAAAATCTTCGTCTCCACGTTGAATTGAACCGTGGTTCCCGCGGCTCAGATCGAATACTTCGTCGAGCGTCGGCACGCGGGTGCCCGGCACCGGAACCTGCGTCGCGAACAGCGGGTTCTGCTTCGCGCCGCAATCGTATTCCTTGCAGTTCCGCGAGCGTGAGTGTGTGAATCGGAATCCCGGTCTTCGGGCCCGGAACAAATGGTCGCGTTGATCAGCGGATCGTGCGAAACCACAGGCACGTTGTCTTTCGTGACCGCGACATCGAGTTCGAGAACGTCCACGCCCTGCTCGATTGCGTAGCGGAACGCCGGAAGTGTGTTTTCGGGCCGCCGCGCGCGCGCGCCGCGATGTCCGTGCACCAGAATGCGCCGGTTATCTGCCATAAGGGATGAGGCGGAGGCCAGTGCCGCTATCGTAAACGCACGCCGCGAAAGTTTCATCGCCCGAGTTTCTCACGCTGAAATGACAGAACAATGACGCCGCTCTCGCTGATGATACCGGGCAATTTGCCCGGCGGGTAGCCCTCTAAATCTGTGTGGCTGGCGGTTGGGTGCGGCGGCGCATGAGGCGCGGCCTGCTCTTGCAGTTGCTCAGATGGGACGCGAGGCTCACATTCCTCCGAATCCGCGCGTCGCAGTGGGGGCATACCCTCTGCGGCTCGGGAGGAACTGGCGGTTGCGGATTGAGTTCGCGCCTCAAATCCATAGCCTGCTTCTGCGAAAAACCCTTGAGGCAACCCAGGCATATTGGAACATGGATGCACTTCCCCGAGACTTTACCGCACGATTCGCAAGTTTCCTCTCCTCGCCTACGCTTCTTGATCGTCATCAAAGAGGCCTCGCCTTGAGTGTAACCGGGCTGCGATGGCAGTCGGGATCGCGGACTGAGCCTGGGATGTACTCGATCTCCTTCGCGGCATGACTCCCGCTTCAAAGGGCAAATCTAATACCGACCTTGTTTGCGTTAGGATCTCTTTATGGCGCAAGAAATGGGCTACGAAAAATGGGAGACTGTATGGAACGCGCGCCCCTGCCCTGTCTGCGGAAACAAGACGGCTATATCGCACGGCTGGCGATATCTCGGTCTAGCTCCTCCGAAACCTCAGTCTGATATTCGCAGACCACTGGACGAGGTATTTCTGCACGAAGATGGAACAGAATGTTCACGTCGCCGTTCAGAATCCACGGCCACGCAGATTTAGCGGATTACCGCCCGGCGCCGATTCTTCAAGTATGGTTGGCGGATAATTGAGACGAGGGGGAAAATGCCCATGATGATCGAAATTCACAGTCCGGAAGCCGAAGCCATCATCCGTCGACGGATGAGTGCTGGTGGATTCAAAGACCCCGAAGATGTCATCATTCTGGCCCTGAAATCTTCCCCTTCACCCGAAACGTCTGCCGCGGCTCCGCTCCGCCCTCGCCCTGCTGGCCGGAAAAGCCTCGCACAACTGTTCGCGGATTCCCCGTTCAAGGGCCTCGACATCGATTTTGAGCGAGAATCCGACTACGGCCGCGACGTTATGCTATGAGCGGATTTCTTCTGGACACGAACATCCCTTCGGAACTCACGAAAAATCCGCGCCCCAAGTCGAGCGTTGGCTCGACGAGGCGAACGACGAAGAACTGTATTTCAGTGTGATCTCGTTGGGCGAAATCCTCAAAGGCATCACGGTTCTGCCAGTGAGCAAGCGCCGGGACGGTTTACAGGAGTGGCTCGATGGTACTTTGCGACCGTGGTTTGAAGGCCGCATTCTGCCGGTGACAGCTCCGATTGCGGAGAGCTGGGGAATCCTTTCCGGGGAGTACCGACTGCAGGGGAGACAGGTCAAGGTCGCCGACGGTCTGATCGTGGCAACCGCGCTCCACCATAAGCTCACCATCGTTACCCGCAACGTTAAGGACTTCGCCGGGCTGGGCGCGGCGCTTCTGAATCCGTGGGACGTAGCCTGATTTAATGCACCGTGCGCGTCTTGCGGTTCATGTAATCCATCAGCAGATACTGCCCCAGCGTGTGCGGCGTCGTGAAATAAGCCTTCCCCCGGCACAACTCCGTAACCTTCTGGATGAAACTGACTCAGCCCGTAATCGCTCGCCAGCATGAAGGTATTGATGATGATCCCCTGCTTCTTGCACCGGTTCACTTCTTCGAGCGTCCGGCTGATCACCAGCGGATCGAGCCCGAACGCGTTCCGGTACGTCCGCCCGTCTTCCAGCGTCAGCGCGGAAGGCTTGCCGTCCGTGATCATCACGATCTGCTTCATGTCCTTGCGTTCCTGCTGCAGCAGCCGCTGCGCCAGAATCAGACCGTCGCGCGTATTCGTGTAATACGGCCCCACCTGCACCCGCGCCAGCTGGCTGATCTGCAGTTCCTCGGCGGAATCGTGAAACAGCACGCAGCGCAGGCTGTCGCCCGGATACTGCGTGCGAATCAGATGCGCCAGCGCCATTGCGACCCGCTTCGCCGGCGTGAAGCGGTCCTCGCCGTACAGAATCATGCTGTGGCTGCAATCGAGCATCAGCACCGTCGCGCATGAGCTCTGGTATTCGCACTGATGGACGTGCAGATCCGAATACTCCAGATCGATCGGAACCTTCACCCCTTCGCGCCGCACCGCCGAAAACAGCGTCTCGCTGATATCGAGGTTCATCGTGTCGCCGAACTCGTACTGCTTCGACGAACCCGACGATTCGATTCCCGTCGCCAGATCGCGCGTGTCGTGCCGGCCGAAGCTCGACTTGCCCAGCGACCCCAGCAGATCCTTCAGTGTCTTGAAGCCCAGAAAATCGAGCGATTTATCGGTGACTTCGAACCGCGCCTGCGCATCCCTGCCCTGCCCGCCGCCCTGTCCCGGGATCCGACTCCGCATCCTGATCGGTCGAGATATGGCCTTCGGCTTCGAGCTTCTGCACCAGATTCTCGAGCAGCTGGTCCAGCTGTTCCGGCGACATCGCCGACAGCTTCTCCAGCATCTGCTGCATCTGGTCGTTGGGGAAAAGCTGCCCGCTTTCGAGCGCCTTCTGAATGGCCTGTTTCAGGTCTTCGAGGGACTGCTGATTCCACTCCGAGAACTGCATGTACGGATTATTGAAACCGCTTTGCAGAAAAAAATCGGCCAGCGCCTGCATCAGATCCTTGCGCATCGATCCCGAAATCGTCCCCGTTATATTTGGAAAACTTGACCCACTTCATGGTCAGCCCGTTAACAAGGTCCCCGGTTAATTAAACTGACGCCGCTGCCGCGCTCTCGGACTCTCTTCCGGTTCCTGCGCCGGAGCGTTTCCGCTCTTCCGCCGCAAACCCGCGCTCTTCCGACCGGCTGATCCTCCGATGCGCATGCAGCCCTTCCAGAATGAACTCCCCCGCCGAAGCCCGCACCGCATCCGGCTCGTTCGCGGTCAGCCCCAGCGCCCGCGTCTTTTCCATCAAACCCTGAATCCCGTTCAGTTGCCGCGACCACTTCCGCCGCGTGCACGTCCTCGCCGAGCTTCAGATTCCCGCCGATATCGAACCACTGCACGACCGGCTGCATGTTCACGCCTTCGAAATAGCGGTCGTAAACCTTCCCCACGGCGGCCCGGATCAGCTCCCGGCTCACGGCGTCGCCGCCCTTCAATTCGCCCTCGTACTCCAGCTCGATCTTGCCGGTGATCGCGGGCAGCGCGGCGTAAATATCGAGCACGCGCGGCACGGCCACCGTTTCGCCGTTCTCGATCGCGCGCCGCTCGGCGTTCGAAACCACGTTCTCCGTCACCGAGATCGGCAGCCGCTGCGAAACGCCGGAACGCTTGTCGACCCGCTTGTCTTCCCGCGCCGAAAACGCCAGTTGCTCGATGATCTCGGCGATGTAACTCGGCAGGCGCACTTCAACGCCTGCCTGCCGGTCGAGCCACGCTTCGGCCTGCGTGATCTCGATGCCGTGTTCGAGCGTCGCCGGATAATGCGTGCGGATCTCGCTGCCGATGCGATCCTTGAGCGGCGTGATGATCTTGCCGCGCGCCGTGTAATCCTCCGGGTTGGCCGTGAACACCAGCAGCAGATCGAGCGGCAGGCGGACCGGGTAGCCCTTGATCTGCACATCGCCTTCCTGCATGATGTTGAACAAGCCGACCTGAATCTTCCCCGCGAGATCGGGCAGTTCATTGATCGCGAAGATGCCCCGGTTCGCCCGCGGAATCAGCCCGTAGTGCACGGTCAGCTCGTCGGAAATATCCTGCCCGCGCCGCGCCGCCTTGATCGGATCGATGTCGCCGATCATGTCCGCGATGGTGACGTCCGGCGTCGCCAGCTTCTCCACGTAACGCTGGTCGGCCGTGAGATACGCGATGGGCGTCGCGTCGCCCTTCTCCGCGATCAGCACCTTGCAGCGCCGGCAGATCGGGGCGTAGGGGTTGTCGTGAATCTCGCAACCCGCGACGTAGGGCATCCACGGATCGAGCAGCGTGGTCAGCATGCGGATCAGGCGCGTTTTCGCCTGGCCGCGCAATCCCAGCAGGATGAAATTATGCCGGGAAAGAATGCGCGTTTACCACCTGCGGAACAACGCTGTCTTCATATCCGACGATGCCGGGGAAGAGCTCTTCCCGGCGTTGCAGTTTGCAGATCAGATTTGCGCGCAGTTCGTCTTTCACGCTGCGGCGCGCCAGAAGATTTTCGGGAAAGGCGCTAACGCGCAGCTCTCCCAGGGTGCGCGGGCAACTCCGAAATTTTCTGAGGCATGGAGGCACATCCGAAAGTCTGTCCTGATAGTAGCAGAGCCAGGCGGTCAGACTAATCGGGATTGAACTCGAACGTTTCCCCGTTCGAATGAAAGACCAGCCGGCCGCCGGTGAGCGTCTTCACCTCGCGCAGAGGGATGAAGACCGACCCGTCCGTCGATTGCCCCGGCGCCAGCCGCGTCTGCGCCAGCGCGATCGCCGAAGCGGTCGCCGCGGCCTTCAGCTTCGCATTGATCCCGTAGGTCATCGATCCTTCGCGGCGCTGCTCGTATCCGTTGGTCGAGCGCATATGCGGAATGGCATAGAGCGTATTCTCGTACGAGGTTACGAGCTTCACTACGTCGGCATGCGAGCCTTTGTCGAGGAGTACGTTGACCACCTGGTCGGCCGAGATGCCCGAGATGCTGATCTCGGGCTTGACGTAGGCAAAATCCTCGGGCGCGATGGTCCAGTAGTGGTCCGACCCGTTCGAAATCGAAATCTGCACCAGCGCGAAACCCGCCACGTGGTTCGCCATGCGCGTCATGATCACGGTCAGACCCTGGCGGCTGAGCGTCTGATATTTTACGCCGGCCACTTCGTATTCGATGACCTGGGCGGAGAGCAGCGCCACGGAGCACAACGCCGCCGCAATCCCCGAAAACCGGCGCGCGCGACGTAAATTCATCCCTTTCATCTTACAGATATCAATGCTTCCGTGCAGTTTCCCGGTCAATTTTCTCCGATTATTCCGCGTAACTCGGCCCACCGAATAATCATCCTTTATACTTGGTTGAGCTCTGCCCACTCCGCCATCGCCCGTCCGGGCGATTCCAACTTCATCCGCGAACGCAGGGAGCGAAAAGAACAATGAAACATACCTGGACGGCCCCGGCCGTAATCATCCTTCTGTGTTGTCTCCGTATCCCGCCGGTTTTTGCTCAAAACGCGATCGACCGCACGCCGAAGGTCACCCTGAACACCGGCTTCCCGCGCAGGGAGTTCCGGCCCGGCTCCGTCTCCGATTCCGTGATGACCGATTCGCCCCGCGTCGGCAATCTCATCCGCGGCGGTCAACTCTTGCTCTCACTCGAAGATGCCATCGCCATCGCGCTCGAAAACAATCTCGATCTCGAACTGGAGCGTTACGGCGTTCGCATGGCGTCGAACGACACCGTCCGCGCGCAGGGCGGCGGCACGCTGCGCGGTGTTCCGCTGATCGTGAACGAGTCTCCGGCGGGCATCGGCGGCCCCAGCGGAAGCCCTCTGCTGACGAACGCCGCTACCGGAACCACGCCGCAGTCCAGCGTTTCCGTCACCGTTACCGATACCGGCTTCATTGCCGAATCGCAGAACAACCTCGACGTAACCGGAACCTTTCCTTTCGCCGGCGGCCCGGCCCTCCCGATGTACGATCCGGCTCTCACGGCGCAGCTGGTCGGGGGACGTACGAATACTCCTGAAGCCGGCCCCGAGACCACCGGCACCTCCAGTCTCACCTCAAACTTTTTCACCGGCAACGTCGGATATCTGCAGGGCTTCAGCCCTGGCACGCAGATCTCCGCCGGCTTTCAGAACCAGTTCCAGGCGCAGAATTCGATCGCGAATCTGCTGCAGCCGTACTCGCTCTCCAGTCTCGGGATTACGGTCACGCAGCCGCTGCTGCGCGGCTTCGGCTCCGATCTGAACCGCCGCTTCATCCGCATCGCGAAGAACAGCGAGAAGATTTCCGACTTCGTCTTTCAGCAGCAGGTCATCAGCACCATCTCCGGCGTCATCCGGCTCTACGACGATCTCGTAAGCCTGATCGCCGATCAACGCGTGAAAGCGGAAACGCTGGCCACCGCGCAGCGGCTTCTCGAAGACAACAGGAACAAGGTTGACCAGGGTACGCTCGCGCCCATCGAAGCCACCCGCGCCCAGGCGCAGGTAGCGACGGCGCAGCAGGATCTGATCAACGCCGAAGGCTACGTCCGCCAGCAGGAGCTCATCCTCAAGAACGTTCTCACGCGCAACTGGGGCGGCGATCCCGCCGTTCATGACGCGCGCATCGTCCCCACCGATACCCTCGCGCTCGAACCGCTGCCCACTCAGACTCCGGCCGAAATCGTCGCTCTCGCGCTGCAGAACCGCCCCGAGTATCAGGCCGCCAGGCTCCAGCTGACCAATACCGAAATCAATCTGAAAGGCACGAAAAACGAGCTGCTGCCCGAGCTCGATCTCGTGGGCAATTTCCAGAGCAGCGGTCTCGCGGGAGCGGTGAACCCCTTCCTCGAGCAATCCGTGGTGTCGTCTCTGACAGGGCCCTACCCCGGCGCCGCGGGCAATTACGGCACCGTTCTCGGTCAGATTTTCACCGGACAATATCCAACCGTCAGCGTCGGCATCAACCTCACCCTGCCCGTGCGCAACCGCGTTGCTCAGTCCGATGTGGCGCGCGATGAATTGCAGGTCCGCCAGACTCAAGTCCGGACAAAGCAGCTCGAGAACCAGATCCGCGCCGAAGTGGAAGACGCGCTGATCGCCCTGCAGCGCACCCGCGCCGCCTATGAAGCGGCCACCGAGACGACAAAGCTGCAGGTGGAATCTCTCGCCATCGAGCAGGAGAAGTTCGACGTGGGCCTCTCCACCAACTTCCTGGTCATCCAGTATCAGAGCTACGTGGCGCAGGCGCGTTCCACCGAAGTGGCGGCACTGGACGCATACGCCAAAGCCAAAGTGCAATACGAACGCGCCGTCGGGTTGACCCTGGCCAATCACAACGTGTCGATCGACGATGCCTTCAAGGGCATTGTCCGCCGATGAACGCCCGGCGATAAACGCCTGGCGATAATAATACGGATGCTCAAGATCGGCACCGTGCGCTGGCGGGGAAAATGTTCGCGGCATCCCCGCTTTGACCCCTACATCGATGGACGCGGCGCGATCAAAGCCGGCTGCGACAAGTGCGCGGCCCTTTGCGATATTCATACGCACCACGTACAGATGCTGGCGCTGATGCGCGGATTTTCGCAGCCGCAAAAGCCGAAGCGCGGGACCGAAAAAGCGGCCGATCGGCAGGACGAATCTCTTCGATTGATTCTAGAATGGAAGGAATGAAAGCCCGCGTGTACGTGACATTCAAGCCATCGGTTCTCGATCCGCAGGGGCAGACCATTCGCGCGGCGCTCAACGGCCTCGGCCATGGCGGCATCGAGGATGTCCGCCAGGGCAAGTATTTCGAGATCACGATGCAGCCGGGCGAGGATCTCGACGCCATTGCGCGCGATGTTCTGAGCAATCCGGTCATCGAAGACTATCGCATCGAAATGCTCGGCTAGGACAGTCGTCGCACGCGAAGATCAGCGTTGAGGCAGTGTCTTTCCTTCGAGCATGCCGTGCTCAGAAAGTTCGCTTCGAATGCCAGTCTGGAAACGGCCGGGATACAGCAATGAGCATCTCCAGGAATGTAGTGGTCGGAGCGAATCGACAATACGTTCGCCGTCGCGTCGAATGATCCCTTCGCCACCCGTTGCCCTGCACGACTGTCCCGTGGTTCCCCGCCAGCCTCTTAAGATCAGGTTCGCCAGGCGTTCCTCCCCCGGATTGAGGCATGCGTTTCCACAAATTTAGTATCCATCCCCGGGTCTAAGCCCACCGGCTTTCAGCCGGTCAGCTTTGAGCAAGTTTCACCTTTGTTTTTCGGAAGCTGTGTGCATTCGTGGCGTACGCTCTCAGCGTGCCGCGTCGAGACTCTCTCGACGCTTCTTTTTACCTGGGCACCGGGTGTCGATACGAGTATCGACACGGCACGCAAGAGTGCGAGCGCCACTCGCTTCAGGCGAGTTTCAGTCGCAACCGGATTCTACCGGCTTTGGACCCGCATCCCGGGCTTTACAACGGCCCGGCCAGCGTGCGAGCCATGGCGCGGCAGATCGCAGCGATGCATCCTCCTGATTAGCCGCTCAGCAGGCAGATGACGTCGCCGCCGCCAGCGTTCGTCAATGCGCGATCGAATGTGACGATGCGGCCGCTGTTTCGGCGGGCCAAGCCGAGTAGATAACGATCTGTCACCTGTTTCCGGCGACTGCCGACCGCACTTCGGGCAGCACCGCGGGCGACACAGCATCCGGCCACCATTTGTGGCCTCGGCTGGAAACGGTCAAAACGAGCAGACGATCCGCCGTGGCTTCCGGCTGCCAGCCGCCCCCAGGTAATTGCGCGCAGACCCGAATCACACCCAATTCCGTGACCGTACAGGTAGCCCAGCCTTCGGTTACAGCATTCCGCGAAAACCAATCCAGTGCCAGGGAATGATGCTGGTGCTCAGGTATGAAAAAGGGCGACCAGCACATTCACGTCGAGGAGACTGGCCAAACCGCGTCCTGCGCCTCGTCGCGTTCAAGCCGGTCTACGTTTTCAACGGTAAGTACCGGTGCGCCAGGGCGGGGTCGAAAGACCGGGACTCCGCGGTCGAAGCGGACATCGGCCTCCGCTATTCGCCGCAGGACAGCTTCCGCGAAGTCATCGACTGTCTGGCCCGTTTGGCTGGCCAGATCTTCGAGGCGGTCCTTCAAGAGTCGCATCCAGGGTGATGGTGGCGGTCGGCATCGCTGCTGTCTCTCAATTCATGGTTGCACAGAATTCGCCGAGGGTCATGATCTGGCCCGGAACGGGAGAATCGTATTTCACTGCGTCTTCCTTCTCCGGGTCGCTTCTTCAACCGTGACTCGTGTGTCAAGAGACAATGGGCCTCCACAGAACGTGGCGGATGTTCCGGAAAAACGCAGGATCCCGTTCGTTTTCTTCAGTAGCCAAATTCCCGACTTGCCATCGAAATTGGCTTATCCGATCGCAGATCAGGCAGCTGTTTCCGAACTTCTCCACCCATCGAAACGGGATTGGGGGGTTTGTCATGGTCGCCATCGGCGACGTCATTGACGTGTAAAATCCCGCGATAGTGCCATCCGTCCAACCAGAGGTAGAACGAGCCGACTTTGAAGACTTCCGCTACGATGACATCGGCACGGTCAACGCCGGACGCTATGAATACCGGATCTCTCGTATCGAGTTCCGGCGCTTCCTTGCCGCGGACATCATAGACGCACCCAATTGCATTGCGAGTGTCAGCATTAACCCGAATAAAGCCGGCGTCAAAACCAGCAACTGGCGCGACCATCATCCTAACGCCGGAATGAGTGGAGCAATCAAGCGAGCCAACCCCTCATTCCGTACAATGAAATCATGTGCGGAATCGTGGGTTATGTAGGCTCCCAACGCGCCGTCCCCATCATCATGGACGGCCTGAAACGGCTCGAATACCGCGGGTATGATTCGGCGGGTCTCGCCGTCTACTGTGACGACAAAACCCTCGGTGTCCGCCGCGCATCGGGCAAACTCCGCAATCTCGAAGACGTGCTCCGCCTCGATCCCGTCGAAGGCAACTACGGCATCGGCCACACCCGCTGGGCCACGCACGGCCGCCCCAGCGAAGAGAACGCCCATCCGCACCGCGACTGCTCCGGCGATATCGTCGTCGTTCACAACGGCATCGTGGAAAACTTCCTTCCGCTGAAAGAGCAGTTGCAGAAGGAAGGCCACACCTTCAAGACCGAAACCGACACCGAAGTCATCGCGCATCTCGTCGAAAAATATTTCGAAGGCAATCTGGAAAGCGCGGTCCGCTGCGCCGTGAAGCAACTCAGCGGCGTATTCGCGCTTGCCGTCCTCGACCGCAACGATCCCAACAAGATCGTCGCCGCCCGCGAAGGCCCTCCCGTCGTGATCGGCCTCGGCAAAGGCGAATACTTCGTCGCGTCCGACGTTCCCGCCATCCTCAGCCACACGCGCGACATGTTCTTCCTCGCCGATGGCGACATGGCCATTCTCACGCCGGACGGCGTGCAGCTCTGCGACTTCGACGGCCGCCCCGTCAACCGCCAGGTCCAGCACGTTCTCTGGGACCCCATCATGGCGGAAAAGGGCGGCTACAAGCACTTCATGCTCAAGGAAATCTTTGAGCAGCCGCGCGCCATCCGCGACACCACTCTCGGCCGCGTCGGTCAGGAAAGCGGCCGCATCTTCCTCGATGAGATGGATATCACGCCCGCGCAGTTCCAGGCCTTCCAGTCAGGTCAAAATCATCGCCTGCGGCACCAGCTGGCACGCCGCGCTCGCGGGCAAGTTCATGATCGAAAAGCTCGCCCGCATCCCGGTCGAAGTGGATTACGGCAGCGAGTTCCGCTATCGCGATCCCATCGTTTCTTCCGACGTTCTCACCGTCGTCATCTCGCAATCCGGCGAGACCGCCGATACCCGCGCCGCGCAATGGGAAGCCAAGCGCAAGGGTTCGAAGACGCTCGCCATCTGCAACGTGGTCGGGTCCATGATCACCCGCGAGGCTTCGGGCACCATCTACACGCACGCCGGACCGGAAATCGGCGTCGCCTCCACCAAAGCCTTCACCTGCCAGCTCACGGCGCTGGCCATTCTCGCCCTCTATCTCGCCGAAATCCGCGGGCATCTGGGACGAGGATTGCGCCCGCACTTTCGTGCATGAACTGGTGCGCATTCCCGGCAAGCTCGAAACCATTCTGGCCAACGACCGGCAGTACGAAGACCTCGCCCGCAAGCTTTTCCGCGCCAACGATTTTCTCTATCTCGGCCGCGGCATTCATTTCCCCATCGCGCTCGAAGGCGCGCTGAAGCTGAAGGAAATTTCCTACATCCACGCGGAAGGCTATCCCGCGGGCGAGATGAAGCACGGACCGAATGCGCTGATCGATGAAAATCTCCCGGTCGTCGTGCTCGCCACGCATGACCCCACCGAGCAAAGAGAGCATGATCCTCTACGAGAAAACGCTCTCGAACATTCAGGAAGTCAAAGCGCGCGAGGGCAAGGTGCTGGCCGATCGTCACGGAAGGCGATACCGAAGTCCGCAAGGTCGCCGACGACGTCATCGAAATCCCCGGCGCGCCCGATCTGCTCACCCCGATCCTCGAGATCGTGCCGCTGCAGTTGCTCGCGTATCACATCGCGGTACGGCGCGGCTGCGATGTCGATCAGCCGCGCAACCTCGCCAAGAGCGTCACCGTTGAGTGATCGGCCCGCGTGAAGCAGGCGCAGGGCGACCTGAGCGTATCGACGCGCGGCAAAGGCTTCTACGACATCACCCGCGACATTCGGAAATGGATCGCCGCGCAGCAAATTCAAAACGGCCTGCTAACCGTTTTCATCCGGCATACGTCAGCATCTCTTGACGATTCAGGAAAATGCCGATCCCGACGTGCGCCGCGACCTCGCCGAATTCTTCGAGCGCCTGGTTCCGGAAAACACGCCGTGGTTTCGTCACACCACCGAAGGCAGTCGACGACATGCCTTCGCACATCCGCGCCGCCCTCACTTCGACCAGCCTTTCGATTCCCGGTCCAGCGGCGGATCGATCGGCCTCGGAACCTGGCAGGCGATCTATGTCTTCGAGCATCGCACCGATCCGCAGATTCGCGACATCCTGCTGCACATCATGGGAGAATGAATGCCGACTGTTTTTGACCTGAGAAGGATTTTTCTGCTGGGCGCGTTCTGGGCGGTCTCGGCGAGCGCGCAGAACATTTCCGTCGGGGCGATCGGCGGCGCGCCCTTTACCGACGTGGTGAGCTCGGTGAATCAGAACAATCTCGCCTTCCTGCCGAGGAGCACGAACTTCACCATCGGGCCGTCGATTCAGATCAATCTGCCGCTGAACCTGCGCTTCGAGGCGGACGCCCTCTATCGCCCGTACAGCTTTTCGACCACCACCGTCACACTCAGCGGCAACGGCTCCTACACCGTCTCCGCGATGGACTGGAACTTTCCCTTCCTGCTGCAATATCGTTTCAAGACCCCTGTCCTGAAGCCCTTCGTCGAAGCCGGCGTGGCGTTCGATCACCTGGCCGACATTTCTTCGGCGGCGCAGAACATCACCTCCGGGCCTGGCACACTGCTCCGGCGCTCGAACGCGAGCGTCGTGCTGGGCGGCGGCGTTGACGTCAAAATCCCCTTCATGCGGCTGAGCGCCGAATTGCGCTACAGCCACCTCGGCTCGCCTGATTTCCAGGGCATCTCGAACCTCAACCAGGCCGAAGTCCTCCTCGGCGTTCACTTCTGATCCGGTTCCAGGCGTGCCCGACCGGCAATAGCCGTCGGCCGGCGGCAGCCAGGTTGGGACAGGGGCAGGTGCTACACTGGCCAACTTATGCGCCCCGCCCTGCTGATCTTCCTTCTGGCTACGGCAGCCAGCAGCCAGTGGCTGGACCGGCCTACTCCCGGCATTCCGCGAACCGCGGACGGAAAACCGGATCTCACCGCTCCCGCGCCGCGCCATGCAGATGGCAAACCCGACCTTTCCGGCACGTGGTCCACTCCCTCGGACCGGTACAACAACAACATCGCCGCGGATCTGAAACCGGGAGATGTGCTGCCCTGGGCCGATGCTCTCTATCAGGCGCGGCTGCGCGAATTCGGCAAGGACAGCATGATCACCCTCTGCCTGCCTCAAGGGCCCGCAAACATGACCGGCCCCTATCGCGAGTTCAGGATCGTCGTGACACCGGCCCTCGTCGTGATTCTTTTCGACGATCTGACGTCCCGCCAGATTTTCATGGACGGCCGGCAACTGGAAAGGAATCCCAACCCGAGCTGGATGGGCTACTCCGTGGGACATTGGGACGGCGATACCCTGGTGGTCGAAAGCAACGGTTACACGCCCCGGGTCTGGCTGGATGGAGACGGGCATCCGCACTCCGAAGACCTGCGCATCACCGAGCGCTTCCACCGTATCGACTTCGGACACATGGAAATTCGCATGACGCTCGACGATCCGAAGGCCTACGCAAGACCGTGGACCGTCACGTTCAGTCAGGAAATATCGGTCGACACGGAGATGCTGGAATACGTCTGCAACGAAAACGAAAAGGACCGGGGGCACATGGATGCCCGAGGCGGCCCGCAAGTCACGGAGACGGCCATACCCGCCGCCACCCTCGCCCGCTATGTGGGAATCTACGATTGGGGCAAGTCGCACTCCGTCGAGATCACCGTCTCGGCCGGGATCCTCTACTGGGATCAGGACGGCACAGGGAAACAGCGGTTGTTCCCACTCTCCCCGACTGCCTTTTCGCAGAGTGGCACGGAGGTGGATTTTGTGGTTGGCGATGGCCCCGCTACCCACCTCCTGATGGAGGCGGCGGAGGGTGAGACCAAAGCCGTGCGGCGGAAGTAGTTCAGCCGGTCAGTTCGACGCGCTCGGCGCGTCGCGTTTGACCGGTTTTCCGTAAACCTCGATCCAGCCGACATCCGAGTACCCGCCGGTGCCATGGCCGCTTCCGGGCGTCAGATCGGCAAAACCCACCGCATCGACTTTGCTCAGATCAACCTTGTCCAGCAGCGTCCCTTTGGTCTGCACCTTGGGCATGTCGAGCTTGAGCCAGCGCACTTCGGACAAAAAGAACTCGCTTTCCTTATAGTCGACCGTGTTCGCGTCGATGTGGTCGCCCACGAGGAAGGTTCCGTCCGCGAGCTTCAAAACGGGGCGAACTTCATGAAATCCCGAAGTCTTGGTGTACCAGCGGATTTTCGCCTTGCCGGTCAGATCGACGAAGCTGTCTTTACTGCTGAGCGTGAGTGCGCAGGATGTCGCGCACAGACCGGTCCAGATATGAGGGACGTTTCCCTCGCTGGTTACGCCAAAATCTTCCTTGCCAGTGCCGTAGATATTCAGCAGCAGGTCCGGGTTGGTAACGAAATCCTGAGTCACCGGAACATTGCCCGGGGCGTTCTTCCAGGCCTCTTTGAAAACCAGGACCGCAGGCTGAGGCGCTGGCCCTCTGCCGGCGCCGCGCCCGCCACCGCCGGGCTGTGGAGCCGGTTGCTGAGCAAATGCGCTGGTCACCGCGCACAAGAAGATCGAAGTCAGGATCCAACGCTGCATAGAGCCTCCCTTTTCGTGTTCCCCGGCCCGTTCCGGGCGCACGCGCATCAGCTTATCACAGCTGGCGGGGACCACCGGCCGGGTAGCCCACCGGTGTCGCGCCAAAGTGAAAAGTTCCTAAATGGCCAAAGTAGAAAGTTCCTCTTGACAGCCGTAAGGCTGAAGGATGGAACGAATCGCGATGAGCCAGGCGGAACGAGATGAGTTGAATTGGTTGAAGCAGGCAAAAGAGGGAAGGATCACGCAGCGCGAGGCGGCGGAGAGGATCGGCGTAAGCGACCGTTGGGTTCGGAAGTTGCTGAAGCGGATGGAGCAGAGGGGAGACGCCGTGGTGGTGCATGGGTTGCGGGGGCGACCCTCCAATCGTAAGTTTTCTGAAGAAACGCGGAGACAGGCTCTGCGCATTCTGAAAGAGCCGGAATGGCACGATTTCGGGCCAACCTTCGCCAGCGAGCAACTGGCAAAGCGTCACAAGATCAAGGTAAGCGACGAGACCCTGCGTGGGTGGATGATCGACGCGGGGATATGGAAGAGCAAGTCGCAGGCACGGCTGGAGGTGCATGGATGGCGGCCGCGCCGCAGCGGATTCGGCGAGTTGGTGCAGTGGGACACTTCCGATCATGACTGGATGGAAGGAAGAGGGCCGGTGCGCTATCTGGTGCGGATGATTGACGACGCCACCAGTTGGAGCTGGGGACGGTTCGTGGAGAGCGACGCGACCCCGCAGAACATGGGCGTGCTCTGGGAATATCTGGAGAAGAATGGACGGATGTTGGATGTGTACACAGATCGCCATTCGATGTTCACTGTGGCGCCGCGAGCCGGAGAAACCGAGCAACAGCGGCGCGAAGCGGATCGGCTGACGCAGCTGGGCCGCGCTTTACGGGAACTGGGAATCGGTTCCATTCTGGCGTATTCGCCGCAAGCGAAGGGGCGGATTGAGCGCAGTTTTTTAACGGCTCAGGATCGTCTGGTCAAGCATCTGCGGCTGGCGAAGATCTCGACTCTTTCAGACGCCAACAAGTTTCTGGAGACGGAGTACTGGCCTGAGTGGAACGAACATTTCGCGCGTCCGGTGACGGAGTTTCCCAATCATCATCGGGCACTGACCGAGCAACTGGATCTGGCTGCGATTCTTTGTCACGTCGAGGAACGTGTGATCGGCAACGACTACACGCTGTCTTTCGCCGGACGCCGTTATCAGATCCCGCGCTCTCAGGTGCGGGCGGGAATGCGGCACCAACGAATACGCGTTGAACTCAGGCTCGATGGTGAGTTGAAAGCGCGCTATCAGGGCGCCTACGTGAGCATAGCTGAGTGCGGCGCACGGCCCGTTCCGCCATCGCCGAAACCAAGCCGACCCGTTCGCAAAGATCATAACGCCGGCGGCCGCAGCCAGTGGATGCAGGGTTTCTTTGATCGCCCCAGTCCGCCCCTGTGGAAGACGATCGAAAGTTGAACGGAAAACCCATTTGGAAGGCGCGCTTTTCTTATGCCCAAAGCCTCCTCTCCGGAGTTTCACCAAAGCAATGGATCCCGGCCGAACGGACCCCTCCTGGCGCTCCGGAAATTATTGCGTCACAGGAGGAGTCCCGCCGATTGCTTCGGAGCCAACCCCGTCGCCTCGGCTTTGGGCAACTCCGCCGGGCGCGACCCCAGCGAAGCTGTGCGAACATACCACGAGGATCGAAAAACAAATCCTAAAACCGGAACTTTCTACTTGGCCGGCAATAGGAACTTTCTACTTGGCTCCGACACGGGTAGCCCACCGGGTAGCCCGCTGAATCGGTGCGCCTGTTCCGGTGGCGGCCTCGGGACCACGGGCCGCCAGCCGATCACGGCTTGTGCGCCTCTGAATGAAAACGCTCAGGCAGGAGTTCAGACCAGCTTGACGTTGCGTTCAATCGTCTTGATCACCGAATCCATCTTTCCGTTCCACACCTGTTTGGCGAAGCTGAGGGTGAAGCCTTCGGCGACGTGCCAGGGAACGTGCGACGGCAACGATAGTGCGAAGGGATCGACCACCGCATCCACTACCACTGGACCGTCCTTGTGTGCAAGCGCCGCTGCCAGCCCTTCCCTGACATCGCCCGGCTCTTCGATGCGGATACCCTTCGCGCCCATCGCCTCTGCGACCTTGGCAAAATTCGGATTCTTGAAACCGACGCCGTACGGTACCACGCCGGCTTCCTGCATCTCGATGTTTACGAAGTCGAGCGATTCATTGTTGAGGATGATCTGGACCACCGGCATCCTCCGCTGCACCTGGGTCAGCAGGTCGCCGAGACCGAGCATTGTGAACCCTCCGTCGCCGCACATGGCGATCGTCTGACGGCCCGGATATGCGAGTTGTGCGCCGAATGCGTTGGGAGCGGCGTTGGCCATGGAGGCCCATGAAAACGACCCGAAAATCCGCCTGTTCGCCCCACCCCTCACGTGCCGCGCAGCCCAGATGCAGGCCGTCCCCGTGTCCACGAAGAACATCGCGTCGTCCGCTGCCAGCTCGCTTAGCGTTGCCGCCAGGAATTCCGGACGGATTGGCTTGATTCCCGGCCCTTTCTCAACGTAATGCTGCAGAAGTTCGTGGAACGAGTTCGTCTCGGCGACGTATTTTTCGAGGAAGCGGGTGTCGGTCTTATCGCGGACTCTGGTGAGCAGCGCGGTAACGGTCGCCTTGATATCGCCCACAAGTCCCAGATCGACGGCTGTTCGCCGTCCGATGTGTTTCGGGTTGCTGTCGATCTGGACCTTCTTTACGCCCTTGCCCGGCAGAAACTCAGGAAATGGAAAGTCGGTGCCGAGCAGCATTACCAGATCCGCGCCGTGAATGGCCTTATAAGCTCCGCCGTAGCCCAGAAGCCCGGTCATCCCGACGGCGTTGGGATTATCGTGCTCCAGCCATTGCTTGCCGCGGAAGGAATATCCGATCGGCGCCTTCAGCCTGCTCCCGAGTTGGAGCACCTCATCGCGCGCATCGCGGCAGCCCTCTCCGCCGAAAATCGCCACGCTGTCCGCGGCCTCGATCAGTTCCGCCAGCCTGTCGAGATCCGCATCCGCCGGGCGAAGCACCGCCGGAGCGGGAATCGCGACTGACCGGGAGGCATCGTCCGGCGCCTTTGCCGATGCGATATCGCCAGGCATCGATATCACTGTCGGCCCCCTGTCGATAACCGCGGTCAGAATCGCCGTCGTGACTACTGCCCGCACCTGTTCCGGATTGACCACCCGCCCCACGTAGAGGCACGCGGTATCGAAGAATTTATATGGGTTCAGTTCCTCGAGAGCGGCGGTATCCATCAGACTGGTTTCGACGTCTCCCGCGATGGCGATGATCGCGGCGCCCTCTTTCCGCGCGTCCATCAGCCCGTTGAACAGGTGCGTTACGCCCGGACCGGCGGTGCCGCAAACCACCACGGGTTTGCCGGTCAGGTAGGCATCGGCAACGGCTGCGAAGACCCCGTATTCCTCGTGACGCACGTGAATGAACTCGATATTCCCGTTGCGGCGAAGCGCATCGATAACCGGATTCAAAGCATCCCCGACAATGCCGTAGCATCGTTTTACTCCAGCTTTCTCAAGCATCTCCCACATGACGTCTGCAACGTTTAGTGCCATGTATGTTCATTCCTTTCGATTCCGTGAAAGTCTTTCAGGACCCGAGCGCTGCGTCTTTTCCGGAGACGGGAATCTCCTGCACGCAATCGTCCGTCGACCCCGCTGTGTCCGGCAAAATTGCGGACGAGCCCATACGGGACCGGACACGAATCGCGACCAGTGTGAGCAAAATGACATCGCACCAGAGAGCGCGGTTGTCGAACGTTTGAACGGTATAGGCCCCGGCGACCGCGCCCGCCAGAAATGCCGCGCAAATAACCGAAAAGTCCCGAACCACCTGAGCTGCCGCCCGGCTCTTGCCTTCGAGAAACCAGACGACTGCGGCGTCAGCCAGCGTGCGAAGATTTCCCGTCGTAAGAGTAGAGTTGTAACTTTGCCCGTTCACCACGTGGCTGGCAGCAGACTCAACACCAGCAGGACGCTGGTCTCCAGTAAGAAAACCCCCGGCCGAGGCCAGCATGGCGCTGATGGGCAGCGTCCCCACCCTCCGCCTCGCTTCCTCGAACTCCGGCGAAGTCATAGTACAATCCCGTGTTCGCCTCCCGTTTTGCAACGGCGCGCCAATCCATCATTTTAAGCCTCCGCTTCACCACGCCCGCCGGGAATCCCGGCGCGCGGCACACCGCCGAAGACACCTTCGACAAACCTCGTCAACCTATACCGCGAATGTCGCGCGCATGAATGCCGCTGCGGCAGCGAGCCTCGCGCTGGCGCCGCCCGATGCCGAGTACACACTTCGCGAAGTGAGCATCGACGACGTCGTAGTCGGCGTGAAAACCATCGATAAAGAAGGCCACGAAAGCCTCGTGCCGCCTTATGTCGCGACGCCCTATGTGATCCGGCCGATCCAGCTTGCCGACGAGCCGAAGCCGTGACGGACTGCGCGCATATCCTGCGACGCTGCCGCCAGTCACGGCATGCGACTCATGGATGCGACCTGTGATAGGCGATAAAAAACAACAGAAGGCTCAGGGCAGTGAGGAACTGAATGATCGCTGACAGCAGCGAGACGGCCGGGAGAATTCCGTCTGCAACGCCCGAAATGTCGCGCGCGAGGGTGACTGCCGTGAGAATGGTCCACAGCGCTGTCCCGACAATCGCGAAAAAAGCTGCATTCCCAAGCGTCACGCCGTGTGCCTCAAAATCGCCAAACCCGCAAGCGCCGCGGGCGTAGGAAACAGATCGATCGCCAGATTGTTGTAAATGATGGTCTGAGTGAAGAGCGGAAGGGTGATCGAGCCATCTGAAACAATGAGGCCGAACTCCATTGTGTCGCCAGCGAAATTCGGGTGTGAGGTCGATGTCGTGACTCCGGTGGTGGGAGCGATCTGATCGAAGTCCGAGGCGAGCAGATTCGCCGAAATGTTGAATATGGGGCTGGTCGAGTTGTCCACCGAGGCATCGATCAAGGCGATGCCCCCCTGAGTGGATGGCGTGTAGACGAAGCCGGTATTGAGGAGCCCGACATCCATATCGCTGGTCCCACGGGCGTTGAAGGTAGTTGAGAGCGCTTGCCCCGGGTTCCCGCAGCTCGCGCATTGGGAGTAAGCACCCGAAATGTCGCCGGTAGTGATAAAGACGGTCTCTGCGAACGCCAGAGAGGGCAAAGCAACGCGGAAGAGAGCGAAACGAACCGAGCTCATGATCGAGAGCCTCCGCCCCGAGATTAAACCAGGTTTCGCTTTCCGTCGCGCCTGAAGCGTATTGAAAGACACCGGGCTTTTCGGAGTTCCGCCGATTCCCCTCGTAGCTGAAGGGCAGCGGCCGCCGGTTACGGTTGGGGAATTTCCACGATCCGATTCGGTCATTCGTCTGCGGCCGAAGCGGCCCATACCATCACGAGAGCCTCAACGACATCGGCCAGTGGCGCTCCCTGTTTGACGAGAAAAACTCCCGCACACCGGCCGTTCGCTTCAAGAAGTCGCCGAAGTGGCGGGGCATCGTCCTCAGATCGGAAGTGACAGGAATCCGACCCTCCTGCGTAGCGAAGGCCAGCACATTGGGATCGGGAACTCCTTCCAGCCTGGCCTCATGGGCCGAAAGAAAGTCGATTGCCGGTTCACGGCGCAGGCACCCGGTTACAATCGCGTCGCGGAGACTGGCATCCGCCAGGTAGCCGACTAACCGTCAGCTTCGCCGCGAGACGCTTTGCTGCCGCAGACCCTCGAACGTCATCCTGACTTCGGGAGGCGTTGGGTGGGCTGTAGTGAAAGCGTCCTCTTCGCGCTCGCGTTCCGTGATGTCGGCTTCCACATCTTTCTGATTTCCCGGATAGAAGGTGATCGCGCCACAAACCTGCTCCAGGCTTAGTGCCGGATAGTGTGACCGAATGGCCTCCGGGGATTCCCCGCGCTGAAATTCCCGCACGATGTGGGCTAACGGCACACGACTTCCGAGCAGATAGAAGCTACTGTTGCGGCGTTCAACGAATTCCCGGCTCATGCGTCTTCCTGCATTCAGTCTATGCGGTCGCTGCCAAACCGCGCCGCGATCAGTCCGACCTTGCGAACTTCTCATGTCGAAGGCGGCCAAGCGGGCATCAGCTTATCACAATTGGCGCGGACTACCGGCCGGGTAGCGGACTCGGGCGCACAGGCCGCCAGGCAATCACGGCTTGTGCGCTTCGGAATTAAATGAACTGGCCGGAACGAATAGCGTGTATAGAACCGGATCTTCCCGCTCATTATTCACACGGCTCACGAACGCGTTTTCAAAGAAACGGGAGAACCACTGGGCCGCGATGTCCCGCTGGTACGAGTTCTACAACTTCCGCCGAAGTCGCGGATCGGCTGTGGGGCGTGCGGGGACTGATCACAGCGGGAGATGGCGAAGAAATTGACACCACCGTTAGTTTCCTGTCACCCAAACAAAGTCGTTCACAAATGTCATTGCGCTGAAAACAAAAGACTTGACCGAACCAGGAACGTGGCTTATAATATGCTCTATTCGTGGTCATGGAAACGACAATCAACGAAGAAATTATCGCTTATGAAGGCTTGCGACAGAAGCTCGAAGCCGAGAGCATGGGCAAATGGGCGTTGATCCAAAACCGTGTACTTGTTTCAGTTTCCGATTCATTTGAAGCGGCGGCTGAGGAGGCCGTTAAGAAGTTTGGCCGAGGCCCTTATCTGATCCGGCAGGTCGGTGCTCCGCCGATGACTCTCCCGGCGTCAGTAATGTACCATCCCGCCAATGGCCAAAGCCACGTGCGGGTTCTCTGACGTCCCGGGTGGGGCGTCCGGGAGTGACATGCTCACTGCCTACGGACCCACACTCTTAGTCAATATCGGCTTTGATCCCGCATACAATCCCCGTCCCAACGATTCCGCAGTTAGTCGGAAATGGCATATTCGCGCTGGTCGACACCGGCGCATCGCAAAGTTGTATTGACAGCCTGTTGGCTTCACAATTGGGATTGCCGATTGTGGATAAAATTATCATCGCCGGAGTCAGTGGGGGGCAGGAAGTCAATATGCACCTCGCTCAGGTTTATGTTCCGGCTTTGCAGTGGACGATTTACGGACTCTTCGCGGGGGTACATCTCGCAGCCGGTGGCCAAGCTCACAAAGCACTGATCGGCAGAACGTTCCTTCAGAGCTTCACGATGGTCTACGACGGAAAGACCGGCAATGTGACGATTTCCTCGGACTAAACCCCCGGACGCACACAATTAGCGCACTACCCGAACGGTCATTTGCCGTTCACTGGAACCTTCCGCCGCAGCTCATCGGCGAAGTTCTCGAGGAACACCACCTCATGCTCCTGCTTTGGCGCCTCGGGACTATCCACCGGTGTGATCACCGCCACACGCCCGTCGTCCGGACCCAGGCTGAATCCCGTTCCACCGAGCTTCGCGATCCACACCCGGGGCTTGTCCGCAACAAAAGCGTCGCCTTTCGCGGTGTAGCTCGCTGCCATCAACTGATCGCCGGACTGATAAATCAAATCACGCCCGTTCCGCGACCAGAACGGCAGCGTCCCGCCGCTGTTCGAGATCTGCCACTTGCCCCCCTGCCCCGCGGCCGGCGCGGGAAACGGCCGCACGTAAACCTCGTTCCTGCCCGACTCGTTGGAATGATAAGCCAGCCATCGTCCATCCGGCGAAAAGACAGGTACCTGGTCGACGAACGAATCCTTCAGGAACTGCTCCGCCTTCCCGCCTTTCAGCTGGCCGCCCTGGTCCTCAACGGGCACAGTCCAGATTTGTACCTGCGAACCGTCGATATCGAAAAACGCCAGCCTCTTTCCATCCGGCGTGAAGGACCACGGGACTTGAAAATTCCGGGATTCCATCAGCGGCTGTGGCTGCGACGCTCCGTCGGAGCGCGTCTGGAAAATGCCTTTGCCCACCGCCACGAAGACCACATACCGGCCGTCCGGGCTCCAGACGGGTGCGGCGTTGCCCCCTGTGGATGTCAAACGCGTCATGGAATCACGCTGCGGATCGTAGACCCAGATGTTCGATGCCCCGTCTTCGTCGATCTGCAGCGCCAGCCGCTTGCCGTCGGGAGAAAGGCGCGGATTCGCATACCGGTCGGGTTTGGCGACCAGCGGCGTCCGTTTCCCCGCGGGATCGACCCATTGAATGGTGGTCTTTCCCGCGGCTGCACTGCCGCTGCTTCTGCGGTAGACCAGCGTTCCATTGCGGGAAACATCATACTGGGCGCCGTACGTGCCTGCGTGGAATGCCACATCGTCAAGAACCGGCACCGCGCTGCCGCGCGTTTCCAGCTTGTCCGGATCGAACCCGATCGCAAACAGCGTGCTCTTGTTTGTATAAAGCAGGTGACCGCTCAGATATTGCGGCGACGATCCTCCCCGCACCAGAACCTTCCGCCGGCGATCCGCTACGGTGACCACCTCGACGGTGTCCGCCGCGGATGTCTGGTTCAGGGCGCGAGCCGTAAACAGCACCGCTTTGCCGCCCGGCAGGACCTTAGGAATGCCGTTATACAATTCGCTGGAGGCGACATCGGTCAGAAGCGTTGCTGCGCCCCCGGCGGAGGGAATCCGGTCCAGACCCCTGCGAGTCGCGCTCTCCACCGTTATGGCGCCATCGTCTCCCCAGCTCTCTCCTCCGGCGCTGGGGGCGTCGGAGAGCGCCACGACCGCTCCGCCTTCCACGGAGATCTTCTTGTACTTCTTGTCGGCGCAGAAGGCAATCCACTGACTGTCGGGAGAAAAACGGGTCCGATCGCGTCCTGCGTTCCCGGGAGTTCAACAGCCTTGGGCTGGTCGAGTCTTCTGACGTACAGTCTCCCCGGGTCGCCCGCGACGTATGCCAGCCGCGTCCCGTCCGGCGAGATGGCGATATCGCTCGCGGAACTGCGTAATGGCGGCAGGGAAACGTCCGCGCCCAGGTCGGCGTCGAGGCGCACCAGCGGTTTGTCAACGGGCCGCGTGGCGCGCCATGCGACAATCCCAAGGCCCGCCGCGACCACGGCCAGCACCGCCGCGGCAATCGGCCACCCCATTCCGAGCGGCGACCGGGAAGCAGCAATTGCCGGAAGCTCCCTTTGCGGTTCTTCCAGCAGCAGATCCACGCCGCCGATGTCGCGCAGGCGCTTCTTCGGGTCTTTCTCCAGGCACCTGCGCAGCAGCCGCCGGACCTGCAGGGCGCGCCGCTCAGATCCGGATTCTCCTTCACCACCGAAGCCAGCGTTTCCGTCAGATCCTCGCCCTCGAACAGCCGCTTGCCGGTGAGCATCTCATACAGCACCACGCCGAACGCCCAGATGTCGGCGCGCTTATCGACAACCTTCCCGCGCGCCTGCTCCGGGCTCATGTATGCCGCCGTGCCGAGGATCATTCCCATCTGCGTGCGCGCCGATAGCAGCGGTCGGGGAATCGGACGTCGGCTCGGCCGCATCGACCGGAGACCTTCGCCAGTCCGAAGTCGAGCACCTTCACCGTGCCGTCCGGCCTGATCTTCATGTTGCCGGGCTTCAGATCGCGATGGACGATGCCCTTGTCGTGCGCGGCTTCGAGCGCATCGGCGATCTGCCGCGCGATCGCCAGCGCTTCATCCAGCGGCAGCGGGCCTTCCTTGTGCGATCCGCTCGGCCAGTGTCGGCCCTTCGATCAGCTCCATGACCAGGTAATTCGGGCCCACGTCGAAGAGTGCGCAGATGTTGGGATGGTTCAGCGCCGCCACCGCGCGCGCCTCGCGCTCGAAACGCTCGGAGAACTGTTCCTTCGATACCTTGACGGCGACGTCGCGGCCGAGACGCGTGTCCCTGGCTCGATAGACATCGCCCATCCCGCCCGCACCGATCGGGGCAATGATTTCATAGGGACCTAAACGCGTTCCGGCGGCCAGTGGCATACGGGTGATACACGATTTTACCGAACTGGTTTTACCGAATTAATGCCCGGCCCGCGGGCGTGTGAGAATCGAACCACGGGGACCTTACGTGAAAATCGGAATGTTAGGGCTTGCCTTGGCGCTGGCCTCCGCGATGACCGTGAGCGCGCAACACACCATGTCGACGCGCGATTCCTTCTACGTCGGCGGGAAATACGCGAACGACCTGATGGAGGGCCAGATGTATGTGGAAGCGCTGCGCCCTGCCCGTGTTACGCAGAAATATCCGGTCGTGTTCTTTCACGGCCTGGCTCAGACGGCCACCAACTGGATGGGTACTCCCGACGGACGCCCGGGCTGGGCCGATTACTTTCTGGCGCAGGGCTACCTGGTCTACCTGGTCGATCAGCCCGCGCGGGGTCGCTCCGCATGGCATCCCGGCTTGAACGGATCGTTGCAGATCTTTGGCGCGCCCGAGGTCGAGCGCCGGTTTACCGCTTCGGAGACCGCGGGCGGCACATGGCCGCAGGCGAAGAAACACACGCAATGGCCGGGCGACAGCCCCAATAAAGGCCGCAGAGGCGATCCCGTTTTCGATGCCTTCTATTCCACGCAGGTCGAAAGCCTTGCGAGCAATGTCGAGACTCAGACCCTGGTGCAGGCGGCCGGCGCGGCTTTGCTCGACAGGATCGGCCCCGCGATCATTGTGACGCACTCGCAGGCCGGGCCCTTCGGGTGGCTGCTGGCGGACATTCGGCCCAAAGCGGTCAAGGGAATCGTAGCGGTTGAACCCGCCGGCCCGCCGTTCCGCAATGCCGTGGTGAATGAGGATCGGGCCCGGCCGTGGGGCATCGCGGATATCGCGCTTACTTACGATCCGCCAGTCAAAACCGCGGACGATCTGGCCGCCGTACACGAAGCCAAGCCGGACGGCGCCGATCTCACAACCTGCTGGAAGCAGGCCGATCCGCCGCGGCGGCTCGTCAATCTGCAGGGCATCCCGGTCCTTTTGGTGACCACCGAATCTTCCTATCATGCGCCATACGATCACTGCACCGCGAAGTATCTGACCCAGGCCGGCGTGCGGAACACCTTCATGCGGCTCGAGGATCAGGGCATTCACGGCAACGGGCACATGGTCATGCTCGAAAAGAACAATCTCGAGGTAGCCGCCGTTCTGCGAAAGTGGATGGCGGCGAACATCAGGTAATCCCCGGTTAATTTGCCGTTGTCGCCGGCCGGTGCTTGCCGGGCAACAGCGCGACACCTGCATTGTCCGGAATACCGCGAATCACTGTGCCCGCCGGCAGCGTGAGCGGTTTTCGCAACAGGAACGGATGGCCGAATTGCTTCTTGTAGTTCATCAGCCAGAGCAGCGGCTCCACGCTGCCATCGGGTAATTCGGCGGTGATCTGAAACGACGCACCGTCGGGAACGGTCTTCGGCAGCAGTCCATCGAGGGTGAATGCGGTGCGAACCTTCCAGTCGCCGCGCGACCATGATCTCTTTCGCGGGCGTGCGCTGCCTTGTCCGTCGAGCGGGAAACTTGCCGAGTTTCGGCTGAGCCGGGCATGTCCTTCTCTTCGCCTTCAGGCGCTCCACCTTCCTCCCAGTCGACGATCAATTCCAGTTGTTCGGCCGTAAGCCCCTGGTCGTTGCGGAAATCGCCGAAGCCTTTGACCGCCCCCCAGGGAGGCATGCGGCGCTGCAGGACTTCTTCACCGATCGCCTTGGCCCACGGGCGCGCGTCCTTATAGGTGGCCAGCGAGAACGCCATCCCGCCCTCGTGATGGCAGGAAATGCAGTGGGTGTCGAAGAGCCGCACAATCTCGCGATCGAAGGTGACCTTGGTCGTGATGATGTCGTGGCCGTATGCCGATGCCGCGGCGGCGAGAATAGACCAGGCAGCGTTTCAACTCGCGCTCCTTTTTGCGGCGGCTACGCGACTGGAAGCTGCTTCTCCGTCTTCGAGGTTCCAGGTTCTCGCTGCGAGGTAGAGCGGGCGTTCTTTACTCTGTTCGTAAAGCTTGCCCACATATTCCCCCAGAACTCCGACGCTGAACAGAAGGGCCGCGCCGATCGCGCTCAGAAGGACTGTGATGGAGGTCCAGCCCGAGACCGTGTACCACCCGAACTCCCAGGCCAGCAGCGCGCGCACGCCTTCCTCCACGCTGACCGCGCCGACGATCAGCGCGAAGCCAAAACTCAGGCGCAGTGGAATGGTGGAAAACGAGGTGGCGGCGGTCCAGGCGAACGAGAGCATTTTGCGGATGGGGTATTTGGTCTCGCCGGCGGCTCGCGGCGCACGCCGATACCTTACCGCGATCTGCGGGAATCCAACCCAGGCGGTCATGCCCCGCAGGAAGCGATGGGTCTCGCGCATCCTGATCAGACCGTCGAGGCATTCCCGTGATACGAGGCGAAAGTCCCCCGCGTCCACGGGGAGGTCCTTGTAGACCAGGAATCTCATCAGCCGGTAAAAGAGCCATGCCGTGGTGCTCTTGAACCAGGTCTCACCTTCGCGCGCCTCCCGTTGCCCGAAGGCTACATCGTAGCCTTCGCAGTAGCGCCCGATCATTTCATGAATCACCGAAAACGGGTCCTGAAGATCGGCGTCCATCAGAACGACGGCGTCACCTGAGGCGTGGTCGAGGCCGGCGGTGGCGGCGATCTGGTGGCCGAAGTTCCGCGACAGGTGAATCACCTTGACCCGGCGGTCGGCCAGTGCCCAGCGTTCCAGCTGGTCGATGGTGGAATCGCGGCTGCCGTCGTTGACCAGGACGATTTCCGTCTCGCATGCCAGCTCGCTCGACGAAGGCCTGCGCGGCCGCGCGAAAGAGAGGCACGATCCGCTCTTCGTTGTACAGCGGAACGACAATCGAAAGCTTGCGCGGATAAGGCCGGGGAATCAGAAAATCGCGCATCACGGACGACCGTCTCCCGCGCTCCTGCCGAACACGGCGTATTGGCCGCCGAGCGGGATGTTCCGCAGAAGATTCTCGAGACCGCCGGCCAGCCGGTAAAAGCTCTCCGGAAGGTAGAGGAAATAGGATGTCGCGGCGATCGAAAACGCCGCGCTCCGCAACAGCGATTGCGTTTCTCCGGCGGCCAACAGAATGGCATCGGCATCCACCGGTGTGCGCTTGACAATCAGACGCGTGGCCGGGTTGTAAGGATTGTGCTCGATGATGGCGAAAACGCCGCCGGGACGGAGCACCCGACTGACCTCCCGGGTCAGCGTCGGCCGTGCGGCTATGGGCACGTGATGGTACACGCAGACGGCGGTGACGAAATCGAACTGCCCGTCGTCAAACGGGATGCGCCCGGCTTCCGCCTGCACTCGGGTCTCGACGCCGTGAATGGCATCCATCATGGCGGCTGAAGGATCGCAACCCGCAACACGGCCGAAATCCCCGGCCAGAAGCGACAGCAACTCTCCCTTGCCGCATCCCACGTCGAGATAGCTGAGTTGACGCGTGTCCGCGGCTGCGCGCCTGAAATAATCGCGGATCAGGTCTCGTTTGCGGAGATGAAAGAAGGCCGCGCTACCGGCGAAACTGTCGCGGATCGGGTCCTTCAGCAGCTCTTCGTAAGTCGTAGCGTAGTTGTCGAACTCGGGCCTGCTCATCCCTCGCCTCAGTTTATCGAACCGCGAGCTCGGGCGTTACCTGCCGGTAGCGCCCGTTCTCAAAGGTAAACACGTAGTCGTAGTGAGCATGGTCGGGAGACGTGTATTGAACCCAGTCGGCGGGTTTTGCCGTAGCCGACTTGATGCGATCCACGATCAGAATCCGATCGTTGTAGAGAAGGCGCATGACGAACATCGGGGTCCATTCGCCGGTGGTGAATCCGTCCTCCTGGAACAGGATTCTGGCGCCTCGCGGAAAGGCCGGGTGCATGACGGGCAACTGCTCGGCCATTCCGCGGATCATCGCCGGCGAGTCGTAGAGCCATTGGCGGGGCTCGGTGCGCAGGGAGTGCAGCTGAACCTTGCCCACACGCCAGCCCGCGAGCACAAAGACCGCGCAAGCCAGCGCAGTCCGGTATTGCGGATGGCCGCGTGTGACGAGGTCCTCCAAGCGGACCACTACGACGCCCGCATAGAGGACCCATCCGACGTAGGAAATGTACATCACGTAGCCGCCGCGGCCGGGGGCAAATGCGACCGGGAGCAGCCCGAAGAAGAGCACGATCCACGCGAAGATCAGCTTTCGCGAACGAGCCACCAGGGCCGCGGCAAGAAGGGCGGCCAGGAACGCCGGGGCAACCCATCTTCTGGGATCCTGCCTGAGAACGAAGAGATCCGCGATGTAGGCGTTCCAGTTGTGGTCGAAACGGTCGAGAGAGTATTCGGGCGTGTAGAACTGGTTGTTCGACATAGCGTTCGGGCCCAACAGTTTTCCGTACATGTACGCCACGGTCATCACCCCCATCAGGACGATCAGCGCCAGTTGGCGCGACCGAAGGAACTCCTTCAGCTTCACCGGATGAAACAAGAGCTCGTAAGCCAGGATCAGGATCGGAAGAACCACCGCCATTTCCTTGGCACCCATGGCAAAGAAGTAGAGCACCAGGATCAACAGACCCAGCCACAAACTCAACCTTCGGCCGCCCTCGCGCGCACGAATATAAATGCCTGCCGCGAGCCAGACAAAAAGAAAACAGAGCACGTCGAAGATGATCGTCGTGCGGTACCAGACCTCGATCATGCGGCTGTGAAAGGTGAAAAGCAGCGTGGCCAGCGCAGCCACCCGCTCGGACCCGGAGATCAACCTGACGATCCAGAAACAGATAGCGAGATTCACCACGCAAAACGACAGTTCGGCGATCCGGAAGGGCAGCGGATGGTAACCGGCGGCCGCGAAAATCCCGCGATAGAAGAACGCGCCAAGCGGACGAAAACCTCCCTCCCAGAAAAACAGATTCTCGTGAATTACCTGACGCCACGGCTTGCTCCACGCGAAGTAGAGCGCGTACATATCGTCGCTGTCGAAATACATGCGCAGCGACGGCCAGGTGAAGAACAGAAAATAAGCAAGAATGATCGCCGCGGTCAGCGGATAAAGAATGCGCCGGGTTGTCAAATTTCCAGCATACCGGAGCTGTCTCCGAAGCTCGGCTGGTGAACGCCCAGCTTGTCGAGAACGCTCAACAGCAGATTCGACATGGGCGTATGAGGAGCGAACTTCAGGTGCCGGCCTCCTTCCAGCTGCCCGGACGCACCGCCCGCGACCACCACCGGCAGCGGATCGTGATCGTGCTGGTTGCCGTTGCTCATGCTGCTTCCATAGAGGACAGTAGAGTGGTCGAGCAGCGTGCCATCGCCATCGGGCGTCGACTTCAGTTTGTCGAGGAAGTAGGCCAGCTTCTCAACGTGATACTTGTTGATCAGCGCAAATTTATCCATGTTCGCGCGGACGTTGGAGTGATGCGATGCGACGTGGAACCCGTCGCGGACGCCGCTTTGCGGATAAACCGCGCCGCTGGTGTCGCGCGCGTACATCATGGTGACGACGCGCGTAATCTCAGCCCGGAAAGCCAGCACCTGGAGATCGAACATGATCTTGAAATGGTCGTCGAACGCTTCGGGAACGCCGACCGGAGCCTCGGGTAAGGTCAGGCCCTTCGGAGCATGTTCCTCGGCCTTCTGAATCTGACGCTCGATCTCGCGGATATCGTCGAGATACTCGCTCAGGCGGGTGCGGTCCGAGGCGGGAAGGCCCGTTTTGAGCGAAGCAACCTGGTCCATGACCGAATCGAGCAGGCTGCGGCTCTCCTGCTTGCGGGCGAGGCGGTCGGCCGCGTTGCTGCCATCGCCGAACAGGCGTTCGAAAACGACCTGCGGATTGTTCTCCATCGGCAGCGGAAGAGTCGGCGTGCGCCACGCGATGGTGTTCGAATAGGCGCAGCCGTAACCGTTGCCGCAGCTCAGGGCCACTTCCTCGATGCAGAGTTCGAGCGATGGCAGCGGCGTGTCCTGACCGATATGCTGAGCGGCGACCTGGTCCATCGTCATGCCCACCTGGATGTGGTCCTTCTCGGGTTTCGATCCGCTGAGGAACACCGCGGCCGAGCGCGCGTGGTCCGCACCGGCATCCGAACCGATTCCACCGGCCAGCGGATGCGCGAGGTTGCTGACCACGGTGAGGCGATCGCGGAATTTCTCGAGCGGCGCGAGGCTTTCGGTGAATTCGAAACCCTTTCCCTCGGCAGTGGGAGTCCATTTATACATCGTGGCGCCGTGGGGCACGTAAATGCAGCTCAGGCGGCTTTTGGAATTGGCGGCAGTCTTCGCCAGCGGTGTCTGCGCGGGCACCATCGATTCGAGGAATGGCAGCGATACGGAGGCTCCGACACCGCGCAGCAACGTGCGGCGGGAAAGATGCTTCTTTGTGATGTAACTCATAACCCCTTATCCTCAACTTTCGTTTTCATCTGGAAGGGCTGGCTCTTTACTATGCCCAGGACGATAGACGAGAAACGGTAATCGTTTTTCGCGGCGTCGCGGCCAATCGAACGGATGACCGGCATGTCGTAATACTTCAGGCCGCGGCCCACCGCGTAGATCATCAGCTTTTCGGTCAGCGTGGAGGCAAAGACATCAGACCTCGCGAGAAGGGCTTCCCTCAAGCCGGCCGGGCCATCCACCTTCGTGCCATCGACGAGTTGCCCCGCGGCATCGATGGCGACGCCGCCTTCGGTGCTTCGCCATTTGCCGGTCAGGTCGAAGTTCTCGAGCGAAAAGCCGATGGGGTCCATGATCTTGTGGCAAGAGGCGCAGACCGGATTGCCTCGATGCTGCTCCATTTTCTGGCGCACTGTCTGCGCGACCGCTCCGCCGGCGTCTTCCAGCGCGGGCACGTTGGGCGGCGGGAGCGGTGGCGAGGTGCCGAGCATGTTCTCGAGAATCCACTTGCCGCGTGCGACGGGCGAAGTCCGGTTGGCCACCGAGGTCGCCAGCAGGATGCTTCCCTGACCCAGCAATCCGCGGCGTTCGGTGCCTTCGAGTGAAACGCGGCGGAACTGGCTGCCGTGGATATCGGGGATGCCGTAATGGCGGGCCAGGCGTTCGTCGACGAAGGTGTAATCGGCAGTGAGCAGATCGCGCACGCTGCGGTCTTCGCGAATGATGCTGTCGAAGAACATTTCGGTTTCGCGGCGGAACGCCTGGCGGAGATTGTCGTCGAATTCCCTAGTCTCGGGACGGGCGGTTTTGACGTCGCGGAGCATCAGCCACTGTCCGGCGAAGTTACTGACGAGGGCTTGGGAGCGGTCGTCAGCCAACATGCGGCGGGTCTGTTGGGTGAGGATCGCCGGTTCGTGGAGCTTGCCTTCGATGGCGAGGTTGAGGAGTTCGTCGTCGGGGATGCTGCTCCACAGGAAGAAAGAGAGACGCGACGCCAGTTCCAGATCGGTGATGCGATAGGCCGATCCGGCGGGTACGTCATCGGGTTCGCGCTCGAAGCGGAAGATGAACCTCGGGTCAACCAGGATTCGCTCGATGGCGCTCCGGATGCCGGTTTCGAAAGTACCTTCGTTGCGGCCTCTCTGGTAGAAGCCGAGGAGGAGTTCGAGGTCACTGTCGGTGGCCGGCCGGCGATAGGCGCGGGTGGCGAGCGTGCCGAGGATCTTCTTGGCGCAGGCGGTGTCCTCGGTATGGCAGACGAAGACGCGGCGGCGGCTCGGTGTATCTCCGGGGCCAGTCGGATTCAGCGGGCCGTTGATGGCGAGACCCTGTACACCGGAGCTGTTGGGGAGCACTTGCCAAAGGTCGTCTACGCCGCGGGATTTCCTGTCGACGAGAGCCACGCCGATCAGTTGCGGGCCGGCCTTCATGGGCAGCTTCACGTCCATGGGGCCGTTGGCTTTGAGTAGTTTGACGCGATCGCCGTTCACCGTGATTTCGATCTCTTCATTGCGGCCGACGGGTTGCAGCACCACGTTGCTTTTCGACTGGATTTTGAAGTTGTATTCGCCATCGAGCGGGAATGTGTGGCGGATGAGAATGCCGCCACGGGTGCCGAGCGGGAGTCCTTCGATGTGTTCACCCTGAGCGAGGTCGCCCGGCACGCGATAGTTGTCGGTGGAGGGGCCGATCGAAGGGTCGCCTACGGCGAGGCGTCCGACTTTGGTGGCGGCTCCGACGTAGCGTTCGAGCAGCGCGGGGGAGACGCCGAGGGCATCGGCTACGTTGTCGAAGCCTTCGCTCGAGTTGTCTACGGGGAGGAGCGTGGAGGCGTCGACGTCGAGAGCGAGGAGGTCGCGGATGGCGTTGGCGTATTCGTTGCGGTTGAGACGATGGAGGGCCGTGGTTCCCGGGTTTGGTTTGGCGGCGCGGTCGACGTCGGTTTCGATTTTGGCGATGAAGGCGTCGAGGGTTTTGCGGTCGGGACGCGGCGCGCCGGCGGGCGGCATCATGCCTGCGCGGAGTTTGCGGATTACCTTCTCCGAGGTTTCAGCGTCGAGGTTTGGTTTATCGAGAACCAAGCCTCCGGTTTTCAGTTTTTCGTTGTGGCAGGTGGTGCAGTATTGAATGAGTAGAGTTTGGGCGTGCAGAGCCGGCGCTAGTGCTGCGAGAAGTAGCACTGCGCTTGTGCAGGGCCGATTGCCAATCGGCCGCAGGTTACCAACCTGCCCCACTTTGAAGCGTGTGCCACCATCGTGCTTCGTCACTGGGCTCCTGCCAGTCTTCGGATCAGCGCCATGGATTCCGGCTTGGCGATCGGCGGGTTGGTGGCGAGGAAGACGCCTTCCGCCCACGTGAGCGGCGTACGGCCTTCCTTATCTTTCAGGTCAAGCTTTGCGCCTTTACTCACGAGGAATTCGATGATGTCGTTCGAGCCTCGATTGGCCGCTCCGAAGATGGCGGTGAGGCCCATGGAGTTGGTGGCGTTTACGTCCACGCCCTGCTCGACGCAGAGTTTCACCGCTTCCAGGAAAGAATCGCTGTAGGTCTGACCTCCGACCCAGTTGATTCCGGCGGCGGCCATGAGCGTGGTGGTGCCCTGGAGAGCGCCGATTTTCGGGTCCGCGCCTTTGTCGAGAAGGAGCCGCATCACTGTCACATCGCCCGATAAGGCGGCCCGGAAGAAGGGCGTCTGGCCGGTGATATCGACCCATGAGAGATCGTTGACGGGCATGATCCAGCGGCGGATGGGCGGATAGTCGACGGTCCTCGCGTTTACCTTTGCGCCGCGGCTCAGGAGCGTCTGGATGAAGCTCAGGAGCGAGGTGCGATCGACTCCGTTTTCGCCGTTCTTATCGATGTCGAGATTGCGCATTTCGACGGCGAGCCAGAGCGGGGTGCGTCCCCAGAAATCGGCGGCGTTGATGTCGGCGTTGTGATCGAGCAGGAACCTGGCAACGTCCACGTGATTGTTCTCGATCGCCATCTGGAGGGGATTGATTTTGTTGGCCTCGATCTGGTTCACGTCGGCGCCGGCGGTTACGAGCATCTGCGCCATATCGAGGCGGCCGTCGCGCGCGGCGTAGAGCAGGGCGGACATGGCGCCGGGAGTGGGCTCCTGCTGGCCGCGGTCGGGAAGGCCGCCGCGAACGATGCCGGCTCCGTGCGAACCTCCGCCCGCGCCGGGTGGACGGCGGGCCGGCGTTTCTCCGGTTCGGGTGGGCGCGTTGACATCGGCGCCATGGGCGATGAGAGTCTGCGCGGCTTCGGGATGGTGTTCGCGCACGGCGATCATCAGGGCGGTGGATTGCGTGGCGGTGTCTTTGATGTTGACGTTCGCGCCACCTTCGAGGAGGGCTTTGACCGGCTCGACATTGCCGAGGCTGGCGGCGGTCATGAGCGCGGTTTCGCCGCCGGGTCCGGCGAAATCGGGATCGGCTTTGGCGGCGAGGAGTAGCCGGATCATGGCTGTGTTGGCATTGCTCGCGGCGAGCGAAAGCGGCGTGAGGCCGAAGCGGTTCACGGCCTGGACGTTCGCGCCGGCGTGGAGGAGGAGCTTCGCGGTTTCGATGTCGTCCAGACGGACGGCCCAGTGGAGCGCGGTCATGCCGTCGGGCTGGGCGGCGTTGACGTCGGCCTTCTGATCGATGAGAGCGCGGAGTGCCTGACGGTCGGAGTTCATCGCGGCGTCGGGCAGGATCGAAGCCGCGTGTAAGGCGACGACCGTGAAGAGCGCCGCTAGTATCGTCCTCATCCCTTCAACTCCACAATCATTCCGTCGGGGTCGCGGAAGCGCAGCAGGCCCTCATCATTCGATGGCGCGATTTCGACGCCGAGCTTGCGCAGCTTTTCCGGGGTGGCGCGGCGGTCGAGACCCGTCACCTTCACGCAAAAATGATCGACGCCCGGCTGCTTCCCGCCAGAGGCCGCTTCGAGTCCGAGGCGCGTGCCGGCGATATCGAACCAGACGCGCGCGGGTGTCTTTGTACGCTGGGATTCCCTGCCGAAGAAGTTCCGATAGAAGGCCGCGGTGGCGTCGAGGTCGGCCACGATGAGCATGATGTGGTCGAGACCGACGGGCGTAACGACTCCCGGACCTTCGACGATTCGCCCGGCAGGCACGGTGGTTCTGGCGAGCCCGCCCGGCGTGCCGAGCAATTGCAGGCGAAAGCCATCGGGGTCGGGCACCATGCCGACCGCGCCGGTCTTGAGGCCCGCTTCGTCCAGACTTTTGCGCATTTCCTGCGCGTTGTAATTCTCGACGAGCGCGCAGACGTGATCGATTTTCGCAGGCGCGGTGGCGTTGCCGCCGATGGCTATGTAGCCTACGCCGAGTTTGACGTAGCAGCGGAGCGGCGGGTCCTTCTCTTCCTTATAGAGGTCGGGATCGAAAATGCGGCCATAGATGCCGGCGGATTTCGCGACGTCGGGGACGGTGAGGCCGAGATGCTCCAGTCCTGTTGTTCGCAGCGGTAAATCGGAGGCTTGCGCTGTCCCGGTTCCGATCCCCAGGGCGGCGGCCAGGGCTCCGCCGAGTTTCAGGGCTTCGCGCCGGGTTGTTTTGCTGCTGTGTTCTCGGGACACACTGAGCCTCCTGTCACGATATTCTATCTCCTATTCACACGCTGTTGGGAAACCTCTTTCAGCCACAGATACACGCGGATTAACACGGATAAGTCATTTAGAACTGGTTTGCCATACGAACCCGAAGCATTTCCGAACGAACCTGAAGAAGCTGCGGGGGCGAGGTCGGCGTCGTTGGGTTCGGGGCTGGGTTCGGGAGTGGGTGCGGGGGCGAGCTCGGGCTCAGGAGCGGGGCATATCGGGATCTCTCTCCGTCCCAGGTGTGTGTGGGGGCTGGCGGGTTCCAGCCCAGCTCCGGCTCCGGTTCACCGGCTTTCCAGGCGCGTTCGGCGGCGGTGCGTTTGGCACGGAGGCCGAGAAAGGTGTTCAGCGCGGCGCGGAACTGGCGTTCGTAGCGGACTTCGTAGCGGCTGAGCAGTTCGAACGAGGGCCCGGCGTTGGTCAGGGTGTGAAAGGCGAGGTAGGCCTGGCTGGCGAAGTCCTCATCCGCTTCGTGATAGCGGGGGTGGCGGATCTGGTTATCCATGGCGGCGGTTTCGTCGGTCCAGACGCGTTCCTGACGCCAGCGCGCGGCGGCCATGCTCTCGATGAGCGATCGCTCGGTGGCGGTTTCGGGTCGGTGTTCTTCGAGGTAGGAGTTGAAGAGCTCGTCAAATTCTTCCTGCGACTCGCCTTCGAGGACGACTTTTTTCGAGAGGAGCCCGTGGGTGCGGCGGTTCCGCGAGGAGGCTTGTTTGCCCTCTTCGGTTACGGGGCCGCGGGATTTTGCGCCGTTGGCCCGGGATGCTTCCTGTTGGAGTTCGGATGGGGGTGCTGAATGCATAGGGGTGATCTCGGCATTATTGTGGAACGCGGGAAAGCGGAGGCTGGGGCGGTTTAAGGCTGTGACCGTTTATTTTCAGTTAGTTGCGGGTGAAAATAAATTGGGGCCGCGTGTTACCACGGTTTTGCGTTCCTTGAAGCAGGGCGTTTGAGCGCCTCCGCCGGCTGGAGGCCGACAGATCGGGACATTTCGGAGGATGCTTTCGGGTTAGTCGGGACCAAGTCAACCTCGCGGGACCGGGCTCCTTGCGCGCGTCGGGCCGATTCGACGATTTGCGGCGTTACACGTCGGTGTGACGCCACTATTGGCAAGTAGCGGCGGCTTGCCGGTCAAAGTCAAAATTTTGCGCTGGAGATCGAAATGAACTGCCGCTCGGCGCGTCGAACCGCTTGGATCTCTGGCGATTTGTTAGGCCTGATCTGCCTCGACGGGTTTGGCCAGGGCAACCAGTTTGCTGATGAAATCGTGAACATCTTGATGAATTTCCTCGGCAAGCATGGTGACGGCAATCTGCTCCCGAATAAGTTGCACTG
Source organism: Terriglobia bacterium (assembly GCA_963764845.1). Taxonomy (GTDB): domain Bacteria; phylum Acidobacteriota; class Terriglobia; order Bryobacterales; family Bryobacteraceae; genus BOG-234. The sequence goes on along the minus strand of CAVXUE010000006.1, from coordinate 500,806 downwards.
AAGGCGCGCCGTTTCTCAGTTGCTGAAAAAGGGAGTTATCGTCTTCGAACAAAATGCGTTTGCCGTTTACGGCACTAAATACGTTCGCAGTGACGTTTCGCCAGGTCCTTCCAGGTGGTAAAGTCAGATTCTGGCCGACAAAAAAATCATCGATCATTTGCAAAACTGGTTGTACGAATAACTCCCCGGCGCTGAATCGCTGCGCAGCCCGCTTCCAAGCGTCAGGTACGAGCAGGTAGTTTTCGATATTCCTGCGTTTCCACTCGACCAACGAAGGGTTATCGGGGCCGGGGTGGAAGGTGGCCCGTTCGTCGTAGTCCAGAAGCATCAACCGCCTCACCTCCGGGATGATTTGCCTCAGGGCGGCAAAGTGCTCGTCCGCTCTGGTTTTCATAATCTGCTTGTCCCCGCCACCCATTGCCTTGAAGCAGACCCTGTCCATGGCGGCTTGGGCGCCGCACGGGGTGGCCCAAGCACGCAGGATGCGCTCGTCGCTTTCCCCCTCCACGTATAGGATGTAGGGCGAGGCCATCAGTCGTGCGATCTCCTCATTCGACACCTCCGCCATGGCTCGCAGCACCTCGGGAGCCGACTGGACCCGCCGCGGCACTTGATTCAGCAGAGAAACGAGTTGGCCGGCGTCGACGCCACGCACAAACTCCTCGGCATGTGTGGCGATTAGGAACTGCGTGCCGGTCTCAACGCCTTTCCGCTTGAAGAAGTCGAGAATCTCGCGTTGTAGATTAACGTGCAAGTGAGCGTCAGGCTCGTCGAGCAGGATGGTTGTTGGCTGATATCCGTACAGAAATGCGAGCAGAGTAAGGGTTTGGTGGAAGCCGCTGCCGCCGGCGATGATATCGAAGTCCTTTTCGTTCTGGCGGTACTCGACAGTGATATAGACGTCCTTGGCCGAGTCATACCCGGGCTCATGAATTTCGACTGAGAACCACCGCCTGACAATGCCGGCCAGTTCCTTCCAGGCAACTGGCGTCATGTCCGTCCTGGGGGCGCGGCCGGTTCCGCGAGGATGCGATGGACAGACCCGCAACAACAGATTGCGTAGCACGCTGCCGGGCTGCCCTTTACCCACCTGCTGGCGAATTGGTGCCTCATCCAGCCACTTTTCGGTGGGCTCAAGACCGGAAAATGGCGGCACGTAGGCGATTTTCGGCAGATCTCCAGGGTGTTCGTACGCCCGGAACTTCTCCCAGCCACCGCCCGGAATGGCGTAGATGGTCTGTGAGGAGTGATAGCGTAACTCTACGCCAAACGAACGTGGTTCGCCTGTGGGTTGTCGCCATTCCACGTCAATGCCGATCAGGATGTATTCCTGCTTCTTAGTCCCGTTGACTAGGGGCCAGCGGCGATCGGTTCGATCTTTCCATAGCAGGTTGAACTCAGGTACCGGCAACGCTGTGAAATTTGGCAGTACCACTTGGATGCCTTTGGATCCGCTGCGTTTGGATCTATGGAACTCGTCCACGCAAAACTGCCAAATGGCAAGTGCCTGGAGGACGGTGCTCTTGCCGCTGTTGTTGCGCCCAACCAGCAAATCGAATTGCGTAAACTCATAAATCTGCTCGCCCACACTCTTGAAATTGCGCAACGTCAGTTGAGTGATCATGCCTGTTCACCATTCTTGCAGGAACGTGTCCTCTGGGCGTCGCGCCGATTCATTTTGCGCCATAGGCGGGTGATTTCTCCCGGAAAGCCCGCGGTGAGGCGCATCTGGCCGGATAGTCGGCAAACCGTGGATTGAGAACGGACGGCCTGACCTTCAGGCCACAGGTGAGCATTTGGGGTTACGCGTCAACTGGCGTGGATCGGCGCTCGAATCGTGTATAGATGTTGTTCACGCGGGCAGAGATTCAGCCTTGCTCCGTCGGCAGCGGTTTCAAAACGCAACCGCCGCCATGGCCTTCCCCGCGCCCGGTAGACTATCGAAGATGATGGTTCGGCCGGCGCGAATTGAGGATGCCTTGCAGATTGCGACTATCCATGTCGAAGCGTGGCGTGTCGCGTATCGGGGAATCGTTCCAGATCACTATCTCAGCGCACTCTCGATTGACCAGCGCCATGCAGGTTGGAAACAGATACTCACAGGAGGGGAATCCGTTTGGGTCGGGGAAGATGGAAACAGGATAGTAGGTTGGATCTCGGCCGCGCAGGCCCGGGACGCTGACGCGTCAGAGACGACCGGCGAGATTTGGGCTGTATACGTTGACCCGGGTCATTGGAGCAAGGGAGTAGGGGGCGCGCTTTGTGCGGCCGCGGAGCAGGACCTGCGGAGACAGGGATTCACCGATGCGACTCTTTGGGTTCTGAAGGACAATGAACGCGCACTACGCTTTTATGTATCGATTGGCTTTGTCCTTGACGACTGCGACGACCGATCGATAGAACGAGGTGGAAAGGCACTGCGCGAAGTGCGAATGCGAAAGCAGTTCGTCTGAGCAAAGTTACCTCGTACCGGGCGTGATATCGGCAAACCGCGGACTGAGAGCGGACGACCTGACCTCAAGGCCGCTGATGAGCATTGGGCGTTGCGCGGTAAAGTGGTGATCGTCGTAGGATGAACTCGTGGCTGTCAAGGTTCGCGACCTGATCCGGACCCTGGAAAATGCCGGCTGGCGTCACGTCCCGACCTCTGGCGACCATCGGGTGTTCCGAAATCCCGAGGGCCGCATTACTGTCGTATCGGGGAAATCCGGCGACGACGTTCGACCCGGCACATACCGTGCTGTTCTGCGCCAAACTGGTATCAAGGAGACCGACAAATGATCCGAACGTACTCTCTGATTATCGAAGGGGACGGTGCCGGTTATAGCGGCTACGTACCAGAACTTCCGACCGTTTTGGTAACCGGGGATTCGATAGAGGAGCTGACAGCGCGGGCCCGGGAGGCCATCCAACTGTACTGGGAAACTCTGCACGCAGATCAGCCCCCCGGTTCAACCGTGCGGGAAATCGAGGTCGAACTGCCTGCGTAAGGCGTTCACCCTGATTTGATTCCCGCCGTGAACCTACTGATGCAATGAGAATCCGGACGGCAACGCTGCCTCAAGATTGATTTGTTCTCCGGTGATGGGGTGGTGGAATTTCAGATATTGGGCGTGCAGGAAATATCCTCCATCGCCGGGGAGGCCGGGGAGATTTTCAAGAGGCTGGCCGGTTAAGCCGTACAGAGGATCGCCTACCAGGGGATGGCCGATGGATGCCAGATGGATTCTGATTTGATGAGGGCGGCCCGAATTCAGGCTTACCTCAAATGTTGTGGTGCTGGTGGTGCGTGAGATCACCTTTGCCAATGACTTTGACGGTTTGCCACCTGGGCTGGCGGCCCACACGGAACCGATGAGCGGGTGCGGTACGAGGCCGATGGGTGTGAGGATTTCGTAGGCGTCGTGCTGTGCAATGTTTTGAGCCAGCGCCCGGTAGATTTTTTGAATTTTGGGTGTGTTCCAGTTTGCGAATAGATTAGAGGCCGCCTGCGGTGTTTTGGCGAAGAGGACGATGCCGGTGGTGGCTCGGCCCAACCGGTGGACAGGGTTTGCGTTGGGGGTTTGCTTTTGCACCAGGCGCAGGAGGGTGTTTTCCATGAAGCCGCCGCCGGGGAGGGTGGGCAGCCCGCTGGGTTTGTTGACGGCCAACAGATGGGCGTCCTCAAACAGGACTTCGAAGTGCTGAGGGGAGTCTGGTTCGATCCAGGGTGGACGGTTCCAGACAAGGGTTTGGCCTAAAGTGACCGATTCGCTTCCGGTGGCGGTGACGCCGTCGAGGGTGACTTCGCCGTTGTTCAGTTTTTGTTGCCAGGCTTGTGGGGTTGAGTGCGGGTAAAGGCTTGCCAGGTGGGAGAGCAGGGTTTGTCCATGGTATTTGCTGCTGATGATTGTGGTGTAGGCATAGCCCCGGTTGAGCATGTAGTTTGAGTGTAAGCTATGGCAGCCACTCCAATCGTCGCGGTTTCCACCCGAGAATCCGCTTCGCCTTCGCATTCGAGGCGCCACTCAGCTTCGTCGCGTAGTACACCGCATCTTCCCCTGCAATTGCCGTTCCCTTCCGCCTCGCTCATGTGCGGGGGCGCTGGAGCACCCACAAACCTGGCAAACGCCGGCAGCCACACGGTCTGCGGCGAAGGGTCATCATCCACCAGGTTGTAAACTCCCGGCTGCGCCGCCAGCAGCGCCACCGTTGCGATCGCCGCATCGTGGATATGCACAAACGACGACACGCCTTCGCCCTTGCCCACCACCGCATTCTGTTGCTGCATCACCATCTTCGCCGCCGCCTCGCCGGGGTGATACCAGGTCTTAGGCCCATAGAAGAATCCGTATCGCAATGCCACGCCCTCAATTGCCGTCGGAACCAAACAAGCGCGCCTCCAGTTCCGTATATGTCCGCGCACTTGCCGCCACACTCGGGCTCGCATTTACATCCAGCGGAGACGACTCGTCCGCCAGCCTCCCTGTCGCTGCCTTCAGGAAGAATCCGCTCGATTGCTGCAGATACCGCCGCACACCGCTCGCTTGCGCCGCACGAAACAGATTCCCTCCACCCTCAATCCTCAGCCTCCTGTCGCCGGCGGCGTATTTCGGCATATCGCTCGGGTCCTTCGGCAGCGACGTCAATTCGTCGATTACCACTTCCGCTTTCGACCGCCGCAGCGCAGCCTCCACCGCCGGCGCATCGAACGCGTCCACGATCACCGCCTCCGCTCCCTGGCGCTCCAGACTCTTCGCGCCCGCCTCGCTGGTGGTCATCCCCACCACGGAGTGTCCCCGCTGCAATAGTTCCGCAATCAACGGTTCGCCAATCGCTCCGCTGGCTCCAGCCACAAAAACACGCATCGTCCGCTCCTCTCAACTCCATCGCTTAATAACCCGATCGTCGCCACGAACATGGTACGACCGACCTGAAGATCCGGCAATAATGGGTGAGACATGAAATTGATTCCGATTCTGCTGGCCCTCGCCGCGCTGCCTTCCGGGCAGGCGCAGGAGTATCGCGACCCGCAAATTCCCCGTACCCGGGACGGCAAGCCCGACCTCTCGGGCGTCTGGGAAGCCGACAGGACTCCGGTCTCCGAGTTTGTCCGCGTCCTCGGCAACAACTTCGTCGGGGAACAGGTCGATCTCAACGACCTCACCAAAGAAGCCATCGACGTTTTCTGGGGTGTGAAATCGGAAAACGAACCGCTGCAGCCCGCAGGCGCGGCGATTGTGAAGCAGCGCGAAACGATGACATCGCCGTCATCCCGCTGTCTGCCCATGGGCGTGCCGGCCAGTCTGTTTGTCTATGGGTTCAAAATGGTGCAGGCGCCGCGTGAGCTCGTGATCCTTCCGGGGGATGGCGACCCGCCGCGCCAGATCCACACCGACGGCCGCGCTCTGCCGAAGGATATCGAGCCTTCCTGGACCGGTACCTCCGTGGGTGAATGGCGAGGCGATACGCTCGCGGTGGAGACTACCGGTTTCAAAGAGGAGAGCTGGCTCGATGGGTCCGGACATCCCCGCAGCGAATCGATGCACATTCGCGAGAATTACCACCGCCGCGACTTCGGGCACATGGATGTGGAGTTTACGTTCGACGATGCGAAATACTATACGCGCCCGTTCGGCATGAAGGCATCGTTTCACCTGATTCCCGAGGGTGAATTACTGGAATTCGTCTGCACCGAGAATGAGAAGGACCGGGCGCACTCCGTGCAGCGTTAGGCCGGCAAAATCCGAAGAAACATTGCAAACAGGTTTCGATGTGAGACAACGCCCGGAACTGGCGCAAACTTCCGGGCAACCCCGATATTCGGCTGTATACTGCGGTGTATGGGTTTCACGACGGACGCCCAAATAACGAGAAGGTGAAATCAAATGAAACGTCGAGCTTTCCTTGCCGGCGCCGCCGGCGTGGTTGCGAGCGGACTGGTTCGCGGAGCATCCAGCCCGATCAAACAGATCATTTTCGTGATGTCGGAAAACCGCAGTTTCGACCACCTGCTCGGGTGGTTCCCCAACGCCCACGGTAAGCAGGCGGGATTGAGTTACCTCGACTCGAGCGGCGTGAGCCATTCGACGTACGGGCTGGCTCCCGACTGGACCGGCTGCGGCAATGTGGATCCCAACCACAGTTACACCGGAGCACGCACCGAGTACGACGGCGGAAAGATGGATGGGTTCATGCAGTCTGCCACCGGCAACGATGCGTATTGCCTCGGCTATTACGTGGAGAAGGATCTGCCGGTCCTCGCGGCCTTACACCGGAACTTTCTCACGTGCGACCGCTATTTTCCTTCGATTCTCGGGCCCACCTTCCCCAACAAAATCTTTGCCATCGCCGGACAGACAGACCGGCTGGACGACAGCGTGACGATTTCGACGCTTCCGACGATCTTCGACAACCTGGCGACCGCGGGCATCAGCAACAAATACTATTACGGGAACATCCCGTTCCTCGCCCTCTGGGGACTCAAGTATCTCGGCATCTGCCACGAATTCTCCACTTTTCTTTCCGATTGTGCGAACGGCACTTTACCCTCGGTCTCCTACGTGGATCCTTCGCTGACGCTCGTGCTGAACACGGCCAACGACGACCACCCGTTCTCCGACATGCGCAACGGCGAGGCCTTTCTTTCTCAGGTCTATCAGGCCGTGGCAGCCAGCCCCCAATGGGACAGCACGATTGTGATCTTCACGCGCGACGAGTGGGGCGGCTTTTTCGAGCACATCCCGCCGCCCCGCGCGCTGGCGCCGAACGACGTGGATCCCGATCTGGTCAATGGCGAAGCGCTGCTTGGGATGCGGGTGCCGGCGGCGATCGTTTCGCCGTGGACAGTGGGAAGTCCCGCCAACCCCACGGTCAACAGCACGGTCTTCGATCACACGTCCGTACTGAAACTGATCGAAGCGGTTTTCGGGGTACCGCCGCTCGCCGCGCGTGAGACGTCCAACACCGTGGGAAACATATTGGAGCTGATCGACCTGAGCGCGCCGTTGAAGGCGGCTCCGCAACTGCCGACAGCCAGTCCGGTTACTCCGCAGAAGCTCTGCTCCAGCAGCATCAGCCCGACCATCGTTCCCGGCGCCACGCGCATCGACTTCGAGTCTTCGTTCCAACGGATGATCGACGCGGGATTGCTGGAGGGCTGGCCGGTCAGGTATTAGCGCGGAGAGCGGTTGCGGAGGCCGGTCCATTCCTCGCAGAGCACGATGGAATTGGCCGGATTGCGCGGATCGAACTTGATTGAGACTGCGCCGACCATCGACATGCGGTCCGCCGGCAGCTTGTCCTCAAGGTCCGTGACGTCCTGGGAAGCCTGGTAGACAACACCCGCGACGCTGTACGAATAGACGATTGAGGCGCCTTCGACGTCGATAATCGCGCCATCTCCCATTTTGCCGTTCCGATGGATCGTCATGCGCCGCCGGCGCTCGAGTTCCGCCGGCGTCGGACGGGGTTTCAGACGAAGCCAGGCGACCAGCCCGGCCGCCAGCAGGGTCAGGGCAACGAGAAGGCCGAGGGTCAAGAATTATGCCATGGCCGGAACAGCGGCGGCGTCGAGCTCGGTGATCCGGCGCGCAAGCAGCGACTCCAGGTGTTCCAGGGCCTGGGAAAAACCGGCGATCCCTTCCTTCAGCTTGTCGGTCGACATGCGATCCGCGGCGTGCATGCGATCGAAGGTGGCGCGATCCATGGGGATCTTTTCGATGGCGAGAGATTTTGCTTTTTCGGGATCGAGTCTTGCGCGGAAGTTCGCCTTCCATCGAATCGAGCTGGCCGAGAAGCGCGGGCGAGATGGTCAGCAGATCGCACCCGGCCAGTTCGGTGATTTCGCCGGTGTTGCGGAAGCTGGCCCCCATGACCTCGGTCTTGTAGCCGAATTTCTTGAAGTAGTTGTAAACGGTTTCGACCGAATGCACTCCCGGGTCTTCGGCGGGCGCATAATCCCGGCCTGTGTCTTTCTTGTACCAGTCGAGAATCCGGCCGACGAAAGGAGAAACGAGCGTGACGCCCGCTTCCGCGCATGCGACGGCCTGATGCAGGCCGAAGAGCAGCGTCAGATTGCAGTGAATGCCCTCTTTTTCGAGCACTTCGCCGGCGCGAATGCCTTCCCATGTGGACGCGATCTTGATCAGAATGCGATTACGGGCGATTCCGGCGCTGTCGTACTGGTCAATGATCTCGCGGCCTTTGGCGATGGTGGCCTGGGTGTCGAAGGATAAACGCGCGTCAACTTCGGTGGACACGCGTCCGGGAATGATCTTCAGGATGCGTTTGCCGAATTCGACCGCGAGGTGATCGAAAGCGAGCGAAGCGACCTTTTTCGGATCTGCCGAGTCGCCGAGCTGTTTGCGCGCCTCAAGGAGAGTCCCGTCGACGATCTCCTTGTATTTCGGCATCTCGGCCGCGGCGGTGATGAGGGATGGGTTGGTGGTGGAATCCCTGGGCTTGAACTGCACGATGGATTCAATATCGCCGGTGTCAGCTACAACCACCGTCATTTTCCGGAGCTGTTCGAGAATCGTCGCCATGCTTTCAGGGTAGCAAGGGCTGGCGACGGGAATCGCAAAGGATGTGTGTCCCATTACACTGAGTTTTGGCCCGCTTCTGCGACGTCAGCCTGCCCGTGCCGCTGGATCAGGCTTTCACTTATTCACTTCCGCTGACGCTGCAGCACCGGGTGCAGCCGGGTGCGCGCATGCTGGTTCCGTTCGGGACCGGAAGCTGACTGGCGTGGTGCTGCGCGTTCACGACGAACCGGTCGAAGCAGCGGTGAAAGACGCGCTTCGGCTGATCGATGCCGGAGCCGGTTCTCGACGACGAACTCATCGCGCTGGGCAGGTGGATTTCCGGTTACTACTGCGCGCCGCTGGGGGAAGTGCTGCGGTCGATGCTGCCGCTCGCTTCCGACATCCGCTCCGGGAAAGTCTATTCGCTGACCGATGCGGGCCGCGATGCGTCGCGGCAGCTGTCGATCGATCCCCAGGCCGACGACGCGGTAAACAATGTTGATGCAGATGCTGGCCGCGCGACCGCTCTCCGCGGCGCAGATCAAGAAGAAAATCCCGCTGGCCGACCGGATTCTGAAATCGCTCGAACGCAGAGGGCTGGATCGCGGTGGAACAGGTTCAGCACGACCGCGATCCGCTGCGCGCGCCTTCGGCGAAACTTCGCATCGCGCTCACGGGAGCGGAGCCGCAGCGGCAAAATCCCCAAGGCCGAACGGGAACTGCTCGCCTACCTCGCGCTGCATCCGGGCACGCACAATCTGGGGGAACTGGAGCCGCTGGTCCGCAATGCGAGCCAGGCGGCGCGGTCGCTGGCGCGGAAGCAAGCGGTGACGCTGACGCCCGAGCCGGTTGCGATCCGCAGCGCGCCCATCCGCGCGCCGCACGAGCTCAACACGTCGCAGCGCAACGCCTTCGATCTGATCGGGGCCGGCATCGCCACGCGGAAATTCTGCACGTTTCTGCTTTACGGCGTTACGGGGTCGGGCAAGACCGAGGTTTATCTGAATGCGATCGACGCGACGCTGGCGGCGGGCCGCGGAGCGCTGATGCTGGTGCCGGAGATCGCGCTGACGCCGGCGGTGGCCGGGCCAGTTTTACGCGCGCTTCGGCGACCGGGTGGCGATTCTGCACAGCGCGTTCAGCGATTCCGAGCGCGCCGATCAGTGGCGCAGAATTCGCGCGGGCGGCGCGAGCGTGGTGGTGGGAACGCGTTCCGGAGTGTTCGCGCCGGTGCGCAATCTGGGCCTGATCGTGGTGGATGAAGAGCACGACGCGAGCTACAAGCAGGAAGAGAACGCCGCGCTATCACGGGCGCGACGTCGCCATCGTGCGCGCGCAGGCGGCGGGTGCGTGCGTGGTGCTGGGGTCGGCGACGCCGAGTCTCGAGAGCAGATTCAACGCGCAGCCGGGCAAGTACACGCTGCTGGAAATTCCGGACCGCATCGCGGAGCGGCCGATGCCGACGGTGCAGGTGATCGACATGCGCCAGGAGTTTCTCGAAACCCGCAAGCACGCGATCTTTTCGCGCGCGCTGCATCGAGGCGATTCGCGAGCGGCTGGCGAACAACGAACAGGCGATGATCCTGCTGAACCGGCGCGGATTTTCCACGTTCGTGGCCTGCCGTTCCTGCGGTGAGCGCGTGGAGTGCGTCAACTGCTCGGTGACGCTGACGTATCATCGGCGCGACCGGCGCCTGCTCTGCCATTACTGCGGATACGCGGAGAAGGTTCCGTCGGTTTGCCCGAAGTGCCAGAGCGAGCATATCCACTTCATGGGGTCGGGGTCGGAGCGCGTGGAAGACGAACTGCATGGCGAATTTCCGGAAGCGAAGATCGCGCGGCTCGATCGCGACACCGTCGCCGGCAAGCGGCAGTTCGAAGATATTCTGCAGAATTTCCGCGAACGGAATTTCGACATTCTGGTGGGCACGCAGATGATCGCGAAAGGGCACGACATTCCGAACGTGACGCTGGTGGGCGTGGTGTCGGCGGATGTCGGGATCGGCATGCCGGACTTCCGCGCGGCCGAGCGAACGTTTCAGATCCTCACGCAGGTGGCGGGGCGCGCGGGACGCGGGCATCTGCCGGGCGTGGTCTACATGCAGACCATCAACCCCGATCATTATGCGATCCGCTTCGCCGCGCAGCAGGATTACGCCGGCTTTTTCGAGAAGGAACTGCAGTTCCGGCGCTTCATGAAATATCCGCCGTTCGCCGCGATGGCGAATATTCTGATCCGCGCGGCGAAGCAGGAAGACGCGCTGCGCATGTCGACCGAACTGGGACACCACATCACGCCCGCGCCGGAGAACATGAGGATCATGGGGCCGGCGGAAGCGCCGGTGCCGCGATTGAAGGCGGAGTTCCGTTATCAGCTGCTGATCAAATCCGGCAGCCGGAAAGATCTGAATGCGCTGCTGCGCAGAGCGCAGGAATTCGCGCGGGCGCAGAAGTGGAGCGCGACGGCGCTGGTGATCGATGTGGATCCGCTGACGCTGCTTTAACGCAATGTGCGCAGCCGTTCCTCGCGCAGATGCGGGATGTTGTTGAAGGAGACCAGCCGCGGATCGCCGGGCCGCAGATCCAGTTCTGAAAACGCGGTGTTCCGCTGTGCGCCCGCGAGCTGCATGATTCTGCGGGGCGCGAGATCGAGAGTTGCTCCGGCGCTGAGTGCGATCGGGGTCGCCGACGTCACGACGGCCACATTGCCGTGGGCGGGCAAAGCGAGGAGCGCCGCGCGCACACGGGCCCCGAAATCGGCAAAGGATTCGCCATCGAAGTCGAATCGCGCCTCGATCCAGGCGCGAACGACCGTTACGTCGCAGCGGCGCCATTGCCTGTGCGCGGAGGATTCGGGATCGGTCACTTCGCGCTGAAGTTGCTCGTATTCGAGGCGAAAATGCTCATCTTCCGCGGCAAGAAGGGGACCGATCCCCGTATAGACCGCGTCCAGATCGAACTCGCTCCAGCGCCCATCAACGACAGGCTGCGGGGGGTCTTCCATTGCGGCCATCATCTCGCGCGCAGTCTGGCGCTGGCGGTTCAAGCCGCCAGTGACGATGGCGTCAAACCGGATTCGACGCGCCGCAAACCATGCGCCGAGATCGCGCGACTGTTCGTGGCCGATTTCGGAGAGATCGTCGTAAACGAGGCGCGAACCCGCCTGGCCGTGTCGAATCAGGGTGACCAACCGCCGAGGTTAGCAAAGCGGTCTGCATCGCGGCCCGCGATCACCCATGCAACTTCTTTTTCCGCTGCTCCGCCTTGTATTCCACGACGAAATCTCTGATTCTATTCTTCGTGAAGTCCGATGCATTGAATCCGTCAAGCACAACGGTCAGGAGCCCGGGAACAAGATCTGAGTGCATCGCTGCTTTTCCTTGATCCAGAAATCCTTGCAACTTTGTAGATGTGGTGGTTTCAGCGAGGCGATAACACACACAAGTATCGTGCTTCAAAAAAGCGTGTTCATTCTTACGGAAAATAACAGTCTGATCCTGTGCCTCTCGCAGGGTGGTCAGACTGACGATTACAAACACATCGTCGGTATTTGGTTCGGTAGGACTCGTCCAGCGGAAACAGGAAAGTTTGCCCCGCGTGGAACGGCATTTTTTTTACAACACCGATAGCTTACTGGCTGCCCTCTGTATCCCGATGAGAGACTCCACTTTCGCGGCCTCTTCTTCCGAAAGGCCCAGCGCCTCCACTATCTCGTCGATTTCCAGGGGGAACGATGACGTGCCTGGGTCCTTCCACTCGGGGAAGAATTTGTGATGTTCATCGGCCAACTCAAATCGGTCTTTGCTCCCATCAAGCTTAAAGATCTCTTCCAGCAGGAATTCCTCGGCGGGGGACAATTCCGACTTTCCGGGATCGGTTTCGAGTTTAACCTCGGTACTGGAAGGGCGCACAATGTGCGAGGACCAGAACGTGGGATGAGAGTGGGGATCCGCGCTGGCTTTTATGAGATCGTAAATCCGGCTCGTCACAATGCCATTTTTCATTGATGCATACTTGTCGGTGGTTATCGGCAGGCCCCACCGTCGCAGAGCTTCGCGATCTGCCTTATGGAATAGTCAGTCAAGGGCAAGAAAGGCGAATGATGCGATGCAAAGCCAGTCCGATTACTCCGCACCGCCACCTTCGCCACCGAGGCTCCAGTTCCCGGCGAGAGGATCGGTTCCATTCTGCGGCGCGGCGCGGAGAATCGGATCCACTCCCGCGATCACCCTGAGGGCGCGCATTTTCGACAAGTCGTCCGTAGCGGCGCCGAAGACCACGATCGGCTCGTTCGCCTTCATGTCGGCCAGCGCAATGGCGGGCGCCTGATCGATGACTTTGCCGAGATCCAGATTTCGTCCGCCGCCTCTTCCGCCACGACCGCCATCGGGAAGCGCTCCCGGGATGGGCACGGGAGCCGTGCCTGCGTCGGCATTCCCGCCGCCGGCGTTGGCTCCGCCGGGGTTACCAGCGCCGCGCCCGCCGCGTCCGCCACGCCCTTCGTTCTGGAAGGTCGGATTAAGACGTCGGGCCAGTTGCAGCGCGGTCGCATCGTCCAGTTTCTTCATGACCACATCGGGGCCGATGCTGATCGTAATGGTTTTTTTGCTGGCCAGATCCATCGCGATAATCTGTCCGGCGGTGGTGTCGATCGATTTGATCTGCACCGGGAGGGTCTTATAGAACCCGGACGTGATCGCTTCCACCTTGATCGAAGACATGTCCGCGCTCTTCTGGCCGATCACGGTTACCTGGTCGCCAGGGTGAATCGACGCCAGGGTGGCCGGCTCGTTCTTGCCGGTGTCGGGGCTGAAGCGCGTGACGTCAACGGTGTTGGCGCTGACATCGAGGGTCACGGATTTCGCGGGACCTGCCCCGCGCACCGTTATGACGACCTTCTTATCGGCCGGATCAACGCTGTCCGCGATACCGGAAACCCCATTCTTCCACTCGTCGGCCGTTTTTTCCCTGCGCTGCGCAAGCTCAGCCTGCTTGGAGAAATAAAGAAACACGGCGGGCTTGCCTTCTTCGCCTTCCCGGAGCCGGGCGATCACACGATCACCAACCGAGACGTCCGCCGCGGCCGCCCGCGCGGCCTTCTTGGTGTCGGTCTCGCCGGCGGCCATTTTAAAGAACTGGGTTTTGTCGTCGAACTTCACCGAGGCCTGGTCCGTCTTATCGGGTTTGATGGCCAGAACCTTCCCGGCGGCGTCGACTTTTTCGACCGTGCCGATGAGGCTGACATATTTCACTTTGGCCGGCTGGGCGGCATCCTGGGCAAAGGCCGGAGCCACGGCCGCCGCAAGGGCAATCAGGAAAACAGACGCGGGAACTCGCATGTCCATATTATATGGGGCGCGGCGCAGACGGGTGGCGTAACGCGCCCGCGGCAATCAGCAAGGTAAAGAATGGTAATCGCCGGGCGATTCAGTTCAGCTCAGCTCGCTTTGGGCATCGAATGGCGGAAGCGTTGGGGTATTGAAAGGGGGGCTGACACGGGAGTCGATCGCTCCCTGAGCTCTTCGATCGCCGCGGCACAGGCCCTGGCGTCGAGCGCGGCGCGGTGAAGCGCGGCGTGTTCCATGGCGATGCAGGTCCAGAGCGCCGCAACGGAGAATGTCATGCCCAGCAGACCGGGCTTCGTAATGGCAAACAGTCGCAAGGTTCCCCTGCCGATGCAGTTCACAGTCCAAGGGACGCGCGCTGAATTCAAACGGGTTATTGGCGCCCGGGGTGTGAAACCAGCGCACAGTGTCCCGTGTCAGGCGGGGAACTGCGCGGTGATTGCCGGTTTCGGCTGGCCGTCGCGGTAAGGCGTCAGGACGATGTTGAGATCAACCTCGGTCACCTTGTCTCCCAGCCGCACAATCAATTTGTGGAAGTTCGGGTTCGCCGCCTGGGGCGGAGAGGAGGTAACCGGCGCTTTATCGAAAACCGCATGCCGGGGAGTGCGGATCTCCGCCGCGAGATTCCATCCGTTTTTGCGAAGGAGGGCTGTCTGGCCGGTAACGGCAATGTCGGCATCCGTCATCATTCCCCAGATCACTTCGACCGGCTGATCGGCGCGGACGGAATCGGCGATCAGGACGGCTTGCCGCTGCGCCACGCCGAAACGCCGCAGCCACTGTTTCACCCGGCCGCCGTTGGCGCGGGATAAATCGATCTGCACCCAGCTGAAGTCGGGCGCGAACTCCTGCCGGGTGATGCGGGCTTCGGCGCGCGGATCCTGATTCTGGTCGTCGATGAGCAGGGTGTTGTGGGCTTCGGTTCGGGTCCGGTAATACGTCCAGCGCTGTTTGCCGAAGTATCCGGGAAGATCGTAATCGTCCGGTCCCGAGGTCGCTGGCCCAGCGAACGCCGCCCGCGTCGAGAACGAAGCTGCCGAGATCCAGATGGGCGTGCGCGGCCTTGTTGTCGCCGCCTTTCACCGCCAGGAAAAGGGCGTTGGGATCGTCCCACGCGCTGCGGAAGCACGCGATATCGACACCGCGGAAAATCGCATCGAGAGGCCACGGCGGAGGCTGCTGCGGAGATTTGCCATCGCGGTCGAACCACGCCAGATCGTAGGCATCCGGGTGTGCTGGCTGCGTTCGAGCAGCTTCTGCTCGCTCCACGCGAAAACGGGATTCGCGAAGCGCTTCGCCAGCCAGAACATTTCGGGCGCGGGCGCCGGCGTCTTCCACGGAATCGGCGAAATTGAAAGCCTTGCCCGTGGGACCGGTCGTGTAAATGCGGAAGCGGCCGGCGCGATCGACGCCGTGCGCGGCGCTGAGTCCGTAATCGTTGCCCAGCGCCGTCTGCAGCGCGGCGAAAAAAGCGCATGCGTAGATCGTGACCGATTCCCAATAGGCCGGACCTTCAGGCCACGACCCTTCCACGCCGTAGGTGGCCAGACCATGCGGGATGGAATCGAAGGCGTAGCGCAGAACGGCGCCGCACTTGTCGTCGATGGTCTTGTCTTTATCCGGAGCCGAATCGCCCGCGATGGCGAGCGCGCCCAGACCCATGCCCGCGTTGCAGATGATGTTCGCGTTGTAGTGATCGCGGACCCATCCGGCTTCGCGCTGATAGATCGGCAGCGCCTGGTCGAGCGCCTTGCTCACGATGGCATCGCGAATCAGCGCGCGATCTTCGGGCGAGAGCGCGTTGTAAAGCCAGTCGTACCCGATGGCGAACGCGTGCGTCATTTCCGCGGTATCGGTAAACACCGCCGGGTTCCAGTCGCGAAATGCCGCCGCGGCGCGAAGTTCGGCCACGGCGCGGCGCGAGTACGGCTCGCGCTGTGTGATCCGATACATCAGCGCGAGGGTGGAGACGCGGTCGAGAACCCGGCGGCTTACCGCGCGGAGCCGCGGCCCGGTGAGCTTGTATTCCGACGGAGGGTGGTGAGCAGACGCTCCGCATTCCTTCTCCAGATCGAGATAAATCCGATGCGCCAGCGGATTGTCGCGAATCAGCCCGCGCAGCCGGTCGAGATCGGAATCGAGCAGGATCAGACGCGGATGGGCGGGGTGAAGCTGGCGAAGCGGATCGTCATCGGTTTGAGCCCAGTCGTTCTGCGCCCGAACCGCAAGGCAGGCAAGCTGCCCGATCAGGACCCGGCGCGTGATCGCGTTATCGCCACTCATCTGAGAAACAGTTTGGCACAAGCCGGACGCCACTGCAAGCGCGGCGTGTCAGATTTCGCGCAGCTCTTTCGTAGTGGGCGTCAGGATCTCGCATCCGTTCGGCCGTTACCAGCACTGTATCTTCGATGCGAATCCCGCCCCAGCCTTCGATGTAAACGCCCGGCTCGATGGTGATCGCCATCCCGGCTTCGAGCTTCGTCTTGTCCTTGCGGCCGATGCGCGGCGGTTCGTGGATTTCGAGGCCCAGACCGTGCCCGGTGGAATGGACGAACTCCCGTTCCAGTCCGTGGCGCTTCAGCGTGCTCCGCGCCGCGCGATCGACCGAATTGGCAGTCGCGCCCGGTTTCACGGCGTCGATCGCCGCAAGCTGCGCTTCGAGCACCGCGCGATACGCCCGTTTGTACTTCGGCGTCGCCGGGCCCACGTGCACCATGCGGGTCATGTCGCTCGCATAGCCGTCGCGAAACGCGCCCATATCGATCAGCAGAATTCCCGGTCCGATCTTCGCCGGACCCGGCGTGCGCATGAGGCAACGCCGAGCGCTCGCCCGCGGCGACGATGGTGTCGAACGACGGCGCTTCGGCGCCCGAGTTTCCGATTCCGATAATCGATCTCGGCGGCCAGTTCCGATTCCCTCATGCCGATCCGGAAGCGCTTCAGCGCCGCTTCGAGCGCGCGCGAATTGGCGATGACCGACGCGCGGATGCGTTCGATTTCGCCCGCGTCCTTGACCATCCGCAGGCGCTCGATCAGACCCGACATCGGGTTCCAGTTGCGTCGCGCGCCGGCAGATCCTTCTTCAGCGATTCCAGTTGCGCGACGGTGAGATTGTCCTGCTCGAATCCGACCCGGCGCACGCGCGGCGCGATCGATCTCCTGCAGGATCGATTTCGTCAGCGGCCCCTTTCGCGATGCGGACCGCGGCAGTTCACCTGCTGCTGCGATTGCACGGTGTAGCGCGGATCGGTGAACAGGATCGCGCGCCTCGTCGCCGCAAAGCAGCACCGCGCCATTGCTGCCGGTGAAGCCGGTCAGATAGCGGACGTTGTGAGATTCGTGACGAGCAGCGCATCGAGTTTCGGCTCGGCAAGCAGGCGAAGCCGCGAGACGCGCGCCGGTTCTCTTCGACAGTCTTGATCGGCATCTGAGCTGGCTCAGCGGGATCAGCAGCAGTTTGCCGGCGGTCTTGCGCGCCTTCGAGATCCCGATGCGCTTCCGCCGCATCCGCCAGCGGATAGGTCTTGTCGATCCGGAGCTTCAGCTTTCCCGCGCCGATCCAGTTCGAACACGTCGCCCGCGCGCCACAGCAGTTCTTCGCGCGTCAGGACAGTAGTGCGCCAGGCTGGGCCGCGTCAGAAACAGCGAGCCTTTCGGATTCAGAATGTTCGGATCGATCGGCTGCACCGGCGCCGCTCGACTGGCCGAACAGCGCCATCATGCCGCGCGGGCGGATGATATCGAGACCTTTCAGGAACGTACTGGCGCCGACGGAATCGTAAATCACGTCGACGCCTTTGCCGTCCGTGAAACGTTTGACTTCGGCGACGAAATCTTCGCGCGTGTAGACGATCACTTCGTCCGCGCCGGCCTCCTTCGCGATGGCGGCTTTCTCGTCGGTGCCCACGGTGCCGTAGACCGTGGCGCCGAGCATCTTCGCCATCTGCACGATCAAGCGCCCGGCGCCGCCGGCCGCCGCGTGGACCAGCGCTTTATCGCCGGGCTTCAGAGGGAATGTGGAGTGCGTCAGGTAGTGCGCGGTCATGCCCTGCAGCATCGCGGCGGCCGCGGTGTTCAAATCGACGCGATCCGGCAGCGGGACCAATTGCGTCGGCGGGAACCAGCGCGTATTCCGCAGTAAGATCCGCGCTGCCATCGCGTAAGCCACGCGGTCGCCCGGTTTGACGTCGGTCACGTCCGGGCCCACCGATTCGACCGTCGCCCGAGGCCTCGCTGCCGGGCGTGAACGGAAGGTCGGCCTTATAGATGCCCGCTGCGGAAATAGACGTCGATGAAGTTCACGCCGGAGGCCGCGATCTTGACCAGCGCCTGGCCCGGTCCGGGCGAGGGTTTGGGGGCGTCCACCAGTTTCATTACTTCGGGACCGCCGATATTGGGAGATCTGAATCTGTTTCATAATTTTGTGGATGGAAGACCTGCCGCACGATCCTGCCGGAGTGCGCGGCGAAAGCATACAGTAACAGAAACAGAAGGCTGAAGGGGAAGATGAGCAGCCGCCCGATGGTGCGGATCGAGCCTGCGCCCGAAAGCCCCAGGCGCACCAGGCAGAATTCGCCGGATCGACGCCGCCTGCTCGCGATTCATCCAGAAATAATCGCCATTTTCGTTCATGATGAAAACCTTCGCGGGGAGGCGCAGCGCGATCAGCCACTTCCACTTCGTCATGATCGGTTCGGCCGAGCAGATCATGCCCGCAATGGAGTAATTGCGCGCGCGCAGCTGCCGCATGAGTTCCTTGCGGCCTTCCGGCGAGTTGTAATCGGTGACGCGGTAAACGATGGTTTCAGGCCCGAAACCCGCGGGAAGTCCCGCCGTAGCAGGTGACCAGGTCGATCGGGAATATCGCGCGCCCAGGTCGCGCGCAGATGCGGGATCAGACCTTCGATCAGAGAGCGCGATCCGCTCTCGATCAGGAGAACGCGCGGTCAGCGGCGGCTGTGCGGCGGCTGAGGAAGTATCGCACTCAGAACAGAATTAGCACACGGTCAATCCCAGCCCGAGCCCAGGCTGGCGGGCAAGATCTTCATGAACGCTTCGACGCCGTGGATCTGGCCCCCATAGACCTTGAACGCTTCCCAGACGATCAGCGCGTTCCCCGCTCCGTAAGATCCCGTCTGCCCGAAATTCATGCGCAGGAGAACGATGCCGAGGTCTTCATCCACAGCAACCACGCGAGTGGTGATGCCGGGGTGTTCCATGATTTTCTGCGTTTTCAGGTTCTCGCAGCCTGCCCGCGCGCACCCCGCCCCGGCGGTGCGGGCGCCATTTTCGATGCGGTAGGCATCGGAAGCGAAGGGCGCGTCAACGGTCGCGAAGCTCCCGATCTTCAGTCCGGCGGGATAGAACTGGGCAACCTTGATCGCTTCTTCACGCGGCATCAGCTGCGATTTTTCCGGCACGGATGACATCACCGGGCCGGTAGTCTGCAGAGCATCGATGGCGAAGAGCGCGCCCTCGCTTTGCTTTCTTGTGACCTGCGTCTCGATCTCGGTGATCCTGTTGTTCGCGACCTTGAGACGCAGCACCAGCAGCGCGGGCATTCCGCCTTCTTCCACAACCACCTGAGAAGCCGCGACTCCCTGGCGAACGTCGAGAATATCCTGGCGATAGCTTCTGATCTTCGAAGCGTTCTTCCAGAGACCCTCGCCCAGCTTCATTTCGACGGTGTCTTCGGTGAATCTGACCTTATCGCTCAACGGCAGGGTGTTCGGGTTGTGAGCGAGGAGAGCGTCGAGGTATTGCGTGATGAAGCCGCGGAGACAGGCGCGGTCGCAATCGGAGCCGGCCGCGCTTGCGGTCATGGCGCACAGTGCCAGCGTGAGGGTGAGCACGGAAGTTCTCATCCTTAAGATTCTGACAGGTTCCGGAAGCAATTATTGTTTGAGGATTCCGGCGATGAAATCGAGCGCGCGGGGGTCGTTCGACTGCCCCAGCCAGAACATGGCTTTCTTTCGAATGGCCGGGTCCCGGTTGTTCTTCGCGAGATCGATCAGCAGCGGGATTCCCTGGTCCCTGGGGAGTTGCGAGAGGGCGAATACGGCACGCTCCCTGACGGCGCGGTCGGGATCGCTCGACGCCGCGTTGCCAACAACATCGGCGGCTTCGTTATTGCCTGCCTTTTGCGCGAGCCAGAAGAGCGCCTGCTGGCGCACGTGCGGGCTTTTATCGTTACGCGCGGCCTCGATTACGGTTTTCATCCCCGCCGGGTCTTTGCTCAGCGATAGATCGAATATGACTTGCGCGCGAACCTGGTCGCTCGGATCGCTCGCGAGCATGCGCTTCAGGATTTCGACTCCTTTTGCACCGCGCGAGACTCCCAGCCAGAATGCGGTCCTTTCGCGGATTTTTTCCGTCGCGGTGGGCGCGCTGAAATCATCGAGGGCCCGGTCCGCCGCCGGCCCGGCGTGCAGAGCAATGGCGAAGATGGCCTGATCAGTGTTCTGTCCCGATGCCTGCGCTTTCAGCCACGCGATACTCGCATCCGCGGGCACGTTGTCGATCCAATAGAACGGCAGACCTCCGCCATCCAGTTTGCAATCCGGGGAGACCACACGCAGCTTGGCGACCTGACCGCCCTCCACGCGCGCCAGAACCACGAGCGCGGTTTGCCCTTCGAGGCGCACAGGGGCCCCGTTCGAGCGACCCTTGCAATCGCCATCCCAGCAGCACGAATCGGCATTCTGGCCGGGGATTGACGGCTCGGAATATCCGGCCCAGAACGGACCGGCGCCCAATTGCGCGAGCTGCGCGGCGAGAGATCCCGCGAAGGCGCGCGTCTCGACTTTTGCGTTTTCGATCGCAGGCTGCCGCGCGAAAGCGGCGGCGGCGAAAAGAACGAACAGCGCCGGCCGGATCATTTGAGCAGCTCCAGCATGTAGTCCGTGGCGTCTTTGTCGCTCATCATCGAGAGCTGCACGACGATCGCCCTCTTGATCTCGGGATCGCGCTCTTTCCGCGCGATCTCGACCAGTTTCGCGGAAGCACCCGACATGAAAAACGCCTGCACGATGGCTCTCTTCACTTCCGGATTGGAGGTCCCCGCGTAGATCGAGCTCAGCAGTTGCAGATGCTCGGGCGTCTTCACCATCCCGATATACTGCATCGCCTTCTTCTGCAGGTCGGGATTCGCTTTTCCTTTCGCGTAATCCTCGAGTATCTGCTGCGCGCGCGGCGATTTGCTTTGCGCCAGAACGAACAACGCACGATCCTTGACCTTCGGCGCGGCCGTGCCCTTGAGGATGCCCTCGATCAGAGGAACGGCGCGGTCGGGATCGGCGCTCATGAGCGCGTTGATCGCGATCAGTTTCAGGTCTTCGTTCGATTCCGCGTCGGGCGAAACGGGCTTCCCGGAATTCTGCCGCACTTCGACTTCGAGCGCCTGCGCGTCGTCGAGCCAAAGGCTCTTCGGATAGTCGCGCCGCAGCAGCGCAATCGCCGCGAGTGCGTCGTCGCGCTTGCCCAGCCTGTTCAGCGCGTATGCCTTCCAGTAAATCGCGCCTTCCGCACGCGCCGACTTCGCCGCTACCACGCGATCGAAAAAGCGGATCGCATCTTCATACCTGCGGTCGTCGAGCTGGCGCATCCCCGATTCGTAATCGATCGAGTATCCCTGCCCCAACCTTCCGAGCGACTGGAGTTGCAGATCGAGCCCGGCGAGCGTCCCGTTGAAGCCGACCATCGCCTTGTCGACCCCCGCGAGAACCTGATCCACATCGACATGCGGCAAGGGAGTCTGCGCCGGAACAGACAGCGCCGACGCGCCGATCGCGAGTAGAAGCCTGTGTAATCGTTTCATGACATTTTTCCTGATGTGCCTGAATTCCGCATTCGTAAATTCGATTCGATAATCCGAACCTTGAACAGCAGCGATTCGGAATCGATGCGCTGCTTCAAACTTCGTATTTCCGCGGCATCGGCGCCGCCGGGAGCGTTCGCCACTTCGAGAACGAATCGGCCGACCTCGTCGAGCAGCGGGGCATTCTCCGCCGACATTACCTGCCGCAGCAGCCGGCCTTCACTGGCCAGATCCCTGGCGCGCGCCCGATGCGAGGCCAGGCGGGCGGCGTCGGCATCGTTCATATTCGCGACCTCGGTCAACAGCAGCTGGGCGCGATCCAGATGATCGGCGAGCGCTATCGATAGAATGCGTTCCCGAGCCGTCTCGGAGAGCGCCGCGGTGATTGGCGGAGCCGGATGCAGACTGCCGCGCCCGGCAAAGAAAGCCGCGATCACGAGCGCGGCGACGGCAGCCGCCGTGAGCCAGAAGCGCCTGGCCAAGACCGGCGGACGTTCCAGCTGCGGCGCCAGCCGTGCCCAGACTCCGCGACGGAATTCCGCATCGGCTTCGGCGGGCGTCCAGGCATCACAGGCATCCAGCGTCTGCGCCAGCGACTCGGCCGCCGCCCGGCAGACGGCGCATTCCGTCAGATGGGCCCGCGCATTTCCCGCAACTCCCGATTCGTTGTAATAAAGCAGAACCAGATCTTCTTCGCTCAGATGTGTCATCGCAATCCGCTCACCGCCGGTTCGAGTGCCCGGCGCAATTTCTGCACAGCCCGGAAGACGCTGTGTTTGGCCGCGCCCGGTTCCACGCCCAGCACGCGGGAGATTTCCAGAATCGGCAAGCCTTCGTAATGCCGCAGGACGAAAGCGACCCGCTCCGTCTCCGTCAACTCATCGAGCGCCGGAAGCAGCAGACCAGTGATCTCCGCACTCTGTGCGAGTCTTTCCGGCGATGGGCCGCCGTGCGCGATGTTTGTCAGGGCGTCCGCCACGGATTCGCCTTTCCCCTTTCGCGCCCGCAGATGGTCGAGCGCACAATTCGCACAAATGCGATGAACCCACGTTCCGAATGCCGCGCGCCCGTCGAACCGGCTCAACTGCTTCCACGCCCGCAGGAATGTTTCCTGCACCACGTCTTCCGCGTCGATGGTGTTTCCCGTCATGCGCCAGGCCAGCCGAAACACAGCCTGGGCGTGACGCTCGACGAGCAACCGAAACGCGTCGTGGTCGCCCCGCTGGGCTTTTCCGATCGCCAGCTCATCGCTCGCGTCCATCCTGTTGTTTGTTTAGACTCCGGTCGGAGTCCGCGGTTAGCGAGAGCCTGTTACAGCTTTGCCGCCTGGTCGGCGGCGGATTGAAGCAGGCCGGCGAGCGCCCGGGCGGCATCGATGTTGAGACTCACCTGCACATCGAAGGCGCCAGTGAGCTTTCCCGTCTCGCAAACCGTCAGCCTGATCGAGACGCGACGCCCGATCCATTCGCTGTCCGTCGCGCCCACATCGGCGTTTTCGAGCTGAAGGACCCGGCCCATGCAGGGTTCGAACTCGGGAATCGCGTCGCGGAGCGCACGCGGGAATGTGACCCAGTTGGGCGGGGTACGAGTCAGGGCAGTGCTCATTACCTTAATATAGATAAACTTCGCGCGCCATCGTTTGCGGGTTGGATCCCGAGTGCCTTGCGGATGGTAGCCGCGATCATCGACGGCGTGACCGGGTTGTCTCTCGGCTCCGCGCCGATGCGATCGGAGCTGCCGTAAACCTGTCCGCCTTTCACGCCGCCGCCCGCCATCAGAATGGGGAAGCAATGCGGCCAGTGATCGCGCCCGCCATCGGGATTGATCTTGGGCGTGCGGCCGAACTCCCCCATGGCCACGACCAGCGTGCTTTCGAGAAGATCGCGCCGGCGCAGATTTTCGAGCAGCGAAGTGAATGCGGCATCGAACATCGGGCCGACCACGTCGCGATAACACCCGAGCGGGCTGAACGGCTTCCATCCATGAATGTCCCAGGTGTTTTCGTCGAACACGGATCGGAACATGTTGACGACGACAACGCGGTCGTCGGTCGCGAGATCCGGCGGCAGCATCGCAGCTTCGGCTTCCTCATGCGTGGAAGCACGGTGGTAAACGGACCGGATAATCGCATATCTGTCGGCGCAGCGCGCCATGCGCGGAAAGACCTCCGAGATCTCCATCCCTGGAACATTGGTGCGGATTGGCCGATACGGTCCGCGGATTTCGCTTGGCGCATCCGGCTTCATATCCCAAGTGTCCAGGTGCGACGGCCCGCCGGTGAGACGCAACACGATACAAGCGGGAGACGTGCTGGCCGGTCTGAGAAACGGCGTCGCGCCCGTAAGAAAGAGATCCCGGCGCCGCAGCATCGGCTATCCCTGGCTATCCTTATACTCTTCGTACCAGGCCATCTGAATGGCTTCGAGTTTTCCCTCGTTCGATCGGGCGGGGTCGTCGCCAAAGTCCGGCAGCGCCGTGACCCATTTGTGCAGGTCCGTGAACCGGACCGTCAATGGATCCACCCCCGGATGCTCATCGATCAGCGCGAGCGCAATATCTTCGGATTGTTCCCATGTGAGTCCGGGCATCAGGAACAATGGTAGCGGTTTCCCGTGGTATGTTGGCAATAGCAACGTGTCGCCCCGCCGGTCGATCCTTATTTTCCCGCTCGTTGCGGCTTTTTGCGGCCCGCTGCTCGCGCAGCTGACTCCGAAGCAGAAGGCGGCGAACCTCGAATCCTTCGAACTCATCTGGCGGACCGTGCGCGACCGCCATCCCGACCCGACCCTCAACGGCCTCAACTGGCGGGCCATTCACGATTCGACGAAGCCCGCAATCGAGAACGCCCAAACAATGGAGGAAGCGCGCCGCATCCTGCGCGACATGATCGGGAAACTCGAGGTGTCGCATTTCGCCGTTGTCCCGAGTGAGGCTTACAAAGCAGGCGGAGATCAGGGAGCGGCGACGACTCTGGAAGCGGAACCCGCCGCGCAGCCCGGTACGCTGGTTCGCTTCGGCAACCTGCCGGAAACGCGCGTCTTCTTCGAATCCCGCGCGCTTCCGGATTCGGTGGGCTACATCCACTTCAACGAATTTCTGGATCCCGGGGCAATGATGCCGAAATTCGAAGCCGCGCTCAAAGGGTTCGCCAAAGCCCCGGGCGTCATTCTGGATCTGAGGGGAAATCCCGGCGGCATCGGAATCATGGCTATGGGAATCGCGGGTTTTTTCATCGATCAATCAGGCCTCAAGCTGGGCGAAATGAAAATGCGCGACGCCACGCTGAAGTTCGTAATCTTTCCGCGGCCTGAAACCTATTCCGGGCCTCTTGCCATCCTTGTGGATGGTGGCTCCGCATCGACATCGGAAATTCTCGCCGGCGGCCTGCAGGATCTTAAGCGTGCGCGCATCTTCGGCGCGCGCACGGCAGGCGCCGCACTGCCTTCCGACATTATCCGCCTTCCCAACGGCGACGGCTTCCAGTACCCGCAGGCCATTTACACTTCAGTCAGTGGAAAGGTTCTGGAAGGCGAAGGCGTCACTCCCGACGTGGCGGTTCCGCAGTCCGAGGGTCCCGATGCGGTCATCGATGCCGCGGATAACTGGATTCGCTCGACTCTGCGCTAGCCTTTCGCTGCTCGCTGTCTCCGCGTGGGCTGAAAACCCGACGGCCGGTAGCGTGCTCGACCGCTATGTGAGAGTGACGGGCGGCGCGGCGGCCTGGCACGCGAAGCGCTCAGAGCGCGATCGGATCGAAGGCCGGACGCTGGATGGTGAGCGTGTGGTCCTGCAGGCCACGGTTTCGACATCCCGGTCGGGGGATTCGGTCAGCAACGTTCAGATCCCCCAGCAGGCCAGCGAGGGCGTTTTTAAAGGTGTAGCCTGGGCGCTGTCCGAATTCTCCGGAGTTCGCATCAAACGCGGCACGGAGCGGGACGAAGCGCTGCGCGATTCCCGCATTCTGGAAGAGGCCGACTGGCGCTCACTGTATCCGAAATCGCGCATCGAAGGCATCGAGACCATCGGCGGAGACCCGTGCTACAAAGTGCTTCTGCTGCCTTCGCCCGGCTCTTCCGAAAGAGGCGCGAAGACCGAGTGGTTCAGCGTCTCAACCGGCCTGATGGTGCGCCGCGCATCTTCGGAGATTTCGACGTCGGGCGATACGCCCACCGGCTTCACCGTCGAGGAATGGATCGAGCGCGCGGGGATCGAACAACCGCGCGTGATGCTCGCGTGGCGCGGCGACTTCCAGTACCGGCTGACGGTGCTCGACACCACGTACAACGCGGAGCGCGACCGCTCCGATTTCAAATATCCGGCGCCGGTTGCCGAATATCTCGCCGCCGAACGCGCGGGCAAGGCGCTGCCCAATGCCGAGGAAATCGTGGAACGGCACATCTTCGAATCGGGCGGGCCGGACGCGTATGAAATGCTGCGCACCCAGCAGGTGAGCGGCACGCTTACCTTCGTGCAGCGAAACATCGCGGGGCGGATGGAGACCTGGGCCGCGGACGGCGGCAGGTATTACCAATTTACCGATATCCCGGGCATGGGCAAACAGGAAGAAGGCAGCGACGGCATGATCGCCTGGGACCGCTCACCCTCGATCGGGCCGCGCGTGCGGCCGCGCAGGAGTCCCGGCGCGGCGGGCATCACGCTCGATGCCGCGGCGGTCATCGCGTGGCGGCTGCTGATTGAGCGCGTCCGGACCGAAGCGGAGGAGCAGATAGACGGCCACGACTGTTATCGCGTAAGACTCGTCCCTGGCGATGGATCGCCGGACATGATCCGCTGGTACGACCGCGCGACCGGTCTGCTCTACCGCTCATCGCTCGCCACGCGCACCGATATGGGCGAATTGCCGATCGTCATGACGTTTGAGGAATACCGCGACATTGCGGGAGTCAGGTGGCCATCCCGCATCCGCATCACCGCGTCGGGCCAGGACACCATCTTCGCGGCCGACGAAGTCAGGTTGAACGAACCCGTGGATGACGCGGTTTTCGATGTGCCGCCGGAAATCCGCGAGCTGGCGCGGAAGAAATCGCTCGAATAGAAGTACGCATCCCATGAACCCCTCTGGCGGATGAGTCCCGGAAGGTCCGATAGTGGGATGAATGAAAGCCACAGTGCGCGTCGCATCAGAGAAGAAATGGCAGGAACTGATCCGGCAACAGCAGCAGAGCAAGTTATCGGTGAGCGCGTTCTGTCGCCAACACGGCTTCAGTGATCAGGCATTCTATAACTGGCGGAAACGGCTGGCGGCGGATGAACCCGTTCGATTCGCGCTGGTGGACGCCAGCCCGGAGCGAGCCGATCGGTTCGCGGCGCTGGAACTGATGCTGGCTTCCGGCGACCGCCTCCGCATTGCGCCCGGAGCCGATGTCGCGACCTTGCGAGCCGTGCTGAACGTGCTGCGGGAGCGCTGATGATGCACCTGCCGGCCAGCGTGCGAGTCTATCTCTGCACTTCGGCCTGCGACATGCCCAGGAGCTTCGACGGTCTGCATGCCCTGGTGACTCAGGCGATGCAACTGGATGCTTTCGGCGGACATCTGTTCGTCTTCTCCAACCGGCGGCGTGACCGGATCAAGATACTCTACTGGGATCGCGACGGCTTCGCGGTCTGGGCAAAACGTCTGGAAGAAGGTACGTACGCGATGCCGTTCGGCGACTCCGGCGATACCGATGGCGAGAAGCGGCATGAGATCACCGCGGCCGAACTCGGCGCGCTGCTCTCGGGTATCGATCTGAGCCACGCAAAGCGCAGAAAACGATATCTCCGTCAGGCCTCCGAAGCCGCGTAAAAATTGGTGATTTCTGCATTACGTTACTGACTTCCGGCTCAGTTTCCTGTAGTCTTTTTTCAGTGCCCATCGATCAGAAGCAACTGCCAAACGACGCAGCCACATTGCGCCGGATGGTGCTCGATCTGATCGCGCAGCTGGACGCCGAACAGGCGCGCCGCATCAAAACTGAGAACCTTCTGCGGCAGTTGCTCGCGGCACGAAGCGGTAAGCGCAGTGAGCAGATTACGGAAGAACAACTGGCGCTGTTCGAAGCTGAGCTGAAGGCTCAGGGCGTGAATGTCGAAGAACTGTCAAAGCACGGCGGAAGCGGTCCCGATGACAAAGATCCGCCCGCATCGGCCGACAGCGGCGCCGGAGTAAAGCCTCGTGGCCGCAGCCCGTTGCCCGCGCATCTGAAGCGCGAACGCATGGTGCACGATCTGGCCGAAGCCGAGAAGCATTGCGCTGCCTGCGATCAGGACCTGCGCGCATTCGGTGAAGAGACGAGCGAGCGCTATGAATACATTCCGGCGCAGTTGATCGTGATCGAAGACGTCTGCAAAAAGTATGCCTGCCAGTGCACGGTGAAGACGGCGGGCAAGCCTTCGCAGCCGATTGAGAAGAGCACGGCGGGCGCGAGTTTGCTTTCGCAGGTGATTGTTGCCAAACACGCCGATCACTTACCGCTGCACCGGCAGGCGAAGATCTTCCGGCGCTTCGGCGTCGAGTTGAGCGTGCAGACCATGTGCGGATGGATGGGCCAATGCGCCGGGCTGCTCGATCCTCTTTACTTCTGCCTGAAAGACTTCGTGTTGTCTTCCAAAGTGGTGGGCACGGATGACACCCCGGTGAAAGTACTGGACCGGAATTTGCCGCATACCCGAAAGGGACGAATCCGGCCGTATGTCGGAGACCGGGATCATCCGGCTGTGATTTACGATTACACGCCGACGCGCGAGCGTGCCGGGCCGGAGGAGTTTCTGAAGGATTTCAAAGGGCATCTGCAGGCCGATGCCTATGTCGTTTACGACAGCTTTTTCTCCGACCCGGAGCGCGGACTGGTGGAGGTCGGCTGCTGGGCACACACGCGGCGCCATTTCCATAATGCGCTGGAGAACGATCAGGCGCGCATGGGCGGAGTGCTGGCGATGATCGCGCATCTTTATGGAGTGGAGAAGGTGGCTCGGCAAAAAGGATTGCGCGGAGAACAGTTGCGACTGGCGCGTGAGCAGGATGCCCGGCCCATGCTCATTCAGTTGCATGAGTACCTGCTGATGATCCGCGAGCAGGTACTGCCGAAAAGCGAATCGGGACAGGCGATTGCCTATGCACTGAAGAACTGGACGGCGCTTGCGCGTTATTGCGGCGACGGCGATCTCTCCATCGACAACAACGGTACCGAGAGGTCGCTGCGTGGCTTCGCGATCGGACGGAACAACTGGACTTTCTTCGGGAGCGACAACGGCGGCAAGACGGCAGCGATTCTGCGCAGCTTTGTCACCTCCTGCGAACTGGCGAAGGTCGATCCGTTTGCCTGGTTCCGAGACGTTCTCGGCCGCATCGCTGACCATCCGATCAAACGACTCGAAGACCTGCTGCCGCATCAATGGGCGCGGGCAACCCGGTAAATCCAGTTACCATCCATCCCGAATATCAGGCAGTCACGCCCTCATCCGCCAGAGGGGTTCACCGGATGGATACCCTCAATCGAAATCGTGCCCACAATCCCTGAATCGTGGACACGATTCAAAATAAGGGAAGGGCTGCGCGGATGACCTGGCTACCGCTTTGAATCGAAGATGCTTGCTTCCGTCGCGTACGATGCCGAGAAGCAGATCCTGCACGCGCGATTCCGTAAAACCGGCGACGTCCATCGCTACTTCGAGTTCGCGGCGACAGACTATCAGGCCTTCCTCGACGCTGACTCCAAAGGCCGCTTCTACCTCGCTCATATCCGCGACCGCTTCGCCTTCGAGCGCCTCGCAAAACTCCACGCTGCTTAGTCCGTCAACCGGACGCTTACATGATTGGCAACCGTTCGGGCTATGAAATCGACGTCATGGCGGACACGCAGGCGATCGAATTCAGATACATTGATTGAAGCCCCAGCGGCCCGCTATCCGTGGCAGCGGCAAAGGCACGCCGGGAGTCTCAGGCTCCTCACCTGCGCGCAGAGCGACGCTTCGCTGACTTTGCATGAGCAATGCTTCGGCACCGCCGCCTCAGTCGTCGCCCTGTTTGCTGGCTCTGGGCACGCTCGAAGAACTCTTCGAGTCGATCACGTGCGATGCCTGTGGCTTGGCAGCCACCCGGCGCGTGCGGAATTCATATTTATCGATGGTCATGTCCGTCTGGCCATTCACGCTGCGAACGATGCGGCCAGCCGCGACCAGTTTCAACCGAACTTGATTGTCAAGTCGCACGGGCCAGTCGAGCGACACTTGGACCAACTGACCGGCCCGGAACTGGTCGTTACTTGTGAAAAGGAGACCTTTGCTGCCAATATTCAGCGTCTCGCCGGTTCTCTGCCCGGACAGCATTGGAGGCTCTAGCGTCTCGTAACTGACGGCCAGCCGACGGGTAAAGCGCGCGTTGATCCGGCGCTGCCCAGCAGTCTTTTCCCCGGCGTCCGAACCGGCGTGTTTCAGCGCGGCTGCGAGAGACCTCCGCTTGTGCTCAAACCCGAGCGAACTGCCCATTCTGATTTCAGCGTTCATCCTGTGCCTTTTTTCCCGTTGTTGCCTTGGGTAACGTCCGCATTGCCCGGATTGGAGCACGTTCGGCCCGAGGTACCAAGGCCGAGCGAGATACCCAAGCGCCGGGCGGTTTCCATTCGGGAGGCGTAATCAGTGTCGAGTAGCCAGTCGACCTGCCGCCTGCGTATCTCCATCCGCCGTGCCAGTTTCGCCTTTCGGATAGATCTCACAAACTGACGAATGGCACGCCAGCGGCCCTTACGATATTGCTGTAGTTTCAGCCGGTTACCGATGAGAGACAACGGAAGGAACGTTCACAGGTGAGACGCCGGAAACAAAAAGAGACACCGCCGAACGGGCCAAGACCGTCGTTCGAATCGCCCGCGCCCCGCCGGGCGCGTTCTGTGCCATCCTTCGGGCATGTCACCACCACGCCGCCAATGCCCGCTGGGCCCGCGCCAGCGCTGTGGCAGCAGGAGGGGGATCTCGCGCATGTCGCGGCTATTAGCCACGACGAGCGTCTATCTGGCGAATGCGAGAGCCGGGAGCGTCTCCATCGCAGCCGGCTATTTCAAGGTTGTCACGTTCAGGTAAGCGGAACCCGAGCGCCTTTCCGCACCATCGTATGCAGAAACCGCATAAGTGTAGACCGTGGAAGGCGTGAGCCCGGTGTCGTAATAAGTGGTCAGCGGGGTGGTCGCGATGACGATGCCGTTCCGCGAAACCGAGTAGCCTGCCACCCCGACATTGTCCGTGGACGCCGCCCAGTTCAGATTGGCCGTCGTGGGTCCCGCGGCTGTGGTCAGCCCGGTCGGGACAGTAGGCGGAGTGGTGTGCGGCGGATTAGTGACAAGCTGGCCATAAGCGAGCCCTTCCGAATCGTATTGCGCAGCCTGAATCGCCTGGTTGGCCGTGGTTTGCGCCGTACTGATGATTTGCGCCTGACTCATCGCCGCCGTAGTGGAGTTGTAGGGTAAGGTGGCGAAGAAATACTCTTCCCAGAACGGGCTCATAAACAGAGCGTTCTTCCAGTAACCGAAGTGAACCATATTCTGGAGGAAGGTAAGATCGAGCGGCGACCAAAAACTGAAGGCCTCCAGGTAGGCCACCTGACCGTAGCTTATCGTCGTAACCTCGCTGGCGGATTCCTTCGAAAGCCAGAACTGAGTGGAGGCGATCGGCTTGCCCAGACTTGCCGCGTAGTTCGCCATGGCGGGTAATTGGGTCAGGTAGGTGCCGGCGATGGGGAATACGTGTATATCGAAATAGTCCTCGCCGGCGGCCGCGAAACTCTGTATCCAGGACTGCCAGGAAGGCATCCAGGAACCGGTGCCGCCACCGATCTTCAAACCGGTTACTCCGGCCTTATGGATCGCGCTCACCATGGACGTGAGCAGGGCCGTGCTGGTGGTGAGGTTCCCCAATTGGGAAATGCCCGTTTCCGACGCTTCCGTGTCCGGCTCGCAAACGACGGTCATGAAGTCCGGGTGAATCACGGTTGCGATGGTAACCGCCTGAGCGGTCCGTTCAGCGATGTACTGGTTCAGGGTCAGGCTGGCATAGTAGGCAGTGACGTTGGGAACAGCGAAGACTCCCGAGGACCAGGCGGCGCCGGTTCCGACGATCATCTTCATTCCTCGGGCGTGTATAGCTTCAGAGAGCTGGGTATAGAAGTTCAGGTACGACTGGTAGGCTGACGGGCTGGAGGAATAAAAGCCCGGGTAAAGCATCGGGAAATCGATGATGACGACCACAGCCTTGACGCCCAGGGCCTTGAGCTCGTTCAGTTCGGGAATCACTATATCGCTGTAATAGAGCGGATTCAGGATGTTGGATGACCCAACCACGTCACTGGCCGAACCAAGCTGCGCAGACTCGGCCATTGGTCCTATCGATTGATTCCAGCCGGTGTTGACCTCTCCTGCGAACGACTGAATCGTCGTTGACAGTGAGTTGGAAAGGCTTTGGTACTGCGACGGAACAGTTTGCGCCGCAAGGACGCGGCCGGAGAACAATACAAACAGCACGAACTTAACTGAAAGTATTTTGCTACCGTTTGTAAGTTTCATGCCATGGGTGGAGGCATTGCTCTCACCATGCGGAACTCATTGAAAACAATGGCTCACTACTTTTGATAGTGCGCCTGGAAGTGGACTGGTGCCCATTTTCGGGTAGTGGGTCTGTTTGAAAATTCCCGATGCGCTTTCGCACTTGACAGCGGGAGCGGTTTCGCATATGGGAAAATGGCGGGATGGAAGAGGATACGAAAAGAAGCCTATACGTTTCGTGGGGTATTGGCTTGCTGATGGTGGCTACGGCATGGGCTTTTGGTGGCCCCTATTGGATTGGAGCAACGGCGGTGCTCGGCACGTTGTTGGTCTTGCGCGGGCATTTCCCCAATCTATTTAGATTGGGCCGTCATGCCGCTAGCAGTGATCTGGTGTTTGATGGATGCGGAAATATGCAACGCTCTTTCGCTGCGCCGTTCGCACTTCAGAACCTGTTCATTATTGGCGTAAAGAACAGCCTGATATCCGTTCCTCGTGACCTGCACAACATCAAAGCAAGAATCGAGTATTACTATGACGGAAAACTGGAATTCGTCACATCCCCGGCCAGATGGCAGGAGTCACCAGCGAAAAAGAGAGTGGTATTAAATGCGCTGACCGTCGATCTGGAGCCCGGAGAGACAGAGAACCTATCCATTTTTATGGAAGGTGCCGATCATGTGACGTTTCCCCTGCAACCACAGTTCCCTCAGACCGCATTTGATGAGCATTGGCGTACGCGTGATCTCAAGAAAGGCAGATGGCTTTGCAGAATCCTCATTACCGGAGACAACTGCCCGCCAATTACCGGCGAGGTTGAATTCACGGTCTTTCAGGATCAGGGTGATACTTTTCCACGTGTCAGTGTAACGCCACCACTTGGAGCTATGCGGCTACCATTGCGAAACGAGAATCCAGCGAAACGAGTTCTTGGATTGACCAAACGTGCGAGCTAAGACCAGCTTCCATCGCCGGGGTAACACGAAGCGTCTGATGTACACGCGCAAAGTTGTAGTACATGTGCCAGATGGCAATCATGTGCGCGTGGTTCTCGATCTTCTTCGAGAACGCATTGGTGAGTCGGGTGAAGCGGCGCATACCCATACGCATATTGAGGTTTTGCCGCTCCACGTAAGACGTGCTCACGTGATCTGGGTCCGGCCTGCCGGTAACGGTCTGCGGAATGGAGCCGATACAAGTCGCGGGGCTGTATCGGGTATTGCCTTCAAGATCCTTGCCGTAAATCTTAACCAGCATGGCGTAGTCAACGTCGGACCCGAACGAATCGTGAACGGCTGTCAGATACATCCTGTGGCCGTCCGTGGTCAACTGAATGCGATTCGCCAGGCGCGACTCAACATCTTGAAGGAATGCCGACGCAAACCCCGCGTCTCTCTGTCCCACCATCCAACTGATAACCAGCTTCGTATCGACGTCAATCGCCGTGAACGTCCAGACATCTCCGCAGATACCGTCCCGCTCCACCTTGGCGTCCGTGACGTTCTTCTGCTTACAGCCAACGAACGACCAGATTTCATCCACCTGAACGCGCTTCGAGGTAACATTCCGTACAGCGGCCTCATGGTATTCGGCGCACGCTTTACCGACGCTCTCCACAAGGCGTATGATTGCGCCCTTGGACACGCCAGTCATGCGGACGGTCGAGCGGATCGAGCAACCTTCGACCAGCGCGGAGATGACTGCGACTTTCTTTGCCGTGCTGATGAAGTTGCTCATGAATCAACTATACGTTACCGCTTTCGCATAGTCAACGGAAAAGAGAAAAACGGGCTACTTTTTGGGCGTTTCTTTGGCTTTCGCCCATCGCGCTTTAGCCGCTTTGCGAGCGCTTCGTTTCCGCTGTTCGTCGGTCATGGTTTCGAGCCTGCGCTTGCCTCCGATCTTCCCGCCCTTGGCTCCCATCTCCCGCATGACCTGTTGAACCACGGTCAACTCTGTGGTTTCAGTGGCTTCCAGAAAAACCCTGCGGGCGTTCTGGAACACATCAAGTTTTTCATCTTTACGAGTGCGCTTTGGCATATATGCCAAGCGTGGCACGAATCGAAAGGGGCGTCAACCTATGCCGATTTCAAATAGACCCACTACCCATTTTCGAGACAAACAGTTAAGACTCATTTCCCGTTGAATGGAGAATTGAGTCATGGGGTCGTCACGCAGACAATTCACGCAGGAGTTTAAACTGGCAGCCGTCCGCCGGCTGGAACAAGGAGTATCGATTGCCCAGGTGGCGCGCGAGCTGGAAGTGAACCCGAACGTGTTGCACCGATGGCGCACGAACGCCAAGGAAAGCGTCGGTAGTGGGTCCAAATAGACCCACTACCAAGACGTCACCTGTTTCGTTTTCTCCAGATCGCGAATGATCTGGATACTTTTCAGCGCAGCGAGGTCGCTTTTCGAAACTGCTCGGTGAGTCAAGGACCACAATATGTTTGTGGTCTTTAAGATTCAGCGTCGCGAATACCGTTGCCATATAATTCACTTGGAGCTTAGCGAGCGTCCGGTCCGTATCAGCTACGGGAATACTGCCAAACTTGACACCGCGGATCACGTGAACTCCTAGCCAGCCTCTCCCAAAGTGGATAAGGACGCCGTCCGTCGGCTGGACATTCGTTGTGCCACCGCGCCGCCGATGTATCCTCCCAGGATTCTGAGGGCAAAAGAAACGCCATAGTCGCCATCGGGGGAGGCGCGGTTGAATCGAGCGTGCTCGCGCACATGCTGGAATCGCGAAAGGTCCCCGTGAACGTGCTCGTCGTGGACCACGCTGAGCTGCCGTCGGGGAATTGATATCACAACATATCGGTAGACTTCCGCGCTACCGCTCAACGCTCCTCCACACCAGCGATCAGCGGACGCACGCACTCCGGCAGCGGATAGAAGATGAAAAGCACGTCACCCGTTTCCATCACGTTTTAGGGCGTCGCTGGCATCAGAAACCGCTGCCCGCCCGGCGCGACATCCCAGAACAACACGCCCGCCGGCGCTTTAAAAGCGGCTTTGACAATCCTTTCTCGAACGTCTTTCCTGGCGTGACTTCCATCGCCGTCACCATGCCGTCGCCGTTCATGTAATAAAAGTCTTTGCTATCTCCGCGCCAGAGCGGATAGCGGCCTCCGTCGGCGGTGAGGACAACCGCATTTCCGATCGCTCCTGTGGCGCTGTCGAACGGCCTGACGGATACCTCCATCTTCCCCGATTCGTTCGAACTATAGAGAATCCAGCGCCCGCCCGGCGAAAATCTCCCGGTGATGCTGCTGAACTGGTTGTCGACAACTGGCGTCGCTGGCCGTTCCGGCGTTCCATTCACGGCGAGTAGCCGCAGATGCGTTGGCTGGCCGATGCTGTAATACACGAGATACTTCCCATCTGGGGACCAGCTGTTCGGGCCTTTGCCTTCGCCCGACTTGTAGAAGAGTTCGTCGGTGCCGCCACCATTCACCGCTTTCTGATACAGATCGAATGTCCCGGCGCGATTGGAGGTGAAAACGATGCGGCTGGCGTCGGGTGATCACACGGGAAATGCGTCCCACGCCGTGTCAGTGGTGAGGCGTGTACCTGTGCCGCCAGCCGCGTCCACTCGCATCGGCATGGCGTCGACAGCCCTCAGATCAACTTCTGGAACTGGCCGGATTCGCTCTGACTCCGCTCGCCAGCACACAGACTGCGGTAGTCCGCCAAGCCTCGAATTTCCATCGACTTATTGCTGGCATTCGGCGTGCTCGATGGCTAGCTATTAAGGAGTAATGCACATGGCGAAAGTACGTTTGATGGGCATTGAGGCGTCAATTGTTGACAGCCTCGAGCGCGCGCTTGCAGTTGAAAGACATAAGATCGAACACTGGGCTTGCAAGGTGCCTGTCCATGCGTTGCTAGACGCCGGCGTTGCCTTCGCGGGCCGGTGGCGCCAGCCAATACCTGCCTTTGCTGCGGGGCGCCAGGCAAGCGCGGCCAGGGCTGCCTTTTGTTGTGGTCATGAGACTTGCGGAAACGTCCGAATGGCTAGTGGCGCTGGAGGCTGGCGCTACCGACTATCTTGCAGCGCCCTTCCAATCGGGCCAGATCAACTGGCCTATGGAGTCGGCTATGTCGCCGCGCCGCCTGTGGAAGGGAGGCGCCACTGACCACCATTGCGCGCCGGTTTAAGCAGTTGGAAACCCGCCCCAAAGTAGTCGCGGCGGCCGCGCGGGAACCTCATACCTTCTGTCTCATCGAGGATGTCAATAAGCGAGTGACGAGCACGCTTACTTGGGAGAAGGTAAGCATGCACTACGACCCGCCACGCGACCGTGCGGAATTCGAGCCGATCGTATAGCGACGGCCACGCCGAAAATACCTACCGACGTTGGACAATATCGTTCCGCTTCCAGCCTCCGCCCAGACTCTCTAAAAGTAACGGCGCTCCGGCCCGCTGTCGTGCTACTTCGTGTTTGCCGCCAGAAGACGCACGGGTTTCTTTACTGTCAGCGCTTCGAAGCCGGAAATCACATCGAAGAGTTCCTCGTCGATCCCACTCTGACGCAAACGGCGGAACGTGCCATGGAGAGTTTCGAGTAATTCATCGATATTCTTATTGGCGCGTTCCATGGCGGACAGGCGGCTCGCATTTTCGCTCGCGAGAGATTCGGCGCATGCCCGGAAGAGCGAGATGAATAGATATTCGCGGACAAGTGCTCGCATCGCCGTCCGGGCATGCATGACTTCAGGCAGGTTCCTCGTCGGCCAGCGGACCTGAGCCATACCCAATTGCCACGCCGCGTCGAACGGGAGTAGCCGTCGGCTGACGGGTTCATACAAAGCACCCGATTGCGGGCGGTTATGGAACTCGTATAGACGAACGTATTCGCCTTTGGTCCGCTGCGCTTCGCTTTCGATCTGAATTTGCCCGACGAGCGGAGAGATAGCCTCGACCGAACTCGGTACCGGGAAGAGTCCCATCAGTGTCAGTCCCGCATCCGTCAGACGCGCTCGAACACGCTCACCAACGGCCCAGACATAAGGCTTTCCCGGCAAGGCCGCGAGCGTCTTTATCGCGTAATCCGCCACCACGTCGTTAAACTGGCCGACGAGACCCTGATCGGAACCGAACACGATGGCGCCAATTGCACTCGAATCGGTTTGTCCTTTCCTCTCTGCCAACCGTGACACTGGCTGGCTTTCCCGGAAGCACGCCCCCAATCCGAGTTCCACGGTCCGATAGTAATCTGCCAGCGCGAGCACCGATTTCTCGTACTGACCGATGCTCGACGCGGCCAGGGCTTTCATGGTGCGGACGACCGATTGGAGATCTCCAGCACTGGCGATCTTTCGTTGCAGACTCGCCTGGCTATCGCTCATTCTTTCTTCTCGGGTGGCGGTTGAAAGGGCGTGAGCCACCTGCGGGCGAGTTCGATCACGCTCTTGCGATCTTCGTCGCTTAATTTTGCAGCGGTTTCGAAGCGCGTCGTCACCTCCGGCGGGATTTCCGCTACCCCTTTCTGAACCGCGTTCTCGGCGGCCGTCATCTGGTCGAGCGGTACCGCGTCAAAGAGTCCGCCGGTCAGCACCAGCAACTCGGTGATTTGCGCGGGCACGGAAACGGGGCTGAATTCCGGCTGCTTGAGACAGGCGCGGATCCGTCGTCCATGTTCGATGATCTTGCGCGTGTTCTCGTCGAGGCGCGCCCCAAAGCGGGCGAACGTTTCGAGTTCCTCGAATTGCGCGTAAGCGAGCTTGAGGTCGCCCGCCACCGCGCGATACGCGGCAAGCTGCGCCTGACCGCCAACCCGCGAAACGGACTTTCCTACGTCGACCGCCGGGAGCACACCCAATTCAAACAAGGAGGGCGACAGGTAGATCTGCCCGTCCGTGATGGAAATCAGGTTGGTGGGAATATAGGCGGAGATGTCCTGGGCATCGGTCTCGATAACAGGCAAAGCGGTCAGCGACCCCCCGCCCCGCTCTTTAGTCAGGTGAGTCGCTCGTTCGAGCATCCGCGAGTGAATGTAAAAGATGTCTCCGGGAAAAGCTTCACGTCCTGGCGGACGCCGCAGGAGGAGAGAGATCTCGCGATAGGCGCGCGCGTGTTGGGTGAGGTCGTCATACACGATCAGCACGTCCCGGCCCGCTTCCATGAAATATTCCGCAATACTGGTGGCGGCGTAGGGCGTGATGTAGATCAGACCGGGGGCGTCATTACCCTCAGCGACTACCACCACGGTATAGTCCATCGCGCCCTTTTCGCGTAGATTGGCGACAACCTTTGCGACGGCCGACGCGCGCTGCCCGATCGAGCAATACACGCAGACCACGTTTTTGCCTGCCTGGTTCAGAATGGTGTCGATAGCGATGGCTGTCTTGCCCGTCTGGCGATCGCCCAGAATCAATTCGCGCTGTCCGCGCCCCACGGGAATCAGCGCATCGACGACTTTCAGACCGGTCTGGAGCGGCACCGTGACCGGCGCGCGGTCCATGATCGCCGCGGCTGGGCGCTCGATCGGCAGTCGTGCGCTCGAGGTTACGGGGCCTTTACCATCAAGAGGCTGTCCGAGCGAATCGATGACGCGCCCCAGCAATCCATCGCCGACCGCGACATCCACAACCCGGCCCGTTCGTTTGACTTCACCCCCAGCCCGCAGGTGCGAGTATTCGCCGAGCAGTACCACGCCGATTTCGTCCTCATCCACATTGAACGCGATGCCGTACACTCCGCCGGGAAATTCAAGCAGTTCTTCAAAGCCCGCTCCGGGAAGTCCGGAGACGGTCGCGATGCCGGTGGAAACGTTCGTAATGGTGCCTGTCTCGTGTATGGCGAATTGCGGTATGAAGCCTTGCTGCGCCTGGTCTATTTCGGCGAATGCGCGGTCGAAGACGCTCTCGAGGCTTTCGGGTGTGGCGTTCATTTGTGCAGCAACTCTCCCACGCCGTTTTCCATAGAAGTGAGATACTCCGCGATGCTCCAGCCCACTTTCTGGCCATTTGTCGTGAGTTCGATCCCGCTGACCAGGTCTGGCGAAGTCTCGAACCTGATGCGAACGTCCGCAGAGAAGGTCTCATTGAGCGCATTTTGTATGGCGGCGCGCTGATCCGCAGGCAGATCGAAGGTGCTGCGTACAACCGCTGGCTCGGCGGCAGTTTTCAACGCGCCGGCGAGGCTTTCCTTTGCGTTGCCGTCAAGCTCCCGCAGACGGCGGGTGAATACCTGCGCCACGCGCTCTTCCAGACTCACCGTTGCAAGATCCGTCAATGTCTTCCGAGCGATGGCGAATACCTCATCCCGCGTCCGCCGGGCGATGGCTTGGTTAAGGTTTTGGGCATCCTGCAACAGCGTCTCCTGTCGCTTGGCGCTTAAGGCGTCGGCGGCTTTCCGCACTCCGTCGAGCAATCGCGCCTGTTCGGCTTTCGCTTCGTCGGTCGCCTTGTTCAGGAGAGTGGCCCGCTGCTGGTCGAACTCTTCATTCTTCTTCCTGAACTCGTCAGATTCTTTCCCCGCTTCGGCCTTCCTGGCGGCGGCGTCGGCAAGTTCCGCCGCAATTAACTTCTCCCGCGTGTCGACCGCGTTAAGAATGGGCTTGTAAAGATAACGCTTCAGCAGCCATACCAGGACAAGAAAGTTGATGGCTTGCGCGGCGACGGTGAACCAATCGATCAGCATCGGTTCACTTTGTCGCCGCCTGGGCGATGAAGTGGTTCCAGAACGGGTTGGCAAAAATGAGAATCATCGAGACCACGAAGCAGTAAATGGCGGTGGATTCGATCATTGCCAACCCGACAAAGAGCGTTCGCGTGATAGTGGCGGCAGCGTCCGGTTGCTGTGCCAGCGCGGTGAGCGCCGTAGCGACCGACCGCCCTTCGCCCAGGGCCGGCCCCATGCACCCAAAGCTGATCGTGATGCCGGATGTGGCGATCGAAGCGACTGCGATAACGGTTGGACTATCCATGTTGTTCCTTTAGCTGGTTCAGGGTTTGTGATGCTGTTTCGGGCCCGGGTGTTGACGTTTCCGGCTTCGACTTACGCGAGCGCGTGGCAGCCGCGATATAGACCGCGGCCAGGATGCTGAAGATGTAGGCTTGCACCATTCCGGTGAGTTCGCCAAGCAGTGTCATGACGATGGGAAAGATGAACGGCGTAATCGTCAGCAGTATGCCGATGATCATCGCCCCGCTCATCATGTTGCCGAAAAGACGCACTGCCAGCGCCAGCGTCCGCGAGAGTTCGCTGATAATGTTGAACGGCAGCATCAGGATGGTCGGCTCGCTATAGGACTTCAGGTAACCACCCATCCCCTGTTCCTCTATTCCAAAAAGAGGCACAGCCACGAAAACGCACAACGCCAGCGCCGCGGTGGTCGAGAGCGAACTGGTAGGCGGCTGGTAGCCGGGAATTACGGTGAAGAGGCTGGCTACAGCTACAAACAGGAAAAGCGTACCCAGAAAACCGATATACTTTTCCGGGTGGCTCAGGCCGACGTCTTCGATTTGCTTATCGATGCCCGTGACGACGATCTCGAGGAGATTCTGCCAGCGCGACCGCTCCAGACCCGTGGAGAGCTGGCGCGTTATCAGTTTTGAACCAGCCGCCAGTACAAGCATGAGTCCCCACGTGAACACAATGGTGGCATTGAGTTTGAGAAACCCATACTGCCAGAAGATCACCTGGTCGGGAGTAATGTGCACCGCTGCTCTCCTTTGCTCCTGGTTAGCATCGTAACGGCAAGACGAGCCGTGATAAATCCCAGGAGGCACGCCACCAGCCGCTCCCAATGGCCCCCTGAGACAAAGTAAAATCCAGCGAGGGCGATGCTCATCCGCGCCAGCAGGCTACCGAGAAACCACAGCGCCGGCTGTTGCGACGAAACGCCTCTGCGAACAGTCCACCAGAGGCCGCCGAAGAAAATCGCGCCCAGTACGCCACCAGCCAGCCACTCTGTCAGCAGACCTGGAATCCTAGTCATCGCCCATATCCGTGTCTTCCGTGACAACCCAGTGCCACGCGTTGAAACAACCGATCGCGAGCCCAGCAACCAACAGCGCCAAGGTCCACGAATGCCGGCCGGGATGGTGCGCATCGAGCCACATACCGAGCGCCGCGCCGAGCAAGGTAGGGATCGCCACTGACCAGCCCACGAGCCCCATCATTCCCAAGCCAAACCAAACGCCCGGTGCCGGATTGCGCCGGGCCTTGATCTTGCGATCCGCCTTCGAGCCCGCCTGACGGGCCAGGTTCTCGCCTTGGTTAATTTTGCGCTCGTTAATCATGTTCAAAGGCCGCGACGCGTCGCAGAAATCCGGCTTCCAGTTTCGCGACCGACGAACGCACGCTTCGTTCCCGTTCGTCGATGGTCAGAAATTCCCGCTTCACCGAATCGCGGAGTTGGCCAAGGTCCATTCCGCCGATCGCGCGGCGCACGGAAACCAGGACATCCGCGCCGGTCTTAACCAGGACTCCTTCATCCACGGCGACAAATACCTCACCGCCGGATTGCGTTTCGTAGATCAGAATTCCGGGCGAGAGCGCAGCCACGCAATCCAGCCGGTGCGGCAGAAGTCCGAAGGACCCCTCGCGCGTTTCGGCAACGATGCGCGAGACATCCGTTTTCTCCACGAAGACCTGGAAGGGGAGAAGAATTTTCAGGTTCATGATGGCTTCGCCTTTCCTTTTGCTTCGTCTGGCACTTCGCCGGTCTTTTTGACCTCACCGATGCCGCCGATCATATAGAGCGCGCTTTCCGGCGAGTCTTTCAGTTCGTCGCGTAGGATTCGCTCGCACCCGTCGAGTGAGTCCTTGAGGCTGACCAGCTTTCCTTTCATCCCGGTGAACTGCTCTGTCGTGAAGAAGGGCTGAGTAAGAAAACGCTCGAGGCGGCGGGCGCGGCCTACCACGTTGCGGTCGTCCGGCGAAAGCTGCTCAAGACCGAGCATCGCAATGATGTCCTTGAGGTCTGCATATTGCGCGAGCGTCTTTCGGATTTCCTGCGCCAGGCTGTAGTGCCGTTCTCCCACAATGCCCGGCGTAGCCATCCTCGAACTGGATTGCAGCGGGTCGATTGCGGGAAACAGCCCTTCGCTTGACCGCTTGCGCGACAGCACAATAGAGGCGGAAAGATGCGAGAACGTGTGTACCGCCGCCGGATCGGTGAAATCGTCCGCCGGTACATAGACCGCCTGGATCGAGGTGATAGCGCCCGTGTCGGTATTGGCGATACGCTCCTCCAGTCCCGACAACTCTGTGCCCATCGTCGGTTGATAGCCCAGGCGCGACGGCATTTGCCCCATCAAGCCGGAAACCTCCGATCCCGCCTGAATAAAGCGGAAAATGTTGTCGATGAGCAGCAGGACATCGCGGTGCTCGTCGTCCCGGAAATATTCAGCCATCGTGAGCGCGGCGTGGCCCACGCGGAACCGGCTGCCGGGCGGCTCGTTCATCTGGCCGAAGATCATCACCATGTTCTTCAACACGCCGGCCTCCCGCATATCGTGATAAAGCTCCTGGCCTTCCCGGCAGCGCTCGCCGATGCCGCAGAATATGCTGACTCCTTCCTGATGCCCGATCATGTTGTGAATCATTTCGGTAAGCAGCACCGTCTTGCCCACACCCGCTCCGCCGAAAAGCCCCGCCTTGCCGCCGCGCTCCAGCGGCACCAGGACATCGATAACCTTGATTCCCGTTTCGAAGATTTCAGATTTAGTGGAACGCCTTGCCAGCGGCGGCGGATCCCGGTGCACCGATCGCCATTCGACATCCGACAACGCGGTTCCGCGGTCGATCGTGTTGCCGAAGACGTCGAACATCCGCGAGAGAATTGCCTTGCCCACGGGCGCATTCAAAGGGCCGCCCGTGTCCTCGGCTGCCATGCCGCGCGCCAAACCCTGCGTGGGCGTCAGCGCGATTCCCCGCACGCAATGCTCATCCCGTTGGGCGAGAACCTCGATGACGATTCGTCCCCCGTCTCCGGCCCGCAACAGCGAGTAAATTGGCGGCAACTGTGTGTCGAACCGTACGTCCACAACGCTGCCCCGGATCGAGACAACCGCACCGGAATTCGAGAAGCCGGCTGTTCCCACGTCTATTGGACCCC
The DNA here is from genome assembly GCA_963764845.1 of Terriglobia bacterium. Lineage (GTDB taxonomy): Bacteria > Acidobacteriota > Terriglobia > Bryobacterales > Bryobacteraceae > BOG-234. Next base: position 457,534 of record CAVXUE010000006.1, on the reverse strand, counting down.
TCTCGGAATCAGCGAGAGGTCGTCGCTCATGACGTAAATGAAAATCGCCGCAAACGTTACTACCATGCCTACCCAAAACCGCCAGTCGCGATGCGCGCGTTTCCAGTACGGAGTCTCATGCATTCGGAAACGTCCATTTCCAGTCGCGAATCTCCGGCAGATCCTGGCCGTATTTGTCGATGTACCGCTTGTGGTCGATCAGTTTGTCCTTGAGCTGCTGCTTCAGGTAGATACCTCTGTCGCCGGTCTGGGGCAAGCGGTCTACCGTGTCCATCACGAGGTGGAAGCGGTCGAGATCGTTCAACACCGTCATATCGAAAGGAGTGGTGATGGTCCCCTCTTCCTTGTAGCCACGGACGTGGATGTTGTCGTGGTTTGTGCGGCGGTAAGTGAGCCGGTGAATCAGCCAGGGATAGGCGTGGAACGCGAAGATGACCGGTTTATCTTTGGTGAAAAGTTCATCGAAATCCGTGTCGCTCAGTCCGTGCGGATGCTCGCTTTGCGGCTGCAGCTTCATCAGGTCGACCACGTTGACCACCCGGATTTTCAGATCGGGCAGGTGCTCGCGCATAATCGACACCGCAGCGAGTGTTTCGAGCGTGGGCACGTCGCCACAGCACGCCATCTCCACGTCGGGCGCAACGCCCTGATCGTTGCTTGCCCATTGCCAGATGCCAATCCCCTCGGTGCAGTGCTTTACCGCGGCGTCCATTGTAAGCCATTGCGGCGCAGGGTGCTTCCCCGCCACTACCACGTTGACGTAATGGCGGCTGCGCAGGCAGTGATTCATTACAGAGAGGAGACAGTTAGCGTCCGGCGGCAGATATACTCGCACAACCTCAGCCTTTTTGTTCACGACGTGATCGATGAAACCGGGGTCCTGGTGCGTGAATCCGTTGTGATCTTGCCGCCAGACGTGCGACGCCAGCAGGTAGTTCAATGAGGAGATCTTACGCCGCCAGGGCAGGCACGACGTGACCTTCAACCACTTGGCGTGCTGATTGAACATCGAATCGACAATGTGGATGAAGGCTTCGTAGCAGTTAAAAAGACCATGCCTGCCAGTGAGCAGATAGCCTTCCAGCCAGCCCTCGCACTGATGCTCGCTGAGCATTTCCATCACGCGGCCGGTGGGCGCGAGGAATTCGTCGTTCGGTACAGTCGCTGCGTCCCACTGGCGATTGGTGGCCTGAAATAGAGCTTCGAGACCGTTGGAAAGCGTTTCGTCGGGACCGAAGACCCGGAAATTTCGCTGCGCGCGGTTCAGCTTTTCCACATCTCGCAGGAAGGGTCCCAGCACGTGCGTGTCGCCGATGCCGGGCGCGCCAGCCGCGGGCACGTCGGCTGCATAGTCGCAGAAATCCGGCATTCGAAGATCGCGCAACAGAATGCCGCCGTTAGCATGGGGGTTCGAGCCCATGCGTCGCTCGCCTTTTGGCGCGAGTTCGGCCAGTTCCGGTTTCAGACGGCCCTGCTCGTCGAACAGTTCTTCGGGCCGGTAGCTTTTCAGCCAGTCTTCGAGCATCTTGAGGTGTTCGGGAGGCGCGGACGAAGAGACGGAGAGGGGAACCTGATGCGCGCGGAATGTGCCTTCGATCTGGAGGCCGTCGACAACTTCGGGTCCCGTCCAGCCCTTCGGTGAATTGAGGACGATCATGGGCCAGCGCGGGCGCGTCATGTTTCCGTTCACGCGCGCGTCATGCTGGATTTGTCTGATCTGCTCCACCGCCTTGTCGAGCGTCGCGGCCATGGCCGCATGCATGGGAGCCGGCTCGTGACCTTCGACGAAATACGGTGTCCACCCATAGCCGCGAAACAACTGTTCCAGTTCCTCGTGTGTGATGCGGGCGAGAACCGTCGGATTGGAAATCTTGAAGCCGTTGAGATGCAGGATCGGCAGCACCGCGCCATCGGTTGCCGGATCCAGAAATTTATTGGAATGCCACGCCGTGGCCAGCGGGCCGGTCTCCGCCTCGCCATCGCCCACAACGCAGGCGACGATCAGATCCGGATTGTCGAATACCGCGCCGAACGAATGGCTCAGCGAATAGCCCAGTTCGCCGCCTTCATGGATCGAGCCAGGGCACTCCGGCGACGCGTGACTGGGAATTCCGCCGGGAAATGAAAACTGCAGAAAGAGCTTCCGCAGCCCGGCTTCATCCTGGCTGATGTCCGGATAGATCTCGCTGTAAGTGCCCTCAAGGTATGTGTTGCCTACGACCGCCGGGCCGCCGTGCCCAGGTCCGGACACGTAAATCATGTCGAGGTCGTATTTCGTGATTACGCGGTTCAAGTGGGCGTAAATAAAATTCTGTCCAGGCGTCGTTCCCCAGTGCCCGAGCAGCATATGCTTGATATCCGTGACCGCCAGTGGCCGCTTCAGCAGTGGATTATCGTAAAGATAAATCTGGCCGACCGATAGATAGTTTGCGGCGCGCCAGTACGCGTCCATCCTCGCCAGCAGTTGAGGTGTCAACGAGCTCTGCGCAACTTTCGTCTGGTTCTCTTCCGCGACCATGGTTGTTAGCTTCCTTTATTCGACGCATTCCGTGATCGTTCCAGAATCCTACGAATCCCCGGAGCCCTCTTGCTGGAGTCGAATTGGCCAGTCTGCCAGCGCCAATACCGGAGCCGAAACGAATCCGCTGCCTTTGTCGGATCTCCCGCACCGTTTCCGAAGATAGGGCTTCGCTGCAGACTGCGTTCTCGCGTGATCCGCTGCAAAATAAACTCACTATTGCCGACGCGGGATGGGGGTTCGTGCGGTCCGCTGTCGGTAAATCCCCCCCGGCGGTGCCATTTCGAAACCGCCATGCTCCCAGAGTATGCTCACAGTTCGCCTCCACCGATGATGGCCTCCTGAACATCGGCCGCTCCGAGTCGGTGGGCGGTGTTACCTCGTGGTGAAGTCCTTTTTGAGTGCAATTGGGTGGCCGATTCAGTCTGCGGCAGTTGACGACAACACGAATACGCCCAATCTATGGACCGGCATAGTGAAATAACCGCGCGGGGTCGCTCCGGCGCCGACATCGAAATCGCCGCTCACCTCACTTGATGATGACGACCGGGTCCGGCCCACGCGCGGATGAACGATTCGATCCTGAATAGCCCAGAAACCGGACGTGAAGTGGTTTGTCAGCAGGCCGAAATCCGCTTGCTACCGGTCCCCGCCGCGCGATAAAGTTGGCGGGTACGGTCCTTCGCCCAATGGATCGGACGGCAGGCTGATTAAGCCGAACGCCGATTTAGGCACGGCTCGGCCTGCCATTTTTTTCAAATTACAGCTGACACCGTCGACCAGAAGCGACGTGGCCGGCGGAGAGATCGGATCGTCCACGGGGGTGCATACAGCGAGCCTGGTTTGCTGGAAAATTGAGGACGCCTTTGGTGACGACCTCGGGGCCTCTGTGATCTGATCACGTTCCTGCCGGAGTTCCGCCAGGATGTTCGCGATATCAATGGTGTCAGCATTTACCGGAAGAGTCGCCGATATTCACGGACTATGACGTGAGCATCGATATCGCGTCGGCGTGATCGGCGGCTTCATGCTTTTCGATCTCCGAGAGGATCACTTCAGGCGTTCTGCTTTCGTTCGGAACTCGGCAAGCTCTGCCGTATTCCGCCCAGAGCCGGAGGCACGTGTCGCATTCCATGACCATCGTGCATTCAAGTTTGGCACGTTTCTACGGTTACCGGTAAGGGCGGAAACAAAGGCGTAAAACGTGGTGGACCTCCGCGTGCTGTGTAGTAATTGTTCTTTCTCATTGAAGCGCGGCCTTGACCATCCCGCCACTCTCTGCCGAGAACAGGGAGAAGGCCAGATGGAAACCGAAAACGGAAAGAAGACGATCCTTATTGTTGATGATGATCCTGCGGTAATTTCCCTCGTTTCTGACGTGCTTGGCGACGACTATCAAATAATGACCGCTGCGACCGGGTCGCTTGGACTTCAGTCGTCACGCGAATTCACCGGCAAGATAGATCTTCTGCTTTCAGATTTCCAGATGCCAAGTGGAATGTCTGGTGTCGACTTGGCAACCGTCATGACGGCTGAACGGCCCGAACTCAAGGTACTGTTGATGTCAGGATTCCCAGCCGGAATGCTGGTCCTCAATGAGGGCTGGCACTTTCTCGCGAAGCCCTTCATTACCTCGCAACTTCGGGCATTGATTAAAGGACTCGTCGTCCCCCACAGTCGAAGCGCGAAATTTTCCGCATAGGCTTCGGCCCTTTGTCTCCGAAATAATCATGACCATCTACTACGTACACTGTGAGAGTTGTGGTGAAGAGATCGAAATTAACCGGGGACCACAAGACAATTCCATTGCGACCGCCTTTAGCGCGATATGGACCGCAGACATGCTCTGTTTATGTGGCGCACAACATCATTACACTCGGGCCAATGTTCGCAGTCGCAACGAGCGCGTAGCGATAGCACTGTCCCGAGGAGCGGCCACCCTATGATTCAGGCCATCTATAAAGGCATCGAAATTGAAATTGAAATGGAGATGCATCAGCAGGCGCACGAGGAATGGAAGTGCGACCACACACGGTAGCTTACACGCCTCCGTCCGGCCGACCAAACGGCGTCGATGACCAACAAATGCCGCTCTGAATCCCGCATATATCGGGAGCTATTTCGATACGCCTGTGCTGCCCGCGTTTGCTGGCGGGAAGGTTTTTATCGACAGGAACTGCGAGCCCCAATCCAACCAGCCGTCTCGGCCATTCTCCGAGTGGCCGACTTATACGGCCACTGGCCACCCCCGGCAGGCATGCCAGAGCGCTGCGGCGATTTGGTCGCCCGCCGGTCTGGGCCCTTGTTCGAAGAAGGTGGCCAAACGATCCTGCAGGCCGAGCCCTCCGACTCCGCAAGGGTGGTTTTCGCCCCCCGATCGAGCAACTTGCGTGCGGCGTTCCACTGCGCAAATATGACCGCGTCGGACATCGCGGTGCCGTTCGTGAAAATGGCTCCTGGGCTTTCGATATTGGCGCCGCCATCGAGCAGGGCGTTGAGAGCGTCCACGTCATTGCTACTCGCGGCCCAGTGGAGAGGCCTTTCCGGTGCGTTACCACCCACCATCGGGGACTCGGGACTTTTCTTGGTGGGCAGGGGGAGGGATTAATGAGCATCGCGTTCCGGGTCAATGACGTTGCGGCGCTCGCGAAGTTTCTGGCCGATCGGCGGGTACCTTTCGAGCGCGAGGGCGAATCGCAGTGGCGCGCCGCCTGGTACAACGCATCTTTCTACGCGAAATGGCCAGTCCAGATGATCGCAGATGATCGCAGATGATTGGCTACAGCAAAAACTCAGCGGTTGCCAGGCAGCATGGTATGCGCTGTAAGTGCTTGATATACAAAGCTCTTTTCGGGAAATCGAAAAGCGGACGGCGCTGAACTCCTCGCATCGGTCGAAGTGCGGGGCTAACTGGTCAACCGCAGAAACCCGACAAACCTGACATCATCTATATTGTTATTGGTCCGCCCCCTGCGATCCCCTCGCGGGTCGTGCCGATTCCGGGGCTACAGCGTGAGATTCGCGCCGGTTTCCGTGATCGTCCCCACCAGTGCGCTGGCTTTCAGATGGAGGACGTGTCGGGGGCAACCCTCCAAAGTCTTGCGCACCAGCAGTGTTTTACGGCCGGTGTCGATGCTGACCAGCAGGCCCTGTCGGTGCAGCCGTCGGCGGAGCGTCTGCTCGCTGGCGACAAACCGATCCAGCCCAGCCACCTGCTGGGCCACTTGATAGCTGGCCGATGAATCCAGGTACAGGTTGCTCCCATCAGTCCAACTGCACGACAGCTCTTCACTCTGCCTGGAACGTCAACTTCCTCGAACGCCGTTTGAACGAAGCCGAAGCGGCAGACGCTTCGCGTGCGCACGGTTGAGAGTTGGCGGGTAACGGCGATATTGTCGGGTCACAAGGAGGTCCCTGTGACCCATCTAAGAAAAATCACGCTCGAAGAACTCGAGCGTCGTAATTACTCAGAGACTACCACGCGTTCGTATCTGCATACCATTGAGGATTTCGCACGCCATTTCAACCGCCCGCCAGACCAACTCGGCCCCGAGGAAATCCGTGAATTTACAGCTCATATGTTCCGGGTGCGGAAACTCGCCGACAACACCGTTGGCCAGCGTGTCGCCGCCCTCCGTTTCTTCTTCACCAAGACCCTGAAGCGATCCTGGAACATCGAAGAGACGCCCTATCCGAAAAAACGGATAAAACTACCCGTCATTCTGAGCCAGGATGAAGTCGCCCGTTTGATCGACGCTGCGTCCAGCCCGTTTCATCACACCATTCTGATGACGCTGTACGGCACTGGAGTGCGGCGAGCCGAATTGACCCGTCTCAAGATCACCGATATCGACAGCCAGCGCATGGTGATCCATGTTCAGGGAGGCAAGGGACGCAAAGATCGCGATATCATGCTCAGCCCGAACCTACTGACCGCGCTACGGGAACATTATCGCGGCCTGCGTCGTAAACCGGAGACCTGGCTTTTTCCCGGGGGCAAGTGGCATACGGCCGACTATCCCATCGACGCAAAGGTCGTCTGGCACGCCTGCCGTGAGGCTGCCCAACGTGCCAATATTCAAAAAGCTCTGCATCCTCATACCCTGAGGCACTGCTTCGCCACTCATCTGCTTGAGGCAGGCACAGACCTGCCCACCATTCAGATGTTGCTCGGCCACAGCAGCCTCAAAGAGACCTCGGTGTACCTGCACGTGTCACAGCAGCACCTCAACGCCGCCGCCAGTCCGCTGGATGCGCTTGCTAAGTTCCGCAACCGCGATCAACGCCCCGAAGCCACGTAGATGCCACGGCCATCCGTGGAGGTGGCTGACATTATCCGCGCGGCGGGCAATGCATTCTTCGATGGCAGTCGTAAGTGGCTGACCTGGTTTCACGTCAAGGTGCTTACCGCCATCCTGTACTGCCGAACACCGGCGCTCGGTGGACATGTCGATGCCTGTTCCCGCTGCGACTATCAGGCCATCTCCTATAACTCGTGCCGAAACCGGCACTGTCCGAAGTGCCAGACCAACGCGCGCGACCGTTGGCTCGAGGCGCGCTGCCGGGATCTTCTGCCCGTGCCGTACGTCCATGTCGTCTTCACACTGCCTCATCAACTGGCTCCGCTGGCGCTGCAGAACAAGCGTGAGATCTACGGCCTTCTGTTTCGCGCCAGCGCCGAGACGCTGCTCCAGGTCGGCAGGGATCCCAAGCATCTCGGCGCTGAGATCGGATTCTTCAGCATCCTGCACACATGGAATCAGCAACTACTGCATCATCCTCACGTCCATTGCGTTGTGCCGGCCGGTGGCTTGTCCCCCGATCATTGCCGATGGATTCCCGCTGCGAACAACTTCTTTCTTCCTGTAAAGGTACTCCGCCGTGTGTTTCGTGGAAAGTTTGTGGCCGGTCTGCGCAGACTGCACGCCGGCCACAAACTTGCCTTTCACGGGAAGCTGACGACGATTCAATCGCCGAAAGCTTTCTCTGCGATGCTCCGGACCCTGTTTCGTACCGATTGGGTGGTCTATTCCAAGCGCCCGTTTGGCAACGCCGAACATGCGCTGCACTATCTCGGCTGCTACACCCATCGCATTGCGATTTCCGCTCACCGCCTCGTTTCCCTCGCAGACGGGCGCATTATTTTCCGGTGGCGCGATTCCGCTCACAAGAACAAGAAGCGGATGATGTCGCTGACTGTGGAAGAGTTCCTGCGGCGGTTCCTGTTGCATGTGCTGCCCCGGGGGTTTGTGCGCATCCGCTACTTCGGCTTTTTCGCTCACCGGCACCGCGCTCAACTCGTCCCTCTATGCTTTGAGTTACTGGCAACAGCGGCAGGACGGCCGCGTCCAGTCTGCGCTGTCGCACCGCTGCGCCCCATGTGGCAGTGTCCAAAATGCGGCGGCCCCATGGTCTTATTGGAACGGCTCACTCCGGTTCAGCTGCGACTCCGTTCTCCTCCAGCGACCGTAACCCACCAATCATGAATCGATCTTTCTCAACTCGAATTCTTCACGCCCACCCCCGGTGGCCACTCGAAGTGTGCCCCGTCGTGGAACCGACGACACTTACCGAACGAATCTCTGAATGTTCCGTCCTGTGCTTCGTCGTTTTCGCTCCTCCAACCATATCTGCTCACTGCTTTCCCGCCCACCCGTCCGACCTGGTGGCATTCAAAACGCATAATGGCTGAGGGCCAAAGGGGCTTCCTTCAAACGGCTGTATCGAAAGCGACCCGACGGACAACTTCACCGCCCCCCCCAGGCACTTGGCCGCCGGGTCGCTCCCGATACAGCACTAGCGTTTATCGGGACTGACTCCGCTTTAGGCACTAACGGCACCTACGAAACCATCCACGGTTGCAACACGGACCTGAAAAGTGTGTCTCTAGTGACCGTGATCGCCACCTTGCGCCGATTCAGAGGACTTGGCGTGGTGAATCCCGGACGAGAATTCGTAAACTGCGGGTCGTATTCCTGATTCGAAGCCAGCGCCACCACGACATTTCTAACGTGTTCTGTTTCGGCTAAAATTGGGTGAGGAAGATCACGTGATACTCACGCTGCACCCGGACGCCTCGACTCGTGACGGAATTCGCCAGCGGAAAAGTGGTCGGACACCGGGTAGCCGTTCGGATGGCTGAAGAGCTCACACTCAAAGCCACTGACCGAAACAGCGTTTTCGAACTCCTTCGAGAAAGGCAATTCGATCCTAACGACTTTCAGTGGCAGGTCATGGTCATATCGAAGTCCGACTTCTCGCAGACTCGCCATCTTCAAGTGTCGGTTCTACGACCGGAAGTTGCAACGTTACAAGCAACTTCATCCGATAGTCGTCTGCCGGTCTGAGGATCTGTACACCGTGCGCCAAGAGGGAGGCACCAACGACCGCCGAATCGAGACTGATATTCTCAGCCCCATCGAGAGTGCGGCGGCACCAGTTGTTCGAAAACTTGCACCGGGAGTGACGCTTAACCCGGTTGAACTGGTAGCGCTGATGATGTTCATCACCTTGCAGTACACCCTCTTGCCGTCGTTCGGCCGAGCTGTGTCCAGCCTTGTAGAGATGACTGGCAATGAAATGATGCAAATGCAGTTTGGAACTCTGGAACGAGCACGACGCACTTTGGCGAATTATGAGCGGGAAATGGGTGCGCCACTGACCGATGATGCGGCGGGAATGGTAGAGGCCGTTAACAGCGGGCACGTCAGGGCACACGCAAATGAAACCGGGTTTCTGCGATACATGTTTGAGATCGCCAGTACCCTTGAATCATGGCTCGAACAGGCCGATTGGACGGTATTAACAGCGCCTAAGACCAGTGGGTTCATCGTCTGCGATCATCCTTTCGTGACGGTGCCCAAGCAAGGAACTGGACTGGTCCCCATTTTTGAGACAAACAGTTAAGACTCATTTTTCATTGAATGGAGAATTGAGTCATGGGAATGTTACGCAGGCAGTTCACCCAGGAGTTTAAACTGGCCGCCGTCCGGCGGCTGGAACAAGGGGTATCGATTGCAGAGGCGGCTCGCGGGCTGGAAGTGAACCCGAATGTGCTTCACCGGTGGCGCCGGGAGTTCCGCCAAGGTTCGGGCAACGCGTTTCCGGGGAACGGAAAACAGCGCTGGTCGGAAGGCCGGGTTGCGGAGCTGGAGCGGAAGGTGGGCCAGCAGGCGCTGGAGATCGATTTTTTGAAGGGGTGCTTGCAGCACATCGAGGAACAGCGGATGTTGCAGGCACTGAGTGGGAATCCGCGGTCTTCCGGAAGGTCAAAGAGAAAGTGAAGGCCGGCGGTGGACTGACGATCGAGCGGATGGTGAAGCTGGCCCGGGTTAGCCGGGCCAGCTACTATCGCTTCGACGAGAACGCGGAATCAGGCGTTGATTCCGACATGGACCTGCGCGACGCGATTCAGCGGGTGGCCCTCGAATGGCCCAGTTACGGGCGGCGGCGAATCACCCGAGAACTGCACCGCCGCGATTGGGCAGTGAACTGGAAACGGGTCTACCGGCTGATGCGCGAGGACAATCTGCTCTGTGTGCGGAAGCGGAAGTTCGTTGTGACGACCGATTCCAGCCATGGGCGGAAGGTCTACCCGAACCTGGCGCGGCAGATGATGTTGACCGATGTCGATCAGCTCTGGCGGGCGGACATCACCTACATCCGACTTCGCGAAGAGTTCGTGTTTCTGGCTGTCGTTCTGGATGCTTACTCGCGCCGCGTGATCGGCTGGGCGCTGGACCGGACGCTGGAAGATGAACTGACGCTCGGTGCGCTACGCATGGCCTTGTCGCGGCGGGTAGTCGGACCGGGGCTGGTGCATCATTCCGATCGCGGCTCGCAATATGCCAGCGGCGACTACACCGGACTACTCAAAGAGAACGGTGTTCAGATCAGCATGTCGCGCAAGGGCAATCCGTGGGACAACGCGGCGTGCGAATCATTCATGAAAACCCTGAAATATGAGGAGGTGCACCGCAACGAATACCGGGACCTGGCCGAAGCGCGCAGCGAAATCGGCACGTTTCTGGAGAAGATCTACAACCAAAAGCGTCTGCACTCCGCTCTCGGCTACTTACCGCCAGCGGAGTTCGAAGACAAGCTCCGAGCGGCTGCGGGAGCGCAGGCATGAAAGTGACCGTGCGTTTTCTCAGGCATGGCGGGGTCTATCGGCCGATGTGCTGTTTGTTCGAAAGCCTGACCCGAAGCGCCGCATTCCGGTCGGGTCCGGGCCAGACTTTCAGGACGCACCGGAAGCTTCTACGCCCTGCCCATCGTCGCGACGAGCCCCGGCCGGCTATTCCTCAGCGGGTTGCTCGCCAGCATTGCCCGCCTCCGCTTCACCGGCACGCCCATCCTAAATCCGTTCCGGGATCGGGCACAATGAATTTACAGCGAACGGTCAACAGTGTCTTAACTGTTTGTCTCAACCCAGGGGACCACCCCAAACCGTGCCTGACGGAGTTGGCTACGGCATTCCCGGAACGACCTGCTACTTCCCTTTGACACGAGACATCTGTCTCATGTTCCGACAGGGAGACGAGGGCTTTCGCCATAGGCGACTGGATTCAAGAGAGGTGCGGACGATCAATCACAACGTAGCCGCCAATTCCGACCGATTCGTCATGGGGTCTGATCTCACGCAGCTTGAGGCCGTTGTGAAGAAGAGCGGGTGCGAAGGTCTGGAGACGGGTGAACGGTTCTCAATCGAGATCATAGAAGAAAACGAGGACAGTAGGTATCCATTCGTACCTCGTCGATCTCTTGGCCATCGATGACGCAATCACCCGGACCAAATGACCGGGTGATGGAGGCTGGCATCGGGTGCACGCCTTCATCCAGATCAACGGTCCAGAAGCGGAGCATAACAACGTGTTCCAGAAGGTGACGCCGCCGGACCCGAACGACCCCCGCATCTTATATAAGGGTGCGGATTTCGATTTCCAGCTTCGTCCCGGCTCAGTGGCGGTGGATGCCGGAGCGCGGCTGCCTGACGTAAACGATGGGTTCACCGGTAAGGCGCCCGATCCGGGAGCATACGAAGTAGGGCAGCCGGTCCCGCACTACGGCCCGCGCGAGTAAGGCGCCAGGCGTCGAACGAGCGACGGACGGAGCGTATGATCCGGATCCGGGTACGCATATCCTGAAGGAGTTCCGGCCCGACCTGCACCGGAAGTCTCGGCGCAGGCATCGGGAATGATGCTCGTTAATTATTCCGCAAAACCCTACCCGTGACCTCAGGCAATCACTTCGGCAGTCATCAGGACCAGCGCGATCCACAGCGAATCGGCGATGAAGAGATGCGTGATCTGCATCCACACCGGGGCGAGGAGAAAAACGTTGATCGCACCCGCTCCTATCTGCAGGAGAGTCAGAAGTACGACAGCCAGGGCGAGCCTTCGCACGAGCGGCGCAGGCTGTTTGCGAGGAATGATTCCTCCGGCCAACGCGACCAGAAAACATCCGAGCAGAACGGCGGCAATCGGATGCCAGACACGCAGGCGCACAAAAATATGGGCTGACGGCAACAGGTCCTGCCGCAGTCCCTCGGAGAGAGAACGAGCTGCGAACAGCGTGTCCCCGAGCGCGGCGATCGCGCCCGTTACGCTGATCGCAAGAAAAGCGAGGGGAGCGCAAACGACCAGAGATCGAGAGACTGGCTGTTCCGTGCCTCCTCCCTTCGTTCGTCTTGCCGAGGCGCCGGCAAACCATCCCGTAAGCGCCATCGCCGCGAGCAGGACCATCGTGTTGAGCAGGTGAATTGCCAGCGTGTATGCGCGATTCGGCGACGAATTCGCTCCGACATGGCCGAGCAGAACGAGGAGCGGCGCCAATGAGCGCCTCGGTTACGGTAAACATGGCAACCAAAACTGCAAGACGTCTCACAATATGGCGGCGGGGAAACAAACGAAACGCAAATACGACCAGAATGATTACGAATAGCCCGAGAGTCGGGCCGCTCGTAATCCGGTGCGTGAACTCAATGATGGTATGGAGGGCAGGAGCTCGGGGAAGCCATCCTCCATTGCAAAGCGGCCATTGATCGCCACAGCCGGCACCCGAGCCGGTCGCCCGGACTCCCGCGCCCCACAGGACGGCCGCAATGGCAAAAGCCAGAACAAACCACGCATATGCGGCGAAACGCTTTCGGGTCGTCATCTCGTCCACAACGCCATTCTAGTAATCGGAGCGTCGAGCCCTGGAACTGCTCAGCGGTGGCGCGTCACGAGTTCAGCCCGGCGCCCAGCCCAAATGATGCGTATGCGGCAAGCCGCGGCGGGAAAGAGACGTCTATCTTGCAAGGGTCTTGCGCCTCCAGCTCAGTCATTATTGATGCTGTTGAGTTCGGCGATGGTTTCCGGTGGAATCTCCAGTGTCGCTGCCGCTAGATTTTCGCGGAGATGACCGATCGAAGATGTGCCGGGAATGAGAAGGATGTTGGGGGCGCGCTGAAGCAGCCATGCCAGCGCGACCTGCATCGGCGTCGCCCGGACGGATGCCGCAGCCGCGTCGAGTGCGGCCGACTGGAGCGGCGAGAACCCTCCGAGCGGGAAGTAGGGCACATAGGCGATGCCTTGGGCTGCGAGATCGTCGACGAACCGGTGGTCGCCGCGCTGGGCGACGTTGTATAAGTTCTGGATGCAGACAATCTCCGTGATTGCCCGCGCCTCGGCCAGTTGCCGCGAGGAGACCGTGCTGAGGCCGATGTGCTGAACGAGCCCCTGGTGCTTGAGTTCAGCGAGCGCGGAGAGCGGCTCTTCAAAAGGCTCGTCTTCCGGAGCGGCGAATCCGCCGAGCCGGAGATTCACGACCTGGAGCGCATCGAGGCCCAGGTTGCGCAGATTGTCATGTACTGCGTCGATGATTTCCCGGCGGGAGCGTGCGTGAAGCCAGGAGCCGTCGGCTCCGCGGCGCCCACCGACTTTGGTTACGATGACCAGATCATCCGGGTAAGGGTGCAACGCCTGCTTAATGATCTGGTTCGTTACATGCGGACCGTAGAAATCGCTGGTATCGATGTGGTTCACGCCCGAGGCCACCGCTTCGCGAAGAACCGCGATCGCACCGGGAATATCGCGTGGCGGGCCCCAAACCATCTTGTCGCCATCCTGCCCGGCCAGTTGCATCGCGCCGTAACCCATTCGATTCACGGTCAGCGAAGTACCCGCGGGCGTGCCCGCTAAAGCAAAGCTGCCGCCGAGACTCGTCTTCTCTCTCATTTCGTTTTTTCCCCGCTTAAAAAAACTCCCCGACCAGTTCCTCGCTCTTCCTCCAGAGCGCCTCGGCGTTGTGCGGATCGAGCGCATACGCCCGGACGCCTTCACTGATTGCGCTGATCACCACATCGTCCGGTACGATCGTGCCGACATGGCAGTTCTCGCAGTAGCGGCCGCCGACTTCATCGGCCGGGGCAACAAAGCCGGCCCAGACTGAAGTGGCCGCTCCCTGCGGAATCGTCTTCCACTGGAACGGAGCCTTGCCTTCCGCCGCCAGTTGCTGGTTCATCTGATCGACCATCTTCTGGAGTTGAGTCGACTCCAGGTGACGGCCGAGTTCGGTCCGGATGCCTCCCGGGTGGACGGCTGCCGCGCGGACGCCGCGCTCTCGATGCCGCTGGTCGAAGGCAACCGCGAAGAGAATGTTGGCTGTCTTCGAGCGGCCGTAAGCGAGGAACGGATCGTAGGCCGTCCGCTCGAAATTGGGGTCGTTGAGGTCCACGTTGGAGAAGCGATGCCCGGATGAAGCGAGATTGATCAGGCGTCCGCCGGCGCGGATCAGCGGGGCAACGCGATTTACCAATACAAAATGGCCGAGGTGGTTGGTGCCGAACTGCGTCTCAAAGCCGTTCATGGTGTGCCCGAATGGAGTCGCCATTACTCCGGCATTGGCTATGACCACGTCGAAAGCCTGCCCGCGCGCCAGGAGTTCGTCGGCGCAGGCGCGAACGCTCTCCAGACTGGCCAGATCGAGCGCTACCAGCTCGAAGCTGCCACCATTCGCCGCGGCGTCCTTTCGCAACTGCGCGGTCGCGGCTTCGGCTTTCGCAAGGTCCCTGGCTGCTCCTGTCACATGCGCGCCGCGGGCCGCAAGAGAGCGCGCCGTCTCAACACCGATGCCCGCGGACACGCCGGTGACGAGAATGCGTTTTCCGTGCAAATCGATCCCGGACAGAACATCGTCTGTAGTTGAAGTTGCTCCCAATGCCTGTGTCATTTGTTTCTCCTTATTAGTGCGTGACTGCGTCACTGCTGCGTTAAAGCCCAGCGCATCTGTTCGAGGTCGGCAATCAATCCGGGCCCGGTTGGATGCCACCCGAGCCGCTGCCGGGTTTGTGCGCTGCAAGCAGGCATGTCGTAGCTCACGAACATCGCCAGCCAGCCAAAATGAGCCTGTGCTTCTTCCCTGGAGAGGCTGACCACGGGCACCTTCAAACCTCTGCCAATGACTTCCGCGATCTCCCGCATCGATATTCCCTCTTCAGCGACCGCGTTGTACCGGCCGCCGGGTTCGTGCCTGGCTTCGTGCATTTCCAGCGCAAGCCTGTAGAGACGGGCAACATCGCGAACATGCGCTGCCGGCCAGCGATTGAGTCCCTCGCCAATGTACGCCGAGGCCCCCTTTTCACGGGCCACCTGGACCGCGTAGGTGATGAGACCCTGTTTGACCGTGTCATGGACCTGAGGAAGACGCACCACCGATACGTTCACACCGCGCTCCGACACGGCAGCGCCCGCGACTTCCGACAGTCTGCGCGGATTTGGGTGGTCCGGATCGTAATGATCTTCGGTTGCGGGTTGACCTGGAACAGTGTTCCCCATTCCGGTTCCGGAGGTAATTACCAGGGGGCGGTCCGATCCCCTGAGCGCGTCCCCGAGAGCTTCAATGGCGCGCCTGTCTTTTTCACAGACCTCGAGGAACTTCGAGAAGTCGTTTCCGAATGCGCTGTGATCGAAAGCACAATGAATCACCCCGTCCGATCGGGCTGCTCCGCCGCGCAGACTTTCCGGGTGTTCAAGACTTCCCCGGTGCACCTCGGCGCCCGCGGCAATAAGAGCCCGCGCACCGGCATCGGACCGCGTCAGTCCGAGTACCTGATGACCCGCGTTGATGAGTTCCGGAACGATAGCAGAGCCGATAAAACCCGTAGCTCCTGTAAGAAACACACGCATGCTGTTTTCTCCTTCCGCTCCGTTCGCATTGACGAATTGCCACGCACCTGCTAAAACGGAGATAGTCTCCGTATCTGTAGATTAACGGAGACTATCTCCGGTTGCAAAGTTTTTTCGGGACATGCCCACGAAACGTAAACAGACTTCCGCCCGTAAGCCGCGCAGTGACGCGCAGCGGAATCGCGAACGCATTCTGGAAGCAGCGAAAGAGGCGTTTACCCGCTCCGGCGCAAACACGAGCCTCGACGACATCGCCAGAGACGCCGGCGTCGGACCGGGAACGTTATATCGTCACTTTCCTACGCGCGAGGAACTTCTCGAGGCGGTTTATCGGACTGAGATGGAAAAGCTGGCCTCAGCGGAACAGAAGTTTGCTGAAGAGTTGCCACCGATCGAGGCGCTACGGGCGTGGTTGCTGTTGTTTGTCGACTACATCGCCGCGAAGCAACTGATCGCCCCTGCACTGAACGCGCTGGTGGGTGATACGAAGAAAGTGTTCGAGGCGTCCTACGCCCGGATCCAGGAAGCGCTTCGCGCACTGGTGAAGCACGCGATAAAGAGTGGTGACATCCGTAAGGACCTCGATCCGATCGACCTGCTGCGGGCGCTGATCGGCGTCGCCAACGTGGCGACCAGCCCGGACTGGAAGCAGAGCGCCAGAAGACTCGTCGACATCCTCATCACCGGTTCACGCCCAGCCAAATAGGCCCGAGGCTTCCGGTCCCGGCGCGACGCGAGCTATTGTGCTGTGCGTGGAGATTTTGTTTTAGTCGTTATCAGCATGGCGGCGGTCAGGGAACCGGCGACCGCAAGTCCCGACGCAACCCACAAGACGACGCGATAGCCGGCAACAAAAGCTTCGTCAATCGCCTGGCGCGCCAACGCGTCATCCGTTTCGGCGGCGGCAAGTCTTGAACGCTGCGCTTCAACGTGAGCCGTCGCCGCGGGTGAAACACCTAAGTGATGCAGGTTCCGATCCAGGGCGCTCTGAAAAGCATTCGCGAGCAATGCCCCGAACGCCGCGACGGCCAACAATGCGGCAATGCGCGAAACGGCATTATTGACTCCCGAGGCAGTCCCCGCATGGTCCCGATCGACCGAGTTCATTACTGTCGTGGTCAGCGGCGCCACGCTGATTGCCATGCCAAGCCCAAGCACAACGAGCGCCGGGAAGAACATTGTCCAGTATGAGCCGCCGATGCCGGGCCGGGTGAACAGCGCAAATCCGGCGGCGGCGATCAAAGGGCCGATCACCAGGGGAGCTCTGGCACCATATCGATCGAGAAGTCCGCCCGACCAGCGCGACAACAGGAACATCAAAAGGATAAACGGCAGAAGTGCGGCGCCGGCCTGGGTCGGAGTGTACCCCTGCACCTGTATCAAATCCAGCGGGAAGAAGAACAGCATGCCGCTCAAGGCGGAATAGAGAAAGAGGGTCAGCAGATTCGCGCCGCTGAAACTGCGGGAACGGAACAGACTCAGAGGGAGCATCGGTGACGATGAGCGCGTCTCCCGGTACAAAAGGCCGATCAGGAATATTGCACCCGCGAGGCCCACAGCCGGCCTGGAATCGATGAGCGCAAAAACGATTCCACCCAATCCGAGCACGGCCAACAGGCCCCCAGCCCAGTCGAATCGACGGCGTTGATCCGCTGCGGAGCTCTCCGGGACTTTCCAAACCGTCAGGAGCAGTACCGCGAGCCCTACGGGCACATTGATGAAGAACACCCATCGCCAGGAAGCATGCTGGGTAAACCATCCTCCCAGGACCGGACCGACCGCCGCGGTGATCGAGGTGAACCCGGACCAGGTTCCGATCGCGCGGCCGCGGTCATCCTCGGAGAAATTGGCGCCGATGAGCGCCAGGCTACCGGGGACGAGCAATGCTCCACCAACTCCCTGTACGCCTCTGGCAATAATCAGCCATCGAATATCGGGCGAGCAGGCACACAGGGCGGAGGCAGCGGAAAAGAGCGCGACACCAACAGCGAAAACCTTGCGGCGCCCGTACAAGTCCCCTAACGCGCCGCCGATCAGCAGCAGCGCCGCCAGGAAGAGCGCGTACGATTCCACCACCCATTGAACGTCCGACAGCGTGGCGTGAAGTGCGGACTGCAAAGCTGGCAGCGCCACGTTTACAACTGTTCCGTCAATGAACGCCATGCTCGAACCCAGGATGGTCGCGGCTAAAATCCATGGTCCGTTCACAGGAGCCGGCTGGGAGCATCGATTACCCCGGATCGCGGCTTCGTCGCAGGGAGACCTTACGATAGTGCCCATTCGTCCATTGTGTCTGAACTACTGGCGTCCCCAGGGGGATTCGAACCCCCGTTACCGCCGTGAAAGGGCGATGTCCTGGGCCTCTAGACGATGGGGACTAAAGGAAGGCGTTATTCCACTTTACCAAACGGGGCTTTACCAACGAGGCTTTAGCAAACCAGTCGCGCGCGCAGCGAGTCGGCCGAAAAAAGGATGAAAAAAGGATTGACTCGAGAGCGCAAATCCCGGAAAGTCATTGACTCATGGCGACCTGGCAGGACTGCAACAGCGTTGCGCCCTGACGAATCGACCCGCTGTTCCTGCCGGGCCGTGAGTGCGAGGAAGCGATTTTGCGCCCGTTAGGCGCTGTCGGCGATATCGTCAGTTGACACCCGAGTATTCACCGTCGGCGAACTTGCGGGTATCGATACCGTCCCAGGCCGATGGATGCTAACCAATAGCATCTTGGCGGCGGAGGAAATCGACGAGAGCATTGGATCAGGGATAGCGCGACTTATGCAGGACTCTATCCGCGTCGACAAATTCAACGAAGAGAAACGGTTAAAAGAGGCGCCGCGGGATCCTTACCTCTATCCCGAATATAAGCCTGATCCCCAACTGGAGACGCTTGGGGAGATTTGGGACTCCCTCAAAGATATTCGATCCGCGCTTGACAGGATGCCTGCATCGGTTTTTGCCGCGGTTGGCAGCTTCGAAGATGGCGACGAAGGGCAGGATGGGGAAGCATCCGATTCGGATCGGATGGCGGGAAGTAATCAGACAGACATCAATCGGAGTCAGTCCATGAGCAACCTCAACGTTTTTGTCCGACGGCTCCTCGGCCGTGAAGACGACGCCGAACCGGCAGCGCGGAGCCGCCAGAATGGGTCCATCATGCCCCTGTCCCTGATAGCGCACAATGGAACCGGCCTGTCGCACGAACAGCCGCCGGTGACACGAGGGCGTGACCGGATGGAAGAGGCATCCGGGATTGCGGAGCAGGACCAGGGGGGGCAGGATGTCGAGGACGCGGCCCAGTCCCCGCCGGCAAAAAACGCCGACGGCCCCGAGGGGAGTTCGCAGATTGCCGGAATCAGCCCCACGGATTTCTTTCAGCAGTTATTGCTGCTGGAAAAAGCGGGAGAACTGTCGGACGAAAAACTGGCGGTCGCGCTGGCGCCGGTTGAAGAAGCGGGGCCCGCGGAGCAGGTTGCGAACGCTGGAACCGACGAACCCGTGGCGGCCGCGCAGGGAGCGGATCAGATTGAAGAAGCACTTGCTCCCGAGGAGCCGGTTACCGGGTTCGACGTTGGCGCTCGACCGGAAGCCGAAAGCCAGGAGGATCTTCCGGTCATGTCCCCACCCCTGATGGCGAAGAACGGCATCAGCCCGGCGGAGATCAACGCAGAGGAACCGGCGCTCGAACAACCGACGGTCACGCAGGGACCGGTTCAGATTGAAGAAGCATCTGGTGCCGAGGCGCAGAGCCAGGAGGAACTTCCGGTCGCGTCCCCACCCCTGATGGCGAACAACGGCATAAGTCCCGCCGACATCAAAACGGAGGTAGCATCGCTCGAACAACCCGCGCTCGAACAACCCGCGCTCGAACAATCGGCGGTCACCCAGGGACCGGTTCAGGTTGAAGAAGCGCCTGCCGAAGACGCCCCCGGCAACGAGTCCGTAAGTCCGCAGGCAGCCGCGACGCAACCGGCCGCGCCCAGTCAGGAGACCGTTGAGGTCACGCCTCAGGTCACGCCTCAGGCCCCGCAAGCCGCCGCTGTGAGCACCTCAAAGAGGGCGATGGCCGAGCCCGCCGGTGGAGTCGAAGTCAGCGCCGCGAAGAGAGTCATTTTCTCGATGGGCGGGAAAGGCGGCGTGGGGAAAACAAGTGTCATGGCGGGGCTGGCGGAATGGTTCGAGGAGAATCGCATTCCGGTCACCATGCTCGACCTCGATACCGAGAATAAAGCGCGCGGATCATTTACTCATTTCTTTGGCGGTCGCGTGCCGAAAATCAACATTCACACTCCTGCCGGCCTCGATGCTTTCGTCGATATTCTGTCCGAGGATGCCTCTGTGATTCTCGCCGACATGGGAGCGGGCGCGGGGCGAATCACGCACGACTGGTTCGACAAGATGTATGTCGATGTGGCTGATGCGGGGGTCGTCTTCACGGCAATCGGCGTCGTGACGTCCGATCCGGCGAGTGTGGAAAGCGTGCTCGTCTGGGGCGCGGCGCTTCAGGATCGCGTGGACTACGTCATAGTCGAGAACAGTCTCGCCGAACATCCCGACTTTACGTACTGGCAGGAAGATGAAGAGGCGCGGGAGTTCCGGGCGCGTTTTAAGCCTGCCATCGTCCGGCTCGACTACCGGCTTGCGGATCTGGAAAATGCGGCCCGCAATCATGGCGTCACACTCGGCCAGATCGCGAGGAGGACCTCAGGCGCACCCGAGTTGCAGAAAGCCTCGCTGGTGATGCGGGCGCAAAGCTACCGCCGGCGAATATTCGCCGAATTCGACAAGGCGAAGGAACTGCTTCTGCCGTGAAGACTGCCGCTGCGCCGGTCAGCATCGAGCCGGCTGAAATACACCCGGCCGAATTGGATCTGATCGACCGCATTGCCAACGCGCTCCCCGAGGAAGTGCGCGCGGAGTATTATCGGGAGCTCCGCCACTGCCGCACTCTTCCCGAGAACGACGAGATGCTCCGGCTTCTCCGCGCGATGCAGTTTCTGGTGCTGCTGATCGAGCAGGCGCCTTCGCGGGTTGCCGAGGAACGCCAGCGGCTTGACAAGCTTCTTACCACCGCAATCGAAAACATCACAAAGACCAGCGCGGCGACGGAAGCGTATCACGCCGCTCTCCACCGGAAACTGACGACGCTTCCGGCCGACATCGCGAACGGCATCAGCCCCGTGGCGGTGGCCGCCAAAATCAATGAGAATCTGCAGCAGGAATTCAAGCGGTCCGGAATTCCCAAAACGGCTGACGCGCTCGCCGCGGCCTCAGGCCGGATGAACGACGTCTGCTCCCAGTTCTCGACAACCGCGGATACTCTCGGCAACGTGTATCGCGGCGCGGCGGAGGATGCGCGAAAGGCAGTCTCCTCCCTGAATTCGGAAATCTCCCAGGCGACGCAGAACGCTGCGCGTTTCACGAAGGAGCTGACGGAGAAATTCTCGAAGGCCTACCGTTTGTCGTTATTCATGCTGGCCAGCGGAGCTCTTATCATAGGACTGGCGATCGGGATGATGTTCGAGCGTTGGTTGTTCCTCCCGGCGCAACCGGTCGTTGCACCGGCGCCTGTCGTCCAGCCCGCGCCACAGCCCGTGCTACAAACTCCACCGCAGCCGGCTGCGCAGAAAGCGCCTCCAGCACCGAAAGCCGGAAGTGAGAAACGATGAGATCGAGGGGTCAACACCGATAACGCATTCGCGGCTGAGACGTGTTCGGTCCACATGAGGCGGTTTATCATCACCGGCGCGCGCCTGGGGCGGGGAAAACCGCGATCGTCCGGCAGTTGGAGCTTGACGGGTCCGGTGTGGTTGAAGAGGCTGCTACCGACATAATTGCTCTCGCGCACGCCCACGGAAAGGCTGAGATCCGGAGACATCCGTCCTTCATCGACGCCATCGCTCATCTGCAGCGCGAGCGTCAGATCCGCGCGTCGGATCAAAAGCACGAGATTCAGTTTCAGGTTGGCTCGTTTTTCGAATCGCATTTGCGTGGGTTCACCAGCGGTGTTGTCCAGGGTATAAAATTCTCTGACAGATTGGAGATTGCATGACTTTCATCCGGTCCGCCCGGCTGGCCGTGCCATTACTCTTCGCGCTCACGATGCTGCGCGTCGCTGCGTTCGCCCAGATGGATTTTTCCGGTGAATGGGCGCCGGTGCAGGACGAGGACGACACCGGCGATCCGCACGTGGGCGAGTTCATCGGCATCCCGATGAGCCATCAGGGGCTGTCTGCGCGCCGAGGAGTGGAACGCATCCCTCTACACCCTGCCGGAATGGCAGTGCCGCCCGCACGGAGCCATGTATATTTCGCGCGGTCCTTCGCAGGTGCGCATCTGGAAGGAGATCGACCCGGTCACGCGCCAGATCACGGCGTATCACGCCGAATGGCTGCGCTCCGTCGACAACCCTTATTACATGGATGGCCGGCCGCGCCCTTCCCAATACGCGGCGCACACCTGGGGCGGATTTTCCACCGCCGAATTTGTCGGGGAGATGCTCAAAATCACCACCACACACCTCAAGGAAGACTACTACCGGCGCAACGGCGTTCCTTCCAGCGATCAGGCCACGCTCACGCAATATCTGATCCGCCGCGGCGATTACCTGACATGGATCACCATCGCTTACGACCCCGTTTATCTCACCGAGCCGATGATCCGCAGCAGCGAATATCGCCTCGCGCCGAATCAGCAGATTCCCCCTTATCCCTGCACGGTTGTCGAAGAAGTGGACCGTCCCGACGGCGTGGTGCCCAGCTACCTGCCCGGCCAGAACCCTTTCCTTCCCGAGTTCGGCGAGAAATACCAGATCCCGACGGAAGCGACTTTGGGTGGCGCGGCCTCGATGTATCCGGAATTAGCCAGAAAAATTCAAAAGGAAAAGAACGCCAGTGCGAAATAAGTTCTTTGCCGCGCTTGTCTTTTTTCCGGCGACTGTTTCCTACGCCCAGAATATCGAGATTGTGCCGGTACGCGGGCACATCTACCTGCTTGCTGGCGCGGGAGCGAACATAACGCTGTCCGCGGGCCCTGACGGAGTCTTCATGGTGGACGCCGGGCTGCCCAGATGACCGATCAGGTGCTCGCCGCAGTGAAGAAGCTGAGTCAGGACATTGCAAAGGAAGGGCAGCCGCTCGCGAGCTACGCGCCTCCCAAGCCGATCCGCTATCTCGCCAACACCACAATTTCTCCCGAACACACCGGCGGAAACGTGAAGATCGCCGAGTCCGGCAAGACCTTCACGGGTGGCAACGTGGCCGGTGATCTCGCCAGCGGACTCGCCAATGATGACGCGGCTATTCTCTCCACCGAGAAGGCGCTCCTCAGGCTCGTGGATGCGAAGATGCCCGGCAACGGACAGCCCACCGACACGTATGTCAGGGGCATTATGAAGCTGAGTCATTTCTTCAACGGGGAAGGGATCGAACTCATGCACATGCCCAATGCCACGACGGATGGAGACAGCATCGTGCATTTTCGCGGTTCCGATGTGATCTCGGCCGGTGACATCTTCGACATGACGAGTTTTCCCTTCATGGATCTCCCCAAAGGCGGCAGCATTCAGGGGGAACTCGCCGCGCTCAACAAACTGATTGAACTGTCGGAAGCCGAGTTTCGTACCGAGGGCGGCACGCTGGTGATCCCAGGCCATGGACGTATCTGCGATCTGGCCGATCTCGCCTATTACCGCGACATGATCACGATCATTCGCGACCGCGTTCAATGGATGATGAAAAAGGATATGACTCTGGCGCAGATCAAAGCCGCGAAGCCGACCGAAGACTGGGACGGGCGCTTCGGCAAAAACCCCGCCTGGACGCCGGACATGTTCGTCGAGGCCATCTACAAAGGCCTGAGCACGGGGAAGAAATAGCCATGAGCATGCGCGCGACCTTGGCCACCTTGGCCTTCCTCCTTCTGTCCGCCCCCGCGCTCATCCACGCTCAGGGCCGCGGTGGCGCACCCGCCGGTCCGCCGCCAACCGCAAAATCAATGGCCCCGTGGGACCTTGCCGGCTACTGGGTCTCCGAAATCGTAGACGAATGGCGCTTCCGCGTCAGTCCGATCAAAGGCGACATCCTCTATATGCCGCTCAACGCCGAGGCGCGCAGCATCGCCAACGCGTGGGACCCGGCCAAAGACCAGGCCGAAGGAAACCAGTGCAAAGCCTATGGCGCGGTAGGCGTCATGCAAAGACCGGGCCGTCTGCACATCACCTGGGTCGATGACAACACCATCCGCATCGACGCCGATGCCGGAACGCAGAGCCGCACACTGCACTTCGGCCGCCCGCCCGACCAACCCGGTCCGCCGTCGCTCCAGGGCTATTCCGAGGCCAGTTGGGAAGGGCCGGGATTCGGCCGCGGCGGGGGCCGTGGATTCGGGCGCGGCGCACCGGCGGAGCCTCCCAAAACCGGCACGTTGAAGGTGGTTACTACGAACCTGCTTCCCGGCTACCTGCGCAAGAACGGCGTCCCTTACGACGGAAAGGCAATCTACACCGAGTACATCAATCGCGTGGAAGGGCAGCAGGGCGACGTGTATTTTGTCCTCACAGCGATGGTCGACGATCCCACCTACCTCACCGGACCTTTCGTGAGGTCATATCAGTTCAAGCACTTGCCCGACGCGTCCGGATGGGATCCGACGCCGTGTTGGCCGAAGTAGAGCCGGACAAAGCAGAGCGTCGCACGCGTGGCGTCTCCGCGCCGCATTCGCAGATTCCGGTCACGATCTCAAGATCGGTCCGGTCGCGCAGCGTCGGTTCTTCCGGGACCGCGAGGTGGAGGCCGTCGTGCACTTCACATTCCTTCGCGATGATCGCGCCGTCGGCTCCGCGCAATTGTTCGAATACCGGGAGGCCCCAGGCCCGCCACAGCTGATCGCGGTGGTCGTCGGTGAGGGGCGAATCGTCGGCAGACGTCAACACCACGATTGCCGTACGAAGGCTGGGCAATTCGCACTGACCCCGCCTGGTCTGGTCCGCCAGCGAAAGGGCGAGATCGAGAGGCGCGACCAATGCTTCCGGTGCGTAGGAGCACAGCCACGCCATGTCGCCGTCCTCGAACTCTTCGAGCAGAGCGATTCGGACGGGGCCCGCGAGCGGAAAACCAACCTCTTCAGCAGCGCGTATCCGCCGGGCGTGCGGAATCGTGGCGGCAATGTCCGAACGCGTTGCACGCCAGAATAACGGAAAGGTCAAGAATGTCTGAACGGGTAGTGGCTGGGGCGGGCGGATTTTCTCATCCAAAACCGTATACACATATGGATTTTGTGACCCGATTTCGGGAGGCTTGGTACCATGAAGCTTCCGTATGACTCACCTGCAATCGGAATACGCGCCGATGTCCGACGCGATTACCAACGGTGTCCGCGTTGAGGTCCTGTCGCGGCACTCGAGCGAGAATTCGCGGCCGACGCAGGGAGTTTGGGTTTTTGAGTACACGGTACGCATCACGAATCAGGGTTCGGATACGGTGCAGTTGATCAGCCGCCACTGGATCATCACGGACGGCCTGGATCATACCGAAGAGGTAGAAGGGCCGGGGGTGGTCGGGAAGCAGCCGGTTCTGGCGCCGGGCGAATCGTTCAAGTACTCATCGTGGTGTCCGCTCAAAACGCCCACGGGGATGATGCACGGCACTTATCAGATGGTCGGCGCGGCGGGCAAAAAGTTCGATATTGCGATCGCGCCGTTCGCCTTGAAAGCCCGCTACACCGTTCATTAGCGGGCACGGTAATCGATCCGGAATCACACGTTATCCAGGCTCCGCCACAGATACCAGCACGCAACCGAGGTGTGAGGCTTCCACGAGACGGCAATCCGCTCCATCTCCAGCGGTTTGGGCAGATCGTCGAGGCCGTAGGCTTTCTTCATGGCCGACCGGATCCCCAGATCGGCGACCGGCAGCACATCGGGCCGGCGGAGTGCGAACATGAGGAACATCTGGGCCGTCCAGACACCGATGCCTTTGACGCGGGTCAGGTGCTCGATCACGCCGGCATCGTCGAAACCGGACAACGCTTCGAAAATGACGCTGCCCCGCCTTGTGTGCTTCGCCAGTTCGCGGATATAAAGCGTTTTCTGCCGCGACAAGCCCAGTTTGCGCATTCGCTCCGGCCTGAGTTTCATGATGCCGGCGGGCGTGAGGCGCTCCTCGCCGGCCGCCGCGTGGAGCCTCGAGAATATAACCGATGCTACCCGGCCGCTGAGCTGTTGGTAGACAATGGATCGTACGAGCGTTTCGAAAGAAGGCTCGCGGTACTGAAGGGTGAATTTCCCGACCCGCTGGATGATGGCGGCCATCACCGGGTCCGATTTTTTGAGATGCTGGATAGCGGAACGCATGGTTTCCCGTATGCGTCAAGTTTAAATCCATGGTTTAAATTTATGAAGATCATCGGCTTTACCCTCGCGACACTGCTGATCCTGCCGCTGGTGCTGGTCCGTCTGGAGGCCCAGAGACCAGAGGATGACGCCGGCGAACCCATTAAAGTCGACGTCGATGTCGTCAATCTTTACTGCGCCGTGCGGAATAAGCAGAACGCGCTGATCGGGAACCTGGAAAAAACCGACTTCACCCTGGCCGAGGACGGCACGCCGCAGACCATCAAGTACTTCACCCGCGAAACGGACCTGCCCCTCACCATCGGCCTGCTCGTCGACGTCTCGAACAGCCAGCGCAATCTGGTCGAAATTGAAAGGCACGCCGCAGCCTCTTTCTTTTCGAGCGTGCTCAAGAAGAAGGACGTCGCGTTCCTGATCAGTTTCGGCGCGGATTCGGAACTTCTCCAGGACGTGACCGGGTCGCCGCGCGTTCTGCAGGATGGTCTCAACCGGATGAAGCTCAACGGCGGATATGCCGGACCCAACGGGGGTCCCGTGCCGACGATGAACAAGCCCCGCGGAACCGTGCTCTACGACGCCGTATATCTCGCCGCCAACGACATGTTGTCGAAGGAGGTGGGGCGCAAGGCCATCGTGCTGATCACGGATGGCGAGGATGAGGGGAGCCAGCTTTCGATGAAAGCCGCGATCGAGGCCGCGCAGAAGGCGGACTCGATCATCTATGGGGTCCTTTATGTCGACCGGCAGTTTTATGGCGGGTTCAACATGGGATATAGCGGCGAAGGCGTGCTGAAGCAGATGGCCGAAGAGACCGGCGGACGCTTGTTCCAGGTGGATAACCGGAAGAATACGCTGGAGACCATCTTCGACCAGATCCAGCAGGAGATGCGGACGCAGTACGCGATCGGCTATACGCCAACGAACGGCAAAAAAGACGGCTCGTTCCGCAAGATCGATCTGCGCACGTCGAACCGGGATCTCAAGGTGCAGGTGCGCAAAGGTTATTACGCGTTACCGAATCAGCAGTAGGGTCGAAGGCGAGGGCGGAAATTGTCGAGCGGGTAATCGGGCTTCTTACCGGCCTCTGCCGGCGCCCGGGGAATCGCGCTTGGCGAGCGCATCTTCGAAGCTCTTCTCGTACTGATCGACGTGAGCCTTGTAACCCTCGGGGTCGATAAACGGATTCGGATCGCCCGGGCCAGCCTTCTGCATCTTTGCGTACTTGTCGGCCATGTTAAAGAAAGACGCATGAGAACTGACCCACACCTGAACCGGAAACGTGCGGGCCCTCTTGTAAGTCGCCCGGAAGTCGTCGATCATGCCCGGGTAGTTGTCAAGAACCTGCAGGAACTGGCCGTTCAGGCTGCATTCGACGAACGTGTAGTAGCTCTTGCCGTTTTCCTTCAGGGTGGTGCTCCAGGCCAGGCATCCTCTCGTATGCCCGGGCATCACGTGGGCCGTGAGCGTCGTTCCGCCGAGGGACACCGTGTCGTTCTCGTCCACAAGCCGGTCGATGGGATGTTCCTTGCCGCCCGAACGAAATTCTCTGGTCTTGTCGGCATCGATGCGTCCGACGACCACTTGCGCGCCGGTCAATTCCTTGAACAGAATGTCGCCGCCCACATGGTCCGGATGAGCATGACCCGCAATCAGGATTTTGATGTCGGTGAACTTGAACCCCAGTTTTTCCACGCTGGCCCTGATCACGGGCACGGATGATTCATAGCCGGTGTTCATCAGGATGTTTCCCTGGGGCGTGACGAACAGGAATGACGCCAGTTCTTTGGTCCCTACATAGTAGAAGTTGTCCATGATGCGAAACGGCGGGAACGCATCGTTCCATCCGTTAGGCTGCGAAAACGCCACAAACGATAAGAAGGCCAGAGGAACGGCCAAAAACAGAAATTTGCGCATACGCCAGTGGCCGAAGCTTATCACGATTACAGGAACTTTTTGCGGGCGGCCAGGTACGATTCGACGGCCTCGGCAAGCGGAGGCATGGGCGCGACGCCGTGCGCCCGCATACGGGCGTTTTCGAGCGCTGAATATTTGGGGCGTTTCGCCGTGGTACGGTATTCGCGTTCGCTGGTCGGGGTGAGATTGGCGTCGACTCCCGCCTTCCGGAAAATCAGGCGCGCGAATTCGAACCAGGAGACGGGCTCGCCTCCGCCGACGTGGAATATGCCGTCGAGATCGCGTTCGAACAGATCGATCGCGCGGCTGGCCAGAAATGGCGCATAAGTGGGGGATGCGATATGGTCTTCCACCACGCGGATCGGTTTGCCTTCGCGCGCCAGACGCAGCATGAGCTCGGGAAAGTTGCCCCGCGCGGTGCGCAGCCCGCCGGGGCCGAATACGCCGGATGTGCGCACGATGATGGGCCTGTCGAGATAAGCCTGGACGTAGAGTTCGCCCGCGAGTTTTGAGACCGCATAGGCACCGAGAGGATGAGTCGAATCGGTCTCGAGATAAGGCCTGCCGAGACTGCCGTCGAAAACGTAATCAGTGGAAAAATGAATGAGGCGCGCATCGTTCTGGCGGCACGCGAGCGCCATGTTCCGGACGCCAAGGGCGTTCGATTCATACGCGGCGAGCGGCTCGCGTTCGGCTATGTCGACCTGGTTATAAGCGGCGGCGTTGAAGACGGCCATCGTGTCGAAATCCGCGAGGGCGCGTTCCACTTTTTCTCCATTGCAGATATCGAGCGCCGCGCGTTCCAGCCCGCGCACTTCGTAGCCGCGCCGGGTCAGTTCCGCGCACAATTCGACGCCCAGTTGTCCGGCGGATCCAAATACGATGATTTTTTTGGCCAAGCGCCGATTCTACCAGTGACGGTAAAACAGCGCGGCGACGACCGCGGCCAGCACGAGGACCAGCATCAGCCCCGCCCATGCGATCCACTGGAAACGCCGGAGCGGGCGCGCTTCCGCCGTCTCGGGTGGATCCGGCGGGAGAGTTGCCCTGGAACTTCCCTCGCGGCGGGATTCACGGCGCGACATCGCCTGCGTAAGTTGTTCTTTCCCGGCGCGGTCGGCGATGACGATGGTGCCGGAATTCCGGCTGCCGGTGGTTTCCAGCAGTTGAGTCCTGAGCGGCTCGGGAACGTCGTGCACCGAATGATAGAAGCTGCTCTCGCCGCGCGCGGCAATCATCACGGCGGACGTTTTCATCACTCCGGAGACATTCCGCAGAAGCCTGACGCCGCATTCCGGGCAGGCGCCGGCGGCATTTTCGAACTCGGAATGGCACTTCGGACAGCTCATGCGGTTAATCGCTGGGCGCCGAACTGCCCCATAATCACCTGAATAAATCCCAGCGCGGCTTTGGGGAGGGCCTTGTCTTTGCGATAAATCAAACCCAGCTTGCGTGTCATCGGCTCGGGCGCGAGCGGAATGGTGACGAGTGCGCCGGCGTCCACCTCTTCCTGACAGTTTGACGCCGCGAGGAATGTGATCCCCAGGCCCGCCATCACAAAACGTTTCATGGTCTCCGAAGAATCGAGCTCCATGGAAACCTGCAATTCGTCTTCCACGGTTTCAAACCACGCATTCAGGCGGCTTCGTGTCATTCCGGTCTGAGGCAGAAGGAGCGGCCAGGCGATCACATCTTCGCAGCGCACCTTCTCCATCGCGGCCAGCGGATGATTGGCTGGCACGACCGCGCGCACTTCGTCGCGATGAATGTCGACCACGGTGACGCGCTTCTCGAGGACCGGAAGCTGGGTGAGCCCGAAATCCGCTACGTTCTCCATCACCGCTTCGACCACCCGCGATCCATAGGAGCGGTTGACCTGCAGCTGAACGCCCGGAAACTGATTCTTGTATTCGGCGAATACCTTCGGCAGGATGTAAATGCAGGTTGCTTCATTGGCCGCGATGACCAGTTCGCCGCGCGGCGAGGTCTCCAGTTCATTGAGCGAGTTCTGCGCCTGGCGGCGAAGGTCGAGCATGCGCTCGGCGTATTCCGCGAAGATCCGGCCCGCGGTGGTGAGCGAAATACGGCTACCGAAACGCTCGAAAAGCTCGGCTTTGAGTTCATGCTCCAGCTGGCGAATCTGGGCGCTGATGGCGGGTTGCGTGCGGTAACAGGTCTGCGCGGCTTTGGAGAAGCTCTTTAAGCGGACGATTTCGAGAAAGGTGTGGAGCTGATCAAAATCCATACGCTGGCGCCAATACCAAATGGGGGAAACAAGTCTGGGTTACCCCGCTCCCATACGACTGTTCACTATACTTTATCAGAGCGCGCGGCGGGGTTCCGGCGGCATGTCCCGGGAACGGCGGTGCATCGGACCGCTACAATTGAATTACCAAATGACAGTCGAGATCGAAGGAGTTACTCTTCACCTCGCCCATCCCGACGAATTGCCTGTCCGCTGGGTCGGGCAGGAAGAGTTGATGCGGCAGTTGCTCGCCGCGTGGATGGTCGTGACGGAACACGACGTTCCGATGAATCCGCGGCTGATCGGCAAGCCGGGCGTGGGCAAGACAACGCTCGCCTATGCGGCGGCCAAGCGCATGGGCCGCGACGTATTCATCATGCAGGCCACGATGGATACGCGGCCGGAAGATCTGCTGATCACGCCCGTCATCGAAGGCGCGGGCCGTTTGCGCTATGTGGCTTCGGCGCTGGTGACGGCGATGATCCTGGGCGGCATCGTGATTCTCGACGAAGGCAACCGCATGAGCGAGAAGAGCTGGGCGAGCCTCGCGCCGCTGCTCGATAACCGCCGCTATGTGGAGAGCATCGTCGCGGGCATCAAGATCAAGGCGCATCCGCATTTCCGCCTCGTCACCACGATGAACGACGATTCCTCGACGTTCGAATTGCCCGAGTACATTCACTCGCGCCTGCAGCCGCAGATCCTGATCGATTTCCCGGAGAAGGACGAAGAGTATCAGATCCTGAAGGAGAACCTGCCGTTCGCCGAAGATCGCATTCTGCAATACGTCACCGATTTTCTGCAGCAGGCGCATGCGGCCGATGAGCGCTACAGCGTGCGCGACGGCATCAACATCGCGCGCTATGCGATCAAGCTGAAGAGCCTGGCGACGGGCACTCGAGCATGAAAAGTACGCGCTCGAAACGTCGTTGATCGAGACTCTGGGCGAGGAGGCTTTGCGATATGTCCGGCGAACCCGGGTCGCCTACGTCTGAGCCGCGTCCTGAATTCCGTCGCCGATTGGTCGAGCCTCAAGCGCGGGCGATTCGCATATCTGCCCGTCGTGCCCGGGCGGCTCGAGTTCGCGATCGAAGTCCGGCGGCGCATTCTGGCCGAGCGCCCGGCCGTCGTTGCGATTGAACTGCCGGAGACGCTCGAAGAGCTCTGGCTCGAAGCCATCCAGCGGCTGCCGCAGATCTCGGTCATCTTCTATAACGACGCCGACTCCGGCCGGCGATCCGGCGACGACGAATCCGATACCGGCCGTCTATGTGCCGGTTGAGCCGGCCGATCCGTTTGTGGAAGCCATTCGCAGCGCGCAGGAGATTGGCGCGCAGATCGTGTTCGCCGATCCCGGATTCGAACGAGCGCCCGCACCTGCCCGACACCTATCCCGATTCCTACGCGCTGACATTCGATTCCGCTCAGCCAGTATGTGGAAGCGTATCGCGTGTACCCGCAGGAACGCACGCGAGCAGTTGGAGCGGTTTGCCGGCGGGAATCGCGTGGAAGCTGCAGGGCGCCGATCCGTTGGCGCGCGTGCTGGTGGTCCTGTCGCTGAACCTGCTCGATCCGGTGCTGGATGCGATGGAGAAGCCGCAGCCGGAGCCGAAGCGCCGCCGGCGCGAAGAATCTGCAGCTGGTGAACGCGCATCCCGAGTGCCTGGGCGAGATCACGGCCGAGTATCCGTTCCTGCAGGAGCGGTATGAAATGTTCCGCGTCGAGATGCTCGACCGCGCGCATGATCGATCGGCCGCGCGCGCAGATGGCGCTGTTTCGGGAAGCCGAGCACGCCTACGTGCTGAACACCGGCGAGAAGATGCATCGCTGGCAGCGCCGCATGCTGGCGCGCTACAGCCGCAATCTCGCGCTCACGCACCACGATCTGACCGCTTCGCTTTTCGATCTCACGATCGCGGCGCGATCCATCGTGGATGAAAACTACGCGTGGGATGTTTGGGAGACCGCGTCGCGCTATTCGCATCAGCAGACTCTCGAGCGATATCGAGACGGTCAAGATTTCGGGCGATGAAGTCTGGCTGAACACGCGGCGCATGCGGCTGCGCCGGCGCTTGCCCAGCACCAAGCGGCGTCTGGGGAACCCGGGATTGAAGCCGCGCAGGAAAGAGAAGTTTCCGGGCGAGTGGGCGAGCGAATTGAACGGCGCGAGTATCTGTTCGTATCCGCCGGAAGACATGGTGATCGAGGATTTCGGGCGCTTTCTGAAGAAGAAAGGCAAGAGCGTTCTGTCGGAAGAGCGGGCGACGGTGGAGCCGTTCACCGCTTCTCTGCTCGATGGAATCGATCTGCGGGAGACCATTCGCAACTGGCATGACGGCAAGATCTTCGTCAGGAACGTGCAGAAGATTCACGGCGAAGTCGGGTCTGTTGTGGTGATTTTCGACGAAGATCAGGACGGCCGCTATAACTACATGACGACGTGGCTGGGCGAGCACCAGAACGAATCGGATATGGCGTTTTATTCGACCCGTCCGTTCGATCATCTGATCGGGCCGGGGATCGGGCGCGGCGGAATATGGCGGGTTCCTGATGAGTCTTCCGGCGCGGCGCATGTACGACGTCTGGGCCGATCCGGATTATGATTTCGCCGAGACCAAAGCCGAGCGGCTGCTGCTGGCCGGCATGGATTATTCGATCCAGAAGTTTGTGGTGTATGTGGCGGCGAAGCCGCCGCGGTCGGTGTTCCGCAATATCGCGGCGCGGTTCGGGCGGACGATCGTTTATATTCCGATCGGGCAGTTATCGCCGGTCACGATGAAGAAAATCCGCGTGGTGCATGTTCTCGATGGGTACGATAAGCGGGACAAGGCGAAAGAATTCATCTGGTAGGATCGTGAAACAGTGATTGCTCCCGACCCATTGGCGACTGCGCTTGCCACAGCCGCGTTCCCTACGTTTGCCGTGCTGATCGGTATCCTCGTCAACAATCAACGGGTGAGCGATTTGAGCCGCGCGGTCGATGTTCGTTTCGCCGACACGAACCGGCACATAGACGACGTCAAGGATTCGCTCCGCGGGGAAATGTTTCGCATCGAACAAGTCATCGACGCGCGCCTGAAACACCTCGAAGAAACGCTGATTTACACCCGGCAGCGCTAATCTAGTCTTAGTGGACCTCGAAAAAACTCTGCTGCGGAAAGTCGGCGAAGCGATTCACCGCTTCAAGATGATTCGCGATGGCGATCGCATTGCCGTCGCCGTATCCGGCGGCAAGGATTCCGTCACCATGCTCGAAGCGCTCGTGCTGATGCAGAAGCGCGCGCCCATCGATTTCTCCGTCTGCGCATTCACCGTCGAGCAGGGCAAATTCCTGCGGCCCGTCGAGCCCATCGGCGAATACATTCGCAGTCTTGGCGTTGACTGGACTTATCACACCGACAACCCGTCCATCCGCCTTCTCACAGAACAGCCCGACCATGGCTGCGACCTCTGCAGCCGCTTCCGCCGCCGCGCCGTCTATGAAATCGCGCGCGGCCTGGGCGCCAACGTCATCGCATTCGGGCACACGGCCGACGATCTCTGCGAATCTCTCTTCCGCAACATCATGTTTACGGGACGGCTGAGCTCTCTGCCGCCCGTCACGTACTCGCGCGAACGCGATTTCCGCCTGATTCGCCCGCTGGTCTACGTCACCGAAGAAATCACCCGCGCCTGGGTCGAAAGCAAAGGCGTTCCAGTCGTTCCCTGCGGATGCTCACTGCGCACCGGCACCGTGCGCCGCAGCATTCGCGAAACCATTGCCGATTGGGAAACAGAGCATCCGCACCTGCGCGAAAACATCCTCTCCGCCATGGGCAACATCCAGCACGGCCGCTTGCTCGACACGCGTTACCTCGATCGAGAGCCGAACTGACCGACAGCCGAACCCGAACTCCTGCCACGTTCTCAACGAAAACTGAATGGCCGTTCTCCTGACCTGCGACGCCATCGGGAAATCCTTTGGCTCGCGCACCGTATTCTCCGATATCTCCCTCAGCCTGCATGATGGCGAACGCCTCGGCGTCATCGGGCCGAACGGGGCGGGGAAGTCCACCTTCCTGCGCATCCTCGGCGGGGAGATGTCGGCCGACGACGGCACCGTCTCCATCCGCAAAGGCGTGCGCCTCGCCATGGTCGTGCAGGATCCGCGCTTCGAAGCGGATGCGACCGTCCGCGAAGTGATTACCGCCTCCGCGCACGAGAGCGACGAAACCGGGATCGAAGTCTCGAAAATCATCTCCCGCGTGGGCTTCGACGATGCTTCCGCAAAGGCGGGTACGTTATCCGGTGGCTGGCGCAAGCGTCTCGCCATCGCCGTTGCCCTCGCCGAAAAGCCCGACGTGCTCCTTCTCGACGAACCCACCAACCACCTCGACGTCGAAGGCATTCTCTGGCTCGAGAAACTCGTGGCGACGGCGTCATTCGCCTCGGTCTTCGTAACCCACGACCGCTATTTCCTCGAAAACTGCTCCACTCGCGTTGCCGAAATCAATCGCGCCTATCCGCTCGGACTCTTTTCCGCCCCCGGCAACTACAGCAAATTCCTCGAAAAGCGGTCGGAATTCCTGCGCGCGCAGGCCAAAGAACAGCAGGCGCTGGAGAATCTCGTCCAGCGCGAAATCGAGTGGCTGCGGCGCGGCGCCAAGGCCCGCACTTCGAAATCCAAAGCCCGCATCGACGACGCGTTCGCCCTTCAGGATCAGCTCGCCGACGTGAGTTCGCGCAATCGCAAAGGCACCACCGTCGATCGATTTCACCGCCACCGGACGCATGACGAAACGCCTGCTCGCCTGCGAAGGAATTTCGAAAAGCATGGGCGGCCGCTTGCTTTTCCAGGGACTCACCTTCGCCCTCGGCCCCGGCGTAAAGCTCGGCGTGCTCGGCGCCAACGGCAGCGGCAAGTCGACGCTCCTGCGCATCCTCGCCGGCGAAATCGAATCCGATACCGGCGAAGTACGGCGCGCCGAAGGGCTCCGCGTCGCCTGGTTCGATCAGAATCGCGACAAGCTCGATCTCGATCAGCCGCTTGCGCCGCGCCCTGGCGCCCGAAGGCGGCGATACCGTGATCTTCCGCGACCGCCCGCAGCACGTCGCAGGCTGGGCCGCGCGCTTTCTCTTCAGGCAGGACCAGCTCGATCTGCCGCTGAACCGGCTCTCCGGCGGCGAACGCGCGCGCGTCCATATCGCGCGCCTGATGTTGCAGCCGGCCGACGTTCTGCTTCTCGACGAGCCGACCAACGATCTCGACATTCCGACGCTCGAAGTGCTCGAAAGCAATCTCCTCGACTTCCCCGGCGCGATCGTTCTGGTAACGCACGACCGTTTCCTGCTTGGACCGGCTTTCGAAGGCCATCCTTGCAATGGACGGCGAAGGCGGCGTGGAATTCTTCGCCGAACTCGCGCAATGGGAGCAGGCGAACGCCGCAAAGAAAGCCCCGCCGAAAGCGGCCCTGCGCGACAAACGCGACACCACCACGTCGAAGAAAAAACTCACATACCTCGAAACCCGCGAATGGGAACAGATCGAAGATAAGGTGTCACAGGCCGAGGAGGTGCTCGAAGCGAAGCGCCAACAACTCGAACTGCCAGAGGTCGTTTCCGATCCCGCGCGGCTCACGCTTGCTGCGGCTGAGATCGATCTGGCGCAGGAGGAAGTGGACACGCTCTACGCCCGCTGGGCAGAACTCGAAGCCAAACGAGCCTAAGGCGCACAGAACTCAGCGCGCGAATAAATCCTC
Source organism: Terriglobia bacterium (assembly GCA_963764845.1). GTDB lineage: Bacteria > Acidobacteriota > Terriglobia > Bryobacterales > Bryobacteraceae > BOG-234. The sequence continues at coordinate 421,601 of CAVXUE010000006.1, read as the reverse complement.
AATGCGTTGCGCATCGAGCAGCCGCAGACCGACGCGCTTGAGCTGTGCCGGCTTCAAGGCCGCAAGGCGCTGGGCGACGGCGGGCGGGATTCGGCCAAACCGCTTCTGGATCTGGCTGAGCAGCATCTCCATCTGGCCTTCGACGCGGCCTTGCCGCAGTCCCTGCCGGATCGCGGGCCCGATAACCTTGTTGTCCATGATGTCGTTCAGAATCGGCATCTTCGCAGCCTCCCGCCTCGCTTCGTCTTCCATTCTCCGTAATCCAGCGATAATAAACAACTCGGCCAAGGCGCCCAAAAGCGCGCGCAGTGTGCGCGTGTTGGGCAATCTTGGATTGGCGCAACTCAGGTACGAGTCGCCGATAGTACAGTCCTGCCGGTACTCCCGGGGCGCTTTTCGGCACTATAATCAAGGCATGAGGTTCCGCATAGTGCTTGAGTACGACCCGGAAGCTCGGGCTTTCTCCGCGGTATGTCCGGAGCTGCCTGGCTGTGCATCGGCAGGCGACACGGAGGAAGAGGCGAAGCAAAACATCAAAGAGGCCATCGAACTCTACCTCGCGCCATCGGACCTTGAGCTTTCGCGTGATGCCAGACTGGATGAAGTGACGGTTGGGTGACCGAGGCACGCCTCGCCTTACCGCCGCTCAAGTCACGGCCGTTCTGAAACGACACGGATTTGGGCTCGTCGGGCAATCGGGGAGCCACCAGAAGTGGAGGAACCAGGCTACATCGAAGCAGGTGATCGTCGCACAACACGCCGGGAGAGTTTTGCCATTGGGCACGATGCGTTCAATCATCGCGGGGAGTGGCCTGCCGCTGAAGGAATGGCGGAAGTGAAGTCCTTGGTCCCGCCGCCCATTTGAAGCAACATTGTCGCGATGAATCGAGATGGCTTCTATAAAGTAGAAGCGATGGATCAAAAAACGAAAGCGGAATTGTTTCGCCATCTGCATGCCGGCCCTGAAGTCCTGGTGCTGGCGAACGCCTGGGACGCGATCAGCGCGCGCATCGTAGAGGCAGAAGGTTATCCCGCGATCGCCACCAGCAGCGCCGGTGTTGCAGCGGTGCTCGGTTATCCCGACGGCCAGCGGATCCCGCGCGAGCGAAATGCTGTTCCTGATCGGGAAGATCGCTCACGCCGTCAACGTGCCCGTAACCGCGGATGTCGAAGCCGGCTACGACGACCCCGCCGCCACCGCGCGAGACCTCATCAAAGCCGGCGTGGTCGGCTTGAATCTCGAAGACATGGCCGGACACGAACTCATCCCGCTCCCGCAACAACTCGAAACCATCCGAACCGTAATCGCGGCGGCAAAAGACTCCGGCATCCCGATCGTCCTCAACGCCCGCACCGATATCTTCCTCACCCAACACGGCGACGAATCAACGCGCTTCGATCGCGCGGTCGAACGGCTGAATGCTTTTCGTGACGCAGGCGCCGATTGCCTGTTCGCGCCGGGCGTAGTCGATCCCGAAACCATCGGGCGTCTCGTTTCCGACGTCAAAGGGCCTTTGAACATCCTCGCGACGGTCGGGCACGCCTCACGATTCCCGATCTGAAACGGCTTGGCGTGAGGCGCGTGAGTATCGGGTCCGGGACATCGCGCGTGGCGCTGGGCGCGCTGCAGCGATTCGCTCGCCAGATCCGCGACGAGGGAACGCTGACGCCTCTTGCGACCGAAGCCGTGCCTTACGCGGAAATCCAGAAGTCTCCTGAGTCTGATGCGGCTTTCCGATTTCGATTACGATCTGCCCGAAGAGCTGATCGCGCAGGAACCGCCCGCGGAGCGCGATGCCGCGCGCATGCTGGTGCTTCATCGCGCGCGAGCAGCGATTCGAAGACCGGCATTTTCGCGAATTTCCTTCCTTTCTGCGCGAAGGCGATTGCGCTGGTCCTGAACGATTCGCGCGTGCTGCCGTCGCGACTGTTGTCCGGGCAAGATCGTGAAGTGCTGCTGCTCGAACCGGTCTCCGGACAGACGCGCGCGAATGGCGGGCACTGGTGCGGCCCGGGCGCAAAATGCAGCCGGCGAGCATCGTCCGTTTCGACGACCGCTTCTCCGCCGAGATCATCGCGCGCGGCGAACGCGGCGAACGCACCGTGCGCTTCCTCGGCGATGAAGACGTCTACGCTGCCATCGACCGTCTCGGCCACATGCCGCTGCCGCCCTACATCAAGCGCGACGACCGCCCGAGCGATCGCGAGCGCTATCAGACCGTTTTCGCGCGCGAGCGCGGTTCCGTCGCCGCGCCCACCGCCGGACTGCACTTCACGGGCGAAATTCTCGATCGCGTCCGCGACGCCGAGCGCGCGATCGCGCACGTCACGCTGCATGTCGGGCTGGGACGTTTCAACCCATCGATCGCGAGGACTTCGAAAATCACCAGCTTCACTATCGAGCGCTACTCGATCTCCGAGGAATCCTGGCGCGAGATCGAATCCGCGCAGCGCGTGATCGCCGTCGGGACCACCAGCGTTCGCACTCTCGAATCGGCTGCGCGCACCGGCCAGCGATCCGGCTCGACGAACCTCTTCATTTACCCCGGCTACCGAGTTCCGCCGCGTGGGCGCGATGCTGACCAACTTCCATCTGCCGCGCACCAGCCTGCTGCTGCTGGTCTGCGCGTTCGCCGGCACGGAACTCGCGCTCGCGGCCTATCGGCACGCGGTCGCGGAGCGGTACCGCTTCTTCTCCTACGGCGACTGCATGCTGATCTCTAGTAGCAGCGCTAAAATGAAATTTCCGAATCATAATGACTCTCGAAGAACTTGACCGCGAATACGCGCCGCTCCGTGAACAGGCATCTGCCGTGCGGAGTTATCTTTGACGCATCCAAAAAGAAAAAAGAACTAGCCGGCACCGAAGAGCAGATCTCCGCGCCCGACTTCTGGTCCCAGCCCGAAAAAAGCCAGAAGGTCATGCAGGATCGCAAGCGTCTCGAAGAAGCCATCGAGAACGACAAGCAGAGTCGCCGGCATGACCGACGATCTCGATACGCTTTTCGAACTCGCCCGCGAAGGCGAATCCGTCAGCGGCGATATCGAGCGCGAACTGAAGCGCTACTCCGAGGTGCTCGGCAAGCTCGAAACCGGGATGCTGCTTTCGGGCGAGAACGACGCGCGCGATGCGATCGTGACCATCCATCCCGGCGCGGGCGGCACCGAGTCGCAGGACTGGGCCGAGATGCTGCTGCGCATGTATCTGCGCTGGGCCGAGCGCAACGATTTCAAGACCGTGCTGACCGACCGCCTCGAAGGCGAAGGCGCGGGCATCAAGTCCGCCACGTTCGAAGTCAACGGCCCGAACGCTTATGGCATGCTGCAGTCGGAGATCGGCGTGCATCGCCTGGTGCGCATCTCGCCGTTCGACGCCAACGCGCGGCGTCACACTTCGTTCGCGTCCGTGTTCGTTTTCCCGCAGATCGACGACGAGATCAAGATCGACATCAAGCTGGACGATCTTCGCATCGATACTTTCCGCTCCGGCGGCGCGGGCGGCCAGCACGTCAACATGACGGATTCCGCCGTGCGCATCACGCACTTCCCCACCGGCATCGTCGTGCAGTGCCAGAACGAGCGGTCGCAGCACAAGAACCGCGACACCGCGATGAAGCAGTTGCGCGCGCGCCTGTACGAATTCGAGCTGGAGAAGAAGCGCGAAGAGACGCGCAAGACCGAAGCCTCCAAGCTCGAAATCAATTTCGGCAGCCAGATTCGCAGCTACGTGCTGGCGCCCTACCGGCTGATCAAGGATCACCGGACCAAGCTCTCGGTGGGCGACGTGGATCGCGTGCTGGATGGCGATCTCGAGCCGCTGATCCATGCCTGGCTGGTCTGGCACAAGACCGGCAAGACCGCGGGCGAAGGCCGCCGATTTCCCGGAGTGAGTCCCCGAGATCGCAACGGGCCGCCGAACTGCTGCGCGCCGGACGCCTGGTCGCATTCCCGACCGAAACGGTGTACGGACTGGGCGCGAATGCTCTGGACGAAGCCGCCGTCCGCCGCATCTTCGAAGCCAAAGGCCGCCCGCATTCGAGCCCGCTGATCGTTCATGTGGCCAGCGATCGCGATGGCGCGCGAGCTGGCGCGCGAATGGCCCGAGAAAGCCGAACTCCTCGCCCAACGTTTCTGGCCCGGCCCGCTGACGATCATCGTTCCCAAAGCGTCCGCACGTGCCCGATCTTGTCACCGCCGGACTGCCCGAGCGTCGGCCTGCGAATCCCCGCGCATCCGCTGGCGCGGGCGCTGCTCGAAGCCGCGCAGATCCCGATCGCCGCGCCCAGCGCCAACCGCTTCACCGAACTCTCCCCCACCACCGCCGAGCACGTCCGCGAAGGCCTGGGTGCGCGTCGATTTGATCCTCGACGGCGGACCCTGCACGGTCGGCATCGAAAGCACGGTGATCTCGCTCGCCGGGCCGACGTCCCGCGGATCCTGCGGCCGGGGATGATCACGCAAACCCAAATCGAAGCAAGTGATCGGACCCGTCGAACTCGGCGCGGGCGCCGAATCGCCCGGCCAGCATCCGCGCCACTACAGCCCGCGGACGCCGATCATTCTCGGGCGACTCCCCAGCGAAGGCCGCGGCGTGCATCTCGATCTCGACTCGAATGCCGCGCGATCGCCGCCGCATACGCCGAGCGCCTCTACCGCGTTCTCCACGACCTCGACCGCAAGGCTACGACTGGATCTCGATCGAACTTCCGCCCGACACGCCCGAGTGGGCAGGCATCCGCGACCGGCTGACCCGCGCCGCGCACAAGATATAATTCCGCGCATGAAGACCACACTCGCGTTCTTCCTCGTCGCCCTGATGATGGCGGCCCTACCCGCCGGCTATAATCACTGGAACGCCGCACAACTCGACGAGCGCGCGAAGACCCTTCCCGCCAAAATGAGCAAAGTCAAGGTCGCGACCGAATCGCTCGGCGGCTGGGGAAATCACTCGATGTCTCTGGTGCGTCGCGAAGGCAGCGGCGAAGCCGAATTGCACGAAACTCAATCGGACATTCTGATCATCCGCGCCGGCGAGGCGTCGATCGTGATCGGTGGAACGATTCCCGATGCGAAGAAAACGACGGCTCACGAAATCCGGGGATCGCGAATCGAAGGCGGAGAGAAACAGCCCCTGCGCGCCGGGCGATGTTCTGCATATCTCCCCCGAAGACTCCGCACCAGATGCTGCTCGAGCCTGGCCATAAACTCGACTACTACGCGGTGAAGGTAGACGCGCGCTGATGCTCCCATGCGGTGCGTGGTAGCGTTACGGGAATGAGATCGCGGGCGGGCGCCGGTCATCGGTTTCCTGGTGTTCTACTCGGCGAGTGCCCAAACACAACCGGCGAAAGAGCGGGCGGTATCACCGCGAATTCGCCCGGTGGCGAAGCCGCACTCGATCTTATGCTGTGGCCAACCGCGAATCGCCGGTTCGGCTGGTATCTGGAACCGGCATACGAATACAGTTTTGGCGGCGGGCATGAGCAATCGATCGGGTTCAGCGCAGGACTCCTGATCGCGATCCGGTAATCGGCTGAGCTGGGGTTCCGGCCCAAACATGATCGCGCCCGCGCAATGGCCGATTGTATTCACCAGAACCGGAACGATACCGGAACGATAGCCGACCTGACAATAGCCGAACTGATAAACTTTCGGCTTGAGCGACGGAACGCCATCGGCCGGGGCCTATCGCCGGGAAGACGTCCGGCGCATGGTAAACGTCACCGAGCGCCAGTTGCGCGCGTGGGAAAAACAAGGTCTGGTCGAAGGCGGGCGAGAGCTTTGGTTTCTCCGATCTTCTCGCGCTGAAAACGCTCAAGAAACTCCGCGAACTGCACATCGCACCCGCCCGCATCCAGCGCGCCGTCACCTCTCTCAAGTCGAAACTCGAGAACATCGACTACCCGCTCGCCCAGCTTCGCATCACCGCGGAAGGCCGCAGCATCACGGTACACGTCGCGGGAAACCGCATGGAGCCCATCAGCGGCCAGCTGCTGCTTCGACTTCGATTCGAACGAAATCGAGAAGCTGCGATCGTTTCCCGTGAAGACCGAAGCGGCCGCGCGCCAGAAGCGGCGGGCTCAGGAACAGGTCTCCGAGCACTGGTTTCAGCGCGGACTCGCGCTCGAAGAATCCGGCGCGCCGGTCGAAGAAGCGGTCACGGCGTACCGCAAAGCGATCGAAGCCAACCCCAATGCGCCGGGCGCTCTGGTGAATCTCGGCACCATCGCGTTTCGCATGCGGAAAATGAAGGAAGCCGCGGCCTGGTATACGCGCGCGCTCGAAGCCGATCCGGAATACCCTCTCGCGCACTTCAATCTGGGGAATCTGTACGACGAGCAGGGAACTGCTCATCGACGCGCGCAAGCATTATCTCGAAGCCATCCGCCTGAATCCGCGCTATGCCGACGCCTACTTCAATCTCGCGCTGTTGTGCGAGCGCAACGGCGATCTGCTGCAGGCGATCGGCTACTGGAACACTTATCTGAAACTCGATTCCACCAGTTCCTGGGCCAGTGCGGCGCGGAAACAACTCGACCGGCTGAAGAAAACCGTTCGTTCGAAATAGCTACTTCATTTCCTTCCTGATCAGCGGCGTCACTGTCGCCACGTCGAAAAGGCCGTTGTACTTCTTGCCGTTGATGAAGAACGTCGGCGTGCCGCCCACGCCGGCCATTTCGCCTTCCTGTTCCTCGAGACGCGACGCGCGCTTTGAACTTGTGGCTGTCGACATCCGCCGTGAACCGGTTCACGTCCAGCCCGATCTCTTTGGCGTATCGCATGACCGTCTTGCGCGACGAGATCCGGGAAACCGCCATAGAGGCGGTCGTGCATTTCCCAGAACTTGCCCTGCGCCTGCGCGGCCAGCGCGGCCTCGGCGCCGAACTCCGCCTGCGCATGCGAATCGAGCGGGAACTGCTTGAAAACCAGCTTCACGTCCTTCGGGAAATTCTTCACGATCGCGTTTGCCTGCGCCACGGCTTCGGAGCAGAACGGGCACTGGAAATCGGAGAACTCGACGATCGTGACCCTCGCATTTTCCGGACCTCTGACCGGATCGCCGGCGATCGAAATCTTCACCGGATCTTCCAGCACCGGAGGCGGCTTGTCCGCTTCCTTCTTGATCTCCGCCCGCACCGCATCCGCGCTCTTGCCCTCCGCGAAACCCTTCATCGCGATAGATGTCTCTTTGCGGCTGTAACTGCAGGCCGGGTCTTTCATGCGGCATTCCGCCATCTTCATGTTGCAGCCGCATGTGCATTGTTCCGCGCGGATGAACTTGAGCGCGGCGTCCTTGCGCGCGCCCGAGATTCCATGCCAGTCGACCCCGGGCAAGTCGGTGGCTGTCTGCCACGTGTCGGCCGCGAGGCACAAAACTCCGAGCAGGAAAATGAAGGCGAAGCGGCGGATTCCCACACGGCCATTATCGCTCAATCCGTGTCGCAATTTCCGCTTGACAGATTCTTTAAGAGCCTCGACAATCAGGACTAAACCTCCATCTCTTCCGCCGGCAGTGCAGGCCGGGTCGGAGAGTCCTTGTTTGACGCTCGTGGGGGCGGTTTCGAAGGAGGGGTCCATGCAGGTCAACAGAGCTGTTTGCGTCGCTGCGTTCTGCGTTCTGGTTGCTTTTTCTTCGTCATCTCTTTACGCACAGGCCACGGGTGTTATTTCCGGAATTCTGACGGATTCAACAGGCGCCGTCGTGACCGGCGCGAAGGTCACGATCTTCGCGGAAGCCACCGGTCTGACTCGCGACACCAGCACCGACGCCAGCGGCCATTATCTGGTCCCTTTACTGCCGGTGGGAGAATACACCATCCGCGCGGAGTTGCGGGGATTCCAAACCTCGGAAGTGAAAGGCGTGCGGCTGCAGGTTGATGAGCAGCGCGAAATCGATTTCAAGCTCGTGCCCGCGGCGACCCAGCAGACCGTCGAAGTTACCGCTAATGCCGTCGAGGTGGAAACAACCAGCCCCACTCTGGGGCAGGTCATCACCTCTCAGCAGGTCGAAGAACTTCCGTTGAACGGGCGCGACTTCGTCCAGCTTGCCACGCTCACGCCGGGCGTGGTTCAGGAGACCAACCCCAACAGCTTTTTCAATGGAGGCCCGAGCAGCGAAGCCTCGGCTCGCGGCTCCTATTCTCTCTCGGTGGGCGGATCGCGCGCCAACAGCACCGATTGGCTGCTGGACGGAAATGACAACAACGAATTGACCTCCGGCGCTATTTCCATTCTGTCTTCCATCGATTCGATTCAGGAGTTCAAGGTCCTTACGTACAACTACTCCGCGGAATGGGGCACGCGGGGCGGCCCGACCGTTCTGGTCACTACCAAGTCCGGCAGCAATCAGCTCCATGGAAGCCTTTTCGAGTTTTTCCGCAATACCGACCTGGACGCTGCCAGCCGCTTCGCCACATCCACCGAGCAATTCAATCTCAATCAGTTTGGCGGCGCCGTTGGTGGACCGGTCAAGAAGAACAAGGTATTTTTCTTTGCCGATTACGAAGAAAAATATCAGCGCCACGGAATTCCCTATACGGGCGTGATGCCCACCGCGGCGATGAGGAACGGGGATTTCACCGATAATGCTTTCGGCCAGCCCAACACCATCCAGCTTTCCAACCCGATTACAGGCGAGCCATTGACGTGCGGCACCGGAGCGCAGTGCAACGTGATTCCCCAGAGCCTTATCAGCCCCATTGGCCAGAAGCTGATCGACCTGTATCCTCTGCCAAACGCCAACAACCCCGCCCTCGGCTATAACTACGTGAGCGAGCCCGTGCGGAGCCTGAACGAAGGCAAGTTCGATTTTCGCGTGGACGAAAACCTTTCCACCAGAGACACTCTGTTCTCCCGATTCAGCTACGACCAGGCTGAGTCCTATGTACCGGGCGGCGCTCCCGGATTCGCCGAGCAGGGCGCGTTTGCCAGCAATCAGGTCATCATCAACCACGCCCGCAACGCGGCGATCTCCGAAACTCACGTTTTTTCTCCCACCACCATCAATCAGATCAGCTTTGGCTTTAACCGGATTTTCGACTACATCACCTCGCAGGGCACGGGCAGTTGCTACTCCAACACGATCGGCATTCCGAACGCCGATCTGGGAGGAAACAGCTGCGGCCTGACCTCGGTCGAAATGTCGAGCCCATATTGGTCTCTGGGCGACCGGGGTTACACGCCGTTCGTCGGAGGAACCAATGTCTGGACGTTCTCCGATTCCCTTGACCTGATCCGGGGCAATCACAACATCCGGATCGGCTTCAACTTTCGCGATAATCAGTTGAACACAGTTGCCGTCGGTTTTCCCAACGGATTCTGGGTTGTCGACGGACAGTACACGGGCGATGCGGCCGCGGACCTGCTGACGGGGTCGACGTTCATTGGCCTCCACGACCAGGAGTTCGGCGGCGGAAACACCGGCCGGCGGTGGAAGTTGTCGCGTCCGTTCGTGCAGGACGACTGGCGTGTCACTAAAAATCTGACCGTGAATCTCGGCTATGCCTGGGCTCTGCTGACACCTCAGACCGAAGCGGCGAATCGCATGTCGGACTTCGATCCCGTCACCGGGCAGTTCTTGATTGCGGGTCAGAATGGCGTCGGTGCGAGCGCCGGCATCAAGATGGATTGGACCGCTCTCGAACCGCGCGTTGGCGCGGCGTGGAAGCCATTTGGCAGGGCCAACACCGTGGTTCGCGCCGGCTACGGCATCTATCACGATTCCTCCTGGAATATGGGCGCGCAGGGATTGTGGCAGAATCCTCCTTTCTACGGGGAGTCGTTCGAGGAGGGCAACAATATGTCACAGGGCTTCCAGGTGTACAGTTCGGCGCCCGCGCCAGCCGATTTCGGGGGCACGATTCTCTCGCAGAATACGAACTTCAAGCAGGGGGTAATCCAGCAGTTCAACGTCAACGTCGAGCAGGAACTGCCGGGGCAGATCGTGTTGACGGCAGGTTACGCGGGCTCCCGGGCTTCCCACATTCTGGTTTACGGAAACGACATCAACCTGGGCTCACCCGCGGCCTGCAGCACGGTCCCCGGGTACACCCTGGGATGCGGCCCGAACGGGACGGCGTTCCCAGCCCCGTATCCGGCGTTCCCGTATTCCGATATCCAGTCTGTTTTCGATGCGGGGCGAGCGCACTATAATTCGCTCCAGATCAAAGCCGAAACCAAAAGCGCGCGGCATGGCATTTACGCTCTGATCGGTTACACCTACGCCCGGGCTTACGATACGGGTTTCAGCGATGGGCTGGGCAGCATTATCGGGGCTACCTACTTTCCTCTTCCCAACTGGCAGACGCTGGATTGGGGGCTGTCGCAGATCAACCTGAATCACGATTTTACGGCCAGCATTATCTATCAACTGCCTTTCGGCAAAGGCAGGAAATGGGGAGCGAACATGAGCGGCGCCGCCAACGCGATCGCCGGCGGCTGGGAGGTGAATCTCATCGAAAAGGCCACCTCCGGCTTCCCGATCTTTGTCGTCGACAGCGACGCCAGCGGCATCGGCCTGCTGAACGCCAACTCGCAAACCCTGATCCGCCCGAATCAGATCTGCAATCCTGTCTTGAGCAACCCGACGCCGTCCGAATGGTTTAACCCCGCATGCTTCGCCCAGCCGGCGCCGGGCGAACTCGGAAACGCCAGCCGGACGCCACTTTCGGGGCCGCGTTTTGTCAACACGGACTTTTCGGTCATCAAACATTTCGTGCCCCGCGAGGGAATGCGGCTCGACTTCCGAGCGGAGTTTTTCAATCTGTTCAACCACCCTCAGTACGGCGCGCCAGGCGGCAACGGGTACGGCGCCGACTTCGCTTCTCCCTCCACATTCGCCGCGGCCAACTATACGGTTAACAATCCGCGGCTGGTGCAGTTTGCGTTGAAACTCGCGTTTTGACCGGTTCTTCGTCAGCTCCATTGCTATCCTGAATTTTTGGAGCAAAATCGACTTTGAATCGTATCCTGTTGGCTTTTCGCGCATTTTTTGCGCTTCTGTTCGGGGGCAAACTGCCCGACGACCTGGTCGCCGAACTCGGCCTCGTCCGCGAAACCGGCGCCCGCCCCGAAAGCGCCTCCCAAACCGCCCGCGCCCGAGATCAAACCCGCGGACGGCGCGCTGCAGCTGCTCGGGATTCTGCAGCGCGATGCCCGCATTCTCGACTTCTTCATGGAAGACATCGCGCCCTATTCCGACGATCAGGTCGGCGCGGCCGCGCGCGACGTGCACGAGCACACGCGCGAGAGTTCTGATCCGCCACTTCGCGCCCGCCCCGGTGATCGACGCCGTGGAAGGCAGCGTGGCCAACCCGCCCGACGGCAACCCGGCGCTGGTGAAATATATCGGCAATGTGCCGGCTTCCGGAAAGCCGTCCGGCGGGCGTGCTGCGGCATCGCGGATGGCGCGCCACGGCGGTCTCGCTGCCGCAACTCAATTCGCGCGCAGGATCTCGCCGTGCTCGCTCCGGCGGAAATCGAAGTGGAGTAGCGATTGGCCCGGTATTCGCATCGGGATCGATCTCGGCACCACCAACTGCGCCCTCGCGTTCACGGAGATCGCGGGCGACCCGCACAGTCCAGCGTCGCTCCGATTCCGCAGCTCGTGAACGCGAATGAGGTCGCCGCCGAACCGCTGCTGCCGTCGTTCCTCTATATCCCCGGCGAGCGCGATTTCCCGCCCGGCTCGATCGCGCTGCCGTGGGACTCCGAGCCGCGCTTCGTCACCGGCAAGCTCGCCCAGCGCCGCGGCGCGGAAGTTTCGAGCCGCCTGGTCTCATCCGCCAAGAGCTGGCTTTCCTATTCCTCGGTCGACCGCACCGCCGCCATGCTTCCCTGGAAAGCGGCCGAAGGCGTGACGCGCATCTCGCCCGTCGATGCCTCCGCCGAATATCTGAAGCACCTGCGCGCGGCGTGGGATCAGGAACATCCCGACGCCCCGTTCGATCAACAGGAAGTCCTCGTCACCGTTCCCGCGTCCTTCGACGCCGTCGCCCGCGAACTGACCGGCAAAGGCCGCCGAAGCCGCGGGATACCGCAACCTCACCATGCTCGAAGAGCCGCAGGCCGCGTTCTACGCGTGGATCGAGCGGCATCCCGACTGGCGGCAGCGCGTCAACAAAGGCGATCTGGTGCTGGTGGTCGATATCGGCGGCGGCACCACCGATTTCACGCTGATCGCCGTCACCGAGCAGGCGGGCGAACTGCAACTCGAGCGCGTCGCGGTGGGCGAACACATCCTGCTCGGCGGCGACAACATCGATCTCGCGCTGGCCCACACCGTCGCCGGCAGACCTCGCCGCCAAAGGCACGAAGATCGACGCCTTCCAGCTTCAGGCGCTCTGGAACAACTGCCGCCTTGCGAAGGAAAAACTGCTCGATCCGGAATCGAAAGCCGACGAAGTTCCGGTCACCATTCTCGGCAAAGGATCGAGCCTGATCGGCGGCACGATCAAAGCCAAACTGCACCGCGAACAGGTGGAGCAGGTTCTCGAAGGCTTCCTTCCCGCGGTCGCGCAGCACCGACATGCCGCAGCAGGCCCGCCGCGCCGGCCTGCAGGAAATGGGCCTGCCCTACGCGTCCGACCCGGCGATCACGCGGCACCTCGCGCGCTTCCTGCGCCAGGCGCGGCAGAACACGATCGGTGGCGCGGCCAGCGCCCGACGCACATCCTGTTCAACGGCGGCGTCCTGCATGCGCCGTTCGTGCGCGACCGCCTGCTCGAAGTTCTGAACGGCTGGCTCGCAGCGGAAGGCTTCGGCCCGATCCAGCCGCTCTCCGGCGAAGATCTGATGCACGCGGTCGCGCGCGGCGCGGCTTATTACGGCGCGGCCCGGCACGGCAAAGGCGTGCGCATTCGCGGCGGCATCGCGCGCTCTTATTACGTCGGAATCGAATCCGCCATGCCCGCCGTGCCCGGCATGGCCGCGCCGGTCAAAGCCCTGGCCGTCGCGCAGTTCGGCATGGAGGAAGGCACCGACGTCCGCATCCCCGACCGCGAGTTCGGCCTGATCGTCGACGAGCCGGCCGAGTTCCGCTTCTTCTGCTCGGCCACGCGCAAGAACGATGCGCCCGGCGCCCTGATCGAAGATTTCGGCGACGATCTCGAAGAGCTCTCGCCGGTCGAAGTGAGGCTGACTTCCGATCGCGCAATCCGCCGAAGTGGTCCCGGTATCATTCGAAACGGTGATCACGGAAACCGGAATGCTGCAGCTCTGGTGCGTCGCGCGCGACGGCCGCCGCTGGAAGCTCGAGTTCAACGTGCGCGAGACCGTTGCCGCATGAAAGTCGGCATCGACCTCGGAACCACCAACTCCGCGCTCGCCTGGATCGATCCGGCCGATGCGCGAAGACACCAGTTTTCCTCCCATCCACATCTTCGATATTCCGCAGCTCGTCGCGCCCAATCGCATCGAGCCGCGCCGCACGCTGCCGTCGTTTCTCTTCCTCGAAGAAGGTCAGCCGGTCGGAACCTACGCGCGCGAACAGGGCGCGATCGTCCCCACGCGCCTGGTGCACAGCGCGAAATCCTGGCTGTCGAATCCCGATGTCGATCGCACCGCGAAAATCCTCCCGTGGGATGCCGGCGAAGGCGGACGCGTTCTTTCGCCCGTCGAAGTCTCCGCGCGCTTCCTCGGCGCCATCCGCGAAGCCTGGGACAAGTTCGGGCAGATTCGGGCCGCTCGCCGATCAGGATGTCGTCCTCACCGTCCCCGCATCGTTCGATGAAGAAGCGCGCGAACTCACCGTGCAGGCCGCGAACGATGCCGGCCTTGCCGCGCCTCACTCTGATCGAAGAACCGGCCGCGGCCTTCTATTCCTGGATCGCCAACAACTTCACGCGCTCGCGCAAGCTGCTCTTCGACGGCCAGATCGTGCTCGATCTGCGACGTCGGCGGCGGCACCAGCGACTTCTCGCTGATCCGCGTCTCGCGCGATGGCGACAAGATCGATTTCACCCGCACCGCGGTCGGCAAACATCTGCTGCTCGGCGGCGACAATCTCGATCTCACCCTGGCCTGGCTCGCCGAATCGAAACTCGGCAAGCAGCTTTCCATCCGCCAGCGCAGCGGCTTGCGCCGCCAGTGTTCGGCGGCCAAGGAAATCCTGCTCTGCGATCCGCAAACGCGCAGAGCGTCGAGATCAGCGTGCTCGGCGGCGGATCGTCCATCATCGGCGGCGCTCTGAAGACCGAGATCACGCGCGCCGAAGCGCTCGAACTGACGCTCGAAGGCTTTCTGCCCGATCACGCCCCGCGGCGAAATAGCCGAAGGAAGAGAAGCGCAGCCTGTTCCGCGAACTCGGCCTGCCTTATGTTTCCGACCCCGCCATCAGCCGCCATCTCTCGGCGTTTCTCGAATCGGCCAACCAGACGCCGGACGCGATTCTCTTCAACGGCGGCTTCTTCATTCCCGAAATCTGCCGCACGCGCGTCGCCGACGTTCTCGAAAACTGGTACGGCAAGCGCCCGGAGATCTTCGAGAATCGCGATCTCGATCTGGCGGTGGCCAGCGGCGCGGCCTACTACTCCTATGTCCGCTCCACCGGCTCGGGCGTGCTGGTTCGCGGCGGACTGCCGCGCGCCTACTACGTCGGACTTGAACGATTCCATCCGCCGTGTGCCTCGTGCCGCGCGGCGCGGAAGAAGGCGACAGGTCGAAGTCGATCGCGAAGATCTGCAACTCGTCGCCAACAAGCCGGTCGCGTTCCGCCTGATCAGTTCTCTTACGCGCACCGACGACAAGCCGGGCGAAGTGGTTCGAATTCGCGGAAGGCGAAGACCTCCACCAGCACGCGCCGCTCGAAGCCGTGATTCGTTTCGGCAAAGGCGGCGAGCGGCTGGTTCCGGTGAAGCTGGGCGCGCGTTTGACCGAAACCGGCACGCTCGAAACCTGGTGCGATTCGAAAATCAGCGACAACCGCTGGCGCCTGCAGTTCCAGCTTCGCAAGACCGCGGCGACGAAGCGCGCGCCACGGCGCGCCGCCCCGCGGCGGTGGTCAGCGGCGAAGCCGTGGAAGCCGCCTGCGAACTCGTGCGAGCGGCCTTCGCATCGGCGCAGCTATCGCGCCCGAAGAACTTCCGTCGCGCCTCGAAGCCGCTCTCGGCCTCGGCCGCAACTCCTGGCCTGTGGATGTCGCGCGCCGTCTGGCCGACGTCTTCCTCGAACAGATCGAAAACCGCAAACGCAGCGCCGCGCATGAAGTCCGCTGGCTGAATCTCGGCGGCTTCTGCCTGCGTCCCGGCTTCGGCTATATCGGCGACGAATTCCGCATCGAACAGGTCCGCCGCATTTACGCGGCGGGGCCGCAGTTCGCCAATCAGACCCAGAACGAAATCGACTGGTGGATCTTCTGGGGCCGCCTCGCCGGCGGGCTGAATCGCAACCAGCAGATCGATATCGTGCAGCGCCTGCTGCCCTTCCTGCTTCCCAAAGCCGGGCAAGAAACCGCAGCGCATCAACAACAGCCTGCTGCGCGAAATGTGGCGCACGGCGTCCAGCATGGAACTGATTCCCGCCGGCAACCGCACCCAGCTCGGCGACGCGCTGTCAAACAACCGAAAGAGGATTACGTGCTCTGGTGCCTCTCGCGGCTGGGCGCGCGCCAGTTGTTTTACGGACCGGCGAACCAGGTGCTTGCGCCATCCGTCGCATCGCGCTGGATCGAAGCGCTCATCACGTGCTCCCAAAGCCGACGACGCCCTGGTGTCGCTCGCGCGCCGCACGGGCGACCCCGTCCGCGATGTTTCACCCGCCACCTTCGCCGCCGTCCGCGCCGCCTCACCGATCCGCACGCTGATCGCGCAACTCGAAGGCGAAGCCGAGCGCGACGAACGCGCGCTGGGCCGCATCTTCGGCGAAGCCTGCCCTCGGGCCTGGTGCTCCGATCCTGAGGCGAAACGTATTTGTCTTTACAATAGTTGACACAATGATCTCTATGGGCTGATGATTTAACCGTCATGTACCCTGTTTGACATATTTGGATCGTTCGTGAAAGGTTTTGTGAAAAAGCGGCATCCAGCACCGAGGGTTGGGAGCGAGGGGAGTCACGGCTTCGTGTTTCCGGTGGTGGGAGTCGCTGCGCCGGCCGGAGGCGTCGAGTCTTTCACGCGCCTTCTGCCGCACCTCCCTACCGACACCGGGATGGCGTTTGTGTTCATCCCCCCGCCTTCTACGCTGTCCGCGGATGTTCTCGCTTCCACTCTTGGTCCGCGGACCGCGATGCCCATCAACGTGGCCACCGGGAAAACCCGGGTCGAGCCGAACCAGGTTTATTTGATCCCGCCGGATACACCGATGAAGATTGCCGATTCGGTGCTGGCGCTGGCGCCGCGCTCGGAAAAGCGCAAAGCCACGCGGCCCACCGATTACTTCTTCCGCTCGCTGGCGTCGGATCGCAAGGCGTTGGGAATCGGAGTCGTGGTTTCTCCCGCGGACGCCCGCGATGTCCCCGGCCTCCAGGCGATTCGCGATGAGGGCGGTATCGCGATTGTCCTGAGCGAGAGCCGCGCCGAGTCCAGCTTGATTCCTCCGGACCCAGTTGCCTCGGGAGTCGCCGATCTGGCTCTTTCACTCGAGGAAATCGGCGACGTGCTGGAAAGGATTGGCCGCTTGCCGGCCGTAACCGGCAAGGAATTGCCCGATCGTGTCCTTGAGCCCCTGGACCGGATCATCGAGTTGTTGAAAGAATGCACGGGGATCGATTTCCATGCCTACAAACGGGGCACGATCCACCGGAGAATCATGCGCCGGATGACCCTGCGCCACTACGAAAATCTCGATGGTTATCTGGCGTTTCTGAAAGCCAATGAGGGTGAAACAGCGCTCCTTGGCGATGATCTGCTCATCCACGTGACCAGCTTCTTCCGCGACGAGGACACGTTTGCCGCCCTCGCCGAACAGGTCATACCCCAGCTCTTCAAGGATCATCCGCCGGGCCTCCCTTTTCGTGTCTGGGTGCCCGGATGCTCCACCGGACAGGAAGTCTACTCGGTCGCCATGTGCCTGCTGGAGGCGATGCCGACCCGCGGAGACCAATTTCCCCTGCAGATTTTCGGCACCGACCTGAGCGAGGCCAGCATCGGAATCGCCCGTGCGGGAATCTATTCCGAGGCTGAGGTCTCCCGCCTTTCACCGGAGCGCCGGCGGCGATTCTTTATCCGCTGCGACGGTGGGTTCCAGATTGGGAAGTCGATTCGTGAAATGTGCGTCTTCGCGCGTCATAACATCCTGTCGGACCCGCCGTTTTCCCGCCTCAACCTCATCAGTTGCCGCAACCTGCTCATCTATCTGGAGCCTGCCACCCAGCGCCACGTAGTTGCCACGTTTCACTATGCCCTGCAGCCCGAAGGCTGCCTTCTTCTCGGGCAGTCCGAAAGCCTTCGCGAGTTTTCGGAATTGTTTCGGCAGATCGACCGGCAGCGGAGGTTCTACGGTAAAGTGAGCCGTCCGGAGACGGGATTGCGGCTGGTGCGCCGCGGATTTGCCGAAGACCTTCGCCTGCTCCCGGCGCGCGCCCCGGTCACGGCACTCGCACGGCACCCCGAGGTGGAAATGGAGAGGACGGCCGAGCGCATCGTTCTCTCCGAGTACGGACCCCCGTGGATACTGGTGGACGAGAACCTGGACGTTGTCAATTCACGGGGCGATCTGGGCCCGTATGTTCAGCTTGCTCCGGGCCGGGCCACGCTCAACCTGCTGCGCATGACGTGCGATGAAGTTCGCGCGGAACTGAGCTCTCTTCTGCAGCGGGCGCGCGACGGTGAGACGCCGGTTCGCTCGTCTTTCCTGCACCGGGAGAAGGGCGTCATACGGAGCAGCGACCTCGAAATCCGGCGCATCCCGGGCGCCACCCCCGCCAGCGGCGCCTGCTATCTGATCGTGTTCTTTCCCGGCAACACCCCGGGCGTCCCGGCTCTGGCTTTCTCTCCCGAGAGTGAAGTCCCTGCCGCTAAAGCGGAGACCGGCGCGATCGAGGTTCTCCGCCAGGAGCTGACCCTTGCCAACCAGCGGCTGCAGGCCATTCTGATAGAGCGCGATGGCGCGCACGAGGAGCTCATTTCCGCCAACGAAGAGATTCAGTCGAGCAACGAAGAGCTGCAGAGCATCAACGAAGAACTGGAGACGTCGAAGGAAGAGCTGCAGTCGGCCAACGAGGAATTGAATACTCTCAACGACGAGCTGCGGAATCGCAATCGCGAACTCGGCCAGCTCAGCGACGATTTGGCCAATCTGCTGAGCAGCACCACCATTCCCCTGCTGACGGTGGACAACGATCTGCGCATCAGGCGCATCACCCCCGCCGCCGAGCGCCTGTTCAGCGTCAGACAGGCGGATATCGGCCGTCCCATCGGCGATATCCGGTTTCGTCTCGGCGCGGAGGATCTCGATGCGCTGATTCGGCGCGTCATCGACAGCCTTGCGGGCGAAGAGGTGGAATTGCCGGATCGCGAGAACCGTTGGTACGTGTTGCGGGTCCGTCCCTACCGCACCGGTGATAACCGCATTGAAGGAGCGGTTTTGAGCCTGCTCGATATCGACCGGATGCGACGCGCGCAGACCGCCGCGGATCTGGCGCGCGATTTTGCGGAGTCGGTCGTCGAATCCGTCGAGATGCCCCTGCTGGTGTTGAACGGCGAGATGAAAGTACGAGTGGCGAACCATGCTTTCCTCGCCGCGTACGGGCTGAAATCGGAAGGCGTCCTTGGCCGGCCGCTCGACGAAATAAGCGAAGCCCATTGGAACCTGCCCGGTTTCAGACTTGCGCTCGAGCGGATCTATCGCGACGACAGCTCATCGGAAGAAATGGAATTTGTGCAGGATCTCCCAGGCACGTATAAGCGGACGGTCCTGATCAATGCCCGGCGGATTTTCCCGCGCGGCGAGCACCGGATTCTCATCGCGATCCGCGATGTGACCGCGCAGCGCCGCGCCGAGCGGCAATCTGCTTCGGCGCTGCACGAATCGGAAGACGCATTGCGGCTGAGCCGCCATGAACTGCGCGCTCTGACCGGCAATCTGCTGCACGCCCAGGACGAAGAGCGCCGCCGCGTTTCGCGCGAACTGCATGACGATGTGAGCCAGAACGTGGTCAAACTGCAATTCGATATCGAAGCGCTGGAGCAGACACTTCCGCCCGGCTCGGAAAAGGAAAAGCTGCTGGCTCTCCGGGACGGCGCGGCCCGGCTTTCCGGCGATCTCCGCCGCATCGCATACGCGCTGCACCCGTCGATGCTCGATCACCTCGGTCTGACAGCCGCTTTGAGCTCCTACGCGTACGAGTTTTCCGGGCGAACCGGAATCCCGGTCGAGTTTGCCGCGAAGGGCGTTCCGGGTGAGCTTCCGCCGGCCATCGCCAGTTCGTTCTATCGCATTACGCAGGAAGCTTTGCGAAACGTCGTCAGGCATTCCGGCAGGGCGGCGGCGATACGGCTGTCGGGCGAAGATCTGCGTCTGACCCTGGAGATCCACGACACCGGGCCGGGTTTCGACCGGGAAGCGGTCCGCGGCAAAGGCGGCCTGGGTCTGGTCAGCATGGAGGAGCGCGCCCGTCTGATCCAGGCGAGTTTCCAACTGACCACCGGGCCTGGGAAAGGCGTCTCGATCATCGTCTCGGCGCCGCTCGACAGCGGGCTATGACTCACTCGTTCTGCATCAGCTTCCTGAGCCCGCGGACCTTCTGTTTCAACTCGTCGGTCGCGTCCGTTATTTCGGTGGTGTCGTAGATCACGCGCGGCGTCAGAAATATAATCAGCTCGGTTCTCTGCTTGCTGCTGGTCTTGGTGCCGAACGCCGCGCCGATGTAAGGGATCCGGTGCAGGAAGGGAATGCCCTGCCGAGGTTTCCGTGGTGCTCTCCATCATGATCCCGCCGATGGCGATCGTATCGCCGTCTTCAACCGTCACCTGCGTGCTCACGTTTCGCTGCGAGAAGGAAGGCGAATCGATGCCGCTGCCCGCCGCGCCGGAGCTGGAAAGCGGGTTTGGGATCGGCGCCGTCACATCCTGATCGATCACCATCGTCACCACTCCGCTCGGGTTGATGCGCGCCAGAATGTTCAGTCCGATGCCCGTGCTCGTGTTCGAGATCGTGTTCGTGAACTGCGAGGTGCCGCCCACCGTAACCCCCGGGCTCACGGCTTCGGAAGACAAGGTAGGCACCGAACTGCCGACGGTGATGGAAGCCGGAATACTGTCGGTCGCGATCACGCTCGGCGCCGACAGCACCTTGGTCTTCGATGTGCTCTCGCTCGCCTGGAGCAGAGCCAGAAGCTGGCGGGTCTGCCCGACCAGCAATCCCGAGGTCAACGTCAGGCCGCCGGCGGCGGCGTTGCCGAGAAGCTGGGTACCCGTGATCCCCGCTGAGTTGGCTGCGCCCTTCTGCTGCAGGAACGATTCCACGCCCAGGGAAAATGCCCCGGTCAGGTCGACCTCATAGATCTTGGCGTCGATCAGAACCTGGCGCGGCGCGATGTCGATCTGGTCGAGCAGATGCCGGATCTGTTCCCACTCCTGCGGCGTGCCCTGCACGAGCAGCGTATTATTGACGGGATTGGGAACAACGCGCGGCCCCGCCGGTCTGTTGGCAGCGGATGGAGCCAGATAGGAACCGGTCTGGTCCGCCGCGCCGGCAGTCTCGGCTGCGCCCGCGGCCGATGTCGCGGCTGTGGCAATGCCTAACGGCCCCGGCGCCGAGGCGGCCTGGTTGTACCCGGTCCCTTGTTGAGGA
This sequence comes from Terriglobia bacterium, assembly GCA_963764845.1. GTDB lineage: Bacteria > Acidobacteriota > Terriglobia > Bryobacterales > Bryobacteraceae > BOG-234. The sequence goes on along the minus strand of CAVXUE010000006.1, from coordinate 400,874 downwards.
ACGCAGTTCGCGCCACCGATAGCCACCGCCATAGCCACCCCCATAACCGCCCCCATTACCGGCGCCGTAACCTCCGCCGTTGCCGTAGCCGGTGTTCCCGTAGGGTGACGCGCCGCCGCCATAGGGGCTGGCTCCGTATCCTCCCTCCCCCGCCGAACCCGCCTCCGAACCCGCCTCCGTAGCCGCCCCCGAGCTGGGACCCGAGGCTCACTGCCGGGATAGCTCGAACCGCCCGTCATCGGCCCATATCTGCCCCGCCGCCACAACGCATCCGCCGTAAAGCAGGTTGATTACCTGGCCGATGTTTTCGGCCTTGGCGTATTTCAATTTGTAGACGTAGTTGTCGACCGACCCCGCCGTCACTTTCGCCGGGAACTCGAGCTTCTCGATCCAGCTCTCCACCTGTCGTGAAAGTGCCGGGATTCGGCGCGACGGCCAGGATCACGTTGATGCGGTTGATCGGCAATAAAGCGAACCGCCGTGCTGGTTTTTTCGCCCGAAAAGGAATAGGCCTTGAAGACGTCGTCCAGTTCTTTCGCGATATCGCTGGGCCGTTCGTTCTTGACGTCGAACGCGCGCACGCGCTGGCCCGCGAACGCGTCGTTATCGAACATGAGATCAGTTCGAGCGTGCGCCGCATGTTGCGGCTGTTATCCAGAATGAGGAGCAGATTCGCCGGATCGTAGCTGGTCAGCTGCGCGCCTTCTCCGATGTACGGCAGTCAGCATCTTGTACATCTCGCCGAAGTCACGTAGTGCAGGAACACCAGATTCAGCACCAGCCTCTCGTCGTCGGGCATTTTCGAAGAGTCGGTCTGCGACACCGGACTCACCGGCTGCTGCGCGATGTTGCCCGCGGGAACGATGCGATAGAACTCGCCCACCTGCACCATCGCGAGATTATTCATGCGCAGAATGGTTTCGAGCAGCGGGCGGATATCGACGTCGCGCACCGTCCCGTATGTGGTCATCGTGACCGTGCCGCCCTTGATGGAGGGGTCGACGACGTAGTTGATGTGCAGCTCGCCCGCCAGAATATCGATCACTTCGAGCAGCGACGCGCCGTTGAACTTGAATGCGCCCGGCACGGTAACAGCGGGCTGCGCGGGCTGGGTCTGTGCCGGGGGCTGTTGGGCCTCCAGCAGCGGGACACAGGACCAGCGCGAGGACGCCGCAAGACGGCGCGAGCGGATTTGAAGGTCGTCATTTGGTATCTGGCTTGGTGGTCTGATTCTGCTGCTGACTTTGCTGCTGTTTCTGAGCGTCCACCATCTGGCGTTCCTGGTCCGTAAGATCGGATTTCTTCTTTTCCCAGGTAATGGGCCAAACGGGCCGGCTTGCTCAAACCGCACGGTGTCGCCCTTGTCGATCACTTTGGTCGCGACCTTTCCGTGCGGCGCGGGCCGGTTCTCGGTGTCGGTCACGGCGCTTTTCATCACGCCGAAAGGCGTTTTCGCATACATCCACTTCTTGCCCTGTTTATCGGTATAGCTGTAAGTCCCGTTCCGCGTTCTCAACCGCGTCTTTCGGGATCGCGGTTGTTGTCGGGGCTGTGGTGGCGGGCGTATCGGATTTCTGTACCCGCCTGTGCGCCGAGCGCCGCTACGCCAAGAAACGCTGCGACTGCGATTAATCTCTTCATGTTTGTCTTTCAGTGTCTCCTCATTGACTGCAATCCATTTCTCACTGAACTGCGACCCAATGACAACCCATCGGCCCAAACGGAGTCGTGGCCGCTGCATAAGCTTTTCGGTATCCATCCACCACCGTGCCGGCGGGTGAGTTATCGCCCGGCACGCAGGGCCGGTCGGTCTGCTTCGGATCATCCGCTTTGGCCGGGCCTGGCGCCACTGTTGGTCGGCCGCCTGCATTGCTACAGCCGGCCCTGCGCTGTAGCGGTTTGCGCCGCACCGGACCGGTCGATCAGATCGTCGATCTTGCGCGAAATCTGCTTGCCATCCCAATCGAAAACCACATTCTTCGGATCGAGCGAAACGATCTTGAACTCGCCCACCGTATCCCCTTCATGCACGGACTTGCCCGCGCCGCCCTGCTTCTCCGCCATGATGGCCTTGGTTCCGCTGGGCAACCCCAGCACGCCGTAAACCACCGGCAGCGGCGGCATCGGCTTCGGCACTTCGACTTTCGGCGGATCGATGATCACGTTCGGATTCCGGTCCTTCGCAAACAGATCTTTCGTCGCGACGTCGGCGTATTGAACGGGCTGCGCGGCAGCCGGGTGCGGGCAGCGGGCGGCAGCGCCGCGACCGCGGCGCCGGCGTGGGCTTCACGTTGAGATTGGCCTGGCGCTCCGCCTGCGCTTCTTCCCATCGCGCGCGCCCTTGCCAGGCGATCGCGCCCAGTGCCGCGAGCAGCAATACGTTCAACGCGATGAGCTTCGGTTTCAAAACCCGGCCAGGCCCTTCTTTTCCGGTATCAGTTTCTTCGCCACCACGCCGGCCATCACCATGCGCACGCTCATCGTCTTATCCTTCTGGTTGCCGGACGCGATGCGCTCTTCGGACGGCACGACCAGTTCCGGCGCACGCGACAGATCGGCGAGAAAATTCACCAGCTGTTCGATATGGCACTCGAACGTGACGGTGGCGTAGACCAGCCCGTAATCGCCAAACGGTTTGGGCGGCGCCGAACTCGCCGCCGCGCACGTCGATCTCGTCGTTCTTGCCGATCCGGCGCACGATCTCGAGCAGCGCGGCCTGAGCCTGTGGCGCGGTATCGGCCTGAATGATCCCGCGTTCCCGCGTCGGCGAGATCGGCGGAGGTCTGCTTCATCGCCGCCTCGCGCGCGGGCACGGTGGCCGCGATCTGCCGCAGGCGGGCCAGCCGCTGCCGCGCGAGCGCCGTGCTGTCCTGGCTCACGTTCGCCGAAGCCACGCTCACCGTGCTGCGAATCCGGAAAAGACGAAGCGCAGCACGGCCGCCGCAGCCAGATCCGACAACGAGCAGAACCAGAGCGCGGCGATCCCGTTGCGGAGAGTCGTCATGGCGTGGTCCTTCCGGCCCGGCCGCGGCGCATCGTCTTGATGCGAAACTGCTCGACCTTGTCGTTGCGTGTGGGCGTCAGGGCGAATTCGGAATTCTGGAAGAGCGGTGACGAATCGAGCACCTTGAGCAGCGGCGCGGCCTGATCCGCTTCTCCCGAGACGATCACATAATCCGGATAGATCTCGATCGTCGTTGGTCCAGATCGGCGGCGGCAGCAGGCGCGTCAGTTCGTTGAGAACGTCGAGATCGGCCTGCGGACGGCGGCGGAATTCGTCCAGCGCCGCGATCTTCGCGCGGTCGGAGTCGATCTTCTTCTCGAGCGCTTGCGCGCGCATCACCGCCGGTTCGATCTGCCGCGCCGCGCGCTCGAGATCCTCGCGATAGCGCCGTCTGTTCGAGGGCGGGGAAGATCACAAACACAGTCAGCGAGGGCCAGCACCAGCAGGACTCCGAGCACTCCCGGAATCAGATACTGCAGGCGGTCGTGCGAAGCGCGCCGTTCCGGCGGCAGCAGGTTCGCGAACTTCGCACGCGCGCAGCCGAGCCTGCGATGCCGGCCGCATACGCCAGCGGCGACGGATCGGGAGCGCATTGCCGCTCCCGAAGGCAGCGGCAACACTTCGGAAAGCGGGCTGGGCCGGGAACGTCCGCGGCGATCCGCAGTTCCGCCCGGGAGAGCGCGATGGCGCGTTCGCGCGGAACCGGAAAACTCCGCCGAAAAACAGCGCGCGCGCGATTCGCTCTCGCCATAGACCTCGGTGCGGCCGCGCGCATCCGTGTGGAAGCAAAGAAGAGAAGCGGGCGCGCGCGTTCCAGATGCGCAGCGCGGCATGAATCACGGCCGCGGAGAAAGTGACGGCCGCCATCGGAATGCCCGCTTCGGCGAACAGCGTCTCGTACGATTCGAGCAGTTCCTTCCGCGCCATGCCGATCGACGATGTCGTCGCGTCCCGGCCCGCGACCATCCCCAGACCACTTCCGACATCGCCCCACGGATGCAGGGTATCGATCTGCAGTTCGATCGCGCCGGCGGCGTCTTTATCGGCAACCCCCGGCAGCGCCATCGTGCGCACGATCACTTCGTCGCGCGGCAACAGCACGGTGGCCGCGAGGCGCGTCTCGCCCGCCGCGGCGACAAACCTCAGTCAGCTCCGCGCCCCATTCCGCGGCGGGACGTCTGCGAAAATCGGCGATGGTCGTGGTGGCCACGAGCGTTGGGCCCGAGGGCCGGGCACGCACGATCGCCGCTTCGAGGTTGCGTTCGCCGATGGCGATGCCGAAGCCGGTGCCGAAGACCAGCGCGCGCCGCCACGCGGGCGCTGTGTCGCATAACGACGCGCTGCCGCCGGTTCGAGTAGCGGAGTCTCCAGTGGCGGCCGCGCTCATATCCGGTCGTACCAGCGCACCACTTCGAATCCCGACGGGCTTCTTCTCCGTGTTGTTCGGAAGATAGAATTTCACCAGTGCGCCCACGGTGCGGCGCAGATCGGAAAGTCTTCCGTCCGGCTGCCTGCATGCGCGCGGTGGCGCGCAGCGTGAACATCGTCTGGCCGCCGATACGCAGCCGGGACCCGGCAGTCCCGAGCGACTGCGCGATCTCCGCCAGTTCTCTGTAATCGAGAATCGGGATGCTCGCTTCGCGGCGCTGCACGATTGCCTGCGCATCCGCGGGCGCGAGGCCGATGGCCTGAAGCGTGGCTGGCTGCGCGGTATTGATATCCACCGGCCCGTTGGTCCCGTAGACCGAGACGCAATCGCGCAGGCCCGGCCTGCGCCTTGCCGAGCGATGCTCCGTAATAGAGTTCGGCAGTCATTCCTTTGACCAGCAGCAATTCCTCGTTCTCCATGAAAAGACGCGTGCCGCGGCAGAAAAGACGGAGACTGGCCCAAATAAAAGGCGTCGAAGGGGCTCGGCTGCAGCGGATTCGCCGGCGTGCGCCAGTCGACGATGGCCGCGGCGATTGTCGGTCGCCCGGTCTTCGGCGAGTTCCCAGAGCCAGAAGCAAGTCGCAGCAGTTCCGCGGGCTGCGATACGTTCAGGCTCAGCTTCGAGGTTTCCGGGATGATGTCGACATGCACGGCGGCGCCGGGGAACGCGAGATCCATCGATGGCGTGCCCGGAACGTAGTAGATCGGCTGCCGTCCGGTCGCGATAATTCCGGCCCCACAGAATATGCAGCGCGGCGCGCTCGATGCCGCCGCGCGCCTCGAAATAAGACCGTGCATCGTCCACGCTGGTTTGGGTGCGCTCGGTTTCGCCGCGCACGTTGCTGGCGACGGCCAGCCCGATGGCGGCCAGCGCGGCCGTGAGCCACAGCACCATCAGCAGCGCGGAGCCGCTCTGGTCGCGTGCGGTCTTGCTTACAGATCGGTCCGCATAGATAGTCCCGGGAGTGCGTGTCACGTGCAAGGGCACGGTCACAGTGGTGACATGCAGGCTCGGACGCCCCGGTATCGAGCGGCGCCATCTCGATCCGGATGCCCAGCGGAAGCTGCTGCGGCGAGCACCCAGTCGGGCCGCCAGATCTGAAATGGCGCCTCGAGGCAGCGGCTGCAGATAGAGGAATCGGCAGAACGCGAGCCGGTCGGCCAGAACGAACGATTGCGGGCCTGGCAGAACGGGCGCGAATTGCGACAATCGGCTGTCCGGAAGCGGGATCCGCTCGATGCCGGCAATGCTCTGGCCCGCCTGCGCCGGGCCCGTGTACGGAATCTCGTTGACGATGAGCCGCACGCCGCGGCGCGTGTCACCGGCCACCACGTCGCCCGGAATCACCTGCAGCACGGCGATCTGCGGGCGGCCGCGCCATCCATCCTTGAGCGAATACGACGTCACGAAGCGCATGCTCTGCGGCTTCGCCTGTCGAAAAACGGCACCGGGCGCAACTGGTCGGGGCTGCGGCATGTAGTCGGCCATCGTGAACATGAACCCGTTGATTTCGCTCTCGATAATGCCGCGCGAATTCGACCACCCGGCGGTTCATCACCAGATGCGAATCGACTTTGTCCATGGTGCTGAAACCCAGCCGCATCGCAATCAGCATGCCGACCGAAAGCAGGCTCAGCAGTGAGACCGCGATCAGGATTTCGATCAGCGTGACGCCGGATTGAGAGTTCGTCTTCATCGGGCCGCCGGTATGGGAATCCGCGCCTGCCGATAGCCTTCGAGCTGAATCGTGCGGCGCGTTCCGTTCAGCGGCTTCCACCAGACTTCGAGCGCGATCCGCTGCAGGATGACCGTGCCGGGCCCGGCGTTCGGCGGCACGTCGAAAGGTCTGCAGCGCCGCGCGCCAGCCGCTCGGAATTCCGCCCGATTGATCGCCGGTGAACGCCCCTTCGACGTTCCCCTTCGAAAGGAAGATTCACATCGAGCAGCAGGTCGTTCATTTTCGTGCGCGCCAGCATGGCGGCGCGATCGTAATCGGTCAGGCGCGAAGCATTCTTCACCGACTGCGACAGGCCCGCGATCAGCCCCGCCACGGCGATGCCCATGATGACCGTCGCGACCAGCACTTCGAGCAGCGTGAATCCCTGCCGGTTGCGCGTCATTGGTTACATGCTTTCGAGACGCTGCACTTTCGGAACGCCCGTCGCCGGGTCGATCTGGACCGAACGGCGCGCGCCTTTGTCGTTTCGCAGGACGAGCGTCATGCGCGGAGACTGTGCCTCCGGGCATGAGGAGAAACCGGCGCGGCTCGTCGCCTTCGATCGTGATTCCCTTCGGCATATCGAGCGTGCGCTCGGGCTTTTCGCCGGAAGCGGCTGTGTAGACGGCCAGCAGATTCTCCTTCGGCGAAATCACAATCGCGGCGGCCTGTTCGCGCCGTTCCACGCGGTTCATCGCCGAGGTCAGGAAACTCGCGGCCGAGCCCGATGCCGAAGACAGCCGGATGCCGGAAAGTCCGGACGTCAGGGCGGGAAACGACACGCCCGCGATGACCGCGATGATCATCAGGACGATCAGCATCTCGATCAGCGTGACGCCGGATTGTTGTTCTCCTGGTCACTTCCAGCTGACGATGTCGGCGTTCAGATCCGTCGCCGCCTGGCTGGCCGTCGGCGCCGTAGGAAACCACGTCCGGCTCATCGCCATGATCGCCCGGAAATTTGTAGACGTAGGGATGCCCCCAGGGATCGTTGCGCCACATCCTTCTGCAGATACGGCCCATGCCACTGCTCGACGCCGCCCGGCTGCACGCGCAGAGCCGCCAGCCCCTGCTCGGTCGTCGGATAACCGCCGGTATCGAGATGATACTGGCCGAGCGCCAGCTGAAAGTTTTCCAGCTGCTGCCTGCGCCGCCACCACGCGGGCCTTGTCGCCCTGATTCAGCAGCCGCGGCCCGACCACCGCGGCGAAGACCGCGATGATCACCACCACCACCAGCATTTCGATCAGCGTGACGCCGGCGCGTGGGTTCTTTCGTGATTCATATGCGTTTCCTCTTGCCGTTAGATTCCACATCTCGCTAAATTGCCACATCGTTGATGCTTGTGATCGCGATCAGCATGCTCAGAACCAGCGCGCCCACGATGATGCCCATGATCAGAATCACCACCGGCTCGAAGATCGCCGTGAAGCGCTTGATCGACGCCCGCGTCTCTTCTTCATAAATATCCGCCATGCGGGCGAACATCAGATCCAGTTTGCCGGTTTCCTCGCCGACGGTCAGCAGATGCGAAGCCAGCGGCGGAAACATGCGCGTGCGCGCCAGCGGCTGCGAGATTCCTTCGCCGCGCTTGACGCCCTGCGCGACATCCTTCAGCGAATTCGCCATGCGCGTGTTGAAGAGAATGCCGGCGGAAATATGCAGCGACTGCACCAGCGGCACGCTGTTGCCGACCAGCGTGGACATGGCGCGCGCGAAACGGGAGGTCTCCGCCTTGCGCATGGCGTCGCCGATTATCGGAAGTCTCAGGCGCGTTCGTGTCCCACCAGAATCTTCCGTTCGGCGTTGCGATGTAGAACCGGAATCCGACGATCACCGCGATCAGACGCGAGCGCCACCAGCCACCACCAGTCCCGCACGATATGGCTGGCCTGCAGCATGATCAGCGTGGGCAGCGGAATTTTCATGCGGCCGTCGTCGAAGATCGTGGCGAAGCGCGGGACCACGAAATCGAGGATGACGAAAATCGCCCCGACGCCCACGCAGCGCCAGCAGGGCGGGATAAATCATCGACGAAACGATGTAGCTGCGCAGTTCGTCGCGCGAGCGCTCGAATTCCGAAAGCCGCTCGAAGATCTGCCCCAGGCTGCCCGAAGCTTCGCCCGCCCGCACCATGTTGATGAACAGTTCGGAGAAGTATGCGGGATGCAGCGCGAGCGAATCCGCCAGCGATTTGCCGCCTTTGATGGAGCGCAGAATGTCGAGCACGATGGCGCGGAACTGCGGCCGCGTGGTGAGTTCGCTGGTGATGGAAAGCGCGCGGTCGAGCGGCACGCCGGAGTTGAGCAGCGTCGAAAGTTCCTGCGTGAAGAAGAGAACGTCGCGGCGGCGTGCCGCTCCGAACGAGGGAAGCTTGAGCGCGGCCGATTTCTTTTCTTCGAAGCCGACGTAGACGGGCGTCAGGCCCTGGCGGACCAGTTCGCGCGCGACGGTCTTGCCGCTCTCGGCGGTGATGACGCCGGTGCGGAGCTTGCCATCGGCGGCAACGGCGCGGTAGTGGAAGGTCGCTGAGGCCATCAGCGTTACTTAAAACTCCTGCGTGACGCGCGTCACCTCGTCGGCCGTCGTCATGCCCTGGCTGACTTTCATCCAGCCATCCTCGCGCAGACTCTTCATGCCGTTGCGCCGCGCCGCTTCGGTCAGGCGGCTGGCATCGGCGTTGCCCATGATCAGGTGGCGCAGTTCGTCGTTCAGTTCCATCAGTTCGAAGATGCCCGGCGCGGCCTTTGTAGCCCGAACCGTTGCAGTCTTCGCAGCCGCGCCCCTGGAACGTGTCGATCTCTTCGCCGAACGGCGTCATCGCCTTGCCCGCGCTCTCCCGGCAGTTCTGCGCAGATCAGCCGGACCAGACGCTGCGCCAGAATCGCGACCACGGACGACGTGATCAGATAATTCTCCACGCCCATATCCATCAGCCGCGTGACCGCGCTCGGCGCGTCGTTCGTGTGCAGCGTCGAGAAAACGAAGTGTCCGGTGAGCGCCGAGCGAATCGCGATATCCGCCGTCTCGCGATCGCGGATTTCGCCGACCATGATCACGTCCGGATCCTGGCGGACGATGTGCCGCAATCCCGGCCGCGAACGTGAGCCCGATCTGCGGATTGACGTGGATCTGGTTGATCCCGTCCATCTGATATTCCACCGGATCTTCGATCGTGATGATCTTCTTGTCGGGCAGATTGATGCGCTTCAGCGCCGAATAGAGCGTGGTCGATTTGCCGCTGCCGGTGGGCCCGGTGACGAGAAAAATTCCGTGCGGCAGCGAGGTGAAATGCTCCATGCGGCTCGAGCATGTGGTCGTCGAAACCCAGCCGGCGCAGATCGTAGAAATCGCCCGCCGACCGGTCGAGCAGACGCATGACGACGCTTTCGCCGAAAAGCGTGGGCAGCGTGGAAACGCGCAGATCGACTTCGCGGCCCGAGAATGCGGATCTTGATGCGGCCGTCCTGCGGAAGCCGGCGTTCGGCGATATTGAGCTTCGCCATCAGCTTCAGGCGCGAAGTGATGGCGGCCTTGAGTTCGCGCGGCGGCTGCTCCTGATTGAAGAGCACGCCGTCCACGCGGAAGCGGATGCGGAATTCCTTGTCGAACGGCTCGATGTGGATGTCGCTGGCGCGCTTCTCGATCGCCTGCGCGATCATGGCGTTCACCAGCCGGATGACGGGCGCTTCGCTCGCCATATCGCGCAGATGTTCGAGGTCTTCTTCGTCGCCCGTGCCGAATTCCGCCGCGGCGGTCTGGCGGTCGCCTTCGGTGTAATAGCGGTCGATGGCGTCGAGAATGTCCTGCTCGTTCGCCAGCTGCGGACTGCACTTCGAGCCGCGAAAAACTCTGCACCGCGTTGATGGTTTCGAAGTCGAGCGGGTCGGCCATCGCGAGCGTGAGCGTGCCTTCTTCGATGGCGACGGGGAAGATGCAGGACTGGCGCAGAAAGCGCGGCGAAAGGCCTTCGAGCTCCGGCGCGGACGCCGGCGGCCGAGTGCGCCCAGTTGCGCGATGGGCAGGCCGAGCTGTTCCGAGAGCGCGGCGAGCAGATCGCGCTGGGCGATGATAGCCCATGTCGACGAGGATCCTGCCCAGTTTCTCGCCCCGGCGTTCCCGCTGCAGTTCGAGCGCGCGGTCGAGATCTTCCGCGGCGATCAGGCCGCGTTCGATCAGCAGCTGGCCGAGTGGCGTTCGCGAGCTGCGGTCACCCTCTAGCGGTCCTGCTCTTCGATGATGGCGGCGAGTTCGGCCGGTGTGGCGTGATTGGCCCTCGCGTCCAGCAGCTTCTGTTTTTCCGCGCTCATGAAAATGCGCCGGGGAATCTCCTTCCGGTACTTCTCCCAGGGGATAGTTCAACAGAATCGCTTCCATGGCGACGCGTTCGTTGGGCGGCAAGCCCTTCCAGCGTGGCGCTGGCATTCACCATGAGACTCCGCATGGCTTCCTTCAACTCGGGCAGCTTTTTCAGTTTGCGGTCGCGCAGCTTGGCGAGCTCCTCCGGGGTCAACGGTCGGCCTGAACGGGCTCGACGTCAGGAGTCCGCCGGTGCTGACCAGATCGACCTCAAACGTGAACAGCGTCCCGTAGCCTTCGAGGTAGGTGCCGCGCGTGGTCGCCGAGCAGATCGTAGGGTTCGGCCGACGGCGTCTTAGATTCTCATCCACGTGCCTTCGACCGCCAGGATCGTCGCTCTCGAAACCCGCGATTCGGTCGCCGCAAAGCAGAGGGTCGCCGCGGCAATCAAGAGGAGCGGCTTTCATTGGCCCGGCTCCCGCGCCCCGGATGTCGTTCGAGGCTATCAGAGTGGTGCCGAGCTGCTTCTGCAGCACGTCGAAATTCTCCGCGACGGCCGTCATGCGCTCCTGATATTGCTGCTCGTATTCTGCGGCTCGACGCGGCCTCGATCATCGCGGGCATCTTCGATCTTGACCTGCGCCACTGCCTTCGCGACGGCGTCGTTCACCTGTTTTGAAACATCGGTGTTGGCGGCCTGAACCACCGTACGGATCTCCGTGGCCGGCCGATGATAGGCCGAGACAATCGAGCGCAGCGCCGAGCACGCAGGCCGACGCGAAGCCGAGCCGCGCGGCCGAATTCCAGAAGCCGGCGAACAAATCGCGCAACCGGCGACGGCTCGAAGACCTTATCCGAAACGAACGCGATACGCTGCGGAATTTCCCGATCCGGCAGCGTTCGCAACGCCGCGGTCGTCAGCCGCAGACTGGTCGAGTTCGAGACGTGCAATCGCCACAGGCGGCGAGATGCTGCTCCAGTTGCCGGTTGCCGATCGGCGGGAAGTTCGCCGAACGCGTAATCGCGCAAAGCCTCGACCGTATGGGTGAATCATCGACATGTTACCTCTTGTACTCACGGGAGCCAGTTCCGTCTTTCAGAAGGTCGAGCGCGGTGTAAAGCCGCGACTTGACGGTCGAGACCGGACATCCCGAGAACCTCCGCCATCTCGTCGAATTTGAATCCCTCGTAGACCTTCAGCACCACCGCTTCGCGCTGTTCCGGGTTGAGCCGGTCGAGCGCCGCGGTGACCGCCAACGAGAGATCCATCGAGAAACCCGGCGCGGGATTGCGCTCCGAGGGCATCACGTCTTCCAGCGCCGTTTCGGGCCGGCGCTTGCGGAAGAGCGAATATGCCTCGTTATGCGCAATCCGGTACAGCCATGGGCCGAATCGCGCCGGGTCGTCGAGCTTGCGGATGTTCTGATAAGCCTTCAAGAAAGCTTCCTGGCTCAGGTCCATAGCGTCGTCCGGACTGGCCGGTGAGACGAAGAAGATAATTGAAGACACGCTTCTCCCATCGCGATACGAGGAGGTTGAACGCCTCGACATCGCCGCGGCGAACGCGTGAAATCAGGTCCGCATCTTCGACGGCCCGAAAGATCAAACTCTGGCTCCTGGTGACAAGACGCACACACCGGCGAAAAAGTCGATGTGAATGTTATTTTATCGTTCGTTCACGTAGATTCCCAAACGCCGGACTCGATGTTACCGAAAATAATCCGGCAGATCCTTTTTCGTGTCACGCAGGATTTCGATGACGGCCCGGCCGTTCTCCAGACGCTGTAAAACCTGCCACATGCGCTGGTAAATGGCGTCTTTCGTCGCCGCGGGCAGGGCTTCGAACGCTTCTGTATAAATCATGTAGCTGCACGGATACCGCATCAGGCGATATTCCAGATCGAACTCTCTGAGGGATCGGCCTTTGCCGTCGCGAGGTCCCAGCGCGGTGAATTTTTCGGCGAAGCCCGACGCCCCCGCGATTTTATCCGGCAGCGGAGGCTCGTCGACGAAAAGCATGTAATCGACCAGTTCGTTGACATCCTCCGGATGCGCCAGCAGGTTCATCATGCGCATCTGATGCTCGAACACGAGCAGCGCCACCACGTCGCTCGACGCGGTGAGCGATCGGCGGGTATCGAAGAACGGTGTCAGCTCGGCGTCGCTCCGAATTGGCGTAGATCACATTGCCCCGGTGGCTGAGCGGAACCGGTGCTGCCGGTCACATACCAGCCTCCACAGAGCTGATCGAACGGTGTCCGGCCATCGGTATCGATTTCATGCGACGGAATTCCGTCGGGAGCGGACGTAACACTCCTGATGAGTGTATTGCCGGATTTATGGCAGTTCAGGCAATCTCTGCGGCGCGTCAGCCGCTCGACCACCGGCCCTCCCGGAGGCCTCTGCTGAAGCGTATAAAACTGCATGCCCTCCGTGGGATCCTGCGCGGCCAGTTCGATGAAGCCGCCGCGCACCCAGCCGACCGCCACGGAATCGTTGAAGTAGATCACGCGGGGAGTAAACGGCTCGATTCGCAGGGCCTGAATGCTGGTCTTTGAAAAGACCTCGATCTGCGACTCGACGGGTATGTTGAGGGCTTCAAGAAGCGCGGGAAGGTAACCGAAGACGGGCTCGAACGGGAGTTGCGCCAACCCCTGGTCGATTTTGCGCGCGAGCGCGGCGACCGGATCTTCAGCAGACGCCAGCGCGGCGGCGAGAGCCGCTATCGCGAAGCTACGGAAGAATGCCACTTGCGTTTTATTCCACCACAGACCACGAGAGACGCCAGGCCCGCGAGCGCAAGGCTGGCGGCGGCGGGCTCGGGCGTAACCTGGACGTCAATGCTCTGCTGGACGGTAAACCCGTTGTAGTTCGGGTCGTCATCTCCGCCCGCCGCACTGATGGTGATCGTGCCGGTGTAGTTGCCGACGGTTGTTCCGGGCGCGATGTCGATTCCGAACAGAGGCCCGGTGTAACTGTTCGGCGGGTTGCCGGAATTATCGGTCGCGTAGTTCGGATCGCCGCTCAGCACGCCGGGGATAGCGTTGTCCTGCGTAAATGTGTTGTCGAGCGTCAGGGCGCCGTGGGCGGGATTAGACGTAAACGCAAGGCTGATGCCGATCAGGCCCATGTACGGATAGGTCTGGCTCGTATCGTTGTCGGTATCCGTCAGCGTCCCGGAAAACTGAACGCAGTTGGGCTGCAGGCAGGGAGGGTCGGGGTCCGGGTTCAGGCGCGTCGGGTAACCGGATCCCGCGTTGGAAACGAGCGTAAAGGTCAGGTCGGTAATTTCGAGTCCGAACGCCGGGGCTGTCAACGCGGCGAATGCCATCAGGACAGTGAGTAAACGGATGTGCATACTAATTCCCCACCGCGAACAGAATCGCGTCGTTGATGGCATACACGGTTCCATCGGCTCCGATTACGGTGGGAGTGTAGGCTTCGCCGCGGCCTGAGGTGAGGGCGATGCGCTGCAGGAGCGTGTTGGTGGTGAAATCCCAGCGGTAAAGCGTACCGTCCTCGCTGTTGATAAGGGCCGCTTTGGTGAAAGGATCGACCGCAGCCGTATTGATGCACCATTCGCGCACCGCGGGAAGGGCCGGGTCCGCGGTGACTCCGGTAACGGTGATCACCTCCTGCATTACGGTCACCGGTGATGTCGAATACTCATCCTGCATGGTGGCGTCGGGGTCGAGGATCGCGATCTTGTTCACCCCGTTTCCGGTCCCGATTCCGTTGTAGTTGTTGTACTTGGTCAAAATCAGATAAGAGGATGTGCCTGTGTACGAGGGCACTGTACTCGAAGGCACCACGGAAGCCGTGTCGTCCCAGCCGAACGAGCCGGGTGTTTTGATTTGCGTAAGAGCGGAATTGAAATGCAGCATCCAACCCCGTTCATTATGCGAACCGAGCGAGTTTTCGAGGACGCCATAGTAAACGTCCCCGTCCGGCCCGACCATGGGAGCTGCGGAGCTGTCGCTGGAAACGGTGGCCAGACCGTAACCGGCGCGGGGATCGCGCAACGCAACGGACGAAATCGGGGCCAGCGTCGTGGCGTTCAGGGAAATCAGATATCCGGTTCCGAACTCCGCCCCATTCGAGGTCGCTGCATAAACGATGGTCTGGGTGTTGCTGAGCGCGGGCGCGCAGTTCAGGGCGATCTGGCTGGCGTTACTGTCGCCCGTGAAAGCGACCGCGCTTTTCCACGTTCCTGCGCCTGACAGCGTGACCCGCGCGATGCCGCTGACCAGGTTGGCCGGATTCGATCCCGTCACGATGAATCCGAAGAATATGTTGCCCGAACGATCGGCGGTGAGCGGAGTCGAGATCTGAACCGTGTTGTTGAACGCGCTCTGATTGGCGTTGTAGAGCGCCAACCCGTAGAAGGCCACCTGCACGACTGTTCCCGAGGCGGAATCGGGCGAGGTCCGGTAATAGAGGGTTCCGCCCGGTCCGGCGTAGTAGAGCCGCGTGCCGAGAGAGATCGCCGGTCCGTAGGGTGGCGTCCAGCCATGCGGGGGAAGAGTGTAGCCGCTGGTGAGCGTGTAACGCGGCGAACCCGTTGAGCCGCTGAACCCTTCGATCTGATAACCGCCGGACGCGTTCGTCACGGGCACGATCACCGTGTTTGCGGCAGTGATCACCGGGGATCCGTAGTGAACGTAAAGGTTGCCGGTGGCGCCGGGGGGCTGAGTGTAATCGATCGTGGTCTGCCAGTGGATCGAGTTCAGCGTCTGAGCCGCCGTGGCCGAGGTGGCGGTGTGCTGAGGATCATGCCCATAGCCGGTCCAGGGACCTTGCGCGAAGATGCAGCGGGGGATTGCGCACAGAAACACAAACAAAGTTGCCGTCTTCACCGTGGCCGTTCTCCTGAGTCTTAAGTGATTCTAAAGCATTGAGCATCAGCGGCGGGCCCCAGGTGAGAATAGTACGCATGAGCTTTCTCGACAACCTCGAAAGCAACCTGAAGGCGTTGGAGGGCCGCGACGAGGGTCTGGATGACGCGCGCCGCCGCGAAAGCGAACGCGAGCGCGTGATGGCCGCCGCCCCGTGGGCCGACCGTTTGAAGCATGAACCTTATGCGGAAGCTCTGATGCGCGAGGCAACCCTTGCCGGCCGCGAGCGCCGAATGAAGGTCAATCTGGCATGGATCGGAACAACGCTGCGCCTTGAGGCGCGGGGTCATCGTCTGGAATTGCGCCCGACCCCCGGCGGCGTAGTGGCCGTTTTCCTCCGCGAGGCGGAAGAAACCAGGAGCCAACCTGTCGATCTGGCGGATCATCCGCGGCAGCTGGCTGCCGAGTGGATGGCTGTGGTCGATGCTACGGCGCGATCCGAGCCGTCTTGATGTAGTCGAGCTTCGGGAAATTCTTATCGAGGTAAGCGTTGCCCTGTTCTTCGATCTGCCCCTGGTCGGGATTTTCGCGGTCGCCAGAATAGATCTGGTCCACGAATTCCATACCGCTCACGACCTTGCCGAAGGGTGCGAATCGCGAAGCATCCAGCCGGCTGTTGTCGCCATAGTTGATGAACAGCTGTGTGGAGCGACTGTTGGGCGCCGAGGTTTGGGCGAAGGTCACGGCGCCGCGCACGTTGCTCACTTTCACGGCATCGTCCGGAATCGGCACGTCCCAAGCCTTGGTCACGGCTGGATCGGCGGCGATGCCGAACTGCGCCATGAATCCGGGGAGCACGCGGAAAAAACGCGCGCCGTCGTAATACTTCGCCCTCACGAGGTTGTAGAAGCGGTCGGCGCCGTTGGGTGCATCCGCTCGGGTGACTTCAATCACGACCATGCCGCGTGAGGTATCCATGTTCACGCGGAAGGTTTCGGGCGCTTTCTCGGCGGTTGGCTTCTGGGCGCCGGCGGTGCAGGCAACCAGGAGAAATGCCACAGCAGTAATAAGTGGAATCGTTTTCATTTTCGCAAGATCATCTTAACCTATGGAGAAGGAGGACGACGATGCCGAAAATGCGTGCGGTACAGGTCTCGCGGGCAGGGGGCCCGTTCGAAATCGTGGAACGGCCGATACCCGATCCCGGAACCGGGCTGGTGCGGGTGAAAGTGCAGGCCTGCGGAATCTGCCACAGCGACAGTGTCGTTAAGGACGGCCTTTTTCCCGGGATTCAGTACCCCCGAGTGCCCGGGCATGAGGCGGTGGGCGTGGTGGACGCCGTTGGTTCCGGCGTGGCCGGGTGGGCGCCGGGCGAGCGCGTGGGAATCGGCTGGAACGGCGGCTATTGCGGTTATTGCGATTCCTGCCGGCGCGGCGATTTCTTCGCATGCCTGACCGCAACGCACGTCACCGGCATGAGCGCCGACGGCGGTTACGCCGATTATCTGGTGGCGCGTCCGGAAGCGCTGGCACGGGTGCCGGAAGAGTTGTCCGCGGCCGACGCGGCGCCGCTCATGTGCGCGGGCGTCACGACGTTCAACTGCCTGCGTAACAGCGGCGCGCGGCCCGGTGAACTGGTCGCGGTGCTGGGGCTCGGAGGCCTGGGTCATCTGGGTGTGCAGTATGCCGCGAAGATGGGATTCAAGACGGTCGCCATCGCACGGGGGCAGGATAAAGCGCCGCTGGCGAAAACGCTGGGAGCGTGGCGGTATATCGACAGCCAGACGCAGGATCCCTCGGCGGAGCTTCTGAAACTGGGTGGCGCGAAGCTCATTCTGGCTACGGTGACGGCGGCGGACGCGATGGCGGCGGTGCTGGGCGGGCTCGCCATCAAAGGAACGATGATGCTGGTCGGCGCCGTGCCATCGCTCCAGATCTCTCCCATTGCGATGCTGATCAAGAGCCAGGCGGTAAAAGGATGGTACTCGGGAGTGTCGATCGATTCGCAGGATACTTTGGCGTTCAGCGTGCTCTCCGGCGTGAAGTCGATGAACGAAGTGTTTCCGCTGGAGCAGGTCAACGAAGCCTATGAGCGGATGATCAGCGGCAAGGCGCGGTTCCGCGTGGTGCTCGATATGGAGAATCAGCGTGGCTGAAACCGACCCGAGGTTTCCCCTGTTGAACAGCGGCCAGATCGAGCGCCTGACATCGTTCGGCGTGCGCGGGCATGCGGAGGCCGGCACGATCATTTTCGATCTGGGCGACGAGAGCCATGGTGTATTCGTGGTGCTCAGCGGCAGCATCGAAATCATGAGCGTTTCGGCGAACGGCGAAGCGGTGCTCGGGACTCTCGGGCCCGGGGCCTTCACGGGCGAGGTAAATCAGCTCTCGGGGCGGCGCAGCCTGGTGCGATGCCGGGCGCACGAAGACAGCGAAGTGCTCGAAATCAACAGGGCCAACCTGCGGCAGGTGATGCAGACCGATGTCGCGCTGGGCGAAATCCTGCTGCGGGCGTTCGTGCTGCGGCGCGTTTATCTGATTGAGAACTCGGTGGGAGACGCGGTGCTGATCGGGTCCAGCCATTCCAGCGACACGCTGCGCCTGAGAACGTTCCTCTCCCGGAACGGCCATCCGCATACGTATCTCGATGTCGACACAGACCCCGATGTACAGACCGTGCTCGACCATTTCCAGATCAGCGCCAACGATATTCCGGTACTGATCTGCCAGGGCGAAAAGGTGCTGCGCAATCCGACCAACTTCGCGGCCGCGGAATGCTTCGGGTTGAATACGGGGATCGATGAGAACGCGGTTTACGATTTGATCGTGATCGGCGCCGGGCCGAGCGGGCTTGCCGCCGCGGTTTATGGCGCTTCGGAAGGCCTGAAAGTGCTGGTGGTTGAGAGCGACGGGCCCGGCGGGCAGGCGGGAAGCAGTTCGCGGATCGAGAATTACCTGGGGTTTCCCATGGGAATTTCCGGGCAGGAACTGGCGAACCGGGCGTTCGTGCAGGCGGAGAAATTCGGCGCGAATATTGCGGTGGCGCGGGCCGCGCGGTCGCTCGGCTGCGACCGGGTGCCCTATCAGGTGGAACTGGTAGAAGGCGGGACGGTGCGCGGGCGCAGCGTGATCCTCGCGGCGGGTGCGCAATACCGGAAGCTGGACCTGCCGAATCTCAGCCAGTTCGAAGGGGTGGGGATTTACTACGGCGCCACCAATGTGGAAGCGCAGCTCTGCGGCAACGATGAAGTGATTGTCGTGGGAGGAGGGAATTCGGCCGGCCAGGCCGCTCTCTACCTCTCGCAAACGGCCCGGCGCGTTTATCTGGTGGTGCGGCGGGCGGGATTGGCCGAGACCATGTCCCAATACCTGATCTCGAGAATCGAGGCGTGCGGGCAGATCACCTTAAAGCCGCGGACGGAGATCGAGGCGCTGGAGGGCAACGGCCAACTGGAGCGCGTTCGCTGGCGGGAGGCGGAAACCGGCACGAGCGAGACGCATGAGATCCGGCACGTTTTCCTGATGACCGGGGCGTATCCGAATACCTCATGGCTCGGGGGATGTCTCGCGATGGACGACAAACAGTTCCTGCGCACGGGCACGGACCTGAAGGAAGACTGGTCTTTGAAGCGGCCGCCTTTTCTGCTGGAAACGAGCCGGCCGGGGGTGTTCGCGGTGGGAGATATCCGGTCGGGAAGCGTGAAGCGGGTGGCGTCGGCAGTGGGCGAAGGGTCGATGGCCGTGCAGTTCGTCCATCGGGTGCTGGCGGAGTGACCGGAATCGGGAACTTTTAACACGGCTTCAGTGTAGACCACATTCATGATCCAATGATCAGGGGTGCGATGGACGCTGTAGAGATCTCTCATGTAACCAAGACGTTCGGAGATATGAGGGCGGTGAACGACCTTTCCCTGAATATCCCGCAGGGTTCGGTATACGGCTTCATCGGCCCGAACGGCTCGGGCAAGACCACGACCATGCGCATGATCCTGAACATCTTCTATCCGGACAGCGGAACGATCAGCGTGTTCGGAGAGCGCGATCCCAAGTCGCGCCTGCGGATCGGGTATCTGCCCGAAGAGCGCGGATTGTACCGGCAGATGGTGGTGCAGGAGCTGCTGGAATTCTACGCGGAACTGCGCGGCGGTAGAGATGTCACGCGGCAAGTGACGGCGTGGCTGGAAAAACTGGGGCTCGCGCACTGCGCTTCGAAAAAGCTGCAGACGCTGAGCAAAGGCATGAGTCAGAAGATTCAGTTCATCGCCGCAGTGGTGCCCGAGCCGAAGCTGCTGATCCTCGACGAGCCTTTTACGGGGCTCGATCCGGTGAGCGCCGATGCCATTCGGACCGCGGTTCTCGAGTTGCGTGGGCGCGGCGCGACCGTCATCCTCAGCACGCACGACATGGGAGTGGCGGAGAGCCTGTGCGACTACATTTTCATGATCTATCGCGGGAATAAAGTGCTCGACGGCACGCTCGAAGCGATCCAGAATCACTATGGCAGCGACACGATCCGCGTCTCGACGGGTGGGGGATTGGCGGCGCTCCAGGGGCTGCCGGGCGTGGACAGGATACAGGATCTGGGGCAGGTTCAGGAGTTGCGCATGGCGCAGGGATGCGACCCCCAGCGGGTGCTGCACACGCTGGTATCGCGAACTGCAGTGACGAGCTTCAACATCATGCGGCCGTCCCTGCATGACATCTTCGTGCGCATCGCGGGGCCCGCCGCGGAGGAAGAAGAAAATGCTGCGTAGGATTTTTTTGATCGCCAAACGCGACTTCAAAGCGGTCGTCATGACGAAAGCTTTTGTGATCGGCCTGGTGGTGTTGCCGCTTCTGATGGGCAGCGGATTTCTGGGTTTCGCTCTGTTGAGGGTGACCCAGGGCAGCACTGCCCAGCGGGTCGCCATCTTCGACCACACCGGCGTAGCCGCTGCCGCGATCGAGCAGGCCGCGAAGGAAAAAAGCGCCGAGGACAAGGCGGACAAGAGCAACCCGCAGCTGGTGGCTTCGAACTTTGTTTTCGAAGTGATCAAGCCGGGAGACGGCGACGCTCTGGCGGGACAACGGCTCGCCCTTTCAGACCGCGTACGGCATCGCGACCTGTTCGCGTTCCTCGAGATCGGAAAAGACGTGCTGGACGGTTCACAGAAAGCCGGTTCGGAAAAAGCCAGTGGAAAAGTCGCGTTTTACACGGATTCGGGGAACATGAACGCGTCCCAGGCATGGCTGAGGGATGCGATCGACAACGGGGTGACGCGCGCGCGCCTGGCGCGGTCCGGCGTGGACCCGAGCCGTTTCGACGATGCGTTCCGGTCGGTGGCGGTGGAGTCGATGAGCCTGGTTTCGCGGGACGAAAAAACCGGTGGAATTCACGAGGGGCGCAAGAGCAGCGCGACGGAGAGCGCGGTGCCGATCGTGCTCATGTTTCTCATGATGATGATGACGCTGCTGGGCGCGGCGTCCAACCTGTCGGTTGTTGCAGAGGACAAGATGCAGCGCGTGTATGAGATGCTTCTCGCCTCGGCGACCCCTTTCGAACTGATGGCGGGCAAGGTGGCTGCGTCCGTGGGTACGTCGATCACGAGCTCGATGTTTTACATTATCGGCGGCCTGCTGGTGATGGAGGGGATGGCTGTGATCGGCATGGCGAGGCTGGAGCTGTTGCCGTGGTTCTTCGTTTATGTGGTGTGCCAGGTGACGATGCTGAGTGCTTTCGGCGCGGCGCTGGGGTCGGCCTGCGGCACCCCGCGGGATGCCCAGCAGCTGACGCCGTTGGTGATTCTGCCGGTGATGGCGCCGGTGATCCTGATCGCACCGCTGATCCAGGCGCCCAACGGCGTTTTCACTACGACCATTTCGCTGATCCCGCCGTTCACTCCGTCAGTCATGTTGATGCGTCAGGCGATGCCGGGAGGGGTGCCGTGGTGGCAGCCGTGGGTGGGGATGGCGGGAGTGGTGGTGTGGACACTGGTCCTGGTCTGGGCCGCGGCACGGATTTTTCGCGTAGGTCTGCTGTCGCAGGGGAAACCACCCAAAGTGGCGGAGCTGTTGCGTTGGGCTGTGCGCGGTTAGGCTCGGCTTCGTTTTCGTTTCCCGATTTCGATTCCTTTCGTGCCGGAATACCGGACCACATCCGGGGAAGCGTCGAAGCCGGGTCCGCGGTCGTCTTCGACGAGTGGGCCAACAGCTACCGGATGGATGATGAGCACAAGCATGAGCTTGTCAATCACTCGATGGAATACGTTCGCAACAACGTCTTCACGGCGATTACATCAGCGTTGAACCCTTCCACCTGTTCCGGCACCTCGATGAGCAGATGTTCCGCTATAACAATCGGAAGGGCGAAGTGGGCAGGCCGTTAAAAGGGCGGGCATCGTTTCTTGCTGTTGTGCTCTTAGGTTGCAGGGCGACGGCTCACATGGAATCAGGTGACGCGCAAAGAAACGCCGTCGTTCTTTGAACGCGGAAATCGCAACGCGGGAAACGCAAGCCGCGCGACCCACCAGTCACGCGTTTCGGTAGATTTGATTTCTGGAGTCCGCGTCCGTAAAAAGCACAACTCTCTCAGTAGGCATTACGAGAAACAGGATGCGATATCCGCCGACCTGACACGACCTTTTTTCTGAATTCGTCAATGGCTTGGAGTGTGTCGAGTCGTATGGGTCCTTGGCCACTTCTTCCATCTTTTTGGCAATCCGCTCGCGAGTGGGCTTATCAAGAGCCTTGATGTATTTCGCAGGCTTCGAACTGATTCGCGGGGTAAACGGGGCGGGTTTGGGAGGAACCGGCTCAATCGCCAATCAACGAATGGCTTCCAGGCCGACGCTCTCGCCGCGTAAATATTCCTGGCGGGCTTCCTCAAACATGTTCTCGGTGGCTGGGTCGATGATCAGCTTAACTCGCTCAAAAAAGTCACGGATGATTTCTGTGTGGTTCCTAATCGAATGCAGCGAAGCCGCCGTGAGAGTCCGATTGGTGTATCCAGCGCGGCAACACTGCTCGTATAGTTTGTCAACCGCCGCAATCATAATATCGAACTGCTCAAGGGCCTTAGGTACATCTACTTTTTCGGAAGCAGGGACTGGCTTGGCCTCGTGAGGGTTTTCCACCAAATCCGCCAGATCGCGGAGCTTTCTGGAAAAACGCCAAAGCTGGAGTGGGATAGAAATCCCGGTTGCCTTCTTCTGGACGGTTTCGGCAGCCGACGACACCGCTGCCATAGCGCCGTAGTATGCGCTGTCCCACTGAACCGCGGAAATCCCGAATTCAAAACCGTCAGCCGTTGGGCACATTGCGTTTCCTTTTCCTCTTCGAGGGGGGAGTAATGCGTTCCTTATCGGCCTCTTCCTTCGGAACTCCAGCGACTAAACCGAAGAACTTCTTGAACCGCTCCAACGGCGGCAACTCCGGCCCTGGAACCGACACGTTCGGAATCAGCCGAGGACGCACTCAGACTCCTTTGCGCCACGATAGACGCAGTACGGCACTAATTTGTTGCACCTTGCCTGCCATCACCAAACCAGTTCCCGCATCGGGGCAAACCGAGTCCTAAACCACTCAATCAACTACAGTTGCTGACGCTCTGGCCGACATTCGTGAAAGCAAAGCAATACGTGGACTGGCCAGCGGACCGGGCGAAATGACGCTTTCGGGAATGCTTGTCACAGCCGTCACATCGCCCCCCTTAAGCCTTCGATTCTCTGCTATTCCCTCAGGATTCGCAACGCTTTTCTTCGTCTTTACGATCCCAAGGCCGGTTTGCATACGTCTGCAATGTCCGTAAAAAACCCCACTTGCCGCCAGCGCCGCCGGCTAGCCCGCGCGGGACCGAATTTTTCGCCATTTCGATTCCTTTGATGCCGGAATGCCGGCGGCCGAGACCGCCGGCGCTTCCGCCAAATAGTTGGAGCGCTCCACTGCCCGATAAACCCTCGGACCGGGGCCTTTTTGGTCTCTCGGAAGATACCGAGGCCGCACCAATAACGGGAGCGCCTGCCGCCCATTGTTAGAAACTGAGTTGCCAGAGTCTCGAGAACTTAGCAATCAGCGCCCGGAAACATCATGAGTACGTTCCGGTTCTCGATTGCACGGTAGCAGGCGGGTTTTGGGAACCGCTTAGGGGCGTTCTCAAAAAGGGTCCTAAGTTGCTGACAGAACAGGCGCAAAAAATATTTTCAACTTTTGTTACAGCCTGCCGATAAGACTCATCGGATGGCATCTGCAATTAATCCGGCCAGCCCGAATCCGATTCAGACCCTGCTGACGGGGCCGTCGGGTCTCGCCTCGGCATTGCCCTCGTCCGTGCAGACAGCGTTGGAAAACTCCTCCCCCGCGGACATCGTTCAGTTCAGCGAGGCGGCGCTGCAACTTCAGGAAGCGGGCGGTCTGTTCGGCACCACGGGTACCGCCAATCCGACGACGAACCTGGACGGACTTCTACAGTCATTGGAGTTGTCGACCGCGTCCGGTTCAACTCCGGGGGCCACTACCCTTGCGGCCTACCAGAGCGCGTTGCAGGCTCAACAGGCTGATGCGCTCTTTGGGACCAGCACGACTTCCGGAACTTCGGGGGCTTTGGGAACTTCCGGAATCAGTCTGCTGGGTTGACAGTCCGCTGAGAAGAGCCAAGAGACTCCGGGTCGGATCATCCGGTGACGCAGTGGAGTTTCATGAGATTGGTGGATCCCGAGCGCCCGATCGGTGTGCCTGCGACGAAGATCACTTTATTGCCGGGACTGACGAGGCCGAGGCCGACGAGAAGCGTGTCCATCTGTTCCAGCATTCCATCCGTCGTGTTGACTTCGGGCGCGAGGACCGGAATGACCGCGTAGTTGATCAGCAGTCGCCGGACCGTTTCGGGGAAAGGAGTCATGGCGACGATCTTGACCGGCGGCCGGTAGCGGGAGATCAGGCGCGCGCTGTAGCCGGTTGCGGTGAAGACGATGATCGCCTGCACTCCGGCCGCCTTGGCGGCATTGTAAGCGGCGTCGGCCAGGATATCGGAATCTGTTGAGTTCGAGTCCGCGGAAGAGTTGATGCGCGGCGGATCGGTGAAGCCGCGGCGACGGAGACCAAGCTCCGCTTCGGCGGCGATCCGCGCCATGTATTCCACTGCCTGGACCGGATACTTCCCGACGGACGTTTCCGCCGAAAGCATCACGGCGTCGCTGCCGTCGTAGATGGCGTTGGCGACATCGCTGACTTCGGCCCGGGTGGGGGTGGGCATTTCGATCATCGATTCGAGCATCTGAGTGGCGGTGATGACGAAGCGATTGCGGCGGCGGGCGGCGCGGATGAGGCGCTTCTGGATGGGCGGAACGGCTTCGAGCGACATCTCGACGCCAAGATCGCCGCGGGCCACCATGATGCCATTCGCGGCGGCGAGAATTCCGTCGATTTCATGTACGGCTTCGGGTTTCTCGATCTTGGCGATGATGGGGATGCGGGAGTTGCCGATCCGTTCCCGCAGCCCGAGTACGTCGTCGGCGGAACGCACGAATGACAGCGCGACGAAATCGACGCCCGCGGCGATTCCGGCATCGAGATCCGCGATGTCTTTCGACGTCATGGAAGGCGCGCTGACGCGGACTCCAGGGAGATTAATGCCCTTCTGATCGCCTACGGGGCCGCCGGTCAGGACGTCGAATTCCACGCGGGTTCCATGGCGCGAGCGGGCGCGTAGAGTGACTGCGCCGTCATTCAGCAGAACGCAGTCGCCGGGCCGGACGTCGTCGGCGAATCCCGCGTAGGTGGTGGAGGCGCAGGTTTCGTCTCCGACCATTTCATCGGTGGTGATGGTGAAGCGCGATCCGGTGAGCAGCGTACACTTTCCGTCGCGAAAGCGCCCGAGACGGATTTTCGGTCCCTGCAGGTCGAGAAGAATGGCGGCGGGCAGGCCGGTTGCGGCTTCGGCTGCGCGAACGGCCTGGATGCGCTCGGCGTGTTTTTCCCATGGGCCGTGAGACGCGTTCAGGCGGAAAATGCGGGCGCCGGCGCGGATGAGGGCCTGGATGGAAGCGGGCGCTTCGCTGGCCGGTCCCAGAGTCACAACAATTTTGGCGTTGGCCATGGGTTTCTATGCAGGATAACGGGGGAATCGGGGAATTGCGGGAATTTTAATCCGCGGTCAGAAGCTGTTGCAGGCAGGCGTCGGGCGTGAGCGAATCGGCTTCGATGACGCGGATGCGCCCCGGGCCGCGTGGGGACCAGCGCTGGCGGAAGCGCTCGGAAGGCGCGCCGGCGAAGATCGTGATCAGCGGCGTGCCCGATGCGGCGGCGGCGTGCTGGCCGGCGGAATCGTATCCGGCGTAGAGATCGGATTGCGCGATCAGGGAGGCGAAGCCGGCGAAGGAGCCTTCCCAGAAGCGGATGCGATCGATGCATCCGGAAGCTTCGGCCGCGGCGGTGACGCGCAGGGCTTCTTCGCCGCCCACGCCGCGATCGATCCAGATGGTGCGGAATGTTTCGCCCAGGGCACGGATCAGCTGCGCTTCGAAATCGCCGTGGATGCGTTTGGTTTCGTTGTCGCCGACGCCGAGGCTGACGGTCGCGCGCGGGGCTATCGCCTTCGATGGCGAACGCGATGCGGCGCGATATACGCGCTGCCCGATTCGCCGAATGTTTCGAGAAGCCAGTTTTGTGTCAGTTCGGTGAGATTTTGCGGCTGAATCGGCGGTGCGGCTGGGGAAGTGGAAGTAGTGTTCGGGTTCGCAGACGGGGATCAGGCCGAGCTGCGTCATGCGCGAATCGGGATCGACGACGATGCGGTTCGGGCCCTTCGATCTGGCGGCGGAGGTCGTGGGCGAATTCGATGCGGTGGCTGACTGGGGCCTGATGCGCGGGTAATCGGCTTCGAGGTGCGAGATGCGCGAATCGGCGGCGAACAGTTCGGCCGATTTGCGATTGCCCACGAGCACGATTTCGCGCTTCGGGGAAACGGCGCTTCATCGCGTCGAGGATGATGCTGGTGATCTTGATATCCGCGCCGAGCGTGACGCGCGAGAGGACGTAGACGGTTTCGACACGCGATCGGGAATCACCGGCTGAACGCGCGGCGACGGCGCGAATCCAGGCGCGCAT
Organism: Terriglobia bacterium; assembly: GCA_963764845.1. Lineage (GTDB taxonomy): Bacteria > Acidobacteriota > Terriglobia > Bryobacterales > Bryobacteraceae > BOG-234. Next base: position 374,507 of record CAVXUE010000006.1, on the reverse strand, counting down.
CAGATCTTCGTACGCTGCGGCCTGCGCGGGGTCGAACGAATCGGCCAGCGCTTCGACGATGATGCGGAAGAAATCGCCGGGATGGTTCTTCGCCGAGCGCGCGGACGATCGCGGCGCGGCAGCCGCTCGCCGCGCCGGATCGCCGCCAGCGCGTCGCTACACGAAATACTTGCCGACAATCGGTTCCAGCTTCTGAAGAGTGTGCGCGGGCACGAGCGCTTTATCGGTGATCAGCGCGTGCGGCGAGCGCCGATCCGCACTTGCACGTTCGCTCGGCCGGCATGGTTTTCACGGCGTCGGCAATCACCTGGCAGGCGTTCGCGGCATTCTGCTGCAGCACGCGGATGATGTCGGTCACTTCGACGGCGTCGTGATCGGCATGCCAGCAATCGTAATCGGTGACCATGGCGATGGTGACGTAGCAGATCTCGGCTTCGCGCGCGAGCTTCGCTTCCTGCAGGTTCGTCATGCCGATGACGTCCATGTTCCAGGAGCGGTAGAGGTTCGATTCGGCTTTCGTCGAAAACGCCGGGCCTTCCATGCAGATGTAAGTTCCGCCGCGCTTCACGTTGACGCCGACGGCGCGGCAGGCGGCTTCGGCGGTGTCGGAAAGCTGCGGGCAGACGGGATCGGCGAAGCTGACGTGCGCGACGAGGCCGTCGCCGAAGAAGGTGGAGATGCGGCCGCGCGTGCGGTCGAAGAACTGATCGGGAATCACGAAATCGAGCGGGCGGTGCTCTTCTTTGAGCGAGCCGACGGCGCTCAGCGAAAGGATGCGGTCGACGCCGAGTGTCTTCATGCCGTAGATGTTGGCGCGGAAGTTCAGCTCCGAGGGCGAGAGGCGATGGCCGCGGCCGTGGCGCGAGAGAAATGCGACTTCGTGGCCTTCCAGTTCGCCGACGATGTAGTTATCCGACGGCGCGCCGAATGGGGTGGTGATGGAGACTTCCTTTTCGGCGTGGAAGCCCGGCATGGAGTAAAGCCCGCTGCCGCCGATGATGCCGATTCTGCTCGTCAAATATGCTCCTTGGTCCTGAATAAGTTCCCATAGTACGCCACCGGTACTGGCAGGATGAACGAAGACGTAGAGGTGTCCGCCAGCGCCGCGCTGGGGTTTGCCGAGCAGGCGGATTCCGCCGCTTTCGAGGCGTCGAATCGTGGCGTGGAGGTCGGGTACGCGCATGGCGACGTGGTGCAGGCCGGGGCCGCGCTTTTCGAGGAATTTCGCGATGGTCGAAGTCGGGATCGAGCGGTTCGAGAAGCTCGATGCGCGACTGCGCCGGCGGGCAGCATGGCGACGTTCACCTTCTCGTGCTCCACGGTTTCGCGGGCGAGAACCGGCAGGCCCAGGTGCTCGGTATAGAACGGCAGCGCTTCGTCGAGCGAACGCACCGCGATGCCGAGGTGATCGATCTCCCAGTGCTGAGTTCGTGGATCGCGTGAGTTTGCGCTGGCGCGTTTCCAGATCGTCGAGCAGTTCGGGGACGCCTGTGCCGTCGATGGCGATGGTCCGGATATGATCGGCACGGTGCACCGTGCCGAGCGACAGCATGGCTTCGATCTCGCGCTGCGTCTGCTCGACGCCGGGGCGGTCGGCTTTGTTGATGACGAAGATATCGGCGATTTCCATCATGCCGGCTTTGATGGCCTGGATGTCGTCGCCCATGCCGGGGACCAGCACGACGACGGTGACGTCGGCGAGCGCGGCGATATCGATCTCGTCCTGCCCGACGCCGACCGTTTCGACGATGACGAAATCGAATCCGGCGGAGCGGAACAGGCGCGAGAGCAGCGGCGCTGGTGCGGGCGAGTCCGCCGGTTGCGCCGCGCGTGGCCATGGAGCGGATGAAGACGCCGGGATCGGCATGGTGGCGCTGCATGCGGACGCGGTCGCCCAGGATCGCGCCGCCGGTGGCGCGGCTGGAGGGGTCAACCGCGATGATCGCGACGGTCTTTCCGCGGCGGCGAATTCGGCGGTCAGCGCGTCGACGAGCGAGCTCTTGCCCGCGCCGGGAGGTCCGGTGATGCCGATGATCAGGCCCTCGCCTTCGGGCAAGTCGAGTCGGGAAACGGCGCGCCGTTTTCGATCTGCGTGGCGAGACGCGCCAGTTCGCGCGGGACGTCACGATCAGTCTTTCAACAACTGGCGCGCGATCACGAGGCGCTGGATCTCGCTGGTGCCTTCGCCGATGGTGCAGAGCTTGACGTCGCGATAGAATTTCTCGACCGGATAATCCTTGATGAAGCCGTAGCCGCCGTGAATCTGCACGGCTTCATTCGCGATCCAGACGGCCGCTTCCGAAGAGAACAGCTTCGCCATGGCGGATTCGCGCGTGACGCGCTTGCCGGCGTCGATCATGCTGGCCGCGCGGTAGGTGAGCAGGCGCGATGCGTCGATCTTCGTCGCCATATCGACCAGCTTGTGCTGGATGGCCTGGAACTCCGAGATCGGGCGGCCGAACTGCTTGCGCAGCTTCGCATATTTGAGCGCGGCATCGTATGCGCCCTGCGCCATGCCGATCGAAAGCGCGGCGATGGAGACGCGCCCGCCATCGAGAATGCGCAGGCTGTCGACGAAGCCTTCGCCCTGCTTGCCCAGCATCTGGACTCTGCGGCACGCGGCAGTTGGAGAAGATCACTTCGCCGGTGGCGCTGGCGCGCAGGCCGAGCTTGTTTTCCTTCTTGCCGGCGCGAAAACCGGGCGTGTCTTTCTCCAGAATGAATGCCGAGATGCCGTGCTGCGCGGCGGCGCGGTCGGTCATCGCCATGCCCACGCAAACATCGGCGTAGTGGGCGTTGGTGGTGAAGGTCTTCGAGCCGTTGAGCACCCAGCAATCGCCATCGCGCACGGCGGTGGTGCGCGTGCCGGCGGCGTCCGATCCGGCTTCCGGCTCGGTGAGCGACCAGCAGCCGATCCATTCGCCGGAGGTGAGCTTCGTCAGATATTTCTGCTTCTGCTCTTCCGTGCCGGCTTTGTAAATGTGATTGGAGCAGAGCGAGGTGTGGGCGGCGACGATGATGCCGACCGAGCCATCGACGCGCGAGAGTTCTTCGATGATGATGGAGTATTCGATATAGCCAAGGCCCGCGCCGCCGTACTCTTCCGGGAAAGATGGCGCCCATGTAGCCGAGCTGCCCGAGCTTCTTGATGACTTCGAGCGGGAAGATCTGGTTTTCATCCCACTCCATGACGTGCGGGGCGATCTCGGCGGCGGCGAATTCGCGCACTTCCCGGCGCAGCTGGATCTGCTCGGGCGTGTATTCGAACTCCACAATTCCGATTATGGCGTATGCGCCTGGCGGAAAGGCTGCGCGCAGCTCCGGCTTTGCGGTCTTGGCTGATGCAGGAGTCTCCCTGGTGCCCGGAATTTGCGCCCTTGGGATCATCGGAAGCTCAGCGGGCTGCCGGGACAATAAAACGAGACGGTCTAACTCCGGTTTTTCGCGAGCTCACCGTTTGTCCCGAAACTTACCCTTTGTGAGACAAGGCAACCCGCCCCTCAACTGTTACAATTCGCTCATTATGGCCGACAGGGTTCGTTTTCTGGGAGAGTTCACCAATCAGGTGCGGGAAATCCGCGAAGACTGGACGCTAGTGTAGTGTCTGCGAAATAACTAGACAGCTGCCTTTTTGATTTTTCTGGACTTCGGACTGGTGCATCCGGGCTGGATCTGCTCCAGAGTTCGGCGGCAGCGGGTTAGCTTTTCCTGAATTGACTCGACGGTTGCGGTCCACACGAAGGGTTTCGGTTTATCGTTCCAGGCCTGGAGAAACGCTTCGATAGCGGACTGGAGGTCCGCGACGCTCAGAAAGACGCCGCGGCGAATAGCCTTGCTGTCCAGGTGACCGAACCAGCGCTCGACCAGATTCAGCCAACTGGAACTGGTAGGCACGAAGTGAGGCACGAATCGTGGATTACGTTTCAGCCACGTCCGGACTTTCTCGTGCTTGTGAGTTCCATAGTTGTCCATGATCAGATGGAGCGGGACCTTGCCGGGGAACTCGTTGTCAATCCGGCGCAGGAATTTCAGAAACTCCTGATGCCGGTGTCTTTGATGGCATTCGCCGACAACCTTGCCTTCCAACGTGTCGAGCGCGGCAAACAGGGTCGTCGTGCCATTGCGTTTGTAATCGTGCGTCATGGTGCCACAACGGCCCTTCTTGATGGGCAATCCCGGCTGCGTCCGATCCAACGCCTGAATCTGGCTCTTTTCATCGACGCAGAGCACTATCGCCTGTTGCGGCGGATTCAGATAAAGCCCCACCACGTCCGTCATCTTTTCGAGAAACTTCGGATCACGTGACAGCTTAAAAGTCTTCGCGCGGTGCGGCTGTAGTTTGTGGGCGCGCCAGATATTGTTGATAGTCGCCTTACTGACGCCCTGACTTTCTGCCATGGTCCGGCAGCTCCAGTGCGTCACCCCTGCCGGCTTGGTTTGCAGCGTCGCGTCGATGATCGCCGCGATCTTGTCTACGTCATAGAGAGGTTTTCGCCCACGCCCGGGAGCAACATCCCACAGTCCGTCCAGACCTTCCTCGCAAAAACGCTTGCGCCACAAAATTACAGTATTGCGATTCACCGAAAGCTGCTCTGCAATCGCAACATCGGATTGCCCGGCCGCGGCCGCCATCACGATCCGGCATCGCAAAGCCACCTGCTGTGGAGTTCCATGCGCCGCAATCCAATGCCCGAGCTTCTCCTGCTCCACCGGCGAAGGCTGGCATGATCTGCCCATACCCCACGATAATCTCATTTATTAAATATGTCTAGTTATTTGTAAGACACTACACTAGCTGACGATAAAGAGCTTTGGTTCCAAGGCGAGAAAAAGGACTACGGCGATACTCGGTTGCGCCCGGTTCTTTACCGACCTCCGAAAACACGAAATAGCCTGAAGGCGATACCAGAACTTCTGAAAATCGAAAACAGCCTTTTTGCCACGTTTCAACGGTGCAACTCGGAGCTATCAGACAGACCGATTGAAGACGACTTTAACGGTTACCTGCTCATGCAACATCACGGCGGCCAAACGCGGTTGCTGGACTGGTCGGATGGTTCTTTGATGGCGCTGCATTTCGCTTTGCGGAATAAACAGGGGGATGATGCTGATCCGGTGGTTTACGTGTTGGACTCGTATCGATTGATGGATAAGCTGGACAGCCTGCCGGACACTCCATTGATGGAGGAGAAATGGAAAGAGTTCATCGAAGCGCACCGTGAATATGCCGAAGACGACGTTTCGGAAGCCTACTTGCCATCGGGTGACGATGCCGAAAGGGATTTCGAGCTTCCGCGTATCCCTCTATTTTTAAGGTTTCCGCTTTTCTCGCGTCGGGTTGCGGCTCAGCGAAGCCAGTTCATTGTGTTCGGCTCCGATCCGTCATGGCTTTCTGAGGAAACCCGCAGACCGGACCCGGCAATTCGCGCGATCACCATCGACGGAAAATGCGCCCGTAAAATCCGCGCCGACCTACAAGAATGTGGTGTCACTGAATCCGTTATCTTTCCGGACCTCGACGGTTTGGGCCGCGAGCTTGATCAACTCTGGCAGGACCGGCAATAAAGCTTATGCGTTGAATTATGGCGGGTTCGGCAACGGCAGGATGAAGGCGTACACTGTGAGAGATCATGGATGATTTCGAGCGGCGCTGGTTTCCGGTTGATGGCCGTGAGTTCACAGAGCGTAGCGGCAAATGGCGGTGCGAATTAGACGGCCCGGTGACTCTCGGCGCACCTGATCTGCGGACATTTTTCCTGCGCTTCGCGTTGGTGGAAAAAGACCCGCGATGGACAGGGCCGCCCGTATCCTCCGAACGAAAATTGCAACTGAACACCTCGCTGGCATCGTTCCACAACATCGACGGGAGACAGGCGGGCTATGCTGGCTGGGGCTGGTGATCGATGGCTTTTTGGATGGGGGGAAAACTGAGGATGTGATTACCGCGCTCGAGATCGAACGCGGGTAAACCGGAAGCGGCGGGGCAGGGAAGGGGCCACGTATCACAAAGGCCCTTTGTGAGACAGGCGCTTACTCGTCGGGGAAGGGAATTTGCACTTCTGAATAACTGCCGGGCATGCAGGCGTTCACGGCGGTGGTGATTTTATCGAGATGCTGCTTCACAAGCGGCCATTGCCGGTTGCTGAGGATGACCAGCGCGATTTTCCGGCCCGATAGGTTCTGCTGATACCGAATATTTTTGTCGGTGCTGAGAAGCACGTCATATCCGGCTTTCTCGGCCTGCTGGATGAGTTCTCCGTTTTCCAACTCATGCCAGCCAATTTTTCGCGCATAGGTGACTTCGTGGCCGGTGAGACTGCGGGCAATCGGCTTCGGTGTGCCGTTATCGAACAAGATTTTCATCAGCCGAACGAGGGCGCTTTCGCGAGGCTCTGGCTGGCGAAATGCAAAACAGCTTTTACCTCGTCCGGCGTCACGTCAAAAACGTCCGTGATCTCATCAAGCGACATACCGGCCTCAAGGTTTTCAAACACAGCTTGGACCGGCATCCGGGTTCCCCTGAAAACCCACGCGCCGCTGACCTTGCCGGGGATGCTCTCCACGGCGGGACATTGGGACCAATCGAGATCTGCCATTTTCTTTACCCCCCCTTCATCGTAGTCTTTACCACGGCGCGGCGGCGGCGCCACGCAGGCGAAGGGCCGGGCGGTGAAATCCCGAAATCTACCCTTTGTGAGACGAAGGAGGCTCGGCCCGGACTTGGCACTGTGGTTTGCGGTTCACCGATCGGCACCCGCATTCCTAAGGAGTTGGACCACATCCCCATGGCCATTCTGCGACGCCTCAAGCAACGCGGTTACGCCATCGCCGATCCTGCCGTTCACGTCGGCCTTGGCGGCCAGCAGCGCGCGCACCACATCGGCGTGGCCACTCTTCGACGCCAGATACAGCGCGGTTGCGCCTTCGCTGGTCTTTGCGTTGACATCGGCCTTCGCGGCCAACAGCACCCGTACCACATCGGCGTGGCCACTCTGCGACGCCAGCATCAACGCTGTGCCACCATAGTTGTCCTTGGCATTTACATCGGCCTTGGCGTCGAGCAGCGCCCGCACTACATCGGCGTGACCATTCTCAGACGCCACAATCAGCGCTGTTGCTCCGTCACTGTTCTTGGCGTTTAGGTCGGCCTTGGCGTCAAGCAGCACGCTGACACGCGGTAAATTTCCCTTCAGCGCTGCAGCAATGAGAGTGCCGTCTTGAGCGTTGGCGCTTGTGATCGCCAAAACGTAGGCGACCACCGCAAGGATATTGAGCATCACAGCGCCCTTGCGTGGGCATTCCAGCTTAAGGGACGGCATAAACAGCTCCTTTAATAAGCATATCAACGGTGCGTTACCGTGCACATTGCGATCCACAAGGCGAGGTCTTCGCAATCAACACCGTAGATCCCGGCTTGTGTGCCGTTCCGGCACGCCCGAACCCACAATCCACATTCGCATTTCAGCCCGTGGTAGAAGTGCCAAGACAGGCTGTTAGGGGCGTAGGTCCACGCTGCGCCGGAGAACTTTACAATGGAGACTTCATGAGCCGAGCGGCTGCCGCCCTATTTGCGATTGTCAGCACGGCTTTATTTGGTCAGCTTGCGGAATTTGAGGTTGCGTCGGTTCGCCTCCACGCGATCGGAGTACCGGGCTCGTACCCGCCGACGGGCGGAGCAGGCACCGGCGATCCCGAGCGGATCGTGTACAACGGCTTCACACTGGGAGCTCTTCTCCTGGACGCGTTCGACGTCAGGCATTCCTGGCGGATCCTCGGTCCCGACTGGCTCAATGGCGACCTGGAACGGTACGATGTCACCGCAAGGATTCCCGCAGGCGCCAATAAAGAGCAGTTCAGGCTGATGATGCGGCATTTGCTCGAGGACCGATTCCAGATCGCCTGGCACTGGGAAACAAAAGAGGTCCCCGGCTACAGCCTGGTAGTCGGAAGAAATGGACCGAAGTTCGCCGTATCGGAAACGGCGAAAAGCGAATGTTCAAAACTCCACGTCGGGAAGGGCCCTGACGTTCAGGTCTCCACTTCGACGAGGGGCATTTGTCTCGTGGTCGCGCAGCAACCACTCAGCAGGCTTGCCGATTTTCTCTACGGGACGCTGGCGCGACCGGTAACGGACAGGACCGGGTTGACTGGCCTGTACAATTTCACGTTGTTCTATTCAGTCGAAGGCACAATAGCCGACCGCGCGTTCCGGTCCGACAGTGAGGGCGCGCCATATGTAACCACCGCGGTGCAGGAACAACTCGGCCTGAAACTCGAACCCAGTAAAGCCCCGATCGATTTTCTCGTCGTGGATCGTGCGAACAAAGTACCCACGGACAATTAGGAGCGTTGCGCCGGCAAAAAGGGCCATCCTCCATCTGGTGATCGACCATGCGGAGAGATTGGTCGGGAACTGATCCCGCCCGCGCCTTTTTTCAGTCCCCGGTTTAAATCCGAAATCAAACCCGCGCCGTATACCTCGCTGAAAGTGAGTTTCAACCGAGCCGAGGACCTTTAACGATGAAAATACGAACACACTCTCTCTCAGCGCCACTGGCGATGCTCGCACTGTTGGCCGCGCCGTCCACTCAGCTCTTCGCCTCCAGCCACCGCGAAGCGCCCATCACCGCTCTGGATCAGAAGGCAGATATCACCGACTGGTACTGCTTCATTGACCCGGGGAATCCCAACAACGTGGTCATGATTCTGAACGTCGATCCCTTCCTGGAGCCTGGCAACGGCCCCAACTATTTCCCGTTCGATCCCAACGTTCTGTATGAAATGAATATCGACAACAACCACGACGGCAAACCGGACATTTCTTTTCAGTTCCGCTTTACGACCCAGACCAACAACCCCGGAGTCTTCACCGGCTACGTGGGAGGCATCCCCGGAATTCCGCCCATCACCTCCCTCACGGGCGCGGGCTCCGAGGGGCTGGGCGAGGTCCAGACTTATACGGTGACCATGGTTACCCCGAGCGGCCCTACTCCGCTGGGTGTATACAACACGCTGTACGCGGTTCCGTCCAATGTCGGCCCGCGCACGATGCCGAATTACGCGGCCTTGCAGGCGCAGGGAATTTACAGCCTGGGCGGCGGCGTCACCGTGTTTGCCGGCACGATCGCGGACCCGTTCTTTATCGACCTGGGCGCCGCATTCGACTCCCTGAACTTCCGTATGGCGACGGGCGGCGGCGTGCTGCCACCCCAAATCGACGGCGACGACCACAATAACTACGCTCCCAATACTCTGGCCGGCTACAACGTAAACAGCATTGTTCTGGAAATTCCCATCACCATGCTGACCGTCGACGGACAGCTGCATGCCGCCGGTGACAAGAATGCGGTGATCGGGACCTATGGCAGCACATCGCGCCAAAAGGTCCAGGTTCTGCGTAACGGCCCCAACGTGGAAGGCGGGCCATGGGCGCAGGTTCAGCGCGAAGGCAACCCCCTTATTAATGAGTTGATTATCGGTACCGGTTACAAGGACACCTTCAGCATGGATGCGCCATCCAAAGACAGCCAGTTCGCGCACCTTCTTCCTGAATCCGCTTCTCGCCCAGATATTCGGGTCGATCGGGATTCCGGTGCCTCCGGCGCCGCGCACCGACCTGTTGCCGCTGGTGCAGTACATGGCGCCGATTTGTCCGGGATGCGCCGCCACCGACGCCGGTCCGATCGCCGATCTTCTGCGGCTCAACACCGGAATTGCTCCCACGCCCTTTGCCAGCGCCAAACGGCTGGGTTTCCTCGTCGGCGATAACGCCGGGTTCCCGAATGGCCGCCGGCCGCTCGACGACGTGGTCGATATCGCGGCGCGCGCGGTTGCCGGTATCCTGGCCGGGCCGCAATACAACACTGCGATCGGCGACGGAGTCAACATGTCCGCCGTGCCGCTGCCCGCGGTGTTCCCGTTTGTTGCGCCGGCTTACAGCGGGCGCGACAGCTCGCACAACGCCGGGCCGGGACAACCCGGTTGCTCCGCCAGCACCTTTAACATCTGCCCGACGTAGTAACGAGAGCGAAACGAGGAAACGCCAAATGACGAAGAGCATGAAACATCAATTGACCGTATCTGGCGCTCTCGGTATTCTGGCCTCCGCCCTGATCTGTGCCCAACGGTCTGTAGACGCACAGACCGGCGCGGCGGACGCCGGCGGAGATCAGTATCGCGAAAGCCGAAGAGCAGATCGCGAAACAGCCCAACCATATTCCCTATTACAGCGGTCTCGCCATGGCATATGCGCGGCGCGCCCGCGAAACCTCCGACGTAAGTTTTTACGCGAAGGCGGAAGAAACGCTGCAGCGGGCTCTCAAAATCGAGCCGGATAACTTCGAGGCGTTGAAAGTCCGAGGCCTGGCTGCTGCTGGGCCGCCACGAGTTCGCGAAAGCGCTTGAGGCCGCCACGGCGTTGAACAAACGGGCTCCCGACGACATTACCGTTTACGGTTACCTGGCGGACGCGAACGCCGAGCTGGGCAATTACGACGCGGCGGTTCAAAGCCGCGCAGTGGATGCTGAATCTGCGGCCCGGCAATGTCGCCGGGTTGACCCGCGCGGCATATCTGCGGGAACTGCACGGAGATTTCTCCGGCGCTCTGGAACTGATGCATATGGCGTACGACGCCACACCGTTCCAGGAAGCGGAAGACCGCGCATGGCTGCTGACGCAGATGGCCCATCTGGAGCTGTTGTCGGGCAATACTGCGCAGGCGGAGACTGTACGCCAACGGCGCACTGGGAGTGTTCCCGGATTATCACTACGCGCTGGGAACGCTGGCGCAGGTGAAGCAGGCGCAGAATCGCAATGAAGAAGCCGTCGCGCTGCTGGAGAAACGCTATGCGGCCGCTCCGCATGCCGAGAATCAGTTTGCTCTGGCTGAGGCGCTGGATAAGGCCGGTCACAAAGACGCCGCGGCGAAGGCGTTCGCCGGGTTCGAGCAGAAGGCGCTCGCGGAGTCGAACATCACCGACAACGCGAATCACGAGTTGATCGCCTACTATGTCGACTATGCGCATGAGCCGGCAAAGGCGCTGAAGATCGCGACCGCAAGAGCTGGCGCGCCGTCACGACGCGTTTACTCTGGATGCCTACGCGTGGTCGCTCGCGGCCGGCGGCGATTACGCAAAGGCAAACGCGGAAATGCAGAAGGCGGTTGCGTTCGGCGTCAAGGACAGCAGGGTGCTGCGCCATGCGAGTGAGATCGCCCGGGTTGTGGCGCAATAGCCAAATGCCGGGGCCGGTTCGCCGGTCCCGGAGCTTTCTTTCCAGTGCGGTGTGGACTAACAGTCGCGTCTGGAGTTTCTACGTTTCGGGAGCGCCGGCGGTCTCGCCGCCGGTGTTTTTTGAAGCGCTCGACGATTACGGAAGTCAGTTCATGGGTGGTTCGCATCCACGTGTCAAAATACTCCCTTTGCCAGAATGGTTGCCCGGTCCGTCCGGTCAGACGATTAGCCGGAGCGGCACTGGCGGTCTTCATCCAACGAACAACCTCGGATAGCTTTTCGTGCGGCTTTAGAACAATGTGAACATGATTCGGCATGACCACCCAAGCGCATAGAGAAGCGCCAAGCGCCCCGGCGAACGAGGCGGCGATGTTCGGGTTTTCCACATCGAGGGCCTTTTCCTCACGGTGTGAGTGTCATTGCGGAGTATCGCTGGCTCAGGCCGGGGGAGCGTTCCTGCCAAGCGCCACATCACGAAAACATGTGGAAGTCTTCTTCGCCAGAACACGATACCCTCTGGCCGGCGGCAAGACCGCCAGCGCTACCATATCGTGCGACCAAGAGGGGTTTCTCTCACACTTCAGGCGACGAGTTCGCCATCGAGGTAGACGGCCTCGATTTCGATGGCGGGAGTTTGGCGGAAGACAACCAGATCGGCGCGCTCGCCCGCCACGAGTCCCTCGTGTGCGGCCTTCCAGATGAATCAGCCGGGCAGGGTTGGTCGTGGCTGTCTCGACGGCGTCGCGCAACGGGAGTTTGCCGATACGTATCAGATTTGTAGATCGCCCGATTCATCCGCAGGGCGGAGCCGGCGAGCTTTGTCGTGCCCGCGAGGACTACGCGATTGTCCGGCGTGAGTTCGACATCGAGCTCGCCGAGCCGATAGCGGCCAGGTGCGGCTCCCGCGGGCGCCGCGGCGTCGGTAACCAGAATCGCCCGCGCAATGCCTTTTGCACGCAGCGCGACCTGCAGGAACGCATTGTCGAGATGGATTCCGTCGGCGATGAAGCTCGCGCTGAGACGATCTTCCGCGAGTTGATCCAGGAGATAGTTGGGGAATTTCGGCAGCGATTTGTGGGCCGCGTTTCCCAGGTGCGTGGAGAGCGTGGCGCCGGCATCCACCGCGGCCGCGATCTGTTCCGGATTCGCGCCGGTGTGTCCGATGCTCACGGTGACTCCGGTTTTCGCCAATACGGCGATGTAACGCGGGCGCTTCGGGCCAGTGCGGAGACAGCGTGACCAGCCGGATATTTCCCTGCGTCGCCTCCTGCCAGCGCGCAAATTCGCCGGGATCGGGAGGGCGGACCCATCGCGCGGGATGAGCGCCCCGCGGGCCGTCCGCAGGGTCGATGTACGGGCCTTCGACATGAAACCCGGCGATGGCGCGGCCGCGCGGCAGCGACGTCTTTGCGCGATAAAGGTTGCCGAGGCTCGCGAGCATTGCGTCGGGCGATCCGGTGATAACGGTGGGGAGGCAGCGCGTGACTCCGGTGGCGAGAATGGCGTCGAGCGCTCTGCCGATCGCTTCCATCGGAGTGTTCGGGTCGTTGAAATCCACGCCGGCGAAGCCGTTGACCTGAAGGTCGATGAAACCAGGCGCGATATGGAGATCGCCGGGATCGCCGCCGCCGCGACTCACCGACTGAATCGTAGAATCGAACTCGACGGTGGCGTCTTTTCCGGAACAGATCATGCGGCGTCTGGTTTATTCACAAAACACCCACAGTCTTCCCACAGAGGATTTCCGGCAACTCACGGAGAGGAAACGACAACAAAGTTGTTGAAATGACGGACAGCGAAGCGCGATTTTGCTGGAAACTGCAAACTCTCTCACGATACAACAAGGGCACGGATTGGCTGGCGCGTGACTCCGGCGGCAGATCTCGGGGGAGACAGCCGTGGCAGGGGTTGCGCGCGCAGTCGTCTGCCCGCCTTCACAGCCGCCAGGAGCAAGCGTGAAATCCGAAGACAACGTCAAGCTCCACGATTTTATCGAGGCGGCCAAAGCAAAAGGCGCCGCCGACGAATTTCTCGCCGCGTTTCTGACGCGCCGCGGCTGGCCGGCCGACGACGTGTATTCCGCTCTGGGCGAATACTGGGAGCGAGCTACCGGGCTCTCGATACCGGCGCGAAGCGGCGCGGGGGAGTCGTCGCGGGATGCCTTTTTCTACCTGTTGGCCTTTGCCACTCTGGCGACATGGGCCACGGCTCTCGGCTCGATGCTTTTCCAATTCGTCGACCGCTGGTTTCCCGACGCCGTCTCGCAAAATGCTGTCAATGTACGCCTCGACGTCACGTGGCAGATGGCCAGCATCGTCGTCGCGTTTCCCATTTACCTGCTCGTGATGAGAATCATCGTGCGCGAGGCGCAGGAGCAACCGGAACGCCTGCAGTCGGGCGTCCGAAAATGGCTCACCTATATCGCGCTGCTGGGGACCGCGGGCGCAATGATCGGCGATCTGATCTGGTTTCTCGACTACTTCCTAATGGGTGAGCTGACCGCGCGCTTCGTGCTCAAGGCCCTGACGGTGGCGGCGATCTGCGGAGCGATCTTCACCTACTATCTTGGATCGCTGCGATCCAGGACGTCGTCGGGCGCGAACCGGATTGCCAGTGCAAAGGCCTACGGGATTGGCGCGGCCATCGCCGTAGTGGCGGCATTTTGCGTGGGTCTTGGAGTCGCGGGAACGCCCTCGGCGCAACGGCATCTCCAGGCCGATATCCGGCGAGCGGAGGAGTTGCGGAGCATCGCGTTCGCGGTGAAGGCCTGGAGCGACCGGGCCAGGCTGGCGAATACCACGCCGGAAATGCCTGCGACGCTGGAGCAGCTTCGGAGCCAGAGATCGCCGGGACTTCACATCGTGGATCCCGAAACCGGTGTCGAATATGAATACGGGGTCACTTTGGGCAGCACGTACCGGTTGTGCGGAATATTTTCGTCGTCTCAACCGGAAACCCCGGCTTACGGCGCGGGATTATCTTTCTGGAGCCATGGGGCTGGACGAAGCTGTTTTGTTTTGGATGCTTCACGCCCCGTCGTCTATTAGCCGCGGGTATATAATCGGCCGCAAGCCGGAGGGTTCCGATGCGCACGCCAAGTCGTCTCCAAACATCAGTGTTGTTGCTGCCTCTTTTTATGTTGCCCGCGAGCGGACAATGGCGGAACCTGCCTAAGAAACCCAGCCTTTCGTCGCCTGCGCCGCGCGCCGCCGACGGCCATCCCGATCTCTCCGGCATCTGGGAGCCGAGCGCGAACAAATATGTTCGCGACATCGCCGCGGATCTGAAACCGGAAGACGTGCCTTACCTGCCGTGGGCCAGGGCATTGTTCGATCAGCGCGTCGATGGATCGCATTCCAAGGAAGATCCGGATGCGAACTGTCTGCCGCAGGGCGTCCCCAAGATCAACGCGGCGCCAGCGCCGTGGAAGGTGGTCCAGACGCCCGGCTTCATCGTTATTGTGTACGAGGCGTTCAATCTGTGGCGTCAGATTTTCATGGATGGCAGGCAGCTGAGCAACGACGTGAACCCGACGTGGATGGGCTATTCCACGGGCAAGTGGAATGGCGACACGCTGGTGGTCGATTCGCGTGGTTTCAATGGCAAAGCCTGGCTGGATCAGTTGGGCCGGCCCAGCACCGATGCACTCCATGTGATTGAACGGTTCCATCGCAAAGACTTCGGGCATATGAGCATCGGGATCACGATAGACGATCCGAAGGCTTATGCGAAGCCGTGGAACGTCACCGAGGAAGTGCATTTGCTGCCGGATACGGAACTGCTCGAATTCATCTGCAACGAAAATAATCGCGACGTCGCGCATTTGCCCGGTCAGTGAGATGCGCGTCCTTCTCTGCCTCGTATGCGCGACGGCATCGGCGCAGTGGCTGCACTATCCGACGCCTGGAGTACCCCGGACCGCCGACGGGAAACCCAATCTTTCCGCGCCAGCACCGCGCACGGCGGATGGTCATCCGGACCTTTCCGGCATCTGGGATATCGAGCATAACCGGCTGTGTCCGCCGGAGGGCTGCATCGGCAATGACATGCCTGTCGGCCAGGACTTCATCGACATCGGCTGGAGTCTGAAGGGAGGTCTGCCCTACCAGCCATGGGCGGAACGACTGGTCAGGGAGCAGATAGCGGCGAACGGCGCAGGAGATCCGAGCTCGCACTGCGTGCCCGTCGGGCTGGTGAAGCTGCATACGAGCCCCTTATACCGAAAATTTGTCAGACGCCGGGGCTGTTGTTGATGTTGAGCGAGTTCGATGGCAGCCGCCGCCAGATTTTCACCGATGGGCGGCGCTCCCGCAGGAAATGCAACCGACTTTCAACGGCTATTCGACGGCCAAGTGGGAAGGCGACGTATTGGTGGTTCAGACGGCCGGGATTTCACGATGGCATGTGGCTGGATCGGAATGGCAGCCCCCTGACTGACGCCGCCCGAGTCACCGAGCGCCTGCATCGCGTGAATTTCGGGCGTCTGGAAATCGATTTGACGGTGGATGATCCGAAAGCTTATACGAAGCCCTGGACCATCCGGCTGAATCAGTTCATCGTGCTCGATACGGACCTGATGGATTATTATTGCGCCGAAAACGAAAAGGACGCGAGGCACTTCAAATAGGCCGCGTTCAGCATCGATGAGCGCAGAGATGTTTGCTCAGCGCATGGGAAGCTCTGGAGAGTTTGGCGGCATGGTGCGGCGGATTGGTGCGCTGCCGGTGCCTGCGGGGTAGAGACCGGCGGCTGCGATCACCGAACCCCGGCGCGGCAGGGTAACGGGGTATTCTCAAAGAAGGAGCCGAGGGCATGACCACGCTTACCCAGCAAGACATTCAGCGGAATATGTGGGCCGTGGCCCATGCGATCGCCCAGCAGGAACTGGAAGGCTTAACGGTAACGGCGTCCACTGTTGCTGATCTTCACCGTGCTGCGGGGGGCGAGATCGACACGGATGAAGTCATCCGCAACATTTACCGCCGCGTTCAGAGTGTCTCGCTACTCCGACAGTGATCCTTACCTCGACCCGGCAACCGGCGTCCTGAAAAACCGTCTCGATATAGCCGACGAGGCCACCCTCGAACAGACCGAAGCCGATCTTGTGGCGACCCGCTCTTACAAGCCCCTGCTTTTGTGCTTTTCAGGACCGGCTGATATACTGGCGGCACAAAGCGAAGAAGTCGGAGGTTCTGACGTGAAAGCCAAGTTTGCGGTTCTGGCCGGTTGCATGGGTTTGTTATCTATCGCACTGCCCCTGGCGGCGCATCATTCGTTCGCAGCCGAGTACGACAACTCGAAGCCGGTGAGCATCAAAGGGAAAGCGATCAAGATGGATTGGGTCAATCCGCATTCCCACCTTACGTTTGCGGTGACGACGGATGGCAAGACCGAAGAATGGGCGGCGGAAACTCCTCCTCCCAACGGGTTGTATCGCGCCGGCTGGCGGCAGAACATGATCAAGGGCGGCGAGGAAATCACCGTTAACGGATTTCTGGCGAAAGACGGCAGCAACCTCATGTGGGCGTCGAGCGTGGACTTTGCCGACGGACGCCGCATCACTCTGAACTCTTCTCCCGACGTTCAGCCGGCGGGCGGCGGACGGGGTGCTGGCCGCGGCGGACCGCCTCAACCGTAGTTCCCCGTCCGCAGTCACGATTTTGCAATACGAGTAAGGAGCGAAGTCCAAGATGACAGTTCGATTCTCCGGGTTCCTGTGTGCCGCCGGCCTTGCCGTGCTGTGCCTCGCACCCTCTCCGGTATCCGCCCAAACGAAGGCTTTCACCCCGGCCAAAACCTGGTACAACCAGCCGGACCTGCAGGGAATCTGGGTGCCGGCGAAGCCCGTCGACAACCTGGAGAAGGGCGGTTACATCAAGGATCCGCCGAATGGCAAAATTCCGTATGCGGCAGGCAATGCGGCTAAGCGGGCCGAGAACTTCAAGAACGCGAA
The DNA here is from genome assembly GCA_963764845.1 of Terriglobia bacterium. GTDB lineage: Bacteria > Acidobacteriota > Terriglobia > Bryobacterales > Bryobacteraceae > BOG-234. The sequence goes on along the minus strand of CAVXUE010000006.1, from coordinate 357,322 downwards.
AACGGCCGACCTGGTGAATAAATGCTATATGCCTGGCGTGCCCCGGCTGATGATCATGGGTTATCCGTTCCAGATTTTCGAAACCGAAAAATACGTCTCGATCGTTTCCGAATACTCGCACACCTATCGGATGATTTATCTGGATGGCACACCGCACCTCGATTTTCCCGGCCTTTGGAACGGCGATTCGCGGGGAAAATGGGACGGCGACAGCCTGGTTTCCGACGTGACGAACTTCAACGATATGACGTGGTTCGATAAGGCGGGCAACTACCACAGCGACCAGCTGCATGTGATTGAACGGTTCACCCGCACGGGCCCGAACAAGCTGCTCTACGAAGCCACGATCAGCGATCCCATGACGTTCACGAAGGATTGGAAGATCGCCGTGCCCATGACGCAGAAGACAGGGCCGACGGCCCGCATTCTGGAGCATGAGTGCCAGGATCTGGCTTTTGGCCAGTAGGTTGGAGAAACCATGAAGAATGCGCTCTTAGGATTTGCTCTGGTTGTTGGCACGACCGTCGCTTTCGTGGCTCCGCTCGCTGCGCAGGACGGAGCGCCGCCCGCGGCGCCAGGCGGAGGCAGGGGTGCGGGCCGTGGCGCGGGAAGAGCACCGGCGCCTCCGGCAGGTCCCATGCCCAGGCTGCCCGATGGCCACCCCGACATGCAGGGTTTTTGGAATCCACCGGCGATCACCGATATTGAACCGGCCCCGGCGCGGGGTGGTGGCGGACGCGGCGCGGGTCGTGCCGGAGCTCCTGGTGGGGCGCCCGGCGAAGCACCAGCCGCGGCTCCAGTGGGCGATTGCGGGTTTTGGCGGCAACGCCGGTCCCGGCAACCGCATTATCGATCCGCCGGACGGGAAGATTCCGTATAAGCCCGAAGCCAGAGCGAAGCAGCAGGACATCCTGATGAACCATATGGCGGACGAGCCCGAGCTGCACTGCTACCAGTCCGGCGTTCCGCACAGCGAGTCCAATCAGTTCGGCGTACAGATCATCCAGACGCCCGGATATTTCCTGCAGCTCTCGGAGTTCATGCACACCGTGCGGGTGATTCCTACCGACGGCCGTCCGCATATCGCGCCGAGCATCAAGCTGTTTCAAGGCGATCCCGTGGCCCACTGGGAAGGCGACACGCTGGTGGTGGATACGACCAATCAGGACACCAGAACCTGGTTCGACACTTCCGGCAACTTCAAGACCGATGCGCTTCACGTCACCGAGAAGTTCATTCCGCAGAACGCGAACCTCATTGTCTACGAAGCGACCATTACAGATCCCTCGATCTACACTCAGCCCTGGACGGCGCGCTGGAACATCAATCGCAATCTCGCCACGAAAATGTCCGACGGACATCCCTACGAGCAGATGGAGTTCGGCTGCATCGAAGGCAATACGGATCTCCAGCACTACACGCAGGACAAGGGCGGCAAAGCCCCCAAGAAGCGCTAGCAATAGAGCGGACCGCGGCGTAAGAGTCACAATTTCCCGAAATATATTTAAGGCGACGGCCGGGGCGCTCCATCAGGATCGTCGCGCCCCTTCCAAACCGATACAATCGGTTTCATGCGGTTCCTTTTGGTGCTTTCTCTCCTACACAAAGGAGTTTCGGGAAAAGATGCAACCGCTGATCGGCAGCCCCTGGTCGGAAACGATCGGGATGAGCGGCTGCATCGGATCATAAAGCCATGAGCAGCCCCGCATCCCACCCCACGCCCGAAAGAATCATGCGTTACGCGTGGGGCTACGCTCCGCCTCTGATTCTGGAGGCGGCCGTTCGCATCCGCGTTTTCGACGCTCTCGACGATGGTCCGAAAACAATCGCGGAGACGAGCGCGGTCACGCGCGTCACGGAGCGGGCGCTCTCGGCGATCATGAACGCGCTGGTCGGCCTTGAGTTCCTCACGCGCGACGATGCGGGGCGATACGCGCTGACTCCCGAAAGCGCGGCTTTCCTGGTCAGTTCGAAACCCGTATACTTCGGTGGGTTCCTGCAACACGTCAGCACGCAATTGATTCCCGGACTGGCTGGGGCTGACGAAGGTGGTGCAGACGGGGCGTCCCGATCAAATCGGTTAATCAACGCGGCGAAGGATCGGCGTTTTTCGAGGAATTTGTGGCCGGCCTGTTTGCCATGAACTACGGCTCGGCGGTGGCGGCAGCCGATGCGTTGGGAGTCGGCAAAGCCACGAAGCCGGTCAAGGTGCTGGATCTGGCGGCGGGATCGGGCGTCTTCGGAATCGCGCTCGCGCAACGATCCCCGCAGGTCACCGTGACCGCGGTCGACTGGCCCGACGTGCTGGAGATTACGCGGAAGACGGTGGCGCAGTGCGGCGTCGCGGACCGCTTCAGTTATATCGGCGGCGATCTGGGTTCGGCCGATTTCGGCAAGGGTTACAATGTCGCCACGCTGGGCCACATTCTGCACAGCGAGGGTGAGATACGCAGCCGCAAACTGCTGAAGAGGACTTATGACGCGATGGCTTCGGAAGGGACGATCGTGATCGCCGAGTTTCTGGTGAATGCGGATCGCCGCGGGCCTCTGACGGGGCTGCTTTTCGATGTGAATATGCTGATCCACACGGACGCGGGCGGGACGTACAGCTTCGAGGAAATCCGCGGCTGGCTTTCGGAATGCGGATTCAAAGATGCGCGGCTGGTTGAATCGCCCGGCCCCTCACCGCTCATCTTCGCCACGCGTTGATCCGGCCACCAGTGTGAAACGTCTTCTCAGCTGGCTGGGCGGCCATGAACTGGCCATCCTGCTTGTGCTGGCTGGAATCGCCGCGGGTGTATGGAGCTTTGCGGCGATCGCGACCGAAGTCAGGGAGGGTGAGACGCGCGGCTTCGATCGCGAGGTTCTTCTCGCCATGCGCCGGCCCGGCGACCTGTCCCCGAAGGGCGGGGTGCGGGTGGAAGAAGCCGCGCGCGATATCACGTCCCTCGGCAGCACCTCGATCCTGGGACTCATCACTCTGGCCGCGGTTTCTTTTCTGGCGCTCGACGGGAAAAGGCACATGGCATATTTCGCAGGCGCCTCGGTCGTTGGCGGAACGATCATTTCCATTCTCCTGAAGGAGTTGTTTCAGCGACCGCGGCCGGAGATTGTTCCGCATCTCGCTTACGCCTCCAGCACGAGTTTTCCCAGCGGACATTCGATGATGTCGGCGGTGACCTATCTTACGCTGGGGGCGCTGCTGGCGCGTTCGCACGAGCGGAAATCGGTGAAGGCGTTTTCCCTGCTGGTCGCCGCCGGGATTTGTTTTCTGGTCGGCGTAACGCGTGTTTATCTGGGGGTTCACTGGCCTACCGATGTTCTCGCGGGCTGGACCGCGGGCGCGGTCTGGGCGTTGCTATGCTGGGTGGTGGCACGCCGCCTGCAAACGCGGCGCGCACTGGAGCGAGACGTCGAACGAACCGCGGATTAAACAAGTACGCAGGGGAACCTATTGCGCGACGGGTTCGGAAATCCGCGGCGCGGGCGATGAACGCCGCCAGATCCGGATGCGGCCCACGCGCTGCGCCGCGCCTTCGAGATAGAGATAAATCACGGGCGTGATGTAAAGCGTGATGAACTGCGAGAACAGCAGGCCGCCCACCACCGCGAGGCCGAGCGGCTGGCGCGCGTCCGCGCCGGCGCCGGTACCGAGCGCGATCGGCAGCGTGCCGAACAGCGCGGCGACGGTCGTCATCATGATCGGCCGGAAACGCAGGATGCAGCCCGCATGGATGGCATCGAACGCGCTCTTGCCTTCCACGCGCTGGGCTTCGATGGCGAAATCGATCATCATGATCGCGTTCTTCTTCACCACGCCGAACAGCATGATCAGGCCGACGAAGGCATAGAGATCGAGATCCTTGTGGAAGATCTTCAGCGTCAGCAGCGCGCCGAAGACGGCCGATGGCAGGCCCGGACAGAATCGTGATGGGGTGAATGAAGCTCTCATAGAGCATCCCCAGCACCATGTAGATCACGAGAATGGCCACGATCAGCAGAATCGAAAGTCCCTTGAACGATTGCTGGAACGCCTGCACGGTCCCCTGATAAAGCGGCGCGAGCGTGGGCGGCATGCGCAGGTCGCGGATGACTTCGTCGATGCTTCGCAGCCGCATCGCCCAGAGCGAAGCCGGGCGCGAGATTGAACGAAATCGTGGCGGCGGGCAACTGGCCGAAGTGGTTCACGCTGAGCGGGCCGACCGAGCGTTCCAGCTTGACCACCGAATCGAGCGGGACGAGCGAGCCCTTCGCGGAGCGGACGTAGAGCTTCGAAAGCGCATCCGGGTTGCGCTGATACTGCGGCTCGACTTCGAGAATCACCTGGTATTCGTTCGAAGGCGTGTAGATCGTGGATGCCTGGCGCGTGCCGTAAGCGGTGAAGAGCGCGTTCTGAATCTGATCGGGCGTGACGCCGAAGGTCTGCGCGCGGTCGCGATCGATATTCACGTTGATCTGCGGGCTCGCGATCTGCAGGTCGCTCGTGACATTCATGAAGCCCGGCAGGGTGCGGATCTTTTCGACCAGAATCGGCGCCCAGTGATAAATCTCGTCCTGATCCGCGTCCTGCAGGGTGAGCTGATAAGGGCTTTGGGTGTTGTTGCCGCCGATCGGTGATGGGCGGCGGATTCTGCAGAAACGCCTGAATGCCGGGAACGGAGAGAAGCTTCGGCTGCAGCTCCTGGATCACCTGATCGGCGGAAAGCGGCGCGGTCCTTCGCGGTCTTCAGCATCATGAAGACATTGCCCGGAATTTCCGCCCTTCACGAATGCGAAAACGCTATCGACGTTGGGATCGTGCTCGCATGACGTTCTTGACGGCGCGTGACGTGATCCACCATCGAGTCGTACGAAATGTCCTGGCCGGCCAATGACATGCCCTGGATGAATACCGCTGTCGGTGCTCGGAAGAAAGCCCTTGGGCATATCCGATGAAGAGCCAGACGCTGGCGCCGAGAAGCGCGAAGGCGAGCAGCAGGGTGGCGAAGCGGTGTCGCAGCACGAAGTGCAACGAGCGCTCGTAACCGTGATTCATGGCCTGGAAACAGCGCTCGAGCGCGTTATAGAAAATGCCGTGCCGCTTGTCGTGGCTCGAGCGTGAGGAAACAGGCTGCCCAGCATGGGCGTGAGCGTCAGCGAGACAAAGCCCGAGACCAGAATCGCCACCGCGATGGTGACGGAAAACTCGTGCAGCAGGCGGCCCACGATCCCGCCCATGAAAAGCACGGGGATGAAGACGCTGACGAGCGAGATGGTCATCGAGACGATCGTGAAGCCGATCTCGCGCGAACCGCGGCGCGCGGCCTCCATGCGCGATTCGCCCAGTTCCATGTGGCGCACGATGTTCTCCAGCATCACGATGGCGTCGTCCACCACGAAGCCCACCGACAGCGTGAGGGCCATGAGCGAAAGATTGTTCAGGCTGTAGCCGAGCAGATACATGACCGCGAACGTGCCGACGATCGAAAGCGGCACCGCGACGCCCGGAATCAGGGTGGCCGAGATGTTCCGCAGGAAAAGGAAGATCACCATCACGACCAGACAGACCGTGAGCATCAGGGTGAACTTCACGTCGTCGATCGAATTGCGGATGTCGGTGGAGCGGTCGAAAATGATTCCCATGCTTGATCGACGGGCGGAATGGCCGCGCGGAAGGCGGGCAGCAGCTTCCTGACGTTGTCGACCACTTCGACCGTGTTGGTGCCGGGCTGGCGGTTGATGGCCAGGATGATGGTACGGGAGTCGTTCAGCCAGGCGGTGACCTTGTTGTTCTCCACGTCGTCGAGCACTCTGCCGAGTTCCTCCAGACGCACCGGATTGCCGTTCTTGTAAGCGACAATCATGCGCCTGAACTGCGCGGCGCTGGTCAACTGGCCGGAGGACTGAATGGTGAACGCCTGCTTCGAGCCGTAGAGTTTGCCGGTCGGCATGTTGCGTGTTGTTTTGGCTTGATCGCCGCCTGCACTTCGTCCACGCCGATGCCGCGGCTGGCAAGTGCGTCGGGATCGAGCTGAATGCGGACCGCGTATTTCTGTCCGCCGAAGACCTTGCACCTGCGAGACGCCGCTGACGGTGGAGATACGTTGCGCCATCACCGTTTCGGCGTATTCGTCGACCGTGTAGACGGGCAGCGTGTCGGAACTGATGCCGAGGAAGAAAATCGGCTGGTCGGCCGGATTTACCTTGTTGAACGACGGCGGGCGCGGCATGTTCGGCGGCAGCAGGCCGCCGGCTTTCGAAATGGCCGATTCGACGTCCTGCGCGGCCGCGTCGATGTTGCGGTCGAGCGTGAACTGAATCGTGATGGAAGTGCTGCCGAGAGAACTCGAAGAGTTCATCGAGTCGATGCCCGGCGATGGTGGAGAACTGGCTTTCGAGCGGCGTGGCGACTGAAGCGGCCATGGTCTCCGGGCTCGCGCCGGGAAGGCTGGCGGTGACCTGGATGGTGGGGTAATCCACGCTCGGCAGCGCCGCAACGGGCAGAGTCCGATAGGCCACGATGCCGAAGAGCAGAATGCCGAGCGCGGTCAGCGTGGTGAAGATCGGGCGGCTGATGAAGAACTGGGAAATGTTCATCAGGAGGCTCCTTTTTCGCGGCGCACGTCTGACGGATTGAACGACGCGCACCGGCGCGCCCGGGATCAGCCGCATCTGCCCATCGGTGACGACGGTGTCGCCCGGCGCGATTCCGCTTTCCACCACGATCCGGTTCTCAATCGATCTGGCCCAGGGTGACCGGCCGGTTGATCGACCGTGTGGTCGGGCTTGACGACGAACACAAACTGGCCCGGCTGGCCGGATTGGATGGCTTCCGACGGAATCACCGTCACGCCATGCAGCGTGCGCAGCGTCATCACCACGTTGACGAACTGGCCGGGCCAGAGCGAGCGATCGCGCGTTGGGAAAAGAAGCCTTGAGCTTGATGGTGCCGGTCGTGTTGTCGACCGAATTATCGATGAACGTGAGCTCGCCCGTGACGCTTCGCTCGGGAGAAATGATGGCGGTGACGGCGAGCGGATGCTCCTTGCTGTAGCTGCGAATTTCGCCGAGCAGCTGCTCCGGCACGCTGAAAGTGACATAGACGGGCTGACCTGATTGATATTGACCAGCGCCGTTGTGTCGTTGGCCTTGACCAGATTGCCGGCCTGCACGAGAAGGCTGCCGGCGCGCCCGTCGATGGGCGAGCGTGATGAAGCAATACGACAAGATTGAGTTTTGCGGTTTCGAGCGCGGCTTTATCGACGTTGAGCGAGGCTTTGGCGCTGTTGATGGCGGCTTCGTCGGCGCGCAGAGCTTCGTTCTGCGAATTGAAAGTGGTCTGATAGGTGGAGTTCTGATCCTTCGAGATCAGGCCATCCTTCGCGAGGGCGGCGTAACGCTCGCGCCTGCTCTTTCGCGTTGGCGGTCTGGACGTTATCGCGCGCCAGATTCGCCTGCGCCTGGGCGATGAGAGCTTCATCTTTTGCGATGGCTGCCTGCGCCTGATCGATGGCCTGCTGGTACGGGCGCGGGTCGATTTCGAAGAGCTGCTGGCCGGTCCGGACGTCGTCGCCTTCCCGGAAGAGAACTTTGGTGAGTTCGCCGCCGATCTGGGCCTTCACGGCGATGACGGAGACCGGCTTCGACGGATCCGATCTGGCGCACCTGCACGGGCACATCGCGCATTTCGGCGTTCGCCACGGTTACAGGGGTTGGCGGCAAACCACCCCGGCCGGGGCCTTTTCCGGATGGCGCGGATGTATTGCAGGCGAGTTGAGCAGCGAGGATAGTGACGACGCAGTACGTCCTCAGGTGAAATGACACTGTTGGAAAAACTCCCAGGTACCACGTTACCAAGACGCCCGCCTTCCGATTTACGGGCCTGTGTTCAATTCGCCGAAGGTTTGTCGGCCTTGTCCACGACCAGAATTGCGATCGAATCCTTCGCGGCCTCGAGCCGCAGCCCGAGCTGATCGATCACGGCATTGATAATAGCCCGATTGACGTCCTCCGGGCCCCTGCCCTCCGGTGGCGAAATCAGAATGTCGTAGTCGATGTCCCCGGTAATGCCGGTCTTATCGATCACCGGCCGATCGGCGGAAACTCCCACCAGCTGGACGAAATCGCCGATCGATTCCCTCGTCGCTTTGCTTCGCAGGATTCCATCCGGGGTCTGCGAGAGCTTCCAGCTGAACGTTTCATCCGGGCCTGCCGGCTTCAGCAGGTTGCTCTTCTTGACTTGTCGGAGATGATAGACGGGCAGTTCCTTTGTATCGGGCTGAACCTTCAGCTGAAACCGGTCGGCCAGCAGGGACCGCAGCATCGGCCGGACCTGATCCTGCGTGGCCTCGGCATCCCCCGGCGTCGTGGCCGTAATCTCATAGATCAAAGTGTCGGCCCACTGCGGAGCAGCCAAGACCTGGTATTCTTTGAGGCCGTATGCATCCGCAATCAGGGCACGCAGGGTGCCTCTCACGCCGACGCGGTGGCCTGCAATGTGGAATGGCTTGCCCGACGTCCCGACGAAGGAAAGGTCGGGTCTGCCGGGTTGTACCGTCTGATCGAGCTGCTTGACCGAAGCCACCTCAAATTCGCTGCTGCTTTGTCCGCAGGCGAGACGGCACCCCGCGATCAGCAGGCTGGCCAGAACTTGATGTCGCATGATTGATTCTCCTCCAGTCCGAACACGGTGAGTTTACCCAAAGGGATGTTCGAGCGATAGGCTGGGCGCCGTTAGAAGTTCGGCCCCGCTTTCCGTTACGTGCAGATCGTCCTCAAGGCGGATGCCAAACTCACCGCGGATATAAATAGCCGGTTCATCGCTGAAGACCATTCCGGGCTGGAGTGTGGGACGCGCCGGCCAGCCATACATGTCGCGCTTTATGAGGTAGCTCCATTCGTGCATCTCCATGCCCAGCCCGTGGCCGACCCGATGCGTGAAGTATTTGAAACCCGGGCCGTAACCGGCATCCACGATCACCTTGCGCGCCGCCGCGTCCACAGCCTCATTTGGCGCCCCAGGTCTTGCCGCGTCGAGCGCAGCCTTCTGCGCTCGCCGCACGATCTCGAAAACCTGAAGCATCTTGTCCGTCGGCTTTCCCAGAACAAACGTCCGCGTGATGTCGGAAGTATAGCCCTCGACGGAGCATCCATCGTCGAGCATGATGATCGAACCCTCGCGTATCGTTTGCGGCAGCCGCGATCCGTGAGGCGATGCAGTGTACTCGCCGACATTGAGGCTGGCCTCGCCGGGAAATCCGATTCGCTCGTAGCCGGACTGAACCAGCGAAATCACATCCTCGCTGCGTCATGCCCTCCTCCAGCGCCTTGTAAACAGCCTCATAGACGCGAACTGTTGCCTGTCCGGCGAGGCGAAGGCATTCGATCTCATGGGCATCTTTGATCATCCGGCAACCGGCGGTAACCGGGGTGGCGCTGACCACTTGAAAGGCCGGTGCACCGGCGCGCGCGATCCCATCGGCGAAGACGAACTTGATCGTTTCTTCAATGCCAACCCGGCCCCTGGTCACGCCCTGGTCCTTCAGACCCTGAATGAGCTTCCTGTAAGGGCTTTCGTCTTCTTCCCAAGTGCGGATATCGGCATCGCGCGCAAGTGGCGAGTCCGCGAGCAACTCCCGCGCACGATCCTCCTCAAACGCCGGGCAGACAACAAATGGCCTCGCCTTCGCTGGAATGACCAGTGCCCACAGCCGCTCTCCCCCGCCGAACTGGATGTTGGCGAAATAAGCCGGCGATGCACCACCGGAGAGCACGATAGCGTCAATTTTCTCCACAGCCATCAGCTTCCTGGCCCTTTCCAGACGGACCTGGCGCTCACGCACTGTGAAAGGCCGAGCCTGGCTCGCCATGGACGCGAGAGATCGCGATCGATGGCGGAACCCTGCCAGATGGCTTCGCTGTCTCCCCGCGTTGTGCCCGGCCAGCCGCCGCGATAGCCGCTGCCGCAGCCCCCGCGGTAACCCGGATGAACGAGCGTCTGGAAGAAGACCGTGATTCTCTCATTCCCCTATGATCTCGCCCCAACCGGGTTCCGTCCCCGCGCGGAGTCACGCTCGCGCCACGTCACCGCAACAATGGTCCTCGGCGTGCTGCTCGTTTGCAGATGAGATATTTGATGTTGCGTGTGCAGCCTTTGGCCGTACTCCTGTTCGTTGCGGGAATCGCGACAGCTCAGGACGATCCCCCCTCGCGTGTCGCCCGAATCGCCTAGCTCAACGGCCCCGTATCGTTCGAGCCCGCCAGCGTGGATCAATGGGCCGACGCATCGCTGAATTACCCGATGACCACAGGCGATAATCTGTATTCCGATAGCGGCGCGCGCGCCGTTCTCCGGATCGGTCAGAACTCCATCCGTCTGAACTCGGGAACCAATTTCCAGTTCGTGAACCTGAGTGACAACGTCGTGCAGACCAGCATTAACGCGGGCAGTCTGAGCCTGCGTGTACGGCACCTGTTTGACAGCGAATCCTGGGAAGTCGACACGCCGAACGGCGCGGTGACCTTCCTGCGTACAGGTGAATACCGTATCGACACCGATGCTTCCCGCAACGCCACGATGGTCACTGTTCGCGCCGGTGACATTGAAGTGACCGCCAACGGCCAAAGTTTTCCCGTTCATTCCGGCCAGACCGCCTATTTCGACGACTCCGGCAACCCGCCTGATATTCAGGCCGTGAGCCAGCCGGACGATTTCGATGCTTTTGTCGTTACGAGGGATCGCATGGAAGATGTCCCTCCGCCCCAGTATGTTTCTCCCGACATGGTCGGGTATGAAGACCTGAACGCCAATGGCGATTGGCGGAACACTGCGGATGGCCCGGTATGGACTCCGCGCGTCGCGGCGGGCTGGACCCCGTATCATGACGGCCACTGGGCCTGGATCGAGCCTTGGGGTTGGACTTGGGTGGATGATGAGCCCTGGGGCTTCGCGCCGTTCCACTATGGACGCTGGGCCTATGCAAACGACAGCTGGGGATGGTACCCTGGCGCGGTTGCGCCGCGCGTTTACTATGCTCCCGCGCTGGTCGCATTCGTCGGTGGTGGAGGGTTCAGCGTCGGCGTCTCCATTGGCGGAGGTGGAGGAGGCCTCGTCGGCTGGTTCCCGCTCGGCCCCAAGGAAGCTTATTATCCCTCGTACCAGGTGTCGCCGGCTTATGTCCGACAAGTGAACGTCACGAACACCCGAATCACGAACATCGATGTCACGAACGTCAACGTCACCAACATCAACTATGTGAATCGCAGCGCCGTTGTGGCGGTGCCGCAGAATTCGTTCGTATCGGCTCAGCCCGTCCAGCGCGCTGCGGTTCCAGTGAACGCCGAGCAGATTCGCCAAGCCCAGGTAATAGGAGCGGCCCCGAAAGTTGCGCCGCAGCCGCAGAGTGTAGTGGCGAATTCCAGTGGCCGTAAAGCCGCCGCGCCCCCCGCGGCGCTGACCAGCCGTCCGGTGGTTGCCAAGCTCGCTCCACCTCCGCCCCCGGTGCCGTTTGCCGCGCAGCAGCAGATGCTGCAGCAGCATCCCGGGACCCCGGTTGTCAGGGCTCAACTCCAGACCTTGCGCACACAGACCGCCAGTCAGGGCCCCGCCCCCGCACGCATGCAGGTCAAGGCGATCGATACGGCACAGGTTCATGCGATCACCCCGGTTGTACGCACCGGTCCGGCTCCTACGCTGGCGCAGCGCCCGGCGCAGCCACAAAAAGCTCCGCAACCGGCGCCAGCCCAGACGCCGCGGTCCCAACCCGTTCCGGCCGCGGCGCAAAATGCGCTTCCGGCAAGGCAGCCGGTCGAGCCAACGCCTCCCGCGCGTGCGCAGACTCAACCTGCTCCGGCCGCCGCCCAAACGCCGCGCCCCGCTCCGGTAGCGCGTGAGCAGGCACAGCCCCTCCCGCCCAGCGCTCCTCCGGCACGTGAACAGGTTCCGCCCGCGGCGCGCCCCGCTCCTCCGGCTCGGGAGCAGGCTCAACCCGCTGCGCCCAGCGCTCGGCCGCTCCCGGAAACCCCTGCACGCCCGGCGCCTGCGCCAGTAGCGCAACCGCGTAGTGAGCCGCCGGTTCGCCCGCAAGCCCAGCCGCAGCGAGAGCCTCCTCCCCCGACACAAAAGGCCACGCCGCCAAAGCCAAAGAAGGAAGAAAAGAAAGCCGAAGATAAGAAAGAGTGAATCGCGCGGATGCGCGAGCTGCCGATTGTGCTCCTCGGCAACGCCCTGCCGGACCACCCGGCGCTCGCTGCGCCGGGGATCCCCCACGCCCCTGCACGCCAACGCGCTTTGATGTCAATCAGCGAGCAACGCCACCGGCGCCTCCGCGCGGATCGGCTGTCAGCCATTCGCCGGCGATAAACCAATCGGGCTTGACAAGGACGCACGTATTTGATAATCGTTTATCGATATATCGTAATTCGTTATGCCAAAACGAAAGCTGGACCCACTGCCCTCGGCGGCCTTCAACATCCTTCTGGCCCTCGCCGGTGAAGATCTTCACGGTTACGCGATCATGCGCCAGGTTGAGCAACAGACATGCGGACGGGTGCGATTGGGGCCCGGGACTTTGTATGGCTCGCTTCGAACCCTGCTGGAAGCGAATCTTATCGAGGAGCTCCTTGAAGACAGCTCCGGCAGCTCCGGCCCGAAGGATAGTGCGGATCGCCGTCGTTATTACCGGCTGACATCCGCTGGTCTCAAGCTCGTCCGGGCGGAGGTGGAATCGCTCGCGCAGACGCTCCGCATTGCACGCGCGAAACGCATATTGCGAGGGGTGGATGTCTGAGAAGCTCTACAGCCTTCTGTTAAAGGTCTATCCGAACCATTTCCGTCGCGCATACGGTGACGAAGCGTTGCGTCTGGTTCTTGATCGCGCTCGTGATGAAAAAGGATTTCTTCGCGGGTTGCGTCTATGGATTGATCTGCTCGTGGATTTCGTCATATCCCTGCCCCGCGAATACAGCAAGGCCCCGAATACCCGACTCCTGGTGGCCAATCCCGTAACCGGTGACCCTTCGTTTCAGCTTCTGACGGAACGATCGCCGAACCCGGCGCTGGTGTTTGTCGCCGTCCTGCTGACAGCGGCTTCGTTTTGGGCATGCGTCACCGCGGTTGCGCGCAGCCGGCCATTCCCCGCAAAATTTCCCGCGGATTCGTATTCGCTGCAAGCGCTTGTGCAGAGCGATGTGGCTCTGGCCCGGGTGGACGCCACAGGTTCCGGCGTTGTTGGCGCGTACAGTTTCTGCATCACGGCACGTCGTGACATTCCGGATAATTCGTTACAACCAATACTGCGTTTTGATTTTGCGCCTCCCGGTGCGTCCGGTGTGGCGCTGATCGATGGAAAAATCGTCAGCACATTCAAGAACGAACCGCGCCTCTGGATTCATGCGGGTGTGTCAGCCGGGAATCACTGGTTGATCCTGCGTGTGGACAGACCTGCCGAGAATGCTTCGATCTCCAGTGACAGAGATTTCGGATATTGCCCGGCAAAAAGGTGATGAAGTGACGCGCGCTGCGATGCTTCCGGTTTTCGTGGTGGCGAATGCCGCCGCTCAAGCCATCGCGCAGAACGACACGCCTACGCCGACATTCCGCGCCGGAACCAAACTTGTGGAGGTGGATGTGGTCGCCCGCCGGAATGGCGCGTCCGCGACCGGGCTGACCAAAGACGATTTCATTCTGCTCGACAATGGCAAACCGCGGAAGATCGCGTTTTTTTCGGTGCAATCGCGCCGGGTTACGCCTCCTCCTGTCGTGGGCTCCAGCGTAGGTGCTGCACCGCTTCCGGCAGGCGAAGTCTCGAACCGTGCGGAGCGAGCGGACCGGCAGGGCAATACGGTTGTCGTGTTTTTGGATCAGAGAAACACGCCGCAGTCCGACCAGGCCTTCGCCATCCAGCGCATCGCAAAGTTCATTGCGACCCGCGATCCGAGGGACAGGACTGGCATTTACGCCTTTGGGAAAGACGGATTGCTCAAGGTCGTCCAGGAAATTACCAGCGACAGCGAACTGCTGAGCCGCGCCGCTGACAGTCTCAAAGCACAGGACCCGGACTTCCGCTCCCCGGAAGTAAGCGGATTACAAGGCAATGGCGGTCATTCGGCGGCCGATGAGTTTACCGCGCTCCTCATAAGAATCCGCGAACTCGATACAAGACAGGTACTGGAGCAGGCCGGCCGCCATCTGGCAAACGTGCCCGGGCGCAAGAGTCTGATCTGGATCAGTACCGCGTTCCCCCTTCACTGGAGTTATCTCGATTTCACACCGGACATGGCGGAGGCCGGCCGTAAACTCAACGACGCCGGCGTGGTGCTCTACGCCGTCGATCCGCGCGGCGTGGCTGGCGCCCTGCAGGGGCAGACTAACATCGCCAATGCCGAGTACGGCGGCGTGCACACCCAGGAACAGATACAGGCTCTGATGATCGGCGAAGGGCGTTTCCCCGCGCCCTTCGGCCGCGACACGATGGGCTTGCTGTCGGGCATGACGGGCGGCCTGGCGTTCGCCAATGACAACGCCCTTGAGAAGCTGATTCAGGCCGCCGCGGACGACGGCGAATTTACCTACACACTGGGCTTCTATCCCGCGCCGGAAGATCGCGACGGAGTCCGGCATAGCCTGAGAGTCGCGGTGTCAAAACCGGACATTGCCCTTCGTTACCGGCAAAATTATTTTGCGTCGGCCGCCGCCAGCGCGACTGATAACCCCGCCTTGCAGCAGTTGCTGACGGATGCCGCCGACAGTCTGCAGGTGGAACTCACTGCCGCGGCATCTCCGGATGAGGCGAATCCTGACTCATGGCAGGTGAGAGTGAACGTTAACGTTCGCGACCTGCAGTTGACACATGAAGATGCGAAGTACGCGGGTGGAATCGACGTCTCTTTCCACGTGGAGGGGGCGGGGACGGTTGTTACAAAGACCCTGAAGGTCGCCATTCCGGACGATCAATTCGCGGGGTTCCTGGAAAAAGGTATCGATACCAGTCAGACCGTCGAAGCAGCCGGAAGTGCCGGAGCCGTTCGCGTTGTGGTGCGGGACCGAACCAGCGGGACAGTGGGGTCTGTCACCGTTCCGCTAAGCAGGAGGTAGAGCATGAAGCGAATCACGATTTTGATTGCGCTGGTTTATTGGGCCGGCATCGCGCTCGCCCAGCGCCCCTCAACTCCCGCCGGGCAATTGGCCCTAATCGAGAAGGTCCGCGACCACGCCTTGAGCTACACGAAGGAATTACCCAATTACATCTGTACTCAACGGACCCGGCAGATGGTCCAAGGTGCATTCCTTGGCCAGTTGCGCGGGGGCGGGGATCTCATCGAAGAACAGATCAGCTTCGTGGATCACCGTGAGACTCGCCGGGTTTTGAGCTTGAATGGCCATCCAGTGGCTGCCGACAGCCCCGAACAGCGGCGCGGCGCCCCTTCCCGCGGCGAATTCGGAAGCATCCTCGAAATCATTTTTGATCCGCAGACATCCGCCAACCTGAAATGGGAACGTCCGACGGCGCTGGATCGCCGCCCGGTTTATGTTTTTTCCTACCGCGTTCCTCAGTCGAAAGGCTACACGCTTACCGAAACCAAACAAACGATACAGGTGCCTTTCCAGGGATTGGTTTACGCCGATCTCGAAACTCTCACGGTTGTGCGCATTGAAATGAAGATCACCCCTCGGGACATCCCCAACAAATCCCGGTACATCAACGCCTTCCTCACGCTGGACTACAAACCCGAGCAGGTGGCCGGCCACGAGTCCATTCTTCCGGCGCACTATTCGCTGCGTTATCAGATGACGAGGGGTTTTGCGTGGTACGAGGCCGAGTACTCGAACTATCGCAAGTTCAGCGCCGACTCAACGATTCGGTTTGAGGCCGATAAGAATCAGTGACGGGGAAATAAATGCGCGCGGGTTGGCTATTCGCCGTGGCGATTGGTGTGGCGGGTGTGGCCTCGGCACAAACTGCTCCGGACACGGCGACGGAGATCGGCAGAATTCGGGACAGAATCCGCACCTATCTTGATCAGCTGCCGCGAATCACCTGCACCGAAAGGACGCGGCAGACGATCCGGATGGCAGGCGCCGAAAGCACATCAACGCGCGAAAACAGCTGCGACACCCACCAGTACAAGCTCTATTCGGTGCAGGCCCTGGGCCTGCTCGGCGGAAAGTATGAGCCGAACAAAAAGCGCACCGCGCCCGATTGGCGGGAGCAGCTAAAAAACGCATCGCTCGGCGCGAGCACCGAGTTTCTCGCGGCGCTGGTCGATCCGCGGGCGGATGCGCGGCTACGCTGGGTGCGTGCGGGCAGGGCAAACGGCCGAGCGTTATCGCTGTATGCGTTTCAGGCGGCTATCCCGGAAGGGTTTCTCCTGACCGAGGCGACGGGTTCGGTGCGCGTCCCATTCAAAGGGCTGCTCTCTGCCGATCCGGCGACGGGCGCGCTGGCGTGGGTGGAGATTCAGTGCAACGGGATTCCGCGCGAATCGGAGTATACCGGGGCAGAGGTGACGGTCGATTTCAGGTCGTTCGATGTGGCGGGGCGCGCACTCAGTCTGCCGGCGCACAGCCGGGTGCGTTTCCGGATGAAGCAGGGCGACACAACGAATCAAGCGGAGTACAGCGCGTATCGGATTGCGGAATTCGGTACCGACACACGAATCAAATTCGGCGATGAGAGCGGCGAAAACAACCGATAGATTTCCTGCGATGGAGAATTCCGGCCTGGCCGTTCGTCGCTGTAGTGAAGGCCGGGCAGAGAAGCCCGCCTGAGCGACGATTACAAGGAGAAGACATGCCGCAATATCTGGCTTCGATCCACGACCCCGAGATAATTACAAGGCCGCCGGGCCGTTGAAGACCGGATAACATGAGCTCGTGAACCTTCCTGTGAATCCGCCGGTCCTGCCAATGCTTGCCAAACGGGTTGCGGCGCTGCCGGCCGGCGACGACTGGATCTTTGAACCCAAGTGGGATGGTTTTCGGGCGCTTGTTTTCCGCGACCGGGATGAGATTTTCATTCAGAGCCGGGATGAGAAGCCGCTCAACCGGTACTTCCCTGAATTGATCGCCCCGCTGCTTTCGACTCTGCCGTCGCAGTGCGTGCTGGATGGAGAAATCGTGATCGCGCATAATAACGGCCTCGATTTCGATCAGTTGCAGCTGCGGCTGCATCCGGCAGCCTCGCGGGTTCGGCTTCTTTCGCAGCAGACCCCGGCGTCTATCGTTTTTTTCGATGTTCTCGCTTCGGGACCGCGCGATCTTTGCAGTGAACCATTTACGACGCGCCGGCAGACGCTGGAATCCATGCTTGCAGGGGTGGTTCCTCCGATTCATCTCACCCCGGCGACGACCGATGCGGCGATGGCTGCGGACTGGTTTCGGCGCTTTGAGGGTGCGGGCCTCGATGGCGTGATCGCCAAGCCCGCCTCCGGAACTTACGAGCCTGATAAGCGCGTCATGTTGAAGGTCAAACATGAACGCGATTGCGATTGCGTAGTGGCGGGCTTTCGGTGGCATAAGACGGGAGACAGGACGCAGGTCGGTTCGCTTCTGATCGGTCTGTTTGAGGATCGGGGCTCTTTGCAGCACGTCGGCGTCTGCTCGAGCTTTTCGGCGGCGAAGCGTCTGGAGCTGGCGGAGTTCCTGCAGCCTTACCGGGAAAATGCTCTGGCAGGTCACCCCTGGCGGGAGTGGGCGCCGGATGCCGCGGAGACCGGGCAGCGCGGCACTGCACGCAGAACGCCGGGCGGCCAGAGCCGCTGGAGCCAGGGCAAGGATCTTTCCTGGGAGCCTTTGCGACCGGAACTGGTGGTCGAGGTCGCTTATGACCACATGCAGGGAACCCGGTTCCGGCATGTGGCGCAATTCCGGCGCTGGCGTTTTGATAAGAAACCGGCGGACTGCACCTGGGCTCAGCTCGAGGTTGTTCCCGCGCACGAGCTATCGCAGATTTTCGGAATCGGCAGGTAGGGGCTTTTTACGCCACTCCCGCGTCGGATCGTCATTCGGGTCGGGCGCTTCTTCGAGTGGCCGGAGTTGTTCCGGCACGTTCCGCAGATTCACGCGGATGCGCGTCCAGGTGGACGATCTGCCGCGCATGGAATCGACCAGTACGTCGTCGACAGCGAGATATCCGGCGACTTCGGGATGGCGGTGCTTCCAGCGTTCCAGTCCGGCGAGCGCGGCTTCTTTGTCGGCTGAATTGGCGACTACGTGCAGGGGCATCCTGGTGCGCTTTGGCTTCGCTTGAACGGCATCGCGGGCGCGGGAGGGAGCTACGCGTTTTCCCTCGCCTTCCATTTTGCGGAAATGCGGCGGCCATGGAGCATCGCCGAGTCCTTCTGCTTCATCGCGTGCGGCGAGGTCGAGGAGTTTGTCGAGGGACCCTGGCGCAGCGTCCATGTTTTCGTGCGGGTTTCCGATTTCCGCGAACCGTTTGGGAACGGTGAAGATCGTGAAATCGGCGGGATTGCTGTCGGGAACTTCGTGCCAGTGGAGCGGGCTGGAGACGCGCGCATCGGGCAGAGGCCGGACGGAATAAGCGGAGCAGGTTGTCCGGTCTTTGGCGTTCTGGTTGTAGTCGAGGAAGACGCCGTGACGTTCCTCTTTCCACCATTTCGAACTGGCGATCCGAGGGGCGCGGCGCTCGACGGCTCTTGATAAAGCCAGCGCGGCGCGGCGCACTTCGGTGAAGGTCCAGCGGGGTTCAATGCGAATGTTGACGTGCATCCCGCGGGACCCGCTTGTTTTCGGCCAGCCCCGCAGCCCGGCTTCTCCAAGAAAATTCCGCACTTCGAGGGCTACCGAGCAGACGTCGGACCAAGGGACGCCGGGTCCGGGATCGAGATCGACGCGGAGTTCGTCCGGATGTTCGAGATCCTGCGAACGCACAGGGTGAGGGTGGAGTTCGATGCAGCCGAGGTTGACGATCCAGGCGAGGCCGGCGGGATCATCGACGACCAGTTCTTCAGCGGTGCGGCCGGAGGGGAAGGCAAGGGTGACGGCCCGGAGCCAGTCGGGGTGGTCGGCCGGGGCGCGCTTCTGATAGAAGGCGGGATGTTCCGCGCCGTCGACGAAGCGTTTCAGAACGATGGGACGATCGCGGATGCCGGCCCCGGGGGCGACCGAGAGATAGTAGCGTACGAGGTCGAGCTTGGAGACCTGAGCTTCGCGGGAAAAATAAAGCTTGTCGGGATTAGTTACGCGAACCTCGCGGCCGTCGATCGTGATGATCTCGGCCGAAGTTGCTTTTGCGACCGGCGCCCGCCCCATAAGCAACAGGCTACACCCTGCCGGAAAGGAGGGCGGACGGCCCGGAAACAGGAACCATCCGAACCGACATGATTTTGGATTTCGGGATATGCACGCCTACCTTTCTGAAAAAATCGTCAACACGATTTTTCGCCGGTGGGTGATCGTAGCCGCCCACTGAGTTCGACCCCATACATCCGCAGGTGTTACAGTGTGAGGTTTAGTCCAGATCGACGGGCCGCCCAGCCCACGGGAGTATTGAATCGTTTTGTATCGGATCGTCAGGCAAGTCTTTCTTTCTTCGATCATTTGCACGTGCGTGTGCGCGGCCGACGCCCTGCCTTCCGTCACGGCCACCGTACCCGTGGAAGAGGAGCCACTGCCGATTTTTTCGGACCATGCCATTTCGCGGGCGATTTTGGAGGCGGAATTGAGAGCCGTCCGCCGCGTGCAGATGCTGGCAGGCTGCAAAGTGGCGCCGCTCCCGGAGATCGAGGACCCCGAAGCCCTGACATTTGAGAACAATGCCGAATCCGTCCCCGCCGACATCGAGGGCCTCATGCCGGACACGGCTCAGGCGCTGGACATTTTTCGGGAGATGGTGACCTCGTCAGGCGGGACATTCGAGCTGAAATCCGCTTACCGTCCGCCCGCCTATCAGGCCCATCTCCACGATGTCTGGGTCAAGTGGATGAAGGAGCTTCGCAACAACCGGACCGTCGGCTGCCAGGCGCTGCGCGAGGAAGTAGGCGCCGAATTCAGACGCCATCAACTGCTCGCCAGACAGCAACCAGTCCCGGCTTCCGACCATGCGCTCGGACTCGCTTTTGACGCGGCTGTGGCCATGCCCCGCAGTGCGCGCCTGAATCGGAAGCGCGTCAGTGTCGATAAGCTCGCGACCCTCGCGGGCATCAGGCGACCGAACAGCCGTCGTGATCCGGTCCACTTCACCTTGCTTCCGCAACGTCTCGCTGCGGGCGACTAGCCGGGCTCAATCGTCCGAGACATTCGGCAATTGGCCGCCAGGGAACTCTCGGGACAGCGGTGCGTATCATCTGGGGAATCTGCTGGGCGGGATGTGGGCGTCGGCAACGGGCGCCGCGAAGGTCGTCGGCACAGCCAAGACTGGAGAAATTACCGAGAGGCTTTTATTTCTGAAAGAGCTGATCGAGGCTGGAAAACTCAGAACGGTCATTGAGCGTCGATATTCGTTGGATGAGATCGCCGAGGCTCACCGGCATGCGGAGGCGGGACACAAGAAGGGACACGTTCTAATCGTCCTCAAGTAAATTTGCGTCTGCATCTACGCGGTGATTGGTGATTCATAACGGCATCGACCTCACATAAGGTGAGGCGGGATCATCTTCAAGCGAGTGGTGGCAAACGCTTCCGAGATTGCACGCTCGATCGAGGGCGTAGCGTGAATCGGGAAGTTATCCACCCCGGTCTCGCCCAACGTCTGAGTTGCAGGCAGCAGGCCGCGGTTCCCCTCTTGAATCAAGTCCAGCAGGTGCATCTTATCGCGCGGATAACGTTCCGCGATTGTGGCCACCAGCTGGAGATTGGCCTCTACCAAGCGCTTCCGGGCTTTTTCCGCCTGCTCGTCCCCGGCGCGAACGTGCTGGATGCATTCAATCTCCTCCTCCAGCGTTGCCTGCGAAGGGATTTGGGCTGAGTGCTCGGCCCAATGTCCCGGAGGTGATGGGCGGGCAACGATGCAGGCGCGATGCTGGCCTCATCTGCAATCAGGCCCGCGTCCGATCGTGAAGACAGACCCATCCACTCGCAAACCGGCGCTCGTCGAGAAGATCCAGCTTTACGGATACTTCACCGGGCAGGACCCGTTTGCCGCCGCCACGGATAGCAGGCACGACGAACAGATGATACTCGTCGACGAGCCCGGCCCGGATCGCGTGTGCCGCGAGCGTCGGACCACCGATCGAAACATCGCCATGCGCCTGGGCTTTCAAATCGCGAACCGCCTGCACGTCGAATTCCCGCTCGAGACGGGTTTTTGGTGTAACGACGGTCCCGAGCGATCTGGAATAGACGATCTTGCCGGCCGATTGCCAGATCCGCGCGAAGTCCAGCATGGCCGGCTTCAGACCGGGAATGGCGTCCGGGGTCTCCCAGACAGCCATCGTCTCGTACGTCCTGCGTCCATAGAGATAGGTGCCGATGGGGCGCAGAACGTCGCTGATGAACGCAAATACCTCATCGTCCGGCGCCGACCAACCGAAGTTGCCGTCGTCCGCGATGTAGCTATCGAGCGATGTTGGCGTAGCGTAGATCAGTTTGGCCATTCGTACGGCCTCCATATCGTATCCCTGGATAGCCCCGGTGCGGAGGAACAAAGAGGATTCAGCGACGCCGGCGGCTGCCCGAGAAGCTTCTCGTCGTTGTCGGCTTCGGCCCGTTGCCCGACGGCTGGCTGGTACTCATCGAAGCCAGAAACGCCTGCACATCCGTCACGAGCCCGATGGGCCGCGGCAGCGACGGCAGTTCGCGATATTGCACCTGAATCCCCAGTGCGCGCTCATAGTTGCGCACATCGGAGCGTTCGAGCGGAGTCACAAAGGTCCAGGAGGCGCCACGCGCGCCGGCGCGGCCCGTGCGTCCGACGCGATGAA
Organism: Terriglobia bacterium; assembly: GCA_963764845.1. GTDB lineage: Bacteria > Acidobacteriota > Terriglobia > Bryobacterales > Bryobacteraceae > BOG-234. Next base: position 335,464 of record CAVXUE010000006.1, on the reverse strand, counting down.
TGAAGTTTTCCGCCTCCTGCGGCAAATCGTAGTTCACGACATGCGCGATGTCATCCACATGAATCCCGCGCGCCGCCACGTCGGTGGCGACCAGTACACGGTAAACACCGTCTTTGAAGCCCTGCAGCGCTTCGTTCCGCTGGCTCTGCGAGCGGTCGCCGTGGATCGAGGCCACCTTGTGTTTCCCGCGCTCCAGAAATTTCGTGAGCCTGTCGGCGCCCTCTTTGGTGGCCACGAAGACGAGGAAAGAACCCTTCTCGTTCTTCAGCAGATGCTCGAGGAGATCAAACTTGGAGCCCTGAGCGACTTCGTAGCAGAAGAGATCGATCCGGCCGGCCGTTTGTGCGCACGCCTCCACCGCGATCCGCACCGGATTGTGCACGTAACTTGCGACCAGACCCGCCACAGATTGCTCCATCGTCGCTGAGAAAAGCATTGTGTGGCGTTTCGCCGGAAGCTTATCGAGGATGATGCGCAGAGAGGGCAGGAAGCCCATATCGAGCATCCGATCGGCCTCGTCGAGAACCACAGTGGCGGCGCCGGAAAGATCGATCAGCCGCCGTTCCAGATAGTCGCAGAGACGGCCCGGCGTCGCGATCACCACTTCGGCCCCGGCCTGGATATCGCGCAACTGGTTGGTCTCGCTCATGCCGCCCACAACCACGGCGGTGCGGATGCGCATGCCGTGGGCGAGTTGCCGGAATGCCGCATCGATCTGAATGGCAAGTTCGCGTGTGGGGCTGAGGATCAGGACTTTTATTGTTTTGGTGCGGGGAACGGCGGCGAGAGCTTCAATCACCGGAATCGAGAACGCCAGAGTCTTGCCTGTGCCAGTCTGCGCGGTCGCCACGACGTCGCGGCCTTCCATGAGTGGCGGAATGGCCTGCGCCTGGACGGGCGTTGGAGTGACGAATTCGTTCTTATCGAGGTTGTTCCGCAACGCGGAGCAAAGATTGAGTTCGGAAAAATGCTGCATCAATTGTGTTCGGTTCTTCCTGCGGCGAACCGGAACGTTGTCAGTTTTCAGGATAGCAGCGTCGGGACGGGTGCACGAGACTCGAAACGTCAGTTTCGTCCTGATCGGTCGGCTTTTCCGATTCAGATTACATGCCGCGGGCCTGCGGGGCCCGAACTCAGCATCCGGATCAGCCTGTCAAACAAATCCTGCGGGATGTCAGCCCGTATGGCGATCGACCTGCCCTGTTGCTCGGCGCTGATTCCGTCCCACACGCGCAGCAGTTCCGACTGATTTTCCGGGACCTGCAGCCGCCCAAGCCCGACCATTCCGCGGACCGCATCGCGCAGGTTTATGGCGTCTTTCTCGTTCGCGGTGATCCCGCGAACTTCGGCCCGCAGGCCAGTGGCAACGTCCGCTTGAAACGACGTGTCTTCCAACCCGCGGAAGATTTTGGAGAAATCGAGGCCCGAGCCGACGCCGGGAGGATGATCCGCCAGAAATCCCGCAAAGCCGGTGGAAACTCCCCAGAACTGGGCGTCCGGGCTCATGCCAGCGGCTCGCTCCAGCAGCGGTTTCGCGGCCGTATGCGTCCCGGACTTCCACTCGTCCAGCGCCGCTTCGATGGCGGGAACGTCGCCCGCCACCGCGAGAGTCGAATCGAGAATACAAAAGCCGCCCGCGCCGGTCCCGAGGATCTCGTATTCGCCGTGCCGTGTTTTTTGCATGCCCTTAAAGCCGGCCGAGTTCAGGTGGAATGTCCCGCGCGCGAGCATCACGCTGCCCTGTGGCGTTTCGACAAAAAGGAGCTCGCGCACGTCGCGGCGCGGATCGAAGCCCGTGTCGCGGGCGAATTCGTCCACCTGGGGCAGAGTCTGGGCTTCCAGCAACTTGTGGTAGAACGCGGTCCCCTTGATCCTGTCCATGCGCGCGCCAACGAGGCTGGTGGAACCGGGCGGCACCATTCGCTCGAGCACATTATCGACCGCCGGGTGTACGGCGGGGGCCTGCGCGAAGACGACCGTAACGGCTGAAAGAGTCAACGCAATCGCTGCCGGACGCATCAAAAACTCCTCCGCTGGAATCGCCACAGTCCGAGGCCGAGCACGACGACGCCGAATAGCGCCGTGCTCCAGACGGGCATCCAGCTTCCGACCGGCTGGTTCAGATTGAGATTCCAGATGACGACGCTCACGTCCGAAGTTTTCGGCAGCGCGTAATAAAGAACGCGCACCACATCCCGCGACCACTCCGAGCTGAGCAGCCTCTCGATCGTGGCCTTCTGCGCCAGGATCGGCGTGACGATCATGATGGCGAACGTCACCATAATTGCGATGGCGGCGCTGTCCCACAAAACCCCGACCAGCACGATCACCGCGAGCAGAACGCAGAAAACGAAAATCGTGCAGACGCTGGACAACAGGAATCCCGACCCCCACACACCGGTCTTGACGCCGAAGATGATCCACGACCCGAGCACGAGATACAGAATATTGGCCGCGATAACCAGCACATTGCCCGTGTAACGCCCCAGCAGGAGATGAGCGCGCGAGACCGGTTTCGAAAGCAGTAATTCGACCCGCCCCTGTTCGAATACCGCGGAAACAAGCCCGGCGGATGCAAAGCACGAGAGAGCCATGCCGGCGAAGTACAGAATCATGGCGATCACACCCTGCGTCTGATGAACCAGCTTCTGCACGTCCGTGCCCGGAGTGTTGCGGCCGAAGATGGTGACGGTCGCGATGGCTCCCTGAACCACGTCCACGCGCATGATGAACATCAGGAAAAGGAGCAGCGCGCTGCAGCATGCGAAGAAGCCCCAGAAGATACGGCGGGCGAAGGCTTCGCGGAACGTGTCACGGATCAAAGCCAGTGTCACTTTCATTGCGGAGCCTCCACTGTTTTGATGAAGACTTCTTCGAGAGTGCTCCGCGTGCGTCCCATGGATTCGATTTCGCATCCTCCCGCGCGCAGGAGATCGACTGCATGATTCGCTTCCTCGCGTGTGCCGAAAAGCAGGCTGAGCGATCCGTTATTGGCCGCGAACGAGCGGGCGCCGGCCCGCAGTTCCGTTTCCAGTTTTTCCGGCACGTGGAGACCCTCGATGCGGTAGCCGCTGCCGCTGGTCAGTTCCTGGACGGTCCCGGAAAGCGCGAGCTTCCCATGCCGGATGATTGCAACTTCGCGGCAGAACAGCTCCACTTCGGCCAGAAGATGCGAGTTCAGGAAGATCGTCACGCCCTTTTGTTCCAGTGCCTGGAGAACGTCGCGAATATGCTTGCGGCCCACGGGATCGACGCCGTCGCTGGGCTCATCGAGCACCAGAAGTTTCGGCGAATGAATCAGGGCCTGAGCGAGCCCGACGCGCTGCAGCATGCCCTTTGAATATTTGCCCAGGCGCAGATTGTGGGCGCGCTGATCGAGGCCGACCTGTTCCAGCAGTTCCGGAATTCGTTTTCGCCGCGCCGTCGTTTCCATGCCCGAGAGCGCGCCGTAGAAATCCAGCATGTCCCAGCCGGTCATGTAGGTGGGGAAACGATGGTTCTCGGGCAGATAACCGATGGGGCGGCGAGCTTCCGCCTGGCGGCTGTCGCGGCCGAAAACGAGCGCGCGTCCGGCCGTCTGATGCGTGGAGGAGAGCAGCATCTTGACGAACGTGGTCTTGCCCGCGCCGTTCGGGCCGAGCAGGCCGTAAGTCGATCCCACCGGTACGCGCAGCGAGATATCGTCAACCGCGCGCAGTTCCCGGCTGGAAAACCGGCCGCGGAAAACTTTGGTCAAGCCCTCGGTTTCGATGGCGTATTCGGGCACTATATGAAGGATAACGAATACGACGCCGTTTTCGTTCCTGACAACGCCGGTTGCTGGCGCGCCGCGCCGGGCCTGGCGTGACCTGCGCCTGAAGTGGTAGTCAGTTGTCGAAGCTGTTCAGCGCTTCCTGCTCATCGTGAAATGTCGGGATCAGCGTGCTCAGTCCCGTCATATTCAGCAGGTTCAGGATTTCCGGCGCGGGGTTAATCATCTTCAGGGCGCCCCGGTTCTTGACCAGGTGCGAGTAGCAGCTCATCAGCTGCCCGAGCCCCGCGCTATCGATGCGGGTGACCCGGCTCAGGTCGATGATGACCCGGCTGTCGCTCTGTTCCAGGACTTCACGCCTCAGTTCTTCCAGCTCGATGGGCCGAATGGGTGAGTTCCGTTGCCGCCTTGAACTGCAGGACGGAAACCCCGCTGGCCTGTTTCCATGCAAGATTCGATGCCCGCAGATCGGCCGCCAGCCGCTCGCTTACCCGCATCTCGTCGAAGCACTCATCGCAGCCGAGATAATGACCTTCGAACTCCTCCACGGCGTCGATGCCCAACGATCGCGAGAGATACTTCGCGATCACCTGCTCACGCTCTATTGGTTCTTTTTTGCAAATCATGACTTCATCCATCTACCTAGTGCTGATTCGCACCGCTTCGTTTCATTTCCGTGCTGTAAGCGCGGCGAAATCGCTCCTTCGCGCGGAAAAGCACTACTCTGAACTGGGCATCGCTCATTCCCCATTCCTGGCAAATGTGGTCCTTTTCTTTCCCTTCGAGGTAAAGAGAACGTAAAATGATGCGGTCTCGTTCCGCCAACTCTTTCAATCCATTGTCTATTGCATCCCGCAGCTCGAACGTGTCCGCTTCCGGGCTGATTCCCTCATCGGGGATCGGAATATCCGGATCGGCGTTTGGTTCGCGCCGGATTCGACGGCGGTATTCGAGGATCACATTTCTGCAAACGCCGTTCAAAAAGGCGCCCAGTTCATCGGTATTGCGGATCGCCTGGCGTTGTTCAGCCCGGAAAAAACGCACCAAAGTTTCCTGCACCAGATCGTCCACATCCGCGCAATTGTGGCCCACATGGTACAGAACCTTGTAGCGCAACTTCAAACGCAGACGTTCGACGGTGGCTTCGCTGAGATCCATGGATTTATCCGGGCAGGGATGCCGAGAGAGAAGCGCAGATCAGCACCGGTGCAGCCGGCGGCCGCGCCTCTTCGGCTGGAATCATCGGCAGCGGATTAACCTGCCGCGGCTCCGGTTGCCTTGCGGCTTTGGAAACACTCCCGGCAAAAGACCGGGCGTCCCTGAGTCGGCCGGAACGGCACAGTGGTCTCGCGTCCGCATTGGGAACATATCGCTGAGGTTTCAACACGCCCGGAAGGTCCGCCCCGTTCGGCAGGGTTACTCTGCCGTTTCACCTTGCACGCTTTGCAGCGCTTCGGTTCGTTCCTGAAGTTCTTTTCGTTATAAAACTGCTGCTCACCCGCGGTGAAGACAAACTCCGCGCCGCAGTCCATGCATTTCAACGCCCGATCCTGAAATTCCGGCATGGCACCATCCTGAGGAAATGGCGGGGCGCTTGCCATTCGCCCCACCCGGTTAGAGAGTTTCGATTACTCAATCTCCCGGCGACTTTTCTTCCGGTTCCGTTTGCGTGCAAGCGCCTGCTTGACACGCAGTTTCTCGCCCGGCTTCAAATAGAAAGAGTGCCTCTTGACCTCTTTAATGATGTCTTCCTGCTGCACCTTGCGCTTGAAGCGTCTGAGGGCGTTTTCCAGGGTTTCACCGTCCTGGAGTCTTACTTCAGCCAAACTCGCTACACCTCCCAACCGATCACAGATTAACTTTGGCCGTGCATCGGCCAAGGTACTGATATCATATGAGCTTGATTCAAAAAGTCAAGCCCGTATCTCTAACCAGACGCCGCGGGCTCACGCCGGGACCCCCCAGCACCCGCTGACCGGAACTCATCCTTATTATGATTGACGTCCTCGCGATATTGCTGGCCGGAGGAGCGGGCGAACGGCTTTTTCCCCTGACGCGCGATACCGCGAAACCGGGAGTTCCGTTCGGTGGCGTCTACCGGATCGTCGATTTCACGCTCTCCAACTGCATGAATTCCGACGTCCGCAGAATCTTCATCCTAACACAATACAAGTCCCTCGAACTGAACAGACATATCCGCGAAGGCTGGCATATTTTCTCCTCCGAGATGGGCGAGTTCATCGAGATTCTTCCGCCCGATGAAGCGTGTCAGCGACGAGTGGTACCAGGGCACGGCCGATGCCGTCTATCAGAATCTGCAAAGCATTCTCACGGAAGCGCCCGAACACGTTCTGATCCTCTCGGCCGATCACATCTACAAAATGAACTACCAGGACATGCTGGCCTGGCACCGGTCGAAGGGCGCCGACATCACCATCGCGACCATCCAGGTTCCGCCCGTGCGAAGCCGTCCGTTTCGGCGTGGCACGGATCGAGCCCGATTACCGGATCAGCGGCTTTCGAAGAGAAGCCCGCACATGGCAATCCCGTCCGTTCGGTGTTTGATCTCGTCCATGGTCAGTGCGTCCATGGGAATTTACATCTTCAATACGCGGGTTTTGATCGACGAACTGATGGCGGATGCCGCGAGATTCCGATTCTTCGCACGATTTCGGAAAAGACATCCTTCCCGAGTGCCTCGACCGCTGCCGCGTGGTGGCGTGGGATTTTCTCGATCTGAACGCGAAAGGCCGCGCGTTACTGGCGCGACGTCGGCACGCTCGACGCGTATTACGAAGCCAACATGGATCTGGTCGCCGTCTCTCCGGAGTTCAACCTGTACGACCAGCGCTGGCCGATCCGGACGCGCGCGTTTCAGGCGCCCGCCGGCGAAGTTCGTGTTCGCGCAGGAGGGACAGCGGATGGGCCTGGCGGTCGATTCCATCGTTTCGCCGGGCTGCATCATTTCCGGTGGCCGCGTGAATCGCAGCGTGCTCGGGCCTTTTGTCCGGGTAAACAGCTATTGCGAAATCGACGAATCGATCCTGCTGCCCGCGCGCGATGATCGGCAGATACAGCCGGGTCCGCCGTGCCATCATCGGCGAAGATGTGTCGCTGCCGGAAAACAGCAGGGTAGGTTTCGATACTGAGGAAGACCGGGCGCTTGGCCGCGTCGTCACCGAGTCCGGAATCACCGTGGTGCCGTCGCCCGTTCTCGAAACCCGTCCGCGGAGTCGCGGCGACCGCCGATTAACTGCGCCTTTAGCATGTTCCAAACAGGAGAATATTTTGTCAACCATTATCAGAGTGAGTGGCACCGAGATTCTCGATTCGCGGGGAAATCCCACCGTGAAGCGGAAGTTTTTCTGGCCGACGGCAGCATCGGCCGCGCGGCCGTTCCCAGCGGCGCGTCCACCGGCGAGCACGAAGCCGTCGAACTGCGCGACGACGATAAGAACCGTTACCTCGGCAAAGGCACGCTCAAAGCCGTCGCGAACGTCAACGGGCCCATCAACAAAGCGCTCACCGGTCACGACGCCACCCTGCAGGCGAAAATCGACCAGATCATGATCGATCTCGACGGCACGCCCAACAAAAGCAATCTCGGCGCGAACGCGATGCTGGCTGCGTCCATGGCGGTGGCGCGCGCGGCGGCCGCATCGCAGCGCACGCCGCTTTATCGATATCTCGGCGGCGTGAACGCCTGCACGCTTCCCGTTCCGCTGATGAATATCCTGAATGGCGGCGCGCATGCCGATAATTCCGTCGACATGCAGGAGTTCATGATCGCGCCCTACGGAGCGGAGAAATTTTCCGAAGCTCTGCGCATGGGCGTCGAGGTCTTCCACACACTGAAGGGCGTGCTGAAGAAGCGCGGCTACTCGACGTCGGTTGGCGATGAAGGCGGGTTTGCGCCGAATCTGAAGTCGAACGACGAAGCGCTGGAAGTGGTGCTCGAAGCCATCACCAAGGCCGGTTACAAGCCCGGCGAGCAGATTGGCATTGCGCTCGATCCCGCGTCGAGCGAGTTCTATCAGGACGGCGTCTATGTTTTCAAGAAGTCCGACAAGAGCCGCCGCACGAGCGAACAGATGGTCGAGTTCTATGCCAACTGGCGGCGCCAGTACCCGATCGTTTCGATCGAAGACGGTCTGGCGGAAGACGACTGGGCGGGCTGGAAGCTGCTTACCGACACCCTCGGCACGAACACGCAGCTCGTGGGCGACGATCTGTTTGTCACCAACACCGAGCGCCTGAACAAAGGCATCGACATGGGCGTGGCGAATTCGATTCTGGTCAAGGTCAATCAGATCGGCACGCTGACGGAAACGCTGGATGCCATGCTGACGGCATCCAAAGCCGGCTACACGGCGGTGGTTTCGCATCGCTCGGGCGAAACCGAAGACCCGTTCATCGCGGATCTCGCGGTGGCGACGAATGCCGGGCAGATCAAGACCGGTTCGGCCAGCCGCACCGATCGCATCGCGAAATACAACCAGCTTCTGCGCATCGAAGAGCGATTGGGCACTGCCGCGAAGTTCCCGGGCAGGAAAGCGTTCCGAACAGTAGTCCACGCAATGTCACGAAATAAACCTCTGATTCTCACGATTCTCGATGGCTGGGGATTTTCTCCCGCCATCGAAGGCAATGCGATCGCCGCCGCGCGCAAGCCGACGTACGACATGCTGCTGCGCGATTTCCCGAACACGCTCGTGCACACTTCGGGGCCCTCCGTCGGACTGCCCGAAGGCCAGATGGGCAACAGCGAAGTGGGGCATCTCAACATGGGCGCGGGCCGCGTGGTGCATATGGATGTCACGCGCATCGACCTGATGATCGCCAACGGCGAATTCTTGTCGAACCCGGTCCTGCTCGCCGCCATGCATCACGCGCGCGCAGGTCACAGGCTGCATCTGATGGGCCTCTGCAGCGATGGCGGCGTCCACTCGCAGCTCACTCATCTGTACGCGCTGCTCGAAATGGCGAAGCGTGAAGGGGTGGATCGCGTCTTCATCCACTGCTTCATGGACGGGCGCGACACCGGCCCCGAAACCGGCATCGGGTACATTCGCGACATCCAGCAAGCACATGCGCGAAATCGGCGTGGGCAGAAATCGCATCCGTCGAAGGCCGCTACTACGCGATGGATCGCGACAAGCGCTGGGAGCGCATCGACCGCGCTTTCGCGCCATGGTCGTCGGCGATGGCGAAAAGCTCGCCGATCCCGCGGAAGTGATGCGAGCGCTCTTACGAAAAAGGCGTCACCGATGAATTCATCGAACCGGTGACGATCGTCGATGCCCGCAACGAACCCGTCGGACTGATCCGCGAAGACGATGCCTGCATCTTCTTCAACTATCGCGCCGACCGCGGCCGCGAGATGACGGAAGCTCTGACCAAATCGCGGCAAGAACCTCGTTCCTCGACGACGATGACCCAGTACGATAAGTCATTCACCGTGCCGTTTGTGCTGACGCAAAGAGCCGCTCGATAACATCCTCGCCAATGTCTTCGCGCAATTGAACTGGAAAAATCTGCGCGTCGCCGAGACCGAAAAATACGCGCACGTGACTTACTTCTTCAATGGCGGCATGGAGAAGCCGTTCGCCGGCGAAGAGCGCGAAATGGTGGCGTCGCCGAAGGTCGCGACCTACGATCTGAAACCGGAAATGAGCGCGGAAGGCGTGACGAATATCGTGCTCGATGCCATGGGCAACAAGGATTTCGACGTGATCGTGATGAATTTCGCGAACGCCGATATGGTGGGCCATTCGGGCAAAATGGAGCCGACCGTGCGCGCGGTGGAAACCGTGGATGCGTGCCTCGGGCGCATCTGGCAGCGGCTCAAAGAGAAGAACGGCCGCTGGATTATCACCGCCGATCACGGCAATGCCGAGATGATGATCGACCCGGTCACGCACGGCCCGCACACGTATCACACCACCAATCCGGTGCCGCTGATTCTGGTCGACGATTCGCCTGGCCTCAATTCCGGCAGGTTGCGGCAGGGCGGGGCATTGCAGGATATTGCGCCGACCATTCTCGGTGTTCTCGGAGAAGGACAGCCGAAGGATATGACGGGCCGCGATCTGCGCGTAAAGTAGATCTGCGCGTAGAGTAGAGCCTCAGAGGCTCTTCAACACGCTGATCCGTCCGTTGCGTGTGGAGAGCTCGATCTCCGGACCGCCGCTTCCGAGTGTCCCCTCCACATGATTGTTTCGTGGCGAGTAGCCGTGAAAGTGCTCCAAAACGTCGAAATCCGTTGAGATCGGGGCATTCGCGGTATCCGCCCGCAGGTGTGCCCCGGTATTGCCAGGCAGTCGCAGCGTGATGCTCCCGTTGCTGGTCTCGGCGCGGATGGCTTCTTTCGGCTGACTCCGCAGGGTCAGATCCACCACCCCGTTGCTGGTGACGACCTTCAGCGGCGAGGCGGCGAGCTGATCCAGCCGGATGGTGACAAGGCCGTTCGAGGTCCTTACCGTGGCGCCGCCGCTGATGTCTTTCAGGTCGACGCGTCCATTCGATGTTTGGGCATCGATTACCCCGCTGACGTTCTCGGCGCGGATGAGGCCGTTCGAGGTCCGAAGATTCAAGGTTTGTAACCGCGAACCGCTTCCGATGTCCCGGATCAGAATCGGACCGTTCGAGGTGGTGACCCGATCGACTATCGATTGCCGCGGAACGTGGATGGTGTAGCGCGCGCCCGCGCTCCAGTTGGGATAGGTTGGCCTGACGGTGTGAATGTCAATCGAATCCGGAGTGTTGCGAACCTCGATCCTGATTTGATCGAGCGTGCTTTGACGGGAAGCATATTTCACGCCGGAGATGTCTACTTCGTTCCTGTCCCATCCGACGATCTCGACGCTGCCGTTGGCATTCCCGATATTGAGACGCCCTCCCGGCTGCAGGTCGTAATGATAGTGGAAATCGGCCTGGAAACTGTCGAAATCCTCAAGGTCGCATCCCGCGAGCAGAAGCGCCGCGGCGAGTGTCAAAACCGCGGCCAGGGTCAAAACCGGCGCCCGAACCAATCGCATAAGGTCAGGTACGTATCAGGTGGGGCGGGAGTTCACAATCAGTGGGTTATTTTCCACTCGCCCGCGACAATGCCGGCTCCCGTTTCGCCCGGAGTTGCGACGTCGTTCCCGATCGGGGCGTGGTGGAGGATGACCAGGTTTGCAGTTTCACCCACGGCGATGCGGGCTCCTTTGGCGGGGACGATCCACGCGCCGGTCAGGTCCGTCCGATCCGATGCCTGTGGCACCGGCACGTCTTTACGCATTCCGACAGACTGGATCCTGCTGCCTGCAATCACGATGATGGAGTCTTCGATCGGCTGCGCTCCCGGCGCGACGATCGTCGTGGCGCCAATCAGGACCTTGAGCCTGTCAGCGGGCTTTTTCTGACACGCGGCCGAGCAGGAAAAAAAAGACAACGGGGAGCCACCTTCTCAACATGCGAAACCGAAGTATCGCATGGCTGTTATGAATCGAGCATGATACCGTTCTGAAAAGAATCCCCCGATGAATCTTTGCCATCTCTTCGATCTCTCTCTGCAGGGCCGGCGCGATCAGTCGCGCTCGAGTTCGGCGGCAGTTTGTTTACGTTCGGCGAACTCGACTCGCGCAGTAATCGCCTTGCGCGCCTGCTTGCGGAGGGAGGCTTTCAGCGCCGGCGACCGTTTGTGCGTTTATCTCGCCAACAGCGTTGAGATGATCGACCTCTACCTCGCGTGCGTGAAGCTCGGCGTGATCTTCGTGCCCATCAACATCCTCTATCGGGACCGCGAAATCTCCCATATTCTCGCCGACGCCGCGCCCCGCGCTCTGATCGCCGACGCCGCCATCGCCACGGACATACCGGTCTGGAAACCAGCCGATCTCACGCGCGATGCCATGCGATGCGAACGACAGCAGGCCAAACCTCCATCCGGATGGCGACGCCCCGGCGGGCATCATCTATACCTCCGGCACCACGGGAGTGTCCAAAGGCGCGATCGTCACTCAGAACAACTTCGCCTCCAACGCCGTCAACCTCATGGCTTGCTGGGAGATCTCCGCCGCACGATCGGTTTCTGCTCGCGCTGCCGCTTTTCCACGTCCACGGGCTCGGCAACGGGCTGCATTGCTGGTTGATGAGCGGTTGCCGGATGAGGCTGCTCGAACGCTTCGAGCATCAGACTGCCGTGGCGGAATTTCTCGATTTCCGTCCGACGCTGTTCTTCGGCGTGCCCACAATTTATGTCCGGCTGCTCGGCGTCGATCCGGACACGGCGCGCGAGATCGGCTCGTTCATGCGCCTTTTCGTCTCCGGCTCGGCGCCGCTTCCGGCGCAGGTTCTGGAAGACTTCCGTCAACTGTTCGGGCACACGATTCTGGAGCGTTACGGGATGAGCGAGACCATGATGAATATCAGTAATCCCTTACGCCGGCGAGCGGCGTGCCGGTACTGTGGGCTTTCCGCTCCCCGGCATCTCGGTGCGGCTGCTAAACCCCGGGCTGCAGCCGGTGCCGTATGGCGAAACCGGAGAAATTTACCTGCGCGGACCGAATGTCTTCGCAGGCTACTGGAGGCGCGAAGAGGCGACCCGCGAGGCGTTCGTCGACGGCTATTTCAAGACGGGCGATCTCGCAACGCGTTCTCCCGGACGGCTATTTTACGCTGACGGGACGCAAAAGCGATCTGATCATCTCGGGCGGCTTCAATATCTATCCGCGCGAGATTGAGGAGTTTCTCCAGGAACAGCCCGAAATAGCGGAGGCCGCGGTGGTGGGTTGCGCGGACCGCATGCGGGGCGAGGTGCCGGTCGCCTACATCGTCGCCGAAGGAGGGTTCGATGCGGGCGAAATTGAAAGCCGCTGCCGCGAGAAACTGGCTTCATTTAAAGTTCCACGCGAATTCATCGCGGTAGAGAAATTGCCACGCAATGCGATGGGCAAGATTCAGAAACATCTCTTGCCTAAGCACCGCCATGGTCAATAAGGCACGGACGCCCATTCGCCCAGCATCGGGGTCATAGGGATGGCTGATTTCGACGTAGTGGGAGTGGGACTCAATGCGACCGACACGACACTTCTGGTGCCGCGGTTTCCCGCCTACGGCGGAAAAGTCCCCTTCACCCGCGAATTCTATTCTCCCGGCGGCCAGGTGGCCACCGCAATGGTCGCATGTGCGCGCCTCGGTCTGCGCGCGAAGTACATCGGCGCCGTGGGCGACGACGAGCGGGGACGCATCCAGATGGACAGCCTGCGCGCGTCCGGCGTCAACATCGACCACATCCGCCGGCGCGAGAATTGCCCGAATCAGTCCGCGTACATTATCGTCGACGAGTCGACGGGGGAGCGCACCGTATTCTGGAGCCGGCCGGCATGCCTCGCCCTCGCGCCGGCCGAGATCGGCGCGGATCAGATCGCCTGCGCGCGGCTCCTCCACATCGATGGACACGACACGCCCGCGGTCGAACACGCGGCGCGGATTGCCCGCGGGAACGGCATCCCTGTGACAGTCGATGTGGACACGATCTATGCGGGTTTCGAGCGTGTCCTGCCCATGGTCGATTACCTGATCTCGAGCGCCGAGTTTCCCGCGCGCTGGACGGGGATCGAAGATCCCTTCGATGCTCTCGCGGCGATCCATCGCCTGGCGGGCGTGCGCCTCGCGGCCATGACACTGGGGGCAGATGGTGCTCTTGCCTACAGCTCCGCGGAGGGCAGGTTCTTCCATTCGCCGGGATTTGTCGTCGTTTGTGTCGATACGACCGGTGCCGGAGACGTGTTCCACGGGGCCTTTTGCTATGCTGTTTTGCAGCAGATGCCCATTGCCGATGCGCTCGAATTCTCCAACGCAATGGCCGCGTTGAGCTGCACGGCATTCGGAGCCCGCGGCGGCATCCCAACCCTCGAAGAAGCGCACCGGCTGCGTCAATCGGGCGTCCGGCGCGAGAATCCCGGTCTTGCAGCCCGGATCGGCGCGCGCTGAATGTTTCCGCTGCGTGACGATCGGCCCACCTACAGCCCTCCCGTCGTCACGACTCTCCTGATCGTAGCATGCGCGCTGGTTTTCTTCTTCGAGTTGTCGCTGGACGAATATTCGCGCGACTATTTCATCAACCTTTATGGCGTCGTGCCCGCCCATCTGCGGCCCGCTACTCTCATTTACCTCCATGTTTCTCCACGCCGGGTGGGCGCATATCATCGGGAATATGCTCTTCCTCTGGGCGTTTGGCAAGAGCCTCGAAGACGCGATGGGGCACACGAAGTTTTTGGCGTTTTACCTGATCTGCGGCATTGCGGCCGGCATCACCCATGTCGCTTTCAACCTTTATACGACCTTGCCGACGGTGGGAGCCAGCGGCGCGATCGCGGGCGTGATGGGCGCCTATCTGGTCAAGTTTCCACGGGCGAGAATCCACACCCTGTTCTTCCTCTTCGTATTTTTCACTGATCGCCGATATCCCCGGCTTTTCTGATCCTTATCTACTGGTTTATCACGCAGCTTGTTCAGCGAATACGGCTCCATCACGACAACCCAGGTCGCCAACGGTGGCGTCGCCTACGCCGCGCATATCGGCGGGTTCGTGACGGGCATGATTCTGGTGCAGTTTATGGGGGTGCGCTCCCGCTATCTCCCGCGGCGCGACATCTACTGGTAGGGGCGTTATGGTCGATCTTCTCGCCATTGCCGCGCATCCGGACGACGTGGAGCAAACCTGCGGAGGCACGCTCCTGCGCATGGCCGAAGCGGGCTATCGCACCGGGATCATCGACCTGACAGCCGGGGATATGGGAACGCGCGGGACGCCCGAAATCCGCGTCTCGGAGTCGGACCGAGGCGGCGAAAATACTCAAGGTCTCCCATCGCGAGAATCTGCACTTTCCCGACGCGCGGCTGGAGAACTCGCTGGCCGGGCGCATGACCCTTGCGCAGCGGCTGCGCGAGCTGCGGCCCCGCACCGTGATTCTGCCATATTGGGAAGGGCGGCATCCGGACCATTACCGGACGGCGGAACTAGGCTACGAGGCGTGTTTTCTCGCGGGATTGAAGAAAATCGACCAATATACCGAGCCGCATCGGCCATTACAAGATTGTCTATTCCGCTCTCTATGCGAATGTTACTCCTTCGTTTGTCGTAGATGTTACCCGATACTTTGACGCGGCGCATGGAGTCTCTGCTCGCCTATCGCTCTCAATACGGAGAGGCAGGCGAGGCATCGGACGCTGTTTCCCGATGACAGCGGAGATCCGTGATCGGCTTTCCGCAATCGCGCGGTTTTACGGAAATCTGATCGGAGTGAAATACGGCGAGCCTTTTGTCGTCAAAGAAACGATGCGCGTCGACGACATTGTCTCTCTTCCCGTTCGAAGTCTCTAAACAATCGTTCGAAAATCCAGTCGATTTTTCGTACAACTGTAGGATTTCTCTGATTGTATTGCGTGATAACTACCAGTATACTTTCGGTTAGTTAGTACCGGTACCGAGTACTGGCAAATTTCAAAACGGGGTTTCTCACATGCTTCGCAAAGTCCTTTTCGCATTGTTGCTGACGGGTTCGATTATCGCTGGTTCGGCTTCGGCCGTTCAGCCCATACCGTGTTATCCGTATACCTGTCTGAAGTAGGCCGGTGTGCACCAGGCAGCCCCGCAGTCGGCAGGACTGACGTCGGAAGCCTGAAGTAGCTCGGTCTGGTCTTGTAGTCGGGTAGTCTTTGGCTGCCGAAGGATGTTAGACTTCAATAGTCCGCACCTCCCGCCATGCAGTCAATAGTTTGGGAACGGCTGGTCCTGTCTGTTCTACATTGGGTGCCACGGCATTTTGCTGTGGCGGCTGTGGGCGGAGAAGCTGGCTGGCGTCTATCTTTTCCTTGTTACATTTCTGGCCGCGGAGACGCTCCAGAGCGTCGATGTCTGTTACCCGTCGGTCGCGAGACTCGTCTTACGCATGGTTGTTTGAATCCACTACGCGTTGTCATTTGGGTTCTGGCCTACTTGGTTGTCCTTGAGCTTTATCGGTCTGACCCTTGAAGACTATCCAGGGATCTCCAGTGTAGGCCGCAAAGCCGTCACCTGGTGCATGGCGTTCGCTGTCGGGGTCTCAGTGCTCTACGCGATACCCGGCTTAAGGGCAGCTACGGGGCCGGATCCTATCCTTCGCATTTTCCCCATCCTGGAGCGCTCGACTGTCCTGGGTCTTCTTCTTTTCCTCGTTCTGATTCAATTGTTCCTGTTCCATTACCGGCTGCAGCTTTCGCGAAATCGGATGATTTACGCAACGGGTTACGCAGTATATTTCGCGGTCAGTATGGCGCTGGACATTGTATGGGCGGCCCTCGGCATTCGCGTCGCCGCCGCGGTTAGTCTTTGGGTTGTCGCGGGCGCGGGAGTCCTTCTGCTGGCTGGAGCCGCGCTGCTGAGTCAAAAGGGAGAAGCCAAAGTGGCGCTCGGCCCGGCCGACGCGGATTCCGACCGCGCCCGCCTGCAGCAACAGCTTTCGGAGATGAATCGGATGCTGTCGCGCGCGGCCCGGGGTCGCGGCTAGTACTCTTGTTAACTGACGGTGTTAACTAAAGTTAACTGTTTTAAATTGAATGACTTTCCTCTTGCAATCCGATTGGGATCCGGTGTATCTTTGAACCAGAAACGGAACCAGAAACGAAACCAGAAACGAAACCAGAAATGAGTGCATTGCAGCACGCTTTTTACTGCGGGAGGCGGTCTTGGTAGTCAGTCTGATTGTCGTGGTATTGCTCGTCGCGGCGGTCGCGGCACTGACCCGGTTCGCACCGAAACCGGATTCTATCGCTACTTCCTACGGATCTGACGCCTCATTTCTCGAAGGCTTTTCCCTTCACACATACCGCCCGATGCTCCGCCTTGCGACCCAGATGGATTACCGCTACCTGACGGTGGCGCATAGCGAATCGCTCTCCGCATGTTACCGAAAGATACAGCGCGGGCTGCTGCGCGAATATCTGCGCGACGCTGCCAGAGACTTCAACCGGCTCTACGCCATCGCGAACGCAAAATCGCTCCGCGCGGTCAGTGATCCGGGCGAACTCTCCATGGCTCTGTTTGAACAGCAGATGACTTTTATCATGCTGATGTGGGGAATCGAGGCGAAGCTACTGCTTGACGGCATCGTTCCATTCGCTCTGGATCTGAGTCCCTTGATGAGCGCCATCGAAGGTCTGGCGGACCAGACTCGCGCGCTGGGCCGGCCCCAATTCGGCTACCACGCGGTATAGCGATACCGGCGTAACGACAGCAGGGGAATCGCGGCATCCGCTTTCCTCAGAATTCCGTATACTGAACCTTGACGCCTCAGGCTGAGCCAAAAGCCACCCATTCCCCGTCTGTCGAACCGGAATCCGGCGCCGCCCTGCGGCTGCCCCTGTTCTCGTTCCGCTTCGGGTTCGCGATCTGCACCATTGCGGTTGCCTTGCTGGTCGAAGCCGGTTTCAGCGGGCTGTTTCCTCTCGCCGTCCGGTTCTTCATCGACTCGCGCATTGATTCCGCGGAACCGCTATGCCCTTTACTCTGATGATCGCGGTGCTGGCGGGAGGCCGCCGTGCTTCGGTTTCCGCAGGCCTGCTGCGCGATTTTCTGTCCGCGCGGGTGCAGAGCCAAGCTCTCAGCGGCATGCGCCAGAGCATGTTCGAGCGGCTGCAGCGGATCACAATGTCGTTCCACTCGCACCAGCGGACGGCCGATCTTCTCGAACGGTTCTCCACCGATTTCGCCGCGATCGAGAACGCGGTGGCGCGTGGCCGATCCCCTGGGGCGCCCTTCCCGCTGCTCGAGGCGCTCCTGCGCACGGGATTGATGCTGTGGCTGAACTGGCGCGCCGGGCTCGCCGGGTTCCTGCTCTGGCCCTGGATCCTGCTCGCGCCCCGCATTCCCGCCGCCCGCATCACGAGGGCGAGCGAAGCCTGCGAAGAAGACGAATTGCGCGTACTTGGCGCGCTGAAAGAAAACCTGTCCGGCGCAGGCGATCATCCGCGCCTTCTCTCTCGAGCAGGCCGGAATCGCCGGGCTTCCGGAAGCGTAACGACCGGCTGTCGCGAAGCGCGATGCGGGCGGGGCTGCTTTCGGCGTTTATGGAACGGTTCACGGGCGCGGGTATCCTCGGCATTCAGGCCTTTCTCCTGGCCCTGAGCGCGTGGCTGGCTTTTGCAACGACAGATGACGCTGGGAACGCTGGTCGCGCTGCAGATGCTCGCGGTCGTTCTGAGCAACTCGCTGCTTTTCATCGTCGAGTTCGTGCCTGTCGCTCTCGGCCGGGGAGGACGCGTATCGAGCGCATCGAAGAATCGCTTGAAGCTCCGCACGCCGTTGAGGACAGCCGCGACGCGCGTTTTCTCCCGCCGCTCCAGACCGAGATCATCTTTGCCAATGTCGATTTCAGCTACGGCAGAGAGCGGAAGTGATGCCAGGGAACCGATGCCCGCCTGCAACTATCGGGCATCAGAGCGCGCATCCCGCGCGGTACCTATGTGGCTTTCGTCGGACCGAGCGGCGCCGGGAAGAGCACGATGCTGAACCTGCTGATGCGCTTTTACGACCCGACCGCCGGCTTCATCGCGATTGACGGGCACGATCTGAGAGCCGTGACCCAGGCTTCGCTGCGGTCCCGCATGGGCGTGGTGCTGCAGGAGAATTCTCTCTTCAACATCTCCGTTCGCGAAAATATCCGGCTGGGAAAACCGGACGCGTCGGAGGAAGCGATTATCGAAGTTGCGAAGGCCGTCGGCCTGCACGACTTCATCATGACGCTGCCCCACGGGTACGGCACGCTGGCCGGCGAACACGGCGTCCGTTTTTCGCGCGCGCAGATGCCGCGGCTGGCGATGGCGCGCGCCATGCTGCGGGATCCGGAGATCCTGCTCCTCGATGAAGCCACCTCGGCGCTCGATCCGGTCGACGAGCTGGAAGTGAGCCGGATGATCCGGTCCCTCGCCAAAGGCCGCACCCTGATTTCCGTCAGCCACCGCCTTCGACGACCGCCGATGCGGACCATATTTTCGTCTTTGACGACGGCCGCATCGTCGAGCAGGGAAGCCACTATCGAACTGATGGCCGCCAATGGCGCCTACGCCGTCCTGTGGCGCAAACAGGCGGGCTTCACATTCTCGGCCGACGGAACCCACGTGGATGTCGACGCACGGCGATTGAAGGCTTTTCCGATCCTCGAGAACCTGGACGACGACCAACTGGCGGAACTGGCGCCGTTTTTCGCCACCGAAACCTTCCAGCCCGGACGCGAGATCGTGCGGCAGAACGATCCGGGAGACAAGTTCTACATCATCGCGCGCGGAAAAGTCGAAGTCTGGAGGACGGAGGAACAATCCGGCAGCACGACAGCGGGTGGCGGTGCTGCAGGACGGCGACTTCTTCGGAGAGATCACGCTGATCACCGGTTTTCCGCGCACCGCGACCGTGCGCACGGTGACGGTTTGCACGTGTATTTCGCTGGAGCGCGGCCAGTTCAACCGAATGCTGGAACGGTTTCCCGGAGTCTGCGGCGGCGGGTGTCGGAAGTGGCGGTGCGGCGCCTGCGGGAATCGAGCAAGGCGACCGCGGGCTGAGTTGGTGAAAGGATTCGGCAATGGAGATCAGAAGAATCGGTTCGCAGCCTTCCGCCAAAGGATCGCTGGAGTGGTTCACCGGCACGGTACGCATCGACGCGCTTTTTCAGGCGCCGGATCCGGCCCTTGTTCAGGGAGCCGCCGTCACGTTCGAACCGGGTGCGCGGACTGCCTGGCATACGCATCCACTCGGTCAGACCTTGATCGTAACGGCCGGTTGCGGCCGCGCCCGGCGTTGGGGCGGCCCGATCGAAGAAATCCGCCCCGGCGATGTCATCTGGTTCCCGCCGGGTGAAAAGCACTGGCATGGCGCCACGCCGGCAACTGGGATGACTCATATCGCCATTCAGGAGAGGCTCGATGGTAAGGTCGTCGACTGGATGGAACACGTGAGCGACGAAGACTACAACGGCTCCGCGCAGTATCCATCGCCGGGTCCAAACCCGCCGTGATGTAGTTTGCTTTGACCGAAGTGGCGCACGCTCTCCAGCGTGCCGTGTCGAGACTTTTCTCGACACCGGTTTCTTCCGCGAATGCGCCAGGCGTCGGCAAGAGTGCCGACGCGGCACGCAAAGTGCGTGCGCCACACACTTCAGGCGACCTTCAGTCGCAACCAAGGCTTAGCCCTGGGCCGACTGCAACGCCGCGCGAATCTTTGCGGCGGTTTCCTGCAGATGCGCCTCGCTGTCGTATCCACGCCTCGGCCAGAAGAAGCCTTTCAACCCATCGCCCTTGCGGCGCGGCACGATGTGGATGTGCAGGTGGGGCACGCTCTGGCTCACCTTGTTGTTGATGGCGATGAAGGTTCCTTCCGCGCCAAGCGCGGCTTCGACGGCTCGCTCCAGTTTCTGCGCCGCCTGCAAAGAGCGGTCCGACCTGCGCCGCCGGGAGGTCCGCCAGAGTGACGATGTGCTGCGCGGGAATCAACAGGACATGGCCGGGGAAGAGCGGCCGGTGGTCGAGAAACGCGACCGAATCGTCCGTGCGCCACACGATCTCCGCCGCGACTTCGCCCGA
This sequence comes from Terriglobia bacterium, assembly GCA_963764845.1. Taxonomy (GTDB): domain Bacteria; phylum Acidobacteriota; class Terriglobia; order Bryobacterales; family Bryobacteraceae; genus BOG-234. The sequence continues at coordinate 315,114 of CAVXUE010000006.1, read as the reverse complement.
GACGATTTTGCAGAAGACGCAGGTCATGAGGACGGGAGGAAACGCTCGGCGAAATCTTCCAGCCGGTCGACCAGAACATCCGGCGGAAACTCCCGAAACGTCTCCGGCTGAAAGCCCCAAGTCACGCCGCAGGACGACACGCCGGCGTTGCGCGCGGTCTGGATATCGACATAGGAGTCGCCCACCATCCAGGTCTCTTCGGCCGTGGCGCCGGCTTCCGCGCGCAGTGTGTCGATGCCGATGCGGATGCGGCTTCTTGTGCTCGAAGCTGTTGCCGCCGTAGATCCGGAAGAAGAGCGGCGCGACGCCCAGGCCTTCCATGATCCGGTGGCTGATGCGCACCGGCTTGTTCGTCAGGATCGCGAGCTGCGCGCCCGCGGCATGGAGCCGGTCGAGAGCTTCGCGGACGTCCGGGATAAAGGACCGTGTAATCGAGCGCGTGATGGCGGTAGTAGTCGAGGAAGAATTCGAGCGCGTTGCGCAACCTCCTCCTCCGTGGCCTCGGGTCCCATCGCGCGCTGGATCAGCACGGGCGCGCCGTTGCCGACGAAGGAGAAAATCTGCTCGTGAGGGAGCGGTCCGCGGCCCGCTGGGCGCGCGTCGCATTGACGGCGTGCACGAGGTCGAGGCGCGAATCGATCAGCGTGCCGTCGAGGTCGAAGATCAGCAGGGGAGACATAAGTCGAGGCCGCGACTTGAAGTTTGACGCGCGTTTCCTAGCCGGCTTGCGGGCCGGCGGACCGCTTTGCCCTGGGCGCGTGCAACCGGCTTGCGGCGCGGGCGCTTGCCGTCGATCTTGTACGCCACCATTTTCCGCTGCAGCGTGTTGCGATGGATGCCCAGCAGCTTGGCCGCTTCCGACTGGTTCGCGCCCGTCGTCTGCAGCGCGCGTTCGATCATGCCCTTTTCGAGGATCTCGACCGCCTGCTCGAGGAAGAACCCGGCGTCCATCAAATAATCGACGAGAGCGTCAAAGCTTTCTTTCATGCGTGTCTGATCCTTATCTGCAGACGCCGCCTTCCAGGCCGATTGACCTGGCGTATTGCTTGCGGAAGCTCGACTTGAGTTCCATCGGCGCGATCGCGACGAACATGTGCGATGCGTCGAGCACGTAAGGCGCAATTCGCGAGTGTACCACTGACGAACGACGCCGTCTTCGAATCCACCTGCGGGCCGAACGCCATGAAGGCCGTGAGCAACGCGATCGCGATCAGCAGTCCCGCGCACGAATCCGAAAGCGGCGCCGAGCAGGCGGTCGAAAAACGAGAGTCCGATGGTGCGCAGGAAGCGGCTCACGATCCATCCGAGCATGCCGCCGCAGAGCAGCACGGCGAACACGACCAGCAGAAATCCGATCAGATTCGCGACGCGCGGCGAACTCGACATAAGGCGATGAGGAACGACCCGGCCAGCCCGTAGAACCACATCCCCAGCACGAGCGCAAAAAGCGCCGCCGCGAGCCCGATGATTTCGCGGGAGAAGCCTTTGCGCGCGCTCATGAGCACGGAGACACAGCAGCGATCGGCGATCAGAACGTAGTCGAGCCAGTTCACAGACGTGCCGGCCTGTCAGACGGGTATATGCTTCGTGATACTTCGCGGCGGTTTTTTCGATGACGTCCGCGGGAAGAGGAGGCGCGGGAGGTGTTTGTTCCAGTCGAGCGTTTCGAGATAGTCGCGCACGAATTGCTTGTCGAACGATTTCTGCGGGCCGCCGGGCGCGTATTCGTCGCGCGGCCAGAAGCGGGAGGAATCGGGCGTGAGGACTTCATCGGCCAGCAGCAGCTCGCCGTCATGCCAGCCGAATTCGAACTTCGTATCGGCGAGGATGATGCCGCGCGATTCGGCGTATGCCGAGCGCCTTGTCGTAGATCTGCAGGGTCAGATCGCGCAGCAGCGCGGCGGTCTGGCGGCCGATCAGCTTCGCGGCGGCTTCGAAGGAGATGTTTTCGTCGTGGCCGGTTTCGGCTTTGGTCGCCGGGGTGAAGATCGGCTCGGGCAGGCGGTCGCTTTCGAGCAGGCCGGCGGGCAGCGGAATGCCGCAGATCGCGCCGGTCTTCTGTAATCCTTCCAGCCGGAGCCGGAGACGTAGCCGCGCGCGACGCATTCGATCGGCTCCATGCGGCAGCGCTTCACCAGCATGGAGCGGCCTTCGAGCTGATCGCGATACGGGAGGAGCGGGGCGGGGAACGCGTCCACGTCGGCGGTGATCAGGTGGTTGGGAATCACGCCGCGCAGAAATCGAACCAGAAGAGCGACATCTGCGTGAGCACGCGGCCTTTGCCCGGAATGCCCTGCGGCAGGATGCAATCGAAGGCGGAGATGCGGTCGGTGGCGACGATCAGCAGGATCGCTCGCCGACGCTGTAGACGTCGCGCACCTTGCCGCTGGCAACGCGCTCGATGCCGGGCAGGTCGGTTGTGGTGATAACGTTGTCACGGTTCGACGGTACTGTTCGACGGTTTCGGCGTGACGCGGCTCGGGATCGGTGACCAGATGGCTGTGGTAGCGGCTGTAGCTGAAGTAGATCGACGAGGCCGATGACCAGCCAGACGACCAGCCGGATCCAGGTCAGCACGTCGAGCGAGGCCATCATGGCGAAGCAGACGATGATGCCGAGAATCGGCACCAGCGGGACGAACGGCGTCCGGTAGGGCCGCGGCAGATCGGGATTGGTGCTTGCGCATGATCATGACGCCGCCGCAGACGATGACGAAGGCGAGCAGCGTGCCGATGCTGGTCATGTCGCCGAGGCTCGAGAGCGGAACGAAGCCGGAAAAGAGACTGACGAAGACCATGAAGACGAGGTTGCAGCGCCACGGCGTGCGGAATCTGCGGATGAATGTCGGAGAAGAGTTTCGGCAGCAGGCCGTCGCGGGACATGGAATAGAAGACGCGGCTCTGGCCGAGCAGCATGACCAGAATGACGGAGGTGTAGCCGGCGAGGATGCCGATCACGACGCCGGTGCCCAGCCAGTCGTAGCCGATGTTGTGCAGCGCTTCGTAGATCGCGGTGTCGGTCATGTCCTTGTAGTTGACGATGCCGGACAGCACGTACGCGAAGCCGACATAGAGCAGGGTGCAGATGGCCAGCGAGCCGATGATGCCGATCGGCATGTCGCGCTGCGGATTTTTGGTTTCCTGCGCGGCGGTGGAGACGGCGTCGAAGCCGATATAGGCGAAGAAGATCACGCCGGCGGCGCGCATGATGCCGCTCCATGCCGAAGTGGCCGAACTCGCCGGTGTTGGGCGGGATGAAGGGCACGTAGTTGGCGCGATTGATGTAGGCGAAGCCGAGCGCCGATCACCAGCATCACGATGGTGACTTTCAGGGCGACGATGAAGCCGTTGAACCGGGCCGATTCCGAATGCCGATGATCAGCACGATCGAGATCGGCGCAGATGATGAAGATGGCGGGCAGATTGACGATGCCGCCTTCGAACGGCGATTTCGTCAGCGCCGCGGGGAAGCGAGATGCCGAAAGTTCCGCAGCAGCCGGATCAGATACTTCGACCAGCTGACCGAGACGGTGGCCGCGCCGACCGCGTATTCGAGCACCAGATCCCAGCCGATGATCCAGGCGAGCAGTTCGCCCATGGTGGCGTAGGCGTAGGTGTAGGCGCTGCCCGCGATGGGAATCATGGTGGCGAATTCGCTGTAGCACATGCCGGCGAAGGCGCAGCCGATGCGCGGCGATGATGAAGGAGAAGATCACCGCCGGGCCCGGCATTGTCATGCGCGGCCGTCGGGGTGAGCGCGAAAAGGCCCGCGCCGATGATGGCGCCGATGCCCAGCGCGACCAGGTTCACCGGGCCGAGCGTGCGCTTCAGCTGATGCTCGCCGCCCTCGCTTTCGCGCAGGATGCGGGCAATTGGTTTAGTTGCGAAAAGACTCAATAGTCGATGTCTCCTTCTTTCCGCCGCCAGAGGAAATAAACCGGCACCCCCAGCAATACGAGAATCAGCCCGCGCACGGTGAAGGCGGGCTTGTTCACCAGCAACAAAATCTCAATGACGCCCGCTACCAGCATATACAGGGCAGGCAGGACGGGGTAGCCCACGGCGCGGTAGGGACGCTCCATATCCGGACGCGTGCGGCGCAGCCGGAAGAGGCCGCCGATCGTCAGGATATAGAACAGCAGAACTGCAAAGATAACATAGTCGAGCAGATCGCTGTACTGCCCGCTGAGCGTGAGCAGAATGGTCCAGACGCACTGGATCGCGAGGGCGAAAACGGGCGTGTGATGAACGGGATCGAGCGTGCCCGCGCGGCGGAAAAACAGGTTGTCCCGCGCCATGGTGAAGTAGACGCGCGCGCCGGACAGGATCATGCCGTTGCAGCAGCCGAAGGTCGAGATCATGATCGCGATGGCCATCAGTTTCGTCGCCACCGGGCCGAACATGACCGAGACCACCGCGGTTGCGACGCGGTCTTCCGGCGCGGTCTGGATCTGCGGCAGCGTGAGCACCGAAAGATAGACGAAGTTGCAGGCGATATAGAGGATCGAAACCACGCCCACGCCGATGCCGAGCGAGAGCGGCAGATTGCGCTTCGGATTGCGGACTTCGCCCGCCGTGAAGGTCACGTTGTTCCACGCGTCGGACGAGAAGAGCGGGCCGACCATGGCCGATCCCGACGAGCGCGACGGTGGCCCAGCTCCAGACTGCATTGCGCCAGAAATCAGTGGAAGTTCGCGGCGATGGCCTGCGGGATTGCGGCCCAGCAGGAAGCCGAGACCGACGAGCCCGAGCAGCGACGCCACCTTGGCGAAGGTGAAGACGTTCTGGACGATCGCGCCGGTGCGGATGCCGCGCGTGTTGACGACGGTCAGCAGCACGACGACCGCGATCGCCAGAAGTTGCTGCGTGGTGAGGCCGATTTTGCCGGAGCCGAGCAGGTAGTTGTTCGCGGAGATCGAGGGCAGGAACACGCCGGTGTATTTGGCGAAGGCGACGGCGACGGCCGCGATGGTGCCGGTCTGGATGACGACGAAGAGGGTCCAGCCGTAGAGGAATCCCCAGAGGCGTCCGAAGGCTTCGCGCAGGTAGACGTACTGGCCGCCGGCGTGGGGCATGGCGGCGGCGAGTTCGCCGTAGCTGAGCGCGGCGATGATGGTGAGCGCCGCGCCGATGAGCCAGCAGAGGATCAGCAGGCCGGGCGATTTCACCTGGCGGGCGACATCGGCGCTGACGATGAAGATGCCGGAGCCGATCATCGAGCCCATGACGAGCGTGGTGGCGGAGACGAGGCCGAGGCCTTTAACGAATGCCGGCTGTTTTTCGGGCGTCATCCAGTAGTGATTTCTGAGTATCGCAGGTCATACTTATGAATTGCCTGAACCGATCGTAGAGCAGCCCCGCCAGGCGTGGGCGCGCTGGATTTCTCCCGAGACTCTGATTTCGCAGGTGCAGAGCACCGCGCCGTATATCGACGCCTTGCTTCCCGCAGCCGAGCCGCACCGGCTCACAGAACTGGGACATTCACGTGACGGCTTTCTGCGAATCATCGCCGGCTGGCGCAACATTCTGCGCGACGACCTCGCGCGCGAAGAACAACTCCAGGATTACTTCGCGCTCTGCCTCGCGTGCCACCATGCGACGGTTGCCACCTTCGTACCCACCGATGTCGATACAAAGATCCGCGGGATCGCATGGCGCGAATCGCGCGACCCCGATGTCCTGCGGCCCATGCTGCGCCTCGCGCTCGCTGCCCGCGGCTGGACGGAAGAGGGGATCTCGGCCCGTTCCGTGCGGGGCGTTAGCGGTCACAACGGCGAGCACTGGAGCGCCATCGCCGGCGGCCTCGGCCGCATGCTGGAACTGGGCGATATGGCGGCCGCGGAAGAGGCTCAGGCGGCCATCGAGGCGGAGATCGATCGCGAACAGGCGATCTTCGAAGAAACGGCCGACGAACGCGGGGCGGAGCTCGATCTGCTGCGCCTCTCCATGACGCTGGCGCATAATCGCGGCGATCTGACGCAGGGGATGGGATTCTGGAAAACGACCCCGGTCACCGCGCCTGTCATCGAACATCTCTCCGCGCGCGGCCGATTTGCGCTTGCGGTTCGCATCTATCAGCACACGGGGCTTGACGCGGAAGGCCATCGGCATTACCCGCTTCGCCCCGTGAAGGCGTTGCGGCGTTCGCCCGCGACTCTGCTGCCGCTGTGTCCGTTCCTCGACGATTGGGGAAGCATGGCGGCGCAGATGGACGAGCGCCACGAGGTGTTGGCCGCACTGGTGACCGGCTGCCAGAAGCTGAAGGGTCAGCAGGGCTACTATCGCGCCATCGCGGGCATGCGCGCAGCGTCTTCGGGTGCGTTCGAACGCGCGGCGGCGCGGATGTCCAATGGCGAACAACGCCAGCTGCGCAGCGCTGAAATGCGCAAGCTGATCGACGTGCCGCGGATTTCCTTTGAATCCATGATGCGCAAAAGGGCCACGACCGCGCTCGCGATGTTCAGGCGGGCTGGAACAGCAGGAGATCGAGGCTGAAGGTTACGCGCTGCGCTTCAGCGGCCTTGCGTTGCAGAGGCCGGTAAATCGAAGCGAGAACGTCCGCAACACCGGCGGCGTCGAGATCGGCCGACGTTGTCGCGCGCCTTTGATCAGTGAGCGTGAAGCCGTTGGCGAACGTATCGAGAGTCCGGGCGACGCGATCGCGCCCTTTGCCGCGCAGCTCGATGAGATCGTCGGGGGCGGGCACTGCGATCAGGAGTCGCCCATCGTCTTTCAGAACCCGCCTGAATTCGGCTGCATTCATGCGCGCGGTGATTGACAACAGAGCCGAAAACGACCGATCGGTATAGGGCAGAGCGCGATCCGCGTTGGCAATCACCCATTCGCAGTCCGGGTAGCGCCTGGCGGCTGCATCGACGGCGGGGATGGAGATATCGACACCGTGGGCGTCGCACGCCGTCTCGCGCCGAAGCTCGCCGAGGTAGAAGCCGTCGCCGCAACCGGCATCGAGAACGATGTCGTTTGACGTGGCGCCCAGGGCCTGTTGAATCGCCAGGCGAAGAGGTTCGGTCGCTCCCCGGTCGTGCAATCGGCGTCGTGCCGCGACAGCTTCGACGGTATCGCCGGGTTTTTTGGCGCGCCGCTCCTGCGGCTGCAGCAGGTTGATGTATCCGCTGCGGGCGATATCGAAGGAATGTCCCCGGGGGCAAACCATGCGCCGCTGCTCGCGCAACAGCGCCAGATGGCAGCCGCGCACGGGGCATCGCAGCATCAGAGAGCGAGAGTGTCGATCGAGCCGACGCGGGCTTTTTCGAACGCCGCGATGGCGGGTTCCTGCTTCAGAATCCAGCCGAGTTCGTCGATGCCTTCGAGCAGACAGGTCTTCGATGAACTGATCGACCGGAAATTCGACGCGCTCGCCATCGGGCAGTGTGATGGTTTGAGACGCCAGATCGACCTTGATTTTCGCGTCTTCCGGGAAGCGCGAAAAGCTTGCGCGTGAATCTCGTGCGACACGACGATCGGCAGCAGCGAATTCTTCAGCGCGTTGCCCTTGAAGATATCCGCGAACGAGGTGCTGATCACGGCGCGGAAGCCGAACTGAGTCAGCGCCCACGGCGCATGCTCGCGTGAACTGCCGCAGCCGAAGTTGTCGCCCGCCAGCAGGATTTCGCGCGCTCTGCCCGCGCGGCGTGTTCAGGATGAAATCCGGTTTCGGATTTCCCTGCGCATCATAGCGCCAGTCGCAGAAGAGCTGCTTGTCGAGACCTTCCTTCGACGTGGTCTTCAGAAAGCGCGCGGGGATGATCTGGTCCGTATCGATGTTGTTGTTCGGCATCGGCACCAGTCGCGATTCAAAGGGAAGAAAGGGTTTCACAGGATGGTCCTCACGTCGGTACAACGCCGGTGAGGGCGCTGGCGGCGGCGGTCATGGGCGAGGCGAGGAAGGTGCGCCCGCCTTTGCCCTGGCGGCCTTCGAAATTGCGGTTGCTGGTCGAAACGCTGTACTGGCCCGGCTGAAGCTGATCGCCGTTCATCGCGATGCACATGGAGCAACCGGGCTCGCGCCAGTCGCATCCGGCGGCGCGGAAGATTTCGGGCAGCCCTTCGGCTTCGGCCTGCCGCTTCACTTCCATGGAACCGGGAACCACCATCACGCGCACGTTCGGGTTGACTTTGCGGCCTTTCAGAACGGCGGCGGCGCTGCGCAGATCGGAGATGCGCGAATTGGTGCAGCTGCCGATGAAGACCACGTTGACGGCATGGCCGGCGAGCGGCTTGCCCGCTTCGAGCCCCATATAGATGAGGGCCTTCGCGAGCGCATCGCGTTCCAGCGGATCGGAAACGCTGGAGGGCTCGGGAATCAGCCTCGTTGATCGAAACGCCCATGCCGGGGTTGGTGCCCCAGGTGATCATCGGTTCGAGCGCGTCGCCGTTGATGGTGACTTCGCGATCGAACTTCGCGCCGTCATCGGTGGGAAGCTTGCGCCAGCGGGCGACGGCCGCGTCCCAATCCGCGCCTTTCGGAGCGAACTGGCGGCCGTTCAGATATTGGAAGGTGGTGTCGTCGGGCGCGATCATGCCCGCGCGCGCGCCGGCTTCGATCGACATGTTGCAGACCGTCATGCGGCCTTCCATATCGAGCGCGCGAATGGCCGCGCCGGTGTATTCGAGCACCGTGCCGGTGCCGCCGCCGATGCCGATCTGCGCGATGAGCGCGAGGATGATGTCCTTCGCCGATGACGCCCGTTTTGAGCGAGCCGGTCACGTTGACGCGGAAGGTCTTCGAAGGGCGCTGCAGCAGGCATTGCGACGCCAGCACGTTCTCCACTTCGCTGGTGCCGATGCCGAATGCCAGCGCGCCGACTGCGCCGTGCGTGGCCGTGTGGCTATCGCCGCAGACCACGGTCATGCCGGGCTGCGTAAGGCCCAGTTCGGGCCCGATGACGTGCACGATGCCCTGATGGCTCGAATGCACGCCGTAATGCGTGATGCCGAATTCTCGGCAGTTCTTTTCGAGCTGCGCGACCTGATTCGCCGCGATGGGATCGAGAATGGGCAGCGAGCGGTCGCTGGTCGGAATGCTGTGGTCCGTGGTCGCGATGGTGAGATCCGGGCGGCGGACTTTCAGACCCCGCTCGCGCAGGCCCTGAAACGCCTGCGGCGAAGTGACTTCATGCACCAGGTGCAGATCGATATAGATGAGGCTGGGCGCGCCGGGTTCTTCGTGGACGACGTGCGAATCCCAGACCTTCTGGCTTAGTGTTCTTAGATTGCCTGACAAACTGCTTCTCCTGTTTGTTCCGTGGTGGCCGGCGTGCCGGAAGGATGAAGGTCCGCCGTCACCTTGCCACTGTTGAGTACCTGTTCCATCGCGCGATTCACGGCCGCGGCTTCTTCGGCGAGCCCGAAGCTGTATTCGAGCATCGCGGCCACCGAGCCGATCGCGCCAAATGGATTGGCTTTGTTCTGTCCGGCGATATCGGGAGCGGAACCGTGCACCGGTTCGTACAAGCCCGTCCACGCGCCGGAGGCTTTCTTCGCGCCGATCGAAGCCGAGGGCAGCATGCCGATCGAACCGGCCAGCACCGCGCCTTCGTCGCTCAGAATGTCGCCGAACATGTTTTCCGTCAGCACGACGTCGAAGCGCTTCGGGTTCAGCACCAGCTGCATCGCGCAGTTATCGACCAGCAGGTGATCGAGCGCGACATCGCCGATAATCCTTCGCGACTTCGACGACCACGCGACGCCAGAGCTGCGAAGTGTCGAGCACGTTCGATTTGTCGACCGAGGTCAGCTTCTTGCGGCGCTTGCGCGCCAGTTCGAAAGCCATGCGCGACACCCGGTCGATTTCGCGCCGCGTGTAGGTCATCGTATTGACGCCGCGCTCGTCCATGCCGCTGCCGGAGATGCCGCGCGGCGTGCCGTAATAGAGGCCGCCGGTGAGTTCGCGCACGATGATCATGTCCACGCCATCGACCAGTTCATTCTTGAGCGGCGAGGAATCGAGCAGCGCCTTATAACTGCGCACCGGCCGCAGGTTGGCGAAGACGCCCATCGCTTTGCGGATGCCGAGCAGCCCGGTTTCCGGCCGCTTATCGGTGGGCGCGTTGTCGAACTCCGGCAAGCCGACCGCGCCCATCAGGACGGCATCGGCTTCGAGCCGACAGCTTCTCGGTTTCGGCCGGAAACGGCGTGCCGGTCTTGTGGATCGCGATGCCGCCCAGCAGCCCTTCGCGAATGGTTAGCTGATGACCCCATTTCTGGGCCACGACGCGCAGTACGCGCACAGCTTCTCCGGTGACTTCGGTGCCGATGCCGTCACCGGGCAGCACCAATACGTTCAGATTCAAGATATTCTCCTTAGGACGTCAGATACCTGTTGGCTGCGCCGCGCGAGTTCCGCGATCTCCTCATCCATCAGGCCTTTCTTATTGTCCGCCAGGGCTGTGATTTCCGTGTAAACCAGGTCGAGTTCTTCCTTCGTCAGGATGAAGCCCAGATCTTCGCAGCCGGTTCTTCAGCGCGTGGCGGCCGCTGTGTTTGCCCAGTACCAGACGGCTTTCCGGAACGCCGACCGACTTCGGATCCATGATCTCGTACGTGGTCCGTTCCTTCAGGTAACCGTCCTGATGGATGCCCGCTTCATGCGCGAAGGCATTGCGGCCCACGATGGCTTTGTTCGGCTGCGGGCCGAAGCTGATGATCGAGCTCAGCATCTGGCTGGCGGGGAAGAGATGTTCGGTGTGGATGCCGGTGGTAAAGGGATAGCGGTCGTTGCGCGTCTTCATCACCATCACGATCTCTTCGAGCGAGCAGTTCCCCGCGCGCTCGCCGATGCCGTTGATGGTGCATTCGATCTGCCGCGCGCCGGCTTTCACGGCGGCCAGCGAATTGGCGACGGCGAGGCCCAGATCGTCATGGCAATGGACGCTGACGATCGCGGTATCGCCCAGCGCTTTCACGATGCGGCCGATGATTTCGGCATATTCGTCGGGCGTCGAATAGCCGACGGTGTCGGGAATATTGACCGTGCGCGCGCCGGCCGCGACTACCGCCCGCGAGACCTGTTCCAGATAATCGGGATCGGTGCGGGCGCCGTCTTCGGCGGAAAACTCGACGTCATCCACATAAGAGCGGGCCAGTTCGACGGCCGCGACGGCGTCGTCGAGAACCTGCTGGCGGGATTTCTTCAGCTTGTACTTCAGATGAATATCGCTGGTGGCGAGGAAGGTGTGGATGCGCGGCCGCCGCGCCTTTTCGAGCGACTCCGGCCGCGCGTTCGACATCCAGTCTTGGTGCAGCGGGCGAGCGCCGCCACCTGCACCCACGGGAATTCACGGCTCACCGCGTCGACTGCTTCGAAATCGCCATCGGAGGCGATCGGAAAACCGGCTTCGAGGATGTCCACCCCGAGTTCCACCAGTTTTCCCGCCATCCGCAGCTTCTCGGGTACGGTCATGCTGCAGCCGGGCGACTGTTCGCCATCCCGGAGGGTCGTGTCGAAGATCCAGACGCGATTATTCATAGTTGGAAGGTACTCCAATGCCATTATGGGGAGCGGTCCGTCGATAAAGCAAATTTATTTCATTCGCAGCTTCGATTAGCGGGAGTTATAATGTACGGTCGGATGGAGTTGAGCACGCTCCGGGTCTTCATGACGGTCGCCAGCGAGCGCAGTTTCTCGCGCGCGGCGGATAAACTGGCGCGCACGCAGCCGGCGGTTTCGCTCGCCCTGCAGCGGCTCGAGAGCGAACTGGGCGAGAAACTGCTCGATCGATTCGCGCGAAGGATGTCGTGCTGACCGATGCGGGCCGCACGGTGCTCGAATATCGCGCGGCGGTTTCAGAACCTCGAATCGGAGATGCTGAACTCGATCGCCGAGCTGCGCGATCATTCGGCGGGCCGGCTGGTGATCGGCGCGAATGAATCGACCGGCCTTTATCTGCTGCGGCACATCGAGCGCTACCGGCAGCTGTACCCGAACGTGAAGGTGCAGGTGCGGCGCAGTTTTTCGAGCCGGATTCCGGATGAGATCGTGGACGGCAATCTGGAACTGGGCGTGATCAGCTATCAGCCGCGCGACGAACGTTTGCATTCGACGCGTGATTTTTACGGATTCGCTGGCATTCGTGGTGTCGCCGGAACACCGGCTCGCGAAGCGCGAAGACAGTGCCGATCTCCGAACTGGGCGACGAGACTTTCATCGCGCACAATGTGCTCTCGCCGTATCGCGAGATTGTGCTGCGGGTGTTTCAGGAGCGCGGCGTGCGGCTCAACATGGATATCGAGATGCCGACGGTGGAGACGATCCGCTGGATGGTGGAGGCGAATCAGGGCGTGGCGTTTCTGCCGCGCATGTGCGTGGAGCAGGAGATCGCGGAGAAGCGGCTGGTGGCGGTGCGGGTGCCGGAGATCGAAGTGGAGCGGAAGATTTATCTGGTGCAGCCGTCGCGGCGCGCGGTGAGTTATGCGGCGGATGCGTTTCTGAAGCTGGTGATCGGATGAGAATCGTTTTGGCTCTTGCGCTCGCGAGTGTTTGCAGGCTGTACGCGCAGGCTCCCAATGCGCTGGTCGCGGAGGCGAGGTTTCCGTGGACCGTGGTGCGGGACAACCTCCTCAAGATGGCGGAAAAGATGCCGGCGGAGGATTATTCGTTTAAGCCTGTGCCTCGAGATCGAGACGTTCGGGCAACGGGTGGCGCACATCGCCGGGGCGAACCTGAGCATCTGTCTGGGGATCGCCGGGCAGCCGCGGCCCACTGCGCGCCCCGCGCTTACGAAGGATGCTCTGGTGGCGCTGGTGAAGCACTCGTCGGCGGCGTGCGATGCTGTCTTCGATACGCTCACCGATGCGGCCGCCATCGAGAAGATCAGCTCGCGCCTGGGCGGGCCGTTTCCGCCTGAGCCTATGCGAACGAAACTGGCCACGCTGAATAATATGGTCCGGCATTCGAATGAGGTTTATGGATACATGTGCGTCTATCTGCGGCTGAAGGGAATTGTGCCGCCTTCGAGTGCGCCTGAATGACAGTGGACGTGTTGTTCATCGGGGCGCATCCCGATGATGTGGAATGGGGCGTGGGCGGGATTGCGCTCCTGCTGCGGGATACGGGTGTTTCCTTCGCGATCGCGGATCTGACGCAGGGCGAAATGGGCTCGCGAGGGACGGTTGGAGGGCGGGCTGCCGAGGCCGCTCGCGCCGCCGAATTTCTGGGCGCCGGCGCGCGGGAGAATCTGAAGCTGCCGGATTGCGGCCTGGTCGATTCGCCGGAGAACAGGCGATTGATCGCAAGCGTGGTGCGGCGATATCGTCCGAAGATTGTGGTCGCTCCGCTTTGGGAAGACCGGCATCCGGATCATGCGGCGGCTGGACTGATCGTGCGAAATTCCCAGCTTTATTGCGGGCTGAAGAATCCGCACGACCCCAACCCGCCGCACAAGCCCGCGGCGTTCCTTTATTACCCGCTGCATCATTTTCAAAAGCCTTCGTTTGTGATCGATACGACCGCGATCTTTCCGCGCAAGCTGGAGTTGCTGGGAGTTTTCGCGTCACAGTTTGCGGCAACCGTGGGGGATTATTTTTTCGCGCTGGAATCGCGGGATCGCTATTTCGGTTTGCAGGCCGGCGTGCGATATGGAGAAGCGCTGATTTCGGATCAGCCGGTTCGGCTGGGTGGTTTGAGCGATCTGCTCCCGGTTTTGCGATGAAGCGGCGTCTGGTCGGGAGAGCGCTTCTGGCTCTGATTGGTTTTGCGGCTGTGTTGTATGGGTGCGATTTTGTTTATGCGCGGGCGCGAAAAGCTCCCTTCGCCGACGTTCGGATCGAACGGTATCTGGAGATCGCGCAACACTTCAACAGGGTTGGCTACGAGCGCACGGACCCTGTTACTGAGCGGTGCGTGTATTCGATCTATCCGCATTTCGGGTATGCCCCGTGCTGGTACCTGACGCGGCACACGGTGCGGTTCGTCAAGATCGGTTGAGCCATTCGGGGCTGGCGGCGATCACCCGGGTTGTCCTCCATCCCGCGGCAATCCCAGTGAAATCAGACTCCAGGGCGGGACTTCCTCAAACTGCGGCGTTGTCATTTCCCAACTCGCGGGCGACGCGCGCCATCGGGCGAGAATCGCGGCCAGGCCGAGAACGCCCACCATCCACGCGTAGTACGCGCCATTCCCCAAAGCGGGCAATTCGAGCTGAGCAGCGCTGCCGGTGATTTCGAGGACGCACAGGATCGAGAGGCCGAACGTGATGTGGATGTTCGACCGGCCAGGCAGATACGAACAGGTGAAGGGAATTCTCTGGAAGTCGTACAGGCAGATGTCTGCAAGGATCGAACCGAGGAGTCCGAGAATAACGAGATGACCAAGGGCGGCGCGCCAGGGCCAGATCGGGAACAACAGGGCAGCGGATCCCAGCCAGAGCGGCGCCAGACCAAGCACGAGCAGTGAGCGCCGGTTTGCCGTCACGCATTCCGCACCGCCGCGAATGGGTGTGGTGCGAAAGATCCAGTTGGCCCCGGGGTCGAGAGGACGTGCGAATAGGACGCGAATCCCCACCATCCAGAACACAAGCGTCACGATGGTGGAAGCCAGCATCGGCGCGTTCACGCGATAGGCGCCCGAAGGGGCGAGAATCTGCCGCTTCGCCTCGGGCGATTTCAGGAACAGGATCACCAGAGCAAACGCGACGCCCAGATAGAACGAGAGAATCAGGCGGTGCTGGCGGCTGCGCAGGAGACTGCGAATGCTGAACTGCACGATCGCCGTCTGCCAGGCGTTTCCAAAGCGCGGCAAAGGGATATCGCGGACGCCAGGCGTGATGTCGGGTTCCTCGACAATCCTGCGCAGCGTGCGAAACCACGACAGAAGAAAGACCAGTGCCGTACCGGCGATCACGATCGCGAGGCCGGCCCACGCCCGGCGCGCGAGCGGTTCCAGCACCGGCAGAAGCGAACCGTTGAGTTGCCGGAGCGCGCCCAGGAACCAGTACGAATGCAGCCAGGAGAGCAATCGCTGATTGGCGGGATCGACCATTTCGCCGAGACTGGCAAAAGGCGGCTGCAGAAAGTAGACGCTGACGAAGAGACAGAAAACTCCGATCTGCAGGAACGAGGAGAGGCGCAGGAACCATCGGCGGGGCAGCACTTGGGCGGCGAGACCCTGCACGCAGAGCACGCTGCAGTAAATGAACGCGCCCGCGGAGAACATCGTGAGCCACCAGGCGGCGAAGGACCGGATGGCGCCTGTCAGCCCCCCGTGCGGCATGGTCGCAAACGGCCAGAGGAGGCCGGAGATTGAGTTGAGGACGGCTATCGTGAGGGTGAGCGCGGTGACCGAAGCCGCCGCCTTGGCGAAAAACAGTGTCGAGGCGCGCACGGGCAGGGGAGCAAGCACCAGCACATCGCGCCGGTCGGGGACTGTTGTGTCCCAGCTCAGCACCGCGAAGAGCCCGACCGTGAGCATCGTTGTCGAGATCAGGAGATTCTGAAAACCTAGCGTGGCGATCAGCCGGACCAGCGGCTGCGTCGCGCCGGCGACGAGTCCCAAAGGGAGACAAAAGGCCAGGCTGACGACGATCAACAGCGCCGCGAACTGACCGAGCAGCGTGTTGACGTCGCCCTGGGCATGGCCCGAGAGCAGTTCAGGATCCACGATGCGAAAGAGAAACAGGCGATAGAGTATGCCGAACTGGAGCTTTGCCATGGATCTTCGAATCAGGCTTCGATCAGGTCGGCGATTTCGCGCGAGAGTGCCGCTGTGTCCTGCTCGACGGCAAGTTGCGAGAAGATGCCTTCGAGGGTCGGCACGGCCATCAGGGTGCGCAGGCTCTCGATGGAATCGTCGGCCACGATCCGGCCGCGGTGAAGGATCACGACGTGCGAGCAGACGCGCTCCACGGTTTCCAGTTCATGGGAGCTGAAGAGCACTACTTTGCCGCGCGCGGCGAGTTCCTGGATGAGGCTGCGCAGAACCAGGCCCGTACCGACGTCGAGGCCGGAAAAGGGTTCGTCGAGCAGGATTAACTCGGGATTGTGGAGGAGTGCGGCCGTCAGCAGCATCTTCTGGCGCATGCCCTTTGAGTAGGCGGAGATGGGCGCATGGCGATCGGGATGGAGCGCGAACAGCCGCAGCATGGCGTCGATGCGCCCCGCGGTGGCCTTCATCGGCAGGTTGCGCAGCTGCCCGACCATGACCAGGTATTCGAGACCGCTCAGATGCGGGTAGAGGTGCGGTTCCTCGGGCACGTAACCCATGCGCTGCTTCCACGCGATGAGGTCGCGCCGGATGGGCTCGCCATGGAACAGGATTTCGCCCCCGGTCATCTCGATCAGCCCCGTGATCATCTTCATCGTGGTGGATTTGCCGGACCCGTTCGGTCCCAGATAGCCGGTGATTTCACCGGCGCGCGCGGAGAAAGTGACATCGTTCACGACGGGGATGCCGAGGAAGTGTTTATAGACGTGTCGAAGTTCCAGCATTAAAGGTTCACCGGCGCGGGCCCGTGGGTCGCCGCAGCCATGCGAGGGCCAGAGCCAGCGCCAGCAATACGGCAGTGAGTCCGGCCAAAGCCGGCAGATGCAGAATTACAACGTTGGCGCCGGTCGCGCCCATCATCACGAACGCAATCTGCAGCGCGGCCCAAAAACGGTATTTCGGGACCAAAAGACCGATGGCGCCACTCACTTCGAGAATGCCCGTCAGGTATCGGAACCATTGGCCGAACCCGATCTGGTCGAACTCCTGAACCATTCCCGGCACGCCGCGCAGCTTGGCGCCGCCAGCCAGCGTGAAAACGATGGCCAGAAAGGCAGCCAGTATCCAGGCAAGTATGTTTGTGAAGCGCTGCATGTGTCGGGTCTCCCACCCTATGTAGCAAACTACTATAGACTTGTCAAGTAGCATGCTACATAGATAAGATCTTGAGCATGGCAGGCGAGACGAAGCTTTCCCATACCGCCGCGATGATTCTCCAGGCCATCGGCGCCGGACATGGTTACGGCTTCAGCGTGATGGAAATGACGGGCCTGCCGAGCGGGACGGTCTATCCGGCGCTGCGGCGTCTGGAGCGCGACGATCTGATTCGCTCGCAATGGGAAAAGCAAGTCGATCGCCGATGCGGAACAGCGCCCGGCCCGAAAGTATTACAGGCTGACGAGCGGAGGCAGAGCGACTCTCGACGCTTCGCTGAAGCGCTATCCGTTATTGGCAAGAATGATCCCGGATCGAGAGGTGGAACACGCATGAGCCTCCCTGCCGCCATACTCATGAGCGCGCGGTGGCTGGTGCCTCCGGCGCAGCGGGCTGAGTGGTTCGCGGAGTGGGATGCGGAGCTTCGTTATATCCTGCGAGCCTGCGATCCGCGCGCGTTGGCCTTTTGCCTCGGCGCGTACAAAGATGCCTGGTGGCTGCGGCGGCAGTGTCCCCGCCGGCTCCTGAACTCTCCGCTGCAATGCCTCGCCTTGCTGGCGATTATCGCGGCGATCAGTTTAATGAGTGCGGGCCGCGCCGCCTTTTCTTCGCCGTTTCGCGACGCGCGCGGCCTTGTCGAGTTGCCGGATATGCCGGCGGATCAATCTGAGGCCATCCGCGGCAGCGCCGGGCCTTTGTTTGCCGGTCTGGCGTTTTATCAACGGGTGAGTGAACCGGTTCGCGGCCAACACGGGATGGCGCTCTACTCGATTGTCAGGGGCAACCGGAACCTTTTTGAAGTGCTGAACGTCCCCTTGCCGCGTTCGGTCGAGCCGCCGGCCCTCATCGTGAGCCGGTCGGTATGGCAGATGGATTTCAACGGCGGCCATAATACCGCTGGGCGCTTTCTCGAGGTCGAGGGACGGCGCGTGCCGGTGGCCGGCGTGATCGCGGATGATGCGTGGCCTCTCGCGGGGCGCGTCGATGCATGGCTGCTGGAGGACACAGCACTGCCCGATTTGAAGCGGTTCGCCGTCGGCAGGCTGGTATCCGGCGGCATTGCCGGTTCCGGCTCCTCCCCAACACTCCTCCGCCGCCCCGCCCGGCGGCTGCGCGAATTCATCGGCGTTTTCGAGCTGGCGATGATCGCATGTCTGATGGTGGCAGTAACTGCATCGCTGAAACTCGGCGTGGCTCGTGGCGCGCGCTCCCGGGCGTTCCTGCTTGCCAAGACCGTTCTTTTCGTGCCCACTGTGTATGGCTGTGCTTTCCTTGCCTTCTCGGTCGACATGCCCTTCGCGGTGATCTTCCAGCTTGCGGTATTTCCCGGCAGCGTCTTTGCGGTTTGCTGGGCGGTGGCAGACCAGACGCGGCGGTGTCCGGTGTGTCTGCGGCTCCTATCGAGCCCTGTGCTGCTGGGCAAGGCTTCACAGACCTTCCTCGGCTGGTATGGGACCGAATGGATGTGCGCCCAGGGACACGGAGTGCTCCGGGTTCCGGAGCTTGCGGCCAGCTCATCCAGCGCCCGGCAGTGGGTGAATCTGGAAGAGCTCTGGGCGACGGCGCCTGGCTAGCCCGCAAAGGGCCGATCGCGGCCCACGATCAGCAAAGCAATCGCCGAGGCGAAAGCCGCGATCGAGGCTCCGTCTTGCGGGCGATTACTTAGGAAGCCAGTCGGGCAGGCTGCTTTCCCGCTGCCGCTGCGATCACTTGCGCGTCTTAAGATCCGCCAGCAGGCGCTCCACTTCCTGCTGTTTTTCGAGCGCGGCAAAACGGTCTTCCACGCTGGCGGCGCTTTCGTTGCGCAGTTCCGCGCTTGCCTGGCCGACGGCTTCGGAACGATCGACTTTCCGGCCCATGCGGTCCCACGCGGAGGACGCGGATTGCGCGTCGAAGCCCGCATGCGCGTCCGCGGCGTGTTTCGCGGCTCTGGCCCGCCGGTGTTTGGCGAGCAGCAGATCGATCTTCGCGCGGCCTTCGCCAAGCTTGCCTTCGAGCTTGAGCAGCGCCGATTTCAGGTTGTCGACCTGAGACTTTCTGATCGCCGATCTGTTCGACGAAACTGCCCGCCAGCTTGCCGAATTCGAGTGAGCGTTCGATTGCGGCGCGCGCCAGATCGTCCAGCTGCTTCGCGACGGCGAGCTCCGCTTTGTGCATCCACTCCTCGCCTTTTTTGGTGTTCTCATCCCTGCGCCGCTCGAGAAGATGCAGATCCGCAAGGCTGATGGCAACCTGCGTCTTCACCTGCAGCAGCTGGTTTTCCATGTCGAGGATCACCTGCTTCAGCATCTTCTCCGGGTCTTCCGCCCGATCCACCAGATCGTTCAGATTGGCGCGCAGCAGCGTGCCCACTCTTTCCATCAGTGCCATTTTCATTTCTCCTTTCCGTTTGCCGGTCCGTTTTCCGATTTCGTGCCGTCGCCGATCGCCTTGACCTTCGCGAACAGGTCGGACATCTGCATGCCCGAGAGGGTTTCAAACAATGCGGGAATCTGGGCGGCCATTTTGGTCAGATCTCCCGTGACTTTATTCATCCCGGCCGAGTCACCCCCGGTTGAGACGATCGTGATCTTGTCCACGTGCTCGAGCGGCGCGGCAAGGGCTCTGACGATTTCCGGCATACTCGAAATGAGCTTGTCGATCACCGCCGCCTGGTTGTATTCCTGATAGGCCTCGGCTTTCACGTTCATGGCTTTGGCCTCGGCCTCACCTTTCTTGAAGACGATCTCGGCTTCGGCTTCGCCCTGCGTGCGAATGGCGGCGGCGTGTCCTTCGGCCTCCGAAATCAGACGCTGTCTTTCCGCCGCGGCCAGGGTTTCGATGCGCCGCCTTTCGACCTCCGCGGGCTTGAATACGGTGGCGCTCCAACTCACGCTCGCGCCGCTGGATTTCCGCCTCCTGAACCTTGATCTGAGCCTCTTTTTCGACCTGTGCGATCTTGACCTGCTCCGCGATCACCTGCTGCTGCATCACGTTGGTCTGGATCTCGTATGCCTTGTCGGCCTGGGCCTGCTGATGCTTGACGGTTTCGAGGTATTGGGCCTTCTTGATATCGAGATCGCGCTGCGCTTCGGATTGTTTGGCGAGCGAAAGGGTTTCCGCGAGCACGCGCTCCTGATCGGCCTGGGCTTTGGCGATGGCGGCCTCGCGCACGGCCTGCGCGCGCCGGATTGCAGTGTCGCGTTCGGCCTCCGCGGTCGCGACATCGGCATCGCGCTTGATGCGCGCGATATCGGGACGCCCCATGTTCGAGATGTATTCGTTCTTGTCGCGGACTTCCTTGATGGTGAAGGAAATCACTTCGAGGCCCATCTTGTTCATGTCGCCTGCGCAGGTATTGCGCATGCGGTCGCCCACCATTTCGGGCTCCTTCACGATCTGCTCGACGGTGAGCTGGCCGATGATGCCGCGCAGATGACCCTCCATCACGAGCCGGATCAGCGCCTCGCGGCTCTGGTCGCTCTTGGTGAGGAACTGTTCGGCGGCGGTCTGGATCGATTCGGGATCGGATTTGACTTTGAGCTGGGCGACGGCCTCGACGGTTACCGCGACGCCCTGCATCGTGTACAGATCCTGCTGCGGCGCGACGTCGAAAGACATCAGCTCAAGCGACAGGTCGCGCGCCGTTTCGATCATGGGGAAGATGAGAGTGCCCCGGCCCTTGATGATCCGGGTGCCGCGGAATCCGTAAACGATGAGGGCTTCATGCGGCCCGGCCTTGCGGAACAGCCGCGCGAACATTCCCATCAGCAACACGACGCCCAGCGCCATCAGCGCGGCGACGACCACTACGTTATTCATATGCTTTTCTCCTGCGATGTCTTCCGCTCATTTCCGGGCATCTCACCGGGCGAGAGCAGTCTCGCGATGAACCACAGAACGATTCCGAGGCCGGCCAGTCCGGCGACGAGCGCGCCCGTTATGGCGAACACCAACAGGACGCTCAGGATCACGATCGCGGCAATGATCGTCACTTCCATAAGGTTTCTCTTCCCAGTCCTTTCAACCCGGCCTTCACTACCGGGCATTCATTTCTTCCCAGCCCCGCACGTACGCGATGCCGTTTTCATAACGGGTCACGACCACTTCCTTGCCCGCGGCGATCGGGTGGCCCAATTCGCTGCGGATCGGGATGCCGGTCCTGCGGCCCTGCTGCAGGAAAATCATTTCGCCCGTGCCGTTCGGAAGCACGGGGCTCGATACCGTACCGAGGGCGCCGATCATGTTGTAATCCGCTGGGTCGAGCGGCAGATCGCCGGGCGAGAGCACCTTCGCGATGAACCACAGAATGATCGCGGCGCCGGCGAGCCCGGCCAGCAGCGCGCCGGTAAGCACCAGCAGGAGGCCGATCCCGGTGAATTTCGTAAGGACGTAGCCCATGCCGCCGAACCATGTGATGAAGGCGGCGATGGTGGCGAAATTCAGCTTGGAACCGGTATGCCCGCCGGTGTGATGACCGTGAAAATGCACATGCAGCGATCCGGCGAGGAACGAGGTCGCGCTCAGCATGAATCCGAACACCAGACAACCAAGAAAGAAAGCGGACCAGGTCATTGAACCTCCTTGGGACCGAGAACGTCGAAGAGCCTCTCCGCCAGGCCGGGATTTTCCAGGATCAGGCCCAGAAGCGTCAGACAGCGGCGCGAATCGGGATGGCGGGCGAGTTTCAGCAACGCCGCGCAGACCGCGGGATCGTTGCGAAAACGCTCCGCGCCGCCGATCAGCCAGAGATCGAGTTTGTCCTCAAGCGCGCCGACATCGGAGACGAGTTCGGTCGAGTAGCCTTCGGGATCGTCAACCAGATAGCCGGGGTGGACTTTGAAGAATTTCGCGAGCAGCATGCGGCTGGTGTTGGTCAGGTGCGGCCGCGCCCCGCTCTCGATCTGGGAGAGGTAGGACTGCGAAATGGTTTTCTTCAAGTCCTTCTTGATGGCGCGCACGATCTCGCCCTGGGTCATGGCGCGGTCGAGGCCGCGCAGCGCGCCTTCGACTTCACGAAGGTAACGAATCTTGTCGCCGAGCACCATATTGCAATCTGCGATTATCATATTGCAAATTGCGATGACTTGCAAGCGAAAAAGCTTGCACGCGAAAAAACAAGACCGATGGAGGGGCAGGGCAGGCGGAAATCCGCACCTCTGCTTTGGCAGTCCGGATTCCGCTAAGCAGCTCCGCGCAGCGTTCGCGGGTTACCTCAGTTCCAGGGGCGTCCTTCGTCGATTGCGAGCCAGGACTTTGCGCATTCCCCTACAACGGTCAGATATTTGCGGACTTCCGGCTTGCCGACCACCCAGGGATTGGGTTCGCCCGGCTTCCGTGCTTTGGTCCGATCGAGCATCGCCAGAGCATCGTTGTATTCGGTGTGGTTGCCGATGATTACGTCGGCTCCGGCGCCGTCCGCGATATCCTTGAAGCGGTTCGCGTTCGAAATGTAGGACTGCAGCATCTCCTTCGAGGTGTTCGCGCCGAGGGCTGTCCCGCCCCACTCCATCGCCATGTGCTGTACGCCGTGGTCCTTCACCGGAACCAGGAAAGAAAGCGTGCCGGCGGTGTGGCCGGGGGTTATGTAGATCGTTATGGTCGTGTCGCCGAGAGTCAGCTTTTGTCCGTCCGTCGCATCGATATCGTGGCTGTAAGGATTGGCTTCGCGCGCGGCCAGTTCCCAGTCTTTGGGGCTGAGGATGACGCGCGGCTGGTAAGTGTCCTGGAGAAACTTCACGCTGCCATCGTGATCGCCATGTGCATGACTGACGACGATGTATTTGATGTTGGCCGGATCGAGACCCACCTTCTTCAGGCCGTCCACGATTTCGTCCTGTGCGGCGTAACCGAACAGCGTATCGAGCAGAATGATGCCCGCGGAAGTGTTCACCGCCCAGGCGCTGTTCATTTTTGTGGTGAGCATATAGAGGTTGTCAAAGACCTGACCTCCTTCCGCGTACCAGCTTTCCCGTGGCGGGGCAGGGGCCGGCCCACGGCCTGCACCACCTGGCCCGCGGCCACCGCCAGGCGCGTTGGGGGTCAACTCGGCGGAAGTGTATGGCGGGCAGGCAAGGCGCGCGGCTCCGATGTTGTTCGGATTCAGCAGCGCCGTAGCGGCGGCTTTGTGCGCTGTGCCGGTATCCGTTGATTGTGCGAGCACGGGGGCGCTCAGGAAAGCTGTGCTCAGGAACGCGGCGCTCAGGAACGCGGCGACTGGAACTCGACGGGATGTCAGCATGGTTGTCAGCTTACAGCAAAATCGGCTCCGCGCCAGGATGATCCGTCCCGGCGATCCTGCGCCAATCCCCGGGCGGAGTATGATCGCCGGGGCGGCGACCCGGCGGATCGCTCTCTCCAGACCTCTCCCCGTCCATCCTGCACGCCTCGCGCGTAGCAGCCGCCCTGCTCTTAAAGCTGTTCGACCACGATGTACAGGCTGTAGTTGACTCCTGGTTCGCCATCCGACAGCGCGGAGTAGCCTATCGACGCGCCTGGCTTCACGAGGGCAATGGATATCGAGGACCCCTCGCCCTTCAGGCCTGACGCCGTAGCGCATGAATTCAGAACGCAAGCCGTTCCCCCACCTGTAACTAATATCGTTACCCGAAACAGGCCGCCGTTGGCTGGCGTGTAGAGTACGATCGGCGATTGGGTAGAGCCGACGGGCTGGCTCTGGTTCTGAAGAACCGCCGATGCAACGATTACGGGCACACTCTGTGCTATGGATGTGCACGCGAAAGACATCAGGACCAGAATCAGTTTCTTCATGCGCTGTACTCCCTTTTGTCGGCAAGCCGATTCGGGAATGATACCAATATGCGGAGGGCCGCGGCGCGCCTGGCGGCAATTGAGCGCACGGGGCCAATCCGCGGTCGAATCGAGGTCCAGGCTCTCCTCAAAGCGCATCTCCTCAAAGCGCTATGCGGAGTCCAGGCCTACTGGCAGGCGGTCAGGATGGCGGTGTTATAGATGTGCTCGGCGGTCGATCCCCGGGAGAGATCGTTGGCCGGATTGGCGAGACCCTGCAGGATCGGGCCGATGGGGGAGTCTCCGCCCAGCCGCTCGGCAAGTTTATACCCGATGTTGCCCGCCGAGAGGTTGGGGAAGATCAGGGTATTGGCGCGGCCGGCTACCAGAGAGCCCGGGGCCTTGGATGCGGCGACGGAAGGGATCAGCGCCGCGTCGAGTTGAAGTTCGCCATCGACCTTGAGGTCGGGGGCGCGTTCGCGCAGAATGCGCACCGCGGCGACCACCTTGTCGACTTCCGGATGGCTGGCGCTGCCTCTCGTCGAAAAAGATAGGAGCGCCACGAGCGGTTCGGTTTCGAGAAACGTTCGCGTGGTGAGCGCGGAGGAGATCGCGATGTCGGCGAGCTGCTCGGGAGTCGGGTCGATCACGACCGCGCAGTCGGCGAATGTCATCACGCCATCGGCGCCGAAGCGCGCGTCGGAGTGCGCCATCAGGAACGCGCCGGAGACGGTGTGAATGCCGGGCGCGGGACCGATCACGGTCAGCGCGGCGCGCACCGTTTCGGCGGTCGTAGAGACGCATCCGCCGATGCTGCCGTGCGCTTCTCCCATCGCCACCATCACGGCGGCGAAGTAAAGAGGGTGGCGAACCATCGCTTCGGCTTCCGCCCCGGTTATGCCTTTGGCCGCTCGCCGTTCGTGGAGAAAAGCTGCGTATTCGGGAAGCCTGGGCGAATCGGCGACAGCCTTCGTCGATAACAGAATGGGGTCGATCAGGCCCTCCCGCCGCAGGCGTTCCGCCGCGGCGATCACTCGCTCGTCGTCCCCTTCGGCAAAAACTACGCGACGCTGCAAAGATCGGGCGCGCGTTTTTAGCTTTTCGAAAAAGGGATGATTCATGTGCGGCGCGTTGCGTCAGTCGCCCAGAAGACGGCCGAAGGAACGCATGCCGGGCACGTTGTCGCAGACGGCCTTGATTCCGGCGGTGATCGGGATGGCGAGGATCAGGCCCGCCGCGTCCCAGAGGAAGCCCCAGAACATGAGGGAGAAAGTCACCACCAGAGGGTTGAGATGCACGCGCGCGCCGACGATCTTCGGGTA
Source organism: Terriglobia bacterium (assembly GCA_963764845.1). Classification (GTDB taxonomy): domain Bacteria; phylum Acidobacteriota; class Terriglobia; order Bryobacterales; family Bryobacteraceae; genus BOG-234. The sequence goes on along the minus strand of CAVXUE010000006.1, from coordinate 290,191 downwards.
GAGAACGTTCATCGCGGTCAGATGCAGGGTCAGGACGATGACCAGTACGAGCAAAATCACGGTACCACCGCGATCGCCGCCCGCGATCACCGACAGGACGGGCGGAAGCATCGCGAGCGGCATGCCCGCATAGGGCACCAGACTCAGGAAACCGCTCAAAATGCCGGCCAGAAAAGGATACGGGATGTGAATCAGCGCGAACGCGGCCCAGCTCACCGTGGCGAGCAGGATGCCGATCATGAAATTGCCGACGACGAAGGCGCGGGCAGTTCCGGCCACGCCTTCGAGACTGCGCGACACGGCAACGCGGTCGGGTCCGTCAAAGAACCGAAGGAAGCTGTGATAGATGTGATCCCGCCAACTCAACATGAAATAGACAAGAAAAGGCACGAATGACGCCATCAGGACGAATTCGTAGACCGTGCTGAGGCGGCCGTAGATGTCCGCGATCGGGTTCCGCTCTTCGTGAATGCGGACTTCCTGAATCGCGGCGGGAAGAGCCGGTTCGGGAACCGCTGGTGCGCCTGGCTTGCGGTTGCGGCCGGTGGCGGGACGCGAGGCAGGAGGCGGCGCCGGCGCCGGGTCGGGTTTACGGGCCGGGGCCAGAAGATGCGTGGTGGAGTCCTCCATCTGTTGCACGCGGTCCGTCACGCTGCCGATGAATGCGGCCAGGTTGTCTTTGAAGGCCGGGGCGTCGTTGGCCAGTCCGGAGAGCTGGTTGAAGGCGGCGAGAGATCCAAAATAGAGGATCAGCGCGGCAATGAGGCCGACCATGAAAGTGGCGAGGGAACGGGGAAAGCGAAAGCGCACAAGGATCCCGACAAAGGGCTCGAGGATGAGCGCGATGATGACCGCGGATATGGTGGTAATGAAAACGACGCGCGCCCAGTAGAGGATGGCGATGATCACGCCCGCGGCGATCGTGGGCACGGCGTAGCTATGGACCTGCTCCCGGATCGAACCACTGGCCTGTTCTTCCCGCGTTCCAATCACACTGCGTTCCGTGTAAACGAGACTAACATGGGGCGCGAAACGGTTTCGGGGAAAATGCGCTATGGGTGAATCCGGAGCCCTTCTGCTTGGGCGAGGGCCGCCTGAGTGCGGTCGAAGGTGAGGAAGGTATCGGCGCGAAGGGCGAGGGCGACTGCAACCTGGAGGATGTCGAGAGAACGCGTGCCGAGGGTCGCGGAGTGATTGCGGGAGAGCCTGCGGGCTTCATCCCACGCAGCCAGTGGCAGGGGAACCAGTTGAAGAACCCGGCGGTCGATATCCGTCTCGAAGTTGTACAGGGCCTCACTCACATCGAGCCGATTCGCCTGGCCACGAAATATGCGAAGCTCGAGAGCGTTAGTCGACTCAAGAACGACGACGGGGCTCACGAGCATAGGAAATCCTAACGAAGCGGCCACCGCGACAGCTTGCTGCGAATTGGAATCGGGCAGATACAGCGAGACGATGAAGCTGGAGTCGGCACAGGGCCTCAGAAGCGTTCCCGCTCCTGGGCCAGGAGTTCCGCGTTGCTGGGTTCAAAAATCCGATCACCCCAGATTTTACGCATCCGGCCCAGAAAATCGGGCATTTCCGGACGTGCCTCGGGCGCAACGGGGACGAGCTTGGCTATTACTTTGTTGCGTTTAACGATCTCGATCTCTTCGCCTTCAGCAAGCCGTGCTTCCACCTCTTTAAAGGAGTAGCGGAGATCGCGCACCGTGGCCCTCTTCATGTGACACATTTTAGCATCACAAACCGGCAGGGGGTCGACAGATTGGCTTTGTTTTGTTATTCTGAGGCCAGATCCAAAGGTATACGTGCGGGTAGCTGAGTTGACACGCTATTCGCCGATTGGATAAAGTAGTAGAGTTTGGCTGTAGCTTGATTTAAGCTTCCGGCTACCATCTCCGGCGTCGGAGATCCGGCCGGGGCGAGGCCCCGAGGTTCGCCACAGACGCGCTTGAGCGGTTGAAGTAAGCAAGCGTTGCGCTGTGTAGTGAGCATGGACCTGTCCAAAGCCTGAGCGGCAGGCAGTTCAAGGCCGTCTCGAATCGACCGACGCAGTTTTGAGAATTCGCCCGTTTTGAGGATTTTTAGTGCCTACATTTAATCAACTTGTGCGAAAGGGCCGAAAAGCGCCCGCGTGGAAAACGGCCAGCCCTGCGTTGCAGAGCTGCCCCCAGAAGCGCGGCGTTTGTACTCGTGTGTACACTTCGACCCCGAAGAAGCCGAATTCGGCGCTGCGGAAGGTCGCGCGCGTACGGCTGACCAACGGAATTGAAGTCACGACTTATATCCCGGGTGTTGGGCATAATCTGCAGGAGCACTCGATCGTGCTGATCCGCGGAGGCCGTGTGAAGGATCTTCCCGGTGTTCGTTATCACGTGGTGCGCGGGGCGCTCGATACCGCCGGTGTCGCGAACCGCAAGCAGAGCCGTTCGAAATACGGGGCCAAACGGCCTAAAGCCGCCACCAAGTAGAGGATTTACATGCCAAGACGCAGAGGCGCAGCAAATCGCGAAGTAGCCGCGGATCCGGTGTTCAATTCGACGCTGGCCGAGAAGTTTATCTGTTCGATGATGTGGGACGGCAAGAAGTCCACCGCGCAGAAGATTTTTTATACCTCGATGCAGAAGCTCGAAGAGCGGGGCGGCGGCGAAGAAGCGATCAAGTTGTTCAAGAAAGCCGTTGAGAACGCCAAGCCGTTGCTCGAAGTAAAGACGCGGCGCGTGGGTGGCGCGAACTATCAGGTGCCGATTGAAGTGCCGCAGACCCGGCGCACCAGTCTCGCGATCCGCTGGATTCTTTCGAACGCGCGCGGCCGGGCGGAGAAGGGCATGGCCGACAAGCTGGCCAACGAATTGAATGAAGCGGCGAATCTGCGGGGCGGGGCCATCAAGAAGCGCGACGATGTGCACCGTATGGCGGAAGCAAATAAGGCGTTCGCGCACTATCGCTGGTAATCGGACTTAAAAGAGTAAATTTCCCATGGCACGCACTGTACCCCTCGAGAGGATGAGAAATATCGGCATCGCCGCTCACATCGATGCCGGTAAAACCACAACCACGGAACGAATCCTGTATTACACGGGGAGATCGCACAAGATCGGCGAGGTCCACGAGGGTACAGCCACGATGGACTGGATGGAGCAGGAGCAGGAGCGCGGCATCACGATTACGTCGGCCGCGACGACCGCTTCCTGGAAAGACATGCAGATCAACATCATCGACACGCCCGGGCACGTCGACTTCACGGCTGAAGTGGAGCGTTCGCTGCGCGTGCTGGATGGTGCGGTCGCCGTGTTCGACGCGGTAGCGGGTGTGCAGCCGCAGTCGGAGACCGTATGGCGGCAGGCCGATAAGTATTCCGTTCCGCGCATTTGCTTCATCAACAAGATGGATCGCGTGGGCGCGGATTTCTTCCACTCGGTGGATACGATTGTCGACCGGCTGCGGGCGCGTCCGGTGGTGATTCAGATTCCGGTGGGTTCGGAAGATAAGTTCCTGGGTATTGTCGATCTGGTCGAAATGAAGGCTGTGATCTGGCGCGATGAAACGCTGGGTGCGGAGTTCGACGTGGTCGAGATCCCGGCCGAGCTGCTCGATCAGGCCAAGGTTTATCGCGAACAGATGATCGAAGCGGTCTCGGAATTCGACGATAAATTGTTTGAAAAGTTCGTCGAAGGCGCGGCGCTGACGGTTCCGGAGATCAAGGCCGGCATCCGCAAGGCGACGATCGCGATGAAGATTTTTCCGGTGATCTGCGGGTCGGCGTTCAAGAACAAGGGCGTGCAGACGATGCTCGACGCGGTGGTGGATTACCTGCCTTCGCCGCTCGATGTGCCGGATGTGGAAGGCACCTCGGTCGAGGACAAGACGGTTAAGCTGTACCGGAAAGCTTCCGACAGCGAGCCGTTCTCGGCTCTGGTTTTCAAAATCATGACCGACCCGTATTCGGGTCAGCTGGCGTTCTTCCGGGTTTACTCGGGCAAGATGAACGCCGGCGAGTCGATTTACAACGTGGCGAAGGGCCGCCGGGAGCGCGTAGGCCGGCTGCTCCGCATGCATGCCAACAAGCGGGAAGACATTCAGGAGATCATGGCGGGCGATATCTGCGCCGCGGTGGGTCTGAAGACTGTTTCGACGGGCGACACGATCTGCGATGAAGAGCATCCGATCGCGCTCGAAGCGATCGATTTCCCGACGCCTGTGATTCAGCTCGCAGTCGAGCCGAAGACCAAGGCCGATCAGGAAAAGATGGGCATGGCGATTCAGAAGCTGGCCCAGGAAGATCCGACATTCCGGGTGAACACGGATCCGGAAACGGGGCAGACCATTCTTTCGGGAATGGGCGAACTGCACCTCGAAATCATCGTCGACCGCATGATGCGAGAGTTTGGCGTAGTGGCGAATGTCGGCAAGCCGATGGTGGCGTATCGGGAGACCATCCGGGGCACCGCGGAATACGACTATACCCACAAGAAGCAGACCGGTGGTTCGGGTCAGTATGCGCGCTGTAAGCTGCGCGTCGAGCCGGGCGAGGGCTTCACGTTCGCCAATGAAATCAAGGGCGGTAATATTCCGAAGGAATTTATCCCGGCGATCAATAAGGGCGTGGTCGAGGCGCTGGAAGGCGGTATTCTCGCCGGCTATGCGATGGAAAACGTCACGGTGACCGTGGTTGACGGTGCGTATCACGACGTCGATTCATCGGAAATGGCGTTCAAGATCTGCGCTTCGATCTGCGTGAAAGAAGCACTGCGCAAGGCGAAGCCAGTATTGCTTGAGCCGGTAATGGCGCTCGAAGTTGTCGTGCCGGAAGAATATATGGGACCGGTGAACGGCGACATTATTTCGCGGCGCGGCCAGCTGGAAGGCACGGAGATTCGGGGTACGACTCAGATCATCAAGGCGAGTGTTCCGTTGAGCGAGATGTTCGGTTATGTGACCGAGCTGCGTTCGCGTACGCAGGGCCGTGGCAGTTCGACGATGCACTTCGCGCGGTACGAGGAAGTGCCGAAGAATATTGCCGAAGAAATTGTCACGCGGGTTCAGGGCAAGGTTACGAAGTAGGGGTTTCTTAAGGAGACTGTGCGATGGGAAAAGAAAAATTTGACCGCAGCAAGCCGCACGTAAATATCGGGACGATCGGGCATATCGATCACGGCAAGACAACGCTGACGGCGGCGATCACGAAGGTTTTGGCGAAGCACAATCCGAAGGTGTCGTTCCGGTCGTTCGATTCGATCGACAATGCACCGGAAGAGAAAGCGCGCGGCATCACGATCGCGGCTTCGCACGTGGAATACGAGACGGCGAAGCGGCATTATGCGCACGTCGATTGCCCGGGCCACGCGGATTACATCAAGAACATGATCACGGGCGCGGCCCAGATGGATGGGGCAATTCTTGTGGTCGCGGCAACCGACGGCCCCATGCCTCAGACGCGCGAGCATATTCTTCTCGCCCGGCAGGTTGGTGTGCCGTACATTGTGGTCGCGATGAATAAAGTCGACATGGTGGACGATCCGGAACTGCTCGACCTGGTCGAGCTTGAAGTGCGCGAACTGCTCACCAAGTATCAGTTCCCCGGCGACGATCTGCCTGTAGTTCGAGTTTCGGCTCTGGGAGCTTTGAACGGCGAAGCGCAGTGGGAGAAGACAGTCGACGAGCTGATGGAAGCCGTCGATACGTTCATCCCGATGCCGGAGCGCGTGATCGATAAACCGTTCCTGATGCCGATCGAAGATATCTTCTCGATTCAGGGCCGGGGCACGGTGGTCACGGGCCGTATCGAGCAGGGGATCTGCAAAGTGGGCGAGGAAATGGAGATCGTCGGCTTCAAAGATACCCGCAAGACGGTTGTCACCGGCGTCGAAATGTTCAAGAAGCTGCTGGACGAAGGGCGTGCGGGCGATAACGTGGGCCTGCTGCTGCGCGGCGTGGAAAAGACGGAAGTGGAACGCGGGCAGGTGATCGCGAAACCGAATTCGATCAAACCGCACAAGAAGTTCCGGGGCGAAGTTTATGTGTTGTCGAAAGAAGAAGGCGGACGCCATACGCCGTTCTTCAAGGGTTATCGGCCGCAGTTCTACTTCCGCACGACAGATGTGACGGGAGTGGCGGAGATGCCGGAAGGCACGGAGATGGTGATGCCGGGCGATAATGTGCAGCTGGTGGTGGAGTTGATTACGCCGGTCGCCATGGATAAGGGCTTGCGGTTTGCGATTCGCGAAGGCGGTCGGACTGTGGGCGCCGGTACGGTGTCGGAGATTCTCGACTAACCATGGCTCTCAAAGATCGCATTCGCATCCGTCTGAAGGCATACGATCATCGCGTGCTCGATCAGTCGACCACGGAGATCGTGGATACGGCAAAACGGACCGGGGCCACGGTGGCGGGCCCCATTCCGCTGCCTACTTCAACCTCACGGACGACGGTTTTGCGGTCGCCGCACGTCGATAAGAAATCGCGGGAACAGTTTGAAATCCGGACGCACAAGCGGCTGCTCGATATCCTCGAGCCGACGCAGCAGACGGTGGATGCGTTGATGAAACTCGACCTGCCGGCAGGCGTGGACGTCGAGATCAAAGCGTTCGGTAAAGGTTAATTCGAAGGGCTGAAAAGATGAGTCCAGGAATTCTGGGAAAAAAGATCGGCATGACGCAGTTGTTCCGGCCGGACGGGCAGGTGGTCCCTGTGACCCTCCTGAAAGCCGGGCCGTGTTTCGTCGTGCAGCGCAAGACTCCGGCGACCGATGGCTATGACGCGGTCCAGCTGGGTCTGAACGAGTTCGTGAAGCCGAAGCGGATCAACAAACCGTTGACCGGGCACTTGAAGAAGGCCGAGGCGGAAGGCGTGCGGTTCCTGCGCGAGTTCCGTCTGATGGGCGGCGACGGCGACATGAAAGCCGGCGACAAGGTTCTGGTCAGCGATTTCAAGCCCAACGAAAAGGTCGACGTGATCGGCGTGTCGAAGGGCAGGGGATTCGCGGGCGTGGTCAAGCGGCATCATTTTCGCGGCAGCGATGGCACGCACGGATCGATGCATCACCGCGCGCCCGGCTCGATCGGCGCTTCCAGTTTTCCATCGCGCGTGATTCCTGGTATGCGCATGGGCGGACATATGGGCGACGATCAGGTGACGGTGCGGAATCTGGAGATTGTCGAAATCGACACCGAGGACAACGTACTGGCGGTTAAGGGCGCGGTGCCCGGTCCGAATGGCGGCTATGTCGTGGTGCGGAGGGCGAAGAGATAATCATGCCCACAGTTGACGTTCTCGATTTAAATAATTCGAAAGTCGGCGAGATCGAACTGGCGGATACCGTGTTCGGCGCCGCGGTGAATCAGGATCTGCTGTATGAGTCGGTGCGGCATTATCTGGCGGGTGCGCGCGCCGGTACGCACAAGGTCAAGACCCGGCACGAAGTGGCTGGTTCGGGCAAGAAACTCTGGAAGCAGAAGGGTACTGGCCGCGCCCGCATGGGTTCGGTGCGGAGCCCGGTCTGGCGGCATGGCGGTACGGTCCATGGGCCGGTGCCGCGCGATTACAGCTACAAGCTGCCGCGCAAGATGCAACTGGGCGCGCTGCGCTCGGCGCTTTCGGCGAAGTTGCGCGATGGCGAGCTCAAGGTTATTTCGGCGTTTCAGTTCCCGGATCACAAAACGAAGAACTTTGTGCAGGCGCTGGGCAAGCTGGAAGCTACGAAGAAGGTTCTGCTTGTCGAGACGGATGAGAATCGCAATCTCGAATTGAGCGCGCGCAATCTTAAAGGCATCCTCGTGGTTCGCAGCCACGAAGTGCATCCCTATCAGTTGCTCGATGCGACCCGCGTGCTGTTGACGCAGGCCGCGGCCTCGAAACTCAGCGAGACCCTCGCGAAATCGGCCCCCAAGGGCTTTCTGAGGCACGGCGCGGAGGCGGAAAAATAATGACCATTCACGATACTCTGGTGCGGCCGCTCGTCACCGAAAAAGGCATCGCGGCCAAGGATGACAACCGGACGCTTTGCTTCCAGGTGGCGAAAGACGCCAACAAGATCATGGTGAAGCAGGCGGTCGAGAAGCTGTTCAACGTAAAAGTGGAAGAAGTCAGGACCGCGACTTTCGAGGGCAAGCTGCGCCGCCGCGGAAGATTCGCCGGTTACCGCTCGGACTGGAAGAAAGCCTACGTGAAGCTCGTGGCTGGCCAGAAGGTCCCCGAATTCACGGAAATGTAAGATGGCAATTAAAAAATTCTCACCCACAACTCCGAGCCGACGCTACATGACCGTAGTGTCGCGCGAGAACATCACGAAGCAGAAGCCGGAGAAGTCGCTGGTCGGGCCCCGGCCCAAGTCGGGCGGCCGCAACAACACCGGGCGCGTCACTTCGCGGTTCATCTCGGGCGGTCACAAGCAGGCTTACCGGATCATCGATTTCAAGCGCGATAAGTTTGGCATTCCGGCGAAGGTTGCGGCGATCGAATACGATCCGAATCGTTCGGCGCGCATCGCTCTGCTCAACTACGCGGATGGCGAGAAGCGTTACATCATTGCGCCGGAAGGTCTGGAGGTCGGGGCGACGGTTTCTTCCGGTCCCGAAGCCGACATTCTGGTGGGCAACGCGCTTCCGCTCAAGAATATTCCCGCCGGCACGATTGTGCATAACATCGAACTGCGACCGGGCAAGGGCGCGCAGATGGCGCGTTCGGCCGGGACACAAGCTCAGCTCGTTTCGCGCGAAGGCGCAGTCGCACTGCTGAAACTTCCGTCCGCCGAAGTGCGGCGCGTTTCGACCGATTGCATGGCGACCATCGGCGTGGTGGGGAACGGCGAGCACGAAAACATTTCACTCGGCAAAGCCGGGCGCAAGCGCTGGATGGGCAAGAGCCCGCACAATCGCGGCGTTTCGATGAACCCGGTCGATCACCCGCATGGCGGCGGCGAAGGCAAGACTTCCGGCGGTCGTCACCCGGTAACCCCGTGGGGCCAGCCGACGCGCGGCTTCAAGACGCGCAACAACAAGCGGACCAACAAGTTCATCGTGAATGACCGCAGAGGGAAGCAATAGATGGGACGTTCCGTAAAAAAGGGACCATTTACCGACGGGCACCTCGAATCGAGGATCGACAAGCTGAACGCGGCGAGCGAGAAGAAAGTCATTCGCACGTGGTCGCGGCGTTCGACGATTCTGCCCGAGTTTGTGGGTCACACGATCGCCGTGCATAACGGCAGGAAGTTCATTCCGGTTTACGTGACGGAGAACATGGTGGGGCACAAGATGGGCGAGTTTTCGCCTACCCGCACGTTCAAGGGTCATCAGGCCAAAGCGGCGACTGAGAAGTCGTCGAAGGCATAAGAGGACGAGATGGAAGTCAAAGCAGAGGCCAGATATATTCGGGTGTCCGCACAGAAGGCCCGCCTCGTGGTGGACCTGATCCGCGGGCGCAAGGCGAACGACGCCATCATCACGCTGCGCACCGTGAATAAAGGGATCGCGCCGGCTGTCGAGAAGGTGCTGCACTCGGCGATCGCGAACGCGCAGAACAAGAACGAGGATCTGGACGTGGATCAGCTGTATGTTTCCGAAGCCTACGTGAACGAAGGCCCGCGCCAGAAGCGTGTGCGGCCGGCGCCGATGGGGCGGGCGTACCGGATTCAGAAGCGGACGTCGCACATCGTGGTCAAAGTGGCGGAGAAGGAATAATTAATGGGTCAGAAAGTTCATCCTTACGGTTTCCGGCTCGGCTTCAACAAGCCGTGGCGCTCGCGCTGGTTCTCGAAGCAGGGATATGCGGGGCTGCTGCAGGAAGATCTCGAACTCAAGGAAGGCCTGCGCAAACAGCTGAAGTCGGCGGGCGTGAGTTCGATCGAAGTGGATCGGCCGGGGAACAAGCTTCGCGTTACGATCCGCACTTCGCGTCCGGGTATCATCATCGGCCGCAAGGGCGCCGAGATCGAAAAGCTGAAAACCTCTCTCGCGAAGAAGACCAAGCGCGAAGTATTCATCGATATTCAGGAAGTGCACAAGCCGGAGCTCGATGCGCAGCTGGTGTCGGAATCGATTGCGCTGCAGCTCGAAAAGCGCGTGGCTTTCCGGCGCGCGATGCGCAAGGCGGTTGACTCGGCGCTGCGTTTCGGCTGCAAGGGAATCAAGGTTCGCGTATCGGGCCGTTTGAATGGCGCGGAAATCGCGCGCAGCGAATGGTATCTGCAGGGGCAACTTCCGCTGCATACGCTGCGAGCCGATATCGATTACGGGACCACGGAAGCGCATACGACTTACGGGGTTATCGGCGTCAAGGCGTGGTTGTATAAAGGCGAAATTCTGGCCGACGGCAAGCGCGCTCCGTCGCAGGATGGCGAGCCGCGCCGCAACGAACGTGGACCGGGCGGCCCACGGGATCGCGACCGGGATCGCCGGCCGCGCAGGGATGGAGACCGTCCTGGTGGTGGACCGGGTGGGGATCGTCCTGCCGCCGCTTCAGGTGGTTATGCGACAGGTGGTCATGCAATCGGTGAACCGGCGGCGCCCATACAACAGGCTCCGCCAATGACGGAATCGCGCCCGGCCCGTACCGGCGGCCCGATCATGCCGCCACTGATGGCGCCCACGCAGCCTGCGTGGAAAGAACCGAAACCGGTCGAGCCGGTTGAATCCGCTGCACCTTCCGCTGAAGGGGCGACCGAGCCGGAGAGCAAGGAATAAATCTATTATGTTGATGCCCAAGAAGGTCAAATACCGCAAGGTACAGCGCGGGCGGATGAAGGGCAAAGCCTGGCGCGGGTCCACGATCTCGTTCGGCGAATACGCGCTGAAGGCGATGGATTGCGGCTGGATCACGTCGCGTCAGATCGAAGCGGCCCGTATCGCGATGACGCGTTTCATCAAGCGCGGTGGCAAGGTGTGGATCCGGTTGTTTCCGGATAAGCCGATCACGAAGAAGCCGGCTGAAACCCGTATGGGTAAAGGTAAAGGCGCGCCGGAAGAATGGGTGGCAGTGATCCGGCCGGGCAAGATTCTGTTCGAAATGGAAGGCGTGGGGGTCGATATCGCGCGGCAGGCCATGCGGCTGGCGGCGCACAAGATCGGCATGAAGACGAAGTTCGTCTCGCGCGAGATGGCGGAGTAATTCAGATGAAGAAAGATAAATTGCGGGGCCTCGACCCTGCCGAAATGCAGAACAAGCTCCGCGAGATGGACGAGCAATCGTTCCGCATCAAGTTTCAGATTTCGATGGGCCAGACGGATGGCATCAAGAAAATGCGCGAAAACCGCAAGGATCGCGCGCGCCTGCTGACATATGTGCGGGAAAGCGAACTGCGGGGAGCGAAATAATGGCCGGACAGGAACAGGCGGCGGCGCCGAATCAGCACAAGAACGAGAAGGTCGGCGAAGTGGTGTCGACGAAGATGCAGAAGACCATCGTGGTGCAGGTGAGCCGCCGTGTGCCGCATCCTCTCTATCGCCGGATCGTCATGAAGCACAAGAAATTCTACGCGCACGATGAAGAAGGCGCGGCGCATGTGGGCGACGTGGTGCGGATCATCGAATGCCGGCCCATGAGCAAGTTGAAGCGGTGGCGGCTGGGGGACGTGATCCGGCGCTCGGCGCTGGTTGGCGCGGCTCAGCCCGCCGATCTGGACGTAAAAATTTAATGCGGTGTCGACGGGTAATGCGGCTTCAGCCGCGTCGTTTCGGGGTTGCAAAACGCGGCTGAAGCCGCGTGTACCAAGGCTAGGTAAATCAGCATGATCGGGATGAGGACTATCCTCGAGGTAGCCGATAACAGCGGCGCGCGAAGGCTTTCGTGCATTCTGCCGCGCGGCGGCGACCTCGGGCTCCGTGCCGGACTCGGAGATGTGGTGACGGCGGCGGTGAAGGAAGCGTCGCCGGAATCGGCTATCAAGAAGGGCAAGGTCGTGCGCTGCGTGATCGTGCGCATGCGCAAGGAAACGCGGCGCAAGGATGGCAGCTACATCCGGTTCGATTCGAATGCGGCCGTGCTGATCAATGAAGTGGGCGAGCCGGTCGGGACGCGCGTGTTCGGACCTGTGGCGCGCGAACTGCGCGACAAGCGGTACATGAAGATCGTGTCGCTGGCGCCGGAGGTGATTTAACGTGTCGGTGAAGTTGAAGAAAGACCGGCGGGAACCGGTTCGGATCCAGCTCAAGAAGAACGATCAGGTGAAGGTGATCGCCGGGCGCGACCGCGGCAAGACGGGGCGCATTCTCGATGTGGACAGCTCGACAGGCCGCATTTATGTCGAGCACGTGAACATGGTCAAGAGGCACACGAAGAAGAACCCGGCCAAGCAGATCGCCGGCGGGATCGCGGAGAAGGAAGGCTCCGATCGCGGTCTCGAACGTGATGATTGTGTGCGGGAAGTGCGGGCCGGCCCGCATCGGCCATCATGTGACGGAAGCGCCGGGCGGCAAGACGCGCCGGATTCGAGTGTGCCGCAAGTGCGGGCAGACGCTCGACAAGAAGTAAAGGCGGCACTTAAAGGAACACCATGGCAGCGAGACTGAGAGAGCATTATCTGAAAACCGTGGTACCGGCCCTGACGAAGGAGTTCGGGTACACGAACATCATGGCGGTGCCGAAGGTCGACAAGGTTTCGATCAACATCGGGCTGGGCGAAGCCACAGGCAACGCGAAGCTCATGGATGCGGCGGTGACCGAACTGGGCGCGATCGCGGGCCAGAAGCCGGTGATCACGAAGGCGAAGAAATCGATCGCCGCGTTCAAACTGCGCGAGGGCATGGCGATCGGGACGATGGTCACGCTGCGCGGCGACCGCATGTACGAGTTTCTGGACCGGCTGTTGAATGTGGCGTTGCCCCGCGTGCGTGATTTCCGCGGCGTGTCTTCGAAATCGTTCGACGGGCGCGGCAATTACACGCTGGGCGTAAAAGATCAGCTTATTTTCCCCGAAATCGATTATTCGAAGGTCGATAAGACCAAGGGGATGAACATATCCATCACCACCACTGCGAAGACGGACGCCGAAGGCGTGGCGCTGCTCAAGCAGATGGGAATGCCTTTCCGGGCGTCGTAGTAAGCAGGAGGAAGAAGAATTAATGGCCACAACCGCCAAGATCGCAAAAAGCCGCGAGCGCGCCGAAGCAATCAAGCTTGCTCACGAACAGAAAAAGAAGCCGAAGTTCGCCTGCCGCCACCGCAATCGCTGCTGGCGCTGCGGCCGTCCGCGGGCATTCCTGCGCAAGTATGGCATCTGCCGTCTGTGCTTCCGGCAACTGGCGCTGAATGGCGAAGTGCCCGGCGTGGTGAAGGCAAGTTGGTAACGAGATTGGCCGAAAGGAGGTACGGGAAACATGACCAGTGATCCAATCGCAGACATGCTAACTCGGGTGCGCAACGCCATGGCGGCGCGACATCCGAAAGTGGACGTGCCGGCGTCGAAATTAAAGACGGAGATTGCCCGGATCCTCAAGGAAGAGGGCTATATCGCGAATTTCAAGGTCGCCGAGGAAGGCGTGAAAAAGGTCATCAAGATCTACCTGAAATATGCGACCGACAATTCGCCGGTAGTGACCGGGATCGAGCGCGTGTCGCGCCCCGGGTGCCGGACTTATGTCGGGAAGACCGATATTCCGCGCGTGCAGGGTGGGCTCGGGATCAGTATCCTGACCACGCCGCGGGGCGTGATGACGGGCCGGACGGCGCGCAAAGAAGGCGTCGGCGGCGAGATTCTTTGCAGGGTTTGGTAGAGAGAGACACATGTCCAGAGTAGGGAGAAAGCCGATTCCGCTGCCAGCCACCGTCAAGGTGGAGGTCGTGAAGATTCAGCTCGGCGAGCAGATTGAAAGTGAAGGGGCCGAAGGGAACGCTTGAAGTGCCGATCCCCGACGGGATCAGCATTCAGCAGAAGACCGGGGAGCTCACGATCGAGCGCTCAGGCGATGAGCATGCCGCGCTGCACGGGCTGACCCGGGCGCTGGCCGCGAATGCCGTGCAGGGTGTTTCGACCGGATTCACGCAGAGAGCTCGACATCGTGGGCATCGGCTATCGCGCGGACGTCAAAGGCAAAATCGCGACGTTCACGCTGGGCTATTCGCATCCGATCGAAGTGCTGTTGCCGGAGGGCGTCGATCTGAAAATCGACAAACAGACCCATCTGGTTCTGAGCGGCCACGACAAGCAGTTGCTCGGCCAGGTGGCGGCGAATATCCGGGCGCTGCGCAAACCCGATCCGTACAAGAACAAGGGCGTCCGCTATATGGGCGAAGTGTTGAAGAAGAAGGTCGGCAAGTCCGGCGCGACCGGAGGCAAGAAATAGATGAGCGCAGTGAAGGAACAGGCAATGATCCGCAAGATTTCGAAAAACGAGATCCGCGAGCGCGTTCACATCCGCATTCGCAAAAAGCTCAAAGGCACTACCGAGCGGCCCCGGCTCACGGTGTTCCGCAGCACCGCGCATATCTACGCGCAGGTGATCGACGACACCAAAGGCGTGACGCTGGTGGCGGCGAGTTCGACCGAGAAATCGGACATCGCCAAGTGGGGCGCCGGCGGCAACGTGGCGGCGGCGAAGGCCATCGGCAAACGCGTGGCCGAGCGCGCCAAAGAAAACGGCATCAACAAAGTGGTGTTCGACCGTGGCGGCTACATCTATCACGGCCGCGTAAAAGCGCTCGCCGATGCGGCGCGCGAAGCGGGACTGGAGTTTTAATGGCTGTCCAAACGGTAAAGCGGGTCGATCCGCAGTCGCTGAACCTGAAGGAAAACGTGGTGGCAATCAACCGCGTGACGAAGGTCGTCAAGGGCGGCAAGAACATGAGCTTCTCGGCGCTGGTTGTTGTGGGCGATTCGCAGGCGCGCGTCGTCGGCTTCGGCGTCGGCAAGGCGAAGGAAGTGCCGTCGGCGATTCGCAAGGGCATCGAAGCGGCGAAGAAGAATCTGCGCAAGATCCATCTGCTCGAAAACACGATTCCGCATCAGGTGCTGGGACGGTTCGGGGCGGGCATGGTGATGCTGAAGCCGGCGCAGGACGGAACCGGCGTGATTGCCGGCGGTCCGGTGCGCGCCGTGGTGCAGGCCTGCGGGATTCCGAACGTACTGACGAAATCGATCGGCAGCCACAACCCGCACAACGTGGTGAAGGCGACCATCAACGCACTCGAACAGCTTCGCGACCGCAATGCGGTGATGGAAATGCGCGGGCTGACACCGGAGAAAATGTAGGCATGTCCGAACAAACCACAGGCAAGATCAAGATCAAACTGATTCGCAGCCCGATCTGCACGCCCGAAAAGCATAAAGTGATCGTGCGCGCGCTGGGTCTGAAGAAGATGAATCAGATCGTCGAGCGGCCGGACACGCCGTCGTTCCGCGGGTTCGTCAAGAAGATTCCGCATTTGCTGGCATTGGTCGATTAAGGAAATGGCGTTAAGGGAAACAGTATGAATCTCAGTTCACTCAGACCACCCGCCGGGCAGAAACACCGCAAAAAGCGGATCGGCCGCGGTATGGGATCAGGGACGGGCAAGACCTCGACCCGCGGACACAAGGGCGCGCGCTCCATTTCCGGCTATAGCATCATGCGCGGATTCGAAGGCGGCCAGATGCCGCTGCACCGCCGTCTGCCGAAGCGCGGCTTCACCAATATTTTCAAGAAGCAGTATTCGATCGTGAACCTGAAGGATCTGGAAAAGCTCGAAGGCGACACGTTCACGGTAGACAGTCTGATCGCCCGCGGCATCATCAACAAGCTGGGCGACGGGCTGAAGGTTCTGGGTTCGGGCGAGATCACGCGCAGCATCGACATCGAAGCGCACATTTTTTCGAAAGTCCGCGGCCGAGAAGATCGCGAAGGCCGGGGGCCAGGCTCGGGTTATCGGAGCGGCATCGGCTTGAATCGGCCAGGCGTAGAATAGCAGCGTACGAGAGAGCGAGAAATCTGTGGGAAAGCTATTTGAAGCGATAGGCAATATCTTCCGCATTCCGGATCTCCGGAAGCGGGTGCTTTTCACGTTCGCGATGCTGGCCGTTTACCGGTTTGGCAGTTTCGTTCCGACCCCTGGAATCGACGTCAATCGCTGGCAGGACTTCCTGACGCGGCAGAACGGCTCGATCTTCGGCTTCTTCGATCTTTTTGCGGGCGGCAATATCCGCCGGCTGTCGATCTTCGCCCTGGGCATCATGCCGTATATCACGGCGTCGATCATCCTGCAGTTGCTCACCGTCGTTGTTCCCGACCCTCGAAAAGCTGCAGAAGGAAGGCGAACTCGGCCGCCGCAAGATCACGCAGTGGACGCGTTACCTGACCGTGGCGCTCGGCATCGCGCAGTCCTTCGGTATCGGCATGGGATTGCAGACGATGCAGGATAATATCGTGCCGCACCCGGGCGTCGGGTTTATCCTGATGACGATTCTGTCGCTGACCACCGGCACCGCATTCATCATGTGGCTGGGCGAGCAGATCACTGAGCGCGGCATCGGCAACGGCATGTCGCTGATCATCTTCACCGGCATCGTGGTGGGCTTGCCGGCAGCCATCGGCAACCTGTATCTCAACGTTTTCGTAACGCATGAATGGAGCGTGCTCGAGCTCGCGCTGATCCTGGTCATGATGGTCGCGGTAGTCGGATTCATCGTCATGGTGGAAACCGCCGAGCGGCGCATCCCGGTGCAGTACGCGAAACGCGTGATCGGCCGGCGCGTGATGGGCGGCCAGTCGACCCACATGCCGCTCAAGGTGAATGCGGGCGGCGTGATTCCGGTTATTTTCGCGTCGTCGATTCTGGCGTTTCCGCAGACCATCGCGACGTTCCCGATCGTCAAGAACAACGCGTGGCTGAGCAGTACGCTGGCCGCGATCCGTCACGGCGAGCCGCTTTACGTGCTGCTTTTCGTGACGCGGTATCATCTTCTTCTGCTTCTTCTACGTTTCGATCATCTTCAATCCGAATGAAGCGGCCGACAACATGCGCAAGTACGGCGGGTTCATCCCGGGCATCCGGCCGGGGCGCAGCACTTCCGATTACATGAACACGATTCTGACCCGGATCACGTTCGTGGGCGCGATTTACCTGTCTATCCTCTGCCTGATTCCCGACGTGATGCTGACCGGGATCCATCTGCAGCATATGCCGCTGATCGGAAATTTCATCGATAAGTACGTTTCCGCGGTTCCTGCTGGAAGGTCTGAACGTGAGCTTCTATTTCGGCGGCACGTCGCTGCTGATCGTGGTGGGCGTGGCGATGGATACCATCAACCAGATCGAAGCGCAGTTGATCATGCGCCATTACGAAGGGTTCACGCCCCGTGCGGGTCGCATTCGCGGGCGCCGCAGTTCGTATTGAATGGCCGTCCGTGAAAGCAAACGCCCGGGCAGGGCGCCGGTCGGGATTGCGGAAGTCCGGACGAAAGCCACCGCCATTATCCTGTTCGGGTCGCCCGGCTCGGGCAAGGGTACGCAGGCGAAATATCTCGTCGAATGGCTCCGGATCCCGCAGATTTCGACCGGCGACATGCTGCGCGAACATATCCGCAGCGGGGATGCGATCGGGAAAGCGATCGTGGAGCGGATGCGGGCGGGGTCGCTGGTTTCCGACGAACTGGTCAACCAGCTGGTGTTCGAAAGGATCCACCAGCCGGACTGCGAGCGGGGTTTTATCCTGGACGGGTACCCCCGGACGCCGGCGCAGGCCGAGGAAATGATGAGGCTGCTCGCCGCCGCTGGGAGCGAGCGAGGTGGTAATTCATCTTGTTGTTGATTACAATGTAATTATCTCGCGAATAACGGGGAGACGTGTGTGCCCGAAGTGCGGCACTCTGTACAACGCGATTTCCCGTCCTCCCAAAATCAGAGGGTGTGTGCGATCTGGATGGGACGACGCTTGTGGTTCGGGATGATGACCGGGAAGAAGTGGTCCGGGAGCGGCTGGCTCAGTACGAGCGGCAGACGCAGCCGTTGATCGAGTTTTTCCGGAGCGACGAGCGATCGGGTGATTGAAGTGGATGCCAGCCAGGAAACGCCGGAGGTTGTGTTTCGAGCGCATTCAGGCGGGTTGTAGCAGGCGCGTGGATCCGGTCGGCAATGATTGTGCGCAAGACGCAGTCGGAGCTGGAAAAAATGCGGCGCAGCGGATTGCTGGTGCACAAGATCCTGCATGCGCTGGGCGCGATGGTCGCAGAAGGAATCTCGACCTGGGACCTGGAAGTGGCGGCGGTGAAGATGATGGCGGACGCGGGCGCGAAGCCGGCGTTCAAAGATTACTTCGTGCCGGCCGCGGGGGAACGGTATCGATTTGTGCTCTGTACCTCGGTCAACGAGGAGATCGTGCACGGCATGCCGAACCCGAAGCGGGTTTTGAAGAAGGGCGATATCGTTTCGATCGATACGGGAGTTTCGCTGGACGGGTATTTTGGCGATTCGGCGTTGACGGTCGGAGTAGGCGAGTTGAGCGAGCAGGCGAAAAAGCTGCTGAAGGTGACCGAGGAATCGCTCGAACTGGCGATCGACAAGGTTCGCGAAGGCAACCGGCTGTTCGATATCTGCGGGACGGTGGAAGACTTCGTGGTGGGTAACGGGTTTTCGATCGTGCGGGAGTATGTAGGGCACGGAATCGGGACGCAGCTGCATGAAGAGCCGCAGGTTCCGAATTACGTGGACCGGCGGAACGAGAATCCCCGGCTGCGCGAGGGCATGGTGCTCGCGATCGAGCCGATGGTGAATGCCGGGAAGCCGGAGGCGGTGGTTTTGAAGGATAAGTGGACGGCGGTGGCGAAGGACAAGTCGTATTCGGCCCACTTCGAGCATTGCGTGGCGGTAACGGCGAACGGGCCATGGGTTCTGACCCGGCCGTAACGAGTCGAAGCCGTCGTGGTGGAAGAATTGCCGAGCCTGCTTTACCGGCTCGAGTTGAGTAACAAGGCGCAGGTTCTGGCGCATGGCGCCGGAGCGGCGAAGCGGAATTGGGTCCGGTTATTGCCGGGCGACCGCGTGGAAGTCGAGCTCGGAGAGCACGATCTGACGCGGGGAAGAATAGTGAAGAAGATCGGTTAGCAAAATTTATGAAAGTTCGCGCATCAGTTAAGAAAATCTGCGACAAGTGCAAGTTGATCCACCGCGAAGGCGTTGTGCGTGTGATTTGCACCAACCCGAAACACAAGCAGCGGCAAGGTTAAAGGATAAGGAAAACTATGGCACGTCTCGCGGGCGTTGATCTACCACCGAAGAAGAGGGCCGAGATCGGCCTCACTTACATTTACGGCATCGGGCGGACCCGGTCGAAGAGCCTGCTGCATCGCGCAGGCATCGATGCGAACAAGAAGGTCGGGGATATGACGGAGGAGGAAGTGAACAACCTCCGTACCATTCTCGAAGAAGAAGGCGCGGTCGAAGGCGATCTGCGCAAGGAAGTGTCGCTGAACATCCGGCGCCACATCGAAATGGGCTCCTATCGCGGGCTGCGGCATCGCCGCGGACTGCCGACGCGGGGCCAGCGTACCCACACCAATGCGCGCACCCGCAAGGGACCGCGTAAGGGCACCGTAGCCAACAAGAAGAAAGCGACGTCGAAAACCTAATGGCGAAAGCACCAGCGAAGGGCACGAAGAAAAAGACCTTCAAGAAGAAGGAAAAGCGGATTGTGCATGTGGGCATCGTGCACATTCAGGCGACGTTCAACAACACGATCGTGACCATCGCCGACCCGGAAGGCAATACGGTGTCGTGGTCGAGCGCGGGTTCTCTCGGGTTCCGCGGCTCCCGCAAAGGCACTCCGTTCGCCGCGCAGCAGGCGGCGCTGACGGCGGCCAACAAGGCGAATGAAGTCGGGTTGAGGACGGTGGAAGTCCGGGTGAGCGGGCCGGGTTCGGGCCGTGAGTCGGCGGTTCGCGCGCTGGCGACGGCAGGGCTCGATGTCCGGTCGATCCGGGATACGACGGCGATTCCGCACAACGGATGCCGTCCGCCGAAGAAGCGCAGAGTTTAAGAAGGTATACGCGGCTTCAGCCGCGTTAGTGCGTAGTAGTGAAGCGGGACGAAGGCTCTCTGAACCGTAAACCGCACGTGAGCTAGAAGAAGGAGAATCACTTGGCACGTTATCGAGGCCCCGTTTGCCGGCTTTGCCGGCGCGAGGGCATGAAACTGTTTCTGAAAGGCGAGCGCTGCCACACCGAAAAGTGTGCCATCGAGCGCCGCAATTTCGTCCCCGGACAACACGGACAAACCCGCAAGGCCAAGAAGACCGTCGGCTACGGACTGCAGTTGCGCGAAAAGCAGAAAGTCCGCCGCATCTACGGCGTGCTCGAAGCCCAGTTCCGCAACACCTTCGCCAAAGCCGTCAAGATGAAGGGCATCACCGGCGAGAACCTGCTCGGCACGCTCGAGCGCCGTCTCGACAGCGTGATCTACCGCATGGGCCTCGGCGCGAGCCGCTCGCAGGCGCGCCAGATCGTGCGCCACGGACACATCCAGGTCAACGGCCGCAAGGTCAACATCCCTTCGTTCATCGTGAAACCCGGCGATGAAATTTCGGTGAAGGAATCGAGCAAGAACAACCCCACGATTCTGTCTTCCCGCGATGCCACGGCGCACGCGCCGTCGCCGTCGTGGATGGATGTCGATCGCGAGAATCTGAAAGGCCGGATCAACAGCACGCCGCGGCGCGACGAACTGGTTCAGATCCCGATCAACGAACAGCTGATCGTCGAGTTGTACAGCAAGTAAGCTCGGCAAGTAAGCGGTAGAAGTAAAACCTGGCGTGCGCGGATTGAGATAAAGCCACGCCTTGATTGGAGTGAAAAAAAAGTATGTTCAAGGGATTTCAAAAACCCAAACGTCTGGTCGCCAACACCGAGACCCTGACGGAGCGCTACGGGCAGTTCACCGCCCAGCCGTTCCAGCGCGGCTTCGGTACCACCATTGGCAATTCGCTGCGCCGCGTGCTCCTGTCGAGCATCGAAGGCGCCGCCATCACCGCGATCCGCATCGAAGGCGTGGATCACGAATTCAGCCCCATCCCGGGCGTCGTTGAAGACGCCACCGATATCATCCTGAACCTGAAGCAGGTTCCGTTCAAGGTGATCGGCGAAGGCATCAAGACCGTTCGTCTGGTCGCCGATAAAGCGGGCGAAGTCTTCTCCGGCGCAGATCCAGACCGACGCGGACGTGGAAGTGCTCGACCGCGGCCTGCATATCGCAACCGTCAGCGAAGGCGGCAAGCTCGATATCGAAATGCGGCTGAAGTCCGGGCCGCGGTTATGTCAGCGCCGACAAGAACTTCGACGAAGATCTGGCCATCGGCTACATCCCGATCGATTCGGTGCATTCGCCCGTGCGCAAAGTCAACTTCACCGTGGAAGCCGCGCGTCTCGGCCAGATGACCGATTACGACAAGCTCACGATCGAAGTCTGGACCAACGGCGCGATCTCGCCGCAGGATTCCATCGGCCACGCCGCGAAGCTGCTGAAAGATCACATGACGATCTTCATCAACTTCGAAGAAATCACCGAAGCCGCCGAAGAGCCGGCCGAGCGCAGTCTGGATCGCGTCAGCGACCAGCTCAACCGCAGCGTGGAAGAACTCGAGCTTTCGGTCCGTTCCTACAACTGCCTGAAGAACGCCGGCATCCAGACCATCGGCGAACTGGTGCAGAAGTCGGAATCGGAGATGCTGCGGACCAAGAATTTCGGCCGCAAATCGCTCAACGAAATCAAGGAAATCCTTCAGACCATGGGCCTCGGCGCTCGGCATGAAACCCGACGCGCACGGCCGTCTGATCGCTCCGCCGCCTCCTCCTCCGGGATCGATTCCGGAAGAGATTCCGGACGACGACCAGTTCGCTTAAGAACGTATCGGGTAACACTTTAACGCAAGGCGAGAGATAGATCATGAGACATCGATTTGGCAATGCAAAACTGAAGCGGGACGTCGGGTCGCGCAATAGTCTGTTCAAGAACCTGACCACCAGCGTGATCGAGCGAGGAGCGCGTCATCACGACCGTTCCCAAGGCGAAGGCGATGCAGCCGCTCGTCGAAAACATGATCACTCTCGCCAAGCGGGACACGCTGCACACGCGGCGTCAGGCGGCGCCTTCCTGACGACGCCGAAGTCCGTGAAGAAGCTGTTCGATACCCTGGGTACCCGGTTCGGGCAGCGCACAGGCGGCTATACGCGGATCACGCGCCTCGGACCCCGCAAGGGCGATGGCGCGGAACTGGCGATGCTGGAACTGGTGGGTTCGGAACTGGTGAAGCGCGCGGCGGAACGGGCCAAGCGCAAGGAAGAGCGGCTGAAGGCCCAGCAGGAAGGCCGCGAGCCCGAGGAAGAAGAAGGCAAGGAATAAGCGCCGAGCGGTTCCGTTCGCGTTACAAGTATGAGCCGCGCACCCGATTTGGGTTGCGCGGCTTTTTTCATTTCAGCCTTCGTTGATCCGCAAGACTTCCGCTGAACATGCAGGCCTGTTCCGCCGTCTGGCGAAATGACAGGGGATTTCTAACCTGAGTGCCACCCGAGACGCTGCCCTTCGGTGGACGACGGAATGACGGAGCCTAACGAACAATACGCATACTTCACGATCACGGGCGACTTTGATCCCGCCGAAATCTCGCAACAGGTGGGAATGACACCCACTGAGGAATGGCGGATTCGGAGCGAGTCGCGCCGACCAACGCGGGAATCAGGGCAATTCCTGCGACGCCCGCAGGTTACTCTTCGCTTGCGGCTTCGGCTTCGTCCGCGGCCCGTCTGCCATCCTGCCGCGCTTCGCGAATCGCGTGCCGGGCCTGATCGAGAAGCTCCTGCGGCACCTGCACCTGGAATTCCAGAGTCGGCAGGACGTGAGACCCCACGATTTCGGCGGGTATGCCGTTGGAATCCAGCACTCCCTTGATCGCCATCGCCTCCATCTCCGCGTCGTGATTCGACGAGCTGAAAACAGGGCGTCATTGTGCTGCTGTCCGGAACGTTTGCCATGACTCCACGATACCCTGTTTCAGGCGGCGAATTACAATGTGTGTGAGGATGGAAAGATGGAAGAAAACAACAATTTCGGCTGGTTCCTGGCGGGCGCGGTCATCGGGGCGGCGGGTGCGCTGCTGCTGGCCCCGAAGTCCGGGGCGGATACCCGCAAATATCTCAGCAAAACCACGAAGGACGGCCGCCAGGCAATGGAGGAGAGCGGACGCGAACTGATGGAGCGCGGCAAAGAACTCTACGAGCGCGGCAAGAAGATCGCCGAGGACGCCAGCGACCTCTTCGAGCGCGGCCGAAAGCTCGTGCAGGGCTGACGCGCTCTTGGGTTCACGCTTACCCTCGCTGACCCTGGGCGATTTTCGCATCACGCTCGTGCGCGCCGGGTCGTACTGGTGGGATGGCGGCGCGATGTTCGGCGTGGTGCCGAAGACCCTTTGGTCGAAAGACCAGCCCGCCGACGATCTGAACCGTATCGAAGCCGGATTCAACTGCTTCGTTGTCGAGGCAGAAGGCCACCGGATCCTGATCGACACGGGCGGCGGGGTGCGGCACGACCCGCGCGCCGCCGAACGGATGCGCCTGCCCGACCCTCCGCGCCTGCGCGAGGTTCTCGCCGGCGGTGGCTTCGATCCCGCATCGTTCGATCTCGTCATCAACACCCATCTGCACTGGGACCATTGCGGCGGCAACACGGTCGACGACGGAGCTGTCGGCGTTGTTCCGGCCCTGCCTCTGGCGCGGTACGTCACGCAGCGAGGCGAACTCGAACACGCCCGCGAACAACACCCCAGAGACGCGGTAAGCTATCGCGCGGTGAATTACGAACCGCTGGTCGAATCGGGCCGGTTGCATCTGCTCGATGGCGATGTGGAAGTCGCGCCGGGAGTCGAAGTGCGCGTCGCGCCCGGCCACAATCGCGACATGATGATCGTGCTCGTGCGTTCGCACGGAGAGACCTGGTGCCATCTGGCCGATCTCGCCCCGTACGCCGCGCAGGTCACGCCCACCTGGGTCAGCGGGTTCGACCTCTTTCCGCTCGAAACCATTGCCAGCAAAACCGAGGTACTGAAGCGGGCAGCGGCCGAAGGCTGGTGGTGCAGCTTCGCGCACGATCCCGTAGTCGCCTTTGCGAAAATTGAAACAGCGGAGGGAAAGTGGCGAGTCTGTCAGAAACAGCCCTGAAGCTTCCGGCATTCCGGAACGAACCTTACACGGATTTCAATCGGCCCGAAAACCGCAGGCGCATGGAAGAAGCGCAGGCGAAGGTGCGCGCGCAATTGGGCCGCGAGTACGACCTTCTGATCGGCGGCGAGCGCATTCGCACCGCGGAGAAACTGAAATCGCTCAACCCGGCCCGGCCTGACGAGGTGGTCGGGATTCACCAGAAGGCCTCGCCCGAGATCGCCAACCGCGCGGTCGAGACGGCGTACCGCAATTTTCGCGGCATGGGCCGCCACGCCCGCCGAAGATCGCGTCCGCATGCTGGTGAAGACGGCCGCGCTGCATCCGCGAGCGCAAATACGAGTTCGACGCATGGCTCGTGTTCGAGGCGGGCAAGACCTGGCCGGAGGCCGAAGCCGAAGTCGCGGAGGCCATCGATTTCTGCGAGTATTACGCGCGTGAGATGCTGCGCCTCGCCGGGCCGCAGCCCGTGGTGCAGCTTGCCGGGCGAGCGCGACGAGATGCGCTACCTGCCGTTGGGCGTTGGCATCGTGATTCCGCCGTGGAATTTTGCGCTGGCGATTCTGTGCGGTATGACTGTCGCGGCGCTGGTGACGGGAAACACGGTCGTCATCAAACCTTCGAGCGAAACGCCCACCGTTGCGGCGGTGTTTGCCGAGACGCTGCTCGAAGCGGGTTTCCCGGCGCAATCGTTCTGTTTTCTGACCGGCAGCGGCGGTGCGATCGGCGACCTTCTCGTCGCGCACCCGAAGACGCGGTTCATTTCCTTCACCGGTTCGCGGGATGTCGGGCTGCACATCAACGAGCTTGCCGCCAAACCGCAGAAAGGTCAGCTCTGGATCAAACGCGTGGTCGCGGAGATGGGCGGCAAGGACGCCATCATTGTCGATGGCGATTGCGATCTCGACGCCGCGGTCGAAGGCGTGGCGGTATCGGCGTTCGGCTATCAGGGCCAGAAATGCTCGGCGTGCTCGCGCGCGATCGTGCGACGAAAAGGTCTATGACAGCTTCGTCGAGAAACTGAAAGCCCGGACGGAGAAGATCACGCGTCGGCGAGCCGGACGACCCCGCGCACTATATGGGTCCGGTGATCAGCGCGGGCGCAAAGAAATCGATCCAGCAGTATATCGATATCGGGAAGAACGAAGGGCGCGTGATCGACGGGCGGGAATCCCGATCGCACGCGCGGGCCACTTACGTGCCGCCCACCGTCATCGCCGATGTCGATTCGCAGGCGCGAATTTTTCAGGAAGAGATCTTCGGACCTGTGCTCGCGGTCACGAAGGCGCGCGATTTCGAGCATGCGCTCAGCATTGCGAACGATTCGCAATACGGCCTTACCGGCGCGATCTATTCGAACGACGCCGCGCATATCGCGCGCGCGCGCGACGAGTTTTTCGTGGGCAACATGTACATCAACCGGAAGTGCACCGGCGCCATGGTCGGCGCGCATCCGTTCGGCGGATTCAACATGTCGGGCACGGATTCGAAGGCCGGCGGCCCGGATTATCTGCTGCTGTTCCTGCAGGCCAAATCCATCGCGGAGAAGCTCTAGCGGCGTGATAGCATCGAAATACCCCGATTCGAAGGGGACTGAGAAATACCAACAATAGGGTCAAACCTGATCGACGCGGCGCGGACCTGAGCGTCCGCTCCCGAACCGGGGCTGTCTTATGGTAAACAGCCCCGGTTTTTCTTTGGACCGGTCGTCCACGCCCAGGTGCTCCCTCCGCAGGATGTGTCCTGCGCGATTCGAACGGCCGCATCAGGTGCGCCTCGCCGCGCAGCGCGGGAATCGTTCCGGCCGGCGAGTGATGCTAGCCTGAATAAATGCGTTCTCTTTTGATTTTCTTACCAGCCATGCTGCTGGCGCAGGCTCCCGCACCACCGGCCCCGAAGCCCGCGCCGGCAGCTCCCAGGCCCGCCGCTGCGCCGGCCGGCCAGGCTATGACGGATGAAGAAAAAACGATCTATGCTGTCGGGCTCGCCGTATACCGCTCGCTCGCTCAATTCAATCTGACTCCCGCCGAGCTGGAACTGGTCAAGCGCGCCCTGAGCGACGCCGAAGCGAACAAGCCCGCGGTCGACGTGAATGTTTGGGGCCCGAAAATCCAGGCCATGGCCAGTGCGCGCGCCGCCGTGGTCAGTGCGCGTGAAAAGGCCTCATCCGCGGCCTTCATCGCCAAAGCCGCCGCCGAGCCCGGCGCAATCAAAACGGAGTCGGGCCTGATCTACAAAGAGCAGCGCGGCGGTACCGGAGCTTCCCCCAAAGACACCGATACCGTGCGCGTGAACTACCGCGGCACGCTGGTGGATGGCACCGAGTTCGACAGCTCTTACAAACGAAACGACCCGGCGCAGTTCCCCCTAAACGGTGTCATCAAGTGCTGGACCGAAGGGCTGCAGAAAATGAAGGTAGGCGGAAAAGCAACCCTCGTTTGCCCCTCGGATCTCGCGTATGGAGATCAGGGACGCCCGTCTATCCCCGGTGGCGCCACGCTGGTTTTTGAGGTCGAACTGCTCGATATCGTGGGGGCCCAGCCAGCCAAGTAGCCCGCGGGATGGCGCAATCGCGGCATTCGTTGTCAATTTATCGCAAGCGCGGCTTAGCGGGCTCTTTTATACTCCTTGCATGGCCAACAATCTCTCGCGCTTTTCCATACACTGCGATGACGTAACCCGCGCCAGGCGCTTCTACGAACAGGCGTTCGGATGGCGCTTTGAACCGTGGGGCCCGCCTGGGTTCTACCTGATCGAGACCGGCGATGAGAAGGATCCCGGCGTCGGCGGCCTGATGCAGAAACGTCAGCAACCGGTCATCGGCAAGGGAATGATCGGCTTCGAATGCACCATCGGAGTGGACGACATCGACGCCACCATCCGCGCCGTGGAAGCGAACGGCGGCACGACCGCGATGCCCAAATTCCACATCCCCACCGTCGGCCGCGGGTTCTATTTCAACGACACCGAAGGCAATCTTGTGGGCGCGATGCAATACGAGCAGGGTGCCCAATGAGGAGCCGCACACTGAAGTGCTGACCGCGGAACAGGAGCCTTTCCTCGCTGTCCGTTCGCTCGCCACCGACTACTCCGGCGGCTTCGTCATCGCCACTCACACCCACGCTTGGCATCAACTGCTCTATGCCGTGACCGGCGCGATGACCGTTCATGCGGGCCGTTTCTCCTGGATGATTCCACCGGGCAAAGCAGTCTTCATTCCGGCCGGTTACAGCCATTCGATCCGCATGTGGGGAAGCGTTGCCATGAGGTCACTCTATTTATCGCCGGAAGTCGATGCGGGCGCTCTCGCACACGGCGATTGCGTTGTGTTATCGGTCACTCCGCTTCTGCGGGAATTGATTCTGCGCGTGATCGGCATGGCCGCGCTCGATTCACGCGATGCCGCGCATACCCGTCTGATGCATTTGCTCCTCGACGAATGCAATGCATCTCCCGCGGCGCCCCTGATGGTCCCGCTGCCCGCCGACCCTCGCGCTCTGGCCGTCGCGCGCCACGTTCTGGCCAACCCGGCCGCGGACGAAACGCTCGAGATCCTGTCACGCAGCTACGGCGCCGGACGCCGCACGCTGGAGCGGCAATTCCGCAACGAAACCGGAATGAGCTTCGGTCTGTGGCGGCAGAAAGTGCGGATGCTCGATTCCATCCGTCTGCTCGCTGAAGAGAAATCGGTGACCGACGCAGCCCTCGAAGCGGGTTATTCCAGCGTCAGCGCATTCATTGCGGCTTTCAAGCGCACGTTCGGATGTACGCCCGGGCAGCTTGCCGCTACTTCACTTTCTTCATCCACTTGAGGATGGGCCCGGAGACGCTGGTATCCGGCGTGTCGATAGAGAAGACTTCCGACATGTGGCTTTGCCCTTTCTCGAGCAGCATCGTCGGGCAATGCGCCGGTCCTTCCTTGCAGAGTTCGTCATGGAGCGTCTGGTTGAATGCGCTCATGGCGCCGTCGACGCCCGGGTCCAGCTCGGCTGAGGCGAGGAAAATCTTCACGCTGGTCTTCTTGAACTCCGCCAGGCTGGAGCGCGCCAGTTGCGTCGCCGGATCGATCTGCGGACCGCGTCCGCGTCCCGCGCCGGGCGCTGCGATCGCGGCCGGAGCACCCCGGCCGCCGCCGCGCGCGGGAGGTGCATCGGCGCGCCCTGGTCCTTCGATCGCGCCCGCGTCGGAGAATGCCGCACCGGCCGGAAGCCCGCAGGTCGAGCCCGCCGCGGCCAGAATATCGACGCCGCCGCGACCACCGCCCGCGCCGCCACCCGGTTGCAGCGGCAGAATATTGAACTGACCCGACATGAAGATCGCGCCCTTCACGCCCACGCCTTTCGGTCCCCAAAGCTCAGGGCGTCCGATGTAAACGCCCAGCGGTCCGTTGCCAGCGGATTGCGCCCAGAGGAACATCCGCTCCGGGTTGCCGTGATACTTGCCGATATTGTTCTCGACCCACTGCACCATGACCGAAACATCTTTGCCGCCCGAATCCCAGTCCGGCCCGGGATGGCGCTGCATGTTGACGCCGACCATGCCGTTCTTCGTCGCCCAGCGCATGATGTTGTCGTAGAACGCGTTTGCTTCTCGGTCCTGCTGCTCGATCCGGTTCCCCGCGCCGCCCGCGATATACATCAGAACCGGGCGCGATTGCGGCCCTTTGTCGGCGGTGAAGATATCCACGAAATCCTTCGGGTTCGGGCCGAAGGAAACCTCCCGGGCGATCGTGATGCCCGGGTAAAGCGGCGTCGCTTTGCCGTTGATGTCGTTCGCCGGCATCAGCGGACGGTAGAGCTTCGCGGTGCAGGGCGGGTCCACAATGTGACCCATTTTCACCAGCTCGGCCTCAATGTTCGGCGGCACCTGCGCCTGGGCAATCGCAGCGCTGAAAAGAGCCGCAAACAGAGCCGCGGGCAGCCCGTATGTCAGAGGACGGATATTCTTCTCGGATGTCATGGGAAAAATGGCAGGGAGAAGCGCGCGCGTTGTTGCCAACCGAGCCGCGCCCTCCCCGGATTGAAAAAGGCTATTTAACGCTGGCGACGGTGAGGGTGTCGCCCTTCAGACTGGCATCGAGGGTTACATGTTCGCCGGCATGCGCAACCACTTTGTCCTGGTTGGCGATCTTGTAAACCTTGCCATCCTCGCCGACCAGCACGGCCGGCGATCCGCCCTTGATGCACTTCTGCGCGCAGGCGGCGTCATCTTTCATGGCGGGCATCTTCGAGCAGGTTTCGTCTTCGACGAAGCCCTTGAATTGCGCGGCAAACCCGTTTGCGGCAAGCCCCATGGCCAAGGTTGCGAGTACGGTGAGTTTCTTCATGAATTCCTCTCCAGGCAATAACTATATCCTGGTTCGCTGCCATGTGGGGGCGCTTGATCGGGAAATGGTCAGGATTGTGACGCTTTCCCATGGTAGGCTAAGTCCTACGCCGCCCAGCGTGCAACCGGAACGCTCGACGCGGAAAGGATTCGATGAAAGTTGCCACTGCACTGATCGTTCTTATTGGCGCGGCGAATTTTGTGCACGCGCAGACGCCCGCTCCGGGCGCCGCCGCCCCTCCTGACGCCGCCAAACCAAAAGTGCGGCATATTATTGGTCTGGACACCGTCAGCCGAAACGCCAGCGGCAAGCTCACTGTTCATGACGGCGTTCTCGAGTTCAAGACCACGGCCGGCGGCAATAATGTGCCGGTTCCTTCCATCGACGATGTCTTCGTTGGCACCGAGGTTACGCAGAGCGGCGGCAAGACGGGAAGAGTCGTCAAGACAGCAGCCATAGCCGCGCCCTACGACAGCAAGGCGGCGCTTACCATCCTCATGCGCACCAAAGTCGATATTCTTACGGTCTCGTTTCACGATCCGGACGGTGGCGCTCACGGCGCAATCTTTGCGCTCCCCCTCGGCCAGGCCCAACAGATGCTCGCGCAACTGATCGCTGCGGGCGCGCACACCAGTCCCGCGGAGAAATAATCGAATGACAAACAGCCGCGCATCTTTCACTTTCGTTGCTTCGTTTGCGATGCTCTTGGCGTCCGTGCTGTTGCCGGCGCAAACGGCGCCGCCGCCGAAGCTTTCGGCGTCGGCAATCCGGATCGCGATGGTGGAAGCCGGCGACATTCAGATTCCAGCCGAATTCCGTTACGCGGTCTACGAGGGACTGGTCGAGCGCGTCCGCGCGAGCGGAGCTTTCCAGCAGGTTTACCGCACCGGCGATCACGCGGCCGACGGCGTCCCCGACCTCGTGACTCTGCACACCACAGTGGAGCGTTTCAAGCAGGGCAGTCAAACGGCGCGCGAGCTGACCACCGTAATCGGCGCCACCCGGGTGGATGTCGTAACCTCGGTGACGGCCCGCGACGGGCACGAGATCCTGAACCAGAAGATCACCGGGCGAGTGCGATTCTTCGGTGAAAACCTGAATGTCACGGGCGAGCTTGCGAAGCGAATCACGAAACTGCTTCGCGAAGCTTTCCAGACTGCATCCTGAGCGGCGGGCGGATGGGTATCAGAAAGTACCCGCCGGATCGATGAATCCCCGGAACGCCGGCGGTCTCGCCGCCGGTACTGGCCGTCGAAAATAAAGGGTCAGTCCGTGTACATTGGTGTCGGGCAGGGAAAGCCGCTGAAGGTGGTGAATGCGCGAATGCCGAAGTCGTTACGCGTGAGTTATGAGATCACCCGGATGCGTTCGAGGATTACTACAACCTCGTCAACCGGCCTCTCGGGATTGAGTCGGATGGATTGTGCGCGCTGGCAGCCCCACGAACAACGGGTTAGGATGGAGCGGTGACTCGACTTTCTGTCCTGCTCCTTATCGGCCTGGCCGCGTTGGCCCAGACGCCCGTTGCTCTGCATCTTGAGAATCAGCCGTCATTCGGGCCGGCGGACGCGCCGGTAACGATCGTCGAATTCGGCGATCTGGAGTGTCCGTCCTGCCGGGCCGAAGCGCCGGTTCTGCGCCAGTTGATTCCGGAGTTGTATCCCGGGAAGGTTCGCGTTGTGTTTAAGGATTATCCACTCGAAACGATTCATCCGTGGGCACGGGCAGCTTCGATCGCGGCACGGTGCGTCTTTCATCAGAACAAGCAGGCTTTCTGGAACTTCTACGACTGGGATTATCAGAATCAGGACGATCTCACGCCCGAGACTTTGAAATCGAAGGTGCTGGGCTGGGCAAAGGGAAACGGCATCGACGCGAGTGAGCTGGAGCGTTGTATCGACAGTAAGGCGACGAACGGCGAGGTGTCGCTGAATGTGAGCGAAGGCAAGGCCGCCGGCGTGACGGGTACCCCGACGATTTTCGTGAACGGCCGCAAGAGCGCGAGTTCACAGATCCCGGCGCTGCAGCGAATGATCGACGCCGAGCTCTCCAAAAAGTAGCAGCATTCTCTTGCATAGTCGCGTCCGCGTGACCTAAACTACCTTTCACGACCACCAGCGACCTATACAGGCCCGTGATGGCAATCACCCGCGCGAAGCGGGCGCGCCTCTTTTGGAAAGAGTGCGGCGTTAACGAATCGACATCCATCATCGACATCGGCGGCACGATGCAATTCTGGAATCTGGCGCGCTCGCTCGACCTTCCCATGCCCCGCCGGATCGTCATTGTGAATCTCAAAGTCAAAGAACCGCGGATCCATCCGGGCGGGGCAGTGGTGATCCATGGGGACGCGCGCGACCTGCGCGCCTTTCAAGCGGGGCAGTTCGACATTGCGTTTTCCAACTCGGTAATCGAGCATCTCGGCAACCAAGAGGCGCAGCGCGACATGGCGACGGAGGCACGACGGGTAGCGACCACCTACTGGGTACAGACACCGGATCCGCGCTTTCTCATCGAGCCGCACTACATGGCCCCGCTGATTCATTGGCTGCCCAGGCGTTGCAGAGTCCGGCTGGCGCCCTGGACCGTGTGGGGAATCCTCGAAAAACCGACGTCCGCGGAGATCGAAGAGAAGCTCAACGAATTGCGGCTTGTCAGCAGGCGCGAAATGAAAGAGCTTTTCCCGGATGGAAGACTGATCACCGAGCGGTTTTGCGGATGGCCGAAGAGCCTGATTGCAACCAACGCGCTCAAAATGCCGTAGTCTCAGAAGCCTGGCGGACGTTCCTGGGCTACGTTCAGCGCGCGTTCGAGAGCGATGCCCGCGGCGCCGAGTGTGCCTTCGTCGAAAAGACGTCCAATCAGCGTGATTCCGTGCGGGACACGGCGGGGCGGTGAAAACTTCGGCAGCGGATGCGCCGGATCGGGCGCCCAATCGCTGCGGGCCTGGGAGACTTCGACGAATCCGGCTCGGAGTGTCAGAGACGGATAGCCGGTGAAGTTGCCGATCGTGAGCATCTCGTCGCGCAGCGAAGGGGCGAGGAGGACATCCACTTCGGAAAAGATGCGCGCCATCTCCTGGGCGACGGCGCGCCTGAGGCGATCGGCCTGGACGAAATCGACGGCAGAGAGAAAGCGGGATTGGCGAAAGAGGTTGGGCCAGGCGTCGGCAACCTGCTCCTTGAGCTGGCTCAGGCCACCGCGCAGGGTGAGATCTTCGAAGGCCGCGGCAGCCTCGGCGAAGAGAATCAGGTTGAGCGAGCCGTACGGCCAGTCGGGCAGGGAAGTCGCGACGGGAACCATGCCGATGTTGCCCGCGGCTGCAAGCGCGGCGCGGTCGACGCTGGTCGCGGGGCTTTCGTTCATGAATCGCGGGATGTAGCCCACCCGCAATCCCTTTACATCCATGGCAGCGTCGAAATCGAGATGGCTCTCGACGCTCGCGACATCACCGGGATCGGGACCCGAGATGGCTTGCAGCACGAGTAATGTGTCTTCCACGCCGCGCGCCATCGGTCCGAGTTTGTCGAGCGACCAGCACAGCGTCATGCCGCCCGTTCGAGGCACTCGCCCGTAGGTGGGGCGCAGGCCGCTGAGTCCGCAGCGCATGGAAGGGCTCACGATGCTGCCTTCGGTTTCGCTGCCGATGGAGAAGCCGACTAGGCCCGCGGCTGTAGCGGCGCCCGGGCCGGCGCTCGAGCCCGAAGAGCCTTCTTCCAGAAGCCACGGGTTCATGGTTTGGCCGCCGAACCAGATGTCGTTGAGGGCGAGCGCGCCCATGCTGAGTTTGGCGATCAGCACTGCGCCCGCATCGTGGAGACGGGTGACGATTGCGGCGTCCTGCGTAGGTACGCGATTGCGATAGGGTTCGGCGCCGTAGGTAGTGGGGATGCCGGCAGTGTCGACGAGGTCTTTCGCGCCCCAGGGGATGCCGTGGAGGGGTCCGCGATAATGGCCCGCGGCGATTTCCTGGTCGGCTTGTCTGGCCTGCGTGAGGGCGAGGTCTTTAGTCAGAGTGATGACGCAGCGGAGCTTGGGATCGAAGCGCTGGATGCGGTCGAGGTAGATGTTGGTCAGGCGCTCGGAGGTCAGCTTGCGCGATTCGATCCAGCGGGAGAGCCGGATTACCGGGGCGAAGGCGATATCGGCGTCGCTCTCGGGGAGCGCGCCGGAGTCGGTCCTGGTGCGGATGAAGCGGTCGCGGGTGGGCGCGGCAGACTGGCCTGGCAGGGTTGGGTTCCAGACGGTCGCGGGTGCGATGGATCGATCGAGGGCATACTTGCGGGGCCCGGTGCGGCGCTCGTAGAGAGCTGCGAGATTCGAGCGCCAGGTACGCGCCGCGAGTTCCCGGTCGGGCGCGGCCAGCTCAAACTGCACGAGTTTTTCGGCCTGGACGAATGTGGCCGGTGTGACGGGCGGTCCGACTTCGGGAGCCGTGCCGAATGCAGGGGGCGCGCCGGGATTCGATTCGGCGCTCGTGGGCAGCTTGCGGCAGGCGGCAGCGAACGCCATCACTGCGGCGGATGAGCGACTGAGAAAGCTGCGGCGCGATTTTGCCATGTCTAAACATTTTATTGCAGCGACCAGTAGCCGGCTCGCGTCATTACGCGAAGGTCCGGCCGATCTTTCACCGCGACCCGCAACGTGTGAAAGCTGCCGGCCTCAGAGGCTTTTGGCTGGAAGCTAAGCATGTACTGGCGATGGACCTCCTGGCTCACCAGTTGAATCGCCTGTTCCAGTCCGTTCTTCCTGAGAAAGCCCATGGTGCGACCGCCGGTGGTTTTTGCGAACAGTTCGGCGAGATCCGGCTTCTTTAATCGGGCGAGTTCGCCGATTTCATAGAGCAGGCCGCCAGGGCCAGGATCGAGCGGGGCGGCTCTGGTGTCCGGGTCGGGGCATTGCAGGCACTGCCTCTCCTTGATGCGCTCGGCTTCCGGCTTGAGTTCCTCCATGGTTTTTGCCTTCGCCGTGAAGGGTTCGAGAAAGGGTGAGAAGGTCAGCCAGTAGACCGTGGTGTTGAGGCGCTCGATCTGTTCGACGACGGGCTGCAGCCTGGTCATGCTGCCGCGGTCGCGCTTCTCCGCGACTACGAGGATGATGCGCCTCCGCTGCGGCGGTCGCTGTGCGAGCAGGGTGAGGGATTCGCTGAGGGCATCGAGCATGCGGGCGCCGTTGCCTTCTTTGTGCATCATGCGCAGCGAGTGAGTCACGGCGTCGGGATTGTTGGTGAAATCCTGGCGCACCGTGACTTCGTCGCTGAAACGGCCGAGCTTGTCGAGCACCGCTCCGGAGTTGGTGCTGGTCTCGATCGCCACCACGAGTGAGATGGGATAAGCCTGCCAATCCATCTGTATCGTTTGCGGCACATTGTTGTCGTACAGGATCAGGTTTTCCGTGGTCAGGCCGTCGATGTAATTGCCTTTGGAATCGGTGACCGTGGTGGGCGCAACCACCAGCGGGACGTTGGTTTGAAACTGGGCGGCCGCGGTAGCGGCAAGTAAGAGGGCAATTCCCGCCGCGCGCATGATCGAAACCCAGCAGATGGCGGGCCAAAAACGTGGGGTTGTAATTACGCCGTAACCAGAGTTCATACAGCGGTAGGTGGGGCAGGATGGCATCCTGCGCGGGGTTGGCAACCCCGCTGTTCGGGTGCCGACCGAGCCCCGGAGCCGATCGCCAATCTGCCGCACAAACCCGCACCACGATATTTGTGAAAATGCTCCAGGCCTTGTCCGACAGGTCACGCCCTGGCGGATAAATCGTCAATCGCGAAGAACCTGCGAATGCGATCCAGCAGCTGCATCTGGTTTTCACTTTCCCTGAGCGGGCCCTGCTTTTCGCGGACCGCGCTCAGTTCCATTTCGCGATGCGCCATGACAACAGAGATGTCTTCGGCGAGATCCGGGCGGCGGCTCACGGTGCCCTGAAGGCCGGATTTGTCGAGCTTGTAGCAATCCACCCGCGTCAGCGCGACAGCGTTGGCCCCGCGAACTTCGCCGGTGAGGAGCGACATCTCGCCGAAGAAGTCGCCTGGTTCAACGCGCGCGACCTGGTGTTCCGCGCGGTCGGTCCCCACGTAGGTGATGGCGACGGTTCCCGCGGTAACGAAATACATGGAGTCCCCCTCGTCGCCCTGGCGGAGGACGAACTCGCCCGGCGCGAAGGAAAGATGATGCAGGCAGGCCGCCAGTTCATCCAGTTCGAAATCGGAGAGGAGGCGGAAGATGGGTGTGAGGCGCAGAATATCCGCGGGCGTGGAGCTTTCGCCGACTACCTGAGTTTCGGGAGCCATTTCGAGCAGGTTGCTGATTTCCGACACGGGTATTCCCGCGCGTTTCAGCGAGAAATAGATCCGGTTGAGAACGGCCGAAGTGGTGGGCGGGTCCTTGCCGGGTAATAGCATCCAGACGACCGCCGCGTAGCGGATATGGCCGGGAGTCATTTCCTGGATCATGCAGAAGGGCGCCGGTTCCACCGCTACGTTCTTGATCGGCGAAGAGCGCAGGGCGTCCGTCACGGCATCGATCAGCTCCTGCGGGTTGCGCCCGTAGGGCATATTGAACGGAATGAAATGGCGGCGCGACGGCGGGATGAGCGTCACAGCCGACTTGGTCAGAAAGCTGTTCGGCAGCATGACGCGGTCGCCATCGGGAGTTTCGATGACAGTGTGGCGCAGGCGGACATGCTGGACCCAGCCCGCCGAGTCGCCGATTTGGATGTAATCGCCGACGCGGATATCGTCTTCCAATTCGAGCGCAATGCCGCTGGCCAGGTTACCGAGCATGTCCTGAAGCGAAAGGGCGATGCCGGCAGTCAGAACAGCGGAAGTGGCGAATATCCCAGTGACATTGACGCCCAGGCTGAAGAAGAGGTTGAAGCAGATGACGATGAAGCAGATCACCACGACCATCTCGGCGGCGAAGCGGGGGACCCGCGTCTTCTCGACCGCGAAATCGAAGAGGATGCCGGCGACGACCTCGACCGCTGCGAGTTCGACCAGAGCGAGGGCCGACGTGGCGCGCGCGTGTCGAGGTTCATGGGCCAGTAGGAGAGCAGCGCAGCGCCGCCCCAGAGGACTAGCCAGAGCGCGAGGAATCCGAAGGCCGCGCGGAAGCGGGCCTCGGCTGCGCGGAATCGGTTTCCAGAGAGCGGCAGCGCAGATGGCCAGTGCCAGCGCGAGCCAGGGCAAGAGTTGATACACGAGTGTTTCATTTTACCGGAATTCGCGTCCGGTCAGCGTTTCGAGGCGGTATTTGGTCTCGGCGAGGCGATACAAAGGCCGCCAGACGAGCCGGTTCGTGCAGACCACCATGGTCGCCATGACGACCGTGGCCAGCAGAAGCACATCGAAGCGGCCGCTGTCGGTGGCGGCGCTGATCTGCGCGCCGAGTCCGGTGGTCGACATCACCTTGCCCTTGAAATGGAAATATTCGGCGACGATGCTGGCGTTCCATGCGCCTCCCGACGCGGTGACGAGGCCGGTTACCAGGTAGGGAAAAATGCCGGGGAGGATGACGATGCGCCAGCGCTCGGCGCGGCTGAAGTGGAACAGACTCGGCGACTTCGCGAAGATCGGAAGGAATGGCGCTGGCGCCCGCGATGACATTGAAGAGGATGTACCACTGGGTGCCGAGCAGCATCAGCACGACGGAGCCCACGCCCAGTCCGCCGCCGAATCTGAACGATCGCGAGCAGCAGGACAGGGAAGAGCGCGGTCGCCGGGACGGAAGCCGCCACCTGCGTGACCGGCTGCATGAAGCGGGCGAGACGCGGGTTGAATCCGATGGCGACGCCCGCCGGGAATGGTCCACGCGGCGGCGATCAGCAGCGAGACGTTGACGCGGAGAAACGTCGCGCCCGCGCCTTTGAGTACGCCGCGGATCTCGGCGGGATCGACGCTGTGCATGAGCGCGAAGGCGCGGACGACGCCGTAACCGACTACGGCGATGGCAACGAGCGGCCATGACCATGCCGACTGGTTTGAGCCAGGGCGGGGCAGGGGAGGCGGCTGCGGTCGCTGGTTTGCGGCGGGCGAAATAAAGGCTCAGTTTCTCGCTCAGAGGTTCAACCGTTTTCTCGCGAATGACCCGCAGCGCGTTGGAATTTCGCAGGATGTGCAGGAGCGGAGAGGTGGGAACATCAGTGCTCTCCACCTGCTCGAACTTGAACTTGCTCGACCAGGCGATGGCTGGCCGCCAGACGAGCTGGTCGATCAGAAGAATCACGGCAATCATGGCGGCGAGGCCCCAGAGCATCGACCATGTGTCTCCGTTGTCGGCCGCGGTCTGCAGCCAGGAGCCGAGGCCG
Organism: Terriglobia bacterium; assembly: GCA_963764845.1. Classification (GTDB taxonomy): domain Bacteria; phylum Acidobacteriota; class Terriglobia; order Bryobacterales; family Bryobacteraceae; genus BOG-234. The sequence continues at coordinate 252,448 of CAVXUE010000006.1, read as the reverse complement.
GGCAGGCGGAAATCGCGCTTGCCCAGCACGAACATTTCGCACGCCATCAGGAAGAACCAGCCGCCCGCGACCGAGACGATGGAGTTCCAGATCAGCCCGATGGCGCCGTAAGGAAGCTCAAGCTGGAAGAAGCGCTGCCACCTGCCGAAGCGATAGATGGTCGATGCTTCGCGCAATTCGCGCGGGATCGACTTCAGCGAAGAGTAATAGCTGAACGCCAGGTTCCAGACCTGACCGGTGAAGATGAGGATGATCGATCCCAGCTCCACGCCCAGTTGTTTATCGGGGAACAGCGAAACCATTGCCAGCATTACGCTCGGGCAGGAAGCTCAACACCGGAATCGATTGCAGAATGTCGAGGACCGCAATCATGAACGGCTGCAGCCTGCGGTTGTAGGCGGCGATCGTGCCGTAGGTAATCGCGAAAACCAGGCTGAGAAAGTATGCCAGCGTCATGCGCACCAGCGAATAGAAGGCGTATCGCGGCAGGCTCCAGAGCGAGCGGGAAATCTCAGTGACGGGGACCGCCTGGCCCAGCCAGTAATGCGCGATCGTCAGGACGCCGTAGAAGACGGCCAGTACCGTGGCGAAGACAAGGATGTCCAGAATAACCGGCCAGCTTCCGGCCGCAGAATCAGCGGCTGGTCTGCCAACGGTAGCTGTCAAACCTCGGCCGCCTCTTCTTCTTCCGGGATATAGAACTTGCGGCGTCGCGGCATCGTAATCGAACAGGCCGGCGTAGCGGCCCCAGTTGACGGCGGTCTCGCAGCTGCTGGATGGTTTCCTGCTTCGCTGAAGTGTTCATCCAGCGTGTCGTGGAAGAATTCGTCGGGCAGCGTGTGATTCGACTTCGATTCGAGCGCGCGCTTGATCTGCCGAACCAGAGTGACGCGCTCCAGCGCCGCTTTGGCGAAGATCTCTTTGCGTTCGGCGATATCGGCGTCCACATACTGGCGGCCTTCCGGCGTCAGCTCGACATCGCCTTCCGAAACATGCACGAAGCCGAGCATCTGAGAGGCTTCCACGATGGGCAAGCACGTCGTCGATCTCGAAGGAAAGGTCGTCGGCCAGATGGTAAATGTCGTCGTGACCGTCCGCGGTCGTAAAGGATCTCGAGCATGCCGCTGATCCCGCCCGGGCGGGCGTGCGGCAGCATCGGATATTTGGCGCGCGGGCGCGCCAGGAGCTACGCGCGCTTGCTCTTCGGGCGCGATCTGCGGCGCTGCGTCGGGCTGCGTGAGGACCTTGTAGACGTAGTCGACGATCTGGAGAAAGGCCGGCGATTTCCGATCGCGCGGCTGGGGAAGCCCGACCTGGAAATCGGTCCGGATCCGGCCCGGATTCCTGCCCAGGACCATGATGCGGTCGGCGAGAAGAACTGCCTCTTCGATGTTGTGCGTGACGATGTAAACGGCGCGCGTCGGGATGGATTTGTTGGCCCACAGTTCCAGCAGTTCGCTGCGCAGGTTCTCGGCGGTCAGGACATCGAGGGCGGAGAAGGGCTCGTCCATGAAGAGCACTTCGGGCTCGACCACAAGGGCGCGCGCGAATCCGACCCGCTGCTTCATGCCGCCGGAGAGTTCCTTCGGATATGCGCCTTCGAAGCCGTCCAGCCCCACTGTTTCGAGAATCTTCAGGCTCCGTTTGCGGCGCGGGATCTCGCCGACGCCGCGCGCTTTCAGCGGCGCTTCCACGTTTTCCAGCACCGTGAGCCAGGGGAAGAGCGCGAAGCTCTGGAAGACGATCGAGACGTTGGGCGACTGGTCGGCCACCGGTTTGCCGTGCCAGAGAACTTCGCCGGCGGAGGGTTTCGAAAGCCCGGTGAGCATCCGGAGCAGGGTGGATTTGCCGGATCCCGAAGGCCCCAGCACCGCCAGAATCTCGTCGGCGTACACCGAGATATCGGTGGGCGCGATGACCTGGATTACGTTCTCGCCGGGCTCGCCGTAGAACTTCTCCAGCTTGCGGCCTTCGATGATCGTTTCATGCATGAAAGCTCCTAACGTTGGCACGAAATTATGACAATGCGATTGCAAAGCTCTCCCGGGCGGCGTCGATGGTGCGGGAAATGTCGGCATCGGTATGCGCGGCCGAGACGAAAAGCGCTTCATATTGCGATGGCGGAAGATAGATTCCACGCTCAAGCATCGCATGAAAGAACGCGCCGAAACTGATTGATATCGCTCAACTTGGCGGATTCGGAATCCGTCACCGGCTGATCCGTGAAGAACCACGTCATCATCGACCCGACGCGGTTTACGGTGATGTTGGCGGGTGCGCAGGCGGCCAGAGCGCGCCGGTCGATGCGATTGAGCCGGTCATAGATTTCCGGGTGCGCCTGAAGGTGGCGGATGGCGGCAAGCCCGGCGCCGACAGCCAGCGGATTGCCCGAAAGCGTGCCCGCCTGGTAAATCGGCCCGCTGGGAGCGACCTGAGATCATGATGTCGCGGCGGCCGCCATAGGCGGCGATGGGGAGTCCGCCGCCGATCACTTTTCCCAGCGTGGTGAGATCGGGCGTGATGTCGTAGAGCTGCTGGGCGCCGCCGGGAGCCACGCGGAAACCGGTCATCACCTCGTCGAAGATCAGCAGCGAGTCGTGGGCGGCGGTGATGCGGCGAAGGTCGGCGAGGAAGCCGCCGCTCGGCGGGATGCAGCCCATGTTTCCGCAAACCGGTTCGACGATCACGGCGGCGATCTTGTCCCGATGGGCGCGGAAAGCAGCCTCGACTGCTTCGGTATTGTTGAACGGAACGGTGAGGGTGGTGTCGCTGAAGCCCTTCGGAACGCCGGGCGAATCGGGCAGCCCGAGCGTGGCGACGCCCGAGCCGGCCTTCACGAGAAGGGAATCGACATGGCCGTGATAACAGCCTTCGAATTTGATCGTCAGCTCGCGGTCGGTGAAGCCGCGGGCGACGCGCAGCGCGCTCATGGTGGCTTCGGTGCCGGAATTGACCAGCCGGACCATCTCGATCGAAGGGAATCATCTGCCGCACGGTTTCGGCGAGTTCGATCTCCTGTTCGGTAGGCGCGCCGAAGCTGGTGCCGCGCGAGATGGCGTGGTTCAGGGCGTCGAGAATCACGGGGTGGCGGTGACCGAGGATGAGCGGACCCCAGGAGCCGACGTAGTCGATGTATTCGTTGCCGTCGGCATCGAAGATGTGAGATCCTTCGCCGCGCTCGATGAAGGGCGGAGTGCCGCCGACGCCGCGGTAAGCGCGCACGGGGGAGTTCACGCCGCCGGGAATGGAGAGCTGGGCGCGTTCGAAAAGCTGCTGCGATCGTGTGTGGTCCACCTTTTGAGATTAGCGGATCGCTGCATGAATGCAGGGCATCACTATAATGAAATGTCATTGATGATAACTATCCGAGGTGCGGCCATAGCCGCGTCGTTGTGTGGCGTGTTGTGTGGCGTGTTGTGCGGCACTCTGACCGTCACGGGGTGCAGAAGCGCGGCCTCTCCCGACGTCGCGGCCACTGTGAACGGGCGGCCCATCTATTACGCCGAAGTCGATAAAGCCTACAAGACCCAGTTTCCCGACCGCGTGGAAGGCGAGAACGAAGACCAGGTGCAGTTGCGCCGGCTGGAGATTCTGCGGCAGCTGATCGATAACGAATTGATGCTGCAGCGCGCCGAGAAGGCCGGCCTGGTGGCGACCGATGCGGATGTCGATGCGCGCCTGAACGAAATGAAGGCGCCCTACACCAAGGAAGAATTCGACAAGCAGCTGAAGACCTGGGGGCTGTACGCTCGAGGAGCTCAAGGCCCGCCTGCGGCGCGATGAGAGCGTCAAGAAGCTGGTCAACAAAGACATCACGTCGAAGATCAACATCACCGATGCGGATGTGGCGAACTTCTACAACGCCAACCGCGGCAGCTTCAATCTGCCGGACCGGCAGGTGCATATGGCGCAGATTGTGGTGACGCCGCAGCCCGATCCGAACGTTCACAACCTGAAGAACGATAAGGCGAAGAACGACGAAGAGGCCGAAGCGGAAGATTCAGACGCTTGAGGCGCGGCTGAAGCAGGGCGAAGATTTCGCCATGATGGCGCAGAACTATTCGGAAGATCCGACGACGACACCCAACGGCGGGGACCTGGGATTCGTCGGGGAGTCGTCGCTCGATAAGGCAAGTCCGGAGCTCAAGAAAATGGTGCTGTCGCTGCAGCCCGGCCAGATGTCCCCGATCATTCACACGCAGAGCGGGTATCAGATCCTGAAGGTGATTTCGAAAGAGCCCGCGGGGCAGAGGGATCTGAGCGATCCGCGAGTGCAGCAGTCGATCCGGAGCGAACTCCTGAGCCGCAAGGATCGAGTTGCTCAAGACAGCTTATTACGATATGGCGCGGAATGAAGCCAAGGTCGTCAATAACATGTCGAAGACAGTTTTTGGCGATGCGGGCAAGGGCGGCAAGTAGCCGATCCCACTCCCCAGGTATCCGGCCGGGTAAGACAATTCTGAGCGGCAATTACAATTTTTTACAAAAGGCTTGCATTCCGATTCGCACAGGAGTAGTGTTACCAGCAGATACAGTCCTCGAAGGGAAGGCGCTGAAAATGAGAAGGTTAACGGGGCCGTTCATTGCGGGATTGGTGCTGATGGGAATTTCCGGGCTGGCGTCGGCTGACACCGCTGCCGGAATTCAGGCACTGAAAATCAAGGATTACGCGACTGCGGTGCGTGAGTTCAAAGCCGGCGTTGACCGGGGTGAAGCGGCGGCGCAATTCAATCTTGGCATCATGTACGCCCGAGGGCTGGGGGTCGAGAAAGACATAGCTCAGGCTTGGGACCTCTTCCAGCGCGCTGCGGCGCAGGGTAATGCCGAAGCGCAGTTCCGTCTCGGGGTCAGGTCGGCGGAGGGCTGGGGCGTGCAGCAGAATTACGCCGAAGCCTCGAAATGGTATCTGCTCTCGGCGAACCAGGGCGACCCCTACGCGGAGAATGGCATCGCATCCCTTTACGAAGACGGGTTCGGCGTGGAACAGGACTATAAGATGGCCGTCCGCTATTTCACGCTCTCGGCGCAGAACGGATTCGCCCCCGCGCAGTTCAATCTCGCCCAGCTGATCGAGAAGGGCAAGGGCGTGAAGCGTGACGAGGCGGAAGCCTACAAGTGGTATCGGAAGGCCGCCGACCAGGGATTTGCCTCGGCGCAGGCCAGGGTGAGCGAGATGTTCGCGCGCGGCCAGGGCGTCAAGGCCGATCCCGCGCAGGCGTATTTCTGGTCCACGCTGGCGGCGCAGCAGAACGAGAAAAACGCCGAGAGAAGGGCACAGGCGTTGTCGGCACAGCTAAGCGCCGAGGATGCCGCGCGTGCCCGAAAACTGGCAGCCGAGTGGAAGCCGATTGTGGCGGCCACGAAGTAAGCGCCCGGAACTTCGCCGCCATAATCGCGACGATCACAAAAGCAGCAGCGGAGCCGCCTGCGCCACGCCAAACGGGGATAAATGGGTGCCCGCACACTTGGCATTTCGCCGCTGACTGCTTTTGTCGGACTTTCCTTCGTTCCAATTGCCAGCCACAAGGAACCCAATATCGCTTCCTGCCGGGATAGCGGGCGAGGGCTTGTGACAGTCGGGTCGCGCATGTACCAACTTCACCATTCAACCAGGGCGCGGAAGAGAACCCGCGACTGCGGAGACGTGAGATGCTGGGATCAAGGACGACGACGTGAAGGTGTTCATCTCATACGGTTCTGGCACCGACCAGGTCACAGCCCTGCGCCTGCAAGCCTTGGGGGCGGTCAACGGTCTCACAGTTTACGTCCCGCCGGCCTACACCCGTGAGGGGTTTCCAAATATTCTCGACCCCGATACCGCCCAAAAACTCCACGATGCTGAAGTAGTACTGGGAGTGATCGGCGCGGGGCTCAGCGAGGCGTGCCGACAAGAACTGAACACCGGCATGGCCCTCAGGAAAAACATGATCGTGATGTCGAACCCCGAGTTCGCCCCCGATCTGCAACCAGTTTTTGGGGCCAATCTGGTAGTGATCGACCCCGTCAATCCGGGTGCCGCGGAAGTCGGAATTGTGGGGCATCTGAAGAATCTGAACGCCCAACAGAGCGCCAAAACGGCACTGTTGGCCTTAGGCACGCTGACACTCGGCCTGGCGATCCTGACGACGGCTTCCCGGGACTGAATTCGGAGAATGCGGGAGCGCCGCTGTACGATTGACAGTTCGTGCGTCATTGCCCTCGATCACCTGCAACTGGTGCCCAACCTGACTCTTCTGTTCTCGGTCGTTCTCGTTCCAAAAGCTGTCCGCGCGGATCTGTTTAAACGCCGGAGGACCAAGGACCGCCTCCGGGTGTTTTTCGATTCCTATGCCTTTTTCCAGCGTTGCGACGACTATGATCACGGGGTAGTCGAGTTTTTGCTCGCCGAGCGAAAACACCAGGGATCGAAAGACCGGGGCGAGGTGGAAGCGGTCGTGCAAACTGCACAGGTTGGCGCGGCCGTTATCGTGGACGACCCGTGGGGCCGGGAACTCGCCGCGCGCGACGATATCGAGCACCACGGAACCTTATGGGTTCTGCAGAGGTACCACGAATTGGAGTTGCTCTCATCGACTTCGCTCCGGCAATGCTTCGCATCGCTCCGTACGCGGGGCATCCGTTTGCCATGGGACAAAGTCAACGACCTCCTGGCACGGATCGGGCAGACGCCATTACCTCACGGCCGACGCGCCAAAGCTGTGTCTGAGTGACCCAAGGCATCTTTCCGATTTGGCGCCGAGCGCGCACAATCTGTTTTGGTCGGGCCGGAAAATCGGAAACGTGATCGTGGCGGTCGCCACAGGTTTTCTGAAAAAACTGGTGACCGGACGTAACATCCGTTCGCGGAACTGCATTCGCTGCGCTCACACCCCACGCGCCGGCACACCCCGCGAATACGTGTTGACGCGCCGGTTGCCAGTGTTTCTGATAACTTCTGATAATGTATATTATGTCAAATTATGTGGGTTGGTTTCGAATGCTCTCGAGCCAGCCGGATCAACTTATCCTCAAACGAAAAGTCCAGCTTCCGTTCCTGCGCATGTTTCGTTGACCACCGCAGCGTTTCCTTCAAACCGACCGCGAACGGCGTCAACGCCACATTCAGCACGCGCTTCACCCGGCCGATCGCTTCGGTGATGGGCGGCAGATCGTAATATTGCGCGAAGTACATGGGGTCGCTGAACGCATTGCCGCCGTTACGAACGATCAGTTCGCGCGGCACCCGCACCACGGACGGCTGCTTGCCCATCGCCCTGGCGAACTCCGTCACCGCCTCCACCTGCGTCAGCGGTTTTTCATCGGCCACGTTGAATGCCCTGCCCGGCGCCGTGTGTTTTTCGAGCGCGTTGAAGCAGGCCTCCACCAGATCGTTCACGTACACGAACTGCATGAGCCGGTTGCCGTCGCCCGGGATGATAATCGGCCGGTCGAGGCGCAGGCGGTCCCAGAAAAACGCCTCGCGGTAGAACGGATTCTCCGGTCCGTAGACAAACGGCGGCCGCATCGTCACCACCGGAAACTTCGACTCGTGATACATGCGGAACAAGCGCCCGCTCGCTCGACGCCTTGTTGCGGACATAGGGATCGGTGTGGATATCGGAGGCCAGCGGATCGTCTTCCGCATGGTTCAGCCCGTCGCCGTAGGCGGCCACGCTCGACATGAAAATGTAGCGGGTCAGGTCGCCGGGAATCGCCTTCGCGGTTGCTTCCACCTGAGCCGCGGTGGTTCCCCGCTCCCAGTCGTAGGCGATGTCGTAAACGGCATCGAACCGCAGGCCGGCGAGCGCGCCCTTGATCGTCGCAGCATCGTTGCGGTCCGCGATCGCATTGCGCACGCGCCGGCCGAACGGGTGTTCGGCCTTCCGGTGCAGAATAGTGACCTCGTGGTCCGCGGCGATCAGCCGCTTGACCAGAAGCTTGCCAATGAACAGCGTCCCGCCGATTACGAGAACGCGCATCGTGTCATCCTATTCGGTCCGATACTCAGTCGTAATACTCGAGGCCGAGATGCGTGATCAGCTGCTCGCCCTTCATCCAGCGAAGCGTGTTCTTCAGCTTCATCGACTGGATGAAAATATCGTGCTCGGGATAGAGCCCGGGGGCCGTCATCGGCGCCTTGAAGAAGAACGAGAGCCACTCCTGCACGCCCCGCATGCCGGCGCGCTGCGCGAGATCCATGAAGAGCATGATGTCGAGCACCAGCGGCGCGGCCAGAATGGAATCGCGGCAGAGGAAGTTGATCTTGATCTGCATCGGATAGCCCAGCCATCCGAAGATGTCGATGTTGTCCCAGCCTTCTTTGGCGTCGCCGCGCGGCGGGTAGTATTTGATGCGGACCTTGTGATGGATGTGCTTCGTAGAGCTCGGGGTAAAGCTCGGGCTGCAGGATCTGTTCGAGCGCCGAGAGCTTGGATTCTTCCTTCGATTTGAACGAGCCCGGATCGTCCAGCACTTCGCCGTCGCGATTGCCGAGAATGTTGGTCGAGAACCAGCCCGCGCACGCCCAGCATGCGCGATTTCAGGCCCGGCGCGATGAGCGTCTTCATGAACGTCTGGCCGGTCTTGAAATCCTTGCCCGCGATCGGCACGTTGCGGTCGCGCGCCAGCTCCATCAGCGCCGGCGTGTCGATGGTCAGGTGCGGCGCGCCGTTGGCGTAAGGGACTCCCATTTTCAGCGCGGCGTACGCGTAGATCTGGCTGGGCGAAATTTCGGGATCGCTCTTCTGCAGGCCGCATTCGAAATCCTTGAGCGTGTTGATGCACGGCGGCCGGCCGGTGGAACACCTCGGTCGAACCGCACCAGATCATCGCCAGCCGCGAAGCTCCGGTGCGCTCCTTGAAGTTGCCGGATATCGTCCATCAGCATCTCGGCGTGGTCCATCTTGGAGCCTTTGGGCTTCAGGTTCGGGCCGTTGATGCGCTTCACGTAATTCGCTGTCGAAGACCGCGGGCATGGGCTTGATCTTCTCGAGCGGACCGCGCAGGCTTTCGACCAGCGGCTTGTCCAGAACGCCGGCATGCAGCGCCGCTTCGTAGCAGTTCTCCTCGAAGATGTCCCAGCCGCCGAACTCCAGATCTTCGATTTTCGCGAGCGGAACGAAATCCTTGATCTTCGGCGTGTTGTTGTCGGTGCGCTTGCCCAGGCGGATCGTGTTCAGCTGCGTGATCGAGCCGATCGGCTTGGCCATCCCCTGTTTGATGGCTTCGACGCCGGCGATGAATGTCGTCGTGACCGCGCCCATCCCGGGGATCAGAATGCCGAGTTTCCCGTCGGCGGGCTGAATGGTCGGTGTGGGCTTCGAGGCGTTATCGGACGGGGATGTTCTGGCGTTGAGGACAAACGATTTAGCTCCTTGTTGCGCCCATTTGCGAATCGCGCGGGCGCGCGCAATTTGAATGAAACGGTTGAATTAAATTCAACGTTATAATAGCAGTTCATGCGATCCCGCGCGACCGCACCGATGAGCGCGATCATCGCCGACGACGAACAACTGGCGCGCGAAGAACTGAAATTCCTGCTCGATCAGATTGGCGACGTGGAAGTGGTGGCACGTGGCCGCCAACGGTCTCGAGGCCCTCGAAGCCATCGAGCGGCTGGACCCGGCGCTGGCATTTCTCGATATCCAGATGCCCGGGCTCGACGGGTTGAGCGTGGTGCGGCGGCTGCGCGAGCAGAATATCGAACCTCCGCACGTGATTTTCTCCACCGCCTACGAGCAGTTTGCGGTGGAGGCGTTCCGGCTGGAGGCGATGGATTACCTGCTGAAGCCGGTGGAGCGCGAGCGGTTGGAAGAAACCATCAGCCGGGCGCGGCGCGTTGTCGCGGATCGGATCATGGAGCCGGCCGCGCCGGCTGCTCCGCCGCGCCGAATCCGGCGTTTACGAAGCTGTTGCTGCGCAGCGGAACGCGGAACCTGATCGTCGATCCGCAGGAATTGATTTATGCGACGATCGACGAGCGGCGTGATCACGCTGGTTACCGCCGCAGGCGGAAGGCCAGTCGAGTTTCCGCACGCTGGAAGAACTGCGTGGGCTCGCTCGATCCGGATATGTTCTGGCGCGCGCACCGGTCGTTTGTGGTGAACATCAACCGGATTCGCGAAGTGGTGCCGTGGTTCAAGTCGACCTACCAGCTGAAGATGGATGACAAGAAGGCGAGCGAGATTCCCGTCAGCCGGATGCAGAGCCGGCGGCTGCGGGAGATGCTGAATCTATGAGCGGGCTGACGGCCTCGCCGAAGACCATCCGGCTTGCAGGAATTGCTCGTGGGATCAGGCCGCGCTCATAGCGGCGCTCGCGCGCTTTGCGGAGCTCCGCAAAGAGATAGAACCGAAAGAAGGGCCGCTGCTCGGTACGGCCCCACCGCGCCGCGCGCCAGACGGCTTTCAAATACCGCACACCGCAGGGCGGCAGCGTGAGCTGATATTCTCCGCAATAGCATTTCGGCGGAAATGAGAGCAACGGGCGCATCGACCACGTCTTGCCATCTTCCGATCCCAGAATCTGCAGTTGGATGTGTTGCTGCTCAACGGCATGCGTGATGCCGAACGTCAGCACCAGGCTTTGCCGGGAGTATTGACCGATTTCGAATACGGCACTTTCGCCCGATTCGCGTACGGTCATTTCTTCTACAAGGAAGTCCGGTAACATGACAGCGCCTCCTTCATGAGGTGATGAGCGCTTAACGCCGGTCTTCAGTCTTGCCGAAGCCCGGCCAATTTCTGTCCCGCTAACGAAAGAGTCTCATAATTCTTGCAGAAACAAAAGCGCATTTGTGAAGAACCTGACGCTTTATCGAAATAAAAACTCGAACCGGGCACTCCCGCCACGCCGAATCGCTCCACGAGTTGTCGCGCGAATGAAACATCGTCGCCCGCCTCTGTTTTGAGTTTCGTCGCGAAGCCGCCAATGTCCGTCATGACGTAATACGCGCCACCAGGTTTGTAACAATGGAACCCGGCGGCCTCCAGCATTTCGATCGCGGCGCCGGCGCCGTCCCGCATACACCTCCGAAAGGCTCTCGAAGTATTCGTGGTGCTCCGTCAGCGCTTTGGTGCCTGCCTACCTGCAGGGGCGTGGGCGCGTTGACGGTCAGAAAATCGTGCACTTTGCGGATGGTGGCGGTGAGTTCCGGCGCGGCCGCGATCCAGCCCACGCGCCATCCGGTGACGGAAAATGTCTTGCTCAGGCTGTTGATCAGAATAGTGCGTTCGCGCATTCCCGGCAGCGTGATGATCGGGATGTGCTCAAGGCCGTCATAGACGATGTGCTCGTAGATTTCGTCGGTGATGGCAAGGGCGTCGAACTCCTGGCAAAGCGACGCGATCTGCGTGAGTTCGGCGCGCGTGAACACCTTTCCAGTCGGGTTGTGGGGCGTATTGACGATGATGGCTTTGGTGCGCGGCGAAAAGGCGCGGCGGAGTTCCCCAGGATCGAAATGCCAGTCCGGCGCGTGGAGCTTTACCAGCTTTCGCTCCGCGCCGCACAGCAGCGTGTCGGGATGATAGCTTTCGTAGAAGGGCTCGAAGACGATTACCTCTTCACCCGGATTCGTGGTCGCGAGCAAGAGACGCGGCCATGCCTTCGGTCGCGCCGCAACAGACCGTGATCTCGGTTTCGGGGTCGAGCGTCAGCTTGTAGGTGCGGGCGTATTTGCAGGCGATGGCCTCGCGGAACGCCTTCATGCCCCACGTGATGGAGTATTGGTTGTGATCGGCCTCGATGGCTTCGATAGCGGCGCGCTTGAGGTCGACGGGAGCCGGAAAATCGGGGAAGCCCTGCGCGAGATTGACGGCGTTGTGGCGAATCGCGAGGCGCGTCATCTCACGGATGACCGATTCGGTGAATTGGGTAGTCCGATCGCTGTGAAACGACCGCCTGTTCACGGTCGCGGCTCGGTCAGGATCACTGCCGGGGTAGGATGCGACGGCTTAGGCGTGGTTTTTTTCCCAGCCACCAACTTAGGAACGGCCTTGGACGCAGCCTTGCTCGACGCAGCCTTGCCGGACGCAACCCTGCTGGACACAAGGGCGGTCTTCTTCACACCAGCCAATTGCAGCGGCGTCATGGGTTTCGGCTTCGCCTCGGCTTTTCCGGAGTAAAGCTCGCGATAGATGTCGGCGTTGCGCAACACAGCCTGGATATATTCGCGCGTCTCAGTGAATGGAATGCTCTCGATGAATTCGAGGGGCTCGCGGAAATTCGCCCCGGTCAGCCATTGATGCACGCGGCCCGGTCCGGCGTTATAAGCCGCCAGTGTGCGATACCAGTCGCCATCCCAGCTGTCAAGCTGCGAGCGCAGATAGTTGGTCCCGAGGCGAAGGCTGACGCCGGGATTCATCAGCAGATTGGCGTTCACGACGCCCATCCCTTCCTTCTTCGCCCAGCATGCGCCCGGTGGCGGGCAGCAACTGCATCAGTCCATAGGCGCTCCGGCGGGATTTCGCCACCGGGTTGAACTCAGACTCCTGGCGGATCAGGCCCGCGACGTAGTAGGGATCGAGACCGTGCGCACGGGCGCTCGAGAAAAGCTCATCCTTCCACGGCAGCGGAAACAGTGTCTGCCAGAACTCCGGGGAAGCTTTGTCGAGAGGTAAGGAAAGATAATCGCCGCTCAGGCTCTTCATGGCGCGCATGGCACGGAAAGGCGAATCCGCCGCCGGCGGCCAGTTCGAGCGCCAGCAGCTGTGGCTGTTCGGTTTCGGTCTTTGCGCCGAATCGCAGTTCGGCTTCGGCGAAATCCGCCAGTCCCGCCTCGCTCAGCAGCCGGGCGCGCTCGATTCGCTGCGCGGTGGCCGCATTGGGAGTGGTGGCGGAGAAGTCGCGCCGCGCCGGCCACGATACATCGGCCAGCCACATGGCCGCGTCCTCATCCGCCGTCGCGGCGGCCACATTGCCTGTTGTTCTCTCGCGTCCCAGCACGGCGTAGAAGTAGTGAGGATACTGCGTGCTCAGCCGTTCGTAATAGGCTTTCGCCTCGCCGTATTTTTCGTTCGCCTCGGCCATCCGCCCGAGGAAGAAGAGGGCTGTCCCCGCACGGGAGTCGTCGGGATAACGCTCCACCTGCTCCCGCAGAAGGGTGACGCGGTCCGGCTGATCGGCGAGGTAGGCATCCCAGGCGATCTTCCAGTGACAGTAGGCCGTCGCGCTGCCCGCGGGGAAACCATCAACGGCGGCTTTGAACAGCGGCTCATACTTCGCGCGTTCGTTCGAATTGAGGATAATGGTCGCCGGCCGTTACGAGCGCCTTCAATCGCCAGGGGGATTGCGGGATAGCGCTCTTCGAGATCCTTCACCGCTTCCATCAGCACGGTGTCGTCACTGGCTTTGCGCGCCGCTTCAGTGAGATAGTAGAGGCGTTCCGCGTCCGTCTCGGAGTGAGACACCGTGCAGGTTCTTCAGGTAGAGAAGCGAAGTATGTGCCTCGCCTGAGATATAGTCGGTCACTCCCATGCCGACTTTGGCTTCGTCTTTCTCCGCACCTGCCAGGATCTCGGAGAGCGTCGTGTATTCCTGCCGCGCCTTCGCGTATTCCTTCACATCCAGCCATTTCGAAGCGCGATCGAGCTGCTGGCGCGGCGGGGCCGCGGGAAAATCGTTCCCCATTGCCGTGCGGAGCCGTTCCATCGCGGTCCACGCCTGCGCGGCCAGATCGGTGTTCGGATAAAAATAAAATGCCCGCTCGTAACTGATGGCCGCCTGCTTCTGATCGCCCTTGCGCTTCGTAAGCCAGGGCCAGCGCGAAATCGCCGTCGGGTTGCGGCAACGTCCTGTAATCCGTCTGCAGAACCCGCAGCGCTTTGGCGATCGAATCCGGATCGCGCTTGTCGGTCAGAAGCCCGGCCATAGAGCACGCTGATCTTTCCCGCCAGCGGCGAGGAATCGATCGGATGAGCCCGATAAGCGTTCAGCGTGGCGAGCGCGCCATCCACGTTTCCGGTCAGAAGCTGCGAATACCCGAGGTAGTACGCAATCGTAATCGGCCAGTTTCGTCAACGGCTTTGGGCGCGTTCTGCAGGTGAGCCATCGCGGCATTGAAATCGCGCGTGTTGTAAGCGCCGATTCCCTGCCCGAGTTCCGTCGATGCCGGCCGTCGGCGCCCGCGAGCGCACCGGCGGCGGCCGCGAGCGGAGATCAGCAGCAGGGAGAGTTCGCGAAGCCATTCCGATCAAACCTCATTCTGATCTAAACCATCGGCCCCGGATAGTCCGGCCCGAGCAGCCGGTCGTCATCGTGGGCCAGGCTGCGCACAATCTCGAGATGCAGATAATCCACCATCGTGGGCGATTTCGCCAGAAAGTTCTGCCGGAACTGACTGCGCGCAGCCTCGATCAACGGGTCCGAGCGCTCCGTAGATATCCACGGCGGCAACGCCCCTGCGCAGTTCCGGCTCGCCTGCAAGCCGCATCTCGGCTACCTTGCACACGCGCCATGCGCTGCGCCCGAAGATGAAGTTTCTGATCGTCGGGGCTCAGTGCGTCCCAGGAGAGCTGCCGCGGAGCGCAGCGCCGGATGCAAGGCAGGTATCCGGCAGCGGCGGCTGAAGAAGGCCTTCCAGTCTGATGCCGGCCGCCTCGCAGAGTAACTCGATCGGCGCGGAAAGCGGCGGATTCGCGGGATTGGTTCCCAGAGCAACGAGCATCGCCACTACGTTGAATGACGTGCCGTGAGTGGGAAAAGATACGCATTCTGATCCGAATCGTGGCCATGCGCGGCGTGGATCCTTTGCGACAAGGACCGCCGAAACCTCGGCTTCTGATCCGCAGGGCAATCACCGGGTCCCGGCTCTCGATGGCCGTGACCACCGCGGCGCCGCGGCGCCGATCTCAAAGGAAAACTCACCGCTCTCAAAACCGCGGCTGGCTACGACGCGCGCCTGGTTGTTTTCAAACACAAGCACCACCAGCAGATCCGCGAACGGAGCGCAGCTTTCGCACAGCGTCTGCAGAATGTGCTCTTCGCCGCTCGCCTGGCGCAGGCGTGCGCAGCGATTGGTTGAGCATCTCGGCCTGGGAGCTTCGCGCCTGCGTCGCACGCGAGTTGTCAGCCGATCTTCGCCGCGGCTGCGTTCCGCGGCAACCGCTCTCTGAGACCGCATTCGCGCAGATCCGAATCCAGGCGCGCGGACAATTCATCGACCAGTGTGGAATGGTGGTTCTCCACTATCTCCCGCCAGGTCAAATCGTTGGTGGAATCAGCCGACACCACGCCGCCGTGCATTCTTATCTCAATGGTAAGGCACGCGCCCGGTACTGTCGAGACATAAGGATAGGTCCATGCCGGAAAAAGACTTGAAGGACAAAGTCGCCATCGTAACCGGAGGAACGCGCGGAATCGGGCGTGCGATCGCCGAACGTCTGCTTGAGGAAGGAGCGCATGTCGCTATCTGCGGAAGGCGGCAGGAAATCCGTTGACGAAGCGATCTCGTATCGTGTCATCGCGAAGGGTCGGGTTTTCGGCATGGTGGCCGATGTTTCGAAGTTCGATGACGTGCGCGCATTCATAGCCGCCGCGCAACAAGAGTTCGGCGCGATGCACATTCTGATCAACAACGCGGGCGCGGGGACGTTTGCGAGTGTTGCGGAACTTACGCCGGAAACGTGGGACAAGATGATCGCGCTGAATTTGAGCGGCGTTTACTATTGCTGCCACGAAATTATGCCGATATTCAAACAGGCTGGAGGCGGAGACGTGGTGAACATCGGCTCTCTGGCCGGAGTCAATGCTTTTGCCGGCGGCGCGGGTTACAACGCCTCCAAATTCGGCCTGGTCGGCTTCTCGGAGGCAATGATGCTCGACCACCGCCATGACGGTGTCAGAGTGTCACTCGTTATGCCGGGAAGCGTGGATACGGAATTTGGAAGGCAGGCTCGAGGCGACCGAATCCGCCGGCGAGCCAGCGAACGAAAGAGCGAATGGAAAATCGCGCCGGAGGATATCGCGGAAATCGTGGTGTGCGTATTGAAGATGCCGGGCAGAACCACGGTCAGCCGGATCGAAGTCAGGCCTTCCGGCCGCCTCGCGAAAAACATGAAAAGAATTACATGAAAAGGATTGGCACGGTACGTGCTCTAGATTCGAAGAGCGGCGTGAAGAGCGGCTTGAAGTGCGGCAAACAAGCTCGGTGGGGGAGAAGAGATATGGTGCGACTGAACAGGAAACTGGATCCGTCCCAAACGGGCACCGAGGCGGAAAAGCTTCACGGCGATTTGCGGAAGCTGGTGGTCGGCCAGGAAGAAGCGGTCGATCAGATTGTCAATATCTATCAGACCTTCCGTTCCGGCATGACCAGTCCGGGGCGCCCGATCGGAAACTTTCTGTTTCTCGGCCCGACGGGCACGGGAAAGACGCGGCTCGTCGAAGCGACCGCCGAATCGCTGGTCGGGGATGCGCGCGCCGTGCTGAAGATCGATTGCGCCGAGTTCCAGCACAGCCACGAAATCGCCAAACTGATCGGCTCGCCTCCCGGATATCTCGGGCATCGCGAAACGCATCCGCTGTTGAGTCAGGAAGTGCTGAATCAATATCACACCGACAAAGTCAAGATCAGCTTCGTGCTGTTCGACGAAATCGAAAAGGCAAGCGACGCTCTGTGGAACCTGCTGCTCGGCGTTCTCGACAAAGCGACGCTGACGCTCGGCGATAACCGGCGCGTCGATTTCTCGCGGGCGATGATCTTCATGACCAGTAACCTGGGCGCCTCGGAAATGGGTTCGATTCTGCGACCCAACGTGGGATTCGCCACTTCCGAAGTGGAACGCCGCCGCGCCGCGGGCGAAACCGATGAGGCGCTCGACGCACAGGATTTCGCGCGCCGGCGTGGAAGCCGCGCGCCGGAAGTTCACGCCCGAATTCATGAACCGGATCGACAAAGTGGTTGTGTTCCGGTCGCTGGGCAGCGACGAACTCGGGCGGATTCTGAGTCTTGAGCTGAACATGCTGCAGCAGCGGATCTTCAACTCAGCCAATACGACGCCGTTCGTCTTCAACGTGACCGCCGGCGCGCGCGCGTTCCTGCTGCGCGAAGGCACCGATATGAAGTATGGCGCCCGGCATCTGAAACGCGCCATCGAACGGTCTCTGGTGCATCCGCTCTCGAATCTGATCGCATCGGATCAGGTTCATGGCGGCGATCTGGTCCGGGTCGATTTCGATCCCGAGGCCGGAGCAACTCGATGTTCGTCAAAGAAGCCGAGCAGATGGCAGCGTATGCGATGGTGCAGATGGTCGAAGCGCCGCCCGCGCTGCAGTCCGCGGCCGCCAGCGCGCCGCCGCGCCATCGAGCAGCAGCGCGGCAAACGCCAAGAGCCAGCGCACGCGTTGAGCGGTTATTTTCCGGGTGAGTGCAATCCCGCGAAGGCAGGCCGACCGCGGCCTGCCTTTGTTCGTCATTTCCAGTCGTTCTTTGACCGGTGAAGGCTCGACGTGCACCAGCACGTCGGCCACCCACGGGAATCTGATGGCGGATCCGGTCGCGCACCCGCGTGGCGATCTCATGCGATGCCCGCACCGTCATCTCGGGATCCACTTCAAGATGCAGATCGACGTGATACTTGAGGCCGGTCTTGCGGGCGAAGCACTTCTCCACGCCTGCGACATCCGCGACGCTCAGAGCGACCTCGCGGATTCTGCGCCATCGACCGCTCGTCGGGCATGGTATCCATCAGCTGCATCCCGGACTCGTACATCACGCGCAAACCCGTCGCGACAACAATCAGCCCCACCGCGAAAGCGCCGTAATGATCCGCGCGCAGAAAACGCGCCGGGTTTGACCAGGTGAGCGACAGCGCCGCCATGCGCCACCGTACCGGACAAAATGTCGACGCCATCGTTGGCCGCATCCGCCATCAGCGAAGAACTGCCGATCTCGCGGCTGTGTCGGTATTTCAGCACCACCAGACACAGATTTGGCGCCGATCGAAATAATCAGCGGCCATATCGCATAGGCCGCGGGCACCTGGGTCTCGTTCGTGCCGGGCGTCAATCCATGCCAGGCGATTCGCCGCCCCGGCGACGAACAGAATGAATCCCAGCAGCAGACCGGTCAGGATTTCGACCCGGCCGTGCCCGTAAGGGTGGTTCTCATCCGCAGGGCGCGCGGCGAGGGTCATCGCGATCAGCACGAGGCCCGAAGTGACCACGTCGGCTGCGGATTCGAAACCGTCGGCGCTCAGTGCCGCGGAATGCGCCAGCCACTCCGACGTGATCTTGAAAACCGCCAGCAATCCGCTGACGACCATCCCGAGGATCGCGAGTTGCCGGGCTTTTTCCATTGGAGGTTGCGGGGTCTAGCCCCGCTCGGAACCGCGGTTCGGGCGTGTGTAAGGCGAGTTGATGTAGTGCTGGGATTCGCGCGCGGCGTCGGCCTCCGGCGCGAATTTCACGGCCTGCTGATACGCCTTGATCGCCAGATTGTGGCGATTCTGCAGGTCGTAAATCTGCCCCTGGCGCATGAGAGCCAGCACGCCGGTATTGAGATCGAGTTCCTTCAACTGTTCCGGCGTAGCCGGTGACTTTCTTCAGGTTTTCCAGCGCCCGGTCCAGATCGTCGAACCAGAACTCCAGATTGCCGGTTTCGTAGTAGATCTTTTCCCACGGCACGCGTTCGTATCCCGCAACGTTCTCCTGCTTCATCTTCGCGATCTCGCTCAGCGTGTTGAGCGCGTTCTTGCGCTCGCCGATCGAGGCATACATCTGGGCCAGTTCGAAGCGCAGCAGATAATCGCGCGGATAACGCTGCGTCAGACGGGACACAAGCGGAATGGCGCGCGTGGCCTGCCCTTCCCGCCGATAGAGCGCGCAAAGCACGATCTCGGCATCGACGCGGTTCTCTTTTCCCTTCGCGGCCACCTCTTCGATGGTGCGGATGCCGCGCTGCTTGTCGCCGTGATAGCCCGCGATGAATCCGAGCGCCCGCATCGCCCAGGTCAGATTCCCGACGATGTAGTCGTACCCGCCCTGCAGCAGTCTCGCGTCGTAATCGTTCGGGATCGATCTCGGTTACCTGGGCGTCGTACTTGCGCGCCTGGCTGGAATCGGAAAGCGACGCCCGCCAGCTCTTGCGCACCAGAAATCCGTAATTCGCTCGCAACGCGAAGGCCACGCTGAGCGCGTGCAGGGCTACCGTATCGCGCGGATTCTTCGCGATGCGCGCCTGCGAGAGCTGCATGGATCGGTCGATCTCCGCAAAGAATCGTTTTTCGACATCGGCCGGCGGCTCGAGTTTCGGGCGTCGCAGGAAGGAATTGTTTCCGCTGACCAGTTCGCTCTCCAGCGCGCCGTTGCGGTACATCTCGCGGTACAGAAGTCCCTGGGCCAGGTGATTGTGGAAGACGGGATCTTCCGGATTGCCCGCGACCGCTTTTTCGTAGGCGGCGACGGCCTGATCGTAATCGAGATTGTAGAAGTCGTCGTCGCCCTGCTGAATGAAGGGATTGTCGTTCGCATAAAGCGCCGTGTTCAATGCCCCGGCCAGCAGGAGCGCAAGAATGGCTTTCATCATCTCTGCTCTTCTAATATACGAGTTGGAGCGTCCATGCCCCAAATCGACAATTACACCGCGCGCCAGGAAGGCGATCGCGTTCGCCTGGCCGACATCGCGCATGGTCTTGAAGTAACCGTAGTCCCTTCCCTCGGCAATCGCGCCATCGAAATGCTCGTCCGCGGGCAGAACATCCTCTACGTACCCTTCGACGATCCCGCGCGCCTCAAGGCGGACCGCTCTCTCAACGGAATTCCCTTCCTCGCGCCCTGGGGAAACCGCATGCCCGAAGGCTTTTGGGCGAATGGGAAGAAGTACGCGTTCAACTCACAGCTCGCTTCCATTCGCCCCGATGGGAACGGGATTCCCATTCACGGAATGTTAACCGCGTCTCCGTTCTGGGAGGTCGTGGAACACGCTGCGGATAACCGTTCGGCCCACGTGACCAGCCGTTTCGAATTCTGGAAACATCCCGACCTGATGGCGAACTGGCCCTTCGCGCACGAATATGAAATGACTCACCGGCTCGCCGCGGGAACGCTCGAAGTCAGCCTCGCCATCCGGAACCTTTCCACCGACCCGATGCCCGTGGCCGTCGGCTTCCATCCCTATTTTCAGCTTCCCGGCGTTCCCATCGCCGAAGCCTTCGCGCACATCCCCGCCCGTCTGCATGTCGAGACGGACAGCCGTCTGCTGGCAACCGGCGAGACCCGCCCGGTCGATTTCCCCGACCGCGTTTCCCTCGGCGATCACCACTTCGACGACGGCTTCACCGGCCTCACCGGCGGGGCCTTCTACGTCGAGGGGCGCGGCAGGCGGATCGAGGTCACCTTCGGCCCGAAGTATACGGTCGCGATTATCTACGCGCCGCCCGGTCACGATTACATTTGTTTCGAACCGATGTCGATGATCACGAACGGCGTCAATCTCGCCCACGAAGGCAAGTACGCCGGACTGCAAAGCGTCCCACCCGGCGGCCGCTGGAGCGAAAGCTTCCGCATCAGCCCCACCGGCTTTTGAATGTGGGGCGGACTTCAGTCTGCCGCGGGGCTTCAGCCCCGCTCTCAGCCTCCGACCTATTCAAAGTACTTCTGACTCAGGAGACTAATGAGGCGCCGGAGCGGGATCCAGCATCTCCGCCGCCGCTTCCATCTGCGCCCGCTGCTCCCGGATCAGCTGACGCGCAATCGGCCGGATCGAAGGTATCAGTGAAGCAAAGGCCCCGCTCGCCGCGATGCAGATCGCCGCGCCCGCAAGGATTGTAACCCGCGCCCCAAATCTCTCGGCCGCAAAACCGGCAACCATTGCGCCCACCGGGCCGATCCCGATGTACATCATCGCGTAGACGCTCATGGCGCGCCCGCGCAGATGATCCGGCACGATCGATTGAATCAGCGTGTTCGATGCCCCCACCTGAATCATCACCGCGAAACCGGCGAGGAACAGCATCGCGCAGGAGAGCCACATGTTCCTCGACACCGCGAAGCCGGCCAGCGACAGCGCGAACCCCGCGGCCGCCATGGGTATCCACACAGTGAACCCTTTCAAAGCCGTTCGGGACGCCATCAGTAATGCGCCGCCGAGAGCGCCAACCCCGGTCGCTCCCATCAGAATTCCAAGCGTCTGCGCGCCGCCGTGCAGGATCCGGTCGGCAAAGATGGGCATCAGCACCGTGTAAGGCAGCCCCGCGAAGCTCACCACGGCGAGCAACTGGACGATCGCGCGAATCGGCGCGGTCCCGCTCACGTAGCGAAACCCCTCCCGGATGGTATGCCAGGCCGACAGGTTGCCCGCGGCGCGCCGCGACGGATTCACGCGCATGCACAGCAAACCCACAATCACCGCGATGTAGCTGATTCCGTTTGCGAAAAAACACCAGCCTTCGCCGATTTCGCAACCAGAATTCCGGCGATTGCCGGCCCGATAATCCGCGCCCCATTGAACATCGATGAATTGAGCGCGATGGCGTTCATCAGATCTTCGCGCCCCACCATCTCCACCAGAAACGACTGCCGCGCGGGGATATCGAACGCATTGGCCACGCCCAGCAGCGTCGACAAAACGAAAATCTCCCAGACCTGGATTCCGCTTCCCAAGGGTCAGAGCCGCGAGCACCAGCGCAAGCACCATGGAAGCGGTTTGCGTCGCAATTACCATGCTGCGCCGGTTGAACCGATCAGCCGCGTAGCCGGCGATCGGAGCCAGCAGAAATATGGGAATCTGGCCCGCAAACGCCACCAGGCCCAGCAGCGCCGAGGAGCGGGTCAGCCGGTAAACAAGCCACGATTGCGCCACCGACTGCATCCACGTGCCGATGAGCGAAATCATCTGGCCGCCGATGAAAAGCTGGAAATTCCGGTGCCGGAGAGCCCTCAGCGTTCTGGAAGCGACCGCCTGTGCCATCTTTATTTCGATCCTATCAGTTGCTTTTCGCCGAATATTCAGGCACGCATGAAAGGTTTTCACCCTTTTCATCGACCGATAACGCGCATGCTCGTACGAGTCCTCTATCACGACCACTGTTTCGACGGCGCCGCCTCGGCCGCGTTCTTCAGCCGCTTCATCCGGGGCGCATTTTACCCGGATACCGGTTTTGCCTACACCGGGATGGCCCACCGCGCCTCGCAGATCTTCGAAGACACCCTTTTCGACGGCGACGAAAACGCCATCGTCGACTTCAAGTATTCGAGCAATCCCAAGCTGACCTGGTGGTTCGATCACCATCAGAGCGCCTTCCTCACTCCCGAAGACGCGCGCCATTTTCAGGCGGACGGCCATTCGGAAAAGAAGATGTACGATCCCTCGTTCAAGTCCTGCACGAACTTCATTTCCACCATGGCGAAGAAGAAGTGGGGTTTTGCGGCGCCCGATCTCGACGATCTGGTCCATTGGGCGGACATCATCGATGGCGCGCAGTATCCCGACGCGAAAACGGCTGTCGAGCTGGGAGCGCCCGCGATGAAGCTCACGCTCGTCATCGAAAGTTCAAAGGGTTCGGAGACGGTGCAGCGGATCATCGGCTACATGCAGCGCATGACGCTGACTGAGATCGTGGCGCAGACCGATATTCAGGAGCTGTTCAAACCGCTCTACGAGCGGCATGTGAAGTCGGTGGATATCATTCGCGACCGGGCAAGCGGAATCGGGCGGCGTGATTACGTTCGATCTGACCGGATGCGATCTGGAAGGCTATAACAAGTTCATTCCGTATTATCTGTTCCCGCAGGGCGTTTATATGGTGTCGGTAAGCCCGTCGAGCTTTCCGCACGAAGATTTCGGTGGGCTCGAACCCCTGGGCGCCGGAAGAGCCTTCGCACAACCTGGCCTCGATCTGCGAGCGCTACGGCGGCGGCGGCCATGCCCGCGTCGGCGCAATCAGTCTGGAGCCGAATCAGGTGGAAGAAGCCCGCCGCATCGCGGCGGAGATCGCCGCGGAACTAAAGACCTGATTGGAACGAGCGCAACATGAGTGATTCGCCCAATGACAAAGACAAGCTGGTCGGCGCTGCCATGACTGGCGCAGGCGCGACCTTTGGCGGTGCCGGCGGTGCCACCGTTGGCGTATTGGAACTGGCCGCCAGGGGCGTGGCTACGGGCCTCTCGGCGGGCGTCGTCATTGGCGCTGGAGCCGCCGCGGGTGCGGCACTCGCGTACGGCGCATATCGCCTTTTCAGGAAGCGAAGGCCATCGCGCGGCCAGAACGCTCCCTGATCCTTGGGGTTTGACATGCTTGAACCAGTCGGGTACATTGCTGGACAGACTATGAGGTCCAAGCGATCTGTTCTAATCGCGGTCGTGTGTTTGCTGTTGATGTCGACCACGGCGCTTGCCCATCATGCGCTGGAAGCGCAGTTTAACACCAAAGAGACAATTGCCCTGACGGGCGCAGTCAAGAGGATGGACTGGAGCAACCCCCACGTTCGGCTCTATATCGAAGTCAAGGACGAGAACAACCCGGTGACCTGGGAGGTGGACATGGGGAGTCCGAACATGCAACTGGCGGCTGGCTGGAAAATTGACACCTACCGGAACGGTGACCTCGTGAGGGTAGAGGCGTATCCAGCCAGGAATGGCTCGAAAGTCGCATATGGAAAAAAAATCACACGTCTGCCGAGGTGAACGCCGTCACGTTCAGTTTCGGCGCTTGCCACTTGTATTGGCAAGCCCGTAAACCCATTCATCGAACAGATTGTCCAACGCCGAGACGCTGGTTTTCGCGCCATTCTTCGCACTCCTGCCGCGCCGCTTCCCGCCGTCCTCTTTGCCCGAGTCGCGGGACCCCGCGCTCGTCGCGTCAAACGCCCGCTGCAGATTTTCGCTGGTCGCCGCCATACCCCATTCATCGCTCGTATACAGTCGCACCCCGTTCCAAAAAGCATTGTCTCCCGTCAGCTGACTCACCAAATGAAGGAACCAGGCTCCCTTGTGTTCCGGGATCTGGCCCGCCGCGTCCTGACGCGTCGCCGTCCCCTCGGCATCGGAAAGCGAGCGATCCTTGCCCTGGGCGGTAAGTTGCTTGAAGATGTCGCGGGAGCGCGCGACCTCCCGTTCATATCGTTCCTTGCCGAATTTCTGCCCCAGGAATGTGTCCGCCATATACGCGGAGATTCCCTCGCTCAGCCAAAGATCCGACCAGTCCTTCGCGGCGATCCCGATTCCGTACCACTGGTGCGCCAGTTCGTCCGTCAGTAGCCAAAGATCCTCCGGCTGTTTCGCCAATCCCTGCGCGTAGGAATCGGGCAGCAGCGTAAGCCCGGCCGCCATCGCGCGCGCCGCGTCCCCATGCACGAAAACCTGGGTGTACGTCTGGCCCGGATAATGCTTGCCCGTTCGCTCATTCAGATAACGCACCGCGGCCGCGGTGGGATCGAGGGTCTTTGCATCCCCTCCCAGCGCCCGCAGCTTCACGCCGTCGGCGTCAAACGTGTTTTCGGTGAACGCGCCCAACGCGAAACCGAACCAGGCCGGCTCGGTCGGCGAATCGAGCTGCCATTCCGTGATACTCTGCCCTTCCATCGCACGACCGGTCACAAGCAGGCCACTCGCCGCGGTCTTTGTATCCAGCGGAGCGGAAATCGTGAGGTGCAGCGTGGCCCGCTCACCAGGCCGATCGTTGCAAGGCATCCAATCGCTGGCGTTTGTAGTGTAAATCTGATCGGAGAAAAACTTGAGCCCCGCCGCCGGCCCGGCCTGATACCGGATCGTGATGGTGCGCGCCTCGCCCGTGCGCAGCGGCCTCGTCAGCACCACGAACAGCAGCCCATGCTTTCCATCGACAGAGCCCCGCTCGAACGGCTGCGGAGCCTGCCCTTCCATCACGCTTGCGATTTCGAGCCCGCCCGCATCCAGCTCCAACGCCGAAATATCCGTGTCCGCCGTGCTGTGCAGACGGATTCCGGCTTCTCCATGGAGCCGCTGTTTCGCCAGGTCGGCCTGCACGCTGACGTCGTAGTTCTCAACCGTATACGGACGCGCCAGCGGGGCCGCCCGCAGGCAAAGCCCTGTGCCGCATACCAGGCAGCTCGCCATCGCCATCCAGCGCATCATTGGTCGCCCATGACGATTGTACGTGCGCGGAGGCGAAATGGTTTAATCGCCGCCGAGCCAGCCCATCCACAGCCCTCCGGCGACGCACCCAGGCTCACGCGCCGAGCATCGCCTTCCACGCCGCCTCATCGCGCCCGACGCTCAGGGCTTTATCGGCGCGCACCAGAGGCAGCCGCAGCAATCCCGGATCGCGTTCAATTTTTGCAAGCAGTTCCGATTCCGAGACCTTCAGATATTTCAACCCCGCGTCAACGTAAGCCTTGCCCTCTGAATCGACCAGCTCCGCGATGCCGAACCGCGAAACAAATCGCCCGATTTCCGCAGGCGCCATCGGCTTCCGTTTCAAATCCACCGACTGAAAAGGCACGCCGCGCTCCTTGAAGAAGCGCTCCG
The DNA here is from genome assembly GCA_963764845.1 of Terriglobia bacterium. Classification (GTDB taxonomy): domain Bacteria; phylum Acidobacteriota; class Terriglobia; order Bryobacterales; family Bryobacteraceae; genus BOG-234. Next base: position 227,028 of record CAVXUE010000006.1, on the reverse strand, counting down.
CCGCGCGCGTCGCCTGGGAGTTCTTCAGGCCGAATACCTGAACGTTTGGCATCCGGTTAAGATTGTGCCAGATCGCCCGTTCACCAGGCGGGCGTGTGCCACAATAAGAAGCGTAATCAAACCCATGTCCAACCCCATTTCGTCGCTTCGCGAAGAAGAAGTTCGCGAACAGGAAAGGCAAAATCCGTCCGAGGCGGAGAGCTCTTTCGGCGACATCCTCAACCAGTTCGAACAGACCCATTCGCACGAGCCGGCGGCGGGCGATCAGGGCCGTGAAGCAACCGTGGTCGCGGTCAATGACGACAACGTGTTCTTCGATATCGGGCAGAAGACCGAAGGCATTATGCCCGCGGCCGATCTGCGCGATGACAAAGGCCCCATCGCCGTCAAGCCCGGCGACATGATCCTGGTCGGCGTGAAGGGGCGCAATGAAGAGGGTTATTATCAGCTCTCTCTCATCAAAGTCAATCGTCCGAAGGACTGGTCCGGCCTGCAGAAGGCCTTTGACGAAAAGCTCACGATTTCAGGCATGGTGACGGCGGTCGTCAAGGGCGGCCTTTCGGTCGACGTCGGGATGCGCGCGTTCATGCCCGCCTCGCGCAGCGGTGCCCGCGATATTCCCGAGATGCAGACGCTGGTGGGCCAGGAGATCGCCTGCCGCATCATCAAGCTCGACACCGAAAAGGAAGACATCGTTGTCGACCGGCGGGTGGTTCTCGAAGAAGAGCGCGCGAAAGCCAAGGAAGAAAAGCTGAGCGGTCTGCAGGCGGGCATGGTGGTGCATGGGACTGTGCGGAGCCTGCTCGATTACGGAGCTTTCATCGACATCGGCGGCGTCGACGGCATGCTGCACGTAGCCGACATTTCGCACGGACGGGTCGACAAACCCTCCGACGCTTTGACCGTTGGCCAGGAGCTGGACGTCAAAATTCTCAAGGTCGATCCGGCGAAGAAACGCGATTTCGCTCGGTCTCAAACAGCTCCAGGCCGACCCCTGGACGACGGCCGCCGATCGCTATCACACCGGCGATCGGGTCAAAGGAACCGTTGCGCGTGTCACCGATTTCGGCGCTTTCGTGGAACTTGAGCCCGGTCTCGATGGACTGATCCATCTCTCCGAGATGTCCTGGTCGAAGAAGGTTCGCAAGCCCGCCGATCTGCTCAAGCCCGGCGATGCGGTTGAAGTGGTCGTGCTCTCGGTGAGTCCGTCCGACAAGCGTATTTCTCTCGGACTCAAACAGGCGATGGGCGATCCCTGGGACGAGGTGGAAAAGAATTTTCCGGTTGGCGCGGTCGTCGAGGGCCCGGTCACGCAGCTCAAGCAATTCGGCGCATTTGTGCAGGTGACGGAGAATGTCGAAGGCATGATCCATGTCGGCGACATCGTGAATGAGAAGCGCATCAATCATCCCCAGGATGAGTTGAAAGTGGGCCAGGTGGTGCGGGCGATGGTGCTTGAGAACGACCGCGAAAAACGCCGGCTCAGGCTGGGCTTGAAGCAGCTCGTTCCGACGGCGCTCGACGAATACATCTCCGAGCACAAACAGGGCGACGAGGTGACCGGGCGGGTCGCCGAGATCAGCCGGGGCCGCGCCACGATCGAACTCGGCGAGGGCGTGCATGCGATCTGCCCCCTGGCGCCGGAGAAGGAACAGAAGCAGGATCGGAAATCCGGCCCGGTCGATGTGTCCGCGTTTTCGTCGATGCTCACCTCGAAGTGGAAGGGCGCTGCCGCCGGAACGCCTGCCGCGGAATCCGCGCCCCGGGATGAAGGCCTTAAGGCAGGTCAGATTCGCACCTTCAGGATCGCGAAACTCGACGCCGAGAAGAAGAGGATCGAGCTCGAACCGGCCTAGGTTTCCGGTACATTCGGGCTTGCAGGATGTTGCACAGGCTTCAGCCTGTGTTTCTACATTAGCTGAAGCCGCACGCACCAACTCCAACTCCACCTATGCCATGCCCTACGCGCAGAGCGCCCGCCCCGCCATCCGCTCCAGGATTGCCGAAGGCGCCCGGCTCCGGATCTTCCAGACTGTCGCGCGAAACGATCACGGTCTGCTCCAGCGCCAGCCGCCCGCTCATGCACGGCGTGAGGCACAACGTCGGTGAAGACCAGCCAGGTGGATCCGGGTGGCAGATCGAATCGGAATTTCGGACAATCCCGCTGATACTCTTCGTTGCCTTTCAGCCAGTCGTGGAAGTGCAGCATGAAAGCGTCGTAGGGCGAGCGGTCCACAACCGGCATGCCGGCGTTGCTAAGCCTCCGCGTGACATCCCTGCGCACCTTCTGCAGCGCGGAGTCCGTCGCCGCCGCAAATCGCGCCAGGCCCGCCTTCATCGCCTGCTGCGCGCCAGCACGCGCGAATGGCTCCGATGTCACCCACTCGCGGGACTGGCTCGGATTGACGTTCGTAAAGCAGCGCAGGATCAGATTGCCGAACACGGGCCGCGTGGGGAAAGCATCCACATGCAACAGGTCGTTCCGCTTCTTGAGAGGCAATTCCCTTCCCCGCTCCTCGATGGAACGGAAGCTCGCGTAATCCACTTTCCATGCGCGGGCATACTCGGGAAGAATTCGCGCCATGAAAGCGAGGGCGCACCGCGAATATTCGCGCATGGGCGTTCTGATGGCCTCCGCCTCGCCGCGATCGGCCAGCCCGGAAATTTCGTCGATGTTCGGCTTGTAAGCGATGTTCTTGTGAAAGCTGCGCGCATCCTGCGTCGCGCCCATCAGCGCAGTGCGAACCGCGGCGGGTATCTCAAAGCCGCCGCCCGGGAAAAAAAGGATATCGCCCTGCTCGAGAACTGCTCGATAATCGGTCGCTTCGTTGCCGGATTGCAGCTTCACGCGTCCCAGTGTATCCCGGCTGTTGCAAGCCGGACGCGGCTCTGTTCTATAGTGAAACATTGCCTGCATGCTTGAGTCCTGTGCGCTGACAGATCCCGGGAAAGTCCGCTCCTCGAACCAGGACTAGTTTCCGAATCGTTCCGGAACTCGGTCTCTATCTCCTGGCGGACGGTATGGGCGGCGCCCGCGGGGGCGAGCGCGCCTCGCAAATGGCCGTCGAAGCGGTTGCCGAAACCCTGGCAAAGTCGCCCCATCGCGATGCGGCCGCGCTGCTCGATGCGGTCGAGGAAGCCAACCAGCGCGTTCTCGACGAAGCGACCCGCGATGCCCGTCTCGAAGGCATGGGCACGACCCTGGTGGCCGCGCTCGAGACGCAGGAGAACGACATCGCGATCGCGAGCGTGGGCGACAGCCGCGCCTGGCTGCTGGAGGAAAGAAACTGCGCGCGATCACCGAGGACCAGACGTGGATCCAGGAAGTCGGGCGCACTCTGGGCCTGGATGAGAGCAGCCTGAAGACGCATCCCATGCGCCACGTCCTGACCATGGCGGTGGGCGTGGGCGCGGCGCTCAGAATCCGCTATTATGCCGTGGGGCTCGAACCGGATTCGATCATGATGCTGTCGAGCGACGGCTTGCACGGCGTCGTTCCGGAGCAGGAATTGGAGCGAATCCTCAGCCAATCTCCGGACGCATTACAGGCATAAATGTCGTCGAATTAATCGCGGCGGCCAATGCGGCCGGCGGAGCCCGACAATATTACCGTCGTTCTGATCCGCCGGATTGGCTAATCGTATCTAGGCCGCCAGCGGTTCCTGCCGCAGCCACTCCCGCAGAGCGTCGCGGTGCAGCAGAATGCCCTTGCGGGAATAGCGCAGATAACCCTGACGCCGGAACTGATTCATGTAGTGCGTCACGATCTCCCGCGACGTTCCGACGTACTGCGAAAGAAGTTCATGCGTGAACGGAATCATCTGCACTGACCCGTCTTCGGCCTCCTGCCCCAGCCGCTCCGAGAAACGGATGAGCGCGCGGGCCAGCCGGCGGGCGATGTTATCGACCGAGAAGCTTTCGATCCGGCTGCCGAAATCCATCGATCGCTGGACGAGAAGCTGCAGCAACGCGATGGCGAGTTTCGGACGCCGCATCGCGATTTCTTCGATCTCCACTGTCGTCCAGGTCATGACTTTGGTGCTCTCCAGAGCGACGGACAATTCAGTTCGCTGCGGCAAGCCCAGAAATGCCGATTCGCCGAAAAACTCGTCGGGCTGGTAAATATCCACAACCACCTGGCGTCCGTCTTCTGCCAGGCGGCAGACCTTCACTTTACCGTCGATGACGAGGTAGATGCTTGTGGACGGCTGATCGTGGCTGTAAATCGTCTGACCCTTGCGGTATTCGAGGATTGTCGAGCAAGGAAGATGAGCGAGAGGGTCTTCAAGCGTTCTCTGCTGCGGTGCTGCCGCCGGTGCCATACTCATACCCATGTAGACCTCTTTCTGGAAAACGTTCTGGAAAATACGAAGTTACGGGTGACTGATAGTACCATGGCTTCGTTTGTCACTTTGTTCACAAACCGACTCGTATCCTAGAGCACGCGGTGTGCCATTTCCCGGACCGGAACCGTCCCAATGCCTTATCCGGCGATATCCTCTAATTGTGAAAGAGATACCGTTTTAGAGTTTTTCAACACGGAGGGTCGATTCAAGTTGCGCCCCCAGCATTTTTTTCGCGCCCGCCTCCGACCGAGGTGGTTCCTACCGGCAGGTATTGCAATCCTGATGACGGCTTTTGCCACAGGGGCCGAATTTCGGCCTCCGGCCGGGGAACGGTATGCCTCGGCCAGCCCTGTCGGGACCGTCCTTCCCGGCGGGCGGTTCCTGCATCCGCTGGGCACGCAGCTCGATACCGGACCCGGACCGTCGGGTTTGGCAGTGAGTCGCAATGGCACGGTTGCCACGGTCGACACGGGCCCGGAGCGCTTCGGGATCACCGTCATAGAACCGCCGGCGAAGGGATCGTGGCGCGAGCGGCACATTTGGATGCCGGACGTCGCCTCGGTAGCGTTGCCGGCGGGATCGTTTTCGACGAGTCGGGAAAGGCTGTCTGGGTGTCGGAAGGCGACTTGGGCACGATCCGGGAAATCGACGTGAATTCCGGGAATACCCGGAAGACCGTCAACCTGAACGGCCCCGAATGGCGCGGGAGCTTCGCCGGTGACTCGGCCGGGGACAGTTCCCGGCGTCTGCTTTATGCGCTCGACCCGGCGAACTCACGCGTGGCAGTGGTGGATTTGAAGGCCGGGCGTGTTGTATCGTCAGTTCGACTTGGCAGCCCGCCATCCGCAATCGCGCTTGCTCCAGGCGCAGCGACGCTTTACGTCGCCACCGCGGATTCAGTCTGCCGGACCGATGTGCGCAATGTGGATGTGCAAGACATATTAAAGCCAGGCCCCCCCGACTGCATCCCGGCGGATGCGCCGCGCAATCTCAACGCCACGGCGGATCGCATTTTCGTCACGAGTGAGCACAGCGATTCCATTACCGTCATTTCCGCCGCCAATTTCCGCGTGATTGCGACAATTCCGCTGCAAATACCCTCTCTCGAACAGCTTGGCGGCATCGCACCGGCGGGAATGGCGTTTGATCCGGTCACAAAATGGCTGCTGGTGGCCGAATCCGGAATCAATGCATTGGGAATTGTGGATACCGAAAAGAACCTGCTGATCGGACACATCCCCACCGGCTGGATGCCGGTGAGCGTTGCCCTCGCGGGCGACCGGGTCTACGTGGCGAACGCCCTGGGCCGGGGTACAGGGCCGAATCTGCGCCGCCCGCTGCTTGAGTTCGGGCGAACCGCCCACTCTTTACCGGGGCACAGTGTCTTCACTTCATCATGCCGGATGCGAGCGAGCTCACCGGTCACACAGGAACGGTATTCACCAATAACGGATTCGTGCCGTGGATGACGCGATCCCCCGAAACCGCCCGCGGCCATCAGGCATGTGGTGCTGATCGTGAAGGAAGGCCGCACCTTCGACGAGATGCTTGGCGACGTCGCGTCCGCGGGCAATGGCCGGGTGCTTTCGTTCGCCCGCCTGGCGCGCTTCGGAATGCACGGCCTGCGCGATCGGCGGCAAGCGGCAGTTCAGCGTGCAGGATGCCGCGATCACTCCGAACCATCACGCCGCGGCGGAGAAGTGGGCGTTCAGCGATAACTTCTATGCCGATGGCTTCCTCGATACGAACCGGTTGCTGGCGCCATCTCGAAGCCAGCAATGTGACGTTCCGGGTATTCGACGATAAGGACCTGGTCTCCGATCAGCAGCGCGCCGACCGGTTCATCGCGGAGTTGCAGCGACCGAGGCCTCCGCCCAATTCATCTACATCCATCTTCCGAACGATGGGCTGCCCGAGGCCCGGCCCGCGGACGGCCATCCCTACGAAGCCTCCTGGATGGAAGACAACGATCTGGCGCTTGGGGCGGATTCTCGATTCTCTTTCCCATTCACCCTGGTGGCCGGAAACGGCGGTGTTCGTCACGGAGAGCAATACCGACGGCGGGTCTGGATCACATCGATTCCCACCGGACGATTCTGCTTGCCGCCGGGCCTATGTGAAGCGGAATTACGTTTCGCATTCGAATTCGAATTTTCCCGGGCTGTTGCGGACCGTTTTCGAATTACTCCATGTGCCGCCCATGACTCTGGCGGACGCCACGGCGGCCAGCCTGCGAGGGATGTTCGACCGATCAGCCGGATCTGACGCCGTTCACCGCCCTTGAGCCCGACAAAAGAATCTTCGAGCCCCCGCACTAGCGTCCCCGAAATCAGTGGAATAAGTTCGTAAGGTGGGGCAGACCCCCCGGTCTGCGGCCGACGCCCTCGTCGACCTTCGTTTGAGCGTGTTCGAAGAGCCGGACCAGAGGGCCCGCCGCGCCACACCAGGAACGTATGTCACGAATCACCGGGACAGGAGATTAGATATTACTGTGTTACAAAATACGAGTGCAGGCAGCGTGGGGCGGGATGGCATCCTGCGCGGCGGTTGGTAACCGCCGCTGTTCGGGCTCCGAGGTAATAAGGGGGCAATATGACAATCTGCCCCAAGGGTTTTTCGAGACTTTTGTAACACAGTAGTTCTACCGCCCGCCCCACTTCAGCAGGCTGGTGACGGGCCGGGTCAGCGGGTCGTCGTAGTGATTCGGGCTCACGCGAACCGCGTAACCCAGGCGCCCGGTTTGCGCCGGAACGATCTCGCGCTCGAAGACCGCGATATCGCCATCGACGGACTGCTCGGCAGCAGCACCACTTCGGTTTCTTCCAGGCCGCCGCTCGACGCCGATGCGCCCGATCACGCATTCCACGCGAACATCCTCCGGCTTCAGCCCCGCGAGCCGGATCGCCGTCCGCACGTCGACCGGCTTCCGCTCATCACGGGACCCGCGGGCGCGGGGCCCATATCGACGAAGCTCACCTGCGGCCAGATCTCCCGGACGCGCGCATTCCAGCGGGAACGCTGGCGCGCATTCTCGAAATCGTTCGCCTGCATCTTCAGCCAGTTCTCGTGCGCGGGATCGTAGAGCTGCGTCGCGTAGTCGTGCACCATGCGCCGCGCATCGAAGGCGGGCGTCAGGTTCATCATGCTGGTCTTCATGCGCTTGACCCATTCGGACGACAGCCCGCCTTCGGAATGCGCGTAGAACAGCGGCACGATTTCGCGCTCCAGCAGATAGTAGATGTTGCTCGCGTGGATGGCGTCCTGATCTTCGGAGTATTCCTCGCGATCGCCGATGGCCCAGCCGCCGGAGATTTCGTACGCTTCGTCGAACCAGCCATCGAGCACGGAAAGATTCAGCACGCCGTTCATGGCCGGCCTTCATGCCGGTGGTGCCGCAGGCTTCTTCGCCGCGGCGCGGAGTGTTGAGCCAGAGATCCACGCCCTGCACCAGTTCGCGCGCGACTTTCATGTCGTAGTCTTCGACGAAGACGATGTGCTTCCAGAGGTCGGGATCGCGCGAGAGCTGCACGATCTCGCGGATGAAGGATTTGCCCGGCTGATCTTTCGGATGCGCCTTGCCGGCGATGACGATCTGCACCGGGCGCTCGCGATCGCAGAGAATTTTCTTCAGGCGCTCCACATCGCGGAACAGCAGCGTGGCGCGTTTATAGGTGGCGAAGCGGCGCGCGAAGCCGATGGTGAGCGCGTGCGGATCGAGCACTTCGGCGGCGTGGCGCAGTTCGGAGGCGGCGGCCTTGCGGCGAACGGCCGAGGCCGTCTGCCGCTCGCGGATGAAGGCAATCAGGCGGCGTTTGCGGCGGCGATGCACTTCGAGAAGCTCTTCGTCCGGAATGTCCCGGATCTGCTTCCAGACGCCGTGATCGTTCCAGCGGTCGCGCCAGTCGGGTTCGAGGTACTGATCGTAGAGATCGGCCAGATCGCCGTTGATCCAGCTGGGCAGGTGGACGCCGTTGGTCACCGAAGTGATCGGCGTTTCCCAGATCGGCAGCGTGGGCCAGAGGGCGTGCCACATCTCCTGCGAAACCTCGCGGTGCAGCCGGCTGACGGCGTTGCGATAGGCCGAAGTATTCAGCGCCAGAATCGCCATGGAGAGCGGCTCGCCGCCATCCTTGCGGATTGCGGCGGCCGAGCGCCATGAAGCGGTCGAACTCGATCTTCGCGTCGCGGCAGAACTGGTTGAAGTAGTGGTAAACCAGGCCGGGATCGAACAGATCGATGCCCGCCGGGACGGGCGTATGGGTGGTGAAAACGTTGTTGACGCGAGTGGCTTCGAGCGCTTCTTCGAAGGACAGCTTCTGACGCTCGATGAAGAGGCGGATGCGCTCGATGGCGAGGAAGGCCGAGTGCCCTTCGTTCATGTGGAACACGGTGGGCTTGTATCCGAGCGCTTCGAGCGCGCGCATGCCGCCGATGCCCAGCACGATCTCCTGGCGGATGCGGGTATCGTTATCGCCGCCGTAGAGCTGGCTGGCGATGGCGCGGTCTTCCGGGCGCGCGTTCAGCGGCGTGTTGGTATCGAGGAACAGCATTTTGATGCGGCCGACGTCCATGGTCCAGATGCGGATGGCGACGGGTCCGGCGGGCAGCTGGACATAGACCACGCTGCTGCTCGCCGTTGGCGTCGTTGGCGGGCTGAACGGGCAGCGAGTAGAAATCGTTTTCGAGATAGCGCTCCTGCTGCCAGCCATCGGCGTTCAGGTACTGGCGGAAATAGCCGAGCTGATAGAGCAGCGCCACGCCGACGAGCGGGAGATCGAGATCGCTGGACGATTTCATGTGATCGCCGGAGAGGACGCCGAGGCCGCCGGAATAGACCGGCATGCACTCGGTGAGCCCGTATTCGGCGGAGAAGTAGGCGATCAGCTTGCCGTCTTTCCGATGGCTGGCGGCCGATTCGCGCTGCATGTGGCGGTCGAAGCGCTGGCAGGCGAGCTGGTACTGCGCGAGATAGCGCGGATCGGCGGCCGCGCGCTCCAGCGTGGTCTGCGAAACGCGGCCCAGCATGACGACCGGATTGTAGCCGGATTCCTTCCACAGCGCCGGGTCGAGACGGCGGAAGAGCGCGCGGATGGATGGCTCCCAGGCCCAGAGAATGTTGTAGGCAAGCTCCGACATGCGCGCCAACGGACCGGCAACGCGGGGCGAACGACGAACTCCCGGATGGGTTGGATGTTAAACGGCATCTACTGCTTTTGAGTCTATACCGATGGTTCCGGAAGTCGCTCCCCTGCGGTACCGTTACCACATGGCCTGATCGTAGGTCGAATGGATTTTCCGGTCGCGGGTGATCAGCTTCGACTCGCACGATTTAGCCTGAGCCACAATCAGCCTGTCGAAAGGATCGCGGATTTCCGGCATACAGCCAGACTGCGGCGTGCGTGCCGGGATAGGTCACAGATCGGGCTTCCACTCTTTTGACCAGTCGCTTCCGGATAGATCTTCGGAGTTGCCGCGAATGCAGTCGCGTTTCTTCAGGCGCGCCAGGCGTGAAGGGGTTGTGTCGGCAACGATTCGGAGGACCCACCCGGTTTCGAGAACGGTGTCGAGGATGTTGTAGACGTCTTCGCGAAGTCGGGAGGCAGTGACAATCATGGAGGTTTCTAGCAGGATGAACGCCGATTGAAAACAATGAGTTTGAGTTTGTCTTATCCGCGTTTATCGGCGTCCATCGGCGGCTAAATTGCCTTTTTCAGCGCCCTGCCAGGGTTACTATAACCATACGTACGTATGGTTATATTTACACGTACGTACATTCATCTGAGAGCTCGGGCACCGCTGCTGCTGTTGGCGGTGAGCGTAATCTGGTACCTTGAAATCAGGCACCTTGAAACGGTACTCTCGAGCGCAATCCCTTCAGTTGTCTGGTTTTGCAGCCCTGCTTGCCAGCCCTGCCAACAGTCTGTTTTCCCCGCCCCCGGGCCTTACCGGAATTGCATTAACGGAGAACTCATGTCGCACCGAATACCCTTGTTGCTGACTTTGGTCTTGGCTCTTGTCGCAGCGCCAGAGAAACCGGACAACACTTCGGTTGTCCGAACAACTCTTCCGAACGGGCTGCGCGTAGTCATCGTGCGCGATCCGCTTGCGCCGGTGGTCACTGTGGAGGAGAACTACCTCGCGGGCGGCGACGAGACGCCGGCCGGCTTTCCCGGAACGGCCCATGCACAGGAACATATGGCGTTCCGCGGCTGCGCCGGGCTGACCGCGGATCAGATTGCGGCGATCTACGCACAGCTGGGCGGGACATCCAACGCCGACACGCAGCAGAACATAACGCAATACTTCGTAACTCTCCCCGCACAGGATCTCGAAGTCGCGCTCCGGCTGGATTCGGCGTGCATGCAGGATGTGGAGGATTCCGACCAACAGTGGACGGAGGAGCGCGGCGCCATCGAACAGGAGGTGTCGCGGGATCTTTCCAATCCGACCTACAAGTTCCTTACCCGGCTCAACGAGGATCTCTTCTCCGGCACGCCGTACGCGCATGACGCGCTCGGCACGAAGCCGTCATTCGACGCCACCACGGGCGCAATGCTCAAGAAGTTTTACCATGACTGGTACGCGCCCAATAACGCCATTCTTGTGATCACGGGCGATGTGGATGCGGCGGCGGCGCTCGACAAAATTAAACAACTTTACGGCCCGATCAAGCGAAAACCACTGCCCGCGCACCCACTGGTGACGTTAAAGCCGGTCAAGGCGGAAAGTTTCACGCTCGACAGCAATCTGCCTTATGAGCTTGTGTTCGTCTCGTTCCGCCTGCCCGGCACCTCCAGCCCGGACTTCGCGGCGGCCCGGATTCTGAGCGATGTGATCGCCAGCCAGCGCGCCGATCTCTACGGCCTGGTGCCGGCAGGCAAGGCACTGGGGACTGAATTCGGGTTGACGGAAACCTTTCCGAAAGCCAGCGTGGGATATGCCCTTGCCGCGATCCCGTCGGACGCGGATCCAGCTCCTATTACCGCCGGGATGAAGACGATTCTTGCGGGCTATGCCGCGAAAGGCGTTCCCGCGGCCTTGGTCGATGCATCGCGAAAAGGCGAAATTGCGGGCGCTGAATTTGAACAGAACTCGATTCCCGGCCTGGCTTCGAGCTGGTCGCAGGCTCTCGCCGGGGAGGGCCGCAACTCTCCGCGGGAGCTTGTGGAGGCGATGAAGAAAGTCACGGTGGCGGATGTCAATCGCGTGGCGAAGATCTATCTCAACGCCGGGAGCGCGTGATCGCGACGCTGAAGCCGTCCGCATCCGGCGAAGCGGTTTCGAGCCAGGGCTTCGGCGGCGCGGAGGTCACCACGGCATCGCCGACCAAGCCGGTGACGCTGCCGGACTGGGCCGAAGCCTCTGTGAAATCTTTGAAAGTGCCTCAGGCAGTGGGCAAGCCGGTGGATCTAAGGCTCTCGAACGGCGTGCGCCTGATCGTTCAAACCGAAAAGGCGAGCCCCACGGTCACGGTGTTCGGCGTGATCAAACACGAATCGGTATTGCAGACACCGGCGGGCAAGGATGGCGCCGACCGGGTCCTGGAAGATCTGTTTTCCTACGGGACCGAGACGCGCGCCCGCATCCCGTTTCAGGAGGCTCTCGACGACATCGCGGCCGGGGAGACGGGCGGCGTCAACTTTGATCTCAAGGTGCTGAAGCAATACTTCGAAAAGGGAGTCGAGCTTCTGGCCGATAACGAACTGCACCCCGCCCTGCCCGCGGATGCATTTCAGATTGTGCGCGATCAAACGGCGCAATTCATTGGCGGCAATCTCGCCAGCCCGGGGTACCGGACAGGGCGCGCGCTGGAGATGGCTCTGCTGCCCAAGGACGATCCGGCGCTGCGAGAAGCCACGCCCAAATCGGTTTCGGGCCTGTCGCTGGCCGATGTGAAGGACTATTACGCGAAGGTGTTCCGTCCGGACATGACCACCATCACGGTGATCGGCGATATCACGGCGGAAGAAGCCAGACCGGTGTTCGAGAAATGGTTCGGGGCATGGAAGAGCGCGGGAGCCAAACCCGACGTGATTCTTCCCGCGGTGCCGGCCAACCAACCGTCCGCCGTGAACGTGCCCGATCCGGCCCAGGTGCAGGATTCTGTGGAATTGGCGCAGGAGATCGGCATCAATCGCTTTCATCCCGATTACTACGCATTACAGCTCGGCGATCATGTGTTGGGAGGTGGGTTTTATGCCACCCGGCTCTACCGCGATCTCCGGCAGAAAGCCGGCTATGTCTATAACGTGGATAATTCGCTGAGCGCCACCGAGACGAGGGCCACATATTCGGTGACCTATGGCTGCGACCCGGAGAACGTCTCCAAGGCGAGGTTGCTGGTGGAAGAGGAAATTGCCGCGATGCGCGCGACGAACGTCAGTCCGGCCGAACTGCAGCAGGCCAAGGCTCTGCTGCTGCGGCAGATTACGCTGAGTGAGTCGAGCGAGGACGCGGTCGCACGGGGCTATGGAGCGAGGAGCCTGATCGGCCTGCCACTCGACGAGCCGGTTCGGGCCGCGCAGAGTTACTACGCGCTCTCGGCGGACGAAGTCCGGGCGGCGTTCGAAAAATGGATTCGGCCCAACGCGTTTGTACAGGTGGTTCGCGGGCCGGCGCCAAAATAGCGCGCTCAACGAGTGGCGCGCGCACTCGTGCGTGCCGTGTCGAGACTCATATCGACACCAGTTAGTCATTGCCTGAAATAAACTGAAGGAGAATCGGATGAAACCTTCGACGAAGATCGTTTTCGCGGCGGCACTTGCCGGCGCGAGCGCATTGAATGCCCAGGCCCCGCCATCGCCTTACGCCGACCTCAAGAGGGTTTACGACATGGCACGGGACAGTCTGCAGAAGATGGCCGAGCAGATGCCCGAAGCCAATTACGGTTTCAAGCCCACGCCCGACATGCGAAGTTTCGGCGAGCTGATGGCGCACGTCGCCGATGTGCAGGGAATGTTCTGCACCACTGTATCGGGCGCGCCGAAGCCGGCCAGCGCGGGTTCCAAAACCGCCAAGGCCGATCTGGTCGCGGCGCTGAAGAATTCATCCGCGCTTTGCGACGCGGCATTCGATTCGCTGACTCCGGCGACCGCGGGCCAGCCGGGGATGATGGGCCTTTCGAAGCTCGGCACGCTTGAGTTCAACACAGGGCATTCGAACGAAGAGTACGGCTATGGATCGGTTTACATGCGGCTCAAAGGCGTTGTGCCTCCGTCGAGCGCCGGCCGGGGCCGGTAACTCGCATGAGCACCCTGCAGCTACAGCAATTGCGCCCGCTTCTCGAGTCGGGCAGAGAGAAATTCCAGGGCGATCTGCATCAGGTCCGCACCGCTTTCGAAGAGATGCTGGGTCAGTTCCCTCCCGCGCCGGGCATCGTTTTCTCGGAAGCTCTGCTGGATCTTATTCCGGCGCTATGGGCAACCCCTTCCGGCGTGACAGGCGGCCCCGTGCTCCTTTACCTGCATGGCGGCGGTTATGTGGTCGGGAGCCCGAAGGCTTACCGCCCGCTCGCGAGCGAACTGGCGTCGCGATTGAAGGCGCGCGTGCTGGTTCCCGATTATCGGCTGGCGCCGGAGAATCCGTATCCGGCCGCGCTTGAGGACGCAGTTCACGTTTACCGCTGGCTGCTCGATCACGGCACGCCCGCGGGGTCGATCGCGCTGGCAGGAGACTCCTGCGGCGGCGGACTTACGGTTTCGACCTTGGTTGCGATCCGGGATGCCGGGTTGCCTTTGCCCATGGGAGCCGCGGTCATTTCGCCGTGGGCCGATCTCGAAGTGGCGAGCGCATCGTTCACATCGAAAGCGGGCGAAGATATTCTGCTGAATGCCGAAGGCCTTCGCGGTATGGCGGGAGCATATCTGGGGGCGGCTTCACCACGCACGCCGGGGGCGTCGCCGATCTATGCGAACCTGGCCGGTTTGCCTCCGCTGCTGATTCAGGTCGGATCGGCGGAGGTGCTGCTTGACGATGCGATTCGTCTGGCTGCGAACGCGGGCGCGTCAGGAGTGAAGGTGCGTCTCGACATCTGGCCCGGCATGTTCCATGTCTGGCATTCCTATTCTTCGAAGCTGGACGAAGCCGCGGAAGCGCTGGACGAAGCCGCCGCCTTCCTGGCCGCGCGTCTTTAAAGTGGCGCACGCACTTTGCGTGCCGCGTCGGCACTCTGCCGACGCCCCGATCGCTCTTACACTCTTACTGAACCAGCATAACCGGCGCCTGCCAGAACGCCGCCTTCTGGTTACCGGTGTCGAGTACCGTCACCTGACAGTTATATTCGCCCACCGGTAGCTTATCGAGCGAAATATTGAAGCGGAACGGAAGCGCCTTCGTCTTCGGATCGAGCCCATCCGTGATCGGAACCGGAGCTGTTTCGAAAGCTTTGGTCTGCCCGCGATAGAACGTCACGAACGCCACCATAGGCTGGGTGGTCGTGGCGGTGCGTTCGTAAGCCTGAAGGAAGACGTACATATCGCGGTTCTTGTTGAAGACGCGCGTCACGCTCGGCATCAGCATCTTGCCATCGGCGATCAGGGGATTAACCGCATCGGTCTTGGCCCGATCCTTCTCCTTCTCGGCGTTGAACAGGGCGTCCTTCATGTCGATGCGCTGGCTGCCCAGCACCACGGAACTGATCGGGATACGCTGCTCTTCCTTGTTCAGGTTGGGAATCACAAAGTTTCGCATATACGTTCCGATCCGGCCTGTCTCGGCATCGCGCGCCAGAAACTTAATGGAGTATTTGCCCGGCAGAAGCGTGAAACCCGCCGGATATTCGATCGGCCGCTTGGCCAGCTCAGCCGCCGTGGTATCGCTCAGTCTGATATCGGCTTTGTCGCGCATGTTCTGAATGGTGGTGCCGTAGTCGTCTTTCACTTCGAGCATGAAATCGAGCAGAGTTCGCTCCGCTCCGCCTTTTTTCGCGAGAGCGAGTTCGCGCCCTGGAATCTTGGCCAGCACCGGTACAAAGTATTCCGCCCGGTTCAACTGAAAGTAATTCACTTCCATCTCGATCGTAAGCTCTGTGATCGGATCTCCCAGCATCATGGCGTCTTCGAGTTGCCTGTCCTTGTCGGCAACGGTGAATTTGTTGAAGGTCTTGTTGCTGAAGTAGCCCTGGCGGAAATCGAGATTGGCCGACAACCCGTTATTGAGAGCAATCTTCACCCGGCGGAACTTGCCGTCGAGCGCCTGATTGCTGGTGTAATAGCCAATGATGTAATAGCTCGCGATCGCCTTCTGCGCCTTCACGATGCCCAGAGAGAGATCGTTGCTGTCGAGAAACGCTTTGCCTCCGGTGTCGCTGGCCAGCGCATAGAGCGTATCCTGACTCTGTTGGAAATTAGCCATGCCGGCCATCGCCGACGCGCCGTTGTACATGCCTGCTCCACCCGGCGTGCCTTTCGTGGCATCGCCCATCGGGGGCATGGCAACCAGGCCGCGGGCATCCAGAGGCCAGAAGGAAACGCCGGCCCGGATTGCCGCGTTCACCGTCGCATGCATCTGTGCCTGGTTATCGATGCCGTTCAGCCGGATGCCGCTGGCAAAGTAAAGAAGCGACTTCTTTTCGCTGAGCTGCCCGAGCATTTTCGCCGCCGTCTGCAGAGCTGAAAGCTGGCGGTCGGTGTTGAAGAGATTGAACTCGCTGTCGTCCTGCCCGAAGGCCGCGCCCGTATCGGCCGCGCTGTTGTCGGCCGCGGTCTCGTCGAAGCCCTGCCCTTCTCCCACCGCGATGGTCTGGATGATGGTGGAAAGCCGGTCGCGGTCGGCGGTGAAATCCTGCAGGACACGCACGCCGCCGCCTTCGAAAAGCATAATTGCCACCAGGTCGGCCTTCGTCATCTGCGTGCTGACGAATTTCTGCGCGGCCTCGATCGCGCGGATCTGATCCGCCGGCGGAAGTGCCGTCTGGTCGAAGTAAAGCGCGAGCAGACGATGATCCCGGTACTTCGGATCGCCGGGGGTCTCCGGGGAAATTTTCGTGGATGGAAAACGGTTCAGGATCTCGGCCTTCAAAGGCTGCTGCGGCAAAGGCGGCTCGCTCTCGTCCGGCAGCTCCTGGTATTCGAAGAAACGGATGGTCTGCGCCGCGCCGTCCTCGGTTACCGTGAAATCCTTCTGGGTGAGTCCTGGGATGTTCTTCCCGCTCTTATCGGTGACTGTCACGGTTTCGATCACCAGCTGCGTGCTGCTGGAGAAGGTCGCGGGCTCAGCGGCGGGCTGGGCGTTTTGCTGCGGCTGCTGGGCTCCCACTTCAACCACGGCAAGAGCGCAAAGGATGACAATAAAAATCAGTCGCATACTTAGAACCTCAGACGCAGATTTGTTTGCACGGTACGCATGCCATTAGCCGCTGTAGGCGTCCCGAACTGGGGACTGTTGATTGTAGTATTCCACGCCATGAAAGTAACGTGGTTGATGGGGTTGTTGGTAACGAACTGCAGATCCAGGCTGTAACGATCGCGCAGGCGGAATGTGCGCGCGAACGACGCACTCGTCGAGAACTGCGCCGGTCCCGTAATCGAATCCCGCCCCGCATTTCCCCACTGGCCGGCAGCGGCGGGCGTATACGCCAGAGGATTCAGGTAGAGGCCGCCGGAGGTGCTCGTTAAGGACGCGCCGGTGTAGTCCGGCCGGATGGTGCCGGTGAATCCCGTTCCCGGCACCTCGGTCAGATAAACAGGCGTGAGCGGCGTACCGGTGCCGGCGTTGACGCCCGTTATGATGGTCCATTCTTTGAAGAGCGCGCCCCGCCATCCGCTGAGCAGTGTACCCCCGCCGATTCCCTGCCCTGTCGTGTATTGCATGGTGAAATTCAGCAGATGCCTTTGGTCGAAATTGGATAAGGCGCGTTCGGCGCTCAGGTCGAGCCAGTTCTGCGCGACAAACAGGTTGCCCTGGCCGCGTCCGCCGAGCGCGGAATCGTCAATCGCCTTGGCGTAAGTGTACTGCAGGTTCGCCGTAAACCCGCTGTGCAGCCGGCGCCGCAGCTGCATTTGCCCGGCTTGGCGCGTCGAGTTGCCGTTCGAAGTTTCGTAGGTGTAGCCGCAGGGACCGGTTGGGCATTGATTGGTGCCTGTCGGGAAGGTGCCCGGGGCATAGGTGTTGGGATAGAACTCCTGCATGCCGCGCGTACCTTTGGTGCCGGTGTAGGTTGCGATCATGATGAGCGAGCCGGGAAGATCCTTCTGGATGGATGCATTCCAGTTCTGCGCATAACCCACCTCGAAGTTCGGATCGATGGCGAAATTGTTTGTGAGTACTCCCGGCGGCGCGTCGAACCCTTTGGCAAGCGTGAGCGGATTAGCCGCGCTGTTCGCCAGAAAGAGGCTCGTGGAGAGGGGCGACTGCTGCGCCATCTGCGTGGCGATCTGCTGGTAAACCGAAGTGTTGTAGCGGAGGCTGTACCCCGCGCGAACCACCACCGACGAAGCGGGGAACGGCCGCCAGGCCAGGCCGACAATGGGTTCAAAGCCGTGCCTGTCGGGGCGGATCAGCGAATTGGGATACTTCTGGCCGGTCAACGGCCCCACGGGGTTACTCGCCACGACGGGAGCGATGGCGCTGTACCCGGGCGCGATATCGAGATTCACAAGGCGGCCGTATTCCTCTGTGATGGGCGAACCGTAATCCCAGCGCCCTCCCAGGGTGAGAGTAAGGGAAGGTCCGGTTCGCCAGACGTCATTCAAAAAACCGTCCATCATATTCGCGCGAAAATATTTGTCGGCGTTGCCGAAAGCCAGCGCGCTGGTGTCGGGTATACCGAGAAGGAAGTCGGCGAAGTCGATGCCTGTGCCGGAAACGGGCACTCCGTTTACGATTTGGCTGGTTGCGCCACCTGTGAACGTGAATGTGCCGCGCGGGTTCTGCTGCGAAAGATAGTTGAACTGCTGCCAGCGGTAATCGCCTCCGAACGTCACCTCGTGGCGGCCGTGAATCCACAACTGGTTGTAAGACACCGCGGTTGTCTGAGTGCGGTTGAAGGCCGTGATTCCGTCGCTAAGCCCGCTGATACCGCTCGCGAACGAGAGACTCGGCGGGCCGTAATTCACCGGCTCCTGATTGTTGCCCCTCGATCCCGGCATCGCCCGACACGTTTTCACGATTCTCGAAGTATGGCGTGACGCGGTTCGATTGCCGGCTGAATTGGACCTGCAGAGTACCGAACATGCGCGGCGTGAACCGGTGCTGTTCGGTCAGCTGAACATTGATCCCCTGCGTATTTCCTGTGTCGGTGAACGCGAAAATGTTGGGCGTGGCGGTCGACACATACTGATAACCGAAAATCCCGCTCAACTGGTCTTTCGTAGAGAGCGACTTGTTGAAGCGCGCCTGAAGGTTGTTGGACTGGGTCAGATTGACCAGCGGAACCTGGTAATTGTAGCCGGTGCCGGCTGTAAAGTTGGGCACTGGGTAAAAGCTCAGCAGGGATTGTGCCTGGGAGCTGATACGGCTCGCGGGGATCATGTTTCCGGCGAATGGCATGCCGTTGGTGGGGTCGTAAATCAGGGCCGGGGACGCCGAGAAATTCCCCAGTAACTCGTCTGACGTCGGCATGAGCGCCGGGGTGCTGGTGGCGACACGATTTCGCGTGAACTGATAGTTGACGAAAATCGTGGGCGGGGCCTTCCACCAGTGCCGGATGCGAAGGGGTCCGGCGAAACTGCCGAGCGCCGTAAACATGTTGGTTGCCGGCTTGACGGTGTTCTGTCCGGTGAGCGAAAACGTTTTGGCGTCGAGCGCGGAATTATTGATGATGAAACCCGCCATGAACTGATACAGGCTGTTGGGGCCGCGAATGTTGTTGCCGAATCTCCCGGCCTGGGCGAATGGCGACGCCGCGCCGTTGTTCTGGCTGCCGTTGACCAGAAACCCGTCACTGGCGCGCTGACTGAGTTCAGCGGGCTCCTGCGAGTTGAATGCGCTGTTGGCTGGCGTCTCGGATGCGGGGGTCGCATTCGGGGCTGCCGCATTGGCGTTGACATCGGTGCGCTGGAAACTGTTCTGTCCGCCGGCGGGCGCGGCACCTTTCTTGTTGGTGGCCTGCTTCTTCCCGGCGGGCGCTGTCGGGACCGCCGTGTTCGTCGGCGCTTCGGGTTGGGGCGTGGTATACGATATCGGCGCCTGCGCCGCCGCGGGACCTGCGATGGCCTTGATCTCGTCGAGTGACATCATCTTCAGATCGAAATCGGAGGCGGTCGCGCCAGCGGGAGTGGAGGCGAGCGTCACATCCTGGTTGATCGGGCTGAAACCCAGCATCTCCACTTTGAATGCCCAGGCGCCGTCGGCCAGATCGGCGAAAGAATAGTTACCCATCGCATCGGTCACGGCGGCGAAGTTCTTGCCGCCCTGCGAAGCGGTGACGGTGGCGCCGGGAACGGGAAGGCCGCCGAACTTCACCTGGCCGTGAACCTCGGTCGCCCACAACGGAAGCGCGTTCAGCCACAGGACGCAGCAGAGGAACGCCGATAAGATGCTGCGGTTGATATTCATGCAGTGATCGAGTTTACGTTTCTTACTGCCTCATCGTTCCATGAATTGAAGGGGTTACCCCTTCGACGCGGCGTTGCCGGTTTTGTTAGCGCCACCGTTGCATTTGTGACGTGAAAATCCAGATCCGGCCCACTCCGGCGGTTAGGTTTTGGACTCTTGACGAAGGAAGATTGTTCCATGGAACCGCTTGCGGTGGGGCAGGCATTCAGCCTGCCGGTGCCTTTTTCAGCAGCCCGCTACGGGAGCTTGCAGGAAAAGTTGGCGGCTTCGTCGATGCTGCCAGAGCCCTTATACTTCGCCACCTGCGGATACGGGCAAAGCGGCCGCGTTCGGTCAACCTTGCCATCCCGAACGCGGGACGCCATGATCTGATCGGGAGCCTTCTTCGTCTCGACCCACTGCTCAACCGCCGTGAGCATATCGAAAGTGCTGGTTCCTTCGCCGCCTCCGCAATGCGCCATACCGGGCACCATGAAGAGTCGGTAGGAATCCGTCACTTTACCCGCTCCACCCAACGTGTCCAGCACGGTGTTGTAATAGCGGACGCTGCTGAGCGGCGAAATCTGCGGGTCTGCCCAACCGTGATACTGCACGATCTTTCCGCCGCGTGCGAAAAAGGGCTTCAAATTCGGATCGAGCGCATTCATCACGCCACCGTCCGCTTTGGCCGTGAGAGCCACGTCGCTGTCGAAATTGAAAGTGCGGTAATCCCAGTTCGGATCTTTGAAGACGATGAATTTGAAAAGGTCGAGCCCGAGGCCGAAGGCCTGCGGCCCGGCCATCGTATTCCATCCCAATTCGCTGCCCGGCTCGTGACCGGGAAAAATCTCTTCTTTGGTGCGCGGATTCGTCACCGAAGCATAGATTTTGCGCGCTGTCTCGACTTGCGGCGTGGTCAGACAGGCCGGCCCGTCGGGGCCTTTGCACTCAAGCACGCCGGGATCGAATTTACACCGCGTGGGATCTTCAATAATGCCGTCTTTCACGCCATCGGCGGCGTCGCAGGCATCGATCGCGGCGCTGTGGATCGCGGCGAATTTAGCAGGTGGAATGGTTGAAGTTTCGTCTTTGTGGTTGGCCTGCCCGATCCATACAGCCTGGACGGCGCGACCGGTCCAATTGATTCCGGGAGACCCGGCAACGATACCGTTGAAATCTTCCGGATAACGCTGGGCTTCTTTCAACGCCTGCCGGCCGCCCGCCGAACAACCATTCCAGTAGGACAGCTTCGGGCCGTCCCCGTAGAACGCCGCCACGATCGCCTTGGACTTGACGGTCATCTCGTGCACGGCCCGAAACCCAAAATCGATCAGTTTCTCCGGATGCCCCAAGGCAAAGCTCGCGCTGCCTCCGTCGTGGCCGGTATCGGTCATCGCCGCCGCGTAACCGCGCTGTAATCCGGCGGCAAGCGTGGCAGGTGCGATGGATCCCGTCCAGCCGCCGTTTCCGTTGGCTTCCAGTTTTCCGTTCCAGCCCGAAGCAGGCAGCCAGAGTTCGAACTTAATCTCGGAATCCGCCGTCGGCTTCATGGTTGCGGCAACCCGGCAGAACGCGGGGAGGTCTTTGAATGCGGCGTTGGGGTCGCCCCCGCGCCCCCGGCCGGTAGCTGGAACCGAAAACGATCCGGCCGCGACCGATTGCGCCGCGGTTATCGTTGTGTCGGGCAGAGTCAGAGCCGCTAAGCTTTCACAGGTGGCGCACCATGCGGGCGCTGCGCCCAGCAGTGCAGCGGCCAGGAATTTGTAACGCCTCATTTCTCGGGTTTGTCGTCGGGAGCGCCGGTGCCGCCCGATCCGAGAAACAGCTTCCTGCCATCGGCAAACGTAATGTCGCGCCCGTTCGCCCGGTTCGATCCGTCCTTCGCCTGATAGCCCTCAATCACGATCACACTTCCCTCCGGCAGTGAAGCCTTCGTGAAGCCGCGCCGCAGCAGAGCGTTCGGGCTTCCGCCTTCCACCATCCAGTTGGTGATCTTGCCATCGGGACCTTTGACGTCCATGTGGATCCAGGAATGGGGATTGATCCACTCCATCTCTGTGACGGTTCCCGTCAATTTGACCGGCTTCATCGGGTCGAATTCAGCCGCGAACGAATGGTGCGCCCATGCCGACGCCGTCGCCAGCAGCAAGCCCGCACCGGCGAGGGCGAGCGTCTGGAATCGGACTAACTTTGTCATTGCCGCAACTCCTGTTATTTCTTTTCCGCCAGCTTCTTTTCTTCCGCGCGCGCGCCGCTCAGATTATTCGGCATGCCGTAATTCCCTTCATGGCAGGCGTATTCGAATATCGGGCCGTCGATCTTCGCCAGGGGAACCTCGGCCGACCACGGCGCTGCCCAAGTGGAAGGATCATCCACTGTGAACTGATAGAGAACCGTGTCCGCATCCGTGCGGGTGAAGCGCTCAACCACGTGCAGGTTCTCGGAAGACCCGCGGAAAGCGGTCCGGTCGGTGAAGTTGGTGGTATCGACCACCAGCGTGTTGCCTTCCCAGTGTCCGCGCGAATCGCCCATCAGTTCGCGAACGCTCGACGCCACGTGGGGGCGGCCATCGGTGGGGATGATGCGCACGTCGTGAATCATCTCCTGCATGATCGCGACATAGCCTTCGCCCTGCATGATCTGCAGATTGCTGTTGTAGCCGATCGGCAGCATCGGCGGGCCTTCGGCGCCCCAGATGATGCAGCGCTCCGCCAGACCGCGGTTCTCGGGTCCGTCGAACTCATGACCCCGGTTCACCGCCGCGCGGAGAGCCTGCCGCTTCTGCGCTTCCGGGCAGCAGCGGCGGCACGCGGCCTTCGGGCCCGACGATCAGGGAACTCCGCACGCTCTCGGCAACCTTCGACTGACTTCTTCTCCAGTCCGAACTGCGCCATGCTGTAGTGAACGTCGCCGTAGGTTCCCGGGCCTTCGCTTCCCCCTGGTTCGCATTCTTCTTCGCCTAGCGCGTCCGCCTCTTCCGCGGTGAAAAATTCCTTCGTGCCGAGATCCTTCGGCCGTTCGAGCGGCGTCACGACGGAGTTCGTGAAGATGCCCGAGATGTCGGGCACGCCGTCGGCCGTCTTCGGCGGAGTCCACGTCTTCGCGCCTTCCTTTGCCGGGAGCGGCGCGGTGGTCTTCGTCTGGGCGACGGCGGGCGCGGACGCCAGCGCGATTACCGCGAGGGCCGCGCTGATGGATGCAGGAAACCGATTGCTCATGGGACGCTCCTTTTCTTTTACTACTTCTTATTCTCTTTCAATTACTCCCCTTCGGGTGTTTGCGAAGAGGGCCATACATTAATTCTTCCGCATACTCAACGCACTTGAATTCGAGCAGCTGAGCGTTCTTTTCCACGTGACGGTACAGCGGCAGGCTGATTTTCCAGGGACTGCGAGAACACCTTCGGGTCCTCGATGGTCGCTTCATACATCAGCGTATCCGCGCTGCGGGGCGTATAGCGCTCGACCACATGCAGAGCGTCGCTATGGAAATTCCCCGCCCTGTCGAACCAGGTCTTGCTTGTTGAGACCGGTCACGTCGATCACGAGCGTGTCGCCCTCCCATTTGCCGGACGACCAGCCCATCCAGCTATCGACCGGCGCGGGTGTCGGAGTGCCCATATCGATGACGCGGACGGCGCCGTCATATTCGTACGAGAACATGATGTTCTTCTGCGACTGGATGATCTGGAACGGATACGGCATGTACGTGGCGCGGGGCACGCCGGGAAGGTAGCACTTGATTTCCGGATCGTCGACGAAGCGGTTGGCGAAGTTCTTCTTCTTTTGTTCGGCCGCGGCGGGGAGATAGGGAATCTCGTTTCCTTCCACAATGCCGATGCCGGGAGGAACGGCGAAATCGGCGGCCAGCGAGGTCACCGGTCCGGGCGGCGGAGCATGCGCCTGGATGTCCCAGTTGGCGGTGCTCATCGCTTCCCAGATTCCGTTGAGATCGGGCTTGCCATCCGCGGTGCGCGCGGGCTTATAAGCGGGTGTCTGAGCGCCCATGGGAATAGCGGCGGTGGCTAACAAGGCCAGGATGGCGATCCGCGAAAACCGAGACCGATTTTTCATTCCTGCAGAATTCCCCCAAAGCATTGCCGGAATTTGAGTTGCACGCCGGCAAAGTACAGTTCTACCCGCGACGCTGATATTACACACTGGCGGTGCCAAAGTCAATCGGTTACGGGGACCTTACTGGAGGCGGAAATGTGCCTGTTCGCTCGATACCAAGCCCTCGAATATCGCCAGAACCTGCTTGCGATATTGATAGACCCGATCGAGATCGGCGCGGAATGCTCCCTGAAAATCCCTGGCGTGCACCCATTTGTCGATAATCACCCGGGGAACGTCGATGTCCTGCCGGAGCGCGTCGAGCGAATGGCCGCGCAGGAAGAGGCCGTAGAAGAACGCGGCCTCCCGTTGTGGCGCCAGCGGATCGGAATCGTCTCTCGGAGTCATCGGAATAACAGATTCGTGCAGCAAAAAGGACATTTTAGCCATGGTTTGGGCCGGGGATCAAGTATTATGACGTGAAGGGTCATGATTCCGATTCTTCTCGCCCAGCCCGGACGTGTTACCCCGGTGGTCATTTCACCTTTGTTTTTCGGGGGTTGTGTGCATTCGTGCCGTACGCTCTCAGCGTGCCGCGTCGAGACTCTCTCGACGCTTCTTTTCTCTGGGCACCGGTTTTCGTTGAATCGCGCAGTCATATGTTCTAATAATCGTTTCGCCTTCTTAACTTCGCTTTCTTAACTATGCCGACGATTGGAGTGCGCGTCCGAAGAAACCTGGTTGCCGCTCGCCGCAGGGTCCGCGAAGGACTGATGCTGGCGAAGGGGTTACGCTCGACGGATCACCCCGTGCTCGCCCACATCGTTCCCACGCGGCGCTGCAATCTGTCGTGCACGTACTGCAACGAATATGACGACTTTTCGAAGCCGGTTCCCGCCGCCGAGATGCTCCGGCGGATCGACCTACTCGCCGATCTTGGGAACCAGCATCATTGCCTTCAGCGGCGGCGAGCCGCTGCTGCACCCGGAACTGGACGAGCTGATCGCGCATATCCGGCGCCGCGGACGCGATCGCCGGCATGATCACGAACGGCTATCTGCTTAACGGCGGACCGCATCGAGCGCCTGAACCGCGCGGGTCTCGAGCACATGCAGATCTCGATCGACAACGTCAAGCCGGACGACGTATCGAAGAAGAGCCTCAACGTTCTCGACAAGAAACTGCAGCTGCTTGCCGAGCATGCGGAGTTTCACGTCAATATCAATTCCGTGGTGGGCGGCGGAATTCACCACCCGCATGACGCGGTCGAGGTGGCGGAGCGGGCCGTGGCGCTCGGGTTCACTTCCAGCGTCGGGATCATCCACGACAGCGACGGGCAGCTTCAACCGCTTTCTGAAGAGGAGCAGAGTATCTTTCTGAAAGTAAGGGATATGGGCAAAAAGAATTATGCCCGTATGAATTACTTCCAGGACAACATTGCGGCCGGCAAAGAGAATAAATGGAAGTGCCGGGCCGGCGCCAGATACCTTTATATCTGCGAAAACGGTCTGGTCCACTATTGTTCGCAGCAGCGCGGTTATCCCGCCACGCCGCTCGACCAATACACGGTGGAAGATATCCGGCGCGAATTCATCACGGAAAAAGGCTGCGCTCCGCGCTGCACGGTGGCCTGTGTGCACTACACCTCATATATGGATTTCTGGCGGGCGCCGCAAACGATTCCGGCTCCGGCCGCGGCGCAGCCGGATAAACAGAAGCTGATCCAGCTGCAAACCCGCTAAAGGGCAGGTACACGCGGCTTCAGCCGCGTTTGTTTCCCCCTATTTCTCGGATTGATTCCGCGTGCCTCGCACCGAGGCTATTCGGGCTTGGCAGGATGGTGGCACAGGCTTCAGCCTGTGTTCGGGGCTTTCAGCACCCCTGCTAAAAACGCATGCCGGTCGGCTGGATTCCGCGCGCCTCGCACCAATCGAAATAGAGTTGCGCGTAGCTGGCGGTGATGTATGCGCTCGCGCGGAAAACCGAGTGCTTTCGCAGTTGTATCGATCCATCGCGCCGGGCCTTCCAGTTCCATGAAAACGCCGATGGGCGTTTCATCGACGGTGGCGATACCGGATTCATCCGTCGCGCGCGAATTCGGTCCGGTATTTTTCATAGCGGAACGCTTCGCGAAAGCCCAGACCGGCGAACACCGCGAGGCACGAACCGGAATCGGAGGCGGTGAACTCGTTTTCCACGCGGCGCTTGTGGCGTCCGGGAATTTCAGGTCCCTTGAACGTGCAGGTCACGATCTTCCCCGCCTCGCGCACGCGCAACAACAGGCCGCTCTCACGCAGCGATCCGCGATCGTCATCGAGAACCAGATTCCGCTCAAAGATTCTGGGTGCGCTGACTTTGAAATCGACCCGACGCAGAAGCGCGCGCGCTTTCGCCGCGGTTTCGACGGCGAGCTTGATCTCAACTTCGACTGGGGGCTTCACGCGATCAGGATAGCGGATTGAGTGTTAAACTCGTGTCTGTCTGCAAACAGCGTGCGCCCGTAGCTCAGTTGGATAGAGCGGCTGGCTTCGAACCAGTAGGTCGGGTGTTCGAATCACTCCGGGCGCACCAGATATATCCCCAGGCTCGTGCAGCGGATGGGCTTTCGCTACCGGCTGCACGATCCCTCGTTGCCGGGAAATCCCGATACAGTGTTCCCTCTCAGGGTGGAATCATTCTCACGCACCGATGTTCTGACACCCACGTGGAACATGCAAGAATACAAGGTGGCCCGAAATCCGACTCCCCCAATTGACCAGTGAGTACCACGGCCAAAGTTGAAGCGCGCGAAGGCATCGAGAATCTGATTGTAGGGCAGCTGTATTCAAATGACGACATCATCCGTGGGCTGAGGGTTTCGAACGCGGGCGGCATACGCCCGTCGCTTCGGGACGATTCGGTCAGGAGAGTAGCCGTCATGACTTCGGTTCAGAATTTTCATGCGGCAAAGGAAAACCCCTACCACGACAGGCTTGAGGGTGGAGTCCTCACCTATACGGCGGCGGGAAAAACCGGCCAGCAGACGCTCGCTGGCATGAACAGCCGATTGATTGGGCAAAGGCAGCATAGTTTCCCGATTCATGGATTTGTTCAGGTCGCCGGCAGAAGGGACAAATCTGTCGGGCCCGAACGCTGGCGATATCTGGGCCTGCTTCAGTACTTGCGGCACTATCCCGACACCCAACTCGACTCCGCTGGAAAGGTCCGGCAAGTATGGCTGTTCGAATTTAAGATTCACATGGAACCGACGGTCGTACCGCTTGCATTGGATATGGAGATTTCGCGTCAGGTGCTCCTTTCGTCGGGACACCAGGCCGCTCATGCCGACGATGACGAAGTAGTGACCGAGAGAAGCATCCAGAGCGCAAGCAACGTCGAACAGATTGAGCAGGTGCGCAGCAAGTTGTTGGCGATGGAAGCAGGAAAGTTCGAATTCTTTATCAAGGATCTGCTATTACACTGCGGGTTTACAGAAGTATGCGTGACAAAATTCAGCGCCGACGGCGGAGTGGACGTCAATGCCAGGGCGGGCGTGAAGATGTGGCTCTTCGCCAGTACGCTGGTTCAAGTTCAAGCCAGGCGCTGGCTGCACTCTGTCGGCCGCAAAGAAGTGGCGGAGTTACGCGGCAGCCTGCAGCCATTCGCCAGAGGGGCTGTCGTCACTACGAGTCATTTTTCGAGGGCGGCGATCAACGAAGCTGGAGAGGAAGGCAAGAATCCTATCGCCCTCATTGACGGCTTCAACCTGTCTCGGATCGTTATCGACGAGGAATTTCATCTGCCCGTATAGCATGGCTGCAGACCAAATCGATTCACTTCCGGAGGGGCAGGCGTTTACGGGCTTCAGCACCGGGGACCGCTGGTGTACGTCGGAAGGTGAATAGCCTCAAGCGCCGTTTCGGCGAGCGTTCAGGCCGCGAGGTCTGCCGGCTGAATGTCGACGACCAGTCTCATCTGAAGCGCCGCGAACGCCGACTCCAGTTGCTCGATCCGCGAGGCGTGATCGATATCGAGCAGCCGGTCGATCTGCTGTTTGTGAATCCCCATCCGCCGCGCAAGCTCCACCTTTCGCACGCCGTTGGCGCGGAGCGCTTTGTACAGGGCAACCTTGGCATCGCTGGTCACCGAAGGGAGCCCGACGAGCACTGCGCCCCTGCGGAGCTTCCCCGGTTCCGGGATGTCGAGGTTCTTCTCCATCAGCATCGAGAGGGCGGTGTGCAGCGCGTCGGGGGCATGCGCCAGCGCGTCCTTTCTGCTGTCGCCGTTGGTATGCGCGAAAGGCAGATCGGGGAAGAGCACGACAAAAGTCTTGCCGTCGCGTCTCAGGGTCGCGGGGTAACGTAGCATTTATTTCTCCTTCTCGATTCCGAGGTCTTTGAGGATCTTGTTGAACAGGTACTTGCCGATGTCCGTCCCGTGGCGCGGCATGAACGTAAAGCGCTCGCCGAGGAATACTTTTTCGTGACCGGTCGCGTGCTTGAACGTGCATCCGTTGGCTTTCAGGAGCTTTCTGAATTCCTTTGCGGTCACTGCCCGATAGTAAACTTTGGTGTTGACCGCAGTCAACAGATATCATGACCGCCTGATTCAGCGGCTGGTCGCCCGTGAAGACCAGTTCGGCCAGTTCGGGAGAGAAGCGGAAAACGGAGCGGGCCTCCTTACAAACACTGCGTCGCGTTCTGACCGGGCAACTTCATCTCCCGTTGTGGCGACCGCGATGGGCCGTTCACAAACGAAGAACTGCGATGTTTACCTGAAAACAGGCCGGTTAGCGCTGCTCGCGCTCAAACACGGCTCCAGCTTCGTGTATCCTCCAGGCGGATCGAGGTCTTCGCCTCGAAAATGGTTCCCAGGCGCAGTTCGGGCCTGGTCAGGGTAAGTCTGTGAAGACCGATGCCCGACTGATCCTTGCAAATTGAATATGGCCGTAATGTCCCGTTTGCGCCGGCTGGTGTGGTGCGCCCAGCCGGCAAGGTGGAATGAGATTTTTTTCTCCGTTCCGAACCCGAGAAGCCATTGAAAACGTGGGGGTGAGCCCGGAAAAGAGAACCCGGCTGAACCTGAGAAACCCAAGATACCAACCCAGGGAAGCCAGGTAAAGGTCCCGGCGGAACTGGGAAAGAAGGGAACCAACCCGCCGCACCGGGATCTGTTGTACGAACTTTTGTACGAACTCTGCCGGGAAAGGACGCTAAACCCCGCTCGGAATCTCGTGTCTTACCCAAGCCCGTTGGCGCCGCGTGATGCCCCCTACCCACGAAGATTGGCTTCGCCATGTTATCCTACGCGTTCAGTTTGAGACCCGCTTTGCACCCGCGTTCCCTCCGCACGCACTCAGATATATGAAGCTCACCTGGACCAAGACCGACGAGGCGCCGGCGCTCGCGTCGTACGCGCTGCTGCCCATCCTGCGAGCCTACCTCAAAGGAACAGGGGTGGAGATCGAAACGGCGGACATCTCGCTCGCCGGCCGTATCGTCGCCACCTTCCCTGAGCGTCTCAGGCAAGCCCAAAAAATCCCCGACGAGTTGACGCGCCTGGGGGAACTGGCGAAGACACCGGAAGCCAACATCGTCAAGCTGCCCAACATCAGCGCCTCGATCCCGCAGCTCCGGGACGCGATTGCGGAACTTCAGAGGAAGGGTTACAACATTCCCGACTATCCGGACGCCCCATCTACGGAGGAGGAGCGTGCGGTCCAGACCCGTTTCGCCGGCGTCCTGGGCTCGGCCGTGAATCCCGTGTTGCGCGAAGGCAATTCCGACCGGCGCGCTCCCAGGTCCGTGAAAGCGTTCGCGCGGAAAAATCCAAACAAGATGAAGCCCTGGCCGACCTCCGGCTCGGTGACGCGCGTCGCCCACATGAGCGACAAGGATTTCTTCGGCAGCGAGACATCCGTGACCGTGAGTTCCGCGAATCAGGCCCGTATCGAATTCGTGGATTCCGCCGGCGCGGTCAAAATCCTGAAGCAAAGAATCCCGCTGACCGAGGGCGAAGTTGTCGATTCCGCGGTCATGAACGTAGCGGCGCTGCGGCGGTTCTATGCCGAGCAGATCGCTGCCGCTAAAGCCGACAGTGCGCTGTTCTCGCTGCATCTGAAATGCACGATGATGAAGGTCTCCGACCCCATCATGTTCGGGCATTGCGTGACGGAGTATTTCGCCCCTGCCCTGCTGAAACATGCCAACGTCCTCGCAGAGATCGGCGCCGACGTAAACAACGGGCTGACCGACGTCCTCAGCAAACTCGACCAGCTTCCAGCCGCAAAAAAAGCCGGGATCGAGACCGATATCGCAGCTTGTTACAAAGAGCGTCCCGGTCTGGCGATGGTCGATTCGCGCGCGGGCAGGACCAACCTGCATGTTCCCAGCGACGTGATCATCGACGCATCGATGCCGGTGTTGATCCGTGATGGCGGCAGGATGTGGAACAAAGAGGATGGGCTGCAGGACACTGTCGCCGTGATCCCGGACCGTTGCTACGCCACCATTTATCAAGTCGTGATCGAGGACTGCCAGCGGAACGGACAGTTCGATCCGGCGACCATGGGCAGCGTGTCCAACGTTGGGCTCATGGCTCAGAAGGCCGAAGAGTACGGTTCGCACGACAAGACGTTTGTCGCACCCGGCAACGGAACGATTCGCATTGTCATGGACAGCGGTGAGATCCTGCTCGAACAAAGTGTCGACCGTGGCGATATCTTCCGCGCCTGCCAGACGAAAGACGAGGCCATCCGCGACTGGGTGAAGCTGGGCGTGACACGGGCGCGCGCAACCGGCACACCTGCGGTGTTCTGGCTCGACCCGAATCGCGGTCACGATGCGCAAATTATCGCTAAGGTGAAAACCTACCTGGCCGACCACGACATCTCTGGCCTGGACATTAAGATCCTGAAGCCCGTGGACGCGATGAAATTCTCGCTCGAGCGAATTCGCCGCGGCGACGACACCATCTCAGTCACGGGTAACGTGCTTCGCGACTATCTCACCGACCTGTTCCCGATTCTCGAGTTGGGGACAAGCGCCCGCATGCTTTCGATCGTGCCGCTGCTCCAGGGCGGAGCAATGCTGGAGACCGGCGCCGGCGGTTCGGCGCCAAAGCACGTGCAGCAGTTCGTGAAGGAAGGACATCTGCGCTGGGACTCACTCGGTGAATACTGTGCGGTTGGGCCATCGCTGGAGTTGATCGCGACGAAGACCGGCAACCGGCGCGCGGCCCTCCTTTCGAAAACGCTGGATGACGCGGTCGGCCACTACCTCGAAGACGCCCGCTACCCCTCGCAGAAGGTGAATGAGATCGACAACCGCGGTTCCACGTACTATCTCGCGTTGGAATGGGCAAAGGCACTCGCCGCCCAGAACGAGGACGCAGGATTTAAAGCGACGCTTCACTCCGGTAGCCGCCGCGCTGGCCGCGGCCGAGGGCCAGATCACGCAGGAGTTGTTGGCCGCGCAGGGCAAACCAGTGGACATCGGGGGCTACTATCTCCCGGACGACGATAAGTGTGTCGCGGCGATGCGGCCCAGCGCTGCACTCAACGCGATCATAGATCGAATGTAGCGGACTTGACCGATGTGGCGCACGCTCTCCAGCGTGCCGTGTCGAGACTTTTCTCGAAACCGGTTTCTTCCCCGGTAGTCGTTTACGCATTACGTACCTGGGGCCTGGCGGACAGAAGCGCGATTGTGATTCCCACGAGCGCTGCCGCGGCAAGCACGGCGGGCCGCAGGCCCAGGCCTCCAATGACCGCCGCCGCCGGGAAGTCGCCCAGCGGGCGGACGAACATAATCAGCAACGTGTTCAGGCTCATCGCGCGGCCTCTCATTTCATGTGGGACGCGAGTCTGTAGCAGCGTTATGCTCGCCGCGGCAACGCCGTTCTGTGCCGCTCCCAGCATCAGGAGAGCCGGAACGGCCACGGCGAGACTACTGCTCAGACCGAACAATGCAAGCGCGCCAACCCAGACGGCGGCCGACGCGAGCAGCAGCCGGCCCTTGTGGCGGAAGTCCCCCAGCGAAGCCACGGCGAACGCACTGAGCACCGTGCCGGCGCCGGCTGCCGAAAACAGCAATCCCAGCCCCGACGGACTGACATGCAGGATGTTCCGGGCGAAGAGCGGCAGCATCAGCGCGGTGGATGGGCCGAAGAACAGCAGCGCCCCATATGCGGTCACGACGGCGGGAAGCACGGCGTCGCGGCGCACGTAGAGCAGCGCGGCGCGTACCGAATCCAGAAGCTTTCCGGCGGGTCGTTTTCTTCCGCTCACTTCCGGCTCGGCGATGAGAAAAATCGCTCCGATGACCGCCAGATAGCTGGCGGCGTTCACGAAAAAACTTCCGGCATAGCCGATTTCGTTCAGAGCGAAACCCGCCAGCGCCGGCCCCAGCAGTGCGGCCCCGTTGAACACGGCCGACTGGAGAGCGATCGCGTTCATGAGGTTCTCGGCGGGAACCAGCGCGGCAATCAGAGCGCTGCGCGCGGGCTGGTCGAAGCTCAAGGCGGCCCCGTTGGCGAAGGCCGCGAGCGGAATCATCCAGAAGCGAATCGCGCCGGTTGCCGTCAGCACACCGAGCAGGGTCGCCAGCCCCATCATGATGGCCTGGGTCGCGAGCAGCAGCTTCCGTTTGGATATGCGGTCCGCCACGCCGCCGCCAACGGGCGCGAAAACAAGGAATGAAATCGCCTGGACGGCGGAAACCGTTCCCAGGGCCAACGCCGATCCACGGGTCAGATCGAGAACCAGCAGACTCTGGGCTACAATCTGCATCCAGGTTCCGATCGCGGAAACGGCCAAACCGGCCCAGAGGTAGCGGAAATCCCGGCTTCGCAGGGCGTGAAAGGCGCGTATTTGCAGGCGGGCCGACCCGGGCGTACTCATGGGGTTGCTTTCGGTGGGACTGGATGATATGGTAGCTGGTCAGACGGCGAAAAGCCGTGCTTTTGAAAGGATGGTCCAATTCATGAACTGGGAAACCCCTCAAGTAGAAGAGATCTCGCTGAGCCCCGAAATCAACTCTTATTGCAACGGCGACTTCTAAAGCCGCGGAGCGCGCGCCATGCAATGCATTACGCTTGCCTTGGCGCGCGCCACAGCATCTGATTCTCCCTCCTCTCCCGCATGCGGGTAAAAATGATCGGCACGGCCGCCGGCGGTGCTTTCCCGCAGTGGAATTGTTCCTGCCCCAATTGTCTTCGTGTTCGCCAGGGAACGTTTGCGGGTTCTCCGCGCACGCAGGCACAGCTTGCCTTCAGCAGCGAACCGGACGAGTGGACCCTCGTCAACGCGTCACCGGATCTTCGTTTCCAGATTGAAGCCACGCCGGAATTGTGGCCGCGCGACGGCCGCCGTTCCCCCA
This sequence comes from Terriglobia bacterium, assembly GCA_963764845.1. Lineage (GTDB taxonomy): Bacteria > Acidobacteriota > Terriglobia > Bryobacterales > Bryobacteraceae > BOG-234. The sequence goes on along the minus strand of CAVXUE010000006.1, from coordinate 193,800 downwards.
TCGCGCGCGTGATTCTGACCGGCGCGGAAGCGGACCAGATCCTCGGTCTCCTGCTGCTGCGCGAATTCCACTCTTTTGAGATCCATTCGACCCCGGCGATTCGCGCCATTCTGAGAGAAGACAACAGCCTGTTCGCGGTGCTTGCGCGGTTCCCGGGCCAGGTCGAGTGGCGCGACATCCCGATGGACGCGCCGTTCACGGCCGGAGGGGCGCGGGTCGAGGCGCTGCCGCTGGCCGGTTCGTTTCCCGGGTTTGTGAGCAAGGCGCGCGCCGCTGACTTGAATCCGGCCGAAGCCGACATCGGCCTGCTGCTGACACCCGAGGCGGGCGGCAAAACTCTGGCGTTTCTTCCCGGCGCGGGCTGTGTTTCCGATGCCCTGCTGGAACGCCTGCAGTCTTGCGACTCCGTGCTGTTCGACGGCACCTTCTGGACCGACGACGAACCGATGCATATTCCCGGCCTGGGCCGCACGGCCTTGCAGATCGGCCATCTTCCGGTGTCCGGCCCGGGCGGAAGCATGGATCGTCTCGCGGCACTGAAGGCCCGAAAGATCTATATTCATATCAACAACACCAATCCCATGCTGGATGAAGACGGCAGGGAGTATCGAAGCGTTCGCGACAGCGGTTGGGAGATCGCGCGCGACGGAATGGAGATCGTTCTTTGACGGCAACTCAGCAAACTCTCGCCACGGCGCCGGAATTCGAAGCGCGTCTGCGCGCAGTGGGGCGCGACCGCTACCATCACCGCCACCCCTTTCACCTGCTGATGCATGAGGGCAAGCTGACCCGGCCGCAACTGCAGGCATGGGCGCTGAACCGCTACTACTACCAGAGCATGATTCCGGTGAAGGATGCGCTGATTCTGTCGCGCGGCGAAGATTCGGCATTTCGTCTGGCATGGCGGAAACGAATTGTCGATCACGATGGCGATGGCACGCGGCCGGGCGGTATTGAGAAATGGATTCATCTCGCCGAGGCCACGGGGATCGACCGCGGACGCGTGATTTCCGGCGCGGAGATTCTGCCGGGCGTCCGTTACGCGGTTGACGCTTATCTCGACCTGGTTTCGAAGCGCAGCCTGCTCGAGGCCGTGGCGTCGTCGCTCACCGAACTGTTTTCGCGCGATCTGATCGCTCTGCGCGTGGATCGGCTGAAACAGCATTATCCGTGGCTGACGGGAGGCCTGACCTATTTCGACGCGCGGCTGACGCAGGCGCCCGAAGACGCTGAGTTTGCGCTGGCGTGGGTCACGGAACACGCGCGTACCCCAAAGGAGCAGGATCTTGCCGTCGCCGCGTTGCGGGCGAAGTGCGATATTCTCTGGGCGCAGCTTGACGCGATTTACTTCGCGTACGTACAGCCTGCCTGGCCGCCGCCCGGGGCTTTCGTTCCGGAAACCGCGTCATGAGTGCGATTGTCAAAGAGACCGTGCCGCGCCTCGCGCCCGGATGCCGTTTGGGCGAGGGCGAAGGGCGGCAAGAAATGCTTCTGGTTCCCGAGGGCGCGCTGCGCATGAAAGGGCCGGCGCGTATGATTGTCGAGCGCTGCGACGGACAACGCACAGTAGGCGTCATCGTCGATGAATTGTGCGGGCTCTTCCCGGCCGAGAACGCCACGCGAATCGAAACCGAAGTGGCTGAACTCCTCGCTCGTCTGCACGGCAGAGGGGCCATCGAACTGGCATGAAGTACACGCCCCAGGCTCTGATCGCCGAAGTGACGCACCGCTGTCCGCTGCATTGCGTTTACTGTTCGAATCCGCTTGAAATGCAGCGGCGCGACACGGAGCTTCCGACATCCGGCTGGATTTCCATCTTCGAGCAGGCGGCGGAACTGGGCGTTTTGCAATTGCATCTGACGGGTGGCGAGCCTCTGGCCCGCGCCGACATCAAAGAGCTGGTGAAGGGCGGACGGGCCGCCAATCTCTATCTGAACCTGATTACTTCGGGCGTGGGTCTGGACGAAAAGCGTCTCGACGCGCTTGTCGAAGCGGGTCTCGATCATATCCAGCTGAGTTTCCAGGATGTCGAGGAAGGGCCGGCGAACGAGTTCGCCGGAACGCGGGCGCACACGCTCAAACTGCGGCTGGCGGAGATGATTCGCCGGCGGCGCATCGCATTTACAATCAACATCGTCGTTCACCGCCAAAACCTCGGCCGGCTGAAAGAGATGATCGCGTTCGCCGAAGAGAGCGGCGCGCAGCGTCTGGAAATCGCGAACGTTCAGTATTACGGCTGGGCGCTTCGCAACCGGGAGGCGCTGCTGCCCACCCGTGAGCAACTGCGGGTCTGCATGGAGACTCTGAAAGCGGAACGCGACCGTCTTGCGGGCCGCCTGCGCATCGAGTTCGTGCTTCCCGACTACTACGCGAAATACCCCAAACCGTGCATGAACGGTTGGGGACATCAACTGATGCTGATCGGTCCGGCCGGCCAGGTGATGCCCTGCCATGCGGCGGGCGTGATTCCCGGAATGAAGTTCGCAAACACGCGTGAGAGCTCGCTGCGCTGGATCTGGGAGGAGTCGCCGGCCTTCATGCGCTTTCGCGGCTACGACTGGCTGCCGGAACTTTGCCGGAGCTGCGAGCGGCACGAGCGCGATTTCGGCGGCTGCCGCTGCCAGGCGTTCTCGCTTACGGGCGACGCGGCGGCGACGGACCCGGTCTGCATACTTTCGCCGCGGCATGATGTCATAGAGAAGGTGGTTCAGAACGTGAACGCAGGAATTGTGAGTTCGGGCGGGCAGAAGTGGGTGTATCGGGTGGATCCGGCGTGATACGACTGCTCCCGTTGCTCCTCGCCACGGTTCTTCTCGTGGCGCAGACGCCGCCGCCGGCAGGCGTGACAATCAGAGAGGATAGTACCGCTTATTCAGTCGCCTACGTCGAGATCCCATTGGCATCCAGAACCGCGGCGATCTCCGCCATCAGGCAGTACAGGGATCGAAGCCGCAAGAACGACGGATTCCGGCGGATCGAGTTCTTCGAGCAGGCCGGCTGGCCCGCGCACTTCTGCATCGTCGAAACCTGGGCTGACGGCAAAGACCTCGATGCCCATGCCGCATCGGCGAATTCCAGGGACTTCCGGACTCAGATCGACTCGATGAGCCTGAGCGATTACGACCAGCGGCCTTACAAGACCCTGTCGCTGGGCGCCGCTCACAATGACGGAAGCCGCCGCGGCACGTTCGTGATCGCACATGTCGACATAGGCGGCCCGGGGAACGCGGCGGACCTGCTTCGCAAGCTGGCCGAAGACAGCCGGAAGGAAGAAGGCAATCTCCGGTTCGATGTCTTACTGCACACGATGCGGGCGAATCACTTCACGGTTATCGAAGAATGGCAGACCGTGAAAGCCCTTGAGAAGCATGCGATTGCGACTCACACGAAGGAATACCGGACGAGCCTCGCACCGATGGCCGGCAGCCCTCTGGACCAACGTCTTTATAAAGCCGTGGAGTAACCCTCAAACGCCGTTTGCAAAAGACAACAAAGCCCTACCGTTACCCGCGGAAGAACTGGAAACGGTTTCGGGTGGCGGGCATCTCGCCAGCCATTCGACCGAACCCTAAACGGACACCCGGATTCCGTGCGCTTTTGTCTCGTCTCCGAGGCTGGCGTCCCCGAAGAATCCGTAAGGCTGCTGAGGGAGGCTTGTCAGCGCCGGGACATCGCCTTCGAAGTTGTAACCGCAAAAACCTTCGATTTCGATCCGGCGAGACGTCTTCACGCCGGCGATCTTCTTTATACGGCAGCTGTTTCATTGGCTGCGGCTCGCGCTGAACAGTTCTTGTTCGCTCCCGGTGTGGCGACTTTCTATGTCGCGGATGACGGCATCTACTTCGCCCCCCGCACGCCCACCCTTTTGGCCGAGTCGGCAGGTGTACCAATGGTGGTTGGCCGCGCTTATGGGATTGGCGTGATGCTCGCGGAATCGATGCCGTCTCTCCGGTCGCTGGCGGATTTCGAAGCCATACCGCCCGCTCCGGTCATCGACACGGCCCGACGGGCAGTGTTCGCTCTGGGACTCGAGTTTTCAGGCGTAGACGTGCTCGAAGACTCAGCAGGCAAAGCGTGGTTCCTTGAGGCGAACTTTCCCTGCTATTATCCGAAGGCCCAGCTGTATGGCGGTTCATCCCTTACTTCTTCCGATTGCGGGTCAGGTACGCCACCACGTCTTCCAGTTCCGCGTCGCCGACTTCTGTCTTGCGTGTGATGGGCATACCGTACAAACCGTGCCGCACCACGCTCCTGATCATGGCGGCGGTAAGATCCGTGCGTTGTTCGAGCACTGCCGGAAGCCTGCCTTTGTATTTCACGGCCAGCGCGGCGGTGCCGGCCAAAGCGCCACTGCCGAACATGACATTCTTGGGCGCCACGGCTCCATGACAGGGCGTACACCACTTATCGAAAACGGCTTTTCCGTTGGTTTCCGCAGCCGTCTGCGCCGGCGCTGAACCCGGAAGCCCAACCACGAGGAGTAGGAAGAGCGTGTGCCTCATGCGCGCTTTTTCCTCATACTTGCCGGCCAGATTCCGTAGCGGCCCGGCGAGATGATTCCGTTCGGATCGATGGCATCTTTCAGCTTTTCCTGAAAACGCAGCAGGGAGTTGTTGTTGAACGAATACTTGCTGATCATAAGGTCCTGAAAAGCGGGGTTGGTGCGATAGCCGACCCAGCCATGCTCCGCGCAGCGGTCCATCACTTTCTGAAACAACGCCCGGCTGCGGGCATTCTTTGCGGGGTCGCGCCAGGTGGGTACGGTGGTGCCCGTCCAGAAACAGCGGGAATAGTAGGTAAACGGCGTGGCAAACGGAGTTTGCTGGGCTGGCAGACCAAGCTCCCGGTAGGCTTCGAACAGGACGCGGGCGGATTCCCAAAGGGCTGAAGCCTTGCGCGGGATGGTAATGAAAAGGTCGGCGTGTCCGTCCGAGGGATCATCCGCGTTGCCTGGATTCCGCGCCACCATATTGAACACCTCGAGCGACGGGATTCCCAGGCGGGGCTTGTCCGATTGGGTGGGTTCTTTGTCTTTTGGGATCGGCAGCGTCAGGAATTCGCCGTCCTGGAACGTCGCGCCGGGGATCGCTTTACCGACGCGCCGTTTGGTAGCTTGCCAGGTGCCGCGCACCGTTTCTTCCGGACCGTAGAAATAGAGCTGCACGGACCAGGCCGGACGCTTCTGCGCGATCACGAAGTTCTCTACCGCTTCGACGGAAGGCCAACCGTTTTGCATCAGGCTCGCCATGCCTCCCGCGCCCGGACCGCGGGCTGACTGGCCAACCGGGCTGCCATACTGAGGCATCCCCGTCAGGCCCAGATCTTCCAGGTAGCTGACCTCCTGCACCAGCGCATCCAGATCCCGGAATCGCGGCACCGTGATGGTCCCGGACAGGAAAGCCTCGGGCATGGGCATCAGCCAGAAACCCATCTTGGTGACGATGCCGAAGTTCGATTGCGCAAACAGACCGTCCACGTTGGGGCCTGCGCCGTAGCGGAAGTCCTGCCAGGTGTCCGCGTTCGGCACGGCACCCATACCTGTGCGGATGACATCCCCATCCGGGGTCACCACTTCCATGCCGCAATGCGCGCCGAAGTGATCGCGGAACGCGGCCATCGTGTAGCCCGCGCCATGATCCAGGCTGTTGCCCATGGGACTGCCCCATCCAGGGTCCGGCACATCCAGCATCAGCTTGAGGTTGCGTTCCTGAATGTAATGGTAAAGATCGAAATAGGAAGCGCCCGGTTCCACCAGAGCGAATGCCCGCTTTTCATCGACCTCCAGAACACGATTCATGCGCTTCAAATCGACAACCACGCTGCCGCGCATGTTGGGCGCCGATCCGCCATAGGTGAGGTTGCGTCCCGTCGAGATCGGATACAAGGGGATGCGATAGCGATTGGCGGTGCGCACGACTTGTTGCACCTCTTCCACTCTGGCGGGAGCCACCGCCGCCGAGGCCACCCGCTCTTCCGGCTCGTCCCAGTTAATGGAGTAAGAATCGCGATAGAGCGCGACGTCTTCGTCCGAGCTGAAGACCCAGTTCGGGCCGACGGCCGAGCGGAACTCACCGAGGGCCGCATTGAAGTCCGCTTCGCTTACATTCGGAGGTAAAACCATTTGTGTATCCCTTTCAGCTTTAAGCGATCTGCTTTGCTAAAACAGGCATTCAGCATCCTGTTAAGCGATAACCCACGAAACCAGAGCCGTTTTGTTTTTCGGCGAAAATGGTCCGGTGCGTTTTTGCGCGGCGGTATCAAATGGTTCGCTGGTATCGAACTGGCTGAACAGCCTGGCCATGGTGCGCCCGAATCCATGCCCATCCTGATCAATGACGTGATCCACTCGGAAGATCACACGCATACCCACGTCACGCGCCAGTTCTTCGAGACAAAACAACGAAGTACGATCCGTCAAACCGGCTACCGGCAAACGGTTTTCGCGCAGATGCGCGCGCAGATCGTGGTACCACAACGCAGCGACATCGCCGCGGATCGCGGATGTAATGACGCCTGCGCCGTTGAGCTCGGCAGCGAAAGCCCGGCATTCCCCGAAACGTTCGTCGAAAACCGCTCGTTCAAACACGTTCCGGCCGGCGGCAGGCATGTTTACGAGCGATCCGGCCACCGTTGCGGCACCAAGCTTCATTACAGTTCTGCGGTTGACCATATCTCCTCCACGAAAGACTTTCAGGGAAGCGGCCTGGCCAGGTATTTCAGCTCAGGTTGCTGGTTGGCATTCACAGGCAGCCGGTCGGTATTCATGAACATCGAAACCGCTTGATAATACCCCGCGCTGACAATCAAATCCACCACGCCACGCTCGCTCGCCACGTTCTTGATTGCCGCAAACGCAGCGTCGCTCGCCTGTCTGGTTTCGAACAGCTCGGTAATGAAGTTGTAGACGGCCTCCTCGTCGGCTGACATCCCAACCGGGCGGCTGCCTTCCGCGATTGCCTTCACTTTGTCCTCACTGAGCCCGGCCTCGACGGCGGCCCGCCGATGCGCGAGCCATTCGAACTGGGCGCCCCAGTAGCGCGCAGTCAAGAAGAATCGCCAGTTCCTTGAGCTTGTCCGGAACCGACACATGGAAACGGACCCGGTCCCCCATGTCGAAGAACAGCTGGCCCCCGTCGGGATCGCGAACGCTTATATTAAAGCTCCCTCCCGTGCCTCGCTGCGCCACGGCGATATCCGTCATCTTCCTCTGCCCGGGTGTCATCTGTTCATAGGTGAGCGGTTTGAATCGATCCCCGCGCATGATGAATTCCCTGCCTTTGGCAGAGGATTTCAGCTCGGCCGGCGAGAGTGCCCCGGGAACCAGCGTGGCAAAACCCATTCCGACTACCGGCAGTGGATTTTCCAGAGGCCGCAGGCCGGGTTGCACACCGGGCGGCAAAGGATACCGGTCGACATTGAGCAACATCGAAACCAAGCCATACCACCCGCTCAACCCGACCATATCGACAACGCCCCGCTCGCCATATTCATCCCGGGCGGCCTGGAACGTGGCGTCGGTCACCTGATGACTGGTGAGCAACTCGTCGATGAGGTTGTAAGCCACCTCCAACTTCGGCGACATCCCGGTGGGACGCTTGCCCGCGGCGATGGCATCGACGATCGCCGGCGCCACGCCATTTTGCAGGGCGGCATTCCGGTGAGAGTTCCACTCATACTGCGCCATCCAGAAGCGCCCCGTCATGATGATGACGACCTCGGAGACGTCTCTCGAAAGGCCTGTCCGGAAACGCATGGCGCCACCGAATTGTTGGCCGAGATCGCCCACCTCGGGACTGCGCAGCAGGACATTGAACGGCCCATTGGCCCCTCCGCGCTCTCCCGCGAGCAGATGATCGATCATGGTCTTCTGCGCGGGCGTCATTTCGTCGTACTTCAGCGGCTTGAACCGATCGCCCACCAGAACAAGGCTGTGGGGATCGAGAGCCTGCTTCGCCTGTTTTGAAGGTTTCTGGGCGCTGAGGACCGATATGGCGGCGACGCCGATCATCACGGTATAGAAAACCCGAACGCTCATGGTGGTTCTCCCTGGCGGATTATATCCGACTTTGGTCCATGCGATCGCCGCCAAATGAAACCTGCCAAATCAAACCAGCGCCTGGCGGGTGGAGAGCGAAAAAGCCTTTCACGCCAAGCCGCGGAGAAGCAAAGAAAGAGTGCCGGGAGTTTTCTTTGCGTTTCCTTTGCGACTTCGCGGCTTGGCGTGCGCTTCAAACGAGCGGCGACCTTTACAGTGGATCCCTGATTCAGGACACTGATCCCACGGCAGGGCGGTAAAACGATGTTCGGATGTCAAAGACCTATCAGGGCGCTGAAAAAGACAATTTAGCCGCCGATAAACGCTGATGAACGCGGATAAGACAAACTCAAACGAATTGTTTTCAATCGGCGTTCATCAGCGTTTATCGGCGGCTAGTCAGGTTTCGGTGTTTTTCAGCATACTGCTATAGGCCGGAGCCCTTGTCAGGGACGGCCGCCGACTCACACGGATTCACGCAGATAAGACACGAGCGGACTGCGCGCTTTCAAGCCAGCCTGAAAGTTCTTCCGTCGGAAGCCCGCCATTGCAGCAACCGTAGCCAGGGCTGCCTCACGGCGCTGCTGCCGCACGCTTCGTGCATGTTCGATGTCACGTTTTCGCCGTCCGCGCCCGGCGATGTGACTGCAACGTTGAACGTTGCCGACGATGAGCCCGGCGGACCCGACACTTTCCCAGCCCGAGGGGACGGCACTTACCTGGAAGTCAGGCCGGCGCAACTGGAGCTGACAGGCGGCGTCACCGCAGGCACGGTGACGGTTGGCAACGCGGGCCACAGCACGATCAGCATCGCAAGCATCGCGATCGCCGGCCCTGGGTCTAATTACTTTAAAATCAGCTCGAATACGTGCGGCGGGACCCTCGCAGCGGGCGCGACGTGCGCAGTCACTGTTCAGGACGCCGCTGTCCGTAATCCGCGACCCGTCGCCGAACTCGTGATTGTCGACAGTGACGCGGGTAGCCCGCAGCAGGTCCTCCTCGTCGGGGCTGAGTAAGATCGATCCCCGCGCGGCGGCCGGCGCGAATGGGGCCGTCGCCCGGTCGGGAGTTTATACATGACCCCAACAGCGGGCTCCATGAGCGGCCAGTTTGCGACGACCATTGGCTCCCCCCGACCGCCGATGGCAGGTTACTTATGGCACGACCGGCGACCTTGGGTGTCGTGAAGCTCTCATTGATTTCCACCGGCACGGGTGGGCGCTGAGTTTAACCTGCATCGCGGCCCCGGGCGGACATCGTCATCGGCTGCACCGGGCCTCGCAGGAATTGGCTTAGCCGGTCGTTTCAGAAGTACGCGCGCGCATTTCGTCCATGGGGACAAGCGTGGAGGACGAGTGTCGACGCACGCGACTGAAGCCGCGCGAACACAGGCTGAAGCCTGTGCCACCATCTTGCCAGACCCGAGTAGCCTCAGAATGTAGAAACTCCAGACGCGGCTTCAAGCCGCGTTATTACAGGAGCGAAAGAAACGCGGCTGACAGCTGAAGCCGCATGTACCTGTCTGTGGTCCAGTTATTTCCTGGACACCACGCCAGGTCACGCTGCCGCCTACTTGAGATCAAGCAGCTTCGCGGGATTTGTCTGAGACATCTCCACGATCTCCGCTCCCGTGATTCCGTGGGCCAGGAGCGCTTTGTAAAGCGCCAGCAGTCCGTCCGGATGCAGCGGATTGCCCGGCTGGCCCAGATCGCTCGACAATACCACCGCGGACGCTCCAGCGGCGCGAATTGCATCCACGTCCCGCTGGACCGCATCCTCCGTCAGCGGCGTATACACCAGTTCGATGCTGGCGCCCAACCTTGCGGCCTGCGCTATCTCCGCAATTGACATCGGGCCGCCCGGATTGGTCAGAGCGTGCGTCACCATGATGTGCTTCACGCCCTGGCGCTTCGCTTCCTGGATCAGCAGCAGCGACTCGGCCGGCGAGGAATGTCCGGTCTCCAGTATCAGGTTGTGGCTGGCGGCGATCCCCATAACCTGAATCACTTCCGGCACAACCTTGCCGTCCCTCGTCACGCGCGCGAACGGCCTCTTCGCATGCGTCAGTTTCACCTGCGATTCGGAATCGAACGTGGGCAGCCAGATCACGCGCCCGTAGCCCCCTCGGACCTTCGTCATCCATTCAACCGCGGCCGGATTCACGCCTCCGACTGTCAGATCGAGCGAGATTCCCCCGAAGACCTCGATCCCCGGCACCTCTTTGCGCACGATATAAGCGAGCGATGCGGTCGGCTCGTAGTGGTTCTTGAGCACAATGGCGCGCATACCGCGGCTCTTTGCCAGCCGGGCCAGATCGATGGCGTCGATGGATCGCGCGACGCCATCGGGATTCGAATGAGCATGCAGGTCGATCGCGCCTTCGAGCGTCTGCGCGCCGCCAATTCCGGCGCAGGATGCAATCGCGAAAAGCGCAATGGCCATCTTCATCACGTGGCGGCGGGAAATCCGGCGGAGTCTCTTTGCAGAGCTCATAGCAGCGTCTGTGGAGTCTATCGTGTCACAAAACGCGCGTGGATTGGCGCGATGTTCGTAGGGCCAGCTTTGAGCAGGTTTCATCTTTGTTTTTCGGCAGCTGTGTGCATTCGTGGCGTACGCTCTCAGCGTGCCGCGTCGAGACTCTCCCGACGCTTCTTTTTACCCGGGCACCGGGTGTCGATATGAGTATCGACACGGCACGCACGAGTGCGCGCGCCACTCGCTCCAGGCTGAAGCCTGTGCCACCAAACTCCAGTCCACTGTCGGGTACCGGTAGAGAAAAGCAGGAAAAAACCGAATGCCGGTCGATAAGTGCAATTAGTGTGGGTTGAACTCAGCGCCGGAGCAGCTCTTGCAGCGGCTGCGCTCTTTGTATTTGTCAGGGCGCGTGAGGCCGAGAGACGACAGGACAAACGCGATCTCGCCAAAGCGTCGCAGGTGATCGAACAGCAGCGGCGTGTGATGGAGATGGTGGCGAGAGGCGCTTCTCTGCAGGATCTGCTGGACAGTCTGACGACGTCGATCGAGCGAATCGAGACGGGCACCATCTGCACCGTGCTGCTTCTGGACGAAGAATCGGGACGGTTTCTGCTGAAAGGCTCGGGACCCAGTCTTCCCCACGAGTACCTTGACGCGATCAATGGTCTCGAGATCGGTCCCGATGTAGGGGCGTGCGGGTCGGCCGCCGCGCGCAATGAAACGGTTGTGGTGGAAAATATCGCCACCGATTACCGCTTCGCGGACGCGAGGGATTTCGTGCTCGGTTTCGGGCTCCGGTCGTGCTGGAGTGTGCCGATCCGCAATTCCCGGAACAAAGTGCTGGGCACCTTCGCCATGTACCACCGGCAACCCGCCAAGCCGCGGCCGCAGGAGTTGCGGCTGGTGGAGGCTGCCGCGCAGCTGGCCGGGAACGCGATCGACAGTCTGCGCGCCGAGCAGCGCCTGCGCGAGACCGCGGACCGCCTGGATCTGGCCGAAAAAGCGGCCGCGTTCGGAATCTGGGAAGTGGATCCGGCCGCCCGCACGGCGACGCTTTCGGACGGGTTGGCGACGCTGGGCGGTCTGAGCAGCGCTCCCCGCAAAATGAGCCTGGACCATCTGGCCGCGATGGTGCATCCGGAGGATCGGGAGGCTGTCCGCAGGGCGGCCGGCCTGGCGGCGAAGACCGGTGATTTCCGCATGGAGTTTCGCGTCAATCTGCCGAACGGGTCTGTCCGATGGGCGCGCGTGCAGGGCCGCGTGCAATATGGCGGGAGCCGGGTCATGAGAGCGGCGGGAGCATTCGTCGACATTACCGAAGACCGGAACAAACCGGTGCAGCGGGCGACGGGCGCGCTAATCGACATCACGGAAGAGAAACAGATGCTGGTCGATCTGGAGTGCGCCCGGGCAGCGGCCGAAACGGCGGCAAGCGTAGCCCGGGCAGCGGAGAGCCTCGAACAGGACCGCAAGAGCATCCTCGAGATGGTGGCGAAAAACGATCCGCTGGGGCAGATTGTGGAAGCGTTGGCCCATGCCGTGGAAACCCATCTCCCCGGGTGTTCGGTTTCGATCCAGATGGAGTTGCCGGGAGCCAGCCGCATCTCCGTTTCTCCTCATTTTCCGGCGGGACTTGCCAGATTGGTGGAACGGCTGCCGATCGGGTCGTTTCGCGAGACGGTGACCGCGGCGCCGATTGCGGAGTTATCCGGCGATCCGGAGTGGCAGCGTTGCGCCGCAAGCCTGGCAGATCCGGCGGCACAGAAGTATCAGGCCGTCCCCATCATGCAAAGCGCAAGCCTTCAGGGCGTGATGATCACGCTGTCTTCGGGAGACCGCCCGGTACGAGATGAAGAACGCGGGATTCTTGAGTCCTGGTGCCGGTTCGCAAGCCTTGCGGTCGAACGGCATTCACTCTATGAGCAGCTCTCGTTCCGGGCGAAATACGATTCTCTGACCGCGCTGCTGAACCGCGCCTCGCTCTATGAGCGCCTCAATGAACGGATCCGCGAGAGCGGACCGGGTGGCGCTCCGACGGGAGTGTTATACCTCGATCTGAACTATTTCAAGAAGATCAACGACCGCTTCGGCCATGACGCCGGGGACGCCGTGCTGCAGATTGTGTCGCGCCGGATTCTGCAGAAGCTGCGGCCGGCGGATTTTGCCGCGCGGGTGGGCGGCGATGAGTTCATCGTGGCTTTTGCCGGTGTCGGAGATCGTCTGGAAGCACAAACGCTGGGTGAAAGGCTCGTCCAGTCGATCAGCGAACCGATCGGATTCAAGGGGCACGAATTGTCCATCGGAGCCAGCTTCGGAATCGCCATCTTTCCCGGGGACGGAAGCGATGCCGACACCCTGCTTAAGACGGCCGACACAGACATGTACCGGGCGAAACTGAATCGAAACCCACTCCCGCAACGCGCCTCAGTCTATGTGAGCGGGCTCGAGACGGCTGTCGTCGAAGTATAAGGCTGGCCCGGCGGCCTATCTACGACAAGCCTGCGACCTGCCCGGGCAGTCGGGCCTTCCGCAATGGACACATCGTGGCGCGGAGGATCATTTCTTGTCGTCCGTGTTTGTCTCGTAACCGGAAGAAGGCAGGCCACTGAGAGACGATGGCCTGCCCCACGCCTGACCTGGAGAGTGTCCAGTTATTTATTGGACACACCGCCTGCGCCACCACGACAGACCAGTCATCCTGCCAAGGGAAGCCTGCGACCTGTCATTCTGCTGAGAATCCGGTTGACCACCAGTCCATGCCACATCTTGCCGTCCCGGCTGGGCAGGCTTTCCGCGTTCAGTTTTTCGGCGATCCGGTCAAACCCGAAGCCATGAACACGAAGCGAAAACATGCGGTTGAGGATCGGCAACTCCTCCGAGCGGTATCCATACGGCTTGCGGCCGCGACGACGCCACATCGATTCCGCGGATAGCATTTCGAGCTGGATCGCCTGTGGGGATGTCTGCACGGGGTTATTCCAGTAGAAGGCCTCTGCCGTGGTGATCGGCTCTCGGAATTGCCGACGCCGAATCGGTGAGGTCGCTCATCGTTGCTGGTCTTGCAACCCGATCCTGCGCGTCCTCGGGACGCTCCGTTCCGATGCGGGCCAACACCTGGACACGCGCCTGCGGTTCGCTGGCGGTCATGCAATCCCCGCGTTCGGAGAACGGACAGCCCGGGCGACAGATTTGGCGACGTGGCAGCGATAGGAAAGGTAAATCATCCCCATGAGCGGGAGGATCAGCATGGAAGGCAGCCACCCCGCGGCGCGGGAGGTTACCACCATCAATGCCGCAGCGCTGGCGCCAGCCATGTAATAGGGGAAAAACCAGAAATAGCAGCCCGCCCAGGTTCGCAGCAGCGCTTTCGAGGTGGTCAGGGAAATCGCGGCGGAAACCATGAGTGTGTTCACGGCGAACAGCAGGAAAGTGGCCAGGACGAGCTTCGCTGTAGTGGACCGGGTCCACTCGCCAGGCAGGAGAGGACCCCTGACCGCCCCATACGCCAAAGCCGTGCTGATGACAAGGCTGCCGACGCTGAACACTGTCTGCAGAGGGGACGGACGCCGTGCCGACCGCCAAAGCGACTGTACTGTGCAGGTTGCGGCGCCGATTATCAGCGCCTGGGAAAAGGGCAGTTCCGCTATGGCGAAGAGTGTCACCACAAAACCGATGGATATGGTCGCATCCATACCAGGCAGGCGGACCTTCCAGGTGGACATAAGCAGTCCGAGCGTCAGGCAGGCGAGGAATCGTGCGGGATCTTCTCCGTCGAAATTGACCGCGGCTTTTGCCAAAAGCACAACACCAAAGGCCAGGACGGCGCTCAGGTAGAGCCGGGTTCCGCGGGACGGCGTTGCCCGCGTTTCCTCAACTACGGAAGGGTGGACGGCGACGGCCGGAGGCTTCGCGCCGATCGACAGGATGTAGAAGAAATGCAGGAGATACAGCAGAGGCAACAGGACGATCCAGGCTCCCGGCCCGGCCATGCTGCCCTGGGCAGGCAACAGCCCCACCAGCACGGCGGCGATGACGTAAAAGGGCAGGCTCCACTCGTACCATCGCTCCCAGATCCCGCTCACCCGCTCGCCCCGAAGCAGCGAGAGGATACCCGAGACGAGGAGAGTATTCACCGCGAACTGGACGAAGGCAGCCGCGGCCATCAGCGCGGGGCGATAAGCAGGCGTGTCGTGGAGCAAATCGATGTGGGTGACCGCGAAAGCCGTCCCGACGCTTAGAGCCACATTGGCAATGTTGAAGACAGTCTGAAGCGGAGATGGTCTCTGCCGGGCGCCCCACAGGCACTGAACAGTCACCGCGGCACATCCGGCAACAATCGTTTCGCCCGGGCTCAGATAGTACAGCCCGAAGAGGATGAAGGCCGTATTCAGAGAATACGTGCCTTCGATACCCGGCAAACGCATCTTGAAGAGCGACGCGAGGATGGCAAGGGCAAGGTAACTGGTAAACAGCGCCGGGCTGGTAACACGGAGGCCGTCGGCGAGCGATACCACGAGAGCACCGGCGCCAGCCAGAATCACCGCCGAGACAAACCACAGAGCCCGCTTCGGCATATCAGACCACCTCCCGGAAGCACGAGCCGAACCGCCGAATCAGTGCCGGCGCGGCCTCGAAAACCCGACCTTCGAAATCAGTGAAGAGTGGCATGCGACTGATCCTCCAATCATCGCTTTTCGCTGTTACCGGCCGATCTAAAACGGTTCGCCATTGATGGCGAGCGTAGTCGCTTCGCTTGCATCCGTGGTCGAGGTTCCCCACACTACATTGGTTCCCCAGATCACGTTCAGAGCCTGCAGCGAACCCCAAACCACGTTGTCGCCCCAAACCACATTGGTGGCGACCACGTTGTTGGCCAGGAGCACGGTTGTTCCCCAGACGACGTTCGTTCCCCAGATTACGTTGCTGCCCCAGACCACGTTCGAGCCGCTCACACCCTGCAGGCCGATCTGTCCGGTGGCGCCGTTGTAAACTGCCTGAGGCGAAGTCGCCGGACCGCTCGCGACGCTGTTATCGGCCAGCGCGGCGGTGATATTCAGATAGCCGGCGCCGACGGTGAAGATGTCGTAATAAATCGTGTAGCTGAGGTTGGTTACAGGGTCCGTTACTACGCTCGAGACCGGGAAATTCTTGGTGGCGGTCTTCATGAGCCGCGCCTTTACCTGGTCGGGAGAGAGCCAGGACGTTTGCTGCAGCAGCAGTGCTGCCGCGCCCGCTACAACGGGCGTTGCCATGCTCGTGCCGCTCAGCGTAAAGTGATTGTTTCCGACAACGTTACCCGGATATTCCCCCACCAGCGTAGATCCCGGAGACAGCAGGGATGTAATCTGATTGCCTGGCGCCATAATGTCCGGTTTCACATATTGATCGAACAGCGTCGGCCCTTTCGAACTGTAGCTGGTCATGATGTCGTCGTTGCGGGTGGTGGTGCCCATCGAATTCATCGCCCCGACCGTAATCACGCGGGGGTCGTTGCCGGGGGCGGTAATGGTGCCGTAGCCCATCGTCCCCTGGGAGTTGTCGCGCCCGTCGTTGCCTGCCGCAACCACGACCACAATGCCGGCGCTCCAGGCAGCCTCGACCGCCTGGCACAGCGGGTCGTTGGATGCCGATTCATAAACCGGACGGCCGAGCGAGATATTCATCACGCGGATGTTGTACTGGTTCTTCAGCTGGATTGCTTCGTCGATGGCCGCGATAACGCTGGTGTCCGTGCCGTTGCCGTTCTGATCCAGAACCCTCAGATTGATGAGGTTCACATCGGGCGCCATGCCGACGTATACGGTTCCGTTTCCGTTGGCCGCGAGAATACCCGCCACGTGCGTGCCGTGCCCATACTGGTCGTACGTCGTCGTTGACTTGAGTGCCAGTGCCGTCGACACTACCGCTATGGGCGAGGCCGGGACGAACGATTGCTGGTAGACTACGCGCTCGGTCCTGCCGTTTTGGAAATCGGGCTGGAGCGCTATACCGCTGTCGATCAGCGCGATCCCGATGCCCTGGCCGGTCAGGCCGGAGGCGTTTGCAACGTTGGAATACACCGTGCCGGCCGTGATATTCAGCATTCCGTGGACCGGGCGGTCCGGCGTTATGTACTCGACGTCGGCGTCGTCCGACAGCTTCTTGAGCAAAGCCGGGGAAACCGAATAAAAGGCGGAGCGGATGAAGTCAAGCCTGGATTTGAGCGCGCCCCCGGCCTGAGTCACTTTTTGGTGCTGAGCGTCGGTAGGCGTCGCCTTATACCTGACGATCACGTCGACGCTGCCCCGTGGATTGCGCGCGCGCAGATCCGCCGCCAGCTTTTCATCACCGCCCCATATCGCGGTCGCGGTGCAGAGCAGAAGCCCCGTCAGTATCAGCGATTTCATCGACAGTTTCACTGCTTTCTCCCTGGTTAGGCCGACTGGGCCTTGGTTTCAACCCGATCATGAATCCATTCGCGATGTTGTTCAAGGCCGCGGGTACCGGGGGAGAAAAGGCATTATCGTTTGTTATCAAGGCGCACAACAAGCCGCCGAACGATTGGAAACGTTGGGGTTATGAGTTACTCGAACGAAGAGGTACACGGCGGGGCGATAACTGAAGGAAACAATTCCGGTGGCCGCGAGGCCCCTGACCCTCCGTACCGCGATGACAAAAGTTAGCAGGAATTCCCGGCGCCAACGCCGCGATCTGGCCTCAGCGGTCGGGATTCAGCGCGGCAAGGTTGGGGATAGACAGGCGTGACGCGCGGTCTCTGCGAGCGTATTCTCAGGTAGGATCAGTTAAGAATGCGCCGGATGACTGGCTGATTCTGACCCTTTTTGCGGGCGAAACGGCGGCGGTCCGCACCGCGAAAGCAGTGACCGCACTGGGTGCAGCGGTACTTGCGAAGACCCGTGAGGCCGATCAGCAGCACCTCGGCTCCCCTGTTCGGGAAGATCATCGTGCGCTCGGACCCACATTGCGGGCACCACATTTTTTCCCAATGATTCCGTTTCATGCCGGACTCCCTCGGGAGACGAATATCAGTCTTCATTTTCTTGAATGCCCGCTTGGCGGGCAAGATTCTCGAAGGTTATGGAGACTTTCGTCAGATCGCGATCTGAACCAACGCAGGGCCTGGAAGAGAGCGCCTGATCATGTTTTCCGAGGGAATCCCCGTTCGCGCGAACGACTTCTCGCAGTCCGCCGTGGAAGGGCCGTACATGCTTCCTTCCATAAATGCCAGCCCGGGGCAGCGCGAGCAACTGCCGACATGCCCGCACCCGGAACAGGTCGTGAGGTCGCGCGCGCGTATGGCGCGTACCTCCCGCAGCTGGCGCGATTCGTTCCATATATCGATGAACGCGGAGTTGCGCACGCTGCCGCACACGATCGGAAACTGGACGCAGGGCCAGAGCTCGCCACGGGGCGAAATATAGCAGGAGGTGTGCCCCGCGCTGCACGGAGTGCTGTCCAGCGCATCGTCGCCCACAGGCGTTGGCGGGGCGCAGATATCGGCACCGCCCGTCAGCGCGGGGCTGTGAAAAAGGGAAGCGAGCTCTTCGCGGGAAATATTCAGGTCCAGCAGGGCGCCGTAGTCGTCGAGGTGCGGCGTGATGGTCGGATCGAGTGTAAACTCGGCGCCCAGTTCCGCCGCGAGCTTTCTTACACCTTCAAAATCCGCCGCGTTCTGTTTCATCAGCACGCAGGCGACGACCACCCTCACGCCCTGCGCCCGCAGCCTCGAAATTGCCCGCAGGGAACGATCGAGCGAACCTCCGACCTTTGTGATCCCATCGTGAATCTCATGCCGATGCGAATAGATGCTGACCTGTACCTGGTGCACTCCCAGGCGCGATATCCAGGCGGCCTGCTCAGGTCCGATCAGGATGGCGTTTGTCTTGAGCTTGATGTCGAACGAGCGGGCGCGGGCATGAGCGACGATCTGCTCCAGGTCCTTTCGCAGAAAAATCTCGCCGCCGCTGAAGGTTACGAAGAAGACGCCGGCGTCGGCCATACTGTCGAGCAGTTTGCGCAGCTCGTCGAGCGTCAGTTCATCGGCAGAGTCGTGATCGAGATAGCAATGGATACACCGTTCGTTGCAGCGCCATGTAAGGTCGATGTGAACACCGAGAGGAATACCCGCGTCGAGAGCCTTTTGGCTCAGGCCTTCCATCAGGCTACTCACCGAGGGGTTCCCCGCTCAGCAGCAGCACGGAGTGCCCGGCCAGCGATTCCACGAACTCCGCGGCGTCGCGAAGCGCCGATGCGGAATCGATCTCGAAGCGCGGACATATTTCGCGCTCCACGATCTGCGCCAGACTCGTATGACCGTCCGCCGCCTGCCAGATCGCTGTCGCGACCTCGTTGAGATTGTACAGACTGGAATCGACGGGATTCATCAGGATCGCTTCGCCCTGGAGAATCCGGAATGCCATGTTGTCGGCTTTTCGCGGGTAGCATCCGCTCACTGAATCAGATCCCAGACACGTTCGCCCGGAGCAAAGTCGAGACGAAACGTTTCCACTGACGAAACGAATTCACAGGCCGAGTCGAAGACCTGCCGGACGAGATCGGGATCGTTGGCAAAAAAGAGGACGTTGGCGAGAAGCTGCCGAAGAGCTTCTTTTTCTCCGACAGCGACCATACGGCTTTCCCTTGCCTGCCGAAGGAAGCACAGCGCCTTCACCGGCGCCGATCGATTGGCGCCCGGCGTCCCGAGTTCTCCGGTGAACGGGGTGCCCCAGGCCAGAAACCCATCGCGCGATCTGCCCACGTAGGAAACCTCGTCGGAAAGGAGGCAGGCGTCGCCGGGGGCATACCGCGAGAGCGTCGTCTTGCCTGCGCCGGAGCGGCCTGCGAAAAGAAAGGCCTTCCCGTTGCGGATGGCGCTGGCCGAGTGCACGAGGAATCCGCCCTTCGGCGCCAGAGTGAGAGTGTGGAGGATTCTGATGACCGAGTCGAGGCTGTGGCGATTGGCGTTCTGACGGACGGTGCCCCGTCGTCGCGCCGGATCGTAGCGCGCCGCAAAATCTCCGCGCGTGATGTACCACAATCCCTCAGCCTTGCGGACCTCGATGTCGTTGTCCACGTCGGGGTCCGCGTCGGGCGATTCCGAGTCCGGCACCAGGTCGACGGCGAGCTGAATCGAGCCAGTCGAGCGCGGACCTATAAACTCCCGGTATTGCCGGTGCAACATCCGCAGGAACGCGTCATCGACCGACGTCACTTCGATGCCGGTTCCGCCGATCACGACGTTCAGACTTTCCACGGATTGCGCAGCTGTCATGGGATCCCCGCGGCGGCCAGCACCCGGCCAAACCAGTGCGAACGTTCCGGCGCTTCAACCTGCTTCAATACCCCGAGTAGTTGCTGCGCATCCAGCGGAGGATCGCAATGCCGGTGGTTATCTCCGCGGGTGATCAGAACGGCATCTGCGCCGCAACCCCGAATCTCAATCAGGCGGTGCAGCCTTACCCCATCGGCGGTGCGTGCGAGAATCACGTCGCCTGGAGCAACTTCGGCAGGTAAGGCGCGCCGGATCAGAACATAGCTGCCGGCGCGAATTCCAGGGAGCATGCTGGACCCGGTAGCCCGCAACGTGAGGCGTCCGGACCGGGCAAGGCACTCAAGGGCCAGATCCAAAGCCGTTTTCCGGTCCCGACCAGTCCGCATCTAAACCGAGTATAGATTGTTCGCCACGGGCCAGGGATAGCAGGGACGGTACTAGAACTTTTCCGCGGAGTTCTCCAGGATTCTCTGTATATACTCAGGGAGTGTCGTATCGGGTCCGCGTCCGCGGACTTATTTCAGCCGGCCTTATCGCGACAGCCTGTGCGTTTGGACAGGGCGGTCAGGACTCGGCGGGCCGAATTGGCTTGCCTTACGACTGGTCGCATCAACACACGATCTTTGCTCAGCCGGACACTTTTGAGCGCCTGAGCGAGGTGCAGGCGGACCCGCGTTACTGGCAACAGCTCTATCGAAGTCTTTATCCTCAAAACGAGCAGGCTGCGGGACCCGAGGCGGACAGTCCCGCCGCGGTCGTCGACTGGTCGGAATCGCTTTCGACTACCGCACTCACTTTTACCGGCAAGGCAAGCTACCCCGCCAAGTATTCGTTCAACGTGGCCAATCCGACGCCGAACTGCACCGGCGATTACGTCGTGTTAACTCTGCCCACCGGCACCGCTACGCAAGCCAATCTGTTCGCGTTCAATAACCTTTATGTCAACAACGGAGGCACGGGCACATGCGCGGGGACTACGCCCAAGGCTCTCTTCGCCTATAACGCATCTCAGAATGCGGGTAAGCTGAATTCTTCGCCCGTTCTTTCCCTCGATGGCACCAAAATAGCGTTGATTGAGAATGCAACGCCGGCCCAGTTCCACGTCGTGAAATGGACGTCGGGCGATACGTCTTCGACCTTTGGCAAACCGTGGAATTCTTCCGTTTTGCCAAATTGCGCCACGAACGGCGCGGTGGCGCCCTGTGAGTACAGCGTCGTTTACTCGAACCACGCCGCCGCCCTGTCATCTCCTTACGTCGACTACGCCAGCGACACCGCGTACGTTTCGGACAACCATGGACTGGTGGTCGCTATCAGCCCCGTGTTTGGCAACGGGACGCCGGCAGTGGTGTTTTCGGTAGCCGTCTCGGGCAGGACCATCATGACGCCGCCGGTTTACGATTCGGTTTCGAAAAACGTATTTGCCGCGGACGCCGGTGGCTTTCTCTATTACATCCGCACCAGCGCAACGTCCAGCGGAAGCTGCGCGTCCGGTAGCCCGCCGTGCGTCGGCGCCACGACTCTGAACGTGGCGAACGGTACGCAGGTTGTCGATGCGCCGATCGTCGATTCGGCCAGCGGAACGGTGTTTGTGTTTTCGAAAAGTGCTCCGAGCACGTCAAATTCTTTGGTCGTTCAGACGACAACGACGCTGAGTACCTCCCGCGTCGCCTTCGTGGGACCTAATGGCACGCTCGCCGTCCATACCGGCGCATTCAACAACGCTTATTACAGCAGCCCCGCCAGCGGCCTGCTGTACGTGTGTGGGACAAACTCAAGCGGTATTCCCCAGCTCTTCGCGATCTCATTCACCGGGACTCAGATGAATACCGGTACCGCCGCCCATGGACCTCTTGCGTTGGCCGAGGGAAAAACCGCCTGCTCACCCATGAGTGAGGTCTTTAACCAGTCGACGAGTAAAGATTATCTGTTTCTCGGCGTGGCGAGAAAGTGTTCTGGTACTATCACGGGCGGGTGTATCGAGGAGTTCGATGTAACGAGCGGGTTTCCCTCGGCCAACATCGGAGCTGTGGCTGAGAGCGCGGGAACGACCGGGATCGTGATCGACAACGTCCGCAATGGAGCGACGGGCAATCCCAGCCAGACCAATCTTTATTTCGGAACCCTGGGGGCTCAATCGTGCACCGAATACACGGGGGGCACAAGCAGCAGCGGAAACTGCCTTGTGAAATTAACTCAGACGGGGCTGCAATAAAATGGACGACACGCAGAAATCTTCAGACCGACCGATCAAAGGATTCGAACCCGCGCCCGGGGCTGCGAAAAAAGCCTACACGAAACCCGCCTTCGTCCGGGAGCGGGCGTTTGAAACGATGGCTCTCTCCTGCGGGAAAATCAACACGACTCAACAGCAGTGCAAGTCCAACAGGAAGAATTCCTAGCCGGTCGCGTATTTCGTCCATGGGGGCAAGCGTCGACACGAGTGTCGACGCGGCACGCAAAGTGCGTGCGCCACGGTTCGCCCCGGCGTCAGGGCCCGCTGGGGCTGATCGACGCGGGATTGAAGTTGCACCCGGTCGACGAGGCACAAGGACTACTTGCGGCAGCGACTCCGGCGGTAACGCCCGCGGACGCGGCGACTGCCGCGACACTCACGATCCCGGCCTTACCGAATCCGCCGCCGGCACTTGCCGTCCCGCCGGCTACCGGTCTCGCCGCGACTTGGACGGTATCGGCCGCGGCCTGGTCGGCGCAGCCGCTCGTGTTGAGCTCTTCGATGACGCCGCTCGAGACGCTGCGGGAGACAGAACCGGACCTATCCAGGCTCAGAGATCCTCTGGCGGAAGCTGAGGGCGCGAACAGCCGATTGCCGATGCAGACCAGAACGCTGCGATTCTTAGTGCTGACCGTAACCCCGCCCTGCCTCACAAACACCCAGGTTTGATGGGTCGGAGAAGTCCGCACGCGGACCCCGGTTTCAGGCATCAGAGTGATCGCGTTCCGATCCGGCGTCAAGAGGAGGCCCGGCGCCGAAGTGGTTTGGACATCGTCGCGGTCAACGACGGGCCATGAGGGAGCGGGGTCCATCGAAGTACCGTCGATCTCGACCGGAGCGGTGCTGGAAATACCACCCACGATATCCCGCTTGGGCGACGCCGCTGCCGCGAGAGCCAGGACGCAGATGCCTGTTACGACACGAGCCGACCTCATGAAGTGACTATAAACAAATACGCGCGTGGCCACAAGGCTTGCGTTTCACGGTAAGCGCCGGACCCGCACATCGTCTATCCATGCGGTCCCTCTTGGATGGTTGTCGAAATCCAGCGACGGCTGTCGGACGATCCGCACCTCCACCAGGGTCGGATGCCAGGCAACGATGAGATCCGTGGCAACCGGAGTCCATTCGCGGGTTCCCGAAACAGCCGGGGTGAAAGCAGGCGCGCCTGTTCCTTCTGTTTGCGCCGCGCTCAATCCGATGCCCTGATCCGTGCTGAACCCGCTGGTGCGAACCCATCCCTCCAACCGGTATCGGCCCGGCAACATCCAGGTTCGCTGGAAGAAATGATGGAAGTCGAGATTTTCGTTGGAGTCGACATCGAGGCGAAGCGAGCGCGCGCCAGTGTGGGCCACGGCGGCATCAACCGATGCTTTGACACCCGGGCATGCCACGGAATTCCAATCGAAACCTCCACCTACCCAGTCTCTTTCGAAGCTGCCATTGTCGATCCAGTCCGTTTTTCTATAGGCTTGAGCGTCGATTGCCACGTGTCCGGCCCAGACATCGGCCGCCTCGACCGCCGCACCTGACCGTAAGAGCCAATCTGCCCACTCGCGGCCTTCGCGGGGCGATGCGTAACCCCGCGATTCAATCCAGCGCCAGGTTTCCTCCAGATCATTCCGGTTCGGATCATTCCGGTTTCCCGCGGCCAGGAGGAAATCGAAAAAGGCGCCCGCCGCCCGCACGTTGGCGCCGATTCCTTTATCGAGCATGAGGCTGGTGTCGGCGATCATTCTGGTCCATGAGCGGAAGATGATCTGGTCAAACGCCGGCGTTCGCTCAAGGACTTTCGATTCGAGCGACAGCCCATCTTCGATGGAGCCGACGAGGAAATAAAAGTTCGAAGCTCTCATGGCAATCTGCGGAGACTCCGGACCAAGTTCCACGGCGCGACGAAAACAGTAGCGGGCTTCCCCGGTTCTTCCGGCGTCGACTAAGGCTTGACCCAGGTCCGACCAGCGATAGGGAAACGCCGCATCGGACGTCAGCGCTCGCCGAAACTGCGTTACGGCCTGGTCGGTGTCACCCTTCCAGAGCTCCGCATAGGCCGCATTACCCAGGGCCTGCGGAGCAGGGGGCGATACCGCTCCGAATATTGCGTACGAAGCCGCCATCAGAAGAGCGGAAAGGATCGAGCAGATCAAAGGGAATGGGCGAATCAGTATGAATTCCTCTCAGAAAACTACCTATGCCAACAGCAGTACCGCCGGTACTAGCCTTGGTATACGGGGCGTTCTATAACATGTTACATTTGGACGAAATAGCAGTAAGCTGTTTGCCTTAATACCATGCACAGTCGTGCACTTGCAATCATATTTAGTTTCGTCGCGGCCATGAATCTGGCGGCTCAGTCGAGTCCTCACGACACTTTCCCGGCGCCTTCTATTTACGTCCCTTCCACTTACGTCCTGGGACCGGGCGATCAGATTGCCCTTCAGCTCACTCCCGATGGCGAAGAGATCACGGGTAAACTCTGGCGAATCGATGAGATGGGAGACATTATCGTACCCATGGCGGGAACGGTCCATGGGGCGGGGCTCACGACTCATGAACTTGCCAATCTGCTCGAGCAACGCTTCCGAGTCTATTTCCGCATGCCCCAGGTGAGCGTATCCCTGGCCGAGATGAGAAGCCAACCGGTCTCGGTCCTGGGAGCTGTAAATACGCCCGGAGTTCATCAGTTACAGGGCCACAAGACGCTGATTGAGGTGCTTGCGACGGCTGGCGGATTGCGCACCGATGCCGGGTATCGCGTCAAAATCACGCGCCGAAGCGAATGGGGACTCATCCCGCTGCCCGAGGCAACCATTTCGAAGGATGGGGCCACCAGCGTCGCCGAGGTTCGGCTCAAGGGTTTGATGGAAGCGGAGGATCCGTCTCAAAACATTGCGATCCTGCCGGACGACGTGCTTACCGTACCGGTGGCGGAAATGATTTACATCATCGGCGACGTAAAGAAGTCGGGTGGGTTCGTGTTGGGGGAGCGACGGGAGATTTCGGTGCTTCAGGCACTCGCGCTGTCGGAGGGCCTGGGTCCGACGGCCCGAAGCGAAGAAGCCCGAATCCTGAGAGTGAACGCCGGTTCCGATTCGCGTGCCGAGCTGCCGGTAAACCTCAGGAAGATCCTGGCGGGACAAGCGAGCGATGTGCCCATGCAATCGAACGACATTCTTTTTGTCCCGGTGAACGGAGCAAAGCGACTGGGGATGCGCGCGTTGGAGGCGATGCTTCAGATCGGCACCGGAGTCGCGATCTACCGGCCGTGACGCTGACATGACGAACGAGCCGCTCCGCGAAGAAGGTCTGACGCTCGCCAGCCGCCAATACGAGGCGCGGCTCGTGCTGCCCGAGTATGTGGAGGCTCCTTCCGGAAACCCCGAACCCTTCGGCGGAACGGCTAAACTGCTCCGGCTGGTCCGGCAGCGTAAAGTGACCATTCTGGTGATCACTTTTCTCGGCGCCCTGGCGGGTTTGCTGGTTCAACTACCCAGAACCCCGCTTTACCGGGCCACCGTTTCCGTGGCGATCGAGCCTCAGAACGATGAGTTCTTCTACAACAAGGACGTGAATCCGAATTCCAACCTGGCGAGTTCCTATCCCGACATCGAACAGGCCACGCAAGTGAAGATCCTGGGGACCAAGGCGCTTCAAAACCTGGTGATTGACAAGCTCAGCTCCGATCAATCGCTGCATATCGTTGCGCCGGAGGATCGCATGGCGGCCTGGAGAAACGCACTGCATCTGCCGCCCGCTCACCGGGATAGCCGCGAGGCGATGCTTCAGCAGGCTGCCGGCACCGTTCAGGTGAAGCCGATGCGATCGACGCGCGTCATCGATATCT
Organism: Terriglobia bacterium; assembly: GCA_963764845.1. Lineage (GTDB taxonomy): Bacteria > Acidobacteriota > Terriglobia > Bryobacterales > Bryobacteraceae > BOG-234. Next base: position 167,939 of record CAVXUE010000006.1, on the reverse strand, counting down.
CCGTCGATTCACCCGACCCCAGGCTGGCTGCAACCTTCGCCAACACAATGGCGAGCGAATACATCGAGCAATCTCTCGAAACCCGCTGGAAGACGGCGAGGCGTACCGGCGAATGGCTCAGTACTCAACTGGACGATATGAAGGTGAAACTCCAGAAATCGGAGGAAGATCTTCAAAACTACGCAGTCGCCATGAATCTGATCCTTACCGGCGACAAGAACAAGGACAACATGGCGAACGACAAGCTTCGCCAGTTGCAAACCCAGCTTGTGGAAGCACAGTCGGAGCTGGCGGCGAAACAGGCCAAATACGAACTGGCCATGACTGCCCCGCCCGACTCGATCGCACAGGTTCTCGATGACGCTTCCCTCAGAACCTATGACGCCAGGCTGGCCGATCTGCGCCGGGAGCTGGCCAACCTCAACGCGACCTTGACGCCGGCCCACTATAAGGTTCAAAAGGTCCAGTCGCAGATCAACGAGATGGAGGCCGACCGCAACGGCGCGCGCGACTTGATCGTGGAACGGATCCATAACGATTTCGAAGAAGCGTCGCGCCGCGAGAAGTTGCTGTCCTCGTCCCTTGCGCGCCAGTCGGCCGTGGTGACGGATCAATCCGGCAAGATCATTCACTACGACATTCTTCAACATGAAGTCGACACGAACCGCCAGCTCTATGAATCGCTGCTCCAGAAGGTGAAAGAGTCCAGCCTGAGCTCCGCATTGCGCGCGTCGAACATTCAGGTGGTGGACGCCGCGGCCGCGCCTTCCGCTCCCTTTGCGCCCAAGATACCGCTTGGTATCGAAATCGGATTGCTGGCCGGCCTTTGCATGGCGGTGGGGCTCGTAGTGATGCGGGATAACAGTAACCCCTGCATCGAACTGCCGGGAGATGCGGCCTTTTACCTTAAGGTTCCGGAACTGGGCACAATCCCTTCCTGGTCGCTCGACAGGCACGCAGCTGAAGTGAGAAAATCGCCTCTGCGTCTTGCGACCTTCACGCGGGCTTCAAGCTCCGTGGAAGCCAGGAACCCCAGAGCTTTTTCCCATTTTGCCGAAGCTTTCCGGCTGCTGCTCACTTCGCTGCTGTTCATTGGACAGCGCCGCCCGATACAGGTCCTGGTTGTGACCAGCCCAGGCCCATCCGAGGGTAAGAGCACGGTCATTTCGAACCTTGCGCTGGCCTACGCGGAAACGGGCCGAAGCGTTCTGGTAATCGATTGCGACATGGCGCGACCCAGGCAGCACGAGATTCTTTCCATACCCAATCAGGCTGGCCTGGGAAGCTTGCTGGCCGGGATAGAGCCGCTTGATGCCCGTTCCGTCATGCTGGCGATCAGCACCTCCAAAGTCTCCGGTGTGAATGTATTGCCGTTCGGCGATCCCGAGGGTGGAGCTTCCGCCAATCTCCTGCACTCCAAACGTTTGCCAGAGCTCCTTTCTTTTGCCCGTGAGCGTTTCGACGTCGTGCTCATCGACACCCCTCCGATGCTGTACATGGCCGATTCGAGGATCGTAGGATCGCTGGCCGATGGCGTGTTACTCGTCATCCGCGCACGCCAGACCCAGCGCGATGCAGGCATGAAAGCCGCGCGGCAGCTCGCAGCAGACGGTGTTCCCGTTCTCGGAGCGGTGCTGAACGACTGGAACCCAAAACTCGCCGGTTACTACTCCGTATACGATTACTCCAGGTATTACGAAAAGAGCCGATAGCCGATAGCCTCAACAAGAGTGCGCAACCAAGTCTTCCTCCTTCTTCTGACGCTTGTCTTCGGTTTTACCGTTTTTCAGTATGGAGGAGTCACTCCGCGGGAATGGAGTCTCACGCTCGCCGCGCTCTGTCTTTTGTCCTTCGCCGTGTGGCTTTCGGGCAGCGCGTTACCCTCGGCCCCGGGCCTTTCTCCCGTGTCGTCCATCCTCGCCGCCGCGGTTATCGGGTACGTTGGATTTCAGCTCTTGCCGCTCCCCGCCGGCTGGCTCCTGTTTCTTTCTCCGAACCGCGCCGGGATTGCGCGGGCCCTCGATCCGATTCACCCGATTCGTTTTGCAGCGCTCAGCGTATCGCCGCAAATCACCTTCGCTCATCTGTTGAGATTACTGGCTTACCTGCAGATTTTCTTCCTCATCCGGCACTTCGCCTTCCAGTTGATACAGCGCCCCTGGCTGCTTGTGCTGCCTCTGCTGGCCGTTGCATCGGTCGAGTCATCCATAGGTCTGGTACAGCATTTCGAAACCGGAGGGTATGCGACGGGAACCTATGCCAACCACGGGCATCTCGGGGGTCTGCTGGAGATGACGCTGCCGCTGTCGCTGGTCCTGATCCCGATCGCGTTCCGCCGCGCGAGGCGCAAGGGGACAGAGTCCGCGAGCAAGGCCGTTCTTGTATGTGCCCTGCTCGCGTGCTCCGCCCTGATCCTGGCCGGACTCCTTTACACCGCATCCCGCATGAGCCTGGTGGTGGCTGGTCTGGCGATCACGATTTTGGGCGTGCTGGTGCCCGGTTCCCGCCGCAACCGGTTCGTCATCGCCTCGCTTTCCGCCGCGACGGGTTTGTCGCTCCTGGTTCTCGCCGCGCCGTTCACGCTGGTCACGCGATTCGAAGGAGGGCTTACCTCAGAGGTCCGTCTGCAGATCTGGAAGGATTCTGTGAAGTTGATCGCACACTATCCTGTCTTTGGGTGCGGTCTCGGGACGTTCGCCTCCGCTGTACAAAAATATCGCGCCGCAACACCGCTCGCACTTGTCGACTTCGCGCACAACGATTACCTTCAGCTTTTCGCCGAACTGGGCGTTATCGGGTTTCTGCCGGTGATCGCCCTGGGCGCATTAACGATCAGGAACACCTTCGCCGTCGCCCGCGGCGAAACCAACGAGAGCCGGCGTCTGATCGCAATCGCGTGCGGCGTGTCCCTGGTTGGAATTGCGGTCCACAGTCTGGTTGATTTCCAGTTCTACATCCCCGCCAACGTGATGGCCGCGGCGTGGATCGCGGGCCTCGCCAGCGGGATCGGGGCGCATCGGGCCGGCGGTGTTTCAGGCGGCGGCCGGACCGCTGGCTGATGCTATAGACTTCGAACATGCCCATCTATGAATACGCATGCCGGCAATGCGGACACCGCTTTGAATACCTGCTTCTGTCCACGTCACCCGCCGCGGAATGTCCCGCCTGCGCGAACAAGGACCTGGAACAGCTCATTTCGGCGTATGCGGTCAGTTCGGAATCCACCAGACAGGCAAGCCTCAGCGTCGCCCGCAAAAAAGCCACCGCCGTGCAAAAGGATAAGCAGCACGAAGAACAGAAAGCGATGCACGATCACTTCGACGGCCATTAACTCCGCCAGTACGGCCGGCGAGGAACGGGAGCGCTTGGTAGAGTGGCTGGGAAGAGTTTGGGGAAGAAACAAAGCAAATGAGAATTCTGCTGAGTGGAATGGCACTGGCCGCGGCACTGGCGTTTGCGCAGGCTCCCGGGCTTCATTTGACAGCTACGAGCGCGAATGTGAGCGGTGCGCCCGACGCCATCCGGATCGATGTGCTGCGCTGGTCGACCGATGCCGAGCGCGATCAACTGATGTCGGCGTGGAAAATGACCAATAACGCTCCCGGACGCGCCGGGCGTGGCGGAGGCCGTGGCGGGCGCGGCGGAGGCCGTGGGGGCCGCGGAGGCGAAGAAGCTGCACCGCCCCCGACGCCGGAGAGTACGTTGGCGGCGGCGCTCGAACAGGCGCCCACTGTCGGGTATCTGTGGTCTTCGGAAGTGGCCGGATATGCGCTGCGCTACGCCGGCAGAGTGGCGGGAGCGGAGGGCAACGACCGCATCATCCTGATTACCGAGCGGCGTCTCGGGAACACGAACTCTCTGTGGAGTCCCACTGGCCCCGCGATTCCCGCTCCGTACGAATTCTCGGTGATCGAGCTACGCCTGAATGCCAAAGGCGAAGGCGAGGGCAAGGCATCGCTTAGCGGAAAGGTAACCCCGGACAGCGCGGCTAAGATCCTGGCTCTGGAGAATTACGATGCCCTGCCGGTCATTCTGAAGAACGTGAAAAGCAAATGAGCCGCGAAGAGTAGGGTTTGCCGGCACTCATCGCGAGCTGAATAGCCCTTGCTGCAAGAGCGAGGATGCAGGCCATGCCCAAGTAAAAAAGAAGCGTCGAGAGAGTCTCGACGCGGCACGCTGAGAGCGTACGCCACGAATGCACGCAACTTCAGACTCGGGGATAGCCCGCTACTTTGCCCGGCTCGAGCCGCAGTAGCGCGCCCTGCTTTTCGTCCGTCAACAGATACAGGAGCCCATCCGGTCCCTGGCGCACGTCGCGGACTCGCTGCCGTAATTCCCGCAGCAAGCCTCGCGGCGCAACTCTTCCATTTTCTCGTTAAAAAGAATCCTCTCCAGATGGCCGGTGCCCGGGATCTCTCCCGTGCGCAGCGACCCGACGAACACGTCGCCTTTCCACTTGGGGAATTTGTCTCCGGTGTAGAACGCCATTCCCGACACGGCGATCGACGGCACCCAGTACACGATCGGCGGCTCGAATCCGGCATGTCCCGGAGGCGCGGACTGCCACGGCCCCTGATAGGTGCGCCCGTAACTCACGATCGGCCAGCCGTAATTGCGGCCCGGTTTCAGGATGTTGATCTCGTCGCCGCCGTTCGGCCCATTTTCGTTCAGCCACATTTCTCCCGTGCCAGGATTCACCGCAAGACCCAGCGAGCTGCGATGGCCCAGCGTGTACACCTCCGCTCGTTTCCCGGCTTGTCCAACGAATGGGTTGTCGCTCGGGATGCTGCCGTCGCCGCGCAGCCTGAGCACTTTGCCACCCAGCGTATTGGGATCCTGCGGATCTTTCCCGGTGGTCGTCATGTACAACATGCCATCGCTGCCGAAACGCGATGCGCGAGGTTCCCGCTTCATCCAGCAGAAAAATATCCTTCATCCCGACGATCTTTTGCCCGTCCCAACGTCCCCGCGCGAGCGCCGTGGTGCGGCGTTTTTCGTCAATCGGCTTGGTGTAGGTCAGGTAAACGAACTGATTGTCCGCGAACTTCGGATCGAGCGCGATATCCATATAGCCGTGGACCGCGCCCGGCGCGCCGGACTCGCCGTAGAAGTATGCGGCCGGGTGTGCCGGCAGATCGGCTTCGGATCGAGCACGCCGTTGCGGATGATGCGCAGACGGTTGGCGCGCTCGGTCACCAGCATGCTGCCATCCGGCAGAAACGCCAGGCTCCACGGATATTCGAGCGCCTTCGTCACCGCAACCACGCGGATCTTCTGCCCTTCCGCCGTATCGAATTCGACGGGCCTATCCGGCAACGGACGGGCCGCCAGACCGGTCGGCGCCACCGGCACATCGTTCTGAAACGGAACCTTCTGCTGGGCGGGAGCCCGAAATGGCTGCCGCGAGCAGCAGAGTCAGCGGGACTGTGAAGCGAATGAATCGTCGAGTGCTCATAGGGAACGTTTCGATGCTACATTTGGCCGGCGCGGGTGTCAAACATCTGTTGCGGACCCCTGATATACTTCAGTGCGGTCGAGGAGCAAACCATGGCAGACGAAGATGTCCAGGCGGAACTGGCGCGATTAAGAGCCGAAAACGAGACGCTCAAACAAAGGCGGAACAGCGCCATATCGATGAAAGTCAGCGAGAAAGGCGCGGTTTCGGTCTACGGACTCGGGCCGTTTTCCGGTCACCCTCTATCAGGAGCAGTGGACGAAACTCCTCGGCATTGCCGATCAGATCAAAGCTTTCATCGAGGAAAACCGGTCGCAGCTTAAGGTCAAGGAATAAGGCCGTCCAGGGGGAAATTCAATGCGCGGCGAAGCTTCTCTTCGTCGAGCGCGCCTTCCCATTTCGCCACCACGATTGTGGCTACCGCGTTGCCGATCAGATTCGTCGGCGTCAATCCTTCCGACATCAGGCGGTGAATGCCAAGAATGAGGGCCACGCTCGCAACCGGGATCGTGCCGGCGGTCGATAGCGTCGCCGCCAGTACGACAAACGCCGCGCCCGCCACTCCCGCCGCGCCTTTTGAAGTCAGCAGCAGAACGGCGAGCAGCCCGAGTTGCTGCCGGATGTCGAGCGGCGTGTTGGTCGCCTGCGCCAGAAATACCGCTGGCCGTCGCAAGATAGAGGCACGTGCCGTCCAGATTGAACGAATAGCCGGTCGGAATCACCAGTCCCACGACGCTCTCTTCGCACCCCAGGTCCTCCAGCCTTCGCGATCATGCGCGGCAATACTGTTTCCGACGATGTGGTGGCGAAAACGATCAGCAGTTCCTCCCGGATATACCGCAGCAGCTTCGGCAAACTGAATCCCGCCCACGCGCAAACCGGCCAAAGCACGCCGAACACGAACACCAGGCACGTGAGATAGAAATCGCCCAGCAGTTTTCCCAATTGCACCAGCGATCCCGGCGCCGAATCGGCCGACGGTGAACGCGATGGCGCCGAATGCTCCGATCGGCGCGGCCCACATCACGATCCCGACGACCGCGAACAACACATGGGAAGCGACTTCGATCAGTTCGATCAAGGGCCGTCCCGCGCTCGCCGAGTCTCGTCAGGGCAAATCCGACATAACACCGAGACCAGCAGTACCTGCAATACATTTCCATCCGACAAACGCTCCCACCAGTGTCTGCGGAATGATGTTGATCAGAAACTGCGCAACCGTCTGGTGCTGGGTCTGGCTTGTGTACTGCGCCACCGCGGAACTGTCGACGTGAGACAGATCGACGTTCATCCCTTTGCCCGGCTGCAGGATGTTGACCGCGAGAAGACCGATGACGAGGGCGACCGTGGTCAGGACTTCGAAGTAAATGATGGCCTTGATCGCCACCCGCCCGACGCGCGCCATATCCCGCATCCGCGCCATTCCGTGGACAACTGTGAGAAAAAGATCGGCGCGATCAGCATGCGGATCGCCTTGATGAACGCGTCTCCCAGCGGCTGCAGTTGCGCGCCCAGCCTGGGCCGGAGCACTCCCAGCAGGATTCCGGCGACCATCCCGGCCAGAACCTGCGCCCACAACTGCCTGTACCATTGCTTGGCGATCGTGGGCTTGGCAATCGTGGGCTTGGCAATCATGGGCTTGGCAATCAAGGCGAAATCATACCATCCGTTGAAATAGAATGAACTCGTGCGTGTCTACTGGAATGCCTGCGGCATAGCCGTGGTGGTGGTGAGCCTGCTGACGGCTGGCGCCAGCGATGTGAATCGCCCGGAGGCTGATGGGACGACCGCGCTGCACCGGGCTGTCCGCGAAGACGATCTTAAGGCCGTGCGGCGCTCCTGCGGGCGGGAGCGAACCCGAAGGCGGCGAATCGTTATGGCGTCACTCCACTTTCTCTTGCGGCGACCAACGGAAATACGGCGATGATCGAAACGCTTTTGAAGGCGGGCGCGGATGCGAACGCGGCTCTGCCTGGCGGGCAGACGGTCCTGATGACCGCGGCGCGCACGGGGAGTCCGGATGCCGTGAGAGCTTTACTCGCGCACGGCGCCGATGTGAAAGCAAGAGAGACCAGCTACGGCGAGACCGCGCTGATGTGGGCGGCCGCCGAGAATCATCCGGATGCGGCGAAGGTCCTGATCGATCACGGCGCCGACGTGAACGGCCGATCGAATCCGCTCGAATATTCGAAAGACCGGTTTGGCCTCGAGGGCGTCATGACCATCCTTCCCCACGGGAGCTGGACGGCCCTTATGTACGCCGCGCGTCAGGGCTCTCTCGCCGCCGCGAGAGTTCTGGCCGATGCGCACGCCGACCTGAACCTGACCGACCCGGATGGAACGACAGCGCTGGTCCTCGCAATCATCAATGCCCATTACGACACTGCCGTGATGCTGCTGGACAAGGGCGCGGATCCCAATATCGCGGACAGCGCGGGCATGGCGGCACTCTATGCCGCGGCGGATATGAGTACTCTGGGCGAGGTCTATGGCCGGCCTTCGCGGACGTTCTCCGACGAATCGAATGCGATCGATCTGATGAAGATATTGCTGCGCCATGGAGCGCAGGTGAACGCGCAACTCCGGACGCCCACGCTCTATCGGGCTCACACTCCCGGCGATGGAAATCTCGGCCAGGGGAGCACTCCGTTGATGCGCGCCGCGCGAAACGCCGATGTGGCCGCGATGCAGTTGCTGCTCGCCAACGGGGCCGATCCGGCAATCCGGCAGAAGAATGGCACTACGGCGCTCATGCTGGCCGCCGGCCTGGGTCACGGCCTCGGCGTGTTCGCGAAAGAATATGCGACCGAACCCGCGATGCTGGAGGCCGTGAGAATTCTTGCGGAACAGAAAGTGGACGTGAATGCCGCGAACGATGCCGGAGAGACCGCGCTTCACTTCGCGGCGATGGCTTCGGATCCGGTGGTGAAGTTTCTCGCTGAGAACGGAGCGAATCTGTCGGCAAAGGATAGACAAGGGCGGACCGCTCTGGACATGGCGCTGGGTCATGGCGGACGAGGACGCGCCGGCGAAATACCAAAAGTGCGGGAGAGTACCGTCACTCTGTTGAAGCAGATGACGAGCCCAGGGCAATCGGTCCAATAACGATTTTGAATGAAACGTTCGGCCCTGCAACTGCATTAGATAGGTGTATGAACAATCCCGGTTCCTCCACACTGCCGCTGCCGGACCTTCAATCGATTCGTAACGAAGCCATCAACGGAGGCGCGATCGATCCCATGACATTACGGTTTCAGATTGTTGAATACCATAAAGCAAGTGGGGAACAACTGGGTATTCTCGCCTACGATCTCGGCTTGAGCGCCGCCATCGAAAAAGCCGCGAGCCTGATTCCTGTCCGCGATCAGTCGCACTTCTGCCTGGAGCCGGTCGGTTTCATTCAGTAGATCTCTTCTCCCTGCGTTTGCAAAACGCGACTCTCCGCTGCAGATTTTTCAGACAGAAAAACTACCACCCCCTGCGGATGGGGGGATTCCACCCGCAGGGGACGTTGGCTATTCCATCAGAACGTGTATAGAGGGATACTGGGCGACTTCACGGGCTCCGCTTCGGGTTCGCCGTCTCCGGCAGTGACCGCGACCGGTTCCGGCTGATTCGCGAGGCGATAGTAGATGCCCGTGTCGCCGAGAAAAATATCCAACTCCGAAGGCCTCGGCAGGTTGCCTTGAATGAGTGCTTCCGAGAGTGGGTCTTCGATGTACTTCTGCAGCGCCCGCCGCAACGGACGAGCCCCGTAGCTGCGGTCGCCGCACGTTTTCTCGAGAATGTATCTCGCGGCGTCGTCCTCGAGATGAATCCTGATCTGCTTCGTCTCCAGATTCTTGTTGATCTGCTCGACGAGCAGATGCATGATCTTGATCAGATCTTCATCGGTGAGCGACATGAAGAGGATGATGTCGTCGAGACGATTGAGGAATTCGGGATTGAACGCCCGCTTCACTTCGCCGCGAACCTGATCCTCAACCTTCGACGCCTGTCCCTCGACCTGAGGCGCCTGGAAGCCCAGATGGCCGCGCTTTTCGAGGAAGCGCGCGCCGAGGTTGGAGGTCATGATGATGATCGTGTTCTTGAAATCGATCTGGTTGCCGAGTCCGTCGGTCAACTGGCCGTCTTCAAAAACCTGCAGCAGGATGTTGAAAATATCCGGATGCGCCTTCTCGATTTCATCGAGAAGAATGATCGAATAGGGCGACCGCTTGACGCGCTCGGTCAGCTGGCCGCCTTCCTCGTAACCGACATATCCGGGGGGCGAACCGATCAGCTTCGAAACCGAATGTTTCTCCATGAACTCGGACATGTCGAAGCGAATCAGGCTTTTCTCGCTGCCGAACAGGAAGTTGGCGAGGGCGCGGGCGACTTCGGTTTTACCGACGCCGGTGGGCCCGAGGAACAGGAACGATCCCGCGGGACGGCCGGAGGCTTTCAGACCGGCGCGCGAGCGGCGAATAGCCCGCGCGAGGGCCGAGATGGCTTTCTCCTGGCTGATGATGCGCGTGTGCAGTTCGTCTTCGATGCGGAGCAGCTTGGCGATTTCCTCCTCTTTGATCGAGGTCATGGGAACGCCGGTCCAGCGAGCGACTACGTCTTCAATATCTTCTTTGGTGACCACGCCCGTCGAGGAATCGTCGAGATTGTATTTCTCGCGGAGCTGGCGCATGTTCTCGCGCTCTTTCCGCTCTTCATCCGAGTAAAAACGCGCTTTCTCGAACTCGTGGTTCGCGATGGCGTTCTCCATGCGGTGCACGATGAACTTAATGCGCTTCTGGATGTCAGCCAGATCGCTCGGGAGCGTCGTCTGGCGCAGTTTGACGCGCGCACCCGCTTCGTCGATCAGATCGATTGCCTTGTCGGGCAGGAAACGATCGGGAATATACCGGTTTGAAGTGAAAACAGCCGCTTCGATGGCGTCGTCGGTATAGCTGACGGCATGAAATTTCTCGTAGCGGTCCTTGATGCCGTACATGATCTTCACCGCATCCGCTTCGTTGGGCGGCGGGACTTTCACGGCCTGGAAACGCCTCTCGAGCGAACGGTCCTTCTCGATCGACTTTCGGAATTCGCTTGGCGTGGTGGCGCCGATGCACTGAATTTCCCCTCGTGACAGAGCGGGTTTGAGAATGTTGGCGGCATCGAGCGACCCCTCGGCCGACCCCGCTCCCACCAGCGTGTGCAATTCGTCGATGAAGATGATGGCGTTCTGATTTTCCATCAGTTCCTTCATGATCGTTTTGAGGCGCTCTTCAAACTGGCCGCGATACTTGGTGCCCGCGACGATGAGCGAGAGGTCGAGCGCAAGGATTCGTTTGTCGGCGAGGAACGAAGGCACGTCGCCTTCCGCGATCTTCTGGGCGAGGCCTTCCACGATGGCTGTCTTGCCAACGCCCGGCTCCCCGATCAGAACAGGATTGTTCTTGGTGCGGCGGCAGAGAATCTGCACCACGCGCTCGAGCTCGTAATCGCGCCCGATGAGCGGATCGAGCGAATTATCCATCGCGGCCTGGGTGAGGTCGCGCGAGAACTCGGCGAGAAGCGAGCTTTCCTTGGGGCGGTTGGTCTGAACCTTTTCCGATTGCGAGCGCTGCAGTTCTTCGCGAATGGTGGACAAGCGAAGGCCGCGCTCATGCAGAATCTCCGCGGCGAAGCACTTCTCTTCGCGCAGCAGCCCGAGCAGAAGGTGTTCGGTGCCGATGTGCTTGTGATTCAGGCGCTCCGCTTCCTCAGCCCCGTATGCGAGCACGCGCTTGCACTCGTGACTGAGCGGAAGATCGACCGAAGTCGACACCTTCTCGCGAACGGTGGTGTGTCCTTCGATTTGTTTTCTGATGGAATCCACAGCCGCGTGCGACCGCAGAAACCGGTTGGCAAGTTGCTTGTCTTCCCGCAGCAGGCCGAGCAGAAGATGCTCGGTTTCGATGTACGGGCTGCCGAACTGGCTGGCCTCATACCGTGCGAAGAAGATGACGCGCCGCGCTTTTTCCGTGTAACGCTCAAACATTTGGTTTGGATACTCCCTTACCGCACCGCTCTCTATTTAAAGATACTCGCTGCCCCCCGATGGTTGCAAAACCCGCCGCAAAACTCTACGCGCCCGACAGCACGCATTGCTTTTTACGCGCTGCAGAGCGCGCATTGCTTTTTACGCGCTGCAAAGCGCTCCTCCCTCCAGCTTTAACACCCGGTCGCACTGCCGGGCAAACTGAAGATTATGAGTGACCAGGATCGACGTAAGGTTACGCCGTTTCCGAAGATCCCCGAGCAAATCGAAAATCATCTCGCCGGTGCGCTCGTCCAGGTTGCCCGTCGGCTCGTCGGCGAGCAGTAACGAAGGATCGGCGGCGAGGGCGCGCGCGATGGCGATGCGCTGCTGCTCCCCTCCCGAAAGTTCCCCGGCGCGATGTTCGGCGCGGTTCACCAACCCAACCTCATCGAGACCCGCCAACGCTTTCGCGGATGCTCCCGCGGCGCTGACTCCCCGAATCCGCAGCGGCATACTCACGTTCTCCATGGCCGAAAACTCCGGCAACAGATGATGCAGCTGCCATACATACCCGATCTCGCGATTTCTGAATTCCGAGCGCTCGGGTTCGGAAAGATCCGTAATATTTTTATGCTTGTAGTATATCGCCCCTTCGGTGGGAGTGTCGAGTCCGCTGATCAGGTGAAGCAGCGTGCTTTTTCCGGCGCCGCTTTCGCCGATGATGGCGACCTGTTCGCCCGGCTCGACTTCGAGGGAAAGACCGCGAAAAATCACAAGTTCCTTATCGCCGGAGCGGTAGACCTTCGCGAGGTCTTCGATGCGAACGAGCGGATCTGAGGTCAAGCGATAGTTTAGCGCCCTCGTCGCCGGGGAAAAGACGAGACCATTGCCGTGGAGAGGATTTCCGCGTTTGGCAAATCAGAGATGGATTTGACATCGAAGAGACAAACCTCTTTTGTCGATCGCGGCCTTGACCCGAATCCGGCCCGATGTCGATTTATCGCAATTATCGTTCGGCTAAGTCGGTCCTTTCAGAAGTACGCCGCGCGTATTTCGTCCATGGGGCAAGCGTCGACACGATTGTCGACGAGGCACGCAAACGGTGTAACCACAGCGCGATCTTTCGATCAGCCTCTTAGTAACAGATTAAGAAGATTAAGTCTATCTGAAAGCTAACCCTCCAACGCGCAATAAGCCCATCAAATTCAACAGCAGGAATCGTAAGATTGCTTGCCTCGATGCCGCCTCCGTGATAACCTGTAGCAGTTTTACTTTAGTACATGAAAGGCCGCCAGATAGTTAATCGCGGTTCTGCGCCGGTAAAAACCTCAGCACGGCCAAGGAGGGTTGTTCCAGTGAAGGTTTTGAGCTTGAGAGTTCGAATCGCGTCAGGTGTCGCGGTATGCCTGATCGCAGGGGCAATAGCGCCATGGGCCATGAAAGGCGTGTCCGCCCAAACTGGTTCCTCGTTTGCCAATTTCGAGGGATCCCAAACAAACCCGATCCGAATGTCGGCGGACGGGACTCGCCTCTATGCGGTCAATACTCCCAATAACTCTCTTTCCGTCTTCAATATCACCTCACCTAAGAGCCCGGTGCTCATAGCAGAGATTCCTGTGGGATTGGTGCCTGTTTCCGTCAATCCGCTGACAGACGATGAGGTGTGGGTAGTGAATCAGCTTTCCGGAACCATCAGCGTGGTATCGGTTTCGCAGGGTCTGGTTACGGATACGATTTACGCATCGCCTGAACCCATGGATGTGGTCTTCGCAGGCAGTCTGGCGTATGTGACCGTTTCGCGGAGCAACCAGATCGCCACTTACAACGTGACCACCCATGCTCCTGTAACGACGATTCCCCTGTTCGGCGGAAATCCGCGCGCCCTGGCCGTTAGTACCGATGGTACGAAGGTATACGCGGCTTTTGCGATCGGGGGCAATGGCACCACGCTGATACCCAACACCAAAGCGCCGCCCCCGGTGATCCCTCCCGCCTGTGGCACCACCAACAGCCCTACTTGTTTTAATACCGCGCTGCCCACTCCTCCCCAAGTCGGGCTGATTATCAGCGCCAGCGATCCGAACTGGGTCGCGGATCTGAATTACACCATGCCGGACAACAGCGTCGCCATCATCAACACAGGAAGCACTCCCACGCTGGCCGGCTATTACTCCGGCACCGGAACGATCAATCTGGGCCTGGGCGTGAACCCTGTGACCGGCGATCTGTGGGTCGCGAACACCGATGCTCTCAATCTGACCCACTTCGAGACAGCTCTGCAGGGCCACTGGGTGAACAATCGCGTCACGAAGATTCAGGTGTCGACGGGCACGATCACACCGCACGACCTCAACCCCACCATCAACTACTCAGTTCTGCCCAATCCCGCCGCCATCGCCATCGCGCTTGCTCAGCCCACGGCCGTGGCCTTCGATCCCGGCGGAAGCTTCATGTGGGTGGCCGCATTCGGAACGGACCGCGTGGCGAAGGTGAATACCAGCGGAACAGTGCTCGGGTTCATCGAAATCGACCCCAACGCGACCGGCTCGACCGTGAACTCCACGGGGAAGCGCGGTCCCCGCGGCCTGGCTCTCGATGCCCCCGGCAGTGTTCTGTATGTACTCAATAAGCTGAGCGACACCATTTCCGTCGTCAGCACCACATCGCAAACGGTTCTGTCCGAAATATCGGCGGGGACCAACCCGACCCCGACCGTGATCGCCGCGGGGCGCGGCTTCCTCTACGACGCCAAGCTGTCGGGCAGCGGCACGGGTGCGTGCGCTTCCTGCCATGTGGATGCCGACATGGATCACCTCGCCTGGGATCTGGGAGATCCCAGCGGAAGTATGGAGACTGTGGTTCAGGGCAGCAGTTCGTTCCAGATGCATCCGATGAAGGGCGCCATGACGACGCAGACGCTCAAGGGTCTGCAGGGCCTTGCGCCGTATCACTGGCGCGGCGACCACGCGAATTTTCAGGCTTTCAACCCCGCTTTCACCCAGCTGATGGGCGGCCCGCAGTTGTCCACCGAGGACATGAACCTCTATACGGCCTTCGTGAACAGTATCCTCTTCATGCCGAACCCGAACGAGAACCTGAACCGCACTTATCCGACATCCCTGAGCGGCGGGAACGCTGTAACGGGCCAGACGGATTTTATGACCCTGCAGCTGACCACCATCAATACGACACCTCAGACCTGCAACGCCTGCCATCTGGAAACCAACGGCGCTCCGGGAACGAATCTGCTGATCGCGCCCGCGGGTGCACCCAACTCCAACGACCCCCAGCCTCTCAAAAACCCCCAACTGAGGAACATCTATCAGAAGCAATTACGAAATGCGCAGGGATACAAGGGCGGCGTGTCCGTAATCGACGGTTTCGGGCTCGATCATGACGGCTACGTTTCCGGTAATCAGGGTTTTTTCACCGCGTCGATTTTCAGTTTGTACAGCGCGCAGGAAACCCTGGACATGAGTGCGTTCATGCTGAGTTTCGACACGGGCACGGCCCCGGCCGTTGGCTACACGCGCACAATGACCTCGGCAATGGTTACCAATTCGACGGTCCAGAGCGAATGGGCCACGCTACAGAGTCAGGCGGCGGCAGGCAGTTGCGACCTGATCGCCAACGGAACCCTGAACGGGGTAGTGAGCGGGCTCCTGTATCAGCCTTCGAGTCAGAATTACATCTCCAACACGGGTTCCACCTACACTCGGGCGCAACTGCAAACCCTGATCCAGAAAGGCGACACTCTCAGTTTCATGGGTGTTTACCCGGGCACCGGGACCGCCACGGTCACTACCATTGCGAAGGGGCATCCGGTGGCGATGAAGCCGGCGCCAATGAATCCCTTCCGTGCCGTCCTCGAACTGTTGGCTCGTCTGTAATCGCCCTTGCTCGCAGCCGGCTAATATTTCACGATTGACGCGAATGACTTCGGGTCGAGGCTTGCGCCGCCCACCAGCGCGCCATCGATCTCTTCTTCGGCCATCAGATTCTCCGACGTTGTCCGGCTTCACGCTGCCGCCGTAGAGAATGCGAACGCCCGATGCCAGGCTCGTCGCCGAACTTCCCGGCGACTTTGCCCCGGATGAAACGATGCGCTTCGGCCGCCATCTCGGGCGTGGCCGTTTTTCCGGTGCCGATGGCCCAGACCGGCTCGTAGGCGATCACGATCTTCGCGAATTGTTCGGGGGTAAGCGGCGACAGTCCGCCGTCGAACTGTTCGGCGAGGACCTCTTCCGTCCTGTTCCCTTCCCGTTCGTCGAGACGCTCGCCCACGCAGACGATCGGCGTCAATCCGTACTCGAGCGCGGCCTGTGTTTTGCGCACCACGTCCGGCTCGCTTCGCCGAAATACTGCCGGCGCTCGCTGTGCGCGATGATGACGGACGTGCATCCGACCGCCTGCAGCATGTGGCCCGAAACTTCGCCGGTCACCGCGCCTTCTTTGCCCCAGTAAAGATTCTGCGCGCCGATGCCGATGTTGGTCCCGCCGCTTCCTGCACCGCCGCCGGGAGATTGGGAAACGGCGGGCAGATCACGATGTCGCAATGCGTCGCGTCGGCCACGAGCGGCTTGAATGCCTCGAAAAACGCATGCGTCTCAGCCGGAGTCTTGTACATTTTCCAGTTGCCGGCCATCATTGCCCGTCTCATTGGGGTTTTCTCATAAGATTGCGCTTAAGAAGCTGGTTCCTTTCTCAATCGACGTGCCGAAATTCTCCGCGACGGTCTGCCCGATGTCGCTGAGCGTGGCGCGCAGTCCGAGGTCGACTCCGGCCCGCGCCTTCGGTCCGAAGACCAGCAGCGGCGTGTATTCGCGGCTGTGATCGGTCGATGGAGTGGTCGGATCGCAGCCGTGGTCCGCGGTTAGGATCGCCAGATCGTCCGGCCGCATGGCGCGGCGAAACGCCGGCAGCCAGCGATCGAACTCTTCGAGCGCGCCCGCGTAGCCTTCCACGTCGTTGCGATGCCCGTACTGCTGATCGAAATCGACCAGATTCACCAAGACGAGGCCGGCGTCGAACTGCCTTCATCGCGTCGAGCGTCTTCGCCATGCCGTCGGCGTTGCTCTTCGTCTGGACGTGATCGTTGATGCCGCGCCCGAGAAACACATCGAAGATTTTGCCGACGCTGTAGACGTCGACCTTCCGGTCCGCGAGTTTGTCGAGCAGCATGCCTTTCGGCGGCGGCACGGCGTAATCGTGCCGGTTCGGCGTGCGCTTGAATTCGCCCGGCTCGCCTTCGAACGGGCGCGCGATCACCCGGCCCACTTCATACGGGCCGCGCAGAATGTCGCGCGCGATTTCGCACATCCGGTACAGTTCCCAAAGCGGAATCACTTCCTCATGCGCGGCGATCTGGAAGACGCTGTCGGCCGAGGTGTAGACGATCGGCGAGCCGGTGCGCATGTGCTCTTCGCCGAGTTCCTTGATGATTTCGGTGCCGGACGCGGCTTTGTTGCCGATGGCGGAACGGCCGATCTGCGCGCTCGAACTCGTCCATCACAGCCGGCGGGAATCCGTGCGGAAAAAGCGGGAACGGCTTCGCCAGATGGATTCCGGCCATCTCCCAGTGGCCGGTGGTCGTGTCTTTGCCGGGAGACGCGAGCGTGCAGCGGCCGTAAGCGCCTTCGGGCGCGTCGGACTTCGGCAGTCCCGGCGATTGGCTTCAGATTTCCGAGGCCCAGACGGCAGAGATTCGGGACGTCGAGTCCGCGCTGACGAACGATGTTGCCGAGCGTGTCGCTGCCCGCATCTCCATAAGCGGCGGCATCGGGCATCTCGCCAACGCCGACGCTGTCGAGAACGATCCAGATCACCCGCTTGAACACGATTTCCAATGTTACCAGGCTGCCAGCCCTGCAGGCCGGATGACTGAGAGATACTGAGTTGTGCCCAGGACGCTGACCCAGTCGAATCTCGGCGGACCGCCGCCGACGGCGCCCGACCTGCCTCCGGGCGGTGGCGGCGGCGAAGACCGCGACCGGCCCGTTCCCGGCAGCTCCCGCCAGGCGTCCATCACCGGCATCATCGTGCTGATGTGCGCGAGCATGATGACGTTCGCGTCGTTCGTCAGCGCGATGGTGGTACGGCGGGGACTGAACAACGATTGGGGACACATCGGGCTGCCGCACATCCTCTGGTGGAACACGGGCGCGCTGATCCTGAGCAGCATCGCTATCGATATGGGCCGCAGGCTTCTGCGCAACGGCAAGCGCGTCGCGTTCAACTGGTTCTGGTCGGCGGGCGCCGCTGCTCGGGACGCTGTTTCTGGCGGGCCAGGTAGTCGCCTGGGTGCAACTGGCAGCATCGCGGATTTTACCTGAGGGGCCATCCCGAGCAGCGCGTTCTTTTATCTGATGACCTGGGCGCATGCCGCGCACGTGGTCGGGGCGCTGGGCGCGGTGATGTACGTGGAATATCGCGCGCTTCGATATGAGCTGGGCCCGAGCCGCCGCACGATGGTGGACGTGAGCGCGATCTTCTGGCATTTTCTCGACGTGATGTGGCTGGGGATCATGGGACTGTTCGTGTTTTGGGCATGAAAGCATTTCTCGCGGATTATTACGCAACGCGCACGCGGCGCGGCGCGCTTTGGATCATCGCGGCACACGCGGCATTTTTCGCGGCGCTTGCTGGCCGTGATGTTTTACCTGCGCTGGGTTTCGGAGGAATGGCCGACGCCGTTCCATTTCGCTTCGCTGCTGATGGTGGCGGCGCTGACGATGTTCGCGGTGTCCGGCAGCGCGACGCTGGAGATGGCGTCGCGCGCGGCGAAGCTCGACGATCAGGAACCGGCGGTGCGCTGGATCGCGGTGGGGATTGCGAGCTGGCTGACGTTCCTGTTTCTGGAAGTCGTGGAGTGGGTGCGGCTGGTTTATCTGGTCGGGCTGGGTCCGAAGACCATCGTTCGGCGGCACGTTTCTGGCGCTTACCGGCGCGCATTGGATCGCGGTCTGCGCCTGCGTTTCGCTGGATGACGTTCGTGGCGGCCGATACGCGGCGGCGCGATGTGGTGGCGGTGGCGATCTATTCGCATTTCCTGAATCTGCTGTGGATTGTGCTGGTGATTACGCTCTATTTGCCGAACGCGAATCTGGCAGGGCGTATGAGCACGTATTGTCGGCCCAGTGCGTGATGTGTTTCCGTACTGCCGCGGCCCAGCAGCTGGAACGTTCGCGGGTGCTGAATTCCGGGATTGTGATCCTGCTGATTCCGCCGATTCTGGTGCTGGGATTGATCCTGTTTCTGGCGTGCGCGGAAATCGCGCGTCCTCCGACACCGCCTCCGGTATGATTGCTGATGATCACGCATGACACCCGCAACTTCAACCGACATTCAGTCCACTCTGAACGAGCAGCGCGTCTTCGATCCGCCCTCGGATTTCAGTTCGCAAGCGCACATCAAGAGCATGGCCGATTACGAGCGGCTCTACGAGGAAGCCGACCGCGATCCGGAGACCTTCTGGGGCAATATCGCGCGCGAACTCGATTGGTTCGAGCCATGGACGAAGGTTCTCGACTGGAATGTCCCGTGGGCGAAATGGTTCGTCGGCGGCAAGCTGAATCTCTCGCACAACTGCCTCGACCGGCATGTGGCCACCTGGCGCAAAAACAAAGCCGCCATTATCTGGGAAGGCGAACCGGGCGAAATCCGCACGCTGACCTATCAGCAACTGCTTTCCGAAGTTTCGAAGTGCGCCAACGTGCTGAAGTCGCTCGGCGTGAAGAAAGGCGACCGCGTCGCCATCTATATGGGGATGTCGCCGGAACTGGCGATCGCGATGCTGGCCTGCGCGCGGATCGGCGCGCCGCACACGGTGATCTTCGGCGGCTTCTCCGCGCAGGCGCTGGTCGATCGCATCAACGATGCGCAGTGCACCTGCGTGATCACGCAGGACGGGACTTTCCGCCGCGGCGCCGAGATCAAGCTGAAGCCGACCGTCGATGAAGCGCTCGCCCAGTGCCCGTCGGTACAGCAATGTGCTGGTTTACAGGCGCACCGGCACGCAGCAGAACATGACGCCGGGACGCGACCACTGGTGGCACGAGCTGATGCCGATCGCGTCGGATGAATGCCCGGCGGAGCCGCTCGATTCCGAACATCCGCTCTATCTTCTCTATACGTCCGGCACCACCGGCAAGCCGAAAGGCATTCTGCACACGACGGGCGGCTATGCCGTCGCCACCTACATCACGTCGAAATGGGTTTTCGATCTGAGCGACGAAGACATTTTCTGGTGCACGGCCGACATCGGCTGGGTCACGGGGCACAGCTACGTGGTTTACGGCCCGCTGCAGAACGGCGCGACGGTTCTGATGTATGAAGGCGGCCCGACCTATCCGCAGCCCGATCGCTTCTGGGAGATGATCGATCGCCACAAGGTCACGATTTTCTATACCGCGCCGACGGCGATCCGCGCGTTCATGCGGCTGGGCGAACAGCTGGCCGGCGAAGCATTCGATGAAGAGTCTGCGTCTGCTCGGCAGCGTGGGCGAACCGATTAATCCGGAAGCGTGGATGTGGTACCGGAGCGATCATCGGGCACGACCGCTGCCCGATCGTCGATACGTGGTGGCAGACGGAAACGGGCGCGATTATGATCAGCCCGATTCCCGGCGCGACGCCGACGAAGCCGGGTTCGTGCACGCGGCCGCTGCCGGGCATCAAGGTGGAAGTGGTCACGCGCGAAGGCAAGCCGGTGCCGGCGGGATCGGGCGGATATCTGGTGATCCGCAAGCCGTGGCCTTCCATGCTGCGCACCATCTACGGAGATCCGCAGCGCTATCAGGAGCAGTACTGGTCGCAGATTCCGGGCTCTTATTTCACCGGCGACGGCGCGCGGCAGGATGAGGACGGCTACATCTGGGTGATGGGCCGCGTGGATGACGTGATCAACGTTTCGGGGCACCGGCTGAGCACGATGGAAGTGGAATCGGCGCTGGTGGCGCATCCGCGCGTGGCGGAAGCCGCGGTGGTGGCGCGGCCCGATGAGATCAAAGGCTCGGCGATTGTGGCGTTCGTGACTTTGCAGATCGGCAATGAGCCGACGGATGAGCTGAAGGCTGAATTGCGCACCTGGGTGGGGAAGGAAATCGGCTCGCTCGCGAAGCCGGACGATATCCGGTTTACCGATTCGCTGCCCAAGACCCGCAGCGGCAAGATCATGCGGCGTCTGCTGCGCGAGCTTGCGGCGGGCGGCGAGGTCAAAGGCGATGTGACTACGCTCGAAGATCTGGGCGTGCTCGCGAAGCTTCGGCAGGACGAAGATTAGGGCGCCACGTCGAGAGGCCGACCACCTGCGCGCCGCCCGGTACGATGCGTGTTGACGGCCTGCCATTTCCGCATCACAATTAGGAACGCTATGCCAATCCCAAGATTAGGCTTGAGGCTCCCCGCAGCCTCCGCAGGCGTCGCATTGGCGATAGCCCCGCTCTGTCCCGTAAGCGCCCAGACCTTCAACACTATATACACGTTCACCAATAGTCTGGGAGAGGGCGGCGGCACATACGGACCATTGCTGCTCACCTCCTCCGGGACCCTTCTCGGGACCGCCCTGGCCTTTCAAGGCCAAGAGCAGGATATGCTTTTCAGCCTGACCCCGCCCTCCCAGCCGGGTGGCACTTGGACGCTCTCCGCGCTGCTAATCGCGCCAGGCTTTATGGGTGGCCCCCTCACCCCTTCAGGCGGGAGTCTTTTCACGTTCGGACCGGGGACCGCCAACGGCGGCTCGATCAACGAGATATCCGTCAACCCAGGGTCGGGCCTGTTTGCGACAACCATCTTCGACTTCAACGACGGGACTACCGGGTACGAGCCGAACCAGCTCCTCGCAAGCGGAGGGAATCTCCTCGGTACCGCCACGCTCGGGGGTGCCTCGAACATGGGGACCATTTTCGAGCTTACCCCTCCACCGCCAGGCTCGACTGTCTGGGGAGGGCAGACGCTGCACACTTTCACCGGGCAGCCCTCCGACGGGCAGGGGCCGTACGGACCTTTGGTGCTGGGTAGCGGGGGGGGGTTTTACGGCACGACAACCGCCGGCGGAACCTTCAACGCGGGAGCGGTATTCTCCCTCACGCCCCCGGCTTCGCAAGGCGGCCCGTGGACGGAGGCAATTATCTATAACTGCACCTCTGCCTCGGCTGGGCCGGAGGCAGCGCTGCTCGTCGAGAAGAATGGCGTCCTCTATGGCACCGCCGGCGGAATCACTCCGGGAACCAGGGACGTCCGCAACGGGTCCGTATTCGCGCTCCACCCGCCGACCGAGGTCGGTGGAGCGTGGACGCTCAAGACCCTCCACGCGTTCACTGGCGAGCCAGACGGGAACGGTCCGGTTGGAACTTTGGTCGTGGACAGCGAGGGAGCGCTTTACGGAGCTACTTTCCGAGGCGGAGCTTCCAACAAAGGGATGGTGTACAAGCTCACTCCCCCCACCACTCAGGGCGGAGAATGGACAGAAACAACCCTGCATAGCTTCTCGGGACCGGATGGGCACAACCCCTACTACGGCGTCACCGTAACGCCGTCCGGAACAGTCTACGGAGCGACCAATTATGGCGGGGCCGGCGGCGACGGCGTGATCTATCAAATCGTCCAGTGACGTGTTTATAGGCCAGCCTTAAGGATTTTCATCGAGGAAAGCGTCCCATGAAGAGTCGAGTGTCGATACGAATTTAGTTAGGCGCGACATCGAGAGCTCCCTTAAGCCCGGCACGATCGATGGCCGCCTGAATGAATCCCGAAGTTCGCGCGTCATCCAGAAAACGATTGATGACATCGAGCGCCGCGGCATTGCCTTTCGGAACGATGATTGCCTGCTTGACCGCGAAATAATTGTCGGGCAGGACCCTTATGTTCGGGGCGTTTGCCGCCATTTCGATCAGCCGCTGCCGGTTCGCCGCGTAAGCATCGATCTCACCGGCCGCGAGCATGCGCAGAGCCTCCTCGGCGGACGGATTCGCATAACGATTGAATCTGAGCGTTCTTGAGATTGCGGGAAAGAAACAGTTCCGGGGAATCGCCGGTCGCCGCGCCGATGCGGACGCCTGCCCGGTCTGCGTCGGCCACGGCGTGGAGCGGAGAACTCATCGGCACAATATAACTGCTCCAGGAAAGCGCGTAGACCTGCGAGAAATCCACGTCTGTGGCACGCGTGGGGTCGTAGGCGAGAAACACGATGTCGAAGCTGTGGCTCTTGAAGCCATCGACCATGGCCTCATGCCGGAAACGCCGGCAATCGAAACGGGTAAGCCGAGGCGTTTGCCCAATTCGCGCGTCAGGTCAACCGCCGGACCGCTCACCGCTCCCGTCTTCGAGTCCACCCGCCCCTGCACTGGATTCGAAGCGAGGAATGCAGCACGCAGCGTTCCGCTCGATGCCACCTGAGCCTGAGCTTCAATGGAAACGGCGGCGCAAACAGTCAGAGCACAGGCGATCGCCAACCTCATGTGAGAAGTTTCTCTCTATCCGGCACTGCTGTCAAAGCGAGGCAGCAAATGACGGAAGCGGAAAAGCGGAAAGCGATCGATCTCGCCCTCGTGGCGATGGATAAGCAGTTCGGCAAAGGAACGGTGCTGCGCCTGGGAGCGAATAACGCCGTTCCGGTGCAGGTGATCTCTTCCGGCTGCCTCTCGATTGACGCGGCGCTGGGCGTGGGCGGGTTTCCGCGCGGCCGGGTGGTGGAGATCTTCGGCCCGGAATCGTCCGGCAAAACGACGCTGGCGCTGCAGTTGATCGCCCAGGCGCAGAAAAACGGCGGCGTGGTCGCGTTCATCGATGCCGAACATGCGCTCGATCCGATTTACGCCCGCAAACTCGGCGTCGATATCGATAATCTGCTCGTCTCGCAGCCCGATACCGGCGAGCAGGCGCTCGAGATCACGGCGGCCCTGGTGACGAGCGGCGCGATCGACGTGGCTGTGATCGACTCGGTTGCGGCGCTGGTTCCGAAGGCCGAACTCGAAGGCGAAATGGGCGATAACCACGTCGGCCTGCATGCGCGGCTGATGTCGCAGGCGCTGCGAAAGCTGACGGGTATGGTCGCGCGAACCAATACCTGCATGGTGTTCATCAATCAGATCCGGGAAAAGATCGGCGTGATGTTCGGCAGCCCGGAGACCACCACCGGCGGCCGCGCGCTGAAGTTCTATTCCTCGGTCAGAATCGATATCCGGCGAATCGCCGCCATCAAAGACGGGGAAAGCGTGATCGGGAACCGCACACGCGTCAAGGTCGTCAAGAACAAGGTCGCGTCGCCGTTCAAAGAGGCGGAATTCGACATTCTCTATGGCGAAGGGACGTCGCGCGAGGGCGATCTGATCGATATTGGCGTGGCGAAGAACGTGGTCGAGAAGTCCGGCTCGTGGTTCAGCTATCGGCGGCGAGCGCATCGGCCAGGGACGCGAAAATGCGCGCTTGTATCTCAAGGAACATCCGGAAATGGCGCTTCGGCTGGACGAGGAGCTGCGGGTTGCGCTCGGGATAGCGCCGAAGACTCGAGGCGGTGGCAGTTGCCTAACGAGTTGCATTCTCCGGCGAGATGGTCATATAATATGACCATGACATGCCCCCTACAAACTGGCCGACGCGAAGGCTCACTTTTCCGAGATCGTCCAGAAGGCGATGCTCGGAGAGTCGGTCATTGTCACGAAGGAGAATCGCCCTGTCGTGAAAATCGTCGCCGATCAAGCCCGCCAAGCGCACGCCCGGAACGGGCAAAGGCATCTGGATGGCGCCCGATTTCGACGAGCCGCTCGCCGATTTCGCGGAGTATATGTAGTTGCCGGTGCTCCTCGATACCCACGCGTTTCTCTGGTGGTGCGAGGGCAGCCCCGAACTCTCGAAGAAAGCCCGCAACGCGATGACGGCGGAACGATTGCTTCGTCAGCTACGCGAGCTTTTGGGAGATCGCGATCAAGGTCAGCCTCGGCAAGCTTCGCCTGCCGGGAATCATCGACCGGTATCTCGCCGCCCAGATGTCTCTGAACGGATTCGAGCAGATGGAAATCAGCTTCCGGCAGATCATGCGCTGCGCTTCGCTCGAACGGCATCATGGCGACCCTTTCGACCGGCTTCTGGTCGCCCAGGCGCAGGAAGAAGAACTCCCCATCGTCTCCCGCGACCCCGTATTCGACCGTTATGGCATCAAGCGGATCTGGTGAGTCCAGGTACACTGATTCATGGATGCCGTCAGACCCGTTGAGTGACGCCGCGCAGTCCGTCGCCCGCACCGCTCACATGCGGCATCTCGTCGAAACGCTGCGCCATCTCGAAGACAAACTGCGCGAAGGCGGCGGCGCGGAGCGCATCGAGAAACAGCATCGCGCGGGCAAACTGACCGCGCGCGAACGCATCGCCGCGCCTGCTCGACCCCGGCGCGCGCTTCCTCGAAATCGGCCTGCTCATCGCCTACGACCAATACGATGGCCAGGCGCCCGCCGCGGGCGTCGTCACGGGCATCGGGAAAATCGAAGGCCGCCCGGCCGTAATCGTCGCCAACGACGCCACCGTCAAAGCCGGCGCATGGTGGCCGGAGACGATCACCAAGATTCTGCGCGCGCAGGAAATCGCCATGCGCAATCGCGTGCCGATCGTTTATCTGGTCGATTCGGCCGGCGTCAATCTTCCTTATCAGGACGGCATCTTCCCCGGCCAGTACGGCGCGGGCCGCATTTTCTTCTACAATTCGCTGATGCGGCGCAAACTCCGTGTGCCGCAGATCGCCGCCGTGATGGGTCCCTGCATCGCGGGCGGCGCGTATCTTCCGGCGCTGAGCGACGTCATCCTCATGGTCGAGCACACGAGCTTCATGGGGCTCGGCGGCCCGAATCTCGTCAAAGGCGCGACCGGCCAATCGATCGATCAGGAATCGCTCGGCGGCGCGCATCTGCACAACGCGACCAGCGGCGTGGCGCATTACGTCGCGAAGAACGACGAGCGATTGCCTCGACATGATTCGCGCGCGCTTCCGGCAATTGCCGCATGCCGCCGCCCGCGCCGCCATCCACCGAACCGGCGCACATCCGCCGAAGGGCTCTACGCGGTGCTGCCCGCCGATCACCGGCTGCCCTACGCGATCGAAGACGTACTCTCGCGCATTTTCGATCGCGACGATTTCGTCGAATTCCAGCCCGAGTTCGCGCCGGAAATGCTCTGCGCGAATGCGCGCCTGCATGGCCATCCGGTGGCCGTGATCGCCAACCGCCGCGGGTTTCTCAAGCCCCGCATCGGCGGCATCATCTATACCGAAACCGCGCGCAAAGTGGCCTACTTCGTGGAACTGGCCGACCGCGCCGGGACACCCATCATCTACGTGCAGGACGTTTCCGGATTCATGGTCGGGCGTCGAAGCCGAGAGCGAAGGCATCATCCGCGCCGGAGCCGAGATGGTGGAAACGATGTCGTGCGCGAGCGTGCCGCGCATCGTGCTCACGATCAATCACGCCAGCGGCGCGGGCTACTACGCGATGGGCGGGCAGGGCTTCGATCCGAACTTCACCTTCAGTTGGCCCACCGCGCGCATCGGCGTGATGGAAGGCGATTCCGCGGTGCAGGCGCTCTATTCGGTCGAACTCGAAAAGCTCAAGAAAGCGGGCGCCGCTGCCTCGCGGAGCTCGCCGAATCCATCGAGCGCACGCGCGCCGATTACGAGCGCTGGCTCGATGCGAAATACGCCGCCGCGCGCGGGCACTGCGACGCGCTGATCGATCCGCTGGAAACGCGCGAGATTCTGGCGCTCGCGCTCGAAGTGACGCTGAACCGTCCGCGCGCCATCGCGCTCTGGCACTGGAGACTCTTATGATCCGCATCGCCAATGGGCAGGGTTTCTGGGGCGACTGGCTGGAAGCGCCCGTCCGCCTGGTCGATCAGGGCCCGATCGATTTCCTCGTGCTCGATTATCTCGCCGAAGTCACCATGTCGATCCTGCAGAAGCAGAAGCAGGAAGACCCGGCGCTCGGCTATGCGCGCGACTTCCCTCCCCTCATCGGCCGGCTCGCGCGCAAGCTGAAGGACCGCAACATCAAAGTCGTCGCGAATGCGGGCGGAGTCAATCCCGTCGGCCTGCGCGCTACGCCGTGCTGCACGCCGCGCCCGGGCTCAAAGTCGCGGTCGTTCATGGCGACGACGTGTTCGATCGCATCGACGAATTCCTCGGCAAGGGCTACGAGATGCGCGACATGGATACCGGCCAGCCGATCTCCGGCATTCGCAAACAGATTCTTTCCGCCAACGCTTACATCGGAGCGTTCCCTCTCGCCGAAGCGCTCGATACCGGCGCGGACGTCGTGATCGCCGGGCGCTCCACCGACACCGCGCTCACGCTCGCGCCGATGGTCCACCAATTCAAATGGAAGCCCGACGATTGGGACAAGCTCGCCGCGGGCACCATCGCGGGCCACATCATCGAATGCGGCGCGCAATGTTCCGGCGGCAACTGCCAGGTCGATTGGGAACGCATTCCCGACATGGCCGACATCGGTTATCCGATCGTCGAAGCGGAACCCGACGGCTCGTTCACTGTCACCAAACACGCCAGCGCCGGCGGGCGCGTTCACTCCGACACGGTCAAGGAACAACTTCTCTACGAGCTCGGCGATCCGAAGCGCTACATCACGCCGGATTGCATCGCCGATTTCACCACCGTCCAGCTCGCCGATACCGGACCCGGATCGCGTGCGCGTCACCGGCATTCGCGGCGGCCCGCGCCCGCCCACGCTCAAGCTTTCGATCAGCTATGCGAATGGATGGAAGGCCATCGGCACGCTGGTCTACAGCTGGCCGCAGGCGGTCGAGAAAGCCCGCGCGGCCGACCGCATCGTGCGCGAGCGTCTCGCCGCGGCTGGGGCTGAGCTTCGAGGAGATCTACACCGAATTCTTCGGCCTGAACGCGTGCCACGGCCCGGCCGCGCCGCCGAATCCCGATCCGCCGGAAATCCAGCTGCGCATCGGCGTGCGAGGCCAGGACCGCAAGGCCGTCGACCGCTTCACGCGCGAGTTGATTCCGCTGGTGCTCAACGGCCCGCCCGGGCGCGACGGGGTTCGGCGAAGGCCGTCCGCCGGTGCGCGAAATCGTGGCTTACTGGTCCGCGCTGATTCCGCGCGAGGAAATCAGTACGCGCGTGGAGGTGATCTCGTGAAGCAGCCGCTGGGCACGATCGCGCATACGCGTTCCGGCGATAAAGGCGACACCTCGAACATCGGCGTGATCGCTTTCAAGCCCGAACACTACCCGGTGATCCTGCGGGAAGTCACTCCCGAGCGCGTCAAAGCAATTCTTCGGCGATCTCGTCAAAGGCGAGGTCGAGCGCTTCGAGTTGCCCAATCTCGGCGCGATCAATCTGTTGCTGCACGAAGCTCTGGGCGGCGGCGGCACGCTGTCGCTGCGGATCGACGCGCAGGGCAAGACCTACGGCGCGGCGCTGCTGCGGATGGAGATCGAAGTTGATTGAGATTAGTCGCAGGAAGGGCGCGTTCTGCAGGATCACGCTGAACCGCCCCGAAAAACGCAATGCGCTGAATCTGGAGCTCTGCCACGAGTTGGTCGACGCGTTCGACAAGGCCGATGCCGACCGTTCGGTCGGCGCCATCGTGCTGAACGCCAACGGGCCCGCTTTCTGCGCCGGCATGGATCTGAAGGAGACCATCGACGTCGATCAGATCGAGCTCGCCGGCATCCACGAGCGGCTCTTCACCACCATCCACCGGATTCGCACGCCGATGATCGCCGCCGTGCACGGCGCCGCGCTTGCGGGAGGCACGGGTCTGGTGGCAAACGCGCACATCGTGATCGCGAAACAGGACGCCCGCTTCGGCTTGACCGAAATTCGCATCGGGCTTTGGCCCGTTCTGATTTTCCGCTCCGTAGAGCACGCCATGGGCGAACGGCGCACGGTGGAACTCAGCCTGACCGGGCGCGAGTTCACTGCCGCCGAAGCTCTCGATTACGGGCTCGTCACCGAAATCGCGGACGATCCGCTGAAGCGCGCCACCGATCTCGCGATCCTGCTCGCGGGTTACAGCCCGATCGCGATCGGCGCCGGTCTCGACTATGTCCACCAGATTCGCGGCCGCGATTGGGAGCACGGGCGAGGTGGGCCGCGCCATCCGCGACCGGCTTCTCTCCAACGACGATTTCAAGGAAGGCGCCCGCGCGTTCCTCGAGAAACGCAGTCCGTCGTGGCCCTCGCTGGGCTCGTAAAAGTCCGGGCTTCCTTACCAGGACTGGCAAGTCCGGTGTCAATGAAGAGAAAATACGATTCTTGACAAAATATTAGATTAGATATAATCTAATCAGTTCATGGACCCCGAGGCGATCAAACAATCCCTGGAAGCCAGTGGGTTGAGATGCACTCCGCAACGCTACGACGTGATGTCGTGCCTGATCGAAAATACCGGGCACCCCACGGCCGCGGAGATCTTCGAAGCCGTAAACCGCCTCGATCCGCGCTCTTCACGGGCTACCACGTATAACAATCTGCGGGACCTGGTGCAGGCGGGTCTGGTACGTGAAGTCGCCGTCGAGGGCCGCGCCGCGCGATTCGATGCGAAAGGCGCCCGGCATCACCATTTCATCTGCGACGGCTGCGGCAGCGTGGAGGATTTGGAGTGGTACGACGTGCCCCCGCCGGGCTCGCGCTCGCTCGGCAGGCGGATTCTTCGCGAGTGTGAGCTGATCGTTCGGGGACTCTGCACCAAGTGCGCCCCGCGCAAAACATCCCGTTAAGTTTCAGCAGAAATCATTTCAAACCGAATATAAGGAGCAAAACTTGTCAACCGAAACCAAACAATGCCCGGTAACGGGCGGCCCTCGCAGACACACGGTCGCCGGAGCCCCGACGAATGCGGGCTGGTGGCCGAACCAACTGAACCTCAAGATCCTGCACCTGCACTCTCCGCTGTCCGATCCGATGGACGAGGAGTTCGATTACGCCGCCGAATTCAAGACCCTTGACCTCGATGCCGTGGTGAAGGATCTCCATACCCTGATGACGACGTCCCAGGACTGGTGGCCGGCCGACTTCGGCCACTACGGCGGGCTTTTTATCCGCATGGCGTGGCACAGCGCCGGCACCTACCGCATCGGCGACGGCCGCGGCGGCGCCGGCTCCGGCACCCAGCGTTTCGCCCCTCTCAACAGCTGGCCGGACAATGCCAACCTCGATAAGGCGCGCCGCCTGCTCTGGCCGATCAAGCAGAAGTACGGCCGGAAGATTTCCTGGGCCGATCTGATGATCCTCGCCGGTAACGTCGCATTGGAGTCGATGGGATTCAAGACCTACGGTTTCGCGGGCGGCCGCGCGGACGTATGGGAGCCCGACGAAGATATTTTCTGGGGGCCGGAAGCCAAGTGGCTGGGTGATGAGCGCTACACCGGCGATCGTCAACTGGACAATCCTCTCGGCGCCGTTCAGATGGGCCTGATTTACGTGAACCCGGAAGGACCCAATGGCAAGCCGGATCCGCTCGCCGCGGCAGTGGATATCCGCGAGACCTTCGCCCGCATGGCGATGAATGACGAAGAGACTGTTGCCCTGATTGCCGGCGGCCACACCTTCGGCAAGACTCACGGCGCCGCCGATCCGGGCAAGTTTGTCGGCGCGGAACCCGAGGGAGCCCCGATCGAACTGCAGGGACTCGGCTGGAACAACACCTTTGGCAGCGGCGGCGGCGCCCACGCGATTACCAGCGGCATCGAGGTCACGTGGACGTCGACGCCCACCAAATGGAGCAACAACTTCTTCTCGAATCTCTTTGGGTACGAATGGGAATTGACCAGCAGCCCGGCCGGTGCAAATCAGTGGAGACCGAAGGATGGCGCCGGCGCCGGTACGGTTCCCGATGCGCATGACCCGTCAAAAACTCATGCCCCCGCCATGCTGACCACCGACCTCGCCTTGCGGTTTGACCCGGTCTATGGGCCCATTTCGAAACGCTTCCACGAGAATCCGGATCAGTTCGCCGAAGCCTTCGCCAAAGCCTGGTACAAGCTGACGCATCGCGACATGGGACCCATTTCCCGCTATCTCGGCCCGCTCGTTCCCAAAGAGCCCCTGATCTGGCAGGACCCTGTTCCCGCGGTCGATCATAAATTGATCAGCGAGAGTGACGTTGCCGCTCTGAAGGCCAAGATCCTCGCATCCGGACTGTCGACCTCCGAACTGGTTGCGACCGCCTGGGCATCGGCGGCGACCTTCCGCGGTTCCGACAAGCGCGGCGGAGCAAACGGCGCGCGCATTCGCCTCGCACCGCAAAAGGATTGGGAAGTGAACCAGCCAACCGAACTGGCCAAAGTCCTCGAAAAGCTCCAAGCAATTCAAAAGGATTTCAACTCCGGTGGCAAAAAGGTGTCGCTGGCTGACCTCATCGTTCTCGGCGGCGACGCGGCCATTGAGGAAGCTGCGAAAAAGGCCGGGCACGAAGTGAAGATCCCATTTTCGCCGGGACGCACGGATGCTTCGCAGGATCAAACCGATGTGCATTCGTTCGCGGTGCTCGAGCCGAAAGCCGACGGGTTCCGCAACTATCTTCGGAGCGACCAGAAAGGGCCGACCGAAGAGCAACTCGTGGATAAGGCGCAGCTGCTGAAACTGACCGCGCCCGAATTGACCGTTCTGGTCGGCGGCATGCGAGCTCTGAACGCCAATTACGGCCAATCCAAACACGGCATCTTCACCAGCCGCCCCGGGGCGCTGACGAATGATTTCTTCGTCAACCTGCTGGACATGAATACGAAGTGGCAGCCATCCTCCGAGGAAGGCGTCTTCGAGGGGCGCGATCAAAAGACGGGCGCAATCAAGTGGACGGGCACCCGGGTTGACCTGATCTTCGGTTCCAACTCCCAGCTCCGGGCGATCGCGGAAGTCTATGCATGTGACGACTCGGAGGGGACGTTCGTGAAGGACTTCGCCGCTGCGTGGACCAAGGTGATGAACCTCGATCGCTACGACCTGACCTGAGTTCGGCGGCGAACTCAGGTCCGAATATACTCGCTGGTCGGCTCGTCAAGACATCGAGCTAAACGGTCTTGAGAAACCCCAGAATTTCGAGGATCGCACCCAGAATAAACATCGCCGCCGCGATGGCTGTCGGGAGATTCCACAGCAGCCATCCCAACACCGCGCCCAGCATCAGCAGCAGGCCGAGGAGCAGCAGCAGCCACTTGACGCAGCCCGAAGCAGCGCTTGCGGCGCCGCCCGGACTGGGGCCGCCGGGCCAGGTTCCGGTGGCAGAGGCGGGAATCTGCGACGGATCGCCGCCGAGTCCGGTGACCTGATCGGCCAGCGCGGCGAGGTAGGTCTGCATCACCGGATACCAGCGGCTGGCGGGCGGGATGGCGGCAAAAATCCAACGCAGGATCGACAGATTGCGCTCGACCACCGGACGCGCCGACGCCGTTTCGGCGACCTTGAGGGCCAGCTGAAATTTCCCGGTCACCTTGCGCCAGGCCAGTTGCCTGCTCGCGCCGGAAAATGCCACAGCGGCGCGATCGATCGCGACGTTCGCGGTTTGCGTACTGAGCTGGCTGACGGTGACCACCAGGCGATCGCCGACAGCCGCGTCATCGGGTAGCATCACATCGAGCAGGCCAGCGAGATTGCCGGGGGCGCGAGGGATCGGCAGATAGCTGATGCCGCGCGCAGGGCAGCCGAGGGTATGGGCATCGATCAGCGTAAAGGGCTGGTAGCCGTAAAGCGCGCCGGCCTGCGTGCGGATGTCGGCGGCGCTCACGCCCGGCAGATAAATCTTCGCCATCGATCCCGGGGGCAGAGTGCACCAGTTGATCATCAGCTCGTCCGGCCGGTCGCCCGCGGGAGCGGTGGTGGGTTTGATGTCGAAGGTGCCGGCGATGCGTTTGGGGTGCGAAGTCATTGAGTAAGCCCCAGATTGCGTTGCGCCAGCCACGCCGAAGCGCCCGGTGCGTCGCCCTGCGGTATGATCACCGCGTCATAGGAGATCTCGGCGACCAGGCATTGGTGCATGTCGTTGAAAAAAGCCCGCTGGATCGAAAGCGGCGGCGAACTTGCCGGAAAGGGCCCGTCCCACTTGCTGGTATCCGAGGGAGGTGTCGCGGGGATCAGCGGATCAGGTTGGTTGATATCGAGCCAGCAGCCGAAATAGGCGACGCCGGGGTTGCCTCCCGATGCCACCGGGAAATTCGGTTGAATGTTCGGCGTATCAGGCAGCTGGCCGGCCATCGATTGGGTGGGATCGAGGTTGATTCTCGGCGTTGCAAAGAACGGGATTGCGGTATATTCCACTGCGCCCGCGGACGGGACCCAGGTCACGCCCAGCAGCGGAATTTTCGTATCGGCCGCGCTCGCGCCGATCGCCGGATTGCTGCGATAGAAGGCGGGCGAGTAAGAGGGGCCGCTGTCGGTGCCGGTGGCGTCGTATTGGCCGGTGGTGACCGAGGCCCGGCAGCAGCGGAAAAAGACCCGGACATTGGTCGCCTGCTGGGTCGAATTCATATGCACGCGCGCGAGGGCGAAGTTGAAGACCGGAACCGCGCCGGCCACGGGCAGCGCGATCGTCAGCGTGTTCGCATTTTCGGGCGCATTCAGCGCGTCGAACTCGGCTTCGTAGGCGCTCGAGCCGTTGAGATTGTTGATGACTTTCTGGATGAAAGTCAGGGCGTCCGTGCTCGTCGCCTGGGTGGGATGCGCGGCGCTGCCCAGGGTGGGTCCGAAGGCGGCCTTACCCGCGTGCAGCGAAAAGACCACCAGTTCACCGCTCAGCCAGACTGTGTCGTCGGTGAAATTCTTATAGAATTGCGGATCGGCGGTGCTCACAAGTTCCAGTTCGCCCGTCGCGTTGTAGCTGGCGTCAACCTGGAAATCTACGGTTATCGAGTATTCGTAGGTTGCTCCCGGTGCGCCCTGCGTGGTGGGCATGGGCGGGAAAATCCGGCCGAGGTTGGTCAGCACCAGATCGTAGGTGAAGGTGAAGTTGACCGGAATTCCCGATACGGTGGAGATGCTGTTGGGATCCTGGTCGACCGACACCGTGGTGACATCCACGCTGATGCTGGGATCGGAAAACGTGATCGTGGGCACGCGGGTGGAACAAGTCCCGCCACCTGTCACCGGCACATTCGGGAGAACAGCGCCCACCGCGTTGGGGTGTGTTAATTCATAGGGCTCGAAGCCGATCAGCATCACCTGCAGCGCGCCGGGGAACCGCGCGCTGGAGCCGGTTGCGACCTTGTTCGCCTGCGCCAGATCATAGGAGCCGACCGGCATGATCAGTTCGCAGGATTGCGCTACCGGCGGCCAGGTTTGTGTGGCAAGCGCCGGAGGCTCGGGCCAGGTGACGGTGGTGGATGCGTTGGCCGGCGCGGCGTTTTGGCGCGCGATGACGGCGGCCTGAATCGCCACCGCGTCGGGGCACACCGGGAGTGAGCCCGCGTCGGTGAACCCGCCGATCGGGATGGCGGAGAGTGAGGGGAACGTGGCAACCCGCCAGTCACTGATGTTGCGGCTGTCGGTGTTCAGGCTGCCCGGTGTGGTGCAGAGAACGCCCGTGAACTCCTCCAGCAGGCGCAGCGTGGAGGTGTGATCGAACGGGAGGGAACAGATCCCGCCTTGAAACGTCCAGGGCGAGATGATGATGGTGGGAACCCGGAAGCCGGCTCCTATCGGCTGGTAATTGACCAGCGAGGACATGTAGAGAAATTCTTCCGCATTCGTGGCGGGCTGGGAGGATTGCGGCGGGCCGGGAACCGTCGGCGGGACGTGATCGTAGTGGCCGTCGTTCTCGTCGTAGGTGAGGATGAAAACGGTGGAAGCCCAGAGGTCCGGGTTCGCGAGCAGCGCCTTGTAGATGGTCGATATCAGCACCGCACCGTTCCACGGAGCGCCCGCGCCGTCGGCTCCGCCGGCCGGCCATTCGGAATCGACAACCTGGGGAATCATCCAGGAGACCTGAGGCAAGGCATTGTTTTGGATGTCTGCCACCAGTTGATCGAGCGCGCTCATCGTAGCCGTGGCCGAGGCATGGTGCGGCAGATTGCCGCTGGGCATGAGCGGGGGGTTGCCGGGAAACAGGGTCTGCCACGTACTGGGAAAAAGCGTCACGACCGACATATCGCCGTTGCTCATCGGCCCGTCCACATCGGGGTCGGGATCGACACGGCCGTTGTAGATTTTCCAGCTGGTGAAGCCGGCTGCGGCGAGGCAATCCGGATAGGTGTTCCACGTCGGCGCGATCCATTTGGCGCCCTGCTGGTTGTTGGGATTGTCGGGCGAGTACCCGGAGAGCGGGGCCTGATAATCAGCCGGGTCGTTCGCGCCCGCGCCCGCCGTGCTGTAAAAAATCGCCGTGGTGTCGGCGTCCTGGGGCCAGGCGCTGGTGGTGGGGTCGGCCGTCGGATCGATCGCGGTTCCGGTCATCAGATAGAGCCGGTTGGGCAAAGTGTTGCCGATCACCGAACTGAAATGACGATCGCACAGCAGGAAATTGCGCGCCAGCCACCAGTGAAAGGGGAGATCGTCCTCGGCGAAATAGGCGACGCACTGCGAGTCGTTGAATCCGTTGTTGCTCCAGCCGTTGAGTGCGCCCCCGGCCCAGGAAATATGCTGGCCCTCGACGTTATGGTCCTGGATGCCCTCGCGCGCCACCGGCGAGGTGAAGCTGCTGAGCCGGTACGGAAGCTGCGGGGACGGCGAGTTGCCATTGCCGGGCCAAGCGGTTTCGACCTGCGCCTGGCTGAGGCTGGCGAGCCCGTCGGCGCCGGGGAAGACGCCGAAATACTCGTCGAACGCCCGGTTCTCCTGCATCAGAATGATGACGTGTTTCACCGGGCCGGAACGGCCGAAGAGCGATTGGAGATCGGGCACGGTAGTCTCCTTGAACTTCAGACACTGTACCGCCGGGAGCGAATATTAGCAATCGGCCAGGCCGCCTCGCTCGCAACCGCGACAGCGCAAAGCCCGTCGAGCTTTCATAAGTGATAAAGTGACCCTAAGGCAGCCGAGAGCGGCATACAGACCACAAGATGTTGTGGAAGTTGTGAGGAAAACACATTATGGGGTATGGTTGCTACTTTACTTTGCCCGAAACCGGGGTTAGTATGGTGACGTTTAAAGAATTGAGGTGCCTGTTTGCTGAAGCTAAGGAAAGTCGAACTCCAGGGATTTAAGTCGTTCTGCGACCGCACCGAACTGCGGTTCAACGGCGGCGGGATTGCGGCCGTCGT
Organism: Terriglobia bacterium; assembly: GCA_963764845.1. Classification (GTDB taxonomy): domain Bacteria; phylum Acidobacteriota; class Terriglobia; order Bryobacterales; family Bryobacteraceae; genus BOG-234. Next base: position 132,284 of record CAVXUE010000006.1, on the reverse strand, counting down.
CGGCCCCAACGGATGCGGCAAATCGAACCTGAGCGACGCCATCAGCTGGGTGCTCGGCGAGCAGTCGGCCCGCAGTCTGCGCGGCGCCCGCATGGAAGACGTCATCTTCGCCGGAACGAAGTCGCGCAAGCCCGTCGGCATGGCTTCGGTCACGATGGTCCTGGTCGACCCGGTCGCTCAGCAGCTGCCCCGCCCGCGCCTGTGGCCGAAGGTCGCGGAGGGCGAAGTCGCCCAAGGTTCACGAAATCGCCTCACGCACCTCCGGCAAAGCCGGGCGAAATCACCATCACGCGCCGCCTGTTCCGCTCCGGCGAAAGCGAATACCTGATCGACGGCCGCCAGGCTCGCCTGCGCGACATCCAGGACATCTTCATGGGCAGCGGCCTCGGTCCGGAAAGCTACGCGATCATCGAGCAGGGCCGCATCGGCCAGATCCTTTCTTCGAAACCGCAGGACCGCCGCGCCGTAATCGAAGAAGCCGCGGGCATCACGAAATACAAGAGCCGCCGCCGTCTCGCCGAAGCCAAGCTCGAAAGCTCGCAAGCAGAATCTCGCGCGCGTTTTCGACATCCTGGAAGAGGTCACCCGCCAGGTCAATTCGCTCAAGCGCCAGGCCGCCAAAGCGAAGCGCTATCAGGAACTGAAAGGCGAACTCGAAGGCCAGCTCCGCACCGTGCTCGCCGGCCGCTACGTTTCGCTGAAAGCGGAAACGGAAAAAGCCTGCCGCCGCGCTCGAAGCCGCTTCCGCCGAACTCAAAGACCTGACCGTTCAGGCCGCCGACAACGACGCCGCGCGCCAGAAAGCGCAGGAAGTCTTCTACGCCCTCGAAGCGCAGCTGACCGAAGCGCGCAGCCAGCTGGCCGAGATGAATCTCGAAGCCGAGCGCACCAAAGGCCGGCTCGAAGCGCAGGTTCGCGAAGCGTCCAGCATCGAGCAGCGCATGACGCGCGCCGATCAGGAAACGAGCGATCTCGAAGGCCGCATCGAGCAGCAACGAAACCGAGCGCACCGCGCTTGCGCAAAGCGTTGCGGAACTCGAGCAGGAAATGCAGGAAGTCCGCACCGGCCTGCTCGAAAAGAACCAGGCGCGCGATGCGATTCAGATGCGCGTGCGCGAGGCCGAGAAGACCATCGAATCGTCGCGTTCGGTCATTCTGCGTCTGCTGGGCGAAGCCTCGACGATCAGGAACCAGATCGCGCAGGCCGATACTTATCTTGCGGGCATCGAGCGCGAACGGACGCGCGTGCAGAAGGAAGAAGAAGCCGCCGCCGCCGAAATCGAGCGGCTCGCCGGCGTCAAAGAAGCAGCTTTCCGAACGCATCGCGCAGCGCCAGCTCGAAATGCAGAGCGTGATGACGGACCGTCGCCAGACGGAAGAAGGCCTCGCGGCGAAGCGCAGAGCCGCGGCCGAGCTGCGCCAGCAGATCGACCAGCTGCGCGCCGAATGTTCGCGCCTGCGCGCCAAACGCGAGTCGCTCGAAAACATCCTTTCGCACCACAGCTACACGACGGAATCGACCAAGAAACTGCTCGCCGCGCTCGAGAACGGGCGCGCCGGCGAGTTCCGCCCCGAAGGCGTGCTGGCCGATTTCATCGAAGTGGATCCCGCGTGGGAACGGGCGGCGGAAGAATTTCTCCACGACGAACTCGAATACGTGGTGGTGCAGGATTGGACGCAGGCCGAGCAGAGCATGAACCTGCTGCGCGCGCGAACTGGAAGGCCGGGCGACATTCCTTGTGGAAGGCGGCCCGGTTGCGGCAGAACCGGCGATTGCGCAGGGGCTCGATCTGCCCCGCCTCGTCCGATCAGATCAACTTCACCAACGGCCTCTCCGGCCAGACGCGCAATCTGCTGCCGCGGCTTTCCGGCTGCTATCTGGCGAGCGATCGCGAACAGGCGCGCGCCATGGCGGAGGCCTATCCCGATCGCTACTTCCTGCTCGCCGACGGCCAGTGCTACAACGGCCGCATGCTGACCGGCGGACGCAAGAAAGCCAGCGGCCCGCTGGTGCTCAAGCGCGAACTGCGCGAATTCGCGGCGCAGTTGCAGGAGCAGGAGCGGGCGCTGGCCGGCAAGGTCGCGCGATCAGGAAGCGCTGCAGCGCGAGACCACGGCGCTCGAAGCGGAACTCGAACGGCTTCGGCAACTGCAGCAGTCGAGCGAAAAGGAAGCCGTTTCGCTCGATCACGATCTGCGCCGCGCGGCCGAAGAGATCCATCGCGCCAACTCGCGCATTTCCGTAGCGCGTCTGGAACTGGAACGCCTGAAGCGCGAAGAAGAGCGCGCGCACGAAAAGCGCACGCAGAATCACGACGCTCGCGGAGCAGAAAGACGCCGAGCGCGCCGAGCGCGAACAGGCTCTCGAAGCCATGCGCGATCAGCTGGATGCCGCGCAGTCGGAAGCGCAGCGGATCGGCGAAGAACATTCCGTGCTGCGCGCGAAACTGGCGGCGCTCGAAGAGCGGCATCGCGGCGAGCGCGCGGCTCTGGCGCCGCCTGGAAAACCAGTACCGCGAAATGTCCAACCGCCGCCAGCAGATCACGCGGAGAAGTGGCGCGCTGGGGTGAAAACCGCGCGCGCATCCTCACCGAAAATATCGAGCTCGATCAGAAGCTCACGGCGCTCGCGCGAACAGATCGCGTCGGCCGAGCGCGCCGTGCTCGAACTCTCCGAACAGGAAGCGCGGCATCGCGAAGCGCTGGCCGCGGCGGACGAAGTTCTGCGCGATCTGCGCGCCCGGATCGAAATCGGCCACGCGCGCCGCTCCGAAATCGAAGTCGAACTGACGCGGCGGCAATCCGAACTGCAGTTCCTCGACGAAACCAGCCGCAAGGAACTGAACGTTGCGGTCGCCGAACTGGAAGCGCCGGAAGACACTTCGCCGGAAGTGCTCGCAGGCCGCCGAGGCTTCGTACCAGGAAACGAAAACGAAGATCGAGAACCTGGGCGCGGTCAATCCGACGGCCTGGGAAGAGTTCAGGAAGCCCAGCAGCGCCACGACTTCCTCACGCGCGCAGAGGCAGGACCTGCTCGATTCCATCCGCGACACCGAGAAGGCGATTCAGGAAATCGACGAATACTCGAAGAACCGGTTCTCCGAAGCGTTCAAGGCGATCAACGAGAATTTCAAACAGGCATTCCAGACGCTTGTTCGGCGGCGGCTCGGGCGAGATGCGCCTGACCGACGAGACGAACATCAACGAGAGCGGCATCGACATCATCGCCTCGCCTCCGGGCAAGAAGCTGCAGAACGTGCTGCTGCTTTCCGGCGGCGAGAAAGCGCTGACGGCGCTTGTCGCTGCTGATGGCGATCTTCAAGTATCAGCCGAGCCCGTTCTGCGTGCTCGATGAAGTGGATGCGCCGCTCGACGAAGCCAACATCGGTCGCCTCACGCGGCTGCTGACCGAGATGGCGATCGACACGCAGTTCATCGTGATCACGCACTCCAAGAAAACGATGGAAGCGGCGCAGGCGATGTATGGCGTGACCATGCAGGAAGCGGGGGTCTCGAAGCTGGTGAGCGTGAAATTCCATCACGCCAGGGCCATGCTGCGTAGGCCGCGGCTGCCCGCTTGTAAAAGCCTGTCAAAGTACTTCGTAACCGTGCACGTCTTATCAACGCTCTACAATCAGACAGATGGACGAAAGCGCCAAGCCGCGGTACCTGCTGTTCAAGGCCTCGATCATCTCTGGGGTTGCTGCTGGGCCTGCTTCTGCTCGCCCAGTCCGTGCTGACGTATCGGTATGTCCGGACAGGCATGGTGCGGCTGGAAGCCAAGCGCGAGGCCGACCGCAGGATCCAGTCGCTCATCGCATCTTCCCGGCTGGCCGGAAACCGCGATGCAGCCGCGTTCTTTCCTGTGATCGAGGAGATCGTCAAAGGCGCGCCGCAACAGTTCGTGTGGGTTCGCGTGATGGGTTTGGACGGCGCCGTCATCACGGAGGCGGGAAAGACCGACTACGCCCCGTGTCTATAAACCCGGCGAGCTGCAAACGCTGGTGCGGGACCGGGAGCGCCAGCCGGCTATCAGAAGAACGCCGGTGGGCGCGGTTCTCATTGACTCAGCACCATCCGCATCGGGCCGGCTCCCGCGCGCGGCCCGGCTGCCCCCATGGTGTTTGGCGCGATCGAAATCGGGGTCAATACGGACGGCGTGTCGACCCGCTTCGGCCCCCTGCGCGAAAACCTGGTTCTGGTCGTCTCGGCCGCCTTCGCGCTGCTTGGCGCAGTGGTCATTATCGGTCTTCGATTCCGGCATTACCTGCGAGGCAAACAGGTCGAAGAGCAATTGGCGATGGCGCGGCAGGTCCAGTTCGATCTGCTTCCGCCGGGCAGCCTGCTGACGCGAGATATCGAGTTTGCCGCCCGATGTGTGCCCGCGTGGCAGGTCGGCGGCGATTTCTACGATGCCTTCGAGACCGGCGATCACCAGATCGCGCTCGTGCTCGGCGATGTCTCCGGCAAGGGCCTCTCGGCGGCGCTGCTGATGGGCGTGGTGCAAGGCGTGGTGCATGCCAGTAAAGGCACCGGCTCGCCGGCAAACCACGAGCAGAGCCATGGAGCGGCTCAACCATCTGCTTTGCATGAAGACCGCGCGGGAGCGGTTCGTCAGCCTCTTCTGGTGCTACTTCGACCCGGCTCATTCGACCTTGAATTACATCAACGCGGGACACTTGCCCCCGCTGCTGATCCGCAAGACCGAGAGCGGCAGGTTCGAAGTGTATAAGCTCGATCAGGGCGGCGGGCCGGTCCTCGGATTGCTGCCGGGCGCGACTTACGAACAGGCTGAGATTGCCGTTCTGCCCGGCGATCTGCTGGTCGTGTATTCCGATGGGATTCTGGAGGCCGCGAATTCGCTCGACGAGGAATTCGGCGAAGATCGAATCCTGCCTGCCATTGAAGAGAGCTGGGCCGGATCCCCCACCGAGATCTGCGATGCCATTTTGGCGAAGGTGCGGATATTCCTCGGCAAGGAACTCCCTCATGACGACCAGACACTGATGGTGGTGCGCCTGCAGAAGGTGCCCGCGGCGGCGCGTCATTTCGATGGCGTTACGAACAGCGAAGCCCTCACCCGTTAGCCGATGCGTTCCGCCGCAATGTGGCCCACATGGGAAACAGGGCGGGATCGCCCAGCCAGACCAGCATCCACTCCACCATCTCCGCTTTCAGCGGATGCTTACCGCTTAGAAACCGGGCCCGCGTTTTGGCCGCGATGACCTGGTCGCGGCAGTAGCGGCGCAGGTGTGGATGGGACGCATAGATCTCACTCAACTCACGCAGGCTCGTTTCGAGTTCGTCCATCGTGTGCTGTTTGACGCCGCACCAGGGTTGAGCGATGGGAACGCCCGATCCGCGAATGGTGGATCCGGAGATATCGGGCAGCGCGGCCCGCAATTCCAGCCATTCCGTTTCGCGGATCACACTCCAGCCGCGCGACGCGACGAAATCCAGTACGCGCTTCTTCTTAATGCCGCACTTCCTTTGTTCGCCCCGCCCGCTGGTATTGCGCCACGGCGGCGGCGTGCTGCACGAGCGATTCGGAAAAATTGTGCCCGCCCGACCCGTCGGCTTTGGCTACGAAGTAGAGGTAATGGGTCTCCGCCGGAGCCAGCGCGGCTTGGATCGAACTCAGACCCGGATTCGCGATCGGCCCAGGCGGCAATCCCGCATGCTGATACGTATTCCAGGGACTGGTGTTCGAAAGGTCCGATCGGTAAATCGTGCCGCGATACCGGTGGTCGATGCAGCGCGGCGTAGATCGTGGTCGGATCGCAATCGAGCTTCATACCGATGTCCAGCCGGTTATGAAATACCGAAGCCACCATGGGCCGTTCCTCGGGCCGGCGCGCCTCGCGTTCCACCAGCGAAGCAAGGGTAATTGTGTCGTGGATATTGGCGCCGCTCCCAAGAGCCCTTCCATTGCGCGCGGAATTCGTCCGTCATCATGCGGCATATCTGCTCCGCGGTGGTGTGCCGGTAAACCCGGTACTTGCTGGGGAAAAGATAGCCTTCGAGCGAAGGCGCGCGCGGGTCCAGATCCCTTATGAGCGCCGGATTCCGGGCTGCTGCGAGAAACGTTTCGGACCGCATGGTTCCCAGTTTGCCCACCGCGTCGGCGATATCGAACATATTGAAACCCTCCGGGATGAGAAGCTCCATGTAGAAGATATCGCCGCGCGCGATCCTGCCGAAAACATCGAGCGGCGACGCTGGCTTATCGAATTTGTACTCCCCCGCCTGCAGGTTCGTTCGTCGCCTGAGGGCCCGGGCCGCCAGAAAGAGCCAGCGATCCCGGATCACTCCCTTGCGCGCCAGCTCCGTTGCCATGGCGCGCGTCGAAGTTCCCCGCGCAAATTCGACGAACACGGGGTTCGGAAAACCCGCGTAGGGCTGGTTCAGCCGGGAGAAGACCCAGGCGCCGCCAACCGCCACAAGAAGCGCGGCGACCGCAACTGCCCGCAAGAAGATTTTCAACAACGTGCCTCTGCCGAATCGAGGTAACTCTGAAGCAGGATGACCGCCGAAAGCCTGTCGATGGCCGGTTTCCGTTCGCCATGGGCGATGCCGGAGCCTCGCAGGACGCGCTCGGCTTCGCGGCTGGTCCAACGCTCGTCCCAGAATTTCACAGGCAGTCCGGTCTTGTATTCCAGTTCGCGCGCGAATTCGCGGGTATACTCGCCCTGGCGGCTGGGCGCCCCGCTCATATGAATCGGGTCGCCGATGAGAAACAACTCGACGCCCGACTCGACCGCGAGCCTGCGCAGCGTTTCGATGTCATCGCGGCGCCCTTCGCGCTCCAGGGTTTTCAGACCCTGAGCGGTGAGGCCGAGTTCATCGCTCAGCGCAAGACCGATGCGTTTCTTTCCGACATCGAGCGCAAGAATACGGCGCGTTCTGGTCACGATTCGATTGTATTTCCCACACTACCGCTGTCCTGTTTTTCCCGTCGAGCGCGGCTTCTGCAGGAATTTCTCAGACGGCAATTTCCTTGTAAAGCTTTCCCGTCTCCGCTGAGAGCAGGCCGAGATGGTAGCGCATCGACACCGTGAGGGTGCTCAGCGATGCCTTCGTCGCGAAATAAGCGGCTACCGCCAGAGCCACTACAGCCAAAGCGACGAGTGCCGGGAAACGGAAAATCAGAAAGTATTGCACGCCGACGGCGATTGCCGCCGCGAGTCCGCATCCCAGCATCAGAGGCAAAGTGAGGGCCTGCGTCGACGTATCGAACTGCCGGCTGAACGGAACGTTTTCGATCAGCCGCAGCTCGAGCGCCAGATACACCGACGCCGCGGCAATGCTGTAAGCGATGAAAAACACCGCATGCGCGATCCCCCAACGCCAGGCGAACAGTGGAAGAGCGATCAGATTCGGAATCAGGACGCCGTCGAGCCAGAGCAGCGCGTGAACACCGTGCGCGAACCCGTCGAGGGCTCCCGATGGAACCGAGAGGAAGATCCAGACCCCTTTGTAATCGTTGCCGTAACGCAGCACCATGCAGACAAAGAGAAGCAGAAGTCCGAGCGCGTGAGGCAGCAGATGGATGGCGCTGAATTGCCGGGCGAACGGGTCCGCGGGCCAGCCACTCGAGAATGCCGAAGCCAGCGAGACCAACGGAAAGATCAACAGCGGAATCATCTGCCGGCGGAATTGCCAGTCGCGCAGCATCATGCGGGAGACGAACGCGAATCCGGCCACAGCCGGCTGGCCTCCGAAGAAGCGGCGCACGATCGTGCCGAGCTTCGATTTGCGCGCCCGCGAACCGGCGTGCGCGCCGCCGCGTGTCATGGCGGCAACGCGAATCAGGTAGTCGGCCGTCAGGGATCGTATTCCAAACACCACGGCGGACACACTCACGACCGCGGCCGCGATCCCCAGACCCCAACGCAATGCTGGGTCGTTCGGGAGCATCGCAGTCAGGTGCAGGCGTCGGATCAGATTCCCCAGGCCCCGCCCGTACATCATGCCCAGAAAGGGCAATGTGCCCGCGAGCTGCCCCGCGGCCTTGAGACGCCGCACGGGGATGAAGCGAAGCATCCAGCCGAAAAGCGCGCAGCAAAGCATGGCGGAAACCAGACCCAATGTAAACGCGGCGGCCAGATGGAGGATCGGATAGTACCAGCGGGCGCCCTTAGCCAGCAGGCCCGCCAGCGCGGGCAGTGCATCGATTCCGGCCACGAGATAGAGAACGATGCGCAGCAGGTGTGACAGTTTGGCGGCCGTGTACGTCGCGCCGTTGATGGGCTGATGCGCCAGCACCATCGCTTCGGAGGGATTGATGAGGCTGTTGCCGGCCTCAGAAACCAGGACGCCCACCAGCAGAAACGCCGTAATCGCCATGAATGTGGCGAAATAAGCCAACGCGGACATCTGAGCCAAAACAAAGATTAGGGCGATCACCGCCGCAAAGATGAAGTAGAAGATCGACGCGGTTCTGAGCGCGACCCCGTTCCGGCCGAGCTGATCCATCATTTCGCCGCGTTCGCTGATCCGGTCGAAGAGATCGATGAGGAGCCAGAAGGCCTTGGGATCGACTCCGCAGGCACGGAGAAGCCGCGTGGCATGCGGGCGGAGTGTCCTGGGATTCATGACCGCAGGCTCGCGACAATGGCCGACACGCCGGGATTGGTTCCCGCCGATCCCGTCAGGCTGCGGAAGACATCTTCCAACGTGGATTGGCCCGTGGACAGCTTGAGATATTCAACCGAACCTTCCGCGATCAGGCTGCCCTTATGGATAATCAGCGCGCGGTCGCAAATCTTCTCCACCACGTCGAGTACGTGAGAACTGTAGAGGATGGTCCTGCCGTCGGCCGCCAGAGCGGCGATCAGGTCCTTGATCATGATGGCGGCGTTCACGTCGAGCCCGGAGAGAGGCTCGTCGAGCAGAATCAGCTCGGGGTTGTGGAGCAACGCCGCGCCGATGAGAATCTTCTGCCGCATGCCCTTGGAGTAAGTGTCGAGGCGGCTTTCGCGATCCGAGGTGAGCTCGAAGGTTGCGAGAATGTCGTGGATGCGGGCTTGCAGCGTGTCTTCGGGGACATCGTGAAGGCGCCCCATCAGTTCGAGAAACTCCTGGCCGGTCAGGCTTTCGAAAAGAGACGCCGACCTCCGGAACGTAGCCAATTCGCTGTTTGACATCGACGGCACGCTCCGGCAATGGCAGGCCCGCGACGGTAACGCTTCCCGAACCTGCGGCAAGAATGCCCGCGATGATCTTGATCGTAGTGCTTTTTCCCGCGCCGTTGGGGCCGAGCAGTCCGACGATTTCACCCTTGTACAGGGTGAAGGAAATCGCATGCAGGACTTCGGTGTAGTCGTAAGAAAACGCCACCTTCTCGAACTGCACTATCGCATCGGGCAAACGGCCGCCCATGGTGTTCTTCTGGGATTGAATTGTATCGCCGTCTACAAGGGAAAACAACTTGCTGGGTGTTTGTCATGAGCAAAATGACTCAGCAAAAACGCGACAAAATTCCCGACAAACAATTCGCCTTTCCGAAAGAGGAAAAGGAACCGCTCGAAGACGCCGCGCATGTTCGCAATGCGATCGCGCGCTTCAATCAGGTTGAGGGCGTCACCGATGCCGAACGGGAGGAGGCGTGGAAACGCATCCACAGCCGCGGCGAAGAAATTCGGTGTCGAAATGAAGGAAAACCACTGGCGCGATCTGGCGCATGGCGGCAAGAGCACGAAAGCAGGGAATTAAAAACTATTCGTAGCGGAGGGCTTCCACCGGGTCGAGCCGCGCGGCCTTGACGGCCGGCCAGACGCCGAAGAACAGACCCAACGCCCATCGATACCGCCGAGCGCCATGATTACCGCCCAGCTCGGGACGGTGCTCGGCAGCGATGGCACCAGTGCGCCGAGCACCGTGGTGATCAGCACGGCGACCACGATCCCGAGCAATCCGCCAGTGCTGGTGAGCGCCATCGCCTCGGCCAGAAATTGCCCGATGATGTCGAAGCGCCGCGCGCCGAGAGCTTTGCGGATGCCGATCTCGCGAGTACGCTCCGTCACGCTGACCAGCATGATGTTCATGACGCCGATCCCGCCCACCAGCAGTCCCAGCCCGGAAATGGCGATCGCAACCAGCCCGATCAGGCCGGTGATCTGGTCGAACTGCTGCATGAATCTGATCGGGCGTCTGCAGGCTGAAATCGTCCGGTTGACCGGCGCGGAACGTGGCGGGTGCGGCGCATGATGGCCTCGATATCGTCGATACGCGTCCTTGCGCATGCCGGGCTTTGGCTTTGGCGGTGATCATGTAACGGTCCGACCTGCGGGTAGCGCGAGGCGGCGGTCTTGAGCGGCATGTCGACTTCGGTGTCCTCGTCGTTCTGGCCGAGAAAGCCTCCCTTGGCTTTTTCGAAAACACCCACGCACGGTGTATTCGGCGCCATCCATCATGAACGTCCGGCCCACGGCGTTCGCCATTCGGGAAAGAGCGCATGCGCGATGTCGTAGCCGAGAACGGCAACCTTCGCGCGCGCGGTTGTTCTCTTCATCGGTGAAGTAGCGGCCCTGATAGAAAGCGCGGGGCGTGAGTTCGATCGCGTTCGGCGATGCGCCGACGATCGACAGCTGGTCGGTGTCAAATCCCGGCACTTTCGCGGTGATGACGGTGCCGCCCGAAACGGGAGGAATGAACAGCGAGAGCGCGACGTCCTCGACGGTGCTGGAGAAGCGGCGGATGACGTCCGCATATTCGGGCAGTGATCGGGCGGCGCTTGCGTTCCTTGACCGGTTCCTGCAGGTCGCCGGGGTTGCCGCTGTTCCTGGATATGAAGACGTTGTCCGGGCCGAGCTCATTGAAGAAAGTGACGACGCCGGCGCGCAATCCGGTGAGGAGCGACGCCACGGTGACCACCGTCGTGATCCCGATCACGATGCCGAGAATGGTCAGGCCGGAACGGAAACGGTGCGTCCAGACGGCGGACATCGCCATGACCAGGTTTTCGCGCGGCGAGATATTCATTTATTCCGACCTCAACGCTACGATGGGATCGAGTTTCGCCGCTTTCGACGCCGGATACCAGCCGCTGATGACTCCGACCGCGCCCGACACGAAGACCGAGAGCAGCACGTAGGCGGGCGTGACGCGCAAGGTGACGCCCAAAGTGGCAGTCAGAATCGTCGTCGCGGCGCGCCCGATGCTGACGCCGATGGCGCCGCCCGCGAACGCCATGATGACCGCTTCGATCAAAATCTGCAGCATGATGTCGGAGCGGCTGGCGCCGAGCGATTTGCGGATGCCGATCTCGCGCGTCCGCTCGGTCACGCTCACCAGCATGATGTTCATGATCACGATGCCGCCGACGACGAGCGAAATGCTCGTGATCGGAACCACGACCGCGGCGACCAGCGAAAGCAGGCTGTCGATGAAGCCGCGGATCGCGTCCGGAGTAATGAAGTCGAACCGGTCGTCTTCGCCGGGCTTCTGGTGGAATCGGAGCGCAGCGCGACGCGCGTGAAATCGACAGCCTGATCCAGGGTGAGGCCGCTCGACGGCTTGGGCGCGGCCGAAAATCGGGATGGATGCGGCCGGGTCCGAACAGCCGGTTGAAGACCGTGATGGGAATCATGCGTGGCGTTGTCCTGGCTGCGGCCGAAGGCGGAACCGAGGCGCTCCTGGACGCCGACCACGGTGAAATCCAGATCCTGAATCTTGAAGGTTTTGCCCACAGGCGACGAGCCATCCGGGAAGAGATTGTTCTTTAAGTCATCGCCGATAACTGCAACGTATGCGGCGTTTTGCTCTTCCGTCTGAGTGAAGAAACGGCCGTCGACGATCGATCATGTCGCGGATGTCCGGCGATGTCGGCTTCGGCGCCGATGATCGCTGTGTCCTCGGACGTCAGGTTGCCGCGTTTGGTGTCGGACGGAGGTGGCCGGTACGCGCTGTAGAGGATGTTGTCGCCGTTGGTCAGTTCGAGGTAGTGCTCATCGGCCAGCTTGAGCTCATGGTTGTGTTTGAGTTTGTCGAAAAACTCCTTGCGCGACTGCGCGTTGATGACCTGCGTGAAGCACGAAGGATTCGCCGCCGAAGGCTTTGGCCGTGCTCTCCTCGGCGTAGAGGCCGAGCCGTCGATGGCGGAGCCGACCAGGATCACGCTGGCGACGCCGATCATGATGCCGAGCAGAGTGAGAAAAGTTCTGAAGTTTGTGGGCGACGAGCGAATCCCAGGCAAGGCCGATGGCGCTGGTCAGCTGGTAACGCAATCCGGCGTCGCCGGAAACAGTTTCGGCCATTGGTCTCTAAGGCTATTCTATTAGGGATACGCGCTCGGAATCCGTTTCGTTCACAAATCCCGACCATTCCTTCCCATGCGCAATCGCCTGCTCCGGCCGTTTCTGATCGTCGAATTCCTGATCGCGATTCAGGCGATTTTTACGTTCTGGAGCGAGGTGGGCGGCCAGTATCATCTGGACCTGATGTTCTGGCCGTGGAAGTTCGGGTTGAGCATCGCGGCGGCGTCGCTGATTGTCGCGATCACCGCGAATCTGGTGCAGAATAACGGCGCGATCACGCGGTGCGCTCTGACTCTGTGCTCGTTCCTGATCGTGGTGGTTGTGGTGGCCGGCATGGTGACCTATTATTACCACCTCAACGAACCACCGGACCAGGACGATCAGGCCGATGACGAACCGGCACAGGTCAGCCTGATGGAGAGACGACTCACCAGACCCGGCAGGCGTTTCCTCCACGCACCATAGGCAGCCCTTCCTTACAGCCGAACGCCTTCTGGAACTCCGGCATATTCGAAACGGTGCCGTTGACGCGGAAGCGGTCGATGGCGTGCGGGTTGGTCTGAGCCTGCAGGCGCTCCACTTCCGCCGTCTCGTTCGTGCACCAGATCTGCCCGAAACCGAGGAAGAACTGCTGGGCTTCGTTGTATCCGCCGACCGCGGGCAGGGTCTTGCCGGCGAGGTCGTTCATCAGCGCCATCCAGGCGAGGCGCAAGCCGCCGTTATCCGCCGTGTTTTCGCCCAGCGTGAGTTTGCCGTTCATGTGCACGCCGCCCTGCAGTTCGAAGCCGGAATACTCCTTGACGAGGCATTGCTCGCGCTGGTCGAAGGCTTTGGCATCGGCGGCGGTCCACCAGTCGTTGAGATTGCCTTTCGGATCGAACTGCCGCCCTTCGTCGTCGAAGCCGTGCGTGAGTTCGTGCCCGATCACCGCGCCGATCGCGCCGTAATTGATGGCGTCATTCGCCTGCTTGTCGAAGAACGGAGGCTGCAGGATTCCGGCCGGGAAGTTGATGTTGTTCATCTGCGGATCGTAGTAGGCGTTGACGGTGGGCGGTGTCATGCCCCATTCCAGGCGGTCCACCGGCTTGCCGATCTTCTGCAGCTGCCGGTTGACTTCGAATTCATTCGCGCGCAGCGAATTTCCGAGCGCATCGCCGCGGACGATCTTGAGCGCCGAGTAATCGCGCCACTTATCGGGATAGCCGATTTTATTGGTGACCGCGTGCAGTTTTTCGATGGCGCGCTTCTTGGTCGCGGGCGTCATCCAGGTGAGTTGATTGAGATCCTGCCCCATGGCGGCCTCGATGTGATTCACCATATCGAGCGTGCGCTGCTTGCCTTCCTTGCCGAAGGTCAGGTCGACGTAAGCCTTGCCGAGCGCTTCGCCGAGATCGCCGTCCGACCGCCGCCACGCAGCGCTTCCAGCGCGGCTTCTGTTCTTTCGCGCCGGTCAGATATTTGCCGATGAAACGCGAAGTTCTCATCCTCGAATTTCGTGGGCAGCACGGCGGCCTGGCTGTCGACCAGATGGTAGGTGAGGTAGGTTTTCCAGTCCGTCGAGCGACACGCTCTTCAGCAGCTGTTCTTCGCCTTTGAAAAAGTCCGGCACGGCGACGTTGAGGCTGTCCATGGGCGGAGTCTGAAGCGTGGCGAAGTAAAGGCTCCAGTCGAAGGAATCGGCCAGCGCTTCGAACTCGGCGAGCTTCATCTTGTGGTAGACCTTCGCCGGATCGCGGCGGGCCGTGACGTCGAGCGAAGCCTTCGCCAGGGCGGTTTCGAGACGTCATGATGGCGTCGGCCTGTTTGGCCGCATCGGCCGCGGAGACGCCGAGCAACTGCAGCATGCGCGTGATGTGCGCGACGTATTCCTTGCGGGTTTCGACGGCTTTGGCGTCGGTGCGGAAGTAGTAATCCTTTTCGGGCAGCCCGATGCCGCCCTGGTCGGCCTGGCCGATCACCGCGTTGGAATCCTTAAAATCCTGACCGGAGGAGAAATTGAACATCACGTCGACGCCGATGCGGTGCAGGCGGCGCGATTTCGGCGGTCAGATCGCGCAGGTTCTTGATGGCGCGGATGCGGTCCAGTTCGGGCTGCAGCGGCTGCAGGCCTTTCTTGTTGATTGCGGCTTCATCCATGCACGAGGCGTAATAGTCGCCGATCTTCTGCGTGTCCGCATCGCGGTGGTCGCGGCGGTCGAGGCCTTTTCGAGAATCTGCCGCAGAATGGTCCGGTTTCGCTCGTGCAGTTCGCTGAACCGGCCCCAGGAAGCCTGGTCGGGCGGTATCGGATTGTTTTTCAGCCAGGTGCCGCAGGCGTACTGATAAAAGTCGTCGCAGGGATTGGCCTTCTTATCGATGGCGGAGAGATCGAAGCCGGGCGTGGTTTTCAGATCGCGGGCATTCTGGGCAAAGAGGGCGGCGGCGAGAAGAGCGCCGGCAAACGAAACGCGGACTATGAACATATGTCGTTATTCTTGCATGCTATGCACAGGGTGGAACGACCCTGGGGTGAACGCACCGCCCTCAGGGGCGAACGGTCACCCGCGCGAAGGTAGAAGGGATAAACGTGCCCTCGAGACCGAAGGCTGCATGCTCAGGCAAGACACGCGGGGGAGTGGCGGAGGAAGAGGGATTCGCTGGTCCGCAAGCCATTGATTGCACATAAGTTACTGATTTTTCAATTAGCACGATTGGCACAATTTGCAGCAAAACGCTGTTTTGGCAACTTTGACTTGCAAACTCGCTACAGTGAATCGGGAGCAACACCGTCGCGCTGACTGAGCGTAATCAGACGGCTTGAATCAGCGGGCAAAGAACAGGTTCAACCGGTCCACATCCATCTTAGTATCCTACGAAATTTCGGCTGGCGGGCGGAGATGAGCACATCCTTCTTGGGACGAAATCGCATTGCAGAACTCCGCCCCCATGATCGAGACCCAAACGGGTCACCGCCCTCCAGGAGAAAATGATCATGAACGCGAAGGTAGTGGCCAGCGGACGCGAACGGGCTCGGAATCTCGATTGAAGCGACTGATCGGCTGGCATCCCACATTGAGACGTTTTTCACCGTGCTGCCGGATTCACCAGAGGCATTTCGCCAATGGCGGCGTCTGAACCTCGCGAACGAAGTGAAAGGCGCGAAAGTGCACGATGCCCGCCTTGCCTCGATCATGCTGGCGCTCGGAATCACCGGAATTCTGACATTCAACCCCGGCGACTTCCGCCGCTATCCAGATAACGATAATCACGGCTAAGAGCAATTGCATACATTTTTCATCGTACACTTCATTTCTGAGTTGGTATTCGGGATCTCATCCTGTTTTCGCGTTTAATCGACGACGCGTATAAAGTCTTCACGATCAAACCGGATGGGAGCTCTTTGAAGCGCCTCACCACCACCCGCGGAAACGATGCGCACGAAGCCTGGTCGCCGGACGGTGAACATATCGTATTCGCCAGTTCCCGGATGGGATTCAAAGATGAGGTCGTTTACACGGATGCGCCGCAGCCCTACGGCGAAATTTTCGTGATGCGCTATGACGGTACAGGTGTCGAGCAACTGACGGACAACCAGTGGGAGGAGGGAACGCCAGCCTGGGAGCGGACAAGCGCAACGGCTCGCAGGTAACCAGCTTCACGCAGAAGTAAGGGTAGCTAGCATCTTTTTTCGTCGCACCGATATCACCGAATATCACTATCTATTTTTGGGATCCACCGTGGCCAAACGCAGCGCAGTACACGGCTTTCGGTCGACGATCGCCAGAAAACTCGCGCCGTTATCGGCTTGCGCGGCAAACTTCCTCCAAGCCGATTTCTGGTTCCTTTAACTTTTTACTTCGGCGGTTTGCGGGTCATACGTCAAGTTGACGTGATCGCGACTTCTCCAGAATCACTGGCCAACGGCGGCACTTCCGCGCGTGCCAACGGATTGAATGGACGGACTCATAGCAGCAAACCGTACGAGCATCTGCGCTCTGCTATAATTCGATTCCGCAGACGGCCTCAACCTGATGATCTACTATGATTTCGAGGTTTGGATCCAGCCTCGCAATGGCGCCAATACATATCCGGTTGCCATCACCATTTCGCCAGCGGGACCGCGCTCGGGACAAATGCAGCTGGACATCTCTGCGCCGGAGACTAAGCAACTTCTTTTGAATGTCACTTCCGCAGCCGAGTGTGTGGCAGCACGCGAGCAATTCGGGAAAATGCTCTTCTGAGCTCTGTTCAACGGCGACCTTCGCAGCGTTTGGACCAGAAGCGTCGGTCGCGCCGAGGGAGTTGCGGACCATGGTTTGCGGCTCCGGCTGTGGATAGACGATCCTGAGATCGCAGCGTTCCCATGGGAACTCCTGCACGACGACGGGGGCCCCGATTTCCTTGCCCTCTCTCAGAATGTGGTGGTTTCGCGCTTCCTTCCCGCTGGCGAACCGCCGCCGATGATCACACCCCGGAAAGCCAAGGTGCTCTTGCTGATACAGGAGCCTGTAGGCCTGCCAATTCTGCGCACAGTAGCGGATTCCGTCCAGTCAACCTTGCAAAATTCCAACCGGTTCGAGCCACCCAAGGTAATGGTGAACGCCAGCCTCGCCCAGATTGACAACGAACTACTCAACGGGTATCAGGTGCTGCACTATGTCGGCCACGGCGCTCCAGACAAGCTATTGCTGGCGAGTGACAAGGAAGTCTCGATTAAAGACGGGGGCGAGTTCGCTGCCTTGTTTACGGGCCAGCCAAGCTTGCAGTTGGTAGTGCTGAACGTATGCGGTAGCGGCCCGACGACTTCACGGGGTATCTTTTCAGGACTCGGCCCGGTCCTGGCCGAGAAGCGCCTTCCCGCTGTCATCGCCATGCAGTATGCACAGGTTTCGCAGCTGACGGCCGCGCAGTTCAACACTGAGTTCTATACGGAACTGGAGAAATCGAGCCCTGTGGACGTAGCGGTGAACACGGCTCGCAGACGACTGTATTTAAACGATGCAATCGGACGCGACTGGAGCACGCCCGTGCTATACATGACGAGCCGCACGGGCCGAATTCTCGAATTTGTGGATGATGCCAGCGAGGCTGCAGTGCGCGCGAGCGATCTGGTGCGCGAGCAGGCCAAACGAGAAGTAACAAATCGTGAGCTGATCGTCAGTCTGAACCGAATTGCGGAGTTGCTGGACACCATCGCCCGCTACACCGAGATGCTGGGCGCCGCCCGCCCTCTTCAATCGGCGATCGAACATGTCCCGCGACCCGTCGACCGGGCTGGATGGACTCATGTCCAAAGGAGCGGACTCCCGCAATTGAAGCTGAAGATCGAGACCAGCCCCGCAGCGAAAGATGTGCCGTGGGTAAAGAACTTCGCGGCGGCTGAAAAAGAAACGGCGGAAAATTTAGCTAACGGCAATTTCGGTTATGCTTCGGGTGCATTCTCCAGGTTCGAGAGCGCCGTAGCCGAGGGCATCGCGTGGCTGGAAGACGGCGTGGCGGCCCAAAACCTGTCGAGCCGCGAAACGGCGCGGTCCGCCCTTGAGAGGTTTACTGCCGCTTAAGCAAAGGAGTCGCATAGCATCACAATGTACACCTTCGAAGCGCCGATCGTAGCTGGCCCCGTATCGTTTTGACCAGCCCGTCCGGCCGGATTTCATCGGTCCGGTAGCGGAAGAACCAATAGAAGGCGCCTCGATCCTTCCGCTCGTGAACTTTCGGACGCTGGACGCGCTTCACCAAACGTACTCCTCCGGTCAGTGCCAGCAGGGTAGCTTTGTCAGCGCGAATCATTCAAGTCGATAGCGCGGCCTTTGGAAAACCAGAAAACCGCTCTACCGTGAAGGCGCTACAAACGATGTAGCAATTGCTACAAGCGTTGTAGCGCCTTGCTCTGTAGAGGGCAGTTGCCCGGGCAGCCGGAAGATAAGGCGCACGGAACGGCTATCGACAGGTGCAATTTCGCGCCGGGCACTCCTCCGATTTCTTCGTACCGACAAGGAGTGCTTGATGAACCAACCGAACACCAAATCATCCCTGACGCCCGGCCAGACCCGGCTTCTCGAACTGATGCAAGCCGTCAACTTCGGGCGAATCGAGAGCCTGCGAATTCGCGAGGGAGAGCCGACCTTTTCGCCCCCGCCGAGGGTCATCCAGAAACTCAAGATGGGCGGGGACAACACGTCGCGCGCGGAAGCTGAATTCAGCGATTTCCGACTGAAACACGGAGTCGTCGAGTTACTGGAAATGATCTCCCGACTGGGGGATGGGGAAGTTCGGTCGATCGAAATTCGATTTGGGCTCCCGGTCACTGCCGAAATCGAGTGGGCCGGGACGACCGACGGTACATCGGCACCACAGGCATTGCATAGACCGTAGGGCTGGCGGTCATGGGCAAAGCCCAGGTACCAAATTCCGGCAAGATCCCCGACGCGCGGCAGATCAACCGCGACCTCGACATTCGCTTGGTCGCCGCAGCGCTGGAGATCAGGCGTTCAGGATCGCGATTCCATTGCTGGCGTCCTGAGAATCACCGAAACGGTGACGCCGATCCATCTGTCGGGTACTGGGCGGCCGCTAATCGACTGAAATGCTTCGTCTGCGGTAGACCTGCAATCGGCGTCATCGATCTTGTCATGGATGCACGCGATATGGACTTCGTGAGTGCCATCGTGTGGATTGAATCGCGATTTGATATTCCCTGGATGCCAGTTCGAAAACCTGACCGGGGAGAGCGGCGATACCTGGATGCCATAACGCATCCAATCGATTACTTGGTTCGGTCTCACATTTTCGGCCAGCTTTCTCCTCCGGCGCAGAGTGTTGCCACAACGGTGGTGGCCTTCGGCGATCACAATGGACCAGCCCATGCGCCTTGGACTGTAACGATCAGCTACCGAGCGCTGATGCGGTATACAGGAATTCGGTCGCCAAGCTCCGTGCGCAAGGCGCTCTGCGAGCTGGAGATGATTGGGTGGCTCCGAGCGCACACCCGCCGTACAGGGCTGCTAAAGGCCACCGGAGCATACGTCATCACGCCATTTGGCGACGCGATTGTGGAACTTGGACATAAGCTGGCAAGGGATGAGCATATGGCGATTGAGTACGAACGCGCGGCTGCCGAGCGGCGAAGAGTCCTGCGTATTCCGGGGCAAGGTGAACACGATTCCCGCGAATCCACACTCACCGCCGCCAGCACGGGCCTCATGGCGTTCGCCAGATACGGATTTTTCCGAGATGCCTCGAGTACGCGCTCAATCAATTGGGCATCGAACCAGGGAATTCCTTGGAGGGTACCGGCGATCAGTGATCCAATCTTTTCCTGCATTGACGGTGACGGGTCCGCTTCAAGTTCGCAGAGAAGGAACGGAATGTCGTGTTCACGCTCGATCAGTCCGTACATCACGAGCGCGCCGAGATGATCCATTTCAGTGACCTCAATCGCCGCGCGCGCGATGGCAAATCGCGCGGGTGGGTTCTTCGAAATCCTTGACATCAGCTCCAGGACAGGAGTCCGTGTCTGGGCGAGTTGTGCTACGATCGCGGCCAGTTCCGAACACACGCCCGGCTCCTCAAAACACTCAACAGCCGCCACAACAACCCTCAAGGCCGAAATACCCAATATCTCGTTTTTCGCCGATTTTGCGGTGGCGTGTGGCCGCGCCCATTCCAGCGCCCGCGCCATATCGCCCGGTCGCAGATGTGATTCGAATTTGTCCACTAGAAATCGTCGGTACACCGTCACGACCTGCGCATTCCGGGGAGGCGTCAGAGCATTGAATAATTCATCCGCCGTGAGATAGTCGGGCCACGTCGCTGCCAACGCGGCCCCCTTTAGTTCCTCGTCTGGGTCTTGTTCCGGCTCAATGGCGAGCAACTGCTTCAGCGCGGCTCGGGCGCCGGAGTCTCCGATCATTCCCACCGTGACGGCGGCGCCAACCCTGACCTTTGTCGTCTCAGAATCATCGAGCGCAGTTTGTAGAAAATCCTGCTGCAGATCCTTCAATTCGGCTATACGAGCGACCATGATCGCTATGAGGCGTGCTGGCAAGCTCCGGGATTTATCTCGCAAATAAGGCCGGAGATCGTCCGCTAGGGCCCTGATCCAGCACCTCCGTGTGTTCCGGATTGACGATTTGGGTGCTCTCCACCCGGTAGACATAACTGGCGCGAAACGTCTCGAGGGTAATCTCATCGTTCACTCCAACATTCTTGAGGCTGCGGAACAGGCTGTCGCGATGACCCGCAATACCGACGTTCCCCCGTTGCCCGGGGAAAGCAGTGCCCGGGATGTGGCCCAGCGCGACGCTGAGAGTATGGTCGCCATCACCCTCGCGAACCATTGCCCGCACATGGAGGCGTGGAATGGCAAGGCGGCCCACGATGCCATCATTCTCGATGTGTGTTTGTACATCCATCTGCGGAACGGCCCGGCGCTGGTCAAACTCGCGACTCTGCCGCGCTTGCCAGACAGTCATACCCAACCAGGAACACACCCAGATACCAACGGCAGTTGCTCCCGAAAGGACAAGAACGTTGCCGATCCATCTGGCGGCCTTATTTGGTTCGCGGTTCGTCATAGCGATAACTGGTACGAGTCAGCACCGTCATTCCGCTCTGGCCCGGCGCTGACACCTTTACGTGAATGCGCCTGAATGGCGCTGCATTATTGTCTTCACGGGGAATGTAGCCGAGGGTGTAGCGGGTACGAATCTCCTTTGCGATTCGATGACACGCGTCGGACACGCCGTCCAGGTTCTTCGGAAACCAGGCTTCGCCGCCGCTGATTTTCGCGAGCTGACGCAGAATGCCCGGGTCGGCATCATCCTGGTCCGCGTCAAACAGTCCGATGGTGAAGATCGTAGCGGCGCTGTGCTCCACCAGGTCGATGGTTTGGGGGCGCTTGTTCAGGCTGGCGTTGTCGCCGCCATCGCTGACCAGGATGAGCGTCTTGCGGCCACGGCGCCCTGCTTTCAGTTGCTTCAAACCTTCCGCGACCGCGTCATATAAAGCCGTCTTGCCCATGGGCCGTTGGCGATTAAGAGCATCGCGCAATTGCGAGATTTTACTGGAGAATAGAATATTCTCCGGTAATCCACGCTTTACGGAGTCGTTGAAGTTCAGGACAAAGACTTCATCGTCGGGGTTGCTTACCGCAATCAGATCTTCGGCCGCCGCCAGGACTTGACCTCGCTTGGGAGTCATGCTGGCGCTTTCGTCCACCAGGATGCCCATGGTGACGGGAGCATCCTCACTATCGAAGACGGAGATAGTCTGGGGCTGGCCGTTTTCCAAGACCGTGAAATCCCGTTTTGAGAGTCCGGGAACGAAGTTGCCGTCGCGGTTCCGCACGCTGACATCCAGCAGAACCAGACGGACTTCATTGCGGATAGTGAACTCATCGGTTGCGTCCGCCAACGGCAGGGTAGCGAGCAGCACACCTGACAGAAATGAAGCGGCACCCAGAATCACCACCATCTGAATACCCGGGTGCCGTTTCATGTCAGCTGGCCTCGTCCGGTACAAATACTAATTTATGAGATTGAAACGGTTTTGACGACGAAGCAGTCCGCCGAGACCTAACAGGAGCAGTCCCGCGAAGCCGATCAACGGATAAGGGCTCGCGGTCTTCGGCAATACCGCCGGAGTGGAAGTGTCCGGTAGCGATTCATACGGCCGCGTGCATTAGCAGGGGGAATCGTTATATGGTCGCGGGCCTTCAGCGTTGCCTTCTGATCTGTCCCAATCATCCATTCATCACCGAAGCCGAGGCTGGCAACGGTCGCGCTCTAAAGTAAATCGTTTGCCCTGGCGATTGAATTGCTCTCATGCGGTTATGCCGGAAAGAGTGTTTTATCTCTGGCAAGTACGATCTTTCACGGTCCGGCTAGCGCTGGATTTCGTCGAAATGCTTGCGCAGGATCTCAAGAATCGGCGCCTCAACCAAGGGAAAGAACATGGCGGTCTGCTTTTTGGCCGCGTCATCGATAACGATACCGTCGAAGTTACCGACTTCGAGTTCATTCGAAGTAAACATCATTGCGGCGCCTCATACGACTTGGGCGGCGGCGAACGCTATAGCGTAGAACGGCACGTCAAGAGTTTCAGCAAGCGAAGCAGTCCGCGGCCTGTCGGCTACTTTCGCACCCATCTCCGGCCCGGTTTGTTTCTCGACCAGAGCGATTTCGCACTGATGACCGAATCCTTTTCAGATCTTCCGGGGATTGCATTGGCGATTCGTACGGACCAGACGGGCCCGTCGAACGCAGGGATATTTTTCTGGGAAGACGGCGATATCGACCGGAGCCAGACGGAATTAATGTTCCCTTTCGACGCTGCGACGCTGCAAGCTCAAGGACCGGTTGAACAAGAGATACAGGCGTCAACAATCGCTCGCAATGCGTGGGCGTGGGCTTCAGAGCTGAAAACATCGTCAGCTCTGCTGTGGGGAGCCGCCGCTGCGGTACTGGTCTTTGCGACGGTCTCGGAATTTCATCAAAGCAGTGGCCGGGCGCGACGAATCGACAACGTTTCGATTCAATCCACCGCTCCCGCCGGGACTCCGTTCGCCAGCCCCCGTCCGTCACCGGTCACACCGGAATTGCGGGCGGTATCGATTACACCGCCGACAGCGTTCAAGGATGTCCCAAAGATCGGCTTCGAAGGAGCGGATCAAATCAATATTTCGGAACCTCAAACGGTGTCCCCACGGATACAGGAGGCGGATGCCACACCCGTTGGGGCTGTCGCGGAACATGCCTCGGCTCAACACGTGGAATCCGACGCCGAGGTGGCTCGTGAACGTTTCCCTCAGGGCGAGCCAGACGCGCAAACGAGTCGAGTTCAGCCGCGAACCACAGTTGAACTGCCGAGGCTGGACACGAAGCAATCCGAACTGCGCATGGGGTTGCTGGAGCAACTGAGTGGAGTCATCTCCTTGCGCGACACACCTCGCGGTCTGGTGGCGACAGTGCCAGATTCCGCCTTCGACGGGTCGGAACTGCATGCGGCCGTTTCCAGCCAGTTGGCGCGGCTCGTCGCGATCATGCAGGCGCATCCGGGTTTACGGGCCGAAGTGGAGGGAAATGCCGACAACAACGCGGGCGAAGAACTTTCACCCAGGCGCGCCGAGGCGGTCCGGCGAGTGCTGATCGCGCAAGGCCTCCCGGAAGGGAGCGTAACCGCGCACGGATTGGGAGACACGCGCCTCTCTGGTCCGAACTCGCCGGTGGAGAGGCGCGAAGCCAATCGGCGGGTTGAGATCGTGATTTCCGGCGATCTGATCGGTGATCTTCCGTAATGGGATCATGCCCACTCACTGACGCCGGAACGTTGACGCAAGACGGAAACGCCACATTCTTAAAAACTGGGAAAGAAGAGGAGAAATCAATGCCAGGCAAGAAACATCTTCGCGGCGTCGGCCCCAAAGAGGAGCGGATGTACGAACACATCAAAAAGCAGGCCGAATCGAGCGGCCGCTATGGCCGGCGCGCTAAAGAGGTAGCCGCCCGAACGGTGATGAAGCACCACAGCGAAGAGGGCCACGAGCCGGGTAAGTAATCGGACCAGTTATCTATGACCGCTTCAACCACCAGGGTCGCGACCCCTGTCGAAAGATCTCGCGGCAGCGGCACAGCCGACGTCTTCGTATCGTTCTTTGAATGGTTCGGAGAGTTGGGCCTGTTCTGCGCGCGGCTCGCGCGAGCGGCTTTTACTCCACCTTACGAAATCCGTGAGCTGATCCATCAATGCGATGAAATCGGATCGAAATCGCTGCCGCTTGTGGCGCTGGCGGGAGCGGCCACGGGCGTCGTCCTTTCGCTGCAAACGCGGGACAGCCTGATCCATTTCGGCGCGAAGTCTCTGCTTCCGGCGGTGATCTTTTACTCGGTGATCAAGGAAAGCGGGCCAGTCATCACGGGTTTGGTAGTCAGCGGGCGCGTGGGGGCGGGTATTGGCGCGGAGCTGGGCTCCATGCGGGTCACCGAGCAAATCGACGCCATGGAAGCGTCGGCGGTTGAGCCGTTCCGGTACCTGGTGGCAACCCGCGTCCTGGCCTGCATTCTGATGCTGCCGCTGCTCACGATGTGCGCCGATTTCTGCGCAATTTTGATGGGTTGGATTGCCCAGACTGTGGTGGATCCCATTACTTTTCGCCACTTCATCGAGAACGCCACCAAAGGCGTCCAGTTCCGCGACTTCATTCCGCCCACGCTGAAAACGCTCGTTTACGGATTCATCATCGGGATCGTTGCCTGCTTCCAGGGAATGCGCACGACCGGGGGTACCGAAGGCGTAGGGCGCTCGACCACCAGCTCGGTGGTGCTTTCCTCGTTGTTCGTGATTCTCGCGGATGTGATCCTTGTGCGCCTGATTCTGGTCTTTTTTGGCTGAGGCGACGCATGTTGAGGTAACCCATGGAAGGCAATAACCATCAGACGGCGGTCGAGGTCAGGGATCTTCGCAAATCGTTCGGAGAGCAGCAGGTCCTCAACGGGATCAGCCTGAGCGTTCCTCAGGGTCAAACAGTCGCCGTGCTCGGGCGCAGTGGCACGGGCAAGAGCGTTCTGCTGAAACTGCTGGTGGGGCTTCAGCCAGCCGATTCGGGTTCCGTCCGGATCGCTGGCCAGGAGATCACCGGTATCGACCTGCGTCCATTGAACGAAATCAGAAAAAGGATTGGCTACTTGTTTCAGCAGGGGGCCTTGTATGATTCGCTGACGGTCGAGCAGAACGTCGACTTCCCGTTGAGCCGGCACGCCGATCTCTCCCAATCCGAGCGCAAAGACAAAGTTCGCGAATTGCTCTCCAGCGTCGATATGAGCGAAGGAGATTTCGCAAAGATGCCTTCCGAGATCTCGGGGGGCATGCAGAAGCGCGTGGGACTCGCGCGCGCGCTGGCTCTGGATCCGGAGATTCTCCTGCTCGACGAGCCGACTGCGGGACTCGACCCGATCACGGCAGCGGAGATCGGACACCTGATCACGGAGCTGAAGAAAAAGTGCGCTATTACCGCAGTGGTGGTCACTCACGATATCCACGGCGCAAAGACTTTTTCCGACCTGCTGATTTTGCTGGACCGGGGCAGCATCGTCGCGCAGGGCACGTTTGAAGATCTCAGGAAGAAGAAGGACGAGTTCGTCGTCAGATTTCTTGGAGACGGAGGCGACAGCGCGAAAAGAGACGAAGGCGGAGACACGACAAGACAGGGGTGAGTTATGTCAAGAGCATTTCGATTGGGAGTATTCATCGTTGCCGCGCTGGTCGTATTCGGCGCGGGGGTTTTCTGGATCGGCAAAAATCAGATGCTGTTTCGGTCCCGGTACCGGCTGAATGCCGAATTTAAGACCGTGGCCGGCCTCGCTGGAGGAGCGGAGGTGCGCGTCGCCGGAATTCAAAAGGGAACGGTCCGCCGTATCGACCTCCCCCAGCGCCCCGATCAGAAAGCGCGAGTCGAAATGGAACTGGACAGCGAGACGCGCAAGGTAATCAGGAAAGGCTCGACGGCAGCCATACACACCGAAGGTCTCATGGGCGATGAATACGTCGAGATTTCCCCGGGCGCCACCGACGCGCCGGAGGTGAAGGACAACGATACCCTGGAAGGCGCACAGCCGATCGAGATCTCGGACTTAATCAAGAAAGCGAACGGCATCCTCGACGATGCCGGCGGAGCCATGCAGAACGTGAACCAGACCGCCGGCAACCTCGGCGCGATCACGTCGAAGATCAACAACGGCGCGGGAACCGTAGGAGCGCTTGTCAATGACAAGCAGATCTATAACAACGTGACTCAGGCGACCACCGAAATGCAGGAGGATATGGAAGCCGCCAAGCACAACTTTCTCCTGAGCCATTTCTTTCACAAACGCGGATATGAGGATTCCGCCGATCTGACCAAAAATGAGATTTCGCAGATGCCGACCGAGCCGGCCGTCAAACGATTCTCGTGGAACGGGTCGCAGATTTTCGACAAGGAGGACACCGCTAAGCTCAAAGACCCGAAAACGCTCAATGAGGTCGGAGCTTTCCTCCAGGCGAATCCTTTCGGCCTCGTGGTGGTGGCCGCCTATGCCGATAAGGGCGACAGTGAGCAGGAGAAAATCCTGACGGAAGCGCGGTCAATGGTTGTGCGCGATTATCTCGTTAAGAATTTCAAGATGGACGACACCCTGGTCAAGACAATCGGACTGGGGAAATCCCAGGTTTTCGTTGGCGTCGGCATTGCCGTCCTCATTTACCCCGCGGGAACCAGTGTTCCTCAAAACCTCAAATCGGGCCGCGGCCTCCCGCAGGTCCACAAATAGACACCAGTCTCATGCAAAACGCCCACTCGGCACTCCCTGCTGGGTGTGCGTTTTCGTCCAGTTGTTCCGAATGAAAATCCTGAGCGGGGCTTTCCATCGCCATGCATCAGGTGCGTCGTGATCGTGAACCGACCGTTGACAGGCCCCAACGGCACAACCACGGCGGTTTCGACTCCTCCTCGCTTTCTTGAACCGTGGCCCAACAGTGGCCTTCGGGCGCAGACAATCCAGTGGCCGCTGTTGCGCTATTCAACCAGCAACGGCGAAGAGAAGACAACGCATAGCCTCCGGCTTCATTTGGGTTCTCTATGCCAGTTCTTCATCTGAGAGTTCTTCCTCGGGTTCTGACCACCGCTTCATCCATGGATGGCGTCCGGGAAACGCCCGATCATGAAAAAAGGCAATGCGTTCATGGCACTCCGGGCGGATAACGCGCAACTGGGATAGCACATCGCGCTTCTAACTGGCCATTCTCCGGATAGCCACCGATCCACTCGGAGGCGCGACCCGCGCGCCCGAGCCGTGGCACAATCGTCGGCATGAACCCTGACACCAGGCGACCAGATATAGCCCGAGAAGCCAAAGCCTTGGTCGCCCTTTCATTCAGGAACGGACCGATCGAGGAGATGCATGCGGGACGCACGTGCCCCACTTGCACCGGGCACGAAGGGTACTCCCGCATCACGGACGACGAGATGAAGAGCATCATGAAGAACGCTGTCGATCGGCTCTACGCATTACTGGTGCTCAAGACGGAGAACCCGGAAGAATACGAACGGCAGATTCAATTCGGTTCGAGGTACACATTGCGGTGGGATGACCCGGAGACGCGAAGACGGCGTTAACCGCAAATATCGGTAGCGACTTGCCTTACCTACTGCCCAACCGCATAGTCGCTGTCAGTTCGCTGCCGGAGTGCTTTCTCAGGTGCAGCTCGAGTTCCAACCTGGCATACTCCGCATCGAGCCATGCTCTATTGACCTCGATCCTCAATCTGGCGGTGTCGGCTCGCAGCCCGATGCCGTAGCTCTTCATGGCATCGAGCGCGGCGGCATGAGTCCGTTCCAAGTGTTCGTGTCCTGCCTCCAGGCGGAAGCATTCCGTACAGGCCATTGATTCAGCGCTATCCAAATTACCCACCAATTCTAGTCTCTGCCTATGGCTCAAGCGAAAGATCGGGGACCGGGTCAAATTAATTCGCCTCAACTATCACTCAAGTTATCCACGGCAGATGCCGAACGCAAGGCAGGGAAAATACGGACTGGTGATGTTCGCCACGTCGTCCGTTATGAGTTAGTGCTGTATCGGGAACGCTTCGGCGGAGAGAGCTTCTGGGACGAGGCCGTCACGAGGGCCGGAGCGTTTTCGATACAGCCTCTTGAAGGAAGCCGTTTGGAACGGTCGTGCTATGGGTTTTGAATGGCGCTGGGGAGGCAGCAGGCTGGGGAATAAGAGAATCGATCGGTTCCAGGCGTGGCAACCGATGTTGTCGGAAGGATGTTTTGGAGCCACAGAGCCTTACGCGGGGCACCGCCGGCACACTTCCGGCATTGGTGTCCAGGTCGGCGCTTAAGTCGAGATGAGAAAGATCGCGTCATGGTTGGTGAGCGGCGGGGAGTGGAGGAGAGGTTGCCGAACTGCCCTCAGAGCGCTGTATTCTGATGGTTCGATGGGTGAAGCCCGGTCGCCCGTTGGATGGTCTCGCCTTAACCGTTGTCGCCGGTTACCGGTGTGGCGGACCCCGAGCCGATTTACAAACTTTTACATTGGAAGATAAATTTTTCTGATCGGCTGTATCACTTTTCTCTGGTATTCCCATTCAACGTCCGCATATACTGGCTACAAGCCTTGTTGGCTGGGTTTCTCTCTGATCGAGAATGCGCTGCGTAGCGAGTTTTATCTGTCTGTTCGCCGTACTGACTGTGCCACTTGGCGCAGATTTTGATCGTTCCGTTCTGACCGTGGTTCTAGCCTTCAAGGGCCCTCACTCGCAAACGTCCGTGAATGAGATGAAGCGCGAGTCGGGCCTGATCCTGAACTCTTCCGGCGTGCGGCTAGACTGGCGCCTCTACGGAAAAGATCCCTCCCAGTCGCGTAACGATCTGGTCGTCATGACATTCAAGGGGGTCTGCGAATACGAGCCCGGCGGGCCAATGTTCGGAGACCTTGGCCCATTGGCGATGACTCACACCGCCAATGGTGTAGTGCAGCCTTTTGGCGAGGTGGATTGCGACCGGGTTGTGGACTCGGCGCGGAGTGCGATGTCGAGCAACGATTATGCCCGGGGCGATCTGCTGATCGGGCGGGCCATGGGTCGTGTCGTCGCGCACGAGCTGATTCACATGCTGACGAAATCGGGGCAGCATGGCGCCGAGGGCGTGGAGAAACCCTCGCTCTCAGGCAAAGAATTGATCGGCGGCTATCTTCCCTTGAGCGTGTTCGATATCGACAGGCTGAAACAGGAACTCCTGTACCGTTAACCCGGCAACCAGAATCGCCGGGCGCTCCGCCCGCGGCAAATGGAATGCCCTCGTTCGACCGTCTCCGCCGTGCTGCGCAATTGTAGTCGCGGCCCAACGGGTGATGCGCACGTTCAAGCGTATGCCAGCGGCCGAACCGCTTCGGAAGCCCACGCCACTTGCAGCCCTGTTCCACTACATTCAGAATCGCGTTCAGCACCTGCGGGTTGGTCAGACCTTACGTTTCCGCGCTGGACCGGCAGGCTTTCTTTGATGCGGGCATACTGCTCTTCCGCGATTTCCATTCTTACAAACATTTTACCGACTCAATATTTTGATGGTGTGAACACGCCCTGGTCGTTGTCCCCCGTGATGACTACGCCGGTGTCGTGAAAAGCGTACACGGCTGTAGGCTCACCCCGACTGGGGATCATCCTTCGGGCGAGCGGGCGCAGGCACCACGAGTTCTCATTCGAACAGAAGGTTTTCAGCAGTCCTCAATTCGCCAGCCAACCTTGTGTCAGCAGGGCGGGGATGTTATCGTAACGCAAGCGTTCGCTTCTGCGACCCGTCCCGCCCCGCGCAGCCCGTTCCTGCCAAGGAGAACCCATTGAACCGTTCAATTGCACTCTTGCCGATCTTTTTATTAACTTCGAACGCGTTTGGGCAGCAGAAGATCTCTCCCGAGAAAGAAGCTGCTATGAAAGCAGATCTTTCTGGTCAGATCGAAGCTATGAAAAAACAGGCGCAGGTCATGGTGGACAGCGTCTACAGCTTCGGAGAGCTCGGTTTTCAGGAGTTCGAAACCTCGAAGTATCTGTCGGAAATTCTGGAGAAGGAAGGCTTCAAGGTCGAGCGGGGCATCGCCGGTATTCCCACGGCGTTCGTTGCGACGTGGGGTTCTGGTAAGCCCGTGATCGCGCTCGGCTCAGATATTGACGACATTCCACAGGCATCACAGAAGCCGGGCGTGGCTTATCACGATCCTTTGATCGAGGGTGCGCCGGGGCACGGTGAAGGCCACAATTCGGGCATGCCGCTGCAGATCATCGCCGCGCTTGCCGCGAAGAAAGTGATGGAGCGAGAGCACCTGCAGGGCACTCTGAAGATATGGCCCGGCGTCGCCGAAGAGCTTCTCGGAGCCAAGGCCTACTTCGTAAAAGCCGGGGTTTTCAAGGACGTCGACATTGTTTTGTTCGCCCATGTCGGCACCAACCTGGGCGTGGCCTACGGTCCGACCGGCGGCAGCGGCCTGGTGTCGCTCGAATACCTGTTTCAGGGGGAGGCCGCCCACGCGGCCGCCGCGCCGTGGCGCGGGAGAAGCGCTCTCGATGCGGTAGAGCTGATGGATGTCGGCTGGAACTTCCGCAGGGAACACCTCCGCCTCGCCACCCGCGTTCACTATGTGATAACCAACGGAGGCGACCAGCCGAACGTCGTTCCGCCGAATGCCGCGGTCTGGTATTACTACCGCGAGGCCGACTACGATCACATCATGAACCTCTGGCGGATCGGCGAGAACATGGCTAAAGCAGCTACCCTCATGACGGATACCACTTACACTTCCCGGGTGCTGGGAACCGCGTGGCCCGGATATTTCAATAAGCCGATAGCCGAGGATATGTACGCCAACATGCTCAAGACCGGAATGCCAACGTGGTCGGCTGAAGACCAGATGCTTGCGAAGGCATTACAAAAAGAGTTGAAGGTTCAGCAAACCGGCCTGGCGACGAAGATTGCCCCTCTGCGCGCCCCCAGGACCATGAACCCCATAAGCGGCGATGGCGGCGGTGATGAAGGACAGCCTACCGGCGGGCCTTCGGACGACATCGGCGACATTTCATGGAACGTTCCAACTGTAACGCTCATGTATCCCTCCAACATTCCTGGCGGCCCGGGGCACAACTGGGCCAATGGCATTTCCATGGCGACTCCGATTGCGCACAAGGGCGTGATCGTCGGCGCCAAAGTGCAGGCGATGACGATCCTCGATATCCTTGTCCATCCCGAACTGGTGAATCAGGCGTTGGACTTCTTCAAGAACGTTCAGACCAAAGACGTGAAATACCAGAGTTTTCTTCGACCCGAAGATAAGCCCGCAATCTGGCTGAATAAGAAGATTATGGACGAATACAGGCCGCGCATGAAGGCCTTCTACTACGATCCATCCAGGTACGATACATATCTGGAGCAACTCGGAATCAAGTATCCGACCGTCCATTAAGACATGGGCCCTCGGTACGGGCTGACACTCCGTTTCCTGCTCTCTCTGCTCGCGTGCGGGATGGCCGGTTGTGAAAAAACCGACACTCCATCGATTCCACAGAGTCTGGACGAGTTGGCGCATCAGTACGTGCGCCTCGCCGTGGCCCTTGGCGAGCGGGACCCGGATTCACTGGACTATTACGCCGGACCGGAGAGTCTGGTTGGGGACATCAGGAGGAATCCGCCGAAAGTCGCACAGATCAAGCAGTCCGCGACTGAATTGACCGATCGTTTGATGGCCTTGCCCGGATTACGGGGCGACGTTCTCGAGCGCAGCAGATTTCTACTGAGTCAACTGCGGGCGATCGCGGCGCGGGCCGACCTTCTGACCAGAATCCATTTGTCACAGGCCACACCGGCCTTCGATGACGAGGCACAGGCACTTTTCGGTGTCCGCCCCGCAACCGCCGCGAGCGGG
Organism: Terriglobia bacterium; assembly: GCA_963764845.1. Classification (GTDB taxonomy): domain Bacteria; phylum Acidobacteriota; class Terriglobia; order Bryobacterales; family Bryobacteraceae; genus BOG-234. The sequence goes on along the minus strand of CAVXUE010000006.1, from coordinate 100,603 downwards.
AAACTCGAGGCTGTTCGGCGGGAACTCGGGAAGCTGCTCGGAGGCGAAGGAAAGCTTGTCGACAGATATGCCTCCTTCGAGAAAAAGTTTCTGATCCCCGAGGAGCGAATGCCCGATGTTGTGGCGAGATCGCTGGACCTTTGCCGCCAACAGACACTCGCCCATATCAAGCTGCCGGCCGGTGAGAGCATTCGCGTGGAATATGTGCGCGACAGGCCGTGGAGCGCGTTCAGCTACTACAAGGGCCACTACCGGAGCGTTATTGACTTCAACGCCGACCAGGGTTTGACGGTGGACCGGGCGCTACAACTCGCCTGTCATGAAGGCTATCCCGGTCACCACGCCTTCAATTCGCTCGCCGAGCAAAACCTCGCGCAGGCGAAACACCGTGTGGAATGGATGGTGCAGCCCACATTCAGTCCGCAATCCTTTCTGTCGGAGGCCGCCGCGACAGTAGCGGGAGAACTCGCGTTCTCGGACGCCGAGCGGCTGCGCATCGAAGAGGATGTCCTGTTTCCGCTGGCCGGATTGAAATCCGCGGACGTGAAGGACTACCTGAAGATAGAACGCCTGGTCGATGAACTGCATCCCGCCGAACTCGCTATCGCGCGCGAATACCTTGACGACAGACTTGAGTTTGCACGTGCGGCAACCGCTCTCGAGAACGACGCGCTTATGAAACACCCGGAAGGGACGCTTCGCTATCTCAACGAATACCGCTCCTACGTCGTAACGTACACGGACGGGCGCGATCGCGTAAACCGCTGGATTGACACGCGCGCGTCGCTGCCGGAAGATCCGCGGGACAGGTGGAAAGCCTTTGTGGGGTTGATCACAACGCCGGGTCTATTTTCGCAACCATGATTTTTCGCAGCGCGGCATGGGGAAGTATTGCACTTGCCAGTCTCGCGTCCAGAGGTGTAAGATTAATGGGTCGGGAGAGAGCCCACCGAAAGCGGGTGGCACCGAAGGGGCAAGTGGCGCTCTGATCGCGCTTCGAATCTCTCAGGTAAGTAGATCCCCTCAGCGCACGCTCTGGAACGCCGGTTATCACCACAACGTCGGTGGCCGCTCGGCGACTCGCGAAAAAATCCTGCGGGTACCGCGTAACAGAGTATCCCTCATCAGTTCAGTTACCGAGTGCACGTCTACTCACCCATTTTCATGCGCCAGCGGTGCTGGCTCGGGGAGACGCAATCGTGTCAGTTATTTCGATCCGGGACTTAACGAAGACTTATCAGATGAGCGATATTTCGGTGCACGCGCTGCGCGGCATCTCGCTCGAAATCAAGGCTGGCGAGTTCGTGGCCGTGGTCGGGCCCTCGGGCTCTGGCAAGTCTACTTTAATGCATATTCTCGGCTGTCTCGACCGGCCCACGTCCGGACATTACTTTCTTGAGGGACGGGACGTTTCGCAGCAGACGGACGACGACTTATCGAAAATCCGCAATCGCCAGATCGGGTTCGTTTTTCAGGGTTTCAATCTGCTCTCGCGAACTTCGGCGCTGGAAAATGTCGAGCTGCCCCTTCTCTATAACGATTCCGGCATTTCGGGGGCGGAACGCAAGCGGCGCGCGCTGGAGGCCCTTGCCGCAGTGGGCCTGGCCGACCGCACCCACCATCACCCGAATCAGCTTTCGGGCGGGCAGCAGCAGCGCGTGGCCATCGCGCGCGCCCTTTTGAACGCGCCTTCGATCATTCTTGCGGACGAGCCCACGGGAAATCTGGACAGCCGCACGAGCGTGGAGGTCATGGAGATATTTCAGGATCTTCAGACGCGTCGTGGGATCACGATTGTCCTCATCACCCACGATCATCAGGTGGCGGAGTACGCCTCTCGCATCGTCACCTTCCGGGACGGCCGCATTATCTCGGACCGCCGGAACGAGCAACAGCGTGTGGCCATAGAGGAGCGTGCGAACATGCCCGAGGAAGTTGAGGAGACCGTCTGATGACGCTTCGATCAAGCTTGCAGATTTCCCTGCGCGCGCTAAGCCGCAACAAGTTGCAAACGGGCCTAACCATGGTCGGGATGACCATCGGGGTAGCCACTGTGCTCACGATGATCTCCGTGGGGAGCGGCGCTGAGACCGCGATTCAGGATCAGGTCAAGGCAGCCGGAATGAACATGATCGTGGTGACTGCCGGCAATTACAAGGCTAAGACGGAGGACGATTTCGGAGTTGAGGAGTTCGCGGCCTATCGGCATCAGAAGGTTCTCCGACAGGTCATGCAAACCGCTGTCTGGAATCCGACCGACAAGGTCCGGATGATTCTCGTCCATCCCGAGGACGATCCTCTCGCGGTGCATGACCATCCGACCGCCAGTCAGCGCCTGGGCGACTCCGAAGCGGGATTAGGCGCGGCGGCAACTCTGACTTCGGGCGACGCGGTCGCTATCCGCAAGCTGCGCGGCGTACAGTTCGTTTCCGAAGGCGTGCATCAGAACGTGCACGTCGTTTCCGGCGACAAGCGCTGGTTTACGCGGGTTCACGGCGACGATTATTCGTTGCCGAAGATACGGCGTGCGTGGATATTCAAACACGGCAGATTCTACAACTCATCCGAGGAGAAGAACGCGAGGCAGGTTATGGTGCTGGGATCCGTGGTTGCTGAGAAATTGTTCGGCGACGCCAATCCGGTGGGGAAAACGGTATCCATCTGGAAAACGAATTTCGAAGTCATCGGCGTGGCTGACACCGGAAGCTGGATGGTACCGGCAGCGGCGGGTGACGACCAGTTCGACGCCGTCTACGTCCCGTTTACAACGGTTCATCGCCTGCTGAACCTTTCCAAGCTGAACGACATTACGGTCACGTGTTCTTCCAGCGGCGAGGTCACCAGCATTTCAAACGCAGTCACCGCTCTGCTTCGGAAACGGCATGGAATCAAGTCCACAATGCCGGACGACTTCGGCGTTGCCAGCCAGGCGCGCAAAGCTCTGGCCGGTGGCGGCATGCGCCCCGAGGTTTCGAAGGCCGTGGTGGGCAACGTGAAGGGCCTCGAAAAAGTAACGCTGGAACAGTTGGGCAAAACGCTCGATCGCGCCAGCAGAACCATGACCGCGTTGCTCGGCAGTATCGCGGCCGTATCGCTGCTCGTCGGCGGCATCGGGATCATGAACATCATGCTGCTTTCCGTCACCGAGCGGACGCGTGAAATCGGTATCCGGCGGGCGATCGGCGCCCGTGGCAAGGACGTGCTGCAGCAGTTTCTCATCGAAGCCGTCGTTCTCAGCGCAGCAGGAGGACTGGCGGGCGTCATCATCGGAGTCATTGCCGCGACCTCCATTTCGCACGTCGTGCAATGGACAACGTCCATCTCTCCGATCTCAATTGCGGTGTCTTTGGGCGTGGCGGCGTCGGTCGGAGTCTTCTTTGGCTATTACCCTGCCCGGCAGGCAGCCCACGTGTTGCCCATCGAATCTCTACGCTACGAATAAGACAGTCAAAATCATGTTACTGGTCAGTTTACGAATCGCCATCAAGGCTTTGAGCCGCCACAAGCTGCGGACCGCTCTCACGATGCTGGGCATGACGATCGGGGTCGCTGCGGTGATCACGATGATCGCGCTGGGTTCGGGCGCGCAGGAGACGGTGTCCTCGGACATTCAATCTGCCGGGACGACCCTGATCAATGTTCGGGCAGGCAATTACACCCGCGGCGGCGAGGAGTCGAATATCGGAGCCGGCCTTGGATCGGCGAATACGCTTACATTGGCCGATGCCGAGTTGATGGGCAAGATCGAGGGCGTTCGCTATTTGGCGCCAGGCGACAAACTGCGAGCATGGCTAAGCGGCTCCGACCGCGCCTATGCGGCGGTACTCGGTACCGACGTCGCTTTTCCGGCGATGTATTCGCTTCGCATGAAGCGTGGAAAGTTTTTCAAAAAGACCGACGTGGAAAGCTCCGCCCAGGTTGTGGTTCTGGGACCCAGCCTGAGCGACAAGCTCTTTGGCGTGGATGAGAATCCCGTCGGAAAGAACGTGGAACTCCACAATCAGTCTTATAAAGTGCTGGGCGTCCTCGATACGAGCGACGACGAACAGACCGAGTCCGCCTTCGTGCCGTATCCGACGCTGCAGAAGGTGCTCGACATCAATTACCTCCACATCGTTACTCTCGGCGCGACGCGGGCCGGGGACACGACCCGGATCGCGAACGACGTCCGAACTTTGCTTCGAACACGCCACCATCTGGACTCGGCCGACGCCCTGGCACTGATCAAGCGCACCGGTCTGGGCGGCGATCAGATGCCCCACTCCGGTGCCGGGATGCTGGTGCCGGATGATTTCACCATTAAAACCCAGGCTGCGGAAGCGCTTACCAAAGGGCTTTACACCTCGGTTGCAGCTTTCGTTCTGGCTAACATGCCCAAGGTCGATCAGGTCAATCTTTCTGAAATGGCTGGCACCCTTAATCGCGCCGGCTCAACCATGACCGCACTCTTAGCCGCAACCGCTACCATCTCGCTTATTGTCGGAGGTATCGGCATCATGAACATCATGCTGGTTTCCGTCACCGAACGCACCCGTGAGATCGGCATTCGCCGCGCCGTTGGCGCACGTTCGCGTCATGTGCTGATGCAATTTCTGGTGGAAGCGGTGACGCTCGGAATGTGCGGTGGCGCGATCGGGATCCTGCTGGGCTTTATAGCCGCGTTCACGATTACCAAACTGCTGGAATGGCCAGCCTCGGTTACATTTTCCTCGGTTGCGCTCTCCGTCGGAATCTCGGCCATGATTGGAGTGTTTTTTGGCTTTTATCCGGCGGAACGCGCCTCCCGGCTCGATCCGATCAACGCTCTTCGCCACGAGTAAGTCATATGCGTAAATATCGATTTGCCGCTCCTGGCTTTCTTGCAGCCGGGATGGTTCTTTTCTCTTCGGCTTTGGTACAAACAGGGTTCGCACAAGGTATCGGCCGCCTGCAGCCGAAGCATGGAGGCGTTCTCTTTGCGAGCGACGCGGTAAACGCCGAGTTCGTCCTGAACCCCAAAGGCGGTTACCAGGTTTACTTCACCGATTCGGTCGGCGAGGAACTCCCCGCTTCGACGGTCGCCGATCTGACGCTTTCGATCAAGCGGGCTTCCGGCGCCCCCGAAAATCTCAACCTGCACATCGACGACTCCGGCGAATCCTGGACTGGAACGGGGTCCCCCGCGGCTGGCCCGATCACTGCCGCGATTTCCTACAAATTCCGCGGCAAGGCCGAACAGACGGAGATCCCTTTTGCAAACGGCTATCGGGCGGAGTTCCGAACCATTCCGGCGCAGGCAAAGGCCGGCGCACCCGTCCAGCTGGTTTTCACGATAAGGGACTTCTTTGGCAAAGCTGTGCCTGAGCTGAAAATCGAACACACGAAACCCATGCACCTGATGGTGGTGTCGCACGATTTGTCGGAGTTCGATCACATCCATCCGCAACCTGCGCCAGGGAGCGTTTTTCGGGTGCCCCACACTTTCGCCTATGGCGGTAACTACCGGCTCTACGCGGATTACACTCCTATCGGCGCGGCGAACCGGATTGAAGCTTTCGATGTGAATGTCGCAGGCCCGCACCGTGCCCAGGTGCCGCTGGTAACCACTACTACGTGGAACGACACACTCGATGGCCTCAGGATGAGCATGACCGCGGACAAGCCGCCGCGTACAGGGGAAGATATCGAATTCACAATGACCGTCTCCGATGCGGCGACCGGCGCACCCGTTCACAACCTGCAGCCCTATCTGGGCGCATGGGCCCATATCGCGATCATCAGCGAAGACACGCAGGATTTTATCCACGTCCACCCCACCGAAGACCCCGGCCAATCCGCGGCGACTTACCACGCTGGCCCCACACCGAACGTCATTCGTACACAAACCGGTTTTCGCCGCCCGGGCGTGTACAAGATGTGGATTCAGGTGCAGCGCGGGAATAAGGTAACCGCGATGCCTTTTATCTACCGCGTGGCCGCGGGCACGGGAGCGATCAGCCAGGGACCCAAGGTTCCCACGGGAGCCGTACTGGTAAACGTCAGCGCCGCCGGTTTCGAACCCGCAGATATTCCAGCGAAAGCCGGACAGACTCTGAAACTGGCTTTCTTCCGGGCCGATGCACAGAACTGCGCCCGCGAGGTTGTCTTTCCCGATCTTGGTATCCAGAAGAATCTTCCTCCGGGGCAAACGGTCGAAGTTGATGTGACGCCGCGCAAGACCGGCTTCCTGGCTTTCAGTTGCGGTATGAAAATGCTGCATGGCGAGTTGCTTGTCCGGTAGAATCGCCATGCGTAAGATCGGTCAAAGAAGAAAACTCCGGAGCTTATTCCACATAAGAGGTGAATCCATGCGATCGTTTCCGATGCTTGTTTGCGCGGCTGGCGCCGTACTGCTCTTAACATCCTGTTCGACGAATAAAGTGTCGGCCAAGAGCACGACTCCTGCGCTCACTCACAAATACCGGCCCAACGGCGATACGGTTCCAAAGATCGATCTCACCAAGATCAAGAGCGAAGAACTCAAGAAGGTCTACGCGAACATCGACGACCATTTCGACGAACACGTGGAAAGGCTCCAGAAGTGGATTCGCCAGCCCAGCATCTCCAACAGTGGCGAAGGTATTCAGGAAAGCGCCGAGATGGTGAAGGGTTTCTTTGACGAGCTCGGTTGCCAGCAGTCCAAGGTTTACGACACCGGCGTCACCGAATGGGGTCTGCCCGGCAATCCGGTCGTCTACGCGAAGTGTGATGAGGGCGCCCCGAAGACAGTTGTCTTCTACTGGCAGTACGACACCATGCCCGTCACGCAGCCCGACGTCTGGAGGGTTCCGCCCTTCGACGCCGCGATTGTCCCGGATGGAAAATTTCCGAAAGTGCTGGTGGCGCGCGGCGCCACCAACTCCAAAGGGCCTGAAATGGCGCAGTACAACGCCCTCATGGCCATTCGCGCTGTCCGCGGGAAGCTTCCGGTAAATGTGATTTTTGTGGCCGAAGGCGACGAAGAGCGTATGGATATCGGGCTGCGCAACTTCGTTCGTGACCACCAGGATCTCTTCAAGGGCGCGGATACGATGTTCGGACCGGGCGGTTCCGAAGGCTGCGTGTATATCCAGCTCACCACCAGCGGCACGGCTTGGGGACGCGGGCCGACGGGGTCGGATATTCACGGAGCCAACAAGCGATCCGTCGACAGCCCGGCGTGGCGCCATATCAAGATGCTGGCTTCGCTGGTGTCCGACGACGGCAACACTCCGCTGATCAAAGGATGGAAAGATGACTGGGTGCCGCCAACCAAAGAGGCGCTCGATCGACTGAGAAAGCGCGCCGAAGGCCGGGATATCAAGACCATGGCCTTGAATCTGGGAGTAGCGCGCTACATCGCCGATGACCCTTATGACGTCCTCCGCATGCAGGGCACGGAAACGTCTTTCAATCTGGACGGCATCTGGGGCGGCAATATGTACGCCAATGCGGCCGGAGCCATCCTGCCAAACAAGATCACTTCGAAGCACAACATCCGCTATGTACCGAACATGAACGGAATGGATCTGACGCGGAAGATCCGGGCCCAGCTGGACCGCAACGGATACAAGGACGTGGAAATGAAAGTGATCGGCGACGTGCCCTGGTCGACCTCCGATCCGAAGAACGACATCAACGCCGCGGCCGAGCGGATGTACGATGCTTTCGGCACCCGCGGGCGGCGCGAACAATTCATTGCCGCCAATCATATGCCCACTTCATCCGAGACCGGCGGCTACTGGCCGTCTTATCTTTTCAATAACGGAAAGGTGGGACAGCGCGTGGCGCCTCTGGTAAGCATGCCGATCGGCGGAGGCTCCGTGGGGATGGGTGGACGCGCCCACGCTGCGAATGAATTCTATGTCATCGAGGGTGCTGAGACTACCTACGGGCTCGCCGGCACCGAGAAGTCAATCGCAACTGTACTCTATAATTACGCCGGGCTCAATTAGCCCGCCTCGCCCATAAAGATATGAAAGGAAAGGACATTATGAACTGTAGATTCCCGAGAACGGCTTCGCTGCCTGTTCTCGTTCTCGTCATGGCTGGAGCGTCTGCCTTGGCCCACACTCATCCCGAGCAGATGATGCCCGCCGCCAATTCAACGGTGACGTCTCCCGCCAACGTCACCATTCATTTCAGCGAGGCACTGGAGCCTAAATTCAGTATGATCACCGTGAAGGATGCCACTGGCCACATGGTCAACAAAGAGCCATCCGTCGTGACCGATGCCAAGACCATGACGCTCCCTCTGCCCACTCTGGCGCCGGGGATCTACACCGTGAACTGGGTTGGCGTTGCCGCCGACACTCATCGCTCTCAGGGCGACTACAAATTTACGGTCAAGTAGTGAATGGTTCGGTCCTCGCGCTGAACATCCTGTTCGTCGTCCTGTCCGATGCGGCCTTCGCGCTGCTGATTGGATGTCTGCTGGCGGTCCATTGGCTGGGTGCCGCAGTTCTCAAGCATTCGTCGTCCTCCAGCGCAAGCAGTAGTCCTGTTCTCCGGCTGCGCCAACTTTGTCTCGCGTGCGTAGGCTGCATGATCCTGACTCATCTGGTTCGCCCTTGGTTTGCCGGCGCGAGTATGAGCGGATCGAACAGTTTTGCTGGTAATCTGGCCCTGGTTCCCGAGATCCTGTCCTCTACGCATCAGGGCAAACTCTGGTACATCAATTCCGCCGCGCTCGCTGTCCTGCTCGGTGCCACTCTCCTAGCTGCGCGAGAGGCGAAGCCTGTCGTGGTGTGGCCACCTCGGTGATCACCCCAAAACCGGCCAGGTATGATCACTTCAAAACCGGCCAGCCTAGCGACTCAGGACAACATTGTTTGTAGCGCAGTTTGGTCTTTCGGTGCAAGTATCTGTGCTCCAGGCTCGGTATACTGACCTTACCTGGGCGGAGGATACGGCAACGCAGGGATGCGACCGGAGCGCCGACCCAGCGGCCGGAATGGCGGGGCGACGCGAGTCGCCCCAAGTCACTACTGGGGAGATCTTGACCAAGGTCCTTGCACGTGAAGCAGGGTTGCGGAGAGTTCCATTGCTTCGAGTCGCGAGATGCCGTGCTGTTGTGCCATGGCCAGCGGGTGCTGCTCCTCTTCGAGGATGAAGAGCGGGCGTGTGCCGGCCGGTTGAATAACAATCCGCAGCGTCAGGTTTAACGTTTCCGGGTATACAGATAGGGAATTTGCCAGCCGAGCTTTAAAGGGACCCCTGCGCGTTTCTCTGCCTTCTTCCTGCCAGGATTCTGAGATCTCATTGAATATTTCTTCCTTGACTGAGGCCCAAAGGCCCCAGACGAACACCTCACTACTGTCGAGTATCGCGATTTCGAGGCAGCCTCGGATAAAGTACCACTCTTCGTCGATGATGCACTGGTCTGAGCTGATCAGAGCGCGGGCGCCGCGATCAGATTCGGACATGTTGGCATACATGTCCGGAAAGTCTGCGGCGAAACTCTGGGGAACTCCTTCGTGGGTTTGACCACATGTGCGGCAGACGAAATTAGGCTCGACCATCTATATAGATCTTCGCAGGAACATTCTGGCCGTAAGGCGATAAATCCCAGGGGTTTGGGGACAGCGTCCCCAAGTAAAAAGAGAGTTTCGGTCCTTACGATGTTGGTGCGGTCTTGGTGCGCCAGCTTCGAGGGCCGCACTTGAGCACGTGACCGTGATGCAGGAGGCGGTCGAGCATTGCAGAGACCGCGGCCACATCGCCGAGCAGTTTTCCCCAGTCTTCAACGGGACGATTCGATGTCAGTAGTGTGCTGGCGCGCTCGTAGCGGCGCATGACGATCTCCAGCAGGTCTTCCGCGGCCGTCATCGGCAGCTTTCGCATTCCGAAGTCGTCGATGATCAGCAGAGGCACTGTGGTGAGTGACTCCATGAACTCTTTGCGCGTACCGTCGGCAACCGCCTCGGCCAGATCATCGAGCAGTACGTGTGTTTCCCGGTATAGGACGCGATAACCCTGTTGAATGGCCGCCTGTCCGATGGCTTGGGCCAGGTGGCTCTTGCCGGTGCCGCCGGGCCCGAGAAACAGCGCGTCCTCCCGCTTTCCGATGAAGGTACATGTGGCCAGATCGAATACCAGACTACGATTCATCTTTGCGTTGAAGGCAAAGTCGAAGTTATCCAGCGTTCTGTTCGGATCACGGAAAGCTGCTTGTTTGCGCCGTCTTTCCAGTAGCCGATCACCTCGCCTGGTCAGTTCGTCCGTGACCAGGCACGAGATCAGATCGATGGGAGCCATGGCCTCGGCCTGAGCCTGGCGCAGTCTGGTTTCGAGCACCGCGGCCATACCGCCGAGCCGCAGTTGCCCTAATGCACGTTGTAATTCGATGAGGTTCATTCCTTGCTCTCCTGATTGGTCTTGTTGTCGATGAAGTCGCGATACAGCGTGAGTTGCCGAATGAGAGGATCGATCTGCCGCAAGTTCAGCGGCAGTTGCGGATTCCGCTCCAGATAACGGCGCACGAACGGGTAATCGCAGACGCCGACTTCGAGCGCTACGGTGCAGGCGTCGTCTACTCGCGCCACGCCGTACTTTTTGCCTAAATGCAGCACGCCCAAAATGCGCCGTACCGCGACCTCGCCCTGAGCCTGGTACATGCCACGGCAAAGAACGCCGATCTGTGATCCGGCCTTATCGGCGCGGCAGAGCAGTTGCTGCGTGCCGGTGGGGGTCTTGCGGGATCGGTCTTCGTCTTTTATGCGATGACCGCCGCGCTTCTGGTGCATGTGTTCGCGCAACAACTGGCCGTTCTGCGGATCGATCAGGCGCACCTGCCGGGAATCCCACTGCACCTGCACTCGTCTGCCGATCCATCCGGGAGGGGCGCTGTAATAAGCGGCTTCAACCTCCACACAGCCGTCCAGATGAACCGTTCGCTCGCCATACAGGTAGTAACGGAACGGCTCGACTGGCAACTCCAACAAAGACGGCCGTTCTTCAGCGAACATAACCGCGACTTGGCGTTTAGTGGTGCCGTGAATGCGCGTATCTGCCCAACGCTCTTCCCAGTGATCCAGATAGGTTTGCGCCTCCTCAAGAGTTTCAAAGCGCAGGCCCTTCAATGGCGTCTTCTGCGCATGTCCGACGCCGCTTTCCACTTTCCCTTTCCGATCCGGATGCCCGATGCGACATGGCAGAGGTACAGCGCCGTAGTGCCGGAGCATGTCGCTATACACCGGGTTGAGCGTGGGGTCGTATATGTCGGGAGTAAGAACGCCTTCGCGCAGATTATCGAGGACGACAACGCGGGTGACACCACCCAAACGACGAAAGGCTTTCTCGTGCAGTTCTGCCCAGGTTTGCGAACTGGACCGAAACACCAGCAGACGAACTGACTTCCGGCTGTAGCCGAGAGTCAGGACGAACAACCGTGTTCGCCGATACTTGCCGCTCTGCGGATCGCGGACCATCGGGCCATCGCCATAATCGACCTGCGCCTCTTCTCCGGGCGAGGTCTCGATTACGGCACATGCTTCCCGGTGTGGGCTTCCGTGCAACTTGGAGACAAACCGCCTGACGCTCTGGTAGCCGCCGGCGAAGCCGCAGGTATCCACTAACTCCTGCCAGATCGCCATGGCGTTTCGTCCACGTGAGACCCCCAGTTCGATCACGTCCCGGTAAGGTATGCAGGCGCTGGACGAAGGACTGCGGCCGGGCGGGGGACCTGATTTTGCCTCCGCCAGAGTGGCCGATTCCCCGCCGGAGTCGGTGATCACCTCACTCTGGCTGGCCGGTTTTGCGCACGCGGGGTCGGTGATCACCTCGTCTTCCCGGCTGGCCGGTTTTGCCGGAATGATCTGGCCGCGCGGCGCCCGCATGGCGACGCCCGCAGCCTTCAGGTAGACGGAGATCGTCTCACGACGTACCCCGATGGCCTTCTGTATCTGTCGCAGCGACCATCCCAGCCGCCCCAGCGCCACTGCTTGCTGTTTCTTTTCTTCGTTCAAGACATTGCTCACGGGGACGAAGGATAACTTCCCCCATCCGGTCAATGTCCTGAGTCGCTATGGCTGGCCGGTTTTCAGGTGATCACGGCTGGCCGGTTTTGGGTGTTCACCGAGGGGCCATTCCTTGTCTGTCTTTTCCTGATCGCCGGCACCAAAGCGTCCTCGGGCCACGCCGGCAACGGGGGCGATTTTACTCTCGACGAGTTCTCCATGTTTGTGCATGTGCTGGGCACTGCCGTGTGGGCAGGTACGATTGTCGCCTCTGGCCTCCTGGTCGTTCCCCATTTAGCAGAATTCCCCGATGCCACAGCGCTCTGGAGCTACGGGAACCTGTTATCGAGAACCGTCACCTGGGCTCTGTTGGCGATATTTGTCTCTGGAATTTATACCTCGGACCGTGAGCTGAACGGCGTTTTGAGCGGCCTATGGCGGAGCGTTTGGGGAAAAACCCTGATGACCAAGATCGCTTTTGTTTCGCTTGCCCTGGTCCTGGGCGCCTGCACCCGTTTCCAGTGCGTGCAGCGCTCCGCGACAAGCCAGAGAGCCGCGCTGATGGTCCGGCTCATGCGAGTCGAAGCCCTCGTCATGATCGTCGTCCTGGCCCTGTCCGGCGCACTTGCGAATACGCCTCCCGCGATGACGGAGAAAGCCGTTTCTCAATATCCGAGCGTTCAGAGTTGCTTGTTGTATCCGCGTCCGCGGATCACTTGGCCGGGTGTCGCTCCGGTATGCTGGCCTTTGTCGATTACGGGCGTCCCATTTACCATGACATACGGAATACCTTCCGGATAGGACTTTGGTTTCTCGAACGAATTGGTGTCCTTCACTGTTGCCGGATCGAACAACACGATGTCCGCAGCGAACCCGTCATGAATCTGGCCTCGGTCGGAAAGCCCGATGATCTGTGCGGGTAACGAGGTCATTTTTCGCACGGCGTCCTCGAGTGTCAGGACCTTCTCATCCCGAACGTAATGGCCGAGCACGCGCGGATTCGTGCTGTAATTGCGCGGATGGGGAACACCGGCGGCCGTGAGATCGATCGCCGACCCGTCGCTCGCGATGGATACCCAAGGGAGCTTCATGATCTTCTGAACATCGGCCTCGGACATGGTGTGAAAGACGCCGCTGATACCGCCCCCTTCCTCCGCCATCAGATTGATGCAGGTCATCGCCGGATCGGAGTCTCCCGCGCAGTTTCGCGATCTCGGCCACCGACATTCCTTCATATTTGTGGTTTGCGTCGGTGTTGGCGTGCGCCATCACAATGCCCTCCCATCCCCCGTGCTCCTTTGACCACAATTTGAAATCCGGATCGTCGTGAATCTTCTGGCGTATCGCGGGATCTTTCAGGCGTTCGGCGAATTGTCCGCCTTGCCGTGCCCACACAGGAAAGAAGGCGCTCCAGCCATGGAACATTGCCGTGTAGGGATATTCGTTCGCGGTGATATCCAGACCCTCCGTGCGAGCGCCTTCAATCTGCGCGATGTAATTCCCGATGGTGCCCCAGTTTTCCTCGGCGCGGATTTTGAAATGGAAGATATGGGCCGGAACCTTCGCCTCACGGGCCAGCCGTACCACGAAAGCAATTTCTTTCTCCTGCTGAAAACCCTCGCTGCCGATGTGCGACCCGTAGATGCCGTCGTACTGGCCTGCGATTTTCGCCAGCTCGATGATCTCTTCGGGATGATCGGGCCCGCCACTCTCAAACTGCGTGCTCAATCCCATCGCGCCCTGCTGCATGGCTTCCGTCATGAGTTGCTTCATGCGCGTCATCTGCGCCGGGGACGGCTTCCCGTTGTCATAGCCCATGACCATACTGCGGATCGTACTGCCACCCACGTAGCTTGCGATATTGATCGAAATGCCCTGCTTCTCAAGAAGGGCGAAGTATTCGTTGAAATTCGTCCAGGTCGCGCCACCGCCGCGGCCTCCACGCCCGCGACCGCCGCCACCACCTCCTCCTCCGCCACTCCCCACGGGCCGCGTTCGGATCGCGCGGAGCCACGCTGCCGCCCTCACCCATGAGGTCGAGTGTGACGCCTTCGCGCACCTTGCTTTGCGCCGTCGGATTGCCGAGAAGTTCCGTATGAGTGTGCAGATCGATGAATCCGGGCGAGACGACCAGGCCGGTGGCGTCGATGGTTCGAGCCGCCGGTCCATTGAGGTGTCCGATCGCGACAATCTTTCCGTTCTTGACCGCCACATCGTCGGTGTACCACGGATTGCCGGTTCCGTCGATAATCCGGCCGTTGCGGATCAGGATGTCGTAAACGGGCTGCTGCGCGCTCAATTGCGTCAGAGCGACGAGCGCGGAAATCGCACTCACGGCGACGCCAGTAACAAAGAGCCGGCGGGAACGAAATAACATAACTCCTCCAATAAATCGCTACAACTGCGCCGACGGCCTTTTCTGGCCGCCGGCGAGTCCCGAATGATACCTGCTAATTACGCCTAAATCGGCGCCATCACCGGCGGAGGAGCGGCGAACTCCGCGGCGCTGTGGGATTCTGCGCATAGCGGGTCAGATCCCGTTCAAGCTGACGCAGATGCGCCTCGGTAACCGCGTCCTCGCTTTTCATCCCGGCGACCTTCGCCCGCAGCGCGGCGGTTTCGCTCATCACGACCGCCTTGACGTCGGGAGTCGCCGCCGTGCTCGCGCCGAGCGTCATCAGCGCTTCCATGAATACCCGTTGCGTCTGCCGCTGCAGCGATCTGTTCACGGCCCCCTGCGCCGGCGTATCGAAGACCTTCTTGACGCAAGCGTCGATTGTCTCCGGCAGGGTGAGCGCGTTCTGCTGACGGTCGGCGAAACTGATCAGGCGATTGGCCTTGTCGGCTTCGAACAGCTGATCGAAAACGAGTCCGGCAACAGTGCGGGCCGCCGACAACTGATCGAAGGCGTAACCGGTCGCCATCTCCATGTTTTCGAGATCCGGACCGCCGCCCGGATTCCGCGGTCCGTTGTCCACCGCATCGGCCAAGGCCTGCGAGCAGAGGCTCGGGAATGGCGAGATTCTCCGGCTCCACCGTCTCGAGCAGCAGTCCGAGAATCTCGCGTTGTTTCGCCGCGGGGACAATTTCCGTGGGCGGCAGCGACTCGCCCTTGACGACGATGTTCTGATACATGCCGCCGATGTAGCGCACGCCGCAGTCGATCCCCCAGCGATGATGCAGGTAGACCATCCACATGCGCATACCGCGAAGATTGCCGTAAGGCTCGCCTTCCTTGAGCACGTTCGGGCCGTAATCCTTGAGCAGAATCTTGCGCTGCGCGATCACCTGCCGCAGATATTCGGCCGGATCGGACAGATCGTCATAGCGATTCCAGCGAGGATCGGTCGAGGGGGTAAATACCAGCCCCTGTTTCCGCATGTCGGCGATGATCGCGTTCAAACCCGCCTTCTCCTTGTCGGGTGGAAATTGCGTATACGCGTAGCGGACCATCATGATGTCGTAGGCGCCGATCTGTTTCTGGATACGCGTCGGTCAGATCGATCTTGCCGTTGACGATCTTGATGCGCGGGGAAGGATACTCCATCACGGACGCGCGATCGTTCATGCTCGAACTCCAGTTGTGGTCGAACCCGAGCGAATGACCCACCTCATGCGCGGTAAGCAGCGCTTGGCGCAGCAACGAGAGCTGCTGCTCGGTATCGGGCGTGGAATACGCGGGCAGGGGAATGGTCGCATGGTCGTCGCCGCCGCCTGCCCCGATGGCATCGTAGCTCTGCCAATATCGGCTGGATGTGCGGACGCGGTCCGACTCCAGACGCACGCGCGCCGCGATCATTTCGCCGGTACGCGGATCGGTCAAGCCGCCGCCGGTCGAGTAGCCGCGCTCATCGCGATCCACCCAATAGATCTGGTTGTAGCGAACGTCCATCGGATCCATGTCGGCCGGGCGATCTCGCGATTTCCACGGCGTTCTTGAATCCGGCGGCTTCGAACGCTTTGTTCCACCAGAGGAAGCCGTCCTTCATGGCCGAACGCGTGGGCTCGGGAACGGCAGGGTCCAGATAGTAGACGATCGGCTCCTTCGGCTCGCTCAACGCCGCGTTCGGATCCTTCTTTCTCCAGCCGATGGCGACGAACGCAGCTCATCGCATAGGTGCCGGAATCGGGAGCGGAGTAATCGTCAAAACGAATGCTGCCGACGCCAATGCGCGGGTCGGCCAGGCGCGGCGTGTAGCCGGTGGGCGGCTCGACGAAGCTGTAGTGCAGACGGCCCGTGAGAATACGCGCTTCGGGAGCCGTCGCGCGCCGTCCGGTCTGCGCTTCATAAGTCACTGTCACTTCCACTTCGGTGTTCTTCGGGAAGCCTTTGGTGCGGGCAGGTAGACGACGCTGCGCTGAGGATCGAAACGCCATGTCGCACGGGCTGCGCCGCCATCTGCAGCCGCAGCTCCTCCACCACCGCCACGTCCGCCACCATCCCCTCTGCCGCCACCGCCGCCACCTCCGCGGCCTCCTCCGCCACCCCCCGTGGCGAAGTTCGCGCCATCGCGAATCACGAACGGTGTCGCATCGACGATGTATTTTCCGCCGCCCTCAACTCTGACGATGGGAAGAGCGGCAAGAATCGAATCGGGGAATGACTCCTCCATCGCTTCTTCCAGCGCCGGGCCGCCATTGCCCGCGCGGAATCGGATGTTCTTCTCAACCACCATGATTCGCTGGCCAGCGCGGTGGAACTGAATGACGCCGCTTCCGCCTCCGCCGGCCCATTCCAGTCCAACGCTGCCGGAGCCACTGCCTTTCGCAACTTCAGTGAAGAACAGGTAATCACGGTCCAACTGCGAAATCTCGAAATATAGTTTTCCCTGGTCCGCATCCCAAATCATGGGAATCAGGCCTTCGCGCCGTTCGCCGTTTGGGCTTTGGGCCAGGATCGGTACGCTCATCGCGAAGATCGCGACGAGTGCTTTTGCGCTTCCAGACTTCAACTTCATTGAGTTTTTGCTCCCGGGTTACTAGAACGTGAACTTGGCGCCGACGCGGAAAATGCGCGGCGGGGTAATCGTCAGCCCCGACTGGAAGCGTTGATAGCTCAATAGCTGGCCGGCGACGGTCGTGGTTTTTGTGCCGATCGTGTTGTCCTGCGTTTGATCGGCGTTATTGTTGAGGATGTTGAAGGCGTCGAAGAACAATCCCACCTTGTATTTTTCCTTGAACGTGAAGTACTTCTCGACGCGAGTGTCGAAGATCGAGATGTTTTGAGTCCTGAATTCATCGATAGGACCCAGCGGAAGGGTTAGCGTTCCCTGGCGTAAGCCGGTGATTGGCACCACTTCTTGAAGCGGTTGCCCAAGCTGGAAGCGGTAGACGGGTGTGATCGTCAGTCCCCAAGGCGCCTTGTATGTTCCGGAAACACGGAGGTTGGCATTAAAAATGCGTGCCTGGTTGTACTGCAGGATGTTCGGTTGGGTGGCGCTGGGGGTGATGAGATAATCGGACCACGTTCCCAGGTAATTTGCCTGAACCGACCATTTATTGCCCAAGCGCTTCGCGACGGAGAACTCGGTGTTCCGAAAGTACTGATTGTTCCAGTCGGGAGTCGACAGAATGGAGAGGCTTGGTGGAATCGTGAGGGTCGTGGGATAGTCATACACCGTAACGCTCTGCGTCACGCCTGCCGGGTTCACGTACGTTTTCGTGACCGGGTTGCTGAAGAGGGCAGTCACGGTGTTCTGCTGAACCGCAACCCAGGTGTGCGACAACTTGCGGTACACGAAGGTTCCGCGCACAACCAACCCATGGAACAATTCGTGTTCGATGGTCCCGTTGAAGTCGTCTAGGTAAGGATCGCGGATGTTCCGATCGACCGGGCTTAAGGCGCTGCCCGAACTGCTTACAAACGCGCCCAATTGGCTCGGCTGGAAGATGACCGTTCCGGCAGGAGCGTTCCATTTGAATGTGTCGCTGAGTGTGCGGAGCGGGTTGACCGTGTTCGATTCATCGATACCCGGATTCTCGTAGTAGCGGCCCCAGCTTCCCTTGATGGTGGTTCTGCCGTTCCCGAAGAGATCATAGGCAAATCCTATCCGCGGAGCGAGGGACAAGGGATACCGTATAATGTGGTTGACCGCCGGGAATGTGTAAGTGGGGTTCGTCGCGGCAATCGAATAGCCGTTTGGAAGAGCTGCTCCGGCGTAAAAGAAGGAAGCCCACGGGGCGCTCGCCGGGTCGATTTTCTCAGTGGGACGGAAATCGTTGTAATAATCCCAGCGAACACCGAGATTCAGAGTCAGGCGCTTTCCAACCTTAACCTTGTCCTGAATGTAGGCGCCCTGATGGTGTACATAGTCCAACGACTTGTACAGCGTATTGTAAATCGTGACCTGGTTTGGCGTCGTAAAGTCCGGCGCGCCTGGAGCGCTGGCGTAGGTTAAAAGAATGGCGCCTGTATAGGAGTCCTGATTGAATCCGTAAGTTTCCTTTTCATACAGGTAACCGATATTGAAAAAGTGGCTCAGCCCAAAGAGGTTCTTGGCGTATGACAGCGTGGGCATTATCTGGGAGCGCCTCCGGAAGTACCCCTGCGCATTATAGGCGCCGGCAACGTCGCCGGTTTGGGTTTCCGACTGGCGCGGCGTGCTGCCATAGGAGCCGTTCACCCAGTCATAACCCCAGTCGCCGGCGCGGACATTCAGAAACGCATTCGGGCTGAGTGTGCTGCTCCATTCGACATCGCTGATCCATTCGACGAGGTCTTCGTTGTAGACCGCATCCAGATACTGGGTGTTGGACGCATTCCGAAAGGGCTGCTGCTTCCGCTCGAAGTTCGTCATTTGCGAGATCTTGTTCTTGTCGTTGATCTGATAAGTCAGCTTCTCGGTGGCATTGGTGAGCCGGGTATAGTACGGACCGGTACCAGGCGCCGTGACCGGATAGCCCGTAATCGTGGTTCCGATGTACTGGTCGCGAACCGATGTGAAGAACCAGAGCTTGTCCTTGAGGATCGGGCCGCCGAAATCGCCGTTGGTGTCGTGATAGTTGGTAATTCGGCTGCCAACGCCGGCTCCCTGATCCAACTGCAAAAGGCTGATATTATGACCCTGGAAATTACTGTTTTCATAGTCCTGATAAAAGTCGCCGTGAAACTGGTTTCCTCCCGACTTCACGACGAAATTGACGTTGGCGCCGGGCGACGGCATCGCGGCATCCACCGCGCTGGTTCCCATCTGCACTTCCTCAAAGGCGCTGTAATCGGTGTAGGCCGAAGTGGCGTTGGTGCCTTCGGTCATGTTGATTCCGTCCATCTGGACGCGCTGCTGGCCGGTAAATCCGTAGTCGGAGTACGCGATTTGCGTCCCCATCGACCCGCCGCCCACATCGAAAGTCTTTAGCGAAAACCCGGCGCCGATGCCCATAAGACTCCACATGTCGCGAGACGTAGGCAGTTCGGCCAACTGGGCGGCACTGAAGATATCCTGGGTCTGCGTATTCTCGGTGTCAAGCACGGGGGCCTCGGCTGTGACAGCCACGCTTGCAGCTTGTCCAGCCAATGTCATTTGCACGTTCACGGTGCCGGTGAAACCCGCCGTGATGACGATCTCTTCGCGTTTCGCGACGGAAAATCCAGGCGCTTCAACGCTCAGGCTATACGTCCCTGGAGGAACGGACGGGAAACGATACGTACCCTGCTGAGTGCTGACCGTGGATTGCGGTGTGAGCAACGCCGTGCTGTTGAGTGTTATTTTTGCAACACCCATCACAGCCCCGCTGGCGTCGGTGACAGTACCGTCTATCGCGCCGGTAGTCGGACCTTGCGCGTTGAGGAAGGGCAATAAGGAGGCTGAACCGAGTGCCGCTAAAAAGAAAACCTGACGGAACTTCTTCGCATTGAGAGTGCTTTTCACGGTATATTCACCCTTCGTAAAATGAAATTCGCCGGAATAGACCGTGCGGGAACCGCACGGCTTCCGTTTCGCCGATGGACACAAGATACCTCTCATGCTGCCTGAGAAGCGACGGCAGCCAAAGGCTCCCTTGTTCCCTTACCAAAAATGCTCAACGAAGAGACTGCATGTCGCCAATAACTAAGGCGTCAGAGCCGCGGATGCCACTACAGCGTGGGTAGATACCAGAAGTCCTACGGGTGCGGGTGCTCTTACCTGAAAGTTTCCCGGTGCATGCTTTGCGCCGTTGGCTCCCAGCAACTGCCTGGGAGTCTCTCTGCCCACCCGCCGATTACGGTAGCGTTTATTGTCCCCACTTTCACGTCAATTTGTCAAGAAGGAAATTCATCGGCGAGGCGTTGAAACAGGGATATTGCCAGCCAGTTGCTAATAACGGCAGTCTTATGAGGCAATTGCAAAAGTCCGGAGGAGGCAGAGAGAAAAAAGTAGTAGTAAAGAGCGGCAGGTGTGGATAACCTGGGTGCATGCTTCTAACGCTACGTCAGCAACTGAGTCGTTTCAGCCATTTGCTTCAGGAGGAACTGTATCCGGTTCTGGAAGCGGAAACAGGCGAACTGAGCGAGACAGGCCGGCGTCTGGTAGCCATTCTGGAAATGATTCCTTTGGGTCGCTTCATTCCCTCGTCGCAGGGATGGAATGGCCGGCCGCAGCGCGACCGCTATGCCATCGCGTGCGCTTTCATCGCCAAGGCGGTTTACAATCTTCCCCGCACCAGCGATCTGCTGGAACGTTTGCGCAGCGATGAGCAACTCCGGCTGATCTGCGGCTGGAAGCGCGGAGAAACTCTGCCGCATGAATCGACCTTCTCACGGGCCTTTGCCGAGTTTGCGCAGATGGAACTGGCGCAGTTCGCCCACGAAGCTTTTGTTTGCGAAACGCAGAAAGATCGGCTCATCGGGCACATCGCAAGAGACTCCACAGCCATCGAAGCGCGCGAAAAGTTCCCCGAGCCACAAAAGGCCAGGCAGAACTCACCGAAACCTCGCCCGAGCCGGCACGGAATAAAGCTCGGCCCTGCCAAACGCTGGAAAGGAGGCAAGCCGCCGCGACGCCCGGCGAGAGTGGATACGCGCATTCACCGCCGGCGAAGCATGCCGATCGAGGCGATGCTTAAGGAACTTCCGCGCGCCTGTTCGATCGGGACAAAAAAGAGCAGCAAAGGCCATCAGCATTACTGGCGCGGCTATAAGCTGCATCTGGATGTAGCCGACGGGCAGATACCGGTGAGCGCGGTGTTGACCGGGGCAGGCGTACACGATTCCCAGGTAGCCATTCCTCTGGCGACGATGAGTTCAAAGCGCGTGACTTATTGCTATGAGCTGATGGACTCCGCATATGATGCCGCCGACATTCTCGATCACAGCCGCGCCATGGGGCACGTGCCGATAGTCGATCCGCACAATCGCGGCAGAAAGACAGCGGGCACGTTTCTGACTGGCAAAGCTCCCCGCCAGCTTAGCTGGGCTGAGAGCGATCGCTTTCGGGAACGCACTATGGTCGAGCGGGTCAATGCTCGTCTGAAGGATGAGTTCGGAGGCCGTTACGTTCGCGTGCGCGGCGCCGCGAAGGTGATGGCTCACCTCATGTTTGGCGTGCTCGCCCTCACCGCCGACCAACTTCTGAAACTGAGCGCAGAGGCTTCATGACGAAATCAGCCGATTTTTCTGTTCCCGATTCTCCTCATCGGGACGAAGCTCTGCGCCACAACCAGCGGAAAGGAGAAAACTGGCTCTTTGTCGACCGTTCGCAGCCCGCCATGAGCACGTGACTCTCCAAAAATAACCCTAAAAATGCGGGTCGCGCGCAGCATCGCCCCATTTTCTGAATAGTTTTGCAAGACGGTGTTATGAGTGCCGTAGCAACCTGCAGCGGATTGGTAACCGGCTGGCTTGTCGAATAAGAACGACGAGGCCTATTGCCAATCGGCCGCAGACTACAAGTCTGCCCCACTGCAAGGGACCGAGGGATATTCGCCGCTACGGTTTAAAGTATTCGCTCAACAGGCGCTGTGCTTGTTCGCGCACCGGTAGATCGGTGCTTTCGCTTGCGGCTTGCAGGTATGCGCGCGCCTCCTGCGGCATGCCTGACTTAAGCAGGGCATAGCCTAGGCTAAGATTCGCGAGGGAGTATCCGGGCCGGAGTTTCACGGCGGCGCGATATTCGCCGATGGCGCGAGCCGGATCACCCTGGGCATCGAGGACTAAGCCAAGCGCGTGGTGCGAGTCGGCATTGTCGGGGTCCCCTTGCAAGCTCGTTTCCAGTTGCACCCGCGCTTCCGGATACAGCCGCATTCGCGCCAGTGCCCTGCCGTAACTGAGATGGACGGAGGCGTCGTCAGGCCGATAGCGCAGCGCGGCCTCGAAGTGGTACTTCGCCTCTTCGAAACGGTTTGTGGCGGAGAGGAGAGTGGCGAGATTATTATGCGCCGCGGCGGAGTTGGACTTCGCGCGCAGCGCGTTTCGCAGCGCCTCCTCGGCGCCGGCGGCATCGCGGTTCTGCACCCGGACTTCGCCCAGATCGTTCCACGCTTCGAAAAAATCCGGATCGAGCCCGATGGCCTTTGACAGGGCGGCAGCGGCCTCGCCGCGTCTGCCTTGCCCCACCAGCGCCAATCCCAACTGGGTCCAGAGTTGTGGATCGTCCGGGGCCTTTTCGAGCGCGTCTCCAAGCGCTTTCTCCGCTTTGGCATGCTCACCCGCGGAGGCAAGGCAGAGCGCCATCTTCTGAATGATTTGTATCTCGCCGGGACCATGGCGAAGCGCCTCTTCATAAACCGGAATCGCCCGCCCGCATTGCCCGGAAAATCGCAGCGCGTCGGCCAGCGCGGCGTAATGATTCGCGTTTTGGGGCTGAAATTTACGAATCGCGGCCTGCAGCCGCGGGATCCCCGCATCCAGATTGCTTCTCTGAATTACCTGCGCCTCGGCAAGATACAACTCGTCATCTTCTGCCTTTTGACCAGGTTCCGCCTTCGAACCGGGCCGGTACGGAACCACTTCCCCCCGATACTCGTGCGGCCGCTCGGGGATTGTGGCCAGCAAATCGCCCGCTGGTTTGAAGCGCTGAATCCAATGGTCCGTCATCACGACGTGCACGGCATCGTCGGTCCGCCGCTTGGGCATGTGGCAACCGATGCAGTCCGCGGACGGCGTGTGACGGGACAAACCGATGCGCTTATCCAAAGCGACACGCTTATCCAGGGAGGCGCGGTGGCAGCCTTGGCACACTGCGTTGTAAAGCTGGTCCGCTTCCGCGCCGTGCCGGACATCGTGCGGGTCGTGGCAGGTCGTGCAGGCGAGCTTATCTCCGCCCGTAAGCCGGCAGGCGGATCTTTCCAGGCGATAGGCAGAACTCGCGATCTCGATGGCCGTGTCCTGGCCGCTGCCGGCCGCGCGATCGAAGTCGAGCCTTACGTTCGCCAGGGGCTCACCCGGACGGTACGAGAAGGGACCACGCTCAAATCGCACAATCGAATTCGGCAGTGGAAAGCTCGTCGTTTCGAGATGACACTGCAGGCAAATTTCGATCACGCGTCCGGTCGTCAGACGCGCCGGATTCACGATGACAGTTCGCGGATCGGTCCTTTGCCGGTTTCGCGCAGCTTCCACGTGCGCACCGCCGGGACCGTGACATCGCTGGCAATCGATCCCTTCGGGCAATGTGCCGGGGAAAACAGATTCGCCACCGGATGTCTTTGGTCCGGCCGGCATGTCTGGATAGGCATTGTGGCAGAACAAACAGTTGTAATCGATGTGCCGCGTGAGAGCGTCGTGATCCGGGCGGTCGTAACCGGGATTCATGGCCCAGTAGCCGCCCTTTTCCGCGTACCAGGCCAAGGGCAGTTCGATCAGCGTGTTACGGGGCGTGCGCGAGAGATACGTCCGCGCGTGATTGCCCGATCCGACAACGAAATCGACCTGCTTTTCGACAACGTTCGTTGGTTTGCCGTCGAACCCGATCTGATGCTGGCTTTGGTAATAGCGGCCGTCGCGCACGACCATGTTGTAGTAAGTCGCCGACGGCTCGTGATAGTAGGGCAAGCCGCGGGAGAAATCCTCAATCCGGTTCGACGGATTCGGCCGGAAAAAAGATCGGCCCATACCGGTCAGCCGGTATGTCGCGGCTTGCTTCGGATGGCAGGAAGCGCAGAGAGCCGGGTCGACGTAGCCGTTCCCGTGTGAACCTGTCGTTTGCGCCCCGGCCGTCAAATTCAGAAAAGCCGCGGTGACGACCAACATCCCCGCAGCCGGCGATGTAATTCTCCGCATAAGAACGACTCAACCCTCGTTTGAGGAAGTACCCGATTATCGGGAACATGTCAATTGCTAATTTGCGTGGACTTGAAGTTCAGGCAAAGTTAACGCCGAGATCACACCCTTGTCCGATCCACATCCACGCCGCTGATATCCCGCCACGTAGCAACAGCGGGCAGGCCGTTCCTGGTCCAAACGCACGATTCCATCGCCGGGGATAACCGGATTGATCCATGAGATTGTCTGGATCCGCCTGCTTTCGCTGGGCTTTGGAAGCACGGCCCAGGCGCTGGGTACGGTGCTGAACGCATGATTCTCCGACTTCCAGTCTCTGGAAGCCTTCGTATTCTGGAGATCGATCCAAACCATGCCATCGCGAACCAGACTCTGGCTGCGCTTCAGCACGAGGCGCGGTAGGAAGCGTGCGGATCATAAGCCGGGCACAACAATACACGAAACTATTTTCTTATTATTTTCTTTATCTTGGGCTGATTTTCTTGACAAGCTTTATGGAACGGGACTAGACTCGTCTACGAAAGTAAAATCGGGTGTGTGGGAGAGATCTCCGCACAACGGTGACACCGAAGGGGCAAACGGCGCCGACGAACGCGCCGCGAAACTCTCAGGTAAAAAGGACCCGCACCCGCAAACCTCTGGTATTCGCCCACACCGTAGTGGGATCGCTCGGCTGTCACGTCCCGGTTCAATCAGGTTTTCTTACAGAGGAAGTTTCTCAGACGTAAGCGAGATAGCGGCTTTCATAGCCGGTTCTCCCTTGTTTCCTGGTTCTCTCGCAAGAAGCAATCGATCTGAAACGGAATCCGAAATGAATCCGGCAATCCCGGTGCCGAATCCCGTTCCAGCGGAACAGACAGATGGATATTTCAGTTAAATCCGAGCTACATGAGGTGAATCGAATGCGCTTACTGTACACAACAATCGGCACAATCAGTCTAATGTTGATTTCGTTCGGATGCTCCAGCGGCAGCGCGTCCGTGCAGAAGGTCCAAGCCAAGACGCTTACGCACAAGTATCGTCCGGAAGGAGATC
Organism: Terriglobia bacterium; assembly: GCA_963764845.1. Taxonomy (GTDB): domain Bacteria; phylum Acidobacteriota; class Terriglobia; order Bryobacterales; family Bryobacteraceae; genus BOG-234. The sequence goes on along the minus strand of CAVXUE010000006.1, from coordinate 75,418 downwards.
AGACCGTCCATATCGACTTGGCCAAGGTCAAGAGCGAAGAGCTCAAGAAGGTGTATTCATACATTGACGACCATTTCGATGAGCACGTGGAAAGGCTTCAGAAGTGGATTCGCCAACCCAGCATCTCGAACAGCGGCGAAGGAATTCAGGAATCGGCCGAGATGGTGAAGGGCTTCTTTGATGAGCTCGGCTGCCAGCAGTCCAAGGTTTACGACACCGGCGTTACCGAGTGGGGTCTGCCCGGCAATCCGGTGGTTTACGCGAAGTGCGATGAGGGCGCGCCCAAGACGGTGGTCATTTACTGGCAATACGACACCATGCCCGTAACGCAGCCGGACGTCTGGAAGGTTCCGCCCTTCGAGGCCGCAGATCGTCCCGGATGGAAAATACCCGAAGGTGGTGATGGCGCGGGGCGCCACCAACTCCAAAGGCCCGGAAATGTCGGAGTACAACGCTCTGATGGCCATCCGCGCGGTGCGAGGCAAGCTGCCGGTGAACGTAATCTTTGTGGCGGAAGGCGACGAAGAGCGCATGGACATCGGTCTTCGCAACTTCGTCCGCGATCATCAGGATCTGTTCAAGAACGCGGATACGATGTACGGCGGCGGCGGCTCCGAAGGTTGCGTCTATATCCAGCTCACCACCAGCGGCACGGCCTGGGGACGCGGGCCGACGGGTTCCGATATTCATGGCGCGAACAAGCGGTCCGTCGACAGCCCGGCGTGGCGGCACATCAAAATGCTCGCTTCGCTGGTCTCCGACGATGGAAATACGCCGCTGATCAAAGGTTGGAACGAGGAAAAGCTTCCCCCCACGGAAAAGCAGCTTGCGGCACTGCATCGCCGGGCCGACAAACAGGACCTCAAGAAGATGGCGTTGAACCTGGGCGTTGCGCGCTACATTGCGGACGATCCGTTCGACGTGCTCCGCATGCAGAGCACGGAAACATCTTTCAATCTGGACGGCATCTGGGGCGGCAATATGTACGCCGACGCCGCCGGGGCAATTCTCCCCAACAAGATCACCTCGAAGCACAACATCCGCTACGTTCCGAACATGCACGGAATGGATCTGGTGAAGAAGATCCGCGCGCAGCTGGATAAAAACGGCTACAAGGATGTCGAGATGAAGGTGATCGGCGACGTGCCCTGGTCCATCGTCGAACCCGGCAGCGAGATCAGCAAGGCGGGGGGCAAAATGCGCCAGGCTTTCACCAGCGGAGAGAATACCGAAATCTCGATGGCGAATCGCGTGCCGGACTCCTCGGAAACCGGCGGCTACTGGCCGTCCTACCTCTTTAACGAGGGCAAGGTCGGTCAGCGAGTCGCGCCGGATGTCCATATGCCTATGGGTGGTGGTCGTGTCGGCGCGGGGGGCCGGGCGCATGCCGCCAACGAATATTACGTGATCGAAGGGTCGGGCAACACGTACGGAATGGCTGGGGCGGAGAAATCGGTCGCCACGGTCCTTTACAACTACGCGGGATTGAACTAAGGAGGCAGATCGTTCGGAGACTCTATGGGGCGGGATGGCATCCCGCCCCATAAGTGTTCTAATACAGGTTTCTTAAGACCCCACGGGACATCGACATGAAGCTCGTCGCGAACGCCGGCATCGGACTCCTTCTCTTGGCTGCGATTCCTCGCATGGCGTCCGGGGCGGATGCGACCGTGTCTTTTGTGGGCGCGACAGTCTGCGCGCAGTGCCATGATGATGCGCATCGCGAATGGTCCGGCGCTCGTCACGGCAAGATGCTGCAGCCCGCCGCCGCATCGTCGGTGGAAGGCGACTTCCGCCGCTCGAAGATTCTTCTGCGTGGCGCCGAGTACCGTTTGCGCGTTGAAGGCGGCGTTTACTATATCAGCGAACCAGGCCCCTCCGGCAAACAACAGGAACACCGCGTCGACTACACGCTCGGCAGCAGGCGTATTCAGCATTATCTGACCCGGCTCTCCGACGGACGTATCGCCGTACTCCCGCCAAGCTGGGACGTAACGCGCAAAGAGTGGTTCCACAACATGGACATCGTAAATCCGGAGGAGTACGACGGCGGAGCAGTACAGATCTGGAACAAGAATTGTTATTCGTGTCACGTGAGCGGCGGGAAGAAAAACTTCGACGCCGGTCATAACTCCTACGCCACGACATGGCAGGACTTCGGAACCACTTGTGAGCGCTGCCACGGTCCGGGTGAGGACCACGTAGCCCGCTATCGCCACTCCCCTCCGTCGCCGGCTCCGGACGGAATCGTGCTTCCAACGCGTCTGAGTGCGGCTCGAAGCACGATGATCTGCGCTCAATGCCATTCGCTGCGTGACATGATTTCCGAGGGGTTCACAGCCGGGTCCAATTATTATGACTACTATCTCCCGATCCTCGAATACGGCGAGAAAGTGCTCAACAACGATCCCTCCTATTGGACCGACGGGCGTCCCAGGCGGTTTTCCGACGATGCAGTGGGGTTTTGGCAGAGCGAATGTTTCCTGAAGGGCGGAGCTACTTGTACCAATTGCCATTCCGACGTGCACGATCCGGAGGTCGATAAGAATGCAGCGCTACGCACTGGCTCGAACCAGATCTGCACGCAGTGTCACCAACAAATCGGCCAGAATGTCTCCACCCATACTCACCACAATCCTTCGAGCACGGGGAGCTCCTGCGTCGAGTGCCATATGCCGCGGACGATTTACAGCATCAAGGCGGAAATTCGAGACCATTCGATCAGCGTCCCGGCACCCGAAAACACCGGGCAATTCGGAATTCCGAACGCTTGTAATCTCTGCCACCGGGACGAGACGGTGCAATGGGCCGCGGCGAAGCTACGGGTATGGTATCCCGGCGGGTCCCGGCAAAAGTGGATCCGCCGTGCTTCTGCGTTTTCCCAGGCACGAGCAGGAGACCCTCATGCCATTGATACTCTGCTCGCGATTTTTTCAGAACCTGCGGAGGGCGCCATCGCGCGGGCCAATGCCTTAGGGCATCTAAGTCGGTTCCCGGCCGATGCGCGCGTGGTTGGAGCGATGGAGAAAGCTCTGAAGGATGATCCGGAGCCGCTGGTCCGCGCTGTGGCGGCGCTGCGTCTCCCGCGGAAAGGGAATCCGGCGGAACTCGCAGAGGTTCGGCGCGCGCTGGTGAACGCGTTGGGAGACCCGGTCCGAACCGTCCGGATCGGGGCGGTGCTGTCGGTGGTGGATATCGGCATTCCGCTTCTTTCGCCCGTAGAAGCGAACCAATTTGCCCGCGCGAAAGAGGAGTATATTGCCCGAGCGCGCATTCTTGGTGACGACGCGGAGGAGCAGTTCAATGCCGCAAGCTTTGCGCTCCTGGCGGGCGATTCCACCCTCGGCATTGCGATGCTCAAGAACACGCTGCTGATCGATCCGGCATTTGAGCCCGCCAAAAAGCTGCTCCGCGGGATTGCTGATTTCGTCGGATCAAAATAACGCGCCCCGACTACTCCCGGGGCTCGCGCGGCAAGAGCAGCAATCAGCCGGGGGGGACGTCCACCCTTCGATTCGGTCTATGGCTACGGCAACTGTGCTTCCGAGGAATTCGTCAATTAATCACCGAGGAGGCAGCTCAATGAAAATACCTTCACGATTTACAGCTCGCACGTTGTTTGCATTTGTAGGGGTGGCCGTCAGTGTCGAACGCCGGATCGTTGCTGGCTATGTAACGGTCCAGACGGTGCGGTTTGAGCCTTGTCCTCGACCAGATGCGATGGATGGCCGTGGAGCTGAGTCCGGTGGCCTCAGCCTTTCTGCGACAGGACCAGTGGGTGCTCCCATAACCGGGTTTCTGTTGTGTTTTCTTCAGCACGCGGGCCTGTATCTTCGGCGTCAACGTCACGGCGATCCTGGCGGCTGGCCTCGACGGGATTGACAAAGGCATGGACGCCGGGATTCCGAACACAGAAAACCTCTACCTGGTGTCGGAAGAACACCCGCGCGCGAACAATATCCGGGTATTCCGGGACGGCGCCTGTCCCGGCGCCAAGGGAGGCTGCGCACAGTGAGTCTCCTATTCATGAGCAACGCGGCGTTGCGACGTGCGGTCGAACAGAACCGAGTGAGCTTTCCGGCTCAGATTCCGCATCTCACGAGCCATGAGACGTGCGTGCGGCAGGAGCGGATCGTCCTGCTCTATTTCGTCCGGGGCTGGACGATTACCAGTATCTGCAAACGATACCATGTGTGTAAGACTACCGTTGAGAGAGTCTTGACGGATTGGCGTACGCGGGCCATCGCGGCGGGCTATGTGCAGGATATTACGCCGGCAGAAGATCGGAACTGAGGCACCGCCGCTGCCCGTTTGGCAAAAATATTAGTGTGGCGCGGCGGTAATACTTCAACAGGCCACCAAGCCTCTGCTGACAATCGATGTGGCGGCTCTGCCCAGGCGGGCGCTCACCGGGGTCAGGGAACAACAGTTGGTTGCATTGTCCTGCGAATGAAACGAAACCACTACCGACCGCGACAACGCCAACGCTGTCGCCGCCCACAGGCGGGTGGCATCGGTGGTGTAAGTCCTCCGACCCGGACCCCGCTGAACTGGCGGAATATGGCGCCCGAATCCGCTGTGATGGCGGCAACAATGACGCGGTGGTGATAGATATAGAAAGGCGTGGCACGCCAAAGGACAAGTAGCCCACCACCCAAACAGGAGAAATCTGATGCGTTCAATAATTGAACTTGTGGGGTATCATGCGTGTGTGCGGGCGTTGCCGTCCGTGCCTTACGAAGCCGGGACCTAAGACTACGCTTCCGGCTTTATTGACCGCTTGCGGGCCGGTCGCTCCGGCCTGTGGGCGGGATTCGACACTCCAGCGCGTTTTTGGCCCTTCGCCGGTCGCTACAGATCGCTGTAGCGAGCCGAAGACACTTGGGCGGTACCTTAACCGGCCGGACTGACGATCGATGGCCGTCGCGAGCGAAGACGAAACCGATCAGCAGAAACAACCTGCCGGGGCCCGTGAGTAGAGTCAAAGGCCAGACGGAGCCCGGGATGCAGAACCAAAGGCCAAATCTTCGGAAGTCCATTACAGAACTGCGCTTATGGGAAGCGAACGTTGAAAACATGATCCGGGTTCTTGAGCGACTCGAAGCCGAGCTGAAATCCGCCCTCGGGTCTTCGCGGATACCGAAACAACGGGCAAACGAAACCTGGCTCGAACGCGAAGTCTCCCGGATCGAGCTGCAGCGGAGGACCACACCAAAGCGAACCGAGGCAATTGGGTTAGCGCAGCCCGTGTTTTGCCATTTTGCAGCGAAGCCGGTCACGACCGATCCCGAGAGGCTCGGTTTTTGAGATCCAACCGTCGGCTCAACCCGCGAAGGACCATTGCAGTGATGCGATTCCCGCAAGATCACGGGACACCCCGGAAAGCACGCGACGCGGGTCGACGGAATGTATCGTGGTGCGTGCTCGAAGCGATGCGGATCGGCAACTGTCGCTCCGAGATGCTTGTAAAAAGATGACGGGACTGCGGGCGACGCCCGTGCTTCTGGCCAACTCCAAGCCCTGGATACCTGCCGATATGTCTATGGTGACGCCCGCTTCCGTCAACTCCGGGCGCGCTCTGACCGCTCGCAGAAGTGCGGAGGCGGCACATCGACGGGCGCCGACGATCCAGCCATCTGGTGCGATGGCCGCGGCGACGCTCTGATCGGCGGGAGGAACTCCCTTCGGCGCGGCGGCCGAAGAGGCTCCCCACGGTGCCAGGACCTTCGCGTGGCAGCGATCGCTTTAGTGATAGTTGCCGAAATGCCGAAATGCTTGACATCGCGCTCGCCAAGATCTTACACTCTGAGGGACGTAACTGCCCATCTTCGTCTGAAGGCAGTCCCAAGGCGATCTCCAAGTCGCGAGTCTTTCTTCCATCACCACAACTTGAATGCTAACGGTCGAATGGCCGCGGGGGGTATTTTTATGGCAGAATCCGCAATCCCTGGCTCACCGGGGTCATCGCATTCTTCGAGCGAGCCGGTAAACGTGACGCGGCGACAATTGATCGCCGGCGCCAGCGCCGCAGCTTTCCTTTTGGACCAGGTCGGACTTCAGGCTCAGGCGCCAGCCAGTAGGACGGTCGTCTTCTCGCATACCTCCGTGGTAACGGGCGACACCGTTCAGGACGACGTGGCGCTTGCGGTGGAGGGCAACATGATCGCAGCCATCGGCCCCACTGATGCGGTCCTTAAGACATATCCCCGCGCCGAAGTCTACGACGGACGTGGAAAGGCCCTGTTCCCGGGCCTCATGAACTGCCACGCCCATCTGGGGGCCACCATCGAACGTGGTTTTAACGAGGACTTCGGATTCCCCAACTCGCTGGCATCTGGCGATTAACCCCAACAGCCTCCTGTCGAAAGAGGAGTCCACGCTGATGATCACTGTCGGCGCGCTGGAAAACCTGCGGGCAGGCGGCACTACGGTTGTGCAGGTCGCCGGAAATATTGCCAATTCCGCGTCGTCGTTGGCTAAGATCGGCATGCGCGTGCGTCTTCGCGGAATCCGTCGGAGATAAAGAGGGCAGGGCGGCGCGATGTCGCCGGAGCTGTTCGAGCGAAGTGAAGCGCCCAAGTTCTCGGACAAAATGCGCGACGATGGGATGCAGCGCGTCAATGACCTGTACAGCGCCTGGCATGGCAAGAACGGAGGACGCATCACGGTGTTCCCGGCCGCCGGACTCACCGAGAGCTCATCACCCGAGCTGCTGCACGATGTCCGCGACTTCGCCGAGAAGCACGATCTCGGATACACGATTCACCTGTGCCAGACCTACGCCGAGGTCGAACTACATGCTGAAGTTCCATGGCTATCGTCCGGCGGATTATCTCGCAGCGCACGACTTCCTTGGCCCCCGGCTGTTCGCGGCCCACTGCCGGTACCCCAACGATTCCGAGATCGCATTGCTGGGCCGCTCCGGCACCATTATTTCGCATCAGGCTTGCATGGCGGCGAACCGCGGCGTGATCCCGCCCATCCCCGCGCTGCGAGAGGCTGGCTGCACCATCGCGCATGGCACCGACAACAACGCCAACGACATATTCGAGGTCATGCGGGTCGCCCTGATCACCGAACGAATCCGGCGCAATGATGCCACCCCCGGTCTGCGGCCCCAGCCGGAAGACATGCTCGAGGACGCGACGCAAGGGAGCGCGCAAGCCACGCGGCAATCGAAGAACCTCGGCTCGCTCGAGGTTGGGAAGAAGGCGGACATCCTGGTTCTGGACACCCAACGGATTCACCTGGTGCCCGCGATGCGCATCGTGTCCGCGTGGATCCACAACGGTCAACCATCGGACATCGAGTCCGTCATGGTCGATGGCCAGTTTGTCATGCGGGACCGCAAGATCCTCACGATGGACGAAGCGGCCATCATCAAAGAAGCCAACGCGATTGGCAAGCGGGTATGGAGCAAGGTGCTGGGAGCTGCTCCAGTTACAGTTCCGGTCCGCTCCCGCCAGATCTGACGGGTCACCCGTTCCGATCTCCTTGAGTCTTACATATGGCTCGTTGGTCGCGATCACCGTCACGCTGCCCGGCAGCGTTTCCCGGTGGACCCCCAGTCATGGATTGAGGTGTTCTTTATCCTTTGCGCGCTGAAAGTCGATTCGCGCACCTGTCCTTCCGCCACTTTGGCGGGATGACAGGTGCCCGGGCGGTCCCCTGTCGTGCTGGTACATGTGACCTCCCCTGAGTTCGATCCGACTACCCCGGCAGGGATTCCGGTTATACTTTGCCAAATCCGTTATGATCGCCCAAGGGAGAAATCATTGACCGCACAGTTTGCCGGCATCATCAGAGAACTCGAAAAACGACAATCCGCAATCGAAAAGGCGCTCGATGCTTTGCGTGCCGTGGACAGAGATACGGCGGGGCCGTCAGCTTCGGTCTCGATCACGGAACCGGCCTCGACACGAAAGGGCAAGAAACTGAGTGCGGCAACTCGTAAGAAGATGCGGCTTGCAGCGCTCGAAAGATACCGGCGCATTCGGGCCGAGGCTGACAAGGTTCCGTTTTAATCCACTGGCAAAGTGCTTGCGGGTCAGGGTGGGCAACCGCGTGGACAGTGCAGATTGTATACGGCTGACGAGAAAGTACGAATCTCTGGAAAGAACGTATGCGACCGCAATTGATAACCTCACAGCCCAAAGAGCGAACGCGCCAGCGGACGAGTACCAGCGGCTTCGCAGGATGGCCGACAAAGCCCGATTGGACGCGGAGGAGGCTCGGCTGGAAATAGAAAACCACCAGCGGGTTCACAAATAGGAGGATTTGTTTGGCAGTTTCGCAGGGCCTCAAGACGGGCGTGATTCATCCCCTTCTCAACCGCCGCCGCTCGATGAGGTCATCCGAAGCGCAAAGAATCGAGCCGAGTACAGCCCGCGACGATTCATTTAGTCCCGACCACGGCGGCATCCGGATTGATCCAGCGGAGACATTCTGGCTTACACGTGTGCGACGTCGTACTGACCGCAAGCACGGTGAGGCCGTTTGACGAATCAGGAGACTACGGAGTTCGCGGGAGACACCTTCTGATTCACCTTCATGTGAATCCGCTCGTGTTTTTCTAGTTCCAGCCGGACTGACTCCATATCAAGCCGCGCCGCGTTTGCCAATTCCACGAGCGCAAAATATTCCACCGGGGACACCTGGCTCTCAGCGCTCTCTCGGAGTTGCTGCCTGGCGAGCGCCGTAGCTGCCTTCAGTCGAAAATGTACGGCATGCAACCGCGTACATTCTGCACATTCCACTTGAGAATGAGCCTACCTAAGTTGCAATGCGGCTTTTTGCCGCGCAATCCTAATTCTGGCCAAGTTCAGTAACGCAGCATCAGAATATTCTTCAGGCCACTCACGATGTCGTCAGCTTTCGCATCGTAATCGAATAATATCCGCGTGCGGCCGGAGGTATCGAGTGCGTAGAGAGTTGTGGTGTGCGAGACCGTGTACTTGGCGTATGAATCCGGCGTCGGAACGATTTCGTAAGCTGCTCCGTACTGCTTGACGACCTTGTCGATATCCGCTTTCGCGCCCGTCAGCCCGAGAGCGTCCACTTTAAAGTTCGCCAGATCGGCACGGAGCGCTTCAGGGGTGTCACGGCCAGGGTCCAGGGTGACGTAAAGCGTCTTCACACGCTTCGCGTCGGCTCCCAGCCGCCGGTAGACGACTGACAGCTTCGACAGCGTCGTTGGGCAGGCGTCGGGGCATGACGTGTAGCCAAAGAAAATCAGTACCGCCTTGCCGTGCAGTGACGCAAGCTCGAAGGGGTGGCCGGTGTCATCCGTCAGCGTGAAGTCACCGCCCACGGGTAGAACCGGCAGGCTGACCTGCCGGCTGCAGGCGGCGGTCGCCAGCGCCGCAACCATGGCGCACGTGATCAGACGGCGCAAGCTTTGGTACCTCACTTCTTCATGTTCATCGAGTCGCCCGCCGAATCGCGCACCATCGCGGTAGCCTCGATCCTGGTCCCGTCATCCAGCGTGACGGTAACCGGAAAAGTGGAACCGGCCATCGGACGCGATTTCAGTCCGAACACCATCATGTGAAACCCGCCGGGCTTCAGAGTGGCCATGCCATTCGCCGCCACCGGGATGCGGGCAATCGGCGTCATGGACATCATCTTCTTGTCGCCTTCCATCTTCTCTTCGTGCAGCTCGATTTTGGCGGCTGCAGGCGACGATGCCGACACGATCGCCCGCGCCGCTGAGCCGTGGTTCTCAATGACGAAGTAGAGCGCGGTCTGATCCTGCGCCGGCAGCGGGACACGAAGCCACGCATCATGCACGACTACATTGCCACTCTGAGCCGTCAGCGCAGGTGGGTACATCAGCGCTGCGGCGAAAAAAATCACCGTTACCGTGACGAGCAGAACCTTCATGACTTGACCTCTCTTGTTTAATTGTCCCTTCGTAGCGAAATCACATACTGCGCCAACGATCGCCTCTCCTGTTGCGACAGATGACTGAACGCGGGCATCACCAGATCGTGATGCGCTACGCCAGCGCCCGAGGCCGCATGGTGAATCGCGATGCCCGTCAGCAACGTCTGCGCAATGGCGGTTTCCTCCGATCCGTTCCGGAACTCCGCAGCGTGGCGCAGGTCCGTCGGCCTCGGTTGGAGCGACTCGGCAACCGGGCCATCGCCATGGCCCTCGGGTCCATGACAGCTGGCGCAGCCATTGGACTCGTACAAAATGCGGCCCTCTTGCGGAGAGGATCCGCATCCTGTTGTCAGGACGAAGAACGAACCGAGCCCGGCCAAAGCCATCATGCGAAGCACTTCTTCCAAGAGCCTCTCTCCTTGAGTCATAACGTAACTCACTTTTCGGCGTTCCGTAATGCGGCAAATTGTCACAGACCCGCAAAATCGGTATAGGGATCGACGCGACATTAACGTTGGCCGGGAATTCTGGCCTGACATCCGCAAGAAATTGCTTCGATAAAGAATCCTCGCGCCGCCCGCCGTCGTGAAGGACGCAGGCGATAACCGAAGAAAACCAGAACCGCCCTGCCGTGCCGAGAAGAGAGTTCAAATGGGTGGCCGTTGTGATCGGTTACGCCAGCCTGAGCCGGCGGGAGAAGGGCCTGCTGCGCCTGTATGTGGCCTGCATGACGGGCCGCAGCCGGGCACAGGTGACACGGCTGATCGCGAGCTATGCCGACAGCGGCCATGTAAAGGCGGCGCCGCATCAACGGAGAAAGTTTGCCGCTCACTACACGAGGGCGGACGTGGAACTCTGGCCTACGTCGACAAGAGCCACGGCAATCTGAGCGGACCGGCGACGAAGCGGATACTGGAACGGGAGTTCGGCGAATACAGTCAGGCGGCGTACCAGCGGCTGGCGGGCATCTCGGTGGCGCAGATCTACCGGTTCCGCGACTCGGAGTCATACCGCAAACGGAACACCAGCTACCAGCCGACCCGGCCCACGCCGATCCCGATCGGCGAGCGGCGCAAACCGCGGCCGCAGGGCCGGCCGGGATATCTGCGCATCGACACTGTACATCAAGGCGACCGGGACGGTGTCAAAGGCGTTTATCACATCAACGCCATCGACGAATTGACCCAGTGGGAGATTGTGGCTGCCGCGCCGCAGATCTCCGAACACTGGCTGATTCCACTGCTGGAGCAGTTGTTGGAACAGTTCCCGTTCACTGTCCGGGGATTTCATTCCGACAACGGCAGCGAATTCATCAACTACACGGTTCGCCAAACTGCTGGACAAGCTGCTCATCGAGCAGACCAAATCGCGCGCCCATCGCACGGGAGACAACGGACTGGTGGAGTCGAAAAACGGAGCGATCATTCGCAAACACATAGGTTTCGGCCACATCGGCGCCCAACATGCCGAAGCCGTCGATCGCTTTCATCGCCGGTATCTGAATCCCTACGTCAACTTTCACCGGCCCGGCGCGGTGGCCGAGATTATCGAGGAGCCCAACGGAAAGCGGCGCCGCGTTTATCGTCAGTGGGCCACGCCGTTCGAGATCTTCCGCCGGATGCCGCAGTGCGAAATTTACCTGCGGTCGGAAATAACTATGGCAGAGCTGGAACGATTCGCTCAACAACAATCCGACACCGAATCAGCCATCGAGATGCAGCGCGCCAAAAGACAACTGCTTTCGGCAATAGCCAGAAGCGCGTGATCTCAACCGCTCAAGACAAAACCTCGGAGCGCGGTGGAAATGACGGGGCGGATGGAAAAGCGAGGAAAACCAGAAACAGGTTTCCCTCGCTTTTCCACCGCGCCCTTGGAAATCGCCGCCGCGATTTCCACATTCCCACCGCGCCGGTAACGGTTTTCCCTGTTCTCAAAAACCAAAACGAAAGGAACCCTGGCTACCGACCTTCATCTGTTCCGTTGTGAGTTTTCGGTAAGCGTGCGTAACGACGGTGGGCGATCCTATTTCTTCAGGAAATAGGTGGCGAGGATTCGTCGCACGGAGGTGCGGCCGATGTTCAACTGGCGGGCGATCTCGGCTTTGCTGACGCCGGCGAGGTGAAGTTTCCGGATTTGGCTTGCTTTTTTCCCCACCGTCAGAGGCCGACCCAGGTGCTTTCCCTTGAGCCGGGCTTCGGCAATACCGGCGCGGATGCGTTCGCGGAGAATCTCGTGCTCGAACTCCGCGAACACCGACAGCAACCCAGCCATGGCACGGCCCGTCGGCGTCGTCAGATCCAGCGCTTCGGTGAGCGACACGAACCCGACGCCCAATGCGGCAAGTTCCTTCAGCGTGACGACCAGATCGACGAGTGACCGGCCCCATCGATCCAGCCGCCAGACAAGCACGACATCGATCTCACGGCGGCGCGCCGCTGCGAGCAGTTTCTCGCGGAGTTCACGCTCTGCCGCGCCGGAACCGACTTCTTTGATCTGAACGGCGATCGTCCAGCCACGTCTCGCCGCATACTCCCGCATGGCGCGCATCTGTAACGGCAGGGTCTGCTGGTCGTGCGTGGACACCCGCGCATACAGCCCGACGCGAAACATTTTCGCCGGCGCCTGTCGCTGGCCAAAAACCCTCTTCGATTTTGCTGTTGCCGGATGCCCGTTTGGCGGCCATTTGGCGAGACCCGTTTCGCAGGGCTTTAAGCTATTGCTTTCGGCCATGCGACCGAACCATGATATTACGCGGCCACAGCGGTTGCATCGTGCCTGTAGTTCCAGGGCATCCACTCCGCCGGGTGTACGGCCACTTCCGCAGGATGCCGGAGCAGCTCCGTCAGGTAGTCGAACGGATTGACCTGATTCAGTTCGCAGGTGTGGATCAGGCTCATGAAGAGGTCGCCCACGCGCGCTCCGTTCATCGTTTTGTAGAAGAGCGCATTCTTACGATGCAGGATGGCTTTCTTCAGCATTCTTTCGGCGATGTTGTTGTCCAGTGGCGCGCCCGCCTGTCGCAAGAACAGTGTCAGTTCCGGCCAGTGCCGGAGCAGGTACGAGATTGCCTTGCCCAGCCCGGAGTTCGGTTCTGTCTTGTGCTCCGCGAACTGATTCTTCAGCCACTGGTGCAGATCGTCCATTACCGGCGCGCTATTCGACTGGTGAAACGTCAGCCTTTCTTCCGGCGCGAGGCCGCGCTCTTTCGCTTCGGCGTCGAAGCGGTATACCGCACCCAGCGACTCCAGCACATACCGGCATTCTTCGGGGAAGTTCGCGGCAACGTCTACAACCTGCCGCCTTCCATGCGCCAGACAGTTGCCCAGCAGAACTTCCACACCGGGCAGCTTTGGCGTGTTCCGCGAGAGAGCGTCGCACATCTGAATGGGCGCATCGCGCTCCGCCGCGCGTTGCTTCAGAACATCGGCGAGATTCTCGCCCGCATGTTTCCAGCCGGTAAAGTACAGCGCGATCCGCCACTCCCGCCAGATCGAGACGATGCCGCTGGTGAAGGTTCCCGTGCGCCCGTCGCCGGTGTTGCGCACCAGCTTCAGTATCCGCATGCCCGTGTCATCGTTGTGAACCACGCTGCCCTGCGCCGCCTGCCGGATGAACTCGCCCAATATGCGTTTGAGCTGCTTCGCGGCTGCCTCCATCAACTCCCATTGGGTTGCGGCCGGTAATGGAATCCCGAGTTGTGTCTCCAGCCGCTCCATCCGGTTGAAGGGCACGCCTGTGCCATATTTCAGCAACGCAATCATCGCCACGGCGGTGGTGTCGTATTTATCGGTTCCGACACCAGGTGGCTCCGCCGCGGTGAACATCTGGCAGCAGCCGTTGCAGCGGAGACGCTCCATCTCGAACACGGTCGCTTTCAGCGGCGCCTGCCCCACGATGCGGATCAGCGTCTTCGGCTCTTTCTGCCGGTATACTCTTCCCTCGCGGCATTCCGGGCAAGGGTCGCCCGGTTTGAGTTGCGCGTGCTGTACGGAGACTTTTTCCGCCCCGGTAAAGGCACTGGCTGCATTGCGCCCATGACCAGCCGGCTTCGGCTCCGCTGACTCAGCTTCCGTAGAGGATGAGTTTTTCGGTTCCAGCACGGAGTTGGTCTTCTCCGTGTTTCGCTTTGGCGCCAGTCGTTCCACCAGCGCGTGCAGCGTTGTTTTGAGCTTCTGGCAGTCCGACTTGCTCAGCGGCCCGTCTTCCGCTGCATCGATCACCCGGTCCAGTTCTTCCACATCCACATTGAGACGACGCCGGGAGGTCTTCATTTTTCTACTCACTCAGCAACTTGCGAAATCGCCTTGTCAGCGCCAGCCCGAGCACCTCTTTAATGGAGCGGTTCGGTATGTAACTGTTGGATGCTTTGCCTCGGCCCGTCGTCCTGCCCATCAACACCCAGTTGGCCGCGCGGTAGCAGGTCCCGCGAAAACGACCGGGATCGATGAAGGTCTCGGCGAAGTAGACCGGATGGCTGTACATCCGCTCCCAGTCTCCGGGCAGCGCGCTCGTTACGCGGCCCAGTATGTGCGACGCCAGATGCGGAACTTTGATCCACGGCAGAATCAGGAAGCGTGTGTTGTAAGCAATGAAGCGAATGTTGCGCCGGCGCGCTTCGGCGCTCCATCCTATATAACGGTCGCGGCTGCCCAGATGACGAGGGGCCGAACTCCATGCCATGCAGGCGATGGGGCGTCCCTGTGCCCACACCAGATACTTCAGGTGCTCACCCACCGGCTGCTCATAACCAAGGTAATGATGCTGCTCCATCAGGCTGTTGAACAACGGCTCATCGGCCGTCTTTCTGACCTGCTGCAGCGAGACCGGGCGGATGTCGGCGAGCGCGCCGTTGAGCGGCGTGGTGTCGATCAGCATCGCCTGTGGCCGCTCGCGCCGGGCCAGGGGATTGGGAGGCCGGAAACGAACCCCGGGCAACTCGATCTGCCCGGCGCGATCGAGCATCAGTAATAAGCCGCGGCAGACCATGTCGCGTGGAGCGCCGTTGGCCTGTTTCCATTGCCAGGCCTCGCACAGTTTCTCCGACAACCTGCGCCGACTTGCCGTGGGATGGTCAGTGATTAATCTGCGGATGAAGTCGATCTCTTCAGCCGTAACAGTGCGGCCCCGGTATCTCCATTCCGGCATTCTTCCAGCAGTGTGGCAGAGTCGAAATTGGAACGCAAGGGGGTTGGCGTATTTTTTTTATGCGCTCACCTGCCGCCATACCGGCGGCGCTTCGGCATCCGGATTCGCGGCAGCCAGTAGTAACTGCGCCTGATGCGCGCGCAGGGTTCGCGCCGGCTCAGAGCCGCTGGGCCACCACTTGAAACGGCCCTTCGACAGTCGTTTCGTGGCGAGCCAGAATCCCTGGCCGTCATAGGCCAGCAGTTTTATCGCTGTCCCCCGGCGGCTGCGGAAGATGAACAGACAGCCGGAAAACGGATCTGCGGCCAGTTTCTCCCGGCATAGCTGTGCCAGAGAATCGATGCCCTTCCTGCCGTCGATGGCGTCTACCGCAACCAGGATGCGCAGTTGCGGCGTGATCTGGATCAGGACGCCGACTCCACCAACTCCCGGCTCAGCGTCGCCAGATATGAAGCCGAAGCACCCTTCAGCTGGATTCGCAGCTTTCCCCTGCGGCCTTCCACTTCAAGCGTGCATTCGGGAACCGATTGCATCTGGGGCGTGACCAACTCAACGAAGGCCGGTTGCCGCGGAACTGCTCCAGTGGCCGGCATGCGCCGCTTCAGATCGTCCCACGCCACATGCAACTCCCGCGCGGTTCGATTAATCCCTTCCTTCCGAGCCACCTCGACAGCAGCCGACCAAAGCTCAGCGGGGATTCGCGCTTTCCCCCTACGATTGGTTCTCCATTCTTCGAAACGCACTCTTGCTTCTTCAAGGCTGACGATGGGGGTTTTGCTTCGCGGCATGGCCTTCCTCCTCGCCGGAAAACCCAGCGGAAGAACGACCTTAACAGTTATCGACCGAATACTTCATACACCCTTGCCGGAAACTCACATCTGTTCCGTTCAGGCTCATTCTTCGATGAGAAAATGCTCCTCGACTCTGCCATTTGTTTTGATCTCGCCGGGCCGAGACTCCGCTTGCATGGGTCAGCATACCGTCCCTATAAATAATTCGCGGAATGATATGAACAAATATCGCTAGGCATTTCGCGCTGCCCTGGCGCTGCTCCACTTCGGCGCAGGCTCACCTTGGCTAGAATCTTCCGGCGATCAATGAAGCTAGCGTACGGCCATGCGGTCCCTATCGCGAATCCCGTTCTTACCAGCAAGGGCACAGCGAGCCCCCTCGGGACTGGGCTCGGGCGTATCACGCGCCACTCGATTTCCCTGGGTTAAAGGACGAGATCGCGGTATATACTGATGGAGCCTGAAGACTAGAACGGAGGTAAGAGTTTGATCCGTGGCAGGGGGAGAAAGTCCCAGATTCTTTTTGTGCCGTTGCTGGCCGCATTGGCCGGACTCGCATCTGCGCAGTGTCCGCAAAATGACGGAGAGGTTGTGGGAGGATTGAAAACCTACCCGCGCGCGTCCGATAACTATGACGTTCAATACCAGATCGGCAACGGGGGCTGGACCACCGCGGCCGTCTACATCAGTTACTACGGTCAGACCACCGGGTCGCCCTACCGCTCGGTTTCCGGCTATACCGCGGGCACCACATCCATGTCGTTCACCAGCATCCCGGCTGGTGCGAATACTACAGTGCAGCTGCGCGTGACCAAGTTGTTCGGCTCGCCGTTTCAGGCGAGCGATCATGTGTCCCTGCGGCCCGGCGTCAAGCAGGCGAGCGTGATTACAGGCAGCGACGGCACCGTCGAAATCTCCACGTCCACCACGGCCAGTTTCGCGGGCGAGCAGTTTATCCTATGGTGGAATCGCGGCGCCGACGGCGGCGGCTGTGGAAGGTCTGGCCTTCTTCCTGAATCCCCCCTACCCGGAGCCAACCGGGAACAACGTGAAGGTGGTGAATAGCTGGGCTGATCTCACGGACCCCGCATCTCCCGTCAACACCCTCCCCATCGACACCCTGGACTTTGAGGGCCAGGTGGAGCTGGAGAACACAGGCAAGGCGGTGTACCCGGTTCCCGCCAATATCGTGAAGGTCTTTCTCGGACCAACCGCCTGGGTACAGGGAAAACTACAGTTTGCGCAGTCGAAAAACACCACGACCATCTACGGCCCGGGCGTGCTCGATGGAAGCTTGTTCGACTACCTTCGCCGCGATTGCAATGACGACAACGGAGCCTACTCTCTGACCTCCTCCGGTGCGAATGGGAACCTGAACCACATTGTTGTCGACGGCATCATCATCTCCGACCACAATCACGCCGCCACCGACCCCTTCTATAACAGCACCCTGAATAATGTAAAGACCATCAGCTGGAACAGTAATAACGATGGCCTCAGGCTGAACGATTCGACCACAGCGACCAACGTCTTTGTCCGCAGTGGTGACGATTCGCTGATGATCTGGGATTCCCCCGTCACGGTGACGAATGCCACGGTTTGGCAGAATTACAATGGCGGCGTCGTCAACCTGGGCTGGCTCAACAGCTCGGCCGGAGACAACGATCTGCTCGACGGTCTTTATGTGGTCAGGACGGACTGGCTCACCCCTGCTACCAACCAATGGATCGCCGAGGCGCCGGGGACCTCCGGTTCTACGCTGAACGGTCAGAATAACGCGGTGTTCGTGTCTCTGATGACTCCCACGACATCGTTCGGGCAACTGAGCCCGCCGGTATACCGGAATATTTTCGTCGAAGATCAGCCGCGCGTGCTCTTCAGTTTGAAGATCATTCCGCCCGTGAATTGCAATGCCCCCGGGCCCGCCTGCAATGCCGTCACACTGATGCAACCGAGCTATGTCTCGCTCAACATCGAAAACCTCTACTCGCCGGTATCGCTGGTGGAGAACTCCATCGGATTTCAAACTCTCCCCGACCCGTACCCCACGCAAACCAACGAAACGATTACGGGTGACTTCGCGCTATGGGGCAAGATGAACGTCAACCTGGCCAACGTCCTGATCAAACAGCCAACGGGACTGCCGTTCGAGGGCTCCTGGTCGGGCAATATCTCGACCCATGGCAGCGTGGTGAATGTGAATAACGGTTTCGGGCCGGCCCCTGGAAGGGTGCCGAAAAAGGCAGTTGAGCCGCCGATATAAGCGGTTAAGACGAAACTCAAGCTTATTGACGCAGCCGCACAACGTGGCAAAACTGGTCTCAGGGGCCTTTCCAGGCACGCCGGCTATTATTTGGGGCACTGCTGCTGCGGGAGGTACGCGGCGTAACCGGGATCTGAACCTGTTGCATTAGGAGCCGACGAATTCCAGCGTGCGTTAACACGACTTGAACGAAGTCGCTGGCGCGACGGCCGACCTGAGCATCGCGGTTGTTTGAGGGATAGCGTTGTCGCAGAGAAAGGAGATCTCTGTGACAACACTCATGCAGCGAATGCGGGAGGAACTGATCCGCCGCAACTACGCTGGCACGACGATTCACTCTTATTTGAAGGCAGTTGAACACTTCCAGCAGCACGTTAACAGGCCATTCGAGGAACTCGGTGCGGACGACATCCGGAGTTACCACGCGTACCTTCTGGAGAAATGCGAGCTCGCGGTGAACACGGTTGTTCTGAATATCTGCGCGCTCCGCTTTCTCTACATCAAGGTCCTCAAGCGGCGAGACATGAAAGAGGATCTGCCGTATCCAAAGCAGCGGCTCCGGTTGCCGGTGATTCTCAGTCCGGCTGAAGTGGCGCAGCTGATTGCCGGAGCCAGTAATCTGTACCACCGCACGATGTTGATGACTCTCTATTCGACTGGTCTGCGACGAGCCGAGCTGTGCCGCCTCAAGGTCAGTGACATAGACAGCAAGCGAATGATGCTGCGGGTTGTACAGGGCAAAGGCGGTATCGACCGTGAAGTTCCCCTCGGCAAAAAGCTGCTTCCGGTCCTCCGTGAATACTATCGCTGGATGCGCCCGCAGACTTATCTCTTTCCCGGCACCGTGAACCACCGGCGCGCTGATAAACCCATCACCGAGAAGATGGTCTGGCAGGCAGTCCGCGAAGCTTCGACCCGCGCCGGAATCAAGAAACATGTAACGCCGCACACCCTCAGGCATTGCTTCGCAACTCACCTGCTTGAATCCGGCGCGGACCTGAGGAGCATTCAGATGATGCTCGGCCATTCCGATCTGGAGGCGACAACCGTTTACCTGCACCTGTCACGGCGTCATCTGCAGGCTACTGCCAACCCGCTCGATCAGATCAGCACCTCCAGTCCCACGCCAGTGCCGCGATCACGGATATTGCGTAAACCACAATGAGCCAGCCTGCCGTGGAGGTGGCCGATCTGCTCCACGCGCAAGGTGATCGCTTCATCGACCGAAGTCCCTGGCTGAGTTACCAGCAACTGAGCGTGCTGCGCGCCATCAGGCGCTGCCGTACGTCGGCGCTCGGCGGTCACATCGATCGATGTTCACAATGCGGTCATCAGGCCATCTCTTATAATTCCTGCCGAAACCGGCACTGCCCGAAGTGTCAGGCGCAAGCTCGCCAACGCTGGCTCGCCGCACGGGAAAAAGAACTTCTCGCTGTCCCCTACTTCCACGTCGTCTTCACCCTGCCACATGAGTTGAATGCTCTTTGCCAGCGTAATGCCCGGGTCATGTACGACCTGCTCTTCCATGCCAGCGCCGCCACCATGCTGGAGGTTGCGGCAAACCCCAAGCGGCTGGGCGCGCAGATTGGCTTCATCAGTATCCTGCACACGTGGGGGCAAAACCTGCTTTTGCATCCGCATATCCACTGTTTGGTTCCGGCAGGCGGATTCTCCCCTGAGAGGAAGCGCTGGGTTCATCCAAAATACGCCTTCTTTCTGCCCGTGGATGTACTCAGCTGCGTCTTTCGAGACAAGTTCATCAGCGGGCTCAAGAAGGCGTATCGGCGCGGAAAGCTGGTATTCTCCGGCCCGATCGCCGAACTCAGTGACAAAAAGAGGTTTCTCGCTTTCGCCAATTCGCTCGGGAAGCAAAAGTGGGTAGTTTACGCCAAACCCGCCTTTGGCGGACCGACTCAGGTCATTCGCTATCTCGGCCGTTATACCCATCGCGTCGCGATCAGCAATCACCGATTACTCGCCTTCGACGGCGAGAATGTCGCTTTCCGCTGGAAAGACTACGCGCATGGCAATAAGCAGCGCAAAATGACCACTTCCGCTCATGAGTTCCTGCGCCGGTTCACCCAACACATCCTGCCGCGCGGCTTTGTCCGTATCCGCCAGTTCGGATACCTGACGAACACGCGGCGCGCGGCAAGTCTGGCGCTCGCGCGCGAGCTCCTCGATGCCAACTCGGAGCCAGCCCGCAACTGTCCGTCGCAAAATGACGCTCCTGCTG
Source organism: Terriglobia bacterium (assembly GCA_963764845.1). GTDB lineage: Bacteria > Acidobacteriota > Terriglobia > Bryobacterales > Bryobacteraceae > BOG-234. The sequence goes on along the minus strand of CAVXUE010000006.1, from coordinate 55,098 downwards.
TCTGGCGCTGCCCGCGTTGTAACGGTGAAATGCGTATCGGCCCGAATCTGTCCGCCTGGAAACTCACGTCCCTGTGCGGACACCTCGACAGCTCATAGATCACCCAGCATCTTCCGGCCAAACCACGTGCCCTCGTGCGCGGATGCACTCGTGTGTTCATCCGCCCGCGCAGCGCTCTCTGCGCAGACTCAGATCGCCATCTCGCCCGTCTCCCAAAGAAACCGGCCACATCAAAGCCGACCTCACCCCTATCTCGGACTGCCACGCCATCGCAGCGACCGGGCCGGAACCCTTAATAAAACCGCTTGCGGCTCCATAGCGCGCCCCGCCGCACCAGCGACTTCCTTCAAGTCGCCCCTATCGAAACTGCCTCGGCCCGAACAATTCGCCTCTCCCGTCCACTTGCTCCCGAGGCAGTCCCGATAGAACGCTAACGACATATCGGTAGCCAAAAACGAGCCGGAGCCACGTGCGGAGCGGCAACTGGAAAACAGACTTTCGGAAGTGCGTCGTTTAGTTCCTGAGTCCGGCCGGTCAGCGGCGTTGAGAACTCGGAGTACGTTGTTGATTACGCGCTAAACCTCGAAGCGGTTGCCATGGGAACAGGCTCCGGATCAACGGGGCGCGGCACCGGCACCCGGACGCTGAACGTTCTGTCATTCAACGCGAATTGGCCGAAATTCAGCAGCCTTGCGATGACGGGCTCCGACATCGACTGTCCCTTGGCGACCAGCAGAAGGCCGTTCGCCGCCAAAAGGTCCTCGTTGATGATCATGTTGGGCTTCAGATCCCGCAAACGGATTGTGCGCACCTCCATCTCCACGCCGCTGATGTGCGCCGACTCGATCGCACTTGTCAGCCGGGGCTGATAAACCTCGGGACGATCGCTCATGAACTTCAATGCCGATTCCGGCGAGGCGCCCCGTGAAACTGTTTCGTCGAGACGGATGGCAACCATCAACATCTGCGCTCCTGCCTTAACCACTTCGGAGACCTTCAGGTCGCGGAGTTCACGAAACGGCGTCATCTGGTGACCGATGATTTCGGCGACTACTTCCAGACGCGGGATTTTGGCCAAAAGTTTTTGTCCCACGGAAGGGTGCGACGCGAATATCTTCTGTTCTTCCACCGTTAGAGCCGTACCGGCATAGCGTTTCTCCAGGATTTCCGGGGGGACGGCGATACACCCGATCTGAGACAGCATCGAGGCCAGGTCGAACTCCCATAAATTAGGCAGTTCGAGCTGGGTGGCCAAGTGACGAATTGGGCCCCGGATGCGGGAAGCGCAGCTGAAAGCGAGCGGGCTCACAACGCTTAGTACCTCGGTCATCATGGCAACGCTTCCGTTCAGCGTGTCTTCCAGGAGTTCCCGTTCCGCGATGATGAGTTGGTACTGCTTCAGCGCTCCGTCAATGGCGCTGCGCAGCGTGTCGACAGGGCAGGGCTTGGTCAGAAACTGAAAGATGCTGCCCTCGTTGACTGATGTGATTACAGCCTGCAGGTCCGCGTTTCCACTCAGGATCAGCCGAACGCTGTCGGGAGATTGTTTCCTGACCGCTGACAGGAACTGGATTCCATCCATCTCCGGCATCCGGAGGTCGGAAATGACCACTGCGTACGGTCCGCGTTGCGCGATGGCCGAAAGACCGGCAAGGGGTCCAACAGCGGTTTCAATCTCGAAGTGCTGGCGTAAATTGCGCTCGAATGCTCGCAGCACGTTTTCTTCGTCGTCGACGCAGAGGACCTTCCGGTTCATGCCGCGCTCTGCTCCCGGGCCGCTTGTTCGATCAGGGTTCGCCACAAAGGCACCCGGGCTGAGAGACCCAAATGATCGAGGTATTCCGTGTCCAGCGGTGCTCCCGGGTTCGCCGCGCCGCCCTCGTGCGCCAATATGTCGGCGACGTGAACCGCCGTGAGAGGCCCGAACCGCAGAGCGGGGCAACTGCTTGGCGCATGATGATAAGCGACCGCCTCGACCACGCTGTCCGGGAGGCCCCACAACCAGAGCAGATAGGTTCCGATCTCACTGTGGGTAGTGCCGAAGATCTCCCGCTCGGCGTCGCGGCGGTGGACGCCATTCGCTTGGGCAAACCGCATTGCCTGCTCATACTTCTCGGGAGCGGCCGCAACCAATACGAGTTTTCCGATATCGTGCAGGAGCCCGGCCATAAAAGAGTCTTCCACCTCGTGCCTTGTGGCGCCCTCGGCGATGGCGATCTTACGCGCCAGAATTCCCGTCAGCATCGTGTGTCTCCCGAGATCTTCGATGGAAAAGCGCGCCAGGGGCCTGACGGTGAACTGCGAAAATGCTTTGACACTCAGGGCCAGGGATTTCAGCGTGTCCAGACCCAGATACAGCACCGCGTCTTTGGGATCGGAGATGCGCCGGCGCAGGCCGAAGAACGCGGAGTTTGAAAGCTGCAGAATCTTTGCGGTCATCGCCGGATCTTTGGCAATGATGTTCGCGACGTCCTGAGCGCACCCGTCCGGGTCCTCCAGCTTGTTCATGACTTCGACATAGAGAGCGGGAATGCTGGGAAGAGTGCCGGCCCCGGAGACCAGAGCCTGCAGCGAAGGGTCCGTGAAGGTGCACTTCAGCGCGACCGCCCGCATGATCGTCAACTTGAGCGAGTCGGCGTCGCAGGGCTTGGAGAGATACTGGTGCGCGCTTACTGCTGTCTTCAAAGTGAGGTCCCTGTCGGACTGCCCGGAGAGGACAATTCTCACCACGCCGGGATGCTGCTCTCTCACTTGTGCAAGCAGTTCAGTTCCATCCATGCCGGGCATCCGGACATCCGTGACGACAACGTCAAATGGATCGCGGGACATGATATCGAGTGCCTGAGCGCCGCTGGTGGCAAAACTCATGTGCCACTCCTCACGCATGGGGTAGAGGAAGCGCCGGATGCCGTCAAGCACTCTTTGTTCGTCGTCGACAAAAATAATCCGCGTCATGCTGCCACCAGTTCCTGGACCAGCGGGAGGCGAATGATGAACGTCGTTCCGCTGCCTGGTTCGGATTCAACCTGAATCGTCCCGTCATGTTTCTGCACGATTACCCCGTACGCGATAGCCAGACCCTGCCCCGTGCCCTTGCCGACGGCCTTCGTAGTGAAGAACGGATCGAATACTTTCGGCTGGTTGGCCTTTGGAATTCCGCAACCCGTATCGCTCACTCGGATCTCGACCGCGTCTCCGTCGCGGCGAGTGGTGATACGGATCCTGCCCATGCCACCGGAGTCCTTCACCACATCGCCGATCGCGTGAGCGGCGTTCACGATCAGGTTCAGGATCACCTGATTGAACTCCCCGGCAAGACAGGGCACCGGAGGTAATTCCCGATCGAAATCCGTTGTGAGTTCAGCCAGCAATTTCCACTCGCTTTTCGAGACCAGAACGGTGCTCTCGATGGCGCGATTGATATCCACCGGTATCTTTTCCGCCGGGCCCGGATGCGAGAATTCCTTCATGGCGAGCACGATGCGCGAGACCTGATCGACTCCTTCGAGCAACTGTTCAATGGCCATTGGGACTTCGTCCTGAAGATACTTGAAAACGTCTTCATCCAAGGTCTTCTTTGGGGGAAAAGCCAGGCCGGCGATGCCAGATCCCGGCTCACAATCGCGACGCGCGTCAGCAAATTTCACCAGATCCCGGAATGCATCCCTGAGGAATATTCCGTTGTCTCCGATGTACTGAATCGGGGTATTGATCTCATGCGCAATACCTGCGGCCAGTTGACCGATGGATTCGAGTTTTTGGGTTTGGGCGAGCCGCTGTTCCAGTTTCTTGACATGAGTCATATCCTCGGCCACGTGAGCAATTCCTAGAAAATTTCCCCGTCGGTCCTGGATCGGAGAGAGGGTCAGAAGTATGGGAATCGGTTCACCCGGTTTGGTGAGCCGCACGGTCTCCACATGGTTGATGCGCTCGCCACGCCGCAACCTGCTCAAAAAGTTTGCCTCCTCGGCGCACCGATCCGATGGCACGAGCGCAGCCATGGTCCGGCCGGTCATCTCTTCCGCTGAGTAGCCGTAAATGCGCTCTGCGCCCCGATTCCAAGTAAGCACCGTCCCGGCCATGTCCTTGCTGATGATCGCCGCATCTGCGTTTTCCACGATCGATGCCAGTTGGGCATTCGCGCGTTCGACCAAGGAGAATCGGCGGTCGACAAACGACGTCAATATCGCGAGTATGAGCATCGTCAGCGAAACGCCCACAATTCCGACGGTGCCGAGGGCGGTGATTTGAACGGAGTGACTTAAGTCGCTGTGGGACGCCATAGGCGTAAAGGTGACCGCGGCCATGCCGGTGTAGTGCATGACGGGAATGGCTAACCCCATCAGCACGGTACTTGTCAGCCTTCGCCAACCGAGGGACCGTGTATCTGCACGCAAATGGAATGTCAACCACAGCGCCACCAGCGAAATCACTATCGCCAGGACGACCGACAAGAACACGATTCCGGGAGAATAATGGCACATCGCCGGAAGTCGCATGGCTTCCATGCCGATGTAATGCATGGCTGCAATGCCGATTCCCATCAATAAACCGCCGATACCAATGGCGAGTGGTCCCATCTCCTTCCGGCTCACCACAAAAAGCGCAATCGCCGCTGCTCCCACGGCGGCCAGGAGAGACCAGAGGACTGTGGGCCAATCGTATAAGACAAGAACTGGCAGGCTGTAGGCGAGCATCCCGACATAATGCATGGACCATATACCTGTTCCCATTGCGGAGGCGCCACCAATAACCCACAGGAGACGAAGACGTTCGTGGGATGCCGTTACACGCCCGCCGAGATCGAGCGCGGCATAAGAGGCAAGCGCAGCAATTAGTACAGACAGCGCGACAAAACGGAGGTCGTAGGTCCCCGCCAGAATTGTCTCGGAGTGCAACATGGCCCAACCCCCCTCTGGTCTTGTCCGACTTGAGCAGCGTTTCAAAAGAACCGCGCTGAACTTGGTTGCTCTTGCAGCGCCGAGGACGATCAGCCACTAAAAGGAGCAAGGAATCCCGGCGACAGATCAGCAGAATGAACCTACCAGACCGTACGTTTGAGTACCATGCTGCAAAAGGATAACCGTTCCGAAGTGTCGGCAATCATTGAGAGTTCTTCAAGAAATCCGGTCGCCTTTTTGTGATTTCCCTGGGAAATTCCATACTATTTTCCGATTTTGGCGCGTTCCCGCGACCAGTCTTGGGTTGGCCGCCCGCGCTCGATGAGGTTTCAACAACTACCTGTTACGGAATTCCAAAGGCCAACCAGCCGCAAGTATGCGATCCGTTTCTCACAACAAAGGCTGTCGCCAAGGGCACGGGGCAGGGTCTGGATATCGCGTATAGAGGTGATCGTCCAGAAACATGAGGGAACGATTCAGGTGGAGTCCGAATCAGGCAGCGGAATGACATTTATCATCTGCCTGCCCCTGGCCCGCGAGATGTCGGGCTACCTCGGAGCTCTTTCCACAGAGCCGCGCCTTTCTGTTTCTCTCGTCACCGCTTCGCTGTTCGCAAGCATCAGAGCGCGAACAGCGGTGAGATGCCCGTCATCCAATCTAGGAACGGCGCGCGCCAACGCGGCGTCAAGAGCAGCAATACATTCAGGGAAGCTGAGTTTATGGCATCCGGGTCTCGCGCTCATACACGCGAACGGGCTTCATGAATGTAGCCCCCTTTGATTGAACCGCCAATGCGCCGCGAAAACCGCAAAGCTCCAAAGTAGTCCTGGCTCATCTTTGACAGCAAGAACGGTGTTTTTCTGAAGCATTTGTTCCACGCAGCCTTCTCTCCGTTCTCAGCAGAGAGTGGCAGGCCGGTGAACGCCGCCCTTCGGTAGGGGAGAACCGCTTAATTATGTCACGCAATGGGAGGGCGTCAATGTCCAATATCGGAAGGTAGTTTCGACCGGGATCCCGTCATACGATCGGCCCGATTTCCGCGCGGTCGCGGAGCTATTATCGCCAGCTATTTGGTTCGATCGAGGATTCCCGCCACAGGGACTCTGCTGTCGTTTCGGACGGCGGGATTCACTGCGGGCGAGCGTCTTGAACGGTGGACCGCTACATCGGATCTTGGCGCTCGACATTTCAGATGTCAGCAATGCGCGTTAGGCGTCAAGTCGCGATAACTTCCGGCCCGACTCAACAACTGCGCGGTGTTCCCGCATTGTCTCGACTCCATTCTTGCCCGGCTGGCGGCCAAACCCGCAGTACAAAGCGACGCCAAAGTCCTTAAGATACTTCGATGCGGTCGCGTGCCGCCGCTCCAGGCCCGACGCTCCATCCAAGGGGAGTACAATCCCAAGGTAAACACGGGCTTCATGCGCTTTGAGATCGGCAAGCGGGCTGAAGAAGCGTTCATCTTCGCTGCGCAAATATCTCGGCCCGGCCATGTGTATCCAATCCACGGTCCGTCCCGAGTTTGCGATTGCGAAGTTCGCCATCCGCACAAGCAAGGCCATGTCGCGCGCTTCGTACATGGGCCAGTCCGGGAAGGTGCCGTAACAGAGGTGATAGCCAACAAGCGCATCTTCGGGAATTTCCCGGGTGAGTCGCGAAACGGGGCCGGTAAAACGCTCCCACGCGCCCTGCCCCATCCAGGCGATGACCCCCTCTATGTCCAGCACCTCGTAGCAAACGTCCCACTGGATTGCGAGATCGGCGGGAGGAATCGCTTCCGTAAGCCGTCTCAGTTCACGTACTACAAGATCTTCGAAGGCACGATCCGCGACCAAATAGTCCTGAGCGAAGTTCCACTTCAGGGCGTTCAGCGCGCTGGACGGGAACGGGAGACCAATTTGGAACCGGAGATGCGACGGAATCACACCCGCTTTTCGCAGCTTTGTGAACAAGCCATAGGAGGCGATCGCATCGTCGATCCGTGGCCAGGAGTTCCAGTGAATCTCATTTACCCCTGGTCGGACCCGGAATACCGGTGTTTCGTACGCGTGACGAGGAACTCCGCCTGGGGCCTCGGTTTCCTGAACCAACTCCAGGCCGGGATGCGGCCGGCATAGTCGCTCGCGCTCGTAGCCAACCCAGGCGCGGCGCTCACCCGTCTCGCCATCCGGAAGCGCGAAAACCAAGTGCGAGAACATTTCGGAGCCAGCCCGCAGGGCGTCCTCTGTCGTGTCGGCAGGCAGGCTGCCAACCAACAGTAGTTCACTCCGCACTCGGCTTCGCGACAAGGTTGTTCAGCCTAAAACCCGGCGCTGCACGTGAAGTTCGTCGCGTCGTCCGTGCTTCCGCTCCCTTTGTACTTAGCCACCAGTGGATACTGGCACAGCGGCCTCGATCGGGTGATTGCGCCCGTCTGGTCGCGGCGGGCCGCCGTCAATGTCGCGGGCGCTTTGCCGCTTTCCACCCACGAAAGCAGGGCGTCGAGCTGACCGTAGGGATTGGGTCCGGCGCCACCGCCGCAGTGAGCCACGCCGGGAGCCATATACAGCCGGGCAAACTGCGAAACCTTGTCCGCGCCACCCATCTGCTGCTGCACCCTCTTGTAGTAATCGATCGTGCCGTCGGGGGAAATCAGCTGGTCTGCCAAGCCGTGCCAGATGATCGCCCTGCCGCCGCGATCGCGGAAAGCGGAGAGATCGGGATTATCTGTTCCAATGACGATGCCGTATTGCTCCCCGGATTGATCCCAGTAGCGCTCATAGGCTGCGGGAGTCATGCCAGTCCAGTCGAACTGCGGATTTTGAGTGATCCAGTATTTCAGCCAGTCCACCGCGAATGGGAATCCCACGGGTTTCAAAGGAGTGCCGCGGCTGGCCGACAACGCGCCCAGATCCGCCCCGCGAAGCTGGCCGTACCAGAGGAAGCTGCCATCTTCGCGCCGCGGGCCATCCCACAATTTGCCGATCAATTCCGCATCCGCCGCCGTGAAATCGCCGCACTGGCCGGCAGACGTCCCGATCAGCGATTTCGGGTCGAAGTTACATCGTTTGGGATCTTCGATGACTCCGTCCTTCACGCCGTCGATCGCATCGCAGGCATTGATCGCCGCCGTGGTGGCGGCAGCAAGCTTGCAGGCGGGCACAACCGTCCCGGTTGTGTTCATCAGCATTCCACCCCAGATCGATTGCATCATCAGCTTTGTCCAGTTGATGGCGGGAGCGCCCGCGACGATACCGTTGTAGTCTTGGGGATAACGCTGCGCTTCCATCAGCCCCTGCCGTCCGCCGGTGGAGCAACCGTACCAGTAGGAATATTTGGGATCCGCCCCGTACATAGCCTTCGTCAGCGCCTTGCCCGTAAGCGTCATCTCGTGAATCCCGACATGCGCGTTGTCGCGGATGGCCTGCCAGTTGAGCCGCCCATTCGCATCGAGGGCAAAACTGCCGCTGCCGCCTTCGTGCCCAGTGTTGGTGGAGCCCGAAGCGTAACCGAGGGACACCGGCTCATTCACGCCCGTCGCGCTGCCGCCGACAAAACCGCCGCCGCCGATCCCGATAAATCTGCCGTTCCAGTTGGACGTTGGTATGCCAATCCAGATTTTGACCTTGTCCCCCATCGGCGGATGGGTCGTGACAGCCGTAATTTTGCATATGCCCGGATTTTTCGGGTCGACTATGGCTGACTCAATCGTCGTGTTGGGCAGATCGATCGTCGCCAGACTCTCACAGGACCGCACTGCTGTAGCGTTCGGGATCGCAGGCTTCGGAGTCGTGCCCATTGGAACCGGCGGAGAAAACGCGCCCCGGCCTGGAGGGGGGCCCTGGGGCGGCCCGCCCTGCTGCGCCGCCATCGGCGTAAGCACGACAGCAGCCAGCACCGAAGCGATCAGCATCCGATTGAAAATGGGCCGCGTCTTTCCATTCATCGATTCACCTCCCGCCTGCGATATCGAGGCGCCAGCGCCGATTGTATCGGAGGCACGTGCCACGCAGCAAGTAACATCACTCGGCGAATCGGCGGCGGAATTCCCGGATAACGCTAAACGTGTTGCCGGATTGTGCCTGGATGGTCGGTTGTCCGGAGGTTAATCCTGCGGACAAACAGTTTGACGCGGTAGGGACGACCATCACTGATCGCCCCCCGCACAGAACCGTACGAGCGCGTTTACGCATACGGCTCCCACCTTGGATGGGTGGCGAGGAAGCGTTCGAAAGGATAAGGATGCAGAACGCGGGGTGCTGGAATCCAGTGCTGAAAGATCGGAGTCAACCGATCCCACAGTGTGCGGCCTCGCTGACTGCGACGGCTCAGGATCAGCCGCCACAAACGCCGAAGCCGTTGGGCGAAGACGTTTAATCGATCGATGTTACCAGGCACAGCGTAGTATTGGTAATACCCGAGCGTCACCTTCTGCAGCCATTCACCGACCGACGCAACGGGCTCATGCATCCGGCGACGAAGCTCCGCCTTAATTGCACGCAGCTTCGCCACCATCCGCTTCTTCGCCGTGACACGCCAGACGATGAAAGCGCCATTCCCGCCGCTTCCCACAATAATGAGTAAAACCTAGGAACGTGAACGTCTCTGGTTTTCCTTCTCCACGCCGCTTCCGGTCCTGAGCGGCAAACCGCCCAAACTCGATCAACCGCGTCTTCTCCACATTTAATTCCAGTCCGAACTTGGCCAGCCGTTCCCGAAATGCTTTCAGGAAACGCTCTGCTTCCGTCCGGCTTTCGAAGCCCACGACAAGATCGTCAGCATAGCGGACGACAATAACATCGCCGCGTGCCACTTTCCTGCGCCAGGCTTCCACCCATAGATCGAAGACGTAATGCAGATACACATTCGCAAGTAGTGGCGAAACCACTGCTCCTTGCGGCGTTCCCACCTTTGTCTCCGACCACTGGCCGTCCTCCGAAACTCCGGCCTTCAACCATTTCTGGATCAGGCGAAGCATCCGGCGGTCGGCCACGCGATGCTCAACGAACTTCAGCGTCCATTCGTGATTCATGTTGTCAAAGAATCCTCGAATGTCCGCATCGAGCACCCACTTCACTCGCTTCCGATGGATTCCCACACTAAGCGCATCCAGCGCCTGATGCGGGCTGCGACCCGGCCGGAACCCATACGAAAAGCCTCTGAAAGTCCACCTCATAAATCTGGTTGAGGATGGTCACCACAGCCTGTTGAACAATTTTGTCCTCCAGCGCCGCGATACCCAACGGTCGTTGCCGACCGTCGGCTTTCGGAATGTAGACTCTCCGCGAGGGTTGTGCCCGATACGCTCCACGATGAACCCGGCTGTGCAGATCGGCGAGCCGACCTTCCAGTCCGTCTTCATACTCCTGCCATGTCACACCGTCCACTCCCGGCGCAGCTTGCCGCTTCAACGCGTAAAAGCTGTCCCGCAGCAGATCAACGGTTAATGGTGGAGCAAAGCAGTGAACCGTTCCTGCTTCCTTGCCTTTGCTACTTCTCGCACACCGCGCAATCCCTGGGACACTCGTTCCCCGCTCTGTGTCGGGCTTGTGTTGGACTGAGCGATGTTCTCCTTGGCCCGCACCCTTCCCTCCCCAGCCTCCGCTGAAGATTACTCCTCTTTGTTCGGCTGGTTCATCGGTACTATGGCGCGGTCCGACTCCTCCAGAGCGTGCATGTCCGACGTTCGGCTTTGCGCCTGCTCGGACCGGCCTCGATCTCTGACGATCGAGGCACTCCAGAGGTCTCCCGGTTCTCGTGCATGTTGTTTCTCAGCGTGCGCAGGTTCTCAGACTACGCAGGATTCAACCGGCCACTCGCGTGTAACGCGACCGGTCATATTGCCTTCCTCCATACCGTCAGGGAGTCGGCATCCTGTTCCGCGACTTTTCGAAGCTCAATAGCCCGGCCCACTGATACCCCTGTCTACGCTTCGACCAACACCTCGCGATGCCAGCCGCAAGACTCGGGGCCAAGATGGATTCGCTTTCTCCTTTCTTGTAGGACTCTTTCATTCCCTACAACATGCCGGTTTATCCCGGCGCTCGACGGTTTGTCGGCTTATCCGGCCAATCTCTGCCCGTTATCCTGTGGGGTTGAGTTTGCGGACCTCTGAGAGGATCTTGGTCAATCGGTTGGTGAGCCGACCGAGGCAGCGTCGCGGAAAGCCTTCCGGGAGGGATCGCCGGAACATCTCGATTGCGTGTTGGGCGGACAGTAAAGCATCGGCAACACCGTCCAGGCCGGCACGCGGCGAAACCGTTGGAGCCTTGGGTTGCGGCGCCAGATGCCGAGGCTGAGAGCGGGCCAGATGAAACTCACGCTGAAGGTCATTGCCTGTGACGTCGACGTACCGCATCGTCATCTCCGGATCGGTATGGCCGAGTAGTTTCATGAGCGCGGGCAAGCTTACGCCTGCGCGAACCATCTCGCTCGCATACGTGTGCCTGAGTTGGTGTGGAACGATGCGGGTGGAGATACCGACCGCGGCGGAGACATCGTGCAGGTAGGGGCGCAGTTGCTGGATCAGGGTCTGCTTGCCGCTGGGGCGCGCCAGCAGACGACCGTCGGCAGGGAGGGGATCGAAAGACCGGAAGAAGCGCAAGCGTTGGACGAGTTCACATACCAACGAGTCCACTGGAACCATTCGTTCCGTCTTCAGCTTGCCAAGGGGCACGTGAATGCCCCAACGATCCGGACCGATATGGTGAAGGCAATCGTACGAGAGGTCGGTACATTCGCTGATGCGCATACCCGTATGGCGCAGCAGCAGGAAGACGTTGGAGGGCAGATCATTGCGCCGAAGCAGTTCTTTCTGGATTAGGGCGTGTTCACACTACGCGCAGCGCCTCTACGATGAGTGCGAATGAGAGGAACCCCAGGAAGAGGACGTCGAGCTTCTCAAAGCGAGAGAAGATGCGGCGGAAGCCTTTGAGTCTGCGGAACAGTCGTTCGATCTCGTTGCGTTTCTTGTAAACGGCGTGATCATAGTCCCACGGGTGTAGCCGGTTGGACTTAGGCGGGACGACCGGAATCATGCCCAGATCGAGCACCAACTGCCGGGTTTCGTTGCCCTCGTAAGCGCGATCCATCAACATCGGAAGTCCTTCCGGCATGGGCCCCAACTCTTCCAGCAAGGCCCGTCCGTGCGGCGCATCGTGGTCGTTGCCGGGGGACAGCGCGAAAACTACAGCCGTTCGAGCATCCGCGGCAACCATATGAATCTTGGTGTTCCATCCGCCGCGGGATTTTCCGATGGCCTGTGGTCCGTTTTTTTTAAAGCGCCGGTGCCGTCGGGATGAACCTTCACCGAGGTGGAGTCGAGCGAGAATGCTTCGATCTTGATGCGCACGATCTGCTCCAATTGCAATTGCTCAAACACACGGTCCATCACGCCGTTCTTGGCCCACCGATTCATGCGCATGTAGATCGTGTGCCAGCGGCCGAAGCGCTTCGGAAGACCCCGCCACTTACAGCCCTGTTCGGTCACATACAGAATCGCGTTCAGCACCTGAAGGTTGGTCAGACTTACGTTTCCGCGCTGCACCGGCAGGCTGTCCTTGATGCGGGCATACTGATCTTCCGTGATTTCCATACTACAAACATTCTACCAGCTTTTTGTTTTAATAGTGTGAACACGCCCTAGTTGATCCTGCTGTGCCGTCAGGGCGCGGGGCAGGCGTTGAGGAGCCCGCGGGACGTCTTCGCGACGGATCAGATGTGCCAACTCCGGAAGCTGCGCGGTCCAGGCGAGTTCCTGCAGAATGCACCGCAGAAGCAGGAGGCGGCAGATGTAGACGGCCGGCGCCAAAGGCGGGTTCTGCGAGCGCATATGGGCATACCAGCCGAGGATGTGGGGATCGCGGCGCAACTGACCTAACGAACAAACGGCCGGGTGATCTTCGCCGAGATAGATCAGGAAGTAGCGCGCCGCACCACGGTACTGGCGGTGTGATTCCGGGGCGAGGGCGGCCGTAAGGGATTCGACAGCTCGCTGGAACTGGTGAGCCAATGGATGTTCCAGCGGAGCATAGGGAGAGATCTTCACGACAGAGTGCCTGGTATGGGCCTGATGTGCTTCGAAACAGCCTGCGCATACTGCTGATAAACCTCAAGGGGCGTAACCTGCACATAGATCAGAGTGGTTTGGATTTGCGCATGCCCCATCAACTGCATGAGGGCGGGCAGACTGACACCGGCACTCACCATATCTGAAGCGAAGGTGTGGCGGAAACGGTGCGGGTTGGCAATCTTAACGCCGGTGGTCCGGCGGTGATAGCGAAACAACGAGCGCAATCCCGCGGGCGTCATCCGGGTGCCGCGGCAGGACCCTTGAGAGAAACAAACAGAGGTGAGCCGCAGTTTAGCGGCCGCTCCAGCCTCAGATAATAATCAAGCAGTTGAGCCGCTTCAGGAGCTAACGGAAGGAAGCGGGTCTTATTACCCTTGCCGCGCACACGGATCTGCGCTTCCTGCAGCAGCAGATCGTCCCGATTCAGGTCGAGGACTTCCTGGGATCGGAGTCCTTGCAAAAGCATTAATCCTACGATGGCCAGATCGCGAGAGTTGCGAAAGCTGGCCCAAAACCGCGCCACTTCATCCACCGACAGAGGCACTATAGTTCGTTTGGGCGTCCTCACCCGCAACCGGCTTGTTGCAAGCCGCGGCTTGCCAATGCCCATCGGGGCGCGCTGCCAGTAAGTGGTCTGGAACCCCGGAGCGATCTGACCGGGAGCGCCGGGGAATGCGGTGCGCAAGGCACGATCGGCTATGGCAACACGCTGATTGATGGTGGCGCCACACAACGGAGGTTCCTGGCCGGACTGGAATCGCACGTAGTCGAGCAGGGTCGATTCGGTGAGTACACCTTCCGCGACCGCATCGGTATGATGAACACTCTCCCACCAGCGGAGAAAGTGCAACAACTCATGCGCATAACTTCGCAGCGTGTTACCTGACACGCGTCGAAGCGACTCGTAATCGAGGTACCGATTGATCCAGTCAATCTCCCGGCCCGTCGTCTGCTCGATGACGCGATACGGGCTTCGAGCCGGGCTGGGTGCAGGCTTGTGAGCGACACGAAACGTCATGGGAGAGCGGCCTCCAGCAAAAGCTGAAACTGTTGCGCATTGCCGCCCCGGACGAAGAAGCTGTTTGGATCCTGCCCTTCCGGAAGAAGGACGCGTCGCGCGGATAGACCTTGAGACCAGAGACGCCGCGATATCTGTTGCGCCGCCGACTGGCCGCTTCCGTTGGCGTCGGCATCGAAGGCCAGATACAGCGTCCGCGAGCCATCACAAAGCTGGAGAAACTGGCGTGCATTCAGATGATTTCCCAACGAGCAGGTGACGTTATGGAAGCCCGCCTGCCATAACACCGCGTAGTCGAACAGCCCTTCCACGAGAATGATCTCCGGGAAGCGCCGGACTTGCTCCCACGCGTATAATCCGCCTTTACCGGCCGGCAGAAACCGGTGCGGAGCCACTGAATCCAGGATGCTGCGGCCATAGAGATTGCCTTCCAGAGGGAACACGATGCGGTGGGAATAGGCATCGCAACCGCTGGCATCCACAAGACCCGCCTGTCGAAGCGTTGAGGGCGGATACCCCAGTTGGTTCAGCCATGCCCGCAGGCAGCGACCGGGCGCATAGCCGATGCGCATATGTTCGATCACTTCGGGCTCGTGGAGTCCGCGTTGCTCCAGGTAAGCAACCGCTTCGCGATGCCGCGATAACTGCATGCGATAAAAGTTGGTGACTTCTTCCAGCAGGGGTGTAACGCCACACCACTCGCGCAGCAACGCCACGGCCTGAGGAAACTTCACCTGGTGATACAGTTCGGCGAAGCGAATCACATCGCCGCCGCGAGCGCACCCGTAACAGTAGAAGAGGTTCTGGCCTGGGTCCACCAGAAAGCTTGGCTTGTGATCGGTGTGCAGCGGACACAACCCCATGAGGCGTCCGCCACGGATGCTCCGGGCTGCTTGCCAGTCGTGGGCGTGCAGGTAATCCAACAGCGGAATCTGCTGTTTCAGTTCATCGAGCGCCTTTCGATTCACGAACTGTCTGCCTCCACGGGCAGAGTAAGGCGGATCGCGCTCCAATCCCAGGCAAGGATGGTGGGTGGGCATGAAGTGTTCCATCCCGCCCCCTGCCACAGCTTGTTTGACAGCAGAATCGCAAAGAGGAACAGCCGCCAGGCACCAGCGACTCACGGTGGACGGGTCCGGTAATCGGTTTGGATCTCTGACATCGGGAACCGATTGTTCCCAACTTCCGGATTCGCGCGCCAACTCCCATGCTTGCTGCCGGCAGTGAAGACTGTAATGGCCATAGGGCGGCGACCATGCGGGCAGCACGGTGAATGTTTTCCGGCAGGGCGCGCACCGACCGCGCCGAATCCAGATCCAATCGTGCTGTTGGTCGTGCGCCTGTTTGCGCCGCCGCCCGTGACCGATGATGGTGTGGTTACCGCAGAACGGACATCGGCGCGGCAGCAATCGCAGCGGGACTGCAGTCACCCCGGGTCGGCGTTGTCTTTCGCCTCAGGCAGTGCGATAAAGAGAATCAGGGCTGGCGTGAAGGCCCGCCGCTGACCGTCGCCTGCCAAAGTTTCGATCTGCCGGCCGGGCCTTCACCCTCCGGTAAATTCAAATTCGAACGAAAGAAGAATACAGCGTTCTCTGGCTCGCCGCGAGCCCCTCAATCAGAACATTGGCCGGTTTAAAACGGCTTATCCCGCACTTGTGGCGCGCGACTAGCGCTCCAGAAACGGGCTTCTGGAACCTTACCCGCGATTGTGTCGCCAGCGTTTAGAAAAGGCCGCTGACATACATATATAGAACGGTCGTCACTTATTTACATTTCGTCAAGACCCGCGTCATGCACTATCGTCCGCGAGACCGATCCCGGTGGCGCGCCTGCTTACGAATCCAGTCTCGCTCGTTCCGCTCCTCGATCTCTCGAGTAGTTTTGCACAGAGCAGATTGGTATCGCCCCAGCCAACCTCCCCAGCCGTCCTCGGTCGGCATGATGCCTCGCTTGAGAAGCTGGCGCGCGGTCTCACCGAGATGGCGGGGATTGTTCAACAACATCTCGGCATCGCCCAGATCGATGACATCCAGCATCAGGGCCCGATCCACGGGCAGCTTTCTCAAACGTACGAAGGAGTTGGTCCGCAGTTCGCCCGCGGCTGCGGGCCTCTTCCATCTCTGGCGTGTAGTGGATGAAATGGATCTTCGCATCCGTTCCTTCGAGCATCAGGTAATTGCGCCCCGTTTGTTCGTCCTGGCCGTGAACCAGCACCCGGCCCTCGACCGATGTCATCTGCGCCGGATCGAGCACTTCGATGGGCAAGCGCTCATCGGACATGACGACTCCGTGCGCCGCGAGCGTTCGCTGCCGGTCAGCCGTTCGCTGCATTGCCCGGAGAATCTGTTCGAAATCCCGGCGCACTCGCCAGGTGTTCGGTCCCGTCGATTCTGCCAGGCCCATTCGCCCGAGCACGGCGAGGCGCGCGGCCTCATGCTTCGTGTGAAGGCGTGCCGTCTCGGTCAAATCCGGCCTGCAGCGGATTCCGCGTCACAGCGAAGTATTGCGGTTCCGCGTCCGAGCCGATTCCCGGCGCGTCCTTAAGGAGCCTGCGATCAAGCGACGTGAACCGCGTCTCAGTGATTTCGCGCCGTTCCGCCTCCGCCGCGTCGAGTTCCGTCCGGTACCCGAGCTGGCGCGTGCACAGGTCCTCGGCGATTTCCCGAATCCCGTTCTGGACGTATTGCCGGCGTAAGCGCAATGCGTCACCGTCGTCTCTACGACCCCGGACAACGACGTGAACGTGCGGATGCTCCGTATTGTGGTGGGCAACCGCCGTCCATTCGAGGGCCGTCCCGAGATCGTCCTCCATGCGCTCGATCAGACCGCGCGTCAGGCGGGACAGATCGACCCGATCACCAAATTCCGGCGACACGATCAGTTTCCAAAACCGTTCATCGCCCGCGGCCTGCCAGCTTTCGAGCTGCGCGGCGATGTCGATCACGTTGCTCTCCCGACTGAATCCCACCGCCTTCGCATCGTTTTCGAAGGTGGCACTCTCGCGCGCCAGGTAACGCCCATGCGCCTTCCATTGCCCTCGCGTCCTGTTGTTCAGGTACGTCACACGAACGGCGCAGCGCTGATGGTACGAACACGCACCTCTCGTTTTCCCGCCAGCAGCGGCGCGGTTGCCAGCATTTCGGCTCGTCCGGGCATAGTGCATCAGGAGACGGAATCCGCTGGACCATGCCGCACCCTCATTCCGCCGTACGCGAGGTTTCGGTGGCCGCAGCCGGATTTCCCGCTCGTCGTCAGTTCGCGCCATGATCCACCAGGTCCTGCATCGCGGAGCGTGCATCGCCGGACATCGAGCGACCGGCATTCTTCATGAGCTGGTCGTATCGGTCTCGCGCGCGGGCGATGGCCTGTGGCCTGGCATCGGACGGCGGTTCCGGCACACAGGTCAGCATCGTCTTGGCGAAGGTGTCCACGAGCGCGAAGAGAGCCTGCTGACTCCGGCCTACTCGGGAGATGTCCTTCGAAACGCGATCAAACCCTCCCGCTATTCGCTCTTCGGTTCCGGCCTGTTCCCGCCGTCCGTTCAACTCGTTCCGGATCGCCGCGCGGACGAACGCACTGGGGCTGGCGTGGCCCCGCGTCTTCGCGGCCTCCTCGACCTTATGCTGGTCTTCCCGGCTGAGACGGACGGTAATTCTGGTGCTCCTGGCTGCTCCCGATCGTTCCTGCATAAAATTACCCCTTCACTTACTAAAGGCCTACCAGACGCACTTAGGGACGCAGAAAGTTTCTTGGTAGGTTGGAAATCCGGGTGATTTTGCACCGAAATCGCGGTGTCGGCCATTTGTCGGACACGGATCGATTTTCGTCCGACGACGTAAACTCCTGACCGCGCGCCGCTTGCGGCGGGAAAAACACAAACGCGTCCGACAATCCCTTTATGTTCCACTACCGGTGTTTGCTGCCTCTGCGCGGAGGTGTGGTTTGCCGGAGTTGTCGCAATCCGTCGTCATGTGTCGCAGAGCCTTCGAAATATCGAAAATCGCCGCAAACTGCCGTGAACTGCCGCAATCTGTCGCATCCGTACGGTTCTGGACATCGAGTGCAATTCTTCGAGCTTTCGCATTGAGGCTTTCGGCGTCGCCAATTGCTTATTCAGGTAGAGGGCTAATTTCCACGCGGCAGGCGAACCAACGAGAAATCGTTGAGGCGTCCCGAATGGCTTTTCAGAATCCCTTGGTTATTGAGAGGGCCATTTCCCGCTCGGGCGAATGAACAAGAATTTTGCGTTCGCCCGTCCCGAAGGGTCTTTGGCAGGCCCTTAGTACTTAGAGGGTATTTTTCTGTCCGGCGTACACGAAGCAGAAAACCCGCATGACTGGATCGCCCGAGTGCGCTCCCGCCTCGCGCTGCGCTGTGCGGAAAAGCCCGTCACGAAAGCCGGTCAGATCAAGGCGCTCTGGCCGGAAATCGATGCCGCCCTTGGGAGGGGACAAAGCACGAAGAGCATTCGGAAGTGGCTGGAAGAGGAGGCAGGACTTCGGCTCGGCATCACGAGCCTAACTTCCTACATCAGCCGCATTCGCCGACGCGAGGCGGCAACGAAGCGCGGCTCCGAAGCTTGGGTGGGACAACTCGTTCACCCTCGCACCGAACCGACCCCACCGTTACCCTCTGTTCGGGTCTCCAGCGAACCACCGAAGCCCGATGACCCGCTGGCACAGGCAATGAGCGTTTTATCGAAGCCCAGGCTGGATATCCGCAAGATCCACAACGATGGCGATCCAGAGGGCAGAAATCTGATTTGACGGAAAGGACATCATTATGGCCAAAAGCAATACGAACGAAAACGGAGCAGGCGTGACGAACGGCTGCGCAATCACTCCCACCATTCACCTGGTTCTCCAGGGCAAGGGCGGCGTCGGTAAAACCGTCGTCGCCGGATGGCTCGCCGAGTTCCTGATACACCGGGGACAACCTGTGCATTGCATCGACGGTGATCCCGTCAATCGGTCACTCGCCCAATACAAGGCTCTCCCGGTGGACAAGCTCGATCTCGTCAACCAGGACGGCGTAGTCATGCGTTCCCGATACGACGCGCTGGTTGACCGGCTTCGTGAACGAGGAGGCAGTGTTCGTTGTCGACAACGGCGCGACTGCGTTCCTGCCGTTTTGGACCTATGTTGTCGAATCGAATATTCCAGCGGTCCTCCGCGAAGCGGGACGGCGCGTCTATGTGCATATTCCGATCAGCGGCGGAGAAATGTTGAATGACACGCTTCTCGGATTCAAGACGATTGCAGAAACCGCCGCGGAGAAGAGCCTGGTTGTCTGGATCAACGAGTATTTCGGCCCCATCGCACGTGACGGCAAAACGTTCGATCAGATGCAGGTATATCTCGATAACCGTGACAAAGTACTGACCTCGGTCGGCATCCCTCAAAGGGCGCCAGACACGTTCGGCGAGAATATTCGCAGGATGCGCGAAATGAAGCTGACCTTCAAAGAGGCAGCCGGGATGGCACCCGGCTTCTGGCTGGTGGAAAAGCAGCGCCTGTGCATGGTGCGCCGGGAACTGTTTGAGCAACTGGAACAGACGCCGTTTGCGTGAGGGGCGCATCGGCATGACAAGCTCCGTTGGTGAAACCCATGGCAGGCCAAGCAATCGCACCTGCGCCATTTGACGTGCAAGGTCCTCAAACCGGCGAAGTGCTGCAGAGGGTTCTTTTCGATCTCGGCGTCGAACCAAGCATGACGGTCAACGAAGCGGCGGCCGTCTTACGGTGGTCCTACTGGAAAGCACGCAGATACTTCAGTCAAGTGGAGGGCATCTGCGTTTCGTACCAGCCCAAGCGGTATAAACGGCCCTACAGAACGTTTACGATCCCATTGAGTGTATTCGCCAGGGAATGGCAGAAGATGACGGGCCGTGAGCCAGAGTCCACGGAGATAATTCACCGGCGGATTGCCCTCGCGGGTCAGCAATGAAACGTGTTGCTACCAGATTGTCTGTACCTGCGACGCACGGATTTTTCGGTCGCGGCTGATCAACGGAACTCGGAGTGCCAAGGCGGTGGCGGCGACGATTCTGTCGGGCAAATCCGGCACTTCGGTTCTCTGGACGAGTTGCAGCGCCTCTGCCACCAGCCGGTCGAGCGGAACGAGCGTACATGGACCTGAGGGATCGTCCAATGCCTCGACCAAGGCCTCACGCGCAGCAGAAGGCAATCGGCCTTTCTCGGCAAGGTAGGTCAATTCGACCAGGCAGATCGACGGAATGTGGATAAGATCGCCGCCGGTGGTCGCCACTGTTAACGCTGCATGAGCCGCCAACGACAGCCGGGAATCCTTCGACAGATACCAGACGATGGTGTGGGTATCGGCAACGACACCCGGCATCAGATATCTTCCCTGGGGAAGTTGCGCCACATCTCACGCTGATTCTCATCGATTTCTTCTGCCGACAGTGAAATCCCCAGGTGGGCCCACAAGCCTTCGATGCTCCGGAACGGAGGCTTTTTGGCGCTCTCGGCCTGAAGACGCGACGCGTAATCGAAAAGCTCTCGCTGTTTATGCGGGGGCAGTTCGTGCATTATTTCCTGAATGGCCTGTTCAAGAGACATCGTGGAACCCTTCAAACATTATCCGTCTTTCAACTCCGGGCCGCAGGAACACTGATTACATCCGCGTCCCACGTCCGACGCCGGGCATCGATCGCCTTTTCCATTCTCTTCTTCGTCAGAGCGACGTAGTATTTCTCGGTCGTCTTACGCGATTTGTGCCCGAGCAGCAACTGAACGTCTTCGAGCGATCCGCCGCCTTCAAGCACCTCGATGGCAAGCGTATCGCGCCATTCGTGAGTGCGCTTTCCTTCGATGCCGGCCTCTACGTAAAGCTGCCGCATCTTTTCCGACCAATCATTGACAGCGGTTTTGATCGTCGAAGTGCCCGTCCAGAAAAAATACTGGGGGCTCTTTGGCTGAAGCTTGCCGATCAGATCGATCACGACAGGCGGGAGAGGCACGAATACCGGCTGCTCGTTCTTCTCCTGGCTCATGATCATCAGGCCATCTTCGCGCACGGCGTCGGTTCGCAGCGTCACGACATCGACCAGGCGCAGTCCGCTGTACCTCTGAATCAGCACAAATGCCCTCACGGACTCCGCGATGTTCGGGAAGGCACGCGGGATCGCGTCAAGGATGCTTTGCTTCTCCTCCGCCGTCTTCTTCTTCACTTCGATCTTCGGCGTCCTGACCGAAAGCAGGAGCTCTGCAGGGTTCTCGGGAATCCACCGGAGTTCGCGCGTTCGCCGGAAAAACATTTTCAGGAACTCCTGGTTCTTCTGCTTGCCGAGTTGGCTCTTTTGCTGGCGCACCAGTTCGCCCGTTTCGCGATTCTTACGCAATCGGCCCAGCCATGTTTCCTGAAAGGCCGACAAGTGCTCGGTCTTCACATCCTTCAGATACACGATGCCGCGATCTTTCAGAAACGGCGTGAGCGGCTTCAGAATCCCGCCGATCTTCTGAATCGTCAGGTTCGTGCTTTCTTTGCTCGCGTCGAGTGTGCCGCGCTTCTCCGCGAGGTAGTCGTGGATGGCCTGTTCGACGCTCTTGAATGTATTCGGATCAGGAGTCCGGCCTCCGGTTGACAGGAATTGAACGGTCCACTGTTCGACGAGTTCCTCCGCTGCGAGTTTTTCCCGCACGCCGAGTTTGCTGAGAGAGCCATTAAACTCGAACGGAGCGATAGTGGGATCAGGATGCCGGACCTGGAGCCTTGCGTAGATTGGACAGCCGCAGCCAAAGGTCAGCCTGGCGGGCAGACGCGTCGGTTTCTTGGGGTTTGGCGAGGCGTAGCGGCAGTCATTCCGGTGCCTCACGTAGATGTCACGCACGCCCCAACTGTAGCGCAAACTCGCTACAGTTGGAAGCTAATCTGTGCAACCTACGTATTATCAGTCACTTAAACTGGCGGAGGAAGAGGGATTCGAACCCCCGAGAGCCTTTCGACTCTAACGGTTTTCAAGACCGGCGCATTCAACCGCTCTGCCATTCCTCCGTCTTACTATCTTACCTGATTCCATCATCTTACGAGGGGTGTCACTATGCCGCTTTTGGCTTTTTGGCCTTTCTCGGCACCTGTGTCACTACTTTGTCACTAGTCGGCAACTTCGCCACCGCGCGCGCCTTCGTATCGTGATTCGAGTGCGCGTACCGCATGGTCGTGTTGATCGTTGAATGCCCCAGGAGTTCCTTCACGGTCACGAGGTCAACACCGGAACGCGTTAGCCGCGAAGCGAACGTATGCCGGAGTGTGTGCCACGTGATGCCGGTCAGACCGGCGCGTTTCAGGATTGCCTTGAAGCCCACCTTCAGGTTGAGAAACCTGCCACCTGTTACCGGGTTATAGAAAACATGAGGGCCGTGTTTCACCGCCTGCTTTCCCGCGAGGATCGCGGCCGCCGTGTCGTTCAGCGGCACCTCCAGCCTGCGGCGTGTCTTGCCCATGATGAGCGATAGTCTTCTTTCGTCGATATCCACCTCCTCCCATTTCAGATCGAGTAGGTCGCCGCATCTGAGGCCCGTATTAATCGCGAAGACGATCAGTTCCCTTAGATAGGGAGGAGAGGATTCGAGCAAACGCCGCTCGTCCTCCTCGCTGATCGTTTGAAATTGCAGGTTGTTTTCCGGCAGGAATTTGACCCACCGTACGGGATTCGAACCCTGATAAAGTCCCCACCGTTCAGCCATGTTGAACATGTGCTTCAGGAGGGCCGTCTCGCGATTGACGGTCGCCGGTGCGACCTCCCGGACCCGGTGCTGCTGAAACTCCTCCACCCGTAACGCGGTGATGGTGTCCAGATTCGCCGTGCCCAGAAAGGCCTTGAGGTTTCCGTACATCTGTTCGTCCCGTTTCCAGGATCGCTTGTGCGTCCTGGCGTAAGCGAAATATCGCTCCCACAATTCCGGCAGCGGAACATGTATGGGTTTTACATACACGCCACGCTGCACCTCTGAGCTTCGCAAGGCCAGAAACTTCTCAGCCTCACGCTTGTTCGCGGTGCCGGTTGATTCCTGCACGCGCTGCCCATCCACGTAAAAATCCGCGTACCAGATGCCAGCATCTTTTCGTCGGTAGAGTGCCATTTGATTGACTCCTTCTACCTCTTGCCAGCCAGTTCCATTGTAGTGGAGTGAGGCAGCGAGGCGAGCACTTCGTCGGGATCGAATCGCAGACAACGCCCCGCTTTGATGTACGGGATTCGCTTGAGGTATACCCAGTTGTAAAGCGTGCCCTTCGCGATTGACAATCGTGAAGCCAACTCGTCGATATCGATGAGCACGCGCGCGTGCGCAATAGCAGTCCCCATAGTTCACCTCACGCAAACGGCGTCCGTTCCAGCTGTTCGAAGAGCTCCCGGCGCACCATGCACAGGCGCTGCCTTTCCAGCAGCCAGAAGCCGGGTGCCATCCCGACTGCCTCCTGAAAGGTCAGCTTTTTCTCGCGCATCTTGCGAATGTTTTCGCCGAACGTGTCTGGCGCTCTTTGAGGGATGCCGACCGAGGCCTGGACCTTATCACGGTTATCGAGATACACCTGCATCTGATCGAACGTTTTGCCGTCACGTGCGACCGGCCCGAAATATTCGTTGATCCAGACAACGAGGCTTTTCTCCGCGGCGGTCTCCGCAATCGTCTTGAATCCGAGAAGCGTGTCATTCAACATCTCTCCGCCGCTGATCGGAACATGCACATAGACGCGCCGTCCCGCTTCGCGGAGGACCGCCGGAATATTCGATTCGACGACGTAGGTCCAAAAGGGCAGGAACGCAGTGGCGCCGTTGTCGACAACGAACACTGCCTCCTCGTTGAGGAAGCGATCAATCAGCGCGTCGTAGCGGGAACGCGTGACTACGCCGTCCTGGTTGACGAGGTCGAGCTTATCCACCGGAAGTGCCTTGTATTGGGCGAGTGATCGATTGACCGGATCACCGTCGATGCAATGCACGGGTTGCCCCCGGTGTATCAGGAACTCGGCGAGCCATCCGGCGACAACAGTCTTTCCGACGCCGCCCTTGCCCTGGAGCACCAGGTGGATGGTGGGAGTGATTGCGCAGCCGCTCGTCACGTCTGCTCCGTTTCCGTTCGTATTATTGTCTCTGACTGGGAGGGTTAAAACCCTCGCCTTTAGGCGACGGCTTTCAGCACGTGCGCGCCGGATAAACTTCGGGGATGGCGGAATACCGGCGGGGCGCGCACACTGTATTTGAAATTCACCTCCACCTGGTGTGGATCACGAAGTATCGACGACCGGCGCTGCAAGGTGAGATCGCGACCAGAGTGCGGGATCTGATCCGGGATATCTGCGGGCAACACGAGGTTTCGATCATGAAAGGTCACGTGTCGAAAGATCACGTGCATCTGCTGATCTCGCTGCCGCCGCAGGTGACGATCAGCCGATTGATGCAGTGGCTGAAGGGGCGAACGGCGCACCACCTGCTGGCCGAGTTCCCGCACCTGAAAAAGCAGTTCTGGGGACGGCACCTGTGGGCGCGGGGTTACTTCTGCTGCAGTTCGGGCAACGTGACTGACGACGTGATCGCGAAGTACATAGCCGAGCAGAATACCGACCAGGACGAAGACTTCAAAGTAGATGGTTGAGTCCATCTACTTCTTGAAGCCCGCTTGGTGCGGGTAGACATTTTGCCGGCCTCTGGCCGGAACAGGGCTTACAGCCCGTTACAAGAGCCACCGCCTTGAGGCGGTGGTTTGTCACTTTTTGCCATGTATGATCTCCTTTCCGTCAAATCAGATTTCTGCCTTCTGGGTCGCCATCGTTGTGGAGCTTTCGGATATCCAGCCTGGGCTTCGATAAAGCGCTCATTGCCTGCGCCAGCGGGTCATCTCGCTTTGCGGGTGCTGCCTGAGTGGAGGACCGAATCGAGAGGGGACCACGTGGCGACGGCAACGGCGGGGTCAGTTCGCTGCGAGCGTGAACGAATTGTCCGACGGAACCTTCAGAACCGCGCCTCGCTGCCGCCTCGCGTCGGCGGATACGGCTGATGTACGAAGTCAGGCTGGTGATGCCGAGCCGGAGTCCTGCCTCATCTTCCAGCCATTTCCGAATGCTTTTCATGCTTTGTCCTCTCTCAAGGGCGGCATCGATTTCCGGCCAGAGTGCCTTGATCTGGCCGGCTTTGGTAGCGGGCTTTTCCGCACAGCGCAGTGCGAGGCGGAAGCGCACGCGGGCGATCCAGTCGTGCGGATTTTCTGCTTCGTGTACGCCGGACAGAAAAATACCCCCTAAGTACTATGGGACTGCCAGAGGCCGTTCGGGACGCGCCAACACAACTTCTTGTTCACTCGCCCGAGCGGAAGAGTCCCCTCTCAATGACCAAGGGAATTCTGAAAGGCCTTCGGGACGCCTAAACGATTTCTCGTTGGTTCGCCTGCCTCGTGGAAAATTAGTCCTCTACCTGAATAAGGAATTCGCGAGGGAGAGAGTCCCGACGCGAAAGCTCGAAAAACTGCACGCGCTGTCCAGAACCTTACGCTTGCGACGGATTGCGACAGTTCACGGCCGTTTGCGGCGATTCCCGACATTTCGAAGGCTCTGCGACAGATGACGACGGATTGCGACAACTCCGGCAAACCACACTCCGCGCAGAGGCAGCGAAGACCTGGTAGTGGAACATAAAGGGATTGTCGGACGCGTTTGTGTTTTTCCCGCCGCAAGCGGCGCGCGGTCAGGAGTTTACGTCGTCGGACGAAAATCGATCCGTGTCCGACAAATGGCCGACACCGCGATTTCCGTGCAAAACGATACTCGTTCCCGAAGAAAAAAGAGAGGTGAAGCGTCCCGAAATGCCTTCCCCAACTCTTTAGTATTTAGAGGGCAACTTCGATGCAGGAACGAACAGGAGCAGCCAGGAGCACCAGAATTACCGTCCGTCTCAGCCGAGAAGACCAGCATAAGGTCGAGGAGGCCGCGAAGACGCGGGGCCACGCGAGCCCCAGTGCGTTCGTCCGCGGGGCGATCCAGAACGAGTTAAACGGGCGGCGGGAACAGACCGGAACCGAAGAGCGAATAGCGGGAGGGTTTGATCGCGTTTCGCGGGACATCTCCCGAGTAGGCCGGAGTCAGCAGGCTCTCTTCGCGCTGTTGGACACCTTTGCCAAGACGATGCTGACCTGCGTGCCAGAACCGCCGTCCGATGCCAAGCCACAGGCCATCGCCCGCGCGAGAGACCGATACGACCAGCTCATGAAGAATGCCGGTCGCTCGATGTCCGGCGACGCACGCTCCGCGATGCAGGGCCTGGTGGATCATGGCACGAACTGACGACGAACGGAAAATCCGGCTCCGGCCACCGAAACCACGCGTGCGGCGGAATGAGGGCGCGGCATGGTCCAGCGGATTCCGTCTCCTGATGCACTATGCCCGGACGAGCCGAAATGCTGGCAACCGCGCCGCCGCTGGCGGGAAAACGAGAGCTGCGTCTTCGTACCATCAGCGGTGCGCCGTTCGTGTGACCTACCTGAACAACAAGACGCGAGGCCAGTGGAAAGCGCATGGGCGTTACCTGGCGCGCGAAAGTGCCACGTTCGAAAACGATGCGAAGGCGGTGGGATTCAGTCGGGAGAGCAACGCGATCGACATTGCCGCGCAGCTCGAAAGCTGGCAGGCAGCGGGCGATGAACGGTTTTGGAAACTGATCGTATCGCCGGAATTTGGTGATCGAGTCGATCTGTCCCACTTGACGCGCGGTCTGATCGAGCGCATGGAGGATGATCTCGGGACGCCCCTCGAATGGATGGCGGTTGCACTTCGCCTATTACAACTTCGTTCGGCGTCACAACACGCTGCGCTGCACTCCGGCGATGGCTGCTGGCGTTGAGCCGTCCTTCTGGTCTGTGGGCGATCTGGTCGAGGCGTGCGCGTGACGCACATTCAGGAGCTTCGGGACGTGATCCATCACCTGCACGGCGCGAAGGCGAAGCATCTGGAGAGCGTTCCGGTTACCGAATCCTTCCAAGGCAAAACGGTATGGGATGGCGTGGTCGAAGTCTTTCGCCTGAAGGGGCACCCGAAGACTGACCGGGTATACGCCTGGAGCCACCAGACAGACGACCCGAAGCACCCGAAACGCCACGTAACGGTACTGCATATTCCCCCTGTCGTTTCGCCACAAACAGCCGTTCAAGCGGTCATCGTTCAGGAGTTCCGGGAACATGGCAAAGCAAACTAAACCCAAGATTGGACGCCCGAAACTCCCGAAGGGCGAAGCCAAAGGACGGATCGTGCCGATTCGGTTCAACCCCCAGGACATTAAGCGGATTGAAGCGGCTGCACGCGCGAGCCAGAAGACTGTTTCCGAATGGGTACGAAGCACGATCAACGCCGCGATGCAAGAGGTTACGCCGTGATAGCGGACTTCAAATTAGGACACTACCCGCCCCCGAACCAGACAGCTTTCTTTCGTAAACTGAAAGAGAGGCCAGATCATGCAGGATTATGTAGAGCAGCGCGACGACGGCTACTACATCGCCGGGACGCGTATTGCGCTCGACAGCATTGTCCTCGCATTCAAAGATGGAGAATCGCCCGGAGCAATTCTGCGCTCCTTCCCGATGGCTGGCCCCTTGGTCCGCGTGTTCGGAGCCATTGTTTTCTACCTCGAAAACAAAGAGAAGGTCGAAGCGTACCTCTCGGATCAGGAGCGGCTCTGGGACGAGGTCAAGGCGAAGGAGACCGTGATGCCCGAAGCTCTGTCGGCGCGCCTCGCGTCACCAAATCGCTCGGACGTTTGACGACCGTATTCGACCGTCGCGAGTTAAAACGGGTATGCCATATAAGTGCGCGGTCGCGGCGATGATCCGGTCAGGAAGATCGGGAACCTCATCGCGAGGGATGGCTGCCATGTTCGTGGCAATGTCTTGATCCACCGGCACGTATTTGAGAACCGCCTTCGGGTCGGCGACAGCGGCCTGAACGTCAGTCATGCGGTGGCCGGAATTCTGCCCTTCTCAATCAGGTAGACCATCTCCGCCACGCTTATGGCGGATACGCCGATGTGATTGCCGTCAGCGACCGTGGCATCTATGAACGCGGAAGCGGCACGCCCAAGCCGCGGATCGGAGAAGAGGTACCAGAGCGTAGTGTGGGTATCGGCGATAGCGACGACCATCAGAAATCGGAACGCGGAAAATTCGCGAACATCTCCGCGCGATTCTGGTCGATCTCCTCGGCTGATGGGGCAGTGCCGTATTTTGCGAGAAGGCCGCGCAGGGACCGCGTGGGCTCTTTTCCGGGAGCCTCCGCAGGCGCCTCGGAGAAGATTCGTCCGAGAGCCTCACGCACGAGGGCGTCCAGCGAGACGCCCCTGGCCCGCGCTGCTGCGACCAGCTTTGCTTCCTCTTGCGGCTCCAGTGGCAATGTGAGCGTCATGAACACTTTCATTATGCCACCGGCGGGCTGAAAGAATCTCCTCTTGATCGGCAGGTTTCAGAAGCCGAGGAATGGCTCAAACCAGATGCGGCGTCTTCCCCTCTAAAGTGACGAAGGAGTCGGCCCCATCCCTAACCAAGCGCAGTTGATGTATGGGCGTTATACCATTCCGTGTTGCGAGCAACGCAATTTGCAGATGGCGGAAAACCACTGTGCCTACTTTCACGCGACCGGTCGCTTTTCCGACTGGTGTGCGGCGCGCGGCATCCCGCGACGGACCGGAATCGCGTCAGAAGTTTGTTGCATTTTTCTGACATAGAGCTATATACTGGAGCAGTCAGAAGTTTGTTGCATTTTTCTGACATGGCTACCCATGTCCACTCCGGCATCAAGTATTCCAGCCGCCATCCGGGACCGCATCTCCGCCCCGGCGCAGCCGCGCGTCTGGACCCCGGAAGACTTTGCCGACCTGGGGCCGCGCACCGCGGTCGATCAGGCCCTCCACAGGCTGGTCGCTTCCCGAAGCCTGCGGCGGATCGCGCGCGGCTTCTACGACATTCCCCAGGATAACCGGCTCACCGGAAAGCCCACCTATCCTAACCCGCGCGACGTGATCGACGCGCTGGCCCGGAAGGGAAAGGTCCGGGTGGTGGTCGATGGCCTCACCGCCGCCAACGACCTCGGACTCACCCACGCCGTCCCGGCGCGCATCGGCGTGCTTACCGATGGACGCCTGCGGCCCATCACCCTCGGCAACCTGACGCTCGACTTCCAGGCCGCCGCGCCCAGCCGCCTTTATTGGGCGGGCCGCCCTGCCATGCGTTTCGTGCAGGCACTCCATTGGCTGCGCGACATGCTTCCGTCCGACGACGGAAGCCTGCACCAGCGCCTTGTCTCCATTCTCAAAGACCCCGACCACGGGCAAGCCATTCAGGACGATTTGCGCAGCGGCCTGTCGGCGCTGCCGGAGTGGATGCGGATGATCGTGCGCAATCTGCTTCAGCAGGCGAACGCTGGAGCGCCGCCAGCGACCGAAAATCCGAAGCCCTTGAGACGAGCGCAGACACCCGCCCCTATCATCAAAAGTGCGAAGCGTCCGAGAAGCCGATGACCGAGGGATTTCAAACCGTCCTGGCGGCGAGCGAAAAAGAGCGCCGCGACCTCTTTATCGGCGCTGCCGACCGGCTCCGCACCAATGAGCAGAATATCGAAAAAGACTTCTGGGTTTGCTGGACGCTCGATGCGCTCTTCAACGAACTGGAGGCCGGTGGCCCGCGCTTGCTCTTCAAAGGCGGCACCTCGCTCTCCAAAGGTTACGGCTTGATCGAACGCTTCTCAGAAGACATCGACATCACTGTTTTCCGGGAGGACATTGGACAGCCCGCGACCGTCGAGGAGTTGGAGGCGCTGAGCGGCAAGAAGCGCAACGACCGCCTGGAGGCCATCAAAGCCGCTTGCCAGGAGTACATTCACGGCCCGATGCTGGAACAGTTGAGCGCGTTGCTGCGGCAGACGCTTCAGACCGCAAATCTAAAAGCGGATCGGGCGCGCGTTGAAGCCGATCCCGATGACCCCGACCGGCAGAGCTTGCTTCTCTGGTATCCCACCGCAACCACAGACGGCAATGCATACATCCGTCGGGCCATCAAGATCGAATCGGGCGCGAAATCCGCTCTTGACCCTCATGCTCCCGTCGTCGTAAAGCCGTACATCGCAGACGATCTTCCGAACTTTGATCTGACGGTCGGCAACGTGACGACCGTTGCCCCCAGCCGCACCTTTTGGGACAAGGTTGTTATCCTGCATGGCCTGCGCCGCTGGTGGGACCGCCGTGGCGAGCTAAAGGGAGGAGGGCAGCGCGTCTCGCGCCACTACTACGATGTCTATCGGCTCCTGGCTTCGAAGATTGGGCAGAATGCAACGGGAGATATGGCAATGGCCGAAGACTGTGTTCGCCATGCGCGGATGTTCTTCAACCGGCCCGATCTCGACCTGGCCTCGGCTACTCCCGGCAGCTTCGCTCTGACTCCGCACGACGGAATGCTCACTGATCTGCGGCGGGACTATGAAGCCATGTCTGGCATGGTCTTTGGCCCGATACCCAGCGTGGACGAAGTAGTCGCGGCCATCGCCGAGTTGGAGCAGCGTCTCAACAGGGGACATTGATTTGTGGCGAAGCCCGAAGTGATGCCAGGAACGTACGGGCTGCTAGGTTTCGCGCTCGCATTTCAGCTGCGCGGCGTTCAGAGTTCTGGCGTCATCATCGGTTGATTGGGTTCAGCGAATCGCGACCCCTCGAACCAGGTTAACTCGCTGTGTTGAGCGGTTGAAGGCGGCGGTGTTCCAGACCGCAGCTTCGCCTGCGGACGGGTGCTTGGAGCCCGATGCAGCCAAAAGGCAAGTAAGTATTTTTTGGTCAGTGGTTTGCGGAGAACGATAGTGACACGTTACGCCCGAACGCCCCAAAATGCTCAAGTGTCACTTTTTTGTCACTACACACCCGTCAAAATCAGTGAAATTGAGGGAAATCAGGTGAGACTGAAAACGGCTGCAAGCTATTGGCTGACAAGAGGTTATGATTTATTTTCTTGTGCTTGCAGGAATGGCAAAAAAGGTTTTCAAGACCGGCGCATTCAACCGCTCTGCCATTCCTCCATCATCTACCTTACCTGATTCCTTCATCTTACGAGGGGTGTCACGATGCCGCTTTCGGCTTTTTTGCCTTTCTCGGCACGTTTGTCACTACTTGGCAACTTCGCCACCGCACGCGCCTTCGTATCGTGATTCGAGCGCGCGCGCCGCATCGTCGTGTTGATCGTTGAATGCCCTGGCGGGCCCCCCGCAAGCCTGAAGATCCGCTCCCTCGCCCACGCCGATTTCAATCAAGAGATTGTGGCCGGTTTTCTGCCGCTGGAGCCAAGGCTGCCCTGAGATCGTCATGCTCGAACGCAGAGGCCATGCGGTCGATCTCCGTTGAAGTCAGCCCGAGTTCGATAGCCACCTTTCGCCACGTCGTAACCGCCGCACCTACCTGCACTGCGATCCTTTGCGACTCGGTCTCGTCTAATTCGAAGTAACCCGCAACCAGGAAGGCCAACCGGAGCGAGGCGGTGCTGTCATCCAAATCAACCGCGGTCGAAAGGACGCGAGGCCTGATGTCGATGGGCACGGGATTGAGGTCATAGGCGGGGGAAAGCCTCCACCCGGCAGGGCCTGCCCACAGAAAGCCATGATTGCGGAGATGATCGTCCGTGTTTGAGATCAGGATGTTGAACACGATCCTACGCCACAACGCCTGTATGTCCGCCTTGGGGGCTGCACCGTGCTGGCGGAGAACATCCACGAATTCCATGTAGCTCCGCGGTTCGTTGTCCTTTGCGTCAAGCATACTCATTGCGGATAAGAACGGCACTCTGTTCCCCTGCTCCCGGTCGAAGCGACGCAGCAAGAGCACGGCCTTGCCGGCAATAGTCTCAATGCGCCACGCTGGAACCGGAATTCCGGCTTTCGCCGCCAGAGTCAGGGCCACACCTTCCCAAAGGACCGTGTCAACCTCGTCTCCCTTCTTCGGAAACTTGGCAATCATGAGATGGCCGTCGCGGTCCCGGACCGAGGCCTTTGGCCGCGCACCACCGAGCGAAGAGCCGGGCGCCAGGAGTAGCTGCAAGTCTTCATCGCTGTCTTCGTCGTTCAGCACATGTTCGGCGGCTGAGAGCAATCGTGGCAAATCAATCAGGGGAGGAATTTTCGTCGGACCGTGTGCGGCCAGGAACGGTCCCCCTTCGCGCTCCGCAAAACGCAAGGCACCCTGGCGCGCCTCATCGTCCACCATGAGCAGGTAATCGATTTCCCTGACGGTGCGCGGTGTCTGCCCGGCGTTTTCCGCTCGCCTCCTTTCGGCGCGTCGCATCAACACGCGCCCCCAACGATCTGGAGCGGAATCGCCGATCGCTCCAAATAGCGGTGCGCCGGATGGCGTGTGAAAGGGGCCTGGGCCGAGCTTCAATGCTGGCTCAAGCGAGAAATGATCGGGATTCGTCAACCAGGTTTTGTCATATTCAAAAGTGGCACTCTCCCTGTCCTTCCGCATGCGCGCCCACAGCCTGCCCACCAAATGGGGTGTGCCGTGGAGATCGGCGTAGACCAGAACCTCCCTGTCCATTTATTCGTCCGCCCTGGCTCCTGGCTTCACGTGCCTGTCCCGGGCCTGGAGCCGGATGCGCTGGGGGAGATGCTCCCCTTCAAGTTCGAGCCCGACCGCATCATGCTTCAAGTCCGCCAGATCGGCAATCCGATCAATCATCCCGAGAACAAAGAGTACAGTCGCGTAGGAGCCGAGCGCGACGCCTGGGTCGCCCTTTTCGAGCTTGTTTAGGGTTGTCCGGCTAATCGAGGCCCGTTGCGCCATGATCGCAACCGGTATGCGCCGCCGGCGCCGGGCGTCTCTAATGTCGTGCCCCAGCTTCCGAACAGCTCGTGCCGCCGGTACGGGCAGAGCCAATGATGAGCGGCTCTGCCCGCGCTCATTTACGTCCATATATACGATCCTTAAACAATATACTGTACATTATTTGGGACGTTATTGCGATCTGCCTTGCCGGATCGAATTCGCTGTTGATACGGATACAGTTCTCACTCAACGGTTCCGCTATGAAGCCCATGTACACCGAACGCCAAGCGTCCCGCCTCATTGGCGATCAGGTGATCGGTGTGTCCTGTCAGCTGGACAGCGTCATCGGTGGAAGGGTCATGTTTTCGCGGATGGATCGATTGACCTCGCTCGAATTCGACGCCGAGCTTCACTACGAACAACCATCCCGGTGGAATTCTCGCCTTGAATGCTGCCGAGACTTCGCCGAGCAGTCGCTCCGGGTTGATCGCAGGCAAACGGCTCTTGCTCGTCGGGGGAAACGAAAATCAGGAAAGGCGAGGAGTCGCCCTTTGCTCTCGCGTCTTCTTGGAGCTGCTTCGGGTCGGAGCCGCTGGTTACGACTTCACCACCCTGCAGCACGACCCACTTGCCAATGAATTGAGCATCGGGGTGAGATGCCCACGTCATCTCAGCCGAGCGCTCGCGCGAAGACACCTGGCGGGGCGGGTATTCCATCGCGGAGATACGCCTTGACCGCGCTGGCAATCAGCGTGTCTACGCTCATCCCGAGCGCGACGGCTTCGGCGCGCAGTCCAGCTTCGATGTCGGGAGCCAATTGGATGCTCATAACTATCTCAATAAAAGCATGGCGGAAGATCCGCGCGCATTTAAGCGCATCGTCGGTAGCCTCGCCGGAAGAACTCCGGCTTAAGGTGGCGGGGAGGATTTGGGCAGAAATTGTGGTCAACAGGAGGGAAAACAACGGAAGGACCGAACTGGAAGGAGTTGTCCCGCCACTCTCAAGCCGTATGAACGAATCACGCCTCCTTGCCGAGCAAACGGATCGCCAAACGAAAAACCGGTTGGAATCAGCCGGCCGCAAAAAACCGACCGGGATTTCCGTCGTGCTGTCAGTGACTTGCGAATGACCGCCGCCAGCAGTTAGGCGGTTCCGTGAATGCGCTGGCGAAGGTCGAGAGGTCGAATGCTGTATTTCTTCAATTCCTTCAGTCTGGCTGCGCGCATATCGGCATACCGCGGCGCAAACGCGAAAGACAGGAAGATAGGAACGAAGAGGATGAGGACTGTTCCGATCCCGATCATTGCTTCGGCGACCATGGGCCTGATCATACGGTCATTATGTCTTTCCGGGCAACGCGCGCTACCGCCGGTCACCTGGCCTTGACAGCGGCCGAAGGCGGCACGGCCGGCAAAACCGAAGGCTCCGAAATTTTCCCCTTCTCCGCCTCCGCGAGCGAAATATGATTCGCCTCGAGCGTTGCGCCAGTCGTCTGATCGAGATTGATCCGCGCGCTCTGCCAGCGTGACCAGCGCGGCAAGCTCCGAGGCCTGGGCCGCGGCCAGATCGCGCTGCTCGCACCACCACGTCGTATGGCGTGGACGCGCCGAAGTTGAACTTCTTCTCTTCCGCGTCGAGAAGCGCCTGCTGCAGAATCCGGCTCTGGACGGCAGCCTCATAGCGCGCCCTCGCCTGGCGCAGCGCGACCACGGAGTTGGTGACATCCACCTGCGCCTGATTCATATCTTTCGCGGTGATCAATTGCTGCTGGCGAAGCGAAAGCTGGTCGATGCCATAATCCGCCTGGGCCGCGCGGTCGTAGATCTGCACCGCGGCGAACACGCCGATGCTCTCGGTGGGGAAATTCTGCCGGAAAACCTGCGCCAGCGCAGTGCCGATGCCGCCCTGGAAATAAGGATCGGCGGTGAAGGGCGGGTACGCCGGGAACGTTCACGGTCCGCGGCGTTCCGGCCAGGCCCGCGGTGCTTCGGCTGGCGAGGACTCCCGCCGAAGGCAAAAGCCCGTTGATCGTCCCGAGGTTCGAAATCTCCGTGGCCTTCAGGTTGCTCTTTCTCCACCAGCAGATCGCTGCGATTGGCGAGCGCCTTTTGCACCAGGTCTTTGATGGGCGGAATATCGTCGGTGGCGGGAATCACCAGGTGATCCACGGGAACGATCTCGACATCCGCGATGAGCAGATCGCCGGGGCCGGTCGCGGCTGATCAGATTCTTGAGTTGCAGTTGCTGCTGCTGCAGCGCCACCTGCGAATTGACCAGCGCCAGCCGGCTGATCGGCAACCTGGTTTTCCGCCGTGGTGACGTCGAGTTGCGAGAGGGCGCCCAGCTCCAGCCGTCTCCTGCTCTCGTCGTAAAACTTCTGCGCCGTATCGAGGGCGTCCTGTTTGGCCTTCAGATCGTCGTAGTCGGCGACCAGCGAATAGTAGGTATTCAGGACGTTCACCACGGTGCCCGCGACCTGCGTTTTGAAGTTCAGGTCCGACATCTGCAGATTCATCTTCGCGACGGTGATGTTTCGCGAATTCACCGCGATTCCCAGCCCCTGCAGAAGATTCTGCTGGATGCTGAACGAAAGCGCGGGCGCGACCGAGGGATTCAAAACGTCGAGCGGCGCATTTTCATTGAGGTAGTGATCGCTGTAGTTGACGGTCAGCGAGCCGCCGGTGAGAAAACCCTGCCTGATAGGTGCCTGAATACGTGCGCGCGCCCTGCACCAGATTTGTGGTTTGGCTCAGGATCGTATTGGCCTGCGGATTGCTGCGGTGGCTGAAGGTCGTGCTTTCCTGAATCGAAGGATCGAGCACCGGAGTGACCGGCCCTACCTGAGAAACCGTGGCGTTCGTGGTGCCGCTCGAGCCGCCGCGCGCTCCCGGGAGGCTGACGCCCGCCGCCTGCTGGCTGCCCAGCACGCCCTGCCCGCTTGGCTACGGATGCCGATTGAGATGCGCCGCTCGGAACGCCGGGCAACGCTCCGCCCGCCTGCGAGCGCTCCAGATTCCACGCCATCAGGCTCGGGTTGTAACGCGCATTTTCGATGTCGATATTGTTTTCGAGCGCCAGCGCGATGGCATCGTGCGCGGTGAGATAAAGCTTGCCCGCCTGAATCAGGATCTTCAGCCGGTCGGAATTGCCGAGGCGGGCCGGCGGCACCGTCGACCGGAAGATACGGCCGCCACAGGATCGGCGCCGACGGGCGAACCGGCTCGATGCCGGTCTGCTGCGCCGCCGCGCCGGCAACACCGCAGCAAAGGCCGATCACAAGCAGATCGCGCCGGAAGCTCTCTCATTGACCGCGCTCATTGATTCACCCCCTGCGGGAATGCGTGGACGGCGCTGCATTGACGCGGCCGGAAATCGCTTCAGCCATCGAGATGTGATTGACCTCGAGCGTCCTGCCCAGCGCCTGATCGAACGCGATGCGGGCGTGGCTGTAATTCGCCATCGCCTGCGCCTCCGAGCTTTGCGCGCTGGCCAGATCGCGCTGATCCTGCACCACCTGATAAGGAGTGCCCGGCGCCGAGATCGTATTTCTTCTTATCCGCGTCGAAAGTCTGCTGCGAAAGCTTGCGCGCCTCCACCGCGGCGTCGTAGCGCACGCGCGCCTGCTGCAGTCCGATCACCGCATTCTGCACATCCACGCGCACCTGGTTGATCTGCTTCTGGAGATTCAATTCGTTCTGCCGGATTCCGATGAGGCTGGTCGCGTAGTCCGCCTGCGCGGCGCGGTTGCGCAGCGGAATATTCAGCGAGAGCCCGGCCGAGTAATTCGGATAATCGCGGCGGAAGATCTGCGCCAGCAGATTTCCGTAGCCGCCGGAGAAAGCCGGGCACGTTGCCCATGGCCGCTCAGACCGTTGTTGGTCAATTCCGCGAAGACCTGCAGCGTCGGCTTCAGAGAATTCTTGATGCCGATCGAGATCCATCTTGTTGCTCTCGAGGTTGATGTTCGCCTGCTGCATCTCCACCCGGTTCTTCACCGCATCGGCGACCAGATCGTTGATCGGCATGCGCCTCTTCCTTCGGCAGGAATAGTGAACGTGTCCACCGGAATGATGTGCACGTCGGCGAGGTCGGAAGTGCCGACGCCGATCCGGCTCAGAGCATTCTTCAGAACCGTTTCCTGCTGCAGAAGATTGGTTTGCGAGATCACCAGATCCTGCCGGGCCGCGTAGAGCTGCGACTGCGCGCGCGTGACTTCGATCTCGGCCAGGGTGCCGATCCGGACCTGCTCCTGATTGTTCTTCAGCAATTGCTCGCGCGGTCGCGACTTCCTGCTGCTTCGCCTTCAGATCCTGATCGAAGCTGACCAGGTCCCAGTAGAGATTCAGCGCGGCGGTGACGGTGGTGATCACCTGCTGCTTGAACTGCAGATCGGTGGCTTTCATGATTGTTCTTCTGCACGCGGATGTTGCGGCGCGTTCACCGCCCGGCCGAAACCGTTCAACAGATTCTGCGTGACCACCAGATCGAGATCGCCGTTGGTGAACGGATTCAGGCTGTACGACGCACTGTTGACGCTGTCGTAGGTGCTGGCGAATGTGAGCGTGGCGGAGAGGCCGGTGGACCAGTTCTGCGAATACTGCAGCGTGAACGTCCGCGAGTTCGATGATCAGCGCGTTGGTTCCGGTGAGGGACGTCAGGCTCTGCGGCGACGTGGCGTGCTGGAAATTCGCATATCCGAAGATCGATGGGATCGAAGGAAGAAATGTTCGGCCCCAGCTGCGTGACGATTCCGCCTCCCGCGCTCACGCCGCTGCCGCCGCCGCTGGAAGGCGCGCCGTTGGTGTTGACGCTGACGCCGCTCAGGCTGACGCTGGTGGGGCCGGCCGCCACTCCCTGCCCGACGTTTCGCAGCAGGCTGCCGCCCTCGGCGCGCCGCAGCACTTCGCGGGCCAGCAGCGGGCCATAGCGCTGCACTTCGATATCGATGTTGTTCTCGAGCGCCAGCGCAATCACATCCTGCGCCGAGAGATAAAGATTGCCCGCGCGGATCAGCGAGTCGAAGCGCGACGAATTGTTGAGATTGATCGGCGGCACGTATCGGGCCTGGTACGGATGAGTCAGCCAGCCCAGTCCTCCTTTCGCGGGATCGATTCTGACAGCGGTCTGCGCGCTCACGGAGTCTGCGCCTGCAGCGAGGCGGCGGCAAAGATGAGCAGCAATGCACGGGCGCGGACGATCACATTCATAATGTATTTGCGAATTCCCTAAGCAGGAGAATACGTGCGCGAGCCGGGTTCGGTTCGCGTTTTTCGATTGACCTGAGCGTTAATTTCCAATGGTATAGTAGCCGTTTGTGACGCCGCAACCAGACCGCGTTCTCGACCTTTTCGAACAGACAGGCGCTTATCTGCAGGGACACTTCCGGCTTTCGAGCGGACTGCACAGTTCCGGATACCTGCAATCCGCGCTGGTTCTGCAGCATCCGAAACATGCCGAACAGTCTGGGCCGGAATCTTGCGACGGCGCTCCTGAGTTTGACGGCGGGGCAGGCTCCCGGTTTGGTTATTTCCCCCGCTCTGGGCGGATTGATTATCGGACATGAGGTGGCGCGGGCGCTCGGCGTGCCGTTTCTTTTCACGGAGCGCGACGCCGACCGGCGGATGTCTCTGCGCCGCGGATTCACGCTCTCTCCCGGCGAGCGGGCAATCGTGGTCGAAGACGTGATCACCACCGGCGGCAGCACCAGAGAAGTGATCGATATCGTGCGGGCCGCCGGAGCGATTCCGGTCGCCGCGGGTTCGATCATCGACCGCAGCGGAGGTGCGGCGGACCTCGGGATTCCCCGCGCGGCGCTCGAAACGCTGACCGTGCCGGTCTTCGAACCCGCCCAATGCCCGCTGTGCCTCAAGGGCGAGCCGGTCACGAAGCCCGGCTCAAGACCGGTTTAGGCTGGATGACTTTGCGCCGCATTCGCATCACCCTCGCTTACGACGGCACCGAGTTCCACGGCTGGCAAGTGCAGCCCGGCTTGCCGACCATCCAGGGCGTGCTCGAAGAAATCATCGGCGGCATGGAAGGCAAGCCGGTTCATGTCGCGGGCTCGGGACGCACGGACGCCGGCGTCCACGCGCTCGCGCAGGTCGCGGCGTTTACCATCGCGAATCCGATCCCGGTCGACAATCTGCAGCGCGCCGTGAACCGGCTGCTGCCTCCGGCGATTCGTATTCTCGACGCCGTCGAGACTCACGCCGGGTTTTCATCCCCGGTTCGACGCCATCGCCAAAACCTATCAATACACTCTGTTCCGCGCGCCGGTTTGCCCGCCGTTTCAATGGCGCTACGTGCACCATCACCCCTATCCGCTGAATGAAGACGCGATGATCGAAGCTGCCCGGCTCTTCGAAGGCGAGCACGATTTCACGGCTTTCGCCGCCGCCGATGACCGCGACGACGAGGACAAAACTCCCATGTGCGCCGCATCTTCCGCTCCGAACTGGTGCGTTCCGGAGACGCGCTGATCTATACCGTCCGCGGCAGCGGATTTCTCAAGCATATGGTCCGGAATATCGTCGGGACGCTGATCGAAACGGGCCGCGGAAATATCACGGAGCCGGAAATCATAAATCTGTTTTCCGGAGATACCTTACGCAAATCCGGCCCGACCGCGCCCGCTAAAGGGTTGCTGCTGCAGTCGGTTGAGTACCATGCGTTCTATTAGAGAAAGAGGGTTTGAGCACTTTTCCCGGGTCTTAAGAGCAAATATATCTGTTGATTTTCACCGAAAAACGCAATTTAACGAAAGACAATATTACCCGATCCGGACCGTTTGTATTACTTTGGAGCTATGGTGATGGTATGGGCACGCCAAGAAGCCGGTCAGGTCCGACACTTTTAGCACTGTTCCCAGCCGTCGCTTTTGCCCTGCCTGCTCACGCGGCTCCCTCCGCGCGGATGGCTATTCTCGCCGCGCTGACACCCTGGTATCTGGAAATGAATTTCCTGATTCTCGCCGGCGTTGCCACGCTTGTCATCGCTCTGCTGGGGTACGCCGCATGGCGGCATCACCGCAGGGCCGCGTTCCTGAGCCGTCACGACCTTCTCACCGGCCTCGCGAACAGGGCCGTGTTCGAAGCGGATTTTCACCAGGCGATTTCCAGTGCGCGGAACGGGCACTCGCATGTCGCGATGATCCTGCTCGACCTTGATCGCTTTAAACCCATCAACGATACTCTGGGCCACAGGATCGGCGACCTGTTTCTGAAGGAAGTCGGCGCACGGTTACGGCAGGTCGTACGCAAACAGGACACCCTGGCGCGCCTCGGTGGCGATGAATTCGCGGTCCTTATGCCGGGACTCGCAACACGGGCGGAAGCGGAAGCGATGGCCCGCGACATTCTGCACAAATTGCGCGAAGCCTATTACATCGAGGCTTTCGAGCTGGCCGGATCGGCCAGCATCGGCATCAGTCTGTTTCCCGAGCATGGCGACGATATCGCGACCCTGCACCGCCTCGCCGACATGGCCATGTATCGTTGCAAAGCGCAGAACAAGGACGAGTATGCCGTCTTCGACGCCGAAGTGAACCGGATCGATTTCCGCTCGGCCGGAATCGCGGGCCTGATCCGCGAGGCTCTGGAACGCGGCTATTTTAAGCTCTGCTATCAGCCGCTGAAGAACGCCGCCGGAGACATCGCGGCGCTGGAGGCCCTGGTGCGGCTGGAACACCCCCGTTACGGATCGATTCCGCCCGGCGACTTCATTCCGATCGCCGAGGAGACCGGTCTGATCGCACGGGTGGGGACCTGGGTGCTCAAAGAAGCGTGCGGTCAGATGGCGAAGCTGGCGGGCTTCGGGGCACTGCGGACTTCGCGTCAATGTAAACGTTTCGACCATTCAAGTGATGAAAGCCGATTTCGCCGATACCATTCAGTCCGTTCTGCGGGAAACCGGCCTGGAACCGCACGCTTTGACGCTCGAGATCACCGAGACCGCCATGATGCGCAGGTGGGACCAGTCGCACGCACAGATCGAGCAACTCAGATCCCTGGGCATCAACATCGCCCTCGACGATTTCGGCACGGGGTATTCCACCCTGAATTCACTTCAGTTGCTGCCGCTCGATTACATCAAGATCGATCGCGCATTCACGGCAAGGATTGACTCCCGGGCCGACGGATGGATCGTGATCCGGGCCATCGTCGAGCTGGCTCACAAACTGGGCTTCGAGGTCATCGCCGAAGGCATCGAGTCGCCCGAGCAACTCGCCGGGCTGAAGTTGATCGGGTGCGACCTGCTGCAGGGATTTCTTCTGGGCACGCCACTTGCCGCCCCCGACACCACCAGGCTGCTCGAGGCGAACCGGGCTCTTGTGGAGGCGGACGAATCGCTGCGCTCCCTCGCCCGGTGGACGGCGCCGGCGGTTGAAGGATCCGCTGTGCGCGCATGGGCCGATTAAGTCCCGCCCTGTTTGAATACAAGCATGGAGTCCAAGCAGGGATGCCGGATCATTCTGGTGCGCCACGGTGAGACCGAAGCAAACCGCCGCGGGCGCTTCGCCGAGTCCGACGAAACGCCGCTGACGGAAACCGGGCGGCTCCAGGCGCATCGCCTCGCTCTTCGTCTTGCCCGCGAATTCCGCCCCGCGGCACTGATCTCAAGCGGCTTCCTCCGCGCCCGCGAGACCAGCGAAATCATCGCCCGCACGCTCGCTCTGGAAACGGAGATCATCGAGGGAATTCAGGAACGCGACTTTGGCAGTCTCAAAGGGCATCCCTATGAGCGCCTGGCAGACACGATCGTGCCGGACCTCGAGAGTGAGGAAAGTGTCCGCTCGCGCGCGGTCGCCGCGCTCGAATTTCTCCGCGTCCGGTACGCCTGCCAGGAGATCGTGGTCGTGTCGCACGGCGCCGTCATCCGGGCGATCTGCGCGCACATAACCGGCAACGGGAGCGATGCAGTCGTGCCACCCAACTGCGGTATCCAGGTTATCGAGTATGGCAAGCGGGGTTGGACGCGCGGTGAATCCGGATGAACCGAAGCCGATTGCTAAAATGGAATTTCTCCATCCCTTCCGGCGCTCGCCGCCCGATCCTCTTGAACGTGCAAACCAGTTTCGGCGAAATCGTTGTGCGTGGCGCGCGCCTGCACAATCTCAAGAACCTCACGCTCTCGATCCCGCACAACAAGCTCACCGTCATCACGGGCGTGTCGGGTTCCGGCAAATCTTCGCTCGCCTTCGACACGATCTACGCCGAAGGCCAGCGGCGCTATGTCGAATCTCTTTCGGCTTATGCGCGGCAGTTTCTCGAGCGCATGGAAAAGCCGGCGGTCGATGAGATCGACGGCATCGCGCCGGCCATCGCCATCCGGCAGAAAAACAGCACGCGCAATCCGCGCTCGACTGTCGCCACCTCGACCGAGATCTACGACTTCATGCGGCTGCTCTGGGCGCGCGCCGGGCGCACGTTCTGCCCGGTCTGCGGCCGGCGCGTCGAAAAGGATACGGTCGATCAGGTCGCGCAGCGGATGCTCGCCGCAGCCCGAGGGCGAACGTTTTCTCGTCCTGTTCCCCGTGAAGCACGAGGCCGGGCCAGATCCCGAAGATCGTCCTCACCGAACTGCGCTCGCGCGGCTTCAACCGGCTCTGGCAGAACGGCGCGATCTTCGAGTTCTCCACGCCCGAATCGCTGCTCGATATCGATTGGAACCAGCCTGTCTACGTTCTCGCCGACCGCATCGCGATCTCGCCCGATCTCCATCAGCGCATCGTCGATACGGTCGAAGTCTGTTATCGCGAATCGGGCGATGCCATCTTCCACAACGCCCGCACCGGCGAGCGCCAGCTGTTCAGCGAGCGCTTCATGTGCAAGTACGACAACCTGGAGTTCCGCGAACCCGAGCCGATTCTCTTCAGCTTCAACAGCCCGGCCGGCGCGTGTCCGCGCTGCCAGGGCTTCGGCAACACCATCGACTACGCGCTCGACCTGATCGTTCCCGAACCGCG
Organism: Terriglobia bacterium; assembly: GCA_963764845.1. Classification (GTDB taxonomy): domain Bacteria; phylum Acidobacteriota; class Terriglobia; order Bryobacterales; family Bryobacteraceae; genus BOG-234. The sequence continues at coordinate 12,368 of CAVXUE010000006.1, read as the reverse complement.
GCCTTTCGCTGAACGAAGGCGCCATCGAGCCGTGGACCAAACCCAAAGGGCAGAGAGTGGCTGCGCGACTTCCGCGCGCAGGCCGCAGGGCCGCGTTCGCTTCGACATTCCGTTCTGCGATCTGACCGAAGACAGAACAGCGGCTGGTGCTCGAAGGCGACGAAGAAGGTCGACGGCGTCCGGCAGTTCTTCAACTTTCTCGAAACGAAAAAATACAAACTGCACGTGCGCGTGTTTCTGAGCCGTTACCGCGGATATGCGCGCTGCCCCGATTGCGGCGGCTCGCGTCTGCGCAAAGAAGCCCTGAACGCCCGCGTGGGCGGCAAGACCATCGCGGACGCCGCGCGCATGAATATCGCGGACGCCGCCGAGTTCTTCTCGCATCTGGAACTCACGCCGGAGGAAACGGGCATCGCCGGAAAGATCCTGGTCGAGATCCAGCAGCGGCTTAAGTTTCTGAACGACGTCGGGCTCGAATATCTGACGCTCGACCGGCTTTCCTCCACGCTTTCGGGAGGCGAAGCGCAGCGCATCCAGCTCGCCACCTGCCTCGGTTCCCGGCTGGTGGGCGCCTGTTATGTTCTCGACGAACCCTCGATCGGCCTGCACAGCCGCGACACGGCGCGACTGATCCGCATTCTCGCCGAACTGCGCGACCTCGGCAACACGATCATCGTGGTCGAGCACGATCCGGACGTGATGAGATCGGCGGACCATATCGTCGATCTCGGGCCGGGCGCCGGCGAACTGGGCGGCAGCATCGTTTTCGAAGGCGACTTCCCCGCGCTGATCGCGGACACGCAACGGTTCTCTCACCGGCCACTACCTGCGCCGCGAAATCGCAGTCTCGCGCCGCAAACACCGCCGCGAGGTCAATCCGCGAAAGACGCTCCGCTTCTTCGGCGCGCGCCTGCACAACCTGAAAGGCATTGACGTCACCATTCCGCTCGGACTGCTCACCGTCGTGACCGGCGTCTCGGGCTCCGGCAAATCGACGCTGGTGCATGACGTCATTTACCGTTCGCTGCAGGCGAGACTGCACCGCCGCGACAGCGCGGATGCCGAAGACGACGACGAACGCGACGGACGATGCGCCGCGGCTGACCTGCAGCCGCATGGAAGGCGCCGACGCGATTCAGGAAGTCGTGATGATCGATCAGACGCCCATCGGCCGCACCCCGCGCTCGAATCCGGTCACCTACATCAAGGCCTTCGACATCATTCGCGGTTTGTTCGCAGCCACCCCGACGGCGGAGAAGCGCGGCTACTCCGCGGGTCATTTTTCGTTCAACGTCCCCGGCGGGCGCTGCGAAGTCTGCCAGGGAGATGGCACGGTTACCGTCGAAATGCAGTTCCTTGCCGACGTGGAACTGATCTGCGACGAATGCAAGGGCACGCGTTTCAAGAGCGCGATCCTCGATATCAAATACAAGGGCCTGAACATCCACGAGGTGCTGCAGCTGACCGTCCAGGAAGCGATCGGATTCTTTCACGATACGCCGCGCCTGGTCAGCCGGCTGAAGCTGCTGGACGAAGTCGGTCTGGGTTATCTGCGCCTGGGGCAATCGGCGACGACGCTCTCCGGCGGCGAAGCGCAACGCGTCAAGCTCGCCGCGCACCTCGCGCAATCGAGCAACAACGGCACGCTGTTCATCTGCGATGAGCCCACCACGGGGCTTCACTTCGACGACATCAGGAAGCTGCTCGCGGCCTTTGAACGGCTGATCGATAACGGCGGATCGCTGCTGGTGATCGAACACAATCTCGACGTGATCAACGCGGCCGACTGGATCATCGATATGGGGCCGGAGGGCGGCGAAGGCGGCGGCCGCATCGTCGCCGAAGGCACGCCCGAGGACATCGCGGCGGTCGAGAACTCCCACACCGGCCGCTTCCTGCGCAGCCAGCAATAGCCGTCTCTATCTATGTACACCGCCGTGCACGTGAAACTCGGTTAACTCCTTAACGTCCAGTTCGCCGTCTTTATTCACATCGAGCCTCTGGAACTCGGCTTCCATGTAGGCCATGAATTCCTGATGCGAAACTCTACCGCTTTTGTCTTTGTCCATCAGGACCAGCAGCCGTTTCGCTTCCGCCTCGCCGGCGGCCACGTTCTGATCTCGTTTGGCCTGGTCCTGTTTCGTATCCTGCGCCACGGCCATCTTCACCGTGGCGGCGGCTGCGAACAGACCTGTAATCGATACGAAACTTCGTCTCGCAAGCATATGAATTCGTTTCCCCTGACTCGATTATCTGTTAGTGCGCCGTTACGGTGGTGTCGCAGGGATACTGATGCGCATAGCGATACGTTTCGGCATGCACGTCGCGCGCTCCATAGTTCGATAGCGCAGCGAGAATTTCGGACGCCCGGGATTCGGTCACGTGCGCGGCCAGCACGACGCCTTTCTCACGCACCGCTTCTTCATAGAGCGCAGCCTCTTCGTGGGACTGGCCCATGTTGTCGATCATCACCATGATCGAAACCAGCACCGCCCCGACGAAAGCAGCCGCGCAGAGCGTCAGTATCGTACTGCCCGCCAGGTAAGGTTTGACGCCGGGCAACGCAAGCACCAATCCGCTCAACAGCAGTCCGAATCCGGCGCCACGCAATGCGCCCTCGCGCGCAGCTTCCGCATCGCTTCGCTTCGACCGTTCGACCTTCTTCCATTCGCGCCTGTCCGCTTCCGCGGGTACGACATTGATCTCATTCCGGGCGATCCCCAGGCGTTCAAACTGATGCGCGACATTCTGGGCTTCGGCTACCGATGGAAGTACTCCTACGACCGTTCGCATAATTGCCCCCTCATAGGATTGAAAGCACGCACCACGCCATGCCGAGCTGACTGAATCTACAGAGCTTGCGCGCCAAAGCGGGAAGGCTTGTGTGAAAACGCGGAGTCAAAATGCGCGAAAACGCGCGGAACACGCACTTTCTACCGGCTTAAGGTCACTTCCGCAAACGAGCGGGCGGCGCGAGGTCCGGAGCTCCTTCGTTGGGTCTTGGCTGCCAGGTCGACCCGTCGGCGAACTCCAGCGATTTCACCGTAAGAATCGCGAGCCCCTGCTCCCCGCGGGCCGATTTCACTTTCTGCCCGAGGCCCTCGACGTGACCGAGATCGGCAGCCACCCGCTTCATGTCGCGTGCTGCGATATCCACGGTTATGCGCCGCTCCTCCACAGTCTCGTCGCCCTCGTCGGTTCGAAGAGTGACCAAAAGGTCCGCGGCGCTCACGGCAAGATCTCCGTCGTTCCGCAGCGTCACGTATTCAAAGCCATACGCCTTCGATTGCGCAAAAGACGAAATCGTGATCGGGCAGTCGAAGGAATTGCGGATCGTGAAGGCGACCGTTTCGGCGGCCGTCTGATCGGAAGCAATCAATGTGCCGGCGAGAACCAGCGCAGCAGCCGCCAGGCAGTCGAAAGCCCTCATTGGGTACCAGTTTAAACCAGAAAACCGGGCTCGAATGAGCTTACGAAGTTTTGACGCAAGTCCAGGGCTTTTCTTAGCGGTCCCGGCATAACCTCAAATCGGCCCTACCGGGTCATCGGAAAGTGCCGAAAGAGAGAAACAAAATGAAAACCACATCGATCAAAACAACCTTGCTGGCGTTTTGCATCCTGGCCAGCCCCCTGGTTGCATTCGCGGGGCAGCAACCAAGGATCCTGGCGCCCGCCCAGACCGACACACGTGACCTTACCGGTATCACGCGCGCCGTGAAACAGGGAAAAGGAACGGGGATGACGCGCAGGTCCGGCGCCTCGCCCGCCGCCTCCACGGCGTCAAATCGCGGCGACTCGGCCTTCCACAGGTAAGCGATCGGAACGGCTCGCGCGCGACCGCGCGGTACGCACCAGATGTTCAGCGTGCCGCGCGGTCGCCGCACTCGCCGTGACGTGACCCATCTTGCGCCCGGGCCGCGGCTCCAGCTTGCCGTACAGGTGCAGTTTCACATCGGGCTCGAATAAAGCCGCCGGCCAATCCGGCTCGCCCTTTGCCCACACATCGCCCAGCAGATTCGCCATGGCGGCCGGCCGCGGCATCTCCGGTGCTCCCCAGCGGCAACCCGCAGACAGACCGCAACTGCTGCTCGAACTGGCTGGTCACGCAGGCGTCGATCGTCAGGTGTCCCGAGTTATGCGGTCGCGGCGCCAGTTCGTTGACCAGCAGTTCGCCCTCGCGGGTCAGGAAGAACTCGACGCAAAGAACGCCGGTGACGTTCGAGCTGTTCCAGAATTCCGCGCGTGATCCCGGTCGCGTTCATGGCCACATGCGCACCGAAGGGCGCTGGCGCAAACGAAACATCCAGAATCCCGGCCACGTGATGATTGCAGGATGGCGCGTAAAACACACACGCGCCATCCGCGCCGCGCACGCCGATCACGGAAAGCTCCGCTTCGAAATCGACCACGGCTTCGAGCACCGCTTCCTGCCGGCCCATCGCGTCCCACGCGGCTTCCGCCTCCGCCAGGGTATTGCACGCGATACTGGCCCTTGCCGTCATATCCGAATCCGGCGGTCTTCAGAATCGCGGGGCCAAAATCGGGCACTACGCGGCAAAGATCTTCCGCCGCGCGAATCGGCTCGAATGCGCGTCACGGGAAAACCATGCTCGCGCAGGAACGTCTTCTCGCGCAGCCGGTGCTGGGTGGTGTGCAGAACTTCGCCGGCCGGCCGCACCAGCGCGCACTGCGCGGCCGCTTCCGCCGTCGCCGCGGGCACGTTCTCGAACTCGAACGTGACCACATCCACGGCCGAGGCAAACTGCGCGCACGCGATCCAGATCCTCGTACGGCGCGTCGATTTCAACGTCCGCAATCTGGCCGGTGGGCGAATCGCGATCCGGCGAATACGTATGAACCCGATACCCCATGCGGCGCGCCGAAATCGCGAACATGCGGCCCAGCTGCCCGCTGCCGAGCACACCGATGGTCGAACCCGGGCAGGACCGTTTTCACGAGCAGTGGTTCTTCGAGCACTTTCCGCTTCTGCTGTTCGCGGAACGCCTTGAGCTTCTCGCGCAGCGGGAGGCGCTTGTTCGGCCAGGATCGATACCGCCAGCAGCGCCGCGTTCTTCGCTCCCGCCGTCCCGATCGCCAGCGTCGCTACGGGAACACCCGCGGGCATCTGCACAATCGAGAGCAGCGAATCGAGCCCCTTCAGCGATTGGCTTTCGATCGGAACGCCGAGCACGGGCAGCGTGGTGTGCGCCGCCGTCATGCCGGGCAGATGCGCCGCCCCGCCCGCGCCCGCGATGATCACTTCGATGCCCCGGCCTTCCGCGCCGGACGCAAACTCCGCCATCAATTCCGGCGTGCGATGAGCGGACACCACGCGGCTTTCGTGCGCCACCCCGAACTCGGTGAGCATCTCGCTCGCCGCGCGCATCGTCTCCCAATCCGACTTGCTGCCCATGATGATGGACACCAGGCCGGAGTGCGGGGCCAGTGGCCTTGCGCGAGCGTGAATCCCTGCTGGCCATCGTATGGATTTTTAACTGACAATGCATACCAGGCGTGAAAGGGAGCGGTGAAGCGCGCAGAAGCGCCCCGGTCCCGGCTGCAAACTATGCGGGTTTGAAAATAAACAGAATCGCGAACACGTAGAGCGCGAGGGATTCGATCAGCACCAGACCGAGAATCAACGTGCCTCGGATGGCAGCGTTAGCGGCAGGATTGCGCGCGATACCTTCGCACGCTCCGGCAACCGCTTTGCCCTGACCGAGAGCGCAAAGGCCCGATGCGATGGCCATCGCGAAACCGGCGGGGAACCAGGTGCGCCCGTCGATGCCGCCCGTCGCGCGCCGCCCTGCGCGAACATCGGAATCGCGCAGAACATCAGCGCGATCGTAAGTAGAAAGAACTTCGTCTTCATTCGTGTTTCTCCTTCGTTAGTAAATCGCCGTCCGGAGGTGGTTGCGTTCCTCGCCTGGGGGCGGGCGCCTCACGCGGACGGCGGCATAAAGCCGGTATGAATCTAGTGCGCTTCCGCCACCGCGCCGGCCACGTAGATCATCGTCAGCAGCACGAAAATATAAGCCTGCAGCAGTCCCACAAAAACGTGCAGCCCCATGAAAATCGCCGGGCCGATCAGATAAGTCAGGCCAAGGAACACCAGCGTCACCTGCTCACCCGCATACATATTGGCGAAAAGACGGATGGATAAGGAAAGCGGCCGCGCCAGCGTGCTGATGATCTCGATCGGAATCATCAGCGGCGCCAGCGCCGGGATCGGACCCAGGAAGTGCTTCAGATATTTCCCCAGCACCCTGCTTTTGGATGCCCGACGATATTGAAATAAAGGAAAGAAATCAGCGCGCATCCCACCGGCACATAAATCACCTGCGTCGGGCTCACGAATCCGGGAACGATCCCGATCAGATTCGCCAGCAGAAGAAAAACGAACAGCGTTTCGAACAGCACCACATGCTGATGGCGCGTCGTGACCGACCTGATCGTCCGCTTCGCCGCCGATGAAGTCGTGCACGAGTTCGAACGATTGCTGCATGGTGCCGGGCTTATCCACCGACAGGCTGCCGCGCAGGATCGCGAACATCACGATCATGATCACCGCCACCAGGATCTGCATCACGATGAAATCCGCCCAGGGCTCGGAGGGGTTCGCCGCTTTCTGCCCGAACAACGCCAGCAGCGCGTTTCCCGCGCCCGCGAGGTAAGCATTGAAGAGCTTCGTCAACCACGCTTCATGAGTGACCATATTTTAGAAGACTAGTTCGTAGAGAATTTCGAGTATCACAGCGGCCGGGCACACAAAGAACCCCAGAAGCGCCAGTGCCACATTGAATCCGGTAAGTCGGAGTATAACAAACGTCCCCAGGACGAACAAACCGAACTGGATAGCCATGCGAACCCCGAATATTTTGGGCGCTTTCGGCGGTTCCGACTTCCCCGCTTTCGCGCTCTCGGCAACCCGCTGCGTGAGGCCGGTGACCACCCGTTCCACCAGCCTGAAATTGAAGTACGCGGCGCCCGCGCCGATGAAAAACGCGCCCGCGTAGCGAAAGCCCCCGAACAGCCCCGCGACTCCCGTTCCCACCAGCACCGAGCACCGCGATCAGATTCGGGAATGCGCGCGATCTGCCTCGGTCCGCGATCGACCGTCACTTACTGTCCCTCGTTCGTTTCGCGTATCAGCGAAATAAACCCTGCGACCGTTCCCAAGGCGAGGAAAACATATCGAATCCATCCCGTATGAAACAGCGCATCGAGGCCATAGCCCATCGCGTAGCCGACGAGCGTCGCGATCGGCAGCACCATGCGCCATGCTCAGAGCCTTGCCGAGACCGCGCGAGTCGTTGGATTGATTCTCAAGATGGATTCATCTTCAAAACTCGACGCTCCCGGGACCCGCGAGACCCTCCCGATAGGGGTCGTTCTCCGCGAGCTGCCCCCCGCGGATCACTTTGTCCAGTTCCAGAAATTCCTGAATGATCGGCTCGGGCGATTTGTAGAGATCGGCTGGCGGCCCGAAAAACGCGACCTTCCCCTTGTGCAGAAACACCACCGTATCCGCCACGCGATTCAGCAGATCCAGATCGTGCGTCACCACCACGGATGTCAGCCGCAGTTGCTTCTTCAGCCGCAGCATCAGCAGAGTCAGATGGTCGCTCATGATGGGGTCGACCATCGTGGTCGGCTCATCGTAGAGAATGCACTGCGGTTGCGCCGCCAGCGCGCGCGCGATCGCCACGGCGCGCCGATAGCCGGTCGAAAGATCGCCCGGATAAGAATCGCGCGCATCCCAGAGATCCACCATCTTGAGCAGCCCCTCCACGACATCGTCTTTGTTCTGCGCGTCGTAGTCCTCCCGCAGCTCCAGCGAGAACGCCATGTTCTCCGCCACCGTCAGCGAATCGAAAAGCGCGCCCGACTGGAAAACCATCGTGACTTTGCGCCGGATCCGGTTCAGTTCCGCTTCCGAAAGCTCCGTAATGTCTTCATTCGCCACGATCACGCTGCCCCTGATCCGGCTTCAGGAATCCCATGATGTGCGCCAAGGCTCACCGACTTCCCCACGCCCGACCGGCCGATGATCGCCACCGTCTGCCCGGCATCCACGTAAAAATTGGAATCGACTAAAACCGGCTTGTCGAACGTCTTGTATACATGCCGGAATTCGATGTAGTGCGGAAATTCTTCAGCCATGGCGGAAACGCTCCAGTCTTCCGGGGTGTTCAGGTTGGCGAAGGAATCCGCCTTGTCGACCCGAATATATTCGTAGCAGCTTTGATTCCAGCAGCCGGAGCGCCTCGGTGACTTTGCGGATCCCGCTTTCGAGCGCCGTCCGAATCGCGGCATGGCAGCGCGCATGGAACACCGCGCAGAGGGGTTCAATGCGCCCGTCGCGGTATGAAGGCACCGCGCAGTCTCCCGCCGCGCCGCGAAGAGAGCTTCCAGAATCGAGACATCGAGCGCCGGCATGTCGCAGGCCACCACTAAGTTCCATTCGACAGTTGCCGCACCCAGCGCCGCCTCGATCCCGGCCAGCGGCCCGTGCCCGGAAAACGGTCCGCAACCACCGGTAGCCCCAGATTTCCGTATATTCCGGGTCGCCCACCAGCGAAACCTGGCCGCAAACACGTCCGATTTCACCGGCCACCCGTTTGGCAAGCGGCTGGTCGCCGATCTCGATCAGCGCCTTATCTCGTGCCCATGCGGCGGCTGCGTCCCCCCACCAGAATCCAGCCGGCTCTGCTTCGTCCGGCTAGAGGTCAATTCACCAGGATGGTAGCATTATTGTTTAACCGCGTTACCCGCATTAAGGAACATTTCCTTGCGATTTTGTTTTATACTGTTGCTCGTCATGCCCGTCTTTGCAGCTCCGCCTCCGCGCTGCCAGCGCGACAACTGTAGTACGGGCTGACGCGAAGAGCGGCCGACTGGTCCGGACCGTCGTGATCGAAGCGCAACGCGCGTCTTCGCATCCGGAGCTTGGAACGAATGGTCGATCGCATCGCCGGCGAACAGGGCGTCGAAGCCCTCTGGTTCACTCCGTGATTCGCGCCGAAAGCAACTACAATCCCGACGCCGTTTCGCCGAAAGGCGCGCTGGGGCTCATGCAGCTGATCCCTTCGACCGCCCGCCGCTTCGGCGTTTCCAACCCGTTCGACGTGCGGGAGAATATCGAGGGCGGCGTGCGCTATCTTCGTTTCCTGCTCGATTACTACCAGGGCGATTATCCGAAAGCCATCGCAGCCTATAACGCGGGCGAAGCGGCCGTGGATAAATATCACGGCATTCCGCCTTACGCGGAAACGCAGAACTATGTCCATCGGGTGGCGAAGAATCTTGAAGGCGGCGCGTCAGAAAACGGTCGTTCCCGCTCCCGCGGCGGCATTGCCGGCGAATTCGGAAACGGCCGAATTCTGAAACACTGCCGGCCGCATTCGAGACGTCCGTAGGCTCAGACGGCCGGATTTATTACAGGACTCCCTGAACGCAAGAGTGAATCTATGTTGTGGCGATTGTCGTGGGCAGTGGCGCTTTTTGGAATCCTGCCAGCGCTCGCCGCGTCGAAGCCCGGCATAATTCAGGTGACCGGCGTCCGCTCCTGGTCGCACGCCGATTCCACGCGCGTCATCATCGAAACCAGCGGGCCGTTCGAATACAGAGCCGATCGCGCTCATGATCCCGAACGGCTCTTTCTGGATATCCCGCACGCGCGCCCCTGGATTCGGCCGCCGCCGCCTTGCGACGCGCGAAGTATCGGATAACTCTGGTCACCCGCGTGCGCGTGGCCGAGACCGCGCCCGGCACTACGCGCATCGTTTTCGATCTCAAAGCGCCCGCCGACTTCAAAATCACGCGGCTCGATGCCCCGGACCGCCTCGTAGTCGAACTGCGGGCTGTTCACGGCGCCGACCCGGCTCGCGCCCCTGCCAGCGCAGCTTCCGCCGGATCCGATCGGGCGCCTCACGCCTTACGCCTTCGTTTATCCGCCCGCCCCGCGCCGTCCGCAGATTCTGGTGGCAGGCACGCCGCCCGGGCTTCCCGAAGCGGAGCTCACTTCGCGTCAGCTTGCCCGATGCTCGTGGCTGCCCGTAGCGATCATCCGACCGCCGGCCCGGGCCGCTCCACCCCCGCTCCAGCCAAGCTTCAGCGCCGTCTCAACCCAGGTCGTCGTCCCGCCGCCAAACCCGCGATCGAATCGAATGCGATGCCGCTCGCCTCGGAGAATGCCTCGCGTTCCCTCACGCGCGCGCTTGGGCCTCAAAGTAAATCGCATCGTGATCGACGCCGGCCATGGCGGCCATGACGATGGCACCATCGGGCCCCACGGCGTTCTCGAAAAAGATGTGGTGCTCGATGTCGCCCTGCGGCTGGCGAATCTCGTGCAGCAGAAAATGGGCGCGGAAGTCGTGCTCACGCGGTCCGACGACACGTTCATCCCGCTCCGCGAGCGCACCGCCATCGCCAACGAGCGCAAGGCCGATCTTTTCCTCTCGATCCACGCGAATTCGTCGCCGGCTCCCGGAAGTTGCCGGCACTGAAACCTTCTATCTGAACTTCACCAACGTCGGCCGGATCGCTCGATGTCGCCGCGCGCGAAAATGCCGGCTCGGATAAGACCGTCGGCGAACTGAAAGATCTGATTCAATCGATCACGCTCAACGACAAGATCGAGGAATCCCACACCTTCGCCCAGCGATATCCAGACTTCCATTCAGGCGCAGGCGCAGCGATCGAACGCGGCCGCTCACGACCGCGGCGTGAAGCGCGCGCCGTTCGTCGTACTGATCGGCGCTTCGATGCCCTCCGTGCTGGCCGAGATCGGCTTCCTCAGCAACAGCCGCGATGAGTCGCAATCTGGGCAAGCCCGAATACCGGCAGAAGGTCGCGGAGGCTTTGTACAAAGGCCTTGCGCAGTACTCGCAGTCGCTGAGCCATTTCGAACCTGGCGAAACAGGTTGCCAAAACGGACCTGAGCCATCGCCCCGAGCCTGGGGCTTCGAATTAGTGAGCGTTGGAAGCGCCGGCTCAGGCCGGTAGGATGGGTTGCGACGGAAGTGTGTGGCGCACGCACTCTTTGCGTGCCGCGTCGGCACTCTGCCGACGCCTGGGGCAGTCGGAGAAGAAACCGGTGTCGAGAAAAGTCTCGACACGGCACGCTGAGAGCGTACGCCACATCGGTCAAAGCGAAGGTACTACCCCCTTTTTCCCCCGGTCCGCCGGGACCTTTACCTGGCTTCCCGGGTTGGTATCTCATGTTTCTCAGGTTCAGCCGGGTTCTCTTTGCCGGGCTCACCCCCACGCTTTCAACGGCTTCTCGGGTTCGGAACGGAGAAAAAAATCTCGCGCCAGCCGGCGCAAGCGGGGGCATTGCGGCTATATTCGATTTTCAAGGATCGGCCGGGCATCGGTCTTCACAGACTTACCCTGATTCGAGGCGAAGACCCCGATTCGACTGGAGGATACACGACGCTCGGGCCGGGTTGGAACGCGAGCAGGGCGAACCGCCCTGTTTTCAGGCAAAAATCGTGGTTCTTCATTTGTGAACGGCCCATGGCGGCCGCCACAACGGGGATGAAAATGGGGCGGGTCGAACGCAGTTTCGGGACCAGGCTGAGGGCGGCCCGGAATTTCGGCGCGCCCGTGTCGCGTGTTCCCGCCGTTCGCCAAACGGCCATCCCTGGCCGCTAAGTCAGAAAGTGATCCCGGAGGGCCAAAATGGCCCGAATCCCGGCAGCGTCGTCTGGGCGATCGCAGTTCCTGAGGGGAAGCTCTGGCCGTATAGGGTGTAGCAGCCGTCGAGGTTGTTACACCCTCCCAGCGTCCAAATCGAGCTCCCGTCAGGCGTAAAGGCCATGGCGCTGCTGGTGCCGACCAGCAAGGCTATTCCGGCGCTGGGAAGGTCGCCGTGATCTGATTTGCGAGCGTATCCAGTATGAAAGATTTCGTCGTGGTGCTCGATCCGGTAAGAAGGACGGCCTGGTTTCCGGACGGCGCCACAGCCACGGCGCCAGGGGAGAACCCGGATGGCAGTGCGATTCCCTTGGTCGCCAAGGTGCTGGTGTTGATGGCCACGTAGTAGGGGGTTGTGGCCCATGTGTAGAGTGAGTTCCCGTCCTGGCTCACGGCAAGAAATCCGTACAGCCCCGCTACCTGGCCAATCAGCGCGTAAGTGGTGGTGTCGAAGACGCAATCATCGGCCCGCGCGGGCACGAGGAGACGGCCCTGGGTTCCTTGCCCACCCGACGACTGATCGTTTGCCATGTACAGCTTCGTCCCGTCTGGCGAAAGAGCTATATCAAACGGGGCTCTGTGACTGCCAGCACACAGGCGACTACCTGCTGGGTCGCGAGATTTACTACCGAGACGAGCGCACCGTGGTTTTCGCTGCTCTGTACCCA
>CAVXUE010000005.1:0-876506 GCA_963764845.1 Terriglobia bacterium | reverse complement strand
TCCAGCGCGAGACTGCACCGAACGCGAGCGAAATCAGAAGCCCCGCGAATTCCGACCACCGGTTTCCCGGGAGCGCCACCAGCATGAGATTCCGTTCCGTCAGGCGCACGAATGACGGCGTGAACCACCAGGCGCAGAGACCGGCCGCGAGCAGCACGATGGCGCCGGCGCGGCCGCCACACCAACAGACCCGGGCGTTGAAACCTGCACGCTCCACACGAGCAAAGGGAAGAAGATCCCGAGGGCGAGCGCGCCGTAAAGATTATTGCTCACCACCAGCGCGCAGCAGACAGCCGCGGCGGCAACCGTCCAAAGCTTTCCTCCGCGAAACGCGAGCAGCGAAAAGGCGAGTGCGAAGGGAATCAGCGCGAGCGCGCACGTATGCGGCCCTTCGCCCCATTTGATGAGAACGTTCAGCCGCTCCGGCATCCAATGCAGCGAATCCTCGCGGTAGGACTTCAGCAGCAGGAACGAAGGTGAAAGAAGGGCTTCGGCGCAGGCGGCCAGCCATGCGGCGCCGCGTGAGCCGGTGCCGGTGCGAACCAGGAAGTAAACGCCGGCGACGCCAAGGCAATACATGGTGCCGGTGTAAATGTGATATCCGCGGGCCGGAGATGAATCGAAACAACACCGACACGATCGCGGCGCCGTAGCGCGTGGCCGGCGAATATAGCGTAATCGAATCGGTTCCGGCAGTACCAGAACGCGTGCCAGGCAGGATGAGGCCAATGCTCGCGTATGAAGCGGGCGTCGGAGATGAAGGAGCCTTCGATCGACATCCAGTCGTTGAAGTATTCGATGCGGAATAACGGAAAAATAAGGATGGCTGTCGCGAGAAACAGCATCGCCATGTCGAGCAGCGTTGAACGCGATGAATTAGCTACGTTTTCGCTGCCATCAGTTCGACAGCAGCACCTTCATGGCGCCGCGCTTCGCCGCGCGATCGAACGCGGCGGGTGCGTCGGCGAGCGGCATGCGTTCCGAAATCATCGAAGCCACGTCGATCGCGCCCAGTCGCAGCAATTCGAGCGCCGGCTCGAAACGCCCGCAGCGGGAACCGATCAGGGTGATCTCATTTACGATCACCGGCGCGGTATCGAGGGGAATCTCGCCATGTACGGTCGATTTCATGAATGATGGTTCCGCGCGGTTCGACCATGCGGATCGCGGCGTGCAATCCGGCCTGTGAACCGGTGGCATCGACCACCCATTGATACTCGGCTTCGGGGAGATGTTCGCCGCGAATCTCTGTCGTCACGCCCGCCTTCGCGGCGATCCGCAGTTTATCCGCATGCCGCCCGAACTGGTGCACGCGGTAGCCGTTCACCTGAAGCACCTGCGCGACGAGAAGCCCGAGTTTTCCGTCGCCCAGAACCGCCACCGGGCTGCTGCAGGGGATCCGCGCCTGTTCGAGAACCTCGCAGGCGGCCGCGACCGGTTCGGTGAAGACGGCGACCTCGGTCGGGATCGAATCGGGCACGACGTGCAGATTGCGTTCGGGCAGAGTGAGGAATTCGCGGAACGCACCGGGATGGCGCACGATGCCGAGCACGGACCGCGCGGGGCAGTGACGGCCCATGCCGCGCCGGCACCAGGAACAACTGCCGCACGCAAGGTTGATTTCACCGACCACCCGCTTGCCGATGAGTTCGCTGCGAATCCGCGGCGACTACTTCGCCGACGAACTCATGGCCGGGGACGCCCGAGAACCCGTAGTAGCCGCGCTGCAGTTCCAGATCCGTATTGCAGATTCCGCGCCCGGATCAGGCGGATCAGCGCGAATCCCTCAGGTCTTTCAGGCTGTGGCGTGTGCCGGATAGTGGCGGCGCCCGACTCGAGGTGGACTGAAATCATGGAGACATTAACAGCATCGCACCACGGCTCACTCATGGCCATGGGCGCTGTTGAGATGGAGATTTGAGTCTGGCTCGCGGGAGAAGCCGGGAGACTGAGGCGGGCAAACGGCAACGACTTGGCGCGGGCCAGTAGTGCTGCTTTGAGGGTGCTTGCCCATCTTCCGATGCATTCCATCCGCCCAAATAGGCGTCGCTCTGCGTACGACGCTCTTCTGTCGATAAGCTATAGTGGCTAAAGTCAATGCATTCAGCAGAGTTCGAAGGCGCGGCGATTGTCATGATCGGATCCTTTAATCCCGCCATTTTCCAGCCTCGATGGCTGGGCGCGCAGCAACTGATTCGGTCCGACGAGGCGGAGACCGCAAAGATTACAACGATCCAAGCGGAGCTGGCTGATTTCTCAACGGAGTCGTTTCAGCTTCAGGTGCTTCAGAATCGATTTCAGTTGATGTCCGCAGATCCGAGGCATTACGCTCCGCTGCGTGATCTGGCTGCGGGTGTGTTCGCCGTCCTCCCTCACACTCCTGTCACTGTGTTGGCCATGTCAAGGCAGTTTCACTTTGAGATGCCCTCAATGGATTCGTGGCATGCAGTCGGACATTTGCTCGCTCCCAAAAAGCCATGGGAGGAGATAATGGAAACACCTGGCCTGCGGTCGCTCCTTATGCAAGGGCGTCGCAAGGGCGGTAGCAGCGGGACGGTGCACATCAAGGTCGAGCCATCGCTGAAGGTCGTACATGGTCTCTACGTGGAGGTTAACGAGGAGTTCAAAGCTCCGAATGGTGTTGAGTCGCATGGGGCTCAGTGGGTCCCAGATCGCTTGACCGAGGATTGGGATCATATCTTGGAGTATGCAAACGTTGCTGCGGAGCACCTACGGGGACTAGTGACAAATTGATGCCTACGTTTTTCGAAAGCTCACTCATCGAGCTCGGCACCGCCGGAGTAGGTCTGCCGTTTTCGTCGCAGAAGGAGTTCCTCCGCCGCCAACCAGCGAGCGTAATCGATGAGCGGTGCCCCGACAGAGCAAATGACCGGAACCGGACGGGACTCCATAACCAGGCTGTCATGCTGCGCGAGGACATACTGGTGCGGCTTCCTCGTATCAGGGACTCGAAATGGAAAGTGAAGGTGCTACAGCGATGGATCGGCCGTGTTGAATGCGTTCAACCTGATACATTTCTGGCCTTCATTATCGACGCGACGAACTCCCACAACCCTCCGGAGTTGGTTGAATTGGGTTTCGACGAGATTTCCACGGGCGATATTCCGCTGATTGCGGCTGGAGCCACCTTCTACTGGTCCATCGGTTATTGGGTCACACCGGGCGGTCAGCGAGAGCGCGTCTCTTCCCTGCGATTTGCCAGGCAGCCTCGCCTCGGCAAATTCCAGATGAAGAGGATTTTCGAACAAGCGGAGCGCGTGGCCGCCCTCTTGGAAAGTGACTGACTCCCCTCCAACTCCGCATCAGTTAGAAATTTCCGTATTCGGTCCGGGAATGGGTGAGTGCGTTGTCGCTCACTTGGGGGACGGTGATTGGATCGTCGTCGACTCCTGTATTGATCGGGAATTGGGACGCCCTGTCGCCCTGGACTATCTGGAGTCGTTGCAGGTTGATGTGGCAGCCCAAGTAAAGCTCGTTGTAGCCACCCATTGGCATGACGACCATATCCAGGGAATGGCCGAAATTCTGAGCGCGGCCAGGAGTGCCAAATTCGTAAATTCGGCCGCCTACACGTTGGCAGATCTGGCGAAGGTGGTTGCAGCCGGAACCGAAACAGCCCGGCAGTCTTCGGCAACGAAAGAATACGCTGGCATCATTCGCGTGCTCGAGGCCCGTCGGCTACGGGGGGAGAGAAGGGATGCCGTCGGTCCAGTCCCAGCATTGGCAAACAAAAAACTTCTTGCGTTAACCGATCCCGAGCGAACAGTGGCTGCCGAGGTTTTCGCCCTAAGTCCTGCGGATGGCGTGTTCAACCGCGCAGCAGCAGAACTTCGTGAAGCACTATTGACAATTGAGCAGGGCCGACGCCCATCTGCGCAGGGACCGAATCAGCTATCCGTTGTGCTTTGGTTAAAAGTCGGGAACCTTGATGTTTTGCTAGGGGCAGACCTGGAACACGTCTCTGGAACCACGGAAGGCTGGGAGGCGATCATTGGCTCGCGGGAACGACCTGAAGGCCGAGCACGGTTTTTTAAAATTCCACACCATGGCTCGAAGAATGCTGACTGCCCTGGCTGTTGGACAGATCTGCTCCTGAGGGAACCAATTGCAATGCTGACTCCCTATTCCCCGTCTAGGCTGCCAACGCCATCGGATATCGCTCGGTTGTGCGCGCGAACTCCTCAAGTTTTTCTGACGAGTGATCCCGACCGGTACCCTTTACCACGCCGAGACAATGCTGTTGAGAAAACGCTGCGTAGCCTCGTTGTGAGTCGCAGGGCGCTAACCGGGCGGATGGGGCACGTTCGTCTGCGATGTGACTCGCGCATTAGTGACCAAGAGCCTCTCATTTCTCTGCGAAACGGCGCTACGCAACGGTGTGCTTGACCCTATCAGCAACGTCGAGCGCGCCATTCTCCATTTTGCCACTCGTGTAAAAGGCTTCACCCTGACGTCCATTTCATCCAGTTCTCGTACTTCCGCCACGATCGCTTCGATAGGCTCACCTAAAGCCCAGGCTTCCACGCGCTGAATTCAGCCCGGGCACACTTCGAAAGGATTCACAGGTCGAACCTGGAGAGGGCTGCTCCAAGTCATTGAATTGTTTGGCTGGGAGGCAGGGATTCGAACCCCGATACGCAGATCCAGAATCTGCAGTCCTACCGTTGGACGACCTCCCAGCAAGGAGGCAACCGCATTCACGCGAACGTCGTCGCAACGCGTCAAGCCTATTCTACAACTTGCGCCCGACGATTGCGTAATCCAGCCCGCCGAAAAAGCGCTTGCGGAACGCTTCGGGCAATTCCGCCAGCTCCGGCATGGATTCCACCGCCGGCGAAATCTCGTGCACTTCGATCGACCCGATGCCCGCTTCCTCCATATAGAACTCGAGAAGCTGGCGCGGCACCGGACGCGTGTGCGTGGGGTCGAGATAGAAGTAGGTCGCGAAAATCGCCAGGCACTCGGGATTCGGCGTCTCGATCGCCAGCACTCCGCCGCGCCGCAGACTGGCGGCGCACAGCCGGATCATCTCCGGCAGCCTCGCGGGCTCGAGATGCTCGACCAGCTGCGAAGCGAAGATGCCGTCGAATTCGCCCGCAGTCTGAAGCGGCCGAGATACGGGAACAGTCGGCCACCTCGGCGTCGAGCCCCTTTCCCGGCACATGCGCGACGGACTCGTCGCCGAGATCGATTCCTTGCGCCGGGACGCCCATTTCGCGCATCAACTCGCAGGAACTCGCCCCGGCCGCAACCGATATCCAGCACATTGCGGCAATTGGCGAAGAACGGCCGGTAGAACTCCTGGTCTGGCGGACCTGCTCTTCGGACCGCGAAAACGAAAGGCGAACCGGGTGTAATCGATATCGATGGGCCGCGCGGCTGTCGGCCGAGTGCGCAGCGGCCGGCTGCGGTGGCGACGGTGCACGCCGGTTGCGCAGCGGACGGCTGGCGCAGGCGGATGATCGCGCAGTTCGTCGTGGATCAGCTGGCCATACTCGGCGCGAACCTTCTGGAAATCCAGCCAGAGCTGCTTCTGGATGTTCGACTGTCGTCCGGTCGAGCGCGCCCAGATAATCGGCGTGCTGCGCCTTCACGATCTCGCGGAAGTTCGATTCCATCAGCGTGGAGCGGTGCTGGAATGCGCCCTGCAGATCCGCCACGGTGCGCAGAAACTGAATCTCGTTCGTCGTGACTTTGCTTTCCCATGCCGCGCGCAGCTCGACCAAATGCTTGCGGATATCCTTGAGTTCCTGGATCTCGGGCTCCAGACGGTCGATCCGCTCGTCGATCCCGCCGGTTCGCGCATTCAGTTCCCCGGCACGCGCGTTGATCTCCGCGCTCAGTTCCGGATCGCGCGTCCAGCCCGGAATGCGTAGCCGAGCTGTTCGTTCGCCTGGCCGCGAGCGAGACCAGCGAACGGTTCTGCTCGTTCAGCGCTTCGATGATCGCTTCGAGAGCCGATACGGTTTCGCGATTGAACGTGATCTGATCGCGCACGAACCACTGCAGCGCGCGGGCGACGGTCTTCTTGACCGTCTGAATCATGCCGTTGAGCAGGCCGCCGGCGCGCGGATTCACGCTTCCGATCGCCGCGATCTTCGCCTGCGCGGCATCGCGCGCGTGAACGAGCGGCATCAGGTCGGCGATCGTGCACCTGAATCGGCGGCCGGCAGGCCTTGGAGTCGCGAGCCCGCCGGACGTCGTGTCCGGCTCGGGATAGCGCGCGCGCACGCGGTCCCGCACCGCCTGTATGATGGCGCTCAGCTCCGCGAGCCTTCGCGGAATCGTCTCTGAGATTCACCCGGCACGGCGCTCATCTTTCCGCCTGGCTCCGTCGAACAAAGACGCCACCATCTTCGAGCTCAACCCGCCGCGCGAAGCGAACTCGCCGGTGACCGTGGCGCGCACCGGCTGGCACGCCTTCACGATGTCGCGCAGGAAACAGTTGACCACGTTTTCCTGAAAGATCCCGAGATCGCGGTAGGCGAGCGTGTACATCTTGAGCGACTTCAGTTCCAGGCAAAGCTGGTCCGGCACATAGCGGATCGTGATGGTGCCGAAATCGGGCAAGCCGGTTTTCGGACAGACCGAGGTGAACTCCGGAACGGCGATCTCGATCTCGTAATTCGGGAACTGATTCGGCCAGGTTTCGATCTCCGGCAGATGCGCGTCGATGCCCGCGCCGGCGTGCTCGTCCGTGTATTCCGGCGATTCATTTGCGCCAGTTCCCGCGAAAGCAGTTCGAGAAAAAGCCCGACGTCGGTCACCACCCCGACCGCCTGGCCGGTGCCGCGATCGCTGACTTTGGTCGCCACCGCGGGATTGATATCGACGCACACGATCTTGACCCAGCTCGGCAGCATGTTGCCGTGGCGATCGAGTGCAGCATCGAGCCGAGGCAGATGCACGAGGCCCGGCCGATTTCACCACGGCGGCATAGGCGTCCTGCGCGGCGTTCATGTCGGTGATGGTTTCGGGCAGCGGACCGTCGTCGCGCAGGCTGCCCGCCAGCACGAACGGAACGTTGTTCTTCACGCACTCGTACATCACGCCGGATTTCAGGCGGCCGCTTTCCACCGCGCCTTTGATGCCGCCCGCATGATAGATGGCGTTGATGGCGCGCATGTGATTGCGATGGCCGTGCTCGGCCTGGCGCCCGTCGGCCAGGCGAATGCCGAGCGAGGTGCCGAACAGGGCGGATTCGATATCGTGCACGCCGAGCGCGTTGCCGCTGAGCACGGCGTCGATCCAGCCGCTCGCGGATCAGTTTCGAAAGCCCGGCAACGCCGCCGGTATGCACCACCACCGGCCCGGCCACGGCGACGATGGTCTTGCCCTGCTCCTTCGCCTGCCGCGCCAGCGCCGCTGTTTGCCGCACGGCGGTTTCCACCTGGCGCTCGGAGGAAATCTCGTTCGACATGAATGCGAACGCCAGGCGGTCGCGCTCTTTCGATTCCGGCGTGACGCGGATGCCGCGCATGCCGGTCACCACCATGTCGCCCGCCTTCAGATCGCGCAGGCGCCGGCAGTATGCCGCAGGGTTCTTCGTATCCGCGCCTTCGACGACGATCATCGCGTCCATGCGCTGGTTCTGCACTTCGACCAATTCGCCGCTGATGCGAACGGACGTGTGGTGATTGCTGGTGGAGTAGAAATCTTCCGGCGCGCAGCGGTCGCGCTCGACCAGTCCCAGCACGGCGTCGCCGGTCTCCGCCGGCGAGCATCCGATGGCGAGCAATCTGCGCGAGCACATGCTCCATCTGCTGGCGGGTAGGCGTTTCGACGCGCAGCCGCAGATAGGACGGATCGCCGTTGGTGCGGCCGATGCGGAACTGCTCCACTTCGAAACGGCCGCTCGATTCGACCACCTTGTCGAAGATCTGCTCCATGACGTGGGAATCGATCAGGTGGCCTTCGGCCTCGACAACTTCTTCAAATGGCATGAAACTACCAGTCTACTTGCTGCGCGGCAGTTGGCGTCGCAGGCCGCAAAGCCGCTCGGCACCGCGCGAATGCGAAAATTGAAAAAACACGCGAAAAACAGGCGTTTTGGGCATTTTTCCGCTTTACATCGTTCGCCGCGTTCCGTATGATGATAACGAATCGCGAACATGAATGTGCTTCGGAACCCTATAAATACAGGGGTTTCGCGCATGTGCGAGGGTTCGCGACAATCGTATGACAGGAGGTTTGATGGCCACTCAGAGAATGACGCAGACCCAGTTGGTGCGCGGGTTGGCGGAAGCAGGCGAAGTCACGAACAAGCAGTCGCGCGCGATTCTGGATCACCTCTCCAGTCTGGCGGTCAGCGAAGTGAAGAAGAACGGAGTCTTCGTATTGCCGGGCATCGGCAGACTCGTTCGCGTGGATCGGAAGGCCCGCTTGGGCCGCAATCCGGCAACCGGCGAATCGATCAAGATTCCGGCGAAGAAGGTGGTCAAGTTCCGAGTCGCGAAAGCGGCGAAGGACGCGATCGTTCCGCCGAAAGTGAAGAAGGCCTGAAGCGCAGGCTGTCGATCGCCAGCTGTAGAACCGAAGGGCTGTAAAATCAGAAACCCCGCAAACGGCCGATCCGGCGTCTGCGGGGTTTTTGTTATTGGAACTCTTTCGAAGCCGTTGCCGCCCGACTTGCCGGCGGCGGTTGAAGCTTTAGGCCTGCTTCTTGGTTTCTACAGAGGGCTCTTCTTCTGTCTTGAGCGCTTGCTTGAAGTTCTTGATGCCTTCGCCCAAGCCCTTCGCCACTTCCGGAATCTTCTTGCCGCCGAACAGCAGCACGGCAACTCCCAGCACTACCAGGAGCTCCGTTCCGGAAAGGCCACCAAGACCAGCAGTCTGAAAGCTTTGCGCAAACATTACGGCCACCTTTCAATTTCATTGTAGGACGCGTGCATGGCAGCGTCAACCGAGCGCCGAATCTGCAGGTACTCAGTGACCCGGAGACTTTGTGGCCCAGCCAGATCAGCAGAACCAACGCGAAAACCGCGCAGCTCCCCATCATCGCAGCCAGCGGAATCACCTTCAAGCCGGACGCCGGCGGCCATATGCCCCAGCACGAACGGAGCCAGAATCCCGCCCATCAGGGCGAACGTGAAAATGCCGTTGAAGTAGCCCGGATGGTAGTACGAAAACCGGCTGGCGATGCGCTCGGCCACCAGCGGATAGATGGCGGAAAATCCCGCGCCCGTCAGGAGAATGCCGACCACCACGCCAAACCGGCTGCCCGCGGCGAGCAGCGCCGTGCATCCGAAAAGCGCGCAGAACGCGCTGAATGCCAGCAATCTGCCGTGGCGCACTACGCGGAGAAGTCTCGACAGCCACAATGCGCCCCACCATCAGCGCCAGCCAGTAGACCGCCAGCAGCGTGACGGCGGTCGCAGGGACTCAGGCCCATCCGATCGATCAGGAATACCGGCAGCCAGCCGGCGAGCGACCATTCGTTGGCGAACTGAAAAAAAAGCAGCAGCGCGAAGAAGATCGCCAGAGGGCTGCGCAGATCGTGCATCGACTGCGCCAGCGAAATCTCCGTCACTTCCCGGCGCGCTGATGTGCAAGCGGGCCAGCGACACGCCCGCGGCCGCCGGCAGCAGCGCCGTGAGGGCCAGCAGCGCGCGTGGCTCCGCCGTCCCCGAAGGATTGCGCGAGCAGGAACGCCGCAAGCACGCTGCCCCCGCCAAAAAAAATTCCGCCAGTCAGGATGACGGTGGCCGGATTGGACTCGTAGCTCGGCGTCATGGCCTCCAGCACCGCGGTATTCATGATTCCCGCGCTGGCGCCCGTGACGAGCAGCGCCGGCCATCTGATACCAGACCTGCGCCGGCGGCGCGGCCACCGAAAGCAGCAGCACCGACACGGCGGCGAAGAAGTATCCGGCCGCCAGCAGGCGCTCGAGCGGGATGGTACGCGCCAGGCGCAGCGCGAGCATTCCGCCGCCGATCACGCCCGCGCCCAGGACCAGAAAATAATCGCCCGCGATGCCGAAATCGGGGTGGATATGGTACCCCCAGAGCGGTAACAGTCCGCCGGGCAGGGCCAGCAGAAACCCGGAGACGATGAGGCCGCAGAGAATCTGCCAGGGTTTGGCGGTTGGGCGGGCGACAGCGCGCGGCAGCGTCGCGGCTACCGGTGTCATGCCCGCCGGTACCGCTCTATCACGGTCCGATGCCTCAGCGCGCGGTTACGGGAGCTTTTCAACATCTTCCCTGGAATTCTACACCCGTCGGCATCTCTCAACTTCCCTCAACTTCTCTCAACTTCCGGCGAGGACCGCGGCGACAACCTCCCGAAGGCGGTCGGACCGGTAGGGTTTGGGCAGAAATGCGTTCAACATATCTCCGAACTCGGCTTTGACCTCGGCCTCGGCATAACCGCTGCTTGCAATCACCTTCAAGTTCGGATCGTGGTGCCGCAAACGGCGCACGACTTCGCCGCCGCCTTCGCCGGGCATTGTCAGGTCCACGATGGCGAGATCGATCTGGCGGCCGAGAGACTGGAACAACTGCATGGCTTCACTCGATCCGGCCGCGCAGACAACCGTGTAACCCGCGAGTTCCAGCGTCTTCCGCACAGTCTCGCGCACGTATTGCTCATCATCCACAACGAGTACGATGCTGTCGTAGGACCGGGCGGGCACTGCATCCGTTTCCTGATCGGCCGGCCGGCTTTCGCATGCCGGGAGATAGACCGCGAAGGTGGTTCCCCGGCCTGGCGAACTGGTAATCCGCATTGCGCCGTGGTGGCTCTTGACTATACCCAGTACCGACGCCAGCCCCAGACCCCGGCCTGTGGATTTTGTTGTGAAAAACGGGTCGAAAATGCGTTCAAGAGTCTCGGTATCCATCCCTGGCCCGGAATCGCGGACTTCGAGAAATACGTACTTTCCGGCTGGCGCGGTGAGCGCATCCGAAGGGAGAACATCGTTCGCGTGGCGCGTTCCATCCAGTTCGGCGGTTCCGGTGCGCACCGAAACCTCACCGTTGTTGTCCACCGCCTCGGCTGCGTTGATCGCGAGGTTCATGACGATCTGCTGCAGCTGGCTGGGGTCCGCCCGAACGAGCGGCAGCGAGGGTGCGATCGAGAGGTTGAGACGGATCGCTTTGCCCAGAGCGGATTCGATCAGCGTGAGCGTTTCGTTGACGAGCGCGGACAGATCGACAAACTCCAAACGAAATTGCCCGTGCCCCGAGTAAGCGAGCATCTGGCACGCCAGAGCGGCCGCGCGCTCACCCGCCAGCACCACCGAGCGGAGCAACTCGGCGATATGCGACCCGGGCGCGGCTGCCTCGATCGCGAGCGTCGCATTGCCCAAAACGCCCGTCAGGAGATTATTGAAATCGTGCGCGATTCCGCCTGCCAGGATTCCCAGGCTCTCCAGCTTCGCCGTCTGGCGCAGTTTCTCTTCGAGGCGTTTACGCGCGCTGACATCAAGCGCGTAGACCAGCCCGTCACCTTCATCGAGCGATGCCCCGCCCATAACGATCGGCACACGCTCGCCGGAAGCGTCGATTTGTTCGCACTGAAAAAGTTCGCAAACGCCGCGGGCATCGATTTCCGCCGACGCGGCGCCTTCGGCGAGGTCTTCGAGGCGCAGCGTTCCCAGGTCGGCGCGGGGCCGGCCGAGTATGCGCAGAAACGCGTCGTTCGCATCCGTAATCGCGTGGTCCCGGTCCCAGCAGGCAATGCCGACGATATTTGAATCCATCAGGCGGCGGAAACGCCGATCGTCCGCGGGGCGCGTTTTTTCGGAGTCCGCTTTTTCGGAGTCTATGACGAGAATTGACTGGATGGGGTTCGGTTCCGGCATCTGGCGTTGCGTAAAACCTCTCCAGATTAACGCGTCGCGCGTTCGAATGCGCGACTATGGTTCGGGAAAAGAAAATCTTTCATGAAAGTTCCGTTGACTCCGATACGATTTCTGCATCGCGCCATCGACCTCTATGGCGGCAGGGAAGGCGTGGTTTGCGGCGCGAAGCGGTTCACCTACGGGGCCTTCGGCGAGCGATGCGAGAAACTGGCATCGGCGCTGGTGAGGGCTGGAGTGCGGCAAGGCGACCGCGTTGGCTACCTCAGCTACAACACGCACCTATTGCTTGAGGGGTATTTCGGCGCGCCCCAGGCCCGGGCGATTGCGATGCCGCTGAATGTGCGCCTGACGGCGCCGGAACTGGGGCAGATCCTGCGGCATTCCGAAGCACGCGTTCTTTTTTACGAGGAGGAATTCGGGCCTGTCGTCGAATCGATTCGAAAGGCATGGCCGGAGACGGGAACGATGCGAACCATCAATCTCGATACCGAGTACGAAGACTTCCTCGCATCGGGTACGCCCGAGCGCGCGGATATCTTCACTTACGACGAAGACTCGATCGCCGAGCTTTTCTACACCAGCGGGAGCACGGGCACGCCAAAAGGCGTGATGCTCTCGCACCGCACGATTTACATGCACGCCATGACGGTTGCGGGCGTCTTCAGCCATGACGATAACGCCGTCGAACTGCATACCATCCCGTTGTTCCACGCCAACGGGTGGGGACGCGCGCAGACTTCGACCATGATGGGCATCAAGCAGGTGATGGTGCGCCGGTTCGATCCGGCGCTGGTGTGCCGCCTGATCCAGGATGAGCGCGCAACGGGAATGTCGGTCGTCCCCACTATGGCGAACGCGCTACTCGCGTATCAGGGCCTGGCGACGTACGATCTGTCGTCGCTCAGGCAGATCAATATCGGCGGCGCCGCTTCGTCGCCCGAACAGATCGCGCGCATGGAGGCCGCCTGCAAATGCGAGGTTCTGGCTGGATACGGCCTTACGGAAACCAGTCCGGTTGCGTCGAGCGCGCGCAGGAAAGGCACCGTAATCTATGTGGACGAACAGGACCGCTATCGCCATCAGGCCATGGCGGGGTGGCCGCTGCCGGGTACGGAACTGCGCGTGGTCGACGCGGAGGTGCGCGACGTGCCCCGCGATATGGCGACGATCGGCGAGGTCATAATTCGCGGGGATAACGTCATGGACGGCTATTTCAAGGATCCCGAGGGCACCAAAGCCGTGATGAGCGGTGCGTGGTTCCACAGCGGCGACATGGCGGTCTGGGATAACGAGAACTATGTACAGATTGTCGATCGCAGGAAGGACATCATCATCAGCGGCGGCGAGAACATTTCTTCGATCGAAGTGGAGAACGCTCTGGCGGCGCATCCGGGCGTTGCCGAAGTGGCGGTGGTGAGTGCGCCCGACCCGATCTGGGGCGAGATTCCCGTGGCGTTCATCGTGACAAGGCCGGACGTGATCTGCACCCAGGAAGAATTGTCCGCCTTCGCGGCGAAACGGCTGGCGAAGTTCAAGCTTCCGAAGAGATGGGAATTCCGCACCGAACCGCTGCCGAAAGGCGGTACCGGCAAGGTGTTGAAGCGCGAACTGCGCGAACAGTTCTGGCAGGGCAAGGAACGCCGGATCGGGGACACCGCGTGAGGTTGCGTACCCTTTTGGGTCATCGCGACACACCGATGGTTCAGGTCAATACAAAACCCCTGGATCGCTGATCTATTCGATGAATGGAATCAATTACTTAAAAAGCAGACTTTGTGGGGGTAGGTTTGCTATCCTAAATCCCGAATCGCTTGAAGTAACTCAACCTGCCCTCTGCTGCAACACACGGGCGATTGGGATGACGGGTCCGAGACTATGGCTTTCGGGAGTCGTGGCCGGAATAATCGGCTCGTTGTCCTCCGCTTGGAGGTTGCAGCAGGAGGGGTTTTTCCTTTTCCCCTGACAATAATTTGCCGTGCCCAGTTCCCCAACCGCCCGATGGGGCGCCGTTTCGTTCTTCGCGCTGGCGACGGCGTGGAACTACCTCGATCGCCTGACGCTCTCCGCCGCCGCTCCGCGCGTCATGGCGGAATTCCACTTAAGCAATACGGATTACGGATGGCTGCACCAGCGCTTTCGCGTTGCCCTACGCCATCGCCGCGCCCGCTGGTGGGGTGGTTCCTCGATCGCCTGGGGCTTGAAACGGGCATCGTGTGCGCGGTTGCGTTGTGGTCTTTGAGCGCGGCGCTCTGCGGATGGACGCGGAGCTTCGGCCAATTGGTGGGCGCCCGGATTTCGCTCGGCGTTTGGGAATCGGCGGGCATTCCGGCAGCGGGGAAGCTGAACGCCATTTATCTGGAGCCGAGAGATCGCGCAATCGGGGCGGCGATGACGCAGATCGGAATCGGGCTGGCGGGGGTTGGCGCGCCCCTTCTGGTGGCCTGGTTCACGGGATGGCGCAGTCCGTTTTTCGTTTGCGCGGCGTTGGGGTTCGGCTGGATTCCGCTATGGATACTGGTGCGGCGGAGCGTTCGGCCTTATCGCGAAGTAGCGCCGCAACGGGAGCGCGGCGGTTTTCGGATTCTGCGGGACCGCCGGCTGATCGCGCTGGCTTTGGCGAATGTGTTGTGGATGGTGGGTTATACGTTCTGGACGAACTGGACGACGCTCTATCTGGTTCAGACTTTTCACCTCACCACCGCGCAGGCGAACGGATACGCGTGGGTTCCGCCGGTGGCGTCCATTGCGCGGAGGATTTGCGGGCGGGTGGCTTTCGCGGCGCGCTGATCGCGCGGGGGACAACTGCGATGGATGCCCGGGTATTCGCGGTATTCGTGAGCGCAATCGGTTGCCTGGTCTCGGCGCTGGTACCGTTCTGCCCGACGCCGCTGATGGCTTTGCTGCCGGTCTCGTTGAGTTATTTCGCGATCGTGGCGGGCAGCGTCAATATTTACACGATCCCGCTCGATCTCTGGGGCGGCGAGCACGCGGGCACGGCGATCGCGGCTCTGGGATTCGCGTATGGTCTGATGCAGACGGCGATCTCTCCGCTGATTGGTCTGCTTGTGGATCACTTCGGGTTCGCGCCAGTCTGCTGGCTCGTGGCCGCACCGCCGTTCGCGGGTTGGCTGCTGTTGCGAACGACTTCGCTTTCACATCGCACCGCTCCCGGCGTAGCACGCTGATAAAATAGACTTTTCCTATTCTCAACGGAGGCTGGATGGCAAAGATCGCGCGCCGCAAGTCGGTTGCGGTGAACGTCGGCGGCGTGAAAGTGGGCGGGGCGAATCCGATCGTGGTGCAGTCCATGACCAACACGGATACGGCCGACGTCACTTCCACCGTCAATCAGATCATGGCGCTCGCCCGCGCCGGTTCCGAACTGGTGCGCGTCACCGTGAACACCGACGCCGCGGCCGCCGCCGTGCCGAAGATCTTCGACACGCTCAACATGTTCGGCGTGCGCGTGCCCATCATCGGCGACTTCCACTACAACGGCCATCTGCTGCTGAAGAAATATCCGGCCTGCGCCCGCGCGCTGGCGAAATACCGCATCAATCCCGGCAACGTCAACATCGGCAAGAAGCACGACGATAACTTCCGCACCATGATCGAGGCTGCCATCGAATACGGCAAGCCCGTGCGCATCGGCGTCAACTGGGGCTCGCTCGATGGCGCGCTGCTCACGCGCATGATGGACGAGAACAACAAGCTCGCCGAACCGAAAGACGCGCGCGAAGTCACGCTCGATGCCATCGTCGTCAGCGCGCTGCAATCCGCCGCCGCGGCCGAGCGCTATGGCCTTCCGCGCGAACGCATCATCCTCAGCGCCAAGGTCAGCGGCGTGCAGGATCTGATCGATGCCTATCGCGCGATGGCCGCGCAAAGCGATTACGCGCTGCATCTCGGCCTGACCGAAGCCGGCCTCGGAGCGAAGGGCATCGTCGCCACCACCGCCGCGCTCTCCGTCCTGCTGCAGGAAGGCATCGGCGACACCATTCGCGCCTCGCTCACGCCGCTGCCCGATGGCGACCGCACCGAAGAGGTTTTCGTCAGCCAGCAGATTCTGCAATCGCTCGGCATTCGCAGCTTCGCGCCGCAGGTGACCGCGTGCCCCGGCTGCGGGCGCACCACCAGCACGTTCTTCCAGGACATGGCCGACCAGATTCAGAACTACCTGCGCGAGCGCATGGCGATCTGGAAAGAGCAGTACGAGGGCGTGGAGGAAATGAAGGTCGCGGTGATGGGCTGCATCGTGAACGGTCCCGGCGAATCCAAGCACGCGAACCTCGGGCATCTCGCTGCCGGGCACTTTCGAAGAACCCGTCGCGCCCGTTTACGTGGATGGCAAACTCTCCACCACGCTGCGCGGCGACGCCATTGTGGCCGAATTCATCGGCATTCTGAACAAGTACGTCGACTCGCATTACACGCCGCTCGTGCCAAGCTCAGCACCGGAACCGGTTCCCGCCTGATCGATGCCCCGCTACTTTACGCTCGAGGAAGCTCGCGCCGCGCTGCCCGCGGTCGGCCGCAGCATCCGCGAAGCTGTGCATGCGAAGGAGCGTTACCTCGAAGCCGAGAAGGTCATTCAGGATCTGGCGCAGCGCATCCTCATGATGGGCGGCATCGCCGTCGATACCGCCGCGGCCGAGGCGTGGAAGACGCAGCGCGATACGAACGGCCAGACGCTGAAGAACTGCATGGAGCGCATCGAGAACCTCGGCGTTCTGGTGAAGGATCTCGACATCGGCCTGGTCGATTTCCCCACGCTGTTTCGCGGCGAAGAAGTCTATCTCTGCTGGCGGATGGATGAGGACGACATCGACCACTGGCACGGCGTCAACGAAGGTTTCGCCGGCCGCAAGCCGATCGACAAGACACTTCGTCGACAACCACCGCGGCGACAGCATGACCTGATTTGGGCACCCACTTTCTACTGACGACACTCGGGTCGCTGGGCGATCTGCATCCCTACATCGCCGTAGGGATCGGGCTGCGCGAGCGCGGCCATACGGTCACAATCGCGTCGTCGGAACTCTATCGCCGGAAGGTGGAAGGCGAGGGGCTGCTCTTTCATCCGCTGCGGCCGGACCTGGCCGACTTCATCGACGACCTCGAAGTCCTGTCGGCGGATGATGCATCCGCGCAGCGGCACGGAATATGTCTTCCGGAAGTTGATTATGCCGTGGATCGAGCAGAGTTTCGAAGATACGGTCCGGAGCCGCGCGCGAGGCAGACCTGCTGGTGGGGCATCCGCATCGCATTCGCCACGCCAACGGCAGCCGAGTATCTGAAGAAACCCTGGGTGTCGATCGCGCTGCAGCCGTCGATTTTCCTTTCCTCGTTCGACCCGCCGGCGATTTCCGGTGCGCCGAATATCACGCGGCTTCATGCGCTGGGACCGGGATTCACGCGACCGTTCTTCCGCTTCGTGAAGACGCGTCGCGCGCAGCTGGGGCGCCCCGTCAACGCATTGCGCCGCCGCCTGGGATTGCCCGAGCTTCCGCAACCCGGTTCTCGACGACATGTTCTCGCCGTACGGAACGCAGGCATGGTTTTCGCGCGTTCTCGCGAAGCCGCAGGCAGACTGGCCCGCCACGAACCGTCGTCACCGGATTTCCGTTTCTACGACAAGCTCGAACCAGGGCAGGGCCTGAGCCCCGAACTGGCGGACTTTCTGGATGCAGGATCCCGCGCCGGTGGTATTCACCCTCGGGTCGACGGCCGTGTTCGATGCCGGCGCATTTTATACCGAAAGCCTGGCGGCGGTGCGCAAGATCGGATGCCGGGCCGTGCTTCTGATCGGGCGCGACGCGCGCAACGTCCCGTCGGGGCACGGTGCCCGACAACGTGTTCGTGGCCGAGTATGCGCCTTACTCGGAACTGCTTCCGCGGGCCGCCGCGACGGTGCACCAGGGCGGCGTCGGGACGACGGCGCAGGCTCTGCGCTCCGGGCGGCCGATGATCGTGGTGCCTCACAGCCACGATCAGCCCGATAACGGGGCGCGCGTGCAGCGGCTCGGGGCGGGGCGCGTGATTCCGCGGCGAAAGTATCGGGCGGAACGTGTCGCGAAGGAACTGGAAATGCTTCTCGCCAGCCCATCCTACGCGACAGCAGCGGCCCGCGCCGCGTACGAAATGGCGCAGCGAAGACGCCGTAGCGAACCGCCTGCGACGGACTCGAGGCGGTTACTGCACCGCGATGTTGATCTGCTGGGCTCAGGGCAGTGCCCACCTGAACCTGGACCAGAACGTTGCTCGAAGTCGTCACGGCGGTAGGAAGTGTCACGACGATCTGCAGGACTCCGGCAACCTGTCCCGGAGCTTCCATCGCGGAAACGACTGTGGCCGCGTTTCCGCCCGATCGTCACGGATACAGGCAGCAGCGGCGCCGGAGTATTCGGACGCGGCGCTCACCAGTCCGTCGATGCCGCCGGGCGTGTGTCTGCCCCTCGCCGGTTACGAAGAGCGTGATGTTGCTGGCTTCCGCCGCCGCGTTGATCGGGGTGTTCACGCTGCCATCCACATTGAGTGGTGGGAGGCCATTGAGAATGCCCGTGGAATTCAGCGTAAAAATCCCCGGCGATGAGGGGGCGATGGGGATGCTGGTGGCGCCGGTGACCTGTCCTGCCTGCGTCACAACGACATCGGCCACGGCGGCCCCGGTCAATTCATAAGGCGCCACCACGCTGACGTATGTCGGCCCGCTGATCAGAATTGGCGCGGGTATTCCGTTGAATGTGACCATGGTTCCGGCGAACTGGGTCGCGTAAAGTCCATTTGCGTCGGGCTGGGCGGTTGCCTGAATTGCAAATCCGATATTGTTCCCGAAGATGCTGACCACTTCGCCGGCCGCAACGGGCAGGTAGAGGTCACTCGCGCCATTGATCGACGATCGCGTTCGGTGAAGGGACCGGCGTGAGCTTACGAATCACATTGTTGCTGTAATCGGCCACATAAATATTCGCGGAGGAATCGATCGCGATTCCATATGGCTCGTTGAATTCCGCTTCCAGCCCGGGACCGCCGTCGCCCGGGAATCCAGTGGGGCCGAGGCCCGCGATGGGGATGACCGTGCCGCCCGGAATAACCTTGTCGATCACGTTATTCCGGTAATCCGCGAAGTAGAGATTGCCGGCGGGGTCCGTGGCCAGACTCGCGGTCGAGACATTCGACACGATGGTATGGATCATGCCGTCCCGCCCGAGTTCGCGGATGCTGCTGGTGCCCATGTCGGCGAAGAATACGTTGCCCGATTCGTCGACGGCAATGGCATAGGGCTCCCCCAGCAGTCCTGGAAACCGGGCCCTCCGTCGCCGGGAAAGTTCCCGACGCCGGTAACGCCGTACGCCCGCCACCGTGGTGATGATGCCTGTGGAGGCGGATACCATGCGCACGGTGGCGTTTCCGTAATCGGCGATATACACGTTTCCGACCGAATCGACAGCCACGCCGACAGGGTAGAACAGCGCGGCATTGACCGCGGGGCCGCCATCGCCCGTCCAGCCATGAGTTCCGTTACCGGCGAAGGTGGAAATGATCCCGGCGGAATTGACAACGCGGATGCGGCCGTTGGGGCCGTCGGCGATGTAGAGGTTTCCGGCGTGCATCCACGGCGAGCGAATGGGCAACGGAGAACTGCGCGCTTGTCGCCGGACCGCCATCGCCCGAAAAACCCGGGCGTCCCCGTTCCCACTACGGTCATGATGTTTCCCGTTGCAGCCACCACCTCGCGGATCACATGGTTGGTGGAATCGGAGATGAAATAGTCGCCTTGCGCATCCACGGCCATGGCCAGAGGATTCGCCAGCTGCGCCACGTTGGCGGGACCGCTGTCACCGGTATAGCCGGGCGATCCGGCCGTTCCGGCGATCGTGTTGGTCAGATAGAGTTGGGTGACCGGCGGTAGGCTGGTGCGCGGCCGCTGCGTCCCGCGGACTGCCCGGACCGACGGCCCCGCTGCGCGGGCGCAAGGCTGCATACGACCAGCAAACTCGAAATCAGACAGAGGCTTTTCATGGGGCAACGGAGAGGGTAATGCCGGTCTGCGTGAACGCCGGGCCAACGATCATCACCACGGGTACGGCGATCGGACGGTGTGCTCGGGTTCTGAATCAGATTCGGGGGTATCTGCGCATTGATCTGCATGATTCCCGCGACCAGCCCGGGCGCCTCCGCCGCATAATTCAGGTTCACCTGCTGGCCATTCAGGAAAACGACGATCGGCCGCCGCTGGAACAGCCGGAGGCGCCGGAGGTAGCGGGGTAGGTACGCCATCGACACTCGCCGGATTCGTCTGTCCCTCACCCGTCAGGTAAAAAGCCACAACGCTGCCAGGTTGCGCCGGGATTGGACATGCTGTTGACGGTTCCGTCCTGATTCATGGCCGCAATCCCGCCTGTTCCCGAGGAATTCGCCGTAAAGATACCAGGCGCGGTCTCGACGACCGGCAGGGTCACCGACGCCACGCTCTGGCCCTGATAGTTTACCTGGATCGCGGCCATCCCGCTGCTCGCCACTTCATAGGGCACGATGGCGTTGATCTGGGATGCGGAAACATAAAGAAGGGGCGCGTTGACTCCATTGAAGCTTACGGTGGTTCCGGCCAGTTGAGTACCGTAAGTGCCATTGGTCGCCGGCTGCTGGATCGCAGGCGACGCCGGACCGAGCGACACCGTGCCGTAGATGCGAGATGATCTCCCCCGGCGAAATCGCCAGGCCGACGCCGCTCGCGGCATTGACGACGCGTGATCGACGATGGCACCGGAGTCAGCTGCACGGATGACCATGTTCGCGAAGTCGGCCACATAAACGTTTCCCGAGGAATCGAGCGCCACCCCGTAGGGCGTGTTCAGTTGCGCGGCGGTTGCAGGGCCGCCATCGCCGGTAGAAGCCGACGGTGCCGTTTCCGGCAATGGTGAATTGCGTTCCGTTGGCGAGAATCTTCTCAATTGTCGAGTTCAGATAGTTGGGATAATAGATGCTTCCCGCGGCGTCAACCGCGATGCTCTCCGCATCGATGTTCGAAATGAGCGTATGGATATTCCCGTCGGTCGTGATCTCGCGGATATTGGTATTGCCGGGATCCGCGATATAGATGATTGCCCGCGGAATCGATCGCGAGAGCGATCGGGTTGGCCAGCGTCGCCTTTCCTGCCGGGCCGCCATCGCCGCTGTAGCCCCATACTCCGGTTCCCGCGAAGGTGGTGATGTTTCCCGATGTATCCACCTTGCGCACGGTTGAGTTGCCGGAGTCGGCGATGTAGACATTGCCGGCCGAGTCGACCGCCAGCCCCGCGGGAGAATTGAATTCGGCGTTGACGGCGGCGCCGCCATCGCCCGCGTAGCCGGCTGTGCCGTTGCCTGCAAACGTAGAGATATCGGCGGTGGAAGCAGTCAGCAGCCGCACGCGGTAATTCGAAGTGTCGGACGATGATACAGGTTTCCCTTGGAATCGGTCGCCAGCCCATGGACGTAGGTAAGTCTCGGCCTGGTTGCCCGGTCCGTTGTCGCCCTGAAAACCGGGAGTCCCGTTACCTGCGATGGTGTTGATGATTCCAGCCGAAACCTCACGGACGACGTAGGTATAGTAATCGGCGATGTAGAAGTTGCGCTTTGGAATCCACCGCGACTTTGAAGGGAAATCGAGCGTGCGGCCATGTTGGCGGCGCCGCCATCTCCGTACCAGCCCTGAACCGTGCCGATACCGGCGACAGTGGAAATTGTGTACTGTTGCGCGGTGACGACGCCGGCGGCCAGAAGCAGGCCGAGAACAATTTGAAGGCTCTTCATTCAGTCTAATTTTCCTGAGACGCCCGTTTGGGTGCGTGGGTTGCGGCGATTCCGCCGGGAGTCAGGAGTTATTCTGCATGATACCAAGATCGTCAGCAGGTCGAGAGGCAGTCGATAGAATCGAAGAGCATGACGCGCCGCGAGGCTCTCCGCTATCTGTCGGCAATTTCCAGCGCTGACGCTGCGCGCGCAGACTCCCTGCCAGGCCAGCCCAGACCCGATTCATTCAAAATTTACACCGAGGCGCCCCGCCTGCTGCTGCGCCCGCAGCGGCTCAGGCTGTTGCGCCGCGAGCGGGAGCGGCGATCCCTGCGCTGGGATCAGTTCGAAACGCTCTGGACTGCGGGCGCGCCGTTTCCCGAACCGGGCTGGGCGCAGGCGCTGCGGTATCGGATCGCGGACGATCGCGACGCGGGAACGCGCGCCGTCGCCTGGGCCGTGGGAGCCGGCGGACACCGGCGAGCCCCGACGACGTGCGGCAGATGGCGCTCATTGCGGATTGGTGCGCGCCACTCATGTCGCGCGATGACCAGCAGCCAGCTCTTTGCCAAGCTGCAGCGGGCGGCGACCGATCCGCGTCCCGTGAAGACGCTGGCGGATGCGCGTTCGAAGATCTTTGCTGCCATCGTGCTTGCCGAAGCCCAACCCGCCGCCAGCGAGAAGTCACTCCAGACCGTTTTCGACGGTTTCTGGACCGGGTTCATTGCTTCATTGAGAAGCGCAAAATCCACCGTTTCGAACGCCGACGCTTACGCGCTGCTTGAAATTCTGCATGCAGTCCGCGACAATCTGAATTTCGATCTGCGCGAAACTTTTCCGGAATGGTTCAGGCAGTATCCGCTGCTGCATCTG
The DNA here is from genome assembly GCA_963764845.1 of Terriglobia bacterium. Lineage (GTDB taxonomy): Bacteria > Acidobacteriota > Terriglobia > Bryobacterales > Bryobacteraceae > BOG-234. Next base: position 854,038 of record CAVXUE010000005.1, on the reverse strand, counting down.
CTGGCGCATTATCCGGCGCCATGGCCGGGCGCCGAGAATGAGTTCCGCATTCCGGCCGACGAGACGATCGAAAAAACAGGGCCGGACGTGCGCAAAGCCACGCTCTCGCGGGCGGCCGAACTCGCGATGGTGGCCTACGATTCCAATGCCGCATCCTCGCAGTTGCTGCAGGGCTGGCTTACCAACGACCGGTTCCTGATGCGCGGGGCTTACGGCATTCCATACGAGCTGCTGTGGGCGAATCCTTATCAGCCAGGCCTGAGTTACTACCATGTGCCGCTGGCGCTGCACGACGAGATCGGCGGGCAGTTGTTCGTGCGTTCGTCGTGGGAAGACGATGCAGCGTGGATCGGATTCTTCGGCGGCCAGTTGCAGCTGTTCAAGGACGGCGAAGTGACGCGCGTGGATCCGGAAACGGCGCGGGAGCCGCTGGATATCGACACCGCGATCGTATTCTTCGCGCGCGAATCGAAGCGGTTTTCAGATTCAGGCCGACCGCGAAAGAAGAATGACGCAGCGGTCTTCATTGTCGGGCTCGAGCCCGGACGCTCGTATCACGTGGAAGTGGATGGCGAGGAGATGATCGAAGAGCGCGCCGATCCCGGCGGGATCGTTTTTCTTCCGGCAGTGCCTTCCGGCGGCATCCGGATGGCCCCCGCGCCCGCTGGTTTCTAAATTCTCAAAACGCCCAGCGCCAGAGACTCGCGCCGACCGTGTAGCCTGCCCCGACGGCGGCGAACATCACCAGATCGCCCTTCTTCAGCCGGCCTTCCGTGATGGCGTCGCGGGTTGCCAGCGGAATGGTCCCGGCCGTCGTATTGCCGAATTTGCCGATGTTGATCATCACCTTTTCCATCGGCAGGCCCAGGCGCTCGGCGGTGGCGTGGATGATGCGGCGGTTCGCCTGATGCGGGATCAGCAGATCGAGATCGGCGGCGGTCAGGCCGTTGCGCTCGAGCAGCGCAGTGCAGACCTCGTGCATCTTCAGAACGGCGTACTTGAATACCTGCGCGCCTTCCTGATGCACGTAATGCAGTTTCTTCGCGACCGTCTCCTCGCTGGCCGGCATGCGGCTGCCGCCCGCCGGCATCTTCAGATAAGAGCCGCCGGAGCCGTCGATCTCGCCGATGAAGTCGATGAACCCGAGATCGCTCGCCGCTCTCGCCTGCCGGTTCGATCAGCATGGCCCCGGCGCCGTCGCCGAAAAGCACGCAGGTGGTGCGGTCCTGATAATCGATGATGCGGCTCATGGTGTCGGCGCCGATCACCAGCACCTTGCGATGCGTGCCCGCGGCGATGAAGCTTGGCTCCCGTGACCAGCCCGTAGACGAAGCCGCTGCACGCCGCGACGAGATCGAAGCCCCAGGCCTTCGAAGCCCCGAGATTGTGCTGGACGAGGCAGGCGGTCGAGGGGAAAAGCATGTCCGGCGTGACCGTGCAGACGAGAATCGCGTCGAGTTCGCTCGCGTCGATGCCCCGGCTCGCGAGGACGGCTTTGGCCGCGCAGGTGGCGAGATCGGAAGTCGCGACGTCCGGCGCGGCGATGTGGCGCTCGGAGATGCCGGTGCGGTCGATGATCCATTCGTTGTTGGTCTGGACCATTTTTTCGAGATCGGAATTGGTGAGCACGCCGGGCGGAACGTAGCACCCGACCGCGGAGATAACGGGTTTGATAGCGGCCATCGGAGAGGAGTCGAGTAATCTCTTATTATGGTCGATCGCGTTGAGATCCAGGGCAATTTTCTCACGCCCGTGAACATCGAGAGCGCGCTCTTCTTCGAATCGGCCGGGGAAATCTTCCGGCGCGTTCACCGCGAGATCCGCCCGCGCACGCCCGTGCCCGCGATCGCGGTCGAGTACAAACGATTCGCCAATGCGAACAGCGACGTGCGGCTGCGGAAGCGGCGCCATACGGGTTCGCATCAGCGATCTGCTGGAGAGCGCGCCGGCGCCGGTGACCGAAGCGCTCGCGCATATCCTGCTGGGCAAGCTTTACCGCAAACCCGCGGCCGCGCAATATGCGCATCGCTACCGGCTTTACCTCAACCGGAAGGACATGCGGCGCGCAGATCAGCCTGGTCCGGCAGACGCGGGGCAGGAAGGCGCACGCCGGGCCGCTGGGCGTCGGTCCACAATCTGGAAGAAATCTTCGAAGAGATCAACGGAAAGTATTTCGGCGGGATGATGGCGCGGCCGGCGCTCGGCTGGAGTCACGTCCGGTCGCGCACGCGGCTGGGGCATTTCGATCCTTCGCACAACATGATCGTCATCAGCCGGATCTTCGACGACGCGCGCGTGCCCCGCCTGGCGCTCGAGTATGTGATGTATCACGAGATGCTGCACCTGCACTATCCGGTGGATCACAGCGGCGCGCGGCGCTGCGTGCATACGCCGGAGTTCAAGGCGCACGAGAAGCTGTTCCCGCAGTTCAAGGAAGCGAAGGCGCTGCTGAAGAAGCTGGGCGGATGATGATTATTGAAACGCCTGGTTCAGCAAGCCCGCCAGGCGGTAACCCGCCTTGGCGAGTTGCTCGCGGATCACGGGCATAGCCTGCGCGGCATATTCGTCGCCGATCGAAATGCGCAGTGCGGCGACTTTCTCGCGTTCGAGGTTGCAGGCTTCCTTGTCGGCCTGGCCGGCCGTGGCGGGCTCGATCGGAATCTGCGGTTTCAGATCGCCATAAGCCACCGTTTGCCGCGATCCCGTGGCTGTCCCAGGCCCATGCCGGAAAAATCCATCTTCGATTCTCCCCATTCCGGCCATTGGCTCGAGAAAGCCTCGTCGAGTCTTCCCCGCGTACCGGGGCTGAGTCAACTTGTCCGCTTCGAGTTCGCGGGCGATCAACTGGTATCCCAGATGCTGTGCAGATTCTGCGGCCTCTGCTCCGCGAAGAATCCGATGCTGGTGCAGTTGCCGCCCTGATCGTGATTGTCGCTCGCATGCAGTGGCTGCGCTATCGTCCCCCACGAAATGAATCAGGTAACGAAGCGCCTGCGCCCGCGCCGCGGCTGGCCGGTTCGCGTCGCGCAGGATCGCCCATTCATAATCGAGCGCCGTGACGATGCATCCAGGGCGGCCGTCGCTCGCGGGAGGGCACCACTTCATCGCGTCCTTCTCCGGAACGGATTCGGCGGAAACCGCCAGCGGGATATCGATGAAGTGCCACCTCTCCGTCGTCTTCTCGACGTTGCGCTCATCGTCGGCCCAGGTGGCGGCATCGGCCATCGGGTCGTTCCGGGCGGTCTTTGCAGAATCGGTTCAGGGACGCGTCGATCGGATTCTCGCGAAGTAACCGGTCGACCGCGGCGGAGGCGGCCGGCGTCAGGTGGGCGCGCGCGATCAACGCGACATCTGATGGCCCTCGCAGCCCCAGCCGAACGCGGAGCCGGCCAGCATCGGCAATGCTGTCAGGAGTGTCAGGGCGATTCGCATGATGCGATTACCAGTTCATTATTTCAAATGGCGGCGCAGGGTCCACGCATCGGGCGTGGGTATTCTCGCGTTCCAGCTTTTTCCAGTCGTCGGTTACGTCGATCAGTTTGCCGGTCAGATGATTGGATCGCTCCGACGCCAGGAACAAAGCAAGTTGAATCTGCTTATCGGCTGGAATGCCGCCGGTGAGCCGGGTCTGTTCGGCCTCCTCCACTTCGCTGCGTACCGGCGAGTTCGTCGGCGCGCAGAATCTCGTCGGTCATGCTGGTGTAGGCTTCGCCGGGTGAAAAGCAATTGATCTGGATGTTGTGATTCCGTACCTCTTCGGCGACGCTCTCGACGAAACGGACTACGGCTGCCTTGCTGGCCGCGTAGGGAGCGAAATTCGGGCGCGGATGAGCGGCTGAAGCGTCGGCGATCACCAGGATTTTACCGCTGCGGCGCTGGATCATCTGCGGCAGCACGGTCCGGCAGGCATTCATCACGCCGATGTACATTGGTCTCGAAGACCTCTTTCCAGTCGCGGGGCCGATGTTCCACGAAAGGTCCGATCGGCCCGAGTATCGCGGCGTTGGCGATGAGCACGTGAACGGCGCCGTAGAGCTCGGTCATGCGATCGACGGCGGTCGAGAACTGCTCGAAATCCCGCACGTCGGCGCGAAAGCGATGCGCGGTTCCGCCGGCATGTTCAATTTCCAGTTTGGTGAGGTCGAGTTCGCTCTGGCTGCGGCCGAGGAGTCCGACGCGGAACCCGGCGCGGGCGAAACCTATCGCCAGGCGCTTTCCGATTCCCCGCCCGGCGCCGGTGATCAACGCCGGTTCTGCACGTGCTGGTCCGATTGCAAATGGGTATTTTATCGCCAGCGCGGTGTTGACAACAGCGGCCCGAATTGGCCGCCCGAGCGTATCGGTACGCAAGGCTGGTGGAGATGCGGCTACCAGCCGCGTTCCTCGATTTTCCTGAGAATTCCACCTGCTTCCTCACCTGGCGTCTCGCCGGCTCACTTCCCGTGCAACGGATAGCGGAGTCGTGGACTACAGAAGCGGCCGGATTCTTCGCCTTCGACAAGGTTCTTGAATGCCCGCGCCACCGGTCCTCAGTGATCGGCGCCCTATATGCAGGGCAACAGAAAGGCTTCTACGAATTCGGAAGTTGGGTAGTGATGCCCAATCACGTTCATGCACTGATCTGCCCCTTGGTTGATCTTTCCAAAATTGTCTCGGGTATCGAAGTAACCAGCGCTAAGGAGGCGAATCGTTTATTGAACAGAACCGGCGCGTTCCGGAGCCGGGACTATTTCGACCGTTGCGCACGAAATTCGGCCGAAGAGCGGCGCATTATGAGTTACATCGAGAACAATCCAGTCAACCCGCCGGCGATTCATGTCCGGGCGGTTCAGGTCGCAACCGGCTCCGCGGCGTGGAGCATGGGGCTTGATAACACCAGCAGATCGCGGGAATTAGGCCCGTGTGGCAACGCATGGTCCCATTCGTTCATTCGAAGCAGGTCCTCGAGTTCGCACGCTGGTTTTGGACGAGCGAACAGGAAGCCCTGCATAACCCGGCAGCCGGCCCCGAGGAGGGCGGTGCGCTGGGCCTCGGTTTCCACACCTTCGGCGACGGCGATCAAACCCAGTCCCTGCGCTACGCCGACCATGGCCTGGACAAGGCGAAGGGCGAGTTCATCGGTATCGATCGATTGCACGAAAGACCGGTCGAGCTTGATCGAGTCGATCTGCAATCGGTGCAGGTAGGCGAGCGAGGAATAGCCCGTGCCGAAATCGTCAAGCGAAAGCTGCACGCCCAGGTCCCGCAGCTCATTCAGTTGGCGCTGCACCAGTTCCGTGGGATCGATCAGCAGCCCTTCGGTAAGTTCGAGCTCAAGATTCCAGGGGGAAACGCCGTGGCGGGCGAGGCACTCCTTGACCGACTGTGCGAAGTCCGGCCGGCAGATCTGAGCGGGGGAGACGTTCACAGCCACGGGAATCCGGCCCTGACCGTGTGCCATCCAGTCCGCCATCTGGCGGCAGACTTCATCCAGCACCCAGGCGCCGAGGGGAACAATCAGACCGCTGGATTCGGCAATCGGAATGAAACTCATCGGCGGCACGAGCCCATGTTCGGGGTGATTCATTCGGACGAGAGCTTCGAATCCGACTGCCTTGCGGTCGGCGCCCACTTTCGCCTGGTAATGAACCACGAACCAGCCGTGCCGCAGACCGCGGCGCAGTTCCTCTTCCATGCGCGCGCGATCCAGTGTTGCGCCGCGCGTGGCGAAGGCCTCGGCCCGATCGCGCCCCAGATCCTTGGCGTGGTACATCGCGGCGTCCGCCGCGCGTTCCAGTTGCTGCGGATCTTTGCCGTCTTCCGGGAATATCGCGATCCCGGCGCTGGCGGTTGTTTCCACTCTGTAACCTTCAATGAGAAACGGCCGGCGAATCGCTTCCAGAATGAGGGCGATCCGGGCTGCCGCGGCCTCTCCCTCAACATCGTTTAAGACGACCGAAAATTCGTCGCCGCCGATCCGCGACGCCGTGTCACCCCGCCGCAGGACCGATGTGATCCGGTTGGCAACTTCACCCAGCAGCAGATCCCCAACCCTATGGCTGAAGGTATCGTTGATCCGTTTGAAGTTGTCGAGGTCGATATATAGAACGGCGAGCTTCCGGCCCCGGGTCCGCGCATCGCGCAGAGACAGATTCAGATGTTCTTCGTACAGGACTCTGTTGGGGAGTTTCGTTAGGTTGTCATGCTGAATTTGAAAACGCAGATCCTCGCTGAGGCGGCTGTGCTCCAGCGCCAGGCGCGCCATACGGCATGCTTCCTCGGCAATATGCGGGTGCTGCCAGGACGGCTCACGACAGAAAAAGAGCAGCAGCACGCCCAGGGGCGCTTCCGGGTTCCCGATCGGCCACGTGTGTATGGCAGCCGGGGTCCGCCCGTTCAGCCCGCCAGTGAAAATCTTCCACGCCGGATGCCGGTCCGGCCGCGTGGCCTTGAGCGGTTCCCGCCACGCCTCGAACGGAACCGCGTACGGCTCTCCCAAAGCCGCACGCCATTCGCCGGGCAGATCCGGCGCGGCGGCGATCTCGCCGCAGTCTCCGCATCTCCTCAGGATGGCGCCCAGAGAATCGGCGTGCTGCGAGCAAACCAGGCGGATCACGGCATCCAGAACCTCGCCAATGGGCCGGCTTGAGAGCAGCATTTCGAGAATCCGGCTTCTCGCCAGTTCCCGTGCCCGTTCGCGCTCGAGCACCCGCGTCCTGTCGACAACCGCCCGTTCGAGCGACCTTGCCCGTCGCCGGTGGTCTCGTTGCCGGATGTACCGTGCTCCCGCTCCGGCCGCGAGCAGGATTGCGGCACGCCCGAACCAGAACCGCGCGGAACTCCACCAGGGGCCGGTCCCGATGAATGGAAGACTCACCGCATTCGCAGCCACAACGACCAGAAAAAGGAGCGCGGTAACGCGCGTGCCAGCCCTGCTGTTGGGTCCCTTATCGGTCATAGTTCGCGCGCGTTGCGAAATCTCGCCGGTCCCTCACTTCTATGTATCGGCAATCGGCGACGGATGCTTTAGCAGGATGATGAAAAAGGCATCGGCACGCTGAATGCCTGCCCCACCATGGTCTGTAAGTTATTGGCTTGCCGTGGTGGCGCAGGCGGTTTCGCCTCCGTTCTCGCGGTTTCGCAGACTTTTTCATCATCCTTTTAGCGGATAATAACGAACGATATGCTTATGGCCGGACTCCTTCGCTGCGCCTCCGCGCTGTTTTTTTCCTCCCTGCTGATCGCGCAGACCGCACCCCGGTTCGATGTCGCCTCCATCAAGCCCAGCCAGACGCCGCAGGGCCGCGGTTTGCCCAGTCTGCGCGAGGACATCAACACGACGCCGGGCAATCTGACGATGCGAAACGTCACCCTGGCTGCCAGCATCCGGTGGGCATACCACCTCAACCCCTACCAGATTTCGGGACCGGATTCGATCTCGACCGACAGATTCGACATCGCAGCCAAAGCCGGCAGTCCCGCGCCCGAGAGCCAGCTCAGGCTGATGCTGCAGTCCCTGCTCCGCGACCGTTTCAAATTAACGTTCCATCGTCAGATGAAGGAGCTCTCGGGATATGCGCTGGTACCCGGAAAAGGACCCAACAAGCTCCACGCCATCCAGGGCGAAGCCGGTGGCGAAGGCAGCATGGTCGGGGGTGGTTTGATTTTCGAGGGCCATCAGATGCCGATGTCGCGCCTGGCCGATATTCTCTCGGGCGTCATGCGCGCCCCGGTTCTCGATATGACCGGCCTCGACGGCCATTACGATTTCAAGCTGGATATGCGCCCTTATATCACGCCCGCCCAACCGGGCGATCCGCCGATGGACCTGATGGGCATCGCCATCGCGGCCGTGCAGTCGGAACTCGGGCTCAAACTGGAATCGCGCAAGGCGAATCTGGAGGTTGTCGTGGTCGATCGTGCCGAGAAGGTCCCGACCGAAAACTGACTTCCGGCCGAAAACTGAGTTCTACCTCACGAGCATCCTCCGATGCTCTTTGAAAATGCAATGGTCCATCACCACTTCGAGACCCGCCGCGCGCGCCTTGTTCGCGGCATCTTCGTGAATCACGCCTTCCTGCATCCAGACTCCGCGCGCGCCAATGCGAATGGCCGCGTCCACAATCTCCGGCACGCATTCCGAGCGGCGGAAAATATCGACGATATCGACGTGCTCCGGGATCTCGTCCAATGACGGATAGGCCTTCTCGCCGAGCACTTCCGTCTCGTTCGGATTCACCGGAATAATCCGGTAACCCGCCGACTGCATATACTCCGAAACGCCGTAGCTCGGCCGCGAGCGCCGGCTCGACAGCCCCACCACCGCGATCGTCTTAGCGTTTCGAAGAAGATTCTCGCCTGCCACTTGCGCCATCCGCCATCCGCATCAATTTTCGCACTTCGTCGGGCGTCAGATGCCGGAATTCACCCGGCTTCAGCGACCCCAGCTCCACATTCCCGATCCGCACGCGCCGCAGTTTCTCCACCAGCCGTCCGAAATGCTTGAACATGATCCGGACCTGCTGATTGCGGCCCTCGATCAACTGCACCTCGTACCAGGGATTGTCGCCGCGGCGATACATTTTGATACGCGCCGGAGCCGTGCGCCGCCCGCTGAGCGGCACTCCCGTGCGAAACTCCTCCTCCTGTTCCGGTGTCAGCTAGCCGTTCGATTTCACCAGATACGTCTTCGGCACGTGGCTCTTGGCTGACGTGATCGCGTTGGCGAATTCGCCGTCGTTGGTCAGCAGAATCAGCCCCTGGCTGTGATAATCGAGGCGGCCCACCGGATAAACCCGGCTGCGCACTCCCTGAATGTAATCGAGCACCGTGGCGCGGCGCTGCGGATCGCTGGCCGTGCTGACCACGCTGTCGGGTTTGTTCAGAGCGAGATAAATGAATTGCTCCGGCTGTCTGATCAGTCGCCCGTCAACTTTGATGTGGTCGGTATCGGGATCGGCCTTCGAGCCAAGCTCGATGACCACCTTGCCGTTCACCGTCACCCGGCCTTCGGTGATCAGCAGTTCCGCCTTGCGCCGCGATGCCACGCCCGCCGTGGCCAGAATCTTCTGTAGTCGTTCTTCCGCCACTACTCGACCCGGCCCTCGTCAGCCGGCGGATCTTCGACCGCGGGAGCGTCCGGATTCTCAGTATCGAACCGGGCCAGCTCCTGGAACTCCTTCAGACTCGGCAGTTCGCTCACATCCTTCAGCCCGAACTGCACAAGAAACTCCCGCGTGGTCTTGTACAGAATCGGCTTCCCGATCACTTTCTTGCGCCCCGCGGTCCCGATCAGCTTGCGGTCCAGCAGCGTCTTCAACACGCCGGCGCCCTGCACGCCGCGGATTTCCATGATCTCGGGCGCCGTGATGGGCTGTTTGTACGCGATCACCGCCAGAGTTTCGAGCGCCGGCAGAGAAAGCTTGAGCGGCGGATTGAGATTCTTGACGAACCGCCGCACGGCCTCGTGGTGTTCCGGCTTGGTCGTCATCTTGAAGCCGCCTGCGATTTCACGGATACTGAGGCCGCGTTCGGGCCGTTCGTAGTCGGCCGCGAGCTGTTCGAGGAGATCGATCACCCGGTCGCGCGGCTGCTCGATCGCCGTGCAGATCTGTTCCAGCGTCAGCGGCTCATCGGTCACATAGATGATGGCTTCGAGGACGGCCTTGAGCTTCGCATCCTCCATTGTGATCGCTTCGGGCGCGGGCTCGGCGGGGAGCAGTTCATCGGCGGAAAACAATTCCTGCGGTTCAATCGGTTCTTCGGTCGTTCGGATCGGCGTTCGGGAAAAGCCATTCGTTACCTGTATTCCTCTTCGATTGCGGCCGTTGGATGCGCCTCGGCCTCTTCAAAACGCTCGCCCTTCGCCAGCGCGATCTCGCCGAACAGATCCGGCTGCAGAATCAGCACCGTCTGCGCCTTCACCATTTCAAGCACGGCCAGAAACAGGCAGATCATGGCCCGGCGCGTGCGCTGGCTTTCCATCACCTGGAGGATGAACAGCGGTTTGTCCTTCCGGGTCGCGTTGAGCAGCGCACGCACATGCGCCACCATGTCGCTCACCGAAATCTCCTCTTCCTGAACCTCGTAGATCGGCCGGTTCTTCGCGCGTTCCAGCACTTCGCCGAACGCCTTGATCAGATCGAAAAGGCCGACCGCGAGGCCGGGATTGTCGTCCTCCGAGACGAACTGCTTCATCTGCGGATTCGACCAGACGTTTTCTTCGATGATGCGCTTCTGCTGCAGCATCTCGGCCGCGTCCTTGAACCGCTGGTGTTCGAGCAGGCGCTGGACGAGTTCCTCGCGCGGGTCTTCCTCGCCTTCGCCTTCCTTCCGCAGCGCCGGGATCGGTGGGCAGCAGCAGGCGCGACTTGATGTGGATCAGCGTCGCGGCCATGAAGACGAATTCGGCGCCGATGTCGAGATCCATCTCGCGCGCCTTATCGAGATAGGCGAGGTATTGCGAGGTGATGGTCGCGATGGGAATATCGCGGATATCGATCTGCTGTCTGCGGATCAGATCCAGCAGCAGATCGAGCGGTCCGTCGTACTGATCGAGATGAACGTTAAGAGGTGATGAAGACACCGTGGACAATCTTTCATTGTACGGCGTGAACAGGTCACAATAAGCTTGTGGAGAGCGCGAAGGATTCCATCCTGATCCGGCCGGCGTCTGAACGCGACTTTTCCGCGATCCTCCGGATTCAGCAGCACTGCCCGGAAACCGCGCAATGGCCCTTGGGCGACTACACGGGATTCCCCCTGCTGATCGCTCTGATCGGGGCTACGCCCGCAGGATTCTGCTCCTGGCGGCAGAGCGCACCGGATGAGGCGGAAATCCTGAACCTGGCCGTCGACCCGGCCCTGCGCCGCCGGGGCGTCGGTTCGGCGCTGCTCGAAGCCGTTCTGGAACGCGCGCGCGGCGCGGTTTTTCTCGAAGTCGCCGAGCCCAATTCGCCCGCCATCGCCCTCTACCGCGGCAGGGCTGGGTGGACGTCGGGGTCCGATCCGGCTATTACAATCAGGGTACTGTAAACGCAGTTGTCATGAAAAAATGTTCATGGTAAAGTCCTCTGTAGACGAACGGCAAAATGTTCGCCACTTCAAATGAAGTGAAGCTACCTGCCGGGTCGGCCACAGGTTCCGGTGCCGATTTGGGGAGGCGACTCCACTAAGGAGACATGCCACGAATGGAACAGAACGCACAAGCAGAAATCAAAGCGCACCTGATGCAGACGAATGAAAAATACCGCGAGCTCGCGGCTCTCCATCTTGAGTACAAAAAGATGGTTGAAGCCCTCGAAGCGAAGCACGCTCTCACCTCGCAGGAAGAAGTGGAAGAACATCGTCTGAAAAAGCTCAAACTCCATATCAAAGATGAAATGGAGCAGATTGTGAGCGAGTATAAGCTGCAACACGCCGGCTGAACTTTTCAGGCTGCGCTACAACAGACGGAAACCCGGTCGGCTCGCACTCCCGAGCCGGCCGGGTTTCTGCTTTCAGCCCTGTAATTGGAAAATCAGTCGCACTGACCGGCTATGGCCGCCCGCTGTGACGGTGCGCCCAATTCGGAGGCCAGCAGATCCCGTGCGGAGTTGTGCGCGAGGCGGGCCCGTTCGACCTCCTCAATGGCGGACTCGAGATGCCCGTTTACCGCGGTACCCGAATCCATAAGCCGCTGGAGTGCATCGAGGCTGCGCGCATACTCTCCGAACGTGGCCCGGTAGGTGCCATTTGCAGAATTGTCCGGTTCCATAATCATCAGACGATTGGCGCGATCAAAGGGTTCGCGGTTTTGCCGGCGGCGTCAGATTAAAATTCGCCCTTCTCGATGGAGACCGCTCGCGACGGAGTCTCCCTGCATGGCCACAGTCCGGGCAGGAATTGTCTGCTTGAAGAGCGCCGCGCGCCTCTTCCCTTCACGCCCCCCTTCATGCCGGAACGGCTGCGCGATCAGGTGCTTTATCGGATTACGTCGCCGCTGCTGACTTCCTGAACCGGCTCGGGAACAGGTTCCCCGGCGTTTGTGGATTGCGCGATTTGCCGCGAATATCCGGGTGACTTCGCCAGAACCAGACCCCATAGGACATGACCCAGCTGCAACTGGCGGTCAGGCGCATACAAGGTGACCAGCGGATTGATATGTTTCCAAAGGAAAGCGTAAAGCGCAAAATAGACCGCCAGCCCGGCGATCGCGCCATAGAGCCCAAGCCAGGGGCTCCGTCTGTCCCGCCAGAGAAGTCCCCAGCACATCCCCAGAACTCCGTAAACGGCGATCATCAGCGCCAGGCCGGCCCATGATGTCCGCACCAGCTGATTGCGGTAAGCGTCGCTGCCGAAGAAAGTAGTGGCGAAGAGATTCGGCACCAGCCAGACCGATCGCTGGTCCCAGAACGATCCCACCATGAGGCAGGCGAGCATGGCCAGCGCACCCAGTACTCCGGCATGAATCCCCGCCAGCGCATGTCGCAGTCCCGGGCGCGAGCCGCTCTCATTCGCGGGAAACATTACCTTAAGCCTATACTGGCGGGTGGGGAAAGGCAAAGCTCGGCACGCTTCAGCTGTCCAGCATTCAATGAAACATCGCGCGGTGATTACGGGGATTGGCGCCGTCAGCCCTAACGGCATCGGCCGGGAGCAGTTCTGGGAAGCGACGAAGCTGGGCCGCAGCGGTGTCCGGCGCATTACCCGGTTTGATCCCGCGGGCTTTCAAGTGCAGATCGCCGGCGAAGTCGCCGGCTTCGATGAAACCGCGTACGTGGAGCCCAAAGACAGGCCGCACGTCTCGCGCTGCGTTCCGCTCGGCGTCGCGGCGGCCAAAGAAGCGGTGGCCGACGCCGGTGTCGAGCCGGAGCGGATGAGCCGCGAAGAGTTGCGCTCGATCGGCGTCCTGGTCGGATCCGGCGGCGGCTCGCAGGAGTTCACCGAGGAGCAATACCGGCTCTACTACAGCGGCCATGAGAAGCAGTGCAGCGTCTACACGATTCCGACGTCGACTATCGGCACGCTGGCCAGCGAAATCTCGATGCGGTTCGGCTTCCGCGGATTGAGCCACCTGATTTCGACAGGCTGCACCTCGTCGACGGATGCCATCGGATACGCATTGCGCCATATCCAGTCCGGCAGTCTGCCGTGGATGCTGGTCGGGGGAGTGGATGCCCCGATCGCGCCCCTGATCCTGCGCGGCTTCATGGTCATGCGCATTCTGACTTCGCACTGGAACAGGGAGCCGGAACGGGGTTCGCGGCCGTTTTCGCGGGATCGCAGCGGATTCGTGCTGGGGGAAGGCGCATGGTTCTTCGTGATGGAGGATTACGAACACGCCAAAGCGCGCGGGCGCGAAAATCTACGGCGAGATCGCCGGCTATGCTTCAACCTGCGAAGCCTTACCACCGGGTGCGGCTGGAAGAGTGCGGCGAAGAACCGGCCCGCACCATGGAAATGGCGATGGAAGACGCGGGAGTGAGCCCGGAAGCGATCGGCTACATCAACTACCACGGAACTTCGACGGAACTGAACGACCGGATTGAAACGCGCGCCACCAGGCTGGCGTTCAACGGTCACGCGTATCGCATGGCGGGGTCGTCGCTGAAAAGCCTGATCGGGCATCCGCAAGGGGCTTCAGGGGCGGCCGGAGTCGCTGCGACGCTGCTTGGCATGCGCGACGGCGTCGCTCCGCCCACCATTAATCTCGACGACCAGGACCCCGAATGCGATCTGGATTACATTCCGAACGTGGCCCGGAAGCTGGACTCGGAATATGCGCTGGCGAACTGCATCGCGTTCGGGAGCAAGAATTCGGCCCTGGTGCTGCGGAAGTATAGTGGTCGGCGTAATTTTTTGAAATCGATGGTCTTGCGCCGCGGGCTACCGAACCTTTCGGTTGCGAACGATCCGGTGTGGCAGGTTAACAGTAGTTCCAGCAGGCTCTATCTAGCGATTCTTCCCGCGCGCGGAAAACTGCGTTGCGGCAATTGTCGTATCGGCCCTCGCCGCGGAGCGAAGTTCGATCATTCTGTAAGAAACGTCGGCCCAAAGCCTTTTCATGTCGGCTGGTGCGGAGGTAGCCTCATACCGGAGCCAGACGGATATCTTCGCTGAGCGACAGCATATCCTCTCGTGCTTCCATCCGAAAATCACCGCTGAATTCCCTCCACCGCGCCGCCAGACTGGAGGCTGGCGGCGACGGCGAAGGGCACAAACAACAAGAGGAGCAACGTAAGTGATTTAGACTTAGACACCAATGGTACCGCTGGTACGAGTGTGCCGGGAGGACTCGCTCGCATCAAGATTATCGATGGTTGACCTGGTTTGGACTATGTATCGACAGATACAAATCCGAAAAAGATGGGGTCAAAAAAAGTGGGATCAAAAAAAATACGGCAGGTACCCGGAGGAGAGTGCCTGCCGTCTCACCAAAAAAGCCATCAGACGCTCGGAGGAGTGCGCCTGCTGGCTGGACCGCCTTTTGCCCGGACTTGAGGATGAGTCACGTCCGAAAGCAGTGCCACTTGTGAAAAACTCTCGGAAGGTAGTTCTGGCACCTTCCCATTAATTATGACGAACCGGATGTACGCAAAAGTTACCGGATTTTGTCGCTCAGGAGCGCACTCAAGACCCTGGCAACAACGTTCGCCTTGGATAACATTATCATGAAATCGTACTCGATGTCACTAGTTTTGTCAGACTTTTTTGATCCCACAAGTATAGCAGTTACTTGAGATAAAAGAGGCTGAGGCGGGGAAGTCCAGCAGATTCAAGCGTTGCACGGTCCAGAAATTGTGTTTCCAGCATCGCAATCTGCGGCGCTGTCATTTTGCTGCGCCACGGGCGGAGGTGCGTTTCGAGGTCCCGGCGGGCATCGAGAGCCTGCTTTTCGGATTGGCGCGGAGCGTGCGATCGCGATCAGTTTCTGCTCGAGAACGGTCAAGCGCTGCTCCAACGCTTCCAGATCGGCGGAGAGCACCGGCAGTTCGGCGACAATCTGATCGAGCGAATCGGCGATGGGAAGAAATTCCGCGCCATCCGCCCGGCGGATCGGCCGCGGCGTTTCTCTCCATATAGCGCGCGCAGCTCGTCGGCTGGGAACGGCGCCGCTTCCGGCTTTTCCGCGCGCGGCTGGCCGCCATCGGCCATGCGCTGAGCCTCGGTCATCACGGCTTGCGTGCAGTATGCAATCGAATTCACCATCTGGATGCGCGATCTCTTCGCGCGCCATTTTTCGAATGCCAGATCGATGCCTCGCAGCACTGCTTCGAGGGGACGCCGGAATTTTTCCAGGATTCGATCAGCGCCCAATCGAGCGGCGAAAGCAGAAACAGGCTCGTGCCGCGAACGCGCTGAAAATGTTCCTCGATTTCCGTGAAATAGTTGAAGTAATTGAATGCGGCCTGCTCGACTTCAATGGCCCAATGCGCCTGCGTTCCCAGATCAGCCGGAGCCCGTCCAGCGTCAGGTTTTCATCCACGTACCGGATGTAGCGCGATCCGCCCGCGATCAGCCCCGCCTGCCCTCCGGTCGCAATGACGCGCGTCTCCGGCCCGAGCTCTTCGATCAACCGCTCGACCATCCCGTCGATCGCCCCGATGGCGCCATAGTACAGACCCGATTGCATGCTCGCCACGGTGTTGGTGCCGATCACCCGGCACGGCTTGCGGAAATCCACCAGCGGCAGGCGCGCCGTGCGGCTGAAAAGCGCCTCGGCCGAAATGCCGATGCCCGCCGCGATGATTCCGCCCAGATATTCGGCCTTTGGCCGAGATGGCATCGAATGTAATGGCCGTTCCCAGATCGACGATGACGCACGGGCCGCCGTATTTGTGGAGCGCGGCCACGCTGTTCACGATCCGGTCGGCGCCCACTTCCGAAGGATTCTCGTAGAGAATCTTCAAGCCGGTATCGGTTTCCGCCGTCACGAACATCGCTTCGGTATCGAAATATCTCTGCGACATCTCCGCCAGAGGCGCCGTTCAAAGGGCGGCACGACGGAAGAAATGATGATGCCGTCGAGCGCCTTCGGGTCGAGCTCCGCAAAGCGCAGCAGGCTCATCAGCAGGATCCCCCACTCGTCGGACGTCTGCTCCCTGACAGTGCGCAGGCGGCGATGATCCATCAGTTCGCCGTTCCTGAAAATCCCGATCGTGATGTTGGTATTGCCGGCGTCGAGCGCGAGTAACATGTTCTTGTCAGACTACGCTCTTATCAGACTACATGTAGGCGGGACGGCGATGCCGAGGATCGCGAGCGTGCGCTCAAGTTGCGCGCGGAAGAAGTCGGTCATCCAGAGCAGGAAGACCTTGCGCTCGGGATCCGGCTCGGCCAGCACCGGATACTGATGATAAAAATTATTGAACGTCTGCGCCAGCTGGAATGCGTACTTCGCCACGTGCGCCGGTTCGCCGGCGGTTACCGCGCGCTCCACCGCCGAATCGGCTTTCGACGCCGCCAGCAATATCTGCCAGCCTTCCTCGGCCGCCAGTTGGCGCGCCAGAGCTTCGCGCGTCAGCCCGGCCGCGAAATCGGGTTTCGTCTCGCCCCGCTCTTCCAGCTTGCGGAAGATGTTGCGCGCGCGCACGGCCGCGTATTGAACGTAAGGCCCGGTTTCGCCTTCGAAGCTGAGTGCTTCCTGAAAATCGAAAGCGATGACGGTAGTGCGCGTGAACTTCAGCAGGAAGTAGCGCAGCGCGCCCATCGCGATCTCGGTCGCGATCGCTTCGCTGCGCCGCCGCGTTGTCTTCCGGATGGCGCGACGCAACCTCCATCATGGCCGTCGCGATCAGCTTGTCCATCAGATCGTCGGCCTTGACGCCCAGCCCCTTGCGGCCGGAAACCTCGATGTAGGGGCGTTTCGCGTCTTCGACCGATAGGTCGATGCCGAGATCGGCGCAGCAGCGCGGCGAGAGCGCGACCATCTCATACGAGAAGTGGATCGACCGTTCGGCCTGCTCCCCGAATCCGAGAGCATTCAACCCGGCCACCACCACATCCTGCAGATACGATTGCCGCACATCGATCACGTTATAAACCGTGTGCCCGTGGCCGAAAGCCGGGGCTGGTGCGGTGCCTGATGCGTCTGCGGCTCGTCGGTCGAAACCCAGACCTGGTGTCCGTCGGTATAGCGCGTCAGAGGGCGGTAATGAAAGTCTTTCCCCAGCAGACCGAACTTCCAGAGCTGATACGCGATGTCCTTGCCGACATAAGTCACCGTGCCGTTCGAACGCACGATGACCTTGCTGTCCTCGTTGGCTTCATCCGCGCCGCGGAAAGCGGAGGACGGCATCACCCAGCAGCCGCTGTTCTTGCCCTCGGTCTCGAAATAAATCGCGTTCCGCTCCTTCAGAAGCTCGAACGCGGCGGCCCAGAACTTCAGGTGGAGAATCTCGCTCTCGCGCGGCAGCACATCGTACTGAATGTTCAGCCGCAGCATGGTTGCGAGATGCGCGTTGACGATCGTGTCGGCCACCAGATGCGCCAGTTCCGCCAGTTCGCCCTGGCCCGCTTCGATGGCGTGCAGCGTCTCCGCGCGCCACGCGAGGGAATCCGGGTTGATCTTTGTAGTACTGCGAGACTCGCGCGTAAAGATCCCAGCAGATGTAATCGAATGGCGTCTCGCCGTTCATCAGCAACGCCGACGTCGGCGGCCGGTTTTTTCTTCGAGGAAATGAAATCCCGCCACCACGTCCGCAACCTGCACGCCCGTGTTGTCGATATAGTTCTGCACTTCAACATGGCTGCCGCGCGCGCGCAGCATCCGGGCGAACGTATCACCCAGCACGGCGTTGCGCAGATGCCCGATATGCGCCGCTTTGTTGGGATTGATATTGGTGTGCTCGACGATGACCTTGCCCCCGGACGGGGCCGGGGCTGCGTCTTCACCCGCAAGCAACCGAGCGGCATACGCGCCGCGATCGAAGCGGATATTGATGTATCCGTTGCCCGCGACTCTCCATCGCGGAGACCCCCGGAATCTCTCCCACAGCCGCCACCAGATCGGCCGCAATTTTCTTCGGCGGCTGCTTCAGACTCTTCGCCAGTTGAAACGCGATGGGCACGGCGATCTCGCCGAAGGAAGCCTGGCGCGGCTGCTCCAGCGCGAAGTCAGCGTCGACCCCGAACTGCGCCCGAAGACGATCGCGGAACGCCGCATGAATTTGTTTTTCCAGATTGTGAAACACGGAAATCTGAGTATAGCGGCTGAAGATAAATCGGCAGCGGCAGAAGGGCTACGCGTAAATGCCGGGCGCTTCATGCCCGATCGCCTGAACATACTCCGCATAAGAACCCGGATAAACCCGCGGCTGCCGTTCCATGCCGCTCTCGCCGCCCAGCTCCAGAACCCGCGAGCCCAGCCCGCGCAGAAAAACGCGGTCATGCGACACGAAAATCATCGTGCCTTCGAAATCCTTCAGTTTTTCGATCAGCATTTCCTTGGTGGCCAGATCGAGATGGTTGGTCGGCTCGTCGAGCACCAGAAAATTCGGCGGATTATAAAGCAGCCGCGCCATGGCGAGCCGCGATTTCTCGCCGCCCGAAAGCGACCGGATCTTCTTGTCCACGTCATCCCCCGAAAACTGAAACGCCCCGGCGAGCGACCGCAGCGAACCCAGGCCATCCTGCGGAAAATCGCTCTGCAGCTGTTCGATCACGGTCAGATCCGCGTCGAGAACATCCAGCGACTGCTGCGCGAAGTACGCCATATTCAGGCTCGCGCCCAACCGCACGCTTCCCGCGTCGGGCGTGGAAGCCCCGGCGATCATCTTGAGCAAAGTGGTCTTGCCCGCGCCATTCCTGCCCATCACCGCCCATCGCTCGCCCCGCCGAATAGTCAGGCTGAACCTCTGGTAAATCACCCGCGGGCCGTAGCTCTTGTCGACATCCTCGATCACCGCCACCAGATCGCCCGAGCGCGGCGGCACGCGGAAATCGAACCTCACCACCTGCCGCTTCTTCGGCAACTCGATCTTCTCGATCTTGTCCAGAGCTTTGATGCGGCTCTGCACCTGCGCCGCCTTGGCCGCATGCGTTTTGAAACGATCGATGAAGCGCTGTTCCTTTGGCCAGCATCGATTGCTGACGGGCGAACGCCGCCTGTTGATTCGTCTCGCGGATCGCCCGCTCGCGCTCGTAGAAATCGTAGTTGCCCGAATACGCGATGATCTCGCCCGCGTCGATCTCCGCGATCTTCGTGACTAACCTGTTCATGAATTCGCGGTCGTGCGATGTCATGAGCAGAGCGCCCTGAAACGTTTTCAGAAACTGCTCCAGCCAGATGATGGATTCGAGATCGAGATGGTTGGTCGGTTCGTCCATCAGCAGCACATCCGGCCTGCCCAGCAGCACGCGCGCCAGCGCCACGCGCATCTTCCATCCGCCCGAGAGCGCGCCGACGTCGCCATCGATCTGGTCGTCTTTGAATCCGAGGCCGTGCAGCACCTCGCGGGCCTGCGCCTCGAGCGCATAGCCGTCAAGGTGCTCGTATTCTTCCTGCACCTCGCCGAACCGCGCGAGGATGCGGTCCATTTCGTCGGCCCGGGCCGGATCTTCCATCGCATGCTGCAGCGCTTCCAGCTCGTGATGCAGATCGCCCACGCGTCCGCTGCCCGCGATGGCTTCGTCGACCACTGTCCGGCCTTGCATTTCTTCCACGTCCTGACGGAAATAGCCGATGGTCAGCCTCTTCGGAACCGAAACCTCCCCCTCGTCGGGCGATTCTTCGCCCACGATCATGCGGAAGAGCGTAGTCTTCCCGGACCCGTTCGGCCCGACCAGACCGACTTTCTCACCCGGATTCAGCTGAAAGGACGCGTCGACGAAAACCAGCTGCCTGCCGTACTGCTTATTGATATTGGAAAAGGAGACCATGCCTGCCTAACCAGGCTAGCAGCCGCATGGTCGCGAGGGTTTTCTAATCCCGGCCCATCGCGAGATAAATCGCCGCAGGCACCAGGAACAACATCACCGCCAAGCCGGCGGCGAGCATGCCGTGCTCGATCACGAGCTGGGCCGCGGAAGGAACAAACGCAAACCTCGATCCGGCCCGGCTCAGTGCCGCCTGGAACCACGCCGAAGTGGCTCCGAAGCAAGCTCCGGCGAGGCCCGCGGCACATGCCAGTGCGATCACATGAGCCGCCGTGATCGGGCGGCCCGCATCCTTTATCGCCTCACGGCGCGCCCGAAGCTGAGCAACCCGCCACACGCGCCCCGAATCCGGAATCGTCACCGCACCGGGGATCGCATCCCGTGCCTCGCCGATCGCCGCCGCTACGGTTGCCAGTTCCGCGCAACTCGCGCACTGCTCCAGGTGTGCGCATAATTCCGCATCCACGCGACCCGCCAGCACCTCTTCTTCGAACCGGCATTCGCTGAAACTCATCGCTTGCCTCCACCCAGCAGTTCGGCCAGCTTATGCCTCGCGCGAAACAACAGCAGTTTCATGCTCGCTGGTTTCAGCCCCAGCACGTCGGCTATCTCGCGATGCGACGCGCCCTCGGCGTACGCCAGCCACAGCATCGCCCTCTCGCGCGGTTTCAGACGGGACATGGCCAGCGTGACCTCGGTGACTCGCTCTGTCGCGCCCGCCTGATCGCCCGCGGGCACCCGCTCGATATCGTCGCCCTCGACGCTGGTGAAAGGCCGGATCATATTGCGCCGCCGCGCGTCGCGTGCCAGGTTGGTGGCGATCCGATAGAGCGAATTGCGCCGGTGAATTTCGCTGTCGTGCGTAGCCGCCGCGCGCAGAAACCGATAAAACGTCTCCTGTAAGAGATCGTCCGCCATCTGGCGATCGCCCGTCACGCGCGTCAGATAAACCCACACTCCACGCGCCGTACGGTCGTAGAACGCGCGGAACGTCTCCTCGTCCATCACGAAGCCCGCGGAGGCGTCGGCAATGGCGATGCGGTCGACATCCGTAAAGGTGAATTCACGAAACATATTGGCCAAAGACAGGTCCGCGCATCGTCACGCCCGCGCGCGCGGCGGTATTTCCACCAGTCCCAGATGACGGGAAAGCATGAAAGAAATTATCGCCGAAACCACGAACCCAACGCCCAGCGCGACTCCGAGAATACCCAGCGCGTGAAACCCCTGCGCCATATCGTCTGTCATTCTTGCGGCTACCACCAGCAGGCCCGTCCCGCCCGCCGCCAACACTACGCCCGCCTGTATGGTCCACAGAATCCGCCCCAACGGGGCGCCCACGTTGCGTGCGCCGGCATCCAGTGTAATCGGCGAAGACTCCAGGAACTTCGCACCGGCGGGAGATTGGATATAAGCAAGCAACTCGTCGTTTCCGGTGAGCCGGTCGAGAAGCTTGGTATGTACCTCCGTCTGAACCTTGTTCTGCCTGATCCAGCGCCGGTAGTCCATCAGGTTCCGGGTGAGCCAGCCGATGAGGATAAATGCCGCGATGAACCCGATCAGGGTCTCGAAGTCTGAAATCGCACTGTGCCATGCCTCCACCACCTGCGACTGGCTGTCCCGATTGGGATTGAAGGCGGGGCCAAGGTAGAACGATGGGTTTCGCGCGATTTCCGGATGCTCATTCAGAAAGCTCACGAGCGCCGGATAAGGCGCAAGATAACTCTGATTGCCGAGAAGAGCGGGGTCGAGCGAGAGCACATTTCGCAGTTCGGGCGGATAGCGCTGCATCAGTTGAAACAATTCCCCACGGGCGCGTTGCGCGTCAGGCGGTTCCAGCGCCGCCGGTGCTGGCGGAACCTGTCCCCGTCCGGGAAGCCCCGAGAGAACCAGAAGCGCCAGCGGCAGGAACCACGTCATCCGTGTTCGTATCATTCTGTTCAAAATTCCCCTCTGCCCGGTATATACGCGTCGGTGCGGCAAGGGTTAACACGATCGAATGTTACGATAACCCGATTGGACGATTTCCTCCACGCGGCCGCGCCGGTTTTCGCTATCCTCATCGTCACTCTGGCCTTGTGGGCCACCCGCCGTTATCTGTTTGCGCGTTCCTGCTGGCGCTGTGGATTTCAGCTTGGCAGACCGGGCAATCGCCGGAATCCGCTTCTGGGCTTCATTAAACTCGCCCAATGCCGGCGCTGTGGCGCCAACTCCATCCGGATCGCCTGAGCCTACTTCCAGGCCGGATTCTTGCTCAGACTGACCAGGTTTCCCAGCAGCCGGTAAGCCCCTGGCACGCCCGAAGGCAGTTGCCGGTAGAGCGCGAACGCGTCGTAGACATAAAAGCCCTTGCCATAGCGCGCGAGCAGGAGGCCGCCTTCCTGGGGATCCTGATCGGGATCGTGCGTCTCGACCAGCGGCTGATAGTGGGAATCCCATGTGCGCATGAAACCATGCCCGCGCTCCTCCACCCAGCCTTTGAAATCGGCTTCCGAAACCTTGTTTGGCCACGCGAACGCCGGATTCCCCGGGTCGGGAAACCTTACCGGCGAATTTTCATCCACCACCTTCTGCGGGTTGTTTCCCAGCGTGAGCGGATAAGGGCCGTAGCCGCTGTCAAAGCCCTGCAGATTGTACTGAACAATCAGCACGCCGCCATTCTTCACATAATCGAGAAGACGCGCGTTGGCCGCTTTCAGGTCGTTGCGCACCGCGTAAGCCCGCACTCCCAGAATGATCGCGTCATAGCCGCTCAGGTCGCCCTGCGTCAGGTCCGATTCGGCCAGCACTCTTACGTTCTGATTCAGGTTCTCGAGCGCCTTCGGTACGTCGTCGCCCGTACCGGGCAGAAATCCTATGTGCAGTCCAGGGGCGGTCTTGACTTCCACTCCCACAGCCTTATAAGTGGAGGGCCGGTAAAGAGGATAGGGTCTGATACCGGGATAACCGGCCATATGGTAACCCTCCTGATAAGTCTGCCCTTTGTATTCGGCGACCGCGACGATATTATATTCAGTTGCGTTCACCTGGTCCGGCGTGACCGAAAACACGATCGTCTGGTCCTCGCCATCGCGCGCGAATGAGAAAGCCGCTTCCGTCGGCGCCGACCGCCAGCCCTGCGGCAGTTTCAGCCGCAACACCCCTTGTGCCGGGCCTTTAACGTTGGTGTGCACCGTCGCGGCGAATGCAAAAGACTTCGAGCCCATCGGAATGGCGCCGGCCGAAGGCGATACCGTAACCGAAATCGCCGGCCCTACTAACAGGGGATTCGATACCGCGCCGATTCCCGATATCCGTTCGCTTGTCTGAACCGTCTGCTCGATCGTAAACGGAACGCCGTTGTAAGTCAGCGTGGCCCGGAGTGACAGCGGATAAGGTGCGCGCGGCAGATTCCGATAACGCTCGTCCAGAATATCGTAATAAGGTTGCTCGTCGTCGGGGCGCGAGAAGTACGGGCGCGTGAGAGCCGCATCGGCAGGTACGGTGACCGCAAAACGCCACTGTCCTTCCTTGCCCGGCGGGACCTCATGAACCGGAGCGGCGTCGGTTGCGCGGATATCCCAGTTCTTCCCGTCGGATGCCAGAACTTCCATACGGTCGATTGTCAGCGGTTCGGCGTTTTCGTTGAAAATCCGGCCTTCGACATTGAACCCCTGTCCGGGAATCGCGATCGTGAAGCTGGGCGCGGGCTGCGCTCCGCCGTTTGGCGGTGCGGTAGGCGGGGCCGTTTCGGCTGTGGTCGTTGGTTGTGCGCCCCTTCCGCCGCCGCGACCGGCGCGTCCCCCGCCGCCGGTTCCGACGGACGTTTGCAAAGAAACCTCAAGCGCTGCCGCTAGCGCCCTTTGGAACTGCCTTTCCTTCACGCCTAATTCGAATGCGACGTCGCTCTTCCCTGGCTCAGCGAGTCCACTGGCCTCAACCTGTGCGACGAGCGCTCGCGTGGCTTTCAAGCCCGCAGCCAGAGCGGGCGCAATCGCAACCGGATGATCCGGTGTGAACTGCCGCATCGCATCCGCCGCGTCGCGCGCGATCGCACCAAGCCCATCCCTTAAAAACTGCGCATCGCCCTGGGCGAGCGTCGCAATCCCGCCCACTGACACATCGATGCCATCGAAGAACGACGTCTCATGATCCGCCGCGCCCTGACCCGGCAAAGCCACGCGCGACCCATAGCGGTGATAGGACGTATTCTGTGGCGCGGGCGCCGGCACCAATCCGCCGCCGTTCTGTGTCTTCTGCAACCCCAGACCCTCGCGCGCAATCTGCAGGAACGTTAAACCGGCCGCCGGAGCGGGCTGCCCTTCCTGAATCTCGAGCGTAGCGGTGGGCCGCGTCTCCGTCCATTTCTGAGTCACATAATCGAAGAATTTCACCGGCACATATTTATCGATGGCCGAATCGTACATCCCCTCCGGCGTCACATTGAAGTTGGGGACTCGCGCATAAACCTTCAGCGGCGACCATGGCCGCAATCCTTCGCGAATCTGCTCCGGGAAACGCGTCGGGTCGCCCGCCGCAACGAATGCCTCCTGCGCCATCTGGCCCGCCACCTGATGATTGCCGTGCCCGTCGGTGGCCGCGCCAATGAACACCGACGTAATCACCAAAGGCCGCACCATGCGTACCACCCGCACCGCATCGGAAAGAACTCGCTCGTGATCCCATTTCTCCAGCGCTTCTTCGCGCGTTTTCGAAAATCCGTAATCCACCGCGCGCGTGAAATACTGCTCCACTCCCAGGTACCGATCGGCCGCCAGAAGCTCTTCCGTGCGGGTCAGACCCAGCGCATCGTAGAGATCCATCGCCATCACGTTCTGGCCGCCCTCGCCGCGATTGAGCGTGAGCATCGAGACGCGGGCGCCCAGGCCGCGCGTCTCGTAAGTGAGCATGCCGCCATCCTCATCGTCCGGATGCGCGGTCACCATGATCAGACTGGCTCTCGTCTGCAGAGCGCGCAGCCACCGCGACATCCCGGCCGCCCCGCGGTCCGGCGCAATATCGATGCTTTCGGTCGAAGGCGTCCCGATCGACTGCGCGTGGATTATTCCCGCCCAGGCAACCGCGACCAGCAGCACGCCCAGCGCTCCGTAGACTTTCTTCATCACAATTAGTTATGCCACAAAAGCGAAGCTGCGCGTGCTCCGCTTGGTAAACCCACCGCCTTCGCTTAGACCGATGTGGCGTACGCTCTCAGCGTGCCGTGTCGAGACTCTTCTCGACACCGGTTTCTTCCCCGAATGCGCCAGGCGTAGGCAAGAGTCTTGAGCCGGTAGTTGTTCAGTTAACCGTAATCATGCCCCGGCTGTTCGCGTGGCACAACAGGCACCCGCCGCGCAGGTCCTTCGCGCCCGAAAATGCGATCGTGTAATTCTGGTTCCGCATACTCCACGAAATCAGGCGCTCGTTCCCCGCCGCTCTCGTGGCCGAAAACAGATGCTTCCCCATTTCCGCATTCGCGTTGAGACCGGCCCCCTTACCTGAAACAACCAGCGTGGCGGTGCCTTCCCCGACACGGTAATCGATCGCCGCCGAAGGCCGTCCGCGGAACCGGATCAAACGCACGCCGAGCAGCAGCACCGGCGCCGCGGCCGCCGCCGACGAGCCGTCGGGCATGTCGATGTCAATGTTCGATTCCGTCTTCACCCATTTTCGGATCGCGCCGAAATCGCTGGATCGGAAATCGAAGTTCTTCGATGCGGGGGGCAGTTCCGCCAGCGGCTCGCGTGGGTGATTCACTTTCCAGAACACCCCCGCGCAAACGATCGACACCACCACCGCGGCTGCCGGCCAGGCGATCCACGCAACCGGTAAACCGCGCACAACAGACCGCCGCGGTTCCTGAATCCTGTCCCACAACGCTTCTGGCGCGGCCACCGGCGCGAGCTGACGGCCCAGTTCCCGCTCCAGCCCCGCGTAGCGTCCCGGTGAAGGCGCGGGTTCGTTCATACCGTCCTCCTCTTCGTGGCAAGGTGGCTCAGCCGCCGTCCGATCGCGCGATGAGCCCGGTTGAGGCGCGACCCGATCGTCCCCGTCGAACACCCCAGAATGCCGGCGATCTCCTCGTAAGACAGCCCCTGCGTATACCGCAGTATGACCACGATGCGTTGTTCCGGCGGTAAACCCGCCACCACCGACCCCACCTGCGCGCTCACCTCGGACCGCAGGACTTCATCAAGGACACTCCGATCCGGCGAGTGAAGGGCCGATAACAACTCATCGAGCAGCGGCATCAGTCTTCGCGCCCCGCGCTTCTGGTCGAAGCACCGGTTCACCACCAGCCGGTAAAGCCAGGATTCGAAACCCGACTCTCCCCGGAAACTTCCAATGGCCGAAAACAGCTTCAGGAAGGTGTCCTGTGAGATATCCTGCGCGATCGCAGGATCCCCGCTGTAGCGAAGCGCGACCGAATAGACCCTGTCTTTATATCTCTCGAAGAGCCCGCGAAAAGCGTCGGCATCGCCGCGCTGGCATCCTTCAACGAGTGCTCTCTCGGTCTCTTCCACCACCATCGACACAGATCCTCTGTTCGACGCATCGCTGGCCGGAATCCTTCCGCATTTTTACGAAACGTCGAAATCGATTGTATGTTGTTCGGATTTTCCCGGGCCGGTGATTTCCTGCGTGTATGAAAGCGTCTTGCCGTCTTCGCTTAGGCGAAACCGTTCGATCAGTCTGATCTGATGACCCTCGCGCAGGTGATGACTCTCGACGACTTCGACGCCATCCTCGATTCGCGTGAAGGAACGGCGGCCCTGGCGCATCGGGCGCGCTGAGTCGATCCCCCAGGCTCGGCTCCAGGCGCCGCCAGCGCCTCCGCCGGCCCAGCCAACACCTGTTCCGGGCCGCGTCTGCAGATGCTCGATCATACGAATTGCAGGTTTGACGAATTGGCTCGGAAGGCGCTCGACAAGAGCCTTCAGGTTATTGCGGTCCTGCGGGTCTTCGGCGGGCGCGTCCTCTCTGCCGCGCAGCGCCATGGCCCGGTCGACCCCGTGTTTCCGGAGCAGGCCCGGCACAACGGAATCCGGATCCTCCACCATCAATCCCAGCAGCAGATGCTCCACCCCGATGTGCTGATGGCCCAACTGTTCAGCCTCTTGCGCGGCGTGGGCCAGCGCTCGCTTCAGCGACCCGGAGATCGGCAGATCGACCGAGGTCGACGTCCGCTCGCCCCGCGGAATCGTCTGCGCGATATCGGCGCGGATCGCGTCGCCCGGCAAATGAATATGCCGCATCAACCCGAGCAGAAGATGCTCCGGCTCGATGTATGGCGAACCGAACTGGCTCGCTTCCCAACGCGCGAAAAAAATTGAGCGGCGGGCCTGTTCGGTATAGCGTTCAAACATCGTCGCACCTCATCGCCTCGACCCCGATATTCGCCAGTTCTTCGAGGCCCCTGTCGTAAATGCCGGATATCGCCTCGGGGAAAACGGCCACCCGAAAGTCGCGCATACCCGCTCCATAAATTGTCGCGCGCGGGCAGTTCGGGAAATTACACCCCACCACGCTGACCGTCGCGACTCCGAGCCCGCGCAGATGCGCCTCGAGCGGTGTGCCGTGAAACGCATCCCAGCGCGGTTTGTACATCGCCCATTCGTTCTTCCCCAACTCCTGAAAGCCGCCTTTCATCAACAGGTCTGCGTCAAGCCGCGCGAGCCGATCGGGCTTGAGATCGGCCAGCAGCTCGGCGCCGTCGCTCCCCGGTGCAACCAGACTGCTACCGCCGCGAATCGATTCCCGCCGGCAGAGATCCGCGTTGCGCATCGCGGACGCGCATTCCCGCGTCCCTGGAATCAGCCGCGCGAAATCTTCCTGCACATCGATCGTCAACAGCGCGGAGTCGGGCACCGTCGAGCGGCCCTACGCCGCGTACACAGCTTTCTCAAAGTCGGTCAATAATCCGACACCCTGGAAATCGGCAAACGGCAGGAACTGCATCATCACCACCCCGCACAGCGACCGCTTCGGATCGATCCAGTAATATGTGTTCGCGATCCCCGCCCACGCCAGGCTGCCCGCGGAACGCCCGCCCGTGTACGCGGTCTTGTTGATCAGGAATCCGTACGTAAACCCGTCGACTGCGCCCGGATGAAAATCGACATCGCTCGAAATCGCGGGCGAGACCGTCTTCAGTTTCCCCGCGCTGATGTCCCCGATCTGGTTCGTCGTCATCATCGCCACCGTCTGCGGCTGCAGGATCTGGCCGTGCGGCCCCTTACCGTGATTCAGAATCATCTGCATGAAAAGCACATAGTCCGGCGCGGTTGAATACAATCCGCCGCCACCGCCGAAAGTCTTCGGAACGCTGGGCACGGTCCTCTTGTCTTCCTTCATCGAGCCATCGGGCTGGCGACGGTATTCGCCCACCAGACGATCGAATTTCTCCGGCGGGAAAATGTATCCGGTATCTTTCATGCCCAGCGGCTGCAGAATGTTCTTCTGGAAATACTGTTCGAGAGTCAGCCCGCTGACCGCCTCCACCACCTTGCCGGCCCAGTCGACACTGGTGCCGTATTGCCAGCGCGTACCCGGCTCGAAGATCAGCGGCGGTACCGCGTCCGCCGCCGCATTCTTGTTGAACGCTTCATACTTCTGCATGTTCCCGTCCCAGACGGAGTAGGCGAAACCCGACGTATGCGTCAGAAGATGATGCAGCGTGACCGGTTTCGCCGCCGGCCGCAGCTTCGGTTTTCCCGCGCTGTCGAAGTCCTCGAGGACGTTGAGCTTCGCCAGTTCCGCCAGGTATTTCGAAGCCGGCTCGTGCAGTTCGATTTTCCCCTGCTCCACCAGCTGCATCGCGGCCGTGGTCGTAATGGCCTTGGTCATCGAGGCGATGGTGAAGATGGAGTCCGGCTTCACGTCGACGCCCGACGAAGCATCGCGCTTTCCGAACGCGCCCGAGTAAGTGACCTTGTCCGCCGTCGCCGCCATCGCGGCCACGGCCGGGATCTTTCGCCGCATCATGCTTTCGTGGAGCGCGGCGTCGAGACTCGGGGCGGCGGAGAGGCGCTTCGATTGCGTCGCCAGAGCCATCGCCAAAGCGCCGAAATCTCTTCGGCTGAAAATATTTTCCATACCTGCCATTTCATTAACTTACCGCCTTTTCCCACTGCGTGTGGAACTTATTTCAGGAGCCCGCCTGATACCGTGCTTGGTGCGGCGGGCAGTGGAGCGCTCCTATCCATCGCCGGGTCCAAACCCACCGCTTTGGGGCAGGTTTCACCTTTGCTCTGAGCGATGTGGCGCACGCTCTCCAGCGTGCCGTGTCGAGACTTTTCTCGACACCCGTTTCTTCCCCGAATGCGTGCGCCACACACTTCAGGCGACTTTCAGTCGTTTAGACTCAGCGACGCGATGTGTTGGTGGCGCAGACGGTCCGAGCCGTCTGCGTTAACCTTTTGCAGCAGGCGACCGCAGAACTGCGTCCGGTACAATCAGAGTGAAAGTTAAGTCTCCCTCCGTATGGCAAACCCAGGCCCACAGTCGGGCATAAATGCGTGGCTCGAAGAAGAGCTGCTGCAGCAATATCATCACGATCGGACCTCCGTCGATTCCGATTGGAAAGACGTTTTCGAGCACGAAGGCTCCAACGGCGTCGCGACTCGCGAAAGCCAATGGCCGCACAGGCAATGGAAACGGCGTAAGCCACACTGAATCCGCCGTTGCCGTCGCCGAACCTCCGGCGATCGAGCCCGTCCTCTCCGGCTCCGAAGAGCTCATGCCGTTGCGCGGCGTATCCGCCCGCATCGCCGAGAACATGGCGATCAGCGCCACCATTCCGCTGGCCACCTCGCAGCGCATCATCCCCGTCAAAGTCATCGACGAAAACCGCCGCCTGATCAATCATCACCGCGCGCTGCTCGGCAAGAGCAAGGTTTCCTACACGCACCTGATCGGCTGGGCGATCGTGAAATCCGTCAAGGCCAATCCCGCGCTGAATCACGCGTTCGCATCGAATGCCGCGGGCGAATTGTTCCGCGTGGTCAAGAACGAAATCAACTTCGGACTGGCGATCGACGTCGCGGGCAAAAACGGCGCGCGCAGCCTCCTCGTCCCCAATATCAAGAACGCCGGCGCCATGGCCTTCGCGCAATATATGGCCGCGTTCGACGACCTCGTCGTCCGCGCCCGCAACGGCAAACTCAGTCCCGCCGGATTTCCAGGGCACCAGCATCTCGCTGACGAATCCCGGCACGGTCGGAACCATGGCGTCCATGCCGCGCCTGGTCTCCGGACAGGGCGCGATCATCGCGGTCGGCGCGATGGATTACCCCGCCGAATATCGCGGCGTCTCGCCGGAAGTCGATCGCGTCGCTCGGCATCAGCAAGGTGATGTCGGTGACCTGCACCTACGATCACCGCATCATTCAGGGCGCGGAATCCGGCATGTTCCTCGGCACGATGCAGTCGCTGCTCGATGGCGAAGAGAACTTCTACGAGGAAATCTTCGAAGCCCTGCACGTCCCCTATAACCCGGTGAAATGGGCGCCGGACAAAGTTCCGGCCGCGCTCGCGCCGGTGCCCGAGCCTTCGATCGAGATCGTCAAGGAAGCCGCGGTCATTCACCTCGTCAACGCTTTCCGCGTGCGCGGCCACCTGATGGCCGATCTCGATCCGCTCGGCGACGAGCCCGCCTACAATCCCGAACTCGACCCCCTCACCTACGGCCTCACCATCTGGGATCTCGACCGCCATTTCTATACCGATTCGCTCACCCACGCTTTCGGCGGCCGCAAGCAGGCCACGCTGCGCGAAATGGTCGACGTGCTGCGCGAAACCTATTGCGGCAAGATCGGCTGCGAGTACATGTACATCCAGCGGCCCGAGGAAAAGATCTGGCTGCAGGAACGCATGGAAGCGCCCTGAGCACGCTTTCCGGCTCTCGAAGGAAGAGAGACTGCGCGTCCTCGACAATCTCCTCGAGGCTGAAGAGTTCGAACACTTTCCTCGATCGCCGCTATATCGGCCAGAAGCGCTTCTCGCTCGAAGGCGCGGAAACCACCATCGCGATTCTTGCCGACCTCGCCGATCTTGCCGCCGATGCAAGATGCCCAGGAAATCGTGATCGGCATGGCCCACCGCGGCCGTCTCAACGTGCTCGCCAACATCATCGGCAAGCCGCTCGGCCAGATCTTCTCCGAATTCGAAGGCAACATCGATCCCTCGTCCGCGCAGGGTTCGGGCGACGTGAAATACCATCTCGGCGCGAGCGGCCTTCACCGCTCTCCGTCGGGCAAGGAAATCGTGGTTTCGCTGGCCGCCAATCCGAGCCATCTCGAAGCCGTGAATCCGGTCGTCGAAGGCATGGTCCGCGCCAAACAGGACCGGCTCGGCGACCGCCAGCGCACGCGCGTTCTGCCGCTTCTCGTTCACGGCGACGCCGCTTTTGCCGGCCAGGGCGTTGTCGCCGAGACGCTGAATCTTTCGCAGCTCGACGGCTATTCGCACCGGCGGAACGCATCCACTTCGTCATCAACAACCAGATCGGCTTCACCACGCTGCCGGAAGATTCGCGCTCCACCGCCTACGCGACCGATATCGCGCGCATGGTGCAGGCGCCGATCTTCCACGTCAACGGCGACGATCCCGAGGCCGCGCTGCGCGTGCTGCGGCTGGCGTTCGATTACCGCCAGCAGTTCAAGCGCGACGTCGTGATCGACATGATCTGCTACCGGCGTCACGGCCACAACGAAGGCGACGACCCGGCCTACACGCAGCCGGTGATGTATCGGACGATCAAGGAACATCCTTCCGTCGCCGTGCTCTACGGCCAGCATCTGGCCGCCGCGAAGGTTCTCACGCGCGGCTCGAGGTGGACGCCAGCCGGAAGAAGATTTCCGACCGTCTGAATGCCGCGTTCGATGCCAATAAGGCCGCCGGCCCGTGGGTGCTGCAGCCCGTCGATCGCGCCCGCGCCGGCGTATTCTTCCACCGCGATTTCGCGCGATATGCTGGAGCGCGTGGTCGATGGCATCACGTTCCTGCCGGCCTCTTTCCACATTCATCCCAAGCTCGAAGGATTCGTCAAGAAGCGGCGCGAAACGCTCGCCAAAGACGGCCCGGTCGACTGGGCCTTCGCCGAAGCCATCGCATTCGGCAGTCTCGTTCTCGAGAACGTTCCGGTTCGTCTGAGCGGACAGGATTCCGGCCGCGGCACGTTCAGCCAGCGCCATCTTGTCTTTCTACGATTTCGAGGATGGCCATCGCTATATTCCGCTGCAGCACATGGACGAAAACCAGGCGCGCGTTCAACGTCTACGACAGTTCGCTCAGCGAATTCGGCGTGCTCGGTTTCGAATACGGATACAGCGTTTCCGATCCGCAGACCCTGACGCTGTGGGAAGCGCAGTTCGGCGATTTCTCCAACGGCGCGCAGATCATCATCGATCAGTTCATCACCACGGCCGAGCAGAAATGGAGCCAGGTCAGCGGCCTCGTCATGCTGCTTCCGCATGGCTATGAAGGGCAGGGTCCGGAGCATTCGAGCGCCCGCATGGAGCGCTTCCTGCTACTCTGCGCGGAAAACAATATCCGCGTCGCCAACTGCTCCACGCCCGCCCAGTACTTCCACATTCTGCGGCGGCAGATGGCCACGGCGCGCAAGCCGCTGGTGCTCTTCACGCCGAAGAGCCTGCTGCGGTCTGCCGCCGCGGTTTCGAGCTTCAGCGAACTGACCAACGGGTCGTTCCGCGAAGTGATCGGCGACTCGCTCGACCCGACCCGCGTGCGCAAAGTCGTGTTCTGCACCGGCAAGGTTTATTACGATCTGGTCGCCGCGCGCGAAGCGAGGAAGATTGAGGATGTCGCGCTGGTGCGGGTCGAAGAGCTCTATCCGTTCCCCGAGCAGACAGTCGTCAACGTGCTGGCCCGCTACAGCCCGGACGCGGATCTCGTCTGGTGCCAGGAAGAGCCGCGCAACATGGGCGCGTGGCGCTTCATGTTCGGCTATTTCAAGGGCCTCAATCGCGTGATCCATTACGCCGGACGCGTGAAGAATGCCAGCCCGGCTGTCGGCTCGCGCAAACGCCACGCCGAAGAACAGAAGCGCCTGGTCGAAGACGCCCTGAAGTAACTATTTCACCAGGGGCGGATTGCGGTCGGAAGCGGTCTGCCGCTGGTGCCAGTAAGGATAAACCGGCGTCACCTTGCTGACCGAATCCAGCCGCGCCACCTGCTCCGCCGTCAGATTCCATCCGGTCGCTCCCAGATTCTCGCGCAGTTGCTCCTCGTTCCGTGCCCCCATGATCACCGATGAAACCGTAGGCCGCTGCAATAGCCAGTTCAGCGCAATCTGCGGGACGGTCTTGCCGGTTTCCTGCCGCCAAAGCATCGAGAACTTCGACTACCTTATAAAGAAGCTCATCATCCACCGGAGGGCCCGTACTGCGCGGTCGCGGGCAAACGGCTGCCTTCGGGAATCGGCTGGCCCCGGCGAATTTTCCCCGTAAGCCGGCCCCACCCCAGCGGGCTCCAGATGAGCGCGCCCACTCCCTGATCGAATCCGAGCGGCATCAACTCCCACTCGTACTCGCGGCCGATCAGCGAATAGTAAACCTGATGCGCGATATACCGCGACCACCCATAACGGTCGCTCTCGGCGAGCGACTTCATCAGGTGCCATCCCGAATAATTGGATGCGCCGATGTAACGCACTTTCCCCGCCGTGACCAGATCGTCCAGCGCGCGCAGCGTTTCCGTCAACCGGCGGCAGCGCATCGAACCCATGCATCTGAAACAGGTCGATATAGTCCGTTCCCAACCGCTTGAGACTGGCCTCGCAGGCGGCGATCAGATGATGACGCGACGTGCCGCCCGTGTTCGCGCCCGGACCGGTTCGAAAAAACGCCTTCGTCGCGATCAACACCCGATCGCGACGGCCCTTGACCGCCTCGCCCAGAACCTCTTCCGACCGGCCCGCCGAATAGGCGTCCGCGGTGTCGAACAGATTGACGCCCGCTTCGAGGCAGATGTCGACCAGTTTGCGCGCTTCATCCACCTCCGTGGTTCCCCAGGCGCGGAAGAGATCGC
Organism: Terriglobia bacterium; assembly: GCA_963764845.1. GTDB lineage: Bacteria > Acidobacteriota > Terriglobia > Bryobacterales > Bryobacteraceae > BOG-234. Next base: position 820,174 of record CAVXUE010000005.1, on the reverse strand, counting down.
CACGCCCGCCGAATGTCCCGGTGCCGTATGAAAGCACGGAAACCTGCAGTCCCGATTTACCCAGTTGTCGCAGTTCCATAAGTTTCTCTAAATTCGATGAAACGACTTCAGGATGTCCCGCGTGCTGTATTGCAGCGCGACCGGCCGCCCGTGCGGGCAAGCCATCGGATAATCCGTCGCGCGCCAGCGTGCGCAGCATCCACTCCATCTTGCGCTGATCGAGCGGCGTATTGATCTTGATCGCCGCCCGGCACGCGATCGATGCGGCAATCCCGCGCCGCAGATCCGAAAGCGAAACGCTGCGCAGTTCGTTCTCGGCGATTTCCAGAATTTCGAAAATCACGCGCTCCAGATCTCCCTGCCCCACCGCGGCCGGCGCCGCCTTCACCGCGATCGTGCGGTTCCCGAACGGCTCCGTCTCGAACCCGGAATTGTGCAGCTCATCGGCAATCCGCGCATATTCGATCTGCTGCTCGGGAGTCAGCTGCAGAATCACCGGCATCAGCAGATGCTGCACTTCGACGCGCCCCGCGGCCTGCTGCGACAGCACCTGCTCGAACAGAATGCGCTCGTGCGCCACATGCTGATCGATGATCCAGAGCCCGTCGCTGCCCGCCGCGATGATGAAGCTGTTGTGCAGTTGCCCCAGCGGCCGCAGTTCGCCGTATCATGCCGCGCGTCATGCTGTGTTCGGCGCGGAACGTGCCCGCCGGGAAATCCGCCATGCGTATCCGGCACGCGCAGCTGCAGCGGCTCTTCCTTTAGCTCGGCTGCATTGACCGCGATCGCGCCATTGCCGAAATCGAATCGCCCGGCGGGCGGCGCCGTCGGATGCAGAGTGTACTCCGGCACCGTAGCCGGCAGCGATGCGCCCGCCGTTTCGTTCTGCAGCATCTGCGAGAAATCCGAATACGGCAACGCGCCGCCGCCGGCTGCGGCGCCGGGCTGAACGACGGCGCGGGCCGCGACAGCATCAACTGTTCCCGCACCGCATCGCGCACAAAATCGTGCACCCACGATTGATGCCGGAACCGCACTTCCGTCTTCGACGGATGCACATTCACGTCCACCTCTTCGCAGTCGCAATCGAGAAACAGCAGCGCGAACGGATAACACGCCGGCGGCATCAGATTGTGATAAGCGCTCGAAAGCGCATGCAGCATCAGTCGGTCGCGAATCAGCCGGCCGTTCACGAAAACGAAAATCGAGTTCCGATTGTTCTTCTGCACCTGCGGGCGCGAAACGAAACCGTGCACCGTAAAGGTCCTCGGCGGTTCGTCCGGTTCCGGCATCTGCAGCGTGCCGCGTGCGCGTTTCGAGCTCGATCAGATCCTCCAGCAACTGGCTGCCGAAAACCTGGAACACGCGCTCGCGCAGCGTCTCGACCGGCGTGGCATGCAGCAGCGTCGCGCCGCCGTTCCACAGCTCGAACGTCTTGTCCGGATGCGCCAGGCTGTAGTGCGTCACGAGCGACGCGATGTGCGCCAGTTCCGTCTGCTCCGACCGCAGAAACTTCTTCCGCGCCGGAACGTTGAAGAACAGATCGCGCACCGCGATCGTGGTCCCGCCGCCGCGCGCGATCTCGTCGCAGTTGCAGAATTTTGCCGCCCGCGATTTCGACGCGCGTGCCGGTCTGTTCATCGAGCGAGCGCGTTTCGAGCAGCAGCCGCGAAACCGACGCAATCGAGGGCAGCGCCTCGCCGCGAAACCCCAGCGTCGCGATCGAAAGCAGATCCTTCACGTCGTGCAGTTTGCTGGTCGCATGGCGCTCGAACGCCAGCAGCGCGTCGTCGCGCAGCATGCCGCAGCCATCGTCGGCGATGCGGATCAGCCGCCGCCCGCCGTTTTCGATTTCGACGCGAATGCTCGTCGAACCCGCATCGAGCGAATTCTCCAGCAGTTCTTTGACGACGGACGCAGGCCGCTCCACGACCTCGCCCGCCGCAATCTTGTTTGCGACGTGGTCCGAAAGGACCCGGATGCGACCCACAGCTCTACTTCTACTTTCGAAGTGTCGATGCCGTACTTCTTCAACTCTTCGGAATAGTAGCGCTTCTGCAGGATGTCCCACTCTTCGCTGCCTTCGGGAATGTCGCGCTTCATCGACCGCACTTTGTCGCGCGACGCCCGGTCGGCCTTCTCTTCCACCTGCAGAATCTCGGTGAACGCCTTCACGATTTCGAGGCGCGCGTCGTTCTGTCCTTTCTTCAAACGCAGATCGCGCGATTTCTTCAGCGCCGCAATCAATTTGTGCGAAATGTCGGTGATTTTGTCGCGCGAGAGCTTCATCTGGTCGCCCGTATCGCGGCCCGACGCCCTGACGATCTTTCGCTGCTGCACCAGCGCGTTCTTCGCCTTGCGGAACATCTCCTGGTAGCTGACGCCCTCGCGCCGCATGTAGTCGCTGTACTGTTCGAGGATGTCGCGCACTTCGTCGTTCAGCTTGTCCTCGGCCTCCAGTTCGTCGGCGATGAAGTTGTGCACCAGCTCAACCACTTTTTCCGGCGTGTGCGTCTCGATGGTCCCCGGCACAAGGCGCCGGACGATCTGACGTGACAAATATGTTACGAAGTCCCTCGGAAGCAGCATCAATAGATCTTCGTCAGTGTATCATCGTGCAATTCTTTTGAGGGTTGACTTAACGGCACGCCCTCGGCGGCAGACGGCTGATTCCCGGCCCGTCTTGCTATATTGATTAAGGTCTTTTCATTTCGGGACATACCATGATGACGTCGTTTGCCACGCCAACCAGCACGGAACGGCTCAAAGCGGCGCGCGAAGCGGGACTCACTCCGGAGCTCCTGATCAAGGCTTTCCGGCTGATGCAGACCTCGCGCCGACTGGACGACCGGGAGATCCTCCTCAGGCGCCAGCAGAAAATCTTCTTTCAAATCAGCGGTGCGGGACACGAAGCGATTCAGGTTGCGGCGGGCCTGGTCTCGAAGCCCGGCTATGACTGGTTTTATCCTTATTACCGCGATCGCGCGCTCGCCTGGCTCTTGGCCTGACGCCGGAGGATATGCTGCTTCAGGCCGTCGGCGCCGCGTCCGACCCTTCTTCCGGTGGGCGTCAGATGCCTTCGCACTGGACCAATCCGGCCCGGAACATCGTCACCAGTTCTTCGGCCACGGGCACGCAATTCGTCCAGGCTGTCGGCTGCGCGGCAGGTTGCCAGAGTGCTCTACCCCGGCGAAGACCGTCTCGTCCTCGCCAGTTCCGGGCGAAGGAGCCACCAGCGAAGGCGAATTCTGGGAATCCGATCAATCAGGCCTGCCTCGAACGCCTGCCCGTGCTCTTCCTGATTCAGGACAACGGCTACGCGATCTCAGTGCCCGGTGGAGCGGCAGACGCCGGGCGGGTCGATCTCGAAGCTTCTCGCCGGCTTCCCCGACATCCTCACGATCGAAGTCGGACGGCACCGACCTGATCTCTTCGTACAAGGCGATGAGCGCCGCCGCCGCATGGTGCCGCGAAGGGCACGGCCCCGCACTGGTTCACGCGCATTGCGTCCGGCCCTACTCGCACTCCATCAGCGAAGACGAACGCTCTTACCGGACGAAACACGAGCGCGAGGAAGAAGCGTTGCGCGATCCGCTTCGTGACCTTCCCGAAGTTTCTCGTGGAAGAAGGCGTGATCGAGGCGGCGGAACTGGAAGAAATCGTCCGCGAAATCGATCACGGAATTCTGCAGGACACGCATCGCGCTTTGAAAGCCCCGCCGCCGCGCCGCGATACCGCGCTGGTTCACCTTTACTCGGAAACGATGAATCCCACTTCGTCGCAATTCGAGTCGGTCGCCCAGCCCGACGGCGATGAGAAGACAATGCTCGATCTCATCAACATCACGTTGAAGGAAGAGATGCGCCGCAACGACCGCATCATCGTTTTCGGCGAAGATGTGGCCGATTGCAGCCGCGAAGGCAGCCTTTCCGAGGTCAAAGGGAAGGGCGGGGTCTTCGGCGTGACCGCCGGACTCCAGATCGAATTCGGCGGCAGCCGCGTCTACAATTCACCCATTGCCGAGGCTTCCATCGTGGGCCGCGCCATCGGCATGGCGACCGTGGGACTCAAGCCGATCGCCGAGATTCAGTTCTTCGATTACATCTGGCCGGCGATGATGCAGCTCCGCGACGAACTGGCGTCCCTGCGCTGGCGATCGAACGGGCAGTTCTCCGCGCCGCTGGTTCTGCGTGTGCCCATCGGCGGTTATCTGGCTGGCGGCGCGATTTATCACAGCCAGTGCGGCGAGGTGACTTTCACGCACCTGCCGGGGCTGCGCGTGGTTTTCCCGTCGAACGCGGAGGATGCCTGCGGATTGCTGCGCACGGCGATCCGCTGCGACGATCCGGTGCTGTTCCTGGAACACAAGAAGCTGTATCGCGAAATGTATAATCGCGCGCCGCACCCGGGCCCCGATTTCACCATTCCTTTCGGCAAGGCGAAAGTGGTGAAATCGGGCGAGTCGCTGACCATCGTGACCTATGGCGCGCTGGTGCAGAAATCGCTGCTCGCCGCGCAGGAAGATTGAAAAGGACGCCGGGCGCCGCGGTGGAGTGTGAGCATTGAGGTCATCGACCTGCGCACGCTTTCACCGTATGACTGGGAAGCGATCAGGGACGAGCGTGTCGAAAACAAGCCGCGTGATCGTGGCGCATGAAGATACGCTGAGTTTCGGATATGGCGCAGAAATCGCCGCGCGCATCGCCGACGAATTATTCACGCATCTGGATGCACCGGTGAAAGCGCGTTGCCGCGATAGATACGTGGGTCGGTTATCACCCGCAGCTGGAAGCGGCGATTCTGCCGCAGACGGACGATCTGATCAGGACCATCGACGAGTTGTTGGCGTTCTAAGCTGCGCGTGCGGCCAGCGCCGCCTTAACCCTTTCGCGCGTGGACGGGCTTTGCCGCAGCCGCGCCCCTTTCGCATCGAAAATCGCGTCCCGATCGCCGGTCCGGCCGGTTCGCCCGTTGACCCTCAGAGTAATCGCGCTCATCGACTCTATGGTATAAGAGTGAAACGATTTGCGACTCAAGCCTCCAGCCTTGCTCCTGTTATTCGCTGCGCTGGGAAACGGGCAGCAGACAGACCCCGGATCGGAAGGCCGTTTAAAGGGCCTGAGCCTGGAGCAGCTGGGAAATATCGAAGTCATCACCGCGTCCAAAAGTCCGGTTAAGCTCTCTCAAACCGCGGCGGCCGTTTACGTCATTACGCAGGACGATATTCGGCGATCCGGCGTCACCAGCCTTCCCGAAGCCCTTCGACTCGCGCCGGGGGTCGACGTCGCGCAGATCGATTCCGTCAAGTGGGCGGTCGGAATTCGTGGATTCGAAAGCCGCCTCTCGCGCGCCGTTCTGGTGCTGATTGACGGCCGCAGCGTTTATTCCCCGCTGTTTCACGGCGTTTACTGGGAGGTTCAGGACACCCTGCTCGAGGACATCGATCGGATCGAAGTGATCCGCGGCCCGGGCGGAACCATCTGGGGCGCCAACGCAGTCAATGGCGTGATCAACATCATTACCAAAAGCGCCAAAGACACCAAAGGCACGCTGGTTTCGATGGGCGGGGGAACGTCGCGCAGGGATTCATGGATCTTCGCCAGGGCGGCGGTACCGACGCCTTCGGATACAGGGTCTATTTAAAGGGTATCGACCAGGGTACCGAATACCATTCCGACAACCGGCCGTTTGACGATTGGCGGCGCGCGCAGGGTGGCTTCCGGACCGATTGGAAGCATCGACGACCACGACACCCTGACAGTGCAGGGCGATATCTACGATGGCGTCGCGGGGGAAGAAGTAGGCATTACCACCGTGTCCCCTCCAGGGCTGGTGAATGTGGCGAAGAATGCGCAGCTTTCGGGAGGCAATCTGCTGACGCGCTGGCAGAGGAAGATGAATGACGGCTCCGATATCCAGCTGCTGGCTTACTATGACCGGGTAAACCGCCTGCAGGCCAATCAGGCGGAGTATCGCAACACATTCGATGTGGATTTCGTACACCACCTTGCATTCACCAAACGGCACGATGTCATCTGGGGCCTTGAGGCGCGGCTGAGCCCCGCCAAACTTCCTGAGATCGTTCCGACGTATGTTTTTAACCCCGATCAGCGAACCGACCAGCTGTACACGGCCTACGCGCAGGATGACATTTCTCTGGTTGACAGCAAGCTGAGCCTTACGGTCGGGGCGAAGCTGCTGCACAGCAGTTTTGTCGGTTTCGATGTGGAACCGAGCGCGCGCCTGCTTTGGACTCCCACCTCGAACAGGACATTCTGGACGGCCGTCACGCGTGCGGTGAGAACTCCTTCCGACAATGAAGACACGCTTGAGACCACTACGCTGCGATCCACCGATCCGCTGGCGTTCTCGGTAATCACGGGTGACGGGAGATTTACTTCCGAAACCCTGATTGGTTATGAGGCGGGGTATCGCAGTCTGATCACCAAAACCTTTTCATTGGACATCGCAGCCTTTTATAACGAATACAATCACCTGCAAAGTCTGGAGCCCGGCGACTCCTTATACCGAGACCGATCAGGGAACTCCGGAAACCATTTATCCATTTTTCAACGGCAACGGCGTCCAGGGAAAAACCGCCGGATTCGAGATTGCAGCCGATTGGAAACCGAAGCCCTGGTGGCGGCTGGAAAGCTCTTATTCCCTTCTGCGAATGAACCTTCACACGGTGTCCTCCAGCATGGACACTACAACGGTCCGCCAGGATGAGGGCTCCAGCCCGCACCATCAGGCTCAGCTTCAATCCTGGTTCGACCTTTCGCGAAATCTGGAATTCAGTCTGACCTTTCGCTATGTCGGCGCTCTGCCCTATTACCGGGTGTCCGGTTACGAAACGGGCGACGCGCGAATCGCATGGCGTCCGGTCAGCCATATTGAATTCGCCGTCTCTGGCAGAAATCTGCTGCAACCCCGCCATTTCGAATATGGCGGCGACCCGGGGCCCCTGGTTGGAATCAAGCGCAACGTCCTCGCTTCGCTCACATTCAGAAAATGACCTACCCCGGGAGTCGCGCGCAGCTTTCGGGTCAATGCCTTCGGCTGCCGCGGCGGCTGCGCAATCTCGCGAGAGGTCTGCTGCTGTGCGGATTCGCCGCGCTCTTCGGCGCAAAGGCGCAAACTCCCAAACCAACCGAGTACGAGGTAGAGGCGGCTTACCTGTCGAATTTCGGGCGCTTCGTGGAATGGCCGGCCAGATCCGCTGCGAGCGATAATTTCCCCGTTTGCGTGCTGGGCCCGGATCCTTTCGGTCCGCTGCTCGACGCCGCGCTCAAAGGCGAAACGATCGGCGGCGCTCCGCTGGCGGCCCGCAGAGTGGGAAGCGCCGCCGAAGCCGCCAGCTGCCGGATCGTCTTCGTCAACTCCACGAAAGACAGCGAGTTAAAAGGCATCCTCGCCGCGCTCCGGAATTCCAGCGCCCTGACTGTCAGCGACGCCTTCGACTTCACAAAGCAGGGAGGGATGATTCAGTTCGTTCTGGAAGGGAACCGGGTCCGGTTCGAGATCAACCTGGCGGCCGCGCAGCGCGCCGGACTCACCCTGAGTTCCCAACTCCTCAAAGTAGCTGTCGCCATCAGGAGGGCTCCTTAGCTCCTGAAAGAGCTGCCGGTGCAGGCCGAATGTTCAAGGTTCGCAACTATTCCATCAGCCAGAAACTGACCTGGATGAACATGCTGGTGAGCGGCGCCGCGCTGCTGCTCGCCTGCGCGGCATTTGCGGCCTACGAACTGGAAGACTTCCGCGCCACGATGGTGCGGGGCCTTTCGATACAGGCCCAGATCGTGGGAGCGAACAGCGCCTCGGCTCTCCTGTTCAACGACCCCTCGGCGGCCGGCAGCACCTTGTCGGCGCTTGAGGCCGCGCCGAATATCCGGGCCGCCGTTATCTACTCACCGACCGGGCAGCCGTTCGCGATCTGGTTGCGGAATCCAGCTGAAAAACTCTCGCCCGCCAGTGTGCCGAGCGGCCAGACCGAGTTTTCCCGCTTCACTGCCAGCCGGTTGATCCTTGTGCGCACGATCGAATTTCAGGGCATGCGGATCGGCGCGGTCCAGATCGATTCCGACCTCGCCGAAGTGAGAGACCGGCTGGTGCGGTACGCCGGTATCGTAGCCGTGGTGCTCGTGATGTCCCTGCTGGCGGCGCTGATCTTTTCTTCCATCTTCCAGAGAGCCACCGCGCGGCCGATCACGCAACTGGCGGAAACGGCCCGGATCGTCTCCCGCGAGAAGAAATATTCGGTGCGGGCCCCGTCGTCGGGCGCCCAGGATGAAATCTCCGTCCTGATCGATGCTTTCAATGAGATGCTGGGGCAGATCCAGGAACGCGATACCGCTTTGCAGGGCGCGATCGGCGCCCTGCGTCAAAGCGAGGAGCGATACCGGCTGGTTTCGGAGATCGGTTCCGACTACGTGTATTCGCTCAGAGTGGATCACGGCGGCACGCTGACCTGCGAATGGATTACGGATCCGTTCACCCGGATCACGGGCTTCACTCCCGAAGAGATCAATGCGCGGGGTTGGAAGAGCCTTTTTAACCCCGGCGATCTGGCGGTCGCGGACCGGCATTACGAAACCCTGCTCGCCGGTGAAGCCGATACGGTTGAAGTCCGGATCGTCACGAAGGGGCAGCGAATACGCTGGATCCGCATCTACGACCGTCCGATCGGGGCCGCCGGAACGATCGAACGAATCTATGGCGCCGCCCAGGACATCACGGTTCAAAAACAGCTGGAAGAACAGCTTCTCCAGACCGGGAAGATGGAAGCGATCGGCCAGTTGGCCGGTGGCGTCGCCCATGACTTCAATAACCTTCTTACCGTGATTCGCGGCTATGGCGATCTATTGAAGATTCAGCCGGATCTGATCGACGCATCGCGGGAATACGTCGCCGAGATTCTGGAGGCCGCCCGGCGCGCATCGGAGCTGACCCGGCAGTTGCTCGCTTTCGGCCGCGGCCAGGTGCTTCAACTCAGGAACGTCAATCTCAATACCGTGGTCGATGGAATCGAGAGCCTGTTGCGGCGCCTGATCGGAGAGGATCTGGAGTTCACGGTGATTCGGGGGACGGATCTCGGGCTGGTCAAGGCCGACCCCGGCCAGGTCGAACAGGTCATCATGAACCTCGCCGTCAACTCCCGCGACGCCATGCCCACCGGCGGCCGGCTGACCATCGAAACCGCGAATGCCGATCTCAACGAAGAGGAAGCGGGGCAGCACGGAATCGTCGAGGCCGGCCACTACGTCATGCTTTCCGTCGCCGACACGGGCGCCGGAATGGATCGGGAAACCGTAGCCCGGGCCTTTGAGCCGTTTTTCACCACGAAGGAGCCGGGCCAGGGCACCGGCCTCGGCCTTGCGATGGTGTATGGGATCGTCAAGCAAAGCGGTGGCGATATCCGGGTCTTCACCGAACCCGGGCACGGCACCACCTTCAAGATCTATTTCCCTCGTCTCGAGGAGGGCGAGGAAGCAGCCAGGGAGAGTCCTCCTTTTTCGCTGCGTCCCGGCGGCACCGGTTCCGAGACCATTCTGGTTCTGGAAGATGAGACCGCGCTGCGGGAGCTGGTCCGGCAGGTTCTGGCCCGCCGCGGATATACGGTTCTGGCTACGGGGGATCCGAGCGAGGCCATCCGGATCTGCGAACAGCGCGGGGAGACCATCGACCTTCTCATCACCGACGTGATCATGCCCGGGATGAGCGGCCCACAGGTGGTTGAGCGCGTAATCGCGCTCCATCCCGGGATGCGGATTCTCTACACGTCAGGGTATACGGCCAAAGCGCTGATCGATCATGGCGTGAGCAGCCATGTCTCGTTCTTTGCCAAGCCGTTTTCTCCGGAAGCCCTGGCGGCCAAGGTTCGGGAAGCGCTCGACGCGCCGCTGAATATCGGAGAAGATGGGAACGACGGGGAGGTCCCGGAATGAAGCTGTTTCTCGCCATCGTGCTCCCGGTTATGCTGGCCGCCGCCGATTTAAAAATCGATCACGCGACGGTGTGCGGCACGAGCGTGGATGCCCTGCGAACAGCGCTGACTTCGGCTTCGAATCTGCCGAGCGAGTACGGCGGCCCGCACTCCAACCACGCCACCGAAATGGCGCTGGTGAGTTTCCCCGATGGCTCGTATCTTGAGTTGATGGGGATTCAGCCGAAGCCCGATCCGGCCGCGGTAGCCGCTCATGTCTGGAGCAGATTTCTCCGGAACAATGCCGGGCCATGCGCGTTTGCGTTGCGTGTGACGGATATCAACGCTGAGGTGGCCCATTTGAAGTCAGCCGGTGTTGCTTTCGGGACTCCGGAAAGCGCCGGCCGCACCCGTCCCGACGGGACTCGGCTCTCGTGGGAAACCGTCGACGAGGGAAGCGGACCGCGTGGATCTTTGCTGCCATTCCTGATCCGCGATATCACGCCGCGGGAAAACCGGGCGTTCCCGAGCGGTAAACCGACCACCACAAGGTTCGCGGGGATCGGTAAGGTTGTGGTTGGTGTGCGCGATCTGGACGGAGCGGTCGCGCAGTACCGGAAGGCGTTCAGTCTGCCGGAGCCGCGGCGGGAGACGGACACGAGCTTCGATGCGAAGCTGGCGTGGTTCGAAGGCACGCCCTTTGTGCTTGCCCAGGGGCTTTCGGACGCCTCATGGTTAACTAAGCGCGTGACGGATTACGGCGATGCGCCGGTTGCCTTTCTGCTGAAGACGTCCCACGGTTTAGTGGGTTCCGGGCATTTGTCTACATGGTTCGGCCATCCGATTTTCTGGGCGAATGAGGGACAACTGGGCTGGCGTCTGGGAATCGAGCCAGACCGGTGAAAGCAGACTTCTGCGCGAGGCGCAGCGCCTTTGCTTTGACCGATGTGGCGTATGCTCTCAGCGTGCCGTGTCGAGACTTTTCTCGACACCGGTTTCTTCCCCGAATGCGCAGGCTTGAGCCGGTAGTTGTTCAGTGAGTCTCCCGTTCGAGTGCTCGCTACTGATGGCGCGGATGAGGACATCCTCGTAGCTGTTTCCAAAGATTCCAAAGTATTTTCCTAACAAAACGAATAACTTAGCCGCACCTTCGACCGATTTCCCGTTCGCCGCGAAGTAACCTGATCTCGGAGATCCTCATGGAATCGGAAAGTCAGTCCACCCGTGCCCTCTGCCGGCACAGGACGACGAACCCGTTTCCTAAGATTTCGCGCCGCCCGAACCCGGCATGTGTAACAAAACGAAAACCCTGGAGATGGAAAATGAACCCGGCAACGAACCCGGCTGAACCTGAACATCGGGAGATACCAACCCGGCAACCCCGAATACCATCGAGGTACATGGAGGCTGAACCCGGCGTACTACCGCCCACCGCGCCAGTGAAGAGACGGAGCCAGTTGCGGCGTCGTTTCGGTCGTGTTACCATTCCTTCGTACCCCCAAAGCAGGGCTCAGTGGGAGGTGTGCGCCTTTGGCGAACACCGTTCGCACCAATGAGGAGATATGGCCAGAAAACCCGGAAAAAAATACGAATCCGCGCGCAAGCAGGTCGAAGCGCGTGACTACCCGCTCATTCAGGCGGTACCTCTTCTTCAGAAGATCAAGTTCGCCAAGTTTGACGAAACAGTAGAGATCCACATGCGTCTCGGTGTCGATCCGAAGCACGCGGACCAGATGGTTCGCGGCACTGTGATCATGCCGAACGGGCTTGGTAAATCGAAAACCGTCCTCGTGATCGCCAGCGGCGACAAGCAGCGCGAAGCGACCGAAGCCGGCGCCGATTTCGTGGGCGGCGAAGACATGGTCAACAAGATTCAGTCGGAAGGCTGGACCGCTTTCGACGCCGTGATCGCCACGCCGGACATGATGCGCTCGGTCGGCAAGCTGGGAAAAATTCTCGGACCGCGCGGCCTGATGCCGAATCCGAAGACCGGCACCGTGACAGCCGACGTCGCGAAGGCCGTGCAGGAAGTGAAGGCCGGTAAAGTGGAATTCCGCGTCGACAAGACCGGGATCATCCACGCTCCCATCGGCAAGGCCAGCTTCGCGGCCCCCAAGCTGGTGGAGAACGCGTCGAGCCTGATTACCGCGGTGTTGAAGGCGAAGCCCTCGGCCGCGAAGGGCAAGTACGTCAGGAGCGCGACCTTGTGCTCGAGCATGGGCCCGGGCATTTCCATCGACATGACGGAACTGACCGCGAAGGAAGCGCTGGCGCAGGCGTAAGCCCGGCAGCCGGAGAAAACCCAATGAAAAACAGGGACGAAAAGAAAAAAGATTACGAAGAGTTGCGCAAGGCCCTCGAGAAGGCGAACAACGTCTTCGTGAACGGGTTCTCGAAGCTCACCGTCGATCAGGATTACAACCTGCGCAAGTTGATCCGGGGCGCGGGTGGCAGTTACAAGGTGGTCAAGAACAACATCGCCGAGATCGCGGCGGAAGGCACGCCGTCCCAGGATGTCCTCAAGGGTCTGAAGGGGATGACGTCGCTCGCGTTCACGAACGATCCGGTGGGTCTCGCGAAGGCGCTCACGGCGTACGCAAAGACAAATCCGGCGTTCACTTTCAAGGCCGGCCTGGTGGAAGGGCGCGTGATCGACATCGGTGCGATCAACGATCTCGCCAACATGCCCTCGAAGGACGAGATCTTCGCGAAGCTGCTCTATGTGATCAACGCCCCGGCGCAACAGCTGGTGACGGTGATGAATGCAGTCGGGCGGAACCTCGCGGTGGTGGTCGACCAGGGCGTGAAGGAAAACAAGTTTCAGGGTTAAGTTGCACGACAGGTTTTAAACGAAAGAGTTATTTGAGGGAGTTTTTAAGATCATGGCGGACATTAACGCGATTGCGGATCAGATTCAGGGTTTGACGCTGCTCGAAGCGTCACAGCTCGTGAAGTTGCTCGAAGAGAAGTTGGGCGTTTCAGCGGCGGCGGCAGCTCCCGTGATGATGGCTGGCGGCGGTGGGGCGGCGGCAGCTCCGGTGGTGGAAGAGAAGACCGAATTCTCGGTGATTCTGACCGCGGCTGGCGCGAACAAGATCAACGTTATCAAGGCTGTGCGCGAAGTCACCAGCCTCGGCTTGAAAGAAGCCAAGGATCTGGTGGATGGCGCGCCCAAGGCTGTCAAGGAAGGCGTCAGCAAAGAAGAAGCCGAGACGATCAAGAAAAAGTTCGTCGATGCGGGCGCAACTGTCGAAGTAAAGTAGAGCCAGGTAGCCGTTCGGCTAAACTCTTCGATCAGTTGCGGTTGCGGCCCTTTTGGAAAACCCGGGCGGCAGGAGAGCGCAAGCTCTCGTGCCGTTATTGGACTTTCTGTTGACAGGTTGATATTTCGGTGCTAACGTTGTATGTTGGCGTTGGTATCTACCGGAGTCAGATCCGGATTGGTGACGGTGGCGCTGAAAAACTGGCAGTCTATTTGCTGGATCTTGTTTCGCAAATCGTCCACACCTTCGCGTGGGGGAAGTGTGCGCCTTTGCGCCGTCACCAGGCGTGTATTCGTTCCACAGGAGTCCTTTTTTCAGTCTGTTCAGACCGACCCAATTATTCGTCTGTGCCATTATGCGCTCCGTCATGAGCGCGTGAGCGGCGCGGGGTTTCCGGCGAGTCGCGATCTCTTCAGTGGAAGAGACGGCGGGTCGCCTTCATTTTTGTTTGCTGCGTTTTCGTATTCATTGTTTTCAATGTAGCGTTGCGTCCTGAGACGCTTGCTTTGTTGTAACGGAGTTCCTGAATCCTATGTCTGAGAACGGCCTGGCCCCCGATAGAGTTGATTTTTCCAAGATCAAAACTTCGATCCCGATTCCGAATCTGATCGAAGTCCAGAGAAATTCCTACGAGAAGTTCCTGCAAATGGATCTTCTGCCGAATGAGCGTGACGATATCGGACTGCAGACGGTCTTTACTTCCGTCTTCCCGATCTCCGATTTCCGCGGCGTCAGTCAGCTGGAATTTGTCGATTATTCGATCGGCAACTGGGAGTGCAAGTGCGGCAATCTCAAGGGTTTGCATCACCTTCGGTCGACCTGCCGGAACCCCTCCTGCGGTGCCACGATTCAGACCGACCCATTCCATCCCGGCGACATCCTCTGCCATCATTGCGGCACGTTCAACCGCAATATCGTTACCTTTTGCAATAAGTGCGGCGATCCGGTCGGGCTGCAGTTGAAGTACGATCAGGCCGAATGCGAAGAACGCGGTATGACTTATGCCGCGCCGCTCAAAGTAACCATTCGCCTCACCGTCTACGCGAAAGACCCGGAGACGGGCGCGAAAAGCGTCCGCGACATCAAGGAACAGGAAGTTTTTTTCGGCGAAATCCCGCTGATGACGAACAATGGCACGTTCATCATCAACGGCACCGAACGCGTGATTGTCAGCCAGTTGCATCGCTCACCCGGGGTGTTTTTCGAACGCGTCGCGGCCCAGGGCTATTACCTCGGCAAAATCATTCCCTACCGGGGCAGCTGGGTCGAGTTCGAGTACGACAACAAGAACCTCCTCTATGTTCGTATCGACCGGAAACGCAAGTTTTACGGTTCTGTTTTCCTGCGCGCGCTCGGCCTCGAAACCGACGAGCAGATCCTGAAAACGTTTTACCGGGTCAGCAAAGTCAACCTCAAGGACAGCAAAATCATGTGGCAGGTCGACGAGAATCTCGTCGGCTTGAAGTTGTCTCATGCCGTCGCGAATAAGGCGGGCGAGCCCGTGGTTCCGCAGGGCCGCAAGATCACCGCCGGCCTGATGCGCGAAATCATCAAGAACAAAATCACCCAGGTCGAGGTCTCAGCCAACGATCTGGAAGGCGCGTTCATCGCGGCCGACGTTGTCGACATGTCGACCGGCGAAGTGATGATCGATGCCAATCAGGAATTGACTCCGACCGTGATCGGGAAACTGATCGAAGCCGGCATCCCGAACTTCGAGATATTTTTCCCCGAGCGCGACGAATGCGGCACCGTCATCTCGACCACACTCCGGAAAGACCCGGTCAAGACCCGCAAAGACGCGCTGATCGAAATCTACCGCAAGCTGCGCCCGGGCGATCCGCCGACCGTCGACACCGCCACGCAGCTCTTCGACGGCATGTTCTTCGATGCGCGCAAGTACGATTTCTCCCGCGTCGGGCGCATGAAGTTCTCGATCAAGATCTATGATGCGCCCGAGTCGCCGGTCCGCAAAAAGGCCGATGGCAGCAACTACGACGTGCGCATCCTGCACCCGGAAGACTTCCACGACACCATCCGCTACCTGCTCAAACTGCGCAAGGGCATCGGGGCGGTGGACGACATCGATCACCTCGGCAACCGCCGCGTGCGCGCGGTCGGTGAACTGCTCGAAAACCAGTTCCGCATCGGCCTCGTGCGCATGGAGCGCGCGATCAAGGAAAAGATGTCGGTCTACCAGGAAATGTCGACGGCCATGCCGCACGACCTGGTGAACGCGAAGCCCGTGATGGCCGCGATTAGAGAATTCTTCGGATCGAGCCAGCTCTCGCAGTTCATGGATCAGACCAATCCGCTCTCCGAGATCACGCATAAGCGGCGTCTCTCGGCTCTTGGACCGGGCGGTTTGTCCCGTGAGCGCGCCGGCTTCGAAGTGCGCGACGTCCACCCGACTCACTACGGACGCATCTGCCCGATCGAAACGCCGGAAGGCCCGAACATCGGTCTCATTTCTTCGCTTTCCTGCTTTGCGCGGATCAACGACTACGGGTTTATCGAAAGCCCCTACAAGCGTGTCATCAGCGGCGCCGTGGTGGATGAAGTCCGTATCCTGAATCCCGGCGACACGCCGTTCAAAGTGGGCGACGTGATTCTCCGCGACGCGCTGGAAAAGGCCAACGACGCAGTCACGCCCAACCAGCAGAAGGCCGAGTACGTCGCCCATTGCGACTATCTCTCGGCGTGGGAAGAAGACAAATACACCATCGCGCAGGCGAATGTGGAGCTCGATGACAAGGGCCGCATCGTTCCCGAACTCGCCAACGCCCGCCAGGCTGGCAACTTCGTCCTGAAAGGCCGCGAGGAAATCGAGTACATGGACGTGAGTCCGAAACAACTCGTCTCCGTTGCCGCCAGCCTGATCCCGTTCCTCGAAAACGACGACGCCAACCGCGCGTTGATGGGTTCGAATATGCAAAGGCAGGCCGTCCCGCTGCTGCGCGGCGACGCTCCTTATGTCGGCACCGGCATGGAGTATGTCACGGCGCGCGATTCGGGCGCGGTGATTCTCTGCAAGCGCGCCGGGGTTGTCGATTCGGTCGATTCGGAACGCATCATCGTGCGCGTCGACGGCACGGCGCATGAAGGCCAGATGTCGCGCGAAGTGGGCGCGGACATCTATCAGATGACGAAGTTCAAGCGCTCGAACCAGAACACCTGCATCAACCAGAAGCCCATCGCGTATCAGGGGCAGCGGGTTGTGAAGGGCCAGGTTCTGGCCGACGGACCCTGCACCGACATGGGCGAGCTCGCCCTTGGCCGCAACGTGCTCGTGGCGTTCATGCCGTGGCGCGGTTATAACTTCGAAGATGCGATCCTGGTCAACGAAAAGCTGGTCAAGGAAGACTACTACACCTCGATTCACATCGAAGAATTCGAGATCGAAGCGCGCGACACCAAACTCGGGCCGGAAGAAATCACCCGGGACATTCCGAACATCGCGGATTCGTTCCTGCGCAACCTGGACGAATCGGGCGTGATCCGCATCGGCGCCACGGTGAAGCCGGGCGACATTCTGGTGGGCAAAGTGACGCCGAAGGGCGAAACGCAGCTCACTCCGGAAGAGAAACTGCTCCGGGCGATCTTCGGCGAAAAAGCAGGCGACGTGAAGGACGCCTCGCTCTACTGCCCGCCCGGCATCGAAGGCACGGTGGTCGATTGCAAGATTTTCTCCCGCAAAGGGCAGGACAAAGACGAGCGGTCGCGGCGCATTGAAGAGACGCAGATCGCACGTTTGCAGCGCAACCTCAACGACGAAATCCGCATCCTCACCGACGAGCGCGCGAAACGCCTCAGCGGACTGTTGGAAGGCAAGGAAGTCCTCGCCGACCTGCACGATGAAAAGACCAACAAGAAGCTGTTCGCCAAGGGCGCGATCCTCGATCGCGATTCGATCGAGAAAACCCGCTCGCGCGACCTGAAACGCGTCCGCTACACCAACAAGGACGCGCGCGTCAACGAGCAGATCGACGAAATCGAAGAGATGACGTCGCGGCAGATCGCGGTGCTCGAAAAGATCACCGACGAAAAGATCGCGAAGCTGCGCAAGGGCGATGAACTTCCTCCCGGCGTAATCAAGCTGGTGAAGGTTTATATCGCCATGAAGCGCAAGCTTTCGGTGGGCGACAAGATGGCCGGCCGCCATGGCAACAAAGGTGTGATCGCGCGCATTCTTCCCGAAGAAGACATGCCCTATCTGCCGGATGGAACGCCGGTTGAGATCGTGCTCAACCCGCTCGGTGTCCCGAGCCGTATGAACGTGGGTCAGATTCTCGAAACCCATCTCGGATGGGCCGCCAAAGCCCTGGGCGTGCAGTTCGCCACGCCGGTATTCGACGGCGCCACGGAGAAGGAAATCAAGAAGCAGTTGACTAAAGCGGGTCTGCCGACCTCGGGCAAGACAAAATTATTCGACGGTATGACGGGGCAGGAATTCGAACAGCCGGTGACCGTGGGCTACATCTATATGCTCAAGCTCTCGCACCTGGTTGACGACAAGATTCACGCCCGGTCGATCGGACCGTACTCGCTGATCACGCAGCAGCCTCTCGGCGGCAAGGCGCAGTTCGGCGGACAGCGTTTCGGCGAAATGGAAGTGTGGGCGCTCGAAGCTTACGGCGCCGCATACATCCTGCAGGAACTGTTGACGGCGAAGTCGGACGATGTGTACGGACGCGCCAAGATCTACGAGGCCATCGTCAAGGGCGAGGCCGCGATAGAACCGGGTGTACCGGAATCGTTCAACGTGCTGATTCGCGAATTGCAGTCTTTGTGTCTCGATGTCGAGTTGATGAAGAAGTTCCGCGAACAGACGGAAGATACAGCGTTAGCGGCGGATTAATGACTTCCGCGCGTTTGCGGCCGCGGGCTCGGCAATGCTTCGGAGCCCCGGACGCAAACGCGCGGCTTATACGAATTTTCTGGAGAAAACATGCGATCCTCTCCCTATGATCGGGCAAATATAACCGCGGATTTTGACTCTATCCGGATCTCTCTGGCGTCGCCGGAAAAGATCCGAAGCTGGAGCCACGGCGAAGTCACCAAACCGGAAACCATCAATTACCGCACGTTCAAACCGGAACGCGACGGCCTCTTCTGCGCGCGGATCTTCGGACCCGTCACGGATTGGGAATGTCTCTGCGGCAAGTACAAGCGCATGAAGCATCGCGGCGTGATCTGCGACAAGTGCGGCGTCGAAGTGACGCTGGCGCGCGTGCGCCGCGAGCGTCTCGGTCACATCGAGCTGGCCAGCCCGTGCTCGCATGTCTGGTTCTTCAAGGGCCTGCCTTCGCGCATCGGCCATCTGCTCGATATCACGCTGCGTGAACTCGAGCGCGTGCTCTATTTCGAAGCCTACGTGATCGTTGAGCCGGGCGAAGTGGCCGATCTTTCGAGCGGCGAAGTCATCTCGGACGACCGCAAGCGCCAGCTCGAGCAGGATCCCGAAACTGCCGGCAAGTTCACCGCCATGATGGGCGCCGAGGGCATCAAGGAACTCCTGAAGAAGATCGATGTCGAATTCTTAAGCGAAGATATTCGCGAAAAGATGAAGACCGAGACTTCGCAGCAGAAGAAACTCAAGTTCGCCAAGCGCCTGCGCGTGGTCGAGAGCTTCCGCAAATCGGGCAACAAGCCCGAGTGGATGATTCTCGATGTACTCCCGGTCATCCCTCCGGAACTGCGTCCGCTCGTGCCGCTCGATGGCGGCCGTTTCGCGACGTCCGATCTCAACGACCTCTATCGCCGCGTCATCAACCGCAACAACCGTTTGAAGAAGCTGATGGAACTGCACGCGCCGGACGTGATCGTCCGCAACGAAAAGCGCATGCTGCAGGAAGCCGTCGACGCGCTGTTCGACAACGGCCGCCGCGGCCGCGTGCTTCGCGGCGCGAACAATCGCCCGCTCAAGTCGCTTTCCGATACGCTCAAGGGCAAGCAGGGACGTTTTCGCCAGAACCTTCTCGGCAAACGCGTCGATTATTCCGGCCGCTCGGTCATCGTGGTCGGGCCCGAGCTCAAGCTGCACCAGTGCGGTCTGCCCAAGAAGATGGCGCTCGAACTGTTCAAGCCGTTCATCTATCATCGGCTCGAACAGCGCGGCCACTGCACCACCATCAAACAGGCAAAGGAACTGGTCGAGCAGCAGGATCCCGTGGTTTGGGACATTCTGGAAGAAGTCATCAAGGATCACCCGATTCTGTTGAACCGCGCTCCCACCCTGCACCGCCTCGGCATTCAGGCTTTCGAGCCCGTTCTGGTCGAAGGCAAAGCGCTCAAGATTCACCCGCTCGTCTGCACGGCGTTCAACGCGGATTTCGACGGCGATCAGATGGCTGTCCACATTCCGCTCTCGCCCGAAGCGCAGATCGAAGCCGCGACGCTCATGCTGGCGTCGAACAACATCCTTTCCCCGGCGCATGGCGGACCCATCACGGTCCCCACGCAGGACATGGTGCTCGGCTGTTACTACCTGACGAAATCGCGCCCCGGCGCAAAGGGCGAAGGACGCACCTTCGCTTCCACCGACGACGTTCTGATCGCTCTCGAAATGGGCGAAGTCGAGACGTTGTCGCCGATCAAGCTGCGCTACACGGGCAAGGTGATCGATCTGAGCAAGGCATTCGACAGCCAGGACATTATCCATTCCGAACCGATCGAATTCGATAAGCAGTATATGGATACGACGGTGGGCCGCGTCATCATGAAAGACCATCTTCCCGAGGAGATGCCGTTTATCAACGGCCTGCTCAAGAAGAAAGGTCTGGCCCAGCTGGTGCAATATTGCTACCTGAAGTTCGGCCTGCAGGTCACGGTAGGCATGCTGGACAAGATCAAGAACCTGGGATTCTTTTACGCAACCCGCGCGGGGATCTCGATCGGCATCGACGACATGGTCGTCCCTGGCATGAAGGCCGAACTGGTGAAGAACGCGGAGAAAGAAGTCGTGGCGGTCGAAAGCCAGTATCAGGACGGCGCCATCACCCACGGCGAACGCTACAACAAGATCATCGAAATCTGGTCCCGCGTCACGGAAAAGGTTTCCGATGAAATGTTCAGCGCCATGGAAGAGGACGACCGTACGGGTCGCTATCTCAATCCGATCTACATCATGGCGGATTCCGGCGCGCGCGGTTCGAAACAGCAGATCCGCCAGCTTTCCGGCATGCGCGGTCTCATGGCGAAGCCCTCGGGCGAAATCATTGAAACCCCTATCACGGCTAACTTCCGTGAAGGCCTGAACGTGCTGCAGTACTTCATCTCGACGCATGGCGCCCGTAAAGGTCTGGCGGATACGGCTCTCAAAACCGCCGATTCCGGTTACCTCACCCGCCGCCTCGTCGACGTGGCGCAGGACGTGATCATCAGCGAAAACGATTGCGGCACGACGGAAGGCATCATCGTCGAGCCCATCATCGAATCGGGCGAGACGATCGAGGAATTGCGCGACCGTATCGTCGGCCGCGTGGCTCTCGAAGATCAACGCGATTACGAAGGCAATGTGATCGTATCGGTCAATCAGGAGATCACC
Organism: Terriglobia bacterium; assembly: GCA_963764845.1. Classification (GTDB taxonomy): domain Bacteria; phylum Acidobacteriota; class Terriglobia; order Bryobacterales; family Bryobacteraceae; genus BOG-234. The sequence continues at coordinate 799,443 of CAVXUE010000005.1, read as the reverse complement.
GAAGAACTGGCCGCGGCGATTCAGGCGGCAGGTATCGAGCGGGTGAAAATCCGTTCGGTGCTTACCTGCGAATCGAAGCGCGGCGTTTGCGTCGCCTGTTACGGACGCAATCTCGCGACCGGACGCCTTGTGGAACGCGGTGAGGCTGTGGGCGTGATCGCCGCGCAGTCGATCGGTGAACCGGGCACTCAGCTGACGATGCGTACGTTCCACATCGGCGGCACCGCGAGCCGGATCTCCGAACAGTCGAAGCAGGACGCGAAGTCGGATGGTTTCGCGAAATACCTCAACATTCAGTGGGTGCGCAACGAAAAAGGCGACATTATCGCCATGAACCGCAACGGCATCTTCGTGATCGTCGACAGCAGAGGCCGCGAGAAAGAGCGCTACCAGGTTGTTTATGGCGCGCGGATTACAGTTGCCGATGGCGATCCCGTAAAGACCAATCAGGTTCTGCTCGAATGGGATCCGTACACCTTCTCCATCCTGACTGAACTCACCGGGACTGTTCACTTCAAGGACTTGCAGGAAGGCATCACGCTCACCGAGCAAGTGGACGAAGTGACCGGCATGTCGCAACACGTTGTGACGGAATCGCCGGACGAGAAACGGCAGCCCATGATCCAGATCAAGGGACCGGGCGGGTCCCGCAAGTACCTCATGCCGACGCATGCCCACCTTATGGTGCATGACAGCGAAGAGGTGCACGCGGGCGATGTTCTCGCCAAGATCCCGCGCGAAACCACCAAGACCAAGGACATCACGGGCGGTCTGCCGCGCGTGGTCGAACTGTTCGAAGCGCGCAAGCCGCGCGAAAGCGCCATCATGGCCGAGATCAACGGCGTGGTGAAGTATGGTGAGCTCTCGAAAGGCCAGCGCAAGATTTACATCATGGGCGACGACGGCGAGGAGCGCGAGTATTCGCTGCCTCGCGGCGTCCACATCAACGTGCAGGAAGGCGAGCGCGTGGCGGCTGGCGATCCGCTGATGGACGGGCCGCGCAATCCGCACGACATTCTGGATGTCCGCGGCGAGAAGGAACTGCAGAAGTATCTCGTCAACGAGATTCAGGAAGTCTACCGGCTGCAGGGCGTGAACATCAACGACAAGCATCTGGAAGTCATTTCGCGCCAGATGATGCGTTGGGTGAAGATCGAAGATATCGGCGACACGGAATTTCTGCCCGACGAAGTGGTGGACAAGTTCAAATTCCGCGCGGAGAATCTAAAAACGGAAGAGGCGGGCGGACGTCCGGCGCAGGGCAAAGCCGTGCTGCTGGGCATCACCAAGGCTTCGCTTTCGACCGATTCGTTTATCTCGGCCGCGTCGTTCCAGGAGACCACGCGCGTACTCACCGAAGCCGCCATCAACGGCAAGGTGGATTACCTGCGGGGTCTGAAGGAAAACGTGATCATGGGCCGTCTGGTCCCGGCCGGAACCGGGATGGAGTTCTACCGCCGGACCCGGATCGCGGGCGAGGATATCGTGGAAGAGCCGACTCCCGAGCCGACGCTCGATGCGCTGGCCGGATATGAGGACGAGGCTCGCCTGCAGTATACCGGCGGGCTGAGCGAAGATCCGGGGCCGGAAGAAACGCTGGCGGAGTAAGGTAGGACAGACTTCAGTCTGTCAGGGCGGCCCGAAAGGGCCGCCTTTTTCATTTCTCCCCCAAAGAAATCCGTATACTGAGAATTGTGAGCGTCCATATCGCCGAGACAACGGTTGACGCGCTGGGCCGAGTGGTAATCGATCATCTGCCATTCGCTCCTGGCGATAAGGTTGAAGTGGTTATCCGTTCCCACGAAAGCCCCTCAGGGGGACCAGTGGATCTGCATGGTTCCGTTGTTCGCTACGAAGACCCTTTCGAACCTGTGGCAATTGAAGACTGGGAAGCTCGCGGTTGATCCTGCTCGATACACATGTCTGGGTTTGGTGGATGTCCGATCCGGCGCGGCTGCGGCCCCGTTGCAGGAGCTTGCTTGAGGGGCAAGACGAGCGGTTTGCGGTGAGCGTGATTTCCTGTTGGGAATTGGCGAAGCTGGTCCAGTATGGCAGGCTGCAGCTTGATCGCACAATTTCCGACTGGATAGATTCGGCATTGGCGGCTGGCAACCTGGAAACCTTGCCCCGACACCGGCCATAGCTGTGGCCTCGACCCGGCTACCGGAGCCTTTCCACCGCGATCCGGCCGATCAGAAATCGGGAGAACCTGGGTCCGCGGCACGCTCTGGATTCTTTCGACGGCCAGTCTGACACGCGTTCCCTCAGGCAATTCGACACGTGATTCCGGCCGAAAACTACCGTGCTCGAAAACCGCGTTCATCAATTCCATTGCCTCACCAGTGTCGCGCCGCTGCATCCCAAGAGCAAAGGCGCTGCAGTATACCGCAGGGCTGAGCGAAGATCCGGGGCCGGAAGAAACGCTGGCCGAGTAACGGCGGGTTTTTAAATCGAAGCCAATGGCCGGGCGACCCGAAAGGGTTCGCACGGTTTGAGCAGACTGGTTCTTACAGTGTCTTCAGAAATGCGATCACGTTGGCCTTTTCCTCGTCGGAAAGGATGTCCTTGTAGGAAGGCATCCCGTTGCCGCCCTCATTGATCTTCGTGAGGATGTTTGCATCGGTGGGGGCCTTATCCGCGGTGTTCATTTTGGCTCTCTTGAAAACCCCCTTGAGGCCCGGGCCCATCTTGACCTCGGTGCTGTCCGAGTTGTGGCAGACACTGCAATTATTCTCGAACACCTCTTTGCCCGCTTTGGCGTCGCCCTTCTGGGCATAAAGGCTGGAACCCGCAAAGACGGCCACACCGGCCAACAGCAACGTGACTGATTTCTGCATATTGCTCCTTAACCCGCTAGTCTACAAGACGCCCAGCGGTGATAATAGGATTCGCGTGTGGAAAGTTCGCGCAGTGCTTTTTTCGGCCCCGGCGGTCATTCTCCTGACTGCCGGTATGGCCATCATCTCCCTGATCTGTTCGCTGTGGGACCGCAACGGCCGCGCCCAGCATCGTCTCGCCCAACGATGGTCGCGCATGCTGCTCGCCGTCTGTTTCGTCACCTGGGAGGTCGAGCACGCCGGGACGCTGGACCCTGACGGCAGCTACGTTGTGGTGTCGAATCACTCCAGCTACATGGATATCCCGGTGCTCTACAGCGCGATCGATCTGCAACTCCGATTCTTCGCCAAAAAAGGCCTGTTCTCGATTCCCCTGCTCGGCTGGCACCTGGTCCGGGCCGGGCACCTCGCGGTGGTGAGGGGCGACGCACGGGCGTCCCTGAAATCCATGTCGGACGGCGCGAGGCTGATTCGCGAGCGGAACATTTCCGTTCTGTTGTTCCCCGAAGGCGGACGCTCCGAGGCGGGGATCCGTCCCTTCAAGGAGGGCGCCGCTTACATCGCGATCAAGGCGGGCGTGCCCGTAGTGCCTGTCGGGCTGGTGAATGTGCGCGGCGTGCTGCCGATGCATTCTCTGCTGCTCCGGCCGGCACACGTGAAAGTGTGCATCGGCAAACCGATCGACACTTCGGCATTGACGCCAAAAGATCGCGCGCGGCTCAATGAAACGCTGCAGGAACAGGTCACTGAGCTTGCCGGAGAATTGCCCGCCCCCGTCAGCGTAAGCTGAAATGCGAAAAACATCGATGACTTCTCAAACCATACCGGACCTTCTGCGCCAGGCCGCGGCCCAATACGGCGACAAAACTCGCGCTTCGCCAGCCTTCGGGCAGGGACGTTCAGACCTGGACGTGGAACCAGTACCGCGAAGCGGCTGACGGAAATCGCGGCGGGGCTGCGCGCGCTGGGTCTCGGGAGAGCCGATCACATCGCGCTTTGCTCGGAGACCCGCGCCGAGTTTTATCTGGCCGATCAGGGCGTGCTGATGAACGGTTCGGTGGCTGCCGCGCTCTATCCCAGCTATCCACCGGAGGAATTGAAGCGCACCATCGGCATGGCCGATGCGAAGGCGCTCTTCGTGGAAGATCCGAAGATGCTCGGGAAGCTGAAGGACGCTCCGGTCGATCATTTCATTCTGCTCACGGGCGAAAGCGAAGGAGCCCTTTCGCTCGACAGGCTGCGAAAACTGGGCCGCGCCGCGGGGGTGCCGGATTTTGGCGTCAGAGCGGATGACAACGCGATTCTGTATCTCACGTCCGGGGCGACCGGCGAACCGAAAATGGTGATGGTCACGCACGGCGCGGTAGTGGCCAACGTACTCATGGGCCCGGCCGTGCTTCCGCTTACCTCGGACGACATCACGGTCGCCTTTCTTCCGTCGGCGCATATCGCGCAGCGTGTGGTGGTCGAGATCCTGCCGATTCCCAGCGGCGCAGCTGTCTCCTTCGCGGAGAGCCTGGCGAAGCTGCAGCCCGAGATCAAAGCCGTGCGGCCCACCTGGTTTCTCGCGCCACCGCGCGTGTGGGAGCGGGTCTATACCAGCATCCGCGCGGAGATTCTCAAGAAGCCCGCCATCGCGCAGAAGGCGTTTTTCGCGGCGCTGGGTCTCGGGCTCGCGGCGGCCAGACGTAAGCGCGCGGGTGAGGCGGTTCCGCTGCATATCCGCGTGCCGCTCCGGCTTGCGGACAGGCTCATGTTCAGCAAAATCCGCGAGCGGTTCGGCGGGCGACTGCGCGTTGCCGCCTCCGGAGCGGCTCCGCTGGGAGAAGATCTCGCCGAGTTCTACGAAGCGATCGGCATGCCTCTGATCGAAGGGTACGGGTTGACGGAAGGCGGAGTGGCGGCCTTCAATCCCATCGGTGGCGCGCGGCCCGGCAGTATCGGCAAGGCTCTGCCCGGCGTGGAGTTCAGGATCGGCGAGGAAGGCGAGCTGCTGATCCGCAGCGCCTGCCTGTTGAGCGGCTATTACAAGGACCCGGCCGCAACCGCTGAGGTTGCTGCGCGATGGCTGGCTGCACACCGGCGACGTCGGCACAATCGATGCGGAAAGCTACATCCACATCACCGGCCGCAAGTAAGGAACTGATTGTCTCCTCGAACGGCAAGAAGATTTTCCCGGTCGCGCGTGGAAACGATGTTCAAGTTCGAGCCGCTGATCAGTCAGGTCTTGCTTGCCGGGGACCGCCTGCCGCATCTGGTCGCGCTGTTCACGATTCATCCGGCAGTCGCCGAATCGATTCTGGGGACCAGCAGCCCGGGCATTCCGCTGCATGAATCGCCGGCGGTGCTGGCGGAGGTGCAGAAGATCGTGAGCCGGGTCAACAAGCAACTGGCGCCGTTCGAACAGGTGAAGCGTTTCCGCGTCCTGCCCCGGGAATTCACGATCGAACACGGGGAAGTCACCGCAACGATGAAGATCCGGCGCAAACAGGTGATGGAGAATTTCCGCGCGGAACTGGATTCGTTATATCAGCTCAGCGCTTCGGGCCGCGGCGGCGAGTAAGCCTTACTGCTGCTGCGGGCGATCCACAAGCCGGAAATTGACCTCTATCTTTGCCCGGACATTAACCGGCTGCCCATCCTTCTGACCGGGCCGGAACTTCCACTGGCGGACGGCTTCAATCGCTTTCTCGTCCAGTCCCATGCCGAGCGACTGCACGACCTGAATATTCCTCGCCGTGCCCTCCTTGTCCACAACGACTGAGAGCATCACAGCCCCCGACAACTTGGCCGCGGATGCTTCTTTGGAGTACTTCGGGTCCACCTTGTAGATCACCGCCGGAGGAGTGACCCCGGCACCGATCTTGTTAACCTGCTCATCGGGTCCGAGGTCCGGGCGCGGCGGCACGGGGGCGGCTACTGTCGAAGCCGGAGTGGCGGGCATCAGGGCTTTCACGATTTCCGCAACGGAGACCACCTCGTAATCGGCCGGCACGTCGAAAACGGAATCGTCGATGGCGTCGCTCGAAATTGTTGTCAGGTCCGTGCGCATCTCAATGATTGGAGAGTCCGGAATGACCGGAGAGTTCGGATCGGCCTGGTTCTGCGTCAGCTGCGCCATCAGCGGAATGTAGACTTTTTCGACAGTTTTGACCGTGAGACTACCCGCGTTTCCGGTCACTTCCTCCATAGCCTTTCGCATTATGTCGCCAAAGCCCGGAACCTGGTTGAACACTTCCTTTAGCGCGTCCGCCGAATTGACCATACTGAGCGCGCGTTGCGCGTACACGGCGTACTGGCGAAGCGCGGGAATCCGGTTCAGGTCGTCCGGGCTCGCCAGCCACGTGTGCGTTTCCATCCGCATTGTCGGCGCCGGCGAGGCGGGCAATCCCGGCAGATCCATTGACATGGTCATGGTTGTCAGATGTTCATCGGCCCGGATGCCCGAAACCATCCCGACCTGTCCCGTAACGCTGGTATGCACATCGAATTTCATGTTCTGAATCAACTGCTGCGCCGCGGCGGGCATGGCCGGAATATTTGACTGGAGAGCGGCCGCAAAGTCTGCCATCGAAAGCCGTGCGTACTTCTTTATCGCGGAGTCGATCAACGTAATCTCCGCGGCGGAGTTGTCAATGACGGCGGTAAGCGTTCCGATATCGGACAAAGTCTTATCGCCTTTGATTCTGATCACCCGCTCCTTCGGGACGTTTACCGCCATCTGCTGCTTCATTGCGGTCGCCACGGCGGCGGGCAGCGTGCCGCCGATCATCACCTCCGTGGTGTAGCGCAGAGTCAGATCGGCGCGGCAGGAAAATCCGAGCAGGAGGAAAAGGCCAAGATACGCAATAACTCGTCGAGGCATTATTTCTTCGCTTTGGGGGCCGGGTCGTCCGCAGCCAGTTCACTGGCCGGGCCGCCATCGGCGGATGCGCCCGAAACGACGCGGCCGTCGGGGAGCGTGACGCGGCGCGCATCCATCACATGGGAGCTGTCCTTGGCGGGATAGCCATCGACAACCAGGGTATCGCCGAGCTTCACATCGCCTTTCTTCCAGCCGCGGCGCGAGAGTGAGCCGGGAGCGGCGCCTTCGCAGCCCCAGTTCACGACGTTGCCCTTGTCATCCTTCACGTCGATGAAGAAGTAGGAGTGGGGATTGGTCCATTCGATCCGTGTAATCGTGCCGGTGATCCGGATCGATCTGCTTCCGTCGAATTCGGCCGCGAAGGAGTGGTGAGCCTGGGCGGGGATGGTTGCCAGCAGAATCGCTGCCGCGAAAAATCCGAAAAATCGGGTATTCAGCATGAAGTGTCTCCCTGCAAGATCATAATATATGGAGCAAGGAGTATCACTCGTGATTGGCAAAATCGTGCTGGGATTGTTTGGATTGGCGGGTGTCGCGGCGTTTGGAGCCGAGCCGGCGAAAACCGCCCCGAAAACCGCGGATGGGCATCCCGATCTGAACGGATACTGGAAAGGCACCCGCGACACCGTACCCGGCGGCAATATCGCCAAGGATCTTCCGGGATTGAAGCTGCCCCTGACGCCGGCGGGCGATGCGGCGTGGAAGCACAACACCACGGCCACCATCGATCCGGAGAGTCTCTGCATTATCGGCGGTATCCCGCGCCACAATGCCAGCGGTTTGCCGTTTCAGATCGTCCAGAGCCCGAAATACGTGGCCTTCCTTTACTTCTACAGCTATTACAGACTGATTCCGACTGACGGGCGCAAGCATGAGGAGGACCCCGACCCTTCATTCTTCGGCGACGAAGTGGGGCATTGGGACGGCGATGCGCTGGTGGTCGATTCGATCGGCTTCAAGGACACGCAGGTATGGGCGGATGAGAACGGCAGTCCGCACAGCGATGCGCTGCATGTGGTGGAGCGCTGGACGCGCCCCGATCAGGATCACATCCATGTGGAGACCCTGATCGAAGATCCGAAGTTCTACACGAAGCCTTTTACTTACGCGCGAACCTGGGTGCTGGGCAAGCCGGACGAGGAACTCAGGGAATACTCGTGCGCCGAGAACAATATCGATAAAGACCATTTGGGATTCGGACCAGGGCCGATCCGGCCCGATGGCACGCGGGGTTATCTGGATCCGGCGCCGCTTCCTCCCCTTCCGGCTCCCGCGAAGAAGTAGGCGGTATTTTGGGTCAATCAATTGCTCTGATACCGGTGGAAGGAAGGATGGACTATGCACGCATTGCACGTACCTGCTTCGTTTTCATTGGTTGGCATGGCTGTGGCAGTGATCTTTCTACCGGCCATCGTTTTCGCGGTCTTACTTCAGGTCGTTAAAGCCATAGCCGGAATGTGAACAAACGCACGCTCCGGCGCGGGCCACCGTTGAGACCCAGCGCAATAGATTCTCTACGCCGTGCGGAAAGGCCTGGTGAGGTGACCGCTTAATCGCGGCCCGTGAAGCGGTGGATTTGCCGCCGGTCGCGCCTGGATGGCTTGCGATCCGGCAGCGCGCCGGAACGCATCATGGCTTTCCGCTCTTCGGCCAGCTTCAGACGCGACTCCCGGCTGGCTTCGGTTTCACGATACAGTGTCTGTGCCGCCGCCGCGGGGCCGCGTATTTCACTCAAGAGAAGAACCTCGATCCTGAAATCCCCGCTGTCGTTATTCACTTGCAGCAGGTCGCCGGCGCGGAGTTCGCGCGCAGGTTTGGCCGGTTGCCCGTTCGATTCAATCCTGCCCAGTTCGCAGGCGCGGGCGGCGAGCGAGCGCGTTTTGAAGAAGCGCGCGGCCCAAAGCCATTTGTCGATTCTCACGAGGCGATCGCCTTGCCATAAACGCTCACCAGCCGCGCCATCCCGCCACGGCCCGCCGGAGCGTCCGCGCGGCCCCCGAAGAAACGCTGCCTGATGGCGGCCGAATCCAGTTCGGTCGCGACTTTCCAGCCGATCGCCTCGAACTCTCGTGCCAGATCCGGCGGCATGAAAGCGAGCTGAAACGGCTCGCCGATGCTCGAAACGCGGGCCGACATTTCGTCGAACGCCCGACGGCTGATTTCATCCACCGCTTCGCGGGGCAGGGTGTAATCGAAGACCACACCGCTGCCCGCGGCCATGCGTCCGAAGAATTGCAAAGTGGCGCGAAAAGCCTCCATCGTGAGGTATGGCACGACGCCCAGCCAGGAAAAGAAGGCCGGGATATCGGTTCGCAATCCCGCGTCGCACAGACAATTCGCCAAAGACTGGCGCTCGAAATCAACGGGGACATACGTTGTGCCCGGAGGCGTGGTCAGGCTGGCTTTGGCAATCAGTTCCTGCTTCCAGGCCTGCGTGGCCGGATGATCCACCTCGATGATCCGAACCCCGGCATCGCGGTGCGGATTGCGCCAGGCGAACGTATCCAGACCCGCCCCCAGCACCACGTATTGTCGAACGCCGCGCCTGACTGCTTCCGCAAACTCGTCTTCCGCGAAGCGGCTGCGCACGGCCACAAACGATCGCAGGGCCCTGTTGAAGGGACGCCGTTCACGCTCCGGATCGCGGTCTATTTCGGCGGCAGCCTCCGCCGGCAGGATTCGGATCGCGTACGGGTCATCAAGGACGAGCGGGCGATCCCAAACCTGGTGCGCCGCTCGCCGTATGGCAACGCGTAGCGCCGTCCGGCTAGGGAGTTCCTGATGCATGGGTCAGTTGCGCGGCAATCGTGTTGAAGCCGGGATCGTGATCGTCTGGAGCGGTGCGGACTTCGGAAAGGGGAAGTAACTCGGGAAGCCCGGTATCGCCGTTTGTCCGAACTCTGACTTCGAGCGAATGATTAGACCCGTCGGGTTGCCCCACCCAATAAGGCCCAAACGCGACCACCTTACCCGTGCGGGCGAGCGTGATCAGATCCCGGCACTTTTTGCGGGCCACATCCTCGGCGACCCCGCCCTGAATCCGAAAATACAGGAATCCGCGCCGCGGAGCCTGGTATTCGCCACTCGACATCGGCCTGGGAACAACGAACACGCCCGCAATCCGGATCGTATCGGACTTCAACGTGACGTCATCGACGATTCCGTAGATCCCCGCGCCGGCGCCCTTGGCGAGCAGCGCGCCGGGGCTGAAGGAAATCAACAGGATCGCGGCGGTGAGCGCAAGCAACGGCTTCATCGTGCCTCCTGCATCTGATTCTAAGGGTGCGCGACATGAGAGGGGGATTCCAAAATGATCGGACCGGGGATTTTCCGCATGGAGATGCGGCTATCAGCCGCGTTCCGTAGCTCCCGACGCGCTCGCATCGCGGCACAGTCCCGCTTTGACTGGATTGTTCTCGATGTAACTCATAATGCGGTGCTCTTCGGCCGAATTTCGTGCGCAACGGTCGAAATAGTCCCGGCTCCGGAACGCGCCGGTTCTGTTCAATAAACGATTCGCCTCCTTAGCGCTGGTTACTTTGATACCCGAGACAATTTTGGAAAGATCACCCACGGGGCAGATCAGGGCATGAACGTGATTGGGCATCACTACCCAACTTCCGAGTTCGTAGAAGCCTTTCTGTTGCTCTGCATATAGGGCGCCGATCACGGCAGGGGCGATTCCGGGGCGGGTCAGCCACTGAGGACCGGTGGCGCGGGCATCAAGAACCTTGTCGAAGGCGAAGAATCCGGCCCCTTCTGTAGTCCACGACTCCGCTATCCGTTGCACGGGAAGTGAGCCGGCGAGACGCCAGGTGAGGAAGCGTGTGGGGACACCACGAACTGAGAGTGGCAGCGGGTTCGTGGAATTCTCGGGAAAATCGAGGAACGCGGCTGGTAGCCGCATCTCCACCAGCCCTGCGATACGCTCGGGCGGCCCGGGTTTTTCGGCCCATTCGCAAATGCTCCAACTCTTATGTCTCGCAGCCTGATTCTAATCCGGTTGAAACCTTTCCGGCGACCGGTGCGACAATAGGTTCATGCGGCTTGCCTTTACCCGCGCTGCGATTCTGGGGTGTATTTTCGCCCTTGGGAGCTTCGCGCAGCAACAGCTTTCGGTCACCCAGGTGGTCGATTTCGTCACATCGTCGGTGGCTCAGAAGATGTTGGATAAAGACGTCGCCGAAGTTCTGTCGAAGGCCCGCATGATCCAGAAACTCGATACCCGCATCGTGCAGGACCTGCAGTCGAAGGGCGCCGGCCCGAAGACGGTTGCCGCGCTGTTGCATCTCGCCGAGGCGTCGGCCCAATTGACTCCTCCGCCGCCTAAAGTTGCCGCGCCGGTGGCGAAGCAGATTCCCCCGCCGCCGGTGGAGGAACAGCAGAGGGTTCTCGATGCCGCGCGTGAGTATGCCCTGAATTACGCCAAAAGCCTGCCGGATTTCATCTGCCTCGAAGTGAACCGGCGCTACATCGACCGCCGCTATAAAGCCGATACCGAGGGCGCGTGGTCCGTCAGCGACCGTCTGGCGGAGAAGCTCACCTATTACAATCAGCAGGAAAAATACGAACTGATCAGCCATAACGACGACTCGCTTTTCGGCAAGACGGCGGATTCCGTGGGCGGGGCGCTGTCGCGCGGCGATTTCGGGACGTTGATCCGGGAAATCTTCGAGCCGTCGTCGGACGCAGAGTTTCATTGGGAGCGCTGGACCACTCTCGAAGGGCATCTGATGCATGTCTACAGGTTCTACATCGACCAGCCCCATTCGCACGACACCATCGACTACAACCGGTCTCAGCAGGTGACCGCGGCTTATCACGGCGAAGTGTTCGTCGAGAAGGGGCCGAACGTGATCTGGCGGATCAACGTGGAACCGGAGCCTCCGCCGACCTTTCCGGTGCAGAACATCAAGCAGAGGCTCGACTACCGCTATACCGAGATCAGCGGCCAGAAGTTCATGCTTCCGGTATCCGGCCAGATCATCATGAAAGCCGACGGCACAGGCACGAAAAACGAGATTGAGTTCCGCAGATACCGGAAATACTCGGCCGACACGACGATCACATTCGACGACGCGGACACCGATACTCCACCCAAAGAGCCACCAGCCAAAGATGCACCGCCTGCGCCGAAACAGTAACCTGCCGGCGGCGCGCTACTTTTTCTTCACTGCCGCTTCTTCACCGCACCCCGGCACTGCTGGCTGCTGATGAAGATATCGGTCGAATAATCCTGCGTCAGCCTTACCTGCTTGCCGCTGGCGCCCGTGATCCAGATGTACTTGTCGTCATAACGCAGCGGGATCGGCTGGCCTTCCGCCAACTGGCCCTGCGACAACCCGGGCTGCCACGACTTGTGAACTTTCGTGAGCCAGTTGGCGGAGGGGTCCGCCCAGTTCATGGTCGGAATCTTCTCGTATCCGATAAGAACCTTACTATCTGCTTCGAAGCAGAAATAGTAAGTGGACGCGCCGAAGAAACAGTTCTGGCAAAGATATCCGTTCCGATCGAGCAGTTTCCCCTGCACCTGCGGCTTGTCCGGGGCAGCCGCGATGGAAATGCAGGCAAGGGCCAATAACAGACCAACGAGTTTCATCACATTCATCTTATCGCGCGAAATGCGATCGTGTACCATGGCGTGTCGTGCAGTCAAAACGGCTGATCTTCGTTGCCTGTTGCCTTCTTCCCCTGTGGGCGCAGGCCCCCGCGCCGAATGGTCTGGAAGCGGTCGTGACAACCGACCTCGGCACGTTCCGCTTCGAATTCGCGCCCGATAAAGCTCCGAAGCATGTCGAGCAGTTCATCCGCTTCGCGCGCCAGGGCTACTACGACGGCAGCGCGTTCCACCGGGTCGTCGCGAACGGGATCATTCAGGGCGGCGACCCGCTCCTGAAGGATCCGAAAACGCCGAAAAACCTCTGGGGCACGGGCGGGCTGAATCTCCTGCCGAGCGAATTCAGCGACCTGAAACACGAGCGGGGCGTCGTCTCGACGGCGCGCATTCCCGAGTAAACCGGACAGCGACGGCAGCCAGTTTTTCATCTGCATCGTGCCGCAACCCTCTCTCGACGGCCAGTTCTCAACCTTCGGGCGGGTTACCGAAGGCATGGATGTCGTCGAGCGCATTTCGCAGGTTCCCGCCGGCGAGAACGGCTTTACCGACAAGCCCGTTCGCATCCTGAAAATCACGATCGAGAACAAGAAGGTGCAGCCGTTCCTGACCGCAACTCCGGACGAGATGCGCAGGACCGTAACGCTGAAGACCACGCTTGGCGACATCAAGATCAAAATGGAGCCGGACTGGGCGCCGGAAACTGTTCGCAATTTCCTCGATGCTGACGGAAACCGGCTGGTACGACGGCACGGTCTTCCATCGCATCGTGAAGGATTTTGTTGTGCAGGGCGGCATGGCGGATCAAGCGCATCCACCGGCCCGGTTCATCCGGCCGATCGCTGGGTCCATCCGATCAAAGGGGAGTTCCGCGCCGATGTGAAACATGTGCGCGGCATCATCTCGATGGCGCGCGGGGACGACCCGAACTCCGCCACCACTTCATTCTTCCTGATGCTCGGCCCCGCGCCCCATCTGGACGGCCAGTATGCGGCGTTCGGCCGGATCGTCGAAGGCATCGAAGTCCTCGACGCGTTTGAGAAGGAAGAGCTGGACGGCGAAACCCCGAAGCGCAGGCTTGAGATTCTGACGGCAACCATCGATCATTGATCATGACCCGAATGACATCGCCTTTTTCTGGCTGCTCGCCCTCCCGACGTGTTCCGCTGCGCTGGCGCAGAATGCCCCCCGCGCCGGTGTTCAAATTTGCCGTCTCGGGCGACTCGCGCAACTGCGGCGATATCGTGATGCCGGCGATCGCCGCCTCCGTGCTGAAGAGCGGCGCGAACTTCTACTGGCATCTGGGCGACTTCCGCGCCATCTACGATTTCGACGAAGACATGGCGCCGCCGGCCAGTCTCGGCCTGAACGCGCCGCACCTGACTATCGCGACTATCTGCAAAAGCCTGGCCCGATTTCATCTCCCATCAGCTTCGGCCGTTCGGGAATCTCGAAGTTTTCCTTGGCATGGGGAACCACGAAACCATTTATCCGAAGACCCACGAGGAGTGGATCCAGCAATTCGACAGCTATCTGATACACGCCGCGACTGCGCGCACAGCGGGAACACGATAAAGATACGGCCGGCGGCACGCGTTCTTATTTCCACTGGGTCATGAACGACGTCGATTTCCTCTCGCTCGACAACGCCAGCGGCAACGCCTTCGACGCCACGCAAATGGCGTGGATCCGCGCGCCGGCTGGCGGAGGACCGGAAATCGCGCTCCATCACCACCATCAGTCGTCGGAATGCACGAAGCGCTGCCCGGCAGCAAAGGCATGAGCCACAGCATGTGCGACGCGCAGGCCGGCATCGAAAGCGGCCGCGCAGTGTACAAGCTGCTGTGGGATCTGCAGCAATCCGGCAGAAGGTCTATGTTCTCGCCAGCCATTCCCATTTCGTCATGGACGATATCTACAGCACCGGCTACTGGAAGGATCAGGTGCTGCCGGGATGGATCGTCGGCACGGCCGGGGCGGTCCGCTACCGGCTGCCGCCCGGCGTGCCGGTAGGCACCATCGCGCGCACGGATGTCTACGGGTATCTGCTGGGAACGGTCATGAGCGACGGAACCGTCCAGTTCGATTTTCAGGAAACCGGCCTCGAGGACCTGCGGCTGGCCAACGCGGGCAAGACGGCGGACTCGCTGGTCCGCTGGTGCTACAGCGAAAACAGCGACCAGCGGATTCCCGCGCCCGGAAGCCTGCGTCGCCGCCGGGCGCTGAGCGCGGTCGCTGCCACAATCCGGAGACGGCTGAAACCCGCGCTACCCCTCCTTCGTCTGAGTTACAATCAGGGTTGCTTATATTCTTCCGAAAGCGCGAAAAAGTATGACAGCAAAGCTCCGTCGCTCGCGGTAATCTGGGGTGCGTCGATCGGTCTGGCGCTCCTGCTGGTGATTCCCGCCATCTCCCAGACGCCGCGTCCAGCAGGACTCGAAGCCGGCTGTCGCTCCACGCAAAACGCGAAACCGTCGCCAAGCCGCTGACGGAAAAGCAGATCAAGAAGAAGGAAGCGGCGCTCAAGAAAGAGCTGGAAACCCCCTGGAAGAAGTGGCTCAACGAAGACGTCGTCTACATCATCACGGATGAAGAGCGCAAGGCCTTCAAGCAGCTGAACACCGACGAAGAGCGCGAGCAGTTCGTCGAGCAGTTCTGGCTGCGCCGCGATCCCACGCCCGACACCGTCGAAAACGAGTTCAAGGAAGAGCATTACCGCCGCATCGCCTACGCCAACGAGCGTTACGCTTCCGGCATTCCCGGCTGGAAGACGGATCGCGGCCGGATCTACATCACGTTCGGGCCGCCGGACGAAATCGACGCGCATCCTTCCGGCGGCACCTACGAGCGTCCGACGGCTGAAGGCGGCGGTGAAACCACCACCTTCCCGTTCGAAGACTGGCGCTATCGCTATATCGAGGGCATCGGCAACGACATCATCATCGAATTTGTCGACACCACCATGACCGGCGAGTACCACATGACGATGGACCCGTCGGAAAAGGACGCCTTGACCTACGTCCCCGGCGCCGGCCTGACTCTGGCCGAGCAGATGGGCATGAGCGACAAGATGGCGCGCTTCAACCGCACCGACGGCACCCACATGGGAGCGCCGCTGGGCGGCAATGCGCCGGCCAGCTACAACCAGTTCGACCGTCTGGAGCAGTTCGCCAAGCTGCAGCAGGCGCCGACCGTCAAGTACAAGGATCTGGAAGCCGCGATCAGCACGCGCATCACGTACAACATTCTCCCCATGCAGGTGCGGATCGATTATGTGCGCGTGACCGAATCTTCGGTGCTGGCGAACATCACGGTTCAGTTCGAGAACAGGGATCTGCAGTTCCAGAAGAAGGACGGCGTGGAGAAGTCGCTGGTCAACCTGTTCGGCCGCGTTACCTCGATGACGCGCCGTCCCATCACCACTTTCGAGAAGCCGCTCGAAGTGGATGCGCCGCCGGACATGCTGGCGAAATACGCGCAGCAGAAGGAAATTTATCAGCAGTCGGTGCCGCTCGCGCCCAGCCGCTATCGCTTGAACATTGTCGCCAAAGATACGATCGCCGGCAACATGAACAACTACGAAGTTGCGCTCGACGTTCCTCACTTCGACGAGGAAAAGCTGGGATCGAGCAGCCTGATTCTGGCCGACACGATCGAGGCGCTGCCGACCAAGAACATCGGCGGCGGCATGTTCGCGATCGGCGATATGAAGGTCCGCCCGCGCGTGGGCAACAAGTTCACCAAAGACGAAAAGATGGGGATCTACCTCCAGGTTTACAACTTCGGGCCGGACGAAAAGACCCAGAAGCCGTCCGGTTCGATCGAGTATGAAATCGACAAAGTCGGCACCAACGAAAAGATGATGGACTTTTCGGAGGAGGTGGCGACGATCCGCAACGCCTCCGCGAGCCAGGTAACGATCGAGAAACTTTTGCCGCTGAGTGCTCTGCCTCCCGGCACATACACGATGAAGGTGAAAGCGATCGACAAGAACCGGAACCAGACCGTATTGCAGCAGGCGAATTTTACGGTAAGCTGAAGATTGGGTCGGACGACCGGAAAGCGATAGATGAAAAGCAGGGCGATCTGTGCGGCGCCGGTGACGGGCTCGTTGCCCGGGTGTTCGTCTTCGTGTCCCTGCTCTGCCCGGCCATTTCTGCTCGCGTCGCTCGATGCCCGTCACTTCCGCGCGCGCCGCATCCCCCGTGCGCTTTTCCGGCCAGCTCGACGGCCTTGTCACGGATGTTGCGGGCAAGCCGCAGCCGGCGCGCAGTCGTTGTGCTGCTGAATCGGCAGGATCGTTTGCTGCAGAGATCGGCCACCGATGCCCTGGGCAGCTTTCTCATTCGCCGAACTGCTCCCCGATTTGTATTCCATTCAGGTTTCCTTCGCCAGTTTCGTGCCGGCCGTCAAGGAACGAATCCAGATCAAGGCGGGCATGCGAAGCCTGCTCGACGTCAGCCTCTCGCGCGTCTTCAGTTCCATCCAGCTGGTTTCCACCACGCCGGTGCCGGGCGGATTGATGAATGACAGCTGGAAGTGGATTTTGCGCGCGGATAGTCCGACGAGGCCGGTGCTGCGCATTCTTCCGGCTCAATGCCTCGCCGCGGCAGCAGCCGGACTCCGGCGAAACGCGGGCCAGCGAGTCGATGTTCAGCGATTCGCGCGGACTGGTGAAAATCTCCGCCAGCGATGGAGCGCCGGTGATGGGCGACAGCCAGGCGGACCTCGGGACTCAGTTTGCTTTTGTCACCTCGGTTTACGGCGGAAACCGCCTGCAGGTGGCGGGCGATGTGGGCTATGGCATAGGCCCGGCGGCTCCCTCGGGCGCGTTCCGGACCACTTACAGCCGCGAGCTTGCCGATGGCGTTAGCCCGGAAATTTCGGTTACGATGCGCCAATTCTACGTGCCGTGGCGCATGGGTCAGGTGGCAGACGGATCCTTGCCGGCGCTTGCGAACCACCGGCGTCGAGCCTGGGCGACAAGACGCAGCTTGAGCGATTCGCTCGCAGATGGAGTATGGATTCGAGTTCGATAACGTCTCTTTCCTGGATCACATTCATTACTTCAGCCCCTATGACGAGACTGACGCGCACGTTGCCGCACGGGAAGGTCGATTTTACCTGGACGTCCGGCAACGCGAGGCCCGAACTGGGGATGAGCGCCGCCGATCCCAATGCCGATCTGCAGCGCGATCTGGCCTCGCTTGCCATGCTTCCCGGCGTGAGCCTGGCTGACGGACACACGAAGGTGCAGCGCGGCGATGACTACGAATTGGGCGTTTCGCAGCGCTTCGGCTCGCAGGGAGTTCCGCGTCTCCGCGCTATCAGGAAAACGTTTCGAACACGACGCTCACCGTCGCGTCGCCGGAAGCCGGGTTGTTCCCGGGCGACCTTCTGCCGAATCTTTTCTCGAACAGCGCTTCGTTCGATATGGGCCGGTTCGAGAACTTCGGGTATACGGCCTCGGTGACGCAGGACCTGGGCGAAAACTATAAAGTGACGGTGATCTACGGATCGGTTGGCGTGGTTTCGGCGCGCACGGACGAAATTCCCGGCGAGAGCGCCAACGATCTGCGCGAATCTGCTCGAAGCGAGTCATCGCCAGGCGGTGACGCTGCAGGTTTCCGGAACCTGGAAGCACACGGGAACGCGTTTCCGCGCGAGCTACCAATGGGCCGATTATCAGTCCGCGATGCCGGGACCGCAGTTTTCCACCGAGTCGACACGTCCCGAGCCCGGCTTGAACGTGATTGTGCGGCAGCCCATGCCCGCGATTCCGCGCGTTCCCTGGCGAATGGAAGCGACCGCGGAACTGCGCAATCTGCTCGCGCAAGGCTATCTGCCGTTGACGACGCCAGGCGGCGAACAGGTGCTGCTGGTGAACACGCCGCGCAGCATCCGCGGCGCGCTTGCGTTCGTTTTTCTGAACCGAATGGTACACCCGGCTTCAGCCACGTTTCCCGAACTTGGCTAAAATAGAAGCGCATGAGTTCGCACGCCTCGTTGACAGTGCTTCTTCCTTTCGCGGTCTTCGCGCCTTCGCTATCGCTGGCGCAATCAGTCACTTTCAACAAAGACATAGCCCCCATCATTTACAACAATTGCTCTTCCTGCCATCGCCCCGGCGAGGCGGCGCCATTCTCCCTGCTCTCTTATCAGGACGTTTCGAAGCGGGGCAGCATCATCGCATCCGTGACGCAGTCGCGCTTCATGCCGCCGTGGAAGGCGGACGTGACGTCCTATCCCTTTCGCGACGAGCGGCGGCTGAAGGACGCTGAGATCGCTCTGATCCAGGATTGGGTGAAACACGGCATGCCGGAAGGCAAAGCCTCCGACGCGCCCGCCGCCACCGAAATTCGCTTCGGGCTGGATGCTTGGCGAGCCGGACCTGATCGTCGAGATGCCCGCCGCGTTTCACGTTCCGCCGGATGGCCCGGATATCTATCGCAACATCGCGGTGCCGCTCGGCCTGAAGGAAGACAAATGGATCACCGCGATCGATATGAAGCCGTCCGCGCGTTCCGTGGTCCACCACGTTTTGTATTTCGCCGACCCGAGCGGCAAGGCCCACAACCACCCCTCGCAGGGGCCGGAGCCTGGCTTCAGCGGTATGCGGCCAGGTGGCGCCGGCGGACCCCCTGGGGGGCTGGGCGGTCGGCGCGCAGCCGCACTTCCTGCCCGACGGTCTCGCGCGGCTCGTGAAGAAGGGCTCCGATTTCATCGTTCAATATCACTTCCATCCCACGGGCAAGCCGGAAGCGGAGAAATCGGTCATCGGTTTCTATTTCGCGAAGAAGGCCGCCCGTGCGCACGCTGGTCAGCGTACAGCTGCCGCCCACGTTCTCGCTCTTCTCCGGGCTTGATATTCCGGCGGGCGAGAAGGATTCGTGATCCGCGATTCGTACACGCTGCCAGTCGCCCTCGATGCAGTTTCCATCGGCGCGCACGCGCATTACCTCGCGAAGCGGATGAAGATGACCGCAACGCTGCCGAATGGCGAGGTGAAGACGCTGCTCTCGATCAACGACTGGGACTTCTCGTGGCAGGATCGCTATATCTTCAAGGACGACGGTGCCGCTTCCGAAAGGTACGCGGCTCGATGTCGAAGTACACTGGGACAACACGGCGGCGAATCCGCGCAATCCGTCCAATCCGCCGATCGAAGTCAAATGGGGAGAACAGTCGAAGGACGAGATGGGCAGCGTGACGCTGGCCGGCGTGCCGCATCAGGAATCCGATCTGACATCGCTTGAGTCGGATCTGATGAAACACCGGCGCGACATGGCGCGGGCTCAGATGCGGAAGGATCCCACGCTTCGGGCGAAGATCGCGGAGCTGCAGTCGGCAATGAAGCTCCTCGCCGCACTCGCGCTGGGGACGATTCTGCAGCCTTCGCTCGCCGTGCGGGATGTCGATGGCGTGACCCGCGAGCCGCTGAAGGTGGAGAAAGGCCATGTCGCGGTGCTGTTCTTCGTCACCAACGACTGCCCGGTTTCCAATTACTATGCGCACGAGATCCGGCGCATCTGCGATGACTACGCGGAGCGCGGAGTCGGTTGTTCGCTGATTTACACCGACCAGGCGCTGACCGACGAGCAGGCGAAGAAACATGCGCAGGACTACGGGCATGGGGCCTACCCTAAGATCGTCGACCGCGCGCACGCGCTGGTGAAAGCGACCGGCGCGGCTGTCAATCCGACCGCGGTTCTGATCCGGCCGGATGGGTCGATCGCCTATCGCGGGCGTATCGATAATTCCTTCGCGGCGATCGGCGTCCAGCGGCGGGTCGTCACCGAACACGATGTACGGGATGCGCTCGATGCGGTGCTTGCCGGGCGTCCGGTTGCGAAGCCCGAAGAGCCGCCGATCGGCTGCTACATCCAGTAAATCAGCGAACGGTGAATGGCAGGGACACGGTCTTCGCGGCTGCCGCCCGCGGTGCGGCCTCTTGCAGGTCGACATCGAACGCACGGTCCAGGTGATTGCCGGAGATGTCTTCCAGCAGGTTATCCGCTACCAGCCGGTAGGCACCCGCCTTTCCATGCCTCATTCGGGCTGAAACTCCAACGCGTCTCGTCGCGATCGATGGATATCTTTCCCGTGACTCCCGGCACGTCCAGCATTCGCTGAAGCAGCGCGTAATCCATCGGCTTGGGGAATTTCACTGTCAAGGGCTCGAACGTCCCCGCTTTCGGCGCGGTGAAGCTCCAATGCGCCGGATCCGGTGGAGTGCGGTCCGATGGTCCGCCGGTAAACGCTTTCTCAAAGCCCTCAAGCAGGGGGACGCCCCGCGCATCGTGCCAGTCGCGATCGATCACCAGCCTGTAGCGCTTCCCCTCGACGATCGGCGAACCGATTTCATTCGTCGGCACGAGGCCGCGCTTGATCCTGCCCGGATCGAACAAGACCGTCAGGCGCTGATTGCCGGGGTCCCAGAGTTCCTGATCCAGTTCCAGAAACGCCAACGGCACCGGCTTGCCGCTGTCGGCATCCAGCAAATGAATGTGCTGCCACGCTTCACCCCGGCTCATGGGCGCCGAGAAGTAGATGTAAAGCTTGAGCTCGTTGGCGGGCAGGACGTTCGCCGAAGGATAAACGTGTTCGACACGCGCGTTCGGCGCGGGTTTCGCAGTCGCATCGACGACCAACACGCCGCCGGGGAAAACTGCACGGTATGCCACGCCGGCTGCCAGCGGAAAGCGAGGGCGGAACACCAGCGCATCGCCGTCCCTCGAGTAGGTCCCAAGCATCGGCGTGTCGGCGCCAGCCGCATAAACGGCGAGCAACGACTCGGGCTGGTCGACTGAACCGTTCCAGTTCAGCAGCCGGAAAACGCCGTTTTGAATTCGACATGCGTGCCCTGCGCGAAAGCGGCCACCCCCGCAAGGAGAAGGAGGAGAGTGGCCGCGATGGCGCTAAGGCAGCGGGACCGAGCGCAGATCCATCGCGCCATTGGAATCCGTCAGGATCAGGGCGTTCGAGTCGTCGAGCGAGGCGAGCCGCACAACGCCCTTGAGCCCGTCTACCGTCTGATACGGCGTGCCGGCGATATCGCTGGGCGCGGTGATCGGCTTGTACTGTCTCCAGATGGTCGGTCGTGATCTTCATCACGCCGCGGGCGCTGTTGGCCATCAGGATGTACTCGTGGTTGTCCTTCTTGTAGGCGATCATGTCGATCGGCCGGTTGCCCGCGCCAAGCTCGGCGATCGTGCTGCCCTTCACCTTCGCGCCGGGCTTCAGATCGCTCATCGGGATCGTCACCAGAGGCGTGCAGGTGTATGCCGCGACGATGTACTGCTTGTTCTGAATCGTGTACGGAACGAACGTGCGGACCGGCGCCTGCGTTTCGTAGCGCGCGTGAGAGCCGTGATAAATCTCGACGCTGGAGCTTGCCATTTCCGTCTTGAACGGGAAGGGAATGGTGCGCAGGTTGGAGGAAAACTCCTCGTTCGAGAGCCCGGCCACAACCACGTTGCCATTCACGTACGCGATTTCGGTGACGGTGTCGAGACGCGGATTCGGGTTGGTCACGAACGTGGTCCTCGCGGCCGGAGCTTCGGGCTTCGCGGCGGGCGGATTGGGGATGGTGGCTGAGGCGTGATCCACGTTGTCGAGCGCGAGCTCCGTCATTTTGCCGCCGGCATCAAGGCGGAGGATGACCGGAACGGCATCGGGCCCCTTGCCGCGCGAGACCGACAGATACACGTTCTTCGAGAGCGGGTTTACTTTCACGTCGTTGATCAGGATCTGGTCCTTCGAGGTGCCGAGCAGCGCGGCAACTTTCTCATTGATGCCCTTGATATCGATGGGCGCGGCCGACCGTGCGGCTTTGCTGTCTCTGGTGTCGATGGCCACGATCGCCGCCGAAGCAGAATCGGCAACGAACAGGACGCCGTCCGGACCGAACGCGAGCGGGCCCGCGGATTTCAATTCAGCCTTGCCTGTGGTCAGGCCGGCGATGCTGGCGCTGAACGCGAGGGCGGCCGTGAGGCAAACTGCCGCGACGAGCCGGAACGAGGTGGAAAAAAGTACCTTGCGCATTTTCTCTCCTGATGATTGAGATTCGACCCTCATAGTTCTATCACCATTGCTTGCCGGCTTCAACGGGGTCTCCCGAAGGGCCAAAGCGTTGACTCCGGAACCGTTTCCCTGTAGGATCAATCCGAATCCTCCGATCTGCATGAAATTACTACTCGGGACCTCATTTCTGGCTCTCTCCGTCACCCTGCTCTGCGGCCAGACCACAACCTATAAACCGCCTCGCATGGCGGACGGCCATCCGAATCTGAACGGCATTTACGAGGCGGTCAACACCGCCAACTGGAACCTTCTCGATCACCCGGCCTCCGCGGGCCCCATGTGGGAACTCGGCGCCATCGCCGCCGTCGCCGGCCGGTCAGGGCGTCGTCGAAGGCAAAGCGATCCCCTACAAGCCGGAAGCCGCGGCCAAACAGAAGGAGAACTTCAGGAACCGGCGCACCGACGATCCCGAGGCCAAGTGCTACATGCCGGGAATCCCCCGCGCAAATTACATGCCTTACCCGTTTCAGATCGTCCAGACCAATAAGGACATTCTGTTCGTCTACGAATACGCCACTTCCAACCGCCTGATCAATATGGGTAAGCCGCAGGAAGCCGGGTCCGACACCTGGATGGGCACAAACAACGGCCGCTGGGAAGGCGACACGCTCGTCATCGATGTCACGGGCCTCAACGGCCTGGCCTGGTTCGATCGCGCCGGCGATTTCGCCAGCGACAAAGTGCACATCGTCGAGCGCTTCACCCGCACCAGCGCCGACCACCTTACATATACGGCCACCATCGAAGACCCTTCGGTCTTCACAAAACCGTGGACCATCAGCATGCCACTCTATCGCAAGGTCGAGAAGGACGCGCAGCTCCTGGAATTCAAGTGCACGGAGTTTGCCGAGGAACTGCTCTATGGAAAATACAAGAAGGCCAAATGAACCTTCGACGCATCGCTTTGATCGCCACCATAACGCTTCTTGCCGCGGGAATGCTCGCCGCGCAATCGCCTAAGCCCGGCTACACGCCGCCGAAAACTCCATGGGGCGATCCCGATTTGCAGGGCGTCTGGCCGGGCAACATGGGCGTCCCGATGCAGCGCCCCGCCGCCCAGGGCGCGCGAACCACACTCACCGACGAAGAGTTTGCGAAGAAACAGGAACAAGCGCGGCGTCAGGCGCAGGCCGACGCCGAATCCACCGCTACGAGCGATACGAAGGCCGGCATCGGTCCGCCGTCTTATTGGACCGAACGCGGCAAACCCACGCGCCAGACTTCGCTCATTGTCGATCCACCGGACGGAAGGCTCCCGGCCCTGACTCCCGAAGCGGAGCATTATCGCAAGGAAGCCAAGCTCCCCGGCGAGTGGCGCGGCAAGGCCGATTCTCCGGAAGACCTGAACATCTATTACCGCTGTATCACGCGCGGCCTGCTGGGTTCGGTGATTCCCGTTGTCTACAACAACGGCAATCAGATCATGCAGGCGCCCGGCTACGTCGTTTTCCGCAACGAAATGATTCATGAGAGCCGCGTGATTCCTCTCGATGGCCGTCCGCACGTCAGCCCCGCGATCCGCATGTACCTGGGAGATTCGCGCGGCCACTGGGAAGGGAGCACGCTGGTTGTCGAGACCACCAACTTCACCGATAAAGACGCCATCGGATCGAATGGCGCCGGCTATCCCGGCGATCCAGGCTATCACAGCGATCAGCTGAAAGTGATCGAAAAATTCACCCGCACGGGTCCGAAGACCCTCGACTACACAGCGACCGTGGACGATCCGAAAACCTGGACTAAGCCCTGGACTATGCTGATCCAAATGGAAAAGAACGACAACTACCAGATCATCGAGTACGCCTGCCACGAAGGCAATTACGCGATGACCGATATTTTGAGCGGTGCCCGCGACGCCGACGCGGCGCGAAAGGTTCAATAATAGGGGGAGACATATGCGAACCAGACTTTCACTTGCGATGGCCGCGGGCCTTGTCCTTGCGGGCGCTCCGGCTTGGGCGCACCACTCGTTCGAGGCTGAGTTTGACCTGGCGAAGCCGGTCCATCTGGTCGGCAAAGTCACCGGCATGGAGTGGATCAATCCCCATTCCTGGATCCACATCGACGTGACCGACGCCAACGGCAACGTGCAGAACTGGATGATCGAATGCGGCAGCCCCAACATCATGCTCCGGCGCGGATTTACCAAGCGCTCGCTCGAAGTCGGCACCGAAATCGCGGTGCAGGGTTATCAGGCCAAGAACGGAACGATGCGCGCCAACGGCAGCAGCATCACGTTCAAGGATGGGAAGAAGCTGTTCGTCGGCGGATCGAATCCCGATGTTCCGGACGACCAGAAGAAATAGGAGATCGATATGAGCCACAGATTTCTGTTCGTGTCCGCGGCGCTTGTGGCGGTTGCGCTGTCCGCAGTCGCGCAGTCGCCCAAAAATTACACGCCGCCGAAACTTCCGTGGGGAGATCCCGATCTGCAGGGCGAATGGCCGGCCTTCGCCAACATCCCCATGCAGCGCCCCGCCAGCTTCGGCACCCGCGCTTACCTCACCGATGAGGAATTTGCCCAGCGCGCCAAACAGGCCCAGAAGCAAAGCGAATCCGACAGCGAAGAATTCGCGCCCTCCGACGGGAAAGTGAATGTCACCATCAATCCTCCTGGCTACTGGCAGGAACATGGCAAGCCCGACCATCAGGCCTCTCTCGTCATTGACCCGCCCGATGGCCGCACCCCGCCCCTGACGCCGGAAGGCCAGGCATTCGTGAAGAGTCTGCGCGGCGGTCTCGGACCCGGCAGCCACTTCCCCACTAAGGTCGACTCACCCGAAGACTTCGACGATTACAGCCGCTGCATCACGCGCGGCCTCGGTGAGCAGCATGCTGCCGACCCTCTACAACTTCGGCAACCAGATCATGCAGGCCCCTGGCTACGTGGTCATTCGCAACGAAATGATCCACGAAACCCGCGTCATACCGACTGACGGGCGTGCGCACGCCGGCTCAGGCCTGAAGAGTTACATGGGCGATTCGCGCGGCCATTGGGAAGGCAACACGCTGGTGGTCGAAACCACCAACTTCAATAACAGGACCGGCACCGGCGGAGGTTATTTCAGCGATGAAGCGCGCCTCACCGAACGTTTTACCCGCACCGGGCCGGAAGATCTCAGCTACGATCTCACCGTCAACGATCCCAAAACGTGGACGAAGCCGTGGACGCTTCACATGCCTTATCACATGGACAAGAGCTATGTGATCTACGAGTATGCCTGCCACGAAGGCAATTACATGATGATCGACGCACTCACCGGCGCCCGCGATCTGGAGAAGCAGGGCAAGGCCACAAAGGTCGATCGGCAGCAGTAGCAGCAAACAAAAACTATTTTCGCGGTTCGGCCGAAAAGTCTAACCTATTGGTGTTCAATTGTCCTTGATGCCTTCGCGCCGTACTCCACTGCGACGAGAGTTTCTACTGGCGGGTTTGCCTGCGGCTGGAATCCTTCTTCGGAAATCGCTGTCCGCCCAGAGTCATAAGGCGTCGTTCAAATGGACCGGCTGGGCGTGGGCCCATCCTGAAAAGAAGGGGGAGGAGCTCCAGATCCTCGATACGAAATCATGGACGTTGTTGCGGAGGATCCCGCTCTCGCGGAATTTGGAACGCGGACTTTTTCGGCGATTCCGGTTCACTGTATGTGCAGACATTTGCACAGGCAGACGCCGGGGGGGCGTCGCGATTGCAGATGGTTGTGAATGTCCGATCGGGTGAGAGGGAAGAACGCGTTGTGGCTGACCGGACGTTCGTTTCGGGCTATGCAGGCTACCAGCCTCTCATTCGTCGTCGGCTGCTTGGCGTTGCCTTGGACAAGGATACCCGTCTGCTCTCGACCATTTCGCTGGCTGAACTCCCAAACTATAGAGAAATCACACGCGTCGCGATCAATTGTTCCGACGTCATGCATCCGGGCACAACGCCGGTCGTGTCCAATGATCGCACCCGGATTGGGTTTATCTGTGACCAGAGACTGTCGTGGCGAAACGCAGATGACCTGTCACTTATGTGGGAACAGCCAATACCCCAAGGAATGAGGCCCCGCCTCCTGAGCATCTCTGCCGACGGGCGGTTTATTGCGGCTGTGCTCGTGAATACGTTCGCGGTTGATCAGCAGAATGTCTATTACGTGGAGGTACTAAGGGCGGTCGACGGTGCCTCAGTAGGGCGGCTTCCTGTGAACGGGTTCCAAGGTGCCGCGATTTCTCCCCACGGAACAATGATTGCCATAAGCCGGTATGATTGGCTTGGCAGGCAAGGGGCGGATGCGCTTCCGCGGGTGCATCTCCACGACCTGTCATCGGGCCGGATGTTGGCCACTGTCTCGCACGCTGCAGTGCGTGATCCGAAGGAGCGTTTTGCCGGCATGCTCGTACCATCGTTCTCGCCGGACGGAAGGTACCTCGTCACTGCGGGCCTTGACGCGACAAATGTGTGGCGGATGTTGCCGGAGAGATAAGCTTACGAGGGAGCCCTGCTACAGTTTCCGGGCGCCTTCGACCTTGCCCAGGGCGCGGTCGAACGTACCCAGCGGCAGATGTCCCGCTTTCCTTGCCAACTCCAGGATCAAGCAATTCGAAAACCCCAGCGCCGGCCGCTCGCGGAAAACCCCGAGCGCATTGGCCACCGCATCCGCGTCCTGCAGAGTCAGATCCTCGTGGTCGAGCAACATTGCGACGCCCGTCATTATTTCGTCCGCTCCCTTTCGGTACACCGTCGCAAGCACCCAAGCCGGCTCCGCGAGCGCCAGAATGGAAACCCGCGCGCCTTCCGCGATGAACGCCTCGGTCGCGACCTCCTGTCGTGCGTCGTCACGCGTAAGAATGCGCAGCAGAACCTTGGTATCGCTCGCGCGCATAAACATCAAGGGCGCGCATACCGCTCTGACATTCTCCGCCGGATCCCGTCTTTCAATTCAGCGAGAGTTCGCGCTTTCGGCGGCCCGTCCGGGAACAGTTGCCGATGGATGTCCTCGGACGTGAAGCGCCCGGCTCGCCGAACGAAGATTTTGCCATCGTCCTCCTCCCATTCCAGAATCGAACCGGGGCCGATGCCCAGCTTCCTGCGGACCAACGCGGGAACGGAAATCCGCCCTTGCGCGGTTACGCGGGAAACAGCGATTACCATACCTTCATATTACGCGGGTGATGGGCGACGCAATCTAATCCCAATAAACAAACGCCATAGCATTCCCGGTCCCGGCTTCCGACCGGTAGCAAGGCACATAATCCACCTGGTTGTACTTCAGGCCGCTCTGATTCACGGCCGCAATCACCGGATACCAGTTCTTGATCTCCGCCGTCCCGACCTTGAACAAACTCTCCGGAATCGCCTCCAGCGCGGCCTCATCCCCCTTCGCCATCGCGGCCAGAATCTTCCGGTCCAGATCCTCGTCGATCACGAAATGCGTTAACCCGCCCGACGCCATCACCGCGACGCGCCCGCACCCATCGAAGCTCTTGATCGCGCGATGCAAAGCGCGCGCCCAGATCCAGACACCGCCGGTTCTTCGGCACATTATGCGGAAAATGAACATTCAGAATAATCGGCACGCTCGGCGGCGGAGTGTCCCCCAGAATCGAGTGATAAAGGAATCCATACGCATGCGGAATCCCTCCGCGCGGCGCCGACTTCGGCGTCGTATCCGACTGCGCGAGATCGAAATTCTCCCCTGCCAGCGAATCCAGAATATGATCCGCCAGCGCCGTATCGCCGGGATAACTCGCACCCTCGGCCGGCGAATTCCCAGGCTCCGCGATATTGATGCCTGGCGGATTGTCCTTGGCCAGATGCTGCACGTTCCTGATCTCCGCCCCGCGATACACCGTAATGGCGGGCGTCAGACCTTCATCGAAAAACTCCCGCTGATCGTTACCCACGATCACCACAGCCTCAGGCGCGGCCTCCGCAAACTTCTTCCCCAACACTTCCATCGCCCCGTGGCACTGCAGGAAGCGCGCCCGCCGCGACTCAACCGTCACTTCAGCCGCAAATCCCGGCGCACGCTCCTTCAGCAGCGTTTCGTAATCCCAGGTCTTCCCGCGATACCAGTGCTTCTTATTCTCGCGATCGGCCTGCGCGCGCAGATCCCACTGCTCCGGAGGAGTTGAAAGCAATGGACCATGCGACGACCCGATACCCAGAACGATTTCTGCCATAGTGTCCAGTTTACTTAAACGCCAGTTTCGCCTTGCTGTCTTCCTCGGCCTTGATTCCCGGCCCGAACAACTGCTCGAAAAAGTGTTCCTTCACCAGCCGCTCCACCACGCTGTTATCGATCACCTTGCGGAAATCGAAAGCCTTCATCTGCGCGGCGAGATTCGCATCCGCCTGATGCGCCACGATGTACGTGACCGCGGGCGTGAGCACATAAGGCACGCGCTCATAAGTATTCGCTTTGCGGTCATGATCGTAAATGCGCTCGATATCCGCCGGACTCTGCGTGTCATACACTCCGTACGCCTTCGTCGCCTCGGCCTTGTCGTCGTAGTAGCGCTTGATCGCCTCCGCCTGCGCCTTGATCATCAACTCCGGCAGCTTCGGATTCGCCGCGATCGCGCTCTTCTTGAACACGTAGGCCAGCGGGGCATACAAATCCGGATTATCCGCCAGATTCGCAATCTCCCTGAACCCGAGCGGCTCCAGCTTGAAATACGCGGGCGGAGGCACCATCGTTGCATCCACGCGCCCGCCCACCAGCGCCGCCACGCGCCCGTTGCCATCCGTTCCCAGCGGGACCCACTCCACATCCCGCGCCCCGATCCCGTACTTCCCCAGAATCGCCAGCGCAAAACTGTAAGGCGGATCTCCCAGCTGGCTCACGCCGAATCGCTTGCCCTTCAGTTCGCGGATATTTTTGATATCCCCGCGCGTCATCATCGCAAACAAAGCCCGGTTCAGCGGACTCCCCATGATCACCAGCGACGAATCCCGCATGGCCGCCTGCATCGCCTGATCCATCGGATAATTCGTCATCTGCGCTTCGCCGCTCACCAGCATCGCCATGCCCGCCGGATGCACCGCGAACACCAGCTTCGCGTCGAGCCCGTACTTCTGGTAATAGCCGCCCTCCTTCGCCAGAAACAGCGGCCAGTTCGCCGGAGCCTTCGCCGGATAATTAACCGTGACGGCCTGCTGCGCGAACAACGGCAACGCCGTGATCGCGATGAAGCACAGCCGCGCGATCATGCGGCAGCCGCCCCCTCCAGCTTGAACAACTTCTTCGCATTGCCTTCGAAAATCAACTTCTTGTCGGCATCGCTCAGCCAGTCGAAAGCCTCGATCAGATACCGGGTCTCATCCATCCATTTCCCCGTCCGCGGATCCTTCACCGTCCCGACTCCCGGCCGCTCGGTACCGAACAGACACCGATCCGCGCCCACCGTTTTAATCAGCAGCGCGAGCGAATCGCTCGAATAAATCACCGTGTCGTAATAGAGATTCCGCATGCGCTCGGAAAACCGCGTAGCCCCCGGCTGCCGCAGCGAACTCGCTTCAAACCGGGCCCAGTGATAAGGAATCGCCCCGCCGCCATGCGACACCAGAATCTTCAGCGTGGGAAAATCCTTGAACACATTCGAATTCAAAAGCGACACTATCGCAATGCTCTCTTCGTTGATGAAGTGCAAAGAGTAAGGCAGCCGGTCGGATCTGCATCCCGCCGAATGCACATGCCCCGGAACATCCAGTTCGACCAGCTTTTCGTACAACGGATACCAATACCGATCACCCAGCGCCGGCGTCTCGATCCCGCTCGCTTCACCCGGATCGGGATTAATCAAACACCCGACAAACCCCAGTTCGCTGACGCACCGCTCCAGTTCCTTGAGGCAATTCGCTGGACTCACACCCGGACTCTGCGGCAATCCGCACACCCCGCGAAACACGTTCGGATAAAGCTTCGTCTGCTTCGCCGATGATGTTGTTCGTCTCTTCCATGAACCAGTTCACGAGTTTGGGCTGCTCGCTGTGCATCATCTGGTAAGGGCGCGGCGAAACGAGTTGCATGTCCGTGCCGGCTTCCTTCAGCTGGGCGAGATGCGACGACCCGCCAAACACCGGCTCGTTCAAGGCGTGCTTCACGTCCTCGTCGGTGGCGCCGGAGTTCCCGCGGCCATGCGCCCCGCGATGCGATATCAGTCCTGCCTTGTAGACATACAGCTTGTCGGGTGCGGTCACGTGACCATGTGCGTCGATAATCATCTCGCGAATTATATCGAATCGCGCGCGTGTTACGATTTCCTCCGGAAGAGCCCATTGTCCGATGCCGCTCCCGCTGCCCACCCTGCTATCACAGGCGCTCGTCTTCTTCACCATCGAGTTCGACAACGAAGCCGAACGCCGGATGGCCCACCAGACCACGAATTACGGCGGGACGCCCGGCGCTCCCTGGCTTGTATCCATGGTGATGTGGGCGAACTGCCTGCAATTTCTGACCGAACAGGGCGTAACTGTCGCGGAGCTCGAGCGCCGCGCCCGCACCGGCACGAACCTGAAGGGCATGAAGAGGTGGGGCTACATCACCGTCGGACCCGATCAGATGATTCACCCGAGGCCCGCGGGTCGCACGGCTCAGGAAATCGGGCGAACCCTGTTTGGCGTGATCGAGCAGCGCTGGGAAGAACGTTTCGGCGAGGAAGAAATTCACCAGCTTCGGGAGTCGCTGAAGACGCTCATCAATCAAATCGACCTCGACTTGCCCGACTGCCTGCCGATCCTCGGCTTTGGCCTGTTCAGCCGGGCAACGCCGCGGAAACGGACGGCGCCGGTCCGCGACGATCTTCCTCTATCAGCGCTTCTGTCCATGCCGCTGCTGGCTTTTGCACTCGAATTCGAACATAAATCGGACCTCTCGCTCGCAATCGGCGCCAACATCCTCCGGGTGCTCGGCGAGGCAGGCGTCCGCCTGAGCGACCTTCCGCGCATCGCCGGGGTATCGAAGGAATCGATCGCCGTGGCCATGGGCATCCTGCGCAAGAAGCGCCTCGTGGCGGAGGAATCGAGAAGCGTTCGCCTCACGCCGCAGGGCCGCGAAGCGCAGGATGCTTGTCGGAAGCTCCTTGCCGGAATCGAAGCGCGCTGGCACGCGCACTCACTTCACGAACAACTCGCGCGCCTGGTCCCCCGGCTGGACATCGCCGATCTGTATCGCGACGGCTGGCGATCGAAGGTCCGCATGCCCGACACGCTCCCGCATTTCCCGATGGTCCTTCACCGCGGCGGTTTCCCGGACGGCAGCTGACCGCCCTTTCAATCGAAGAAACGGGATCTCCTTCAACCCGCCCCGTCAGGGGGCGCTCAGTCGCTGTTCGGCATCCATCACGCACCGGGTGGTGTTTCCGGATGTCTTCAGGGACGCGCGAGGTCTATTTCGCGCGCCCCTGAAGGCGAAGCCGGACTAGAACGTAATTCGGGCGACAATCGTGCCGCCGCGCGGATTGACGGCGCCCGTCGCCTCCGGAGTGATGGTGCCGAAGCCGCCGCTGTACAAGCCTTTGTACGGACCGGAAGCGAACTTAGTGGGAGCCGTCGCGAAGTTGCCGAGGTTAATCGCGTTGGTCAGGCCGAGCGGAGTCGGGTATTGCACCCGGTTGAAGACATTCGTGAACTCCGCGCGAATTTGCAGAACGTAACGTTCTTTAATGCGGAAGTTGCGGCTGAAGTTGGCGTTCTCACTCGGGTAGCGGAAGCCCCGGAAGGAGCGAATCGAGCTTTGATTTGCCGCAAACTGCCCGTCGGGGACGTTCGTGAATGCCGCCGGGTTCAACACCTGGGTCGTCGTCACGTCAAAACAGTGGCAGTTGATGTTGAGCGGGTCGGTGTGGTGTTGGCCGCTGAGGTCCGTCCAGTTCACCGACCACGGACTCATGCCCGGAATCAATTGCGCCGGGCCCGGTCCGTAGCCGAGGAAATTGCTGATGGGCGAGGCGCCGGAACTGGTGGGAAGACCCACCAAAGACGCGCTCTGGTAATTCAGATACCAGCCCGTACCCCACCCGGACACAATGTAGCTGAGCACTTTGTTGCTAAAGATACCGGAGGTAAAGCGCGGCACCTCGTACTGGGCGCTCACCCGTAACTGGTGCGGGATGTCATAGGCGCTGAGGTTCTTGCCCAAATTCCGGTTAAAGGGGTCAGGGGAACTAATGAGAGCCAGGTTCTTCGAGTAGGTGTAATTCGCATTCGCTGTCAGACCGTGGCTGAAACGCTTGGTAAATTTGAGCTGAAGCGCGTCGTACCAGCTTTTCCCGAGGGGCGCGCCCAGTGGAGCCAGGGCGCCGCTGTATTGAGGGTAGGGCAACAGCGACTGGCGGACCGTCTGATTCTGCGGGAAATTGCTATAAGGGAGGAACTGCGTGAGGCCGACGGACGCCAAAGCGGCCTTCTGCGCCGCAGTGAGGGCCGATATGCTTGTATTGAACGCGCTGGAGAGCGTCGGATTGCTGAGGTTTGCGCCAGAGATTCCAAGGGCAGCAAGCTGCGACAGACTGAACTCGTTTTGCGGAGCCAGGGCGCCGGCTGTCTCCCAAACCCCGACATTGCCCAGATACCCGGCTTCCACCGCGATGTCCTTGCCGAAGGTGCGCTGCACCGTGACATTCCATTGCGTCAGGCGCGCGGGGCGGCCGGTGTTTGGATCGAGAAGAGCAGGCGCGAGCACGACGGCTCCAGGCGCCTGACCCGCGGCTGGATTACTCAGGGTCGGCCATGCCGCCTGCACGGTGGACGGGATTCCGTTCTGGAGCAGTCCGGCGATCTGCCCGAACGCCGGCGTCGTGGCGTTGGCGGAATTTGATGCATAACCGGTAGCGGCGGAACCGTCGAGGGAGCCGTAAACGATGCCTGCGCCACCGCGAATGACGGTTTTGTCATTCAGCTGGTAGGCTGCGCCTAAACGCGGCCCAATCGCATACGGATAGTTGTGGGCGAAACTGCAATTGCAGTTGGCCTCATAAATCAGAGCGCCAGGCCGTCCGCTGGCCGAGGGATTCGGGGTGGTGGCGGAGAAGTCTCCATAGCGCCCGAATTGTTCTTTCTGGTAGGTGCCGTAGTCCCAACGCAAGCCGTAGTCCAGAGTCAACTTGCGATTGACCTTCCAGCTATCCTGCAGGAAGACGGCCGCCTGGTAATTCGACGTTTGGAGGTTAATGGGCGCGTTGATGGCGATTGCCTGCGCGCCGCCGAGCAGAAACGAAGCGAAACCGAATCCGGCAAAGCCCGATGATACGGTGGTTCCATTCAGCGAGGTCTGCGTGGTGTAGTTCGAAACGTTACCAACGGCGGTGGACGTGCCGAAGGTGTATTCGCCGGCGGTGTACGTGAGATTGAAGTTGGGATACTTCATCTGCCGGACTTCAAGGCCAGCCTTGTAGGTATGCGAGCCGCGCACGTATGTTGCGGAAGTCACGAACGAGGGACGGCGCTCCCAGAAATGCTGGTCATATTGTGGCCCCAGATTGCCCATACCGCCCTCTGCGACATTGCTTAAGACACCGGTGGCAATCAGCGGGAGACCGCGGCCAGGAATGATTGCGCCCGATAAGCCGAGTGTCTGCTGGATGTTCACGAAATCTTCCGGCCCCAACAGGAAGTCGGAGTCGTTCCAGCCAAGCGTGTAGTGCATCAGGAAAGTTGGCGTCACAGTGTGGTCCAGGTTGAGCCGGTACGTCCTGGCGGCATTCCCGGAAGTTCCGGAGACGGTGATGTTATCCGGCAGACTGTCGGCTCCCGTGCCAGTCCTAGGCGTAGAGGTGGAGGTCTTTTGAAAGTAAAACGCAGCGTGCAACTTCGCGCCCAGACTTTGATCGACCTTGATGGATGGGACATAGGATCTGCGGCTGCCGTTGTACGGCGCCAGATAGTTGGATCCCGCCTGGTTGGCAGTCGGGCCAAGAGGCTGCGGAACCAGGGCGAGGATTTTAGCCGCAACCGGATCGAACCTACTGACGGGAATCATGTTGCCTTGGAAAGGATTGCGAACCAGGGCCCCGCCGGGGGCGGTGAAGGTGGAGGCAGGGTCGAAGATCATACCGCTTTGAATGTTGCGGCCAAGCGGATCCGTATAGGGCCCGGAGGCGGTTGACACCAGGCGATTTTCGGTGGTGATGAGGCTGGAAAAATCACCGTTGCGGTAAGCGGGTATGGGTACCGTGGAAAAGGTGGTGGTATTGAGCAGATTCTGTAAGAATTCTTCGAAGCTGAAGAAGAAGAACGTCCGGTTCCTGCCGTTATAAAGTTTGGGGATCCAGACGGGACCGCCGACCGTGAAGCCGTAGTCGTTCTGGTGAATCGCATTTTTCACACCGACGTAGGCCGGAGTAGCGTTCAGGGCGGTATTCACCAGATAGTCATAGACGGTGCCGTGGAGATCGTTGGTGCCGCTCTTGGTGATTACGTTCACCACAGCTCCCAGGCCGGCCCCGAACTCCGGGGCGAAACTGCTGGTCACGATATTGACTTCCTGAACCGCCTCCGTCGAGGACTGCGTCTCCATGGTGGCTCCCCCAAGGCGCGAGCTGGTGGGGTTCATGGTGGCGCCATCCAGTCGGGTCGCAAGTGAGTTGTTCGGCGTGCCGTTGATGACGGTAACGGTGATGGCGTTGCCGCTCCCGCCTCCGGGGCAGGTCGCGCTATCGCAATACTGCACTCCAGGCAGCAGGCGCGAAGCGGCAAAATAGTCACGGATACCGTCATTGGTTGCGGCCACAGTGAGAAGCGGCAGGTCGTCCAGTTGCTTGATGGTGAAGTTGCCCGACACTTCGGAGCTTTCGGTTTGCAACAGGGAAGCCTCGGCGGATACGGTCACAGATTCGGTGGACTGGCCCACTTGAAGCGCGACGTCTTCGCCCAAGGTCTGTCCCGCGGCCAAATGGAGGTTGGTGTGGGTGTATTTCTTGAAACCCGACACGGTGACGGAGAGTTCGTAGTCGCCCACCGGCAGCTGTGTGACAGTGTAGTTTCCGGTGCTGGAGCTGGCCCCCTGAAAGGTCGTTCCCGTGTCCGAACTGCGGACCACGACGGGAGCATTCGCGACAGGAGCTCCGGTTTGGTCGGTTATGGTTCCAGTGATCGTGGCCAGGCCGGTTTGGCCAAAGCCTGCCGAAGCAGACAAAAGAAATAGAGCTAACTGTGCGATTCTTTTCACGGAGATTCCCCTTTGCAGTCCGACAATACGGGTGAAAACCACGAGGAAACGAAAACTCACCCCGTTCACCCATCCAAGCGTTGTTGGTAGTTAGATCACATTCCTACGATTCAGGTCAACATTTGATAGGACTCATCAACAAAACTGATGTGGCGGTTTCGGTATCCCGCCCGCTGGAAGAAACAAATCGGAAAAACGGAATGAACCCTGAACCGGCCCGACCATGCGCGGCGGCCCGAATTCAGTGAGGCCCGAGCCAGGCGCACCCGATCCGATACAATAGATCGACCCCACACCCAGGAGGAAACTGCTGTTGGATTCTGCAATCCTGGCCCTGGAAGACGGAACGGTCTTCGAGGGCAGGAGTTTTGGTGCGCCCGCCGAACGCTCCGGCGAAGTCGTCTTCAATACCGCCATCACCGGATACCAGGAAATCTTCACCGATCCCTCCTATACCGGCCAGATCGTCATTCTCACCAACCCGCAAATCGGCAATTACGGCACCAGCGCCGCCGATAACGAAGCCGCGAAGCCTTACATCGAAGGTCTCGTCGTCCGCGAGTTCTCCGGCATCACCAGCAACTGGCGATCCGACGAGGAAGCCCGCGCGTTCCTCGCGAAATGCCAACATCCCGGTCGTCTCCGATCTCGATACGCGCGCGCTGGTGCGCCATCTGCGCAGCCGCGGCGTGATGCGCGGCGTCCTCTCGCGCCATCGAAAAAGACGCGCGCGAAGCTGGTCGAAAAAGCCCGCTCCATTCCCTCCATGGCCGGCCTCGATCTCGCCAGCCGCGTGACCACCCCGACACGCTACCACTGGACGCAATCCGTCGAACCCTGCTCGCCTTCCGAAGTCCTCGCCGCCGCAGGCCGAACCGCGCTTCAACGTGGTCGCCTACGATTTCGGCATCAAACAGAACATTCTGCGCCGCCTCGTGCACTCCGGCTGCAAAGTGACAGTCGTGCCGGCGCTCACCTCCGCCGAAGACGTTCTCGCGCTCAAGCCCGATGGCGTGTTTCTCTCGAACGGCCCCGGCGATCCCGAGCCGCTGCACACGCAGATCGATAACGTGCGCCGGCTCATCGGCAAGACGCCGATCTTCGGCATCTGCCTCGGCCATCAGATTCTCGGCCTCGCGCTCGGCGGCAAAACCTACAAACTGAAGTTCGGCCATCGCGGCGCGAATCATCCGGTGATCAACAAGCTCACGCAGCGCGTCGAAATCACGTCGCACAATCACGGCTTCGCGGTCGATCCCGATTCGCTCAGCGCCAACGACGTCGACATCACCCACGTCAATCTGAACGATCAGACGCTCGAAGGCTTCCGCCATCGCCGCGAGCCGGTCTTCTGCGTGCAGTATCACCCCGAAGCCGCGCCCGGCCCGCACGATTCGCACTACCTCTTCGACGATTTCGTGAAACTCATGGCGGACAACGAAATAAATGCCGCGCAGAAACGACCTCCACCGCATCCTGATCATCGGCTCCGGCCCCATCGTCATCGGCCAGGCCTGCGAGTTCGATTATTCCGGCACCCAGGCCGCGAAATCCCTGCGCGCCGATGGCTACGAAGTGATCCTCGTCAATTCCAATCCGGCCACCATCATGACCGATCCCGGAACTGGCCGACCGCACCTACGTCGAGCCGCTGAGCCGCGCATATCTCGAAGAAATCATCGCGCAAGGAACGCCCCGACGCGCTGCTCTCCACCGTAGGCGGACAGACCGCCCTGAATCTTTCCGTCGAACTGGCCGAAGCCGGCGTTCTCGATCGCTACGGCGTCGAACTGATCGGCGCGAAAATCGACGCCATCAAGAAGGCCGAAGACCGGCTGCTCTTCAAAGACGCGATGCGAAGATCGGCCTCGAAACGCCGCACTTCGCAGCTCGTCACCGACGTCGAAGGCGGCCTCGCCTTCGCCGCGAAACACGGCTATCCCGCCATCCTGCGCCCCAGTTTCACCATGGGCGGTTCGGGCGGCGGCATCGCCTACAACCGCGAAGATCTGCGTCACCATCCTCGAACGCGGGCTCGACCTCTCGCCCGTCCATGAAGTCCTGATCGAAGAGAGCGCGCTCGGCTGGAAAGAATTCGAGCTCGAAGTGATGCGCGATCTCGCCGACAACGTCATCATCGTCTGCTCCATCGAAAACTTCGACCCGATGGGCGTGCACACCGGCGATTCGATCACGGTCGCCCCCGCGCAGACGCTCACCGACCGCGAATATCAGATGATGCGCGACGGCGCCATCCGCTGCCTGCGCGAAATCGGCGTCGATACCGGCGGATCGAACGTGCAGTTCGCCATCAATCCGAAAGACGGCCGCATGGTCATCATCGAGATGAACCCGCGCGTTTCGCGCAGTTCCGCGCTGGCGTCGAAGGCCACCGGATTCCCGATCGCGAAGATCGCCGCGAAGCTCGCCGTCGGTTATCGGCTCGATGAAATTCGCAACGACATCACGAAGGTTACGCCCGCGTCCTTCGAGCCCACCATCGATTACGTTGTCGTCAAAATTCCCAAATGGGCGTTCGAGAAATTCCCCGGCGCCGACACCACGCTCGGCACGCAGATGAAGTCGGTCGGCGAAGTCATGGCGATCGGCCGCACGTTCAAAGAAGCGCTGGGCAAAGGCATTCGCAGCCTCGAAACCGGCAAGAAGTTCGGCTCCGAAACCTTCGACGTCAATCTGATTCCGCAGAAGCTGATCACGCCCACGCCGGATCGCCTCAGCTATCTCCGCTTCGCGTCTGCGCTCCGGCTACACCGCGGAGCAGATCCACGAGATGACCGCGATCGATCCGTGGTTCCTCGAACAACTGCGCGCAGATCGTGCGAGTTCGAGACAGTCGCTCGACGGCGGCTCGCTCGAAGCAGCGGACCGCGCGAGCTCTGATGCGAGGCCAAGCGCCTGGGCATCTCCGATGTCGCAGATCGCCGGCGCCTGGAAATCGACCGAAATCGAAGTTCGCAAACGCCGCAAGGAACTGGGCGTGAAAGCCGTCTTCAATCGCGTCGACACCTGCTCGGCCGAATTCGAAAGCTTCACCCCGTATCTCTATTCCACCTACGAAACCTCCTGCGAAGCCGACCCGCGGCACGCGCAAAAAGGTCATGATCCTCGGCAGCGGACCCGAATCGCATCGGGCAGGGAATCGAGTTCGATTACTGCTGCTGCCACGCGTCGTTCGCGCTGCAGGCCGAAGACGTCGAATCGATCATGGTCAACTGCAATCCCGAAACCGTCTCGACCGATTACGACACCAGCGACCGCCTCTACTTCGAGCCGCTCACGCTCGAAAACGTGCTCAACATCGTCGATGTCGAAAAGCCCGACGGCGTGATCGTGCAGTTCGGCGGGCAGACGCCGCTCACCCTCGCGCTGCCGCTCAAGCGGCTCGGCGTGCCGATCATCGGCACCGATCCCGAGAACATCGATCTCGCGGAAGACCGCAAGCTGTTCGGCAAACTCCTCGACGACCTCAACATTCCCGTCGCCCGCAAACGGCACCGCCACCAGCGCCGATCAGGCCGTCGAGATCGCGAAGCGCATCGGCTATCCCGGTGCTGGTGCGCCCCAGCTATGTGCTGGGCGGCCGCGCCATGGTGATCGTTTACGACGAAGACAGCGTGCGCCGCTACATGCGCGAAGCCGTCACCTTCTCGCAGGATCGCCCGGTGCTGGTCGATCGCTTCCTCGAAGACGCGCTCGAAGTCGATGTCGACGCGCTGTGCGATGGCGAGGACGTGCTGATCGCCGGCATCATGGAGCACATCGAAGAAGCGGGCGTGCACTCCGGCGACAGTTCGTGCGTGCTGCCGCCGGTTTCGATCCCGCGAGTCCGAAATCAAAACCATCGAAGAATACACCATCAAGCTGGCGCGCGCGCTGAACGTGATCGGCCTGATGAACGTGCAGTACGCGATCAAGGACGGCGTGGTCTACGTGCTCGAAGTGAATCCGCGCGCCTCGCGCACCGTGCCCTATGTCAGCAAGGCGACCGGCGTGCCGCTGCCGAAGCTGGCCGTGCAGCTGATGCTCGGCAAGAAGCTGCACGAAGTCACCGAGCATCGCGGCCGCCTGCCGGTGCCGCTGTGTTCGTCAAATCGCCGGTGTTCCCGTTCAACAAATTCCCCGGCGTGGATCCCGCGCTCGGGCCCGAGATGCGATCCACCGGCGAAGTGATGGGCGTCGGCGACAACTTCGGCGAAGCGTTCGCGAAAGCGCAGTTGAGCGCGGGCACGCCGCTGCCCGAAAAAGGCACGGTCTTCATCAGCGTGAACGACCGCTACAAACCGGAAGTCGTGCCGATCGGCAAACGCTTCGCGGAACTCGGATTCGATCTGGTCGCCACGCGCGGCACGGCGGCGCTGCTGCAGGCCGCCGGGCTCAAGTGCCGCGTGGTATTCAAGGTGAACGAAGGCCGGCCCAACGCGGTCGATCTGCTGAAGGCCGGCGCCATTCAGCTGGTGGTCTACACCACCACCGGAGCGCTTTCGTTCGAAGACGAGAAATCGATCCGCCGCGCCGCGATCACCTATCGCGTTCCCTGCATCACGACGATGAGCGGCGCGCGCGCGACGGTCGAAGCGATCACTTCGCGGCAGCGCGATCCGATCCGCGTCTGGAGCCTGCAGGAGATTCACGACACGGCCGCGGCTCGACGCTAATCAGAGCTAGCGCGGGTTTCTGATTCGGCAGCACCACGATCTCAGTGCGCGCGAATCCGAACTTGCGCCCGTTCTCATCCACGATATTCACCTGGCACGTATAGCGGCCCGGCGCCAGTTGCGCGAGCGGAGCCTGAAACTCGATCGGCAGCGTCTGCGCCCGCTTCAGCGCGAACGCATCCAGCCGCACCGGCTGCGATTCGAAGCTCTTCGTCTTGCCCCGATAGAACGACAGCGTGGCGGCGACGCTGGGCTTGTTCTGCGCTCCGTCGTCACGCCGGGATCGTAGACCTCGAGATACACGTAAAGGTTCTGGTCCTTGCGGAACACGTGCGTGATGCTCGGGATCAGCTTCTGCCCGTCCTGCACCAGCGGATCGGATTCCATCAGCTTCTTCTTGTTATCCGCGGAGGCCAGCGAATCGTTCAGCGCCTGGCGCTGATTGCTCCAGATCACGGAACTGGTCTTGAGCGCGGCCTGATCGGGCGCAAGATCGGGAATAGTGAACTTCGTTTCGTACGTCCCCATCTTGCCGGTTTCGTTTTCGCGCGCCAGAAACTTGAACGTATACTTTCCCGGCGGCAGCGTGAACCCGGTGTCGTAAGCGAGCGGCGAGGCGCTGAGCTGCGCGGCGGTCTTTTCGCTCAGCTTGATCTTGATGCCGTCGCGCACCACCGCGACCAGCTTGTCGTGCTCGTCGCGAACCTGGCCGATGAAATCGAATTCCGTCTGCGCGTTGCCTTTGCTCTTGGCCAGCGCGATTTCGGAGCCCGGAATCTTCACCGAAAACGGCACGAAATAGCGGTCGCGCGCCAGCCGGAAATAATCGAGTTCCGCCGTCAGCGAGAGATCGGTCAGCGGATCGCCCAGCATCAGCGCCTGCGACAGTTGGTCTTCCTTATCGGTGGTGGTGAACTTCTTGAATTCCTTCTCGCCGAAATAGCCGCTGCGATAATCGATCTTCGCCTGGATGTCTTTGTTCAGCTTGACCTCGACGCGGCGGTATTTCCCGTCCATCTTGATGTTGGTGCTGTAGTAGCCGATGATGTAGTAGCTGCTGATATCGTCGCGCGCCTTCTCCATCCCGAGCGCGAGATCGTTGTCGTCGACGAAAAGCTTGCCGCCGGTATCGACCGCGAGCGTGGAGAGCGTTTCCTGCGAATCGTTGAAGCTGTCGCGCTGGCTCTGCATCTGCGTTCCGGTCAACGCGCTGGTTCCGCGCGAGGCCGCGGCGCTCGCATCGCCGGCCGGCGCCGATGCCACCAGACCGCGCGCATCGATCGGATAGAACGCGACGTTCGACCGTTTGGCCGCATTCACCGCCGCTTCGAGCGACGCCTGATTATCGAAGCCCGATTTCGAAATGCCGCTCGAGAAATAGAGCAGCGCCTTCTTCTCCGGAAACGCCGCCAGCATCTTCGCGGCGGATTCGAGCGTGGCGAGTTGCTTGTCGGTATTGAAGATATTGAACTCGGTTTCGTCCGCGTTGAACGCCGTGCCGGTGTCTTCGCCGGTGGTGCTGTCGCCGCCGTTGCCCGCGACGCCCGCCAGTTCGCTCGCCGCGCCGATCTGGAAGCTCTTCACCACTTCTTCCAGGCGGTCCTTATCGGTCGTGAAATCCTGCACGATCTTCAGCGGCCCGGTGCCCGCGTACATAATCGCGACGACATCGGCCGGCTTCATCTGTTCGCGAATGAACTTCAGCGCGGCTTCCTGAATGCGGTTCTGTTCGGGAATCTGCCATGGTGCTGTAAGTCGAACAGCATGGCCACCAGGCGGCGATCCTGATAGCGGATGACCGGCGCGGCGGTGGCCGTGGTGGGCGCGCTGGCGCGGCCTTCTTCGGCGCGGCTGCGGCTGCGGCGCAGCCGCGGGCGTCTCCGCGACCGGCTTGATCGCCGGCACAGGCGGCAGCAGCGTGTCGCCCTCCAGCTTCTGAAATTCGAAAACC
The DNA here is from genome assembly GCA_963764845.1 of Terriglobia bacterium. GTDB lineage: Bacteria > Acidobacteriota > Terriglobia > Bryobacterales > Bryobacteraceae > BOG-234. The sequence goes on along the minus strand of CAVXUE010000005.1, from coordinate 757,272 downwards.
GAAATCGTCTGCGGCTTGCCGTCTTCGAAAAGCGTGAAGTCGCTCTTCTTCAGATCGGGGATCACTTTCCCGGCCTTGTCCCGGACGTTCGCGTCGATGATGACGAGGTTGGCGTTCGACGTGAACGTCGGGCTCCTGCGCCTCGACACGGGCAAAGCAACGAGAAACAGAGCCGGGATCAAGCAACAGTCGTTTCATCAGAATCTCAGCCTCACTGTGGCCGTCATCGACCGCATGCGCGCCGGCGTTGGTCGGCAATCCATATTGTATGGAATCGACCGTTGTATTGATCGCCGTGATGTTCGACGTGATTGATCGGGTTCGTGCTGTCGATGCGGAACTCGATGCGCCGTTTGTCGTCGATCCGGAACGAACGGAAGAACGACGCGGTCAACGAGAATTGCGGAATGCCGGGAATGGTGTCGCGGCCGGCATCGCCGAAGGTTCCTGTCGCCGGGAACGGTGAACGCCAGCGGATTGAAGAAGCCCGAGCCGGAAGTGACGGGCAGTCCGGTCGCCTCCGCGCGCGGCGTTCCCGGTATAGCCCGTGCCGGAGGAGTCGCCATTTACGATCGCCGTGAACGGCGTGCCGGAGGTCGCGGTCAAAACGCCGCCGATCGGTCCAGCCGCGCAGCAGTGTTCGCCACAATCCCGGTGCGCATGTTGCCGATCGGCGACTGGAAATTGTAATTCACGCGCAGAACGTGCCGCTGATCGGTGGGCGAAAGAGCCCGCTCCGCGCTGATGTCGTTCGGAATCAGCACCGGGCCTCCACCGAGAGTGGACGAATCGTCGATGGCTTTCGAGAACGTGTAGAGGATGCTGAAAGACGTGCCGCGCGCGAATCGCCGCTGCAAGCTGCACTTGCGCGGCGTTGTAGGTTGAGTTCCCCACCGAGTTGTCGTATGTGAATTCGCCCGCATTCGGAATCAGCAGGCTGCTCTGCACCGCAGCTGCGGAGTGCCCGAGAGGCGCGCGGTTGGGAGCTGCAGCACGTCCAGATCCGTGCCCTTGATGCCGTTATAGGCAATCGTGAAAACGTAGGATCTGCCGAACGTTTCCTGAATGGAAGTCGTCCAGTTCTGCGCATAGCCGGGATGATAATTCTTGTCCACCGCGAATGTATTGGCGATCAGATCGGACTGCTCGGCGGGAAAGCCGTTTTCGAGCGTCAGAGGATTCGCGCGCGCTCTGAAAGAGCTGCGTCGTGGTGGCAAACGGCGGTTGCCCGACCAGCCTCGATGCGAGCTGTACCGTAGACGCCGCCGTTGTAATAGATTCCGTAACCGCTGCGCACCACGATCTGCCTCGATTTCCACGGTTTCCACGCGATCCCGATCGCGGGAGAGAAGAGCTTGTGATCGGGCTTGATGAAGCCCTGCGGGAAGCCGTCCTGATCCGGGCAGGTCTGTCCTGGCAGACCTGGCGGCCGGTGAAGCCCGGCGCAATCGAGGTTCGCCATCTGCCCGTATTTTTCTCGGTGTAGGGCGCGAAGTATTCCCAGCGCAGGCCGCCGTTGATCGTCAGGTTGGAGCAGCAACCGGTAGTCGTCGGTGGCGAAGCGCTCAGCGTTGTCTCGCGCAGATAGCGGGCTCGTTATTGTTCAGATACGACACCACGGAAGTCTGATACGGCAGGCCCAGCAGGAAATCGGAAAAATCGTAGCCGGTTTCGACGCCCGGTGAAGTTGAACGTGCCGCGCGCGTTTGAATCGGACTGCGGTGTTGTTCTGCCGCCGCTGGAAACCGAAACCGTATGTGATGGTTTGCTTGCCGTGAATCTGGATCAGCTGCTCGTTGACGGCCGATGTCTGAGCCCGCGTCAGCGAAGGCGTGGCATCGGTCAGCGAGCCGAAGTTGGTGAAGGCGATGGTCGGCGGCCCGTACTGCGCGGGAGTGGGTGTAACGCCCGTGATCCCCAGGTTCCCCTTCGATGTTCGGGCCAAACGAAAACGCGGAAAGCGTCTGGTTCAGATTGCGGCTGAAATTCCAGACCAGACTGTTGATCAGACGTTCGGCTGATGGTGCGCCGGTATGTCAGCGAGCGTGCTGAGCCCGTACCCGCTGGTGGGATCGGCGAATCCGAATGGCTGGATGGTTTCGGAATTCGCGGTGCTGATAGTTGAAATTGATGTCCAGGCCGTCTTTGGCGGTGATGGTCTGGTTGATGCGCGTCTGCAGGTTGTCGTTGTTCGATCGGATTGGCGCCGATCAACTGGTAGTTGTTTCTCGATCCCGGCGCATTCGGCAGCGGAATGTAATGTCAGAAGCGCCAGCGCCGCGGGATTGAGCAGGCTCGTGGGAATCATGTTATCCGCGAACGGAGTCGTCGTGACCGGCATGGTTGATGGTGATCGGCGCGTTGGCCGCAGGTCAGACCGGAGAAATCGCCGCCCCTCTCCGCCAGCGTCGGGACGGTAGTGACGTCGTCGAAGCCGGTCTTCGACCGGTCGCCGGTGTAGTTCACGAACCAGAAGGTCTTGTCGCCGCTGAAGAGGTGCGGAATCGACAAGCGGGCCGCCGCCGGAGAAGCCGAATCGGTTGCTGGCATACCCGGCCTTGGGCAGTTCCGCGCCGGTCAACGTAGTCGGCGATGTGAACGAATACGGCCGGGCGTTCAGAACCGAGTTTCCGATCGTGTAATAAGACGTTGCCCTGAAACTGATTCCGCGTCCGCGATTGATCCGGTTGCCGAACTGGAGATTGCGATTCGGCCGCGTTGCCGCCGCGGCCACCGCGACCGCCGCCACCGCCGCCAAAGCCGCCACCGCCGCCTGCCGCCACCGCCGCCACGGCCACCACCGCCGCCGGAGCCACCGCCTCCGCCTGCGGCCGCCGACCACAGCTTGGCTTGTGGCCATCACCGTTGCCATTCTGGGCGCCAAACGGGTTGTTCGCCTGATCTCCAAATCCATTGTATTGGACTGAAACCGCCCGGACCGCCCAAGCCGAAGTTGTCGCCCGCCTGGGCCTGCACGCCCTGGCTCAGACTTCCGTTCACCGTGAAGGCCTGTTGGCGCCGGCTGGTATCCTCGGCGCGCTCCATTAAGCGATGGCGAGATATCGCCGCATCGAGCGCGTTGTCGCCATTCTGGATCAGGCTCAGGTTCTGGAATCCGCGGCCACCTCCGCGGCCGTTGGGCGTCGCGGCAGCATTGCCTCCACCGCCCTGCGCCGCCGCCTTGGCGCAACTGGAATTCCGCCCAGTCCCGGGATTCCTCCGCGACCGGGTCCGCGCAAAGCCCCGCGGCCGGCCCTCCACGGCCTGGGCCGCGCCGGGCTCGCCGGAGTTTGCGCGGAGCGTTTCCGGAGCAGCCGGAGCAGTTGCCGCCTGCGTCGGTTGGGGCCTTTGGCTCCGCCGCCGGCTCGACTGCGAGGGTCGCGTGTGTCTGAAGATTGAGATCGAAGGTTGCTGAAGAAGAGGAGGCTGTCAGGTCGCGCTGCGAAGGCTCAAACCCGAACATCGCGATGTAGAACTTGCAGGGAGTCGAGGGCAGGCCGCCCAGCTCGAACTGTCCCGCATCATCGGTAACAGTGGTGATTTTGTCTGTGCCGCAGATCGCTGTTACTGTAGGCGCCGGGGATAGGCTGCCCGCCGGAACGGACAACTTCCGCTCTGGGTTTCCGCGAAGCAGTCACACCCCGCGAGGACAAACAATAAGCCGGTTGTGCGAAACATGATCACCTTGAATTCCGGAAGTTCAAATTCGCACAAACCGGCCTCACTGCAGTTCCGCTCGTGGCAACTCTATCCGCGAATCAGTCCCTTAACTATATGACGATCGACTAGCGGTTAAAAGTTCCGTCTGCTTACTGCTTTTTAGCGGTGAACGTCACCGGGCCGCGGCCGCCTTCGCGAGTAAACGTCGATGCTGCGTCACCACTTACTTTGCCGGTGTACTTCTGCACGTTCGGCGTTGCCGTCGCGTCCGGGGGTTGAGGTCGAGAAAGTAACGGTGTCGCCGTCGATCTTACCGTCCGCGATCATGATGTCGCCGCCGCGGCCGCCGGTGACCGTCGCCGGTCAAGGCAGTTGCCAGATTGCTGAGTTCGAGGGTGAAGGTCTGCGGACCGCGGCCAGTTGTGATCTCAGCCGACCCACTTGACCGGTGACGTCGGCAGCCGAAGCCACGAAGGTGATGCAGAAAAGGGCCAACATGGCCAGAAGAGTTGTTTTCATGGTGAGTAAGGGCGGTTAGCGGACCGTTATGGTTACCCCGTTTTACAAACCTTTACCGCTCAATGCATCTGGAAATCGTAAAGGCCAATTTGGGGGAAATGGGGCCGTCCGGATTCTTACGCCACATGCTTCACAGTGGTATGCGAGGTGCTTCTTTACGGGGCGGGAGGTTTTTATAAAATGCGCAAAGTTAATCTCATTGCGGGTTTCATTGGTTTCGGTCTTTTCTCCACAGTTGCAACTCAGGCAAGGGACACCACGGTTAACCTTACCGGTTGCCTGGTGCAAGGCCAGAGAGCGCACGAGTATTCTGTCACGGATGACAGCGGTAAGACGTTCGAGCTGCTTCCGGACAGGGGCGTTTATATGAAGAAACATTTGGGACAGAGGGTAATGGTTACCGGGTCGGTGACCCGGCAGAAGCAGGCAACGGACAACTTTGAGTATCTGCGCGTCAATCAGGTCAAACGCGTGGACGCTTCGTGCTCATAGACCTGAGAACGTCTGAGAACAGGGGGCGACAAAATCGCCGCCAAAACCGTGCCCGTTTCGGCCGCGCTATCGGCAGGCGGCCGGACGGGCAGCGGGACTGAGATCACTCGAAGCTGCGAAGGGCGTGAGCTTCGTCATCGTGGATTTCAAAGATTCGGGAGACTCCCGTCATCCGCAGCAGTTCCTCAACCCGTTTGGGAAGACCGAGCAGTTTCAGGGAACCGCCACGGCTGCGCGCTATGGTGAAGCCGGAGACGAGCTCTCCGATTCCCGAGCTGTCCAGGCTGGAGACGCCGCTCAGGTTGAGCACAATCCTCGGGTGTTCGCCCGCGGAAAGTTCCTGAATGGTGTCGCGTAGCGCGGACGATCCGGCGCCGAGAGTGATGCGCCCTACTACGGTCGCCACGGTGATGTCGCCTACTTTGCGGGTTGTGATGGTGAGTGACAAAATTCGGAAAGCCCGCTTCCGATTCTAACCTGTATGACATTGGCGGGCGGCGCCAAAAAAGGGAGTAGAATTTATTCATGTCATTACGCGGCCGCGCCGCGATTGTTTTTATCACGGTGTGCGGCCCCGTTGCTTTGTGCCAGCAGCCGCAAAACAGCGCGGAGATGGCACAGCACGACGCACCGGTGACGTTCAGCACAGCTGTCAACCTGGTGCTGGTGCCCGTGGTGGTGCGGGACGCGAAGGGTAACGCGGTCGGTAACCTCACGAAGGACGATTTCCAGCTCTACGACAAGGGCAAGCTGCAGACCATCGTCCGCTTTTCGATCGATAAGGCCGAAGCCCCGCCCGTGGTGCCCGACACGTCGATTGAAACCGACGCGGACGGAAATCCGCGGCAGAAGCCACCGGGCACTCCGACGACGCAGGCGATAGCGCAGCGTTTCCTGGCGTGGCTGTATGACGACGTCCATCTTTCCTTCGGTGACCTTGCCCAGACCCGCGTCGCCGCGATCCGGATGCTCACCGAGTCGTTCGAGCCGGGTACCCGGGCGGCAATTTACACCACTTCCGGGCGCACCACGCTCGACTTCACCGACGATAAGGAGAAGCTCAAGCAAACGCTGAATCTGATTCGGCCTTCGCCTACCGCCGTAACCGGCCAGATGGAATGCCCCGACATCAGCTACTTCCAGGCGGATCAGCTCATAAATCTGAACGACCCGCTGGCTCTTCAGGCCGGCGAAGCGGAATATATCGCCTGCAACCCGCCGCCTCCGGGCACGAGTACCGGACAGGCAATGGCACAGGCGGAGCCGATCGTGAGGAGCGTGGCCATGCGCGAGCTCTCCCTGGGGAATAACGACACGAACCTGAACCTGAGCGTTCTGAAGCAGCTGGTGCGCCGCATGTCGGTGATGCCGGGCAGCCGCAGCATCGTTCTGGTTTCGCCCGGGTTTCATCTGACCACGGATCATCGGAGCGAGGAAACCGATGTCATCGACCGTGCCATCCGGGCCAACGTCACCATCAACTCGCTCGATGCGCGCGGCCTTTATACCGTCATTCCCGGTGGAAATGCGGACACGCAAGGGGGCTTTTCACCGCAGGCCATCAACGTCAAGATGCAATATCAGATCGAGAGCGCGCGCTCCGATGCCGACGTGATGGCGGAATTCGCCAGCGCGACGGGAGGCACCTTCATCCAGAACAGCAATGACTATTTCGGCGGATTCAAGCGCATTGCCGCGCAGCCCGAATATATCTACGTGCTGGGTTTCGCGCCGCAGAACCTGAAGCTCGACGGCAGCTACCGCACCTTGAAAGTGTCGTTGAAAAACGGCGCCGGGCTGCAGGTCGAGGCGCGCCGCGGATACTTCGTGCGCAAGCGCTCGGAGGACGCGGCGGAGCAGGCGAAAGAAGAAGTGAAGGAAGCGTTTTTCTCGCGCGACGAGGTGCGCGATCTGCCGGTCGAGCTGCACACGCAGTTCTTCAAGACGGGTGACTACAACGCCAGATTATCGATCATGGCGCGCGTCAACATCAAGCACCTGCATTACCGCAAAGCCGACGGGCGCAATAACGATACGCTCACTGTGGTCGGCGGCGTCTTCGATCACAACGGGAACTATATAGCCGGCTCGCAGAAGACCGTCGAGATGAAACTGAAGGATCAGACGCTCGAGTCGATTCCCGAGGAGGGAATCACGGTGAAGACCAGTCTCGACATCAAAAGCGGCAGCTACATCGTGCGCCTGGTGGTGAGAGATTCCGAAGGACAAGTGATGTCGGCGCAGAACGGCGCTCTGGAGATTCCATGAAACGATTTACCCGCGGTTGTATGTTTATGCTGCTCTCTGCCGGGAGCGGCTTTCTTTTGCCTGGCGGCGCCCTTCTTTTGCCTGGCAGCGCTTTCGGGGAGACGGCCAAGGCGCAGAACGTGCCCGAGATCCCGTTCGACACAGTGCCCAATCTCATCAAGCTTCCGCCGGGGCTTTATCTCGGCGAAGCCATGGGCGTGGCGACGAATTCGAAGGGGCATTTCTACGTCTTCACGCGCAGCGCCAATACGCGGTTATTCGAGTTCGATCAGATCGGTAACTACGTTCGCGAGATCGGCGAAGGGAACTACGGGTTTGAGTTCGCGCACTCGGTTCGGGTGGATCCGGAAGACAACATCTGGGCGGTCGACGAGGGAACGAACATGGTGATCAAGTTCAATCCCGCCGGGAAGGTCGCAATGGTGCTCGGCCACAGACCGGACGCGGTTGCGGGCGCGCTGGCGACTGCGCCGGGCCCGGCGACTCCTGCCGAGAAGTACATATTCCGGCGCCCGACGGATGTGGCCTGGGATCCGCAGGGCAATATTTTTGTGTCCGACGGATACGGGAACAACAGAGTGGTCAAGTACGACAGGAACGGCCGGTTCCTGGCGCAGGTGGGCAGCGTGAAGGCGGGAAAAGGCAATGACGAGTTAACCCTGCCGCATGGCATCGCGGTGGATGCGAAGGGAAAAGTATACGTCGCCGACCGCTCCAATCACAGGCTGCAGGTGTTCGATAACAACCTGGCGTTCAAAGCTTCCTACGACAACATCGGGGATTCCTGGACGGTCTGCGTTTCGCCAGGGTCGCATCAGTATCTCTTTACTTCGAACTCGAATCCGAACGGCAACGCTCCCGGGACATGGGACACCAGCGGCGAGATCTACAAGATGGAGCTTGACGGGACGATCGTCGGAAGGTTTGGCCATGCCGGTAAGCTGCCGGGCGGGTTCCAGGTGGTTCACATGATGGATTGCCGGAATCCGAATGAGATTTTCGTGGCGGAGATCGAGTCGTGGCGCGTGCAGAAGCTTTTATTGAAACCGCCGGTCCCGAAGCTGTCGGCGGCGAAATAGGATTCCAGTCATGAAGCGTTTATTCCAGATTCTGCCCGGATTGATTTTCTGCGCGCCGATCTTCTATGCAGTGCCGCCGGCGGGCGCACAGACTGAGATTTCTTTCGATTCGGTTGTCAACCCGTTGAACCTCCCGGCGAACATTACGCTGGGCGAAGCGGCGGGCGTGGCGACAAATTCCAAGGGAGAGGTTTTCGTCTACACCCGGGTCGGGCATCCGACAATTTCGATCGGCACGTCGCGGCCGTTTGCACACGGCGGATCGCGGCTGTTCGAGTTCGACAGGACCGGGAGATACGTGCGCGAGATCGGTCACGAGTCGTATGGATTTCTGGTCGCGCAGCAGGTACGGATCGATCCGCAGGACAACATCTGGATTGTGGATCAGATGTCGGAAATGGTGATCAAATTCGACCCGGAAGGGCGTGTTCAATTGCTGCTGGGGAGGAAGGCCGAGTCGGAGACGGTCCCGGCGAGGCCGCTCGATGCACCGGCGCGCGGGGGCCGGGGGCCTGCGGGGGCCGGTCAGCAGAGCGATCTTTTTTCGCGGCCCACCGATGTTGCGTGGGATGCCGCCGGGAATATCTACGTGGCCGATGGTCTGGGAAACGCCCGAATCGCCAAGTTTGACAAGGCGGGAAAATTCATCCGGTCCTGGGGATCGAAAGGGACGGCGCAGGCCCAGTTCAATTCGGTGCGCGGGATTGCGCTCGATGCCGAGGGAAATGTTTATGTGGCCGATGCCGGGAATAAACGGATTGCAGTCTTTGACGGCGATGGGAATTTCAAGACGCAGATGGTCAATATCGGGACGCCTTCGGCGATCTGTATTTCTCCCGGGCCGAAACAGGCTTTGTACAGCTCGAATTCGAATCCTCCCGAAGATATCGACACCGGCGGCGAGATTTATAAGTTGGATCTGACCGGCCAGGTGCTCGGCAGGTTCGGTAAGGCGGGCAAACTGCCGAAGGAATTCGGCACTGTCAACGCCATTGATTGCCGCAGGGAAAACGAGTTGTACGTCGGCGAGATCGGTAACTGGAGAGTGCAGAAGCTGACTTTGCATCCGAAGTAGGGCGTTTCCCTGATGCAGGCGTGCCCGGCCAGTTGCGCCAGGCGAAGCTATTCGCTGACGCAGCGGAAGCCGATGTTGTAATCGTGATCGCCGGTTTCGAAGCGGCGCCGGTAGGATACGCGGACCAGTTCCGGATCGTCCCACCACCCGCCGCCCCGCAGCGATTTGTATTCCGCCACGCTGGGCCCGGTGGGATTGATGTTCTCCTGCGAAAGCTGCACGGTGTACCAGGTGTGCGTCCATTCGACTACGTTGCCGAGCATGTCGTACAACCCGTACACGTTCGGTTTCTTCTGTCCCACCGGGTGCGTCGTAAATTCGCTGTTCTTCCAGTACCACGCGATCTGGTCGAGATCGCCATAGCGCGCGCCGGTGGTCCCGCCCCGCGCGGCCCACTCCCATTCGGCTTCCGAAGGCAGCCTGCCGCCGATCTGCTGGCAATAGTATTCGGCGTCGTCCCAGTCGACCTGTTCGACGGGCAGATTCGCTCCCTCAAACAGACTGGGATTATCGCCCAGGATCTTCTCGTAAGCGGACTGGGGAACTTCCGTTTCTCCCAGCCAGAATCCTCTGGTCAGGGTGATTTTGCGCGGCGGGTATTCGTCGGCGAAGCAGTCGTCGTCGCCCTTCGAACATCCCGACATAAAGGTTCCCGGGGGAACCCAGCGGTAGCGGAGCCCGTCTTTGGGATTCACCTTCACGTCCCCGGGCTTCGAAGAGGCGGCCTTGCCTGTTTTATCCTGGAAAGCCACCAGGCCCGACGGCGCAGCCGCTGCGAATAAAACGCATGCTGCAATCGATTTGCGCATCAGCCCCAAAGCTGCACTCTATCACAGGCGGCGTAGACCGGCGCCTGTGGCCGACGGTGTCTTGCGCGACTTCGGCGCGGACTACTGCAAGGCACTACTTCAAGAATGAAACGGCCCCGAAAACCGCGGCGACCAACGCAATCGCCACGATCGTGATGATGATATAGCGCATCATCTTTTCTTTCGGGGAACCTTCCATGTTCTCTGCCTTGATCTGGTCTTCCAGGCTGTCAAACATTCGATCACCTCCTCGGAAAATCGCCGGGATATCAAATCCCGTCGTCAAAAATACTACTCCAGTTCGCGTCCGGCGTCACGGGGGTAGTCAGGGTTTGTCGCCATGACCGGCGCGGGGCTAATATATACTGGTCTGGGTATTTTTTGTCACGATGAGGGCGAATCCGCCCGGAAGCAATTTCTTGAGGAGAGTTCAATCAATGAAGATCATCCGCTCCAGCAGGGCAACGGCTGCCTTGTTGTGCACAGGGGCTATCGGCCTGGCCCTGTTTGTGGTAATGCCATCCCATGCGCAGCAGGCGAACACGAAAAAGGCGGCGCAAATCGCACTATGTCAGCCCTCCCGGCTACATCACCGGCACGGTGACGAGCGATAAAGGGCCCGAAGCCGGCGTCTGGGTTATCGCCGAGACGAAGGATTTTCAGACCCCGATGATCAAGATCGTTGTAACGGGCGATGGGGGCCGTTACATGCTGCCCGAATTGCCGGCAGCGACCTATAAGGTCTGGGTGCGCGGCTATGGTCTGCTGGATTCGACGCCGATCGATGCGAAGCCCGGCACGGCCGCCGTGGCGTTGAAAGCGGTCACGGCCAAGACCCCGCAGGAAGCCGCCAAAGTCTATCCCGGCGACTACTGGCTTTCCATGATGGCTCCGCCGCCGCCGAGCACTTTCCCCGAGACCGGCGCCGCAGCCGGCATGATCGACCAGGATCACTGGATCAACTCGCTGAAGTCGGGCTGCAACTTCTGCCACCAGCTTGGCACCGGGCTGACTCGCGATGTAAAACACGTCTTCGCCGCCAAACCCGAGCTCAAGACCCATGAGGAAGCATGGGAATGGCGTCTGGGTGTTGGCGTTCGCGGAACCAATATGTATGGGCTGCTGGGCCAGATGGGCAAAGATCCGACGCTGAAGTCGCTGGCCGACTGGACGAGAGCCATGGACGCAGGCGAAATTCCGGAGCTGAAGCCCTCGCGTCCGACCGGAGTTGAGCGCAACGTTGTCGCGACGATGTGGGATGTGGGCGACGACCACTCCTTCATGCACGACCAGATTTCGACCGACAAGAACAATCCGACGGTAAACGGCGGCGGGCCCGAACTACGCGGTGAACGCGGGGCACGGCCAGCTGGTGATTCTGAATCAGGCCGACAACAGCACGGTCGCGCTCGACATCCCGACGCGCGAATCAAAGGATAAGGTTCCCTCGCGCTTCCCTTCGCCGAATCGCCCCTCCATGTTCTGGGGCAACGAGCACCTGTGGTCGAATCCTCCCTACGATCCGGCCGATCCGCACAATCCGATGATCGACAGCAAGGGCCGCGTGTGGATGACTTCCAAGATTCGCGGCAACGCCGACGCCAGCTGGTGCAGCGATCCGAGCAATAAGTACGCCGACTGGTTCCCGCTGCGCAACAGCGCGCGCCAGGCGTCTTTCTACGATCCGAAGACCAAGCAGTTCACGCTCATCGACACCTGCTACTCGACGCATCATCTGCAGTTCGACAACGATCCCGACGAGACCGTGTATTTCAACGAGTTGGGCGGCCCGATCTTCGGCTGGATCGACACCAAGGTTTACGACCAGACGCATGACGAGCAGAAGGCGGTCGGCTGGTGCGGTCAGGTGCTCGATACCAATGGCGACGGGAAAATCACCAAGCCGTTCCAGATCGCGAGAATGGGGCGCGCCGGCGATGCATCGATTCTGTATTCGACCGACACCGGCGCCGGCGGAAACCAGAATGCGGGCGGGGGACGCGGCAGAGGCGCGCGCGCCCGACCGGGACCGCCGAAGCGGATCCCAAGCTGGACACCCATGGTCAGCTACAACCTGTACGCCATCATTCCCAGCCCGGTCGACGATTCGGTGTGGGGCGTTTCCGAGAGCCCGTACCCGGGCATGCTCGTTCGCCTGCAGCGCGGGCAACAATCCGCCGTCCACCTGCAAGACTACGCTCTTCAAGGTTCCCTCGCCGGGCTACGATCCGCGCGGCGTGGATGTCGACAGCAACGGTGTGGTCTGGACCGGTCTCGCGGCCTCCAGCCATCTGGCCAGCTTCGACGTGCGCAAATGCAAGGACCTGAACGGCCCGGCGAAAGTCGACGGCAGCCAGTGCAAGGAAGGCTGGACGCTTTATCAAACCACCGGCCCGAAGCTGAAGGGCACCGACGTGCCGGCGGATTTCCATTACTTCAACTGGGTGGATCAGCATAATGTGATGGGGCTCGGGAAGGACACGCCGTTCCTCACCGGATCGAACTCCGATTCGCTGATTGCGCTCAATCCGCAGACGAAGAAATGGACGTACTTCAAAGTGCCGTATCCGCTCGGCTTTTACTCCCGGGGCATGGACGCTCGCATCGACGATCCCAACCTGGGATGGAAGGGCCGGGCGCTCTATTCGAATTACGGCACGCACTTTGTCTGGCATATCGAAGGCGGCAAGGGCACCAAGGGCAAGATCGTGAAGTTCCAGCTCAGGCCCGATCCGCTGGCAAGGTAGTGAAGCGGTCTCTTGCACTTTCGCTGTTCCTGGCTTGCGCGCGGCTTGTACGACCAGCCTTCGCGCAACGCCCTTCCGACCCGGCGCTGCTGATTCCTCAGCCGGCGCCGGAGTTGGATTATCGCGGCTGTCGTCAACACGCTTGCCCGTTCCGGAAGGCGCGCCTTCGGGAGCTCCGGCCAGCGTGGCGTTCGACTCCAAGGGCCATCTGTTTGTGCTTTTCCGCGGACCCGGCCGCTGATGGAGTTCGACGAGAATCAGAAATTCGTGCGGGCATTCGGCGATCCGCTTACGCGGGCGCATGGGTTTCGTCTGGATGGCGCAGAAAACTTCTGGGTGACCGATGTCGGAGCCCATACCGTGATGAAGCTGGATTCGCAGGGCAAGGTTCTGCTGACGATCGGAACCAAAGGCCAGGCCGGGCGCCTGGGATGAAGCTGCGGGGACGCGGCTGCTGAACGAGCCGAACGATCTTGCGATCGGGCGCAACGGGGATGTTTTTGTGGTGCAGGGTCACACGCCGGGAAGGGCGATCCGCGCGTCCTGAAGTTCGATAAGGACGGGAAGTTCATCAAGTCCTGGGGCGGGGAAGGCACGGAGCCGGGGAAATTCAACGTGGCGCACGGAATCGCGGTGGACGCGAAAGGCCAGCTCTGGGTGGCGGACCGCGAGAATCAGCGCATTCAGATCTTCGATCAGGACGGGGCCTTCGTCCAGCCAGCTCAAGTACGCGGGCCTGCCCTGTTCACTGCAGATCGGCGCGCAGAATATCTATATGGTGAATGGCTTCGCGGGGCAGTTGCTGAAGCTGGATCTGAACGGCAACGTGCTGGCGGCGGTCGGGAAGCCGGGCAAAGGTCTGGGCGAATTCGGCGAGGCTCATTTCATTGCGGTAAGTCCGAAGGGCGAGATTTATATCGCCGATACGGTGAATGCCACGCTGCACAAGTTCGTGAAGAAGACCGCGACGAACTGACATCATTCCTTCCAGGGATCGACGATCCGGATCCCGCATTGATCGAAATCGGTGGTATTGCGGGTGGCAACTGCCGCATGGCGCGAACGGGCGATGCCAGCGACCATTGCATCGAATTGCGAGATCGGACGACCCATCGCGTCCCGGGCGGCCACGATCTTTGCAAACCGGCGGGCCGCTTCCTCATCGAAAGGTAGAATCCGGTCCTCGAATTCTTCGTTGAGAATCTTTTCGACGCCCGCAAGCAGTCCGGTCCGGCGTTTACCCGGCGGCAACGACTCAACGCCGTGGAGAAGTTCCGCCTGGGTAATCGTGGTCGTGAAAACAGACGATGGTTCCTGTGCAGCCAGCCAGCGCCGGACTGCCGGGGAAGGCGCGGGCTTGAGTACCTCTGAGAGTACGTTCGTATCGAGCAGGATCACTTCCCGAACTTCACGGGGCGGCGAACAGGCTGGCGTGATGGAATCGCAAGGTCCACGCCGCCAAAAGGTTCAATATGCCGACGGATGGCATCCGCGAGATTGAGCGAAGGAGCAGCTTTCGACGTGAGACCGGCCTTCAGGATTTCCCGCGCTTCCTGCTCCATGGATCTGCCGCGACTGGCGGCGCGAATGCGTAATTTCGCCTTGATGGAATCGTCCAGGCGCCGGATTGTGATGCTCGCCATTTGCCAATGATAGCACTGCAATCACTGATAGCACGGACAGGATTGTCAGCGTCCCCAGAGTTCTTTTGTGGCCAGCGCGGCGCCTTCGGCCAGCGTCTTCAGCTTCGCCCACGCGATCTGCGGATGTACGCGGAAGCCGAGTCCGCAATCGGTGCCCGCAATAACGTTCTCGCGCCCGACCAGATTCGCGTAGCGAATAATCCGATCCGCCACCAGTTCGGGGTGCTCAACGACGTTGCTCGCGTGGCTGACCACGCCCGGAATCAGGATTTTGCCGTCGGGCAGCTTCGTTTCATTCCACAGCTTCCACTCATGCTCGTGGCGTGGATTCGCCGCTTCCACCGAGTATGCGCCCGCGTTGACCTTGAGCATCAGATCGATCACATGCTTCAACGGCAGATCATGAGTGTGGGGGCCATGCCAACTGCCCCAGCAGATGTGATAACGGATGCGGTCGGCGGGAAGTCCGGCGAGAGCATGGTTCAGCGCGTTGATCCGTATTTCGGCGAATTTCCGGTACTCCGCGACGGTCGGGTTGGGCACGATCATGTCATAGGTGTCGGGCAGCGCGGGGTCGTCGATCTGAAGGATGAAGCCGCCATCGACGATCGCTTTGTACTCGTGTTTGATGGCATCGGCGAGCGCGAAAAGATACTCTTCGTCGCTGCCGTAATACTCGTTGTGGAAGAAGTGCTCGAGCCAGCCCGGGGCGAGCTGGCACATGAAGGCCTCGTCCGGTTCGACGTTTGTTTCCGCCAGGGCTGCGCGGAAAGCTTCGAGATCCTGCCTGATTTCCTCCTGGCCGATGTAGGCCACGGGGCCGGAACAGACGGTGCGTTCCGGCGGCGCCGGCATGAAGTTGAGGTCCGCGTAAAACTCGGCGAATTCCAGCCTTTCGCCGGTTGCGAGGGCCATGAACGCCGATTCGCCATCCTTCAATTTCCGGGTGGACAAACCACTGAGCCGCTGTCCATGGTAGCCGCGCCCACCGAAGCCGATCTTGCCGATCTCTCCGTCGCCCAAAATGTCGATTCCGGCGTCGGCCTGCCGACGGATGACGTCGAGCATCGCGTCGTGCGCAACGGTCCTGATTGTTTTTGAGTCCCAAGGGGCGCCGGACATCAGAGTCCATGGACATCTTTCGATACTCGGGCGGGCCGTCCAGGCGGCCTGCGTGGGTGGTGAGGATGTGACTTGTACTATGCTTCACGGTTACGTATTGTATCCACGTTTCGGGCTTGTCTGGATGGCGACACAATTGCATAATTCGAAGTGAGGTTAAGCCCGTGCCAAAGAAACTACGTACACGGCTGGCGCTTCTCGCCTGTCTTTTATTGTTCTTTTCGTCAACCCGCGGACTTGTTTTTTCACAACAGCCGCCACCGCCGCCGAACCCTGGTCCAACGCAGCCAATGTCTCCTGAGCAGCTGGACGATCTGGTGGCGCCGATCGCTCTTTACCCCGATTCTTTGCTGGGGCAGATTCTCGCCGCTTCCACCTATCCACTGGAAGCGGTCGAGGCAAACCAGTGGCTGCAGCAGAACCGGAATCTCAAGGGCGCCGCGCTCGAGGATGCGGCGAGACAACAGAACTGGGACCCCAGCATCCAGGCGCTGGTGGTCTTTCCGGATGTCCTGCAGCGCCTCACGCAGGACATCAGATGGACAACGGATCTGGGAAATGCATTTCTGGCGCAACAGAATGACGTGATGGCTTCCGTGCAGCGCATGCGCGGCCGCGCCATGGCGAACGGCAAGCTGATGTCGAACCAGCAGATGACGGTGACCACGCAGAACCAGGGCGGCATGTCGGCAATCCAGATTGAACCAGCGGATCCGCAGGTGGTTTACGTTCCTTATTACGACCCTGCCTGGGTCTGGGGCCCGCCGGTCTACGGGTTTTACCCGCCTCTTTTGTATCCGGGGATCGGTTTGGGATTTTCATTCTTCCCCGGAGTCTCGCTCGGACTCTATTTCGGCGGATGCTGCGGATGGGGCGGTTGGGGATGGGGTTTTGACTGGTTCGGCGGCGGCATTTTCGTGAACAACTTCTTCTTCCACCGGTATGGTTTCCGCGAATTCGGCGAACCGGGATTCCGGGGCAGGGAAGCCTGGGCGCACGATCCGGGGCACCGCATGGGGGTTCCCTATTCCAACCCGGCGGTAGCAAACCGTTTCCTCGGCGCGGGCGGCGCGGCCCGGCAGAATTTCAATGCGGCCAACAGAGCGGGCGCCACGGCGAGGGCCCCCAGCGAGCGGATGGGTTCGCAGCAGTTCGAACAGCGCTCCGAAAGCGGCAACCACAGTGCCTTCGGCGGCGCGGAATCGCGCGGCAGGGCGCAGTTTGAAGGCGATCATGGTTTCCACAGCAGCGGTGGTGGAGGTGGATTCCGGGGCGGCGGTGGGGGATTCCGTGGCGGTGGTGGAGGGAGGAGATAGCGATGAAACTCAGCATGGCTTTGCCCGCGCTCGCGATCTGCGGCGGCGTTGTCATGGGGCAAATCGCGGGCCAGACGCAGAAGACATTTTCTTCCGCGGAGGCGGCGGCCGATGCCCTGATCGAGGCCGCACAGCGGCGCGATGTCGCGCAGGCGGCTGCATTATTCGGACCTGGCAGGAACCTCCTGATGTCGGGCGACGCCGAGCGCGACAAAGCGGAGATGGCGGAGTTTGCGCAGCTCGCCGCGGGAAAACATCATCTCGAGGGCGACGCCATGAATCATGACCGGATGATGCTTTTCGTGGGCGCGGAGGATTGGCCGTTTCCGGTTTCGATCGTCCGCACGAATGGGCAATGGAGGTTCGATTCCACGCAGGGCGCGGCGGAAATGCGCATGCGGCGGATCGGCTCGGATGAACTGGATGCCATCGAAATCTGCGCGGGCTACGTGGAGGCGCAGAAACGGTACGCTACGGTCGATCACGACAAGGACGGCCTTCTCGAGTATGCACGGAAGATCGTGAGTTCTCCCGGGCAGGAGGATGGTTTATTCTGGGCCGGGAGTTCGACGCCACTCGTTCCGGAAAGGTTCGCGGCGGCTTCGGTGGGCGCCAATCCGAAGCCTTACCACGGTTACTATTTCCGGGTCCTTACCTCACAGGGGCCGGATGCGCCCGGCGGTGCGCACAACTATCTCGTGAAGGACAACCTGATCGGCGGATTCGGGCTCGTGGCGTGGCCGGCGGAATATGGCGTCACGGGAGTTCAGACGTTTATCGTCAACCAGGATGGCCTGGTTTACGAGAGAGATATGGGGAAACCGGTTTCAAACGTGACGCCGCCGGTGACCACGTTCAACCCGGGTAAAGCATGGAAGCCGGCGGATTAGCGTCTGCGGATTATTTCGCGTCCGCGGCGAAGCAATAGAACAGGCCCGCGCCACCCATTGTCTTCAGACCTTCCTGGCTGCAGTTCCGGCTGGCGTGTGCCGAGTTCCACGACGTGTTGGGGCCGCCCGTGTGGTCGGGATGGCCGATCTGGGCGGAACCGTCGGTGCTGCTGGTCCAGTTGTGGCAGGTGTGATCCGCGGTATCGGTGAACGCCCGGCCATCGGTCTGGGAGCCGGTCAGGATGTCGTGGCGCTGGTTCTCTTCCGGCGGACCGGCGATCGTATCGCCTTTTTCGGTGAGCGCGGTGATCCTGGTCAGGCTGCTGCCGATGCGGGCTTCCTCGAGTGTGTCGCCGTGCAGGTCGGAGAGACCCTTCGCGATGCGGGCGCCTTTTGAGTTGTACCAGGGGCCGGCGCCGATGCGGTCGCGGGCATTGCCGGCGGGCTGGCCATCGGCGGCCTGCGTACTCAGATAGGCGTGCCAGGTGCGATTGCCGGCTCCCACCGCGGCGGCGAGCGTCTGGCAGATCTTATCGGCTCCGGCGAGACCGCCCAGGTCGCCTCCTTTTCCCGAACCTTCGCTGGTGACGAAGAAAGACATCGGTTGCTGCGGGCCTCTCGCGGGCGCGGCGGCCTGCTGGGCCAGGGCGATCGAGCCTCCGGATAATACAAGCGCTATCAGGCTCTTCATTTTTCGTCTTCCCATCCTTGTACTTTTCGGCCCAGCACCTGTTCGAGGCTTTTCGGTCTGGCTTCGAAGGGCATGCCTTGATATTTGTCGATCTCGTCGCGATAACTCATGAGCGGGCCGGGGTAGCCGATCAACTGCCAGCCGATGAGTCCGGCGTTGCCTCCGTGCAGCGGGTCGCTGAACATGCCTTCGATGGTGTGTGTGCGGAGCACCTGAAAAAACGTGGTGCGCTCGATCGCGCGCAGGCGCTCGTCCTGTTTGGCCGGCGGAAGAGCGGCGAAGTCCTCGCCGAGTTTCTTGATGCCGTCGCGATGAATCTGCTGCGGGGTTTCCTTGCCCTGATAGCCGTGCTCGGGGAACGATTCCACCCACGGGCCTTTCGTGTAGCGATACTTGTCGCTGCCCCAGGGCCCGGCGAGCTGGTGATCGATATAGACGATCACGTTCGCTTCTGTGGCGCCGGGTCCGCTCTCGTCGCTGGGGAAGATGCGCGCGGCGGCGGCCTGCACGGTGCGTGCTTCCGCTTCGGTGAAGAAGCGCAGAGGAACGTGCACTACGCCATCCTGCGCCTGCAGCCGGGTCACTTCGCCGGCGAGGCTGTAAACCAGCAGGCCGCCGAGTCCTTTTGCGGGTACGGTGAGAAATTCTCGTCTTTTCATGCCAGTGCTCCCGCGTGTTTGAAGTAACGATCGATCATGGCGTCGGCCGCGCGATACGTCATGGCGAGGATGGTGAGGGTCGGGTTGCCGGATGCGCTTTGCGGGAACGTCGAACCTCCCGTGATCCAGAGGTTCGGCAGTCTTCCAGTGCTGCGACCAGGGATTCACCACGCTTTGGTCGGGAGACGCTCCCATGATGGTGCCTCCCTGGACGTGCGTGCTTTGGTAGTAAGTGACGGAATAGCGCGGGCCTAGACCTCTTGCGTCTCCCACTTTTCCTCCCATGCGCCGGGCAAGCTCGGATGAGACCCGGATTGCCATGTTGGCCTGGGCGCGTTCGTGATCGGTCCAGTCGAGCGTGAGACGGATCAGCGAATCGCCGAGCTTATCGGTGTAAATGGGATCGAGATCCATGTAGTTATGGCGGTATGGGAAGTGACCGCCTTCAAAGGAGACCTGCGTGGACTTATCGTGCCATTTGAGTGCGGCCTTCTTCCATTCCGAACCCCACTGGGCTTTGGTTTCATCGGGAGGAATTCTGCCGAAGCCGGTGAGCGGGCCTTCGCCGGACGATTGCACGCGCATGGTGCCGCCGCGCAGCAATCCGGCAGCCGCATCAAAACCATTGCCGCCGTCGAAGTCGTCGATACCGAAACCCAGCCCGCCAGCGCCCATGAAATTGTTGAGATGCTTGTCGAGAAAGAAGCGGACGTTGGCGCTCACCTGATGCGTCAGGTTCTTGCCCAGTGTGCCTTTGCCGGTGCGGGATCGTAGGGTTCGCCCAGCTTCGACAGCAGCAGCAGACGCGAGTTGTTCAGAGTCCAGGAAGAAAGGATGACGACGCCGGCAGGCTGTTCGAACTCCTCGCCGGTGGAGTCTGTGTAGCTGACGCCCTCCGCCTTGCCATCGCGGTGCATGATGCGCCGTACCTGAGCTCCGGCGCGCAGGGAGAAATTCTTCTTATGTTCAAGAAGCGGCAGCAGCGTATTCGTCGGCTGGGCCTTGGCGCCGATCATGCACCCAAAGCGCGTGCAGAATCCGCAATAGGCGCAGCCGGCGCGAGAGATGCCATCAGGGTTTCTATAGGCCTGGCTCAGAGTGGCGGCCGGAAGCGGATAAGGATGATAACCGCTCTCATGGGCCGTTTTCTGAAAGAGCGCCGCAGCGTAGGAAGTCTTGTGCGGCGGCAGGGGATACTCGTGCTGGCGCGGGGCTTCAAAGACATTTCCGCCCTCGATTTTCTGTCCGCGCAGATTTCCCGCTTTGCCCGATACGCCCATCATCTGCTCGGCGCGCCAGTAGTTCGATTCGAGCTCGTCGTAGGTAACGCCCCAGTCCTGCGCGGTCACGTTTTCGGTGACCTTCGAACCCGGGTGCTTCTCGCGCAGTTCGCTGCCCAGAGTGAAAATCTCCGGGCCGAAACGATAGGAAAGCGCGCCCCAGTGCTCGCCGGCGCCGCCGGTCCCTGTGCCGGGCTGAAATGATCCGTATTGCCGGACGGGCACGGCGTCCGCTTTGCTCGAATGCCGGTGAGTCAGCGTTTCATCGGCGAGATTCTGCATCATGCGCAGGCGAACCGCGTAGTCGAGTTCGTCCATGCCGGCCGAATACTGGCCGTTTTTCCGGGCCGGGCCCGCGTTCCAGAATGACCACCGAGTGCGAGGTACGCGCGGTGATTTCCTTCGCCATGAGGAGGCCGGTAAATCCTCCTCCGACGATCACCACGTCTACGGGCTTGAGGCGCTTCATAGAGAAAACTATGTCACATTCCGGGCCGCCGGGTATAGACTTCGGTTTGGCCGGAATCTTAGGAATCTTAAGGGCGATCCAGGGTGGATCCGGCTGGCGGCGCTGAACGCCGGGGAACATCCGCGGTCCTGGCTGCGTATCTTCTGAAGGATAGGCCTGATCGAAGGAGAGATCCAAATGTATTGCACGAAATGCGGGAGCGAGCTTCCTGAAGACAACCGTTTCTGTTCGCGCTGTGGTAACCGCACCGGTGCAGGCTTCGCGGTGACGCCCGCGCCGGGCCGGCTTCTAATGCTGGATAAACGGAACAAGAAGATCGCGGGAGTCTGCGCCGGATTCGCCCGGTACTTCGACATGGATGTCGTGCTGATGCGTGTTCTGTGGCTTGCTGTCGCGCTCTGCTCCGGCGGGGTCGGGTTCCTCGTCTATCTGGGAGCTTGGATCGTCATACCCAGCGACTACGGCCTGGAGGAGCGCGCGGTGGCGTCGCAGGTTCCGCAGGCGAACTGATCCCAGGGATGCTCAGCCGTTCGCAGCCCCTGCACGAGAAGGCCGTGACGCACCACATCCGGAAGGTCGCGGTTTCCCGCGGCGTCACGTTGCGCGATCCCGCCGGGGGAAGACCCCGCTGCACTTCGGCGGTCACCACCCCGTCCTTCTCGCGAATGGTTTCGAGAATGACCGACTCAGCGCCACGCGTCACCCAGGTGAGCGTGGTCGAATCGCCCGCCTGAATCCTGTCGGATCCGGCGGTGAACGGGGCCAGTTCCGGCCAGATCCCAAGTCCGGCGCGCGATCTTTTGGTGTCGGCAAAACCGAGTAATGCCGTGGTCACCAGAACCAGTGCCATCATCGTCGCAAAGGGTGAGCTCTTCATGCCCAGGCCCGATGCAAGGGAGTCCGCGACATGTCCTTTGTTTTGTTTAGCCTGTGGGATGATCGCTTTGGAAAAGCTGCGCGCAATCGGCCTCTCAGCGCGGTTTGGCGCAGCGGCATATGCTGTTGCACGGGGCCGGTTGACTCTCACCTTCCGGGGCCGGGTGACAACGCACGGCGGCTCCGCGCCGAAGGAAACAGAACAAGAGCGCACAGGGTACCGCGAGAAGAAAACTGCCTGGTTCCGGCGCCGGTGGTGGCGGGACGGGCTCTTCCGTGACGGCCATCTGATACGCCGCGCCGGAACTGTCGGGGAAGGTCCCGTTCCCATTGGAGAAGAATTCGCCGCTCACGCCCAATGCCGTCAGGTCGCTGGACCACCACCACTCGGCGGTCGTTGTGACGCCGGTGCCTCCGGACCCGTAGAGAAGTACCCAATACATGGTGTTGGCCGACAGAGTCGGGCCATTCGCGATCGGAACGTCATAGACTTCCTGCGTGTTGGAGAGCCGGCTGTCGGGGAGGAGCGTCAAGCCGATGTAAAAGGATGGCTGCGGGAAACCCATCGCAATGGCAATGGAGATATCGCCGCTTGACGCTGCGTTTCCGGACAGAACCAGTTTGATATCCGTGAGCTGGCCCGCCACGGGTACGGTAAATGAGTTATAGATCGGCTGGCAACCACCGATGATTCCGGCTAGGTCAACGCCTACGCAATCGGCGCCGCTGCTTACGGCCCCGGTATTGTCGTAGATCATGCCGGCATAAGCGGCTGACACCAGCATTCCGGCGGCCGCGCATACGAGCGCCCTCGAAATGGACGCTCTGTGTGCAGCACTGAACCGAGTTGAGAAGCCCTGTTCCAATGGACTACTATCGGCAGTTCGGCGAGGTTACCATATGGTGGGGAACGTCCGCGGACGGAACGGAAATCGGCGCCAACCGCAGGGATCGGAATCCGGAGTGAGTTTCAGCGCGCCCCGAGCGCCAGCTTCAGCCTGTCTGAATCGAACGCACTGAAGGAAAGAAATCCGCTGGTCAGCTGCCTGCCGGAAAGCGCCCGTTGCGCGACGCCTTCAGTTCCATGCTCGCTGGATTTGGTCAGCATGTGCATCAGTTCGTGAGCGAGAACCCGGCCCATCGCACGACCCACCACCTGATTGCCACGTGCATAGTCGCCTTGCGACATGGCGTCGCGGGTCGCACTGACCACCCGGTCGCAATATACTTCACCGAACGGTTGCACTTCACCATCGGAGATCCAGGTGACGGCGTAGGGCAGTCCGCGGACCTCGCTCGCGGCCATCGCCGGCTCAAACCGGCACGAACCCAGCAATCTCAGGACGACCAGATCGTTGTAGTGCGTCGAGGGATTCTTGCCCAAAATGCTCCAACCGAGACGTACGCCGGAAGCGCTCAGAATATGGCTGGTCTCCCGCTCCATCTCGTTGATCAGCGCTTGCGAATAAGGGCCTTTGAAGTCGAGGATCACCGTCACATCGACCGGTGCGTTTTTCTGACTCCTGGCGCCCAGCGGCACGGCCGCCATGCCAAACAGACACATCGATACAAGGAGCGTTCTCATTCGTGGAGAAAGCCAACGTGGCTACGAGGTCAATTATAGCTTCATATGATTTTTGGATACAAGCAATCGAAAAAATCGATTGGCGAGGTTCAAGTGGTGTCGCTGCAGCTTCCCAATCCGTTTCGGTTCGGTCTCGGATTCGCAACAATCCGCGCGGTTTATCTGCGATCAACGCCCCCGAGTAGTAACCTCGGGTGATTCTACGGCAGGCGGCTCAAATCGCGGCTTCCTTCAACACATCGCCAATCGCCCGAGCTCACATTCCGGAATTCCTGCGAATATCCGCTGGGCCATTCGATCGCGACGCGGTCGGCCTTATCGCGCCGCGCCAGCCCGAACGTAACCGCCAGCTCGGATTGCGATAAGTAGCTCGATCCCGTCTTCACCATCCGCGATTGCGTTCCATCGGGCGTGGTGACGCGCACAACCCCCCCAATCCCATCGCGGTTCGATTTCGTGCCCTGCAGGTGGAACCGAATTGACCGGTTTCCATTGGTCAGATCGCTCCGGTAGAGATAAGCGGGTCCCTGGTTCGTCGTGATCAGTAGGTCGAGGTCGCCGTCGCGGTCGAAATCGCCGTACGCCAGCCCGCGCCCGACCTTGGGCGAGGCGAAGCCTCCACCGATCTGATCCGCAACATCGCGGAAACTCCCGTTGCCGTTTTTCAGGAAAAGATGAGGCGGCTGCGCGTAGCCATGATTCCCGGTAATATTGCGCACCGTCTCATCGATGTGCCCGTTCACCGCCGCGAGATCGAGGTGCCCGTCCAGGTTCGCGTCCAGAAACGCGCACCCGAAGCCGAGACGCATGCGCGAAGACTGGCCGATGCCGGTCTTCGTCGCCACATCTTCGAAGCCGCCCCTGCGCGCGGGCCGGTAGATCGCCATCATCTCCTCGTCGAAGTTGGTGATGGCGATCCCCATGACGCCGGAGTTATCGAAATCGGCCGCGTC
Organism: Terriglobia bacterium; assembly: GCA_963764845.1. GTDB lineage: Bacteria > Acidobacteriota > Terriglobia > Bryobacterales > Bryobacteraceae > BOG-234. The sequence continues at coordinate 733,139 of CAVXUE010000005.1, read as the reverse complement.
GACGCCCATTCCGGCGCGCGCTTTGCCATCCTCGCTGAACGCCACGCCCGCCTCGACCGCAACGTCCTCGAACGTCCCGTTGCGCAGGTTGCGATAGAGCTTGTTCGGCTGGGTATCGTTCGCAACAAGAAGATCCGGCCATCCGTCGCGATCGTAATCGAGCATCGCGACGCCCAGCGATTTCGACGTGGTGTCGAAGATGCCGCTCTTTGCCGTCACATCCTCAAACGTGCCGTTGCCGCGATTGCGAAAGAGCCAGCACGTGGACCCGTGGAAAGCCTCGGGCGTGCAGTAAGACTTATTCTTCCCATCGACGCTGCAGAACACATCATGCTCGGGCGACCATTGCACGTAATTGCAGACGAAGAGATCGAGCAGGCCGTCGCGATCGTAATCGAACCACAGCGCGGACGTGCTGAAGCCATTGCGGCCACCGAGTCCGGCCTTGTTCGTGACGTCGATGAACGTGCCTTTGCCGGTGTTCTGAAAGAGCCGGTTCTGCCCCACGGCCGTGATGAGAATATCGGGAAACCCGTCGTTGTTGTAATCCGCAACGGCGACGCCCATGCCATACATCTCGACTGCGAGCCCGGCGCGTTTCGTCACATCGGTAAACGTCCCGTTGCGATTGTTCCGATAGAGAGAGAGCGTTGACGGCTTTTGCGGTTATGACCCGGCCAGCCCGTACCGTTCACGAGCAGAATGTCGAGCCAGCCATCGGCGTCGTAATCGATGAACGCGCAGCCCGGCCCGAGCGTTTCCGGAAGATACTTGGCGCCGAACGCGCCGCTGTTGTGATGGAAATCGATGCCAGCGGCCGCCGTCACATCGGCAAGGCGAAACCCCGGGTCAGCCTTACGCGAAACCTCCGCGGCCAGCCCGAGGAGCGGAATTCCGCCCAGCAGCAAATCCGCGACGCGCCTCACGCGATACTGACCAGTCCCTTGCGGATGGCGTAGACGACCAACTCCGCGGTATTGTGAATTCCCAGCGCGCCGCATGATATTCGCGCGATGCACGGCGATCGTGTTCGCGCTCAGCCCCAGCACCGTGGCGATGTCCTTGTTCGATTTGCCATGCACGATCAACTGCAGCACCTCGAGTTCGCGCGTGGTCAGCGATGGCGCAGGCTCGCTATCCTCCGCCAGACGGCCGAGCCGCGGATCGATCACGCGTTCCCCGGCCGCGGCTTTCTTCACCGCCGATACCAGTTCGAGATCCATCGCGTTCTTCAGCAGATAGCCGCGCGCGCCCGCTTCGAGGCAAGTGCGCACGTACGTCGCTTCTTCGTGCATGCTCAGAATCAGCACGGCCGTCGTCAGGCGAAATCTCGCGGATCCGGCGCGTCGCCACCGCGCCGTTCATGCTGGGCAGCGCGAAATCCATCACCACCACGTCGGGCTTCAGCGATGTAACCAGGGCCAGCGCTTCGTGCCCGTCGCCCGCTTCGCCGACCACCGAGATCCCGGGATCGTCTTCGAGCAGCCGTCGGAATCCCGCGCCGCACCAGGTTGTGGTCGTCAACCAGCAGAACGCTGATTTTCTTCTCAGACATGCACCGGCTCCAGGCGCTGACGGAACGGTCACGCGCACCAGCGTGCCCCCGCCTTCGCGCACCGCGATTTCGATCGTTCCCTTCATCATTTCCGCGCGCTCGCGCATCGATACCAGTCCCAACCCCTGCTTCTCGCTGGTCGCGGATGCCAATGCCATCATCCTCTATTTCGAGTGATTACCGCATGCTGCGCAAAGCGAGGCGCACGGTGGCATGTTTCGATCCCGAATGCTTCGCTACGTTGTTCAGCGCTTCCTGCATCACGCGGTAAAGATGAATGGTGGTTTCGTGAGACAGCTCGCGCTCCTGGCCTTCCTTCCGGTAATTGACTGCGACTCCGGTCTGCCGCTCGAAGCCCGGCAGGTACGAATCGAGCGCGCTTTCGAGACCCGCTTCGTCGAGCACCACCGGATGCAGCGCGTGAGAGAGCGCCCTGACCTTCTCGAGCGCGGCCTGGACGATTTCGCGCACTTCGAGAATATCGCCGGAATGCCGGGAAGAGTTCGAAGTCCTTTGCAGCATCACGCCGATCGCCGTGAGGATCTGGCCGAAATCGTCATGCAGGTCGCGCGAAATCGAACGGAAGATATTCTCCTGCATCGAAATCAGCTGCTGCGCCAGATCGCCGCGCTGCGTGGAAAGCGCCTCGACCCGGTCGAAGAGCTTCCGGTTATAGTGAACCAGATAGAGGCTGGTGAGCAGAATAACGACGAGCATCGCGGCCAGAAAAATGTAAACGTTGCGCTCGACGCCGCGGTAGAGTTCTTCCGTGCGAAGCGCGGCGGCTCGCTCGTTCTCGTTGTTCTGAATGAGCAGGCGCGAGACCGCCGTGCTGAGCGCGGCTTCCCTTGCCTGCAGCGAGAGGCGAATCTGCGTCCGGGCTTCCGCGGAGTTTCCTTGATTCGCGAGGTCGTAGATGCGGTCGAGCGCGTCCCAGAACTGGCGGAACGAGTCGGCCAGATAGCGGCGCTGGTTGGAGGAAAGATCCGCCAGGGAGAATTTCTTTTCGCGGGAAAGCGCGTCTTCCAGATCGGCGCGGATGCGGCGGAACTGCGGCGCCCACGCGGTGAGCGGATAAGGGTCCTGTTCGTCGAGCATGTCGCGCATGGTCAGCGCGAGCGAGTTGAGACCGTTCTGAATGCGAAGCAGCAGCAGCGTATCGGTGCGATTGCGGTCGATGGTTTCGGTCTGCAGAGTCTTCAGGCTGCGCAGCTGAAGCACCGTGTAACCCGAGTACACTCCGACCGCGAGCAGCGTGGTGGCAAGGCCGGCGAGCAGCCGGAACGTGGGGGACGGTTGGGTCACTTTGTGCCTGGTCTCGATTGTATCCGTCTATTCTGTTTGTAATGCCTTCCCCACGCAGCCGGTCGAAACGCGATCCCTGGCTCCTCCTCATCGGGCTCTTCAAGCTGGTAAAGGGCGTGAGCCTGCTGATTGTCGCCTTCGGGCTGCTCAGGCTCCTGCATCGCGACGTGGCCGAAGTCACCGAGCACTGGATCGAAGTGTTGCGCGTCGATCCGGACAACCGCTTCATTCACCGGGCGCTCGTGAAAGTGTTCAACGTGACCCCGAGGCAACTGAAAGAGCTGTCGGCCGGAACGCTCATCTACTCGGCGATTTTCCTGACCGAAGGCACCGGCCTGCTGGCGCGTAAACATTGGGCGGAATATATGACCCTGATCAGCACCGGGCTCTTCATTCCCCTTGAGCTCTACGAAATATACCGCCACCTTACCCTGGTCAAGCTCGGCGTGACCTTAGTCAACATACTGATCGTCTGGTATCTCGCGGCGCGCATCAGGCGCAAATAACCGCGACCGATTCGTAACGAAATCAATCCGCCCTTCGCAAAAAATCCCGCGAAATCGCGCGACTATCGCTTTATGCTGGATGACGACCCCGAAAAGGAGGGCTTATGCTTACAGGCCGCGCCTTCGCAGATCCCAATCTGGCTCCCGCCGATTTCAGCAGTTTCAGCAAGCAGGAAATTTCCGCCGACTCGGCCATCAACGCACTCCAGCAACTGGAGCCGATACCGCCCGTCAGAAGCACCACGCCAATGGATCTGGCTGCGGTCATCGGCCCCGCTGCCGCCGGGAAGATCCAGACCTCCGGTAAGATCACCTTCCATACGGTCGGCGACACCGGCGGAATTCAAAGGCCGGAATTCCAGTTTGCCGTCGCCGCCGCCATGGCTGACGACAGCGCGAGCGGCGCCTCTTTCTGGTATCACCTCGGTGACGTTGTCTATTATTGCGGCCAGGAACAGTATTATTACGAGCAATTCTACGATCCTTACCGCAACTACAATGCCCCGATATTCGCGATTCCCGGCAATCATGACGGCGTCGTATTTTCAGGTGAAAGCGCGACTTCGCTCGAGGCCTTCATGGCCAATTTCTGCGACAGCGAACCCGGACGAAATCCGGACAGCCAGGGCGTGGCCCGTACCACCATGGATCAGCCGGGCGTCTATTTCACGCTCAACGCTCCGTTTGTCAAATTCATCGGGCTGTATTCAAACACGGGTGAAGGAGGCACGGAGGGCGTGATCGCCGGCCCCACCATCGGCCACGCTCAGCTTGATTTCCTGCAGCAGCAACTGGCTGCGGCCAAAGCCGAGCGGGCCTGCGGTAAGTGGCGCGCGCTGGTCATCGCCACGCATCATCCGCCCTTCACGGGCAGCCCGCAGCACGTTCCCAGCCCCACCATGCTTCAGCAGATCGATGAGGCATGCGCACGGTCGGCATTCAGCCGGACCTTCACCTCTCCGGCCACGCCCACCTCTACGAGCGATACACGCGAACCGTCAAAGGAAAGAAAATTCCCTACCTGGTGGCAGGCATGGGCGGATATTACAACCTGCCCGGTCTGAAGCCCGGCACGGCCGTCCCTCCGCCCAAATTTCCCGCTTCCGGCACGGATGCCGCGGGCAACCCCCTGACGATCGAGTTCTATAACGATAAGACTTTCGGATTCCTGCGCATCACTGTGTCTGCCGCCGCTTTAACGGGCGAATTCGTGACGGTTGATCCGACATCGGGAAAAACGGGCGTTGGCGACAGCTTCACGCTCGACTTTCCCGCGAACACCGTTTCTCATGGTCTGCCCCCGGCGAAAGGTAAACCGGCCAAAGCAGGCAAGCCGCGCGGGAAGCGGACTCACTGAACTGTTATATCGAGCAGCGCCAGCCAATACTGTACGGACTGCAGCATGAAGCCGATCAGAATCAGCGCCACGCCAAAGACACCCAGGCGTCTTTGGGGAATGTGATCCGCCGTCCATTCGACGAATGGCGTAAAGGCGCCGGCAACGGCCGTGACCACACCGATGGCAAGTCCCGCCTCCAGTCCGACCGCGATCGCATGTTCCCGGTGGTGTGCCACCAGGCTGCACAAGTATCCCAATGCCGCATAGCCAAGCGTGCGATTCGCCGCCGCCAGAATCTGGAACCGGGTCAAACGAGGACGGTTCGCCGGCCGGTAGCCGACAGTAGGCCGGATCCCGATCCGATAGGCGACCGATTGCGCCACCGTGCTCAACACACCGAAACTGATTCCGAACCGGGCGCCGAAAAGATATGACGTGCCCAGCGCAAAACCGCACCCGCGGATCGCGCTCATGGCCGAATCCAGCCAGAATCCCGGCTCCGGTTCATGCCTTGACGCCCGCGAATACTCCCAGGCGAGAGTAACGCCGTGCGCCACGCCGCTCGCAAGCCCGAACACGGGCCCGAGCGCAATGCCATAGCCGGTTCCGAAGAGCGCCCCGTAGGTTACCCCGCGCGTCAGTGTCCGCAGAGGCCCGTGTTCGCCTCCCAGCAGATCGTAGGCAAGATACAGCGCTCCGAGCAGGTCGAGCGAGTTCCCGATAATGCCGATCACCGCGAGTGTGTGCTTGTCCATGGTCGGGCGAACCTTATTTTGGCAGAAGAGTCTTGCGCTCTACCGTACTACGAGTAATAATACACAGGTGATCCCTTTCCGGCTCACCTTCCGGCCCGGCGTTTCTCTTTACGAACAGGTCGTCTACGCCGCGCGCAAGGCGATCGTTTCCGGTCAGCTGCGACCGGGCGACCCATTTCCTTCCGTGAGAATCCTCAGTCGGGAGCTCAAAATAAATCCCAACACGGCGCACAAAGTCATCCTTTATCTCACCAACGAAGGGCTGGTCGAAATCCAGCCGGGTATCGGCACCGTCGTGGCGACCCTTCCCAAAGCCACCGCGGCGGCCTGCGCGGCTCTGCTCGGTAATGAGCTCGAAGTCCTGGTCGTGGAAGCGAAAAAGCTCGGTATGCGCCTGCCCGACGTGATCGCGGCGCTCTCCGGGCACTGGGATCGCCTCGGTGCTCCGGACCCCTCCAAAGAAGGTTTGAAACACAAATGAGTTCTCCCATCCGTACGCAAAGGCTCTCCAAAGCATTCCGGCACAAGGACGCCGTCCGCTCGCTGGATCTCGAAGTGCCGCAAGGGAGTATTTTCGCTCTCATCGGCCCCAACGGCGCCGGCAAGACCACAACCATCAAACTCCTGATGAATATTCTGCGTCCCAGTGCGGGTTCCGCGGAAGTCCTGGGAGTCGATTCCCGCCGTATCTCTCCCCGGCAGCTGGCGCGTATCGGCTACGTTTCCGAAAACCAGGAAATGCCCGAAGAGATGACGGTCGACTATTTCCTGCGTTACCTGAAACCCTTCTATCCCGGCTGGGACGATGCTCTCGCCAACGAAATGGTGAGGCAATTCGATCTTCCGCGCGATCGCCGCCTGCGCCATCTTTCGCGCGGCATGCGCATGAAAGCGGCGCTCGCCTCGTCGCTGGCTTACCGGCCCGAGTTGATCGTTCTGGATGAGCCGTTCACCGGTCTGGATGCACTGGTCCGCCAGGAACTGATTCAGGGATTATTGGAACGGGCGGAAAACACCACCATCCTGATCTCATCGCACGACCTTGCGGAGATCGAGAGCTTCGCCACCCACATCGCCTATCTGGACGATGGCCGCCTGCGCTTCACCGAGGAGGCGGGCACACTGGCGGAGCGTTTTCGCCAGGTGGAAATCGTCTTTGATGCACCGCCCGCGCTTCCGCGGGATTGGCCGGCAACGTGGATGCAGCCGCAGACCGCCTCGGCCGTCCTGCGGTTTGTGGAAAGCCGATTCGACCGGGAGCGCACACCGGCGGACGTGGGACGCCTTTTCCCCGACGCGCGTGGGGTCGAGTTCACGCCGATGGCGCTCAAAGATATTTTTGTGGCGCTCGCCATGGCGGGCAGGCGCCTCCCCGCCATTGAAGAGAGCCGCGTAAGAGCGTAAGCCGTGCGACAGACTCTGCACATCTTCCGCAAAGACGTCCGGTTCCTGTGGCCGAACATTATCACGGTGCTGGCGCTCAACGCGGCGTTTTGCTGGGGACACGTCGATCCGCCGTGGCTTGTCAGTGGGGTCGGCGGCGCGGATTCCACCCTGATCGCGATTACTTTTTTTCTCGTGCTGAGCTGGTGGTTTCTGATTGCCTCGGCGATCTACAAAGAGCCGAGCGCGGGTACAGATCAATTCTGGGTCACTCGGCCCTACTCCTGGAAGAGCCTGCTGGCCGCCAAAGCACTGCTTATCGTCGGATTCATCAGTATTCCTCTTCTCGTTTCGGATATGGTGATCCTTTTCGCGCACGGCTTCGCGCCTTCGTCCGCGAGCCTCCTCGCGCGACAGATCGAGTTTGCCGGCATCCTGATTTTGCCCGTGGCGGCTCTCGCCACGGTTACGAGGCACCTGGCGCAGATGGCGCTGACGATCCTGGCCGTCGCGTTGTCGTTTGTCTTCATGCAGGCGTCAGGACACGTCGGCCGGATGTGGGGGCCAACGGAGTTGTATCTGGATTGGATCATCGTGGCCATCCTGTTCGTTGGCGGGCTCGCGGCGTCCGTGTGGCAATTCGCGCAACGCCGGAGGCTCGTCGCGTGCGGCGTTCTCCTGGCGGGCGCCGGACTCTGGCTCGCCCTGCCGAGGTTCAATCTCACCTCCGCGTCAATTGCGATCGCGTCCCATTGGCCGGAGCCAGGGGATGTCAGGGCAGTGCGTCTCTGCTGCGCGGATGTCGATCGGAATGCGCAGTGGTTTCCCATCCGGATTGGAGGAGTGCCCGCCGGAATGACGGCGGAGCCGAATCTCCTCGAGGTGAACATCTATGCGCCGAAGGGAGCAGCGTGGAACTCAGGTTGGATCTCCTCCGACGTGACAGCCGATCCGAATCGGGTCGCCTGGCTCCGGTTTGTCTCGGACGTGGCCGCCGGCGACTCCCTGGCCATGACGATCGGCAGGCAATTGACGGATCGGTTCCGGCCCAGCGCCGCCACGGTCAGGGTTTCGGTCGCGATGACCATCTATCGCATCGGACCGACGGTAAGCCTGACGCTCGACGGCCGCCCGCACTCAATACCCGGAATCGGTACGTGTTCTCTCGGTTCGCCGGACGGGAATCCTCCTATGACACTGGCGTGCCGCGCGCCGGAGTATCCATCTGCGTCAATGCAGATGAACGGTCTGGCGATTTCCGGGGAACAGTTCGCTTCCCAGGCGATGTTCGATCCCAACCCCTTCTTTGAATACACAGGACCTCCCATGATTCCGAATCCGCCGACGGTCGTAACCACGAAGCAGCCGATCGCCCATATCCGCCGCGATCTGGAGCTGGTTGTTTCCAAACCATGAGGGCCCGATGCCGCAATCCATACACATCCTTCTGAAAGACGCGCGCCGCTGCCGGCTCTATATCGCGATTGTCGTTGGCATGACCGCGATGCTGGCCTGGCTGACTCCGAATTGGGTCCCGTTCTACGGCGTTCGAAGCTTCAGCGCGGAAAGGACTGTGGATTTTCTTCACATCCTTCTACCCTTGGCGTGGTGGTTCACCATCGTCCAGTTGATTCATGGCGAAAGTCTTGTCGGTGAGCGGCAATTCTGGCTCACGCGGCCCTATTCCTGGAAAAGCCTCCTCACCGCCAAAATACTTTTCTGCCTGGTCGCTCTGATGCTGCCGTTTCTGATCTCCGACTGCATCATTCTCTCCCGCGAAGGTTTTTCACCCGCGGGGGCCATACCCGATCTCCTGTGGCGGCAATGTGTCATAGCAGGCGTACTCATGCTGCCCCCATTTGTTCTGGCCGCGCTGACACGCGACATGCGCCAGTTCGTGGTGGCGTTCCTCGTGATTTTCATCGCTCTTATTGTCCCGGGAACGCTGATGCCGGGCCATCCATCCGTCTGGGCCTTCAATGCTCTCGACCAGACCACTCATTCGGCGGCAAGAGCGTGGATCGATGAATGGGGTGGGGTGATACTTTATACCGCATCCTGCTTCGGCTTTTTGTTGTGGCTATACGCCCGGCGCCAGGCTTTCCCCATCCGCGCCATCCTTGTGGTTCTTTACGCGGCTAACCTCGTATCTTCGGCGTGGCCGGCCAAATCCATCGCGCCAGCTGCATTCAAGCAAACCGCGGCGCCGAACGGGCCCTCGCCGGAGATCGGCGTTCTCTTCGCGCCGGAACGCGGCCGTCTGGATCCGGGCCTCAATGCAAACGTCTCGGATAAGACCCAGGTCGATATTCCGATCCGACTGGCGGGAAGAAATCGCGACCTGCTCGAATGCCAGCTGGCGGCGATCAGTCTGACGCCGGAAAATGGGGAAGCATGGAGCTCCGCCTGGACCGGGTTCTTTAGTGTCACCACCCGAACACGCGACGACTGGATTGAACTGTATCTGGAGCGCCCCCTTTATCAACGCCTGAGTCGCGGAACTGTGAAGCTCGATGCCGTGTTCGGCGTTATCGTCTACGAGACGCAAACCAGCGCCACGCTGCGTGTTGGAGATGGATTGACGAAGGTTCCGGGTTTCGGCGATGTCGGAATCCAGGACAATCCCGGCTTCCCGGCGCTGTGGTTCCGCAGACCCGTGTGGTACCCAACGCAAAAACTGGTCTTCGCCCTTCGCGGTTCTGAGGATCTGCGCGGGCAATGGCTGGGACCATATCCTGCCAACGGCGACGTATTCAATATGAGCCCGGTGTTTTCCTTTGCCGCTTCGTTCGGCGATCTGCGCAGACCCGTCCAAGGGGCCCTGCCGAAGAACGCCGAGGTCGAGCTCGCGGTGGAGCGGCCGATCGGTCTCATCCGCCGGGATTTGCAGATCCCGGCCATCCAGTTAAGTGATTACGTGGTTGTTCCTAAAAGGTATTAGTTATCCGAAGATCCGCCGTCGCCGGACGAAGAACCGTCATCCGCGAAACTGTCCCCCGAATTGTCCCGTTCGTCGTCGATATCCGAACTGACGTCCTGGTTCTGACTGGCCGCATCGGCGAAGCGCGTATCATCGTTCCGGTCGCCCCGATCGTCACCGTAATTATTTTGACGATGGTTTCGCCCACCGCCGCCGAAAAGGCCGCCACCCCCGCCGAAAAACCCGCCGCCGCGATGCCCGAACAGCGAGGACGAGGCTGTCGAACGCAATTTCCCCGGCAATCACGCCCGCGGCCGTCTGCGCGGCGTTATGCAGGAAACCGGAAAAACCGCCACCCTGCGGAGGAGGCGCGGGCGCCGCATAGCTCGAATCCTGATACCTCGGCTCCTGAGATGACGGCTGCTGATAAGACGGCTGCTGCCGCGGCAGGAAGCTGCCCTGGGCCTGCGCGTGGTTCAAAGCCATCTCCTGCAGGATCACGATCTGCGTTAGAATATAGAGCGCATCCGGCCGCGTCGCCGATCGTGTGCAGGATCAGGTCGTAGGCATCCCGGTCGATCTGCGGCGCCGGCGCGTTCCTGAGACGGTCGGCCAGTCCGGTAATCAGTTGCTGTTCCTGTTCGGTCATTTCGCTCTCTCCAAACTTATGGTACGAAGTTCGCGGTCAGTCCGTTCCTCCGCGTCGCTTATAGTAGTGTTTTCACACATCTGAAATGAAAACAGCTTTCCTTTTCCCCGGTCAGGGCTCCCAGTTCGTGGGCATGGGCAAGTCTCTCGCCGAAAACTTTCCCGCCGCGGCGCGGCGCTTTGAAGAGGCTGACGACGCCCTCGGCTTTTCGCTCTCGAAGATATGTTTCGAAGGCCCCGCCGAAGCTCTCAAGCAAACGGAATTCCAGCAGCCGGCCTTGCTCGCCGTATCGACTGCCGCTTTCAGCCGTTCTCACCAACGAAATCGGCGAGCCCGATTATGTTGCGGGACACAGCCTGGGCGAATATTCGGCGCTGGTGGCCGCCGGATCGCTCGATTTCTGCCGATGCTCTTGCGTCTGGTCCACAAACGCGGGCGCTACATGCAGGAAGCGGTCCCGGAAGGCGTGGGCGCGATGGCGGCGTTGTTGAAGATTGCCGCGCGGAAAGCTGGATGAAGTCCTCGCGGCGGCCGCGCAGGGCGAAGTGGTGACGCCCGCCGGATTCAATTCGCCCGACCAGATCGTCATAGCGGGAAATAAAGGCGCCGTCGAGCGCGCCATGGAACTGGCCAAAGCCGCGGGCGCGAAACGCGCCGTAGCGCTGGCCGTCAGCGCGCCGTTCCATTGCCCGCTCATGCGCCCCGCCCAGGAGCGTCTGCAGCCCGATCTCGACGCAACCCGCTTTCCGAGCCTGCGCATTCCCCTGATCAACAACTGGCAGGCGCGCGAAGTATGGACGGGCGATGAGGCGCGCGAGGGCTTGTACCAGCAGGTTCCGAACCCTGTCCGCTGGACTGAAATCATCGGATACCTTGCCGCGCATGGCGTCACGCGCTGGTTCGAGGTGGGCGCGGGCGCGGTGCTTTCCGGATTGCTGCGGTCGATCGTGAGCGACGCCCGCGCGACGCCTTTCGGCGAAGCGAGCGATCTCAGCAAGCTGCCTGTGCCCATCCATGGAATCTGACGCCCAATCGCTGCGGGATCTCCTGGGGCGAAGGCCCTCGCGGATCGAAATCGATCGTGCTGCGCTTGAAATCGCACGGATCGAATATCCCGATCTCGACGCCGGCGCCTTTATCTCGCAGCTCGATTATTATGCGCTGGCGATCGCCGAGCGCGCGCGCGATCTTTCCGACGGCCGGAGCTTTGTGCAGACCGCCAATGAATATCTGTTCGGCGAGCTGGGATTCCGCGGCAACGAAGAAGATTACTACAATCCCGCAAACTGTTGCCTGAACCGGGTGCTCGAAACGAGAACCGGCATCCCCATCACGCTTTCGATCGTCTACATGGAAGTGGCGCGCCGCCTCGCCAAGGCGGTCGGCGGCGTCGGCCTGCCAGGGCATTTTGTCGTGCGCTATGACGATGCGGAATATTCCGCGATCATCGATCCCTTCCACGGCGGCGCGCATTCTGGACACCGCGGAGTGCTGCCAGCTCGCCCAGGTGGAGTCGCCTGATCACGGAATGCTCGACGCGGTCGACCGTCGCCACATCGCCATGCGCCTGATCAACAATCTGCGCGGGATTTACTTTGGGCGGCGCGATGGCGCGAAAGCTCTTCAGGTGCTCGACCTGATGATCGAAGCCGCGCCGGACAGCGCGGATGAGCACAAACAGCGCGCCGTCGCGTTACTGCAGCAACGCCGCATTTCCGAGGCCTTCGCCGCCTTTAAGCGCTATCTCGACCTTTCACCGGAGGCGCCGGACCGCGAGCGGATCGAGGAACAGATGCGTAACATTGCGTTCTGGCTCGCGTCAAGGAATTAGGGTTATGCGAAGAATCGCTCTCCTCGTCGTCGTCGCGATTGCGGTTTTCGCGGCGAGCCCCACGGCCGAGCAGGCGGCTCTCGATCACATCTCCGCGGACTCTCTTCGCACCAACCTCACATTCCTTGCTTCGGACGAGCTCGAAGGGCGCGATACGCCTTCGCCGGGCCTCGACCGGGCCGCTGACTACATCGCCGAACAGTTTCGCCGCGCGGGCCTTGAGCCGCCGGCGGCCGATCACAGCTATTTTCAGGTCGCGAAGTTCGATGAGTCCGTTCCCGATCTGAACGGTTTCCGGCTGCTGATCAAATCGGAAGACACGCAGATCGACATTCCGGTGGGTGAAGCGCGGCCGCGCTCCCTCAACGCGATTGATTTCAAAGACGCTCCGGTAACTGTGCTGCCCCCGAGCGGAGTGATCCCGCCCGTCGCGGGAATGATTGTTGCCGGCACGGTCGATCGTTACGGAGACGAGTCGCTTCTCGAAGAATTGCAAGCCCGTCAACCAGCCCTGATTTTGTTGTTCGATAAATCCGGCCGGGCCGCCCGCGCGGGCAGATTCCTCGACGATATCGAACTTCATCACCCGCCAGTCATTCGGATCCGCGACTCCGCCGCGCTGGAACTCCTGCGGCGAACGACGCATTTTGCCTTGACCCTGCATCTGGCCAGGCCGGCCGTGAACGAGGTGCCATTGCGGAATGTGGTTGGCTTGCTTCCCGGTTCCGACCCGGCGCTGCGCGACCAGTACGTCCTGCTGACCGCGCACTACGACCACCTGGGCAAGGGCCCCAGGGGGATCTTCAACGGCGCGAACGACAACGGCAGCGGCACCGTCTCCGTGATCGAGATTGCCCGCGCACTCGCCACGCTGAATCCGCATCCGAAGCGCAGCATCCTTTTCATGACTTTTTTCGGGGAAGAAGAAGGGCTTCTCGGATCTTATTACTACGCTCACACGCCGCTCTTCCCAATGGCCAGCACCGTGGCGGATATCAACCTCGAGCAGATGGGCCGCACCGATGAAGCCAGCGGCAGGCGCGTATTATCGTTCACTTTCACCGGGGTTTCGTTTTCGAATCTGCCGACAATCGTAAGTGCGGCCGCCAAAGCCGAGGGCATCGATACCTGGGCGCTCAGGGATTCGGACGCCTATTTCGCGCGCAGCGACAATTACGCCATTGCTCTGCGGGGAGTGGTAGCGCATTCGATCGCGGTTGCCGCCGAATTTCCTGACTATCATGCCGTCGGGGACACGGTGCAGAAGATCGATTTCGCGAATATGGCCAGGGTGGATCGTGGCGTCGCCGCGGGACTCCTGCGCATCGCCAACGACCCGGCCGCGCCCCGGTGGAGCGATTCGAACGCGGCGCTGATTTACCGCGAAGCCGGCAGGAAGTAGCGTAGAGCAGACGACGGGTGTGCGACATTCCGCATGGAGATGCGGCTACCAGCTGCGTTCTGTAGCTCCCGAAGCGCTCGAATACGCCCACGCGCTCGCATCGCGGCACAGTCCCGCTTTGACTGGATTGTTCTCGATGTAACTCATAATGCGCCGCTCTTCGGCCGAATTTCGTGCGCAACGGTCGAAATAGTCCCGGCTCCGGAACGCGCCGGTTCTTTCTGGTGCCCTGCATATAGGGCGCCGATCATGGCACGGGCGATTCCGGGGCGGGTCAGCCACTGAGGACCGGTGGCGCGGGCATCGAGAACCTTGTCGAAGGCTAAGAATCCGGCCCCTTTTGTAGTCCACGACTCCGCTATCCGTTGCGCGGGAAGTGAGCCGGCGAGACGCCAGGTCAGGAAGCAGGTGGAATTCTCAGGAAAATCGAGGAACGCGGCTGGTAGCCGCATCTCCACCAGCCTTGCGTCCTGAAACGCTCGGGCGGCCCGGGGTTTTTCGGCCAATTCGCAAATGCTTCAACTTTTATGTCGCGCACTTGCGGTACCAGCTTTGTGGCACAATGAAAAACCGCTCCCACTTTGGCGCAAAGCATGCCGATCGATTGGTTCCCCCTCAGGCTGAGTCTCGAAGTAGCCGCCGGCGCCACCGCGATCTCCCTGGTCCTCGGAATCTGGCTGGCCTGGCTTCTCGCCAACAAACAGTTCGTGGGCAAAGACCTGCTTGACGCCATCACAACATTACCGCTGGCGCTGCCGCCTACGGTGCTCGGCTACTACCTTTTGGTGGTGATCGGCCGTTCCAGCTGGATCGGCCAGGCTTGGGAGAAGATCACCGGCTCTCCGCTGGTGTTCACCTGGCGGGCCGCCGTGATCGCGTCGACTCTGCATGCCATTCCGCTTCTCGTCAAATCGTCGCGCGCCGCGCTGGAAAATGTGGACCGGGCTTTCGAACGCGCGGCGCGCAGCCTCGGAGCCTCGGAATGGCGATTGTTCTGGAGGGTCAGCATTCCGCTCGCGCGGCGTCCCATCGCGGCCGCGACGGCCCTTGCCTTCGCGCGCTCCATGGGCGATTTCGGCGCCACTCTCATGGTCGCGGGAAACATTCCAGGGCGCACGCAAACCGCTGCCATCGCCATTTACGACGCTGTCGAATCGGGTCACACGCAGGTCGCGCTCGTGCTCGTACTGGTGGTTTCCCTGCTTACCGTGGCGATCGTTTTCCTCGCCAATTGGCTCGAACAGCGTCGCGCGACCGCTCCCAACCTGCAATGATCCGGGGAAAAATCGTAAAAACATTCCCGCCGGGACCTGAATCGGCCGGCTTCCACCTCGATGTCGAGTTCGAAGCCCCGGTGGGAGTGACAGTGCTTTACGGGCCCAGCGGATCGGGCAAGACGCTTACGCTGGATTCGATCGCGGGTTTTATCCGCCCCGATTCCGGCCGCATCCTTCTCGATGACCGGATCCTCTTTGACGCCGGATCGGGCGTCCACCTGACGCCTCAGCAGCGTGCCTGCGGCTACGTCTTCCAGAACTACGCGCTCTTCCCGCATATGACTTTGCGCGAAAACCTGGCCTTCGCAGCCCATCCCCTGCCGCGTCTAGAGCGCCACAGGCGCATTGCGGAACAACTCGAACGCTTCAAGCTGACGGGGATGGCCGGGCGCTATCCCCACGAGCTTTCCGGCGGGCAGAAGCAACGCGGCTCGATCGCCCGCGCCCTGATCGCGGACCCGCGGGCCGTGCTGCTCGACGAACCCGGCCGGGGCCTTGACGAAACCCTGCGCATCGATCTTTATTCGCTCATCCGGGAATTGCAGGGCGGCCTGAAGATCCCCATTCTTCTGGTCACCCACGATCTCTCGGAATGCTTCGGGCTGGCGGACCGGGTGTTGATTTATGACTCGGGGCGAATCGTCCAGCGTGGTTCGCCCGCAGAGTTGCTGCGGAATCCCGGAACGGCCGACGCCGCGAAACTGCTGGGTGGGTTCAACATCTACGAGGCCGAGGTGATCGCGCTCGACCCCGCGCGGCAGACCAGCCGGCTGCGCCTGCTGGGGGAAGAGATCGCGGGCCCGCATCTGCGCGGATGCTTCAAAGGCGATCGGGTGGCCCTTTGCGCGCGTCCGGAAGAACTGCACGTTTCGACCGAGCCAGGCGACAACCGGATCCGGGCTACGCTGCGGCAGACGGTCGAGAGACCGCAGTCGGTCCGCGCCGATTTCGGCGGCGAACTGGTCGTCGATGTGCCTCGGGAAGTATGGAGTTCGCTTGAAGAAGGGGCAAAAAAGACGGGGTGGTGGGTCGGGATTCCGGTCCGAAGCCTTCGGCAGATCGGCCGTTAGAGCCGGCCGTCGATTGAACCCGGATAAAATGGGTATTTGATATCACGCATCGGTGCGCTCGTCATCAGTTTGCCTTTCCTGGGCATCGGAGTCGACGCCGTCAATTTCGACAAGCTGAAGCCCGGCGATATGCCTCCCAACTGGACTTCCACGGCGACCCGCCCCGCGCGCACGCCGGACTGGGAAGTCAAACGCGACACGACAGCGCCCAGCCGCCCCAACGTTTTCGAGCAGCTTTCGACGGCTCCCGACGATTCCGAATTCCCCCTCGCCATTTTCGACAAGGTGATCTGCCGCGATGGCGAGCTGAGCGTCAAATTCAAGATCGCGGCTGAACCCCGGCGGGTCAAGGCGGCTGGAGTTGTCTGGCGTTATCAGGACGAGCGGAATTACTACCTGCTCCGCTTCAGCGTGGATGAACGGAATATCGGTCTTTTTCGTGTGCAGGACGGGCGATTACGCGCCATACCGGGCGTGGTCCCGCACGATCTTCAGACCGGCCAGTGGTATGTCGCCAAAGTGGTTTATAAAGGCTCCCATTTTCGGGTCCTTTTCGGAAATCGGCAGTTGTTTGACGTGGATGACAATTCCCTGATCGGTCCGGGCAAGACTGGCCTCTGGACCCGAGCGGGCACCGTGGCTTCGTTCGACGATTTCCGCATCGACAAAAAAGGGTAAGCAAAGAAAGGGTGAACCTGCCGCCCTTTCGCTGCGTTAGCATGAAAAGGAGACTCTATGCGGCAAACCGCCTTCCTCGCGATTTTCTTTGTTTTTGGCTCGGCTGCGTTCGCGGCCGACCCGCAACTCCTGACGATGGTGATGCCGAATGCGGGCGTTCTCACCGGCGTCAACGCCGCCAACACCGTGACCAGCCCGTTCGGGCAGTTCATCGTCTCGAAGGTGATGGCCATGGGCGCGGGACTGCAGCAGTTGGTAACCGCAACGGGCTTCAATCCGTTTCAGGACGTAACGGAGGTGCTTGCGGCAAGCACGGCGGACCCCTCGAAACCAACCGGCTTGGTGCTGGTGCGGGGTAATTTCAACGTGGACAAGATCACCGCGCTCGCGAGCGGCCACGCCGGCGTGACGGTTCAACCCTACGATGGCTCAACCCTCATCAGCCTTACCGATTCGAAAAACAACACGACTCAGGCACTGGCCTTCATCGGCACTTCCATCGCTGTCGCCGGTGATCTGGCGGATGTCCAGGCGGCGATCAATCGGAATGGCGGTCCGGTTACAATCGATCCCGCGCTTCTCGCCCAGGCGAATCAACTCAGCTCGACGGAAGATGAGTGGCTGGCGAGCTCGGCGTCGCTGGCCTCCCTGATTCCGGCAAATGCCACTGCGCCCACCGGTATCGCAGCGCAGGTGCTGCCGATCCTGAAGAGCATTCAGTCGTTCGGCGGCGGCGTGGATTTTGCTTCGAATATCCAGATTACCGGACAGGCGGTCACCGCCAGTACACAGAACGCCGGGGCGCTGGCCGCGGTGCTGCAGTTGGGGCTCAACCTGGTTTCCATGAGCGGCGGGAACAATGCCGAGCTCAAGCAGTTGACCGAATTCCTGCAATCCTTGCGGATCACGGCGAACGGACCGGACGTGAACATTTCGGCCTCCATCCCCGAAGCGCAGATCGAGGCGCTGCTGAATCAGGTTCTGAAACCCTCGACGCCGTCTGTGGCAACCCGCCGCCGTCCGCGCCCGGCCGTCAACTGATTCGCTCCTTGACTATCCGCCAGGCTACCATTTCCGAACTTGATCTGTTGGCGCCGCTGTTTGACGCCTATCGCCGGTTCTACGGGAAGCCCGGCGATCCGGAGTTCGCCCGGCGGTTCCTCCGGGAGCGCCTGGAGCGCGGCGAGGAAGTTCGGCGAGCAGGCGGGCGCCATCCGCCTCACGCTGTCGACGGAAGTTACGAACGAATCGGTCCAGTTGCTGTATGAGTCCCGCGGATGGACCCGGCAAACCGACTTCTACGTTTACAATTTGAATCTGGGGGTGTGACCGATGAGCGGCATAAGGGTATTGGTCGGCACAAAAAAGGGTGCATTCGTGCTCGAAGCGGACGCGAACCGGGAGAACTGGGACATCAGCGGACCCCATTTCCCCGGTTGGGAAATCTACCATCTCAAAGGTTCGCCGGCCGATCCGAACCGGCTGTACGCGTCGCAGTCGAGAGGCTGGTTCGGGCAACTCATCCAGCGTTCCAACGACGGCGGAAAGACGTGGGAGCCGGTGGGGAACAAATTCGCCTATGACGGCGTCCCCGGCACCCATCAGTGGTACGACGGCAAGCCCCACCCCTGGGAGTTCGCGCGTGTCTGGCATATTGAGCCGTCGCTCACGGATCCCGATACGGTCTACGCAGGCGTGGAAGACGCGGCGTTGTTTCGCTCGACCGATGGCGGCCGGAACTGGGCGGAACTTTCCGGATTGCGCGGCCACGGAACCGGACCGCGCTGGCAGCCCGGCGCCGGCGGATTGTGCCTGCATACGATCCTGCTCGATCCGGTCAATCCCAACCGGATCTTCATCGCGATTTCGGCCGCCGGAGCATTTCGGACCGACGACGGTGGCGTGACGTGGCGACCGATCAATCAGGGGCTCGTCTCGAATTACATTCCAGATCCCAAAGCCGAGGTCGGCCATTGCGTTCACCGCATCGCCATGCACAAGTCCCGCCCCGACACGCTGTTTATGCAGAAGCACTGGGACGTGATGCGCACCGACAACGCGGGAGAATCATGGACCGAGGTGAGCGGAAACCTGCCCACCGACTTCGGCTTCGTCATCGACGTGCACGCGCATGAGCCGGAGACCATCTATGTGGTTCCGATCCAGAGCGACGGGGAGCATTTTCCGCTGGAAGGAAAGCTGCAAGTGCACCGCAGCCGTACGGGCGGCAACGAGTGGGAGGCTTTGACGAAAGGCCTTCCGCAGAAGGATTGTTATGTGAACGTGCTGCGCGATGCGATGGCTGTCGATTCGCTCGATTCGTGCGGCATTTATTTTGGTACGACGGGCGGGCAGGTTTACGCTTCGAACGACGCCGGGGACAGCTGGAATGCGATCGTACACGATCTCCCGGCGGTGCTTTCCGTTGAAGTGCAGACGCTCGCATGATCACACTGCCATGATCAATGTGGTTCTGCCCGCGCATCTTCGCTCTCTGGCGCGAGTCGAGGCTGAAGTTCAGTTGGAAGTCGAGGGCCCCGTCACCCAGCGCTCCGTGCTCAATGCGCTCGAGGCGCGATATCCGATGCTGCGCGGGACGCTGCGCGATCACGTGACCCAGGTGCGGCGGCCGTTCATCCGGTTTTTTGCCTGCGAACTGGATTTGTCGCACGAGTCACCCGACGCCCCGCTGCCGGAACCGGTGGCCGCGGGCCGGGAGCCTCTGCTGATCGTCGGCGCGATCGCGGGCGGCTAATTCCCGGACATCGGAATTTCAAAATAAAACAGCTCTTTTCCGCTCACGGCGTTCTCCATGCCGGAGAGAAACACCGAAGCCGCCGCGCTTGGCTGCGGGATCTGGAAGTACGCGAACCCGCTGGCCGATTGCCCGGCCGGAATCATCTTCGCCGCAAATGCCCGGCCTTCGATCTCCCATTCCGCCAGAGGATTCTTCGGATCGCGTTTGATCTTGATGGGCACCGGCGGCGATCCGTTCGGCGCCCTGGGCGCGCGGACGCCGTTGAGAAACCGCACGTCCCCCGCGGGTGTAGCCTCCACGTGCGAACCGTCGGGGAGATTGTAAACCAGCTTCATGCGATCCACCCGAATCGCATCCGGCCCGTCGTTCTGAATGACGATCAGCACCGGCAGGACGCCGTAGCGATTGGGATTCACCTTGCCGAACGCCTCGCGCGTCTCATCGTCGGTCTGCATTGCCTGCGCCGCGATCGTGATCTTTTCGCTGGTCTGGTGGTGGGGATAAGCGAGAACGGGCTTGACCCTGAACTCCGTCTTATCGTTGTCGGCTCCGGCCAGCGCCGCTATACTGACAAGGAAGAGAAGCAGCCATTTTTCAAAATTGAAACGCAAGCCGATTTTCCTCCTCTACCGCGTTTTTCAGGCTCTTGGTTCACCCGTCATCTTACTTTATCTGCTCCTCCGCGGAGTGCGGAACCCGAAGTATTTCTCCAGTCTCGGAGAGCGCTGCGGTGTACTTGCTCCCTCCTGGCAACAGACTATTTCGGCCTCCATCTGGTTCCACGCCGTTTCGGTGGGAGAAGTGCTCGCCGCCATCCCACTGATCGCCGAGGTGCGAAAGAACAGCCCCCGCTCGCCGATCTTCCTGAGCACCTCGACGCTCGCCGGGCGCGAAACCGCTGAGAAACGTCTGGAGGGCCTGGCCGACGGCGTTTTCTTCGCGCCGTTCGATTTCGTCTGGTGCGTGCGGCGGGTGCTGCGCCATCTGCGGCCCACCGTTGTAGTGGTTCTCGAGACGGAAATCTGGCCGAACCTGTTCCGGGAAGCGAAGCGCATCGGCTGCGGACTGATTATCGTGAACGGCCGCATCTCGGACCGCGCCCTCCCGCGCTACCGGCGGTTTGCGGCGTTTTTTGCCCCGGTGCTCGACCTCTGCGACCGGATTCTTGCCCAGTCGGGTGAAATGAAGCAACGCTTCGAAGCGGCCGGCGCGCCGCCCGGCGTGGTTGAGGTGGGCGGGCAATCTGAAATACGATTTCGCCACGCCCGTAATCGGCGCGGATTCGCCGGCTTTGAAATTCATCGAGGCGGATCGCGCACGCCCGATCTGGATTGCGGCCAGCACATCCGCCGACGAGAGTCTCGCGGAGGAGGATTTCGTGCTCGCGGCGCAGCGGAAACTCCCCGGCTGGCGCCTGATTATCGCCCCGCGCAAACCCGAGCGCTTCGAGACCGCCGCGCAGCTTCTCGAACGATCCGGGCTCGACTGGCTGCGGTGCAGCGCGGTCCCTGCCTCCGCCCGAAACGCCGACGTCCTGCTGCTCGATTCGATCGGAGAGCTCAGCGCCCTGTTCCCATACGCGAACGTCGTGTTCATGGGCGGGACACTGGCCGACCGCGGAGGCCACAACATTCTGGAGCCCGCCATCTTCGGCAAGCCCGTGATCGCCGGCCCGCATCTCGAAAACTTCCGCGAGATCGCCGAGCACTTCGAGCAGCACCGCGCCCTTCTGCGGATCGCCTCCGGCGACGAGTTGCACGCGGCGGTCCTGTCCGCCGCGTCCGACCCCGGGCTCGGCGAGCGCGCACGTCAAGCCGCGGCGCGCGAAACGCGGCGCGGCCTTACGCGCGGCTGCAGCAATCGGCCAGCTCTATGAATCGCGCTACCCCGTCGAGCGCCACGCGCAGCCCGCCCAGGCGTTTCTGTGGTTGCTCTCCCTTCTTTGGAAAGCGGGCAGTGCGCACGATCTCCGCGCCAAACGGGAAAGGGCCGCGAGTCTGCCGGTTCCCGTCGTCAGCGTCGGGAACATCACGGCTGGCGGTACCGGGAAAACACCCGCCACCATCGAGTTGCTGAGCCGGTTTCGCGATGACGGCGCCGGTCTGTTGATGCGAGGGTACGGGCGGATGGTCCGGGAGAACGTGGTGGTGCGGAACGGGAAGGACCGGCCGCCGGTTTCGCACACAGGCGACGAAGCGCAGCTATGCATGCGGGCGGCCGGAGTCCCGATCGGGATCGGAACAGATCGCCGGGCGGCCGGTCTGGAACTGCTCGATGCGGCGAACGTCCGGGTCCTGTTCCTCGACGATGGTTTCCAGCATCTTCAGCTGCATCGCGATTTCGACCTGGTGCTGATCGATGCGCTGCGCCCTTTCGGCGGCGGCGAACTGCTTCCCCTCGGCCGTCTGCGCGAACCGTTGGAAGGTCTCGCCCGCGCCCACGCCTTCCTGATCACCCGCGCCGACGAGGCCCCCAATACAAACGCGATCGAGGCGGTTCTGCGCCGCTACAACGCATCCGCGCCGGTCTTTCACGCCCGTACCGTTGCCTGCGCATGGCGCGCGGCCGATGGAGCGGAGTTCGACATCGACCTGTTTGCCGAACTGGCCGAGGAGGACATGCGCGCCGTCGCATTCTGCGGATTGGGTAATCCCCAGGCCTTCTGGCACACGCTCAAACAGGTGGGCATCGATCCGGTGGCCAGCTACGCCTACGACGACCACCACCAGTACACGCCTTCGGAGATCCGGCGTCTGGCCCGCCACGCGCGCGACATCGGCGCCGGCTCGCTTCTCACGACAGCGAAAGATGCGGTCAATCTCGATCCCGAATACCCCGAGATCATTGGTTCGCTTAAGCTCTATTGGCTCGAAGTGAGAACCGAGATCGAGAATGAAACGAAACTGATCGACCTCATCAGGCAGTCAGTATTATTGAATGCCTGAGCCCTGGTCGCGACTGCGCTGGATCGTACCTCTTCTGGGCGTTTTCCTCATAGCCGGCGTCATCTACGACGGCACCATATTCTACTCGCGCTCGAGAGCAGCCCGGCAAGCGAAGGAGCAGCAGGCCGATTCGGAAACGCTCCACGCGCAAAAGGTGATCGACGCGCTGGGCGGGGACGGACTCAGAATTGTGAGCTTCTACACTGCGCGCGGGGAGCTTTGCTACGGGGTTACCGGGGCGAAGACGGTCCGGATCGAGCCGCCGGTCGGCGAGGTATGGCCGGCGCTGAGCCGCTGCATAGGTATCGCGCCGAAAAAGACCACCGAGTACAAGCTCATCGCCGAAGACGGGGCCGGGCACTCAGCCATGGAAAGTATTCCCGTCACGGTTCATTGACGCTGGTTCCCTTCAGCGCCGAACTCACCGCCGTGTTCATCATGTTCTCGGCGAGATGGTGCGTCACATCGTTCAGCAGATCGATCTTCTCGCGGATCAGATGATGATCGTCAGCGTGATAAACGCTCTGTAACTGCCTGATGGCGTCTTCGATGCCGGCTGCGCTCTTCGTCCGTCAGGTCGAGGTATGCGTCGTTGCGTTTGGCCTTATCGACTGCCAGCAGAATCGCATCCGCATCCACGCGCGCCTGAGCCACCTGCGCGGCCTGCAGATCCTCTTCGGCATGATCGATCGAGGCCTGATCATCGCTTCCACCTGCTCAGCGGTCAGGCCGTAAGAAGGCTTCACGTCGACCGACTGCTCCTTGCCGGTGCGGGCGTCGCGGGCGGTGACGTTGAGGATTCCGTTGGCGTCGATCAGGAAGCGCACTTCGATGCGCGCCATGCCGGCGGGCATCGGGGCGATGTCTTTGAGATCGAAACGCGCGAGGCTGCGGCAATCCTTCGCCATTTCGCGCTCGCCCTGCACGACGTGGATCAGGACGTTGGTCTGCCCGTCGACGCCGGTGGTGAAGGTCTCGCTGGCGCTGGCGGGAATGGTCGAGTTGCGATGAATGATCTTCGATACCACGCCGCCGTAGATCTCGATTCCGAGCGAGAGCGGCGTGACGTCGAGCAGCAGCTGGTTTTCGACCGTGCCGGCCAGGATGCCCGCCTGCACGGCCGCGCCGAGCGCGACCACTTCATCCGGATTCAGTTCGGTGTGCGGCTTGGCGCGGAACAGAACTTCGACGGCGCTGCGCACCATGCGGAATGCGCGTCGAGCCGCCCACCATCACCACTTCGTCGATCTGCTCCGGCGTGACGCCGGCATCCTTCATGCAGTTGCGGCAGGGGCCGAGCGTGCGGTCGACGATGTCGCGGATCAGGTTTTCGAAGAGCTCGCGGGTGATTTCGCGCTGGTAGCGTTTGCCGTGCCACTCGAATTCGATGTGTCGCAGCGGGCAGGAACGAGAGCGCTTCTTTGGCGCGGATCACGTCGCGCCGGAGCGTCTGGACGGCTTCGCCGATATGCGAGAGGTCCTCGCCCCATTCCGACTGCAGATCTTCGAGGGCGATTCGCAGCAGGCGGTTGTCGATGTCGTCGCCGCCGAGGTGCGTGTCGCCGTTGGTGGCGAGGACTTCGAAGATGCCTTCCTGCAGCTTGAGAATCGAGATGTCGAACGTGCCGCCGCCGAGATCGTAGACGGCGATGATGCCTTCCTTGCGCTTGTCGAGTCCGTAGGCGAGCGCGGCGGCGGTGGGCTCATTGACCAGCCGCAGCACTTCGAGGCCGGCGATGCGCCCGGCGTCGCGCGTGGCCTGCCGCTGGGCGTCGTTGAAGTAGGCGGGAACGGTGATCACGGCCTTCGTGACCGGCTCGCCCAGCGCGGCTTCGGCGTTCTTCTTCAGCTGCCGCAGGATGAACGCGGAGATTTCCGGCGGCGTGAAAGTCTTCTCGCCCAGACGCACGCGGATCACCGATTCGCTGTCTTCGGCGATGTGGAACGGGAAGAGCTTCAGCTCATCCTGCACATCGGCGACGCCGCGGCCCATCAGGCGCTTGACGGAATAGATGGTGCGGTCCGGATGGTCGATCAGTTCCTGGCGCGCGGCGTTGCCGACGATCGATGTCGCCGTCCGGCAGTCGAGCGAAACGACGCTGGGCACCAGCTTGTCGCCGTCCGCGCCGGGGATCACTTCGGGCGTCGGTCAGGTTCATCCACGCGACCAGGCTGTTGGTGGTGCCGAGGTCGATGCCGACTACTGTTCTCGGGCTGTCAAACTCGATCTGGAACATTCGTCTTTGCTCGATCAGATTCGAGATGTATTTCCGGCGGTTCAGCAGCCCGCGGATGCGCCGCAAGCGTACTCGCGATCGCGACCTGAATCCCATTCGGCGAACTTCTGCTGCAATCTCGCATCGATCTCGTCCGCATGGCTTCGAAACGTTCGCCGCGCGGCTTCGAGTTGCGGCCGGAGCTCCGCCTCTTCGAGCGCCATGTTCAGCTCGAAGACTTCTTCCAGCAGTTCGGGCGGCACATCTTTCGTCCTCTGCTCGCCGATGTCGAAGCCTTCGAGTTTCAGCAGATACTCGGCCCGGGCGATCGGGTCGCGCAGCGTCCGGTAGGCGTCGTTCAGGATCGCAGTCGACTCCTCGGCGCCTGCTCGCGTTCGTCCGCGCTCTTCCGGGCATGAACGATCCGGATGCTACTTGCGGCTCAGCGCGTAAAATCGCTTTTCCAGATCCTTGAGATCGATCGCCAGATTGCGCGGCAGATCGAAAAACTCGAAAATAATCCGACGCGACTCATCAGGCCGAGAACGACGTTCCGCAGCCGCAGTTCTTCTTCGCGTTCGGGTTTTCGAAGACGAAGCCCGACTGCATCAGCGACTCCTTGTAATCGAGAGTCAGTCCCGTGCAGATACAGGATGCTCTTGGGATCGACGAAAATCTGCACGCCGTCGTAATCGAAGACCTTGTCGGTGGGGCGCGGCTTGGTGTCGAACTTGAACTGATAGCTCAAGCCCGAGCAGCCGCCGCCGAGCACGCCCAGACGCAGACCCGCCCTGATCGCACGCCCATCTTCTGCGAACGTCTGGCGGATCTTCTCGACCGCTTTCGGCGTGACGTTGATTCCCGGCCGCGGTTTCGACGGTCAACACGGCATTACGCCACCGTTTGTTCGACCGCCGACCTTCTTCGTCTGCTTCTTGCGATAGTCGCTGATCGCGGCCTTGATCGCATCCTCGGCCAGCACGGAGCAGTGAATCTTCACCGGCGGCAGGCTGAGTTCGTTGACGATGTCGGTGTTCTTGATTTCGAGCGCCTGTCGACGGTCTTGCCCTTCAGCCATTCGGTGGCGAGCGAAGAACTGGCGATCGCGCTGCCGCAGCCGAAGGTCTTGAACTTCGCGTCTTCGATGATGCCGCTCGCGTCGTTGACCTTGATCTGCAGCTTCATCACGTCGCCGCACTCCGGCGCGCCCACCATGCCGGTGCCGACGTTTTCGGCGCTCTTGTCGAACGAGCCGACGTTGCGCGGATTGTTGTAATGATCGAGAACCTTATCCGAATATGCCATTTTGATATCTCCTGTATGATCTGCTTAATCGTGAACCCATGAAACCTTGCTGAGATCGATGCCTTCTTTCGCCATCTCGTACAGCGGCGAAAGCTCGCGCAGTTTGCGGACCACATCGATCAGCTTGTCCGCCACGTAATCGATCTCTTCTTCCGTGTTGAACCGGCCGATGCCGAAGCGGATCGACGAATGCGCGATATCGTCGCCCAGGCCCAGCGCCTTCAACACGTAGCTCGGTTCGAGCGTCGCCGAAGTGCAGGCCGAACCGCTCGAAACCGCGACATCGTTGATGCCCATCAGCAGCGATTCGCCTTCCACATACGCGAAGCTCATGATTCAGGCTGTGCGGCAGGCGATGCTCCCATCGAGCCGTTGATGATAAATCTCGTCGAGGCCCGCTTCGAGCTTGCTCTTCAGCCTGTCGCGCAGATACGCGCAGGCGCTTCGTCTCTTCGGGCATTTCGCGCTGGCAGATCGCGCACGCTTCGCCCAGCCCGACGATGCCCGGCACGTTCAGCGTGCCCGAACGCATGCCGCGCTCGTGGCCGCCGCCATCCATCTGCGCGGTGAGCTGCACGCGCGGACTTTCGCGCCGGACATAAAGCGCGCCCACGCCCTTCGGCCCGTACAGCTTGTGCGCCGTGATCGACATCAGGTCGATGTTGTCCTTATTGACGTCGACCGGAACCTTGCCGATCGCCTGCACGCCATCGGTGTGGAAGAGAACGCCCTTCTCGCGGCAGATTTTGCCGATCTCCGCAACCGGCTGGATGACGCCGATTTCGTTATTGGCGTACATGATGGTGACGAGGATCGTCTTGTCGGTGATCGACTCGCGCAGCATGTCGAGATCGATCAGGCCGTCGCCCTTCACCGGCAGATACGTGACGCGGTAGCCGTTCTTCTCGAGCTTCTTGCAGGTATCGAGAACGGCCTTGTGCTCGGTCGCGGCGGTGATGATGTGGTTGCCTTTTTCGGCATACATCTCGGCCACGCCCTTGATCGCGAGGTTGTCCGATTCGGTGGCGCCGCTGGTGAAGATGATTTCGCGCGGCGAAGCGCCGATCAGATCGGCGATCTGTTTGCGCGCTTTATCCACCGCCTGCTCGGCAACCCAGCCGAATTCGTGATTGCGGCTGGCGGCATTGCCGAAATACTCCGTGAAATAAGGCAGCATCGCGTCGAGGACGCGCGGGTCCATCTGCGTCGTTGCGTGATTATCGAGATAAATGGGCGTCTTCATTTTCTTTCTTCTATAGTCCCGGATGTCTACAGTCCAGGATGTCTTCCGCTCATGACGGGATTCAGCGGCAGCGGGCAGCGGCGTCAGCTGCGACCGCCGGCGATTCCGCGAGATCCGTGATCGTGAATTTGTTCAGCAGTTCGAGAATGGCTTCGTGGACGCGGCGCAGCGGTTCGCGCACGGTGCAGTTTTCCGACTGATCGCAGGTTCCGTGCTCGGTGAAGCAGTGCGTCAGGATCACCGGGCCGTCGATCGCGCGAACCACTTCGAGCGCGCTGATGCGCCGCGGCGTCGCGCGCCAGTTTGTAGCCGCCGTTGGTGCCGGCAACCGATTGCAGAATGCCCGCGCGGGTCAACTGCTGCAGCACCTTGGCCAGCAGCGGGACGGGCAGATGATAGGCGTCGGCGATGTCCTTTGTGCTGGCCGTCGCACCCGGGAATGGACGCCAGGTGCCGCAGGGCGATCAACCCGTAATCCGCTTTTTTGGTCAGCTTGAGCACAGAATGAGGACCTTTCCAGTCCGCATTCAGTATACTACGCCCGCTGGTCTTTAGAGTCAACGGGTTAAATTCGGACTGGTTTGGTCCGATGGGGGATGACAAGAGATGATTCCGCAGGAGAAGAGCGCGGCCGTGACTGAGGCCCTGCGCGCCGCTTTCGGTGTCACGGAGTTCGAAGACATCCGGTTGATACACAAGGGCCATTCCGCCCTGGTTTTTCGCATCGCCGTGCGGAGCGTTCCTTATCTGTTGAAGATCATCACCCGTTCCAATGCGATGCTCGGTCCGGAGCGCCAGTTCGCCTGCATGAAGGCGGCGGCTGAAGCGGGGCTGGCGCCGCGTGTCCGGTACACGAGCGTGGAGGAGGGGATTTCGATTACCGATTTTGTGGAGAGTGTGGCTTTCCCGGCAGCCGAGGCTCTTCTGCGGATTCCCGCCGCGCTGCGAGCCCTGCATGCGCTGCCGCCGTTTCCCGGAGTCGAGGATCGGCTCAACACCACATGCCTGTACCTGATGAAGCAGGGGACTGCGGTGGACGAGTTCTTCCGGACCTTTCGGGCCGCGAACATTCTTTCGGCAGGCGAGACCGACGAGCTGTTTGCGTGGCACGCGGAATTGGCCTCGGTCTATCGGCGGGATGCTGCGGAGCGAGATGCCACAGAGATGGTGTCGAGCCACAATGACCTGTTCAAGCCGGACAATATCCTGTTCGACGGACAACGTGTGTGGCTGGTCGACTGGGAGGCCGCTTTTCTGAACGATCGGTATGCGGATCTGGCGGTGGTGGCAAATCTCGTCGTGACCAACGAGGCAGAGGAAAGGGTCTACCTGCAGGAGTATTTCGGGCACGCACCCGATGAGTATCAACTGGCCCGATTCTTTCTCATGAAGCAGATCGCCCACCTTTTTTATGCAATGGTCTTCCTGTTGCAAGGTGCGCCGGTCACGTCGGGCGCGGCAGTCGGAGATTTTCAACGGCGCTTTTGGACGGGCGAGGTCAGGCTGACGGACAAGCAGATGAAAACCGCCTGCGGCCGGTTTCATTGGGACCGTTTAGCGGAGAACATGCGGCGCGAACAAAGGCCCTGGAGTTTTCGTTCTTAGCCCTGATGGAGGTTGAGGAGGCGTTGCGACCTCCTCCGACCGGTGAAGAAGAAGACCGGATCGTCGCTTCGTTCGCACGGTTCTCCGCGCGGGCGCTGGGTTTTGACGGAGAAGCGACGGAACTGCTCACGCATGGATTTCTGCCCGTTCGCACGTCGCTGGCGCGGTGGGCACGCCGGTTCGATTCCGAATTGAGTATGGCGGGGATCATCCAGGCGGCGCGCAATGCATGGACCGCCTGTGGCATGCAACCTTTGTTGGGCGTTCCTCTGGCGCTGACGCCTTCCATTCTCGGATACAGTCTGGTTTACCCGTACAGCGACAATTTTCTCGATGACGAGGACATTCCGGGCGATCAGAAGCTGAGGTTCAGCCGCCGCTTTCGTCGGCGATTGCTGGGCGAAAGCCTTCGCGCTGAGAATCGACGGGAGCGCAACCTGTGGGCGCTGATCGCTCTGGTGGAATTTCAATATCCGCGGGCCGCGCATGCGAACGTCTTTGAGTGCCTGCTTGCCATTCATCGGGCGCAGGAAGGCAGCGTCGGGCGGGCAGAGGGACGCCGTTATTCGGATGCCGAGTGTCTGCGGGTGAGCTGCGCGAAAGGAGGGAGCTCGGTGCTGGCGGATGCGTGCCTCGCATATGGCTCTCTGACAAGGCAGGAGAGCCGGTTCGCTTTCGAATGGGGAATGCTGCTGCAACTGGGAGACGATCTGCAGGATGTGCGGGAGGATCTGCGGCGGCGGTCGATGACTCTGTTCTCGCGCGCGGCGGCTGACGGCCGGGCGCTCGATGGTCTCACGATTCAACTCTGGAAATTCGGCGAGCATGTGGCGCGACGCATGGAGGAGCTGCGCGGCGGCGGCGCCGCGTTCAAGAACCTGCTGACGATGAGCTGGAGATCGCTTATCGTCACCGCCGTAGCAGATTCCCGCGAATTTTTCTCGGCCGCTTTCTTGCGCGAAGCTGAGCGGCATTCTCCGTTCCGGTTCGATTTTCTCCGGACCCGGAAGGAGAGACTGGCGGCCCGGCAGGGTCTCTACGCGAGGCTGTTCGGCGCTCTTCTGACGGGTGGCCAGGATTCTTACGATGGCTTGCCTTCGCCGGCCGATTTGGGCCGACTGGCGCCGGATGGATTCCTGGGCGTCCAAGGGGTCCCGGTTCGACGACGGGCTTAAGGTTGGCAGGGCCGGCTGAGAACGAGATCGAGTATTTCCATCGACTTTGTCGGACAGCCTCTCAATCTTAAAGTGCTCAAAAAAAAGCGGCGGATACGCGACTAAGGCAATAGGCCCGTGTTCTAACCAAAAGCGATATTGGCTGCGAAAGAAATCTGAGGAAGTATCGGATTGTGGGTTCGTTACGTCTACTGTCTGAAGATGAAAAAGGCCAGGCATGAGGATTACGCCTGCCCTCTGACGCATACCAATCATTTTTGATGCAGGACTCCAATCTTTGAGCAGGGCTCACGCCGCTGCCGAGAGTACTGCTGAAAGAGTAACTTCCATGAAATCATACAATCGTGTTCTCTGTGTCCATATTGTGAGCTTGGGCATTATGGCCTCCACCGGCCTGTTTGCCCAAACCGTGCCAACCACCTACCAGGCCATCTATTCGAATCTGACGACGCAAATCGGCGCTTTCCAGACGGCGGTGAATCAGAGCTGGAACGGATCGGCGTACCCGGCGACGTGGGCCCCGCATCTCTCGAGCGCGGAATCCCTCAATTACCTCAGTCTGATCGGAGCGAATTACTTCAACATCACGGTTCTGACCGAGATCCAGGAACTCCAGGCCACCGGCGCCAAAGCGGTTACCGTCCATATCGATTTCCCGATTCTGTATCAGCCCTTCTACACTTGGTCGAACACACCCGGCAATTATTCACAGTTTGTGGCGTTCTATCAGCAGGTGGTCGACACGGTTCACGCCCGCGGAATGAAGCTGATCGTCGAGGCGACCGTCAACGAGCCGCTCGCGGGAACCGAGGGCGCGGACTTCGAATCCTATTACCAGACTCTGAACTGGACCCAATATATGAGTGCCCGCGCCCAGAATGCCGTTAACATCGCGCAGTTGATCCAGCCGGATTACCTGTCGTTGATTACCGAGCCCGACTCGGAGGCGAACAACGCGTTCCAGCCCACCGAAAACTCTCCCACCGGCGCGATGCAACTGCTGCAGACGAACCTGACGGCTCTTCAGCAGGCGGGCATCACCAACGTGACGATCGGCGCGGGAGCGGGCAGTTGGATTGCGAACTACCTCACCTACATCCAGGATTTCGCGACGACGTCGTTGAACTACATCGATACCCACGTGTACCCGGTGAACAACAACTTTTTCATGAACGTACTCTCGGCCGCGCCCATCATTCAGCAGGCCGGAAAAGGGATGGGCATCAGCGAGGCGTGGCCGGAGAAGGTCTCCAACAGCCAACTGACTTTAGGGGTCAGTTCCGAAGACTCACGGGACGTGTTCAGCTTCTGGGCGCCAATCGATACCGCGTTCCTTCAGGCCATGGTGGATTTCGCGCAATCGCAGAAACTGTTATTCTTCGCGCCTTCCTTCCCTGCGTATTTCGCCGCTTACCTGAACTACAACAGCGTCGCGGAAGATACGCCGGCACAGCTTCTGGCGGCTTCAAGGACCGCATCGACCGCCGCGAACAATGCGGGGGCCTTCACTTCGACCGGCACGGCATTCTCGACTCTCATTGTCGGGGTGGATACGACTCCGCCCGCCACGCCCGCGGAGCCCACAGCGCAGTCCGTTTCGAGTACGGGCACAACGATCATATGGACTCCCACGACGGATAACGTCGGCGTCGCGGGCTACAACATTTATCGCGATGGGGCCGTGGTCTCGCAGTTGGCCATTCCGCCTTTCAGGGACACCGGACTGACGCCCGGCGTCACGTACACGTACAACATCAGCGCTTTCGACGCGCAGGGCAATGTGTCGGCCCAATCCCCGATCCTCAGCGTGACGATAATCGATCTGTCGCCGCCCACGGTACCGGCAAATCTCACCGTTACCAGCGACACGAACACGTCGGTCTCGCTGAGTTGGACGGCTTCGACCGGCGGAGGCGGAGTGGGTGGTTATCGTCTGCTGAAGGGAACTTCGCCGTCCTCGATGAGCATCGTCAATGGCTACGTAACCGGGACGACCTATACTTATACGAAGGCCAGCCCCAACACCACGTATTACTTTGCGGTGGAGTCCTACAATTTGCTGGGAATCAGTTCGGCACCGTGCGCGCCCGTCCAAGTGACTACACCGTAGCGCGTTATCTCCCTCGCGGTCTAGCGGCGCGCGGACATGGGTGACGGCGCCGGCGCCGGGGCCGCCTCCGGCTCGGGCGGAGTGATCTTTTTCGGTCTTGCGTTCAGATGCGTCGTCACCATGGCGCGCCAGGCCTTCTCGAACTTCGGTGTGCCGGGTTTGACGCCGGTGGCCGCCACCTGCTCTTCGGTGACCTCCTGCGCGAGCGCCAGGTACTTCTGGTAGTAGGCGCGGATGCGGTCCTGCACCACGCGCTGACCGGACTCGTAGAGAACGAGCAGCACCTCGCCGGCGGCGGCGCCGTGCAGCGCATCGTACACATGCGATGGTTTGCTGATCCGCGAAGACTTCAGCGCGGATTCCAGCTTTTTCGCCTGAGCTTCGATCTTCTTCAGCGTGTCGGTCTCCTTCCTTGACAGCTCGAAGGCCCGAAGCAAGTCGCCTTTTTCCCGCTGGCTGAGTTTTTCCATCAGGACGGTGAGGAAGGCCATCCAGCCTCCCTTGGTTCCCGGAGGAAGAACGGTGTGAAGGAGTTTCTCGAAACGAAGGAGACCCGCGCTATTCAACTTCGCGCCGGTCAGGGAGGGAGAAATAAGTTTCAGCAGGCCAAGCCTGTCAAATGCTTCCAGCGCCGCTACCGCGTTCTCGCTCTCCGAGAGGGCGCGGATTTCCGTTGCCAGCGCCGCGACCGGAGCGGATTTTTCATACCCCTCCATCAGCGCGTTTTCGAGCTGCGACTGCGTGCGGGGGGCGATCTCGAAACCGAGCGTGTGCTGGAACCGGATCAGGCGGAAGATCCGCGACGGGTCGTCGAAAAAGATGTAGGGATTGGCGCCGCGCAACTCGCGGTTGGCCAGGTCCGCCTGTCCGTTGGTGGGATCGATCAGGAGGCCGCGGGAGCCCCGGTTCAGGGACAGGGCCATGGCGTTGATGGTGAAGTCGCGCCGCGTCAGATCTTCGTGAATGGTGGCGGGCGCGATCTGCGGCTTGCCGCCTGGTTTCGAAACCTTCTCGGTGCGGGCATTCGAAACCGAAGCGCGCACCCCGCCCGGCAGTTCCAGCTCGACGCCGCGCTTGAGGCTGTCTTCCGCGACGACGCTGCCGCCCAGCGATTGCGCGAGGGACCGGCCCAGCTTGATGGCGTCGCGCTCGACGGTGAAATCGAGGTCGAGAATCATGGCTCCGCGCAGCGTGTCGCGCATGGCGCCGCCCGTCAGCCAGACGTTCATGCCGGCTTCGGTGGCGATGCGTTGCACCTCGTTCGAGGCGCGATTCTGCGCAGCGTCCAGATGACTCTCGAGCACAAACATGTAATCGCTCATAGTTCAGGCTCTCGGATGGTGGGCGTCGAGCGTATCGCGCAGGCGCGACCGGACGACGTGGGTATAGATTTCAGTGGTGGAAAGATCAGCGTGCCCCAGCATGGCCTGCACGCTGCGAAGGTCGGCCCCACCTTCCAGGAGGTGGGTGGCGAAGGTGTGCCGCAGAATGTGCGGCGAGAGATTGTGGAAAATGCCCGCTTTCTTTCCGTTTACCTTGACGCTGGCCCAAAAGGCCTGGCGCGTCATGGCTCCGCCGCGGGCGGTGACAAACAGATAAGGCGAAGTTGTGGCCTGAGGGGCATTGGTGTGAAGCAGGGCCGGACGCCCGATGGCGGTATAGCGCGAAACGGCTTCGAGCGCGGTTGCATGGACGGGTACGAGGCGCTGCTTATTTCCTTTTCCAGTCACGCGCACCACCCCGAGATTCATGTCCAGACTTGACAGACGCAACTGTATCAATTCAGTAACACGGATACCGGTGGCATACAAAAGTTCCAGCATGGCGCGGTCGCGCAATCCGCTGGGTTTGCCTGCATCCGGAGCGCCGATGAGCATCTCGATCTGCCCGCGGTTGAGGAATTTGGGAATCGTGCTCCACTGCTTCGGGCTGGCCAGGTGCTCGGTGGGATCGACGTCGAGCGCTTGCTCGGCCACCAGGAAATGGAAGAAACCGCGGATGGTGCTGAGGTGCCGGGCGATCGATCTGCCGCTTAAATGCTGGTCATACAGGTGGTTGATATAGTTCTTTAAAACCGGGGCGTCAGGGAGCTGGCCACCGGTCAAAGGCTCGAACCAGGCACGGAACGCGGCAAGATCGCGGCCGTAGGCATCCAGCGAATTCCTGGATAAACCCTTTTCCATGCGGCAGAAGGAAAGGAATGCCCGGATGCCCCGCGAGGTCGGCGACTCAGCCGTAGATCCCAATACCGCCATTCTGGTGGGTCCCTTTCGTGCAATGATACAATACCCGCAAAAATGTTTAAATCAATTCCTGCAAAGTCGTTGAGTCGAGCGGGCGCCTTGCCGGTGATCCCGCGGCCTCGGCGGGATTGAGAATCCGTGGCAAGCTCAACAGCCAAGATGGTGGTGGTGCGGCGCTTCGAGCGCGAGAATTTGAATGGTTTTGTCAATTCGCTCAGCTATTTACAGCCAACCAACGTGGAACTGTTGAAGCCCGACGGCGCACTCGTCCTATTGCCTTACGAGGAAGTGAAAAGCGTTTGTTTTGTAAAGGATTTCGACGCCGAAGCGGAATCGAGACGAGTTTTTCTGACGCGCCCCAAACTGGAGGGCCTGTGGGTCCGGATGCAGTTCCGGGACGGCGAGATCATGGACGGGATCCTTCCGAACAACCTGCTGACATGGGAGATCGCGGGATATACGGTTACGCCGCCTGAGCCGGATGCGAATAACCAAAGGGTGTTTGTGCCGCGCTCGGCGCTCAGAAGCATTCAAGTGCTGGGGGTTGTGGGCAGCCCGCTGCGGGCGAAACGGAAAAAAGCGCCACCCGCCGGGGATCAGCCGAGCTTGTTTTGAGGAGGAACTGCCGCTCCCTTGCGTCTCATTTCGTCGCGGAACGCGCGATCAGAGAGCCAGTTTGCCCCGGTAGATCATCTCCTTCGGCTCGAACTTCGTTT
This sequence comes from Terriglobia bacterium, assembly GCA_963764845.1. Classification (GTDB taxonomy): domain Bacteria; phylum Acidobacteriota; class Terriglobia; order Bryobacterales; family Bryobacteraceae; genus BOG-234. Next base: position 698,153 of record CAVXUE010000005.1, on the reverse strand, counting down.
TCAACGCGAGTTGGTTCGTGTCCAACTTGAAGACCACGTCTTTGTCCTTGATCGAGAGGGGCAGGAGTTCCTTGAGAAAACCGAACAGGACCATCGCCCCGCCCCGCGACGTCGCGACAATGCCAGCCTGGACCGGCTCCCTCGATTTCGCGCTTAATGTGGCTGAGTTCTTCAGCCAGTCGACCAGTTCTTCAGCGGTCTGCCGCACCGGCCCCGCGTCGACCAGGATGGGGAGGTTCGTCACGCCGATCGCGTAGTGATTTACGAAGTCGGCCGGAAGCTTGTACTTCAGGGCATCGAAAAGTGGCTGGGCGCTCTCCCAGGTGACCATGGCGCTGGGAGGTTTTCCGACCGGTTTTCCGCTTGGGTTACTACCGCCGCGCAGGTTCCCGGTGGTCGGATCCCTGACGGCATTGATGTCGTCGCCCGTGGCTTCGCCCTTCGCTTTGAGGTCGAGGCGCGTGTCGCGCGCCCAAGGCGAATTGGTGGTCAGGAGCAGAATTTCTTCATCAGTCCAAGCCTCCCTGTCCCTTTTGTTCCAGAACTCCTCGCCGCGCGCCCTCGCTGTCAGGCAGATCGCCGCGGCGATTACCCGGCGGCGGGTGAACTTTTCCATACCCCAATTAAACGCTGGAAAGGCCAGTCCGGGATACTGCGGACAGACAATATTATGCGGCCGTACTATTGAGTACATTATCGTTTGGTCCCGATCGTCAGGCCAGGCTAGATTTGAAGCGGTGAAAGAGAAAACACTTAGCGTTCTGGTGGTCGACGATGAGTCAACCGTGCTCGAACTCGTCGAATCGATTCTCAAAGACGCCGGCTACAGCGTTGTTGCGGCGCACGGCGCGGATGACGCTCTCAAGGCCTTCGAGAAAATGCCCCGCCCGGATCTTCTTCTGACCGATGTCGTGATGCCCGGCATGAGCGGACCTATGCTGGTCGATCACCTTCTCACCCGGGAGCCGGGCCTTAAGGTTTTGTTTATGTCCGGTTATGACGACCGCCAGGTCGTGCAGCGCTACGTTGTGGAAAAAGGCTTCCGCCTGCTGTCCAAACCGTTCACGCCTGGTTCGCTCCGGTCGGCTGTGGAGTCTGAAACCGAGGTTGGTGCGGCCGCGGAGCCGAAGAGCTGACCCAGCCTGCCGTCGAAGCCCGTACCTGGTTTGTTTCCGGCCGCGTACAAGGGGTCGGATTCCGCTGGTTCGTCGTGGAGCATGCGAATCGCATCGGGCTCCGCGGCCGGGTGCGGAATGAGGATGACGGCAGGGTGCGGGTCTACGCGGTCGGCACTTCAGAGCAACTCGACCAGCTTGCCGGGCTGCTCTATAAGGGACCGCGGATGGCCGACGTGCGGGGAGTTGAAGCGCGGGAAGCAGCCATGCAACAATTGAATTCCTTTTGCTCGGAGTAGCCACCTTCTTTGAATTCGCTCAAACAACTGATCCGCGAGGTTCCCGATTTTCCGAGGCCCGGAATTCTTTTCTACGACATCACCACGCTTCTGAAGGACAGGCATGGGCTGCGCCATACCATCGATGGCCTGAAGAGTCACTATGGGGGCACAGGCGTCGACCTGGTGCTTGGTATCGAGGCGCGGGGTTTTATTTTTGCGCCCGCGCTGGCCTATGCGCTGGATGTCGGTTTCATTCCCGTACGCAAGCCGAAGAAACTGCCGGCCGAACGCACGGGCGTGACCTACGATCTGGAATACGGCACCGACACGCTCGAAATCCATACCGACGCCATTTTCGAGGGGTGCAGAGTCCTGATCGTGGACGATCTTCTCGCCACCGGCGGGACCGCGAAAGCCGCCACCCGACTGGTCGAGGAGTTGGGCGGGATTGTGGCGGGCCTGGCATTTGTGGTCGAGCTGACGTTTCTCGGAGGGCGCGAGAAGCTCAAGGGCTATGACGTTTTTTCCCTGATGCAGTACGACAAATGACGAGCCGTGGGATGGTGGAACAGGCTTCAGCCTGTGGGTTCCACAGAGGCGTATGACGACGAAGGTTCGTGTGCCGGCCTATGCCAAGTTGAACCTGGGCTTGCGCGTCCTCTACCGGCGTCCCGACGGCTATCACGAGCTGCGCACCGTCTTCCAGACCATCTCGCTGGCCGATCGTCTGGACATCGGGTTCACTCCCGCTCGAAGCACCCGAATTCAAATCGAAGGAGCTCCCGACATTGCGGACAACCTGGTGGAACGAGCTTGCCGCCTCGCCCTCGAAGCGATGAAAGTTCATGCACATGTGCACTTTGCGTTGAGGAAATCGATTCCCATGGGCGCTGGCCTGGGCGGAGGCTCATCCGATGCCGCCGCGGTATTGCTGGCACTCCCGGTGCTGGCGGCAAAGACTCTGCCCGCTGCCGATCTCGCCGCCCAACTCGGAAGCGATGTCCCGTTTTTCCTGCACGGGGGTACAGCGCTGGGGCTGGGCCGCGGCGAAGAACTTTATCCGCTCCCGGACCGGCCTGCCGCCCTTGGTCTTCTTGTGGTCCCGAACGTGCATTCCTCGACCGCTGAGGCTTACCGCGATGTGTCACAAACATTGACAACAATTCGGTTACAAAATAAACTGGATAGTTTCCAGCGGGAGGTTTGGCGAGGGGGCGCGGTGGTGTGAGAACGACTTCGAAGAAGTCGTGTTCGCCAGGCATCCTGAACTCAAGAGAATCAAGCAGCGCCTGGGCCGTTTGGGCGCAAAATCGGCGGCGATGACAGGCAGTGGTTCCGCGATCTTCGGAATTTTCGCGGACACCGAACAACTGAATCGCGCCCGAAAGTCGTTTCCGGATACTACCGTGTTCCCGATATCGTTCCTGAGCCGCGCGCAATACCGCTCCGCATGGAGACGGGCGCTCAACCTCCACGCCGAAGGTAATCCATGGCCTCCCCTAAGCCCGTCCGCCCCAAACCAGTACGCGCGATGAACCCGGACCGCATCAAGATCTTCACCGGCAGCGCCAATCCCGGTCTTGCCGAAGAGATCTGTCAGCAGCTCGGGCTCGACCTGGGAATGATGCGCCTGAAGCGTTTCTCGGACGGCGAGATCAACCTGCAGATCCTCGAAAACGTGCGCGGCGCGGATTGCTTCGTGCGTGCAACCGACCTGTACGCCGGTCGACCCGCATCTGATGGAGCTGCTCGAGATCATCTATACCCTGCGCCTGTCTTCAGCGGAGCGCATCACGGCAGTGCTACCCTATTATGGGTACGGTCGACAGGACCGGAAGGACAAGCCGCGGGTGCCGATTTCGGCGAAACTGGTGGCTTCCCTGATCGAAACTGCCGGCGCGGACCGCATCATGTGCCTGGATCTGCATGCGGCGCAGATTCAGGGATTTTTCGACAAGCCGGTGGATCATCTGTTCTTCCGCCCGGTGGCCATCGATTATTTCAAGCCGCGGCACGTGAAGGATCTCACGGTGGTTTCGCCTGACGCCGGGGGTGTGGAGCGGGCCCGGTCGGTCGCCAAGCGCTTGAACGACGCGCCGCTGGCGATTATCGATAAACGCCGGGAGCAGGCGAATGTTGCCGAGGTTATGAACGTCATCGGCGATGTGGAAGGCCAGAACTGTCTGATCGTGGACGATATCATCGATACGGCCGGCACTCTGGTAAAAGCGGCGGAAGCGTTGCTGGATTACGGCGCCTTGAGCGTCACGGCCTGTGCAACGCATGCGGTGCTTTCGGGTCCGGCGGTGCAGCGGATCGGCGAGTCGAGGATCAAAGAAGTGGTGGTCTCGAATTCGATTCCTCTGTCGGCGGAGGCGAAGGCTTGCGGGAAGATCAGATCGTTGTCGGTTGCGCCGCTGCTGGCGCGGGCCGTGCAATCGATCCACGAAGAGACTTCGATCAGCGCATTGTTTTTGTAGGATGTAGCACAGGCTTCAGCCTGTGAGGTTTTTGCAGTAGAAAACGCAACCCACGAACTGGTTGTTGATCGAAGCGCACAGGCCGCCACTCGGGTGGCCGTTGTGAGCGGTCAGACAAAGCCACGGACTTGCGTCAGGAGATTGGAAATTGAGAATCGAAACGGTAGTAGCAGCCGAGACTCGCGATAGTCGCGGCAAGAATGAGGCGCGGCGAGTCCGCGTCAGTGGCCGGATTCCGGCAGTCGTCTACGGCGCGTTTCAGGAACCCCGCGCCGTCAGCCTCAACCCCAAAGACATCCTGCGCATCATCCACAGCAAGACGGGCCACAACTCGATCTTCGACGTGGAGATCGCGGGCGTCGAAAAAACTCCCGTGATCGTGGCCGAGGAGCAGTATCACCCGGTCAAGGGCACGCTGATGCACATCGATCTGAAGCGGATCGACCTTACGCGGAAGCTGCGTGTGTCGGTGCCCGTACACGTGTCGGGCGAAGCCAAGGGCGTCAAACAGCAGGGTGGCGTGCTCGACGTGGTCACCAAGCGGGTCGAGATCGAGTGTATTCCGGACGATATTCCGGATCAATTCGACGTCGATGTTACGGAGTTGATGATCGGCACCAACATCCGCGTTTCCGATCTTCCGCTCAAATCGGGCGTGCGTGTGCTCACCGCTCCGGAAGCCGTGATCGCGCACGTGGTCGGTATCAGGGAAGAGGTGGTCGCCGAAGCCGCGCCCGCCGTAGCCGCGGAGCCCGAAGTAGCGAAGAAGGGCAAGAAGGATGAGCCCGCCGCCGCTCCCGCCGCCGCCGCTCCGGAGAAGGGCAAAAAGAAATAACCGGGAATGCTCCTGGTGGCCGGCCTTGGTAATCCCGGCGAGCAGTACGCCCGGACGCCCCATAATATGGGGTTTCTCGTGGTGGACCGGCTCGCGGCGCGTCACGCAATCCGGATGACGCGCAGGGAATGCCAGGCGCTGATCGGCCAGGGCAGTATCGGTGGCAAAACAGTGCTCCTCGCCCAACCACAAACGTATATGAATCTGAGCGGCGTCGCGATCAAGCCGCTCATGGAGCGTAATGAAGTTGCGCCCGCGGACCTGATCCTCGTCTACGACGAGCTGGCTTTGCCCTGGGGATCGCTCCGGGTGCGTCCGCACGGCTCCGCCGCGGGGCACAACGGCGTCATCGATGTGATCGAAAAGATCGGGACGCAGGATTTTCCCCGCGTCCGGCTGGGAGTGCATCCTGGCCATCCCTTGTCCAGCGCAAAGGGCGAAGGCTCCGTTTTGCGCGACCAAAAAATGTCGGGCAAGGATTATCTGTTGTCGCGTTTCACGCGGGAACAAAACGAAACCCTGGATGCGTTCATCGACCTCGCGGCCGATGCGACGGAATCCATAATCTCCGAAGGCGTCGAAAAGTCCATGGCGAAATTCAATCGTCGCGCCCCAGGTTCAACAACAGAGGAAGAATGAGAATCTACGAGAATCTGTTCATCGTGAAACCCGATGCGACAGAAGAAGAGATCGATCACCTCGTCGACCAGATGTCGAAGCATGTCACGACGGCCGGCGGCACCATCGACAAGGTCGATAAGTGGGGCAAGCGCAGGCTGGCTTACCGGATCGAGAAGCATCGCGAAGGCAGCTACATCCTGATGCAGTTCAGCGCGGAACCAGCCATCGTGAAGGAATTCGAGCGCCGCCTGCGCGTGCAGGATTCGGTGATCAAGTTCCTGACCGTGCGCATCGATGAGACGCTGAAGCGCCTCGACAAGCGCAAAAAGGAACGCGAGAAGCGCGCACACAGGCGTCCGCAGGCCGCGGCCCCGCAACCCTCGCTCGCCCAGCAGATGTTGGGTGGAGGAGCGGAAGGCGGAGCGCATCCATTACCCGGCGCACCCGTTGCCGCACCGGCGCATCCGTTGCCAGGCGCTCCCGTGGCCGTGGCAGAGCCCGCAACTGAAGAGAAGGAGAGCTGAACATGCCCGAACCGACAAGAGGTGGAAGACCGATCGCGGCCAACCAGCGGCCCACCGGTGGCGATAAGGCCGCCGCGGTGGGAAAGAAACAATATTTCCGGCGCAAGAAAGTCTGCCGGTTCTGCGTCGAGAAGATCGACGACATCAATTACAAAGACGTGCGCATGCTGCAGGCCTTCATCGCCGAGCGCGGCAAGATTGTTCCACGGCGCATTTCGGGCGTTTGCGCGCCGCATCAGCGGCGTTTGACCGATGCCATCCTGAAGGCCCGCAATATCGCGCTGCTGCCTTTCGCGGCGGCAGTTTAAGGAGAGTTGAAGACATGGAAATCATTCTTCGGGAAGATGTCGATAAACTCGGTACGCGCGGCCAGGTGGTGAAAGTCGCGGAAGGCTACGCGCGGAACTTCCTGTTGCCGAAAAAGCTCGCCGTGGCGGCGACCGATTCGAACCGGAAGATCGTGGAGCAGGAGCGCCAGGCGCATCTGCGCAAGGAAGCAAAGGAGGTGGGTGCGGCGCAGGAGCTCGCGAAGCTGATGGGTGCGGTCTCGATCACCATCTCGCGCAAGGCCGGCGAAAGCGATCAGCTCTTCGGTTCTGTGACCGCGGCCGATATTGCGGACGCGCTCACGGCTCAGAAGTACAACGTGGAGCGCCGCAGGATTCAGCTCGACGAGCCCATCCGGACTTTGGGCGAACACAAGATCGCGGTTCGGCTGCATAAAGACGTTACCGCGGAAGTGACGGTGAACGTCACGCGCGAAGAGTAGCAGGCGGGGCCAGCGAGCACCCGGCTTTGTCGAACTCGCTGGCTCAGTAGATTATATTCATCCGCTTGAACCCACACCCGACGCAACGTGGGAAACCGCAGGTTTGCGCTTCAATTGCTGAATTGGCAACATGACGGCGTCAAACAGTCTATTTCCCCTGACCGGGGACACTTTCCGTAAGCTGGTCGAAAATCTTCTAAAGGTTCCTTCCCGCACTCTGCGCGAGCCAGTGAAGGAAAAGACGAATCGTCGGAGGGCCACGCCGAAATCGAGCCACGCCACTCAAAAGCCGGACTGAACCGCCGCTGTCGCGTTTCAGGCGCCGTTGGCCCCCCAGCGTTGTCGCCCAATATCCTCCAACGACACGCCTGAGAGATCCAGAGCTTTGCGAATCCGTTTCATCATCAGCCACGCGGACTTCTGAGTGATGCCGACGCGACGCGCGACCTCGTAGGAACTGATTGCCAGGTTGCGGTCGGCAATCAACCACAAAGCCGTAAGCCACTGGCCCAGACCGATGCGGCTGTCTTCCATCAACGTACCCGAGCGAACGCTGAACTGTGCCTGAGGATGTTTGCTTCTGCATTCCCACAACCGCCGGCGTGAGAGCCACGCGACATTGGAACTGCCGCACACCGGGCAGATGATGCGCCCGTCGGGCCACCGGCGGAATGCCAGGTACTTCACGCAGTAATCGGGGTCGGAGAACAAAAAGACCGCATCTTCTGTCGACTGCGGGTCCCGGGGATCTGCACGCTCTGCACTTATTACACTCTCGATCTGATCGTCCTGTTCGGGCTTCATCAGGTCGAGCTACTTGCAATCGGATCGCCTTGTCTCAACGGCTTAATTTCCGCATAATTTCCCTGATTTACGTATATTAAATCCAATCCTGGTATTGGTCTATAAATCACTGTAAGCAAGACTGTTGTACGCGCTCATACCCCGCGGACACGCAGATAGTCCGACATAATACACAAGATTTTCCCCCCCGCCATTCCACGGTTCCGCGATTGCTTGGAGTGGGAGCCGTGAGCGAATCCACCTCGGGTGAGCTCCGAATTCCCGGGAGGAAAACCTACTTCATGAGCCATACAAAATCGCTGACTGCCGCACTTGCCGCCATGGCAGCCATCTTCCCCATATGCGCAACCGCCAATTCGATAACGGGTGGAATACACTTCACCGGAGATGTCACTCTTACCACCGACATTGACCCCTCCAGCCCCGATTATGGCGATGGTCTGCTCACCTTCAACCCGCAACCCAGCCCCAATACCGCGTATACGTTCAATGTCGATAACGCCTCAGGCTCCCTGTCGAGCCTTGAAGGAGTTTATGGGAATGAGGCAACTCTCGGCGCGGCCGCTGAACCCATCGATACGCCCCTCGACGTTGCGGACTTCCTGACGTTCGCGGGGTCGTCAACTACTTTCACGCTGACCTATGTTTATGCCGGCGTGGACAGTGCCGCCGGATGCAGCGACGTGGTTGCCGATGAGGCGAACGGCAATCTATGCAGCCCGGCTGGAACCCCTTTCAATCTTGAGGACATCGCGCCGAACGGAACGAACTCGCAAGCCAGCTTCGTTGTCTCGGGAGACATCGTGTCCGGCGGGGTCGGCACGCCAGCTATCATTACCTTTTCGGCGGCTTCCACGGGAAAGAGCTTCGAACAGATCCTGAACGATCAGGAGAACGGGATTGCCGATGTAATTACCTACGGCGCTCAATTGAACGTAGTGCCTGAGCCTCGAGCCGACTTTCTCATGCTGGGCGCCTGCCTGATGCTGGCGGGTACCATCTTCCGTCGAAAAAAGACTCAGTAGAAGTCTCACTCAGTAGAAGTCCCGGTGCGCCCCAATGCAGCAGTCAGACCGGGAGCCGCGCGGATTCGGCTCCCGGTTTTTTCTTACCTGACCGCCTCGATCAGGGACGCCGCTTTTTTTACTCCACCCGCCCGCCGAATCTCAGCCGCCGCCCACTGGGCGCGATCCCGGTAAGTACCATCGCGGAATACCCGTCGAATACCTTCCCTGAGTTTCGCCGGCGTCAACCGTGCGGGCGATATCGCGAACCCCGCGCCGAGCGCTTCCATCCGCGCGGCGATGGCGGGCTGTTCGTAGGTAATCGGCACAGCGATCAGGGGAGTTGCGGCCGCCAGCGAGTCGAGCACCGTGTTCAACCCCGCATGCGTGAGGGTTAATGCCGCGCGTTCCAGAATCTCGTTCTGCGGCGCAAAACGCACAGTCAACGGCCGTCCCGCGAGTTCCGACACGGCACGGTCATCGAGACCGCCATTGTGGGCGATGACCAATTGAACATCGAGCGGCGCGCACGCCTCGGCCATACACGCGAATATCCCGCGTCTGGCGTGCTGCAACGTACCGAGAGACGCATAGATCAGCGGCCGCCCATCCAGTCTTTCCCATGGAAACGAATCCGGCGATGGACCGTTCCGCCGCAACGGACCCGTGTACGTGAAGCATTGCGGCAAATGCTCGCGCGGATAATCGAAGCCGCCCGTCATCTGGCTGATTTGTGACACACCTGAAAAGGAATCGTCGGCATCGACGAGCTGCCGGAGTCCCCAGCGCTTTCGCCAGGTGCTCAGGGTCTGCATGACCGGCGCCATCAGCCAGTCGTGAATTGCATACCCCGCTGCATTTCTTGCGCGGCCCCATGCGCTTCCGGTGTATTTCCATCCGGTGAAGGGAGGCGGCACGTAAGGCTCGCGGTTCAGTGCCAGCGCATTACATACGGTGACGAACGGAATTCCCAATCGATCGGCCACCGACCCTCCGGCAGGTTCCGTCTGGTCCACCAGCAGCAGGTCGATTCCATGCGCCTTGATAACCTCCGGCGCATCGCGGCAAATCATTTCTGTCGTGCGCCGCACGGCGCGAATGGTGAACATCAGGGCGCGCAGTCCTTTGAGCCTGCCGAGTTGTGCCAGTGAATGATCGAGCGATCCAGCCGGATGATCGCTTTGCCCCAGCGCGGCGAACTCGAGACCTTCTTCCGTCGCGCGCACCCGCATATCTTCCATCTGAAGCAGCGTCACTCGATGACCTCGCGCAATCAGTTCGCGCCCGAGTGCGCCAAAGGGGCGGATATGTCCCATCACCGGCGGCGAAACGATCCCATAGTGCATTTTCAGACCCTGACCCGCCCCAGCTCTTCTTCGACTACATCGGCGCCTTTCTCCGCGCCGCCCGCGCACCTGATCGATTCGCGGATTCGCTCCGCGTTCTGCCGAAAGGCGGGCTGCCCCGCCACCCGCTCGATCGCCGCTTTCAGAACATCCACCTTCACCGCACGCGGCGCGATCACTTCGCCCGTGCCGGATCGGGCGATGCGGGCTGCGGTCGCCGGCTGATCGTGCGCCAGCGGAATCGCGATCATCGGCACGCCGAAGAGCAGGGACTGCATCACCGTATTCAGCCCCGCGTGAGTGATCGTCAGAGTTGCCCGCGCCAGCAATTCCAGCTGCGGCGCATATTGCACCACGACGGGAGATCCCTCGAGATCACGGAGCGTGCCGGCAGGGTTTCCGCCCGCCGCGACAACAGCCTGCATGTTCAGCGCCGCGCATGCGCGGGCGATAACCCGGAAATAATCGCTCGCCGGGTCCTGCAGCGTGCCCAACGAAACATAGACCAGCGGTTTGCAGTCCAGCTTCTCGAAGGGGAATGGTACTTTCGGGCCCTCATCATCCACAAGCGGTCCCAGATAGTGGAAGCCTGACGGAAGGTTTTCTCTGGGAAAATCAAAATCCCGCGTCAGCTGACAGAGCTGCGCTCTACGGGAAAACGAGTCATCCGGGGAATGAATGGGAGTCAGCCCCCAGTTTCCACGGTGGCGATTCAGCGTGCGATTTACGGATGCGATGAAACAATCGGCGAGCAGCGTGCCGGCCCTGTTGCGCCAACGCCCCGCCAGAGTGTTCCGGTAGCGCCATCCGAAAAATGGCGGCGGGATAGCCGGTTCCCGATTCAGCGGCAGACCCGCGCACACGCTGATGAAAGGCAGCTTCAATTTTTCCGCGACGCTCGCCGCGGCCGGTTCGTTCTGGTCGGCCAGCACCAGGTCGACCCCGGCGCTTTGGAATGCGTTCGCAAGCTTCCGGCACAGCAGATCCGAAAGACGGCGTGAACACTTGAGAGCGAATCGTACCGAAGCGAGCCCTCGCAACTCACCCATGGATCGAAGGGTCTCCGCCAACTCACGTCCTTCCATGTCCCCGACCGGCTGGAAGCCGAGCCCTTCGGCCAAAGCGGTTTCCTGAAGTGGAGGAATTTGAAACAACGTTACGCGATGGCCGCGGCGGACGAGCGTCCGCCCGAGCGCCGCGCAGGGATTGATGTGCCCCGAGGTGGGCGGGCAGACGATTGCAAGATGAGCCACCGCCCAGACTCCTTATCGCAGTCCGGCACGAAAAAGCGTGCTCAGTGAATACCACAGACCGCCGCTTCGAACCTTGTGAATCGGGGCTTCTCGAGGCAGCTCCGCGGTGAGTCGCCGGTACGCCTTACCAAGGTTGTGATACGGAATGCCGGGGTAATAATGATGCAGAGCGTGAAACCGCAGGCCCACCGGCGCCCAGAGCACCCCCCATCGCAGCGCCGGCGTATCGATCGAATCCCGAAACTGTTCCTCGCGGCTCAGCGGCTGGCCGTCGCTTTGGTAAGCGTGAGCTCCCAGCGTTCGCAGTGAATTGATCAGGCTGATCGATGCCGACACGACGTACCAGAAAACAAAGAAGCGCAGAGGAAGATACATTGCCATCACAGTCCACAGAACCAGAATTCCCGCGCTTTGGAGGCGAACCATTCTCGTCAGCTCCGGCGTCACCTCGCGCCGATAATGGAAATTCATGGTGAGCGAAGAGAAGTGAACGATCAGCCATCGCTCGAAAGCCGGCACGAAGAGCGCAATCGGAGCGAACAGCAGGAAGCGAACCGCGGACGCCAACGGGAGCAGCAGACTCTGCATGGCGAAAGCCGCGGTCATTCCGGCCGACCGGGCGAAGGGAAGATACTCCGGATCGTTCTTCGTGCCGTAGGTGCTCAGGCGGTGGTGGTCTGAATGAACTCCCGCATAAACGAGCGAGGGCAGCAGCAGCGGGAAACCCGTTGTCAGGTTCCAGAGGGCCTCGAAGCCGGGAAGACGGCGCCGCGGCTGATGACTGATTTCATGGATGAAGCAAAGCGCGCGGTAAAGAGCCGTCGCCGCGACGCCGATCAGAGCTGCCTCGCGCCAGCCCGACGTCACCATGGCGCCGGCAAGCGCGGTCCAGCCAAGGCCCGCGGATAGAAGAAGATCCACCCGGTAAATCCAGAGCTTGACGGCATGCAGGTCCCTGACCAGATCGATCATACGCGAGGCGCATACCTTCCCGGCGCCAGAACATCGTTGGGGTCGAGGGCCGTGCGAATGCTCTTCAGGAGTCTGCCGTAAGCGTTGTCCGCCGCGGACGCTGGCAGGGCGGGCGTAGCGAGGCGATACGAATAATAACCCTCGCGTTCGAGCTCCGCCTGCGATGCCAGATAGCATTCCATGGCCTTGTCGTCTTCGCCGGGTTTTTCGCGGTCATAAGTAATCGAAACCACGCAGGCGATCGAGCGCTCGGTCACCAGCGACACGGAAATCATCGGCTCGAACCCGTGCGCGAGAAGGCTGCGCTCGACAATCGCGCACACCCTCTCGGCGTGCCGGCCCTCCATGGGAGCCACCGGCGCGATCCAGATCAGACCGCAGCCGTCGCGATCCGGATCCGGATCTTCGGGCACGGGAATCGACTTGCGCCAGTAGGCGCTTCCCAGAGGTTGCTGCGTCGGGATGCCTTGCAGCAAGCCATAAACAGGCTTCACCAGATCGAGCGTCCGGGTCAGATCGAGGCCCGTTGCCATCCGGTAGAGTCCCGTAAACCGGGCGGCTACCCGCAGGATACGGTCGTCCAGAAACTGCAGTTTGCTCACGGCTCCGCGGAGCGCCCTGCGCAGCAGTCGCCGCGCTTCCGCAACCTGCGCCCGGGTGCCGTAAAGCGCCCCCGATCCGCTCCACTTCGTGAACTTCAACCGGTGACGTAATTCCGCCATTCGCTCGGGCCGCAGCGGTGTGTCTTCTCCCCCGGGGAATTGCTGAATTCCCGCCAGAACTTTGTAATCGTTGGCAATGTGGACTGCGCTGCGCAGCGTGCCATCCATGCGCAGCGGCCGCAGCGCGTCAATGATCGCCGCCAGCCCGTCTTCACGGTCGGACTGGAAAAAGAAAGCCTGAAAATATTCCGGCGCGGGCATCAGCCAGATCGTCATTCCGGTTACAATCCCAAAGTTCGACTGCGAAAACAGCCCGTCGAGGCTCGGCCCCGCGCCCCACCGATAGACGTTTCCCGCACGCGCTCCGGGCAATCCGGCGAACCCCGTGCGGATCGTTTCGCCATTCGGCAACACCACTTCCAATGCGCAGACCTGCGCGAAATGATCGCCATAGGGCGTATGCCCGAAGCCGCGCTCCACGGCGTTCCCGATCAGGCTGCAGTCCGGGCTGGAGCCTGTCGCATCCATCCACAGCTTTGATTTCTTTGTGGTAAGAAACCCGTGAAGATCTCTTTGCGTGACGCCTGGCTGAACTGTCACGTAGCCCAGGGCTTCGCTGAAATCGACGATCTCTTTCATACCGCTGAGATCGACCAGCGCGCATCCGCTCACCACCGGGACGCGCGATCCGTAGCCCCAGTTCCGACCGCTGCTCACTGGATAAACCGGAACGCCATGGTGGTTTGCGATTCGCATAACCTCGGACACCTGGTCGCGATTGTCAGGCCGTAGGATAATCGGAATCGTCTGATGCGTCCGGAAGGTCGCGGTCTGCGCCCGGTCGATCTGCCCCGGGTCACAGATCACCGAATCCGTCCCCAGCGCTTCCCGCCACTCCCGAACCGCGTCAATCAGCAAGCTACTTCAGGTTCAAATAATGGAAACGCCTGTGGCAACCATTGTTTGTGCCGATCCTCACGGGGGCTCGCGGCGCAGAACACCGGGGCAGCGGCAACCTCCTCACGGAGTTCGTCGAGCATCGACCCGTATCTAGGGTTGGGCTCGCGCGAATCAAACCGGAGAACCTCCATCATGCAGCGGTAGCGCTCGTCATAGTAAGGCGGCAGGTCGACTCCGTCGCAGGTCAGAGGCCGCCCGCCGAGCCGGCGCAGAATTCCCGCAGACTCATTGCGTTCGGTTGCGGTTGTGATCCCCAAAGCGCCTCCCAACAACTGTGACCACGCATACGTCGCGAGAACCGTTTTCAGGGCCATGAAAGTTCCGCGGATTTCGTTCGCGATCGCCCAGCCGCCCACCTCGACGTAAGAGAATCCCGCGCCGTCTGCCGCCGTAAGCTCGGCATCGACCGATTTGCGGAACTTGAAACCCCACTCGTCCGAGAGTGCGATCGGCGCCTGGCGGATCGTCAATTGCCCCCAGGAGACCGGAAGGCTGTAGCGCCGAAAACGCGTACAGCCGATGACGCGCCCCATCGAGCCCAGCATCAGCAGATGCCAGCTCCTCGAATCGGCGGGCTGAACGTGACGTCCCCATGCGTCGAGGTCGCGCGCCTCGATGGCTCCGTCCGCCAGGTACATGCGGCCGCGGAAGCGCTGCATCTCGTCGAGCAGATGGGAGTGAAGATCGCGGGAAACGGTTAAGCCGCCACGAAAGTCTTCGAGGGGCTCGTTGGCAGGTGCGAGCAGAACAAAGGAGCGCTCCAGCCGCGCCCGAGCTTGTCGGAAGAACATCGGTGTAAGAAATCCGAATAATATACTTGACTCAGGAGACGAGTTGATCTACAATAAAGAGAAGCCACGTACCGCCATAGCCTTTGTTTGATTGTATACGCAAGGTGTCGGCACAGCAATAGGCGTTCCTGTATTTTTAATTCCAAATTGAAAATATTTACAACGACCGGTTTTGGTACGCCGCCGCACAGTCGAAGCCTTTCCAAGCTCATCTGACCCGGACGAATCGAAGGGGCGCGCTGAAACCGCGGAGAATTGCGTGGTCTTCGTCGAGCAGCCGGCCTTCGAGCGCGAGCCGGGCGGCGGGATCTTCCAGCATGGCTCCTGAAATAACGACTTCACCACCGGCGCACTCATGCTCGAGCCGGGCGGCGATATTCACGGCCGTTCCGAAATAATCGAGTACGCCGGCGGTAGTTACGGCGATGCAGGAGCCGGAATGAAGGCCGAGCTTCAACGAAATCGTCGAATTGAAGGCCGGCAGATCGCGCTGAATCATAAGAGCCGCCCGAACCGCGTCATCGGAATGGGAGAAGGCGGCCATCACGGCGTCGCCCACGGTCTTGACGATGAATCCGTTGTGGCGCTCGACGCGCTCCGACAGAAAAGCGAAGTGATCGCGCACGAGATTCCAGGCGGTCGCGTCGCCGAGCGTGTCATAGAGGCGCGTCGAGCCCACCAGATCGGTGAACAGAATCGTGACCCGTCCGATTTCGGCATCGTCGCCGGGGCGCAGCAATTGCTCCGGGCACAGCCGGCGGAAGACCGGCATGGCAATCACCTGGTCGCCGGTGAGGGCGTCCAGAGCCCAGTTGCGGTCTTCAATCACGAAGCAGAGCGGCTGATCGGTCTCGTTCGAGACCACGAGTTCATTTCTGCCGGGCCCTGTTTCGGGCCCTGTTTCGAGCGCTGTTTCGAGCAGAATGTCGCCGTCACGGGCGATCACCACGGGGATGCCGCCATCGGCCCCGATCGCAGCGTCGGCTTCGCTGCCCGCCTCGACGGTGCGAAACCGATAGGGGCCCGGGCGCAGGGACAGGGCGAAAGTCCTGCGGGAGCGTGCGGCGACCTCGGCCTGAAATTTGATATGGGGCGTGGAGCCCGGCCCGAGCAGGCAAAACTCTCCTTCCGGCAAAGCGCGAAGCCATGGTTCGGGACGGAAGGTCAGTTCGACGTTACGGCTGAAGTTGCGCCCGTAATCGATGTTGCAGGAGGAGCAGTGCGCGCCTTCCGGCAATTCGTGGAGTCCGCCGACGCGCGACTTTGCGCCACGGCAGCGCGGGCAAAGCAGGTCCCAGCCCATCACGAGGATGCCCCTGTGCGCCGCGGCAATGCACAGTTCGACGACATGGTCCGGGTCGGCATGCCAGAGCTTTGCCATCGTCAGGGGGCGCATGCCGCGGAGAGAAACTGTGGGAGCGTGTTCGAGGAGGTCGATGAGATTCGGCGTCAGGGCGTGCGAGGCGGGATCGCCGGCAAGACCCTCGGCGAGGGCGCCGAGACGTCCACGCGCCGCCGGCTCGATGAGATTTTCCTCACTGGCGCCGGGGACGCGGTCAGGATTGCCGCCCTGACGGGCCAACAGTTCGATCGCGGCCAGAAGCTTATCGCATTCCCGGTCGAGCATGCCCGAGTGCCGAGCGATAAATCCAAGCAGACCGGATGTCGCGAAGGTCACGTTAAGAAGCAAGCGACAGCCAGAACCCTCGGCGAGCAGTTCGGTCGTGACCTGCATGCGGCGGATCGGGCCGCTGGGAAACTCCCGAACCTGAGTCCAGCGGTGGTCTTCCTGCCATTCGCCAAAACTTTCCTCCCAACGCCCCAGCAAAGGGCCGAGATCACCCCTGGCGAGACGACGGACGCGGCCGTGCCCATCGAGCCTTTCTTCGACTGTGTACGGTTTCCTGCCGACGATTTCGTTCAGCAGGGCTGTGTCGGACGCGAAGGGCCAGATCGCGGCGGGCGGCCGCTCGAAGAAGCGTTCCAGGCGATATTGGTAGTCAGCTCGCTTTGACATTCTTGCGACGGTATTGAATCGCGAGCAGCGTGGTGGCGGCAAGGAGCGGAGCGGCTCCCGTAATATGCGCCGTTCTGGCCAGTCCCAAAGCCAGGCCTTTCTCGATCTCGAGCATGCGGATCACGAGACAGGTGACACCCATCGCGATCTGAAAAATAACGGCTGCCATGGTGAGGTTCGCAATGCCGCGCAGCGCCGTGTCGTCCGGATACTTCTGGTTCAGGAACATGCAGAAGACCAGAAGAACTCCCGCCGCCAGCATCGCCGCGGCGATGTGAGGCGCAACGCCGGAATTCTGATGGCGGTAGCCGACGCCGTAATAGATCGCCAGCAGCACCATTGCGGGCAGAACGAAAATGCGGAGGGGCCCTGTCGCGGCAACGCGATCCGCCGGGGGGCGCGCCATGGCGGCCCAAACCAGCGTCGTAAAGAGAATGGGAGAGAGGGCGGCGTGGAGCCTTGGCACGTCCGGGATGGCTTCGAGGAGCGCCGCGAGCAGCGCCGCGGATGCCGGCCAACGGAGTTCGGGATACATGGCCGAACGAATCAGGAGACCGACGATCAGGTAGATCGCGACAAAGCCGGCGATCTCATGCGCCCATTCGATGGGGGCCGCGGGGCGGCGCATGCTCGTCACGAAAGTTCCGCTGATCATCGGCGCCAGCGCGAATCGCATGACGAAGACGGCGTATCGCTTCATTCGATTGATGCCCGGCTGGATGGGCAGATCATGGAGTCAAGGCCCGATTATATCGGCCGCCCGGGAACGCCGTCCCCATCAAGCGACGTGCTCGGGGCGGACGCCGACACCGATCAGGCGCGCAATCAGACGCCGCAGGCCCGGGATGCGGCTCAGAACGTTCAGTTGCCATGGCGCTTTCATGGGACCTGTGTCCTCAAATACGCGCTCGAAAACTTTGTGCGCGTTCAGCTGCATGATCTGGACGACGCGGGTGGGAAATTCGCGGCGTTTCTGAACCTTCGCCGCCAGCTCGTCGGTGATACCGTCTTTCAGGAGGTTGGCGGTTGCGACGGCATCCTGAATTGCAAGGTTAATGCCGACGCCGCCGGCCGGAGACATGGCGTGGGCGGCATCGCCAATGCAGATCAATCCTGGTCGATGCCATTGCCGCAGGCGGTTGATTTGTACCGACAGCAGTCTGATCTGGTTCCAGTCGCACAGTTCCTCCACGCGATGTCCGAGAAAGGGCGCGATCTTCAGAAGAAGTACGCGGAATCGGGCGAGACCGTCGCTTCTGATCTGCTCGAAAGAACCCTTGCGAATGATGAGGCCGGCCTGAAAATAATCGGCGCGGTTGATCAGGACCAGGACGCGGCCGAAATTGATGTTCCCGAAGAGCTGATCGGGGTCGTCGCCTTGCCTGCTGATGCGAAACCAGAGTACATCGATCGGAACGCCGGACTCGCGGACCTCAAGGCCCGCCGCTTTCCGGACGGTCGAGTGACGGCCGTCGCAGCCGACGACGAGGCGCGCGCGGACGTGCAAGGGGCCTTTCGGCGTGCGTACGTCGACACCCGAGATTCGTGTTCCATCCTGAATGAGTCCGACAACCTCATGCTGCATCAGAAGTTCGAAACCGGCAAACTTCTTTGCCTGGCCGGTGAGGAAATCAAGGAAATCCCATTGGGGCATCAGGGCGACGAATTTGCAGTGCGTGGGCACGTGCCGAAAATCGGCGGCCTCGAAGGCATAACCGCCGATGACGCCTCCGACGGTGGTCAATCGCTGGTGCGGGACCTTCAGGAATTCTTCGAGAAGTCCGAGTTCATACATCAATTCAAGCGTCGAAGGATGGACCGTATCGCCGCGGAAATCACGGAAGAAATCGCCGTGCTTTTCGAGCACCGTGACCGAAAGCCCGGCACGGGCGAGAAGGAAGCCCAGCATCACCCCCGCGGGCCCACCGCCGACGATGCAACATTCGGTGTCGATGCGCACACTATTCGGCACGACGCGGCCTATGCTTCATCATCGTGATCGACGGCGGCCCGGCGCGATATGTTACCGCCGGCACGGGCCGCGGCGGGGATTGCCAGGAGCACACGTGTCCGCCAAGAGCGCCGACATGGCACGCTGGGGTGTGCCCCACATGTTTTCCTGCAACTCAATCAAAAGGCAAGTCATCCGACAATTGATGAATTGTAAAACACCACTCGCAGTGTTCCTCGTGGCCGCGTTTTCGGCAACGGCGCAGGTTCCGCCTCCTCCGCAGGTGGCCCCGAACGGGCCGGCGCCTGTCCTGCGGGAGCAGGCGCAGGTCTCGTTCAGCGGGAGCGTGCCGACAGGCCAGTTGAGCGCAACTCCACTCGAACTATCGCTGCGGGATGCCATCCAGCGCGGGTTGCGCTACAACCTGGGAATTCTTACCAGCCGGGACAACGCCGATACCGCCAGGGCGGAACGGCTGCGGACTCTGAGTACGCTGCTGCCGAACCTTTCCGCGGGCGCGACGCAGACCTCGCAGCAACTTGACCTGGTGGCGTTCGGCCTGAATGTGCCGGGCTTCCCGGCGGTGGTGGGTCCGTTCGGCTATCAAAACATCCGGGCGTATCTTCAGCAGACGGTCTACGATCGCGCTTCGCTGAAGAATCTGAGATCCGCCGCCGAGAGCCAAAAGGCGGCTGAGCTGACAGCGGAAGACGCGCGCAATCTGGTGGTGCAGGCGGTGAGCAACGCCTATCTGGCGGTAATTACGGATTCTTCGCGAGTGGACGCGATTCAAGCGGAGCTCAACACCGCGCAGGCGCTGTACGACCGTGCCGCCGACCAGAAGCGCGCGGGCACTGTCGCGGGAATCGACGTGCTGCGCGCCGATGTGCAGTGGCAGACCGAGCAGCAACGTCTTCTCGCCCAGAAGAATTCCGTGGAGAAGGATAAACTGACGCTGGCGCGCGCGATCGGTTTGCCCGCCGGACAGCAGTTCCGCGTGACCGATATCCTGCCGTTTACTCCTCTGACCACGGCGCAGGATGACCTGCTGAAGCAGGCGTACGAGCATCGCGCCGATTTTCGCGCGACGCAGGCGAACGTGCGCGCGGCCGAGTTTGCGATTGAAGCCGCGCGATCCGAGCACTACTGGCCATCGGTTGCGGTGCAGGCCGATTATGGGGACATCGGATCGACCCTCGCCAATTCGCATGGGACGTACAGCGTTCTGGCCGGAGTGCGGTTTCCGATTTATGCGGGAGGGCGGACGCGGAGCGATATCGAGCAGGCGGAGGCAGTATTGCGCGACAAGAAGAATGCGCAGGCGGATCTGCGGGGGCGAATCGATTATGAGGTCCGCAATGCGCTGCTCGATCTGCAGTCGGCCGCGGACCAGGTGGCGGTGGCGAAGACGAACGTGGATCTTGCGACCGAGACCCTCGTGCAGGCACGCGATCGTTTCGGCGCCGGAGTCACGGACAACATCGAGGTCGTCCAGGCGCAGCAGCTTCTTGCCTCGGCCAATGAGAATTACATTTCGAGCCTCAACGCGCACAACGGCGCGAAGATCGCGCTCGCGACCGCGTTGGGAGTGGCGGAAGAAGGCGTTCCGCAGTATCTGAACCTGAAACCCTGAGTCTCTACAGCTTTTGCAAACCGGGCTTGTATGAAGCCAGCAGACTGTGGGCTGTTGCGAGATCGAGGGTGAAGCCGCCATCAATGTCCACTGCCTGACCCGCATGAATGAAAATCGGTGGCGGCGGTAACTGGGGCACGATGTCCCAGCGGTTCACGACCCTGTAGCACAGCGGAATTGTCGCATCGAAGAGGTTCTTGAAGGTGTCGTCGCCTGCGCGCGGTCCGGCGAACGTGTAGAGCTGAGAGACGAGCGGCGGGACGGCGTTCTTCGCGAAATCGAGAGCGGAGATCAGGGCAATGGCCGCGCCGAGGCTGTGGCCGGTGATCCACATTGATGTGGCGTTGACTTTTGCGGCGTCGACTCCGGCGATCACGCTGTCGCGAATGGTCTGGTAAACGGCATTGAACCCCTGATGCACCAGGCCGCTGGCGGGGATGTCGGGGAAAGGGATCGTAACGGCGTCAAAATCCTTCAGCCACTCCTCGGGTGTTTCCGTACCGCGGAATGAGACGATCACGGTCTGCGTCGCGTCGTTGCGGCCTACGAATCCCATGATGGGGTTATCGGCAACCATGGCACGGACCATGCGCTGGTGGGGCAGGGGAATCGTGGCCATGACGGCGGCGATCCGCTGAGCGTCGGCGACTATGGTCGACTTGACCACGTAACCGGGAGGCATCAACGGGGTTTGCTTCGCGGCTATATCGTAAGCCGCCTCGGCGAAGGGCAGCATGAAATCGAGGGCGAACGCGGGATCGAACGGCGGCATTTTGAATCTCCTCAGTTAGTATGAACCTGACTGCTCCGCGAAATAACTGCTGTAGAATTGTCGGAGTCGTGAAACCACCTTTCCGCGCCGAACAGGTTGGCAGCCTCCTGCGTCCCCCTGAACTCCTGGACGCCAGAGCCGCGTACACGGAGGGCCGGCTTTCCGGAGAAGAACTCAGGTCGATGGAAGATCAGGCGATTCTGGACGCCCTGCAGCATCAACGCGAGACTGGGATCGACATATATACCGATGGAGAAATGCGACGCAGTTCCTGGCTCAGCGATATGGCCGAGGCGGTGGATGGTTTCGTCCCCGAGAGCATTTCGCTGGACTGGAAAGGCCCGGGCGCGAGAATCGAGGCCAGCAAGGCTCAGGTAGCGGGCGGGAAGTTGCGGAAAACGCGAATGCTCACTGGCCACGAGTTGCCGCTCCTTAAGACGTCCGCCGCGTGGCCCTTCAAAATCACACTTCCGGCGGCTTCCAATTTCATGGTGAGCAGCTATAAGGAGCACATCACCGATCGGCACTACCCGCGGCGTGAAGACCTGCTCGCCGACATCGTGGACATCATTCGGGATGAGGTCGCGTGGCTTCAGGCGGAAGGCGTGCCGTACATTCAGTTCGATGCGCCTTATTATTCCTTCTACTTCGATCCGAGCCAGCGCGAACGGCTGCGGGCGGCCGGGCGGGATCCGGACCGAGAACTGGAAGCGGCCATTGCGGGCGACAACGCGGCTTTCCGGGGTATTCCGCGAGACACGATGACGATAGCGGTTCACATCTGCCGCGGGAACAACCGCAGCCGGTGGTATACAGGCGGCGGGTACGACGCCATCGCCGAAAAGCTCTTCGGTTTGCTCGATGTGGATACGTTCCTGCTGGAGTACGATACGGATCGCTCCGGCGGCTTCGAGCCGCTGCGCCTTGTCCCTCGCGGGAAGACGGTTGTGCTGGGGTTGATCACTTCCAAGGGGCCTCAACTCGAATCCCCGGGTGATTTGCGCCGGCGCATCGATGAAGCCGCACAGTATATCCCGATCGGGAATCTGGCGATCAGTGCGCAATGTGGATTCGCCTCCACCGCCCCAGGCAACTTACTTACGATGGATCAGCAGTGGCGCAAGTTGTCGCTGGTTGCGGAGACGGCCCGCAAGGTCTGGGGAAATTCTTAACACTCAAGAGCCTGATCCCCCCTCCACCATTTGGCCGAGTAAACGATTAATGCGGCCGCCAGCCAGCCAGCCGCATACACCGGTTGCGCGCCCCATTGAATCAACGCCGAATGCATGAGTCCGAACCAGGAAAACGCGGCTGCGATGAGGCACCAGATCGCGGCGCGCCCGAATTTGCGGTCGATCAACTCCGTGAGCAATGAAGCAACCACCAGCACCAGGAAAAGGAATCCGTTTCCGAGTCCCTGGATGGAAGACCAGTAGATCGAACGGTTCAATGCGGCCTGCACGCCGGGACTGGCGGCGGAGAGCTGCAGGGCAGGCAGCGCCGAATTGATGGCAGCCGCCACTACCGCGCCTCCGGGAATAACGAAGCCGAGAAGCACTACGCTGAGGTATTTGGGATCGACGCGGCGAAGCGTTGTCATGCCCACGCCGATCGAGACATACGCGATCATCGCCGCCAGAATCGGCCAGGGAAACAGTTGGGCGAAGAAAACTGTGAGACCGCTCATGACGATGACAAGGAAGACCACGGGAGTCCACAGGGCGTGGCTGATGCGCGCGCCCATCGCTTTATACGGCGGAAGCACGGCGTAAACCACCGGCGCCACGATACTCCCGGCGAGACCGCACACCAGGGTTCCCAGACCATCCCATGCCAGCAGAGCAGAGACGTCGTAATCGTCTCCGGCAGCGGCTCCGCCCGCGGCTGAAGCGATGTCCTGCAGAACATGATAGAACGCCATCGGCGCGATCACCGACATGTAAGGCAATGACAGAACCATTGCCTTTAAAGGTTCGGGTGTGATCGCGAAGGGAGCGGTAAGCGACATGCCCTGACCACACCGGATGCACATATCCGATTGCCATGCCCACGGTCAGCGGGATCGTCCAGGCCACGACGAATGGCGGGATTCGCCGGCGGGTGATGGGCACGCCGGCCAACACGCTGGTTACGATAATCGCGAGGGCGACGAGGCCAACCAACGGCTGATCGAACACTCTCTGCAGCAACACCAGCGCCAGATAGCTGTACATCGCGGCGCCGAAGACCGTCATCGATGCGGGACCGGGAATGAAACGGCGAATGCTGCCCGCGAACGGCGCCGCAACCAGCTTGATGATTCCCGTCCACGCTACGGCCGCCGCGCCGATTTCCCACGCTGCATTGGCATCGCGCGTCCGCAGGTAAACCGGCAGCATGATGGAAAGCGTGTAGCTGATGATCGCGGGTACGTTATTCCCGTAAACGTGGGCGGTGACGTTCTTGCCGTCCCTCGCGCCGGGCGAGCATCACCGCCATGCGGACCATGCCAAGCGACCCGATCAGGAACCCCAGCGCATAGCCCGGCAATAGATGGCTGACACTGAAGGCCACCGGGATGCCGATCGGGAGCAGGAGGAAGACGGGGATCACGCAGCTGCGCCAGGTTGAAGCCGACCTGGGCCAACGTGACATCGATATCGCCGCGATCCGGAGCCCACCACCTGTTCATGAGAGTCTTAGATCTTGAAGGACTCGAGAGATTCCGGAGCAAAGATCTCTTTCGGCGTCAGCAGACGTTTCGAAAGCCCCTGCTCATGGTGATAGCGAAGGAAGGTACTGAGGGGCTTGATGTTTGACTCATATCCATAGGGCCAGAAATCCTTACCCATGAGTTCCTCGGTCTCCCGCACGTGATGAGTCAGCCAGGGCAGCATCGATTTCAGCGCGGCAGTGCTTCGGAGTTCTTCGTACGCGTCCTTCTGTGCCGCTGTAAAGGCCTTGCATAAGGACTGAGCCACCCAGGGATTCTTCTCGTACACATCGCGCCTGATCGCGACGATGTGCATTGGCGGGAAAGATCCGGGTCTTCAGGTAGTATTCGCGTTCCACGGAAGCATAGTCTTCAAACAGACGTCTTACCTTCCCCGACCCATTGCCGTATGTGGAAGGCGCTCGCGCGGTGTATAAAGCATCGATCTCGCCGCTTTCGATCATCCGGGAAAGCGTCTTATCGGGAGGAATGGCCTCCAGCCGGAATTCGGGAGGAAGCGAAAGAGCAATCTTCTCGGGGCGGCCGGGTTCTTCCTCACCGCCGCTTAAGTAGGTCGGGCTGGTAACCGGCACGCCGTACTCATCGCTCATAATGCCGCGAATCCAGACGGGCGCGGTCATCTGATACTCGGGATTGCCGATGCGTCTGCCCATAAGATCCTTCGGCTCGCGAATTCCGCTGCCGGCATTGACGTAGATGCAGGAGTGCCGGAAATAACGGGAAAGGAAAATCGGGATGGCGATGAATGGCGGATCGTCACGGAACAGAGAGACGGTGTAAGAAGAGAGCGAAAGCTCGGCCACATCGAACTCGCGGTGCCGCAGCATGCGAAAGAAAATCTCTTCCACCGGCAGGTTCAGATAATTCAGCTCCACACCGTCGATGGGGACGCGCCCCTCCATCAAAGCCCGCGTGCGGTCGTAGTTCCAGCAGGCCATCGCGAGCCTCAGCTTTCCCATGATTCAGACAGCCTACGCCCTGGCTGCGCCTTGAGTCAAATCACGGATACAATACCGGAAGTGAGAATCCCCGCCGCGTTGTTTGTGCTCGCCACTTTGCTTTTCGCAGGTTCGTTATTCGCGGCTTCCGATATTCCGCGGCTTGCGAACGGCAAGCCCGACCTGAACGGCGTGTGGGAGCGGCCGTACGTCCCGGATATGTCGAGGGACGGCGGTACGAATCAGAAGGGCGCGGGAACCCTGCCGTTCACTCCCGAATATGCACAGATTTTCAGGAACTACGATCCGGCGAAATTCGATTACACGGGACATTGCCTGCCGCAGGGCCTGACCCGATCGATGAATTCACAGTTCCCGATCCGCATCGTCGAGACCAACGACCTCGTGACCATTCTTTACGAGGCGTGGAACGTTTTCGAAATCATCCACACCGATGGCCGCGCGCACCCGAAGAATCCGGACCCGCTTTGGTTTGGAAATTCCGTGGGCAAGTGGGACGGAGACACGCTGGTGGTTGACACGATCGGTTTCAACGATAAGACCAATCTCGATACCGTCGGTCATCCGCACAGCGATGCCATGCATACTGTGGAGCGCCTGACGCGCACCGATGAGAAGCACATCGCCTATGAGATAACCATCGAAGATCCCAAAGCCCTCACCAGACCATGGAAGAATAACCGGATTTTCAGTCTGCGGCCGGACTGGGAAATCATGGAGTACTCGTGCGAAGAGAACAACAAGGACTTCACCGAGGGCCACATCAAGTAGACGCCATCAGGGCAGCGCGCAAACCTTGGGTAAGGCTCTGTAAGCTTGATCCCCTTGGCCTGCGGTGGTTGCAGGAACTCCGGCAGATTTCTGACTTCAAATCCGACGTAATCGTTGCGTATACTGTCGCGCTTCAGCCGCGAATGCCCACGAACTTGATATACTCGAATGCCGCTGGAGGGTCTGATGAAATCCGCACAAACGACGCTGGGATTGTTCGCGGTCGGAATCGCCGCTTTTGCCATAGGAAAGACGGAAACGGCGCTGGCCGCGGTGCCCCCCGATATCGCCAAAGAGCTCATCAATATCGGGCGCGGCGTCTGCGTGCCGGAGACCGCTTCGATCTACCGGCCTTTGCACCCGAATCCTCCTTACGCCGGTGTCGTGATCGCGCGCGATCTTTCTTTCGGACCCGATCCGAAAAACGTTCTCGACGTGTTCACGGCGGAAAAAGGCGGCAAGAGCCGGCCGGTCCTGATTTATGTTTCGGGGGGCGCGGGTAACAAGCTGCAGGGCGGTCCCAATGGCGACGTGTTCTACGACAACGTCATGCTGTGGCTGACTAAGAACGGCATGGTCGGCGTCAACATGCAGCGCCGTCCGGGCACGGCGTGGGACGATCCGGCCAAAGACGTCAGCCTGATCATCCAGTGGGTGCACAGGAACATCGCGATGTACAAAGGAAATCCGAATCGGGTGTTCATCTGGTCGCAATCCGCCGGCAACATTCCGCTCAGCACTTACATTGCCCATCCCGAGTTCTACGGCCCTGATGGAGTTGGCGTCAAAGGAGCGATCTTCATGTCTCCCCCGGCCTTCAATATTCTTCCGGTGACTCCGCCTCCCGTGACCGCCGGCGGGGGAGGATTCGGCGCTTGCGGAACACCCAGCGGAGCTCCCGCGGCCCCGCCAGCCGCGCGCGGACCGGGCGGACCTGGCGGCGGAGCGGGCCGGGGCGCCGGCCGCGGCCGCGGCGAGCAGCCCGACGCCGCCACGCAGCTCGCGCGATCGAATCTCCCCGGCCTGAGCAAAGCAACCATACCGTTCATGGTTTCGGTAGCGGAGCTCGACCCACCCAACATTATCGGTTTCGCCGAAACGCTGAGAGGCGAACTGACCAAGGCGGGTCATGCGCCCACCTACGCTGTCTACAAAGACCACAGCCATATTTCCGAAGTGATGTCGCCCGATACGGCGGACACCAGTGTCACCGGTCCCATTCTCAAATGGATGAAAAGCGTGAAGTGAATCGCGCCGCCGCCCGGATCGGTTGTTTCGTTCTCATCATGTCCCCGCTCATCACGCCCCTGACGCTCGAGGGCGCGGGCCGCGATTACGGTCGGTCCATGGTCATCGCGCGGCAGGGAATTGCCGCCACCAGCCAGGTTCTGGCCTCTCAGACCGGCGCTCAGATCCTGGCCCGCGGCGGTTCCGCGATTGACGCCGCCATTGCAGCCAACGCCGTTCTCGCCGTGACCGAGCCGATGAAGAATGGTCTGGGCGGCGACCTCTTCGTTCTCTATCGCGATGCGGCCACCGGGACACTCACCGGACTCAATGCTTCCGGCTCGGCTCCGCAGGCGCTCACGCCAGCCTTTCTCGCGAAGCATGGAGATCAAGACCATGCCGCAGGAAGGCATCCACAGCGTCACCGTTCCAGGAGCTGTCGAAGGTTGGGCGAAGATCCATCAGCGCTTCGGCAAGCTGCCCTGGAAAGATCTTTTTCAGGACGCCATCGCTTACGCCGAAAACGGATTTCCCGTAGCCGAGGCCATCGCCGAAACGTGGAACGACCCGGCTGATGTCAAGAGGGTTCACACGAATCCGGAATCGGTTCGCGTCTTTCTCCCGGGCGGAAAGCCGCCGCAGGCGGGCGATCTGTTTCGCAATCCCGATATGGCGCGGGCTTTCCGGCTGATTGCCGAAAAAGGCCCCGACGCGTTCTACAAGGGCGAGATCGCACGCGCCATTCTGAAGACTTCGCGAACATCTTGGCGGGACGATGACGGCCGCCGACCTCGCCGCTGTTTCCGTCCGAGTGGGTGCAGCCGATTTCGATCGACTATCGCGGCTGGCGCGTTTACGAGCTTCCGCCCAACAGCCAGGGCATGGCCGCGCTTGAAATGCTGAACATCATGGAAGCTGCGCCCGCTGCCATCCAGGGTCCGTTCAGCCCGGAAGAAATGCATAAGCGCATTGAAGCGATGAAGCTCGCCTATGCCGATGTGCGGCGCTACGACGCCGACCCGCGCACCTACGACGCGCCTGTCAAGCAACTCTTATCGAAGGAGTATGCGCGCAAGCGTTATGCGCTCATCGATCCGGCGAAAGCGAACTGCGAAGTGCCTGCCGGACAGCCCGTCAGCGGCGACACCACCTATCTCACCGTGGTTGACCGCGACGGCAACATCGCCAGCTGGATTCAGAGCGTCTATGCCGAGTTCGGTTCCGGCGCCACGGTCGAAGGCATGGGCTTTATTCTGCAGAATCGCGGCGGCGGATTCACGCTTGAGGCCGGGCATCCCAACGTTCTCGCGGGCGGTAAGCGGCCCTTCCACACCATCATCCCGGCGTTGATGGAGCGCGGCAGCAGGCATATCGGCTTCGGCATCATGGGCGGAGCGAATCAGCCGCTCGCGCACGCGCAGTTTGTTTCGAATATCGTCGATTACGGGATGAACGTACAGGCGGCGCTCGAGGCCCCGCGTTTCACGAAACGGAATTCGACGGGGTGCGATATTTCGATTGAATCGCGCGTGCCCGCGCGAACGCTGCAGCAACTTTCGGAACGCGGGCATCAGATTGCGATCCGGCGCGAATATACGCAGGAGATGGGCCGCGGCCAGGCGATCCTGCACGATTCGGAAACGGGTACCAATTATGCGGCGTCCGATCCGCGGGCCGATGGGTCGGCCGTGCCGGAATCTCCGCTGGCAGCCAATCTAAGTACACCGGTTCGCAAATAAGCTCTCATATCGAACCGTAGCGCGCGCACTCTTGCGTGCCGCGTCGACACTCGTGTCGATGCTTGCCCCCATGGACGAAATACGCGCGCGTACTTCTGAAACGACCGACTAAGAAAATGACGAGGCGGGCGGCTCGTAGCCCAGCCCCAATTCATGTGCCAATTCGGCAAGGTGCGAATCGGCGGTCCAAAACTGCATTCGCCCGACAATAGCCGACGCAAGCAGGTGAATGTCTATCCACCCGACACCACGTCCATCGAGACCGCGACGTCGCACGAATCGGACGACTTCGTAGTGAGGCACCATACTCGCCTGGCGCATCTGCTCGTAGGCTGAAAGAATCTGCCCGCGCCCCCCGCGATCGCCGATGAGGAGTTCTCCATAGACCAATTCATGGCCGGACACCTGGTCGAGGCCGAGGAGGCGATGGAGCTCGGTCGCATAGGGAGCTCGATTGGCGAAGGACCGAATCCAGACCGAGGTATCGACCAGAACCATCAGGCCGCCCTGCGTCTTGTCGATGGCTTCTCACGACGTCTTGGCACGTCTTGTGCATCCGGCTCTGTCCCGATAAGGGCCTGAAGACGCTCGTAAGCCGCGTGCCGCACCAGCGCCTCCAAACCCAAACGGACGGTCTCGGTATCCGTCGCCGCTCCGCAAGCCTTCTTCGCCTCGCGGAAGAGCTTATCGTCGATGTTGAGGGTTTTCTTCATACATATGATTATACCGTATGAGTATGGCTCATTTCCCCACCATGTGTTCCGGGTCCTTGTTGTTCTCGGTACATACGTACTCACCGACCTCGTCATTCGTATCGAGGTCGGCGGCCCGTTTTATGATCCAGGGTTTGACATCGTCGATCGTGAACTCAATCTCCAGGTGCCCCAGATCGGGGCGGCGAAAGCGTTCGATGACGTGCATCATCTCTGTGTGAGGATGACCCTGGGCGGTGAGCCAGGACCGGTCGTCGAAACCCACGGTATCGATCACAAGCGTATCTCCCTCCCAATGCCCTATCGAATGCCCGAACCATCTGGGATCCATATCCTTCGGATGACCCCGTCCGTCCAGAAACACCTGGCGATGGCTCGGGATGTCATCTTCAAACAGCATCACCAGAAGCGCCGGGGTTTCGACCAGCCGGAATGGAAACAGAGCACCGGCATTCGTGATGCCGCGAGGCAGGCAGTGCGCTCCCGGAGCGTCCTTCGAGTTGTTCTCAGCCCGTTGCCTCAGCAGCGCCGCAGCCCAGGGAAGCGGCTCGGGTACGCCAGGATCGATTGGCCGCTGTGCATACCAGACCCCCGAGAGATCGGGTTTTCCATCCTTGGTCCTCGGTGTTGGGCCCGATGGCGTCTTATGCGGGCTATAGAGCTCGATTCTGAACTCGCGCCCATCGCCCAACGTGCCGAACTGGTAATCGACAAGCTGGACATCGATGCGTACGCTCTGCGGCGCTGTGACGCTCACGTTCTGCCGAACGTACGGATTGAATCCCAGAGGCGCCACTGAGAGATCGTAGGTTCCGGACGGCAGTTGCGGGAGTGAATAAGCGCCCGTCTTCGAGCTGGTCGTTTTCAGAACTGCTTTCGAGCTTCTGTTCGTGAGCTGGATGGGAGCGTTCGCCACAGCTACGCCATCCACATCGAGAACCGTACCTGTGATCGACCCGCCGCCCTGCGCAAGAGCGGCAACGGTGCACAGCAAGCCAACGATCGGCATATCGAACCGTGGCGCGCGCACTCTTGCGAGCCGCGTCGACAATCGTGTCGACGCTTGCCCCCATGGACGAAATACGCGCGCGTACTGCTGAAACGACCGGCTAAAGGAGTTAAGCCCGGGCATTTGTCTCAACACAAAACTCCTTCCGCCTTCCCGTCCAGGATGCTGATGGACACGATCAGCGACCTTCTTCGTGATCGGAAGACCATGCACACATGATATGCGGGTTTTCTTCCGCCGAAAAGGGCATACTGGTTGCATGGACGCTTTCTACTGGATCCCTGTCGCGATCTTTATCGTCGTCGCTCTCGGAACCATCCTCGGCAGCTTTTTTACCGTGAATACCGCGCAGGTCGCGATCGTCACGCGCTTTGGCCGCTTCCAGCGCGTGGCCGAAGCCGGCCTCAACTGGAAGTTTCCCTGGTTCGACAGCGTCGCCGGAGCGATGAGTCTGCGTGTCAATCAGATTACGCTGACGGTGGAAACCAAGACCCGGGATAACGTATTTGTCACCATTCCCATTTCCGTCCAGAATCGCGTTCGCCCCGAGAAAGTCTATGATGCCTTCTATAAGTTGTCGGACCCCACCGCGCAGATCAAGTCCTACGTCGAGCAGGTAATCCTCGGCCATGTTCCGGGGATGACTCTCGACGACGTGTTTGCCAGCCAGGCCAGCATCGCCGCCGCCGTGAAGCACGAACTGGATAACGATATGGCGGGCTTCGGCTACGAAATCGTCAACGTACTCGTGACCGACATTATCCCCGACCAGAAAGTAAAGTCGGCCATGAACGATATCAATGCGGCGCAACGCGAGCAGGTCGCGGCCACGGCGCGCGGCGAAGCCGAGAAGATCCTGGTGGTCAAGAAGGCCGAAGCGGAAGCCGAGAGTAAAGCGCTGCAGGGGCAGGGCATCGCCAATCAGCGGAAGGCCATTATCGAAGGGCTTCAGGTTTCGATCGAACAATTCCAGAAGGTTGTCGAAGGCGCATCGGCAAAGGAAGTGATGCAGCTGGTGATGATCACCCAGTATTTCGATACGCTGAAATCCATCGGTGAAAGCGACCGGACCAACACTTTGTTCATTTCGCACTCACCCGGCACGGTTGGGCAGATCGGCGATCAGATCCTGCAATCGATGATCGGAGCGGGGCGCGTCGGTGGCAACGAGCCGGCCGAAGCCGCAAAATCGACGGTCGCGTGATATAAACCGGACATGCAAGTGTTCAAATTCACCGCGCTGGCGTTGCTGGCCATCCCCGCGTTCGCGCAGGCTCCTCAGCCTCCGGCCGCCAATGCCAATCCCCTGTCCACATGGCTTCGCGGCGCCTGGAACGGCAATCGCAACAACATAATGAGATCCGCCGATAAGATGCCGGAAGAAAATTTCGGCTTGCGTCCCGGCCCGCAACAGGAGGTGCGAACCTTCGGCCAGCAGCTTGGGCATCTCGCCAACTTCAACTTTCTCTGGTGCTCGCAGGCGAAAGGAGAAAAGAATCCTTACGCCGGCAATAATCTCGAGAAGCTCAACACGAAAGCCGAGTTCATGAAGGCTCTCGGCGACGCCTTCTCCTATTGCGAGGGCGCCTATAACTCTCTGACCGACGCCTCCGGGACGGAGATGGTCGACATCACTCAGGAAAACGGGCGTCAGACACGCAATCTGCGGATGGCCCTGCTGATTCTGAATTACGGCCATAACAACGAGATCTACGGGAGCATCGTCACCTCGATGCGGATCAAGGGCATCGTTCCGCCGGCTTCGGAACCGCGGCCGCGGCCCACTCCGTAAGTCCGCGCGATGCCGATCGGCCTTCTGCTCAGGTTTCTCGCGGAACCACTTGATCCGGCATTGCTCGACGATCCCGCATCCTGGAGCACGATCAAACAGGACGCCGTTCGCTTCGGCGTAGCCACGCTCGTCGCGTATGCCGCGCGCCGCCGCGCCGTAAATCAGGACCGCATCTGGTGCGACCGCGTGCTGGCGTCAAGCTGGGGACGTTACGAGAAAAGCCTTCGCAATCTGGACTGGACGCTCGCCGTGCTCGAAGCCGAGGGAATCCGTCCGCTGACGCTGAAGGGTCCGCTGCTGGCCCGCCGCCACTACGATCCGCCATTTCTGCGCCGCCCTTCGGCCGATCTCGACCTGGCGGTAAGGCATCGGGATCTTGAGCGCGCTTCGGAGGCGCTGGTTCGGGCCGGGTACGAGCTCCGGATGCCCGCGCGGCAGGCGCTGCTGCGGTCCCATCACGTCGAACTTTCGCATCCGTCAAGACCGCATCTGGAGCTGCATTTCAAATTGAGCCACGGGCCCTATGGATTATCCGTGGATGAGTTCTTCGATCGCGCGGTCCCCTGTAAAACGCCTGGCGGGCACGATGTTCTGCTCCTCGATCCTGCCGACGAGATCCTGCATCTCGCGCTGCATTTTGCCCACTCGTCGGCGGTCACGCTCTTTCACCTGTGTGAGATCCGCCGCATCTGGGTGGCCGCGCCTCCGGCCATTCGCCAGGAAGCCTTGCGCCGGGCGCAGCAGCACCATTTTGCGGGAGTTTTCGCTTTGCTCGACGCGGCCTTCAAAGCGCGGTGGGGCGAGCCGCTGCTCACATCGGAAGCGCGCTTCGAACACACCTGGCTGCATTTCCAGTTGAACGAAAAATTCTACGGGACTTTCGAGCGGCGTTTCGCCGATGATGGCCCGGTGCCCCTGTACACCCAGCTCTCGCGAAAATGGCTGCTGCTGCAAATGACTGACCGGCCATCCGACGCACTGCGGTTTGCTTCGATTACAGCACGGACGGCCCTGCTCAAACTACCCCGGATTCAACGGCGGGGCTGACGAGCGCGGCAGCCGCTCCATATAATGAAGCCTTATTCCCACCGCAATTCGAGTCTCGGGATTCCGCAAGACCTACGGCAAGACTGTGGCGGTGGACGATGTCTCGTTCGACGTCGACGAAGGGGAAATCTTCGGCCTGATCGGGCCCAACGGGGCGGGGAAGACCACGACGATGGAGTGTGTCGAGGGACTGCGGACGCCCGACCACGGTACTGTTTCGGTGCTGGGGCTCGATCCTTTCAAAGATGCTTACAGGCTGCAGGAGAAGGTCGGCGTGCAGCTTCAACAGGCCCAACTGCAGAAGCGCATCAAGGTATCGGAGGCAATGCACCTCTGGGCCAGGCTTTATCGGAGAACAATGGCGGAGGGCGACCGCCTGCTCGAACAGCTCGGCCTTGCCGAGAAGCGGAACGCCTGGTTCATGACGCTTTCCGGTGGGCAAAAACAGCGGCTCTTCATCGCCCTCGCGTTGATCAACGATCCGCAAGTGGTGTTTCTCGATGAGCTGACGACGGGGCTCGATCCGCAGGCGCGGCGGGCCATCTGGGACCTTGTGCGCGGCATCCGGGAGCGCGGCAAGACGGTGTTGCTGACCACTCACCTGATGGAAGAAGCGGAGCGGTTGTGCGACCGGGTCGCCATCATCGACCATGGACGCATCGTCGATATCGATCGCCCGTCAAGGCTCGTCGACCGGCACTGCCCGGAGCGGACCGTGATACTGGCCACGGTGGATTCGTGGGCCGAGGATGGCTTTCGTGCGATCCCACGAGTGGAGCAGGTAACCCGCGAAGAGAGCCGATTCAAGCTAAAGGGATGGGGTGACGACTTTGTGACCGACGTGATTCATTGCCTGTCCGAGAAACGGATCAGGGTGACGGAATTCCGGACGGAATTGCCGAACCTCGAAGACGTTTTCCTCAGACTCACGGGCCGTTCGATTCGGGATTGACATGCTGCGCGGACTCCTTACATTGACCTGGATCGAGATCAAGATCTTTCTGCGTGAGCCTTTGGGCGCCATCGGGACTGTAGTGGTTCCCTTGGCGGTGTTTCTCTCGGGGGGCGCGATCGCGCGAACCGGACTGGCGCGCCCGCCATCCGTTATGAGCAGTTTCGTTCGCGTCGGACTGCCGGTGCTGGCAGCCGTTCTGATAGCCATGGGCGCGATGCTGTCGCTGGTGACCATCATCTCGATCTATCGCGAAGGCGGCATCCTGCGAAGACTGCGCGCAACGCCACTGCGCCCGCGAACGATTCTCACGGCGCACGTGCTGGTGAAGCTGTTGCTCGCGGCAGTCACGCTGATCATGCTGATGCTGGCGGGTCGGCGCTATTACCCGCCTGGCGTGCATATTCCGGTAGTCGGGTTTGCCGTCGCGCTGCTGATCAGCACATGGAGTATTCTCTCGATCGGGTTTCTGATCGCGAGCTTCGTTCCTACGGCAAGGTTTGCGCAGCCGATCGGCGCGATTATTCTGTACCCGATGATCGGCCTGTCGGGACTGTTCTTTCCCGTGGCAGGATTGCCGCTGACATTGCGGATCGTGGCGCGGGCCCTGCCGCTCACCTACGCGGTTTCGCTGATGCAGGGAATCTGGCAGGGCGAGACATGGGTTTCCCACGCCGGTGATGTGGCCGCGCTTGTGGCGTCGTTCATCGTTTGTATGGCTCTTTCGGCCAAGGTGTTTCGCTGGGAATGATTACCGGCCGAGAGCCAGACGCGATCCCAGCACGTCGGGCAGACCGGCGGCTTCGATTTTGCGGCGGGTGGTTTCGTAATCGTACAGAACGCGGCGGTAGACAACCTCGCGCGTTTCGGGATCGAAAAGGGCGAAGGCCGCGCGGCCGTCTCCATCGCGCGGCTGGCCGACGGAGCCGGGGTTGATGAGCCAGAGACCACCGGGATGCAGGCGCTGCCGCAGCTCGTTCTGAAAGAACTCCATACGCCCGATGACGTGGTATTGGCCGTTGATCCACCCATACCCGCCCTGCAGATGGGTGTGGCCGAAAAAGGCAATCTCACTTTCGAGGTAGGGAAAAACATTGCGGGCATCGGCGACGGACACGAGGTATTCGTCTTCGTCCACGGGCGAGCCGTGAATCAGCTGGAAACCATCGACCGCGAGGGGGCCCGGGGGCAGAGAGCGCAGATAGTGGAAATTGACTTCCGTGAGCTGAGCCATGGTCCACAGGGCTGCCGCGCGAGCCGAGGGATTGAACCATTCGAGGTCTTCCATGCCGGCGCAGCCGCGGTCATGATTGCCGCGGATCACGGCATGAAGGTTGGCTCGCGCCCAGTCGAGCACCGGATTGGGGTCGGCGCCGTAGCCCGCGAGGTCGCCGCAGCAGACGATGCGGTCGTAGTCTCCCTGCGCATTGTCGAGGACCGCTTCGAGCGCTTCCTGGTTGCTGTGAATATCGCTGAGGATGAGATAGCGCACTTGGGGTCAGGCTTTCCTCAAACGTGCAAGAGTAATCTCCGGGAGCGCGCCGATGCGAACCGGTACCGTGATGGTGCCGATTCCCGCCGTGACGTAACAGCTTCTGCCCTCGATCCGATAAAGACCCGCGACATAAGGCGTAAAGAAGCGGGCGAGATTCAGAGTCTGATTCACGATTTCGACGGTCACCTGTCCCCCGTGCGTATGTCCGCTCAGGACGGCGTCAAAACCCTTGCGCACAGCCACCGGGAAAACGTCAGGATTGTGGGAGAGAAGCAGATTAGCCGCGCCGGGAACGATCAGCTTCTCCGTTCCCTCGATATAGGGTCTGATTCGCTCGGACCGCTGGTAATCGACTCCCGCCACGTTAAGCGCGCCGTTTCCCCAGCGCAGAAGGCGGGCTTCGCCGCGCAGGAAGTCGATGCCATAAGACCGCGCGTTACGCGTGGCGTAGTTCTGGCACCGTGCGTATACCTCGTGATTGCCGAGACAGCCGAGAATGCCGGCGTCGGCGCGAAGGCGCGCCAGTTCGCGAATGGTGTCGTCGAGCGGATCGCCCACCTGAGTGATGAGATCGCCGGTGACGACCGTCAGATGGGGTTTCAGCTCATTCAGCATGTCGACCGCGCGGCCCAGTTCGCGAACGCTGAGCCAGGGGCTGACGTGAAGATCGCTCAATTGGCCGATGCGCAGGCCTTCGAGATCGGGATGGAGGCCCGGTATGGGCAGATCGATTTCCTTGATCTGGAAATTGGTCCGGCCGACCACCGCCCCGAATCCGGCGACTGCGAAAGGGGCCGCTACGGCGGCAATTCCGGCGGCATGAATCAGTCTGCGGCGATCCGGAGAGTGTCCGACCTGGAGATTGCGGGTGACAAAGCGCCAGGAGTAATAGACTCCCAGCGATATCACGGACACCATCCCCCAGACATTGCCGAACGCGCTGAAAGCACTGCGGAGCCCCACGGACGACCAGCGCAGCGCCCAGATTACGCCTGGGTAACGGAGCAGCGTGCCGATGCCAACTGCGCCCCAAAGAACGTACAGCACATACAGAATCAGCCTCGACAGCGGAGGCGGCAGAAGCTTTTTCCACTGCGTGAAAAAGAGCTTCGCGATGATGATCTGCGCTAAAACGATGATGAAAGGAATGATGAGATCCTGGACAAGAAACACGGGTAAGGGTTTGTTCCGCCTGTTTCGATTGTAACGGTCACGGCGGCGAAGGAGCATTCCCCGGGAAAATCTCACCCGCCGCTGTTCGAAGCCATCCACATCTGCGACAGGACGGCCAGCGCCGCGCAGACGGCGGTTTCCGCACGCAGTATGGAAGGGCCAAGCGATGCAGCTTGCCATCCGGCGTCGGTGAACTGGCTGCGTTCGGCCTCGACCCATCCGCCTTCGGGGCCGATCAGAAGCGCCACGGAATCCCGCGGGCGCAGTGAAAATGCGGTGATGAGAGGCGTTGCTCCAGGTTGTTCATCCAGCCAGACACGGTGGGTGGAAACGTCGCGCACCGGAAGCCGCTCGGGATCGGCTATTTCCGGGACGCGCAGACGGCGCGACTGCTCGCTTGCTTCGCGTGCGATTCGCCTCCAGCGGTCGACGCGTTTGCGCGCCCCGGCGAACAATCCCTGTTCGCTGCGACTGGCTTCGACCGGAACGATTCGGCCAACGCCGAGCTCAGTCGCCTTCTCGACAGCCCATTCGAGGCGGTCGAATTTGATGAGCGCGAGGTAAAGGGTTACGTCGGGAAGTTCCGGTCCGGCGGGGATCTCTTCGCCGACGGTGAAGCGAACAAGATCCCTGCGCGCGGTTTCGACGGTGGCGAGCCAGGCGCGCTCGTTATCGGTGATTTCGAACGTCTGACCCGCTTCCACGCGCAGCACGCGAGTGAGGTGATGGGCGTTTTCACCGGTGATTTCAGCCTGCCCGTTGCGGACGCGATCGACGAAGAAGCGGCGGCGTGCCATGTACAATGTTTAATCCATCCCCATGATTGCGCTGCTGCGGGGGACGCTGGTGGAAAAAACTCCGAACCAGGCGATCCTCGAAACGGGCGGTGTCGGCTACGACGTCACCATTCCGATCTCGACCTTTTCGAAGCTGCCGGACGTGGGCAGCGAGGTCCGGCTGCGCATCTATACGCACGTGCGCGAGGATATCCTGGCGCTCTATGGATTCCTGACGGCGGACGAGAAAAATCTGTTTGAAAAGCTGATCGGGGTAAGCGGGATCGGGCCCGGTCTCGCGGTGAAGGTGCTCAGCGGAATGCCCACAGCGGATCTTCTCGCGGCGATCCGGAGAAACGAAATCGAGAAACTGGTGCGGATTCCCGGCGTGGGAAAGAAGACGGCCGAGAGAATGGTTTTGGAGCTTCGCGACAAGCTGCCGGCGCCGGCGGATGACCAGCCGGGTTCGGCTGCTCCCTCGCTTTCACGGCTCGATGAGGATGTGCTTTCGGCGCTTCTGAATCTGGGCTGCGCACGGCCGATGGCGGAGGCGGCCGTGCGGAAGGCGCGGGCGGGCGGTGCGCCGGAAGAGTTCGAGCCCTTGTTCCGGAAAGCGTTGGAACTGGCGCGTTGAGAAACTGAACGAATATGGCGGCGGAGCGGCTGGTTTCGGCAAGCGGCAACGACGACGAGCGGCAGCTCGAAGCCGCGTTGCGTCCGCGGCGTCTGGTGGATTTCACCGGGCAGCAGCGGCTCAAGGAAAATCTGCAGATCGCCATCGATGCGGCGCGCAAACGCGGCGAAGCGATGGATCACGTGCTGCTCTACGGTCCTCCCGGTCTGGGCAAGACGACGCTCGCCTCGATCATTGCGCAGGAACTGGAAGTGGGGTTCCAGCAAACGTCCGGCCCGGTGCTGCAGAAGAAGCTGGATCTGTCGGGAATTCTCAGCGGCATCCAGGCGCGCCAGGTTTTCTTCATCGACGAAATTCATCGGCTGCTGCCGGACGTGGAGGAGATGCTCTACTCGGCGCTCGAGGATTTTCACCTCGACATCCTGATCGGCACGGGGCCGGGAGCGCGCACGCACTCGATTCCGCTGCAGAAGTTCACCGCGATCGGCGCAACGACGAGGCAGGGACTGGTGAGCGGCCCGATGCGCGGGCGGTTCGGGCTGGTGCTGCGTCTCAATCATTACGATGTCCCGGAGCTGAAGACGATTGTCGAGCGTTCGGCGCGTTTGCTCGACACGCCGATTGACGACGCGGGCGCGGAGGAGATTGCGCGCCGGGCGCGGGGGACGCCGCGTGTCGCGAACCGTCTGCTGCGGCGCGTGCGGGATTTCGCCCAGGTGCGCGCACACGGCAAGATCGATGCGGATATCGCGCAGACGGCTCTGAATCTGCTTGAGGTCGACCGGTTCGGGCTGGACGAGATCGATCAGAAGATCATGCGCACCGTGCTGGAAAAATTCGGGGGCGGTCCCGTGGGGATCGGGACCATTGCGGCATCGATCGGCGAGGAAGCGGAGACGATCGAGGAGGTTTACGAACCCTATCTGATTCAGCTCGGGTTTTTGCATCGCTCGCCGCGCGGTCGTATTGCCACCGAGGGCGCGTACGACTACTTCAAAGTGCCGCGGCGCTTCGGGGGTGTGAGTCAGCCGGAGTTGTTTTGACGATCGTTTACCTGGGCCTCGGATCGAATGTGGGCGATAGCGAAACTCTGCTCAAGTCCGCGCTGGATGCTTTAAACGGTCCCGATCTGCGGCTGGTCCGCGTTTCGAGCCTGTATGAAACCGAGCCCATCGGATTGCGCGAACAGCGCTGGTTTCTGAATATCGTGGCGGAGTTCGAGACGGAGCTGTTTCCCGAGCAGTTGCTGCACCGGATCGGGGAAATCGAGCGGGGTCTCGGGCGTGAGAGAACGGTTCGAAATGCCCCGCGCACGATCGATATCGATATCTTGCTGTACGGAAATTCCGTAGTGAAGACGGAGGAGCTGGGGATTCCGCATCCGCGTTATCGCGAGCGGCGATTCACGCTGGCGCCGCTGGCGGAATTGAATCCGGAATTACGGGATCCGGTTACCCGGATGAGTATGGCGGAGATGTTGGCCGGGTTGGAGGGTCAGACGATCCGCAAAAGGTAGATCGCTCCTCTACCTTGACCGATGTGGCGCACGCTCTCCAGCGTGCCGTGTCGAATTTCCCGACACCGGTTTCTTCCGCAAAGCGCGTGCGCCACGCATTTCAGTCGCAACCCATCCTGCCGGCTTGAGCCTGAGCCGGTAGCTGTTTAGCCAGCCGATGCAGCCCTCGACCGGCCCGGTACGAGATCGCCCAACTCATCGAGCAGCGGACCCAGGCTGGACTCGAATCTGCGCCAGCGGTCAACCGAACTTCGGAAGAGCGGCTGGCGCACCTGGACAGCGCTCGCGGTATAAACGGGCCGGCTGGTTTTGTGGAAGCTGAGGCAGCGGTCGTCCCAGGGCAATCCGCAGTATTCAATCAACCGGCGGGCTTCGCCTTCGAGGTCGTTTACCACATCCTCATAAACCACATCGAGCATGGCGCCGGGCGGCAGCACCGAATGCCAGTGAGCCATCAGTTCGCTGTAGCCTCGGTAGTAACGGCCCAGTTCTCCCAGTTCGTAACTGAAGACCTGGCTTGACGTGAACAGCGTGGAGTAGCAGGACACGCAGGTATCGACCGGATTGCGCACGGTGTGGATGATCCGGGCGTTGGGCAGGATCAGCCGGATCAGGCCGATCAGGAGAAAGTTACCGGGCAGTTTGTTGACGACCAGGCTCCGGCCATCCGCGAGACGCGGCAGGCCATCCGTGTAACGCCGGCCCTTCCGGGAAAGGGCGGCCCCATCGAGGAAGGGGACGAATTCCGGAAACGCGGCTCCGGCGGCTGCGGCAAGATCTTCGATTTCCCCGGCGCCGTGAATCCCTGGATGGCTGGCAAGGATCTGCTCGATCAGCGTGCTGCCGGAGCGCGGCATTCCGAGCACAAACACAGGGATGCGCGACGGGTCGCCTTCTCCCCGAAAACGATCGAACAGGCTGGCGTCGAACACCGCGGCAATGCGCTTGAAAAACGCCAGAGCGGCGGTTTCATCGTAGGGGATCCGTGCGCGCTTCAGGTCGCTGCCTCTGCGCAGGTGAGCAAACGCCCGGTCGTAGTCCCCGCTTTCTTCAAGGGCCTTGGCGAGCGCGTAATGAATGAAGAGAGCGTTGCCCGGCGGCACGTCGCCGCGGCCGGCGAGCGCCTCCAGCGCCTGCAGATCGCGATCGCCGCGATGGAAAGTCTTGAGGATCGCGCGATTGTAATGGGCTTCAGCACTGGCGGGGCGGATTTCAAGCGCGCGGCCATAGTGAGAGAGCGCCTCATCGAGCCGGCCCTGATCCCGGAAAGCGTTGCCGAGGTTGTTTTGCGCTTCAAAATGCCCGGCATTCACCGCGAGCGCCTGCTTGAAATGAACCGTCGCGCCGGTGGTGTTGTGTTGAGCCGCCAGGACACTACCGAGGTTGTTATGTGCTTCGGCGTAGTCCGGCTTGAGCGCGAGGGCGTGCCGGTATCGCGCGGCGGCGTCTTCGAGTCGGCCCAGTGAGGCGAGCGCAATGCCGAGATTGTAGTGGATATCGGCGCGCTCGGGATTCAGGGCGATGGCCCGTTCGTAGCAAGGCAAGGCCTCCACGGCACGGCCCTGGGCAACCAGGGCGACGGCGAGGTTGTTGTGGGCTTCGGCGTAGTCCGGCTTCAGGGAAAGAGCCTTCCGGTATCGCGCTACCGCGTCTTCGAGTCGGCCCTGGGCCAGAAGTGCCGCCGCCAGATTGTTGTAGGCCTCGGCGTGATCCGGCTTGAGCTGAATGGCGCTTTCATATCCGGCGATGGCGGCGGCGATGCGTCCGGCCAGATGATGTCGAAGGGCGTCGTCGAATATTCTCCGCGCGTTCTGAAGCGCGCCGGGGGCGGGGGCGGGGGCAGGAGAAAGAGAAAGAGAACGCTTCCAGGCTTTATGCCGCTTTCTGCGATCGGGATTCCACGCCTCTCGGGTTAACGGCATCGCCGTGGGAGGGGATGGGGCGTAGAGAAGGGTCGCGGCGTCCATGACCCGTGCCAAAGGCATCCTTTGGGCCGAACCTCGTGGCCCGGCTGAAAGGGCGGATAAAGTATTGGAAAAAATGAACGCGCGGCCGATGAGGTCAATACGGGGTGGAGCGCCCAGGCGTCACGAATTTGCCACTTCCCCGCGAAACTGTCAAAAAACTGACGGTTCTCTTGCCGCTCAGTAGTAGTCGGCGCAGCTCATGTAATAGCCGCATTGCGCGCAAAACAGCTTGCACTTGCGGCTCTCCAGCCGCATCGAGCATACGGGACAATAGAGCATGGCCTCTTCATTTCCCCGGTCGATTACCCGTTCCGGCTCGGGGACTGGTTGCGGCTGGGGCATGGAACAGCCATTATTATAAGCATCCGGAATAACTTCATGAAACTTCATTCCGCATTTCTCATTTCCACGCTTTCGGGTCTATGTTTCTTCAGCGTCGTGCTGGCGCAGCGGGCGCCCGAACGTCCCGCGCAATATGCCGCGCGCGGAACGCACGGCGCCATCGCGGCCGGCAGCGGCTATGCAACCGACGCCGCCATGCGCATGTACTTATACGGGCGGCAATGCGGTGGATGCCGGCGTCGCGAGCATCTTCGCCGCCGCGACCACGGAGTACTCGCACGTCGGATGGGGCGGGGAAGCGCCGATCCTGATCCGCACGAAAGACGGCAAGGTGCATTCCATCGCCGGCGTGGGCACGATGCCGAAGCTGGCGACGGCCGATTTCTACCGCAATCGCCCGCTGCAGCTGGGCGAGATTCTGGAACCGCCGGAGAAGAACGGGCTTGAAGGGCATGGTTCCGGTGGCCGGAATCATGGCCGCGCTGGTGCCGAGTCTGCCCGAAGCTTCGCTGGTCGCGTTGCGCGAATACGGCACGAAGTCGTTTACCGAAGTGGTCGAGCCCGCGCTCGAATTTGCCGACGGGTCGGCGATCGACGAACAGCGTTCGGGATCGATCCAGGCCAGCCGCGAATTCTTCACGCTGTGGCCGACTTCGGAGAAGCATTTCATGCCCGATGGCCGCGCCCCGCTGCCCGGCGAGATTTTCCATCAGCCGGATCTGGCGCGCTCGATCCGCGGCATGGTCGATGCGGAGAAGAAAGCGCTGGCGGCGGGAGAAAGCCGTGCGGCCGCGATCGACGCGGTGCGCGATTACTTCTATCGCGGCGAGATCGCGAAAAAGATCGACGAGTTCAGCCGCGCGCATCAGGGACTGCTGCGCTATGACGATATGGCGGCGTTCAAGCTGACGCCGGAAGATGCCGGTTTCGACCGAGTTCCACGGCGCGCGCGTTTATAAGCCGGGCTTCTGGAGCCAGGGCCCCACCATGATCGAAGCGCTGAACATTCTGAACGGCATCGATCTGACGGCGATGAAGTTGAATTCGGCCGATTACATCCACACGCTGGTGGAAGCGCTGAAACTGGCGTATGCGGATCGCGACACGTACTACGGCGATCCGAAGTTCGTGAAAGTGCCGACCGAAGAACTGCTTTCGATGAAGTATGCCGAGGAGCGCCGCAAGCTGATCGGGCAGAACGCTTCGCTGGAATTTCTGCCCGGAAGATGGGCGATCGCGTCGGGATTCATCCTTCGCAGTCGGAAATCGTGCGCACGAAGATCGACGATTTTCTGATGGCGCACGACACCACCTGCGTGGATGCGATCGATAAGGACGGCATCATGTTCTCGGCGACGCCTTCCGGGCGCCTGGCTGCCGTCGGTGATTGCGGGCGACACCGGAATTCCGCTGACGGAACGCGCGCAGAGCTTCCTGCTGGTCCGCGGGAATCCGAACGAGCTGGCCGGCGGCAAGCGGCCGCGCGTGACGCTGAGCCCGACGCTGGTTACGCACACCGACGGCACGCCCTGGATCGTGCTTTCGACGCCCGGCGGCGATAACCAGGAGCAGGCGCTGATGCAGATGCTGTTCGATGTGGTCCTGTTCAGCATGAATGCGGAGCAGGCGATCGAGCAGCCGCGTTTCGAGACGCGCCATCTGGTTTCGAGCTTCGACAACCACGCGATGAATCCGGGCGATCTGCAGCTTGACGACCGCACGCCGCAGAATGTATTGCAGGATCTGGCCAATCGCGGGCATAAGATCGGCACGCGTTCGCGCTGGTCGAGCGGCTCGGCGCCGGGCATGGTGCGGGTCACGCCGGGCGGCGTGATCGAAGCGGGCGCCGATCCCTGGGGTTATCGGGTGATGCAGGCTTATTAGATATCCCGGCCCGGGCTGTGTTATACGGTGGACACGCTCTTCGATCTTGACGAGAAGCCGCGCGTTCGATCGCGACGGTCTGCGCGACCGGTTGAACCGGCTGGCGACGCGCGGCATTTTCATCGGCGGCAGTTCCTGGAAATACGAAGGCTGGCTGGGC
Source organism: Terriglobia bacterium (assembly GCA_963764845.1). GTDB lineage: Bacteria > Acidobacteriota > Terriglobia > Bryobacterales > Bryobacteraceae > BOG-234. The sequence goes on along the minus strand of CAVXUE010000005.1, from coordinate 654,494 downwards.
CAGATCTATCTCGCGGTCGCGCTATCGGGTGCGCGGGCGTTTCTCGAAAAGACTGTTTGAAGAAACCTGCCTGAGCGAATACGCGACCGTGTTTCCGGCGGTCTGCGGCGATTTCTCGTTCTATCAATTCCCGGCCGATACGTTCTGGGCGAAGCTGTTCCGGCAGACTCCCGACTGCCTTCCGCTGGGGCTTCAAGGTCCCGGAGCAGATCACGGTTCCGGCGTGGCCGGTGCATCCGCGCTATGGCGCGCTGGCGGGGCTGGAAAATCCCGACGTTTCTCGATTTCGCTCTTTTCGAGCAGGCGTTTCTGCGCGCGCTGGAGCCTTATCGGCATCAGGTCGGCGTGCTGATTTTCGAGTTCGGTGCGCTTCGGCAGGATCGGAGCGCGAATTCGTCAAAGCGCTGGACGATTTCCTCGCGCGATTGCCGGCGGGGTGGAGGTTCGCGGTCGAGATCCGCAATGCGGAATTTCTGCTCGCCCGATTATTTCGCCTGCCTGCGGGCGCATGGCGTCACGCATGTTTATAACGCGTGGTCGCGCATGCCGGAGATCGCGGAGCAGATCGCGATGCCGGATTCGCGCACCGCGGATTTGATCGTGGCGCGAGCGCTGCTGCGGCGGGGGCGTCCGTATGAGGACGCGGTGCGGCAATTCGCGCCCTACGATCGCGTGCAGGAAGTCAACGAGCCGGTGCGGCGCGGGCTGCGGGAACTGATCGATATCGCGCGGGCGGACGGGAGGCCCGCATTCATTTTCGTGAATAACCGGCTGGAGGGCAATTCGCCGGGCACGATCGTGGCGATTACGGAGTAGAATCCAGACGGAGTAGAATCCAAAGCATGCTTCCGGTACTGCTGAGTCTGGCGGCGACACGTTCGTCTACCTCCCCAAAGAGCGTATTGTCGGCACCGGTGACATGGACGAAGCCGCCCGCATCGCCTATATGGCGACGCGTATTTCGAGGAATGGATCGTCACGCTCGAAACGCTGAAGAAGCTGGATTTCAGCCTGGTACTGCCGGGCCATGGCCGGCCTTTTCTCGACAAGAGCATCATTACGGCCTTCCAGAGTTATCTGAAGGATGTGACGGCTCAGGTGGCTGCCTTGCTGCAGGCAGGGCGTTGCGGCGGAAGACGCGGCGAAGCGCGTCGATCTCACCGCGCATAAGAAGGATTTCCCCGACATCCTGGGCCCGGGCGCGGATCTTCGAGGCGTGCGCAGAATCTATCAATGGATGGATGAGACGCGGAAGAAGTGACTGTTATACTAAGATTTCCCTCTGTGGGCTCGTAGCTCAGTTGGTTAGAGCGCTTCCTTGACACGGAAGAGGTCGGAAGTTCGAGTCTTCTCGAGCCCACCATTCTAAACTATTGAAATGGTGTCAGTTATCGCTGATTTGGGTCCGTTGGTTGGGCCTGAAAGTAAACCAGCGTAAAGGCCTGCGAAAGCGCTCCGAAAGCCTTCGCCGGGCTTTCCGGGATCGGCGGCGGGCGAAAGATCGATGCGCGTGAGTCGGAGGGGCGCGCCCGTCCACCGGGCGCTATCCCACAGAGAACAGCCGTTACACAAGCGGTGATGGCAGCCGAAACAGCCTGCACCAAAGTGGCCGCTGCGTTCTGGTCGTGATAGAGCCACCAGATAAATCTGCTCCACAAAGTAGCCAATAGGGGAGCATGGCATATCACTCGGGATTCCGCAACGAGTGAATAACCGGTAAGGTAAAACGAAAAAAGCCGGGCAAGGTGATTTGGCGTCTACCTGCCCGGCTCTCGCCCCAACGGGACTGCACCGCCTCGGAACTGCTTCTGCACCAAAACCCGCGCTACCACTGCTGAAGACGTCCGAACAATCAGTGGCTTGATGTAGGTGGAGGCAGCCGGAAATCGACCGGGTTGTGCTGAGGAGCGCCCCTCCTGCGCTGCCGCAGGAGGGAACTCATCCAGTCAAAAGCGCAATGGACTTGCGGTGGGCACTTTAGTCGAACATTCGCGTTTCGAGACGCTCCTGTTCCTCGGTGAACACCCAAAACCGGCCAGCCGTGATCACCTGAAAACCGGCCAGCCATAGCGACTCAGGACATTGACCGGATGGGGGAAGTTATCCTTCGTCCCCGTGAGCAATGTCTTGAACGAAGAAAAGAAACAGCAAGCAGTGGCGCTGGGGCGGCTGGGATGGTCGCTGCGACAGATACAGAAGGCCATCGGGGTACGTCGTGAGACGATCTCCGTCTACCTGAAGGCTGCGGGCGTCGCCATGCGGGCGCCGCGCGGCCAGATCATTCCGGCAAAACCGGCCAGCCGGGAAGACGAGGTGATCACCGACCCCGCGTGCGCAAAACCGGCCAGCCAGAGTGAGGTGATCACCGACTCCGGCGGGGAATCGGCCACTCTGGCGGAGGCAAAATCAGGTCCCCCGCCCGGCCGCAGTCCTTCGTCCAGCGCCTGCATACCTTACCGGGACGTGATCGAACTGGGGGTCTCACGTGGACGAAACGCCATGGCGATCTGGCAGGAGTTAGTGGATACCTGCGGCTTCGCCGGCGGCTACCAGAGCGTCAGGCGGTTTGTCTCCAAGTTGCACGGAAGCCCACACCGGGAAGCATGTGCCGTAATCGAGACCTCGCCCGGAGAAGAGGCGCAGGTCGATTATGGCGATGGCCCGATGGTCCGCGATCCGCAGAGCGGCAAGTATCGGCGAACACGGTTGTTCGTCCTGACTCTCGGCTACAGCCGGAAGTCAGTTCGTCTGCTGGTGTTTCGGTCCAGTTCGCAAACCTGGGCAGAACTGCACGAGAAAGCCTTTCGTCGTTTGGGTGGTGTCACCCGCGTTGTCGTCCTCGATAATCTGCGCGAAGGCGTTCTTACTCCCGACATATACGACCCCACGCTCAACCCGGTGTATAGCGACATGCTCCGGCACTACGGCGCTGTACCTCTGCCATGTCGCATCGGGCATCCGGATCGGAAAGGGAAAGTGGAAAGCGGCGTCGGACATGCGCAGAAGACGCCATTGAAGGGCCTGCGCTTTGAAACTCTTGAGGAGGCGCAAACCTATCTGGATCACTGGGAAGAGCGTTGGGCAGATACGCGCATTCACGGCACCACTAAACGCCAAGTCGCGGTTATGTTCGCTGAAGAACGGCCGTCTTTGTTGGAGTTGCCAGTCGAGCCGTTCCGTTACTACCTGTATGGCGAGCGAACGGTTCATCTGGACGGCTGTGTGGAGGTTGAAGCCGCTTATTACAGCGCCCCTCCCGGATGGATCGGCAGACGAGTGCAGGTGCAGTGGGATTCCCGGCAGGTGCGCCTGATCGATCCGCAGAACGGCCAGTTGTTGCGCGAACACATGCACCAGAAGCGCGGCGGTCATCGCATAAAAGACGAAGACCGATCCCGCAAGACCCCCACCGGCACGCAGCAACTGCTCTGCCGCGCCGATAAGGCCGGATCACAGATCGGCGTTCTTTGCCGTGGCATGTACCAGGCTCAGGGCGAGGTCGCGGTACGGCGCATTTTGGGCGTGCTGCATTTAGGCAAAAAGTACGGCGTGGCGCGAGTAGACGACGCCTGCACCGTAGCGCTCGAAGTCGGCGTCTGCGATTACCCGTTCGTGCGCCGTTATCTGGAGCGGAATCCGCAACTGCCGCTGAACTTGCGGCAGATCGATCCTCTCATTCGGCAACTCACGCTGTATCGCGACTTCATCGACAACAAGACCAATCAGGAGAGCAAGGAATGAACCTCATCGAATTACAACGTGCATTAGGGCAACTGCGGCTCGGCGGTATGGCCGCGGTGCTCGAAACCAGACTGCGCCAGGCTCAGGCCGAGGCCATGGCTCCCATCGATCTGATCTCGTGCCTGGTCACGGACGAACTGACCAGGCGAGGTGATCGGCTACTGGAAAGACGGCGCAAACAAGCAGCTTTCCGTGATCCGAACAGAACGCTGGATAACTTCGACTTTGCCTTCAACGCAAAGATGAATCGTAGTCTGGTATTCGATCTGGCCACATGTACCTTCATCGGAAAGCGGGAGGACGCGCTGTTTCTCGGGCCCGGCGGCACCGGCAAGAGCCACCTGGCCCAAGCCATCGGACAGGCGGCCATTCAACAGGGTTATCGCGTCCTATACCGGGAAACACACGTACTGCTCGATGATCTGGCCGAGGCGGTTGCCGACGGTACGCGCAAAGAGTTCATGGAGTCACTCACCACAGTGCCTCTGCTGATCATCGACGACTTCGGAATGCGAAAGCTGCCGATGACGGCCGCGGAAGACCTGCTGGAGATCGTCATGCGCCGCTACGAGCGCGCCAGCACACTACTGACATCGAATCGTCCCGTTGAAGACTGGGGAAAACTGCTCGGCGATGTGGCCGCGGTCTCTGCAATGCTCGACCGCCTCCTGCATCACGGTCACGTGCTCAAGTGCGGCCCTCGAAGCTGGCGCACCAAGACCGCACCAACATCGTAAGGACCGAAACTCTCTTTTTACTTGGGGACGCTGTCCCCAAACCCCTGGGATTTATCGCCTTACGGCCAGAATGTTCCTGCGAAGATCTATATAGATGGTCGAGCCTAATTTCGTCTGCCGCACATGTGGTCAAACCCACGAAGGAGTTCCCCAGAGTTTCGCCGCAGACTTTCCGGACATGTATGCCAACATGTCCGAATCTGATCGCGGCGCCCGCGCTCTGATCAGCTCAGACCAGTGCATCATCGACGAAGAGTGGTACTTTATCCGAGGCTGCCTCGAAATCGCGATACTCGACAGTAGTGAGGTGTTCGTCTGGGGCCTTTGGGCCTCAGTCAAGGAAGAAATATTCAATGAGATCTCAGAATCCTGGCAGGAAGAAGGCAGAGAAACGCGCAGGGGTCCCTTTAAAGCTCGGCTGGCAAATTCCCTATCTGTATACCCGGAAACGTTAAACCTGACGCTGCGGATTGTTATTCAACCGGCCGGCACACGCCCGCTCTTCATCCTCGAAGAGGAGCAGCACCCGCTGGCCATGGCACAACAGCACGGCATCTCGCGACTCGAAGCAATGGAACTCTCCGCAACCCTGCTTCACGTGCAAGGACCTTGGTCAAGATCTCCCCAGTAGTGACTTGGGGCGACTCGCGTCGCCCCGCCATTCCGGCCGCTGGGTCGGCGCTCCGGTCGCATCCCTGCGTTGCCGTATCCTCCGCCCAGGTAAGGTCAGTATACCGAGCCTGGAGCACAGATACTTGCACCGAAAGACCAAACTGCGCTACAAACAATGTTGTCCTGAGTCGCTAGGCTGGCCGGTTTTGAAGTGATCATACCTGGCCGGTTTTGGGGTGATCACCGAGGTCCTGTTCGTGAGGCTGTTTCTGGTTCTTCGGCTTGCGCCCGGTTTGGGCCTTCGTCTGTTGGTTCTTTTTTTGCTCTCGTTTAGTGTTCATACGGGGAACACCTCCTTCAGCCCTATAGATACCACGAGCGGGGCGACAGTAACAAGATTTTTTATTTGTCAAATAGATTTTTTCTATTGTACTGTGATCGTCCGACCTTGATGCCAAAGAACAAACCGCAGGATTGCAGCATGATGTCGCCTCGAAATGCGCGCTACAAAACGCCAGTTTTATCCACTGTTATGGCGCCGCCGTGGGCGGTGACAATTTCCAAAAATATATTTCTCCTGACCGCATCTCGCTGAATCAAAACCCTTTAACCAAACCAGCTCCCTCATCCGCCGGACCCTCCCGGCACGCCTTTTCCCACCCTCCATGCTACTTTCCAATCGGGAGCGGATCTTTGCCGGCCGCTCTCAGTATTTCCTGGCCAGGAAACGTCGAATTGAGGTGAAACTGGACTTCCGGTCCTGTTGAGCGCTTACGGTTGCTGTACGAGGAGGCTTCCGACGGAAGAACATTCAGGCTGGCTTGAATAGCATCGACTCAAGCGAAAGACGTAGAGTTTCGGTACCAGAGGGTGGGAGTTGTCGAAACGGGATTTTACCTCGCGCTATCAACATCGCGGGCACACTTGGTCCTGTAGATACCGCTCAATTCATTGGCGGCCGTCGTCCGTCGCAGACGAACGGCCCACCTTGTCCCCACGATGCGGCCGTTGTCAATGAGTCGCTTCTGGCCAGCAGTTTAACCAAACTGACCCCCGGCCGCGCCGACGTCCTTTTGTCGGAGGTTCTTTGACCTCCGAAGATTGCTTTACCGCCCGCCGTGGGATAAGTGCGCGCCGGCCCTGACAGAACCGTGGGGCGGACGATCGTTTTTTGTCGTCTGCCTGGCTTCGCAGCGCCTACTTCAGCTATTGCCTTTTTTCTTATCTATGTGAATCCGCGTGAATCCGTGGCCACATTGTCTTTTTCCGCTGCCAGATCATCTCCAGCGACCTGGGCGGGCGGACTCCAGGATGAGATTTCCCTCTGTGGGCTCGTAGCTCAGTTGGTTCGAGCGCTTCCTTGACACGGAAGAAGTCGGAAGTTCGAGTCTTCTCGATCCCACCATTTAGATTCACTTACCGCGCTCTTAGGCCGCGTCGGAGAATGCGTTCCATGGCTCCTCAGTTCCAAAGGAACGAGCCGCCCGCCTTGATGCTGCATTATATAATCTCGCCCAGGCGATTACGACGAAACTACGAGGACGGTAGCAGGCAGGAGAAATCTTTATGGACAGAATCACGATTGCGGCAGCCCTATGGCTGTTCCCGGTTTCACTATGCGCCCAATGGCTCGACTTCCGCACGCCGGGGATTCCGCGGACTGCCGACGGTAAACCCAACCTGACGGCCCCGGCTCCGCGCACCGCCGATGGCCGACCTGACTTTACGGGCCTGTGGACCACGCCCATCGATGCGGCGGTTGGCAATATCCTCATCCGCAATGCCGGGGACCTCAAGCCCGCCGACGTTCAGCCTTGGGCGCAGGCGTTAATTCGGCAGCGCGCCGAGAACTTCGGTAGGGACAACCCGGCCTACCGGTGTCTGCCCCAGGGTCCGGGCTACAGCACTGGCGCACGCGGGGGGGAAATGATGAGGTTCATGCAAACGCCCACGATGATCGCCCTCCTGTACGCGGATCTCATCTACCGTCAGATCTTCATGGACGGCCGCGCACTGGAGACCAATCCCAACCCGAGCTGGATGGGATACGCGGTAGGCCACTGGGACGGGGATACGCTGGTGGTCGAGAGTGCGGGATTCAATGACCGGACATGGCTCCTCGACGGCTATCCTCACACAGAAGCGTTGCACGTGACGGAACGCTACCGGCGCACCGATTTCGGCCACTTGGAGATAATGGCGACGTTCCACGATCCGGGGGCCTACCTGAAGGATTGGACGGTGCCGGTTCGCGCGCAGTTGGTTGCCGACACCGAGATGCTCGAAGATGTCTGCAATGAAAATACCGATAACGGACAGGAACACTGGGTCGGCAAGCTCTCGGATGACGAGAAATCGGCGGTGAGAGTCGCTCCCGAAGTCATGGCGAAATATGTGGGCGTCTACAAGGGGCGGTATATCCAGAGCCTCCGCACGGTTGAGGTTAGTTTCTCCGGCGGCGCGCTGTACATCAGCGTGGAGGGAGGGCCGAAGCAGCGTATCTTTCCGCAGTCGGAAGTCAGCTTTTCCGGCACCGGGCTGACGTATCGGTTCATCCGGGACGACCATGGGATCGCGACCGCTGTGATTGAGGGTCATGTGGCTGGTGACTTCAGGTTCGAACGCCAGAAGTAAGTGTCCGAAACTGCAATTTGGAAAACGTATGCGTATTTCAGAATGGAGCATTACTTGCGCGCTCGCTGTCGTCTCCTTCATGGGCGTTGCCGACGCGCAGATTGCGCTGTCTGCGGCGGATTCGATCGAAGGCCATCTTGCAGCCGGCAAGAACGCCGCGGGGGGCCGCGACGACACCCCCGATTTCTACGGTCTGGTCACCGCGCTTTGCGTCGCCCCGCTGAACGCCGCTCCCCGGCCGGACGCGCCGGCGCCCAGGATGAACCCCGATCGGGCAAGCACATATCTTGAACCGAAGAAGGCTTTTGACGACTTGTATTGGATGGGTACGCCTACACGTTCGACCTGGGCTCTGACCTCGAGCGACGGAATCATCCTATACGACACGCAGGGCGTTTATGATGCGGAGGGGGTAATCGTCGAGGGCCTGAAAAAGCTTGGCCTCGATGCCGCTAAGGTGAAATACGTCATTATTTCCCATGCCCATGAAAACGAAGTCGGCGGCGCGAAACTGATGCAGGAACGCTATGGCGCGCATATTGTGATGGGAGCGGGCGACTGGGACATGGTCGACCAATCCGTCAATGGTTTTCCTAAGGGCAAGCCCAGGCGTGACATCGTCGCCACTGACGGCATGAAGATCACGCTCGGCGGAAGAACGGTAACCATATATCTGATGCCCGGCCACACGCCAGGGACGATCTCCGGGATCTTCCAGGTGCATGACCGCGGCAAGCCGCTGACGGTCGCTTATTCAGGCGGTACCGAATTCAATTTTCCGAACGACGTGCCGCATTTTGACGCTTACCTTGCTTCAGAACAGAAATTTGCGGCTATCGCGGCCGCCGCCGGCGCCACAATTATCATGGGAAACCAGTCTCAGTTCGATAATGCGGCGCCCAGGCTCAGGATGCTGGCCGACCGACGACCCGGCGAGGCGCATCCCCTCGACGTCGGCGCCATCGCGGTGGCCCGCTATTTCAAAATCGAAGATGAATGCGCGCAGGCGGTGCGCCTCAAGCTGCTCGCGCAGCAGCACGACAAGAGCACCCAACTTGTTCCGTAGGAACAGCAAGGCTATCGAGGAACCGCTTGATGCCTTACGGCACGCCGAAGGCGACGCCACTCACCGTTCCGGGCAGCGTGAGCGTTGTCACGACGGCGGTAGCGGTTTCGATCACCAATACGGAACTGCTCTTCGCGATCGACACCCATACCTGGCTGCCATCCGGCGAAACGGAGACCGCTCCGGCAGTTCCGGAGCCCAGACTGAAGCCGCCCGTGATCATGCCCGTTGACGTAGCAATGACGTCCAGTGTCGAACCCACCGCCGCGTACAGCGTCGATCCGTCCGGCGAGAACGCCAGCGCGCCTGCCCCGCTGATCGCGAGCGAACTCGTGAACGCATTGCTGCTCGTGTCGAGAACTGCAATGGCGGAACCCGTCGACATGTAAACGGATTTCCCCGAGGGAGACGCTGCCATCTGCCCTATGGCGCTGACTGTGGGCGCTGCGATCACTGCTTTGGTCGCAGTATCCACGACATAGAAGAAGGGCCTGGCCCGGCCAAACGAATAGGGAAATCCCGCCAGGTATACACGGCTGCTGTCCGGCAGCGCGGTCATCGTGGAGACTTCGCATCCGCCCCCTGCCAGACAGGGCACTCCGTTGACCTTCCCCGTGGTCACGTCGATCTCGGTCAGGGACGATTGAAAGTCGCTGCCCGCTGTGTAGATCTGCTGCCCATTCGGGGTCACCATAATGGCCACCGGATTGTCGCCCGTCACCGACTGGCTCAATTCACCCGCCGAGAGCGTACCCACGACCTTGTTCGTGGCCGGGTCGAGCTCGGAAATGCTGTTGGATTGCGTGCCGCCCACAAAGATCCGGCTGAAACCGGCAGGAGCCGTGGCGGTTGTCGGCGAACCGGCCACGCCCACCGCGGCAGCCATTTGGAAGCTCACCGAATCGACTGCCACAATGCCGGCCGTCGACGAATTCGGTACCAACAGATATTGACCGTTCTCAGTAAGCGTTGCAGTGGCAAGACTACCTTCGAGAGCAACTGCGGCGGTCTCGGCCAGGCTGGAAGTGCTCACCGAATACAACAGAGAATCAACCGCATCCGGTATGTAGAGCGTGGCGCCGTTGGCGGAAAGTATCGGCTGCTGGAGCTCGCCCCCCAGATTCGCGCTCGCCGTCACCGCCATGGTCGCTGTATCGATCGCTGCTACCCCCGCTCCTGTCCCGATTTGTGCGGCGTAGCTCGCAAACAGGGTCGTGCCACCCGGCGTGATGGCGCTGCCCACAAAGGAATAAACCTGTGAAGCACCGGGCGGCGCGACCGTTCCCGCAACCGCTCCATTGGTCGTGTTGATGGCCGTCAGTACCTGGCCTGCGGTGTAGAGAATGCTGCCGTCGGGCGAAAGCGTCAGAGTCCCCGCTGCTGTCCAGGTGAGCGCGCGCGTGGTTTGCCATGTGAAGGCGGTGGCGCCGGTCGCAACGTCGTAGACGACGATGGTCTGGCTGTCAAAGGTGGCATAGACCCGGCTCGAATCGGCCGATATGGCCAGCCCGGGATTCGCCAGGCCGTCGTTGGGAAGCGGCACGGAACCGACGGACGCGCCCGTTGCCGAGTCGAATGCCGTCAGATACGAGCTGTAATCCTCCAGGTTGCCCGTGAACATGCCGGTTACGACATAGACTCGCTTGCCGTCGGGACTGGCCTTGATCAGCCAGGGCTGCAGCTTCAGGGGAATCGTCCCGAGCAAAGTCCCTTTGGACAGCGAAAGAATTGAGACCGATTTGTCGACGGCGTTGGTCACCCACGCCGTAGCCGCATTGGGGAGCGCTACGGCATAGCTGCCTTTGCCCGCGGGGAACGATCCCACTACCCGGTTCTGCGCGGTGTCGACGATGGACACGTTGGATGGAGTGTTGCAGCACACGGGAACATATGCAGTCGTGGCTGCCGAAGCGGACCATACCGATATAAGAACGGCAACGGCCCTGATTGCGAAGGAGTAAGTTTTCATGACCCTCCACCCGGTGGTTCTGCCGGGTTTGCGAAACACCCGAGAATAGATTCTACCGGAATCCAGCCTCGTGGCGCACCCTGTGAAGGGCGGGCGGGCCGGTCAATCCATGCCCTACTTCATCCCACCCAGGATCGACCCCACAATCCCCCCGACCACCCCGGCTTCGGTGCGTTGTTCTCTCCCACTGGGCAGATACTCGATCAGCGCGTGCGCCAGTTTGGAGATCGGCAGGGATTGCAACCAGACCCGGCCGGGGCCGGTAAGCGCGGCCAGAAAGATGCCGTCGCCGCCAAAAATCATGTTGCTGATTCCGGGAATGCGCGCGATCTGGAAGTTCACGCTGGTCTGGAACGCACCCACATGGCCGGGATGCACTCGCAAGGTCTCGCCGGCGCGAAGATCTTTGGTGACGACCTCGCCCGAGAGCTCGATCCAGGCGGTACCCGCTCCGCCAATATGCTGCAACCGGAAGCCGTCGCCGCCGAAGATCCCCGCGCCCAGCGATTGTTGAAATCCGACCCCGAGCTGAACCTCCGGCGTGGCGCAAAGGAAGCCGTGGCGATGGACCAGGTATTCGTTTCCGTTGCCCACCGGGATCGGCAGAATATGTCCAGGGACCTTTGTGGCGAAGGCGAGTTCGCCAGCCGCTCGCGTAGGCGCGATACTCGGTCATGAACAAGCTTCCGCCGCCGGCGACCCGACGAATCGCGCCGAAAAAACCGCCGCCGCCCGCCATCTGCGTATGTGTCGTCATTTGAATCGACGCGCCCATCCAGGAAAGCTCACCGGCCTCGGAGATGATGGCTTCGTTCGGCTCAAGGATGAATTCGAGCACCGGCATCGTGGTGCCAATAATATTGCTTTGCATGAGTGCCTCGCTGCGAAACGTCACCAGCAAGTGTAGTACACGGGAGCGGCGCTTGTTCCGTGGCGCCGGGTTCGGTAAACTCGCGGGGTGCCGCACCGATTATTGACGTTGTTTCTGGCTGGTTTGGCCGTGGTCGCAGGGGAAAGGCAGAGTGCGGCGCAAACACCACAGCCGTCCGCGCAACAACAACGGCCGGGTCTGCCCGGACGGACTATTACCAAGGTCACGGGCGATCTTTACCGCTTTGGGAACGGCGTTTGGTTCGGCGTCTTTCTGGTCACCCCGGACGGCATCATCCTGGTTGATCCCATCAGCACGGATCTCGCGACATGGCTGAGGGAGGAACTGACACAGCGATTCCCCGCTGTGCCGGTCCGGTATGTCATTTACAGTCACAGCCATTGGGACCATATCGAAGGGGGCGGCCTGTTCGCGGGCACCGCTCAGTTCGTCGCGCAGGAAGGAGTGCTCAGGAATATGGACGGGCGCTACCCTCACATGCCGGGCGACATGATCGACCGCAATAACAACGGCCAGTTCGAACTGGAGGAGATTACCGGTCCCGGCGCCGCGCATCCCGGAGTGTGCGGAATGCCCGCAAGCTTCTTCCAGAGTCACGACCGCAATCACGACGGCCACATGACGCCGGCGGAATTATATGCGGAGGTGCGCCGGCCGGATATCGTGTACTCGGAACGGATGCAACTCACCCGGGGCGGCAAGACGGTCGAATTGATCTATCCGGGGAAGAATCACGCCAACGATGGCACGGTCGTGCTCTTCCCGGCCGAACGGGTGCTTTTCTCAGCCGACTTCCCGGCCGACGCTCTGGTGCGCACATCGATGCGGTCGCTTCCGAGCGCCTGCGGTAACTTCGACGGTCATCCACTCACGGACTGGATCAAGTCATACAAGCTGATCGAAGGTCTCGACTTCGACATTCTGGCTCAGGGTCACGGCAGTGTAATGTTCAAAAAGGCGGATGTCTCCGAAGGCCGCCAGTTCTTCGAGGATCTGGCCGCTGAGGTTTCGGCGGGGATGGCGCAGGGCAAGAGTCTGGCCGAACTGAAGAAGAGCATACTGCTGGAGAAGTATAAGGATTGGAGCAATTATCAGCGCCTCCGCGAGGACAACATCGAAGCTGCTTACAATAATCTGAAACTATACCGATGATTGTGTTTCCGGCGAGGAGGAAGCCTACTCCGAGGCAGGCAGATGCTCCTGCAGTTCGGACAGCACGTCGCCGATTTCCGTCCGTTTCGCCATCGCCGTGGTTTCCGGGTCCTTTCCCACAGCGAGCTTGTGATGCTCGCATAGGGCCTGGAGCATCTGAAGCATTTTGGTGTTCTCCTCTTCGGACAGAAGATTGATCTGGAGATCCAGATGGTTTCGCTGATCCGCCTGAACACTACTGCGGTTTTGGCTCATGAGGATGAACAGCGAGAGGAAAACCGATTCCGCCGAGACGACCGTGGACAAAAGCGGGTAAGGGAACGGGTCGAAGGCGAGCCTGCTTTTAGCGTCGCTGTTGATCCAGAGCCAAACGGAGAACCATAACAGGTGAAAAATGACGAACCACATTTTTCCCGCGTGCGATGCGATGGCATCCCCTACACGAGCCGAAATGGATCTCTGTGCCAGGGCGCTGTGTTCCAGCTTGGAGATCGCTTTAACGTTGCGGGTAGTCGTCGAGGCGGTTTGCATTCTTTCATGCTATGCCGCGATCGGAGGGCAGGCAAGAATTTGACCGCGCAACGTCATTTTCCTGCTGCGGTAGCCTTCCGATATTCGTGTTCGGGATGCTGCGCGGTGCGATTACAACCCAACGCGCAGGGCCAAATGAGGTTGACGGCCACCAACCTGCTTAATGAATTGGCGTGAGAACGAAACGAACACGAACTCACCAAGAGGAAATCAATCAAATGAAAAACTGCGCGCCAAAACTCATTGCCTGCTTGACCTTCGCCTGCATCTCCCTCGGAGTCACCGCATGTACGCAAGCACCGGCTCCAGTGGCTGCCGCACCCGCCGACACATCCGCACCCGCCGCTGCCACTCCACCTCCGGTGGTTGTGGAACGTCGTACTGTGGTCGTCGATGAAAACCATCCGCGCCCCAGTGTAGACATCGATGTTAAAAAGCGGGACGACGGGGGTCATACTTCCGTCGACATTCACGCGCGCCCGTGAACGTCGCCCTGATCTCGATAGCGCATCTCAGATCGAAGGGAGGCGCCCTCTCGAGAAGGAGTTGCGGACGCGGAAGCGATATCAGGATTATGACAGAAATGGGACGGGGCCGACGCTAAGATCCACAGGCGGCCTACTTCGCCGTGCCTGCCATCCCTATTAAAATCGGCGGTAATCCCGATAGCGCTCTATCTAATGATCGGTACCAACTATCTTTTGCATCCCCACGTGGCACAGTGTTCAACTTCAGGCTTACGCCCTTGTGTGGGATGATCTCCTAGCTTGCTTATGCGTGGCTCCTGCGTGAGCTAAGTATTAAGTAAAGGACCAAACCTTAAGATAAAGTTAACAAAACTCCGAATTTGCACACCTTGTAAGGTAATTTACCTCACAGGAATGGATATTCTTTACGCGGCCCGCGACAATTATCCAAGCTTACTTGACATTGTGAAAGCGTTTGCTATAGATTGGCATCACCGTCGGATAGGGTGTATCCGACTTCCGTAACTAAATTTTCTACAGCTAACTGGGGTGATTTCACGATGCGCGCTCGGTGTGTGCGAGTTGTTGCTTTTCTCTTTCTGATGGCTTCGCTGGCATTCGGCCAGGGCGCTACCGCCTCAATCACAGGAACAGTCACGGATCCTTCCGGTCTCGTCGTAGCCGGAATTGCGATCCAGGCTACAAACGCCGAAACTGGGGCGGTTTACGAAGCCGCATCGACGTCGGCCGGCAATTATACCGTGCCGGGCCTGCCGGTAGGAACCTATGTGCTGAACGCGAAAGCCGCCGGGTTCAAGAACTACACGCACTCGAATCTGGCGCTCTCGGCGACACAAGTGCTGCGCGAAGACATTGCGCTGGAAGTGGGGGCGGCGACCGATACGATCACAGTGTCGGCGGAAGCGAGCCTGCTCAAGACGGATAGCACCGAACTGGCGCACAACGTTACCGCTCGAGCAACTGGACGACCTGCCCCTGATCGTCATCGGGACGGGCAACGGCCTCCGTAACTTCCTCAGCAGCATGATCACTCTGCCGGGCACCTACGGCGGGAACGGGAGCACCGTGATTAACGGCCTCGGGCAGGGGTTTGTGACCAGTGAAATTGTGAAGGTCGAAGGCCAGGACGCGAGTAATCGTCTGTTCAACAACTATGAATACACGACGATGAACGAGCCCAACGTGGATGCCATTCAGGAAATTGCTTTCCAGGTGAGCAACTACGCACCCGAATTCGGGCAGGCGGGCAGCGCGGTGATCAACACGACGATGAAGTCCGGCACCAACCGATATCATGGGACCGGCTTCGAATATTTTGTCAACGAGGATCTCAACGCGGGCTATCCATTCAGCAACAACGGGAGTGGTGAGAAATTCCGGCCGCGCAGCCGGAAGAACGACTTCGGTGGCACGCTGGGCGGCCCCATCAGCATTCCCAAGCTCTATAACGGAAAAAACAAGACCTTCTTCTTCTGGGCCTATGAGGAATATCGGCTAACCCAGCTCTTCTCGTTTAACGATACTGTGCCGACCACCGCGTTCCTTAACGGGGATTTTTCGGCGGTCTCGCCCAATGGCAATTGCTCCTCTGGGCGCGACGGCATTCCAATGTTCTTTGGCGAAGGGATTGGCATACCCGAGCCACCCGTGTTGGCGAACGAATCTACGATCCAGGTCGCGCGATCTTGCGAGCGTGGGTATGCCATTCCATTCGCAATAACATGTCCCCGAGCCTCTCTGAGTCCAACGGCGCTGGCCTTTGAGAAGCTGTTTCCGGCGCCGAGTAACAACAACCTGACGTCGAACTATTCGGCGAGCGTACCCGGTGGACAATACTCCGCCATTCCGTCGCTGAAGGTCGATCAGATCATCAGTCAGAAGGACAAGGTCTCGTTTTACTGGTCGAGAACCAACGCCGAAAGCGCGGTGAACTCCGGTCCCCAGGCCGCGGATGGCCTGCCGTTCTCGATCGGCGCCTACCGGGGCGCCTTCATTCCGACCAGTACGTACAGACTGAACTACGACCGGACCCTGACGCCCACGATTCTGTTGCACTTCGGCGTCGGTTACCTGGGCACCAGTTTCAGCGACCAGGCCCCGTTTCTGAATTTCAACCCGTCCCAATTCGATCTTGACCGGCTTCCTTCAGGACCGCCAGACCCCGACCGTCAGCGGAATGTGCACCCTCGGCGTGGCAGCCGTTCTCGGTGGCGTGGCCCCATGCGCGAGCGGCGGGATGCAGAATATCGGGACTTCCGGCCAATTGCAGTCGCAAATCTACGAGCAACGGCCTACATTCAATGCCAATGCGACCTGGGTGAAGGGCAACCACACATTCAAATTCGGCGCGGAGCTGGAGCTGGAATCGATCATCGGCGGAAACTCGGATTTCTCGGGAGTAACACTGAATGCGGGCAACACGACTGCAGGCTCAATGGGTATAGGAGCGACTGCGCAGCCGTTCACTCCCACCGGCAGCTTTAATGGATTCACGCAGGGTTATGGGTATGCGAACTTTCTGTTGGGGGACTACAGCTCCACTGCGCAAACTCCGAGTTATCTCTTCTCCCGGGAAGGGTACCAGTTGTGGGGATTCTTCGCGCAGGATTCCTGGAAGATTACGCGCAAGCTGACGGTGGATTACGGCGTGCGCTATGATTACGCAACGCCCGGAGCACGAACAGTACGGGCGCCTGGGGCAGTTCGACCCGACCGTGGTCAACCCCAACGCCGGGGGATTGCTGGGCGGCTACCGATATGCCAGCACTTGCAATTGCAATTTCTACAAGTCGGCATATCCCTATGGACTCGGGCCGCGGATCGGAATGGCTTATCAGCTCACGCCGAAGACGGTCCTGCGCGCCGGATGGGGATTAAACTATCAGTTCATTGCCAACCCGGCTGGGGGGCTGGTCGCCTCCAGCGGCGCCTACCCGCTGTCGGGTATCAACCCCTTCGTCAACATCGCGACGCCCGGCGCCATTGTGCAGCCCATCTGGCCGGCCACCAACCCGACGATCTATCCGATAGCGGGCACGGCCGGCGTGGCAGGGCAGACGCCAAGCGTGCCCGACCAGAACGAGAACCGGCCGCCGCGCATCAATCAATTCAGCGCCAGCATACAGCGGGAGATTACGCGGGATTTTGTGGTTGAGGCATCTTATGTTGCCAATCGCGCGGTTTGGCTCGCCGGTAGTTTGGGCAGGCTCAGCCAGATCTCTCCGCAGACATACGCCTCCTATGGCCTGTATCCTTATCCGGGAACCGGTCCGGCGGGATACAGCTACATGCTTCCGGGCGACACGCAAAGGACGAACGGAACCTGGACTCTCTGCGTTCCCGGCAACGATTGCGATCGCGCGCTGTTGACGCAGTCTGTTTCGAGCGCCGCGGTTCAGCAGAAGATGGCTGCGGCGGGGCACCCGAACTTCACACCGTATAGCGGCTTCCCGGCAGGTAATTCGTTGCAGAGCGCACTTTATCCGTTTCCGCAGTATGGAAACCTGTGCATCACCGGGTCACCCACGGGAGACACCAAGTACGACTCACTGCAAATCAAAGTCACCAAGCGCTTGTCGCACGGTCTCCAGGCCGGTGGCAACTTCACCTGGGGACAAGGCTTCCAACGCCCCGCGCGTCAGGACTTTTTCAATCCGGCGGATTCCAGTATGGCAATTGCAGAACATTCCGCTTCAGGTCCTGAACTTCAACGCGACTTACACGGTGCCGAAAGCCAGCTTCCTGCCGCGATGGGCCAACGTGGTCACCAGCGACTGGCAGGCGGGATGGTACGCGAGTTACCAGAGCGGCACGTATCTGACGCCGCCTACCAGCCCGACTGCGAACTTCCTGAGCAGCGAGGAAATCCGGGTTCCGGGTCAGCCTTTGTACACGGCCGGTGTGAATATCAACGATCACAGCACTTTCAATCCGTATACCACACAGGTGCTGAACCCATTGGCATGGCAGGCGTGCCCGACTAACTCGGTGTGCGCTTCTACGTCGGTGCTCTATAAAGATTTCAAAGGGCCGCGGGTGCCGAGCGAGAACGCCAATCTCGGGCGCCATTTCCGGGTTGGTAAGGAAGGCAAGTTCGACTTCTATGTCCGCGCGGAGTTCGTCAACATCTTCAACCGGACCTACTTCGGCAGCCCCATCACAACCGGCGCCGGCATCACCCCGCAGAATCCGGTGACTCACGGGGCTGGAAACGGCACGATTCTCACCGGTGGCTTCGGAGTGATCAATGCCTATGTGCAGCCGAACACGGCGTACGGATTTGCGGGCCGGACGGGAACTTTGATCGCACGATTCCAGTTCTGATGTAAGTGCGCTTAGCTTTGATTACTGAAAGGCAAAAGCCGCTGAGAACCTTATCTGTTCTCGGCGGCTTTTGCCTTTTTGCCGCGGCATTCGGTTTGTCCGCGGCCGACCGCGCGTTCGTTCCCTGGGCGGCGGCGAAACCAATCCTGAAACAGGCAAGCGAGCGGTTCCCCGAGCAACTCCCCGAGGGCCTGCGCGGTACCGCCTTCGATCAGGGAGCCGAAGCCAAATGGCTCGCCTGGTCCCGCCAGCGGGATAAGGCCATCCGCGCCCGGCTGCAACAGGGCGACTTGGATTCCATGGTGAACCTGCTCCTGCTGGGGACTTCCTTCACCAGACAGCCGCGCATCCGAATGGAATCTCTCGACGCGGCTTCGAAGAGCGGAATCCTGCGGGCGCGGGTGGAGGATCTGGTCGCCGGCCTTCGCCAGCCAGGCGATAACGAACGCCTCCTTTTTCTTCAGAAGCTGGTGCGGGCCGAAGGGATCGATCCGGGGGACTCCAATGGGGGCGAGGCCGGCCGGTTTCTCTACCGCAATCGGCTGCGCGTGGCGCAGGAAAGGCGAGCACTGGCGGAACGCGCGGCGCAAGCCGCTGCTGGGATAAAGATGCCGCGGGAAAGCCGGACGACCCCGCGTCTCTGCTCGAGCGCCATTCACTCTTCCGCGACAGGGGACTTTCGCTCGACACCAGTATCCTGCCGGATTTCCTGATCGAGCAGGCACTGCGCGATCTGAAATCTCGACACCAGTATCCTGCCGGATTTCCTGATCGAGCAGGCACTGCGCGATCTGAAGAGGCGCGGCGTGTTGCGCGAAGGGCAGGTGGCGCGGGTGGCGGTAGTGGGTCCGGGCCTCGACTTTATCGATAAGAACGAGGATTCGGCTTTTGACTATTATCCGCAGCAAACTCTCCAGCCGTTTGCGCTCTACGATTCGCTGCTCCGGCTGGGGCTGGCGGGCACTGGAGCCAGCAGAGCCGGCGCCTTATCGGTTTCGGTGCTCGATATCAGCACCCGGGTTATCGATCATCTCGAACGTGCCCGCGAGAACGCCCGAAAGGGTATCGGATACGCGATTCAATTGCCGCGGGACGTGGCCCGCCCCTGGCCACCGGACCTGATCGCCTATTGGAACGCGCTCGGCGACCAGGTGGGTATGCCTGCCGGGCCGATCCGGCCGCCGGAGATATTTCCCGGACTGGAGACGCGAGCAATCCGGATTCAGCCGGCTGCGGTGCTCGCCTGCGAGCCTGTGGATCTCGATATTGTTCTGGAACGGCTCAATCTATCCGAACGAGAACGGTTCGATTTGATCGTGGGGACGAACATCTTCGTCTACTACGATGCCTTTGAGCAGATGCTGGCGTTGGAGAATGCCGGCGCGATGCTCAAGCCTGGCGGGCTGCTGTTGACCAACGACCGTCTGCCGGAACTCGCGGAGGGTTCGATCCGTCTTGCGGGTGTGACAGAGGTACGGTTCGATGGCCCGGGTGTTAAGGCTCGCGACGTTGTCGGCTGGTATGAGCGGACGCCGTAGAAGATCCCGGCCATTTGGGGTTTGTGTAGTGCGCCGCGCCTCTCCGGTGAGCCACGGCTTGGTCAGTGCGATTCGCTTTCTGTTGCTAAATCCCCTTCGCACCAGAGATTCGCGATCGAGTGGAATGGTTTTGAACCGGGAGGCCCCGGCAGCTACATTTTTATCTACAGTGCCGTAAAAACCGTATACAGACGAGCAACGTCAGCGGGACGCGGAGGCTGAGGCATCGATCGCCGAAGGAAACGGCGTTTCTCACGATGAAGTGCTCCGAGAGTTCGGCCTTTGACGCTGTATTTTGTCTGGTCTTAAAGTGCCAGCGCTGAACTTCACCGCATCAAAGGCGACATCAAAGCGCTGGAAGGAAAATTTACCGGCGCTCACCGGTTACGAGTCGGCGATTGGCGCGTGAGGTTCCGCAGAGTGTCGCGCGACACGATCCACGTGCTTGCAGTCGAGGATCGCGGCGAGGCCTACTGATCCAGGTCGAAATTCAGGTCGCATCGTGCCGGTCAACTGCAACGTCGAGTCGGAGGACGGTCAATTCATGCTTTGCCGAAGCTCGACAAGTACCCGATCCCCCGTCTCAACTGTAACCAGTCCCATCCGCGGATACTCGACATCGAGGATCGCGTAGATGACGACCCCCATCATGACCGCAAAAGCAAGCATCTGGAGCCAGTGGCGCATGCCGCGCGCAGCCATCGCGTGTCCGGCGATCAACGAGCACGTGAGGACGAGGATACCCAGCATCACAAAGATAATTGAGGGCGGGTGCGTCTCGAGCGCCAGGGTTCGTGTTGCGGTCATGTCGATCATCTCGTTAATTGCCGACAGAACCAACGTCATCACCGCCGGTGAAGCGGCCTTTTGACTGCCGTTTACACCCCGAACCCAAATCTCATGTTGAAGCGCCGCGGCACGCGCCAGCTCCGCCTTTGCTTTATCGTCGCTGGGCAGATTCCGAAAGAACGCGAGTCTGGCGTCGACGTACTGCCTGAACTTATCCCTCAACTCCGGTTGGGCATCGGCGGGCAGCAGGTCGATTCGAAGATAGGCGGTCCCGATTGCGTTGGTTTCCTCAACTATCAAGCGCCGCTCCTGATCGAATCGCGAAGCCGCGCCGTTGAACGTGAATGCAATGAGCAAGCTCATGAGGCCGAAAATGGCACCTTCGAGGACGGCCGCTCCAGTTCCGGTGGCTGCCGGACTTGTCGCGCTTCGCCAATCGTGCAACCGCCGCCCAGCCTCCAGCATAAGGAGTATTCCGGCAAAGAGGCCTGCGGCGATGAGCAGAAGAGTGAAGAAGTTCATGTACGGATCGTGGACATCATGCGTCCCTCCGACTACACCCGCCGAAAGCTGGCCGCAATCTTCATCTTAGCTTGCGGCCAAGGAGACACTCGCGGCGCTCGGCGAATTTGAGAGCTGGCGTTGGTTCAGCCGCCGTACCGGTCACCTGCCGCAACAGCGGGTGGTCCATCGGTATTAGCGGGGCGGTTTGAAACGCCCGACCGCCTGCTGCCAAGGCGGCTTTCAGTCGCCGGCGAATATGCCTGTCTTCAATTACTTTTATTTCAAGCGGTTGCGGCCATCTTTGTTGCAGCGAGTGGAATGGTTTTGAGCCGCGAGGCTCGGACCCGTAATTGGGATACTGCCGCGCGATACCCTTTGTCAGCGTTGTGAATGTCAAAGCATGGCTGTACATTTTAACCGTGCGTCAAATCATGGCCACATAGTGAGACTCGTGTGCAATCCGGCTTGAACGAAATCATCAGGAGACTTCGCGCCACGCTCCCGGATCCCGTATGGCGGTACGCGGCGCCCCTTGGATTGTTGATCGTTCTCACCGGAGCGACCTACCTGTGGTACGAGGTGCTCGGGTGGAGGAACCCGGTCTTCGGCGGCATCGTGGTGGTTGCCTACTTTCTGCTGCTCCTGGGAGCAGCATGGGTAGGCTACGGTCCGGGACTGCTCGTCCTTTTGTTGACGACCCTATTGCCGCGATTCCTGGGCACAGGGCCGCACACCTTCAGCAGAGACGTGGTGCGCTACCTGCTCGGAGCCGTTATCTGCGTACTGATCAGCCGCCTCGGGCAGACCCAACGCCGCCGCGAGGCCGAACTCAAGCAAACGGCGGCAGAACTCGAGATCCGGGTCCGTGAGCGAACGGAACGTCTGAAGTTTCAGACGAACCTTCTCGATCAGATCCACGATGCCGTCCTGACGGTCGACAAGGCCTTTCGTGTCCAATATTGCAATGCGTCGGCCGAACGACTCTTCGGGTGGTCTGCCCAGGAGGCGGCGGGCCAGCACTACCGGACTGTCGCGGGTACGCGGGTTACCGAGGACGAACGCGAAGCCATTCACGCGGACATCTTCAGCCGCGGGTCATGGAACGGCGAGATCATCTGCACGAATCGGGCGGGCGCGCAGTTTGTAGTACACGTGTCGTGGTCGGTTCTCCGCGACCCCGCCGGGAAACCCACGGCCGCCGTGGGGCTGCATCGGGACCTTACGGCGCCGAAACAGATGGAGCAGGCGTTGCGCGAGTCCGAAAACCGCTTGAAACTTGCGCAGTCGGCTCTGTCCCTCGGAACCTGGGAGGCGGATCTCGATTCTGAGACCGTTCGGTGCTCGGAGCAGGTTTTGCGCCTTTACGGGATCTTCGAGCCGCGGGCGCGAATGAGTTTCAACGAGTGGCATAACATAGTGCACCCGGACGACCGCGCGGACACAGTCGACGGGGCCACGCCCCTGTTTGAGGGCGGCGAGTTATTCGACCGACAGCTGCGCGTTGTCTGGCCCGATGGATCGGTGCACTGGCTGCACAGCAAGGCCCGCCTGATCGCAGGTGAACCGGGAGAAGCACGCCGCGTCATCGGGGCGGACTTCGATATCACCGAACACAAACAAATCGAAGAACGACTTCGCGTCCAACACGCGGAGCTGACGAATTCATCGCGGATTACCGAGCTGGAGAAGCACGTTCTCGAGATGGTGGCGAGGGGCGCGCCGATGCAGCAGCTCCTCGACAACGTTACCCGGTCCATTGAGGCAATGTCGCAAGGGTGTGTCTGCACCATCCTGCTGCTGGGCGAAGAAAAACTGCGCTTTCTCATGAGTGCTTCAGGGCCGAGTCCGCCGCCCGAGTACATGCAGGCCGCGAACGGTCTGGAGACCGGTCCGGACGTTGGGCCACGCTTCTGCTGGAGCGTCCCCATCTGTAATTTCAATGGCGTGGTTCTGGGGACGTTCGCGATGTACGCCCAAGAACCGGCGAGGCCCATGGCGGCGGAGTTACGACTGGTGGAAGCGGGGGCCCGCATCGCCGGCAACGTCATCGAATGGCTGCGGTCGCAACAACGATTGCGCGAAACCTCCGAACGCCTCGCGCTGGCCGAGAAGGCGGCCGAATTCGGGATATGGGAGGTGAGCGTTGCGACCGCCACCGTGGCGGTTTCGGACGGATTTAAAACGCTGCTCGGACTGGAGACGGCGGCGGGGCAATTCAGTCTCTCCGAACTGGAATCGATGCTGCATCCGGACGATCGGGCCGCGGTGCGGGCCGCTGCCGAAGAGGCGCTCAGGACCGGGACTTTCCAGGCTGAATTCCGAGTTGTGCTCCCGGACGGCTCGATCCGCTGGGAGCGAAGCCAGGGCGGGGTCGAACTCGAAAGAGGCGGTGCGAGGCGCGCGACCGGCGCCCTGATCGATATTACCGGGCAGAAGCAAACCGAAGAGTGGCTGCACATCCTTTCGAGCGCCGTCGAACAGTGCCCCGTCAGTATTCTGATCGCGAATCTG
The DNA here is from genome assembly GCA_963764845.1 of Terriglobia bacterium. Lineage (GTDB taxonomy): Bacteria > Acidobacteriota > Terriglobia > Bryobacterales > Bryobacteraceae > BOG-234. The sequence goes on along the minus strand of CAVXUE010000005.1, from coordinate 631,007 downwards.
AACAACGAAATCGAGTACGTCAACGCCCGGCTGACCGAATCCACCGGTTATACGCTCGAGGAACTGAAGGGCCAGCATCCGCGGAAGCTTTCCGGCGCCATGCCGTCCGAGCATTTCGAGGAGATTGAGGCAGGGATTCAGAACGGACAATGGCAGGGGGTGGTGCGAACCACCCGGAAGAACGGCGAGCAGTATTGGGAGTCGGTGGTTGCGAGGGCGATTCTAGACGCGCAAGGCAAGCCGACACACACGATCGCCGTGGCGGAAGATATCACGGAACGCCTCGAAATGGAATCCGCCCTGAAAATTTCGGAGGAGCGTTTCCGTATTGCCGCCGAAAGTTCCGGGGATTCGATCTACGAGTGGGATCTGCACAGCGACCGGGTGACGGTGATGGGCGCGTACCAGCCGGGTTCGGAAGTTTTCGCAGCGTACGCTCCCTGGCGAGCGCGGGAGTTTCGCCGGCGGTTCTACCATCCCGACGACCGCGAACGCGTGGAAGCCGCGATTCAGCGCCATCTCGGGAACGGAGAGCCGTTCAAGCAGGAATTTCGGATCGTGTTGCCATCGGGAGAAGTCCGTTATTACGCCGACGAGGGCTCGGCGGTGCGTGACGCAACGGGCCAGCCCTATAAGTGGATCGGCGCGACCCGGGATATCACGGATCAGAAGAAGGTCGACCGCGCGAATGCCCAGTTGGCCTCGATCGTGGAAAACGCAGACGCGGCGATCATCAGCAAGGACATGGCCGGGACGGTCCTTACCTGGAATCGGGGCGCCGAGCGCATTTACGGCTACTCGGCGGAAGAGATGACCGGCCGGACGATGGCTGCGCTCGTGCCCCCGGACCGGCGCACCGAGGACGCAAATTTTTTGGGCAAGCTGCGGCGCGGCGAGCGCATCAACCATGTGGAGACCGTGCGGCTCACCAAATCGGGTGAACCGATTCCCATACTTCTGACTCTCTCTCCGATGCAGGACCGGATGGGAAATTTCCTCGGGATCGCGCACGTGGCCGAGGACATCACCCATATCAAGGTACTCGAGCGGCAGCTGGCTCAAACCCAGAAACTCGAGTCCATCGGTCAACTGGCCGCGGGCATCGCGCATGAGATCAACACCCCGATTCAGTACATCGGAGACAATGGAAAATTTCTCGAGGACGCATTCCGGGATCTGCTGAAATTCGCGGAAGCGCGGCACGCCGGCGCCGATGCGGCGGTTTCAGGCGGTGGCGTGCCCGTTGCCACGCGGGAAACGCTGGACGAAGGCGTCTTCGAATACCTTCGGGATGAAGTTCCCAAAGCCATCGAACAGTTACTCGGAGGAGTCGATCACGTGGCGCGCATTGTGCTCGCGATGAAGGAATTCTCCCATCCGGGCCCGGCCGAAAAGATACCGGTGGATATCAATCGCGCCATCGAGAGCACCGTTCTGGTTTCGAAAAGCGAATGGAAATACCTGGCCGAGCTTACGATGGACTTCGATCAGGAGCTGGCCCCGGTGCCCTGTCTCGCCGGGGAGTTCAATCAGGTGATCCTGAACCTGATCGTGAACGCCGCTCACGCGATCGGCGATGTGGTGAAGGACTCCGGCGGCATGGGCAGGATCCGTATCACCACCCGCCGCGACGGGGACGCGGTCGAGATCCGAGTGAGCGATACGGGTTGCGGAATTCCAAAGGCCAACCAGCCGAAAGTATTCGACCCGTTCTTCACTACGAAGGCCGTCGGCAAGGGCACGGGGCAGGGTCTGGCTATCGCGTATGGGGTAATTGTGCAAAAACACGACGGGACGATTCAGGTTGAATCCGAACCGGGCAGCGGAACGACGTTCATCATTCGCCTCCCGCTGGTCCCGGAACTGGTGGCAGCATGACGAGGATTATTTTTGTCGACGACGAACAAAGGGTGCTTGACGGCATCCGGCGCTTCCTTTACCCCATGCGTGAGGAGTGGCACATGAGTTTTGCCACCGGCGGCGCGCAGGCACTGGAGATCATGTCCCGCGATCCGTTCGACGTGATCGTCACGGATATCCGGATGCCCGGCATGGATGGAACCGAACTGCTGGCACAAGTGAGAGAGCAGCATCCCGGGGTGGTGCGAATTGTCCTCTCCGGGCAGTCAGACCGGAACCTCACTTTGAAGACAGCCGTAAGCGCGCACCAGTATCTCTCGAAGCCCTGCGACGCCGACTCACTCAAGCTGACGATCATGCGGGCGGTCGCTCTGAAGTGCACCTTCACCGACCCTTCGCTGCAGGCTCTGGTGTCCGGGGCCGGCACTCTCCCCAGCATTCCCGCTCTCTATGTCGAAGTCATGAACAAGCTGGAGGACCCGGACGGGTGCGCGCAGGACGTGGCGAATATCATCGCCAGAGACCCGGCGATGACGGCAAAGATCCTGCAGCTTTCGAACTCCGCGTTCTTCGGCCTGCGCCGGCGCATCTCCGATCCCAAAGACGCGGTGCTGTATCTGGGTCTGGACACGCTGAAATCGCTGGCCCTGACTGTCAAGGCGTTTTCGCAGTTCACCGTCAGGCCCTTATCGCGCTTTTCCATCGAGAGTCTGGGGAGACACACGATACTGACGGGAATTCTGGCGCGTAAGATCGCCATCGCCGAGGGTGCCCCGAGGCGCGAGGTGGAAGACTCTTTCATGGCGGGCCTGCTGCACGATATCGGAAAACTCGTATTGGTTGCGGCCGCTCCCGAGAAATATGAACAGGCAATGAAGTTTGCGGAAGTGAATGGCGTCCTGCCCCGCGACGCCGAGCGGAAGATCTTCGGCACTACTCACAGCGAGATCGGAACCTACCTGCTCTGGTTGTGGGGCCTTCCGGACAGCGTGGTCGAGGCAGTGGCTTATCATCATGCGCCGGGCAGCTGCCCCGCGCTGCGGTTCGGGCCTCTCACGGCGGTTCACGCCGCCGACATGCTGGCGCACGAGGGCGACGCGGCGAACGCGGGAGCACCGCTGGACATGGAATATCTCGAGCAGTTGGGCCTGGCCGTCCGAGTACCCGTCTGGCGAACCCTGATCGAACAAGCGGCCCGGGAGCAGAGGGCGGCATGAACCGGAAGGTCCTCTGCGTCGATGACGACGAAAACGTGCTGCGGGCATTCGAGCGCAATTTACGCCTGAGCTTCGAGATTGAAACCGCGGTTGGACCGGTTGCCGGTCTTTCGGCCATCGCGCAACGCGGACCGTACGCAGTGGTCATTTCCGACCTCCGCATGCCGGAGATGGATGGAATCCAGTTCCTGTCAGCGGTCAGGAAACAATCGCCCGACAGCGTTCGGCTGATCCTGAGTGGAAACGCGGACGTGCAGGCTGTAATCGCTTCGGTGAACGAGGGCAGTATTTTTCAGTTTCTGACCAAGCCCTGCCCCGCGGACACTCTTCGCAGCGCCATTGACGGGGCGCTGAAGCAATACCGGCTCATCATCGCGGAACGGGAGCTTCTGGAACACACGCTGAACGGCAGCGTAGCGATGATGACGGAGGTACTAAGCGTTGTAAGCCCGCTGGCTTTCAGCTGCGCCTCCCGTATTCGGGGCCCCATTCGCCACCTGGCCACCCAGCTCGAGCTGCCTGAATCTATGGGAGTTCGACCTGGCCTCGATGCTGTCTCAGATCGGGTGCATCGCCGTACCCTCGGAAATCCTGGAGAAACGTTATGCCGGTACGGCGCTGACGGCGGAGGAGCAGAAGATATTCGCATCGCACCCATCCGTGGGCCAAAAACTTCTGGCCAGAATCCCGCGTCTGGAAGTGATCGCCGAAATCATCGGTCACCAGATGACGCCGTTTCGTGAACTCCGCGACCTGAAGATCTCCGAAGTGGTTAAGGCAGGAGCGCAGATGCTGATGGTTGCCATTCGTTTCGACGAAACGGTTTCGCGCGGCGCCTCGCGGGAATCGGCATTGAAGTTCATGAACGATCGGCCAGAGATTTATCAGCCCAGGCTGACAAATGCGATCGAGTCGGCGCACATCAAGGCGCGGAGATGGAGGTGCGCACAATCAGTTTGCGGGATCTGAAGCCGAACATGATCATCAACGAGGACCTTTTGGCGGCGAACGGCCTTCTGCTGGTCGCCAAGGGACAATCGATGTCGGAGCCTGTCATCGCAAGGCTGTTGAATTTCGGCCAATTGGCGTTGAATGGCAGAACGTTCACCGTCCGGGTGCCGGTGCCGCGCCCCGTTGTTGCGGAACCCGCTCCCATGGCAACCCCTTCGAGGATGAGCGCGTAATGAACGACACTCCCCAGGCCGAGACCCCCGTGGCAAACCCGGTAAATACCCCGCCGGGCTCCCCACCGAACGTCATTCCGCCAAAGATCTTTCCGCCAAAGGTCACTCCGCCAAAGATCTTTCCGGCACCCGGCTCAAGCAGACTTCTGCTGGTTGACGACGAGGCGAACAACCGCGCCGCGCTCGCACGCCGCCTGACACAGAAAGGCTACATAGTGGAGGTCGCCGAGAACGGTCCACAGGCACTGGCAAAGATCCCGCATGGCCGCTACAACCTGGTGCTGCTGGACCAGATGATGCCCGGCATGCGCGGCATCGAGGTATTGCGGCGGCTCCGGAGCACGTATTCGCAAAACGATTTGCCGGTGATCATGGTTACAGGCATCGACCAGAGCCATACGGTTGAGGAGGCGCTTCGGCTGGGCGCCAACGATTATGTAGTCAAGCCGGTAGACACGATGGTGGTTGCAGCCCGCATCCAATCTCAATTGGCGCGATCCGAGGCCGAGCGCGTGATGAGAGTAATGGATCCGCTCACGGGGTTGGGCAACCGGCAACTCTATCTGGATCGCGCCGCCGACGCGACTCGACCGCTCCGGCGACGCTGAAGCCGGGTTCGCCGGCGGTTTTGCTTCTGGATCTGGACGACTTTAAAGCGATCAATGACAGTTTTGGCTGCGAGGCCGGAAACCAGATTCTGGAGCAGGTTGCCGGGCGGCTGAAAACCTCTATGGCTGAGTCCGGTATCCCGCCGGGCAAATACACCATCGCGCGAATCGGCGGCGAGTTCGTGGTGCTGCTCGATCGCGTGCAGCCACGACAGACCGGAGCGGCTGGCGGAGGACCTTCTCCCGATCTTCGCGGTGCCGGTATATTTTGGCGGACTGCACCATGAGATCAGCGTGAGCATTGGCGTAGTCGTGGACAATAGCCAGGAGCGGATTGCCGAAGATCTGCTCCGCGACGCCGGTTTGGCTGCGCGCAGCGCCCGTGAGGTTGGAAAGAACCGATGGCAGAGGTTCGATCCCGGCATGCTCGATCACGCCCAGGCCCGCATGTCGATCGCGATCGACCTGTCGCACGCGATCGAGCGCGGCGAATTGTTGGCAGTCTATCAGCCTGAAGTCGATTTCGCGACGCGGGAGATCGTCGGATTCGAATGCCTGCTCCGGTGGCGGCGCGCGGGGCTCGGCTGCCGGCAACCGTCGGAATTCATCGGTACCGCCGAGGAGACCAACCTGATCATTCCCATCGGCGCGTGGGTGGTGGAACAGGCTTGCCGCCAATTGAAGGTCTGGCAGACAAAATTTCCCCGCGCCAGGCCGTTGACCATGAACGTCAATCTATCGGTCAAACAACTGGCGGATCCGAGCCTTGTCGATTGCGTCCAACGATCGTTGATGGAAACCGGCATCCCGCCGCAAACGCTCGCCTTCGAGCTTACCGAAAGCTCCCTGATTACCGAAATCGATTCAGCCGGGGAGATGCTTGCCCGCTTGCGGTCACTCGGCGTGGGATTAAAGCTTGACGACTTCGGAACGGGATACTCCTCGCTGAATTATCTGCGTACCATTCAGTTCGATTCGCTTAAGATTGACCGCTCGTTCGTGAGCAAGGTCGCGTCGAATCCCGAAACCAGCGCCATCGTAGAGATGATCGTCCGCCTCGCCCACGGGCTCAATATGCGCGTCGTCGCCGAAGGCATCGAAGATCTGCAGCAGTTGGCCGAGGCGGCGCGCCTCGGCTGCGACACAGCCCAAGGCTACTATTTTTCGGGCGCCCTGGAACAAGAGGATGCCGAGCGGTTACTCGCGGAACCGAGAGACAAAGGCAATGCGCCTTCGCCGCGGCAGGATGATCCGTTTCCTTCTGCGAGCTGATTTCGCGATTCCCCGCAACTTCAACACGCCGGGCGTCCCTGGCTGGATTTCTTCCCGATGCCGTCCCCTCAGATGGAACTCGGGGCGATTCTCAAGCCAACGGAGCAGAGCGCCAGGGCGTCAATATTTACTCCGAACTCCAGGAGACAATATACCGGCAGAGGCGAAAATATGAAGAATTTTACGCGACTCGGGGTGACCATCCTTTTTTGCCGCGCTTTGTTCGCGCAATCGTCCGATGCGCCGGGGGTCGTTATGGCCGACATCCACGCGAGCGCCAAGAGTAACAACGACAACATGGTTATCGTGCCGGTTCACCAGGGCCGGATGGAAATCCGCAAAGCCACAATGCTGAACCTGCTGAGCGGCGCTTTCGCCATTGACAGCGAAAAAATATTGGGTGGGCCGAGCTGGCTGGAGCTCGACCGCTATGACGTGATCGCCAAGGTCCCGGCTGATCCGGCGCTCGAAAAACAGGGGCCCCTGCTGAAGGCGCTGCTGGAACAGCGCTTCAAACTGGCCGCGCGCGAAGAGACGAGGCCGTTTCCCGCGTGGGCGCTGAGCGCCGGGAAGAAGCCGCTGATGAAGGAAGCCGACGGCAAGGGCGAGAGCGGCTGCAAAATAGCGAACCAATCCGGCGGCGCGGCGCAGGATGGCCCAAAAATCTTCCGAGGCAACCCGGACGGGACGACCACGGCGGTCAGTATCGGGCCGGAAATGATGGTTCAGTATTCGTGCCGCAACATGACGATGGCTGCATTCGCCGCGGGTCTGGGCTCGATGTTCGGCGTGCAGCTGAACGGCAATTATTTCGATCCGGGGGTGCGCGATCAAACGAACCTTACGGGCAAATGGAACTTCGACACGAAATGGTCGTTGCCGGTTTTCGGGCCGCTGGCAAATGCCGGCGAGCGGATTACCGTGGCGGAGGCAATCGAAAAACAATTGGGACTGAAGCTGGAAGAGGTTCCGATTCCGATGAAGGTGGTAGTGGTTGAGAGTGTCCTGCGGAAACCCACCGATAATCCTCCGGACCTCAAAGAAGCGCTGCCGGACATTGCCGCGCCGACGGAGTTTGAAGTGGCGGATGTCAAGCTGGCCGATCCGAACGCGGCGCTGGGAATGCCGGCGTTTCTCGGCGGTTTCCGGATACAGCCCGGAGGGAGGTTTGTCATCAACGGAGTGCCGCTGCGCTTTCTGCTGGGGCGTGCGTTCAATATCAACAATAACGATTCGATCATGGGGTGGCCTGGCTGGGTGGATTCGGTGAGGGTGTCGATTACGGCAAAGGTGGGCGGCGGTTATGGAGGGGAGAGCCCAACCGGCTTAGACCCGGAATTCATCGCGCCACTGCTTCGCTCATTGCTGAAAGACCGCTTCGGGCTCGTCTGGCACACCGAAGAACGATCGGGCACGGCATATTCGCTGGTCGCGGCGAAGCCGAAGCTGAAGAAGGCGGATCCGAACAGCAGGATCTACTGCAGGAACGCGCCTCCGGGTCCGAACCGCGGGCCGGCAGAGCAGTTGCTGAATTGCCAGAATGCAACGATGGCGATTTTCGCCGAGCGTCTGCAGGCGATCCCGGCGATCAATGCGCCGGTGGACGATGCGACCGGACTCGACGGCGGCTGGGATTTCTCGTTTTCGTTTAATCCGATTCCGCAGTTGCTGCTCAACGGGCTGGGCCGCGGCGGCGGCGATCAGGGTCCGGGGGGCGTGCCGGTTGCATCCGATCCGGTCGGCGGGTACACGGTTTTCGAGTCGATTGAAAAACAGCTTGGCTTGAAACTCGAAGCGAAGAAGAAGATGGCGCCGGTGATTGTAATCGACAAGCTGAATCAGAAGCCGACGGACAATTAGCAGCACCACGTACGACTGTCAGCGAGTGCGGTCGTATTGAGCATCGCCTTCCGCGGCGCTGAGGATAAAGTGCGTGGCCCGGCCGCTCGAATCCAGGTGGAACTCGATCGTCCCCGCCGTCGAATCGAATCTGGTCTCGCTCTGCGGAATCAGCGGAAAGTCCTTCATGTACAGCTGTCCCTGCTGCATGCTTACCTTTTGATCCGCACCGAAAAAGTCCCTGGAAGTCATGACGCCGTCGCGAAACTTATATTCCCCGACGTACCTGTCCAACACTGCCGGGCTGGGATGCGCCGCGGCTTTCGCGGTCCCCACCAGATGCAGGGTATCTTTTTCGTCCTCGTTACACACATATTCGAGCATGTCCCCATCCGCCGCATAGTGGACCGCAACCGACATCGTCAGCGGCCTTGTCAACGTCTCGGGATCTTCGTAGGTAACCTGAACCTGCATGTGTCCGAAGTCGGTGCGCCGGAACTTCTCGGTCACCCGGAGACGCTCGGAATGGGGATGACCCACCATATCCAGCCAGGTTTTGTCGTTGAACCCCGCTGTTTCCACCACGAGAGTGTCGCCTTCCCAATGCCCGATGGAGTAGCCCATCCAGGTCGGGTTCGGATCTTTCGGCAGTCCGCGGCCGTCCGTGTAGATTGTCCTGAAATTTCCGAGTTCATACATCAGCGCGATCACGCCGGGAGACTGCACCATGCGATAGAACCGCGTCGATCCCGCCGCGAAAATCGCCTGCGGACCGGGCGGCAGGCAGTGTGTCACGGGATTATCGTGCCTCAGGTTTATGGCCCGCTGCAGGAACAGCGCCTTTGCCGCCGGACGAAAGATGTCTTCATCCTTCACATCCTGGATCACGTCGAACCGATATGAGGTCAGCTCGGGCTGCCACAGCCCGGACAAATCCGCTTTGCCGTCCGGCATGCGGGGAACCGGCGCTGTCAGGTTCGGTTTGCCATCCGCGGTGCGCGGAATTCCCGGAGTGGGCAGATTCGGCCATTGAGCCAGGGCTGGCGCGGTAAGAACTACGGCGAGGACGATGGTGCGCATCGCTAGAAACATAAACCCACGGGCTCACGGAAGCCAGCGGGCTTCAATGCATGGCCGCCGTCGCTACGGCTTTCGCAGGTGGGAGCTGTCCTTCTCATTTTCGTTGCAGAACATTTCGAAGATGTCGGAGTCCGCCTGCAACTCGTGGGGGACATTGATGGTAAAAGGCTTCGTGTACATCTTAGGATCGTCGAAGGTCATTTCGACATCCAGGTGCCCGAAGTCGCGGCGGTGGAAGCGTTCGGTGATGCGCATCGCTTCGCTCTGAGGGTGGCCCATCAAATCGAGCCGGGTCTTGCCGTTGAAGCCCGCGGTCTCCACTACAAAAACGTCGCGCTCCCAGTGCCCAACCGAATAGCCCAGGTAAGCCGGAAGGTCGAATTCTCCGGGCAGCGCGCGTCCGTCGGTGTAGATTTGGCGGTGCAGGTTATCGATCTCATAAAATATGACGCTCATGCGAGGCGCCTGCACGATCTTGATCAACTCGGCGAGGAGGCCGGCGAGGGGGATGCCGAACTGTCCGACGGTGCAAACATCCGCGGGGTTGGCGCTCGCCGCCCGCCGACGCATAATTTCCGCGGCTTCCGGCCGCAGCGGCGATTCTTCGGCCTCGAAGTCCACGAGGATATTGCGGGAGTACTTGTGATTACCGGCAGCCTCCATCCCCGGCACCTCCACTCTGCCGGCGCCGTCGATAGCGTCGCCGAAAAGCCTCTTCAGTTCCGCAGGGGGCGTGATCTCATGCAGCCACACGCCGGAGAGGTCGGGCTTGCCATCAAGTGTGCGCGGCGCCGGGGCGGTCAGGTTGGGCTTGCCGTCGCGCGTCCGCGGTGTTCCAGGAGCGGGAAAGTTCAACCACTGCGCGAACGCACCGTTAGCAAGGAGCGTGAACACAACCAACAACCGGTGATGCATGTTTCAAGACAAGGATCGCACGATGAAGCACGTCCAGCAGCGTGGCTGGGCTGCCGGATATCGCGCTGCGTGATCTGGGGCGGACTACGGCGAAGCTCTGCCGGGCCCCGGGGCGGGGAGTTGGAGCAGATTCTTAAATGAGAAAGGAGGGCGTGTTTTCGCCCCCCGAATTCTGTGTTGTTACCAGCGCCTTGTCTTGCCGCCGCCACCACCGCCATTGCCGCGGTATCCGCCGCCTCCGCGGTCTTCCTTCGGCCGCGCCTCATTCACATTAAGCGCTCGGCCATCCATCTCGTGGCCATTGAGAGAGGCAATAGCCTTGACGCCTTCGCCGTCATTGCCCATTTCCACGAATGCGAAGCCTCTGGCTTGGCCGGAATCGCGGTCCGTTACGACGTTCACACGATCAACGGTGCCATACGCCTCAAAAAGGGATCGAAGCCCGTCTTCGGTAGCGCCGAAGCTGAGGTTTCCTACAAATATGTTTTTCAATTTAATCTTCTTTCTGGAATTTGCAGAGCAACAAATCGGGGGGCAGGACAGGACGGCGTTTGCCGGACTATGCGAGGAGCCTAATTAGCGGACTGTCAAACTACACTCAAAGGTTACCACGGAATTGGCTGAACGCGTTATTGCGCCGATTCCAGCCAGCGCCGCATTTCCGCGCGTGGAACGAGACCGGCCTGTTGGAAAACCGCGCGTCCGCCCCGCAGGACAACGAAGTTCGGTATCGACTGCACGCCAAAGCGCGCCGCCGTCCGCGGGCTGTCCTCGGTAGTCACCTTGAGAACCAGCGCCCGCCCCGCCATTTCGCGCGCGAGGGCATGGACCTCCGGCGCGGCCATGCGGAAGGGTCCGCACCACGCCGCCCAGAAATCGGTCAGGATCGGCACCCTGGCTTCGGCAACCACCTGGGCAAAGCCATCGTCGTCCACATCCAGCGGTTCGTCGACCGGCGGGAGGGGCGATTTGCACGCGCCGCAGCGGCCGGTGTCGGAAAGGTGTCCAGCCGGGATTCGGTTGCCTTTCCCGCAGGAGGGGCAATTTCGGACGATGCTGAACGCCAATTACTGGCCCTCCGACTCCCGCACCATTTCCACGTAAAGATCACGCAACCGCTCCGGTGATCCCGTGAATATGTTGTTCGGAGGCTGCCGGTAGCGCAGCATCTGCCGGTACAGATAATCCTCCAGGTTGGAATTGATTCCCCAGCCCGCGAGGTACGATAACCGCAAATCCGCGTCCCGGTTGATTTCGGCGCCTTTTGTCCATCTCCCGAGATCGGATTTCTGGCCTGCAAACGTGGCAAACAACTCCTTCGAAGAAGGAACCCCGATGCCCCGCAGCGACTCCGCGACCAGTTGATAGTCGGGGCGTTCGAGACGCTGCTGCACCTCATCCAGATTGACCTTCAGCGGCTCGGCCTGTCCCATGAAAACCATGTCGTAGCCCAGGCCGTCGCGCGTGTTGGCCCAGACCGTTGCGTTCGGAAACGCCTGGAAAAAGGTCTCGAGCTCGCTCTTGATGGTGGCCTCGTCGGTCTCGTAAAGCGGCACATAAAGCGAGAACATGCCGCCGGGATTCAGGTGGCTCTTGACCGCTTCGAAATACTCCTTCGAATAAAGAGCGGCGGTTCCCTTCACGAATACATCCAGCGGATCGGACGCGATGACGTCGAACTTCTCCGTGGTCGTCAGCAGATAATGACGCGCATCGTCGTAGACGATATGGGTGCGCGGGTTGTGGTAAACGTCGTAATCCTGCGGTGCGAAGTAACGGGTGGAAGCGGGCGGAATCACCGGCTCGATTTCGCAGATCGTAATCTTTTGAATGCCCGGATAACGCGTGAACGTTCCGGCCGAGACGCCCGCGCCGAAGCCGATCCCGAGCACCGATTTCGGATTCGGGTGAATCAGTCCGGGAAGATGCCCCACCATGCGCTGCAGCTTCATATCGAAGAGCTCGGTGGTGGCTTCCACGTGGCCGTTGACGTTCACGTAGATGGTGCCGTTGGACCAGCGCGAGATCGCCACGGATGAGTTGCGGCCTTCGGCGACGTAAAGGATCTCGGATTGGTCTTTGTACACTCCCATGCGACGCCCATAAGCGATCAGGTCGCCCGGAACTCCGGGAACGCCCCACGCGAGAAGCCCGGCGAGGCCCATCGAAACAAGCAGCCCGATGGTCGGGAGCGTCTTGCCCTTCAGAAGCGGCATCAGGGCGGTGAAAGCGCTCAAGGCCGACAGGACCAGAATGATGCGCGTCGATTGCTGAGAGCCGATCCACGGGATCAGCACCAGGCTGACCGCGAGTGCGCCGATGATGCCGCCCAGAGTATTGATGGCGTAGATGCCCCCGGCCACGCGTCCCGGGTCTTCATCGTTCGATGAAACGGCCGCGGCGCAGGCGAGAGGGAAACTGGCGCCCCACAAAAGCGCGGGCGGCAGGATCGCGAAGGCCACACGCTTGAGGTCAAGCAGAAACATCTGCCAGGGATTCGTGGTGGTCAGGACAGCGTCAGACCAGAATGGCAGGATGCCGGTGATCACGCCTGCCGTCCACGCGATGGCGATCGTCAGCAGCAGTTGGCACACGCCGAGAGCAAGTTGCGGCCTGACCTTGCGGATCAGCCAGGAAGCCCCCGCGCCACCCGCCGCCAGACCTACCAGGAAGACGGCGAGAATAATCGAGAAAACATAGACAGTGGCGAGCAGCAGCATGGCCATCAGGCGCGTCCAGAGGACCTCGGCGCCGAGCGCCGCGGCGCCGGAAAGCGCGATCGTGAGGTAGACCGGCCAGTTCAGCGGACCGGCGTCTTTTTGCGATTCAGTGCTGCGCGCCGTCTCACGTGGCGTGACAGGAGCTGCGGCCATACCGCTTGCCAGGAACCAGCTCAGCGCCGCAACCAGAACGTTGATCCCCACGGCCACAAATGCTGCCGTTGCCATGCTGTAGATGCGCAGCAGATAGAAGCCGGCCAGCAGACACCCGAAGACCGCGCCCGCCGTATTGCTTCCGTAGAGCAGCGCCCACCAGGAGACGCCTTCCGGAGTACTCTCGATCCCGCGTACGATGGCAGGCAGAGATGCGCCCATCAGGATGGTTGAGGGGAGCATGCAGACCGCGGCTACCAATCCCCGGAGCAGCATCCCGGGCATGCCATGTTCCGCACCGATGACGTAGACACGTGAAACCAGCGGCATGCCGAGTGTAACCAGCACCCCGAACACTGCGATCCCCAATTCGATCGCGGCATAAATGCGCAGCGGATTCCGCTCGGTCAGGTTGAGGCGGGGGAGCGCAACGCTGCCAATGCAGAGACCGCCCATGAAGGTGGCCACAAGAATGCCGAGCGATACAGAGGTGGATCCCAACGCCAGCTGAAGCACCTGGTACCAGGCGACTTCGTAGATCAGGGCCGAACAGCCGCTGCCGGCAAAGAGGATGAGAAGAATGGGAAGGTATCGCGATACCGATTGCGTCGCGGTTACGCCGCCCGAAGTTGTTTCCGTAAGTTGCAAATATTTTGACTCCGAAGGGTGTAGCGTATCACGCTTGGGTTAAATGAGATCGGCGAAGGACCTGCGGAGTTTATAGAACCAGGCGTGGCCGAAGAGGAAGACCGCGATCGAGAAGGCCGTGAGCCACGCGAGGGACGGCCAGTCCGGCGCCCTCGATTCGAGCAGGATCGCGCGGTAGCCGCGCACCAGTATGTAGACCGGGTTCCTCGTCAATGCCAATACCATGGCGTGCGGCAGAGAGTCGAGCCGGGCTTCCTCGTAACAGATGGGGGTGAGGAAGAACCAGATCGTCAGAAGATAGCCGTTGATCTGCGCAAGATCGCGCACGAACACCCCTAGCGCCGCGAGAAACCAGCAGATGCCCGTCGTCAGAAGTACCTGCGGGATTACCAGCGCGGGGAGATAGAGTGCCGTCGCCGGCAGGCGGCCACGAACGATCAGCAGAGCCAGAACAAACAGGATGATACCGAAGAACTCCGTAACCAGCCCGGACGCCACGAGGTTCACGGGCAGTGTCTCGACGGGAAACACCAGCTTTTTGATGAAGTTCCGGTGCTCCACCATGATGAATGGCGCGCGTCCGACAGCTTCGCTGAACGCCAGCCACGGCAGCATTCCCGCCGAGGAAGTAAAGCGCGAACAGGCCGAACGGCTCGGATCGTTTCCGAAGCGCGATTGCAGCACGAGCCCGAACACGAAGAAGTACGTAAGCATCAGCAGCAGCGGGTTCAGGACGGCCCAGAGCGCTCCGCCGAACGATCCGCTGTAGCGGCTGAGCACGTCGCGGCGAACGAGCGTGCGGATCAGGCCGCGGTTCCGCCAGATGGATTGAAGCGGAAGGCTGAAGACCCGCAGAGAGCTGCGCGCCATTCGCCTGCGTGCGACGAAGCGCTTGTCGGCGATGCGCCAGCCGACAAGCTGCGGCGTTCCCTCGCCGCTCACAGCGACATCGATCAGCAGAAAGGGCCAGCCCCGGTCGTACAACCACGCTACATTCTCGCGATGCAGCGAAACGTAGATGTTGTATTCGCCTGGTTCGGGCGGAAGGGCAATTTCGAAAGCCAGCGTCCGGCTGGCCAGAGGCGCCAGATCGAGCGCGGTGCGTTCGCCATCCACGACCAGCGTTCCGGTCGGTTCGTCGAAAAGATGATAACCCGCGGCCCAGCCGTTCTCAGAGAGCCAGGGCTCGGTGGAGCGATTGACAATTTCGCAATCGACTTTGAGCGCGCGGCCTTCGAGGCGCACTCGCAACTCTCTCGAAAGCGGCGTTCACGAGTAGAGCCTCACGCGTAGAGCCATTCGGGCCAGCGCTGTTTCACCGGTCCGGTCTTGCGGCCAAGGGCGTAGATTCCGTCGCCGCGGTAGTTCTGGTGCAGCCGATAGCGCTCCAGCATGTGATTGACCCAGGCGAATTCCGGATGCGGCTCATCGAGGAACTCGCCGGTTTCGAGACGCACCACTTCGAAGCCGGAATCGGTGAGCAGATTCTGCACCTCGAGCGGCACGTACTCGCGATTATGGCGCGCCTCGGCCTCTTCGCCTTCCTTTCGCGGGCGGATGTAGGCGGGAAAGAACGAAGGATGATAGCCCTGCAGAATGGCCGAGATCGCGCGCAGGGATCCGAGGTTGGGAGTCGTCAGGACAAGGTGGCCGCCGGGTTTGAGGATGCGGTTGATCTCGGACATCATGTGCATCGGGTCGGCGACCAGGTGCTCGATCAGTTCGCAGCACAATACGGTATCGAACGAGGCGTCGGCGTAGGGGAAAATGTCGTTCTCGGCATCGAAATGATCGACGTCGCACGTGAACGTTTCGCCGCTTTCGGCAACGATCGATTTGTGGTCGATATGCCCGAGTTTGCCGTAGTAACATCCGCGGACCGTGCCATAGCCCAGATGGAATTTGAGCGCCGCGGTGATTTGCATGTAGGCGCCCATCTCGAGGACGGATTTGGATTCATCGCCCGCGGGAGTCATCTCCGAGCGTGTGGACGAAGCGAGTCTTGTGATGAGCGGCGTAATCCTTCGCCTCGGGGCATCCGGGAGCAACCCAGGTCATCGATTTCCGCGGGCTCGATCTCTCCGGCGAAACTCACCGGTTCAGGCTGCGCCGCTGTTTCGGCGGGATGCTCCGCGGTCGAGCGTCCCTCGCTTCCCGCGCGTCTCTCACGGAATTGGCTGAGAAATGCCACGTACCGGTCAGCCACCGCCGCCCAGCTGCATTCGCGCTCCGCCCACTGCTTCGCGCGCGCGCCCATCGCCCGAGTCAGTTCGGGCCGCGTGACCAGGATGTTGAGGTATTCGAAGATGAGATCCTCTTCCTCCTGAGGCCGTTCGGGTGCGATGGGCACCTTCAGGCACACGTCGTCCGGGAGTTCCGCGAACGCGCCCACGTCGCTGACGATGACCGCCTTGCCGAGACCCAGGGCGCGCTGCAGGCTTCCCGACGTTTCGCCCACCGTCGGATAACGAAGGTTCAGAACGATATCGCAGGCGCCCATGATAGTCCACGAACTTTTCGATGGGAGTGAATCCGAGGATGCGGACGTGACCCTGCAGACCGAGCGCGCGAATCAGTTGCTCCACGCCGAATTCGGGATGCGGCTCACCCACCAGGATCATGCGCACGCGAGGGGTCGAGTTTGACCAGCCTGCGCAAGCGCCCGCAGCGACTCGGCGATCCGTTTGTAAGGCTTGAGATAGCCAAATGCGCCGATGAGCGGCGTGGATTTGTCCAGTCCGAGAGAGTGCCGTGTGGCGTTGCGGTCGGTTTGCGGTATCCATGCGCCATGCGGAATGGTTGCGATGGGCCCCGCAAAGCCCTGCCCGCGCATCAGCGTGGCAACGAAGTCGCTGTGCACGATAAGTCCGCGTGACGCCTCCAGCAGCCGCCGGGTCATGGCGACGCCTTCGTAATCGGGTCCGGTGACAAGATCGCGCGCCCGTTTTGCGTGTTCGAGAGCGGCCGCGCCGCCGTTCAGCTCGCATTCGGCGAGATAGGCATCCCAGTCGCCGCGTCTGATGGTGAGGTCGGCGATCAGATGATGCAAATTGGCTTCGTGCATCACCACGACGCCGGGATGCCGAAGCGCCTGTTCGTAGACGAACCCGTGCCACGGGTTGTTGCCGATATGATAGAGCGCAACGTCGTACCCACAGGGGTCAAATGCCGTTGCAGGCTGGTCGAATACAGTCACCAAGGCCCGCTGCGCCATTTCAGCGGCGAGAGCCTCGGAGTAATCCGCGATCCCGCTTTTCGATGGCGGCATCGGCGAGAAGAATGCGACCCGCACGGATGTCAGCGAAGCAGCTCCATCGAAAAGGTACCCATGGCGAACGGCGCCTTGACCAGCAGGGGAGAGCGCGCCGCATCGCGCGCGAAATACATCTCGAATTTGAACTCCGAATCCCGGCCTTTGACTGTGCAGAGAACCTCGTCGGACTGCACCTGTTTCCCAGCGACCGCGATCATCGGCGCGCCCGCATAGGCGAGAGTCATCCGGTACAGACCGCCCAACAGAATCTCCTGAGTGTCCGGCACGCGCCCCTGTCCGAGTTCCTCGCGAGCGTAAAAGAGAAAGGTCAACGCGTCCTTGACGCAGGCAGGCACAGGGATGTCGCTCTGTCCGCCGCCTTTGCTCACGCGCGTGGCAACCGCCCGGCCGGCGTCGATCGTTTCTTTCTCGTCAACTTTTCGCGATCCGTGTTCGGTCGACGCGGTCAAAAGAGGTGGAGCAAAGATCGGCGGTGGATGAGCCCTTGATAGACGTCTTTCACCTGAAATCCCGGAACGCCGGCGTCGACCGTAAAGGCGAAATCCCAGTTCGGGCCGGAGTGCTTCGCATGCAGATGCGCCTCGCCGAGGTTGATGCCGCTCGGCCAGTTAATCGAATAATTCAGGTCCTCATCGGTAAACGGGAATCCGTTCAGGGCGGTCGGGGCGCTCGGCTCCGCCGCAAAAGCCAATGCGCTGAGGGCGATTAAAGCGAATGTCATAAATACTACTTTTGTCACGGCTTCCGTGTCATTGTTTCCGTACAACGGCCTTCGCTCGGGTGCGTGGATGCGTGGTAACGAGTCCGCGTCCGGAGGCGGAGGCGGAGGCCACCACTTCTTTGTAGACGGCGAGAGTGGCGCGGGCGCTTTTTTTCCAGGTGAAAGTCGCTGCGCGCTGCAGGCCGAGCCGTTCCATCCGGCCGCGCAAT
The DNA here is from genome assembly GCA_963764845.1 of Terriglobia bacterium. Taxonomy (GTDB): domain Bacteria; phylum Acidobacteriota; class Terriglobia; order Bryobacterales; family Bryobacteraceae; genus BOG-234. The sequence continues at coordinate 613,307 of CAVXUE010000005.1, read as the reverse complement.
TCGCGAGTCGAGCAGAATATCTCTCATGGCCCGGGTGATTTCTTCGATCTGATGCGGGTCGAACAGCAGCCCGGCGCCGTCGGCGACTTCCGGCATGGCGGAGGTGTTCGAACAGGCGACGGCGCGCCCGCACGCCATGGCTTCGAGGATGGGCAATCCAAAGCCTTCATAAAACGACGGGAACACGAAACAATCGCAGGCGTTATACAAGCTGCAACAGAACGGGATCGCTCACGAATCCGGTGAAATGGATGCGGGATGCGAAGCCGCAGTCGCGCGCGGCCTCGCGAACCTTGGGAGTGAACCAGGTCTCCTTCCCGGTCGAGAACCAGGTGGTGCTTGAGCTGCGGATGATCGGTGAGAAGCTTTGAGAAAGCCGCGATAAGGCCGATCTGATTCTTGCGCGGCTGCAGATCCGCCACGGATAACACAAACGGGGCGTCGAACTGCAGACTTTCGTGCACGGCTTTCTGTGCCCGCTCGCGGCCGATCGACCCGAAATTCGGGATTGGCCGCGTTGGGAATAACGCTGATCTTTCCCGGCCGGAATATCGTAAGCGCGCAGGATCGCGTCCCGGGAGAACTCGCTCACCGTGAGGATCCGGGCAGCGCGCTTGACGGTGCGGGCAACGGTGAGACGGAGCTGGGAGCCACGCAGAGAGTGGAAATACTCGGGATGCTCGAGGAAGCTGACGTCGTGAACGGTAACCACCGTCGGGGTGTTCGAAAACAGCGGGGCGGTGTACTGGACGTGGACCAGATCGGGCCGGTCGGCGCGGATCAGCCTGCCGAGATCCCAGCCCAGCCTGGAATACGGGTTAGCCGCCACCCGGCGGACCTGAAAACGCTCCGGAATGAGGCTTTCCGCCCCGGGTTCGGAAAGATAGGCCACAAATTCGGAGTGCTTGTCGATCTCCGCGAAAGCGCGCAGGAGACTGCGTATGTAAACTTCATTGCCGGTCAGGTGCCGCCCGATCGCGTGAGCATCAACTGCGAAGCGCATCAGATTCCTTAGTATATCCGTTAACTCCAAATCGCACGCATAGGTTGCAGATTATTGTCGAGGGTTTTCCACGCAGCTTCCCATGAATAGTGCTCCTCAAAACTGTGACGCCCGCGCGCTGCGATACGTTGACGACCGGCAGGATCGCCCAGCAGCCGGACTAACTCAGAGGCGAACGCCTGCAGCGCCGGCTGCCAGAACAATATTGACTCCGGCCTCGACCGTCAAGTCCCTCGGCGGCGAGCGGGGTCGCAACCACACAGCGGGCCGCCGCCCACGCTTCCAGAATCTTGATGCGCGTACCGCTGCCGGCGCGGAGCGGCGCGACCACGATGCGCGCCTGCGCGATCTCGGCCCGGGCGTCGGGAACGGGGCCCGTGACCTCGATTCCGGTCTCTTCCACGGGGCCGGGAGGCAGAAGATGGCGAATGAATGGCGTCGCCGCGTCCGACCAGGCGCAGGCGGAGGTCGGGATAGCGGCTTCTCACCAGCGGCCAGATCTCCCGGACGAGAACACGCGACGGCGTCGATATTCGGGTGATATTCGAAATTGGCCGGAGAAGACAATGCGCGCCGAACTCGGGCAACTGTGGCGTTTCGACCCAGGGGAGTGAGTTCGGATAAACCTCGACTCGTGCATTTGCGAGCGATGGCCCTTGCCGTCGCGGCGTCGTTTCCTGAGGTGGCCAGAACCATCGAAAAGCGGGGGAGCAGGGTCGCTTCGAGCTTCCGGGATGCGGAAGCGAATCGAAGATGTCCCGCGCGCACCAGGCCCCTGCCGACGGCTGCGCATCGGCATCCAGCACCGATTCGATATTGTGCAGATCGAGAATCGTGGTTCCGCAGCAGCGGCTCAATTGATCGATGTAAGGAGCGCACCAGAAGTGCTCGATGATGCCGAATGTCGTACTTCCGGCCGGCGATCGCCTGCTCGATGGGGACGCCGAGACCGGAGACCCGGTCGATCAGGGGCGGCACGCCGCGGATGGCCCGGCCGGCATTGCGAACATAACGGGCAGCCAGGCCCCGGCTGTGATGAGGGAGCGGGACAACCTGCTGTTCGCGTACGAGACCGGAAGGCAGCAAAGCGGGTGCTCCGCTGTCGGAGATCAGGATGAGATCGACCTCGGCGAAGCGGGCAAAGTAATGCAGCAGGGAAGCGATCCGGTAAGCTCCGCCGCCCTGAAGGGGATAAGGGGGCTCCGGCGAGAGCATCAGAACGTTCATCGCGCAAGTTGAATTATCGAGGGCTTCGTTACGTTGCCAGCCTCACAGGCTGAAGCCTATGCCACCATCGTGCCGACACCGTAAGCCGATATTCACAATTCGCATGTACACTGAACCCAAAGGAGAAATGGGCACACCGATAAAGGTCAGGCTGTTCCTCAGTTGCTTCCTTTTGATCGGCGTCATCGCGTTCGCGGTCGACCTGAGCAGGGCCGGCAGCCCGCTGAATCGAGCTGCGATCGTGGCTCGGCTTGTGCTTTCTCGGCGCGGCGGCTGATGACGTGGATTTTCTCGCGCGCGATCGAGTGGCGGATTCAGCGGCTTAAGGTCTTCGCCGAACACGTGCTGGATGCCAGCAACCTGGACGAGCCGCTGCCCGAAGAGGGCGAAGAAACGGCGCTGCTCAACCAATCGCTGCGCCGCATGGCCTCGCGGATTCGCGAACTGGTGGAACGGCTGAGCCTGGAATCGGCGCGGCGCGACGTGATCCTGAAAAGCATGGCGGAAGGCGTTCTGGCGGTGGATCACCAGATGCGCGTGCTGTTCTGCAATCAGTCGCTTTCCGACGCGCTGGGGCTGAAGCACCCGGTGGAAGAGAACACGCCGTCTGCTGGGGCTGGTGCGCGATCCGAAATTCTCTGAACCTGATCTCGGGCGTGCTGGCGTCCGGCGAGGCGGTGAACTGCAAGCTGCAGTTCACGGCCGACGATTCGAAGATATTCGAGGCGTATGCGGCGCCGCTCGAGGTGCGCACCGCGGCGCGCCGACGCATCGCGGCGCGCTGGTGATTCTGCACGACATTACGGGCCTCGAACGGCTGGAGCGCATCCGGCGCGATTTCGTGGCCAACGTTTCGCACGAACTGCGGACACCGCTTGACGGCGATTCGCGGCTACGCCGAAACGCTGCTGGGCGGAGCGTTGGCCGATACGGAGCACAATCGCCGCTTTGTCGAAATCATTCAGGCGCACGCGATCCGGCTGAATAACATTGCCTCGGATCTGCTGACGCTTTCGGATCTGGAATCGGGCCGGCGCGATGTCGAGCCCGGGCCCGATCTCGGTGGAGGAAGCGGTCAATACCGCGCTGCTCACCGTGGAACCGGAAGCGCGCATTCGCGGCGTCAACCTGGTGCGTGGCGTGGTGCACGACGCGCTCATCACCGGCCATTCGCTTCGTCTGGAACAAGCGCTGGTCAACCTTCTCGATAACGCCGTCAAATTCAACAAGCCGGGCGGCGAGGCCCGCATCGATACCGGCACGACAGCCGGACGGACGGGTCTACATATCGGTTTCCGATACGGGCAGCGGCATGCCATCCGACGATCTGCCGCGCATCTTCGAACGCTTCTACCGGGTGGACCGCGCCCGCTCGCGCGAGGTGGGCGGCACCGGCCTCGGGCTTTCGATCGTGAAGCACGTGGTGGAGCGAATGGACGGGACGATCAAAGTGGAGAGCCGGCTGGGCAAGGGATCGACGTTTACCATTGTTCTTCCGCTGCCCGACAGCGATGGAAGAAGTTCTCGCCGAATGACCAAACAGACAAGAAAGCGACGTCGAAGACCGCCGCGATAGCGGTCGCCGGCCACGGAACCGAAGCAGCGAAGCGCGTGTCGCGCTCGACGACGCCGTCGCTCTACATGAATCGCGAGCTCAGCCTGCTGGAGTTCCAGCGGCGCGTGCTCGAAGAAGCGCGCGACCCCCACAACAAGCTGCTGGAGCGGGTGAAGTTCATTTCCATCGTCAGCTCCAATCTGGACGAGTTCTTCATGGTGCGCGTGGCGGCGCTGAAGCAGAAGCTGGCCGCGGGCAGTCACGATCTCAGCATCGACGGCAAGACGGTGACGCAGCAACTGGAAGCGGTGCACGCCAGCGTCGACCAGCTGATGCAGCAGATCTACGACTGCTTCCAGAATCAGCTCCTGCCGGAGCTCGCGCAGAACGGCATCGTCGATCGCCGATTACGCCACGCTCGACGAACGGGAGCGCGAAGCGGTTGACCGTTATTACGCCGAGACCATTTTCCCCGTGCTCACGCCGCTGGCGTTCGACCCGGGACGGCCGTTTCCGCATATTTCGAATCTCAGCCTGAACCTCGCGATCGTCCTGAACGACCCGCGCGCACGGACGAGCGGCCAGCAGGCATTTCGCGCGCGTGAAAGTGCCCGAAGCATTGCCGCAACTGGTCGCCGTTCCCGTTGCTGCCGCCGCGCCGAAAGAGCGAGCGCCGCGCCGTCTACAAGTTCGTCTGGATCGAGCAGGTGATCGCGGCCAATCTGAAGTCTCTCTTTCCCGGCCTCGAAATCGTCGAATCGCATCCGTTCCACGTCACGCGCGACGCGGAAGTGGCGATCCAGGAACTGGAGAGCGACGATCTTCTCGAATCGGTCGAAGAAGCCGTCTGGCGGCGGCGCTTCCGCAAGCCGGTGCGGCTGCAGACGGATTCCGGCATCTCCGATCACATCCTCGAAATTCTGATCGAGAATCTCGAGGTCAAATCCGAGGACGTTTACGCGCGTGCCGGGGCCGATCGATCTCGCGCGGCTGCGACAGCTGCCCTCGCTCGACCGGCCGGAACTGCGCGACGAACCGTTCGAGCCCTGGGTTCCGCCGGATTCTTTCGCGCGCACGCCGAAGAAGACATGTTCACGGTGATCCGCGCAGGAGGACCGGCTGCTGCATCATCCCGTATCAATCGTTCCAGCCGGTGGTCGATCTGCTGCAATAAAGCGGCGCACGATCCCGATGTGCTGGCGATCAAGATGACGCTTTACCGCGTGGGCAGGAATTCGCCGATTGTCCAGGCGCTGCTCGAAGCGATCGAGAACGGCAAGCAGGTGGCGGTGCTGGTGGAGTTGAAAGCGCGCTTCGACGAAGAGAGCAATATCGAATGGGCGCGAGCGCTGGAACGCGAGGGCGTGCACGTGGTCTACGGGCTGCGTCGGCCTGAAGGTGCACTGCAAGATCGCGCTGATTGTGCGCCGCGAGCAGGATGGCATCCGCCGCTATCTTCATCTCGGAACGGGCAATTACAACGCGACCACGGCGCGCCTCTACACCGATTCTCAGCTGTTTACCTGCGATCCGGATCTGGGCGCCGATGCCACCGATCTGTTCAACTATCTGACCGGCTATTCGCACAAGGCCGATTTCCGGAAACTGCTGGTGGCGCCGGTGACGCTGCGCGAGCCGGATGACGGCGCTGATCCGGCGCGAGATCGAGCACGGGCCGCGCGGACGGCTGATCTTCAAGATGAACGCGCTCGAAGACAAGGCGATGATCCGGCTGCTTTACGAGGCGTCGCGCGCGGGAGTGCGGATCGATCTGATTGTGCGTGGACTGTGCTGCCTGCGGCCCGGGATTCCGGGCGTGAGCGAGAACATCCGGGTCAGAAGCATTGTAGGGCGGTTCCTCGAACACAGCCGGCTCTATTATTTCGAGAACGGCGGCGCATGAAGAGATGTATATGGGCAGCGCGGATCTGATGCCGCGCAATCTCGACCGGCGGGTGGAGATTCTGTTTCCGATCCTGAATCGGCAGGATCGTGCGGCGGTTGCGCGACAGCGTACTGGAGAAATGCCTGGCGGATAACCGGAAAGCGCGGGCGGGGAGACCGGACGGGACTTATGAGTTTTGTGCCGGTGAACGGCGCGGGGTCGGTTGACAGCCAGGCCTGGTTTATCAAGCATCGGGCGCAGGTGGGCGAGGCGGGTTAAGAACGGCGCCTGCGGTCGGTATTTTCGATGAAGCGTTTGAAGATCGTCACCTTCAACATCAACAACATCAATAAACGCCTGGACAACCTCATGGCCTGGCTCGCCAAAGAGAAGCCGGACGTTGTTTGTCTTCAGGAACTCAAAGCAGAGCAAAGGGAATTTCCGGCAGATGCCATCAGTGCCCTTGGTTATGGCGCTGTCTGGCAAGGCGAGCGTTCCTGGAACGGAGTGGCAATCCTCGCGCGCGGCTGCGATCCTGTGCTGACCCGGTCAACACTGCCTGGTGATCCCGGGGACAGCCAGGCGCGCTACATCGAGGCGGCGGTAGATGGAATCCTGATCGCTTCGATCTATCTGCCAAACGGCAATCCACAGCCCGGTCCGAAGTTTCGATATAAGCTGGCGTGGTTCGAGCGTTTGATCGCACACGCGGAGGGGCTTATGACGGCCGGGGTGCCCGTGGTATTGGCCGGCGATTACAACGTGGTGCCGACGCGGCAGGACATCTATCAAACGCGGTCTTTGGATCAGAATGCGTTGATCCAGCCTGAGAGCCGGGAGGCATTCGCCCGGCTCCTGTCTCAAGGCTGGGCGGATGCGTTGCGGAGGCTACAGCCGGACGGCCCGCTCTGGACGTTCTGGGATTACGAGCGCGGCCGTTGGGCCGCCGACAAGGGCATGCGGCTCGATCACCTGCTGCTTTCTCCGGCGCTCTGTGGGCGACTGGTGAACGGCGGCGTAGACCGGTGGGTGCGCGGCACGGAAAATGCGAGCGATCACGCTCCCGCATGGATCGTGCTGGATTTCCAATGATTGTCAGTAGCTGATTCGCGCGAACCCGTATCCTCGGCCCATTCCTGCTGCGAAGCGTCTGTCCTGTGGGCCCCGGCGCGGACTGAGTCAGTCGTTTAACAAGTACGCGCGCGTATTTCGCTCATGGGGGCAAGCGTCGACACGATTGTCGACGCGGCACGCAAGAGTGCGCGCGCTACGGTTCGATACGAGAGCGTATTTGCGAACCGGTGTACTAAGGCCCATCTCATCCGACTGGCGAGCCAATCGGCGATGGGCCTTTCAGGACTATTGCCGAGTTAGCGGCGTGCCGCCGAATCCCGGTTCAGCGCGTGTTCAAACCTTCGAGCTACGGCCGGAGTCTTGAACTCGCCAGTCAGAATTTCACGATTGGTTACGTCATGGCCGTAGAGTTCCCGATTGGTACCAGGATCGGGAGCCAGTGTCGCGCCTTCGAGCGAGATGCCGGCGAACAGCCCGCGCGAGCGGGAATAGGACAGCATTTCCGCGTGCAGTTCAGCGTCCGTCTGAGCGGCGGCGTCGCGGCCAAGCGGGCCGGCTGCAACAGTTGCTTCTCCGCCGAGCGTGAACTTGTCGGACAGAAGGTGTTTCATTCCGCCATCGTTCATCACGAGCAGCGCAACATCGGTCTCCGAAGCGCCGATCTGAAATCCGAAGCTTCCCCCTTCAACCTGCATCGCGGCCGGCGCGCTCCAACCCAGGCCCCCTTCGCGACGGCACGTTGCGAATCCCCGGCCATACTTTGCGCCGAAGATGAATCCCGCCTTTTTCATGCCTGGCACGACAACGACGCATTTCGCCTTATCGAGCAGATCCTGGGGGATGCCGTGATCGGAAGCGTGCATCATTTCCGTCAGCGTCACAGCCGAAGCATCGAGCCTCTCGTCAACCTTGGTTTCTCTATCGGCGGCAAGAGCCAGGGTTCCGACGGAACCTGCAATTGCCAGAATGGTTACTATTTGTCTGCGCATCCAGTGTTTTCCTCTTCAGCTTCCACTAGGCACGCGAAGACCCAATACGGAGAACGCGGGTTTAATGGGCGAGGACGCGGGACCGCAATTGTTTCACGGCCTGGAACCAATCGACGTCCGGCGATCCCTGGGGACAGCCTCTGGTTTCCCAGAGCGCATGAGCCAGAGCTTCAATGTCAGCGTGTCCGAAGGTCGGTATGTGTTCGGCGGCAGCTGCGTGAGATCGCTGCGCATCCCGTGATTGCTCAACAGCCTGCCGGGATTGTTCGCGCGGTGTGAGATGCTCCTGCTTTCCGTGCTGTTCGGCAGCGCGATGGGCGTGCGCGGCGCCATCCTGTAACTCCGCTTCGCGTTGATGGTTTTCGTAGTGCGATCCGTTGTTAAAACGAGTAGACATATCTCCCAGCCTGCAAGGGATCTACCAATTTGGTTATCGCCGATGAGCTGTGCTGAGAGGGCGCATCCGCACACTTGCGCATGGGGAGCTTCGAGGTTGACTGTGGATGGTCAGATGACCTTATGCGGTCACGCGGAATCCCGCATTTACCAGGCCGCGGCGCTTACTGGGCCGCGGCGCTTTCGTCGGCAGCGATCGTTTCCGGCTGGAACTGTTCGAGCAGCGCGCGTTCTTCGAGCAGTTTGGCCCATTGGGCGCCGGCCTTCGGAGCGGACGGTGAAGGCGGCGGTTGCCGGTCCTTATCGTAGTCCAGAATATTGGCGCGCAGATCCGCCGCGACCCCGGCAAATTTGCGATCGGCGAGTTTGTCGAGGAGCTTGTCATAAGCGAGGTCGGCGCCGAGGTACCGGCCGGCCGGCGCCGGTGCGCCGAGATCGAAATTCTGGTTCGGCAGATCGAAGTTGCCGGTATCGGCATTTGCGAGAAGGACGCGGTAGTTGTCGACAGCGGCGTTGAAACTGGCCATGAACATCTTTTCGACTTCGGGCGTCGGCGCGCGGAATGCGAGCGACTTGAAAGGGCCGACCTTGGGAACAAGCTCCAGCAGCCAGGTCACAGCGCGGGTACGGAAACCGGGCCGATGATACTCCGTTCCCCACTCCTTTTCGTAGCTGGAACGGGAAAGATTAAACAGAAACTTTTTCTTCGTTGCGCCCGGAATTTCCTTGACGAGCGTATCCTTTTTCAGCTGCCATGCCACCCGCGTCATGCCTGGAATGATCGAGCCAACGCTGTAGCGGAAGGATGCCAGTGCGAGATCCAGATTTCCGAATGCGTCCTTCATTTCGATGCCGTAGGTATCCCGGAACGCGCGCTCCAACACCGGTTTGGCCACCTGGAAGCCGATGAAAGCGCGATAACGATCCGGCGCGTAACGCCCCTGCGCGACCTGCAGCACGTCAAAGCCAAACTCGGTGCGTATGTGCGAAAGGGGGTTATCCCAATAGGTCACTGCCTTGCCGAATTTCCTGTGGAGATTCGGATAGAGGATGGGAACCGCGAGATTGGTCGCGAGGCGGTGACCGTTATTATCCGCGGCGTAGTGCGACAGCGCGCCCAGGGCAAATGCGTATTCGTCAAGATCCTGCGATTCGCGAAGCAGCGCCACCACAAAATCCCCGGTTCGGACATAGTGCGTCAGATCGCTGAAGAAATGGCTGCTGAACGGGTAGTAGCCCATGTCCTGCACGATGCAGCCGCCATAGACGTACGCGTGGGCCCGCTCAATTTCCTCGGGCGTCGCCATGGGAAATCTTTCCGACAGCATTTTCCGAATCGAGGTGTCCCAGACTGCGTCGACGATGGCCTCGTGCGTGAGCACTGAGTAGCCCTGGAGGAAAGACGTAGAAAGCAGCAGGAGGCAAATCAGACGGGACCTGCCTCCCCCTGGGAAGCGTTTCACAGAATCGACCGGCGCCCCTGAATCAGTTGAATCACAAGCACCACAACGGCAGCCACCAGCAGGATATGAATCATTCCGCCCAGCGTAAAAGAGGTGACCAAACCCAACAGCCAGAGGATTAACAGAACCACGAAGATTGTCCAAAGCATTTTTCTCGACTCCTTTAAGTCGTATTCGCGGATGCACGCGGCGGGCCATGATCCGAGGAGATTGTGGCCTCGAAGATGCTTCAGCGGGGAGCATGACACAAAGCACACACGATCAAATTGCAGGCAAGATCCATGAACTGAAGGGCCAGGTAAAAGAGACAGCGGGAAAAGTCGGCAACGATCCCGATATGACCGCCGAGGGTCAAAGCGAACAGCTTGCGGGCAAGATCCAGAAAAAAATCGGTCAAATCGAGAAAGTGTTCGAGAAGTAGCCATGCTGATACTCCTCATCATTCTCGTATTGCTCCTCGGCACCGGCGGCGGATATTACGGTCACACGCGCTGGGGCCCAAGCGGCGGGGCCGGGGTCGGGTTAGGAACGATCTTGCTGATTGTGCTTGTCCTCTACCTGCTCGGAATGTTCCACTAGTCATCCGGTGCGGTCCGCCTGGCTGTACACGTGCCTCAACGATCGCGACAGGAGTCAGTCAACATGAAAGTCATTCGATGCACGAGCACGGCCGCGGTTGTATTGCTGTTCGGAGCCATGATGCCCGCCTGGGCGCAGCACGAAGGCGGCGAGAAACAGGAAGAGAAACAACCTCAGCAGCACGCTCAGCAGCCTCAGCGGGCGGCGCAGCCTAAGCCGGAACAGCACGCGGCGCAGCCGAAGCCGGAACAGCACGCGGCGCAGCCGAAGCCGGAACAGCCGCGGGCGGCGGAGCCGAAGCAGCAGGAGCAACCACGCGCGGCGCAGCCAAAGCCACAAGAGCCGCAGCGGGCCGCACAACCGAAACAGCAGGAACAGCCGCGGGCCGCCCAGCCGAGGCAGCAGGAACAACAACGCGCCCAGCCGGCGGCCGCACAACAGCATAGTCCGCAAACGCAGCAAGCCCGGCAACAGCCGCAGCCGCAGGCGCAGCGGACGCAGCAGCAGGCGCGTTCCTGGCAGCAGCAGAAGGGTTGGACGCAGGGCGGCGGCTGGCAGGGCCACTCTACCTTTGCCCAGGACCGCTCGCTAAACTGGTCCTCCGACCATCGCACCTGGGCGCAGCGCGGGGGCTACGGCGGTTATTCTATCCCGCAGGCGCAGTTCACCGCATCGTTCGGCGGCGGCCACTTCTTCCGCCTGGGCGCCCTCCCGGGATTGTATCTGGGGTATCCGCTGTTCGCGTATGGCGGGTTCTCATTCCTGATGGTTGATCCATGGCCGGGAGACTGGTCGGCAGACTGGTATTCGTCCGACGATGTTTATATCGACTACAACGACGGCTACTACCTCCATGACCGCCTGCACCCGGAAGAGGCGCTGGCGATTACGATTCGGCTATAGCTTGTCTGACAGGATGGTGAACGAGTCTGCGAAACCGTAAGAACGCAGGCGAAACCGCCCGGCGAATCCGCCTGCGCCACCACGGCAAACCAGGAATTTACAAGCCAGCCAGCCGACGCCTTTTTCACCCCTGGGCCGGGTCAAACTTCGTCGGTGAAGATCCGAAAGCTTTCCAGTGTATTCGGGCCGAAGGTGGTGATGATGGCGACATCGGCGGCGTCGCGGCCCCGCGCGATCAGTACGCGTCCGATGCGGGGCATGTTATTGCGCGCATCGAACGTATACCACCGGCCGCCTAAATACACATCGAACCACGCGGCAAGATCCATTGTCCCGTAGGGCGGCGGCATTCCGATATCGCCCAGGTAGCCGGTGCAGTACCGCGCGGGAATGTTCAGACATCGGCAGAACGCCACGGCAAGATGAGCATAGTCGCGGCAGACGCCGATGCGCTCGTTGAATGCTTCCCAGGCTGTGCGCGTGGGGCGAGACTGCTGATAGTCGAAGGCGATGTGGTTATGCACGAAATCGCAGATGGCCTGTACCCGCGCCCAACCGGGAGCCGTGTTTCCGAACAGCTGCCATGCGGTTGTCGTAAGAAGGTCCGTCTCGCAATAACGGCTGCCCAGCAGGAATATCAGTGTTTCTTCCGGGAGATCCTCAACTGCATGCTGCAAAGCATCGGGAGCCACAACGTCGGGAATTCCGGAATCTCTTACCACTCCGCTCGAGTGAATGCGCATTCGCCCAGGCGGCGCGACGAGCCGGTTGCACCAGTTTCCGAAGCCATCCCGGTATGCGGTGATTGTAACCGCCGGATCCGTTTGCAGGTTGTCAGGAGCCAGGATTTCCGATGCCCGCGAGTAGTGGACATTGATCGTCAGGATCATCGGAGTCGCCTGCGGGAAGCTGTAAACGAATTCGTAGCCGACTTGTATCTTCATGATTATCGATGCATTCCAGAGCACGAAGCGGGCCTTTGTATCCGCCACGTTCGGTGTGGGCGGCCTGCTGATCGGTGTCAAATGTTTTAGAGGTCGCGGCGGGAGATGCCCAGTTTCTTCATCATGGCGTTCAGCGTCGTCCGGGGCATGCCCAGGCGATTGGCGGCGGCGCTGATCACGCCGCCCGTTTCCCGGAAGACGCGCAGGATGTGATCCCGCTCCACTTCTTCGAGCGTGTCGTTGCCGCCAGCCTCCGGAGCGTCAGCCCGCAATTCCGCCAGGGGCGCACGCAGGCTGGGGCCACGCGACAGAATCACGGACCGCTCGATGAAGTTCTCCAGTTCCCGCACGTTGCCGGGCCATGACCAGCTCACCAGGGCCTTCATGGTCTCGGTCGGGATCTTATCGATCGGCCGATCCATCTTGGCCGCGTACTTCTTGGTGAAGTGGCGGGCCAGGATGGGGATGTCCTCCGGATGGTCGCGCAACGGAGGCGTGATGATCGGGAAAACCTTCAGCCGGTAATACAGATCGCTGCGAAAGAGTTTGTCCCCCATCATCTGGGTCAGATTCCGGTTGGTTGCCGCCACCAGCCGCACGTCGATGGGGATGGTGCGCGTGCCGCCCAGCCTCTCGAAGGACTTCTCCTGCAGGGCGCGCAGTAATTTTGGCTGCAGATCGAGCGGAATGTCGCCCACCTCATCCAGAAACAACGTGCCGCGATGGGCCATTTCGAAGCGGCCGATCTTCTGCGACAAGGCGCCGGTGAAGGCGCCCCGCTCGTAGCCGAACAGCTCGCTTTCCAGCAGCCCGGTGGGAATGGCGGCGCAATTCAAACTGATGAAAGGAAGATTCCGCCGCGGGCTCAGCCGGTGGATCGCGCGCGCAACCAGCTCCTTGCCGGTGCCGGTTTCCCCCAGGATCAATACGGTCGCGTCGGTCGGCGCCACCACTTCCACCTGCGCCATCATCCGCTTCAGGGACGCGCTGCTCCCGACGATTTCCTCGAAATCCTGCGTGCTCTCGGCGACCTCTTCTTCGATATTCTCCTGCCGGTCGCGTTCCCGCAGATCGGTCACGAAAGTGATCCAGCGAAAGGGAGACAACTTCAAAACGGCAGTGGTCACCAGAACCGGGACCCGCGTCCCATCCTTGCGAATCAACTCTTTCTCAAAGGGCGTGCAAGCGCCGAAACGCAGACCTTCTTCGTGCGCGAGTTCGTCGAGAGCGAGGTATTCGGGCGGCGTCAGATCGGGCCACACCAGCCTGCCCGCGAGCAAATCCTCGCGGCTGTAACCGACGAGTTCGAGAAACGTGTCATTCGCTTCCGGAATGCGGTCGAACTCTCCGGAAACGACGCCGGCGATGGTCGATTCCGCCGGGATCGGGCGAACGCGCGCGCGGCTGCGCCGCAATTTTTCGTCTCTTGCATGACGATCGCTGAAATCGCGCACCACTCGGGCGAAGCCCTGCAAATCTCCGTTCCCGTCTCTGAGCGCCATCGTAATGGCATTGGCCCAGAACCGCGTGGCGTCCTTTCGCACACACCAGCCTTCCGTTCCCTTGTGGCCTTCGCCGGCGGCGCGCCTTAACTCGTCCTGCACCGCGAGCTGCAGAGTATCTTCGGCGGGATAGAGAAAAGAAAGGTGGCTGGCCGATGGCTTCGCCGGCGGGATAGCCATAAATGCGCTCCGCTCCCGCGTACCAGGCCACAATCTTTCCGTCCCCGTCGATCAGGAAGAGCGCATAGTCCTCCACCCAGGACGGAATATTACTGAGGGAGGGGTCTTTGTCCGGCGTCGGCGGGCTTCGTCTTGTCACGCAGCACCAGCAGATGGCGCACCGGCAGGACGTTCGTTTTCGCCGTGTACTCGACCTCCCGCGGGGTTCCGTCCGCGACCCAATAGCTGGAGCGTGCCCGACTGCTCGCCATCTTCGAGGAGCGCCTGCCAGCGCTCCGGAATCACCGGCTTTACGGCGGGCGCCGCAAAATCATCCAGGCTGCGGCCAATGATCTTTTCCCGCGGGAGACCGAGCAGTTTCCCGGCGCCCACGCTGGCCTCCCGGTAATTGCGGTCGTTATCCGCGATCAGTATGGGTGCGGCAGGATGGAATACGATCGTCCGGAAGAGCTGTTCAAGTTCTTTCGGGCCGTTTTCCGCAAGCCAGTTGTCGGCTCGTGGCTGAGGAGCGCTGGATGACAGAACGAGAGGCTCCTTTCTCCGTTGTCCTGCAAACAGCGAGTCCGGCGAATCGGAAGGGAGTTGAGAATGACGGTAATGACCAGTCTAGCACTTATTCCCGGACCGCATGACTATATTTGGTCACATGGGGTGTGCCAATCGCCCGTTTGAAGCCTAAGTAAAATCTAAACAAGGTAATTACATTCCGCGTGTGAGTTTCAACATTCAGGTTTCCCGAGGAGCAAAGAATTGGAGGTGGAACCGATGGCGGCGTTGTTTCAAGGTTTTCTATCTCTGAATAGACAATGGCCCCGACGCAGTCTCTCTGATCGACTGGCGAGGCGAAATCCTGTACGAGAGCCCAGCCACAGCCATGATCCCTGGTTATCAGCCGGAAGAATTCGTGGGACTGAACTGCCTGGAGCTGACTCATCCCGAAGATCGTGATGATTCCACCGTCAGTTCCGGCGTCGCTCTGACTCCGGTCATCTTCGTCATCGCTTCCTGTAATCGAGCAGCGGGGTTAGCAACCCCGCCGCAGGATTTCATCCCGCCCCACATCGGGCGAGAGACTTCGGAGAAACAATGCTGCTAAGGCCGCGATCGGCCCTCTCGGGCTAGCGTTTGGCGGCTACGTGGCCACGTCCGTCGCGCGCTTCGTTGCCCTCAAAGTGCGCGCTGTCGACACGCTTTGACGGTTCGGCTTTCTCGCCTCGTTGTGGCGTTGGCCCCTTATAGCCGTTTTCCGGATGGAGACGGTTATTCACGTTGCCCTGGAAATCGCTGGCGCCATGAAACCACGGACCTACGCCGATGAAGCCGTCCCCGTTAAACCATTCCGGGCCGTAGTAGCCGGTCGGTGCGCAGCCATAAGGAGCGGTGTCGTAATAACCATAAGGACAATCGGGAGCTACGCCGATGGCGACGCTGACCTGTGCATGAGCCTGGGGGGCTGCAACCGTGAAGCCGACTCCGGCTACCGCAGCCAACACAAGAACTGTAAATGCTCTCATTTGAAATTCACCTCGGAACTGTTTGAGGCACTTCCGGGGCCGACGCCCCGCAACGGCAGACATTCCGCCTTCAGGTCGATACAGCTCACGCCGCTAACGAAATGCGGTCATGTGACCAGACTCGGTCGCGGTTTAACGCGAGGTCGAACTGGAATCTTCCGTGGCTGTCTTGCTGACGACCTTGCCGTGTTTCTTTTTGGTTTTGGTCGCTACCTTCGAGGAGTTCGTTTTGGTAACCCCGTCGGCGTCGGTAGTGGACGTAGCAGTAGCCGATTCGGTCTCGGTCTTATGGCCGTTGTCCTGAATCACCGTGGTGCTGGTGGAGTCCGTCTGGGTGGATTGAGAGACAGTCTGGGCAAACATGGCCGAGGCGGCCGCAAATGACAGAAGAATGAATTTTTTCATGCTTCCGCAAAGTGCACGCCGAAGCCCGTACCCATCGACAGGTCTTTGCGTCGGCGCTTAATCGTGGCCGGCCCGATGAAAAAGCCTTCGCCGGGTATCCGGCCAGAACTCCTCGAATGCATTACTTCCCATCCGGCCGAGAAGATCGAGTCCGACGCGCACGACTGAGTTTTCGACGGTCGTATCGCTCGGTTCGCGCCAGGCATTCGAAATGAAGCTGCTGCCCGAGAAGGCGATGAAACGTGCATAGGCGGGCCGCAACTCCCCGTTTCTGCCAGGCGCTACCACCGTCCACTTCACAATGTGGCCGAACCTTGATTTCAGGGGGGTACCCGCACCGTCCCGCTGGTAGCGAGGGTCTTCACCCCAGATCGCACCGATACCGGCTTCCATGGCGTTGCTTACGGCAGTGGTTGAGACCGACACGCCATAACGTTCGCCGAAGCCCTCCCAGTGAGGGCCAGCCTCGCGGGGCCGATCCATAAGCGTCTGCCAGGCTGCGCCGGGAATACTGCCGCCCAGATTCAGCAGACCAAAACTTCTCTTGTCGAACCACGCGAGGCGCTGCCGGGGAGTCACCGCGCGGAACGGAGCAACCTCGACAACAATATCCTCCGGGGCCAATGCGGGTTCCTGAGCTAAGGCATCGGCGGCAGGAGCGGGCGCCTCGAAGGCAGAGGCGATGGAACAAAGGCCGGTCGTCACGAATGCCGCAATCAGCAAGGCAGTGAGTTTCACAATGAGTGACTGGGCATGCGAATGGCCGTTATCAGCCGAAACAGTACGAGCGGGCCGGGAACCTGTCTTACGTGAAGACAGAAATCGCGCTCCGATAGCTATCGAGGCTACCAGATGTAGTGTTCAACAAATAACTGGACACATCGTGGCGCGGACGATCATTTTTTGTCGTCCGTGCTTGTCTCGTAACCGGGAGAAGGTAGGCCACTGAGAGACGATGGCCTACCCCACGCCTGACCACAAGAGTGTCCAGTTATTTATTGGACACTACAGGAGTCCCGGCGACCTGCGAACAGTTCCTGTCCGCACCGATGCCGTCACGTTTAGAGTCTGCGACGGATGCGACAGGAATATCGATCCGAAGCGGCTTGCCGCCGTGCCGCGGGCTTCGGCTACGCCGAGAATCTCGTAGGCGTGTCCGGTGAAACCAGCCCCGCGACCAGACCGCGCAGTTGCGATGCGATGAAAGGCTTGGCCAGAAAATGCCATCCCTCATTCAGCACAAGCATGCCTCCGGGGAACCCGGACATCAGCAATACCTTGAGCTGCGGACGTTCGGCCGTCATGGCCGTGGCCAACTCCACGCCGGACATTTGCGGCATCTGGAAGTCCGACAGGAGCAGATGGATCTCGCCTTCGTAAGCTCTCGATTGCAGGAGCGCTTCCGCGCCGCTCACAGAAGACAGAACGTGGTAATCGTGGTCAGCGAGAAGTAAGGCGACAGTCTGCAGGACGGCTGGGTCATCGTCGACCAGGAAGATTGTCTTTTGATCCTGCCGGGGGGTGGTCGGTTGTTCCATCTGGGCCGCGTTCATGTCTCAGGCAGATGAATAGCCAATTCAACTTAATGTGTTGCGCCACAACTATCCTTGAGCGCGATCTTGTGCCGGAGCCGGTACCGACCGCATTCGGTCAACTGACCGCGTGCAGTCATTTCTCAACGATTACCGAACTCCAGCAGCCTTCCAACAGGATGCTGAAACAGTCTGCGAAACCGCCTGCGCCACCACGGTAGACCAATAACCTACAGACCAAGGTGGGGCAGGCATTCAGCCTGCCGATGCCTTTTTCAACAGCCTTCTGATACACCACCGGGCGGCGGTTCCCATTCATGGGCACTGAAATGCCTCGGGACAGTAACGAATACAGAGATCTGAAACAAAGGAAAACCAAAAAGTGAAACTATTCAAAGCAACGACGACGGTTTGTTGTATCGCTCTGATGGGCGCGGCGCTCACAGCCACTGCACGGGCCAATGAGTATAACGAGAAAACAGTGGTTACCTTCAGCAGTCCGGTTGAAATCCCCGCCGTTCACCTGAAAGGGTGGGGCGTGCTGCCGGCCGGCACCTATGTGTTCAAGCTGGTGGATTCGCAGTCCGACCGAAACATTGTCCAGATCTTCAGCGAGGACGAAAAGACAGTGTATGCGACGATTCTGGCCATTCCGAATTATCGCCTCAAAGCCACGGGCAAGACCGTGATCACCTTCAGGGAAAGACCCGAGGGCCAGCCCGAAGCGTTGCGCGCCTGGTTCTATCCTGGCAGAAACTGGGGTCAGGAGTTTGTTTACCCGAAGTCCGTGGCCATCGAAATCGCCCAATCCACGAAGACAACGGTTCTCTCCACGCCAGCCGAAATTCCCGTGGAAGTCACGGAGCCGATCAGGACCGTTGACGAGCCGATCATAGCGCAACTGAGGCAGGCGCCTATCATAGCGTTCCAGCCGACCGGCGAGGAAGTGGAGCTCGCTCAGGTAGTGACGCCGCCTCCGCCCGAGGAACTGGTCGCGGCGGCGACGCTTCCGGCGACTGCCAGCTCTTTGCCATCGATTGCGCTGCTTGGCTTCCTTGCGCTGGGCGCAGCCTTCGCCCTTCGTGCAATCGAAAAACGCAGTGTCTGAGTCCGGTGATTTCCGGTGTGCTCGGCGGCGCTCGATTCCTGGAGCGCCGCACATGACGCGGTAGGGGAGCGATCGACACGATGCGACAGAGAGTGATTCCGATGCTGGCGCCGATGACAAAGCGGCGACTGGATAAGACGAGTGCGTATAAGACCAAAGCCCGCGGGCTGGCGGTGCTCAATTCTCCGCAGTTGAACAAGGGGACAGCCTTTACGGGGGAAGAAAGAAAGGCGCTTGGCCTTGATGGTCTGCTTCCACCCGACATCGGCACACTGGGAAGTCAGGTCAAGCACGCCTACATTCAGTACGAGCGGTTGCCGGATGCCCTCAGCAAAAATATCTATCTGACGGCCCTCCACGATCGCAACGAGGTACTGTTTTACCGCCTGTTTTCAGAACACCTGCGCGAGATGATCCCTATCGTCAACGACCTTACGGTGGGAATGGCGATGGAGCAATATCATCATGAATGCCGGCGCCCGCGGGGCGTCTATCTCTCCATCGACCATCCCGACGGCATCGAGGCGGCTTTTGCCAATTTCGGCGCCGGCCCCGGCGATATCGACCTGATTCTGGCTACTGACGCCGAACAGATTCTGGGAATCGGCGATTGGGGTGTGGGGGGCATTGAGGTTTCGATCGGCAAGCTGGCGATCTATACGGCCGCGGGGGGAATCGATCCGACCCGCGTAATCCCGGTGATGCTCGATGTCGGCACCAACCGGGAAAGCCTGTTGAACGATCCTACTTATATCGGCAACCGGCACGAACGCATACGCGGGGCGCGTTACGAAGCTTTCATTGACGCGTATGTCGAGGTCGCAACCAGGCTTTTTCCCAAAGCATTGCTGCAGTGGGAGGATTTTGCGCCGGCTAACGGACGGCGCATCCTCGAGAAGTACCGGCATCGGCTCTGCACTTTCAACGACGATATGCAGGGCACCGGCGCGATTACTCTCGCCGCGGCGGTCTCGGCCGTTCGCGTGTGCGGGACGCTGCTGCGCAACCAGCGGGTGGTCATCTTCGGCGCGGGCACCGCCGGGATTGGAATCGCCGACCAGCTTGCGAACGCCATGGTCACCGAAGGGCTCTGCAAAGAGGAAGCGGTAAAACACTTTTGGTGCGTGGACCGGCAGGGCCTCATCACGGCCGATATGGCCGGTGGACTCGAGCGAGTTCCAGATGACCTACGCTCGCGCCGCCGCGGAAAGCAAGAGCTGGAGGCATGACGAGAACGGAACCGGTGTGAGCCTCGACGAGGTGGTGCGCAGGGTGAAGCCGACCATGCTGATCGGGGCTTCGACAGCCGCGGACAGTTTCACGGAAGCGATTGTCAAGGAAATGGCTGCACACACGGACAGGCCGATCATCTTCGCGCTCTGCATCCCGCCGTCGCGAGCCGCGGCCAGTCCCGCCGATCTGATCGCCTGGACCGACGGCCGCGCGCTGATCGCAACAGGTGGTTCGTTTGCTCCGGTAACGCACAAGGGAGTGACCTACGCTATCGGCCAGGCGAATAACGCCATGCTCTACCCGGGACTGGTGCTCGGCGCCATCGTTTCCCGCGCTTACCGGCTGAGTGACGGCATGTTGGCCGCCGCGGCCAATGCTGTGTCGAGCCTGGTCGCGGTACGTCAGCCCGGCGCGTCGCTGCTGCCGCATATCGACAACCTGCGCAGCGTTTCCGCGACGGTCGCGGTGGCTGTGGCGGAGGCCGCAGGCGCCGAAGGACTGGCCCGTGTCAAATTCGACGACATCGTGCAACAGGTGCAGGACGCGATGTGGGAGCCGGAATACCGCGAGATCCAGGCGTGTTGAGCCGGATCAGCACCCGGATAACCATCCGAATAACCCTGGCGACAATCTTCGGCTTAGCTTTTGCCGGCGGCGCCGAGCCTCAGTCTCCGCCGGCCGAGGATCCGGAAGCGGAATCTCTGCGGATTTCCGTCAACGTCAATCTTGTGGTCTTGCAGGCCACCGTGCGCGATCGCAGCGGCCACCTGGTGTCCGACCTGGGCCAGGGGGATTTCGAGGTTTACGAAGACGGCGTCCGGCAATCCATCCACTTGTTCCGGCACGAAGACGTTCCGGTCACGGTGGGACTGATCGTCGACCACAGCGCAAGCATGGGGCGGAAGCTCCCGGATGTCATCGAGGCCGCCCGCACGTTCGCTCGCTCCAGCAACCCCGAAGACCAGATGTTCGTGGTCAACTTCAACGAAAAAGTCACTCTGGGTTTGCCCAGCGGCATCAGCCTTACCAATCGCGCCGATGAGATCGAAGGCGCGATCGGCAGCACTCGCGCCGCGGGCCGGACGGCGCTTTACGACGCTGTCGTCGAAGGGCTGGAGCGATCGCGGGCAGGCGGCCCTGAAAAGAAGGTGTTGATCGTGATCAGCGATGGCGGCGACAACGCCAGCGCGCATGTTCTTCCCGAGGTCCTGAAAAGACTCGCGCAATCCAGTGTCATTGTCTATACCGTCGGCATCTTCAGCGAAGAGGACGACGACCGGAATCCGGACGTGCTCCTCCGGCTCGCCCGGTCCACGGGAGGCGAGGCGTTTTTCCCCCGCCAACTGAATGAGGTTGGGGCGATCTGCGAGCGGATCGCACGCGACATTCGCAATCAATACACAATCGGATACGCTTCGAACAGTTCGGCCCCGCCGGGTACCGTGCGGGGAATCCGGGTGGTCGCCCGCGCCGCGGCAAAGGGCAAGCTTTCCGTGAATACCCGCGGCAGTTACGTCGCCGGCGGGGCCGCGGGCGCAAAATGAAGCCACTGCTGCGTTGGACCCGGTGGCTGCTCATCGCGTCCGCCATCTCTCTTCTCGCATACTCCGGATTCATCCTGTTGGACACCTGGGTTTTCCAAAGAGCGGAGGAGCGGCAGTTGGAGAGTCTGGTGGCGCCGGCGCGAAACGCTTCCGCGGTGAGACCCGCGCGTCTGTCACCGGCCGCGACCGGCGGTCTGATCGGCCGCGTGGAAATTCCAGGGCTGGGTATTTCGGCAATCATGATGGAAGGCACGAGCCCCGCGATCCTTCGACGCGCGGTCGGGCATATCCTCGGCACCGCGCTTCCAGGAGAGCGCGGTAACGTTGGCATATCCGGGCATCGCGACACGTTCTTCCGGCCATTGCGTCATATCGAGGCGGGCGAGATCATTCTTCTCACGACGATGACCGCCCAATACCGTTATCGCGTGGTCGCCACCAGCGTAGTGGCGCCTGACGATGTCGCGGCGCTGCGGCCGGGCGCCGGCGAGACTCTCACCATCGTTACCTGCTATCCGTTTTATTTTGTGGGACCGGCACCGAGCAGGTTTATCGTGAGCGCCGAGAGAGTCATTTAAGACCTCTTAAAGCAGTCCGTCAAGGGCGCATCCCGCTTTCATTGGAGGTGCGCCGGCGCAGAATGCGGAAGCCTCCTTTTACGCCTATCACGTCATAGTTCGTCTGGAAGTAGCGCTCCAGTTTGAGCTTATTGTCGTCCGGATGACGGTACGCAGGGAACCAGACGCGCAGGTTGTTTCCGTACACGTCTGTATCCCAAAGGATGTAGCGGACGCGCTTGTCCTCCAGATTGCCGATTACTTCATCGAACTGTTCCGGCGTGTTGTAGCCGTAGAGGAGAATGCTGAAGCGCGTAGGGTTGCGAACGTCGGCAAGGTAGTAATAGACGGGATAGTAAGGATATACGAACACGAACTCTCGCCGGTCTACAGAAGTGCAGAGGAATTTGAGTGCTTCGTCGTCGGAAACGCTCGGGATAGCGCCGCGACGCGTCACGACTTCGTGAACACCCTGCCGGTGCGCTACAAGATTCAGGGCTCCAAAAAGGAGCAGGCATGCTGCCAGACAGCCGAAGAGGACGTTCCGCCGCGGCGACGAGAACCTCATCGCGACGCTTGCAATAAGGATGATCAAAAGCACAGGCGAGCCGTAAATCAGATGAAAAACATCCGGGCGATGGATCTCCGAAAGCCAGAGAGCGGCACCCGCCGGAGCGATGGCCGCTAAAGGGCCGCTGAGCCACCGGCGTCGCGTGTCCGGTTGAATCAGACATGCGAGGGCCGCTCCGACGCATAACAGTGGCAGTGTTGCGATCACAAGGAACGGAAACAGCGAGAAGACTGAGCAGATGAGACGAAGGGAATTCGGCCCGACGACCTGGACGGCCGGAAGAATCGCGATGGACGCCAGCAACTGCCCGTAATAAGTTGCGTTGATGGCGTGATAACCCGACAACGGCCATGTGACGTTGGCGTAATACAAGTCCCCCAACGCTCCCGCCTTCCAGTAGGCGGCCGCAACTGCGATTCCCACTCCCGCATAGGCGGCGGGAAGGAGCCACAATGTTCTACGCTTTGCTGTTCTACCCTTTGCAGGCCTGACGCCCGAGAAAAGCGCCGTGCCCGGCGCGCGAAGGCAGCCGCTCACGAGGAAGGCGAGCAATAGAAGCAGGCCTTTTTGTTGCATGAAACAAGACGTAATGCCGGCCAGACCTCCCGCCGCGAGGGCCCAGGAGCGGCGTCCCGTCGTGTCCAGCTTTAAATAGCACCACAGCGCGGCGATCGCGAAAAAATTGCTGTCCCAGTGGTGATTGACCGCTGGCCACAGCGGTATACCAAGCGTCAATGCGAACAGCCAGTGCAATGCAGCCAGCGATTCACTGCATACCTGCCGCGCAATAGCGTACAGCAGGCCGCTCGTCGCAACGCCAGTAAAGAGGAGGACGATTCTTGTAACCAGCCAGCCGGCGCCAAACAGTTTAAAGAAGAGCCCAAGCCAATAAAAGGAGCCGGGACCAAGGACCTCAACGAAGTCGCGGCCGGGGATTGCTCCTTCACTGACACGTTGTGCTCCGTAAAGGAGAGTCCCCTCATCGCCCACACGGTGAAGAATCCAGACAATCGGAAGCAGATACGCGGCCGTGAGCGACAACAGCAGCGCCGTCCTGAGCGTTGGTCGAAGCGCCGGCATTGCCTTCTTCAAACCGGGAGCGCGCCGCACTCCCCGCAGCCAGGCGCATTGGCTTCGTGCGAAGCGATGCGAGTGCAGATCAGGAGAGGCTGTGACGCTTCTGTCGTCCGAAGCCGATCAAAGGCTTGATTCAAGGGTTTCGCCCGTCCGGGCAAACGCGATACGGCTCAATGTCTGGAGGAGATGGGGAACGGAGTCGGCGCCCAACTTCTGCATCGCGCGTCCCCGATGTATTTTGATGGTAGCTTCGGCGGCTCCCAGCTCCTCGGCTATAACTTTATTGGCCAGTCCGCGGCTCACCAGGAGCGCAACTTCCTTTTCGCGGGGAGTCAGTGCGTTCCATCGTTCCGTGCTTGCGTGAGCTTCAGAGCGGTCAGCCAGAATCTCCCGATGTTTTTCAATGGCCGATTCGATGGATCGCAGGAGATCCGTCATTGAGACCGGCTTGGTGAGGAAATCGACGGCGCCGGCCTTCATGGCCCTCACCGTTGTGGGAATGTCGCCATAGCCGGTGAGGAAAATAATCGGCATGAAACAGCCACGGCCGACAATGGCCTCCTGCAATTCAAGGCCGTCCATGCCAGGCATGCGCAGATCCGCCACCACGCAACCGAGGCCGTCATACCGCGACCTCTGGAGAAGAAAATAGGCCGAGGAGAAAGCTTCGACACGCCAATCGGCGGCGACAAGACCCCGCGTCATCGCCCGCAGGATCGACGGATCATCGTCTACAACGAATACTGTCGCGTCACCCTTCAAGTTTTGGCTCGGTGAAATACAGACCCTCCTGTGAATGATAACGAAAAGTACTTATTTACGCCAGTCACGATCGATGAAGGTAGTATGGATTTAACAAATGGGGCGGATATGAATCTTTTGTCTATGGACCGGAAGTCCCTGTGGCTGATTTTATGGCTTCGATAAGGTATGCGCCCGAAAATGGTTTTCGCAGACATGGGATATCGGGAAGGTCGCCCAAAGCTTCTCGCGTTGCAGCCTCCTCGTGGGCCGTCATCAGGATAATTGGCACATGATGGCCGATCCGCTCGAGCTCCTTTCCGACCTCCGGGCCACTGAGTCCGCCCAGATGAACGTCCAGAATCGCGCAGGAGGGAAGCCGTGCGTGACAGCTGCGGAGGAAAGACTCGCCCGAGTCGAAGGTCTCGACCGCGTATCCCTCAGTCGCGAGAAGCCGAGTGAGGCCCCGCCGCACCGAAAAATCGTCGTCGACAACGGCTATCAGCTGTGGCAAGAAGGTTACTCAGCAGCTTATCATTCTTTACGTCCCTTACGCCTTATCATCGCGATCGCGCGCGAGTCCGGCTTGCGTTCGCGCAGCCGATAAGCCGAATCCGGAAACGCTTATGGCACCTGTCGATCGCTTCGGATATGGTGGTTCCCGCCGACGAGTCGCCCGCCCCATCCTCGTTCTTCTGACGATTCTCGCTGGTGTGCCAGGAGCCCTGGCGGACGACGGGAGTGGACAAGTCAAGCGGGTCCTGGTGTTGCTTACCGAACACCCGGGCATTCTTGCCGCGCCGTCCCTGATCAACGGCATTCAAACGGAGTTTCTCAAGGCCCAGCCTGGAACTGTATCTGTTTCCTTTGAGGAAGTCAGCGAGGCGCGGCCCGCGCAGCCGGACGCCGAAAACAGGTCGATCAACGCGATCCGGTATAAGTATGCGGGGCAACGATTCGACGCGATTCTCGCGACCGGCTGGACGTTGCGGTCGGCGCTTCAGCTGCGCGAGGATATCTGGCACGATATACCGATCGTCTTCGCGGGCCTCGATTCCTCACTGTACCGGAGAATCGGCCCCGGGCGCCTGGTAACGGGAATGCTGCTGACGCCGGACTGGGCTGGAACGGTTCGCGCCGCCGTCCAATTGTTTCCAGACACAGACACGGTAGCAATCGTGGGTGGAAACAGCGCCGTGGATGAAGCGATCAATTCGCACGCACTTGAAGAAGTCCACCGGGAACACCCCGCTTTCGGGATCGTTCGACTGACTGGTATCCCGCTGGCCTCCCTGCGGGAACGCGTAGCCCATCTGGGGCCGCATACGATTATTCTGCTGGGCAGCTACGGCAGTGGCCCCGACGCCGTTCCGTTCACGGCGAGACAGATGGCGGAAATACTCAATCAAAGCGCGAACCGGCCGATCTTTCACATCAGCGACCTTTCGCTGGGCGGCGGTGTAGTAGGGGGCTCTCTGCTGCACACCGGCGATGTCGGGTCCGATGGCGCGCGACGGGTCACTCGAATTCTGAACGGCGAAAAGCCATCCGATCCGCCCGTCGCGGAAGAACGCGCGGGCTCTGTTGAATTCGATTGGAGGCAGCTTCAAAAATGGGGAATCCCCGAATCGCGAATTCCGCGCAGCGCGTCGATCCAGTTTCGGCCGCCGTCGTTCTGGAAGAGATATAGTTCAACGGCAATCCCGATCACAGCCGCGGTACTGTTTCAATCCCTCCTGATCGTTTTTCTTCTCTGGGAACGCCGGGGCCGCCTCGCCTCGCGGAGGATGCTGGATGAAAGACTTCGCTTCGAAACCTTACTCAGCGACGTTTCGGCCGCTTTCGCAACCGTACCGAACCGGCGGATCGATGAACAGGTTCACGCCTGTCTCGACCGTGTCGCCGAGTTCGTCGCGATAGAGGGCGCCTGCTATTGGCGCTATGAGGCGGGCGAGCAGGCGCTCCACAGGCTCTTTGAATGGCCGGCGGGTTCGCCGCTCGACGAGATTCCCGCCGGTAGAGAGCTGAGTTACTGCGTGAACCGGTTGTCAAACGGCCACACAGTCCGCTTCTCGCAGCCGGGGCAACTCCCCGCGGAAGCGCAGTCGGATATTAAAGCGTTTCGCGCCATGGGAGTCCGGTCTTTCCTTGCGGTTCCACTGTATTTCGGAGGAGATCTGGTAGGTGCTCTTTCCTTCTCCACGCTCTCGCGCGAAACGCAGTGGCAGGAACTGGCGGACCAGAGATTGCGCATGCTGGGCGAGATTTTTGCGAATGCCGTCGTCCGCGAGGCGTCCGAAGATGCGGCACGGCAAACGGAGATTCTGAATCAGGCGGTTCTGGAATCGCTGTCCGGGTATGTGGCGATCGTGGATCTGAACGGCCGCATCTTACGAGGTAACCGCGCGTGGAATTCATTGTGCGGCGCAATCGCGGCCCAGCGACCGGCGGTGACTCCGATCGAGATGCTCTACCTGGATACATGGTTCGCCTGGGCGGCGCCTGCAACGGAGGACAACGCCACTCTGACCGAGGCGCTCAACGCCGTACTTTCGCGTACGCGCGACGAAGCAACCCTCGAATATCGTTACAACGAGAACGGCTCGGAACGCTGGATTGAGATCCATATCGCGACATTGAACCGCCGTGAAGGCGGCGTCGTGATCACCCATCTCGATGTGACCGCCAGGAAGAGAGCCGAGCGTGAGGCGGCGAAGAATCTCGAATCGATCTATCACATGGATCGCGTAGCCGCGATGGGTGAGCTGGCGACTTCCCTGGCACACGAAATCAACCAGCCTCTGGCGGCCATTTCAACCAACGCGGAATCGGCTCTGACCCTTTTGAATCGCGCCGATCCGGACATTGCCGAAGCGAAAGCGGCCCTCGCAGACATTATCGAAGACGATCAGCGCGCGGGCGAGGTAATCCGGAAAATGCGCGGCATGCTGAAAAAGGGCCAGATCCAGGTGAAAGAGCTGGATATCAACGTCGTTGCCGCCGAGTCGGTTCGGTTGGTCACCAGTGACGCTCTCCTGCGGAAACTCACGATACATATCGATCTGGAGCCGGGCCTGCCAATGGTGACGGGGGACCACATCCAACTCCAGCAGGTCATCCTCAACCTTCTCTCGAACGCCATGCAGTCCATGTCCCAGCGCCCGGGACCGGAACGAAGCGTTATCGTGCGAACGCGTTCGGTCCAAGGCAAAGACGAGATTACGCTTGATGTGGAAGACTCCGGCTGCGGCGTGCCCGATTGGCAAAAGGCGCTGATTTTCCAGCCGTTCTTTACGACGAGGAACGAGGGGTTGGGCATGGGTCTTTCCATCAGCCGCTCCATCATTGAAGCTCATCAGGGTCAGCTCTGGATGGAAGACGGGATGGACGGTGGGTCGGTTTTTCGATTTTCTCTTCCGACGGCCTAATAGCCGGGTACTGGTACCATTTTCGAGATCTATACAACGAAAGTTGTATTCCATGATTCCCAGCCCCAGCTATACTCCCTAAAGGATTAAAAGTAAGCCCTTCGTAAGCTAACTGTTGTTAAACCCTTACCGAATGCGATGAGGAACGTTATGAAACAATTTCTGCGGAAGTTCTATCGGGAAGAAGACGGACAGGATATGGTGGAGTACTCACTCCTGCTGGGCTTCATAGCCTTGGCAGGTGTCGCTCTGATGCAGACTGCGGGGACTCAGATCTCTACGATCTGGACGAATATCCAGACGAATCTCGCCAGCGCTGCAACAGCATCATCATAAGAGAACCGATCGGAGGAATTCGTTTCTCGTTCTGCGTGCGCAGTGCCGCGCCGGGTCCGGCCCTTGCGCCCGAGACCTCCTTTCCCCGCCTTGGCTCGTTCGATGCACCTACCGCTCAAGTGCGTCGAAAATAAAGCAGTCATCCCGCCTAAGTACTAGAACCGGTTTATATGTCCAAACAAACTGACAGTACTACGCTAAACATCTGATTTAAAACGTATTTATCCGCTGGCGAGTCGTCCCGGTACTGGGCGATATCATACCAAGGTTGTATATCCCAAGTTAAATGGGCGTTACTATAATTG
Organism: Terriglobia bacterium; assembly: GCA_963764845.1. Taxonomy (GTDB): domain Bacteria; phylum Acidobacteriota; class Terriglobia; order Bryobacterales; family Bryobacteraceae; genus BOG-234. The sequence continues at coordinate 585,256 of CAVXUE010000005.1, read as the reverse complement.
TCTCAAATCGGATTCACCCGGATCGTGTTTCCTTCGCCGCCGATCTTCGGTGGCAACGCCATTTAAACTCTGCGAATCCCGTGGTCAACCCGGGGGATTTTGCATCGGCTGTTGTACACGCGTTCGCGATGTGCAAGTTCAGCGCTTCCAGCTGGCAATGGGTTTGGTCGACGGAAAAACAAACGAGAAAAGGAGCAACGCTTTATGAAAGCATTCGTGACGAAGTTCTGCAAAGAGGAAAATGGCCAGGATATGGTCGAGTATTCGCTGCTGCTCGGGTTTATCGCATTGGCTGGTATAGCCCTCATGAATACCGCGGGCACCAACATTAAGACGATCTGGACGAATATCCAGACGAACCTCGCCAGCGCGGCAACAGCATCATCCTAGCCGGTGGCCAAGGGTCTATCTCTTTTGGAACCGCGGTTGTTTCGGTGTAGCTGAGAGCCGCGGTTCGTTTCTGGTTTAATCCGGGTGGCGATATTTATCGTTCCGAGGGTCAGAGGAAAGCTGAATGTACCGTCGCTTCATACTCGTACTTGGTTTTGCGTTGGTGATCGCCGCTCTTTCCAGTTATGTGGTGTACCGCCTCGTCATCACCAATGTTCAACGCCCTCAGCCGAAGGCGGCGCCGATCGCGAGACTGAAGGTCGTAGTCGCAACCAGGAACCTGCAAACCGGAGATCTGATCGGGGCCGGCGACGTCCGGGAGATCGAATGGAGCGGAAATATCCCGGACCACGCGATTCTCAAAGCCGGCGATGCGATTGGCCGCGGTACTCTCGCGTCGATATTCAACGGGGAGCCCATCATAGACGGCCGCCTTGCTCCCGTCGGAGCCGGGGCTGGATTGGCGTCGACGATTCCTATTGGAAAACGCGCGGTGGCGCTTCGCGTCAATGAAGTGGTTGGTCTGGCCGGTTTTGTGACCCCGGGTGCGCGGGTGGACGTTGTGGTTGCGGGTAGCTCTCCTGGATCGGAACCATTGGCGGGAGTCCTGTCACGCACGGTTTTGCAGGACATCGAGGTTTTGTCGGCTGGACAGAAAACCGACAAGGATGCCGGAGGCAAGCCCGAAAATGTGCAGGTGGTCAACCTTCTTGTGACGCCGGATCAGGCTGAAATCCTCAGTCTGGCGGGGAGTGAAACCAAGGTTCAGCTTGTTCTTCGCAACCCGATGGACAGAAAAGAGCAGGCGACTCATGGAACCTCGGTAGCGAGCCTGTTCGGGCAGTCGATCAAGCCGGCGCCAGTCGCGGCTGCGCAGCCCGCTCCCGCGCCGGTTGCGGTGCAGGTTGCCGCGCCGCCAACACAAGAACCTGTTGTTCAGATTTTCAACGGCCGAAGATCGGATCAGAGTTCGTCCGCGGGAGGAAGATAACGTGCGTTGGCTCGCCTTTGCCCTGTTGCTGCCGGTTTTGTGTTCCCAGTACGGCGTTGCGCAAGCGCCGAACCAACCCCCCGTCGCCACTCAACCGGCGCAGGATTCTCCTAACGGTCCCGGGGCAGGATCCGGGGAAATCAATCTCGTTGAAATGGATTCCACCCGCCTGGTTATCTCAGTCAACAAATCGCAGATTCTGCGCAGCGATAGCCCCATGAGACAGGTGTCCGTGGCGAATCCGGATCTGGTAGAGGCAGTGTCGATCACAAACCGGGAACTGGTTCTGAACGGCAAGGCGCCGGGCGAGACGACCCTGATCGTCTGGAACACCACCGGTCAGCGAACGTTCAATGTTGTCGTTCTTCCCCTTGCGGCGAAAATGGAAGCGGTTCGGAAGCAGTTCACCGACGAACTGGCGGGGAGGGATGTCAATGTGACCTACGAGGATGGAACAGTCTTCCTGCGTGGCTCGGTTCCCGATGTCGTCAGCGCCGACCGCGCGCTCGCGATCGCGTCGACTCTTGGCAAGGTAGTCAATCTTCTGCGGGTTGACGTACCCCAGGCGGAAACGCAGATCCTGTTGAAGGTCCGTTTTCTCAGTATCGACCGCTCGGCTTCCTCGCAACTTGGCATGAACCTGTTCAGCACAGGCGCGACAAACACGATCGGGAGCGTTACGACCCAGCAGTTCAGCCCGCCGGCGGCGACGAGCAGCGGGACGGGCGGCGCGCCTACGTCGTTTACGTTATCGGATGCGCTGAACATTTTTCTCTACCGCCCCGATATCAATCTGGGCGCAACGATCCAGGCGCTGGAAACCAAGAGTCTGGCGCAGATTCTCGCGGAGCCCAACCTGCTGACGCGAAACGGGAGCGCCGCCAGCTTTCTGGCTGGTGGGGAGTTTCCTTTTCCGACGATCCAGGGCGGAGGAGCCCTGGGCCAGGTCACGATTCAGTTCCGTGAGTTCGGCATCCGGCTGCGCTTCCTGCCGACGATTACTCCCGCCGGAACGATCCGGTTGACAGTGCAACCGGAGGTGAGCGCTCTCGATTTCACCAATGGACTGACGATACAGGGATTTACGGTTCCCGGCCTCGATGTCAGGCGCATTCAGACGGAAGTGGAACTCGAAAACGGGCAAAGTTTCGCCATCGCCGGCCTGATCGACAATCAGATGACCGAAACCATCAACAAGGTTCCCGGTCTCGGGGACATACCCGTCCTTGGGAAATTTTTCCAGTCCCGTATCAAGACAAAGAACAACTCCGAGCTTCTTGTGATAGTGACCCCCGAGCTGGTGAAACCGATTCCGGCCGGCGCGAACGGACCGGTCATTACCATGCCGAAGGAATTCATGAAGGCTGATCCGGCATCGGCTACGGAAAACCCCGCACCCAGCCAGCCCATCACGCTGAATCATCCGGCGACGTTGCCCGTCGAACAGGTCAAGGCGACACAGAAGAGCACACCCTCATTGGAACCGCTGAGCAACGCACAGCAGGACATGCGGCCGGCCCGAACCAACAGCCCGGATACGCCGCTGCAACCGTTGGGGCAGCCTCAACCGAACCAGTAGAGGAGCTATGGTCACCGTCGTGCCAGCGCAAACCCCGCTCCAGAACACGAAATCGGGAATCGGCGTAGCCGTATCGATCATGCCAGGGCCTTTTCGCGAGGAGGTCCTGTCGGCCCTCACGCGTCTGGGGATTTCGGTGATACACGAGCATCGCGACGCCGCCGATTGGCCGGGTTTGCTTTCGTCGCTTGAGCGATCGACCGCGGATATTCTGCTTTACGACATGCGTGGCTTGAGCGAGGCCAGCCTGGCTGGCTCGTTCGCCGAACTCAGACGGCGTTTGCCCCGGGTCAGGATCGTTGCGTTGCATCCGGGCGATTCGTCCCAGACCATTCTGGCCGCCATGCGCTCGGGAGCGAACGAATTTGTCCATTCGCCCGTTGTGGACACGCTCGGTCCCGCGATGGAGCGAATCGTCCGTATCGAAATGGCGGCGGGCGCGCCGGAGCGGCGGGGAAAGGTGATTGGCTTCATATCCGCCAAAGGCGGCTGCGGCGCGACAACCATAGCCTGTCATGTCGCCGCGGAATTGAAGCGCCAGACCCGGCAGGAAGTACTGCTGGCGGATTTCGATATCCGCTGCGGGGTGGTGGGCTTCCTGCTGAAGGTCGCGAGCCAGTACTCGCTGTTTGACGCGGCGGACAATCTGTCACGCCTCGATGCAAATCTCTGGTCGGCCCTTCTGGCAACCAGCAAGAGCGGCATCAGCGTGCTGCCGTCGCCGGTGCGGGTAGCTCATCCCGATCTGGATCGGGATGAGATTGACCGCGTCATACAGTTCATGCGGACGCAGCACGACTGGATCATCCTCGATCTCGGCCGGGGGCCCGATCCGCTGGCGCTGGCCGCGATGGAGCAGATCGACGATCTGGTCCTGGTTTCCGCGCTGGACGTGGCTGCCATGCATATGGCCAAGGTCGTCATTCGGTCGCTGCCCTCGACCGAAATCAAAGGGCGTTGTCACCTGGTTCTGAATCGGACCCAGAAGGCGATCGACGTGTCCCGCGATGAGGTGGAAAAGATTTTCGGGCAACCTCTGTTCGCCGCCATTCCGGACGACTATGCCGCGCTCTATACGGCGTATGCCGCGGGATCTCTGCTCTCGCCGGATGCGAAGCTGTCCAGACATTTTGCGTCGATCGCCTCTCAATTCGCGGGCGTACAGGAAAAGAAGCCGCAAAAGAAGTTCTCACTGTTCGGATAAAATATGTTTCCTCAAGAGCCAGTCATCGAACTACCGGTACCCGGTCTTCTGCGAGCCCGCATAGGGGCGGAGGGAACGGCGGCCAGCCGCCAGGAACTGAAACATACCGTGCATCGCCAGCTGATCGAACGGCTGAATCTCCAGTCGGTTTCGGCCCTTCCCACCGAGAGCATGAGAGCCGAGATCAGGCCAGCCTGCTTGCGACTCATCAGCGAGACCAGGGCCCCGCTCAGCATCGCGGAACGGGATTTGCTTGTTGAGGAAGTGCTCGACGAGATTACCGGGCTCGGCCCTCTCGAACCGCTGCTGCGCGACAAAACCATATCGGACATTCTGGTTACGACCCACTCGATGGTTTATATCGAGCGCGCGGGAAAGCTCCAGGAGACCAACGTCGAGTTCCGCGACGACGCCCATTTGTCGCGCATCATCGAGAGAGTCGTTTCGAGGATCGGGAGGCGAATCGACGAGTCTTCACCCATGGTGGATGCGCGCCTGCCGGACGGCTCGCGCGTCAACGCCATCATTCCGCCGCTTGCAGTGGACGGGCCGGTTCTTTCGATCCGCCGCTCCTCCGGCGACCGCCTGCAGCCCGAGCACCTGCTGCAGAATCTTTCCATCACCGAGGAAATGCTGGAATTTCTCGGAGCGTGCGTGCGCGGGCGCCTCAACATAGTCATTTCCGGCGGCACGGGTGCGGGAAAAACCACGTTCCTGAATATCATGTCCGCCTACATCCCTTCGACGGAACGCATCGTCACGATCGAAGATGCCGCGGAGTTGCGTCTGCGCCAGCGCCACGTCGTTCGCCTGGAGACGAGGCCGGCGAATATCGAGGGCAAGGGCGCGGTGCATCAGCGCCAGCTTCTGATCAATGCGCTGCGGATGCGGCCCGACAGGATCATAGTCGGCGAGGTGCGCAGCGATGAAGCTCTGGACATGCTGCAGGCGATGAACACCGGGCACGACGGATCGCTGACAACCATCCACGCCAACACGCCGCGCGACGCGATCGCCCGGCTGGAGGTGATGGTCGGGCTTGCCGCGGGCGCCCTGAGCGTGCGCTCGATTCGTCAACAAATCGCGTCGGCAGTCAACATCTTCGTTCAGATCTCCCGTTTCCCGGACGGCAGCCGGCGTGTTACCCACGTCACCGAGTGCTGCGGCATGGAAGGCGAGCAGGTCATCACACAGGATATCTTCGTTTTCGAGCGCGCGGGTCTGTTTGAAGGAAGGACAACAGGCAGATTTCGCGCGACCGGATTCCGGCCCCGCGTGTATGAGCGTCTGATGGCGTCGGGCATCCAACTGCCCTTGTCGCTGTTTCAATCTTCGACGGAAGTTACTTAGGCCGCAAAATGCTGCTCATCGCACTGGTTTTTCTGATCGTCTTCGCCGCCGTCGCCTTCGCCGCGGCGATCGGTTTCAGCGTAACCGGCTCGCGGGAGCGAAAACAACTGCGCAGTCAGTTGCGGGACGCCCCGGTCCGCCCGGCTGAGGTAAGAGCAGCCCCTTTGTTCCGCCGCGCTACAGCAACCGGTAAGATGGCGGGCCTGCTGGGGCGTGCCGGTATCGTCTCCAGACTGGAACGCATGATCATGGAGGCGGGCCTGACTGTCACGCCCTTCGAGATCCTTGGCCGCAGCGTTCTTTTCGCCCTGGTGCTGGCGTTCGTGAGCCGTTTTATACAAAACATAATCCCGTCGGCGATCGGAACTCCTTTGCTGGGCCTGACGGGCGCTATCCTGCCGTTCTGGTGGCTCCGCCGACGGCGCGCGAGGCGCATGCGCCTGTTTGAGTCGCAGTTCCCGGACGCCCTGGAATTCATGGCGCGATCCATGCTGGCCGGCCACGGCTTCGTGAGCGGATTGCAACAGATCTCGGCGGATGCTCCCGAGCCGCTCGCCTCCATCTTCCGGGAAGTCGCCAACGAATTGAGGCTGGGATCTCCCCTGGACGTAGTGCTCACGAGGCTGAATGAAAGAGCTCCCCTGCTGGACGTCAGGTTCTTTACCTCGGCGGTCTTTGTGCAGCAGTCGAGTGGAGGGGACCTGAGCGAAATCCTGAACCGGCTGGCGTACATCATTCGTGAGCGCCTTCGGCTCAAAGGCGAAGTCCGGGCGTTGAGCGCACACGGGCGGCTCACCGGAATGGTCCTGCTGATTCTGCCGATCCTGCTGGCCGTGTTCGTGCTGCTTACCAGCCCCTCATATCTGGTTAATTTTGCGTTGCAGAAGGAAGGCAAATTCCTTCTGCTGATGGCTGCCGCGGGCCAGATGATCGGTTTTCTGATCATTCAGCGCATCGTCAACATAAAGGTGTAAGCGATGGCGTTACCGCTCTTCCTTCTTTTCATTTTCATCTCAGTCGCCATCACCATTGCCGGGTATTTCAAATACGTCCGGACGCCCTCGATGCTGAAGCGCTTAAGCGATTCCTACGACACGCTCGCCGACACGACCGCCGGCGCCGAGGCGTGGGGGCAGATTACCCGTTTTATCAGGAAAGCCGGCAGCCTGCTGCCCCTTTCACCGCAGGATGCGCGATTGGCCCGGTTCAAGCTGGGTTCCGCGGGCTATCGCGCGGAGTCGGCGCTTTCCCTGCTTCAGGGGATCAGGATTCTCTCCGCCTCCATTCTGCTTCTCGTCGATCTGCTGCTGCGCGGCCGGATTTTTTCCAACCATGTCCTGAGCATGGTGTCCATAGCGGCAATGCCCGCGCTCGGATACCTTATGCCGGGAGTGATCGTCGACCATCTGGCTTCGAGACGCGCCGTTCAGTTGCGCACGGCGCTGCCGGACATGCTGGATCTTCTGGTGGTGTGTACCGAAGCCGGTTCCGGACTGGATCAGGCGATGCTCAGGGTAAGTCACGAACTCAAGGATTCACACAGGGCTCTGAGCGAAGAGCTCGCCATTGTGAATTACGAAATGATGGCCGGCAAAAGCCGCGAGGACGCCCTCCGGAATCTGGCGACGAGAACCAGAGAGCCGGAGCTTGCAAAGCTCACGGCAGTTCTCATTCAGGCCGACCGGTTCGGAACCAGCGTGGCGGATACGCTGCGGACGCAATCGGAATTCATGCGGACCCGCCGCCGCCAGGAGGCGCAGGAACGAGCGGCAAAGGTCGGCGTCAAAATCATATTTCCGATATTCTTTTTCTGCTTTCCCGCCATGCTCATCATCGTGGCCGGGCCCGGTTTGCTGATGTTGGCGAAAACACTGATTCCGTTGCTGGCTCAAGTACGGTAGTCCGGTATCTTATAGGCGATATGCAACAAAACGAAACGAACGCTCCGATCACTCGGATCGAGTAAGGCAAGGTCACGCAAAGGAGAAGGCAAATATGAATGAAATATTACAGGCTGGTCTCTGGATTGGCGCTATCGCGCTGCTGATCCTCTACATAGCCCGACGCCGCAAACGTAAAATGCTTCCGTAGCAAGGGCCCATGTACGCAACAGATTCAAACATCCTCCAATTGCTGAAAACCCAACATCCGGATGGGGGATGGGGTTATCGCTATAACAACAGCTGGACCGAGCCGACCTGCTACGCCATTCTGGCGTTGCGGTCGGCCCGGTCCGACATGCCCGCGATTCGTCGTGCGTGGGACTGGCTGCTGCGATACCAGCGGGAGGACGGTGGGTGGGCGCCTCATCCGTCCGTCGATCAGAGCGGAGGTGTGACCAGTCTCGCAGTGCTTGCGCTGTTCGGAATTCCGGAGTTCCGCGAAGCCGCCGAGCGGGGCGTGGTGTGGCTGCTGAAACAGAATGGCGAGGAGACTTCGGGAATCCAAAGAGTACTGCGCACGCTGACCGGCACGCGTTCGGCGGCTACCGAATATGCCGCGTGGCCCTGGTTTCCAGGATCCGCCGCGTGGGTGACGCCGACATCGCTGGCGATCCTCGCGCTTTCAAAGTACGTCGACAGCCTTTACCGGAGCGCAATCGAGGAAAGGGTCCACGATGGCCGGCAATTCCTGCTGGCTCGCCGCTGCCCGGATCAGGGCTGGAATCACGGCGGCACCAGCCGAAAGGGCGAGAACGCCCTCTCTTACCCGGAGACCACGGGGATCGCGCTTCTGGCGTTAAGCGGAGTGACTGATCCGTCGATTCAGGGCTCCATCGCCCGCGCCGAGATTCTTTCCCGTTCCGCGAAGTCGGCGGAAGGACTGAGCTGGCTACACCTGGGCCTGAAGGCGCATGGGCGAAAACCGATGTCGGCGCCCGAATACTTTCGCGATTGGACCATCAACGATATCTGTCTGAGAGCCATTGCCGAATGCTCGGACGCGGGCCGGAACCCGTTTTTTGATTATGTCTGATCCCGCCGCAGAACCTACGGGCATCCCCGAGTTCACGCGCAGGCACGCCCTGACAGCGGGGTTTGCGTTGTGCGCTCTGGTGCGCCCGGCGCGCCCGCGTGTCGATCGCAGGGTTTCGGTTGTTCGCGCGCAGGACTACGGGATCGAACTCACCGATCTGATCAGGCGCATCCTGGTAGACCACCGGGTTGCGGTCGCGGGAAAAACGGTGCTGCTCAAACCGAACCTGGTCGAGTTCAATCCGGACGCTCCGATCAATACGAATCCGGTTTTTGTCGGCGCCGTCGCGGCGGCGTTTCGCGCTCAGGGCGCCAGCCGCGTGACGATCGCCGAGGGGCCGGGGCATCGGCGCACCACAATGGACATGGCGGAGGCCGCGGGCTACTTCGAGTCGGTCCCTGGATTTGAGAAAAACTTCGTCGATCTCAACCTCGACGACATATCCCCCGTCACTCTCCGCGGTCCGTTCTCCAGGCTTTCGAAACTATATCTTCCGAACTCGGTGCTGAGAAGCGACCTGATCGTTTCCCTGCCCAAGATGAAGACGCACCACTGGGCGGGAGCGACTCTCTCGATGAAGAACCTTTTTGGGGTGGTTCCCGGCGGAGTTTACGGCTGGCCCAAGAATATCCTGCACTGGAACGGAATCCACGAATCCATAGCCGACCTGAATCAGCTTTTTCCAAGGCAGTTCTGCATCGTCGACGGAATCCAGGGAATGGAGGGAAACGGCCCGATTCTGGGTACCCCAAAATCTGCCGGAGTGATTGTCGCCGGCGATCATCCGCCCAGTGTGGATGCCACCTGCAGCCGGATCATGGGAATCGACCCCTCCCGGCTCGAATATCTTCAGCTGGTTGGGAAACGCACGGGCTGGCATCTCGCGGACATCTGTCAGACGGGGGAGACCATCCGTTCGGTTTACAACCCGTTTACGCTGATTCCTGAGCACCGGTCGCTCCGGATTGAGTCTTTGGAAAGCATATGAGAGCTGATCTGCGGCGAAGAACGCGGGAAACAGGGTCGGAAATCGTGGAGTTCAGCCTTGTTCTGCTCCCGCTGTTTGCGATCATTTTTCTGATCGTCGACGCGTCGTGGGCGATCTTCGCGCGATCCACGCTGCAGTTCGCCGTCGGGGAGGGAGTGCGTTACGCAATCACCGGCCAGACCATAAACGGTACGGGAACCGGGCAGGACGCGTCGATCGTCGCCGTCGTACAGCAAAATGCCATGGGACTGCTGAGCGGGTGTTCCGGGTCCTGCTCGATTTCCATCAACTACTATCTGCCGACGAGCGCCACTCTGGTGTCCGGGGTGGGCAGCAACGCCAGCGGCAACGTGGTGCAGGTAAGCGTGACGGGTTTCAATGTCAACCCCATGGCGCCGCTTTGGCGCAATACCAACGCCACGGTCTTGTCCGCGACCGCCGGGGACGTAGTGGAACCTTCTCCCGGTGGCGTACCGCCGTCACGATGAGAGCCGAATGAAAATCAGAGGCAGAGCCGGCGGCCGTCAAAACGGAGGCGCCATCATCGAGTTTGCGCTCTCCAGCATTATCTGGATCCCTCTGATGCTGGGCCTCATCTCCGTCGGCTTGAACCTCGTGTTGACGACCCAGCTGATTCAGCTGAACCGGAATGTGGGTCACATATACGCGTATGGAGTCGATCTGAGTCCAGGTTCCAGCAATCAGCAACTGGCGACCCAGCTGGCGAATGGCCTCGACTTCAGTTCCGGCGGATCGGGCGTTTTCATTTTCTCTACAATCCTGCTGACGGGACCGTCGGACTGTGTCGGTATCTCGCCCTGCCCGAACCAGGGCCTGCCGGTGGTCACTCAGCGTTTCACCATCGGGAATGCCGCTCTCTACACGAGCACTTTCGGGAACCCGGCTTCCGTCAACGCGGCTACCGGCGTTGTCAGCAATTACATGACGGATACCGGTGCGGTTGCCGGCAATTTCCTGAGCGTCATTCCTTCCATGCAGACCGATCAAACGGCTTTCCTGGTGGAGACATATTACTCGTCGAGTTACAACGTCGCCTCATTTCTCACAGGGAATGCGATTTACGAAAGGGCCATTTTCTGAGAACCATGTTTCCAGGAACCGGGGCTACGGGCGCGCTGGTGCACACCAGCGATAACAAGGGAGAACGCGGCACCGCGATGATCATAACCGTGATCGCGCTCTCGCTGGTCGTGATCCCCCTGATCGGTCTTGCGGTCGACGCCACCACGCTTTATATGGTGCGGGCGAAAGCTACACAGGCGGCCGATGCGGCCGCGCTGGCCGGCGCCCGTTCGCTCAGCGCAGGACTCACCGTGCAGGATCAGCAGAATAGCGCCATTGCCAGTGCCGCCGCCTATTTTCAGGCGAATCTGCCGGTCGGCTTCATGGGCGTTTCCTACGATCCCACCGCAAACGGCGCAAATCTCAGCATTGCGGTGAATCAGCTGTCCACCACCGCCCGGGTCGTCAACGTAACAGGTACCGTGGCTGCGCCGAGTTACTTCATGCGGCTGTTCGGATTCAACTCCACGGTGGTGGGCGCCGCATCCCAGGCAACCCGGAGCGATATCAACCTCATCCTTGTGCTGGATCGATCCGGCTCCATGGCGCTCGCGGGCGTCTGCCAGATCATGGTTTCCGACGCACAGACTTTTGTCGGAAATTTCTCCGATGGCAGCGATACCCTCGGCCTGATTTCTTTCATGTCGGGAGCAAATGTCGATTACAGTCCCAACCTGTATTTCAAGTCGATGAGCCCGACCCTCAGCTCCGTGGTCGGAGAACTCAACTGCGGCTACCAGACAGGTTCCGCCGAGGCTTTAAGTCTGGCTTACCAGCAGATTCAGCAGATCAATAAGCCTGGGGGCCAGAATGTCATCGTGTTCTTCACCGACGGCCAGCCGAATGGCATCAATGTGAACGGTTCGGTCAAGACGGTTGCCGATACACGCTGGGGTCTGGGAATCAATGATACTGCCAGCGCGACCGTTCCGGCCAGCACGTGCACAGGCACCAGTATTTCCGGAGTGATCGCCAATGATCGGGCGTATGCCAGCCCGCCCCCTCTCACCGGATACACGATCGGTATGCTCCAGCCGACTGCTGTTACCACCAACTCCTATGATTTGCCCGCGAGCCCATCGCCCTGCGCGTCCTACATGGTGGGGCGAATCATGGATCCCCCGGCGGATGCGGTCTATAACATCCGCCAGGATCTGGCCTACATTCCCAACACCGACGCATACGGCAACGCGACCAACAGCGGCACGGATCCGACCGGTGCGTCGCTGGTGGTCTCCAGCGACTATTTTCAGGCCGGAAATCCCTACGCGGGCTTCCTTCGGCCCGATCAGCCGCAGACCATCAAGCATGTGTCGCTGAGCGCCGCTTATGCCGCAGCTGCCGCAATTCATGCGGACACGAATTACAACATCACCGTCTATTGCATCGGCCTCGGCGGAACCACGAGCAATGACCCGGTCAATTCCGTTTTTCTCTCGACGGTCGCCAACGATCCGAATGCAGCTGCCTACGGCGGGATCTATAACCCGGCGAGGCCCCCGGGAACCTACGTTTATGCTCCCACCTACGCCGAACTGGCGACTGCCTACCGGACAATCGCCTCCAAGATCCTTCGCCTGTCTCAATAGAGCGCAGCTCCATTCAGGCGGTTACGAATCAGGGAGTTACGAGGGCTGGGGTACTCCGGCTCAGTCCCTTTTCACGCTCGAGATGCAGTCGCGCCACCCGAACCGACAGCCAGACGCCGAAACACGCGAGCGCGCAGAAAGGGATCCACCTTTGGACATCCGGGTAAAGTCCGTGAATCAGAACCGGCGGCGCAAAGAGAACAGCGAGAAAGACCCGGGACAACACGAGATCATGGACAAACAGCTTGCTGCCCGCGATCGCGATCGCAAGGAGGTACAGCAATATCAGGTGTGTGTTCGGATGACCGTACCCGAAAACGACTCCCGACCAGGCCGCCAGCAAACCCCATAGCCCGCCGGTCGCAATCAAGACAGCGAGAACATAGAATCGCCACGCCTCCGGCTGCCGCGAACGAAAACGCTGCATCCACGCGATCGCAAGGAGCCGGAGTTGCGTGTCCCGGCGATTGTAACCAAGAGCGAAGCATATCCAGGCCGCCAGGAAGCCCCAGAAGACTCCGCACAGCATGACCAGAGCCACGATCCAGACCCGGCCGATGCGCGATTGACGCGTTCGCACCGGCTCAATCAGGAAAAGGCGCAAAACGATCTGGGCGCAAAAGAGAGTGGCGAAGCCTGCCGACATGACCGGGCGATCATACAGCGCGACAGCGGTGAAGACGACCATGGCGAGGCACAGGGGATGGCCCCAATTTGCTTTTCGCAGCAGCGAGGCAACATCCTCGGTCATGCTGCGCGCGCTTCGCGTGTTCTCCACCGGCGTCATGGTAGTCAAATTAACCTTTCCGGCAACCCCGGAAACAGATTGCCTTTGGTTCGCTAACCAATGTCAGCGGCCCGCTTCACCTGCTTCCTATCTACATATCGGCCGCGAACAGGGTGTCGGAGAATACTTTTCGCGGCGGCGTACCGGTACCCGAGCACTACCCCTGCCATTGGATAACGGGCTACAATTATCCCAATGAGGAACCAGAATTTGCCGCGGTCAGCATGTCGGGGAATTTTTCTCGGGCTGTTGGCTTACTTGTCGGCTGCCGCGCCCAGCCTGCGGGCCGAGACTCAGTATTTCGATTTCACTGGCGCGTGCACATCAGGTTGCACCGGCGAGGCCACCGCGGTCCTCACGCTTCAGAATTACACCCTCGGTACCAACGTCACTGTTGGCGACTTCGTCGAGTTCTCCTTTACCTCCAACGATCCCGGGTATGATTTTGACATAACGGCGTCCTCGCTGCTGGATCTCGACGCGGGTACGAATCTGACGATCCCGACGCTGGGCACAGGCACGGTCAGCCTGCTGCCACTCACTCTGTTAAGTGGCCCTCAGCCCGCAGGTGTCTATATTACCGGCTCCGCTTCCCCTTTCGAGTACTACTTTGAATCCGGAACGGACGAGAGCTGGTCCGAATCCGATCTGTATCTCGGCGACCCCGCTGGAGACGATGGGATATGGACCTATGCGCCCGAACCGTCATCGATTCTGCTCTTCGGCGCCGGTTTGCTCGGAATCGCTGCGAAAGTCCGGCGCCGCGCGCGAAACTAACCGCGCTTCTGGTCGCTTTCCCGCATACCCATAACGATTCCCTTGGCCAGATAGCCCGCGAGATCGGTTTCGATCGATTCAAGGTTGGCTGCGGCGGAGCTGTCTGCATCGACCAGCGCCCGAATGATACCGGCGATCTTTTCAGCAATCGGGAAAAAATCCGCTAAAGCCTCTGCCGCCGCGATGGAATGATCCGAATCGACGAATCGAAAGGCCGATTCCGGCACGGTCGAAGCTGCTTCGAGCACTTCAACGTAGTGACTGCGCACCGCGCTCACACGATCCCACCAGCCAAGCGTTTTCAACCAGATAACCTGTTGTTGCAATCGAAAGACGTGTGACGGGGCGGCGGTGGAGAAGGCGCATTCCAAATGCATTTCCCGCCCATCCGCCGTCAGAATCCTGGGCAGATCGAAGGTATCGATGTAGGCAAACAGATAGAACGGGCCGATTGCCCACGTGGCCCAGAGGTCGCAGAAAAGCTCCCGCGCCCAGGCTCGCAGCCGATCGGCGCTCCATGCCAGTTCTCCCAACGTCCCGCGGGAACGTTCCAGGCATTGCCGGATGTCCGGCTCGATCGCTTCCGCGATAGCGGGCACAGCGTGATCGAAAACGTGGTGCCCCGTCTCGCGGGCAATCAACGTATTCATGAGATCCGATGTGTTTTGCGACCATAGAATCCCCACTACTCCCAGGTTATCGGGAAAGGGCGGGGCGTCCGGGATCAGATGACTCAGCCCCTCCCCCAGCCGACGAATGTCACTCGTGTTGACAAACAGATCGTTGATTTTACCCGCGTGAAACGCAGCGAACCGCGCCGATTCGAGGCCCGGGACGCCGTTCACGCGCCGGGCCAGCGCTCCCATCAGAGCTACCGGGACGTGGCGGTCGTCCGCGTCCCCGGCCGCTTTGAAAAACGGATGCAGAAATATCCAGAGCGTGCGGATCAGCCGAAGCCTCTGCCGGAATGCCGTACACAGAACGAGTTTCGCCGGTTCGGTGTCCTCGCCGGAGTGCATCAAGCCAGCCTGAACCATGCCCGCTTGAACCTTGGGAAAGCCATCGAGATATTCAATAGTTCCGCGGGATAGTTCGAGGATATAGTCGAAGAACTCGTTCGATCCCGCTCCGCGCGCGCGCGTTCCGTTCGGATCGTCGGGATACAAAGCGATTTTTCGAACGAAGCCGGAAAGATCCGATGCCTTGTGGAGTAATGCCTCGAGCGGTGTCAGATGCCGCGTGTCCGGCCAGCCCGAAATGCTGGTCGAGGGTGGTAGCGAGGAAAGAGCCCGGCTCTCTACAGCCGAGAAGAAGCTGACCGCATCGGACGCCTCACCGCGCCCGGCCCCGGGATCGCCGATGTCCCCGGCGACGTCATTCAGTATCCGGGCGAGAGATCTCCTCGAACTCAAGCCACCCACGGCCTCAAGGATCTCGATCTGCTCGTGCGTGGGTATGGATCGATGCCCGTCGGAGCCCCCGTCTGAAAACAGCAGGGCAACTGCGCGGCGCAACGCGTCCAGAATCGCCGCGTCTTTCGTGCCGGTAGCGGCGAATGCCGTCAACGCATCAACCACCCTGCCTGCATCGATTGCGACGGCAAGGTAGCGGCAACCCGTTTCGTAGTCGGAAAACATCCTGCTCCTGGGAAACCAGCATACTATCAGGGTGTGAGTGTAACCCGGCTGCGGCCGCGCGCCAGGGCGACCGCCGTGGTTTCTGAAATTCGAGGTGAATTCTTTGCGTATCTACTTACAGCGGTCTTCGAGCTTCCGCCTGTCGCGATATTTGTTGTGGCAGTGCGCGCATGCCGTCGTCATCACCCCGGCGGCATCGATCATCCTGTCCTGATTCTTCGATTGCGCCGCGGCGTAGGCCATCATTCCGGCGTCCCGAAGCTCCTGAACGAATTTAGCCCAATCGGCATTCTTCACGGGAACATCCGCACCGTTCGAGCACTTGCGCCCGGGAACGTCGAGGAGGGTGGCAAGCTCGGCGATCGCCAGAGCACTGTTCTCGACTGCCTGCCATTTTCCGAACGAACTTCCCAGGAGGTCGGTCGCCATGTTGGGATCTTTGGCGTGGGGAAAGGCGTCCGGATTCTCGTCCTGCGCCCAGAAGACTACGTTTGCCGAGGGATAGAAGGTCCCTCGCATCAGTTGGGTGAGGTTGGCTGGCGCAGGCGCCGGGGGCTCCGGCGCCTGCGATTGACCTTGGGCAAATACGCTCGCTACGAGCAGCGCCAATACTACTCTGCGCATTCTTTTTGCAAGCTGCAACCTCAGTGTCGTTCCTGACCGCTGATGTTCTTGGTCTCGTACACTTCGCAATTGGGGCGCTCATGAATGATTTGCGGCGCGCCGGCGCGTACCCGCAGAATCCTGTCCGGCATTACCCATGGCTCGATGAGGACGTCCGGGTCCTCGATGGTCGTCTGGAGAAGAATCTCATCGCCCTTCCGAGTCATTTTCTCAACCATGTGCATGTCGGCGGAATGAAAAAAGCCGCCGCGTCCGAACCAGGTGGTATCGACGAAGTTGGTGGAATCGATCACCAGCGTGTCGCCTTCCCATTTACCGATCGAAAGCCCGTTGTAGTAGCCTTCGACCGTTTTTTGGCGCGCGCGCCCGTCGGTCGGGATGTCGCGGAATTCCGTGCTCCCGCCGCCGTAATCGCTTGTTGTATACACCAGGAAGATGTCGGAAGCAGACTGCATAATGCGCGACGGTGTACCCTCCCGCGGCATTCCCATCGGCTGACAGGTCATGATCGGATCTTCCTTGTTGGTCCACTGATCGAGTTCCTGAACCTTGTCCCAAAACTCGGGCTTGTAGGTGGGATGACTCGGCTTCGATACCCCCGCGTTGCCTACCAAGCCAAACCGCGAGGGTGAGATCCACTCATAATCCAGCCAGAAGTTGTCTTGCCCCTGTTTGCAGCCGACGTCGGGGTTGATTCCCCCGCCAGCCTTCTGCGTCGGACCACACCGGCGGGTGCCGCTTCCCGTAATTGCGAGAGGCGGGCCAGCCCAGTTTCCAGTCATGTCCGGATGTCCATCCGCCAGCCGCGGGGTTGTGGCGGACGCAGTCTGCGTGGGCGCCGGCTTTGCGTCGGCATTCACAATCCAGTCGGGAGGCTGATTCGTTGGATTGATCGCGGCCTTGACGCTTGCCGGAACCGGCACCACGACATACATCTGTCCAGTTTCCGTCACGGTCGTCGTAATGTCGCGAACCACCGTGCCGTTCTGCTTCTCGGTCATCCTGCCCGCGTAGAACGCCTCCGCCGGGTTCAGCGGATTGTTCCAGTCTTTATAGTTGCTGTAGGTGAACTCGTAAGTCTTCGCCCCCTGCTTCACTACGACACGCTCGGGCATGAACTTCGCGTCAAGCGTCGCCGTCGCGATCGCATTGGGGACACCCGGAATCGGGTACGAGACAACGGGCTTGCCGTTCTCCCACGAGACGGAGGTCTTGCCGGCCTTCGCGACGTCGGCAGGTACCAGTTGCGGCTTGGGCGCCATTTCCGCCAGGTCGCTTGTGCCCGCGATCGCGCCCTTGAACGCGCCCTGCGGACTTGCCCACAGGCGAATCATCCGTTCCTCTACCGTTGCGGGCATAGGCGTCGCCTTACCTTTACCGGGGACGAGTTCGGCGCCGGGGATGTCATCGTTCCAGGCATACGCTCCACTGAGGTTCTCGACACCGGAGCACGCCTGGCCGTTAGGCCGGGTGCCGGTGTACTGAATCCGCTCGCCTGACGCCCGGTAACTGATGCTGGTTCGATACTTCGTTGCATTGCAGGGCTGTCCGTCCACTTGAACGGTGCCCTTGCCCGTGTATTCGAGGGTCATCATCAGGTCTCGTTCCTGGTCGCTACGGAGCATGCCCATATACCAGCCCCAATTGAAAAGGACTGATTTCAGATCCTTTGCACCGGCTGCGGGGGTATACGTCGGCCCGCCGCGACCGCGGCCTCCGCCGCCACGACCACCGCCGCCTGGCCCCTGCGCATTCGCCGGCGGCCCATCGGCCGGCGGCGCCTGCGCCATTGCCAAAGACAACGTGCCGATTGCGAGAACGGCGCCGATCGAGATCCTCTTTAAAATGATGCTTCGTGGAAAGGCCATGGTAATCCTCGTTTGTCCAGACTGTTGGAAACTGTTGCCGCTTATTCGGTGGCGTTCGGGGCTGCGACCGTGATCACGTGCCCGTCAGGCATCGTCACCAGCAGGAGAAAGCCCAGCGGACTGCCGTCCTTCGCGGGCCGGAACCTGATCTTGATGGCATCTCCGTTGTGGAGGGCGTTCTCTCCGGTCCGGCCGATTCCGCGCTGTGCGAGCGCGGTCGCGGAGCCCATGGTCATCACCCAATCGGTTGACGTGCCGTCGGGATTCTTGACCGCGAGAGACAGCGACCCGTGGGGATTTGTAAATTTTATGCTTGAGACCGTCCCCGACAGCTCCTTCTCGTTCTTCATGTCGTACACGCCCGCGAGGGAGTGATGTGCCTGCAACGAACTGCTCGCGGCGATCAAACACCCGAACATCGCGACGTATCCCAGAGCTTTCTTCATCATTTCGTGCGTCTCCTCAAAAATCTGCGAATCGGCATCGATGCCTGCAGACGTTGGTGAGTATATCACCGCCAGCGGAGAGGCTCAATCGGGCCGGCGGGTTGTTTACAAATCAATGCAGACTGGCGACAACCAACGGTTTGATGTAGGCGAGAAGGCGGCCGCAGATAATGGCGCCGAACCAGCAGAACAGCGAAGCCCATGCCAGCATCTTTGCGTTGCCCGACAGCGGGACCCGATCCACTTGCGGATCTCCGAATATCTGCCGCCGCATTCGTGTGAGCAGGTAAAGTCCGACGAAGACGAACACCATCTTCAGGTAGAAATCGGGAGTGGTGAGTTTGGCTGTTGCGTCGCCCAGCAGCATCATGATTCCGGTCACGGCGTTGATCACGAAACCGACATACAACACCGGGAACAGGCGATCGAAAGGCTTGATCGGCACGGCAGGCCAGAAACCAAGCACCATCAGGTCGATCATGGCGCTGCCTCCGGCGACGATGGACATCCCGAAGGTGTGCACGAAGAGAATCATGGGGAATGCCCAGATGGTGTTGGCTTCGTGAACCCAGCGGCTGAATGCCAGATTTTCGAGGAATCTGAAGAAATCCACCATGCGTTAATCCTTTTTCCCCAAGAGTCGCTCCTGGCGCGCCGTACTTCGATCGACCACGTAGACGACGAATGCGAGAACGACCGTTCCGATGCTCACCATGAGAAGGGTCCCGACCACCAATGACATCGTTTGCATTGCCTCCCGGTCCGGCTAAAATGAGTTGCCGATAAAGGGCAACATGCTTCCGTAATACATAACGCAGACCCACAGGATCATAGCCGACGCAGCGGCGACCTTGGCCGTAAACGGTGCGTCCTCCCCGGGGCCCAGTTTCCACGGTTCTTTGAGGATAGTAAAGTACACCGCATTCAACCCGGCGAGCATCACGAAACCTATTTTCCAGTAGAAGGCCGGGTTGTTGATGTACTGGCCGGGTATTCCCACGAAGAACAACATACCGGTGGTGACGTTCACGCCGAATCCAAACGCGGCCAAGGGCAACAGACGGTGCAGGGAAGCGAAAGACACGCCCTTGATTATTCCCAGAACCCGCAGGTCCACAAGAAGCACCACGCCGATCAAAAGGCTCAGGCCGACGAAGTGCAGGGTTTCGCAGGTAGGCCACATCCACGGGGTTTCGGTAACGAACGAGCCGACGGTACGCGCCAGACCGGTTCCCGGCGCGGCCGGTTGTTCCGGCGCGGCTCGGGGGTCCACCGCGGCCCGGATTTCCGCGTGGCGAATCTCGCCTCCGATATTGGAGGCACGGGTCATCAGGCCGAAGGTTACGAGCGTCAGGATCAGGATGACTGTCAGATTCCACTTCGGAATATGAGCAAGGCGGCGGAACTGCCAGAGTCCCAGCCAGGCGAAAGCACCGAGGATTTCCATGAATGCCATGGCCGCCAATGCCGCGCCCTCATGGGCTTCCACCATGGCTTTCGGTACGCCCGGCAGAGACTTGATGGCGTCCTGCGCGCCATTTCCGCTCATATAGGTGGGGATCGCGAGCAACGCGATTCCCAGCAGGACAACCAGGCTGGCAAGCTTCAGATCGTCGCTCTTCATGAGGAGCGCGAGCAGAAAGAGCCCGCCGCCGATGATCATGCCGATGGTCGGAAAATGGTTCAGCAGCAGATGGATGTGCGTTAGGTCCATAGTGAACGCCGTAGCGCCGACCGACCACTATACAACACGCGATCTCTTTGAAGATCCGCCGCGCTCTACGGAGCCTGAACGGCGATCGTCACGCCGACCTGCGTTGTCGCTCCGCCGATATTGATAATGAGCGGAACGTTATTGCCGGGAGTGACTCCCTGCGGCACCTGGAGGTTGATCTGAATGACTCCGGCGACGAGGCTGGCAACGCCACCCGCGTACTGCACGAATGCAGGCAACCCGCCGATGGTCGCGGTCACCATCTGGGTCGGAATGGGCGCGGTGATCCCGTTGAGCTGCCCATCTACGCCCGGGGGATTGGTCTGACCTTCCCCGGTCGCGTAAACGAACACGTACGCGCCCGGCGTAGTCGGATTGGCCGGCGTGTTGAGTGTTCCATTCACGTTCAGCACGGACCCGGCGCCGCCGCCCGACGAGTTCTGAGAATAAATTGCAGGGGCTGCCCGGGAGACGGGAACCGATACGGTATTCGATGTCTCTCCCTGCCAGGTGACCTGGATCTGAGTCGACGCCTGCCCGCTGACTTCGTAAGGCACGACCGCGCCGATCTGAGCGCCGGAGACGTAAAGCAGAGGCGCCGGACGGCCGTCGAACAGGACTTGGACCCCATTCAGCGTATCGGCGATATTACCTGCGTCGTCCAACTGCAGACCGGTGAAGGTCGCTGGTCCCATGCCGGTCCCGAAGATCGCCACCAGTTCTCCCGGCGCAACGTCTCCGCTGAGGTAGCTCGCCGAGTTTACGATACCGGTCGAGTAAATCGTGATTGTGTTCGCCGCGTTGATCTCCAGGCTGAACTGGCCCGAAGCAGTCGCATTGACGCTATCGGTGACCTGGACGGTGAAGGAGTAGCTCCCTGGCGTGGTGGGCGTGCCGGTGAGCTGTCCGCTGCCGCCGGATGCGACCGCCAGAGTGAGGCCAGGTGGCAGAGTCCCGCCGGTAACCGTCCAGTTGACGTAGGGAGGTGTCCCGGCAGCTGCCAGAAATCCCTGGAAGTAAGCGGCGCCGGGCGTGCCCGGCTCCAGTGTGTTCGGAGTCACGATCGTCAGCACCGGGGGCTGGATGACCGTGATCGACAGATTCGTCGCGGCGGAAATGGCCCCGTTGCTGTCCGTAACGATGACGCCGAACTGATAAGGGCTGCCAGCCGCGGAATTCGGGGTTCCGGTAATCGCCCCCGTCGAAGCATTCAGAGTCAATCCGGGAGGCAGCGATCCGCTGCCGACAAGCCAGCTGCTATAGGGTGGCGTACCACCGGCTGCGGCGAGATTCTGAGAGTAGACCGCACCGGTCGTCACGCCAGGCAGGGTCGAAGTCGTGATGGTGAGAGTCTGGCCGGCGATCGGGAGGGAAACGGTATTGGATGTCGGGCCTGTTGGCGTGACCAGTTCAATGCTCGCCATGCCGCCGGCGGCAACGAGGCTGGCGGGGACCGCCGCGAGCACCTGACCGGCGCTTACGAAAGTCGTGGTCAGCGGCGCGCCGTTCCATTGGACCGTGGAGCCGGACACGAAGGCTGTACCATTGACGGCCAGGGTAAACCCGGCCGCTCCCGCGCTCGCTGCGGCGGGACTTAATGATGTGATGGTCACGGCGTTGATCGGGAAAGCCAGCGCAGCCGATGTGCTTCCGCCACTGGATACGGTTACACCTGCGTTCCCCGCGGTTGCGATGAGGTTCGCCGGTACCGCCGCCGTCAACTGCGTGGCGCTGACAAACGTGGTGGTGAGCGCTGTCCCGTTCCACGCGACTGTCGCTCCCGACGCGAAGCCGGTTCCGGTAATCGTCAGAGTGAATGCGGCGCCTCCGGCGGCGGCCGAAGCGGGACTCAGACCGGTGAGAATCATCCCGTTGATCGTAAATGTGGCCGGGCTGGAGCTCAGACCGCCGGGGTCGGAGACGGTAACGTTGGCCGTGCCTGAATTGGCGATCAGGTTGGCGGGCACGGACGCGATCAATTGCGTGGGGTCAAAGAACGTTGTGGCGAGCGCCGTCCCGTTCCACTGGACCTGCGAGTTGAGAACGAAGCCGGTTCCGTTCACGATCATCGAGAACGCGGCGCCGCCGGGGTTGGCGGAGTTCGGGCTGAGGGTGGTGATGGCCAGCGCGCGGCTGGTGAATGCAAGCGCGTTCGAAGCCGAGACACCCGGAGTGACCACGGTGACACTCGCGCTGCCCGCACTTGCGATCAGGTTGGCCGGGACCGATGCCGTGAGCTGGGTGGAGCTGACGAAAGTCGTCGTAAGGCCCGATCCGTTCCATTGCACGGTCGAGGTGCTCAGGAACCCGGTTCCGTTGACCGTCAGTGTAAAGGCAGCTCCGCCGGCTGTCGCGTCGTCCGGGCCGAGGCCGGTGAGGACCGGGGCGGATGGCGTCACGATCGAAAATGAGATCGGGTTGGAAATCCCTCCGCCAGGTAAGACAACGGTGATGCTGACACTGCCAGTGGCTGCGATCAGGTTGGCGTGTTGCGCCGCCGGCTGGGCGCTGCCGCCAGGCGATGTGCTCGCGATCAGGCTGGCCGGCACGACTGCCGTCAACTGAGTCGCACTGACGAACGAAGTTGCGAGTTGGGTTGAGTTCCAATCGACCGTGGCTCCGGCCACGAAACCTGTGCCATTAACGGATAGCGTGAATTCCGCTCCGCCCGCCGCAGCCGAAGTCGGGCTCAGACTGCTGATGGTAGCCGTGGGCGCGTTGATGGGGAACGAGGCTGGGGTGGAGGGGCTGCCTCCCGAATCGAGCACCGTGATATTGGCGCTGCCGGCGTTCGCGATCAGGCTGGCCGGGACCGAGGCGGTTAACTGTGTGGCACTTACGAATGTGGTTGGCAGTGGGGTGCCATTCCATTGCACGCTGACTCCCACCAGGAAGCCGGTGCCATTGACCGTCAGGGTGAAAGGCGATCCTCCGACCGTCGCGGAAGTCGGACTCAGACTGGTGATCGTCGTGGTGGGCGGGTTGACGGGCAGGGTGGTCGCCGCGGAGGGAGCGCCCCCGTTATCGACCACCGTGACAGCGCCGCTGCCGACGTTCGCGATCAGAGTGGAGGATACCGTCGCCGTCAATTGTGTACCGTTTACGAACGTAGTCGTGAGAGCCGTGCCGTTCCATTGCACCGTCGCTCCCGCCAGGAAGCCGGTGCCCGTCACCGTGAGGGTGAAGCTCGGCCCTCCGGCCGTCGCCGAGGTCGGGCTGAGGCTCGTGATTGTCGGTGTGGGCGGGTTGATCGGGAATGAGACCGCGGTAGAGGGAGTTCCTCCGTTATCGACCACCGTGATGTTGACGCTGCCAACACTCACGATCAGGCCAGCCGACACCGTCGCCGTCAACTGGGTGTTGCTGACGAATGTGGTGGTGAGGCCCGTGCCGTTCCATTGCACGGTGGCTCCGGAAAGGAAGCCGGCGCCATTGACGGTCAGAGTGAATGCCGAGCCTCCAGCCGTTGCCGAAGTCGGATTAAGGGTGGTGATCGTCGGCGTGGGCGGGTTGATCGGGAACGCGGATGACGGCGAGGCGTTGCTGCCGGGATTGACCACTGTAATGCCGGCGCTGCCAACACTTGCGATCAGGTTGGCTGGCGCCGCCGCGGTCAACTGAGTGGCGCTGACGAACGTCGTGGTGAGCCCTGTCGCGTTCCATTGCACCATAGCTCCGGAAAGGAAGCCGGTGCCGTTGACCGTCAGGGTGAAGGCCGGTCCTCCGGCCGATATCGAAACCGGGCTAAGGCTGGTGATGGTGGGCGCGTTGATGGCTAAGGTGGCTGGTGCGGAGGGACTGCCGGCGGCATTGACCGCCGTGACACTGGCGCTGCCAATGCTTGCGATCAGGTTGGCCGGCACCGCCGCCGTCAGCTGGGTGGCGCTGACAAACGTGGTGGTGATCCCCGTGCCGTTCCATTGCACGGTGGCATTGGAGAGGAAATTCGTCCCATTGACGGTTAGTGTGAAGGCCGGTCCTCCGGCTGATACCGAAGCCGGGCTCAGGCTGGTGATAGTGGGCGTGGACGGGGTGACGATCTGGAATGTGGCAGCGGTCGACGAGGTTCCGCCGGTATTAGCTGCTGTGATGCTGGCGCTGCCAATGGCCGCGATCAGGTTGGCCGGCACCGCCGCGGTCACTTGTGTGTTGCTCACGAAGGTGGTGGTGAGTCCCGTCGCGTTCCATTGAACGGTGGCTCCTGCGAGGAAGCCGGTGCCGTTGACGGTCAGGGTGAACGCCGATCCGGCTGCGGTCACGGAAGTCGGACTCAGACTCGTGATGGTCGGCGTAGGCGTGTTGATGGCGAATGTGGCCGCGGCGGAGGCGGTGCCCCCGGTATTAATTGCCGTGATATTGGCGCTGCCAACGCCTGCGATCAGGTTGGCCGGCACCGCTGCCGTCACTTGTGTGCTGCTGACGAATGTGGTGGTGAGCCCGGCGCCGTTCCACTGAACGGTGGCCCCGGAAAGGAAATTCGTTCCATTGACGGTCAGGGTGAAGGCGGGTCCCAGTGCCGTCGCTGAAGCGGGACTCACGCTGATGATGGTTGGTGTCGGCGGAGTGATGGTGAAAGTGGTCGCCGTTGAGGCGCTGCCGCCGTTATTCACGGTCGTGATGCTGGCGGTGCCCATATTCACGATCAGGCCGGCGGAAACCGTCGCGGTCAACTGCGTGCCGCTCACGAATGTGGTTGTCAGGCCGGTGCCGTTCCACTGGACGGTGGCGCCGGCGAGGAAGCCGGTGCCATTGACGGTCAGCGTGAACGAAGATCCTCCCGCGGTTATCGACGTCGGACTGAGGCCGGTGATGGTCGGCGTGGGCGGGTTGATGGGGAACGTCGTTGCGGTGGAGGCGCTGCCGCCCGCATTGATTGCCGTGATACTGGCGCTGGCGACGGACCCGATCAGGCCGGCTGGCACCGTCGCCGTTAATTGCGTCGCGCTGACGAACGTGGTTGTGAGTGCTGTACCGTTCCATTGCACTGCTGCGCCGGACAGGAAGCCGGTACCGTTCACCGTCAGGGTGAACTGCGCTCCGCCGGCTGTCGCCGAAGTCGGGCTCAGGCTGCTGATGGTCGGCGTGGGCGGGGTGATGGCGAAGGTGATCGCCGTCGACGGGTTTCCGCCATTGTTTACCGCCGTGATGCTGGCCGTGCTGACGCTCGCGATCAGGTTGGCAGGGACGGTCGCCGTCAATTGGCTGCCGTTTACGAAAGTGGTGGCGAGTCCCGTGCCATTCCATTGAACCGTTGCTCCGCTGAGGAAACCTGTACCATTGACGGTCAGCGTGAAGATCGACCCGCCGGCTGTAGCCGACGTCGGACTCAGACTGGTGAGGGTCGGCGTGGGCGGTTTGACGGCGAAAGTCGCCGCCGCGGATGGAGTTCCGCCGTTGTTCACGGCCGTGACACTGGCGTTGATGACATTCACGATCAGACCGGCCGACACGGTTGCCGTCAACTGAGTGGCGCTCACGAAGGTGGTGGTGAGTCCCGTCCCGTTCCATTGCACGGTGGCGCCGGACAGGAAGCCGGTGCCATTGACGGTGAGAGTGAAAGACGATCCGCCGGCTGTCGCGGAAGCGGGGCTGAGGCTGGTGATCGTCGGCATGGGCGGGTTGATGGGGAATGTGGACGCAGTGGAGGAGTTACCGCCGGTGTTGACCACCGTCACAGTGCCGCTGCCAACATTCGCGATCAGGCCGGCTGTCACCGTCGCCGTCAATTGCGTGGCGCTGACAAACGTGGTGGCGAGCGCCGTGCCATTGAATTGCACCGTGGCTCCGGACAGGAAATTCGTTCCATTGACGGTCAGCGTGAACTGCGCGCCTCCCGCTGTCGCCGAAGTCGGGCTCAGGCTCGTGATGGTGGGAGCGCTGATGGGGAACGTGGCCGGGGCGGAGGCAGTTCCGCCGTTATTCACCGCCGTGACACTGGCGCTGCCGACGCTTGCAATCAGGTTGGCTGGCACCGCCGCCGTCAACTGAGTGGCGCTGACGAAAGTCGTCGCAAGGCCCGTGCCGTTCCACTGGACGCTCGCGCTGGACAGGAAGGCCGTGCCATTGACCGTCAGGGTGAAGGCCGCCCCGCCTGCGATTGCCGAAGTGGGACTGAGGCTGCTGATGGTCGGCGTCGATGGGCTGACCACCGGGAATGTGGCCGCGATCGACGGGGCTCCGCCGGAGTTCACTGCCGTTATGCTGGCGCTGCCAACGCTCGTGATCAGGTTGGCAGGGACAGCCGCCGTCAGCTGGGTGCTGCTGATGAAGGTGGTGGTGAGCCCCGCGCCGTTCCACTGCACGGTGGCGCCGGAAAGGAAGGCCGTGCCATTGACCGTCAGGGTGAAGGCCGATCCGCCTGCAGTGACTGAAGTCGGGCTGAGCCCGGTGATCGTCGGGGTGGGCGTGTTGATGGCGAAGGTGAATGCTGTAGACGGGCTGCCACCGGCGTTGACCGCCGTGACATTGGCGCTGCTGACGCTCGCGATGAGGCTGGCCTGGACCGCCGCTGTCAATTGTGTGGTGCTTACGAAGGTGGTTGTGAGCCCCGTGCCGTTCCACAGAACCGTGGCGCCGGAGAGGAAGCCGGTACCGTTGACGGTCAGTGTAAAGGCGGCGCCACCCGCGGTCGCCGTGGTCGGGCTCAGGCTGGTGATGGTCGGCGTGGGCGGAGTGATGTTGAACGTGGTCGCCGTGGAGGGGCTTCCGCCCGTATTCACAGCCGTGACACTGGCGCTGTTAACGCTCGCAATCAGGCCAGCCGACACCGCCGCCGTCAATTGTGTGTTGCTGACGAACGTGGTGGTAAGTCCCGCGCCGTTCCATTGGACGGTGGCGCCGGAGAGGAAGCCGGATCCGTTGACGGTCAGTGTGAAGGCCGGTCCTCCGGCCGTCGCCGAAGTCGGATTCAGGCTGGTGATGGTCGGTGTGGGCGGAGTGATATTGAACGTCGTCGTCGCGGAGGGACTGCCGCCGCTATTGACGGCCGTAACGCTGGCGCTGCCAACGCTCGCAATCAGGTTGGCAGGCACCGCCGCCGTCAATTGAGTGTTGCTGACGAACGTGGTGGTAAGTCCCGCGCCGTTCCATTGAACGGTGGCTCCGGAAAGGAAATTCGTTCCATTGACGGTCAGCGTGAAGGCCAATCCTCCTCCGGCCGTCGCCGATGTCGGATTCAGGCTGGTGATGGTCGGTGTGGGCGGATTGATGTTGAACGCAGTCGCTGTGGAGGGGCTGCCGCCGCTGTTGACGGCTGTGATGCTGGCGCTGGCGACGCTGGCGATCAGGTTGGCCGGAACCGCCGCGGTCAATTGCGTGTTGCTCAGGAACGTGGTGCTGAGCCCTGTGCCGTTCCACTGCACAGTTGCTCCGGACAGGAAATTCGTTCCGTTGACCGTCAGGGTGAACGCCGTTCCCCCAGCGGTCGCCGACGTCGGGCTGAGGCTGGTGATGGTTGGCGTGGGCGCGTTGATGGGGAAGGTGACAGCGGTGGAGGGGCTGCCGCCGTTATTGACCGCCGTAACGCTGGCGCTGCTAACGCTGACGATCAGGCCGGAGGAAACCGTCGCCGTCAACTGCGTCGCGCTCACGAACGTGGTGTTAAGTCCCGTGCCGTTCCATTGCACGGTGGCTCCGGAGGCGAAGCCGGTGCCGTTTACAGTCAGGGTGAAGGACGATCCGCCCGCGGTCGCGGAAGTCGGGCTGAGGCTGGTGATGATTGGCGTGGCCGGGCTGATGGTGAATGTCGCTGCTGTGGAGGGGCTACCGCCGGTATTGATTGCCGTAACGCTGGCGGTGGTGACGCTCGCGATCAGGTTGGCAGGCACTGCCGCCGTCAATTGCGTTGTGCTGACGAACGTGGTGGTGAGACCCGCACCGTTCCATTGCACGGTGGCTCCGGAGACGAATCCTGTGCCGTTGACGGTCAGGGTGAAGGCCGAACCTCCGGCGGTCGTCGAAGCCGGGCTCAGGCTGGTGATGGTGGGCGTGGGCGGGCTGATGTTGAACGTGGCAGCAGCGGAGGGACTGCCCCCGGTGTTGACTGCCGTGATATTCGCGCTGCTGGAGCTCACGATCAGGTTGGCAGGCACCGCCGCCGTCAATTGCGTTGTGCTGACGAACGTGGTGGTGAGCCCTGTTCCGTTCCACCGCACAACCGCACCGGAGAGGAATCCTGTGCCGTTGACGGTCAGGGTGAAAGCCGCGCCTCCCGCGGTCGCCGAAGTCGGACTCAGGCTGGTGATGGTCGGTGTGGGCGGGCTGATGTTGAA
Source organism: Terriglobia bacterium (assembly GCA_963764845.1). Taxonomy (GTDB): domain Bacteria; phylum Acidobacteriota; class Terriglobia; order Bryobacterales; family Bryobacteraceae; genus BOG-234. Next base: position 556,983 of record CAVXUE010000005.1, on the reverse strand, counting down.
TGTCGCTGCCGTGGAGGGGCTGCCGCCGTTATTGAGTGCCGTGACGTTGGCAGTGCTGACACTGACGATGAGGCCGGCCGACACTGTTGCCGTCAATTGAGTGCCGCTCACGACGGTCGTGACGAGATCTGTACCGTTCCATTGCACGATGGCGCCGGGCAGGAACCCGGTGCCATTTACCGTCAGCGTGAACGACGGTCCGCCGGCGGTCGCCGAAGCCGGGCTCAGGCTGGTAATGGTGGCGGTGGGGGGATTGATCGGGAATGAGGACGCGGTGGAAGTGTTGCCCCCGGGATTGATCACTGTCACGCTGGCGCTGCTGACGCTCGCGATCAGGGTGGACGCTACCGTCGCCGTTAATTGCGTGGCGCTGACGAACGTCGTGGTGAGACCCGTTCCATTAAATTGCACGCTGGCGCCGGACAGGAAATTCGTTCCATTGACCGTCAGGGTAAAGGTCGATCCGCCGGCTGTGGCCGAAGTCGGGCTCAAGCTGGTGATGGTGGGCGCGACGATGGGGAACGTGGCTGGTGCGGACGGACTTCCACCCGTATTCGTCGCCGTGACACCGGCGCTGCCAATGGTTGCGATCAGGTTGGCAGGCACTGCGGCCGTCAGTTGAGTGGCGCTGACAAACGTCGTGGTGAGACCCGTTCCATTAAATTGCACGGTGGCGCTGGAAAGAAAGTTCGTTCCGTTAACAGTCAGGGTGAAGGCCGATCCGCCGCCAATCGCCGAAGTCGGGCTCAGGCTGGTGATGGTGGGTGTCGATGGGCTGACCACAGAGAAAGTGAAAGCGGTCGAAGCGCTTCCGCCGGTATTGATCGCGGTGACATTGGCGCTGGTAACGCTCGTGATCAGGTTGGCCGGCACCGCAGCCGTCACTTGGGTGTTGCTGACGAACGTGGTCGTGAGTCCCGTGCCGTTCCATTGCACGGTGGCGCCGGAGAGAAAGCCGGTACCGTTGACGGTCAGGGTGAAAGCCGATCCGCCGGCAGTTACTGAAGTCGGATTGAGGCTGGTGATGGTCGGCGTGGGCGGGTTGATGGGGAACGAGGTCGCCGTGGAGGCGGTTCCACCGCTGTTGATCGCCATGATGCTGGCGCTGGCGACGCTCGCGATGAGGTTGGCCGGGACGGACGCGGTTAACTGAGTGGCGCTGACGAAGGTGGTGGAGAGTCCCGCGCTGTTCCACTGCACGGTGGCTCCGGAAAGGAAACCGGTGCCGTTGACGGTCAGAGTAAAGGCCGATCCTCCCGCGGTTGCCGAAGTCGGGCTGAGACTGGTGATGGTTGGCGTGGGCGGGTTGATCGCGAATGTGGCGGGTGTTGAGGCGCTGCCACCTGTATTGATTGCCGTGATGCTGGCGCTGGCGACGCTCGCGATGAGGTTGGCCGGCACGGTCGCAGTCAACTGCGTGGCGCTGACGAAGGTGGTGGCGATTCCGGCGCCGTTCCATTGCACCGTGGCGCCGGTCAGGAAATTGGTGCCATTAACGGTCAGGGTGAACTGCGCGCCTCCGGCAGTCGCCGAAGTGGGGCTCAGACTGGTGATGGTTGGGGTGGGCGGGTTGATCGTGAATGTGGCGGCCGTTGAAGCGCTGCCACCTGTATTGATTGCCGTGATGCTGGCGGTGCCAAAGCTCGCGATGAGGTTGGCCGGGACAACTGCCGTCAGTTGCGTGGCGCTGACGAAGGTGGTGGCGATTCCGGCGCCGTTCCACTGCACGGTGGCTCCGGAAAGGAAACCGGTGCCGTTGACGGTCAGGGTAAACTGCGCACCTCCAGCGGTCGCCGATGCGGGGCTGAGACTGGTGATGGTTGGCGTGGGCGGGTTGATGGCGAACGGAACCGCCGTCGAGGGGCTGCCGCCGCTGTTCACCGCGGTGATATTGGCGCTGCTGACGGCCGCGATCAGGTTGGCCGGAACGGATGCAGTCAACTGAGTGCCGTTGACGAACGTGGTTGTGAGTCCCGTGCCATTCCACTGAACCACGGCGCCGGACAGGAAGCCGGTGCCATTGACCGTCAGGGTGAAGGTCGATCCTCCCGCGGTTGCCGAAGTCGGACTGAGGCTGGTGATGGTTGGCGTGGGCGGGTTGATGGGGAACGTGACCGCCGTGGACGCGGTTCCACCGCTGTTGATGGCGGTGATACTGGCGCTGGCGACGCTCGCGATCAGGCCGGCCGGCACCGTCGCAGTCAACTGCGTGGCGCTGACGAAGGTGGTGGTGATTCCCGCGCCGTTCCACTGAACAGTGGCTCCGGCGAGAAAACCGGTGCCATTGACGGTCAGAGTGAACTGCGCTCCACCCGCGGTCGCCGAAGTCGGACTCAGGCTGCTGATGGTCGGCGTGGGGGGGGTGATGGTAAACGTGGCCGCGGTGGAGGCGCTGCCACCGGCGTTGATCGCCGTGACACTGGCGGTGGTGACGGACGCGATCAAGGCGGCCGGCACTGTCGCCGTTAACTGCGTGCCGCTGAGGACCGTGGTCGAGAGTCCCGTGCCGTTCCACTGAACAGTGGCTCCGGGGAGGAAACCGGTGCCATTGACGGTCAGAGTGAACTGCGCTCCACCCGCGGTCGCCGAAGTCGGACTGAGGCTGCTGATGGTGGGCGTGGGCGGGTTGATGGTAAACGTGGCAGCCGTGGAAGCGCTGCCGCCGGTATTGATCGCCGTGACGCTGGCGGTGCCAACGCTTGCGATCAGGCCGGCCGACACCGATGCCGTCAGTTGGGTACCACTGACGAACGTGGTCGAGAGTCCCGCGCCGTTCCATTGCACGGTGGCTCCGGCCAGGAAGCCGGTGCCATTGACGGTTAGGGTGAACGACGATCCGCCCGCAGTCGCGGAAGACGGGCTCAGGCTGGTAATGACGGGCGTGGGCGGGTTGATGGGGAAGGTCACTCCCGAGGACGCGGTTCCGCCGATGTTAATCGCCGTAATACTGGCGCTGCTGACGCTCGCGATCAGGCCGGCCGGCACTGTCGCCGTCAACTGTGTGGCGCTTACCACCGTGGTCGAGAGTCCCCCACCGTTCCACAGGATGGAAGCTCCGGTCAGGAAACCGGTGCCATTGACCGTCAGGGTGAACTGCGCTCCACCCGCAGTTGCCGAAGTCGGACTCAGGCTGCTGATGGTGGGCGTGGGTGCGTTGATCGTGAACGTGGCTGCGGCGGAGGGGCTGCCACCGGTGTTGACGACTGTGATGTTGGCGGTGCCGACGCTCGCGATCAGGTTGGAAGGCACTGTCGCGGTCAATTCCGGCTGGCCCGCCGACGCGCGGGTCCGAAGAGGAGCCCTGCGCATCACGGCCTCGTTCACGAAGGTGGTGGAGAGCGCCGTCCCGTTCCACTCCACCGTGGCCCCGGGCAGGAAGTTGGCGCCACTGACCGTCAGGGTGAACGACCCGCCCCCGGCCGTCGCGGAAGACGGGCTCAGGCTGCTGATGGTCGGCGTCGGCGGGCTGATGGTAAACGTGAGTGCGCTGGACGGGCTTCCGTTGGTATTGACCGCCGTGATGCTGGCGGTGCCGACGCTCGCGATCAGACTGGTTGTCACGGTCGCCGTCAACTGTGTACTGCTGACGAACGTCGTTGTCAGCGGCGTGGTATTCCATAGCACGGTGGCTCCAGACAGGAAGCCGCTGCCATTCACGGTCAGGGTGAACTGCGCTCCCCCCGCGATCGTCGAAGTCGGATTCAGGCTGGTGAGGGTGGGCGTGGGCCCGACAATGGAAAATGCGGTCGGCGAGGAGGCCACGCCGAGAAGGTTGATCGCGGTGATGTTGGCACTGCCGCCGGTCGCGATATCGCTGGCGGGCACGACTGCCGTCACCTGGGTGTTGCTCACCACTGTGGTTGCGAGTCCGGTGCCGTTCCACTGCACCGTGGCGCCGGTCAGGAAATTGGTGCCATTAACGGTCAGGGTGAACTGCGCACCTCCGGCAGTCGCCGAAGGGGGGCTCAGACTGGTGATGGTCGGCGTGGGCGCGTTGATGGCGAATGCGGTCGCGCCGGAAGGAGTTCCGCCCGTATTGACCGCGGTGACGTTGGCGCTGCCGGCGGTCGCGATGTCGCCGGCCGGTACCGTTGCGGTCAACTGAGTGGCGCTGACGAAAGTGGTTGTGAGTGCCGTGCCATTCCACTGCACCGTGGCGCCGGTCAGGAAATTGGTGCCGTTTACGGTCAGCGTGAACTGCGCACCTCCGGCAGTCGCCGAAGTGGGGCTCAGGCTGGTGATTGAGATCGTGGGCTGAGTGATGTTGAATATGGCGGCGCTGGAGGGAGTTCCGCCGGTGTTGACCACTGTGACGCTGGCGCTGCTGACACTGGCGATATCGCTGGCTGGAACCGTTGCCGTCACCTGCGTGCCACTCACGAACGCGGTTGTGAGTCCCGTGCCGTTCCACTGAACGGTGGCTCCGGTCAGGAAGCCCGTGCCGTTGACGGTCAGGGTGAATTGCGCACCTCCCGCTGCCGTCGAAGTCGGACTCAGACTGGTGATCGTGACCGTGGGCTGGGTGATGTTGAATGTAGCGGCGGCCGAAGGGGTTCCACCGGTATTAACCACGGTGACGCTGGCGCTGCTGACGCTGGCGATATCGCTGGCGGGTACCGTCGCCGTCACCTGCGTGCCGCTCACGAACGTGGTTGTGAGTCCCGTGCCGTTCCACTGAACGGTGGCTCCGGTCAGGAAGCCCGTGCCGTTGACGGTCAGGGTGAATTGCGCACCTCCCGCTGCCGTCGAGGGCGGACTCAGACTCGTGATCGTCACGGTGGGCTGGCCGATCGTGAACGTCGCCGCCGCGGAAGGAGTTCCTCCCGTATTAACCACAGTGACGCTGGCGCTCCCGACACTGGCGATATCGTTGGCGGGTACGGTTGCCGTGACCTGCGTGCTGTTGACGAAAGTGGTTGTGAGTCCCGTGCCGTTCCACTGCACAGCAGCGCCTGTCAGGAAATTGGTGCCGTTTACGGTCAGGGTGAACTGCGCGCCTCCCGCTGCCGTCGAAGCCGGGCTAAGACTCGTGATCGTCACCGTGGGCTGGCCGATCGTGAACGTCGCCGCCGCGGAAGGAGTTCCTCCCGTATTGACTACGGTGACGCTGGCGCTGCCGACACTGGCGATATCGTTGGCGGGTACCGTTGCCGTCAACTGCGTGCTGTTGACGAGAGTGGTTGAGAGTCCCGCGCCGTTCCACTGCACAGTAGCGCCTGTCAGGAAATTGGTGCCGTTTACGGTCAGCGTGAACTGGGCGCCTCCCGCGGCCGTCGAAGCCGGGCTCAGACTCGTGATCGTCACGGTGGGCTGGCTGATGGTGAATGTGGCCGCGGAGGAAACGTTGCCGGTGTAATTGAATACCGTGACGCTGGCTGTTCCCACGCTCGCGATATCGACGGCGGGCACGGTCGCGGTCAACTGACTGCTGCTCACGAATGTGGTGGTCAGCGCCGTGCCATTCCACTGCACGGTCCCTCCGTTGAGGAAGCCGGAGCCATTGACGGTCAGGGTGAACTGGGCGCCTCCCGCTGGCGTCGGATTCGGGCTCAGGCTGGTGATGGACGGCGAGGGCGCGTTAACGGTGAATGTGGCCGCCGTGGACGCGCTTCCGCTGACATTGATTGCCGTGATGCTGGCGCTGCCAACGCTGCTGACGGTGTTGAACAGGCTGGCCGGCACCGTTGCCGTCGCTTGCGTGTTGCCGGAACTGCTCACCCACGTAGTGGCGAGAGCCGTGCCGTTCCATCGCACCGAGACCCCCTGGTAGATGTTCGTTCCGGTGACCGTCAGGGTGAACTGCGCCCCGCCGGCGGTCGCTGAAGTTGGGCTTAGGGTGGTGATCGTCGGCGTTGGAGCATTGACGACCGCGAAAGCTTCTGAGTTGGAAACGCTCCCCCCGGCGTTGTTCGCCGTGATGCTGTCGGTGCTCGTGGTCAGGAGATCGCTGGCGGGTATTACCGCGGTCAGCTGGGTTGCACTCACGAACGTGGTCGAGAGCGCAGTGCCGTTCCAGTTTACTGTCGCGCCCGAGAGAAAATTCGTTCCCGTGACCGTGAGGGTGTAGCTCGGGTCGTTCACGAACAAGTGATTCGTGCTGATGCTCGTGATGGTCGGCGTAGGCGCGGTAACCGTGAAGGTTACCGGGATCGTAATCGGAGCGCCCGGCTCCGTCGTACTGTCGACCAGAATGCTGGCGGTATAGGTTCCTGGAGTCAGGTTCGTGCTGAAGTTGGCGTTCACATTGACGGCGGTCGTTCCGTTTGTGGTGCCCGTCGCGTTGGTGAGAGTCAGCCACGTTGCACTTGTCGGGCTGACAGTGGCGGCGAAGGCCTGGTCGGGGTTCGTCGTGTCGCTCGAAGTGACGCTCACGTGCTGCGTGGCGGGCGCGGTGCCATTTTCCGTGGCGGATACGGAGATTCCGCTCAACGGACTCGCGAGCAATCCATCCACCGTGATCGTGCCCTGCATGCCGGCCGTTCCCATGCCCAAGGTACCTAAGAAGGGCACATCGTAGCTGAAGGTGGAGGAAGGAGAGCTGAAGGTGCCGTTGCCGCCTGAGAAGATCCCGGGTGAGGAAAATGATAGCCCGGAGACTTGCACCGTTGCGTTGAAGATCCCGGGAATCAAGGCGTTGGGAATGTTTTCGGTATTGATGTTGGCGGTAAGCACACCGTCGGTATTGATGGTGACGGTGCCTGGGACACCAGTGTACGTTTTTGGTCCGTTTGAAGTTGGAATAATCAGCGTGATCGTGTTCGTTGACGAAGTTGTATATGTGGCCGTAGTCCCCGTTGCCGCCGCACTGTCGAAACTCGCTATAATCGTCGCCCCTTCAGTGCAGGTAGAGCAATTCGGCTCCCCGAAGTTGAGGGGGTTCGAATCTCCCGGGATCTCCACAAAAGTCATGACGATCGTGGTCGTCACCGGGTAGGCGAACAGAGATGAGCCGGCTGCGAGCGCGGAAATCAGCAGAATGATTAGGGAGATATTACGGCGAATTAGGTGAAACATGGTCCTCCGATGCACGGCACCCAGCGGTTCAAGTCCTCAATACAGGCTATGGGTAAATTCTGCTGGTTTCCAGACCCTTTACTCTAACACCAAAAGGGGTATTGCGTGAAGAGCGCTAGTACTGTAGGGACTGGTCTTTGCGCGCGGTAAAACAGGCCTTTCGGGGGTAGCTTAAGGTCAACGCTGCCTTAGCAATCCCGAGCAATCCCGGCGCGACCAGGCAGCAAGGAATGGAGCGATTTTCGTCTGAATTCCGCGCCCTCAGCCGGAAAATGGGAGAGCGCGGCCCGGCGCCGCGCTCTCCGCGGCCTATTTAACGGCGATCGTCACACCCTGTTGCGTCGTCGCGCCTCCGATATTAATGATCAGAGGCACGTTATTGCCGGTAACGCCCTGCGGTACCTGCAGGTTTACCTGGATAACGCCGGCGACGAGGCTGGCGACACCGCCCGCGTATTGCACATAAGCGGGCACCCCGCCGATCGTCGCGGTGACCATCTGGGTCGGAATGGGCGCTGAGACCCCGTTGAGCTGTCCATCCACGCCTGGAGGATTCGTCTGGCCCTCCCCGGTTGCATAAACGAACACATACGATCCCGCCGTGGTCGGATTGCTCGTAGTATTGAGCGTTCCATCCACGTTCAGCACCGACCCGGCGCCGCTGCCGGACGAGTTCTGCGAGTAGATTCCGGGCGCTGCGCGGCCGACGGGAACCGAGACGACATTCGACGACTCTCCCTGCCAGGTCACCTGGATCTGAGTTGACGTCTGCCCGCTGACTTCGTAAGGCACGACCACGCCAATCTGAGTGCCCGAAACGTAGACCAGCGGCGCGGGACGGCCGTCGAACAGGACCTCGACTCCGTTCAGTATCGTAGCGATGTTGCCAGCGCTGTCCAGTTGGAGATTGGTGAACGCCGCGGGCCCCATGTTCGACCCGAAGATCGCCACCAGTTCACCCGGCGAAACGACTCCACTGAGGTAGTCGGCCGAACTCACGATTCCGGTGGAGTAAATCGTGATCGTGTTCGCCGCATTGACCTCGAGGCTGAACTGGGCCGAAGCATTCGCGTTGGCGCTGTCGGTGACCTGGACGGTGAATGAATAAGACCCGGGCGTGGTTGGCGTGCCGGTAAGCGCCGCAGTGCTGCCGCCGGACCCGAGCGAGAGGGTGAGGCCCGGCGGAAGAGTTCCGGCGGTAACCGTCCAGTTGACGTAGGGCGTTGTGCCGCCGACGGCCGCGAATCCCTGGTAGTAGGAACTGCCGGGCGTGCCCGGCTCCATCGTGGTCGATGAGGTGATCGTCAACGCCGCGGGCTGAGTAACGGCGATCGATAAGCTCATCGCGGCGGCAACCGCTCCGGTGCTGTCCGAAGCGATGACGCTGAATTGATAGGGGCTACCGGCGGCCGAACCCGGAGTTCCGGATATGATCCCGCTCGAAGCATTCAGGTTCAGACCCGGAGGAAGGGCTCCACTACCGATCAGCCAGTCGCCGTACGGCGCTGTACCGCCGCTTGCGGCGAGAGTCTGAGAATAGGACGCGCCGATTGTCCCCGCTGGCAGCGACGAAGTCGCCACCGTGAGAGGCTGGCCGGCGATCGTGAACGAAACGATATTGGTGGCTGGCCCGGTTGGCGGGACAACGATGATGTTTGCCGAGCCGGCGGCGGAAACCAGGCTGGCCGGGATTGTCGCGAGCAATTGACCGCCGCTCACGAAAGTAGTGGCCAGCGCTGCGCCGTTCCACTGCACGGTTGAGGGGTAGACGAAGCCTGCTCCATTGACGGCCAGGGTGAATCCCGCGCTCCCCGCGGTGCCTGCGGCGGGGCTCAGCGAAGAGATGGTCACCGCATTGACAGGGAATGCCAGCGAATCCGACGTGCTTCCGCCGCTGGTCACGTTCACGCTCGCCGTGCCCGCGCCCGCGATCAGGCTGGCAGGTACTGACGCCGTCAACTGCGTGGCGCTGACAAAGGTGGTGGTGAGCGCTGTCCCGCTCCACGAGACTGCCGCTCCCGACGCGAAGCCGGTACCGGTGATCGTCAGCGTGAACGCGGGCGCTCCGGCGACGGCCGAAGCAGGGCTCAGACTGGAGACGGTCAGGCCGCTGATGGTAAATGCGGCCGAGGTGGAGGTCAGACCGCCAGGATCCGTGACGGTAATACTGCCTGTACCCGCGGTCGCGATCAGATTGGCTGGAACGAGGGCCAGCAGTTGAGTGGGATCGAAAAAGGTGGTGGCCAGCGCTGTCCCGTTGAACTGGACTATGGAATTAGCCACGAACCCGGTTCCGTTCACGATGACGTAGACCGCCGCGCCGCCGGGGTTGGCGGAGTTCGGGCTGACGGTTGTGATGGTCAGCCCCCGGTTGGCAAAGATAACAGTATTGGAGGCCGCCGCACCGGGCGTTGCCACGGTTACATTCTCACTGCCTGCGCTTGCGATCAGACTCGCCGGCACCGCCGCCGTCAGTTGGGTGGAGTTGACGAAAGTCGTCGCGAGCGCCGTTCCGTTCCATTGCACGGTGGAGTTACTGAGGAATCCGGCACCGGTGACTGTGAGCGTGAAAGCAGCTCCGCCCGCCGTCGTTTGGGTCGGGCTGAGGCCGGTAAGGGTTGGGGCGCCCGATGCGGCGATCGTGAACGAGAGGGAAGTGGAAGTGCCTCCCGCCGGTGTGGCCACGGTGATGCTGGCACTGCCGGCGCTCGCGATCAGGCTGGCTGGCACTGACGCCGACAACTGAGCGGAGCTGACGAACGATGTTGTCAGCGCCGTACTGTTCCATTGGACGATCGAACCGGCAGGGAAGCTGGTTCCGTTGACCGTAAGCGTGAAGGCCGGTCCGCCAGCCAGCGCGGAAATCGGACTCAGGCTGGTAATCGGCGGAGCCGCCGCGGTGATGGGGAAGGCGGTTGCCGTGGAAGCGGTTCCGCCCGTATTGACCACCGTGATGCTGGCGCTGCCGGCCGCCGCGATCAGGCTGGCGGGCACCGATGCTGTCAACTGGGTAGCACTGACGAACGAGGTTGCAAGCGGGGCCGTATTCCAGTGGATCGACGACCCAGAGGCAAAACCGGTCCCGTTGACTGTCAGCGTGAATGTCGGTCCGCCTGCCGCCGCCGAAGCCGGACTCAGGCTGGTGATGACCAGCGGAACCCCGGCCGCAACCGTGTAGGTCACCGGGATAATAATCGGCGCACCCGCGCCAGCCGTAGTGTCGACCAGAATACTGGCTGAATATTGTCCTGGAGAAACCGCAGTGCTGAAGTTCGCGCCCACGGACCCCGGAGTAGTGCCTGTCGGGTTGGCAAGCGTCACCCACGTCGCGGAAGCCGGGCTCACCGTCGCGGTGTAGGACTGTGAGGGGCTCGCGGTGTTGGTCGAGGTGACGTTCACGGACTGAGTGGCGGGAGCCGCGCCGTTCTGGGTGCCGGATGCGGACAATCCGCTGAGTGGACTCGCCTGCAATCCCACCGAGCGTAATGGTGCCGTCCAGGCCGACCGTTCCCGGGCTACCCAGGATCGTATAGGTCAGCGTCGATGCGGGCGAACTGAATGTGCCTGTCCCGTAAGCGGCGATCGAGGGCGTGGTCAGTGTTAACCCGGAAGTCACCAGCGACGCCGAAAAAACTGCCACCGAATTCGAGAAGTTGGCCGTGATCAGACCGCTCGTAGAGACAGTTACTGTGCCCGTGGCCGTGTTGTTCAATATCCCCGTCGAGAGATTTATGGACGCCGGATAGCTGGCCGAACTACCCGTTCCCGCGGCACTGTCGAGCGTCGTTGTAATGACTGCGGTTGGAAATGCCGTCCCTCCAAGATCGAACCCGTTTGGATCTCCCTGGATTGGCACATAAGTAACGTTGATCGTAATCGCCACGGGATACGCAAATAGAGATGTGCAGCCCGCGAGAACTAGAAAAAAAAGTGGAATGATACGACGAATTGGATTTGACATGTTTCCTCCGATAAAGCCAGCCAGCTTGTGAAGTCTGTAAATTAAGGCCGTTCCTTGGATTCTGCTGGTTGACAGACTTTTTCACTCTACCATCAGGGAGGGTCTCTCGTGAAGAGTTCTGGGAGTTCCGGTACCGTGGGCGAAAGGACATCCGATTGATCGTGAAGCAGATCGGGACGCGCTGGATGCGCTCAGGCCCTCATTCTGCGCCGATAGCCCCGGCTTTTCGTTCGATTTGGCTGCTGAATCTCTGATATTCAGCAGCTTGGTGGTGGTGATTGGATGCGGCAGCGGCAATAAGCAACGTCGTTTCTCGCGACCGCCGCAAGTCCGATCAAAAAGCCCGTCAACGTTCAGCGGACCACTTTGTCCCTCCGCGAACGTACCAGGCGTCGATTGTCTGTGTTCTCCGCGGGCGGTTACTTCTTGAAAGTGTGGACGTAGGCCGAGAGGTTGTCCAGATCGGCTCCGGCGACGCCGGCGACGGGCTTCATTTTGCCAACGCCCATTGTGGCCGCGGTCTTCAACTCGGCGTCGGTCTGACCGCCAAGGGGCTTCTGATCCACTTTCATCATCTTGAAGATCGCTGGATTGCCAGTTCCGTCCGCCGCGTGGCAGTTCTTGCATTTCGCGTCGTAGGTCGCCTTTCCGGCAGCGGCATCGGCTGCCAGGGCGCCCAGCGGAATCAATGCGCTGAGTCCGCAGAAGAGGCTCAATTGGAAGAGCCTGCGTGGAGATAGTCTCATGGCTTCATTCTCGACGGGCCAGGCTTTCCGCGCAATCGGTTTGCACATTAATATTTGTGCATCGCCTGACGCGTGGCTTACTTTACAGGGCACTTCGCGCAGTTGCCTTTGCTTTCACTGAGCCAATCCTGCGTCGTCTGGTCACTCATCCGCCGCTGCACATAGGGTCGATCAGGTCCACGCTCAGTAGTAATCCTGGTGGCGAGACCTGCGCGAATTGGCGCATTACTCGTCTTTTGGCGCAGAAGTGAGGCGATTATTGGTTCGTTTCATTAAGTTTTTTGTGTAATGGGTGTCCGCGTGCTACTAGTCCGGGATAACCCGATGCGCAGACAAAGAACCTGGACAATTGCTGTCGGTCTCATTGCAACCATCGCCGCGGTGGCCGAGAAACCGGAAAGGCAGGTGTATGGCCCACACGACCAGGCATACTATCTGCCGAAGGCCACTGTGGACTTCGTGCGGCCCGGCATGACGATCAAGGTCAATTCCGCCGCGATTGCGGCCAATGGCACGATCTCCGCCACTTTCTCGCTCGCCGATCCGTTGGGTCTTCCGCTTGACATCAACGGTGTAACAACGCCCGGACCGGTTACGTTGAGTTTCCTCGCCGCATACATTCCGCACACGCAGGAGCAGTACGTCAGCTACATCACCCGCACCGCCGCGGGGAGCGTCATTGCGTCGACCGCGCAGCCCACCGCCGATTCGGGCGGCACAACAACTCCCACATCCGTTTTCGGCCAATATACCTACACATTCAAAACGCTCGCCACGGGATTTGATCCCACGACCACGAATACGATCGGCATTTACGGCTCGCGCAATCTGACTGCGTTCAATCTGGACACCGCTTACGCGAGCACAACGTTTAATTTCGTGCCGAACGGTTCGGCTGTGGTTACCACCCGCGATGTGGTTCGGGATCCGAGTTGCAACCGTTGTCACGATCAGCTTTCTTTCCACGGCGGATCGCGCCGGGGCATCGCGCTGTGCGTCATGTGCCATACGCCGCAGAACACCGATCCCAATACGGGAAATACACTTGACATGAAGGTGATGGCGCATAAGATCCACATGGGGTCTTCGCTGCCGAGCGTGATTGCGGGAACGCCGTATGAATTTGTCGGTTTTCAGAACGCGATCAGCAATTTCTCCACTGTGGTCGATCCGGCCATGGCCCAGCGCTGCACTGTTTGCCACAGCCAGAGTTCCGGGGCCGCGCAGGCGACTGCGTTTGAGACCAGGCCGACAGCGCTCGTATGCGGGTCCTGTCATGACAACGTCAATTTCGCGACGGGCGCGAATCATCCCGGCGGGGCGGAGCCCAACGACAGTCTTTGCTCAACGTGCCATATCCCGCAGGGCGCGACCGATTTTGACGCTTCGATCGTAGGGGCTCACGTGGTTGGGACGGACTCCTCGCTTCTCTCGGGATTGAACGCGTCAATCGCCAAAGTCGCGAACGGGACCGCGGGCACTGCGCCAACGGTGACCTTCACGCTCACGAACACCGCCGGGAACGGTGTGCCCATATCCGCTCTGGGGTCGATCTCGCTGACGATGGCGGGTCCGACAACCGATTACGGCTATACCATTTTCGGCACTGCCACCTCCACGCCGGGATATGTGACCGAAAGTCTGTCGGGCACCAATACTTCGTGTTCGCCGGCCGGTACCTGCACTTATACGTTTACCCATGTCGTTCCCGCGGGTGCCACCGGCACCTACGCGATCGGCCTGGAAGCGCGCCGCACTGAGACCGTGCTCGCCGGTCAGCCCAATCAGCAAAGCATCGAATACGGCGCCTTGAATCCGGTCTCTTACTTCTCCGTCGACGGATCGACTGTGGCGCCGCGGCGTCTGGTCGTGGCGCTCTCGAACTGCAATCAGTGCCATGTCGAGTTGTCGCTGCACGGCACCCTGCGCAACAACACGTTGTATTGCGTCATGTGCCACAATCCATCGAATACGGATGCGACCACACGCTCCTCGGCAACCGTGGCGGCGGATAAGTTGCTTCCCCCGCAGGGGATCAACTTCAATCTGCTGGCGCACAGGATTCATTTCGGCCCCAACGCGACGGCCGACGGTGCGAAGAATCCTTATATCGTGGTGGGATTCGGCGGCAGCCACAATGACTTCTCCACCACGCTGTATCCTCCGTTCAGCCCGACAGGTTCGGCCGGGGATACGCGAAACTGCTCGATCTGCCATACCAATACCAGCGAACAGAATCTCCCCATAGGCAAGAACCCGGTGGTCGATCCCCAGGGTTGGATCAATCCCAATCAGGCGGTGGCGGGAGCCTGCAGCGGATGCCACACTTCGGAACCGGAATCATCTCACTTTCTTGCCAACACGACTGCGCTCGGGGAGAGTTGCACGGTCTGCCATAGTTCCGGCGCCGCTTACGCCGTGGATCAGGTTCACGCGCAGTACTGACGCCCGACCGACATGAGACGGGCATCCGCACTTTTCGCAGGGTATCTGTTCATCGCACTGGCGTCTGCCGCCGCGCAGAACGCCACGCCCGCGGCCGGGCCGACTTATGTGGGCTCGGAGGTTTGCGGAACCTGCCACGAAGACATCGGCAAGGCGTTGGTGAAGAGTCCGCACGAGGCCGTCGAGAAAGGCGACAGGCACGGCTTTACAGGCAAAGCCTGTGAGTCCTGTCACGGACCCGGCAGCAAACACGTGGAAACGCTTTCCGCGGCCGACATTCGCAATCCGTCCAAACAATCGCCGGCCGAAACCGACCGGACCTGTCTCACTTGCCATCGAAATCAGCCGACCGTCTCCGGCCGCCTCGAAGATAGCCACGCGCGCAACGCCATCGCCTGTACGCAATGCCATTCCATTCACGCCCGCGGCCCCGCTGGATCAGTGGCGCGCAAAGCGGCCGAAGTCAATGGCCTCTGCGAGAGCTGCCACATCGACATCAAGGCTTCGTTTGCGCAGCCGTTCAAACACCGCGTTCCGGAGAACGCCATGACCTGCGTCGATTGCCACAATCCGCACGGCAGCTTCAGGCCCGGCCTCATGCGCATGGCCAGCGCCAATGAACCCGGCTGTTTCAAGTGCCATGGCGACAAGCGCGGACCCTTCACCTTCGAGCATGCTCCGGTGCGGGATGAAGGCTGCCAGAGCTGCCATATGCCGCACGGATCGGCGAATGCGAAGATGTTGATCCGCCAGGAAGTGCGGCTGGTGTGCCTCGAATGCCACGCGAACCTGCCGGTTCCGAACACCAGTGGAATCGTCATGGGCGTCGTACCGCCGGCGTTCCATGACCTCGGCACGCCGCGCTTTCGCAACTGCACCCTCTGCCACCAGAAGATTCACGGCAGCCATATCGACAGGAATCTGCTGCGATGAAACTTCCGGCGTTATTGATCGCGTTAGCGTGCAGCCTGCTGGCGCAGGACCAGGCGGCCTCGCCGGCGCCCTCAGGTGATCAGGTGCTGACCGGGTACGTCGATCTCGGCTATCGCTGGGTCACCGGGGTCTTCGGCAGCGCGGACACCTATCGCTCGATCGTCGATCTCGGCTCCGGTCCAAAACTGCTGGGAACGGAATTTACGATCGTCAACCCGAAGAAGCGATTCTTCGACACGATCGCCGTACGGGCGTACAACTGGGGCGACGATCCTTATTCGACCCTGCATGTCGACGTGCGCAAAGCGAAGTGGTACGACTTCTCCGGCGATTACCGGAATATCGCGTACTACAACAACCTGCCCGCGTTCGCCGATCCCCTGCTGGCAACCAACGGCATCACGCTGAACGAGCAGTCGCTCGATACGCACACCAAAACGGGCGACTACCGCCTCGAGTTGTTGCCCGGGAACTGGATCGTGCCGTATTTCGAATACGAGCGCAATGCGAATAACGGCACTGGTATTTCGACCTTCGTCGCCGACGCGAACGAGTATCCCGTGGCGAGCCTGGTCCGCAACTCGACCGCGAATTACCGCACGGGCGTACGGATCGAGCGTTCCCGCTTTCATGCCAAAGTCGAGCTGGGCAATACGACTTTCAAGGACGATCAGCAGCTCACCTCGAGCGGCTCGACGAACGACGGAAACTTCTTTACGCCCATCCTCGGGCAGACGCTCGATCTGACCGGCCTCTACGAAGGGTACGGGGTGCGCGGGCACAGCGTCTACACGGATGCATCTTTCAGCGCGAATCCCGTTTCCTGGGCCGACATCTTCGGGACCTTTCTCTACAGCGAGCCGGTCTCGAACGTCAGCTTCGCCGGTGCCGATACCGGGAATAACGTCATTGAGGCACAGGTGCTCTTTTACACCGGCGAACAGGACCTGATCACGGCGCTTTCGAAGCAGCCCCACACATCGGCCAATCTCGGCGCCGAGATCCGGCCGTTCCGGAGGCTGCGCCTGATCCCGTCCTGGTTTACCGACCGCATGCACACCACCGGGTCGAGCGCGGGGCAGCAATCGCTCACCACTGCGTCCGGCGTGGTTCCCATCGCGTCTCTGCTGAGCTCCACTCTGGTCACCAACACCAATCAGGCGCAGATGAACGTCATGTTTGACCTGACCCGGAAAATCACGCTGCGCGCCGGTTATCGCTATGTGTGGGGAAATGCCAGCGACGGGATCCTTCCCGTCGCGGAGCTCGTCGGCTTCGAGACGGGCAATATCCGGAACAACATCTTCATCGCCGGACTGACTTACCATCCCGTTCAGACGGCATGGATCAACCTCGATTTCGAGGACGGGATCAGCGGAAGCACCTATTTCCGGACCGGCCTCTACAACTACCAGAAAGGCCGCGCCCGCGGCCGGTCTCAGATTTCGCCGTCGTTCAGTATCTCGGCGAGCGCGAGCATACTGAGGAATAATAACCCGTCGCCCGGTGTTTATTACACCTTCCAGGCGCAGCAGGAATCGGCTTCGTTGATGTATGCGCCCTCGGGCGGAAAGTTCTGGGATTTCGAAGGCAGTTACATGCGTTCCACGCTGCGCTCGGATATCAATTACCTCGATCCCGAGTTCCTGATTCCGGAGACCTCTCTTTATCGCGATAACAGCCATACGGTGACCGCGTTGTTCGACTTCAACCTGCCCGGATGGCTGGGGTACAAGGCGAAGCTGACATTCGGCGGAACGGCGTTTCTCTCTTCCGGCAGCAATCCCACTACGTTCTATCAGCCGATCGCGAAAATGGCGATTGCGCTGCGAAAAGGCCTTTCCTGGAACAGCGAGTGGCGCTACTACGGCTTCGACGAATCGTTCTATCTCTATCAGGGGTTCCGCGCGCAGATGGTGACGACCGGAGTGAGGCTGAGCAGGTGAGCCCTATGTGGTCAGCTTTTAGATGATACTGCGCGCGGCGGCTTTTCTGATTCTGGCGGCCAACGCAATTTTCGCGGCGGCGCCGGATGCGCTGTGCCTCGGTTGTCACGAGGATAAGCAAGCTTCGTTTCCCGCGAGCATCCACGCGGCTGCTGCCGGATGCACGGGCTGCCACACCGACATCAAGGGCTTTCCGCATCCTGACAACGTGGCGAAGGTGAATTGCGGCTCCTGCCACTCCGACGAGACTTCCGCGCTGACCGCGAGCGTTCATGCGAAGGCCTCCGCCCAACCCTGCCTGTCCTGCCACGGCGACGCCCATGCGATCGTGCCGGCAAAGGACCCCAAGTCGACCGTTTATCCTTCCAACCTGCCGCGAACCTGCGGAACGTGCCATGGCGACCCGAAGTTCGCGAAGGAGCACGGCCTGCCGGATGTTTACACGCAGTATATGGACTCGATTCACGGCTTCGCACTCACCAAAGACGGGCTGCTGGTGGCCGCGACCTGCTTCAGTTGCCACGGATCGCATGACATTCTCCCTCCCGGCAATCCGAAAAGCCGCACCTACCGTGACAATATTCCGGCCACCTGCGGCGCCTGCCATGGAGGCATCGAGCAGCAGTACCGCTCGGGCGTTCACGGGAAACAGCTTGTTGCGGGCAATGCCCAGGCTCCGGTGTGTATCACCTGCCACACCGCGCACCAGATCGCTAACGTCCGCGAGGCATCGTTTCAGATGAAAACCAGCGCCACCTGCGGAAACTGCCACCAGGAGAGGTACCGGACGTTCCAGGATACCCTGCACGCCCAGGTCTCCGCCCTCGGTTACCAGGAAACCGCACACTGTTGGGATTGCCATGCTGCGCACAACATCCTGCCGGCGTCGGACCCGAAGTCCACGGTTGCGCGGGCTAACCTCGTCCAAACCTGCGGCAAATGCCACACCGGGGCCAACGCCAGTTTCGTCACGTACGGCCCTCACGCCGATTCTCATAACGCCCGGGCTTACCCGGCATTACACTACTCGGCGGTTTTCATGAATCTGCTGCTTGCCGGCGTGCTGGGATTTTTCCTGCTGCACTCGGTGTTATGGTTCGTCCGCTCGCACTTCGAACGATCGAAGCAGGGAAGGGAACCATCATGAGCACACCTGCCGCGCCGCACGCCGCACCACGCTACTATCGGCGCTTTACGCCCCGCCAGCGGCTGTCGCACGCGGTGCTGGTGATGACGTTTCTGGGCCTGGCCGCGACCGGCCTGCCCCTGCGCTTCAGCAGTGCGGCATCCAGCATCGCGTTCGCGAAAGCCGTAGGAGGATTTTCGGCCATTCTCTTTTTTCACAAGGTCTGCGCCGTGCTCCTGACGGTGGATTTCCTGGTTCATGTGGGCGATATCGGCTATCGGGTTCTGGTCGGGAAAGAGTGGTCGCTGCTTTGGGGCCCGAATTCGATGGTGCCGCGGCTCAAGGATCTCCAGGATTTCTTCGGCCAGATGCGATGGTTCGTGTTCCTCGGCCCGAAGCCCAGGTTCGACCGCTATACCTATTGGGAGAAGATCGATTACTGGGCGGTGTTCTGGGGCATGGCCATCATCGGTCTCTCGGGCTACACGATGTGGTTCGCCCCCGTGTTCGCCCGGCTGATTCCCGGCTCATGGCTGAACATTGCGCTGCTCATCCACGGCGAAGAGGCGTTGCTCGCGGTGGGCTACATCTTCGTGATCCATTTCTTCAACGAACATCTGCGGCCGCATAACTTTCCCATGGACATCACGGTTTTCACGGGCGCTCAAACGGAGCGGGAGTTTCAGGAAAGGCATCCTGAGGAGTATGCCCGCGCCGCGAAGAGCGGCGAACTGAGCCGGTTGAGCACGGCAGCGCCGACCGGGATGACGAGCCGGGTTTCGCGGATATTCGGCGGAACGGCGATTCTGGTCGGACTCCTGCTGATCGTGCTGACCGTTGCCGCTGTTCTGAAGGATTGAGCGCACGAAGGCATTCGCCGTCTGAAAAGAAATCCGGGCCGAATCGACGCCAATCGATTGCCGAGGCAACCTGCGATAGGATGTCTGAAGTGAATACTCCATACAAACGGATCGCCCTGCTTTCGCTCGCCGCCTTTCCCCTGGCGCTTTCCGCGCAGTGGCCCGACTACCCCACCGCCGGCACTCCCAGGAGTCCCGATGGCAAAGCGAAAATGGACGCGCCCGCTCCGAAAACGGCCGACGGCAAGCCCGATTTCAGCGGAACATGGGGTCTCGCCTTTCGCGGCGGTGGTGGTGGCGGCCGCGGCGGACGCGGCGGCGGCAGAGGCGGACCTGCCGGAGGCCCGCCACCCGCGAACGGCGCCGCGGCGCCACCCCCTGGTCCGCCCCCCGGCCCGCCGCCCGTTCCCGAGCTGAAACCCGGCGAGATCCCGGTCGCCACCTTCGGCAATATCGGCGCAGGCATCAAAGACGGTCTGCCGCTGCAGCCGTGGGCGGCCGAGCTTCTCGCCAAACGCAAAGGGGAGAACAGCAAAGACAATCCCGACGCGCATTGTCTGCCGCTCGGCCTGATGCAGCTGCACGAACATCCGCAGCCGCGCAAGATTGTCCAGACGCCGAACCTGATGGTCATCATGTACGAAGCCCAGGCCGGTCTCCGGCAGATTTTCATGGACGGACGTCCTCTGCCGCCCAAAGATGTCCAGCCCTGGTGGTACGGCTATTCGGTCGGACACTGGGACGGTGACGCGCTGGTTGTCGAAACCACCGGCTTCCGCGACGATGTCTGGCTCGACGTAGCGGGCAGCCCGCTGACCAACTCGGGAAAGCTGACCGAGCGGTTCCGGCGTCCCAACTTCGGCACTCTGGAAATCGATGTTACGGTCGAGGATCCGAAAGTATATACGAAGGCATTTACAGTCAGAGTGAATCAGCGCCTGATGGCCGATACGGATCTCATCGAATTCATCTGCGGAGAAAACGAAAAGAGCGACTCCCACCTCGTGGGCAAGTGAGAGAATTGCAACCGGTCTGGGCAACCAGGTGCACCTGATACCGCTTGTCTCGGCGATTGCGTCGGCTATTTCTGGCCCGCCGCTTTCTGCTTCGCTTCCGCGTCGCTCAAATAATGCCCCGCGTCCCGGTCCTCGCAAACCGACTCGAAGAGTTCCGTGTTGGGCATCAATTGCTGCATCACTCGAACCGTGAATGGTTCGGTATAAGCCTTCGGATCCTCGATGGTCACGTCGATCTGCAGCGTGCCGAAGTTGAGGCGCGTAAATCGCTCCACCATTTTCCCGGTACCGGTCAGCGGACTCCCATTCACATCCAACCAGACATCGTCACGGAATCCCACGGTGGTCACCACCAGGGTATCGCCTTCCCACTTGCCCACTGAGTATCCGTACCACCAGGGCGCAACCTCCGGACCCACCTTCGGCAAAGCCTGGCCATTCGTGAGAATCTGGCGGACGTCGTTGTTGGCGTTGTACAGAATCACGATCGCCCCTGGACCCTGCACAATTTTCTTCTCGAAAGGATGTGTGTGGAGCTGCATCAGTCCCAACGGCCTGCAGTGGGCGTCGGGGTTGTCTTTACTGTTGCCCGCCTTGCGTTGATCCCGGGTCTGCCTGCCCCATTCGGTGTACGGAAGTCCCTTCTCGAAGCCCGCGCCAAGGTCGCCGAACTGGGCTGCCGGAGGTTCACCCGGAGCCAGCACGGGCGGCGCCGGCGCACCCCCTCCTCTGCCTCTTCCGTTTCCGTTAGCCCGGTTCGGACGCATTGGCTGCCACAGACCGGAAAGGTCGGGATGTCCGTCCAGCTTCGGCGCGGGCGCCTTCAAGTCGAGTTCGCCGGCCTCGGTTTTGGGTCCCTCGGTGCGGTGTTCCGGCCACTGTGCGGGAAGGAGGGTCGCCCCCGCCAGCAGTGCTGCCAGGGCCGCCGAGAAGATGGAAATGCTGTTGGTCGATTTCATGTGCCTTCAGGCCCACCACACCATTGGATATCCATGCCGGGGGCGCTTAACATCATACCGACGCCGGTGTGCCGAACGGCCGGCAGTGCTCGCCTCACGCGACGCGAAGCCACTGCGCCTGTCCGCCTTGACCGTCGGTCTGCGCAATGTCTACGTCGATCCCGATTCCGTTGGCGGCGATCGCTGGAAAGAGCTGCAAAAGCTGGTACCCTCGAACCGGTATGTCCGGCACACTGCTTTGCGATCTCCAGTAATGCTGAAAAGACAGGCTGTACAACTGCTCGCCGTTAAGGATTGCGTCGGCCCCGACATATAGGCCGGGGATGTATCCCGCGGCATTGACCGCGGCGAACCACGCGTTGCAGTGATCCATCACATCCTGCGCGGCAGCGCCGTTGATCACTCCTTCCAGATCGCACCAGATATTGACGCCGGGCGGGATCCCAACCGCTTGGGCGTTGGCGACAGCCTGCGCGCCGTCTTGTTGGCCGATGGCCTGGCTCGGGGACCAGCCTGGTTTACGTACGTGTTGGACCGCCATAAGCGCCAACCCCGAATTAAGAATATCGGTCGCCTCCAGGGTGCTCAGGTCCCCCGGCGACTGCTGACCCGGCAGCGTAAGATATCTGACGCAGAATTTGTATCCCTGGCCGAAAAACTGTTGCGCCACAGCCGCGGTCACGACTGTATCGGAATCGAATCCCGGAGCAAAAGAGAGCGCGCCTTCTATCTGACCTGGTAATGCCACAATCTATCCCCCTCCCCAGTTTCCCCTGACACCCCCTCCTCTGGTCGTTAACCCACGTCCTGACTGAAAAATTAGTCGGCCCTGATGTCCCGGTTTCACTCCCGACACATTGGCGCCACATCACCTGACGGGAAACGTCAATTCTTCAGGACAACGCCCGGCCAGAATCCGACCGCGCTCCATAAGAGCAAACTCCCAATCTCCATCCATCTGCGTAACTGTGGCCTCGTCCCGCGGAATAGCCATCCAGGTCAACGATTCACCGCGTTCCGGCTCCTTTCTTCAACAGCGCCGGCCAGTTCACGATCACCGTCAGAGGACGAACCGCATCCACCGGCGTGCGGACCACAAAATGTTGGCCATCGGGCGCAGTGTCGTAGGGGCTCGATCCGGCTGTGGCCTCCGCCGGTGGCAGGGCGAACAACTCGCGCGGCGGGGAAGCCTCCACCCTCCCCTCTGCCAGCCTCAACTCGGCAGCCATCAGCTTGCTGTCTCCGGACACGTAGAACAGCTCGC
Source organism: Terriglobia bacterium (assembly GCA_963764845.1). GTDB lineage: Bacteria > Acidobacteriota > Terriglobia > Bryobacterales > Bryobacteraceae > BOG-234. The sequence goes on along the minus strand of CAVXUE010000005.1, from coordinate 534,713 downwards.
TGCGGTCGCTGGATAGGGGCCCCCACTGTGGATAAGTCCCTCCTGCGGTCGAAACCCGCACAGCTCCGCGGCGTTCGGGAAAGGAATCGATGTAGACCTCGTACTTTCCGGACTCGTTGGACTCGTAAGCGACCCAGTGTGGGTGAGGCTCGGGCGAGAACCGTGCCCAATCTTCGTCGGCGGGCGTCGACAAGTACGGCCGCGGCCCGGAGCCCTCTTTCAGCTTACCCGCCGCAGTCACCTCCATGTGCCCAGGTCGCCTCTGGTGTCGGGGAAAACTTCGTAATACAGGATGGCAGTGCCGTCCCGCGACCAGTCGGTCACGAGCCTGAGGTGGTTAGAGGGTGCCGTAAGTTCCTCCCCGCCGATTCCGGTGACAGCTTTACGGAACAAGTTCCGTAAATCGCTGAACAAAACAGTGCGGCCATCGGGAGCCCAGACAGGGTAGTACTCTTCCCTGGGATCGGATGTCAACCTTCGGGAGAGGCCGCGGTCGGTATCCATGATCCACAGATTGCTGCTGCCGTCGGATCCGAATGTCTCCACCACCACCGAGCGGCCATCGACGGATATACGGGGAGGGCCGTAAAGGCCCTGCTCCCCTATTGTCCGCAACTTCTGCCCTCTCCGGTCGGTCCAGATGAGTTGGTTCCTCGCCCCCGTGGTGTCGTAGAGCAGGATCCCATTGGCGGAGACGGAAACACTCGGGATGGGTATCAGGCCCGTCCATGTTTCGGCCAGCGGCGCCGGGTCGCCGGACAACTTTACTGCCACAGGATCGAATGCCTGTGCCATCAGTGTATCCCCGCGCAGAAAGAGCAGATATCCGGACGCATACAGTGCGCTGAAACCACCACCCGTAAGCCGTACTCGCCGGTCCGGATCGCTCAGCCTGGCCGCGTAGATGACGCCGTTGCCCCGCGTTTCGTTTTGCGCCAGATACATAAAGCGTCCGCCGGGCAGAGCCTGAGGGGAAATGTGGTCCCTCTCACCCGGCGCGGCTTGTAGATGAGTCAGCAAAGTGGGTGTCCCGCCGGAAGAAGGCACTCGCATCAAACCCGACCCGAGCAGGCCGAACAAAATCGTGCCGTCCTCCAGCCAGGCCCCACCCACCCCGAATCCAGGCACCGCGCAGACTTTCAGCACAGCCCCGCTCGCCAGGTCCACCCGCTGCAAAATGCCGCCCGAGAAGAAGCCGACGGATTTGTTGTCCGGCGACCAAAACGGAAAGTCCGGGTTGTCGGCTCCCGCCACCAGCCGCGGCGGAGAGCCATCCAGCGGACTCAACCACAGGCCGGTTTTCCCGTCCACAGTCGCCACGATCGCGGCGTTTGTGGCATCCGGTGAAAGAGCGATACCGCCCTCGCTGGGGTTGGTTCCCAGCACGAGTTGCCCGTTTCGAGGCGCTGCGATCTGATAACGCAGCACCGGCATCGTCGCGGGCGGCGCGGTGCGAAAGTGGTCCACGGCCCAGCCTCCGGCCGCCAGTATCGCCACGGTGACGGCTGCCGCGGCGGGCCACCAGCCGCGGCCCGGCGGTGCGGCCGGCACACTGGACAGGGCAAGGGCTAACGCCCGCCTGACGTCGTGGGCCGTTTGCCAGCGGTCCTCGGGGTCCTGCTCCATGCATGTGCCGATCACGCTCTCGATCGCCGCGTTCTCCACTGCGGTTCGATCTGCCGTCCCTTTTTGCGATGCGCGCTTGCCCGTCAGCATCTCGTGCAGCACACAGCCGAAAGCGTAGATATCCGAGCGCGCATCGGCGGGCTTACCCTCCCACTGCTCGGGAGCCATATAGGCGGGCGTTCCCATCACCGCGCCGGTCTTGGTCAGCGCTGGATCTCCGGCAATGTCCGCCAGACCGAAATCGAGAACTTTCACCCCTTGTTTGGCGATCAGAATATTGCCGGGTTTCAGGTCGCGATGTACAATCCCTTTGCGATGAGCGGCATCGAGGGCGTCCAGAATCTGGCCTGCGTACTGCAAAGCCGTCTGTGCGGCGAGTGGTCCCTTCAGCGGAGCCCCCTCCACCAATTCCATTACCAGATAGTTCGGGCCGACGTCGTAGAGCGTGCAGATGTGAGGATGATTCAGGGCCGAAATGGCCCTCGCCTCGCGCTCAAAGCGGTCGCTGAACCTGGCGCTCGAAACCTTGATGGCCACCTCGCGCCCCAGCCGCGTATCGCGCGCCCGGAACACCTGCCCCATGCCGCCTTTGCCGAGCGGCCCCTCGATTTTATACGGGCCAAGTTGGGTTCCTGGAGTAACCGTGGTCATCGTTGAATCCGCGGCCGTGACCCCGGCGGCGCTATCCCATGCAGGGCGGTCCGGCGCACTGACCCCCGGGGAATCTTCGGCCAGTAAAGATTCCACTTCGCGCCTCAGTTCGGGGTCGCTCTTGCAAACCTCAGCCAGAAACGCACCGCGCTCCGCCGGGGGACGCTCCAGGGCAGCGTGGTAAACACGCTCGACCTCCTGCCGCCGAATGGGGGTCATGACTGTCTCAGCTCAGCAACCTCGGATTCCCAATATTAGCGGACACTGGTTACTGTCGCATCCGTCACAGCCGCTCACACGTGTGTGACACGACTTGAGCTCCGGTCCCGCCTGAGATTCTTATCCTCCCGTTCGCCACTTAAACCGCGCAACGCCCGTTGCTCTCTTGTGCCCCTTGGACCCGCAATCCGCGTCAATGAACGGAACGCCGACAACGCGCCAAAGTGGCAGCGTTTGCCGTTGCTGATCCCATCCGGTGTTAGGTTGCGGTTTCCGGGCCCAGGGCGGCGGATTGCGTCGACGACCGCGACGGTCTGGTGCAGTTCTTTTCAGAGGACGCCGCTGCGAATGAAGAACGGAAGAAAATCATCAAGGAGTTTCACGGAAGGGTCCGATTTTCTGCGAACGATCGCTCCGTACCAGCAAGTGACCAGCAATGACGCCAGCTGTCGGGGATCTTGTGCAGTTGAAGTTCCGCCTTCTACCTGAGCGAGTGAGATCACCTCGCTGACATGATCGATCCAGATGTCTGTGCCGCTGAGCGATACGTTGCGTAAGGGCAACGGGAATTGCTGTCGCCTCCGCGGCAAGGGTGGCCAGAAGTTGAAGCGGGGCCACTTCAACCGCTGGTGGTTCCTGGGCGAGGAAGCTGCAGTGCTCTTTCAGCCGATGGCTCGCGCTGGGACCCGTTCGGGAGAGCGATTCATGAAGAGCCTCGAACTGGCGATCCACAAGCCTCGATGCCAGGTCCTCCTTGCTCCGAAAGTAGTTATAGAAAGTGCCCTTAGGCGCGTTTACCGCCGAAGCGATGCGGTAAATGCTCGCCTGCACATAGCCGACCTCCTGAAACAGTTTGCCGGCAGCGCGCAGAAGCGTGTCGCGTGGGTCGTGCTCTCGATGTGAGGTCTCCCCCCGAATCGGAGGCATCCTTTGAATAGTGGCAGGCAATCGCCCGTCCGTGGCTTGTCGAAAAGGACTGGATTTGTCGATTCCTGACCGGAGTTTCGATCTTCTTTTTTGGGGCTCTTCCAAAGATGTCGTCGAGGTGGTATATTCCTCGCTGATAAGGCGACCGGTCGTCTTATATCTGGAGGTTCCTGTGAATGATTCCGCTCACTCGCCTGAAGCCGTAGCAAGCGCCTACGGCGCCCAGATGGCGAAGTATTTCACCCTGAACCAACCGCCCCACGTTGCAATCGATTCCGCGGTTTCCGTGGTCCGGCCGCAACTGGCGATTACCCGGCTGATTGCCCGGAGCGGCATCCCGGAGCGAACCGCGTCCATTCCCGCGGAAAAAGCCTATGTGGTTTCGGTTCATCTGAATCATGCGAACTCCGGGGAATGGGAACTCTGGACCGACGAAAAGTACACAAAGACGGGGGCGTGGCCCGTGGGCGGAGTCGCCATGTGCGACCTCGAGTCGAATTCGAGTATTCGAAACCCGGGTCCCATCGACTGGGTCCATTTCCATGTTCCTCGTGCTACCCTCGACTCCCTCACGGACGACGCCGGAATGCGTCAGGTCAAACGCCTCCACTGTGTTTATGGAACTTCCGACCCCGTTCTCCACCACCTGACGCAATCGGTTTTGCCGTGCCTGACCAGGCCGGAGATGTTCTCTCAGTTGTTCATAGACTCTTTCACCATGACGGTTTGTTCGCACCTTGTGGGGCGGTATGGTCAGCTTCGCGAACCTGCCCTGCAACTCAAAGGCGGTCTGGCCCCGTGGCAAATGCGGCGCGCTGTGGAGTTGCTCCAAGAGCATCTGGATGGCGAGTTAAAGCTGGAAACACTTGCCGAGGAATGCCGGCTTTCGGTCAGCCATTTTGCGCGATCGTTCAGGAGATCGTTTGGGACCTCCCCACATCGTTACCTGACTCTGCGGCGCGTGGAGATCGCGAAGGTCGCTTCTGTCCGAAACGAACAGCTCGCTGGTGGAAATTGCGGCGCAGACCGGATTTTCCGATCAGGCCGCCCTTACCCGGACTTTTGCAAACGTCGTTGGCGCGACTCCGGGAAAGTGGAGGCGTGAACACTCACACCGCAGGATGTTTGTCGAAATACGCGAACACCCGTCCTCTCCCTCACACGAATAGATTCTTCGCTCCGCATTTGAAGCAGGAATCCACAAAAGTAGTCCGTGTTTTCAATAGTGCCGTGCCCGTTCCCTGGTACGATCCATTCGTGTTCGAGGCTTAATACACGATTCGCTGAAGCTCAAACTGGAGAGGAGAATAACGATGACGAATATCAAGAACGTGGTTCTGGTGCACGGGGCGTTCGCCGACGGCTCCGGCTGGAAAGCCGTCGCTGACATCCTGAAGAAGGATGGCTACAAGGTGTCGGTAGCGCAGCCTCCCGAGACGTCGTACGCCGACGACCAAAAGTACACGAAGGCCGCAATCGACGCTATGGGCGGCCCAGTGGTTCTCGTCGGCCACAGCTACGGCGGGTCCATCATCACCGAGGCCGGCAATCATCCAAACGTTGCGGCGCTTGTCTATATTGCCGCCTTTGCTCTCGATGAAGGTGAGAGCTGTGCATCGATCGAACAGGCCCTGCCGCAGGCGTCCAAGGCGTTCAAATCGGACAGCAACGGGCTTTGGTGGATAGACGAGGCGCATTTCGCGGCTGACTTCGCAGCGGACATCCCACGGGATGAGGCGGAGTTCATGGCTATCTCGCAGGTGCCGATCTCTACCGACTCGTTCACCCATCAGGTTACGAACCCCGCCTGGAAGCACAAGCCCACCTGGTACATGGTGGCCAGCGAAGACCGATCCATCAATCCGGATCAGGAGCGCATGATGGCGAAGCGCGCCAATGCCAAGACGGTCGAAGTGAAGTCGAGCCATGTGGCTTATCATGTCTCATCCGAAGGAGACGGCCAGGCTTATCGAAGAGGCTGCCACCTCGTGTGAAGAGGTTGCCGCATCTGCGCGAGGCAATCGCTAGCCTGCAAGTTCGATTCAACGGCGTCGCAGCGCTGATCCCGCCCGGTGCCCGATGCGGCACGTTCCAGGACAAACCTCCGCCGATCCTGACGACGTCGGCGGAGGCTCCATGAATGCCGCCCGAGGAGAACACAAATGAAAGATCACATCAGCATAGAAGGCCGGGATGGCACGTTTAACGCCTATATCTCACGTCCGAAGACGCTGCCGGCGCCGCTGTCGTGGTTCTTCAGGAACTATTCGGGGTGAACGCAGACATTCGCAAGCACTGCGACGAACTGGCCGAACAAGGTTTCCTTGCCGTCGCGCCGGACTTGTTCTGGCGGCAAGAGCCGGGCGTCGATCTCAGTGTTACCTCCGATGCCGACTGGGCGCACGGCCTTCGTCTCTACGGAGCTTATGACAGAGATGCGGGCGCGAGCGATGTGAAGGACACCGTCAACGCAGTACGCAACCTCAAGGAGTGCAACGGCAAGGTTGCACTCCTTGGCTATTGCCTCGGCGCGCTGATGGTCTTCCTGACAGCTGTGCGCAATTCGGGCGTGGACGCCGCGGTCGCCTATCACGGCGGCGATACTGAAAAATACCTGGGAGAGGTCGATGGGCTTCGCGCGCCCATTCTGATGCATCTGGCCGAGGAAGATGAGTTTATTTCCAAGGCCGCGCAAGCGGAGATTAAGGCGGCGCTCGCGGGGAAGCCGAACGCTGTGGTTTACAGCTATGCCGGTCAGCGGCATGCTTTCTCGCGGCATAACGGAACACACTACAACGCCGCCGCGGCTCATCTTGCCAACGGCCGGACAAGCGAATTAATGGCACAGCAACTTCGATGATCGCCGGAACTTCGGGAAGTGGGTATGCGTTTGGCAAACACTCTATCTTGTTCGAGGAGGGAGTCAGAATGATCAGAAGAGTGGAAATGGAGCGGCTCACGGTGATCTCCGCCAAGCCGTTTGACAACGTTGTTGCAGCCATCAAGACTTCAGTCGGCAACCCGGATATGGCCGCGTTTGGAAAGGCGGTACAAGACGCGAAATCCGCCGCCGAACTCGACGCCGCGGTCCTGCCTGTTCTTGGCCCAACAGGGTTGATGCTGTTTGTCGAGTTCGATCACGGGATGATCGTCCGCAAGGGAACCGAGCGCCACAGCACGAGAATCATTCGCCTCGTCATCGGAAATCCTCTCATCATGAAAGAAATGGCAAAGCATGTCCCGGACGCGGGCGCGTATGCTCCGGTTACCGTACTCGTTGACGAGCGACCTGACGGAGTCCATATTTCATATGACCGGATGGGCAGCCTCCTTGCGCCCTACGGAAGTAACAACGCGCTGAAAGTAGCTCGCGACCTTGATGCCAGGATCGAGGATCTTTTACAACGGGCGGCGACCTGAAGCAGAGGAAAAGATTCGTGATGGCCAACGAAAGTGAAAGTCCAGCATCACAGGGGACATCGCACAGCCCCGGGTTCATCAACGCGCTCCTGAGATCCAGGCACATGGAACCGTCAATCATTTACTGCCGCTTGAGCTCGAAGAGCCAGTTCGACCACAAACGGCGACCTCCCCTGCATGCTGTGTGCTATCCCCCCTGCGAATTCGAAGCAGAGTCTAAACCGCTCACGGTAATGATTTTACGGGGCGCGCAAGTCTCGGATGGATGGAGGAAAGATGGGCAAGCTTGACGGGAAAGTAGCACTCATTACCGGCGGGAGCAGTGGTATCGGCTTCGCATCTGCACGAGAGTTCGTCGCGGAAGGAGCGTTTGTCTTCATCACAGGCCGACGCGAACTGGAATTGACGGCAGCCGTCGAGGAAATCGGCGGAACGATCGCGTGGGTCCGGGCGGACGTGTCCAATTCCGACGACCTCGACCAACTCGTGAAGCACATAAAGACCGAGACGGGGAAACTCGACGTTGTTTTTGCGAATGCGGGAACGGCAAAATATGCGCCGCTCGGTCAGATCACGGAGGAGTTCTACCAATCCCTATTCGATATTAATGTGAAAGGTGTTATCTTCACCGTCCAGAAATGCCTTCCACTGATGCCTGAAGGCGCGTCGATCATTCTCACCGCTTCGGTCGTGGGAAGCAAAGGACTACCCGCGAACAGCGTTTACAGCGCCACGAAAGCAGCAATACGTTCGTTTGCGCGAACATGGACCACCGATCTGAAGGATCGGAAGATCCGCGTAAATGCCGTAAGCCCCGGCTCGACCGACACCGCCGGCTTGAGGCATTTGCTCGGATCCTCCGAAGTCGGGCAAGAACGTCTGAAAATGATTTCCAGCTCGGTCCCTATGGGACGCCTTGGAGATCCGAGCGAGGTCGCTCGCGCCGTGGTCTTTCTCGCCTCGGACGACAGCAGTTACATCACCGGATCGGAACTATTCGTTGATGGCGGCTTCGCCCAGGTATGAGCCGACGTGCCCCGACCAGCTGAGCTTGGCGACATTTTTCCGCTTGCGGACTCGATTAGCGAATAATAAAGGACGTTGTCATCCGCAAGCGGTGTTCGTTGAGACGCCGCCTGCAAGCTCCGAGCGGATCATCCGCCAGGTAGATCGCTCTTGGCGGCGTAGCGTTTACCGATCCACATAGCTCTCCAGACCGGTGACCAACGCTCACCAACTATCGCATTAGTATTTTCAACAACTTACGCCTATCGGCTCTCTGGCTCGCCAAATCCTCACGCTATGCTGTGGCCGTACCAAACTTAAGGAGCCACATGGCCACAGCAGCCCAGACCGCCGCCAATCGCACCAACGCCGAATCCTCCACCGGCCCGAAAACCGCCGAAGGCAAATCCCGTTCCGCCGCGAACGCCACCACCCTCGGACTCATCACCATCCACGACTGCATCCGTCCCGGCGAAGAAGACCAGCACGCGCTCCTCTGCGCCGCGCTCAAAGAAGAACTCCACCCGCTCGGCCTCATCGAGGAAACCCTCGCCACCGAAATCATCCACGCCGCCTGGCGTCTCCAGCGCTGCGCCAAAGTAGAGGACACGCTCTCCCAACCCCTCGATCCCATGGAAGACCCCGCCGCGGACCGCATCCAGAACTCCGTCGATCGCGCCCGCGCCCAGACCCAGCGCAATCTCCTGCGCCTCATCGCCGAACTCCGTCGCCTCCAGAACGGACGCCAGGCCCAGGACGAATCCCTGCCCGAAAACCTGGCCAGCCCGGTGGACCTCGCGCGCGCTCAAATGGTCTTCCGTAAACTCCATGGCCTCGCCGATTTCGAATCCATGATTGAGGCGGCAACGGCTCCTCCAATCAGGCCCAAATCGGAAATTACAAAACAAACCCAATTTCCAATCGCGCGAAGCGCCGCCTGCCCCTGCGGTTCCGGCATGAAGTACAAACGATGCTGCGGAGTAAACGCCCCAGCCGTCCTGAGTGAGGCCGCTTAGGTTGGTATTGGCAGAGTGAGGCCGTGTGGGGCAGGTTGGTAACCTGCTGCCGATTGGCAATCGGCTTCCCCTGGAGACTCTATGAAAGCTCTAAGCGATCGCCGAATCGATCTTTTCCGTATCGATTCCCAGATCTACCAGCGCTTTCGCGGCTTTTTTCGCGTCGAATTTACCGTCGCGCGCCAGTTTCGAGAGAGCCGCTCCGGCGATCGAAACCGCGTTCACCTCGAAATGCCGTCGCAGATAGTCCCGGTTTTCGCTGCGTCCGAATCCGTCCGTGCCCAGCGCCAGAAAACGCCCCGGCAGCCATGGCGCGATCTGATCCTGCACCGCTTTCATGTAATCGGATGCGGCAATGATCGGGCCCTCCGTGCCGCCCAGCACTTCCTGGACGTACGGGACCTTCGCCGGTTCGGCCGGATGCAGCCGGTTCCAGCGATCGATCTTCAACGCCTCGCGGCGCAGTTCGTTGTAGCTGGTGACGCTCCAGAGATCCGCGGCGACGCGGTATTTTTCGGCGAGAATCTTCTGCGCCTGCAGCGCTTCCGTCAGGATCGGGCCACTGCCCAGAAGTTGCACTCGTGCTTTCGGCTTCGCCACGTCGGACTTCTTGAAGCAGGTAGATGCCCTTGAGAATGCCCTCTTCGCAACCCTCCGGCATGGCGGCCTGCTCGTAGTTTTCGTTGTAGAGCGTCAGGTAATAGAACAGGTCTTCGCGGTTCTCATACATGCGGCGAATGCCGTCGCGCACGATCACCGCGATCTCATACGCGTAACAGGGATCGTAGGCGGACAGCGTGGGAACAGTGCTCGCGAGCAGCAGCGAATGGCCGTCCTGATGCTGCAATCCTTCGCCGTTGAGCGTCGTGCGCCCGGCCGTGCCGCCCAGCAAAAAGCCCTTGCCGCGCGAATCCGCGAACGCCCAGATCTGGTCGCCCACGCGCTGGAACCCGAACATCGAGTAGTAAATGTAGAACGGAATCGTGTCCACGCCGTAATTGGCGTAGGCGGTTCCGGCGGCCGCAAACTCGGCCATCGAGCCGGCTTCGGTGATGCCTTCTTCCAGCACCTGTCCGTCTTTCGCTTCCTTGTAATACAACAGAATCTCGGAATCGTGCGGCTTGTAGAGCTGTCCGCCCGAAGCGTAGATCCCGTAGGTGCGGAACATCGATTCCATGCCGAACGTACGCGCTTCATCGGGTACGATCGGCACGATCTTCTTTCCGATCTCGGGCAGCTTCATCAGCTTGCCCAACAGGCGGACGAAAGCCATCGTGCTCGAGGGATGCGGCTCCTTCGACCCGCTGCGGAACTCGTCGATGATCTCCGGGCCGGGCGCCTGGAACTGCGGCTGCCCCGGATTACGGACGGGCAGATATCCACCCAGCACGCGCCGCCGCTCGTGCATGTAAGCGACTTCGGGACTCGAATCCGGCGGGCGATAGAGAGCGCCATCGCGCGCCGCCTCATCCGGAATCGGAATCTCGAACCGCTTGCGGAAGTGGACGATGGTTTCCTCGCTCAGCTTCTTGTTCTGATGAGTGGGGTTACGCGCTTCGAATTCCGAACCCAGGCCGTAGCCTTTGACCGTTTTCGCCAGAATCAACGTCGGGCCGCCCTTATGCTCGGTCGCCCGCTTGTAGGCGTTGTAGACCTTCATCGGGTCGTGGCCGCCGCGATGCAGGCTGCCGATCTGCTCGTCGCGTCATGTCCTCCACCAGCTGCGCGGTTTCCGGATAGCGTCCGAAGAATTCCTTGCGGACGAAGGCTCCGCCTTTGGCTTTGAACGCCTGATATTCGCCGTCCACGCATTCGTTCATCAGTTGAATGAGACGTCCGCTCGTATCCTTCGCGAGGAGCGCGTCCCAATCGCCGCCCCAGACGCACTTGATCACGTTCCAGCCGGAGCCGCGGAACAGGCCTTCCATCTCCTGAATGATCTTGCCGTTGCCGCGCACCGGGCCGTCGAGCCGCTGCAGATTGCAGTTGATGACGAAGATCAGGTTGTCGAGCTTTTCCCGCACGGCAACGCCGATGGCGCCCGTGGATTCGACCTCGTCCATTTCGCCGTCGCCCAGAAATGCCCAGACTTTGCGAGGCGTTTCGGGGATCAGCCTACGGCTTTCCAGATAGCGCATGAAGCGCGCCTGGTAGATGGAGTTGATGGGGCCGAGGCCCATGGAAACGGTCGGGAACTGCCAGAAATCCTTCATCAGCCACGGATGCGGATAAGATGAAAGGCCGGGCGTGTCGCGCAGTTCATGCCGGAAGTTATTCAGTTGGTCTTTCGTCAGCCGGCCTTCGAGAAAGGCGCGGGCATAGACGCCCGGCGACGCGTGGCCCTGGAAGTAGACCAGGTCCCCGGGTTGGTCGCCGTAACTGCCATGGAAGAAATGATTGAAGCCCACCTCGAGCAGGGTGGCGAGGGAGGAATAAGTCGCGATGTGGCCGCCGATGCCGGCGTCGTACTTGTTCTGATGCGAGACCATCGCCGCCGCGTTCCAGCGCGTCAGGCTCTTGATGCGGCGTTCGAGGGCGCGATCGCCCGGATAGGGGACGTCTTCCTCCGCCGGGATCGTGTTGACATAATCCGTGGTGGTGCGGATGGGTACGTCAACCCCGTTGTCACGGGCGCGTTCCATCAACTTGTCGAGAAGGAAGTTGACCCGGTCGGATCCTGCCTCCTCAACAATCTGGTCGAGTGCTTCGAGCCATTCCGCGGTTTCCCGCGGGTCGAGATCGACCGAGCGTTCGCTGAGTTGTTGGTGCATGGTGGGTAAGCACTATTATAGCGATGGGTCAATCCGGACCGGGCCGGTTTGGACCGATTTAATGTAAACCGATTTTGATGTAAATTTGGGAAACGCAACTGGCGGAGTGGCGTCAGCGTGACCTTTAGCCGCTTCGCGCGTCCAAATTCTCGGATGCTCGAAGCTGCGGAAACGGTGAGTGCCGTATTGGCGGCGCCTTTAGACGAAGCGGGGTTAATCCGGGCGGCACAGGGGGGCGATTCCGACGCGTTCGAACGCCTGGTGCGGGCGTACGACCAGAGTGTGCTCCGCATCGCCATGAACCTGCTCCGGTCGCCGGATGAGGCCCGCGATGTGTATCAGGAGGCGTTTCTTAAGGTTTTTCGCAACCTGCGCCAGTTCCGCTTCGATTGTTCGTTTCATACCTGGCTCTACCGGGTGGTCACGAATGTCTGCTTCGATCACCTGCGTCGGCGCAAGGTGCGCAAGGAAGAATCTACAGTTGTAGAAACTCCGGATGGCCCCGTAGACCAGATTTCGCAGGTCGAGGAAAGCGGCCCGGCGGGCAACCCCGAGCGGCAAACCTGGAACCGTGAGTTGAGTGCCGGGATTACGGCCGCGCTGGAAGATCTGACGCCCCGGGAACGCATGGTTTTCGAGTTGAGGCATTATGAAGGGCTGCGGCTGCGGGCCATCGGCGAGATCCTCGGCACGAGTGAGGAAGCCGCCAAGAACTGCCTGTTCCGCGCCACGCAAAAGATGAGGACAAAGTTGGGAGCATTTGTATGAACTGCGCTGAAGTAGTCCGTCAGATTCCGCTCTATGGCTACGGGGAGATTTCCCCGGAGGCGGAAGAGCTGATCGAGGCGCATCTGGCCGAGTGTGCTTCCTGCAAGAAGGAGCTCGCGCGGCTATCGTGCTTTTCTGGACGTGCTCGACGAGCGTGTGGACGCGGCCGAGCCTTCGCTGCTCACTCAATGCAGGGTAGACCTGCGCCGGCAACTCGCCTCCGAAGCGGTTCACCGCGGTGGCTGGGGCTGGCTGGAACGCCTGGGCAGCTTCTCGAACTTTCACATTCCGTTCCGGATGCCCGTGGGCGCGATGGCGCTGGTCGCGATCGGATATTTCGGCGCCCGCTACACGCCGGAGAAGTTCGGCGGCATCCGTGCCGGGCTGATGCAGCCGATGTTCTCCAATGTGCAGTCGGTTGAGCCGGGCGATTCGGGCAAGGTTCAGATCGCTGTGGACGAGGTGCGGCGCAGGGTTGTATCCGGCACCTTGGAAGATCCTCGCATTCAGGCCTTGCTTCTGAGCGCCGTGCGCGAGGAAGCGAACCCGGGTGTTCGTGTGGAATCGATCGGCGTACTCAAAAACAGCGCGGATTCGGAAGTGGTGAAGAAGGCTCTGGTCGACGCGGTCTCGCACGATCCGAATGCGGGAGTGCGTTTGAAGGCGCTCGAAGGGCTGAAACAATACGCCGGCGATGTGGCAGTGCGAAAAACGCTGGCGAACGTGCTGCTGAAGGACGACAATGCCGGGGTGCGCGGGCAGGCCATCGACCTGCTGACGGCTCATTATGACGACTCCATCGTTGGCGTCCTGCAGGACGTAATGCAGAAGGAAGACGACAGTTATATCCGCGCTCGCTGCCGGAACCTGCTTGAGGCCATGAAGGCTTCGGTTGGTACTTATTGAAAGCCGTTCCGTCTAAAAAGATATGGTCAAGAACGAATAATCCTGAGTCTGGTCGCCGCCGGTTTGATGGCCGTGCCGGTATGGGCGCAGACAACAACGGCTCCGCAGCGCCCGCATTCCACCACGTTGCGCCGGCCCGCGAGCCTGGGCTATCTGGGTATCGGCGTAGTCGATCTTACGGACGAGCGTGCCAGGGCTCTGAATCTCAAGAACGACCGCGGCGTTGAAATCAAGCACGTGAATGAGAATAGTCCGGCATCGAAAGCGGGGTTGAAAGAGAACGATGTGATTCTCGAAGTCAATGGGAAATCCATCGATGACATTGAGCAGTTTCAGACGACGATCGGCGAGACGCAGCCGGGCACGAAAGTGAGTCTCACGATCTGGCGCGAAGGCGCAAAGCAGACCCTCACCGCGACCTTGGGCGGGCGCTCCGAGAATCCTGCCTTCGGCGGACTCGATTTGCCCAATCCTCCCGGATGCCTCCGCTTCCGCAGGCTTTCGGAAACGCCATGCCGGCGTTCCCAGCCGACGCTCCGGCCGTTGGATTCATTGGCGCGGGGCTGAATCCCCAGATAGCCGAGTTCTTTGGCGTGAAGGAGGGCGTGCTGGTGTGGGAAGTGGAGCCGAAAACTCCGGGCGAGCGGGCCGGTCTCAAAGCCGGCGATATCGTGGTCAAAGTGAATGGAACGCCGGTGACGAACCCGCGGGAGATTACCGGTCTGGTGCGGATGAGCGGAAAGAAGACGGTTGTCTTTACCGTCGTTCGCAATAAGAAGGAAATGACGCTGAACGTGGAAGTGAGCGACAGCCGCCAGTCGCCGCCGGAGCGGGAAGTTCTCTGATCAGTTCGGCTCCGGCGTGAACTTCGTTTCCGCGCGGAACTTCTTGTAATCCGTATAGCGATCGATCTGATTCGCCTTCACCTTGAGGAACAGAAGTCGGCCGCCGAGGTGCACTTCATCGTAGGTCGGCAGCCAGACCTCATCGTTGATGCGTGCCTGCTCAAAGACGAAGCTGGAGCCCTTTTCGAGCGATCCCACCACGCCGCCGCCAATCTTCACGTTCGCGCTGAAGTGCGCTTCGAGGCGCGCCACATCGCGGGCTTTCTCATCGATCCAGACCACTCCCGCCATCTGGTGGACCACGTTCTCGATCGCCTTCCTGGGCTTGTAGTCGGGGTTGGGGCCGAAGTCGACAGCGATCACGTCTTCACCGCGAAATCTTTCCCGCCGCGGATTTGTGAATCGGATGGCCCGCAGGAAGTCTGAAATCTGAGCGTCGTCCTTCTCCTGCTGCTTCGCCTGCTTCTTCGGGTCGCGCGCGGCCTGCTTCTGAAATTCCCTGTCGAAGCGCTCGTCTTCTCTCTTCTTTTCGCTGCCTTCGAGCGGCTTGCCGTCCTTCGCGATCAAGTGGCGAACCTCCTCGCCGCCGATGTTGAAAACCTCGGATTCCCTGATCGTCTTCGATGTCACGCGGCCTTTGGAGTCGACGCTCTCCTGCTCTTCGGTCACGTGGCAGGTGTACTGTTTCTGAATCTCATCCAGAGCCGTTTGGTTCCTGGTGACTTCACGCAGCAGGTCCGCAATCCCGGGTAATGGCGTGGTCGCTGTGTGGGGAAAGTCGAAGACGGAATCGGCCACTTGCGAATTGAATTCGGCATGCGTCACAACGACCCGATAGTCGTGGCCGCCGCGGCGGAGGTCAAGCTGAAAAGGCGTTTGAATGCCCTGAACCGGCCGGTAATCGTCGTATTCGAGTTGTTCGGTGGGCAGCGTCTCGCGAACCATCAGGTGTGTCCGGGTATCGAAGAATACCTCGCACGCAATACCGCCCGCGGCCGGCAGCACCTGGACGCGATACGCATCGCGTCCGCGCACCTTTTCGATTCCGGCGAACGTCGCGCTCCACCTGGATTTCTTCAGATCGGCGAGGCGATCATTCCAGCAGCGCGCGGTCGCCTCGGTTTGCTTCGCCGAATCGCCAGTCAGAGTGCGGACGCCTTCGGCGGAATCCTGCCCCCACGGCGACTTGCCGTTATAAGCCTCGACCACGCGATCCGGGCCTGCGATGATCTCCGAGTAGAAGCGATCCGGAGCCGTGGAAATCAGCGACCATGTCCCGGTCCTGCCGGTGGATTCCTCGCTCAGGCTGCCCGTGATGGTCTCGGTCCGGATTTGCGCGAGCGCCTTCTGGCCTCCCGCGGCCTGCAGGTAGTCATCAATAATCTTCTGCGGCGTTTGCGCCCGTAAAACGACCGCAAACGCGGCGAGAAGCACCGCTGTGATCCCGGCCCGCATGTTACGAACTGCCGATCAGGACACCGGTCGCGAAGACCAGGATGCCGCCCAATCCCACCTGAAGCGCCGCCGAAACGAGCCCCGTATCCATGTACTGATGGCGGATCCACGAAATCAGAGCCAGTTCCACAAGCACCACGAACACCGCCAGGGTAATCGCCGACCGGAAGCCGGGGATCAGGAATGGCAGCGTATGGCCGATGCCCCCAAGAGCAGTCATCAGGCCGGTTATGCCTCCGCGAGTCCAGGGATGGCCCCGGCCCGTGAGCGTGCCGTCATCGGAGAGCGCTTCGGCGAAGCCCATGCTGATTCCGGCCCCGATCGATGCCGCGAGCCCGACCACGAAAGCGTCCCAGCTGCTGTGTGTTGCGAACGCGGCGGCGAACACCGGCGCCAGCGTCGAGACGGAGCCGTCCATGAGGCCTGCCAGGCCGGGCTGCACGACCTGAAGCACGAAGAGGCGGCGGTTGGCCTGATCCTCGCCCTCTTTGATAGCGCGTCCCAGTTTTTCTTCCTTCAGTTCCTCGGCGCGCTCCTGGTGCGAACGCTCTTCCTGCGCGAGGTCGTCGAGCAATTGGCGGACGCGCGCGTCCTGCGATCGTGCGGCGGCCCTTTCATAGAATCTGCGTGTTTCCACCTCCATCGCGCTGGCCTGTTTTCGCACGACGTCCAGCGCCAGGGGCCGCGTGAGCCAGACCGGCTTGCGGTTTACGAAGCCACGCACGTCCTGACGGCGAATCAGCGGAATGTGATCGCCGAACTTCTCGCGATAGAGATCGGTGAGGCGCCGGCGATGGCCGGATTCCTCGACGCGCATGCCGTCGAAGATCGCCGCTGTGCCGGCAAAGTCCTGGCGAAGACCCTCGGCGAAATCGGCATAGACGCGCTCGTCTTCTTCTTCGAGAGAAATGGCGAGGGCCAGAATTTCGCGCTCGGTCAGGCTTTCGAAGCTTCGCATCTCTTCCTATTGTGCAATCGCTTCCGCGATGGCCGCGGCCAGCTCGCTATCCGACATCGCGGTGCTGATGAACAGCTCCTGGCGCGCGCCGTTGCGCGAGCCCGATCGCTTTCCAGCCGTTCTGCGTGGGAACGGTGATGTGGATTTTTACCGGGCCTTTCGCGTCCCGCACCGGCCGGATCACGCCGGGAATGATGCTGCGGATGTCCTCGCGAAGCAACCAGCCGGTCGAGAACCGGCCGCAGGCTATCGAGAATGCTGTGCTCGATCTTGAGCTTGCCTTTCGCCGTTCGCAGTCTGAAGGCCATGTTGACTGACCTCGTATACTACTTTAGGTGACGCACAAGATTACCCTGATTCCCGGCGATGGCATCGGCCCGGAAGTGGCGGACGCGACCGCGCGCGCCGTCGACGCGACAGGCGTAGCCATCGAATGGGAACGCGTGGACGCGGGTCTGGCGGCGGAAAAAGCGACCGGGCAGTATCTGCCGGAAGCCGTTTTTGAATCGCTCGCGAGAACGCATGTCGGGCTGAAAGGACCTGTCGGGACGCCGATCGCGAGCGGCCATCGCGAGCGTCAACGTGGCGCTGCGCAAACGCCTGAATCTCTTCGTCAATTTCCGGCCCGTGCGAATGCTGCCGGGTCTGAAGACGCGATTCTCCGACCTGCCGATCGATCTGGTGATCTTCCGCGAGAACACGGAAGATCTCTATGCCGGCATCGAGCACGAAGTCGCCTCGGGCGTGATGGAAAGCCTGAAGGTGATCACCCGAACGGCGTCGGAGAAGATTGCGAAGGCCGCTTTCGAATACGCCGCGCGGGAAGGCCGGAAGAAAGTGGTGGCGATCCACAAGGCCAACATCATGAAGCTGACCGACGGCCTGTTTCTGCGCTGCTGCCGCGAGATTGCGGCGGGTTTTCCGGAGATCGAATATGGCGAACTGATCGTGGACAACGCCTGCATGCAACTGGTGATGCGGCCGGAGACGTTCGATGTGCTGGTGCTGCCGAATCTCTACGGAGACATTGTTTCGGATCTCGACCGCGGGGCTGGTGGGCGGGCTGGGAATTGTGCCGGGCGCGAACCTCGGCGAGAACTGCGCGGTGTTCGAGGCGGTGCATGGGTCCGCGCCGGATATTGCGGGCAGGGGCCTTGCGAACCCGACCGCGCTGATGCAGTCGGCGCGGCTGATGCTGGCGCACCTTGGGCGAGCGCGACGCGGCGATCCGGCTGCAGAAGGCGATCGAGGCGGTCTATCGCGAAGGCGCGCATTTGACGCGCGATGTGGGCGGCACAGCCGGGCACCGGACGAATTCACGAACGCCGTGATCGCGAACCTTTAGCGTGGTGAATAACTACGGATTGGACGGGCTGCGCCACTTTTTCGCGTATTCTTCGGGTCGGCCAGCGCCACGGAGCGAATCGGCGGCGCCGCTCGGGAGAGTGGAAGCGTCCCAGCCGCCGCCCATCGCCTTGACCAGATCGACTGCCGCCGTCATGCGCCGCTGCAGAATGGCGACAGCGGTCTGCTGGTCGCCCAGCGCGATCGCCTGCGTCGTGATGACGTTCAGGTAGGAATCCGTTCCCGCCTTGTAGCGGTCGATTTCGAGCGCGAGAGACTGCTGGGCCGCCGCGACGGCTTCCGCCTGCTGCTGGCGCTTCCTCGGCGAGATAGCGCAGCGAAGCCAGATCGTCCTCGACTTCCTGAAAAGCGGACAGAACGGTCTGGCGATAGGCGGCCACGGTCGCATCATAGGCGGCCTGCGCGTTCTCGACCTGCGCGCCGCGGCGGCCGAAGTCGAACAGCGTCTCGGAAATCGAAGGGCCGGCCGACCAGGTGCGCGCCGCCCAGGTGAACAGATTCTGCAGATTCGGGCTCAGAAAACCGGCGCTGGCGGAGAGCGTCAGCGTCGGATAATAGGCGGTCTGGGCGATCCCGATGTTGGCGTTCGCCGCGGCCACCAGTGCGTTCGTTCGCGGCGATATCCGGACGCCGTTCCAGCAGCACCGACGGCAGCGACGGTCGGGAATGGGCGGCGGCGGCCCGTTGATCTTGAGAACGGGAATTTCGACCGCCGAAGGCGGCTGCCCGGTCAGCACGGCGATGGCGTGCTCGTCCTGCGCGCGCGTGATCCGCAGATCCGTGCTCTGCGCCTGCGCGCCCAGCAGCTGGGTCTGCGCCAGAGTCACGTCGCTCTTCGAAGCCACGCCGCCGTTGAAGCGGTTGATCGTCAGTTGCAGGTTCTTCTGGTAGGCCTCGATCGTGTCCTTCAGAACCGCCTGCTGCATGTCGGTGCCGGCGATCAGAAAGTAATCGGTCGCCAGCAGCGCCTGCGCGCTCAGCCGGGCGTTCTCCAGATCCGCCGCGCTGACCTGCGCGTTGGCCACTGCGTTCTCCACCGAGAGGCGCACGCGGCCCCAGAGATCCGGCTCCCAGCTCGCGGTAAAAGGCAGCGAAAAGCTCTGCGAGGTTCCGCCGAAACCGCGGCCCGACTGCGTCGCCGGCGTCGCTCTGCGTGATGGACGGGAGTCGATCCGATGGTCGGATAGTAATTCGCGTGATTGGCCGCGACGATGGCGCGCGCCTGGCGGAACTGCGCTTCCGCCTGCTTCACGTTCTGGTTGTTGATGTTGACCATCTCCTCGAGCTTGTTCAGCTGGGGATCGCCGAAAATCTCCCACCACTTGCCCTTCATCACGGCATCGCTCGGGGTCGCCATTTTCCACTGGTCGTTGCCCGCGAATTCCTTGTAGGCAACCGGCGTCTGCGCGACCACGGGCCGCTGATACTTCGGGCCGATCGTGCAGGCCGGAGCAAAAGAGCGCAGCGAGAAGCGCGGCGAGTTTCCAGTAACTCGAATCTTCAATCGGCACCCTCCGCGGCGCCGCCGGGAATGAAGAATCCCGGGCCGGTTGGCGGAACGGCTGCTCGCGGCTGAAACGCTTGCTGAAACGGTCGAGGTAGAGGTAGATCACAGGTGTGGTAAACAGAGTCAGCATCTGGCTGACGATCAGGCCGCCGACGATCGCGATTCCGAGCGGCTGGCGCAATTCCGAACCGACGCCAAATCCGAGCGCCAGCGGCATGCCGCCCAGCAGCGCGCAGGCGGTGGTCATCATGATGGGGCGGAAGCGCAGCAGGCAGGCCTGGTAGATCGCATCGCGCGGGCTCATGCCCGGTGCGCTCGGCGGCCAGCGCGAAATCGATCATCATGATGGCGTTTTTCTTGACGATGCCGATCAGCAGAATGATGCCGATCATGGCAATGATGGACAGCTCCGTCTTGAACAGCACCAGCGCGATCAGCGCGCCGACGCCCGCCGAAGGCAGCGTCGAGATGATGGTCAGCGGATGAATCAGGCTTTCGTAGAGAATGCCGAGAATGATGTAGACGGCCAGAAGCGCGGTCAGGATCAGGATCGGCTGGCTGTGACAGCGAATCCTGAAACGCCTGCGCGGTGCCGGCGAATTTGCCGGTGATGCTGGTGGGCAGGCCCATCTCGATCTCGGCCTTGTTGATGGCGAGCACGGCGTCGCTGAGCGAATACGCCATCCACCAGATTGAACGAAATCGTGGTGGCGGGGAACTGGCCCTGGTGCGGCAGCTGCAGCGGCGTGATGCCCTGCTGTGAAATGGGCGAACGTCGATAGCGGAACCGAGAGGCCTTTCGGCGTCTGCACGTAGATCTTGTTCAGGAAATCCGGGCTCTCCCACCACTGCTGCTCGAGCGCGAGCACCACATGATACTGGTTGATCGACTTGTACATCGTCGAGACCTGGCGCTGGCCGAACGCGTCGTAGAGCGCGCTGTCGACCGCCTGCGCGGTCAGGCCGAGGCGCGAAGCGGTATCGCGATCGATGATGACGTTCGAGGACAGGCCGGAATTCTGCTGGTCGGAACTCACGTCCACGATCTCCGGCAGCGTCGAGAGCTTGTCGAGAACCCGCGGGCCCCACTTGGCGAGCAGATCGAGATCCTGTGTCTGCAGCGTGTACTGATACTGGGCGTTGCTTTGCCGGCCGCCGATGCGGAGGTCCTGCTGGGACTGCAGGAACAAGGTTGCGCCCGGGCATGCCGGAGGTCTTGTGGCGGATGCGGGCGATCACCTGGTCGGGGGTCGTGTCGCGCTTTTCCTTTAGCTGCACGAAGATCTGCGCGGATGCGCCGCCGCCATACCCGCCGCCGTTGCTGCCGGCCGTGATGCCGACCGTATCCACATCCGGATCTGCCCGGACCTGCTCCTCAAACCACTTCGCCTTTTCGACCAGCGCCTGATAGGAGATGTGCTGCTGGCCCTGCACCTGTCCCTGCAGACGCCCGGTATCCTGCTGCGGGAAAAATCCTTTGGGGATCTTGACGTACAGATAGCCGCTGACGCCGACCGTGAGCAGCATCACCACAAGGACGGGCGCCGGATGCCGCAACACCGCCTCGCAGCGCGGAGGCGTAGGTGGAGATGACCCACTGGAAGAACTTCTCGGTCGCAGTTGTACATGCGGCCGTGCTCGTGCTTGACCTTGAGCAGCCGCGAACACATCATCGGCGTGGCGGTCAGCGAGACGATCAGCGACACGAAGATCGAGACGGAAAGAACGACCGCGAACTCGCGGAACAGGCGGCCGATGATGCCGGGCATCATCAGAATCGGAATGAACACGGCGATCAGCGAGATGCTCATCGAGAGCACGGTGAAGCCGATTTCCTCGGCGCCCTTCAGTGCCGCCCGCATCGGCGGCATGCCGTTTTCGATGTGGCGCGTAATGTTTTCGATCACCACGATCGCGTCGTCCACCACGAATCCCGTAGCGATCGTCAGGCCCATCAGCGAAAGATTGTCGAGGGTGTAGCCGAGCAGATACATCGCGCCGAACGTGGCGATCAGCGAAACCGGCACGGAAATGCTCGGAATGAAAGTCGCCCAGCCATTGCGCAGGAAGACGAACACCACGAAAATCACCAGGCCGATCGAGATCACCATGTTGCGCTGGGCGTCGCGGACGGAATCGCGAATGGTGATGGTGCGGTCGTTCTCGATCCGTGAAATCGACACGTGGCGGGCAGTGTGGCCTTGAACTGCGGGCAGCATCGCCTTGATGCGCTCGACCGTATCGATGATGTTGGCGTTCGGCTGACGGCTGATCTGAATCAGCACGGCCGGCTTGCCGTCGGCCAGCCCCAGATTGCGCACGTCTTCGACGGAATCGATGACGCGGCCCAGATCGGACAGCCGCACGGGCGCGTTGTTCCGGTAAACGACCACCAGGTCCTGTAATCCTTCGCCTGGAGCAGCTGGTCGGTCACGATCAGCGGCGTGGTGGTCTTGTCGTTGTCGAGAGAGCCCTTCGGCTTGTTGGCGTTGGCGCTCTGCAGGAAAGTGCCGATCTGATCGAGGCCCACGTTGTATCGCGAAACCGGCTGCGGATTGACTTCCACGCGCACCGCGGGCAGCGAACTTCCGCCGACCTGAACCTGGCCGACGCCCTCGACCTGCGCCAGTTTCTGGGCGAACACCGAGGAAGCGATGTCGTACAACTGCGACCGCGGCACCACGTTCGACGTCAGCGCAAGAATCAGGATCGGCTGGTCCGCGGGATTGATCTTGCGGTACGTGGGATTCGATGGCAGGTTCGAGGGCAGGAACCCGGCCGCGGCGTTGATCGCCGCCTGCACGTCGCGCGCGGCGGCGTTGATATCGCGGCTCAGATCGAACTGCAGCGTGACCTGCGCGGAGCCGACCGAGCTGCGGGACGTCATCTCCGTGACGCCGGCGATGCGCGTGAACTGCTTTTCGAGCGGCGTCGCGATCGATGGCGGCCATCACTTCGGGCTGCCGCCGGGAAGGCTGGCCGAGACGTTGATGGTCGGGAAATCGACCTGCGGCAGCGCGGATACGGGCAGCTGAAAATAGGCGATTCCGCCGGCGAGCGTGATCGCGATCGTCAGCAGCGTGGTCGCGACCGGCCGTTCGATAAATGGAGTGGAGATGCTCATGCGCTCACGACAATGCGTTTCATGACAGTCTCCGGGAGCGCAAGCGTGCTTCTTCCGAAGGCCGCGAGCCCCGCACATGGCTGACCCAGGCCGCGATCCGGCCAAACCACAGATAGATCACCGGAGTGGTGAACAGCGTCAGCACCTGGCTGACGAGCAATCCGCCGATGATGCTGATGCCCAGCGGCTTTCGCAGCTCGGAACCCACGCCGCTGCCGAAGGCCAGCGGCACGGCGCCCAGCAGCGCCGCCATGGTGGTCATCATGATCGGGCGGAACCGCAGCAGGCAGGCCTGATAGATCGCTTCCTGCGGGCGACTTTCCTTCCTTGCGCTCCGCTTCGAGCGCGAAATCGATCATCATGATGGCGTTCTTCTTCACGATGCCGATCAGAAGAATGATGCCGATCAGCGCAATGATGTCGAGATCCTCCTTGAACAGAATCAGCGCCGCAATCGCGCCCACGCCGGCCGAAGGCAGCGTCGAAAGAATCGTGATCGGGTGAATGTAGCTCTCGTACAGCACGCCGAGAACGATGTACACGGTGACAATCGCCGCCAGAATCAGCAGGGATTCGTTCGCCAGCGACGATTCGAACGCCCGCGCCGTCCCCTGGAAAGTGGGCTCGATGCTGGCAGGCATGCCCAGATCTTTCGTCGCCTTGCGAATCTTCGCCACGGCGTCGCCCAGCGATGCGCCCGGCGCCAGATTGAACGACAGCGTCACCACCGGAAACTGTGCCCTGATGGTTGATCGTGATGGGCGTGGGCACGCTCCGGAATCGTGCGAACGAACCAAGCGGCGCCTGCGCGATGGGCGCGGCGCCCGTCAGCGCCGTATTGGTGCCGGCGAGCGCGATCGTGGAAGCCAGATTGGCCGAAGCCGAACCGATCTGAACGCGAATGTCCTTGAGCGACTCGGCATTCTGCTGCCATTGCTGCGCCCGCTTCGAGAACCACGTGATACTGATTCGACTGGGTGTAGATCGTCGATACCTGCCGCTGCCCGAAGGCATCGTAAAGCGCGTCGTCCACGTTCTGCGGCGTGATGCCCAGCCGCCCCGCCGTATCGCGGTCGATCACCACCTCGAGGCCGAGGCCGTTGTTCTGCTGATCGCTCGCGACGTCGCGCAGCTCGGGAATCTGCTTTCAACTTGTCGACCAGCCGCGGAATCCAGAGGTCGAGCAGTCGCCTTGTCCGGCGCATCGAGCGCGTATTGATACTGCGTGCGGCTGATGCGGTCTTCCACCGTGAGATCCTGCACCGGCTGCATGTAGAGCGTGATGCCGGAAACCTGAGCCAGGCTCTGCTGCAGGCGGCGGATCACCTCGACCGCCGAAATCCTGCGCTCCTCCAGAGGCTTCAGGGTGATCTGAATGCGGCCGCTGTTCATGGTCGTATTCTGGCCGTCCACGCCGATAAACGAAGTGAGATTCTCCACCGCCGGGTCCTGCAGAATCACCCTCGCCAGTTCCTGCTGCTTCTTGCCCATGGCGATGAACGAGATCGTCTCGGGCGCCTGCGAAATGCCGAGGATCACGCCCGTATCCTGCACCGGGAAAAAGCCCTTCGGAACGATGATGTAGAGATAGATCGTGAGAGCGAGCGTTCCAGCCGCGACCAGCAGCGTCAGCGGCTGATGGCGCAGCACGACGCGCACCATCTTTCCGTACTGCTCGATCGTCTTGACGAAACACCATTCCGACCAGTCGGTAGAACCGCCCCTGCTCGTGCTCGGGCTTGTGCTTCAGAATGCGCGCCGCCATCATCGGCGTCAGCGTCAGCGAAACGAACGCCGAGAAGATGATCGTCACCGCCAGGGTCACCGCGAACTCGCGGAACAGCCGGCCCACGATATCCGCCATGAACAGCAGCGGAATCAGCACCGCGATCAGCGAAACGGTCAGCGAAACGATGGTGAATCCGATTTCCTCCGATCCCTTGAGCGCGGCTTCCATCGGCGAAAAGCCCATTTCGAGATAACGGGAGATATTCTCGATCATCACGATCGCGTCGTCCACCACGAAACCGGTCGAGATCGTCAGCGCCATCAGCGAAAGGTTGTCGAGGCTGTAGCCCAGCATGTACATCACGGCGAATGTGCCGACCAGCGAAAGCGGCACCGCGATGCCGGGAATGATCGTCGCCGAAAGGCTGCGCAGGAACAGGAAGATGACCATCACGACCAGCGCGATGGTCAGCATCAGCTCGAATTCGACGTCTTCGACCGAGGCCCGGATGGTCGTGGTGCGGTCCGTGATCACCTGCAGGTTGACGCCTTCCGGCAGCGAAGCCTGGATCTGCGGAAGCAGCGCCTGCACCGTGTCGACCACGCCGATGATATTGGTGCCCGGCTGCCGCTGAATATTCAGAATGATGGCGGGACTGTCGTTCACCCACGCTTTCTGGTGCGTGTTCTCCGCGCCGTCGACGATCGTGGCCACGTCGGTAAGCCGCACCGGCGCGCCGTTGCGGTAAGCGATGATGATCGGGCCGTAGCCGGCGCCGGAATGCAGCTGATCGTTATCGTTGATCGTCCAGGCCTGCTGAGCGCCGTCGAAATTGCCTTTGGCCTGATTGACGTTGGCGCTCCCGAGCGCCGTGCGGAGCGTATCGAGACTCAGCCCGTAAGAGGCAAGAGCGACGGGGTTTGCCTGCACCCGCACCGCCGGGCGCTGGCCGCCGCTGATACTCACCAGCCCCACGCCCTTGAGCTGCGAGATTCGCTGCGCCATTCGCGTCTCGGCCAGTTCTTCCACCTTCGGCAGGGAAACGGTATTGGAAGTAATGGCGAGCGTCAGAATCGGCGCGTCGGCCGGATTGGTCTTGCTGTAAGTCGGAGGGATCGGCAGATTGGTGGGCAGGAACGTGCCCGCCGCATTGATCGCCGCCTGCACTTCCTGTTCGGCCACGTCGATGCTGAGATCGAGCGAAAACTGCAGCGTGATCAGCGAACTGCCGAACGAGCTGATCGAAGTCATCTGCGTCAGTCCGGGCACCTGCCCGAACTGTTTTTCGAGCGGCGCGGTGACCGCGGACGTCATGACCTCCGGACCGGCGCCCGGATAGAAGGTCTGGATCTGCATGGTCGGGTAATCGACCTGCGGAAGCGCCGAAACGGGCAATTGCCGGAACGCGACGATGCCGACCAGAACGACGCCAGCCATCATCAGTGAGGTCGCGACCGGCCTCAGAATAAAAATTCGCGACGGACTCACTGTGTTGGCGCGCCCCCGCGTTTTTTGAATTCGCCCTTCCTGGAGCCGTCGCCTTTGCGGAACTCGCCCGGGTTCTTGAAACCACCCGGATTGGCCAGGCCATCGGGCTGCGTTACGTTGCCTGGCGCCGCGGCGCTGTTTGGCGCTGCCGCGCCGGCAGTACCCGGATTTGGCGCTCCGCCGTTGGTTCCGTTGCCGCCGCGCCCTTTGCGCCCGCGTCCGCGGCCGCTCGGAGCGTTGATCGCATCCAGTTCCCCGGGCGCGCGTACCCGCACCGCAGTCCCTTCATCCAGCCGATCGGTGCCGTCGATGACAACCTGCTCGCCTTCCCCGACGCCCGAGAGAATCTGCGAAATATCCTGATCGGTGATGCCAACCTTGACCACTTTAATGTGGACCTTCGAGGTTTCCGGGTCGACGGTGTAGACGAAAGTGCCCTGCTGCCCGTTCTGTATCGCAACCTGGGGGACGACCAGAGCCTGTCTGCAGAACGTCCACCTTCAGCCGGATATTGACGAACTGCTGAGGAAAGAGCGTGTTGTCCTTGTTATCGAAGACCGCTTTCCCGCGGGATGTGCCGGTAGTGTTGTCGATCTGGTTGTCTACAGTCTGGAACTGGCCCGAGGCCAGCTTCTGCGAATTGTCGCGATTATAAGCGTCAACCCCCAGATGCGCCCCGGCGCGCAACTTCTTCATGACCTGAGGCAGGCTGTCTTCGGGAATAGTGAACTGTACCTGGATCGGCTGCAGCTGGGTAATCACGATCATGCCGTTCGCATCGGCCGCATGGACGATATTGCCGGGATCCACCAGGCGCAGTCCAACGGTCCCGGTGATGGGTGCCGTCACCTTGGCATAAATCAGGTTCAGCTTCGCGCTGTCGATATTTGCCTGGTCCTGTTTGATGTTCCCCACATATTGCGCCACCAGCGCGACCTGCGTATCCAATTGCTGTTTGGGAACGGCATCCTGCGCGAGAAGGGTCTTATATCGCTCCAGATCGAGTTTGGCGTTCTCGAGGAGAGCCTGGTCGTGCGCCAGCGTGCCCTCCGCGAGATCGAGCTGAACCTGGTAGGGGCGCGGGTCGATTTCCATCAGTACCTGCCCCTTTTGGACCAGATCTCCTTCGTTGAAGTTCACCTTCATCAACTCGCCGTCTACCCGTGACTTGACCGTGACGGTGTAAAACGCGGCCACGTTCCCCAAGCCGTCGAGATAAACCGGAACGTCGGCTTTCTTCACCTTCGCCGTCACGACGGGGACGGGTCCCAGACCACCACCGCCGTTGCGGCCCTTGCCTTTACCCTTACCCTGACCCTGCTGCCCGGGTTGCGTGAAGGCCTGGGGTTGCCCGGCTCTCCACACGGCATAAGCAGTTACTCCGACGATGATTATCAGAAACAGTGCCCAGATAATCCCGCGCTTTTTGGACTTCTCGGCAGGAGGCTTCGACGGCGGAGGTTCGGGCACCCCGAGGTGGCGTACCTCCGGGAAATCCTTCAAATCTGTGGGTGTAGTGTTGGTCGTCATTCAAACCGCGTTTTCCGCAAAAGAAATTGACTGTTTCAAGGGCTCTCAGGTAACGCAGCCGATGCTTTGTTGGCAATAATTTACGCTTTCCGGCCACCGCTGCGGGCGCTTACCTCAATAAAATCAGTGAGTCAGCTTCCTGGGTCATTATACAGCGGAGACGGGACCCCGGGGCAGGCTCCCCCTCAGTGCGACGTGAACCAGCCAGGTACCCGGGACTCGAACTCGCGTGGCGCCGTCGTCCACGCGGCTGTGTGCCCGGCTCCCGGGACAAGCCACATCCGGATTGACGGGTTTGCCGAGGCGATCCGTTTCGAATTTGCGGGTGAGGTGAGGCTGATCCGTGGATCAACACATCTCGACGACCGGCACACAACGCCCTTCGCCAGCGCGCTGGTGTCGAGGAACGAGCTGGCCAATCAGCGTTCTTCCCGGGATGCGATTACCGATTCCGCGAGAGATCCCGGAATTGACGAGAGCGCGCGCCGCACCTCCGCGAGGCTGATGTCATCGTGCTTCGCGGCTTCCCATTCCTCCGGTTCGAAATAACCGGCCACGTCGTCAGCGGTAGCAGGAGCGCCGGAGATGGTCACGAGCACGTGTTGCATGTTGGGAAGCGGAAGGCTCTCGAGCGGCCTGAGCACCCCGTTCTCGTAAACGGCCTCGAACGTCATTCCCATGCCATCCGGTTTAATGGAGTCGAGATGGAGTAAAAACATGGATGGTATCAAAAAGGGTGCGCGACATAAAAGTTGGAGCATTTGCGAATGGGCCGCCCGAGCGTATCAGTACGCAAGGCTGGTGGAGATGCGGCTACCGGCCGCGTTCCTCGCTTTTCCCGAGAATTCCACGAACCCGCTGCCACTCTCAGTTCGTGGTGTCCCCACCTGCTTCCTCACCTGGCGTCTCGCCGGCTCACTTCCCGCGCAACGGATAGCGGAGTCGTGGACTACAGAAGGGCTTCTACGAACTCGGAAGTTGGGCAGTGATGCTCAATCACGTTCACTCACTGATCTGCCCCGTGGGTGATCTTTCCAATTGTCCCGGGTATCAAAGTAACCAGCGCTAAGGAGGCGAATATTCGGCCGAGTACATCGAGAACAATCCAGTCAAAGCGGGACTGTGCCGCGATGCGAACGCGTGAGGGGCTACAGAACGCGGCTGGTAGCCGCATCTCCATGCGGATCATTTGGAATCCCCCTTTCGCCGGTGGGATGCGTGCGCACGAAGCCTTTGCCTGATTCAGGCTACGAATGTGAGCGGGTTCTGTTTCAGAGATGAATGACCGTGCCTCGAGGCTCGGACTGTTGCGATGGAAGCTGTACGGAGGCGATCATCCGCAGCTCCGAGTGCTCCTCCTTTAGTCCGTTCTCGACAAAATCCACGCCGGCGGCGGTGATTCCGTAGTGGGTCCGGTCGTCGACTTTCGCCATCCCTTTTTCGCACAAATACCATAGTGCGAAGCCCAGCTCCTCGCGGGTAAAGCCGCTCAAACCTTCCAGATCCAGCAGGGAAAGCCCCGGATATTCGTGATCGGCCGCGCGTTTTCGGTACAGAAGGCACAACGCCGCCAGCCTGCGATTCTGCTCGCCCCGCAACCCCGCAAAAAAGTCGCGGGAACGCAGATCGAAGCGAACCACGGTTTTCAATATGTCGCGCTCGACGTCATAACGCTCGCGCTGCTTCGGGGTCGGAGAGGATCCGGTGAGCCTCCGCAATGCGGAGAAAGATCTCGGCGTCGCCGGTTTTGTCGTTGTCGGGATGGAACCGCTTCATCAGAGTGCGGTAGACCCGATCGATCGTGGCGCCGTCCGACATGGGGCTCAGGCGGAGAATTTCGTAGTGATCGGGCGCCATGGGATCATTGACCACCGTCGAGGTTTTGGCGACGAAGTGCAGGCCGAGCTGATAACTGGTTTGGCGCCAGGTGCAGTACCTGACCTGCGCCAGCGCGGCGATTTCAAACGCCTGGGCGCGCAGGATCACGTGCGCCAGCAGAGGAATTACCTCGGGGCACTCGACCGCAACGCCGGTGTCCGACACATTGACCGCGCGGCAGGATTCGAACCTCTTCTCTCCGGTTACGGTCTTCCAGGTTAATTCGACCGCGCTGTCGGTCTGACGCCGCTCTCCTCCGCTTCTGAGGTCGCTGTCGCTGGCTTGCGGTTGGCTTTTGGGGTCGGATGGCAACTGGATGTTCCTGGTACGATGATTGCGGCCCGCCGCGCCGGGGGTCAATCGCCGTGGTACCAGGGTAACAGGAACACCGCCCCTGGTTCTACGTGATCGATAGTTAACGGTCGCTGCTGGCAACAGTGTTAACGACAGTGTGTAAAAATCAGGTCTTGAAACGCCTTCTGGCCGCACCGTTTCTGCTTCTGGCGGCATGCAATTCCACCAGCTCCGGCCCGCAGGCCACGCAAGCCGGAGCGTCTCTGCCCATCGGGCATGTCGACCCGGCCACCGCAGGATCGATTTCCGGCCGGGTTCTCTTCAGAGGCGACCGGCCCGCGATGCCCGTCATCGACATGTCCTCCAATCCGCAGTGCGAGCGGCAGCACCATACGCCTCAGAAGGCCGAAATTGTGGTGATCAACGCGAACGGAACGCTGCGCAATGTTTTTGTATGGATCAAAGACGGCCTTCCTCCGGCCCGTTGGACGCCGCCCGCCGAATCGGCCGAACTGGATCAGAACGGCTGCGTCTATTCCCCCCACGTCCTGGGTATCATGCAGGGGCAGCAGCTCGAGGTGCTCAACAGCGACCCGGTCAATCACAACGTCCACGCCGAAAGCCACATTAACCCGCCGTGGAATGAATCGGAGCCACCCCGCGCTGAGCACAAATTCAAGCATTTCGATTCTCCTGAGATTCTGATCCCGATGACCTGCAGCGTGCATCCGTGGATGCGCAGCTACGTCGGTGTTTCCCCGCATCCGTTTTTTGCCGTGACCGGCGACGATGGAACGTTCACGTTGAAAGGCGTGCCTCCGGGAACCTACACGATCGAAGCGGTGCACGAAAAATACGGCCGCAAAGAAGGCAAGGTGACCGTCGCGCCCAACGGCAGCGCTACTCTGGACCTTGGCTTTGGATCTTAAAATATGGATACCGAGGGGGATCCCGATGGCGGATACAACCCTCGACCGCATCGCGGGTCTATCCTGCCGGCTTTTTCGACGTTACCGGCGTGATACTTTGGGTTTCATTGCGAATTCCGATTCACTACGGTCGAAACCGGGAGTTGCGTGAATTCGCCGCGAGCGGGATTACCGCCGTCTCCCGATCCCGACCAAGCCATGTTTGAACCAACCGTGCGCGACTACATCGCTCTCACCAAACCGCGCATCACCTGGCTGATCCTGATGAGTACGGCCGTGGGCTATTTTTTCGGCTTGAAGCGCACGTTTTTCGCTCCCGGAACCTGGCACGCCGACTGGACCCTTCTGCTTCACACGCTGATCGGCACCGGGCTGATCGCATCCGGCACCGCCGCTCTCAACCAGTGGTACGAACGCGATGCGGATCTGTTGATGCGCCGCACCTCCGACCGTCCGCTGCCCGCCGGCAGGATGACCGCGAACCGGGCGCTCTGGTTCGGCATCGCACTCGCCGTGCTGGGATTCACCGAACTGGCATTGGGCGTTAACCTCCTGACTGCACTGCTGGGCGCGTTCACGCTCGGCAGTTACCTGTTCATCTACACGCCGCTCAAGCAGCGTTCTCACCTCTCCACCGTGATCGGCGCTCTGCCCGGCGCGATGCCGCCCCTGATGGGATACGCGGCCGCCTTCGGGTCGCTCACTCCCGAGGCCTGGACGCTCTTCGCCATCCTCTTCATCTGGCAGTTCCCGCACTTTCTCGCCATTGCATGGATGTACCGCGAAGATTATGCCCGCGCCGGAATTCGCATGTTGCCCGTAGTCGAACCCGACGGCATGTCGACCGGCCGCCAGATCATTCTCTACGCCTCGACGCTGATCCCGGTAAGTTTGTTTCCCGTGTTCTTCGGTATGTCCGGGAGAATCTATCTGGTGGGCGCGGTGATTCTGGGCGGATGGTTTCTTTACACCGGCGTGCGCGTCGCATTCGATCTGACCAACGTGCGGGCACGGCGCGTGCTGCTCGCTTCGATCGTCTATTTGCCTGCGATCTACGGGCTGATGGTTTTCGATCGCCCTTCACTGTAAATGACCCGCGGCTTATTCTTCGTTTGCCTCTTAGCGCTCGCGGGATGTGCCAACGAGAAACCACTCCCGGTGCTGGGCGAGATCCCGCGACTTCGAGCTCCTCAACCAGCAGGGCCGGACGTTCCACCGCACCGCGCTCGACGGCCATGTCTGGGTGGCTGATTTCATCTACACAAACTGCGAAGGCCCGTGCCCGCGCATGAGTTCCCGCATGCACGCCATCCAGAAGGCGACTGAGAGCGGCGTCAGGCTGGTCTCGTTCTCGGTCGATCCCGCGCGCGATACACCGCAGGCCCTCACCGAATACGGCAAGAAATTCGCGGCCGACGATTCGCGCTGGACCTTTTTGACCGGCGACCCCGCAACCCTTGACATGCTGGATCACGATGCTTTCAAGCTCGGCAACCTCGGCGCAGCCATGGATCACAGCACCCGTTTCGTTCTGGTGGATAAGAAAGGGCGCGTGCGCGGCTACTACAGCCTGACGGAAAGCGATGGCGTGTCGCGCGTCGCGAAAGACGCCGCCCGTCTGGAAGCCGAATCGTGAATTACGTCCACTATCTCCCGACGCTCAACGCGATCCTCAACGGCACCGCCGGTGTGCTCCTGATTTACGGCTTCTACCTGATCCGGAACCGGCGCATTCCCGAACATCGCCGCATCATGAACACCGCGTTCGGCGTGTCCGTCGCTTTCCTGACCAGCTATCTCGTTTATCACTCCCAGGTGGGTCATGTGCCTTTCAAGCCATCGGGGCCGATCCGCACAGTCTATTTCTCGATCCTTTGGACGCACGTGGCCCTCGCGTTTACCGTTCCCGTGCTCGCGATCATCACTTTGAACCGGGCATTGAAGGCCCGCTTCGACCGTCACGTCGCCATCGCGCACTGGACTCTTCCCATCTGGCTCTACGTCAGTGTGACCGGCGTGGTGGTCTATCTGATGCTCTACCACCTTTGAGCGCGTTCTCCAGAACGCCGCTCTCACTTACGCCCGTGGTGCTGGCCGGCTTCTGTGCGTTTGTCACGCTCTACGCGCCGCAGCCGATCCTGCCCATGCTCGCCGGCATTTTTCACGCGAACAGCGTCATGATCAGCCTCATGATCACGTCCTCCACGCTCGGGGTTGCTCTGGCCGCGCCGGTCATGGGGCAGGTCGCCGATCGCATCGGCCGCAAGCGCATCATCGTTCTCGCCGCTCTCACGCTCGGCGCCGCCACTCTGATGATCACGACATCCACGACTCTTGGGATGCTGCTCTTCTGGCGCTTCATCCAGGGAATCGCGACCCCCGGCGTTTTTTCCGTGACCACCGCGTATGTGCACGATGAATGGCCGCCCGATCGCGCGCCCGCCGCGATCTCGGCCTACGTCAGCGGCACCGTCATCGGCGGATTCAGCGGACGCGTGCTCGTCGGGTTCGTAGCCGAGCATTGGGGATGGCACCCGGCCTTCGCGGTCCTCGGCGTGATCAGCCTTTCGATCGCAGGTTACCTTGCGATCTTCCTGCCCGTGGAATCGAAATTCGCGCCGGCCGCCTTAACCGCCGGCGTATTCGATTCGACCGTTCATCATGTGGCCGAACACCTGCGCAATCCGCGCCTTCGCGCAGCCTACGCCATCGGCTTCTGCGTGCTCTTCACCCAGATCGCTCTCTTTACGTACGTGACTTTCCAACTTGCCGCACCGCCGTTCTCGTTGAAGCCCGGCTTTCTCGGATCCATCTTCGTCGTCTATCTGGGGGGCGCGATCGTTACGCCGCTGGCCGGACGCCGCATCGGTAAGGACGGGCATCCCCGTATGTTGATCTTCGCTTCGGTCCTCGGCGCGGCGGGCGCTTTGCTTACTCTCGCGCCGAACCTGTGGAGCGTGATCGCCGGGCTCACCCTCTGCAGTTCGGGCGTCTTCATCGCGCAGGCTTCGGCAACCAGTTTCGTGGGCACGGCGGCGGCGCGCAACCGGGCTCTTGCCCTGGGGCTCTACGTCACTTTCTATTACATCGGCGGAAGCTTCGGCGGCACGGTGCCGGGATGGTTATGGTCGTCGTTCGGCTGGCCCGGCTGTGTCGCGCTGATCGTCGCGGTGCAAGTCGCAATTGCCTGGATTGCCAGGGGAATCGCCGCGAGTGGAATAGCGGCGCGCGGAACCCGTCAAAGCCCGATCGCCGTCGCGTGACGCGGCTGATACAGCATGATCTTCACATCGCCGGGCAGCAGCATCGTGATCACGATGCCCCAGCCCTGGTCCCGCGGATCGCCATCGAAGCTGACGCCCTTCGCGCGGAGGTCGGCCACGGTCGCCCCGATGTCATCGCACATGAGCGACATCTGATGGCGTATGGGACCTTCCTGGGGATGCACCCCGACCTCCGCCGGAGGCAGCGCGAAGATCAGCCAGCCGCGGCCCGCATCTACGGATTTGAAGCCGAATGCGTCGCTCAGCGTGGTACGCAACGCTTCCGGTTCCGACGAATAAAGAAGCATGTGGGCGCCAATGATCGCCATAGTCTTCGCGAGAATACCACAAATCGGCAACCCTCTGAACAGCACGCTCGGGATGTGTCGCGGCCATGACCGTGCCGTCTGGCGCGAGGCAGAACAACTCCTTGCCGTCCCCGCTCCAGCGCGGGCTGACTCCGCTTGCACCACTTCTTCGTTCAGAAGAGGCCCCGCGTCTCCGATATCCCGAAGCCTCCCGTGAACTGTCCGGCGAGATGTAGGATAATCTTACCAGGATCTTACCGATGAAGATGAATACGACACGACTTTCGACCAAGGGACAGATCGTTCTTCCCGGGAACATACGTTCTTCCCGGGGTTGGAAGCCTGGCACAGAATTCACGATCGAGGAAACGGGCGCCGGCATTTTGCTCCGGCCCGCTAATCGTTTTCCCCGCGCCGATCTCAACGAGATTGCCGGCTGCCTGCGGTCCCGGCCCAGGGTCGAGGTGCCTGTAAAGGGAAAGGAATCCGCGGAAACACGCGCCGCAATCGCGCGCGAGATAGAGCGGCGGCATGACCGCGGTCGATACTAACATTCTGGTACGCCTGCTGACGGGCGACGATCGCAAACAGGAGACAATCGCGCGATCGTTGTTCGCCAGTGGTCCCGTCTGGATCGCGAAGACCGTATTGCTCGAAACGGACTGGGTCCTCCGAAGCCTGTACGGATTCGAGGACGACGCCATCCGGGAAGCAATCGCCAAATTACTCGGCCTCGAGAACGTCCGCGCCGAGGACGAACACGCCGTAGCGGCCGCTCTCGATCTGACAGAACGCGGAATTGAGTTTGCCGACGCGCTGCACCTGGCGAGCAGACCGCCGGGAGCCGTCTTCGTTTCCTTCGACCGGTCATTCGTCCGTCGCGCGAGGCGGGCGGGAGTGACGGGAATTTCCGCTATCTCGTAATTACACTGGCGAACCATTGTTTCGCCAGGGAAAAATCGGCGGGAGTCAATTCGTGCCCCGCGTTCTGAATCGCCAGATCCACGCGCGCCCCGGCTTTGGTCAACAGTTCCGCCAACGCCTGCGCGCCCTCGGGCGGGATCAATTCATCATGCTGGCCGGCGGAAATCAGGACCGGCGCTCCGGCGAGAACCGGCAATTCGCTCGGCTGAACCACAGCCCGCGTCCGCAACAGACACGCCCCTGCAATCACACCAGGATGCAGCAGCATCAGAGCCGCGGCCACATTTGCGCCGTTTGAATACCCCATCGCAAACAACCGCGCGGGATCGATCTGATACTGCACCGTCGCCTCCGCGATCCACTGCGCCAGCTCCGCTGTGCGCTCTCTTGCATCGCTCTTATCGAGCGCGAAGAAGCGGAGCAACCCGCGGTCGATCACTTTCCCGCGCGGGCTCAGAAACGCGGCTCCCGGCGCAACCGCCTTCGCCACGGGAAGCAGATCGTTCTCATCGCCGCCCGAGCCATGCAGCAACAGCACGGTAACCGGCAGACGCCCCGGCGAAAACTTGTGAATGAACTCAACCGGCATCAGCGATATTTGCCCCGCAGGCTGTTGAGCCTTATTTCCAGCAATTCTTCAAACGCCCGCATTCCGGTCATCATGCCCACTTTGCTGCCGTCCACGTGATTCCACCGCACCGGCACTTCCGCGATCCCATAGCCGCGGTGATGCGCGATGTAAAGCACCTCCGCGTCGAAGCCGAAGCGCTCCAGCATCTGCCGCGAAAAGACTTCCCGCGCCACGTCCGCGCGGAACAGCTTGAAGCCGCACTGCGTGTCCGAGATCGCGAGTCCCGTGGTCACGCGCATGACGCCATTGAAAAACCGCCCCATCGTTTCCCGGTGCCCCGGCTGATGAACTCCGATCAGCGATCGGTCGAGCGCGCGCGAACCGATGGCGATGGCATCCTTTCCCGTGCTCACCGCGGTCCATAGTTTTTCCAGCTCTTCGATCGGCGTCGAGAGATCCGCGTCGCTGAACAGCCGCCATTCGCCGCGCGCTTCCAGCATTCCGTGGCGCACGGAATAGCCCTTGCCGCGATTGCCCGGATTCCGCAGCACGCGGACGCTCGGATTACTCCGGGCGAATTCCTCCGCCGCGGCGGCGGTCCCGTCCCTCGAGCCGTCGTCGACGATCAGAATTTCCTGGAAGCTCCACTCGCCCGAACGCAGATATTCCGCGATTCGGCGCAGTGTGTCCGGTAGCCTGACCTGCTCGTTATAGGCGGGAATGATGATTGAGATGGAGCGGGTCAAGATCTAGCTTGTTGTGACGAAGAATTATAATAACTGATTCCCCCATAACAGGAGACCGCTATTGTCGCTGGAAGACGAATTATTTGAACAGCGCGCCGCCCGCGTGCATGAGATCGAAGCCCTGGGCTACCGCCCGTTCGGCAAGCGTTTCGATTTCACGCTGCACGATTCCGGATGTCCTGCGCGGCAACACAGCGAAAAGACCGCGGAAGAACTGGTTCCCGAAATTCGCGTAAAGCTCGCCGGCCGCATCCAGACCATTCGGCGCATGGGCAAAGCCGGCTTCCTGCACATCCAGCAGAACGGCGCGCGTCTGCAATGCTACGTGCGCAAGGACGCCGTCAGCGAGCGCGATTACCAGCTGTTCGGTCTGCTCGACATCGGCGATATCATCGGCGCCGAAGGCTATCTTTTCCGCACCCGCACGGGCGAACTGAGCCTGCATGTCGAGAAGCTCGAATTCCTCTCGAAGACCCTTCTCGCCATGCCCGAGAAGTTCCACGGGCTGGAAGATGTGGAGATCCGCTACCGCCAGCGCTATCTCGATCTGATCGCGAATCCGGAAAGCCGCGAGATCTTCCGTCAAGCGCGCGAAAATCTCGCTTCGCTCCGCCGTCAGCTCGAAGCGCGCGGGTATCATCGAAGTCGAAACGCCGATGATGCAGCCCATCTACGGCGGCGCGGCGGCGCGTCCGTTCGTCACGCATCACAACACGCTCGATATCGATCTCTACCTGCGCATCGCGCCGGAACTGTATCTGAAGCGGCTGGTCGTGGGCGGCCTCGAACGCGTCTACGAGATCAATCGCAACTTCCGCAACGAAGGCATCTCGACGCGCCACAATCCCGAATTCACGATGATCGAGTTCTATCAGGCCTACACCGATTACCGCGGCCTGATGGATCTTACCGAAGAGCTGCTGCGCCAGCTCGCCATCGATGCCACCGGCGGGACCAGGTCCCGTACGGCGATGTCGAACTCGATTTCGGCTCGCTCCGCCGCATGACGCATGCGCGAAGCCGTCATCGAATACTGGGAAGGCGCCGATCGCCCGTCGATGGACAACGTCCGCGATCCCGAATGGCTGATCAAAGACTGGCAAAGCACGCGGCGAAGCTCTGCGCATCTCTTCGAAGTGCACGCCGAGAGAAAGCTGATCCAGCCGACGCTGATCTACGATTTTCCCGTCGAGGTCTCGCCGCTCTCGAAGAACAAGCCGGACGAACCCGCGCTGGTCGAGCGTTTCGAAATCATCATCGCGGGCATGGAAATCGGCAACGCCTTACACCGAGTTGAACGATCCCATGGAACAGTGCCGCCGCTTCGACGCCCAGCTCGACATGCGCGAACGCGGCGACGAGGAAGCGCATCAGATGGATGAGGACTACCTGCGCGCGCATGGCTTACGGGATGCCGCCCACCGGCGGCGAAGGCCTGGGGATCGACCGGCTGACCATGCTGCTGACCAACTCGCAATCGATCCGCGACGTGATTCTGTTCCCGCTGCTGCGGCCGGAAGGCGATATCGGCATGGCGGACAGCCTGCGCGGCCTTGGACGAGTAAGCCCGATGACCTCCGCCTTTGAATTCGTTCGTCGCCGGCCGCTACCTGCGCGCGCGCCGCAAAGAGAAGGTCATCTCGGTCATCACGGTCATCTCCGTGATCGGCGTGGCGGCCGGAGTGATGGCGCTGATCATTTCGCTGGCGGTCAACAACGGATTCCAGAACACGCTTCAGCGCAACATGCTCGCGGCCACCGCGCACGTCAACGTCCTGGATAAAGATCCGGGCCCGGGCATGGAAGACTGGCGCAATCTGATCCGCGAAGTTCCAGCGCATGCCGCACGTGGTCGCGGTCGCGCCCGTGCTCTACGACCAGGTGTTCCTCAGCGGCCCGCAGGGCAACAAAGCTGGTCGACGCTCAAGGGCATCGACATGCAGGCTGAACTCGCCACCAGCGATACGCTGCGCCATCTCAAGAGCGGCTCGCTCGCACGGCTGAAGGACGACGAGCGGACTGCCCGGGATCGTGATCGGATCCAAGCTCGCGCAGGATGCCGGACTGCTGGTGAACAGCATCGTGACGCGTGATCGATCCGGAAGGCAATCTGACGCCGTTCGGCCCCGGCCCGCGCAGCCAGCGCTTCCGCGTGGCAGGCATTTTCGAAACGAATTTCTTCGATGTCGACGACACTGGGCCTACGCCGCTCATCGCCTCCGTGCAGAAGCTGCACTCCGTCGGAGACGTGGTCAACACCATCGAAATCCGGCTCGACAATCCGGACCTCGCGCCGCAGGTCGCGGCCGAATGAAGCCGCGCATGGCGGGCCCGCGTTACACGTCCGATCACCTGGGAAGAGCAGAACCAGCAGCTCTTCCACGCCCTGAAACTGGAGCGGGCGGTCACCGCGATCACGATCGGGCTGATCGAACTGGTGGGAGCGCTGAACATCTTGATCACTCTCACCATGATCGTGCTGACCAAGTACAAAGACATCGCGGTGCTGATGTCGATGGGCGCGCGCCGCGGCCAGATCCGGCGCATCTTCGTCATGCAGGGCGCGATGATCGGCGTCATCGGGACCGTCATCGGCCTGGTCGTCGGCTATGCGTTTTGTTATTTCGCGCGGCACATATCACTGGATCCCGCTCGATGAATCCGTTTATGCGCTGAGCTACGTGCCGTTCGAGCCGCAGTCCGTGGGATGGCTCTGGATCGCGGCCGTGGCGCTTGGCGTCAGCCTTCTCGCCACCCTCTATCCGGCGCGAAACGCCACGCGCATCACGCCGGTCGAGGTCCTGCGATACGAATGACGAAGCCGTCAAGCCAAAAACAAAGCCGAGCGCAAGGCCCGCGTCGAAGTCATTCTCAAGACGCTCGACGAGATGTATCCGAACGCGACCTGCGCGCTGACTCATCGCAATCCCTGGGAGCTGCTGGTCGCGACGATTCTCTCCGCGCAATGTACCGACAAGCGCGTCAACTGAAGTGACGCCCGGCCTGTTCGCAAAATACCCGACGCCGCAGGATTTCGCCGCCGCCCGCCAGGAAGTGCTGGCCAACGACATCCGCTCCACCGGCTTCTTCAACAACAAAGCGAAATCGGTCATCGGCGCGGCGAAGAAGATCGTCAACGAATTCGGCGGCAAAGTTCCGCAAACGCTGGAGGAACTGATCACCGTGCCCGGCGCCGCGCGCAAAACCGCCAACGTGGTGCTGGGCACCGCCTACGGCATCGCCTCCGGCATCGTGGTCGATACCCATGTGCAGCGCATTTCGCGCCGTCTCGATCTGACAAAGCAGACCGACCCGGTGAAAATCGAGCAGGATCTGATGAAGATCATTCCGCAGCGAGCGCTGGATTCTGTTCTCGCACCAGATCATCCATCACGGCCGGGCGCTCTGCATCGCGCGCAAGCCGAAATGCGCGGAGTGCAAGTTGAATCCGGTCTGTTACGCTCCGGACAAGACACGATCCGGACGAAATAAAGCCATGAGACTCGGCGTATTCACCGCGCTCTTATCCCAACTCCCGCTGGACGACGTCATCGCGAAGCTGAAATCTCTCGGCGTCACGACCGTCGAGCTCGGCACCGGCAACTATCCCGGCGATCCGCACTGCAAACTCGCGATGCTCGACGACACGCCGGCGCTCGAAGAATTCAAGAAGAAGCTGGACGACAACGGGTTCTCGATCAGCGCGCTGAGCTGCCACGGAAATCGCGCTGCACCCCGATCGCGAGATCGCGAAGCCCCATCGCGAAGTGAGCCGCAAGACGGTCACTGGCTCGCCGAACGCTCGGTGTGCCCGTGGTGATCGATTTCTCCGGCTGCCCGGGC
The DNA here is from genome assembly GCA_963764845.1 of Terriglobia bacterium. Taxonomy (GTDB): domain Bacteria; phylum Acidobacteriota; class Terriglobia; order Bryobacterales; family Bryobacteraceae; genus BOG-234. The sequence goes on along the minus strand of CAVXUE010000005.1, from coordinate 494,647 downwards.
GACAGCAACAAGGTCGCGTTCACCCAACTGGGTCACCTGCCCCTGGCCGCCCGAGTATCTCGAGTTGCTCAAATGGCAGTGGGAGAAAAAGGTCACGCCTTACTGGAAAGAGCATGGCCGGTTCGCCGCGGACCATGGCGTGAAGATCGCGGTCGAAATGCATCCGGGCTTTGTCGTCTACAATCCGGAAACGATGCTGCGCCTGCGCTCGATCGCAGGCAAATCGGTCGGATGCAACTACGATCCCAGCCATATGTTCTGGCAGGGAATCGACCCCATCGCCGCGATTCGCGTGCTGGGCGATTGCGATCTTCCATGTGCACGCGAAGGACACGCAGATCTACGAACGCAATCTCCCCGTCTGACCGGCGTTCTCGATACGAAACAGTACACCGACGAGCGCAATCGCGCGTGGATTTTCCGCACCGTCGGCTACGGCCACGGCGCGGAATGGTGGAGCGAATTCATCTCGACGCTGCGGATGTATGGCTACGATTACGTGCTCTCGATCGAGCATGAGGACAGCCTGCTTTCGCCCGAAGAAGGACTGACGAAAGCGATCCGCTTCCTGGACGCCATCGTGATCAGGGAAAAACCATCCGCGGCGTGGTGGGTTTAAGTCCCGGTGGGTTTAATCCTGCGACAATACTCAATGATGAAACGCTTCGCAATCGTATGCCTCATGCTCGCGCTGGCGATCTTCGCCTTCGCCCAGGATTCGAACAAAAGAAGAGCAAGGACCCGACAGGAAAGCTCCGTCAGCGGCATCGTCACCGATGAAAACGGCAATCCCGTCCCCGGCGCCGTCGTTCAACTCAAGAACACGAAAACCCTGCAGATCCGTTCCTTCATCGCCAGGGAGATGGGCGACTATTATTTCCACGGTCTTTCGACCGATGTCGATTACGAGCTGAAGGCGGAATCCAACGGCCAAGGCAGCGCGACCAAGATTCTCAGTCTGTTCGATAGCCACGCCGAAGCCAAGCTCAACCTTCAGCTGAAGAAGTAGCTGGTTTGAACGGTCGGATTCGGAAGACAACCAAACCCGCGCGCCGTACCATCGAAGAAGAGATGGGAAGCGCCGCAGCCAGTCTGGATGACCGCCGCTATAGCCAGTTCCTCGCGCGCGACCGCGCCTAGCGACGGCAAGTTCCTCACCGGCGTCCTGACGACCGGAATCTACTGCCTGCCCTCGTGCCCCGCCAGGCGGCCCCGGCGCGAAAACGTCCGCTTCTTCAAGACCCCCGATGAAGCGCGGCGCAGCGGATTGCGCCCCTGCCACCGCTGCCGTCCCGACTGGTTTTATCGCGGCGAGGAATGGCACGAAAACCTCTACGAACAAACCGCCGCGCGAGTCCGCAACGCGCCCGCATCGTTTCCCGGATATCGCCGCCATCGCCACTACCGCCGGCCTCAGCCGCACGGCGCTGAACGATCTTTTCCGCGACCACGCGCACGAATCGCCGGGAGCTTTTCTCCGGCGCATCCGCGTGGATCATGCCGCGCCGTCTGATCGAAAGCGGCGCGAAACCGGCCGACGCCGCGGCCGCTGCCGGTTTCGAGAGCGCCTCCGCCTTTCACGAGCGCTTTCTCTGCGCGCACCGGCCTGACGCCAGGCGCTTACGCGGGCCTGGCGGGCGCCAGCGCGTTCACTCTGCGGCTGCCTGCCGCGCTACAGGTTTCGCGAGGTGCTCGATTTTTACGGCCGCGATCCGCTAAGCGTCAGTGAACAGGTCTCTGCGAATGGATTGAGAAAAGCGCTTCTGATCGACGGCGAACCCGGCGTTGATCGAAATCGCGTTTCGAAGGCAGCTCGGCGATCTGCCGCGTGGATGCGGCAACGCTTTCGCATGCGCATCGCGCCGTCGTGAGAATGCTCGGCCTCGATTCGGACGCATCCGGGATTCGAGCGCCAGTTCGCCGACGATCCGCTGCTCGGCGGTCTCCTCGAGCGGCAGCGCGGGCTTGCACATTCCGCTGACGCCGCACCCCTGGGAAGCGCTGGCCTGGGCGATCATGGGCCAGCAGATCAGCCTGAAAGCCGCTGTCGCGTTGCGCCGCGAGTTGATCGCTGCGCTTCGGATTGCCGCACCCCAGCGGTCTGCGCGCGCATCCCTCCGCTGAGGTCGTCGCCGGTCTCAGCGTGGAAGCCCTGCGCACCCTGAAATTCTCCCGCTCGAAAGCCGAGTACCTGATTGCCGCCGCGCGCGCAGTCGCGAGCGGCGAACTGCCGATCGCGTCATTGCGGGACCTCTCCGCCAGACACGCCGCGCGGCTGCTGAGTAATGTCCGCGGCATCGGGCCGTGGACGGTGCAGTACGCCTTCCTGCGCGGCTTCGGATTCGCCGATTGCCTGCCCTCCGGCGATGCGGGGCTCGCCCAGGGCCTGGGCCGCCTGAGTCGGCGAACGCCCGGACGAACCGGCAATACGCGAAATGATGGCGAGGTTCACGCCCTACCGCAGCCTCGCGACCTATCACGTTTGGGCCAGTTTGAAAGGAAAAGAGAACGATGCAGCTTGAAACACCATTCGGTCCGGCATGGGCTTCGATATCAACGACAACGGAGCCGTGACGGCCTTCAGTCTTCAGTGCGCGGGCGAGGGCACGGGAAGCAATGCCGAAGTGGCGCGCCAGCTCGACGAATTCTTCGCGGGCAAGCGGCGGACGTTTCGATTTTCCCCTGGCGCCGAAAGGCACGGATTTCCAGAAGCGCGTCTGGGCGGAACTGCTGAAGATCCCGTTCGGCGAGACCATCAGCTATGGCGAACTCGCGAAGCGGGTCGGCAATCCCAACGCATCCCGCGCCGTCGGCCGCGCCAACGCCACCAATCCGATCGCCCTGATCGTCCCTTGCCACCGCGTGATCGGCACGAACGGGAAACTGACCGGCTACGCCGGCGGCATCGACCTGAAAGACAAACTGCTCACGTGGGAGCGCTCAGTTAGTCAGCCCAACGACCGATTCGATCTTTCCATCCGGCTGGAACACGAACACGTTTGTGCCTGACATCAGCTCTTTCTGCTCGCCATTCAGCGCCACCCAATCGGCGAGCACCACGCCCTGGCACTGCCGCACGTCGCCTTTACGCTCCATCCGGATACCCGGCATGAAACGCTGCGCCGCGCCGGTGTGAGCCAGCAGATCACCAAGTCCTCCAGCAGGCTGTAGCGGTCGCGAAACGAAACGCCAGCCGTGACAATCGCAGCGAGCGTCTTCTCACGCGCTGCGTCGTCCGCGATGACCCAGGCCCCGAACCACGCATCCACCGCGCCGGCCGCATTCGCGTAGACTTCATTCGCCACCGCGTTGCTGAACAGCGCAAGCTGGAAGCGCCAGCCTTGTATGTGCGCATCCCGAGGCCCGGGCTCTCCGAACTCATGCAGCAAGTGCAGCCGCGTCCCACCGCTTTCCGGCTCGAGCCGGATCGTCACCAGCGAACTGCCCGGCGGCATCGGATTGCCGCTCTCGAACCCGTAAGTGAATGCGATCCGGTCGGGAGGATCGATCTCCAGCACCTTGCCCGAGGACTCGATCCCGTTCGGATGCCGTATGTAGACCTTGCCGCCCGGCGTGGCGTCGATGGTAGAACCCGCGCCCCACCAACTCGCCCAGCGCGCGCTGTCGGTGAAGAATCGAAATACGGTCTCCGGCCTGGCCTTGATCAGGACCGTCCGTTGAAGGTCATACGGCAGTTCCGGCATACTCATTGACTCCGTTTCGGGCCGCGTCGCGTTTCTTCCAGCTCCGCGGCCAATTTCAACTTCCACAATTTGTCGTCCCACATCGTTTCGAGCACCGACGCCACCGGTCCGAGCACATCCCGGCGCGCGCGATAAAACCGGTTGCGGCGTTCCGTCCGCGCCTCCACCAGTCCGGCCTTGAGCAACGCGCGCAGTTGAAGCGAAACCGCCCCGAACGTAACATCGGGCATCGCCCGATGGATAGCGCCCGCGGGTTGCTCTTCATTCCACACCAGCCGCAGAATCTCGCGCCGGCGCGGCGACCCGATCGCATCCAGCGAGGCAGATGTCATGGAAATTAGTTTAGTTTAAACTAAATTAAAGTTCAAGCCCTTTCTAAACGGCCGCCGCTTTTTGGGTAGTGCCTGAAAGGTCGGACGAAACGGAATAACGATACCATTTACCCGAGGAGGGCGACTATGATTCAGGCCATCTACAAAGGCATCGAAATCGAAATGGAGATGCATCAGCAGGCGCACGAAGAGTGGAAGTGCGACTATACGCTGATAAAGCACCCTGACGGGACCAAAACCCTTCATCATGGCGACAGAAAATTCCGAACTATGGAACTGGCCAGAGAGTACGCTCTACAGGAAGCTCGTGACGCAATAGATCGAGGTTAATGGTTTCAGGCACCACCCTCTTTTGACCCCGCCACTCCCGGCGCGCTAAGATCGCAAAATGCGGGCGCGTCGTGCATGAATCACGATCCATCGCTCTATAGCCACGACCTCGCTCCCGTCCCGCTCGCCAAACGCACGTGGGGCGCATACAACTACGCCGCTCTGTGGGTCGCGATGTCGGTCTGCATCCCGACCTACATGCTCGCGTCCGGGCTCATCTCCGGCGGCATGAACTGGTGGCAGGCCGTCGGCACCATCCTGATCGGAAACCTGATCGTCCTCGGGCCGATGATTCTCAACGCTCACGCCGGCACGAAATACGGCATCCCGTTTCCGGTTCTGGTGCGCTCATCGTTCGGCGTCAAAGGCGCAAACCTGCCCGCCGTACTCCGCGCGCTCGTGGCCTGCGGATGGTTCGGAATTCAAACATGGATCGGCGGCCAGGCCATCGCCTCCATGGCCCGCATCATCTGGCCCGCCGCGCAATCGCCCGCAGTTGGCTGGCTCTGCTTCTTCGCCTTCTGGCTTCTCAACATGTACGTGATCTGGCGAGGCATCGAAAGCATCAAAATCCTGGACGCCGTAAGCGCACCCTTCATGATCGGCATCATGCTTCTCCTGCTCTTCTGGGTAACCTCGAAAGCGGGCGGACTCGGCCCGGTCCTCGCCCAACCGAGCAAATTCCACAGCAACGCCGAATTCTTCCACTTCTTTGTGCCCTCGCTCACCGGCATGGTCGGATTCTGGGCCACGGTCGCCCTGAACATTCCCGACTTCACCCGCTACGCCAAATCTCAGCGAGCCCAGATCCTTGGACAATCGCTCGGCCTGCCACCCGCCATGACTCTCTTCTCGTTCATCGGCGTGGCGGTAACCTCGGCCTCGGCCGTCATTTTCGGCGCAGATGATCTGGGACCCCGTCGTCCTGATCGGCCGCTTCCAGCAGCCCATCGTCGCCTTCATCGCTCTGATCGCGCTCCTCATCGCGACTCTGGCCACGAACGTGGCGGCGAACGTCGTCTCGCCCTCCAACGATTTCGCCAACCTCGCCCCGAGCCTCATTTCCTTTCGCACCGGTGGCCTGATTACCGGGGTTATCGGCATTCTGATGATGCCGTGGAAGCTCATGGCCAGCGCCAGTTCCTACGTATACGGATGGCTGGTAGGCTACTCCGCGCTTGCTCGGACCCGTGGCGGGCGTGATGATCGCCGACTACTACATCATTCGCAAACGCAACCTGAGCGTTGACGATCTTTACCGTGCGCGGGGGCGCCTACGAATACTCCGCGGGCTTCAACCCGCGGGCGATCGTGGCCCTCGCGGCAGGCATCGCCGTCGCCCTGATCGGCCTTGTCGTTCCGCCTCTGCACTGGCTCTACGATTACGCCTGGTTTGTAGGCTTCTTCGTCTCCGGATCCGCCTACATCGCCCTGATGCAATCTTCGCCGAGCCCGTCACGCTCCCACGCCCGAAATGTATGCGGGCGAGGAAACTCAGGTCGGTAACCGTATGATTTAATTCCCTCACCTGGTGAGTATGCGGCCTCTGCGGTTTCGCTCTAACGGCCAGCGGATTACCAATCCGCTGCAGGTTACCAACCTGCACCACATCTCGAAACGAACATTACAACTCGGTCGGAGAATTGGTAAGACTCTCGAAGAACAATTACCGCCGCTCACAAAGCAGGAAGCGCTCGTCGAATCGAATCGCTGCCTCTATCTGCTTCGACGCGCCCTGCACGCGCGCCTGCCCCACCCATATCGACATCCCGCGCTTCATCAAAAAGATCTCGACCGGCAACCTCACCGGCTCCGGCCGCACCATTCTCGAATCGAATCTGATGGGCGCCACCTGCGCGCGCGTCTGCCCCGTGCAGGAGCTCTGCGAAGGCGCGTGCGTCCTCAACTCCGAACACAAACCCGATCATGATCGGCCGCCTGCAGCGCTATGCGATGGATTACATCTACGACAACCACGTGATCGACGTTTTCCCGCCCGCCCAGCCCACGGGACGCCGAAGTCGCGGTCATCGGCGCGGGACCGGCCGGGCTCTCCTGCGCGGGCGAACTGGCGCGCCGCGGTCACGCCGTAACCGTTTTCGAAAAACGCGAACTCGGCGGCGGACTCTCCACCTACGGCATCATCGCCCTGCGCGAACCCGTTCCGGTAGCGCTCGCCGAAGTCGAAATGATCAAACGTCTCGGCGTGAAGATCCTCGAACAAGCCGGAGATCGGCCGGGACTTTCCTCACTCGCACCTGCTCCGCCGATTTCGAAGCCGTCTTTATTGCCGTGGGGCTCGGCCAATACCCCGCCGCTCGGCATCCCCGGCGAAGACCGGATCATCGATGGCCTCGAATACATCGAGCAAAGCAAACTCAATCCGGCGAGCCTCCCCGCGGCAGGGTCCGTCGTCGTGATCGGCGCCGGCAACACGGCCATCGATTGCGCGACCATCGCGCGCCGCACGGGCGCCGGGCGAGTCACAATGGTTTATCGGCGTACCGAGCGCGAAATGACCGCATACCCGCACGAGTACGAGTTCGTGAAGAACGAGGGCGTGGTTTTCGAATTCCTCACGCAGCCCATCGCGGTGCGGGAAAACGGACTCGAATGCCTGCGAGCCGAGCTCGGTGAACCCGACGCTTCCGGACGCCCCGCTCCCCGTCCTATAATCGGTTCGAATTTCCTGATTCCCGCGGACCGCATCATCAAAGCGATCGGTCAGCAGAAGACCTCCATCGCCGCGCTGCTCGAACTCGAAACCGAACGCGGTTTCATCAAAGTCGACCAACATCTCCGCACCAGCGTTCCCGCGAATCTACGCGGGAGGCGACTGCGTTCGCGCCAAAGGATCCGCTTCAACGGTGATGGCCGCGCAGGATGGAAAAATCGCCGCCGCCGCAATTCACGAGCAGCTCACCGAGGCCGCCCATGGCTGATCTCAGCATCGATTTCGCCGGCATCCGTTCCCCCAATCCCTTCTGGCTCGCCTCGGCGCCGCCCGCCAATTCGGGGCTCCAGGTCCATCGCGCCTTCGAACACGGCTGGGGCGGCGCAGTCTGGAAGACCATCGGCGCGACCCGTTCTCAATGTCTCTAATCGCTATGGCGCATGGCATTACGGAACGCAGAAGATGCTCGCGATCAATAACGTCGAGCTGATCTCCGATCGTCCGCTCGAAGTCAATCTGCGCGAGATTCGCGAAATCAAACGCGCCTGGCCGGATCGCGCGGTGATCGTTTCCGCGATGGTGGAATCCAAACCCGAAGCCTGGCACGATATCGTCCGCAAAATCGAAGACACCGGCGCCGACGGAATCGAGCTCAACTACGGCTGCCCGCACGGCATGAGCGAGCGCGGCATGGGCAGCGCGGTCGGCCAGGTCCCCGAATACTGCGAACAGATCACGCGCTGGGTCAAAGAAGCGCGCGAAGCTTCCCGTGATCGTGAAGCTCACGCCCAACATCACGAACGTGGTGCTGCCGGCGCGCGCCGCGCTCGCCGGCGGAGCGGACGCGCTCTCGCTGATCAACACCATCAACTCAATCGTCGGCGTCGATCTCGACACTCTGGACATCACCCCGGATATCGGCGGCAAGGGCGGACACGGCGGCTATGCCGGCCCGGCCGTCAAGCCGATCGCGCTGAACATGCTGGCCGCGCTGGGCGCCGACGACGTGATCGCCAGGGCAGGACCGCCGATCTCCGGCATGGGCGGCATCTCCACCTGGCGCGACGCCGCCGAGTTCCTTCTCCTCGGCGCGCACAGCCTTCAGGTCTGCACGGCCGTCATGCACTACGGATTCCGCATCATCGAAGATCTCTGCGACGGCCTTTCGAACTGGATGGATGCCAAAGGCTTCGCGACCATCGCCGACCTGCGCGGAAAAAGCCTCAATCGCATCTCGGACTTCAAAAACTTCGATCTCTCCTTCCGCGCTGTAGCCCGCATCGACGACGCCCGCTGCATCCGTGCAACCTTTGTTATGTCGCCTGCAACGACACCGCGCACCAGTGCATCGATCTCATCGACTGCAAGGCGAACGGCCGCAGCCCGCGTGTTCGTGAAGCAGATTGCGTCGGCTGCCGGCTCTGCTACAACGTTTGCCCCGTCGAAAACTGCATCGAGATGGTGGAACTCGACTCGCACCGCGCGCCCGTCACCTGGGACGAGCTCGTGAAAACCAAACCCGAAGTCACCGAGGACTGGGAAGCCATGAAGCGATATCGTCAGGAACAGGGAATCGAAATCCACTATGCGCGAGCCACCGACCGGTACACGCGGCTTCAGCCGGTTCGGCAACACCTCGCGACTAAGTCGCGTGCGCCAACCTGGGTTAGCTCATGGCCCTGCTGATCAAGAACGGCGAAATCGTAACCGGCGGATTCCCGCTACCCGCGCCGACATCTTCGCCGAAGACGAAACCATCACCCGTATCGGCCGCGATCTTGAAGCCCCGCCCGGAACCGAAGTCATCGACGCCTCGGGCAAATACGTTTTCCCCGGTTTCATCGATCCCCACGTCCACATCTATCTGCCGTTCATGGCGACCTTCGCCAAAGACACGCACGAAACCGGCAGCATCGCGGCCCTCATCGGCGGCACCACAACCTATATCGAAATGTGCTGCCCCTCGCGCAACGACGATGCGCTCGAAGGCTATCAGCTCTGGAAATCCAAAGCCGCGGCGGGCAGCGCCTGCGACTACACCTTCCACATGTCGGTCACGAAATTCGGCGACCATACGGAAGGCCAGCTTCGCGAAATCGTCGCCGACGGCATCACGCTCCTTCAAGATCTTCCTCGCCTACAAAAACTTCTTCGGCGTCGACGATGCCGAAATGTACCAGACCCTGACCCTCGCGAAACGACTCGGCGTCATCGTGACCGCCCATTGCGAGAACGCCGAACTGGTCGGACGCCTGCAGCAGAAACTGCTCGCCGAAGGCAAGACCGGACCCGAGTGGCACGAGCCCAGCCGTCCCGAAGCGGTCGAAGCCGAAGGCACCAACCGCTTCGCCACATTCCTCGAAACCACGGGCGCCACCGGATACGTGGTGCACCTGTCCTGTGAACCCGCCCTGCGCGCGGCGCACGCAGGCAAAGGAACGCGGCACAAAGATCTCCGTCGAATGCGTCGTCCCGCATCTGCATGCTCGACAAGACATACGCCGAACGCCCCGGCGTCGAAGGCATGAAGCACGTGATGTCGCCGCCGCTGCGCGAGAAGCGCAATCAGAAAGCCCTGTGGGACGCCCTCAACGCCGGGCTCATCGACACCGTCGGCACCGACCACTGCCCCTTCGATACCGAACAGAAACTTCTCGGCCGCGACGCCTTCACGCAGATCCCGAACGGCATTCCCGGCATCGAGGAGCGCGTCAATCTGCTCTACACTTACGGAGTCAAGCGCGGCAATCTCGACATCCATCGCTTCGTCGACGCCGCCAGCACCAAGGCCGCGAAGCTCTTCGGCCTCTTCCCGCGCAAAGGCACGATCGCGGTCGGCAGCGATGCCGATCTCGTCATTTACGATCCCGACCACAGAAGCGTCGATCTCCGCGCGCACCCAGCACGTCAACAACGACTACAACGGCTTCGAAGGCATGGAAATCGACGGGCGTCCTTCCGTCGTCACCGTGCGCGGCAAAGTCCAGGTGCGCGATGGCGTCTTCGTCGGCGATCGCCACCGCGGCAAGCTACTCCGGCGCGAGCCACGCTATGAGCCGTCGATCCGAAACGCACCATCGCCGAGCTGAAGGAACTGCGCGAACTCACCTCCGATGCAAACGGCGCGCAGCGCCTGGCATGGACGCCACATCTGGCTCAAAGCGCGCGCATGGTTCGAAGAGAAGCTGCAGCGACCTGCCCGTCGAGCACTCACTTCGACGCCGCGGGCAATCGCTGGGTCACCCTGCAGGGCGAATCGTCCAAGGCGCTCCTGATCGGCGGCCATCTCGATTCCGTCCCCAACGGCGGCTGGCTCGATGGCTGCGCTCGGCGTCCTCGCCGGCCTCGAAATCCTGCGCCGATTCGCCAGCGAATTCAACGGGCGCCCGCCGGTAACGATCCGCCTGGTCGACTGGGCCGACGAAGAAGGCGCGCGCTTCGGCCGCAGCCTGCTCGGCTCCTCCGCCTTCGCCGGCACACACTCGATCGAAGCCGACCGCGGCCGCACGGATCGCGACGGCATCCGCCTCGAAGACGCATTGCGAAACTGCGGAGTCGAAATCGATCGCTTCCCCGAAGCCGCCAAAGAGCAAAAGGACGCCGCCGCCTATATCGAACTGCACATCGAACAGGGACCGGTCCTCGAAGCCCTGGGGCTGCCGCTCGGCGCTGTCCTCGGCACCAAAGGCGTCGAGCGCCACGCCATCACGTTCTTCGGCCAGGAAGCGCATTCCGGATCCACCCCGATGAACGCTCGCCGCGACGCGCTCGCCGCCGCCGCCAAACTCGCGCTCGAAATCCGCGCTATCGCGACGAAACATCCCGACGCTGTCTGCACCATGGGCAGCGTCAAAACCTTCCCCGGAATCGTCACCGCGGTGGTGGGCCGCTGCGAAGCCACGCTCGATCAGCGCGATCTCGACGCCGCGATCCTCGCGCAAATGTACCGGGAAGCGCGCGAAGCCAGCGAACGCTTTGCGCAGCGAAGAGAACTGCACGGTGGAATGGTCGAAGATCTGGAACATCGAGCCGGTCCCGTTCCATCCCGAGCTGATCGCGCTCTGCGAACAAGTCGATCACGGAAACTGCCGGAATCGTCAGGCGTCTGCCTTCCGGCCCGCTGCACGACGCCGCCGAAGTCGCGCGCGCCGGCATCCCCGCCGTCATGATGTTCACGCAATCCCTGCGCGGCATCAGCCACAACAAAATCGAAGATACAAAGGAAGAGCATCTCGCGCAGGCGGTCATCGCATTTGACCGCCTCGCCGCCAAAGCGGCGGCCTGGATCGGCGTTTGACATCACCTCAAAGACCGCGATAGACTGCGTGCCAATGACACCGATGACACCGAAGCCGCGCGGCATTCCGCTCGCCGTGTGTGCTTTGCTCCTCGCCGCGGCTGCGCCGCTCGCCGCGCATCATTCCTTCACCATGTTCGACATGTCGAAGTCGATCGACGCTCGCCGGCACCGTCACCGATTTCCAGTGGACCAATCCCCACGTCTACATCGAAATCGACGTGCCCGACGAAAAAGGCGTGGTGAAGCACTGGAGCATCGAAATGGGCAGCCCCAGCATCCTCCTGCAGAGCGGCTGGAAATTCAGCAGCCTCCACAAAGGCGACAAGGTTACGCTCGTCATCAACCCGCTGAAAAACGGACAATCCGGCGGGTTCCTCGCCAAAGCCACGCTGCCCGACGGAAGAACGCTCGGCAACGGTCCGGGCCGCGAGCCATAAGCCATGACATCGAAAACCCGCAGCCTGGTTCGTCGCCGCGCTTCTCGCGCTCCCGGTGATCGGCTTCACCCAGTCCGCCGCCGATCCGCCCGATCTCACCGGCGTCTGGGGAATCTATCGCGGAGGCCGCGGCGCCGATCCGAAATTCGCCGCGCCACCCGCCTCGCCGCTCGCCATCAAGCCGGAATACGCGAAAGCCTACGAAGCCCGCCGGGCCGTGGAAGCCGACGCGGCCAAACGCGGCGAGCAGCTCGACACGCCCGGCGTGCGCTGCGTGCCCTATGGGTTTCCCGGCATGATGTAGGTCGCCATTTATCCGGTCGAATTCATCCAGACTGCCGAAGCAGATCACCGTCGTCGGGGAAGCATTCAGCGAAGTGCGCCGCATTTATCTCGACCGGCCGCAGGAGAAGATCGAGGACGTCGCGCCCGGCTATTACGGCCGCGCGTCGGCCATTGGGAAGGCGACACGCTGGTCACCGACACCGTCGGCATCAAGACTTCGATCTCGGTTTATCGCGGCATCCCGCACAGCGATCAGATGCGCATCACGGAACGAATCCGGCTTGTCGCGCCCGACATTCTGCACGATCAGATCACGATCGACGATCCCGTCACGCTGGAAAAGCCGCTGACCTATACCGTCGCTTACAGGCGCATGCAAACCGGACTACGAGATGGTCGAGTTCGTCTGCGATAACAATCGCGAGTACGTGGATGAAAAAGGTGTCGTTCGCATGAAGGTAGAGAAAAATGAAAGCCATTGCAGCTTCTGTTCCTGTCTGACCGGTGCGGCTCGCGACGCGCAGGACTCAGCTCGGCGCTCTCGCGCCCGAAAACCTGAACAAATCGCGTCCCCCGGCGCCGTTCGATATCACCGGAACCTGGCAGCACGGCGGCGGCCGCGACAATCCGTTCCAGTTCGCGCCCGCCAGCCGGCTTTAAGCTTACGCCCGCCTCGCAGGTTCAATACGACGCCGCGCAGAAGGCGCGCAAAGAAGGCAAGGCTTATCACGACGACATCGGCCAGTGCTGGCCCGCCGGCCTGCCCGTCATCATGACGCGCGTGTGGCCGATCGCCATGGTCCAGAAGCCCACCGCCATCTACATGGTCAGCGCCTTCCTGAACGCGGTCCGCATCGTTTATCTCGACGGCCGCCCGCACACCGATCCCGACGTCGTCGTCCGCACCTTCAACGGCGAATCCATCGGGCATTACGAAGGCGATACGCTCGTGGTCGACACCACCGGCTTCGTGAACGACCATCACTGGATCGACAACGGCGTTCCCGTCACCGACGCGCTTCACATCGTCGAGCGCATGCGTCTGATCGATAAGGGCGCCACGCTGGAAATCGAAACCATTGCGAGCGACCCCAAGAGCTGGGAAGGCGAATGGAAATGGACCAAACGCTTCAGGCGCATGGACGATACCGACATCACCGAAGCCGAATGCCTGCCCAACGTCAACGATCATCTGCCCAGCACGAAATCGAATCTGAATGTGCGCTGACCGGATTATCATGAGGAAAAATATGATGAAGCATCTCATTCCATAACAGCGGCCCTGATTGTCTGTGCGTGCCTTGCCCTTCCTGTATATGCGCATCACTCGATGACCGGGTTTGACCGCGCGAAGACCGTCAACCTCGTCGGGACCATCAAGGGATTCGGCTGGGTCAATCCTCACTCGTGGATCGAAATGGAAGTCCCGGACGGCAAGGGCGGCGCGACCACCTGGAACGTCGAAATGACCGCCCCCGGCATCCTCGCCAAGGCGGGCTGGAAATCGAACACCATCAAGGCGGGCGACAAAGTCACCGTCGCGGTCCACCCGCTGCTGACCGGCGAACCGGGAGGCCTCTTCGTCTCCGTCACGCTGGCCGACGGCAAGGTGATGATGGAAAGAAACCCGCCGCCCGCCGCTGCCCCCAAACAGTAACGCCGGCGATCTTCGTCGCCGTTCCGGTTTCCGTCAATTCGTGGGAAGGCTTCCCGACGTGATTGAACACGATCGCCGGAACCGCCAACCTGCGCGCCTTGAGCTTAAGTCCCAGTTGTTTCTCCAGTGCGACGGGATAGCCGATCCCATTCGCATCGCTGTCGGAATCCACCTTCCCGAACCACGTCACCTTCAGATCGTAAGCGCCCTCTAAATCGGTCTGATCGACCACCGTCCGATCCGCATAATTCGGCGCCATAACCTGCATCGCCCGCGCGAAATCCGGCATCGAAACCTTCAGGCACGTGCCCTCCGCCCGAAGTTCCGCCACGACTGTTCTCTGACAATCCGGCCGCCTCGGGGAATCCGAAAGCGAACTTGATGATCTCCTTCAGCGGAATATTGATGGCCCGGAACTGGCCGCTGGGCAGAATGCTGCCCGTCCCCAACGCCTCGCCCGACGTATTCGGTTTGACATCCACCACGTCGAACTCCTGGCCGAACGCCGGACACAAAATCAGCCAAAGAAAACCGGCAAGCGCGCGCGTCATGCCGGTCAGCAACAGAATTTTCCCGGGTTTCCTCCGGGGTGCTCCGCTCACCCGACCGTCACCACGATCAGCGACGCGTCGTCCTCGAAATTACCTTTGCAGAACCGCGTCACATCTTTCAGAATTCCCGTTCGCATACCCTGTGCGCCCAGACTCCTCGCTGTGCGTGCCGCCGCGATCACCCGCTCATTGCCGAACTGCTCATCGCTCTCATCCGCCGCTTCCGTCACTCCATCGGTCGTCAACAGCAGGCAATCGCCGAGTTGCAGGTCGAATTGGCGGTCCTCGTAAGCGGGGCTCGGGAACAGCCCCAGCACGGTGCCGCCGTCGGCAAGGATCATCGCGTCGTCGCCGCGCAAAACAATGGGCGAAGAGTGGCCCGCGTTCTCAAAGCGCAGCGTCAGCGTCTCGCAGTCGATCACCCCATAGAAGAAGGTCACGAACCTCCCGGGCGCGATACTGCCGCACAGCACTTCATTCAGTTTTTCGCACAGCGCCCCCGGTCCGGTGCTCCCCGGCGCGAATGCCCTCACCGCTGCCTGCAGGTTCGCCATCAGCAGTGCTGCCGCGATTCCTTTGCCCGAGACATCCGCGATACAGATGCCAAGCCGGTCCGGCCCCAGCGTAAGCACGTCGAAGTAGTCGCCGCCGACTGACCGCGCCGGCTCCCACGCGCACGCAATCCGGAGTGGCGCCATCTGTGGCAATTCGCGAGGCAACAGCTGCACCTGTATCTCATGCGCCGCCTTCAGCTCGGCTTCGTGGGCCTCGAGCTTGATCTGGCCGACTGTAATCTGCCTCTCCAATTCACGATTCCGCGTTTCCAGCCCGCCCCTCGCCTTCCCCGCCACAAAGAAAGCTACCCCGGCGACCAGCGAGAAAAACATGCCGCTTCGGATATCGACCCAATCAAACTGAAAAACATGCTCGGCCCCGCCCATCACCATCCGGACTGCCACCGAGGCGAGCGCACTCGCCACCGCGGCTACCGGGAGAAGAACCGCCAGATACGCGATCAGGTCCCAGGGAGGCTTCTGCCTGGTCAGGACCGGTATGGCGAGAACTACCGCCAGCCAATTGCAATTCCCGATGATGAAGGTGGAAAGAACCTGTGGGGTGGGATTGGTATTGCCCTGCAACATCCAGTACAACCCGGAAAGCGCCACCGCGATGCCCAGCAGCAGGATCTGGATCTGCCAGAAATTGAGGCCCAGCTGAGGCGAGAGTTTCGGAACGGGCCACGAGCCTGTAAGCATGTACGGTGATTCCTCAGCATCGCACTGTGATCGCGATACTGCTGCGCTTTACGCGGCAATTGCCCGGCCACCTTGACTTCTCCGACTTGTGCCTGCCGTGCGAAAAGCTTGCCGAACGTGCCGTGCGCGTCGTTTCCGTTCCGCAAGAACCAGTAGCAGTCCTCCACACAGCACGCTGGCGAACGTGCCCGGTTCGGGGGCGCTGGACGGCAGCGCGGTGAAGTCCGCGGTGTAGTCGGTTATATCGGTGCTGCTGCTGGAATATTGCCCTATTCCGATCCAATCGCCTTCGTCGTCGAATCCGGCCATGGCGGATGTCGATGAAAAATCCACGAAAAACGTGGCGGATTCCGGGTCCTCCGGGTAAGCCTCATCAATGGCGGTGATCTGATCCGCCGATAACACAGAGTCAATTGCAAGGCCAACGTTATAGGCGTCAGGCATATCACCAAAAAAAGTGTCATCGATATTGGTCCCAAACGATACGTCGTATGAGGTGCCGTCAAAGCTGAGGCCCTGAATCGATGTGGCTGTTGATCCAACCGCCGTAACAGTCTGTGCCGCGGCGCCTGCCTGCATCAGCAATGGCGACAGGGCTGCGAATACCAGGTTCCGATATGTACTGGAAAACGGCATGAACCTGGTCCCTTCGCCAGGAGCGGAAGGCGAAGTCGTCCGAGAAAAACGTGTGCGCATTTTGTCCGATCTCCTTTCGCGCTGCGTGCAACCCCACCAGTACCGGGAGCGGCCTCGACTCGGAACCATTAGCAGGTTGTTCAAACTCTTCGTACTGACTCGGTGAACTCCGAGCCGTCGGCCCTTCATCCGTCTCTCCTTCGTGGCAGTTATTGATCTTTTCCGAGCAATCCCGTCAATAACCATGCTGGGCTTTTCGTCGCGGCCGCGGCGCTTTAGCGCCCAGTCGCTCCGCTACCTGTCGCCATATGCAACCCGGAGACGATAGCATAGGCAAGGTCCGCACTTTGCGAAGCTATGGATATTGCCGCGCAAGATGAGATTCCGGAGACGACTTACACAACGGTGAACCGAGCAGCCTCGCCGTCGCTGACGACTCTCCAACCGCACCTCGTTACTACAGCCGATTCCGAGCTACGTGTCGGCCTGCGACCTGGTCGCGCACGTCGTCCGCGTCGGCAAGCGAACAGGTCATGAAAGTATTCATTTCATCGACCGCAGTTGACTTGGTGGCTTACCGCGCCCTTCCTGAACCTGACTCTCTACGAGCAGCGCCTGCAACGCACCCAAAAAGAAGCGCTCCGCCAGCTCCAGGAACTCCAGACCAAACGCATCGCCGCCCGCCAAGCCGCCCTTGACGAGGCCGTATCTCTCCGCAACCTATACAAAATGAAAGGCCAGCCCTTTGAGATTCCCGCCGGGGAGTTCGTTTTTTCGACCCCTGAAATCGACGCGAGACTCACCGCCAGGACTGTCGCGCGGAGGCCCAAAATGCCAAATCCTGCGGTTACGACCCTGCGAAATACCGCGAATTCCTGAACCAAGCTGCTTGAAACAGCCTGTGTCGATCGGGGCGCTAGAATGGAGGCTGAAGTGGAAAAGCTGTCACACAGGAAACATTTCCGCGCCGGATTTCATCATCATTAGTGGGCCGATCATTGAGCCGTGGCGCTCCATCGGCCCGGACCAACGAAAACGCGTCCAACGAAACGCCGACCCGATAAACCATGTGGATTGTCAGACTAGCCCTCGCACGCCCGTATACGTTCATCGTGCTGGCGCTGCTGATCCTTCTGGTCAGCCCGCTGGTCATTCTCGCGCACCCCGACCGACATCTTTCCCGAACATCGATATCCCCGTCATCGCCTCCATCTGGCAGTACACCGGCATGAACGCCGAGGAAATGGAAGGCCGCATCACTTCGAACGTCGAGCGCAGCCTGACCACCGTCGTCAGCAACATCGAGCACACCGAATCCGTCACGCTGAACGGCCGCGCCATCATCAAGACCTTCCTGCAGCCCGGCGCCAGCGTCGATACCGCCAACGCGCAGATCACCAGCATCTCGCAAAGCCAGCTGCACAGCATGCCGCCCGGCACCGTCGCCGCCGTTCATCCTTACTTACAACGCCTCCACCGTTCCCGATCCTGCAGCTCGCCATTTCCAGCAACACGCTTTCCGAAGCCGCAGCTCAACGATTACGCTCAGAACTTCATCCGCCCCGACCTCGTCACCATTCCCGGCGCGGAAATGCCCTATCCCTACGGCGGCAAACAGCGCCAGATCAACGTCAGCCTGAATACCGGTCTGCTGCAGTCGAAAGGTCTTTCTCCCGCCGACGTCGTCACCGCCATCGGCAACCAGAACATCATTCTTCCCGCCGGCACCGCCAAAATCGGCCAGTTCGAATACGATGTGGATCTGAATTCCAGCCCGCTCACGGTCGCGGAATTGAACGATCTGCCCATCAAGCTCTCGGCCAACAACACGCCGATCTATGTGCGCGACGTCGCCACGGTCTCCGACGGCTTCGCGCCCCAGACCAATATCGTCCGTCTCAACGGCGAGCGCGGCACGCTGATTTCGGTTCTGAAGAATGGCGACGCCTCCACGCTGAGCATCGTCAAAGGCGTTCTCGATGCGCTGCCGCAGATCCGAAAGACGCTGCCGCCGTCGATCAAAATCGAGCCCATCGCCGATCAGTCCATCTTCGTTCGCGCCGCCATCAGCGGCGTGGTCCGGGAGGCGATCATCGCCGCCTGCCTCACCGGCATCATGATTCTGATCTTTCTCGGCAGCTGGCGCAGCACGCGTGATCATCGCGGTCTCGATTCCGCTTTCGATTCTGGTGTCCATCTGCTGCCTCAGCGCGATCCACCAGACCATCAACATCATGACGCTGGGCGGCCTCGCGCTCGCCGTCGGCATTCTGGTCGACGACGCCACGGTCGAAATCGAAAACGTCAACCGCAATCTCGAAGAAGGGCAAGAACTGCGCCAGGCCATTCTCGATGGCGCGCAGCAGATCGCCGTTCCCGCGCTCGTCTCCACGCTCTGCATCTGCATCGTGTTCCTGCCGATGTTCTTCCTGAGCGGCGTGGCCAAGTTTCTGTTTGTCCCGCTGGCCGAAGCCGTCGTCTTCGCCATGCTGGCGTCCTATCTTCTTTCGCGCACGCTGGTGCCCACGCTCGCGCATGTATCTGCTCAAGCCGCACGATCACGTGCTGCGCCCCACGCGCAATCCCTTCATGCTGCTGCAGCGCGCTGTTTGAGCGCGGCTTCGAGCGGATGCGCCTCGCCTATCGAGCTGCTGCTCACCACGTTCGTTTACCGGCGGTTCATTTTCGTGCCGGCTGTTCCTCGGCTCTGTGTCTGCGCGGCTTCGCTGCTCTTCCCCTGGCTCGGGCAGGATTTCTTCCCCACCAGCGACAACGGCCAGTTCCGCCTGCACCTGCGCGCCAAGACCGGCACGCGCATCGAAGAAACGGCGCGCCTCAACGATCTGGTCGATCAGTCCATCCGCCGCGAAATCCCCGCCTCCGAACTCGACAGCATCGTCGACAACATGGGGCTGCCCTACAGCGGCATCAACACCACCTACAACACCAGCGGCGTGATCGGCTCCGCCGACGCCGACATTCTCGTCTCGCTCAAAGAAGGCCATCATCGCCCCACGCAGGAGTGGGTCGACGCGCTCCGCCCGAAACTGACCAGCCGAGTTTCCCGGCGTCATGTTCTATTTCCTGCCCGCCGACATGATCACGCAGATTCTCAACTTCGGCCTTCCCGCGCCCATCGACGTGCAGATGGAAGGCGCCGATTCACGAAGGCCAACCGCAAGTTCGCCGATCAGCTCCTCAGCCAGATCCGCCAGGTGCCCGGGTCTCGTCGATCTGCGCATCCAGCAGCCTTTCGATCAGCCCAAGCTGCACATCACCGTGGACCGCACCAAAGCCGCAGCAGGCCGGTTTCACTCAGTTCGATATCGCCGGCGGCATGCTGGTGTCGCTCAGCGGCAGTTTCCAGACCACGCCCACGTTCTACCTGAATCCGAAGAACGGCGTCACCTACAACGTCGTCACGCAGACCCCGCAATACCGCATCAATTCGCTGCAGGATCTGCAGAACGTTCCGATCACCTCGCCCGGCGGCGCGCAGCAGGAAATCCTGGGCGACGTCAGCACCATCTCGCGCGGCAACGCACTGGCGGTCGTCAACCACTACAATATTCACCGCGTCATCGATATCTTCGGCTCCGTGGAAGGCCGCGATCTCGGCGCGGCCGGGAACGATATCACGCGCATCGTCGACGCCAACCGCAAGAACCTGCCGCGCGGATCGACCGTCACCATCCGCGGCCAGCTGGAAACCATGAAGTCGTCCTATATCGGCCTGGCGGCCGGGCTGGTCGTCGCCATCGTGCTGGTCTATCTTCTGATCGTCGTGAACTTCCAGTCCTGGCTCGATCCGTTCATCATCATCAGCGCGCTGCCCGCCGCGCTGACCGGCATCGTGCTGTTCCTGTTCCTCACGCACACCCGGCTCAGCGTGCCCGCCCTGATGGGCTCCATCATGTGCATGGGCGTCGCCACCGCGAACAGCATCCTCGTGGTGGCTTTCGCCAAGGAGCGCCTCGAGCATCACGGCGACGCGCTGCAGG
Source organism: Terriglobia bacterium (assembly GCA_963764845.1). Classification (GTDB taxonomy): domain Bacteria; phylum Acidobacteriota; class Terriglobia; order Bryobacterales; family Bryobacteraceae; genus BOG-234. Next base: position 474,484 of record CAVXUE010000005.1, on the reverse strand, counting down.
CGGCCATCGAAGCCGGCTTCACGCGCTTCCGCCCGGTCATCATGACCGCGCTTGCGATGATCATCGGCATGGTGCCGATGGCGATGGGCATGGGCGAAGGCGGCGAGCAGAACGCGCCGCTCGGCCGCGCCGTGATCGGCGGATTGCTTTGCGCGACCGTCGCCACTCTGTTTTTCGTTCCGTCGGTATTCAGCCTTATTCACAATCTCATGAAGAAAACCGGAACGAGGCCGGTGCGCCGCATGAACGTTATGAACCAGCTCACCAATAACATGAAACCCGAGACTCGATCGCGACAGAGCCCGAGCGAACGCGGAACGTCCGCGAAGCCGTCGAACAGCGCCGCGGCCTGGGCTTCGGACTGATCTTTCTGCTGCTTGTCGCCATGGCGCGCGATCGGCTGGTTTGTCTACAAAGGCATCTCGACGCGCGTCTCGGCGGAAAAAGCGCTGGTCGTCGAAACCCATGATGCCGCCGTGCTCACCGTTTCGGTCACGCATCCCAAAGTGACCGGCGCGACCCAGGAACTGGTTCTGCCGGGCAATACGCAGCCGCTGATCGACGCGCCCATCTACGCGCGCACCAACGGCTATCTGAAGAAGTGGTATGCCGATATCGGCACGCGCGTGAAAGCGGGCGACCTCCTCGCCGAAATCGAAACCCCCGAAGTCGATCATCAGCTTCAGCAGGCGAAGGCCGATCTCGAGACCGCGCAGGCCAATCTCAATCTCGCCAAACTCACCGCCGACCGCATGGTCAATCTGCGAAAAGAAAGGCGCTGTCGCGCGGCAGGATACCGACAACGTCGTCGGCGACATGAACTCGAAGAAGGCCATCGTCGATTCCGCCGCCGCCAACGTCAAGCGCCTCGAAGATCTGCAGTCCTACGAGAAGGTCTACGCGCCCTTCGATGGCGTGATCACGGCGCGCAACACCGATATCGGCGCGCTGATCGACGCCGGCTCCAACGCCACGCGGCAAGGAACTGTTCCACATCTCGGCGATCAACCGGCTGCGCGTCTTCATCAGCGTGCCCGAAGACTACGAGCAGGCGGCGAAGAACGGCTCGCCCGCAACGCTCACGCTCAACGAATTTCCCGGCCGCACCTTTCCCGGCACCATCGTGCGCAATTCCAACTCGATCGATCTGGCCTCCCGCACCCTGCTGGTCGAAGTGGATGTGGATAATCCCACCGGCGAGCTGCTTCCCGGCGCGTACGTCTCGGTTCATCTGAAGTTCACCGGCACGTCGGCGAACGCGCTCACGATTCCGGTCACCACGGTGCTGTTCCGCTCCGAAGGCATTCGCGCCGCCGTCGTGCGCGACGGCAAAGCGATGCTGGTTCCCATCACCATCGGCCGCGATTTCGGCGATTCGCTCGAAGTCCTCGCCGGGCTTCGGCCGAAAGACTCGCTGATCCTCAACCCTCCCGATTCGCTGATTTCCGGCACGCCCGTCAAGAGTGCAGAAGAGACCGCGAAATGAAAACAGCGCAATCGTGACCGGCGCCAGCCGGGGCATCGGCCATGCCATTGCGCTGCGCCTGGCGGCCGATGGCATCGCGCGTCGTCCTCTCCGCGCGCGACGAAAAGCTTGTTGAACGAAACGGCGGGAATCATCGGCGAGCAGAACTCGCTCGCGGTCCCGCTCGATCTGCGCCTGCCCGATTCCGCAGCGAAGGTGGTCGATGCCGCCATCGCAAAGTTCGGCAGCCGTCGACATCCTTGTGAACAACGCCGGCGCCACCAAACGCGGCGAGTTTGAAACCCTGACCGACGACGATTTCATCGACGGCTTCGCCCTGAAGTATTTCGGCGCCGTTCGTACTGACCCGCGCCGCATGGCCGCATCTGAAGAAACACTCCGGCTCGATCGTCAACATCGTCGGCGCCGGCGGACGCACTCCCGGCGCGCTGTTCACGATCGGCGGCTCGGTGAATGCCGCGATTCTGTCATTCACCAAAGCCATGTCGGAGAAGGGCATTCAGGACGGCGTTCAGGTGAATGCGATCAATCCGGGTCCTGTGCGCACGGCCCGCTTCGCGAAGCGGCTCGAATCCACCACGGAAGAAGCCTTCCTGCGCGAAGAAAAGATCGCCCGCATCGGCGAACCGGCCGATATCGCGGCCCTGGTTTCGTTCATCCTGAGTCCCGCACGGCAGACTACTGCAGGGCTCTCTGATCGACTTCGACGGCGGCCGACCAAGACCATCTAAGATGAAACCATCATGAGCCCCGAAACTGCCGATTCGCCGGCGTAAAGAATCTGATTGCCGTCGGAAGCGGCAAAGGCGGCGTCGGAAAGACCACCGTTGCCGTCAATCTCGCCATCGCGCTGGCGCACCTCGGGCTACAAGACCGGCCTGCTCGATGCCGACGTTTACGGCCCGAACGTGCCGCTGATGATGGGCACGAACCAGACCCCCGCCGCCATCGGCGAACGCATTCAGCCGCTGCAGAATTACGGCGTGAAGCTGATGTCGATGGGCTTTCTCAGCCCCGGCGACAAGCCTCTCGTGTGGCGCGGCCCGATGCTGCACAGCGTGATCCAGCAGTTCCTGCGGGGTGTCGACTGGGGCGATCTCGACTACCTCGTCATCGACCTGCCGCCCGGCACCGGCGACGTGCAGTTATCGCTGATTCAATCCGCTCCGGTCACCGGCGCGGTGGTGGTGACCACGCCATCCGACGTGGCTCTCGAAGACGCGCGCAAAGCCGTGCGCATGTTCGAGCAGGTGAAGGTGCCGATCCTCGGCATCGTCGAGAACATGAGCTATCTCACCTGCCCGCACTGCGACGAGCGCATCGACGTCTTCAGCACGGGCGGCGGACAGCGCACCGCGAAGGACATGGGCGTAGACTTCCTGGGCGCACTGCCGCTCGATCCGCATGTGCGGATCGGCGGCGATACCGGCCACCCGATCGCCACGTTCGGGCCGGACGACAAACGCGCCAAGGCCTATTACGACATCGCCGAACTGGTGATGGCGAAGGCCCGGGAAGCGGCCAACGCTCCCGGACCCACGATGACGGTAAGCGATTAGACTTTGTTTTAGATTCCATCGCCGGGTCCAAACCCACCGCCTTTGAGGCGGTCAGCTTTAGCGGGTGGTTCCTTTACCTTGACCGATGTGGCGTACGCTCTCAGCGTGCCGTGTCGAGACTTTCTCGACACCGGTTTCTTCTCCGAATGCGCGAGGCGTCGGCAAGAGTGCCGACGCCGCACGCAAAGCGCGTGCGCCACACACTTCAGGCGACTTTCAGTCGCAACCCATCCTGCCGGCTTGAGCCGGCAGTTGTTCAGACTTTGGGTTTGGGCGCGGGCAGATCGCGCGCGGTTACCTTGTCCTGGAAGCCGGTCCGCGCATGCGAACCGTCGCAAAAGGGCTTGTTCTGCGACTGGCCGCAGCGGCAAAGACCGATTACCGTTCTGCCGCCCAGTCCGAACTTCTGTCCCATGGGGTCGACGATTTCGAAATCGCCTTCAATACGTACGGATCCATCGTTGTTGATCGTTATTTTGGTTGCGGGCATTATTTTTCGATGTTGGGGGGCTGCGTTGGGGTCGGTTACTTCGTCGCCGAATGTGATGCTTGTCTCGGAACCGAATCGCTTGTAGTTTTCGTACTTGACCGTCATGCGGATACGCTGGGTCAGGTCCCGGAAGTGCAGCGTGTCGTTGGCGCGCGTGTAAGTGGGGAACCAGTATTTGCCGTCGATCTGCTCGCGGTAGGTCTCGAATCGCGGGAACTGGTTGTCTCTTGCTCTACGATGCCGACGCCTTTGCCGTAGGTTTTCACGATCTGCAGATCGCGGTCGTCCACCCAGATATCGCCTTCGAAATAGCGCTCGCCTTTTACCATTGTTTTCGGCTTGACGGCAAACTTGTAGCAATTGATCTCGTCGATCATTTCCTTGCCTGTCGACTCAATGTCGTACTTGGAGATTTCTTCGGTTGTCAGGACGAACGGCTGAACGTGCGCGCAGGTCCTGTAAATCCTGCGGCGTGAGGGTAAGATTTCGCAGTGTGATCATCGGCGCGTAGACTACCTTTTCCTCGCGCTGCCTGTTGGGTCCGAAGGTAATGTCGTCGACCTCCTCCCATTTCCCCTGCACGGAACTGCCGCTGGGATCGAGCTCTTCCATCTTCACGGACTGCTTGTAGGTGTAGTTCTCGCGCGCCTTGCGGAATTCGGCTTCTTTGGCCGCAAATTTCTGGATGACTTCATTCGATGGCAGATCGGCCGCAATCGCGGCAACCGCGCCGGAACCAAATATGCAACATAACATCAAACCACGCATGTCTTCTATTTTATAGCCATCGCGCTGAAGGCGCGGTTCTGCGATTCCGCTACGCCCCGATGCGTTACCTCCCCGCGATACGTGTTGACGCCGGCGCGGAGGCCGGGATTCTCATGCGCCGCGCGGTCGAGACCCTTGTTGGCGAGTTCCAGCAGATAGGGGAATGTGGCGTTGGTCAGAGCGAAAGTGGAGGTATGCGGCACCGAGGCAGGCATGTTCGAGACGCAATAGTGGATCACGTTGTCGACCGTGTAGACGGGATCGCTGTGTGTGGTGGCATGCGAAGTCTCGAAGCAGCCGCCCTGATCGATCGCGACATCGACCACGACGGAACCCCGCTTCATCGCCGCGATCATCTCGCGGCGCACGAGTTTGGGCGCTGAAGCGCCGGGGATCAGAACGCCGCCGATCACGAGGTCGCAGAGCCGCAGCGTCTCCGAAATGGTCCATGCGTTCGAGGCGAGCGTGACGACCTGACCGTTGAAGATATCGTCGAGAACGCGCAGACGGTCCAGACTGCGGTCGATGATGGTGACGTGCGCGCCCATGCCGATCGCGACCTTCGCGGCGTTGGTGCCGACGATGCCTCCGCCTATGATGGCTACGTTCGCGGGCCTGACGCCAGGGACGCCGCCGAGCAGAATGCCGCGGCCGCCGTTGGGACGCTCCAGATATTGCGCGCCGACCTGCACGGCGAGGCGTCCGGCGACTTCGCTCATGGGTGTGAGCAGCGGCAGCGATCCATCGGGCTCGACGATGGTTTCGTAGGCGACTCCGGTGACGCCGGATTTCAGGAGTTGATCGGTGAGATCCCGCAGGGGAGCGAGGTGCAGGTAGGTGAACAGGATGAGCCCTGGACGAAAATGGACGTATTCGGACGGCTGGGGCTCCTTGACCTTGACGACGAGGTCGGCCCGCGACCAGACGTCGGAGGCGAAGGGAACGATGGTGGCGCCCGCGTTTCTGTATTCCTCGTCGGAGAGCGTGCTGGCTTCGCCCGCGCGCGTCTCGACCAGGACTTCGTGCCCGGCCTCGCGCAGCGCCGTGGCGAAGTTCGGAACCAGACCAACCCTCGTTTCGTGATCTTTGATTTCTTTCGGGACACCGATGATCATAGTGTTATCTTCCAACTGTATTGTGCACCATGGCCGAGGTGTGCCGTGCAGCGGAAGGTTATCGAAAACGCGTGGATGCGAATGCTGCCGACCAGGCCTCCTGCCAGCCCTCGGCCGCGTCGGCGGGAGGCGGCGTTCCCTTCGGTGGAACATCCGCCGGGATGGGGACGCTGGGGGAAGAAGGATCGATATGCAGATAGTCTCCATGACCGAAATCCCAGTTGTCGGGAATCTGGAACGGCCCCTCGAAATTATCCGGCAACGGTTTGGAGGGGCCGCGATGGCCAAGAGCCGCGCGCCACCACGGGTGCCCTTCCGCAATAATTCCCGCCACCAGGTTGCCGAGGGGAAAGGCCACCGAAAGCACTTCATCCTTCCTGGACGACAGAACAGAGATTTCACCAACCGCGGCGGCCGCCGCCTGAAATTCGGTGTCGAGGCAATTGTCGTCAATGGCGCCCGCCATGATGATGGCCCGCCTTACCGGCAGACTGATCCGGGAAGCCGTTTCCAGCAGAACGCGGGCACCCAGGCTGTGCGAGACAAACGAAAGGCTTGCGGCCCCGGAAAAACCGGTATCGAGAAACGGAGCGAGCAACGCTCCCGCCTCGTTGGCGATGCGGGGCTCTGCCGGGTAGTCCAGACCATGAGCCCAGACGGAATCGCCGGGCCAGAGCAAACCGACAAAAACAGACGGAAAAGGGAGCTGAAGCAATCCCTCCCAGTTGGAGAGAGAAGCAATGCCGCTGGCGCGATCCACGTTGAAGCCATGTATTCCGAGCAGGACGTGCCGGCCCTGAATATCACTCGAAAGCTCATCCGGATCGAGGCTGGTGTAGTCGTCAAGGCTTGTGCCCTGATTGACGGCGACGGAAGAGGCCAGACCACCTCCGACCGGCGCGAGGCGAACGTCGAGGAATCGCGTCATGGCGTACTACTTCTTTACCAGTTGCATCGTATTGACGGCGGTTGCAAGCGCGCTGGAAAGATCTTTGGCAATGGGAGCCAGCGGTGTCGCCAGCAGACCGGCGACAATTGACGCACCAATGTCCGCGCCATTACCCAGCCAGGCGGCAAGGCTTCCCTCCACAATGATCCCGCCGGCGACCGCGAGAGCAATAGCGAAGAGCATGGCCAGCGCTCTTGTCCGGTTGCGATAGAGCTGGTCGGCGCGCTGGTAGGCCTCATCGAGCAGAGCCGTCAGGATCAGATCGAAGCGGCCATAAGTGTCCGATTGACCGGACGTAAGCGACGTACCCGACGCGAGGCTGGTGGCGATGGCGGTGAGAGCCGCGGGATCCACGCCTGTAGCGGCGCCCAATGCGGCGGCATTTCCCGGATTCAGGTTCAGTTTGATCAGGGACTTGGCGATAGCCTTCTGGCTTCCCAGGTCCGTGCCATTAACCCAGTTTGCTTCGAGTGTCGCCAGAACCTTAGGCCGGGAAAGAGCACTGACTGGCTCCCCGGCGGGGTGAGCGGGGGTCAAAGGCGCTACGGCCGCTCTGATCCCCGGGAACCCGATCTGATTCACGGGTAAGAATGCCTTGCTTGCATCCACCAGACCGAAGGCCGCGGTTCCCATACCTCCTATCGCCGTAACCACCTGCGGTAGATTTGCCAGCAGAGTCATTTGAATGTCCTTTCTTCCCTGGGTAGCTGAGTATTATCGAATATTTGCGATCCTGGTCGCAAGGATTATTTGCCGCCAGACAGCAGAAGAAAATATCTGGAAATATCGTTGCGCGCAGGTCGGGTTAAGGCAAAAAACTCTTGCCTTTTTGCGGCTTTGTCGTGTTAAATATGGGGACACAGGAGCTAATAGTGAGATTTCGCACAGCCTGGCGTACCCGTTTTCCGCACTACCTGCAGAGTTATTTTTCAATGCGACGCGTTATCGGTCTCGCGTTGGCGTTTGCCGTGTGGGCGCCAGTGCAGCGGGCGCAGGATGCACCAGCTCAAGCGCCGGGCAATGGCGCGGCCCAGAAAAGGGACGTTCCGACCGGGGGGAATTCTCCGACGGCAAAGGCGCCTCCAACCGTCGATACAGACACGACGAACGCGGAGGTGGACCAGAAGAACGGTCTTTATATCCGCGTCTGGCGCACGATTATGGCGCCGAAGAATGTGGCCGATACGTTCGGGCACCGGATCGCGAGCAAGTACATTGCGATGCAGGTAACGATCGCGAACCGGAGCAAGGATTATCAGTGGCTGATTCAGGATGCCGCTGTGGACGTGAAGCGGCTCGTCGACGCCGAGACCAAGAGCGGGGGCTGCACGGGAAATCTGAAGTTATTGCTGCAGAACCTGAAACCGCCGCAACCGCCGGCGTATGGGCGGTTTACTTCGGAGGATTTGACGTTGCTGCGGGGCGTGGCGGAAAAGGGCCAGAGTCTCGATCCCCGCAATCTCACTGTGCACTCGTTCACGGCGGCGGGCGTGGTGGCGGCGGGGTTGATCGGCGTGATGCGGGTGGGGCGATCTTACGCACCGGGGGTAGCGGCGTTCAACGGTCCGCTCCTGAGCGCGCTCCAGATTATGCTGCCCGACTATACGGTGAACCAGTTGAACCGGCTGAACGACAGCGCATTTCTGGCGAATACGGTGGTGGGCAAGCAGCAGGCGAAGGTGATTGTGCTGTTCATTCCGCAATCGGACCTGCTGACCAGCCAGCAGCAGAAGGACTACTATAAGGATCCGGAATCCATTTACAGCTGCCCGGATCTGCGCATGCTGGAGGCGGATGTCGACGGGAATTTCATCGCCAATGTGACCGGGGTTCCCGTAGTGACCGCGGTGACGATCGATTCGTCGGAAGCGGCGAAGTTCCAGACGGACAACTTTACGGCGAAGGGATCGATTATCGGGAACTTTTTCGCGGGGGCGACGGTGACGCTGGTGACGCCGCCGGACGGCCTGACGATCAAACAGGACGGCGACGCGACGGACACGGCGATCAAGTTTATTCTGACGGGCGTGAAGCCGCTGATGCCGGGGACGAGCCTCGATTTTGCGATCGCCGGGAAAACGGGCGACCCGGCGCATGTGAATTACGCGGTGAACTATGCGGCGCCCGCGCCCACGGTGGCGTCAATCGACCCCAGGACGGTGAAAGCGGGCGACAAAGTATCGATCACCCTGAAGGGTACGCACTTTCAGCCGCAGGGGATGAAGGTCGTTCTGAACGACAGCAGCGGAGGGCTGACCCCGGGCACCGTTAAGTTCGACAGCACAACCGAGATCGAGTTCGACATCGCCGCGAGCACGGCTGTTCCAGCCGGAAATTATACGGTGAAAGTAAGCACGACCGGAGGTCTCAGCGACTCTTCGGGCACTCTGGAAGTAACGAAGTAAAAGGAGCAGGAGCATGGCTTTCGGAAAGAAGAAGGAACCGGCCGGGGCACGCCGCCTCACTGTGGGGACCGGCGACGCCGGTGATGGCGTACCTACCGGCGGCGCTCAACCGGTAACTACCGGCGATAACACGGGAGGGGTTAACACGGCAGAAACGGACGCGGCGCCCGAGGCGATCACGCTCGATCCCAAGACGGAAAAAGCGGGTGGATAGCACTGGCTGATTGCGCCTGGCCGATAGAATGAAGGCAGGTGGCGTTCAAGTTCAGGGATCGGTTGGTTTTCGCGATGGGTTTCGCGCTGCCGGTGTTGGCCCAGGGGGTTGACGCGCCGGCCTGGAATCAGATCATGCTGCCCGGTGAAGAGGTGGAGTATGCACTGTACTCGCAGTCCGGAGTCATTGAGGACTTCAGTCCGGCCGCGATGTGGAAAGGGACCGGAACGGACATCTACTCGGGCAAACGCCCGCCTATCACCTACAACTTTTCAGACCTCAGCTTCGCCGGGAGTTCCAAAATCAACCGAAACGTGTGTCCTGCCGGCGACCGCAATCTCGACACATACTGGTGGCCCAACTGGACCGGACGGCACCCGGGACAGTCACCCGTTTACTACAATCCCGGCGAGTTTCCGGTGCCAGGCGGTTTCCCCTACGCGCCGCCGAGCGAATTCAACGAGAGCCGGATCCTGTCCGGTATCACAGGCTTCGAATTTGAAGGTTCGTTCAACGGCAACTCATCGGGTACCAGCTCTTCCGGTGCGCTTGAAGTTGTCTACGTGACCGACACTCCCTGCATTTTCGGGGACAACGAATATGGATTTTCTTACGACGCTGCCCAGGTCAATGGCGCGGCGTTCGGAACGCTGCTTTTCTACTATTCCGACAAGACGAACTGCGGCGACGCGGTTCCTCACTGCTATACCGAAAGCAGTTTCCGGAATGGCGTGGAATATGAGACTTATGCGCCACCGACTACAATTACCGGTCTCAGCGCGGGCACCCCGTACGTCATACAGGCATACCTGGTTCCCGACACGCCCGGCCCTCATTCCGAAAGCTATAAGTTCCGGGTGGCGGTTTTGAATGCCACATGCAGTATCAATGGTGCAGCTCCCGGTGATTGTACGGTCGATGTCCCAATCGATCCGTCCTATGTCTGGGACCATTTCGCGGATCAGATCTACGATGAAAGCTATGTGAACGTCGTCACCGGCATCGAAGCTTCCGGCAACCCGGCCAACATCACGAACGATGCCGGGCTGACAATAACCTATGTGAAAGTGGGAAAGATTGCTCAGAGGCCGATCCGATGAGCCCGGAACTGATTGAGCATTTCCGCAATCCGCGCAATGTCGGGGAACTGCCTCCGCCGGCTGTCACGATTGAGGTATCGAATCCGATCTGCGGCGACATCCTTCGGCTTTCCGCTGCGATCGAAGACGGGCGCGTGGCCGAGTCGCGGTTCAAGGTACGCGGCTGCACGGCTTCCATCGCGTCGGGGTCGGCGCTGACCGAACTCATTGCCGGGCGCGACAGAGCCGCGCTCAGAGACGCTGACCGACGCCGATGTCGAACTCGCCGTCGGCGGGCTCTCCAACGAATCGAAACACGCCGCCGCGCTTTGTATCGACGCGGTTCGCGCGCTACTGATTCAGTTTCCGGTGTAGAAGATCGAGCGCCATCTGGGCGGCGAAGGCGCGCACGCGCGGCGCGGTCGCTGGTGGGCCATTGGCGGTGAAAGGAGACGGTCTCCTTCGGGCCGCTGAGCCCCACGTGGATCATGCCGACGGGAGCTTCTTCTCCATCCGCCGTGGGTCCCGCATTGCCGGTGATCGAAACGGCCCACGTTGCGCCCGTGCGGCGGCGCGCGCCGCTCGCCATAGCCTCGGCCGTTTCGCGCGCTGACGGCGCCGAACTGATCGAGGATTTCCGGCGGAACGCCCAGCAGCTCGATCTTCATGCGCTGCGTGTAGGTGATGAAGCCGCCGACGAACCAGGCCGAACTGCCGGGGACGCTCGTGATGCGCTCGGCCAGCCCGCCGCCGGTGGCGCTCTCGGCAACCGCCAGCGTGGCATGCAGGCTCAGCAGTTGTTTGCCGACCACCGCTTCCAGCGGATCTCCGTTGCGCGAATAGATCCGGTCGCCCAGCACCGCATCGATCTTGCCGCCCACTTCCGCGAGCAGTGTGCATCGTCTCGCCTTCGGTCGCGCAGCGGGCGCGCAGATGCACCTGCATGTCGCCGTTGTGCGCGAGGATGGTCGTGACCGGGTTGCTGTAGTGCTTGTAGATGGGCGAGATGGCCTGGTCGAGTTCGGATTCCGACATGCCCGAGATGCGCAGTTCCAGCGTGCGGATGGCCAGCGGCGGCACGATGCGCTGCAGGCGCGGCAGGCAATGGCGCGTGAACATCGATTTCAGTTCATGCGGCGGGCCGGGCAGGATCATCAGCACGCGCGCCCGCTTCTTCGATCCACTGGCCGGGCGCGGTGCCGCGGTCGTTCGAGAGCATGTGCGCGCCTTCGATCACCATCGCCTGGCGGCGATTGATCTCCGGCATGGCGCGGTTCATCTGGCGAAAGCGCTGCTCGATGCCGTCGTTGATCGCCGCGTTGAAAACCAGGCGGCGGTCGAGCGCCAGGGCCACTGCGTCGCGGGTGAGATCGTCTTCGGTGGGCCCGAGTCCGCCGGAGAGAATCACGAACTGGGCGCGGCGCCCAGCGCGCGCCGGATCGGTGCCGGCGAGGCGCTCCAGGTCGTCGCCGATCACGTGCTTCGCGGTGACTTCGACGCCCAGATTGTTCAGTTGCTCGGTCAGGAAGAGCGAATTCGTATCGACGCGCTTGTGCGTCAGCATCTCCGAGCCGACGGCGATGATCTCGGCGTTCATGGTGCCGGGATGCTCGGGTCGCTCAGGGATCTGCGCGCCGCGGACTCCCACATCCACCCGGAAGATCGCGTTCGTCGTGGAGATGATCATCGCGCGCGACGGCGAAAACGCCAGGCCGACGATCCCCGGGCCCGAGACGAAAAGCTCCACTTCGCGATCCGGCGTGATCCTCACCACGCCTTTGCGCCCCATGTAGGAGGCCGCGGAATACAGATTGCCGTCGGCGTCGAAGGCCATGCCCTGCGGGCGGCCGAGGCCGCGATAGAACGTGTCGACATCGCCGTTGTGCGCCACGCGGTAGATGCTGTCGAAACTCGAAGTGGTGGGGCCGCTGACGTAAAGGTGCTGATCCGGTCCCCAGGCGAGATGGTAGGCGGAGATGGAAGGCTCGATGGTGGCGAAGACGAAGATCTGCCGGTTGGGGCTGATCTTGAAGATGGTGCCGCTGCGGTCGCCGACGTAGAGGTTGTTCTCGTCGTCGAAAGCGAGGCCGGTCGCGACGCCCATGCCTTCGACGAAGACCGACATGTTGCCGTTCGGGCTCACCTGATAAACCACGCCGTCGAAGCGGCTCGAAATGTAAATGAAACCGTCGCGGCCGACCGCGATGGCGGTGGCGTTCATCATGTCGTTGATGAACGGCGTCACGTTGAAATTCAGATCGATGCGGTAAACGGCGACCGGCACTTTCTGGCCGCGCGAGCCGCTGAAAGTGGTGTAGATATTGCCGATGGAATCGACCGCCGGACTGGTGACCGGGTGCAGGTTTTCGGCGATCTGAAGGCCGATGTCGCAGCTCCATGCCTCGCTCGAGCTGTTTCCCGTTGCCCACGACCAGTTCGCCCGCCGAGGCGCCTTCCGGCACCTTGACGATCACCAGCGAATTGGAGCCGATGACGACGGGCGCGGCCACGTCGCCGATCGTGACGCTGGGCCGATCGACGGCTTGTCAGCCGTTCGGCGAAGTGAGGCTCTTGCCCCGATGTACAGTTCTCCGCCTGTAATCGCTGCTTCGGGCTGGACCTGGGAAATCTGCGGTCTGCCGTTGGAATCTTTGCGGATTGCCATTGTTATTGATGATTGAACCATCCCATCAGAAATAAGACAAGTGCGCCGTAGGCTCCGGCCATCATGTCGTCGAGAACTATGCCTGCGCCGCCGGGTATCTGCTCGATCAGACGGATGGGCGGGGGTTTCCAGATATCGAAAAGCCGAAAAAGCGCGAAAGCCAGTGCGAAGGTCAGCAAATCGAAGCGGAGCGCGCCCGCCAGGGTGAGCCACTGGCCCAGAACTTCATCGATTACCACGAATTGCGGGTCTTTTCGGCCCGATTCCGACGCCACGATGCTCGCCGCGCGGATCGCCGGGTAGAGCAATGCCAGACGGCAGGATCAGGAAGTGAATGCCGGCCGAAGCCGAGGCGGGAAAGCGGCCAGGCGATCACGATCGCGGCCAGCGACCCGACTGTTCCGGGCGCGAAAGGCGAGTATCCGCAGCCGAACCAGGTGGCGAATAGGCCGCGGCGGCCTTACTCGTCATCTTCGTCGTCGGGCTCACGGTCGGCGGGTGGGCGGGGGTCGAGATGACGTACTTTTCCGTGGCCCAGTTGCCCAGATCGATCTCGCGGCAGCGCTCGCTGCAGAAAGGCGCTTCGGGATCGGTGAGTTTGACTGGCTTTTTGCAGATCGGGCACTTCATTTTCGGATCGATCATCGCGCAGGAATCTGGTTCGGAATCACGAATGCCGGAGCGCTGCGACGATTTGCATCAGGTTCGGCGAATGCCGCGCGTCGCGTTTCGGTCGATGGCGAGCAGCGTGCCGATGAGGTCGTAATCGTGCGCTTCGGTGATGCGCAGCAGCCGCATCTGGCCGGGCGCCGGTTCGGCGCCTTCGAAATCGTTGATCAGCACGGTGCCGTCGATTTCCGGGGCCTGCGTCGACATGCGCGCCTGCCAGAGCAGATCGGTATCGGGCGACGGGCCTTCCACCAGAACCGGCACTTCGCGCCCGATCATTCTGCGGTTTTTCGCGCGCGAAATTTTCCGCTGGATCGCCATCAGGCGGCGTTTGCGGTTCGAAATCGTGCGGCCGTCGACCTTGCCGTCGAGCGCGTAGCTCCCGCTGGTGTCTTCGTCGGAATAAGAAAAGACGCCCAGGCGGTCGAGCTGCGCGGCTTCGACGAACTGGCAGAGCGTTTCGAAATCGGCGTCGGTTTCGCCGGGAAATCCGGCGATGAAACTGGTGCGGATGGCGACGCCGGGAATGGTGCGGCGAATCCGCTCGATCAGCTTCAGGAAGATGTCTCCCGAAGCCCCGCGCTTCATGCGCTTCAGCACCGGCGCGCTGGCATGCTGCAGCGGCATGTCGATGTATTTGACCAGATCGGCGTGCTCCGCGATCGTGTCGAGCAGCTTTTGCGTGACTTTATTCGGATAGGCGTAGAGGAAGCGCACCCATTTCGGCTGCGGCGTTTCGATTTGCGCGAGGCGGGCGAGCAGTTGCGCCAGGCCGTCTTTGAGGCCGAAATCTTCGCCGTAGCAGGTGGTATCCTGGCCGATCAGATTGATCTCGCGCACGCCCTGCGCGAAGAGGCGCGTGGCTTCCGAAATCACCGATTCGAACCGGCGGCTGCGGAAATTGCCGCGATACTGCGGGATCACGCAGAAAGTGCAGGGATGATCGCAGCCCTCGGCGATCTTCATGTACGCGAAATGGCGCGGCGTGGCGAGAACGCGCGGCGTCAGGTCGTGATAGAGGTAGAGGCGCGGGCTCGGCGGCGGGCTCGTCAATTCCTTCGCAGACGGCGACGATGCGCTCGATTTCGTTGGTGCCGATGATCGCGTCGACCTCGGGCATGTCCTTTCTGATGTCGCCGCGATAGCGCTCGACGAGGCAGCCGGCGACGACCAGCCGCTTGCGCCTGGCCGACCTTCTTGTATTCGGCCATTTCGAGAATGGTGTCGATGGATTCTTTCTTGGCGGGATCGATGAAACTGCAGGTGTTGACGACGAGAACGTCGGCCTGATCGGGATGCGGCGTGAGCTCATGCCCGCGGGCGGCGAGCTGGCCCATCATGACTTCGCTGTCGACGAGATTCTTGGGGCAACCGAGGCTGATGAAACCGACTTTCAAGATTGTTTACTCGCGGGGGTTAATACTATTCTAACGCGGCGTCTTACGTTTGTTCTTTTCGGAGATCGCCCAGGCCAGGTCGTTCTTCGCCAGCTGGAAGTCGGGATTGATGCGCAGGGCGCGTTGCGCGGCGTCGATCGCCTCGTCGAACCTGCCCAACGCCACGTCGGCGACAGCGATATTGTTCCATGCCTGAACGTAGTCCGGCCGGAGCTTCAGCGCCTGTTGGGCTGATACAATGCTTTGGGCATACTGGCCGCTCCGGTAGTCCTTCAAGGATTGGTTGAGGTAATCCTCTGGAGTTGCGCGGGGAACTGGCTCTTGCCAACGCTGGATGAGCGGGAAGATGAGCAGCCCGGCGAGAGCCGCGGCGCCGGCCCATGCCCATCGCCGGCCGATTGCCATGCGGTCGAGATCCGGCGGCAGGAATGCGCAGAGCGTCAGCAGCACAGGCGGCCAGAGTTGGACGATCAGGCGGTCCATTGAATTGGCGATGTGCCAGTTCAGGTCGTACGGTGTTACGAGATAGGCTGCCAGATAGGCCGCCAGCAGCAGGAACAGGGCCACCACGGCTGTCCCGAGAGCCGCGGCTCGCGCGCGATCGCGTTCGATGCGGAGCGCCAACGCCAGCAGGCCCAGCAGCACGAGGGGCAGTCCGGGTAAGTGAGCGACGACGGCTCGGCCGATGATCGCGTACCGGTTCGCATCGGTGAGAAGCGACAGTTCGGCAGCCCAGGGGCGCGTGGCAAAATCGCCGGGCGGCGCGATCCAGAGGGTGAACCAGGCGTCCAGCAGCAGCAGGGGAGCCGCGCCCGCCAGCAGGCGCCATGAGCGACGGGGCTGCCACAACAGGACGGCCAGTATAACGGCGCCCGCGAACGGTCCGCCTTCCTGCTTTGTCCACGCAGCCATGCCCGCGCAAAAGCCGGCCCACACCAGGGCATTGCCGGAACCAATGAAAATCAGGGCCAGCGCCGCGGTCATCAGGCACGCCAGCGGAACATCCGCATACTGCGAAGCTGCCCAGTAGAGGAGAGGTTGCAGCGATACCAGGACGATGCCGCCCAACGCCGCGGCAACGGTGCCCCGCAGGAGGGCGAGGGCGCTGACGAACAGGCCTGCCAGCGCGCCAAAAAAAAGCAGGCCGATGACAAGGGGAACCGCGGGGGCGGTGTCTCCGCTCATCAGCCAAGCGCGCGCCACCACGGACGGCAGCAGCATCGGGTATTCCGGGTGCGTCGTGGCCTGGAGCGGAGAGGCGGCGTCCCGTCAGTTGGCGGACGCGGCGAGGAACTTCGCGTGTTTGTTCCAGACTGCCCAGGCGTCCCATTGGCCGTTTGGATTCGCCCAGGCCATCTGGACTACACGGGCGCCGCATGGAATGAGGATCGCGGCGAGGAGCGCGAGGCGGGCTGCGGCCGGGCACGATCCCGACGCGCGCGGAGGTGGTCCGGGCTTACATCCCCGGCTCGAAGCAGGCGCTCGAAGTCGCGGACTCGATCACGCGGTTCACGTTCGACGATGTACAGCGGCGCTTCAAGGTTTGGTCCTTCGCGCTGCATCGCGACGCGTGGATCCACGACAACCCGGGCGGGACTGCCGTCGAGCTCGCCGAAGCCAAGAAGGGCATCGCGAGCTACGTGAACGGCGTTTACGGCGGCCTGCACTGGGAGAACATGGGCATCCCGCGCGCTTTATAAGCCTTCTGGAGCGCGTTCACTGCGTTTGGCACTGCGCTGTCGAACGGGTTATGGCAGCGGGGACATTCGCCGGGCGCGGCGAACTGCGTATGGCGGGTGCCGGGTTCGAACTCGGCATCGAAATCGAGAGTGACCCGCGTGTTGCAGTGGCGGCAGTGCAGCGACGCGAATCGCAGATCGCGGATCGAAACGATGGTTCGCTCATGCACGGCTGTCACTCATTCAGGATGGCTCATGGCTTCGGCGCGGCGGGGGCGCGCCGAAGAAGCGGACGCGCGGTCCACGCGAGCACGGCGGGGATACAGAAAATGAGCGCCATCGCCGAAAAACTCGCGATAAGCCCTCGGAACGGGTTGTAGGCGGCGTGACGACGGTCGAGAAATATGGCCCCTTCGTCGGGTTGAGCAATGTCATCGACGGTATAGGTTTTGGTCGCCTGCGAGGCCATGAAAGTGTCCGGGGACAACAGCCTCCTCCGTTCCGTCATCGCCTGTGATGAACCGAAATGTTTCCAGAAAAACTCGCGAACAGGATCTTCAATCTGTGCGCCGACGATCCAAAAGAATCGGGTCGGGGCTGTTATCCTGCCCGCTTCCCCCGAGTAGCTCCAAGGCTGAAGAGCGAAAGCGGAAAAAAGCCATATTGCCGCCAGGGTGAGTCCTAGCCGGACAGTGAACGGAAATGGCCTCAAACGCAGGGACCATCTCACTTGGTGCTGGCCTTCTTTACAGTTTTCTTCTTTCCCCAGCGGGCAGCAGCACCGGCGCGTCCGATTTCGCGCAGCGCCTCGGCAGAAAGATTCTCAGCCCGTTTCTTTCCGCCCTTCTGGCCGAGAACCGCGGGCCGTGCGTTACGCGGCTCGCGCAGATGAATTCATTCGGCGCGATGCCGAGGTCGAGCATCGCGGAAACAGCGGTGAAGCTCAGCAAGGAATTCGAGAACGACCCGCGAGTCGCAATGCGGTTCATTGAGAATTCGAGCGCAGGTGCGCGCGAAAGCTCCGTTGATCTGGCCGCGCCGCAAGACTACACTGAAACCAGCAAGAGGCTCCATGAACTCCTCGACTCCGAATACGCAGCCGGCCGCATCAGTGAACCCGTCTACCGCCGGATCGGAGGAAAAGGCCAACCTGGCAAACCGCCAACTGGCGGACCAGGTGACGAAGGAGGCGGTAGAGGGCCTCAATCGCCTGGCGCGGGAGAAAGCCCGCGAAGCGCCGAAACAAGCGGCTTAGGCGAGACACCCGCCGAAAAACCGGAGGCGCAGCGCGACGCCGGGCCGACTTATATGGGGACCGGTTTCGGCGCGCTCGAACCTCTTTTCCGCGAAGCGAAGGCCGAAGGCGATCGCTTGCGTGCCGCGCGAAACGACGCTCTGACGGCCGCGAAGGCTGCCGAAGCGAAGCCCGAGCAGATGAAGGCGGGCGAGAAGATCCGCGCGTACCTGACGTCGGAGCGCGATCTCTGGGCCGCGCGGACGAACCAGGCGATCGACGTGGTGACCAGACTGGTGCTGCCGAAGATCAAGGACCGCGAAGCACTGGGCATCGCGCGGGAATTCCGGCATCACCCGCTGGAACTCGCAGCCTTCATCGACGGGACGCATCCGTTTCTCCAGGAAGTAGACGGCGGTCCGGCCGTATGGGAAAAGAACCTCGCGAAGCTGATGCCCGTGATGCGGGAAGCGCAGCGCATCCTCGTGAAGCCAACGGCGCGCGAGCGCGCGGCGGATGCGGCGTTCACGAACATCGCCGAGCGGGACCTGCAGGAAGGCCGCGCGGGCGGATGGCTCGAATCGCGCTGGCTGTCCGACGGATATCTGCCGCATGCCTTGAATCCGGCGGGCGAGGGCGCCGTCGCGAAGCTGCCGTCGACTGAAGGGCGCGCGATGGGCAAGGTCGGGAAGTACTTCGGTTTCGGAGAGCGGCGATCTGACCGGTATCCCACGATGGTGCACGCCGTCGCGGATGGCATCGTTCCGAAGACGGGCGATCCAGTTCGTTCGTGTTGGCTGTTCGGCGCGATGCGGCGGCCGCTGGGTTCCGGCGATCTTCGCAGCGATGATCGCAGCGAAGATCGCCGCGCACAGGACATCCACCGTTATGAACCACAGCGGCCGCGACACCCCTGCCATGCGCAGCAGCAGAAACGTGAGGGAGGTGAAGCCGAAGCCGCCGATCAGGGCCAGGCTGATGCGAAACAGCGATCGCGCCCAGGCGGGTCCGGATTCGAGGCCGCGCAGGGGGTCGAAGGCGTGCACCATCAGCCAGCCGATGGCGAACGCGAGCAGGAAGGCCAGGGCGGTCATGGGCGGCGGAAGAGCACCACACCGCCTCCGGCCTCCTCGACGACGAGGAGGCCGGTGGCTTGTGCGACGAGCCCGGGGTCGACGGGTGCGGGGAAACTTCCCGCTATGAACTCGTGGGGCCGGGTGTCATTCACCAGGACGAATCGCGGCGCGAGCTCATAGGCCGCGTCGAAATAGAGGGCTCCGCCCGTGGCGGCATCGGCTACGGCGGTGATGAAGCCGACACTCTTGGCAGTTCCCAGTCTGGCCGACAGGGCTGCGAATCGAGTGTGGCGCGCGGCGATGCCCCAGGGATCGGCGGATTGCGTCAGGGCCGCCGATCTGCGCCAGAACCGCGGGATGTTCCCCAACGAGAGCAGCACGATCGCGAGGCAGATGGCCCGCGTCATTTTCTATGCTGAATCGCCCACTGGCTGAGGGTGCTCTGGCAGGCGGCGAGAGGGATTCCCGCGAATCGCATCGGACCATTCTACCGATTAACGCGTATCGCGGGATAATGAGAGGCACGACCTGAGATCGAGTTCCCATGCGAAGAGTCGAGCTGATTGCCGGTGTCGCCTTTCTGGCCTGTGCCGCTTTCGGGCAGGCTGCGGACGGACTTGTTTTCGAAGTGGCTTCGGTGAAACCTTCCCCGCCCGTTAAGCCGGGGGATCGCGTTTACTTCGGGCCGGCTCGCGGCGGTCCAGGCACCCCCGACCCGGGACAGATCACGTGGACTTACGCCAGGTTCCTCGATCTCCTGATGACGGCCTATGATGTGAAAAATTACCAGATCAGTGGCCCCGGCTGGCTCAGTGACGAGAGATACGATGTCGTCGCAAAGCTCCCGGCGGGTGCGACGAAAGAGCAGGTTCGCGCCATGTGGCAGAGTCTGCTGGCCGAACGGTTCGGGTTGGTGGTGCACCACGAATCGCGCGAGTTCCAGGTAGATGAACTGGTGATTGCGAAGGGCGGTTCGAAGGTGAAGGAATCCGCGGAGGATGCAGACGCGTTGCTTGCCGGAAAGCCTCCTGAATTGAAGGACGGCAATATCAGCGGGCCGGGGATGATCGTTACGATCATGCCGGGCCCGAACGGAGCGACCGCGCATGCGTATGCAAAGTCGGTCCCGATATCGAGATTGACCGGGACGGTGGGAAACGTGGTGAATCGCCCGGTGCTGGATAAAACCGGGCTGACCGGCACTTACGATTTCACGCTGGAGTTTGCGATTAGTATGCCCGGAGCGCCTCCGCCGGTTCCGGGTGGTCAGGCTCCGGGCGACATTGCCGGCGATCCCGGGCCGAATATCGACGCCGCGTTGCAACAGCAGCTCGGATTGAGGCTTGTGGACAGCAGGGCGAAGCTGGATGTGATTGTGGTCGACAAAGCGGAGAAGGTTCCGAGCGCGAATTAGGGTGCTCGCCGCTCGTATCGCTGGCAGGCGCGTCTCCTGCTATTCTGGGGTTGCATCGTGGACCTGAATCTCGAAACACTCAAAGACGAAATTCTCCACTACCTCGAAAACTCCGATTTCGCGGTATTCCGGAGCCATTCGGGAGCCCTCGAAGGGCTGCCCATCATCACCTGGGACACGGAACGTTGCCCCGATTACCGCGCCTTCCTCGACGTCGCCCGTAAGGCCGGCGAGAAGCTCATCCTGTTCGCTTCGCGGGAGATGGCTGAAGAGGAACTCGACGAGATTCTGGAAGAGCTCGAAGACACCGATTTCACGCGGGAAGAACGCCGGGACCTCGAAGGCCGGCTGGGGAAAGCGCAGCGGCATATCGGCGAAACCTGCACGCTCGAAATCGCGTTCGATCACAATTCGCACCTTTACGTTTATGAGGCGCAGCCCGACTGGTACGAAGAATTCCTCGACGCATGCGAGGAAATCAACGCGGTGATGCCGATCGAAGACTCGCATGAAGGCTCCAGTGACGACGGGCTCGGCGGGTTCTATTCCAACAACTAGCCGCTGGATTTTCCCGGCTGAAAATTCCGGCAGCGGCGAGTTCGCTCGCGCGCTGCATATTCCGCGCGCCGCGGCACAGATCCTGATCCGGCGCGGTTATCGGGAAGCCGCGAGCGCGGAGCATTTTCTCAACCCGCGAATCGAAGATCTGCACGATCCGTTTCTGCTGCGCGATATGGATCGCGCAGTCGAACGCATCCGCGAGGCGATTGTCCGGGGCGAGGCCATTGAAATCCACGGCGATTATGACGTTGATGGCGTGACGTCGACGGTCATTCTGAAAAAAGCGCTGGAACTCGCCGGGGCCGAATCCAGCTGGCATATCCCGCATCGTCTGCACGATGGCTACGGGATGCAGCCGGCCGCGGTTGAGGAAGCCGCGGCGCGCGGCATCCGGCTTGATCGTCAGCGTCGATA
Organism: Terriglobia bacterium; assembly: GCA_963764845.1. GTDB lineage: Bacteria > Acidobacteriota > Terriglobia > Bryobacterales > Bryobacteraceae > BOG-234. The sequence goes on along the minus strand of CAVXUE010000005.1, from coordinate 453,310 downwards.
ACGGCATTCGGGCGGGCGCCGCGATCGCGCGCGCGAACGAACTGGGCGTGGATGTGATCGTCACCGACCATCATCTGCCCGAAGCTGAACTGCCCCCTGCGCTGGCGGTGATCAATCCGAACCGTGTCGATTGCGATTACCCGAATCCGAACCTGTGCGGCGCTGGAGTGGCGTTCAAGCTGGCGCATGCGATTCTGACCGGGCTGGATTGGCCGGCGGCGAAGGTCCTGCGCGTGGTTGAGTCTTTCCTGAAGCTGGTGGCGATTGCCACGGTGGCGGATATCGTTCCGCTCACCGGCGAGAACCGCGTGATCGTGAAGCACGGGCTCGCGGGGCTTCGCGACGCGCGCAATCCCGGACTGCGAGCATTGCTCAAGGTCGCCGGGTTCGCCGATCGCGTGCCCGATGCGGGCGAAATCGGGTTTCGATTGGCGCCCGCGATCAACGCGTCCGGGCGCATGGACAGCGCGGGGCAGGCGGTGCGGATGTTCCTGACGAACGACGCGGATGAGGCCGAGCAGATCGCGCGCGAACTGTTCGCGCTGAATCAGGAACGGCAGGCGGCGGAGCGTTCGATCGTGAAAGAGATTTTCGAGCGCTGCATCGAAACGCCGGTGACGGATCAAGATGCGGCGCTGGTGCTTTGGGGCGAGGGATGGCATCGGGGCGTGGTCGGGATCGTAGCGAGCAGGGTGGTCGAGCGGTTTCATCGCCCGGCGATTGTGCTCGGTGTGGAGAACGGCGTGGCGCAGGGTTCCGGGCGCAGCATTGCGGCGTTTCATCTTCTCGATGCGCTGGAGAGTATGCGGGAACTGTTCACGAAATTCGGCGGACACGCGCATGCGGCGGGGTTGACGCTGCCTGAATCGTCACTTGACGCGTTCCGCGAACGGTTGCGCTTGTGGGCTGCGGAGCGGCTGACGGCGGAGGACATGCAGCCGACGGTTGAAGTGGATGCGGTGATTGAACTGCCGGAGATCAACGATGCATTGTGGCAGGCGCTGGAGCGGATCGGGCCGTTCGGGATGGGAAATCGGCGTCCGTTGCTCGCGGCGCGCGGGGTCGGGCTGGCCGGGCCGCCGCAGATCTGGAAAGAGAAACATCTGAAGATGGCCGTGAAGCAGGGCGGGCGCACGATGATGATGAAGGGCTGGGGCCTGAGCGATCTTGCGGAAGAGTTGCGCGACGTCGGAGAAGTCGATATTGCGTTTGAGATCGAGCGGGACTGGTATGGCGGCTGGGGTTTGACCGTGAAGGCTTGCCGCACGCACATAGCGGCGGCTACTGCGTCTGTTTGACGGCGTTTTCCGATGATATAGTGGCTGGGATCGCGAAGGAGCGCAAATGTCAAATTTGTCGAAAAGCCTGATTTTTCAGCTTGGTTTAGCCGCGGTTCTGTCCGCCCAGGCCCCGCAGCCCGCGCCCGCGGGCGACATCGTCGGCATCGGCAACTTCAGCCACGTGGTCACGAATCTCGAAAAGTCGGTCGAGTTCTATCACGACGTCCTTGGTCTCGACGTGGCAACCGCCCCGCAGGCATTCAGCGGCAATCCGGCGATCATGAAAATGACCAACGCCATCGGGGCGCAGTCGCGGATCGCCGCGTTGAAGATTCCGGGCGCGGCGTTCGGGCTGGAGCTGATCGAGTACAAGGATATCGATCGCAAGCCGGGTAGTCCGCGCTTTCAGGACCCCGGCGCGGGGAATCTGGCGCTGCGAGTGCGCGATATCGACGCCGTGGTCGCGCGGCTGCGGAAGGCTGGGGCGCACGTGCTCACGCTGGCGGGTAAACCGGTGGAGGTGCAGGGCATCGAGCTTGGCTTTTTCGTGCAGGATCCCGATGGGTTCATCGTGGAACTGGCGCAACCGATCCCGTTACCTCCGACAGCCGATCCGGCGAACAACATTATCGGCGCGGGCTTCGAAATTACCATCGCGGATACGGAGCAGACGGCGAAGTTCTATCGCGAGCTGCTGGGCTTTCAGATGCGCGTGGGCGATACCTTCAACGACAACAAGCTGATGGCGGATACGGCGGGAGTTCCGGGCGCGAGTTTCCGCCAGAGTTCCACCACCATCCCGGGATCGACCGTACGGATGAGCCTGATCGAGTTCAAGAACACGGACCGCAAGCCGCTGCGCACGCGCGTTCCCGATCCGGGCACGGCGCTGGTTCAGCTCCGCGTGCGCGATATCGACGCTTTGGTGAAGAAACTGAAAGCGGGCGGCGCGACCGTGGTGGCGCCGGACGGCGAGCCGGTGAACATGGGCGCGATCAAGATCGCGGTCGTGCGCGATCCCAATAACTTCTATCTCGAGCTGATCGGCGCGCCTGCCCCGTCGAAGTGACGCCCGGCACGCCGCAAGGGTCCCCGTCCGACCTGATTCCGCCAACCCTCCGCTCTCCCGCCGCGGCGCGATTCTGGCTGGCCGTATTGCTCACCGGAGCAGGCACCGGGGCTGCGGCCGCGGCGCTGACGCGCCTTCTGGAACTGGTGCAGCGAGTCATGTGGGGCGGCTCCGGGACCAACCTGCTGGAAGCGGTAAGGCAGGTGAGCACCGCGCGGCATATTCTCGTGCTGGTTTGCGCCGGGTTGACCGCGGGGGCGGGGCAGATCATCCTCGGGCGCGTCACGAGCGGCAACGGCATCGACACCACCGAGGCAATCTGGTTCTACGCGGGACGTATGCCGGCGTTGCGCACGTTGGGCAGCGCCGTGCTCTCCATATTCATCGTGGGCATGGGAGCTTCGCTGGGGCGCGAAGGCGCGCCCAAGCAGGCGGGCGCGGTGCTGGGGAACTTTTTCTCGGACAAGTGCCGGCTGTCGGACGAGCAGCGCCGCCTGCTGGTCGCATGCGGCGCCGGGGCGGGGATGAGCGCGGCGTATGGAGTCCCGCTGGGAGGGGCGCTGTTCTCGCTGGAGGTGATGCGCGGAGCTCTGGCGCTCCGCTACGTCCTGCCGGCGGTTTTCGCATCGATCGTTGCGGCGGCGGTTTCCTGGCTCGTGCTGCCCGACGCGCCCACTTACGTCATCCCGGCTTATGCCGGCTCGGCATCGGTCGTGGTGTGGGCGCTGCTGGCCGGGCCCGTCGCGGGGGTGGTTTCCGTGGCATACGTGCGAATGATCCGGTGGGCGGATCGGCACCGGCCGGAAGGTTGGCAGCGCTTTATAACCCCGCTGGTCGTGTTGGGGTTGCTGGGGGTGGTCTCCCTATGGTTCCCGCAGATCCTCGGCAACGGGAAAGATGTTTCTCAGCTGGCATTCGCCGGCCAGGTGGCTCCCGCTTTGCTCTGCATCCTGTTTGTGCTGAAGCCTCTCGCGACCGTGTTGTGCATGCGCAGTGGCGCACCCGGCGGAATGTTCACGCCTTCGTTGACGATGGGCGCGATGCTGGGCGGCGCCCTGGGATACGCGTGGTCCTGGCTCTGGCCCGGCGTCCCACCCGGATTGTTTGCCGTGCTTGGAGCGGGGGCTGTGGTGGGAGCAACGACGCAGGGTCCCATTTCAGCCGTCGTGCTGATGATGGAACTGACGGGCCGCGACCGCTCGTTCATTCTCCCGCTGGTGCTGATTGTCTGCACGGCCACGCTCGTGTCGCGAACCATCGAGGCCCGCTCGATCTACGACGCGCGCCTCACCGATGCGGAAGTGGCTGCGCGGCGAAGCGGAGCGCCGGGAAACTTAACGCAATCCTGATCCCACGCAAGGTCGTGTGCGAATCTGGGTTATGCCTTGGTTGACGGCGGCTCTTTCGGCATGAAGGGCACCACTCTAACTCACCTCCAGTCTCTCGAAGCCGAGAGCATTCAGATCATGCGCGAGGTCGTCGCCGAGTGCGAGAACCCGGTGATGCTCTATTCCGATCGGCAAAGACAGCGCCGTCATGCTGCACGTGGCGATGAAGGCTTTTTATCCGTCGAAACCGCCGTTTCCGCTGCTGCATGTCGACACGACCTGGAAGTTCCGGGAAATGATCGCGTTCCGGGACCGGATGGCGAAGACGCTGGGCCTCAAGCTCCTGGTGCACATCAATGCCGAAGGCGTGGCGCGGGGGGTCAACCCGTTTACGCACGGCTCCGGCGTGCACACGGACGTAATGAAGACTCAGGGCCTGAAGCAGGCGCTCGACAAGTATGCGTTCGACGCGGCTTTCGGCGGAGCCCGCCGCGACGAGGAAAAGAGCCGCGCGAAGGAACGTATTTTTTCCTTTCGCTCCGGCCCAGCACAGCTGGGACCCGAAACGCCAGCGGCCCGAGCTGTGGCGGCTCTATAACGCCCGCAAGAACAAGGGCGAAAGCTTCCGCGTTTTCCCCATGTCGAACTGGACCGAACTCGACGTCTGGCAGTACATCTATCTGGAAAATATCCCGATCGTGCCGCTTTATCTGGCGCAGGTGCGCCCGGTGGTGGAGCGCGACGGCACACTGATCATGGTGGACGACGAGCGCATGCCGCTGGAGCCGGGCGAGATACCGATGATGAAGAAGGTCCGGTTTCGCACGCTTGGCTGCTATCCGCTCACCGGCGCGATCGAGAGCGAAGCGGACACCCTGCCCGCTGATCATTCAGGAGATGCTGCTGACCACAACCTCCGAGCGCCAGGGCCGCATGATCGATCACGATGCGGCTGCATCGATGGAAAAAAAGAAGCAGGAAGGGTACTTCTAATGGCTCATAAATCGAGCCTCATCGCGGGAGACATCGAAGGATATCTCAAGGCGCACCAATACAAGAGCCTTTTGCGTTTCATGACCTGCGGCAGCGTGGACGACGGAAAAAGCACGCTCATCGGGCGTTTGCTCTACGAGTCCAAGATGATCTTCGAGGATCATCTCGCCGCGATCGAAGCGGATTCCAAAAAGTTCGGAACGCAGGGCGGGGATCTGGACCTGGCGCTGCTGGTCGACGGCCTGGCGGCGGAGCGCGAGCAGGGCATTACCATCGATGTGGCCTACCGCTTTTTCTCGACCGAGGGGCGCAAGTTTATCGTGGCCGATACGCCCGGCCATGAGCAGTACACGCGCAATATGGTGACCGCGGCGTCCACCGTGGATCTCGCGGTGATCCTGATCGACGCGCGCAAGGGAGTGCTGACGCAGACGAGGCGGCACAGCTATCTCGGTTTCGCTGCTGGGCATCCGTAAGGTAGTGCTGGCGATCAACAAAATGGATGCCGTGGGGTTTGCGCAGGAAACTTTCGAAGCGATTCTCGACGATTATCGGGATTTCGCGTCGCAGATCGGCCTGGACGATTTCACGGCGATTCCGCTTTCCGCGCTCAAGGGCGACAATGTCACGGAAGCCAGCCCCAACACGCCTTGGTATCGCGGCCCGGCGCTGATGGAGTTCCTTGAGACAGTCGAGGTCGAACAGGATCTGCAATACCTGCCGTTCCGGATGCCGGTGCAATGGGTGAACCGTCCGAATCAGGACTTCCGCGGTTTTTCCGGCATGATCTCGAGCGGCGTGGTCAAGACGGGGGATCGCGTCAAAGCTTTGCCCTCGGGCAGGGAGAGCCGCGTGGCGCGGATCGTTACCCATGACGGAGATCTTGAACCGGGCCATTCACGGGCCAGTCCGTCACTCTCACGCTCGAGCACGAAATCGATATCAGCCGCGGTGATCTGATGGTGGGGGCTGTCTCGCCGCCGGGAGTTGCGGACCAGTTTCTGGCCACCATCATCTGGATGCACGAAGAGCCGATGCTTCCGGAGCGCGGGTATCTGATGAAGATCGGCGCCTGCACCGTGGGCGCGGCCATCACGAGCCTGCGGCACAAGGTCAACGTCAATACGCTGGAGCACCTGGCCGCGAAAACGCTTGAGCTGAATGAGATCGGCGTCTGCAACATCGGGCTTGACCGGCAGATTCCGTTCGATCCGTACATCGAGAACCGAGAGACCGGCGGCTTTATTCTCATCGACCGGTTCAACAACGACACCGTCGGCGCGGGTCTGATTCAGTTCGCGCTGCGCAGGGCGGAGAACATCCACTGGCAGGCGCTCGATGTGAACAAGGCCGCGCGCGCCGGCATCAAGGGACAGAAGCCCTGCGTGCTCTGGTTCACGGGCTTTTCGGGATCGGGCAAATCGACCATTGCAAACCTGCTGGAAAAACGGCTCCTCGCAGCCGGGAAACACACCATTCTGCTGGATGGCGACAACGTCCGGCACGGACTCAACAAGGATCTGGGCTTTACCGATGCCGACCGGGTGGAGAACATTCGCCGCGTTGCGGAGGTTGCGCGCCTGATGGTCGAGGCCGGACTCATTGTGCTGGTTTCGTTCATCTCGCCGTTCCGGTCCGAGCGGCGCATGGCGCGGGATCGCGTGGCCGAAGGCGAATTCATCGAAGTATTCGTGGATACGCCGCTCGCGGAGGCGGAGAAGCGGGACGTGAAGGGCCTCTACAAGAAGGCGCGGCGCGGGGAACTCAAACACTTCACCGGCATCGATTCGCCGTATGAAGCGCCCGAACACGCCGAAATCCGGATCGATACCATGGCCACGACGGCGGAGGCGGCCGCCGGGATCATCTTCGACAGGCTTGCCGCCGCGGGCAACCTCACGCGATCCTGATTTTTCGCGGGAACTGCGCGTTGTCTTCGAGAAATGTTTTCTTGCGCTTCAGCCCTGCCGCATCGGGCTGCATCACGCCCTTCGCATCCGTGGCGCGCGACACCAGCGTGTGATCGCCGGGTGTGGCGTCTTTCCAATCCCAGCTGAAGAGCTTCCAGGAAAACTGAGTGTTGCCTTTGTCCAGCGTGGCCGTCTGCCACGGCCCGCTGTCGACGCTCACTTCGACCGATTTGAGCGGCGTGCCGTCGTTCAGCACGAAACCGAACACCTGATAGCCGCCCGGAATCCTGCGCACCCGCGAAATGACGGACTTCAGCTGCATACGCGTCACTTCGGTTTCCACCCACTGCGTCGCCGGATCGGCATCTTCCCCCGTGCCGCCCACGCCGCGGAGCGTGCGATACCAGCGGGCCTGAAAATTTCCCAGATAGCGGTCTTCCTGCAGGTGGATCTCCGAGAGCCACTTGACGTTGCAGACGCCATACCAGCCGGGCATGATCAGGCGGAGCGGAGCGCCGTTGTCGCGTTTCAGCGGCTCGCCGTTCAGGGCCCAAACCAGCATCGGCTCCGGCTTCATGGCGTTTGCGAGCGTAATGCTGCGGCCGAACTGCTGTTCGAGCTTATACGTCTGCTGGCGGAAGACGATGTCTTCCTGCTTGCGATCGGTCCCGAAGAATACGACTTCATGGGCGTCCGCGCTCATGCCCACGCGCCCCAGCACATCGCGCAGCCGTACGCCCGTGAAACGCCCGCAGGATGTGAGCCCCTCAAACGACCGCGCGCTGTTGCCCGAGCACTCGTAGCCATTCACCAGATCCCAGGTCTTCAGGGCTTTCAGGTCGTCCAGCGACAACTCGGTCGGCTTGCCAACCATGCCGGTAATCTTCAGTTTGTAAGATGCCGCATCGATTTCCGGGCGGTTGTAGTGCTGAATGAAGAAGAACTCGTCGGTCGGCGTCATGTGCCCGTCGATCTTCCGGATGTCGACCATGCGATTCACGGCGTTCGGATTGCCGTTCGGGTTGTAGTTTGCCGGATAATCCGTGAATGGGATATCCGTTTCTCCCTGGGCAAGCGCCGGCACCGCCCATTCGGGCATCCACGCGAGCAGGCTGGCGGCGGCGAGACCTTTCTTCAGGGTCTCTCTGCGGGTTATAGATTCAACCATTGCCCTTATAATACGCCCGCTCTCGTATCGAACCGTGGCGCACGCACTCTGCGTGCCGCGTCGACAATCGTGTCGACGCTAGCCCACCATGGACGAAATGCGCGCACGTACTTCTGAAACGACCAACTAAGGGATTCGCGCCGATTGCACGAGTTGCTCGAACTGCCCGCCGTTCTGAATTGGTGGCTGGCTCGCCGCGGAACCAACGGCTGAGATCGGCTCTATCTCACGCGGGCCGGTGCCGGCGTTGCGCTTCGGTCTTTTCCATCAGGCGGCGGTAAGCCTCCTCGCCGTCGATCGGCTGGACGTGTCCACTTTCCAAATCGTCGTAGCGACGGTCGAGCATTTCCCGCGTGAAGGCCAGCTCATCGAACAGGCCAATCACAGCGTCTTCCACCAGCTCGCCGCTGCGGCGTCCGGTCTCCCGCGCCATCTGTTCAAGCTTCGCTTGTACGTCGGGGGTGAGATGCGCTTCCATTGCGGCGGCTCCTGCTTTCAGAGTACGTCATCAGGGGAGGGGAAAGAGGCTGCGTCGACACCACCCGCAAAGCATACCGCTGGTAATGCCGATGCCGATTGGCGTGAGATAATCGACCTTCGACGCTCCGGCAGGGCAGCGCAGCCCTCGGAAACGCGACCTCCAAAAGTCGCGCCCCTGATGAGGGCGGCTTCATCGAATAGAATCAAACTCATGCCAATTGAAGCAGCCGCGAGTCCGGCGGTCGCAAAACTAAACCAGGTTCGCGACGAGATCGCGAAGATCATCGTAGGCCAGCAGAGCGTGGTGGATGGCGTCCTGATCTGCCTGCTCGCCGGCGGACATGTGCTGCTCGAAGGCGTTCCGGGCCTCGGCAAGACCACCCTGCTGCGCACCCTCGCGCGCGCTCTCAGCCTGCGTTATTCGCGCATCCAGTTCACGCCCGACCTCATGCCCGCCGATATCGTCGGCAGCATGATCATGGAGACCGACGACCGCGGCCACAAGATGCTGCGCTTCCAGCCCGGCCCGATCTTCGCGCATCTCGTGCTGGCCGACGAAATCAATCGCGCCACGCCGAAGACGCAATCCGCGCTGCTCGAAGCCATGCAGGAGCGCACCGTCACCAGCGGCACCGTGACGCACGAGCTCGAATCGCCCTTCCTCGTCATGGCCACCCAGAACCCGATCGAGATGGAAGGCACCTATCCGCTTCCCGAAGCGCAGCTCGACCGGTTCCTGATGAAGATCCTGGTCACCTATCCCGTCGCGCGCTCGAGCTCTCGCGCATCGTCGAGCGCACCATCGCGCGCGAAGACGCCACGGTTCACGCCGTGCTCGATCGCGACGACGTGCTGCAGCTTCGCTCCGTGTGCCGCGAAGTGCTGATCGCCCCGCACGTGCAGGATTACGCGGTGCAGCTCGTGATGGCCACGCAGCCGGATCAGAAGGAAGCGCACGAACTGGCGCGCAAGTACATCCGCTACGGCAGTTCGCCGCGCGGCGCGCAGGCGCTGGTCGAATGCGGGCGCGTGCTGGCCCTGCTGCGCGGCCGCTTCCATCTCAGCGTCGACGACATCAAGGAACTCGCGCCCTCCGTGCTGCGCCACCGCATCATTCTGAACTTCGACGCGCATGCCGATGGCAAGACGGCCGATTCCATCCTCACCGCGATCATCTCGGGCGTAACCGTCCAGGCCTCCGCCGCATAGGACTTTAGAGGCCTGCATTTGCCGAACGAGCCCCTGCTGGACCGGGAATTTCTGGAACGCCTGGAGCGCCTGACCATCCACTGGCAGCGTTCCTTCGCCGGTCTCGTCGGCGGCCACAACCGGTCGCGCTTCGCCGGCGGCGGCCAGGAATTTCTCGATCATCGCCACTTCCATCAGGGCGACGATCTGCGCGCGGTGAACTGGCGCGCCTACATGCGGCTCGACAAGATGTTTCTCAAGATGTTCCAGATCGAGCCGCGCGTGCCGGTGCGGATGCTGCTCGATACTTCGGCTTCCATGGCGGCCGGGGACCGGCGAGAAATTCACTTTTGCGCGCCAGCTGGCGGCGGCGCTCTGCTACGTCGGCCTGGTGCGGCTGGATACGATTCAGGTTCTGCCCTTCGCCTCGCGATTGCGCGAAGGCAAGATTTCCGGCGGCGGCCGGCATCGTTACCGCCTGGTGGCCGAGTTTCTGGAAGCGCTCAAACCGGGCGGCGTCACCGACTTTCTCACCGTGGTGCGGCGAGTACCTGAACGAGTATCCGCAGCGCGGTCTGGTGATCGTGATTTCCGATTTTCTGGACGATTCCGGCTGCGAAAAGGCGCTTCAGTATCTGGCCGATTACGGCAACGAATTGATGCTGGTCCAGCTCTGGTCCGATGAAGACCGCACGCCGCCCTGGAACGGCGAAGTCGATCTGACGGACGCCGAAAGCGGCGGACATCTGCGCATACAAGTGGATGACGAAGCGCGCCGGAGATACACTGAGGCGTTCGACGCCTTTTCGGCCGGTATTAAAGAAGTCGCGCTGCGAAACGACGGGAAATACACGGGACTGCCGACCTCGATGCCGCTCGAAGAAGCGATTTTCGGAACGATGGTGCGGACGCGGAGCATAGCTGTAGCGCTAGGCCACTAGCGCTGTAGCATTGACGTGAAGCGGACATGGAATTCCTCAACCTCAGCCTCGGCCAGTTCATCGCGCTCTTCGGCGCGGTCGCGGCCTTCTCCGTGGCCCTCTATCTGCTCGACCGCACGCGCCGCAAACAGGTCGTTTCCACGCTGCGCTTCTGGGTGGAACCGGGCAAAGCCGCTCCGGTCACGCGCCGCAACCGAATCCAGCAGCCTCTTTCGCTGTTCCTGCAATTGCTCGGCATGGCTGCTGCTGCTTCTCGCCATCGCCGAATTCCAGTTCGGCGGCAGCCAGGAACGCGCGGCGCGATCACGTGCTGGTGCTCGATACCTCCGCCTGGATGGGCGCGCTGCTGCCCTGCGCCCAACCGCAACGATGCCACGCTGATGGATCTGGCCCGCGCCAACGCCCTCGGCTGGCTGCGCGCCGTGCCCGCCGCCGACCGCGTGCTGCTCGTCCGCGCCGATGCCCTCGCCACTCCCGCAACCTCCTGGGAGACTCGACCGCCGCAACGTCGCGCGCGCCATTCTCGAATCGCAGCCCGGCGCGACCGCCCTGAATCTCTCGCAGAGCCTTCAGTTCGCCAGCCAGTTGCAGCGCGGCAGCGGATCGCTCCCGGGCGAGATCGTCTATGTCGGGCCCGGGCCGCATTTCGGCGCGCGAAGCGAATAACCTGTCGCTGCCGGACATCCCCGCGTTCCGCGTGCTGGCGATCGACGACAACATCGAGAACAGCGGCCTGCGCAGCGTCGACGCGCGGCGATCCGCCACCGACACCGGCACCTGGGATGTTCTGGTCCGCGTGCGCAATTACGGCAGGCGGCCGAAGTCGGTCAACATCACGCTCAACTTCGGCAATGTTCCCGCAAGGCTCGCGCCCGCTCGAACTGCCGCCGGGCGAAGAGCGCGAAGCCACGTTCACCGTGCACACGCGCGCGGCGGGAATTCTCGAAGCGCGGCTCTATCCGAAGGACGCTTTCGGCGCCGATAATTACGCCGCGCTCGAATTGCCGGAACTGCGCAGCCTGCACGTGGTCGTTTACTCCGATCAGCCGGATGCCCTGCGCCCCGCGCTTGCGTCCGATCCGCGCGTGATCGCCGAGTTCCGCCCAACCGCCGCAATACAGACCGGAACCCGGACAAGCAAAGCCGGCCTCGTGATCCTGCATCGATTTCCGCCCGCCGGCGCGCGCCGCCGGGCAGATGTGCTCTGGATCGATCCTCCCGTCGACCAGCCGCCGGTCGCCGATCAAGCAGCGCGTCGATCATCCCGAAGGGCTGCAGTGGACTCCCGATCAGCCCCTGACGCTCGGCCTGCGCGCGCGCGATGTCCAGATCGAGCCAGGCGTCGATTTTCGAGCCCGGTCCCGAACGACATCCGCCTCGCCGAAGTCGACAAAGGGCCCATCATGCTTGCCAGCGTTTCGGCGGACGGCAAGAACAGAACGGTCGTCATGGGCTTCGATCCCTTCGCGGGCGCCATGCGCTACGAACTGGCGACGCCGCTGCTGCTCGCCAATGTCCTGCGCTGGGTCGCGCCGGATGTGTTCCGCGATGTCGATGTGGGAACGCAGAGCGCGGGCGCGGTGTCGATGCCGCTGTCGCAGGCAAAGCGAACCGCGGTGCAGGTCCTGACCGATTCCGGCGTCAACCTGCCGTTCAACGTTCGCGACAAAGCGGTGAGTTCTTCGCGGGAGAAGCGTCGCGTGTGCGCGTGATCGCGGGGAATTCCGAACGCGTCTATTCGCTGACGCTGCCGGAAATGTGGGACGTGAAATGGACGCCGCCGGCCAGCGCGCGCCACGGCATCCCGGCATGGAATGACGCGCTGCGGCGCAATCGCGACTGGTGGCCGTTCCTCGCGGCCGCTCGGCGCGCATCGTGCTGATCGCCGAATGGATCGCCTACGGCCGTTATCTCGCCGCTGCGGCTGCGCGTGGTCAAGCCCGAAGCTGGAGCGAGCCGCATGACTTTCGACCGCGCCTGGGTCCTGCTTCTGCTTCTCGCCCTGCCGCTCGCCTGGCTGGCCTGGGAGTGGCGCCGGCAGCCGCGCCACGCTCATCTGCTTTTGAAAGCGGCGATGATCGTCGCCGTGATCCTGGCGCTTGCCGAACCGCTCATTACGTTTCGCGAGCGCAAGGTGGCGCTGGCGGTCCTGGTCGACACCTCGGCCAGCGTCACCGACGCGGATCTCAGCCGCGAGAGCGCGCTGCTGAAGCAGATCAATCGGCGCCCGCGGCAGCAATCGGATCGACGTGATTCCGTTCGCGCGCGCGCCGCGCTCGCTCGATCGAGAAGGAAGCGGATTTCAAGCTGGTCCACACTCCGGGCATGGACGGCCGCGGCACGAATCTGGAGGCGCCCATCCGCCAGGCGCTGGCATCGCTGCCCGCGGGCATGCTGCATCGCATCGCTCTGATCACCGACGGCAATGAGAACGACGGAGCGGTCACGCGCGCGGCCTGGCAGGCGCAGCAGAACTGGGCGTTCCGATCGACACGATCGCGCTGGCCGGCCGGCCGCAGCCGCAATTGAAGACCGAAGCGGTGGGGATTCCCGGCGCCGTTTTCACCGGCGAGCGCTTCCCGGTCGATCTGACCATCTTTTCCCCGCGCGCCGTTGCCGCGACGGTCGAGCTTATCGGCGGAAGGCAAGCAGATCGGTTCGCACCAGATTGCGCTCGAAGCGGGCGAAAACCGCGTCCGCATCCGGACCAGTCTGAATGCGGCGGGCGCAATCGATCTGAGCGGCAAAATCGAGGCCGCCGGTCTGGGCGAATCGCGTTTTGAAGACGCCGTCGCCGTGCGGCGCCCCCGCGTGCAGTGGATTTCGGAAGACCCGCCCGGCACCGAAGGCCACATCGTCGACGTTCTGACGGCCAACCGTTTCGATGTCGTGCAGTCGAAAACGCTGCCGGCCAGATCTCGACGACACGCAGCTCGTCGTCTTCAACAACATCAATATGGACGCGGTGCCCGCGGCCGATAAACAGCGCGTCGAAGACTTCGTGCAGGGCGGCGGCGGCGCGCTGTTGATCGCCGGCGAGCGCAATGTCTACGTGGATCACAAGGACGCTCCGGAAGATCCGCTGGCGCGCACGTTTCCCGGCGAAGCTGGTGCCGCCGCGCTCGCCGCAGGGCACCTGCGTCGTGCTGATCATCGATAAATCGTCTTCGATGGAAGGCAAGAAGATCGAACTGGCGCGCCTCGCGGCCATCGGCGTGGTGGAGAATCTGAAGCCCGACGACCGCGTCGGCGTGCTGATCTTCGACAACTCCTTCATGTGGGACGTGCCCATCCGCAGCGCCGACAACAAGACGATGATCAAGCGCGAAATCAGCGGCATCATTCCCGACGGAGGCACCCAGATCGCCCCGGCGCTGACCGAAGCTTATCGCAAGATTCTGCCGGTCAATGCCGCTTACAAACACATCGTGCTGCTGACCGACGGTATCTCGGAAGAAGGCGACAGCCTGGGGCTTTCGCAGGACGCGGCGAACAATCGGGTGACCATCTCGACCGTCGGCCTCGGCCAGGATGTGAACCGCAGTTATCTCGAAAAGATCGCGATCGACCGCCAAAGGGCAAATCCTACATCCTGAACGATCCCGCGGGCCTCGAACAGATTCTGCTGAAGGACGTGCAGGAGCACACCGGCACCACGGCGATCGAGAAAGCCGATCAAGGCCGAAGTGAAACATCCGTCCGATCTTCTCGACAAAGTCGACATGGAGCATGCCCCGGATCTTTCCGGATACGTGCGCTTCGAAACCAGGCCGACGGCGGATGAGATTCTTGCAGGTGGATGGCACCGATCCGCTGCTGGTGCGCTGGCAGTACGGGCTGGGGCGCGCGGCCGTGTTTTCGTCCGACGCCAAGAGCCGCTGGGCCGCGAGCTGGCTGACCTGGCCGGGCTTCGACCGCCTCTGGACGAACATCTTCCGCGATCTGCTTCCGCACGGAAACGAAAGCGAAGCGGTGGCGCGTTATGACAGCGCGAATCAGGAACTGGTGGTCGATTACCATCTTTCGGACCGGGCTCTGGAACCGGCCACGCCGCCCGATCTGTATGTCATCGGGCCCGGGCGATTTCCGGCATCCGCTGGATCTGGCGCGCTTGTCGCCCGGGAACGTATCGCGGGCGTTTGCGGATCGGCTCGCTGGAAGGATTGTTCCGCGTGCGGCCGCTGAATGAAAGCCGGTCGTTCCCGGAAGTCGGGCTTTATCGCCAGGAATCGGAGCTGTCCGATTACGGCTCGAACGAAGCGCTGCTGAAATCGATTGCGCAATCGACCGGCGGCAGGTTCAATCCCGCGGCGCGGCAGTTGTTCGATTCCGGCGGGAAGTATATTGACTCGACCATGCGTCTCTGGCCGGCATTGCTCGGGATCGCGCTGCTGTTGAATCTGATCGAGCTCGCGATGCGGAAGTGGCGCGGAATTATCGAGACCCTCCGTGGCGCCCGGCCGGCTGAAACCCGCATCGCGGCGTAGAGCGCTTCAGCGGGTAGTTCCTTTGCCTTGACCGATGTGGCGCACGCTCTCCAGCGTGCCGTGACAGAGACTTTTCTCGACACCGGTTTCTTCCGCGAATGCGCCAGGCGTCGGCAAGTCGACTTTCAGTCGCAGCCCATCCTACCCGCTTGAGCCGGTAGTCGTTTAGATTCCGTCGCCGGGTCCAAACCCACCGCCTTTGAGGCGGTCAGCTTTAGCGGGTGGTTCCTTTGCCTTGACCGATGTGGCGTACGCTCTCAGCGTGCCGTGTCGAGACTTTCTCGACACCGGTTTCTTCTCCGAATGCGCGAGGCGTCGGCAAGAGTGCCGACGCTGCACGCAAAGTGCGTGCGCCACACTTCAGGCGACTTTGCTCCGAAAATGGGCCTGAGTTATTGAAAACTGATTCGGAGGGCTCGCCCATTTTCATGGCCGGGGGTGGGCAAAGCCCATGGTAGTTTCAGTCGCAGCCCATCCTACCCGCCTGAGCCGGTAGTCGTTTAGTAGAATCCGGTAGGCCCCGGTAAGAAATGGCGCGCGACACACTGATCACCCATATCGCGACGGTCGAAGATGACCAGCTGACCGAACGCGACGATCTGATCGCCGTCGAGGAGCCGCTCGAAATCCGCATCGGCGAGACGCCCGTTTCGGTCACCATGCGAACACCCGGCCACGATCTGGATCTTGCGGCTGGTTTCCTGTTCACCGAAGGGATCGTGGAAGGCCCGGAAGAGATCGCGTCGATTTCTCTCGCCCAAAAGAACACCGTCCTGGTTCAACTGAAGCCCGGCCATGAGTTGGATCCCGAACGATTCAAGCGCAATTTCTACGCGACTTCGAGCTGCGGCATCTGCGGGAAAGCGTCTCTCGCCGCCATCGAAATTGCGCCGCGGCGGCCTCTGCGGACGCCATCGCCCACCTTCCGCGCCGAGCTGATCCACCGCCTGCCCCGGATCCTGCGGGAATCGCAGCCTGTCTTTGAGCGCACCGGCGGCTTGCACGCGGCCGCGCTTTTTTCGGCCGACGGAACCCTGCTCGGATTACGAGAGGACGTGGGCCGTCACAATGCACTCGACAAGCTGATCGGCTTTGGCATCCGCGAAGGCGCGCTGCCGTTCGACCGATCGGTCGTCCTCATGAGCAGCCGCGCGGGATTTGAGATCGTCCAGAAGGTCGTGATGGCGGCAATTCCGGTTCTCGCCACTGTCGGGGCGCCGTCGAGCCTCGCGGTCGAAGCCGCCAGACGTTTCGGAATCACATTGCTCGGTTTCGTGCGCGGAGGCCGGTTCAATATTTATTCGGGAGCGGCGCGGATCGAGCTCTGAAGCCCGGCCGCGCCCTCCGCGTTACCCAAACCCTTCAGAGCTTGATCGTAACGGTCTTCACTTCCGTATACTGCTGCAACCCGTACTCGCCCAGCTCGCGGCCGATTCCGGATTGCTTGAACCCGCCGAACGGCGCACGCGTATCGAGGACGTTATAGCAGTTCACCCAAACCGTGCCGGCGCGCACGCTGTTCGCGACCGCGTGCGCCTTCTTGATGTCGCGCGTCCAGACGGCCGCCGCCAGGCCATAGGTGGTGCGATTGGCCCGCGCTACCACCTCGTCGACGCTCTTGAACGGGATGATGCTCATCACCGGTCCGAAGATCTCTTCCCGCGCGATCTTCATGTCGTCCTGAACGTCGGCGAACACCGTCGGCTGGATGAAGTAGCCGCGGTCCCCGACCCGGCTCGCCGCCGCAAACGAGCTTGGCGCCCTCGCTGCGGCCCGAATCGATGTAGCCCATCACTTTGTCGAACTGCGCCTGATCCACCTGCGGACCCTGTTCCGTCTTCGGGATCGAACGGATCGCCGACCGTGCGTTTTCGCGCGCGCGCGCCGCTCTTTTCCACGAACTTGTCGTAGATCTTCTCTTCGACGAACACCCGCGATCCGGCGCAGCAGCACTGGCCGTGATTGAAGAACAGCCCGAAGTGCGCGCCCTCCACCGCTTCATCCAGATCGGTGTCCGCGAATACGATGTTGGGGCTCTTGCCGCCCAGTTCCAGCGTGACGCGCTTCAGATTGGATTTCGCGGCGGCTTCCATGATCAGGTGGCCGACTTCGGTCGAACCGGTGAACGCGACCTTGTCCACATCCATGTGGCGCGCGATCGCGGCGCCGGCGGTCGGGCCGAAGCCCGGCAGCATGTTGACCACGCCTTCCGGGAATCCGGCTTCGACGATCAACTCGCCGATGCGCAGCGCGGAAAGCGGCGTCTGCTCGGCCGGCTTCATCACCACCGTATTGCCCGGTGGCCAGCGCCGGCGCGAGCTTCCACGCCTGCATCAGCATCGGGAAATTCCAGGGAATGATCTGCCCCACCACGCCCACCGGCTCGTGCCGCGTGTAGCAGAAGTAATCGCCGTCGATCGGAATGGTCTTGCCGTGGACCTTGTCGGCCCAGCCGGCGAAATAACGGTAGCAGCCGACCGTGGCCGCGACGTCGACCGCCTTCGCGATCGCGAACGGCTTGCCGTTGTCCAGCGATTCGAGCGCGCGCCAGTTCGTCGGCGTGGCTTTCGATCAGATCGGCGAGCCGGTTGAGCAGACGCCCGCGCTCCGACGCCTGCATCTTCCGCCACGGCTCCGTGTTCGAACGCCGCGCGCGCCGCTCTGACGGCCTTCTCGACATCGGCGGCGTCGGCTTCGGCGATCTGGCAGATTTCCTCGCCGGTCGACGGATTGATGGTCGCGAAAGTCTTGCCGGATTCGCTCGGAATCCAGCGGTTGTTGATCAGAAGTCTGGTCGCTGACACAGCGACGCGGTTCTCACTCGGTGCGGACAAAACAGAGGCCATAGTTTCTCCTTATTCGATGCGTATTTTAAAAGGACGAGTAAACTATACCAGGCAGCAGGCCGGAAATCAAACCGGCAACGAGCGAAATCAAACCTGCGCGGGCGAGGCGTCGCATCGTAAACACCGCTATCGGGTATTATGCTATGAAATTACGGGCTCTATTCACTGAGCGCGTTATGCATGGCCATCCACTTCATGGCAGCGGCGATCTCGTCGGTCGTACCGCGAACGATTATATTTGCGGGGCTGGTAGTCCAGAACATTTTCCTGAGATTCAATTGGGATCGCAGACCGCTGACGGCTCCATTCATCCATTGCGGCGTCGCGCTGCCCAGATAAAAGATCCGCGTCACATCGTCGCCGGCCGGAGCCGTATAGGTTGCGGCCGAAGGAGGTCCCGCCGATCGGTCCAATTGCTGAATCAGCCATTCCGTCCGCTCCAGATCCGTGTCACCGGCTCTGAGCACAAGAGCGTGGCTCGCGGTATAGCTGAAGACCTTCTGGATTTGGCCCACGGTGCGGAGGACTGTGAGCACCTCCTGAGTTTGCCGCGGCGAAGTCGCGCTGGCCAGAAAATTCACGCGGGCGCCATGACCCGTTCCCTTGTAATCCGGACCGCCGACCGTGAAGGCCCGTGGCGTTGGGTCCGGCTTTTGTCCGGCGGGTTGATTGAGCTGGTCTATGATCCAGTGGGCGAACGCGACTTGCCACTCCGGACCGCACAGGACCATCGCGCGATTTGCGGTGATCGCGTAAACCTTCCGGACGTCAGCCACGGTGCGGAGGACCGTCAACAGTTCCTGCATGTCCTGGTTGGTCTGCGCGTTGGAAACGAAATCGATCCGGGCGATGTCCCCCGCAGGCAAGCTGTATTCGTGAAGGCCGTTGTCGCCCGTTGTCTTATCGATCTGCGGGAGCAGCCATGCGGCAAAGTTGATGGACTCGGCTGGCCCGCTGAAGTTCAGGGTTGCGGTTGGGGCATCGGCAGACGCATCGGAAACGTCGCATACCACCTTGATGAGCGTTGCAGCTTGCTCCACGCTCTGCTCAGTTTGGGGCGTGGTGAAGTGATAGCTGCCCGTCACGGTTGCGGGGGAATGTTGCGCGTAGGAGAGAACCGAACAGGCCAACAGGGCCAGAATTGTTCGCATCATCTTTTTCACCTCGTTTTCTTACCTTGTCCTGAAGACGATTTCCCCGCCAACCGCGTGCAGAAATTTGTTTCGCGTTCAACGCGCCTTCAGCTTCTTCCGGACCACCCGGTTCCACCACATCATCGCGCCGGTCACGAACATGGCCGCCGGCGCGAGCCCGAAGACGGCCCAGATCAGCTTGACCGTCATGTCGCAGAGTCCGGGGCCTTTGCACGGAATCCCGATGCCATTGATGCGGCCGATATGCAGATAGGCGATCCAATAAAGAACCTGATCGAGAACGCGCGTGCGGGCATTGGCCTCGGTGAGAGGCTCGATCCTGTCGGCCAAATCCGAAAACGCTTCGGGAAAGCCAAGATAAATCCCGCTTACGCCGAATAACAGAATGAACCCGAACGCCCAGAACCCGATCATGCTGTGCAGGCCCCAGATCAGGCGCTGCCATCCGAGGTTGCGCTGAACGGTCAGGCTTCGCCGCCACGCCCTTATGCCCGGCCACCAAACCACAATCCCCGTGAATGTGAGGACAACTACGCAGTAGCGCGCCGATGCCATTGACCATGCGGCCTCGTCGGACCGCCCAGCAGATCGTCGTGCAACTCGAGGAGCTTCGAAACGAGCGTGATCCCGAGCGGCACCGAATCGCCCAAATCCGCTCCGGTGTAGGGATTGAACTGACGGTTTTTCCGGCTGTTTCCGTCCTTGAGGGAAACGTTGACGGCCTTGCCGGGATTCCGGCTCCAGGCCGACGTTGAGGACACGTGTATCCGGGATACGCGCGCAGTGCCGCACTCCTTCAATTGCGCTTCGGTTAACCGTGCGCCCGACGCAGATCACGCACGATCGGGTCGCGTGTCGCCGCCCGGTAGAGTTCATTTCGGTAAACGAGAACGCTGCCTGTCACGCTGACCAAGAGCACGTAGAGGCCGATGGCGATCCCGCTCCACAGGTGAACCTGGAAGGTCGCTTTGCGCAGCCAGGTGGTCTGCGGTTGCCGAATCCATCGCTGCCAATTCGTCATGCGTCCGCCGGTCAAGCAGGCAGTATGACTGATTTGCGTCCGAAGGGAAACCCTTCTCTCGTCAGGCGTTTGAGATCATCCGGAAGGTATAGCTTCAGCTCTTGAGGAATGCCAGCAGGTCGGCGTTGATCTTCTCCGCCTGCGTAGTAGGCATGCCGTGCGGGAAATCCTTATAGGTAATCAGCGTCGCATTCTTCAGCAGCTTTGCCGACTTCGGTCCCGCCGCCACATACGGAACGATCTGGTCGTCCTCGCTATGCATCACCAGCACCGGAATCGTGATCTTCTTCAGGTCTTCCGCAAAGTCCGTCTGCGAGAAGGCCACAATCCCGTCATAGTGAGCCTTGGCGCCGCCCATCATCCCCTGCCGCCACCAATTTGCGATGGTGGCCTCGACGGATTTCACTCCCGGCCGGTTAAATCCATAGAAAGGCCCCTCCGGCAGGTCGCGATAGAACTTCGACCGATTCGCCGCAAGCTGCGCCTGCAGACCGTCAAACACTGACTTCGGCAGGCCCTCCGGATTGGCATCCGTCTTCAACATCAGCGGCGGCACCGCGCTGATAATCGCAGCCTTGTACACGTCCTGTTGCCCACGCCGGGCCAGATAGTGCACTACCTCACCACCGCCGGTCGAGTGCCCGACATGGATCGCATCTTTCAACCCCAGATGCGCCGTAAGCGCCGCCAGGTCATCCGCGTAATGGTCCATATCGTGCCCATCGGCCACCTGCGTCGAGCGCCCATGCCCACGCCGGTCGTGCGCGATCACGCGATACCCCTTGCCCAGAAAGAACATCATCTGGTTATCCCAGTCATCCGCCGAAAGCGGCCAGCCATGGCTGAACACGATCGGCTGCCCTGAACCCCAATCCTTGTAAAAGATCTCAACGCCGTCCCTGGTGGTAATAGTAGGCATACAGACTCCTTTGACAGTTGGATTAACTCCTGCCAATTATAGGTCACACTCGCCTGCCTGGAGAGAAGAAACCAATGCCGATTCCATCACCGGGTCTTAGCCCACCGGCTTTCAGCCGGTCCGCTTTGAGCGCTGTGTGCATTCGTGGCGTACGCTCTCAGCAGTGCCGCGTCGAGACTCTCTCGACGCATTTTTTTACCTGGGCACTGGGTGTCGATGTGAGTACACGGCACGCAGGAGTGCGCGCGCCACTCGCTTCAGGCGAGTTTCAGTCGCAACCGGATTCCATCGGCTTTCAGCCGGTAGTCGTTGAACAAAGCACTTTTGGCGTATTGTCGGCGTTCCGTTCCTTGACGCGGATTGCGTTGACGTGAGCCCGACTTCACAAGAGTGTTCTCCCGGAACTCCGACTTCAGGATCTACAGGCGGCACGGGAACAAAATCATACCGTTCTTGATTTCCGATTGACCGGCGAATCGAAGACTGCCAGCGCGATCTCCGCAACCTGACGCAGTGCCCGGCGATCCGATTTCAGTCTCGCCATTGCGCGCATGCCCTGAATCGTCGCGACGAAGAACTTCGCCAGCGCGTTCGCATCGGTCTCCCCGGTAAGCTCGCGGCTGCGCCGCCCCCGACGCAATGCCTCGGCGAAGATAGATTCAACCTCCCTCTGGTTGTCCTCCAGGAACCGTGCGATCTCTGCGTCATCGGCGGCGCGCTCCATGTTCGCGCTCAGGAGGAGGCAGCCGCGCTCGTGCTGCTCCCGCGACTCGGCGGCCAGCCCGAGCAGAACCCGCCTGACCCCCTCTTTCACCGTCGGCGCGCGGGTCAGCGCCTCGCGCAGCGATGAGTTTGTTCGCGCGCGGTAAAGCGCCATCGCCTTGAAGTAAAGCGTCCTCTTGTCGCCGAACGTGTCATACAAGCTCTGTCTGGCAATGCCCATTTCGCGCATCAGGGCTTCGAGCGAGGTGTTTTCGTAGCCCTGACGCCAGAAGACATTCATCGCCGCGGCCAGCGCGCGTTTCTCGTCAAATTCCCTGGGTCGAGCCATCTCTTGATTCCATAATGCATCGGGTTGTTTGACAGGGGCCTGTTCTGGATTGTACAGTCTGGAATATGAAAGCCGAGATGCTGCCGCCGCGCTTGCGGCACGTAACCGCAGCGGTGCTGTTTTTCGCCGCCGTGTCCACAAGCGCCTGGGCCGCCGAACCGGTTGCGGCGCGTGATGCCGAAGTTTCGGGCGTCAAGCTGCATTACCTGACGTCCGGGCACGGTGCGCCTCTTCTCCTGCTTCACGGCTACGCAGAGACCTCGCTGATGTGGAGGCCCCTGATGCCGTCCCTCGCGGAACGATTCACTGTCGTCGCTCCGGACCTGCCAGGGATAGGCGACTCCGCCATACCCGCGGACGGGCTCGATATGAAAGCGGCGGCTGTCCGCATCCACGCGCTGATGTCTTCGCTGGGTCTTCAGAAAGCCGAGGTGGTGGGGCACGACATCGGCCTGATGGTCGCTTACGCCTATGCGGCGATGTACCCCGCCGAAACCACAAAGCTGGTGGTCATGGATGCCTTTCTCCCCGGCGTCGCCGGCTGGGAAGCCGTCTACAACAATCCGGGCATCTGGCATTTCCGCTTCAACGGGCCGACGCCGGAAGCGCTCGTGCGCGGACGAGAGCGTCTCTACTTCGACTATTTCTGGAACGACTTCGCCGCCGACAAGACCCGCTCCATCCCCGAAGCCGACAGGAAAGCCTACGCGGCCGCCTATGCGCGGCCGGGGCGGATGAAGGCGGGCTGGGCGTATTTCGTTTCCTTCAACCAGGCGGCGACGGATTTTGCGCAGCTTGCGCGGACCCCGCTGACAATGCCGGTTCTGGCGATCGGTGGCGAGAAGTCGCTGGGCGCGGTGCTGGGCGCACAGATGAAATCGGTGGCCCGAAATGTCACGGTGATCGTGCTCAAGAACACGGGCCACTGGATTCTGGAGGAGAACACCGAGGGAGACGGCCGAGGCGCTGATGAAGTTCCTCTGAGCCGGGCGCGGCTTGATCGGAGAGAAAGAGAACCATGATCCTGAATGCATTCACCGTTTTTCATGTCCTCCTGAGTCTGGCCGGAATCGGCTCGGGCGTCGTCGCGATCTACGGATTGCTGAAAGGGAAGACATACGATCGATGGACGCAGGCCTTCCTGGCGACGACGGCGGCGACAAGCCTGACGGGCTTCCTCTTCCCGTTTCACGGCGTCACGCCCGCCCAGATCCTCGGCGTCCTCTCTTTGATCGTTCTTATCGTCGCGAGCCTTTCGATCTATCGCCATCATCTCCAGGGGGCCTGGCGCCGGACCTTTGCGATCGCCGCCGTGATGGCGCTCTATTTCAATGTTTTCGTGCTGTTCGTCCAGCTCTTTCGCCGGGTTCCGGCACTGAGCGCCATGGCGCCGACGCAGTCGGAGCCACCTTTCCAGATAACGCAACTCATCGTGCTGCTGCTGTTCGCAGCGATTGGAATCCGCGCCGCGACGGCAAAGCCGGAGAGCGGGCTTGATCCCTTGATTCAATCAATCCGAAAGGAGCTGATGAGGAGGATGAAAGTTTTGGCCGGGCTGTCGCTTGCGTCGCTTTTGTGCGGTCAGTCGCTGACCGAGATGCGCATGCTTCCCACGGAGATGGGCGGCGGCGCGGCAGACGGCAGTCAGATCGGAAGCTCGGGCCTCGCCGGCATTCACACTAAAGTGCTGTTCGGCGACCCGGCCAAGGCGGGTTTTTATTCGATCCTGCTGTTCGTGCCGGCGCACACGACGATTCAGGCGCATTCGCACCGCGACGATCGCATGGCGACGGTAGCTTCAGGCACCTGGTATTTCGGCTATGGCGACCATTTCGAGGCGACCTCTCTCAAGAAGCTGCCACCCGGCAGCGTCTATTCGGAGCCGCGCGCTCATAACCACTTCGCCCGCACGGACAAGGACGCTGTCATCGTGCAAATCTCGGGGTATGGTCCGACCGACACGCGCTATTTCAATCCAGCCGACGAGCCGAAACCCGGACATTAGAGCCTGGTGTCCGTGCAGAGGAAACGAAAACAGACCTGCGGGTGAGTTGCTTCTTGACGCGGAAGCCCCTGTCAGCATTGACTCAGATATTTCAATGGGATACGATGCATCGAGCATGACACGGTTGGTTTCCACACTCGCGTTGCTCCTGCCGGCCCTGGCCGCCGGGCAAACCCCGCCCATCACAAAAGCCCTCTCTCACGCGATCCACGCGGTCGAGGACCTCGATACAACGCTCGCGTTCTATCGCGCCGTGTTCGACATCAACGGCAATCCTTCCGATTTCCGCAACACCGCGGTACCGCTGCTCACCAACGCACCGGGCGTGACGCTGCGCCTGTCGATGCTCTCATTGCCCGGAGGATTGCGTTTTGAACTCACTCACTTCAAGGGCCTCGAACGCAAGGCCGCTCAGGCGAAGTACACCGACCCCGGCGCAGCCAGCCTCGTCTTTTACGTGCGCGATATCGACAGCCTCGTCGCCAATGCGAAGAAGGCCAACGCTCCCATCGTGACCACCGGAGGGTCTCCCGTCGAAATTTCCACCGCGAAGGGGAAGGCACGCTCCATCCTCCTGCGCGATCCCGACGGTTATTTCCTCCAACTGGTTCAGGAAGCGCCGTCGGATGGTGCGCCGGCCAGCAACGTCTACGGCGTTTCGATGGCTTACACCATGGAGAGCGCCGAAGCGACCGCGAAATTCTACACCGGCCAGTTAGGCATCGAACTCGCGGGACCGTCCGCGTTTTCAAAGGACCCGGCGATGCTCCAGCTCTACGGTGCGCCCGCCGGAACTGAATTCCGCAGGTTGTCGGGCATGATGCCGGGCCCGCAGATGGCGAGGATCGAATTCACGGAATTCCGCGGCGTGCCGCGCACGAAATTTCAGATGAGAGTGCGCGATCCGGGCGCCCCCGCGATGTGCATTCAGGTGAATGAAGAGCGGCCCGCCATTGCCCGCATGAAGGCGGCCGGAACCCCGATCATCTCGGCCAACGAAGACATTGTCGACTTCGGCGGCGGCACCTTCACCATCTTCGTCCAGGATCCCAACGGCATGAACCTCGAAGTGTTCGAACGCAATCCGCCTCCCGTGCGAGGCGGCGGCGCCCCGCGCTAAACACACGTTGAAGGAACCGGATTACAATACGCCCGGCGTCGTGGACGATTTTTCCATCGACGATCGTGAGCACGGAACGCACCCTCCTGATATCGGCATCCGGCACCGTGAAGTAGTCGCGATCCAGCACCGCGAGGTCGGCCAGTTTGCCGGGCTCGATTGACCCGATCCTGTCTTCCATGCGGAGGAACCAGCTGTTATTGCGGGTAAACAGACGGATCGCTTCTTCGCGCGTGAGATGCTGGCCCGCGTTGACCTGATCGCCGAGCGAGTTGAGGCCCGTGACCGCGTAATAAATGTGCAGCCAGGGATTGAGCGGCGCGATGTGCACGCCATCGCCGTGCATGCCGGCCTGGATACCGTGATCGAAAATCGTGCGGAACGGCGGACCGGCCACAATCTTCGGATCCGTCGATGTCACCCAGCGAAACGCGCCCATCTCGACGCCGCAGCCCATCGCCTTCAGGCGCGTGAGAAGGTCCGCGTTGACTTCGGGCACGTGGTGAACCGCCCAGCGCAGTTGGGTGATGTTGAACTCCCGGTTCACCGCTTCCCATGACTCAACCACCTGTCGCAGACCGGCAAGATTCTGCACCGCGTTCTCATTGCGCCAGCCCGCCTGACCGACGAGCCGCTGCGCTTCGCTCCATGCGGCGCCGCTCCCGAGCGGGGCGGCCCATTCGCCGATAGCGCCCGTCCGCATCATGTCGTCGCCGAAGAACGGAAACTGATTGCGCAGCCGCTCTTTCAATTCGGGTAACGCCGGGTCGCTTTGATTCTGCAGAAAATTCGTCTGCAGCCGGACGATTGTCTTGCCCTCCCGGTGCAGGTCAAGCCAGGCATCGTACATGCGGTACTGATCCAGGTTCGACAGGATCTGGTTGGGATGAAGCGGCCCTGGCGTAGGAAACAGAACCTGATCGAGATTCGAGGTCAGCCCGACGCTGGCAGAGTACCGCATGGCGTCCATGGTGCTGCGTTTCTTATCCGCGAACGTCTGCATCCGGCGCAGCAGGAAGAGCGCGGAAGCGGCGGGTCCGCCTCCGGTAAATCCGGCCGCCGCGATCGAGCCGTTGGCCGCCACGTTGATCTTTTTGATTTCAGGGTGGGCGGGCGCGGCGGCGTCGGCGGCGTCGAAGAACTTCTTCCCGAGGCTGTTGGTGACGGCCGGTCCGGTGAAGCGTTCGTAGAGCAGTACGGGGCGGTCCGGAACGGCCGCGTCCAATTCCGCCAGTGTGGGTTGGCGGCGTTCGGTCCACTGGTGCGGGATCCAGCCGCCCATGGAAGTGATCCAGGCGTCTTCAGGAACCTCCTTGCGCCGCGCGGCCAGCGCCTCCTGCACTTCGCGGATCGAGTTCGTGTTTTCGAGGATGGTATGGTATCCGGGACGGTTTCCCAGACTCACGATGTGGATGTGCGGCTCGACGAGCCCGGGAACGACGGTGCGTCCGCCGAGGTTGATGACGCGCATGCCGGGCCCGGCTTTCGGCGGGAGCCCGCCCGCGCTCACGATGCGGTTGTGGCGGATGGTCACCACGCTGACCACCGTATTGGCGGCGTCCATGGTATGGATCTTGCCGTTGACGAGAGCGGTGGTGGTCTCGTCCAGCGGGCCGCCGGGCGCCGTAGTCTGTGCGAAGAGAGATTCACCGGCGGGAGCGGTGGCGAACCCCGCCGCGGCCGCGCCCGCGGTCGTGCTCAAGGCGAGGAAGCGTCGGCGCGATTGTGCCTGTTTACGGCTGTCTTTTGTCATGTTGGAAACCTCTCTGCGGCAAGGGGATTTTATCAAGTTCTGCCGCCGGCCTTTCCGTAGTGTACGCTTTGAATAAGTACCTGAGGAGGTGAATATGCCCAGAGCGGCCGTGGACGACAACAAGCGAATGAACCTCCGGCTGCGGCCGGAGCAGAAGGCTACGCTCATGCGGGCGGCGGCGTTGAAGCACACCGATCTCACAGACTTCGTTCTGCAACCCGCCTTGCGGGAGGCCAGGGCTGTGATCGAGGAATCCGAACGTATCGTTCTGTCGGAGCGCGACAGCCTCCTCGTGTTGAACCTGCTTGAAAACCCGCCTGTGCCTAATGCCAGGCTGCGGGCAGCTATTGCCGCGCTGCCGAAGCTGAAGAAGAAGCGAGGATGAGCCTACCCGCCCGGCACGACGAGCCGATCTCGAAAAACCACGATCGGAAGTCTTTCGACTGCGGCGACCCGTCCATGAACGATTTTTTGCAGCGTTACGCCCGCCAGGGCCATGAATCCGGGGCGGCGAAAAGCATTCTCGCAATCGATAATGCAGACAACCGGGCTATCCTTGGGTTCTACAGCCTGGCTCCGGGCGCGATGGCTTACGCCGACACGCCGGAGCTGGTTCGCCGCGGCCTCGCCCGTCACGATGTGCCCGGCTTCCGGCTCGCGCGCATTGCTACCGACCTCCGCTGGCAGGGACAGGGTCTCGGTGGCCAGCTCCTCGCAGCTGCCGCGCGCCGCTGCCTGCGCGCGGCGGCGGAAGTCGGGGGCGTTGTGTTCATCATCGATGCAAAGGACGACCGCGCGGCCCGCTGGTACACTAATTTCGGCGCTGTGCCTTTGATCAGCAAGCCTCTGACGCTCGTAATGTCGCTCGCCACTTTCGCCGCCGGCCTGAAAGCGGCGGGGCAGTTATGACCCCGACGCCGGTTACTTCTTAGCCGTCGCGCTCTCCAGAATGGCGCGAATCTCGGCTGCGCTTGCTGCCGGGACTGCGCCTCCGCCCGGGGCGCCGCGACCCGCGCCGCTCCCAGGGCGCCCGGCGGCGGCAGCGGGCGCTCCCGCGGCCGGAGGAATCGCCTGAATTGCTACACCCCGCCCACCGCCATTGAGCAGATCGATCGGCTTGCGGCCGTCGGCGTCAACGAGCCCGGTATTCGCTCCCTTTTCCACCAGGTAACGCACCATATCGGTCTTACCGCCCTGCACCGCCGCGTGGAGAGCCGTAAAGCCTTCGTTCGAAGAGGGTGCCCGGGAGACACGCATGGAGTAGGTTTGGGTGCCGGTGATCTGAGCGTTCAGATCGGCGCCGTGTTGAAGCAGCAGGTCCATCAGCGCCATGTTCGCCGCGCCCCCGACGGCGCCCGCGGCCGCAAGGCCAGTCCCGCCACGGCTACCAGGGCCGACGCCGGCAGCGATCAGGAATGACGTCAGACCCATCGTGTTGATATTGGGGTTGGCTCCCTTCGCGAGAAGGGCCTTCACCACTTCCATGTCGTTACCCTGAGTTGCGCGAAACAAAGGCGTGCACCCCGTACTCAGCTGATTCTCGACGAAGCGTCCGCTGTTGCCTCCGCGGCTGGGCCGGTGCATATTGAGCTGCGGATTCGGATCGACGTCCGCGGCCAGCAGCGCCGTGATGATTTCCATGCTGGAAACCCGCGGACCCGAACTGCGCTGCGCCGCGGGATCCTCCCCGCCGCCGCGCCCGCCTCGTCCACCGCCGCGCCCTGCACCGCCCGCGGCTTCCCTGCGGTCGACGGCGATGTAGAGCGCCGTGCGGCCCCACCAATCCCACAGGTTCGGATTCGCGCCGTGATCCAGCAGCAGTTTCGCGACATCGTAATGTTCGTTATCGAGCGCAATCATCAGCGGAGACACGCCTTCGGGAGTCGGCAGATTGACATCGGCGCCCGCCCCGATCATCGACTCGATGCAGGCGTAGCAGCCGTTGCGTGCTCCATAAAGCAACGGAGTGAGCCCGCCGACGGGCCGATACTGCGCGCGCGGCTCGGACGTAATCTGGCTCGGCCAGTCGCTGTACTTCGCCCGCGCCTTGACGTTGGCGTCTTTCGCCAGAAGCATCTTCACCATCCCGGGCGCATTCTTCGACGCCGCCGCAGCCCACATCAACGGCGTCTGGCGATCCAGTTTTTCCACCGTGTTGACGTTGGCCCCGGCCTTGATCAGCATTTCGACGATGGGCAGTTCCCCCGTCTTGATCGCCAGCATCAATGCCGTCTGACCATCCTGATTGGCGCCTTCGGGTCCCGCGCCGGCGTCGAGCAGCATCTTCACCATCGTGGCGTCGGCAAGCTGTGCCGCTTCCGCGATGGGCGTGGCGCCGAACTCATTGGCGACGTCCACTTTCGCTTTCTTCGCGATCAGCGCCGCGAGCAGCTCATGGTCCAGCCGGTAGACGGCCCAGTGCACCGGGCGGGTCCCGTCGGGTTGCGCCTCATTCACATCCGCGCCCGCCCGGATCCGCTCCAGAGCTGCCTTGCGGTTTCCCGTCTGGATGAGATTGGCCAGAGAATCCTTCTGAGCCTGCGCCAACACAGGGGCGGCGGCAACGGTCGCACAACAAACGGCGAGAATGAAAACGTTCATGCTTTGCTCCGGCAGTCGGAAATGCTAAACGACATTGGGGTCCAGTTTGTCATGGTGAGCCCAGAGACCCTTGGCCGCGTCATACAGGAATTTGGATGGATCTTTCCAGGTGCGCGGGAGGTTCTTCAGAACGCCTGCCTCCAGCATGTCTTTCGGGCCGTCGCCTTCGCGAACCTGCTTGAAAAGGCGCGCCCGAACCTCTTCCATCATGTCGCGCTCCGCCTTGAATTCGGCTTTGGTCATGACGAGGCCATACGCGGGCACGATTTTCGTCTGATCGTTGCAGAGCGCGAGAAGGGTGTCCATCGCGTCCACGCGGCCGCCAATCCAGGCTCCGGTATAGTAATCGAGCGCCGGATCGCGCAGCGGCGATGCGACGTCGCCGACCGCAAGAACATTCGAGGTCTTGAAGTGGACGTAGATGTCGCCGTTGGTGTGGGCGAGAAGAAGATAGCCGTAGTCGATCTGTTCGCCGCCCGCTTTCAGCGAACCCGTAGTCAGAAAAGTTTCGGTGGGGCGGGCAGCTTTGGGACGCGCCTTCTCATAGCGTTCTTCCGCTTCAACCCAGTAGTCGGCTGACATCCACTGGCGCGTGCGCTCGTGCGCGATGATTTTCGCCCCGGCCGCGGCGAACATTTCGTTGTTGCCCGTCTGATCGGTGTGGTAGTGGGTGTTGAAGAGAGTCTGCACTCTCGCATTTTTCAGAGCCGCCATCACCTTGTCGCCGGACTTGGGAGCGCCCCCATCCACCAAAACGAATCCATCACCCGTGGAAAAAGCCAGAACATTGGCGCCCCCTCCGTCCACCACCAACATGTTGTCCGCGAGACGCTGAGCTGGAAGAAGCCGCGTAACTGCGCCCGCTATTACGCTCTTCAAGAGTTCTCTGCGATGCATCCTAGACCCCTGCAATCACGCCGGTGCTGTCGGCCCACTTCTCGCGTTCGATCCCCACCTTTTGCAGCACTGTCAGGTGAAGATTCGCGATCGGCGTGTGCTCCGGCAGCAGGATGTGCCGGCCGCCAAGCTTCATCCTGCCGTTCGCGCCACCCACCAGGATGTTCGGCTCCGGATAGTTGTTGTGCAGGTCGCTGTTGCTCATGTTCGAGCCGTACATGAAGACCGCATGGTCGAGCAGCGTTCCGTCGCCATCCGGCGTTGTCCCCATTTTGGCGATGAACTCCGCGAATTTCTCCACGTGCCACGTCTGGATCTTCACCAGCTTGTTGATTCTCTCCATGTCGTTGGCGTGGTGCGACACGGGGTGGAACGCATCCGGAACGCCGATATGGTTATAGGTCCGGTTGGTGCCCTCGGAGACCATGATGTAGGAAACCACGCGGGTGAGGTCGGCCTGATAGGCGAGAGCGATCAGATCGAACATCAGCTTCACCTGCTCGTCGAACTTGTCCAGTTCCCCGACAGGAGCATCGGGGATTTTGATCCCGTCCATCTTCTTGGCAGCCGACTTCTGCGTGCGCCGCTCGATCTCGCGAACGCTCTCGAGGTAGCCGTCAAGAGCGGCCCGGTCACCGCTTCCCAACTCGCCCTCGAGCTTCTTCGTACGGTCGAGGATCAGATCGAGGATGCTGCCGGTTTCGCGGCCGATCGAGGCCCGCTCCTGTGGCGTATCGCCTTCGCCGAAGAGCTGCAGGAAGATTTTCCGCGGGTTGTACTCCATGGGCAGGGGCGAACCCTCGTCGCGGAACGACAACGTTGTATAGTTGCCGCCGCCGCCCGCCGCCGACTGATTGGTGGTCTCCGAAGCCACCTCCATCGAGGGCAGGGGAGTGTCCTGGCTGATGACCCTCGCGATGACCTGATCGAGGGTCGTTGCCATGTGGGCGCGGGGGCCTCCGGTGTCCGGACGCGTAGCGCTGAGCCACGTGGCGGGATTCAACGTATGAACCGAGCCCGCGCTGGCGGCGTTCTCCAGATTGCCGAAAGACGAAACGTACTTCTTGTAGGGCTCAAGCGGCGAGAGAATCGGGCTGAGCTTGAAATCGGCGCCAGCGCCGCTGGGCGTCCAGCGATCCATCGACGGGCCATACTTCGTGTTGTGCATGATCGCGCCGTGGGGAAGGTAGAAGAAGCCGGCGCGCGTCTTCGGCATCGCGGCGGTCTGGGCCAGCGCGGTGGAGGCAGGCACCATGGCGTCCAGGAACGGCAAGGCCAGACTTACGCCGGCGCCTCTCAGTACCGTTCTGCGGGAAAGATGCTTCTTCGTGATGAACATGTTCGATCTCCTAATTGGCCGCCGCGTTGCTTCCTAATCGGCTGCCGCCGATGTCCCGCCGGTTTGCTTCGGGGTTGGCGGCAATGCACCCTGCTTACGGAACGCATCCGTATTCGCAACTCCCAAAACGAGGGAGGAAAATCTGTAATTATCCTTCGCCGCCCGCCGCACGATTGCGCGAACCTGCGGCATATCGAAGTATTCCAGTTCCCTGTTGACCGCGTATGCCAGCAGCTTCTCCGTCACAGCCCGCACGAAAACCTCCGGATGGTCGGCGAGCTGCATCCTGAGCTCCGACACGCCATTGATCGCTACGCCGCTCGGCAGCACCGTGCTGGCGTCGATGGGGAGATCGCCCGACAGCCGGTCCGTAGTCCGCCACTGCCCGATGGCGTCGAAATTCTCCAGGGCCAGACCGGTGGGATCGATCACGCCGTGGCATTGTTTGCAGGTCGCCTTATCGCGGTGTTCTTCGAGGCGCGCCCGGACCGTCTTCGGCTTCTCGCCGGGCACCTGCGAAAGGTTGGTGGCCACGTTTGGCGGAGGAGGCGTTGGCGGTGTATCCAGAATCTTGCCCATCACCCACGCTCCGCGCAGCACCGGAGACGTGCGGTCGCCATACGAAGTTCTGAGCAGCACCGCGCCCTTGCCCAACAGTCCCCAGCGCTCTTTCTCGGCCAGCGTGACCTTGCGGAACTGCGCGCCGGTGACGCCGGAAATTCCGTAGTGCCTGGCCAGCCGGTCATTCAGGAATGTGTAGTCGGCGTTCAGGAGATCCACCACGCTCCGGTCTTCCAGAAGGATGCTGCCGAGGAACGCTTCCGCTTCGGTGGAAAAATCGCGCCGCATCTGATCGTTGAATGCCGGAAACAGCGCGGGGTCGGGTTTGACGGCATCCAGATCGCCGATGGTCAGCCATTTCGTCGCGAAGCTGGTGACCAGGCTCGAAGCCCTGGGATCGGCCAGCATACGCTTCACCTGCGCGTCCACCGCTCCGGGCTTGCTTAGCCTGCCTGCCGCCGCGAGCTTCAGGAGTTCCTCGTCCGGACCGGTATTCCAGATAAAGAAGGAAAGGCGCGAAGCCAGTTCCAGATCGGTCAGAGTGATATCGCCGTTTGGAGAAGGACTCTTCTGGCCGCGAATGGCGCGAAACAGGAACTCGGGGCTGGCCAGCACCGCGGCCACGATCTGTTCGATCCCCTGATCGAAACTTCCTCCGCCCTCGCGGCCGGCTTCGTAAAACGGCATCAGGTGCGACACGTCATCGGCGGTGACCGGTCGGCGGAATGCCCGGCGCGCCAGGTTCTCCGTGATCTGCTTCGCGCACAGAGCGTCGCTCGTCTTATTCGGGCCGGTTTTCTTCGGATCGCAGACGAAAATCAGGGCGCGGCTCGGAGTCTTCGAAATGCCTGTCGGGTTGTACGGCCCGGTGATCTCAACGCCATTTGTAAGGCGCGCCATGCGGCCTGCGCCTGCCCCAAAACCTCCGCCGGGTCCACCGCCTGCGACATTGTCGTCGGACTCGACATGTGAGCGATCGATAAACGCCACGACCACGTCATGCACTCCGGCCTCGACCTCGACGGGGATTTTCGTGAAGCGCGCCATGATTTCGGCGCGCCCATCGGCGCCCTTCTTGTCCTCGAGAGCCTGATCGGCAGCGCCGCCGACCGGCTTGCGGAACACAACCTTGCCGTCAACCAGGAGGACCAGCGTGCTCTCGTTCTCGGCCGTGCTGGTGTAGAGACCCTGGCCAAGATCGTCCATCTGGAAGCGGTATTCGCCGTCGGCGGGGAAATTGTGTTTGAACTTCACGCCGCCGCGCGTGCCCAGCGGCAGGGGTTCGTCGGGGTTCTGATTGGCTGCGATGAGGTACTTCTGATTCGAAACCCGTGGATTGGGGCTGCCGACCGCAAGTCTCGCCACTTGCCGGGCAGCGCCGATGTACTGATCGAGAAACGAGGGGGACACGCTCAAAGCGGCCGCAACGTTGTCGAAACCATCGACTTGGATATCCTGGGGCAGGACGTCCGTCTCTTTGACCTCCACGCCCACCAGGGCTTTCACGGCGGCGGCGTATTCGGTGCGGTTCATGCGCTGGACCGGCACATAACCCGCCTTCGGGCCTTTGGCCTGGGTGTCGAGAGTGGTTTCCATCCACGAAACGAACGAATCGACATCCTTTTGCGGCGGCTGCGGCATGCCCGGTGGCGGCATCAGGTGTCCGCGCAGCTTGCGCAGGGCCTTCTCCCAGATCTGCGCGTCATCCTCCACCGCCTGGAGGTTCATGGCGTCGAACGCGATACCACCCGTCTTCAGGCGCGAGTTGTGGCAGCCCACGCAATAGGTTGTGAGCATCGCCTTGTGCGGGTCCGCCCCTGGGGTTTGCGCCATCGCCCCGGCTTGTAAAATCAAAACGAGAAGCGCGCTGGCGGGAAATGCAGGCATAGGGAACACCCTTGTTTTATCACAAAGACTGACCCGGCACACCCCTTCAATGTGATAGTCTGACAACCGTTTACACAAGGAGAACGACGTGGCATCATACAGCACGACACCCTATATTAATGGCCGGATGATCGAGGTGGATGCGGCGGCGATGACACCTGTAGTCAATCCCGCCAGCGGCAAAGCGTTTTCGAAGGTATTCATGGCGCGTCCGGAGCATATGACCCGCGCCATCGACGCGGCGTTCGCGGTGAAGGACGTGTGGGGCAACACGCTGCCATCGGAGCGCGAGCTCATTCTTTTCCGGGCCGCGGACGTTCTGGAATCGATGCGCGCCGAAGTGGTCGACCTGCTGATCGAAGAAGGTGGCGCCACCTTCGGCAAGTCTCAGTTCGAAGTCTCGTTTGTGGTCGGCGTGCTGCGTTCCGCCGCGGGCGAATGCCGGCGCATCATGGGCTACACGATTCCGTGCGACGTCCCCGGCCGCATATCGATGGCGATTCGGCGCCCGCTGGGCGTGGTGGGCGGGATCGCGCCGTTCAATTTCCCGTTGATTCTGGCCACGAAGAAGGTTGCCTTCGCGCTGGCGGCGGGCAACACGTTCGTGCTCAAGCCGTCGGAGGAAACATCGCTGGTGGGGCTGAAGATCGCCGAGATCTTCGACAAAGCCGGTCTCCCGCCGGGAGTGCTCAACGTGGTGACCGGAGACGGACCCACGCTCGGCGAAGCCCTGTACAGCGATCCGCGGGTGAAGGCGGTGCTGTTCACCGGTTCCACGGCGGTGGGAAGAAAGATCGGCGTGGAATGCGCGCGGCGCGGCAAGAAATTCGATCTGGAAATGGGCGGAAAAAGTCCGCTGCTGGTGATGAAGGACGCGGACCTCAAGTATGCGGTGGATACAGCCTGCTTCGGTTTGTTCATCCATCAGGGCCAGATCTGCATGGCCGGATCGAGAATCATCGTCGAAGAACCGGTATACGAGAAGTTTCTGGAAATGTTCGTGGCCAAGGCCAAATCGCTCCAGGTGGGCGACCCGCGCGACCCGCATACCGTGATCGGTCCGCTGATCCGCGCCGAGCAATGCCCGTTCATCGCGACCCGGATTGCGGCCTCGACCGCGAAGGGCGCGCGGGTTCTGTGCGGCGGCACGTACGACGGAAATTACTTCCAGCCGACCGTGATTGCCGACGTGACGCCCGGCATGCCCGTGTTCGACGAAGAGTTATTCGGCCCCGTCGCCAGCGTGATCAAGGCCCGCAACGCGGACGATGCCATTCAACTGGCGAACAACTCGCGGTACGGCCTGACGTCCGCCGTAATCACCAACGATCTGCAGTTGGCGATGCGATGCGCGCTCGAACTGGAGTCGGGCTCGGTTCACATCAACGGATCGACCATTCATGACGAACCGCACGGTCCCTTCAGCGGAGTGAAGGATTCCGGCATGGGGCGCGAAGGCGGCCAATGGTCGATGGACGATCTGACCCAGCTGAAATGGGTAACGATTCAACGGGGCGAAGCGCACTATCCTTTCTAGCGGAGGTGCTGAAAAAGGCTCGGATGATCTGGTGACCGAAGAAGACAACACGGCCACGGATGAACACGAATGAACACAGATCAATGGGCTTGCTGAGTCAACCGGATCAGCAGTTCGTGCAACAGATCCCGGCGCGGCGGGTCCATACCCTTCTTTCCCCGTTCCGCCGGGACCTTTGCCTGGCTTCTCGGGTCGGTATCTCATGTTTCTCAGGTTCAGCCGGGTTCTCTTTTCGGGCTCGCCCCCACGTTTTCAATGGCTTCTCGGGTTCGGAACGGAGAAAAAAGATCTCACGGCCACCTCGCCACCTCGCCACCTCGCCACCTTGCCGGCTGGGCGCACTACACCAGCCGGCGCAAACGCGATGTTACGTTCATATTCAATTGGCAAGGATCAGTCGGGCATCGGTCTTCACAGACTTACCCTGATTCGAGGCGAAGACCTCGATCCGATTGGAGGATACACGACGCTCGGGCCGTGTTGGAACGCGAGGAGGGCGAAGCGGCCTGTTTTCAGGCAAAAATCGCAGTTCTGCGTTTGTGAACGGCCCATGGCGGCCGCCACAGTTTCTCTGACAACGGTACCTTCGCGCCGCGTCCATGGGAGACTTGCGGGCGACCGGGGAGACGGGTGTTATTGCTTAGGATTCTATCCGCAGTGCTCCGGCACGATCCCTGCCGAACACCCGGAGAATCATCGGGCCGGAGCACCACGGATAGAATCCTAAGCAATATCGGGAGCTAACAGGACATTAGCTCTGGGAGCCGCGAACAGCAAGTTGTTCGCGGCGGGCGTTAGTTACCCACAGGCTGAAGCCTCTGCCACTTGGCTTTACCAGTCTGTTGGCTTGTAGTCCTTCAAAAACTGTCCCCACACATGTTGCCCGGTCTTGCAGCCGCTGATGATGGGATCGAGGATCCGGGCCGCGCCGTCCACGATATCGAGCGGCGGGTGAAAGCGCTGCTCAACAACCTTCCGCGCGGCAATCGGCGCCGGATCTTCATCAGTCACCCATCCCGTGTCCACGCTATTCATGTGTATACCGTCATTGAAATAGTCCGTGGCCGCAGTCCGCGTCATCATGTTCAGCGCGGCCTTGGCCATATTGGTGTGGGGATGGCGGGTCGTCTTCCGGTGCCCGTAGAACTGACCTTCCATCGCGGACACATTGACGATATGCTTGTCGCGCTCCGCGGTTCGCATCATCAGGGGCTTCAGCCGGGCATTGATAATGAACGGCGCGACAGTATTGATCAACTGGACCTCCAGCATTTCCACTGAAGACACTTCCGCCATCAACAGCCGCCACGAGTTTCGGCCTCGCAGATCGACTTGCTGCAAATCCTGGTCGAGACAGCCCTTGGGGAACAGATGCTTTTGCCCGACCAGATCCTCGGCCAGCAGAGGCACCTGCGATAGCTCGGCGGACTGGCCTATCCAACTCGATTGAGGCAGCAGGGCGCCGAGTGGTTCGTCATCGACTCCGAGCAGACGGCGCGCCTCCGCGGGCATGACATCAAGCGCGGTCCTCTCGCCCTCGATCATGTGCGCGTAAAACTCCGGCGGCCGCCGAACGGTCTGGCAGGCATTGTTAATAATGAAATCGAGCCTCAGATGCTTTTCCAGCAGGCTGCGGCACAGCGCCTCGACGCTGGAAGGGCTGCGCATGTCCAATCCAAAGATTTCCAGGCGATGTCCCCATTCGCCGAAGTCCGGTTCCCGCGAGTAGCGCCGCGCTGAATCGCGAGGGAACCGCGTAGTGACAATTAAATCCGCGCCCGCACGCAGCAGCTTCAGGCCTGCCTGATAGCCGATTTTTACGCGTCCCCCGGTGAGCAGCGCGACCCGGCCGCGAAGGTCGGTCAATTCGGTTCGCTTATTAAGATTGAACTCGGCGCACGGCGGACACATCTGATCGTAGAAATGGTGAACCGTGGTGAATTTCTGTTTGCATATGTAGCAATGCTGCGGATCGATCTCTGCGAAGCTTTCCCGTTCCTGCTGTTCGAAGCTCTCAGGAGCAAAGACATTGGGGGTGGTGAACTCAATTTTCCGGCGGAGCGTTCGAATCCCCGTCTCGCAAAGCACGGCATCCGCGCGTGATGCCCGCGCCGCCACCCGTTCGCGCGCGACGGCCTGCACCCTGCGACGCCGCGCAATCGGATCGGGAAGGTACGCCTCTGCGATTGCCCGATGGAGACGCTCCCGGTCATCGGCAGATACGTCCCTGAGAAGCTCGCGGTTCGAGGCGATCGATTCCAGCAACTCGGTTGCGGAACGCAGACTCTCCAGGAACTTCCGGTCTTCGGTTATCGTGGGCGCCGAAGCGCAATCGTTGGTGCTGGTGTCGTGCAGAATTATCCTGGGTTCGCGAGACCTGACGATCGGTGGTCAACCCGCTTTACCTATTATCCTTCAGCTCGATGATTGATTCCTTGAGATACGACGTTAACCTCCGCAAAGGGCGTTGTGGGGACCGTCGCGATGGCGCGCGTTAAGGGGCAATATCGCTATCTATCGCTGCCTGCTCCCGGGTGACAATGTCGCAGCGACGGTTCGGAACACCGCGAGAATGTTCTCACGATTGCCGGGCCGGTGGTTCACGTAGAGAGGGCTCGGATGGGGTGATCGAATAATCGCAACTTCCGGGCGAGCCGTCCCGATGTATTTGTCCGCGAAAGCCGGCTTCTGTCCCATGATGACAACGGCCCGCAGCGCCGGCAGAAGCTGCAGCAGTTTCTGGAGATGCAAGATGCCAGCGGCCAGATCGGCGGTTTGAGCCGCGCGAATCTTCTTCTCTGACCCGATGTACCACGGCACGATATTCCAGATGATCGTAGCCTTTCGGGGAATTTGGGCGGCATCATTGAGCTCGAAAAAGTTCTTCGCCGACTCGTCCGCATTGTTCCGGGAGATGAATCCGCTTGAAACAGCCTGGGCGCCGGGCGCCTCCAGCAGATAAAGGATTTCGGCCGCTGTTCCGCCGTCGAGGGGATCAAAGAAGGGAATTTGCCCGCCGAACCCAGTCTCGTGCCTGAGTTGGCGCACGAAAGCGTTCAATGAGGCAACGTGAGGCTCGTTTACAAGGCCGTGCCGAGCCTCTCGCTCGGCGGTTGATTTAAGGGATTTCGGGCGATCCATCGCTTCTGACACCAGGAGTAGGCTTTGAACAGCTTTCGGTTCAGGGCAAACAACTGGTTCAGTTCCTGCCGTTTCACCTCCGACAGATTCACCCATCGCGTTAACAGGAGCCACCGTTTGCCTTTGACCAGTCCGCGCATTCGAGGTCCTTTGCGAAAGAACTCTGCGCGCCTCACTTCATCGATGGCTCGGTTAGCGTGCTGCATGATGTGGAACTTGTCATAAACAATCCGGCAGTTCGGCGCCCATTGCTCAATGCTGAGTCGGAAGGGCTCCCACATATCGACGCACGCGGCTGTGATTCGCATCCGCTGGCGAGAACCCAACTGGCTGGTGAAGAACTCGTCGAGTGTTTCCTTCTTCCGCTCCTGCCCGAACCACAGCGGCTCACCGGTTTCGAGATTGCTCACCACCGTGATGAACTTCTGCTTCTTCCCCAGGTAGATCTCATCCACGCCCATTTGTGCCACTACGGGCATCTTCCTCGCCGCCGACCAGCGCTCCAGATAGCGCAGATCGATAGCCCGCACCGTGCTCGCCGCCAACCGAAACTGTCGGGCCACCTGACGCGCCGACGCCGATTCGCATGCCAGGCCAACCGCATCTTCGAAATCCTTGCTGAACGGCGCTTTGCATGGAAGTTGCGGGACCTGCTCCACTTTCAGGCCGCACTGCGGACACCGAACCCGGTAAAACTCCACCACCACAATCGCCTGATATTTGCGCCACGGCAAGTCTCGCACCGTCCGCTCACGCGCCTCTTCGATCTTCGGCGCTCTTCCACCGCAACCGGAGCAGATGAGCACCTTGTTGCCGCGCTTTCGCCGAACCCAGAGCTTCAGCGTCCTCGTAGATTCGTCGATCTCGTGCCGGTATACCCGATATCCGTTTGGGGCTATACTCGCCTGCATAGCCACCATGCCGTCCCTATAGTTCGCGGAACGATATTGTCCAATGTCGGTAGGCAGTTTAGGCTCGGCTGCCGCGATGTCGGTCGGCCCGCAGCAATGCGTTGTTCCACGTGGTGGAGTAGCGCACCCTACGACGATCAACGATTCCTCGACGGACGAAAGCGTAGCGGAATTATTCGGATCGGCCCAGTTCTCCTTTTAGGGGAGGACATCATAAACGGTCTTAGATGGTGTTTGGACGTGTATGAGAACAAGCATCGGCGTCATGATCCGTCCTGCTTCAACGACGGCGATTCGTCGGGATCACGGAACTACAACGTGGGCGACTTCGACCGCCGGGTCAATTCCTCGCGCGAGTCTGCCTGCAACTCAATCACCGCCTGATAGGGTCCCATATGGACCCAAGCGTGCCAAGTGGTTACGATATCAGCGAAACAGTCCACTCGTGTCATGTCCACGCATGTACGGTCAAAAGTGGGGCGGCCATCCAGCCTGCCGATGCCTTTTCCATCATCCTCGCCAGAGCGCGCGGGAAGCGGCTCAGGCCCGGCCCGCAAACTCCCGATTTTCGGTCGATAGCTTTATTTTTTCGCCTTCTTTGATAAAGAGAGGAACGCGGATCTCGAGACCGGTCTCGAGCGTGGCGGGCTTGGTCACGCTGCCGCTCGATGAATCGCCCCGCACTCCCGGCTCGGTGAAAGCGACTTTCAGTTCGACGAAGGTCGGCAACTCAAGACCGATCGGATTGCCGTTGTACTTGAGCATCTCGACCAGGGTGCCCTCGATCAGGACTTCCAGCGCCTTCCCGATCACGTCCCCGGCAAGGGTGAGCGTTTCGAAGTTTTCCTGATCGAGGAAGTGCGAGCCCTCGCGATCGCTGTACAGATAGGAGGCCGGGACCTGCTGGAGATCCGGTTCCTTGAACTTGTCGCCGGCCTTGAATGTCTTCTCGAAGACGGCGTTCGTCAGAAGATTGCGAACCTTCAGACGCACCAGGGTCTGGCCACCGCGGGCTGTGGGCGTGTTCACTTCCGCTTCGAGGCAGGAAAACGGAATGTTGTCGTGCTCAAACAGAGTTCTGCGCTTTACGTTAATCGCGTCGATCAATACGGCCATAAAGTTCAGTATAAGAAGCCGCAGCCCGAAAAAAACTTAAGCATTCAGCGTGGGGTGCGTGAACACAGGCTGAAGCCTGTGCCACCGTCTTGCCAAGCCGGAATAGCCTCAGAATGTAGAAACTCCAGACGCGACTGAAGCCGCGTGGACACTACACTAGGTGAAGGTTCATGCCGGATACCTCC
The DNA here is from genome assembly GCA_963764845.1 of Terriglobia bacterium. Classification (GTDB taxonomy): domain Bacteria; phylum Acidobacteriota; class Terriglobia; order Bryobacterales; family Bryobacteraceae; genus BOG-234. Next base: position 412,422 of record CAVXUE010000005.1, on the reverse strand, counting down.
CTTGCGAAGGAAAAGCTGAAGATCGTTCTGCTCGAAGGGGTGCATGCGAGCGCAAGCGAAGCTTTTCGGAACGACGGCTATACCAGCATCGAAACGCACGAGCAGGCTCTGCCGGAAGCCTATATTCTGGGCATCCGTTCGGCTACACAACTCACAAAAGCCTTAATCGAGGCCGCGGGCAATCTGATCGCCATCGGATGCTTCTGCATCGGCACGAACCAGGTGGATCTGGAGGCGGCGCAGGACCGTGGCATCCCGGTCTTCAACGCGCCTTTTTCCAACACGCGCAGCGTGGCCGAGCTGGTGCTGGCCGAAATCATTCTGCTGATGCGCGGCATTCCGGCGCGCAACGCCGGCGCTCATCGCGGCGAATGGTTCAAGAGCGCCGCCGGATCGCGCGAAGCCCGCGGCAAAACGCTAGGCATCATCGGCTACGGCCACATCGGCACCCAGGTCGGTCTGCTGGCCGAATCGTTGGGCATGCAGGTGGTGTACTACGACATCGAGATGCAGCTGGCGCTGGGCAACGCGCGCCCGATGCCGACGCATGCGAGGCGCTGCTCGAAATCGCCGACGTGGTCACGCTGCACGTTCCCGCAGACGCCGCAGACGCACAGGATGATCGACGCGGCGGCGCTGGCGCATATGAAGCAGGGCGCGGCGCTGATCAACGCGGCGCGCGGCGACGTGGTGGAGATCGACGCTCTCGCGGAAGCGCTGGACTCAGGCCACTATCAGCGGCGCGGCGCTCGACGTTTTCCCGGTTGAGCCAAAGAGCAACACCGATGAATTCATTTCGCCGCTGCGCGGGCGCGACAATGTCATTCTGACGCCGCACATCGGAGGGAGCACGCAGGAAGCCCAGCGCAACATCGGGATTGAGGTAGCGGGCAAGCTGATCAAGTACAGCAACAACGGCTCTACGCTGGGCGCCGTGAACTTCCCGGAAGTCTCGCTTCCGGCATATCCCGGACAGCACCGCCTCCTGCATATTCATCGCAACCAGCCGGGCGTGCTTTCCGCGGTGAACTCCATGTTTCCGAGAAGGGCATCAACATCGCCGGCCAGTATCTGCAGACCAACAGCAAGATCGGCTACGTGGTGATCGATATCGAAGCGCCGGAGCGGGTGGTTTCGATGGAACTGCGGAAGCGGCTGGACCAGGTGAGCGGGACGATTCGCACGCGGATTCTTTATTGATGACCGCGCGAGTCAATTCGCCGCGCCAGGTTCTGTTCGCGAGCCTGATCGGCACGACGATCGAGTTCTTCGATTTCTACATCTACGCGACGGCGGCGGTGCTGGTTTTTCCCAGCCTGTTTTTTCCGAAGGCGGATCCGGCGTCGGCCATGCTGGCTTCGCTGGCGACGTTCGGAATCGCGTTCCTCGCGCGGCCGGTGGGTTCGGCGCTCTTCGGTCACTTCGGCGATCGCATCGGGCGCAAGACGACGCTGGTGCTCGCGCTGCTGACGATGGGCGTGTCGACGGTCGCGATCGGCGCGCTGCCGACCTATGGCACGATCGGCATCGCCGCGCCGCTGCTGCTCGCGCTCTGCCGCTTCGGCCAGGGGCTCGGGCTCGGCGGCGAGTGGGGCGGCGCGGTACTGCTCGCGATCGAGAATGCGCCGCCGAACAAACGCGCCTGGTACGGGATGTTCCCGCAGCTGGGCGCGCCGATCGGGTTCTTTTTCTCGGGCGGCATCTTTCTCGCGATCTCGCGCTGGCTGACGGACCGGCAGTTCCTCTCTTTCGGCTGGCGGCTGCCGTTTCTCGCCAGCGCGGCGCTGGTGTTCGTCGGGCTTTACGTGCGGCTCACGATTACCGAGACGCCGGTGTTTCAGGAATCGCGCAGGCGGGGCGAGCAGCTGAAGGTGCCGATCGCTGGCGGTTTTTCGCAACCACACCAGAGCTTTGATCGCGGGCGTTCTGGTCAAGCCTCGCGACATTCGTGCTGTTTTACCTGATGACGGTGTTCGCGCTCTCGTGGGGCACCACGGCGCTCGGTTTCAGCCGCGGGAAGTTTCTGCTGATGCAGTTGTTCGACGTGTCTTTCTTTGCGTTGTTCATCCCGGTCTCGGCGATTCTGGCGGAGCGCGGGCGGCGCAAAGTGATGCTGTGGATCACGGCGGGGATCGCGGCTTTCGGGCTGGTGATGGCGCCGATGTTCGTGGCCGGGACGACGGGCGCGGTGCTGATGATGGCGCTCGGGCTGTCATTGATGGGCCTCACCTACGGGCCGCTGGGCACGGTGATTTCCGAACTCTTTCCCGACGCCGGTGCGTTATACGGGCAGCTCGCTGGCGTTCAGCCTGGCGGGGATTCTGGGCGCGTCGCTCGCGCCTTACATCGCGACGTGGCTGGCGACGACCGTGGGGCCTCGAGTGGGTGGGCTACTATCTCTCGGGATCGGCGGTGCTGACGTTTCTCGGGCTGCTTTCGATCCGCGAAACGAAGGACGACGATCTGGCGGCGAAGTCGATCAGCAGCCGGGCATATAATGACTGCCAATGATGGATACGTGTGTTTGCTTTAACGCTTGTGCTGACGGGAATCGCGGTCGCAGGCGCAGCAGCCGGCCAGCACCCGCTGCGCCGGCTGGCCGCGGCCCGGGACGTGCGCCCACAGCGCCTCCGGGCATCAGCTGGCCTTCGCCGCCGCTGCCTGACGGGCCGATCGTTCTGGACACCGGCATCCAGCATCAGATCCGGCTGACGGTCACGAAAGGATTGGTCCATCCGTTCAGCATGGCGTTTCTTCCCGATGGCGCGATCCTGGTTACGGAACGGCCCGGGGCGGCTGCGCATCGTGCGGAATGGTGTGCTCGATCCCACGCCGGTCGCGGGCCTGCCGCAGATTCGCGCGCAGGGGCTGGGCGGTTTGCTGGATCTCGCGCTCGATCCGCACTTCGCCGAGAACAAGCTGATCTACTTCGCTTATGACAAGCCCGCAGCGCAACGGGAGAACGCGGGAGTCAGAACGCTGGCGCGGGGTCGATGGGACGGAACGGCGCTGGTGGAAGTGCGCGATTTGTTTTCCGCGATTCCGAGCGGCAATGCGTCGCGGATTATTTTCGGACGCGACGGCATGATTTACATGACGATCGGCATTGGCGATAACGAAGCGATGAAGGCGCAGGATCTGAACGAGCTTGCGGGCAAGGTGCTGCGGCTGAAAGACGACGGGACTGTGCCGCCGGATAATCCCTTCGTCAACCGGGCCGGCGCGCGTCCGGAGATTTATACGTACGGGCATCGCAACGGGCTGGGCCTCGCGCTCGAACCCGAAACGGGCAGGCTCTGGGAATGCGAAGACGGGCCGAATGGCGGCGACGAGGTCAACATTCTGCAGGCGGGGAAGAATTACGGATGGCCCGTGGTGAGCAACGGCCGGTTTTATCTGGGACCGAAGGTGAGCGTGGGCGATTACAAGGAAGGCATGGAGCCGCCGGTTGTTTACTGGGTGCCGGCGATCGCGGTTTCCGGGCCTGACGTTTTACACGGGCGATAAATTTCCCCGATGGAAAAACAATTTGTTCGTGGGCGGGATGCGGCAGGGCGAAGTGCCGCGGTCCGGCCAACTGGAGCGGATCGATTTCAACGATAAGTGGGAGGAGCTTCACCGCGAGTCGATGTTCCACGAACTGCAGAACCGCATTCGCGATGTGCGGCAGGGTCCGGATGGTTTGCTGTATGTGCTCACGGAGGAGAATGACGGCGCGCTGCTGAAGATGGAGCCGTGGGCCGTGCCAGCGGCGGGGCCTGGTCGCTGATTCGTGTCAGAGTATCTTATACACTACATAGGAAGTTTCGAGGACAAAAAATGAGAATGAATCGTATCGAACGAGTTCTGCTTTCAGCGGTCGCAGTCTCCGCGCTGGCCCTCGCGCAGGCACCGGCGGGCGGCGGTGGCGGACGAGGCGCCGGTGGCGGCGGACGAGGCGCGCCGCGCATCGTGTTTTCCGTCACCTCAACGGCATGGCCGGATGGGGCCGAAGTTCCTTTGCATCATGCCGGCGGCCGCGGCGGCGACAACAAGTCGCCCGCGTTCGAGTTTCACTGGACGACGGGCAACGATCCGGCCGCAGCGCCGGAAGCTCTGAAAACTTATGCCGTGATCTTTCACGACATTGAAAATTCCACCAACAAAACGGCGGTAGACACGCTGCACTGGTCGGCCTTCAACATTCCCGGCGACGCGAAGGGTCTGTCGGAAGGGCTGGGATCGGGCGATCTTCCGGATGGCACGCGAAACGGTCCCGGCATTGCCGCCGGGCGTGGCGCACCGGCCTACTTCGGGCCTGGCGCCGGCGTGGGACCGTTCCATCATTATGTGTTTGAGTTCTATGCGCTGGATACGAAGCTGGATCTTCCGGCCAATACGACGCGCGACGATTTGATCAAGGCGATGGAAGGCCACGTGATCGGCAAGGCGGCTTATGTCGGCCGCTTTCATGCTGTTCCCGCGGCGCAGTAAACACGCACTTCGTTGAGGCGATGGCCTGCCCGGCCGTCGCCTCAACTATGCTGTCTGTATGCTTCGTTTGGTGCTCCGTTTAATTTCTTCGATCTGCTGTGTTTTTCTGCTGGTTGCCCAGGACAAGCCGAAACTCGACCTGCACGGCGACCGTTTTCCCGGCCTTAAATATGAAGAGCTGACGCCCGCGCAAAGGGTGATTGCCGATCGCGCGATCGCCGGACGGGGAACAATCGGAATTTTCAACATCACCCTGCGCAGCCCGGAATTGAGCGAAGCTACGCGCGGCATCATCAGCAGTCGCATTCCGCCGGTGATTTCGGCGCGGCAGAATGAGATGGCCGTTCTGCTCACCGGCCGCTACTGGAACGCGCAGTTTGAATTTTCCGTGCATCACCGGGTGGGGGCGCGGGCGGGTATCAGCGAGGATACGATCGCCGCGATCGTGCAGGGAAAGCGGCCCGCCGCGCTCGAGCCGGAAGAAGTTCCGGTCTACAACTTCGTGAGCGAACTTCTCAAAGACAAGCGGGTGAGCGACGCCACGTTCGACGCGACGAAAGAAAAAATGGGCGAGAAGGGCATCGTCGATCTCATCGGGTTGGTGAGCTTTTATCAGACCGCTTCCCTGATGATGAATGTGGACCGTTATCCGCTCGACGCGGGCAGGCAGCCGGAACTGCCGGCGATTGCGAAGGCCGTTCCGTCGACTACGCCCGATGCGGGGCCCGAGCGTTTCAAACCGCTCACCGTTGAGGAAATGACTCCGGCGCAGAAGAACCTGATGGATTTGCTCACATCGGGAAAGATTGAAGGCGGCACGCGCGGGCCGGTGAACATTCTGCTGCGCAGCCCCGACATCGGCGAAGGCATCCTGCGATATGGGCTTATGAGCGCTTTCATGCGCCGCTCGGGATGAAGCTGAATGAACTGGCGGCACTGGTGACCATTCGCAATGCGGGCGCGCAGTTTCCGTGGTACGCGCATCACCGCGCCGGCGTGCAGGCCGGGTTAAGCGAGGCGACGGTCAGCGCAATCGCGGAGGGAAGAAAGCCCGCGGGACTGCAGCCGGATGAGCAGGCGGTCTATAATTTCTGCGCCGAGGTGCTGCGCACCACGCAGGTGAGCGACGCCACTTTCGCCGCAGCGAAACAGCAATTGGGCGAGCGCGGCGTGGTGGAGGTGATGGGCGTGATTGGTTATTATCAGACCGTTTCGCTGCTGACGAATATCGATCGTTATCCACTGCCGGAAGGCGCGACAGCGGAGATCAAGCCGCTCGCGAATCCGATTCCGTAAGTCCTTAAAAAGCTGCCTGATCGCTACTTCGCGGCTATTTTGTCGAAATAGGATTGGAAAAACGCCAGCCGGTCTTCGCGCGGAGCCTGCGCACCCTCGGGCGGATTCCCGAATACCATGGGCGTTTTCGTTTTTGTCGTCAAAGGGCGTCCATTTCGCCATGCCCTTGCCGTTCGGGTCGCCTGTCGTCGCGAAGTTCACCCAATAGGATGACATCGTGTCGGCCACCTGCCGATCCTGATCGGTCCAGGCGCGGCTGTTGTCCAGATGATTGAACACGTAGAGAATCTCCGAGACGTGCACGGCGCTGCCGTGCGGGCCGGGCCCGAACGCTCCACCGCCGCCCCTGCCCCCTCTGCCGGCCACCAGCGGAGGCTGCTCGGTGAAGAAGTAAACGTACGACTTCTTTCCCTGTTTCGATTCGAGGCGCGCCCAGTTGCGCATCACGAACGCCATTTCGTCGCGGCCGGCATAGAAGGCGGATTCTTTCGCTTCGTCGTCGGTCGATGCCGGATAGACCTTCAGGAAGTTGTCGGCCATATCGCCGATAACGTTTGCGCATTGAATCGATGAACGCCTGCGCGTCGCGCGGATTGGCGCCGAAGGATTCATCGCGGTTCGAGCCGGTCAGCACAGGCACGTCGAGCTGCTTGCCCGCGGCGAAGACCTTGCTCGGGTCTTCGCGGATCAGCCATCCATCCACCACCGGCCCATCGCCGCGGGCGCCCTTTAGAATGTCAGCGGCGGGTTTGGCGCGCAATTCGGCGAGCGATTTCACTCCCAGGGTTTCGGCGAGTTTCGTACCCTTGGCTTCAGCATCGGCCAGCGTCGGCAACGGCGCGACGCTGACGGTGGACCAGGCGCTGCTCTCGCCGATGGCGCGCTCGAATAATCCTTTCGACTGCGGGATCGTCATCAGGTTGGCGACGAGGCCGGAGCCGGCGGATTCGCCGAAAACCGTGACGCGCTTCGGGTCGCCGCCGAATGCCGCGATGTTCTTCTGCACCCATTGCAGGGCGGCGATGGAATCCATCACGCCGAAGTTTCCCGCCCCGCGGCGGTCGGATTCGGTGGTGAGTTCGGGATAAGAGAAGAAGCCGAACGCGCCCAGCCGGTAGTTGATGGTGACGATGACGACGCCCTTCTTCGCAAGCGCTTCGCCGTCGTACATGGGCTGCGAGCCGGAGCCGGAGGTGTAGCCGCCGCCGTAGATCCATACCATGACGGGACGCTTCTCGCCAGGTGCTTTGGCGCCGGTCCAGACGTTCAGGTAGAGGCAATCTTCGCTGGCAGCGGGGTTGGTTCCATTGCCCTGCATGCAGATGGGGCTGAATGTGTCGGCTTTGCGCACACCATCCCAATGCGCGGCGGGCTTCGGCGCTCGCCAGCGCAGATCGCCGGTGGGCGGCGCGGCGTAGGGCATCCTTTGAACACGCGCACGTCGGGTGTCGAGGTGGCGATGCCGGAAACCAGACCGGTTTCCGTTTTCACCGGATCGTCAACGGCGGCAGTGGCGGCGCCCAAGGCGAATAGAGAGACTGCGATCAGCGTTTTTCCTGTCATGCGAACTCCTGCTCCAGAAAGTATACGTGATTTACGATAGGACATGATCGCGAACCGAATGGCGGCTGGCGTGGTGCTGCTGGCGCTGCTGGGAGACGGGAACGCCCAACAGGCCCGGCCCGTGACCGTGCAACTGCTCGCCATCAACGATTTTCACGGGAATCTGGAACCCCCGGCCGGCGCGGATGGACTAGTGAATCAAATTCCGGCGGGCGGCGCCGAATACCTGGCAACGCATCTGCGCAATGCGGTTCGCGAGAACGCCAATTCGATCCTGGTGGGAGCGGGCGATCTGATGGGGGCGTCGCCGCTGATCTCGGCGCTGTTTCACGACGGGCCGACGATCGCGGCGCTGAATGCGATGAATCTGGCCGTCACTTCGATCGGCAATCACGAGATGGATAAAGGCGCGGCCGAACTGCTGCGCAGGATCGAGGGCGGTTGTCTGATGGAGGCGGGCTGCCGCGAGGGCGAGCAATCCGAAGGGGCTCGCTACCAGTATCTGGCGGCGAACGTGATCCGGAGCGGGCAACCCGGCGAAACGCTGCTGCCCGCGACCGCTGTACGCACGGTGGGCGGCGTGAAGATCGGATTCATCGGCGAAACGCTCGAGGGGACGAATCAGATTGTTGCGGCGCAATCGATACAGGGTCTCGAATTCCTTGAAGAAAGCGGCGCCGCCAATGCCGCCGCCGCGAAGCTGGAGCGCGACGGAGTGCACGCGATCGTGCTGCTGATTCATCAGGGAGGGCGGCAGCGTCCGGCCGGAGGGGCAGTCGATCCAAATGGATGCGTGAACTTTGAAGGCGCCATCAAGGCCGTGGTGAGCAAGCTGTCGCCGGCGATCAAGGTGGTGATCAGCGGGCATACGCATGAGTTTTACAACTGCACAATCGACGGGCGAACGGTGACGAGCGCGGGTTCCTACGGCCGTCTCTTCACGCGGGTCAACCTTTCCATCGATCCCGTCAGCGACACGATAATGAGCGTCAGCGCAAAGAACGAAGTGGTGACGCGCGACGTGGCAAAGGACCCGGCGCAAACGGCGATTCTCGACAGATACCGGCCCGGTGCGGCCCGCATTGCGAGCCAGCGCGCGGGGTCGATTACGGGCGCGATCGGACGTACAGCGAATCAGGCAGGCGAATCGGCGCTGGGGGATGTGATCGCGGATGCGCAGCTGGCGGGTTCCGGAGCCGCGATCGCGTTCATGAATCCGGGCGGCATTCGGGCGGGTCTGGAACGGCTTGAGGTTTCCTACGGCGATCTATACACCGCGCAGCCTTTCGCCAATCATCTGGTGGTGATTACGATGACCGGCGACATGATCCGGCGTTTGCTCGAACAGCAGTTTCACGCCGAGGGCAGGCCGACGATCCTTCAGGTCTCGGGCGGATTCACCTACCAGTACCGGCTCAACGCGCCGGCGGGGCAGCATGTGGTACCTGGATCGATTGCGCTCCGCGGCCAGCCGATCGCGCCGAAGGACACGGTGCGCGTTGAGGCCAGCGACTTTCTGGCCTCGGGCGGTGACGGCTTCAGTGTCCTTCACGAAGGAACAGAGCCGACGGTCGGGCCAGTCGATCTCGACGCGCTGGTGGATTACTTTCGCGCGCACTCTCCGGTCGCGCCTGGGGCGCAGAACCGGATCGTGCGCGTCGATTAAGTATTACTGCTCTGCCTACTTCGTGGGCGTGACCTTATACATTCTGGCGGCCGCCGGCGGATTGGAATCCGTCAGAACGTAAATCATGCCGTCCGGCCCGAAGCGCACGTCGCGAATCCGCTGACGGTACTCCGGCTGCAACAGGAGCGGCTCTTCGCCGATCACCTTGTTCGTCTTCCAATCCATGTGCAGCCGGTCGAGCAGCTGGCCGCCCAGGCCGCCCACGAAAACGCTGTCCTTCCAGCCGGGGAACTGGTTGCCCTGATAAAACGCAAAACCCGAGGGCGCGATCACCGGATTCCAATAGTAGCGGGGCTCCTCCAATCCCTCTTTCGATGAGAGGCCCTGCGTGATCGGCTGGTTGTTGTAGTCGATGCCGTGCGAGATTACCGGCCAGCCGTAGTTCCTGCCTGGCTCGATCTTGTTCAGCTCGTCGCCGCCCTGCGGGCCGTGCTCGGTCTCCCAGAGCTCGCCGTTGGCCGGGTTGATCGCGAGACCTTCGGGGCTGCGATGACCCATGGAGTAAGCCTCCGGAGCGTAGCTTGCTTTGCCGACGTACGGATTGCCCTTGAGGGGCTGGCCTTCCGGCGTGAGATGCAGAACCTTGCCGATGGTGGTGTCGTTCTGCTGGCCGTAGTCGGTGGGAGGCGTGGGCGCGCGATCGCCGATCACGACGAACACGTTGCCGTCGCGGTCGATCGCGATGCGGCCGCCCTCGTTCGTGCCGAAGCGGCGATTGCTCAGCGCGGGCATGGAGCCGAAAATGATATGCGCGCCGGTGATTCCCCTGAGGTCTTTGTCGAGCGTGGCGCTGGCGAGCACGATATGGCTGTCCATGTCGTTCACGTTTTCGCTATACGTGAAGAAGATGCGCCGGTTCTGCGCGAAGTTTTTGTCGAGCGCGAGATCGAGCAGCCCCACCTGCCCCTGAAAATGCACCATCGGGACGCCCGTCAGCGGGTCCGATACCGTGCCGTCGGGGCTCACGATGCGCATGTTGCCTTGCTTTTCGGTGACCAGCATCTTGCCTTCGGGAAGGAAGGCGATGCTCCAGGGGGCGACGAGTTTATCGGTGATCGTCGTGACGGTCCAGGCAACGCCGCTCGGCTCATAGGGAGCGCGCGTCTGGCCTTCCCAGGAGGGCTTGTCGTCGGTTTTGCTGGAAGGGCGGGGGTCGACGGGCTGGCCCTTTACAAGCTGGTATTGCGGCGCGCCGCGGCCGGGACCTCTGCCCCTGCCTCTGGCCGGACCTGGGGCGGCACCTGGAGGGGCACCTGGAACGTCAGCACCGGCGGGCGGTGCGGTCGGCGGTTGCTGCGCGATCAGGACAATGCCCGCGAGGGCAAAAACGCCGAGCACAAGAGCGCCGGACAAGTGGATCAGGCGTCGTTTCATGGAATGCCGTTTCATGGAATCTCCTCTGCCAAGCCACCTATCTTATCTTGTTGGTTTGGCCGCGGGCCGGGTGTAATTTTACAAATACCGGCTATTGTATAGACGACAAAAAAGCCCGGTAGTAAACTTGTCCCTGTGAAAATCAACCAAAAATATTGGCTCGTGGCGGCCACCGCGCTCGCCTGTTTTGCCGCCTCCGCGCCGAAGGATGTTACCGTACACGAGGACAGGCCGTTTCCCGAGAGCCTGACCTCGACTCCCGATGGCGCGCTCATTATCGGCAGCATCACGAAGAGCGAGATCTTCCGCGCTCCGAAGGGCGCGACTACGGCCGAGGTGTGGATCAAACCCGGCACGAACGGACTGCAGAGGGTGCTGGGAGTATTCGCCGACCCGAAGTCCGGGACGCTTTGGGTCTGCTCGGACAAGGTGGCGCCGCAGGGCGCTCCCTCGGCCCTGAAGACGTTCGATCTCAAGACGGGCGCCGCAAAGGGCAGCTATGATTTTCCGAACGATAACGCGCTGTGCAACGATATCGCGATCGGACCGGACGGCAGCGCCTACGCGACCGATACCACCGCGAACCGCATCATGCGGCTGAAAAAAGGAGCGACGGCGCTCGACGTCTGGCTGAAAGACGATCAGCTTGCCGGCGTGGATGGCATCGGGTTCGGCGATAGCAGCACGATCTATGTCAACACGGTTACCACCGGTCATCTGTTCCGCATTCCCGTGGGCAAGGACGGCGCCGCGGGCAAGATGTCCTCGATCCGGCCCTCGCAGGAGTTGAAGAATCCGGATGGAATGCGCTCCATGGCAAAGAACGAGTTCCTGATGATCGAAGGCGCGGGCCGGCTTGACCACGTGACCATCGAAGGCGACGGCGCGAAGATCGATGTGCTGAAGGATGGCTTCAACGGTCCGGTGGCTGTGACGCGCACGGGCGATACGGCATGGGTGCTCGAAGGCAAGCTCAACTACATGAACGATCCCAAGCTGAAGGATCAGGATCCCGGTCCTTTCAAGGCCTATGCGGTGCCTTTCAGCAATAAGCGATGACAATACGCAGGCGGCCGAGCCGCCGTCAATAAAATTACGGATCATAAAGCAACGTATTGCCTATGACCAGGTATTGAGGGTCCGGTTGGCCGCTGGCGCCGATTGTTCCGTCGGGATTCCTGTACAGGTGGACGCTGGCCAGAAAGTTGGTCCGGTCGAACTCCTGAATATACTCGAACCAATCGTATATGTGGCTCGTTGCGCCCTCCACCTGGCGAGCCGAGGGTGGGGCCAACTCGCTGTATTGCTCCACCTGCTGGTTCGTGCGCCGCAACAGGGCCGTTCTAAATTCAGGGTCGTTGAAGTGGCGACGCAACCCGCGTTTATCAACCTTTTGGGGGATAATCGGATCGGGAGGCATCATGAGAGAACTCTTTGATCAGATGCGCGCGCTTGCAGCCGAGTTCGCAGATCGCGAAATCTCGATTGATGATTTTCGGGCATCGTTTGGGGATCTGTATTTTCGCGTTCGACAGATGTCGCGTGGGGATGCGAATGCAAATGCGTTGGCCAGCAGAATCGTGGGGCCGCTGGCGGAATTGTCGCGCGGCCATCGAAGTGAGGATTCATTCCGAGCGGAGTTGGCAGCAGCCATGCGCGCTTTTGAGGATCAATCTTATCTGAACCTTGTGAACTGACTTCCGTGCGCTTGGCTTGATCTCGTCCGTTTCTTCGACGACCGCTCTGCTACGGCAGCTTGAACGCAACGTACTCGCCGTTATACCCTTGCCCGCTGATCGCGACCACAATATACTGCTTGCCGTTCAACGAATAAGTCATCGGTGAACCGCTTTGCGGCGCCGGCATATAAACCGACCCGACGTCGGCCCCGGTGGCCTTGTCATAAGCGCGCAGCAACGCTCCCTTGCGCCCGTCCGGCTGCGTGGCGACGCCTTTTTCGCCAACCACCAGCAGCGTCTTGGTCACCAGCTGACCCGCCTGGCCCGTCCGGCCGGTTCTGGGAATGACCATCCCTTTGAGCGCGGGGTGGTTGCGGATATCGTCCGGTGTGTCGCCGTTCGGCACCTGCCAGAGGATCTCGCCGCGATTGAGATCGATCGCCGTGATGGTCCCGTACGGCGGCTTGCCCAGCGGCAGGCCGCGCACATTCAATCCCCCGCGGCCACCGCCCGATTCGCCGGCGGTGCTGTCTTCGGGGCCCGGCAGCGGTTCGTAGCGGGACTGGCCGGAAATGAAGTTCATATCCGATCGCCCGTTGGTCGGCGGCAGAAGTCCGATCGCCGAAATGGTGTTCTGCGCCGATACATAAGCGATGTGCGTTTCCGGATCGTAGGACCCGCCCGGCCAGTTCGCCCCGCCGCCCGCCGTCGCCAGCGTCAGGGTGGCCAAAGGACCGCGCGCGTTGCTCACTACGGGCGGCGTGTACATCGGGCCGATTTTGTAACGCGCGATGAGCTTCACCGCCTCGGCGCGCAACTCCGGTGTGAAGTCGATCAGATCGTCGATGGACACGCCCTGACGCGCGAACCCGGGTGGCCTGGTGGGAAATGGCTGCGTCGGCGAATACCACTCGCCGGGCACATCCCCCTTCGGCACGGGCTTTTCCACGATGGGCCAAATGGGTTCCCCGGTCTCCCGGTTAAGCACGTACATGAACGCCTGTTTGGTGGGCTGAGCGACAGCCTTGACGGTCCGGCCGCCGATCGTAATATCGGCCAGAATGGGCGGGCACGGATTGTCCATATCCCAGATGCCGTGATGAATGTACTGGTAATGCCACTTGCGCACCCCGGTTTTCAGATCGAGCGCGACGATGCTCTCGCTGAACAGATTGTTGCCCGGCCGATGGCCGCCATAGAAATCGCCGGTCGGCATTTCGACGCCGATATAAACCAGGTTGAGATCGGGATCGATGGACGCCTGTCCCCACGAGCCGGTGTTGCCCGTGTAACTCCACGAGTCCTGCTGCCACGTATCGATACCGAACTCGCCGGGTTTGGGGATGGTGTGGAAGGTCCACAGACGTTTACCGGTCTTCGCGTCGAATCCGCGCACGTAGCCCTTCACGTTGGTCTTGCTGACCGGCACGCCGCCGGGCTTGTGCGCGGCGCCAACCACGATCACATTATTGGCGATGACGGGCGCGGCATGGAGGCCGATATCGGGGTTCAGGGGATCGATCACCTGATCGTCGTCATCCTTCAGATCCACCACGCCGTTCCTGCCGAAGGAGGCGATCGGAATACCGGTCTTCGCGTTCAAGGCGATCATCCGGTAGCCGGGCGTGACGTAAACGATGCGTTCTTCAGTCCCGTCGGTCCAGTAAGCGAGTCCCCGGCCCGAGAGCGCGCGAGGCGCGGCCTTTCCGCGTGCACCTTCGTCGTCGTTGTACTTCCACTTCAGTTCGCCGGTAGCGGCATCGAGCGCAATTACGGCGCGGCGCGTTCCGGCTGTCGCGTACAACACGCCTTTGACCATCAGCGGCGTGCCTTCGAGATTGCCTTCAGGCGTAGGTCCGAGGTTATCGGTCTTGAATCGCCACGCGACCTGGAGCTTGTAGAAGTTGCTCGCGTCGATTTGGTCGAGCGGCGAGTATCTCGTGCTGGCCACATCGCCGCCGTAGCTCGTCCACTCTCCACTCTTCGTTCCCGACTGAGCGCCGGACTGAGACCACGCGGGCAACGTTGCCCCGAGCAGCATGCACACCGCAAACATTCGCCTCATGCCATCCTCCACCTTGAGTGGCCCGGCCGGTCGCCGGTCCGCCTCGATGGATTATATGCCTGCCGGCCCGGAAAAGCATCCGGTGCTCTGCATGACAACGCGCTTCAGTGCGCACGCAGTTCCTGCCTGATTTCCATCCAGATATTGAAATAGAGCCATTCCGCGGGAGGGTCGGGCTCTTCGATGTGATCGGGGCGCAGAACCAGGTTTCCGGTGGCGAGCAGGATTTCGCGCACCTTTGGGTTCTGCTCCAGCTTCGCTCGCATCGCGGCGACGATCAGGCGGTAATGCTCACCTTTTTCCTTCGAGCGGTAGGGCATCCGTTTCCCCTCGAAGGTCACCCAGTCGATCCCCATCTTCCGCATGTTCTCTTCGGCGGCGGTGCCGGCGTCCTTCGCCTCGAACGCGGTCATGCGCGACACTTCGGCCCGGGTGTGCGGCCACGCGATTCCCGGCGCTTTCGCGCGTGGATCGCGTTTGTCTTCCGGGTAAAGCATCATCTGCCAGAAGCCTTCGACGCTGGCATAACGCCGGCCGCGAAAAGTGAAAGGAGTGGCGGCGAAGTTGGACAGGATTCCCGATTCGTTGCGTTTGGAGAGGATCACTTCGCCCGGTCCCGCAGCCTGCGGAAGGATTTCCCAGTCGGGTTTCCGATCGTCGACGACGGGCGTCCACCAGTGTGGCGGGTAGTGTGGGGCGGTTGCTCCCGGCTGCTGGGAAAGCGCGAGCGCGGCCGTCGTCGCCGTTAACAAGAAGCAAGCCGCGGCGCGTGTGACCCAACTCATCGTTACTGGTTCGTGGCTTTGTAGAGGGCCACGAGCGCCTGTAGCAGCGAATCCGTCAGAGGCGTGTCGTGTTGTTCCAAAAGGCGGCACAGGACGGGCGGCGCGTCCGGTGCGGAATACACGCTTGCCACTGACGAGCTCAGGGTCAGCCCGTCCGGCCTCGCACCGGCCACCAGGCTTCGTATCGTCGTCGACGACCCGCCATGCGACACCACGAGATCGGTGAGTGCTGCGATGATCTCCGGGATCAGGGTGTTTGCGGCGATGTCCGCCTTCGCCGCTGGCCCGGGTTGGGGTTTGGGAAGGTCCTTGCGCGGCAGCATTTCCGGACGATTGGCGGCGTCATAGACCACGGTGGCGATCACGGCGGCGGCCTGCATGAGATCCGCGGCCTGCGCGTGGTCGAATGTGTCCATGGTCGAGTGGTGGGTTTCTGATTCGTAGTCGAGCGGGTCCTGAATGAACTGAAATCCGGGCAGGCCAACGGCGTCGAATGAGAGATGATCGGTGCCGCCGGTGTTGCGGATGCTGACGGTCATCACGCCCTCGTCGCGAAAGGGCGCGAGCCAGCGCTCGAACAAAGGCCGCATGGCGTCGTTGCCCTGCAGATAGACGCCGCGGATTTTGCCGCTGCCGTTATCGAGGTTGAAGTAGCCGGAGAGCTTCGCGTGCTCGGGCCCGATCTTCATCGTCTTCGGATCGCCGAAGTGCTGTTTCACATAGGCCTTCGACCCGAGCAGACCCTGCTCTTCGCCGCTCCACAACGCGATGCGCACGGTGCGGTCGAGCTTCAGGTTGAGCGCCTTCAGGATGCGCATCACTTCGATCATGACGGCGCTGCCGGCTCCGTTATCGGTGGCGCCGGTGCCCGAATGCCAGGAGTCGAAGTGGGCGCCGATCATGACGATCTCGTCTTTTTTGGCGCCCCCCGGAATCTCGCCGACAATATTGAAAACGTCCTGGTTGGTGGCGGAAGCGTCGGCTTCGAGCGTGACCCGGATCTGCGCGGGGACCTTCATCTCGGCGATGCGCACGAGCCGGTTATACTGCTCGGCGGAAACGGCGAAGCTGGGCGGGGCAAGCGCACGCGCGGCGTCGTAAGGGCCGGCGGCCTGCGCGAACAGGAGGCCATCGCTGTCGCCGGCGCTCGTGCTGAGCACCGCGAGGACGCCCTCGTCGCGGAAGAACTTCGCGCGGCGATCGTTGATCTCCCGCCGCATATCGCCGAGCTGATCGCGCGCCCACTGGGGCAGACTGGCCTGGAAGCGGCGCAGTTCTTCGGGGTCTTCCGGGAACTTGAGTTCTTTGATGTCGTTGATCTTCACGGGCGCGGGCGCGATCGCGAGGTCGCTCAGTTCCTTATCCGTGAGGCGCAGGAACGGCGCTATGATTTCCGGCCGGAGGGTAACCGGCGCGGAGGTGAGGACAACCTTGCCCCTGAGTTTGCCTTTCCATTGGCTGGCGTAGCGGTTGAACTCGTCTTCCAGTCTGGCCGGGTCCGGAGACGCCGGGCCACTGCGCAGGGGCGCGAAGACGACGTCACCGGCGTGCGGACCATTGCTGCTGCCGGACCACGCGAGTGGCACCGCGTCGAGCGGGGAGTAGCCAGGCTCGAGCACTTCGAGCGAGGACTGCCGGAGCGCCCAACTGCGGCCGAACGGTCCCCATTTTTCCTCGGTGACACCTTCGACACCGTAGCTTTGAAGGCGCTTGACAGCCCAGTTGGCCGCCTCGCGAAAACCCGGCGACGCGGTGAGGCGCGGGCCGTGCACGTCGGTGAGATAAGACAAGGTCTCCATCACCTGGGAATTGGCATAGGCTTCGGCTTTGATGCGGCCGACGAGGGTGAGATCGGCTGAGTCGGCGCGATCCTGCGCCGCCAGGGTTGAAACGGCAAGAAGGCAGAGGAAAAGGAGTCTCATGGCTGAGTGTACAACGACTCGCCAGGGGCTGTTACTTCTTCGCGGCAGCCGCGTCTTTGAGAGCTTTGTCTTTGAGAGTCTTGAGGTGCGGCAGGTCGTGTTCTTCCTCGAGACACGCGGCCTCCCGAAGCTCGAACTTTTCGCGCCGCATGGGAAAGGCGATGGTCCACGGTTGCGTGTACACCACCGGGTCGGTGATGGCGGCCTGATAATCGATCGTGTCGGGGCCCGCCGGGGTGAGCCGTTCCACCACATGTTCGGCGTAGCTCACAATTTCGCCGCCCTCATTCAGCCACGTCTTGCCGTTGAGGTTGGTCGTGTCGATTACGAGCGTGTCACCCTCCCAATGCCCCACGGAATCGCCCTGCCACAGACGCATGGTGTCGGGAAGATGCGAGGGCACTGCTTTAGCCTGACCGGCCATGCGCACGATACGCCATGAAGTGCGCTCGAACAGCATGACCAGGTAATCGGGTGTCTGAACGAGGTCGATGCCCTCGGGGATGTACATCGAACGCGGGACGCCGGCCGGGAAGCAGTGCGCCGTCGGATCGTCGTAGCCGCGTTCGGCCAGGTTCCGGCTGATTTTCTCCTGAGCGGCCCAGGGCTGCATGGGAAGCATGCCGCTCGGCGGATCGACGATGGTCGATTGCCCGCCCGGCCCGCCCGCGCCGCGGCCTCCTCGCCTCTCCAAGCCTTGGTTGGCCGCTCGGGTAACGGATTCGTAGAAACCCTGCAGGTCCGGCTTGCCGTCAGGCATCCGGCGAAGGTTCGCCACGGGTTGAGACTGAGGAACGGGCGCAGGGCTTGTGGCGGACATCTTCATTGCGGGGGCATTCATTGCAGGGGCAGGGGCGCTGCCGGGATACCAGGTTCGCTCCTCACGCGTGAAGGCTCCGTTCGCTTCCTCGGTTTCAGCTTCGCAGGCGTATTCAAAAAGCCTGTCGCGATCGGCGCGCCTGTGCAAAGCGAGGTTGATGGTCCAGGGCTTCGTGAAAACCTTCGGATCCTCGATGGTGGCCTCGTACTGGATCGTGTCGCGGCCAGTCATGCGGTATCGCTCGACCACGTGGAGCGCGTCACTGTGAAAGTCTCCCGCCATGTCCAGCCAGGTTTTGTCGTTGATGTCGGAGACGTCTACAACCAGGGTGTCGCCTTCCCAGTGGCCGCGCGAATCGCCCATCCAGAAACTCTCGTCGGGCGGATGGGGAGTGCCGTCTGTGTAGATGAGCCGATACTCCAGTTCCCATTCAAAGGCCATGGTGAGCATTTTGGGCGTCTGGAAAATCTGAAAGGGGAAGTCGAGCGCCATCACGCGGGGGACGCCGGGAAGGTAGCATTTCGCGAACGGATCGGCGGTCTGCCGGTTGCGAAAGTTCTCGGCCTTCTTCGCGGCTGCCCATGGCTGATACGGGATTTCGCCGCCCGCGACAACCGAGCGGCCGCCCGGCATGTTGAGGCTGGCGACATGATCCTGAAGATCGACTGCGGCGCTGCCGGCCGCCTGCCAGATGCCTTGGAGGTCCGGTTTGCCGTCGGCGGTACGGGGCAAAACCGGTTGCCGGGGAGCGGAACCCTGCGCGACGGCAAAGAGCGCGGTCGACACAGCAATGGCGGCCAAACGAATGGTGGCCAAACGAATGGTGGCCAAACGAATGGTGGCCAAACGACAGGTGTGCATGAGAGCTATCTCCAGGGTTGAGTCTGGCGAACCAGATCGTGGGCCACGGCTGGGTGGACGTGCTTCGAAATGAATTATAGCAACTGGTAGTTTCTGCCGAACGGGTAGTTTCTGCCGAACATCGCGGCCGTCAGTCGGGATTCTTTGCCGACTGCCTGCGCGGCTATCCGCGTTTGACGGCAAGGCGAATCACTCGCCGCATCCGTAATCGCGACGGCAGATACCCTTCAAACCTTTCAACGCAGGTCTTCGCGACCGCGGCGCGCGCGCGATCGCCTGTTTTTGCGGCTCGCGCGAGTTCCCAGCGCCAGATGGCGGCGCAGGCGCGAATGTGGATGATACGCCGATTTGTCATGTCGAGTCAGTTCACGAAAGCAAACGGGTTGCCAAATGATTGTCAAATGAGGCGGCGGGCTTTGGAAACGGATGTATACTGGTGCCCACCTGGAGGGAAGAATCATGCGTCTGGCAATCGTATTCCTGGTTGTCTTTCCCGGGCTTGCGCTCGCTCATCACGGTGGGGCCGAGTACGACCTCACCAAGACAGTTGAGTTCAAAGGCAAGCTTACGGGCGTCGACATGATCAATCCGCATTCGTGGATTTACTTCGACGTCACGGAAAAAGACGGGAAGGTCAGCCACCATCGCTGCGAAATGAGGTCCGTTCACGTACTGAGGCGCTCGGGCTGGACGAAAGACAAGTTTCCGGTGGGCCAGCAGGTCACGGTGGAGGCTTCGCCCAACCGGACCGATCCTCTTTCGTGCTACCTGCAGACCATCGTTTCGGCGGACGGAACCAGGATGGACCGCTACGGGCAATACATCCCGGCTCCGCAGGGAGGCGTGCAGGAAGTCAGAGGACCGATCATTACTACAAAGGTCGACCGGCCGCTGCGCCGTCCCTCGGGAGAGCCGAACATTGCGGGCGACTGGGCCCCGGTGCAGATGGTCATGGTCAATCCCAAGGGCACCGGAGGAGGATTGGTCCCACTCGATCAGTTACCCGATTACAAGCCTGGCGAGCGGCCCGCAGGTGGAGGCGGGCGAGGGCGGGGAGCTGGTGCGGGGCCGCGGCTCTATGGCGGAAGCGAGCTGACAGCGGCGGGAGAAAAGGCGGCAGCGGATTTCAAGCGCGAGGACAATCCGCGCTTTCACTGCGAGACCACCAGCATTGTCTTCGACTGGACCTTTGACGGCCCGGTCAACAGGATCACGCAGAATAAATACACGATCGTGCTGGAGTACGGGCAGTTCGGGCTGAAGCGGACGATCTTCATGAATATGAAAGAGCATCCACGCAGTATGAAGCCGAGCCGCGCGGGCCATTCGATCGGACATTGGGACGGCGACACGCTGATCGTCGATACCGCGGGATTCTCGCCGGGCTTTCTGAATACGCCGGTGGCGAACAGCGATCAGCTGCATGTCGTCGAGCGGTTCGTGCTGGATCCGAACAAGATGGCGCTGACGCGCAGCTATGCCGCCGAAGATCCGGTGTATTTGAAAGGCAAGTATACGGGGTCCGATACGATTCTGGTGGCTGACGCTCCTTATAATCCGGGCAAGTGCAAGGAGCTGAATTTCATTGATTACTCAAAGCAACAGAAGCCCTAAGACGGTCGTTTCAGAAGTGCGCGCGCTACGGTTCGATACGAGAGCGAATTTGCGAACCGTACGCCGGGACAGCTATCCACCCTGCTAACTATTCCCAGTCTTTACGCCGCGCGGACGGCGAATTACGCTGGTCGCATATGCCTTGCCCCAAGTGCGCGTCGCACCAACTGCGGATCAAACCGGCAACCGGGTTGGAGTACGTTGTGCTGCTCTTCATCAGCAAACGAAGGTATACGTGTGCAAGCTGCGGGAAGGTGTTCCGCGCCCCGGACCGTCGCCGCGCCCCACGCGGAGAAGCCGGAAGCCGGGCACAATACGAACAATCCAACGCCGCGGTCCGGTGAGACTCCTTACTTGCTGTCCCAGGCCGGTTTCGGCGTATCCGTACCCGCGACCGAGTACATCACCTGCTGATTCCTGGTCTTTTGGAATTCTTCGAGCGATTGACCGCGCATCGCCGAATAAATGTGCAGGTTTGAGACCCCGATGACGGCGCCCAGTTTCTCGAGCATGAAGAAGATCACGCCGTAGCGGATCATGGCCTGCCAGTCGCGGCGGCGGATCATGTCACGCTCCGCTTCGGTGAGCCCCGCAGCTTCGAACGCCGCCTCGGGATCCGCTTTGAACTTCGCCCGGTGTTCGGGAATCACCAGATCGTGCAGAAACTGATTGATCCGGAAGCGCTCGACGCTTCGCTCCAGCGTGAAAGGATACGTCCCTTCCAGTTTCTCGGCACCGGTCATCTGGTGGGCAATCTTTTCGCGCGTTTCCTGGTTGAAACTCTCCGTCGACTCGCCCGCTTCGTTCTCGTAAATCGCTGTCGCGATGGCGGTCATCGACGGCAGATAGTAGCTCTGGTGCAGCTTTTTCACGTTGGCCGAGAGCGCCCCGCGCATGATCAGCCACATGATCACCTCGGAACCCTCAAGGCCGCCGAGCCGGGCGTAATCGGCATGCGTCAGGCGCGCCAGCTGCTCCGGATCCTTCTCGATCAGATCCAGGAACTTCATATCCCACTCCACGTTATTGAACCCGCAGCGTTCGCCCGAGACCTGGTGGGAAAGGCCGCCGGTCGCGGCAATCACGACCTTCAGATCTTCCGGGAAGCTCTCGATCGCGCGGCGCAGGGATTGCCCCAGCTTGAAGCAGCGCGCCGCGGACGGGATGGGAAATAAGAGGACACCGGTAATCAGCGGAATGATCGCGCCCGGCCAGCCGTTTTCGTGCGGCCACATCACCGACAGCGGCGAGAAGCAGCCATGATCCAGAGGCTTGTTCTGAAATACCGACATATCGAACTCATCGGCGACGAGCCCGGAGACAATATGCCGCGCCAGCGCCGGGTGACCCTTAACCGGGGGGACATTCCGCGGACCGCCGCCCTCGTCGGCCGGCTTCCAGGACTCGCCGATGCCGAGAGCGAAATGGGAGTAATGGTCGAAGAAGAACGACGTGACATGATCGTTCGCGATCAGAAGAATGACGTCCGGCTTCTTCTCCGCCAGCCATTCCTGCACGGGCCGGTAGCCTTCGAAGATCGGCGCCCAGGCGGGGTCTTTCTCCTTGTGCTGGTCGAGGGCAAAGCCGATCGTGGGTGTGTGAGAAGTGGCGACAGCGCCGAGAATTTTGGCCATAAAAGAGAACTCGGGCTTAATTGTACGCCACGAGATGCGGCGGTCTTTGCGCAATCCACATTTACGCAACTCATAGGTTGCATTTCCGGGCAGACTGAGTTAATCTGCAACTTAGTTAATATGCAATCTGGAGGTTGCATGAGTACGGATCGGATCGAAAAGAAAATTCTGTTGCGCGCGCCGTTGAACCGAGTCTGGCGCGCGCTTTCCGACTCCAGGGAGTTTGGCCTCTGGTTTGGCGTCCGTTTCGACGGGCCGTTCACGCCGGGGACGCCTCTGCACGGAGTGTGCACGCCGACCACGGTCGATGACGAGGTTGCGCGGGGTCAGAAGGCCTACGAGGGAACGCCGTTCGAGCTGGTCGTCGACCGGATGGAGCACGAGCGGTTGTTCTCCTTCCGGTGGCATCCCTTCGCGGTTGAGCCCGGGGTGGATTATTCCGCCGAGCCGACGACGCTGGTCGAGTTCGTTTTGGAAGCTGTGCCGGACGGTGTCATGCTGACGGTGACCGAGTCCGGCTTCGATCGGATTCCGCCCGGGCGGCGCGCGAAGGCTCTTACGGCGAACGAAAGAGGGTGGGCCGCGGTAGTGAAACTGATCGAAAAGTACGTGCGCGATGCGCACTAGATCGCACGCGCGCCTTTTCGCCGCGTTGGGCGATGAGACACGGTTACGGCTCGTCGTGCGTCTGTGCGAGGACGGGCCGGCATCGATTACCCAGCTCACCACCGGGACGAAGATCACGCGGCAGGCGATCACCAAACACCTGCGGGTGATGGAGGGATCGGGTCTGGCGCGATCGACCCGGCACGGGCGCGAGAGCGTTTGGCAACTGGACCAGCGGCGTCTCGAAGAGGCCCGCCGCTATCTCGACGCAGTCTCAAAACGGTGGGACGACGCGCTTCTCAGGCTGCGGCAGTATGTCGAAAACTGACTTTCTTCAAGTCCTGCTCTGACGCCGGTATACGGAGGGGGTGACTCCGACGCTCTTCTGAAACCAATCTGAAAGATGGCTCTGGGATGAAAATCCGGTGGCCGCCGAAATATCCGCGACCGTCAATTCCGCATTGCGAAGCAAATCCTTCGCGCGCTCGACTCTTCGCGAAAGGATGTACTGATGGGGCGATTGCCCGAATGCATTCCTGAACGCACGCGGCAGGTAAAGAGGGCTGATGGCAATCTCGCGCGCGAGCGCGGCAAGGCTCAAATCCTGCTCGATGTTGCTCTCGATAAATTCCTGCAAGCGCCGCATCTTCCAATGCGCGATCGCCGGCGCCGTGGTCTGCCTGCGTTTCGAGCAATTCGAATGGACTCGCGCCAGATGCGCCGCGATCATCTGCGCGAGCGACTGAACATACAACCGATCGCTGCGATCGCCGTCTCGCAGGGCCGAAATCACAGCGAGCGAAAGTTGCTCGAGAAGAGGATCGAGAATGGCGAATCCCGGTAACAAATCAGCCTTGGCCGGATCGTACCCGAACATCTCGGCGGCCGCCGCGGCAAACAGATCGCGATGCACGTAGACCTGCAGAATCTCCGGCTTTCCCTGATGGGACCACCATGCCGCGGGGCGGCCCGGAGTCAGCGTAATTGACCGCGGACCAATCAACGCGCATTCCGGTTTGCTGCCGTCGATCCGCCGGGTCACCTCGGTCGGTCTGCTGACGTGATAAATGAAAGAGGGATGGCGAACGCCCTGCTCGGTGGCCTCGAACGGAGCTTCTTCCATAAGGGCGGCGTACAAAGGCCCCCAACCCGCATCCGTGCTGTGCGCGAACAGCCGATTGCCCGGACGAATCGCTCGTCCATGCGTCTCCGTTACTGCAAAGACACGTGTGGCCGGGGTCGGCAGATTCATGACTGACGGAAGTATATCGCGTTACGAAATGCCGATTGCGAACAGAGAGGGGATCTCGTCCTGGCCTGATCCTTCGGGCTGCTCCGCTTTCATCTGCCGGTAGCGGCCCCCATGGAACAGAAGCGGCCGGCCTTCGCGGATTTCGAGGTGTTCCACCCGGCCGATGTACAGCGTGTGGTCGCCAGCGGGGTGAGCGTCGGTCACTTGAACGACGAAATGCGCCACCGCGCCTTCCACCAACGGGACTCCATCGTGCGCGAGGAATCGCACTTTCAGCCCTTCGCGCGGGCGGCCCGCGAAATGACTGCTCACGGCCTCCTGATGTTCGCCGAGGACGCTCACTCCGTAACGGCCGGTCAGGGGCAGGAGCGTGTGCATGCCGGCGCGGTTGTCCACCGACACCAGCACCAGGGGCGGATCGAGAGACACGGACACAAACGAGTTGGCCGTCATGGCGTGGATGCGGTCCTGATGCCGCGTCGTGACCACGGTCACTCCGCTGGCGAAACGTCCCAGGGCATTGCGGAACTGTTGCGTGTCAATCACGGCCCTTCTTCATCACGATGCTGATCCCTTCTTCATCACGACGCTGATATCGTCTGGATTGATCAGATCCGGCACGGTCCAGCCATTGAGATCGTATTCTTCCATGCATTGCTCGGCGAAACCCCTGAGCCTGGTGGCCTGGCCCATCAGTTCGGCCACCATGAGCACCTCGGTGCGGATATTTTCATGGTTGCCGAAATAATTACGTTCGTAAAGCGAGTGCCGGCCGCCGAATTCGGTGCCCATGGTATCCCACATGAGCTTCATGAGTTTCACGCGATCTTCCGCCGAGTAGCCGTTGGAGCCGCGGGTATAGGTGTCCAGGTATTGGCGGATTTCCGGGACCTTGAAATCGCCGGCGTGCGACGGGAGATAAATCAGTGCGCTGGCCAGAACGTTTTCGATAATTTCCCGCAGACGGGTGTAAGCGATGTTGGCCATGACGCGGTACGCCAATCCGTATTCCAGGTTGGGCGATACGTAACCGGGCGTCCACGGAGTGACTGTTCTTGCCATGGCGTCGGTGAGACCCCAGAACAGATTGCGGAACGCCAGCACTTCGCCCACCTGCGCCTGCACGCCGCGAAAATCCTTGGTGCCGGTAGCGTCCACGGCCTTGATCAGCAATCCGGCAATGAAATCGAGCTTGACCGCGAGCCGGGTGCATCCGTGGAACATGAAGCGGGGCAGAAAACCGGAACGCGGGAAAAAGTTGTTGACCTTATCGATGTCGCCGTAGGCGAAGACGTTTTCGAACGGCACAAACACTTTGTCGAAGACGATAATCGAGTCGTTCTCATCGAGGCGGCTCGACAGCGGGTAGTCGAACGGGCTTCCCATGGCCGCCGCGGTCATCTCGTAGGAAGGGCGGCAGAACAGCTTCAATCCCGGCGAATTGTTGGCCACGATGCAGACAAATGCGAAATCTCTGGTCTTGATGGGAAGCAGACCGTTGTTGGCGATGAAGTTGTAATGCGTCAGCATCGACGAGGTGGCAACCACCTTGGCGCCGCTGATGATCAAGCCCGCGTCGGTTTCCTTCTCCACGTGCATGTAGACATCGCGCACTTCTTCGAGCTGCTTGTTGCGGTCCACGGGAGGGTTGACGATCGCGTGGTTGACGAAGGTCACTTCCTCAAGCGACTTTTTGTACCAGCGCCGCGCGTTGGCTTCAAACGGCTGGTAGAACTCCGGGTTGGCTCCGAGCGTGGCCAGGAATGCGGCTTTGTAATCCGGGCTGCGGCCCATCCACCCGTACGTGACGCGCGCCCATTCGGCGATGGCATCGCGGGAGCCCACCATTTCCTCGGCGTCGCGAGGGGCCTTGAAGAACTTGTGGGTGTAGCCGCCGTTGCCGGTCCCGGTGTCCGTGCAGAGGACGCTTTTCCGCTCGTCATGCAGGGCATCGTACAGCCGCGCGAGCATCCGCACGGTGTTGCGGAACGCCGGGTGCGTGGTGACATCCTTCACGCGCTCGCCGTAGATCCAGACCTCGCGCCCGTCACGGAGACTTTCGAGGTACTCCTGCGAGGTGAACGGCCGGGAACGGGCGGGGTCGGCTCCGGTGGTTTGGGTTTGTTCGTTCGTCATGATTTGATTCAGTTCCGTTGGAAATTGAGAGCGGCGGCCGCGAAAATCTTACATCCGGTGAATCCTGACACGGCTCCGCCTCAGATCATACTAAGGAGACCTCGGCTCCAGTGCTTCCAGAATCCTGCCCGCATTTCCCAAAAACCCGACGTAAACGTGATTGAGGTACGTGCTCGCGGGCTTCACCCTTGTCGATCGGTTTGCGAGAGCGTGCGATCTGCTTTTGTATGAGACTCGGCTCCCTCTTGCCGTCGTGACGGCAACCTCGCTACACTCCGGGCATGCAGCCATCTCCGCGTGCCCGCGCGCCTGTTGAACCCGGGCAGATCCCCGAGCAGATCAAGAGCGCGAGAATTGTCACCCCTGCGCCGGGTGCGACGAAATGGAACTGGCTGATCGACGTGGCGAGCGACTGGTCGGTACCGGTGATCGTGGTGAGATGGCCCGGGGCGACGGAACCGTTACTCCGCGGTATACGGGCCATACTCAACGGCAGCCGTTCGACCGGGGAGTTCCGTTGGGCAGTGCGAATCCGTGGAGATTCCATCGTGATTGCGCGATTTGGACTGAAGCCGTCGATGCTGCATTCGAACGACAGCGAGCGGGCAGAGTCGCAGGCTCAATTTGCGTCGCTGAAGGAACTGGGCTGGCCGAACCCGACGGGCGCGCATCGCTGGGGAATGCCTCGCTGAATCAGGCAACAGCGGCGATGTCGCGGCATGCCGATTGAAATCCTCCATCAGGAATGATGCAGGAGGCATTCAGCCTGTCGGGACTTCTGCCACGGGCTGCCAAGCGCCGTCGTCTACCCCAACCGAACTACGGCCACCTATGCGCACGACGCCAGCGGAAATCCGGCGGCGCGGATCAGACCTGCTGTGTCTGGCTGCCGGACAGAACGCTGCTCAATAGTGTTTCGGCCACCGGCAATACGCGCCGGTTCCATCATTTCGACGAATCGGGCTCGGTGGATTTGGGCCCGTTACTGGGACAGCGGCCAGGCGCGATTCCTTTCTTGCGATCCATCGTGGTCGAACGACCCGCCGCTCGTTTTCAGCGGCGTCCTCAAGCTGGCTTCAAGCCATGGCGGAAAAAACGCGGGTGCGCACTTTGGGCCGTCATCTGCTGGAGGTCAGCATGGAAAAGGGCCTCTCGAAAGACGTCTCCGGGCCATGGATGATCCTATCGTGACGGCAGGCTAAAGAAAATCTCTGCCGCAGCCGATGAAACTCCAGGGGATGAGCACTATTCGGATCGTCGATAATGGTTAGCCTAAAGGAGTATCTCAACCGGAATGATGCCCAGGCCACGATACGGGGCGTCCTTTCGTCGCTCATCGAAAAGATGGGTGCCTCAGCCGTCGCTCTCGATGAAATGGAGTACGCGGCGTTCGTGGCGGAACTCGCGCGGATCCGTGAAGGTCTGACGCCGGGTCTCGCGCCCGAGGCGGTGCTGGTCGTGGCGGGGTCCGCCACGCAGGCGCTCGAAAGCTACAACGGCGGCGTCACCAGACTGGTGCGCAGACAAGGGCGCGAGATGCAAGGCATCATCAGCATGATGGCCAAGACAGTCGTTGACGTCAGCGGCGAGAATACGCGGTCGGTTCAGCGCCTTCAGGAGATCGGCAGCGAATTTGAACGCGCCGGCGCAATGACGGATCTGCAGGCCCTGCGGGGACATTTGAGCGAATGTCTGCGGGGGTTTCGGGAAGAAACCAATCGCCAGAAGGAAGAGGCGGACCGCCTGATCGCGGGGCTGCGCGAACAAATCGAAAGCACGCCCGTTATGGGAGTTGAGACGCAGGCCCCTCGTCCCGTTATCGGAAGACCCGACAAGGGAGCCTGTCTGGCGGCAATGCAGGATCCGGTGGCGGTGGGGAAGCGCAGGTACGTGGTCACGATGTCGGTCAACAGAATCCAATCGATCACGGCTCGTTTCGGACAGAGCGCCGGCGACCACATCGTACGGGTCTTCGGGGATTTCATTACCCGTCACCTGCAGCCCGCCGACAAAGTATTCCGCTGGAAGGGTCCGGCCATGGTGGTGCTGATCGAACGCAGCGAAACGCTCGACCGGGTCCGCGATCAGATCAAACGAATTATGGAGATACGGCTCGATGAAAACCTCGAACTGGGGGAGCGCATGGTTCTGATCCCGGTTTCGTCGGCCTGGTCCGTCTTTCAGTTGCTCGCAGTGGCGACCGCGGAACGGCAGATCCAGGCGTTCATCGCGAGCCAGGGTAATCACGAAGAAGGATAGCAGCCCGTGGCAGAAGTCCTGCAAATCCGGAACGACAGGCGAAACCGCCAGTCCCGCCACGAAGGATTGACCGTTTACGAGCCCCGGTCTGAGCCCACCGCCTTTAATGCGGTCAGCTTTTCCGGAGGTTGTGTGCCTTCGTGGCGTACGCTCTCAGCGTGCCGCGTCGAGACTCTCTCGACGGTTCTTTTTACCTGGGTGTCGATATGAGTATCGACACGGCACGCAAAGTGCGTGCGCCACTTACCTGTCGGGACTTCTGCCACGGGCTGATAGGAACATCTATGGAGACCAGTCTGATTCCGACTCCTCCGGTTGAAACCGCCGCCAGCCCCCGGTGACGCGGAAGCGATTGAGCAGCTGACAGCGCGCGAATCTCCGAACTCGAAGAGGCAAACGCCAATCTGCGCCTGCCCGGCGAGGCCATTCAGCGCAACGATACGTTGTTCGAGGCTATCCCGGCGAACAGCTGGCAGGGAATCACGCGCACGGGCCCGGACCGGCGCCTCCTGAAGGTCGTGCGGGGGCTGAGGGGACGCAATGCGGGGAGTTAGAGGGAGTAATCATTGAATCCGGGGCGGTCCCGGAAGATCATCAGACGATCATCGACGCGTATCGCAGACTCCCGCGGCGGGAGTGCGCGCAGGTTGCGATTGAGTTCCGCGGGAAAACAATTTTCGTCGCCCGTGGCGCCTTACCGATCCTGGCGGCTGGACGAGTCAAGCTGACAAAATGAACGCGCTGTGGCAGATGGAAGGGCAGGTTCCTGAAGTGGATGACCGGTGCGTGGATGATTGGTCTCCGGCATTCTTTGCCGGGTCCCGGCCCCCTGGCTATTTCTCATCGAGTAAATCGCGTATTCCGCGGAGAAGAGCGGCGCGTTTATAAGGCTTGGAGAGAAATGCGACGCCCGGTTCGGGCACTCCATGGCGTGCGATGGCGTCGTTGGTGTAACCGGACGTGAAAAGGATCTTTATTTCGGGACAACCGGCTTTCAAATGCTCCGCCATTTCTTTACCGCTCATCACCGGCATAAGGACGTCGGTCACCACCAGCCGGATCGGCGCGCCGCGGTGCTCGCGCGCCGCGTCCAGCCCTTCCTGGCCGTTCGAGGCCGAAAGCACAATATAGCCCTGAGCCTCCAGGACGATACGAGCCAGGTCTCTAAAAGCCGGATTATCGTCCACATGCAGCAGAGTTTCCGTGCCTCCCGGCAGCTGATTACTCTGGATCGGGAGGCACGCGGCGTCAACCGGCTCATCGACGCGAGGGAAATAAACCTTGAATGTTGTGCCCTGGCCCTGCTCAGTGTCAACGCCAATGTGACCGCCGGATTGTTTGACGATGGTCTGGCAGGTTGCCAGCCCTAAACCGGTGCCCTTACCCGGCGGTTTCGTGGTAAAAAACGCCTCAAACAAGCGGGCTTTGACTGCTTCGCTCATGCCCGTCCCCGTGTCACCGACACTGAGCATCACATAGTCGCCGGCGGTTGCGTCAGTATGTTTAAGGGCGCAGCTTTCGTCCAGCGTCACATTCGTGCTGGCGATGATGAGCCGGCCGCCATTGGGCATGGCGTCGCGGGCGTTTACGACCAGGTTCATCAGCACCTGGCCAACATGCCCCGGGTCGGCCCTGACGCGACCGATCTTTTCTCCCGGAATAATCGTCATTTCGATATTTTCGTGAACCAGCCGCAGCAGCAGGCCTTCTGTGTCCTTCACCACGTCATTCAGGTCCAGCACCATGGGTTGCACGTCTTGTTTGCGGCTGAAGATAAGCAGTTGCCGGATTAACGCAATGGCACGATCCGTGGCGTTGCGGATCTCCCCGGCCGGCTTGCGGAGGCGGTCGGCGGGTCCAAGCGCCTCCATCATCAAGTCGGAGCAGAGCATAATGACGCCGAGGATATTGTTGAAATCGTGTGCGACTCCGCAGGCGAGGCGGCCGATCACGTCCATTTTCTGTGCTTCGACAAACTGCGCTTCGAGTAGACGCCGATCCTTGTTCGCCGCCACTTCCAACATCGCGCGGCGCACCGCGGGAACGAGGCGAGAGAGGGCTCCTTTCAGGACATAGTCGGTGGCGCCGCGTTTCAATGACTCAACGGCCCGTTCCTCACCCAGCGTCCCGGACACAAAGATTAAAGGTATAGCCGGCCATCCCGCATGTACCATTTCCAGTGCAGTGGCCCCATCAAAGGCCGGCAAGGAGTAATCGGACAGGATTAAGTCAATGCCGCCGCGCTCGAGCGCCGCCTCGAAATCAGCGCGGCTGTGCAAACACGTAATCGCGGAAACGATCCCTCCGGCTTCGAGGGTGTCCTGGACGAGTGCGGCGTCGGTCTTATCATCCTCCAGGTGGAGGATGTGGAGCGGAAGTTCCGCCGTCATCCTTGCCCGGGGGCGCTGCCGGCGGCTCCGGATCCGCCCACCGGTACCACGGATTCGGGTGGTGGCTCATTGACCGCGGCCCAGAATATGCCAAGGTTCTTGACCGCCGTCATAAATTCGGCGAAATCCACGGGTTTCACCACATAGGCGTTGGCCCCCAGGCCGTAGCATTCTCTCAAATCGGGCTTTTCCCGGGAGGACGAAAGCATCACCACGGGTATCCCCTTCAGATGCTCGTCGGCCTTAATCGTTCGCAACACTTCCACGCCGTCGACTTTGGGCATTTTCAGGTCGAGCAGCACCAGGACGGGGTTGCCACCCGCGCGTGCGCTGTATGGCCCCTGCCGATAAAGATACTGCAATGCCTTCTCGCCGTCGCTGACCACTTCGACCCGGTTGGCCAGATGGTGGTCGTCCAGCGCCGCCAGGGTAAGTTCTACATCCCGCGGATCGTCTTCCGCCAGCAGGATCGTCTTGATTGCCGCTAAACTCGGGCCCATTCAGCCTCCGGTCTGCCTTGGAATTGAAACGTAAAATGTTGCACCGCCATCCACCACGCCTTCCGCCCATGCCCGGCCCCCGTGGCGATGAACGATGCGCTGGACGTTTGCCAGACCGATGCCCGTACCCTCGAACTCGGTACTGCTGTGCAGGCGTTGAAATACGCCGAACAGCTTACCGGCATAACGCTGATCGAAGCCCGCCCCGTTGTCGCGAATGAAGATCACTGTTTTGCCATCGTCATCGGGAGAGACGCCGATTTCCACTCTGGCCTCGGCGCGATGGGCGGTAAACTTCAATGCATTGGAGATCAGATTGACCAGCACCAGGCGTAGCAAGGCGCGATCGCCGCGCACGGCCGGCAGTGTCTGAATGCTCCAGAAGACATTTCGTCCCTTCATTTCCGCTTCGAAATCGCCCACTGTTTCCCGGACCAGTTGATCCAGACTAACCTCGGTTCTCTGCATCTCGGAACGCCCGATACGCGAGAAAGCCAGCAAGTCGTCGATGAGGTTCCCCATCCGTTTTGCCGCCTCGGAAATGATTGTCAGCTGCCGCAGATGCTTTGCCGACAGCGAGGGGCCGGCATCTTTCTGGAGCAGTTCCACGAAGCCCATTACATGGCGCAGCGGCGCCCGCAGATCGTGGGAAACGGAATAACTGAATGCCTGCAGCTCCTCATTGGCTGCCTGCAGCTGCTCCGTACGTTCCGTAACACGCGATTCCAGTTCTGCATTGAGACGGCGTATTTCCTCTTCCGCGGCCTTGCGTTCCGTGATATTGCGGATGTTGCACTGGATGAGCCGTTTTTTGTCCACGAGATAAGCGTTACTGATGAACTCGACTTCAACGCGCCGCCCATCCTTTGTCTCGAGTGGCAAGCCTTCGTAGCCGATACGGTCGGCATGCTGCAGTTCGGCGAACGCGACTTGAGAAGCCTCTACGCCTTTGAACGGACCGATCTCCCAAAGCTTCCGGCCCAGAAACTCTTCCTGCGAATAGCCGAGCATATGTTTCATGAACGGGTTGGCGTCCATCACTTGCCCGGAATCGGCGTCGAGAATCAGGATGCCATCCTGGGCGGTCTCGAACAGCCTCCGGTAGCGGACTTCGGAGGCCCGGATCGCCTCTTCACTTCGAGCCTCAGCCTGTTCGGTTCGCGCCTGAGCCTTGTCGGACCGTGCCTCAGCCTTTTCGGATCGTGCCTCCGCCTTTTCGGACCGTGCCTCCGCTTTTTCCGATCGTGCCTCGGCCTGCTCAGACCGCGCCTCAGCCTGCTCGATTCGCAGGTCCCGACCGGAAACTCCGCCCCCGCGTTCGGATGGGGCCGATGATTCGGAGACGTTCGCCTGCCGATGCTCCACCGGATGAAGCCCGGACCGTGTCCCGGCCGATTGTGAGAGGCCCCGCGCCGATCCGGAGTTGTCGGCCGTCAGTTCAATCTCATCGGTCAAAATGGGAAACTCCGTAGAGTCCTTATCGGCTCGGAAGTCGAGTTTGAGACGAAGTTTACGTGACGTTCAAAATTCTTCAAGCAGTCCGCCTCGCACAATGGTCCGCTCGGAGAGCAACGGGGAAAGCGCCGGCGTCAGCATAGGCGTCAGTCCGGCACAGGCGTCATTTTCGTGGGTGTCATCTTCGTGTGAGACTTGGGCGCCACGTCCGGCAAATGGCATCCTGTAAAGGTCTTCGGTTCTGCTCTCCAGAAGGATACCGGCGTCGGAAGCGCAGACTGGTTTCGAGAAATAATAACCCTGACCGTAGTGGCACCCGTAATTCCTCAACAGCACCATCTGACCCTCCGACTCGATCCCTTCAGCGACCGTTGTCAGGTTCAGAGACCGGGCCAGCGCCAGAATCGATTTCACGATGATCGAACTCTCATCGTCGCCTCCGATGTGGGTTACAAACGAGCGATCGACCTTCAAGGTATCGAACGGCAGGATACACAAATGGCTCAGGGACGAATATCCCGTGCCGAAATCGTCGATCTCCAGGCCGACGCCCATCTCTTTGAGCTTCCTGACCATGGCAAAAGCCTGACTGGCATTCCCCATAATCGAGCTCTCCGTCATTTCGAGGCGCAGACTTCGCGGGCTCAAGCCTGTTTCGGCGAGAACGCGTTCCACATCTTCCACCAGACCAGCCTGATTCAATTGCCGGAACGAAACGTTTACGCTGATCGTAAGGGCGGGATGGGTGGAGGGCGCCCGGCACCACTCAGCCAGTTGACGGCAAGCCTGGGCAAGCACCCAGCGCCCCAGCGGAACAATCAATCCGGTTTCCTCGGCAATACCGATAAATGAATCGGGGTAGAGCAGCCCCCGCGTCGGGTGGTTCCAGCGCACCAGCGCTTCAAATCCTATGATGCGAAAGTCCCGCAGCGAGACGATCGGCTGGTAGTGCAGCGTCAGCTGATGAGATTCGATCGCGTTTCGCAGTTGCAGCTCGATCTGGCTTCGCAAGGTGGCGCGATGGCGCATCTCGTCGTCGAAAACATCGTACCGTCCTTTCCCTTTGGCCTTTGCGCTGTACATGGCGGTGTCGGCGTTGTGCAGCAACTGATCGGCGGTAGCGCCGGCCGAGAAGTACGCGATGCCCGCCGTTACGTTGGCGAAGATCCGCTGGCCAACTTCAAACGGGAGGTCGAACGCGTTCAGAATCCGCTCCGCAAACGTCACGGCATCCGCGTCGCAGCGGATGCCATCAAGCAGAATCGCGAATTCGTCGCCACCCACCCGGGCTACGACCGATGGGCCATCCATGCGGAGCTCGGAGCGAACGCTGGCGCGGAGCCGGGCGGCCACTCCGACCAGCAACTGATCGCCGGTTGCATGGCCCAGGGTATCGTTAATCAGCTTAAAGCTGTCGAGATCGAGAAACAGGACCGCGAAGCGGTAATCGGTTTCGCGGCCCGACCTTTCGACCGAATCCTCGATCCGGTCCAGCAGATAAAGCCGGTTGCGCAGCCCGGTCAGGGGATCGGACAGCTTGCCTTCGTTAATGTCCGTTTGAGAGCCGGCAATCCGCACCGCTCTTCCGTCGGCGTCGCGAACCGCGACGCCGCGGCTCAACATCCAGACGTAGGTGCCGTTGTGGTGAAGAATCCGGTATTCACTGGTGAGGTCCGGAGTGATGCCTTCGCAATGCGCCGCGATCGCGCCGCGCACGCGAGGCTGATCGGCCGGGTGAATTCTTCCCAGCCATTCTTCCGGATCGGACCACCGATGGTCATCCGAGAGCCCGAGAATCCGGTTCCATCGTGGTGAAAAGTAGATTTCATTCGAGTCGAGTTTCCAGTCCCACACGCCATCGTTTGCTCCCTGCACCGCCAGAGCGTAGCGCTCTTCGCTGTCCCGCAGGGAGTCTTCGGAGACTTTGCGCTCCTGGCTGTGCAAATCGATCTGCGTGAGAGTGTTCTGGAACGCGATTGACGCCAGCCTTTCGGTCTCTATCAGGTGTGCCTGCGTCTCTTTCAGCCTGTTGTTGGCGGACGCGAGATCGCGGTTGGCCTGAAGCAATTTGTCCGAAAGGGCCGCGCGGGCTTCCGCCACCTCCAGTTCCCGCTGAGCACGCACCTTCTCCATTTCCTTTTGCTCGATCTGAGCTACCAGACGTCGGTTTTCCTCCCGAAAAGAACGGCGCCGCAGAAGGGCGCGCACGCGAGCCTTCAGCACGGCTGTGTCGGGGGAGGTAACGACCACATCGTCCGCGCCGGTGGCAAGACCGCCGATCAGGTCATCGGCTGAATCCGCCGCCGTCATCAGGACGACCACCACGTTGGCTTCCGAGGCGCGCATTTCCGAAATCCGGCGGCACATCTCGAGTCCTCCGCCCGCCGCTGTAGCCATGTCGACAAGAACACAATCGAAACTCTGGGCCGCCAGAAGCTGCATCTCGTTCAGCTCCCCGGTCACACTTTCGACCTGATAACCTTCGTTGCGGAGTTCCAGACCGAGAAATCTGCCGCACACCGGGTCGACGCCGATCGTGAGTATCCGGACGTCGCGGGACGCGGAAATCCGCGTATCGAGAATGGCCGCCTGCGTCACCGCCTTGCGCAGGAGCGCACGGATGCGGAGCAGCAGGATTTCCGGATTCTCAAACTTTGAGATGTAATCGTCGGCGCCGCTTTCGAGGCTGCCTATCTCGGCGAGGGCCGGAGCCGAAGCGGTCATCACCAGGATCGGTATCCCCCTCGTATTCAGGTTCATCCGAATCCGCCGGCAGAACTCGTCCCCGCGCATTCCGGGCAGGTTGTAATCGACCAGGATCAGGTCGGGCAGCGGATGGTCCAGCGAGGCCAGCGCCGATTCCCCCGCGCCTTGAAGGAGCACCTCCCAGCCTTGTTCCTCGAGCATCAGGCTCAGCTTGAAGGCCTGAGTCTCGGAATCCTCCACCACCAGAATGCGGAAAGCGCGATTCATTGTGTCAAGCTTTTCCCCGCGGGCGGGGTTCGGCCCGGCGCGGCATCCGATCCCGAGAAGCCGTTCACGCCGCCGGCTGAACTCGCCTGGGACACTAATTCGAGGAGTCTCGGCGCAATCGCGGGAAGCGGCAGGGACTCGCAAACCGCGCTCAGGCGAACGGCCGCCGCGGGCATTCCGTAAACCACCGCGGTCGATTCGTCCTCGGCGATTGTGTAGCCGCCGCATTGGACGATATCGAGGAGTCCGGACGCGCCGTCGTCGCCCATTCCGGTTAACAGAACGCCGAGCGCCCCGCCGCCCAGGCTCCGCGCCATGGACTGGAACAACACGTTTCCCGAGGGACGCTGATACGATACCGGTTCCCCCGTATCCAGGCGGAGCAACCCGCCTTCCAGCCGCAAGTGGTGCTCGGCGGGAGCGATGTGCAGCGCTCCGGGAACAGGGACGTAACGGTCGCCGACTACGATTGCCGGGAAGGGGGAAACGCTCTCCAGCCACAAAGCGAAGCCTTTGACGAAGCTGGCCGTCATATGCTGCACCAGCAATACAGGCAGGGGAAAGCCGGGTCCGAGGGCGCCCAGGAGGTGTATCAGGGCCGCCGGACCGCCGGTGGAGCACACGATTCCCAAAGCCCGGAACCGGTACTCGCCCGGCGATGGCGGAATCGGTTCATGTCCCGGGCAGGGTTCGCGGTCGATTGTACGGCGTACCAGCCTGACCTGGCTCATGATCGCCAGTTGCGTGCACAATCGCTGAGCAACCACCTCGTAATCGGCGTGGGCCGTTCCCACAGGTTTTTCAAGAATGGCCAGCGCGCCTGCCCGGAGGGCCTCCATGGCGATGGCGTTCCACTTCCCCGATCTTGTGCTCGCGGTAATCACAACAATGGGCACCGGCCTTCGCGACATGATGCGCCGGGTGGCCTCGAGCCCATCCATGCCCGGGAGGCGGATGTCCATGGCAATCACGTCCGGCGTGAGGCGTTCGAGCATCTGCAGGGCCTGCTCGGCCGAGGGCGCCGTCGCGCAGATCTCCAGGCGGGGATCGCGTCCGATGCTGTATTCGAGCAGCGCCCTGACGACGCTCGAATCTTCAACGATCATCACCTGTATTTTCTTCATGGGGCTTTCTTCACGTCATTTACCGGTTCATGGCATTTTCATATCATCTGCCGGATGGCATCGAGCAGCTCCGTCTGATCGAACCTGCGTTTGACCACGTAGGCGTCCGCGCCGAGCGTCAGGCCCCGTTCCTGGTCCTCGGGCCGCTCGAGCGAACTGACGATAATCACGGGGATGCGATTCAGCTTCGGGTCGCCCTTGAGCGCCTCCACCAGGGCGAATCCATCCAGCCGCGGCATCTGAATATCGGTGATGATCAGGTCGGCGGATTCCGCGCGAAGCATTTCGAGGGCTTCCATACCGTCAACCGCGGTTCGCACCCGGTAGCCGTGGGCCTCGAGGATGCTTTTCTCGAGCGACCGCGACGTGATGGAATCGTCAACCACCAGAATGCCGTGCGCGACCACCCTGGCGGCCGATGCCTCCCGCCGAGGCGCGGGCGCGGCGGCCGATGCCGCGCATGTCGCGGCCAGACCGGCGGGATTGAGGATCATGAAAACCGTTCCGTCGCGCAGGAACGCGCCACCGGAAATGTTGCCGGTTGGACAGGGAATTCCCGATTCTTTCATCATTGCGTCCCGTTCCGACAGGAATTCATCCACCCAAACCGCGAAGCGCCTCTCCCCCGATTTCAGAACCATCACCGAGAGCATCTCCGCCGGCGCGGAGCGGGAAGAGCCGTCGATTTCGAGCAGGTTCGCCAGTCCATAGAGCGGGACTGGCTTCCCGTTCAGGTTCACAACCGGTTTTTCTTCCATGGTCTCGACCTGACCCAGAGGGATTCGGCAGAGGCGCTCGATGGCATGGGTGGGAATACCGAATGTCTGTCCGGCCGACGAGAGCAGGAGTATGTGGGTCGTGGAGACGGAAAGGGGAACCGACAGGACGAAGCAGGCGCCCGCGCTCTCCCGCTGCCTCAGGTTCACGTCTCCCTGGAGCCGGTGAACCGTTTCGTACACCACCGAGAGCCCCATGCCGCGTCCCGAAAGATGGTTGACACTCTCGGCCGTGGAAAACCCGGGGCGAAAGATAGCCTGGCCCAGTTCCTCGGGAGAGTGTTGCCACGGCTCAATGCGGGCCAGAACCCCGGCCACCTTGTCCAGATCGACGCCCCGGCCGTCATCTTCCACTTCCACGATCAGCCGGCCTCTTTGGGAATCCAGCCGAAGGGTCAGAGAAGCCACCGGCGGCTTTCCCTTGCCGGCGCGCTCGGCGGACGTTTCGATGCCGTGACTGATGGCATTGCGAAGCAGGTGCATCACCGGGTCTTTGAGAGCCTGGAGCACAATCCGGTCGGCTCTGACGCCGGACCCGCTGAGCCGGAAGTCGATTTCCTTGTTTTCCCGCTGGGCGAGGTCCCTTACCATCTTGCGAAAGCCCTCGAACGAATCCTCCGCCGGGGCCATGCGGGCGTTCCAGAGGTCGCGCTGGAGTTGTTCGGCCGAGCGCCGCGTGCTCCAGGAACTTCGTTGTTGCAGCAGCCTCGCCGCTTTTGAATGCGCCGCCAGAGACCTGGCTTTTTGCTCCACGAATTCTATGTGCCGGATCACCGAGGAGTATTCCTGCAAAGCCGCCAGACGGCGCAGGCGCGCACCCGAGACGCGCCGGAATCGAACGCATTCCGCAGCCGTCTCGGCCATCTCGCCATCGAGCGCTTCAAAGTCCGCGGTGATGCTTTCCTGACGAAGGCTCTCCGCGAAGATCTGTCCGGTGGAACGCACCAGACGGTCCAGATTCTCCGCCGGCAGCCGAATCATCTCGATGGACTGCGAGACCGCCTCGACGGAAGGGGGGACAGGTGGCGCGGGGAGTGGCGCGGACGCGATGTTGAGAAGCAGATCGGCGGGTAGTCCGGCGGCCGAAACCCGGTCCGCCAGCAGGTCCTCTATTGCCCGCAGGGCCGCAACCGGTTCGGCGGGAGCCCGGTTGGCCCGAAACTCCGCCAGGCATTCCTCGCTGGCCTCGAGGGTTGCAAGGACTACGCGGGTGACCCTCCGGTCCAGCGGCAGGGTTCCTTCGCGCACCCGGGCGAACAGAGTTTCCAGCCCGCCCGCCAGCCCTTCCACAGCGTCCAGGTCGACTGCCCGCGCCGCCCCTTTCAAGCTGTGCGCGCGACGGAAAGCTTCGTCGATTTCACCCATCTGCCCGGCCTCCGGCAGGTCTTCCGCCCGGGCGAGGATGGAGCGAATGTGTTGCAGGTGTTCGGCGTGCTCGCCCTGAAAAATGGCCGCGAGCTTCTGGTGAATCGCAGTCAGAGCCGGTACCCCTCCGTCGCCAGGCGAAGCTGCGTGCTGACGTCGGTGAGCCGTGCCGCGGCCTTTTCGGTCGCGCGGTTGCTGCTGGCGGCCTGATCGCTGCCCCGGTTCAGGTCTTTCATGGCCTGCGTTACGTTCTCAAACCCGATCTGCTGCTGATTCGTGCCCGCCACGATCTGTTGAAAGGCCTGCACGCTCTGATCGATGTTGGCCGTCATATTGCGAATGGCCGACGCGGCCACGTCCGCCTGATGCCTGCCGATGTCCACGCGCTTGACCGCTTCCTCGGTCAGCATGACGGACGTATTGATCTCTTTCTGAATGTCGCCGAGGATGGTCTTGACCTGAACGGTGGCTGCCTTGGACTGGTCGGCCAGGTTCTTGATCTCTCCCGCCACTACGGAAAACGTTCGGCCGTGCTCCCCGGCCGCCGCGGCTTCAATCGCGGCGTTCAGGGCCAGCAGATGCGATTGTTCCGCGATATCGTTCACTACCGCGAGAATGTCGCTTACCATCTGAGTCTTTTCGCTCAGAGCGACGATATTCTGGGCCACGGCCTCGGCCTGCTCGTGAATCGCCTCAACGGTCTGGTTGGCCTTCTGGACCGCGTCCACGCCGGTGGTATTGGCAAGCGAGACGGCCTCCGCCGAAGCGGTTACCTGTCTGGCTCTTTCGCTGATCTGAACACCCGATTGGCTGACCTCCTGCATGGTGGC
Organism: Terriglobia bacterium; assembly: GCA_963764845.1. Taxonomy (GTDB): domain Bacteria; phylum Acidobacteriota; class Terriglobia; order Bryobacterales; family Bryobacteraceae; genus BOG-234. Next base: position 372,983 of record CAVXUE010000005.1, on the reverse strand, counting down.
GGTGGTCTCCTGATAGGCCGCCACCTGTTCGCCGGTGACGGCGGACTGTTCCCGCGCCGAAGCCAGGATCTCAACCGTGGCCGCCATGAGGTTTTCGGTCGCGTCGCGGGTTTGCGTGGCCATATTCCGGAGCCGCGCCACAATCTGATTCAAGCCACCGGCGAGTTTCCCCAACTCGTCATGACTCTCCGCCATCGATTTCGGGGCCAGGTCTCCCGCGTCGACCGAAGTCACCAGGTGTTGAAAGTCGCTGAGACGCCGGGTGATGGAGATGCGGATCGCGGCGGCGATGAGGGCGGCGAGCACCAGACCGGCGAGATTTCCAAACAAGATAATCCGGTTGGAGCTCCGGGCTTCGGACGCGGCGCGCTCCTCCCGCCCCGTCAGGAGTAATTTTTCCTCGTTCCCGATGGCCGCCAGCAGATTCAGGATCCCGGTTCTGCGTTCGCGGACATCCGCATCCTGCATAACAGTTAGCGCGCCCGGGAGCCCCTTTTCCCTGCGCGCATTCGAGAGGCGCTGCAGATCCGCGAGCCGCTGGTCCACCAGGGTATCGAGATCCCCCAGTCTGCTTTGTTGAGAAGGATTGTCGGAGGTAAGGACACCTAGTTGTTTCCGGCTCCCGGTCACCTGCATCCTGAGGGCCTGCCCGGATTCCGCATAACTCTCTTCGCCGGTCATCGCATACGCCAGCGTCCCGCTCTCGATTCTCAACAGATTGGAGCGGGTCTCGTCTACTTCGCTCATCACGAGGAATGTGTGCCGTACCCATCCGTTGGCTTCGAGTACCTGTGCAATGCCGCGCCAGGCGGCAATCCCCGCCAGTGCCATGAAAAGCATCGTCACCGCGTAGCCCAGCAGAATCCTCTGTCCGATTGTCAGTTTCATGTTGTGACTCCTGTATTCATCTCGTCGAAGATCGCCTGGGTACTGACCAGCATGAGCAGATCTGTGGTGGATCCTCTGATGTGCCGCGAGGCGGATTCCCTGTCCGCATTCGCGCGCTGGTGCGTGTCTCCGGGGCCGATCCGCCGGATTTGCTCCACGCTGTCCGTTTGAAGCCCGATCTCGCGTCCGTCCCGGCGCAGCAGAATGATACGGGCGCGCTCTCCTTCGGGAAGAGGCCCCATACCCAGCAGGCGCCTCAGATCGATCACCGGCAGGATTTCGCCGTGATGGTTGATCACCCCCGCGAACACAGCCGGCGCCCCCGGCACAGGCGTGGGTTTGACGGGCGCAAGGACCTCGGCGACATCGGAAAGGTCCACGCCGTAGCGCTCCCTGCCGATTCCCAGCACGATCACGAGCGCGGAGTTGTCCGCGGGCGTTCCGTCATCGAGACGACGCGAGAGCCGGTTCGCCCGCTCGCGCCAGACCGCCTCCAGCTGTTCCTGCCGTTGAGTCTCTCTCATTTTGATCCAATAGCGCTCGCCAGTTGTGTTTTCGCCAGTTTGAGCAAATCGGCCACGGTCACTTCGGGACCGCTCGAAACGGCCTGGTCGCCCCGCAGGCCGGCAAGGGTTTTCAGTGTATTGTCAAAGGACTTTGCCGCCGCGCCGGTTTGCAGGTTCCGCTTCAGGAGCAGACCGAGCTGGAAGTGAGCCAGGGCAAATCCCCGGTCGAGATAAATGGCCTGACGCAACGCCTTCTCCGTCTCAGGATCCATGCCGAGACCCTCGAAGATCATCGCCAGGCAAAAATGGACGGCGGGATTCAGCCTGTCCCGAGCCGCCAGTCTTTGCCCATACTCAACCGCTCCGGCCCAGTCGCCCAGATCGGCGAGTTTGCGCAGTGCCTCCATCGTATGGGGAAAACTGTCTGGAGCGGACGCCTCAGGCGGCCGGGGCGCCGGCGCCGTTTTTTCTTTTCGCGTCTTTCTCGTCGCGGCGCCGGCGACGTGCGCCCGCGAGTCGACGAACTCAACCGCCGTTACCTTGCGCGGCGCGGGCGGCGCGGACAGCGTCGGTTTTTGAAAGCACCGGGCGCCATCGCCGCCCGCTGTGCGGAATGCCTTGAAATTCTCGATGTTGCTTTCCGACGGACCTACCATCAGCCATCCGCCATCCGCGAGCGATCGGTGAAATCTTCCCAGCAGGCGCCGGTTCACCTCCTGAGAGAAATAAATCATCACGTTGCGGCACAGGATCAGATCGAAGCGCGCATCGACCGCCCAGGGAGTGGAGAAGTCGCTTTGGGCGAGGTTCACGCGCTGAAACGAAATCCACTCCTTGTACCGGGGATCAATAGTCCAGATCGAGCCCTCCCGCGAAAAGCATTCATGCTTTATTTCATCGGAGGTCGTGCGCAGCGCCCATCCGCGGAATCTGCCCGCTTCGGCCTGGGCGAGGTAGCCCCGGCTCAGGTCGGTGGCATCGATGGCGATCCGCCAGCCGGCAATCCGATCGGGCATCTCACGAGCCAGCAGAATCGCCAGTGAGTAGGCCTCGGCGCCGTTGGCGCACCCGGCGCTCCAGATTCGCAGCTGCTTCGAGGTCCGATTGCGCTCCAGAATGGCGGGAAGTATGATGTCGCGGATGGCGGCGAATTGTGCTTCGTCGCGAAAGAAATAGGTCTCCCCGATCGTGAGTTGGTCGATGAGAAGATCCATCTCGGTCTCGCCGCGTGTCCCCTGGTCCAGAAAGGCGGCGTAGGAATTGCAGTCGCGTAGCCCCAGCAGGGCGAGCCGCGCTTCGATCAGACAGGTCATGGCATCGTCCCGGCTCTCATAGAAAGCGAGGCCTGTCGCGGCGATCAGGCGGCCCTTCAATCTGCGAAACCCGCGGTCTTCAACCAGGCGATTCAGATTCGCTCCTCCGGATTTCTCTCTTCCATATGGATCAGGCGCGCCTGTGCCATGGCACAGTAGCCGGCAAGTAATCGATTCTCGTTGGCCTGAAAGAGGTCCGCCGCGGAGAGGAGATAGACTGGCGCGCCGTCGAGATCGACCGAAGCTTTGGCAAAGCCTCCGAAGGAACAATCATGCGGTATATCGAGCAAACGATCGAAGGACACCTGGGCGATCGACCGGACATAATTCACCAGGATGCCGATCGGTACGGCGGCGCTCCGCAGAATAATCAGGGGAGTATTGAGACCCGGCCGCTGCTCAGGGAGGTCGAAGAGCCGGTCCAGGCGGGCAATCGGAATCGCGACGCCTCTCAGATCGAGGAAGCCGGCGAGACACGACGGCAGTCCGGGAGGCACGGAGAGTCGCGCCATGGGTACTATTTCCCTGACCGCCTCCACGGGAAAGGCACAATTCAATCCATTCGCCTGAAAAATCAGGAGATTGCGAGTGTGCTCCTTGCGCATATGCGTCCTCCTGCCCTCCCGTGCCAACGCATGCGAACCACCATCCCGACAGACAACGGAAAAGATGCTTGTGGTCAGTGGTTTGCCAGTTGGGAGGCATGGGGGCAGTCAGACAGTAGTGAGCCGTTGTCTACACCGCGCGATCGGCTGTAAACGCCAGGCTACGCAAACAGGAAGGTAGTAGCGCGCGCACTTGTGCATGCCGTGTCGATACTCGGATCGATCACCAGTGCCTAAGTTAAGAAGAAGCGTCGGGAGAGTCGCGACGCGGCACGCTGAGAGCGTACGCCACGAATGCGCGGAACTTATTTGGTACGGAAGGTGCTAAGCAGTGACCAGACCCATGCAAAAGACTTTGACGATACTGTTGATTGAAGATAGCGCCAGTTTCGCTGCTTTGGTGAAGCATTGGCTTGCGACCAGGACGGAAATCCTCTCTGTTTTGATCTGGACCCAGTCGTTGAAAGCCGGCTTGCAACTTCTGAAGCAGGGCGGCGTGGACCTGATCCTACTCGATCTCGGACTGCCCGACAGCGAGGGTCTCGAAACTCTTACCCGAACCAGGGTGGAAGCGTTCGGAGTGCCGGTCGTCCTTATGAGCACCGACTCCAGTGACGAGTTTGCAATTCAAATGGTAAAGGAAGGCGCTGAGGATTACCTCTACAAGGGTTCCTGCGACGGTGACGTGCTGGCGAAAGCAATCCGATATGCGTTGGCAAGAAACGGCGGGCGCCGCCAGAACGGCGAAATCGTTTCATTTATCGGGGCAAAGGGAGGGGTCGGCGCCACGACGGTTGCGCTGAATGTAGCTTCTGTCCTTGCCAGAAGCGGCAAAGTGATTCTGGTGGAAATGCGGCCGGCGTTCGGAACCCTGCGATCTTACTTCCGGCCCGACAGGCAAAGCCGAAATATCTCCCACCTCCTGCGAGCGGATGCAATCGAATTTGACACCGCCGAGATCAACTCCGCCCTTTGGCCCTGCAAGAATGCGCCGGGACTCAGCGTTCTGCTGGGCCCGCAGTCAGCTTCCGAGTGCGGCGAACTTACACCGGAACGAGTGAAAAAGCTGCTGAAATCGCTGGTGCGAATGGCAGATCACGTTGTGCTCGATCTGCCGGCATCGTTGTCGGACTCCAACCGGGCCGCAATCGAGGCATCCGGCCGCCTGGTATTGGTGTTGGAGTTGGATCCGGTTTGCGTACAACTGGCCAAACTAATGGTGCAGGCCATAAACAATTGGGAAGACACGCCTGGCATCGAAAGCGTAGTGGTAAACCGCGCATCGGTGAGTTGCCCGATGTCACTCTCTGAAGTGGAAACTCAGCTTGGATACCCGCTTATCGGGAAAGTTCCTCCCGGGTCGGACGTCTGTCTCGCAGCCCAAACCAACAGCACGCCCCTGGTCTGGTTTCACCCCGACAGCGCGCTCGCCGACAGCATGAACACAATCGCGGAGCGATGTGTGACGCCGTTGAAAATGCCTGTCACGGCTTGATCGGAAGGCGGCCGCGGGGCAGGTTCTTGTTTTTCGCAACCTGTCCTGGATACTGGAACCCAGGGATCCGTTTCTTTCAACAATCCGGGAGCCGGAGGCTGGAAGGGAGCGGTTCCGCAATCTCCACGCGGTCGAGGTACCGGGACAACGCCAGGATCTGGCTCCGCATCTCATCTCCATTGCAAGCCTTGGCGGCCCGCTCCACCGCCGCACCGGCGCGCGCGATTTCAGGAAAGCCGTAGCCTGCGCCCGTGCCCTTGAATTGATGCCCCGACCGGCGGCCGATTTCGCAATCATTTGACTCGAGTCCCTCCAGCACCTGGCTCATTTCGCGGCGGACCCAGACGAGGTAATCAGGCACCAGGTGCCCAATGCCTTCGGGGGGGGTGACGCGGATCTTTCCCCCGATCGAGCGGGCAATGGCGTCCAGAAGTACTTCCCGCTTGATTGGTTTAGTGAGGTGCTCTGTGCAACCCGCTTCCAGGCTTTTCGCCAATTCCTCGTCCCCGGCGTGAGCCGTCAGGGCGAGGATAGGAATCGGACGTGTATCGGTCCGCGATTCCCACTTGCGAATCGCGCGCGTGGCCTCAAGCCCGTCCATCACCGGCATCTGCACGTCCATGAGCACCAGATCCGCACTGCCGGACATCACTTTTTCCACGGTGATGCTGCCATTGGCGGCGACGTCAAGCGCGAAACCGCAGTCGTCGAGATAGGCCTTGATCAGCAGGACATTGTATTCGGAATCCTCTGCAATCAGGATCCGGCCCGCGGACCGGGGGCGGGCGGGATTCGCGGGCGGAAACACTATCGCGACCGGATCGGCCGACTCCTGAGTCTCCCTGCGCAGCCCGATCCCGAACGGCACAGTAACCGAGAACGTGCTTCCTCTACCGACTTCACTGACGCATTCCAACCGGCCGTCCATCAGTTCCACCAGACCCTTGCTGATGGCCAATCCGAGACCGGTGCCGCCGTATTTGCGCGTGGTGGATGAATCGGCCTGAGTGAATCGCTCAAAGATCATTTTCGTTTTGTCGGCGGCAATTCCGATCCCGGTATCCACTACGCTGAATCGGAGCCAGCCGGGCTTTGCGGCCTCAGTTTCCGGCGCGACGCGAAGTGTGACGGAGCCTTGCTCGGTGAACTTCAGCGCGTTGCCGACAAGATTGACGAGAATCTGCCACAGACGATTCGGGTCCCCGATCAACGCGGCTGGAGTGTCCGGGGAGACTTCGAGCCGGAGCCCCAATCCGCGTTCATGGGCGCGTAAAGTCATCAGGTCGATCAGCCGCTGAAGGAGAGCGCTGAGATCGAAGCTGACCGATTCCAGTTTGATGTACCCGGCCTCCACTTTGGAGAAGTCGAGGAGATCGTTGATCAGGTCGAGGAGGCTGGCGCCGGCTTTTTGAAAGACACTGACGTAGTCACGCTGCTTGTCTCCGAGCGAACTTGCCGCGAGCATGTCCGCCATTCCGAGAATGGCATTCATGGGAGTTCGCATTTCATGACTCATGGTTGTCAGAAAGTCGCTCTTGGCGCGATTGGCGGATTCCGCGGCCGTCCGGGCGCGTTGAAGGTCCTGCTCCGCGCGTTGACGTATGATCACCTTGGCGAGTTGCGAGGCGATGCTCTCCATTATGGCCATGAACTCTTCATCGGGCTGCAGCGTCTCGATCGAAAAGAACTCCAGAGCTCCGATGATCCTGTCATCCACCAGCACAGAGATCCCGAATCCCGACCTGAGTCCGGCGTTCGCCGCCGCACGGGTTCGCTCCGACATGGGTTCTTCGTCCGCCAGACTGACGATCCACCAGGACTTGCCGGCAGCCGGAATACAATCCGCCGGACCCGTTGAGGCAGCCCGGAACGCGTTGAATCGCCCGCCTTCCCCGATGTGCCAGAGTTCTGAAATCAGCTCGTCCGCCGAGCCGCCGGCCCGAAGATACGCATGCCCGACCGGCCAGCCCAGGTACGAGCAGATCCGGTCGAGACAGACGCGAGCGGTGTGTTCTATGCTCGAAGACCGGTTGGCGGCCACCGTCACCGATTGCAACAGCTGGACCAGCGCGGCCTCTTTCCTGAGAGCTTCCTCGATCCGCCTCCGGCCGGTGATATCGCGCACGAAGGCATTAAAGCTGAGATCGGCCCGGGTTCGAACGGTCCAGACTCTGGCTTCCACGGGAAACCGGTGGCCATCGCGATGGAGGGCGACCATCTCGATCGGCTGGTTTGGCTGAGAGCGCGCGCTCAGAGGAAAATCTTCGCCCCCGAGCGCGAGGAGGTGACGGGACTCGGCGGAAATCATCTCATCGGAGAAGCTGAGCCCGACGGCTTCCGCGGCGATCCATCCGAAGGTCAACTCAGCCTGGGGATTCCAGGCCGTGATCGAGCCATCGGGGGTCATTCCGATGAAGGCGTCCGCGGCCGTCTCGAGGACCATGCGGTTGTGCTCGCTTTGTTCGCGGAGCGTTTCCTCGGTGTTCTTGAACGCGGTGATATTCCTCGAAATGCCGGCGATTCCGGAAACCTGCCCGGCCCGGTCAAACATCGGAACTTTGGTCGTCGACCACCAGCCGAGATCTCCTGTGCGCGGATTTCTGATCTGCTGGATTCGGTCTGTCTGCGCAATGCCGGACCTGACAATCTCCTGTTCGTCCAGACGCCAACAAAGCGCGTCGCCGGATTCGAAGTAGTCGGCATTGCTCTTGCCGATGCACTCAGCGGCGTCGCGCGCGCCGAGATTTCGCGCGTGCGCGTCGTTGACTCTGGTAAACCGGGACTCGCAATCCTTAAAGTAGATCAGGTCGGGAATGTTTTCCATAAGAGCGCGGAGCAAACCGCGTTCGTGCTCCACCTCCTCGACCAGTTTGAAGTGAGCTACGGCGCTCCTGACCTGGGCCTTCAGTTTGAGAGGGTCCCATGGCTTGGAGATATACGCGAAGATCTGGCCGCTGTTCACCACTTCGGTGAGCGCGCCGACGTCGGCGTATCCGGACATCGTCAGACGGGTGGCCTTCGAAAATTCCCGCACACGCCGCAGAAACTCGTGCCCGCTGAGCCGCGGCATCCGCTCATCGCAGAGGATTACCGCGATATTGTGTTCGATCGCAAGCTGCAGGGCAGTCTCGCCATCGCCGGTCGTAAACACCTCGTACTCGTCTTCGAAGAGATTTTCCAGCGACTTGAGGATGAGCGATTCGTCATCCAGAATCAGAAGCTTTTCCATTTACTTTGCCCCCCGTAACTCCAGCCCGAGCGGGATACTGACACAAAACTCCGTACCCGCGCCTTCTTCGCTTTGAACTTCGATCGAGCCACCGTGATCCTGTACGATTCCGTAGGAGATCGCCAAACCCAGACCGGTGCCCTGGCCGATCGGCTTGGTGGTGAAGAACGGGTCGAAGATTCTGGTTCGAATCGCTTCGGGGATGCCCGCTCCGGTATCGCGGACCCGGATCTGGAACGCCTGGGGCGTCTTGCCCGTGGTGATCGTAATCGTTCCGTGTTGGGCGATGGCATCCACTGCGTTGCCGATCAGGTTCGTCAACACCTGGTGAAGCCTCCCACCGGAGCAATGCAGCGTATTGTCATGAATGTAGTGCCTTTCCACAAGAATCCGGCCATTTGTTTTATGTTTGAAAAGGAGCAGGACGGCATCGATCATCTCCCCCATGTCTATGGTTATGAACTCTCCCTCATCCAGCCGGGAAAACGTCCGCAGATCGAGTACCAGTTCCTTTACGCGGCAGAGACCCTCACTCATCTCTCCCAGGCGGGCGCGCGCCTTTCGCAGCTTTCCGCGCGACGGCTCGGAAAGATGCGGTTCCATCTCCGGACCCAACTCGGCGAGGCCGTTTTCGACGATAAACAGATTGTTCACGACGAAAGCCAGAGGGTTGTTGATTTCGTGAGCAATTCCCGCCACCAGTTGCCCGAGCGATGCCATTTTTTCGTTCTGGATCAATTGGGCCTGGGTTTCTTTCAGCTTCTGGTTTACCTCCAGCAGGTCCTGATTGGCCCGATTCAGCGTTTCGGCGGTCGCCGCGCGCGCCTCGGCAAGTTCGCGTCCGACGCGCGCCTTCAACATCTCCAGTTCTATGCCCTTGATCTCTTCAAGGATGCGGTCGCTCTCCTCCTTAAAGAACCTGCGACGCATCACGGCCTGTATGCGGGCCCGCAAAATCGCCATGTCGCTCGACTTGCTTACGAAATCATCGGCGCCGGCTTCAAAGGCCCGATTCATGTCTCCTTTAGTCTCCGAGTCGGTCAGCACGATGACATTCGGACCGATCTCCCGGTTGGTGCGCATGGCGGTGATCTGCCGGCACACCTCTATGCCATCCATGTCCGGCATGACCAGGTCCACCAGAACGCAGTCGAAACGGTGAGCCGCCAGGCGGGTCAGCCCCTCTGGCCCTCCGACCGCATTCTCGACCTCATAACCCTGATTCCGCATCTCCTCGCTGAGAACCGCCAGGTAGGCACTCTGGCCGTCGATTGTCAACAATCGGGCGCGCCGGAAAGTCGAGTCTTCGCGCTTCGGAATGGCTCCCTGCAATGACGGTTTGCGCAACAGAGCACGAATGCGCAGGAGCAGGGCTTGCGGACTCACCGCCTTGGTAAGGTAGTCATCGGCGCCACTATCGAGGCTGCTTATTTCAACCGCTTCGGGGGCCGAACCCGTCATCATCAGGATCGGAATGCCCCGGGTCTTCATGTTCATTCGAATTCGCCGGCAGAATTCGTCCCCGCGCATGCCGGGCAGGTTGTAATCGACCAGGATCAGGTCAGGCAGGGGTTCGCCTATCATCGCCAGCGCTTCCTCCGCCGCTCCGGCGATCGAAATGCGCCAGCCTTGCTCCGCGAGCAGGAGGCGCATCTTGAAAGCCTGGGTCTTTGAATCTTCGAGCACCAATATGCTGTAATTCATTTGCTTTGTCCCGGATTGCTATGCCCCCACCCGCCGGGAAACCGGGTCCATTTGCGTGGCCCGGATCTCGTCTCAATGCGAAGCGTGAATTCCAAGCCGACCGATCGCTGAAGAGGGCGCCGGATCAGGTCCGTGTATTCGGCGCCCGGGCTACTTTGAGATTTCGGTTTGCCCGGGCAGATCGCAATACTGCCCTGCGATTCGATTCCGAGGATGGTTCCCGCAATCATTCCGGTTGTGGAGGAGTTCCAGACTCTCTCTGAAGATGTGGCGCGGGTCGCGGCTGAGAATCGATCGCGACAGGCGCTACGCGGTTGCAGGTGAGGGTCTGTCGCGGTCTGCAGCGGGAGATCCGCCAGGCTCATCACGAATGCCTCTATGGCTTCGTCGTCAGGATGCGCGTCTGGAACGTAAAGTTGGCACATTCGGCTTACCTCGCCGTGTCGGCTGAAAGGGCTATCGGCTGACACCGGATTTAAACAATAGTGCCCTCGCGCATTGTAGGCATACGCCTGGTAGGTTGGCGGTCCGCGCGGTCATATTGTCTCTGTGATTTCGGATCAGGATTATTCTCCGAATCTCTATGGCGTCGATGATGCTGTCTTCAGTGACATCGGCAAGGACAGTGAGGGTCGCAGGTTTGCCCGGACGGGTTGCCCACTGCGAGAGGGGCGCCACGAAAACCTGGAGCGTCCCACGCCATCGTTTTGGAATGAAGTGGGATGAACCTGCGCTTTCGGCTATACGTAAGTGATTGAAAGTATGGTGGCCAGGGACGGAATCGAACCGCCGACGCCAGCCTTTTCAGGGCTGCTTACCGATAGCGTTAAACGGTTCAGAATCAATGGAAGTCTCTGGTGGAGAATCAGTTACGAGAGCCGTCTGTTAGTACCGTTTGGGACCATTTAGGGCGTTTTCGGCCCTTCGATGTTCCTCTATTGTTCCTCGAAAATGACCCTGCGACGCCAGCAGAACCACGGCTGGCGTCGCCAAATTTAACCGAAAAGCAACAAAAGGAACAAAAAGGAACAATCTCCAACACTCCGCGCATGACGCGCGCCGCCCTTTACCTCCGCGTCTCAACAAGAACCGACAAGCGCGACGATGACGCCGCCCGTCAGCGCAAACGCCAGGACGTTGAGAACCAGCGCCGCCAGCTCCGCGAGTTCTGCGAAGTGCAGGGCTGGCAGATCGTCGAAGAGTACATTGACGAAGAATCCGGCGCAAAATCCGACCGGGCCGGATTCCAGCGGATGTGGCACGACGCCGCCCAGCGCCAGTTTGAACGTTTCGTCGAAGGCGTGACATCTTTGGGGAGATTCTACCGCTTCAACGCAAAAGCGGCCCGAATTGTTCCGGGCCGCTAAATTTACCGACGCGCAGTTACGTCCTATGCCGCTTGTCTTTCCGCCCTCCGCTCGCTGGCTTCTCCCGCGACCACAGCAGCCAGCGCGCAGCGCCATCGGGGTTGCCGATTGAATTCGGGGCGAACGGCCTTCGCCTGGATGGGCGCTAAAAGGCCTGAGGGCATGCGAGCCCCCGGACTAAAACGCAATGTCCGTCCATATCAAGACTGATTTCCGGTCCTTCGGAACAGAGTCTTCTGAACGGTCTGAGTCAAGAATCGTGCATTCTTCCTGCATCTTGATTATAAAAGCGTTCCCTTCCTGAAGGCCCACAGGCGGACTGACTTTCCAACTGTCACCCGGGAAGCGATGAAACTGCGCCACAAGGAAGTCGGTGCCGATACCTCGCCAAACGATGCTCTTGGAATCGATGGAGGGATTCATGCCCCGGAGGAAGAGTTTCTCAGTCCTGTTTTTCATTGCAGGTTCGACATTACCCCCAAGGGACTCATAGAGTCCAACTACCCTTTCAATCGGTTTATAACGTTTGGGCACTTGAGGAATCGGTTGATCCCAGCCGCGACAATAGACTTTGAAACCGCTTGGATGATGGACCTGAACGCCAGTGAGTGTACCGACGCCTTGGCCATCCGGCATTTCAGCCCTAAACTGCGTGATACTCATTTCAGCCGCGTGAATAGGCCGAAGCCCCCCGATAAGAAAGGCCACTCCACCAGTCAAGAGAGCACGTCGATTGGGCAAAGTCATGTTGTTAACGATATCTCAAAATCGTCGCATTTTGACGTGCCAGATCAACCGCAACATTCAAGAATCGATCTGCGCCGCAAGACTACGGCGAAGACTCTCGCAGCAATGCGCACTCGGGCGCGGGCCTGGGAAATCGGGCCTTGCCCAAAACCTCTGCCCCTGATGCCACCGGCCCGAGGCTGAATCGAAGGTGTTTGCTGGAGGTCAAGAATTCCCCGCCACAACCGTCCGGTTTTTGTACCCAGACAACAGTGAAGCAGAACCAAGCCAAAACGACAGATTCCCTCGCCCGACGCCAGCGACAGCAGCTAACGCTCTCGGATACTCGCCTTCGGCTACCGAACCCCGGCCCAAAGTTCCCTGTTCAATCGCCAGGAGAAAAGACCGTGCGCCGCCAGATTTGACGCGGGGACGCTTGGCCCCCTTTCTGGAGATTCCGCCTCTTCTCGATCACCCGCAAATTATCCGGCGGCGCAAACGCGGGCCAGCCAGGCCCGCGCCCGGCACCGCGCCAGTCTCCAACGCGGATAGGCCTGCGGACAAAACGCCCGCCTGATTTCACAGAACATCGGATACGCTGGCCGTGGCACGGAAGCGCCCTGCGTGGTGATGAGCAAAGGACCAGTTTTGAGACACTGGAATTGTGAGCGCAGAACAAAAAAAGCGAATGCATACAGTGCTCCGGAGCTATCTGGAAGCTTTCGCCGTCGTTGAGACGGTTCTGGAAATGGCCGAGATCGAAGATTTCAGGTTCCACGATCTGCGCCACACGTTCGCAAGCTGGTACATGATGAACGGCGGGGATCTGTATGAACTCGCCAAGATCCTGGGCCACTCCAACATCAAAATGACGGAACGCTACGCCAAGCTTGGCAAGAAGCACATTGCCAGGACGGGCAGCACCGCGCGGGAGATGTGGAGAATGATGGAGCCCAAGAGGCGGGAACAAATCGAGGGAGCGGTCTGAATGTTCCTCTATTGTTCCCTGAACTGAAACCCCATGTTTCTGGTTGCCGCTAAGTCTTTTAGAATGTGGTGGCCAGGGACGGAATCGAACCGCCGACGCCAGCCTTTTCAGGGCTGCGCTCTACCAGCTGAGCTACCTGGCCATTTTTGGAAGGTTCGCGGGCAGGAAAACCTCATTATAACAGCCCGCCCGCGCGCATCGCGCGCAATTCAGGCGGGCTGAAGCCGCTCCAGTTCCTCCGCGGTGGCTTTCTCGACATCGGCATGCAGGCTGTTCCCGTGCGCGTCCATGGTCACGATCGCCGGGAACTGATCCACGCGCAGATGCCACATCGCCTCGGGAACTCCGAAATCGAGCAGATTCACATCCAGCACATCCTGCACCGTGCGCGCGTAATACTGCGCCGCGCCGCCGATCGCATTCAGATAAACCGCGCCAAACTCCTTCAGCGCCGCCGACGTCTTCGCGCCCATGCCGCCCTTGCCGATCACCGCGCGCACGCCATAGCGCTTGATCACATCCGCCTGATAAGGTTCCTCGCGGATGCTGGTCGTCGGCCCCGCGGCTTTCACGGTCCACTTCCCGCCGTCCTTCAGCATCACCGGTCCGCAATGGTAGAGGACCGCGCCGTTCAGATCCACCGGCGGCGGATTCTTCATCAGACAGGCATGCACTGCGTCGCGCCCCGTATACATCTCGCCGCGCACCAGCACCACGTCGCCGACCTTCAGCGCCCGGACCGTCTCTTCCGAGAGGGGCGCGGTTAAGACCACCTCGCGGCCAGTGAGCGGGAAACCCTCACTCTTCGTCATGCGTTCGACGGCGCGCGCGGGGTCGCGATACAGCCATTGCGTGATCGCGCCGTTCCGCGCATCGAGGCGCACGCCAAGCCGCCGGAACGCCCAGCAGTTATACGCCACCGAGACGAAGAAGCTGGCCGGCAGCCGGTTCGCCGCCGCGATCTTGCAGCCGATCAACGACACCTTGCCGCCGAAACCCATCGCGCCCACGCCCAGTTCGTTCGCTTCCTTCATGACGCGCGCTTCGAGGTCGGCCAGCGCGGGATCGGGATTCACATCGTCAAGCGTTCGGAAAAGCTGTTCCTTGGCGATGTCGTAACCATGCGCCCGATCGCTGCCGATGCAAACGCCCAGCGCGCCGGGAGCGCAGCCCTGCCCCTGCGCCTGCCAGACCGCATGCAGCAGACACTTGCGAACGCCTTCCAGCGTGCGATCGGCCCGGCCCAGACGTTCGAGCGCGGCGGGCAGCGAATACTGAATGTTCTTGTTCTCGCAGCCACCGCCCTTCAGGATCAGTTTGACTTCGATCTCGTCCCGCTCCCACTGCTCGAAGTGGATCACCGGCGTCTCCGGACCGAGGTTGTCGCCGCTGTTCTTCCCCGTGAGCGAATCGACCGAATTCGGGCGAAGCTTGCCGAGCTTCGTCGCTTCCGCCACGGCCATGAGAATCGCCCCGCGGATCGCTGATCTGGTTCACGCCCACCGGCGTATGCACATAAAACGTAGGCATACCGGTGTCCTGGCAGATCGCGCCGGAATCTTCGGCGGCCATATCGATATTGGAAAAGATGATGTTCAGCGCCTGTGACGCTTGCGTAGTCAGGCTTCTCGGCAAGGCCTGTCGCGGCCATGGCTGCCCGCACGTCCGGGGGCAGATTCGTCGAGGTCTGCGTGATCAGCTCGACCAGACTGTTCTGTAGGAATTGCATGGGAAAGCACTATTGTAGCGGTATGATTCAGACATGCCGGTCCGCACGCTCATGACGGCCGAACAGTTCGACGCCCTTCCGGAGGAAGAAGGACGTAAGTGGGAACTGTTGGACGGAGAACTGATCGAAGTGTCGAGTGCGACCCCCGAACATAACCGGATTCTGATGCGTCTGGCGTTTTTGCTCTATGGCTTCGCTGAGGTGAAAAAGCTCGGCGTTGTTTTGCCGGAAACCGATCTGGCTGTGCGCCCGGACACGCGACTGCGTCCGGATCTGGGCTTCTTCTCCGCTGACACGTGGCGATCCGTGAACCTCAAGCGTGTTCCCGTGGTGCAGACTCCGGATATCGCGATCGAAATCATTTCACCGTCGGAAACCGCCACCGCAATCAACCGCAAGGTGGACGCTTATCTGAAATGGGGTGTGCATGAAGTGTGGCTGATCGAGCCTGAAATCAGAACACTTTTCGTACATACACTGGCGGGGGCGCGACGATTGAGCGAAGGGGCTTTCCTGAGCTCCGATCTGGTTCCGGGCTGGCAGCTTCAGATCACGGACTTGTTCGAAAACCTTTGATCACCCGAGCAGCTTCGCCATGGGCTTCGCGAAATAAGTCAGAATAAAATCCGCGCCCGCGCGCCGGATCGAAGTTAGACTCTCCACCATCGCCCGCTCCTCATCGATCCAGCCATTCCGCGCCGCCGCCATGATCATCGAATACTCCCCGCTCACCTGATACGCCGATAACGGCACGTCGAACCGGTCCCGCGCCTGCCGGATCAGATCCAGATAAGGCATCGCCGGCTTGACCATAATCATGTCCGCGCCTTCTTCGAGATCGAGCTCGATCTCCTTCATCGCCTCGCGCCCGTTCGCCGGATCCATCTGATAACTGCGCCGGTCGCCGAACTGCGGCGTCGATTCCGCCGCCTCGCGAAACGGCCCGTAAAACACCGATGCGAACTTCGCCGAATAAGCCAGAATCGGCGTATTCTGATAACCGTTGGCATCGAGCGTTTTCCGGATCGCCGCCACGCGCCCATCCATCATGTCCGAAGGCGCGACGATATCGGCGCCAGCGCGAGCGTGCGACAGCGCCCCGGCCGCGAGCCACTCCAGCGTGGCGTCGTTATCCACCTCGCCATTCACGACCTTGCCGCAATGCCCGTGGCTCGTGTATTCGCAATTGCAGACGTCGGTGATGACCAGCAGATCCGGCAACTCCCGCTTGATCGCGCGAATCGCCCTCTGCACGATGCCGTCGTCGTCGTAAGCGCCCGACGCCTCTTCGTCCTTCGATTCCGGCAAGCCCAAACAGGATGACCCCGCCAATCCCGAGATCCCGCACTTCGCGGCACTCCTCGACCGCCGTATCGACCGAGAGCTGGCACTGCGGCGGCATGGAACCGATCGGCCTCCGCACTCCTTCTCCCGGACACACAAAAAGGGGCAAAATGAAATTTGCGGGTTCGAGCCGGGTCTCCCGGACGACGCGCCGGATGGATTCGCTCGACCGTAGACGGCGCGGTCGATGGGTCGGAAAAGGCATCTGAAGGGATTCTACCTTGCGCAGCGCGTAACGGAAAAAAACGGGTCCGGAAATTAAAATGCTGCCCAAAATGCCTTGTTCCGGGTTTATAATTTCGAGAAGCGAGCCTCAGAACACCGTGTTATCGGCCTCTTGACACCACCTCCCGGTTCACTACAATATTCGTATCTCTAAGTGTTGACTATGCAGACCCCCTGCGAGCATAAGAAAACGATTGTCCTCGCCCGCCGAGACGGCGTTGACTACGTGGAGTGCCTCGACTGCCGCCAGATCTTCGAAGCCGAAGACCTCGAGCCGGTCGCCGCCGAAGCCGAAGAGGAATAAGGCCGAATCACGCTGCCGCCGATAATCACCGGGCTAGTTCTGCGTCCCTGCTAGCATACCTCTATATGCATGATATGGGGACGTTTCGCGCCAATCTGGACGCGATCGCCGAGCGTCTGTCCACTCGCGGAATGACGCTGCGCGGTCGAGCAATTTCGCGCGCTCGACACCGAACGCCGCGCCGCGATCACCGAGTCCGAACAGCTGCTCGCCGAGCGGAATCAGCTGTCGCGCGAAGTCGGAAAACTCCGCAAAGAGGGCGCCGATACCACCGATCTCCAGGAGCGTTCCCGCCTCCTTGGCGACAAGATCGCCGACGTTGAACGGGCGTGCCGAAGAGCTCGATGCGCAATACCGCGAGCTGCATGGCGGGCGTACCGAACATCCCGCACGAATCGGTGCCGGTGGGAAAATCGGCCGAAGATAATGTCGTCATCCGGACTGTCGGAGAGCCCGCGCGCATTCGATTTCGAACCGAAAGCCCACTGGGATATCGGACCCGATCTGGGCATTCTCGATTTCGACCGCGCCGCGAAAATCACCGGCGCAAGATTTGCCGTCTACTTCGGCATGGGCGCGAAACTCGAGCGCGCGCTGATCAACTTCATGCTCGATACGCACACGCGCGAGCACGGATATACGGAGGTTCTGCCGCCATTCGCGGTCAACTCGGCCAGCCTTTACGGCACGGGCCAGCTGCCGAAATTCGCCGAGGATCTTTTCAAGCTGGAGAAGACCGACTACTGGCTGATCCCCACTGCCGAAGTTCCCGTCACGAATCTTTTTCGCGATGAAACGCTCGACCCCGAGAAACTGCCCATCAGCTTCTGCGCCTACACGCCGTGTTTCCGCAGCGAGGCCGGGTCTTACGGACGGGATGTCCGCGGCATTATCCGCCAGCACCAGTTCCAGAAGGTGGAACTGGTGAAGTTCAGCCGGCCCGAAGAGAGCTACGACCAGCTCGAACGGCTGACCGCCGACGCCGAGGATATCCTGCGCCGCCTCGACATTCCGTTCCGCACCGTGGTGCTCTGCACCGGCGACATGGGCTTCGGTTCGGCCAAGACGTACGACATTGAAGTCTGGCTTCCCGGACAGAACGGGTATAAGGAAATCTCTTCCTGCTCGAACTACGAGGCGTTCCAGGCCCGCCGCGCCAACATCCGCTTCAAGGGAGGCAAGAAGGCGGAACTCGTGCACACGTTGAACGGCAGCGGTCTCGCGGTGGGCCGCACCTGGGTGGCGATCGTCGAAAATTACCAGCAGAAGGATGGCAGCGTGGTGGTCCCGGAAGCGCTGCGCCCGTACCTGAACGCCGAGCGAATCACGAAGGCCGCGCGATCTGCAAAGTAGGACTCTTTGCACAACGAGCCGCGGCCCGGACTCGTGAGGACGCAGCGAGACACCAGCACGCTGGCCATCAGAGCGCATCCGCCCAGGAACAACATCCCGCTGCGATACGAGCCCGTGGTGTTGCTGAGAGCGCCCACCATATAAGGCCCGAGAAATCCGCCGAGATTGCCGAAGCAATTGATCACGCCGATCCCGGCTGCCGCGGCCACATCGCTCAGAAACAAAGTGGGCAGCGTCCAGAAGCTCGCGCGATAACCGTGCAGCCCGGCCGCCGCAATCGAGAACAGAACCATCGCAAGCACGACATTCGCACCCACCTTGTCGCTCGAAGCAAACACCGCGAATGCCATCGCCCCGATCCCCACCGGCACGGCCACATGCCAGCGCCGCTCGCCCGTCTTATCCGAATGCCACGCCAGCAAGAACAAAACCGGAATCTCGATCGAGGAACGGAATCCCGCTGATCAACGACACTTTCAACGAGCCCAACCCGGACAGCCGCTGCACAATCTTCGGCAACCACAAAGTAAATCCCCAGTTCGCGCTCAGAATGCAAAAGTAAGCCAGCGCCAGCAGGATCACGCCGCGGATGCGTCAGCAGTCTTCGCAATCCCCGGCGATGGCGGCTTGCCCCGCCGCTCCCGCTCCAGTTCGCCGCTGATCCAGGCGCGCTGTTCGGCGGTTAACCATCGCGCCTGCTCAGGCCAGTCGGTCAGATAGAAGATCGTCATGATGCCCAGCACGATCGCCGGCGCGCCTTCGAGAAAGAAAAGCCAGCGCCATCCTTCAATCCCGCAGCCAGTGAACCTGTAGCAACAGCCCGGAGACCGGCGCGCCGATGATCTCCGAAAATGGAATTCCGACCATGAAGAACGCGACCGCTTTCGCCCGATCTTCCTGCCGGTACCAGTGCGAGACGATAGACGAGGACGCCGGGAAAGAAACCCGCTTCCGCCAGTCCCAGCATGAATCGCGCGCCATAAAACTCATGGGCCGTATGGACCAGACCGGTCAAGGTCGCGAAGAAGCCCCAGGAAATCAGGATGCGCGCAATCCATTTGCGCGCGCTCCAGCGTTCGACGAGAATCGCGCCGGGAATTTCCAGCAACAGATAGCCCAGAAAAAAAATTCCCGACCCGAAGCCGAATACCTTGTTCGAAAATCGCAGATCGCGGGTCATCTCAAGGCTTGCGTAGCTGACGTTCACCCGGTCGAGATAGGAGACGAGATACAGCAGGAACAGGAAAGGCATCAGCCGCAACGTGATGCGGCGGCGGGTCTGCGCACCCACATCAGAAGCGGACTGGGCCGTCATATCCTGTCATTTCGAGATAACCGACGCCGGTCTGACTTCCCGAATAATCCACCGCGCCTTCCCAGTAGTTGCTGAGTTTCTGATTCCGCAGCAGCGGCCGGCACGTGATGTCGATATTCGAGCGAAGGCACGCGCAGCCGCCACTCCACGGGATACTTCTCCCAGCGGGACAGCGGCTCAAGCGAAAAATCCTCGTGGCGAAGATGCCTCGCCCGCCGCTGCGCATCCATGAAAGTGCCCGAGGAATACGGATCGATCGACCCATCCTTCCGGCGCAAGCTCAAACAGCATCAGCTCGGTCTGGTTGTCCAGCTGCACGCTGAACCAGTCCCATCCCACCTGATCGGGCGCGAGTTGCTCGGTAAACCATTCATGATCCATCCACGCGCGCCCTTTGACCGCGGTCGAGTTGATCGTCCCGGAAACCTTGAGCAGCGGGAACGAAACGTAGTGCGACGCCCTGCCCCGCCCTTCCGCCTTCTGGCTGACGCCGTTCTCGCCCTGAATCACAAATGGCTTCTCCGGAGTGAGTTGCAGATGAAAGCGGAAGTGTTCCGTGACGGCGTCGAGCGTCTGATTCCTCGCCCTTCCATTGCAGCCGACCAGTTGCCGTTCCATACCCGCCGGCGGTCGAAACTGGCGCCCGCGACACCCGGCTCCGGCGCGGTTCAATCGCTCGTCATACCAGAATCGCTTGCCCTTCGCATCCGTCAAAGCGGCATGCGCCAGATAGAGATCCTGCACTGCCCAGGCGGATTTGCCACTCGATTCATGCCGGACTCCCTTCGCGAAAGAAAACCAGCTCGAAGCCGTACCGTTCACCCTTCGTCCCGGTCACATTACCCGTGTAATACCACCATTCCGTGCGAAAATCTTCGTGTTCGAAGTGATCTCGGGGAAACTGATACGTATAACCGGGAAGAGCTTCGCGATACTCGAAGCCGCTCCCGAACAAGGGGAGAAGACACAGCGAAAGTGGAATCAGGCGGAACCGGCGCGTGATGCCGCTCATCCTGATACCATCGAGACTACTGAAAGATGATTGTTGAACCCCAGTGCGCCCGTTTCGACAATATCGCGTTGGAAGGCGGCGCCACTCTCTCCCCGGTCGAGGTCACGTACGAGACATACGGCCATCTGAATTCCGACCGCTCGAACGCCATCCTCATCGCCCACGCTTTTACGGGCGACGCCCACGCGGCGGGAATCAGCCACCTGGACGGCAAACCCGGCTGGTGGGACAACATGATCGGCCCCGGCAAAGCGTTCGACACTGACCGCTATTTTGTCATCTGCTCGAATGTGCTCGGCGGATGCCAGGGAACCACCGGGCCCGGCTCGATCAATCCCGCGACCGGCCGCCCTTATGCGCTCTCACTTCCCGGTCATCACGATCCGCGACATGGTGCGGCTGCAAAAGATGCTGATCGATTCGCTCGGCATCTCAGCGGCTGCTGTGCGTATCCGGCGGTTCGATGGGCGGAATGCAGGCGCTCGAATGGGCGGTGAGTTATCCCGGAATGCGTGCTCTGCACCATCCCGATCGCCACCACCTGGCGGCACAGCGCGCAGCAGATCGCCTTCAACGAAGTCGGCCGGCAGGCCATCATGGCCGATCCCGACTGGAGCGAAGGCGAATATTACGACAAGAAACCGCCCGCCCGCGGGCTCTCGGTCGCGCGCATGGTCGGCCACATCACCTACATGAGCGACGAATCCATGCGCGAGAAGTTCGGGCGCAAGCTTCGCCAGAAGGAAAAGTTCGGTTTCGATTTCGGCGTCGATTTCGAAGTCGAGAGCTATCTGCGCTATCGCGGCAACCAGTTCGTGGGGCGGTTCGACGCCAATTCGTATCTCTACATCACCAAGGCCGAGGATTACTTCGATCTGACCAACGGCACCGGCAAACTGACCGATGCTTTCCGCACGGTGGATACGCGTTTTCTCGTCATCAGTTTCACTTCCGACTGGCTTTATCCCAGCTATCAATCGCAGGAGATCGTGCGCGTGCTGCGGCGTCTCAATGGCGATGTGGCTTACTGCGATCTGCAATCGAACTACGGGCACGATGCGTTCCTGGTGGATATCGCGGAGCAGAGCGAGATCGTGCGCGGATTTCTGGACAGCACGGCGCGGCTGGCGAAGGCGGCATAAGTGGGTCATGTACTGAGCAGCCCGCGATGCGTCAACGCAGCCGGTCACGCTCGCCGAGCGGCCCGATTTTCACGTCATCGGCGAGATTATCGAGCCCGGCAGCCGCGTTCTCGACCTCGGCTGCGGCGAAGGGGAATTACTGGCCTGGCTGACGGAACACAAGCGCGTACTGGCGCGCGGCGTGGAGATTTCTCCCGGCGCAGGTTCGGCGCGCCATCGCCCGCGGCGTTTCCGTATACCAGGGAGACATCAATGAAGGCCTGGCCGACTACCCGGACAAGGCCTTCGACTACGTGATCCTCAGCCAGACGCTGCAGGAAACGCGCGCGCCGCTGCAGTTGCTGGAGGAGTTGCTGCGCGTGGGGCGGCGGGCGATCGTCTCATTCCCGAATTTCGGCCATTGGGCCGTGCGGATTCCCATGCTCCTGAACGGCCAGGCGCCGAAGACCCGGCTATTTCCGCACAACTGGTACAACTCGCCCAATATCCGCTTCCTGAGCATCAACGATTTCGAGGATCTGTGCCGCGACCACCATTTCCCGATCGAGCGCCGCTATTTTCTGGCGGGCGCGCACCGTGTCACGGTGTTTCCCGAATCTGCTCGCGCAGACTGCGGTCTTTCTGCTCGGCTGACCGGAAGTTCGTCATATAATCGAAATAGCGAGCCGGTGAGCGCACCGTTTTCGCCGGGAGCCGCGTCTGTAAAACATATGAAGAACCGCACGAAATTCGTCGTCGTGATGTCCTCCACCTGCCTTGTGGCGTTGCTGCTGCTGGGCGGGGTGGTGAGCAAGGGCGCGCCGGCCGACGCGTCGGTTTCGTCCGACAACAGCGTTTACATGCATCTTAAGGTCTATTCCGAAGTCCTTTCGCGCATCAAGAGCGAATACGTGGAAGAGCCCGATATGAGCAGCGTGACGCTTGGGGGCGATGAACGGGCTGCTCGAAGCCATCGACCCCTACGCCAGCTATCTGAATGCGGATCAGTACAAAGACTACCTGAAGAACTACGACACCTATCGCGGCGATCTGGGCATGGTCCTGGCCAAGAAGTATGGCTACGTGACCGTGGTTTCGGTTGTTCCCGGGTTCGCCGGCCGCGAAACTGGGTCTGACGACGGGCGACATGCTGGAATCGATCAAAGGCATGGCGACGCGCGATATGCCGCTTGCGTACGCGAGGCTTCTCCTGAAGGGCCAGCCGGGAACGACGGTGGATCTCTCGGTGCTGCGGCGCAAACCGGAGCCGCAGAAGCTGACGATGACGCGTGAAGCCATCAATTATCCGGCTGTCGAATCGAAGCTCCTGCCGGATGAGATCGGCTATATCAAGATCCCTTCGATGTCGTCCGCGCAAGATGAAAGAGGTCGCGACGGCGGTCGAGGAGCTGCAGAAGCAGGGCGCGAAGAAGCTGATTCTCGATGTTCGTTATTCCGCTTCGGGCGATCCGACGGATGGCATCGATCTGGCAAACCTGTTTCTCGATAAAGGCCTGATCACCTACACGCAGGGCCAGAAATCTCCCCGCAAGAACTACGACGCCGATCCGAAAAAAGACATTTCCGCTCTGCCGCTGATCGTGATGACGAATCACGGCACCGCAGCCGCGGCCGAACTGGCCGCAGGCGCTTTGCAGAGCGAGAAGAGAGCGACGCTGGTGGGCGAACGAACCTACGGCGATGCTTCCGTGCTGCGTCCGATCTCGATGGATGACGGCAGTGCGATCATCCTTTCGGTGGCGAAGTATTACACGCCGGACGGCAAGTCGATCCAGGATAACGGAGTCACTCCCGAGAACATCGTGATCGAACCCGAAGCGGGCGCCGAAGTGGATGACGACGGCGATGCGGTACCGGCGGCGCCAGCGGCCAAGCCGGGCGAAGACGTGATTCTCCAGAAGGCCATTCAACTCGCCGGGGCCGGCAACTAAGAGCCGCGGCGATTTTGTTACGCGTGGGCTTCTTTAAGCGTGGTGCGCGGCGGCGTGCGTGTTGGAATTTTCTCCGTGTTCGTAAATTGACTTGGCCGAACCCACAATGTGCGGATCGGGCGCAGTGACCACATCGTCGTCCTTGCCGGCGTAGGGAATCGTGTAGAGGACGTGCTTCATCGCGTTGAGGCGCGCGCGATTCTTGTCATCGGAGCGCACGATCGTCCACGGCGCATCCGCGGTGTCGGTGTAAAAGAGCATCGCTTCCTTGGCCTTGGTGTAGGCCTCCCAGCGGCCGAGGGATTCCACGTCCATCGGGCTCAGCTTCCATTGCTTGAGGGGATCCTGCGCGCGGCCGAGGAAGCGGCGCAGTTGTTCCTCGCGGCTGACGGAGAACCAGAATTTATAGACGCGGATTCCGCTGCGCACCATCATTCGCTCAAATTCCGGCGCCTGGCGCATGAATTCCAGATACTCGTGCGGCGTGCAGAATCCCATCACGTGCTCGACACCCGCGCGATTGTACCAGGAGCGGTCAAAGAAGACGATCTCGCCTTTGGTGGGAAGGTTTTCGATGTAACGCTGGAAATACCACTGGCCGCGCTCGGTGTCGGACGGTTTGGCCAGGCCACAACCTTGGCGCCGCGCGGATTCAGGTTTTCCGTGAACCGCTGGATCGTTCCGCCCTTGCCCGCCGCGTCGCGCCCCTCGAAAATCAGCACGATGCGTTCGCCGACTTCCTTGACCCAGGCCTGCATCTTGACCAGCTCGATCTGCAGCAGTTCGACCTCTTCCAGATACTCCGACCCCTTCATTGCGTCGGATAAGGATAGTTGGAGCTGATGATGTATTTCTTGCTCTTGGCCTCTTTACTTTGGCAACGAGCTCTTCGGGAATGCTGGTCCGCACCTGTTCGTCGATCAGCGAGACCATGGGGAAAGCTGGTCGCCAGCATTTTGGTGGAGCTTTTCTTCTGCTTTCAGTTTGCTCTTTTGCTTCGTCCCGTCGGCCTTGCGCTGGGCCTTGAGTCTCTTCTTTTCGAGCTTGCGGGCGGCTTTATCCAAGGGCTCCACGGGCAGCGCCGGATCGAGGCTGTAGGGCACAAGGTCGTCGGTCAGCGGAGAATCATCGGAGGCGACGGGCGGAAAACCATCGTGGGGGGATTCGGCGGTAAGTTCTTCGTAGTTCACGGCGGGTCTCCTGGCGTCGGGGTGGAGAAAACGATGCGACGGCCGGGACTGGAGGCCGCTCCCCAGACCGCGTCCGGCCGGAGGATGGTGTGCGGGAACGGGGGCTCATTCCCCGTTCCCGATTCAAGCTGCCGGATCAGGGCTTCGGAACGCTGTTGATCGTCTTCAGAATGCGCGAGACGATCTGGTACGGATCGCCTTCGGAGTTCGGGCGGCGATCTTCCAGATAGCCCTTGTAACCGTTCTTGATGAAGTTAACAGGCATCCGGACCGAAGCGCCGCGATCGGAGAGACCATAGCTGAACTTGTCGATGGCCTGCGTTTCGTGCAGACCGGTCAGACGCAGATGGTTGTCCGGGCCATACACGGCGATGTGCGCGGCGATGTTGTCCTCGAACGCCTTCATGAGAGCCTCGAAGTATTCCTTGCCGCCGACTTCGCGGAGATACTTGGTCGAGAAGTTGGCAGTGCATGCCGGATCCGTTCCAGTCGCCCTTGATGGGTTTGCAATGCAGCTCCATGTCCACTTCGTATTTCTCGCAGAGACGCATCATCAAATAGCGCGCGGTCCAGATGTCATCGGCGGCCTTCGCGGAGCCTTTGGCGAAGATCTGGAACTCCCACTGGCCCTTGGCGACTTCCGCGTTGATGCCTTCGTGATTGATGCCGGCGGCAAGACAGAGTTCCAGATGCTCTTCGACGATTTCGCGGGCCAGTGTCTGCCCATGTACTTGTAGCCGACACCGCAGTAGTAGGGGCCCTGCGGAATACTGGGATAGCCGTCTTTCGGGAAGCCGAGAGGACGCCCGTCCTGATAGAGAAAGTATTCCTGCTCAAGACCAACCCACAAGTCGGGGTCGTTCTCGATCGTGGCGCGCATGTTGGTGGAATGCGGCGTGCCATCGGGGTGCATGACTTCGCTGAGAACGATGATAAGCGTTCGTTGCGGCTTGCATCCGGATACAGAGCCACCGGCTTCAGCACGCAGTCGGAGCTCTTGCCCTCGGCCTGCATGGTGGAACTGCCGTCAAAACCCCAGTTGGGCAGATCGGCAAGGGTCGGGCGGGTTCTCAAATGCCTTGAGCAGAGTCTTGCCGCGCAGACCGGGAACGGGCGTTTTGCCGTCAAGCCAGATGTATTCGAGTTTGTATTTGGTCATAGTTTTGGGCCGGCTTAGAACTACCGATTATGAATGATCGGATAGCGTATCGGCAACCCGTTTTATGCCGTTTCGACGACTAACGAGTATTACTTCTTTTTATCGGCGGGATTGGATGGCTTGATCGGGCTTCTGCTTCACGGCGGTGACCTCGATTTCGATTCGCATGCGCGGATCGGAAAGGCCGGCCGAGATCATGGTGGCAGCGGGCCTGATGTCGCCGAAATAGCGGCGCAGAACCGGCCAGCAGGGCTCGAAATCCTCGAGCTTCGGAACGATGTAGCGCACCCGCACAACATCCTCGAAGCGGCTGCCCGCTTCCGCCAGCGCCTCCGCGATGTTCCGCATGCACTGCTCGGCCTGTTCGACCACGCCGGCCGGAGATGGTCATCGTCCGGTAGTCGAAGCCGGTCGTGCCGGAGACGAACACCAGATCTCCGTCGACGACTGCGCGGGAATATCCGATGTCGTGTTCGAAGGACGAGCCGGACGAAATCAGACGCCGCACAGGGCCTTAGTTACGTCCGCAGAGGCCGGGCGTAGCCGCACATGCCGCCTTCGCAGCCGCGCGTCTGGGCCGGGGTGAACGAAGCTTCGTCGGACGAACCGCCGCGCGCGGCGAACGTCGAATACTGCTGTTCGAGGTGCTTGTCGCCGCAGGACGGGCAACCGGTCTCCATGACGTCGGTCGACGCGCCGCACCAGCTTCTCAAACTTGTCCCCACAGGATTGGCAACGATACTCGTAGATTGGCATAGCTATTCCGATATTACCGCCTTCAAATCGCAGCCGCACCTGCCCCAGATAAATCTCGTCGCCCGGGCCGCAGCGCCACGCCGCGGCTGGCGTGCGCGGGAACGTCGATGCGGCGGCCCTCGCGAAACAGACGTGGTCCCGAGCGAACTGCCGTCGTCGAAGATACGCCATTGGCCCGATCCGGCATCGAAACTGATGTGCGCGTGGGCCCGGGAAACGCTCGCGTTCGCCTCGTGCGCCGATTCCGGAAAGGAAAGCTCATTGCGGCGGATCGGCTCTGCCCAGTGCGTCCACGACTTCCTCCTCGCGCCCCAGATTGATGCGCGGGCGGTCGAGCGCAAGTGTCGCGCGAAGACGACACGCCCGTGATCGTCAGCAGACGCGCCGGCACGATCACAGCAGGCGCGACGGCGGATACGGCGGCGGCGCGGGCCTGGCGTTCGCGAGCCTGCCGCTCGATGTCCGGCCGCTTCATCGCCTTCGCTCGCAGAGGATCCGCATCTCGACCAGCGCCTCTTCGGGATATCGGACCACAACGGTCAGTTCGGCGGGAGGCGTAACGCGCTCCTCTTCCAGACGCAGCCCGGATATCGTCGCCGAGCTGGCCGGGGTCGAACAGCGTTTCCAGAACCGCCTTACGTTCGGCGTCGGCGGCGTGCAGTTCGATCGTGATCCGGTTGAAGGGGAATATGCGGTCGCCGCGTTTGCCCACGGTCGGCCCGCGCGGCGATCTGGTCGAGCGCATCGCGATACAACTCGATCCCTTCGCGCGCGCCGGGCTCGTCACCGCCACCGGAGAAGATGGAGCGCAGCCGGTGATCGAGCGATTTTTCGATTCGTCGGAGGAGGTTCATGGGATCAAATGTAACTGCTGCGCAGCGACCACGATATCGCCCGCCATGGGCGCAGCCGCCGTGCCGCCGTAATGTCCGTTCTCGGCCAGTATGGCAAACGCGATTCGCTTCGACGGCGTCGTCGTAAGGCGCGAAGCCGATAAACCAGGCGTGCGAAGGCGCGGTTGCGAGTTCCGCCGTACCGGTCTTGCCGGCGATCTGAGGCTTGATCGCGGCCAGCCGGAAACCGGTGCCGCTGGTAACGACGCCGCGCATGTCTTTCGCCAGCATATTTGCGGTGCCCGCGGGCATCAATTCCTGCCCTGTCTGGGTGCGGGTGTTGCTGTCGTCGGTCACCCAGCGGCCGGGCAGCAGATTGCCGGACGCCGCAATCGCCGCGGCCACCCGCGCCATCTGAAAGGGCGTTACGACGACCTGTCCCTGTCCATAGGAAACCTGCGGCATCTGCGGCGTCAGGTTCTTGACCGTGGGCGGATTCGCGACCGAGATGCCGATGATCTTCGCCGTATCGAGCAGTTGCTGCGCCCCTACTTTGTAGGTTCCCAGTTGCGCGAAATAGGCGTTGCAGGAGACCACGATGGCGCGATGCATGTCGAGCGTGCCGTGCGGGCTCTTGTCTTCTTCGTCGTCGCGGATGGGCCGCTTCGAATTGCCGACGTAGTTCGCCGTTCCTGCCGTCGGGCAAACGAATGCACTGATATTGCTGGTTGGCGAGCGCGGGATTCAGGCGCAGCGCGGCAATCGCGGTGACGACCTTGAAGGTCGATCCCGGCGGATACAGACCATAACGGGCGCGATCGAGCAGCGATCCCGACGCTTCGCCGAGCGCCAGTTTTTCCTGCAGCAAATCGGGCGAAGGCAGATTGACGGAGGCCAGAAGATCGCCGGTCGCCGGATCCATCACGACGATCGAGCCGCGATCCAGATGCTGCTCGGCCAGATGCGTCTTGAGGATCTGCCCCGCCTTCACCTGCAGCGCGCCGGATATCGAGAGATGCACGTTGCGCTCGCGATCGCGAATCCGTTTGACCGCGATGTTGTCCGGCTCCCAGCGATGGCGCAGCAGCGGGCAGCAGTTCGCGGTAATCGTAGCGGATGGTGTTGAACGGCTTGCCCGTCGGTGTCTGGTGACGCTGACGACGCGCGCGCGATCGTCGTAACCCTGCAGCCGTATGGCCGAATCGCGCTCGACCAGCGAACTGTTGGGCGCGCTCCAGTTGGCGCGGGTGCGAATGTCGCCGAGCAGATGGAAAGTCAGCGGGCCCAGCGGATAGCAGCGCGGCTCCGCGCGGTTGCAGGCCTTGTCGATATCGATCCCGAGGTCTTTGTATTGCGCGCGATGCGCTTCGAGCTCGGGCCAGCTGCTGGTCGCAAGCGGCAGGCCGGCGCGATCGTAGATGGTGCCGCGCTGAAGCGTGCGCGCGGCGTCGATCAGGCGCGGATTGTAAACGTAGCGGCGCCCGCCATCGGCCTGCAGCACCAGTGTTCCCTGCCCCGCGATGGCGTCCGCGTGCCCAAGCTGAACGTAGGCCGCTTTTCCGACTACCGTGATGGCCAGCAGCGGCCAGGACGATCTCAACCCAGCGCAGACCGGGGGCCAGCGGACTCGGCGCGGTCGCGGCTTCCTTGCACCGACGGCCGATCGCCAGGAGAATCCCCGCGATCGCGAAGTTGGCCAGCATAGCCGTCCGGCCGTAACTGAGGAACGGCGTGGCGACGCCGGAGAGCGGAAACAGATCCAGAATCCCGCACGAGATCAGGAGCAGTTCGGCGCTGACCAGCAGGTCAAGCCCAAGCGCCAGAAAGAAGCCGTAATCGCGTGCGCGCCCGCCGGGCGATGCGGAGGCCGATCCAGATCAGCACGCCATAGATCAGATAGACGGACGAGGATCCCGAGAAAGCCCCAGTCTTCTCCGAGCACGGAGACGATGAGATCCGTGTAGCCGGCCGGGATCACATCGGACTCGCCCAGGCCCGGCCCCGTTCCCAACGCGCCGCCCGAGGCCATGGCCCAAAGCGAATGCGCCACCTGATCGCCGCCGCGCACCGTGTTGCTCCAGGGCGAAAGCCACATGGCTACGCGATCATGCACGGTCTTCGGAACGCCCAGAAAGTAGCCGGTCAAGAAAGCCGCCGAGCAGCGCGGCCAGCCCGGTTGCGGCGAGCGGCACGCGATTGCGCGCGATGGCGTAGAGGGTGAGAAAAACGCAGGCGAAGACGAGCGCCGGCCCGAGGTCCTTCTGCAGATAGAAGAAGAGCAGCGCCACGCCGACGCCGATCAGCACCGGGCAGCGCGTACTCGAAGCGGCGGGATCTCGATTCCGCGGAATCGATGCGGGCCACGATCGAACCGCTTCTCGCGCAGCTCGCGCAGCAGCGGCCAGCGTTTGGCGAAATATCCGGCGAGAAAAAAGACCAGCAGAATTTTGATCGCTTCCACCGGCTGGAACGGGCCGAGGTTTACGCGCGCATCGCTCCCCG
Organism: Terriglobia bacterium; assembly: GCA_963764845.1. Classification (GTDB taxonomy): domain Bacteria; phylum Acidobacteriota; class Terriglobia; order Bryobacterales; family Bryobacteraceae; genus BOG-234. The sequence continues at coordinate 343,367 of CAVXUE010000005.1, read as the reverse complement.
CCGGGCCGCTGCCGAGGAAGATGAGCGCGATCGAAAGCGCGATCGCGCCCAGCAACGGCACGAAGCTGTAGCTCGACATCGTGCCTTCCCAATCGATCAGGCTCGCGATCAGCATCACGATGCATCCGCCCGCCACGCCCTGCGGCGAAGGGCACGAAGATCAGGGTGTCGCGCAGCGGATCGCGCAGGCCGATCATCAGCGCGTAGCCGATGCCGGTGAGGATCAGCAGCAGCGGCAGGTACGCCCACGGGCCGGTGAAGCCCCGCACGCTCCAGACGATGTGGGTCAGCAGGAAAGCGGCGAGAATCGCGCCGGCCCAGATCAGGAAGTCGCGGCGGAATACGGAGAGAGCGCGGACGGCGATCTGCGGTTTGATCTGCGCGAACTCGGCGGGCGTGAAAAGGGCGATGGTGCTGCCTGTGGCGTCTTCCGCCCGCTTGCGCAGTTCCTCCAGCCTTTGCGTTGCCGACCAGATCGGCGCGGGGGATGCGGATGCGCGCGATAGCGCCGGTGTTGGGGAGAAAGCCGTCGTGGTCGGCGAGCATGTCGAAGATGCTTCGGGCCGCGAAGTCGCGATCCGCCGGACTCTGGAGCACCGCGAGAACGGGATAGAGTTTTTCGGCGCGATCGATCTCCGACAGATTTACCGTCGGCGCGGGTGTGGTCGACCGGCGGACCTTCGCGGTGTAGACCAGAGCCCCAGACGCCGCAAACGATCACGGCGGCCAGCATGAGCCAGATGAGTTCGGCAGTTCGCCACGCGGGACGCTGAAGGGGTGCGAGGCTGTGGCCTTCAGCTGACGCGGGAAGCGACGTGTGCTGCGGGTTACGGCCATTATTTTGAGGCACCGTCAGCAACGGGCATCCGGTAGCCTGCTGGGCCTGCGCCAGGGTCTTCGCCGCCTTATCCCGCTCCGAAGAAACCCGTTCGGCCAGTTGCACTCCGTTGAGGAACGGCGCCACCGAGTTGTAGAGCTCCTGGGCGTGGCGCCAGGTCGCTGTCGGCGTGCTTCAAAGCGTCCTGCATCTGTGCGATCCCCTGGGCGCGGTTGCGCCTCGGCAAGCCATCGTTCGCCACGCAGCTTGTATCCGTCGGCCAGACCCCTCTGTTCGCGGCGTCCGGCCTTGAAACCGTTGCGCTTGGCCTTGCTTAATTCTTCTTCCGCCTGATCGAGGTTGCCCTGGCTCATCTGGATCAACGCCAGCCCGAGGTGCGGATCGGGAGAATCGGGCAGCAGCCGGGCCGCCTCGTCGAAATCGGAGCGCGCTGTCTTGAGGTTCCGCCTTCAGCTTCGAGAAAGCCGTCGATCAGGCTGATACTTTCCGCGGATCGATTTGTCCTCCGGCGAGATCGACATGGCGGAGCGCGAGCGCCTCGCGGGCGCGCCGCCAGTCCTTGCGCGGTAGACCGGCGTGCTCTCGCTCGCTTCGCGATAGTCGGCGATCACCCGGTCCGCTTCGGCGGTGTAGCGGTCGCGCAGGCTGCGCCTGCGCGGGATAGAGCAGGCAGCGAGAAGAGACTGTGCTTCGCCAGCGCCTGATAGGCGGTCATGGCGTCCGTCGAGGTTGAGATCGGCCGGAATCGATCTGCGTTCGCCAGAGCTCTCCGCGTTGTTCCACATGCGGATCTCATAGACGATGGTGAACACGGCGATCAGGAAAAGCGCAACCATGCCGGGATAACCATGCCGGGCAGGATGCCGCGGGAGACGAATTTCGGGACCGTAATGCGCGCGGGCCTGGGCGGCGGCGGGATGACGGGGGCCGCCGGGGCGCGCCGCGTCCGCTCATCGGGATTCGGATACGCGGTTCGGCGAGTGGCGTCGAGATCGGCCGGATCGGCCGGCGGCTGGCCCGGCGCTGGCGTAGTCTGCGCCATTCGATAAGGCCGCGCTGGAATGCCGCGGCGCTGGCGAAACGGCGGTTCAGATCGGGATCGAGCGCGCGGGAAAGAATCTCGCGCAGGCCCGGCGGGCAGCGCCGCAATCGAAGGCTGCAGCGCGCGGTAATTGCGAATCATCCATTCGAGTCTTCGAGACGCTTCGGCTTCGAAATAGGGCTTGCCGGTCAGCATCTCGAAGAGCACGATCGCCACCGACCAGACATCGGAGCGCGCATCCATATCGCCGGTCTGCAGGCGCTCGGGCGAGGAATAAGGGATGCTGCCGAACTGGTTGAAGGTGATGCTGCGCGTCATCGAGACGGCCTTGGCGATCCCGAAATCGAGCACCTTCACCTGGCCGGCGGAAGTGATGCGGATATTGCGCGGCTTGATATCGCCGTGGATGATGCCGCGATGCGCGCGATCCTCAATCACGGTCTGGAAAGTATGCGCCTTGACGAGGACGTCGAGGATATCGAGCGCGATATCGACGGCGCGCTGCGGGTCGATGCGGCCCGTGCGCGACGAGCTCGGAAAGGTCTTCGCCTTCGATGTATTCCATCGCGATGTAGAAGTAGCCGTCGCGATCGCCCACGTCGAAGATCTGGGCCACGCGGCCGCTCTGTTCGCGCTTGGCCAGCTGGTCCTGCAGGATGGCGCCGCGGCGTTCGGCGGCGACGACGTCGATGCTGTCGCGGTCGCCGCCCGGCATCGATCAGCTTCAGGCCGACCTGCCGGTTCAGCACCGGATCGTAGGCGAGGAACACGCGGCCCATGCCGCCGCCGGCCAGCTTGCGGATGATCTGATAGCGGCCGAAGAGCTTGGGGTCCATGCTATTTGTCTCCGCTGTCCTCGGGTAACCGGGCTCTTGCGCTCGCGGCCGCGTCGCCGGGCTTGCATGCTCAGCTCCGGGTCGTCCGTCGATGAAGCGGATGGCTTCTTTCGCCGGCAGAGCCGCCGAAGAAATTCTCCTCGAAATCGGCGGGCTGATAGCCGCGGCCGTGTATCCAGACCGGCTCGGCGCCGTTGTTGACGATGGCGTTGTCCTTGAGCACCGGATGGCCGCGATCCAGCACCTCGACTCCGGGCTTGGGACCGTCCGGCTGCCCGTTTCCGTTGGCCGCGATCAGATTGCTTTCGATGCGCGGCGACGCGCCCGCCGACACCAGGATTCCGGCGCCGAGATTGTTCGTGATCTGGCTGGCGGTGATGACGGGCGCGGAGTTGCCCTGCACCTCGATGCCGATATTCGCGCCGGTGATCTTCACGTGGGAGACGAACGGGCTGGCATCCACCACCTCGATTCCGGCGGCGAGCGGGGCTTCGAGATCGCCCTGAATCCAGACGCCTTCGACGCCGCCCGAATCCATCTTGCGCGCGATCAGCGCCGGGCCCCCGTCGGGCGAGATCAACGTCACGGTGCCCGGAAGCTGAGTGCGCAGAGTGACGCCTTCGCGGAGTTCGACTCGTTCGCGATAGCGGCCCTGCGGGATCACGACGGTGTCGCCGGAGTGCGCCTGCTTCATGCGCCGCCGCGATTCCCGCCGGCCCGACCATGAGCGTCCGCGGACCCGTGGTTGCGTATACCGGCTCCAGACCATGAGTGGCTAGTATACCCGGCGGCGATTCCGATCAACAGGCCGCAACAGCAGAAAACCCACCGATGCTGAGATCGTTGCCCGGGCGGCGTCTGGTTTTGACGCGTGGCTTCGACCGGCGATTCGCCGTAATTCGGGCCCGGCCACGATGACGATGGTGATGTTGTCTTTGCCTCCGGCATCATTGGCCGCGTCGATCAGGGCGCGCGACGGCGGCGTCGAAATCCGGCGCATATCGCTCGACGCCCGCGCGAATCTGCGGCGCTGCTCACGAGGTCCGTCAGGCCGTCGGAACAGAGCAGCAGCACGCCGTCGGAGGGCATCGGGAAAGGTCTCGATCTCGATGAAGCCCGGGTCGTCGGGCTCCCTCTCGGACGAGCCGACGTCGCGATAAATCTCGTTGCGCCGGGCATGGCGCATGGCTTCGTCTTCGGTGATCTCGCCGCGATCTTCACGCTCGCCGACGGGCGAATGGTCGTGGGTGATCTTCTGGATTTCGCCGGAGCGCAGAAGATAGAGGCGCGAATCGCCGACGTGGCCGACGGTGACGATGTCGTCTTCGACCAGCGCGACGGTGAGGACGCATGCCATGCCGGCCCATTCGGGCCGGGTGCGGGAGAGACGCAGGATTTCGTTGTTGGCGAGCGTGATCGCTTCGCGCAGACGCTCTTCCGGGGTGCCGGTCTGGCGCTCGAGCCGCTCGCGGATCACGTCCACCGCGACTCCGGCCGCGGTCTCACCGGCCGCCTGGCCGCCTACGCCGTCGATTACCGCATAGATGCCGCGGTCGGCATCGACGTAATACCGGTCTTCGTTGTTCTTGCGGCGCTTGCCGGGGTCGCTGGCGGCGGCGAAGCGGAGCCGGGTTTTCACGGCCATTGACGGCTCTCCCGGGACCGGAAACATTTTTGGCCGCCGATGCACACAGATGAACACGGATAAGAAAGATCCGGTCATCGGCGGTTTCCTTTCACTTCTCCGGCGATCGCGATGACGGCAATCAGCAGGACGGCCGCTACGATTGCCGTTTCCACGATGGTCCGCCAGAAGAGAAGGTCTTTCACCTAGGCCGCTTCCCACTGCAGATCGATCACGCCCGCGAGGCTGATGGTGGCGCGCGCGGGAAGTTCGGCGGAAGCGTTCCGGCCCACCGGTTTTCCGTTCACGGCCGTACCGAACTGGCTCACGTCTTCAATCGTAAATCGCCCCGTTTCCGGATCGCGCCGGATGCGGCAATGCTCGCGCGACACATCGGGCAGAGTGTCGAGTCTGAGATCCACCCAATACGATCTGCCGCCGCGCCCGATCACCACCTGGTTCTTCGTCACCTCGAAGGTCTGCGGCCCGTGCTGATCCGCATAACGCAGATACGCAAAGGCGAGGCCTTTTGTTTGGTCTTCGTCGTCGGTCTTCAGGTTCTGCTGGATCGGACGTGCGCGGGGGCGATACCCGTTGCGACGGTCGCCGCGGCGTCTGCCTGCGGTATCTTTTCAGGCTCTTTAGGCTGATCTTTAGGAAAGATGCGGCGGGTCAGCGAGCCTGCGCCGTATTCGGCCTTTTGCGGCGCGCCGAGTTCTGAATAAACCTCAATCTCGCCAGGCTGCAGCTTGCCGTCGAGGTCGGGATAGATCTCGACAATCCAGGCGTCGCTGATGCGAACGTATTCATTGTCCGCTGGCGTGTCGCCCGCGTCCGAGCTTGCCGAGGAGATGGAACGCGATTTTGCGTCGCGAATCGGTTCCAGGAAGCAAGCCTTTCATCGAGCGCGGTGCGGATTTCGCCGGCGATGAAAGGGACCACGTCGCGAAAGGGCTCGTAGTCTTCGGGATTCAGATAGATGCGATAAATCGCGGGTACCAGGGTCTTGCGCCGGATGCGGAACAATCCCTCTTCCATGTTGCGCAGGACTTCTCCGATGAGGTCGTCGCCTTGCAGACGATCCTGGGAGACGGCCTGGCGCGCGGCCAGTCATAGGACCATTGTAGGCGGGATTCGAGTTGGTGAGCGGAACCGGGCGCGCCTCCAATATTCCTACGTAATTAGCCTGGGTCGGGTTCACTCCGTTTCGCATTTTTGCTTTTTCCAAGGTTTTGCGTGTCTCTCCTGGGTGGCTGGAAGTGTATGAGCCTCGACCCAATTACAGAACGAACCCAAATTACAGAACGAACCCAAATTACAGAACGAACCCAATTACGGAACGAACCCAATTACGGAACGAACCCGATTACAGAACAAACCCCGAATTACAGAACGAACCCAATTTCGGAACGGAACCCGATTACAGAACGAACCCAAACTTCTACCTGAGATTCGGACGTTTGGAACGTGAAGAACGGGTGCCAGGAACCTGAGAAATCGGAGGTAGTTGTCTGAGGCGGTGCCTGAGCAGGGGAGAATCCGTGTTGCAGCCTCTGGTTACGCCATCTTGTAGGAGTCGAGGGTGGACGCAGGTTCTCATCTGGCGACATTGTGGCAAACGTCTGGGTGGGTTTCTGCGCTGCCGGACGCCAAGTGACTGATTTTACGTGTAATTCTCCCAAGCAACTTTCGTTACTGAAAAAGATCTCTTCAGCTTTGCGGCGGGAGAATGGCTTGGAGGGGACGAATCTTCGGGCCGCAAGGTGAAGAGATCGTTCGGTGGACTAAACCGCTGGCTGACGGTCGGGGGTATGGGGTTTGAATGCCCTGGGCGTAGGGATTGTTGCGGACAAAGGGCCGGAAAAACGTGACAGAGGTGCTTCACTGCAAGGTGGACGTCTGCAGTTTCCGTGGGCGACTCACCCAAGAGCCTTGATGGGCTCCTGGGGACTTTCCGTGGCAGGATAGGAAAGAGAATCGCAGGGGCGGCTGGCGGTTATTCGCCGTGTCGCTTCCGCCTTGGGCTGCTAGTGGATGCCATGCCCCTCAAGTTGAACAATCTGTGGTGGGCTGCCAGCCGCGCCGTACTCGATGTAGATCGCCGCCAAGACCTCGCCTGGATCGCCCGGAGAAAAGGCTACCCCAAGTTCGCAGTTCTCGTTAGCTGCCAAGGTCCCCCCGCACGTATTGGTGAAGATCCCGTACTCGCCCCGGTTGGCACCCTGGAGCGTGATGGATCGGATGTGGACAGCCCCCCCGCCGTTGTTCGTCAGCGTGACGGTTTGGTTCGGGGTGGTTTGCCCGAGGGCCTCCCGGCCGAAGTTGATCGTCGTTGGCGATACGGTCAGTTCTCCTGCGCCCTGAGCCTGGGCTGAGGCCGGAGCCCCCGGCCCTGCCAAAAAAAGCGCGACGGCCGAGAGCGCGGCGACAGCAAAACCACGAGCCCGACGGGTTGATAAAGATAGTGCGAGTTTCATAAATTAAGTGTTTTCCTTCCTTTATTTGCCTAATGTGTGCAGCTGCGTCTAATCTCCGGCGGCCTGGCATCAGTTGACTTGGATGTTTCCTGACAGCTTGGTATTGCCATTTATCGTTGTCTTTGGGTAGAGAAGGGAACCAGGGTATTGGAGCGGAAAAACGACCGTCCGATCCTGGTTGACCCCCCCGACCTTGATGTTTGTGTTGAACGCGCAGACGAGCTGAGCCGTCGAGACGTTAATCTCGGGGTGGCCGCAGCCGCCGAAATGGCCGGCCGGCAGACCGCCCGTAATGAACGCCGTGTTCAGTGCCGTGCCGGGAATCTGGGAGTCCATCTCGCGAACGATCCCTGCGGGGGCGGGGTTCTGCGTATCCGTCCCCAAGTCCATCGCCAACTCCTCCTGCGTGTAGTTCGACTGGCACCCGGCGGTTGTGGTGCAAAGGTCTATTAGCGATGCGGGCGTCGCCGTCTGGCCGGTAAACGTCATGAACAGGTGGCCCCCGTTGGGGAAGATCAGGGGAAATTCGCCGTAGCAGGCCGTCACGATGGCGGTCGGGGCGGGCGGGTCCGGCGTGAAGCAATTGGGCGTGTTCGGCGTGGATGCCGGAGGGTAGATCTGGGTGAAGTTCGACCCGCTTGGGGCTCCCGTCAGATCGAAGTAAAAAAGGCCGGACTGGATGAACCCGTTTCTTCCAATCGCAGTGCAGTTGGCGGGCATCGCCGGATTGGGATAGTTGGCCACCTGGTTGGCCTGCGTGAAAATCCGCGTGTTCCCGTTGGTAAGATGCTGAAAGCTGGATGCCTTGTAGTATTGCTCGCACGGGTTGGTCGCCTCATAGCCCGTCCACGAGCCTGGCGCGTAACGGACGACGGTCCCGGCCGTCGGAGGATTGCCCCACGTCACGGGAACTACGTCGATAAACCACGTGTTCCAGCTGACGCTGACGCCTACGGGATTACGTTCGCTCACATACACGTAGTTTCCGTCGATATGGGGGTCCAGTATTGCGCCGAGCATCAGGCCGGTGCCTGTTTGCACCGTCACGAGCTTCCCGCAATTCGTGGAGGTAAGGCCTGACGTTGCGCTGCACCCCCAGAGGTCGTACTCTACTCCGCCCGACGGGGTTTCCGAACTGGTTGCGCAGTTCCCGCCTGCATTCTGGACGATAAAAACAAGGTTCGTGCCGTCGGACGAGGGATCGCCCGCTGAGCAGTCAGTGGCTATCGTTCCGGGACGCAGGGCAGAGGTCAGATTGGTCTGGCTGCCCCAGCTCCCGCTGTAGGAGATGCTCTTCACGTCGTAGATGACGCCGTACGGGGTTTTCGTGTTGTACGTGCATCCTCCCCCGGAAGGGACGGCTGCCGACTCCTCCACAATCGTCGTGCCGCTGATCCAGCCCGGCTGGCCCCCGCAGGTGTCGGCGATCGTCCACGAAGGGAAAATCTGCGCAGCGCAGGGGAGGACGACAAGAATAGCGAGAATGGCCGGTCTCACGTCAGTTCCTCCCGATGCAGATATAGTCGACCCCGTCGGTGCCCGTTCCCGTGACCGTGAGCGTGGTTGTGTTGACGGAGACCTTGACCGCGTTCGCCGCGGTTGTGTCGTTGGCCACGCAGAAATCGCAGGGGCGGCTGGCGGTTATTCGCCGTGTCGCTTCCGCCCTTGGGGCTGTTAGTGGATGCCATGCCCCTCAAGCTGAACAATCTGTGGTGGGCTGCCAGCCGCGCCGTACTCGATGTAGATCGCCGCCAGGACCTCGGCTGCCTCGTCGGGAGAAAAGGCTACCCCAAGCTCGCAGCTCTCGTTAGCTGCCAAGGTCCCCCCGCACGTATTGGTGTAAATCCCGTACTCGCCCCGGTTGATGCCCTGGAGCGTGATGGACCGAATGTGGACAGGCCCTCCGCCGTTCGTCAGCGTTACGGTTTCGGAAGGCGTGAGGTGGCCGAGGGTGACCCGCCCGAAGTTAATGGTCGTGGGCGATACGGTCAACTCTCCTGCGCCCTGAGCTTTGGCGGAGGTCGGAGTCCCGGGCCCTGCCAAGAAAAGCGCGACCGCCGAGAGCGCGGCGACAGCGAAACTGCGTCCCCCCGAGAACACCCCAGTGGTTGGTAGAGAGAATGTAAGCTTCATAAATTTAGGTCCTTTCCTTCCTTAATGTTGTTAACTAAACTTCCTTGGGTCCGCAGTTGCCTCGGATCTCCTCCATCCTGGCATCAGTTGACCTTGACGTTTCCGGTGATCTGCGTATTGCCGTTGATCATCGTCTTTGGGTAGAGAAGAGAACCAGGATACTGGAGCGGGAAAACGACTGTCTGATCCTGGTTGACCCCCCCGACCTTAATGTTTGTGTGGAACGCGCAGACGAGCTGAGCCGTTGGGACGTTAATCTCGGGGTGGCCGCAGCCGCCGAAATGGCCAGCAGGCAGGCCGCCCGTGATGAACGCCGTGTTCAGGGCCGTGCCGGGAATCTGGGAATTCATCTCGCGAACGATCCCGGCCGGGGCGGGGTTCTGCGTATCCGTCCCCAAATCCATCGCCAACTCCTCCTGCGTGTAGTTCGACTGGCACCCGGCGGTTTGGGCGCAAATGTTTATGAGCGACGCGGGCGTTGCGGTTTGGCCGGTAAACGTCATGAACAGGTGACCTCCGTTGGGGAAGACCAAGGGAAATTCGCCATAGCAGGCCGTCACGGCGGCGTTCGGGGCGGGCGGGTCCGGGGTGAAGCAGTTGGGCGTGTTCGGCGTCGATGCCGGGGGGTAGATCTGCGTGAAGTTCGACCCGCCGGGGGCTCCCGTCAGATCGAAGTAAAAGAGGCCGGCATACAGGAATCCGTCTCTTCCGATGGCCTGACAGCTGGCGGGCATCGCCGGATTGGGATAGCTGGCCACCTGGTTGGCCTGCGTGAAAATCCGCGTGTTCCCGTTGGTGAGATGCTGAAAGCTGGATGCCTTGTAGTATTGTTCACACAGAAGTGTCGCCTCCGAGCCAGCCCACGAGCCTGGGGCGTAGCGGACGATCCCCGAGGTCGTCGGGGGAGTGGCGGACCAGTTCACTGTGACCACATCGATGAACCACGTGTTCCAGGTGACGCTGACGCCCGTGGGATTGCGTTCGCTCACATATACGTATTGCCCGTCGATATGGGGGTCCAGTATTGCGCCGAGCATCAGGCCGGTGCCTGTTTGCACCGTCACGAGCTTCCCGCAATTCGTGGAGGTAAGGCCTGACGTTGCGCTGCACCCCCAGAGGTCGTACTCTACTCCGCCCGACGGGGTTTCCGAACTGGTTGCGCAGTTCCCGCCTGCATTCTGGACGATAAAAACAAGGTTCGTGCCGTCGGACGAGGGATCGCCCGCTGAGCAGTCAGTGGCTATCGTTCCGGGACGCAGGGCAGAGGTCAGATTGGTCTGGCTGCCCCAGCTCCCGCTGTAGGAGATGCTCTTCACGTCGTAGATGACGCCGTACGGGGTTTTCGTGTTGTACGTGCATCCTCCCCCGGAAGGGACGGCTGCCGACTCCTCCACAATCGTCGTGCCGCTGATCCAGCCCGGCTGGCCCCCGCAGGTGTCGGCGATCGTCCACGAAGGGAAAATCTGCGCAGCGCAGGGGAGGACGACAAGAATAGCGAGAATGGCCGGTCTCACGTCAGTTCCTCCCGATGCAGATATAGTCGACCCCGTCGGTGCCCGTTCCCGTGACCGTGAGCGTGGTTGTGTTGACGGAGACCTTGACCGCGTTCGCCGCGGTTGTGTCGTTGGCCACGCAGATGGGCGCGTTCGCGTAAGTGCCGGTGAAGCTGTAAGTCGCCATGCCCCCGCTCAACGTCAGCTGGCCGGCGAGGTCGCTGGACGAGGCCCCCGACCGCACAACGCCGGCCGAGAGTATGATCGCGCCCGAGCCTTTGGGGGAAATAGCGACGCTGATATTGGGATCACTGCCCCCAGCCGTGTAGACGACTGGGCTTCCGCTGACGGACCCGTTCACGCCAGCGAAGTTAACCGCGCTTGTGGAGGTGTTGGTAGCGGCTAAGGCTGCTTTGCCGTCGGAATAGAGCAACGCCGATCCGGTGCCCTTGCCGGACACGGCCGCGTTGATGTTCGAGCTCGATCCGGCGGCGCTCATCTGCACGGTGCCGGTCGCCGAGTTCCCGATCTGCCAATAGTTGATGGCGCTGGGCACCCCGGAGGTTGTGAACAGCGTGGCGTTCGAGTTCGCTCCGTCTACAAACAGCGCGTCGCTGAGCGTCGTGTTGGTAAAAGTCTGCGTCGCGGTCAGAGACGCCAGGGCATCGTTGCTGCCAATGTTGGGCAGGCTCAGCGTGAAGTTCGCGGTCGGAGCTGCGGCGGGGGTGACGGTGACGGAGTAGGCCGGCGACGAGCCCGTGGTGAAAAACTGGATGGAGCCGACGCCCGCACCCGAGCCGGGCGCGGTGAGCAGGGCGGTGAACGTCGCGTCGCCGGAGCCGACGATGCTGCCGACGTTCTCTATGTTGGCCGATCCGGTGATGGTGGGGCCGCCCGTCACGAGTTGGTTCTCGTTGGTAGCGGAGACCGAGGCGATCTGGGTAGAGCTGAGGGTGGTTCCGCCATCGGTGAGGATGTTCTGCGTTCCCCCGGCGTAAAGCGAGAGGACGCCGCTGAGGTTCCAGACGTCGCCGCTGTTGGGAGTGGTTGGGGAGGCGGTGCTGGAGGCGACGTTCAGCGAAGCCGCTGAGGTGGTGCTCGCAGGGAGTTGCAAGGACGCGCCCGAACTGCTGCCGGACGGGATCTTGACGGTCACGGGGAGGCCGACGACAACGGCCCCGGTAGTGGGGCTGGCTGTGACTTGGTTGGCGGTGCCGGTCACGGAGGTGACCTGGGCCAGGCACGGGTCAGGCACGCAAAAGCCGGCTAAGGTGAGCAGGAGTAACGAGAGCAGCACTGCCGGGGGGGGGAGACTGGCGTACATTTCTCATGGTGCCGAGATTATCACCTTATTTCCACAGAATGTCAATTAGAGATAGAATGCAGCAGTGGGTCAGGCGGCTTGCTGGAGCACGAGTCCGGAGTAACGGTCGGGGTCGTAGCCGCAGGATCGGGCGTTTTGGGCGTCGGCGCGGCGGTCCTCGCGGCGGGCTTCGTGCTCGATTTCACGGGTCGAAAAAACGAACTCCAGGGCGGAAGCTTCAAAGGGCTGGCCTTTCATTTTGTGTAGGTTGCGAAGGGTTACGGCTTCGTCGAGCCCGGCCTGTCCCAGTGGTTCGTGACATAAGTTCCTGGTGGGGCAGACGCCCCCGTCTGCGCCGGACCCCTGGTCCGGCTCTTCGAACACGCTCGAAACGAAGGCCGACGAGGGCGTCGGCCGCAGACCGGGGTCTGCCCCATAAGCGCTAACTTAATGTGGCGTACGCACTCGTGCGTGCCGCGTCGAGACTCGTCTCGACGCTTGCTATTGTTGCAATGAGAACTTCCCCCTCTCCGCCCTCTACATGGATACATGACTGCGCATCGCCGCCGATTGCCACATCTTTATCCGGAAGGCATTCCGCTGTTTCTCACCTGGCATCTGCATGGCAGTTTGCCCGCTTCGTTGCTGCCTCCGCCGGGCCCGCTGGCGTCCGGGCAGGCTTTTGTGTGGTTAGACCGGCAACTCGATGCTCCGCGGAACGGGCCGATGTATCTTCGGCAACCGGAAATTGCGCAAATCGTGGTCGGTTCTGTACACAAAGGGGCGGGCCTGGGTCACTATGAATTGGGTGCATATGTCGTCATGGCAAATCATGCCCATCTGCTGATTCGGCCCTTGATCGCTCCCGATCGCCTGCTGAAATCGCTCAAAGGTGCGACTGCGCGGGAGGCCAACCGTCTGTTGGGACGAACCGGGGTGCCCTTTTGGCAAAAAGAATCCTACGATCACTGCGTGCGAAACCAGATCGAATTCGAGAAGATCCGAAGGTATATCGAAACCAATCCAGTGAAGGCGGGGCTGGTTCGGAATCCAGAAGACTATCCATGGTCGAGCGCAGGCGTCGAGACGAGTCTCGACGCGGCACGCACGAGTGCGTACGCCACATAGGTTAGCGCTCATGGGGTCTGCCCCACAGGCGTACTTAAGCCATTGATTTTAGAGACAGGAGACTAGCAGATGAGCCGGACATCAATGCCAACTACTTCCGGACCGGCTTCGCCTGATATTCCTCATCCGTGACCGGATCGAGCCAGGTGATCCCGCCGCGGGTCACGTTGTATTGCGTGGCGCTCTGGCCGGGCGCGGCGCCATGCCAGTGGGCCACGCCCGGAGGGCACCAGATGGCCTCGCCCGCATGGATTTCCCTCACCGGGCCATCCTTCTGCTGCTCGAGGCCCACGCCTTCCTCGACGAGCACCAGTTGGCCCTTCTCATGGATGTGCCACTTCGTCCGCGCCCCCGCATCGAAGCGGATATAGGTAATGATTCCCGGCGGGTCTTCCTTCAGCCGCGTAATTCTGCCGGTAAAGTTGGAGTTCGGCGCGGGCGCCTGTTGCGCGTGAATCGTAAACAGGCCGGACACGGCCAACACCGTTCCCAAAGCCAGCCCGCCAGCCATTCTCTGACTCATTTTTCTCCTTATTACTAATCGAGGTTGCTCTGCTCGACGATTACGTTATCGCGCACGATGAGCCGGTGCGGGGCCAGTTCGAACAGCTTCGGAAGCACCCGTTCCACGTGTTCCGCCAAATCCACAAACACGATCATGACCGGCAGATTGCCCCCTGCTTCGACCAGGCTCGCCCGGTGCACCTGGTTTCGGCCATTGAACCCCGCCACCGCATGGAAGGCGCTCGCTCCGGCGACATTTTCGCTCCGGAGCATCTGCAGAATCCGGCCCCAGGGATCCGATTCATTCAGGTACATGGTTACCTGGACCGCTGTCTTCATAAGCTCCTGGCCAGCGCCGCGCCGGCAATCACGGCCACAAAACATACCACGTTTGTCACCAGGATGTTCAGCAGCGGCCAACGGAAACTGCCCTTTTTCAAAAAGCGCAAACGTTTCGAAAGCGTAACTGGAATAGGTGGAATAAGTGGCGCAGAAGCCCACGGCAAAGAAGATACGCCACCGCGGATCGGCCAGCACGCGCTCGCTGGTCCAGATCAGAAAGAACCCGAGAATGAAGCTCGCCGAGATATTGATCACCAGCGTGCCGTAAGGAAAATCGGACGGAATGAGCCTCGCGACATACTGCGCGACGAAATAACGGAGATTCGCGCCAATGACCGCGCCGAGCGAGATCAAAAGTACCGTTTGCAAAGACGACTCCAGCCTTCGGATTGCCAGGAGTCATCAGCCATTGCGGCGGTTTCGGCGAACCCCATCGCCATCGATTTATTTTATCGCTTTCGCGCCGCATGGTACCAGAACTGCTATCTTTTTTTTAACGACTGTTTTATACATTCGCGATGCGGCCCTTTGTCCTGGAACTCGGCGAACTTCAGAACAAGATCCTCGAAATGGGCGGCCTGGTGGAGACGTCGATCCACAACAGCATCCGCTCGCTGGTCGATCGCGACGACGCTCTGATGGTCAATATCTGGGAAGCCGAAGAGCGCATCAACCAGCTCGATATCGAGATCGACGAATTCGCCACCAGGCTGCTGGCGCTGCATCAGCCGGTGGCGCGCGATCTGCGATTTCTGACCGCCACCATCAAGATCAACAGCGATCTGGAACGGATGGGCGATCTGGCGGTCAATATCGCGCAGCGCTCCATCTCGCTGCTGGGCCGGCCGCAGCTCAAACCGCTGGTGGATGTTCCACATATGTCGAAGACCGTGGAATCCATGGTCCGGAAGAGTCTGGATGCCTTCGTTCAGCGCGACGAAGATCTGGCGCGCAGTGTGCTGCTGTCCGACGACGAAGTGGACGATCTGAAGAACTCGGTTTATCAGGAACTGCTCGGCATGCTGGAAAACGGCCAGGCGCCCGCCGGCACCGCGTTCGATCTGATTTTCATCGCGCACAATCTGGAGCGCGTGGCCGACCACGCCACCAATATCGCCGAGGATGTTCTGTTCCTTATCAAAGGCGTCGATGTCCGGCATCATCACCTTGGCTGATTGGCACACGTGTTGTAGTAACAATCTGGTTAACTTCCGTAACAGTTTCTTCACATTATCGTCATCCAGTTTCCAAGTAAGCTCCCTAGACTGAAATCTCGCGTTGCAATCCAAACGGCGAAGGAGTGTACAGATGCGGCTCGGGATCGAGCTCTCTGCTGTCCGTTTGGATTCGCTTCGGGGTAGCTTCGCCCAGAGCATTTTTCTGGGACTTCTTACAGGGAGAATTGAATGAATCCAGGCAAGATGTCCGTTCAACGGGCCTCGCTCCTTCTGGCATCCATGCTGGTCGGGTCGAGCCTTCTTGGCGCCGCGGATGACGCAACGACAACAGCAGTTTCATCGAATTCAACGACGACGTCGCCGTACGCGCAGTCACAAGACGAAGAAATCGCACAGCTGAAAGCCGCGCTGGCAGAACAGCAGAAGCAATTGCAGTCGCTGCAGCAGACGCTGCAGAGCCAACAGCAGTTGATCGAAAAGTCTCCGGCACGAAGCTCTCCGGCACGTCCGCTGCGCCTCGCAGCGCACCAATCTCGGCAACGTTGCCAGCCTTACTCCGGTCCTCCCGGCTCCGGTCGCGGCTGCCGGCGCCATTGCCGGTTTCGATCGCGATCGCCAGCCCCGCGGCCGCAGGCGCAACCGGCGGTGGCGGCAATCCCTGCGAAGCCGGACCCGACGGAAACGCCGTCCCGCCTATATCTGCGGCTCGGCAGCGTCTGCATCATTCCGATCGGCTTCATGGATCTCACGCCGTTCTGGCGCGACAAGAACGCCGGATCCAGCATGGGTTCGAACTTCGGCAGCGTTCCTTACAACAACACCGCCAACGGCAACCTTTCGGAAATGCCGTTTCAGCATCCAGAACTCGCGGCTCGGTTTCCGCGTCGACGGCGACTGGAAAGGCGCGCACTTCATCGGCTATAACGAGTTCGACTTCAACGGAACCAGCGGATCGGCATCGCTCGCCGTTTCCAACGGCGCGGTTGTCCCCCGCCTTCGCCTGTTCTGGGTCGACGCCCGCAAAGGCAAGATCGAGTTCCTCGCCGGCCAGAGCTGGAGCATGCTGACGCCGAACCGCAATGGCATTTCCGCGTTGCCTGGCGATCTGTTCTACACCCAAGTCATAGACATCAATTACATGGCGGGCCTCACCTGGACGCGCCAGCCCGGCGTGCGCGTCCTCTTTCACCCGAACGATAAGGTGACCTTCGGCTTCTCGGTCGAACAGCCCGATCAGTACATCGGCGGTTCGGCGGGCGGATCAGCGCGATTGCACGTCCTGCCTGACCGCCCTCACCGGGTCTCGACCTCGACGCCAGCTTGACAATGGACGCGAACATCAGCATCAGCGCACCGGCCAGAGCTATCTGGCGCAGCCCACTGTCACGCCGGACTTCATCGCCAAGATCGCTTTCGACCCCACTCGCGCTTCCACTTCGAAGTCGCCGGCATCGAGAGCAACTTCAAGACGACCAACCATCGGCGGCGTCGCACTGTGCCGCCTACAATCGCACACACCACCGAGGGCGCGGGATTCTGTTCGGCCTCAATGTCGAGGTTTTCAAGAACTTCCGCTTGATCACCACCAATTTCTGGAGCGATGGCGACGGCCGTTATCTGTTCGGCCAGGCGCCCGATCTCATTGTTCAGCGCCAACGGCTCCCTCAGCCCCGTCCACGCCGGCGGCACCATCGACGGCTTTGAAGCAAGAGTCAAGAACACTCTGCTCTACGGCTACTACGGCGGCATCTATATCGGCCGCGACGTCGCCATCGACGCCAACGGCAACGCCTCGTCGGGTACGGCTACGCAGGCTCCGCCAACAGCCAGAACCGCGCGATCAACGAAATCACCTTCGGGTTCAATCAGACCATCTGGAGGAATCCGCGGTACGGCGCCATCAACGTGATGGGTCAATACGAATGGCTGGAGCGCGCCCCTGGTATGTCGCGGCGGGCGCACCGAAGGAGACCCACGACAACACCATCTACCTGGACGTTCGGTACACTCTGCCCGGCGCCATGCCGAAGTTCTAAACAATCTGTAACACAACTGAAACATTGGGGTGGGAAACTTCTATGTTGCCCACCCTTTTCTTTACGTTAGGGAAAGGAGATAAATCTATGAAAAAGCTCGTTGTAATGGGTCTCACAGTACTTCCCGCCCTGTTCGCGACCGCCGCGATGGGTGCGGAAACGATCAACGCAGCGGGCGCCACGTTCCCGGACCCGATTTACCAGAAGTGGTTCGGCGAATACAAGATGGCGCACCCGGATGTTCAGATCAACTATCAGGCGCTCGGTTCGGGCGGCGGCATCCGCCAGCTCACCGAAGGCACGGTCGACTTCGGCGCGTCCGACATGCCGATGACGGACGAGCAGATGAAAGCGCATGAAGGTCGAAGCCGCTGCATTTCCCGACCGTCATGGGAGCGGTGGTTCTCACCTACAACATTCCCGGGCGTGACCGGCGGCTCTGAAGCTCACTCCGGAAGCGATCGCGGGCATTTATCCTGGGCGACATCAAGAAGTGGAACGATCCGAAGATCAAAGTCGGCCAATCCGGGTGAACCTGCCGGACAAGGACATCGAGGTGGTTCACCGTTCCGATGGCAGCGGCACTTCGTTCGTCTTTACCGATTATCTTTCGAAGGTCAGCCCGGACTGGAAGAGCAAAGTGGGCGCGAACGCCTCCGTGAGCTGGCCGCTCGGCCTCGGCGGCAAGGGCAACGACGGCGTGGACAGGGCTGGTGAAGCAGACGCCCGACTCGATCGGCTACGTGGAACTGATCTACGCCGTGCAGCAGAAGATGGCGTTCGCCGATGTGAAGAACGCCGTCCGGCAAATTCGTGAAGCCGAGCTTTCGACAGCGTGACGGCCGCTGCCGCGGCCTCGAAAGAAATGCCGGAGGATTTCCGGGTCTCGATCACGAATGCACCGGGCGCGGGATCTTATCCGATCTCCACGTTCACCTGGCTGCTGATCCCGAGCGAGATCAAGGACCCGGCGAAGAAAAAGGCGATCACCGACTTCCTCGCCTGGATGCTGACCGACCGGCCAGAAGGACGCGCGAGGGCCTCAGCTATGCGCCCCTGCCGAAAGCGGTCGTCGCGAAGGAACAGAAGCAGATCGCGCTGATTAAATAAGCTTCGCACTATGGCCACCTCCACCGCCGCCGTTCCGCGAACGCACGAATGCTCCGAAACGCCGGTTCGGCGGCGATGAGGTGGCCTATGCTTTCACGCTTGCTGTTCGCCGCTTGCGATTCTGGCGATCACGATTGCTGCTGGTCTGGCAATTGTGGCTGCACAGCGCGCCGTCGCCGGGAGAAGTTCGGCTTCGCGTTCCTCACTTCCACGATGTGGAACCCGGTCACCGATCAGTTCGGCGCCTTGCCGTTTATCTACGGCACGGTCATCACTTCATTTCTGGCGCTGCTGATCTCGGTGCCGCTGGGGTGGGCGCGGCGATCTATCTTTCCGAACTGGCGCCGCCGAAAGTTTCCAATACGCTGACGTTTCTGGTGGAACTGCTGGCCGCGGTTCCCAGCGTCATCTTCGGTCTGCTCGCGATTTTCACGCTGGTTCCGCTGATGCGGGATTATGTCGAGCCCGCGCATCCAGGCGGTACTGCGGCGTTCCTGCTCGGTTCTGTTCAGCGGCCACATCTTCGGAGTCGGCTACCTCACGGCGGGCGTGATTCTCGCGATCATGACCTTCCCGTTCATCATCTCGGTTTCGCGCGAAGCCCTCATGGCGGTGCCGCGCGAACAGCGCGAAGCCGCGCTGGCCCTGGGCGCGACGCAATGGGAATCGACTTGTCAGGCCGTGCTGCCGTTTGCGCGGCTGGGTATCATCGGCTCGGTCTTTCTGGCCCTCGCGCGCGCGCTCGGCGAAACCATGGCGGTCACGATGGTGATCGGCAACGATCCCACCATTCACGCCTCGCTGTTTGCGCCCGGCTATACGATCGCGGCGGTGATCGCCAACGAGTTCACCGAAGCTACCGGTAACATTTACCTCTCGGCGCTGGTCGAACTGGGTCTGGTGCTGTTCGCGCTCACGATGGTGATCAACGGTCTGGCGCAACTGCTGATTGTCGCTGACGACGAAGAAAGGGTCGGCAAAGGCATGACACTCGCGAAACGCCCGCAGAAATGCGGTCAACAACGTCATGCTGACCCTGTGCGGCGTGTGCGCGTTCTGACTGTATCGACGCTGTTTCTGATTCTGGGGTATCTTGTCTACAACGGCGGCAAGTCGGTCAATCTCGACTTTCTTCACGAAGCTTCCGCTCGCGTCCCGGACAGGACGGCGGCGGCATGGCGAATGCGATCCTCGGCAGCGCGGAGATTGTGGTGCTCGCGACGCTCATCGGCCTGCCGATCGGATTCTTCGCCGGCGTCTATCTGGCGGAATTCGGCGGCAAGACGTTTCCGTTTATCGTCCGCTATACGGCCGACCTGCTGAATGGCATTCCGTCGATCGTGATCGGCATTTTCGCCTGGACGGTCATCGTGGTGCCCATGCACCACTTCTCCGCGCTGGCGGGCGGCCTGGCGCTGAGCCTGATGCTGATTCCGATCACAGCGCGCAGCACCGAGCAATTTCTTCTCGAAGTGCCGCGCGCGATGCGCGAAGGCGCGCTGGCTCTGGGCGCAAACAAATGGCGGACGATCGCCAGCGTGATTGTGCCGGCGGCGCGCAAAGGAATCATGACCGGCATGATTCTGGGCGTGGCGCGCATTTCCGGCGAAACCGCGCCGCTCCTGTTCACCAGTCTCAACAACCAGTTCTGGAGTACGGGCTTTCCGAACCGACGGCCTCGCTTCCGGTTATGATTTTCAACTACGCGATATCGCCTTATGACGACTGGCACCGCCAGGCGTGGGCCGCCGGACTGGTTCTTGCTGGCTCTCGTATTGCTGGCTAATATTGCGGCGCGCATGGTCATTTCGCGCGGAGCATCGCTGCCCAGATAGGTCAGTAAAGATACGGTCAACAGAATGAGTTCACCATCAGTACGAACGGCTGCCAACCAGCCACAAACTCAAATGACTCCGACTACCAACCGAAACCTCAGGCATCGGCGCAGACGGCAGTGCCGAAGATGCGCGCCGCCAACATCAATTTCTATCTACGGCACATTTCAAGGCCCTGCACGACGTCTCGCTCGAATTCGCGGCGAACAAAGTCACCGCGCTGATCGGGCCCTCCGGGCTGCGGCAAATCCACTTTTCTGCGGAATCTGAACCGCATCAATGAAACGCTGCGCGATACACGGATCGAAGGCGAGATCACGCTGGACGGCGAGAACATTCTCGACAAAGACGTGACCGAGATCCGCCGCCGCATCGGCATGGTCTTCCAGCGCCCGAATCCGTTCCCCAAGTCGATCTTCGAGAACATCATTTACGGCCCGAAGATCAACGGCATGCTGAAGAAGAAGACCGCGGCCGAAATCGTCGAAAAGAGCCTGCGCCGCGCGGCGCTGTGGGACGAGGTGAAGGACAAGCTGCACGAATCGGCTTATGCGATTTCCGGCGGCCAGCAGCAGCGGCTTTGCATCGCGCGCGCGCTGGCGGTCGATCCCGAAGTGCTGCTGCTCGACGAGCCCTGTTCCGCGCTCGATCCCATCGCGACCGCCAAGATCGAAGATCTGCTGGTCGGGCTGAAGAAGCCAGTGCACCATCGTGATCGTGACGCACAACATGCAGCAGGCGGCGCGCGTGGCCGATACCACCGGCTTTTTCCTGCTCGGCAAGCTGATCGAGCACGACAAGACCGACGTCATCTTCAAGAATCCTTCGAAGAAGGAAACGGAAGACTACATCACGGGCCGTTTCGGTTAGGCACGGACAGGAGATTCATTGCGCCCATTCGAAGAAGAGTTCGCAGTTACTGAACGACACGCTGCAGGAGATGGGCTGCGCTGGTCGCGCATTCCGTCCAGCGCAGCGTTCTTTCGCTGGTCGAGAAGAACGAAGACTACGCCCATCAGGTGATTCGCGACGAATCCCGCATCGATCAGATGGAAATTCAGATCGACGATATGGTCACCAGCCTGATCGTGCGCGAACAGCCGGTCGCGCGCGACATGCGCTTCGTTGTGGCGGCGATCAAGATCAACGACCGATCTCGAGCGCATGGGCGATCTGGCGGTGCATATCGCGGAGCGGCGCTCTCGCTCTGATGACGCAGCCGCCGCTGCCGGAAATCGTGAATTTCGGCGGATCTGGCGAACCTGGTGGAGTCGATGGTGCTGGGCAGCCTGGACGGTTTCGTGAAACGCGACGCTCAGATCGCGCGCGACATCCTGGAATCGGACGACGCGGTGGACAATGCGCGCAACGGGATCCAGCGCCAGCTGATCGAACTCATGCAGAGGGATGCCGCCACGATACCCCGCGCCGTTGACTACCTGATCATTGCCCGCAAGCTCGAACGTATCGCGGACCACGCGACCAATATCGCCGAAGATGTGATCTTCCTCGCGCAGGGGATCGACGTGCGGCACCGGGCAATAGCCGAAGTCGCCTGACGCCGCGGTCGCTGCTGCTTACCATGGCATCTGGCGGTTGGTAGTATTTGCGACCGATCTCAGCCGCCTGCTGATTCGCCGGCCCGACCATGACGCCTTCCTTGATCATCGCGATCACGTTGTCGGGGTTCATCGAATTCAGGAAGAAGATCTTGTTCGCCTTGCAGGCGGCGAAGACCCTGGCCCGCGCCGCGACCATCGTCGGATCCCGCTCCGCGCCGGGACCGCGCACGCCCAGCGATAGCGCCATGTCGCTCGGGACCCCACTCCGCGAAACCGATGCCCGGAACTTTCAGATTTTCCTCCGCGTTGGCCAGCGCGTACTTGTCTTCCAGCTTCACGCCCAGCAGCAACTCGCCATCGGGATTGAGCGGCCAGGCGTCGGCTTTATCGAGATACTGTTCCTGCGTCACACCCCAGATCTGCGCCGCCGTCGACGCGCCGTGAACGCCGCGGCGTCCCTCGTTGATTCCTTGATCCAGCCCTTGTTTGTGAATGGGTAGCCGCACGGCTTCGATAAACGCCCGGATCGCGCCGGGCGTATCGGCGTGGGTCAGCATAATCGCCGTGCACGCCCGTGGCGAGAACCTGGCTGAACATCCAGGCATTGGCGCGAACCGCGGCTTCATCCGTACCGTTTACGGGAACGTTGACGATCACCGCCGGCGTGCGATGGCCGCTCCTCGTCGGGCCCGCCCGCCACCAGCCCTTTCATGTACTCGGCGAGACCGGCGACATCGAACGGCGCATGCTCCATGTCGTAGCTGATGTAGTCGGCGTAGGTTTGGGCGTCCTTGCTTGCCCTGCTCAAAGGTGCCGGTGGTGCCCGAGTGCGAGCCGGTGTAGTAGACGGGCTGACCCTGCTCCAGCAGCTCGATGGCGCGGTTGATGCGCTTGGTTTCGGCGGCTGCGCCGGCGCCGGGCGAAGTGGCATGAAAATCGCCACGATCAAACAGATCGCGTGAGCATTCGCTCGCATATCTCCTCGCATTGCTGGTATCTCCGCTGGCCAGTATATCCGTTTCGGCATGCGGCCATTGGTTAGACGTCG
Organism: Terriglobia bacterium; assembly: GCA_963764845.1. Taxonomy (GTDB): domain Bacteria; phylum Acidobacteriota; class Terriglobia; order Bryobacterales; family Bryobacteraceae; genus BOG-234. Next base: position 320,878 of record CAVXUE010000005.1, on the reverse strand, counting down.
CAATTATATGACCAGCGGCAATCTGGTACCGCGGGAAGGCTCTGTCAGAATTGCATCACTTAAAGGAGGCTGACACAAAAGTATGAGCGAACAGGCACAGGATCGAATTGGTCTTTTAGTCGCACCTCGCTTTGCGGTGATTCTCGGAACGGCTCTCGTCACGGGTGTGGCCTGCTGGCAGCGGGTTTGTTTGCGGGGATCGAAGCGGGGCGCAGCAGCACCACAGCCGGAATCCAGCAGGCTGCGCCATCCACTCCGGTATCGCCAGCCGCGCCTGTAACGTCGTTATCCGTAGTGTCGCTATCCGCGAGTTTCGCGCGTTTCAATTGAACCGTCCGGGGCTCATCAGCCACGGGCGCGGACCAACAATATATCGTGCAGGCAGCGATCGTTCCTCGACCGCGGCGAAGCCCAACAGCTTACGACGGATCTGACGACAGCGCGGCTATTCCGCCGAAGATTGTCGACTTGCCGGGACCAGATCGGTCCGAAGCTGGCTGATCGTGCGCGTGGGACCTTATGCGGATCGCGCGAGGAAGCCCAGCAGGCCGCGGAGTGAACTCGGGCGCCTTACACGTTCGAGAGCCCCCATCATTCGTTTACGGGGGCGCTTACAGGAGAATTGATATGAATGCGTTTCCGCCCCGCATGCTATCGCCGTTGGAGTGTTCGCGGTCCACTGGCGGACCGCAGATCGTGTCTGCATCATCTTCATGACGCGGCAACGGCGGCGGTTGCTGCGCGAGATCCAACGGTCAGTCGATCAGACACATGTGCCGGTTCTCCGCGCAACATCGGCTGGGCGACCCGGCGGCGTTCCGGATTGACGGCGAAACGTTCAGTCAGTTGCCCTGGAGTCTGCAGAGCCAGGGAGCGGTGGGAAAGGTCCCGGGCTGGGTCTTACCTGCTGGATCTGACGTTCTCCAGTTTGGGCGGCATGCTCGACTGGCGGTGCTTCCGCGCAATCGGCAGAGTCTTTTCGGGCAAGGCCAACCTTCGACCGCCAGCCGCGCGGGAATTCCCGAGCGGCCTCCCGACTTCGACACTGTCATATGAAGTACTCGCAGCCACCACGCCGGTTTCTGCCCCGCCTCTGAATCCCGCTTTGGCGAAACGCTTCGTGACATGGCCCGGAGCAAACGATCGCCCCGCAATCCGTGCTGGCCTGGCGTGATCCGGCGGGCTGCCACCTGCGAGTTCATCTGGCAAAGATGCCGAACTGGTCAACCATCGAATATCTTCTTCTTGCTGGGGGAGGACTTCTGCGGTCTCCGACACCGTTCCTTCCGAGTCCGGGCCTGTGAAGGGCTTCGACCGCGGTGTGACTGGCGGGCGCCCTCCTGCTGACTGACGTCGCTCTTTCCCCAGGGTAAAGACGACGCGGCGAAGAGAACGATCAGGAAAGGAACGAACAGCGATTGCACCAATGAATACTTCTTGGACTAGTATCTTACAAACGGATCAGGCGACGCAACGCTATCATTAGTCAACTATGTCGAATCACCTCATCCGCCACATCCGACGGACACGGATGTATAATCGCCGCTGATAGTGAATAACTAGATCGCGAGCAGTCGGCGATCCTGATGATCGATTTTGTGCGGACCGCTCTCCGCCCAATGGTTCAACTATCCTTCACCGAAAACTCCGCACACCGCGGATGGCAAACCGAATCTCGCGGCGCCCGCACCGAACGCGGCGGACGGGCATCCGGATCTTTCGGGCGTGTGGAGTCCCGATACGCGGCCCCTGCAGGTTATCGCTCCCGCGGCAAGCATTCCGTTTCAGCCCTGGAGCCGCAAGCTCGTCGGACGATCGCGCCGACGGCTCGCACGGCAAGGACGATCCGGCGGCCTACTGCGTGCCGGGAATGCCGAAGCTGGTTGTGCTGCCCTACCCTTACAAGATCGTGCAAGTGCCGGGCATGATGCTGATTCTCTATGAGGGCTTCACCACGTATCGGCAGATCTTCACGGATGGGCGGGCACTTCCGAAAGATCCGCAGCCTTCGTGGCTGGGATATTCGGTCGGCAAATGGGATGGAGATACGTTTGTGGTGGATACGATCGGCGTCAACGAGCATACGTGGCTGGATAACGCCGGGCGTCCGCATAGCGAGGCAATGCATTTACCGAGCGGTATCATCGGCAAGATTTCGGACATCTGGACATGCAGCTGACGATTGACGATCCGAAGGCTTATACGAAACCCTGGACGGTCAATGAGAATGCGGCGCTGCTGGCGGACAGCGATCTGCTGGAATACATCTGCAGTGAGAATAATAAAGACGTTCCGCATCTTACCGGTAAGTGAGCGCGAAGCGCGCGCTGGGGTATGTCAAGCTGTGGCATCATGTGGGGGTTTGGGACTTCCGAATGCCCCTGCAAAATCGCGTCAATCCCTTTCGGTGACATTTTCCGGGCGAGCGCCCGCGGGACGATGATGGGTAACCGGGGCGGCGCGCTTCATGACAGCAACCGCGAGATCATCCGCGGTTTCAAGAGCAGGCGGTGGATCACGTGTGTTCTGGAATTCAGGGGGCGGCATCGCATCGTAATGTCCGAGAGGCGCTATACGGAACTTTTCTTCCTCGACGAAGCCGTCGCATTTGCCGCCGGGCACAGGCCGTGCGCCGAGTGCCGGCGCGAACGGTTCAATGCGTTCAAGGAAGCATGGCGACGCCGCACGGGCAAGAGTCATTTGCCTTTTGCGGATGAAATGGATCTGGAACTGCACCCGGCGCGCATCGACAAGCGAAGAAAAGTCGACTGGCAGGCGGAGCTGAGTTCGCTGCCCGCCGGTTGCTTCGTACGGTTCGGGGAGCGCGCATATCTCGTCAGGAACAATGCGCTGCTGCTTTGGACGCCGGAGGGCTATTCGAAACGTGAAGTTCGGCCGAAGAATATCGCCGCGACGGTGCTGACGCCGAAACCCATCGTGGAATGTTTCCGACATGGGTATGAGCCGGAAATACACGATTCCGGGCGGCGGCTCTGTGAGGGTTAAACTATCGTTTTGTCGTCGGTAACGAGCCGACGATCCCCACTCATGATCATCGACACACACCAGCATTTTGTCCGCCTCGCCAAAAATCCCGCGGTGGAAGGGTTTCGCGAAGCGCAGCTCGCGGGCAGAGAAGCGGGCGACCCGCCCGAGATCGGCGACGCAGAGGTAACGAAGAGTCTCCAGACCGTTCTGGGCCTCATGGAGAAGCGCGCGATCGACATGGCTTTCGCCTCGCCCCGCGCCAAAGCGATGGCGACGCACGATGGCACCGTGGAGCAGAACGCGGTCTGGGCGGATCTGAACAACAGCCTTGTGCTGCGGGCCTGCAAACTCAATCCGGGGCGTTTCGCTCCCGTTGGGATGCTGGGGCAGCATCCGACATCCCCGGCGGAGCGCATTGCGAAACAGATGGAACGATGGGCGGGCGAAGGGTTCGTCGCTTTCAACTTCGACCCTGACGGCTCGGGCGGCCGCTGGAGCAACAAACCGTTCACCGGCAAGCACAACTATCCGGTGTTTGAAGCCGCGCAGGCTCTCGACGTGCCTCTCATGATTCACGGGAGCGAATCCATCAACCCGAATTTTCCGCACACCGCCGTGCAGTATCTGGTTGCCGATATCACGGGTTTTGTGCAGCTGATGATGGCGAAGGAACTGTTCCGGAATTTTCCGGGATTGCGTTTTCTGATTCCGCACGCCGGGGGAGCTTTGCCCTGCCAGATCGGCCGATGGCGCGCGCTTGCGAAGTTCAACAGCTGGGCGAGCCCGGATGAGATTCTGGGTGCGGGAAACGTTTTTGTCGATACCTGTGTGTACAACCATCTGAATATGCAGATGCTGTTCGACGCCGTGCCTCTGGACAACATCGTGTTTGGTTCCGAGTGCGATGGCGCATTCCCCGGAGTGGTGAATCCGGAGACCAATGACCAGGCGGATAATACGCGGCGGTATGTCGACGAATCCCGGCTGGCGAGCGCCGATAAGGAGCGGCTGTACCACGGCAATGCGTTACGGGTTTATCCGAAGGCCAGCCGGTGGATCCCTGTTTAGGCCTGTTTGGAGCATGGTCGTGCGCAAGCCCGGGACCACGCCCGATCAACGTCAGATTCCGGCCGATTCGATGCGATCGGAGTGTGAAACCAACCGTTAGCGCCGTGGTACCAAGGGTACTGTCAACCTATGTCAAGGGGCGACAGGATTGTTTCTAATGCTACACTGGTGATCCAAGGGCACTGATTATGAAGAGGTTGGTTCGCCAGATTCCTTTCCTCCCCGTTCTATTTGCGTGTTTGTTATTCGGCGGCCGCGAAGCCAGAGCGGCAGCGTGTGGAACAACAGCTCCAAACATCACCAACGCACAGTACAATGCATACCGGACCAACGCCAATCCACAGGAGACGGTGCTGACTCCGTCAACGGTGGGGAGCGGCTTCGGCTACCTGTTCGAAATGACGCCCGCTGCCGGGCTGATCTTCGCTCAGCCTTTGATTCTGCATAACCTCACCGTGTCGGGAACGTGTTACGCAACCGTCGTTCTTCTGGCGACCATGCAGAACACGATCATCGCTTACGACGGAGACAATGCCGCGGCGACCGGCCCCATCTGGCAGAGCCAGCCTTTTGCCACTGCTTCCACTTCGGGATCGATTGCTTTTCCCGCGCTTTATTGCAGGTCGAACGTCGGGTTTTCCCAGAACGGGATTCTCAGTACGCCGGTGATCGATTCCGCGCACGGCCTGATGTATTTCGTGACGCTCAATGACACGCAGGAAGCCACGACCTGTACGACCGCGGGGAGCACGGGCTGGGTTTACACTCTTCATGCCATGTCGTTGAAGAACGACTCTACGTTTGGCCTCGATTACATCCCCGCGCACGATATCAATGGCGACTTACAATCCTACGGCTTTGTGGCGGGGAACCAGCTTCAGCGGCCAGCGCTCGCGGACGTGAATGGCGCCATACTGATCGGTTTCGGATTCGGGACGTCGACCAGCGGCGGGGACGAGGTCAGCTCGCCGTATCAGGGCTGGATGGCGGAATATAACTCCTGCGCGAGCAACAGCAGCAGTTGCACCGCGACTACCTGCCTGACCCAAACCAACTGCACGTTCCAGCTCACGACCCTGAACTCCCCTGGGCCGCTCGCCTCGGTGGGCGCCGGCGTTTGGATGTCCGGCGTTGGTCCCTCTACCGACGGGACGTTCTATGCTTATGCGACGGGAAACGGCTGTCGTCCGGTGGAATCGACCACGACCTCGAACTGCGGGCCGATCGTGAACAACGCCCTTGGGGATTCGGTCATCTACCTCCCGGCCGGAACGAACAGCAATCCGGGCTCGACATTCACACCGGAGGACCAGAGCGAGGCGCCCGGTTACGAAAACTACTACGTGGACGATTACAACGATCTCGACCTGGACACGGGCGGCGTGATGATGATCCCTCCTCCGAACGCGGCGAGCTTGAGCAGGTATCTTGTTGTGTCCGGAAAAGCCGGGCAGACGTACCTGCTGCAGACGGCAAATCTCGGCGGGTACGACGCGACTCCGTACCAGAACTTCTTCTCGGCCCAGAGTGCCCCGCCGTGCGCGTCGCCGTTTCCGGTTTCGCCGGCGCCACCCGTTTATTCGGGGATCAAGCCATGGCAGACTGGATGCGGCGAGGTGCATGGTGGCGCTTACTGGAGTCTGGGCGGAGGCACCGGCTTCTATTTCGTCTGGGGTTTCGCGGATATGGCGCGCGGGTATTTCTTCAATGGAGCCACGTTTGACGTCAACGCCACGGACCCCACTCCCCCGCTCGCCGGCGGGGGTGCGTTCGGCGGTGGCGGAGAGTTGGCGATTTCGTCGAATGGCGCGTCGATTGCCACGCAAAAGACCTCAGCGCTTTTATGGGCGGTTACTTCCAACGGATTTCAGCAAAACGGCAATTTCCTCGGCGGTATTCTTTCCGCCCACCAGCTCTACAGCAGCGGTTCCGGGCAGTACGAAATGGCGACCGTCTATAGCAGCTACAATCAGACCGGAAAACTCTTCGCCGCTCAGAGATATGTGGTGCCGCTGGTGAATAACGGTAAAGTGTACGTCTCAACCGTCTCGGGTACCAACGGACGTATCTTCGTTTACGGGCCATGCTCGCAGGGTGCGGGTGGAGTTTGCGGCGTGCAGCCGACGAATTAGATCCAGTTGTCCATCCGCTCCCGGTCAGGGAACAAATCGGCCGCGGACACCCACCTGCCTCTACCCACGTGCCTCGACGAGGCTCGGAAGGCGTATACTTGGCGCGTACAGGGAGGGAAGATGAACTCTCGATGCTTCTGTTTCGCCATCGGACTTAGCGCGTTCGCCTTACTTGCGCAAGGGCAGGTTGCCCAAACCAAATCCGCCAAACAGGCGTGGACACCGCCCCGGACCGCTGACGGGCATCCGGACCTCCAGGGTTATTGGGCCAACAACAACGCCACGCCGCTCGAGCGCCCCAAAGAGCTGGCGGGACGGGAACATCTCACCGACCAGGAATTGGCTGCGCTAAAGAAGAAAGCCGGCGAGCTGTTCGACGGCCAGGGAGATGCGGCCTTCGGCGACACTGTGTTTCAAACTGTCCTGGCGAATGTCAACGGAACGAAATCGGGTTTCAAAAGCGTCGACGGCGGGACCGGCGACTACAGCTCGGTCTGGCTGGCCCCGCGGGATTGGGACAACCGCACCTCGTTGATTACCGACCCTCCCGACGGACGCCTGCCCGCCATGACCCCTGGGGCGGTGGCGAGACGGGAAACCAACGGGGCGGCGGCGAGGCGCCTGCCCGAAGGACCGGAAGACCGGTCGTTATCCGAACGCTGCATCACATACGGCTCGCCCCAGCTGGTGGCGGGATACCAAAGCTACTATCAGATCGTGCAGGGATCCGGTTCGGTCGCGATCATGACGGAAATGATTCACGATGTTCGCGTGATTCCGCTCGACGGGCATCCCCACCTTCCTTCCGCGATCCGCCAGTGGGACGGGGATTCGCGCGGCCATTGGGAAGGCGACGCGCTGGTCGTGGATACCACGAACTACAAGCCGAGAAGTTTCATGAGCGTAACCAGCGAGAAGCTTCATGTGATCGAGCGTTTCTCCCGCGCCGGCCCTGACACTCTGAAATACGAAATCACGATCGATGACCCGGAGACATGGACGAAGCCGTTCACCCTGGCGATCCCCTTGAAGCACTCGGATGTACCGGTCTTCGAATATGCCTGCCACGAGGGCAATATCGGTCTGGCCGGAATCCTGGCGGGAGCCCGCGCTGAGGAACGTCGATAGACCAGCTCGCTCGGCTCGTTTCCGCGTGTAATCATGGTTGCCCGGGCGGATCTCATGAGTCTCTCATCGACGATCATGAGTGTCTTATCGGCTATCCAAAAGGAACGCTGACAAGGCCCCATACAGCCTTTACATTGATTAACGACTGCCCGAGCCCCGTCGGCCCGGGTGTTGTGCGCCCCGACCGTCCGCGCAATCCGTTGAGCGCGCGGGCGATCCGCCCCGGTTGGGCCTGCCCGAGGTTCAGCCTCTCCCTGAATCGAGCCATCAACCAGAACAAGCAGCCCCTTCGGTTCGATCCGAGGGCGCCCGCGGTGTAAATGTGCTGGAATTTGGACAAACGCGGCCGATATGCGAGACGACATGTTTATCCACGAACCGGAGTATCCCGCTGGGGAAGACATGCCCGCCTGCGATCCCAATCTGGAGGCGCTGCGGAACCGGTTCGATTCGTCCTTCTTCGCGACCACGTCCGGCGGCGATATCGACGGCCATCGCGCCGATCTCCACGAGCTGGAATTCCTCCGCTCGACCGCTTATGCGTTGAACCAGCGCCTGCGCAGCCAGAAGCAGGCCGCGCAGGCGAAACGCCAGGAACTGGAAACGGTCCTGCGCGACTTACGCGATGCGAGGGACCTAGACCTGCGAAGGGCGCGCATCCTGGAGATGATCGGCAGCCACTCGCCTCTGCCGCCGACGCTGTCGGCGATCGCAACTCTGGCGAACCGTTACCCGAATATAACCGGAGCCGCCATCTGGACCCTCCATGACGATGTTCTTTCGCTCGAGGCCTCCGAGAAAATGCCCGACGGAATGGCCGGGGCGCTGGCCCCGGTTTGCCTGGAGGCGAATGGCGAGATGTCCGTCCAGGATTGCGCCGGATTCGAAGAACGGGTGCGAAAAGCCGCGGAAACGCGCGGCGACCAGCCCGAATTCGTTCTTTTCCGCGACAGCCAGGGAAACGTCCTGGGTGTCCTGGTCGCAATGGGAATCGACAGCGGCGGGAAGGTCATCGACATGGGGCTCCTGGTACAGCTGGGCCATCTTGCCTCACTGGCGGTTGAGAGCGGGAAGCTGCACGAGCGGCTTACATTTCATGCGAAGCACGACGGCCTGACGGGGCTTCCCAACCGGGTGCTGTTCTGCGAGAGAGTGGAGGAAATCATCGGCAAAGCCGAGCGGAGCGGCGAAAAAGCCGCGCTGCTCTGGATAGATCTGGACCGGTTCAAGCAGATCAACGATTCGTTCGGGCATAACGCCGGCGATGAGCTGCTTTGCGAGATTGCCCGCAGGCTTTGCGCCTCGGTGCATCATACCGATACCGTCGCCCGTTTGGGCGGCGATGAATTTACCGTCGTTATTTCCAATGCCACCAGCGGCGCAATCGTCGAAAGGATCGCCGCCCGAATTCTCAAAGCCATTTGCGTCCCGTTCAACCTCCACGGGGAAGAGGTCAGCGTCTCCGCCAGCATCGGCATGAGCCTGTATCCGGACCACGGTCTGGAATCCGGCCTCCTGATGCGATATGCCGACCTCGCCATGTACCATGCCAAGCGCGACCGCTCCGGCCGGCAGCAAATGTTCCTGCCGGAATTCGCCAATTTGCACGAACGCCGAGTCGGCATCGAAGAGCAGTTGAAGAGCGCGCTCGAATCCGGAGAATTCCACCTGCAGTATCAACCCATTGTGAGCCCCCACGGCGAGATCGTGGGAATGGAGGCGCTCCTTCGCTGGAAGAACCCGAAGCTTGGCGCAGTCACTCCCGCCGAGTTCATTCCGGTGGCCGAGGAACTCGGTTTCATTGGCAGGATTGGCGAATGGGTGCTCCGAACGGCCTGCCGCGACGGAGCCGCCTGGCTGGCGGCGGGCTGCGAATTGGCTCATATCGCGGTGAATGTGTCGGCTCTGCAGCTGGCCGATCCGGATTTCTCGGCAATGATCGCCCAGTCGCTCGAAGAATCCGGTTTCCCTCCGGCAAAACTCGAAATCGAGGTCACCGAGTCGGTTCTGATCCGCAATCTGGAGCGGGCCGTCGACCAGATCGTTCGTTTGCGGGCGATGGGAGTCCGCTTCTCCATCGACGACTTCGGTACCGGCTATTCCTCCCTCAGCCAGCTTCGTACGCTGCCCGTCGATGTTCTGAAGATAGATCGCTCGTTTATCGGCGATATCGAGAGGCTGGACACGAATGCGATGGTACGCGGAATCATCGCGATCGCTCACAGTATGCAGCTCCAGGTGGTCGCCGAAGGCGTGGAAACGGAGGCGCAGCTCTCCGCGCTGCACTCCATGGGCTGCGACAGGAACCAGGGCTTCCTTCTTTGCCGCCCGATGGATGCCGGCGCAATGATGTGCCTCTTGAGCGCCCGGGGCCGGGAGGAAACCAGTGTTCAATCCGCGTCAATGCAACACCTGATGAATGTCGCATGAGGCGGTGGAGACTGTCTTCCGACCGCACTCTTCGAGCGAAAAGAAGGATGAAATCAGATTTTACCCGAATCATCCGAAAGGCTCGCGGAAACTCGTGAATGAGTTCGGGAAATTAGCGATGAATAAGGCGAACGGCGCTGATCCACTGGGCGAAATAGCGCCGCCCCTGCGAGAGCACGCAGTCCGCGTTCGCTGGCTTGGCGCATTTCAACCACTTGGACGAAGCCGGAAGCGTGCATCGACTCAGGGTGCCATGAATCAGAGCCCGCCAGGTCCCTGGCGCTCTCTCGGCGGGTATCTGGACTACACGGACTGGACGGAACGCGACCGGTTTGTCGCGCTCGATCGTGCATATAGAGGCCCACCTGAAAACCGGACGGACAACCGTTCCGGACTCAGATGCAAGGGTACGAGTGCGTCGCTGCGGGGCCAGGTCCAAAGGCATGCCATCGGCCAATTTGGCATGCGTGGCCGGGATGACGCTCTCCGTCGGAGAGACCCCATACGATTGACCGCTTCTCCCCCACGGATCCTCCACCAAACGGCTGGCGACATAGCATGGTTCTCCTTTATTTCATCGCGGACGGGCACGATGAATTCTAAAGAAGGGCGGTGAAACAGCCGATATCATTACTTGAGCACCAAAATCAGCGGACCGCACTTCGGATGCAAGGTGTATTCTCCCCGATATCCCGTGCAGGGCTACCCGGCGGTGAAGACCGTCGAGACGGTCCAATGCTGAACGTCGAAACAAAGCGGTTCCCCTCTCTGATTTTTCCTCCCTCGCTCGGGAAGACAGCTCCCCACGAACGCGTCGCGAAAACCTGTCCGGCCGCGGAGGTGCATCAAGTCGAGGAAATGCGTCAAGATGGCGAGGATCTCAGGTTTGCCTTCGAACATGCCGCTATCGGTATGGTGCTCACGGAGGCACTGACCGGGCGATTCCTCCGTGTAAACCACGCATTCTGTGAGATCACGGGTTACTCGAGAGACGAACTGCTCTCACTTGGCTTCCCGTCGATCACACACCCGGACGATGTAGAGGCAAGTTTGCAACTTCTTCACGAGGCTCTCGATGCCGGGGCAAACTACAAGATGGAAAAGCGTTACGTAAGAAAGGACGGGACCGAGGTCTGGGTCCGCGTGGCGGCGAATCCAGTACGCGACGAACAAGGTTCGCCGAGGTGCTTCATCGGTCTGGTGGAAAACATCAGCGGCCTTAAGGAAGCGCAGGAGAGCGCCCGAAGGAACGAAGAGCGCTGGCAACTGGCGCTGCAGGGGACCAATGACGGCATCTGGGATTGGGACGCCCGGACCGAAGAAGTGTTTTTCTCGGCGCGTTGGAAGGAAATGCTGGGCTACAGGGACCATGAGATTCCCAACTGTCCCGAAGCCTGGGAGCGGCTCGTTCATCCCGATGATCTCGATCGTGTAAAAGCCGCTATTCAGCGTCATCTCGATCGGCTGACTCCGGGTTATGAGGCCGAATACCGCATACGCTGCCGAAGTGGCCGATACAAATGGGTTCTGGCGCGAGGCAAGGCGGTCTGGGACGTCTCGGGACGGCCATTGCGGATGGTTGGGGCGCATGCCGATATCACCGCTCGCAAGAGGACCGAAGAGCAACTGGTTTTCGAAGCGGATCACGATGCGCTTACCGGTCTGGTGAATCGCCGGCTCCTGCTTTCCGAGCTGGACGCCGCGGTCGCCCGCGCCCGCTCGGGCGGAGAGCCCTTCTGCCTCTCTATTTGCGATCTGGATAACTTCAAGAGCATTAACGACGCTTATGGGCACCCGACGGGGGACGAAGCCCTGGTTACTTTCGCGCGGCTCCTGCGCGAGAACGATCGGGCGCTGGCGGGAAGGCTGGGAGGCGATGAATTCTGCGTCATTATGCCGAACACGACGCGGGAGGAAGCGATCAATTCCCTGAACGTGGTTCGGCGGAAGCTGGCGGTGTTCGCCTTCCGCTCCTCGACCGGCGTAACGTTCAACGTCACAGCTAGCATGGGCGTCGTTCTTCTGAAACCCGGTGTGACCTCGAAGTCGTTGATGGCAGCCGCCGATGACGCCCTTTACGTCGCCAAGAAGCGGGGGCGCAATCAGGTCCACGACCTTGAAACCACTGGCGACGGCGGGGCGCCTCCCCGGCCCATGGGTCGCGTTCCCCCCCGAACATGTTGACGCACACTTTCGATAGGGCCTGAATGGCTCCGGAGTTTCCTCCCACGGGAGCCGGGAAACGCCGTGATCGAAAGAAAATACTGCTGGCGAAGCGACATGAAACGGCGCAATACCGCCGTTCGACGGCCCTTGCCGGCCACAATCTATTTCAGAAACGTTCCGACCTCCGTGGTCTTATCGAGAGCCTCGGCCTTCCCCGGAAGGCCGGCCAGGATCGCCAGCGCTGAAAAGAAGGGCACTTTCGTCCATAGATCTTCCTCACAGGCGTCCTCTTTCAATCGATTGTGAAAGAGAGATTTCATCTGTTCCGCCCGCCCGCAAATCGTCACGTTTTGTTTACAAGATCGGTACACCTCTATCGCAGGATGAGTGGTAGAGTTCTACAGAGAAGCGGGGACCGCTCGCTCGACGGGGGATACATGAAAATTCGTAACCAGGCTCTCATCGTTACCTTGGCCTTAAGCGCCATCGCTCAAAGCCAGAACACCACAACCAACAGCTACACCGCAAAAAGCCTGGTTTCGGACATTTCCGGCGTGGCGCCCTCGACGGATACGCACCTGGTGAATCCCTGGGGCCTGTCCAAGCTGGCAAGCCCGACACTTTCCGAAAACGAATGGTGGGCGTCGGACAATGGCACCGGAGTCTCGACCTTATATGACGGCAGCGGAACGGTCGTATCCGGACTCGTAGTGACGATTCCGCCAGCGAGCGGCACGGGCGCGGGCAGCCCTACCGGCACCGTCGGGGTTGGCAGCAATTTTGCATTCGCGACCGCGGATGGGACCATCTCGTTCTGGAATTCGACAACGGGAAACGTTGCGGCCGGCTTCGTTCACAGTCAGCAAGCGACGACGGGTTGCACGGAGTGCCATACCAGCGCGGCCAAGCTCAAGGTCAACAATTCGAGTAAGGGGGCTTCTTACAGCGGACTTACGGTAGCTTCCAATTCGATCGTAAACTCGGGCAAAGCGACGCTTTATGCCGCCAATACCAACGGGGGCATAGAAGCTTACGATGCGAGTTCTTTCACACCCGTGACCCTGCCCCCCGGTGCATTCGTGGATCCTAATGTTCCTTCCAACCTCATGCCCTGCGGGATCCAGGCCATAGGGTCGACCATTTACGTCACTTTCGCGCCAACTGGCTCGGCGACGGGCGGGGCCGTCGATGCCTTCAATGCGGCCGGAGCCCTTCAGCTGCGACTGGAGAGCGGAAGCTGGTTCAGCCAGCCGTTCGGTGTCGCGAAGGCGCCATCCAATTTCGGCGCGTTCAGCGGCGCTCTTCTCGTCGGCAATACTCTGAACGGAACCATCATGGCGTTTAACCCCACAACCGGGAATTTCGTCGGGCTGCTCCACAATTCGAGCGGCAAAGCAATCTCGGCGCCCGGCCTCTGGGGAATCTCGTTTGGGAACGGCAGCACGGATTCCGGCCCGACGAATGTCCTCTATTTCAACGCCGGAGTCGCGAATTACAACCACGGCGTATTCGGCTCCATCACATCCAACGACTGAGCGCGCCCCGTCATTTGGCCAGACAGCCGGCCCCGCCGCGCGTTAGGATATGGCATGGCCGGACGGGATCTCTTCGCCCCAGCGATGGTGCCGCTGGCACTGCTGTTCGCCGCGCCGGCGTTCGCCGACTCCGGTAAACCTCGCCCGATTGCCGTGAAGGTCGTGGTAGTCGCCATGTTCGAGCGCGGCGCGGACGCTGGTGACGACCCGGGCGAGCTGCAGTATTGGGTCGAGCGCAACCACCTCGACCGTGTCATTCCGTTCCCGCAGGGCTATCACGATCTGCGGATGAATACCCAGGGAGTGCTTGCAGTCCTCACTGGAGTCGGCACCGCCAAATCCGCCGCGACCATCATGGCTCTCGGCATGGACCCTCGTTTCGACCTCTCCAAAGCCTACTGGCTCGTGGCCGGGATAGCTGGAATCAACCCCGCGCGCGGCAGCCTGGGATCGGCAGCCTGGGCGGAGTGGGTGGTCGATGGCGATCTGGCCCGCGAGATCGATGCCCGCGAAATTCCTTCCGGGTGGAAGACCGGTTACCTGCCGCTGCGTGGCTCCGTTCCCTACGAACAGCCGAGGGATTCAAGCGAAGGCGAGGTCTATCATCTCGATCCGGGATTGGTCGACTGGGCGTTCCAGTTGACGGAACGCGTTCCGCTCGCCGATTCGGAAGCCATGCAGGCCGCTCGATCTCAATACACTTCTGAGAACGCGCGCCGTCCTCCCTTCGTGCTCAAGGGTGACAACCTTGCCTCGGGAACCTTCTGGCACGGAAAACTCCTGGACGAGTGGGCGAACGATTGGGTCCGTTATCATACGGGCGGCAAGGGTGATTTTGTGACGACTGCCATGGAAGACACCGGTACCCTCCAATCTCTTACTTTTCTGACGCATGCGGGGCGCGTCGACCTTCACCGAGTCCTGGTTCTGCGCACCGCCAGCAATTTCGATCAGCCCCCGCCCGGCATCACCGCCGCGGAGAACCTGGCGCGCACGAAACTCGGACAATACTCCGCCTACATTCCGGCCCTCGAAGCAGCCTGGCGCGTGGGAAACACGGTCGTTGAAAATCTCGTTCGGAACTGGGCAAAATATCGCGATGTAACACCCGCGGGCAAATAACCGCGCTAAGAATCCACCCGCTCGGGTTCCCACTCCTCCGGCGCGTCGCGGTCGGTCCGGTCTTCGCGATTCTCCCCCTTTTCCTCCTCGATCCTCTTCTCCCGCTCCGCGCGCTCTTCGCGACCGTCGCTCATGGCAACTCCTTCCTTCAGTTCCCTTCAGTATATTTGCGGCGCCGCCCTTCGGGATAATCGGGATAGATGCCCTGGACACATCGCGCGTTTTGGATAGGGCCGCTGATTATTGCAGCGATTCTGGCGTTGCTGGCGCTTGTGGTTTCCAACTCGCGCTTGAAGCGGATCTATAGCCGGCGATTCGCCGAATCGCGGCGCGAGCGCCTGTTTCTGGCCTCCGTAGGCTTCTTTACGGCGGTGCTGGTGATTCGCGGGATCACTATTGCGATTCACAACGATATCGGGCCATTCCACGATGTCGCAATGCGCGGTCGGCACATCCACCATCTCGTCTGGGGAATCCTGCTCCTGCTATTGGTTGGATACGGATGGCTGCTTGAGATTGGCAATGGCAGCGACCGATCCAATACATGGATGGGTCGTTTGCTGTGCCTGCTGTTTGGCGTGGCGTCCGCTCTGACACTTGACGAGTTCGCGCTCTGGCTGAATCTCCGTGATGTGTACTGGGAACGGGAAGGCAGAGAGAGCTTCGAAGCGATGGCGCTGTTCGGTGCGCTGCTGTCGATCGGAATAGCGGGCAAGCCATTCTTCGATGGAATCGCCCGCGAGATCGGAAACGTCCTGCGATTCCGCAGGCGGCCGTCGGGCTGAAGCACGATCAAAGACCGTCGATAATCCAAACGTTTTTCGGCGCTTTCCATTCGAGGAACGCGAGGTGTTTCCCGTCGTGAGACGGAATACCCCACGTATCGCGGCCATCGTCCGGCTGCTCAAAGAGCACGTGCGATTCTCCCTTGAGGCTCACATGCAACAAGTACTCGCCGTTGCTGGCCGTCGTGCTTGAGATATACCAACCCTTACCATCGGGGGACCAGAAAAGGCTCTCCAGCTCCTTGCGGCCGGGGACCTCAACTTCCGACCAGGCGCCGTCTTTCATCGAAATCCGGCGAACCCGGTTTCCGGCGCCCTTCGGATTCAAAACGGCGAGTTCCGACCCGTCAGGTGAAAGCTGAAAAACGGGAAACAGGCGGGAGTCGAATTCCATGCTGCCTATTTCGGCGCCTTCGCCGCGGGTGTGGTCGAAATGGCGGAAACCAAGTGTCTTGCCGCGGAGCCGCACGAGAACGCAGATTTCGGGATGTGAGGCCGCGCAGTCGATATCGATACCCACATCGCGGAGCACCTCGGTCGACGCTCCTCCCTCGGCCGGCAGCCGCCGGAGCCCGAGAGGTTTGTCCCAGGCGACGCGGCTTCCGAGGGGCAGGGACCGGAAGTAGATCCAGCGACCTCCGAATTTCGGCGATGCATCTTCTCCAGCGTCCGTACTGAGCAGATCCGGCATGGCGCGATCAAGGCGCTGGCGGAAGATCTCCGATCTGCCGTTGCGGTTCGATTCCACCATCACCGCCTGGTCATCCGAAGTCCAGAAGGCCGGCCAGTTGTCGCTTTGGTCGAGGGTCAGGCGCCGCGTTCCGGTCAGTTCGGTTCCGCCGGCCCGTAGATCTCCGACGTAAACGCCGGCCTGCCAGGTCCCGTTCATCACTGCGAGACGCTTTCCATCCGCAGTGGAGGAAATGGCCGAAATGCTGAAATTGGCCCAATCCGTCAGCCGGCGAGGCGATCCCAGGGGCTTGCCCGACACAGTGTCAACCGCCAGCGACCAGAGGTTGGTGAAGTTCCGCGGCCCTTCGATCCGCGCGAAAACCACTCTTCCTCCCGGCAGCAGACGAAACGCCGACACGCGATTGTCCGAGAGGACGACGGTGGGGTGAGCGCCGTTCAGATCGCAGGTTTCGAGCGTAACGGTTTCCTTGTCCTTGTCCCAGTGAACGCGGGCGAACCAGACCCGTTTGTCGTCGGGGGACCAGAACATGGGGTAGACCTTGTCCGGCGCCGTAACTGTCAGAATCCGGCGAGGGTTTTCGCCGTTCCCGTCCATCATCCACAACTCGTGAATGTCGGGAGCCGCGTAGAGGACCCGGGTACCGTCAGTGGAAATCGCGGGATTAATGGCGTCGTCGCGCAGCAGCCGCGGATTTCCGCTCAGGATGGAAAACACCATCAACCGCGGCGAATCGTGCACTCTTTCGCTGACGAGCAGCCGGGTTTCGTCGGGGTACCAGGCGACGCGAAGCAGGACAAGGCCGGCTTCGATCGGGATGGAACGGATTTCGGCCGATTGCAGGGTTCGAATGATGAGGGATTCGTGGTCGGAGTATGCTAGATACCGGCCCGAAGGTGAAAGGGATGCCGTGATCACCGGGTTTTCCACGGAGTTGGTCGTCAGCGGCTTGGGTACAGGTATTGGCCTGGGTGCTTTTTTCGGAACTCCGGACAGGAAAAGCACCAGAGCCGCGATCCCCGCAAGGCCCAGTCCCGCCGCAATCCACAGGCTGGAAGCAGGCCATCGGCGGGGGAGCGCGGGCGCTTCGGGGCTGATTGCCAGCGGACCGGGCACCGTCGCGAGGCTTGCCGGTATTGGGTCGGAGATGACCGCCTCAACCTGCGGCGTGAATCGATAACCGCGTCCCGACACCGTGACGATGAGGGGTTCATCCCTCTCCCCGTTTTCAGAAAGAGCCTTCCTTAACAGGAAGATGTTCTGGGAGAGGTTGCCTTCCTCGACAATCACGCCCTCCCAAACCGACTTGAGGAGTTCTTCCTTGGTCAGCAGGCGCTGTGGATTCCGGACCAGAAAAAGGAGAAGATCG
This sequence comes from Terriglobia bacterium, assembly GCA_963764845.1. Classification (GTDB taxonomy): domain Bacteria; phylum Acidobacteriota; class Terriglobia; order Bryobacterales; family Bryobacteraceae; genus BOG-234. The sequence continues at coordinate 303,464 of CAVXUE010000005.1, read as the reverse complement.
AGGGCCCGCGGGGCGATCGAAACCGGCTTGCCACACCGCGTCAGGACCCGATTGACCGGATCAGCTTCGAACTCGCCGAAACGATATAAAGTGCTGATTTCAGATGTCATATCCAGCCCTGAGAATCAGATGAGAAAAAAATGAGAGCAGGCACGAAGACGTTTCAGGGGAACCGCGCCAATGTAGTGCTATTATACGCGGGCACGTCGCTCGCGGGAAGACGCGACTGGCAGATTGTTGAGACGATTACCGCCGATCGCGGGAGGAACTTCATGAGCACGATACGCCTGAGGCAGGAAAGCCTCGGATTCAGGTCCAGGATTGCTTTACTCAGCGGATGCGTCGCGTGTCTTGCGTCGTTTACGCCTGCGCAGGCCCAGATAACGCCCGTCGTCACGCTGGCCGTTCCGAGCCCGGTTCCCCCTGCCACCATTTTGCCCAATCACACAGCAGTTGCTCTCACAGCGACGGTGATGGTTCCTTCCGGAACCGGCGGACCGGCGACGCCGGCAACCGGCGGAACGGTAACGTTCTTTGACAGCGGCGTCAACGGCGGTGGCGGCGCGTATCAACTCGGCACGGCGATCGTGCAGGGAAACCCGCCGGGCACTCCCGGGAACGCGGTATTGAATGTAAGCTTTGCGGCCGGCACTCACTACCTCTCGGCCACGTACAACGGAATTACGGGCACGCCGAGCGTCCCCGCCTTGTTCCCATCCTCTTCTCCCGGCTTTGCGGTGCCGGTAGGCGGAACCGAGCAGGCCAACCTCGATTGCTTCTTTCAAATCGTCACCCTGTTCTCAACGTCGGACAATACGACGAATCCCAACCAGGTTGCGTGCGGTGTCGAAGCCTATTCGCTGCAGCCCGTCGCGGGAACTGTCAACCTTACCGATGTAACCAGTAACACTGCCCTGACCCCAATCCCGTTGAATTCGGCGCTGTTCGAGCCCTTTCTTTCGGCCGGGTCGTACGGGCTGCAGTGGTCTCCGTCCTCAGTATTTCTGGCGGCCAACGTGAATTCCTTCATCACCGCCGACTTTGCCAATAAAGGAGTTGCCGGCCTGGTGGGGGTGAACACGGGCGCCAACGAACTCGTGCTGCAGGTTTTTCAGCCGACGGCCCAGTATGCGGCTACAAACCCCAATGGGGGCCCTTACGGCGGGCCAATCTCCGCTTCGGTGAACAATTACCAATGGATGTTCCCCTCCGGTTTGAGCAGCCCCACCGGCGGCACGACTTTAGGCGTTGCTTCGACGCCCGTTCAGGTGGCCGCGGCCGATGTAAACGCGGACGGTAACCTCGATCTGGTGATCGCGCACAACGACCCGACCGTCGGGGTAAGCGTTCTCCTGGGCAATGGAAACGGAACGTTCCAGACCGAGGTCACCTATCCCATTGGCAGCGCGGTGACCAATATTGCGCTCGGAGATGTCAACGGGGATGGTTTTCCCGATCTGGTGGTCACCAACGGCGGGGGACAGAATCAACTTACGGTTCTTCTCAACAACGGCAATGGAACCTTTACCCAGGGAAGCACCCTTTCCACGGGTAGCGGTCCCGCGCAGGTCGCGCTCACCGATGTGAACGGTGATGGCATCCTCGACGTCGAGGTGCTCAACCTGACGGATATCGACGTGGGAATCTTTCTGGGTAATGGAGACGGCACGTTTCAACCCATGGCAACTTATCCGTCGAGCGTATCTACAACTGCGCCTGTCGCGTTCGCGATCACGGACTGGAACCTTGACGGCTACCAGGACATTATCGTCGGCGGTGTGAGCACTTCAACCGGCTACACCGATGCGACCATGCTGCTCGGCGTGGGCGACGGCACGTTCCAGCCTTACCTGGATCTGCGCGACATCACCTGCGCGGGCGTCGCGCTCACCGCCATTCAGGCGACCGACATGAACGGCGACGGTGTGCCGGACATCCTGGTCGGCACCAATGTCAGCGCGTTCAACTACATCATCAATAATCCCAATATCGGCAACAACGGATTCGCCGCCTGCGGAAGCGAGATTGCCGACAGCGGGACTCTGGCAACATTTAACTCGCTGGCGACTTCTTCCCTGTCGGCCGCGGACCTCAGCGGTACCGGCGCCAAGAACGTTCTCCTGATCGCGAATGGAAGCAACTTCGGCGTGCCGGTTTTCGGCTCGACTGTGGCCGGCGCCGATGTGCCGCTCAGTATTACGACGCCTCTGGGGACTAATACAATCGACTCCACGTTTACCCCTTCAGCGGGATCCGTTTACGGCCCCAATACCTTCTTTGCGGTACCTCTGACCATCTCACCGGTGCCGATTGTGACGTTGAATCCGAGCAGCGTCACTTTCACCAACGTGGCTGTCGGCGCAAGCCCGTCACAGACCGTCACCGTTACCAACACAGGAACCGCCAACCTCGTATTCGGCGCGAACCCGGTGCAGTTCTTCGGACTTGTCGGAAGCTTTGGTTTTTCGACCACGTGCGGCGGGGTGACGCTCTTACCCCCGCCTGCAGTGGGGAACTGCACGATCACGGTCACGTTTTCGCCGACCCTGGGCGGGTCGCAGTCCACGGCGCTGGAGCTGACGGACAATGCGGCCGGCGGAGCCCAGGGAATCAACCTGTCGGGCACCGCCGTCGGCATTCCGCAAGCCACGTTCAGCACAACGAGTGTGGACTTCGGGAATGTGCAGGTTAATTCCAACTACATGACCGCTCCCGTGACGGTTACCAACACGGGCACCGACAACCTGATCATCGGTTCCATTTCGACGACGTTCGGCATATTAGGCGTTCCAACGTATGGTTACAACTTCGGTGCGTACAATTGCGTGGGCGTGACGATTACGCCCGGGAGCAGCTGCACCATAACCGCCTATTTCCAACCCTTTCTCGTAGGTTTTCAGACCGCAACTTTGTCGGTATCCTTCAACGCCGCGGGCTCGCCGCAGCTGATTAACCTCTCGGGCACCGGCACGGGAAATCCTCCGGCGATCACCATGAGTTACTGCTCCACCGCCGCCGGATGCTACCCCATCGTCACCACAGGCCCGCTCGATTTTGGCAGCGTGCCGATCTTCACCATGGTTCCCATGTACGTTACGATGACCAACAGCGGCGACGGCGCTTTCGTTCTGCCCCCTGCGCCGTTTGTAACCTTCACGCCCGACACCGGGTCGTTCCTGTCGCCGATCCCACAGTCGTTCTGCTGGCTCAACGCACCTCTGATTTTCGGTAATTCGAATTGCACTTTCGCCCTTTATTTCGTGCCGCAGACCAGCGGCCCCATATCCGCGACGCTGAGCATAGCCGGGGTTACGCAAACCATCCCGCTCACCGGCAATTCGAGCGCGAACGCTTCGATCGCCGTAAGCCCGACCTCGCTTGCCTTCGGCAACCAGGCTCTCAACGTGCCCAGCGCTTCGCAGACGGTCACGTTGACGAACAACGGAAATACGCCATTCAGCTTCAGCGGGATCTCTTTCTCAAACGGCGCGTATTTTCAGACGCTCACGGGCACCCCGTGCGTCGCCACGCTCGCCGTGAACGCGTCGTGCACCATCGGCGTTGCATTTAATCCCACCGCCAACGGCGCCACGCCGGCCACCATGATGATCGGTGGCGTTGCGCAAACCGTCGCGCTGACCGGCACGGGAGGCGGCGGAGTCGCGGTGATGGTCGTGAGTCCGACCTCGCTCGCATTCGGCAATCAGGCGCTCGGTACGACGAGCGCGAGCCAGCCGATAACGATTACCAACAACGGCGGCGCCAGCTTCACGTTCCAGTCGCCGATCGCCACGACGACCAACCCGGCTTACCTTGTGACACCTGGCACCTGCGGGGCCACACTCGCTGGGGGCGGCGCGTTCTGCACCATCGGCGTCACTTTCACGCCCAACGGCAATGTCTCGATACCGGCGACTCTGACCGTTGGCGGCGTTACGCAGACCGTCTCGCTCACGGGGACCGGCACTGGCACGACCTCAACGATCGTCGTCAGTCCCACCGCGCTTGCGTTCGGCAGTCAGATGCTGGGCACGACGAGCGCGAGCCAGCCCGTAACCTTGACCAACAACGGCACCTCGAGCTTCACGTTCCAGTCGCCGATCTCGACGACCACCGACCCCGCCTACGTGGTAAGCCCCGGAACCTGCGGGGCCACACTCGCCGCGGGCGTGTCCTGCGCCATCGGCGTTACTTTCACTCCCGCCGCCACCGGTTCGATACCCGCCACTCTGACCATCGGCGGCGTCACGCAGACCGTCTCGCTCAACGGCACGGGGGCGACCTCGACGATCGGCGTCAGCCCTACCACGATTGCGTTCGGCAATGAACCGGTCGGTTCGACCAGCGCGAACCAGACGATAACCCTGACCAATAATGGCGCCGGGAGCTTCACGTTCCAGTCGCCGATCGCCATGACGAGCAACGCGGCTTATCTCGTGACGCCCGGGACCTGTACGGCTACGCTCGCGGCGGGCGCGCCCTGCACCATCGGCATCAGATTTACTCCCGGCGCCAGCGGTTCGATACCCGCCACTCTCACGATCGGCGGCGTCACGCAGACCGTCTCGCTCACCGGCACGGGCACGACCTCGACGATCGGCGTCAGCCCCACCGCGATTGCGTTCGGCAATCAGGCGCTCGGTACACCGAGCGCGAGCCAGCCGATAACGATTACCAACGACGGCGGCGCCAGCTTCACGTTCCAGTCGCCGATCGCAACGACCAGCAACGCGGCTTACCTGGTAAGCCCCGGAACCTGCGGGGCCACACTCGCCGCGGGTGTGCCCTGCACCATCGGCGTTACTTTCACTCCCGGCGCCAGCGGTTCGATACCCGCCACTCTGACCATCGGCGGCGTCACGCAGACCGTCTCGCTCACCGGCACGGGGACGACCTCGACGATCAGCGTCAGCCCCACCACGATTGCGTTCGGCAATGAACCGGTCGGTTCGACCAGCGCGAACCAGTCGATAACCCTGACTAATAATGGCACCGCGAGCTTCACGTTCCAGTCGCCGATCGCCACGACCAGCAACGCGGCTTACCTGGTAACCCCTGGCACCTGCGGGACCACACTTGCCGCGGGCGTGCCCTGCACCATCGGCGTCACATTCACTCCCGGCGCCAGCGGTCCGACACCCGCCACTCTGACTATCGGCGGTGTCACGCAGACCGTCTCGCTCACGGGCACAGGGGTCGCGGCGACCCCGGTTGTCACCCTGAATCCAACCAGCCTCGCCTTCGGGGATCAGCAGATCTTTACGATCAGCGGCAGCCAAACCATAACCGTCACCAACACGGGCACCGCCAATCTGACATTCCCCGCCAGCCCGTTGACGGCAGGGCCAGGTAGTGTCGTGGTGTTCTACGAGTTTTCGACAACCTGCAGCGGCATAACGCTGGCGCCCAATGTGGGAAGCTGCACGATCACGGTCGCGTTTGCGCCAGCCCCGCTGGGTCCGGATCCTTTGACATTGAGGCTGGCCGACAACGCGCCGAACTCGCCGCAACTGATCCCGCTGACGGGAATCGGGATCGGCCCCATCGCGACGCTGACTTCCTCCAATCTGGTTTTCGGAAATCAACCGATCGACAGCACCAGCGCGGGCCAGACGGTTACGATTACGAATACCGGGAATACGAACCTGAGGTTCCCGGCCAACCCTCTCTCGCTCCTGGGCACGGGTTATAGGTTTTCCACGACCTGCGGCGGTGTAACGCTGGCTCCGCCCCCCGCTGTCGGAAGCTGCACGGTCACTGTCTATTTTGCGCCCACCGCGCTCGGCGCGCTGCCCGCGACATTGAACATTGCGGACAACGAAAACGGCACGCGGCCGAGCATCACGCTTTCCGGCACCGGCACGCAGGCGAGCCAGACCATCACGTTCGCCGCGCTGGCGACCGAGCCGTTCGGAACCGCGCCGTTTACCGTGAGCGCCACCGCAAGCTCGGGGCTGGCGGTGAGCTTCGCATCGACGACCGCTGCGGTATGCACGGTGTCGGGAAACACGGTGACCCTGGTGGCGCCGGGCAAATGCACCATCCAGGCCAGCCAGGCCGGCAATGCCGATTATCTGGCCGCGACACCCGTCGACCGGAGCTTCCAGGTGACCCGAGGAAGCCAGACCATCACTTTCGCCGCGCTGTCGAACCGGCCGATTACGACCGCGACATTCCTTGTTCATGCGACGGCAAGTTCGGGACTGAACGTGACCTTCACCTCTACGACCACGCCAGTTTGTACTGTATCCGGAAGAACCGTATCGCTGCTGACGTTGGGCACATGCACCATTCAGGCCAGCCAGGCGGGTAATGCCGACTACACGGCCGCGACACCCGTCGACCAGAGCTTCCAGGTGGTCAAAGCAAGTCAAACCATCACCTTCGCGGCGCTCGCGGGCAAGACCCTGGGCTCCGCGCCGTTCACGGTCAGTGCGACAGCCAGCTCCGGCCTGACGGTACACTTCGCATCCACGACAACGCCAGTGTGTAAGGTAACCGGAACCACCGTGACGCTGGTCGCCGCGGGCACATGCACGATTGAAGCGACGCAGGCCGGCAACGCCGACTACGCCGCCGCCACGCCGGTCAACCGAAGCTTCCAGGTGACTCCCTGACCTCCCGGCCGCCAAAAAAGACGCAAAAAGAGGCAAAAAGACGCTGCCTTGACTGGCGTCCTCCAGCGCGATATGCTCGCCCCAGCTTCCACCCGCCTCATTCAAGGATGACGACCATGGAGTTTCGAAGAATCGTTTGGATCAGGACCGCCTTTGCCGTTGGCCTCGCGCTCAGCGGGCCGTTGACGGCCAATGCGCAGGGCAGGGGCGGGACGGCTGAACCCTATACACCGGCAAAAGACGCCAAAGATCTGAAAGCCGTGCTCTTCAATTGGATGCGGAATGAGGGCATGCTCAAGGGCCATGATGAACGCGACATGGTCGCGATGCTCGAATATCAGGGCAAGGGCACGATTCAAGTGGGCGGGCAGCCTTGCTCGCTCACGAAATATCGCGCCGCCACCAACTACCAGACGTTCAGCCAGCGGGTTCAGTACACATGCACGCGTCCGAACGGACAAACGGACTCCAACATCGAGGTGGTGAGCGGGCTTTACGCCTGGGACGAAGACACGCCAGGCGCCGAGATCGGTGGCACGAAGGGCAAGACCACCCCGATGCCGGCGATGGTACAGGATCGGCTGATCCGCCTGTGGGCGAGTCCGCAGGGCGCGCCGAAGGCCGCCGTGGCAGGGACCGCAGTGACAGGAACAAACGAGACACTCTGGCTGGGAAAGAATCCCGGGACTCTTTTCGCCGACGGCCTGGCGAAAGTGGGCCAGACCTCCGTCTCGTGGGAGAACGGCAAGCCGGTAGTGACATTCCCGATCCCCGCTGTGCCGGGCGCGATCGCGACCGCCACGCTGGATGCGAAGTACATGACCGAGCGCGTAGTCGTCAAGGTCGCGGCGTCAAATGGGCAAACCACGACCACCGAATTCACCTACGGCGACTATCGGGACTGGAACAACCCGCTGAACAAAATAGAGGTGTTCTACGCCGGCAAAATAGTGGAGCGCCGGAACGGCGCGGTCGTACGCGATCTGACAACCACGCAGACGGAGACGGGCAACGTCTATGTTGTGGCGCCGGTGCCGGCAAGCGTGCAGGCGGCGATGAAGGTCACGGGCCAGATCCCGCATGGCGTCATCGCGAAGGACGAACCGCCGATCGACCGCTCGATAGCCACGCCGCGAATGGGCGGCCATCCCGACCTCACGGGCAATTGGTCGTATACCGACTGGATCGGCAACTATATGACGGGCGGCGGGCGCCGATGCGGTCCGACGCAATCCGCCGACTGCACCCGGGCTGACAATCAGACCTATGACTTTGAGCTCTACTCACCGTCGCGGTTCGGCGGCCTGGGCCGGCCGCTCTACAAGCCGGAGTATTGGGACAAGGTTCAGGAGCTCGATATGTGGACCAACAAGAACGACCCGGTCATGACCTGCCAGCCCCTGGGAGTTCCGCGGGAGGGCCCGCCCCGCCGCATCATGCAGACGGATCAGGATGTGGTCTTTTTCTATCAGGGAGGGGATGCCGGGGGCGGATATGGCGAGTATCGCATCATCCCGACCGATGACCGGAAGCACGACCCGAAAAAGGCAATCGAGGCGACGTATCTCGGGTACACGGTGGGCCGCTGGGAAGGCGATACGCTTGTGCTGGACGCCATCTCGTTCGTCGATTCCACATGGCTGGGGCGCGGCGGCTTCTTCCACTCCGAACTGATGCATGTCGTGGAGCGATTCACACGTCAGGGCGATGTCATGATGTACGACGTCACGGTTGAAGACCCCGGGGCGCTGGCGGAGCCTTGGGTATTGCCGACCCGAGTACTGCGGCGCAACACAGGTCCCAATGCGGGACTTCTCGCTGAGCGTGGTAACTGCGAGGTCTACGAACCCGGGCACATGTCAACACAGATCCGCCACTAGTTCCGAGGAGCTTTGGATGGTCACCCAGGGCGCATGCACCTGGGTGTTGACGAGATCACTTCAAGGCCGTTGGATCAGCTAATCCGGTTGCCTGCGGGATCGATGGCAAAGCCCAGTATGGTTCCACCGCTGCCAAACGGGCGAGGTTCACCGGTCATGGAGCCGCCGGCGGCCTTGACGGCAGCGACCGTCGCGGCCATATCCTTCACTCGGAAGATCACGTGAGGAACCGGGTCTTTTACATCGTCGGAATCCCGGTGCATCAATATCATGAACGGACTCTTGTTGGCCTTCGCCTCTTCGGCCGTCGAGCCGAAGTTTACGAAGACCTCTGTTCCCGAGGGGTTTACCACGCGATTCACTTCCTGCATGCCGAACGCCGCCTGGTAGAATTTCGCCAGGGCAATCGTGTCTTTCGCGCTGATACGCACCGAATCCAGAACCAGTTGGCCATGAGCAACGCCGGCGAGCAGCAGCGCGGCGCAGAATGCAATCGCAGTTGTATAGAGTTTCATCCTCAAATCTCCGGTGATCCGTTCCCACGAAAACCGCATCGGTCGTCAGGAAAGCCTTCTGTATTGTATTTCACCGCCAGTCCCACCCTGCTCTCAACGAGCGGTCAGCATCCGTGTTGCGCCGTATGGGCGTCGAGCGCGGCACGGGCCTGTTCGACTGCTCGTCCAGCCTTCTTCGCAAATCCAAGAACGGCCTCGTAGTCACCCTTGAACATGATCCCGGACCGCTTCTCCAGTACGAGTAGAGCGCGTCTGTACTCTGCCTCCGCGTGTCGCCAGGCATAGAGCAGACTATCCCTTTCCGCACACGCAGGCGCTGCGTTATCCGCGCCCATAATAAACTGCCACTCTGGGGACAGACTATCTCAACGCGAGAATCTGCGAGAATCTGCGAGGGTCGGAACGATACACTGCGACACAAAAATTACAAACGGACCGTCGCGTCTTCACCCGAGGGCTGAGTTTAACAGGCTACCGGGCGGCCACAGCCTTTGCGCTCGGTTGGGAGTGACCCAGGATCGCGTGCGGCTTGTATGGCCTTTCCAGCGCCGCGACCTCTTCCGGGGTCAGTTTGAGATCGACCGCCGCGATCAGTTCCGTAAGTTGGGGTATCTTTGTTGCGCCGATGATCGGAGCGGTGACGCCCGGCGCCTGAAGAACCCATGCGCACGCAACCTGAGCGGGCTTGACGCCCCGTTGCGCGGCGATCGCGGCGACGGCGTCGGCCACGGCGAAATCATCGGCGCTGTAATACATGTCCTTCGCGAAAGTATCGACTTCGGACCGCGCGGTGTCTCCGCCGTCTTTCCGCCGGGTGCCGGTGAGGAAGCCGCGCGCGAGAGGACTCCACGGAATGATACCGAGGCCCTGATCGACGCATAGCGGAATCATCTCGCGCTCTTCCTCGCGATAGATGAGGTTGTAATGGTTCTGCATGGTCGAGAACCGATGCCAACCGTTCTCTTTGGCCGTGTAGAGCGCCTTCGAAAGCTGCCAGGCGGCCATGCTGCTCGCGCCAAGGTAACGGACCTTGCCGGCGCGCACGAGGGAGTCGAGCGCGTCGAGGGTCTCTTCGATGGGCGTTGCCGGGTCCCAGCGGTGAATCTGGTAAAGATCGATGAAATCCATGCCCAGACGGCGCAGCGAATTCTCGCAGGCCTCGACGATGTGTTTGCGGCTCAGGCCGCGGCGGTTCGGGCTCTTGCCCATGGGCCCGTGGACCTTGGTCGCCACGACGATATCGTCGCGGGACGCCATCTCACCCAGGTAAAACCCGGTGATTTCCTCGCTCAGGCCCACCGAGTAGACATCCGCCGTGTCGAAGAAGTTGATGCCGGAATCGAGCGCCAGTTTGAAGTGCTCACGCGCGTCTTCTTTGCCGACATGCCAGCCCTTTGTGCCGATGGCCCATTCGGGCAAATCGCCGCCGCCGTAGCTCATGCATCCCAGGCAAAGGCGGGAGACGGTGATTCCGGTGTTGCCGAGAGTCTTGAATTGCATCGTCCGATTTTATCGAAACGGGTTTCGTTGATAATGGAAGGAAATGTGGCGATAGCCGAGGGGTTAACCCGCTTCTTCAACTTCATGGCCAATCTGGGCCTGTTTATTCGTGACGACCCTCCGAAGGTGATCGACATGACGGGCCGCGAATGGGGCGCAGCCGTCAACGGTCTGGAACTCTCCATTCGCGGGATTCCGCAGGAGGATGCGCGGCAGCAGGCGGTGCTTTCCGTGGTGATCCGGAACGCCGGACCGGAAAAGAAAACATTCACCGTGCCGGGCTGGCTGTTCTTCTATGAGGCGCAGGTTGAGGGTCCCAATGGTTCGGCCGCGCCGCTCAGCGGCTACGGAAGCCAACTGCTGCAACCGGAACGAAAAACCGAAAGGCTGGAGTTAACGCTGGCGCCGGGCGAGGCGAAGGAGACGGATCTGATGCTGGGTCTGCTTTATGACATGAGATCCGCTGGCGATTATCGGGTGCGTGTAGCTGGCCGATTGACGGATTCAAGCGCAGTGACCTCAAATGAAATTGTGGTTCGGGTCTAGTCGGGTAGTCTCTGGCCTTTGGTTTCGACTCCCCACGGCAATAACAACGCGCCCAGCACGAATGCGATCGAGGTCAGGGCTACAGGCGTTCCGATGGTGCCTGTGCGAGACACTCCCCAACCCACAAGGAACGTGATTCCCGCGGCGGCGAAGCGCCCGATGGAAGTAGCAAAGCCGAAAGCGGTGGCGCGGCACTGGGTGCGATATTGTTCGGGCAGCCAAACCGCATACATGGTCAGGTTGCCACCGGCGAATCCCAGCACGGCGAGTATCGCGAGGAACCATGTCAATGCGTGTTCGGAAAGATAATACGCGTATGCGAATGCGGTCGAGATGGAGAGAAACATCAGCGCGAAGTATCCCGCCAGTGTCGCGCGCCTGCCGAAGCGTTCGGCCAGAGGCGGCAGTGCGAGACAGCCGAGGATGGTCCCTACCGAAAGGATTGCCGTGGCCCAGGAGGCGATACGCGTTGTCTCCAGCGCGGTGAGACCCTCCCTGGCGGAAAGAAAACTCACGGCCGACGGCACATACACCGAGCCGGCCCATAATCCGGTGATCGACACAAACAGGTAAGTCGCGTTGAGCAGCGTACGGCGGCGATATTCCGGCGAAAAGAGCATCGCGAACGGCTTCGATGTCGCCGGTTTCCATTTGCGGGGTTCGTGGACGCCGTATTGGATCAGAAAGACGAGCAGCACCGGGATTCCGCCGACAGCGAACATCGCGCGCCAGCCGTAAAGGGCGCCGATGGAGGCGTTCAGCAGCGCGGCGATCAGTGTGCCGAAGTAATAGCCGGTCTGCATGTAGCCTGCTCCCATCGCACGGTGGCGCTCGGGCCATTCTTCCGCTATGAAGGTACCCCCGATCGCCCACTCGCCGCCGATGCCGACACCGGCGAGAAGACGGAAAACGGCCAGTTGCCAGACGTTGGTTGCCAGCGCGGCCGCGAAGGTGAATACCGAATAGCAGACGATGGTGAGGGTCAGGGTGCGTACGCGCCCGAAGCGGTCGCTGATGGGGCCCCAGATCATGGAGCAGCCCCATCCGATCAGGAAGAGGGCGAGGAGTAATCCGTTGTAATATCCGATCTCGCCGGTGGTGACGGGGATTCCGGAGCGTGGCAGTAATTCGCGCAACGCGGGAGTCACGACGAGGGCATAGATGAAGGAATCCATGCCATCGAGCGTCCAGCCACCCCAGGCCGCCCAGAATCCGCGGATCTGGTTAGGGGAGAGTCTGTAGTGAGGAAGGAAGGAGAAGTGGAGCCCCGAGCCGGGATTGAACCAGCGACATCCAGTTTACAAAACTGGCGCTCTACCAACTGAGCTATCGGGGCGCATAACCATTACACCAAAGGACCAGTGATGTTGACAATCTCATGGCGATCCTGTCGCGCCAGTGGCGCCATTCGGCGCGGGCGGTGCGGGTACGGGAGCGAGCCAGACCGCGATCGAGCTGTTCTCGCCGGCGGCCAGTTTCGCGCTCACGCGCTGCGAATTCGCTCCGTGGACGTAATGAAGAATGCCCTGATTCAACTGGAAACGGTCGAGCGGCAACGACTGAAGCTTGCCATCTTCGTTGATGAACAGAGAGGCGTGATCGATGCCGCGGAAAGCATCGGGATTCCATCGAATGACCAGGCTGCCGCCCGATTCGGTCGAGGTGAGATTCAGGGGCGGCCGCGGAATCCAGAAATTCTGCGTAAACCAGCCTGCCGCTGCCAGCGTGACCAGCAGCGCTCCGATCCCAATCCAGAGCATCCGCTTACTCTGGCGCCGAGGTTTCCCCGTGAACGCAAACGGATCGGGGTCCGCCAGGGGCCTGATTGGCATCGCTGGCGTCGCCACAGGCGGAGGAGGCTCCGGCTCGGAGACTTCCACCGGCTCGCCTGGAAAAGATATCGATTCGGCCACTGGTTCTTCCACTTCCGGAACGGCCAAACCGGTCTCGGACTCCCCGTCCGAGACTGCCGGCTCCGGGCGCCATTCCTCCACTTCGCACTCGAGACCTTTGACGACCTCGCCGTTCTCATTCCGGAAAAAAAATACCGCGCGAGTCGGTTCCACCGTGCTGGGCCGCAGCACGAGCGCAATCTGTTCACGGTTCGGAAAGAGCTCCCGGTAAAAGGCAATGTCCGTCTCGCCGAGGGTTATGGCGCCGCGGGTCTTGGAACAATACCAGCCGATTACGCCCGGCACGCCCGCGCCGGCGATCAGTTCGCGGGCCCGATCCTTTTCTTCGTTCGTCAGAAGGAATGAGGGTCCGCTCGCGTGGGAGCATTGAATCTCGATCGAGTCGATGAGGCGGACGATGCCATCCTCACGCACTCCCAATAAGAGTCCGCCAACGCCCATACCGATCCGCGGGAGCGCCATTAATCCGTCGACCGCCAGGCCGCGAATCCTTTCCATGACAGGCCGCGAATACTCGATCCGAAGCGGGATTTGAGGGTCGGTCAGATAAGTGATTTCGGGCATCGACAGAGACGGTGAGAAGTTTCGGGCTCAGTGAGAAATGGCGATTGTTGGGCTCAGTGGCTCCCAGACCCTACACTATAATGAAACCGTGCCGAAGGCAAAAGATCTTGAGGGCCGTCTGCAGCGGATTGAACAACAACTCCGTCTGTTTCAGAAGGTAAGCCGATTCATGGTGCGTGACATGACGCTCCAGGAGGTCTTGCAGGGAATCGTTTCGCTGGTGGTCGAATATACCGAGTGCGATTCCTGTCTGGTTTATCTCTGTGACGCCGACAACCTGATCCTCTGCGCTTCGAATACGCACCACGAGGCCGAGATCGGCCGCGTCCGGCTGAAACTGAACGAAGGCCTCACGGGGTGGGTGGCGCGCGAGCGGCGTCTGCTGGCGATCTCGCGCGAAGCTTATCGCGACCCGCGGTTCAAGTATTTCGGCGAATTGCCGGAAGATACGTTCGAAGCATTTCTGTCTTCGCCGGTGATCGCGCGCAACAAGGTGGTGGGCGTCATCAACGTGCAGCATCGCCAGGCGCACCAGCACACGGGCGGCGAAATGGAAGTGCTTACAACCCTGGGGGAACAGGTGGGCTGCGCGCTGGCGCTGGCGCGGATGTCGACCGCTACGATGGAATCCATCAATCATGCGGAACTGGTGCTTTCCGCGGGGCCTGTGCGGCATCGTTCATGAAACGGCTTGCATGCGGTTTTGGTCTTTTGGCGTGCGTCGTGCCCGCTTTCTGCGGCGATCCGCATTGGGACCTTCAGTATCACTATCAACAGATCAACAGCGCGCTGACCATCAACGCGCTGGTGTTTCCGTCCGCCACGCGGGGAGTTATGAGCGGCTTCATCACCGACCGGCGCGACAATGCGCGGCCGGTTGTCCTTCTGACCAGCGACGGCGGACAGCACTGGTCGGAAACTCCCGCTAAAGAAGCGGGCATATCGCTGTTCTTTCTCGACGACTCGACCGGGTGGATGGTAACCGAAAAGGGCCTCTGGCAGACATCGGAATCGGGCCGCAGCTGGACGAAAATCCCGAAATCGCCTGAAGGGCTGCTGCGCGTCTGGTTTTTCGACAACAAGCACGGCTTTGCCGCCGGACTGGAAAAACGGGTCTTTGAAACGACCGATGGCGGTGCAACGTGGTCGCTGTTACCGATTCTGAAGGACGTGCAGGGCGACCCGACTTTTACGACCTTCGGCGAAATCGCCTTCACGGGGTCGAACGGAATCATCAGCGGCTGGAGTATTCCGCCGCGGCCAGGCGGTCCGGACTGGATGGAGCCGGAAAAAGCGACGAAGCGCCGCCAGACGCCCACGTATGGTGTGCTGCTCGAAACCACCGACGCGGGGAAGACGTGGACGAAGAGCGAGGCGTCGCTCTTTGGCCAGGTCACCCGCATCAGCCTGACTCCGCAGGGCAGCGCGCTCGGACTGACGGAATACAAGGATGCGTTCGAGTATCCGAGCGAGGTGTACTGGATCGACCTGCACACCGGCCGCAGCGAGAGTTCGTTTCGCGCGAAAGACCGGGCCATTACGGATGTTCGGACGTTCGCCGGATCGATCCACGGAATTATCGCGGGATACGAGACCAGCGGGACGATCTATCGCAGCCCGATCCCGGGGAAACTCAAGGTGCTGACGAGCGACGACCTGGAGCATTGGGCGGAGATGAAGGTCGATTATCGGGCAGTGGCTCACAGCGCCATGATCGCCGGTCCGGATGAAGATCATCTCTGGATTGCGACGGATACCGGGATGGTGTTGAAGCTGGTCAGGGAATAGGGCCCTGCGCTAGCCTGGCGAGATTGACGAAAGACGCCGTCGCGCGAGGCTGATGGTCCGGTTGTTTGGACTGAGTCAACCATCCCGATGCCGATTTTGCTCTGGCTTGCAAGCTGGCCTTCACTTGCGGCCGGAACTTCCCACTCTGCCCACCACGGGAAAAATTGGTTGGAATCAGCGCACCACGAGCCATGGGAGAACTGGCGATCGATGGGCGCCGATCCGAAGTACAGCCGCGCTTTGGAGGAGAATGCGAAAAGCGCCGCGGCGGTGGGCCGCTGTTATGAGAACTGACCGCGCCAATGCGATTCGAGTTCCTGGAAACACTGCGGCATGTCGGCATCGAGGCAGCAGAGTTTTCGCTGGCGCCCACGGTTTGGTATCCGAGAGCGCCTTTGACCTGGTCGGAAAAAGTTTCTAACTAAAGGTTCTTGCAAGTCAAGCCGATAGTGTCTGTGGACGCTGCAGTAGCCCTGGCCATATGATCAACCACAGTCACCATATAATCGCCGGATTCCTTCTTGTGGCATTGCCGGTTTGCGGAAACGGCGATATACAGAGCACGACCCAGACTGTTTCAGCGTCCGTTTCTCCCAATGGGAAACTGTCGATCCCAGTCAGCATCAACCTGATAGCGGCCGATTCGCACTTCGGGGGCAAACTGTGCGGCAGCCTTCTCGTCGGATATTGGGCGCGGACGTCGGCGGGTGGCGGCGGCTCAGTCACGGTCGAGGCCGTCTCGGATTTTACGCCCGCGGGGGGTCCGTCCGTTACCGCCGTGACCTATCTGTGCAGCGGCACAACGCTCGGAACAGGATGTTCCGGGAGCCAGACTCTCTCCACTTCGACGCAATCGCCCGTGGTATCCATTCCAGGCGGCGCATGTACCGGCGGTGGAAACGCATGTAGCAGTTCGGACCCCAATACGGTGCTGCTCTCTCTGTCCGCACCCGATATGGCCCATTACAAAACGGGCGGCTACTCGGTGCAGATTGCCTTTACCATCAGCACCCTCTAATGCAAAACAAGGAAAACAGATGATCAAACGAAACGTCTTCATAGCAATAACAGCGGCAGTCCTCTCGGTAGTGCCGTTCGCATTCGCCGACAACTGCACCGTCGGGGTGACAGTGGGACCGGAAGCGACGTTCACCGCCGTGGATGCGACCACAACGCTGTCAAAAGGAAATACGACCTTCGGCGCCTACGGTGGAACCACGAACTTCACTTACAAGATTCGGACTACCGAATCCGGCGGCACTGGCTCGATTACCGTTCTGGTGACCTCGTTCGGCACCGGTGGGCCTGCCGTTGCCGACCTCGCCTATACCTGCACTTCACCTACCTCGGGAACACCCTGCGCATCAAGCACGGCGGCAAGCACATCGGTGGCCAGCAGCGTAGTCGCCTTCGGAGCGGACGCTCACTCCGCGGACAGCGGCGACAGTGGCACGGCAGTCTGGACGCTGGCCGACCGGACGGGCATCAAAACCGGCACCTACAGTTCGACCGCGACGTTTACGGTCAGCGCAACTTAAAACCGTGCGCGGCAGGTTATGGATTCTCGCTGCCCTGTTTTGCGGCACGGAACTGGCTTGCATGGGAAGTCTCCATGCAGGTCTTCTTTCGGCCGTCCGTCTCAACATTGCGATGGGGACGTTAGGCTCCCTTTCGGCTACTCCGGGAACCATCAGCTTTCAAGCTTCCAACCCCGATGCCGGCATGGTTTCGGGTTCCTCGCCGGGCAGCTTGACCTGGATGGTGCTAAGTGGCTCCCACCTTCAAAACTGGACTCTCAGTGTGCAGGCGGGATCGAGCTCCTTCGCCGGCTGCCCGACCATTCCGGTAGCGGCGATTCAGGTGAGTTGCAGTTCCGCCCATGTCTCCGGCGGCGGAGGTACGGGCGCCTGCAGCGGCTCCTTTCCTCTCTCCACCACACTCCAGCAAACCGCCGCGGGAGTCGAGGGAGACGGCACGAATTCGTATTCGATATCCCTGAATTTCACGCTGGCCGAGAGCTGGCGTTACATAGCCGACCCGTCATGCACAATTACCATAACCTACACCGTAAACGCTCCCTAGAAGCAATCGCCGCGTGGGCGATTCTGATAGGCGCAAGTCCCGCCGCCGCCCAGGTGGACGTGGGTCTTGCGCCCATGAAGGTGGAGTTCCCGGGAGTCGCCGGGAAATCGTATTCCGGCTCGTTGATCCTGACCAACGAAGGCGCCACTAAAGCGCGCATCCGTGTGGAGATGGTTGACTTTTACGTTGACGGGAACACAACCCCTCAATTCATCGCCCATGTCCCCGCCGAGGCCGACTATTCCTGCCGGTCCTGGCTCAGCGCGAACCCGATGGAGCTGGATGTAGCGCCGAGGACGGAGATTCCCGTCCGTTATACGCTTCAGGTTCCGGCCGGCGCCTCGGCGCGAAGCTATTACTGCGCGCTCGGATTTCGCACCATACCGGTTGCCGACGATCTGGCCACGGGCACCGGCCTTCGCACCGCGGTGAGACTGATCACAGTATTCTATGCAACGGTTGGCAAGCTTCCGGTAATCGGCACGATTAAAGATCTGAAGCTGGAGCAGATTGCGGGTACCGCGGGGCCGGTCTGGAGGGCGGTGGTCGTGATGGAGAACTCCGGGCTGATGTTCTACCGTCCCATCGGCGAACTGACCATCGTGGATTCCGCCGGGAAAGCCATCGAGGTGCAGAAAGTGCCCTCCTTTCCGGCGTTGCCCAGGCGAGAGCAGCGCTACTTATTGCCGTTGAAAAGCGATCTTGCTCCTGGCCTTTACACCCTGCGGGCGCGCATTGAGGTGGCGGGCGAAATTCAGCAGGCCTCGGTGGCGGCGACGGTCGCGGCGCTGCCGCCGGCGGAGGTCCCGCCGGTTCCTTAGTTCGGTCAGGATTGCGCGTGTACAGATTCGTCGTCTGGCAGATTATCCTCTGCGGTCTCTGTCCCTGTTGGCGTGTTAACGCACAGGAAGGAGCTGGACAAGCTGAAATCAGCTTCCAGCAATACTATCTCTCGGTCAACTCGCAGCGGGTTTCCGACACTTCGGGCATGGGGCTCAGCTTCACCCAGTTCATCCCCAATACGGGTTTGGTGAGCGGCAGCCTGTTGCCCGCCCTGAGCAACAGTCGCTTCCGCAGTGGAGATTCCTACCTGCAGTTGAACGGCCTGCCTTTGAAAGGCCAGCACTGGACTCTTACGGGGGGCGATTTCCGGATCCCGGCTCAACTGTTGTCCGTTTCATTCGGCAACCTCAACTTTCCCGTGATCGCCGCGCGGGGCGGTGCGGCGGAGGCCACCCACGGGTCGCGAACCATCGGCTTTTTCTGGGGGCAAGGGGCTATTTCGAACACCCCGCGAGTGATGCTCCTCGAACAGGTGCCGCAGACGGTGCTCGGCGTCTACTGGCGTCAGCAAGTGGGAACCCGCCTGCTGTTGGGAGCCCGGTTCATGCGCTTCTCGAACGACATTGTCGCTTTGCGCCGGTTTCCCGGTTTGTTGACCCAAACCCCTTTGACGAGCGCCACCACCCTGAGCCTGGATTCGCTCTACACGGTTGCCGGCCGGCTCAAATTCTTCGACGAAACATCGTGGTCCCTCTCGACGCGGGATGGCCCGAACGCCGCTACCCGCAATGTGCCGATATCCACCCTCGCGGGACCCATGCTCGATACCAAAATGTTCACGCTGCACGCCAACTACACCTTTCAAAATGCCGCTTATTTCCCGTTGCTGGGGTTCTACATCGGCGACCGGGCCGGCCCTTTCGGCGAGGTCAGATTCCGCCCCTCCGGCTGGCTGGAGATCTACGCGAGCGCCAGCGAATACGAGAACAACGTGGCACGGGATCCCACCCTCGCCAACTTCCGCAACTCCAGCGAGTCGGCCGGCGCTTCCATCCTGCTGCCCGCCAGGATCTCCGTCAACGCCCAGTACACGGCGCTCGATCTCTCCACCCGCGTCAATGCCGGGAGCCCCTGGATCAGGGCCGCCGATCGGCAGAAAGCGATCACTGTGTCCCGGCCCATTCGCGGACACAATATCCGGGTCACAGTGCGCGAGTTCCAGGAGGTATCCACGCTCGACTCCCAGCGGCAGCGCTCGGTCGAGGTCGGAGACAATTTCCGCATCCGGCGGCTGACCCTGGGGGGAGGCGTCAAATTACAGCACCTCATCACTGACGAGTCGCGCAGCAGCGTGCTCTTCAACGGGTCGGCCCAGTTCGGGATGGGCAGGCTCTCGTTGTATGCCAACGTCGCGATGGGCAACGATCTGCAGAACCGGACCCTGCTGGCCACCAATACCGTGAGCACCACTGTGGTTGGCGCGAACGCGACGCTGGGCAGGAATTGGCAAATTCAGGCGGAGGCCTACCGTAATAATTTGCTGACCGAACTCAACCCGCAGAGTATTTTGTGTTACAGGGGCAGGGCGTAGCCATTCCAGGTACCGTTGCCACGCTGAACGAATGGAGCGTGTACCTCCGCGTGAGCCGGACTTTTCACTGGGGCCAGGCCGGCGGCGTGGCGGATTTGGCCGCCTATGCGGCACGCCAGACACCGCTGAAAGGCTCGGTCGAAGGATTTGTCATGGAGCGGCTCGCGGACGGTAACCGTCCGGCCGAAGGCGTGACCGTGAGCATCGAACAATTCGGCGTCGCCGTCACCGGCGCCGATGGACACTTCCGCTTCCCCGAGGTTCCCGAAGGCCCCCACAAGATCGCACTGGCGCTGCACGAACTTCCGGCCGAGTTCGACGTGGGGAATACCATCGAGAGCGCTTTGCTCGTTTTTCCGGGCAAGCTGTCCCGCTCCGATTTCGATGTGGTCCGCCTGACCTCCGTGCGGGGTACGTTGGCGGGGCCCAAAGGCGTGCCCGTCGAGGAAATCGTTGTTCGGATGCTGCCGGGAGAGCATTATACAACGCCGGATTCCGATGGCGTCTTCCATTTCTACAACATGCGCGCCGGCACGTATACGTTTACGGTGGATGAGAAGACTCTTCCCCGATTTGCCGTATTGAACCAGCCGGACGGTGTTTCGGTGCCGGTTCAGGTGGGCGATGAGGCGCCCGCGGTGGCACTCTCATTCGAGATCCGGCAGCCGGAGAAACCTGTCCGAAATGTCCTGGAGAGGAACTGAAACATCGCAGCGGAACGAGCCGCTCCCATGTCATCTGGGTAACCGTGCTGTGTAGGGCATCGCGCTATGTGTCGGCGTCCGAACAACAACCAGTGCCCCGATAGCGGAATCAGCCCGCATGAAAACACAGCCGAATGCACTAACGTGTCGGATGCGGCATTTCGCGAACCTGTCCATCCCGGAAAAACAACGGGTTCAAAAGCCTGTCAAACCCGGGATTTTATCCGTGGCTTGACAAGTCGCTCCATATCAGAACGCCCGTTCGACGAACCAGTACACGGCCAGGCAGGCGATTCCGATCGATACCGCGGGCTTGAGCCTCTTCCAGCCCGAAGACACCAGATCCTGCACAAGCGGGAAAATCAGCAGCACGAAGGTGATCTGGCCGATTTCGACGCCCAGGTTGAACGAGAAGAGCGAAAGCGCGAGGCTCGACCGCGGCAGATCCATCTCGCGCAGCACGTTCGAGAAGCCGAAACCGTGAATGAGGCCGAAAACGAACGTGATGTAGTAGCGCTTCATGAGACGGAAATCGAACAGATTTTCGGCCGCCACATAACCGATGCTCAGGGCAATCAGGGATTCCGTCAGCCTTGCAGGCAGGATCACGACGCTGAAGGTTGCCAGTGCGAGCGTGATGCTGTGCGCGATGGTGAACGAGGTTACGATCTTCACCAGCGATCCCAGCGTGGCGGTGGCGACCAGCAGCCCGAGCAGGAAAGCCAGGTGATCGTAGCCGGTGAAGATGTGCTCCACTCCCAGGCGTGCGAATCTCCAGAAAGTCTGTAGCCTGGTGGTGCTGACGCCGCTGAATGTAGCTTCCTGAGTGCCCGCGTCGAGGATGGCCTCGTGAAGGGTTCCGTTGAGCCTGACGCTCATCAGATGCTGGTGGCCCGGCGGCATGATTTCGTGAAGCGTGGAGTGGACTTCGAGAGTCGTAACATCCCGCGGAAAGAGATACAGGATGCGCATCTGCGCCAGCGATCCCGGAAGCAGAGAGTATTTTTCGATTGTCGTTTGCAGCGGGAGTTCCGGGCCGCGCACGAAGTAATGCAGCAGGACCGCGTCGGGCACGGGACCTGAACTGCCGTGCAGTTCGGTGACATTCAGGGTCAGGGTGACCCGGGCCTTCACGCCGGTCGATTTCGATCTTCGAATCGCTTCGGGAAACGTCGTGCGCGAGGGCCGGTCCGGTCAGCGCGGGAATCAGCGCGCACAGCGTGATGATGAGTCCGTTATTGTGTAACACGCTTTGCGCAGATTATGATACGCTACCGCCGTGCTGCTCGATAATTTTTCGGATCTTTTCCAGCGCGGCCTGGAGTACGCATGGGACTGTGAGCACCTGCTCGTGAAGCACATCCCCGGGATGGTGGAAGCGGCTTCCGCGCAGGAGTTGAAACACGCGCTCGATCTGCATCTGGTGCAGACGAAGTCTCATATATACCGGCTGGAACAGATCTTCACCAGGCTCGATCGCTCTCCCGCCGGGGAAAAGAGCGAGCCCGCGCGGATCATCGTGGCGGAGTGCGAAAGAATGATTTCGCACATCGATGTTTCGCCGTTACTCGACGCCGCGCTTGTCTTCTCGGGGAACCAGATTGAGCACTATGAGATCAGCTTGTATGGCTCGCTGTGCGCGTTCGCCCGCACGCTCGGTTTGGACGAAGTGTCGAGTCTGCTGGAGGAGGTTCTGAGCGAAGAAAAGGCCGCCGACCATGAGCTGACCCGAATCGCGGACAACGTCAACCGTGCCGCGAGAGACGTTCACAACACGCCGCCGTTTGCACTGCTCTGAGGCCCCCTCCGGGCGTGCGTTAGGGTTTGTTGCATGAACAAGCGAAATGTGACCTGTTGTCTAACATGAGTTTTGCAAAATACCGCATTCGGGCGCTGCCGATCCTGGCGGCCGCCGTGGTTATTTTCGCGCTCTACGCCCAAAACTCCATCGATACCAAAGCCTGGACAGCCGCCGAGGATCATCGGAACATGATGGATCAGCTCGGAATCAAAGCGCTCCGGCCCGGCCCGAGCGGCACTGAAACTGCCCCGAATCATGCCAATTACGATGAATCGACGGCCAATCCGTATCCGGATCTGCCCGATGCTCTGACCCTGAGGAATGGAAAGAAGGTCACGACGAGCGACATGTGGTGGAAACAGCGGCGGCCCGAAATCGCGGAGGATTTTGAGCGCGAGGTGCTCGGCCGCATTCCGAAGAACGTGCCCCGTGTGACGTGGGAAGTGACAAAAACGGTTGAAGCCAGTATCGGCGGAATTCCGGTGATCGGGAAACAACTCGTCGGGCATGTGGACAATTCGGCCGACCCGGATATCAAGGTCGACATTCAAATGACGTTGGTTGTCCCCGCGCATGCGAAGGGACCGGTGCCGGTGATGATGATGTTCGGCGGCCGCGGCATTCCCGAGATCGCCTTCCCCGCGCCGGCTTTCCCGGGACGCGCCGCGGCGCCCGGCCCGGCGAGGGCCGCGCTGCCACCGCCGCCAGCCGGCGCCGACCCGCCGGCAACGGAGCAGCTCATCGCCGACGGCTGGGGTTTCGCGGGTATCAATCCGGCCAGCATTCAGGCCGACAACGGCGCTGGTCTGACCAAAGGCATCATCGGACTGGTCAATAAAGGCCAGCCCCGCAAGCCGGACGATTGGGGCGCGTTGCGCGCCTGGGGATGGGGAGCATCGCGCGGCCTCGACTATCTGGAAACCGATAAGGCAGTGAACGCGAAGCAGGTGGGTATCGAGGGAGTTTCGCGCTACGGCAAGGCCGCCCTTGTGACCATGGCGTTCGATACACGATTTGCGGTTGTCCTGATCGGCTCATCCGGCGAAGGCGGCGCCAAGCTGCATCGCCGCAACTGGGGCGAAGCGGTGGAAAACCTCACCGGCACAGGCGAATACCACTGGATGGCCGGCAACTTCCTGAAGTATGGGGCGTCGGAAGCGACATTCGGCAGCAAGACGCCCGGCGATCTTCCCGTGGACGCCCACGAGCTGCTCGCGCTCTGCGCGCCGCGCCTCACGTTCGTCAGTTACGGAGTGCCGGAAAAAGGCGACGCGAAGTGGCTCGATCACCAAGGCAGCTTCATGGCCGCGGTTGCGTCCGAGCCGGTGTTCCGTCTGCTCGGCGCCAAAGATCTGGGGGTGGCGGCGGATTATCACACTGCAAGGATGCCAGCCGTTAATGTCGCGTTGCTGGATGGCCAACTCGCCTGGCGGCAGCATGACGGCGGACACACCGACGCGCCCAACTGGAAGTACTTCATCCCCTGGGCCGACAGGTTCCTGCACCACTCATGAGGCTTTTACCCGCCAGCCTGGCGATGACCTCGCTGTTGGCGGCCCAGATGATTCCGGCCGATCGGCCCGTTCCCCGGACAGACCGGAATTCGCAGACCGCGCACGAACAGCTTGTTGCCAAGGCCAAACAGGGCCGCATCGATGTTTATTTCGAGGGCGATTCCATTACGCGGCGCTGGGGCGCGACGGACTATCCTCAGTTGCTCGAAAACTGGCGGAACAATTTCTTCGGATGGAATGCGGCGGATTTCGGATGGGGGGCCGACCGCGTCGAGAATATCCTTTGGCGCCTCGAAAACGGAGAGCTCGACGGCGTCAATCCGAAGGTGATCGTATTACTGGCGGGCACCAACAATGTGGGGAACAGTTTGCCGCCCGAAGGGATCGATGTCGCGGCCGCGAATGTAACGAAGGGTATCGAAGAGGTCTTGCGCATCATGCGCGCGAAGGCGCCGGACGCGGCGATCGTCGTGACGGCCATCTTTCCGCGCAACTGGCCGTGCTTCCGGAGATCGATCGGATCAATGCCAACCTGGCGAAGTTGGCCGACGGGCGCAAGATCCGTTATCTGAACATCAATGATCGGCTGGCCGAACCGGATGGGAGGCTGCACGAGGGTGTGATGAACGACCGCGATCAATTGCATCCCACCGAGAAGGGGTATCAGATCTGGGCGGACGCGCTGAAGCCCATCCTCACCGAGTTGCTCGGGCCACCCGCAAGCGAAGACCACGCGCCGCCGCCAACGGGCGATCCTTCCGCGCGCCGGTGATTCACTACACTGCGGTGCGACGGGTAAAGGGGGGCTGGCGGATTTCCAGGCATCCGCGGCCGGTAGGCAGAACCTTGCCCGGATTCAAACGCTGGCCGGGGTCGAACAGAGTCTTGAACCGCGCGATGTAATCGAGCGAATCCGCGGGGAACAGGCGATCCATCAGTTCGTTCTTTTCCATACCGACCCCATGCTCGCCGGTGATCGATCCGCCGACCGAAATGCAGTAGTTGAGAATCTCTTCGCCCGCCGCTTTGGCGCGATCCAATTCTCCCGGCGCGCGTGAGTTGAAGAGAATGATCGGATGCAGATTGCCGTCGCCGGCGTGAAAGATATTGCTGATCCGGAGATCGTGGCGTCCGGCCACTTCGGCGATGAAGCGCAGGGTAGGAGCCACCTGCGTCCGCGGCACCACGCCATCCTGCACGTAATAGGACGAACTGACCCGGCCAACGGCTCCGAAAGCATTCTTGCGGCCTTTCCAGAGAAGCTCGCGCTCTTCGGAGGTCTTGGCGACGCGAAACTCGCGCGCCCCGCACCGCTGGCAGGCTGCGCGGATTTGTTCGGTTTGCTCTTCGACCGCCTCGACAAGGCCTTCGAGCTCGATCAGGAGCACGGCTGCCGCATCGAGCGGATAGCCCGCGTGCGTGGCCAGCTCCACCATGCGCAGCATCTCGCCATCGAGCATCTCGACCGCAACCGGAGTAATGGCACACGCCGTGATTTCGGCAACCGTATCGGCGGCGTCGGAGGCTGAGTTGTAAACCGCCAGGATGGTTTTGACTTTTTCCGGATGGCGCATCAGACGCACGATGATTTTCGTTACGAGGACCATCGTGCCTTCGGAGCCGGTCAGGATCCCCGTGATGTCGTATCCGGGCTGATCCTGTTCTTTGCCGCCGGTCGAGTGGATGGCGCCGTCGGGCATCACGAATTCGAGGCCCAGCACATGGTTGGTCGTGACACCGTAAGCGAGCGTGTGCGGGCCGCCTGAGTTCTCGGCCACATTGCCGCCGATTGTGCAGGCCCGCTGGCTGGATGGGTCCGGCGCGTAGAAATAGCCGAACGCCTGTACCGCGAGCGTGATATCGAGATTCACGACACCGGGCTGTAGCACGGCACGCTCGTTTTCGATATCGATTTCGAGAATGCGATTCATGCGCGAGAAGCCGATCAGCACGCCACCTTCGCGGGGAATCGCGCCGCCGCTGAGCCCTGTTCCCGCGCCGCGCCCCGTGATGAAGACTCCGTGCTCCGCGGTGATGCGCACGATCGCCGCCACTTCTTCAGTGGTCCGCGGGAACACAACCATCTCCGGACGCGCCTTGTCGATGCTGCCGTCGTATTCGTAAAGACTCAGGTCTTCAGGGCGATCGAGACAGCCGCCCGGTCCCACGAGATCAAGGATTTTCTTCTTGGCCGCTGGGGGAAGCGTTGGCTTAGCGATAGTCAGAGGATCGCCCCCGGGCGGTCGCGGCTCGGCAGCAAGCCTGTCAGAGGAGGGACTCGACATGTTCCATGATCTGCGGCGACGCCCATGGCTGCGACGACACGAATTTCTCAACCACTTTGCCGCTGCTGTCGATCAGGTAGCTTTCCGGAATCAACTGCGTTCCATAGTTCAGCTGGATGTCTTTCGTCGGATCGCGCGCCGTCAGGAAGGCGACCGGAAACCGGGAGAGAAATTGTTTATAGGCGTTGGCATCCGGGTCCTGGCTGATCGCGAGAACTACGAGTCCTCTGGGCCCAGTTCGCGCGTCATTTGGTTGAGCGCGGGGATTTCGTCGACGCAGGGCGCGCAGTAGGACGCCCAGAAATTCACCAACAACAGCTTTCCGCCGAAATCCCGCGCCGTGATGGTCTTTCCATTGTCTGCCTGAATGCTGAAGTTCGGAGCCCGGTCGCCGGCCTTCACAGCGTTCTCGCGCAGGGAGTGATAGAGGGTGCCGACAAATACGCAAAGCATCACAGCGATGCCGCCTTCGAGAATGCGATCTACCTTCATAACTGGTTTCCTATAATTCTATTGAATCAAATCCGACATGGTGATATCGAAGAAGGTGGAATTTTCAGCGTCGCACATATGCCGGTCGCCCCAATTGACGGACGCCGAGAATGAGCGGATATACGGACCGGCCGCGAATCCCCTGGGCCACGGCCATAACTACGTGGTTGAGGTCGCGATTGAGGGTGAACCCGACCCGGTCACCGGTATGATTCTGGATCTGAAGCGTCTCAAAGAGATCCTCGACGAGAAGGTGCTGGATGTTTACGATCACCGGCTCTTGAACCGGGAAGTCAGCCCGTTCGACCGCGTGGTGCCTACGATCGAGAACATCGCCATCGATATCTGGAACCGTGTGGCGCCCTGTATTACGCCCGGTAGCAGCGGACGCGCCCGGCTCTATGCGGTCCGCGTGCATGAGACCAGCGAATTGTCGGTCGAGTACAGGGGTGAGGCATGATCGTTCGGTTGAGCCGGCGCTACGTTTTCTTCGCCTCCCACCGGCTTCATTCACCGGCGTTGACAGAGGAACAGAACCGCGAAGTCTTCGGGAAATGCAATAATCCGCATGGGCACGGGCATAATTACGAGGTCGAGTTGACGATTCGCGGCGCTGTGGATCCTGTGACCGGGCGCGTCGTCGATTTGAGTTTGCTGGATCGTCTTGCCGAAGAACAGATTCTGATTCCGTTGCGTTATCGTAATTTGAATGAGGAGGTTACGGCGTTTCGGACGACCGTGCCCACCACCGAAAATCTGGGCGTCGAAGTGTACCGCCGATTGCGGGAGGCTTGGGGAAATGCCTTCGCGGGAGGCGGGCCGCGACTCGAAAAGGTTCGCATCTCGGAGACGGAACGCAACATCTGTGAAATCACGGAAACAACATGAAGAAAAGGGCCGTTCAATCCACGTCGCTTAAGGTCGTCTCCACCCCGCCGGTAAGCGCGATCGCGCCGAACATCCGTGAGGTCATCGAGGCGCTTGGCGAGGATCCGGAACGCGAAGGGCTGGTTCGCACTCCGGAGCGCGTCGAGAAAGCTCTGCGTTTTCTGACCAGCGGATACAGCACGGATATCGGCCGGATCGTCAACGGGGCCATCTACGAAGTAAAGTACGACGAGATGGTAATCGTGAAGGACATCGAGTTCTTCAGTTTGTGCGAACACCATATGCTGCCGTTTTTCGGCAAGGTCCACGTGGCTTATATTGCGCGCAACAAGGTGATTGGGTTGAGCAAACTGCCGAGGATCATCGACGCTTTCGCGCGGCGGCTTCAGATTCAGGAGCGAATGACCCAGGAGGTTGCGCAGTGTATTCAAGACCTTCTCGATCCGCTGGGTGTGGGCGTGATCGCCGAAGCGCAGCATTTCTGCATGATGATGCGGGGGGTAGAGAAGCAGCACTCGGGCACGGTGACGAGCGCGATGCTGGGGGCATTTCGCAACAACAAGGAAACCCGTGACGAGTTCCTCTCGCTGATTCGCGGGAAGTGATCGCGGCGCCTTCCGCGGGGGAAAATGATCGGTACATGGAGATGCGGCTACCAGCCGCGTTCTGTAGCTCCCGACGCGCTCGAATACGCCGACGCGTTCGCATCGCATCCGTTGCACGGGAAGTGAGCCGGCGAGACGCCAGGTGAGGAAGCAGGGTGATCCTGGTTTTTTCCAGTGCCGGAGATGGGAATGTGGGGACACCACGGACTAAGAGCGGCAGCGGGTTCGTGGAATTCTCAGGAAAATCGGGGAACGCGGCTGGTAGCCGCATCTCCACCAGCCTTGCGTACCGATACGCTCGGGCGGCCCGGGTTTTTCGGCCAATTCGCAAATGCTCCAACGTTTATGTCGCGCACGTGCGCCCGCTATAGTTGGAAGAATGACGTTTTCCCCGCTCGCAGCGTGTCTCGGGGCCGCTGCGTTCTGCGCCACACTGCATGCGTCGATTCTGCCGACGGTCCATCTCGATCCTGTCGCCCTGCAGGTTTTCGAGAAATATGTTGCGCAATTCGAGCGAAACGTGGCGGCACCTTACGCGCAGTCCGGCAAGCTGTGGATGGACGACTCTTCGTGCTGCTCGCGCAAAGGCGCGTTCGCCGCCGGCAAGCCGGTGGTTGAGCCCCGCGAAAACTCCGAGGTCGAGGGCGGCAGCATTCATCACTTCTCCGGAGCGATGCATATTGCGGGCGCGACGATCGCGGACGTCCGGCAGATCATGCAGGATTACCCGAATTATCCGAAATACTTCAAGCCCGATGTCGGGAAGGGTTCGGGAAGCAGGGACCCCGACACGACGCCCGATGACGAGCACTTCACAGCGCAGCTTTCGCTGATTCAGTCCACCCTCTGGATGTCCGTGTCGTACGACTGTGTATACGATACCCATTACCGTCGGCTCGATCCCCACCGCTGGCAATCCGTGTCTGCCGCGTCGAGCATCAGGGAGTGGCAGAACCCCAGGGATCAGCGCCAGGGCTATCTTCCCGAGGGCGACGATCACGGGTTCCTGTGGCGAACCAATACCTACTGGTTCGTTCGCGAAAACAATGACGGCGTCGATCTCGAGCTCGACAGCATGACTTTGTCGCGTTCGGTTCCGACCGGATTCGGATGGTGGGGAACAAAGCGCACGCGCGATGCCGTGGAAAAAATGATGCGGGACATGAAAGCCGCGGTCGAATCGATCCACCAGACCGCGGCGCCGTTGCGGGCTACGCTGAAATAATAGCCATGCGCCGGCCCACGCGCCGGAAGATATCGAGCGCGCGATCCAGTTCTTCCCGCGTGTGAGCGGCGCTCACGATGGTTCGCACGCGGGCTTTGTCTTTGGCCACGGTGGGGAACCCGATTCCGGTCGCCAGCACGCCCTCCTCGAATAATTCCGCCGAGAGCCGGTAGGCCTTGGCAGCTTCGCCGACGATAACGGGGGTAATGGGCGTTTCGCTGATGCCCGTGTTGAATCCGGCATCCGCCAGGCCTTTCTTGAAGTAGCGCGTGTTGGTCCACAGCTGCTCGATGCGTTCCGGTTCGTTCTCCAGAATGTCGAACGCGGCGAGGCAGGCGGCGGCGACTCCCGGCGGATGAGAAGTGGAAAAAAGAAACGGCCGCGCACGGTGATACAGGAACTCGATCAGATCTTTGGTTCCGCAGACGTAGCCGCCGAGTACGCCGACCGCTTTCGAAAGGGTCCCGACCTGAATATCCACGCGCCCGTGGAGCCCGAAATGATCGATGGTGCCGCGGCCGTTTCGACCGAGGACGCCCGAGGAATGCGCGTCATCGACCATCATGATTGCGCCGTGGCGTTCCGCGTGGGCGACGAGCTGAGGCAGAGGGCCGATATCGCCATCCATGGAAAAGACACCATCCGTGATCAGGAGTTTTCGCCCAGGGGTGCTATCGAGCTCTTCGAGAATCCTGCCCGCTCTCTCGTGATCCTTGTGCGGAAAGACGTGGATCTTCGCTCGTGAGAGACGGCAGCCATCGATGATGCTGGCGTGGTTGAGCTCATCCGAGATGATGTGATCTTCGGGCGCGAGAACGGCTGAAACGGTGCCGGCGTTGGCTGCGAATCCCGATTGAAACACGACGCAGGCTTCCACATTCTTGAACTTCGCGATGCGCCGTTCGAGCTCCATGTGGAGATCCATGGTGCCGGAGATGGTGCGGACCGCGCCGGAGCCGGCGCCGTATTTGCGGGTGGCTTCGATCGCGGCTTCGATGAGCTTCGGATGCGTTGTCAGGCCGAGATAGTTGTTCGAGGCCAGGTTGATGACGTCCTTGCCGTCGAACCGCGATTCGGCGGCGCTTGGACCCTCGAGGATGCGCAGCCGCTGATAAGTGCCGGCTTTCTTCCAGTCCGTGATTTGTTCGCCCAGATACGCGAGAGGGTCAAGCCGGTCGGGATTCATATCCGACATTGTCCCGCATCGTATTCAGATGTTTCATAAAGTAAACTGTCCCCCATTACCAAGAGTCAACCTGTCCTGCCGCGGGACAAAACATCGATAATTTTCCTAGTGAAGACTGTAGCCATCTGTGTGCTCGGATTGTGCGCTATCGCCATCTGCCTCACACAGCGGCCTGACACCGCCGACGACTTTCGCTCTTTCTACCGCGGTGCCCGGCAGGTCGGAACGGCGGATGGAGTTTATTCGCACCCGACCGTTCTCCCCGACAGGGAACGGGGCGCGTATCTGCCTTACATTCGCATCCCTTCCTACGCCCTGCTCCTGAAGCCTTTGACCTGGTTGCCCTACAAGACGGCGCGGCGGGTCTGGATTACGCTGATCGTTCTCGCGTTCGCGGCGATGGTGCCGCTGTTTCCCTCTCCCCGCGACCGGCTGGCTATGGCCCTGTGCTGGTCGATGCCGGTCGTGTATACGGTGATGCTGGGGCAGGATATCGCGTTCGTGATCGTGATTGTGCTGGTGGCAGGCCGGATGATGCGATCCGGAGAGCGCGAATTTTCGGCGGGCCTGGTTGCCTCACTGCTGGCGATCAAGCCGACGTATCTGCTGCCGGTGGGGCTGGTGTTTCTCGCGAAATCGCGCCGGGGCACATATGGGATAGCGCTCGGAACGGCGATCCAGCTGGCGGTCTCGTTCGCGCTGGAAGGGTCCGGATGGCCGTTCCGGTTCCTGTCTCTCCTGCAGCACCCGAAGTTCGATCTGGAACCGCGCCGGATGTTGAACGTCCGGGCGATCGTGGCGTCCTTGTCGTTGCCGGGCGAACTGTATATCGTTGCCTCAGTCGCATTGCTCGCCTGGCTGTGGATCAGCTCGCGGAGGATGGAACTGACGGACGCGCTGATGGTGGCGCTGCCGCTGGGCATGATTGCATCGCCGCACTCGTACGTCTATGACGCGGTGGTTCTCATTCCGCTGTTCGTGAGGAAAGTGCCGGACTCGATCGGAGGGCTTGCGGTGCTGATCGCTCTCACTCCTCTGCCTTATCTGGCACTGATGACGGAGAAAGCACCGCTGCTGCTGGCGGGTAGCTCGGTTGTGGTCGCCGCGACGGTTATCGCCGTGGCTCAGGCGTTCGGAATCCGCGCCGGCTTCACAGGTACTGTTCGGCAAGCTCGTCAAATTCCGTCGGTGTGATCAGACGGAAGCGAAGCTCGAGCGAGCTGAACTGCCGGATTTCCTTCTGCATCTCTTCGCCGGGCAACTCCGCGCCGGCGATATAGAGTTCGCCGGCGGAGATGCGGAAAGGAATCGCCCGCCATCGCCGGGAAACGGCGACAGGCAACGTGCGGGTGACCGGTACCGAAACCACGCTCTCGTCGGGTTTGCCCAGAGGCAGGTGGTTTTGAAGACTGAGGGCGGCGTAAAGGTCGGCCTCCAGGATCAGGCCGTTCGCAACCAGGTATTCGCCCAGCCTTTGTCCTGGTTTCCGCAAGGCCAGAGCCGCGTCGAGTTGTTCGGGAGTGATCCAGTGCGACCCTGTCAGGATCTCGCCCAGGCGCCTGCGGTCCGGCGCGAGCGCGATGCGATTGGGATACGCGTGTTCGGTCTTGATCCACGGAAGGGTACGGCGATGAATTTTCGCAAGCGTGTAGGCGCAGATCGCCCGCCCGGTCGCGACGCAGTTGATGAGGTTCGCGACCAGAACCCGGAACGGTACGGCGCAGGCGAAGCGCCAGCCATAGATCCTGGCGGAGCACGCGGCGCGAATCGCGGTTTGCAGCGCCTGGATGGCGAGGCCGGCTTTGTAAATCGGGTAGAAACGCGACAAATCGCGGGCGAGAAACCAGGGGTGATGGGCAGCGTGAGCCCAGGTCCACGTGCCGGCGCCGAGGATGAAGAGAACATTGATGACGGGTGTGAGCAGGTTGGCAATGAGGCCCTTTCGGTCGCGCCAGAACCAGTAGAGATGCGCGAGGGTTTCGCGGGCGGAATGATATTCCCAGGATTGAAGCGTGATGCCCATGATCCAGCGGGTTCTCTGGCGAATGGCAAGGCCAAACGTCTGGGGAAAGTACTCGCGCGTGGCGATCGGGCGTCCGTGCCGGAAGTGAATGGGAATGAATTTCTGACGCAGGCCGAGTCGCTTGATCCTGAACCCGTTCTCGTAGTCCTCGGTTAAGCAGGCGGATTCGAAGATCCGGTTGGAATAGGTTTGCGCGAGCATCTCGAGCGCGCGCCGCGAAAAACCCGTCCCGACGCCATTCGAAGGAATGAACCCCCCGAGCAGTTGCCGGGCGGGCATGTCTTTGAATTGAAACTCGGCGAATTCATCGCAGTAAACACCGTGGGAGAGCCGGCGCAGGGGGGTGGGAAGAGCCAGGACGGGGATCTGAACCATATCGCTCCACTGCGCGTAGTAGTTGATCCAGCGAAGGGCGTCGGGGTCCATCAGGTCTTCCGCGTCGTGGGTCAGGATGATCTCGAAGCGGACGCCGTGCTCCGCCTCGTAGAGCAGCATTCGCTGATAGATCCAATTGAGGTTGTCGGCTTTGGAGGTGGGACCGTTATGCGGGCAGATGGAGATGTGGACGTTGGGATAGCGCTTCGCGGCCTCGCGGACCGCCGCGATGGTGAGACCATCGTTGGGATAGACGCCTACGAAGAAATCGCACCGCGGGTAGCGAAGCTTGGTGATGTTGTTGTCGATCATCCGCTGGATCACTTTGTGTTCGTGCCAGAGCGCCACGAAGATCGCCATCGCGCTGGGAGGAACCTGGTCGAGCTGCTCTTCGGACGGGGTTCGGTGGTTCAGGTCGGCCGAGAATCTCCGCTGGATACAACTGATCATGGCCGCGATATCGATGATGAGATCGTCGAAGCTGTTCAAGAGGACCCAGAAAGCGAGGGGTATGAGGAGGCCTGCAATCCAATGATCGAGCGTCAATTGCGGCAGGCTCCTCTTGAAGTTGTCCGGCGCTCGGGTTTTCCTCTCAGTTTTACTGGCGGTTTGGTTTCATTTTGTGAAACGGCTCCATTCGCCCATGCGCTCGCGCAGTGCCCGGGCCGAACAGGGCGCCGGGAACAGGTCGGCGATGACAGCCACCGAGTCAGCGCCGGCTTTCCAGCAGAGAGGGGCGTTGTCTCTTGTGATGCCCCCGATGGCCACCAGCGGTCTCGCCGTGAGGGTGCGGACGGTGCGCAGACCTTCGATGCCTACGGTGGCGTCGGGCCGTTCCTTCGAAGCCGTCGGGAAGACCGGGCCGAAGGCGACGTAGTCGACGGGTTCCGATTCGGCGGCCCGCATTTGATCGGGGTTGTGGGTCGAGAAGCCGAGTACGGCGTCGGACCCGACCACCGTGCGGGCGTCGCTGGGCCGGAGATCGTCCTGGCCAAGGTGAAGGCCGGCGCGAAGGAGGCTCGCGTAATCGGCGCGGTCGTTGATGATAAAGGGGATGCTGGCCTCCCGGCAGAGCGCGGCAATCTGGTGGGCCTGTGCAAAGATTTCGCGGCTCCAGAACGTTTTGTGGCGAAACTGGAGGATTCCGGCCCCACCCTCGAGGAGTGCGGCGGCGGCGTCGAGCGGGTCGAAGCTGAGGCGATCGAGTGTCGCTGTGTCGAGGATGGGGTAGACGCGGGGCAGAATCAAGGATGATCGTACCGCGTGGAAGACTGAGGCTATTCAGGCTTGACATTCAGGCTTCACATTCAGGCTTGGCAGGATGGTGGCGCAGGCTTCAGCCTGTGCTCTGCGGCGAAGCCGCACTGTGCCACCATCCATACCGCCGTTCTGACCGGGTGAAAAGAATCGACCGCATCGACCCCTCCCAGCCATACTAATCCGGCTTCCAGCGGCGCCGTTGCGCATGCACCTCCGCGCTAAACTGAAGATTCCACATGCAATTAGAGAAAGTGTATGAGCCCCAGCGGTTCGAGCCGCACTGGGCTCAATGGTGGGTCGAGAGCGGCATTTACCGCGCCCAATGGGAGCCGGACCGGCCCGTATTTTCGCTCGTCATCCCGCCGCCGAACGTCACCGGGTCGCTCCACATGGGCCACATGCTGGAGCACACCGAAATCGACGTCACCGTCCGCTGGCATCGCATGCGCGGCGACATCACGCTGTGGCTGCCCGGCATGGACCACGCCGGCATCGCGACGCAGATGGTCGTCGAGCGCCAGCTTGCGCCGAGGAAGGCCTGGACCGGCGCGCCATGGGCCGCGAGGCCTTCGAAGCGCGCGTCTGGAAATGGAAGGCCGAATCGGGCGGGACGATCAAGCGGCAGATGATCCAGATCGGCGCGTCCTGCGACTGGTCGCGCGAACGCTTCACGCTCGATCCCGGGCTTTCCCGCGCGGTTCGCGAAACCTTCGTCAGCCTCTACGAAAAAGGCCTGATCTATCGCGGCGAGTACATGGTCAACTGGTGCCCGCGCTGCCAGACGGCCATCTCCGATCTCGAAACCGTGCACGAGGAAACGGCCGGGCACCTCTGGCACATCCGCTATCCGGTCGTCGGGCACGGATCGTTATCTGGTCGTCGCCACCACGCGTCCGGAAACCATGCTGGGCGATACGGCCGTCGCGATCAACGCGCGCGATGAACGGTATCTCGATCTGCATGGGCGCACCGTGCGGCTGCCGCTGATGGATCGCGAGATCCCGATCATCCTCGACGACATGGCCGATCCCGAATTCGGCACCGGCGTGGTGAAGATAACGCCCGCGCACGACCTGAACGACTTCGAGGCAGGGAAGCGCCACGAGCTTGCCGATCGATCCAGGTGATCGACGAAGACGCGAAGATTACCGCGGCGGGCGGCGCCTATGCCGGGCTCGACCGCTATGAAGCGCGCAAGCGCGTCGTGGAGGATCTGGAAAACCTCGGGCTGCTCGACAGCATTCAGGATTACACCCTCAGCGTGGGCAAATGCTCGCGCTGCAAGACGGTGGTCGAGCCGCTGGTTTCGAAACAGTGGTTCGTCAAGACGAAGCCGCTGGCCGCCAAAGCCATCGCGGCGGTGGACGAGAAGCGCATCGAAATCATCCCGGAGAACTGGGTCAAGACCTGGAACGAATGGATGCACAACATCCGCGACTGGTGCGTTTCGCGGCAGCTCTGGTGGGGGCATCGCATTCCGGCGTGGTATTGCGACGCCTGCGGCGAGACCATCGTCTCGCGCACCGATCCCGCGTCGTGCGCGAAGTGCGCGGGTGCGCTGCGGCAGGATCCCGATGTGCTCGATACCTGGTTCAGCTCCGGGCTGTGGCCTTTTTCGACGCTCGGCTGGCCGGACCAGACCGACGATCTGAAGCATTTCTACCCGACGACGCTGCTGATCACCGGCTTCGACATTCTGTTCTTCTGGGTGGCGCGGATGTCGATGCTCGGCATCGAGTTCATGGGCGACGTTCCTTTCCGCCAGGTCTATATCCACGGGCTTGTGCGCGACGCCGAGAAGCAGAAGATGTCGAAGACCAAAGGCAACGTGATCGATCCGCTGGTGGTCACCGAAGAGTACGGCACCGATGCCGTGCGCATGGCGCTGCTGACCGGCGCGGCGCCGGGCACCGACATCGTCTTCACGGTCGACCGGATCGACAGCGCGCGCGCGTTCGCCAACAAAATCTGGAACGCCGCCCGCTTCCTCTTCCTCAACATGGAACGCTGCGATGTCGAACCCTGGATGGCGGAGAGCGTCAACGGATATCTGCCCGATGCTTCCGCGCCGGTCGAGGACCGCTGGATCTTCAGCCGTCTGAACGAATGCGCCCGGCAGATGAACCGCGCGATCGATCAGTACCGCTATCACGAAGCCGCGCAGACCGTCTGGCATTTCATCTACGACGATTTCTGCGACTGGTATATCGAGCTGAAGAAGCTTCGCTTCGTCGAAGGCTCTGGGCTGAATGAAGACTGGCGCAATCTGCTTGCGGTGTTCGAGAGCGCGCTGCGCCTGCTTGCATCCCGTGATGCCGTTTCTCACGGAAGAACTCTGGCACCGGCTCGGCGCGGACGAAGGTGCTTCCATTTCGCTCGCGGCTTTCCCGCAGTTCGATCCGGCGCGCTACGATTCCGAAGCCGAGAGCGAAGTCGGTGTGCTGCAGGCCGTGGTCACCGCGGCGCGAGGCATTCGCGCGGATCTGAGCCTCGATCCGAAGCTGCCGCTCGAAGGGCGCATCTCGCGGCCGGTGGATTTCCGTGCGGTGCAGCGGCTTGCCGGCGTGACGTCTCAGCGTGGGCGAGGTGCCGAAGACCGGGCGCGGTCCGCTCCACCGCCGGATTTCGATCTTGCCATCGATGTTCCGCACGGGCAGCTCGAAGCGCAGCGAAAGCGGCTGGAAAAAGAGCGCGATCAGCTGACAAAGAACATCGCCAACTCGCAGCGGCAGCTCGGCGACGACGTTTTTCTGAGCAAGGCGCCGCGCAAAGGTCGTCGACTCGATTCGCGCCAAGCTCGCCGAATATGAGGCGCAACTGAGCAAGATCGAAGAGCAGTTGGGCGATGCACCCTGAGATCCTCGACGCCGTTCAGCGGGCTCTCGCGGAAGACATCGGCTCGGGCGATGTCACGTCCCAGGCCTGCGTTCCCGCGGATCGGCGCGCGAGCGGCTACTTTCTTGGCGCGGCATTCGCTGGTGCTTGCCGGCATCGATCTGCTCGCCGTAATCTACGACAGCGCGCGGCGGGGTGGAAGAACTCACGCTGCTGCACCGAGACGGCGACCGCCTGGAAGAAGGCGACCGCATCGCAACCGTCGGCGGATCGGCGCGCACGCTGCTCGAATGCGAGCGCGTAGCCCTCAATTTTCTGCAGCGGCTTTCCGGCGTCGCCACGCTTGCGCACAGATTTGCCTCCGTGGTGGAAGGAACCAAATGCCGGGTGCTCGATACGCGCAAGACCACGCCTGGGCTTGCGCCGTCTGGAAAAAGCGGCGGCGGCGGCGGGCGGCGTGACCAACCACCGCATGGGTCTCTTCGACGCGATTCTGATCAAGAACAATCACATCGCGGCGGCGGGCGGAGTTCGTCAGGCTATCGAAAACGCGCGGCAGTCCGGGCTGCCGATCGAAATCGAAGTCCGCGCCCTCGATGAACTGAACGAAGCGCTGGCAAGCGGCGCGACGCACCTGCTGCTCGACAACCTTTCGCCCGCAGCAGGCGGCGGAATGGGTGCGGATTGTCGACGGCCGCGCCACCGTCGAACTCTCCGGCGGCATCGATCTCGACAGCGTCCGCTCCTATGCCGAAACCGGCGCCGACTTTGTTTCCGCCGGAGCCATCACGCACTCCGCGCCGGCCGTCGACATCAGCTTTCGGCTCGAATTGTTATGACGATCTGGCTGCGGTCGACGGCATCCACCATGGCGGATGCCGCGAGACTGGCGGCGCGCGGCGAGCCTCACGGAACCGTAGTTGTCGCCGAAGAACAGACCGCCGGAATCGGACGTCACGGTCACGCCTGGCATTCCGAATCGGGTAGCGGGCTCTATCTCTCGATCATCCTTCGCCTGCCGCTGACGCCGGACGCGCTGCCGGTGCTGACGATGGCGCTCGGCCTCGGCGGCGCAGCAGGCGGTCGAAGAAATCTGCGGCGTCCGCTGCGATATTCGATGGCCCAACGATCTCCTGCTGAACGAGACAGAAACTCGCGGGCATCATGGTGCAGACCGGCGACCAGGGCGCGCTGATCGCGGGCATCGGCGTGAACGTGAACCAGACCGCTTTTCCGGAGGAGCTGCGTAGGATCGCGACATCGCTGCGAATCGAAACGGGCCGCGAGCATTCGAAGGAAGAACTGCTCGATCGGGTGGTCGCTGAGTGTCTGAAGCAGGCGGTGCTTCTGGCGGATGCGGGCAAAGGGCAAGTTCTGAAAGAGTTCGAAGCGCGGTCCAGTTATGCGCGTGGGAAGATTGTACAGGTTGACGATGGCAACCGCGTTTTTGGCGGCGTCACGGCGGGTCTGGATGAGAATGGGTTTCTGATGGTGGAGACGCCATCCGGAATCGAGACGGTGATGGCGGGCGGAGTTCGGGCTTTTCAGCATCCTGTTCAATGATCGACTGAAGCGAGTGGCGCGCGCACTCGTGCGTGCCGTGTCGATATTCATATCGACACCCAGTGCCCGGGTAAAACGAAGCGTCGAGAGAAGTCTCGACGCGGCACGCTGAGAGCGTACGCCCGAATGCACACGGCTTCCGAAAAACAAAGGCGAAACCTGCTCAAAACCCGGGGATGGATGCTAAACTAACGAACCAGCTTCTGCAGCCTGGCGAACGCTTTTTCGAGCCCCTGCGGTTTGCGTCAGGACTCCGCTGAACAGATCCCCCACGCGCGCGAAACGCTCCGGCGCATTCCCGATGTTGAATTGCGAAGGATGCAGGCCCGGTTTCACTTCCTCCCATGCGAGCGGAGTTGAGACGGGCGCGCCGGGGTAAGCGCGCGCCACGTAGGGCGCGGAGATGGTCTTGCTTTCGGCGATCTGCAGGTAATCGAAATAGACCCGGTTCTTCTCGCGTTTTTCCACTGCGCGCGGGGTGGTGAACAGATCAGGCCGCTCGCCGGCGAGCATGCGGGCAATGACTTCCGCGAAAGTCCGGGCCTGCTCGTAAGAATAATCCGGCTGGATCGGGATGTAAGATGTGCATGCCATCCCCGCCGGTGGTCTTCGGATAGCCCGCGAGCCCGATCGCATCCAGCTTTGCCTTCACCAGCAGCGCGGCCTCGACGATCTTGTCGTACGGGCACTCCTGCGGATCGAGATCGATGAGGATGAAGTCCGGGTTTGCCAGCGAGCCGACGCGGCTCATCCACGGATTCTGATCGATGCAGCCGAGATTGGTCAGGTAAAGCAGGCTTGCGCGGTCTTCGGCGAGCACATAACGGATGTCGCTTCGATCGTTTCCGTGCGAAGCCACGAGGGATAGCCCTCGGGCGTGTTCTTCTGAAAGAAGAACTGCTCGTGAATGCCGTTCGGATAGCGTTTGAGCGAAAGCGGGCGGTCTTTCAGATAGGGCAGCAGCAGCGGCGCGACGGAATCGTAATAGTTCAGCAGGTCGCGTTTTGTGTAACCGTCTTCCGGATAGTAAATCTTGTCGAGGTTGGTGAATTTCAGACTGTGGCCGTCGATTTCAGTTGTGACTTCTTTCTTGTCGGTGGGCAGAAAACCGGGCGGCGGGAACCTCCTCGCGGCTGACTTCTGCCGGCGGCTTGTCGTCGCGCAGGCCGAGGAAAACCGGGGCGCGCAGCTTCCTGTCATCGGTCCAGTTGGCGAACTTGATCTGCGCGACGAGCTGCGGTTTGACCCACAGCGTTCCGCGCGGAATCTTATCCGCCGTGGCGAACGGATTCTTCGCGGTCTTCAGAGGTTCGAGAAGCGACCAGAGTTCCGCGAGGTTGCTGCGCATTGAAGCCGGTGCCGACATTGCCCGCGTAATGCAGCTTGCCATCTTCGTAAAAGCCGAGCGCGAGCGAACCGAAGTAATCGCGTTCGCCCGGCGTGTATCCGGCGATCACGAATTCCTGCTCGGAGGTCAGTTTGAGCTTGAGCCAGTTGGGGCTGCGGCGCGATTCGTAAACGCTGGTCGACGGCATTTGGCGATCAGCCCTTCGAGCCCGCTCTGGCGCGCGGCTTCGAGCAGTTCCTCGCCGCCGGTGTCGAAGTGTTCCGATACGCGCAGCAGCCGGAAAGGCTTGACGATCTTCTGCAGCAGGCGTTTCCGTTCGATCAGAGGCACGCGCCGAAGATCGAGGCCGTTCAGGTAAAGCAGGTCGAAGACGTAAAGATGGACCGGATTCTTCTGCGCCATCTTTGCGATTGCGTTGGCGTCCTTGATGTGAATCCGCGGCTGGATCAGTTCGAAGTGCGATACGCCGCGTTCGTCCAGGACCACGATCTCGCCATCCAGAATGGCCTGTTCGGCGTCGATGTAGTGCGGGCAGAACCTGTAGCTCCGGATACTGGTTTTCGCAGCGGTTGTTGTTGCGCGTGTAGATGGCAAGCGATCCGTGATCGATGTAGAGAAGCCCGCGAACGCCGTCCCATTTGACTTCGAAGATCCAGTCTTTCCCTTTGGGCAAATGGTCCGCGAGGGTCGCGCCCATGGGGGCGAAGAAGCCGGGCATAGGCGTTTCCACGGCCCCGGAAATCTTCTCTGGGTTTTACCGTGCGGACTTGTTTTTTGCGCGGCTTTTTATGCGCGGGCAGATCGGCGGCGATTTCTTCCTGCGTGCGGCCGGTCTTCACGCTGTATGCGAAGTCCTCGATATTCCACGGAGCCTGCGCGGCGTCATCTTTCTTCTTGATGATCAGCCAGGCATTCCCGTTGCCGCCCTTGCCGCGATTCTTCATGTGGACGATCGCCCAGGTGCCGCTCAGTTTCTCGCCATGCAGATGGAACTTAAGATCGCCGCGCGCGATCTGGGCCGCGCCCGATTCTTCGCCGATCAGATCGAATGTCCCGCGATCCCACAGCATCACGCTGCCCGCCGCCGTAGTTGCCTTTGGGGATGTTGCCTTCGAAATCGCCGTAATCGAGCGGATGGTCCTCGACCATGGCAGCGAGGTGCTTCACGGAAGGGTCGAGCGACGGGCCTTTGGGAACCGCCCACGATTTCAGCGTGCCGTCGATTTCGAGGCGGAAGTCGTAGTGCAGCCGCGTCGCGTTATGCCTCTGGATGAAGAATCGCCCTGAGTGCGGCGGGCTCTTTTGACAGGCTTTTCGGGCTTCGGTTCGGGAGTTCTGCTGAAGTCGCGTTTCCGTGCATATTCCTGCAAGAGACATAAAACGTTGGAAATGTTCCTGATTCCATGTTATAGCTTGAACATGGCGACTAGTGTCTGGAAGGGGCATCTGACGTTCGGGCTGGTTTCGCTCCCTGTGCGATTGTTCACCGCCGCGCGCAGCGAGAGCCTCAGCTTCAATCAGCTTCACAAGAGCGATAACTCGCGGATCAAACAGGTGATCTACTGCCAGGCGGAAGACAAGCCGATTCCGCGCGATGAGATCGTCAAGGGCTACGAATACGAGAAGGGCAAGTACGTCGTGATCGAGGACGAAGACATCAAGAAGGTCGCGCCGAAAACGGCCAAGGTGATGGAGATTCAGGAATTCGTCAAGGCCGGCGACGTGGATCCCGTGTATCTGGAGAGCTCGTACTACATGGCGCCGGACGAGGGCGGCGAAAAGCCCTATGCGCTGCTGTTCGAGGCACTCAAGGCAACGAAGTATTATGCGGTCGCCAAGATCGCCATGCATAACCGGGAGCACATCGTGATCGTGCGGCCGGGCGAACGCGGCATGGTGCTTCACACGATGTACTACGCGGATGAAGTGCGGCGCACCGAAGAGTTCCGCACCGATACCAGCAAAGTCTCGGAGCGGGAAATGAATCTGGCGAAGATGCTGGTGGAATCGCTCGCCGCGGAGTTCGAGCCGGAGAAGTATCACGATACCTATCGCGACAATCTGCGGAAGATGATCGAGGCCAGGGTCGAAGGTCACAAGGTGGTGGAGACACCGGAGGCGCATATCGCGCCGGTGATCGACATCATGGAAGCGCTGAAGAAGAGCCTTGAGGCCAGAAAGCCTCCAAAGACTGCGACGACCGCGCTGGATCGTCGTCAGGCGAAGAGGAATCGGCGGAAGCCGTCTCGGAGAGTCCGAAACGCAAGCGGACCGCGCGCAAGGTCAAGACGGCTTAGCCGGCGGCTCCCACAGCTCGATTTTATTGCCATCCGGGTCGAAGATCCAGGCGAAGCGCCCGTACTCGTGATCCTCCCGCTTCGGGTCGATGCTCACTCCGCCCGCGCTCAACTTTGCGAGAAGGGCATCGAGATCGTCCACGATGTAGTTGACCATGAACGGCGCTGTGCTCGGATCGAGGTAAGTCGAAGCCGCTGGAAAGACGCTCCAGATGGTCATCTGCTCGACCTCCGGATTATCGAACGAGCGCCATTTGAAGAATGCGCCGGACGGACCATGCTCGATCCCGAGGTGGTTTGAATACCACGCAGTCAGCTGATCACGTTCCTTCGATTTGAAAAACAGGCCGCCGATGCCGATAACCCGTCCTCGTTCCATAGGGATCATGATAACGTCTCTTGAGCAGATCTTCCGCCCAGATGGCGCCGTGCGGATCGTCTTCGTGCTTGAAGTAGACGTAAACGTCCCGGCCACCCTCCAGAAGCTCGCGAACGCGCCCGGCGATTTCCTGCCGCGCAGGCTTCGGAATAATCGCCTTTGCGCAGACGAAAATAGCCAAAATCCGCCGTCATGACTTTCGGCACTTCGAGCTTGTCGGACTCCGCCAGGCACAGCGCGATGTTCCGCTCCGACAGCCGCTCGTAAACGGCATCGGCAAGCCATGATGCGTGCCGGAATTCGAACGCGAACCGGATGTCATTCGGGAGTAAAGGCAGGTACGCGTCCAGCCGGTCGAGATCGCATTTGAACGTGGGCGGAAACTGAAAAAGAACCGGGCCCAGCCGCCGCGCGGCGCGCAACGGTTCGAGCGACGAGAGGAACACCTGGGTGAAGCTCTCCGCCTCCTTCATTTTCATGATGTGCGTCAGATTCTGGTGCGCCTTGCAGGCGAACGTGAAGTCCGCGGGCGTTGCGTTCAGCCAGCCTGAAACACGCTGGCGGGGGCGAGGCGGCGGAAGGTGTAGTTCGCTTCAACGCTGTTCAGTCTGGTCGCGTAATACTCGAGGAACTTCTTGGCGGGAACTTCTTTCGGATAGAAATCGGGCTTCCACGCCGGATACGAAAGCCGGAAGTTCCTGCAAAAAGCTGCGCCATCGCGGCCCGGTTTATCTTGCGGCGGGCGGGCTGGCAATCGTGGACGGTACAGGCGCCACCGGGGCGGGGGGGCCGAAGTAAGATTCATCCATCTGCACGTCTGCGCTCTTGCGCAGCGCCGCGACCGCCTGCGCGGCAAGCTCCGGGCGCAACTTCTTTTCGATATCGGCCCGAACCTCGGCCATCGGCTTCGTGACGTGCGATTCGACCTTGATGATGTGGTAGCCGAACGGCGTCTTGACCGGCTCGGTGACCTCGCCCACTTTCGCGGCAAAAGCCGCTTCCTCGAACGGCGGAACCATCATGCCTTTGCGGAATTCGCCGAGTTCGCCGCCCTGCGCGCTGGAACCCGTGTCGTCCGACTCAGCCTTGGCCAGAGTCGCGAAGTCTTCGCCGGCCTCGAGACGCTTGCGAATGCTCTGAGCCTTGGCCAGCGCTTCTTCGTCGGTGAGTTCCGGCTTTCCGGGAACCGCCTGCATGGGCGCGCCTTTCACGCGGATCAGAATATGGCGGGCTTTGAGTACCTCGAATTCGTTCTTGTGGTCGTTATAGTATTTCTCGACCGCGGCATCGTCGATTTTGACGCTGCTCTGCAGGTTTTCAAACATCGCCTGAGCGAGAAGGT
Source organism: Terriglobia bacterium (assembly GCA_963764845.1). Classification (GTDB taxonomy): domain Bacteria; phylum Acidobacteriota; class Terriglobia; order Bryobacterales; family Bryobacteraceae; genus BOG-234. The sequence continues at coordinate 259,563 of CAVXUE010000005.1, read as the reverse complement.
TCTCGCGCTGGAACGCGATCTGTTCCCTTGTCTTCGGCTCCTGGTCGAGCTTGCGCTTTTCCGCTTCCTGGCTGAGCACCATCAATTCCGCAATGCGCTCGCCGAAGGCGCGTTTTCCCATGCTGCGGACGGCAGCCTGGGATTGCGCGGGAAGCGACTGGATGATCTCGTCGTACTGACCCGCGGTAATCTTCAGATCGCCAACCGTCAGGACGACCTTAGTCGGATCCATCGGCGCGGCTGCCGCCGGCGCCGGGGCGGGAGGCGGACGGCGTAACAGGTGTAATTTGAGCAAACAGAGCTGGAACGGATAAAGCCAGAGCGGCTATTAATAATTTCACTTTTCCATGTTAGCGCAATCGATTTCCGGGCTTTTCCGCAGCCGCGCGGCTTCAGGCCGCCTCCCCCGCGGGTTCGACGACCGCCGACATTGATCCTTTCGACCGCGGCAGCCGACAGTCCGGCCCGTAACTGTGGACCTGGTCGCGCGCGAATTCCGCTTCGGGGAGTTCGCAGGTGATCAGAACCGTCCTGCCCATCGCATCCACCTCCTGGGCGTGCCGCAGCGCCTGCTCCGCCGTGAAAATGAAGATCTTCTGCAGCATCTCGATCACGTAATCGTACGTATGATCGTCGTCGTCGAGAAGCACCACCCGGTAGAGTGGGTTCTTGGCGATTTCTCCCGATATTTCGATCCGCGGGCTGGTGATGGTCTGGCCGCTGGCGATCATGCGCAAACAAACTCAGTATGGCACTGCGTACGACACTGCATACGAACTGATGAATATGGAGTCGTCGTGCGGCCAAGATTGAGCGAAATCGGGAGTATGATCCGTTCGCCGCGGATTTACAACCGGTATTGGGGCGCGGACTACCGGACCGAAGCCGCGCCCGTAGTCGAGCGGCTGCTTCTCTCGAGGGTTCCGGCGGGCGCGCGCGTGCTCGATGTCTGCTGCGGCACGGGACAGTTTACCGCATCGATGTGCGGCGGCTGGGCTATATGGTGGCCGGGATCGATGCATCGGCGGAGATGATCCGCTACGCGCGGGAGAACGCGCCCGGAGTGAAATTCACCGTGGCCGACGTTCGCGATTTCCGGCTCGGCGCGACGTTCGAAGCGGCATACTCCGTCTATGAAAGCCTGAATCATGTGCCCGATATCGGCGGTCTGCGCCCGGCATTCGCCTGCATCCGGAGGCATCTCAAGCCGGGCGCGCCGTTCCTCTTCGATCTCAATCGCGAGGAGGCTTATGTTCTTTACTGGAACAATCTCGGATTCGATCGTGGAAGATGACAGCGTGTGCGTGATGCGATCGGAATTCGATGAGGAAACGAAGACGGGCAAGTACGATGTGGCCGCGTTCGAGCGCAGCGGCGACGCAGTCGATGAACCAATGGCGACGCGAGGATTTCACGCTCCGGCAGACGTGCCACGATTTCGAGCGCGTGCACAAGGCTTTGTTCGAGGCGGGATTCAACGATGTGACGATGTATGACGCCCGGGATGTCGGGATGAAGGGCGATGCGGGCTATGGCCGCACTTTTTTTCTATGCAGCTTGCGTGAGCTTGCCGGCGGGGCAGAGGCCGCGATGAAACGGGCAGGTGTGGCAGTGTTCGCGCTTCGCGAAGATCGAATCGGAGCGTGTCCTGGGCCTGCGGCGAGTTCGGCGAGAAGATCCTCGACGCGATGAATCGCGGCGTCGTCCAACGCCACTTCCACCGGCCGTATCCGAACGCAGGAAGTGCAGCCATGCCTGCGCCGGGCCGTTTGCCGAAGGCGCGTTCGATCGCCAGTCCGTAGAGCGCGAGCTGCGGCGCGTAGGCCTCGGGGCGCTGCTTCGTGTCAGTTTTGTAATCGACCACGACGATCTCGCCATTTTCCTCAAACCAGAGGTCAATGGTTCCGCGGACGAGTGTGCCGTTGATGTCCACGATGAAATCCCATTCGCGCTCCGATCGCGCCGGCTGCCGCGGCGCGGTTGCCGAGACGCGCTTTCGAGGAATACGTCTGGCCAGACGCTGCGCCTCGGCCGGGTAAGAGCCGGGTTTCGCCGGCGAGAATTTCATGGACCAGCGACCCCAGATCCGCCGCGGCCGATGTCGTCGTCTTCCGCGACCGGAGTTCTTCCGGACATTCGTCAGGGTCGAACGGGAAAACCGTCCGTTCCAGCCGATATAGCGCTGCAGGTAATACTTGCGCGGGCAATCCGCAAATACCGCGAGCGAAGTGACGTTGACGGCGGAATCATGCTGATCGTCGACGGCCGGGCGGGGAATCGTGAGCACGCCCTCGCCGTTCAGCGGATCGGCCGCGTCGGCGCGGAGCGGCGGCGGGTCGGCTTCCGTCACGTGAATCGGAGATCGTCGAACTGCTCTCCGTTCACCAACGTCAACGGTTTCCGTCTGCGGTCCGTTCCGATGAGGCGCGCGCGCATCCAGGTGAGAAGAACTCGTCCACGCATCTTTGCCCAGTTTGAGCGCTTGTTCTTGCCGCCGCGAGTACGACAGAATCAGATGCTCTTCCGCCCGCGTCATGGCAACATAGAGCAGCCGGTTCGCCTCGCGTTTTTCCCGCTCCTTCAGACTGTTCGGCGTTGCGCAGCTGCCACGAATCGTCGAGCCCGGCGGCGCGTGATTTGCCGTCCGGGCCTCTCCATTTGAGCCCGAGACCGAAATCGGGCGTGAAAGTCGCGGGAGCCGCGTTCCTCTGCGTGCCCTTGTCCATGGCGGCGATGATCGTGATCGGGAATTCCAGTCCCTTTGCCGAATGCGCGGTCATCACCTGAACGCAGTTGCCCTGATCTTTGTCCGACAGGTCGGATTCGAGATTGACCGCCTTCTGCAGGCTCTCGATCTCCTGAAGAAAATCCGGCAAGCCCGCGCTCCTCACCTCCGGTCCGCGCGAGATGGAGGAAGCTTTCCACGTTGGCTGCAATCACCGTGCCGGGCATCCATTGAAAACCGCAATCGGACAGCGCACGCACGATCAGGACTTCGAGCGGTATCACCGACTGGTCGGCCCGCCAGCGCTTCAGATTTTTCGGTGAAACCGCCCAGTCTGCGCGCGTCCTCGGGCGCGAAACTCCGCCAGCTTCGGTGTTGTCGTGCGCGATCCTGTTCAATCCGCAGGTAAGCGAACCGGCGAGCAGCCTGACCCGCAGCAGAGCTTCGTCGCCGATGCCGACGAGATCCGAGCGCAGCACCGTGGCGAGCGCGATGCTGTTGCGCGGATTCGCAATGATGTGCAGCAGCGCGGTGATATCGAGGCCTTCGCGCGAAAGAAGAAAAGATTGCCGGCGCCCGCACACGTACGGGATGTTCGCCCGGTTGAACGCTTCGAGGATCGGCTTCATCGATTCGCTGTTCCGGCAGAGGACGGCGAAATCGCTGAAGTCGGCGGATCTCGGGCTTTCCGTTCGGACCGAGTTGAAGCGTTCCGCGAAGCGAGAGAATCCGGTGCGCGATCCAGCGGGCTTCCTTGCCTGCGGCTTCGTCCTTGTCGACGTCGTGAACCTTCAGGATTTCAATCGATGGCCGGGTTTTGCGCGAAAATGCCGAACCGGCGACCAGTTCGCGCGGGTCGATTCCGTCGGCCGCATTGAGAAGCCCTTCGACACAGCGCAGGATGTCGGCCCGGCTGCGGAAATTATGCAGCAGTTCGCTGGAGTGCTTGCCGGAATTCTGGATCTGCGCCCGGTAGTCGTGAAAAATCTCGGGCCGCGCGTGGCGGAATCCGTAGATCGATTGATTCGACGTCGCCGACCGCGAAGAACACATCCTCGCCGCGAACCAGGCCGATCAACTTCGGCCTGTTGCTCATTGATGTCCTGGAACTCATCGAGCATCACCTGGCGGAACTGCGCGCGAATGCGATTTTGCACCTCTTCATTCCCGCGAAGCAGATCGATCGTGCGTTTTTCGAGATCGTTGAAATCGAGACTGCCGACGGCGAGTTTACGTTCGCGTAAAGTTCCTCGAAACGCGGCGAGAACGTCGAAGACGATCTGCGCGAAAACGTGCGGTATGGCGATCGACGGCCCAGGCGGCCATGTCCGGAATCAGCCGTTCCTTAAACTCCTTGATCTCCGGCACGCCTGGTGCGGTTCGAGGGAAACTCGCCGATCAGCCGGACGAAATCGCGTCAGCGGCTGCCGTCCTCGGCTTCCTCCAATTGCCGCGCCCATTCGAGCAGTTCTCCGCGCTGCGTCCGTCTGCGCGGCCGTCAACTGCTGCGGCCAGTCCGCAATCAGCCCGCGCAGGTGCGCCAGCGGCTTCGCGCGGGTCGACCGGCCGGCCGGGATTCTCCATCGCCCGCACTTCCGCGACGGTTTTTCCGGCGGAGCGGATCCCGTCATACGCGTTTCTGAGCGTCGCCGGCGAGATCCGGTTCGTGCAGCGCTTCGATCAATTCGAGCGCTTCGGGGCGCCGGTGCTCCACCAGTTCATCAAGCGCGGCATTGCAGGCAGAAATACTGCAGTTCCTCCGATTCCCGCGCATCCATCACAGAAAAACGCGGGTCGATTCCGGCGGCGATCGGCATTCTCGCGCAGGACGCGGGCGCAGAACGCCGTGGATCGTCGAAACGTATCCGGATTCCAGTTCGCGCAGCCTGATGGGATCGTGCGCAAACAATTCCGCCAGTCTGCGACTTCATGTTTGCCGCGGCCTTTTCCGTGAACGTGATGGCCAGGATGTTGCGGGCTCGAACCGATGGTCCTCGATCAGCGCGCGGTAACGTTCGACCAGAACTGTGGTCTTGCCCGATCCGGGTCCCGCGACCACGCAGGCGTCCTGCCCGCGATATTCGATCGCGCCGAGCTGACTGGCGGTTAACTCAGGCACCCTGCGCGCCCTCGATCATCAACCAAGGCGTGTCTGTTCCACACGGCACGCATTCCTGAAATCGCACCAGCGGCACGGTTCGGTTTCTTCGGGACGCGCATAAACTTCTCCGCGAAGGAAGCCGGACAGCCGCTCGATGGTACGGATACGCGCGTTCTCAGCCCAGTTCTCGGGCATCGGCTGATATTCGAGATTCGTACCTGGAATCCGTCCCCAGCCAAACCGCTTGTCATCGCGGACAGCCCAGATAGATCATCGCAACGGGATTCAGATTCAGACCGCTCCCGCGCGGCCAAAGCGTAGAGCGGCCCCTGCAGGCGCGTGCGGCTGGTAACGAGTTTCTCGCACGTTCTCCGTCTTGCTGCTCTTGTAATCCACGATCACGCAATCGCCGTTCGGGAAGACATCGATGCGGTCGACGCGGCACGTGACCGTCATGCCGCCGGGCAACCCGATTGTGAGCGCGACCTCCGGCCGGGAGTCGTCGGTGCTCCACAAATCGTTCGCGCTCACGCGCCGCGCGATTTCGCGAAAACTGCATTCGCTCGACTTCGAGTTTGTATCCCGCTGGTAACCGGTCCTTCCGGCACGTTTCATCGAAAACGAGCTCAAAAACTTCGACGAAGTCGCGCCCTTTCTCGGCCAGCCACCGCTCGAGCGCAACGATGCAGTATCGAACCCGTCGTACGAGGCGACAGTCGCTCGCCGGGCCGTTCGGGAGCTTCTTTCAATCCCAGCGTCTTCGCGCCGAAGAACTTAAACCGGCACTGCGCCAGATCTTCGAGCGCGGTCAGGCTGATCGTTCGATGCAGTTCCGCCATTCCGGCCTGCAGCGCCGGCGAATCCACGCGGCCCGCCGCGCCCGGAGCTCCGTGCGCGAAGCGCTGGAGGGGCACGCACGCGCGCGCCTGCTCGGACTCGCCCTTGAAATCGACTACCAGCCAGCGGGAACAGCTGCACGGATTTTCCGGAAGCGTCCCTTTCGCGGAACGGTGAGAAACAGCGAAGCTCGTGGCGCGCGTTTTCAGCGAATCGAACAGGAAATCTTCCTCTCGTTGCGTGTCGGCAGCCTTGCGCAGGGGAATGCCCGCATTGCGCAGACGGTCGATTTCGCTGTCCGGAAAAAGCAGATTTTGCGGATGCTGCCGCGGAAAATCCCGATCTGTCATACCGCAGACGAACAGCGCACGCCAGATCCCATTGGCGCGCTTCGTAGACGCTCATCACGTGGACGACGCCGGCGCGGTCGCCCGCGGGCTGAATCACGGCGCTTTCGATCACATCCGCCGCGACACGCCAGAATTCCTCAAGCGAAACAGGTTGATCCGGGGAGTTCCAGAAAGCGGCCGCGGACGCGATCGCCGCCGACCAGGAACGCAGCGCCGCGACGTGACTGCGGGCCACCTCGACTCCGGCGTGGTCGCGCGGGGTATCGAGGACGCCGGGACGGTAGAGCCCCGCTGCCAGAGCTTCGAACGCTGCCTGCCATTCGGCGGGCTTCCGCGGTCTGTTCTTCCACTCTTCCGTTTTCAAACAGACGGCGATCTCTTCCCGGAGCCAATCCCGTTCGCAGAGTTCCAGCAGCGCCGCGGCGCCGTGCCCGGGCATGGCTTCGCGAACGGCGAAATCGAACCGGTCAAAATCGGCGCTACGGCCCCATCGCGGATGCGCGCGCAGCGTTTCGAGCGCCGATTCAAAGCTCCAATCGCTCAAAGCGCCTGAGATCAGACCTCCGAGGAAGACCGCCACGGGATGCTTCCGCAGCGGCCGGCTGAAATAGAAGTGCGCGGGAATTCCGAATCGCTCGAAGGTCCCTTGCAGCAGCGGCAGGTACGTTCTTGGGTCGCGCAGCGCAACGCCGATCCCGCGGAACGGCGTTCCCCGCTCATGCAGCGCGATGATGCGACGGGCGATCTCATCCGCCTCGCGTTCGAGCGTCGGGGCCTCGATCAGTGTCGTCGCCGGTTTTCGCGATGCGCCGGGCAGCAGGCGTTCTTCGGCGCCGAGTTGGAGCGCGAACCGGCGAATCTCATCGCCCGCGGGAGAATCCGTCAACGGTCAGCGTAACGTCGCAGACTTTCGCGAGCGAGCTCACGAACTCGCGCTCGAGCGGGCTGAAATTGAGAAACCCGTCCAGCCAGATCCTTGCAGGCTCCCGGTTCGCGGCCGCGGCCCGCAACACGTCCGTGCGCAGGGAATACCCGCAGTCGTGGACATGGTCGCTTACCGCCCGCCACAATCGCGCGAACGCCTTCGCCTGGGAACCCAGCCTGCGGACGTTCGCGAGCTGGTCCGGGGTGCATGCGGCGTTTTCGAAGAGACCGATGGTGTCGAGGGCGACCGCGGCCATGCCGCCGGTCGCCGCGACCGCCGCCGCGAATTCGGGGAAGCGATCCCGCCGTAGCGTATCCCGCACGATGGCGTGCAGAAGGCCATCGGGAACAAGCTCTGTTCCCGCGGCCCGATCCTTCACGAAGCGGCTCAGCGAGATGACGGAGTGCGGCGAAAAGACCACGCCGTCGCGCGCCAGTTCATGTTGAAAATGGCGAACCAGCGTCGCTGTGGGAACGACGATACGGATATCCCGCCGGCCCTCACGCAGCGCGGCTTTGAATTCGTGGAAAACCAGCGCGGTCTTGCCGCTGCCGGGAGCGCCTCGGATGAGTTTCATCAGACTGAGATGGCGAAGAAAAGGAGAACTTTCACCATGCCTCTACGGTATCCCAGGCGGCTGGATCTGTCCAGTTTACCAGCGTATAGGTTTCCCGTGTCCGGCATTCATGCTATAAGAAAGGCGAGTTGAAATACCAGGTAAGCAATACAACGCGCGGGACGCTGATCGGCAGCGCGATCGATAGCGCCGAAACCAGCTCCGAGCGCAGGGTCGGCCTGCTGAAGCACAGCGGGCTCGACGATGGCGCGGGGCTGTGGATCGTTCCATGCGAATCGGTGCACACATTCTTCATGAAGTTCCCGATCGATCTGGTTTATCTCGACCGCGAAAAAAAGGTTCGCGCGGTCGTCCGCCGCCTGGTTCCCTGGCGGGTCTCGATGTGTCTGGCCGCGCACTCGATTCTGGAGCTTCCGCCCGGCACGATCGATCGGACGAACACCCAAAAAGGCGATCAACTGGTTCTCGAAGCGGCCCCGGTTTAGATTCCATCGCCGGGTCCCCTTTGCTTTGACCGATGTGGCGCACGCTCTCCAGCGTGCCGTGTCGAGACTTTTCTCGACACCGGTTTCTTCCGCGAATGCGCCGGGCGTCGACACGAATGTCGACGCGGCACGCAAAAGTGCGTGCGCCACGACCCATCCTACCCGCTTGAGCGGGTAGTCGTTTAGCTCAGATCCGAAAATAATCGGCAATCGTTTTGAGGAATTCGTAAAACCAGATCTTCCGCCCTTCGCGGTTTTTCCACCATTCGCCGTTCTGCCAGTAGCGATCCGGGACGGAAACGGCATGCATCTCAAGGCCAGCGCCTTCACGCCGGAAGATCCGGCTGGCGCGAGCGGTATGATAAACGCTCGTGACCAGAAGGTACCTGTGCACACCCAGTTTGCGCAGTTCCGCGACGTCGGCGCGCGCTTCGTCCACGGTGCTCAATGCCGGATAACGGAAAGCGATGAATTCGTCGCGAGGATAGTCGTGCCGAACGGCGAAGTCGATCGCGAGATCGCTTTCATGATGACCGTAGACGTCGTCCTGTCCGCTGACCAGCACTCTCGGGGCGTAGCCCTCCCGGACCAGTTCGGCGGCCTTCAGGATCCGATTGCCGCGGGCGTCGCCGCCGATGACGACGATCATATCGGCCTTTTGCGGTGGTTCGCTGCTGATCGAGCATCGCCCCCAGCGACCACAGAATCCGGCCGGAAAAGACAAGCACGACAGCGCGGCAAGGAGAGCCACGATGCCGGATACAGCAACCCGGCGGGGCTGTTTCACTGAGGCAACGGCCTACCGCTCATCGCCCGAATTGCGCGGGCCGGAACTGCGGGGATCGATGTGGCCGACGGTTTTCAGGAGGAAATACAGGCGCTCCACTTCTTCTTCGTCTTCCGGGCGCAGCACGCGGTAGCGCGGCGCATTCAACTGCTTCGCTTCGCTGGTTCCCAGCAGTTCGCCCCAGTACTGGCGGTACGGCGTGCCATCGATCAGTGCGTTGGTCGACATCTGCCGCAGCGTGCGGAGCAGGTGCTTGCAGCAATCCACTTCACCGGGATAAACCAGCACCACCGTATCGTCGTCGTAGAGCGCCAGTTTTACCACCAGCGGGGAGATCCAGTTGGTGCGGTCGACGCGGCGCACGTCCTGCCACGGGATGATCTTCTTGCCGATTTCCAGATGCGCGTCATACACCTTGATCGCGGGCCGGAACGCCAGAATCAGCAACAGCGCGGCAGTCAGGAAAAAGAGCGCGGAAGGCACGAGCGCGGGAGTCCAGGAATAATAAAGCCCGAGCCAGCCTGCGAAACCGGCAAGCGCCAGCGCCACGATTCCGAAGGAGATGTAATGGCGGGCGGGAACGTAGCGGCTCATGCGACGGCTCCGTCTTTAGCGTACTCCCAGCGAACGCCTCAGGTCAACGCTCCTCCAGAACGGGCGGCGATCTGCGGCGCAGATAGGCCACGCCCCGCAGACTGTAATCGATTCCGCTGACGGCCGCCAGAACCGCCACGGCGCCCAGCAGAACGGTGGAAATTCTCAGAAACCAGGCGTTATCGTACGCGCGCGCCGCCATCACCGCGACCGCTGCCATGATCTGAAAGAAAGTGCTGGCTTTACCCCAGACGCTCGGCTGCAGATCGCGGAATTCGGTGAGACCCAGCGCGATGGCCGAGAGCGCCAGTATCCAGAGATCGCGCGCGAATATCAACACCACGATCCACAGGGGAACGGCGCCGGCCATCGCCAGACCGATGTAAATGCAGCTCAGCAGAATTTTATCGGCGATCGGATCGAAGTACTGGCCGATTTTCGATTGCCCGCCGAAACGCCGCGCGAGCCCGCCGTCCAGAATGTCCGTGAATGCGGCGCGCGCCGAACATCCAGCCCCCGGCCAGATACCTGGCCTTTGGAAAGTTCGATCAGAATGAACGGCGTCATGACGATCCGCACCAAAGTCAGCAAATTGGGGATCGTCAGCCACATGCCGGAACCCATATGATACGTGCATGGACTCCCTTCAATCTCTTCGCGCCGAACTGGACCGGCTGCTTTCCGGCCATGGCGCTCATGCCGATTTCGACGCCGCTCGTGGCAGGTTTGCCCGCCAAACTGCGGGGTGTCAGACCGCGGAGCGATCGGGCGCCGCGGCGCACAGCGCCTGGGAACTGCTCGAGCATCTCCGCATCGCCCAGTGGGACATGCTCGAGTTCAGCCGCGATCCAAAACATGTCTCACCCGAATGGCCGGACGGGTATTGGCCGAAGAGCCCGGAACCCGAAAGCGCAGCCGCCTGGGACAACAGTTTGAAGTCTTTCCAGCGCGATCTTAAAGCGATGCGTGAGCTGGTGCTCGATCCGAAGTCGGATCTTTTCACGCCGTTTCCACACGGCGAAGGGCAGACTCTGCTGCGTGAGGCGCTGCAGATGGCAGACCACAACGCTTACCACGTCGGTGAACTGATCCTCCTGCGCCGGTTCTCGGGGCGTGGAAGTAACGGAACTATTCGTAGCGCAGTGCTTCCGTCGGGTTCAGCTTCGATGCGCGGCTGGCCGGCAGAATGCCGAAGATCAGGCCCACCAGACTGGAAACGGTGAACGCGATCCCGACGGACCAGAGCGAAATCGGGATCTGGATATTTTCCACGAAATACTGCACGCTCAGCGGCAGCGCGACTCCCGCCACAATCCCGACCGCGCCGCCTCCCACGCTGATCAGGATGGCTTCGGTGAGAAACTGCAGCAGGATCTCGCGGCGCGACGCGCCGACGGCCATTCGTACGCCGATCTCGCGTGTCCGCTCCGTCACAGTGACCAGCATAATGTTCATGATGCCGATGCCGGAAATCACCAGCGCGATCGCGGAAACAAGCACCAGCACCGCGCTCAGCACTCGTCGAAATACCTTTCGCGGCATTCAGAATCCCAGTGAGATTTTCGACTTTGTACGCCGGCGCCCGCGCGGTGGCGGCTTTCCAGGATCTCCTTCACCTGCGCCAGTCACCGCTTCCACATCCTGCGGCGAGCGCACCTGGACATACAGAGGGTCGATGCGCTCCACGCGCATGAAATACTGCAGCACGGTGATCGGAATCACCACGGTTTCGGCATTCAATTCGGATTGCCCGAAGCTTTCCACCTTCTCCCTGAACGTGCCAATCACAGTGAACTGCAGGCCGTGAATCTTGATCGTCTGCCCCAGCGCGCCGTTCTGACTGCCATATAGCCGTTTCGCCAGCTTTTCCGTCATCAGCGCGACCTTCTGCCGAAGATCGACATCGCTGGCGTCGAGAAACCTGCCGGCAAGCACCACCAGGTTCCGCACGGGTTTGTAGAATTCGTCCGACCCGATCACCAGGAGCCTTTCCTCTTTCCCGTTGAGGAACATGGTGTCGTAATTGGTCTCGATCCCTGTCGCCGCCACGATGCGCCCGGAAAGCTCTTCGCGGACCGCCTGCACATCGGATATCTTGATGAAATCTCCGTTGACCTCGGCGGAAGAAGACTGGGTTCCCACCTCATACGAGGCAAAGATCATGTTCGAACCCACGCCTTCGATCTGATCGAGAATATAGTTCTGGCTGGTCAGCGAAATCGTCACGACCAGGATCACGGACGCGGTGCCGATTACCATGCCGAGACCCGTCAGGAACGATCGCACCGGGTTTTGTCGCAGGGCAAGAAGACTGAAGGAAAGCGCCTCGCCGATATTCATCCCTCAGCTCGTCCTCATCAGCCGCGGGCCCGGCGATTGCGCGTGAACAGGCGGAACACTTCGAGAATTGCGATCCAGAGATTTACGATCCCCAAACCGCTGACGCCGCCGCGCACATAGCTGTTGTTCCAGAATCCGTGCCAGGTAGTCTGAACGCTGCCGGAAACCGCCCAGGCGAAATAATTGTCGCCCCACCCATCGGTCCACGGATAAATCAGCAGGAAAAGGCCGAGTTCAAAACAGAAAATGATGAAAAGCACGGAACTCAGGCGCGAAAACCAGCCCGAACCGGTGCGGAACGATCGGCTGGGCCGATTTGCGGATCGGGCGCTTCCGCGGGAGGCTCGCTCATGGGCGTGGTGCTCAAACCGCGGCGAACATCTCCATCTGGCGATCTCGTCGGAAGAGGGGAAAACAACGCGTGCCGGCGCACCGGTTCGAAGCTGAAGCGGTGCAGCGGAGTGGGCCCATGAGTCTGCAATGGCGGCCAGGTGCTCCGGCGACTGGTAGCCTTTGTGATTCCTGAGGCCGTATTCGGGATAGAACTTGTCCCACTCGCGCATCATCTGGTCCCGGTAAACCTTGGCGATGATGGAAGCGGCCGCGATGGCATGGCAGCGCTCGTCGCCCTGGATCAGCGGCTGCTGGGGCAGGGGAACATCGAGCGGCACGGCGTCGACGAGTACGAAATCCGCGGCGGGAGTCAGTTGCTCGACCGCCATTTTCATGGCCAGCCGGGAGGCTTCGTAGATGTTGATGCGATCGATGGTGGCGGCGTCAACCGCCGCGACGGCCCACGCAACCGCCCGTTCGCGGATGCGCGCGGCCAGAGTTTCGCGGCGCTCCGGTTCAATCTGTTTGCTGTCGTTGAGGCCGCGAATGGGCGCTTCGGGCGAAAGAATCACCGCGCCCGCTACAACGGCGCCGAACAAAGATCCTCGTCCGACTTCGTCCAGCCCCCGCAATAAAACGGAATCCGCGGGCACGCAATTCGCGCTCGACGATGACCCTGGCACTTCCAGCGCGGTGGCTTGCTGTTTTGGTGCGCCACGGGCCATGGGAAGCCCTCGGACGGGGTTAGGTAGCGTTCCTTGAGGCGCGCGGCCTTGCCCTTGAGTTTACGCAGGTAATAAAGCTTGGAGCGGCGCACTTTGCCGGTGCGGACCACGTCGATATGGTCGATGATCGGGGCGTTCAGAGGGAAAATGCGCTCCACGCCCTGGCCAAAGCTGACCTTGCGGACGGTGATGGTCTCGCCCATGCCGGTGTTCTTCCGCGCGATTACGGTGCCTTCAAACACCTGAATCCGCTCTTTTTCGCCTTCTTTGATCTTGACGTGAACCTTGATCGTATCGCCGGGACGGAATTCCGTCAGACCGGCGCGGCGCTTCTTTTCGATAAATCTTGCTAACAACGCGTTCTGCATTTCGGGAACCTTCTGGTGGGTTAAGTTCATTATCTTACTACAGCGGATCCCGTCCTGAGATAATCGTCAACGGGTCGTCATGTGCCGCTTCGCTATTGCCGGGTTCCTGGCGGTTACGCTCGTCTGCCCGGCGTTTGCTCAATCGCACGCTGCCGCCGACCTCGGACGGGCGGTTCTCGCCGCCGGTCTCGACCGGTCACGCCTGCTATCACGTCGCGATCTCGAAATCTCCGAGGAAGACGCCCAGTTCTACCTCACCGACGGCTACCTCATGTTCGGCAAACCCGTGAACGGCGCCCCGATTGCCGCGGTTTTTTCCGCCGAGGTCGAAGGCGGCGACGCCGAAGTTCTCCTGCTGCCGCCCAACCGGTCGGAACGCAAAGCGCTCGCCAGCTACACGGGTTCGCCCAACCTCGACGAACATTTCACCAACGCCATCTTCCTCTTCACCGAGGCTCAGGCGCGCGGTCTGGCGGAACAGATCCGCGCAAAGGGCGAAGCCACGGCCGTCGCCCGAAGTGGGCGCGTTGCTCTCCGACCAGTGGTCCGCCACTCTGGCCAATCTCACCGGCAGCTTTGAGATCGCGCCTGGTTCTCGATCTGCTCGATCGCCGCACCAGCGCAGGGCAGCGGGTTCTTCGAAGCGATCATCCAGGGGAAGAAGCTCGGCAACTTCGACGTGGCTTACGATGGCCGCGGCTCCGAGCAGCTCAGCGCCGGCCAGATCAACACCCGCGACGGCAAAACATACTGGGACACATGGACCAGCTTTGCGCGCCGGCAGCCAGCCGCAATCTCGCCGCGCCCGCGCCGGAAGAAGAGATTCTCAGCTATCGGATCGATGCGACTCTGGACGCATCCTTCACGCTGCATTGCATCACCCGCATCCGGATCAGGACCACCGGCGACTCGCGCCACGCGATCCCGTTCGACCTTTCGGCGCAGATGCGCACCACGGAAGCCACGATCGATGGCGCCCCGGCGGAGGTCTTACTGCGCGAATCCGTGCGCAACGGATTCGTCCAGGACGAGCGGCAACGAGCTCCTGCTGGTGGTTCCCGCCGCAGCCGCTCGCGCCGGGCTCCGAGCACGAAATCGAGATTCACCACGAAGGCAACGTGGTTCTCGATGCCGGCCATCAGGTTTACTTCGTCACTTCGCGCGGAACCTGGTATCCGGACCGCGGCACCCAGTTCGCACGCTTATGATGTCACCTGTCGTTATCCGAAAACCCTCGACCTGGTCAGCGCCGGGCCTGTCATTGAGGACCGGACCGAAGGGGATGTCCGCATCACGCGGCGCGTTCCCGACGGGCGCCTGGACATGCTGGCGTTCAACCTCGGGCGGTACGACGCGAAGACTCGTGGAGCACGGCGGCATGCAGATCGAGGTCAACGCCAATCGCGAAGTGGAGGACGCGTTGCGCGCCCGTCCGCCCGACCCCGCGCCCGCTCGACACCACCTCAGGCAACCCGTTGCGGCGGCGCGTCCCGCGTGGTCTCGGCGATCTCAGCGGCGACAGGCCCGAACCTCGCCGCGGCCCAGCCGGTCGATCGATCCGTGATGCTCAGTTGTCGCAAGTGGCGAATGAGATCGCGGCCGCCGTGGACTTTTTCCGGGCGCGCTTTGGCGAGCCGCCGCTCAGCCGCATCGAGGTTTCCCCTTTGCCCGGCCGCTTCGGGCAGGGGTTCGCGGGCATGATTTACCTCCCCACGCTCTCCTATCTGCCGGTGAATGTGCGGCCGCTGTCTCTGATGCCGGCCTGGCAGCAGGTGTTCTATAGCGAGCCTTGCTGCGCGCGCATGAGGCGGCGCACCAGTGGTGGGGCAACATCGTCACGGCGAACGGATACCATCACGAGTGGCTGATGGAGGCGCTGGCGAATTATTCCGCCCTGATGTTCCTCGAAAGCCGGAACGGAACGAAGTTCATCGACCGCATTCTCGATGAATACCGCCGCGAACTGCTGGCCAAAGGACCCGATGGCGAGACCACCGAGTCGGAGGGTCCCGTGGTGCAGGGGCGGCGTCTCGAAAGCTCGAACAACCCGAACGCGCTGGATTGCGGTCGCATACGGCAAAGGGACGTGGATCATCCACATGCTGCGGCGGCGCATGGGCGATGCGCAGTTTACGAAAATGCTCGCCGAACTGCGCCGCCGCTATGAATGGAAGACCATCGACACGGAGCAGTTCCGCCTGCTTTGCGCGGAGTTCCTGCCGAAAGGTCGCCCGGATCCGAAGCTGGAGAATTTCTTCGATCAGTGGGTTTACGGCACCGGATTGCCGGCCCTGAAGCTGAGCTATTCGGTGAAAGGAAAGCCCGGGCGCGTGGAAGCTCACCGGCACGCGTCACTCAATCCGAGGTTCCGGACGATTTCAGCGTCACGGTGCCGGTCGAGATTCAGACCGGCCGGGGCAAAGTGATTCGGCGAGATTCGGACCAGTTCCGAGCCGGTGCCATTTTCGGTGCCGGTGACGGTCGCGAACGCCAAAGCGGTGCTCGATCCCGCGTTCCAGCGTGCTGCGACGCTAGAATCAGAATTCCCATGCAATCGCATCTCGCCTGTTTCAACCGCCGCGTGCCGTGCGCGCTACGACATCACCGCCGTCCTCTATAACTGCCCGAAATGCGGCGGCCTGCTCGAAGCCCGCTATGATTTCGGCGAGCCTCGACGCCGCGGCGCTGAAAAAGACCTGGCGCGAGCGCCGCATGTCGAACGCCCCGCTGTGCCAGAGCGGCGTCTGGCGCTACCGCGAGCTTTTTCCGTTTCATCGACGACGACCGGCACATCGTGACTCTGCGCGAAGGCAACACGCCGCTGCTCGAGCGGCCCGCGCGCGGCCGAGTATGGCGGACTTGCACAGCATCACCTTCAAGCATCAGGGCTTCAATCCCACGGGTTCGTTCAAAGACAACGGCATGACGGGCGGCGTTGCGCAGGCGCGCAGGCTGGGCATGAAGCGCGTGGCCTGCGTTTCGACCGGCAACACTTCGGCTTCGATGGCGGCTTATGCCAGCGCCGGCGGACTCGAGCCGCTGATCTTCATCCCGCACGGCAACATCTCGTACGGCAAGCTGGCGCAGGCGCTCGAGTACGGCGCGAAGACGTTTCAGGTGGAAGCGAATTTCGACCAGATCCTGGCGCTGGTGCGCGTGCTGGCCGAGCGCCTGGGAATCTATCTGCTGAATTCGATCAATCCGTTTCGCATCGAAGGCCAGAAATCGATCGTGATCGAGATGATGGATCAGCGCGACTGGCAGGCGCCGGACTGGATCGTGCTGCCGGGCGGCAATCTCGGCAACACTTCGGCGTTCGGCAAAGGACTGCGCGAGATGCATGAGCTGGGATTCATCGACCGCCTGCCGCGGCTCGCCGTCGTGCAGGCGGAAGGCGCGAGCCCGTTCTACGAATACATGCGCGCGAAGGGCAAGAAGCCGTTTCGTGCGCAGGAGCATCCGGAAACGCTGGCGACCGCGATCAAGATCGGCGACCCGGTCTCGTGGCCGAAAGCCCAGTTCGAAATCGAGACGACAAACGGCGTGGTCGAGCGCGTCACCGAGCAGGAGATCGCGGACGCGAAAGCCATCATCGGCCAGTGCGGCATCGGCTGCGAACCGGCTTCCGCCGCCACGCTCGCGGGGATTCGGAAGCTGACCGCCAAAGGGGTGATTTCACGCGATGCCGATGTGGTGGCCGTGCTTACCGGCAATGTTCTCAAGGATCCGGATTACATTTATCGCTATCACACGGGCCAGTTGAAAGCGCCGGACGATTCGTACGATCGCACCGACTTTCGGCAACAGCCGATCGTCGTCCCGAACGACGCCGACCGGATTACCGAACTGATCCGCTAGATGGCAACACTACCGGTTTTTGCGGCGCTGGATGATCTGGTAAGGGAAAAAGACAATATGGCCACGGATCAACACGAATGAACACAGATAAGAAAAAGCCATAATGGCGCGGGGTATCGCGACCATGCGCCGACACTTGTCCCACAGCGGGCGGTAAAGCAATATTCGGATCTCAAAGAACTTCCGACGAAAAGGACGTCGGCGCGGCCGGGGGTCAGTTTGGTTAAACTGCTGGCCAGAAGCGACTCTTTGACAACGGCCGCATCGTGGGGACAAGATGGGCCGTTCGTCTGCGACGGACGACGGCCGCCAATGAATTAAGCGGTATCTACAGGACCAAGTGTGCCCGCGATGTTGATAGCGCGAGGTAAAATCCCGTTTCGACAACTCCCACTCTCTGGTACCGAAACCCTCCGTCTTTCGCTTGAGTCGATGCTATTCAAGCCAGCCTGAATGTTCTTCCGTCGGAAGCCCCCTCGTGCAGCAACCGTAAGCCCTCCTCAATTCGACGTTTCCTGGCCAGGAAATACTGAGAGCGGCCGGCAAAGATCCGCTCCCGATTAGCAAAGTAGCATGGGCGGTGGGAAAAGGCGTGCCGGGAGGGCCCGACGACCGAGGAGGAGGTTTGGTTAAATTGGTTTTGTTTCAGCGAGATGCGGGCGGCGGAAATATATTTTTGACAGTTGTGATGGCGCTAATTCTCAGATCTCGCGCCGGCCTTCCATGGCCTTCCACATCGTGACTTCGTCGGCGAACTCCAGATCGCTGCCGACCGGCACGCCCATGGCGATGCGCGTGACCTTGATGCCGAGCGGCTTCAGCAGCTTCGATAAATAGACCGCGGTCGCCTCGCCTTCCACCGTCGGATTCGTCGCCGCGATCACTTCCTCGATCGCCGCCCTTCGCAATCCGGTCCACCAGGCTCTTGATCTTCAACTGCTCCGGCCCGATCCCGCGCAGCGGCGACAAGCGCCCCGCCCAGCACGTGATAAAGCCCGTTGAACTGCCGCGTGACTTCGATCCCGACGATATTATTCGGATCTTCCACCACGCACACGACCTTCTGATCGCGCTGCGGATCGCGGCAATACTGGCATAGCTCGGCGTCGCTGATGTTGTTGCAGATCGCGCAGATGGTGAGCTTGTCTTTCACGTCCAGAATCGCTGCGCGAAAGCTGATCCGCATCGTCGCGGCTGGCGCGCATGATGTGGAACGCGATGCGTTGCGCGGACTTTTGTCCGATCCCCGGCAGCCGCTTGAACTCGTTGATCAGCCGTGCCAGCGGCTCCGCGAAATCCGGCATGAGTTAAAACAGCCCGGGGGCAGGCCCATGCCGCCCAGCATCCCGCCCATCTTCTTCTGCGATTCCTCGTCGACCTTCTTCGCGGCGTCGTTCGAAGCCGCCAGCACCAGATCCTGCAGCATCTCGACATCGCCCGCCACTTCCGGATCGATCTTCACGCCGAGCACGTTCTTGTGGCCGTCCATCTTGACGCTGACCATGCCGCCGCCGGCCGTGCCGTCCACGCGGATCAGGGCGACCTCGGCCTGCAGCTTCTCCTGCATCTTCTGCGCCTGCTGCATCATGGCCTGCATGTTTCCGGGCATCTTCATTCGTTCCAGGGCTCCTTCAGGTTGCGGACGGTGCGCACTTCGCCGCCGAACAGTTCTCGAAAACGCTGCACTTCCGGATGCGCCAGCGCGCGCTCCGTCACTTCATCTTCCTTCGCCGCCGGCTTCTGGCATCGCCGCGCGGCGCCGCTTTGACTTCACCGAAGTTTACCTTGAAGCGCAGCGCGGGAAAACCCAGATGCTTCAGCGCCGTCTGGATTTCCTCGCGGCCCAGATCGAGCTGGAACTGTTTCGGCGCGGTGATCTGCAATTCGTTGTTCACCAGCGCGACTTCGGACTGCGCGATCGCATCGGCGGAAAACGTCAGCCCGGTTTCGGTCATCGCGCCATGCAGTTTCGCGCGCCAGTCGTCGGGAGACGGTGGCGCAGCTGACCGCGGAGGCGGCGCAGGAGCCTTCTTCAACCGGTCCATCTCAAACGGCGAAGGTCCGGTGCGCACCGGCTGGCGGACGTGGCAGCTACGGGCTTCGGCGCTGTCGCGGGCGCGGCGGCTGGCGGTGCCCAATCGAAGCCAGCGCCTCTTCAATCGAAATCAGCTTGCCCGCCTGCACCATCTTGAGCAACCCGATCTCCAGATGAAACCGCGGCTGCAGCGAAAACTGCAAATCGCGGAACAGATCGAGCGCCAGCTGCAGATAACGCGTGAGATCTTCCTCGCTGAAGGCCGCCGCGATGCGCGCCATCTCCGCGCGCTCCGAAGGGCTCGCCGTCACCAGCCGCGAATCGGCGCCGGAGATCTTCGTGACCAGAAGATTCCGCAGATAGCGCGACAGCTCGCGCGAGAAATGCTGCGGACTGCCGCCATTGCGCTCCAGTTCGTCCACCAGCGCAAGCACCGCGCCGCCGTCCTGATTCGCCAGCGCCGTCGTAACCTGCGCCATCGCATCCAGCGAGAACGCACCCGAGCAGCGCGCGCACCTGCGCGGCTTCGAGCTTGTTGCCGCAGCACGCGATCGCCTGATCGAGCGCCGAAAGCGAATCGCGCACCGAACCTTCGCCCGACTGCGCGATGACGGAAAGCGCCTCGTCGTCGGCTTCGATGCCTTCCGCGACGCAGATCTCGCGCATGCGCTCGATCAGGTCGTTGAAATCGACCGAGCGAAAGCTGAAGTGCTGGCAGCGCGACGCGATCGTCGCCGGAATCTTGTGCGATTCCGTGGTGCAGAGAATGAAAACGGCCCACTGGCGGCGGCTCTTCGATGGTCTTCAGCAGCGCGTTGAAAGCCTCGCTCGTGATCTGGTGCGCTTCGTCGACGATGAAGATCTTGTAGCGGTCGCGCGCGGGCTGATAGCGGACGTTCTCGCGCAGTTCGCGCATCTCATTGATGCCGCGATTCGATGCCGCGTCGATTTCGATCACGTCGACCGATCCGCCGGCCGTGACTTCGAGGCAGCTCGCGCAGACGCCGCAGGGCTGATCGGTCGGGCCTTTTTCGCAGTTGAGGCAGCGGGCGACGATGCGCGCGGTGGTGGTCTTGCCGGTGCCGCGCTGGCCGGAAAAGATGTAGCCGTGCGCGATGCGGTTCTGCGCGATCGCGTTGCGCAGAGTGGTGTTGATGTGCTCCTGGTTCAGCACATCGTCGAACGACTGGGGACGATATTTGCGCGCGATGACCTGGTACATGGGGAGGGCCGGTTCGAAGCTTAATCGCCAGGCTCCGGGTAATCCGCGGCACACGGGGTAAGCCACTACCGTTGCTTCCTTCCAGACCTGGCGGGGTTTGCAGCCGCCCATTGCACGGAGCCCGAAACCTGACGAACCCATGTTAACAGTTGCCTGTCAGCCCGCGGCAGAAGTCCTGCAAATAGGGAACGACTGGCGAAACCGCCTGTTTACAAACCCCGGTCCGATCCCATCGCCTTTAAGGCGGTTAGCTTTTCTGGAAGTTGTGTGCATTCGTGGCGTACGCTCTCAGCTCTGTGTCGATATGAGTATCGACACGGCACGCAAAGTGCGTGCGCCACTTACCACCTGTTGCTATCCCAGCGCGGCGAGAACGCGCTTCGGCGTGAAGCGGATATTCCTTCATCCGTGACGCCCGTAGCGTCGAAAAATGCATTCGCGATCGCGCCCGCGGCCGCCGCCATCACTTCCTCGCCCGCGCCGGTCGACCTCTGATCCAGCTGCTGCACCACCACGCCTGTCACCTCGGGGCACTCCTCGAATCGCAGTATCGGATAACTGTTCCAATCGAGACTGGTGACGCCCGTTTCGTTGAACGTTACTTCTTCCTTGAACATCCGGCTGGCGGTCTGCACCAGCTGGCCGCCGATCTGGTTTTCGACGAACGCCGGGATTCACCACTTGCCCGGCATCGATCGCGCCATACAGATGCTTCGCGACCACCACGCCGGTCTCCCGATTTACTTCGATCTCGGCCACCGCGCCGCCGTAGGAAACAAGGTGCGTTCCGAGGCCGATCCCGCGCCCTGTAACGACTTTCGCCTTCGACAGATTCGACGCGGCAACGCGAGGCGTCCAGTTCGCTGCTTTTGCCGCCGCATCCAGCACGCCCAGCCAGCGCGGGTCTTTGATGTTCTTGCTGCCGGAACAGCATACGGATCCATGCCCGGAGAGACGAGCCAGGTCGTCGATGGCCTGCTCCGAGGCGAACGCAAGCGAAAGGTCGAGCGGCGAGCGAAGCCATGCGCCTTTCAGCAACCCCGCTCCGGGCACCTGATGATTCACGAGCCGCAGATTGGGCACGTCGTAAATCGCACCCAGATGCGCTCGCGCTGACGCCCTGTGCAGCCGCTCCCGGCCACTCCGCCGCGCGCCCGTCCCAACGCCAGTTGTTCCGATGTTTCGACCAGGCTCCAGTTGTGCTGCCAGCCGTGATATTCGTACGCGACGATCCTGCCCGCCCCATCCACGGCTGCCCGCACTTCACCGACATGCGCGCGGGCCATAGTTATCCCATCCGTGCTCATCCCAGCGCATGAACTGCAGACGAACCGGCTTGCCCGCCAGTTGGGAAAGGATGGCTGCCGCCTGCGCTACATCGTCATAGCAGCTATGTCCGTAAGTCCCCGAGCCCTCGTAATACTGCACGCGACACCTTTTCGGCGGGCAGTCCCGTAATGCGCGCGATATTCGTGCGCGTGGCGTAGACATCCTGCGTCGAGCAGATCACCAGCGCGGAATCGGCCGTCACATCGCCCAACGCGCAGTTCGGACCGAACGGGCGCATGCGCCTGATAAGGGCCCTGAATGCTGTGCGCCACGACGTGCGCCGCTCCTCCGAAAGCGCCCAGGTCGCCTCGTTCGAGCACCACCCGATCCGTAGTCTTCGCCGCGCGCATTGTTTCGTGCACGCCGCGTGTGGCCGGGGAGCGCCGTCACATTCTCGAAGGTCACTTTCAACTGCTGCGCCGCGCGGACGGCATCCCATTCGTTTTCCGCCACAACGCCAACGAAATCGCCCTTGCGCAACACCCGCGCGCCGCGGAATATTGCGGATCGAGGTTTCGTCGATATCGAGAACCTTCGCGCCCGCCCCATAATTGCGCTGACCCCGCGGGCGCACCACACGGCCGTGCAGCATGCCCGGCACGCGCACGTGCTGCATATAAACATACCGGCCGGCGACTTTGTCCGGAATGTCGTTGCGCGGAATTCCCGTTCCAACGAGCTTGTACTGCGCGAACGGCTTCACGGGCGCGGTCCCGGTGAACGGAACATGCAACGGCTTATCGCCGGTCAACTCGCCGTAGGTAACGGATTTGCCGGAAGCCGACACCACGCCGCCCGCTACCGTCGAGGCTTTCCACCGGCGCGCCCAGTTTCTTCGAAGCCAGTTGCAGCAGTGCGAGACGCGCTTCGGCGGCGGCGGTTCGAACCTGCGGCCCGCCGCGCTGGATCGACGCGCTCGAATACGTGCCGCCCTGGTTGGGCGTAATGCTGGTATCGAGCCGGACGGTCTTGAGCTGGCTCATATCCATGTCGAGCTCTTCGGCGGCAACCTGCAGCAGCGCGGTCGAATTACCCTGGCCGAGTTCGGCGAAGCCGATGAAGATCGTCGCCGTGTTATCCGCGTGGATGGCGAGCCAGGTGTCGATTAGCTTCGCATCCGGCGGCCCGGGTGTTGGGGCCTTTGAAACCGTATCCAGATGGCTTTGTCCAAACAACGCCTCACTGAGATTGAACCCGACGATCAGAGCGCCGCCGGCTTTCAGGAAATCGCGCCGCGGAAACTCGCTCATGCCGCGCCTCCGGCCATGGTTTTCGAAGCCCTGAGGATGGCTTTTATAATTCGCGGATACGTTCCGCAGCGGCACAGATGGCCGTTCATGGCGGTGCGAATCTGCGCGTCCGTGGGATGGGGATTCTTCGAAAGCAGCTCCGAAGCCTTGACGATCATGCCGTTATAGCAATAGCCGCACTGCACGGCCTGTTCGTCGATCAGGGCCTGCTGCATGGGATGCAGCGCGGGCGCCGCACTCAATTTCTTCTGCGACGCATACCATGCAGGCAACCCTTCGAGCGTCGTCACCGACTTCCCCGCGACCGCGGAAACAGGCGTCACGCACGAGCGCGTCTCTACGCCGTTGACCAACACCGAACAGGATCCGCACTGGGCGAGTCCGCAGCCGAATCGCGGACCCTGCAATTGCAGTTCATTGGCAAGAACGTACAGCAGCGGGGTATCCGGCGCGGCGGCGATCTTCCACGATCGCTCGTTCACTTTGATACTTAGGTCGGTGGCCATAACTTACCAGCCTACCCTGTGATTTCCGGCGACCTGCACGAGAATGAGGGTAGTCATGGGCGCAGCGTACCATGATTGCCGGCAAGAACGCAGGCGAAACCGCCTGGCGAAACCGCCTGGCGAAACCGCCTGCGCCACCACAGCAGACCAATAACGACCATGGTACCCAGAAGTTCTACCGGTAAGAAATACCACATCGCGCCCTGTTTATTGCCCTGAGCAATTGAATAACGGGTTTTACCGTATGGCATCAATCGTGCGTTCACGCCGCACCGAGGCACACAATCATGAACGAAGAAACAAATATTCCGCGCCCCTCCCTGAATACGATCTGGCTGCTCCTTTTGGCGGTAGGACTGTTTATGGCCGGCGGATCTACGATCTATCTGGGCACACAAATGGAAAACCTGCGCCGGCAGTTCGTCGCTTCCCAGCAGGACGGCGCGGGGCTGCGGGCTCAGTTGAGCCAGTCCGATTCGGAACTGCAGAACGCCCTCCAAACGCTCCGCGATGAAATGGAGCAGACGCAGAAAGACACGAATGAAGGCATGGCGAAAGCGCAGAGTCTCGCCGCCCATCATGCGGATCTGGTGGCAGGCAAGATGGCGCAGCAGGCCCAGGAACTGACGACAGAACTGGG
Organism: Terriglobia bacterium; assembly: GCA_963764845.1. Taxonomy (GTDB): domain Bacteria; phylum Acidobacteriota; class Terriglobia; order Bryobacterales; family Bryobacteraceae; genus BOG-234. Next base: position 235,576 of record CAVXUE010000005.1, on the reverse strand, counting down.
CCAGGTCAAGGCATCGGCCAATGAGGCTTCGACCCGGCTCGATGGCATCACCACGCAGGTTGGCACCGTGAGGAACGATGTGGATTCGGCCCGAACCGATCTCGCACAGACCCAGACCGATCTGCAGCGCACGCGCGGCGATATGGGCCAGATCAGCGGCCTGATCGCCACCAAAGCCAAAGAAATCCAGACTCTGCGCGATCTCGGGGACAGGAATATTTTCGAGTTCACAATTTCCCGCGATGCCGCTCCGCACAAGGTCGGTGATATTCAAGTCGTCGTCAGGAAGACCGATCCACGGCACAACCGCTTCACGCTGGACGTGATGGCCGACGATAAGCGCGTCGAGAAGAAAGACCGCAGCGTTAACGAGCCAGTTCAGTTCTACACATCGAAGGCACGCCAGCCCTACGAACTGGTAGTGAATGAAGTGCAGAAGGACACAGTTACCGGCTACCTCGCCACGCCAAAGGTGACCACCGCGCGCAATTAACCTATTGCAGGGATTTGCGGAGATCCTGGGCCAGCAGATCGGCCCTTCGCGCCAACTGCACGGCGGTGGCGAGGTCTCCGCTTTTCGCCTGCTCCGCCTGCTGGAGAAAGGTTCGAATCCGTTCCACCGTCTGCTTCTGCGCCGCCGTCAGATTCCGTCCCGTGGTTTGGCCCAGAGTGACCCGCGCCCGCGCAGTGCTTCGCGTAAAGTCGGATTCGTACTGGCGACGCCGGTCGTCAGTAAGCACTTCCGCGAGTTTGGCCGGGGGATTTGTTGGCTGAGCCGGGGAGATAATCGCCGGAACCTGTTCGGGGTCCGGTGAAGCCGCTGGCGGCGCGAGACGTTTCTTTGCCTTTGCGGGAAGCTTCTTCGGCGGCGGCTGCTGGAGTTCCGGCGTCGCCTCTATTTTCGTCGCCTCGGGAGACGGAAGAGGTGTCGGCTGGATGATGGGCAGGGCTTCCGCAAGTCCTGCCGGGGGCGCCTGCGGCAACGGCGGCGGCGCGGGACTCGACGCAGCCGGTTGTGGCGGGAGCGGCTGGGGAGCCACCGCGACCTTCTTGCCGAACCAGCACCCGGTCAGGCCGATAGCCAGCGCCGGCGTCAGCAATAATAACCGGACGTTCATGCGATCCCGTTGGCTCCTGTCAGCGGCAAAGTCACGCGAAACGCCGTGCCCTTTCCCGATCCGTCTTCTATTTCGATTGTCCCCCCGTGCAACTGCATCGCCCGAAAGGTCATCGCGAGGCCGATGCCCGTGCCCCGCGGTTTGGTGGTGAAGTAAAGCTGAAACACTTTATCCCGTTGTGAAAGAGGAATTCCGGGGCCCGTGTCCGCGATCCGAATCGCGCATGCGTCGCCGCATCGTTCGATCCCGATCGCGAGCGATCCGCCATCCTCCATCGCTTCAATTGCATTGACCGCGACGTTGAGCAGCGCCTGCCGCAACAGCCCGGGATCCGCCTTCACCAGCACGGCTCCCGGCGGATGCACCAGCGAAACAGTCACCTTGTTCTGTGCCGCCTCCGGCTCCAGCAGCTGCAGAATTTCGGCGGCCAGCTCCGTTATGTTCACATCTTCGTGATGAAGCTCAACGGGCCGGTTGAAATCGAGAAACGTTCTCACCACCCGGTCGAGGCGCGTCACCTCTTCGGAGAGAATGGCGAACTCCGGCTCCGCGTCCGGCGATTCCCCGGCGATGCGCGAGCGCAGCAGGTCGAGGCGCAGCGCGATCGAGTTCAGCGGGTTCTTGATTTCGTGCGCGACCCTCCCCGTCAGGCTGTTAATCGCCGTGAGACGCCTTGCCAGCGCGATCTGATCTTCGAAATGTTTCCTCGTCCCGGCGTCGAGCTTTTCGAGCACGCTGTCCAGATTGGTGCGCAGCTGGCTGGCATCTTCGCGCGCGCCCCGATAGCGCTCGCCGAGGATGCTGAGCTTGGAATGGATGATGGCCAGCTCCCGCGCGCCGTCCGTCCGGTTGATGGCGGCATCGGGCGCTTTGCCCGTCGCGATATCGTCGATCAGATGCCCCAGGCCTGTCAGCGGCCGCAACACGAGGCTGGCAAGCCAGTATGCGAAAGCGAATGCCAGCGCCATGGCCACTCCGGACGCGACAGCGGCGCCGCGAATCTCGGGCAGAATCGCGGCGCGCAGGAGCACCGGCGAGGTGAGAATCTGGATGATCAGCACCGGCGTCCTCTGTCCCACGATGCCGAGCGGCACGCGCGTTTCGTAATCGTCGTGAGAGGTGAGCAGGGCAGTCATGCGGCTCAACGGGCTCGCGTCGCGCAGGGCGCGCAGATTCTGCCTCGAGATCATGGGCACGCCCGCCTCCCGCGGATTCGAGGAAACCAGGATGATGCCGTCCTCTCCCGAAATCCCGATCTCAACGATCGAGCGCGACCCCGCCATCGCTTGTTCCAGCAGGGCGGAAAGATCGGCGTCGTGGGCGATTTCCCGGTCCCAGAGGCGCTTTGTTTCAGCCGTGCTCGCAGGCCTCGTCGATACCCCTGTCATTTTCAGACAGACGCCGCAGGACGAACGATTGCACTTGCCCGCCCGCTGTTTCGGAGCTTCCGATGGCAACATCGAGCGATGCCAACGCGAGCCTGTTCACATTCAGCACGGTGAGCGTGATCGCCACGACGCCTACCATCGACAGCGTCAGCGACAAGCAGACGGACCCTGAGGGTCATGCTCCCGGTGCCGTTTTCTTTCAGTTTGTTGAAAAGGGTTTTCGGGCTGATCGCCAGCATCGCCGCCGCGCGCGCCCGATTGTTCCCCGTATGACGCAGCGTAAGCGCGATCAGGGCGCGCTCCGCCTCTTCAACCGTCATGCCTGGCTCCAGCACGATGGAATCCCCTAAATCCCGCGGAACTTCGCTCGGCCGCGGACTTCGGGCGCCCGGCGAAACCGCGCGGCAGGTGAGCCGCGGTGATGGTTCCTTCGCCCGCCAGAATGGCCGCGCGCTCCAGCACATTGCGCAAGCTCCCGCACGTTGCCCGGCCAGTCGTGCGCGGCGAAAATTGTATCCACATCGGGCGCGAGATCGGTTACCCGGCAATCGTGCCGGCGGTTCAGTTCCATCAGCATCTCGGCGGCGAGCCGCGGAATATCCTGCTGTCCGCTCGCGCAGCGGCGGCAGATGAATTTCGAAAACGTTGAGCCGGAAATAAAGATCCTCGCGAAAGGTTCCCTTCGAGATGGCCTCGCGCAGATCCCGGTTGGTGGAAGCGAGGACGCGGACATCGAGCTCGGTTTCCCGCGGCGACCCGAGCCGGCGTACGCGCCGCTCCTCGAGTACGCGCAGCAGCTTTGCCTGGGTATTCAGCGGCATGTCGCCGATTTCGTCCAGCAGCAGCGTGCCGCCGCTGGCCAGTTCGAAGCACCCCGGCCGGCGCTCCACTGCGCCCGTGAACGCTCCTTTTTCGTGGCCGAACAATTCGCTCTCCATCAGCGTTTCGGGCATGGCCGCGCAGTTGACGGCAAAAAACGGCCCGCCTCTCCGCGGGCTCAACTGATGGATCGCGCGCGCCGCCAGTTCTTTGCCCCACGCCGCTTTCGCCCGTAATGAGGATCGTCGCCTTCGTGGGCGCGGCCTGCTGCACCAGATAAAAAATCTCCCGCATCGCCGGAGAATCGCCCACCAGTTCACCCAGCACGCCGCGCGAAGCGAGTTCGCGTTCCAGCCTTCCGGCGTGGGTCGCCAGGCGGCGCTTCTCGATGGCGCGCTCGAGAATCATCTGCAGCGCCGCGGTCTGGACAGGTTTTTCCAGATACCAGAAAGCGCCGAGCTTGTGAACGGTTTCGAGCGCCGTCTCGATGCTGCCGAAAGCCGTCAGCACGATTGCGTAAGGCGCCGGCTGATTTTTCTGGAGCTCTTCAAGCAGCCCCTTGCCGTCCATTTCGGGCATGTTCAGATCCGTGATCACAACTTCGGCGTCGAAAGTCTTCAGTCGGGCCAGCGCTTCCACGCCGTTCCGCGCACCTCCGATCTCATGGCCCCAGCGCGCGATCACGCGTTCCAGCGCGGTCCGCTGATTGATTTCGTCGTCGACTATCAGGATTTTCGCCAAGTTTACCCCACCAGGTAATTATTACCGGATCTGTCTCCAGTATCCCCGGTCCAGCAGTCTATAAGCACTTTGGTTGCCCGAAGCCTGGTAGCCGACAGCACATTGGCTTCGCCGTTGCACCCCTCGGAGCAAATGCGTCGCTTGATTCTTTCGCTGATTTGCGGGGTAGCCGGGATCTCCGCCATTTTTGCGCTGTATCAGGCAAATACAGAAGTGAAATCCCTCAAGGACCAGGTAGCGCGCGAGGCGGCGCTGCTTGCCGAAAGCGAGCGCAGATCGGTCGAGCAGGCGCTTGACAGTGGATCCGTGCAGGAACTGCGGACTCTGGTGGGGAATTCGGCGGGCGTTGGCGTTTTCGATGCCGAAGGAAGTCCCCTCGCCACGGCTCAGGGGCTTGACTCCACTCCCGCCCGAGCCGTCGTCGCGAAAAGTTTGAAGGCCGGCGATGCGGTCGGTGAATTCATGAGAATCAAAGGCGCACCGGCCTATGTCTATGCGCTGCCGCTGCCACCGAAGGGCAGACTCAGGGGAAAACGACGGGCGCAATTGCAATCATTCGGGAGACGGCGTGGATTACCGCGCCCATCTGGCGGCACGCGCTTGCCAGCGCGGCTCAAACCCTGCTGATCGTCGGCATTACGCTCCTCATCGTTGGCTGGAGCCTCGCCAAACCCCTGCGCGGCATTCCCAGTGGTTGCGCGATTCGCGCACCGGAAACACCCATGCGGCCGCGGAACTCCCGAAAGACGGAATTTTCGTTCCTCTTAGCAACGAAGTGACCCGGATTGCCAACAGCCTCAACGATCGCGCGGGCGGCCGCCGAAGAAGAGGCGCGGCTGCGTGAGGCCGGTCTGTCTTTCTGGACCCCCGAGCGTCTGCGGGTATCGATGCACGCCAAGCTGGACGGGAGCCGTTTGTTCGCGGTGTCGAATCGTGAGCCCTATGTGCACATTCATCAGAAGAACTCGATCGTGTGCTCAGTTCCTCCCAGCGGCCTTGTGACGGCGCTTGAGCCGGTGCTCCGCGCCTGTGACGGAACATGGATCGCGCAGGCGTCCGGAGACGCCGACCGTGAAGCCGCGGACGAAGACGGCCGGCTGCGCGTACCTCCGGATCACCCGCAATACACGTTGCGCCGCGTGTGGCTGTCAAAGCGGGAGGAGGATGGATTCTACTTCGGCTTCGCCAACGAGGGGCTTTGGCCCCTGTGTCACATCGCCCATACAAGACCCGTATTCCGCGCCTCGGACTGGGAACAGTATTGCCTCGTGAACCGGAAGTTCGCCATGGCGGTTCTGGATGAGATTCGCGATGAGACCGCACCGGTCATCCTGGCGCAGGATTACCACTTTGCGCTGCTTCCGCGAATGATCAAGGAGCGTCGTCCCGATGCGCGCGTTGCCATCTTTTGGCACATCCCGTGGCCCAATCCCGAGGCGTTCGGAATATGCCCCTGGCAAAGGAATTACTGGACGGCATGCTGGGCGCGGACCTGATCGGATTCCATATTCAGGCCCATTGCAACAATTTCCAGGAAACCGTGGACCGCGCACTGGAGTCGCGCGTGGATCGGGAGCATTTTGCCGTCAAGCGCCGGCGATCACGTTTCGATGGTACGGCCGTTTCCCATCAGTGTGGCGTTCACCGACGCTTCGGATGAACTGCCACCCGTTCTGGAGCGCGCCAGCCTGCTCTCGCAATCTCGGCGTCGAGGCAACACTGCTGGGCATCGGCGTCGATCGGGTGGACTACACGAAGGGCATCCCGGAAAGACTGCGCGGAATCGAATGTCTGCTGGAGGAGTACCCGTTCTATCAGGGCAAGCTGACATTCGTCCAGATCGGCGCGCCCAGCCGGACCCGCATCGGGCGCTATCGGGACCTGATGACCGAAGTAGAGGAGGAGACCGAGCGCATCAACCGACGTTTCCGCACGGGTTCATGGAAGCCGATCGTATTCCTCAACCGGCATCACAGTCAGGAAGAGATTCTGCCGTTCTATCGCCAGGCGGATTTCTGCATGGTTACCTCCCTTCACGATGGCATGAATCTGGTGGCCAAAGAGTACATCGCCGCGCGCAACGATGAAGGCGGCGCGCTGATCCTCAGCCGTTTTACGGGAGCGAGCCACGAACTCGACGACGCTTTCGTAGTCAATCCTTATGATACGGATGAACTGGCTCGGGTGACCCATGCGGCCCTCGCCATGCCGGCGGAAGAAAGAAAAGCCCGGATGCGCCGCATGCGCGCCGTGGTCCGCGAGAATAATGTCTATCGCTGGGCAGGAAATCTGATTGCGGAACTTGCGGACATCCGGATCGTCGATGAATCGCGGGCTGCGTCTGAGACCGTGCCTGAACTGGCCGTCACAAGATAACCCCGGATTGAGTCATCCGTAACCCCGGTCAGAACAAGTTCGCGCCTGCGGCCGTCGAAATCCGGATAGAAGACCAGCGGTTCGCCGACATGCAGGCTGCGCAGCCATATCGTGCGCCGGTCCGGCATGACCCACATCCACCCGTCCGCGCTTTTGTCGATGGGATCGGCCCGGGTGAGGCCGATCGAAATACCGCTGGCAAGTTGCCGGCTGTGATTGCCGCTCACCTCGAACTCAACCCCGTGCTTGTTCGGCGCTGGCCGCGCGACAGCCGGCTGAGTAGTCGCGGGTGCGACTGCCGCTACCGTTGCTTCAGGAAGCGTCTGCCCCGTCGGAATTTGCGCCACCTGCCGCGCTTTCACAATGAAACGGTCGGGCGCTGAACCGATGTAGCTGAACGGATAACAGGTTACCAGGGTGAGCTCGGGGTACACGCCGGCCTTTAGGACGCTTACTTCCGCCGGCTTTACGATCTGAGTGCCTTCCACCTGGTACACAAACTTTGTATGCAAAGTCTCAAATACGATCTGATCGCTGGGCTCTATATCCTTGAGTCCGCGGAATAACCTGTCGCGATGGCCGGCGATCGCGACGTTGCCGTTCTGGCCAGGCAACGCCGTTCCGGAGATATGACCTAACGCGACGTCGAGCGTCTTATCGCCGGTTCCTTCGCGAACCACCGCCTCGAGATGAAGCCGGGGAATCTCAAGGCGGCCCACCAGGCCGTTTTTCACGGAAGCCTTGGTTGGCGTCTCTGTGCGTGTGACGGGGACGGGTTCAGTTGAGCGGATGTTTCCCGCCCACCTTTCTCTTAGATAATCGGCCAGGGAGATTCGCTCGCCGGCAGTCTCACGATCGAAGGCCCAGTTGCTCCAATCCTGGTACACACCTTCTTCCACAAGGGACCAGGCCCACACTCCCAGGGCCGCGACACCCACGACCAGGAAAAGCAGTTCGAGCCAGCGCCGGCGACGCTTACTACTTCCCGCTCCCACCTGGAACCTCGTCATATCGATAACTGCTCCGCGCGAATACGGTGAGCCGGTCACGTCCGGGAAGCGAGACACGGACGCGAATGCTCCGCAGGGCATTGTGGCTGCTCTCGGCGCGTGGAATGTAGCCGACCGTATAGCGAACGCGTAAATCGTTGGCTATTTTGCGGCAGATCCCTGCCAGGGCGGTGGGATGTGCTGGAAAGTAAGCCTCGCCGCCGCTGATTGCGGCCAGTTGGCTCATGAGTCCCGGATCGCGGTCGGGGTCCCCCTCGTCGTAGATGCCGATTGTGTAGATGGTTGCAGGGCTTCCCTCGACCAGGTCGACAATCTGGCGGCGCGAGTGTGAGCTGGCATTGTCGCCTCCGTCCGAGATCAGAACCAGCGCTTTCTTCTCGCGGCGCCCTTGTTGCAGCTGTTCGAGTCCCGCCGCGACGGCATCGTTCAAAGCCGTCTTGCCTTCAGGTACGCCACGCTGCAGCGCGGACCGCAATTCCTCGATGTCGCTGGAAAAAAGCGTCTGCGACGGTAATCCACGCCTCACCTTGTCGTTGAAATTCAAGACGAAGATCTCATCCTGCGGATTGCTCTGGTTGATAAACTCCTCCGCGGCCCCCAGTACCTCCATGCGCCTGGGCTTCATGCTGTAGCTCTCGTCGACCAGAATGCCGATGGTCACCGGGAGATCGTTGTGGGCAAACACCGTTATCTGTTGTGGCTTGCCGTCCTCGAAGACCGTAAAGTTATCTTTCACAAGGTCCGGCACAAACTGGCCCTTACGATTCTTTACTCCCACATCGAGCACCAACAGGCGCACGTCGCTGCGCAATTTGAATTCCGGCTCTTCCGCCGCATCGCCGGCCAGTGCGGGACGAGAGAGAAATGAACCGGCGCCCGCGGTAAGACTCCGCAGCAGCACGCGCCGGTTCATTTGATCCCTCGCAGTCATCACTTGAATTTTACGCGGTTTTCTTCAGACGCATCAGCCCATAGAGGCCAAGCGAAAGAAGACCCGCCAAGCCAATCAACGGATAATCGCTGCCGGTTTTCGGGAGCGTTGTCGGCTGTGCCGGTTGCGGGGCAGGCTCGGGTTGAGCTTCCGGCGCCGGGGCAGGAGGCGGCGTATTCTGTGCAATCTCCACCTGTTCGTTTTGCTGAACCTGCGCAACGGGCTGCTCGGCCGGGGGCGCGGGCGCGGGCTCCGGCTGCAGCGTTACCGCCGTCGCCTCAGTTTGAGTCTGAGCTGTTGACACCGACGCCAGCATTGTCAGGTGCTTCGGGTAAGTGAACTCCTGGCCAAAGTTATCACCTGGGTAGAACCACGCACGCATTGCTTTCGCGTATCCGGGAGGCGTCTCCCAGAAAGCAAATCGCGACTTACCTGTTGGCTGTATCCGATAGTTCGGAATCGCCAATATGGTGTTGATGAGATGTGTCTGATCGGCGTTGTATATCTGCACGATGTGCCGGTCACTCTGTGAATCGACAAGCTTGAAAACATACTGTCCCGGTTCGAGGAGCGTGTCCCGTACCTGGATCGGTTCATTCACAGTCAAGATCGTTTTCTTATCCCATTGGTCCGCTCTTGCCATTCCCGCGGCAAATCCGAAAATGAACACGCCGGCCGCCACGGTTCGCGTTCGCAGGTTTGAAGCCTTCATAAGATATTGTTCCTTTCGTTACCTAAACTCAGTGCCAATCGGCAGTGCCGAGTGGCTTACACGGAAGCTATTGGCACACCCGTTGCCATAGTGGGAAATCACCTTGTTATCAATGCTTCTGTGCCGGCAATCAGGGGATAAGCAGTAAGATGCAGGTAGTTTCTACCGTGAGTTTCATGCGAGCGACACGACATTTTCGCGCGGGTGTTCCAGAGCGAGAATCGCGAGCAGGTAGTCTCTGGCGTGCCTTGTGACGAGGAAATTGTCTTTGACGTGAAGGTAGCCGTTCTCACCCATGCGCTCCCGGAGTCTGCGGTTACCCAACAGCTCGGCGATGCGGTTTGCCGCGCCTTCCGGAGAATGAACAAGGAAGCCAGTCACTCCGTCGATGACCTGCAGCTTGATCCCTCCCACAGCGCCGCCGATTACCGGCTTCTTCTTCCAGAGCGCCTCGCTCACGGTAAGGCCAAAGCCTTCGCGAATGGATTTCTGGATCACAATCGTCGAGCCTCGTACCAACGCGTTGATCTCGATATCGCTGAAGGGAGGCAGCAGCAGCACATGAATGTCGGGGTCGCGGGCGGCCGCCAACTGAACTTCATGCAGAACGGCCTCGCCTTCGGGATCGTCGGGAGCCCCGCCTCCCGCGAGCACTAACTGACACTTATGACGCTTTTTCACAATGCGATATGCGGCAATCACGCCCAGGGGGTCCTTTAGACGGTCGAAGCGGGAAATCTGAGTCAGGACTGGAATGCCCGGGTCGATTTTATACTTTTCCAGTACCTTGATCACTTCGCATGGCTGCAGTGGTTTGTTCTTGTCGCTCAGGGGATCGATCGATGGCGCGATCCGAAACTGAGGAAGCGGCAGCTGCTGCGCAAAATCGGGCATGGAAAAGATAGCTCCGTCATACTGCTCCACATAGGGCCGCAGGAAGTTCCACACATCGGCCTGGGGAGTGGATACATCGATATGGCAGCGCCACATCCAATGCTTTCCCGCTTCCGCCTTACGCAGGATCAGGCCCGCGGGTTGCGGATCGTGCACAAAGATCACGTCTCCGCTCAGATTGAGTTCGCGCAGGTTCATCTCAGTGGTGGCCCGGAAGATATCGAACATCTCATCTCCGATCACTTCCCGCTTGCCGTGCAGGGCATTGTGAAAGGCCTTGGTGACATTGAAGAAAGCCTGATCGCCCCGGATGACATCCCAGGTGGTTTCGAGCCCCAGTTCGCGGAACAGAGGCACCAGGCGCGTGAGGATCTCAGCCACGCCACCGCCGACGGACGTCGAATTGATGTTTTGGACACGGCGGCTGGCAACCCGCGCGGCCAGTTGACGCAACTCGTCGATCTCCGCGGCTCCGGTCACTTCGGCGTAATCCTGCAGGGTAGGCGTCATCTCATTCCGTCCGGTATTTTCTTCCGAGCCTCAGGATTTCCTGTTTCAGCTCGTCCAGTGTCATGGCATACGGGTTCAACCGCTCGATCCTGCGCGCCAGCCTGCTTTCGCCGCGGCTGCCAAGCCATTGCGAAAAATCGTTGGTGGGGCGCTCCAGCCGCAGCCGCGCCTCGAAAAAGTGGAAGTGCAGGCACGCATTTGTCACTCCCGCGATTCCGTCGAAGAATTCCGCATTATTCCGCGCGACAACGCCCGTCGGCATGATGAAACTCCTCGCTTCGCAAAAGTGAAATTCTTCACCTGGCGGGCACTCCCGCGGCGCTCTTCCGGCATTGTCGACATGCCTGGAGATCGCGTCGATCAGGGCCTCCCGGATCGCGCGGATCGATGTGACGGTCAGCAGATCGATCGCCGCCAGGCGTTCCGCCAGACGTTCCTCCTGTAGAGCATAGGACGCCCAGTTCGCAAATTCGTTATAAAAACGGGGCTTTTGGAAATGATGGGCCAGGCGGAGATGATGGGTGTGGTAAAAGATGCACGATCCCGAAACCGCCGAAAGGTGAGTCAGCATCCCGGTCAGGTTGCAAGCCTTGCGGCCGGTCAACGCCACGAGTTGCCGCTCCGTGAAGAATTTGAACGCGGTGTCCGCTGCAAATGTTTCCGTCATCGCTGCCGCCCCGACGGTTGGTAAAGGTCTTCGGGAACCGGGAGCTGCAGCAGAAGCTCGTGCAGCGCCGCGGGACTCTTCAGACGGTAGCGGGCGCACGTCTCCGGAGCGGAGCCCACTTTGATTGTGACTGCGTCCGGCAAGACCCGGAAGGCGCGTTCGTCGGTATTGTCGTCGCCTGCGTAGATCGACAGCACCCGCGCGGCGCCGAGCTGCCCGTTAATCCATCGCGCCGCCGATCCTTTGTTCCAGTTCGTGGCGGGAAGGATTTCCAGAACCTTCCTGCCAGTTGTTACCAGAAACATCGGATCGTAAGTTGCCACTGTCGTACGAACAACCTCCTGAATCTCAGGAAGCCACTCGCGAGCGGCCTGCCGGTAGTGGACGCTGGCGGTCAGTCCCTTGTTCTCCACCAGTGTTCCGTGAATCGGACGAAGCCTCACCGAGAGATCCTGGGTTACTCGTTCCAGTTCTCCCCGGCGGTCCCATGCGACAGGTTCGACGAACCGCAGCGTGCGGCCGAATATTTCAAGCCCGTGGTTGCCCGCATAGATGATGCCATCCACCCGGATGCGGGCATACAGGTCTTCGACGGCCCGGCCACTGATTATCGTCGTCACGAGGAACTCCCGGCCAGCCAGTCTCTTCAGAATTTCCATCGTCGCGGGGTCCGGGCGGGGAATGCCGGGGTCGGCCTCAATCGGCACGAGGGTTCCGTCGAAGTCGAGAAACAGAGCAACTCGCTCCGCTGTTTTCGCCCGCTCACCGATGTCGCCGGCAATCTCCGCTATGGATGTATACGCAGGGCTCACTGCATTCTGTCAGGGCAATCGGCGTGCCACTTGCAGTGCTTCCAGCGAAGATCGTCAGACTGGTGTTCGACCGGCGGGTCTGTTCCCTGAACTCAGGTAATTATTGCCTGACGATTCCGGATGCACCTTGTAATTCCGGCCTGATTGGAAAAGGTGCTCGCCCGTCCTGTCGAACACGTATGTGGCCGCACTTTTGCGATGGATACTAAACCTCGCGGACAAGGCCCACCGGCTTTCAACCGGTCAGCTTTGAGCAGGTTTCACCTTTGTTTTTCGGAAGCTGTATACATTCGTGGCGTAAGCTCCCAAGGTGTCGATATAAGTATCGACACTGCACGCTGAGAGCGTACGCCACGCGCTTCAGCAACCGGATTCTACGGCTTTCACGAAGCGCGCCTTTTCACAGCCTGAGCAATGCTTCGATGTAGCCGAACGTCCCGTCCCTGTCCGAAGCGTAGATCTTCTTTATGACGGCAAGGCCCTGCATATAGCCGTAATACGCAGTAAAGGTCATGTGACGATTCACGCGATACTCCACGCTGGTGTCGTACAGATTGGCGAGCGAACGATTGCCCGAAACGGGGCGGCCTGTGTAGCCGAAGGTCCACGGCTGATACGCGCCTCCGCCCGAATACCACAGATCGTTCGCGTCCGTAAGCCGCAGCGAATCGAACTGACTTTGGATTGTGACCTTCGCATGAGGCCTGAGAACCAGATAGGCGAACGCATCCTCGGTGTTCATCATGTTGAAGAACGGCGTTCGCGCGTACTGCCGGGGAGTGGGAAGAATCTGGAAAAAAGTTCCATGCGTGGTGTCGTTCGGATTGCTGTCGCCCGACCCTACTGTATAGCCGGCGCGGATCCAGGGCTTAACGGCGGGGAGAATGGCGGGTTGATAACCGCCTTCCGCATCGAAGGCCCAAGACCGTTGCTTTTCGGTTCCCCACTTGCCCGTCTGGGCTACGCCCCAGCCGAGAAGATCGAATGTGCCGGCGGCGGTCGTGAAGGCGTGAACGCTGTGCCCGCCCCAGGTCTGAATGTGGATGTTCTCCAAGTCAGCCGCCTTGACCGCAGCGGGGCGATTATCGACCTTCAGGATGTGGCGAAAGTCGTCGTAGTCGATGACGAAAAATCGGGTGTCGGCGGCATGGTTCCCGTGTCCCCAATCCTTCGTGAAAGCCGCGTATCCGAACCCGACGCGGTTCCATCCCCAGCCATCCGTTTGAAAGACTCCGCGCGTGGGCGTGGCGGCGAGAAAGGTGAAGTCCGCGGTTGGTTCGCTCCATGAATATCGCAGGCCGTCGAAGCTGCGTTGAACGTCTGTAAACGCGAACGTTCCGATGAGCCGCGCGCTCACCCGGTCTCTCTTCAATGCGGCGATTGTGGCGTTCTTCGGCGTGAGTTCCTGCCCGTCGTTGAATTCGGTGCGGCCGACCTGAATGATCTGGGCCGCCTTGGTGTCGAAGTGATAGCGCGCATACAACTGTTTGGGAAACGCCATCGCTGCGTACTGGTGGCTGCCGTTGTTGGTGAAGTAATTGGAGCCGAGCCCGAGCCCCCCGGCCGGCGCCGGCGCAGTGGCTTTAGTCGGCAGGCCGAGCAGGAAAGGCACGGCGATTTCCTCATCGAAGTCCCACGATCCCGTCTTTTCGGCAAAGTTCAGACGGAGGAAATTGCCCGAGTAAGTGTAGTGATTCTCAGCCGTTCCCACGGGCTGGAACCAGTCCCAATCGTAGACGCGGGATCGCAATACAGCGTTGAACGTCACGTCGTCACTGAGCTTGATCCCGTCGGAAGAGGTCTGGGCGAGCAAAGGCAGAGCGAGCAGGCTGAAGCCGATTGTAAGCCGCGTGGATGATTTCACAGCGATCCAGTGTATGAGTTGGAGTGTGCGAAAACACTAGTCGCTTTCTACTATCGAACAACTACCTCCTCACCCGCGACGGTGAAGAGCGCTGGATATCGATCAACATGGCGATCGGGCCAACCACGCGTGAGCGCATAGTAAGGCGCATCCACGTTCTGCGCCAGGCGGAACATCATCTCCGCGACCGCAACCAGGAACGCCACCACGCACTGAGCAGGTCTTCGATCGCACCGTCGTCCTCGGGTCCGTGATCATGAAGAAGATGAAGAGCTGATACATCGGGCCGGTAATGGGCGCGACCTCGGCGAAGAACGGATGCCCGGTGATCAGCGTTCGCACGAACGCCAGGACCACGAATGAGACCACGTAGGTCGCGGTGATGTGGAAGCGCTTCGACGCGCCAGGTGATGAACGCGCCCAGAGCCCAGACCACCAGCATCGGCCAGAGCGTGTTGCCCCATTGAGTGCTGAGCGTGGCAAAGTATTGCGGGAGCCAGCAGCAGCATGGCGCAGATCGCGAAGTTCGATGGATTCCAGAGATGCCGGCCGCGCCAGCGGATCACGTACTTCGACGTGATAGCGATCGCGCTGGTAAGAGCGAATGGCCAGTATTCCGGGGAACGCACCAGAATGCCGACGCTGATGCCGGTAATGTAGGCGCTCGCCAGATTCGGCCACTTGTGATACCACCATGCGCGACAGCGCAAGCTCGAATACCATCGCCGTTGCGATGGCGAGCAGCGTGCGCGAAAAGCTTTCGAGCACGCCGAACGAAAGCTGGCCGACCAGCAGGATCGTCGTGATGAACAGCGGCGGAAGATAGCGGTTCTCGGTACTGAAGAAGCGCGCGAGCGGCCGTTGCGGTCGCGGGTCGCTGGAGCAAGGCTGGCTGCATCCGCGCGAATCATGCCGGCTCCACTATCCTGTGAAGCTTGTTCGATTCCGGCGCAGCTGATGGTTTGCGTCCTGCCGGACGGCCAGCGAATTTCGACCCGCTCGACGAGCGCCCGTTTTTCCCAGACCGAAATGCAGCCGCCGGTCGTTCTGGGCGCAGAATCCGCTGCCGCCCGAAACCTCCTGCAATTGCTGCTGCCCGTTCCAGAACACATCGCACCTGCGCGCCGATGGCGCTGCGATTGCTTGCCCTTCCTTCCAGTTCGAACTCGATCCAGTCGATTGTCCGGCGATACGGTATTGCGATACAGAAGCAGCGGACCGTTCTGATTCGCCACCACCGCATCCAGCACGCCGCGATTCCCGAAATCGGCCAGCGCGACGGAGCGGCCATCGTAAACATCGGTCACGCCCACCAACTGCGCGACTTCTTTGAATTGCCCCGACCCGTCGTTCATGAAAACTTTCTTCTGCTGATATCCGGACAGGCTGCGGCCGTCCAGCGGCGGCCAGTTCGCGGCGTCGGAAATGATCGCCTTGTTCCCGCCGGCAACCTTCGAATAGTCGTACCAGTAGCTGCGATTGCGATCGAGCGAGACGTTGCCGTTCGTTACGTAGAGGTCCTCGAATCCATCGTTGTTGAAGTCGCCGAACTGAACGCCGAAGCTCCACCCGCCCAGATCCACGCCCATCGCGGTTGCCATGTTCTCGTAATGCGGTAACGAGCCTGAGGTGCTCGTTATCCGGCATCCAGAAATTATTCCCCTGTACCAGAACCCCTTCTTCGGAAATGTTCGAAACATAGACTCCGAAGCGCCCGTCATTGAGCACGTCGCCCACGGCGCGCTCATGCCGCTCTTGGGCGCGAATCCGATGCCCGTCTCTTTTCCGGCTTCGCGAAACCCTTTGCCGCCTTCGTTGAGATAGAGCTCGGAAACCCCGTAATCGTTGGCGACGAACAGATCCGGATGGCCTGTGCCGCGCAGATCGGCCGCCACCGCCGCCAGCGCCCAGCGCCGCGATTGAATGCCCAGTTTCTCGGACACCTCTTCGAAGCGTCCGCCGCCGAGATTGTGGAACAGATATTTCCGGCCGCCATTCTGCGCGTATTCGAAGCTCTCCGGCATGATCTTCGTGGTCTTCAAATGCCAAAGATCGACGTCTTCGGGATAATATCCGCCGAGAAAGAGATCCAGCTTTCCGTCGCCGTCATAGTCGAACCAGATCGCTGTGTTGGCATTGACCCATTTCGGCAGGCCGGCCTGTTCGGTTACGCGCGTGAAGTGCTTGCCGCCGTCGTTGTGAAACAGCTCGGGCCTGCCCCACTTGTAAATCAGGACGTCTTCAAAACCGTCGTTGTCGTAATCGCCCCAGACGGCGCCGGTGGAAACGCCGGTGCCCGGCTGGTTCAGATCGGCGAGGCCGATTTCGACGGCAACGTCGCGAAACGTGCCGTCGTGCATGTTCCGGTAGAGCGCGTTGCGGCTGCCTTCGCCGCTGTTCGTCACGTAGATATCGGGCCAGCCGTCGCGATCGAAGTCGACCACCGAAACAGCCGCGCCCATCGAAGCGACCTGCGGCATGATGTGTTGCAGTTTCGGATCGAAGGTCGGGCTGACATGTTTGAAATTGATGCCGGCCGTCTTTGAGGATTCCTGGAAGCTGAAACCGTATTGACTGCCCTCGCGCGATGTCCGACTCCGCTCGTCGTAGTGATCTGTAGACGAGCGGTCCCGCGAGAAGCGCGGCGAAGAGCAGTGCCAATGCAATCCGCATTCGCTAATTCCTCAGACCATTCTCAAACACGCCAGGCGTGATATACCGTGTATGAAAGGTCTGCCAGTCCGCGGGGTGGAGTTTGTAAGCCGGGTCGTCTTCCAGTCTGCCGGGCCGCGCCGTGTAATCCTTCATTCCGTGATAAGGCAGTGGCAGTACCGTTTTCGAGAACACGGTGTTGAAGTCTCCATCTTTAATCCAGCCATCGGCGATCATCACATAGTCGCGCCTCCAGCCTGCCGGTGGCGCGGGCGGCGCGGCGAAACGCAGACGCACTTCATCGCCCGCGTTTGCGATCACCATCCGGTCGTCGATCTTCTCGAAGCAACTCGCGGACGTCGCCGTACCGCGTCGCGTATCCCTCCAGGTCGTGCCAGATCTGTCCGGTGCTCATGATCCGGTTGTAATCGGGCAATTCGGGCGAAGACGCGTTGGCCGCCTCGACCGCCGAGAAACCACGATAACGAAGGTCCGCGCCTGCCAGATCCAGATGCCGGATGCGATTCCGATCGGGCGTCGCCGCCGCCCATCGAAGCTGGTCCCAGTAAATCTCGAGGTTGGTGCGCAATCGCAGCTTGCGCGGCGCGCCAGGCTTGAAAATTCCGGTCAGATCGAGGACCACCGTCTTCATCTTGCCCGCCGGGAAACCCAGGCCTTTCCTGGCGATCTTCCAGTTGCTCAAGTTGCCCGAAGCCTCCGGCACTTCGATCGACAGCCCTTCGGGCTGCGTGAATACTGTTCTGCCCGATCGCGATGTTGACCGTCGCATCGGTGGGATGAACCCAGCCGGAGGCCAGTAAATACAGTGGGCCGGTCAGCCGGAGCATTTTCCGGCAACTCCAATTCCACCCAATGATCGCGCGTCAATCCCTGATAGGGGCCGCGTCCGAACGTGTCGAGATATTTCCGGTCGATATTGCGAACAATCGCGCTGACGTCTTCGCCGCGATCGTCATGGGCGCTCGCGAAAGGCTGCGGTTCGGACGTCGTGAAGATCTTCAACGGAGGCGGAGGCACGGCGAAACGCTCGTCCGTATAGATTTCGCTGCCCTCCGGATGATCCACCACGAGCAGCGAGTAATGATCGATATAGTAGGTTTCCCAAAGCTCCGCCGTGATGCGAAGGTCGTAATAACCGTCGTGCGGCTGCAGACTTTCGCCCGGAATCTTGAACCATTCCTCAGTCTGGTAAATGCCCGCGACTGTCTGCGCATTGATATGCAACCCGAGCGCCGGCGACCACGGCGAACCATCCTTGACGAAACTCATCTGCTTGCCATCCCACGCGAAAAGCCACGGGCACGACCCTTTCAGACGCTGAACGGACAGAATCTCGCGATTCGCCTGCAAACCAAATTCCGCCTGCGCCACGCCGTTCGGCCACGTGATCCGGGCGACATCGACCTGTGTATGGTCTCCGATGCCGAAGTGCAGAACCGGCGAGTCGATCGCCTGCTTCTGCGTCGAGCAGACCCGCCCGGACTTCGATCTCGCCGCCAATGCCGAAGGAGTTGATGCGCTGATCTCCGCGGGCATTCGCAGCCCGCGGACGGATATTCTGCCAGTGGTAATTCTTCGCGCCACGATTCATCAGGGCCTGCGCGCCCGCGGAGGAAATACCGATGAGGTCGAGCCTGCCGTCGCCATCAAGATCGACCGCGGCAGGCGAAGTGAGATCGGCTTTGAACGGAAGCCGCGTGAAGCCCTTGGCGCCGCCCATGAAGATCTCGCCACCACCTGCGAGAAGATCCATGCTGCCGTTGTTGTCGAAATCGGCTGCGATCAGAGCAGGGGAGGGAACCGGGGCGACCTTCGCGATTTCCGCGGAGTCCGATAAGCGCAGCACAGAGCCGTCGTCTCTGAGCAGGTAGAAGTCCATCGCCGTGGCCAGCACTGCTTCGAATCGTCCGTTCGGCACTGCCCTTGGCCGATACTGCCCCAGCCTCTGGTTATCGAAGACATGAAGCCTGCCATCGCGACTGATCATGGCGGCATCCGGAGCGCTGTCGCCGTTGACGTCGGCGCTCGCAAACGCCTTCAGGCCGTCCACACCGCTGAAAGGTTTGATCACCGCGAAGGTGCCGTCGCCGTTGTTGCGCAGGACGATCGGATTGCCATTGTCTGGCCCCAGAACAATGTCCAGATCTCCATCGAGATCCACATCGAATTCCCAGGCTCCCGTGTACGACCCGTTGATCACAGTGGCGGGAATCTTTGTTGCCGCCGTAACGTCCACAAAATGGCTGATATCTTTCTGCTGGAAGATCCGGATACCGCGTGAGCCCGCGAAAACCAGATCCATCCGGAAATCGTAGTTCAGATCGATCGCCAGGATCGAATTGCGGCCGACTGCACCAGGAAATGGAAGCTTCGCTCCGCCGTCGATCTGTACGCTGTTGCCGCTTGCCGAGACAATCGAAATCTTTCCCGATGTCGTCGAAAGGAATTGCCCCAACCCAATTGCGCATTCGGCAGCGGCGAAGATTCGAAGTGCACCGAAAGATCCGGTGCGGCAGGCTCGTCGGCAGGTGACGGCAATTTCAGGAACGCCGTGAAGGGATCGCTGACCAGCTCAGCCGGTGTCTTGACCTCATTCAAATCCTGGCGGTATTGCGGAAAGCGGACCAGCGTGTTGCGCACGAACATGACGCGAACCGCCGCGCCGCGGATGGTCGTGCCCGCCGCAGCTTGCCGGAGCGTTTCCATCTGCTGCCGGGCCTCTTCCGGCCATGAGGCAGACTTCGTCACGAGCTTGCTCACAGTGCTTTGCAGAGTCGCACTGTCGCCGGCCCGCGCCGCAAGGCGCGCGACTTCAAGCAGTGCCGCGCTGTTCTCGGGGCGCTGCGCGACAACTCGCTCAAAGATCTCTTCCGCCTCGGCATCGCTCTTGTCGGCGGCCTGGCGTTCGGTCTCCTCCGCCAGCGCGTAAAGGGCCTTGATGTTTTTCGGATCGGCGCCAATAGCCTTCTTCAGATGTGCGATCGCTTCGGGCAGCCTGCCCCGCTTGCTCTCGATTGCGCCCAGCAACTCCTCGATCCGGCTGTTCTCCGGCGCCAGCGCGCGAGCCTGGTCGGCGTATTTGTAAGCGCTATCGAAATCCTGTTGTCGAAGCGCCAGCACGCCGAGATCGGCGAAACTTGCCGGCTCGCCCGGGGCAATCTGCGTGGCCTGAGTAAGATTCTGCTTCGCCGGATCGTCCGCGCCGGTTTGCAACCCTGCGACGCCGACATAAAACGCGCGCACCAGGTCGCTATATTGTGGCGACGCAGGATCGGGCAACCCGGAGTTGTGGGCGCACGAAGTATAGAGGGCGAGAAGGGCGAGAATCCCCGCAGCGCGACAGGATTCACCCATCTCGGCACACTCTGACAAGCAGGGGAACCCCCGTCAATAGTACTTTTCCATTACGATATTTCAGTCCCGTGTACTCGCCCTGCCACTCTATCGTAAGACACGCTATCGTAAGAAACGATGCGGGAAGAATACGTCGAGCGCGTGGTCGATCTGACCGAACCGGAAGCGAATCGGATCTACAACCTGTCTATCGACGATGCGCGCGAACTGATCCTCAGGAACCCGGCAGCGGCAGTCGAAATTCAGGGCTCGTTTGCGCTGATCGCGCGCGATGGAAAGACGGTCAGTATGGCGCGGTCTCTGGACCGGCCGATGCGCTATTTTCTCGCCAAACGCGCGGCCGGACCGGTGCTGGTGGTGGCTCACCGGATCGACACGATTCGCGACTGGCTCGACGCGGAAGGCCTGGGCGGGCAATTTCATCCCAGCTATACGAGGATGGCGCCGGCACATTACGTCACACGGTTGGAACTGATCGGCTGCCCTGATCCCGATCCGGTTTACACGCGGTTCTTCGCGCCGGAACCGGCCGTGTTGCCGCCTGATACAGGCTGCATCGGAGAAGCGTACATCGGCGCGGTTGCGCAGGAGATCGCGCAGTGGTTGACGCATCTGCCTGAGCAGGCCCCCATCGGTGTCTGCTTCTCGGGAGGCATCGACAGCGGCGGCATTTTTCTGGTGACTTATCACGTTCTGCGCAAACTCGGAATGAATCCGGCGCGGTTGAAAGCGTTTGTCCTCGATCTCGGAGATGGACCCGATGCCGGCCAGGCGCGCGCCTTCCTCGATGCGCTTGACCTCGGTCTGTTTCTCGAGCCGATTCACGCCGACGCTTGCGCCCTCAATGCCGAAGACACCATCCGCATAGTCGAAGACTACAAACCGCTCGACATCGAGTCCGCCACGATGGCGCTGGCCCTCTGCCGCGGCATTCGCGCGCGCTATCCCGACTGGCACTACCTGATCGATGGCGACGGCGGCGATGAAAACCTGAAGGACTATCCGATCGAGGAGAACCCCGAACTGACCATTCGCAGTGTGATCAACAATCCCATGCTCTACCAGGAAGGCTGGGGCGTGGGAAAGATCAAACACTCGCTTACTTACAGTGGTGGTTGAGCCGCTCCTATACGCGCACTTACGCTCCGGCTCATCATTACGGTTTTCACGGCTTCAGTCCGTTCACCCGGCCCTCTGTTATTGCGGTTGCGGAAGCAATTCCTTTTATCGCTTTGACCGAATACAACGTTGCCGCGCTTTATGCGTTGAAGGGCGAGATTGTTTCGCGGGGCGTGAATGCGCTTACCGGATTCCAAATGCCGGTATTTCCCAAGCGCCGCTTTCAGCATGGCGCCATGGCCGTCGGCGCGCTGCGCGAAAGACCGCCTTTTCGCGAAGCCGAATACCGAAGAACATTCCTTTCGTTTTACCGGTAAGACTCGCGTGCAGCCCATCTACCCGGAGTCGGCCGCGGAAAGGGATCTTTGGATTCTGGCGCGGCGTCCGGCTCGCGCGGGACTCGATCCCATGCGTCCCCATTTATTCTTCGCGGAAGAGGAGTGCGCGAAGGACGGAACCGCGGTACCCGGCGCAGCGGTCTTTCTGACGAACCGGGAGTGCCCCTGGCGCTGCCTCATGTGCGACCTGTGGAAGAACACTCTGACGGAATCCGTGCCGATCGGGGCCATCCCGGCACAGATCGATTACGCACTCGCTCACCTCCCCGATGTCCGCCAGATCAAGCTCTACAACAGCGGCAGTTTTTTCGATCCACGCGCAATTCCGATCGAAGAATTTCCCCTGATTGCCGATCGGGTGAGATCGTTCGAGCGCGTTATTGTCGAGAGTCATCCCGCGCTCGTCGGCGACGCGGCGCTTCGATTCCGCGACTTGCTCCGGTCTCCGCTCGAAGTAGCGATGGGTCTGGAGACGGTGCATCCGGAGATTCTGCCGCGTTTGAACAAACGCATGTCGCTCGCGCAGTTTGCCGATGCTGCCGCGTTCCTGCGGAATCATGAAATGGATTTCCGCGTCTTCATTCTGGTCAAGCCCCCTTTCCTGCGCGAAGACGAGGCATGCGAGTGGGCGGCGCGATCGATTGACTTTGCCTTCGATTGCGGCGCGTCGGTGGTTACGCTGATTCCGACACGCGGCGGAAATGGAGCTATGGAAGCCCTCGCGGCAAACGGCGAATTCTCTCCGCCGTCGCTCCCGGCCATTGAAAGTGCGTTTGCCTACGGACTGGGCCTGCGCCGCGGCCGCGTCTTTGTGGACCTCTGGGACATGCTTCCCGACCAGCGCGTCGAGCGCCTGCGGGAGATGAACCTTCGGCAAACGATCCTGTGTCAGTGACCGGACAGTACGACATCGCGATCGTCGGTTCGGGATTCGCCGGCTCTCTGCTCGCGATGATCGCGCGCCGCGCCGGGCGCTCCGTCCTGATGCTTGAGAAAGGAAGGCACCCGCGTTTCGCGATCGGCGAATCGTCAACCCCGCTTTCGAACCTTCTGCTGGAGGAGTTGGCCGATCGCTATGATCTGCCGCGCCTCAAGCCACTGACAAAGTGGGGAACGTGGCAGCAATCGTATCCGGAAGTTGGCTGCGGACTGAAGCGGGGCTTCAGCTTTTACCACCACGCACCCGATGCCGACGTTCTCGATCGGGAACGGCAGTTGCTGGTCGCAGCCAGTCCCAATGACGCAGTTTCGGACACGCATTGGTACCGCGCCGATTTCGATCGTTTCTTCGTGCGCGAAGCGGAGGATGCCGGGCGTGGACTATTTTGACCGGGTCTCGCTTTCCTCGATGAGCGAATCCGCCGATGGTGTGACCATCGCTGGAGAACGGTTCGGCAAGCCCGTTGCTTTTCGCAGCAGGTTTCTGATCGACGCGACAGGCCCTCGCGGCTTCGTGTATCGCGCTCTCGGATTGCAGGAAACAGCGTTTCCCGATTACCCGCAAACGCAGGCGCTCTACACGCACTTCTCGAATGTGGCGCGGTTCGGTGATGCAGTGGAAAACGCCCCGTACCCGATCGATGACGCCGCGCTGCACCATGTATTCGAGGGCGGCTGGATCTGGGTTCTGCGGTTCAACAACGGAATGACAAGCGCCGGCGTGGCGGCAGAGAACCCGCTGGCCGAACGGTTGAGATTTGAGGAAGGTGGTGCGGCATGGCGTCGGCTGCTGGATCTGCTCCCTTCGGTGCGCGAGCAGTTCGCGGGGGCGAAGGCGGAGCTCCCCTTTGTGCATGCCCGCCGTCTTTCTTTCCTGTCGAGCTCAATCGCCGGGCAGCGATGGGCCATGCTCCCTTCCGCGGCCGCCTTCGTCGATCCGCTGCTGTCAACGGGCTTCCCTCTCACTCTCCTGGGGGTCGCGCGGCTGGGAGAGATCATCGCGCAGGATTGGGAATCGCCACGGTTTCGACCGGCGGATCGAAAGCTACGCGGCTCAGACCGGAAAAGAGGCGCTTGCCGCGGCACGGCTGATCGGAGCCCTCTACGCAAACATGAACAACTTCGCGCTGTTCACGTCGATTTCGTTCCTGTACTTCGCGGCCGCGAGCTTTGCCGAAGCCGCGCGAAGATTGGGCAAACACCACCTCGCTTCGTCTTTCCTGTTATGCGACGATTCGGTCTTCGCCCCGGCCCTCATCCGCCTCTGTCGGCGCCCGACGCAATCCGGCATACTCCAGGCAATCGAGCCATTCAACGTCGCCGGACTCGGCGCACCAGACCGAAGGAACTGGTTTCCCGTCGATAAGGGTGATCTCCTGCGCGCGGCAGGGAAGCTCGGGGCGTCGGAAGACGAAATTCTGCTTCTGCTGGAAAGGAGCGGTTTTACTTAGCTTCGCAGGGCGTCGGCATCCACTTGCCACCGTTCGGCTCCATCTTGAAGTTTGTACTGGTGATGAAATTTCCCGTGAGGTAAGCCGGGTCGTCCACGATGGTTGTGATGATCAGCCAGGAATCGCCGTTCGATTCATTAGTTCTCGTGTAGTACTCGGTGAGCACAGTTTTGTCGCTATAGGGAACGCCGTTCTTCCGCAGGTAACCAGGCAGGAGGTGCGTGGTCACAACTTTCAGAGACCCTGCCCGCATAGGTCCGCGTGCCGCACCCCGGCCGGCCGGAGGGCCATCCCAGGTTGCCACCGAATAACCCTGCAGCGACGCCTTCTCATTCTCAGGCGCGGGCGCATTGAAATGGAAGATGCGGGTCTGCTGGCCCGAATCCATTTCCGCCTTGATCGTGCTTTCATCCGGCCACGTGATGTGGATGCGCCCGGGCACCCGCATCAGACCGGCGGCGCCGTACGACTTGCACTGCTCTCCGGCCGCGATATCTTTGTCGGGATCCCACGTGTTGGCCATAGCCCGGCCGGGTCCGTTCAAGGGCACGCTGGCGAAGTCGCCTTTCGCCGGAGTGACCATGCGAAAGCGCCAGTCCTCGGTAACCACGGAAACCCAGTAGCCCGAAAGATCCTCGGGCGCCATAGCCTTGGGGGTTAACGGCGCGGGAGGAGGGCCGCCGCGGCCCCCACCTTGTGGAGCCTGCTGCGGAGGCTGGGCAAACGTGCTACCGGTTAGCGCCATCAAAAGCGCCGCGGCGGCGCATACCGGCGCACCGCGCCCGTGCTGCGTGCGGAGAGTCATTCTGGGGCCCGATTACCGGTTTCTTATTGGACTACGCCCTTCCAGCCGAAACCGTCGGCCGGGCGCTGGATGCTGCGCATGCGGACGCGATGATCTTCGGGATTACGTCCCGGGTTGCCGGTGATGATGACATGATCGCCGGGTTTCAGCGTGTCGCGCGAGACGCCGTCACGGCTCAGTTGTCCGCCACCGCCCCATTCGATCGCCCACGTAACCATCTCGCCTTTTTCGTCCGGTGCTTCCACGTGGACGAACGAGTGCGGATTGCGGAACATGAACTGCACCAGTTTGCCGTCGACCGTGATGGTCTTGTCCTCAAAATAAGTCGCGGCGAACGAGTGATGGGCGTATGCCGGAATTCCCGCCATAACGGCACCGGCAACAAGCAATGCAAAAACGGTACGTTTCATTTTTTGTCTCTATTCTCCTCAGACAGACGGTTCCGGCGAACGATCTCCGTGTCGCCGTCACACACTATCACGTGTCCTCAAATCAAGTCAAGCCAACGCCGTGCCATTGCATGGGTTTGCGCGAAGCGCATGGTTGTCGTGGCAAGTCCTGTCGTGCCAAATCATTATGATACGATCATAGCGAAAATATGGCCGCAACGACGGAGCCGCGCGCCGCCATCGATTCCCGAGTCGTTTCCGACGTCGTTTCCAATAAAGACCAGGTTGAGCGCATCCTTCAAAGCAGGATCTTCCACGCCTCCGAGGTGCTGCGGAATCTGCTCGCGTATCTCTGCGACAAGTCCCTTTCCGGAACCGCCGACACCCTGAAGGAGTACACCATCGGCCTCGATGCGCTGGGGAAGCCGGAGTCGTTCGATCCCCGCCAGGAATCGGTTGTGCGCATGCATACCGCACGGCTGCGGCAGAAGCTGTTTGAGTATTACCGGACCGAAGGCATCGACGACCCCGTGATCGTCGATCTGCCGAAAGGCGGTTTCAAAATCACGTTTGAGCCAAGGCTGCAGGCCGTTCAGCCGGCTGCTCCGCCAACTCCGCTTCCGATCGACCCACCCGCGCGCCGCGGCTGGCGTCCCCGGGAAATAGCCCTTGCGGTGAGCCTGTTGGTCACGCTGGGATGCGCAGTCTATTTCATGACCAGGCTCTGGCGCGTGGAGCGCGTCGAATCCGGATCCGCCCAGAGCGAGATCTGGACCCCGGCGCTGCGCGAATTGTGGGAGCCGCTGCTGTCTTCCGGCCGCCGCCTCGTTGTCTGCGTGGCCACGCCGTTGTTCGTGCAGGTTCCTGGTTTCGGGGTTGTGCGCGACTCGACGGTCAACGATTGGGACGACGCATCGGCCTCGAAGAAGCTGTCCTCCGTGGAAGGCGCTTTGCAGGCCGGGGTTTCCGAGCCTTCCTACAGCTACACGGAAGCCGGCACGGCGACCGGCGCTTTCCTGCTGGGGCAATTTCTCGCTCCCCGCAAACAGGCTGTCCTGATAACCCGGGCGAACGTGCTCTCATGGCCGGAACTGGCTGAGGATAACGTGGTGTTCCTCGGCCCCACGACGGGAATCCACCAGACGGACGATATTCCGACGGATGCGCAGCTGGTGCTCGATTCAGCGGGAATCCGAAACCTCAAACCCCGTGCGGGTGAGGCGGCTTTCATCCCGGATCATCCCGCACAGGGCGGCGAGGAAGGCGGCGTCAGCTATGCGCTGATCAGCCGCATCCCCGCGATGAGCGGGCCGGGAGCCATCCTCATGCTCTCCGGCAATCAGATATCGAGCGTGATGGGCAGCGTGAAGGCACTCACGAATCCGGCCCTGGCGCAGATGCTGGTGTCGCGTTTGAAATCGGGATCGGGAAGTATCCCGAAGTATTTTCAGGTCGTGCTCAGGGTGAAGGCGATGGATGACGTTCCGGTCGATATTTCGTACGTCCTCCACCGGGATCTGGCCCGGCAATAGCCCCCGGACGGTGCTAACGTAGCGGTAAGACGCACCAACTTTGTCGTTGCCGCGTCACACGAATATACAGCGCGGACATATCTTATGAAGACAATCCTGTTGACGATCATCGCGGCGGTCTCGGCGTTTTCGCAGACTCGGCCGCAGAGCGCGGTCTCACAAACCTGGGTGAAGAAGGCAACCGTCGGCGGGATCACTGAGTACGACTATCCGAACGGCCTGCGAGTGCTCCTCTTTCCCGATCCCTCGAGCCCGAAGGTGACGGTCAACATGACTTACATGGTGGGGTCGCGCTTTGAAGGTTACGGCGAGACCGGTATGGCTCATCTGCTGGAGCACATGAACTTCATCAAAAGCACGCACGACCGGAATATCAAGAAAGAGCTGACCGATCACGGCGCGAGCTGGAACGGCACCACCGACTACGATCGCACCAACTACTTCGAGACCGTCACGGCGAGCGACGAGAATCTCAAGTGGGCGTTGGGCCTCGAAGCGGAGCGCATGGTGAACATGAGGATCGAAAAGCCGCTGCTCGATACCGAGATGACCGTGGTGCGCAACGAATTCGAGCGCGGCGAGAACAATCCGAACTCAATTCTCGAAGAACGCGTGATCGCCACAGCTTACCTCTGGCACAACTACGGCAAATCCGTAATCGGATCGCTCGCGGATATCGAGAAGGTGCCGATCGACCGCCTCGCCGCGTTCTATCAGAAGTACTACCAGCCGGATAACGCGGTGCTGGTGATCGCCGGCCAGTTCGACGATTCGAAAGCTCTGGCCTATGTCGCCGAGACCTGCGGGGCCATTCCGCGCCCGACGCGCAAACTGGACGAGACCTACACTGTGGAACCGGTGCAGGACGGCGAGCGCTACGTCGAGCTGCGGCGTGTGGGGCAAAACCCGGCGATCGTGATCGCGTGGCATGCGCCGGCGTTTTCGCACCCGGATTCGGCGGCGATCGAAGTGCTGAGCGGCATCATGTCGGGCGGAGGACGAGGCGGCACGGGACGTCTCTACAAGGCGCTGGTCGATAACAAAAAAGCGCTTTCGGCGCGGATGGGATTCGAGGAACTCCACGACCCGGGATTCATCATGGTTCAGGCAGGACTCAGCAAGGACCAGTCGCTCGATGATGCCCGCAAGACCATCCTTGACACCGTTGCGGGTGTCGTAACCGAGCCACCGACCAAAGAGGAAGTGGAAAGGGAGAAAGCAAGGATTCTGCAGAGCATGGAACAGCGGATGAATAACTCGCAGCAGGCCGCGCTGGGGCTATCCGAAACCATCGCCGGCGGCGACTGGCGATTGTTCTTTCTCAACTACGACCAGATCAAGAGCGTTACCCCTGACGATGTGGTGCGCGTCGCGAAACTTTACTTCAAGGAATCGAACCGCACGGTGGGAGAGTTTATCCCCACGCCGGAGCCCGACCGGACGCAGGTACCATCGTCTCCCGATCTGGCGACCGTTTTCGAAAATTACAAGAGCGGCATGACGATCTCGCAGGGAGAGGCCTTCGACCCCACCCCGGTGAATATCGAGAAGCATCTGATCCGCTCGAAACTGCAGAATGGCCTTAAGGTGGTGATGCTGCCGAAGACGAACCGCGGGGCGACCGTCCTTGCAACGCTTGATGTGGAGTTTGGCGATGCGAAGTCGCTCGAAGGAAAGAGCGCGGTGGGCAGTATGGCCGGATCGCTGCTGATGCGTGGCACGAAGACTCACACCCGGCAGCAGATTCAGGACGAGATGGTCAAGCTGAATGCGCGCATCAATGTTTCGGGCGGTGTTTCGGGCGCGAGTATCAGCGTACAGACGACTGAGCGAGAATCTCGTCCCGGCGCTGCGGCTGGCGGTAGAGATATTGCGGGAGCCGTCGTTCCCCGAAGCGGAATTCGATCAGGCGAAGAAGCAGCGCATTGCCGGAATCGAAAACCGCCGGACCGAGCCCGGCCCGCTCTCCCAGCTCGCGCTCGCCCGCGCGCTCAATACGTTTCCGCGAAACGACGTGCGCTACGTGGGAACGCTCGACGAAGATATTGAGGATGCGAACAAGGTCACGCTCGACGACGTGAAGAAGTTCCATGAGCAGTTTTATGGCGTTTCGCATGGCGAGCTGGTCATTGTCGGACAGTTCGATCAGGGCGCCTTCAGCAAAGCCGCCGCCGAGCTGTTTGGCGCATGGACCAGCCCCGCGCCTTATAAGCGCATCACCACGGACTTTCAGAAGACCGCGCCCGTGAACGTGAAGATCGAAACGCCGGACAAGGCGAACGCCCAGTTCGAAGCCGCGATCCGGCTTCCGATGCTGGATACAGACCCCGATTATCCGGCCATGGTGCTGGCGAATTATATGTTCGGCGGGTCGATCACGGGACGCGTGCCGGACCGCATTCGCAATCGGGAGGGCCTGAGTTACAGCGTCAACACGGGATTCTCCGCGCGGCCCGAGGGCAATGCGGCGCAGTTCAGCGCGGGAGCCATCAGCAATCCGAAGAATGGGCCGCAGGTGGAAGCGAGCTTCAAAGACGAACTCGCGAAGACCCTCGCCAATGGGTTCACCGCGGACGAAATGGCCGCGGCGAAGAAAGCCTTCCGCGATGAACGTCGAATCGGGCGCTCGCAGGATCAGCAACTCGTGCGCCTGATCGCGACACGCGAGGACTACGGCCGCAAGCTCGATTGGGATACGCAGATGGATGCGAAAGTTGAAGCCCTTACGCTCGATCAGGTGAACGCCGCTTTCAAACGGCACGTGGACCCGGCGGCGCTCTCGATCGTCAAGGCCGGCGACTTCAAGACAGCCGGCGTTTACCGTTAAAGACCCGGCCGAACCCCGTGCTATTCTGACTTCGAAGTAAACGGGCGGCTGGGATGCCGAGCGCAATATTCACAACCGGGAAAACCGCGTTACTGGCGGTGCTTGCATCTGCCTGCCTGGCTCACGCCCAGGGCATTATCAAAACCGTGGCGGGCAACGGCACACCCGGCTTTCTCGGCGACGGCGGCCCGGCCACCAGCGCCGAGGTGAACTTCACCACTTCCACTGCATCGGGAACATTGGGCAACTCCACGGGCAATCCCAAAGGAGTGGCAGTCGACGCCGCCGGCAATATCTACATTGCCGACTACGGCAACGAGCGCATCCGCAAGGTTCTGACCAACGGAAACATCACCTCCATCGCCGGAAACGGCATCGCCGGTTTTTCGGGCGACGGCGGCCCGGCCACTGTCGCCGCGATCTGCACTCCCGAGGGAATCTGGGTCGATTCCTCCGGCAATGTCTACATCGCCGACCAGGACGGCTACGCCCGCAGAGTCAATTCCCGCGGGACCATCAACACCCTGGCCGGAAACGGCGCCCAGGACTATTCGGGCGATGGCGGCCTCGCCACCAATGCCGGGTTGTACTGGCCCTCCGGAGTCGCCACCGACGCCGCCGGTAACCTCTATATCGCCGACACCCAGAACAACCGCATCCGCAAGGTCACTCCCGGCGGAACTATCTCCACGCTGGCGGGAACCGGGATGCCCGGATATTCCGGCGATGGCGGTCCGGCCAAAGCCGCCGAGCTCGATTGGCCCGCCGCGGTGGCTGTGGATTCCGCGGGCAACGTGTACTTCGCCGACCTTTATAACGGGGCCATCCGCAAGATCACCGTGGGCGGCACGATTACCACAGTCGCGGGCGGCGGCTTCTATCTCCCATCGAATGGCATGCTGGCCGCCCAGGCCTTTATCAGCAACCCCTCGGGAGTTGCCGTCGACTCCGCCGGCAACATCTACTATTCCGACAGCGGCGACAACCTGATTGTCCAGGTGAATTCCGCGGGCCTTCTGACCATCGTGGCGGGAAACGGCTCGCAGGGCTTTTCCGGCGACAACGGCCCCGCGACCAGCGCCGCGTTGAACTTTCCTTCGGGAGTGACGGTAGACTCCGCGGGTAATGTGTACTTCGCCGACAACGGCAACAACCGCGTCCGCGAGATCGTGATGCCGCCCGCGCCCGTGGTCACTTCGGGCGGCATCGTGCCGATTTACAGCAGCGCGACCACGATTCAGCCGGGCGAATGGGTTTCGATCTACGGCACGGGTTTCGCCTCTTCGCCGGTGACGTGGGGCGGCGATTTCCCCACCTCGCTCGGCAACGTCAGTGTGACGATCAACGGCAAGTTTGCGTACCTCCTGCTCGTCAGCGCGACACAGATCGATTTGCAGGCCCCGGATGACAGCACTACGGGCCCCGTTCCCGTCGTGGTCATAACTCCCTCGGGGAGCGCCACATCCACGGTCACGCTGGGCCAGTTCGCGCCGTCATTCTGCGTTGCGGGAGGAAAGTACGTCGCCGGCATTATCGTGAGAACCGACGGCTCGGGCGCGCAGGGCGGAGGTACCTATGACTTTCTCGGCCCCGCCGGCAACTCTCTGGGATACCCGACCACGCCCGCGCGGGCAGGCGACAACATCGAACTTTTCGGCGTCGGCTTCGGCCCCACAAACCCGCCGATTCCCTCCGGGTCCGTCGTCCCGGCGGGTAGCTATGGGACGGCCACGAGCTCCATCAATGTCCTGATTAACGCCGTCGGCGTTACGCCGACCTTTGCGGGAATAACAGAAGCCGGGTTGTTTCAATTCAACCTGACTGTCCCGGCAGGTCTCGGTTCCGGCGATGTTCCGCTGCTGGCCACGGCGGGCGGCCTCCAGACGCCCGCCGGCTTTGTGATTTCGCTTCAATAATCGGACTCGTAACAAATTCGACACAGGGTACACTGAGTAGCGACGCGAGGAGACCCGAGATGCCTTTCTGTTCCAGTTGCGGCAAAGAAGCAAACAGCCGGTTTTGCCCCCAGTGCGGGGCTGCGATCGGTGGATCGGCCACTGTTGTCACGCCCGTTTCGCTACCCGGCCTGCAGACGAATGTCGCCGCCGCCCTTTGCTACGCTCTGGGTCTGGTGACGGGGATTCTCTTCCTCGTGATCGCGCCCTATAATCAGAACCCGACCATCCGTTTCCACGCCTTCCAGTCGATCTTTGTCCACCTGGCATGGATCGTCGTGTGGATCGGCTACGGCATTGTTTCCGCCGCCATGCCGTTCGCGTTGCACTTCCTCGCCACGCTGCTCAGCCTCGTCGTCGGCCTCGGCGGTTTCCTGATGTGGCTGTTTCTGATGTGGAAGGCGTACCAGGGCGAGAAGGTGGTTCTGCCGGTCGTCGGGCCGATCGCGGAGCAGCAGGCCGCCCGCGCCTAGTCGGGTTCGAGAATACAGATATCGCGCAGGTTGCGATATTTTTCCGCGAAGTCAAGCCCGTACCCGACCACAAACTCGTCCGGAATACTGAACCCGACATACGCGACGTCGACTTGCCGCAGCCGCCGCTCGGGCTTATCGAGCAGCGTCGCGATCCGCACGCTCTTCGGTTTGCGCTGCCTCAATAAACTCGTCAGATAACTCAAGGTCACGCCGCTGTCGATGATGTCTTCGACAATCAGCACGTCGGCGCCTTCGAGCGAGATATCCAGATCCTTGGTGATCTTCACTTCGCCCGAACTGGTCTTGCCGCGGCCATAGCTCGAGATGCCCATGAAGTCGATGAATGTGTCGCGGTGGATGGCGCGCGAAAGATCGGCCAGAAAATAGCAGGCGCCCTTCAGGATGCAGATGAGGTACAGGGTGCCGGTCGGATAATCGGCGTCAATCTGCGCGCCCAGTTCAAGGATGCGCTGTTGGATCTGCTGCTCGGATAGCAGGGGTCTGAGGGACATGTGGGACTATTTTACGCGCACGCCTTCGAGGAAACCGTAAAGCTCCGATTGCTTTCGGGCGATCTCCCGCCAGTCGTAACGCAGCGCCGCTTCGCGTGCCCGCGCTTCAATCACCTTTCGCGCGCGCGGATCGGATGAGACGGCCTGAATCTGCGCAGCCATTTCCTCGGCCGATTCCGTCACGATCACTTCATGGCCCCGCGCAAGGTCGAGCCCATTGACGCCGGCCGGCGTGCTGACGACTGCCCGCCCCATCGCCATCGCTTCGAGGACTTTGATGTTCGTGCCGGCGGACGCGGTGAGCGGCGCGAGCACGATTTCGGCGCGCGTGTAAGCGTCGCGAACGTCCGCGACAAAACCTTCGAGTTCGATGCCCGGCAGCCGCAGGTCGACGGAAACATGGGATCGGTGGAAGTCGAGGAAGTAATCGTGCCTTGCGCCCGCGATGATGTGCAGCGTGAAGCCGGGGACGAGTCGCGGCCAGACTTCGCGGAGGAAAAATTCCAGCGCCAGAAGATTCGGCAGGTGCGCGAACGAGCCGATGAACAGCAGCCGGCGCGGCTCGGGCTCGACATCGGAGGGCTGAAACCGTTCGGTATCGACTCCATTCGGAAGGCAGATCGTTTCTTTCGCGCCTGCGATCATGCCCTGCGTCTTTCGCGGACATCGCGACCACGCAATCGACCTTCTTCCACGCGGCGGTTTCGAAATCCCGCCACTTCCCGAGTTGCTGTTCCAGTTCCCATCGCGCCGCTCCGGTTTCGCTGCCGGCGGTGAGCAACTGCTGCTGCAGATCGAAGGTGATGTCGTGCTCCACCAGAATGGTTTTCGCCGGGCGGCAATCGGCCGCGTATTGCGCCATCTGGGTGAACTCCAGTTGCACGACGGCCGGGCGCCATCGCTGGACCGTCTGTTTGAGAACGGCGCGATATGTTTCCGAATCGAACTCCTCGACGACGTCCGGGCGCGGGGTGTCCCGCCGGTAATGGCTGCCTCGGCGGCGCACCAGCACGACTTCGCAGGCAGATATCGAGCAGTTCCTGCGGCGGCGTGGCCAGTTCGTCGCAGAACGCGACGAGCACCTGATCCCGTTCCTCCGCTGCGTGCTTCATCAGGTTGTAGATTCGGACTGCGCCGCCGTGAGAAAGAGGGAACGGAAGGTAGGGCCTGGCGACGACGACGACGGGTCTCTTGCTGTTGCGGCCCGGAAAAACGGCGACATCGCCGTTGCCGAGCGCGAGAATTTCCGATTCCGAAAGAGGTCCCGTCGCTTCCGGCGGACCGCGGCCCGATCCGCGGAATGTCGCGCAGCGCCTCCAGCGCCCCTTTCAACTGCAGTCGCCGGATCGCTTCGAGCCACAATCGGCGGAACAGGGCAGGGGAGCCCACGGCGTGAACCAGGAATCGCAGATAGTTGCGCTCGACGAAGATATCGATCTGCCGCGGCGTGTAGTAGCGCGACGTGGTGGCGCGATGCCGGTGTTCGACCTGCGCGCCCGCGCAGAAAACCGACGGCCAGCCGCGTTTCCAGGCACGATAACCGAGGTCGAGATCTTCCACGTAAGCCGGATCGTAGACTTCACTCACGCCGCCCAGCGCGCGCAGCTTCGCGGTGTCGAACAGGGAACAACCGCCGCTGCCGTAGAGAACCCAGGTCAGATCTTCGCCGGGTAGGGGATCGTCGCAGCGCACGCGGAAAATCCAGCGGATTCTCGCGCCGCCAGACCGCTTTGCCGGTTTCTTCGCGGCGAACTCCGGGCGGGAA
This sequence comes from Terriglobia bacterium, assembly GCA_963764845.1. GTDB lineage: Bacteria > Acidobacteriota > Terriglobia > Bryobacterales > Bryobacteraceae > BOG-234. The sequence continues at coordinate 201,599 of CAVXUE010000005.1, read as the reverse complement.
GAAAATCTGCGCAGTGGCGCAGAAGAGATCCGGAACGCGTTCGAAGGCGGACCGTAACGCGCCGACGAAACCCGGCTGCACGATCATGTCGTTGTTCAGCAGCAGCGTGTGCGTGAATCGCGACGCCTGATGCCGAGGTTCACGGCGCGCGCGAACGAAAGCGGCGTCAGCGGTCCGGATTACGCGAACTGCGGGATAGTGCTTGCGCCAGCCATTCGGCGCGTGCCGTCGGTCGATCCGTTGTCGCTGACGATGATTTCGCCGGCGCCGATCTGCGGGACGAGCGCGGGCAGCATGTTCGCCAGCAGTTCGCGTCCGTCGCGGCTGGGAATCACGACGCTGACGCCGTCGGCGAGACGCGTCCCTGGCACTCGAGCGGAGCGTTCGCGCCGCACGGCGCGCAGGCGGCTGGCGGCCATTCCATAAAGCTGCGCCGCGCGCGCGCGAACGGGGATTTCCGCTTCACCCGGATGCGCGAGCCGTCGCAGCCATTGGCGCGTGCGCGGAGATCGCGGCCTTTTCCCGCGCGCGCGTTCGATGAGAATTCTGGCCCAGCCGGCGCCCTTCACAACGCTGAAGGTCCTCGTCGTAAACGACCACTGAAAGAGCCGGCGAAACGAGATACGCGGCGATGCGCATCTTCGCCAGCGGAACGCGCGGGCGACAGCACCATCGCGGCCGTGTGAATCTGCCGGCCCGCTATCGCGGCGCGCACCGCGGCCAGGTTCTCGTGGAAGCCGCGCCGCACGTGCCAGGGAATCCATTCGCTGCACCTGCCCGGCTGCGGCTCGAACTCGCCCACGACGTAGAGCGGCAAATCGGGAGCGAGCGAGGCGACGCGGTCGATCAGCTCGCGGTTGATGTGGGCCTGCGCGGACGCAAAGACTACTTTGATCAGATCAGCATCTTACAACACGGAGGCGTGTTGTCGCGCTGGAATTCGCGCCACATCTCGAGCGCCTGCAGGGCAAACACGGTCGAGACGGGATTCACATGCGGCGACATCGCGCCGTCGCGCCGTCCGAAGAAAAATCCGCCGTCGATGCGCGGTCGCCGCTGATCGCCTGAAATCCGCTCAGCTCTGCGGCTTCATCTTCCGCGGCCTCGGTCGTGTTCATCCCGATAGTCGCGGCCCCGTAAATACGGGCGCGCAACAAGCTGCGCATACACATCGGAGCGCGCAAACGAAGGTGCGATCTGCCGCAGGAGTTCGCGACACGGAATGGATTCCCTGAGCATACGCCGTGGCGCATTCGGCGCGATCCAGCACCGGCAGTCAGGCCCTCCAGAAAGTAAAGATAAGGGTGCAGACGGTCCATCACGCTGATGCTGCGTCCGCGCTTCCCGGCAGGTAACCGGAGTGGGTCAGCCAGCGCGGAGTTCAGCATTTCGAGATACGCATTCGCGCAGCAGATTGGTCGCCGGTCGCTTCCGCCAGATCCCACCAGGCCATCGCCGCCTTCAACTGGTAACAGCCGGGCGCGCGCGACCATTGTTCGGTGCGCGCCAACGGTTCTCTGGAGGGTAAGCTCGAGGATCGGATGATAATCCGCGCCGGCTCGGAAGTCGGCGATCATGCCTTTCGCGCGGCGGCCCTCGCGACATCCAGCAGTTTTTCGTCGCCTGTCTGCCGCCAGACACGCCGAGCAACCCCCGGATGATGATCCCGCAATCGAAAAAATAGGCGCGATGGTCGCTTTCGGAGGACGGAGACGGGATGTTCGAACGGGAACGTCCGCAGCTCCTCATCCCAGGCGCGTCGATCAGGAAATCAGGCGGTTTTTCGGGCGCGATCGAGATACTCTTCGTCGCCCGTGATGCGGAACAGATAGATCAGCGCGCTCGCGGAGTATCCCGCTGATCTCCGTCGATATCGGCTTGTTCTTTCCGGTTTCGGACGCGATAGAAGCGGGCCACACCGCCGGAGGTTCCTGAATTCCCGAATCAAGCAACCACCTGCCGGCCCGCGCCAGCGAAATGCTTCAGACAAGAGGCTAGTCTAGCATTCGCGCCCTGGCGTACTCACGGGGCGTAATCTGGAAAGTATGGGGCGTCTCTTCATCAACGCCGGAATCCTGCTGGTGATCGTCGGGTCTGGTGATCGTTCTCGGCGACCGGCTCGGAATTCATCTGGGCCGCCTGCCGGGCGACATCCGGATCGAAGGCCGCCGCGGCGGATTCTATTTTCCGATCGTGACGTGTCTGCTGGTGAGCGCGGTTCTGTCGGCCTGTAGCCTGGTTTTTCAGCCGCCGCTAACGCACGCGGCCGATCTTATCCGGCGGCCAATAAACGAAAACGGCTTTGCCGTAGATTTCCTTCCGGTCCACGAACGCCCCAGACGCGGCTGTCATTGGAGGAACTGCGGTGATCGCCCAGCACGAAATACTGATCCATGGGCACCATCTGCTTTTGCATCGGCACATGGTCGCGATACTCGGCCGGGACGTAGGGCTCGTTCAGCTTCTGCCGTTGACGTAAACCGTGCCGTCGACGATCTCAACGTAATCGCCCGGCAGTCCGATGATGCGCTTGATGTAGGACTGGCTCGGATCGTACGGGATAATGGAAGACCACCAGATCGAGCCGCGCGATGGAGCCCGCGCCGAGTTTGTATGTGTACTTGTTGATGAAGATTCGTTCCTGATCGGTCAGGCCGGGCATCATGCTGGTGCCCTCGACCTTGACCGGCTGATAGATGAAGACGATCAGCACGACCGCCAGCACAATCGAGATCGCGATATCGCGAAGCAGCGACAGCGCGCCGAGCGGCGTGTACCTGCGCCGGCGGCGTGGAGAGTGGCGGAAGTTCTTCCATTAGTCGGAATTATAACGCGGCGTGATATCGCATCAGCAAGAGCCGGCATCAGAAGCCTTTGCCGGTGAGCAGTCTCGCGAGCACCGGCAGCGGGACGGCTCCTTCCTTCAGCGCCGCGTCGTGAAAATCGTGCAGATTGAATGCGCTGCCCTTCGTTTGTTTCACCAGTTCGCGAACGCGCAGCCAGTCGCGCCAGCCGACGAAGTAAGTCGGAAGCTGCGTCGAAGACAGCTTCACGCGCTGCAGCTTGGCGACGGCTTCCTCATGCTCCTGGAACGTTGAATTTTCCATCAGGTCCATTGCCTGTTCGTCGGTCATGCGGTTGGTCTGCATGAGGATATCGATGATCGCGTTGGCATCGACGCGCAGTTCCTGCTTGAGCAGGGTCAGCCGAAGTTCCGGAGAGTTGTCGAGGTAACCTTCGTCGAGCATCGTCTGCGTCGCATATTGCGCCCAGCCTTCCACGTAAGGGCCGTTGCCGTAAGATCGCGCGCAACACGCGGCGCGGCCTTTCGGCTGCAGATTCGTTGGCGAACTCGCCCTGCACGTAATGGCCGGGCATCGCCTCGTGAATGCACCAGCAGCTTCAGGTTGTAAAAGTTGTATTCCCTCAGCTTCGATTCGGCGCGGTTCCTTTGGCCAGCTCGCCGGGATCGGTGTGATCCAGAAAAACGCGCCGAGTTGCGGCTCGAGCACTGGCGCGGGATTGAATCCCCCGACCGCGTAAATGCCGCGCTCGAATTCCGGCGTCGGAATCACCTGAAGATTGCTGTGATCGGGCAGTGTAAGCAGGTTCTTCGCGCGCACGAAAGCGCGCGCTTCGTCGAGATCCTTTCGGGCATCGTCGACATAGCTCGCGACTGTCGAATGCTTCTCGGCGATGCGGTCGAGCACCTCGCGCACGACCTTGTTCTCGCGTTCGATGCCCTTCAGATCGCCGTGATCGCCATGAGCCGGATACATGGTCTTGTGCAGCGGCAGCGAGAGCTCCAGCATTTGCGCGCGAACTTCTTTAAGGCGCGTTTGAGCGTCTTTCAGTACCTGATCCGGGGTTCGGTCGGTGGCGAGGTTCAGCTTGAATTTCGACGCGTAATTGTCGGCGCCGAGACGCCAGTCCGGCTTGGCGCCATTTTCGTCGAGCGCTTCGGCAGATCGTTCTCGAGGAAACGGTTGAATTCGCGCAGCGCGTCGAGCGCCGGTTTCGCGGCCTGATCGTAAGCCTGCTTCTGCGGAGCCGGAACACCTTCGCGCAGCGTCTTGTCGATCAGGTCGATGTTGCCGTCGTTCTCTTCCTTTGCCACTTGGATCCAGATCTGCCGGCACGCCGCGAAGCTGGCGTTGCGCCGTTCGCATGAATGCCGGAATCTTTCCGAGCCGGGCGATGATGTGGTCGAAGCGGTCGGGCTTTGGCGCGTATTCCAGCACGAAGGGATTGAACAGAGCGGAGCCCAGCAGTTCCACATAAGACTGCGGGCTGTGCCGCCATGACTGCGCGATGTCGAGATCGAACAGCGCGAGGCCGATCTGCGTGTCGACGATGTCGTAATCGGCCCGGTCTTCGGGCGACAGCGCCTTCTTGTCCAGCGTCCTCCATGCGTTTGTGAAGGTCGATGTAGTAGTCGCGCTGTTTCTGAATCGCCTGGAGGACCGACGTCATCGAGGTCGCGGTCGAAATCCTCGCCGTTGTATTTGTGCAGGCCCTGGCCGGACGCCGTTACGGGCGAGAAGGAGAGCGTTTTGTAAACGAACTCTTCCGCGAGTTTCCCGAACTCGGGCGCGGGCTTTTTCGAACAGCCGGTGAATCGCCGGTGAACAACAATGAGTAACAATGAGGCGAGTGACAATGAATCGCATTGCCCGAATTATACGGCACGATTTATAAAGCATGGTGCTAGACTACCAGGTTCATGCGCTTCGCGACCTTCGAGCATCATGGCGAGTACCTCGGCGAGCACCGTGCCCACAGGCATGCCGGAGTGGTTTCACAAGACAACGTGATCAGCCTGAAAAGCGCCGGATTCGCCGATCTTCTTTCCGTCCTGCGTGGCGGATCGGAAGCGCGCGCGAAAATGGAAGCATTCGTATCGCGAACAGCCCGCTGACGCAACATTCCCGCTCGGCGTCGGTCAAGCTATGCGCCCCGATCCCGAATCCGCCGAAAATCCTGTGCATGGGCCTCAACTATCGCGACCACGCGATGGAAGCGAAACTGGAGATCCCGAAAGTCCCGGTGATCTTTCCGAAATACAACAACACCATCATCGGGCCCGGCGACCACATCGTCCTGCCGAAGAATTCGCGCAAGCCGGACTACGAGGCGGAGTTCGGTTTCGTGATCGGCAAAGGCGGCCGGCATATCGAAGCGAGGGAACTGGCGCGATCACGTTTTCGGATATATGAACTGCAACGACGTGAGCGCGCGGGATTTCCAGACTGCCGTCTCGCAATGGACCATGGGGAAAAATTTCGATACCTTCGCTCCCATGGGCCCGTGGATTGTCACCGCCGATGAGATCGACGACCCGCACAACCTCGACATCTCCCTGACGCTCAACGGGGAGCGAATGCAGAATTCGAACACGCGCGAACTGATTTTCAAGATCCCGGAGACGATTGAGTTTCTTTCGAGCGTGATGACACTGGAGCCGGGAGATATCGTCCTCACCGGCACTCCCGCGGGCGTGGGATTCGGACAGCAGGCCGCCGCGATGGCTGACGCCCGGCGATGAGGTTGTGGTTCGCGTGGAAGGCCTCGGCGAACTGCGCAACACCTGCGTTGCGGAGGCCTGACGGTTTCCCCATAAGAGGCGCGCGACGGTTGGGCCGCTCAATGAGCGCCCGCGGCCTTCGCACTCCTCGGCGGCCGCTGCATCAGAAACGCCAACGGCGCGAGGCACAATACGGCGACAGCCGCGACCGAAATGATATCGACGTAGGCGAGCGTCGACGCCTGGCCCGAAATGGTTCTGCTCATCAGCCAATAAGCCTGCGCGGCCGCCTCATTCGGCGGCACTCCCTGGCTGGTCATGTTTGCGTGATGCCCGCGATCCGATCGGTGAACAAAGGGTTGCCCGCCGAAGCATGCGCCACGAGATAAACCTGATGCCTCTGCGCGAGCCGGATGCAGAAACGTGCTGAGCATCGAAATCCCGATGCTGCCGCCCAGATTTCGCATCAGGTTATTCATCCCCGCCACCTGATTGCTCTTGTGCCGCGGAATGCCCACGTAAGCCAGCGTGCTGATGGGAATGAAAATGAAGGCCACGCCCATCATCTGGTAAACGCGGTACATCGCGGCCGTATGGAAATCGATCCGCAGGTTGATGCTCGTCATGTGATAGAGCGCCAGCGACGACACCGTGAATCCGAACGCGATCATGTACCGCGGATCCACGCGCGATACCAGTCTGCCCGATGAGCGGCATCATGAAAATCAGCACCACCGCGCCCAGCGACAGCGCCTTGCCCGCGCTCTCCGCCGTGTAACCCATCAGCACCTGGAGGAACTGCGGGATCAGCACCGTGGTTCCGAACATCACCATGCCCAGAATGAACATCATGAGCGCGGCCATGCGGAAGTTTTTCAGCCGCAGCAGCTGCAGATCCACGATCGGGTTGGCATGCCGCCATTCATTGATCACGAACCAGGTCAGCGTCGACCAGCGAAACAGCCAGAAGGACGATGATTTTCCGCGAAGAGAACCAGTCTTCTTCCTGGCCCTTGTCGAGCACGTACTGCAGGCAGCCGATTCCCACCGCAATCAGCCCCAGCCCCATGTAGTCGATCGGATTCTGCCAGCGTCTTGCGCCGTTCGCTCTCCATATAAGGCGGGTCTTCCACGATCCGGTTCGTCAGATAAAGCGACAGAAAACCGACCGGCACGTTGATGTAGAAAATCCAGCGCCAGCTGAAGTTATCCGTGATCCAGCCGCCCAGTGTCGGCCCGATCGCGGGCGCGAGCACCACGGCCATTCCGTAAACGGCGAACGCCATGCCGCGTTTTTCGAGCGAGAACGTATCGGCGAGAATGGCCTGCTCGCTGGTCGCGAGTCCGCCGCCGCCCAGCCCCTGCATCACGCGAAACAGGATCAGCATTCCCAGCGTAGGCGCGAGCCCGCACAGAAATGAGCTGATCGTGAACAGCGCCACGCACGTCATGTAGAACCGCTTGCGCCCCACCAGCACGGAAAGCCATGCCGCGATCGGCAGAATCACGGCGTTCGAAACCAGGTAACTGGTGAGCACCCAGGTCGATTCGTCCTGGCTGGCCGAAAGCCCGCCCGCGATGTGCGGCAGCGCGACGTTCGCGATCGACGTATCGAGCACTTCCATGAACGTCGCGAGCGTTACGGTGAGCGCTACAATCCAGGGGTTATATTTCGGAGTCCAGTGTTCCATCCTTTTTCAAACCCGGGCCTTTTCAAACCCGGGGCAGTTCAAAACCGGTAAGCGCGGGTACTTCGGATATTGAGACTCCTGAAACGATCGCATGCACATTATGAAGATGCTGCCGCGGTCGCTGCGGATTTCTTTTTGGTGGATGCACTGCGCGCAGAGCCCGGCGGCTTCCTGATCGGGAGCCTCAGTCACTGAGTAACGGGATGCACCTTGGCCAGACCGATCCCGTCCCCGTACTGCGCAAAGCCCGGAATCGTGATCGGCAGCTTGCCGCCGATCGCTATCTCCCCGAACAAGGCCTTGACCGCCGAAATCTCCGACGGAGGCACGTTGCTGTAGGTCGTCAGATAAGCCGCCACGTCGGGAAAGTTGCGCAGCAGGTAAGGATTCCCCAGCGCGATGAGCGCCACCGGCTTCTTCGTATCGATCAGCTTCTGCACCATCGCCGGAAAGCCGCCGCCCAGCGCCACGCTGCCGCGATACGCCGCGACCGACGCAAACGCCGCCACCACGTACTGGCTCGCCTGCGAAGCGTGCGCGACGGCGGCATCGAGGTCCATCTCCGACATCGTGCTGTCCACCAGTGTTACGTTCGCCGCCGCGGAACGCCGGCGCACCTCCGTCGCGAAAGCCTGCCCTTCCACCGAAGCGCGCCCTTCCGTCAGCAGGAAAAACGCGGTCGTTCCGGCGGCCTTGAGCGGAACAAAGCTTCCTTCGTTCCGCACCAGCGTGACCGAACGATCGCTGATCTGCTGCGCCACCGCGTTGCTCGCGACAGAGTCGACCACGGAATGAATGTCTTCCAGATCCACCAGTTTCTTCGACGCGAGGCCCAGCCGGGCCTTGGCCGCCAGAATCCGCATCACGCTTTCTTCGATGCGCTTCTGCGTGATCTTTCCGCTCTTGACCGCAGCCTCGATCGCGTTGATGGCGGCCTCGCCGTCGGGGGGCATCAGGAGCACGTCCGCACCCGCCTCCAGCGCCATCACCGGGGCCTGCGTGGCTGAAAATCCCTGCGCAATCCCGCCCATTTCGAGCGCATCGGTAACCACAATTCCCTTGAAGCCCAGTTCTTCGCGGAGAATACCCGTCAGAATCTTCGGCGAAAGCGTCGCCGGAATTCCGGGATCGTCCAGCGCCGGCACCGCGATATGCGCCGTCATGACGGAATCCGTGCCGCTCTGGATCGCCGCGCGGAAAGGCGCCCATTCAATCTCCTGCAGCCTTGCCTTGTCGCCCGTGATCGTGGCCAGATTCAGATGCGTGTCGGTAGCGGTGTCGCCATGTCCGGGAAAATGCTTCGCGGTTGTCAGCACGCGCGCCGCCGGAACCGAATGCGCGCCTGTGATGAAGGCGGAAACGAACGCCGAAACATCGGCCGGGTTCTCGCCGTAAGAGCGGATGTTGATGATCGGGTTGTCCGGATTGTTGTTCACGTCGGCGTCGGGAAAGAAAAGCCATTGCACCCCCAGCGCACGAGCCTCCCTTGCCGTGATTTCCCCTTCCATCCGCGCTTCGTTCGGATCGCGCGATGCGGTGAATGCCATGGCATGCGGAAACATGGTGGTGGCATCCACGCGCATCGAGGCGCCCCGCTCGAAATCCGCCGAGACAATCAACGGAATTTTCGCCAGCCGCTGCATGCGATTGATGAAACTGGCGGCTTCGAGCGGATCGGCCTTCGCCACGGTCCGGCCGTTGGAAACGTTGACCAGAATCGAGCCCGCCCACATGTTCCTGCCCCACGAGGTGCACGAATTTCCGGTACTCCCGCGTGCGCGTGTTCATCGGGTGCCCGCTGAAGCCGATCACGATCAACTGCGCGATCTTCTCCCGCAGAGTCAGCGTCTTCATCCAGCGTGCGGCTGTGGCCTGATCGGAGGCTGCGACGACCGGCGTCGGCTTTTTGACTGGTCCTTTGACAACGGCGGAGACCGCGGGGAGCGCCGCTGCGATTACGACGAGCAGCGCCGCGGACGCAATCCTCAGCCCGCGCGCAGGGCCTCTCCTGAAGGTCCGCCCCCCTGCGACGCGGCCTTCCGGCGGGGCGGCCGCGTCGCCAGCTTTCGTATGGCGCGCAGCAGTTCGGGAACTTCCTTGTTGCTCTTGCAAATCAGTTCGTCCGCCCCCGTCGATTGTTCGGTGAGGCCCAGGCAGCCGATGAAGCCCGAAAGCAGGATCGTCCGCGCGGGCGCATCGGCCGCGCGAATCCGCCGGATCAGCTCCACTCCGTCGATCCCGCTCATCCGCAGGTCCGTCACCACAATGTCGAAATGATGTTTCTGAAAAATTTCCCAAGCTTCCTCGCCGCTCAGCGCGGTTTCGACTCCATAACCATGATCCACCAGAATCATCTTGCGGGCGGTGAGCCCGTGTGAATTGTCGTCGACAAGTAAAATCCGTGCTGCGGGAAGGTCATCTTTTTTCATTGGAACGGATCTGAAAGTAACAGAGCCGTCACCGGACTGTCAATGGTATTTGCATCCGCATGAAAGAACGGCGGATGGAGTTCTTGACTTTCTGCAACCCTCCGATTTAGGAGATACGCGGTTACTCAACGGCCCGCGGCGCCTTGTAGCCGGCCTTCGCAAGAATGGTGTACTTCATCGGCTTTCCCTTGTCGTTCAACATGCGCAGGGGCTCGCTCGTGCCCGGATTCACGAGCTGTACCGTGATCTTCCGGAACTTGCCGTCCTTCGCCAGGTTGTTCGGCGAGTAGCCCAGCGAATACTGGCTGCGCAGCGACTGCGAGATCGCGCGGAAAACATTGGGCAGCTCGCCGGGGAACCGCGGGAAAAAGGCCTGCCCGCCGGTTTCTTTGCCGAACGTCCGCAACTCATTGTCGGCCTGCAGAAATGTCAGTTCCGAAATCGCTCCCATTCTCCCCGAGGCTTCGGCCTGAATGCGCTGGATCTGCAGCGTCTCGATCGAATAGACCGGCACGCCCGATTCCTGCAGGCCCTTCCGTGCCTGATCGTAATTGATCCTGCTGAAAGTATCGATCCCGGAGGCAATCAGCAGGATCGCCTTGCGCCCCTCGATTTTCGACATGCGGTCCGCGGTATCGGTGAGCGCGTCGAACATGTTGCTCTCCGAAAAACCCGGTATCCGCAGCCGCGACATGCGCTTCGCTGGTCTTCGACCGGTCGTTTGTGAAATCGCTCAGGATCGTCGAATGCAGGTCGTACGCGATGATGGCGACGTAGTCTTCCGGCTTCAGAGACTGCACGAATCCGTAGGATGCCCTGAGCGTCTCCGCCCAGCCGGGAGTGCCGTAAGCTTCAAACTTGCCGCTGAACTCGATCGACCAGCGCGATCGTCATGGGCGCTTCGCCGACGGAGAACTGCGTCAGTGTTTGCGGGACGTTGTCTTCCAGAATGCGAAACCGGTCCCGTGGAATGTTCGGGATCGGATTGCTGTTGTTGTCGAGCACCTGCACGTCGATGTTGACGATATTCGTTTCGGCATTGAACGTGGCGTCCGTCGGCGCGTCGTTGTCCTTCGTAGCCTTCGGGCTGAGCTTCGATGGAATCTTCGGAAGATCGGCGCCGGAGTCCGCCGGGCGTGCTGCTGGGGTTGGCCGCCGGTTTTGGGCCTCGCCACGGTCTGGCTGCTCTGCGAATTCGGCCCGTCCTGCGCCCGCAGGCCCATGATCAGGCAGAGCGCCACGGTCCCACCAACCATCCAGATCTTCATACGCATGCGTCCTTACTTCCCTTTAAATGATACAGAAAGACGCAGCGGTCCAGCGGCGCGTTACCGCTTCAATTCACCCAGGGCCCGTCGTCGGACCCGTGCTTCTTCAGGTAAACCTTGAACTTCTTCCGCGCGCGCTGCAGTTTGTATTCCTTCCATCGCTGCCTGAGATCGAAGTCGGACCGTCGCCTTCCGGCGTGCGCCGAACTGCGTCTTGATGTAAACGAAGCCGAAAATCATGCCGCCGAGATGCGCCAGATTGCTGACCGTGCTGCCCCGCTGGAATGAAAATACGAACGCGATCGCGCCGAAGATCATCACCATGTATTTCGCCTTGATCGGGAACAGGAACATCACGAGAATCTCCTGCTCGGGAAACAGCATCCCGAACGCGAGCAGAAGGCCGTAGATCGCGCCCGATGCGCCGATGGTCGGCTGCCACGGGTTGCCGAACAGCAGATCCGCGACCACCACGCAAACGCCGGCGCCGATTCCGCACAGGAAATAGATACTGGAGAAAGCGGCGCGTGCCCCAGGTCTGCTCAATCGGCGCCCCGAACATCCAGAGCCCGAGCATATTGAACAATATGTGCCACGGTCCGGCGAGGCTGTGCAGAAAAAGATAGGTGAAGAGCTGCCAGACCGCCCCGTGAACCACTTCGACGGGAATCAGTTCGGAAGGGCCTGAAGATTTCGTCGCCGCGGATAAAAGATCCGAAGAAATCGACCAGATAGATCGCAACGTTGGCGATCAATCAGCCATTTCACGCCGCTGGGAAATGACCAGTTGAAGAGAGAACTGGTGACTCCGGTACCTGGTGTCGTAACGCATGAGGACCGCCCCGAATCTATTCGCTAGGATAACAGAGGGTCCCGGTTTACACGTTCGCGATGGCTCTCTTTTCCGCGGAACTTTCCTCGGAATTTTCCGGCTGTGGAGCTTCGCTCGGGCGCCGGCGCACGATTCGCGCGTACCGTGTCAGCCGCCAGGCGGCGTATTGCATGGCCACGGCCGCCCCGATCCAGACTTGCCAGTGTGACAGAAATCCTTCGGAAAATACGAAGCCGCCCGCCCAATCGAGGTCGGCGCCCACCCGCCACAGGCCGAGCGCCGCACAACTGATCGACACCATGGTGAGAAGGCTCGAGGCCAGGGTTGCGATGCGGCTGTTTTTTCCTTTTCGGCGTGAGACCATCGGCCCTCGCCCGAAGCGGACTTTAACGACCATAAATACAGTCTTACACTCCACTATACGCTCCAGTGCAATCGAACGCGGAATCGTTATCGATCGAACACACTCCGCGATATGTTAGTTGTGCCGTTTCACTTGCAGCAGGATGTGATTCTGGAATATTTCTCACAAAACGGGGTCCAGTTGAGGAAAAAAGGATCATGAAAAAATTCAAGGCAGTCATTTTCGGGACGGGCTTCATGGGCCGGGTTCACACCGAGGGCCTGCGCCGCCTTGGCAATATCGACGTTGCCGGTGTCGCGGCACGCACCCGCGATCAGGCCCGCCGTTTTGCGGATGAGCTTTCGATCGAAGGCGCGACTGGCGATTACCGGGACTTCCTCGCCGATCCCACCGTCGATGCCGTCCACATCTGCACGCCCAACCCGCTGCATTTCCCTATGGCCATGGCGGCCCTCGGAGCGGGCAAGCACGTGCTCTGCGAAAAACCGCTTGCGACCTCTGTCGCCGAGGCCGAAGAGATGCTTCATCTCGCCAGGGAAAAGAACCTGGCCCACTGCACCTTCCACAATCTGCGTTACTATCCCCAGGCGCAGAACATGCGGGCCTTGCGCGAAGCGGGCGAACTGGGAGAGATCCTCGCGGTGCAGGGAACCTACTCGCAGGACTGGCTCCTCTTCGATACCGATTGGAACTGGCGTATCGAATCCGGCCCTTCGCGCGCGTTCGCCGACATCGGCACTCACTGGTGCGATATGGTCGAGCACATCACCGGTCTGCGTATCGCTTCGCTCTGCGCCGATCTTCAGACGTTTCACCGGACCCGGAAAAAGCCCGCCGCTTCGGTGGAAACCTTTTCGGCGAAGACTGCCCAACCTCGGGAATATCGGGAAGTCCCGATCGCGACCGAAGACTTCGGGGCGATGATCTTCCGGCTCGGCGAAACCGCCCGCGGTTCGATGACGGTGAGCCAGGTCTCCGCCGGGCGCAAAAACCGGCTCTTCGTCGAGATCTACGGCACGAAGGGCTCAGTTGTCTGGGATGGCGAGAAACCGGATGAACTCTGGATCGGTCGCCGCAACGACCCCAACCGGATCGTCGTGAAAGACCCGTCGCTGTTGACCGGGAATTCCGCCAGCTTCGCCGATCTGCCCGGAGGTCACAGCGAAGGTTACGACGACACGTTCAAGCAGGTTTTCCGGCGCTTCTATCGCACCGTGGCTGACCGAAGCGCGCCGATCGAATACCCCACCTTCGAGGACGGCCTGCGCCAGTTGCATATCCTCGATGCCGTGCTCGAAAGCTCACGCAGGCAAGCCTGGGTAAACGTGAGCGAGTTACGGTAAACTTGGCTGGTACCGGCTTCAGCTGGGGTTACCAGGAAAGGCATATATGAAATTTCGCTCGATCGCTATCGCATTGTTGCTCTGCGCCGGGTCTTGTTTCGCCGCCGATGTGGACGGGACATGGACTGGCACCATGTCCACTCCGGGCGGCGACTTTCCGGTGAGCTTCACTTTCAAGGCCGACGGAGCCAAACTCACCGGCTCGACCGCCGGACCCGACGGCGCCGAAGTCAAGATTGCCGACGGAAAATCGGACGGCAGCAACATCTCGTTCTCGATCACTTTCGATTTCGGCGGGATGCCGCTGACGATCAATTACAAAGGAGTTCTCGCCAACGGACAGATCAAGTTCACGGTCGATTTCGCCGGAATGCCGATGGACCTGACGGTAAAGAAGACGTAGGAAACGCGACCTGAAGCTGAAGTCGCGTTTCCCGGCTCACGCGACGCTTACGCGACGTGCTCGTCCAGCATCTTCTGCACGTCGCCCTTGCCGGACGCCCCCACCTTCGTCGCCACCAGCTGGCCGCCCTTGAAGAGCAGAAGCGTAGGAATCCCGCGCACCTGATACCGCATCGCGGTCTGGCCGTTGTCGTCCACGTTCAACTTGCCGATCTTCGCCTTGCCCTGATACTCGTCGGCCAGCTGATCGATAATCGGCGTCATCTGCCGGCACGGTCCGCACCAGCTGGCCCAGAAATCAACCAGCACGGGTTCCGTGGATTTCAGAACCTCTGTGTCCCATCCTGCGTCGGTAAAGTTCAATGTGTTTGTTCCAGCCATTTAATCCTCGTTCGAATATTTAGAGTCGCCTGGCGCCGCGGAGGATGCAAGATCGGCGTAGAGCAGCGAATACTCGCGCGCCGAAGCCGCCCACGAAAAATCCTTCTGCATTCCCCGCACCATCATCGCCGTCCATGCCTTCCGGTCCTTCCATTTCGTCTGCGGCCTGCCGGAGAGCATCCAGCAGCGCCTTTCCATTGTAATCAAGGAACTTGAATCCGGTGGCTTTCCCCGCCGGAGTGCTGACAATCGTATCGTCGAGCCCGCCGGTCGCCCGGACCACCGGAATGGTTCCATACCGCAGGCTGTAAATCTGATTGAGTCCGCACGGCTCGTAACGGCTGGGCATGAGAAAGATGTCGGCCCCGGCTTCGATCCGGTGGGCGAGCGCCTCGTCATAGCCGAAATGCACGGCGACCCTTTCGGGAAACTCTGCCTGCAAACCGCGGAAAAGCTCTTCCCACCGCGCTTCGCCGTTCCCCAGAGCGACGAGATAGACATCCTCCTGAAATAACTCCGGCGCGGCTTCCGCGATCAGATCGAAGCCTTTCTGGCCGGTGAAGCGCGAGATAATTCCCAGCAGCGGCCGGTCGATCGCCTGCTCCGGCAGCCCCATTTCCCGGAGCAATTCCGCCTTGCAGATGCGCTTGCCCGCCAGATCCATAGCCGAGAAATTCGCCGGGATATGCGTGTCCGTTTCCGGATTCCAGCGCTCGTAATCCGCGCCGTTCAGAATCCCGCTCAGCGCCGCCCGGCGTTCTCGCAGCAGCCCGTCCAGACCGAACCCGTATTCCGGCGTCTGGATCTCCTCCGCATACTTGCGGCTCACGGTATTCAGCCGGTCGGCGAACACGATTCCCGCCTTCAGAAAATTGATCTGGCCGAAGAACTCCATCCCATCCATGGAATAGAACTGCTCCGGCAATCCGATTTCTCGCAGCGCGCGTCCGCGTCGAAAATCCCCTGATAGCCCAGATTATGGATCGTCAGCAGCGTCCGCACCCCGAGAAAATGCGGATCGGCGATACGCGGGTCCTTCAGGTACGCGGGCACGAGCGAAGCCTGCCAGTCGTGGCAGTGAATCACGTCGGCGGCGAACAGGCGCCGCGAAACCTCGAGGGCCGCCTTCGAGAGAACGCGAAAACCGGATGTGGTTATCCGGGAAATCCCCGTGCTGGTCGCCATAGAGTCCGGCGCGTTTTCGAAAAGCTCGGGCTGATCCACAAAATAACAGCGTGTCTGCCGGATGACGTTAACTCCCACACCGAGATCTCGTAAATCCGCCCGGCCAGGGGGATCCGCAGGCCCGTCGATGACCCGCTTCGCCGGGGCGTTCCATCGCCTCCATATAGCGCGGAATGACCACGGCAACCGCATGCCCGATGCCGCGCCAGAGCGGCCGGGAAGCCCCCACCACATCCGCCAGCCCGCCTGTCTTCGCCCACGGACTTGCCTCGGCGGAAACCATCAGGATTCGGGGAAGCTGAGACTCCGCCGTTAACACACCTGTTAAATGGTAAACTAGCGCAAGCGTTTTGAAGCGAATCCTGCCCCTCGCCGCCATTTGCCTGTTGAGCCTCCATGGGCTTTACGGCGCGGACAACATCCAACTCGGCGCGAATAAGAACCTCTTTATGGTTCTCGCGGCCATTAATGCCGCGGGCTACGACGAGGGGCTGAACCTGCCCGACAACAACCCTCTGCGCCTGCAGTTGCGCGAGTATCTGTCGAAGCAGTCGATCGAGGTGCTTCCCGAGCTCCAGCAGTTACTACCGGAAGCACATGCAGAAAAACGGCGTGCAGGATCTTTCCGAATACATTTCCTACGCCCTCTCCGTCACCGGCCCGCCCGATTTCGCCTGGCGCACGCGCGATGTGGATGTCCCGCCCGACGCCTACGCGCTGGCCGAATTCACTCCCCTGCTGATCGATTTCTACCAGCAGGCCCATCTCGAAGAGATCTGGAATCGCGCCAAACCGGCCTATGACAAGGAGATGGAGAAATACCACTCGCCGCTTCTCGCCATGACCTCGGCCATCGATGGCTATCTGCGCGTGCCCGCGGGCGGATATCTGGGCCGGCGATTCCAGGTATTTGTCGACCTTCTCGCCGCGCCGGAGCAGATCCAGACGCGTAACTACGGCGACGACGCATTTGTCATCGCGACGCCCGTCCGACAAGCCGCGAACCTTCGACATTCGCCACGCCTACCTGCACTTTGAAATCGATCCGATCGTGATCAAATACGGCATGGTGCTCGACCCTAAACGGTCGCTGCTCGATTTTGTTCAGAGCGCGCCGCTCGACCCCAACTTCAAGAACGACTTCGTTCTGCTTGCCAACGAGAGCCTGATCAAGGCCGTCGAGAGCCGGCTGGATAAGAATCCGGGCGAAATCGGGCAGGCGTCGCGGCAGGGTTACGTTCTCGCTCCTTTTTTCGCCGAACAACTTCCGGTATTTGAAAAGCAGGAGCAGGGGATGCGTTTTTACTTCGAAGAAATGGCCAACGCGATCGATCTGAAAAAGGAAGACACGCGCATCGCTTCCATCAAATTCGATGCCGCTCCGCTCGTGCGCCTCGGCGAAGCAGGTAGCGGTTCCGACGCCCGAGCCGCAGCTCTCGCCCTCCGCCGCTACGCTGGAGAAGGCCGAAGATGTTTACCGGGCGCGCAATCTTGACGCTGCGAAGGAGCTTTATCTGAAGGCTCTCGAGCAGCAGGGAAGCCCGGCGGAACACGCGCAGGCATGGTATGGGTTGGCGCGCGTTGCGGTTCTGCAGAATCAGCCCGACTCCGCCATCAAGTTGTTTGAAAAGACGCTCGGATGCATCGCCCGACGGGCCTACCAAAGCGTGGACGCTGGTTTATCTCGGCCGGCTGGCCAGGGCCGCCGGCGATCCCGAACGAGCAGGTAAAGTTTTATCAGGACGCGCTCGCGTTCAGGGACGCTTCGGAGATGGCCCTCAAAGCCGCTCAAACCGAATCAAAAAACATTTCGAAATAACCAGGAGATCGCAATTTCATGAGACGCTTCGTATTTCTCACACTGTGTTCGCTCGCCGCCGCGACTGGATTTGCTCAGGCTCCGGCGAACACCCCCGCCGCCCCGAAGAAAGTGGTCAAGACCGGCCCCGGCCCGAAGACTCCAGCGGAACAGCAGGCCGTCCAGGCCCTGCTTCAGGCTCAGATGCCGGACGACGTAATCAAGGCCGCCGATGAACTGGTGACCAAATTCCCCTCCACCGATTTCAAGGCCTTCGCCCTCGAACGCGAGGGTGAAGCCTGGCAGCAGAAGAACGACAACGCCAAAGCCATTGTTTACGGGGAACAGGCGCTTGATGGCGGACCCGATGGACTTCGATGCCGATAACCTTCTGGCCAATGTGTATGCGCTGACCACCCGCGACACCGATCTCGATAAAGAAGAGAAACTTGCCAAAGCCGACAAGTACGCCCACGATTCGCTGACACGCTCTCGACGGTCCCAAACCCTGGATGTATCGCCGACGCCCAGTGGCCGAAGGTAAAGGCGATGGCGACGGCCCAGGCATATCAGGCGCTCGGCATGGCTGCTTTGGTCAGAAAGAAAACCGATGAGGGCATCGCCGATTTCCAGAAGGGCATCGACGCTGCTCCCGATCCGATTCTCATGATCCGTGCCGGGCGCGCGCTGCTTGCCGCGAAGAAGCCGGACGATGCGATCACATGGTTCGACAAAGTGATCAACATGCGACGGCGTTCCCGACCAGTGGAAGAACATCGCGAAAAACGACAAGACCCGCGCCCAGCAGTCCAAACCGAAGTAAGCAGCCGCGCGCGTAAGCAAGCGGGATGCAATCGAATCTCGACGAACTCGAGCAGGCCCTGGGCTATCGCTTCACGGACCGCCAGCTGCTGGCGCGGTCCGTAACGCACAGTTCCAGCGCCAACGAGGTTTTGCCGGCGCAGCCTTCCGGCGCCGATAACGAACGCCTCGAATTTCTGGGCGATTCGATTCTGGGCTGGCTTGTCAGCGAATGGTTGTTCGCCCGTTTTCGGGATTTCAATGAAGGCCAGCTTTCGCTTCTCAAGAATCATCTGGTGAGCGCCAACCACCTGCTGGCCGCGGCCCACCGCCTCGACCTCGGCCGCTATCTCCAGTTGGGGCGCGGCGAAGAAACCGCAGGCGGCCGCTTCAAGCAGCGGCTGCTGGTGAATGCGTTTGAGGCGCGTCCTCGCCGCAATTTATCTCGATGGCGGTGCTGACTCCGGCGCGCGCGTTGCTCGATCGTTATGTCCTGCCCCCCGCCGAGGACCTCGCGCAGATCGCCGGCTCCGGGCCACCGCACGATTTCCGCTCCGAACTGGAACGCCTCGCGCGTGACAAAAAGCTGCCCCGTCCCCTGTATTTCCTCATGGGAGAAAATGGACCCGGCCATGCCCGCACCTTCACCGTCGAGGTTCGCGTGGGCAAGGAATTCTCAGCCGCGGCCGAGGGCTCGTCGAAGAAACTGGCGTCCCACAACGCCGCGCGCAAGGTCTGCGAACTGCTCAGGTAGCAATCGCCGGCCGCGTTTTTCCGAAACCCGTGGCCTGCTCGAATGCGTGCGCCATCTGAAGCACGCTGAAGTCCTCGTTGTAGCGCCCGACAATCTGCACGCCCACCGGAAGCCCTTCCGGCGTAAATCCGCCCGGTACCGAAGCCGCCGGACTACCCGTCGCCGAGATATACCAGCACGATTTCATCCAGTCGATGTAGCTCGTGAATTTCACGCCCGCAATCTCAGTGGGATAAGGCGTATTCACATCGAACGGCGGCAACTGCGTAGTCGGCAGAACGAAATACTCGTACTTCTCGAGAAATTTCTGAAAGCGCCGCCAGAGCTGGCCGTGAGCCGTCTCGGCTCCAGCCACATCGTTCCCTGTCAACCGCAGACCCTCCTCGATCTCACCCTTCAGCGTGTCCTTGAATGCATCCGGATGCTCGCGCAGCAGTGCGCCGTAACTGTTCGCGGTATTCCATGCGCGCAGGACCCGAAAGGCAATCTCCGCGGCGGCGAAGTCCGGCTCCGCCTGCTCCACAATGCACCCCAGCGATTCGAACGTCCTGCGATGCCCATCCAGCACTGTTCGCACGCGCGGATCGAAAGGCACGCCGCCGAGGTCCTTGAACCAGGCCACCCGCACGCCTTTGAAATTCCGATCGAGCGGCCGCGCGAGGAGCTCTCCCGGCTCGCCGATCGATAGCGGTGCACGCGGGTCGGGTCCGGCGATCGTGCTCAGGCAAACGCCAGATCCGCCACCGACCGCCCCAGGCATCCCGCCGTGCTGAGCGTCGACCATGCGAACGCCGCCTTCGGATTCGGCACCCGGCCAGGCGAAGGCCGGAATCCCACCACATTGCAGAACGCGGCCGGATTGCGCAGCGAACCGCCGGTATCGGACCCGTCGCCACAGGCACCATCCCGCAAGCCAGCGCGACCGCGGCGCCGCCTGAAGATCCTCCGCATGTCTTCGTCAGATCGTACGGGTTGCGCGTCGCGCCGAAGACCTTGTTGAACGTCTGCGATCCCGCGCCGAACTCCGGCGTGTTCGTCTTGCCGACAATGATGGCGCCGGCGCGCCGCGCGCGTTCGACCATGATGTCGTCTTCGGCCGGAATGTAATCCTTGTAGAGTGGCGACCCGAAGGTGGTGCGGATACCGCGCGTTTCGAACAGATCCTTGTGCGCCACAGGCAGGCCATGCAGCGGTCCCAACTTGTTCTTGCTGTGTACCTGCAGTTCGTCGGCCTTCGCGGCCGACTCCGCGGCCATCTCCGCCGCCAGCGTCACGATGGCATTGACCTTCGGGTTAACCCGCTCGATCTGTTTCAGATGCTCCGCCAGCGCCTCACGCGCCGACAGCTTCTTCGCGCGGATCAGCCGCGCCATTTCAATCGCGCTCATGAAACAAATGGAGGAGGCCCTGGCGCCTGCGCCTTGCAAAGACGCGGCGGTCATGCCGATCAGAGCTTCGCGGCGGGTCGGATTACCGATCAAGATTCGTCACCATCCTGTTGCGAATGCCAGAAGTACTATCCTCTCATCTGCCTCGAACCCTATCGAAAACGCCGGCGCGGAAGTGACCCCGCGCCACCTCCTCGGCATGCCGCTTCTCTGCCGTCGGACCAGAGATCGGACTTAGTCTATAATCTGGTCATGGTTGTTGACGTCAATATCCATCAGGCCAAGACCCACCTCTCGCGCCTCCTCGAGCAGGCGCTGGCAGGGGACGAGGTTGTCATCATGAAGGCTGGCAAGCCTCTGGTTCGCCTGACGCCAGTCGCCGCGGCGCCGACGAAGAGGAAGATCGGGACCGCAAGAGGCGATTTTGCGGTTCCTGATGATTTCGACGCTCCTCTGCCTGATCGCGTGCTTGACGAGTTCGAGGCGTGAAGATTCTCGTCGACACACACGTCTTTCTGTATGCGATCACCGGCGACTCACGGCTCTCAAAGAAGCACCGCACGCTGTGGCTGGACGAAGGCAGCGAGCTCTGCCTGAGCTTTGCAAGCGTTTGGGAGATGCTGATCAAAGCAGGGATTGGAAAGCTGCCATTGCCTGCGCCTCACGCCGGTTACATCTTCAAAGAGATGGAGAAGAACCGCCTGACCTGGCTCGGTGTCAGGGCATCGCATTTCGCCGAACTGGACGCGCTGCCGCCGCTTCACCGCGACCCGTTCGACCGGATGCTGGTCGCGCAGGCGCGCGCGGAAAAGATTCCCATCGCGACCGCCGATCCTTTTCTGCGGCGCTATGGCGTCAAGGTTCTCTGAGGACAAGCACGGATACCCCGCGCGGAGCCCACACCCGCGGATCGGTCGTCCGGAAGAACGCCATCACGGGCGTTCCAACCGCCGCGGCGAGATGCGAAATTCCGGAATCGTTGCCCACGAAAATCCGCGCCCGCCGCAGCCAGCAGGCGAGTTCGTAAAGGTCCTCGATCCGCACCGCGCCTTCCAGATCCTCTTCCGGTCCGCACAGCCAATGGACCGGCATGCGCTTCGAAAGCTTCTTCGCGATCCGCTTCGAAAACAGCCATCGGCGCGCGCTTTGCCTGATTGCTCGCAAAGGGATGGATTACGGCGAAAGTCCGCTCCGCCGCGGGACACTCGATTTTCGGGAATCGCGATGGCGGTTGCGCTCCCAGTTGCCGCGCCTGCTGGTTGTAGAACTCGACCGCGTGCCCGTCGGCCGTCCGGCAACGCGGGCAGAAACTGAAACGGCAAGCCCAGATTCGCCGACCAGTTCGCGGAATTCCGGCCGGTTCGCTGCCATACCAGGAAATCACCGAATCGAAGCCCCGCAGGCGCTCGACCACGTGCTCGGCAGGGCAGCAATCCCAACCGTCAAGCCCCGACGCCACAATGGATTGCGCGGAATCCGCAAACCGCGCCAGCGGAACATTCTGGCCCGCGCACCAGACTTCCGTGTAGTCCGCCCGCAGCGATTCCAGCGCCGGCAGGCTCACGATGAAATCGCCGATCGCGCCGGGTCTGATCAGGAGGCGCGAATCAAAAGGCGTCTCAAATGAATCACCAATTGTAAGATGGGGAAAGTCCGGATTCGAAACCCAAATGAACACAGTCGCTTTCGCGCCCCGTATGGCGCATGACGTGATCGGGAATGTCGGCAACACGCCGCTGCTGCGGCTGGCGAAGGTCGCGCGCGGATTTTCCCGGCATCGAAATCTACGCCAAAGCCGAATACTTCAATCCCGGCGGATCGGTGAAAGACCGCCCGGCGCTGAACATGATTCTCGAAGGTGAGCGCTCCGGCAAGCTGACGCACGACAAGACGCTGATCGACGCCACCAGCGGCAACACCGGCATCGCCTATGCCATGATCGGCGCGGCGCGCGGTTACAAAGTGAAGCTCTGCCTGCCGACGAACGCCTCGATCGAGCGCAAGCGCATCCTGAAAGCCTACGGCGCGGAACTGGTTCTGACGCCCGCCGACGAAGGCTCGGACGGCGCGATCCGCAAGGTCCGCGAGATCTACGCAGCCGATCCGGACCGCTACTTCTACCCCGACCAGTACAATAACGACGCCAACTGGCGGGCGCATTTCGAGACCACCGGCCCGGAAATCATCGAGCAGACCGAAGGCCGCATCACGCACTTCGTCGCGCTGCTCGGAACCAGCGGCACGTTCACGGGCAACTCGCGCCGCTTGCGCAAGGACCTGCCGCACGTCGAGTGCATCTCCGCGCAGCCGTCGACCGGCTTCCACGGCATCGAAGGCACGAAGCACATGCCGACCGCGATCGTGCCGGGCATCTACGACGACAAGCTGGCCGACCGCAATCTCGTGGATCGAGACCGAAGACTGCCATAAGATGGTGAAGCGCCTGGCGCGCGAAGAAGGCCTGCTGGTCGGCATCTCGGGCGGCGGTAACGTGGTCGCCGCGCTGACGATCGCGCAAAGAGCTGCACGCGCAGGGCAAGAAAGGCGTGATCGTCACGATCCTCTGCGACAGCGCCGACAAATATCTGAGCGAACATTTCTGGGACGAAGACTGAATGATTAAGATCGACCGCGGACCCTGGCGCGAGATGGTGAATCACGCCCAGGCCACCTATCCCAACGAATGCTGCGGCGCGATGATCGGCACCA
Organism: Terriglobia bacterium; assembly: GCA_963764845.1. GTDB lineage: Bacteria > Acidobacteriota > Terriglobia > Bryobacterales > Bryobacteraceae > BOG-234. The sequence continues at coordinate 178,730 of CAVXUE010000005.1, read as the reverse complement.
TCGACGGCGATAACAAGACCGTCAGCCATGCCCTCGCGCTCGATAACGTCTCCGCCGGTTCGCAGGCCGCGCGCTACGAACTGCGGCCCGAAGATCTGCTGCGCGCCGACCGCGAAGCGCGCGAGCGCAAGCTCGATCTGATCGGCATCTACCATTCGCATCCCGATTGCGGCGCGTATTTTTCAGAAACCGATTTAAAGAATTCCTGTCCGTGGTATTCGTTCGTCGTGCTCTCGATTCAGAGCGGACGCTTCGACCACGCCAACAGCTGGCTGCCCAACGCGGAGCAGACCCAAGCAGAAAAAGAGGAACTGATATGGCCCGAATCCTGATCCCGACGCCGCTGCGGCAATTCGCCGACAAGCAGGACACCGTCGAACTCCCCGGCAAGACCGTGGGCGAAGTGCTGACCGCGCTGACCACGCGCTTTCCCGATCTGAAGAAGCATCTTTACAACGATGAAGGCAAGCTGCGCAGCTTCGTCAACGTCTATCTGAATGACGAAGACATCCGCTACATGAAGAAGGATGCGACTCCGGTGAACGACCCGGATACGCTTTCCATCGTGCCCAGCATTGCAGGTGGCATCACGTGCCTGAAGAAGTAAGTCTTTCGAAGGACGAAATCCTCCGCTACAGCCGGCACCTGATCATGCCCGAAGTGGGCATGGAAGGCCAGCTGAAGCTGAAGAAGGCGAGCGTTCTGCTGGTCGGCACGGGCGGACTCGGCGCGCCGCTCGGGCTGTATCTCGCGGCGGCGGGCGTCGGCCGCATCGGCCTGGTCGATTTCGATGTCGTCGATTTCACCAACCTGCAGCGCCAGGTCATTCACGGCACGAAAGACGTCGGCAAGAAGAAGCTCGATTCCGCGCATCGAGACGCATGAGCGACATCAATCCGTTCGTGCAAGCTCGACCGGCACGAAGTCGCGCTTACGAGCGAGAACGCGCTCGAGATTTTCAAGGACTACGACATCATCGTCGATGGCACGGATAACTTCCCGACGCGCTATCTGGTGAACGACGCCTGCGTGCTGCTGAACAAGCCGAACGTCTACGGCTCGATCTTCCGCTTCGAAGGCCAGGCGACGGTGTTCGCTTATGAAGGCGGCCCCTGCTATCGCTGCCTGTATCCGGAACCGCCGCCTCCGGGTCTGGTTCCCAGTTGCGCGGAAGGCGGAGTGCTCGGCATTCTGCCCGGCATCATCGGCCTGATCCAGGCCACCGAAACCGTGAAGCTGATTCTCGGCATCGGCCAGACGCTGGTCGGGCGTCTGCTGCTTTACGACGCGCTGGGCATGAAGTTCCGCGAACTGAAGCTGCGGAAGAATCCGGAGTGCCCGGTGTGCGGCGATCATCGCACGATCACGAAGCTGATCGATTATCAGGAGTTCTGCGGCATGCCGCATCAGGAAGCCCCGCCGGAGCCGGTCGCCGCGACCGGCGACATCGAGCCGGCCGAAGTCAAAGCGAAGCTCGACCGCGGCGATAAGTTCACGCTGATCGATGTGCGCGAGCCGCACGAATTCCAGATCTGCCGGATTCCGGGTTCGACTCTGATTCCGCTCGGCGAACTGCAGAAGCGCCTGGCGAACTCGATCCGAACGCCGAGATCGTGGCGCATTGCAAGAGCGGCGGGCGCAGCGGGAAGGCTGTCGATTTCCTGAAGCAATCCGGGTACAAGAAGGTTCGCAATATGAAGGGCGGCATTCTGGCCTGGAGCGATAAGGTCGACCCGACCGTCCCGAAATATTGAACTCCTGGGTTACCCCTGGGGAGCGCGAATAGCTGACATTTCGTGGCTTGAGCCGCGCTGCACGCAGTACCGTTCACGCAGGGTGGTACTGAATCTCCGATCGGATCGAATGGTCTTGATCAACCTGTGAACAGCGCGTCGAACATAGCCAGGCGCTGCTCGCGAATCGGGTCGTTCTCCACTTTGATCCGGTTGTTGAAGACCATCGTGGGCCGGTCCGTGGGGTTGAATTGCGGCCAGCGCGGGAGCTTCGGATTGTTCGGATCGCCCGTGCGCGCGAAGGCGATCCAGGTGTCGCTGACCTTATCCGCCAGTGCCATCGCTTCCGGCCCGCCGCCGGTCAGGTTCGCGGAAATCTTCACGTTGTCGAAGGCGAACGGAATCTCGATCGTGTGCGGAGATTTCAACCGCCCCCCTGCACCGGCGTCTCCCACCGGAAGTAATACAGATAAACCGGGGCCTTTTTCAGTGCTGCCCGGCGCTCGGCGATCTTCATCACCGGCGCGCCATAGCGGTAATCGCTGGCGATCAGGAAATAGATATCCGAAGGCGTTGCGCCCGGATTGGCCTTGCGATAAACGTCGATCGCGCGACTGATGTTGTCGCCGATCAGAGCCTTGACGCGCTCCGCATTGCTTCTTCCGTCGAGCGAGAATGCATCGGCCGGAGATTGCCAGCGTCATCTCGGTCCGCGTGTGGCCGAGCATCAGCGGCACTCCAGCCGATACTCGGCGAGGCCACGGGATCGAACGGATGACTGCGGGACTGATCGGATGCCGTCCACCAGTAGGCGAAAAGCCTTCGGTCATCTGGTCCGCCGCGCCCATGTCTTTGACCACGGCGAAATACGCCGCCATGATCTTCTCGACCGGCATCTTCTGCATCTTCGCGCACTTCGTTTCGGCCGATCTGCAAGCTTTGCGAGATCAGCCGCTCCGCCACGTGATTCGCCGTGCTCCGATCGACCAGCTTGATCGTCGGGCCGCTCTCGATGATTGCGCGGTGAAAGAGTCCTTTGGCGGAGGGCATCGCGAGCAGCGTTCCGACTTTGCGGCCGCCGCCGGATTGGCCGAAGATCGTGACCGTGTTCGGATCGCCGCCGAACTGCTCGATGTTGTCCCGCACCCACTTGAGCGCCTGGACGATGTCGAGCATGCCGACGTCGCCCGATTGCTCGAAGTCCGCTCCGCCAGCTCTTCCGAGGTAAGTGAAGCCGAGGACATTCAGCCGGTGGTTGACAGTCACGACAACCACGTCGCCGCGATGAGCCAGGTTGGTGCCGTCTGTGCCGGGCGACGAGCCCGAACCGCTGGCGAAACCACCGCCGTGGCACCAGAACATCACCGGCCTTTTGCGGCCGTCTTTGATCGCCGGAGTCCAGACGTTGAGGACGAGGCAGTCTTCGCTCTCCCCGTTCATGCGCCGCGGTCTGCGGAGCGCTCGGACCATACTCGCAGCGCATCGCGAACGCCGCTCCACGCGCCGGACTTGACGGCGGCATGAAACGGTTCTTGCCCGCGGTCGAGGCCCCGTAGGGGATGCCTTTGAAGATCTTGATGCCTTGCGATTCCACGCCGCGGACCTTGCCGTAAGCGGTTTCGGCTATTACAGGACTGGTTTCGGCGCCTTTCAACAGTGCCGCGGACGCGGTAAGGACAAACGATCGCCGGGTGAGATTCATGGCGAACATCCTATCATTCCGAAACCCAGGAGATTTCTGATTCCGATGGTCAGACATTCGGTCGTTATCTCTCAGCTTCCTGTTATCCTGTTAACCAACGGTCATGGCCCGCGAACTGTTTGAAGTCTCCTGCCCCTGTTGCCAATCGACTCTGAAGATCGATGCGGAAATCCGCGCCGTGATCTCCCATGCCGAACCGGAGAAGAAGCCGGTGATCGAAGATCTGGCGGCCGAAGTCGCCAAGCTGAAGGGCGCGCCCGGGCGGCGCGAAGAGGCATTCCAGAAGTCGTTTGCCGCGGAAAAGAACCAGGGCCAGGTGCTCAACCGCAAGTTCGACGAGTTGCTGAAACAGGCGAAAGAGAATCCCGACTTCGGCAAAGAAGCCGCGCGATATCGATTTGTTGAACGCGATTCACTCAAGGCCTGCCGAGCGCAGGAAGTCGCGGGCGATTTCGCGGGCGGGCCGGTGCTTGCCGTCCAGTTCATAGTTGAGCCGCCGCATCGTATCGCTCGTGATTCGGCCGGAGAGTTCCATCAGCGCCGGGCGCAGGGCGGGGAATTCGCGCTCGGCTTCCTCGCGCACCACGAGCGCGCATTCGTAGGGCGGGAAGTAGTGGCGGTCGTCCTTGAGAACCGTGATCGGAAGGACGGAGAGCAGCCCATCCGTGCTGTTGCCCGCGACCATATCCACCTGACGTTTCGAGAGCGCCTGATAGAGGAGGCCGAGGTCCATTGTTTTGACGCCGCCGGCGAGCCGGAGGCCGTAGGTTTGCATCAGACCCGGCAGGCCGTCTTCGCGATGGGCGAATTCGTATCCCACGCCGAGTTTCCAGGGGCGTTCGCCTGGCGGCTTCGGTGAGACGTTGACGGCTTCGCCGTCTTCGGTCGCGAACCGCCATCGCGAACGTGTTTTCGAAACCCAGGGGATCCAGCCATTCGAGATGCCATTGCGCGTAGCCCGCCGCACCGCGGCCAGGACCTGCGACGGATCTTTGCAGCGGCTTTTCTTTGAGTACGGCGGTCAGGGCCGTGCCTGTGTATTCGGGGTAGACGTCGATATCCCCGGCGACCATCGCCTGCTGGGTCAGAAGTGTGCCGCCGAGATCGAGCTTTCGGCTGACATGTCCGTGCAGGCGATTCTCGAGATGCTGGGCCACGATTTCTCCGAGGACCAGTTGCTCGGTGAAATTCTTCGAGGCGACTCGGACGCGCGGTTCCTGCGGCTGCAGGTCGACGAGGAGTACAAGCGCAGGATCGCTCCCCGAGGCGTAAGAACGCTTCAAGAACGCTTCATGCGGCCGCGGATGCGCCTGGTGAGCCTCTCCATATCGTCGAGCTTCTTCAGCGAGGCGAGGGAGAAAACGAAGGCCTCGTTCTTCTCCAGTTCCTCTTCTAACGACTCGCGCGAGACCGGTCAGATCGCGCGCATCTGTCAGGTTTTTCTCGTAATCGCTTTGAGGATTTCGTCCGTCTGCCTCTTGCCGTTGGGCAGGCGGACGTCGGGTTTATCATCCGCGTTCTGAAGATTCGGCTGCATCCGGATGCTGGACGCTGCTGGTTCTGCTGGTTCTTGCGGCCGCTGACCCGTTTTGAGCGCGCAGAAGAGTGGCGGGCACGAGCAGAAGCAACTGGCGACGGACACGGGACCGGATGACGAATCCCTCATTTCGCTATCATACCGGAATAACCCATGAAGGATGTCCATGTTGGCGTAATCGGGCTCGGCAATGTCGGCTCGGGCGCTCTTTCCATTCTGGCCGCCAATGCCGATCAGATCGCATTGAAGCTGGGATTCCGGCTGCGCGTGGCGGCGGTCTGCAGCCGATCCGTCGCGGGCAAGGTGCTTGCCCGACGGCCTGGGCGATGTGGTGCGCACCTCCGACTGGCGCGAGGTGGTCACCGATCCCAAAGTCGATATCGTGGCCGAACTGGTGGGCGGTACGACCGTCGCGAGAGAAATCATCGAAGGCGCGACCGCGCATGGCAAGTCCATCGTGACCGCGAATAAAGAGCTGATGGCGCTGTGCGGCGCCGAGATCTGGGACCGGGCGATCAAAGCCAAAATCAATCTCGCGATGGAAGCGAGCGTCGCGGGAGGCATTCCGATCCATGCGGTCCTGCGCGAAGGGATTTCGGGCGATCGCATCGTCGGCGATCGCCGGAATTCTGAATGGCACGAGCAATTACATCCTGACGGAAATGGAGCGGCGCGGCGAATCGTTCGACACGATTCTGGCCGAAGCGCAGGCGCTGGGATACGCGGAAGCCGATCCGAGCGCCGATGTGGATGGCTACGATGCGCGGTCGAAACTGGCGATCCTCGCCGCGCTGGCGTTCGGCGAGCGCATCACTCCGAGCGACATTTTCGTCGAAGGCATCCGGCGCATCACGGCGCAGGATTTCGATTACGCGCATCAGTTGCGGCACACCATCCGGCTGGTGTGCGGGGCGACGCAGACGGAACGCGGGTTGATTCTTTCGGTGCGTCCCGCGCTGATCCGGCAATCGACGATTCTGGCCAGCGTGCAGGGCGCTTACAACGCGGTCTGGGTGAAAGGCCAGTTTGGCGCGGACACTTTTTATTACGGGCGCGGGGCGGGGGCGAGTCCGACAGGCGTGGCGGTGGTGAGCGATCTGATGCGGGTGGCGCGCGAGATCCGCAGTGGCAGTCCGGAGCGCGTGTCGCCGTTCGCGCATGAGAGGTTGGGAGAGTATGAGCCGGTTTCGATCACGCTGCAGCACCGGCCGTATTATCTGCGATTCCGCGTGGACGACCAGCCGGGAATCATTGCGGAGTTGGCGGGAATTCTGGCGTCGAAGCAGATCAGTCTTGAAGCCGTGCTGCAGTTGCCGAGCGACACCAAGCATGATTTGCCTTTTGTGATTACGGTGGAGCCTTCTTCGGAACAGGCGATCCGGGAGGCGGTGGAGCAGATGAGTAAGCTGGGTTTTCTGCGCGAGCCTCCGCTGGCTCTGCCTATGGAACCTCCGTTTGTAGGGTGGTTATCCCGTAGCTGTGCTTCGCGCCCGGTATCGGAGGCCTTGATGGCCGCGGATCAATGAATGCTGTCTTTCCCGCGTTCATTCTTTAATCCCGTTTCAGCGTCGTTGTTTTCCTTTCAGGAGACGCGACCTGAGGCCGCGCCCCCCAACAAAATAGTTGGAGCGCTCCACTGCCCGGTAAACCGTCGGACCGCGGCCAGTTTGGTTTCCCTGACGTGGAACGCAGTCGTGCTGGTCGACTTGTCCTCCGATAAGGTGACCCTGCCACTTCGCCAATGGCCAATACCGGGGCCGCACCAATAACGGGAGCGCCTGCCGCCCCTTGTTGGAAACTGGTCTGCCAGAGCCGCGCGGAAATGGCAGTCAGCGCCCGGAAACATCAGGGGTACGTTCCGGTTCTCGATTGCACGGTAGCAGGGCGGGCTGAGGAATCGGTTCGAGGGAGACTTAGGCTGCTTGTAAACTACTGATTCGGGTGGCCGAAATTTATTTTTGAGTTTTGTGATTGCCCATGATCGTCGAAATGCGCACGTACAAACTCAAGCCCGGCAAGCGCGAAGAATTCACTCGAATATTCCGCACGCGAACCATGCCGGCGCATGCTGAGATCGGCATGAAAATCCTGGGGCCGTTTCTTTCGATGGAAGATCCCGACGCCTTTTTCTTCATGCGCGGCTTTCCCGACCTCGCTTCACGCGAACCGATGAAAGCGAAGTTCTATGAAGGCGCGCTCTGGAAGAACGAGCTGGAGAATGTCCTGATGCCGATGATCGAAAAGTATGAGGTGGTTCTGGTCGACGACCCTACATCTTCAATACGCTTTTGAGGAACGTGAACCGGTCCGCCCACTCATCGATCCGCTTCGACGTCGGCTTTCCCGCGCCATGGCCCGCGCGCGTCTCGATCCGGATCAGAATCGGCGCCGAACCGCCTTGCGCCTGCTGCAGAGTCGCTGCGTATTTCAGGCTGTGGCCGGGCATCACGCGATCGTCGTGATCGGAAGTCGTGATCAGCGTGGGCGGATACTGCGCGCCCTTTCGGATATTATGCAGCGGCGAGTACGCCCGCAGAGATCTTGAAATCCTCGGCGTTGTCGGCCGAGCCCATATTCGCCCACCCATTGCGTGCCGAATCCGAACTTCTGAAAGCGGAACATATCCATGACGCCCACTGCGGGCATGGCCGCGCCGAATAAATCGGGCCGCTGATTCAGCACCGCGCCGATCAGCAAGCCCGCCGTTGCTGCCGCCGTAAATGGACAGTTTGGGCGTTGAGGTGTATTTATTCGCAATCAACCACTCGGCAGCGGCGATGAAATCGTCAAACACATTCTGCTTCTTCGCGCGCATACCCGCCTCGTGCCACTGTTCGCCATATTCGGCGCCGCCGCGGATATTCGCGACCGCATAAATGCCCGCCCATCTGCATCCATTCGGCAATCTGTGGGGCGAAGTCGGGAGTCTCGGAAAGGTCGAAACCGCCGTAGGCGTACAGGATCGTCGGATTCATGCCCGTCGAGCTTCAGCCTTTTCGATAGCTGAGAAACATCGGCACCCGGGTGCCGTCTTTGCTCTTGTAGAAAATCTGTTTCGTCTCGTAAGCGGCGTCGTCAAATGCGACCTTGCTTTGCCGGACCGCCGAAACCTTGCCCGATTCGAGATCCAGACGGTAAATCCCCGGAGGCATCGTGTAGCTCGCAAAGCGGAAAAACATCTCCTTATCCGCCAGGCGGGCGGGCATCCATTGGGCGGTGCCCAGCGCCGGCAGTTCGGCACTTCGCCCAGAAGTCTTCCCGTCGGGATCCGCCAGCCGCGCAGTCGAATGCGCATCTTTCATATAGGCCACCAGCAATTTCCCGTTGGCCATCTGGACGCTATCGAGCGTTTCTTCCCTCTGCGGAATGATCTCTTTCCAGTGCGCGCGGTCCGGATGCGCGAGGTCGATCGCGATCACCCTGCCACGCGGCGCGGAATCGTTGGTCTGCGCGTAGAGCAGCGAACCCACCACGGCAATTGGGTCGTATTCGTTTTCCTCTTTTGAAATCAGATCGATCACTTTCGAATTCGGCTTGCTCAGATCGATCAGAGAAAGCATGTTCTTACCCGGAATACCGCTGTAGAGACCAAGCACCACGTAACGCCCGCCTTCCATGACGGCCGGCCCGATGCTCCAGTTGGGATGCTCCGGGCGTTCGTAGATCAGTTTGTCGGCGGACTGCGCGGTACCCAGGCTGTGGAAATAAACCTTTTCGTTGAGAGAGGCGACAGTGAGCACTTTATCGGCGGGCGGCTCGGGATAGCGGGAGTAGTAGAAGCCGCGATCGTCGGGAGCCCACGCGATGCCGCCGCCCTTGCTCCAGCGAATCAGATCGGGCAGATCTGTCCCGGTCGCCACATCGCGCACGCGCCACTCGTTCCAGTCGGACCCGGCCTGGGCGACCGCATAACCGAACAATTTTCCGTTCCAGTTGACCGCTTCGCCGTTGATCGCGGCGGTGCCATCCTTGCGATAGGTGTTCGGATCGAGAAGCACGCGCGCGGAGCCGTTGAGAGACTCTGTTGCGTAGATCACCGCCTGGTTCTGCAGGCCGGAGTTGCGGGAGTAAAAGTAATGGCTGCCGGCTTTGTACATCTCGCCATAGCGCTCGTAGTCCCACAGCGCGGTGAGTTGGGTCTTGATTGCTTCGCGCCCCGGTTGTTTCGCGAGCCAGGACTGGGTGAGCGCATTTTCCTTTTCCACCCATTGCTGCGTGGAAGGCGCGTCGGCATTTTCCAGAGTCCGGTAGGGGTCGGCGATTTTGACGCCATGGTAGTCGTCCACCTGATCGCTTTTGGGCGGCGGCGGATAGTTGAGTTTGGGCATGGTTTCGGCGGCGGCGATTACGGCTGCACCGGCGGCCAGCAGGCATATTGCGGATGTGCGCACCTTGAAACTATGATAATGTCTCAGGGCGATGCCGGACAAAACGTGTTGGCTGATTGCGGCGATTATTTTTTTGTTCGCCCATACCGCGGTTGCCGCGGATGACGATAAGTGCCCTGGTCTGACCGCCCTTGCGTCCGCGCAATTTCCGAACGCGACCACTGTCGTCCGTTCCGCCGTGCTCAAACCGGCGAGCGAGGCGACGATTGCGACGTCTGCGTTGCCGGCTCATTGCGAGGTCTTCGGGCGCATGAACGAACGCACCGGCGCCAACGGCCAGCACTACGCCATCAACTTCCACATGCGCCTGCCGTCGGCATGGAATGGCAAATTCTTCTTCGAAGGCGGCGGCGGGACCAACGGAACCGTTGGCAGTGCCCTGGGGAATCTGCAAGGCCAGCAGCGGGAGAACGCGCTGAGCCTCGGATATGCCGTTGTTTCCCAGGACTCCGGCCATGACAACGCCGTCAACAACGATCCGAAAATGAACGGCTCGCAGACCTTCGGCTTCGACGAACAGGCTCGTCTCGATTTCGGCTACAACTCCTACGATCAGGTCACGCAAGCCGCCAAGGCACTGATCAGGCTCTACTACGGGAAGCCGCCCGACCGTTCTTATTACGTCGGTTGTTCCGAAGGCGGCCGCGAAGCCATGATGATGTCGCAGCGCTTCCCCGATTATTTCGACGGCATTCTCGCCTGTTCGCCCGGCTTCAAACTCCCGAAGGCAGCCGTCGCCGAAGCCTGGGATACGCAGGCATTCGCCCAGGTCGCGAAGGCAGCCGGGCTGAACGATCCCAACGGCCAGCCGTTCATGAACAAGACGTTCACGGATTTCGATCTCTCGATTGTTTCCGGCGCAATCCTTACCGCTTGCGACAAGCTCGACGGCCTCGAAGATGGCATCATCGCGGATTTTCCGGCCTGCACAAACGAAGTCGTGCGACCGTGGTTTGACGCACTGATCTGCAAAGGCGCGAAAGATCCTGCGTGTCTCACGTCCGCGCAGGTCGCGGCGATCGAAAAAGTTCACGACGGCGCCACAAACTCGAAAGGCGAAAAACTCTACGCCGATTGGCCGTGGGATATCGGGATGGGTAACGCGGGCTGGCGCATCTGGAAGCTGGGGATGTTCAACGCACCGGCAAATTCCAGCATCAACGCAACGCTTGGAAGCGGAGCGGTTTCGGCCATTTTCACCACGCCACCGACACCCATTGCATCCACCGGAGCGTCGCCGGTGGCGTTTCTGCTCGGTTTGAATTTCGACGCCGATGCCGCGAAGATCTACGCCGAAGCGGGCGCTTTTGCGAAATCCTCGTGGGACTTTATGATGGCCAGTTCCACCGATCTGGGTAAGTTCCAAAAGCGCGGAGGCAAGCTGATCGTCACTCACGGTGTGAGCGATCCCGTCTTCTCTGTCAACGACACCATTTCCTGGCTCAACGACGTCGACAAACTGAACAAAGGGAAGGCTGCGGATTTTGTGCGGCTGTTCGCGATTCCCGGCATGAATCACTGTGGCGGCGGTCCGGCGACGGACCGTTTCGATGCGTTCAGCGCCCTCGTGAACTGGGTTGAGAAGAAGACGCCGCCGGAGAGGATCGTTGCTTCCGCCGGACCCGCGACCCCATGGCCCAACCGCACCCGTCCGCTCTGTCCCTATCCGGCTTTCGCGAAGTATAAGGGCTCAGGAAGCATCGAAGACGCGGCGAATTTTGTCTGTAAGTAAACTGCCCGGTTACTGCCGAGTATGATCTGCTTTCAGCAGAACCACGCCGTTTTTCTGCATTCTTGCCATATGCGCCAGGCCTTTGTCGAAGGTCACGAGCTTCGCGCCAACAGCTTCGGCGAAGCCCGCGAGATAACAATCGGTGATCATCTTTGTCGAGGGCTGCGTCATATAGGGTCCGGCCGCTTCGCGCAACAGGATCTCCACTTCCTGCGGCTCGCCGACCGTCGTCACCCTCGCGTCCTGGCTGGCTTGATCGTAAACCTCGAACGCCGCGCCGAGAGTCATGGTATCGTCGCCCATCACCGCGCGATTGGTAAGAAGCCGCAACAGGCCGAGCATCGTAAATCGACAGAACATGAGTTCTGTCTGGTCGTCGCCTTTGGGCAGCGCGTCGTACCAGCGCAGCGCGCTGCTGTTCTGCCGGTGCGATCCCCATATGAGAGCCAGCCAGACGTTGACATCAATCAAATATGAGGTCATACGGAGTTTCGGTGTTTGGCGCGAGCGGCCCGGGCTTTCCCTTTCCCTTGATCAGAGGCATGATCACACGCTGTCCCTTCCGCGCGCTCCGCACCGGGCTGACCCGCGCCACCGGCTTGCCGCGTTTTGTAATAACGATTCCCTCCTCGGGGAGGTGATCCAGCAGCGAGAGACATTCCCGGCGAAACTCCGTGACACTGAGATCCTTCATCAATCTGAGTGTACATCAAAGTGTACATGTGCGCACGCGCATCCGCCCACCTACGTCGCAAATAACCGGAAGCGCCGCCACCGCCGGTACGTCATACGATAGACTACCGGCGTTATACTGAAGGTTCAAGAGGTGGTATGAACAAATACGGGAAGTTCGCCATTCTGATGGCGATCATCGTCGGCTCGCTGAGTTTCCTTGCCTACTCCGGCATCAAGGGCTCGACGACCTACTACAAGACCATCACCGAGCTCCGCCAGATGGGCGACGAAGCGCAGACCCGCCACGTCCGCGTTGGCGGCGATGTGCAGGGCAACTCGATCACGCATGTCGCCGGGGCCGTCAAATTCAACCTGGTGCAGGATAAGCAGATTCTGACGGTCGCCTACGAAGGGCGCGATCCGCTGCCCGACACCTTCCGCGATGGCGCGCAGGCGCTAGCCGATGGCCGCATGGGCGCCGATGGTGTCTTCCACGCCTCCGAAATTCAGGCCAAATGCGCGTCGAAGTACGCTCCCGCGCCGGGCATGGCCCCGCAGCAGCTGCAGCCGGGCGCAAAGCCTGCGCCGGTCAGTTCGCCGATGCGCTCCAGCCTCTAGGAATTCACTCTCTATGGAAAACGTAGGCGCCCTCGCCCTGTTGCTGGCGTTCTGTATTTCGCTTTATGCGATCGTCGCCAGCGTTGTCGGGCGGCTGCGGAACAAGCCCTTTCTCATCCTGAGCGGCGAGCGCGCCGTGCTCGCCGTATGGCTGCTCGTCTCGACCGCCGCGGGCATCCTCATCTATTCGCTGATGACCGGCGACATGCGGATGGCCTACGTCGCGTCGCACACGAACCACGCCATGCCCGCGTTTTACAAGTTCGCCGCCTGGTGGGGCGGGCAGGAAGGCTCGCTGCTTTTCTGGAGCTGGATTCTTTCCACCTACGGCGCCGTGGTCGTTCTCACCAACCGCCGCAAGCATCGGCTGATGATGCCGTGGGTGCTCGCGATCCTGTCGAGCGTCCAGATCTTTTTCCTGACTCTCAACGCGTTCGTCGTCAGCCCGTTTCAGGTGCTGTCGCTCGATAAAGTGGTGACGTCGGTTCCGGACGGCATGGGCCTCAATCCGCTGCTGCAGTATTGGGCGATGGTGATTCACCCGCCGATGCTCTATCTCGGATACGTGGGTTTCGCCGTGCCTTTCGCCTTTGCGATGGCGTCGTTGATTGCGAAAGCGCCCGGCGACAGCTGGATTCACACCACGCGCCGCTGGACGATCGTCACCTGGCTTTTCCAGGGCACCGGAATCATGCTTGGTTCCGCCTGGGCTTATCACGTGCTCGGATGGGGCGGTTACTGGATGTGGGACCCGGTGGAGAACGCTTCTCTGCTCCCTTGGCTCGCGGCCACTGCGTTCCTGCACTCCGTCATGATGCAGGAAAAGAAGGGCATGATGAAGGTCTGGAACATGGTCCTCATCGCGTCCACGTTCTTCCTTTGCATCTACGGAACATTCCTCACCCGCTCCGGCATTATCAGTTCGGTGCACGCGTTCGCGGAATCGCCCATCGGAAAATACTTCGTCACGTTTCCTTGCCATCGGCATCGCGGCAACGGTCTGGCTGATTCTCGATCGTCTCGAATTCCTGAAGAGCGAAGCCGAACTGGAAAGCGTCGTTTCGCGCGAGTCGAGCTTCCTGTTTAATAATCTCGATGCTGCTGGCCAGTTGCTTCGCGGTGCTGTGGGGCACCATGTTCCCGGTTCTTTCGGAAAAGTTCTCCACCGAAAAAATCAGTCTCGATGCCGTCTGGTTCAACCGGTTGATGGTGCCGATCGGCCTGTTCCTGCTGTTCCTCACCGGCGTCGGCCCGCTGTTCGCATGGCGGCGCACTTCGATGGAAAGCCTGCGCAAGAATTTCCAATGGCCGGGCATCGGCATGCTGGTTGTGGTCGCCGGGCTGGTCGCGGGCGGCATGCGCTATCCGTATTCGATCATTTCGCTCGGCCTCTGCTTCTTCGTGATCGCGACGATCGTGATGGAATTCTTCCGCGGCTCGCGCGCCATCAGCGAAAAGACGCAACGTCGGGCTGCTCCCCGCGATGATCGAGCTGACGCATCGCAACACGCGGCGCTACGGCGGCTATCTGGTTCACATGGGCATCGTGCTGATGTTCATCGGCTGGAGCGGCCATCCGTTCAATCAGACCGCGATCGGCGAAGTGAACAAGGGCGACACCATGCGTGTGGGCGCATACACGCTCAAGGTCGCCGATCTCACCGATGGCGATACGCCGGATTACCAGTGAGACACGGCCATCCTCGAAGTTTCGAAGAACGGCAAGTCGCTCGGCACCCTGGAGCCGACGCGGCGCTTCTATAAAGTCGCCCAGCAGGGAACTGCCGAAGTCGCGCTGCGCACGCGTCTGAACGAAGACCTCTACATCAACTACGCCGCGCGCGTCGGCGACAAAGCGACCCTGCAGGCCTATGTGTTTCCTCTGGTCACCTGGATCTGGGTGGGCGCGGTCGTGCTGATCTTCGGGACGCTGGTTTGCCTGGTTCCGAGCAAGGTGGCGCGCTCGTATCCGCGCACCGAAGTAGTGGGTATTGCGAAAAAGAATGTACAGGTTGAAGCGTAGTTTTCTTTTCCTTGTCCTTGCCGCCGCGGCGATTGGCCCAGTCCGAATCGCAAATCGAAAGCGACGAGGTCAAGCGCGTCGGCACGCACATCAACTGCCAGTGCGGCGCCTGCACCGAGAACGTCAACTGCATGATGTCCTCCGGGCCAGTGCCATTTCTGCAAGCCGGCCCGCACCAAGATCTTCAAGATGGAGAGCGCTGGCATGAGCGACGGCCAGATCGTTCAGGCGTTCGTTACGGAATACGGGGAGAAGATCTTCCGTCACGATCCGAATTCGTCTTTCTGGATTGTGCCTTATGTCTCGCTCGGCGTCGGGCGGAATCGTGGTCGTGCTCATTCTGCGCCGTGTCCGCGGCCATCATCCGTTGAAACCAGCCGCCGCGGGCGGACCGCCGATGGACGACGATCCCACGCTCGCCCGCTATCGCGACGCGATCGAAAAAGACACCGCAAAACTGGACTGAAGCGACATTGGACCCGAGCCTCATATTTGGAGCGCTGCTGGGAGCCGGCATGATCGGCTTCCTGCTGTTCATCCGCGTCAAAGATATCCCGAAGCCCGCGCCGGAATCGCCCTTCAAGCATCTGGAAGAACGCAAGGCCGCGATCTACGAGAACCTGCGCGATCTTCAGTTCGAATACCGGCTCGACAAGCTTTCCGATCAGGATTACCAGGCCACCAAACTCGAATTGCAGAAGGATCTCGCCCAGGTGATGGCCGAAACGGACCGCATCAAAGCCGAGCTGGCGCTGAGCCGCGCGAAGTCCGGCTCCGAAACTCCGGCTCCGGGAAAGAAGAACGCATGCCCTTCCTGCGGCGCGACCTTCGACAAGCCGCTGAAGTTCTGCGGCGAATGCGGCAAACCGATGGGAGGCGCCGCATGAACCGACATTGCCTTCGCTGCTGCTGCTCTGTCGCTTCTCTGGCCCACGCGCGCCGTCGACGGCACCGTCGTCAACGGCACCACCGGCAAACCCCAGCCCGGCGCCACCGTAACGCTCTTCCAGACCACCCAACAGGGCCCGCAAAACCTCGGCAGCGTCAAGACCGACGCGCAGGGCAAATTCGTCTTCACGCAGGATGTCCAGCCTGGGCGTCGGCGGCGGCCCGCTCCTGCTGCAGGCTGTCTACGGCGGTGTGCAGTACAACCTGATCATCGCGCCGGGCTCGCCGATGTCCGGCGTCAGCATTCCTGTTTACGAATCGTCGAAATCGCCCGGCGAAGCGCAAAATCGACCAGCACTTCTTCGTGCTCGAACCCTCCCCCGACGGCACCATGCAGGTCAGCGAAGGCTTCCTCTACAAGAACGACGGCAAGACCACCTGGAACGATCCCGACCGCGGCACGCTGCAATTCGAACTTCCCGCCGCCGCCCAGGGCAAGGTCGAAGTCAATGTACGTCGCGCCCGGCGGTCTGCCCATTCGCCGCGCCCCGATCCGCTCGGAAAGCCCAACCAGTTCAAACTCGATTTCCCCATCAAGCCCGGCGAATCGCGCGTCGACCTCTCCTGGAACATGCCCTTCCAGCAGCCCGGCGTTTTCGAAGATCACCTGCTTTCAAAGGCCGGCCTGATCCAGATGGTTGCGCCTCCCGGGGTCGACATTAAAGGCCCCGACGTCACGCTCCTCGGCCAGGAGCCGACCACCAAAGCCAACATCTTCAGCGTCAAAGGTCCCGACGTTCAGGTTCGCGTGGAAGGCACGGGCTTGTTCAACGCCCCGGAGCGATTCGAGAGTTCCGGCGGACAGTGGTGCTCAGAATCTCGCCGAGAACTTCCCCAAACTCTACGGCCTGCTTGCCGCGAACGCGACCTTCTACGATTCCGTGCTCGCCGTGAAATGGGTTCTGCTGACGCATCCTCGGCATGCTGGCCCTCGGCTTCGTCCTGCTTTATCGCAAGGGCGATCCGCTCGCGCCGCCGGACAGAGCTGCCGAGCCCGCCACGAAAGCCTCCAAGCATGCACGCGGTCGCGGCTGACGGCGTCTGGAAATATTTCGGCGATTATCCGGCGCTGCGCGGCGCAAGCCTTGAAGTCTGCGCAGGGCGCCTGCGTCGCGCTGCTCGGGCGCAACGGGGCGGGGAAGACCACGCTGCTCCGCATTCTCGCCAGCCTGTCGAAGCCCTCGAAAGGCGACGATCACCATCTGCGGCCGCATCGGCTATCTCGGCCACGGCATCGGCGTTTACGACGATCTCTCCGCCTTCGAAAACCTCACGCTCTTCGGCCAGCTGATCGGGCGTCGCCGAATCCCAAAGCACGCCGCCAACGACGCGCTCGAACACGTGGGCCTGACGCGCGTGAAGGACGGACTGGCGCGCGAGTTCTCCCGCGGCATGCGGCAGCGCCTCGCCATCGCGCGCGCGTTTCTGCATCACCCCGAACTGCTGCTGCTCGACGAACCGTTCACTTCGCTCGACGACCGCGCCGTCGCCGTGCTGCAGCAACTGCTCTCCGATGCCCGCGCGCGCGGTTCCACCATCGTCATGTCGACCCACCAGATCCGCGAAGCGATGGAACTGGCGAGCGATGTCGCGCTGCTCGAACGCGGACGCATCGATCTTCGCCGGCCCGCGCAGCACCGAAATGCTGCTCGATCCCGGCTGGCTCTATCGCACCTATGGAGACCCGAGAGTGAATCGTGAACGCGAGGCCTATCGGCGGCCTTCGCGATCGCGCGCAAAGATCTGCGCACCGAATGGCGCACCAAGGAATCGCTCAACGCCAGCGTCTCGTTCGCGCTCGTGATTCTGGTGCTGTTCAGTTTTGCCTTCGATCTGGATCGCGATGAGCGCCTGCGCCATTTCCGGCGGCCTGCTCTGGCTGGTCTATGCCTTCGCCGGAGCGCTGATCGTCAACCGCAGTTTCGCGCGCGAACTGCCGAACGATTGCCTCGATGTGCTGATCGCGTCGCCGGTGCCCGGCTGGGCCATCTTCCTCGGCAAAGCGATGGCCTGTTTCATCCTGCTGCTGATCGTCGAGCTCGTTTCGCTGCCGATATTCGGGCTCTTTTACAACATTCAGCTGGATCGGCTCGTTCCTTTCGCTTCTGCTTGTGATAGCGTTGGCGACCTGGGGTATCACGGTGGTCGGGCGGCGCCTCAGCGCCGTCACGGTGAATGTGCGGCTGCGCGAGTTGATGCTGCCGGTGTGCTTTATCCTTTGATGATTCCTCTGCTGATCGGCGCCATGGAGATGACGACGCGGTTTGTTGAACGGCAACGCCGTGCTGAGCGACATCCGGCTGCTGATCGTATTCGATGTGATGTTCACATCGCTCGCGCTGTATCTGATTGAGTTTATTCTGGTGATATAAGAGGTCAAACGAAATGCGGGAAAAGATCATCTACGCTCTCGGAATCCTCGGCACGATTCTGCTGCTCTGGAATTTCTACAACATCTTTCTGGTGATCCCGATCGACGCCCTGCAGGGCGCCATCTACCGGATCATCTTCATCCACGTGCCGGCCGCCATCACCGCATTCGCTTCTACGCCAGTCGCGGTCTTCGCCAGCATCGCTTTTCTGGTCAGGAAGAATTTCTGGTGGGATTCGCTGGCCGTCTCGGCCGTCGAAGTAGGCACCATGTTCACGCTGGTCAATCTTGCCACCGGAAGCATCTGGGGCCGCGTCGAATGGGGCATCTGGTGGGCCTGGGACGCGCGCATGACCACCCAGTTGATGTGCTTCCTGCTCTATCTCGGCTACCTGCTGATGCGCCCCGCCGATCGCCGAGCCGCACGCAGCGCGGCATCATGTCCGCCATGCTCGCGATCTTCGCGGCCGCCGATATCCCGATCGTCGTCATGGCGATCCGTCTTCACAATGTACGGACGCAACACCCCGGTCCCGTGCTCGAAACCGGGGGACTGGCGCCCGTTTACTGGCCGCCGTTTCTGATCGGCATTGTGTGCTTCCTGCTGCTCGGTTCCGCGATGATACTGGTCCGCCTCCATCAGGAAACCAGCCGCCGCGAAATCGATTCACTGCGCCGCGAACTTCACGCCATCTAACAACATGTCACCCGTCGATATTACGAACCTCCACTTCCTGTTTTTCGGCTACTCCGCCGCCTGGATCATCATGATCGCCTTTGTCTTCCTGCTTGTGCAGAGAGGCCGCCGCATCGA
Source organism: Terriglobia bacterium (assembly GCA_963764845.1). GTDB lineage: Bacteria > Acidobacteriota > Terriglobia > Bryobacterales > Bryobacteraceae > BOG-234. Next base: position 160,189 of record CAVXUE010000005.1, on the reverse strand, counting down.
TCGTGAACTAAGCAGGCTTAAGTCGCTTGTCGAGGACAAAGAAAAGTAAGCAAACGAAAAACAGCACAGGCTTACTAAAGCCTGTGTGTCTACTCCTATTGCCCGCCGAAGCTGTAGCCGAGGCCCATCGAGTACTCAGGTACCCAGTTACTGCCGAACTGGAAGAAGTTATTCACCCAGTGAACGTCCACGGCAGGTCGGAGGAAGATGTGTGGACGTCACATAGAGCCGCGCGGCCACGCCGAAATGAGCCTGAAAATGGTTGGAGCTTTCCGAGCCCAGATTGACGCTGCTGACAACCGACCAGCGGATCGCAGGACTGCGTGATTGGCGCTGAATCCCACTCTGACTCCGCCGATGCCCGCCTGAATCTCCGGAACAAAGCGCTTCGCTCTGATCGGCTGCCAGATTCCGTTGAAATCGTAGAAAAACGGACGATAATTCAAACCCGCATAGTCGCCCTGGCCCGCGCGCCAGCTCAAATCCGCACCCAAACCCCAGTGTGGCGTGAACATGAAGCCGCCGCCCGCGGAGAGGAATGTGCCAGTCATCTTCGGCGTACCCAGCGGCGTCCCGGTGCCCAGGAGGTCGAGCGATTGGCTGTTCGACGAGTCCACAGCGGTTCCCACACCGAAGTAAAGGTTAGCCTGCTGAGCCATCATAAGTGGCGCGCTGGCCAGCAATCCAAAGCACAGCGCTAATGCGCCGTTAGTCAGTTTCATTTATTAAAGTCTCCCTTTATTGAATTTGAAATTTTCCTGTCGCAAACGTGCCAGGCACGTTACTTAGCAGGACGAATCAGGGTGCGATAGGTTTCAAGGTTTATGGGGCTCCGAATCGACCTGCTGTTCGGGTTTATACGAATCTGATTGAGGGACCTAAGCGCCGATCAAAGCATTGAACTTCGCATAACCACCCCGGCTGACCGGTACCTTCGAACCATCCGTCAGCACCGCGACCCAGGTATCTTTCGTATTGGGCTCGATTCGCGTAATCCGCTCCACATTCACCAGATAAGACCGGTGCAGCCTCACGAACCGTTTCGGATCGAGCGCAGCTTCGAGACTCGCAATCGTCTGCTGCTTCAGCCACGACTTGCCGTCGCTCCGCAGCGCGACATAATCGTCCTGCGCTTCGGCATAATCCAGCTTGCCCGCGGGAATCACGTGCACCTTTGCGCCATCCTTCACTACAATCCGCTCGAGGAAAGCCCCCGCCGGACGCGCAGCGGTCTTCAATGCCTCCGGCAGCGAAGCGGGGCGCACTTCCCCTACGCGCCTTCGCACTTTCTCCAGCGCGGCCTTGAACCGTTCCACTCCGAACGGCTTTAAGCAGATAATCCACGGCAGCCGCATCGAACGCCCGCATCGCATACTGATCGAACGCCGTCACGAACACCACCGCCACGTCACGCTCGATCAACTCCAGCACCTCGAAACCGTCCAGCTTCGGCATCTGGATGTCGAGAAACAGCACATCCGGCTTCCATTCTCCGCACGCCTTCACCGCCTCGAATCCATTCGCGCACTCGGCAACGATCTCGATGCCGCTGCCCGACGATGTACTCACGCAGGATGCCGCGCGCGAGTTCCTCATCATCCGCAATAACGGCTTCAACTCCCTCATGAAATCCTCGCGGGCACTGTCAGCGTCACCCGATACACATCGTCGCCCGCTTCCACTTCGAGGCGTCCCGCGTTTCCGTAGCGCGCTTCCAGACGCTGCCGTACATTCGCCAGCCCGATCCCGCTCCGGCTCGCGGGCGCACCAGGATCGAATGGATTCTCGATCGTGAACCTCAGCCCTTCCCGGACGCGCCGCCCCAGCATCAGAATCTCGCCGCCTTCATCGAGCAGCGCGATCCCGTGCTTCACGGCGTTTTCCACCAGCGGCTGGATCAGCAGCGCGGGCACTTCGCATTCGTCGCAGGCCGGTTCCATATCCTCGTGCAGCCGCAGCCGCCGGCCGAAGCGCACCTGTTCCACATCGAGATACATTCGCGTCAGCTCCATCTCTTCGCGGAACGGAATGGACGCACGCTCGCCCAGTCTCAGCGAGGTGCGCAGGAAATCCGCCAGCCGGATGCACATCTCGCGCGCGCGGGCCGCATCGCTCGCCGTCAGCGCGCTGATCGAATTCAGGCTGTTGAACAGGAAGTGTGGATTCACCTGCGCCTTGAGCGCCCTCAATTGCGCCTCCCGCGCCAGCAGCTCGGACCGCCGCGAGCTCTGCGCCTCGATCACCACGTAGTGCATCGCGATCGAAAGCAGGTAAATCATCGCGACCATCGCGGTCAGCACAGGCGCCGCCGCTCCAAAGCGCTGATCGAGGCCGCGGCAGCATACCCGCGAAGCTTCCGGCGGCGAGGCGCGCGACGAGCAGCACTCCCGCTGCAACCACAATCGCGGCCAGCAGATGCTGCACCACCAGTCGCACCGCGCTGGCCGACCGCAACGGCAATGCGCGGCAGGCGTACCACGGCGAGAGGCACACAAACGCCAGCACCACCGTGACCGGAACGATCACCGCTGCCGTCTCCGCCGCGTTCAGAAATCCCGCGACGGAAATCAACAGCCCGAGAATCGCGCCCAGCGGCAGCCATGCCGCGAGGTAGAGCAGAAAGGCTCTCCAGTTCTGAAAGATCGGGTGCATGGCGTCGCTAATTCTTGACCGAGATGCCGCCGAAAACAGCGGCGCCGCGGATCACAAATGTCGGCGGATCGAAGCCCGGCTCGGGCCGGGGCGGAAAGGTTTTGTCCTCGAACCCGCCGAATACGGCCGCGCTCCCTTTCGCCCGCTCCACGCGCCAGGTCCGCGGAACTGTGATCTCGATGCCGCCGAATACCGCGTTTGCTTCGAGTACTGCGCGCCGGTCCGGCGTTGTGATGGCGGCGCCCGACAGATCCAGTTCGATGCCGCCGAACACCGCATCTATCTTTGCCCCCCTTCGAAATGCTGGCTCTCCACCCGCCGCTGGGCTCCGCTGAAAACCACCGTTTCCATCAGCTTGTCCCCGTAGAAAGTCGAGCCCCGCGTGTGAGATCCGGCCGCGAAAGCATCCGGCGGCCGCACCCGCCAATTACTCGGAGGCCATTCGCCGCGGTTGACCAGCATCATCGCCCCCGACCGCAATCAGGATCAGCGGCCAAACGATCCCCGCGGTCACATGGATGATGTGCAGATTGCCCAGCAGGAGCAGAACTCCGAAAACAACCATTGCCGCCGACCAGATCAGCCCGTGACGCTGCGCCTGCGCTCGATAATGGTCAGCCCCCAGGCCACCAGCGCGAGCGGCCAGTAGGCCCCGATATTGTTTATCGGAAGAAGACCCAGGTTATCGAGAAAGAGCAGCGCCCCGGCCACGATCAGGATCAGCGCGAAGACGGAACCGCTCCGGTTGGGCATCGTCACTTATCGTCTCCCGGTTTTTTGCCGAGTCTGGTCCCGAGTTTGCCCACAGGTAAAGTTCTTCCAGTCCGGCCGCGATCAAAGCCACCGGCCACCCGACACGGATGATATCGAACCGGCTCATCAGGAAAAGCGCCTCGCCCAAGATGAACAACAGCGGAAGCACCACCTGGCCAGGATAGAAAACTCTCATGGCCCGATGGTAGCCGGGCGCACGGTGGAAATCAGCAGCTTTTCGGCGAACCCCGATCCATTACCGGCGAATGCGTTTCAGGCGCCTCTAAGCAGTTTTCACGCCGCGAAGGAGGCCGTTTTCTTCAGCCCGATTTCGCGCGTTTGCGTAGATCCAGAATCAACCGCATCACGCGCTGTTCCAGATCGTCCCGCACCGCGCGATACGCTTCGATCGATGCGCCGAAACGGATCTTTCACTTGCCACTCGACCACTTCTTTCGCCCGCCGGGCCCGGGCAATTTGAAAACCTGCCATGTTGACCACCAGATCGCAATCCGACCGCTTCGAAAGGATCGTAGCGGCGCGGCACGTGCCGCGACACGTCCACATTCATCTCGCCCATCGCCGCGACCGTTTCGAGCGGGATCTTCTGCAGTAGGCGCGAGCCCGGCGCTCGCCGCCCTCAGAACATCGCTGCCGTATTGATTGGCGAAACCCTCCGCCATCGGGCTGCGGCACGCGTTGCCGATGCAGACGAACAGAACCCGTTTCAAAGCTTGCTCAGGAATAACTTATGCACCCGCGGATCCTGCGTGAGTTCAGGATGAAATGTCGCGACCAGATGCCGGCCTTGTTCCACCAGCACCGGATCACCTTCATATTGTGCCAGAACCCTCACATCCGGGCCCGCGCGGCGGATGATGGGAGCGCGGATGAACACCGCTTCCATATCGCCCGCACCCGCGCGCTTCTGAAACTCGGAGCCCGGATGAATATTCGCCACGCGGCTGTCGATCTGACGCCCGTAGGCGTTGCGCTCCACTGTCAGGTCGATCATGCCGAAGCTCTCCTGCGCCGGATTCCGCACTTCCTTCGCCAGCAGAATCGCGCCCGCGCATGTCCCGAAAACCGGCTTCTCGCGCGCGAACTCGCGCAGCGGTTCCTTGAGTTCCATGAAGTTCAGCAGCTTGAGCATGGTCGTGCTCTCGCCGCCCGGAATCACCAGGCCGTCGATGCTCTTCAGATCCTCCGCCGTGCGCACGAGGACGGGTTCCGCGCCCGCGCGTTCGAGCGCCTTCGCATGCGCTTCGAAATCGCCCTGCAGCGCGAGAATCCCGACCCTTTTCTTCATTACCGCTTACCAGCCCCGCGTCTGCATCAACTCTTCTTCCGGCAGCTTCGAAATGTCGAGGCCCGGCATCGCCATCCCGAGATCCTCGCTCGCTTCGAGAAGCTTCTCCGGATCGTTGAAGTAAGTCGTGGCTTTCACGATCGCTTTCGCGCGCGCCTCCGGATCCTCGCTCTTGAAGATGCCCGATCCGACGAACACCGCCTCCGCGCCCAGTTGCAGCACCAGCGCCGCATCGGCCGGAGTCGCAATTCCGCCCGCCGAAAAATTCGGCACCGGCAATTTGCCGTGCTCCGCGACCCACTCCACCAGTTCCAGCGGAGCGCCCAGATTCTTCGCCTCGTGCACCAGCTCTTCCTTGCCGAGCATCGTGAGATGCCGCATCTCCTTGATGATCGTGCGGATATGCCGCACCGCTTCGACGATGTTGCCCGAGCCCGCTTCGCCCTTGGTGCGGATCATCGCCGCGCCTTCCGCGATGCGCCGCAGCGCCTCGCCCAGATTACGCGCGCCGCACACGAACGGCACTTTGAAGCCGCGCTTGTCGATGTGATGTTCTTCGTCGGCCGGCGTCAGCACTTCGCTCTCGTCGATGTAATCGACGCCCAGCGCTTCCAGAATCCGCGCTTCCGTGAAGTGGCCGATGCGCGCCTTCGCCATCACCGGAATCGAAACGGCAGCCATGATCTCGCGGATCTTGCTCACCGGCGACATGCGCGCCACGCCGCCTTCCTTGCGGATATCGGAAGGCACGCGTTCGAGCGCCATCACCGCGCATGCGCCCGCTCTTTCCGCGATCACCGCCTGCTCCGCGTTGACGACGTCCATGATGACGCCGCCCTTCAACATCTCCGCCAGCCCGACCTTCAGCCGGAATTGTTCGTCCTGGAACATAGTTCTCCTCTTCCTGAATTCTGAACCACTCCAACTATTCAACACCAGCTGCCAAGCGCGCGGCTGCGAATCCCGGCCGCCGCGCGCGTTGACCGCGTTCTCAATCAACCCGCCCAGTATTTCGATTCCCTTGCGGATCTCACTCGGTTCCAGACCCGCGAAACTGAGCCGCAGCCCGGAATCGAGCGGCCGCGAAACCGAAAAATAGCGGCCGGGCAGATAATCGACGCCCGCCTGCTGCGCCAGCGCGCGCAGCGCCGACCGCATCCAGATCGCCGGGCAAATTGATCCACATATTCATGCCCCCGCCGGGCACCTTATACGTCGCAGCCATGTCAGGAACCTCCGGCAGGATTGATCGAGCGCGCGCAGCTTTTCCTTCGCGGCCGCGATCACCGCTTTCTGATGCCGCGCGAGCCGGCCCGATTCCGCGAACCGCAGCAGGAAAGCCTGCGAGAGATGGTCCGTATGCAGATCCGCGAGCTGCTTCAACTCCGTCGCGCGCGCGATCACGGGACGTGGCGCGATGATCCAGCCCACGCGAATCCCGGGAAACGCAATCTTCGAAAAACTGCCCAGCAGGATCACGTTGGCGTCGAGTTCCTTCAGCCGCGGAAGCGCATCGTTCGCCGAATAAGACAGCTCGCTGTAAATATCGTTTTCGATCACGGCCGCTTCGGCGTGCGCGCGCCATCCTGCAGATCTCCGCGCGGGTCGCCGCCGAAATCGTCGCGCCGGTCGGATTCTGGAACGACGGCGTCACCACCAGCACCTTCGCTCCCGCGTCGAGCGCGCGCTGCAGCGAGTAAAGATCGATGCCGTCCGCGTCCGCCGAAACGCCGATCAGTTCCGCGCCGGCTTCCAGAAACAGATTCTTCAACCCGGGATAAACCGGCTCTTCGACCGCGACCTTGTCGCCCGCCCGAACCAGCGCGCGCCGCAACAGATCGAGCGCCTGCTGGCATCCGTTCGTGATCAGAATGTCGTCCGATTCGCGCGCGATACCGCTTGCGATCGCCCGTTCGAGCAGATAACGGCGCAGCGGCTCGTAACCGCCCGGCGAGCCGAGCTGCATCAGCGTCTTGAGATTCCTGCTTTCCAGAACCTCGCGGCAGGATTCGCGGAACTCGTCGATCGGGAACAGCTTCTCCGATGGCCGCGAACTGCTGAAATTGATGCACGCCGCTCACCGGCATTCCGGCGCCCGTCGAAACCGATGCCGTCAGCGCTCGCGACCAGTTCAGCGACTCGGCCCGGGCTCGGCGGCATTGCGGTCACGTAACTGCCTCGCCCGACCTCGCCCTTGATCAATCCTTCGCTTTCGAGAACATCGTACGCCGCCGAAACCGTCGTTCGGTTCAGACCCGAGCTTCAGCGCCAGTTCGCGCGTGGGCGGTAAACGATCGCCGCGACGCAGCTCCCCGCTTTCCATCAATTGCCGCAGATACAGGCCGAGCTGCCGGTAAAGAGGCATATCGGATTCGGTATTCAGCTCGGGCCCGAATTCCATCGCTACTCCAATCTTATCAGATTGGACTGATGCAAATTGGACTGGGACGCCCAGTCCAATGACGATTCTCGCGCCACGCTGGATAAAATACGGGACATCCTATGCGATATCGCCGCATCGCGATCCTGGCGGCCGTTTTTCTGACCGCCGCGCTCGCCGGGAAAAAGAAATCCGACGATGAAACCCAGGTTCTCGAACTCCCGAAAGATCCTCCGATGGTCGCGATCGGTGAAACCAGCCGCCTGATGTTTCACGTTTCGCCGCTGATCGGCGAAGGGTCTGCTTTCGCAGCAAACGCGCGACGCGCTGAAAGCGATTTTGAAGGCAAACGGCGGCGCGCCGGTGATTCACATCCGTGCTTTTGTCGCGGGCAGCGGCGATCTTGCGGCGCGTGCCGCAGATCGTGAGCGAGGTTTTCACCGCGAAGAAGATGCCGCTGCCTTCGGTCAGCGTGGTGCTCGCGGGCGCGCTTCCGATGGAGGACGCGCAGATCGTGATCGAGGCTGTTTCGTCGGCGAAGAAGGAAGTCAATCCAGACGGATTGACTTTTATTGCGGCCGCAACGCCGGATCAGCTCCCGGTCGCAGCCTCGTTGAGCAAGTGACCTGCTTCGTCAGTTCTCTCGATGGCGCGAACGCGCTTGCGGCGCGCTTCCCTTCGGCGCCGGTTGACATCGTGCAGACGCAACGCACGCCCGCGCGCTCCGATACGCGCTGCGAGGCGGTGGCCCGGGGCGGCGCACGTGAAAGCGCCTCGCTCTCGCATTTACCGGCACTCAGGTTGCATTCGGGCGCGGACGAAAAGGCCGCGGCGCTCGCGTTTCAGCGCCTGATCAGGAACTCGACCGCGGCTGGCGTTCAGCCGGCGGACATTCTGGAGACGCATGTCTACGCGCTTTCGGAACGACTGGGCGAATTGGCGCGCAAAGTTCACAACAACGCCGGGCACTTTGATCGTGACTCCGTTTGAGGGTGTTGCGTCGCTCGATGGAAGTTTCGCGATCGACGTGATCGCCGAAAGCCCTATGCTTTCGCCTTTAGCTTCCATATTCCTATGCCTTGACCGATGTGGCGCACGCTCTCCAGCGTGCCGTGTCGAGACTTTTCTCGACACCGGTTTCTCCCGCGAAGGCGCCAGGCGTCGGCAGTGCGTGCGCCGCGTTCTTCAGGCGACTTTCAGCCGCAGCCCATCCTAACCGGTTTGAGCCGGTAGTCGTTTAGTCGCCCGAGACCCGGTCGGCGAGCGATCGATCGGGCGACGTGAAATAAACTTTGACCGCGGCCCAGTTGGTCCGGATCAGCGACAGCACCAACATCAGCACGATCGTCAGGATGCTCGCAAACACGGTCCGGCCGACACTCAGATGGCCTTTCAGAGACCCGAACCAGCGGCCATAAACCAGCTCCACGTGAACCCAGTAGACCAGCAGGCTGGTCATGCCGAACTGCCGCACCCAGCTCCAGTCCGTCGCCGCGACACGCAGATTCCAGACCCACGCAAACGCCATCAGAATCAGCACCGCGCCCAGCTTGATGAAGATCAGCGCGGGGCTGTTCAACCAGAAGTCGGAGTTGGAATAAATCGACGGCGTCATGTTCGAAATCGTGTAAGCCGCGAACGCCAGCGCCAGACCGCCCCATCCGAACCACTGCATGGTAGCCGGTACCTCGTCCGGCCTGAGCAGACGCAGGATACTCCCCGCACTCATCCCGAAAGCGACGAACGCACGCCCACGGGAAGAAGCCAAAAAACGCGTGATCGGGCTTCACATAGTTCTGAATAATCACCGGCACGCCGGACAAATCGATGCTCGATACCAGCGGCGCGGCGGCGGCGATGGCGACGCCCAGAATCGCGCAAAGCCTGATGCGCTCCACTGGTGCGGAAAACCGACATCACCGAAAGCACCAGCAGCGCCAGCCCCATGCAGTTCAGAATGTCGACGCGAAAAAGATCTGTCCACGGGCTCTTGTCGGCCGAAAAAAGCCAGAGCTGCAGACGGAATGCAAACGCCGCGGCGAAGAGATATCCGGAACGTTTGATCGCAGCCCGAAAAGCGCGCCCGGGGTAAAACCCCTTTCTCTTTCCTGGCTGTCCATCAGGAACGCGAATGTCACGCCCAAGAGAAAGAGGAACACAGCCGGAGGCATTCCGCCCGCGAACTGTGACATCACGTACGGCCCGCCGTCGCGCAGATCGTCACGCAGGAAAGACTGGAACACGTGGCCCTGGAGCATGACGAGGGCCGCGCAGCCCCGAACCCAGTCGAGATAGGGAAGTCGTTGTGAGGCGGGCTTCATGACTCAGTAACCAGCAATGGCAGTTCCAAACGGAATTACAATCGCGGGTGTTCGATTTTAACTCCTTTTGGATGTTTCAGTTTCAACGCGTCGTCGGATATGTGCGGGTTCATTTTAAGATCCGATATAATCGACGAGCCAGTAATCGCCGGAGGTAAAAACGATCTTCTGCTGCAAGGGCAATCCGTTGTTTTCCGAGATCCAGAGCTCCGCGCTCAACATCTGCCGCCCGACCTCCGCTGACTTCGGGATCAGTTTAAGATGCGACGTTTGCTGCTTGTCCACCGTTTCGACGCCGATCCAGTTTATGTCGTACGATTGCTTCAGTTCGACGCTCGTGGCGCCGAATCCCAGCAGCAGGAACTGCTCGACGACCTGCTTCTTCGCGCCGATGTCGAACTCCTGGATGGTATTGATTTTCGGATAGTAGACGCTGACCGTGGAGTCGTCGAGCGAAACCGTCTTCGCGTCCTTGCCGGTGAAGTCGATCATCATGCGCGTGTCGGATTTTTCGCGCTTCAACCTGAATGTCCCGCTGTCGATTTCGTCGTCGTTGATGATCGCGGTATGAACGTCGCGTTTGATGCCCGCGGTGACAGTCTTCAACCTGGCGCGGTCCGATCCATGCGCGCGAAGGCGTCGCTGAGGGTTTGTGCGGCGAGCGGCGCAGTCAGTGCCAGAGCGACCGCCAGGACGCGCGTCATGTTTTTCACCATCATCGCGGTTCGGCGAACGCCATGTAGCCTTTGATTTCCTGCTCGGAATCGAAGATGGGCTCGATGCGCGTCAGCCGTTGCGGTTTGCCGGTGCGGACGGTGAGTACCCTGCCCAATTGATCCAGTTGCTGTTTGGGCGGGAAGGAAGCGACCAGTTCCGGTTCAACCCAGAATACGGACTCGCCGTGGCTGGGCAGGGAGGTGATCTGCGCGGCCTGCGGGATGCGGGGCTGATCGCGAAACCACTGGCGCGGCGCGAAAATGACGAAGAGAAAGATGACCGCGCAGATCACGTCGTATTGCCAGACGCCGCGCTGATAATCCCATAGAATGAACCGTTTCAGGTTGCCGGCCACAGAATGAGTTTAACAGGCGTGCCGGTGGCTATCTCCCGGATTCGCAACGTCGGGCGAGGGGCCGTCTCCGCGCCTGGGATGAGCTACGGGATAAGCTGTGGGCTGAGCAGATGTATCCCTCAGAAGAGCGGTCCGCTTCAGCAACACTCTGGAAGAAAGGTGTTCGGCACAGCGTTATATGATCGGAGGCAGCGAATGCGGTTCCTGATAGCAATCTGCGGGGTGGTATCGATTTCCGTTTCACCGGCGGTTTCCGTCGCGTCGGCGAGCGTTGCGATGCCCGTGGCAGAGCAGAATGCGATGGTCGGGAAGTATTGCGCGGTCTGCCATACCGACGCGGTCCCGAATGGGGGGCTTTCGCTGCAGCATTTCGATGCGGCGCGTGTCGATCCCGGCCTCGCGGCGATGATTGTCAGCAAACTGAAGGGCAAGGCGCTGGGAGCGGCAGGTTTGCCATTGCCGGACAAGCCGACCCAGGACCTCCTGCAAAGTACGCTGGCGGTCGAATCGGCCGGCGCCGAGAGGTGGGTGGTCGATCGCCAGGCTGCGGTGCTCACCGCCAACGTGGTGGCGGCGGCCCCTTCTGTCAAAAGCGAAGGCGAGCCCGATTTGTTCCGTTTGACGATTACGTGCCATACCGATACGCACCAGGGCGGGATGCAGGTGGCATGGTCGCCCGGAGTGCCGAAGTCGGGGCAGATCATGTCCGCCGCCGTGGACGGGAACGCGCCCGTCAGCTATAAGATCGAAGGCGTCGAAAAGATGGGGAACGGACAGGCAGGAACGTCGGGACCGGGATCCGTTCAGCTCGGGCTCGCATTGCCGCGGAAGACTCTGACAGTCAGCAGTATTTTCGGCGATGAGACCGTCGTATTTCCATTCGATCGGCTGGATCAGAGCGCGCGCAAGAGGCTTTCCGGTTGTTTCACCGGGAAGCATTAAGCCGCGACTCGGTTTGCCATCCTTGCCGCGTTTTACCCACGCCAGAACAGAACGCCTCCGCGATGAGTTGGCGACCATGACCTTCGGCCACTGACGCCGAAGATTCGGTGGCTCGATCTCCTACCGTAATGACCGCGCTTTCGATGCCCTGGACTCCAGGAGCCAAAGCATAGCAATAGCCGCTATGATCGAGACATGGCACAGGTTCACATGACGGAAGCCGAGGTTGCCGGCAACTTCGCGGCTGCTCTGGAGAAGGTGCGTCGGGGCCTCGAAGTCGTGGTCGAGCACGATCACCAGGCCATCGCCGTCTTGAAACCGGCAGAACCGCCGCGCCGCAAAATTTCCGAGTGCATCGCCATGCTGCCCGCCGACTCGACCGCTGTCATCGATCCCGACTTTGCTGCCGATGTGGAAGCGGCCATCTCGGCACACCGTGAGCCGCTGGAGCCGCCCGCCTGGGACTGATCCTCGATTCCTCCGCCGCCGTTGCCGCCGAACGAGCGGGCAGGAATGCCAGGCAACTGCTCGAATGGGTCATTGCCGAATGCGGCGATGACGAGATCGCCGTGTCCGTCGTGACGGTGCTCGAACTCGCTCATGGCATCGCGCGGGCAAACACGCCACAGCGTCGCCCAGCGCTTTCTCGCTGAGCTGACCAGTGCCGTTCCGGTCGTGCCGCTGGCGGTTTCCACGGCTTTGCGCGCCGGGCAAATCGACGGTGAGAGCCGGTCGAACGGAGTCAGCATTCCTCTTTCCGATCTGCTGATCGGTGTTACAGCGCTTGAGCTCGATTACGCTGTGGCAACGCATAACGTGCGCCACTTTCGTCTGATTCCGGATCTTCCGGTCAGGTCACTCTGACGACTCGGCGCGGGAAGCGAAGAACTCGGAACGAAAAAGCTATGATGAAGGCCAGGAACAGCGATGATCCACTCGATGGAGAAATCGATTTTTCAAAGGGAGTGCGAGACGCAAACCGCGTCCGAACCGGCCGATCAACTGAAAGGATTTGAGATGAAATGGTCGGGGCGAGAGGATTCCTCGAAGGGGCAGGGGCGGCCGGAGACTGGATTACCAGGCAGCCAACAGGTCCCGTAACTTTGCGCCCACGATTGTCCTCTGCGATTGTGGCAGTGTGCCGGGATACCGCGCGATCATTGATGCGTGAATTGTGGCCAGCTTGTGCAATCGAGCACGGATACGACCTTCAGATTCGTCGAACGGAAATCGGGTTTCGCCGGGTTCAAAACCAAATCGGAAGGCATCAGCGCCGTCGGCAGCACCGAAGAGATGTATGCAACAAGCACCTCCGGGATGGTCCCCACGGGCGCTGTCAACACAAGCACCGGTCGCAGCTTCATTCCCGCGGTGTCACCGAACGGGAAACTCGCGAGGAATCTCTCACCGGGATGCATCTACGGGTTGGCCGTCCGTCAGAGTGTAAATGGGAGGGGGGCCGATGCTCCGGGTCACAGCGTCGCACCTCGCATTTGGTGCGCATTGGTGTATTGTGGTGGTATGGGTACTACGCTCATTGGAGCCGAGGCGATCAGACGAAGCATCTCCCTCCCGGCTGAGATGGCCGAAAAGCTCGACGGCATCGCGGAGGCTCGGCGCGTTAGCGCAAATCGTGCGATCATCGATCTCCTGGCGGATGCGATCGCGGCCTACGAGCAGCGTCGAGCGATGTTTCTCGAACTCGCGGACCGCTTCCGGAAATCCACCGATCCGGCTGAAACAGAGCGCCTCCGCGACGAACTGGCGAACATGACTTTCGGCCACTGATGCCGAAGATTCAGTGGCTCGATCTGACACCGGTGGCGCCAGTGCACATGCCCGCATTGTATCGGCGCGCGAGGCGAAGAACTCTGAGCAACAGAGTTACGAGGAAGGCCAATGAACAACGAAGATCCACTCGACAGAGAAATTGATTTTTCAAAGGGCGTGCGAGGCAAGTTCTACCGGCCGGGCATGAAGCTTCGGATTCCGGTTTACTTGGAAGAAACACTTTTGGGAAGTCTCGCGGAAATCGCCGAGAGGCGAGGCACGAATCTGGACGATCTGGTCAGCGATTTACTTCGGCGCGACCTTGCAATTGTGGACGCGCTAAGGTGACACGGAGCCGATGCCGATCCATGAAGCAACTTCACCGACAAAAGGCGCACTGGCCTGTCGCCTCGCGCTGCTAGAATTGCTCGGTAGCCCCATGAACGAAGAGCAGCTTCTCAGACAGTGGCGTGATGCGAGCACATCTCTGGCTTGTTTCCACATCGCCGCCAATGGCACCAGCGGGGCATCTTTCGGCAAAAGTCGTGTCGTTTAATCTCGATGATGCAATCGTGTTAGAAGTCGAATACGCCCAGCCGCCCGAGTTTCGTATCCCGGTCAAAAGTGCCACTCTCCTTCCGGATGAGCATCCACAGACGGGGCATCGCCAATTGATCATCGTCCTCTCGGGTCGGGCAGACGCTCTTATTGAATTGCAAACGGCGTCCGCCTCGCCCACCGCATGAATGATCCGCATGGCGGTCACACGCTGATCGCCGCACGGGAGGCCGTGCAAGTTTGACAGGCGACTGAGAAGCTCGATGCAGACTGAGCGAAAAGCGGTAGCGGTCGTCATGCTCCGCCCGCTCGCCCTCTCAGGCGGTCGTATGCGGCATTGATTTCCCTCATTCGCTGTTCCGCGAGCGCGTGGAATTCCGGTCCGAGCCCTGAAACCCTATCGGGATGGTACTGCTGCGCCAGCCGGTGATATGCGGTCGTGATTTCGTCAGATGACGCACCGGCGCTCAGGCCGAGAACCCGAAGGGCCTCTGCTTCTCCTTCCGGTCGCGCGGCATCTGAGAACACGCCGCGAGAGTGAGACCTCGGTGATCACCCCAAAACCGGCCAGGTATGATCACTTCAAAACCGGCCAGCCTAGCGACTCAGGACAACATTGTTTGTAGCGCAGTTTGGTCTTTCGGTGCAAGTATCTGTGCTCCAGGCTCGGTATACTGACCTTACCTGGGCGGAGGATACGGCAACGCAGGGATGCGACCGGAGCGCCGACCCAGCGGCCGGAATGGCGGGGCGACGCGAGTCGCCCCAAGTCACTACTGGGGAGATCTTGACCAAGGTCCTTGCACGTGAAGCAGGGTTGCGGAGAGTTCCATTGCTTCGAGTCGCGAGATGCCGTGCTGTTGTGCCATGGCCAGCGGGTGCTGCTCCTCTTCGAGGATGAAGAGCGGGCGTGTGCCGGCCGGTTGAATAACAATCCGCAGCGTCAGGTTTAACGTTTCCGGGTATACAGATAGGGAATTTGCCAGCCGAGCTTTAAAGGGACCCCTGCGCGTTTCTCTGCCTTCTTCCTGCCAGGATTCTGAGATCTCATTGAATATTTCTTCCTTGACTGAGGCCCAAAGGCCCCAGACGAACACCTCACTACTGTCGAGTATCGCGATTTCGAGGCAGCCTCGGATAAAGTACCACTCTTCGTCGATGATGCACTGGTCTGAGCTGATCAGAGCGCGGGCGCCGCGATCAGATTCGGACATGTTGGCATACATGTCCGGAAAGTCTGCGGCGAAACTCTGGGGAACTCCTTCGTGGGTTTGACCACATGTGCGGCAGACGAAATTAGGCTCGACCATCTATATAGATCTTCGCAGGAACATTCTGGCCGTAAGGCGATAAATCCCAGGGGTTTGGGGACAGCGTCCCCAAGTAAAAAGAGAGTTTCGGTCCTTACGATGTTGGTGCGGTCTTGGTGCGCCAGCTTCGAGGGCCGCACTTGAGCACGTGACCGTGATGCAGGAGGCGGTCGAGCATTGCAGAGACCGCGGCCACATCGCCGAGCAGTTTTCCCCAGTCTTCAACGGGACGATTCGATGTCAGTAGTGTGCTGGCGCGCTCGTAGCGGCGCATGACGATCTCCAGCAGGTCTTCCGCGGCCGTCATCGGCAGCTTTCGCATTCCGAAGTCGTCGATGATCAGCAGAGGCACTGTGGTGAGTGACTCCATGAACTCTTTGCGCGTACCGTCGGCAACCGCCTCGGCCAGATCATCGAGCAGTACGTGTGTTTCCCGGTATAGGACGCGATAACCCTGTTGAATGGCCGCCTGTCCGATGGCTTGGGCCAGGTGGCTCTTGCCGGTGCCGCCGGGCCCGAGAAACAGCGCGTCCTCCCGCTTTCCGATGAAGGTACATGTGGCCAGATCGAATACCAGACTACGATTCATCTTTGCGTTGAAGGCAAAGTCGAAGTTATCCAGCGTTCTGTTCGGATCACGGAAAGCTGCTTGTTTGCGCCGTCTTTCCAGTAGCCGATCACCTCGCCTGGTCAGTTCGTCCGTGACCAGGCACGAGATCAGATCGATGGGAGCCATGGCCTCGGCCTGAGCCTGGCGCAGTCTGGTTTCGAGCACCGCGGCCATACCGCCGAGCCGCAGTTGCCCTAATGCACGTTGTAATTCGATGAGGTTCATTCCTTGCTCTCCTGATTGGTCTTGTTGTCGATGAAGTCGCGATACAGCGTGAGTTGCCGAATGAGAGGATCGATCTGCCGCAAGTTCAGCGGCAGTTGCGGATTCCGCTCCAGATAACGGCGCACGAACGGGTAATCGCAGACGCCGACTTCGAGCGCTACGGTGCAGGCGTCGTCTACTCGCGCCACGCCGTACTTTTTGCCTAAATGCAGCACGCCCAAAATGCGCCGTACCGCGACCTCGCCCTGAGCCTGGTACATGCCACGGCAAAGAACGCCGATCTGTGATCCGGCCTTATCGGCGCGGCAGAGCAGTTGCTGCGTGCCGGTGGGGGTCTTGCGGGATCGGTCTTCGTCTTTTATGCGATGACCGCCGCGCTTCTGGTGCATGTGTTCGCGCAACAACTGGCCGTTCTGCGGATCGATCAGGCGCACCTGCCGGGAATCCCACTGCACCTGCACTCGTCTGCCGATCCATCCGGGAGGGGCGCTGTAATAAGCGGCTTCAACCTCCACACAGCCGTCCAGATGAACCGTTCGCTCGCCATACAGGTAGTAACGGAACGGCTCGACTGGCAACTCCAACAAAGACGGCCGTTCTTCAGCGAACATAACCGCGACTTGGCGTTTAGTGGTGCCGTGAATGCGCGTATCTGCCCAACGCTCTTCCCAGTGATCCAGATAGGTTTGCGCCTCCTCAAGAGTTTCAAAGCGCAGGCCCTTCAATGGCGTCTTCTGCGCATGTCCGACGCCGCTTTCCACTTTCCCTTTCCGATCCGGATGCCCGATGCGACATGGCAGAGGTACAGCGCCGTAGTGCCGGAGCATGTCGCTATACACCGGGTTGAGCGTGGGGTCGTATATGTCGGGAGTAAGAACGCCTTCGCGCAGATTATCGAGGACGACAACGCGGGTGACACCACCCAAACGACGAAAGGCTTTCTCGTGCAGTTCTGCCCAGGTTTGCGAACTGGACCGAAACACCAGCAGACGAACTGACTTCCGGCTGTAGCCGAGAGTCAGGACGAACAACCGTGTTCGCCGATACTTGCCGCTCTGCGGATCGCGGACCATCGGGCCATCGCCATAATCGACCTGCGCCTCTTCTCCGGGCGAGGTCTCGATTACGGCACATGCTTCCCGGTGTGGGCTTCCGTGCAACTTGGAGACAAACCGCCTGACGCTCTGGTAGCCGCCGGCGAAGCCGCAGGTATCCACTAACTCCTGCCAGATCGCCATGGCGTTTCGTCCACGTGAGACCCCCAGTTCGATCACGTCCCGGTAAGGTATGCAGGCGCTGGACGAAGGACTGCGGCCGGGCGGGGGACCTGATTTTGCCTCCGCCAGAGTGGCCGATTCCCCGCCGGAGTCGGTGATCACCTCACTCTGGCTGGCCGGTTTTGCGCACGCGGGGTCGGTGATCACCTCGTCTTCCCGGCTGGCCGGTTTTGCCGGAATGATCTGGCCGCGCGGCGCCCGCATGGCGACGCCCGCAGCCTTCAGGTAGACGGAGATCGTCTCACGACGTACCCCGATGGCCTTCTGTATCTGTCGCAGCGACCATCCCAGCCGCCCCAGCGCCACTGCTTGCTGTTTCTTTTCTTCGTTCAAGACATTGCTCACGGGGACGAAGGATAACTTCCCCCATCCGGTCAATGTCCTGAGTCGCTATGGCTGGCCGGTTTTCAGGTGATCACGGCTGGCCGGTTTTGGGTGTTCACCGAGGGAGAAGACTGGCTGGTATGCGGACCGCTCTTAAGATCGTGCCAGCGCTTTGACACCGCGAAGCTCACCTGTGCGTTCGATGTGTGCAAGTGAATGTTCAGGCCACGGGATGACTTGAGCATCAGCACTCCGTACTGGACGACAGGGAGCTGGGCATTGTTGTTGAACCGCCGGTCTGGGCCTCCGCTCTTGTTTACATAGTGCCAGGTGCTGCCCACAACGTTGGCATCGCTGGGGACAGCTTCGTTCTCGATGAATGTCGTCAGACGCTGTTCGATCGTCATGTCATCGTATGAAATTGGGGTGGTCAGGTACAGGCCCGAAGACCTGGCGCTGTGGATGAATACCTTGCCAACCGGCGGCGCTGCGCTCGCGCCCGAAGAGTCGATCTGGCACGTGGAATGAGAGAGCGGTAAACTCGGGGAGCGTCCGGCAGCAGATGGTTTACAAGCGCGGCAAAGTCTGGTGGTACAGATTCACCTGGAACGGCGAGCAGATTCGGGAAAGCTCGAAGCACACAAACAAGCGCGTCGCCGAACAGATCGAATCCGCCCGCAAGACCGAACTTGCCAAGGGAGAAGTCGGCATCCGTGATCGTGAGGCTGTTCCCACCCTGACGGAGTTCGCGGATCATGATTTTTCGCCGTTCGCGGAAGCCCGGTTTGAGAACAAACCGAACACACTTGGCTATTACCGGAACGGGGTGCGAAGTCTCAAGGCCTTCCCACCTCTCGCGGACTGCAAACTTGATGCAATAACGGCAGACAAGATTGCCGGATTTGTGGCGAAGCTCCGTGAGGCCGGCCTTTCCGTCGCCAGCATCAATCGGCAGTTGGAGGTCGTGCGGCGGATGCTTAAGCTGGCGTTGGAATGGGGCAAAATCGACCGCGCGTTACCGAGGGTCGAAATGGTACCCGGCGAGAATCACCGGGACCGCGTTCTGTCACCCGATGAGGAGACTCGCTATCTTCAGGCGGCCAGCGCGGTCGGGAACGAGATTGAAGCCGCTTACCAGCGCGCGCTGAACGGAATCCGCGCTACACTTCGCGGTGAAGAGCCGAATAGGCCCGAAGACCCATTTCTTTTGCGGGACGCAACCACGCTCCTTTTGGACTGCGGCCTGAGACCGGATGAGTGCTTCCGGCTGCGATGCGAATACATTCGCGATGAAGCTGTGCATGTGCCGTTCGGGAAAACGGTCAACGCGAGGCGCACAATCCCGTTAACTCCGCGCGTGGGCGCTTACCTCGAAATGCGACGAGAAACCGCGAAGACGGAATGGGTGTTCGCAGCGGCGACCCGGAGCGGGCACATGGAGAAATCGAGCCTCAAGAAGCAGCACGCCAGAGCCTGCAAGCTGGCGAGCATTGCGGATTTCGTGCTCTACACCTTCCGTCATACTTGCCTCACGCGATGGGCCGCCTTCATGGACCCGTATACGCTTGCGTACCTCGCCGGGCACTCCGATTTCTCCACCACGCGGCGCTATGTTCATCCGCAGGCCGACACGATTCGCGAGGCGATCGAGCGCGCGCGCAAAGCGAGGGGTGGGCACAAAACTGGGCACAGTGATCAAAAGCCGGTTCAAACGCAGACAGCGTCTGAACCACCTAAAGAATTGAAGGGATTTGATTTGAAATGGTCGGGGCGAGAGGATTCGAACCTCCGGCCTCCTGGTCCCGAACCAGGCGCTCTACCAGGCTGAGCCACGCCCCGATTCCACCAGTGTAGCAACTGGTGGGATCCATCCGGGCTATCATTAAGCGATGACCGCCTCGACAAAATCCTTGCACGACACGGACTTTGTCGAGTGGGCTTCTCAAACGGCCGGCCTTGTGCGCCAGGGCCGCCTCGACGAACTCGATCTGGCCGCGGTGGCGGAGGAAATCGAGGACTTGGGAAAGAGCGAGCGCTCCGCCGTGCGGTCGCAGTTGCGGCACATGCTGGCGCACCTGCTGAAGGCGCGGATTCACCCGGAGCGGGCAGGGGCAAGCTGGCGCGCCTCGGTGCTGGCCTCGGTGCTCAACGCACAGACGGAAATCGCCGATCGTATTGTCGACTCGCCGAGTTTGCGTCGCCTTGCCGAAACCGACCTCCAGAGAGTGTACCGTCAGGCGGTCAAACTTGCGCTTCTGGAGACCGGCATCGCCGGCAAAAATCTTCCCGAGCAGTGCCCGTACCCGATCGATGACCTGATCGAGGGCGATCTGAACTCCCTCTGGCCGCGCTGAACGTGACATTACGCGATCTGCCGTCCGTCAACGATGTGATCGAGCGCCTCGCGCCGTCCCTTACCAGACTGCCCCATCCACTGGTTGTCGCCGAAGTTCGCAAAGCATTGGACACCGCCCGGGAGGCATTGAAAAAAGGCGCCGCTCAGCAATCGTCTATCGAAGACGCAGTCGAGGCGGCGTTGACAGCGTGGCTGGCGCCGTCTCACCGGCATGTAATCAATGCCACCGGCGTCGTACTGCACACCAATCTGGGACGCGCGCCGCTGGCTGATTTCCCGCCCGTTCACGGCTACTCCAATCTTGAGTACGACCTCGCCACAGGCCAGCGCGGGAAGCGCGATGTGCATGTGGCGAATCTGCTGGAAGCGATCCTCGGGCGGCCGGCAACTGTAGTGAACAACGGCGCGGCCGCGCTGTTCCTGGTTCTCAACGAGCTGGCGGCGGGCGGGGAAGCGGTGATCTCGCGCGGTGAACTGATCGAGATCGGCGACGGGTTCCGCATCCCCGAAATCATGGAGCGCTCCGGCGCCGTGCTGCGCGAAGTGGGCACCACGAATCGCACCCACCTCGACGATTACCGCGAAGCCATCAACGAGCGCACGCGCGTGATTCTCAGGGTCCATGCCGAGCAACTTCCGCATGACCGGGTTTACGGCCCGCCCCGAGCTCGGCGAACTGGTGCAGCTGGGGCGCGAGCGCGGGATCCCGGTGTATGAAGATCTCGGCAGCGGCTGCATTGTGGATCTGAGCGCGTATGGCGTCAACGAACCTTTGGCGCAGCACAGTCTTGCGGCCGGGGCGAATCTGATTTCGTTCAGCGGCGACAAGCTGCTCGGTGGTCCGCAGGCAGGCATTATCGCGGGCGACGCGGAGCTCGTGGCGCGGGTGCGGCGCAATCCGCTGTTCCGCGCGATGCGGCAGGACAAGCTCTTTCATCAGTCGATGGAAACCACGCTGCGCATATTGTGCTGGGCGAATTCGACTGCGTTCCGGCCCTGCGGATGATCCGCATGACCGCCGCGAGATTCGTCAGCGGGCGGAAGCACTGGCGGGAAAAGTTCGCGCCTGGGTAACGCAGGTCACGCTCCGCGAGGGCGAATCCGTCATCGGCGGAGGCGCGACGCCCGAGCAATCGCTGCCCACCTGCCTGATTGTCGTCGCGAACAGAAACGCAGTGACGGAAGAGCGGCGGCTGCGGCTGAACGATCCGCCGATCATTGCGCGCATCGAAAATGACCGCGTGGTGCTGGATCTAAGAACGGTCTTTCCGGAAGAAGAAGACGCGTTATCGCTCAGGCTCTTTCCTGGTAAGTGCCTTCGCTGGTGCTGACGCGGATCTTCTGGCCTTCGCTGATGAACGGCGGCACCTGGACCACCAGTCCGGTCTCCATTTTCGCGGGCTTGGTGACGTTGGAAACCGTCGCGCCTTTGAGGCCAGGTTCCGTTTCGACCACGGTCATATCCACGGTCGCGGGCAGTTCCACGCCGATCGGCTTGCCTTCGTAAAACTCCACCGCAGATCTTCAGTTGCGGGATCAGATAATCCGTCGCGTCGCCGAGCAGTTCCTTCGTCAGGTGCATCTGCTCATAGTTTTCGGTGTTCATGAAGTAGTAGTATTCGCCGTCGTCGTACAGATACTCCATGTCGTGCTGGTCGAGCACGGCTTTTTCCACCTTGTCTTCGGAAGAGAAGCGGTGCTCGGTCATCGAACCGGAGCGGAGGCTGCGCATTTTCGCCTGCACGAAACCGCGCAGATTGCCCGGCGTACGGTGAGTCATGCTGAAGACGGAGTACAGCTCGTTATTGAACTTGATCACCATTCCAGGGCGCAGTTGTGTTGCGGAAAGCATTCGTTTGGGGGCTCCGAAATCAATTCTACCAGCCGGACTACTTGAATACGATGTTGCTTCACCTCATCGTTGCTGCCATCCACGAACCAGGCTCCGTCGAGTCCCGCTATATTGAGGGGCTGAGATGTCGCGCCATAACTAATGAACAGCGCGCCGGCGCCGTCCGGCGTCGGGCCACAGCCCTTCAAGAATGTAGCTCGGAATGGTCAACGTGCCCTTCTCCGCGGCTTCCGAACAGTTGAAGCCCTTTGTTTGCGGTGGCAATCTGAGGAGGCAGCCCCGTGTTGGCGTGGTTGCTGTAACCGGCGATCATCACGAATTGACCAGGTGCTCCGCCAGTCCAGGTGACAGTGAGTGGCTGGGATCGGTCGATCTGAGCAAGAGCAGCTCTGTTGGTGAATGTGGGATGGCCAGGCACCGTTCACCGTGACGCTGAATGTGAGATCCTGGCCGCTACCCGAGAATGTATAGCTTCCTGTGGGGATATCGCCGCTTGTCAAGCCCTGGATCTTGCTCGCGACATAATCACCCACAGCCTCCCTCCTTTGCAAGGTGATCGACCCGGCCGCGCCTACGAGAGACAGTGAAGGCACCGGCATCGAGTCCTGTGTTCACGGCATTGAGATACGCGGGAATCGGAGATGGCGCGATCACGCAGGAACCAGCCGCGGGTAGTTGAGCGCTTATCGTCGAGGCCGCAAGACTCTCATTCGTCACAGTTCCGAACAACGCGGATACCCCGAGCGTGGAGCCGGCGCCGACGGTCTCCGCGAGCCGCGCTTTTTCCCTCGACGAGAGTGCCTTCCATTGCACGGAATAATTTGCGAGGGCGCGCTTGAGGGCTTTCGAATTGTGCGCTTCAGCCGCGCGCATGATTTTGGTCGCGTCCTCGACAGACACCGGTACATGGAACGCAGCCGAGAGTTGATCGGCGACGTGCCGGGGCCGGCGGGATGAGGACTGCGCGCCGGAGGTTGGACCGACCGTAATAAGTCCCAGTTTGAGGGGGGTGCCTGCGACAGCGCTGCTCAGTAAACTCGATGGAGGCGCGGGGCCACCACTGTCGGAGCACGCGGTCCCGGCTGTGGCGGTGATCGGAATTGTAGCGGTAGTACTGGTCCGGCCGTTGCTCGTCACAAAGACCGGCACGTTGCAGCCGGGGGCGACGCCCGTCTTGGGAACATAGAAGTTGAGCTGATCCACGGCCACGCAGCATCCCGAGCGGCCGGCGTAGCTCATCTGAGCCGCCTGCCCGCCTACCCAGACCTGTACGCCGGGGAAATTGGGAAACGAGGTGGGCACCTGATTGTCGGCGTCGGCGAGGGCCCCGACGCCGGTTGCCCAGCCAGTCAGCAGTTCGCCGGGAGTCGCCGGATTGTCGAGGGTGATGTGCGCCCCGCTCAGGGCGTCCGTGAAGATTCCAGCCCCGAGGCCCGTGCTTCCCGGGGTAAACATTCCCACGGAGCTCGCCACGACATTGACCGTCGCGCTGTTGGGGAGGCTGCTCGTGTTGCCGTTGAACGTAACGCTGATCGTGGCCGTACCAAGGGGCGCATTGCTGGGCATCACCGCCACCACCTGTCCGGACGATGTGTAAAACATGGGGCAGCTCAGCGTGGTGCTGCCCGATTTCACGGAGACCGAGGTATTGGCAAGGGCATTTGGCAGTGGAAGCTGGGTCGCCGAAACCAGGGTCCCGGGTCCCATTGAAGTTCCGAAGATCACGAACATCGAGCCCTGCGCTATGGCTGTGGTGTCGTAGTTCGCGGCATTGTTGGCGGATTGGATGATGGGTTGCGCCTGCAGGAACGACGCCGACATCAGGAAGACCACTGGAAATAAAGCTTTCAACGATCTCTGCATTTCCGGAATCCTTTAAAACTTGACGATGCTAATCGGAAAATTATAACCTGGAATTCTCCGGGCTGGTATCGGATTCCACTGAAACTTGAGGCAGGACGGCGAGGTAACCCAGACTCACAATTGACAGAAACATGGTCAGGACTTCTGTGTCGCCCAGACTCTTCTCCGTCAGTCCGCTCGTCATGGTGCCGATCAGGCAAGCCATCGCGGCTTCCAGAATGAAGCGCCGAAGCGAGCGTCCGGCTGGCAGGGCCTTCAGCGCGCGATGAAAGTCGGCCAGACCCAACACCAGCGCGGCAGTGAGAAAGAGCGCGGCAGGCAGTCCGCACTCGGCCGCATAGTGGATGTAAATGCTGTGCAGGTGCTCATAATCCGGGGCGCAGTTGTGTTGCGGAAAGCATTCGCGCGGGGGCTCCGGAATCAAATTCCATCAGCCGATTGGGGCTGAGCCTGAGCCCCCTTACTCGAACGTGACGCTCGCCGAACCCGCGCTGAAGTCGACAAACCATACGGCGTCGAGCCCGGGGATGCTGATCTCCTCGGACCGCGGATCGGCGGTTATCACCACTGCTCCCGACGCAGGCCACATCGCGGAAAGAATGTAGCTCGGAACCGTGAAACTCCCCGTGCCGGCGTCCGTGGCGCAGACAAAACCCCGATTGAACGTTAATACCTGCGGCGGCGCTCCGGTGTTGTTGTGATTGGAAGAACCGACGATCAATGCGGAGTGGCCGGAAACTCCGCCGGTCCAGGTCACGGTCAGAGGCTGCGACCGGTTGATCGTGGCCTGCGAGGCCGGGTTGGTCAGGTGGGGGGGGCTGGAAAAGTTGATGCTCGAGCTGAAGGCGCCGATATCCCTGCCGCCGGAACCTGAGACCGTGTACTGACCGGCCGGGAGACCGCCGAAATTCGGGTCGAAGACTTTGCCCGATTTATAGGTGCCGACGTTGCTTTCCTGCAGCGTGAAAGACCCCGCCGCGCCCACCACCGAAACCGAACCTCCTGCATCCAGCCCCAGGGCGGTCGCGCCCAGCACGCCAGGCAGCGGGGAGGGCGAGAGGATGCAGGTACCCGCCGGAGGCAGCATGGCGGCTGTCGCGCCCGCCGCCGCGCTCTCGTTTGTTACTTTCCCGAATACCACCAGGGCCTCCGTCTGCGGGCCGGCGCCCACGGCGCGCGCGAGCAGTGCTTTTGTTGTGGGACTCAGCGCTCTCCACTGCGCGGCGTATTTCGACAGGGCGCTCTTGAGGGCTCTTGCATTATGCGACTGAACCGCGCGCAGAATCCGCTCCGCGTCTGCCGGCGGCACCTTCACATGAAGCGCGGCGGAGAGTTGACTGCCCAAATCCTCGCTGTGTCGTGAAGCCTGCGTCGCCCCAGAGGTCGGAGCCACCACGATGAAGCCAAGGCGAAGCGGATTTCCCGCACTCGCGCTCGTCAGCACCCCTGCCGGAAATGTGGGGCTGCTGTCCGAACAGGGCACGCCGGCGGTAGCGCCGATCGGAATCGTTGTTGCATTACTCGCCCTGCCATTGCTTGTGACCACGACCGGCACGTTACAGCCGAGGGTGGCCGCCGCCGGCACGAAAAAGTTCAGCTGATCGAGCGCCACCCCTCCTCCCGGTCCCGCATAGGTCATCTGGGCCGATTGCCCCCCCACCCAGACTTGGACGCCCGGGTTGTTCAAGACCGGGGCGACCCCGTTGTCCGAGCCGTCGGCGCCCACCCCTGTTACCCAGCCGGTCAGCAATTGCCCCGGCGTTGCGGGAGTGGAAGCCGTGATGTGCGTGCCGCTCAGGGCGTCGGTGAAGATTCCCATTCCGATGCCGCTTGCGTTGGGCGTAAACACGCCTACAGAACTGGCGACCACATCGATCGTGGCGCTGTTCGCGCCGCTCGACAGGTTGAAATAGGTAACGCTCACGGTCGCCGGGCCCAGCGGAGTGTTGCTGGGCAGCACCGCCACCACCTGTCCCGACGAGGTGTAAAACATCGGGCAAGACAGTGTCGAAGCGCCCGATTTTACGGTCACGGAGGTGTCGGCCAGGGTGATCGGCAGCGGGAGCGTGGTGGCCGAAACCAGCGTGGTGGGGCCCAGAAAGCCTCCGAAAATCACGAACATCGAACCCTGCGCGATTGCCGTGCTGTCGTAACTCGCGGCATTATTCGCGGATTGAATGTAGGGCGTCGGCGGCGCCGCCCGAAGCCGCGGAGCCGGAATCAAAGCGGCCAGAATCAGTGCGGCCAGAGCGGTCTGCGTTCTCTTCATGCTGACCGATGATTATAACGCGAATTCTCAGGCAGAACCGCCAGATAACCGAGGCACATGATCGCGAGAAACATCGTCAGGACCTCCGTGTCTCCCAGATTCTTCTCCGTCAGTCCGCTCGTCATGGTGCCGATCAGGCAAGCCATAGCGGCTTCCAGAATGAAGCGCGAAAGCGAGCGCCCGGCGGGCAGGGCCTTCAGCGCGCGATGAAAGTCGGCCAGACCCAGCACCAGCGCGGCAGTGAGAAACAGCGCCGCAGGCAGTCCGCACTCGGCCGCATAGTGGATGTAAATGCTGTGCAGGTGTTCATAATCGCCTTCGGGCAACGGCCGGTGGATATCCGCCGGCAGGTAACGGAAAAACACCTCGGGCTTGCGGATCTCCTCCGGACCCACCCCCAGCAGTGGATGCGCCTTGATCATCTGCCAGCCCGTCCGCCAGACGATGAGCCGATGCTCGTTGGAATCGGTCTGCCCGTGTGGAGTGATGAGCGATCGTACACGCTCCTGGATTTCGTGGGGCGCGGCGAGTAATCCGAGCCCCAGAAGCACGGGCATCGCAAGCGCCCACCACCTTGCCCGCTTCCAAAGCAGATAGAAGACAGCGACAGCCGCTGCGATCCAGATTCCCCGCGTGTTGCTCAATATCAACGCCAGCCCCACCACCCCCCCGCACGGCAGCAACAGCCACAGGTATCGCTTCACGCCCGGCGCGTAGAGAACGAAAGCCAGGATGAGCAGAAGGATGTAAAGCTCCTGGCCGGAGAACGTCATCCAATGGCTCATGAAGCCGCGAATCCGGTCGGCTATGTAGAACTGATAAAAATCCTCATGAGCGGCGCGCGCGCCCGCGATATCCGCGGCGTATTGAAAGAGTCCGCGCCCGGCGGTGAAGGTGCCGACCCCGATCCACGCCAAGGTCAGCCATCTCGCTTCCTGAAGCGTGCGGACCGCCGAGTAGACGACCAGCAGGAACAGGTAAACCACCATTTTCCGGACCGAGGGGATCCCGAATCGCGGGTCGGGCGAGAAGGCCAGCGCGATGAGCGTCCACGCCAGAAACAGGCCGAGTGGAATCGCGATGCGCGGCCACCGGAGCGGCAGTCCCGATAGCAGCAGAATCGCGAGCGCCAGCGCGAGAAGGATCTGCGAAACGGCGATCGAAAGAAGAATCGCGACCGCCGATGCGCAGGCCAGCCACAGCGCGAGCCGTTTCAGGAAAGGCGGAGGAACCAACATCCGAGTATACGCACTTTGTCTTTGCCACCACTTTGCGGCGCGGTGTACGATAGGTTGAACGCATTGGCTTACGCATGAAGAGGCTGGAAGCGGTTTAAGCATGAAGATGCTGGAAGCGCTCGCTCCAGGGGATCGGGACCGCGAGTTGGCGCTGACTCTTGATCCTGCGAAAATTCCGTCCCACATCGCCATCATCATGGATGGCAACGGCCGCTGGGCCAGGCGGCGCGGCTTGCCTCGCATCGCCGGGCATAAGGTAGGAGTCGCGACCGTGCGCTCGGTGGTGGAAGACTGCGCGAATCTCGGCGTCGGGGCGCTGACCCTTTACGCCTTTTCGGCCGAAAACTGGAAACGGCCGCGCGCCGAAATCGATATGCTCTGGCGGCTGCTGCGTTTCTATCTGCGGCACGAGCTGGAAGATCTGCAGCGCAACAATATCCGGCTGCAATCGATCGGCCACGTTGAAGCGTTGCCGGAACGCGCCTATGAAGAGTTGCGATCCGTCGAGCGCGCGACCGCCCGCAACACCGGCATGCGCCTGAATCTGGCCATCAATTACAGCGCGCGTGTCGAACTGGTCGACGCCGTGAACGCCGCGATCGACCAGGCCCGCATCGAGGGCCGCCTGGCCGATCTGGTGATCGACGAAAAAACGATTTCGCGCCGTCTCTATACGGCCGGCCTCCCCGAACCGGATCTGCTGATCCGGACCTCGGGTGAAATGCGGGTGAGTAATTTTCTGCTCTGGCAGATCGCGTACGCGGAGCTTTACGTCACCGACACGCTCTGGCCCGATTTCAACCGCACCGAGCTGCTGCGCGCCATTCTCGATTTCCAGAAACGCGAACGCCGCTTTGGAGGCCTTTCCGGTACGCCAGTGGAAGCGGAAGAGCCCGACGCCCAAGAGATGGAGATGGAACCGATCGCCGTCTCCTCGCAATGAAGCGCGTCCTCACCGCACTTTTCCTCGTTCCCGTCTGCGTTTATTCCGCGCTTTTCGCCCCCTGGTGGTTTTTCTTCGTGACGATCGCGGTCGTGGCGTTGCTCTGCATGCGTGAGTTTGCGGCGATCACCGAATCCTTCGCCCCGCTCGGCTACGCGGCGGGAATTCTGATCCTGTTCGCCGCGCCGCACGATCTGACGTTGATCATCGTGCTCACTACCCTCGCGGCGATGTGCCTGCCGCTTGCCGCGAAGGATCTGGAAAAGGGTTTTACCCGCGCGGCCGCGCTGATGCTGGGCATCGTTTACATTTTCGGATCGTGGAAAACCGGAATTCTGCTCCACGACAGCGCCCCTCAGCCTGGAGCATTCGGCATCGGCGCGGGGCACCACCTGCTGATGTTCGGTTTGATGGTGAACTGGATCGGCGACACCGGCGCATACTACGTGGGGAAGAATTTCGGACGCCATAAACTCGCCCCTGCGGTCAGCCCATCGAAGAGCTGGGAAGGCGCGGCAGCTTCGGCCGCAACGGGCGTCGTCTTCGGGATGATTTACCTGCCGCTCACGATCAAGGGCGCGTCGCCGGCCATGGCGGGGCTGCTTGCCATAGCGGCGAACGTCGCCGGGCAGGTTGGGGATCTTGCGGAATCGGCGATCAAACGGGGCGCGGGCGTCAAGGACAGCGGAAGCCTGCTGCCAGGCCACGGCGGAATGCTCGACCGCGTCGACAGCTCGATGTTCGCGCTGCCGGTGCTCTATACGCTATCGACCTTCCTGCATATCTGACCGTTCGGGAGCGGGACAGCGGCGACGTTTGGATTTCAGAGTTCCCTACTCCGGCTTGACTATTCAGCGCAAGGTACACGCGACTTCAGTCGCGTTCCTTTACCGCGCAGAAAAGGGAGTGCGTAAACTCCTGTGCACCCCTATAAGTATCTACTACCGGGGCGTCGGCTCTCTGAGGCAAATTACTTCTGGCCGGTGCGCCAGCCCGCCGCGTACGCTTCGCGCGCAACCTTCCCGTAAGGCACCGGGCTGACGATCGCGCGGATCTCGATCTGCTTGTGGCGCTCGACCGTGGTCTTCTTCGTGCCACCGCCTTCTTCGCCCCACACCAGCGTGACTTCGTTGCCGATCTCGATGTCCGGATCCACCACGCCCAGCGACAGCATCGACCGCTCGTTGTAGCTGTAGCCCGGCAGAACATCGAGAGGCCCACCGTCTTGCCGCCCTACATGCACCTTGTCATACGACGCGGAGGTGTAGTTCGACAGCGGCAGATCGATGTACTTGTAGTGTTCCTCGCCCGGCTGGAACATCGATGCGAAGTCCTTGCACGACATCGTCGGCGTTCCAGGCGAAGGTCACTTTCCGGCGCTGCGGCTTGTCGGCGATTTTCTCCAGCGCTTCGCGGCCGATGAAATCGTGATCGAATTTCACGAACGGCCCGTAGCCCGAGCTCATACGGCGTCATGTAGTAATCTTCGATGTTGTTCGAATACGAAGCTGCCGCCGATCGAACCCGTGCCTTCGTAGCTCGCCGCGGGCAGCCACTCGCGGTAAGACTTCATCTCGTCGCCGGTGTAAACAGCCGGCAGCGGCGACGGAATCCAGCCGGATTCCAGCGTGTTGGTCGCATAAGCGCGGGAGCCGACCTCGACGAGACCGAAATCCTTGCCGGCCTTCGACGATCGCCGCGCGGATCTCCTCGCCTTCCGCATACGGGCCCCAGATCTCGAGCCCAGGCGCGCCCGGCCATGCCATGACGCAGCGCGCGAACCTTGCGTCCCGCGATGGTGATGTCGTCCATGCGCGAAGAACTTGATCTCCGGGAATCGGGCCGCCGTTCAGCTTCTCGATCACCTGTTTGGCGTTCGGTCCCTGAATCTGGAAGCGGTAGTGGTTGCGCGTGACCGCCTTGCCCAGCCGGGCGCGAAGGCGAACGGTCGTCTTTCGACGTGGTCACGTTGTAGCCGCCGGTCTTCGCGTGGAATTCGATCCAGTTGGCGCTGGGCGCGCGGCCCACGAACAGAAGCTTGTTCTGTTCCAGATGGAAGAGAATGCCGTCGCCGATCACGTGGCCGCTGTAGTTGCACGGCACGAACTGCTTGGCCCTCTCGACCGGAAACTTCGCGAAGCTGTTGATCGCGAGATGGGAGAGCAGTTT
Organism: Terriglobia bacterium; assembly: GCA_963764845.1. Taxonomy (GTDB): domain Bacteria; phylum Acidobacteriota; class Terriglobia; order Bryobacterales; family Bryobacteraceae; genus BOG-234. The sequence continues at coordinate 129,996 of CAVXUE010000005.1, read as the reverse complement.
CAGGGCGTCGGGACCCTCGACGAGCTGCTCCACCATGTGATGGGACTGATCGAAAAGGACGCAGGTTTCGCGCCAGGCGCGCTGTTCGTCGCGCCAGTTGCTGTATTCGGCCGGCACCACCGGATAAACGTACGCTCCGATCTTCGAATTCCGAAGCATCGGCACCGGGTTCCCGGCACTCTGCAACAACTCTTCCAGGCTCTTATGACTCATCTCTGTTCTGATAATCCCTTTCTGCGCAAACGGCCCAGTCTATCACAGGGCTGCAGTTACAACGGCGCGAGCCGCCAGCGGCCGTAGGCCACGAACGCCGAAAGCAGTCCGGTCACGAAAGGGAGCGCCGCCAGCGCAATACCCTGCGGCAACGAAATCGTCACCGCTCCGATCATGATGATCACGAGTCCAGCGGCGGCGAGCGGCGTCAGGCCCGGCTTGATTCGCAGCAGCGCCGGGAGGATGAGACCGATCGCGCCGAGGATCTCGCAGGCGCCGATGAAATGGACAAAAGCGCCGCTGGCCAGGGCCGGCGGCAGGCCCTTGAGCATCTGATCCACGGGCATGACAAACTTCACTCCGCCCGAAGACAGGAACAGGAGCGCGAGCAGAGATTGAACGATCCAGAGTGCGCGGTTCATAGGCTGGTTTTCACTCTATCGTAATCGAGAGCATGTCGCCTGCGAAGAGGTACCCGCGACTCGCGGGCGGATGGATATCAGAAAGTACCCGTCGGATCGATAAACCCGGGAGCGCCGGCGGTCTCGCGTGTGCCCCAAGTGGGTGATCACCACTGGGGGAAGGACCCACTCGAATAATTGATGGTTAGATTCGATAGCAGGCGAGCGGTGAGTTCGGGCAGCCGGAACGGGTCAGCAATCTGTGGGATCCCCGCTGGCGTTTCACACTCCAGCCGATGCGCATCAGCGCGGCAAGAACCCGTTTCGCTTTACTGGCCGGCCAGTTGCTCATCGGGAACGAAAAAGGAGACGTTCAGCGCGGACGATGGCAGCTCGTGGTGCGCAATACGGTCGGCGATTACTTCGATCGCCAGACGTTCAGTGTTGCTGACGGCGTCATCCCGGGTTTGGCCGCAGCACATCACGCCTGGAATCTCCAGCGCTTCGGCGATCCAGCGACCGTCTTCCTCTCGATCCAGTTCAATTGTCAACTTCACCCTTTGATCATATTTGCCAGCCAGGCGTCTCACAATCACTATGCTCGAAGGGTATGCCTTTCGAGAGCTTTCCGATGCTCAAGTCCGGGGCGTCGGAAAGCATGTCGCCTCTCACCTGGGATGCACGCGCCGGCTGGTGCTCAGAAGGCAGCGCGGCGGGGGACAGCAGTATCGGAATCATTTTCATGATGCCGAGCAGAATGGGACCTGGAACTTTGTTGGCGTAGGAGGATTTTCCGCTGCTAGAATAGAGCAGATTTATGCAAAGGATAGCGGCTACCCTGCTTTTTTGCCGTATTCTGGCGGCTCAATCACCGGAGGATTTGAAATCCGATTTCATCTCCGTGAAAGTCACCGGAGCCATCGATGAATCCGGTACGCTAGGGGCTTCAGTTTCTCTTCAGGCCAATGGCGCAGCCAGCACACCATACCGCGAGGCCTTTGGGCCAGGTTCGCCGAAACCGCGCCAGGATCTCTTTGGCCCATTCCTCAATAGTCGCCAAACAGTCCCGACCGCGGGTCTGAACAACGGGGCCAATCCGGCGCAACCATTTCAAGTTACTGCGTCCGTCCTTCAGAACGAATATATGATTCCGGTGCAGCGGGTAGCGACGCTGCAGCTGAATCCGCTGCATAAGCTTCCGGACCCGATTGCATCCGGAGATCACGTCGTTATCGGCCAACCGGGTCTGCGGCGAACCGAGATCGCATTCGATGTCCCGCCCGGGTTTGCACTAACGGCCGACATCCATACCCAGCGAGAAAGTGCGTTCGCGCGATATCGATCGGACGCCGTTGTTGAGTCGGGAAAGCTCATCGTACTCCGGCAACTGACAATCCTGAATGCCGCCGTAAACGGGTCTGAACGAGCGGCAGCCGAAGAATTCCTGCACGCCGTTCAAATCGATGAGGAGCGGGGGTTCGTGCTTAGGAGAGTGGCGCGTGTGGATCCTTCGGCTTGGATCGCCTCGGTCCCGGCCGAACGGGCTAATGCGCTCGGCCTTCGCGCCTACGACCAGCGCGAATACGAGGCTGCAAGGCAGCTCTTCGAAAAATCGATCGCCGCAAATCCAGGAAGCACCGTTGCTTGGAATAATCTGGGACGGGCGCTGGCCGCATTGGGGCGAATTCCCGACGCGCAAAAGGCATATGAGCGGCAGATTGCGCTGCACCCGGCGGATCAGTTTGCGTATAACAATCTCGCGCTGCTCTTCGAACGGCAGGGGGACTGGGGACGAGCCGTCGAGAATCTCGAAAAGCAGCTACAGATTGACCAGGGAAACCGCTACGCTGTGAATAATCTGCCTCGCGCCCTGCTCAAGGCCCGCCGCTGGGACAAGCTTGAGGTCGCTGCGCAAAAAGCGCTCATTGCGGCGCCGGCCAACGTATCGCAAAAGCTGAATCTGGCGATTGCCCGCATCTGTCTCGGCAAAACTACGAATATTCGCGAGGAGATAGACCGCACGCTGGGCCCGAATCCCACGGGGCCAAGGCTGAACGACGCAGCGTACTATCTTGCCGAGTGCGACATCAAACCGCCGGAGATTGCAGAGCCGTATACGAGGCGGGCACTGGATCTCTTCGTGAGCGGTGCGCCGGAAACCACCGCAACAATATCAGGGCTGCTCAGCCGGCAGAATACGGCCAGCTCGTTCCTTGACACATACGGATGGGTGCTGTGCAGAGAGGGCAAATACGAAGACGCGGCACGCGTGCTCACATCGGCTCTGCGTCTTCACCCTCAGGCAGTCATTTACGCGCATGTAGCCATCGCGGAAGCAGAATCGGGACGCCGCCAGGACGCGATTCTCCACGCACGGCAGGCTGTGTTTCTGGAACCCGGTATTCGCTCGCAGCTTCCGCCCGAGTTGGCAGACTCCGGCAGGGAATTCTCGCCGCTGTCTCTCGACGCCGAGTGGTATCCGATTAAAGTCCCGGTGAATGTGGGCGTTGCGCTTCCTGCCGGGGCGCCGTTCTATTTCTTTGTGACCGCGGATGAGGACGGCAGGGCTCGTGAGGTCCGCGCGCTTGATTCTGCTGATGAGGCGATGCGAAAGGCGCTGGAAAACATTTCGTTTCCGGCCGCGCAGTTCGATGGCAAGCCCATTCCAACGGTTCGAATTGTCAGGATAGCGAAAGACGCAGCCGGCATCGTGACAATCGCGCATTCGGTGGGAGCCGAGGCCATCAGCATTGCGTCCGAGCTCGCACCGGAAGAGTTTCCGCTCGCTGCTCCGCCCGTGCCTGCTGTTGCGCCTGCGGCGTCTCCTGGCGAGGTGAATAGAGTAGGCGACGGCGTGTCGGCGCCCGTGGTAATTTCCAAAGTCGATCCGCAGTATACCGAAGAGGCCCGCAAGGGTTTTCTCGAGGGAACTGTGAAGTTATCGATCGTCGTTGAGTCGGATGGAGTGGCACGTGATGTTTCGGTCATCGATCCGATCGGTCTTGGGCTCGATGAATCTGCCGCTGAAGCGGTAACGCAATGGCGCTTCCGACCGGGAATGAAGAACGGATTGCCTGTGAACGTCCGGGCAAAAGTTGAGGTTAACTTCCGGCGGGCAGGACGTCTCGCGCTTACTGGGTGGCATATAGGCCGGGTGGAGTTTCGTCCCGAAGATGGCGCCACACGTCCGTACCTCGTCAGCGCAAAGGCGCCGCAGGTGAGCAGCGGTTCCAGTAGTGCTACTGCGACGATTGCGTTTACCGTCGACGAACGCGGGAACGTCGCGGCCGCGGCGGTCGAGAAAGCTTCGAACGAGGATTGGGGACGGGAGGCACTCCTGGCAATCGCCTGGTGGAGATTCACGCCCGGTACGAAAGGTGGGACGCCCGCAGAGGTAAAGGGTATCGCTGAATTCGTCCGTGGCAATTAGCGCCGCCGATTTGGATTCGGCATCGGTTGGCCCGCGCTTTCGCGCTTAGGTGAGTTTGCCCGATGCCTCGGGGCGACCATGAAACGCCAGTACCTGCGCCCATCCCCGACCCTGCCAGGCGGTTTCGTCTGCCGTCCTCTATGCCTGAATACCGAAGAAGGCTACCGCATTTCCACCCGAGCGATTCCTATGCCTTTCTCACCTGACCTCTGTGGGATCCGCGAGGAAAATGCGCTGGAATCGGCCATAGCCCAACCTGCTGGCGATTGAGAATTGCAAAAATGGCGGCTCGGATACTGTATACATATACTGATCTCCCATAAGGGAAACCAAAATGGAAATCCAAAAAATACCCAGCCCGATGCGAGTCTGCGCCCTTGTACTCGCCGTGGTCCTTAGCGGCGGATCAGCCGCCGGGGGGAGTTCGACCCTTTACGGTATCGCGCCGGGTGAATTATCCCCCTGATCGCTATACCAGATCTCTCAAACCAGTGGGGCCGGTATTGACCTTGGGCCAATCGACGGCTATGGGTTCGTGTCCGCGATAGCTACAGCCCCAAACGGCCTCCTTTTCGCCGCCGGGGAGGACATCTTCTTCGATGATGAGCTGTTGACGCTCAACCTTGCAACGGGAGCGCCGACGATCGTGACCCCCCTGGCCGGTCTGCCGACCGACGTGAACGCGAACGGCTACGCATTCAGCCCCGGCGGGACTCTGTTTGCGATCTACGGCAACCAGAATCTGTATACGATCAATACCACCACCGGCGCGGCCACGCTGGTGGGTTCGCTGCCGGGCACGGAGCCGTTGATCGGCCAGCAGACACTGGCTTTCTCAAGCAGCGGAACGCTTTATCTCACCAACGGAGCGAATCTTTACACCGTAAACCAGAGTAACGGCGCGACATCGCTGGTCGCGCCGCTAAGCTTCAGCTCCAGCTTCGGGGAGAGCGGAGCCCCGATGTTCATGTATATGAGCTTCGATCCGACTGGCGGAACACTCTACACATCGCTTAACTGGAGCGGGGGAGGGCCCAATGGAGGCGATTCGTCCTACCTCGGGACAATAAACATTGCGACGGGCGCCGTAATGGAAATCGGTTCGACAGCCCAAGGCCTGGGCCCGTTGGCATTCGAGACGGCAGCCACGCCTGAACCATCTTCAGGCGCCTGCCTTTCGGCTGGAGTGTTGGCGCTGGTGGCATTGCGGCGTCGCAGTTTGTGTTCTAAGAGTAAATTTGTGTAACCAGGCCGATCGGCGGACTTGAACGCGCTTATCGGGACTGACTTCCCAGAACCGGACTTCTGGACAATCACGAGCGACATGCCGACTTAGCGGTACTAATTTTCAGAACGAGTGCTCGAGGCGCTTACGGCAGGGCGCTACCCGCCAGATGCGGCAGAACGACTTGGGCGACGAACTGATGGATTCTCTCCATCTGCTCGATTCTCACGGTGAAACCGGCGTCCTTATCACCGAACACGATAATTGGATGAAAGACGGGTTCATAAACCATGTCTGGGGTGGTCCCCTGGGTTGAGACAAACAGTTAAGACACTGTTGACCGTTCGCTGTAAATTCATTGTGCCCGATCCCGGAACGGATTTAGGATGGGCGTGCCGGTGAAGCGGAGGCGGGCAATGCTGGCGAGCAACCCCCTGAGGAATAGCCGGCCGGGGCTCGTCGCGACGATGGGCAGGGCGTAGAAGCTTCCGGTGCGTCCTGAAAGTCTGGCCCGGACCCGACCGGAATGCGGCGCTTCGGGTCAGGCTTTCGAACAAACAGCACATCGGCCGATAGACCCCGCCATGCCTGAGAAAACGCACGGTCACTTTCATGCCTGCGCTCCCGCAGCCGCTCGGAGCTTGTCTTCGAACTCCGCTGGCGGTAAGTAGCCGAGAGCGGAGTGCAGACGCTTTTGGTTGTAGATCTTCTCCAGAAACGTGCCGATTTCGCTGCGCGCTTCGGCCAGGTCCCGGTATTCGTTGCGGTGCACCTCCTCATATTTCAGGGTTTTCATGAATGATTCGCACGCCGCGTTGTCCCACGGATTGCCCTTGCGCGACATGCTGATCTGAACACCGTTCTCTTTGAGTAGTCCGGTGTAGTCGCCGCTGGCATATTGCGAGCCGCGATCGGAATGATGCACCAGCCCCGGTCCGACTATCCGCGCGTTACACGACCAATCAGACCAGAGTGCGCAGGCCGAGGTGTTTGGCGAAGGGATCGAAGTCCCGGTCAGAGTGCAGCAGGGAGTACCCATCTTCGATGCACCTGGTTGCAATTACCGTGTCGATTGTCTTGCGTACGGTAACACCTGACCTGCGCAGCGCGCGAAAGTTCTTCGCGGCCTTGATGGCGATCTCCTTGCCGCCCAACTCGACCACCATCAACGAGGTCAGCATTTTTCGGATGACAATGAAGTCTCGGTCATCGTCAAAGCCCTGAAGGACCTCTGTCAGGATCAGGTCGCCAATCGCCAATGGCTGCTGCCCAAGCAGGTTATCAAGTTTCTCGGTCTGCGGCGTCACCGTCCCCCTGAAATAATCGATCCACACGCTCGAATCGACGAGAATCAACGATCGCTCCTCATCGCATCGAGGTCGCCGTGCCAGTCGAGCTTACCGCGGAACCGTCGGATCTCGGCCTGCCGGTTCAGGCGAAGCAGGGTCCTTAAGCCCTCCTCAACGGCCTCGCGCTTGGTCTTCAGTCCCGTCGCGCGTAGAGCGTCCTGCATGAGCTTGTCGTCGATTACGATATTCGTGCGCATCGATGTGTATACCTATGCGTAATTATACACATTGACCAGCCACCACGGATCTTGGCACTGCCCCAACTCCGCCGCCTGCATTGTCTTGGTATCTCAAGCGCGGCCTGGTTCCATCGGCCGCCGAAGCGGAGGCGCTCAATTGTCCTGTTCAAGGAAAGCAAAACCCCGTTCACGAACGGGCCCGGTTTATTTTCACCCATAACTAACTGAAAACAAATGCCAACAACCGTCAACCACGCTTGGCTCCGCTAGCCCGCGTTCCACAATAAGCTCGAGATCTCCCTATGTCCGAACTCCAGCAGGAAGCATCCCGGGCCAACGGCGCAAAATCCCGCGGCCCCATAACCGAAGAGGGCAAACAAGCCTCTTCGCAGAACCGCCGCACTCACGGGCTCCTCTCAAAAAAAATCGTCCTCGAAGGCGAATCGCAGGAGGAATTCGACGAGCTCTTCAACTCCTACCTCGAAGAGCACCAACCCGAAACCCCCACCGAGCGGTCGCTGATCGAGAGCATGGCCGCCGCCCGCTGGCGTCAGGAGCGCGTCTGGACCCTCGAAACCGCTGCCATGGATAACCAGATGCGCCGTCCCCGCTATCACGAAGCGGAAGAGGACTTCGCCAGCAAGGCCTACGTCGCCTTTCACATCCTGACCAACGCCGGGCCCTCGTTCGAGCTCCTCAACCGCTACGAAGTCCGCCACGAGCGCCAGTTCCGCGCCGCGCTCAACACCTTTCTCGGCCTCCGCGCCAAACGCACCGTCGCCGAACGCGCCCGGAGAGCCGCTGAACCGGAACCGGAGCTGGACTGGGACCCGCCGGCCCCCGAATTCACCTGGGACGGCGAGAAAAGAGTCCGGGTCTGCCCAAAACCCGAGCCTGAGCTCATCCCCGAACCCAGCCCCGAACCGATCCCCGAGCCAATCCCCGAGCCAATCGACGATGACCTCGCCCCAGCCGCCTCTTTGGGTTCGTTTGGAAATGTCTCGGGTTCGTTTGGCAAAACGTTGTTTTCGCCCGACTTATCCGCATTAATCCTGCTCATATCCCTCTTATTCATGCCCAAAAAGACGCCTAAAAAGACCAAAAACACCCCTCCCACCTCGCCAATTCCCACCCGCCGCCCGCAAGGTACGCCAGGCCCCCGACTTTTACATCCTTGTTACACAACCGGGCCGCGAACATGTTAGAGTGACTACCAAAGCGAGGCCCAAATGAACGTGCGCCGCATCGTTCTGCCGCTCTGTCTGACTGCGGGACTCCTGGCCCAGGCCACAGGCCCTTTAGCCACCAACGAACGCCGTCGATCGCGCCCATAAATATCGAGGACGCCGGCGATTCCGCGGCCGCCCGCGAAGTTTATTCCAGAGCCTTGCAAATTCTCCGCCACGATCCCGAGCTTCTCACCGGTTACGCGCAAACCCTTGAGCGATATCGAGATTCCGGCGCGCCTGAAGCCTATCGGAAAAGCGCCGCTTTATGGAAAAGCGCGGGCCGAATGCCGGACGCACTGGCTGCGGAACGGCGGGCGGTGATCCTCGATCTGATCGCAGGAGACAGCGCATCGGCGGAGAAGGACATCGAGGAATACCGGTCGCTGGGCGGGCACGATCTGCAGCTGCCCGGCGACAGCCGCCATCGCCGCGGCGCGCGCGACCGTGCAGATTCCCGGGCCGCTGCACTCCTTCGCCCGCATGGCCGCCATCTCGCAGGATATCGATCCGGACGATATTCTCGCCGCGCTCGCGCGCAATGTGGTCACCAACGGCTACCAGGCCTCCCGCGCCAACGAACGAGCTGGAGGAGACCGAATACCTGAAGCTGGTTCACCGCTATCTCGCGCAGGCGCGCGAGCTCGATAAGCTGGCCGGCGCGGACAAGCGTCATCCGCGATCGCCAACTGCGAATCCACCCAGACCAACGATCTGCTGCGCGTGCTCGGCTACCGCATGCGCGGCGGCGTGCGGCAGTGAAGTGGTGCTGGAAACGGTGAACGCGCCGCGCGCCTTCATCACCACCGACTCGGGCTTCCCGCTGGCCGAACTGGAACAGGCGCTGCGCACCGATCAGCCGTTCGCCTACGATTACCATCCCGCCGCCGCCACCGATTCTCTACACGCCGGATTACTGGCTCAACGCACGGCAAAGACGCGCCAGGGCGATTTCATCGATGCTTTTCTCGGCGACCCCGGCCTGTGCCGCTTCTATCTCGGGATGGTCGAAGCTCGATCCGGAAACGGCCGATGCCCTGAAGAGCGGCGTATCACCGCGCCAGCCTGCGCGCATACGCCGAGCGTACTCGATTTCTTCGGCGGCAATTTTGAAATCCGGCAGGGCAAGGCGGTGGTGCCGGGCGGCGCGAGATCGGCCGCGGCGTGGGGCGAACTGGCCGGTGCTTCGCCGGATAAAGGCAGCGAGTTCTTCGACAAGCTGATGGCGAAGGACGACGGCTGGCTCGCCAGCCTTTACGATTCCCTGGCCCGCATTCAGGGCCCGGCGCAGGATTACCTCACCGATCCGGCGCGCATGAAGCGCCTGTATTCCGCGGTGCGCGGCAAGGTCACCACGCCCGGTCCGGCGCGCCCGGTGTTCCGCTCCAACACCGAGATGATGCTGCTCACCACGCGGCTGCACATCGACGCCGACGGAAAGGCCCACATCCCCGGCGGATCTGGAAGCCTGGCGGGAGCTGTTCGAGAAGAATCCCAAAGGCAAGTACGACGCGAAGCTGAGCAAGGCGGCGGCGAACTGGAAAGACCCGGACGATGTGATCGAGGCGCTGTTCGCTCTTTGCCGCAAGCCGGTGGATAACGAGCCGCTGAAGATCTTCATGGCGCTGAGCGACCTGGACCGCAACCGGGCGCAGCCGCTGAAGCCGGAGACCGTGCAGCGGATGATCCGCGCCTGGAACATTTACGGCGCGCAGTACACCATCTTCAACGATGCGCCGTCGCTCAGCGACAAGACGCATTGTTGCGTGGCTGGATGCGGCGGAAGCCGTCGACAAAACCCGCGATCACGCTGTTCCGCCAGGACGTGGTCGGCACGATGCAGGGGCTGACCGGAATCTGGCAGATCTTCTGCCGCCAGGGAAGCATTCCGCCGGCTAAGGCCGACGAAACGCTGGCGGCGCTGATCGCGCCTTTCGCGACGGTGAAGAGCGACCGCGATCTTTTCGACGCCGGGCGCGCGCGGGAGTCTGGACACGCTGCTGCAAAGGACGACCGGGCGCAAAGCCGGAAGCCAGCGTGCAGGACCGCATGCTGGCGCTGCTGGCCGGCGGCCCGCGGCTGGACGATTCGGAATCGCGCGCCGGAGCTGGTGCAGCAGGAGCAGCGCATCTTCGAAGCGCAGAAGCTGCTTCCGGTCGATCTTCTCTTCGAACTGGCCGACAACCTTCAGGCCGTCACGAAGGGCGAGAAGCTGAATGCGCAGCTGGCTCGCAGGCTGGCGGCGCGCGTGGCCGATATTCAGCTGCCGCGCAATTCGATGAGCGGCGCGGAAAAGAACGCCGTGGCGTTCGGCTACTACGTCGACCGGCATGTGGACGATGAGCGCAAGCTCAACCTGCGGGCCATCATCGACAAGGCGGCGAAAGATCCGGAGAAGCTGAAAGATATTCGCGGGCAGCTGGCTCCGACTCTGCGCGACACGATCGTCGGGTTCAACTACCTGCACTACGCGCCGCCGGGCGCGCAGATTCTGATTACGAATCCGCTGTTCGTGCGCGGGCACGATTTCATCGGCGCGTGCGGGGGCAACCATAGCTGGAAGCACCACTGAAATCTACGGAACCGGCTGGCCTTCGAACGCCGGCGGCAGGCTGGTGGGCTCGCTCTCGGGATTGCCTTATGCGCTGGCCGAAGCGGAGCAGAATTTCCTGGTTCCGACGCAGACGCAGGCGCTGATCTGGGGCGATCTGGTGCCGGAGATGATCCTGACCGCGCGCACGGCGCGCTTCTGGACGGTGACGCCGGCGCAGATGCACTGGGTGGGAATGCACATGCGGCTGGCCGAGGACCTGATCGCCGAAGCGACCCTGCGAACCGGCCATGCGCGAGCCGATCTGTCGCAGGCTGTCGATCGCGTGGCCAGCCCGTCGCGGGCAGCGCTGGTGATGCGTCTGGTGGCCGCCGGCGATGCGCGCGGCGCGATCGATGCGCTGACGCCATCCGAAATGTATACGCTCGCCGCGAGCTATGCCGCACGCAGACCGGCGCGGAGTCGGCAAGCCCGGGCAGTCCCGAAGTCGCCGAGATCGCGCATTTCAAGTCGCTCGTGCCGGATCAGGTGAGCGATGCAGGCGATTTCGCGCGCATGGGGAACGCGCGAAGCCGACCCTCGCAAATTCCTATCGCTCCGAGTTGCTGAATCTGCGAACCTTCCCGACGCTCATGGGTTATTCCAGCCGGATCATGGCGGAGAGCTGGGAATCGAACCTTCTCTACTGGGCCGACGTGGGCGACCAGACTGGGGTGCAGCCGGCGCAGTTGAACGTGCTGGTGCCCGAGTGGACGCAGAAAGTGGTGGAGCGGATTTTCGCCTCGCATCTGGAAGACTGGCCCGCGCTGCTGAAGAGTCTGCGGTCGGTGGGAGAAGAAGTGCGGAGCAGGATACGCAGGTAGCGGCCGCAATTCGGCGAAGCCTGGAAGCGCACAATAAACGGAGGCAGACGAGAATGAGGGTTTGTCGCTCAGGACTTATGCGCGTTTCGCATTGCTGGCAGGCGGTCTGGCGGCTGCCGGCGGCGGCATCTGGCTGTTTGCGCAGGACGCGAAAGTGCCGGTATTCAAGTCGCGCGTGGATCTGGTGGTGCTCAGCTTCACGGTAACCGATAACAAGGGCAAGTACGTGAACGGGCTGAAGCCCGCCGATTTCCGCATCATGGAAGACGGAATCAAGGAGAAGCTCTCCACCTTTTCCGAAGGCAGCCGTCCGGCGATGGAAATCGCGGACGACGGTTCTCTGAAGCCGCTGCAGCCGGGCGCGGAAGCGGATGCCGAGCGCGCCACGAACGGCGGCAATGCCGTGATTTCGGGCGATGCGTTTGTCGGCACGAACGTGTTCGTTCTTTTCGACACCAGCAACTTCATGTATCACGGGTTTGTCTATGCGGAAGACGCGATTATCGATTTTGTGCGCGGCCTGGACCGCGCCGATTCCGTTGCTGTTTACACGTTCAGCCGCAACATGTCGCGCGCCGCGTCGCTGACGCATGACCGGAACGAGGCGATCTTCGGCCTGCGGAAATCGGTGGCGGGCGACGATACGGCTTTGTACAACGGCTTGCTGCTGACTTTGCGCGATGCGGCGAAAGTGCCCGGCCGCAAGGTGATCATCGTGTTTTCCAACGGCCCCGACAATGCCAGCATGGTGGCGCCGGACGATGTCCGCGCGGTGGCCGAAGACGAAGGCATTCCGATCTACGTGATCTCGACCAACGACGTCAGCAAAGACCCGATTTCGAGCAATGTGTTCAAGCGCCTGTCCACCCAGACCGGCGGCAAGGCCTACTGGGCCAAGACCTGGCAGAAACAGGTGGAAGCGTTCGAGGCGATTCGGGAAGATCTGGGGAATTCTTATACGGTGACTTACTATCCGGCGCCGAATCAGAATGAGGGTTTCCGGAAGATCGATATTCAGATCGTGAGCGATGTCGGGAAGCACTACCGGGTTCGGTCGCGCCCCGGCTATCGCCCGCGATCTTATTAAAAGGGGCGGCAGCCGCTCTGCCACCCCCTTGAAATTTCTACCGGTGGAAACGGGTTGCCAGCACGCCCTTGCCGAGGATGTGCCCCTGCATGGCCGCCACAACCTGATCCCGCGTCGCATCCGGACCGAGATCCAGCTTGGTATCCAGCGCGAACAGCTCGAACGTGTAGTGATGATAAGGCCCCGCGGCGCCTGCGCCAGGTCCCATGAAACCGACCTTGCGGCCTGTGTTGACGAGTTGAATCGTGCCGTCGGCCAGCTTCGGATCGGCGGACTGGCCACCGGCCAATGCCGTGGCCGTGCCGGGGATATTGAACGCCATCCAGTGCGTCACGTCGTCGGTCTTCTTGCCCATAGCCACATCGGGATCGTGCATCAGCAGCACGAAGGTGACCGTGCCCATCGGTACATGGCTCCATTCGAGTTTGGGCGAGACCGGGTTCGGGTCCGCCTGGGTGAACTTGTTGGGGATGATCGCGCCGTCTTCGAAATCGGGCGAAGTGAGCGTCAGGCCCGGCGTCGCCGGTCCTCTTCCCTGTGCGAAAGCTGAGCCGATTCCGGCCGTCAGCAATATAGTGCCAAGCGCGAATGCGCGGGTGATTTTCATGTTTTTCGTTTCTCCTTGCGTGTATCAGCGTAACAAAAACGGGCAGTCAGGCGAAATCGCCTTCGCGGATCGTCTCCGGACTTGCCATCGCGAAGCGCGCGATCTCGTCCTTCTTCAGGAAGACCACGCCGGGATGCCGCTGCGCGTAGACGATGAAATCCTCGAGCACCTTCACGCGCGAGGGCCGCTCGACGCGGTCGTGCGCAGCGACGGAAATCATCCGCCGCTTCTTCGCCGACTCCGCATAGAGCGCATCGAACTCGGCTTTCAGTTCGCCCGCGAAGTCTTCGCATGTGCGCCAGCGGTTTTCATAGTTCTGATAGTCGTTGAGCTGGAAAGTGTAAGGCACCACGACGAACGGCCTGCCTTTCACCGGAACCAGAAAAGGCTCGTCGCGGCTCAGATCGTCGGTGTGATACACGAAGCCCAGCTCCTGCAGCACCTCGAGAGTGTTCGGCGTGCCGCGCATTCCCGGCGCGTTGAAGCCGATGGGCCGCACACCGGTGACGCGCTCCACGGCCTTCGCGCCCTGCTCGATGATGGCTTTCTCTCCGTCCCGCGACAAGGTGTAGATGGGCGCCCAGGTCTGCCCGTGCGCGGCCGCTTCGTGCCCGCGCCCGACGATCTCCTTCGCCAGCTCCGGATGCTTCTCGACCGCGAGGCCCACCATGTGAGAAGTCATCTTCACCCGGCGCCGGTCGTACATATCGAGCAGCCGCGGAATGCCTTCCTTGAAGCCGTACTCGTACCATTTGTCAGTCGCGAGGTCCGGGTATTTCACGTCGAGATTGCCCCACGGGCCGTTGGCGCCGCGCTCGGGCTGTCCGCCGGTCTCGAACTGCATGGAGAGCGACACCACCATGCGCGCGCCGCCGGGCCAGAAGCTCTTTTGCGGACCGGCCTGCGCCTGGGCCGGGGCCATCGCGAGGCCGAGGGCGGTGCTGCTCTCGATGAAACGGCGCCGGTCCATTCTCACCAGAGAATATCAGGCCGGAGCGATCATAGCGGGAATCGATTGCCCGGAATCTCTGCCGAACTGGCCGACATACCGCTGCAGGGCAACCTGATACCAGCTCATGCCAAAGCCGCGGGCTTCCTTGATTGCCTGATCGCTGTCCCAGTGATCGTGCTCGATGCGGTAACAGGCGACTACCGCGCCGGTCCGGTCCGCGCCACGCTGGCAGTGCACGAAAACGGGTCCGGCCGTGTCGTCGTTCATCAGCGCCAGCGCGGCAGAGATCTCTTCGTCGGACGGCGTCTGCATGCCTTTCATCGGAATGCTGACGTAGCGCATGCCGTTTGCCTCGACAATCCGCTTCTCGTCGGCTTCGGAATGTTCCTCGCCGCGCAGGTCGATCACGGTCTTGATACCCAGGCTGGCCAGGCTCTTGAAACCATCCGGCGTCGGTTGCGCGCCACGGTAAACGTGGCTGTTCACCTGATGAAAGTTTTGTAATCCGGCGTTCTCCTGGATGGCGAAAGCCTTCGCAAACGGCAGGCAAAGCGACAGAAAAAGGACTGCTTTGAAGGAAGATGACATGTGGCGTCTCTTTGGTTGGAGCTATATCGAAGGACGGGTGCCGGCAACCCGAGGTTGCTGAAGGATTCTTCATCAACTCCCTTTGCGGCGTTACACTCTGAGGTATCGATGTCGAAGGCTCTGTTCATCGCGGCGGCTGTTTCGCTCGCTACCGGCGCGTCGGCGCAGTGGCTCGATTACCCCACGCCGGGCATTCCCCGCACCGCCGACGGCAAGCCGAATCTCGCGGCGCCCACCCCGCGAACATCCGATGGGAAACCGGACCTGTCGGGCGTCTGGAGAGGGCCGGGCGCGGGAAGCTATGACCGGAACATTGCCCGAGACCTCAGCCCCGCCGATACTCAGCCATGGGCCGAAACGCTTTACCGGCAGCGCGTGCAGAACATGGGAAAGGAAGCTCCGCGCGCGAACTGCCTGCCCGATCCTTTCGCTTACTACCACATGGTCGATCTGGCGCGTTTTGTCCAAAACAAGGGTCTGATCGTGATTCTGTACCAGGGCACGACGAACAGCGTTCATCGAACGATCTTCACCGATGGCCGCAAGCTTCCCGTCGATCCCAATCCCACGTGGATGGGGTACTCGGTGGGCCACTGGGAAGGCGACACTCTGGTGGTCGATACCGCGGGTTTCAACGACCGCGGCTGGCTCGACATAGAAGGACACCCTCACACTGAAGCGCTTCACATCGTCGAACGCTTCCGGCGACGGGACTTCGGGCACATGGATCTCGATATGACCATCGACGATCCGAAAACCTTCACGCGGCCGTTCTCCTTCAAAATCGATAAGACCCTGGTGCCGGACACCGATCTTCTGGAGAGCGTCTGCGAGAACGATCGCTCCCCCTCGCACATGCTCGGTGGCACCGGAATCCGCCTCGCTCCGGAGATGCTGTCGAAGTATGCGGGGACTTATGAGTTCGCGCCCGGGCGCGAAGCCAGGATTACGGTCGCGGGCGATCTGCTGTTTCTGCAGGAAGGAACGAACCCTTTGAAAAAGCCGCTGGCGCCCGATTCGGAAACGATCTTTGTATCGCGCACCGAAGGCGACCTGGTCGAATTCACGCGTGATGCCCAGGGCGCGATCACGGGTTTCATCCGCCATACCGGGAACGTTGATCAGAAGGCCGTCCGCAAAGGGAAGCAATGACAAACCATCTCAGGCGCTGGCCCGCGCTGGTGGGCGGTGGTCTGCTCAACGTGGCTCTCGGCACCTATTACGCCTGGAGCGTGTTCGTCCCCGCGCTCGAACGCGAATTCGGATGGAACCGCGCGCAGACGTCCCTCGTGTCAACCATCGACATGCTCACGCTGGCGTCGATGTTCCTGGTGGCCGGTTTTCTGCAGGAGCGCATCGGCCCGCGGACCGTCGCGACCATTGGCGGTCTCCTGTTCAGCCTCGGCCTGTTCCTGACTGGCTGGGTGCATTCGCTGCCGGCGCTTTATCTCACCACGGGCCTGATGGTGGGCACAGGCCTGGGCTTTGGGTATCTCGCCCCGATCACGGTCGGTTCCAAATGGTTTCCGGATCACCGGGGACTGGTGAACGGCCTCGCGATCGCCATCTTCGCCGCGGGCTCGGGAATTTTCGGACCCATTGCGGGAGCACTGATCGAGCGGATCGGCTGGCGCGCCACGTTTCAGGCATTGGCCGGCTTGTTTTTCCTGTTCACGATGGTGGGAGCGTACCTGTTGAAGGATCCGCCGGCTGGATATGAAGGACCTGCCAGGCGGGCGAAATCCGAAGGCGGGCAGCGCGCGAAACATCGGGACATGCCGACATCTGAAGTACTCCGGACGGGACGATTTTACGCGCTCTGGATTGCCTATGCGCTCGGCACCACGGCGGGCACGATGGTGATCAGCCAGTTGGTCCCGTTCGCGCGCGCATCCGGGCTCACCGCGCGGACCGCGGCTTTCGCAATTACGATCGGCGCGGTGGGAAGCGCGTCAGGCCGATTCTTTTCGGGGTGGATATCCGACCATTTCGGGCGTTTGCCCACGCTGCGCAGTATCGTGGTTGTCTCCATGATTGCCACGCCCGCACTCTATTTATGGCGCGCGGACCTGATTGCGTTCTATGTGCTGCTCTTCTTCGTCTACTATTGCTACGGCACGCAGTTGTCCGTCTTTACCGCGCTGACGGGAGACTTCTGGGGCACCAGATATCTTGCGACCAACTATGGTGTGATGCTGCTTGCGTGGGGTTTCGCCGGCGTAATGGGACCCCTGCTCGGCGCACGCGTCTATGTAGCCACGGGAAACTATGGATACGCATTCTTCGGGTCCGGGCTGCTGGCCTGCGGAGCGCTCGCGATCCTTACGTTTGTCCGCGTCCCCCGGCCGGCCGCGGTGCCGCGGACAGTCTCCGCCGCGGGTGCGGGCCTCCGCTGAAGGTTTGTTGTGAGTTCGTTCGCACTCCGGCACTGGAAATAGGGCGAAACTGCACGGTTTGAGTGCCGGGCGATCTTGTCCACACGCGGGACATCATCGTATCGTACGGGCAGATGGCCAGTTTCTGTCCCGGTTGCCACTCAGGAATGCTCACCCGTAGCCATTGCAAGTGGTGGGAAAAGCTGTTCTCATTCGTGACAGGCGAAATGAAACATCGATGCTGGCACTGCAACCAACGGTTCTGGGCCTGAGTGACGTAAACATGAAAATCATAAAACGGATCGTCCCCGCACTTCTCGCAGCACTTCTTGCCGTTATGGCGCTGGCGCAGGGCTCCACCCCTCAGACGACCCCGGTCGATCCTGCCGGGAAGGCCATGGCGATTTACAACTGGCTGCAAGACCCGGCTAATTCCCAGCTGCTGAGTTTCATCAACAACTCCATCGCCAGCCAGTCGCCGCCAACGTCGAGCTATGTCGTGGGGACGGCCGCATGCGTGTCCAACGCGCCGATAACCACTGTGACCGCCGTGAAGCAGCTCAAGCCTGCAGGTACCACGGCACGCTGACCACGGCAATCCGCTGATTGCCTTTGACGAGAATCCAGGCTTTCAGAATCTCCGCGCGCTGTTGTGCAGCAGGTAGTGATACCAGTGATGCTCCATCATTTCCGGCAGCAGCACGGCGATCTGGCGGCCGGGATTCTGTTTCTTCGAGTTCGAGTACGTAGTTGAGTATCGGCGTCAGAACGTACCGATAGGGCGAGTCGATCACCACCAGTTCCGGCGGCGGCAATCCTGCCTGTCGCGCCGGCGCGTCGGCGAAGTGAACCCAGTCCCTGCAGAACTCGTCCTCGGTCTGGTCGCCCGCGGATATGTGGACAGCGCGAACCTCATGCGACATGGCATAGGCAAAGCACAGAGCCTTCTGAGTGATCTTGTTCCAGCCGGCCACCGGGACGACGACTATCGGGCTTTCGATATTCCTGAAATCGGCGGGATCCTGACTCGCGACCTCGGAGGCCACCGCGCGGTAGTGGCGGCGTACCCAGGTCATTACGAACAGCATTACGGGGATCAGAAGTACCGTGACCCAGGCCCCGTCAGTGAATTTCGCCGTCAGCACGACCAGGGTGGTCGCGCCGGTGGCGACAGCGCCTAGTCCGTTTACGAAGATGTTGTGCCACGCGCCTCCCGCGCGCATCCAGTGGCGCACCATTCCCGCCTGCGAGAGTGTGAAGGCGAGAAAAGCGCCGATGGCGTAAAGCGGGATCAGGCGGTCCGTCACGCCACCGAAGAAAATCAGCAGCGCCGCGGTGAGGACCGCGAGCACCCAGATCCCGTTGGAATAGACAAGGCGGCGCCCGGTGGAGGCGAAGGAACGCGGAAATAACTATCGCGGGCGATGATGCGGCAGAGGCGCGGAAAATCGGCGAAGGCCGTGTTTGCCGAGAGCGAAAGCACCAGCAGAATGGAGCCTATGGAAACGTAATAGAAAACGCCTCGTCCGGCGATCGCGCGCAGCAGCATGGAGAGCACGCTCTCATAGTTTTTCACGGGATCGGTGGCGCCGATGCGGTAAGCGGAGGCCAGCCACGCGACACCCGCCAGCAGCACCATCAGGATCAGAATAATTACCGTGAGCGCCTTTTGGGCGTTGGGCGCGGTCGGCTCGCGGAAGGCCCTGACGCCGTTTGAAACCGCTTCGACGCCGGTCATCGCGGCGCATCCGCTGGAGAACACCTTGAGCAGCAGCCATAAACTCACGGCGGCAGTCGCGGCAGGCAGGTGGGGCATCGATTCCACCGGAGCCGGGTGTCCACCGGCCAACAGCGTCTTCACGACTCCGATGCCGATCATGATGAAGAGGCAGCCCACGAACAGCCAGGTCGGGATCATGAATGCCACTCCGGCCTCGCGGACTCCCCGCAGGTTGACGATGGTGACGATCAGCAGGATCGCGAGACAGAGCGCCAGGGTGTGAGGCTGCAGGCCCGGAACCGCGGATACGAGTGCGCCCACACCCGCCGAAATGCCCACCGCGGCGGTGAGGACATAGTCGATCATCAGCGCGGAGGCGGCCAGAAGTCCCGCACCCTCGCCGATGTTTTCCCGCGCCACGGTATAAGACCCGCCGCCGTTCGGATAGGCGGCGATGGTCTGGCGATACGAGAAATAGAGAATCGTCAGAAGCAGGAGAATGCTGAACGTAATCGGAAGGATGTACCCGACCCCGGCGGCGCCTAAAGGGATCAACAGAGTGAGGGCCGCTTCCGGACCGTAGGCCGCGGAACTGAGCGCATCCAGGCCAAAGATGGGAATGCCGGCGGCGGGTCCGACCTTCTCGGCGCGCTCGTCCGATGAAGCCAGAGGTCGTCCGAATAATAGGTCCGCGACAGACATCTCCGCTATTCTCCCAGAGGGGAGCGGAGCGCTGAATGCACGTTGAATGCCGATTTGGAAAAACGAAGCATTACTCCGGGAGGGAGCGGGAGTCGCGAGTCCGCGAACGCTTCGATGGCCGCCCGATTGTCATCCGATTCGTTTGGCGCTGCGCATGCCTGATACAAAGTGTCTCTTCACCGAGCGCGGGCACCAACCAACCGCCACCCTCTGCCGAGATCAGAGAGAAGGCGCAGTGAAAAAGGCAGCAAAAACAATAAATCACCAAAAGACCGTCCTGATCGAGGACGACAATGCTGACCTCTTGAGCACTGTCTCGGCGATGCTGGCGGGTGCCAAGTATAAAGAGGTCGGCGCAGATAGCGGCCAAGCGGCTCTTAAGCAATCGAAGGACTCCTGAATGCAGCGATTCGCCATCGGTCTCGTGGTATTTCTTTCGACTTTCGTCGGAGCTCTCTTCGGGCAACACTCGGTTGACGCCACCCCATGGCCGGGCAGCCGACCCTGGTTGGCCTGAAGCGCCGCCGCTGAAGCACCGCCGCTCGTCTGACCTGAGAGGCGGCTAGCTTCTTAGTTGCAGGAACAGGACGTAGCCGATCACAGAGAAAAGAAGCACTCCGCCCAATTGCCGGATCGCGCGGGCGGATGAAGTGCGTCCAAACGGTCTGAGGACGCTCCACGCGGTGATGACAAGCGCCGCAAAAAGGAGCGCCGTCTTTGTCCACCAGGCTGACGTGGCAGTCACTTTGTGCAATCCGGCATCCGGATGCGACTACCCCGTAATTCTCCCGGCATGAGCAGATTCCATCACCGGAGAAACAGATCGGCGCTCACTGCATTTGACGAGGATCTCTGGTCATCCGTCCAGTGTGCGCGGTCGCTTCCGGGGCTATCCTAGAGACCATGCCTGGTTGCGATCTCCTCATCGTCGACGATAATCCATCGATGCACGCGCTTGTGCGTTCCATGCTCAAAGGCACTTCGTGGAATCCGGAGAGCGCGAACAGCGGTGAAGAAGCGCTGGCCCGTTTAAGGGACCGGTCTTACGATGTGATCCTGACCGACATTGTGATGCCCGGGATCGACGGCCTCAGCCTGCTGCGCCGGATCGCGGAAATCCATCCGCAAGCGAGCGTCCTGGTGATGACGGCGGAAAGCCGGCCGGACCGGGTCGCGGGATCGATCCGCGGACATGCGGTCGGCTACCTCAGTAAGCCGTTTTCCAAAGAGCAGCTGACGGATGCGCTGACGGACGCCCAGGCGCCGCGGATGGAGGCGGACGATCTCGAGGTCCTCTCGGACAAACCGAACTGGATCGCGGTCAGGGCCCGCTGCAAACTCGACGTCGCCCGGCGGCTGGTCCGTTTCTTTCGTGAACTGCCATCGGACCTGGATCAAAATGAACGCGATGGCGCGGCAGCGGCATTTCGGGAACTGCTGACCAATGCGATCGAGCACGGGGGCAAGCTCGACCCCGGGCAGAAGGTCGAGCTGCACTTTATCCGCACAACCACGAGTCTGGTTTACTACGTCCGCGATCCGGGAGAGGGCTTTTCCTTTGACAAGCTGGCGCATGCGGCGATCTCTCACCCCGACGATCCGACCGAGCACCTGAAGATTCGCGAGGATCTGGGCATCCGTCCCGGTGGTTTCGGCCTGCTCATGCTGAACGATTTCGCCGACGAGCTGATCTATAACTCGCGGGGCAACGAAGTGATTCTGATCAAGCGAAGATCCTGATCGGGCTTCTTATAGCGTAAAATCGTTCTGGCGCCATGCCCGACCCCGTGACGGCAACGATCACCGCGCAGATCCGGCAGACTGAAAGCCTGCTGGAGGGCCAGAAACGCATTCTGACCATGATCAACGAGGACAGACCGCTGGCCGAAACGCTCGACGCAATCTGTCGCCTGATCGATGCCCAACAGGACGGGATTCTCTCGTCTGTCCTCCTGCTCGACGGTAAGGGCGAGCATCTGCTGCATGGCGCGGCTCCGCATCTGCCCGAGGCCTACAGCCAGGCGGTTCACGGTCTCAGCATCGGCGTGGGCCAGGGATCGTGCGGCACCGCCGCGGCCAGCGGCGAACAGGTGATCGTGGAGGATATCGCGACGCACCCCTACTGGGCGCAATTCAAATCCCTGGCGTATGACACACATGGTCTTGCCGCCTGCTGGTCGACTCCGATTCGCGCTTATGACGGCAAGGTTATCGCGACCTTCGCCATTTACCACAAATGGCCCAAGTCTCCCACGCTGAGCGAGCGCAAGCTCATCGACTTCACGGCGCACCTGGTGAGCATGGCGGCCAATCGCGCCCGCGAGCGCGAGTTTCTCGAATCCCAGGCCCGGTAAACCATCGGAAATGGAAGCGCTTTATGCCGGTGCCCTCGATGCATGGCTGGCGGGTAACGAGAGCGAAGCGCGCATCCGGGCTTACGAGGCGGGAAAGGCCGGTGTGGCCGAGGGCCTCGGCGCCGTGCTCGCCATGCAGCGCCGGGTCCTGATTCAGCGCGCCGGCGAGCTTTCTCAGAACGAGCCTTCGCAGAGCGGCCGAATTTACGAGGCGGCGACGTACCTTATTGAGGAGCTGCTTTCTCCCTTCGATAATCAGCTGATCAGCCTGAACGACTACCGGACCGAGCAACTTGTCCTGAACGACCGGCTGCGCGAGCAGACCGTGAATCTCGACCGCCTGAACGAGGCCCTGCGGCTGGCGAAAGCCGCGGCGGAAGCCGCCGCCAGCGCCAAAGCCGACTTTCTGGCGAACATGAGCCATGAGATCCGCACGCCTCTCAATGCCGTCATCGGCATGACGGCGCTCCTGTTCGATACCCATCAGACGCCCGAGCAGCGGCAGTTCAGCGAGATCATCCGCTCCTCGGGCGATCATCTTCTCACTGTGATCGAGGAGATCCTCGACTTCTCCAAGATGGAGGCCGGCCGCATTCAGATCGAGGCACGCCCATTTGTTCTGCGCCGTACCGTCGAGGAATCGCTCGACCTGGTGGCCCTGAAGGCTGGCCAGAAACAAGTCGATCTCGTCTACAGCATCGAGCCCGGCACGCCCGTGGCTGTCATAGGCGACCCCGCCCGCCTCCGGCAGGTCATGCTGAATCTGCTCAGCAACGCCATCAAGTTCACCGAACGCGGCGAGGTTGCTCTGCACGTGCGGTCTCGTCCATCCGCGGATCAGTACGAAATCGAGATCAGCGTGCGCGATACCGGCATCGGCCTTTCAACCGAGGAAATGGGGCGGCTTTTCCGGGCCTTCAGCCAGGCGGATGTTTCCACGACCCGAAAATACGGCGGTACCGGACTCGGGCTGGTGATCTCGAAGGGCCTTGTGGAGAAGATGGGCGGCCGAATCCGGGCCGAAAGTCAGCCTGGCGCGGGGTCCACTTTCCGTTTCACCTTTACCGCTCCCCTCGCGGAGAGCGAAGCTCAGGCAGACTCGGGAATGCCCATCGCGATTCCCAGCCTGGCCGGTCATCGTGTGCTCATCCTGGATGACAACGACACAAACCGCCGCATTGTCATGGCCTATGTCAGGGAGTGGGGAATGGTGGGGGTCGAGGCGGCCGACGCGGGCGAGGCGCTCCGCATCCTCGAAGCCGAAGGGCCGATCGACCTCGGTCTGATCGACCTCGAGATGCCGGATATGGACGGCATCAGCTTTCAGAAGAAGGCACAGGATCTTGTGGGCCTCAGGAGTATCCTCCTTTCCTCTCGCATGGACGGAGCGGAAGAAGCCCGGCGCGGCGGCGCCAACTTCTGCGCCGTGCTCAACAAGCCAATCAAACCATCGCTTCTGTACGCGGCGATCCTGGAGACGGTCGGTTCACCCACCCCTGTCCCCGCGGCACCATCGGTGGCGCCGTTTGATCACGGACGCTTTGATCACGGACTCGCCAGCCGCCACCCTTTGCAGATCCTCGTCGCCGAGGACAATGCCACCAATCAGTTCGTCGTCCGCAGTATGCTTGGCAGGCTCGGCTACCAGCCCGACTTCGCCGGCAACGGCCGTCTGGCTCTCGAGGCTATTGCGCAGCGCGCCTACGACCTGGTCCTTATGGATATCCAGATGCCTGAGATGGACGGCATTACCGCGACAAAGAATCTGCTCGCGCGCGCCGGCCAGGGGTCGCGGCCGCGCATCGTTGCGACGACCGCCAATGCGACCGAAGACGATCGGCAGGTCTGCGTTGACGCGGGAATGGACGATTATCTCAGCAAGCCCATCAACCCGGAAAAACTCAAAGAGGTCCTGCTGCGGTGCCCACGCGGGCATGAATTTCCCCCCGCGCAACAAGCGGCGTTCGACTCGTCGGCCATCGAGGCGCTGCGCAAATCGGTGGACCGCGAGGACATGAAGACTCTGATGCGATTGTTTGGGGCGGATATGGAACGTAATCTGCGGGAACTGGAGGAAGGATTTTCCGAGCAGGATTTCGAGAAGGCGCGGCTCGCGTGCCACTCCCTGAAAGGAATCGCCGGCACCGCGTGCGCCATGACGCTCTCCCACGCCGCCCGGGCCCTTGAGGAATCCCTCCGGAACGCACGGCGAGATGGCGCCATTGAGAGCCTGGCCCTGGTTCGACGGCTCGCCGGGGAAGCCCTCGCTGAGCTGCCGCTCCTGATCGATGCAGTTTGATTCCGCACCGCCCGCTCTCGTCCCGTGGGTGCTCATGAGACGGAGCCGATATAATCTCCCTGACACATGAAACGCTACATTTCCCTTTTTGCTTCTGCTGCCATCGTGCTGATCCTGCTGCCCGGCGATCACGCCACCGCGCAGGAGCCGGGCCGGATCCTTGTGCCCCTTACCGAGGACGACCTCAAGAAACCCAGCCCCAACGACTGGCTGATGTACAACCGTACGTACGACGCGCAGCGTTTCTCGCCATTGCAGCAGATCAATAAATCGAACGTCGGCAGGCTCAATCTTGCCTGGTCGGTCACCGAGGGCCCGGGTACTCAGGAGGGCATTCCCCTTGTGCACGATGGCGTCATGTATCTGCAGGCGCCCGGAGCCGTCATGCAGGCCCTCGACGCCGTTACTGGCAAGCTCATCTGGGAGTACAAACGTGAAATGGCCCAGAACATCAAAGGTGGCGCGCGTGCCAAGACGATTGCGATCGGCTTCGACATGGTCTACTGGACTTCCCCCGACAGCTACCTCGTCGCGCTGGATGCGCGCACCGGCGAGCGGCGCTGGGAAGCCAAAACCGAAACCCGCGGCGCCACCCAGGGCGCCATCGTGGCGGGGGATAAAGTGATCTCCGGCGGCGCGTGCGGCGGTAAGCACGAGAACTGCTTCATCTCCGCGCACGACGCCAAAACGGGCAAACTGCTGTGGAAGTTCATGACCGCGGCCGAGACCGGCCAGCCAGGCGGCGACACCTGGGGCGGCCTTCCCGATGACAAGCGCGTCGCCGGCCCCTGGGGGCTTGCCGGGACCTACGATCCCAGCACGAACTCCGTCATCTGGGGCATAGCCAATCCGACGCCCAATAGCCGCCTCGAACGCCACAATGGCGATTTCAACGCGATTCCAACGCACGCCCCGGCCGATCTGTTCAGCAATTCGACTGTGTCGATCAACGCCGACACCGGCAAACTGAACTGGTACTACCAACATCTGCCCGGCGACGACTGGGATGAGGACTGGACCAACGATCGTATTCTGGTCACCACCGCTATCAACCCCACACGTGCCACCGCGAAGTGGTTCAACTCTAAAATCAAACCCGGCGAACGCCGCGATATTGTTCTCGCGACCGGTGAATCCGGTGGCGTTTTCGCACTCGACCGCCACACGGGCGAATTCCTGTGGGCCAATCCGTGGCCTTACGACGTACCGAACTTCTTCCTGAAGAACATCGACGAGAACGGCATCACGTATCTCAACCAAAGCGCCATGCTGACCCATCCCAACATGACCAATACGGTGTGCTTCTTTAATACCCGCAGCTACTGGTCGCAGGGTTACAGCCCCATCACCAACTCGTTGTATGTGCCCTTCGTGGACGCCTGTAACGAAGAGAAGGAGGGCGACCCCGGTACGCGCTCTTCCCATAACGGCGTGGTGCGCGACCCTTCGAAGCTCGACGAACTCTCCGGCGTTTCGAAGATCAATGCCTCCACCGGAAAGATCGATCACATCTTCAAGGGACCCGGACCGATCAACGGGGCCATCCTGCTCACCGCCGGCAATCTGGTTTTTTTCGGCGATCTCGCACATCACCTCCGCGCGCTCGATCAGGAGAACGGCAAAGTGTTGTGGGACGAAGTACTGCCGGGGCCGATCGCCAATTCGACCATCACCTACGCCGTCAACGGCCGTCAGTACCTGGCGGTGTATACCGGGGACGGCCAATTGACCGCCGGCGTCGCGGCTTATAACAAGGCGCTGAAGTCCGACCGCCGCGTGAATACGATTCAGGTGTTCGCATTGCCGGAGGATGTCGCCAGGCAGACTCCGACTCTGCCCGCCGTTCCGGCTGCAGGGAACCCGGCTACAAAGAAAGGGGCGCGCTGATCATAATCGTCCCGGCGGATTGTGGACACATTGAGTGGGGCATCAACGCAATTATCGGCAGCGATTCCGGATTGCGGCTCGTAGCCGTTCAGGCGCCAACCGGTTCAGTTCCCGCTCGGCTTTTGCACTTTATCGATCACCATCACGTCAACCGGCGTCTTGGCGCTTTTCATTTGCAGCCCGAGCTGCTGCACCATCGCGCTGAACACATCGGGCGGCGCATCCACATCCGGTGCCGGGGCTTGTGGAGCCGGCGCCGGCGCCTGCTGGCCGTAACCCGGCGCCTGCGTCGGATCGGGTGTCCATTTCAGGATGAAACTGTAGCGCGTATCGCCGAAGCCCGTCTGGTCAACCACGGGCTGTTCCATAAACTGCGCCTGCATCACGGACGCAAATTCGGCCATGGTGGCCTTTCGAATGTTAAAGCCGCGCGCCGGCATTCCGCCGAAGCCGGGACCGGGTATCTCAGAAGTATCCTCCTTCAGTTTGGAGCCGCCCTTCACCACCGTGATCACGTATGCCGAAAGTTCCTTCTTCTCCGTGTGGAATGTCAGCCCGAAGCGGTCGGCCAGGAGCTTTTGAACCATCGCCCGCGCCTGATCCACCGTCGGCAGGCCCGGTTTGTCCGGCTTGCCCTCGATGTCGAACTTATCGGAGTCGACCCACGCAGGCGCGCCAACAATTTGTCTTGCATGCACCGACCAGGCGAACTTGAGCAGGTCCGAGAGATTCGTGTTATGGGTGAGGAAGGTGCCGCTTCGGTTTATATTGATTCCCCAACCCGGCCGGTTGGGATCGGCCGGCTTGATCGTCGCCACTTCGAACTCCGGCTTGGCGTTCTTATCCATCATCGTTGGCGGGGGCGGCGGCTCGGGGATCGTCCACGCTGTCGTCGGCGTGGCCTTCACCATCGTGAGCGGCGCCGGTTGCGGCCCTCCCTGCGTCCAGGTTCCGGTGATCGTGTTCCCGTCGGAACTGACCGTGCCTTCGTAATTTCCGCCGATCGTCGGAACCGCGATCCTGATACCCGACCCGCTCACCTTCACCGACTCGGCCGGGATGGGCGTTGGGTTCTGGTCGATGCTGTACATCTCTGCCTTGAGCGTGTCTTTTTCGGTCGTCGAGATCTTCATGACGATCCGCAGTTCGCCATTCGGCGCCTGCGGAGTCTTCAGCGCTCCCTGCCATGTTCCGGTTAAAGTCTGAGCACACAGCGCGCCTGCGGACGCTGCCAACGCGAGGACAATAGAAGCCGGCTTCTTCATTTGTAGTCTCCCTTCCCGCATGAATATCCATTTATGACGCCGTGTTTCCGCGTTTTGTTCCATTTTCAATGCCCCAGGCACCCGCCCGATGGAGATTCAGGCTATCGAAGCGCGAGAAGCAGCGGCTGGCGCCAGGACTCTTGCGCATGGAAAGCCTGATCCGTGCTGTTCCGCGCATCTGTACGTAGAATTCCTGGTATCCCCGCGCATCAGGTAACCAGAAAATAGCAGTGGGGGCTGATGGGTTCCCATAAAAATGACATCGGCGCGCTATTGCCGGGAGTGCCGCGAGTTCACCGCTCAGTATCTCGATCAGGTCAGTTATCATGCCAGTCTGGTAGGTCAGGAAGCCGACCCGGCTCAGGATTCCGGCGATATGGAATATAAACTCGCACAGGCGGAAAGGCGCATCCGCGAAAGCCGCGAGAGGTTTTTGTCGCATCGCGCCGTTTGTGGATCGGGAACGGGTGCGCTGAGTACCGTCGGCAAAGCGATTTTCTCAAAGTAGCCTACTACCGGGTTCCGATGTCAATTGACCTTTGCCGCCTCGTCGACGGCCGCGCCAGTCCGGTTCATGTCAGGCCGGTTCATCCACGGAGGGCTGCGAACGCGGGTATAATAATCACGCCCGATTTTCCGGCAGGAGCTGTTATGGGATCTCGCCGCCTATTCACGGCCATTTGGATTATCGTTTCAATCAGCTTGGCAGGCACCGTTGCCGCCAGGCATGTATCCGGGGAGACCATCCCTGTCATCGTGCGGGGCAAGGTGACTATGCAGGATGGCTCGCCCCCTCCCGCGACTGTCGGAATTCAGCGGCTCTGCGACGAAAACGGCAGCGCCCCCGGCACCGTTACCAATAAAAAGGGCGAATACGTGTGGCAGATGGATGCCGACAGCATGTCAAGCCGCACCTGCCGCATCGAAGCCGCGCTGACCGGATATTCCTCCACGTCGATCGATATCTCAAGTCTCAATGGCGCCCTCAGCAGGACCGCGGACCTTCCCCCGCTTGTGCTGACCGCTCGCGGCGCCGATCCGCGCGTCATCAACAGCATGGATGCCGATGTGCCCGCATCCGCCCGTGGCGCGTGGAAAGCCGCCATGAAGGCTGTCGACGCCGGCAATGCCGCGGAGGCAGGGAGACAGCTGAGGCTCGTAGTTGCCTCCGCTCCGAAGTTCGCGCGCGGCTGGCATACTCTTGGGATTGCCTATGAGACCGACGATATGGTCGCCGAGGCGAAGGACGCTTACACCCACGCCACCGACGCCGATCCCAAAATGTTGATCTCCTGGGTAACTCTCTCGCGCATCGATGTTCTCGCCAAGGACTGGCAGGGCGCGGCGAAAGCGGCGGACATGGCCATCAAACTCGATCTGAAGCACATATATCCCGAGGTCTACCTTCATCAGGCAGTGGCCCGTTTCGGGATGAACGATCTTCCCGGCGCGGAATCCAGCGCCAGCCAAGCCCTCCGGCTGGACGCGAAGGAAAGAAAATTCCGCGGCGAGTTCGTGCTCGGCCGTATCCTGGCGGCGAAAGGCGATACTGACGGCGCCCGTACCCACATTGCGAAGTACCTCGCACTCAATCCGACTCCCCCCGACGTGGAGTTGGTCAAGGGTTACCTCGATGTCATCGGAAAGCCGGACGC
Organism: Terriglobia bacterium; assembly: GCA_963764845.1. Taxonomy (GTDB): domain Bacteria; phylum Acidobacteriota; class Terriglobia; order Bryobacterales; family Bryobacteraceae; genus BOG-234. Next base: position 101,068 of record CAVXUE010000005.1, on the reverse strand, counting down.
CGCCGGCATCAATCCCGACCTCGAACTGCCCTGAAACGAGGAGGAAATTGTTAATCTTTCAGGGGGCGGTTCGATGTATTTCTTCCGCGGATTTTCCATCCTATGCGCGATATGCGCTTTGATCGTTGTGATCTTCTGGGTCGACGACAGGATCACTGGCATGGAGTTTACCTCAGGCTGGATTCTCGGTTCGTCATTGCTTTGGATGGTTGTTTCCTGGGCAATCTACCGGCATCTCCGGAAGAAGCACCCGAAATTCTGAGAGATCAAGACAGGCGGGATGGATTTCGCTTCCGGAACCGCTATTTCGACCAGGGAGGAACAACACCATTCACCCGCGAGAGACGGCGAGGTGTTTATTCGACCTTCTGATTCACTGTTGTCGAAGTACTGGGGAGGAACTCGCTGCTCCCAACGTAAGTGGCGTAGAGCGCATGAGTGCCTTGGGTCAGGGTGGACGTTGTGAGCGTGGCCGTTCCATTCACTAAGGCGACGGTGCCCATCAAAGTGGAGCCGTGATAGAACGTAATGTTACCCGTGGCGGTGACGGGAGCGACTTCAGCGACCAGGGTCACGGTTTGCCCCACAGAGGAAGGGTTCGGGGACGAGTTCAATATCGTGGACGTGGGCGCCTGATTCACCTGCTGCGTCACGATGCCGGATGTGCTGGTGAAATAATAATTGTCTCCGTCATAGGACGCGGTAAGGCTTTGCGATCCGACGGGTAAGGTGGATAGTGTCAGAGTCGCCGTTCCGTCGCTGAGAACGGAGGTGCCCAGGGGGCTTGCTCCATTGAAGAAAGTGACGCCGCCCTGGATGGTTGCGGGTGTAACTGCCGCCGTCAGTGTTACGGGCGTTCCAAAGAAGGACGGGTTCAGGGAAGAGCTGAGCGCGGTGGTGGTGGGAGCTTGAATGGAGCCGAGTCGGATGTTGAGATCGCCACCGTCTGGAATGACCGCAAAATCCGGTCGCCCGTCTCCATTGAAATCGGCAATTGCAGGGTAACCACCGTTGGACTCCGCCGACGTGGAGATGTAGAGATCCGCGTGCCCAAAGGTGCCATCCCCTTTACCGGGCAAAACAACAATGCTCAGATAGTTGCCCGTGGCGGAGTAGTAAAGGGAGCCTGCGGAGATCAGATCCGCTTTGCCATCTCCATTGAAATCCGAAACGATCGGAGCGGAGAGCGTGACCGAGCCACCCGTTCCGTAGTAAACGGCGGGTTGGAATGTTCCGTCCCCGTTCCCCAGGAGGACCACGTCAGCGGTATGACCGTCTATAATTTCCATCGGACCGACGTAACCGGCCAGATCGGGCTTCCCATCGCTATTGAAGTCCCCAACCGCCAGGGAATGCGGCTCGTATTCAACGGCCTGTATCAGAGGCGTCTGGAACGTTCCGTCTCCGTTGCCGAGCAGCACGGCCACCGCAAAAGACGTAGCGTCACTTGACAGAGAGGTTGTAGCCGCGAGGTCCGCTTTACCGTCTCCGTTGTAATCTCCCACCACCATTGAGCCGAAGGAATAGCCCGCCCCCGTTGTTGTCGGAGTCTGAAAAGTTCCGTCGCCGTTTCCGGGAAATATGTTGATGCCGGGGTGCCTGCTATTGCCTATGATCGCGAGATCCGCCGTACCGTCACCGTTAAAGTCGCCGATTGCGATGGCGCTGGGGGCGCTGGTGAGGGTGTCGATCAAGGGAGCCTGAAACGTCCCGTCCCCATTACCCAGAAGAATGCTCAAGGGGCCATCGCCCACGACGAGGTCCAACTTTCCATCGCCGTTGAAATCCCCGGCTGCAATCGGGCCAACGAGGGCGCTGTTCGCGTCGATTAGAGGCGGCTGCAACGTTCCGTCGCCGTTGCCCAGAAACACTTGAATACCCGGTGTCGGGTCGCCCACCGAGACGGCCACGTCGGCGTAGCCATCCCCATTGAAATCGCCAACGACCGGGGCTAAGTCGGTGTCAACGTTCGGATAGTGGGTTGGCTGAGTGTAACCCCGCGATGGAACGGTCGCAATGCTTTCAGCCACTGCGGGCGATGTACCGGGCCCATACGTTGAATTGCCGGTGTAGTAAGCCGTCACCGAGTGCAATCCGAAGGGCAGGAGACTGGTGGTGTATGCCGCCTTTCCATTGATCAGCGGTTCGGTTTCCAGCAAAATTGCGCCGTGATAGAAAGCCACTTCGCCAGTCGCCTGGGTGGGAAAGACCGATGCCGTGAAGGTGACCGGCTCTCCATATTGCGCGCTGGCGGATGATGTGTTCAAGGTGACGCTGGTGGGTATGACTCCAAAAACCAGAGCCGGAATGATGAGCAAGAGCGGCACGACCGGGGCTTTCAGCATCGGGAACTGTCCTTTCAACACCGTACCAATTTTATTCGGTGTCTGGAGCGCAATGCGAGTAAAGTTCGGTAACAACCTTAAATCAGCCGGGCCTTCAACATTGTGTACGAATGGGGCGGGAATCGATAGATCAACCGCCGGCCATTCGCAGTTGCCGGCTTCCGTACAGCCTGTACGGCGATCGAGTCGAAATTGTTCTCCGACTTGATATCCGGACCATTCACCTCGGCGACTTCCACCGCGCCCGAAAACTGTTTGTCTTCCGCGGTGAACTCGGCGTCGATCGCCTGATCGCGGTGGCGGTTCACCACGTTCAAAACGAGCGTGCCGTTGTCGTAAGCGGCGGAGGTATCAAGATACCGCACATCCCCAAAACGCCCGCTCGTGTATTGGGGGCTCTCAACGAGAAGATCGAGCGCCTTGCCTTTGCTGTTATTCGCAAAGAGCTGCAGCGGGTAATAAATCGTCTGCAGGAACATCCCTTTCTCGCTGGTGAAGATCGGCGCGATCACGTTCACCATCTGCGCCATGTTGGCGATCTTCACGATGTGCGCATGATTGATGAACGAATTGAGGAATGTGGCCACCACCAACGCGTCCTCCAGGTTGTAACGCTCTTCGAGGATTCGCCGGCCGCGCTCCTGGTTTCCGCGCGCGCGATACCAGACGTTCCACTCATCCCAGGCGATATAGATGCGCCGGTTGCCGGGTTCGCCGGAGAGCGTGGCGTTGATGATCCCCTCCGCCGTTTTCGTCCGATTATCCAGTTCGAGTCGAACTGGCCATGAACTCGCCGAAATCGTTATTGGGATTGCCAACGTAAGTATGCAGCGATAAATAATCGGCGTGGCGCTTCAGGTATTCGAGGATGGTCCGGTTCCAGCCGGTCCAATCGGAACCCGCGCCGAAGTTCGACGACCCGGCCGCCACCAGCTTGATATTCGGATCGGTCAGCTTCATCAGCTTCGCGGCTTCGAGCGCGAACTTGCCGTAATCGTCCGCGCTGCGATGACCCATCTGCCAGGGCCCGTCGATCTCGTTGCCAAGCCCCCAATGCGTCACCTTCCACGGCTCCGCGCGCCCGTTCTGTTTGCGCAGGCGCGTCATGGCGGTGTCTTCGGAGGAATTGCAATACTCCACCCACTGCTGCGCTTCCGTCCACGTGCCGGTTCCCAGGTTCGCGCAGAAGTAAGGCTGCGCGCCCAGCAGTTCGGTGTACCGCATGAATTCGTGCGTGCCGAAGCGATTGGTCTCGACGGTGCCCCACGCCATTTCGAGACGCCGCGGGCGCTGGTCGCGCGGACCGATGCCGTCCGACCAGTGATAGTTTGAGGAAAAGTTTCCACCCGGCCAGCGAAGCAGAGTGACGTTCAGCTTTTTCGCGGCATCGAGGACGTCGCGACGGAAACCGTTCGCGTCCGAAAGCGGCGAGCCTTCGTCGAATACGCCGCCATCGATGCAGCGTCCGAGGTGCTCGAGGAAGTTGCCGTAAATTTTCGGATCGATATCGGCGATTACGCGTCCGGTGTTGATCTTAATCTGCGCGCGGCCAGGAGGTTGTTGCGCGCGCGCGACGAATGGCGCGGCGATCGCAGTGCCCAGGGCGGAAGAAAACGAGCGTCGAGTGAGCATACAGGACTCTCCCAATACAGGGCTTTCGCTTGACAATGCCGGGTGCAGCCACTAGCATAGCTCGCAAGCTGGTTTTTATGGGTGACATCACGCAATTGCTCCAGAAATGGCGCGAAGGCGACCGCGAGGCGGAGAACGAACTGTTCACCCTGGTGTTCCCCCATCTGCGGCGGCTTGCACACTACCTGATGCAGGGAGAGCGCGCCGGACATACCCTGCAGCCGACGGAGCTCGTCGACCAGCTCTACCTCCGGCTGATCGCCGCAAAAGACCGGGATTGGCAGAACCGGCAGCATTTCTTCGCTATTGCAGGCAGGGCCATGCGCAGATACCTGATCGACCATGCCCGGGCGCGTCCCGACGCGGATTTCGTTGCGCTCGACGAATGGAGAAGCTTCCTGCCCGCCGACAGCGCAAAGGTGGATCTGGCGATCACCGTGGACCGGCTGCTGGATCAGCTTGCCGAGGCAAAGCCGGAGTGGTGCCGGTTGGTGGAAGTGAAATATTTTCTCGGTCTTACCGACGAGGAAGCGGCGGACGCACTGGGTATGAAGCTGCGCACGATGCAGCGGATGTGGCTGGATGCCCGGCAATGGCTGTTTGCCCACACGGAGTCCGGCGATGCAGACCACGCAACCACTGGATGACGACCGGGTCATGAGCCTGGTCGAACTGGCGCTGTCCCGGCCCCCGCGGGAGCGCGAGGCTTACCTGATGAGCGTTTGCGCGGGTGATGCGGGGTTGTTCGCCGCGGTGGCGAATTACGTCCGGGCGGAAGAGCGCATGAACGGTTTCCTGCTTGACCCGTTTTGCCCGAAACCGGTGATCGAGCATCCGTTCGAGCCCGGGGAACTGGTGGACGATCGCTTCCGCGTGGTCCGCGAAGTCGCGCGCGGCGGTATGGGCGTGGTGTACGAAGTGAAGGACGAGAAGCTCGACCGGCGCGTGGCCATCAAGTGCGCCAGGGAGGGCTTTAACCGGCGGCTGCCGCCGGAAGTGCGCAACGCGCGCGAAATCAGCCATTCCAACGTATGCAGGATCTTCGAGATGCATACGGCCACCACCGCGCGGGGGCAGATCGACTTCATCACCATGGAGTTTCTCGACGGCGAGACGCTGTTGGAGCGGCTTCGCGCCGGGCCGATCGGGGAGCCGGATGCGCGCGCGATCGCGCTGCAGCTCTGCGCGGGCCTGGCGGAAGCCCATCGCAACCACGTCATTCACGGGGACCTGAAAAGCGGCAATGTCATACTCACCACCGGCGCCGATGGCGCAACGCGGGCCGTGATCACCGACTTCGGACTGGCGCGGGGCATTGGGGCTTCGGGCGAAGTCGGTGGGACGCCCGATTATATGGCGCCCGAGTTGTGGAAAGGCGCCGGCGCTTCCATCGCGTCCGATATCTATGCGCTGGGCGTCATCCTGTTTGAGATGCTGGCGGCTGGGAAACCGCACCCCGAGGGCGAGTCGTGGGAGCGGCGGCTCACCGGGAAGCCGCCCGCCGTTCATCCAAAGTGGGATCGCATTCTGGCGCGCTGCCTCGATCCGGATCCGGCGCGCCGCTTCCACGACGCCGAAGAGATAGCGCGAGCGTTCGCGCCCTCGCGGGCCCGGCGGCGGTTTCTGGCGGTCGCGGCCGTGGCGATTCTGGTAGTTGCCTCCGGCGTGGCGGCGTACGAGCGGGCCTCGGCTCCGAAAGAGTCGGCGCGGCTCGCCCTCATGCCGTTCGGCTCCGATCGGGAGACCGCGCAACTCGCGGACGGCCTGTTCCGCGATACGGCGGCTCAGTTGTCCCGGCTGAAAGGCAGCGCTCGCACCGGGTTCACGTTTGTCACGGGAAAAAACGCCAACGACAGAGCGACGCACGTGCTCCATGGAACGCTGGGTGTCGCAAAGGACCGGATCGTCCTCGCGGCGTATTTGACAGACACCCGATCCGGAGTCAACGCAAAGGAGTGGAAGGCGGAGTACACGCCCGGAGAGTTCAGACGCTATGCGCCGGTGGCGCTGGCGGGGATGGTGACCGGCGCGCTGCGCCTGCCGCCCGCGTCAATCGCGACGGTCAGCCCCGCCGCGGCGCACGATTACTGGGCGGGGGTGTGGGCCACTCGCCGGAATTCCACTCTGGATGTCGCGCTTCGTTCTCTCAGCCAGGCGGTCGCGGAGGATCCCGATTCGCCGCTGACCCATGCGGCTCTCGCGGAAGCGCAGTGGTTCGAATACCCGCTCACCCAGGATAGAACCTGGTTGGACAGGGCCGGAATATCGCTGCGGGAGGCGGAGAGCCGCAATCCCGACGTGGCCGCCGCGCACCGCGTGGAAGGCTATCTCCATTACGCCGACGATTCCTATGCGCAGGCCGTGCCGGAGTTCGAGCGGGCCATCGAACTGCAGCCGGGCAAGGCCATGGCGCATATCTATCTCGGCAAGGCGTATGAGGACAACGATCAGCTGGAGGCGGCTCTGGCGGAATTTCTGAAGGCCTCCGAAGTGGAACCGGAGTACTTCAGGACGTGGCAGAATCTTGGAGCCTATTACCAGAACCGGTCGGACTTCCAGCAAATGGCGAGATATCACAAAAAGGCCGTCGATCTGGCCCCGAATGAGCCTAATCTGCATTCGAATCTTGGCGGCGCATACATGAGCCTGGGACAATTTGCTTTGGCCGAACGCGAACTTCGCCGCTCGATCGGCTTGCTCGAGACCCCCGCTGCATACAGCGACCTCGGCCAGATATTGATGTCCGAAGGCAGGGATCAGGAGGCTGTCCATAGTTTTGAGCTGGCCCTGAATCTCCCGTCCCCGCCAGGCGCAACCCCAAAGTACCTGGTCCTCGTGTATCTCGGAATCGCCCAGCGCCGATTGCATCGCGTCGCGGCGGCCCGGGACGCAAACATCGAGGGGTTGAGAATGGTTGAGGCCGAGAACCCGCGGAACGTTCGCGATGGCGACCTGAAGTCCTTTATGGGTTATTTCAGCGCCGCGTGCGGTGACCGCACGCACGCGGTGGATTATATCGAGACTGCTCTGCGGCTGTTCCCGGATAGCGTTACGGCACGCTGGTATTCAGTATTGACATACGAGGAACTGTATCGCGCATCCCGGGATCCGGGCTACCGGAGAAGAACTCTGGAAATTCTGGCCCATTCCACCAACGACCAGCTTGCCGACGTGAGTCGCTGGCCGGATTTGGCGGACTTACACGAAGATCTACGCTTTAAAGACCTGGTGGCTTCTCACCAGACAAGATAAAGGAGTGAATGTATGGCGCAGTTCACGACGCGGTTGACAGGCATCGGTCCCGGAAGCGGGCTGGTCGGAGGGAGTGACGCGGGCCATACAGGAGGCAGCGACGCGGGCCACACCGGGGGCACCGACCCGGGCCATACCGGAGGCACCGACCCGGGCCATACCGGAGGCCATCCCGGAGGCGGCGGCAGGCACAATGCCCACAACGCATCGCCGCCGGGTCCCGTGACAGCCGCGACAAATGTTATCTCCTCGCGCCTGCTCAGCTTCAATATTCAGCGGCAGCAGCAATCCGAATGGTGTTGGGCAGCGGTGGCGGCGAGCATCGAGAAATTTTTCAATCCCGCGTCGGGGATCGAGCAGTGTGACATCGCAAACAAGGTGCTCCCGAAGAGCCAGCGCCCCAAGACCGATTGCGGCTGCTGCTGCGAGCCGGAAGCGTGCGATCAGCCGGCGGAATTGGAAACCGCATTGAAGAAAATCAACAAGTGGAGAACCACCCTGGATAAATCGGCGGCGGTGACGGGGACCTTGGCTTTCGACGAGATTGTCCGCGAAATCGACCAGGGGCGGCCCGTGTGCGCCGGAATCTCATGGAACGGCGGCGGAGGGCATTTCGTGGTCCTGCGGGGCTACCGGCTGCTGAGCACAGGCGTCTGCCAGGTCTACGTGGCCGATCCGCTGAACCCCTCTTCCCTTTGCGACCTGGACGAGTTCACCTCCGCTTATCTTGGCCAGGGTGAATGGACCGAAACGGATCTGATACGGAACGATTGGGATTGATCGACAAACCGGGCAGGGAGCGAACCACCATGAATTTGACAAAAGCACGTGTACCGAAAGCGGTCTTGAGAGGACTTACAACAGGACTGGGTGATTATGTCGATCCCGGCACACCCCTGTGGTCCTTGTTGTCTCAGAACTATGTCGCGCTTGAAGCGTTCACTTTGAAGCTGCCCCCGGCGCCTGAGAAGGCGGGCGCATGGGATCTGGAAGGCTCGGTCATAGAGTCCGGATGGTTATTTTGGGCGGCGTCCCGCGATCTGTACGGCGCCTGTCACGTAGGGAGCCCCGAAACGAATCTTCCGCCGAAGGTGACCGGTTTCTCCAACGGGGTACAGGTGCTGGCTGGGATCGAGCGGTTCAATCGGTTGAGCACGATCCCCGAATTAGCCGGCGGCACTTTCGAGCCCAGGATGTTGAGTGTGCGCTGGTTTCCCTTCGATGCCTTCTGGCTGCGCTCGCCCCATGGCGACAAAGACCGGTTCGTTGTCTACTCGGGTTTCCCGCCCGACGGGCTCGATGAGGGGACCGCGTATTCCTGGCCTGAGTTCAGTAAAAAGATATCGGAACGCGCCAGGAGTCGTGCCAAAGCTACCATCCCGAAAGTGGCCACGCGGTCGTTGCCGGCGCCTAAGTCGGCGAAGAGCCGGTAAACCCGGGACTCGACGATTTCCGAGCCTCGACCGCGAGCGAGCGATCCCGTTATTGCGAAATTGCCCCAGGGCGCACGCGGTTCACTCTACCCGCATCCGGCCCTCGTGACTGAATCCGGCGCACCCTCGCTTCGGCCCGAAATGTAAAGGAACGGAAATAACTTCCGCAAGCCCGACCGTTCGGGACTAGTCCGCGTAACACATTGCCAATCAGTCACTTGCTGTGGATTTGTGGTCCTATCGCTGCCTGGCGCTGATTTTCCTCTGGACACACACCGCTACAACTCCACGAAAATGCCCGATTCCGGCGTATCATTGAGGTCAGGAGTCTGAGGAGTTCCGATGATTGTTGAAGTCAATGACGCTGGCGAGATTATGATTCCGGCCGAACTCGTCCAGGCCCCGCCTCACACCCGTCTCAAAGCCAATCGGGAAGGTACCCGGGTTGTGTTGCAGCCCCTCGCTGAGAAGCCGGCGGCAGGAAGCCTGCGCGTCGTCGATTCGCTGGTTGTTCTTGAAGGACAGCTGAACGACCCGGCGATGACATTCCGCCGCGAAGACATCTATGGCGCCGACGCCAGGTAGCTCCGTATTCCTCGACACGAACATTCTGATCTACGCCAGTTTTTCGGCGGCGCCGTTTCATCTGGCGGCTCGTTCCCGGTTGCGTGAACTGGAAGCCAGGGGAAGCAGGTCCACGATGCCAACATCGGGGCTACCATGCAGCGCTACGGGATTTCCTGGCTCCTGACCCACAACACAGTCGACTTCATGAGGTACGCGCCAGAGATCAACGTACCCCCCTTGTTTTCCTGAAAACTGTTCTTCGGCTGTTCTCAGCCTCTACTTCGCCGGAGGCTTCCAGTTCATCTATCCGGGATGGCTGGCCCCAGCCCAAGCCTTCGCCCGCGTCCTGCGCGGGATTCGTGCGCCGCAGCAGCGACTGGAAGCGCGGGTCGGCGCGGTGGCAAGGTTCGAAAATCGGGTCAACTGTTGCCAGAACTGGATTCCTCACCAGGGCCCACGCCGTCCACACTAACCGCATCCGGCCCTCGCGCCCGATTTCGGCGCACCCTCGCTTCGGATGCCTCCACCGCAATTTGGCGGACTTAATCGGGAAATGCGCTTACCGGATTGTCAGGCTCGCGAATATAACGAGCGGGCAATCTGAAAAGGAGTATCCCAATGAATGCATCTACGATACGCGTTCTGGCGCTGTTCAGCCTGATCGCTACACTCATTCCCGCTGGCGCAATGGCCCAGGAGCCACTTCACTTCGCGGTCCCGTTCAGTTTCACCGTGGGACCGAAATCCTTCGACGCGGGCGATTACTTCGTCAACGAATTATCGCCCAACGTCCTCAGAATCCGGAGCGACGACGGCCGCGCCAGCACGGTGGTTATCACCAATGCCGGCATACCGGGAAAAATTGCCGGCATGGCTACGCTGAGCTTCAACCGCTATGGAGATCGATACTTCCTCTCCAGCGTGTCGAATGCCCGCCACGGATGGGCTCTGTTGAAGTCGGCCCGCGAGGAGGAACTCATCGCGGCGAAGGCATCCCCCAAACAACTCGATGTGATCGCTTCCCGTAAGTAGGCGAAGAAGCAAGCGAATTGCATACCGGATCTATTCCGCATTGGCGGCGCGGCGCGAGGGCCCCGCGCCGCTTTCTTTGTTTACAACCCCCGCGGAACACTGAGGGCGCCGCCCGCACCTTCGCGCGAGGGACCTGAAGCTACTTCCGGCTCCGGCACCACATCGCCTTCGCCCGGCGCGAGAAACAGATTATCGTCCAGCGCATGCTGGCGCGTATACATATCCCAGTAGCGGCCGCGCAGCGCATACAACTCCGGATGCGTGCCGCGCTCCACGATGCGGCCGTCTTCGATCACCAGAATCTGATCCGCGCGGCGAATCGTGGACAGGCGGTGCGCGATCACGAATGTCGTGCGGCCCCGCATCAGATGCGCCAGACCCTGCTGGATCATCGCTTCCGATTCGGAATCCAGACTCGACGTCGCTTCGTCCAGAATCAGGATCCGCGGATCGGCCAGGATCGCCCGCGCGATCGAAAGCCTCTGCCGCTGTCCGCCCGAAAGCTTCACGCCGCGCTCGCCCACGATCGTGTCGTAGCCCTGTTCCAGCACTTCCGCGAACTCATCCACGCGCGCGATACGGCAGGCTTCGAGCATCTCGGCTTCGGTCGCGTCCGGGCGCGAGAACATCACGTTCTCCCGGATCGTGCCGTCGAAGAGGAACGTCTCCTGCAGCACCACGCCCAGCTGCGTCCGGTAACTCGGCAGCTTGACCTTGCTCAGGTCCACGCCATCCACGCAGAATGCGGCCCGCCAACCGGTTTATGGAACGCCGCGATCAGCCCGATCGTGGTCGATTTCCCCGAACCGGACGGCCCCACGAACGCCGTAACGGTCCCTGGCTTTGCTTCGAACGAAATGCCGTGCAGCACGGTGCGGCTGGGATCGTAGGCGAACTCGACGTTCTCGAAAACCACTTCGCCGACGATCGGCCCGATCTCCGTGGTGCGTTCGGGATCTTCGTCCTCGGGCCGCTCGCGCAGCACTTCGCGCGTGCGCTCGAGGCCGGCCAGCGCCTCGCTCATCTGCGTGCCGATATTGACGATGCCCACGATCGGCGCGATCAGAAAAATGAGATACGCGTTGAAGGTGACCAGCTCGCCGACGGTCAGCTTTCCCGCGTAGATCTGGTGCGTGCCCAGATACATGATCAGCGCGCCGACGATGCCCATCAGCACCGTGGCCGAGAGCGACATCAGCGACATCGCCGTCAGGCTGCGCATCACGTTGTCGAGCAGCCGCTGCACGCCGCCCGCGAAAACGCGCGCCTCGCGCTCCTCGGCGTGATAACCCTTGATCACGCGCACGCCGCCCAGCGATTCGGTCAGCCGCCCGGTGACTTCGGCGTTGATCTTGCCCCGCTCGCGGAAAATGGGGCGAACGGTCTTGAAGGCCTTGCTCAGAACGGACGCGAATACCAGCACGATCGCCAGCGCGACGCCCGTCATCAGCGGACTGATCCGCAGCGCCAGAAACAGACCAATGCACGGCCGTCAGCAATCCGCCGATGAACTCGATCACGCCGGTGCCGACCAGGTTGCGCATGCCCTCCACGTCCGACATGATGCGCGAGACCAGCTGGCCGGTCTTGTTCGAATCGTAGTACGTGACGGGCAGCCGGCCGATGTGCTCCTGAACCTTGCGGCGCAGTTCGGCGATCAGTTTCTGGCCTTCGATCGAAAGCAGCTGGGTCAGCGAAAACGACGTGACGCCCTGGATGGCCGTCGCGCCGACCACGGCCAGCGTCAGCGGCACCAGCAACGAGCTCTGGTGTTTGTTGATCACATCGTCGATCAGATACCGGGTGGAACCGGGCAGCACGAAACCCGCGACGCGGTTGATGACGATCAGGACCAGGCCGAGCGACAAGGATGCCCGCGGCGCGGGCCGCACCATCGCCCAGATATCGGGCCACAGCTCGCGCAGACGTTCCGACGCCGCTTTCTTCGGGGTCTTCGCCGTGCGCGCTATTCACCTGAGACGTTGGATGCGTGCGCCGCTCGCCGCGCGTCAAGCCATTTTGCAGTCGCAATACTCTATTCTAGTCGCGCGGAGCGGCGATTTCCTTGTTGCAGACTGCTACTGTTTGCCGCCGCCGATCCAGTAACCCGGCCGGGTTTTGGCGACGTAGCGCGGGTTGTCGAGCGTCACGGCTATGCGCGTGGAACCCGGGCTCGTCCGGATTGTTCGGGTTGTAGCTGATCAGGTACTGGCTGCGGATCTCCTGGCTGATGCGCTGCACGGCATCTTCGAGGCCCTTTCTGCTTCACGAAAGAAATACTCTTCGCCGCCGGTGCCTTTCGCGAAGACCTCGGACGGGCTGTCGACGAAGATCCGCTTCGTGTCTCTGTAGATCTCCTTCGAGCAGCGGCCCGAACTGCGCCTGACCGGGGCCATAATTCTGAGCGTCCGTGGTGGGCGTGCTCGGCTGGCCCATCACTCCGGGGATGCGCCGTGACATCGATCGGATTGGGCCGCGGCGGTGTCGGCTTCTCCGTCAGGCGCACGGCCAGCTGCGTGATATCGACGGTGTAGACGAGAACGTTCGAAAGCTGCGCGTCGATCAGCGTCTCCCGCACTCGGCCTTCGCTGCCCGAGTCGCGCGTCTCGCTGACCAGCAGAATGATCTTGCGATTGTTCCGCGGCCGCTTCTTCAGCATGGCAACGCGCCTGGTCCACCGCGTCGATCATGCGGCGCTCGAATTGCCCGCATTGATCTTGTCGATCGCGGCCTTCATCTTGTCGGGATCGGTGCGTGAAATCCTGCATCACGCCGGAGCCGGGAATCGAACGCCAGAACCGCCGCTTCGCCATGATCGCCCACCACCAGCGGCAGCAGCGTGCCCAGGTGCTTGATCTGCGGCAGAATCGCTTCCACGCGCGTCGCTTTCTCGATCAGCACCACCAGCGAAATCGGCTCGAACGCCACATCCACCTGGATATTCTGCTCCTTGTTGTTGTCGAACAGGTGGAATTCGATGGGGCTGCAGGCCGTCGATGATGTTGCCGCTGCGGTCGGTCACCAGCACCGGCGCCACGATGTTGGTGACTGACACCGAGATCGGCTGTTCGCGTCGGAGTCCGGAGTCGCTGCCGGCGCCTGGTGCCTGAGCGCTTGCGCCGACGGCCGCAGCAACAGAAACAGACCGATACCGCAATCTGAAGCGGCTTCATAATCGACATTCTACGCCTCCTTAGCTCGGCATCGTGCGCGGTGTGTCCGTTCAGCAAATCCAGCACGTGCGGGACCAATTCCAAAATAGCATCGAGCGACTCCACCGCGCCGCGGGGCGACCCGGGCAGGTTCACGATCAGGACCGTTCCCCGCGATACCCGCCAGCGCCCGCGAAAGCGGCGCGAAACGGCGTCGATGCCAGCCCGCGCGCGCGCATCAGTTCGCCGAATCCGGGGATCTCACGTTCGATCACGTCCCGCGTGGCCTCCGGCGTCACGTCGCGCGGCGCAACGCCCGTGCCGCCGGTCGTAAAGATGACATCTGCCGACGCGCCGGTCCGCCAATATCGCGCAGTTGCCGCCGCGATTTGACCCCGCTCGTCGGGAACGATCTTCGTTCCACCACTTCGAAACCGCCGCTTCGAGGCGCGCCGCAACCGCCGGGCCGGACGTGTCGACCCGCGTTCCCTGGTGCGCCCCGTCGCTGATCGTGAGCACCGCGGCCCTCCTCACCGCCGGAAATCCCCGCTCTTGCCGCCGGTTTTTTCCAGCAGATAGATGTCCTGAATTTCGATCCGTTTATCCAGCGCCTTGGTCATGTCGTAGATCGTCAGCGCCGCCACCGAAGCCGCCGTCAGCGCTTCCATTTCGACGCCGGTTTGCGCGGTGGTCGCGGCCATCGCGATGATGCGAACGCCGTCCGGCTCCACCATGATCTCGACATCGGCGTGGGAAAGGGGCAGGGAATGGCAGAGCGGGATCAGTTCCGCCGTCCGCTTGGCCGCCATCACGCCGGCCACGCGCGCCACCCCCAGCGGATCGCCCTTGGGATTATCCGGCAGCGCATCGAGAACTTCGCGGCTCATGCGCACGAACGCGTGGGCGCGGGCCGTCCGGCGCGTGGCGCTTTTCTCGCCCACATCGACCATGCGCGGCTGGCCCGCCGCATCGAAATGCGAGAGCTTTGCTCATTTCAGCAGCACCGGAATCAGATCGCCCGCGGCGTATTCGGCCTGCGTCGGCGTCGGCCACCAGAAACGCGTTCGCGCGGCAGAGCGAGGGCATGTCGCCCGATCCCTGCCAGTCCACAGGTGTGACTTCCGTGCAACTCACCTCGGCCGGCAGAAACCGCGTCAGCCCGGTTTTATGGCGGAAAGGCCGCGTGAGCCTCGCCAGCGTCAGGGGCAGCGGAGCGTCGTTCATGCCGGACAGCAGTTCGAGCGCGGCGCGGGCGAATAACTCGAACGTCACCATCGTCGAGGCCGGGTTGCCCGGCAGTCCGAAAAAGAACTTTCCCCGCGCCGCGCCGAAAACCAGCGGCTGCCCCGGCTGAATCAGCACGCGGTCGAAGAAGAAACGCGCGCCGCATTCTTCGAGCGCCGCTTCCACGAAGTCGTACTTCCCGGCCGATACGCCGCCGGAGAGCAGCAGCAGATCGGCTTCGAGGCCCTGGCGGATCAGATGCGCCGTGGCGTCTTTACTGTCTCTTGCCACCGGCAGCATCACCGGCTCGCCGCCCGCCCGCCGCACCTGGGCCGCCAGCGAATAGGCGTTCGAATTTCGGATCTGATGCGGCGCGGGCGTCTCGGCAACTGCCACGATTTCATCGCCGGTCGCGATAATCGCCACGCGGGGGCGCGCATAGACCGCAACCTGGCTGTGACCGGTTGTCGCCAGCCAGGCGACGGAGGCGTAGTCGATGCGGGTGCCTCGCTTCAGGACTGACCGCTCCCGGCGCGGGCTTCGCAGCCGGCCGGCGCGATGTTCGATCCGCTCGCGGCGCCGCGATCGGTCTCGACCGTTCCGTCGTCGTGCCGGACTGCAATGCTCCACCATGACGACTGCGTCCGCGCCGTCCGGAACCGGAGCGCCGGTCATGATTTCGACTGCCTCGCCGGCCTTGAACCGAGCCCTCGAACCGCTCCCCGGCCCGAACCTCGCCGATGATGCGAACGCGTCCCGGCACGTCGCCCGGAGCGGACGGCAAAGCCGTCGCGCACCGAGCGGTTGAAGGGCGGATAATCGCGGTCGGCCGCGATGTCCTCCGCCAGAACGCGGGCCGCGCAATCCGTCAAGCGAAACCATTTCCGTCGCCGGCAAGAACACGCCGGGCGCACACTTCCCTCAGCACCGTCGGCACGCGCGTCGAGAAAGGTCAAAGCCGGCACGCATCCAGTGTAGCTTTATGGCGGGGTAGTTTATGGCGTGTCCTAAATGTCCGGGCGTAGCGCAGCCTGGTAGCGCGACTGCCTCGGGGACAGTGCGGCCCGCTCCAAAGCTTCTTTTGAATTCCATCCATTTTCAATATTTTTGTTTTTTCGCATATTTGCGAATATACTGGAACAGGATGCCGAAGACGACGGTCGTCCTTTACTGCGAGGAAGACGGCTCATGCCCGTTCCTGGAGTGGCTCGATGAACTTCCGGTAAAGGTGAAGGCGAAGTGCCTTCTGCGGGTGGAAAGGCTGCGCGAACTGGGGCATGAACTGCGGCGGCCGGAGGCGGACCGGCTGCGGGATGGAATCTACGAACTCCGCGCGAGTCTGCAGGGCGTCCATTACAGGATTCTCTATTTCTTCCACGGTGCGGTGGCGGCGGTTGTGGCTCACGGAATCGTAAAAGAGAGCGCCGTTCCACCGAAGGAAATCGACCGCGCCATTGAGCGCAGGAAACGGTTTGAAGCGAATCCGGCGAAGCATCGCCAATCAGAGGAGAGTACGGCATGACTAAGAAATCGGGAACCACGACCGACGCGGTTAAGATCATTCACCGCCGATACTTCGAGGGCAAACCGGAGCGGTTGAAGATTCTGGAGGAGGCGCGGGCGGACGACGAAGTCGCCCGGAAGATTTTCGAACTGCGGACCAAGGCGGGTCTAACTCAGAGTCAGCTCGGCAAGCTGATTGGCACGACCGCGTCGGTGATCTGCCGCCTCGAAGACGCCGATTATGAGGGCCACTCGCTGGCGATGCTGCGGAGAATCGCGACGGCGCTGAATCAGCGGATCGAGATTCGCTTCATCCCGATCCGGCGATCGGCGTAGGGGCCGGAGTAGGGCGAATTGATCCATCTGTAGACTCGCCCTGATGTTAAGCCATGACTGCGTCTATTGCCGATGTCATCCAATGCGGCGCGTGAAGTCGGGTTTTCGTATCTGAAGACAGGTTTTGACGAAGTTGTTGAATGATGCCCGCGGTGTAATAGGACTGATGGCTCACGAAACATCCTCCCGCCGGGATTTCCTGGCAGTCGGCGGCGCTCTGGCGCTTGCCGCCTGCAACCGGTCCGGCGCTCCCGCCGCTGCCGCTTCTGACACTGGACCCCCTGACCTCACTCTACGCATCGGCCCCGTGCTGGCCGATATCGCCAAGGACCACACCATCAGCACCACGGGCTACAACGGACAGGTTCCCGCTCCGCCGATCCACTTGCGCGAAGGCGTGCCTGTGACCGTCGATCTGTTCAACGACACCGATGTGCCCGAGTTCGTCCACTGGCACGGGCTGATGGTTCCGGCCGATGTCGATGGCGCGCCCGAAGAGAAAAGCCTGCCGTGTCCCCGGCCGCGGACACCTGCGTTACCAGCTGACGCCGCAGCCTTCCGGCGCGAGGTTCGTCCATTCGCACGTGATGTCGATGTCCGATATGAACCGGGGTACCTACACCGGCCAGTTCGGATTCGTCTACATCGAGCCGAAGAACAATCCCGGCGGGTACGATCAGGAGATCTTTCTTGCCACGCACGAATGGGAACCTTTCTTCACCGCCGCTGAAGAGATGGATGACGAGGACATAACGCCGGCCGAGAAGGCGCGCAAGGAAGAGCAGGATAAGAACTCGCCGCCCAACGGATGGGAGATCGGATACCAGCGCTTCACCATCAACGGCAAGGCGCT
The DNA here is from genome assembly GCA_963764845.1 of Terriglobia bacterium. Lineage (GTDB taxonomy): Bacteria > Acidobacteriota > Terriglobia > Bryobacterales > Bryobacteraceae > BOG-234. The sequence continues at coordinate 83,739 of CAVXUE010000005.1, read as the reverse complement.
GGGTTACGGCGAGCCCGTTCGCGTGAAGGAAGGGCAGCGTGTTCTGTTTCACATTCTGAACGGCAGCGCGACGGAGAATATTCAACTGGCATTATCGGGCCACCGGTTCCAGGTGGTCGCGCTCGATGGCAATCCGGTGCCCAGCCCGCAATCGGTGGATGTGCTGGAACTCGGAACGGCGGAGCGCATTTCGGCCATGGTGGAAATGAAGAATCCCGGCGTCTGGGTGCTCGGCACCCCGCACGATGACGACCGCAGGGATGGCATGGGAATCGTCGTCGAATATGCGAATCGTACAGGTGCGGCCGCGTTGGGTTAAGCCGCCGAGGAAGCCCTGGGATTACACGATTTTCGGCCGAGACAACCCGGTTCCGGACCCGGTCGAAACCATTCCGCTCGCGATCGGCAAGATCAACGGAGGCAAAGGCGGCTTTAATCGCTGGACGATCAACGGCAAAGCGTTCGACGAGAGCGCTCCAGCCGCGCGCGTTGAAGAAAGGCAGCCGCTACCGCCTGATCTTCGATAATCAGACCGACGACCCGCACCCGCTGCATCTGCATCGCAACAGTTTCGAGCTCACGAATGTTTACGGGAAGGCAACCGCGGGAGTGATGAAGGACGTCCTGCTGGTCAAAGGTTTCCGTAAGATCGCGGTGGATTTCGTCCCATCCATGGGAGGGCTCACGCTCTTCCACTGCCACCAGCAGCTGCACATGGACTACGGGCTCAAGACGCTCTTCAACGTGCTTGGCTGAATCGCGGGGGCGCTAAAATCGCTTAGATGCCGGTTGAACAAAGGCCACAGGTGCGATGGGCCACATCGTTCATCGTGTTCAGTGTCCTGGCATGCATTTGCATCGCCGGGCTGGTGATGTTTTTGATCGTCCTTGCGCGTCACGTCGCCGCCCGCCTCGAAGGCCCCGGTTCCACGCAGGCATTGAGCGCCGACATGCGGCCCGATGTGCGGTTACCAGCCGCGACAACGGGCTGGGACAACGTGGTTTTCAACCTGCTTTCCGCTTTCGACCATGCGGACGTGGTTGCGCTGGAAGAAACGCGAGGGAACAAAGCCGATTCAGAGCTGCGCCTTCGCCTGATCCGCGATCCCGATTTCCCCTTTCGGGTCAGTTCCATCATCGTCGAGTTCGGCAACTCACTGCACCAGGCGATTCTCGACCGGTACATCGCCGGGGAGGATGTTTCTCCGGAGGAGATGAAGCAGGTTTGGCAGGATACCACTCAGGTAGGCGCGTGGGACTCACCGGTCTATGCCGACTTCTATGCCGCCGTGCGCGAAGTCAATCGGAAACTCCCGCCGCTGCGGCGGCTCCACGTGATCGCGGGAGATCCCCCTGTCGACTGGAACAAGGTCAAATCGAAACAGGATATCGAGCCCTTTCTGGTGCGCCGCAGGTTCCCGGTTTCCGTCAATCATGTTGCCGTCCAGATCGGGCAGAAAGCGCTCGTGATTTATGGCAACGGGCGATTGCGGCGGCCGCGCTTCCCGCTCTGGGCCGCCAACCCGGAGACAGGCGTCGAGAGGCATCCCGGTCTGCTGCTGCCGGCAATGGCTCCCCCGATCTTCCGCGCATTGCAGGTGAGCAATCCGGGACGGGTTTTCGTGGTGAGAACGATCGCGGGATTGAATCCGTTTGAGACGGTCCTGCGTTCGACGAAGCTGCCCGTGCTGGTTCCGCTCGCGGGGATCTATTCCGCCGGCGATGCGAGGCTTGGCGACGACGCCGACGCATGCATCTACTTCGGCGATTCGCCCGATGTAACCGAAACCGCCGGGGCGGATCCCACGCTCTATCACGACACGCCGTATGCCGCCGAAGTCGCCAGAAGGAACGCGGCTCGCGAGGCCAAGCCTTAATCCGGCAGCGCGAAAGCCAGGATGCTCTGTCCCGCGGCTACAGCTACGTACTGCCTGTTGTCGAAGACGTATGTCATCGGCGAGGCCTTCCATGTCTGGTTGGTCTGAAAGTTCCAGAGCGGTTTCCCGTTTACGGCGTCGGCGGCCATGAACGATCCGCTGTTCTCGCCAAAGAACACCAGTCCCGATGCCGTCGACAGCGTTCCCGCCGATGCGGTCGCGGTCCCGCTCACCTGCGGCAGTTCCCAGGCGATCTCGCCGGTGCGGATATCGATCGCGCGCAGAACCTTCTGAAACGTTTCGCCTGGCGCGGGACGCGCCGCCCCGCCCATGTAGCTCTTGCCGGCCTGCCACTCCATGGTGCGCTTCGAGAACAGGTTGCAGCGCTCGAGCGCCTGAATGTAATACAAACCCGTCGCGGGATTGAACGAGGTTGAGAACCAGTTGGTGCCGCCCTGGAAGCCCGGGCAAACGTAGGTCTCGGCCTCAGGCGTCTCGACCAGCTTGTTCAGAATCGGCCGCCCGTCTTTGCCGATGGCCTCCGCCCAGGTCAGCTTCCTGAGGAACGGCTTCGCCAGCAGCAATTCGCCATTCGTCCGGTCCAGCACATAGAAGAAGCCGTTCCGATTCGCCTGCAGCAGCAGCTTGCGCGGCTGACCCTGCCATGTGGTGTCGATGAGGACGGCCGGTTCCTGCGCGTCCCAATCATGTACGTCGTGGGGTGTGAACTGGTAATACCATTTCAGCTTGCCCGTCTTGCCATCGAGCGCCACGATCGAATCGGTGTAGAGATTGTCGCCCGGCCGGTCGTCACCGTTGAAATCGGGCCCGGGATTGCCCACCGCCCAGTAGATCGTGTCCAGCTGCGCATCATAACTGCCCGTCATCCAGGTGGCGCCGGACGGGTGATCGAGGGCACTGTCTTTCCATGTTGCCGCGTTCGGCTCGCCACGTTTCGGAACCGTCCAGAAGCGCCACACTTCCTTGCCCGTAGCCTGGTCCCATGCGGCCACGAAACCGCGCACCCCTTCATCGCCGCCGGCCGTTCCCGAGACCACCGTGTTTCCGACTATGAGCGGCGCGGCAGTGCCGTTGTAGTTCTGATGCCAGTCCGCCATTTCGGTCTCCCACATGAGTTCGCCGGTAAAGCGGTTGAGCGCGACGATATGGGCGTTGTCGGTAAGCATGAAAATGCGGTCGCCGGCCCACGCCACCCCACGGTTGAAACCGATGGCCGCGTTGCCCGCGATGCCCTTCGTGCGCGGCCGCTGGAAGTGCCAGACCGGCCGTCCGCTCCCGGCATCCAGCGCATAGCATTCGTTGGCGCTGGAGACGTACATGATGCCTTCAATCACGAGCGGCGTGTTCTCAACCGTGGAAACATTCGGAATCGGGAAGACCCACTTCGGCGCCATGCGCGCGACATTGGTCTTATCGATCTGCGTCAGCCTGGAATAGCGGTTCCCACTCGCGTCGCCGTTGTAGGTGGTCCAGTCGGTCTGCGAGGTCACCACGCGATAACGGTCGCCCGTCTTCCGCAGCAGCTGGATTCGTTTGTCATCGGTGCGCAGCGCCAGCTCGGCGATGCCTTCGCTCAGGACCTGGCCCTCGATGGTTTTCCCGTCGGCAGTCTGGATCTTCCGGCGCACCACGGTGGCCGGCGCGTCCCGTGAGATCGGCGCGAGTGAGCGCAGAAACGGCACCAGTTCCTTCAATTCGCCGTCCGGGAGAGCGAACGCCGGCATCCCTTTCGCAGGACTCCCCTTGCGGATGAACTCAGTCAACTGCACATCGCTGCGTGCCGCGATCTGCGTGACGATGCCAGGTCCGGCTTCTCCGCCCGTTGCGTCGGCGCCGTGACACCGCGCGCATCGGCTCTCGAACTGGCGGCGGCCCGCATCAGGACTCTGCGCCCGCATGAGCGTCAGGCCAGTCAGGAAGAACAATGCCATGGTCCGCATAGCAGCAGTTTATAGTAGGCAGTGTAATGCGTTGGCGGAATCTGCTCTGGATCCCGGTCGTGCTGGGTGCGGCCTACGCGTTCCAACGACCCTTCCGCGAATATCCCGGGATGGAGTACTCGGATTTTGCGGTTCCTCCCGATGCCAACCAGAAGGCCGAGTTCGTCATGGGCCGGCTGATGTACCCCGCTTCGCGCTATGGGATGTTCGGCGGCCTGGATCGCTATGCCGATTGGCGAAAAGGCGGCACCGGCTGGACCAACGATTATCCCCGCGCCGACCGCCATTTCGTGCAGGCCGTCCGGCGGCTTACGCGGATCGAGGTGCGATCGGTCGAGCAGCCGATCAACCTCGAAGACGGTGACGATGTTTTCGACTGGCCTTGGATCTTCGCAGTCGAGGCCTCGCCCATGGATCTCCCCGACCTGCAGGCGAAAAAGCTTCGCGAATACCTTCTGCGGGGCGGTTTCATGATGTGCGCGGACACCTGGGGCGACCGCGACTGGTCAATCTTCGCCGCCACGATGCAGCGCGTTTTCCCGGAGCGACCGCTGGTGGAGATTGCGGATAAAGACCCGGTTTTCCATGTCCTTTACGATTTGAGCGACCGTTACGGCATTCCCGGCGAATGGTCTCTGCGCTCAGGCGTGCCTTATCTGAATGGCGGCCGCGTTGGCCACTGGCGCGGGATTTATGACGACAGGAACCGGCTGATGGTGGTGGCCGATGTGAACTCCGATACCAGCGACTCGTGGGAGTGGGCCGATGAGCCTCGCTATCCCGAGAAGTATTCAGCGCAAGGCATTCGGATTGGCGTGAACTACATCATTTACGCCATCACGCACTGAGCTACTTGGCAGGCGTTGCGTCTGGCGCATCGCCTTTGCAAAGGGTCGTGAGGCAGATGGAACTGCCGAAATTGGCCGGTACTTCGAGGCCTTTTTCCTTCATCAGCTTCGCAAGCAGGGCTTCCGCTTCGGGATGCGATATCGCCGATTGAACGCCGACGCGAACCAGACCGCGCGTGTAATCGATCGGAACCCACGTATGGCCCAGCATGGCGCCGTTGACGGTATCGCGGCTGCCCTTGTCATGCGCGTCGAGTTTAGCGCCCGCATCGGCCAGCATCTGGATCACTTTGATGCGGCCTTTGTGCGCCGCGCCGTGGAGCGCCGTGCGGCCCTGATCGTCGGCCGCGTTCGGATCGATGCCGAGATCGAGGCACATCTTCACGGCTTCGATATTCTCTTCCGGCGACCATTCGTAGGTCACGCCTTCCACCCAGCCGATACCGGCGGCGACGCGCCAGCGCCGTCTCACCCTGCGACGTTTTGATCTTCGGATCGGCGCCGTGGTCGAGCAGAAATTTCATCAGTTTGACGTCGCCCGATTGCGCGGCGCGCAGGAACGGCGTGGCGCCGTCTTCATACAGCCACTGCATGGTGAAGATCGTGCGGGTTTCGGTGCTGTCGCCTTTGCAGTCCGCCGCCGTCGACGCTTTGCCGCAGATGCGGGCGTTCACATTGGCGCCTTTCGTCGACCAGCAGTTTGATGTATTCGAAGTGATCCATGTCCGGCGTTGCGGACCGGATAATCGCCGCCTTCGATGTTGCGGTTATCGGTGGCGAGATAGAGAGGAGTCCAGCCGCCGTTGTTGGCGATATTGGGATCGGCGCCGTGCTCGAGCAGATAGGCTGCGAGTTTGTAGTGGCGGTTCTGGGTGGCGGTCAGAAGCGCAGTCCAGCCGTAGTGGGTGGTCTGGTTGACGTCGGCTTTGGCTTCGACCAGAAGCTCGGCGCATTCGATGCAATTCTCGCGCGCCGCATAGACCAAAGGTGTCAGCCCGCCGCCGTCTTTATCCGACTGGCGTCCGAAGGACGCGAAGGCCGCGGCTTCGTCGGCTGCGGCTTGAGCATCGTCGCCGTTTGCGCCCGCGTCAGCCGCAGGCGCGGGACGGGCGGCACGAGCGCCGCGACCTGCTCCACCTGCGCCACCACCGGCGCCGCGCGCTCCGCGTCCCGGACCATTCTGTCCGAACGAACTGTTCAGGCGCTGCGAGACGGACGGCGCGAGATACGCCCGGTTTCCTTTGGTGTCGAACCGCCGAAGCGGCGGAGACGTTCGCGCCGTGCGTCGATGAGCAACTTCACTGCCTCGGGATGGTTCTGTTCCGCAGCCCACATCAGGGCGGTGGTGCCGCGCAGTTTGTCCGTCGCATTGACATCGGCTTTGTGATCGAGCAGCACCTTGATGGCATCCACGTTGCCGTTGCGGGCAGCCAGCATGAGAGGCGTCTCGCCTTCGGGTCCGCGCTCGTTCGCATCCGCGCCGGCTTTGAGCAGCTTGTCGATCATCGGGGCGCTGCCGCGGATCGAAGCCAGATAGAGCGCCGTCGCGCCATCGTGGTTGGCGGCTTTCACGTTCGCCCCGGCGCGGATCAGCAGGTCGGCCATTTCCAGATCGTTCCGGTACGCGGCCCACTGGATCGCGGTGGCGCCATCCGCCTGGGGAGCGTTGACGTCCGCTTTCTTTGCCAGCAGAGATTCGAAGCGCGGCGTTATCGCCGCTCATGGCCGCGTCGGCAACGGGGCTGCTGACCGCGCCGTATACCGGCGACAGATCAGGCAAACGAGACCGCCAACAGGTAACATCGCAGTCTGTCAAGCGCATCTTCTATCTCCGTAAGCTCCTGACACTAAACCAGGCCCACCAGAGGGCCCGTGCTGTCGCCGATGCTGTCCTGATGAATTCCGTACATGCCGAGAATGCTCAACAGGAGATTACCGGTGGTAATGGTCTTGCGTAGGATAGGCCAGGTGCCGGCCGCCCTCGAGTTGCCCGCCACGCGCCGCCGACCAGAATGTGCGGAACGTCGTAGTGCAGGTGCTGGTTGGAATCGCCCATGTTGGTCCCGTAGAGGATCAGGGAGTGGTCGAGCAGGGTGCCATCGCCATCGTTCGTCTTCTTCAGCTTGTCGACGAAGTAGGCGAGGCATTTTCACGTGGTACTGGTTGATGTGCGAATAGCGCTCGATGTTCTGCCGGATTTTCCGCGTGATGCGAAGCGCCGTGGAAGCCGGTGTTGACGCCGCTCTCCGGGTAAGAGCGCGACGGTCAGGTCGCGGGCATAGAGGACGGTTGAAACGCGGGTGATGTCGCCGCGGAAGGCCAGGGCCTGCAGATCGAAGTGAAGCTTCACGTGCTCGTCGAACGATTCCGGTACGCCGGCCGGAGCCACGAAGCCATCGGTGTTCGCCTGGCCGGAAGACTTCTTCGCCAGTTCCAGGCGGCGTTCGATTTCGCGGATATCGGTTTCGTATTCGTCGAGACGCGCCCGGTCGCCCGCGCCGAGATCGCGTCTTGAAGCGGGTGAGGCTCTGCGAGACGGAATCGAGAATGCTGCGATCCTGTTCGCGGCGCGCGGCGCGCTCTTCGGTGGCTGCCACCGGAGCCGAACAGGCGCTCGAAGGCAACCTGCGGATCGAGTTCCATCGGCAGCGGCTGGGTCGGTGAGGACCAGGAAATGGAGTTCGTGTAAGCGCAGCTATAGCCTTCGCCGCAGTTGCTCGAGTTGGCGCCGGGATCTTCGAGCGCGAGCTGAAGCGACGGCAGCAGCGTTTCCTGGCCGATCTTCTGCGCGATCAGCTGATCGATGGTGGTGCCGTCCTGAATGTCCGCGCCGGTGGTCTTCTTGGGCTTGTTGGCGCACATGAAGGCGGCAGCCACCCAGTGGTCGGCGCCGGTTACGCCGGGAGGCGGTTCGGCCGATTTCGACCACAGTCCGCTCATGATCACGGTCTGGTCCCGGAAGGGTTCGAGCGGCTTCATGATCATCGGGAATTCGAAGCCTTTGCCCTCGGTTTTTGGCACCCAATAGCCGGGCGCCATGCCGTGCGGGACAAAGATACCCGTGAAGCGGGTCTTCGGATTCGCCGCGGTCTTGCGCAACGGCGTCTGCGCGGGCACCATCGATTCCAAAAACGGCAACGCCAGCGCCACGCCCGCACCGTGCAGGAACGTTCGCCGGGGTATGTGCTTCTTGGTGATGAACATCGTCTTCCGATTTCTCCTTATTACCTGATACTTCTAACACAGAACACAGGCTGAAGCCTGTGCCACCTTATTTCGAGGCCCGCGTCTCGTTCTGCGCCTGTTTCATATTCATCTGGAAGGGCTCGCTCTTCACGACTCCCAGAACCAACGACGAAAACTTGTAGTTGCTATGCGCCGCGTCGCGCACGATCGAACGCATCAGCGGCATGTCGTAGTATTCGGTGCCGCGGCCCAGCCCGTAAATCATCAGCTTGTCGGTGATCAGCCGGATGAATTCCGGCGAGTATTTGAGCAAAGCGGTGCGCAACCCGACCACGCCGTCGAGTTTCGTGCCATCCACGAGTTGCCCGAGGGGTCGATGGGCTTGCCCTCGTCCGTGGTGCGCCACTGGCCGATCGCGTCGAAGTTCTCCATCGAGAGTCCGATCGGGTCCATGATCTTGTGGCAGCTGGCGCAGGGTTCGTTCTTGCGGTGCATTTCCATCTGCTCACGCATGGTCGGTTTGGCGGCGTGAGCATCATCCGATACCTTGAGCTGCGGTACTTCGGGCGGCGGGCTCGGAGGTTCGACGCCGAGGAACATCTGCATGATCATCTTGCCCCGAACGGTGGGCCGCGCGGCGGCATAGCCCGTGATGGTCTCGACCGCGCCTTTGCCCAGCAATCCGCGGCGCATATCGAAATCCGGCGTCAATTCGACACGGCGGAAGTTGCTGCCATAGATGTTCGGCATGCCGTAGTGCTTGGCCAGCCGTTCGTTGACGAAGGTGTAATTGGCAGTCAACAGATCCATCACGCTGCGATCTTCGTGGATGATGCTGCCGACGAACAGCTCCATCTCCTTGCGCATGGCTGCGCGGAGGTTGTCGTCGAAGTCCGGGATAGGTCGCGGCGAGCGGCTCGATGGTCTGCAGGCTGCGCACGTTGAGCCACTGGCCGGCGAAATTATTGACCAGCGCATCCGATTTCGGATCGGCCAGCATGCGGCGCACTTCCTTCTCGAGCACCGGCGGCTTCGTGCAGCTTGTTCTGGCTGGCGACGGTAATCAGTTCATCGTCCGGGATGCTGCTCCAGAGGAAGAACGAAAGACGGGAGGCCAGTTCGAGATCGCTGATGCGGTACTTCTGGCCGTCCTTCACGGTGGGCGGTTCGGTTTCTTTGCGGAAGACGAATTCGGGATCGGCCAGGATGCGCTGCAGCGCCATTTCGACGCCCTGATTCGAAACGTACGCCGCTCGATTGCGGCCGAGCTGGTAGAAACTCATCAGAGTTTCCGTGTCCTGGGTGGTGACGGGCCGGCGGAAGGCATGGCGGGCCAGCGTGGAAACGATCTGCTTCGCGCAAGCCGATTCCTGACTTGGGTTCGCGGGGTGGCAGAGGAAGATCTTCGCGCGGCTGGGGGTATCGGTTGCGCCCGCCGCTTTATAGGGGCCGATGACGTCGATCTTGCCGACGTGCGGGTAGAAGCGGAAGCCGGGAAGTCCGCCGGTTTCGATGGTGTCGCGCAGGAAGTGCTGATCGAGGTCGTTGCCGGGCGCCAGTTGCGTGGCGAGGAAAGTCACGCCAATCGTGTGCGGACCGGCTTTCACCTGAACGTGGAGGTCCGCTGTGCCGCTGTGGATGGCTGCGCCGCGCGCAACTTCTTTATCCCAGTCGTAGACTTTGACGCGCTCGCCGTCGACCAGCAACTCGAGCTTTTCGCCCGGTATATCGCCGAAAGCCGAGTTGTTGTCCATCAGACCTTTGTTGATGGGGAAAACCTTGAAGACGTAGTCGCCGTCGGCGGGAAACTGGTATTTGGCGATGATGCCGCCGCGGGTACCGAACGGCAGGCCGTCGATGTGGTAATCCTGCGAGGTGTCGGAGGGGACGCGGAAGGTGACTGAAGCCGGTTCCTTCACATCGCCAAGGGCGATGCGGCTGATCTTGCGCGGCCGCTGACGTGTAGCCTTCCAGCAGCGCCGGAGAAAGCGACAACGCCGCCGCCACGTTGTCGAAGCCACGGGTGGAATCGTCCGAGGGCAGATATTTCGAAGGATCGATATCGAGGGCGAGCAGATCGCGCACCGCGTTCTTGTATTCCGTACGGTTCATCCGATGCAGCCCGGGCGCGGGCAGATTCGTTACCGCATGCTTGTCGAGCTCGTTTTCGAGGTAAGAAATCATCGACTCGAGAACTTCCGGCTTCGGGCGCGGCATGCCGGACGGGGGCATCATCCCGGCACGCAGCTTGTGGACAACCCGTTCCCAGGTTTCCGCGTCGTGTTCCGGGTTGGCCGTGTCCACGCCGTCGAGGGTCAGCGCCATGGCCGCCGCAAAACCTGTCTTTCTTCAGTTTCTCGTTGTGGCAGGTGACGCAATACTGGTTCAGGAGGGCGCGTTCGGTGGTGGCTGTCTGGATGGGGTTGGCCGTCTGGACACGAGGCGCGGGCGTGCCTGGCGTCTGGGCCAAAACCGTCTGAACGAACCCGGGAGCGAACGCCAGGCAGGTCGCGGCGAGGAATCCGGTCTTGAACGAAGCAACAATTTCGAGATTAGCCATTTTCGAGTGTGGCCTTATCAGTCTAACAATAAGGCTGTTATATCAGTGACGTCCGATCAGTAAAGAATATTGCCTGAAATAGAGGCGACAGAAGGGCACGCGAAGTTACGGGATTCAAAAGGTTTGTGGGGGATCTTTCGCCCGTTGCCCGGAATTGGATAGGGCCGTTTTTTGGGTCCCGCGGAAAGGCATTTTCAGCCGCCGATACACGCGGATGAACACGGATAAGTCATTTAGAACTGGTTTGCCAAACGAACCCGAAGCATTTCCAAACGAACCCGAAAGAGCGGCAGGGGCCAGGTCGTCGATTGGTTCGGGGCTGGGTTCGGGGCTGGGCTCGGGCTTTGGGCAGATCCGGACTCTTTTCTCGCCGTCCCAGGTGTATTCCTGGACCGGCGGTTTCCAGTCCGGCTCATCTCCCGGTTCGACGGCTTTGCGGGCGCGTTCGGCGACGGTGCGTTTGGCGCGGAGGCCGAGAAAGGTATTGAGCGCGGCGCGGAACTGGCGTTCGTGGCGGACTTCGTAGCGGCTGAGGAGCTCGAACGAGGGCCCGGCGTTGGCCAGGGTGTGAAAGGCGACGTAGGCTTTGCTGGCGAAGTCCTCCTCGGCTTCGAAGTAGCGGGGACGGCGCATCTGGTCATCCATGGCGGCGGTTTCGAGGGTCCAGACACGTTCCTGACGCCAGCGGGCGGCGGCCATGCTCTCGATCAGCGATCGCTCGGTGGGGGTTTCGGGTTGGTGCTCTTCGAGGTAGGAATCGAGGAGGGCGTCGAATTCCTCCTGCGATTCGCCTTCGAGGACGATTTTCTTCGAGAGGAGCCCGTGGCTGCGGCGGTTCTGCGAGGAGGCTTTTTTGCCCTCTTCGGTTACGGGGCCGCGGGATTTTGCGCCGTTGGCCCGGGATGCTTCCTGCTGGAGTTCGGATGGTGGTGCTGAATGCATAGGGGTGATCTCGGCATTATTGTGGATCGCGGGTGAGCGGAGTTTGGCGTGGTTTACGGGTGTGACCGTTTATTTTCAGTTAGTTGCGGGTGAAAATAAATCGGGTCCGCGTGTTATCGGGGATTTGCTTTCCTTGAAAACAGGGCAATAGATGGCCTCCGTCGGCTGGAATGCCGGCGGCTCGTTCGTGATCCTCGGGGATGATCAGCTTTCTCCACGTGGCCGACGATACCCCCGGAGTACGGTTGACACCTCCCCCAACGCCGCATCTTGGAGCGTGATGCCGCGCGTCCGCGGACGACGGCAGAGCGCCTGGGTTGATCGGCGGACTGAAGGGCCTTTATCGTTCCTAATCGAGGTCGTCAGAACTGGATCTGGACCGCAGGTCCAGGTGGGACGACACATTGAATCCGCTGGCAGTTCGGGGGAGGACCACAGTCGGCTGTCTTGCGGTTGACCCGGTTCGCCATAGCGTCAAAGTAAGCCTGCCCTGGGAGGGTCATATTGGTACACGATGGGACTGATTGGGACGCTGTTCCTTGTGATAGGCTTTCGTGAAGAGAGACTTGATTTCGAAAAATGCCCGAATCCCCAGTCCTCACCGTTCGCGAAGTCGCCGATCTTCTGAAAGTGGACGCAAAAACGGTCTATCGCCTAGCGCGCGGGAGCCGCCTTCCCGGCTTTAAAGTCGCTGGAACATGGCGATTCAAAAACGCTGACATTGACCAGTGGATTGAGAGGCAGAAGGAAGCAGCTGGCAGGCCGACGGCAGCAGGAAACCAAAGGAGGAAGAAGCCGTGAACGATAAATCTCCCGTCAAACCGGACAAGACGCTCACCGACGAGGGCTTCGAGGCGCCATCGGGCCTCCACTTTGATCTGAAAAATCCTCGCTTCGTCGAACAAAATCCGGCAATAATGGGTGTGACCACGAAATTGATTCCGGTTCTGCCGGCCCTCGGCGCACCGCCTGCCCGGCAGGTTTTCAATTCAGGACCCAGGGCAGGCGAAATATGCCAGTCACTTGCTGAAACCAAACACCGCTGTAAAGATTTATTCGCCCGAGTTCCCATCGACGAATGGCTCATGTTTCTCGCGGTTCAGCAGACCGGAGATTCGCCTTTGCGGAACTGACGGGGTCTGTCGGTAAGAATTCATGCGGCCCCCCAACTCCCCTGTCCGCGCTGAACGACCGGCGGATCTACAGTCGGTATATGGAGAACGGCGAATTTTTTTCCGAGGCCTTCAGCGCTGCGATTGTATCGGCAGGCTCTCGTGCCCGGCTGGAAACGCTGAAGGCAGGTATCCCCGTTTTTATTGGGACTGGAAACAGAATCCCGGTGTCATGGAGCAGCCGGATGGCCGCAAGTTTGAGGTCTGCTTCATCGCCGGCGCTCCGCGTGAAAGCAACTATCGCGTCATCCGCGAGTTGGATCAGACGCCGGCTTGAGATGTGCCGGTTCTGACGGTTTTCGCCGGGCCGAATGGTTCCGGAAAAAGCAGCTTAATCAGGCGGATCGAGTTCGAGGGCCGCGAAAACCTGCTGGAACCCGACGCAATTTCGAGGCGCATCAGCCCCGAACTTCCACACCGGGCGGGCGTTTCGACCGGCAGGGAGGTTCTTCTTCGCACCGCGGAGTACCTTCGAGCCCGGGAGAGCTTCGCTATGGAAACCACCCTTGCAGGCAACTGGACCAATTCAGCGATAAGGGCGGCGCTCGAACAATCCTTTTTCGCCAGGCTCTTGCGCGCAGCCCAGGGCAGGCACGATGTGCCCGATGCGGACGTACGCCGATGGACGCAGGCACTCGTCTTCGATAACTCGGGCGCCGAGCCCCGGCCGGTTTTCGTGATGAGCAAGGGGCAACTGCTCAATGGCGGCCACGAAATCCCGGCTTGGGCGTCGGCTCTGCTGAAATAGACAGCACGCCTCGGCAAATGAAGACGGACGGGGGACTATCCGGCGCGGGGGCTGACAATTCATCCTCATGGAAAATCCGGCCATACGTACGGGGCGTCTGTACGGGCGCCACTCGGAGCGTGGTGGACCTGGCCTCCGTTCGGACTTCATAGCGTAATGATCTGAGCTGCGGGATCCAGACGCCGCAGGTCACCAGGATCGCTGGTCACTATGAGGTCTTGCCGCTCCCTGGCGACTATCACGACCGACGCGTCGATCACATCCGGAGCGCTCGCGGCACCGCAGAGTTCTCCGCAGGAACGGGCAAGTTGGTCGTCGAGAGGAACAATCTCAACTCCCTCGCTCCGCAGGAACCGCCCTAAGGTAACCTGAATGCGACCGTTGCGCCAGGCTTGCCCCACGACGCCCGCAGGCACTCGGAAAGCCCGGCCTTGCGCCAACGCCCGGCGGAGCAAGGCGATCATCCGCTTGTCGCCGCGTTCCAGAGCGATCAGCGCGCCGGTATCCAGAACTATCCCCGCCGCTGTTCGAGCGCGCGCTCTGCCCATTTGATGTCCTTAGCAGACGGCTCGCCATGTTGCACGATCAGGTCCTGCAGCAATTCCCGCAGAGACTCGCGTCTCTCCTGTTCCTCCAATACCCTGGCAATGTAACCGGAAACCGAAGCTGCCCGCCCGGCGCGGACTTCCCGGTGGACCCGCGCGATCTGACCCCTGGGCAGACTGATCGCGATCTTCGCCTTGGTCATACCACGATCATACCGCCGCGTTTCGTACGGAGAGCGGCGGGCTCCGGGCGGATTACGCCCTATCCGGCGAGAGAAAGTACCTAGACACCTGGACCGGTAAGCTCTATCAATGCCACGGTCAATACAAAACCATCGCCCAGAAGGCCGGGACTCGTGCAACTGGCAGCCCCCTGAACACATGTACAGGAGTTAGCGCCTGGGTTCCAGTAGAACAGTTGGGCCGAATTTACAGTCACCACGTAAAGACCATTTGTCGCCGGATTGAAAGAGAAGAACGGCTGTAGAAATGAATATGCGCCCAACCAAAGCGTGGAAGACGACGCGATGGTACAGACAGGCGTTGTGGGAACAGGGAAGCTGAGAAAGTTTCTACTGCTTCCGTCCGGGGCCATCTGGATCAGGGAATCAAGGGCACCAGGGCTTCCCGGAACCTGCAGGGGCGGCGTCGTACTGGTGCCCACACCAATAAACAGATTCCCACCAGCGTCGTAATGAACTCCGCCCGTACCTCCCTGGGAAATGGCGTAATAGTTCCCTGCTGTAAGTTGTGTACAACCGGGCGCAATGGAAGTGTTGTTACACCTCGCCGAAGCTGACGCAACCAGCGTCTGAGAAACATTCGACGGCAGGTTCGGCAGCATAACGACCGGAGGAACGGTTTGGGCCAGTGACAATCCAGCGAACGCGACAAGAAGGAGCAGTGGTCTCATCATGGCCGCCGACTATAGCACATTAAACCGGGTCCGGCGGTGACCGGAATTCCGGTATTACGCCTGGAGCCCGTCCCACGACCAGCGCGGGATGGCGAGGCCGCCGGGCACTTCGTCAGGGGACTTGTGATATCGGGACATCGTTGTCGTAGTCGCCCAGGCGAAGTAGTCGTGCAGCACTTGTCGAAGGGCGCCGTCGGCCAGCCCGACGTCGGCCAGGGCCTGGTCGAAGCAGACAATCGCGCGGCGGTCCATCTCATGGTGCTCGCCGCTCCCGCTGTGCATCCTGACGACGGCCGTCTCGTCGCCATAGGATTCGGAATACTCGCTCGGGCCACCGAGCGCCTCGGCCCAGTAAGCGGCGAGCCGTTCGACGTGTTTGGGGTGGAAGCCGTGGCTGAACGCATGGGCGACCACCTCGTCGGCCATCACGCGACGATGCCAGGCGCTGGCGAGACGGCGCAGGCCGTCGGCGCCGCCCGCCGCCTCGAATACGGTTTGCATCCTTTCATTTTGCCCGTTCACCGTCATAATTGCCATGTCATGAGCGCTCCTGCACAAGCAAGAGAGCGCCGCGCCGATTCCGGCCGGTCCGGCAAACCACCTTCCCGTGAACGTTGCTTCGTGGTTCAGGTTCCGTGGCAAGACGGCGATGCGCGGGTCGTAATGGTACTATCCTCGAATCGGCTTGCCGACAAAGGGAGTACAACGCATGAAGAAACTGATTCTGGTGCTGATGTCTTTCGCATGCACCTCCGTGGCACAGAGCGTGCCGGTAATCGTGGCAAAGGCGGTTCTTCAGAACCAGAGCCAGCCTGTCGGCTCTTCGCAGTCGCCGGTCGTCCTCTACACGCCAGCCAACGGCGGCCTGTTTCGGGTAACGATATTAATTACAGGTGGGGGAACGGCTTGCGTTCTCAATTCATGCGCTACGGCGTCAGGACTGAAGGGCGAGTCGTCCTCGATATCCATTGACCTCTTGAAGCCAGGCGATTCCATAGGCTACTTCGAGCAGACGGCTGGCGAACCAGGAGTCAACTACAGCCTGTACATTGTGGTCGAACAGCTTTAGCGGGACGGCGGCTGCTGCGCCGCCGTCCGCGCGGATGAGCGGGCTTGCTATCATCGATACCGTCCCATGGATCAGGCCAGCCGGATTATTGCCCAATGGACCGGTGTTTCCGACGTGATCAGCGCGGGAACGAATCGCCTGCGCGGCGTGGAAACGGGCGGTAGGCAAGAAGGTCGCGTTGCGCACGCGGGCGCTCAAGCTGGTGCGCACCACGCTGGTGGTGGAAGTCGAAGACGAGCTCTGGCGGAAGAATCTGTGGAGCCTGCGCTATCAGATTCTGCGGAATCTCGAAAAGGCGCATCGGGCCGGAGATTGTGACCGATGTCGAGCTTCGCGTGATGCCGCCGCGGATGGGACCGCAGCGGGCGATGGAGCAGCGGCCGGCGCTTGAGCCGCTCCCGACGACGATGCGGAAGGCATTGCCGATCCGGGGCTGCGCCGGATTTACAAAGCCGCCGCAGCGCGAAATCGCGAAACAGCGTAGGAAAGCGACTTGAAGCTGACCGAAAAGAAGTGCGATACGTCGCGAATCTCGCGAACCTCAACCTCACCGAGCAGGAAATCGAGCGCATGGTGCACGATCTGGGCAGCATTCTGGAGCATATGGACCGCCTGGCCGGGATCGATACCGAGGGCGTCGAGCCGATGGCGCAGGTGCTTTACGACGACGGAAGAAACGGCCACGCTGCGGCCGGACGTGGAGCGCGCGCCGCTGGGTAACGACGTCGCGCTCGCCAATGCGCCGGCGTCGGGCAATGGCTATTTCAAAGTTCCGAAAGTGATCGAGCGATGACCGGCGCATACCGATTCAATCGATCCGCGAGGGTCTGCTCGAGAAGGAATTCAGCGCGGTCGAAATCGCGCGCGAAGCGCTGGTATACGCCGAGCGCGAGAATCCGAAAACCAACGCTTATCTGCTGTTTTCATCGGAGCGGGCGCTGACAGCGGCGGAACGCGTGGATCGCAAAGATCGCCGCGGGAGAAGATCCGGGGCTGCTGGCCGGCGTGCCGGTGGCGGTGAAGGACGTCATCCTGACCAAAGGTCTGCGCACGACGTGCGGGTCGAGAATGCTGGAGCATTACATTCCGCCTTACGACGCGACGGCCGTCGAGCGGATTGAAGCGGCGGGCGGAGTGATCATCGGCAAGACCAATTGCGATGAGTTCGCGATGGGGTCGTCGAACGAGAACAGCGCGTTCGGGCCGGTGCGCAATCCGGTGGCGCTCGGATCGGGTTCCAGGCGGATCGAGCGGCGGATCGGCGGCGGTGGTGGCGCAGAATACGGCGGTGGTTTCGCTCGGTTCCGATACGGGCGGTTCCATCCGCCAGCCGGCTTCGTTCTGCGGCGTGGTGGGCGTGACGCCGACTTACGGGCGCGTTTCGCGGTATGGGCTGGTGGCGTTTGCCAGTTCGCTCGACCATATCGGGCCGTTTGCGCGCAATGTGCGCGATGCGGCCACGCTGCTCGAAGTGATGGCGGGGCGCGATCCGCTCGATTCCACCTCGGCCGACGCGCCGGTGCCGAACTACGCGGCGCACCTCGACGGCGAACGTGCGCGGCATGAAGCTGGGCGTGCCGGTCGAATACATGAAGCACGCGACGGGCGAAACGGCGGAGTTGATCGACTCGGTCGATCGAGCAACTGCGCGGGCTGGGCTGCGAGGTGCGCGAGATCAGTCTGCCCGCCACCGATTACGCGATCGCCACTTACTACATCATCTGCACGGCCGAGGCGAGCTCGAATCTGGCGCGTTTCGACGGCGTGCGCTACGGTCTCCGGTCGGCGAATTCGGGAACCCTGAGCGACATGTACCGCAACACGCGCGGCGAAGGCTTCGGCGCCGAAGTGAAGCGGCGCATCATGCTGGGCACTTACGTGCTCAGCCATGGCTACTACGACGCGTATTACCTGAAAGCGCAGAAAGTGCGCGCGCTGATTACGCGCGATTTTACGAATGCATTTCAATCCGTGGATGCGATCGTTGCGCCCGTTTCGCCGTTTCCGGCTTTCCGGATCGGCGAGAAAGTGAACGATCCGATGGAGATGTACCTTTCGGATATTTACACGATTACCGGCAGTCTGGCGGGCATCCCCTGCATGAGCGTGCCGTGCGGCGCGACGAGCGAAGGGCTGCCGGTGGGGCTGCAGATTCTCTGTAATCATTTCCACGAGCAGAAGATGTTTCGCCTCGCGGATGCTTTTGAAAAAAGGTAGCATCGAAACTGCTGCTACCGATCACGAAATAACTCTTAAGGAGAGAACATGGCTTTCACACTTCCGCCGCTGCCCTACGCTCCCGATGCGCTGGAGCCTTATATCGACAAGATGACCATGGAAATCCATCATGGAAAGCACCACAACGCGTATGTGACGAATCTGAATAAAGCGCTGGAATCGGCGCCGGATCTGGCGAATAAATCGCTTGCCGGAACTGCTGGCCAACAACTGCGCGATCGTGCCGGAGAGCATCCGGACGGCGGTTCGCAATAACGGCGGCGGGCACGCGAACCATTCGATGTTCTGGACGATTATGGGCCCCGGCGCGGGCGGCGCAGCCGACGCGGCGCGCTGGCGGACGCGATCAACAGCGCACGTTCGGCGGTTTCGATCAGTTCAAGGAAAAGTTCGACGCCGCGGCGACGACGCGGTTCGGTTCCGGCTGGGCCTGGCTGTTGAATAACGGCGGCAAGCTGGAGATCACGTCGACGGCCAATCAGGACAGCCCGCTGATGGAAGGCAAGTGAGCCGGTGATGGGACTCGATGTCTGGGAACATGCTTACTATCTGAAGTATCAGAATCGGCGGCCGGATTATATCGGCGCGTGGTGGAGCGTGGTGAACTGGGCGGAAGTCGAGAAGCGCTTCGGGAAGTAAGTTTTTCGCCGCGCCGTCGGGAGACTGGCGGCGCGGCTTTGGCTCGCTAGCGGGCGTCGAGCCGGTAGAGATAAATCGTGTGGGGGTGGCCGTCGACCATCATCCTGTTGACGGCTGACCGGTTTCCATCCGCGAATCTCGAAATCGTGGGACACCACGCGCGCCGAGGGCTTCAGATCCTTCTCAAGAATCGGCTTCAGGCGCTCGTTCGAACTGGTCAGAAGATACAAAGTCACCACATCGGCCGGGCTCAGATCGTACTTGCAGCGCATTGCCGTGCACGATCCGCACCTGGTCGCTCAAGCCCAGCGACGCCACCTTCGCCAGCGTGCGCTCGTAGATATCCCGCCGGATTTCGATCCCCACGGCGCGCGCCCTGAATTTCTGCGCCGCCGCGATCACGATGCGCCCGTCGCCGCAGCCGAGATCGTAGACCATTTCGCCGGGCCGCACTGCGCGATGGTAAGCATCTGATCGACGACGGTCTGAGGAGTCGGGTAAACGGGCGCGAGGGTGTCGCGATCGGTAAAATGCTGCGCCCGGGCGTCAGCCGATCCCAGCCCGAGCAGCGCAATCGCCAGGGCCGGAAGCGCAAGCCGGCCACCGAAGCTGTTTGTCATGTCTATTGTGAGGACGTTGCCTCGACCGTAACCAGTTTCAACTTTACGATACGCGACATGATATCAGACCAGGAGGTCCAAAGATCGCGGGGCCGGGCGATCGTATATTCGGAGCCCCGCAGGCGCTTCACCACGTTCCCGATCGGATCCCGCCAGGGGTTCTGCACCGGGAACAGGTTGTAATTCATGTAAAAAACGGGGAAGGAAACGCTCGCCAGATCTTTCAGATTGTCCGGCGGAACATTATCCGTCAGCATCGACTTTGGGGCCGGCGAAAATCACGGCGTCGGTGTTGTTGTTGCCCAGTTCGTCCATGACCAGCTTCGTCAGAAAATCGCTGCCGCTGTGCGGATCGGCCAGCTTTTTGTAATCGATCATGCCGAACTTCAGCGTGGAGAGCGCCTTTCCCAGTTTGGGGAAATCGATCTGATCGGCGTCGTCCTCGCGGTAGACGACGCGCTGCTCGTTCATGTTGAACGCGACGATGGAGAATTTGCCGAATTCTCGGTTCGCGGGAGATATTGCGCAGGATGGACACGAGCGCGCTGGTATCGATCGGCTGCATGCTGGACGCATTTCCCTGCTGCGGCGCGAAATTGATCAGCACCTTCACCTTGAGCGGGGCCTTGAGGGAGCTGTCCGGATCGACGCGCGTGACCGGCGGCTCGTCTTTGAAGAATTCCTGGTCCGAGGCCTCGATGCGATCCCGCTCGATGGGCAGCTTCATGTTCTGATCTCTGCCGGTGAGAGCCGCGGTGATGTCCCAGTTGGAGGAACAGACGCGCTCGATGCGGTCGCGCATCAGCCAGTCGACGTGATAGTCGCCTTCGCCGATGTCGAAGCCGCCGCCCAGATAGGCGTCGCCGGAGGCGTCGGCCTCGATATCCGGAACAGTGTACTTCTGCGAGAAGTAAACGGGAGAATCCTTCGCGGCAGCCGATGTGACGCGGAAGATGATGGTCAGGAGATCGCCTTCGCCCGCGAGTTCCTTCAGCGGAATCGTGATTTCATAGCCGGAGTGAAAGCGGAGGTCGAAGCCGAGGATCGGTTTCACCGGGGTGACCGTGCAGGGGAGGTCTTTTCTGGTCTCACCGGAATCGAGGATGGCGGAATCGTTGCCGACCAGAATCGACGGGGCTTTGACTGGCAAGGCTTTGGTTCAGAGAGTTCGGGGACGTGGTTCCGTGCATCAACGTCTGGCCGAAGACCTGGCTCGAACCAGCCGCCAGACTACCCAGAAACATCCACGAGAACACCGCCGCTTTCGACACGTTCAGCACCCGCCGATGCATCCCATCCTACACTGGAAAGGTGGCTTTCCAGTAGCTCTTTCTCCCTTTTTTGGGTACCGGTACACACAACGTGAGTTTCTGGAGCGACCCTGAGCTAATGGATGAATACAAGGTAGGGCGGGTGATTTTTCGAGGCGCGCGTGGCTGGCCGCTGTAATGGCGTCGGCATGCGGCCGGAAACGGGCGGCAAGATACCACGGATGGCTGTTTGTCTCAAGCGGGGAAGGGAAATCCGTGGCGGTAGCCGATCTCGCGTTTTTCCGGCGCGTGACAAACATTCCGCTCTGCCCTTTGCGCCGGACCAGCTGTTCCACTTCGGCGGCCAGGTTTTCGCGGTGTGCCGGGACGGGCAGTGCCTGATCGCGATCGATCCCGGCAAAACTTGCCATTGCGGGCAGGGTGGGATTACCTGGAAAGCCTGTCGCGGCGCGTCTGACTCCGGATGGGACGACGGCGCTCATTCTGACGGTGGAGCCGAACCTGCTGATCGCGGTGGATCCGGCGAAGCGGCGCGTGACGGCGCGGTTACCGTTGCCTGGCGTGGCATCCGACCTTGACCTGAACGAGGCGCAGACGGCGGTTGCCATCCCTTCCCGGAATTCCATCGCGCGGGTTTCCCTGCCCGAGTTCAAGGTGACGGGGATTACCGACGTTGGCGTCCCGTGCGCCGCGCTCCGGTTCCGCCGCGACGGTAAGACGATTCTCGCGGGCGCGGCGGCGGCGCACGAGATCGTTACGATCGACAGTGCGACCGGCAAACTGCTGGCGAGACTTCCTTTGCCGTTTGCCCCCTCGCGATTCTGTTTCAACGGCGATGGGGGCCAGATGTTCGTGACAGGCGTGGGCGAGGACGCGGTCGCGATCGTGAGTCCATTCCAGAACGAGGTTGATCAGACGATTCTGGCCGGACGCACTCCCTATGCGATGGCCGTTTCGGAAAGCCGGAATCTGCTTTTCGTGACCAACATGGAAAGCGGCGACCTGACGATTCTCGATATCGAGACGCGAACCCTGGCGGCTTCCGTGCATGTGGGCGAAAATCCGGGCGACGTGCTGCTCACGCCGGATGGCGAATACGCTCTGGTGCTCGACCGTGGCACAGGGAACGTTTCGGTGGTGCGGATTCCGACGGTGCTCGGCCATGACCCGGGCGCGCTGGCCAAAGTGCGGACGAAGCCCTTGTTTACGGTGTTCCCGACGGTGGCCGATGCGCGATCGGCGATCATTGTTCCGTTCGATTCCTGATCGCCTTCAGGAAGGGTTTCCCAGGGCCAGATTGGGCTGCGCGGCGACCGACAGCGACGCGAACTCACCGCGCCGGAATTTCGGAAATGCGGCGGCCGCGATCATGACCGCGTTGTCGGTCGAGAGCGCGATTGAGGGAAAGAAGACAGGCAAACCGAGAGCCGCCGGTCGGCGGCCGCGCGCAAGCCTGAATTACACGCGACTCCGCCCGAAATGATCAGCGAACGGACGTCCTCGTTCTGTTCGGCGGCGCTGGCGGCGTGGCGGAGCAATTCCTCGATCACGGTGTATTGAAAGCTGGCGAGCAGATCGCGCGTGGCCTGCGGAGTAGCCTTGAGCCAGTCGTCGAGCGACGGCTGCGGGATTTGTCTTCAGCAGACGCTTTGCGGGTCTCGATCTCGGCCGCGATGTCGTGGCTCTCCACCCAACGGACCACGGCGGTCTTGAGCCCGCTGAAACTGAAGTCGAGCGCGTTTCCCTTCATGCGCGCGAGGGTGAATCGGACCGCTCGGGGATCTCCGTAAGGCGCGATGCGAATCGATCACCGGGCCGCCGGGATAGCCGAAGCCGAGGAGCTTGGCGACCTTATCGAACGCTTCGCCGGCGGCGTCGTCGCGCGTGCGTCCGAGAAGGCGGCTGGCGCCGTCCGCCTGGATTTCGAACAGGTGGGTATGGCCGCCGCTGACGATCAGCGCGAGGGCGGGGAACTCGACCGGATTTCCTTGCTGCCGCGCTTCGAGAATCACGGCGTGAATGTGGCCTTCGATGTGATTCACGGCAATCAGCGGGAGCCCCGTTGCGAAGGCGAATGGCTTTGGCGTAAGTCAGCCCGACAAGCAGGGAGCCGGCCAGGCCAGGACCGGAGGTTGCCGCGACGGCATCGAGATCTGGTCCAGGCGAGTCCCGCCAGCGCGAGGGCTTCGCGCACGACGGGAACGATGGCGCGCAGATGTTCCCGCGAAGCCAGCTCGGGAACCACGCCGCCATACTTGCCGTGAACCGGGAACTGGCTCGCAACCACCGATGAGAGTACGCGGGTTTCGTCTTCGATCACGGCGGCGGCAGTTTCGTCGCAGGAGCTTTCGATCGCCAGGATTCGAGCCAACTACCACTTTAGCGTTTCCCGGTAGCAGGCTGCCTTCAGCTTTTCTGCCGTATGGCCGACCTTGTGCCACTATGGGGCGGTGAAGAGCCGGGCAGAGAAGGGCGGCCTGAATGAGCTTATGAATGAACTGGCGCGATGGGCGATTTTCTATCTCCTCATGGCGGGGACAGCCGCGACCCTGCTCGGCCTGATGTTTGTCGTAATCACAGTCGCGGCGGAACGAAGGGTAGGAGATGCCGCAAAAATTCCCTTTTACCCTACTCCCACCGTTATTTATCTCGCGTCTGTACTCTACCTCGCCGCGCTTCTGACCTTCCCGTACCACACTCTGTTGACGGCCTCAGTCTGCACTTGTCTCGTGGGTGTCGCCGGCTTAGTTTACCTCACCCTGGTGGCTGCCGCTATGCTGTCGTTGCTTGCGCTTGCCATTCGTAACTCGTGGGCCATCACCGTGGATGTCGTCTCTACTCCTCGTGGGGAGCAGAGTTGAAAACAGCCTACCACCTAAATTTCAAACTGAGTCGCGAGCGCCCACTCTCCAGCCTAAATCTCCCAGCTGAAAGCATCCAATTCCTGCTGCTTATCGCGGGCCGCCGCCACTTTGCTGCAGACCATGGCGACGGTTGTCGAGTCCAGAACATGCGAGACGGCGTCGCGGACTTCACGCATCACGATTCTCGTACCGCAGGTTTCGATGTCGATGCATTCGTCGCATTTCCGAAAACGGGTTTCGCTGGCGCAGGGGAGCGGAGCGAGCGGTCCATCGACCATGCGAATCACTGAACCGATGGTGATCTGCTCGGGTGGCTGGACTAGAGTATAGCCGCCTCCCTTGCCCTTCTTGCTTTCCACCAGACCCGTGGATTTGAGGGAAAGGAGAATCTGTTCCAGAAATTTTCTGGGAATGGCTTCTTCTTCCGCGAGTTGAGCGATGAGGGTCGGTCCTTTGCCGTAGTCGCGGGCCAGAGCGTAGAGTGCGCGGAGGCAGTATTGGGTTCGTTTGGAAAGCTGGCGCATTGAGTTATTTTGATACCTTCAGTTCGGCCTGCAGCTGGCGGAAGGCGGAGTCTTCGAAGGCGGTCTTGAGCCGTTCGCGTCCTTCGCTGCGGGGATCGCCGGCGCGCGGGCCCTCCATTTTGAGGCAGTAACCCAGCATGGTGGTGGCTTCCTGATCGCCGGGCGAACGATCGAGAACGGCGCGAAAGTTGGCGGCCGCGAGGTCGAACTTTCCCTGCTTCCAGAGCGAATAGCCGACATTGAACCAATAATCCGGGTCGGCCTGATCGCCATCGAGCGCCTTGTTGAAATAGTCCGTGGCGGAGGGATCGTTCCGGCGCGAGAGAGCCGCGCCCAGGTTATTCAAGACCTCATTCAGCGGGATTTCGTCGGCCACCATGCGGAACTGGTCGATCGCGGCGTCGAAATCGCTCTCGCGATAGCGGCAGATACCGCGCAGGAATGCGGCTTCAAGAAAGTGCGAATCGCCTTTGGTGACTTTGGCGAGCCATTGCGCGGCCGTTCTGTAATCCTTTTTGTCGAAAGCCAGGCGCCCCAGCTGGAAGTTGGGCTGCGAGAAATGCTCGTCGAGGCGGGTGGCCTGAGTAAAAAGCTTCGTCTTCTGATCGATGTTCGACGCCATGAGTCCGCGTACATAGTTTTCCATAGCGTCGACGCGAACGGGAGCCCGGTCGTGCAGAAACGCTTCCTCCGACGGGGCATTCTCGGGCGCGAGGCGGCGCAGGATCAGCCATGCCAGCTGCGTTTCCATCTGGCTGAGGTTCTCGAGCGGGCCATCCTCGGTAAACTCCGGGCCTTCGCTGAGCTTCCTGAGGTTGATGACGTGAACCGCGAGGTGAAGGTTCGATTTCAGAGCGGGGGCGGAAAGGTCGCTTCCCTCAACCCGCATTTCGCCAAAGACGATCTCGCCCGCATCGAGCGCCTCGCCAATCTTGAGGACCGAAGCTTTGGTGAGAACCACGCCCGTCCGCAGCGAGAGGCGATGGTAAACTTCCTCACGGTCTTCGCGGGACAAGACCAGCAGCCCGCCGCCGCTCAAGGCTTCATGAATGGTTTCGGCGACGCTTTCGCCGATCCAGTCCAGATTCGACGCCTTGCTCTCGTCGAGGTTGAAGAGAGGAAGAACGCCGATTGTGTCGGCGGCGCGACAAAGCGCCGGGGCCATAAGAAGCAAAGCGAGCAGAATACGCACTACAGTCTCAGGGTATCAGTTACGGGAAAACGCGAGTTGGAGCCGCGCCTCCACCTGTTCCACGACCGCCGGATCGTCCCCGAACCCGGAGATCGTTTCGATGCCGGGCTCCTGGCGGAACCAGGTCATCTGGCGTTTGGCGTAGCGCCGGGTTTCGCGCGTGGCGTAAAACAGCGCGTCTTTGGGTGAGAGTTCCCCTTTGATTGCCTGCAGCGCCTGTTTGTATCCGATGGATTCGAATGGTTTGCAGGCGGGGCTGTATCCGCGGGCGAGAATGGACGCGGTTTCTTCGATCAATCCTCCGGCAAACATGGCCTGCATGCGGGATTCGAGGCGCTGGTAAAGCTGTTCGCGATCGGGGAACAAGCCGATCTTGAGAACCCGGAAGCCCTGCAGCGCATCGCGGCCTTCGGCAAAAACCTCCGTGGCGGAGCGGCGCGCTGAAATGCAGATTTCGAGTGCCCGAATGACTTTCGGAAGATCGTTCGGGTGGATGCGGCGCGCGGTGACCGGATCGATGCGGCGGAGCAGTCGGTGGGTGCAGCCTGGCCGGTGGGATTCGCGAGCCTGGAGTTGGGCGCGCAGCGCTTCATCGCGTTCGGGACCGGGTGCGAGACCGTCGATCAGCGCCCGCAGATAGAATCCCGTGCCGCCCGTCACGATGGCGAGGCGGCCGCGCGCGGCGATTTCGCGAAGAACGGGCCTTGCCGCGCGCGCGAAGTCGCCGGCTGTAAATGGTTCGTCGGGGTTCGACAATGTCGATCAGATGGTGGGGAATTCCGCGGCGGTCCTCGCTCCGACAGCTTCGCCGAGCCGATATCGAAAAACCGGTATATCTGGACGGAATCGCAGTTCACGACTTCGCCGTCAAAGCGCTCGGCAAGCCGCAGCGCAAGCTCGCTCTTACCCGAGCCCGTAGGCCCTGCGACCGCAATCAAACCCGGTTTTTTCGGCAACGGCCCAGTTTCCCCCGGCGTCCTCATCTCAGCGTTATACAATGATGACGGACGGGTTGTGCCGCCGCGCGGCGCGAACAGGAAAGCATCCCGCGGCAGTGGCATGAGGAAAGAGAAGACATGATCGTTCAATCGAGAGTTGTATTTTTGTCCTTCGGTCTGGCGTGCTTTTCACTCGTCGTCACGCCGGCGTTTTCTCAGACCCCGGCTACCCCCCCGAACGATCATGCGGGGGCCTATTACGACTTTGCCATGGCGCATCTCTACGGCGAACTGGCGGGCGCGTACGGCAACCGCGGAGAATACGTCAACAAGGCGATCGATTCCTATCGGGCTGCGATCAAAGCCGATCCTTCCTCAACCTACATCGTCGAAGAGCTGACCGAATTCTACGTACAGACCGGGCAATTGGAGAAGGCCACGCAGGAGGCCGAAAACCTGCTCAAGGCCAATCCCGCGAACAATAATGCGCGGAAGATTCTGGCGCGTATTTACAGCCGGCAAATCGGCGATCCGGACCAGGGGCAAGATCGATCAGGCCATGCTGAAGAACGCGATCGAGCAGTACGAAAAGATCACGCAGCAGGACCGAAAGATGCCGAGAGCTTCTCCATGCTGGCGCGGCTTGTATCGCGTGTCGCATGACGACGCGAAGGCCGAAGAGGCTTATCGCCAGGTTCTGAAAATCGATGCCAACGACGAAGACGCTCTCAACGGGCTGGCGATGGTCTTCGCGGATCGCGGCGATCTGCCGAACGCCATCGATCTGCTGAAGCAGGTGGTGGAGAAGAGTCCCGACCCCCGCACGATATTGATGCTGGCCCAGTTTTATGAGCAGGTCAACGATTTTGCAAACGCCGCGAGCACGCTGAAGATGGCGCTCGACGCGAACGACGACATCAGGATCAGGAAGCAATGGGCGATCGATCTTTACAAGGCGGGGCAGCTCGACGACGCTTTGGGAGCCTTCCAGGAGCTGGCCACCGAAGATCCCAAGAACGTTCCGCTGCAGCTTCAGATCATGGAACTGCAGGAGCGGAAGCGCGATTTCGGGGCGGCGGAAAAGACGCTGGCCAAAGTTCGCACGATGGAAAACAGCACGGAAGTCAAATATGCCGGAGTGGTTTTGCTGCGTCTCGAGGGAAAGAGCCCGGAGGCGATCGCGGCCGATGCAGGCGCTGCTGAACGAGACGAAGAAAGAGACCTACTCGAAGGACGAGACCGATCAGCGCAAGACGATGCTGCTGGGTCTGGCGGGCATGGAGGAAGACGCGGGCAAGACGCAGGAGACCGTGGCGGCTTTGCGGCAGATTTCCGATCTCGACCCTTCGCTGACGTCGAAGGTGGAAGCGCAGATTATTGCGGCATATCGGAGCGGGAAGGATTATAAGGCGGCAAGACAGGAAGCCGATTCGGCGCTGAAGAAATTCCCGACTGAGCGGGTGCTGACGTTGAGGCATGCCGAGATCGCGGGCGACCTGGGCCAGACGGATGCCGCCGTCAACGAGCTGAAGGCGCTGCCGAACTCCGCGAACGACCTGGAGGTCCTCTCGACCATTTCTCAGATTCAGGACAAAGCAAAGCGATTCGACGACGAGCGCAAGACACTTGACGCGGCCGACGCGCTGTCGAAGGAGCCTGGCGAGAAGCAGCAGATTCAGTTCATGCGCGGCGCGATGTACGAACGCGAGAAGAACTTTGACGCGGCCGAGAAGGCGTTTCGCGATGTGCTGGCCGGCCGATCCCGAGAATGCCGGGGCGATGAATTATCTGGGCTATATGTTTGCCGACCGCGACATCAACCTCGATGAAGCGCAGCAGTTAATTCTGAAGGCGCTCGATCTGGAGCCGGGTAACGGCGCCTATGAGGACAGCCTCGGGTGGGTTTATTACCGTCAGAACAGGCTTGACCAGGCGGTGGATGAGCTTGCGCCTCGCGGTGAACAAGGTGGGCAGCGATCCGACCGTGCACGACCATCTGGGCGACGTTTACTTCAAGCAGGGCAAGATTCGGGAAGCGATTCAGCAATGGGAGGTTTCGGTTTCCGGATGGAAATCGGCGGTTCCCGGGGATCAGGACCCTGTCGAGCTGGCGAAGGTGACGAAGAAGCTTGAGGGCGCGAAGGTCAGGGTCAGCGAAAAGACGCGCTGAAACCTCAGGCGGCCTGAACGTCCGTGTTCGCAAAGTCGCTGCCTTTGTAGAGCAGCGGAATATCCTTCGCGCGGGCCACTGCGTAGGCGAAGCAATCGCCCATATTCAGCCTGGCCGGTCGTCCGCGATAACGCGCGAATGCTTCGAGCGCGAGCTCGGCGTGGCGAAGCGTGATCGGTTCAACCATTATTCCCATCTGATTCATCCAACGCGCGGCGCTCGATTCGCCGGCCTCGCCGTATCGAGTCCGCATCCGTACCTGCACTTCCCACCAGTTGATGGGCGATATCAAGACCCGGTGCGCAGCCAGCAGCTTCGTCAGATACCGGTCGGCATCGGGCTCGCCGAGCAGGATGGCGAGCAGGGCCGACGCATCGGCCACAATGTTCACTTGGGAAGGCCTTCGGTATCGTAGAGATCTTCGTCTGAAACGATCGGACCGGTTACCGGTAGCCGCCTCATCTCGGCGAGCGCCCGTTCCGCTTCTTTGCGACGCTTCCGAAGTCGCGCATCGGCCTTCAGCCGTTCAACGGCGAGTTGCGCCGCGACAGCGTTGGCGATTGCATCGGTGATCGAGAGCCCGGTCAGGGCTGCCAGCGTCCGGATATCGTCGGCGACATCGGGTCTTTTGATCTGGATCGGTCCGGGCATGACTGAATTTTATCATGCTTTTCCAGCATCATGCTTTTCGCAATCATGATTCATCGCGTATGCCGGTCAGAGTACGTCCGCGAATCCGCGCTTCATATAACGAAAGAACAAACCGCCGCAGACGAAAACGGTAATCGACACCGCCGCGGCGATCGATCCCCAGCGGAGCAATAAAGGAAGGCGGTAGCCCAGGATCGCCTCGCGGTAAGCCCGCACGAAGTATGTCAATGGGTTGAGTTTGACCAGAATGACCGCCCAGCGGCCGGCGTGGGCCAGCTTGTCCTCGGTGATCAGAATCGGCGTCGCCCAGAACCATAGCGTCAAAACGACTGCCAGCACCTGCGCGGTGTCCCGCAGGTAAACCTGCAGCGCCGCGGCGATCCAGCCGATTCCCACGGCGAACATCCCGAGAAGCAGCATGAATACCGGCAGCAGGACCAGCAGCGGGCTGATGTGGCGGAGAAAAATCGCCGCGCCCGCGATCAGCCAGCACCAGCGCCAGCAGATGGCTGATCAAGGAGGAGAGAAAAATCGAGACCGGCACGATCTCAGCCGGGAATACCGTCTTCGTGATCAGGTTCGCCTGTTCCACCAGCGATCCCGACGATCGCTGCACGGTCTCCTGAAACAGCAGCCAGGGCAGCATGCCGGCGAACAGAAACATCGGGTAATTGGTGGTTACCTGATCCGGGCCCGGCGTCTGCTGCAGGCAGATGTCGAAGATGAAATACGTAGCTGGCGAGCAGAACCAGAGGGTGAACCAGGCCCCACAGCCAGCCCGCCGCGGAGCCAATGTAGCGCTGCTGGAAATCGCGCTTAACCAGTTGTGAAATCAACGTCCTGCGCGCGATCAAATTGCGCGCGAAATGCGTTCCCGGAATCCGTCTCGGCAAGCGGGGATGTTACCAATGAAAAGGGTTGACTTGCAACCTTAAAGGATGTTAACCTCGCAGTTTCGTAACATAAGCCGGGTCCGGACTCACTGGGTAGGATTTGACGAGCCGGAGCGTTTGATATAGTCGTTCTTCCACCGGCCCCGACAGTCCAGAATCAGCTTGGGGCGACGCGCGATTTGCAGGGCGAAAAGCGACGCCAAGAGGAAAGGGATTGAATCAAAATTATTTTATCGTTGTTCTGGCGCATTCGATTCACGGGCGGCTGCAACGAATTCACATTCCGCACCGGTTCGTTTATGGCGCATTCGGCGCGCTGGGCGTCGCCCTGCTGATCTTGTGCAGCGTGGTGGGCAGCTACGCCAGGATGGCGCTGAAGGTTGCCAACTACAATTCGCTGCAGCAGGAAGCCCAGATGCTGCGCGAGCGCTACGACAATCTGCAGCGGAAGGTCAAACAGACCAACGAGCAACTCGCCACGCCTGGAATCGCTCGCGGATGAAGTCACGACGGCTTACGGGGTCAAGAAGCAACTGGCCGGGCTCGATGGATCTGGTGGAGGAAGCGCCGCTGGTTCCCACCATGAACGACACGCTGGCCGAATACAGTTATCTTCGCACCACCAATCTGAGCCGCGACCGCAACATCTTCACCCGCGCGCGATGTGAACGTTCTGCCCGGCATCTGGCCCGTCAACGGGCGTCTGATGGCCGGCTACGGCGTCCGCAGCGATCCGTTTAACGGCGAAGGCGCGATGCATACGGGCATCGACATTTCCGCGCCGCAGGGCACGCCCGGTGCATGCCACCGCGGATGGAATCATTCTCCACGCGGGCTGGAACGGCGGCTACGGCCGCTGCGTGATTATCGATCACGGCAACGACTACCAGACCTGGTACGCGCATCTTTCGCGAATGGATGTCATCGAAGGGCAGGAGATTCGGCAGGGCGAAACCCTCGGCGCGGTCGGAACCTCCGGCCGGTCTACCGGCGCGCATCTGCACTATGAAGTTCGCATCGGCTCGACGCCCGTGAATCCTTACCGGTTCCTGGCGCAAGCGACGGTTGCCAAGGCGGCGGCAACAAATGATTTCCCCTTCTAGGAGTGTGTCGGGATGAAAAGCTGACGCGGATGTGTTGAGATTCGGAAGTTCTGCGCCCGGCAATGTGAGCGCGAGATTTTCGGCTGGTGAGCGTTGCGCGCGGCTTGCCGGATGACTGCGCGCCCCGGTTTGTTTGTAGGTGAGGACTTTTTGTGAAGCGTCAGGCCATCTGAGGGCGATAGCCGGAACGAAACAGCTTGAGCAGATTGTGTGTGGCACAGATCAGCTTCCATTCCGCGCCAGCCTTGACGAATCCGCGTAGCAGAAAATGCCGGATACCCCGCGCAGCCTTAATCTGCCCGAAGACTGGCTCCACAATCGCTTTGCGCATTTTATACAGAGCCTGACCGGTTTCAGTTTTCAGTCTCTGCCGCATTTTTTCCTTTGCAGAGCCGGCTTCCACCAGAGGCCGGGAAGGATCGCCGGCTTCAATCGCGTCGGAGGGTTGCCCCTCGGCGTGCTTCTGTTTTCCAATCGCCACATACAACTCGATGCCGGTGACCCGTTCATCGTTTACCTGGCTCTCGCTGAAGTAGCCCGTGTCGGCGGTAGCGGCCTGCGGTTTGGCTCCCATATTTTGTGCCACCCGCTCCAGCATCGGCGCCAGTTGCTGCTTGTCGTTACTGTCCTGCGTGATCTCGGCGGCTACGATGATTTGTTGGGCGCTGTCCACTGCGATCTGCGCATTGTATGCCTGCACGAAGCTTCCTTTGCGCCCCCCATCCGGCATGATCCGGCTTTCCGGATCGGTGAAGTTGCGTTGCGCCCCGGGTTCCGGCCTGGCTTGTTCGGGATCGGGTATCCGGGGCGGTTGGCCTCCGCACTTCCTGCCGCGCTCCTGTTCTTTCTTCACCCGATCCTCCCGTTTCGCTTCGGCGGCTTTCTTTGCAGCCTCGGCACGTTCCCGCGCCTCCTGCTCCAGCGCGGCTTTGGCTTCGGCGATCTTCTTCATACGACTTTCTCTGCGCGCCATCTCGCCGGTCAGATCGTCGCCCCGGTTTCCTTTGCCATACAATGCGTCCTCTGCGGCGTCGGTTGCCTCCGCCTGCGCCAGCAGCTTTTCCACTTCCGCCCTCAGTTGTTTCTCTTTCTCCTCCATGCGGTTGTAGCTCATCGCTTTATGCTTACTGGCGTTGGCCTGAAGCTTGGTGCCGTCGATTGCCACATGCCCCAGCTTCACCAGCCCGGCCTTGTCGCATAACTGCAGCACCTGCGTGAACAGCTGCGCCAGCACCGGCAGGTGCTGCCGGCGGAAGTCGGCTATCGTGTCGTGATCCGGGTGCTGGTCTGCGCAAAGGTAGCGAAACGCTATGTCGTCGTAGCTGGCATGTTCCATGCGCCGCGAACTCGTCACGCCCACGCAGTAGCCATACAGCAGCAACCGCACCATCATCACCGGGTGATACGCCGCCTTCCCGCGCCCATCGCGCCGCCCGTATCGGCCATAGATCTTAGACAAATCCAGGCCCGGCATTAACTCGGCGATGAAGCGGGCCAGATGACTCTCCGGCAACCAGTCCTGCAAGGAAGGCGGCAGCAGAAACGGCTGATCCAGATCGCATGTTCGGAAGCTCTTGCTCACAGACCCAGGATAGAAAAAACCCTCTCTGCGATCAAGAAATCTTTCGGCTCAATCCGAAATCGTTCAATCTATTCCCGACACACTCCTAGCGCATACCCGACTGCGTAAAATAGCTATTTGGTTCCTCTTTCCCGGCGCGATTTCCTCGCCATGGCGGCGGCAGGCCGGTTATCCGGTCCGGAATGGCGGCGCTACTCCGATCCCGCAACGGACCTCGACGTTCTCCGCCTGACCGACCCGGCCTTCTCCAGCGGCATGACTGCATCGCACCTGCGGCAGTTTACGCGCCACGGAGACTTCCTGCTCTACTGGAGCGAAAGGTACGCCGCCGAACCTGCCAGCGGCTCCCGCCAGGCCTTTCTGCTGGATCTGAAAGGAGGCGGTTCGAAGCAGTTGAGTGAAGCGGCGGCGATAGACCCCTCAAGCCTGGCTCTCAGCGCAGACGATCGCGCCTATTTCTTCTTCGATGGCCCCTCGCTGAAACAGGCACCGGTTTCCGGCGCCCAGGTGCGTGAGATCCACGCGATTCCGGCGGATGCGGAGCGGACCGGGTTCTCGATCGGGTCCGACGGTGCGGCCATCTTCTGCGAGCGGCGTCAGGCGAAATCCCGAATTGTCAGTGTGCTCCGTCAGCAGACGCGGCGGATCGTTGAGATCGATGCGGAAATAGACGACGTGATTGCGCGCCCGCGGCATGCGCAGATTTTTTACCGCACGGGCGCGCGGTTCTGGCTGGTCAACAACGATGGCTCGGGCAACCGCGAACTGAAGATCGCGGCCGGCCGCACGGGCGAAGTGCTCTGGGTTCCCTCCGGCCGGACGCTGCTTTACCTGCATATTCCGGACGATGCGAAGGAACTGATCACGCTGCGCGAGTATGCGCCGGACGAAGGAACCGACACCCTGATCGCGAAAACGAGCCAGTTTACGTCTGCCTCGCCCAACGGCGACGCTTCGGTTTTCACGGGCGCGAGCCGCAGCAAGGCGTCGGCCTATGTGCTGATCTTACTGAGAATCGCGCGGCGGGAGTTGACGCTCTGCGAGCATCGGGCATCGGACCCGGCCATGGTGCGGCCGGTTTTCTCGCCCGACAGCCAAAGTGTGCTGTTTGTCAGCGACAGGCACGGGAAGCCGGCGATTTATCAGGTTCGCGTCGGCCGGTTTGTGGAAGAAACCGCGACCGAAACCCAATAGACTTAGTTGTTGCGCGCCTGGTATTTCGGCGTCGAAAGATAGCCGGAAACGGTGTCCTTGCCGACCGTATTGACGACAATTTCGTAGAGCGAATTGGAGACGTAGAACTGCAGCGGCTCGTTGATGTTCCGGTCCTTCTTCTCCGTCATCTTGTCGTCAGCGTTCACCTGCAGCGTGAACTTGTTCTTCTTCGGGTCGGCGTTCTTCAGCGCGAGGCTGATGTCGCCCACCTTCTGGAAGCCCTTCGTCTTCTTGGTGACGTTGAACTTGATGATGTTCCTCTCGCCGCGGCGGATCAGCTCGTTGAGTTCCTTGT
Source organism: Terriglobia bacterium (assembly GCA_963764845.1). Taxonomy (GTDB): domain Bacteria; phylum Acidobacteriota; class Terriglobia; order Bryobacterales; family Bryobacteraceae; genus BOG-234. The sequence continues at coordinate 49,720 of CAVXUE010000005.1, read as the reverse complement.
CGTTCGTCGCGACCAGGCTGCTGGTCTGGCCCAGATCGCCCCGGACCTGCTTCAGATCGGTCTTCGTCTGCTGCAGATCCGTCTTGGTGCTCGCCAGATCGGTCTTGACGCCGGTCACGTCGTTGCCGACGTTCGGCGATCTTCGCGTTGGCGGCATCGGCGGACTGCCTGACGTTGGAAAGGTCGGAGTTGACCTTGTTCACATTTTCGGCAACCTTCTGGTTCTCGGCTTCGAGCTTCTGCGCCTGCTGATCGGCGTAAGTCAGCGCCTCTTTCTTGGCCTGGCTGGCCGCCTGGTTGGCCTGGCGCGAGCGGACGTCGAGTTCTTCCTTGAGATCGTCGAGGTGCTTGCGCTGCGTCGGCGGTCATCACCGTGCTGTTTTCCTTGATGGTCTCGATCTCGTTCTGCATGATTTCACGGCCTTTGGCCGTATCAAGTGCGCAGATCGTGCACCTGATAGAGAAGAAAACCGTTGGCGGCCAGGGAAGCGATAATCGCACCCGCGGCCAGGGCCGTCATCATGCTCTTGATTTGTCTGCTCGGCGGCGGGGGCGGGGCAGGGTAAGGATATTGCGGTGGCGCGCTCATTTCGAATCTCCTGATCTTCCAGTATATCCATAGACATACTGACCCCGGCTTTGGGTTTCAGGCTCCAAACGCCGCTAAGATACGATTAGCCGGAGCCTGTCACATCGCATGAATCAGCCGCCCGTCCTCGAACTGCGCCAGGTCGTCAAGGATTTCCCGGGTCATCGCGCCGTCGATCACTGTGAGTCTGGCGCTCGAACGCGGCGGTTTCTACTCGCTGCTGGGCCCTTCCGGATGCGGCAAGACGACCACTCTGCGGATGATCGGCGGATTCGAACAGCCGACCGCCGGCGAAGTTCTGCTGAACGGCGCGGTCGTCAACGATCTGAAACCCTAGCAGCGCGACGTCAGCACGGTCTTTCAGAGCTATGCGCTGTTTCCGCATCTGACCGCCCTGCGCAATGTCGAGTTCGGGCTGCGCGAGCGGGGCGTGGCGGATCGCGGAAGCGCGCGCGCTGCGCGCGCTCGAACTGGTGCAGCTGGCGGACAAACGCGACCGCACGCCCGCGCAGCTTTCCGGCGGCGAGAAACAGCGCGTGGCGCTGGCGCGGTCGCTGGTGCTCGAGCCGCAACTGCTGCTGCTCGACGAGCCGCTGGCCGCGCTCGATCCCAAACTCCGCAAGCAGATGCGCGCGGAACTGAAAGCGATGCAGCGCAAGACCGGCATCACGTTTCTGTTTGTCACGCACGATCAGGAAGAGGCGCTTTCGATGTCGGACCAGGTGGCGGTGATGAACCAGGGCCGGATCGAGCAGTTCGGCACGCCCGAAGAGGTCTATCTGCGCCCGGCCACGCGCGTTCGTCGCCGGATTTCTCGGCGCGATCAACTGGTTCGGCAAGGCGGGCGTGCGGCCCGAATCCACGCGCGTCGCGCGCGAGAAGCCGGAAGGATTGCCCTGCCGACGGGCGGCGGTCGAGAGTTCTCTGTTCCTCGGCAACTGCGTTCACCTGAACGCGGCGCTCGACGACGGCGGGCGCGCGATCGCGGAATTGCCGCGCGAGCAGAATCATTTTCGCGAAGGCGAGATCGTCTGGATCCACTGGAACCCGGCGGACGAAGTGCGCTTCGAATGAGGCGAGCTCGTTTCTTCTGCCCGCGCGCGTCTGGATGGCGCTGTTCTTCGCCGCTCCGCTGGCGATCGTCTGCGCCTACAGTTTCCTCACGCGCGGCGATTACGGCGGCGTGGAACAGCCGTGGACGCTGGAAAATTTCACCCGCCTCGCCGATCCGCTCTATCTCGCCATCCTCTGGCGCTCGGTCTGGATCGCGGCCCTTGCGACCGCGCTGTGCGCGCTGCTCGGCTTTCCGCTGGCGCTCTTCATCTCGCGCGCGGGGCGGCGGAAGAATCTCTACCTGCAACTGGTGCTGCTGCCCTTCTGGACCAGCTTCCTGGTGCGCACCTACGCCTGGCTTTTCATTCTGCGCGATACCGGCCTGGTCAATACCGTGCTCATGCGCCTGCACTTCATCGCGGCGCCGTTGCAGCTGCTCTATAACGATGGCGCGGTGCTGATCGGGCTGGTCTACAACTTCCTGCCGTTCTTCGTGCTGCCGATGTATGCCACGCTCGAACGCCTCGACCCGGCGCTGCTCGAAGCCGCGGCCGATCTCGGCGCGCGCCCGCTGGGCGACGCTCTGGCGCGTGATTCTTCCGGTCTCGGCGCCGGGATTTGTGGCCGGCTCGGTGCTCGTCTTCATCCCGTGCCTCGGCGCTTATCTCACGCCCGATCTTCTCGGCGGCGGCAAGACCGTGATGCTCGGCAATCTGGTGCAGAACCAGTTCACGACCGCGCGCGACTGGCCGTTCGGCTCGGCGGCGTCGCTGGTTCTGATGCTGGCGAGCGCGCTGCTTCTGGCCGCTCTGATGCGCAGCCGCGTGGCGCGGGAGTTGATGTGAAGCAGCAGCAGGCGCTGGGCATTTACGCCGCAGCTCGCGCTGGCGTTTCTGCATGCGCCGCTGCTGATCCTGATCGTGTTCAGCTTCAATGCCAGCCGCTTCACGGTATGGGAAGGCTTCTCGCTGCGCTGGTATCAGGCGGCGATGAACGATCCGCAGCTCGCCGAAGGTCTGATCAACAGCGTGATCATCGCGGTTGTCGGCGGCCGTTCTCTCCACGGTCATCGGAACGCTGGCGGCCTACGGCATCTGGAGACGCAGCGCGCCCGTGCTCTCCGGGAGCGCTGTACCTCTCGCTCGTGACGCCGGAGATCGTGACGGGCGTTTCGCTGCTGGCGCTTGTTCCAGTGGGCCTTCCGGTTCCTGCATCTGCACCTCGGGCTCTACACGGTGATCATTGCGCACGTGGCGTTCTCGATCGCCTACGTCGCCATCGTGATTTCCGCGCGGCTGCGCAACTACGACCGCACGCTGGAAGAAGCCGCGATGGATCTGGGCGCGGGCGAATGGCACGCATTCTCCCGCGTGACGCTGCCTTCGCTCGCGCCGGCGATCGCCGCGGCGGGACTGCTCGCGCTGGTGGTTTCGTTCGACGATTATGTGATTACCAGCCTGGTGGCCGGCGTGGATTCGGAAACGCTGCCGATGGTGATTTATGCGATGGCGCGGCGCGGCGTGAGTCCGGTGGTGAATGCGGTCTCGGCGCTGATCGTGGTGGCTTTCGGCGCGATCATTCTCGTCTCGCAGAGGCTGCAGGAACGATGAACCGGCGCGACCTTCCTCGCGGCCGCGGGCGGCGCTTTGATTGCGCTGCGCGCGCGATCGGCGCCCGCGCCTCAACGTCTACAACTGGTCGACCTATATCGATCCCGCCATGCTCGCGCGCTTCGAAAGCGAGCGCGGCGTGCGCCTCCGCTACGGCACCTACGAAAGCAACGAGGAGATGCTGGCGAAAGTCATGACCGGCAACTCCGGCTGGGACGTCGTGTTTCCCGACTCACAGCCGCCTCGCTCCCGATGGCGCGCAACGGGCTGATCGCGAACCTCGACCATGCGCGCCTGCCTTCGCTGGGGAATCTCGACGCGCGGTTTCAGACAGCCCGCATGGGATCCGGAACTGCGCTGGGGCGTTCCTTATATGTGGAACGCGACCGGCATTGCGTACAACCGCGCGCAGACGGCCGAGCCGCGCGGCTGGGCGGGCTTGTGGAATCCGGCTCTGCGCGGACGGCTGACGATGCTCGACGATCCCGAAGACGCCATCGGCGCGTGCCTGCAGAAGCTCGGCTATCCGTTTGGCTCGACCGACGACCGCCAGTTGCAGGCGGCGAAGGCGGAGGCGATCTGCGCAGAAGAAACTGCTGCGCGCGTATCTGAACGCCGAGGTGCGCGATCAGCTGGTTTCGGGCGATGTGCTGGCGGCGCAGCTTTGGTCGACCACCGCCGCGCAGGCGATTCGCGGCAACGCGAAGCTCGGGTTCGTTTATCCCGGGGAGGGCTATCCGCTTTACTGCGACTGCGCGGTGATTCTGCGCGAGAGCAAGCGCTACGAGCTGGCGCATGAGTTTCTGGAATTTCTGCTGCGCCCGGATGTGGCCGCGGCCAATGCGCGCGTGGCGGAAACCGCGACCGCGAACGGCGCGGCGCGAGGCAATGCTGCCGCGCGACCCGGTGCTCTATCCGCCGGATGAGATTTATCGCCGGGGAGTGTGGCCGACGGCGCTGCCTTCGGCGGCGCAGCGATATCGCGATCGTTTGTGGACGGAGATCAAATCGGCTTGACCGCGAGGCGCAGTCCCGGCCCCAGCACGACGATGAAAGCCACGGCCATGATGGCCGCGGTCACTACCCAGGGCCAGCTTCTGAGGATGGGCGACGGCTCCGGCGCAGAGCCCAATGGAATGCGGTTGCCGCTGAGCCAGTCGATCATCCAGAGAAGTCCGGACGTGCCGCCGAAGGTCGACGCGGCGGCGGAAAGGGCAACCAGTATCCAGCCTACGGGGTTGAGCGCGCCGGCCACGCATGCCAGGATGCCTCCGGCGAAATACGGGAGCTTGGAGAGTTCGCGGGCGCGGGCGATGCGTGAGTCTTTGTCGCTGCCGATCAGAGGACGCAGTTCGAGCAGACTGAGGCGCACCGAGAGCCCGTAGGTGACGGCGCCCAGCAGGGTCAGTCCGATCCTCCATAGCCATTGCGGACCGAGCCCTTTGATGAATTCCGCCCAGTCGCCGAAACCGCCGATTCCGGAAAACAGGAAATAGCCGGTGGCCGTGAAAAGGTTGACCGTCATGGAAATCCAGAAGAAGTATTTGAGGCGCGGGGAGGACCGCTCATTCGTGATCCGGCCGAGGGCGAAGAACACGGCTCCGGCGATGAGGTTCATGATGGTTCCGCCGGCATCGACCAGGCGTCCTTCCGCGCTGCATTCCATGTGAACCGAGGAGACCACGAGCGGCGTACCTCCAGTGAGCAGACAGGCGCCGCCATGGCCTGCGCCTTCGTGCAGTACATTGCCGAGGATATAAGCGACGACGGCGATACTGACGACAGTGAGAATGTCGACTCGCGCCTGCTGTGGTTCGATTTCCGGCAATTGGTCCATTATCGCGCGCCGTAGGAGAAGCGGCCGGATAAGAGTAAGCTACTTTTTCTTATCGTCGATGATGTAGATTTTCTCGCCGGGGCCGGCCAGTTTCAGCCGCTGGCGAATTTCGATGTCCAGTTCGCGGGGATCTTTTTCCAGGCGCTGAATCCGTTCCTGCTTCTGCTCGATCTCGCGATGCAGTTGTTCATTGCTCAGTTCGTACTCATGAACGATCCGCCGCTTTTCGAGCAATCCGGAAATCCCGTTCGGCCCGCGCAACTCGACAAATGCATAAATAATCCCGCAGAGCACAATCAATGCATAAGCGGTTTTGACGACCGAAATTCTCATTAAAATGGTGGAGATAATAGTAACATCGAATGGCAGGAATGTTCTACAAAACATACCCTGGAATGACGGATAAAATTGTTGTATTAAGCACCTGCGCTTCCGCCGAAGAAGCCGAACGTCTCGCGCGCCGCGTAATCGATGGGCGCCTGGCCGCGTGTGTCAATGTCGTTGCGCCGGTGCGCAGTTTTTACCGGTGGAAAGGCAAGGTCGAAGATTCCGCCGAGTGGCTCCTGATCATCAAGACCACGCGCGGTAGGTTCGAAGCGCTACGGGCAGAACTGGAGATCCGCGCACACCTACGAAGTGCCCGAGGTCATTGCGATCCCCATCGTGGAAGGTTCGCCGAATTATCTTGCCTGGATCGAGCAGGAGCTGCGGCCTGCGGAAATAAAGTAACGGATGGCAGACATATCCGCGCACTGATTTTCGACATGGATGGTGTCATTGTCGATTCGAACCCCTGGCATCGCATCGCGTGGCAGGAGTACAACCGCGGTCTTGGCGTCGAGATGACGGAAGCCATGCAGCAGACAAATGTACGGGAAACGGAACGACGAACTCATCCGTGAATTTTTCGGCGAGGATCTTGAGTGACGCGGAACTCTTCGCCCATGGCGCAGCCAAAGAAACGCTTTATCGCGAAATGATGAAGCCGCACATCAATGAAGCGCTGGTGCCGGGGATTCGCGAATTCCTCGTTCGGCACCGGATCTCGCTCTCGCGGTGGCAACCAACGCCGAACCGCCCAACGTGGATTTCGTGCTGGACGAAACCGGGCTCAGGCCTTTTTTTCGCGTGATTGTGAACGGCCACCAGGTCTCGAATCCTAAACCGCATCCCGAAATCTACCTGCGCGTGGCCGATGAACTGGGCATAACGCCAGCGGAGTGCGTGGTTTTCGAAGACTCTTATACAGGCGTGTCAGCCGGGCTGGCGGCGGGAATGCGTGTGGTGGGCATCGCTACTACACATAACGATCTTGCCGGTGTCTCGCTCGCGGTCGCCGACTTCAACGATCCCGCCCTCGAAGCATGGCTTCAAACTGTGTTACACTGGCGTTGATACAAAACGAGAAAAGAGAAGACAAGGAGTAGCAACCTTTAGATGGCATTGGTGGCAGAAGCAAAGCGGCAGATTGTTGCCCGGAATCAGACGCACAAATCGGATACCGGGTCGCCGGAAGTGCAGATCGCGTTGTTGACGGACCGCATCGTTCAACTGACTGAGCATTTCAAAACTCATCAGAAGGATCATTCTTCGCGCCGGGGCCTGTTGAGCCTCGTGGCGAAGCGCCGCAGGCTGTTGACGTATCTCAAGGTCAACAGCCCCGAGCGCTACAAGAATGTTCTGGTGAAGCTTTCAATCCGCCACTAGTTGTAATCGGGGTTCATTACTCGAAGCAGTGGTGTTCTTTGCAGTGCAGGCGCGCGTATGTTCGCGGCCTGCCTCCCTCCTGTCCTCTCCCCTCGTCAAATTTCGAGATTCCGCCGATGCAAATCTGCGGCAGAGAAAGGATGTCCGGGGAACGTAACCCGGCACAGAACCTATAGATGAACGTACACAACATTTGAAATCGATCTCGACGGCCGCAAGCTCACGATCGAGACCGGCAAGATCGCCAAACAGGCAAGCGGCTCCGTAGTCGTCCGTTGGGGCGATTCGGTTGTCCTCGTGAGCGCCTGCACCGCGCCCAAACCGAAACCCAACCAGAGCTTTTTCCCCCTCACCTGCGATTACCGCGAATACACGTATGCCGCGGGCAAGATTCCGGGCGGATACATCAAGCGCGAAGGCCGGATGTCGGAAAAGGAAACGCTCACCAGCCGCATGATCGACCGGCCGCATGCGCCCGTTGTTCCCGGAAGGCTATCTCAACGAGACGCAGATCATCGCCATGGTGCTCTCGGCCGATCCGGAACACGATCCCGGCGTCCTCGGCATCGTCGGCGCCGGCGCCGCGCTCGCCATTTCCGATATTCCGTTCCACCATCTCGTCAGCGCCGTGCGCGTCGGCATGGTGGACGGCAAGTACATCGCGAACCCGACCTATACCGAAACCCGCGCCTCGAAACTCAACATCATCGTTGCGGGCAGCGACCAGGGATCGTCATGGTGGAAGCCGGCGCGCAGCAGGTTTCCGAAGAGGAAGTGCTCGGCGCTCTTGAGCATGGCCTCGAATCCTGCCAGAAGATCATCGACGTCCTGAAGCAGCTGGTCAAAGCCGCGGGCAAGCCCAAGAAAGTATTCACGCCGAAGGAACTCGACGCCGCGCTTCTGGCACGCGATCGATAAGAAGATCCGCGCCGAACTGACCGACGCCCTCAACACCAAGAAATACGAGAAGCTCGAAAGCTACGCGCGCGTCGATGCCCTGCACGACCGCGTGGTCGAAGAAGCCGCGGACGAACAGAAAGACGAAGCCAACAAGGCCTTCAACGCTCTCAAGGAGCGCATGTTCCGCGACGAAATGCTGGAAGCCCGGCGCCGTCCCGATGGCCGCGATTTCGACGAAGTTCGCGCCATCTGGGGAGAAGCCGGTGTTCTGCCGCGCACTCACGGTTCGTCGCTCTTCACGCCGCGGCGAAACCCAGGCGCTGGTCACCGTCACGCTCGGCACCAAGGATGACGAACAGCGCATTGAAATGCTCGAACCCGGCGAAACTTTCAAGCGGTTCATGCTGCACTACAACTTCCCGCCGTTCAGCGTTGGTGAAGTTGGGTTTATGCGCGGACCGGGCCGTCGCGAAATCGGCCACGGCGCGCTGGCGGAAAGCGCGGTCAGCGCGGTGCTTCCCGAGGAAGCGAAATTCCCCTACACGCTGCGCGTCGTCAGCGACATTCTCGAATCCAACGGTTCGAGCTCGATGGCCACGGTCTGCGGCGCGAGCCTCGCGCTGATGGATGCCGGTGTGCCGATCTCGGCGCCGGTGGGCGGCGTGGCGATGGGTCTGGTGAAGGAAGGCGACAAGTACGCCATCCTGACCGACATCGCGGGCGCCGAAGATCACTACGGCGATATGGATTTCAAGGTCGCCGGAACGAAGGACGGCATCACCGCTCTTCAGATGGATATCAAGGTGCCCAACGTCACCACCACGCTGATGAAGGAAGCGCTCGAACAGGCGCGCCGCGGCCGCCTGCACATCCTCGGCGAGATGGGCAAGGTTCTCGAGCGAGACGCGCGGCGACATGTCGCCCTACGCGCCTCGCATCTACACGATGAAGATCCCGCAGGATAAGATCCGCGACGTCATCGGACCCGGCGGCAAAGTCATCCGCGGCATCATCGAGCAGACCGGCGTCAAGATCGATGTCGAGGACGATGGCACGATCCATGTGGCGTCGAACGATCCGGTTGCCGCCAACAAAGCGCTGCAGATCATCGGCGACCTCACCGCGACCGCTGAGGTGGGCAAGACCTATCTCGGCAAAGTGGTTCGGATTGTCGATTTCGGCGCGTTCGTCGAAATCTTCCCCGGCACCGACGGTTTGCTGCACATCAGCGAGATCGCCGAAAATCGCGTGAAGGAAGTGCGCGACGAGCTGAAGGAAGGCGATCAGATTCTGGTGAAGGTGATCGGCCTCGAAGGCAACAAAATCAAGCTGAGCCGCAAAGCCGTGCTGCGCGAACAGCGCGAGAAGCTGAAAGCGACCACGGTCGCCTGATCGGGAACAATCCCGGTCGTCAAAGAGGGCGGGCCTTGCGGTCCGCCCTCTTTTTATTGGCACCGCCTGAGAAGTTCCGGCCGCCGTTTCACTCTCATGCTTCAAGATGATTGCAGGCGCGGCCCGCCCACGGCGAGTCCCGGGCGATCCGGCGCTCGGCAGCTCGACGCAGGTCCTCCATGGGATCTTTGAGGCGCAGGCGACAGCCCGGCCCAATGCGGTCGCGGTCGTCGCCGGGGATCGGACCATCACCTACGGCGAACTCGATGCGCGGGCGAACCGGCTGGCCCGCTACCTGCTTCGCCGCGGTGCGGGGCTGGGCGCATCTGTCGCGATGATGCTGCCGCGTTCGATCGACGCCTATTGCGCGATCCTCGCCATACTCAAAGCGGGAGCGGCGTATGTCCCGATCGATCCCGACTGGCCATCGGATCGTATCGCGTGGATGTTGGAGGATTCCGGCGCCAGTGTGATTCTGACGGCCGCTCAACTGGCTGCCCACGCCGCGGAAATCGCGGAAGAGAGCCCGGAAGCGCTGCCGCCGGAGGCCTGTGCCAATCCGCGCGATCTCTGCTACGTAGTCTACACCTCCGGAACCACCGGCAGACCGAAAGGTGTGATGGTGGAGCACCGGAATGCAAGCCATATCGTGCGCGCCGAGGCCGATATCTTCGAAGTGCGCGCGGACGATCGGGTCTATCAGGGCGCGGCGCTTTTCTTCGATCTCTCGATTGAGGAGATCTGGCTCGCGTTTCATGCGGGAGCCGCGCTTGTCGCGGCGACGCCCGAGATCGCGCAGGCGGGTCCGGATCTCTCACGCCGCCTCGCGGAGTGCGGAGTGACGGTGCTTTCCTGCGTTCCCACAATGCTCTCGATGCTCGATCGGGATGTGCCTTCGGTGCGCCTGCTGATCCTGGGTGGCGAGCGGTGCCCGGACCAGCTGGCCGCACGCTGGGTGCGCCCCGGCCGGCGGATCGTGAACACCTACGGGCCCACCGAGACAACAGTCATCGCAACCTACGCCGATATTCTCCCGGACAAGCCTGTCACGATAGGCAAGGCCGTTCCCGGCTACGATGTTCAAATCCTGGACCAGGACCATCGACCGGTCCGTGAAGGTGAGGCCGGAGAGATCTGTATCGGAGGCGCGGGGGTCGCGCGCGGCTACAAGGGGCTTCCCGAAGAAACCCGCGCCAGGTTTATTCCCTACGGGAACGGGGGCCGGATCTACCTCAGCGGCGATCTCGGCCGTGTAAACCGTGAAGGCGACATCGAATTTCTGGGGCGCGCCGACGGCCAGGTCAAGCTGCGGGGAATGCGCGTGGAGCCGGGTGAAATCGAGGCGGTGCTGATGGGAGTCGATAACGTTCGGGCCGCGGCGTGCTGCCTGCGCGAAAATGCGCGCGGAGATCCGCAGCTGGTGGCTTATATCGTATCCCGGGACGGAACGCATCCGGACCAGGAGCTTCTGTTCGCTCAACTGAGACGGTGGCTCCCCCAATGGATGGTGCCGTCGCTCATCGAGACTGTGGACGACCTGCCGCGGTTGCCGAACGGAAAGCTCGATCGCGCAGCTCTGCCGGAACCGCGGTGGCCCGCGAGAGCCCGCTTGGGGACAAGTGCGGGCAGTCCGGAGAGCGACACCGAAGGTAGATTACTTGAGGTCTGGAGCAACCTGTTTGGCACAACCGGAATATCGACCGGGAATGATTTCTTCCTTGATCTGGGCGGTCATTCGCTTCTCGCCGCGCGCATGGTTTCGGAACTCCGGAAAGACGCGAGGTTCGCGTCTTTAACCGTGCGGGACGTTTACCGGAACCCGACCATTGCACAACTGGCGCTGCTGGCGGATTTCTCCGCCGGCGCACCAGAGCCGCCGCGTGGCCCGCCGGACGCCGGGCGAAACGTGCGTCTCAAGCACTTCCTCGCGGGCGTGGCTCAGTTTGCCACTCTCTACTTCGCCTTCGGATTCCGCGGAGCGCAGTGGATTACACCCTGGCTGGTTTACTTCATTCTTGCCCGGCATCATCCGGCGCTCGAATCGACGGCGTGGGCCGCGGTGAGCAGCATGGCTCTGCTTCCCGTCCTCATACTGACCGCAGTCTGTGCCAAGTGGAGTCTGCTGGGCCGCATACCACCCGGAAGATACCCGCTGTGGGGCGTATGGTATCTGCGGTGGTGGTTTGTGCAGACGCTCGTCAGAAGCCTGCCGCTGGGGCGTCTGGGCGGAACGCCGCTGCTGCCTCTGGTATATCGCCTGTTCGGCGCCCGGATTGGCAAGGATGCGCATGTCGCGACCAGCATGCTCGCTGCTTTCGACGTGATCTCGATAGGCGACGGCGCAAGCGTGGACGAACGGGCATCGCTTCTCGGTTATACGGTGCAGGATGGCTTCGTCGAGATCGGGCCGGTGTGCGTCGGAGCGCATTGTTTCGTGGGCACAAAGTCCGTTCTTGCGCCGGATACGGTTATGGAAGATGGCGCACGGCTTGAGGATCTCTCGCTGTTGGAAACGGGCGCGAGAGTTCCAGCCGGCCAGACATGGGCTGGTTCTCCGCCGCGCCACATTCCCCGAGAGACGGTGGAACACAATCGTCCTCCGGCGCGAAGCGGGATCCATCGCATCGCTCTGATGGTTCTTTACACAGCGCTCATCTGCTGTCTTCCGCTCGTCGAACTCATGGCCTTCGTGCCCGGAGTCATGATCCTCACTCGCTTTAACCCCGGGCAGCTTCTCTTCTACCTGGCTGCGCCGCTGGTCGGCGCGTCATTCATCGTCTGTCTGACCGCCCTGGTCGTGCTCCTCAAATGGCTGTTGATTGGCAGAGTTCGCGCGGGGAGCTTCCCGGTCGACGGGTGGTTCTATGTTCGGAACTGGGTGGTGGAACAACTGCTTGCTCTGAGCGTGGATGTCGCCGGGCCGCTGCACGCCACGCTCTTCCTCAAGCCGTGGTACCGAGCCCTCGGGGTGAGGCTCGGGCGCTTTGCCGAGGTATCGACGGCCAGTGTGACCACGCCGGATCTGCTCGACATCGGAGAGGACTGCTTCATCGCGGACGAAGTATCGCTCGGCGCCGCGCGGGTCGAGGATGGCTGGTTAACCCTGGCCCCGACACGGTTGGGCAGTCGAGTGTTCGTGGGGAACAGCGCTGTGATTCCGGCAGGCACTTCGCTTGGCGATGAGTCGCTCGTGGGCGTGCTCACCATCGTTCCTTCCGACGGGAGCCTCGCCGCGCGCCGGGGAGCTTCCTGGCTGGGCTCGCCTCCGGTTTTTCTGCCATGCCGCCAGACCACATCTGAAGTTGCGGAAAAACGAACGTTTCGCCCGTCCCGCAGACTGCAATGGGCTCGGGGATGCTTTGAGATCCTGCGCGTGACGCTGCCGGGCGCCGGATTCCTCCTCGTAACGGTCGGCGCCCTCGAGACAGCGCTCGATCTTTGGAGCCGCTCCGGTCCCGCGATCACGCTGACGGTCTTGCCGGTGCTGTTCGCGGCAGGCTGCATATCGGCGATTCTTGCCGTGGCGGTGTCGAAGTGGGTCGTTATGGGGCGCTACGAGCCTTGCCGTCAACCCCTTTGGAGCGCGTACGTCTGGCGCATGGAATTGGTGAACGCTCTTTTCGAATTCCTGGCTTCGCCTATTGCGCTGGAGGTGCTCCGGGGTACTCCTTTTCTCCCCTGGTATCTGCGCCTGCTGGGCGTCAGGATCGGTCGTCGGGTCTACCTCGAGACGACCGGATTTCTTGAGTTCGACCTTGTCGAAATCGGCGACCGTTCCGTATTGAACACAGACTGTATCGTGCAGACCCACCTCTTTGAAGACCGTGTGCTCAAGACATCACGGATCCGCATCGGAGCGGACTGCGAAGTGGGGGCGCAGTCGGTTGTTCTTTACGACACCGAGATGTGCGATCACGCGTGGCTCGGCCCTTTAGTGCTCCTTATGAAAGGAGAGATATTACTTCCTGGCAAGGTGCGCGGCTCCAAAAATCTAAAGCATTAGGGTAAGCAGCCGATAAGTCTCAAAGCGATTGGAAATTGGTCGCCTCCCCGCGATGTCGTGGAGAAAATCCTCGCGAAAAGGAAGGTCCTCCATGGACTCATCGGTATCAGGAAGACGAATCATGCGCGCGCTCGGCGGATTGCTGGTGCTCACGTTCTGTGCCGGGAGCATGCGCGCCACCGTGCTGTCGTCATCCGCGACAGGCACGGTAGCCATAACTGCCCCCAGCGTCGCGTGCAGCACTTTGACCGGCCCGCCCGGCATTGGCCAGACCATCACGGTTCATGCGTTCCCGGCGCCGACCGGCACCAATACCTATACGGTTGGCGTGGTCCAGATAGCCGGGCTCAAAATAACCCCACCCGCTGCCGTCATCCTGACCTCAACGACAAACACCGCGGGGCTCATTTTCACGATCAACTCGGTTCCCGGCTGCGTAGGCTTATCCACGTCAAACGCCGGTGTCAACAGCATCACGCCCCAGTTTACGGTTCAGGCCAACGTGGGCCTGATCAGCCAGGGTTCGGTGACGAACGACGTTCTGCCGGTCGTGACTGCTACGCTCACCTCCACGGTATCCCCGCTCGTCGCCGCAAATGTGACGATCACGTGCGCATACGTCGCTGCCGCCGGGCCCAACCCGGCTTTCTACGCGCCTGGCGCTCCCCAATTCGTCACGGTAACATCCGCGGCCAATGGAGGGACCCCATTCACAGCCACTACGGCGGGTTTGCCAGGCTGGCTGCAACTGGGCCCCACGGCGCCCGCGGGAAGCGCCGGCGCGACCTCTTATAACTTCACTGTTTCCGCTACAGCCGGATGCGGAGCCTTCCTCGGCGTCCAGCAGACTTACGCGCTTCCGCTTGCAGCTCCGCCCGCGGTCTCTCAAACCGTCACGGTCACCCTGAACGCTTCCACCAGGAGCCCTTTGACGGTGACGCCGGTTCCCGCCGCGACGTCGATCGCGATGTCCTACATCAAGAGTTCGGAGAACGCGGCCGTGCAGAGTGTCCTTGTGACTTCGAATATCACCGGCGTGTACTTTCTCGTGAACACGGCCACTCTCCCGATCTGGCTCACTGCGAATCTCTCGGGTGCGGTGGTGCCTGCCGGGGGCAAATCGATGAGTTTCAGCACGACGACCGCGGCCGATAACCTGGCGCCGGGTACCTATACAGCGACAGTCTTTCTGTCGGTCTCCGGGGCCGGCGATTATCCCGTACCCATCACGCTGCTGGTGACCAACAAACCGGCGACGCTGCAGCTCACTTCCGCCAACCCGATGAATGTCGCTTATATACTGGGCGGAGCCATCCCCGTCAGCACATTCACACTGGCATCCACCGATTCCCCCATTCCATACTCCATTACTACGGGAGGCATTCTTGCGCCCCAGCTGACCACCGGCGAGCAGACAACGGGACTCGCGTATAGTTTCGGCTCGAGTATCAGTGTCACCTATAATCCGTCACTGTTCCAGTCGTCCCCCCCCGGCACCGTCGTCAGCGGGACGGTGACCGTCACCTGGGGCAGCCCTGCCTCAACGATCGTGGTGGTCATCAATCTCACGGTCGGCTCTCCCGCGGCTACTCTGACCAGCATGTTCCCCGCGTCCCTGCCCACGGCTGCCGCGGGACAGACATTCTACGTAACGTTGACGGGCTCCGGATTCGTCGGCGGCACCAATCCGAGTCTGGCAACGAAAGTGGGTATCGTGACCGGGACGCCCCCGGGGATACTCAACACCGACAGCGATGTCACCGTTTCCCAGGTAATTGACGCATCGCATATCTCCATGAAGATTGTCGTTCCCACAATCACGGACGCGAATCTTCCGTTTGCTCTGAGCGGCGCGGGAGGGGCCGTAGACATCGGCGTTGTCAACGGCACCGGCACCATTCCGACCGGATCCCAGATCCTTACCATCGGCAGCCAGCCGATTATCTACGGGATTACGAGTTCGTCGTCCTTTATCGAGACATCAAGTGGAAACCCTCCGAATGTCGCTCCCTACGACATGATCAGCCTCTGGGGAGCTAACTTCTGTTCGGCCGGTACGGTCGCCACCAACTGCAGCACCACCACGATCATGCTGGCCAGCCCAAGCGCGAACACTGTGATTTTTCCCTTCGCGCTGAGCCCGGATGGCGTCGCGCCCACTCCACCCGCTGTGGATACGCGCCGTCAGGTGAGCGTGACGTTCTTTGTGCACAACGCGACCACGAATGGCATTCCCGCAGCCCTGCTCTTCGCCACCAACGGTCAGATCAATGCAATTGTTCCCGGCGCCGTTTCAACGGCTGCCAACGCGCAATATGACGTCTACGCCAATTTCGGCTGCCCGCTGCTGTCGAGCGGCGTCGGGTGTACCCCGTCGACTGTTGCAAGCAGTCTTCCGTTCACCGTGAACACGGTGCCCACCGACCCCGGAATCTTCACGGTCGGTTCCGACGGTGAGGGACAGGCCGCGGCTCTCGCGGCGGCCACCTACGCGCTGGTGACGACCGCGAATCCCGCCGGTATGCGCAACGGTGCGACATCCGACACCGTTCAGGTCTACGTGACAGGCTTGGGTGTTCCCGTCACCGGTGTCGCCCTCGGCACGGCCGGCTGTATCAGCGCCGCCGCATATGAGGGAGCCCTGGGCACCAGCGTTATGCCGAATTATACGCAGTCTACCCTCGATGGCGTGGTTCTCCAGAGTACCGTGGGTGAGTTCGATTCGACTAAGTTTCCCCCCTGCATAGCCGTTTCAACAACGATCGGCACCGAACCCACGGCCACAGTCGGCGGCGTAGCCGCTGTCATCAACTATGCCGCATTCGTAGCGAATACGGTTACCGGCCTTTACCAGATCAACCTGGTGCTCCCGTCGGCCACGAACACGTTCTACACGGGCTACACGCCCGCCACTCCCATGGCCGGGACCCAGCTCACGAACCTCACGACCCCGGCGCTACTGCCGGTCTTCATCACGGTCGGCGGTGTGACCTCCCAGGCGGGCGTCATGATACCGGTTACGCCGGCGCTGGCGATGACCATTACGCCGGCCTTCACGTCCGGCACAACCTACAATCTGGCGATCGGCCATGCTTTAGGCTCCGCCGGCCAGCTTGCCGTTACGACCATAGCGGGAGCGAACAGCGGGTCGTCCGCCGGTGTGACGTACGCCGTAACGTCCGGCGCGCTGCCAGCGGGGCTGACGCTCAATACGGCCAGCGGCGTGATCTCCGGTACACCGGCCGAGGACACAGCCGGGACCTATAACATCACGGTCACTGCGACCACTGGCGGGGCCACTCCTCTGACCGGGAGTGAGAGCTTCAGCTACTACGTCCCCGGCGGGTTGTTCGTCACCATCGGGAGCGTCACCACCAGCACCTTCGGGACGCTTAATAACGCCATTGCCACGGTGACCGCGATCGGAGGCACCGCTCCTTACAACCAGTTTGCGATTACCACGCCCGCCGTGGCGATTACCGGCCTGACCATCACCACCGCCGGAGTCCTCCATACCGACGGAACGACACCGTCCGGGGTCTACCCCATCACCGTCACCGCGACCGATTCGGCTGGCCTGACCGGTACCGTGACGTTCTCGTTTACGGTTAACCTGCACGTGGTCGTGTCCAGCGCCGCTCCTGGTTCGATATCCGTGTCGGGCGGCTCCACTACGGCCATCACTACCCTGACGGTGACCGGTGGATCGGGCAGTTACGCCTACACCATCGACGCCAGCAGCGCCGACACCGGCAATGCGGGCAACCAGAACGACCTGATCTTCAGCAGCCTTACTGGTACCAGCATTCTGGAGGTAGGGACCGCTGCTCCCAGCGTCAGCGCCATGACCATCGTCGTCGATGTCAACGATACAGGCTCGGCTCCGGCGGGCGCTGCCGGTACAGCCGTGGCCCCGCAGGCCCAGTCTGTCACGATTACGGTGACCCTCACACCATAGGTCATCGCGTAACCTCACAACACACCACCGGCGGCGGGAGATCAAAACTCCCGCCGCCGTTTTTATTTGTCGATCTGATTCAGTAACGGGATGTCCCGCACCGGTTTCGGCGCGGGGATCGTTTTCAGATATGCGTAGATGTCGGCCACGTCCTGGTCCGATACAACCTTTTCCGTAAACGCGGGCATGGCGCCGGCCGGGCGTCGGATATATTTGGCCATACCGGCGGCGTTCAATACGGGCGGTGCAAGACGGGCTCCCGCGATACCGCCTTGCCCGGCATAACCGTGGCACTGGTAACAGCCATCGCGTACAAACAGGCGTTTCCCGTTCTCGGCGTTCTGCGCGAGCAACAACATCGGCAGCGCCCCGGTCAGAAGCAGTATCGTTCTCATCGGGGCTGGGTGACGACATCAATCAGAGCGGGTTCGCCCTTCTTGACGACTTCTATGGCTTTCCTGATTGCCGGACCCAGGTCGTTGGGATTTGAGATCGGTCCGGCGCCATACATTCCGTATGCCTTGGCCATCATTGAATAGTCGATGTTCGGGTCGGTAATGCCCGTACCGATCAGAGCTTTGTCGATGCCACGATTGGCGCGGGCGGCCGCATCCTCGACATACATCAACTCCTGATGGTAGGCGCGATTGTTATGCATGATGCTGAGCAGCGGGATGTGGTGATGGGCCGCGGTCCACAGAACGCCAGGCGCGTAGTTGAGATCGCCGTCGCACTGAATATTGATGCTCAGCCGGCCATACTTCCTGTTGGCGAGCGCCGCGCCAACCGCCGCGGGGGCGCCGTATCCCACGCCATAAGCGCCGTGTCCGCCGATGTAGTTGTGGTGCTTCTGGAAATCCCAAAGGCGGGTCGGCCAGTTGCTGAAGAACGGATTGACGTCCGACAGCAGCGACCAATCCTCATGTTTGATCTGATCCCAGAGTTCGGCGCTGACGCGGGCAGTGGTGATGGGGCTTGAATCCCACGCATACGCAGCCTGTTCGATGGCCTGCTGTTTCGTCCGCTTTGCAGCCTCCGCCAGTTTCGCTCCGCGATCGGCAAACGCGCGTTTCCGGTCGTCGGTGACGAGACGCCGGCAGGCTTCGATCAGAGAGGGCAGTGTGGCTTCGGCGTCGGCGGCGATAGCGACATCCACTTCGGCATAGCGCCCGAGATCCTGATAGTTGCTCTTCTCGGTCAAGTCTCCCGAGTAGATCGTGATCAGTTTCGCGCCTTGTTTTGTGATCGGCTTGCTCTCCATACCCATGCGGTTGTAAGGGGTCATGGAGTGGGTCGTGTTCCAGAAGTCCGGGAACTTCGAGGCCAAGCACAAGATCCGCCGTGGCGATATTGCCGCCGCCGTAGAGAGGATGGCTGGAAGGGAAGTTCATCCGGAAGCGCCGATCCTGCACCGGGGCCTGAAGGAGTTCGGCGAGTTCCACCAGTAGCTTGATCGCGTTCGGAGTACGAGCCACACGGCCGGCGACGATGACGGGATTCTCCGCCGCGACGAGCATGCGAGCCACCTCGGCGACTGCGCCCGAATCGCCCGCCGGCGGTGAGGGCATGGTGAGTTTCGGAATGCGCGCGGTCCGCTTGTCAGCGTCGGACATCGGCTCCTCCTGGAGCACGGCGTCGGCGACAAGAACGACCGGCTCCATGGGCGGCGTCATCATCACTTTGTACGCCCGCACAGCCGATTCCGCGAACTGGGTGAGCGATACAGGCGCATCGTCGAATTTCGTGTAGTCGCGGACCATGGAAGCGGCATCCTGTACGCTGTGCGCCCATTCCACGTCGCTGCGCCTCCAGGTAGCGTCCGCGATGTTGCCGAGGACGACGTAAACCGGTACGCGGTCGGCGAACGCGTTGTAAATCGCCATCGACGCGTGCTGCAGGCCGACTGTGCCGTGCGCCATGATCATCAGCGGTTTGCCTTCGATCTTGGCGTAGCCATGGGCCATCGCGACCGAGGATTCTTCGTGGCAGCATGTAAGCAACTCGGGGCTCTTGTTCCCGCCGTAGTTCACGAGGGACTCGTGCAGCCCGCGAAAGCTCGATCCGGGGTTCGCGCAAACATACTCGAAGCCAAGGGTCTTGATCACGTCGACCATGAAATCGGAACCGGGACGGTCCGTCGTGTAGACATCGACGCGTGCGGCCGGTGGCGCCGACTCCGCGGCGGCCAGCCTCGCATTGGGCAGGGCAGTGGCCGGGGTTCTGGCCTGGGGCGCGGCAGGTTCCTGCGCCTCCGCGCCGGCGGGTTCGCGACGAGCGCGGCCGCACCCGCAGCCGCGCCTTTCAGGAAGCCTCGGCGGCCTACCGGATTCTTCGTCGATTTCGGACATATATTTATTCTGCCTTGGCGACCGTAGTGACTTCCACTCCGGCCGTGCCGCCCAGTTTCTGGATCAAAGCCGCGGTGACTTCCTTCGGGGGTTGCCGTCCGGCCGCTCCGCCGCCCTTGCCCATGGCGAGGTCGTAAGGCGTCAATCCCTGTTTGTTCGCGGCGTTGATTTTGCCGCCGTTGTCGGCGAGGTACTGAATGATGGTATTCGCGCCGCGGCTGGCGGCGCCATGAAGGGCCGTCATGCCTTTATCGGTAGCTGCTTTGACGTCGAGTCCCAGGCTGACGCAGAGTTTCACGGCATCGAGAGCCTGCGGTTCGGTGGAGCGGTTCGCATCGGTGTAGCCCAGGCCCGCGGCTACCGCGAGGGCGGTGACGCCGTCTTTGGTGGTGAGCTTCGGATCCGCGCCGTGATCGAGCAGATACTTCATCACATCGACATCGCCGCTTCTTGCCGCGCGCAGGAAGGCGGTCGCGCCGATTCCGAGGGTGCGATCCGCACTATCCTGCGCGGCCTTCTTGATGATCGAGGCCGCGGTGAGTTTGGCATTGACGTCGGCTCTGTGTTCGACGAGCGATTTGATGACGTCGAAGCTCGAGAGGGCGTCGGTCTCCTTGACGAAGGGACGGTCGGACCAGTCGACATCGTGCTGCTCGACGGCGGTGAACAACGGCGTTCTGCCGTCTTTGTTGGCGGCGTTCACGTCGGCGCCCTTGTCGATCAGCATCTGAGCCAGATCGTCGTGATTGTTCAGGATCGCGATGAGCAGAGGATTGTTACCATCGGCATCGCCCTGATTGACATCGGCTCCCGCTTCGACGAGAGACTTCGCGGCTTCGAAAGAGCCTTGCCTGGCGGCGAATACGAGCGCGGTGAGCCCACCTCTCGAAATGGGAGCCGCGGGCGTGCCGGCCATCAGTTTGGGCGGCGTGGTGTCACGATCGTTCGAGCGAACTGCAGGATCGGCCCGGTGGGCAAGAAGGAGCTTCACTACGTCCGGATGGTTTTCCGCCGCAGCCCACATCAGGCTGGTCTGCCCACGGAAAGTTTCTTTCGCGTTGGCGTCGGCGCCGTGATCGAGGAGCGTCTTCACGGCATCCACGTTGCCCGCGCGCGAGGCGGTCATGAGTACGGTTTCGCCGCGTTCGGTGGTGAGGGTGTTGGCGTCGGCGCCGGCTTTGAGAAGCGCTTCGACCAGCGCGGCGTTGCCGTACGTCGCGGCTTCGGAAAGCGGAGTCACGCCGTAGCGGCTGGCGGCTTTCGCGTTGGCTCCAGCCTTAAGCAGAACTTGTACCGCTTCCAGATCGTTCGCATGCGCGGCCCAGTGAAGCGCGGTGGTGCCGTCCGCTTCGGGGGCGTTGACATCGGCGTGCTCTTTGATCAGCGAACGCAGGGCATCGGCGTTGTGGTCTTTCACCGCGTCGACTACACGAGTGTCGGCTGCGAAAAGTCCTGAGGCGGCTACCAGCAGAAAGGAAAGCGCTTTCATCCTAAACTCCGGAGAGCCTTCCCGCGCTGTCGCCGATGCTGTCGAGATTGATATCGGCTTTGTCGAGGATCGATAAGAGCAAATTCGCCGCGGGCGTGTCGTTCGGGTATTTGATGTGCTTGCCGCCCTTCAGCTGTCCATTGGCTCCGCCGGCGACAAAGATCGGCAGCGGGGTGTGGTTGTGCAGGTTGCTGTTGCTCATGCAGCTTCCATAAAGGATCAGCGAATGGTCGAGCAGGTTGCCATCGCCATCCGGGGTGGCGCGGAGCTTCTCGAGGAAATAGGCCATCAGCCCGACGTGATAGGTATTGATCTTCGTAAGCTTTTCCAGCTTGTCGGGATCGTTCTGGTGATGCGATGTGGCGTGGAACGGATCGTTGACGCCGATCATCGGGAAGGTCCGGTAGCTGACTTCGCGGGCCATCATGAAAGAGACAATGCGGGTGACATCGGCCTGATACGAGAGCGCCATCAGATCGAACATGAGCTTTGAATGCTCCTCATGATTGTCGGGGATGCCGATGGGCTGCGCAGGAAATTCGCCGGAAATCGCGGTGCTCTGCTTCTTTTCGGCCAACTGGATGCGGCGCTCGATTTCGCGCACGTTATCGAGATATTCGGAAACTTTGTTGCGGTCGCCCGCGCCCAGCTTGCCCTGCAGGTGATTCACTTCAGCGGTAACGGAATCGAGGATGCTGCGCTCGCGCTGGAGGCGCATCACGCGCTCGGTGGCCGTGCCGCCGTCACCGAACAAACGGTCGAAGACGTTCCGCGGATTGATTTCCATCGGCAGCGGCGTGGTCGGAGTCTTCCAGGAAATGGTGTTGGTGTAGGTGCAGCTGAAGCCGACGTCACAGGCGCCGATCAAGCCGGTCATATCCTCGGTCGCGAGTTCGAGCGAGGGCAGGGGATTGTCCTGGCCGATCTTTTCCGCCGCGATCTGGTCGATGGTGGTGCCGGCGCGAACGTCTTCGCCTTCGGTGCGCTTGGGGTGCGAGGCGTTGAGAAATACGGAAGGGCCGCGGCCGTGGTCGCCGCCGCTATCGCCCGGTCCGAGGGAGCCGGCGTTGCGGTGCGCGAGACCGGTGAGGACGAGGACGGAATCCTGCACCGATTTCAATGGCGCGAGAGTCCGCGACAGGGTGTAGCCGGCGCCGTCCATCACGGGCGTCCAGTTCGACATGACCGCGCCGTGGGGCATGTAACAGAAACCGAGACGCAGGTTGGGTTTGGCCGCGGTGTTCGCGAGAAGGGTGTTCGCGGGAATCATCGAATCCAATAACGGCAATGCCAGCGTGACGCCGACGCCGCGGAGGAACGTGCGACGTTGCAAATGCGTTTTGGTATTGAATCTCATGGTTTTAATCCTGAGTCCTTTTTGATTTGGTGTCAAAGGGGGTGCTTTTTACGATGCCGAGGACGATCGACGAAAAGCGGTAATCGTTGCTGCCTGCTTCCTTCAAGATCGCGCGGATTGCGGGCATATCGGAGAATTCGACGCCGCGTCCGAGAGCGTAGGTCATCAGCTTTTCGGTGAGTACGCCGGCGAAGACTTCGGGCTTGCCGGTCAGCATTTCGCGGAGAGCCACAGGGCCATTCACCCTGGCGCCGTTGAAGAGCGTCCCGGAGGGATCGATTTTCGAGCCCTCGTCGGTGTTGCGCCACTGGCCCACGGCATCGAAGTTTTCGAGGGAGAAGCCAAGAGGGTCCATCACCTTGTGGCAGCCATTACACGGCTCGATTCGCGCGATGGGATTCCATCCGCTCGCGCAGTGAAAGCTTCGTGGCGCCGGCCTCGTTGTCCTTCAACGCCGGAACGTTGGGTGGTGGAGGGGTCGGCGGGGTACCGAGAATATTGGTCAGAATCCATTTGCCGCGCTGCACGGGGGAAGTCCGGTTGGGCAGGGACGTCACGGTGAGGATGCTGGCTTGCCCGAGAAGGCCTCTGCGGGCGGGATCGGTGATTTGAACGCGCCGGAAATCGGTGCCATAGATGTTGGGAATCCCGTAGTGGCGGGCCAGGCGCTCGTTGACGAAGGTGTAATCGGCCGTGAGGAGATCGAGGACGCTGCGGTTCTCCGGCGATGATGCTGCCAAAGAACAATTCGGTTTCGCGCCGCATGGCCTGGCGGAGATTGTCGTCGAAATCGGGGAAGTTCTGGAAATCGGGCTGAATGTTTTTGAGGTTCCGAAGGTAGAGCCACTGATCGGCGAAGTTGGTGACCAAGGCCTGCGCGCGCGTGTCGGCGAGCATACGCTTGACCTGCTGTTCGAGAATGGCGGGGTCCTTTAGCTTGCCTTCGGCGGCGACGGTCAGCAACTGGTCGTCCGGGATGCTGCTCCAGAGAAAGAAGGACAGGCGCGAGGCCAGTTGGAGATCGCCGAGCCGGTAGGGCGTATTGTCGGCGACGTTGACCGGGTCCGGCTCGAAGCGGAAGAGGAATTCGGGGCTGGCGAGAATGCGCTGAATGGCCGCTTCGATGCCCAGCTCGAAGTTGCCTCCGTTGTTCCGGCCGAGCTGATAGAAGCCGATCAGCGTTTCGAGATCGTTATCGGTGACGGGCCGGCGGTAAGCGCGGCGGGCCAGGGCGGAGATGATTTTCTTCGCGCACGGGAGGGCGTCGCCACTCTCCGCGCCGTTCGCCGGATGGCAGGTGAAGATACGGCGGCGGCTGGGTGTATCGCCGGATCCGGTGGCGTTCGCGGGGCCTTCGATGGTCAGCCGGTCGACTACGGGCTCTCCGCGGAAATCGAGAACGTCGTAATTGGAGCGGATGAAGGGCTTGAGGATGTTGTCGTCCTGCGCTTCGCTTTCGATGCCGGTGAGGAAAGTGGCGGCGACTTCATGCGGGCCGGCTTTCACGGGCACGCGCACGGAGAGGCGTCCATCGATATCGATGCAGGACTGGCCGGAGTTGGTCTCGCTGAGGTGCTGATCTTCGGGTCCGCCGAATAAAGCAAGGCGAACGCGCGCGCCGTCGACGCTGATTTCGAGCTGGTGTTTGTCTTCGAGTCCGCGGATGATATCGGCAGTGACGCGCCAGAGGCGGACCTTGATCAGATATTCGCCATCGAGCGGGAAGTTATGTCTGACCTTGATGCCGCCGCGCGTGCCGAGGGGCAGGCCGTCGATGTGCTCGTTCTGCGAAAGGTCGGCGCGGGCGCGATAGATGGCGCTCGCGGGACCGATGGCGGGATCGCCCACGGCGAGACGGCTGATGTTCCACGAGGCCGACATGTAGCGCTCGAGGAGAGATGGGGAGGTTTTCAGGACGTCGGCGATGTTGTCGAAGCCGTAGCTTTCGTCGTCGGGCGGAAGCAGGGAAGTGGCGTCGATATCGAGCGCGAACAAATCGTGAATGGCGTTCGAGTATTCGGAGCGGTTGAGGCGATGGAGCGTGGCGCGCCCAGGGCTGGGATGGAGGGCGGCGGCCTGGTCGATGGTGGATTCGAGCGAAGCGACGAAGGCGGCGCGGGCAGCGTCGTCGGGTTTGGGCATCCCCATCGGGGGCATGGCTTCGACGCGGACCTTTTTGATCACCTTTTCCCAGAGCTCGGCGTTTTCGGGGACCTTGGCGAGATCAGCGGATTGGAGGGTGAGGCCCCCGGTTTTAAGTTTGTCGTTGTGGCAGGTTACGCAGTACTTATCGAGGAGCGGGCGATGGGCAGTGGGTGATGTTGGGGTGATTTGGGCGTTTATGACAGACACGAGCATCGCCGGGATTGACCATGCCGCCCGACCCAAGAGGTTTCTACTGTTCATCGGCCTTCCGCATTCCGACAGATTGCGTAACGCTTACATAATATACGGGTTGAGGTGCCCGCAGTCATCAAATCGCGGGCAAAGTTCCGATGGCGGAAGGAGGCGGAATTGGCTTCGTTTTGCAAAAGCACTTTTCGCTGGCGCAACTCAGGGGATGGTGGCGAGCAGGTCTCCGGAGGATGGTCCCGTTCGAGGGTCGGTCAGCCAGGGCTTTCCCGCACCGCGCAGAGGTGGAAACTTTCTCCCACAGTTGTGGCTACCATGCCACACTCCCCAAGGGAAAATTCAGGAAACAATAAACAAGTTGAAACAGTCTCACTAAGGACGTGCGATTGCAGCCAACGTTTCTTTTGCCCCCAACGTCTTAACTGAGAATCCACTCGTGCGCGCGCGTTCATTTATCCTTTGGGTCCCGATCCTCGCCGCGGCCGCGACGAACAGCGTGCCGAGCGCA
This sequence comes from Terriglobia bacterium, assembly GCA_963764845.1. Classification (GTDB taxonomy): domain Bacteria; phylum Acidobacteriota; class Terriglobia; order Bryobacterales; family Bryobacteraceae; genus BOG-234. The sequence goes on along the minus strand of CAVXUE010000005.1, from coordinate 24,617 downwards.
CCGATCCGCGCTACCGGGGTGATCCGCGCGGTAAATTCGGTTACGATTCTTGTCCCTTTCATCGAAGGGCAGGGCGGGAATCTCGCTCTCGCCACGCTCGCGGAGAACGGTTCGCTGGTTAACGTCGGCGACTCCCTGGCCACTTTCGACCGCGCCAACGAGCTCAAACTGCTGCGCGACGCCCAGACCAAATTCGAGGACCTCGCCCGCCAGATCGAGGAGAAGAAGGCCGAACACCTAGTAACGCCGAAAAACGCATCGCGGATCTCCAGCAGGCCGAAGCCGATCTCAAGAAGGCCGAAATCGAAAGCCGCAAGGGCCCGGTTCTGAGCGCGATCGATCAGGAAAAGAACCAAGTCAAACTGGCGGACGCGCGGGAGCATGCCGAGAGCCTGCGGAAGTCGAGCAAGTCGCACGATCTGGCCGAGGCAGGCCGAGCTCCGCGTGCTGGAACTGCAACACGACCGGGCCGGGTGGCCGTGCAGCGGCAGACGCGAAATTCCGAAAAGCTGCTGGTGAAGGCGCCCATCAAGGGCATGGTGGCGCTGCAGAATATATGGCATAACAACACCATGGGTCACGCGCAGGAAGGCGATGAGCTGTGGCCGGGGAGCCCGCTGCTGAAGCTTTTCGATCCTTCGTTGATGGATGTCGAGGTTTCGGTGGGCGAGCCGGATGGCGCGGTGCTCGTGCCGGGGGCGAAAGCGATTGTCCATCTGGATGCATTTCCGGACATCAAATTCACCGCGCACTACACCTCGGCCAGTCCGGTGGCGACCGCGCCGCTGGGGATGTCGGTAAAAACATTCACGGCGCGTTTCCGGCTGGATCAGAGCGATTCCCACCTTCTGCCGGATCTTTCGGCGGCGGTCGATATCGAGGCTCCGAACCGATGAGGCGCAAGAAATGAGGCGCAATATCGTGGTTCGCGTAGTCGGTTTTTCTGCTGATGCTGGCCGGTTCCGCGTATTCGCCCTGCGCCAGTTCCGACGCACGAAAGCCGCGGCGGACCTTCCGGTCGCGACCGCGAAGCGGGGCGAGTTTCTGGTGCTGGTGCGCTGCCGCGGAGAACTGGTGGCGCAAGGTTTCCGAACAGCTCGCCGCGCCGCTCGACGTGCAGGACCTGCAGATCGTCTGGGAGGCTCCGGACGGGCAGCGAGGTCAAGAAGGACGAGCCGGTGATCCGGTTCGATCCCACGCGCGTGCAGCAGGATCTGCAGGAGAAGACAGGCGGCGCTGCAACAGGCGCAATCGACGCTCGATCAGGCGGTGGCGCAGGCGAGGATCACCGCAGATCAGGACAACTCGATCTCTCGACCGCTCAGTACAACGTCGAGAAGGCGAAGCTCGAGGCGTCGAAGCAAGCCATCATGAGCAAGATTCAGGGCGAGGAAAGCGGCATCGATCTCGAGCCTGGCCGAAGAAAAGCTCAAGGTGCAGCAGACGGCCACGGTGACTCACGGGAAAGGGAACGAGCAGAAGATCGCCGCGCTCGAACGGGGCCGCGACACCGCCAAGCGCCAGGTGGAACTCACCGCAGTATCACCTTTCGCTGATGGAATTGAAAAGCCCGCTCAACGGCGTGGTGAATTATCTGCCGAATTACTCGCAGGGGTGGCAGAACGCGCAGCCGTTCAAGGTGGGCGATCACGCGGTTCCGGGCGGGGTGATCGCGGAGATTCCCGATCTTTCCACGCTCGGAATGGAGAGCAAGGTGGATGAAGTCGACCGCGGGCCGATCGCGGTGGGCAACACGGTGCTGGTGCATGTGGATGCGTTTCCGGAAAAGACCATCACGGCGACGATCGCCGACATCACGCCGCTTACCGAAGAGAGCTTCAACGAATGGCCGCCCACGCGCAGCTTCCGCGCCTACGCGAAGCTGGATAAACCGGATGCGCGCATGCGTCCGGGCATGAACTCCGGCGCGGATCTGATCGAGACGAAGATTCCGGACGCGATCAGCATTCCGGCGAAGGCGCTCTTCATCATCGGCGGCAAAGCCGGTGGTCTATGTGAAGGCCAACGGCCGCTATGTTGCGACACACGGTTCGGGTGAAGGCGAAGAATCCGGATGAGGTGGCGATCGAAGGGATCGCGGGAGGCACGGTGGTCACGCTGGCCGAGCCGCCGCAGGAGAGCAAGTGAGGCGAGGTCGGAAGGCGGCTGCGGCGTCGTGCGCGATCGGTGGCGCTGCTGGTCTGCGCGGCTGCCGGCGCGACCACGTGGTACGGCGTGCGCGCGTATCGGAGCATCACGGGCCGAAGACCGGAAGTGATCCCGATCGCCGAAGTGGTGCGCGGCGACGTCACGCTCGACGTAACGGCGCGCGGCGAACTGCGCGGCGGCAATCCGGAAGTTCTGTTCGCGCCGGCGACGGGCGGCCTCGATCTGCATCTCACTTCGCTGCAGGACGCCCGGCGAGCCGGTGAAAGAAGGGCGAAGTGGTGGCGGAGTTCGATACCACGGAGCAGGAATACAAACTGAAAGAAGCGGAAGGCGATCTGGCGGAAGCCGAAGCGCATCTCGCGCAGGCCAGAGCGCAGAACGAAGCGCAGGATGAAGAGGACCGCTATGCGTTGAGCAAGGCCGAGAGCGATGTGCGGACGGCGGAGCTCGATGTCCGGCAGGAACCCGCTGCTGCCCGCACTGCTGGCGCGCGAAAATACGCTCGCGCTCGATGCCGCGAAGGATCATCTGACGCAACTGCAACACAATCTGGCCAACCGCAAAGCGACCAACGAGGCCGCGATCGGCATCCAGGAAGCGGCGCGCGGCAAAGCCGAATCGCAGGCGAAGACGGCGCGCGAGAACATCGAGGCCATGACGCTGCAGGCGCCCGCGCGACGGCTATGTTTCGATCCAGCAGAACTCCAGCGGCAATATACTGTTCTTCGGCATGATGCTGCCGCTGTTTCAGGTGGGCGATCAGGTGCGGCCCGGCATGGCGGTCGCCGAGATCCCCGATCTGAAGAACTGGGAAGTTGCGCGCGAATATCGGAGAACTCGACCGCGGGCATATTTCAGTCGGGCAAAAGGTGGTGATCAGGATCGTTGCGCTGCCGGGCCGTCCTTTATCAGGGCATGTGAAGGAGGTTGGCGGAACCAGCGGACCGCCGTGGAACCGGCATTTCGAATGCAAGATCGCGCTGGACAATCCCGCGCCCGAGCTGCGGCCGGGCATGAGCGCCAACATCGTGGTCACGACGGACGAGATGAAGGGCGTGCTCTCGCTGCCGGCGCAGGCGCTGTTTCGAAAACGACGGCAAGGCGTTTGTCTATCTGCAGACGAACGGCGAATTTTCACCGAAAGACGTGACGCTGGTGCGGCGCAACGAGATGCGCGTGGTGGTGACGGGCGTGGCCGAGGGCCAGCTGGTCGCGCTGGCGAATCCCGACCGAGATCGCAAAGAAAAAGAGCCGCGGCGCGGCGCGCTGCAGTCGATTCCGAAATGATTCTGGACCCGCTATTTTTCGGATTTCGCGCTGGCAGGCAGTAACCTCTGGGCGCAGAAAACGCGCACGGTTCTCACCGCGCTGGGCATCATCTTCGGCGTCGGCGCGGTGATCGGGATGCTTGCGATCGGCGCGGGCGCGCGCGAAGAATCGCTGCGGTTCATCGAAACGCTCGGGCGTGCGCAATCTGCTGATCGAATCGCGCCCGGCGACCAGCGATCAGGAATTGCAGCAGCGCCGGCGCTCTTCGCCGGGGCTCACCGAGCGCGATGTGCGCGTCCTCAAGGCCAATGTGGATGCGCTCGAGATGATCTCCGCGCGCCGGAGCATGCATCCCGCGCAGGTGTTTCCGAAGCCGTCGCAGGATCTGCCGGAGCTTTACGGCGTCCGGCCGGCTTATGCGCCGATTCACAACTGGAAATTCGCGGAAGGCAAGGGTTTCGATGAGAAGAGCGATGACGCCAGCGCCGCGGTTTGCGTGCTGGGCGAAAAAGCGAAGATCTCGATTCTCGGGCTACGGCCCGGCGCTGGGCAAGTTCGTGAAGGTCAACGACACGTGGCTGCAGGTGGTGGGCGTGCTGCAGAATCAGATCAGCTCGGGCTCGGGGACGGCGCAATCGCAGGACCCGAATTTCATCGTCTACGTTCCGCTCAACACGTTTCAATACCGGTTCTTCGACACGGGCAGCTACAAGGACGAGCTTGACGGCGTCGATATCCGCCTGAAGCCCGGCGCCGACAGCGTCAGCGCGGCGAATGTCGTGACCGCGATTCTCGATTCCACGCATCACAAGATCGCCGATTTCGCGGTGACCATCCCGGCCGAGCTTCTCGCCGAACAGCAGCGCTCGCAATCGATCTTCACTTATGTGATGGTGGCGATCGCGGCGATTTCGCTGCTGGTGGGCGGCATCGGCATCATGAATATCGTGCTGGCGACGGTGCTCGAGCGGACGCGCGAGATCGGCATCCGGCGGTCGATCGGCGCGCGGCGCGGCGACATCGTGCGGCAGTTCCTTTTCGAGTCGGTTCTGATTTCAATCGGCGGCGGGCTGGTGGGGATTGCGTTCGGATATTTCCTGTCGTGGCTGATCGCGCGGGCGGCGGAGTGGAACACCATCGTGACGCCGGCGTCGATCGGAATCGCTTTTGGCGTTTCCGTGGCGGTGGGCGTGATTTTCGGGATTTATCCGGCGAGAAAAGCTTCGCGAATCGATCCTATCGAGGCGCTTCGTTATGAGTAAACCGACACGGGTAAGCGACTTGAGTAAGCTCGCTGTCCTCTTCCTGATACCCGCCACTCTGTTCTGCGCCTCGGTGCCTGTGCCGGCCTGGGTCACGCCGCAGATTTCAATCCCGAAATCGTTGCAGACGCGCGACGTGCAGGGCATCGCCGAAAGAATCGTCAACGGCAAGCTGACGCTGAAGGTCGATTCGTTCCTCGAACTGGTGCTGAAGAACTCGACCGACGTCAACATCAGCCGTATGGATGTCTACACCGCCGCGGACCAGATCCAGGCCGCGCGCGCGGTCTTCGATCCCGCCGTCGAGCTCGGGTTCAACACGTTTCGTTCGGTCACGCCGCAAACTTCGCAGATCGGCGGCGCGTCCACGCTGAGCAGCCTGACGGAAAATTCGTTCATCAACTATCAGCAGCTGTTTCCGACCGGCCAGACCGCTACGGCAAGTTTCAATGCGTACGCGCAGTTCCAACAACAGCGCGTTCAACACTTCTGAACCCGAGCATCAGCGGGACGCTCGCGTTCTCGATCCTGCAGCCGCTGCTGGCAGAATCGCGACGGCATCCAGTTCAAAGGGCCGCTTGCAGATCGCGCGGACGCAACTGGCCATCACCTCGAAACAGACCGAAGCCACCATCGCGAACATCGTTGCCAACGCCGCCGGGCAGTACTGGGACGCCGTTCGCGCGCGCGACAACATCAAAGTGCTGCAGCAGACGCTGGATCTGGCGCAGAAATCCTACGAGCGCGATAAGCTGGCGCTCGATCTGGGCGCGCTGGCCAGCCTCGATATCTATCAGTCGCGAGACGCAGGTTGCGCAGCGAAAGACCGATCTGGTGCAGGCGCAGTATTCCTACGTGGCCGCGCTCGACGGGCTGCGGCGCCTGATCGGCGCGGACCTGACGCCGGAGTTGCGGGCACTGGAGATTGTGCTCGAAGACGATCCCGCGCAAGTTGCCCGACCGCACCACGGTCATGCCTTATGAAGCGGCGTACCAGGCTGCGCTGCGGGTCCGGCCCGAGATGGACGTCGTCGCAACGCCGCCTGGCGATTGACGATCTGAACGCACGCATCGCGCGGAACCTGATGCTGCCGCACGTCGATCTTACGGTGCAGGGGCAAGCGGCGGGTCTCGGCGGGAACCAGGTGGCCGGTAGTCAGTCCGCTGGGTATTATTTCGCCGGCGGTGCCCGGCGGCCTTCCGGACAGACGCTGGGACAGGTCTTCACGTTCAATTCGCCTGGGTATGGGGCGGGAGTGCAGGTGACCCTGCCGTTTCGCAGCAGCGCGGCGCAGGCGCAGCTGGCGGATGCGCTGGTGACACCGGACCCGCGACCGCTACACGGAGCGCCAGACCCAGCAGCAGATTGCGCAGGATGTGCGGCAGGCGATTACTTCGATCGATCTTGCGAACGCCACGATCGAATCCGCAAAGCTGGCGCGGGATCTCGCGCAGAAAAACGTGGATGCCGAGCAGCAGAAGTACGAACTGGGAACGATCACGGCGTTCGAAGTGCTGGATTCGCAGACGCGGCTTGCCGCCGCGGAGAGCTCGCTGCTGAATGCTTACGTGGGATATCAGGAGGCGTTCGTCAACTACCGGCGGGCCACGTGGACGCTGCTGGATGGATTGGGCATGGTTGTTGACACACCGAGAGTCAATTGATGATTGTTTAATATCCATCGCCGGTTCCAAACCGACCGCCTTTGAGGCGGCCAGCTTTCAGCCGGGGGCAGTACCTTTGCTTTGACCGATGTGGCGCACGCTCTCCAGCGTGCCGTGTCGAGACTTTTCTCGACACCGGTTTCTTTCGCGAATGCGCCAGGCGTCGGCAAGAGTGCCGACGCGGCACGCAAAGTGCGTGCGCCACAAACTTCAGGCGACTTTCAGTCGCAACCCATCCTACCGGCTTGGTCCGGCGACAGGCTTGCCGGATTGGTGTACTCTGGCAACCAGAGGCTGGATGGTCTGTGAGCGCAAACTCGCCCTTCTACTGCTGACTGCGCAATCCGCCTGGGCGCAGTATGTCGTAAGCACTCGCGCGGGAACCATCACCTACACTCGAGGCCAGGCAGCTGTCGATGGGCAACCGGTCCGGGCGGCGCCTCCTGTGTTTCCCATGCTCCGGGAAGGACAAGTGCTGCGCACGGGCCACGGCAGGGCGGAGTTGCTGCTCGGGTCCGGCGTTTTTCTGCGCCTTGGGGATCAGAGCGCGGTACGCATGCTGGATACCCGTCTGGAAGATACGCAGGTGGAGCTGCAACAAGGGACAGCGCTCATCGAAGTTGTGGATATGGCCAGAGACAGCGATGTCCACATTGTGGTCGGCCCTACGCGAACGGGTTTCAAGGGTTCGGGGCTTTACCGCTTTGAAGCCGGTCCGAACGAGCTTCGAGTGTTCGGCGGTCAAGCCGAAGTGTTTTCCGGTGGCCAGGAAGTGGTGGCGCCACGCGGCAGAGCCGTCCACCTTGGGGACGCCCTCATCGTGTCAAAGTTCGACCGGCGTAAGAACGACGCGCTGCACGAATGGGCGGCCCGCCGATCCTTTTTCCTTTTCAGTTCGAACCCCGAGGCGCACGGACGCCAAACCAACTGGGAGGTTAACCGCGTCACGCGCGGGGAAAATAAACCGGGAATGACGTCAGACCAGGACATCACATTCCTGTCGAACCGGGACTTCGGCGTGACGTTTTACTCTCAGGCGTCGGCGCGGGCCTTTGGGATGATCGCTTCTCCCTGACCGTTGGGGCCTTAGCCGGCCACCTGGAGGATCAGGCATTTCAGGTACAGCGTTTCCGGTACGGTAAGCAGGATCGGATGGTCCTGCGCCTGCGTGCGGCGTTCGAGCACACGCAGTGTGCGCCCCGCGTCGAGCGACGCCTCCGCCACAACCTGCGAGTAACATCGCTTCGCTGACATGGTGCGAACAGGAGCAGGTGACCAGGATTCCACCGGGCCCGAGCAAGCGCAGCGCGCGCAGATTGATGTCTTTGTACCCTCGCATGGCGCCCTCGATCTGCTTGCGCGATTTCGCGAAGGCCGGCGGATCGAGCACGATGCTGTCGAAAGTGCGGCGCGCGGAGGAATAACTCGAAAGCACGTCGAATACGTCCGCCTCGCGGAAGGTGATGTTCGAGACGTCGTTCGCCTCGGCATTCCGCTCCGCGGCGGCGAGCGCAGGCGCGCTGGAATCGACCGCCTCCACATGCCGGCAGGCGCGCGAAAGGTGGAGAGCAAAGCCTCCCGTCGAAGTGAAACAGTCCAGCGCGCGGCCCGTTGCGTAACGCGCGGCGGCGAGGTAATTTTCGCGCTGATCGAGAAAGATGCCGGTTTTCTGGCCTTGGAGAAGATCGGCTTCCAGCTGGAATCCGTTCATTTGCACGGTGACGGGTCCGTCAAGCTCGCCGGCGAGCAGCTGGATTTCGCGCGGAAGTTCCTCGAGCGTCCGGACAGCGGAATCGTTGCGGGCCACGATGGCGCGCGGCGAGAATTGCGCTTCGAGAGCCGCTGTGATTTGCGGCGTGGCGCGGTCCATGCCCTGGTCGAGCACCTGGATGACGAAGCAATCGGCATAGCGGTCTACAATCAGCCCCGGCAGGAAATCCCCTTCAGCGTGAACCATCCGATAAGCGGTCGAATCCGTGACCACCTGCTCGCGGAAGCCGCTGGGCGTCGGCGATGCGGGCAGCGATGTCGAATGGTTCCGGGGAGCGACCCAGGATCCGCAGAGCGATCTGCGAGGCGGCGCTGTAGTGTGCCTGTCCGAGGAACTGGCCGCGCGGATCGAGTACATGGACGGTTTCGCCGGGCGCGGCCTCTGCAGTGTCCGTGATGTCCGAGCGGAAGATCCAGGGATGCCCCGCGCGGAACCGATCCGCGCCCTTATTCGAGACACGGACGCCGGGAGGGAGAGGTTGTTCCAAGTGAATATGGTCGCAAATGCGACGAGGCATGAAAGCCGGACATGCGGCTTCAAGTCACGTCGCCGTTGCGCTGTCATTTATAGTGGTCATGTGATCAACCGGCTCGCCGAAATCCGGAAATCGCGCGGAGATGCCCGCGGTCGAGCTGGCGGCGCAGGCGGGCGTGACGCGTCAGGCGATCTACGCCATGGAGGCCGGGACGTACGTTCCGAATACGACGGTTGCGCTGCGGCTGGCGCGCGCTCTGGACACTTCGGTCGAAGAATCTATTCGCGCTGGATCCGCGCGGATAGCCCGGCCACGGAGCTGAGAAGTTTTGACCTTCTTGACGAGGATGCGGCGATCGGCCCTGGCGAACCGATTCAGATCTGCCAGGTGGGGACAGCGCGCGATCGGCGTTCCCGCGCCGTTGTTCCCCGCATATCTTCCGGTTGCGGACGGCATCGTCAGCGATATTTCCCAGACAACGGCTGGCCGCGGTCGCGGGAGAACCCGATGGACGCGAGCCGGCTTTTGATCGCGGGCTGCGACCCGGCGCTTTCCGCTGCTGGCCGCGCATGCGCGCGAAGCGGGAATCGACATCGTGCTGGCGAATGCCAACAGCGCGAGGTCGCTCGAATGGCTGCGCGACTGGGAAAGATCGATATCGCGGGAACGCATCTGAACGAACCCGTTGCGGCGCGCAAGGTTTTCTGCGTTGTGACGTTTGCCCTCTGGGAAGAGGGATTCGTGGTGCGGAGAGGCAATCCGAAGGCGATCCGGCGGGTGGAGGATCTGGCGAATCCGCAGGTTCGGAATTCGTCAATCGCGAGCCAGGTTCCGGGCAGCCGGCGTTTGTTTGAAACTCTGATGGGGAGCGCGGGAATGAGCGCGGCGAAGGTGAAGGGCAGCCAGAACAGCGTCCCGGGCCATCTGGAGGCGGCGTGGGCGGTGGCGTCCGGCGCAGCCGATTGCTGTATTGCGGCGGGGTCGGCCGCGCGACGTTTCGGGCTGGATTTCGTGCCGCTTGCCGCCGAGCGATTCGAACTGGTGCTGCACAAGCGCGATCTGAAGAAGAAAGCCGTACAGGGCGTCCTCGACATCCTGAACCGTGCGCGGTTCCGGCGGCAACTCGAGGTGATCGCGGGTTACGATGTTTCCCACGCGGGAGAGAAGTCACGTATTCAGAGTAACGCATGGCACACTGGAAGAGTGAGCCAATTTCTCGTAACGGGCGGGGCGGGATTTATCGGATCGGCGCTGGTGCGGGGTCTCATTGCGTGCGGCGCGAAGAGAATGGTGGTGGTGGATAACCTGCTTACCGGCCATGCGCGCAATCTGGATGAAGTGCGCGGCGCGATCGATTTCCATCATGTCGATATCCGCGACTACGATGCGTTGCGGAAAGCGATGACCGCACCAACGCAACCACTCTAAGATTGATGATACGGGCTACACGAGAAGCCTTCGAGGCGCTGGACGACGTGGAGATCCCGGCGAACCTTCGGTGGCTCTACCTGCGAATGCCTCTGGCGTTCCGCAGTTCGTTATTGGCGTCGAGTATTCGCCAGCCCTCACGCGGGGAACTGTGGTTCGGTGCGCACGGCCGCGCCGCTCCCGACGAGATGACCACGCTCGCCTCCGAGCTCCGGGCGGCTGTCGAGCGGGCCGGTCGAAGAAGACGCCTAACCTCGACGCCCTGGTGGGGAAGTCAAATAGCGGCCGGTCGCGTGAGGTCTCCCGACGGAGGGGATGGGTATGGCAAAGAAAAGAAGGTGAAAAGTAGGGCTCAACGGAACGTGAGCGAGTAGCCACGACCGGGGCGGTTTACCAGGTCAGCGGGTATTTCCAACTGGGCAAGGATCTTCCTCACCCTCGAGACGTAATTGCGGACTTCTTCTGGGAACAGGGCCGAGTCCGACCAGGCATACCCCATGATCTGCGATGAGGTGTAGAAGCGGTGAGGATGGTCGAGGAGGAACTGGAGGAGCTCAACTCTCGGTTCGTGAGAACGACCTCCTGTCCCTTGTGGCGCAGCACCCGACCGTCGGGGTCGAGCCAAAGCCCCTGGAGTTGCCAGACCCGCTGATACCAGAGATCAAGGCGTGCGTAATACCCCTCCATCTGGATCTCGATGTAGGTGACATCGACGTCGGCCGCCTTTTGAGCCACCGGGTGGAGCTTGGGCAACTCTCGCTTGACCCGCTCCAGAAGGCCAAGCTTGAATCGGATCAGATCGTCATAGATGCTCATCCAATGGCGGGCGTCCTCCCAGTGTTCGGTCTCGATGTCCTCGCCTTCGAGCGGGCCCTGGGTTGGCCCCTTTGGATGCCCTGACTCCACGGATATCACTATACGGATGCCAAGGAACCGGTCGCCTGTTGCTGAACTTCTTACGCCGACCGGTGTAGGACTGGGTCATGACCTCGGGAGCAGCACAGCCGGATCGGCCCGACATAGCCGCGGCCACGAGAGGTGGGGACGATTCGTTGGGCATGGAGGACGAGGTGGAGCCCGCCAGACGCGTCCTTGGAACAGGCACTGTTCTGGAGAGGCATCTACTCCGAGATCCTCGAGATGGAAGAATCCGTTCTGGCTCGCATCCGCCAACTGATGGCGCAGCAGTCCCCTCAGGCACGACGAGAGGTCGAGCTGACGAATGTCCCGGTGGTGGTGTCCCAGGTTGAGCGATTCCGATACCGGTGGGAAATCTGGGACTCCCGGGTGGAGGCCCACGAATCGGAAGGTGTGACGTCGTGACCACGGCGCTCCAGCCCGAAGCAGCAATCTGAGCCCGAAAAGGCACCGATCGCGCTCAGCGGGGTCGAAAGCCCAGCGACGCCTCAGATCGGCCGGACGCGAATCTCCGCCGTTTGGTTCGGCGTTGTCGCGGCGGCCTTGGTGTTGGTGCTCCTGCTGATATTCATTCTCCAGAACACGAGATCAGTGAAGGTCACGTACTTCACCGTGAGCGGGACCGTTCCTGTCGGCGTCGCTCTCCTCTTTGCCGCCCTAGGAGGTCTGCTGCTTGCCGGCCTGGTGGCCTCGCTCCGGATCTGGCAGCTGCATCATCGGCTCGCCCAAGGGAGAGCTGAGCGACTCACCTCTCGCAGTCCGTCGGTGAGCTCGTCCAAGAGCACCTCCCACCGCCCGACTTTGACGAGATCGCGGCGGCCTTTGCGCTCGTTTCGGCGGTTCGTGGCCCCTCTCTGCCACTCCGCTCGCCGATCTCACACACCACCTTCGGGCTTGCTTCGGATCACGGCCTGCGTCAACTCACCTGACGCTCACGGTCTTCCCAGTATCTGCGCCGCAACTCGCGCTTGAGAGGCTTGAACGCCCCCGAAAGCGGGAGCGGACCGTCTTGAAACTCCACGGACTTCGGCACCTTGAATCCCGCCAGGGATTTGCGGGCGTACTCGATCAGCTCTTCGGCCGTTGCCTTCTCGTCCTCTCTGAGAACGACAATTGCGTGCACTGTCTCTCCCCAGACGTCGCTCGGGATCCCGATCACCGCGACCTCCTGTACGGCGGGATGAGAAGCCAGGGCGTTCTCTACCTCGGTGGAGTAGACGTTCTCTCCACCCGTGACGATCATGTCCTTCAGCCGATCGGTGAGGTGCAAGAGGTTCCTCTCGTCGAAGAAGCCCATATCGCCGGTGCGATACCAACCATCACGGATTGCCATTTTGGACTCTTCGGGCTTCCTCCAGTATTCGCGCATGAAATTTCCCCCGCGGGCGCACACCTCCCCCGTCTCTCCTTGAGGGAGGGGTTTGCCGACCTTGTCAGTGATGCAAATCTCGATTCCAAACAAGGGCCTGCCGGCAGTTGTGAGAGCACTGCCACCACGTCGGTGGTCCTCGGGGCCGAGGAACGTCAGCGCAGATGCCGCTTCGGTCATTCCGTAACCCTGTAGGAAGTCAGTGTCCGGGAGCATCTCCAGCCATCGGGTGATGAGCGCCTCCGATATCGGGGCCGCTCCGTAGACCAGTTGACGCACTGACCGCAGACGCTTTGGCGAGAATCCCTCGACCTGCTCGAGCATCGACAACATGATCGGGACCACCATTGTGGTGTCGATTTCCTGTTCCTCGATGACGCGCAGTACGAGCTCCGCGTCGAACAACGGGATCGTCACCGAGGTAGCCCCGCTCGCGGGAATACCGAGGATGCCAGCGACGAGAGCTGCGTGGAACATCGGCGACTGGAAGAGAAAGCGCCGTTCCTCGCGAAGCCCTATCGCGGAGAGTACGTGGTACACGTTGAGTACCTCGGCGCGCTGTTGGAGCAGGACGCCCTTGGGGAAGCCGGTGGTCCCTCCCGTGTACATCAGAACGGCGGCGTCGTCCTCATCCGGCTCGGGCGGCATGATCGGGCGGCCGACCGCCACCAGGTCTTCGTATCCGAGAGTAGCGCCGAATCGTCCGGAGACGCCGCTCTCTGATTCGCCGTCGATCATGACCACAGTGTCGACCAGGGCACCGGCGCCGCGGGCGCGGTCGAGGAGACTGGCAAAGGAGGCGTCGGTGAAGACGACTTTGGAGCCAGAGTCGTTGAGGACGTATGCCAGCTCTGAGGGCGCGAAACGGATGTTCAGCGGGTTGATGATGCCCGCCCCGAACATCGCGGCGTGGTACAACTCGATGTACTGATGGCTGTTCGCGGCGAGCACCGCGAAACGGTCGCCTGGCTTTAGGCCAAGCGCGTCTCGCATGGAGTTGGCCAGCCGCACTAGGCGATCCATGTGGTTTTCGAACGTGCCTTGATAGCGGATGCCTGTGCTCGACACGTCGATAAACGCGACCTTGTCGGCGAGCTGCTCGGCGCGCTGCAGCAAGAGTCTGGGATATACGAGTTCCTTCATTGCCGATCAAACTCCTTCGCCATTGGCTATCTGCTCCACTGCCGGGCGTCTCCGCCGCCGCCATGACCCATCTCGGCGCACCACATGACCATTGCGGTCGGTGCCCGCCTCAAGGACAGGTTCGGGGTTGGAAGTGTGCGACGTGTCAGGACGAAGTCTCGGGTCCCATCGGGACCACCGATCTCCTCCCGGGAGCGGAAGGACTGTTGCTCGCGGTGAGCTAACCGATCAGCATGCTCTTCGCGATGCAACAAACGCAGCAACAGCGACCGGGCTGGTCATGGCCCGACATATGAGGGAACCATGGAAGGCTCAGCGGGCGCGGATATAGCCCTCAGTCCTCGTTGCGAAACGTGAGCAAGTAGCCGCGACCGGGACGGTTGACCAGGTCGCAGGGTATTTCCAACCGAACGATGTGGAACCTGTCTGTTACTGAACTTCTTACGCGGTCCGGTGTAGTACTGGACCATGAACTCTGGGCCAGCTCGACGACCATCACCGTTCGTCGCGAGGCTCGACTCAAAATCAACGGGGCTTCCGCGCTGACATCACCCCCGAACTATCCAAGTGAGCTTGAGCGCAAGGTGGTGTTGTCGGACAGCACTCGCTGCAATCTGCGACCGATCCGACCCGATGATGCAGATCTCCTGGTGGGGTTCCATAGCCACCTCGCTCCACGTTCGACCTACCTGAGGTTCTTTACTTTCCATCCAACCCTCTCGGCCGGTGAAGTTGAGCGGTTCACCTCCGTCGACTACGTGGACCGACTGGCTCTCGTGGTCGAAGTAGAGGGCAAGCTGATTGCCGTGGGTCGGCTCGATCGCCACGTTGGTACCTCGGAGGCCGAGGTGGCCTTCGTGGTAGCTGATGAATATCAATACCACGGTCTAGGGTCACTTCTACTTGACGAGCTGGCCCAGGCCGCCAGAGACCGAGGTATCACGACGTTCTTAGCCGACACGCTGTCCGAGAACCACACCATGCTGAATGTGTTCCGTCATTCGGGGTTCGAGATGTCATCCAATACGGAGTACGGAACGGTCACGTTGCGCTTCGGAATCGGACTGACAGAGGCATACCGCGTCGCCCTCGCCGCGCGAGATCAGACGCGGCAAGTGACGCCTTATCCGTTGATCGAAGCGGACAAGGGAGCGGTCGAATGTTGATACTCGCTGGTCCCTCAGGCGCCACGCGCGCATGACGGGGGGAGGCTTCACCCAGAGCAACCAGGGCGAATCTTCTCCGTGATGGATGGAGTGCGCGACCTCCATCTCGACGATGAGATCAACTACGTCACCACGCCCAAGGCGGAACTCGACGACTTGGCACGGGTGCACTCCAGGAAATACCTCGACGAACTTGAGCGTTTCTGCCGTCAAGGTGGGGGCGACTTGGACCCTGATACCTACGCACAGGCGGACTCCTTCAGTGCGGCTCGCCGAGCAGTCGGTGCCGGCCTCGAGGCCATCGCCGCGTTGGAGCGGCAGGGTGAAGGCGTGGCCTTCGTCCCCGTGAGGCCACCCGGGCATCACGCCGAAGCCGACCGCGCCATGGGGTTCTGCTTGCTCAACAACGTTGCCGTCAGCGCGGCAGCCTTGGCGGCGAGGGGGCAGCGAGTGCTCATCATCGACTGGGACGTCCACCACGGCAATGGGACACAATCCATGTTTTGGGATGATCCCAAGGTTCTCTACGTCTCGACCCATCAGTGGCCCCTTTTCCCCGGCACAGGCAAAGCCGAAGAAGTCGGAGGCCCCAACGCCGTTGGCCTCACCGTCAACATTCCAATACCCCGAGGCGCGACCGGTGACATTGTTCGATGTGCCCTTGAGGAGATCGCTCACCCAGCGATCGATCGATTCGTCCCCGACTGGGTCCTGGTTTCGTGCGGCTTCGATGCTCACCGAGCGGACCCTCTGGGTGAACTCGCCCTCTCCACGGGGGACTTTGCCCAGCTCGCACAACTTGTGCGCTCATTTGCCCCTCGCACGGGTCGCCTTGCCCTGTTTCTGGAGGGGGGCTACAACTCTGGAGCACTGCGTGCATCGGTGGCAGCCGTTCTGGGGACCCTGCTCGATCTATCGATAGATGTCGAGGCGCCCACCTTCGGCGGTCCCGGCCGAGAGGCAATCGCTGTCGCCGAGATCGATCGAGACAAAGCAACAGCCGCACTCCAATAAGGGAGTCGGAATGCAGGAGGCGCCAACGGTGAATGCAATCGGCACGGTCGCAGTAGGTTTCGATGGCTCAAGCGACTCCAGAACCGCTCTCCTCTGGGCGGCCATGCTCACAGCAGGGATTCATGGACGCCTGAAGGTGGTGCACGCAGTCGGTCTCCTGGAGCACGCCGGACTCTCGGGCCGCTCGACACCGCACCGAGACGCCGTGCTTGAGATCGCTGTCGGGGCTGGGATTCATCCGACTGCGGTCGAGTGGCTCGTGGTCGACGGTGACCCGTGCTCTGCCCTGCTTCGAATGATCGCCGCGCCAAACTCGGTTGACTTGATCGTTGTCGGATCTCGCGGGTCCGGACAGCACTCTGGCTCGCTTTTGGGGAGTACCAGCCTTGAACTCGCCGAGCACTCCAGCGTTCCGGTTGTGATCGTCCCTGCGGTAGGTTCCGAGAGTGTCCGGCCGACCGCCAGTTCAGGCGCGTGACCTCGAACCCCGTGAAGACTGCAGATTTTCCCTCACGGGCTGAGGTCCCGGTTCAACAAATGCACGCTCACTATTCAGGGGAGCTGATCTGAACTGGAACTCTTTGAGGTAGACGTGCCGGCGCTCTCAATCGACGTGTTCCGTCCCCTGATCGGCGACGAGCGATATACGCGCCTCGAAGCGAGTGCAAGATTGAGTCGTTCGCTGCTCGCTGACAACATCGTGTGGAACCTCAACTCGACGGCCTCTGGGGGAGGGGTTGCCGAGATGCTGCACGTGTTGGTTGGTTACATACGCGGTTCGGGAATCGATTCTCACTGGATCGTGATCGACGGTACCCCAGAATTCTTCGCCATCACCAAGAGGGTTCACAACCGCATCCATGGCATGCGGGGCGACTCGGGAATGCTCGGCCGCACTGAGGCCACGAACTATTCGAATGTCTCCGCCTCCAATTTTGCTGCCTTCCGCCATCGCGTTCGGCCGGGCGACATCGTTCTCCTTCACGATCCCCAAACCGCTGGCATGGCTTCGTCACTGCACGATGTCGGAGCGACGGTCGTCTGGCGATCGCATATCGGTTCAGACAAGATGAACGCTTGGACAGAAGAGGCATGGGAGTTCCTTCGACCACATCTCAGTGCCTGCGATGCCTTCGTTTTTTCTCGGGCAGCCTACGTGCCGACTTGGGTTCCCGCCGAGCGCGTCTCGATCATTCCGCCTTCCATTGATCCCTTTTCTCCCAAGAACCAGTCGCTCCCGGATGGTGACCTTCACCTCTTCCTGGCTCGGATCGGGTTGACAGCAAGGACAGCCGACCGGCCCGCGACGTTCAGGCGCCGCGATGGGACCATGGGCGAGGTGGTCCGTCGAGCGGGAATCGTGGCAGCCAGCCAGATGTCCGAGCCCCATGGCAGCCTCGTCGTGCAGGTGTCGAGGTGGGACCGGTTGAAGGACATGCACGGTGTCATGACCGGCTTCGCCTCGGCCGTCGTTGGCCGTGTTGATGCACAGCTCCTTCTCGTCGGGCCGTCCATAGAGGGAGTCGCCGATGATCCCGAGGGCGCCGAGGTACTCGCGGAATGCATTGCAACATGGGAAACTCTCCCAACGGACTCCCGTAGCCGTGTCCGTCTGGTGACTCTCCCCATGGACGATGTCGACGAGAATGCCGTGATGGTCAATGCCCTCCAGCGATCGGCCACCGTGATCGTCCAAAAGAGTCTGGCTGAAGGATTTGGGCTCACGGTGGCCGAAGGGATGTGGAAGGGCAAACCCATAGTCGCCTCAAGGGTCGGTGGCATCGTTGACCAAGTACCTCCGGACACAGGAATACTTCTCGACGATCCGACCGACCTGGAAACCTATGGCGATTCGTTGGCCGCGCTGCTCGAACGGCCTGATGAGGTGAGGTGGCGGGGTGAAAATGCACGGCGCCACGTCCTCAACGAATTCGTCGGTGACCGCCACCTCATGCAATATGCACACCTCTTGCAGCAGCTCCGCAGCCCCGGAGGAAGCATGGATCTGTCATTCGGGTGAAGATCACCGCCGCCCCGCCAACTAGAGATAGATCTGTGATGGAACCAGCTTGCCGGACGATGTCGTCATGGTGAGATCGCCGTCTCAAGGTCGATTGATGCGCTCAACCTCACCGAGCAGGGAACCCGAGTGGCCGACGAAGGCGGCGTCTACGACGACGCATGGGCAAATGCGGCCAAGCACTTCGACGACGCCCAGCTCGGCGCGCTCGTGTGCCTGATCGCCCTCATCAACCTCTACAACCGCCTCAACGCGATTACCACACGTCATTGCGAAATACTCCCGATGGCCCGCGAAACGCATGCATGATCGCTCCTGCTTCCTCAGTCTCAGCGTCCGTCAGCTGATGGAGACTTAGGTTTCGAAACACAGTCAGATCGGCCTGGTGTTTCTCGATAGCCTCCGCGATCCGCGCCGTTGATGGACCCAGACCCCGGTTGGCACCGTTCCAAATTCTGAGCAATACGCACGCAGCGTCTGCCGCCGCTTCGCAATCTGGTCAGGACAAGCTCGAGGTCTTTCGACACGCTGGGGCACGCCTCCGTCCGAGTGACGATGGACGTCTACGGCCACCTGCTGGCGCCGTCACGGATGCATGCCGCCGAGGCGATGCTCCGCGCTCTGTAGATCGACGAGTTGCCCGACTTCGACCCATTGGCTACAGAATGGCTACGAGCCCGGCCACGGACCGCACCGACAACACGTCTGAACTGGGACTTCTGGTGGGCCGCCCGGGTCTCGATCCCGGCACCTTGGGATTAAAAGTCCCCTGCTCTTCCGGATGAGCTAGCGGCCCGCGCCTGCAAGATAACTGACGAAGCCGGTGCCCCCGGTCAGGCCGGCGCGTTCAGCCGATGGCGGCCAGCCTGGGCAGCACCGGCCCCCACTGCTCTTCGAGCCACCGCGAGGGCTCCTGGCCGGCCGCACGGATCACGATGGCTTGGACCCCGGCAGCGTGGAGCGCCTCGGCCTCACGCACGATGTCGTCCGGTCCGGCATCGTCCGCCACCCCGATCAGTGCCGTGACCTCGATCTGGTCGAAGTCACGGCCCACCTCTTCGCAGTGGCGTCGCAGGACGCCCACCTTGTGGGTGACGGTCTCGGCGTCCCCGATGATGTTGCAGGCGTCGGCGTAGCGGGCGACCAGGCGCAATGTCTTTCGTTCGCCGCCGCCGCCGATGAGCACCCGCGGCCGGGGTGAGCTGACCGGTTGCGGTGAACAGAGCGTCTCGGCCAATTGGTAATGGGTTCCCTCATAGGGGCCGTTGTCGTCACTCCACATCTGGAAGCAGATCTGCAGGGTCTCCTCGAGCCGCTCGTAGCGCTCGCGCAGGGGTGGGAACGGCACACCGAGTCCCAGGTGCTCCCGCTCGTACCAGGCCGCGCCCAATCCGAGCTCGGCCCGGCCTCCCGACAGCACGTCGAGGGTGGTGATCGTCTTGGCCAGGAGGCCCGGGTGGCGGTAGGTCACCCCGCCCACCAGGAGCCGGAAACGAAGCCGCTCGGTCTTCGCCGCAGCGAAGGAGAGCGCCGTATAGCCCTCGAGCATCGGCTCCTCGGCCGGCCAGAGCATCTCCATCTGGAACCAGTGGTCCATCACGGACAACGTGCGAACCCCGATGGCCTCTGCCGTCCGGGCCAAGGTGGCAAACGTCGGCCCGATCGCCCCAGCGCCACCCGGCCAGGTGAAGCGGGGCACATGCACATCGAGTTCCATCTCGTCCTCCGGTCCTTGCGTCGAGGGTCTTCCCGACGGTCTACCCGAATCATGGGCCCGCAGCAGCAGGATTGCCCGAGCAGCTGACCGGGGCGCAACCTACGCTGCCATGGATGGACGACACGGTCGGCGAGATCGCCGGCATGGCGGATCCCGTGCTCCGCAACCTCTGCATCACGCAGCGCTACCACGAGTTCGCCGTCGCGCTCCGAGACGCCGGATGCGGCGCCGACGCAACCTGGTGCGCCTTTGCCGTGTGGGCGTCGAAGACGGCTGGTGCCACCATTCGCGGCGACGTACTCCCGGGCCGGGCCAAGGCTCTCCTCGACGACGACTCGACCCACGACGCCCTGCAGCAGGCCAACCACGGCTTGGCCGGCTGGGCGATGCAGAAGCTCACCCACGACCACCTCGGGAAGGTCATCGAAGACGTCGCGGGCGACGTGTCGTCGCAGATCGCCGCGGGGAACGTCTTGGTGTTCCGCGAGCTCGCCCCCATCTTCACCGCCCTGGTGCAAAGCCTCGACTCGCAACCGGTCACCCAGGAGGCACTGGCCTCGGCCATGGCACCGGCGCTGTCGGCCCTCGGAACTGACGCTGATGCGGCGACGGTCGCAGCCGCCTTCGACGGCTATGGGCGCGCTCCGTTCGCAGGCGGAGGACGGGCCGCGCTCATCCTCGACGCCAACATCTTGGCGGTCGCCCACGAACAGCGTCGCCTGCAGCCGGCGATCTCGGGCGCACTGAACGCGGCGATCAGCGACACGCTCAAAAAGCTGATCGAGACCGAGGTCGTTCGTCGCGTCCCCGGCGCAGGACGCCCGCCACACCCTCGACGATCTCGACAAACGGTCTCTGCTCGGTCCTCGACCAGGCCTGGGACACGGCGCTCACGGAGTCGATCATGCGGCTCGTCACTCCCCGTGAGACCTTCGATCTCCGCCAGGACATTCCACCGCTCCCGGAAGGGATGTTCCCCCTTGGACTGCGCGCCCTCAGCGGGACGCCGGCCGAAGCCTCCTACGCCCAGTGGGACAAGACCGCAGGAACCGGGAATCCCGCCGGCGCCCATGACTGGGCGGAGCTGGACGAGCGCATGAACTTCATCGTCAATCTGTTCCGCTCACGCCAGCAGGACTCGACCCTCTTTGAGCCCCCGTTCTCGCCGGCACAACTGGCCGTGCTGCAACAGGGTCAGCTGCCACCGGGACCCTTGTAGGGCGGGATGTTCCAGCGGGCTGCCAAGGACGTCGGCACTTCGAACGCAGGCCTGTCGCCATAGCGCTCCGCCCGGACGGCGAGCGAGAGCATGCCGAAGCCGATCTTCTCCGAGACGGCCTGCAGCAGCCGACGATGGAGCTTCTCGAGTGACACCCGCCGGCTCAGGTCGGCGAGCGGCTCGAAGAGGTTCCTCGTCCAATTCGCCTTCGGGACATCCAGGAGGTCCGCCGTCGCGTCCCCGACGTAGTAGCGGACGGTGGAGGCGGGCAGGCCGCGCAGACCCGGTGGGGCCAGCCGGGTTCCCTGCTCCAGCAGCGCCGCCATGAGGACGGGTCCGGGTTTGCTCGGGCCGAACTGCCGACGCCGGACAATGGGCATCAGGACGGAGGTCTGGGAGCGGGTCAGCGGGAGGAGGTCCTCGCGGATGCCGAGGTAGTGCCCGATCAGCGACCACGTGTGCAGGTACGCGTCAGCGTCTTCCTCGCTGTAGACGATGCCGGTGCGGTCGAACACCTCGAACACGATCTCGGTGAACGTCAGGAGCGTCTCGAGCAGGTCCTCCTGATTGATGGGCGTGCCCCAGGCCGGATCCCACTCCACGCGGGGGTCGTTCTGAATCAGCCAACGCACGGCCGCATGCATGAGCCGGACATGCCTGACGTCGGCGTAGCCGCGTCCCCCCGCATCGAGAGCGCCGGGTTCCATCACATCGAGGTGGAATTGGGCCGTCTCGTTGAGTCGGCGCTTGGTGTCGGTCTCGAGTCGCGCCGTCAGCCCGAGGACCTGCACCCCTCGCCGACAGGCATAGGCCGACGGCAACGACGCCGCATACAGCGCGGTGAAGACGTGCGAACCCCATCGGGCGAATCGCTCCTGTCCGGCCGCCACCAGGTCCGGATCCATCCACGGAGGCGCAGGCGGCTGCTCGTCGAGGAAGGCCTTGAGGTCACTGTCCGCCAGCTCGTGCTGCTCGACGACCAGCGCCCGGAAGGCCGCCGACGCGTCCTGTGTCCCCGAGAAGAGCCCCGCCACGACGAAGTCGGCCGGTGGATCGGCCTGGGTCCGCAGGCCGTCGAGAAAGGCGTCGTCCCATGTCGTCCTGGTCATGTCCCCTCCATCGCCCTGCGAGCATCGTCGAGACTCCGGCTCGGTCCACCCTCGGCCGTGGCGGCGACGCAGATCTCGAGGTCGGCGCGGACGTGATCCGGCGCGCCCGGCAGACGCAACCAGTCCGTGAGTGCGCGGAGCTCCAGCATGCGAGCGCCTTGGCGGCGGGCCACCGTCGGCCGCCTCCTCGTAGTCGCGCCCAGCCAATTCCACCTGGCGGTTGCGCCGCATGACGCCAGCCCGCATGCGGAGGATCTCCGCCTCGCAGAACTGCTCCCCGGTCGTGCGGGCCGTCCGGAGGGCGTCGTCGAGCAGCGCGCGGGCGCGCTCCACGCTGGCCAGCACATCGTCTGCCAGCAGCATTTCGAAGTAGGGACGCAGCAACGGTCCCGGCAGTTCCGGCTCGTGCGGCCCCTCGCCCGCCCACCACTGGAGCGAGCGCGCCCACTGCTGCCACTGCCGCGTCGTGACCTCGTCCGCCGCACGGACCGCGTCGACGGCCAGCTCACTCACCTTCCCTCTGTCTCCGTCGAGCTGCGCCATGATGGCGGCCGTCACCGCGGCCACCGCCCGGGCCTGTGGGACATCCCTCTCCGTCGTGCAGCGCAGGACGTCCTCCGCAATGCGCCACGCTTCCGTCGTCTTGCCGGTGAGCCAGCACGCCAGCGCCGTTGCCACTCGAGGCGCCGCCAGAGCCATGAGCTCGACCGAGGGCATCGGTGGAAGATCACGCAGGCTGGCCTCCAGAGGGAGCCCGCTCGAGGCATAGGAACCACGCAATTGCGCCAATCCGTCGGTGAGCATGCCTTGCCAGCACGCGGGTCGTGCCCTCGTACGTATCGATCAATCCGAGGGTCCAGCCGTCGCCGAGAATCTCCGCTTCGGTCCTGGCCTCGTGGAGGATCCTGTTGACCTCCGCGTAATCGGCGCTGGCCTGCCACCAGGGAATCAGCACCAGGTAGTTGCGCAACAGGATCGGCCGGTTCCCGAGACGCCGCGCCAGTTCCTCCACTCGGCGCGACTCCACGAGCGCATCCGGGGCACTCTGATCGACAGCGGTCAGACACAGGACGAGGCGGCTGCGCGACTTGAGCTCGGTCTCGTCCCGCTCCGCCTCGGGGAGCTGCCCGCAGAAGCGCCAGCGTCTCCCGCTCGTGACCCGCCGCCTCCCGGAAGCGTGCGTTCTGACGAGCCCTGTACGCCGCCGCCTTCCAGAGCGGCACCGCCCGAGCAGCGTCTCCCGCCGCACCGAAGTGGAACGCAGCGATCTCGGGTTGCGCGTCATCCCGCCCCGCTGCGACCAGCGCCTCGCCCACTGCACCGTGGATCCGCACCCGGTCGGCCCGGAGCACGGATCGATAGGAGGCTTCGTGAATGAGCGCATGCCGAAACTGCAACTCCCCCGCCCTCGGCGCCGGCTCAATGAGGGCGTGCTCTTGCAACCTGCGCAATTCGGCGTCGAGGTCCGACCCGCTCAATTCCGGTTGCCGCCTGGAGCAGCGGGCGATCGAAGGTACGCCCGATCACCGACGCCGCCTGGGCCACCCGCTTGGCCTCACCTACCCGGTCCAGGCGCGCCGCAATCACCTCCGAGAGCGTGGCCGGCATGGTCGCCGCGGGGACGGCTGAACCCTCTTCGACGCTGCGGGCCAGCTCTTCGAGAAAGAGCGGGACGCCGTCCGCCCGGCGCACCAGGGCGGCGCGACCGTCCTCGTCCAGCTGCGCAGCGCCGGGGAGCTGCTCCAACATGGCGCGGGCCTCTGCATCGCTGAGCCGGCCGAGCTGGAGCACGGCGTCGGGCTCAGCCTGAGCATTGTCGGCGATCTCCGGCCGGGCGCTCATCACCACGAGCACCGGTGCCGGCGCACGGGCGATCAGCTCCACCGCTTCGAGCGTGCTGGGGTCGGCCCAGTGCGCGTCCTCGACCACCAGCAGGAGGCGGGCGGACCCGGCCTGCGCGTGCACCCACTGGGCGGCCTCCTGCGGCGTCGCCGGCACGTGCGCCATGACGTCGCCGAAGGGCTGCAAGGGGCTCAAGGATCCCCGTCGGCTGCAGGCCAGGGTCACCACGCGCTGCTTCTGGCGCCGCGAGGTCCTCGCTGAACTCGAGCAGAAGACGGGATTTCCCGATGCCGGGCTCCCCGGAAACGGTCACCAGTCGGCCCGACCCGTCCCCGACCTGGGACCACTGCTCGCCGAGCCAATCCGCCGCCGAGGCCCGGGGGATGAACTCGGTGAGTGGCCGAGCTTCCAGGCGGTTCCGGGCGCCGCTCCGCCCCAGGACCCGAAAGGCGGGTACCGGCTGACCAATGCCCTTCAGCGTGAGCGCTCCCAGCGGCTCCAGGTCGAAGAACCCGGCGACCAGGGCTGCCGTCTGCCCGCTGATCACCACCTGGCCCGGTGCGCCGACGGCCTGCAGGCGGGCCGCCATGTTGGGCACCTGACCCCAGACGTCGGGGAGCCGCTCGCGTCCGCCGGCCGTGACCGGTGCCACCAGCACCTCCCCCGTGTGGAGGCCCGCCCGCGCCTGCAACTCGCTGACACCGAGGGCCGCCGGGAGCTCGGATCCGAGCCGCGCCATGTCCTCGACGATCTGCATGCCGGCGACCAGGGCGTCGCGGCTCGCCGACTCCTGCGCCTCGGGGTAACCGAAATAGGCCACGGCGCCGTCACCCTGGAACTGCGCGATCACCCCGCCGTGCGCGGAGACGATGGCGGCGACGCGGTGCTGGTAGGCGTTCAGCACGTCGTGCCATTCCTCCGGATCGAGGGCGGACGCCAGGTCCGTCGAGCCGACCAGATCGGTGAACATCACGGTGAGCTGGCGCCGCTCGGGTGCCTCAGGTTCCGGCGTCACCATGTGAGCCTCGTGCCGGGGCGACCGGGGCAACCGCCCGAAGCCG
>CAVXUE010000004.1:0-277368 GCA_963764845.1 Terriglobia bacterium | reverse complement strand
TTGCCCGCCGCGCGGATAATGTCAGCCACCTCCACGGATGGCCGTGGCATCTACGTGGCTTCGGGGCGTTGATCGCGGTTGCGGAACTTCGCCAGCGCATCCAGCGGACTGGCGGCGGCGTAAAGGTGCTGCTCTGACAGATGCAGGTACACCGTAGGTCTCTTTGAGGTCTCTATGGCCGAGCAACATCTGTATCGTCCGCAGGTCTGTGCCTGCCTCCAGCAAATGAGTGGCAAAGCAATGCCTAAGGGTGTGAGGGTGCAGCGGTTTTTGGATATAGCACGACGGGGAGCCTCACGGCAGGCCTGCCACACGACCTTTGCGTGGATCGGATGATCGGCCGTGTGCCACTTGCCGCCGGGGAAAAGCCACGTGTCAGGTTTCTGCCGCAAGCCGGGATAGTGTTGGCGTAGCGCGGTAGTAATTCGGACTGAGCATGATGTCACGGTCTTTACGTCCTTTGCCGCCCTGAACATGGATCACCATGCGCTGGCTGTCGATGTCGCTAATTTTGAGACGCGTCAATTCGGCTCGCCGCACTCCAGTGCCGTACAGGGTCATCAGGATGGTTCGGTGGAACGGCCGGACGCGGATTCGATTAAACGGGCGACTTCTTCCTGGCTGAGAATGACCGGCAACTTGATCGCTTCTTCGGGTAGGGCGTCTCTTCGATGTTCCAGGTGCGCTTCAAGGTCTTGGTGAAGAAAAAACGGAGGGCGCCCACCCGCTCACCGACGGTGTTGTCGGCGAGTTGCCGCCCGCGGAATATATGAGCCTGATATTCCCGGATTTCCTCGGGGCCGAGTTGTTCTGGCGGGCGGTCGAAATGGCGAGTGAATCCTGTATCGTCTCCAGGTACAAGCGGGTGGTAGGCTTTGAGTAATTACGACGCTCGAGTTCTTCGAGCGTATTTTTCTTAGATGGGTCACAGGGACCTCCTTGTGACCCGACAATATCGCCGTTACCCGCCAACTCTCAACCGTGCGCACGCGAAGCGTCTGCCGCTTCGGCTTCGTTCAAACGGGGTTGTGGGAAATGGGAAACGAGACGGCTTACATTGTCACTAAACTCAACGACGAAAATTACCCGCAGAATCAACTGCTTAAGCGAACTCACGACATAAACCATCCCCGACGCATGCCACAATGCGGCCAGATGAGAACACGCGCTAAATCCCATCCGCCATCCAGGACGCCAAAGAACCCCTCGAAATCCGCAATTTTCAAAAAAAGTAGTTTTTGCAATCGAACCCAAGGATCTCTGGATTCCTACACCTTTTCTGGCCTTCTCGGGTTAGTAACCCCCGGTTCTCGGGTTCAAACGCCGGAACCCGAGATCGCCCAAAACCAGCGCGCTCTTGCACTTTCCGGAATCCAAACCCGCCCGCCGGGTTCAAACGCGAAAAAAATAAAAGCGGGAAACGAACAGAGCCC
The DNA here is from genome assembly GCA_963764845.1 of Terriglobia bacterium. GTDB lineage: Bacteria > Acidobacteriota > Terriglobia > Bryobacterales > Bryobacteraceae > BOG-234. Next base: position 275,935 of record CAVXUE010000004.1, on the reverse strand, counting down.
GAGGCCAGAAAAATACCTATCCGCGTCCATCCGCCTGACGGCCCCCTTTACCGGGGCCTCAGCAGCTGATCCGTGGCCCAATGCTTTCCCCCTACTTCGCGAACCCATACAGCGTATCCCCGGCCGCGACCACCACATACTGCACCCCATCCAGCTCATAAGTAATCGGCCCGTTCGAAACATTCGCCTGCAAACCCGCATGCCACAGAATCGCACCCGTAGCCGGATCGAGAGCCACAAAATTCGCGCTCGGATCCCCGGCAAACAACAGTTTCCCCGCCGTCGTCAGCAGCCCCGACCGCACGCCGCCGCCCCCTCCCGGCCACTGATGGCTCCAGCGCACCTGCCCCGTCCTGGTATCGATCGCCTGCAGCATCGCCTCCGCATAACCGCCGCGGTCGTTCCCGCCCCACCCCTCCGGCTTGTCGCTGTCGTCATAGAGGTAATAAACGCTCCACGCCCGCGCCGCGTTGGCGTAAAACAAACCGGTCTCCGGATCGAAACTCGGCGGCGGCCAGTTCATCGCCCCTCCCTGATTCGGCGTCACCAGCACCCCATCGCTCTGCGGACGCTTCGCCGGATTCGGAATCGGCTGCCCCTTCGCATCCACGCCCAGCGTCCAGTTCGTCTTCACGAACTCCGTGCTCACTACACGCTCGCCGGTCGCCCGATCCAGTACGAAGAACCATCCGTTGCGGCTTGCCTGCGCCAGCAGTTTGCGCGGTCGCCCGTCCACTTCGCCGTCGAACAGGACCGGCGTCTGCACCGCGTCCCAGTCATGCGTGTCATGCGGAGACGGCTGGAAATACCACGCCAGCTTCCCCGTATCCGGATTCAGCGCGACAATCGATTCCGTATACAGATTCGATCCCTCGCGCCCCTGCCCGGCGATCACCGGCTGCGGATTGCCCGTGCCGAAGTAGTAAAGGTTCAGCGCGGCGTCGTAGGTGCCCGGCACCCACGTCATCCCGCCGCCATGCATCATCGCTTCCACGCTCGGCCATGTTTTCGCTTCCGGTGTGCCCGGCTCCGGGTGCGCATACCAGCGCCATTCGAGCTTGCCCGTCTTCGCGTCATGCGATTCGATGTAACCGGGAATATCCAGATCGTCGCCGCTCACCCCGGTAATCACGTGTTCTCTCACGATCACCGGCGCCGACGACGCATAGTAGAACTGCTCCAGATCGCAGATCGGTGTGTGCCATCGTTCCTTGCCATCAGCCGTGTTGAGCGCGACCAGGTTGCAGTCCGGCGTTTCGAAATAAACGGTATCGCGGAGGACCGCCGCCCCGCGATTGCCCGTGTACCAGCCGCCTTTCGACGCCCATACGTAGTGCCAGATCTCGCGTCCCGTGTGCGCATCGACAGCCCACACATGATCCGGGACCGTCAAATACAGGACGCCATTCACTTCGATCGGCGTGCCTTTGATGGTCGGCGTCGCATTGCCACGGCCGGGCGCTGGCCGATAAACCCAGGCGAGCGAAAGCGAATCGATGTTCCCTTGATTGATCCGTGCGAGCGGGCTGAATCGCTGCCCGGAGTAATCGCCGTTGTACGTAGGCCAGCCTTGAGCGAATGCGCAAGCCGCCAGCAAAAACAGAGCGAGCGCCTTCATTTCAAACTCTCCAGATACCGGACGACGTTATGAATATCCTGGTCAGTGTAAACGTCCAGCAGTTCGTGGTGCCGGTCGAGCGGGTCTTCCACTTCCACACGCAGAGCCGCATTGCGCTTCCAGCTGCGAATCTGGCCAGCTGCGTCTCGCAGCGAGACGTCGAAGTCATCGATCCGCACCAGTTCGCCCGATATGCCTGGCGGCGTCACTTTCACTCGCTGCGGCTTCGTGCGCCGCGGAAACAAAAAGCGCTGCTGCAAATCCATCGGATCGGTAAACTTTTTCGCGATGCCGGCGAGATCGCCCGTGACCGAATGACACATCGAGCACGTTCGATCAAAATATGCGCGTCCCACACCGGCATCGCCAGTCAGAACGTTCGGCGGCTTCACCGGATTGCGATTCACAGCCGTGGCTTCAATCTGCTGCTTCAGGAAGTGGGTGAGATCGGTAACCTGCGTCGCGCTCAGCCCGGCATCGTGTCCCGGCAGGCGCTTCAGCGCCGGACCCAGCTCGCTGCCCAGCCGATCGCGCATCATCAGCGCCGACCGCATCAGATCCGGACCGGTGTCCGTCCCCTTGGCCTCCGCGCCATGGCAATCCGCGCATCGTTGCGAATAAATCCCCCGTCCGCGCTGAGCCGCAACGGCATCCACCTTCTGCCGCACCAGCGGACCAGGCTGACCCAGAAGGATCGAACATGCTAACGCGTACACCGCAACTACACGTCGCACAGCTGGATAGCCTTGTCGAGGGTTTGAATCGGATCGTGCCCCGGCGCGGGACTGTATTCATGGCTCAGAAATCCGCTGTACCCCAGGTCCACGATAGTCTGCGCGACGAACCGGTAATTCAACTCCTGCGAATCGTCAATATCGTGCCGTCCCGGATTCCCGCCCGTATGGAAATGCCCGATCCACTGGAAATGATCGCGGATATTGCGCACGATATCGCCATCCATGATCTGCGCGTGATAAATGTCGTAGAGAATCTTCACCCGCGGCGAATTCACCCGCTGCATCACGTCCACGCCCCAGGCCATGTGGTCGAACATGTAGTCCTTGTGGTTGACCTTGCTGTTCAGCAGTTCCATGCAGATCGTGACGCCTTTGTCTTCGGCCTGCGCCTTTACCTGATTCAGAAACGCCACGCAGTTGTCCGCGCCTGTGCGATCGTCCATGCCTCTCCGATTGCCGGAGAACGTGATCACATTCGGTACCTTCGCCGCCGCGGATTCGTCGATCGCGGCGCGCATCAATGGCTCGATGCGCGCATGATTCTCGGTTCCGTTCAGCGCGTCGGGAATCGACCCTCCCGGTCCAGGCGGATACATCGAAGGAGTCAGCCCGTACTTGCGCAGCAGCGGCCAGTCCATCGGCCCGAGAAGGTCGAAGCCCTGAATACCGAGCCTCGCCGCCTCGCGGCAGCAGTCTTCCAGACTCATTTCGCGGGCAAAGACGCCGCGCGTAACCCCTTGCCGGATGCGCCCCTTTCGCTTGATCGGCGTGCTTTGCATCAGTGGAAATTGTATCCGATCCTGCGTGATAGCATTGGGGATTCCCCCCTGAAAATGATTCGTGCCATCAAAGGAACCAGGGACTTACTGCCTCCCGACACCGCCATCTGGAACCGTGTCGAACGGGTCGCGCACGAAGTGTTTCAGGTCCACAACTACCACGAAATCCGCACCCCGATCCTTGAGGAAACGCAGTTGTTCGCGCGCGGAGTGGGGCAGGAAACCGACATCGTTTCCAAGGAAATGTATACCTTCGAAGACCGCGATGGCACCTCGGTTACGCTCCGTCCGGAAAACACGGCATCGGTGATTCGTGCCTACATCGAGCACCGGCTCGACCAACGGCCCGGCGTCCAGAAGCTCTATTACATCGGCCCCATGTTCCGTCGCGAGCGTCCGCAAAAAGGCCGCTATCGCCAGTTCTTCCAGATCGGCGCGGAGGCCATCGGCTCGGAATCCCCCTTTATTGACGCCGAAGTCATCGAGATGGTGGTGGAGATTCTGACTCGCGCCGGGCTGAGCGGATTCACGCTGCTGATCAACTCGGTAGGCGACGCAAATTGCCGTCCGGCGTTCGTGGAAAAACTCCGCGAAGCGCTCCGTCCCGTAGCCTCGCAGCTTTGCGGAGACTGCCAGCGCCGCGTCGAAACCAACCCCCTCCGCGTGCTCGATTGCAAGGTGCCGGAAGACCAGCCGATCATCGAAAAGCTTCCGTCCATTCTCGATAACCTCTGCGGAGTTTGCGGGCCGCATTTCGCCGCTGTACAGGCCTTCCTGAACGATCGCGGAATCGCATACGAGATCAAGCCGAGACTGGTGCGCGGCCTCGACTATTACATGCGCACGACGTTCGAAGTGGTGCACGGCAATCTTGGTTCGCAGAACTCAGTCCTCGGCGGAGGGCGCTACGACGGTCTGGCGGAGTCGCTGGGCTCAAGCGTTCCCGCGCCGGGCATAGGCTTTTCGATCGGTGAAGATCGGCTTGTCATGACGGTCGACCAGGCGGCCGGTGTTCCACTCGATATCTTCATGGCGCCGCTTGGCGAAACCGCGCTCCTGCATGCCGGCCGCTTGGCGCGCGACCTGCGGCGCTCCGGTATATCCGTGGAAGTGGCGGCGAACGCGAAGCTCAAGCGCGCCATGGAACTGGCCAACAAACTGAGTGCCCGCTATGCGCTGATCCTGGGCGATGATGAAATTGCGGCGGGCGAATACTCGCTGAAAAACATGCAGTCCGGCGAACAGAAGCGCGTGTCGCGCGAGGAACTTTTTCAAATTTTCAAAATGATGGGAAGCAAGAACTGAGTGCACACTTATAGAACGCACACGTGCGGCGAACTCCGCGTGGAGCAGGTGGGATCGGCGGTCCGGTTGTCAGGCTGGCTGCGCAACAGGCGCGATCACGGGGGCGTCTATTTCATCGATCTCGCGGACCATTACGGCACCACCCAACTCGTAGTCGCGCCCGGCAGCGACATGTATGAGCGCGTGATCCGCCTGCCCAAAGAGACCGTCATCAGGGTCGATGGCACGGTCCAGCATCGGGAAGAGGGCAAGGTCAATCCGGTGATGCCGACCGGCGAGATTGAGATCAGCGTATTTGAGGTCGAAGTCCTGGGGCCTACCGAACCGCTCCCGATCAACGTATTTCCGGAGAGCGCCGCTCCCGAAGATCTGCGCCTGGCGTATCGTTTTCTCGATCTCCGCCGCAGCAAGATGCACGCCAACATCGTGCTGCGCTCAAAGATCATTTCCAGCATTCGCCGCCGCATGGTGGATCTGGGCTTCATGGAGTACCAGACGCCCACCCTGACCGCGTCCAGCCCGGAAGGGGCGCGCGATTTCCTCGTGCCGTCGCGGGTCCATCCCGGAAAATTCTACGCGCTTCCCCAGGCGCCCCAGATGTTCAAGCAGATCATCATGGTGGCCGGTTTTGACCGCTATTTCCAGATCGCGCCCTGCTACCGGGACGAGGATGCGCGAGCGGATCGTTCGCCCGGCGAGTTCTATCAACTCGATCTGGAGATGAGTTTCGTCACTCAGGAGGATGTCTTCGCCGCGGTCGAAGCTTTGCTCTCCGGGCTCTTCGACGAATTTGCGCCCTCGCGCGTCAGAACACAGATTCCGTTTCCGCGTGTCTCGTATGAAGACACGATGCGCCGCTATGGAACGGATAAACCGGACTTGCGGAATCCCCTCGAAATCACCGACCTCACCGAGCTCTTCGCCGGTTCGGGATTCAAGGCATTTGCCGGCAAGACGGTCAGAGCGATCCGCATTCCGGAAGGCTCGAAGCAGTCCCGTTCTTTCTTCGACAAGCTGGAAGAGCGTGCGAAAACGGAAGGCGCTGCCGGTTTAGCGTGGGTGCTTGTCGAAGCCGACAGCACGTTGAAAGGACCCATCGCAAAGTTTCTGGTCCCCGCCGACACGATCGCGATCCTGGCTCAAACTGGATCACAGGTCGGAGACGCCATTATCTTCCTGTCCGACACCGATACCGCGAAAATCTGCCGGATTCTAGGCGGCCTGCGCACGCACCTCGGCCAGCTGCTGAATCTGATCGAAGAGAACGTTTACCGGTTCTGCTGGATCGTCGATTTCCCGATGTACGAGTACGACGCCGAACACGCGAAGATCGACTTCAGCCATAATCCGTTTTCCATGCCGCAGGGCGGGCTCGAAGCCCTCAACACGCGCGACCCTCTCATCATCAAGGCCTTTCAATACGACATCGTCTGCAACGGAATCGAATTGTCTTCGGGAGCGATCCGCAACCATCATCCGGAGATCATGTACCGCGCATTTGAAATCGCCGGATATGAGCGTTCGGAAGTGGATCAGCGTTTCCGTGCCCTGATCAACGCTCTGAAATTCGGCGCGCCGCCACACGGCGGAATCGCTCCCGGCGTCGATCGCATTGTGATGCTGCTGGCGGACGAACCGAATATCCGCGAAATCATCATGTTCCCGATGAATCAGAACGCTGAGGATTTAATGATGAACGCCCCGAACACGGTGCGGCCGGAGCAGCTCAGGGAGCTGCATATCTCGGTCGTCCAGCCGAAGGAGAAGGCGAAGTAGCTCTTGCACAACAGTCGGCCGCGCACGAGTTGATTCCTTTATCCATTGCCTCGCGAACCAGTTCAACCAGGCCGGCGACGAATCGCGGATGCGTTCCCGCGGTGCCTGCGCGCACGAATTCAATGCCCCGCTCCTTCGCCACCGCTGCCGCTTCGAGGTCGAGATCGTAGATCACTTCCATGTGATCGGACAGAAATCCGAGCGGCACGACAATCAGCTTCCTGGCCTGTATGGAGCGGATGTAGTCGGCGATATCCGGTTCCAGCCACGGCTGCGCGGGCGGGCCGCTGCGGCTCTGAAACGCCAGCACCGGTTCACCCAGCCCGAGCTGCCGGTTGACCGACCTCGCCGCCCCCCGCAGCTGCTGTTCGTAAGGGCTCGCCTGCGCCATAGACACAGGAATGCTGTGCGCGGTGTAAACGAGATCCGCGCCGGGCAGCCGGTCGAGCGCCTCGCGTACGCGGTCCACCATGGTCTCGATGAATCCGGGATGATTCCAGAAAGGAGGCAGCTTCTCAATCTCCGGCGCTCCAGGCACCAAAGCGCGCGCCGCTTCGATATCTTCGCGATATTGCCGGCAGCCGGAATACGATCCAAACGCCGACGTGGCGAGCGCCAACGCCGACCGTACGCCGTCATCCCGCATGCGCGTCACGGTATCCGCGAGCATCGGGTGCCAGTTGCGGTTGCCCCAGTAAACGGGAAGCCCCACACCGGCGTTCCCGAGTGCTGCGATCAACTTGCGGCACTGATCGTTGATCGGGCTGCGGCCGCCGAAGTGGTAATAATGCTCCGCGACGGCGAGCATTCGCTCTGTCGGGACATTTCTGCCCCGCAGCACGTTCTCAAGGAAGGGAATGACGTCCTCGCGCTTCTCCGGTCCGCCGAACGAGAGAAGCAGCAGAGCGTCATAACGGGCACTCAGCGCAGACAAGCCTCCATTCTAGGTCAGTGGCTGTCGCTCTCGTGCTCATCGATAGCGCCGCGGACCTTCGCGCGCGCCTTGTCCAGATCCTGGCTCAGCACCTTATTGGCTTTCTTCGCTTCGACTTCGGCCTTGTTCAGAGCTACCCGGGAATCATGTTTCAGTTGTTCCTCGCCCTGGCGCGCCTGTTCCCGCGCCCGATCATTTTCGCTTTGAGAGCACGCGCCCCCCATCAATGCGCAGAAAACCAGAACTGTCAGTTTCATACCAGCTCCCAAGCAAAGGAAGGGCCAATCGCTTACTTCGGTCCGCCGGGGCTGGGTTTTGAAACAGTCGCGTGAGCGCGAATGATCTCGGAAATCACATCCGGTTTGGATTTATCCCGAACGATATGCGGATATTTCTCGCCATCGTGGTAATCGACGCTCAGAGTCCGGTAGTATTCGCCGTCCTTGATCAGTAAGGCAAGCGGGGTGCTGTTTTTCACGGAGTCCTGCACCGCCTGACGCAGTGCGGATGTAGTGAACTGACGCCCGTTGATCGCGATGATCCTGCTTGCCGGCGCCAGGCCGGCTTTAAACGCGGGCGTATTCAGATGGACGTCAATGACATCGCCGGTATCGTGAGCCGTGAAGCCAAGCGAATAGGAAAGGTCGATCATCCGGCGCGCTTCTTCTCTCGCCTTCCAGTAATCGGACCGTTCGTCGGTATAGATCAGGCTGTAGCCGCCGTTGGTGATCCCGTTCAACGGCGCCCGCGCCGCCGTGGATTCCAGCCGCTGGTTGAGGAACCCCGCCCAGTCGTACGCCTGCACGGAATCAAGGGCCCGCACCACGTCGTCGAAGGTGTAAGGCCGCACCTCCGGCCCGGTGCTCGGCTGTCCCTCAAAAGCTTTGCAGAAATCGTCAATCGATTTCCTGCCCTTGCTGAGTTTGCGCAGGGTCACGTCAACGTCGAGCCAGATCAGCGTGCCTTCTTCATAAAAATCGGTGCTGCGCCGCAGATCTTCGTAATCCGTGCGCGCGTTGTAGAGAACCTGCGCCGCCACCGCCGTATCTTCGAGCGGGCGCCACGTTCGTCCCATCTCGTGATCGAGCGCCGCCGCGTCGCGCGCCAGCGAATCGAGAAAATCCTGCGGTGTCCACAGGCCGCTGCGGGGTGTGAGGATCTCGCCCAGGTACTCGGTGAGCCCCTCATAAACCCAAAGGAGTTCGCCTTTCATGGGTTCGTTGTAATCGGGTGTCGCCAGGCCCGCCGGCCGCCGGAATTTTCCGTTCCACGAATGCACGAACTCGTGCGGCAGAAGATCGGCCTCGATTCTGCGCAGACCGTAATCGACCAGCGTCTCCTCGTCGGCGCGGTCGTCGCTTGATTCATGATGCTCAAGGCCGAAATGGGCGACATGGTCGCTCAACGTCAGCAGGAAATGATAGTCGCGATAATGATGCGCGCCGAACAGCGTGTTCGCTTCTTCCACCAGGTTGCGATAGCGCTGCACTTCTTCGTCACGGATTTGCGTGGCATGCTCGCTGTCGGCGGCGATATGCAGATAATGCGCGACGGGGCCGCCAGGGCTCAGGTCCACGGTTTTGTAATTGATGCCGGTCTGCACCGGGGAATCGATCAGGGTAGTCAACGACGATTGTCTGAATGTGATTTCGTTCCCCGACTCGCGATCGATCGGCAGCGCCGTTCCATAACGCCATCCCTGGGGGATCTTCAGGGTCGCCTGGTATTGAAGCTGATCGGCGGGAGTCCCTTTCGGGTACAGCAGTACGTGATTCCAGCTGAGGACAGCGAGCTGCGACGTGGTCGATCCACCGGAGGAAAAGCCCATGGTTTCCGGGGGTGAAATGAAATCGATCGCGACATCGAGCGTGGAAACTCCCTCCGGCACATCCACATGGAACTCGAAGACGTTTACGTCGTCGCGGTGCCAGGCGACGGTCTGGCCGTTCGCGGTCATGCGGATTCCGGCGAGATCCTCGATCGGCCCGGTGGGCCCGTGTTCGCCTGGAATCCATTTCGGATAAAGCAGAGACATAGGGCCCGGCTTGACGGAAAACTGCATCGTGGCGTGAATGAGCCGGCGCGGAGCGTCGCTGGCATCGACATTGATGCGGGTAACCGGACTCTGCGCGAAAGCGAGCGCAGACAGGAACAGTGAAAGTGTAAGGTGCGCTCTCAAGTGGCGATCCGGGCCGCCATCGCGGACCTGAAAGAATTATGGCATCAACGTGCCGGTCCCGGTTCGCCTCGCCGCCAAAGAACGACCCCAGGCGTGTTAACCTAGTCAATTGCATGACAAATGAAGAGATCCGGGAGCTGATCCAGCTCGTCACCGATACGGGAGTAGCCGAACTGGAAGTGCAGCGCGGCGAGAACCGTGTGCGCATCCGGCGGTCCTTCAGCGCGGACGAGGCGAGAGTCAGGGAGATTGTGCTGCCCGGTCCCGCGGCTGCCGCGTCTGCCCCCGCGCCGCTGAAAGCCGAAACTCCCCCCACGAAAGCCGAGCCCCAGCTCATCTATGCGAAGAGCCCCATCGTCGGCACTTTTTACGAAGCCGCCTCGCCCGACACGCCGCCCTTCGTGCGCATCGGCGAGCACGTCACGCCCGGCAAGGTCCTCTGCATCATCGAATCGATGAAGCTGATGAACGAGATCGAAGCCGATGTCGCGGGCGTCATCGAGAGCAAGCTCGTACAGAACGGCCAGCCGGTGGAATACGGAGAAGCCCTCTTTGGCATCCGGCCCGTTTAAGAAAATCCTGATCGCAAACCGTGGTGAGATCGCCCTGCGCGTCATCTGCGCGTGCAAGGATCTCGGTATTCCCACGGTCGCGGTCTATTCCGAAGCCGACCGCCACAGCCTGCCCGTGCGTTTTGCCGATCAGGCCATCTGTATCGGCCCGCCAAGAGCGCGCGCAGTTATCTCGATATCCCTTCCATCATCAGCGCGGCCGAGATCACGCACGTGCGACGCCATCCATCCCGGCTACGGGTTTCTGAGCGAAAACGCCGGGTTCGCCGAAGTCTGCCGCGTTTCGGGCATCAAATTCATCGGCCCGACGCCGGAAGTGATCGCCGCCATGGGCATCAAGGAACGCGCCCGCGCCATCATGAAGGAGCATGGCGTGCCGATTCTGCCGGGTTCCGAAGGCGCTCTGTCGAGCGCCGAAGAAGCGATCGAGACGGCGGACAAAATCGGCTATCCGGTGATTCTGAAAGCTTCGGCGGGCGGCGGCGGACGCGGCATGCGCGTCGTAAATAACGCCGGAAGAACTGCCTGGCTTGCTTGACGCAGGCGCAGCAGGAAGCGGGCGCGGCGTTTTCGAGCGCCGATGTCTATCTGGAAAAATACATCGGCGCGCCGCGGCACATCGAGTTCCAGCTGCTCGCCGACGAGCACGGCAATGTGGAAATTCTCGGCGAGCGCGATTGCAGCATTCAGCGGCGGCATCAGAAGCTGCTGGAGGAATCGCCGTCGCCCGCGCTGCGGCCCGAAGTGCGCGAGCGCGTGATGGCGAAGCTGCGCGAGGCGATTCGCGCCATCGGCTACAGCAACGCGGGCACGGTCGAATTCCTGATGGATGAGAAGGGCGACCTCTACTTCATCGAGGTCAATGCGCGCATTCAGGTGGAGCACCCGGTCACCGAAGCGGTTACGGGCATCGATCTGGTGAAGGCGCAGATCCGCATCGCGGCGGGCGAGAAGCTTGCCGATATTCTCGGCGGACCGGTTCAGTGCCGCGGCCACGCCATCGAATGCCGCATCAACGCGGAAAATCCCGACACGTTTACGCCGTCGCCCGGGCGTATCACGGGATTGAATCTGCCGGGCGGCATCGGCATTCGCGTGGATACGCACGCTTATCAGGACGGCGTGATTCCGCCTTATTACGATTCGCTCGTGGCCAAGCTGATTGCGCATGGCAGCGATCGCGCAGGAGGCGATTCAGCGGATGAAACGCGCGCTCGATCTGTTTGTGGTGGAAGGCATTCATACTTCGATTCCGCTGCACAAGCGGATTCTGAACGAACCGGATTTCATCGCGGGCAACTTCGATACGAACTTCATCAAGCGCTGGATGCCGTGAGGCTCATCAAGCGCTGGATGCCGTGAGGCCCATCGTCAGCCAGGCGTAGAATGAAGGCGATGATGACCGTGTGGATGCCCGCCCTGCTTCTTCCCTGGTGGCGCAGTCCTTACGCCGGACTGGTGCTTATTGTAGTCCTGCTTGCGGTATCGGCGATGCTGAGATCGAAAGCCCGGCGGCGATAGCTGCACTACGATGCTGTAGTACGCTTGCGTTATGCTTTTCGCCAGCGCCGCGATCCTCGCCATTGTCTTCCTGATCCTGCTGACCGGGCTGCGGATCGCCCGGGAATATCAGCGCGCCGTGGTGTTTCGGCTGGGCCGCTTCACCGGTCTGCGCGGGCCGGGCCTCTTCTGGCTGATTCCGCTCGGTATCGAAAACGAAGTCCGCATCGACCTCCGCGTCGTCACCTCGCCCATCGAACAGCAGGAGACGATTACGCGTGACAGCGTGACGGTGAAGGTGAACGCCGTGCTCTGGTACCGCGTGACCGACCCGGAGAAAGCTGTTCTGACCGTGGAAAATTTCCGCATCGCGGTGCAGCAGGTCGCGCTCACGAGCCTGCGAAACGTGATCGGCCAGCACGATCTCGACGAAGTTCTGAAGGCCCGCGATCAGATCAACGCGCTGTTAAAGAGGAACGTGAGCGAGAACATCAGTCCCTGGGGCGTCGCCGTCGAACTGCTGGAGATGAAGGACGTGGAGATTCCGCAGGACATGCAGCGGGTGATGGCCATGGAAGCCGAGGCGATGCGCGAGAAGCGGGCGCGGATCATCAAGGCCGATGCCGAGCTCGAGGCGTCGAAGAAGCTGGCGGACGCGGCGAAGCTGATGGTGGGGAATCCAGCGGCGCTCGAGTTGCGGCGGATGCAGATGGTGGCCGAAGTCGGCGCGGAGAACAACAGCACTACCGTGCTGATGATGCCCGCGGAGTTTGTCCATATGGCAGGGAGTTTGTCGAAGTTTCTGGAAGGGAAGGGAACCGGTTCCGAGCCGAAGACATGAGCGGCTTTACCCGCGGGCGATGCGGCGGAGCGTATTTCCCACGCGGCTGACAACACGAACCGGCAAGCTGCGCAGAAGAGAGAGACGCAGGCCCGGGCCAACTCCTGAGTAGCACTGTGGAATCCTCGCCCCCCGGTCTGGCGTCGACGCCAGGAAAAGAAAAGCCGGAAGCGGGGTTAATTGCCTCTCTATAACGATGGTTACCTGGGTACTTACCAATGATTTACATCGGATAAACGCTGTAATATACTCTTATTGTGTCGCACAATTGTGGACCAACGTGCCAATGCAGGATGGATTTGAACGCGGCCGCCGCGGGTTTGGCGGAAGCATCGAGGCTGCTCTCGGAATCGATTTTCTCCGGATCTGACGATCTGATGGAAATGTATTACGCATTTTTTCGCCGGGAGAAGTCAAAATTCTGTGGCGCCAGGGCGGCATACAAAGACCATTTGCTGAGTTCGCAGAAAGGTCCCGAGGCGTTGCGGGCCGCCTGAACTCGTGGTTATATGGCAAAACGATGATGAAGTTCGCAGCCAGGACTCCATCGTCGATGCGGGTTTTTCTGGCGCCGGCTCATGATCTCAAGGCCGCCATGCCCTGTGTCCTGCTGGGAATCAATCAGGGCGCGGTCCATTTAAGCACCCGGAGCTGGATCGCCCCGGGAACCAGAGCTCTAATGCGGTTCGAACATCTGGTGGTTCAGGGAAATGTCGATTACTGCGTGGAAAAGCACGGTGAATATCTCACTTGCGTCATTTCCGACGACGGCAGGAATTCCCCCCGTTTTCCCGTTGACGAACCCGGTTCGTTAACTGTGCTGAGCGGAGAACTGAACGAGAAGTTTGAATGCAGACTGACCGATTTGTCCCGATCCGGGCTGGGTGTGGATACGCTTGCGCAGGTTGAAGTCGGTTGGATGATCTGCGTGCTGACCGCCTCCATGCTGGCTGTCGGCGAGGTCCGGCATCAGCGGCAAAACGGGGATGGAAGCCGCCATGTAGGCATATCTGTAACCGATGTCATCTCGGACCAGACCGCGCAGCGGAGGAAGAAGGGCGTTCGGCACCGGTTTGCGGAGGTCATTCTCGGACGTCGCATCGGCGCGTGAGCGTACAAGTTAGTTTGGACCACGAATTGCTTCTCTGCATGAAGACCGATGTTGGAGTTGACAAGCGGGAAGAATAATAGTAATTTCGATGGAGAATGAGGTCATTGATGTACCCTCCACTTCGCTGTTGTTGCGGCTGACTGCTTGAGCTACCCGGTTGACGGGCGCGTTGTCGATTCCCCGTATGAAGTCATCAACGTTTTAACCAGAAAGGACCTGGTGAAAAAAAATGGCAGCTTTGGCTATTGAAACACCGAATTACGCACGGCACTACATCCCTCTCGATTCAGAAGTAAACATGGTGGTCGAGACGGTGATCCTGAGTACAGGGGTGGAGGTAGCGGTCGATTACACACTGGAACCAGGACACTGATCGGTACGGTTTATCGGATCGTTCCGGGGCGTGGCACAGCCTTGGCTACCGGAGGTTCTGGTACACCAACTCCTCGAAGTCGCGTAGCGTACGGATGGCGCCGTCGTCATAGAAGGGCAGCACCTGCATCATCTGGACGCCGCCGATGTGTTTCACCGGATCGATCCAGAACTCGGTATTGAAAATGCCGGCCCAGCTCATGCTGCCCGGGCTGCGGAATCCCGAATACCGCGGGTCGCTTGACGCGATCTGAAAACCGAGGCCGAATTTATCATGACCGGCGCCGAGCGGAAACGGTTTGGTGCGCAGTTTATCGGCATCGGGCTGCAGTTCCACGAAGATCGACCCGATGTTGTTCTCGCCCATCATCTTTACCGATCCTTCACTCAGGATTTTGGCGGTTCCCAGGCGACCGCCGTTGAGCAGCATCTGGACGAACTTGCCATAATCCCGCACTGTCGAGTAGAGGCCTCCATCGCCGCGGAACGGGGCGGTCGGGGTCGACGGAATGGGCGTCCGCGGCTGTTCCTGCAACAGGCCATTGGTTCGGCTGTGTTGCGTGGGCACGCGAGATTGTTTCGCTGAAGGCACAGCGTACGACGTATCCACCATGCCCAGCGGTTTGAAAATGTGCTGCTGGTACCAGGTTTCGAGCGGTGCGCCGGTTATTTTCCCGACGATCATGCCGAGCACGCGCGTGCTTGCGCTGTAGTTCCATTTGTCGCCAGGATCGCTCAGGAGCGGCAACTCCCATTCGCCCTTTTTCGTCGCCTGCGTGAGCCGGTACTCGATCGGGTTGGTAAACCCGTAGCCGATGCCGGAGGTGTGCGTCAGCAAATGCCGGATTGTCATCGGCCGTTTCGCCGGCCGCGTTTCGTAGGTTGCGTCCTTCTCGTTGAACTTCGTAATAACCCGCGGGTTGTCGAAGCCAGCCAGGTATTTCGATACCGGATCGTCGAGCTTGAGCTTGCCCTCTTCGAACAGCATCATGATGGCCACCGACGTTACCGGCTTCGTCATCGATGCGATCGAAAATATGGCATCCACAGGCATCGCGATGTTGTGCGCAACGTCGAGCTTGCCGGCTGCGCCTTCGTAGATCACGCCGTCGCGGCCGACGACGAGGGCAACAACCCCCGGCGTGTCGCCGCGACTGACAGCGCCGCTAAGCTGGCGCGACAGCGCGGCCTTTCCCGCACCGGAAAATCGTTTTGCCTGTGTATTTTCGGCCGCGGCAGCGGGCCAACCGGCGAGAGCCACTAACGTGGCGCAGGTAAGGGCGGTCTTGTGAGGTGTCATAATTTCGTGCGATCGGAGTTGTCGCCTCCGTAAGCAGGATTCAGCTAAGTTTATCCGATCGGGAAGTGGCTTGCGTGTGCGTCGGGATCACTCCTGTCGGGATCACTCCGGAAGTCAGTCGATACCGGTGATGCGACTGGCCAACGAACGGGTAGTGACTCCGCGGCGAGCGAAAGGACCCGAGCACCAGCGCCGCCAACAAATGAACAATTTCACTTTGATTACGTTGCCCTGATTGTCCGGTCTGGTCAATCGAGCCTGGTCAATTCCCGCGATTGGCCTCGTGAGGCACGGAAGCTCCGGCAGGCCGCGGGCGCCGGTATCGCCACAGCAGATTTCCGCTCCTGGCATCGATGGCGATCGCCTGATTCATCGGCGTGGTGACGAACATGACCCCGTTGTTGACGATCGGCGCCGACTCATGGGCTCTTGTCTCGCGGGTCGAGAATACCCAGACCGGCTTCAGCCGCGCCACATTGGCCGGCATGATCTGGTCGAGCGGGCTGTAACCCCAGCCGTCATAAGTGCGGCGAAGCATCAGCCAGTTGCCGTCTTTGGGATGCTTCAGGCGCTCCGCCGTCACCGGCTGATACGGCTGCCCGAACGCAGCCAGCGTAAGCACGCAAATCAGAATTGCGCGCCACTTCATTTCTGATTGCCGACCAGATGGTCCGCGTCGATATTGAACTCGTTGCAGACGTACTCGTGGATCTCCCAATCCGTAAGCAGCGCGTAGGTTCGGTTGAACGTATGCGGCTTAGTGAATGCCTTAGGGTCGTCCATCGTGATATCGACACTCAGATGCCCCAAATCCGGGCGCTGGAAGCGTTCCGCAACATGCAGTTGATCGCTGTGGGGCAACCCCTGCCCGTTCAACCAGGTTTTATCGTTGAACCCAGTGGTATCGACAACCAGCGTGTCGCCGTCCCACTTAGCCACCGAGTCGCCCATCCACAGCGGATCCAGATCCTTTGCATGGCCGCGGCCGTCGAGAAAAAACTGACGGTAGCTGTGAACATTCCCTTCTTCCAGCATGACCACCAAACCCGGCGTCTGCACCATCTTCATCGGGAACGGAGAAATTCTCGGCACGCCCGCGGGCAGGCAATGTCCTTCCGGATCGTCCTTACTCAGGTTCGCCCTGCGTTCCCTGTAAAGAGCGTCGGCCCATGGTTGCAGGGAAGGCGTCCCCATGGCTATGAAGTTGAGGGGGTTCCAGACGCCGGAGAGGTCCGGCTTACCGTCGGGCATCTTCGGGGTTGGCCCTTTAGGAGCGGTGTCTTTCTGCAGCGGCGCGCCAGCTCCCCGACCAGGGGGGCCTTGAGCCACGCTCAATCGCGGCGTGAGACATGCCACCGCCACCACCATCAGATTGAGATATCGCATTATTTGGCCGCTTGGATGTCCGCCGACGATCCCGCAAACACCTTGTGCCCATCGGCAAGGGTGATCAGCTTTGAATTCGCGTGGACCGAGCCGTCGGAGAGCGGCTGGCCGTCTTTGGCAAGGTAGCCGTCCACCGTCACCTCGTCTCCCGGCTTGAGCGAGTTTCGGGTCCATCCGCCCCGCATCAGCGCGTTCGGGCTCAGCGATTCGAAAGCGTACGTGGTGATCTTGCCATTCTCGTCCTTCACGTCCACCCAAACATATGCATGCGGGTTCATCCAGGCAATTTTCTGGACAACGCCATGGATCGTAATCGTCTTCCTGGAGTCGTACTCGGCCGCAAAGGAATGGTGCGCCATCAGGGGCACGGAACGGCAAAGCAAGCCAAACACGATCGCCAACGTTGCGCCGATTCTCATGGCTGACATCCTATCGCGCCGGGTACCCTCAGTCAAACTCCCTGATTGACAACTCCCTGTTCTGCTCGCTGCTCGTCGCATGCAGACTGACTGCCACCGACAACGTGACGCCGCAGAACTTTTACGTCGAGCCGCCGACGCTTATTTCTCCGGGCTTCGAGTGGCGGATCGACGGCGACGACAATCGCAACGCCTCCGTCGCGGTTTCCTGGCGAAAAAAGGGAGACCAGTCGTGGCGCGAAGGGCTTCCTATGCTGCGCATCGGAAACGAACGCCTCAACGAAAACGCGATTCAGTACATAACGCCCAACATGCTTGCCGGAAGCATCTTCGACCTGGAGCCCGGGACCGAGTATGAGTGCCGCATTCTCTTATCGGATCCGGATGGCGTCGTTGGGAAGTCCGAGCACCTGGTGACTGTCAGGACGCGTCCTGAGCCGAAACCCGCAACGGGCGGCAAAATCTACCATGTCTATCCGGCCGACTTCAAAGGCGAGAAGCAACAGCCGGCGTTCACCGGATTGATGGCCGCCTACAACACCGGATCAACGCATTCCAACAAACTCAGCGGCGTATGTCTCTTCGACCAACGCGTCGAGATGCGGGCGCAGTGGTTGCTCCACGCCGTGAAGCAGGAACGTCTTGCCGGAGACGCTGAGCGGTTTGAGGTTCGTCCCTGCGGTTCCCGCCACACGGAATGTGAACGAGGGCTGCTTGCTGGGATCTGGGGCCGGCTCGGTGAAATGGAAGTGGTCCGGGGCAATGCTGGCGACGGGATCATGCTCGGTCGCCAGCAGCAATGTCATGCGCGGGTCTTTCTTTGCTTGTGCCTTCGCGTGCTTCGTAAACGATTTGGCGACAAAGTACCCGTGCGTTGCCCGGACGGCGTCAACCTTCTCAGAGAACACGGCGATATCGTTCTTGCCGACCGCTCGCCGTTGGTTCTTGCACTCGAAGATGAAGATGGACGAATAGCCTTTGGCCACGGCGGTCTCTACCCAAATGTCGATCTTGTGAAGGACACCACCCACAGTGATACGCCTACGCGTCTCGATCGTGAACGAGTCTTCCTGGAGACCAGGAACGGTCGCGAGGATCACTGTCTCAATCGCATGCACCGCGTCCTCCAACGCACGTCCTTTCATATTCGAGTCCATCCTTCAACCTTACAACTGAATCGGGGAGCGCTAGAATGGTCTCCGACCTATGAGCGATCCGATCAGCAAGTTGCGTGGCCTCACCGACGAAATCAAAGCACGGGAGACGGAGTTACGGGCGTACTTCACTGATCTCTCGGTTCGCCTCAAGGAGGCTGCCGGCGGCCACAAGGTATATGGCGTGAGTCAGAGCTGCACACTGGAGAAATACGGCGATGATGGGGCGTCCTATGGGTACTTGTACTTCAGTGAAGACGACGGGTTCGGCGTCGCCTATCGGACCCGTGAGGAAGATATGGAGCTGATGGGGGACCACCCGTGGGAGATTACCTATCATTCCAAGACGTTGGAGGAGTGCAGTACGGTCTGGCTGCGGGTGCTTTCCGCTCCCGCAGTGATCGAGTCGCTTTTCACCGACATCAACACGAAGGTCGGAAAGGACCTGACGGATACAAAGGCAGGCATTCAGGCGCTGGCGACAGCCGTAAACCTGCCATTGCGGGATCTCGACTCCGGGCTGATGGAGGCGGCAAGGAAACTGAACTTCGGCGCCGTCATCCAACACTGGCAAGCCCGGACCACATTTCTTGAACTTCCCCATCGTCAATCCATGTTCCCTGCTCGATGATCGAACTCACAAGTCGTGGATGTGCATGGACGCCAACAGACGCGCCACTCGCGGCCATTTTGCTCTCAGCCATTTGGGTTATCGATACGAGATTCGCCGCTCTCCAGTGATGCACGCGGTCCTTGAGGAGCAGCCCGAACTCTTCGGCAGCAGGAAGGCAAATCCGACTGAGAAAGGCTGACGCGCCATCCACGGCGCCTTTGGTGACTGCTTTTACTGCTTCCGCCACGGGCTTAATGCCGAGTATGTCTAAGCTATTTCTTTTCGGCCACAGGTAGCCGTTGATAATATCAGACGATTTCTTGGGCTTGCCGACGATCTTCGGCTTTTCATTGTGTGTACCGGCAGCACGGAATTTCCCGGGGGTCTTAACGCGACCGCCGACATTAATCTCTTGGTGTCGCGCCGTGCTCCAGCAACACTCAGAATTCCGTGCAGCCAACTTCCCCCGACCCGACGTCTTGCCAACTTCCGAGCAGCACGTGATTCGGACGGAGCGCGGTCCGACGCTTCCCCCAACGCCGTTTGGGGTAACTTACGCATGCCTGTCCAAAGTGCAGGTGAGCGGGTGAACGGAAACGCAGGACAAAGCTCGTTGATCCAGGAAGATTTGGAGGGTGTCTGTAAGACACGCCAGATCGTGACTGGCACCCGGCGGCTCTGGCGTCCGAAGCGCCGTGCTCAGATGCCTTCAGTCCTGTGCTCCGCAAACCCATCCGCAGGCCGAATACGCTGAAACCAGAGGATCTTGTCCGGCTGAGGATGGGTGTAAAATTGTCCCTGGCTATACCTCGTTCGATCCTCGCGGGAGAAAGTAGCGTAACATGATCGTGCATGGAGGCTTAACGATGCGAAAACACACACATTTGATCCTTTCGTTGCTGGTTCCAGCCTTTTTAGTCCTCGGCGGATACGCCGCCCTTAAGGCTCAACAAAAAACTTCTTCGACGACCAGCGGGAAACGCTGGTCCGATCCAGCCACCTGGCCTGACAAAAAGGTGCCAGCCAAAGACGACCTTGTCACCATCGGGAGGGACATGGACGTAGTCCTCGATGTCACTCCGCCGGCGCTGCACGGTTTGACGATCAACGGCAAACTGAGCTTCGCAGATAATAAGGACCTCGAACTGACCACCGAGTGGATCATGGTGCACGGGGAGTTGGAGATTGGCACGGAAGCCAGGCCCCACACGCGCAAGGCGACCATTACCCTCACCGACAACGTCAAAGGCGAAGACATCAGTGGAGTGGGTGGAACGACGGACCGCGTGGACCGCGGGATCATGCTCATGGGCGGAACCCTCAATCTTCACGGTGACCGGACCAATTCCTGGACGAAGCTGTCCAGCACAGCGAACGCCGGCGCCACCTCGATCCAGGTCCTGAACGCTGCCGGCTGGCGCGCCGGCGACGAGATCGTCCTCGCATCCACGGATTTCGATCCCCGGCAGGCAGAGCGGCGCAACATTGCGGCCATCCATGCCAACACGAACGGGGGAAACACGATCACGCTCGACAAGAAGCTCGACTACATGCACTTCGGCAAGATCACCTTCGACGTGGATGAACGCGGCGAAGTCGGCTTGCTGACTCGCAACATCAAACTCCAGGCATCGGCCGACGCGGAACAGTCCTTCTACGGCGGGCACGTCATGGCGATGGTCGGAAGCAAGATGTTTGTCGAGGGCGTCGAATTCAATCGAATGGGCCAGAACATGACTCTCGCCCGATATCCGATCCACTGGCATCTGATCGGCGACGCACAGGGGCAGTACATCAAGAACGCCGTCGCTCCATGACACCTACAACCGCTGCGTGACCGTGCATGGCACGAATTTCCTGCGCGTCGAAAACAACGTGACCTACAACACCGTCGGCCACTGCTTCTTCCTGGAAGACGGGATCGAGCACGGCAACGAATTCATCAAGAACCTGGCAATCCAGACCAAATGTCATCCGACATTGGACTGCGTGCCCACGAATCTCGCCGCCAACGGAGAGAGAGACTCCAACGTATGCGAATCGTCAGGCCTACAGGGAAATGAGCTTCCACAGCAAGAACACTCTGCTGCCTTCGGACAACACGGTGGCGTCCTACTGGATCACCAACCCGGACAATAGCTTCATAGACAATGTGGCGGCCGGTTCCGACGAGAACGGTTTCTGGCTGTCTCTGCCGGAACACCCGCAAGGGAAGTTCAAGGATTCGGAAGTCAGCAAGACCATCTGGCCGCGCCGAACGCCGCTGCGCGCATTCAGAGGCAATGTGGCCCATTCCAACTTCGACGGGTTCATGTTCGACCGGAACATCTACGAAGACAACACCTTCGGTCTGGCCACCATCCCGTTCCTGCCGTTGGCAAATCCTGCTGACCTGGATAGCGAAGTGGTGGAGACGCACTTCGAGAGCCTGACCAGCTACAAGAACCGCAATGGTGGTCTCTGGAGCCGGGGCGACCTCTTCGTATTCAGCGACTTGAAACTCGCTGACAATGCCATTGGCATGACGTCGTCCGCCGGCGACATCGGCAGCTCACGGTTTAAATCACGGCTGGTTGATTCGCTGGTCGTGGGCGAGACCGACAATAGCGGCAATCCCACGACGCCCGAGGAAGTTGCCTATGGCCGCAGCCTGCCCAAGAAGCTGATCCCTGACTTCCCGATCCGCGGTTACGAATACTATGATTACCGCGATGATGTGGTGAACACGACGTTCGTGAATTTCCAGGACAACGATCGGAGAAAAACGGGAGCGCTTTCCTGGCTGTTGTTCGCGAGCTCGGGGGTCAGTACCGGAAGCACCGTCAGCGGTGCGAAATTCGTCAATGCCAAGCCTGTGTATTTTCCGAAAATCGATTCCAGATTCGATAACGACAACCGGGGTGGCGTGGGCTACCGGACCCTGTCCATCCACGACCTGGACGGTTCGGTGACCGGCATCCCCGATTCCCACATCATGCTCAACGACGGCGAGAACGACAGCGTCGTCACTGACGACAGCTGTGCGATTCATCCCACCTGGAACGCCTCTGTGTGCACGGGTGATGTCGGTCGCCTGAATCTCTCGGACAGTAGAGGAGAACTTCCAGCGCACAGTCGATATCGAAACTCGGACCGCTCGGTTCGCTTTTCTCTCTTCGATCGGTGGAAATCGTCCAGCCGCTGGTGCCGCTCCGGCCGCTCGTCCTGCTCCGGCCGCTCGTCCTGCTCCGGCCGCTCGTCCTGCTCCGCAGGCGCCCATCGCGCTTGTTCGAAATGGCAAGGAATTTCACATCACCGGCAACCAGAGCACTGTGCGTGCCGGCACCGAGATCCTGGTGAAGACCGAAAGACAGGAAGTCTCTCTCAGTCTGGCCGAAATGGACCAGGGGTCATGGGTCATATTTGAGCTGCCGGGTTTCACCAAAGCAGCCTCCGGAACGGAACAGCCCAGCATGGACGCATTGCGCAAGGCGAACGCGACGTCTTATTTCAGGGGCGGGGATGCCCTCTGGGTCAAACTGGTCGTGACCAAGCCTCCGTTGCCGATTGTTCGTCCAACGGATCTGCAAGCCAGTATAGCGGTCAGCAGATAGGATCTGTTTCGCGAGCTGAACAAAGCCCCCGGCGCCGAGCCGGGGGCTTTTTTGTGCGGCGGATCGTCCGTTCAAAATCGATCTTTCGCGACGTTGAGATGGAATGAGGCTGGATGGTCCCCCGGTCCCCCCACCTCATTGTCCGACCTGCGATAGGTGTAAAATTGTCCCTGGCTATGCCGTTTCCCGGGCCCTGGAGGCCGCTTCCGATAACGGGCGATTTGTCAAATTCTGGGCCGCCCCGAGTTTGTCTGTTTTTCTCTTTCGTCGTGACCCCGCTTATTCTGCGAATAAAAAAGCCCTCGACTGATCAGGTCGGGGGCTTTTAAAGGTCCTTTGGGCGTTCACGCCTTTTGGAAGGGCGCATAGGCGTTTGTTCGCAGGAAGCTAGCATCCCCACGGCTGTTCAGCCGTTCTCTGCCGGACTTTTCTCTGTGAGACGCTTTCATTCAGCATACCACGGGCAGCGCTGTGCCCAGAACAACCGGGCCCGAAGATGTTTTGGAATTGAAACTTCGACAGGGAACGCCGTTCTTAGGGCGTTCCGTCGCGCCCTGTTTTCAACATTTCGCGGGGAACAGTCAACGACTTCGCGACAACGAATTGCCCACCGTCTTTAGCGAACGTGATACAACCGAAAACACCGTGAAAATCTCTGACTGGTTCAAGGCGAAGTTCAACGCCCCGAAAGGCTTGGTGCCGGTTGACGTCAAATTTACCGCCGAAGAGCAGGAAGCGATGAACCGAGCCCTCGAACGGTTCGACGCTGTGGTGACAAATGCACACGCGCCAGAAGGAACGCGGATGTTCGCCCCTCCAAAAGTCGCGAACGCAATTTCGGCTCAAGGGCTGACGGAGTACGTCGAAGATATCCAGCGGAAAATTCAGAATTCCGACCTGCCAGCAACGACCGCAAGTCTAATGGATAAGGCCGTCAAAGCTCAGATGAAGGCTTACGCGCTTCACAACTTGCCGATCTACCTATTTCAGCTCTCCGGAATGTACGAGTGGGCTGGCAATGAGGCAAAAAGTCAAGAATTTTCGCAGCTATTCCAACGAGCGCAAGATGAATTTGAACCGGATCAGATAGATAAGATCTTCTTGGAGCTGATCGAAACCGTCGACAAATTAAGGGATGATGGCTGTGACGTTTCGCCCACGATGAAAGACCAATTGAACCGAGTGCTGGTTGCGAAACAGCTTTATGATTCAGGGTCGCTTGGTTTCTTTCAAAGCTAGTAATGTCAAGAAGGCCAGCGTCCCGTATGCCACTGGCAAATCACATTTCCGTCGAAGGTTGCCTCGTCGGCTACCGCGTCTTGGCATACTGACGAATGACTACATGGTCTCTCGACGGCGGGAACACAATAAAGGCATCATCAAATCTGTCACCGGGGTCACTGTATTGCTGAAAACTTGCACGGGAAAAATCGAACGTCAACGTTCTCTTCCCTTCATCGCGAGTGACGGTGGAAAACGATAGTTCTCCATTCTCCGAAACCGCTTCGATCTGACCCTCGTAAACGTCCGGGTGCTTTTCGAGCATCACGAGTTGCTGCTTCCAACTTCTCAACACCTGAAAGACCTCTTCTGGAGGAATATTTGTCTTTGGCTCGAAAACGCGGCGATGCTCGCTCATTAGAACAATTATCGCTCCCTTTGCTTCGGGCGGAAAATTGAGACCCTACACGCTACTCGGCGGCAACCGCAAGAATGATGACAGGATCATCCTCGGCCTTCGTCGACCTCGGAACGTGTCTCGTAAAGGGTAAGTTTTGAAACATCGCCGGAATTCGTGTCAATCGGCCACTTGACGCGTGTCAAAACTCAGGGTCAGAATTTGCGGCATCACGGCTCATCAGGAAGAGGGCAAGGAGCCTTGCAGCGACGATCAAACTGATTGCGACTATTATCCCGACCACGTCGGACCACCTTCCAGCAGAAAGGCAAGCCACGATGGCGAGCGGGATCACTCCGAGCACACCGGCAAAGAGTCCGACCGCAAGCCAGAATCGGCCCCAGATACTCGCCACATAAAAGGCGCATTCTGCCCAAAGAAAAAACACAAAAACGAAGGATGAAAAAATATAAGTCGAAGCAACTCCGCCTCTGGCCTTCTTGAAAAATGACCCGGGTGAAATGGCGATGCACGCGGCGAGTAAGACGAATGCCGAGATTTCGAGTACGCGATAAATAAGCATCGCCACCCATGTCCAAGCGGAGACGAAAAGCGAAACCAGAAATACTGTGCTTCCGAGGAAGCACAGTATTCCGCCCAGAAGTCCAAGGATGGCCGTCACGTTGCTGTCCTCATTTCAAATTCCCTAAATCCCGATCCGCTCCACTTCCCCCACGCTAATATCATCGTTGCGCCGATCATAAAGCCCCGCACCGATCCAGTTGCCAGCCATGCGGACGACCTCAAATCCCCATCGCTTTCTTTGCGGCCTCAGTGGCGAGGGTCTCAACGAGTTTTTGAAGGATGCCGCCCGCCACCGGGCCAACCTTGATGATGAACTTGTTGACGCGAGTCGCGGCCACCGGCGTCCGGGCCGTGTCGCTGGTTAGATCATCGAAGGCGTTCTTCAAGACGATTTTTTCTTCCGTGTTCAGGTCGAGATCGTCGGTGTAGTCCTTCGCTGCGACCAGCGCCATCTCTGTCCACGGGAACGGCCTGCCACAACTATGGCAGTACTGCGGAATTTTGAAGCTGCGATATGGGTTGTCTGCCGAGGTTATCTTCGTGCCGCAACCGGCACAGGTAAGAGTCGTCTTGCTCCCGCACATCGGACAGAAATTTCGATTTGCCGATGGGTCAAGCTCAGATGCCTCGTTGAGGATATGCCCTTTTTGGCACATCTGGGCTGGTTCGTGATGTTCCACCCTCTTAAATTCCTTTTATGCCGGGCCTTTTTCAAGGCCGGTCGAAAGTCTATTGCAAAGTCTTTCAAGCTGCGCGACCTCGATGCGCCCGCCGTTGGTCGCATTATAAGCCGTTGACGAGTGTCAAATCCATGGGTCAAAATAAGCGGCATGAAATACGGCTACGCTCGCGTCTCGACCGACGACCAGAACCCTGCTCTACAACTTGCGGCATTGAAGAAGGCCGGATGTCAAACCGTTTTCAAAGGGTGAGGGATTGTCGGGAGCCACGACGAAGCGCCCTGACACCTGTCCAAAGTGCAGGTGAGCGGGTGAACGGAAGCGCAGGACAAAGCTCTTGATCCAGGAAGATTCGGAAGGTGTCTGTAAGGCACGCCAAATCGTGACTGGCGCCCGGCGGCTCTGGCGTCCGAACCGCCGTGCTCAGATGCCTTCAATCCTGTGCTCCGCAAACCCATCCGCAGGCCGAATACATTGAAACCAGACCAGAGGATCTTGTCCGGCTGAGGATGGAGTAAAATTGTCGCTGGCTATACCCCGTTCGATCCTCGCGGGAGAAAGTAGCGTAACATGATCGTGCATGGGGGCTTAACGATGCGAAAACACACACATTTGATCCTTTCGTTGCTGGTTCCCGCCTTTTTAGGCCTCGGCGGATACGCCGCCCTTGAAGGTCAGCAAAAGACTTCTTCGACGGCGAGCGTGAAGCGCTGGTCCGATGCGAACACCTGGCCTGACAAGAAGGTGCCGGCCAAAGACGCGGTTATCACCATTGGCGAGGACATGAACGTTGTCCTCGATGTCACTCCGCCGGAGCTCCACGGTTTGACGATCAACGGCAAACTGAGCTTCGCGGACAACAAAGATCTGGAACTGACCACCGAGTGGATCATGGTGCACGGCGCGCTGGAGATTGGCACGGAAGCCAAGCCTCACACCCACAAGGCCACCATTACCCTGACAGACAACGTCAAAGGCGAAGATATCAGTGGCGTGGGCGGAACGACGGACCGCGTTGACCGGGGGATCATGCTGATGGGCGGAACGCTGAACCTGCACGGTCCGGAAAAGAGCACCTGGACCAAGCTGGCCAAAACAGCCGAAGCAGGCAGCACCTCGATCGAGGTCTTGAGCGCCGCGGATTGGAAAGCTGGCGAGGAGATTGTTCTCGCATCCACGGATTTCGATCCCCGGCAGGCCGAGCGGCGCAACATTGCGGCCATCCATGCCAACACGAACGGGGGAAACACGATCACGCTCGACAAGAAGCTCGACTACATGCACTTCGGCAAGATCACCTTCGGCGTGGATGAACGCGGCGAAGTCGGCTTGCTGACTCGCAACATCAAACTCCAGGCATCGGCCGACGCCGAACAGTCCTTCTACGGCGGGCACGTCATGGCGATGGTCGGAAGCAAGATGTTTGTCGAGGGCGTCGAATTCAATCGAATGGGCCAGAACATGACTCTCGCCCGATATCCGATCCACTGGCATCTGATCGGCGACGCACAGGGGCAGTACATCAAGAACGCGTCGCTCCATGACACCTACAACCGCTGCGTGACCGTGCATGGCACGAATTTCCTGCGCGTCGAAAACAACGTGACCTACAACACCGTGGGCCACTGCTTCTTCCTGGAAGACGGCGCGGAGCACGGTAACCAGTTCGTGCACAACCTGGCGATCCAGGTCAAGTGCCATACCTCCAAGCCCTGCGCGCCGACCAATCTCGCCGCAAACGGAGAGAACATGGGAAGTAATTCGCTGAATCGCGCGACTTACAGGGCGGACAGCATGTCCGGCAAGGACACTCTGCTGCCTTCGGACAACACGGTGACGGCTTACTGGATCACCAATCCGGACAATGCCTTCATCGACAACGTGGCAGCGGGTTCCGATGAAAATGGCTTCTGGTGGTCGTTGCCGGAACACCCGCAAGGGAAGTTCGAAGGTACGGAGATCAGCAAGAATACCTGGCCGCGTCGAACCAGGATGGCGGAATTCAGGGGCAACGTTGCCCACTCCAACTTCGACGGATTCATGCTGGACCGGAACATCAATCGGGAAGGCGTCTTCGGGTTGGCCGGCCCCTCGCACGTTGCCAAGGAAGATCCCGCTGACGACAACAGCAAGAGCGTGGAATCACTCCTCCAGGATCTCACCGCTTACAAGAACCGCAATGGCGGCGCCTGGAGCCGCGGCGAGCTGCACGTCTACAAGAACTTCAAGGCTGCGGACAATGCCATTGGGTTCACGAGTTCAACGGGTTCCTTCGGCGCCGACACATTTACCTCACTGGTGGTTGATTCGCTGTTCGTGGGCGAAACCGACAACATCGGCAACCCCGTAACGCCCGAAGAAAAGGCCTACGGCCGCAGCCTGCCGAAACGCTCGATTCCAGATTTCCCGATCCGCGCTTACGAGTATTACGACTATCGCCATGACGTGGTCAACACGACATTCGTGAATTTCCAGGACAACAAACAGCGCGGATCAGGCGCGCTTTCCTGGCTCTTGTATACGGGCGCCGGGGTTACCACGGAAAACACAGTCAAGAGCGCGAAATACATCAATGCCAAGCCCGTGTATTTCCCGAAGATCGACTCCCGATTCGACAGTGACAACCGGAGTGGTTCGGCCTACCGGACCGCGGCGATCCACGATCTGGACGGCTCGACGACCGGCATCCCTGATTCCTATGTTCTGCTCAACGACGGCGAGAACGACAGCGTCGCTACGGACGACACGTGCAAGATCCAGCCAACCTGGAACGCCTCGGTGTGCGCGGGGGATATCGGACGCGTTCAGTTCAGCATCAGGAGGGGCGGAGCCACAAGGGGTCTTGGTCTTGCGCTGAAAGATGTCGCTTTGCGGTCAGCTGGTCCTGCGCGGGGGGCTGGTCCTGGGCGGGCGGCTGGTCCTGGGCGGGGGGCGGCTGCTCCCGATAACCCAATTACCCTGAGCCGCAATGGCAAGGACTTCAGGATCACGGCCAATCAGAGCACTGTGCGCGCCGGTACCGAGATCCGTGTGAAGACCGAAAGACCGGAAGTTGCTATCAGCTTGAGCGAAATGGCCAAAGACTCATGGGTCGTGTTCGAGCTGCCGGGTTTCGCCAACGCGACCTCCGGGAAGCAGCAGGACAGCATCGACGCCCTGCGCAAGGCGACCGAGACTTCGTATTTCAAGGGTCCGGATGCCGTCTGGGTGAAACTGGTAATCCCGACCGCCCCCAAGGGCATTGGCATGGATCAGTTTGGCCCGTCGGATGCTCAAACCAGCATTACGGTAAGGCGATAAGCACCTGATTCGCGAACTGAACAAAGCCCCCGGCGCGAGCCGGGGGCTTTTGTTTCGTACCGCACCGCGGAGCCAGCCGCGGGCGAATCCGATCGTCATTGTCTTCGGGTAGCAACGCCCAACAGCATCCCGTGGTCATCGACTGCGAAGTTCTCCAAAAACGGCGTTCTCGTTGCACGACTCCGGGTGAGTTACGCGCCCCTCGGAGAAAGGCGTAGCCCCGGTCCGACTGGATCAGTCCCGATAAAACGCGGTGCAGTCCGCCGATCGAGCGTGGATTCGGGGGAGTTAAGGCCGATGGAAAAAGGACGTATCGAAAAAGGTAGAAGCATACCATGCGGGGCTTTCCTGAAAAAGGATGCTTCAGCCTCATTCGGCGGTCTGTACGATCCAACCCTGTGCAGTAATGACCTGGCGCGCAAGCGTAATTTGCCTGCGATCAAAAGCCTTCCTGCGATCATTCCAGGCGTGGGTTCGCTGGACGCCTCATCGTCAGAGTCAGCGCCCTCGCGAGTGCAGACCCAGTGAACTGTCGCGAGCAATTCCATTCCAAAGGGCGTTTCGAACCCGTGGATGAGCCGCTTAACCCGGTCGAAGCGAATGTGCGTGTCCGGATGCGGCTCGATGAAATCCGATGCCTGTGCGGTCACACCCGGAAGAAGTTCGATTCGACAATCCGCGGCAGATTATCCAGATGTGTGATGTGGTAAATCTTCGGGTCCTTCGGCAGCACGGCCTTTAATTGTAGATGCTCATCCAGTGCTCGTGTATGCGCCAGTTCCATCGGGATCGGGCTTCCTGTTCAATCGTTCGCCACGGCACGGCGCACGACGGCAGGCTCCTTCGCGATGACGGTTAAATATGCCCGTGCGGCCGAATCAGGCTGACGACCGCCCTGCGCCCACTCCTGCAAGGCGCGCTTGCTGATCCGATAGGTTCGCGAGAATTCGGCCTGGGACATCTTCACCCGCTTGCGAATCGCCTTGACATCGATCGGTTTCGGCCAGACCTGCTCCAGTTCAACCTTGCCCCGCTGGTGAGCCAGGACAAGTTTCATTCCTTCGATCAGGTCTGCCCCGAGGGTGGTCCTCTTCGCGGCGGTTTTCGTGGGCATTCTATTGCGCTCCTTTCAGATGGGCTGCGAGCTGTCGCAGTTGCTTCTTCTCGTCCGCGGTCAGATCCGTTTTGACGTTCTTTGCGTAGCACCGCATCAGGTAAATGCGGGCGGCGACCACGACATAGAGATAAGCAGCTCGCCGTTTTTTAAGCCTCCAAAACCCATGTATTGAACGGTTGCGGTATCAAACTCCGCGAGCGGCTCGTCACAAAGGACACGCCGCGTCACGGAACGGGCTGCGATTTATGTTCATCGGCATAGACGAGCAGAGCCGTGATCTGGTCCCTTGTGAGCGAGGGATAGTTCTCGGCGATTTCCTCGGGGGGACCGCCGAGTTCGGATTCCTCCACGATCTTTACGAGCGGAACACCGCCCTGTTTTCCGGCGACGGTTTCGACGGGATCACAATTCCGCCAGTCCACGAAAGCCTCTCCTGCCAGACCGCGATCCATACCCTATATTCTCCCGCATCTCACTCCGCCGTGGAGAACCATCTGGCTTTACGGGAGATCGGCTAAGCCCGGGAGGATTTGCCCGCGCATTGTTTGGTGGCAGAATGCCCTGTCGCCCCACAAAAATAGGGCGCGAGTGGGTGTATACTCAGCGGTGCTGGAGATTCCCGACGAAACCGAGGGTGGTATGAAACGACGACTCTTCGCCTTTTGCGTGACAGGATTGATTTCTCTGGGCGTTGCATTGCCCGTCTGGGCGCATCATGCGTTCGTGGCGGCATATGACATGAACCAGGCGATCACCGTTCACGGCGTGATTACCAAGGTGCTGCTGGAAAACCCCCACTCCGTGGTTTTTCCTCGATGTGAAGGATCAGAACGGCAAAGTGGAAGAGTGGGGCTTCGAGGCCGGCACGCCGAGCGGTATGCTTCGCAACGGCTACAAGCCGAGCGAGATCAAGTCGGGCGCAGAGGTCACGATCAAGGGTTTCCGCGCCAGAGACGTTTCCAAGAAACGCGGGATGCTGAGCGAACTCACCACCGCCGACGGTAAAACGTTCGCGATGTTCGGGCCGAAGGAAACCAAGTAAGGCAGGCGAATTATGAAGCACTCGATGCTCACGGCGGCAATCGCCGGACTGCTGGTATGGTTCGCGGCGGAACCGGCTCAACTCGCGGCACAGACGACAAACCCGGCAGCGCCGGCACCGGTTCCCGCGCCGCGCCTGGCGGACGGCCATCCGGACCTCTCCGGAGTCTGGTGGAGCGGCGGCGATGTCGGTGGGCGCGGTTTCGGCGGCGGGCGCGGCCGAGGGGGTGGCCGTGGCGCGACTCCGCCGCCCACATTTCCCGGCCTCTACAACCCCTCTGCCCAGGCCAAAGCGAAGAAGACGACAGACAAGGACGACCCGGCGCTCGGTTGCGTTCCTACAGCGTTCGGGACTTTGAACGTGAGCCTCTTCGATGTCGGAGCCGTCGGACAAATCGTTCAGACGCCGAAGTTCGTGATTATGCTGACGGAAACCTATCACGGATTTCAAATCATCCCCACCGACGGCAGGCCGCATCGCGACAACATCATTCCCTCCTGGCGCGGTGACGCCGTCGGTCACTGGGACGGAGATACGCTGGTTGTCGACAAAACGAACTTTACCGATAACACCTGGATTTCAGCGGAAGGCAGGGTGTCCTTTCACTCAGACGAGCTGCATATTGTGGAGCGCTACCACCGGGTGAATGCGAATACGCTCGAAATTGAAGCTACGCTCGAAGACCCGAAGGTGCTGACCAAACCGTGGGTCGTTCCCAAACAAACCCTGGTCCTGGCGCCGTTCGATCAGATCATGGAACTGAATTGCTCGGGCGCTGAAGTCAAAGAGCTGATTGACGCGGCGCAAAAGGATACCGGCAAGAACTAAGCCGCAAACGCGTCCGATATCATGCAGGGGAGGAAGAGACAGCGAACTTCACCTGCAATCTCTGCGGCGCATTAAACCGTTTCAGCGGACCGCCTCCAGACCCGGAAACACCGACCTGTATGCGCTGCGGGTCGAACGTGCGTACGCGGGGCCTGTTGCGGGTGCTTTCGGAGGAACTCTTCGGCGCCAGTCTGCCGCTGCCCGATTTCCCGTGCGTGAAGAGCCTGCGCGGCCTGGGCATCAGCGATTCGGAGCCCTACGCGAAAATCCTGCGCGAGAAGTTCGACTACGCCAACACAGAGTTCCACCGCGCGCCGAAGTTCGATATTGGCGATGCGGAGGCCGGAGAATCGGGGAGCTACGATTTTCTGATCTCCAGCGAAGTCTTCGAACACGTGGTTCCGCCTGTCGAGACGGCGTTTCAAAATTCCTGGCGTCTGCTCAAACCGAACGGTGTGATGATTTTCTCCGTTCCGTATTCGCTTGAGGCCACCACGGCTGAGCACTTTCCCGATCTGTACGAACACACCGTGGCGCAACTCGGCGACCGGATGGTGCTGGTCAACCGGACGCGCCAGGGAGAAATCCAGGTGTTCGAGAATCTGATTTTCCACGGTGGCGCCGGGGCAACTCTCGAGATGCGGGAATTCTCCGAAGCCGGGTTGCGGGGCCTTTTCGCCGCCGCGG
This sequence comes from Terriglobia bacterium, assembly GCA_963764845.1. Classification (GTDB taxonomy): domain Bacteria; phylum Acidobacteriota; class Terriglobia; order Bryobacterales; family Bryobacteraceae; genus BOG-234. The sequence continues at coordinate 243,889 of CAVXUE010000004.1, read as the reverse complement.
GATTTCAGGAGCTGCGAATTTACAGCGACCAATACCCGCCGTTCGGCATCGCGCGCAATGAAAACTGGTCCCTGCCACTGGCTGCGCGCAAAGGCCAATTCGCTTTTGGCCGCGAGACTGCGGGCGAGGTGGTTACTCAATGGCAGCGTTTGCTGCGCTCCCGGTGGGTTCGGCTGGGCGGCAGGCTGGGCGTCGTATGAAACGCCCTCAGGGCTTTAAACGTGTCAGCGGATCGCCGATCACGATGTTCATCCAGCTCAATCCGGGAATTCCCAGGTAGTAGCTCTCCGCCAGGGTCCGTCCCTCGTAGTAAGCCGGCAGCACAAACTCCGGACGCGGGCAACCGGTCAGATACGGCTCGTCGATGTGGCCGGACGCGCCGGTGACTCCTTCGTGAATATAGTCCGCCGTCAGCGTTTGCGGCGAGCCGTGGAACATCGCGGACGGGTCTTTCCACGGCCCGATGTGCCATGAATCCGGAGGCCGCTCGAAGGTGCGCGCGTTGGTCGACACAAACTCAGTCATGATCGCTCCCGGAAGCCACTGAAAGTGCAGGAAGCGGTCTTTGCGGTCGGGATCGTTGGATCCCCATGAAGCATACCCGATCACGTCTTTCTGATTGGTCAGGACTTCCGCGGAATCGTCCAGGATCACACGATCCTTCGGCAGGAGCAGCGCCGCCGCGCGCAGCCACTGATTGCCCGGCGTATTATTGTCGGCGCGGACATCGATAACAAACTTGCCCGTGTTCCGCGCGAGCAGCGCACGGTCGACAAGCCCTTTCATGTCGGCCATGTCGTAAGCGGCGAGGCGCGTCACCAGATACATCGGGAATTGCGGATGACGGAAGGGCGCGTCGCGCTGCCGGAAAAACGGATTGGTGACTGGCCCGGCCAGAGGATTCGTCACGCCATGGAGTTGCTGATAGAGCAGGGTCAATTCCGAATCCACCGAAGCGCTTGTGTTGCGAACGCCGTCGAGGTTGCCCAGTATCCACAAAGGCACGCCGCCGGTAGTGACGATATAGAGAACCTTCTCGATAAGATTCTGCTTGCGCAGGCAGCCACCGATCGGACCCTGAACCTCCTTGTCGTAAACCTCGCGGGTGATCTTCTCGGTCGGCGCCGTGTCTATGGTGCACAGGTTTGCGAGCGGCACGCCGCGCTTCTTCATGTAGTACTCGCCAATCTCGCGCGAGTCCCGCGACTGCCTGTTGACCACGATCAGAACCTGATCGGGAGTCTGTGCATGCAGTGTTGCGGCGAGCAGCGCGAAAAAAGGCGATGCGAATGCGATCAGCCGGGTTGCCAAGTTCCACTGTAAGCCCTGGGCCGATTCACCGAACCCACGGCGCCACCCGGTCGCGACCCTCGATTTTGCTGAACGTATCGCTATGATGGTTCTGCATGGGTCGAATGCTGAATACCAAAGCTCTCCAGCCGCCTCTGGGTATACCTCTGTCCGTACCGGGCAGGCGTATATACCAGCCGGTGCCGGCCATTGCCACGGCCAATCCGAATATCGTAGCGGAGCAGGAAAATGTTCTGCGAAAATTCGCGTTCTATTCCGGTCTGGGCCTGCTTTTTGTAAAGCTTGCTGTGCTTCCTGAACTACTGTTCTATGTCTTGCAGGAGAACACATACGTTCTCTATCTAGTCGGACCTCCCGCAATGGTCGGCGGGGTGTTGGCGGGAGCGCTGCAACGCACGCTCAAGTATCGGCCCGCCTGGTACTTCCTGGTGTTTTCGATCTGCATGCTCATCTCTCTCCCGTTCAGTTCCTGGGTAGGGGGATCCGTGGGGTCCTACAAAGACTTTGCGCTTTTCAGCCTCCCTTTACTTTTTGTAGTGGGCGGGCTGGCGACCAGATGGAAGGATGTCCGCGCCATTGTGTACACCATCGCGGCCGCGGGTATGGTGGACATTCTTGCGGCGCGCCTGTTTGCAAAAGAAGATAACGGACGGGTCGATCTGCAGGCCAGCGGCACAATCGGCAACGCGAACGACCTTGCCAGCCACCTGATCCTCGTCCTGCCGTTTCTGCTGTTTGTCGTGATGGATCGCCGGCGGAACCGCTTTCTGCGTTATTCATTGCTGGCGCCGATCGCTTACAGCCTGACCGTGATCCTCGGGACCGCTTCGCGCGGCGCGTTGGTAGCGCTGGTCGTATTGTTTCTGTTCGCGTTGTTCAAGGGTTCACCCAGGCAGCGCGTGGGAACGCTCGTCATAGGCGTGCTGGTGGCCGCAACAGTCCCGTTTTTCCTTTCTGAATCCGCCAGCGATCGACTGGAATCAATCGTTGGCGCGAAGCACGCAGAGGCGGAGGAATCGCAGGAATCCCGGCAATATCTGCTGCGAAAGAGCATCGAGTATACGCTTCAGCATCCTATGTTCGGCATCGGGATGGCGCAGTTTTCCAATTTTGAGGGCCGCACGTCCGTCATTCAGGGAACGGTTGGAAGCTGGCACGAGACGCATAACTCCTGGACGCAGGTTTCGAGCGAAAGCGGCGTCCCCGCTTTGATCTTCTATGCGATGGGCGTGGGCGGCGCGTTCCTGATGGTAAACAAAACCTACAAGAAGGCTCGCAGCGGGGGGTTCAAGGACATTTCCAACGTTTGTTTCTGCTACCTCGCCTCGATGGTCGGCTACCTGGTCACCATTACGTTTCTCTCCAATGCCTACCGGTTTTACGTGCCGATGATGATCGGTCTCGCCGTCGCGATTTGTGCCGCGGCGAATCGCGAGATGTCCGCCGGTTATGGCCGCGATCCCGCCACCGTGCGGTGATCGGATACGGGCGCCGCGAGCATCCGTCGAATGCGAATTCTCTACGTGCACTCAAGCCTTGTACCGCCTCCGAAGGATCCGCGCGCCGATCGTTTTCTTCTGCTCTCGGAAAGGCTGGAGGGGGATGTTCTGCAGCCGGTCTGGTTTCGGACGCCGGCGGAAGTGGAGGCCGAATTCGGCGCCGGCTCGTTCCCGGCGTACACCGTCGGAAGGTTTCGCTATCACTGGCACCTGTCTTCCGCCTCGAGGGGAATCCGGGAACGATTGGCCACATTCTGGTTTTATCTGCATAAGGGATTTCAACTGCACCGCGAGCGGCGCTTCGATTGCATTGTGGCCTATTCGCACATGACCACCGGGCTGCTCGCCGGAGTGCTGAAGCTCCTGACCGGAGCCAGACTCATCATCGAGATCGTAACGACTCCCAGTCTTGTGTTTATTACCGAACGTCCGCAACCCGGATACCGCGAGCGTATGTTCAAGGCTTATTCCGATATCTGTCTGTACGCGTCGGCGCTGCTGGCGGATCGAATGCACTTTCTCTATCCCGGGCAGCTTGATCCCTACCCAATGCTCCGGAAGGTCCGCCATTCGGTGTTTCATGAATTTGTTCCGGTGTCGATCATCGACCGGCCTCCGGCCGGCGATGTTCCCGAAGCGTATATATTGCTGGTGGGCGCACCATGGTATCTGAAAGGAGTCGACGTGCTGATTGCGGCGTTCCTTCTGGTGTCACCGGATTATCCAACTCTCAAACTAAAGCTTCTGGGGCATTTTCCCGATAGCGACGAAATCCGGCGACTTACGCACGGTTCGCCCGTGATTGAGATCATGAAGGCGCGGCCCAATCCCGAAGCGCTGGAAATCATTCGCCGCGCGACCATCATGGCCTTGCCCAGCCGTTGTGAAGGACTGGCACGAGTGCTGCTCGAGGCAATGGCGGCGGGCGTCCCGATGATCGGCTCCGATGTGGGAGGGATCCCGACCCTGGTCCGGCACGGTGAAACGGGCTTCGTGATTCCGTCGGGCGATGTGCCGGCGCTCGCCGCGCGGTTGCGTGAGTTGTTGGACGACCCCCCGTTGCGGCTTCGTATGGGCGACGCAGGTTACAAGCGGGCTCACACGGAACTGAACGAAAACGTCTACGTCGAGAAATTCGCAGGGATGATCGAAGCGGCTGTCGAAGGTCGCGAATGAGCCCCGGGGACGGCGCGACCTCTTACGAGCAGAGGCAGAACCTCGACGCCAGGGTTGTGCACGGCCTGAAATGGACCGCCGGCGCGAAATGGGCCACGCAGCTGATTACGTGGGTGTCGCTCTTGTTCGTGGTCCGCCTTCTTTCTCCTTCCGACTACGGCGTGGGCGAAATGGCGGGCACCCTGACGATTGTTTCGAACGTTATGGCCGAGTTTGGCGTGGGCACGGCGGTCCTGCATATGCCGGAACTCAGCCGGAATACGCTCGCGCAATTGCACCTGTTCTCCTGCCTGCTGTGCACCGGAATTTTTGCCATTGCCACGCTGGCTGCTCCGCTGGTCGCGTCCTTTTACCACAGTAGCCACGTGATGGTGTTCGTAGCCAATAACATGCTGCTGTTCCTCACTGGTTTTGAGGCAGTGCCGATGGGGCTTCTTTCCCGGGATATGGACTATCGAAGATTGTCTCTGGCAGAAATGGCGATGGTCCTGGTGCAGTCCGCCGTGACGGTTCTTACGGCGTGGCTGGGGTGGGGATATTGGGCCCTGGTTGTCGGAAACGCGGCGGGAAAAACAACCGCCACCGTATTGGTGTGCTCCTGGAAACACGTGGGTTTCGCATGGCCGCGCTGGAAGGACATCCGCGCACCGGTCGAGCTCGGCCGGCAGGCCGCCGTGGGACGTGTTGCATGGGCGGTCTATTCTCAGGCGGACGGTATCATCGTCGGACGAATCCTGGGCGCGCCGGTGTTGGGGATCTATAGAATCGCCATGAATCTTGCCGCGGCTCCGGCTGAGAAAATCAGCACCCTGCTGATGCGGATGGCTTCCCCGCTGTTCGCAAACGTCAAGGACGATCATTCTCTTGTGCGCCGCTACTATCTGATTCTGATTGAGGTGTTGAGCCTCGTGGCCATGCCGTTGATGTTTGGTCTGGCGATTGTCTCGCCGCTGGCCGTTCGGGTTGTTTTCGGAACCAAATGGCTGGCGGCCGCGGCGCCGCTGCGATGGCTTGCAATCTTTCAGATCCTGCGAACCATGGGGACGCTGACCGAACAGGTACTCATCTCCCAGTTCCGCACTCGCTTTACGATGAGAATGGCGATCCTGAGTTTCGTCGTGATGCCGGTTGCGTTCGCGGTGGGCGGTCGCTGGCAGGGAACGGTCGGGGTGGCCGCAGCCTGGGTGATTTTGTCGCCGTTGACGATCATCCCGCTTGTGATCGTGCTGCTGCGATGTATTGAACTGCCCTACCTCGAGTACGTCGGGGCGCTGACACCGGCGCTGGCCGGGTCGATCGCCATGTGCGCCGCGGTATTCGGACTGGGCTACCGGGTGCAGATGGCGCATTGGTCCGCGGGCACGGCGCTGACCGCGCTGGTGCTGGCGGGCGCCCTGGTGTATTCGGCGGTGGTACTCGGCTTTTTCCGGGAAAGAGTCCTGCGGTATGTGCGATTTCTGAATGGCTTGCGCAAAGGGCAGCCGCGCTCTCTGCCGGCTGTGTCCTGAGCCATGGTACGAATCAGACCGGCTGCATTCGCGGACGCTGAGGGCATCGCCGGGGTTCACCGGCGCAACGGGATGGGCCAGCTGGACACGCTGACGTGGCGCAAGACCTGGGAATCGTATCCGTTTCACGAAGAATTCCGCGATATCCCGATTGGTTGGGTACTCGAAACGGATGGTGGCGTGATCGTGGGCAGTCTCGGCAACGTACACATGCTCTACGAACTGGGGGGCCGTCGCGTGCGGGCGTCGATCGCCACCGGCTGGGTTGTCGATGCCGAGTATCGCCGCAACTCGCTACAGTTGATGACGGCCTTTTACAAACAGAAGGGCGTTGATCTCTGGCTGAACGGGAGTGCCAACCCTACGGCGTCCCGCGTCCTTGCGGGGATGAAAATCGCGCGCATACCGATACCGGAGTATGCATCGCCGTGCTTCTGGGCCGTTTCGCCCTATGCGTTTGCCAAAGCGGCCCTCAGCAGGCGGGGTCTGGCTGGCGCCGCCGCGTGGGCATGGCCCGCCAGCCTCTTCATTCGGGCGAGAGATATCGTACTGAGCAGCGGCCGGGGACGGCCCGCGCACAAGATCGGGCGCTTGCGCGGGTTTGACCATCGCTTCGACTCCCTTTGGCCTATGATCACCTCCGGGGCGCCACGCCTGCGGGCGGTCCGCAGCCGAGCGGTGTTGGAGTGGAGATTCTCCGAAGACCTCCGCAGTGGTCACGCCTGCATCGTTACGGCAGAAGAGGGAGAAACGCTCCTGGGCTATGCGGTCCTCATCCGCCGACCAGGTTCGGATCTCGGAATGAAACTGTACGATGTGGCTGATATTCAAGCCCGCGGGGACGAGCCGGCCATCACGAGAGACCTGCTGCTTGCTTCCATCGGGATGGCGCGTGAGGAAGGGATGGATGCCGTGAAGCTCATGAGCGGCACCCCGGCGCGGCGTGCACCGGCCATCGCCCTGCGCCCTTACACCTATCAACTCCCCTTCTGGCAGCTGTATTACAAAGCTGCGTCAACCGAACTGGCAACCGCGCTGTCGTCGGCCGACGCGTGGGACTTTTCACTCTTCGATACGTACTGAAGACTCCCGCGGCGCTCTACAGCTGGCCGCCGGTCAGCGGCAGAATCTGACCCGTGATGAAGGCCGAACCCGGTGACAGGAAAAAATCCACCGCCTGAATGACATCTTCGGGGGAACATAGCTTTCCCATTGGCACCTTTGCGGATTCAGTCAGAATAACCCGGCCGGGCTTCGAATCGTTTATGCCCACCGGGACAAACGATGGGGCGACCAGGTTGACCGTGATGTTGCCCCGGGCCAGCTCGGGCGCGAGCAGACGAACGGTGTGTTCGAGCGCCGCTTTGCCCAGCGAGTAGGCGGACATATTCACCACCGGTTTAATGGTGCCAGCGGTCGTGCCGAGTACAACCAGCCGAGCGGCCCCCGCGGCATGCGAGCGCAGAAATCGCGCGAGGCGGATTGTTGTAAGACTGCCGAAGTCGACCTGAGTCCTGACGATGTCGGCTTCGGCGTCGAGCAGGCCGCCCTGTGGAGCCCCGGGCCAGGCGGCGTGAACCAATCCGTAAAGCTTGCGGCCGTTCAGGTGTCGATCGACCCGCTGCTCCCAATCGCCCGCGGTCAGGTCGCCCGCAACCCATTCCACGCCCGGTTCAGGCGTCTCGCGGGAAGGCGCGGGCAACGACCTGGCCGTGCCAACTACGTGATAACTCGCGGCCAGGGCCGATAAGAGACGCTGGCCCAGACCTCCACTGGCGCCTGTGATCAGCACCACGGGCTTGCCGTCGGATCGTGGCGAACTCTCCGGCGCGGGAGTCCTGGCATCGTCCAGGGAGTCGGACCGCGTCTCATGCAGCGAGAATGCGGTATGGATCTCTGCTGTCAAGGTCATAGCCGAGAGCTCGACAACACGAACCCTCAGGGTTCCGCTCATGGACCGGGGGGCCCACGCCGTGACTTCCCCTTGCACGCGAACCTTCGCCGGGTAGTACAACGGTGCCGGGAAGCGGCACTGAAAAGAGCCGACGACAACCTCGCGGCCGGGCAGGTACATTCCCGCCATTGCCGACGCGAGCGCGACCTGAAAGGCCCCGTGAACAATGCGCGCCCGATAATTCGTCTGCCGGGCGTACTCCTCATCGATGTGCAGCGGATTCCAATCGCGTGATAAATCGGCGAACGCGTTCACGTCGGCGATTGTGATGTCGCGCTCGAATTCAGCCTGAACACCCGCTCGCAGGTCTGCCCGAGCCCACACGCGCGGCTCATCCATTACCGGATCGATTCTCCAGATAATCCACAATGAGCGGGAAGGAAACGAGTTCCTCGTAGTCCTCGATTTCCAGCTCCACTCCAAACTCTTCCCCAATCAGGGAAAGCAGCGTCACGTGCGCCACGGAATCCCAGACCGCGAGAGAAGCCGTGCTGGCACGGGGAATCTCATCCGCCTTCAGACCCGGAAACGCCTGGGCGAAACAGCGCGTGACTCTCTTGTCGGTTTCGTTCACGTTTCGATCTCCGAGATGGTATGTGGCAGGGGTCCGCGCCCGGCCACGAAGTCGGCCAGGGAGAGCCGATGCATTCCGGTTCCGTTCGGGCGAACGCCGATTGCCTGGAAGAATTCCCGCAGCGGCTGGTTTCTCTCGGTGATCTGAAATGCGAGCTCGATTTCTTCGCCGCTGGAATGGCGGAAAAGGCTGTCGAGCGTATGATGTTCCAAGCGGCGCGAAAAGGCGCGGCAACTCATGACCCAATGGGAGATCCTGATCTTCCTTCCGCATCGCGCGCCGAGGATGACCGCGATCTTTCCCAGTGGGCCGAATTTGTCCCGATAAGAGATTACGCCAAGGATCGTATCGGGATCTTCCAGACGCCGCTGCCATTCGCCTTCGCTGATCCGCAGGCCGTTGAGATTGAACTGATTTGTTTTGTTGATCAGTTCCAGAGGTCGTTTGTCGGAAGGATCGGTCCGCCAGGCAAGGGTCACGGTGCCCCCCAACGCGCCAAGAAATTCGGGAGCGGCGGCGTCTTCCCCGGCTTCCTGAATGTGGGCGGAAGCGCGGATGCTGGCCTGACGCAACCGGTCTTCCTCCATCACGACGGGCTTGCCAAAGAGATCGCGCAATTCACCCAGAAGGCTCCAGACTTTCGCCGGGTCCTTTCGCGGAAACTGCAGGCACGTGATCCCGGGAAAGGCCTGCCGCACTTCGTCAAGTTCCATCGGATTATCGTCGATGAAAACAACCGCCTCGGCGCCGATGTTCCATGTGTTCAGAATTCGCGCGACCGAGGCAGACTTCCGGCCCCAGCCGGCACAGACGGGAAACAGCGCATCGGCACCGATCAGCATGTCCTTGCGGGCTATGGCCGCCTCTGCCAGCGAGGGCTCATTTTTCGTGGCAACGCCGACCAGAACGCCGCATCCAGCGAGGTGCCCGAGCATCTGCTGATACAATCCGTGCACCTGAGCGTGGTTTTCCTGCTGCCAGGCAACTCCTTCGATGCCCACTTCGCCCACGATTCCCGCCCAGAGCGTATCGTCGAGATCCGTAATGAGCCCTTTCTTCGGCGGGGCCTGCCAGAGGACTTCGACGAGCGCGCCAGCCAGCTGATCGGAAAATGCCAGGGTATAAGGGAAGCCGGCGAGCAGTTCCATTTTCGGATCCAGACCCGAATCGCCCCGCAACGGATGAACCACCCGCACGCCGGGGAGCCTGGCGAGCCGCAACAGAAACGAAGCCAGTTGCTGCTCGAGCTCCAATTCCAACAAGCTGGTCTGCGCCCGGATCGTGTTGCCGATGGGCGGTAATGGCAGAGTGGGAGGCGAAATCGCAACCGGCATGCGTGCCGCTAATTGGCCGATCGAATTCTCGATTTCCGCACACCGACGGGGAACGGACGCCAGGATGTCCGCTTTGGCCTCGTCGGACCACCCCCCGGCAGCCCGCAGCCCCAGGCGAGGGTCGATATCGCACCACTCGAGTACCACCGCCGCCGCGATGGCCGGCGAACCCGAGGCCGCTTCAATATTTCCGCGCAAATCTCCGTAAAGTCCCGTTCGGACCTCGACGTTCACGTCCGGTAAACGTTCGAGCAGATGCGCCCGGAACAGGGATGCAAGATGCAGGGGCTCAAACCCGCAGACCAGGTAATGAAGTTTCGTTTCGCCGCCGGACTTTCTGGCATTGATAATCGCAAGAGCCTCGCTCAACGTCACGGGCGGAACGCCTCGTGGCGACGGGACGCCAGGTGCCGGATGGAGCTCGCGCGCTTGCTCACAACCTCAGTTTGCCACAGGGTTACGAAAGGCAGTCACCCGGTCCACCAGCTCAATGTACTCCGCGCGCGGGAGTTCGAAGAACCGCTCCGCATACCGGCACTCGCCCGCGCCGAGCATACGGGAGTGGAACATATTCAGGCCCTTGGTGCTGGAAACGTAGTCAATTGCCTTGTTCGCGAATTCAAAGCAGGAAATCATCCGCAGCTTCTGCTCAATCACATCGTCGATTATGAGCAGAACGTTGGGGATGCAGAGTCCCCATACTTCATAGCCAAAAACCCTTACGTCCCACGGTATTTCTTTCAGGGCCGCGGAGAGAATTCGGTTGGCGGTCCGGTGATCGGGGTGGGCGTCCAGCACAAACGGCACAAAAATGGCGTCGGCCCTGCGACGCCGGATGATGGCAAGCACCTCCTCAGTTGCCCGCGGAACGCTGTCCTGCAGGCGCGCGATGTTGAGGAACACAGGCGGATCGAGGCCGAGCGTGGCAGCGCACCGGCGGGATTCCTCGTTGCGCAGTTCTATCATCGCCTCGCGGGTAATGCCGATGCTTGCCTCTTCGCCCGCGCCATCATGCAACATCACGATGGCAGCGGACTGGCCGCTGCGCACCTGCAGCGCCAGAGCTCCGCCGCAGCCGATCGCTTCATCGTCCTGGTGCGGCGCCACCACCAGCATCGACTTCCCGAATGGCGCGCGGATCGGGATCGCCTGGACAAAGCCGGAGAAGTAATCGGTGACGGAGGCCAGTGTCAGGACGCGCTGTTCCACGTCCGGCACGGCGGCGCGCAGAAACAACTTGTACTGGCGGCGGGCATAAAGAAACGGGACGACAAAGCGATAGGCGCGGCGCACATAATCACGAATCACTACCCGCTCCCCCCGCGAATCACGAGCAAATTGTTGTCGTAAGGATTCAAAACATCCGGCAAACCGACAAACGCGAACTCAAATCCCGGACTTTGCTTCGCGTGAACCGTTTCGAGCCGATCGTACCATTCAGCGGCTGTTTCACGGCTGATGTCTTCGATAACATTCATGCCGCCCGGACGCAGGTGATGGAGCGATCCCGCGGGAAATGAGACGTTCGCTTCGAAGGCATGCAGCCCATCCTCGACGATCGCATCCGCGCCGCTCTGCAGCTCGTGCCGCGACCAAAGATCGCGGATGGGCGCCTGGTCGAGCCGATCGCAATAAAAGGTCTTGATGCGATCCTCCTGAAGCAGGATGTCCCGGCAGATATCCGCCCCGTGCACAAGCGCGCGCGGAAACAGATCCCGCCATCCTCGGAGAGACACCCCCGGAGACCCCGTGACCCCCATACTCGAGGCCATGTCCGGATTGTTGGTGCCCACGCCGGGCTCAAAAGTTCGCAACGGCTGGCCGCGGCGACCTTTGAAGATCGCCGGATAGATCGTGGTGTAATTATGCCGGCGAAGACCCTTGTCGCTGCCGTACCTGGTCATGACACAACACATCCTCGTGGGAGCGAACGCATTGACGTTCCGAAGCTAGTCTGCAATTTGTCTCTTCAAACTGACACTATCACCTGAGTCGCGCCCCCCGCGACCTTCCATAGCTGATGACGATGTCAGATAGAGCGCTGCCGGTACAATGCTGCGAGAGTTTTCACACATATCGCGCAATTATGGTTCGACTGCTCAATGATGGCGAGTGCTTTGCGGGCAGTGTCGGGATCGCGCGGGCGCGCATGTCCCGTCACCGCCTCCGCCCATTTCTCCGCGCCCGCACCCGCGGGAAGCTGGACCACCAGTTCGGAAACGAGAATGGCCTCCGGGGGTACGCCGTCGGATACCACGCAGCGCAAGCCGGCCGCCTGAGCTTCAACGACCGCGAGGGGCAGCGCCTCGTTTCCCGCGGGCGGCGGAGGCGAAGGAAAAACCAGCACGTCCATTACATTCCGAAGCAGTGCCGGCACGTCTGTTCGCCTGCCCGCCAGCAGCAGACGATCGCTATAGCCGCCTTCCCGCGCCTTGCTTTCGATCTTTTCGCGTAAAGGCCCTTCGCCGATCATCAGGAGGTACGCGTCGCCGCGCCGCTTCAGTACGGATGACAGCACATCCGGCAGAAAGTCCGAATTTTTCAGAGGGCTTAGGTGGCCAACACTCCCCAGCACCAGCGCGTCCTCGGGAATTCCAAGCGCGGCGCGGGACGACTCCGGCGCTATCCTGGCGTGGAAAGGGGCCATATCGAGCCCACAGGGCAGAACCCCCCAACGCGGATCGTCCCGCCACGCCGAACCAAAGAGATCTTCAGCGGAAGCGGCGCTCGGTGCGAGCCCCGCGGTGGCAAACATTCTGAGCAGGGCCCGTGTAAAGACAATGTACGCCCGGCGAGTCAACAATTTCGATGACGAATTTCCTACCACGTTGTGCGAGTGCACTACCCTTACCGGTATCCCTTCAAGACGCGCTGCGATCACCGCAAAACTACTGTACGCATGCAGGTGACAATGGATTCCGTCATAAGGGCCATGCTCCCGGAGCAAACGCCTCAGATTCGAGATGAACTTCAGCGGGTTGGCCGCGGAACCGCAATGATAAGCGGGAATCGCAAGCTCGCGAGCCTTCACGGCGAATATGCCGCTGTGCTCCCATACGAACGCGATGTCCATATCGAGTCCCTCTGCGCGGCCCAGCTGGCAAAGGTCTACGACCCAACGCTCGGGGCCGCCATTATGCAGCGTGGCAACCAGTTGCAGGATGCGCAGCGGACGGCCTGGCTGCGTCGCGCACCCGGCGGACGCGGCCGTCGTCACATTCATGCTCACATGATCCCATAGGAAATCCCATAGGAAACCCCCGGAAGCTGTCCTGGGGTGGTTTGTTATCATCGGACCGTTCCCATTGACTCCCCCGAGACGATCAGCCGTGCCCGTCCCGGCGCCGGAAAGCTCCGGTTGCGGGAAAAAGCTCTCTTACTTGTGGATCATCGATCTCTCGTTCGCCGCCCGGTTGCATCATGGGGGCCTGCTTCGCTACCTCAATCTGTCCCGGGAACTTGTTGCCCAGGGACACACGGTCACATTTGCCGTGTACTATCAGGATGACCGCGAACGATCCATCGAATGGCTGAATTCACTCCGGGATGAAGGCGTATTCACCAACCATTGCGCGGTTGTGGTCGACCGGTCGGTCCCGAGGTGGCGGCGGTGCGCCACGCTCCTGCTTCCGTTCCGGCTTCACTACTACGCGATTCGTCCGTTCATACACCAGGTAACAGCCGCGATCCAGTCGCTTCTGCGTGAGCATCCCGCGGACGTCGTGATCGTGTCGAGCCGGGTTTTTCTTTTTGTCGCCCATCGGATCGGCCTTCCTGTCTGCATCGGCGATTTCTCCGATTCCGCCACCCTGGCCACCTGGCGGGAACTCGCCCAAAACCTGCGCAGGGGAAAGCTTGCGGCGGCCTCCCGCCATGCGCGCGATCTTCTCCATTGTTTCTTCCATGAGATGTACAGCAGCCGAAACTACACGGCTAACATCATCGTTTCTCCGGTCGACAAGCGCATCTTCGACCTGGTTGGCGCGCGCCGAAAAAATGTCTGCATCGCAAACGGCGTCCGCACCGGCGTCGACCTGGCACGCGTAGTTAAGATTCCCGGGCAGTTGATTTTCTCGGGCGCGATGGATTTCCCGCCAAATCGTGACGGCGCTCTGTGGTTTCTCGATCGCGTTTTTCCTCTTGTGCTGCGGCGCTTCCCGCAGGTCACTTTTGTCATCGCCGGCGCGAATCCTCCTCCGGCATTGCTTTCTCGCGCGAACTCGAACGTTCTTGTTCCCGGCTACCTTCCGGACCTGAACCTCGCGATCGCGCAAAGCGCTCTTTATGTTGCGCCGCTCGTCAGCGGCAGTGGATTCAAGAACAAGGTGGCGGAGTCGATTGCCAATGGGACTTACCTGATCGGCACCACGTATGCCGTGGAATTTCTGGAGCCGGACCTTCGCGCATTGATCACCGTGCGGGACGATCCGGCGGGCATGGCCGCGGCAATCGGTGAATTTCTTTCCGATCCGGTGGCGTTCGACGGGAAATTGAGCCGCCTGACGCAGATCGTGACCGGGCGGTTCTCGTGGCCTGCCAGGGCTGCCGAACTCGTGGCGCTGAGCCAGGCGCTGATTCGCGGGTCGGCGGCGACAGCGGACCCGGACGTTTTGAAATCCTGAGGGAGTGACTTATGGGCAATGGAAGCCTCATCGCGAGACTTAGGGGAGTGGCGGTCCGGTATCTCAACAGCGTCTACGAGTCACTTGAGCTGCAACGGGAACTCGTCACCTTTCTCGAGCATGAATCGTGGCGCCGCACCGTGTCCGCCACGCCCTACGACGATCCCCGCCGCCTCGCGGGACACGGCTACCGGGCATTTTCGGAGTCGGATGAAGACGGCATAATCGCCGAGATTTTCCGCCGCATCGGGGCCGGCAGCAGAACCTTCTTTGAATTTGGCGTAGGCGATGGTCTCGCGAACAACACCGTGAACCTGCTGATCGGCGGGTGGCGCGGCTTCTGGATTGACGGCTCGGAGAACTTTGTCCGGGCCATCGATCGGCGCTTCGCCCGCTATAAGGAAAGCGGACAACTGAGTGTGCTCCACTCCTTCATCACCAGGGATAACGTGAACGACCTCATCGGACGGCTGAAAATACCGGAGTCGATCGATATTCTGAGCATTGACATTGACGGCAACGATTATTGGATATGGCAGGCGATCAATGCCGTTTCGCCCCGGGTTGTCGTGATCGAATACAACTCCACGCTCAGACCTCCACGAAGCCTGGTCATGGAATACAAGGACGACAACACCTGGGACGGAACAAGCTACTTTGGCGCCAGCCTGTCCGCGCTGGAAAAGCTGGGGCGCGAGAAAGGCTATGCGCTTGTAGGCTGTAACTATACCGGCGTCAATGCATTTTTCGTAAGAGCCGACCTTACAGGAGACCACTTCCTGTCTCCTTTCAGCGCGGAAATTCACTATGAACCGCCGAAGCGTGCCCGGATGATTGCCGGGCACCCGGCCGGTATCGGTCCCTGGGTGGAGGTCTGACTACCGCTGACCCTGGTCGGCGGTTCTGTGCCTGGCATGCAGATCGTACCAGAAGTTTGCCACCATCCCATCCCTGAGATATCGGTCAAAAAGGTCGTGGAGGCGTTTTTTCATGTTCGCCGCGGATATCCAGGCCCCGTCCGTTTCCTCGCCGAACGGCCCGGTTGTATAAGCGGAGAACGAATAACCGAACCGGTCTCTGGGCGCATCCCAGAGAATCTTCGCCGGACGAAACGCGTCCGGCAATCCGGCGATTGCGGATCGCACCGGAGGGCACAACACGCTCGCTTTGCGCAGTGCGCGGATGAAGAGCTCGTCGTTGAAAACCGGCAGGCTCTGCGTCAGCGTCTCCGGGTTGATCAGCTTGAACCCGCTGTAGCCGACGCTCGACAGAAGATCAACCGCCGGACTCCCGTGGCCCAGCTCGCACGAAAGGTACCGCGGCATCTCCGTCTTCCGGGGCAGGCTGCGGAGCACCATTTCATCCGCTCCCTCAATGTCGATTTTGAGGTACCACGGCACGCCGTAGCGATCGAACAGATCGCTGACTGAAACGGTTTCAATCTCAACCTGATGGAATTTCCCGCCTCGCTGTCCCTGCGCCGGATCGATCGAACTCCAGCCCGAGTCGGTGTCGTTTACGTAAAACGAGATATGTTCTCCCGACGCCCGCCACATCGCGACGTTAAGGATGGTAAGCCTTCCCGACGCCACCGCCCCAGCGAACCGTCCGCGCCCGGATTCCGCCAGCGCGGGGTTGGCTTCCACGGCGACCACATCGTGTCCTCTCTCGAGGTAGTAGGCTGAATCGTCTCCATTGTGAAATCCGATGTCAAAAACCCGCATTTCGGCGCTCTCCCGGTCGCGGTCGACACGCCCCGTCGTTGATCATTCTGCCATTATCCTCCGCGCCCGGATTTCCGCTTCGCCAGAAGGGCGGGCCTTGCGATCACAAAAGGGCCAAATATTTTTTGATATTGATTCTTAAAGACTTAAATATAGAACTCAGAGTCAGATAGAATGGTTTTCGTCGCGGCAAAGTTACTATTCGGCCGTGAGAAACACATATACGCACAAAGCGTTGTGGATCGCGTTTGCCGTCATCGGCACCCTAAGCGGCCAAACCAAGGTTGACCTTTCGAATCAGGCAAGAACGATCGATTTCAGCCAATTCCCGTCCACGAAGCCTTTCGAAACGGGTGCGACCTTGCCACTGACCTGTAGTATCGGACAGATGTTCTTCGTTACTTCGGCGCCGAATGGTGAAAACACATACGGTTGCGTGGCCGCCAATACATGGACTGTACAATCGGGAGGGGCTGCGGGACCCACGGGGCCAACAGGGCCGGCGGGAATCTCGGGAGCACCGGGTCCAACGGGTTCAATCGGGCCAGCCGGCGTCGCGGGGCCGACGGGACCGGTGGGCCTGGGAGGAACCATTGCGAACAACGGAACGGTGGTCGGGACCCGCCAGACTATCGATTTCTCGACGAGCCAGGGGTTGTTGCAGGCCATCAGCGATACGGGACAGGAGATTTCGGTACAGTCTACGCCCGACACTTCTTATCTGCTGACACGGGGGGACGCCCAATCCGGAGCCTCGCTGCTGTGCTCATCGGTCAGCGGAAGCCCGGTGACTTATTCGTGCGCGATGTCCCCGACTTTGACCGCCTACACGCCTGGCATGGTGATCTACTGGCGGCCGAACGTAAACGGCATTGGCGGCCCGACAACCCTGAACGTGGATCTGCTCGGCGCTACCTCCGTGACGGCGTCGGACGGCGTGACGAATCCCGCCGCCTCCGCGATCGTAGCCGGAAGTCTGTTTCCTCTTTGGTACGACGGCTCCGTGTTCCGCATTCTCAGCGCCGGCACAAGCGGATCGGGGGGATCGGGCGGAACGGGGGCGGCCGGGCCAACGGGTCCCACGGGACCTACAGGCCCTGCGGGACAAGGCTATACCTGGCTCGGCGCGTGGTCGGCAGCCGTCGCATATTCGCCTTACAGCACCGTGTCCTACGGAGGGAGCTCATGGGTGGCGATTCTTGCCGGAACGAATCAGGAACCCGACACCAGCCCTGCGTACTGGAACGTGATCGCCGCGGGAGGGACCTCTGGTTCCGCGGGGACGTGGCCGACTGGAGTCCTCTATCTGCCATTCGGCCCTATGTGGGCGTCGGCCGGCGCGGGCCTCGCGTTTCCGGGCCGTTACAGCACGGTCGTACCCACCGCCTGCGCGTTCGTCGCTTCCGCGAACATCACGCTCAACAACTGGTACTTTTCTCTCCACACCGCTGCGTCGGGTACCGCCGGGTTCGACCTGGCACTCTACAACTCCGGGGGCAATTTGATCTCGGGGTCAACCATGAATGCTTACTACAACAGCGGCTCGCCTTCCGATCTGAACGCCGCGGGAATCAAGTACGGGCCGCCCGCATCGCCGCAGGCGCTCACGGCGGGATCTCTCTATTACGTCGCGTGGGTATCCGATTCCACAACCCCGACTTTCGACGACTATGGTTATTACATGGCTGTTCCGTTCAATCTGATGGGCGCGAACGGTGGCGCGCGGTGCGGCGCCGCGGCAAACGCGGCAACCGGGTCCGGCTCGACACTGACTATGCCTGCCACGCTGGGCGCGATAACGTCCTACGGCAATGCCTACGACACTGTCATTCTTGTAGGTGTGAGATGAGCAACCGACCCTTCGCGGCGATTCAGCGGCCTTGGGCTGCGGACGAGTACGGCTGCCCCGGAAAGATGCGCGCCGGTAAGATTCTTAGTCAACGGAGGTTGTACTGATGACTGTTCACGATTCGAAAAGGCTGCTGTATTGCTTGATCGCGGCTTTGCCCCTTACACTGTGCGGCGGCCAATCGCTGGTAATGACCGCCAGTGCGCCTCCCATCAATGTGACCGATCCTCCCTATTCTCAGAACCAATCCTGGCGGATCGAATTTCAGGTACACAACTGGACTCCACCGCCACAGGGCGTATTGTCGGCGAATTTCTTTTACCTCAATGGTCTGGGCGCGATCGCTTATTTCTACCCCGACGGCAGCGTCGCCATGCAGACCCGGGATACGGTAGCTCAGCAGGCGCCCTGCTTTGTTTCCCTGGCCGGGCGCACAAACGTGCTGATTCGTCTTCAGAAAAATGTTTCGGCGCTGACCCTGACGTGCGAAATCTGGAACTTTGACGGCACCGGGTACACCAGCTCGACCCTCAACATCAACTCGCTTGTAGCGCCCAGATATACGGGCGGAACGGTCGGAAACGGAGTAGCGGCGGACATGGGGTTTCTCCGCATCTTCACGACGACGGTTGCGCTGGGATCGCGCCCCCCCGTTACCGCGAACACAGGAAACTGGACAGAACTCAAGTTCGACGGCAACCTCTCGGATTCCAGCGGGAACGGCCACGGGGGAACGGGCGCTGCAACCTACGTCCCCACCCCCAATCAATCCGCGTTCGCCTATCCCAAAACCTCCGGAGCTCCATCATGGACGAGCTGGCTCTCCCTGCGGGCGGGCTTTCCGGCCCAGTTGGACGGCACGGCCAGCTTTTCGCTGACGGATGCCAGCTCGACGGTAACCGGCGACTGGCAGGAGTTGAGCGGCCCGAGCACCGTGATCTGGTCCGGCAGGACATCAATTACACCGACAATCACAGGCCTCGTGTTCGGGACGTACACGTTCCTGCTCAAAGTCACCGACACCGCGGGCAATACGGCCACATCGACGCTTCAGGCAGCCGCCGTGGCCACTGACGATAATGGCATCGTAGTGAACGCAAACCCGACCGCGGATGCGATCTTCGGCCCGATGATCGCGTTCGGCCAGAATCCATGGGGCTATGCGGATTATCGAAACCTGGTCATGGAACAGTTACAGCAGAATACCTATGCGACCCCGCCGTCATGGGCAATCCCCCCGGAGCCCAGCACAGTAAGTTACTCGTACTTCGACCCGTTGGCCCCTCCTACCGCAACGTCGCTCGCGGCGAACATTACGGCGACCACGCTGACCATTCCGATGACCAATGCGGCGGTTCTCGACTTATCCAGCCTTCCATCGGAAATCCTTCTCGGAACGCAGGCGTCCTGGGAAATCATTCGGATCTGTTCGGTCTCGGGAAACACCCTGACTGCGTGCTACGACGGCCGGGGATTTCACTACGGCGTGAACAATTCGTATGTTAAGCCCGCGACTGCCTGGACTGCCGGCGCGTCGGTCTGGCAAGCCAAGGTTACCGGGAACGGAACTCATTTCCTGACCACGATCTGCCCTTACGGGGCTGGGTGGCCGGTGGCGGCAAACGTTCCCATCGTTTCGAACGGTACCGTGATCGCGACGGCTGGTTCGACGGCAATCGCCGGTACCGGCACCAACTGGAGCGGGAATCAGACCTCGCTGGCGATTGCCATCTTCGCAACGCACGGCGGGGTTCCTTTTACGTTCTTTTCCTACGTGGCCAGCATCAGCGGAGCGACCATCACGCTTGCACGCCCCTTCCCTCCCGACGCCGATACAGGGAGCTACTCCTACAGCATTTTCAACGATCAGCGAAACGCGGTTCTGCACTACACAAGATCCGATTCGACGGACGGCTACACGTATTTCCTGACCGCGGGCTGCGAAAGCGATACGTCAATGTACCTTTACTTCGGCGCGGATAATCAATACCACGGCCAGGTCGTCTCCGCCGCCCCGTATTCATACATGGACGGGTATGGTTATGTCGGCGATTTCTCGACCAACTACTACGACATGGGTCTTGCTCATTATGCGTTTTATTTCCGGTCCGGATACACCCCGTCTCTGACGGCGGCGAGAAACATCGAAGACTACTGGATCCGTTACCCGGAGAACGCCCAGGGGGACGCGGGCGGCCAACCGCGTGACAAGTCGATCATCGGCGTAGTTGCGGCAGCCGTTCTCGATGGCGATCGCGCTTCGAACTGGTCCGGTCTGCGCACTTTCGCGTCGCAGGGATACGCCACGGCGGTGGCAAACAGCTGCCTTTACGACCCCAGGGAAAGCGCTTATCAGTTGACGTGGCTTTCTCTGGCCGCTCAATTCGATCCTGATCCCACGCAACGCGCAAACTGGCAGAACGATATGGCGACGGCGTACGCCCGCGACAACGGTTGCAGGCAACCTGACAGTTCGTGGGCCTCCGGAACGTATTGGAACCCGTCCTCCGCACCACAGGTAGTCGTGACGCAGGGCTCACCGACAGCTACCCCCGTAAGCGGTACGTTTCCTTCGTCAATGTGCGGGGGTACGGCGTGGGGGACCGCCCTCGTGACCAACGGATCGGCCTCGCTTACCGCTCTGACCGGCACGTTCGTTGCGCCCAACGGCAGCTTTCAAATCATGGTCGGCGGTACGCGGAACGGTGTCCGGTATGACTTTTCCGCGCAATACGATTACAATTCCGGCACCAGCCTCACGCTTTCCGCGTTATGGCCGGGCGATACCGGAACGGTGTACTGGATGATCGACAACAACTATCCCAGCTTCCCTTACGTTGCCACGATCGCAACAGGACAGACCGACCCGAATTTCGGACAGGTTTTCTCCTGTTCGTTGACGGATTCGACCCACATGCTCCTGCATCGGCCATGGCCGGGGGCAAGCGGCACCTACGATTTCTTCCCCTACAATCTCGTAGGTACGGGTTCGCAACCCTTCATGATCGGAATCAAAGCGCTCCAGATGAGGTACGGGGCTCAGATCTACCCGCCCTACCAGGCCCTCGATGCAGCGGCGGCGAACTGGGTGGCAACCACCGGATTCGACCCCCTTACAAAGGGTATCTTTTACGGCCGCGTCTTTCCCGTGTGCGAACCGGCGCTGATCGACAGCGGGATCACGGACGTCCTGTATCGCAATCCGAACTGCATCGAAAACTCGTACAATCCGGCGGCGGCGGCGCAGGCCCGGGCCAGAAATTCCGAGGCTCAAAATGCCATGACGGTCAATTATCTCGCAAACCCAACCTCCGCCAATCAGGCTCTTGGCGATTTGTTTTACGGCGCGGTATTCGGTGCCTCCGGATATACGGCAACGGGTTATTTCAGCGATGGAATCACCGCTTCGAATCTGGATAATGGCAGCCTCGGCGGGTACAAATGGCCGGGTTTCTTTTTCGGCGTCGGCATGGCGCATCAGTGGCCGGCAACCCGCCTCGGCGGGGTGGCGCCACCACAGTACCGAACGGTGAGTGTGAGTTTCAACCTGGGAGCGGCGGCAACCGCTCAGATTAAAGTCACCGCTCCATCCGGCGCCATCGCGACTTATCAGTGCGGGTCGGTATCGCCGTGCAACGTGACCGTCGATGACCGCCAGGGCGCTCACTGGTATCAGATTGAATACCTTTCGCAGTCCCGCGCGGTACAGAGTCAGACAGACCCCGCCCTTCTTGTCTTGTCACCGACAAGGGGCGTGCGGTGACTGTAAGGCTTTCCGGCGGGGCGCGGCAGGCGCGCCCCGCCGGAGTAGCCCCAGCCCGGAATCGAACCGTCAGCCTCAGCTTCAATCCGTGAACGGCGGCAACCGCTCAGATCAACGTTACCGCTGTCGGGATCGCCGGTGTCGATCTGAGACAATTTGTAATATGTGTGGCATCGCGGGCGTCGTGACGGAGGACGACACCACCTCCGCGCAATCCGCGGTCCGGGCCATGCTGCCTTCGCTGGCCCGGCGCGGTCCGGACGCCGAAGGCGTACACTGCTGGCCCGGAGTCGCGTTCGGCCATCGGCGCCTGGCGATTCTGGATCTCAGCCCGGCGGGAGCTCAGCCGATGCTGTCGGCAAACGGCGACGTCGGAATCGTCTTCAACGGATGCATTTACAATTTTCGCGAAATCCGGCATGAACTCGAGCAGCGCGGCTGCCGTTTCCGGTCGCAATGCGACACGGAAGTTCTGCTCGAGGGCTACCGCGAATGGGGTATCGACTCGCTTATGCCGCGCCTGCGGGGCATGTTCGCATTTGCCGTCTGGGACCAGCCCCGCCGGAAACTGATCCTCGCCCGCGACCGCCTGGGTGTCAAGCCTCTTGTCTACCGGATAGGGAACGGCGCCATCGCCTTCGCCTCAACGCTGGGCGCTCTTCAGGCGGGCGGCTTCGCGGGCGGGATCGATCCGCAGTCCGTCCTTGAGTTTCTCGATCTGGGTTTTGTAACGGAGGAACGAAGCATCTTTTCCGGCACGCACAAGCTGCCGCCGGCGTCGATCCTCGAGTGGCACAATGGCCAGACAACCGAGCGTGTCTACTGGACTCTGCCCGAATTCGGCGCCGCTGCCGGAACCGGCTTCGAGGATGCGGTCGCGGAGGCCGAGCGCCTGATCGTTGAATCCGTCCGTCTGCGCCTCGTTTCCGACGTTCCGATCGGCGCTCTGCTGAGTGGCGGAATCGATTCCACTCTGGTCTGCTGGGCACTATCCAAACTGAACGCGGACGTGCGCGCTTTCACCGTCGGAACTGCCGGCGATCCCGACGACGAAAGCCGCGAGGCCACATCGATCGCGCAACGTCTCGGGATCTCTCACGAGATCGTCCCCCTCGATCCCGACGAGCCCCCGCCCCTCGACGAGCTTGTCGAAGCCTATAGCGAACCTTTTGCGAGTTCCTCGGCGCTCGGGATGCTGCGGGTCTCGCGCGCGGTCAGGTCGAAGGCGACGGTTCTGCTGACGGGCGACGGCGGTGACGACGTATTTCTCGGTTATCCATTCTTCTACAACGCCTGGAGAGCGCAGAAACTGGCGCGCATCCTGCCCCGCGGTTCCCAGTGGGGCTGGGCTGCGGCCCGGCCCATGGTCGCGCGGATTCCCGCGCTCAGCCGAGCGCGCAGTTTCTTCGACTACGCTACCGGAGGAATCGGAGCTTACGGCCGCGGGCGCCCCGGGATTCCCTATTTTGAAAAGCGCGGCGTTCCGGCCGAAATTCTGAGCGGATTGACCGTGGGTTACCGAGGCGTGCCGGCGTCCTTTGCCTCGGCACGACGGCTGCTGGGAGATGTATTTCAGTTCCACCGCCGGATGCATTTTCTTTCCGAATTCATGACGAAGGTGGATGGCGGCGCCATGTATTTCTCGCTCGAAGCCCGCGCTCCATTTCTCGATCAGGCACTGTGGGAATTCGCGTCGCAGCTTCCTGCCGGTATCAGGTTTCATGGGAACCGGCTGAAGTCGGTGCTGCGGGAAATCGTCAGCCGCCGCGTGGGGCCGGACGTCGCGTCCGGTCGGAAGCGCGGCTTCACCATTCCCGTCGAGCGATGGCTGGCATCGCAATGGAGCGGCCGGCTGCGGGAATTGAAAGGCGAATCGCTGCTCGCCCGCGAAGGTTGGCTGCGACAGGGCGCGCTCGCTTCCGCCATCGATGATGCGCTGCTCAAACGGCATGTCCCCCAGCAGCTCTGGTACGTTCTGGTTCTGGAGCACTGGCTGCGAAGACAGAAAGCGCTGGCTGCCGAGCGTTCCGCGAGCTGCGCGCCTCTTTTCGCATGACAGGGCTTCTTTCCGGCCAGGTCACAGGTCTTCGTCGCCGGGAGCGAACCTGATGAGCGGTCCTCCCGCAAAGATGAGCGGTCTTCCCGGAAACAGGATACGTGTCCTCCTGATCTGCGACACTTATCCGCCGGTTCTGGGCGGATCGGAGATCGAAGCGCAACGAATCGCCTCGGCCATGATCCGGCGCGGTCATTGGGTTCACGTGCTCTGTGCCGGAGGCGCTCCGATGCCGCCTGTCCGGGAATGGGTCGATCCCGCCGGTGTTCCGGTCAGTATTCTGACACGCCGTTCGAAAGGCCGGCTCAAAGACTGGGTTTTCGCGGCCGAAGTAGCGGCGGCCCTGTGGCGCAGAAGAAAAACCTTTGACGTCGTTTACTTTCTGATGCAGGGCCTTCATCTGGCATCCGGGCTGCCGGTTTCGCGGCTGCTCGGCAAACCGATCGTGATGAAGATTCCCGGCAGCGGCATCGTACCCATCATGCGCGCGTCCCGGGCGGGCCGCCTGGAGCTCGATTGGCTTCGCGAATGGCGGGTGCCCGTCATGGTGCTGAACGAAGGCATGATCGAAGAGGCTGTCGCCGACGGCTTCACGCGCGACAGTTTGGTTTGGATGCCGAACCCGGTGGACATCTCCGAGTTTCGCCCCGCTGAAGCCGGCGAAGCGTCCGCCTGGCGCGAGAGTCACGGCATTCGGCGGGAAGCTTCTGTAGCAGTCTACGTAGGCCGGCTTTCGCGGGAAAAGGGTTTGCCCGGTTTGCTGAGGGGCTTCGCCTATGCGGCGCGGAGAGTGCCGGAGGCTGTTCTTCTCCTGATAGGCGACGGCGCTGAGCGTTCCGCGCTGGAATCGATGGCCCGTGATCTCAACCTGAGCTCCGAACAGATCCGGTTCGCGGGTCGCGTGGACAGTGGTGAAGTACCCTGCTGGCTGCGAGCCGCGGACGTATTCGCTCTCACTTCGCCGAACGAAGGATTTCCCTGCGCGCTGCTCGAGGCCATGTCGGCGGGTCTCGCATCGGTTGTGAGCGATATTCCCGCCAACGTTCAACTCGTGGATGAAGGCGCTCAGGGTTTCACGGTGCCTTATGATGGCGTGGATGCGATTGGAGAAGCGTTTGTGCGCTTGTTTCGCGATCCCGGTCTGCGAATGAGCATGGGGCTGGCAGCTCGCCGGCGCGTAGTGGAAAACTACTCCACCGACCAGGTGGTGGATCGGTACGAAAAGCTGTTTGCGGAAGTCCTCCGGCCGCGGCCGTTGCCGCGGGAATCGAAAGACGATGCCCCCCGCCATTAAACTCAACCAACGCGCCGGATATTACATCCTCGCTGCCTTCGCATTTCTGCTGCTGATCGGCTTTGTCGTACTCGACCTGGCAGCGCCAGGCGGACGCCGGCTGGCCAAGGTGAAGGGCATCGATACCGTGAACTATTTCGGGATCACTCATTCTCTGCTCTTCGATCGTGACTTCAATCTGAACAATGAATTCACCCACATAGCGCCGGACAGCCGGCTATGGTCGGAAGTGCAAAAGAACACCGGACTTCCCGGAAGCGTTTGGGGCGTCGGATATTCGATCCTCGAGATTCCTCTCCTGGCCACTGGCACTGTGCTCGATGCCGTGGCCGGCCATCCCGCGGATGGGTATTCGCAATGCGCAATATACGTTTACTGCCTGGGAAACATTGTGATGACCAGTTTCGGGCTGGTGGCATTGTTCATCCTGCTTTGCCGTGTCGGCAAATCGCGTGAAATTCCCGAAGATCGGATTACCCGCTACAGTCTTTTTGTCACCTTCGCCATTTTCTTTGGCACCAATGTCGGCTACTACGCTTTCCCGCAGGTTGCGCACGCCGCCACTTTCCTGTTTGCCAGCCTGTTTCTGGCCTGGTGGTGGAAGATTCGTTCTGACTATGACAGCCGCGGCTGGATGCTCCTCGGACTTCTCGGGGGCTTTCTCTCCATTTGCCGCTGGCAGGACATCATCTATCTCGGTGGACCTGGACTTTACGACCTGCTGCAGGGCTTCCCGTGGAAAAACCCCCGCTCCTGGCTTCGGTCGAGAGCCCTCTATGCCGTCGCGGCGGGATTCTGCTGGATACCCCAAATCATCGAATGGAAAACAATCTATGGTAAATACCTGACGATTCCACAGGGAAATGGCTTCCTCGTTTTCCCGCCCGCGCACATCAGAGACGTGCTCCTTTCCAGCAGAAACGGCTGGTTCCTGTGGACCCCTCTGACGATCCTCGGCGTCATCGGATTGCTTTATGGCGCCTTCCGGTTAAGCAGGGAATTCCTGCCCTGGATCATTGTTCTCGCGCTGGAGATTGCTGTGATCGGTTCCATGCAGACCTGGCACGGGTACGATTCATTCAGTTCCCGCTACCTGCTGACCAACAGCCCTCTCGTCGCGCTGGGGCTGTTTACGCTGCTCTGTTCCTGGCGCCCGTCGGCGCGCGGCGCGCTTGTCGCGACTACCGCCGTCTGCTGTATATTCACGATGTTGTTCGCCGTGCAATACCGTTTCAACCTGATTCCGAGCAACGAGACGCTGACGTTTCATGAGCTCTTCACCGATAAGCTCAATCCGCTGCAGGTTCGTAAACGGAAAATTGCCGCCAAACGCGCGGCGGAACTGCTCGCTCAGGGCGATGCTCAGTCCGCGGTACGTGTGCTGGAAGAAGCGGCGGCTTCGGGAGAGGACCGCGACGTTCTGAGTATGATGAGTAAAGCGTACCGAGCCGAGGGGAACGAAACGCTGGCGAAAGCGGCGGATTCAAAATGGCTGGCGCTCCTCGAGTCGAGAGTCAGGTGATCCGGACGTCATGTCGATGGGAACCCCCGATCCTGCGCAAGGCGTAGTCGCTCACTTGAGCGAAACCGACAACTCCGTCCCCCTGGTGGTTGACCTGGACGGCACTCTGGTCGCTACCGACACGCTGTTTGAAAGCGCAATCGCGCTGATCCGGAGGAACCCCTGGTTCGCGGTGCGCATGGCGCTTTGGCTGCTCCGGGGCAAGGCTGCGCTGAAATCGGAAATCGCGATCCGCACAAGACCCGATCCCGGGACCCTTCCCTACCGGCCGGAACTTCTCGCATGGTTGAGGGCGGAGTTCGAAGGGGGCCGGAAGATCGTTCTCGCCACGGGCGCTCATCAGTCCGTGGCCGATGACGTCGCGGCCCACCTGGGTCTCTTCGCCGAAGTGCTCGGCAGCAGCGTCACGCTGAATCTCAAAGGAGCGGCCAAACACGACGAACTGGTCAGGCGATTCGGGGCGGGCCGATACGATTATGTGGGCGACAGCAGTGACGATGTGCCGGTGTGGGCTGCGAGCCGGGTCGCCCATCTGGCCGGCCGAAGACGCAGTTTGCCCGCCGGATCGCTCTCCGGAGGCGCCGCCGAGGGCGCATCTTTCCCCAGCCCGCCGACGGCTCGCCATAGCTGGCTGCGGGCGATTCGTACCCACCAGTGGGTTAAGAATGTGCTGGTTTTCGTCCCGTCTCTTCTCAATCACCACGTCGATTCGAAGATCCTTGGGGATTTGCTGCTGGCTTTCTTCGGCTTCTCTTTTGTCGCCTCAGGAACGTACCTCGTCAACGATCTCTTCGATCTGGAGGCCGATCGTGGACATCCACGCAAGAAAAACAGGCCCTTCGCGCGCGGAGACCTGTCGATTGCTCAAGGCGTTTCAGCCGCCGGATTTCTGCTGGTCGCCGGGTTGGGATTGAGCGTATTCGTCGGCGCGGGTTTGACGGCATGCCTGGTTATTTACATGGCTCTGACGCTCGCCTACAGCTCCTTTCTGAAAAACAAGCCGATCGTCGATGTCGTGGCGCTGGCGTTGCTCTACACTCTTCGCGTCTACGCGGGGGGCCTTGTCGCTTCCGCCGAGATATCGCCGTGGCTGTTTCAGTTCTCCATTTTCCTGTTCCTGAGTCTCGCTATGGTCAAGCGCTACTCGGAACTCAGGAGGCTCCCCTCTCTGCGCTTGAGAAACGCACCTGGCCGCGGCTATCACCGGAGAGATCTCAGCATCATCAGCCAGGCGGGTGTTTGCTCCGGGCTACTGGCCGGACTCGTGCTCGCGCTCTACGTAAACAGTCAGGAGGTCCAGCGGCTCTATCCCCGCCCCTGGATGCTCTGGGGCGTCAGCCCGATCTTCGTCTACTGGATCATTCGCGTATGGCTCATCGCCCATCGCGGCAATATGCACGAAGATCCGGTACTTTTCGCTTTCCGCGACCGCGTAAGCTACATCGTGGGAATCGCCATTGTCGCCGCAGTCGCACTCGGCATGATTCCCAATGCTCGTTAAGGTGGATAACTGGTCGCGCTACCCACGTACAAGCTCCATCGTCGTGCCGGTGAACTCGCTCGATCAGGACATCCCCTTCGACCGTATCGATGCATCCTTCCTTCCGCACGGCATGGGCCGCAGCCTCGGCGATTCGTGTCTGAACGACGGAAACGCACTCTTGACCACAAGAGGCCTGGATCGGATCATCGCATTCGACGAGACGACCGGGCGGCTTATCGCTGAGGCCGGAATCACGTTCGACGCCATTCTGCGCCACGTGCTCCCGAAGGGCTGGTTCCTGCCGGTGACGCCGGGAACCCGTTTCGTATCGCTGGGTGGCGCCACCGCCAACGACGTTCACGGCAAGAATCACCACGCGGCCTCGTCGTTCGGAAAGCACGTGGTACGCTTCCAACTCCGGCGCAGTGACGGGACGAGGTTGATCTGTTCCCGGGAGGAAAATCCGCAGTGGTTCCGTGCCACCGTGGGCGGCCTCGGCCTCACAGGGATCATCCAATGGATCGAGGTGCAGCTGAAGCCGGTCGTAAACTCATGGATCGATGCCGAGACGATCCGCTACGGCGAATTCGCCGAGTTTCTCGCGCTGAGTGAGGAATCCGTCGCAGCGTACGAGCATGTGGTGGCCTGGGTCGATACCGTCTCGGCCCGCGGCGCCGGGCGAGGTCTTTTCCTGCGGGGCGATCACAATCGCGACGCCGCGCGCAAAGAACGCAACGCGCCCCGCGGTCCGTGGTTCGGAGTGCCGGTGGTCGCTCCGTTTTGTCTGCCGAACCGGACCGCGCTTGGAGCCTTCAACGCCGCGCTCTACCGGATGCATCCGCCAAAGAAAACCGAGACGATGCCACTGGCGCCGTTTTTTTATCCGTTGGACACGATCGCGGGCTGGCACAGACTCTATGGTCCCCGTGGCATGATCCAGTGGCAGGCGCTGATCCCTACGGCGGAAGCCGCGCGCGAGGTGTTGTCTGCCTCCACGCGGGTCGGCTGCTCGTTTCTCACCGTGGTCAAAGTAATGGGAGACCACCCGCCCGAAGGATTGCTTTCCTTTTCGGGGCCGGGGATCAATATCTCACTCGATTTCGCCAACGACGGAACGGTACTCGCGAGACTCCCCCGCCTGGATGAAATCGTCGCGGAGGCGGGCGGGCGGCTCTATCCGGCTAAAGACGCACGAATGTCAGGCCTGCATTTCCGGCGCTACTATCCGCGGTGGGAAGAACTGCTGCCCTTTATCGACCCCCGGTTCAGCTCATCGTTCTGGCGCAGGGTAACGGGCACACACCGCGGTCCGGAACGCGTCAGCGCTTCGCTATCGCGATAATCGAGGTCGGCTGCCACGGCAGGCTGGAATCAATCTTCCGCCAGAGCCACACCAGGCTGTCGAATAATCGGAGAGAGGATCTCGAAAGTCTTTTCGACTTGATGATCTGGCCCGTGATTCTCCAGGCCGGCATCGAAACACGATTGAAGTTCAGAATTTCCTCGACTTCAAAACCCGTGTCCGTCATCAGTTTCCTGAGATGGTCCGGTGTGTATCGGCGGTAGTGCCCGATCTCCTTATCCACGGTCCCGTAGGCCCGCGGGTCGTTTGGTACCAGCAGAATCAGTCGCCCGCCCGGCTCCAGCAACGTCCGGATCAACCGCAGCGTAGCCGCGTCATCCTCGATATGTTCAAGCACATTCAGGCAGACAACAGTGTCCATCTGATGTTCGAAGGGGAGGAAGTCCGCCGGCTCGGTTGCGTCCAGCCCGGCGATGCGAACCAGAGGCCGGTGGCGGAACAGATTGCGGAGATGATCGGCATACTCGGCGCTGACGTCGGTCGCCACATACAACTGCCTGCGAGGGCAAAGCTGCCGTGTCATGTTTCCCATGCCGGCGCCGATCTCAAGCACCTTCCGGCCTGCATACGGTGTAATCGTGTCTGCCATCCATCGATTGAATTTCGGCGCAGTCGATAGCGCGTCAAGCGTCGAATGCCCTGCCTCTTTGTAAATCCTGCTCGTGAACCGGGATCGCAGAATCACCCAGAGCGCCTCTACGGCATCCTTCGCGCCGATCTTCTTTCCTTCCTCATAAGTCCGCCCGTGATAGCTGATCGCCGTTTCATAAATCCGCGCTTTGCGGCGCGCGAATTTGACCGTCAGTTCCGGTTCGATTCCGAAGCGGTCGCTCTGAATGGGAATGGTGCGGACGAATGAGGTTCGAAAGGCCTTGTAGCAGGTCTCCATATCCGTGAGATTGAGATCGGCAACGATGTTGCAAAGGGTGGTGAGGATGTGGTTCGCCAGCGAGTGCCAGTAGTAAAGCACGCGGCGTTCTCCCGCGGCCATGAAGCGTGAACCGTAAACGACATCCGCCTCGCCGCTCAACAAAGGCCCGAGAAGCTTGGTATATTCGCGCGGGTCGTATTCCAGATCGGCGTCCTGAATTACGCTGTACGTTCCCACCGCCGCTTCTATTGCGTTTCGGATCGCCGCGCCTTTACCCTGGTTCTTCGCGTGCCGGATCAAGCGGAGTCTGACGCCGGGAAACGAGGCTATGAATTTCTCGACCTCCTGCACCGAACCGTCGGTCGAACAATCGTCCACTACGATGATTTCGCGATCGAGTCCCTCCGGAAGCGGCGCTTCCGCCACGCGCCTCAACAGTTCCAGGATAAACTCTTCCTCGTTAAACAGGGGAATCAGTATCGATAACGAAGCAGGCGTCATTCTCTAAGGTATGAGATAGCAAGTCGGCGGCGGGGAATCCCTCCGGACCTTGCCCTGTCAGGATCGCACAACCGGGCGCTGGCGCGCCGACCACCCACTACACTGGCTACAGAGATCCCCTTCATCGGCGCGCGTGCGAATCCTTTTTATCTCACCGAGGCAGTGCTGGCCCACCCGCAGCGGAGCGAGACTTCGCGAATACCATTTCGTGCGCGCGCTGGCCCTGCGAGGCGACCTGACGTACCTTTATTTCGCCGGCCCAGGCGACGCGCCAATCGGGAAAAACGACTTGCCCTTCTGCCGTGACGTTGTAGCCATCCCCAAGCCTCCAGCCTACGGGGCCGCGCAAATCGTCCAGGGCGTTCTCGGGACGTGGCCACTGCCGATATTGAACTACACCTCCACGGCAATGCAGGCGGCCGTTGAGCGTCTGACGGCGAGCACCGGTTTCGATCTGATCCATCTCGACAGCATTCACATGATTCGCTACGGCCAGTCCCCTGCTCTGCGCGCCGCGAAGATCGTTTATAACTGGCACAACATCGAATCCGAAGCGATGCGGCGATACGGCGCGACCGTTCCTTCCCTGCCCCGCCGCTGGTACGCGAAACTGACAGCGGGAAAAATTGAGGCGCTCGAACGCGTGATTCTCCGGGATGCCTTCGGCCATGTGGTCTGCAGCGAAAGGGAACGGAAACAGCTTCGCCGGTGGGCTCCCGCGGCGCGAATCCAGGTAGTCGAGAACGGCGTGGACTCTTCTTTCTTCGCAGCCGGAGACGAGGGCACACCGCCCGGCCATCAGATCGTTTTTGTCGGCACTATGGACTATTATCCCAACGTTGAGGCCGCAACTTCCTTCGCCAACCGCATCTGGCCCCACGTGCGCGAAAAACTTCCGGATGTCCGCCTGCTGATCGTAGGCGCGAATCCCACGCCCGCGGTTTTGGAGCTGGGCGCGATCCCGGG
Organism: Terriglobia bacterium; assembly: GCA_963764845.1. GTDB lineage: Bacteria > Acidobacteriota > Terriglobia > Bryobacterales > Bryobacteraceae > BOG-234. The sequence goes on along the minus strand of CAVXUE010000004.1, from coordinate 212,519 downwards.
TGTCAGGGTAACCGGTACGGTACCCGATGTCCGGCCTTACTATCGCGACGCGCTGGCGGCCGTCGTTCCCTTGCGCACAGGCGGAGGCACGAGGCTCAAGATTCTGGAAGCCATGGCTGCCGGAGTTCCCGTTGTCTCGACGGAACTCGGGGCGGAGGGCCTTGCGGTTACTTCCGGCCGCGACATCCTGCTGGCGGATCCCGGCGATGCCGAGGCCTGGATCGCGCATTTGAATCTGCTTGCGCAATTGCCCGCGCGCAGTCACCAGATCCGGGCGGCCCTCGATCTGGTCAGGAGCCGTTACGACTGGGAGATCGTTGGCCGAACGTTGAGCGACACGTACGCCGCATGGGTCGAGGAAGCTGGGAAAGCCTTGTGACCCCATGAGCAATCTGCGGCTTCTCGCAATCATCGAAGCGTACAGCATCACCGGCCCGGCCAAAAACCTGCTGGAGTTCGCCCGTCTGGGGAGAGACGCCGGAATCGAGACATCCATCGCCACTTTCACACGCGACGAGCCGGAAAATATCTTTGTGCGGGCCGCGCGCGAGGCGGGAATTCAAATCGAAGTCATCCGGGAAAGCGGGCCTTTTGACCTCGCCGCAATGCGCTCCCTCGCGGCCGTGGCGGACCGTCTGCGCCCCGGCATCATTCAGACCCACGCAGTGAAATCGCACTTTCTCGCACGGCTTGCCGGACTGCCCCGGCACGCGCCCTGGGTCGCCTTCCATCATGGATACACCTGGCCTGCGCTGCGGGCGCGCGTCTACAACCAGTTGGACCGCTGGTCATTGCGGACGCCGCGCAAAGTACTGACTGTCAGCGCTCCTTTCCGCGATGAACTGGTTTCCCGGGGAGTGCCGCGCGAGCGCATTGAGATTATTCACAACGCAATTCCGCCCGGATGGGGCGCTCGAAACCGGACACCGGGCGAAGAGACGGCGTTAAAGAACAGCCTGGGCATTCCCGAGGACCGGAAAATCATCTTGATTGTCGGCCGGCTCTCAAAGGAAAAGGACCATTTAACCCTTGTCCGCGCGCAGGCCCGGCTCCGTCCGGCGATTGGTGCCCATCTGCTGATCGTCGGCGAAGGGCCGAATCGCCCGCGCATCGAACAGGAAGTTGCGAATCTCGGCCTGGGCGACTATGTTACATTCACCGGCCAGCGGCCTTCCGCCGAGCCATACTATCGAATCGCGGATCTCGCCGTGCTGTCCTCTCTCAGTGAGGGTTCGCCGAATGCCTTGCTTGAAGCGATGTCCGCCGGTGTCCCGGTGGTCGCGACGGCCGTAGGCGGTATCCCCGAAATCGTGACGGACGGCGAAAGCGCGCTGCTGATTCCCCCGTCGGACACCGGACGCATGAGCGCCGCGATGGCTCGTTTGTTGATTCAGGAACCCGCTCTCGCCCTGCGGCTTGCCGGGTGCAGCCAGGCGCTTATCCGCGAACGCCATGCGCCGGATGCCCGCATGCGAAAGCTGGTTGGTGTCTACCGGAGTCTCGCGGGCCGGTAGAATGATGGATTGAAATCGATACTGAAAAGCCTCGTCCACGGACTCTTCCTGGCCTTAACTTTTCCGCTGGCTCTGCTTTCCGGATTCGGGCGCTTCGAATCGATCTATCTGATCGGGGCACAGTCTCTGGCGCTCATCCCGGGCCTTCCGGGAGACTACGCCCGCATTGCCTGGTATCGGATGACGCTGACGCAGTGCGCTCCCGGGAGCCGGATTCAATTCGGCTCGTTCTTCGCCCATCCGCAGGCCAGGGTCGGACGCGGCGTCTACATCGGCAGCTATTGCGTCCTCGGAAAAACATCGATCGGCGACCGGACGCAGATCGCCTCGGCCGTGCAGATCCTCAGCGGCGGACGACAGCACGCACGCGATCGGGAAGGTCGAATTCTCGGATCGGAGGAAGGCGCCTTCGAGACTGTCGCAATCGGCGCCGATTGCTGGATTGGCGCGGGGGCCATCGTGATGGCGAAAGTGGGGGATGGGACTACCATCGGAGCAGGTTCTGTGGTTACAGTTCCGGTGCCGCCCGGTTGCGTGGCGGTGGGGAGCCCCGCGCGAGTAATCAAGACCGGCGATCAGCGACAGGCAATCGGTTGAAATGATTCGCCCCTTCAACAGCGTTGTTCATGTGCGCATTCTGACGCTGTTCGTGTCGGAAACCATCCTGATTTTCGCCTGCTTTCTGGCTGCGGCCTACGCGGACCCCGACCTTGAGTCGGCCACGATATTCCTCATCTACGATGCCGGGCTGATCCGCATTGGCGTCGTCGTGGGAATCATTCTCCTCGCGCTGTATTTCCGCAATTTTTACGTGCAGCTGAGAATTCCGAGCCGGGTGTTCCTCTTCCAGGAACTCTGCATGATCTTCGGACTCTCGTTCATCGTCCAGGGTCTGCTCAGTTACATCAACCGGGACTGGACGATCCCCCGCAAGGTCATGCTCGGGGGAAGCCTCCTCGCTCTGGTTTGCGTAGTCGGCTGGCGGCTTCTCTTCGACATCGCGGCCCGCGGTGCGGTCCAGACGCGGCCGCTATTGTTCCTGGGCCTGTCGCCCACGGTCCTTCAGCTCGCCGGCCACTTCGAGCGGAATCCGGCGTTCGGCCTGAATCCGATCGGTTATCTGGAGAGCGGGCACGCCACGGCGGGAGCGTCGGCCGGCATGTCTCGTCTCGGTTCTCTTTCGGACCTGACGGCCGTGCTGCAGGCAACCCGTCCCAGCGCGGTCGTCATTGGCAGGCGTGAGGACATCCGGCCCTGGTGGACCAACGAGTTTCTCGAACTTCGTTTCTCCGGCGTGAATGCCGAACAGGCGGCGACCCTCTACGAACGGACGTTCGGCCGCGTGTGCGCGGCCGAGATATGGCCTTCCAAGATGATCTTCGGGGCCACCTGGAAGACCAGATCCATCGATATTACGATTCAGACCCTGTACTCGATGATCGTCGCTTTCATCGGCCTCGTGATTCTGCTGCCGCTGATGGCCCTGATCGCGATTGCGATCCGCATCGGGTCGCCCGGCCCGGTCCTGATCCGCGAGAAGCGAGTCGGACTGCGCAATGCTCCCTTCACAAGGCTGCGGTTTCGGACCTCCCCCGGACAGTTGCTGCGCCGCTTCCATCTGGACGCTCTGCCGCAGCTTTTTAATGTCCTGCGGGGCGAGATGGCAATGGTCGGGCCGGAGTCCGACCGTCCCGAATTCGCCCATTGGCTGAGCGAAAGGATTCCTTATTACCAGCAGCGGCAGCAAGTGAAGCCGGGGATTACCGGATGGGCGAAGATTAACTACGATTCGGACCCCGCCGAGCGGGACGTGTTGCGGCGGCTGGAATACGATCTGTACTACGTGAAGAAGCTCTCGCCCGCCCTGGACTCGCTGATATTGCTGCTCTCGTTGAAGATTGCGCTGCTCGGGAAATAGCGGAAATCGGCTCCTACTTTACGCGCACGGCGACGCGGGTCGGTTTCCAGAGCCTGTTTGCGGGCACCAGAAATACCGCGACAGCCGCCAGAGCCGCGGCATTCATCACCAGGAACGTCTGAGCGGGCGAAGAGAGCCTTTTCAGGGGAAAACCCCTGGGCACGAAGCGATTGATCGCCGCCAGTGCCACAAATGCAAGCTCACACCCAAGCAGCACCGTCTTGAAACGCGACGCCGGCAACGCCAGGCTCGCGCCCGCGAAAAGCAAGAGCGCCCAGGGCAGCACCAGCCGGCTGAACTTATGGGAAAGAAAATGGAAGCGCATGCGATTGCGCCCTGTGAAAATCTGCGGCATTCGTCCATGCAGCTGCCACAGCCCGGCCAGCGTGCGGAAGCGACGCCTGAATTCCGTACCGGCCACGGCCGGATAGTCGTACGCGATCGCGGCGGGATCGAAGATCACCCGATAACCGCGGAAGAAAACGCGCAGGGCCATCATTGCGTCGTCGGTCAGCGTATCCGGAGGAATCGGTTCCGCCAGCGCCCTGCGCATCGCGTAGATACAACCGGTTGTCGTGAACAGCGAATCGATTTCGGAGTGGCGTCCGCGGGCCAGAATCTCATAGCGCCAGTACAGATCCATATCGCGATGTTCACCATCCTCGCCGGGCAGCAGTTTCATTTCGCCGGTCGCCGCCCCCACGGTGGGGTCCGCGAAGTTGGCGACCAGATGGCGTAACGCCGGCGGGTCGAGCGGCTGCCGGACATCCGTCAGGAAAAGGATCTCGCCCGAAGCCACCGTAAGCGCGTGGTTGAGCGCGGCGGCCTTCCCGCCGCGGGGAACCCGCAACAGAGTCACCGGGGCTCTCTCGAATTGCCGCACGAGGGAGTCCGTTTCGTCGGTCGACCCGTCGGAAACCACGATGATCTGGATCCGGTCTTTGGGGTAATCGAATGCGGCGAAAACATCCAGCTTGGCGCGAATATGCGCGGCGCCGTTGTGCACCGCCATGATCACAGACACGGAGGGCTGGAAGCCTGGATCTTTCTTCACCGGAGGCGCCATCCTCCATCGACCCCAGGTGAGCAGTATGGGATACCCGAGGACGATGTAAAGTACCACCGCGCCCGCGCCGATCAGAAGCCCGTAAGCGAAAGGCATGGGATTGTCGGCACGGGCTCAGGCCGGCTCCGTCCTCAGTCCCGCTGAAGAGGCGCCGCGTTTGAGCGTCTCGATCAGAATCTGGCCGTCAAGCCACGGCGAGCCTTCTTTGATGTAGTACAGATCGTATTCCACCTGAAGGCATTCATCGGCGGGCATGCCTCGTTCCGCCGCGTTCACCTGCGCCCATCCCATGATGCCCGGCTTCACCGAAAACCTGTGGGAATAAAAAGGCATCAGGCCGGTAAGAAAGTACGCAAAATCCTTGCGCACCGCGCGCGGGCCGACCAGCGCCATCTCACCCCGCACGACATTGATGAGCTGCGGGAGGTTGGTCAGATGCAGGCGCGAGATCACCCGCCCGACGCGCGTCATCCGGCCGCTTCCATCTCTGCGCCGGGTACGAAACCGCAGCAGTTGAAAGGGAATGTAACGGAAGCCCGCGCAATCGACGCTTTCGAGAACCGGCCCTCCTCCCGACGATAGCGCCACCAGCAGGCTCACCAGCAGCAGAACGGGAGAAAGCGCCGCGAGGAAGAAAAGACCAATCAGGTTCGTGTACACCGCCTGGATCGCCATAGTCCGGCTATCGCCCCGCAGCGCGGAAGACAGCAGCAAATCCATCGGTTGCAGCCGCTCGCAGCTGATCCGCTGAAACAGGCGCTCATACACGGCCGGAGCGTCTTCCACCACCGCGCCTCCCAGACGGTATTTCAGCAGCAGGGAAGGCGGGATGCGCGAATCCCAGTCGTCCATCCCGATCACAACGTGGGTTGGACGGTAATCGCGAAGCACGTTCTCGCACGAGGCGAGGCTTCCCAGAAACGGGATCCCCGCCGGCGGCTCGAACACGTTCTGCCCGATAACGCCTACCACCGGCTGATTCAGCGACGCGGCAATCTTCCGCGTGATCGGATCGAATCCGATCAGCAGCACCCGCGAATCCAGTTTTTCCCGCCGCGAAACCCGGTATTTCCGCAGCGAAATGAGAAGCGCCGCGAACAAACCGCCGATTGTGATCAGGAACGGAGTGCGTCTGACAAAAAAGCCGTAGGTAAGCAGCGCGTGCAGCAGCAGGTTGGCTCCCGTGCCCAGGCAGAATGTCTCCAGAAAGGCCACCATGAACCCTTCCGACCCGGCTTCGCGAAACTGGATCGCCGCCCAGAAAGTGAACGCCGACACGGCGGACGCCAACAGCATTTCCCACAGATTCAACCCACCCCGGAACAGAACGCTGTAGGGGAAAATCGCCGCCGCGAAGCCCGCGAAAATCAACGCCAGGTCGAACAGTTTATCGGACAGACGGGTGTGCGGCATGAATGCGCGTCACGAAACGGCGGGCAGTTTGTGTTCGTCGCGATTGGCCGGAAATGTCTTCCGGAGGACGTCGGAAAAGGCCACCAGATCCAAGGCGTCGCGCTCATGTTTCTCATCGCCTTCGACCAGCACCCATTCCTCATCGCCGAGGGGGGTCCGGAACGACCAGACAACGGGGCGGGAGGCAATCGCCTGTCTGCGTGGTGAGCCGCCGCCGGTCCACTCTACCCGCAACCAACCCTCCTGCCGGCAGAACTCAAGCAGGTTTCTCCACCAGTCATCGTCCGATTTTGTTCTCAGCAACGCCGTCCGCAGCTGTTCCAGCCGCACTCTCCCCGCAAGCACGCGGCGGAGGTCACCGCGGAATAATAGCCGCCACGCCACTTCAAACTCAGGATACCGCAGGAGTACTATGCCTACTGCCGCGATGATGCCATAGACCGCGATCACACGCGTCTGGAAAACCTCGCTGACCCGGAAGCTCAGCAAAAGGGCCGCTCCCATCCCGGGCAGGGCCATCAGGTAGAGCGCCAGCGCGGCCCGTCGCGGCGTAAGGCCACTGTCGAGCAGCCGGTGATGAATATGCCCCCGGTCCGCGGAAAAAATCGCCTGCCCTTTCAGGGAACGGCGCACAATCGACAAGGCGAGGTCGATCAGCGGAATCGACAGCGCCAGCAATGGCACGGCAATGCGTCCGCCCCCGTTCGGCTTGTTTTTCCAGATCATTCCGCCGCATCCCAGCAGGAATCCGATCACGAGCGCGCCGGAATCGCCCAGAAAAACCGTCGCCGGGCTGAAATTGAAAAACAGGAATCCCAGCAGCGCTCCGGCCAGCGGCGGCATCGTGAACATCAGCGTGGGTACATTCTGGATCAGACCCACCACAAAAAGCATCGTCGCGGCGAGGAACCCCATGCCCGCGCAAAGCCCGTCGAGCCCGTCGATCAGGTTCAGCGCGTTCGTCGACAGCAGCAGCCAGAAAACGGTCGCGGCGAGGCTCACCGACAGCGGCAGGGTGAAACCCGCAACGGTTTCGATTCGCAGGCCGAACGCGAACACGGTGGCCGCGGCTGCGATCTGCCCCACCAGTTTGAAGGCAGGCTTGAGATTGAGAAAATCGTCGAACAATCCGGTCAGAAACACGATCAGAGCGCCAGGCAGAAGCTCAAGCGCTTCCGAATAATAATCCGGCAACGGTGCTTTGGGGTCGAAAAAACTCAGTATCGAGACCGCGTATGCAATCGCGATGGAGACGCCGCCCACGCGTGGCGTCGGGTATGCATGGACCGTGCGCCCGCCCGGCCGGTCTACGACGTTGTAGGCGCGGAAGATGTCGCGGACGATGGGAGTCAGGACGAGCGAAATGATGAGTGCCTTGACAGCCGCCCACATCAGCCTGCTCAGGACCATAAGATCATCCGGCGATCAACCGGACCCATCACTCGCTCTCCGGACGATACCAGACTTGCTCGATGGCCGCCAAAGCGGCCCGGTCAACCGAATGTTCCACGCTGACGATCAGCAGCCCGCCTTCCCTGCCCTGCACTTCACCCAGGTAGAGCGTTTCCGGGCCGGTGATTTCCACCAGATCGGACGCGTTGAATTCCCCCCGCTCCAGGCGGATCCTCACCAGGTTCCCTTCGCATTCCCGCAGGACACCCGCTTCATATTGCCCCCCGGACAATCCGCGGATCGTAACTGGCTCGCCCGGCGTCACTCGAACGATTTTAACAATCGGTTTAACAACCGGTTTAACAACCGGCGTTTATCGCGCCGTCAGATCCACCCGCGAATTCTGTAGTATGCGGTTTTCGAGGTTTCAGCGATCAATTCCAGCAGTATGCCCCAGCGCTCGGTAATGTCGTTCAGGCGCTTGCCGGCGTCGGGATATGGCAGCGGACTGGCCGTCACGCCCGCTTTTCGGAACGTGCGCAGGGCCCGGCCCATGTGATAGTCGCTGGTCAGGAGCACATACGGGAGGTCGCCGCCGGCCAGAATCCGCGCCACGAACAAGGCGTTCTCGCGCGTCGAGGTCGCGGCATTTTCAACCGTAATAATTTCGCGCGGAACGCCCTGGTTAACCATGAGATCCCTCATCAGCGGCGCGGCATCCTTTCCCGTGACGACGATGCGCCGGTAATGGTTTTCCCGCCACAGCAGGACGGCATAGAAGCTTCTCCAGTAAGATCCGATGCCGAGCATGTCGGGGGCGGTCACGTCCTGCCCCAGCACGATGAGCGTGTTACCCCGATCCGTGCCCCATTGCGTGGAGAGCGCGGATACCCCATAGCGCACCACGGGCGTCGCAGTGACGAGGATGAGCAGAATCCCCAGCAACGCCGAGAACCGCCAGAACCACTTAACAAACCGCGAGAGGAAGGCCAAGCAACCATTTTGGGATATCGGTCGGATTAAGAGCGGGAGTGGCGTAAAGTTCCGGCCTTCGATGGCCGATAAGTGGTCGTGGAGCTTCCATCGCCCTCCCTGTTCCGTTATCCCGGTCGCCTGGCGGGTCTGGCGCCACAGAAGACGACGATGATCGGGCCGGTCGCGGACCAAAACGGCAAGCACGTCCTGATCGTCGACGACGACCCGTTTTTCCGCAGCCTGTTGAAGGTGATGCTGGCGCAATCCGGCCTTCCGCTCGCGCAGATCCTGGAAGCGGAGGAATCCACCACGGCCGTGGCGCTCTGCAGGGACTTTCCGGTCGACATCGTGTTTTGCGATCTCAACCTTCCGAAGCTGTGGAGCAAGAACGGTATCGGGATTGTCAACGACATCCGCCAAATTCGCCCGCACCTCCCTGTCTACATGGTGACCGCCGACAACAACGCGGAGGTCGTCGACAAGGTCGTTTTGTCGGGCGCCACCGGTCATATCCTGAAACCCGTGAATCTGCGGATTCTGAAACGGATTCTGACGGCGGCCTTCCCTCTGAATTCCTAGGCCGGCCGCCCGGCGACCGATGCTTCACAATGGGAGTACGTTGCGTAAAGCACTGGCCGGCATATTGATGACACTTTCCGTTTTTGCCGCTGAAGTATCGCAAGCCGAGCTTCAGCGCATGACTGCGCGTTTCGCCCCCGCTCCGCTTCGCGTCGATACCTCAAAGCTCTCTGCCGGCGATCGCGCCGCGCTGGTGAAGCTGATCGAAGCCGGGCGCGTGGTGAATCGCATTTTTCTGCAGCAGTTGTGGAGCGGCAATGCGGCGCTGCACGAGAAACTCTCGCTCGATCGGTCTGCGCTGGGTAACGCGAGGCTCGATTACTTCTGGCTGAATAAAGGTCCGTGGTCGGATCTCGATGCACACAAAGCCTTCCTCCCCGGCGTGCCGGAGCGTAAACCCTTCGGCGCAAACTTCTATCCGGAAGACATCACAAAGGAAGAGTTCGAGGCATGGGCAAAGACGCTCTCGCCGGATGCCCGCGCGCTGGGCGAAGGATTCTTCAGCGTAATCCGGCGCGAATCCAAAGACGGGAAAGCCGGGCTGCATGCCGTGCCCTATTCCGACGCATACAAGTCGGACCTCACCGCCTGCGCCCAGGATCTGCGGGACGCGGCCCGACTGACCGACAATCCCTCCCTGAAGCGCTTCCTCGAAACCCGCGCCGCGGCTTTTCTTTCAAACGACTATTACGCGAGCGATGTCGCGTGGATGGATCTTGATGCCCCGCTCGATATCACGATCGGCCCCTACGAGACCTACAACGACGAGCTGTTCGGATACAAGGCCGCGTTCGAGGCCTATATCAACATCCGTGACGACGCGGAATCCGCGAAACTGAAGTTTTTCGGCGATCACATGCAGGAGGTCGAGGATTCCCTCCCGATCGACGCGAAGTACCGGAACCCGAAGATCGGCGCGCTGGCGCCCATTCGCGTGGTGAACGAGGTTTTCGCCGCGGGCGATGGCGATCACGGCGTCCAGACCGCCGCGTATAACCTTCCCAACGACGATCGCGTCGTGCACGAAAAGGGAAGCAAGCGCGTAATGCTGAAGAACGTGCAGGAGGCCAAGTTCAAGAGCACCCTCGAGCCGATCTCAAAGGTCGTGCTCACCCCGAAATCGCGGGACTCGCTGAGTTTCGATTCGTTCTTCACCCATATCGTGGCGCATGAGATGAGTCACGGGATCGGCCCGCACCAGATCACGGTGAACGGGCGCGCGTCGACCGTGCGTCTGGAGTTGAAGGACCAATACAGCGCGATCGAGGAAGCGAAGGCGGATGTGCTGGGTTTATTCATGCTGCAGCACTTCTTCGACCGCGGCTACCTGAAGCCCGGCGAGACCAGTCTCTACACCACGTACCTCGCCTCCTCGTTCAGGACCCTGCGTTTCGGCCTCAACGACGCCCACGGCAAAGGTATGGCCGTGCAGTTCAACTATCTGGCCGATAAGGGCGCCTTCGTGCGGAAAGCGGATGGCTGGGAGGTCGACCCCGCGAAGATCAAAGGCGCGGTCCGCGACCTGGCGAATGAGCTGTTGACGATCGAGGCCCGGGGCGATTATGCCGCCGCGAAACGGCTGCTCGATACCCTGGGTGTTCTGCGGCCGGAAATGACCGCTACGCTGGGCAGCGTCGGCGCGGTCCCGGTCGATATCCAGCCGATCTTCGTAACGGCAAACGATGGCGCGCGCCTTCCTTAAAGCAACCGGCTTGAACTGTTCTTTGTATATGGTGCGGATGAAAGGACTTGAACCTTCACTTCCTTTCGGAAACCAGAACCTGAATCTGGTTCAGGGACGCGCCCACGCCCAACAAATCAGGGATTTAGGTCAAGGCGCCAAAGGCTAAGACTGGCGCCAGTGGCTGCCCACATTGACACAACGACCGATAGACTGGTGCGGTGAAAGAGAGGCAGTCACCGCCAGTTTCATCACCCGACAAAACCGGGCGCCGTGACCGATGCCGGTCATCCTTCCGATGAGATACCGCCGGGCACGCTCAAGAATATAATGAAGCAGGCGGGTAGCCGCTCTGATTTGGTATGGGGTCGGAAAAGATTAGCCCAACATTGTGCCAACGGGCTGGTGCGCAGAAGATCCCGGCGACGTTAAGAGACTGAAAAAAGCAAATGGTGCGGATGAGAGGACTTGAACCTCCACTTCTTTCGAAACCAGAACCTAAATCTGGCGCGTCTGCCAATTTCGCCACATCCGCCCGCTCAGGAAATCATTATAACGGGAAGCCCGGTTTCAAATGGTGCCGTGCTAACCTGACGGTACCGACAAATAAGCTCAGGAGCCGGTAGCTCAGTTGGTAGAGCATCGCACTTTTAATGCGGTGGTCGCGGGTTCGAGCCCCGCCCGGCTCACCATTATTTTCAGTTGTTTAGCGGGACCTTCTAAATTGTCTGGCACCGGTGTCTGATCCCAAACACCCCTGACGGGGTCGTTTCAGCCCCGCGTGCGAGCTTTGAGCCCCGCTTAATTGCGGGACCACAGCCGACGGCTCGTGATAACGGGAACCACTTCAAGACAAATCTTCCCGCTATCGGGATGCAGCACTGGGAGGCCTCCGGTCCATTCTGTAACATTGGGGCTGAGAGCGAGTGCAACCGGCCGCCGACTAACCCGCATTTGACAAGTCGATGGCGACGAAGGTACCCGTGAACGGCTCTCGATTCACAGCCGGAAACACGGTACGGCGTGTCGAACCCAACCGGTCGATACCCGGAGGAAACTCGGGCAGGAAACCGATGCCCCAAATTACGAACCGATCTGGCGGTGCCGTTTCGCATCTCCCCGAGATCTCACTCAGCCGAATTGCTTAAATTTCTTGCACTTGCGGCGCGTAGGGGTCGTCTGGTATAGTTTCACAATTATTCCGCGCGAAAAGCAAAACGTTTTTTATTGCGGTATTCCCCTGGGCCGAGCACTCTGAGGTGAGAACGATGACGCCTGTTCCGAAAATGGTGACGACGGTAATTCCAAAAAACGCCGGAAGCCTCGCGCAGTTCTTTGGGTATCTTGAAGCCGGTTCTTCTGTTCGCACCGAGCTTTTCGCGGGACTCTCAACTTTTCTCGCACTTTCATATATCTTCGTTGTAAATCCAGCGGTGCTCTCGGCTGGTGGGATGAACAAGAGTGCGGTCTTCTTTGCGACTATCGTCGGATCCGTGATCACGACACTCCTAATGGGCCTCTGGGCCAATAAGCCATTCGCCGTAGCGCCGGGTCTGGAGATGAACGCATACGTAGCATACGTCGTTATCGGGGTAATGCATTTTGGATGGCAAGACGCGATGGGGGCGGTTTTTTGGTCCGGCGTATTAACGGTTGTGCTCAATTACACACGGGTCCGTGTCCGGATCATCGAGGCAATCCCGGATACGCTCAAGTCAGGCTTAGCGGCTGCGGTCGGGATTTTTCTCGTACTCGTGGCGCTCAAGGTCAGCGGAGTTCTGCAGTATGATGGCGTGAACCTCAAAGGGCTTGGCAATATAACGTCCCCAGAGGCCTACCTGTTCTACACTGGCCTCACATTGGTGGTGGTGCTTCGATATTTCAAGATTACGGGTGCCGTACTCCTGAGCATCGTCGGTGCCTCTGTAGTTGCGCGATTCTTCGGGCTCGCGCAGCATATCGAACCAATTACATTGTCCCGAGAGATGGTCTCTGCGACGCTCGCCTTGAACTTCAAAATTCTCATGAACCCAAAGATTTGGTCCGTTATCGTCATTCTTTTTATTCTTGATTTTTATGGCAGTATCGCTAAATTTATTGGTTTAACCCGTAACACTTCCATTGTGGACTCGAATGGCAATTTACCTAAGTTACAGGAGGCGCTGACGGTTGATGGTCTGGGTACGATTCTGGGAGCAGGCCTTGGGACATCAAATTTGATTACATACGTAGAAAGTGCGGTTGGAATTGGCGAGGGAGGGAGAACAGGACTGACAGCGCTTGTATGCGGACTGCTTATGTCCCTCTTTTTGTTCCTTACTCCTTTGGTAAATCTTGTTCCGGTAGCGGCGACAACCGGGGCTGTGTTGTTTGTCGGTCTAATGCTTTTACCCAAACCAAGCGAATGGAAGCAATATCACTGGATTGACTCTGCGGCTGTTCTTATCATGATTGGTGTAACTATTTGGACATTTGCACTAGACCGAGCGATGTTTGCCGGCTTTGCGGTTGTCGTGCTAGGCCTTCTCGCGACGGGACAGCTACGGCGAATTAACGTGTACCTCATCATTTCCACAGTAGTGCTGCTGATAAGCATACTGTTATCACAGTGAATCGAGGCGAATTCAGGTGAATCAAGGAGGGGCTCATAAATGGCTCTATCTAACGATTGAGTACATCTGCTACGTGTTGTTTCTGTTGGCGCTTGTTTATCGTGCTTTAGGCCCCGCACAAGAGAAGAATCCTTCAGCATCAGAATATCTGCAGATACTGCCTATTCCCTTGCTTTTCCTAGGTGCAGGCGTCTTGTTCCGTTACTTGGCTTCAGATAAAACGCAAGACGGGAAAACTCCCTTCATCGCTGCTATCGTTGGATTGTTTCAATTACTCGATCTCCAGGGCGCCCACTTGTGGTTCTTCGGTACCGCGGTCGCGCTTGGGGCACTCGCGGCATTTACAGATAGTCAAAAAGCTTCAGATCTGTTCAAATTCGTCTCCGGAATTTTCACGGGTCTCTTGGTCGAAAAAAAGCGCCATCAAACGAAGCCGGAACTGACAGGCGATGGAGGGAAAACATCATGACCGTCGCCTCCAGGCTTCACCGATCCTTCGCTCACGTATTTCACCTAGACTCAAGAGGCACAACCGTTCGGCGCGAGCTGACTACTGGGATAACGACGTTCTTGAGTATGTCTTACATTTTCGTCATTCACCCGGCTATCTTAGCGACCGTCGGTTTTGGTGCCCGCCCTGTGCTCGTGGCGACGATCCTCGTTTCAACACTGTCGACCTGCTTCAGTGGCATATGGTCAGATCTCCCATTCGTGTTTTCTCCCGGCTTGGAAATGTCGATTTATGTCGCCTTTGTCGCAGTTCCGGTGCTTCACATTTCTGTTCCTCAGGCGCTGATCGCGGTTATGACTGTCGGGATAATGATCTCTTTGTTAGGCTTCAAACGCATCAAGCATTTCGTAATCGATCGCGTTCCTCATCATTTTCCTAATGCTGTGGCTGTGACCATGTCGGTGTTCTTGATGGTTGTATCCGGTATTCTCATCGGAGTCATTGACTACTCAAAAGGGTATTTAACCTTCACTGGCAGGCTAGATAATACACTTGCATGGAGCGGTTTGGGCGGAGTATTAGTCATTATCCTGTTTGAGGTGTTGCGCGTTAAACCATCTGTTTTGTTCACGATCGTTCTTATCGCGGCGCTCACCAGAAACCAGCACGCCACTCCGGTGTCTTCTGATAAATGGCTCCACAACTTTCTGGGGAGCATGACCGCTACCGATTTATTCTCGTGGATTACCAGTTTGAATATGTGGCAAGTTGTTTTTACCTTGTTCGTGCTCTCCTGTTACGGCAGTTTCTCTAAAGTGATCAATCTCACCAAGGGAACAAGTATACCGGAGCATGGTGCGATTCCGAGGCTAAGACGCCTGCTCGTAGCGGACGGCATTTCGGGCATCGCTGCGGGGCTAATGGGTACGACAACGGTTACAACGTTTGTTGAGAGTGGCATAGGTATAGCGGCCGGCGCGAGGACCGGTCTGAGCGCGGTTGTCGCCGGATGTCTGATGGTTAGTGCGATGCTGTTGCTTCCACTCATCCAGTACATACCATTAAGCTCGGCGGTCGGGGCTCTGCTCTACGTTGGAATTCTCTTCATTCCAAAAGATCGTGAGTCGGGGAAGGTGTTCAGCAGAAAAGAGGGAGTCGTAGTTCTCCTGATGGCATTTATCGTAATTACAACTCTGTCATTGAGCATTGCCTTTGCGCTTGGACTGATCGGGTTTTTTGTGTGTGAATTAGAGAAAGAGGAAGCCTTAGAAACGACCTATGTCGAACCATGATGGTTGGACTCGTTGGTTCTGGTGTTAGTGGACTTCCCCTAAATAACCTTCACTATCTTGTGCCGTTTGCGCTTCTTTAGCCTTGAGGTGCTCTTCCAGCTTCACAGCCAACTGTCTCAGCCTGCGCTCGGAAACGATGTGGTACCGGTCAAAGACGGCCCGCGTCTTGTGACCGCTGATCTCCATGGCCTCCTTTTCACTGAAGCCTGCTTCGATCATGTTCGTCAAAGCGGTTCGACGTAAGTCGTGGAACAGAGTCCCAGGAATCTTTGCCTCGTCGCAGGCGCTTCGCCATGATTTCTCCCAGTCGAATACCGGCTCGCCTTCGTGTTGAATCAGAAGAGCACACTCAGGGACAGTCGCGGAAATCGCCATGTCCCCTCGGTGAACACCCAAAACCGGCCAGCCGTGATCACCTGAAAACCGGCCAGCCATAGCGACTCAGGACATTGACCGGATGGGGGAAGTTATCCTTCGTCCCCGTGAGCAATGTCTTGAACGAAGAAAAGAAACAGCAAGCAGTGGCGCTGGGGCGGCTGGGATGGTCGCTGCGACAGATACAGAAGGCCATCGGGGTACGTCGTGAGACGATCTCCGTCTACCTGAAGGCTGCGGGCGTCGCCATGCGGGCGCCGCGCGGCCAGATCATTCCGGCAAAACCGGCCAGCCGGGAAGACGAGGTGATCACCGACCCCGCGTGCGCAAAACCGGCCAGCCAGAGTGAGGTGATCACCGACTCCGGCGGGGAATCGGCCACTCTGGCGGAGGCAAAATCAGGTCCCCCGCCCGGCCGCAGTCCTTCGTCCAGCGCCTGCATACCTTACCGGGACGTGATCGAACTGGGGGTCTCACGTGGACGAAACGCCATGGCGATCTGGCAGGAGTTAGTGGATACCTGCGGCTTCGCCGGCGGCTACCAGAGCGTCAGGCGGTTTGTCTCCAAGTTGCACGGAAGCCCACACCGGGAAGCATGTGCCGTAATCGAGACCTCGCCCGGAGAAGAGGCGCAGGTCGATTATGGCGATGGCCCGATGGTCCGCGATCCGCAGAGCGGCAAGTATCGGCGAACACGGTTGTTCGTCCTGACTCTCGGCTACAGCCGGAAGTCAGTTCGTCTGCTGGTGTTTCGGTCCAGTTCGCAAACCTGGGCAGAACTGCACGAGAAAGCCTTTCGTCGTTTGGGTGGTGTCACCCGCGTTGTCGTCCTCGATAATCTGCGCGAAGGCGTTCTTACTCCCGACATATACGACCCCACGCTCAACCCGGTGTATAGCGACATGCTCCGGCACTACGGCGCTGTACCTCTGCCATGTCGCATCGGGCATCCGGATCGGAAAGGGAAAGTGGAAAGCGGCGTCGGACATGCGCAGAAGACGCCATTGAAGGGCCTGCGCTTTGAAACTCTTGAGGAGGCGCAAACCTATCTGGATCACTGGGAAGAGCGTTGGGCAGATACGCGCATTCACGGCACCACTAAACGCCAAGTCGCGGTTATGTTCGCTGAAGAACGGCCGTCTTTGTTGGAGTTGCCAGTCGAGCCGTTCCGTTACTACCTGTATGGCGAGCGAACGGTTCATCTGGACGGCTGTGTGGAGGTTGAAGCCGCTTATTACAGCGCCCCTCCCGGATGGATCGGCAGACGAGTGCAGGTGCAGTGGGATTCCCGGCAGGTGCGCCTGATCGATCCGCAGAACGGCCAGTTGTTGCGCGAACACATGCACCAGAAGCGCGGCGGTCATCGCATAAAAGACGAAGACCGATCCCGCAAGACCCCCACCGGCACGCAGCAACTGCTCTGCCGCGCCGATAAGGCCGGATCACAGATCGGCGTTCTTTGCCGTGGCATGTACCAGGCTCAGGGCGAGGTCGCGGTACGGCGCATTTTGGGCGTGCTGCATTTAGGCAAAAAGTACGGCGTGGCGCGAGTAGACGACGCCTGCACCGTAGCGCTCGAAGTCGGCGTCTGCGATTACCCGTTCGTGCGCCGTTATCTGGAGCGGAATCCGCAACTGCCGCTGAACTTGCGGCAGATCGATCCTCTCATTCGGCAACTCACGCTGTATCGCGACTTCATCGACAACAAGACCAATCAGGAGAGCAAGGAATGAACCTCATCGAATTACAACGTGCATTAGGGCAACTGCGGCTCGGCGGTATGGCCGCGGTGCTCGAAACCAGACTGCGCCAGGCTCAGGCCGAGGCCATGGCTCCCATCGATCTGATCTCGTGCCTGGTCACGGACGAACTGACCAGGCGAGGTGATCGGCTACTGGAAAGACGGCGCAAACAAGCAGCTTTCCGTGATCCGAACAGAACGCTGGATAACTTCGACTTTGCCTTCAACGCAAAGATGAATCGTAGTCTGGTATTCGATCTGGCCACATGTACCTTCATCGGAAAGCGGGAGGACGCGCTGTTTCTCGGGCCCGGCGGCACCGGCAAGAGCCACCTGGCCCAAGCCATCGGACAGGCGGCCATTCAACAGGGTTATCGCGTCCTATACCGGGAAACACACGTACTGCTCGATGATCTGGCCGAGGCGGTTGCCGACGGTACGCGCAAAGAGTTCATGGAGTCACTCACCACAGTGCCTCTGCTGATCATCGACGACTTCGGAATGCGAAAGCTGCCGATGACGGCCGCGGAAGACCTGCTGGAGATCGTCATGCGCCGCTACGAGCGCGCCAGCACACTACTGACATCGAATCGTCCCGTTGAAGACTGGGGAAAACTGCTCGGCGATGTGGCCGCGGTCTCTGCAATGCTCGACCGCCTCCTGCATCACGGTCACGTGCTCAAGTGCGGCCCTCGAAGCTGGCGCACCAAGACCGCACCAACATCGTAAGGACCGAAACTCTCTTTTTACTTGGGGACGCTGTCCCCAAACCCCTGGGATTTATCGCCTTACGGCCAGAATGTTCCTGCGAAGATCTATATAGATGGTCGAGCCTAATTTCGTCTGCCGCACATGTGGTCAAACCCACGAAGGAGTTCCCCAGAGTTTCGCCGCAGACTTTCCGGACATGTATGCCAACATGTCCGAATCTGATCGCGGCGCCCGCGCTCTGATCAGCTCAGACCAGTGCATCATCGACGAAGAGTGGTACTTTATCCGAGGCTGCCTCGAAATCGCGATACTCGACAGTAGTGAGGTGTTCGTCTGGGGCCTTTGGGCCTCAGTCAAGGAAGAAATATTCAATGAGATCTCAGAATCCTGGCAGGAAGAAGGCAGAGAAACGCGCAGGGGTCCCTTTAAAGCTCGGCTGGCAAATTCCCTATCTGTATACCCGGAAACGTTAAACCTGACGCTGCGGATTGTTATTCAACCGGCCGGCACACGCCCGCTCTTCATCCTCGAAGAGGAGCAGCACCCGCTGGCCATGGCACAACAGCACGGCATCTCGCGACTCGAAGCAATGGAACTCTCCGCAACCCTGCTTCACGTGCAAGGACCTTGGTCAAGATCTCCCCAGTAGTGACTTGGGGCGACTCGCGTCGCCCCGCCATTCCGGCCGCTGGGTCGGCGCTCCGGTCGCATCCCTGCGTTGCCGTATCCTCCGCCCAGGTAAGGTCAGTATACCGAGCCTGGAGCACAGATACTTGCACCGAAAGACCAAACTGCGCTACAAACAATGTTGTCCTGAGTCGCTAGGCTGGCCGGTTTTGAAGTGATCATACCTGGCCGGTTTTGGGGTGATCACCGAGGTGTCCAGCTCCGCTCTCATATCTCCGTAGATGGGCAGATACCTCGGAGTCTTGTTTTTCGTCGTCCGCCCAGGCAGATCGATCCGGGCAGCTCTGAAATCGATCTTCTCTTTACGTATTTTCCGGATTTCGCCTTTTCGCGCTCCAGTGTGATAGGCGATCACGAGGGCGATACGGGCGTAACGTGGAAGGGCGTCGCGGATTATCCGGTATTCCTCGTGCGTCAGAATTCCGCTTCGCGCGTTGTCAACGGGAAGCATTTCAAAGTGAGGAACATGAACCACGAGCGCCGGGTCGTTCCTCTCGCCCAATTTGAAGGCTCGCCGTAGAAATGAAAGTTCCTTATTGATCGTCGCATTCTCGGGTTTTGGATCATGTCGCTTCCTTGCCTCGACATACCGCTTGATGGATTTGCTCGTAACTTCCTGAGCTTTGCTCGTACCGAAAAAGGGGCGGAGATGGCGATCAACCCGCAGTTCCACATCGTAGGTACTATTGCGCTCTTTATATCGATAGTCTTCCAGTAAAAGGTCGAACAACTGATTCATTCGCACGCGCTCGGGATGATCGGTGTACTCGGCTGACTGTCTGGTGGCAGCCGCCATTTTGTTTCGAAGGAATGACACCGCCTCATCGTGGTCGGTCGTCCCACTCGGAATGACGGTTGGCTTGCCTCCGACGTAGTACTTGACGAACCACGTCTTTGTACGCCGATCTTTGCCGTCTCTACCGCAGTAAACCCGCTGAAAGACGCTCCCGGATGAAATCTTCTTCCGCATCAAAGCAGCCTAAATCTTGTTCGTTTCGATCCAGCGTTCGAGATCCCGAATATCGAGCATCAGACGGCGACCGTGACGCACGCCGCACAGCTCACGGCTGGAAATCATATTGTAAATCTCGCGCTCGCTCAAACAGAGGTATAAGGCGGCCTGCTTCGCCGTAACAAGCCGCCGTTCCGTGACATCGCTCACGTTTAACGCCTTTTTGAAGGCTTCGAGAACAGCCTGTTCGATGACCTGCCCGAACGCCTCTGTGGGGCTCACTTGCAGAATCCCGGCGCGCCGGAGCGTCCTGCTCGGCGAAGTTGATCGCTCGGGTCGAATCGCGAGAGACCCTCTGCAGATGGACCGTGTTCATTGCGGTTGTCCTCCCGGGTCCTCGCCTCCGTTCCGGCATCGTCCTCCAGGCTTCAGCCGAGCCTGAAACTTCCGATCAATCCCGCCCAGCCGATCGAGAGCGTCCAGCAGCTGGATACCAGCCTCGCGAAGTTGATCAGGTTTTGGTGGAGTCTGATCTGTCACTCGAATAGCGAATCGGATTCGATCCATGACCACACGTGATTGGTAAGCGACTTCAAACTCGGCGGAGCAAGGGCGCGACTGCGCCGCCGCATCAAGTAATTCATTGATCTCGTGAGCGGGGTCAGGGTTCATTTGCGTAACCCTCCGAACACGCTGTCGCCTTCCAGCGGTTGCAGTGGCAGGTAGGGTTCTTCGAAGAGAATGTCGCGATTAACCCTGACGTTGAATTTGTACCCCGCCGGGACCTTGATCGTCGGCTGAACGTTGAGATTTTTCCGCGCCATTTGTGTGCCGAGCTGGCTCACCTCTCGGCCCGCCGCGCCCTCTGTTTCCTGGGCGGGACTCGGATACAGAAGCACACTCTGTTGTCGGCTTTGTGTCACCGCGAGCGCGGCGTCGAAAATGGTCGTCAGAACTGCCACGCCGAACAATTGCTTGTAATGGTGGTCCACCTTGTCCCGAAGACCCGCGTTACCCTGGGCGTCCAGTCCTGCCATGCCGTTCAGGTCGATGGCTGATCCATCGGGAAAGATAACGCGCTGCCATGCCACCTGTACCCCGTTCTGTCCGAAGGCGACGCGCGAGTTGTATTCCCCAACAAGTCGAGCCCCTTGCGGTATGAGCAGATACTGGCCGGTCGCGGTATCGTACACGTTCGACATCACCAGTGCCTTCAATTCGCCCGGAAGGTCCGAGTTCAACCCTTGTTCCAGCGCCGCCGGAATTTCCCAGCCAGCCTTGATCTCAAAACGCGATAGCGGCGGCGTACGCGTGTACTTCAGGTAGTCGTCCGTGACGTTGCCTGTCCGTGCTTTCTGAAGAAAGGATTCCTTTTCCGCCTGAAGATTCTGACCGTCATATTCGCTGTTCCCGTTCACGCCGGCTGGGGATACGGGTCCACCGCGCTCCGGATTCCGTAACGTTAGAGCGCTCGCAAGGGCTTCCAGTTGGGGCGATCCACTACCGGTGCCGGGGACGCTTGGAACCGTGCCGGCTTGGGGCATGGTGCTCACGCTGGGGAACTCCGCTCGAATTCCCGTGGGCGCCAGTCGAGCCTGCTGTTCTGCCAGGTATGCGAACGACAAAGCTTTCTCTTCTGGAGTCGGTTCACGCGTCACGGGCGCAAGAGGAACCGTTGGGGCTACGACGGGTCGCGGCGCAGCTACGCGACGGACCACAACTCGTTCTCGTGGCAAATCGGAGTCTGGTCCTTGCAACTGATTCGGATCGTCAGGCGCCGCGGGCACGAGTCCAGCTCGAACGCCCGCGCGGGCGGTTCGAGAAGTGCTGTTACTCAGCTCCTGCTCCAGGTCGTCTGGGCGCGCAGGCCCTACCTTCTTATACGGGCTACCCTGCGCGGCCGTAGAGCGCTGCTGTTCACGCTTTAACCCTCCGTACGCGAACAAACCCAGAACGCCCGCCCCGGCGAGCACGATCAAACCGGCGGCTCGCTTACTAATCCGCACCGATTTTTCAGGTTGGGGCCGCAGGTCGATACCGCTGGGCGAAGTTGTCGCCCGAACGGGTTCAGGAATCGCCTTTCCCTCCGCTTGATTTTCTGGAGGTCTACCCTCGGTGGTCACGGCTAATCTCCACTTTCTGCGCTTTTTTGCCGGAGCCAAGCACGAGCTGCGCACGCTCGAACAGCCGATCAACGATGTACGTTTGGTCTTTCATGCGATAGTTAACGACTTCGCCTTTGCCGTCCTTGCCCACTATCACGAGGACCGGTGCCTCGCGGTTTGCTACATTCGCCGACATCTGAATATAGGTTTTTGACCCGTCATCGAAGACCCGTTGCGGACGGATGTATTCGTCGCCGCCCTTGATCTGATAATCAAAGTGCAGGTGCTCCACGGACAGCAGAAGTCCGGACGGTTCTTGCCGTGGGTCGCGAGCAGCGGCTAGTTCTGCACGCTTCTGCTCAGTGAAATGATCCCTCCATTTTTTGCCGCCATCGTCGTCGTTGTATTCGAACGCTACTCGCGACACGTAATCTTCAGCCTTCGAGACCAGCCGGACGTAGTAAGCGCGACGATCCGTCGTGATCAACAGGTTCGTATCGAGGCCAGGCATCTGTGGTTTGAGTACCAGCACGGCGGTACTTTCATCACCTTCGTCCACGTCGCGCTCAGAGGTCTCGACACCAAAGGCGAGTCGTTCAAGCTGGATCGCGAGTACGTCAAGAACGGGCTTCGATCCGTTGCCCAGCATTTCGCAACAGTACAACTGGGCTACCGAACGGAACAGGATGCCACGCTCGCTCTTCGCCGGCAGGTTCCGCTGCAGCGCTTCACGCCACTGGACCGGCTCATTCTTGCCCGAACCCAACCGCTGGACAGCGGCTCCGGGTACTTCCCGGTCGCGGCGAACCCGACTCGTCCCGGACTGGGGCGGTTCGCGGCCGTCCGCGAGCAAGCGCTGGCGTCACGGTTGATGACCCTTCAAACGATGGGCCTGGCCCGAACAGATGGAGCATATCGTTGGCAGGTTCGGTGCGATCTGGAGACGGCGCTCAGAGCGATGAAGCGAGCAAGGGATCATCAGAAAACGCTTGCCGCCCACGGCGCCCTTCTTTCAGACCAGCGTTTGCAACTCCGCGCGCCGTGTTGGCGCGATGTAACGTCGCTGGAGGGCCGAGTGCTTTCGCACGGCGAGGACGAGAATGGCAGTCGCTACCTCCTGCTTGAAGGAACCGACGGGAGGGTCTACTATCTCCGCTACACCCCCGAATTGGATGAGGCCCGCAGTCGCGGAGAACTCACCATCAACTCATTCGTCGTGATCACAAAGACGGTGGATTTGGAGAGCAGGCGCCAGATCGTTGTCGCGAATCTCGGAGAAGCGGATGCGCTTCTTCAGAATCGAGATCACTTCCGCTCTCTCGCCAGGCGGCTGCTCCAGCGCGGCATCGTTTCATTGGAAGATGACGGTTGGGGCGGATGGCTCGGAAAGTATCACGAAACACTTCGCGAAACCTTGCTGGATCTGGAAAACTCCAGAAACCAGCACCGCAGTCGGTCCCGCAAACTTGAGCGCTGACGCATCACCCCGGCCAACAGTCGTATGCTGAATACGGCGTGCCGAATCTGGAAATTGGCGATCTTCTGAATAGTCTGAACCGTCTCCGTGATCGGGCGCGCGTGTCCGGACCGGACGACATCTACATCGACTTGATCGAGGCATGTGCGTCGTGCGAAGCGCTGGCCAACCCCGACGGCGACTGGAACAAGACCGTGGATTTGCGCGACGTGGCTGCGCAACTCCGACGACAAGGTCTTCATTTGCTTCCGCGCATCGGGAAGGAAGACCCTGACTCGAGTTAGGATCGGCGCGCTTGGCGTGTTGGACTTGTCGCGCTTTTTGAGACAAACGGTTAAGAGTCAAAAACCATTGAATGGAGAATTGACTCATGGCATTGTCTCGACGGAAGTTCACGAAGGAAGTTAAAGTGGCTGCCATTCAGCGGCTGGATGCCGGGGCATCGGTCGCCGAAGTGGCTCGCGCGTTTGAAGTCAACCCGAACCTGCTGCACCGGTGGCGGAAGGAATTCCGCCACGGTCCGGGCAACGCTTTTCCGGGAGTTGGCAAGCGGCGCTGGGATGAAACCAGGGTTGCTCAGCTGGAACGGAAGGTAGGGCAGCAGACTCTGGAAATCGATTTTTTGAAGGGGTGCTTGCAGCGCATCGAGGAAGAGCGGATGCTGCAGGTACTGACTGGCAAACCGCGACGTGCCGGTATATCGAGAGTCAAGTCGAGAAAGGCATCCCGATGACGGTCCGGAAAATGTGCCAACTGGGTCAGGTCAGCCGGGCCGGCTTCTATCGAGTCGATGTGGACCGGGAACCATGTGATGAAGATCTGGATCTGCGCGACGAGATCCAGCGGATTGCCCTGGAGTTTCCTTTCTATGGCCGGCCGCGGATCACTCCCGAGCTGAAGCGGCGCGGATGGGAGGTGGGCCACCGGCGGGTCGGCCGGATCATGCGAGAGGATAATTTGCTTTGCCTCCGGCGGAGGAAATTCGTAGTGGCGACGACCGATTCCAGTCACAACCTTCGTGTGTACCCCAACCTGGCAGGGAGCATGAATCTGACGGGCATCGACCAGCTATGGATCGCGGACATCACCTACATCAGGCTGGAGATGGAGTTCGTTTATCTGGCTGTGGTGCTCGACGCATTCTCACGCCGGGTGATCGGATGGGCTCTGGATCGCCACCTGGAGGACGATCTCGCGATCGCGGCTTTGGAAATGGCCTTCCGTCGCCGCGCCCAGCCGGCAGGGTTGACCCATCATTCCGATCGCGGCGTGCAGTACGCTTCCAACGATTACACAGGGTTGCTCAAAGAGCGCGGCGTGCGGATCAGCATGAGCCGAAGCGGAAACCCGTACGACAACGCAACCTGCGAATCGTTCATGAAGACGCTGAAATACGAGGAGGTGTATCGTCAGGAATACCGCGACCAGGCCGACGCCCGCGCCTGCATCGAACGATTCCTTGAAAAGGTCTACAACGGCAAACGCCTCCACTCGGCCCTGGGTTATCGCCCGCCAGTCGAGTTTGAACTTTCGCTGATCACCGCCGCCCAGCCGACCACGCCACAGCAGGCGACCGCATGAAAAACAGGGCAGCCATCCGGACGCGTTTTTCAAGGCATCGCGGAATCTATCGCTCCGATGTATTGTTCCTGCATGTGAGCCTGGACCGAAGTACCGCATCCCGGTCGGGGTCGGCCCAGGCCCTAAGGACGCACCGGAAGCTTCCACGCCCTACTCATCGTCGCGACGAGTTCCGACCGGCTATTCCTCAACGGGTTGCTCGCCAGCATTGCCCGTCTCCGCTTCACCGGCATCATCAGATTAAATCTATTGCCGCCTCGAATGGAACCATTTACCATCGAACGGTAACCAGTCTCTTAACTGTTTGTCTCACTCACCGCGACAACCCCATGTACTCTCTTTGATTCCACGGATCACTTGATTAAATACGTGAGGCGGACAGAGCACTCTGCAAGTCAATCGACGCCCGTACCCTGCCACATGTCAGCGACGGGCGTTCGTCAAGTTGACGTGACCGGGACGTAACGGGAGTAATCTCTGGCGCGACGCCGCTTCCGACAATACTTGTCCGAGATGCCGATGTTTCGTCCACGTGAACTACTAGTCGATCTACCCGGCCTGACTAAGGCGATCCCGGTAGGTGATCAATTCGAACGATTCCATTCTTGTGAGTAAGGACGTAATCCTCTATCGCGTCATCTATGTCTCTAAGAGGCAAACGAAGAAATCGCGCGAAAACATCGTTGGAGAAGGAGACACCGGTTAGCTCTTCGATTCGATAAACGAGATCAAGCGCTCCAAGTGAATCGATACCCAACTCTACTAAAGTACAAGCGTCATTAATGGCTTCGATCGAGCAGTGACGCTGGCTCGCCACGAGATCCTTGATCGTTATACGGGTCGAATTGCCGTCGACCATTTGATATTCTCTTGGCGTAGTTTATCTTGAATGTCGCCTGATAATTGGTAGTCCGGCAGCGTCACCATGGTTCCCCCAGGTAGTATCGCGTCAACTAGAGAAGATTCAACGTATTGCGGGATGGTGCCGCAAAGAACCATAATGTCGCAGAGATCGAATGGCAAACCGGTTTCCAAAAACTCGGAATGACTTACCGTCACAGAAGCCGTCGCTGAAAATCGATCTTCAAGAGGCGATATTGAAGGTACAGCCGAAGCGTCCAACCTGTCACCTCCCGCAAAACAGATGATTGGAATCCGGCCAGATGAATTCTCCGGAAACAGACGGTTCAGCAGGCTGCGCCAAATTTCAGCTACATTGTCGTGAAACGCGAAGCCAGGCCCTGCATTAATTTCCAAAATTCCGTCACGCCCAGACAGCAGTGGTACGTCAAGGCTGGGTGCGATGATGTCGATTCCGAGAACCGAGGGGCCAAGCGAACGGCCTATCGCTTCAAACCGCGCAACGTTCAAGGGATGAACTGCTTCCGAACAGTCCGACCAATTCGCAGTTACCGAGGTTGTGTTTACAAGCTGACCAACGGTCGGGATGCTATCTAAGTTCAGTTCTTGGCTAAGGAGTAGGCCTTCCAGTCGGTATGCCAAACTGTCATCGACGCCGTCGAACAAATCCGTAGAAACCTTTGTCAGGTCGCGAAGCGTTTCTGTGCCTGTTCCACACACTCCAGACGGCCAACCGGATGAAGCTCGCGCGAATTGTCCATCAATGATTAGAACGCGAAAATATCGCCCAGCCAGCATTTTCTCAAGCAGCAACGGGCCGCACGGGAAGCGACGACGAAGGTAGGAGTAAGATGCGGCTAGGTGACCACAATCCTTGATTCCAGTGACTACCCCAACGCTATTCGATCCGGAGGGAGACTTTAGAACGACTTGAAATCCTATCCGCTGCGCAGCCTC
This sequence comes from Terriglobia bacterium, assembly GCA_963764845.1. GTDB lineage: Bacteria > Acidobacteriota > Terriglobia > Bryobacterales > Bryobacteraceae > BOG-234. The sequence goes on along the minus strand of CAVXUE010000004.1, from coordinate 186,179 downwards.
CACTGCTTCGGCAAAGTCGTTAATCACAACTCCGTCTGGAATTGGCAAATTGAGCTGCTGCAGTAGAGCACGGCCCATGATCTTATTTGAGCCAAGCATGATCGAAGTACCTGAATCGCCGTCCGAAACCGGCCCGAGAAAGCGCCGGCGATTTCGGCCGTAGCCAAATTCGATTAGCGGAACACAATCGTACCACCGTTGCGTGATCGGGATGTCTCTGGATCGTGCCTCAGAAATACAAGGAGTGACAAGACTCCAGCTGTAAAGATCCCGGATCCACCGTCGCTTGAGCTGTGCTCCAATGCAGATGTCGCTCTTCACCCCCGCCAGAAGACCGGAAAGATTCTCCGTGATGGCATCAGCTACCAGCGAGGTGACCGAAGTAGGGGGTGCCTCGAACCAGATGAAGTGACCAAGGTCCTCGAAATATCCTTGGCCGATTGCAAAGTCGGCATTGGCGATCGCAAAGACAGATATTAGTTCATCGCGAAGGATATCTTTCGCCCTGCCGACGATTTCTGAGTCTAACTTTTCTTCGCTCTCACGATCCGCACTGCAATAAAAAATTGTGCATGGCTGCACGGCGCAGAAAGACCTACAGTTGAATGTCTTGTACTTGACACGCATCAGCGGGGGACGCCAAGCATCCCCGTGTCTTGCGTTGCATCCTGATTTGGTTTGAATGGATTTGGCGACGGAGAAGGGGATGGAGAGGGGCTTGGGGATCCAGAGGGGCTTGGAGACGGTGAGGTCTGCGACGCAATTAGCGTACGCACGAGCAGCCCCTGCCTTTCTGTCACCGACCCTGATTGAAGGTGGCTGGCGAAGTGCATCTTCATCTGGTTTGCCACAGACGTTGGTATAGTAACAGACAGTCCCGGCTCGTACAGCCCGAACTCGTCAAGGCACTGTGCGAAAGCCCCATTGTCAAGCGCCCAACGAAGCAGGTTGGAAATATCTAATAGGGAGCATCGAGCCAAATCGTCTCCCAAACCAACGATGCGGATCTCGGGAGGTTGAGTCTTACCTACACCCTCCCGACCCGAAGCTTGGCAAATTTCCCTAAGAGTGTTAATGAGGAGTAAGGGCCAACAAGGGCGGTGTTCATGCCGCGCGAGCAACTCTGCTAGCCGATCGTATAGTCCCATTTCAACGCTGAGTCTGACGGCTCTTGCTAAGATGACCGGACTGGAGTTTGTGATCGACCTTTCCGACCCACCCAGCAGATGAAGGCCCGCAGGTATCTCTTGCCCTTCGGGGATCTGCCCCCGGTCGAGGACCCCCGTTATAGACCACGCCTCCACATCGCTAACAGCAAACTGTGGTAGATTTTCACGAGCGATCCTGTACAGAACGCCGTCGGTCCCTCGAAACTGGATATCAGTTTGCTCTGGCCCAGCTATCTCTGTTTGCTGTGTTCCTGGTCCGACCTTAATCGCCCCATCGTTCGCAATCGCGAATAAGCGAAGGGCCGCCGACGGGATCTGATAGATTGCCCCGTCGTCACCTTTGAATTGGACATTTGGTACAGGAAACACGGGAGCGAAATTCGATGGTTGTGTGCTCATTCAAGAGTCGACCCTTTCTGTATGTGGGTTTTCCTGTTGGAAGCCACTGCGAAAGTTATCATGGCCTTCCGCCGACAAAAATTATACACCAGTTCGGGCGCTCACGCTCGGGAAAGGCAGCCGCAACACGCACCCAGGTGCGACACGATTTAACGGCGGGCCGTTGCTAAACGCCACGGCTCTCAGATGGCTGCAAGTCGGCCTCAATCCGTTAGCGCCACTTTTTCACAAAACGCCTGAACCGTAGAAGTGGACCAGTCCACCAATGGCCTGACAGATCACACCTGATAAACGCCGCTCACGGAAAGCTAATGGACGAAGAATCGGCGACTCGTGGATGTGCCCGAGACGGGTTCCTCGCCAGAGATTTGCGCGCGCAGAGTATTCGCCAAAGAGGGTTTCGTACTCTTCCCTTCTAAACCTGAGCGGCTCGGTTTTCCGCAGTCGTCCACAAATCTTTTGTCAAAAATTCCGTTCCTGAGCCGTTATCTGTAGCACCCGAGTTGTGCTGATGAAAGGTAGCGTATGCATTTCCACAGAGTTTGGAACGATGCTGAAGGAACTTTGGCCAGCATTGGCGGCGAATTTCTCTTCGGTTCCGGCTTCGAAAACGAAGACCCCGACACCGATTTTGCCGCCGATATCGTCATGATGATCCCGGCGAATCCGAGGGAGAACTGAATTATGGCCAGTCCTCAACGTTCCGGCAATCAAGACCCTGAACGCCGGGACTTTCGGAAAGAGGTAACAGAATCCATCATCAGGATGCTGGAACAGGGTGTGGCTCCGTGGCAGAGACCCTGGGATGCCGCGACAGTCGGAAAGCTTGCGGTCCCGTTCAACCCCACATCCAGTAATCCATACCGTGGCGGGAATGCCATCCACCTGATGGCAACAGCAATTCGCAAAGGTTATGACGACCCGCGCTGGATGACATACAAACAAGCGGCCGCCAATGGCTGGCAAGTTCGAGGCGGAGAAAAGGGAACGCAGATCGAATTTTGGGAACTGAAGAGGGAAGGGACAGATGGCAAGAGCCTTGCCGCCGGTGAAAGTTCAGACCGTGAGGAAACCGGACGACGGACTGAATCCCGCTTCATCCATCGCGTATACACCGTGTTCAATGCAAAACAGATTGATCGGGTTCCGGCGCACGAGCCGAAGGCACCCGCCAAAAGGCCAATAAGCACCGACTGCTTCTTCTTATTGATGAGTTCCCCAGTCTAAAACGAATGGACATATTCGCAGAAGCTCTTTCATACATGGCGGGCTACGGTATCAAGGCATACCTGATCACCCAGGACATCCGCCAGATCATCGACGCATATGGCGTCAACGAGAGCATCGTGTCCAACTGCCACCTGCGAGTCGCGTTTGCGCCAAATCAGCAGGACACTGCCGAGTTGCTCTCGAAGATGACGGGGACCACCACGGTCGCCAAGGCCAGCTACAACTTCAGTGGATCGCGGCTGTCGCCAATCTTGGGTCACATCAACGCAAGCGTGGAGCATATCCAACGCCCACTTATGACCCCGGACGAAGTACAGCGGATAAAGCCACCTAAAAAGGAAGGGGAGGGAGATCCGGCGGCACAACCTGAGGTTGAGACCAAGGTTGATCGCGCCGTCTCTCGCATCGTGAGCGTCTGGAAAGCTACCCAGAAGGAACGTTGTACCCAACTCGTGTTCAGCGACCTTTCGACGCCGGACCCGGAGCGGTTCAACGTCTATGAAGATGTCCGCTCGAAGCTCGTGCAGGCGGGCGTTCCGGCCGAGGAGATCTCCTTTATTCATGATGCCGAGACTGATGCGGCCAAAAAACTTCTCTTTGATGCTGTGATCGCTGGTAGGGTTCGAATCTTGCTGGGATCGACCGAGAAGATGGGCTCGGGCACAAATGTCCAGCGACGGCTGATAGCCCTTCATCATCTCGACGCGCCCTGGCGGCCCCGGGATATCGAGCAGCGCGAAGGCCGGATCTTGCGACAGGGGAATTCCAATAAAGAGGTTCAAATCTTTCGTTACGTCACCGAGGGGTCATTCGACGCCTACATGTGGCAGACGCTCGAAACCAAGGCCCGCTTCATCCACCAGGTGATGCGGGGAGAAACGTCGGTGCGCTCCGCGGAGGATCTGGAAAGCGGCGCCCTCACTTACGCCGAGATCAAAGCGATCGCATCGGGCAATCCGGCCGTTGTCGAAAAGATCAAGATCGATGCCGAGGTACGAAAGCTGGATCAGCTTCGAGCCGTACATGCCAATCAGCAGCGCCATATTCGCTGGGAAATTCGCGACCTTCCGAGACAGATCGCGGAAGCTAAGCAGCACCTGGCCAATATCGAAGCCGACATTGCGACCAGAAACGCGAACGACGCAGCCGAGTTCAGCATGACAGTCGGCAACCGCGCCTTCGCCGGCAAGGGCGCTCGAGAAGAAGCAGCCACAGCGCTGACATTAGCCATTCTCACGTGGCGTGACGATCAGAGTTTACAAACTCGGGCTGTTTTCCGCGGCTTCGAAATTCTCAGCAGGGGCAAGACTGGCGGATTCGGGCTGCTGCAGGACGACGAGCGCATTCCCGATTTATTCATTCGAGGACGGGCCACATATTCCGCGACTCTGAATCCGGTGAATCCGGTTGGAACGATCCAAAGCATTGAGCACACGTTGAGGAATCTCGACAAGCTTAAAGACGATCAGAAAAGCCGTGTCGCCCGGATCGAGAAGGAGTTGGCGGATTATCAGGCCCAGGCAGAACGTCCTTTCGAACACGAGGAACGGCTGAAGCATCTGTTGGCACGCCAGGCTGAACTCAACACAGCGTTGGATCTCGACAAAGGCGATCAACAGGGCGCCGACTCGGTACCAGAACTGAAAGAGGACCTCGACGTGAGCCGGAGCCCCGCGGCACCCGCGGAACCCAGCCACGATCGCGTCGCGAAGATGGCAGAGGCCTACATGCGCGCCTCAAAGACTTCGATCGGAGAATTGCCAATCTCGCGGCGCAACCCGCCCCAAACGGGCCCCATCACTGGTCGCGCCGTTGCCAAGGACGACGCGCATATCGCTGTGGCCACTGCCGCCAACAGCTTTTTTGTGGTTCCCTCGACTTCTCTGGGTCGAGACGTTGAAGTCGGTGAGCGTCTGTCTCTGCGCTTTCAGCGCGGGCTTCCGAGTCTGGACAACGACCGCGCCCGATCCAGATGAGGCGCGGCAATTGGGCATGATTCCGAGTTCATCGCACCTGCGGCGGACGACGGCAGACGTCTGGGTCGATTCGGCGGATTGAAGCGCGTTTAGCGGGACTGATCTGGGCACCCGGCGCGCCACTGCCATCTGCCCGCTCCAACACGCTGAATCCAATCCGCCTCAGCGGTGCTGTGATTTCGATCCAAACGCTGGGGCCCCTCGCGCCCGAAACACTATTCGCAATAGCGTTTCAATAGAGATTATGCTCGCCGGGCGCGTTGTTGGCAAGTTCCGATCGCCCGTTTGCGTTTCTTAACGCTAAGCTAATACCAATATGGAAACGAGTATCGGAACGCCCGAACAATGGAAGGAAATCTTCGAACGGCGTCCAGCCCTCGCGGAGGCAATCAACGCCCTGATTGACCTGACGACGAAAGACTCCGCGAAAGTGCAGATCAAGAGCCACGCAGAGGAGGTGATATTCGCTTTAAGTCGCGTCTGCGTTGAAGAGTGTTGGGAGATTCTTCTGCTGGCGGCGAACAAATATGGCAACGGCGCCCTGAAACTACTCCGTGGTCTTTACGAACGCGCCCTGACCCTCACGTACATCTCCAAGTTCCCGAAAAAGGCGGAGCGTTTCTACAAATACAGCGCCATTCAGGAACATCGAACCTTTACGCACACGCGGAAGGCAATTCCACCGGAGGCGTTAGCCCAGGCGTTCTCGCCGCAAGTGATCGAGCGGATTGAGGAGAATTATAAGGCCGCAAAGGCTGAGTTTCAGAGGACGAAGTGCAAGACGTGCGATACGAAGGAGCTTGCGCATAGCTGGGATATCGACATCGCCAGCATGGCGGAAAAGACCGGTGAACTATTCCCATCCCTGCTGCTGAGCGCCTACACGATTCCGACGATGGAACTCCACACGACGCTGGCGTCGGCATTCTCGCGAACAACGTCCTCGGAGAATAAGATCACGTTCGATTACAGCGTGCCCGCACCTTCGATAGATTTTTGCATACTCCAGGCGTTGGCACTAATGTATATAGTTCGAAAGGTCGTTATCCGGACCTTCTCCCTTCCATTGGAATCGGAAATGAGTCGCTACGAGGCGGCATTTCTCGCCGCATGGAATGAGGGCGGCCAGGCGACTTAGAACCGCAAAACGGGTAAAGTCCAAAGCTATCTTTCGCAGAGCCGTATCTATCGCCGACATATAGTGCGGCGCGTCGTCGATACAAACAGCGTTGGCCTGCAGCATGTCACTGCTCCAAGGGCCCGGTGTCCCATCCTTGGTCTTCCTCGTCGAACTCGCTGAATCCTTCTTCATCGCCACGTCTGTCCTCCGTCTTGTCGGCTATCTTGTTGAAGTACTTGCCCTGCACGGTGCCCGCGTCGGTTTGCAGTCCCTGGAACGCGGTCGACACGGTCTCCACCAGCCAGAGGATTTCCTGCACGGCCTGACGATCGCGTCCCTCGGAAAGAAACTGCTCCGATTGCAGCAAGCTTTGCTGGATGAGGTCCTGAGCCTGTTCATCCAGCGAGGGTAACTCGGCCGGAACGAAAATCGCGACCGCGAGCGCTCCGCGCGCAACCAGGTCGGGCGGGCGCAACTCGAACTCGATGCCGTGCTCGATAAGCAAACGGTTTATCAACGGTGCCTCGGGAGTGTAGAACTCTGGATTCTTCTCCCGTAGCGCCTCACAGGCATCGCAGAAGGCTGCAATGAACAGCGGCGCGTTCTTGGCGGCTTCGGACATGTACGTATACAGATCTGTTTCCGCCCAGCTCGCGCTCGAACTCCAACTGGATGTCATGCCGGCGGCACCGGCGAAATAGTGCTTGAAGTGTTCCAGGATCTCATGCCGATCGCCCTGGGCCACGACCTTGCCAATGAGCCCGAGGAATTCACTTATAACGGTGGAATCCACACTGGCCGGAGGGTGAAAGCGCCATGCGCCATTAAATTTCAGCATAGGTGCGTGAGCATGCCAGTTCTAAAGGAACTGGCAACAAATGATACCGTACAGCCTGAAGAAAACGGTTATGACGGGTCAGTCGGCGTGACTGAATGCGAGGGCTTTCTATGCTCTTCTGGTTTCTGGGGAACAAAACCCAGTTTGGGGACTTCGTCGAGTAGGCGAACCGCGAAGGCGCGAAGCGTGTTCTGATGCCGCGCGCAAAAGTCTTCCGCTAGAATATATCCCGGCGCTGGTTCGTAGCCGACAGTAAGCTGGATCACGCGAGTTGCGCCGTCCGTTGAACTGACGCGCGCGGTTGATTCGAAGCGCGACAGGCCCTCCGGGGAATCAGTCTCGAAGGCTCTTCGCGCGCGGGTGTCGGGCATGTCGGGCCGAATCTTCTCAGGTATGACAAATGGTATCCGCGCTTCGGCGACGGCGTCATCCCGACGGACAGTCTCATATCCCTGATGACCTCGCAGGGCACGATATCCCAACACCCGATCTTCTCCGTGAGGTGAAACCTTACCTTTCCCAAAGGAGCGAACCGCATGCATTATAAGCTTGCAGAAGCTCGTCTGCTTGCCGGGCTCGAACGCAAAGTCGAGCAGGCAGTGAGCGGGACGTGTAGCTTCCATTAGTCTGGCGCCCACAACAAGGGGTGCTAAACCACGAGCGGGTGAGTTATCCCAAATGATGCCGCCGTCAGGGCTGCGAACGATCTGCATTCGACTTCCGTCTGCGAAGTCGCCTTCAAGTGCGATTCCGACCGGAAAATTCCTTTGAGCCGACGACGCTGCCATCCAAAAGCGGAAGACGTCGATCAAGCGTCCGCACAACTCCACGGCGAGAGTCTGCGCGCGCTTCGGCTCCGCCACGAAAGAGCATTCTGCCCAGACCCGTGCTTCGGAGTTCCGTTGGATGTATGCGATATCCGGGCCTTTACCAATACAAAAGGCTTGAAGAAATGCCTCGGTCGTTCGATGCAGCGTTATTGGCCCTCTCTGCCAGTTGTCGCACTCTTCAAGTTCTACGCCGGTGATAGGCAGAAACACGGTGTGGCGATCGGCAAAGGCATCCAACTCCGCGACGATCTGCTCGAAGGCGGCGCCGGCCCCGAATTCGCCATCTTGAAAAACAGACTGGAGCAGCGGCTTCACGCGCTGCTGGATATATGCCGGTGAAAAGCGCCCTGCCCACCCGGGTGTTTTTAGCAGATCGCGAATGATAGCGCCGCATTCAACGATTCCTGCCGGAGGGAGCGAGAAAAATTGCCCAGCGCTCATCCACATGCGCAGTATGTCAGGCTCACCGCTGAAGGGACTTTCTATTTGATGGCCGAGGTCGATGATGCGGCGAACGAATCGTTCGGATGCCTGTTTATCCATGAATAATTTTTATTTCAGAGCTGAGCATACAGGAGATTTGTTTCAACAGGTTAGGTGGCCCGGGCGCAAATCTCGGCCACTCAGAAACTGGCCCGTTTCCTAAATTATGCATATCCCTCGGGCGGATTAGTAACGGTAAGTCGCTTTTCATCGCCGAAACGTCGCGGCCGATCTGACTCCGATCCCGGAGCAAAATGAGCATCTCCCGCCGGGGGTTCAGAAAAGCCAGCATCGCGGTACGCGAACTGCTCCTCCTTTAGGGTACGCGGCTCCGGATTTGCGGATCAGCCCACGGTTCAGGTCGAGGGCGACTTGCCACAGAAGGCCGATCTGTCCGACGCCCCAAAAAAAGTCGCTTCGGACCTAATCACAAGCAGTCGTTCGCCGATTGTCTCGAAACCATGAAGACCTCCAGACGCCGGCTCTGCGAAGTCCGTTTGCATAACGGTCTGGTACTTTCTTCCGTCCATTCTGCCCGCATGTTCGGGCAACGCTTCGCTTGACGGCCTAAATCGGCCTACCTGCGCCCTCCCGCCTCCACTCGGGTATCCCCAGACTTCCTCCACTGCACTTCGTTCCGCTCCGTGCAGCCCTCCGCTGACGCTCCGCTCGCCGTTGGCGGCGAGTGGGTGATCCCCCTCCGCTCATCGAGTCGCTCAGGAGCAGGTCCGCTCGCTGTTTGTTGCCCCGAACAAGACGGGCAGAAAAGGACCGAAAATGAAATTCCGAAACACCGTTGAAAGCACTCCGAACAATGACGCAGCCCGAGATGCTGCGATCCTTCAGGAAATCGATCTCGTCAACAGAGCCGCGAGACGCATCGCCGAGTTGCCTCCGGAAGAGACCCAGATGCAGGTGCCTCAGTTGACCCAGAATCGGGCATTCTTTGGCCCCGGCCCACACTTCGTTCCGGCCACCGCCTACCGGATCAGGATTCCTTTCACCGGAGACGCGAACCTATTCCGGTATCCGACCTCGGGTTTCGGCATCCACATCGAAGCCGAGGTCGCTGACGGAGCGCTTATTCTCACGCACACGACCGAGAACCCCGACCCAGCGGTCATCAACAAGGAGTTCGACAGCCGGATGACGCAGATCGACAACGCGCTCCAATTCGTCCGCGAGCAGGCCGGCCAGTGGAACCAGCGTCTGCCGGGCCTGGTGCAGCCAGCCATAGAGAAGCGCCTCGCGACGCTCAAGCGCAATCACGGTGTAAGCCTCGGCTATCCAAAAGCGCCCGCACCCGTCGAGCCGGTAGCGCCGGCAAATGTGCGACCCACCGCCAAGAAGATCACTCGCTACGACGCTTTCCTTTCCCATGCGTCGGAAGACAAGGAGACCATTGCTCGTCCACTCTTTGACGCACTCACCGCAGCGGGAGTGTCGGTCTGGTTTGACGAAGCTGTACTGAAATTGGGCGATAGCCTCAGTGCCAAGATCGACGAAGGCCTCGCAAAATGCACGCACGGCATTATCCTCATCAGTCCGAGCTTCCTGGACAAACGATGGCCGCAGCGAGAACTTGCTGGGCTCGTGGCCCGTGAAGTGGCGGGTGGCACGAAGAGGATTCTGCCGATTTGGCACGATATTGACCATGCAATGCTGGTTGAACGATCCCCGACGCTTGCCGACCGCGTCGCCGGCAGATCGAGCGAGGGAATCGCCGAACTGGTGCGGAAGATTCTCGAAGTGGTTAGGTAGGCATTTCGGAGCATAGCCGACACGTCAAGGTGGATTGGGGGAACTGACGCCGTTTGTCGTTGCCGATTGCCTCAGAAGTGTTGCGCCGCTACGATGCAGCGCATCTCTTCGGCACGCATGTTCGGTCGCAACCGAGTTGCGGTTTTCCAATTCCAACCTCGCGAGACAATTTTCGAGGTCGTGGCGGAGGAACCTTCGCGTTCCCGGTAAACCATTGAAAACATGGATTGAAAACTCGAGACGGAGTGAGGTTTCTCGCGCGGGCTCCTCTTCAAGCAACGTCCAACGCTCGACTAGAGGTCCGCCTGCTTGTTTCCGTATACGTTTAGGTGTTATTATGCTGTTGTCGACGTATGAACGGAACAGCGCAAGCTGTGCGTCGACCCCACCGGAAACGGCCTTCACCCAAGTGTGAGGATAACCAAGAGGCTCCGATTAGGAAAGAAGAGAGGCTCCTTCGGGGGCCTCTCTTCGTTATTGCTGCCTGATCGCGATCTTATTGAGCGTATTAAACAAAATAACAGAAAAGCTGATCGGCTTTTGCTGACGCGCCCGCTTTCCCTTGTCGCGCGTGTAGGCGCTCTGGACGAAGAGGTTGATTGTGCCCAACTTGGACGCTTTTGAGACGGTGAAGTAGATCTCGTAGTCGACTTGCTTCCCTTCCTCGTCGACGATCTTGATCGTGAAAAAATTCCCGCGCTCGGCATGAAAGCATTTGCAGGTCATCAGGCCCTCGATGATGGTGGGCAACTGGTTCGACAGCTCGTAGCGGCGGAAATCGAAAATGCGCGTCTCGCGGTCGTCGCTATAAAGAAGTTGGGGATCTGGCGTTTCCCCTTCCATGCCTCTCGTAAAGCAATGGAGGGAATAAATGAGATCCACCTTATAGCCGCGGGGCGGGTTCGTTCCCTTGGCCGACTGAAAGAACGTTACCGTCTTCGGGTGAAGGTGCGCCAGGTCGTATGTTTTTCCAACGTGACTAAACGCAGCCCAGCGCAATGCTGAACCGCCTGCGAGATATTTTCATGCGAATGTTTAGGATAGTTGATTCAGTGGTCTGGGTTTACCCGATGCAGCCTTCGGCCGCTGCCCCGACCGCTTTTTTCTTCCTGTGACCCATCTGCGACGGTTTTTTCGCTCTCAGGTACGCGGGCTTTGAATTGGCTTACGTAGATAATCCGAGACGACGGTGTAGAGCCGTTGCTCCTCGCCAGTTGCGACGAATTCCTCCACGATGGCGTGGCGGCTGGTGAAGTTCACGTATTGAAGTACCTGGCGTCGAAGCGTTCGTTTGCAGACCGGACGGAGCCTCTCTTTGAGCGCTGTGAATTCGTCGTCTCCGGTCATCCGTGAGAACAGAGCACGGAAACTCTTCAGATCTCCGAAGGCCATTTCGTCTACGATGCTGACCAGCCCATACAGCTCAAGCAGCGAATTCTGAAGAGGAGTTGCGGTGAGCAGCACTTTCGGAAACGGAGCAACCGCGTTCTTGATTGCATTGGCGATCTTGCTGGTTGGTTTGTAAACGTTCCGAAGGCGATGCGCCTCATCAATGACGACCAGGTCCCATTCCGTTTGCCGGATATAGGAATCTTTGGTGCGCGCGAACTGATACGAGCAGATCACCACGCCCGTCTCGTCAAACGGATTCAAGTTGCCCGCGCGTACAGAGGCTCACGAACGAGCAGGTAGTCAAGGGTTCGTTCGTGATCGCTGTACGGGATTTTGTACGATGAAAGCGGGAATGGTGCGATTCCCGCGAATAGTGCGAAACGTGTTTTCAGTAAGTTGTCTGTTATCAGAATGGTTTCCGGGTTCGAGCCCCGCCCGGCTCACCAACACAGCCGCGCTGCGCCTGTGTTGTATAATTGAGCTTCCAAAGACACTCAGGATTATCATGCCGAAAAGAACTTTCCAGCCGAACAACCGTCGCCGCGCGAAGACGCACGGTTTTCGGACCCGAATGAAAACCGCCGATGGACAGGCCGTCCTTTCGCGGCGTCGCGCCATCGGGCGCAAGAAGCTGTCCGTCAGCTCGGAGAGGTAGCCGGAGCACGCGACGACGTCAACAGGCTTTCCCCAGAGTGCAGGCTTTCCTCAGAGCGCCAGGGGCGCTGTCACGCGCCGCGACACCGCAATGGAACCTTCGAATCCGGTTGCGCGGACGCGACCTGTTTTGCGCGGTTTCCCCAAGAGTTGCAGGCTGCTGCGACCCGGCGATTTTCGAAGCGTTTACGATAACGGGACGCGTTACACGTGCCCGTTTTTCGCCGCTTTTAAACTGCGCGATGTGGAAGCAGGCCCGCGCGTCGGCTTCACCACGCCGAAAGGGCTCGGTAAAGCGGTGGTTCGGAATCGTATCAGAAGGCGGATGCGCGAAGCTGTCCGCCTCGAACTGTCACAATTGAGTCCAGAGTGGTCAATCGTATTCAATCCGCGGCGCAAGGCTCTCGACTGCCTTTTCAGCGAACTTCAGAGCGAAGTCAGACGTTTCTTCAACAGGTGCAACGAGCCCCCGGCCGCGTCCTCGTCTTCCTCCTCCGCGGGTACAAACTCCTGATTTCGCCCCTGTTGCCCTCAGCCTGCCGATACCACCCCACGTGTTCGGAATACATGCGTGAAGCGGTCGAAACCCATGGAGCCGCAAGAGGTCTCTGGCTGGGAGTGAAGCGGCTCTCCCGCTGCCATCCCTTCCATGAGGGTGGAACAGATCCGGTACCCCAGGATCGCGGATGAGTTCTCCCACGCCCCCCAATAAAGACCGCAAGGAATTGTCGAACGAAGTTCGGATGCTGATGGCGTTTGCACTCATGGGTGCAATTCTCCTCGGCTATCCCTGGGTACTCCAGAAACTCGGCATGGCGCCGCCGCCGGATGCGAAAACGCAAAGCGCACAGAAGAAACAGGCCACAAAAACCGGTCAGGAACAGTCTCTGCCGGCAGCGGGCGGAACGCCGATGGCCTCTTCGACCCCGGCCACCACGGACAACACAGCCCCGTCCGAACCCCTCGCAGGTGCGCTCTCCGCCGCCGCCGAACAGGAACTGGTCATCGATACCGATCTGTGCCACGTCGTTTTTTCCAACCGCGGCGCAACCGTAAAGAGCTGGACGCTGAAGAAGTTCAGGGACAGCGCGGAAATGCCGCTGGAACTGGTCAACGGGAAAGGCGCTGAAAAATTCGGCCGCCCGTTCGCATTCAGCTTCCGCGACAGGCAGCCGAGCACGGACCTCAACAGGGTCCTCTGGGTCGCCCATCCCGCGGGCGACGGCCTGTCCATCAGCTACGAGTACTCCGACGGCCGCACTCATGCCACCAAGACCTTCGCCTTCGAGCGCAGCGGCTACATGGTGCAATACGCGGACGAAATCACTCTGAACGGTGCGCCGCTGCCGCACTTGGTCGAATGGCGCGGCGGTTTCGGCGACATGGCCGTGCAGAATGCGGCCGGGCAGCAGAAGACCATCTACTACGACGCCGAGAACAGCAAACTCAAGCGCCGGCCCGCGAAGGACGGCAAGAATGGCCCCTCGAACGCCGATGGAGACTTTTCTTTCGCGGGGATCGACGACCAGTATTTCGCCGCCGCGTTCCTGCCGCCGCCCAACACGAAACTGCAGACCACGACCTACGACGATGTTGTCTCATCGCCGCTCAGCCCCGCCGAGGACCCCTATCCCGGAGTAGCGGTCGGAGGCGGCGCGCGCAATCAGTTCGGGATCTACGTCGGCCCGAAGGCGCTCTCGCTGCTGCATCAGGTGAATGCGAAGCTCGACGGCATCGTCGACTGGGGCTGGTTCGGCATCGTCGCCAAGCCGCTGTTCATGGTGCTGCACTTCCTGAATGATTCGTTCGTCCACAACTACGGATGGGCCATCGTTCTGTTCACAATCATCATCAATATGGCTCTCTTCCCGCTCAAGCTGACGAGCCTTAAATCGTCGCGCAAGATGCAGAAGCTGCAGCCCGAGATGAACAAAATCACGGAGAAGTACAAGGGCATCGGCATGAGCGACCCGCGCGCCGCCAACAAGCAGCAGGAGATCATGGATCTCTACAAGAAGCACGGCGTGAACCCGATGGGCGGCTGCGTTCCGCTGCTGATTCAGATGCCCTTTATCTACGCGTTTTACACGGTGCTGGGAGTCTCGATCGAAATGCGGCACGCCAACTGGCTGTGGGTGAACGATCTGTCGCAGCACGAGCATTTCGAAATTCACTTCCTTCCCCTGATCATGGTGGTCACCAGCTTCGCGCTGCAGAAGATGACGCCGCCCCCGGCTACGGGCGATCCCAGCCAGCAGAAAATGATGCAGTTTATGCCGCTCATGTACCTGTTTTTCTTCTGGAGCCTGTCGAGCGGCGTGGTGTTATACTGGCTCACTGGCAATCTGGTCGGCATGGCCCAGCAGTGGTTCTTCAACAAGACGGCGGGCCCGGTTGAGATTGTCGCGGCGAATAAGGCGATCTTAAAGGACGGTAGGAAGAGGGCTTGAATCCCAAGTATTCGGTGCATGAAACTGGTCCCCGGATCGAGCAGTTTCTTCGTCAGATCGTCGCCAGCGGAAAGTTCGATCTGGACTTCACCATCGAAGCCGGGGATCACAGCCATCCCGACTTCGAAAATCCCGACATCATCGTCAAGTTCAAAGGACGCGACGTAGAGCTTCTGCTGGCCAACCGGGCCGAATTGCTTCTCGCGCTGGAACTGGTGTCGCAGGAAGTGCTTCGCCTGCACTCCGACGATCATTCACGCATTTCGTTCGATGCGAACGATTACCGGGCATTGCGTATCGAGGAACTGCGCATCAGCGCCCTCGCCGCGGCCGAGAAAGTGAAACACACCGGTACGCCATTCCGGTTCAATCCGTTGAACAGCCGGGAACGCCGGGTGATCCATATCGCGTTGCGTAAAGAGCAGGATCTGCGCAGCGAAAGCGCTGGCGCGGGGCCGTTCCGGCATGTGGTGATCTATCCGGCGGGCATGCCTTCGCTGCCTGATCCTCCGCCTCCGCCGCCGGAGCGGTATCAACGCTCCTCCGAACGGCGCCCCGAGCGCGGCAACAGGTTTGGCGCTGGCGGCGATCGTCCTGGCGGGCGCGGCGGAGACCGTCCTCCCCGCCCCCGCCGATAGTTTGGTCGCGTCTTGCGGCTCGACGACACGATTGCCGCGATTTCCACGCCGCCCGGCCACGGTGGCATCGGCGTCGTTCGTCTTTCGGGTCCGAAGTCCGCTGAGATCGCCCGCTCCCTGATCGCTCTGAAGGGTGAAATGAGCTCATGGAACGCGAGCTTCGGCGAACTCCTCGACGAAGAGGGCCGCACCATCGACGAGGTGATCGTTACTTTCTTCGCCGCGCCGCGTTCCTACACCTCCGAGGATGTGGTTGAAATTTCCTGCCACGGCGCGCCGGTCATACTCCGGCACTGCCTCGAGCGGGCGGTTCGCGAAGGCGCGCGTCTCGCCGAGCCCGGTGAATTTACCCTGAGGGCATTCCTGAACGGCCGCATCGATCTGCCGCAGGCTGAAGCTGTCCGCGATCTGATCGACGCGACCACGCTCTACCAGGCCCGCATCGCCGCGCGGCAGACGCAGGGCTCGGTTTCCCGCAGCCTCGCGCCCGTGAAGGCGCAATTACTCGATCTGATCGCGCTCCTCGAAGCCGGAATCGATTTCGCCGAGGACGATATCAGTGTCGCGCCCGCTTCCGAAATACTCAGCAGACTCGATCCGATCATTCAGCAGGCTGGCGCGCTCGCGCGCAGCTTCCGTTACGGGAACCTTGTCCGATCCGGCTTTTCGCTCGCCATTGTCGGCCCGCCGAACGCCGGCAAGAGCAGCCTCTTTAATCGATTGCTCCGGCAGGATCGCGCGATTGTCACGGAAATCCCGGGGACCACGCGCGATCTGGTTTCGGAAATGGCGGAGTTTTCAGGAATCCCCGTTCGCCTGGTCGATACCGCGGGAATCCGCGCCACGAATGAAGTGATCGAACAGTTGGGCATCGAACGCAGCTTCCAGGCGATGGCCGATGCGGACCTGACGATCGTTGTGATCGACGGGACTTCCCGGCTTGACGAAGGTTTGATCGGCAAAGCCCGCGAACAGGGCCGCGCCCTGATCGTTGCGAACAAATCGGATCTGCCGGGTTTCCGTGCCGCCCAGGATCACATCGCGGTCTCCGCCCTGACCGCCGTGGGCATCGATCGATTGCGTGAAGCAATCTTCGATGCCCTGGCTCCCCGCGGCGAACTGGAAATACAGGGCGGGTTCATCACCAGCGTGCGGCAGGAAAATCTTTTACAGGAAGCGCTCGGGATGCTGGAAAAGGCCCGGAGCGCGGCTCATAACGGAATACCACATGAATTACTCATGCTGGATTTATATTGCGCGCTGCATCCGATCGATGCCATTACCGGCGCAACCACGGCCGACGACATCCTCAACAGAATATTTACTACCTTTTGTATCGGGAAATAGGATATAGTACTCCAGGTTTATGGACGAGGTTGAGATCCTTATCGCGGATGACCACGAACTCGTCCGGAAGGGGCTGGTCAGCATTCTCGCCGCGAGCCATCCGGAATGGAAGATCGTGGCGGAGGTTGCGAACGGGAACGACGCCATTGAACAAGGCGAATTGCTGCGCCCGAACGTGGCAATCGTCGACCTGTCGATGCCCGGTCCCAATGGCTTAAGGGTCGCCGAACGGCTCCTCGAATCCGTACCGGGGATCCGGATCCTGATACTCACCATGCATGTGGCCGCGCCGATCCTTCACCAGTTGAAGAAAGCCGGCGTCCACGCCTACCTTGCAAAGAACGAGGCGCCCAGAGAGCTCGTGGCGGCTGTCGAACGAATTCTCGCCGGCGACCTTTTTTTTGCCTCACTCGGCGCGTCGCGGCTCGTCGATGAGATTGAACCCGCCGAGTGGGTTCCGGTCCAGTTTCTCCTCACTCGGCGGGAACTCGAAGTGATGCGCCTGCTGGCGCTCGGACAAAGCAACAAGGAATTGGCCAACCAGCTCCACATGAGTGTGCGGACGGCGGAGAGCCATCATGCGAGCATCCTCGCGAAACTCGGGATCCAGTCGCTGGGAGAACTCACGCGGATCGCGATCCGTGACGGCGTGAGTTGACGGCTAACCCCGCCGGATCAGCCCCTTGAGCCGGTTGCCGGCATTACGGCCCTCGGCGAGGACGAGATATAGCGTTCCGTAAGGGATCAGCACGGCCCCGGCCATTACCTTCGGATGCAATCCGGCGTTGATTGCTTTAATGGCCCAGCCGATGCCGGCCGCCAGAACCGCCGCGCCCCACAGCTTCGCCAGATACTTCACGCCTACGCGATCGGACCCGATCCGGCGTCCCAGGGATCGCCGCAACAGGAAAAATTCGACCCATCCGCTGAGGCCCGCGGAAGCCGTCAATCCCGCCACGCCCCACTTGGGATCGAGGCCCAGAACAGGGGGGAGCCGCAGGGCGCAAAGGTATCCGAGAACGATAGTGAGCGCAATCCGGATCAGGGCGAATCGCAGTGGAGTTCGCGTGTCCTTCAATGCATAGAAGGCCGATGAATAGAGACGCCCCTGCGTGGAAGCCAGCAGGCCGACGCCCGATCCGGCCAGTATCCCCCACTCCCAGACTGTGTCCGCATGCGTGAACCGACCGCTCTGATAAATGGCTCCCGCGATGACATCGCCGAGGGCTATGAAAGCGACAACCGAGGGAATCACAAAAAAGGCGATACGGCGGAGACCGCCAACCAGACGCAGCCGTAAATTCGCGGCGAAATCGGCGCCGGCTCCCACTGCGCGCGACATCTCCGGCAACTCGGATGCCGTCACGGACATGCCGAACAAACTAACGGGCAGCAGGTAAATCGTCTGCGCGTTGGCCAGCGCGGCCGCCGCACCCGTGGGCAGGTAACTGGCAATGATGGTGTCGATAAAGGCGCTGAGCTGCACGGCCCCGCGGCTGACAAAAACCGGACCGAAGTTATGGATAACAACCTTTACGTTTTCGAGGTGAGTTGTCAGCTGAATTCGCAGCGACGGCACAAGCCGCAGGACTACCGGAAGCTGCGTCAGGAACATGGCCGCGCTTCCCGCCACCGAAGCCCAGGCTACGATTCCGGCGAGAACATTCTGCCCTGTGCGCGGACCGAATCCGGCGAGCGCCGCAATCATCGCGACGTTCCACAGGACCGGCACGCTGTACGAGAGAAAGAAACGGCGATGGCTGTTGAGAATTCCCAGGCACCACGCCGAAAGCACCAGCAGCCCCGCGCCCGGAAAGAAAATGCGCACCAGCGAGATCGTCAGATCGCGTTTTGCGCCGTGGTAGCCGGGTGCAATCGCGAAAATCAGCCAGGGCGTGGCCAATACGCCGATCAGGACAAGGGTCGAAGTCAGCAGCGCCAGGATCGCGAAGACCGCGCCCGCTACGCGTCCGGCTTCTTCGTCGCTTTCCTGCGTGCCGCGCGCCAGCAATCCGGCGTAAACCGGAATGAACGAGGCCGAGAGGACCCCTTCACCGAAGAGATTCTGGAGAAAATTGGGGATCTTGAGCGCCTGGCGAAATGCATCCGCCGCATCCGAATTCCCGAAGAAGTAAGCGAAAATTCCTTCGCGGATCAGGCCCGAGATCCGGCTGAGAAGGATGCCCGCAGCCACCAGAAACGCGGCTCCGCGCGGCCGGGGCTGCCCCTTTACCGGTCCGGCCATCGGGATGTGTCGAGCGATGTGTCGAGCAAAGACAAGCCTTCACCAGCATCGCATTTCCCTCATGTCTATACTGGGCACGTCCCCCTTGCCTGCTCTGATTATCGATAACTACGATTCGTTCACCTTCAACCTGGTGAGCCTGGTTGCCGCGGTGACGGGCGAAACCCCGCGGGTGATCCGCAATGACGAGATGACGTGGGACGAGATTCGGAGACTCGACTTCGACAGCGTGATCATCTCGCCGGGACCCGGCCATCCGGATCGTGCGCGCGATTTCGGCGTATCCGGCGATGTGATCCGGAACGCCACGGTTCCGGTTCTCGGCGTATGTCTGGGCCACCAGGGGATCGCTTCCGCGTTCGGTGGCGTGGTGACGCAGGTCGCGCCGGTACACGGCTATTCGAGCGAGATCATACACGGCGGAGACGATTTGTTTCGCGGGATTCCGGAACGCTTTTCCGCCGTGCGATATCACTCCCTGGCGGTGATGGAGCCTTTGCCGGCGGATCTGCGCAAAATCGCGTGGACAGCGGACGGAACCGTGATGGGGCTTCGGCATGTCAGCCGCCCGCTCTGGGGGGTTCAGTTCCATCCGGAATCGGTTTGTTCCGAGTACGGGGTCGAGCTCTTGCGGAATTTTCTGGCGTTTCGACCGAAGTCGCTGCCTCCCGGGCCCGGAGGCCACCCCGGCTCTGTAAGGCATCACCGTGCGGTAATTGATCCCGAACCACTGAAAATCACCGTGCGGGAGATGCCTCTGCGACATCGTCCCGAAGATCTCTACCGTGGGCTTTTCGCGGACGAGCCATACAGCTTCTGGCTTGACATCTCTCTGGTCACGGAGCGCGGCCGGTTCTCCTATATGGGAGCTTCCGATGAGATCCGCACGAGCCGGCCGGGTGAAAAGATTTTCGCCTGGCTGGAGCAGTCTCTGCTGCAAACCCGAGTCGAGGCGCCGTCCGTTCCCTTCCCCTTCACGGGCGGCTATGTCGGGTATTTCGGCTATGAGCTGAAGGCTGAATGCGGTTCCGCCAACAAGCACACGTCCGCGATGCCCGATTCCGTTCTCCTGCGCGTCGAACGGTTCCTTGTGATCGACCACATCGAGAGCAGGCTTTACGCGGTGGGACCGGACGATGGGTGGCTCGACGGGTTGGCAGGCCGGCTCGACGCCATCGAAGCGGGTCTCCACAGGCCGCCGCCGGCTGGGCGGAAGCCCGTCCCTCGCTACCTCATTTCACGGACCGGTTATCTGGATCGTATCCGTGACTGCCTGTCGTTCATCGCCGCGGGTGAGAGCTATGAGCTTTGTCTGACCAACAAGGTGCTGCTTGAGTCCGCTGTTCCGGCGCTCGATTACTATGAGACGCTGCGGCGCACGAATCCGGCGCCCTATGCGGCCTACCTGAACTTAGGGGACATACAAGTGGCATCGAGCTCTCCCGAATGTTTCCTGCGCGTCAACCAGGACCGCCACGCCGAATCGCGCCCCATCAAAGGCACCATTCGCCGCGGCTGCGATGCCGATGAAGACGCAAAGCTGCGCGATCTGCTCGCCTCCGACTCCCGTTTCCGGGCCGAGAACCTCATGATTGTCGATCTGGTCCGCAACGATCTCGCGCGCGTCTGCGTGCCGGGGAGCGTTCAGGTCCCGGCTTTGATGGAGGTCGAGACATACGACACCCTGCATCAGCTGGTCAGCACGATCTCCGGCCAACTGGCGCCCGATGCGACCACGGTCGATTGTCTGTGTGCGTTGTTTCCCGGGGGTTCGATGACCGGAGCCCCAAAGCTGCGTACGATGGAACTGCTCGAAGATCTCGAGCCGGAAGCGCGCGGGATTTATTCGGGGAGTATCGGTTATCTCGGCTTCAACGGTACGGCCGATCTGAGCATCGTGATCCGGACGGCGGTGTTTCGGGGCGGCGAGGTGAGCTTCGGCGCGGGCGGAGCGATCGTCGCGCAGTCCGATCCCGCGGCCGAATGGGACGAAATGGAACTCAAAGCCGGGGCTTTGCTGCGGGCATTTGCGTTAACGTGAAGTATGCGTCTGATCCCTCAAAAGCTTTCATCACGGCATGTTCTGCTGATGGTATCGGTTGTATCCGCCTTATCGCTCGCCGCTCTGCTGGTCGGACCGGAGAAGATACACGCTCAGCAAAAGGCGCCCCCGGCCGCGGCGACGTAGGGGTGAGTAATCCGCTGCCCGTCTACATGGTCAATGACCTGCCGGATCTTTTGCCCGACGGCTTTGCTCCGGGAACTTCGTGGAAGTTCACCACGTGGACCATTCCGAGCACTCTCACTTTTACCGCGACGGTCCAACAAATATCGGGAGGCTGGGCGTATCTTAAGGTGAATTCGGATACTGCCTCTACATCCCGGTGGTATTTCATCCCACAGATGCCGGGAGCGTGGGAGCCGCAGTAAGGATCTGCGCCCAGACCACCACATGCGGGAGGATTGAGATCTTCCGATGCTGCTTTTTGTCGCGGCCGATCCGCGCGAGTGTGCAGGGCTGGTATCGCATTGGGAGGACGTTCGCGCCGTCTCGTTGCCGGTGATTTGGGCGCGGGCGGGGCGCTCGAAAGGCGGCGAGGTAATGGCGATCGCGAATGGCGCCGGGGCGGACCGGGCGTTTGCCGCCGTTCTCGTCGCACCGAAACCCTCGGCCGTTTGCAATATTGGGTTTTGCGGGGCTCTTGACGAGGGGCTGCGCGTCGGGGACATCGTGATTGCCGCCGAGGTCAGGGACGGCGAGCGCGGGCTATGAGACGCTGGTTCCAGGGTCGACACGAAACGCCGCATCCGGGGCCGTGGCATCGATTTCCCATATAGCGCGGACGGCTGCGGAAAAGCGCAACCTGCGTGCGACCGGTGCATCGATAGTGGAGATGGAAGCGGCCGGAGCGGCGCGCGCCGCGGAAGATCTGGGGTTGCCGTTTTATTGCATCCGCGCGGTGAGCGACCTGGCCGGCGAAGATTTTGAGAATGATTTCAATGCCGCGCTGAAATCGGATGGCCGTTTCAGCACCATGCGTCTGGTGACAGGCGCGCTGGCGAGCCCGCGGAAGCGATTCGGAGAATTGCTTCGCTTGAAACAGAGGACCGAAGTGGCATCGAAAAACCTGGGAGATTTTCTTGCCGATTGTACGTTCCAGTCACGCTGAAGATAAAATGCTGGCCGCGGTCTACCGGGGCAACAGCCTCGTTTCGGTGGATGAGATCGCGACGGCCGGAAATCGGCGATGGCGAGATTCTGATTCGCGTTGAAGCCTGCGGCGTGTGCCATACCGATCTGAAAAAGATCGAATACAACCTGCTTACGCCGCCGCGGATTTACGGGCATGAGACCGCGGGCGTCGTTTCGCATGTGGGGCACGATGTGGCGAAATTCAAGCCGGGCGACCGGGTCATCGTGTTCCATCACATTCCGTGCGGAACTGTTTCTACTGCGCGCGTAAACTTTATGCCCAGTGCCCGGTGTATAAGAAGGTCGGCGTTACGGCAGGTTTCGAGCCGGCGGGCGGCGGTTTCTCGCAATATGTGCGCGTGATGGATTGGATCGTCGAGCGCGGCGTGGAGAAAATCCCGGAGGGCGTTCCGTTCGAAGTGGCGGCGTTTGTCGAACCGGTGAATACCTGTCTGAAAGCCGTGGAGCAGTGCGATCCGCAGCCGGATGACGTGGTGCTGGTGCAGGGCCAAGGGCCGATCGGCCTGCTGTTCACCATGCTTCTGAAGCTGCGCGGCTGCACGATTCTGGCAACCGATACGATCCCGCGGCGGCTGGAACTGGCAAAGCAATGCGGCGCGACATTCGCGATGGATCCGCGCACGGAGGATGTTTCCGCGAAATTGAAGCAACTGACGGAAGATCGCGGCGCCGACATGGTTTTTGTCGCAACCAATGTCAAAGGTCTGGTCGAGGAAGCGGTACGCTCCACGCGGCCGGGCGCGAAAATCATGCTTTTTGCGCAGACTTCGGATAAGGAAAGAATCGAACTTTCGGGCGCGAGCATCTGCGTGGGCGAGAGATCCCTGCTGGGTTCCTACAGCGCGTCGGTGGATATCCAGAAGGAGTCGGCCGACCTTGTTTTCAGCGGGAAATTACCGGTCCATCTGCTGATTTCGCACCGCGTCCCGCTTGATAAGATCGAGTTTGCTTTTCGCCTGGCGACGCATCCCGGCGAGTTTCCGGGAGAAAATCCGCTGAAAATCATTGTCCGCCCGCAGGAGGTCACTTTGGGGCAAACCGAGTGAGCGACACGATGCTCGCGGCCGTGCTTGTACGGCAAGGAACAGGTCCAGCTGGAAAAGATTCCGGTTCCGGCCATCGGGCCGGGCGATATGCTGGTGCGGGTTCGCGCCGCGCTGACGTGCGGCACGGATGTGAAGGTATTTCGCCGCGGATATCATGCCCGGATGATTGTGCCGCCGGCGGTCTTCGGACATGAATTCGCGGGCGACGTCCTGGCCGTGGGCGAATCGGTCACGCGTTTTCAGCCCGGCCAGCGCGTGGTGGCGGCGAATTCCGCTCCCTGCCTGCAATGTTTCTATTGCCGGCGCGGAAAGTGAATCTTTGCGAAGACCTGCTGTTTAATAATGGCGCTTATGCGGAGTACATTCGCGTCCCGGCCCGCATCGTAGAGCGGAACACGTATGAAGTCGCGCCGCATTTGAGCTACCAGGACGCCGCCCTTGCCGAGCCGCTGGCATGCGTGGTTAAAGGCCTCGAAGATACGGGCCTCGAGGCAGGCGACAAGGTGGCCGTGATCGGCGCGGGCCCGATCGGGTCGATGTTCGTGCGGCTCGCAAAGCTGCGGGGAGCGCAGGTGATTGCGATCGGGCGAAGGAGAAAGAAGCTCGAGCACACGCTGAAACTGGGAGCGGATCGCGTGATTGCGACGGAAGACACGCTCGATCCGGTGGCGGCCGTGCGCGAACTGACGGGAGGGCGTGGCGCCGATATCGTGATCGAGGCCGTGGGCCAGCCGCAGACCTGGAACTGGTCGGTTGAGATGCTGCGCCGCGGCGGCATGGTGAATTTCTTTGGCGGGCCACCGAGCGGGACGCGCGTGGAACTCGATACGAACCTGCTGCACTACTCGGAGATCACGTGCAAGGCGAGTTTTCACCATACGCCGCGGGCCTTTCGTGAAGCACTCGACATCATCGAATCCGGCGGCGTCACGGCGGAGGCCTTCGTGCACGCGGAAGAGCCGCTGGAGAGTCTTTCGAAGGTCTTGTTCCAACTGATGGAGGGCAGCGGCTCGTTGAAGACTGCCATCATTCCTTGACCGCGCAGATCACGCTCGCTGCCGCGCGACTTTGTTTATAACGTAGCGGCCCTCGAACACAGCTGGACGCTGGATGAAGCCCGCCAGTATACGCGCTGGCTGGCTACCCACCATTACGAGAATTTCCACGTGGTCAGTTTCCTGCTGCCGAAGGAACTGCATCAGGATTTCTATAACGTGTATTCGTATTGCCGGTGGGCGGACGATCTGGGCGATGAGATCGGCGATGTGAATGAGAGTTTGCGGCTGCTCGAATGGTGGGGCGGCGGAACTGGACCGGATGTACGCGGGCGAAGACACAACATCCGGTCTTCATTGCGCTGCGCGGGACGGCGGAAAAATATGGGATTCCGAAGCAGCCGTTTGCCGACCTGATCCGCGCGTTCGTACAGGATCAGACGGTGACGCGGTATCAGAACTGGGATGGCGTGCTCGATTACTGCGTGTATTCGGCCAACCCCGTGGGGCGGCTGGTGCTGTATCTTTGCGGTTATTCCGACGCCGAACGGCAGCGGTTGTCGGATGCAACCTGCACTGCTCTGCAACTCGCGAATTTCTGGCAGGACATGACGGTCGACCAGCAGAAAGACCGCGTCTATCTTCCGCTCGATTTACTCGCGAAACATGACTACACGGTGGAGGATTTGTTCGCGCACCGTTTTGACGAGCGCTTTCGGGCGATCATGCGTGAAGCCGTGGACCGTGCGCGCGAGCTTTTCGTCAAAGGACTGCCGCTGAATAGGATGGTGAACGAGCGGCTGTCGATCGACCTCGAGTTGTTCAGCCGCGGCGGAATGCGCATTCTCGACAAGATCGAGCAGCAGGGTTATGACGTGCTGTCGCGCCGGCCGAGGATTTCGAAGATCGAGCGGGCCAGCCTGCTGATCGGCACGCTGGCGCGGGTGGCGTTCGCGCAAGCGGCGTGACCGCGTATGATGACGCCGCTCGAACGGTCGTATGCGTATTGCCGCGCCGTGGCGAAACGACGCGCGCGGAATTTTTACTACTCATTCGTACTCCTGCCGCCGGAAAAGAAGAATGCGATGTGCGCGATCTACGCGTTCATGCGCTACTGCGACGATTTGAGCGACGAGCCCGGGGCGACGCGCACGGCGATGGATCGCTGGCGCCAGGCGTTGACGGACGCGCTGGCGGGGCGGCCCGACGACAATCCGGCATGGCCGGCGTTTCTCGATGCCGTAAAGCGGTATGCGATTCCGCACGAATATTTTTACGAAATGATCGAAGGCGTGGCATCGGATCTCGAACCGCGAACCATCGCGACGTTTGACGGAGCTGTATCGGTATTGTTATCGCGTAGCGTCGGTGGTAGGACTCACGATCGATCCATATTTTCGGATTTGAATCGCCTGAAGCAAGGCAGCGGCGCTCCCGCTGGCCGAGAAGTGCGGGATTGCTTTCCAGCTGACGAATATCCTGCGCGATGTTCGGGAAGATGCGGGGCTCGGGCGCATTTATATTCCGGCGGAGGATCTGCGTGCGGTTTGGCGTATCGCCTGACGACCTGAAACGGGGCCGGCGCACCGAGCAGTTCGGACGATCTGATGGAATTCGAAATCGATCGTGCCCGGTGTTATTACAGGGAGTCCGCGCCGTTACTGAACCTGATCGCAACCGAGAGCCGGCCGTCGCTCTGGGCGCTCATTGCGATCTATTCGAAACTGCTCGACCGGGTCGCCGAGTCGCATTACGATGTACTGGCCCGGCGGATCTCGCTCTCAAGCGCGGAGAAGACCTGGATCGTGCTGCGCGCGGCTATGAATTTGATTTGATCGCCTGATGGAGTTCCACGAACTCCGCGACGCTCAACTGTTCCGCGCGCCGGGAAATTTCAGGGCGCGATTCGTACGCTGCAGCGGGATACGCGCCGACGAGATTGTTGCGCAGGGTTTTGCGCTTCTGCCGAAAACACAGCGACGCGAATGCGCGGAAGCCTTCCGGATCATCCCCCGGGAGCGTCGTCCGAGGCGTCAATCGGATGACCGCCGAATCAACCTTCGGGGGCGGTTGAAAAGCCCCGGGAGGCACGCTGAAGAGATACTCGGCTTGCGCGAAGAACTGACATTCGACGGAGAGGTATCCGTATTCGCGGCCGCCGGGCCGTGCCGTAATCCGTTCGGCTACTTCTTTCTGGATGAGGAACACGGCGTGCGTTAACGCGCCCGGCATGCGCACGTAGCGAGAGATCAGCGCAGTCGCGATGTAATAGGGCAGATTGCCCACAAGCACTCCCGCGCCCCAACGCGACCAATCCACGTCCAAAGCATTCGCTTCGACGACATCGAGCCGGGGCTCCCCCCGCCAGCGCTGGCGAAGGTGTTCCGCCAGAGAGGCATCCAACTCAATGGCCACAACGCGCTCTGCACGAACGAGCAGCCGTTCGGTCAGGGCGCCACGGCCGGGGCCGATTTCGACAGCCAGCGGCGTGCAGTCGCCGCACGCCGCTTTCGCGATCCCTTCGAGGGTCCTGCCCTTGACGAGAAAATGCTGTCCGAGCTTCTGGCGCGCCAATGTCGGAGGCTTTCGGCTCTGTTCTCAGCCGCGGATGTTGATGTGGCGGCTGCCGACGAGAATCTTTCCGGAAACCTTCTGTCCGAACGAAGTCGCGGGAGTGAAGGTGCTGAAGATAACCATGTTGCCGATTTCCTTCATTTCCTCCGGCGATGCGTTGCGAACCTGATTTCCGTCCGCCGGCAACTCGAAATCGCTCACGGCGCCGCTGGCATCCACCGTGACCTGCAGCGTGACGTCGGGACCGTCGACCGAGAAAGGCGACATGCCGTCGATCGCCACCTGGGAGAACAGCTCGATCGGGATGTCGGGCTGCCATTCGGGATGGAAATGCAGGGTATCCACGATCATCGTGATGCAGAAGAAAGACGCCAGAATCCCACCGGCTGCCGGAACGGCGAAAGGCCGCAGAAGATGATCGAACACCAGCGCCGCGCTCGCACGCAGATCTCTCAGACGCGCGGCCAGATCGCGCCGCAACAGCAGCCGCGACCGCTCACGCGACGCAATGACTCTCAACCGCGTGGCAAGCAGCGCAGAGACGTTCTTCTCGCCCAGACTCTTCAGCCCGGTTCGAAGAGACCGCACCTCGGCCCGATGCAGAGCGCATTCCCGGCAATCTTCGAGATGCATGGCGACGCCATGGACCTCACTCTTTCCGAGCGTTCCGGCGGCGTAATCCCACAGCGCGCCGTGCACTGAACTGCAATTCATTTCGCCCATCGTCTTCGCGTCTGTCCTGGATTCAGCGGTCATTTGGCGGTCCTCGGGACCAATTGCAGGGACGGCGCCGGATCGAGCCTGGTCGCAAGATTTCGTCTCAGGGCTTCACGGCCCCGTACGATCCGGGACTTCACCGTCCCAATGGACACTTCGAGAATATCGGCAATCTCGTCGTAACTCATGTCCTCGATCTCCCTCAGCACGAGCGCGGCCCGGAAGACGGGGTTGATACCGGCGAGCGCCTCTTCGAGCAGGAACTGAGCCTCGCGGTTGACCGTGAAATCGAACGGCGTCTCGCCCGAATCCATAAGCGGTTTCTCGCGACTCTCCGAATCTTCAAAGGTGTCGTCAATGCCGGTTTCGCCGCGGCGGTGACGAAACAGCCAGCGGCGCCGGTTATGGCTCTCGTTTACGGCAATCCGGTAAACCCACGTGCGCAGGCTGCTGTCGCCGCGGAAGCTGCCCACGTTGCGGAAGATCTTCAGAAAGACTTCCTGGGCCACATCGCTGGCATCCGCCTGGTCGTTGAGAAGCCGGTACGCGAGATTGTAAACAGGGCTCTGAAACCGCTCTATCAGTTGTTCATACGCCCGCTCGTCGCCGGCCTGAAGGCCTGAAATGAGGCGATGGTCCTCAAGAACCGCTTCCTGCTCGGCGGTGAGATTCGTGTTGAGGCTAAGGCTATAGTTGGCGGCCAAGTGTACCCTCGATTATATGACGCCGCCGGGGCGAAGGATGTTCCCGGGCGTCCGCGCGAGCAAGCCGAATCCCGATGGTCCATAGCCGAATTCGCGGCCGGCGGACAAAGCGGCCCCTGCCATGCGGTCGAGGATCGATCGCTGGAACACCGGGTCAAGCCATTCCTGCCATTCGTGGCGATTACATATTGCAACAGCAGCCTCACGCGTGGTAGCGCCGGACCGTTTTACGGCGCGGACGTGCAGCGGGTCCGCAATGACCGGTCCGCTGGAGCATGAGATGGCACGGGCCGTCAGGGCCTCGGGATCGCAGGGGAGAATCGGGGCGATCGCGACCGAGGTTTCAATTCCCGCGGCGTGCAGCGTTTCCACCGTCCGCCAGCGTTCGTCGATCGGAGCGCAGTGCGGCTCGAAGATCCGCCGGACGTCTTCGCGATCGGTCGCGATGGAGAAACTGACACGAAGGCTCGTCCGCGAGGCGACGGCCAGCAGCAGATCGAGATCGCTGGTAATCAGAGGTCCGCGGGTCTGGATCACAAACACCCTCGGCGGATGAGCGGCAACCTCCCCGAGCACCCCGGGCATGAGGCGTTGCTCCGCTTCCGCGGGCTGGTATGGGTCGGTCAGAGGAGAACAATAGATCACCTGATCGGGGCGCAGCGCATGGCGCAGCAATTCGGCCGCGTTGCGTTTGAAGGTGGTCCATTGGCCCCAGTGCTGCCAGTCTTCGGGACGCAGCCCCGTGTAAACACGCATGGTCGGAACATAACAGTAGCTGCAACCGTATGTACAGTTGCGCGCGGGCGTGAGTGAATGAGTGAAGCCCGCCTGAGCGAGGAAACCTGAGACCGGGCTCAGAATGGATCGGGCTTCGGTTTTGAAAATCTGAAATGGCACTGAAATGGCAAGGAGTCCGGCTGTTTCTACAATAAGTTATGAGGACGCTGTCCCAATGGAAAACACAAAGACATTTTTCGAAGAAATAAAAGTTGTAGGCCGCGACCTCGCGGAAAAAGTGAAGGCGCTGATTCACGAGGGCAATGTCCGCCGGATCATCATCAAGGACGAGCACGGGCATACGTTCGTCGAGATTCCCGTTACGGTGGTCGCGGTCGGCGCGGTCTTCGCGCCGATTCTCGCGGCCGTGGCAGCCCTGGCGGCAATGGCCGCGAACTTCACGATCGTGGTCGAAAAATCCCGCGAGGCAGATGCCGCGGGTGACCAACCGGCGGGTAGCAACGTCGCGGGCCAGTAGGCGTATCAACAGCTTATCCCGACCCCAACGGTTACAATCGAGAGGTCAGAGCTCTACAAGGCTCGGGGCCCTTAGCTCAATGGTTAGAGCAGCGGACTCATAATCCATTTCCGAGAAATCCACAGACACCGCTAGAAACATAAAGTGTTTGTTTTCTCCGGCTTGTCTGAATCGATGATTTCTGCGAGTTTCCAGAAATATCCCGGAATGGTTACAAAAATGGTTACATCGAAAAGACCCGAAAATGTTTCGAAGATCGTTACGATGCTAGCCCGACTTGCCGGGCTGATCACCAAGCTTCACCGCCCGAGATCTTCGAGGTGATTGTTGCGACGCGACTCGATCACCCGAACGAAGGCAAGTCCCCCAAAGCTTGCACGGGAGTGAACTCGCCTGACGGGTTCACAGATGAGTGGAACGACCGGGACGTATTCTCCCGATCCATCGTCGCGTGTAAACACGCTCTCCAGTAATCGAGAAGTCGTCTTCACGCCTCGATGACGCTTGCCGCGAATGGCGGCATTTATCAGGAAGGCTCGCAGCGAAGTATATCAAGAGCCGGACTGAATTACTGATCGGCCGGACCGAAGCGTTTACGCGCGCCGAAGATGTAGGCGCATTCTCGGCCCGGCGCCTTCATCTCTGCTTCCATAAGTTCGACGGTCCGCTTGCGCATCTGTAGCGCCCCTTTGGCTATCTTCGACCAGTTAAACGTGACGAGGTTCTCGATCATCTCCAGCGGCGAAACGACGAACACGTCCACGAAGCTTTGTGCGGCTTTGATTTTGTGGATGGCCATTGCGTTGTGATACTCGTGAAGCGACCATTCTATGTCGTCGCGAATCTCGGCCTCGGTCGCAGGTTTTGTAGTTAGTGCATTCAGGAATCTGCGGAGCGCCCATTGCTTATCGTGCTGCGCTTCCCTGAATTCGAAGATGTCCTCCCATGAACTGTCCTGTCCCGGCATGGGAAATGATTGCAACGCTATATTCAAAATATCGGCCGACCGTGCGCCATGCGCTCGTTCGCCGAAATGAAACTGATCGATGGAATCAAACATCGGTACTGCCTGACTACCTTCCAGTTCCAGGCGGCATGCGACTGACCTGACGTTGGACGCCGACCATCCCCTGACTGGCAAGTCGTCATCAGAGTGGAGCCATAGATCGGCACCATATGTTCGCTGCGCATATTCGTCGAGTGTTTCTGGCCCGGCATTCTCGTCAACAAGGAATCCGCTCGATATCAGGTAATCAAGTTCTGCGCGGCGCTCGGGCCAATTGCTCGATATTTCAAACTCAGAGTAACCCGGCAGGAAGCAATTCAGATCGTCCAGCGCTTTTCCCAGACCCACAACATGAATGCTGTCGAAAAGAAGCGCCCTCTGTTTCAGGGGGGATTCGGCGTTATCTATGAGGTGCGCCGCCATCACCCCATGCAGCTCCCGCATAGACGACGATTATCCCACGGGTTTTACGTTTAGGGACATGGTTTCGCATGATGCTAATTTGGCCCTCGCCGAGAGCTGGGGTGAGGCCTCACGGGGTTGCGGAAGAAGTTTACGACCTTTGACAAGCGCAGCATGCAAACGCGGAAGGACGCGCCCTTGACGCCGAAGGGATGGAGCCTGCCGCGACTTCGCCGGGTGAACACGGGTTAACCTTTACCGAGGCGGGTCACGATGTCCTGCACGATTCAGAACACCACGGGTAACTTGTGCAGTTTAGAATCAGTCGTCTAGTCGGAATACTGGCTGCGATTTCTTTCCGATAGCGACACACAGTGCACCATTGAACTCTTCCGGCGTCACAAATGATCCGACTCGCATCCCGGCAGTGCCGCGCTCAAGCCGGAAAACGTGCTGGTCGGGCAGACTGATTGGAATTGGACAGTGAACATTAAAGTCTTCGCGTTTAAGTAGTGCAAAGATGGCACGAGCCGTGGCAACTCTGACGTTCTCAGGATCAAGGACTGAAGGCCGAATCCAGATATCGTCAATATCCCAATCGATTTGTTGGTTCACTGAACAAACCGGCGCGTTGAATATTTCAGCGAGTTGCCATGCAAAATCTGAGGTCTCTCGTTGGTCCTCGTTGTTTTTTTGCGGGCACAAGAAGATCAGAAACGTACTGTCCGGCAACAGTTCCCGCACCATGGCGGACATCCTTGCCCGCTTCTCATCGTCGATTTGTCGTGGTCCCAGGGTCCGCAGGAGTTTTCCCTCAATCCTCGCGCGCTCCAAATCCAAGCCGGCTATTCGTTCATCCGCAGCCTTCAATTGTGTTTCCGCTTCTCGCTCGATCTCAGCATTGACCCGACGAAGCCTGCGTTCTGCTCCGTGCGCTTTATACTCGACCACCAATTCTCCAGCCACACCAGCAGTCACCAATAACAGCCCCATCCGGTCGATGAAACCGTTCCACTGGCGCGTCAACACCACGTTGAGGATAGCGTAAAACTCCATGGCTAGACCGACTGCAACAGGCCAGATACATCGAATCATCCAGGAGCCCCAGGTATCGATGTGATCCTCTAACAGGATGCTGAAAAAGTAACGGTCGGTCGGTTACCCCGCAAAACAGAATCGCGTCTTTATGTATTAAGAGCGATGCGCGGAAAAGACACCCAACAAAGTGCGATGTTCAGCTATGTTTCGCCGGAAGATCGAGTGCCGGCGGCTCATCCTTTGCGGCCGGTCCGCCTGATGGCGGATCTGGCGCTGGAGGCGCTGTCGCCGGTATTCAATCGGATGTACGTGGCTTTCGGGCGTCCTTCGATAGCTCCTGAGAAGCTGCTGCGGGCTTTATTGCTGCAGATTCTGTATTCGATCCGGAGTGAGCGGATGCTGATGGAGCAACTGGAGTACAACTTGTTGTTCCGGTGGTTCGTGGGCTTAAACATAGACGAGCCGGTTTGGGTGCCTACGGTATTCAGCAAGAACAGGGATCGGTTGATGGAAGCCGACATTGCGCAAAAGTTCTTCGACCGGATTCTGGAGCAGGCCGAGGCCGCCAGTCTGACATCGGATGAACATTTCAGCGTGGACGGAACGCTGATCGAGGCATGGGCCAGCCAGAAGAGCTTTCAGCGTAAGGACCAGGCAGTACAACCGCCGCCGGATGATCCGGGCAATCCTACGGTCAACTTTCACGGTGAGAAGCGCAGTAATCAGACGCATGAGTCGAAGACCGATCCGGAGGCGCGACTGGCGCGCAAGAGCGGCCGGCATGAATCGAAGCTGGCTTATTGCGGCAACGTGATGATCGAAAACCGCAACGGGCTGGTGGTGGATGCCGAACTGATGCAGCCGAGCGGCACGGCGGAACGCGAAGCGGCCATGCTGATGGCGGAGCGCAGAGAAGGAACCGAGCGCGTGACCGTAGCTGCCGACAAGGCATACGACACCAAAGAGTTTGTAGGGGTGATGCGGGAACTGAAGGTGACACCGCATGTAGCGCAGAACGAAAAACGCCCGGGCGGCAGCGCTATCGACGGCCGAACCACGCGGCATGCTGGTTATCAGGCCAGCATGCTAAAGAGGAAGCGGATTGAAGAAGTCTTTGGCTGGATGAAGACCGTAGGCATGTTGCGCAAAACCAGACATCGAGGTGTATTCAAGGTCGGATGGGTCTTTACCTTTACGGCCGCAGCTTATAACCTTGTGCGCATGCGGAACCTGCTGTTTCCGACAGTTCAGTCCGCATAAGTCCGGGGAGAAGTGTGTCCGAACGCCAAAAAACAAGGCGTTTGGGCCACGTAACCCCCCACAAGGACCCTTCCGCGATATCGCTGATAGGCCCTCCAACCTCACTGGGACAGTCAGGAAGACTTGCAGAGTTACTTTTTCAGCACCCTGCTAAGGCTCTCTTTTGTGCATCCGGATCATCAACTGCCATGGAACCCTCCACTAGCGATTTTGGGGCGCCCGCTGGGCATCGTTGCAGTCTATCGCGTCTTCAAGACTTGTGGTCGTTCTTGGCGCCCGGCACCTGCACATGATACTGGCAGAATAGCCGGTCAAAGAAATGGGCTATCCTTGATTCGGCGTCATTCGCGCTGAGCTCGTCTACTCCAAATCGATATACCTCGTAGCCCGACAGGCGAAGATCTCGGTCAGCAGACATCATCGCCCCGTACTTTCCGCTGTCCGCCCGTCCATAATCATCTGAGTAGTGATGCTTGCCATCCACTTCGATAACGACCCGGACGTTATTTGGCAAAAGCATCAAGAAGTCCATTCTGAACCTCAGAAGAGCATTTGGGCCGCGCTCTTTGACGGTCTTTGGGTCCCAATGGAGCCAAACCTCCGGAAGGAGGGCAGGTAAGCCTGGGACAGCTGATCCATAGTGCCTCGCGTAACTGGTAAACACTAGGCGTTGGGCCGGTGAATTCGCGGGAAGACTATCTAGAAGACGCTTGTAAAGGCTCCTCTTCGCTTCGAGACCTGCGACCTTTTCTCGGTCAGCCCACCAGTCTTGAAGATCGCGCCAGCGAAGACCTTCGTCTAGAATTGGGCGATCGTAGATCAGCACTGATTCCGCGTTCGATACGATCTCCACGTCATTATTTACAGCATCCCGAAACCGCAGGTCTGGTTTGAGTGGTGAGCCAAAAATGATGTTCTTCGGCTTCCCCTTCCCGCCTTTGGACGCCCAAGTGAAGTGGAAAACAGGATAGCCACCCACCACTCCCGTTTCCCGTAGTTCGACACCACACGGTCGGACAGCATCGTTAACGACGGTTACAAACTGCCGCTGTTCATCCACGTTTGGACGCACCAGCGCTGAGGCTAAACCTTCGATGAACAAGTTAAACCGACGATCCGAGGCTTGAAACACTCCAAGTTTATCGAAGAGATACTCTGCTGACCAGTCATCCGGGTTCCCCAGGACGTGTTGACGAATCTCGCTCCTAAGCCCTCCTGGATGACCCGTAAGAAAGAACTCAAACGGATCGGTATCGATGATCCAGAGTTGTTCCAGAAGTTGTTCAAATGGCTCTGCTCGGAGAAACAATTCACCCGCACGCCCCAAGTTCCGACTAAGCTCGTGCCTGTAGCGGAGCGCGATCTCCGGGGTCTCGTGATCAGCCCACATGACATCCTGAATTGCATTTCTTTGTTCTGGAGAAGGGGGGAAGGCTCGAAGAAAGTTCTCGGCTACCGTCGGCAAGTCTGTATCACTAGCCGCGTCAAAACTTGCTGTCATCCGTTCACGTTTTGAGCCATCGGTGGCTGTCGGAAGACCGAGCTGTTCGCAGAAACCATCCAGCTGCACGTGCGTTCCGCTCTGGGAGAGGGCAATGATTGGCCCACGTAGCAATTCGCGGAGGGTCACAGACTTCATATCAACACACATCGTCGGGCCTTTCTGCTCCTAAGGCCACAATCGGTGTATCCGCGGAAGTCCGGATACCGCGGCCCAAAGAACAGTCCGCACAGATCCGTCAGCGGCCGTTCGGAAAAACTGAAGACACTCAGCCAGGGAGGATTGCGATTCTGCGGGTTTGCGGTGCCCCCAAAATAGTAAGGTAGGGATGGTATGGCCGATACCCCCCATAGTTATTTCGCAGTACTTTGATCGGCCAGATATCGCGTCATTTGGTCACCCGCTGCGGCAAGATCCTTGTCCGTAACAATGTTGTATCGATCGAATATGTGACGCGTCCGATGGCCACTGATCGCCATCGCGATTTTCTCCGGAATGCCAGCGCGGACCATATTGCGGACTGCGCTCCGCCGGAGATCGTGGAACAGCTGACCACCGAGCTTTGCTCTGTCACAGGCGGACCGCCACGCTTTGTAAAACGTGCGGAGTCTCTTGCCGCCTCCGTCGTGGAAGACCCATTCCAACCGGGGATACTTCTCGTCGCGTTCCTCCCTCTGATGCTTAAAAGCATCATTCATCTCTCCGTAGATGGGAAGCACCCGGTGCTTCTTATTCTTGGCATTTTCAGCCCGAATGATAATCTCGCCGCCCTGCAGATTGATATCGGGCCAGCGAAGGGACATCACTTCTCCAAGCCTGCAGCCTGTGTGATAAGCGATCACCAGGGCAAGAGTCAAATAGGGCGGAAGCTCCGCCAAAAGCCGATCGTAGTCGTCCTTTTCGAGGAAACCAGTCCGGACGTTATTCTCGGGGATCTTTTCGACTGGCGGATTGTGCAGCACTAGAGGAGGGTCATGACGGGAGCCCAGGCTGAAGGCGCGCTTGAGGATGCTCAGTTCCCGGTTGATTGTGGCGGCCTCTGCCTTTTCTTGCTTGCGACTGGCTTTATAGCGCCGAACATCAGTGGAGCCGAAATCCGCAGCTCTCGTTTTCCCCAACCTTGGGCGCAGATGCAATTTGAGGCGAGAAAGAACATCGTCGATGCTGCGCTTACCGTTTTCTCGGTAATCAGCTACAACAAGATCAAACAACTCATCGAGCGTTGTGCGTTCAACGGCAATGCCACGAAAGGCGCCGGTTGCGATCTCTCCGAGCCGCTTTCGCAGGAGTCGCTCGCCGTCCTCCGCACGCACCGAACGGGAGGACTCGTATACTGGCTTGCCTTTCGAATAGTACTTGATCCACCAGACTTTGTTTCGTTGATAAACGGTTCCGGCTTTGGGTTTCCGAGCCATGAATCCAAGATATAACAGTTACAGTGTAACTGTCAAGTCCGATGCTCTGATTCAAAATACGTGCATTGATCTATCAGTTTGTCGAGAGCCCTTTTGTCGATTTGAGACTTGCTATCGATCCGGGTGACTGGGAGCTTGCCGCGATGTATAAGGATTTTGATAGCGTTTTCTGAACGACCGAGATATTCAGCTGCTTCAGGAACGGTGAACAGGCGCTTAGGCGCGACATTCTGTGGGGCGCGCTGATCTATCCGCCGTTCCAACCGTGCCGCGATCTCCTCGAAGTATTGATCGAGCACAGAGACCTCAGCCATTTGATCCTCGCTTTCGTTGGTCGGCTCCTGTGCCTACGCCGTTTAAGCGTGGATCGGCGATTGCCAGGATGCTGCGTATAGAAGGCGACCGAAATTTCCGTTGGAAGCTGCGTTCCGCCGTTTCGAGCCTGCCCAACGCATCCAGGAGCTGGAGAGCAGCCTCTCGGAGTTGTTCTGGTTGGTGGGCCCCCTGCTCGGTTGCCTTGATCGCGAATCTGATCCGGTCAATCGCCACGCGCGACTGGTAAGCCATCTCAAACTCAATCGCCGAGGGCCTCGAATTCGCACCGTCTTCGATCATTCGAAGAATTTGATCTACAGTTTCTGAACTCATGGGAACGACTCCTGCTATCGGGACTGCCTCACACTTCGAAAAGACGCGGTTCCATCGTCGGCGACCGGCTGCACCGGGCGGTACGGTTCCTCGAACAGAATGTCCCGATTCACCCGGACGTTGAATTTGTAACCTGCCGGAATCTTGATCGTCGGCTGAACGTTGAGATTCTTCCGTGTGATCTGTGTGCCGAGTTGGCTTACCTCTCGGCCGGCGGCGCTCTCGGTTTCCTGAGTCGGACTCGGGTAGACGAGGACGCTCTGCTGCCGGCTTTGGGTCACGGCGAGGGCTGCGTCGAACAGGCTCGTCAGGACCGCGAAGCCGAACAATCGCTGGTAGTGATTGTCCACTTTGTCGCGAAGACCCGCGTTCCCCTGGGCGTCCAGACCCGCCATTCCGTTCAGATCGATGGCCGAGCCATCCGGGAAGATCACGCGATGCCACGCAACCTGGACTCCGTTCTGTCCATAACCCACGCGGGAGTTGTACGCGCCGACCAGCCGGGCCCCCTGCGGTATCAGCAGGTACTGGCCAGTGGCGGTATCGTAAACGTTCGACATCACGAGCGCCTTCAATTCACCGGGCAAGTCCGAATTCAACCCCTGTTCCAACGCCGCCGGAATTTCCCACCCGGCTTTGATCTCAAAGCGGGAGAGCGGCGGTGTCCGCGTGTACTTCAGGTAGTCGTCCGCAACGTTACCCAGTCCGGGCCTTCTCCAGGTAAGACTCCTTTTGAGCCTGAAGATTCTGGCCGTCGATATTCGCTGTTGGCGTTTACGCCGCCCGGAAGTGCCGACCCGCCGCCAGCGGGATTCCCGGAGGTCAGAGCGCGGGCGATGGCTGCGAGTTGCGGCGCGCTGTTGTCGGCGACGGGGATGTTCCCGACACCAAGGCCGGATGTGGCCGGGCGGTTCGCGGTCGAGGATTCCGCTCGAATCCCCGTGGGTGCCATCCGAGCCTGTTGTTCCGTCATGTATGCGACCGACAATGCCCGTTCTTCCGGCGTCGGCTCGCGAGCGACCACCGGTTGAGCTGACGGGCGGCGGCGCGGGTTGTGGTGCCTGGGCGCGCCGGACGACGATTCGCTCATTCGGCAGATCGGCGTCCGGGCGTTGCAGTTGATTCGGATCGTCAGGCTGCG
Organism: Terriglobia bacterium; assembly: GCA_963764845.1. Taxonomy (GTDB): domain Bacteria; phylum Acidobacteriota; class Terriglobia; order Bryobacterales; family Bryobacteraceae; genus BOG-234. Next base: position 148,731 of record CAVXUE010000004.1, on the reverse strand, counting down.
GCGGGCAGAATTCCCGGCCTCGCGTTCCCTCGCACGCCCGCGGATCCACGGACTCAACTGTTGTACTTCGTCCGGTCGCGCGGGCTCTACCTTCTTGTAGGGGCTTCCTTCCGCGGCGACGGCATGTTGTTGCTGACGTCTCAACCCGCCGTATGCGAATACCCCGAGCACTGCCACGACGGCCAAGACGATCAAACCAGCGGCGCGCCCGCTGATCCTTGGCGACTTCTCTGGCTCCGGCCGCAGGTCTATACCGCTGGGCGAGACCGTTTCGCGAACGGGTTCAGGCATCGCCTTTCCATTCCCTTTTGCATCGGGAGACTTACCCTCGGTGGTCACGGTTGATCTCCACTTTCTGCGCTTTCTTGCCGGAACCCAGCACGAGCTGCGCATGCTCGAACAGGCGGTCGACGATGTACATCTGGTCTTTCACCCGATAGTTCACAACCTCTCCCTTGCCATCCGCTCCCACGACCATCAGGACCGGAGCCTCGCGGTTTGCGACATTCGGCGACATCTGGATATAGGTTTTCGACCCGTCATCGAAGACGCGCTGCGGGCGAATGTTTTCGTCGCCGCCCTTGATCTGATAGTCGAAGTGCAGGCGCTCGACTGAGAACAGGACTGCGGGTTGGGTCTGGACTGAACTGCGGGCCGCCGCTATTTCCTCCCGCTTCTGCTCCGCGAAATGGTCCTTCCATTTCTTTCCGCCGTCGTCGTCGTTGTAGACAAACGCCACTCGCGAAACGTAGTCGTTCGCTTTGGAAACGAGTCGAACGTAATAGGCGCGGCGATCAGTCGTGATTAAGAGGTTCGTATCGAGGCCCGGCATTTGCGGTTTCAGCACGAGCATGGCGGTGCTTTCGTCGCCTTTGCCGAAGGTCGCCGGGGCCACGTTCCACCGAACCGAATCGCCAATCTGCGGCTCGCCGACAAGTTTCTCTCCGGGCTGCAGTTCGATCAGGCAAACGCGCAACGGTGCGCACACCACGGTCGGCAAGCCCGCTCCGAAGGCGAACAGCACCCGGCCGTCCGGCCCCGGCGCGGCTCCGTTTTGTTGCGCCCGCCAGGAGGCGCTGAACTCAACGGCTTGCTGCGCGGTAGCGGAAAGCGCAACGTCGGTAGTAGGCCGGTAACCCTCGGGTACAGCAGACTGGCCCGTGGGTCGGCGGTGGAATTGCACCCGTCGTGACAGGCGTCTCCATTGACTGCGCCAGCGCCCGAACGTTCGCGCCGAAATCGAAATGGTCGACAAAGGTATCTGTTTTTTGAGGCGTAGCATGCCGGGGGTGCCGGTGTCCGCTTCAACTGGACCACGGAGTTCGGCGACGGGTTCTGAGGGTCTACCGGACATGGATTGACCGAACAGTGCCCTTACGGTAAGAAGTGAGATAACGAGCGGTAATCGTGGCATTCTATTGGCTCCTTTCGAGCGATAACTACAAAACTTTCGTCCAGGCGGCATCGGTCACGTAAATCCCGAGTGGGTTGACGCGCATCAACCGTTCTTCGGTCGGCGGATTGAGAGCGATTGTGAAGGAGCCTTTCCAGTGATCGGTGGAGACGATTCCGCCGTTCAGGTCGTGGGTGGTCTCGATCCACTCGATCTCATACGTCCGGTTGCTGTTGGGCAGAACGGACTTCACATCGATACTCACGGTTTGTGTCTGTCCCCGCTTCTGAGGTGGATCTGCGCGATAGAACGCGGTGACGAACGCCTGCGCTTCGCTGCCCATGGCGAGGTGCGCGTAAACGCGATCAATCGCTTTTCGCTGCGCAAAGGGATCGGTGGTTACGAGGCGCAGATCTTCAATCCAGGTGAACAGTACCGCCTTCTTGAGCTTTTCATCGGCAGTCGTGGTCACCTCTGCCGGGCCGGCCGATACGGTTCTGCCGAGCGAGTCGATTGCGACGACGAAGGGAACTACCTTCGACCGGGCCGACAACACCACGATTCCCGCTACAGCCACGAGGGTCGCCATCGCGCTAAGGATCGCGATGAATCGCCAGTTTTTCGCGCGCGTAATGATCTCCCCGTAGCGCTCATCCCATTCGCGCCGAGCGGCGACGTAAGGATTCAACGGCGAGGTATCTGCCGAGCTCGATTTGGTCTTCAGAGTGAGTCCCATGTTCCTGCTCCTATTCGTGGTGTTCGATATCCATTCGCGGTGGAGTAGAATGCGGCGCATGGTCCGGCGGCACAACAGAGTTCAACCGCCGTCCGAGATTCCGCATTCGCGTCGACACCGAACCGAGGGTGTCCTGAGCTTTTCCCGCTGCGCCGGCAGCTTGGCTAATTGACCCCGTTTGGCGGAGACGTTTCGCCCGACGCCGGAGCGACGCTCGCTCCCGACGACCCGGAACTACCCGGCGGTTCCGGTTGTCTGGGGTTGCCGAACCCAGAACCCTGTCCCGAGCCACTCGGACCGGGCGGAGGAGGCACCGAGCCGCCTCCCGATCCCGTCGATCCCATGTCCCCGGCGCTGCTAACGCTGAGCGCCGATCCAGTGCCAGCACTGGCGGCGGCTCCGACACCGCCGAACGCCCGTGCGCCTCCAGCCAGCACGCCCGCGCCGCCCGACGCTACCGCTGCAACGGCGGCACCGCCGGCAATCAGGGAAGCACCAGCGGCAATGAAGTCTCCGCCAGCCAACGCCGGGGAACCGCCAAGCACCGCCGAAAACAGCTTCGGGATCTGCCAGCACAGCATCATGTACATCAATGCCGCTGCCATTACGTCAAGCGCGACCATCTCGGGAGATGCCGATGTCGAGGCTCCCTGTGCTTCCGCCACCCATGCGTTGCCGAGGTTTGTGCCAACCGCGATGAGCAGATAGATGACGAGGATCTTGACGCCGTTCGAGACGGCCAAACCGATGTACCGCTCGGCGTAGGGCGCTGTCCATCGGGAGCCACCGAAACCGAGGAAGATGAATCCGGCCGCGACAACGATGTAGCTCTCGACCATCGCGACCATGAACTGGATCGTGATCATCGCGTAGGAAATCACCACGATGATGGCCGCGAACACCAGAGAGAGGATGACTGCGGGCTGCGTCAGGAAGCCAGCGACGCTGAAGCCGTTCGAAAGCGCGCCCGCGACGTTGAGGCCCTGCCCGAAAACGTTGCTGGGCGAAATGCTCATGACGCCGGACGAATTCTGGCCGATCTGGGTGAAGCTGTCGATGATGAACGGTATCCACACGGGGCCGTTGATCAGCAACATGTAGAAGCCGCCGATCCACATGATCTTGCGAACCAGCGCGGCGGTGAACGATTGGAGGTCCGCCTTCTCCAGAACCATGACCGCGGCGCTCCACGCGAACTCGATCACCGCGAGCGCGCCGAACAGCGAGTTCGCGTACCCGGCGATGTTCGCTACCCAATTCCCGCGCGCAGCCTGAAACGCGGTCAGGATCTGGCTCGGGTTTGTCGAAACAAACGGCGGAGCCTGGGCGAAGCTGAACGTGGCAACGACGAGGAGCAGCATCGACACCCGAACGATTCTGAAGTTGTTCTTGTGCATTTCGTCCTCTTCTCTGCGTGCGATCATCGTTAGCGCCATCCCGGCAGGAATGTCAGGCCATCGCCGGTGGCGCCGCCGAACTGGAAGAACTGCTGCGCTGCGGCTTCCGCGTTTGCCTGCTGCTGAATCGTTGCGGCCTGAAATGCCTGCTTGCTTTGCAGGTCGGCCAGCATCAACTCGCGCAGCTTCATAAGTTGCTGAACTTCCTGCTCTGAAATCTGGCCGAGCACCTGCAAGCGCCTCCATTGCGCCATCCGAGGTTTGGGCCATTGTCCGAAGCCCGGTCAGTACGGCCTGTTCGTTCTGCAATTGCTGGCCCTGCATGCCCGCCGCCTGCAATGTGCCGAGAGTCGTATCGAGCGAGGTCTGGGACCACGTCTGGTAGTTGTTGTAGTAATTGTTCGGCGTGAATCCGGCGAACCCTTTGAATCGGTTTGTAAACTGCGCGTCCAGATTCGCCATCGAGTAGGCCAGCGAAAAGCCGCCCTGAACCACACCGGCCAATGCGTTGATGTCGGCCTGTATCGGCCCGAAGATCTGGTTCGGAAGGTTTACCAGATTTCGGACCGAGTTCTGCAACTGCTGGATCTCGTTGGCAAGCTGGGTGGCCGCTGTCAGGTTGACGCTGAGCAACTGGCCATAATTCAGCAATTGCGTGAACTCGGTTGAGAACGGTAGCGGCACCGCCGCGTGGACCGAAGGCGGCGTGCTCCCGAACTCCGCCATCACAAACAAACCTGCGATCACTATGAGGCTTTTGCGCATTTTGAATCTCCTTCAAATTCCGACGCGATGCGACGGAGGTAATCCGCCCAACTACCGAGACCTCGGAAGCGGAGCCACTCCGACCTCCATCCGTCTCCGAATTGCTTCCTGATTTGCTCCATCAACAGCCGCTCCTCGCGGCCATTGACGCCCACGAACGACAACGCAACCTTTCCCACGCCCATGTCCACCAGGCGGCGGCCGAGCGGCGAAACCACGTAATAATGCTGCTTCGGAATGCTGGTTTGCAGAATGTCGAGTTCGCGCTGGTTCAGGCCGACGAGTTCATAGAACGCCCTGGAGTTCGGGCTTTTCGATTCGGCATTCGGCAACAGAATCTTCGTCGGACAGGCTTCGAGGATGGCGTCGGAAATCCCGGAACTCAGGATGTCGCTGAGTTGCTGCGTTGCCATGACCACGACGCCGTTCTGCTTTCGCATCGTCTTCAGCCAATCCCGCATGCGCTCGCGGAACAGATCGTGCTTCAGGTAGCTCCACGCTTCGTCGAGCAGCACCAGCGTTGGCGAACCGTCCAGACGCTTTTCGATTTGCCGGAACAGATACAGCAGGACCGGCAGGACCGCTTTCTCGTCAAGCTGAAGAAGATGCTCCGTCTCAAAGGTCAGGAATCTGCCGTCTCCGAGTGAGTCGGCTTCCGCGTCCAGGAGCTGACCCAGCGGCCCTCCCAGCGTATAGTGCTGGAGCGCGGCCTGAACGGCCTCGTCCTGAACGTTGGTCCTCAACTCGGTTAACGAACGCGTCGGAGAGATGCGCAGGTTTTCGACGCCTTCCGCGATCCGGTTCCTCTGCGACGGACTGATCACCTGGCCGTTCAGCCTGCACAGGGCCTCGATCCAACCCACGGCCCAGATGCGATCCGAATCCGAATCGATCTGCCGAAGCGGGCAGAACGCCAAATCCGATCCGGGGCCAGCGAGATCGTAAAACTCGCCGCCGACTGCTTGCGTGAGAACGTGGAGCGAATAGCCTCGGTCGAACGCGAAGACCTGTGCGCCGGGGTAGCGGAACCACTGCGCCGCAAGCAGGCCGAGAAGGGTTGACTTGCCGGCACCGGAAGGCCCGCAAATCATCGTGTGGCCGAGATCCCCGACATGCAAATTGAACCGGAACGGTGTGGAACCGCTGGTGGCTGCGTACAAGAGCGGCGGACTCTTGCGCGGCATCATGGCCGAAGGATTCTCGCGCTGCCCCGCCCAGACCGCCGTGATCGGAAGAAGGTCGGCAACGTTCAGAGTGTGCAGGAGATTCCGGCGAACGTTTCTATAACCGTCACCCGGAAGGCTTCCGCGCCATGCCTCGACCGCGTTTACTGTTTCAACGCGGCAGGAGAATCCGATATGCTGCAGAGTCTTCATAACCGTGCGGGTGGTTTGATTCAGGCGTTCGACGTCTTCATCCATGCAGATGATGTTTGAGCTGTACCAGGCGAAATGGACGTCGCCGGAACTGGCGACGCTCATCGCCTGTTCGGCATCGCCGGCCATCTCGGCCGCATAGAGGTTTACGGCGCCGCTCTCGGTTTTGAGAATCTGATCGCGCCAGCCGCGGATCTTGGACCGCCACTTCTTCCTCGTCTTGTCGAGGATGGCTTCGGCCTCTTGCGCGTCCAGCATCACCGCGCGAGTGTTCCAGCGGTATTCGACCGACAAGGAATCCAATTCACGAAGCAAACCCGGTGAGCTACTGCGCGGGAATCCGTCTATCGCGAGAACCCGGATATGCTTCTGTCCGATACGGGGTTCCACGCCGCCGCAGAAATCCTCGCAGGCGAGAACATCATTCAGGAACACCGGGATCTGAGGTAGCGCAAACGGGTGATCGTTGCCCGAGACGCAGCGTCTCACGTAACGCAGTAAGCGGTCGTGCGCATGCACACCGCCGAGATCATCCTCTGTCTTGACACGGGTCAGTCTCTCCGTCTTGAAGAGCGATCCGAACACGTTCTCGAACCGTTCGAGCTGGGAACGGAAGCGCTCCAGAATCTGTGCGCCGGTGTAAGCGCTACCGGACTTTCGGCCCTCGAACATGAAGCCCTGAACCTTCTGCTCCATCTCGACTGGCGGCAGGTAAGTGAGAGTCAGGAAGTATTCGCTCTCGTAATGTGCTTCCTCGGCCATGAACTGTTGCCGCCGCTCATCGTCGATGACCTGCGTAACCGGATCGGGGAACGCACCGGATTTCGGATAGCCTGGCGCTTCGGTGCGGATCGCATCGCATTGCAGCATCCAGCCGCTGCCCAGTTTCAGTACGGAATTCAGGCGAGCGCTCAATGCGTCCATCTCAGAGGGAGGACTCGACATCATGTCCGGCCCGCGATACGTCCAGCCAGCCAGCAGCGAGCCGTCCTGCTGGAGGAGAATGCCGTCGTCGATAAGCGCGTGGTGCATCAGCAAGTCTGCGAGGCCGACCGGCTTCCGGCGATGTTCGATTAGCTGCACGATTTCCGTCTCCTTTTCGCGATCATGGTGCTTACTTCCACTTCATTGGCGGCTGGACGCTGGCGGAGTAGATGCCGCTCTTTGCCGGATACCAGTCTTCGTACCGTATGTGCCGCAGATAAACCTGCCGGAGCAGTGGATCGGCCTTGCCCATTCGTTGCAAAACCGCCACTGCCCCGACCCAGAACAACGCCGCCAGGACCACGCCCCACCATGTCGCCAGACTCAGTCCCATACCGAAAGCGATCATGATCGCGAGGAGCACCATTTCACGGTCCGCTCCGAGGAGGGTATTGGGCCGATTGGCCGACTGGTGAATCGGGATTTCGCGTGTTCTTGTGGCGTCGTCCATACCGTTACGTCGCCTCCTCTAAACCAACGCCGCAGCGACGCCGAATGCAGAATTCAGCATGGGCGCGGCGAAGACGAGAACTGCGATGACGAGGCCGATCATGCATGCTTTGCGTCCGACCTCGCCGAGATCGCCGCCCCACAACATGGTTCCTCCCGCGATGGCGATACCGATCAGTCCGATGGCATAGGCCACCGGACCTGTCAGAGATGTGGCGATTGCTGTCATGGGCGCTTCCCATGGCAGCCCTCCGCCCGCGGGAGCCGCGGAGGCCTGAATCGCGAGCGTGAAGACCGCCGCCGTGAACATCAGAACCCGGCAGAGATTTCTCCGGGTCCCGTAAAGACGTTGAATTTTCATTCCGTACTCCTTTTCCTGTTTGATCAACTGCCGTGAACTACACGTACTCGAGCTGATACCGGCCGTCCCGGTAACCATTCACGAGCGCCACTTCCCTGACCTTCCGACCAGCCGAGAGGCTGGCCTCTTCGTCAATGAAGACCACCAGATCGACGGCCTCGGCAATCAACTGCTGCTGAGGCGCGCTGGTCGCTTCCGCGACCAGGCTTTCCAGTCGAATCAATCCGCTGAGAGCATCGTTGGCGTGGACTGTCGCAGCACCGCCGGGATGCCCGGTATTCCACGCCTTCAACATCGTGTGGGCTTCAGCGCCGCGCACTTCGCCGACAACGATCCGGCTCGGCTTCAGCCGCATACAGGCGCGGAGGCAATCGAGCATCGTTACGCTTCCCACTGCGCGCAAGTCCACGTAGTTCGCGACTGAGCACTGGAGTTCGGTTGTATCCTCTATCGAGATCACGCGATCGTGCGGTGAGATCGTTGCGATGCCGTCGAGAATCGCATTCGTAAAAGTCGTCTTCCCGGAGCCCGTGGAGCCTGCCGTGAGAATGTTCTTTTTCGCAGCGATAGCGGCGCGGATGACATCGGCATGCGACAGGCCGGCCAACTGATCGGCGAAGTTCTCGCGTCTGCGCAATCGATTCAGTGGATCGGTTTTGCCAGTGAGAATGCCCGACTGGCAGTATTGGTCGAGCGTGAATATTCGGCGCGGACGGCGCCGAATCGCGAAGACTGGGTGCCGCACGACCGGCGGAATCAATCCTTCAAACCGGCTTCCATCGAGCGGGAGTTCGGTCTCCAGCACCGGCCTTTCGTAGTTCAGGACCATGGACCTCATCGACGCGATGGTGTTCATCGCGCACACGGCCTGACTGCCGGACATCTGCCCAACGCGCGTGAACCCGGAACCCATTTGTTTGACCCAGAGGGTGGCATCAGGGTTGAGTACGATGTCCTCAACGGCGTCGTCATCAAGCAGGCTGAGAATGGTGTCTCCCAGTTCGCGTCTGAGCTTCACTTCGAGCCGCTGGCTCTGCTCGTTTTGTACGATCGCTAACTCCGGCATCTCAAACGTGGCCCTTTTTCGAAGTTTTTAATGCGAATGGCTGCGACCCCAATGGGACATATCGCCTTTCACGCGCCTTATACATATAAGGGCTGTGAACAGGATTTTTGGACATTATTCATCAAAAAATTTTTAAGGAATTTTGCTATGGCGGTGATTACAATTCCGTTTGACTACGATCCGCAGAGGGATGGCGGATCGGTAGTTCCGATCTACCTCAACGACACTGACGACAATGGCGAAACGATCTTCTTCGGATGGATCGAAGCCGTCATTCCCGTTCAGGACAAGCTGAGGGCCGTTTCGAGGAGGGTGCTGGGGGATGTTTGGCGGGTGTCGGAACTGACCGACCTCACGATTCACCATCTATGGCAGAAGTACAGGGAGAACGTCGGTTGTCACCCAAGCTTTCGCGTCATCGCGACCGCGAAAAGAACGGCACATAGTCTTGAAGATCCGGGCGCGCGCGTGCACCTCGCGCTCAATATTTCGCTGGACACTCTTGAAGAATATCGGGACTACGCCCTGATCCGGGATACTGGCAATACCGAGAGCGCGTACGGCACAAACCTCGATCTCTATCGTTTCGAAGCGAGGCTCAAGGAACTGGGAAGGAAGGACGACTTTGTGGTATACAGGATGCTCAAGGCTGGTTATTATTGGTATGAAATCGGTCAGCGTCTCGGGAGGCACCCGAATACCCTTCACCGCCGGTTCCGTAGACTCCTCCGGAAAATCGCTGGCCATTTGTAACGCTTTGTGTCGCGACAGAGTTCTTGATCGATGAACGAATCTCCCGAAGAAAAGTACGGTCGTCTGCAAGGCGAGATTCAGCGCGCGATACTACAGAGCTATCCGAATCCGGAGAGGCAGGGTTGCCCCGCTGAAGCGGCAATTCGCAACTTCGCTATGAATCCGGACACCATAGGGGCTGAGGATGAGACTGACGAGCATGGCGAGTGGCATCACATCACGCACTGCTCCCCCTGCTACGCGAGATTCCTGGAATTGCGTAACGCCGGACGCGACCATCGGCGCAAGACAGAGATCGCAAGGTGACACTCTATTAAATTCGATGCTGGAACTTTCGGGTCGCCACCTCGCCGTTACTCGAGGACGTGGGCGTTCGACGCCAGATATCAGCAATGCGCGTTTCCCGTTAAAGTGGACGAAGCGACCTTGTACAAAGGGTCCTTTTAGAACTGCTGCCCAATCGCTTCGAGGCGCGTCTTCAAAATAGTCAACTGTGCATCAATCGCTTGCCGTTGGTCTGCGTTCGGCGTCAGCTTTTCCAATAAATGCAATACGGTGTCGCATGCCGTGCGGGCGTTAGTATGATTTCGGCGTGTCGTTTCCTCAGTGCGCGAGGCGTCCGCAACATCCATGAACGTCATCGCAAGGTCGAGATCGGTGAGCAGGAACGACACACCGCTTTGGTTCAGGTCCGAAAAATTCTCCTGCCAATTCCTCATACCTCATTCTCGAACAACAGGCCCAGCCGTTTATTGCGCCAGTTTGAGAGCTTTAAACTTAGTCCTCCTTAAATTTCGGATGGTCGGACAGTTGGCTGAATGACATGTTGTATTCGCCACAGTCCCCCTCGCATTGAACACTGATACCGAATGCTAACAGCCGACGTCCGGCTAGTCTCTTGTCCCAGAAATTTATAAACTAAGTAATGGAGCGATGCGTCTAAGATATTTAGGAGTCTTGGATGCGCACTGGACGACCAAAGCAGCCGTTGATCCTGACCGAAGAAGAGTGTGAGCGACTTCAATCATTAGCCCACCGTGCCCGCACTCAGGCGCTGTTGGCGCGGCGGGCACGAGTGGTTCTGGCTTGTAGCGAAGGCCTGGACAACCATGCAGTGGCCAAGAAGCTTCGGTGTTCCCTCGGCATGGTAGGCAAGTGGCGGAACCGATTCCTGAAAGAGCGCCTGGAAGGACTGTATGACGAGCCGCGACCGGGTGCTCCGCGCAAGATCGGTGATGACCAGATAGAGAAAGTCATCATACAAACATTAGAAAGCACGCCGCGAGGACAAACGCATTCACTTCTGCGGTTCGCGCGTTTCTCGTCAACTTGAGATGAATTCGACTTCACGGGACCGATGTGTACAGTTCACTTAACGTGATGTGGACTACCGCATTTTTGCGCCTAAAACTATCAGCGAGGCCGCTCCTTAAACAGGGACTGGTACTCGTCACTTAGGAATGCGGTAGGTCCTGAAATAGGAAAGATATGTTCGAGCAAATAGGAATCGACGATGCTAAGCGCAAGGCTGATCGGAGTCCCGTAAAGGGGAACCATGCCGCTAACAGTGGAGATCGCGATTCGGATAGCCTTTCCGACCCCACCGTGAACCAAAGGCCCCAAGCGGCACGAACTCTTTAAATTGGACGGTCTGGAGGATATATGTCTCAAACAACAGCAGTCGCCGGAACAGAGCGGGAACATCTGGCCGTATCTGCTCTCCGTCCTGCACAAAGCACGGCGCTATCAGCCGCGACTGTAGATCACGTGCTGTGGTATTTAATTTGTTCTGTGACGTGCGCGCATCCATTTCTTGTTCACTCGTGATGTAACACGCCAGCCTCAGTCGAGCGATTCGGTAGGCACAATCGCTGAAGTCACGAAATCCCGCAAAGGCTCGGCGTGGAGGCGTCGGTCGGGTCGTTTCATACAACGCGCACTGCGGACGCACCGGACGAACTAGACTTGTGGGATATCTCTCTTGAGGCTGGCATTCGTGTCCTATACATGCTCGGAGCGAGTCGACCTCGCGCTAATGGCGTTTCAACCTGAAACTTATTTCCCGAAATACCTACACTCAATCGATGATGTCGCATCACATCGGGCGCGAATGCGAGGGGTTCCGTACAGCGAATTTGCAGTTGGCTATCTCGTTGATTTAGTTTGGCACAGGGTTCACGAGGCCCGGCGCCGAAACCTGATCCACGGTCTCAACGCGATCAAATGGACGATTCGAAATCGCGATGCAATGGCCGCGCCGATTCCGGCGACTACTGTTGACCGCTTGTTCGAGCTTTTTCAGCATTTCATATTCGATCACCTTGAGGATATCCGCTGGTCTGTAAGCTCGATCCTGAAAGACAAGCTCTTGCGTGCGGGCCAGATCCGATGGTTACTCAGCCGCCACCAAGATTCTTTGCACATCGTAAACCGACTCCTACGGTATCCGAAATATCATCCCGTTATAGCGGCCTGGGCGCGCGGCGTACTCGACGCGTCGGGTTTAGAGGAGCGAAGATCGGAACTATTAGGCCGGCTGATCGTTGACGCAGTCCCGCCCGAAGCGGAAGGCATGTCAAGGCCAAATGTCTTGTGGGCCATATACTATTCGTCAACAGATCCGAAGACGAAGCGGCGACTGCTTGAGAGCCTCGCGTCGGTTGATGCTGCGGACGAACTGATAGAGATTTGCTTACGCCTACGTTTACCTGAGACCCTTCTCAGGCTTCGAGACCTGGTTCGCGGTGAGTGCCTGACCGTATGTTCGCTCACGGCTGAATAAAGGCTCATTTGTTCGGCGTTTTACCGAATTCGTCCCGCCGGCGCCGCTCGGGGAAGGCACATGAGCGTATTGTCGGCATCTCGCGGATTGACCTCCCCAGGAGCCCCCTTCGTGCCGATGGCCCTGTGTTGCCGCGCAAAGTTTACCGATACCCATCAGAGACGAGAGCGCACCGGAGACTACCAGTGCTGCTTGCGGGCAGCGACCCCGAGGGTGTCTGATGCGTCCAAGGCGGGTCGGCAGACAGTCAAACGTGGCAAATGGCACAACCGTGACGTTGGATCGGAAAAAGACACACAGAATTGCTGACATGTCGCTAAACTACTGATTCTTTGACCAAAGGTGAGAATTCGATCTCGCACTCGGTGAGGATTCTCACGCGCGCGCACCTGTGTTACTACAAATATCGCATTTCGCAGTAATCGCCAACGGCTGCCGCGCATCAAAAAATTCGAGACTTTTCTTCGGTCACAGACCTTATTTGAGTAGATGGGTAGTTGGTGACTGTAATTCACCGACCGCCAGCCGTGTCCGGGATTCGGCAACGTTAAGACGGTGAGCTGGGAAACAGGGAACAGAATGCTCCGCTCCGACACAAGCCGGATTCCACCATTCTGGATTCGACCCAGTGATGATCGCGATCTGGCCATTGATCCGCGCGTCCATGACCTCGCCGAACGAATGTGGCCGTGGGCATTCCGGCACGTCGAAAGGGAACTGCACGACGGCCCCAGCGCCGCCGAGACTCTTGAGGAAGCTGTCATCGCAGTTTCATCCCGCCTTCGCGTTGCGCCAGAAGTAGAGCGCAATTTGAATGGCTACTTGATCACCGCGTTTCATCGTCGCGTTCGGTCCCGCCGTATTCGAGACCAACGCCTAACTCTTGAGGGTCTCGGGCGCGAACTTGAAAAGAATCACTCCCTGAAAGGCGCGGATTCGATCGCTGCTCTGGAATGGCAACTGACTCTCGACCTTCTGCTCATTTTCCTCCCCCACGAAATCAGGCACACGCTCCATCTCCGAATGCTGGGCTTCTCATGGAAGGAAGTCAGTGACGTGCTTGGGATCAGGGAAAAGCAAGCCAAAATGCGGTACTACTACGGTCTTCAGAAGGCATACGAGGATTTGCTCGCAAATCATCTTCGGCGGCTTGTTTCGGAGGACGGCGACTGATGGCAAGAAAGCCGACAGAACCGAAATTCGGGCGCAGGAATGAAACAGAGTTGCTGAGGGTGGCGACCGAAGCGCTTCCGTCCGATTTTCCGAATCCCGAGAGGCTAAATTGCCCGGAGGCAAGCATGCTCCAGGCAATTGCCGGCCGACGACTCCCCCTCCCTGATGTCGATGACGTTGTCGACCACATCGCTACGTGCTCACCGTGTTTCACCGCCTACAGTGCTTATCGGAAAGAGCATCGATCCCGCTCTTACCGGAGGCGCTACGCGGCGACCGTCATAGTTCTGACGGTCGTAATTGCGTCCTGGTATCTTGGCCGCAAGGCTCTCTCACCGACACAGAGGTCACCCCAGCAGATATCCGAAGTTACGCCGTTGACTGCGGTCCTCGACTTTCGCAACAGCACGGCGGAGAGATCCGATCAAACGCCTTTGCCGAGACCACAAGAAGCTCCGCACCTGCGGCGGTCACTATTGAATCTTCAGATACAGCTTCCGCTGGGTACGGAGGACGGTTCGTATGCGGTGCAATTCCGTAACAACGCAGGAGGAATAGCTGTCGAGTCAACCGGAACGGCGAAATGGGACGGAACCACGGAGACGCTGTCCGCCCGGATCGATCTGCGAATGATAGAGCCCGGTCAATACACGCTGGCCGTTCGGAAGGGCACCGCGTCGTGGCGGCAATATTCAGTGTTCGTGGACTAAACAGGAGGAACAGTGCGCGTGTCATTTTTCATAACTCTTTTCCTGATCTTGGCTTCCCTTACGCCGCGCCTGCCGGGGCAGCCCCAACCGGCGGCCGCCGAGAAACTGCAGCACGCATTGCGACTGGCGGATCTCTACAACTGGGCCGATGCCGGCCCCGACTTTGCGGAGGCGGAAAGGCTGTTCATTGCCGCCGGAGACCAGAAACACGCGCTGTATGCAAGGCTCGGCGTCATTCGATCGAACAGCGAGCAGCACCCTCTGCCTGAAACATCGGTGCAATTAGCCAAAGATCTCGAATCCAATCCATTGCTCCTGGATGACAAGGGATTGCGTATGTTTTGCCTGATCGTGAAAGGCGACATCGACGGGGAGTTTGATTCCCACGCTATGGGCGAGGATTGGCAACAGGTGGCAGCCCTCGCGCACGATCTCGGTGACGCGAAGTGGCAATATCGCGCACTCGCCCAATTGGGAATCGCGGCTTTTTATGATGGTGATCTTGAAACAGCCCGCAAGAACGTTGGCGGCGCTCTGGCCGAGGCCACGAAGAACGGCGATGCCGGCGCTCAAATCAGATATTTGACGGCTCTGGGAGTCGGTTTGGTTGAATCAAAGCTCTACGACCAGGCTCTGCCATACTTCGAAAACGCCTCAAAAATCGCCGCAGCTACGCCCGATGCCGGTTTTCCGTTCAACACGAACGAGCAAAAGGTAACAGCGCTGATCGGACTGCGCCAGTTGGATGCCGCCCAACGCATTGACGACGACATTATGGCGAGAGCAGAACGAGACAAGAGGCTCTTGCATGAGGCGGTCGCGCTCGGTCTGTCTGCGGCAATCGCCAGGGCACGCGGCGATCGAAAGGGTACCGTCACGATTCTTGAAAAACTGATCGCATTGTCGCAGCGCCAGGGCTTTGCCAGAGAGCTTGCGGATGCTCAGTCACAACTGTCCGAAATATTTCGAGAGAGCGGCGACCTGGAGAAAGCGGAGCAGTTCGCCGCGCTTGCGGCGGATTCGACGCAGGCAAGCGGGGATATGTGGTCCGTCCCCCAGCGCCTCAAGACCCTCGCCGAGGTCGAAGTTCGCCAAGGCAGATATGCAGAAGCTGATGATGCTTATGATCGGGCATCGGCTTTCGTTGACTCCCTTGTTGGCAACTATTCCAGCGTCCTCGCCAAAACGGCCGTCATCACCGCATCGAGCGAGATCTACACAGAACACTTCTCACTGGTTGCGAAACAGTTGCATCAGCTACCCAAAGCCTATTCGATTGTGGAGCAGGTCCGCGGGCGTGTTCTGGCCGACCTGCTGATGTCGGGATCAGCTCGGCCTGGTGAGGCCGCAAACACAGAGAAAGCTGTCGCCCGGCTCAGGATTAAGTTGATGGCGCCGACTCCGCCTCGCGAGGTACAGCGGATCCGCGACCAGATTTTTATGGCCGAACAAGCCCGCTGGATAACGCCGGACATCAACATCCTGAAGGCACGCTCACGCGAGACCATCGGGATTGCGCGGGTACAACAGAGTCTCAGTCCGTCGATGGTAATCCTCGAGTACGTGATCGCAGATCCGCAGTCATATTGCCTCGTCATTACGCATTCCAACGCGAGGATCGTCGAGTTGCCAGCCAGGCAGCGGATCGACGTGTTGGCTGCGGCGTATCTGAAAGCAGTGAAGGCGAAACAGTCCGCCGATGTTGAGGGTCGGCGGCTCTACGACGCTCTTCTCCAGCCCATATCGGAGGCGAGGCAAAAAGTTAATCTCGTTGTGGTACCGGACGGTAGCCTGCATCTGGTGCCATTCGATGCACTCGTTGATAGCGACGGTAAGTACGTCGTCGAGTCTCACAGCATCGCGTACGCGCCGTCCGCGACGGGATTCTTTCTTCTCACGACGCAGGAACGACGCTCTCGGACGTTCTCGCATACGCTACTCGCGGTCGGTGGGGTGCCGTATGGCGGCGGCGAATTGAAACAGGTTGCGCTTACGAGAGGATACGATCCCGGCAGACTTAGCGACCTGCCCGCCTCCGGCGATGAGGTGCAGGCTGCGGAATCAGCCATTCATGGTCCGTCGAATACGATCCTCCTGGGTGCCGATGCGACCGAGTTTGCCTTCAAACGGGCGGATCTCGCGCGTTATCGCTACATTCATCTGGCAGTACATGGATTCGCCAGTAACGTGGACCCGGACCGTTCCGCCTTGTTGCTGCGCAGCGACCCGGCGCACGGCGAAGACGGATTTCTGCAGGCCTCTGAGATCGTTCAAATGCGACTCAATGCCGACATGGTAGTTCTGTCCGCATGCGATTCAGCACTCGGTCCGGTGCAGGGAGAGGAAGGCATCGCAGCGCTTTCCCGTGCGTTTCTCCTGGCTGGGGCCAGATCGGTCGTCTCAACATTATGGTCAATCGATGACACGTTCTCATCGTTTCTCATGAAACAGTTCTATGGGCACCTTGCGGCAGGTGTATCGCCCACCCTCGCGCTAGCAGAAGCAAAGCGCGACATGGTGACTAAATACGGGCGGTCAGCGCCGCCCTACTATTGGGCCGCATTCATCATCGAGGGAGCCGCTGGCCGGGCGACGCAACCGCCGGCTCAGAAGTGAAAGGAACCGCCATGTCAATAAGCGAGCGCGAACGAACAGAGATTCTCGGTGCGATCAGAAAGCACGTACTTAAGAATCACATTAATGTTGGAGGAGTGAGCTACGACGTGTGGTTCAAGGTCATGGAGGAACGTACGCCGACGCTACTCGCCGGAGATACCGAAGCCTTCGAGACGGGTGTACAGCAGCTTCTCCTGGAACTCGGCGGCAGCCACACCGTTTTCTATCACGAGAGCGCAAACCGATTTCTGCCGCAGCACACGATCAACGCGAGTGTTCGTTTATTCGAGTGCTCGGGCAGCGCTCGATGGACGTTCCTGGATGTCTATTCCGATGGGCCAGCCCACGCGGTCGGTATTCGCCCTGGCGATGCCTTAATCGCAGTGGACGGCGTTGCCTGCCAGCCATCTGTGATGCCCCGATTCCTGTTGGGGCACACATATCGGCTGACTTTGTCTGCACCGGGCGGTGACAATTGCCGGGACGTCCAGGTTGCCGTGCCACCCAGAAAAGGCACGAAGGAGAGGCCTCCTATTGTTGAGCCAAAGAGCCTGGCTCACTCGATGATCTCGCCCAACATTGGGGTCCTCAGGATTGCTTACTTTTCGGGCTCTCTCGGGATGAGGTTTACTCGCGCTTTGGACGCTGCCATCAAAGACCTTAAGGATCGTGGCGCCGATCGCCTCATCGTCGATCTGCGCGGGAATATCGGCGGTAGCCTCGGTTTCGCACGGCTGGCGAGCTACATGTGCCCCGGAAAGATCCCGATTGGAAACAGTTTGACGCCGAAGCGGCTGCGTTCCGGGTACAACCGGGAGAGCCTTCCTCAGGTTCCCATGCCGGGAAACAAAATCGAGGCTCTAATAACGCTGGGGCGCTTCGCTTTCCGGGACAAATCTGTTGTGCTCATGACGCAAGGCCTGGGGCCGCAGCCTTTCCATGGGAGAATCGTCCTGCTTGTAAATGAATGGACCAACAGCGCGGCGGAGATGGTCACCAGCTTTGCCGTCGAGCATGATCTCGCGGCTGTCGTGGGGACGAAGACCGCTGGCAACGTTCTCGGGGCCGCCAACTTTAAGGTCGGCGGCGGCTATTGGGTGCGGCTCCCGATCTTTGGCTGGTATACGTCCCGTGGCGAATCGCTCGATGGCAAGGGCGTCACGCCGCATATCAGCGTCGATGTTGACCCTTGCCAGTTGATCTCGGGTGTTGATCAGCAGATGGGCAAGGCCTTGGAGATCATCGGTACGCTCGAACATTGCTGACGGACGCCCGATCGCCCACGACGGATTTGCTGTCGTGGAATTGTGCGCACTGATCTCCGTCCATGCCGCGACGATATCTCCCACAGCCGGACTTCCTGCGAGCGCGGCGCTCTCTCTCGGAGGAGCCGACAATCCGCCCAGGAGGCCATTCACGCTAGGCGGTCGGGGGAATAACAAAAGATACGGACAGGTCGTTTGTTATCGTGCCTGCCAATATGCGCTCTGTCGCTATCGATTCAGAATCGGGCTCGGTGCCTGTTTTCTGAGCGTCGACGTCTGCCGAAGCTGAAACAGTTATCTCGAATTTGATACCCAGCTGTGCGAAGGTCGCACGATCCACACGCACGCTGTCAATCCGCGATGGCCCGCTGAGTCCCAAGGCCGAGGCAAGGGCGGGTTTCAAGACGATGTCCGTTAGGTCCTCAAGCGCCCAATCTGCCCGGCGACCATTCAGTGCAGTTAAGGCCTCTGCATCCCAATGCCAAGGGATCAGCTTGCGTCCCCGTCGCCAACGTTCCACAACAGTCAGATTCTTGATGCCTTCGTAAACAATCAGGCCAGCATGTTCGCTCACGATAACTTGTAACGCGCTATTCGTCCGGTCAATCGCGCTATCGAAAGCCTCGAAAGCCTTATGCACGGCCAGCAACTCTTCCTGCTCGGCTTCCTCATCGATATCATCCGGAAATTGTGTCTGGCTCGGCTGATCTAGGATGAGAAGACTCGGCACGTATGGGATCGGCTTAGTGATGAAAAACTCGTGTAATGCGAGCAACATCGCGACGTGGTAGCCAAGATGATTCGCACCGCTTCCGATTTGATGTAGCCATGCCGATTCCCCTCGATCGTTTATTACGCGAATGTTTAGCTCCCGCGTATCGAGCTTGATGAGGGCTTCATTATTCTCCAAATCGACGATTTGACCGTAGCGTTGCGCGTACCGGGAGATTAGTAGCAGCGCATCTTCTTTGCGTTGGGCAATTGCGTCTGCGTCAACCTGCGCCCGCAGATCTACCTCTTCTGCCTCAAGGCTTTCGATCTCCTGCGCGAGACCAGCATCGCCAGTAAGAGTACGCTGGATAGCCAGAAATTCAAAGAGTTTCCCGATGAAAACAGCGCGGTCCTCATCTGCGCTGCGGGCGGCGGCTGTAAGTTGTTCGACTTGGGTTCTCTCGGCGCGAACCTGTCGGAGCCGCTCGTCCTCCTGCGCAAGGGCTCGGCGGACTTCCACCTCCTCGGCATCAAGCATCGGAGGAATAGTCGCGATCCCTTGCCACTGCGCCTCAACCGATGCGGCGCGTTGGCCCAAGCGAGTCAACTCCACCGTACTCGCGTGGTTATCCGAACCGCAGAACGGACAATTTCCAGGGGCGGAAATATTTTCTATCAGCCAAGATGTCGGCGCAAGCCGGTCCCGTTCGCGGGCAAGAACTCCCTCCGAAAGATTCCGGGCTTGCGACAATTCCCGCAACTGAACCTGGCGCAATCGCAGCGAAGAGACCTGCTGGGATAGAGACGATTCTCGCTGACGCAGTTCGGCAAGCCGCGGTGCAGCTTGGAATGAGGTGGCGTCGCCTGTCGGACGTGCGCCCTGTGTCCACACTCGGGCCAACTCTCGAAGCCGCTCAAGCAAAACGTTCAGATCCGCGTTGTCGATCAAGCCAATGTCCGCCTGGAGAAGGCCCAGATTAATCGCGCTGAGATAGCGACCCCTGACTTCCCCGGCATAATCTTGGATAGAGCCCCGAAGCCCCTCAAGCTGCCTGCGCTTCCGATCCAGAAGGCGACGCAGGTCCCCGAGGCGATGCAGCATCACCAGGATGTTGGCGTCGATGGCACCAAGCACGAGCGGAAAGATCTCACGGAGCTTAGGCGCGTGATCAGGATCGTCTGCCTCAAAGAAGAGCACCCGGTCATTGGCAACGATCGGCTGGGGTTGAAACATGAACGACGTCATATCGCCGAACGATGCACGGCCCTTGAATCCACTTCCAGTCTCACTGAAATCCGCATTCGCTTGCGGAAGTCGCGCTAGTCGGGCGAGCATTCCTTTCGCCGCAGCGCGATTAGCGTTCTTGACAGCGCGATCCGGGAAGGTTGGAGTGGCGCTTTCGATCAAGAGGTAGTCATCGGTGGCTTCCTGCGCATCCGGATCACGACGCGCAAAGAGTTTGTAGCCTTCCTCTGTCCGAAAGATGATGCCGTACCATCCCGTGCTTCGCCGGATCGGCCCGAGTTTCGGGATACTGCACGTTCTCGATCCAAGACAATAATCAACGATCTTGATAATCGCGGACTTCCCACTCCTGCTCGAACCGGTAATTAGATTGATTCCGGTTTCGGAAAACGACAAGACCCTCGCATCTTTTGAGGTATCGCGGGGCCAGAGAATCAGCTTCGAGATCGCGAACTTCATCCGCGGACCTCCACGCCCAAGACAGTTAGATATTCAAACGACGTCATTTGCCCCGCCCACGTGCCGAGTTTCGTCGCGGCCGAGATTATGCTGCGTGCCTCGCCGCTGACGGAGCGGCGCCTTCGCGTCGATCGGACCAGAATTGCTCCGTCTTCGACCGCCAGCAGACCCCACGAGACGGCACAATTAATCGACCGGATGGTACGCGGAAATGTCGCCCTCAGGCGGATGTTGAGATTGAAGATCGCTTCGTTTTGTGCAATGTCGCTTTCGGGATTGCGCTCAAGTACGGAGCGAAGTCCAGAGCGGGCCTGGTGCTTCGTAATGGCTCTTCTCGATACCTCATGGAAAACGAGCGGGAGAACCGTTGCCATGTGCCACAGCGTCGGTGTCGGTTCCTGACGTTTCGGAACGGCGTGAAATGCGACGGTAAACGCAGTTAGAGCTTCGGCGCCCAAGCCCACATTCAGCATCACCTCATATTCATTCAGTAGGCCGCCAATCATGATTTGCTCTTCGCGGCTTTAGCCATCTCGCCAAACTCCGGATGCCACCCGATTTCTGGCTCATTCGTCTCGTCGAAATCCGCCAAAGCGTGGAAACTACCGCAGGTAATCGCCTTGGGCATCACCTGTCCGTCGAGGACACTATCTTCGGATAGAGTTTCGGTAAGCCTGTCCTGTCCCTGCGCGATTGTCGACGGATATGTCCGTTGGGACTGCCGACGAACATGTAGCTTCCAGCGCGTCTTCAAATCCTCTTCGTACGCGCGCAATGATGTCTCCGAAACCGCGTCAGCGTCCGTCCATTTGACGCGGGCCACCCGCGCCTGAACGTAATGGATTACGCAATCCCGAACGAAACCGGAATCAATATCGATCCAATCAAGCTGCTGAAAAAATCCGTGAGATCTGTAGTTTCCGGGATCGACTGACACATCACCCAATTCGAAAACGGCGGCCAAGGGAGCAACCGCAACGCGCCGGAATAATGCCTTGATCTCTCGCTCAAAGGCCACTCGATCAATGAGTGTCGCCTTACCTTGCCGCGCTTGTTCGAGCACAGTTCGGCGAACCCATCCCGCGGCATTATCAAATACCGCCGTGCGCTGCAGATCGCCCAGCAGGCGTAACACGGGAAGAGCAGCGATATTCCCTCCGAAGGACGTGGACACTCGGTCCAGGACATACGTCCTGCTCACCAACCTTGCCAACAACGGAAGTGGCAGCGCGCGAATTACCTCGGCAAAAGGCTGAAGATCCTGTCGTAGATCCACAGCGAGCGTCAACAATTCCTTCGCAACCGAGTCGGCTTCAGCCGTCGTCTTAGCGGCATTGATGCGCCCTGCTAAACTGCCGGCGGCCACCTCGCCGTTTGTAACGAGGTGAAACTCCGTCGAATCCAGCGCCGCGGGTTCATTCATGACGGAGTCTGCCCAGATTGCAAGGGTCTTCCAGAGCGCCACGCTTCGGTCGGTGAGGGCCCGACCCGCGTCGGTCAGTGTTGTCTTATCTTGTTCGCGAATAGTGGTTGAATCAGCGTGGTGGATGCTGACATCGTCAATATGCTCCAGTCCTACACTGACGACGGCACCATCGGCCTCAAGGAGACGATAGGTTGCTCGATCGAACTGGTACACGTAACCGAGAGCCTGGCCGACGGCTGTGTGTAAGGAATCCGGCATTTTATGCCCTCCAGATCGACTTCCGGCCCTAACCTGATGAATACGGCAGTCTCGCCTCGTCGAAAAACGAGCACCAGTAATGCGTTATCCGCCTCTGGTGAGTTATATCACGCTCCCATATTTCGGGGGCAATGTGGGCCTGTTGAACCAGGATCACTGGCTTGAGCGTCCGGAAAGTTGACCCCTTCGACCGGATCGAGGCTGTTCAGTCTCGCCGATCCGAGCAGACGGCACGGCGAGGCCTGAATTACAGCTAATTCTTGTCCAAAAACCGGTCGCTCGGCCCTTATATGTAGGGGCGAACGAAATGGTTCAGACGAACGAGTTTGTTAGACAGCAAATTAAGGCCATGAAGTCGGAGGTGTTTGAGCTTGGTCTGTTCAGGCTGGCGGCCACCGCGGACGGGCTTGACGCCGGGATGCTCCCACGCGCGTGGGATTCGGAAACGCTTCTGCGTTCCATTGCCTGGTTGCGGCTTGAAAACATGCGCGGGCGGAACATCTATATCCGGCCGCAGGGTGAACACCACTTGAGTCTGATTGACGACCTGTCGAAATCGGCGATTGACCGGATGAAGGCCGAGGGTTTTCAACCCGCCGCGATCGTCGAAACGTCGCCCCGGAATTTCCAGGCGTGGCTCAACCACGGTGAGCGCCTGCCAAGTCATATCGGAACAGCGGTTGCCCGTGCTTTGGCCAGCCGATTCGAGGGCGACACGAAAGCCGCGGACTGGCGCCATTTCGGGCGACTCGCCGGTTTCACAAATCAGAAAGAGAAGCACCGCCAGTCGAACGGGATGTTTCCCTTCGTGCGGTTGATCGAATCGACCGGTGAGGTTTACGGCGAGGCAGGTAAGTTGGTCGCGAATGTTCGCGAACAATGCGAGCGCGAACAGGATGCACGGAAAAAGCGCGACGCAGCTTTCGCGTCGGTGCTGGTGGTGAGCGGAGCCGACAAATCTATTGAGTCGTTCCGGCAGAATCCCGCGTATGGTGGCGACGGCACCCGAGTCGATCTGGCGTACGCTCTGTATGCCCTCTCGCGCGGCGCTAGCGCCGAGGACGTGGGCGCGGCAATTCGGAGCCGTGATCTATCGCACAAAGGCACCGAACGGCGGCAGGAAGACTATGTCGAGCGCACTATTCGTAAGGCACTGGCTTTGCAGCACTCTCAGGCGCGGGGACGTTGAGCTGCATTCGAGGGCCGCTGGTCATTCTTTTGCGCATCACTTCCGCTGTGTTCGGGGGAATGGGATTTGGCTTCGGCATGGCCGGATATGGGTTCTTTATGGCGTGAGCAGGAGCCGCCGGCACGTATGAAAACCCGCCAATCAGGCAGTAGAACAGGAACAGCATCCCAAGTATGAAGAAGAGAATGAAGCGGGAGAAAACCCTGGGTCCCTGGAGCCACGTAAACAAGAACATGAGACGAGTCATCGGAAACGTTACCTCCTTGTCTCCTATCTATCGGACATAATATCCCAAAAAAATACCACCCACTAAGAGAAGCAGGCCCGCGGCGAGGCCCAACGCGCCCCAGCGCAGCCTGACTGGCTTGGAATGCGCCTGATTGAGCCTATCGATCATCTCACAGCTTCGGACGTTCGCAACGTTGATATCTTCAGCAATCGCCGCCTTCCACGCTGAAATAGAAGTGCGGATTTCTTCCGCCAGCAGCTTGCCTGCATGAGCATCCACAGCGCGCGCCGAGGTCTCGAACGTGGTGATCGCGGCCCCAATGCGAACGATCAGCCCATCAACCACTTCATCCAGCATCAGCCGGTTAATCGTGCTAACCGCGAATATCGGGTCACCGTCCTCGATCCGGCAATGGTTTCGCGCCGCGACCTCGCCGATCAGCTTTTGGATTTCAATGGGCATCGGACGGCGTTGCCTCCAGCAGATTCAGCAGTTCCAGTTGCTCAAACAGTTCTCGCTGAATCATTCGAAGGCGCTGTTTGCTCATCAGCGTGAATCCGGTAGCCCATGCGATCTCGCCGAACGTCAGCTTTCGGGCGATCATCTCTTCCAGGTCTCTGCCAAACGTGTCGGGACTGAAGCGGGGAATATGAACGGTCCCGGCAACCTTGTCCTGGTGTTCGAGGAAAGCCGCCATCTGGTTGAACTTCTTTCCGTCCCGCTCGACAGGCCCGAAGTATTCGTTGATCCAGACGACGATGCTGCGGGGCTCACAGCTCTGAGCCAACGATTTGAATCCGCTCAGCGTGTCGGCGAGAGCCTGCCCGCCGGTGATGACCGTGTGGATGACGAGTCTCCGATTGGCTTCTCGCAGCACCGAGTTGACGGCGTTTTCGACCATGTAATGCCACAGCGGTATGAATGTGGACGCGCCGTTATCGACGATAAAGGATTCATCGTTGGCCAGGATGTCCTCGACGAGAGCGTCAAATCGCCGCCGGTCGATCTGGTTCCCGTCCATGAGCTGGAGATGTTGGGCTCCCAGTGCGGCATACTGCGAAAACGTCTGGTTCACCGGGTCGGTGTCAACGCAGATTGCGCGAACGCCGTGGTCTTTATAGAACTGCGCGATGAAACTCGCGATCAGGCTTTTGCCCACACCGCCCTTGCCCTGAAGGGAGAGGTGTACGGTTCGGGTGCATTTGGTGGATTGCGGCGGGTCATCCATCAACGAGTTTGGCGTCAATGATTTCGACATGGCTGTTTTGAATCTCCTCTTCTTCAAATGAGTTTGCTTTCGTCTGGAGGGCCTGACGGATATTGCCAGCCCACCCGTTTCTGTTCCTGCGCACGGAAATTGGCTAGGGGATCGAAGGCCGCTGGTTTGCTGTCCGGCAACACGGCTGGCGCGGCCGTATTCGGGGACACGGGAGCTGCGGGTCTCGTTTTCCCGCGCTCAATGCGGCCGCGGTAAACAATCAGGCGCTTGTAGCTGATCTCGATTCCGGCCATGTTCAGCCGCTTATGGATCAGCCGGAGCGTATGGCCCGCCTCCATAGCTTGCTGCACCTGCGGCCAGACGGCACGAAGTTGAGCCATCAGCTGAGTGGGCTTCTCCCGTGCGAGTGCTTCGATTGCGGCGAGAGGGCGTTTATCTGACGGAGTTCCGGTCCCCATACATATAACAGCCCAGAAACGGTTTTTTGGACAAAAAACCTCAAAAAATCTCAGAAGACCCCAATAGGCCCCAGAAGGCCCCATGGTCGGGCCGGTTTTGACCAGAAAATGCCCCAGAAGACCCCGGAAGGTCTCAATAGGCCCCAAACTGCCCCACGCAGCGGAAGTTCCGAGGCACCGGAGAGGTCAATTCCAGCCAACACAGAAGCAAAAAAACACCGGAAAAGGAACATAAAGGGTTGTTTAGCGGTTGGGTGTTTTTTCGAGCCGAGGTGCCTCGTCTTGAGTGATTTAGAGTGTTGTGCAAAGCGACTCTTCGGTTTAGCATGTGTTTAGCAGTAGGAGAGGTGCTTGTCGATGACGAAGAAAACCACCAAGATGAGGGGAATGCGGCTCAGCGAGGCCACCTACAAGGGCGTTGTGCAGGCGGCGAAGGCCCGCGACTTCGCAAGTCCGAGCGCGTTCATGCGGGCGGCCGTCGAGAAAGAGCTGCGCGGCACCGACTCAACACTCAGTGAATCCGAACAGCGCATCGGCGCGTCTCTGGAAAAGTACTCGAAGCAGGTCCGGCGGGTTAGTACCGGGCAGCAGGCCCTGTTTGCCTATGTTGATGCTCTGGCCAAAGTGATTCTCAGCACGCTGCCCGATACCGACGAGGATACGAGGAAAGCCGCAGTCGCGAAAGGAAAACTTCGCTACTCCCGGTTCCTGAAGAGTGTTGGAGCCAATATGGTGGGCGACGCCCAGGCGGCGCTCTCGGAACTGGTGAACCGTGCCCCGGAAGAATGACGACGACAATCCGAAGTTTCGGCTCCGTCCGGGGAAGCCTCCGATCCCGCGTGAACGGCGGTCATCTCCACCAGTGTGCGCTGCTTTCCGGGCAATCCTGAAATACGCGCGGAGTTCGCGGACCGGGCGCAGTCGGCAACCGGCGCGGTCGAATCCCTACTTTCAGCAGTGTTCCGTCCGGGTGACATACGCGAAGAATCGCGTAACCGGGCATTGGCGCGCGCATGGCCGGTACATCGCCAGGGAGAGTGCCTCACTCCAGCCGCAGAAAACCGGTTTCTCCGCGGAAGCAGTTGGCGTCGATATAGCTTCGAAGCTCCTCGCATGGCAGGTGGGCGGTGACCCACGGCTGTGGAAACTGATCATCTCCCCTGAATTCGGTGAGCGTCTCGATCTCCAGCGCCTCACGCGGGACGTAATGGGCCGAGTCCAGACCGATCTCCGCACGTCGATCGAATGGGTGGCCGTAGCACATTTCAATACGGAGCATCCGCATGTTCACGTGGCTTTGAGAGGGCTCGATACAGAGGGAGCGGAGTTCAAACTGGATCGGGAGTACATCAAGAACGGTCTTCGATCCGTTGCCCAACATTTCGCTACCGTGCAACTCGGATATCGAACGGAACAGGACGCCACGCTTGCGCTTAGCCGGCAAGTCCCGCTGCAGCACTTCACGCCACTGGACCGATTGATTCTCGCCCGAACCGAACCGCTGGACGGAGAATTCGGCGACTTGCCTGTCGTGGCGGACCCTACGCGCCCTGGTCTTGGGCAATTCGCGGCAGTCCGTGAGCACTCGCTGGCGGCGCGGCTGATGACTCTCGAAACGATGGGGCTTGCGCGAGCGGATGGCCCGCACCAGTGGCAGGTTCGGCACGATCTGGAAACGGCGCTGAGAGCCATGCAGCGAGCGGCAGACAAACAGAAGACACTTGCAGCACACGGCGCGCTCCTGTCAGACCAGCGACTGCAACTCAGCGCGCCGAATTGGCGCGACATTACTTCGCTGGAGGGCCGGGTGCTCTCGCACGGCGAGGAGGAGAATGGCAACCGATTCCTTCTGCTTGAAGGAACCGACGCAAGAGTTTACTATCTGCGGTACACCCCCGAGTTGGACGAGGCCCGCAGCCGCGGCGATCTCACGACGAATTCATTCGTCGTGATCGACAAGACCATGGACGAAAACCGCAGACGCCGGATCGTTGTCGCGAATCTCGGCAACGCCGAAGCGCTATTTGAAAACCGAGATCACTTCCGGTCTCTGGCGAAGCGGTTGCAACAGCGCGGTGCGATCCCGTTCGATGACGAGCGTTGGGGCGGCTGGCTCGGCAGGTATCACGAAACGCTCCGCGAGGCGGTATTCGACCTCGACGAGCCGAAGGCCAGATCTCGAAAGCGCAGTGTGAATCTGGAACGCTGACCTCGCGGGAAACTCTCGGTAGCGATAGTCCCCCACTCCAAAGTGTGCTGACGCAGCCAATATAGATTGCGGAACTGTACGGCGTTTATCGGTCCTGATCCGCGATTGAAAGCTACCCCGGTGTTCGGTTGCTCAGCCCAGACCGTGTTTCGAAAGCACGAAATAACGAAATCTAACCTTGGGCGCGACGCGATGCCTTCAATTTCGCCCGCAGTCCCTTGCCCTCCGCTGGATGATATTGCGTGAGGTATGCGAGTTGGCCGGAAATGCGGTTGAAAGCCTTCGCCTCGGCGATGAGGCCGATTGTTGCCGGCAACGCCGCGAACGCGTTAACTGCAGCCCGGGTTTTTGACCGTTGTTGGGAAGGCAATGCGACCTTAACGTTTACAACCAGTTTTGTCGTGACCATTCGACTCCCGGCATCGGCAATCGTTTCTTTTCCGGGCTTGAGCTTGAAGCCCTGAGAATCCGTCATCGCACGAATCTTGGTTATCACCCAATCAACATCTGTGTGGGACAGATCGCGGATGGCGGAACATGTAATGTCGTCCACCAGTCGGGTATATACAATCCCTCGACTCCGCAAGTCCACTACGAGCCGGCCTTCTGCCTGCCAGAACACGAGGTTAGCCAGCAACGGGCTGGTCTTCGCACCCTGCGGCAGTGATCCATCCTTGGTGGTGAGCTTCGTCAGACACTCTGAAACGTCAGGCGGAAGGCCAAAGAAGCGGTGCCAGATTTCGAAAACCACTCGCTGCGAAGTCGATGGGAAGAAGTTTTCCACGTCCTCAGTGATCACCATGCGGCGGCCGATGTGCTTTCGTGCGTTCGACGCCTGGCCACGCCCCTTGATGCTCCCCTGGAGATAATCCGGAAACTGAACGTTCTTGAGGATCATGTTCTGGATCCGACCCTGCACAGTCTTAAGCGGGAACATCGCGTCGAAGACCTCTCGGATTGTTCCGTCCGCTTTCCGCTTGCCACCCGCCTTGCGATACAGCGAGCTGGCCTGTGCCGCCAGCGTTAGAAGCCCGTCTGGCGCGGACTCTGTTTCCGGACACCGGAGAATCCGCGCGAGCGCCGTGATCGTGCCAATCGGCCGTGTTCTAAAAGAGGTGGCGAGTACTGGGTAAGCCGAGCAACGTGAGGGCGGCACGGGACAGTTTCTCCTTCAGTTCGTCACTCAGGCCTGTAAGCTCAGTTGGATCAGACCCAAGAAAAACGAGAATATTCAACGGCACATCGAATGCCTTCGCCAGCGCCTGCATCGCCGCCATCGACGGATCACGATCATTGTGCTCGATCATGGAAAGATGCGGGACCGTTAGTCCGGTACGTTTACTTAATTCAAGCTGTGTCCAGCCTTTTTGGGTTCGACACAGTCGTATTGCTTTACCGATATCCATTGTGGTGTCATTCCCATGAATTTTGTAAAAGGCAGTCTGTCGCCTCGGTGATCACCCCAAAACCGGCCAGGTATGATCACTTCAAAACCGGCCAGCCTAGCGACTCAGGACAACATTGTTTGTAGCGCAGTTTGGTCTTTCGGTGCAAGTATCTGTGCTCCAGGCTCGGTATACTGACCTTACCTGGGCGGAGGATACGGCAACGCAGGGATGCGACCGGAGCGCCGACCCA
Organism: Terriglobia bacterium; assembly: GCA_963764845.1. Classification (GTDB taxonomy): domain Bacteria; phylum Acidobacteriota; class Terriglobia; order Bryobacterales; family Bryobacteraceae; genus BOG-234. The sequence goes on along the minus strand of CAVXUE010000004.1, from coordinate 119,862 downwards.
GCGGCCGGAATGGCGGGGCGACGCGAGTCGCCCCAAGTCACTACTGGGGAGATCTTGACCAAGGTCCTTGCACGTGAAGCAGGGTTGCGGAGAGTTCCATTGCTTCGAGTCGCGAGATGCCGTGCTGTTGTGCCATGGCCAGCGGGTGCTGCTCCTCTTCGAGGATGAAGAGCGGGCGTGTGCCGGCCGGTTGAATAACAATCCGCAGCGTCAGGTTTAACGTTTCCGGGTATACAGATAGGGAATTTGCCAGCCGAGCTTTAAAGGGACCCCTGCGCGTTTCTCTGCCTTCTTCCTGCCAGGATTCTGAGATCTCATTGAATATTTCTTCCTTGACTGAGGCCCAAAGGCCCCAGACGAACACCTCACTACTGTCGAGTATCGCGATTTCGAGGCAGCCTCGGATAAAGTACCACTCTTCGTCGATGATGCACTGGTCTGAGCTGATCAGAGCGCGGGCGCCGCGATCAGATTCGGACATGTTGGCATACATGTCCGGAAAGTCTGCGGCGAAACTCTGGGGAACTCCTTCGTGGGTTTGACCACATGTGCGGCAGACGAAATTAGGCTCGACCATCTATATAGATCTTCGCAGGAACATTCTGGCCGTAAGGCGATAAATCCCAGGGGTTTGGGGACAGCGTCCCCAAGTAAAAAGAGAGTTTCGGTCCTTACGATGTTGGTGCGGTCTTGGTGCGCCAGCTTCGAGGGCCGCACTTGAGCACGTGACCGTGATGCAGGAGGCGGTCGAGCATTGCAGAGACCGCGGCCACATCGCCGAGCAGTTTTCCCCAGTCTTCAACGGGACGATTCGATGTCAGTAGTGTGCTGGCGCGCTCGTAGCGGCGCATGACGATCTCCAGCAGGTCTTCCGCGGCCGTCATCGGCAGCTTTCGCATTCCGAAGTCGTCGATGATCAGCAGAGGCACTGTGGTGAGTGACTCCATGAACTCTTTGCGCGTACCGTCGGCAACCGCCTCGGCCAGATCATCGAGCAGTACGTGTGTTTCCCGGTATAGGACGCGATAACCCTGTTGAATGGCCGCCTGTCCGATGGCTTGGGCCAGGTGGCTCTTGCCGGTGCCGCCGGGCCCGAGAAACAGCGCGTCCTCCCGCTTTCCGATGAAGGTACATGTGGCCAGATCGAATACCAGACTACGATTCATCTTTGCGTTGAAGGCAAAGTCGAAGTTATCCAGCGTTCTGTTCGGATCACGGAAAGCTGCTTGTTTGCGCCGTCTTTCCAGTAGCCGATCACCTCGCCTGGTCAGTTCGTCCGTGACCAGGCACGAGATCAGATCGATGGGAGCCATGGCCTCGGCCTGAGCCTGGCGCAGTCTGGTTTCGAGCACCGCGGCCATACCGCCGAGCCGCAGTTGCCCTAATGCACGTTGTAATTCGATGAGGTTCATTCCTTGCTCTCCTGATTGGTCTTGTTGTCGATGAAGTCGCGATACAGCGTGAGTTGCCGAATGAGAGGATCGATCTGCCGCAAGTTCAGCGGCAGTTGCGGATTCCGCTCCAGATAACGGCGCACGAACGGGTAATCGCAGACGCCGACTTCGAGCGCTACGGTGCAGGCGTCGTCTACTCGCGCCACGCCGTACTTTTTGCCTAAATGCAGCACGCCCAAAATGCGCCGTACCGCGACCTCGCCCTGAGCCTGGTACATGCCACGGCAAAGAACGCCGATCTGTGATCCGGCCTTATCGGCGCGGCAGAGCAGTTGCTGCGTGCCGGTGGGGGTCTTGCGGGATCGGTCTTCGTCTTTTATGCGATGACCGCCGCGCTTCTGGTGCATGTGTTCGCGCAACAACTGGCCGTTCTGCGGATCGATCAGGCGCACCTGCCGGGAATCCCACTGCACCTGCACTCGTCTGCCGATCCATCCGGGAGGGGCGCTGTAATAAGCGGCTTCAACCTCCACACAGCCGTCCAGATGAACCGTTCGCTCGCCATACAGGTAGTAACGGAACGGCTCGACTGGCAACTCCAACAAAGACGGCCGTTCTTCAGCGAACATAACCGCGACTTGGCGTTTAGTGGTGCCGTGAATGCGCGTATCTGCCCAACGCTCTTCCCAGTGATCCAGATAGGTTTGCGCCTCCTCAAGAGTTTCAAAGCGCAGGCCCTTCAATGGCGTCTTCTGCGCATGTCCGACGCCGCTTTCCACTTTCCCTTTCCGATCCGGATGCCCGATGCGACATGGCAGAGGTACAGCGCCGTAGTGCCGGAGCATGTCGCTATACACCGGGTTGAGCGTGGGGTCGTATATGTCGGGAGTAAGAACGCCTTCGCGCAGATTATCGAGGACGACAACGCGGGTGACACCACCCAAACGACGAAAGGCTTTCTCGTGCAGTTCTGCCCAGGTTTGCGAACTGGACCGAAACACCAGCAGACGAACTGACTTCCGGCTGTAGCCGAGAGTCAGGACGAACAACCGTGTTCGCCGATACTTGCCGCTCTGCGGATCGCGGACCATCGGGCCATCGCCATAATCGACCTGCGCCTCTTCTCCGGGCGAGGTCTCGATTACGGCACATGCTTCCCGGTGTGGGCTTCCGTGCAACTTGGAGACAAACCGCCTGACGCTCTGGTAGCCGCCGGCGAAGCCGCAGGTATCCACTAACTCCTGCCAGATCGCCATGGCGTTTCGTCCACGTGAGACCCCCAGTTCGATCACGTCCCGGTAAGGTATGCAGGCGCTGGACGAAGGACTGCGGCCGGGCGGGGGACCTGATTTTGCCTCCGCCAGAGTGGCCGATTCCCCGCCGGAGTCGGTGATCACCTCACTCTGGCTGGCCGGTTTTGCGCACGCGGGGTCGGTGATCACCTCGTCTTCCCGGCTGGCCGGTTTTGCCGGAATGATCTGGCCGCGCGGCGCCCGCATGGCGACGCCCGCAGCCTTCAGGTAGACGGAGATCGTCTCACGACGTACCCCGATGGCCTTCTGTATCTGTCGCAGCGACCATCCCAGCCGCCCCAGCGCCACTGCTTGCTGTTTCTTTTCTTCGTTCAAGACATTGCTCACGGGGACGAAGGATAACTTCCCCCATCCGGTCAATGTCCTGAGTCGCTATGGCTGGCCGGTTTTCAGGTGATCACGGCTGGCCGGTTTTGGGTGTTCACCGAGGGTCGTATCTAGCCGTCAAAAGCGCCTCATCAAGTCCGCCAGGCCCACGCAACAGTTAAGAAAGGTGCTGATTATCATCAGTCCTTCCCCGATTGTCACTTTGACCTCAGCTTCATCGATGTTTGCCTTATCCTTATAGCCCTCTAATTTATTGATTACCGCTTCGAGAGCCATGCCTATACTCGGATCAGTATCGCTGTGAACAGTACGCCGCAGGTCTTTCAACGCAACGACGCATTCTGAAAATGTTGTATCCATGGACAGGCGCCTCCAAAGCGCCAGCCGTTAACGCCGGGTCCTGCTTTATGGAACATACTGAGTCCGACAGACTGCCTGTACACTGAGGTCTCTACAGCCGTTTGTGCGCTTCGCGCCAAACCATACGACCCCGAAAGACCCTTGCGAGTCACCCCGCCGAAGCGGAGCCTTGTAATACCCCGGAATTCATGGAAACTACTTTCAAAGATCACTATGACCGATTCGGGTCACCCAATTCGGAGTATAAAGGCGGGATTCACCGAAAGCAAGTAAAATTTCACTGTCTGTGAAGTTTAATTAAAGCGCCACACTATATGGGGGTGCTTCTAGCTATGACCCATTATATGGGGGCGAGCACGGGAATGCCAAACACAAAAGAAACCGCCTATCCCGCGAGAGAGGAGCGGCCAGAGTCTGCCAAACGCGAATGCCCGCTCGAAGAGCGGAATCAGTAAGGTCCCCGCTCAAAGGCGGCGGCCAGAAGTACCACAGCAAGATGCGGATAGCGCGCCGTCACCAGACCGCCCCGGCGAAGACGATCCCGACCTCTAACACTCCTTTTCTGTTTCCGGCGGGAGGTGCATGGGATTGCGGACCCGGAAGAGAGGCAGATGGGGTTGTTTTGAACCGCTCCTATCTGGCCGTGGCGGATGCAAGAATGACTTGTAGATTTCGTTAGCAGCGCTTTTCGTTTGAACAACAGCCGCGGATACTTCGTGCCCGCGTTCAATTTTTCCTACCAGGAAAAAGGCACGGATATCCAGTTGAGATGCACATGCGGCGGCACGCGGGCTTCCATGATCCGCTTCGGCACGCCTTTATCTCACGATATGGATGAACAGGCGGCGGAAAGCCACTTTATGGTGAGGCGAATCACCGCTTCTCTCCTGCTCAGCGGGTTCGGTCTATTCATCCCAGAGCCCACCGGGCGCGTTCTCTTCACAGATGTTTCGGGCGACGCCGTCAATTTCACCGCGCAGCTTGATCATCCGACTCCCGACCTATGCGCGATGGAAGAGGGTTGCAAACACGCCTTATATGGATGGATTGGCGCACTCAGCGCCCACACAATGCTACGACGGGCGGCAGAAGATGCTCACACCGCGCTCACCCATCCCCACGATGCACTCGTTTACGTCTATCGCGGCCTGGAATGGCTGGTCGTCGGATTGGGCACAACGTGGGAAGACATCGGATCTGCCATCGGTGCAACGACCAACGAAATGCGCGAGCTGAAAAAGATGGCGAATGTTGATCTTGGCGTTCGCCACGCCTCGAAGACGGGCACGAAGATGCGCGCAGATCCGTTCAACTATGGCACTTGGGTGATCGGGCTTTTTGATGCGGTAAATGCCGTGCGGGAAAGGTTGGAGCCAGGCTTCACGAAGATGACTGGGAAAGAGACAGGCGAGGCTGTCGCCCGCGCCGCGCCTTTTATTCCCTTCGAATAGCACCGTTGCGCACCCAGCCCTAGTCGGCTGGTAACAGCCCCTCCTCCTGCAAATACTCCCGGACGAGCCGGTCGTATACGGAGTTCTCTCGGCCAACATCCAAAGTCTGCGCCAGCGGCTTTCCGATGCGTTTCTTTGCCCACTCGCGCTTTCCGGCTTCGAACGTTTCGTGTTCGCGTGCCCGCCGCCGCTGGTCCTGATAGTTGGGATTCCGCGGATCACGGCCATATTCATCAATCGCGATGTGCGGACCGCGTCCGCCGCCCATCACCATTCCTGTGGTGAAATGCACTTTCCATATGTTCGGCAATAGAAACCAATCGTCGTCGAGCTTCGCCCATTCAACATTTCCGAGCATCGCTTCCGGATACAAGTCGCTTTTCCTGCCGGCCGCGATATATTTTGTCGCCCTCATTTTCAATATGTAATTGATACGGGCAACGTCAATCTCATCAACCTCACGCTCATTTTGGATGCCTACAAGATAACCGAGAGTCGTCCCGAATAGGCGGGCATTCACGCGCGTTTCAAGCGGTTTGCACCTCGGATTTCGAATGAGCTGAAGATGAGTGATGACCAGACAGAAGTCAGGGCCAAGCGGGAAAAGCGTTCTCGTGCCGACCTTTGGGAAATCATCTCCTCCAGGGTAGGCAGCTTCTCCCGGATATATCTTTCGATTGAAGAATGTCACGGGGTCGTCGCTGATAATGAACTTCGTCGCGGAATTGCGCGCGCTTACGATCTCCCAGGTTCCTTCCATCCACATCGCGTTATAGGCCTCGAACATTTCCCGCATGACCATGAGAACGCGATTCTGATCTTGCACTCCCGCCTGTTTCCTGAGCCAATCCAAACCACGAGGCGTCCGCAATCTCTGCGCCGCTATGAATCCTAAGAGGCCGCTGTGGGCCGGATTCAACCCAATTCGATCGATAGGCTGCGTAGCGAAAAACTGAACTGACTTGTGCCCACGGGCATCGACCGTACCGAAGAAAACTTTCTCGATTACGTCAGTGACGTTTCTCCCGAACCGCAGGATATACAGATCCTTAAGCCAGAAGCATTCTGCCGGATACATTCTTCGAAGTGCCTGTCTCGTGTAGGACCGTTGCCGGTCGATCACAACCTTCTCGGGCTTCAGATCTAAATACCAGAGCTTGTCCTGGCCCAGAGCGAGAAATCGCTTCTGATACCAGCGCGGCACGTAATGGTGTTCATGTGAAATCTCCGGGGTCATGAGACGGGGGAACCTTCATCATTTCAAGTTCGCCAGGTCGATAGCAACGGCCCACGCGCGGGCCACTACAGAGCCGAATTCCTCGAATTCCTCGAACCCGGAAGCGCAAGCATCCCACGTACTACACTGGCGGCGGAGGGCGGTGACTGATGCAAATAACGGAAACCGAACGCCGGGACCGCCTAATCAAATGGCTCGAAGACATCTACCGTGAGGTCCAGCAGCTTCTCGTTAACGAGCATCTATTCTGGGAGCTTCAGAAGATCGTCAAGGAAAACGACAATTTTAAGGACGCATCAGGCCTTTTCACCCGCTGGATCGCGGACGGGTTTAAGAATTCCTCGATGATCGCCGTCCGCCGCCAGGTCAAGCTCGACAAGCAAAGCATTTCTCTCCGAGGCTTTTTGGAGGAAATCAAAAAGTTCCCCGAACTGGTTTCACGCGAGCACTATATGAGCCTCTACGCGGGAAAGGAAAAGTATGTCGTCCAGATGGGCGAACGCAGCTTTGACCGCGTTGCCGGGGTCGGAGTGAATCGTATTCCTGTTGCCTTGGTAGAGCAGCAGATTGCAGACCTTTGCGCGAGCGCCGTCAAGGTGGAGGCATACGCCGACCGTCGCGTGGCGCACTTCGACCGACGAGACCCGGCCAGACCCTTTCCGACGTTTCATGATCTCACCGCGGCCAACAAGACGATGGAAAAGATTGTGATCCGATATTGGGGGCTGCTCAAAGGCGGCAGTCTTACCGAGCTGATGCCGACAATCATCTTTGATTGGCAGGACGTGTTCAAGTTTCCCTGGAAGCCGTAATAGCCTCACGCACGGGCGCGGCCCTCTACAGCCGAAATTCCCAACTTCAAGTCTCTTTCTGAAGTCAGTTTTCAGCTATCGGTGGTTGTCATAACACGTTTAATGGAGCCGCCCGATATCAGCACTCCCCCGATTTATAAAGATTCCGGAATCGGGGATTTCTCCCGTTCCGGTTCCACCCCGATCCTGTTTTTCCTGACCATGTACCGGGCTTTTGGAAATCAGTCCCCATAAGTCGTTAGCGCCTGCGATGCGGGACGATGCCAACACAAGCTTGCGCACACGAAAAATCCCGTTCCACACGAACATGACCCGCCGCGCCGTCTCGGACTTTTGCTCCTTCCGAAAGATTTTTGTCCAAAAACTCGTTCCTGAGCCGTTATATGTAGCACCCCAAATCGGTGCCGAAGGAAGGAGCGTATGCAGACTCACAAAGTTTTGGACAACGCAGAAGCAGATTTGGCCGGGATCGGTGGCGAAGTTCTCGCCGGCTCCGGCTTTGAAAACGAAGATCCCGATACCGATTTTGCTGCCGATGTCATAACGCCCATGGCGGCAAACCAGAGGGAGGACTGAGCCATGGCCAGCCCTCAACCCGCAGGCAATCCGGTCTCGGAACGCCGCGACTATCGCAAAGAGGTCACCGAGTCCATCATCCAAATGCTGGAGCAGGGAGTGGCCCCGTGGCAGAAACCCTGGGATGCGGCGACGGTCGGCAACCTGGCCGTGCCCTTCAACCCCACTTCGAACAATCCATATCGCGGCGGCAATGCCATCTACCTGATGGCGTCGGCGATCCGCAAAGGATTTGACGATCCGCGCTGGATGACCTACAAACAAGCAGCCGCCAACGACTGGCAGGTCCGGGGCGGCGAGAAAGGTACCCAGATCGAATTCTGGGAGAAGCGAGCCGAAAGTAAAGACGGCAAGTCGCTCGCCGCCGGTGACGCCTCGGACCACGAAGAGAACGGGCGGCAGACTGAATCCCGCTTTATCCATCGCGTCTACACCGTCTTCAACGCCAGACAGATTGATCGAATTCCCGCCCAGGAGCCAAGAGCTCATTCCACGTTCGCCGCCATTGAAACCGGCGAGCAGATCCTTCGAAACTCGGGCGCGGAGATTACACACGATCAGGCCGACCGCGCCTTTTATTCGCGCTCAACCGACTCCATCCACCTTCCGCTCCGCGAGCTTTTTCACGACGCGCCGGGCTATTACGGAACCGCGCTCCACGAACTGGCGCACTGGACCGGGCACCCCGACCGCTTGAATCGCCAGACCCTGAACGAGTCCTACCGATTCGGCGATCAGAATTACGCGCGCGAAGAACTGCGCGCCGAACTGGCGAGCCTGTTTCTGGCTGCTGAACGCGGAATCCCGCACGATCCGGGGCAGCACGCCTCGTACGTGAGTTCCTGGATCAAGGCGCTCCGCGACGACAAGAACGAAATTTTCCGGGCCGCTTACGACGCGTCGCGGGCCAGCGAGTTTCTTCTGGCGCTGGAACGCGACAAGTCCTTCGCTCAGTCTCTGGTCGCTTCGCCCGAGACCTCGGCGGCGGCGCTGGAGCAGGAAGCCGCTCGAATCCAGTCGGATCTCGAAGCCCAGCCCGATTTAACGGTTCCGAACCCTGAGCCCGTCATGCAGGAGTCGGGTCAGGCCGTTGGCCGTTTCCGTCCGCAGGACGGCACGCTGAGAATCCACGACAATCTGGCCGGAGCCGATTACCCCGTGGCGCTTGATCCCGCCACGCAGACTCCCGCTACGAACGGCGTGGAAGCTTTAAAGCAACCGCTGCGCAATGGTGCGGAGAAATCGCTTCGGGCTGCTGAACAACTAACCCGAAAGCAACTGGGAAACGATGCGCGTACGAGCATTGCAATGACTGACAGCGGCATCTACCGCGGGTTCGTCATCGGGGAGACCGCCGACTTCGTGGTGCAGCAAATCTCCAAATCGTCGGCAATCGCTCATCCGAAGGAACTCCTCGACGGCGAAGCGCACGCTGGACAGAAGCTGTCGATCACCTACAGCAACGCTCACGCGCTGGTTCGCGAGGTCCGCGAGCGCAGCAAGACGCAAGCGATGGAGCGGTGACAGCGAAGAAACGTCCGGATCGGAGGCAAACGCATGGACAAACACACTACGATGTACCGCCGGCCGAGCGATCCGGGCTTTCTCGGTTCGTACGACTGGCGATCTACGATTCTTGGATTCATTCTGATCACTCTGTCCTGCTTTCTGGCAACAGAGTACATCGCGAAGGAATTTCACTTTCAGCCGGCGCTGGGCGTTCCGGTCTTCCGGTCCGGCGCCTTCGCGGTGTACCAGCCTTTCGCGTGGGTCTCCTGGGGGTGGCGTTACTGCACTTCGCGCGACCCGTGGATTCGGGAACCGCTCTTCCGCGGCGAGATGATCGCGTTCGGCGGTTCCCTGATTACCGCATTCGCGTTCTTTCTGTTGGCGAATCGGCGCGCGCAAAAGCTGTCGGAGAACGCCGAGGACATTCATGGCTCGGCGCGCTGGGCAAATCCCGACGACATTCAGGCCACCGGATTGATCGCGGCCAGGCGCGGCGTCTATGTCGGCGGCTGGCGCGACACATCCTCAAATCACCTTCACTACCTTCGGCACAACGGGCCGGAACACGTTCTCGCCTTCGCGCCGACGCGCAGCGGCAAAGGCATAAGCCTGGTGATTCCGACCCTTCTGGCCTGGGAGGAGTCGGCGGTCATCTACGACATCAAAGGCGAGAACTGGGCGAAGACGGCCGGTTTTCGGGCCAGTCAGGGTCATCTCTGTTTCAAGTTCTCGCCGGTCGAGCAGGACTCCTCTTCGCGCTTTAATCCGCTCCAGGAGGTTCGGCTCTTTACTCCGCGCGATGTATCAGACGCACAAAACATCGCCAACATGATCGTGCGCACCGGCGAGGATTCGCCTCAGGAACGTTACTGGCAGGACGCCGCGGCGTCCATCACGACCGGCATGATCCTGCATGTTTGCTATGCCGCCGCGGCATCCAAACGAGTCGCCTGTCTGAGCGATCTGGCCAACGTGTTCACGCGGCCTGGGGCCGGGTTCCGCGAGACCCTTGACGACCTGCTCAACTTCGTCCACGACGTTGAAGGCAAGTACCACTGGCAGATGCCCGATGGAGGTTCGACCCGCACTCATCCAACGGTTCGGGAAAAAGTGCAGGAGATGCTCGACAAAGAGGACAAGGATTTCGGTGGAGTGCTTTCGACGGCGAAGACGGCGCTGACGGTTTACAGCGATCCCCTGGTAGCCCGGAACACCTCGGCCAGTGACTTCTCCATCAGTGATCTGGTTAGTCACGAGCGCCCCGTTTCTCTGTATCTCGTAGTGCCCCCTTCGGACAAGATTCGGCTTCGGCCCCTGATCCGTTTGATGTTCACCATGGTCGTCAATAGGCTCACTGAGCGGATGGCATTTGAAGGCACCGACCAGAAGCTGAACAAACATCGCCTGCTCCTTATGATCGACGAATTTCCCAGCTTGAATCGCATGGAGATTTTCGCTGACGCCCTCTCATATATGGCTGGCTACGGCATGAAAGCGTACCTGGTGACGCAGGACATTCGGCAGATTGTGGATGCATACGGCACCAACGAAAGCATCGTGTCGAACTGCCATGTACGCATCGCCTTCGCACCCAATCAGTTTGAGACGGCCGAGCTGCTGTCGAAGATGACGGGCACCGCGACGGTCGCCAAGGCGAGCTACAACTTCAGCGGCTCGCGCCTTTCGCCCGTCATGGGCCACATCAATGCGAGCGTTGAACACATCCAGCGGCCCCTGATGACCCCGGACGAAGTGGGACGCATCAAGCCGCCCAAGAAGGAAGGCGAGGGAAGCGCTGAACGGATCGTGGAGCCCGGCGACATGTTGATCTTCGTCTCTGGTCATCATCCGATTCTCGGCACTCAGATGCTCTATTTCTCCGACCCTGTGCTCGCATCGCGGGCGCAACTGGCACCGCCGGACAAGTTCTGGTCCATCGAAGATGGCGCCGTCGTTAAGCAGCCGCCAATTGACCGCACCCGCCACGCGATCAGCAAACCAGAGATTTTTGAACCGGAGCCAGAGCCGGAATTCGCCGGCAGTGAAGAGATCCCGCTTGACGAACAACCGAGCCCGCGGATGCAGGGCTTCATTGAAGAAATCACAACTGGAGCGAAAACATCATGCAAATGAACCGCATCGAGATCGCCGGTTTTCTCGCGTCGAGACCCGAGACCCGGTACCTTCCTTCGGGTACGAAGGTCGCCAACGCCCGACTCGGAGAGTCGCACCGTTTCAAGGGTGCGGACAATCAGGCCGTCACCCAGACGAACTGGCACAGCCTTACTTTCTACAACTCTCTGGCCGACCAGGCGTTGACGTATGACAAAGGCACAAACCTGTTCATCGAGGGCACGGTCCAGCAGCGCAAGTTCACGCCGAAGGACGGATCGGAACGAACGGTCCACGAGGTGATCGTTCAGTCCTGCCATGTTATCGGCAACTCGCCGCCGGCAACTGCAGTGAGCGAAAACGGCGCGGCATTGGCTTCATTGAATGGAGGTCCGGATCATGACGAAGCCATGGATACCTGGCCGATTTGAGCTTCCACAGGCATCCCGGCTGAAGGCGCCGGCTCTGGCGTTGGCGGTAACGTCTATTGCGGCATTTGGACTTTGTGCGTGGGGAGGCATCCGGTTCAATTCGACCGGCTCACTTCCTATCGGGTTGTATCGCGTGAGCGCCGCGGCGGACGCCAATCTCGCGGAGTTCTGTCCGCCGGAGCCTCTTTCGCGCCTGTCAGTTGTGCGGCAGTACCGAAATCGGGGGAACTGCCCGGACGGTGACAATCCTCTGATGAAGCCAATCGTCGCCAGGCCCGGCGATGTGGTGGGTCTGTCCGAATCAGGGTTGAAGGTAAACGGGAAGCTGCTCGGGAATACCGCGCCGCGATCTCAAGACAGTAAAGCGCGGCCCCTTCCTCACTACCCGTTTGGAACATATCGAGTCAGTTCAGGGACCGTCTGGGTTGCATCGTCCTATCACCCGTTGAGCTTCGACAGCCGGTACTTCGGCCCGATTCCAACGAGTATCATTCGCCACCGGCTGAAGCCCTTCATTACCCTATGACCCAACGATCAGAAAATGCGCTCTCCTTCTGCGCCGCGACAGCCATCGGTCTGGCCGTATCGACCGGGCATCCGGTCGGCCTTGCAGCGGCGGCCGGGATGCCAATCGTGTGCCTGCTGGCGAGGTCTCGCAAGAACGCATTCGAGAGCACGCTTGGTTACTACACCGCTGGACTGTGGCCGATGATTCCCGGTCTGCAGCGCTACATCGGTTCGGTGGCGAGTCCGCTCATTCCGTTTGCAGTATGGCTCTTCGCGGCGACTCTGCTTTCGATGCCATGGACGGTCGCCTGGGCTGATCGGCCTGCGACCTACGTCTGGCGTGTGCCGTTGGCTTTCGTTGCGACGACTATCCCGCCACTGGGGATCATCGGCTTCATTTCGCCCCTGACGGCTGCGGGCTATCTTTTCCCCTCTACAAACTGGGCTGGCCTCGCAGCGGTCGCGTTGCTGCCCGGAATTCTTCTCGCGGCCCGCGTGATGGTGCCGCGCGCTCGTTTGGCAGTAGCGTGCCTCGCGTTTGCATCGTGCGGGTTACTTGCAATCAGTGGTCGCATGAGGACCCCAGTTGAAGGTACGACAATTCCGGGATGGGTTGGCGTAAACACTCATTTCAGCGATGTCTCGCAACCCGTCCACGATTACGCGGCCGCCGCTTTCATTCAGCAGAAGGCCGCGGAGACATCGGCACGCGTCCTGATCTTTCCGGAGTTCATCGTTCCACGCTGGTCTGAGGCAACAGAGGCGTTCTGGCGCCGGACTCTCGATGGATGCCGCAAGCGCGGCCAGACACTCGTGATCGGCGCGGGCCTGCCGTCCAACGCACGGGTGAAAGACAATCACCCGGCGTACAACTTCGCTGCCGCAATCGACGCGCTTCAAAGTGGTGAATCGTCGCTCGGCACAGTCCATGACTCCATCCGTTCGAGTCCGGAATCGATCGAAAATGCGCTCCTCGTCGTGGGTGCGAGCTCAGGCAAGCTTTATCAAAGAGTGCCGGTTCCGATCGGCATGTGGCGACCGTTTAGTAATTTCAGCGTTCCCCTTCGAGTCAATGGTCCCGGCGTTATCGAGGTCGATCATCAACGTGCGGCCGTGCTGATCTGCTACGAGGAGATGTTGACGTTCCCGATGCTCGCGTCGATGCTTCAGCACCCGACCGCGATTATCGGAATCAGCAACAGTTTCTGGTTCGACGAAACAACGATTCCCGCTTACCAGGCAGCTGCTCTGAGAAGCTGGGCGCGACTGTTCCGGCTACCGCTTTTCATGGCGGTCAACTCCTGAGGGCAATTCCACGAACAGGTAACAGCCAATGGCAAAATCACGATTTGGCATTCAGCCCGCAGACATCGGTCAGCTCAGCCTTTTCTCGGACGTTCCCGATGTTGAAATTCTTGGTACTTTAGAAACGGAGTCCCGCGATGATCGAAACCAACACACTGACGCCACTCGGACACCAGATCCTCGAACACTGGAAGCGGTACCGGCCAGCGACGGTCCGGAAGTTGACGGAGGAGAACCAGCTCCAGCAGGCGATCTACGCGGCACAGGAGTTGACGGGGAACCTGCTTTACGATTTGACAGTGGTTCAGAAGATGGACTACCAACCGGCCTGGGAGATCGCGACGAGGGAATGGGCATTCCTTCCGGACGAGGAGGATCAGCCGCAGTTGTCGTTCGATCCAGCGAGCCTCGACCCGTATCAACCCTTGCCCGCGACCTCCGCATAACTGCCGCCAACGCCATCGGCGAGGGCAGTCCGAAACAGAAGGCACAGGCCAACCTGGCCGCTATCCGCACGCTCAAGACTATTGAAGCCGAAGCCCGTCCGGCGACACCTGACGAGAAGGCCGTACTCGTCAAGTACACGGGATGGGGCGCCCTCTCGAATTTGTTTGCCTTGTATCCGCCATACGATTGGCGCGGGATCGCGGATGAGTTGAAAGGCGCGCTCAGCGAGGAGGAGTACACCTCGGCACGCGCCTCGACGCCGAATGCGCATTACACCTCTCCCGAAGTCGTACAGGCGATGTGGCAAGCGATGGAGCGTTTCGGATTGCAGGCGGGAGCGCACATTCTTGAGCCGTCGATGGGCGTGGGCCATTTCTTCGGCATGATGCCCGAAGGTCTCTACGCCGACACGAAACGCACAGGCGTGGAGCTTGATTCCGTAACCGCTCGAATCGCTAGTAATCTCTACCCCGATTCGAATGTCCATGCGAAGGCCCTTGAAGAGACGCAGCTTCCGGGAAACTTCTTCGATGCCGTGATCGGCAACATTCCATTTGGCAACTACCCGGTGTTCGATCCGGCGTATCGGCGAAGCCCGCACCTCACGCGCGCGATTCACGATTACTTTCTGGCGAAGTGCCTTGATGTTGTGCGCCCCGGTGGAGTTGTGGCTCTCATCACCAGCCACTACACGATGGACAAGAAGGACTCCGCCGTTCGCCGCCATCTGGCCGATGGTGCGGTGCTGTTGGGCGCGCTACGGCTCCCAAATACGGCATTCAAGGCAAATGCGGGGACCGAAGTCACCACTGACATCTTGTTCCTTCAGAAGCGTTCGCTGGACATGCAGCGTACCGGAGAGACCTGGGCGGATCTTGGCACTATCGAAACGGAAGACGGGCTGATCGAGGTCAACGAGTACTTTGCCCGACATCCGGAAATGATGCTGGGCCGGATGGAGGTTGGACACGGTCAGTATGGCCTGGTGCCGGAGCTGATCGGAACTCTGGACGCAAACATTCTTGACGAGGCCATCTCACGTCTTCCCGGACACGTTTATCGGGACAGAGAAAGTCTAGGGCCGGTTCTCCGAACGGACCTTGAGCAGATCCCGGCAGTCGGTGCCGTTAAAGATGGTGGGCTGGCTGATCGTGATGGACAAATCGTCGTCCGTCATGGTGAAACATTCGAACCTCTGGCCCTCCCGGCTTCCGTCCGCGCAAGGGTTCGAGGAATGCTTCAAGTTCGCGACGCGGTGCGGGAGGTGTTCCGAACCCAGCTCTCCGATGGAGACGACCGGAACATCGTTGAAGCCCGCAACCAGCTGAATCGAACTTACGACTTTTTTGTCTCCCGCTATGGCCCCCTCAACGCCCGCGACAACGTAAAGGCTTTCGCTGGCGATCCCGACCATCCCCTTCTGCTCTCGCTCGAAGAGTTCAACCCGGAGACGAAGCGGGCAACCAAGACTCCGATCTTCAACCGCCGCACGTTGGAGCGCTATCGCCCGGTTGAGCGTGTCGAAGCTGCGTCCGAGGCTCTGCTCGTGTCTCTCAATGAGACTGGCGCGATCAACTGGCCGCGCATGGAATCGCTAACCGCGAGATGCGCGGCCGACCTTCAGGGCGAACTCGGGCCGCTGGCCTACCGGAATCCCGAAGGCGGAGAATGGGAAACCGCCGACAGCTATCTCAGCGGCAACGTGCGCGCCAAACTGGTCATGGCGCAAGCTGCCGAGCGGTTCGACTCGGCCTATCAACGAAACGTAGAAGCGTTGCGCGAGGTTCAGCCTAAGGATCTGGAACCGGGCGAGATCGAAGCACGGCTATCTGGCGCCGGAGATGCTGGCCGAACGCAACGTCGAGCATTTCGATTCATGGGCGGCGAATTTTGCGGAAGCCGTGACATCCCTCGAACTTGCCCCGGACGGATCGGGATACCGAATGCATACGCGATTCGCCAAATTCATTAACCTTCCCGAATTGCTGTCTGTGTTCCGAACCGCCGCAGATGTGCAAACGGCGGATATGCTGAACCTTCCCCGACCGGAACTTGAGAATGGCAGACCGGCTATCGAAGCCGTTCCCGCCAGTCCTGAGCTAAAGGCGTTCATACGGGTGCTGACCGAACGCGCGGAGAGATTGAGGACCCAACGCGTTGATCCTGCCGTCGACAACATGTTGAAGATCACCGGTGAAGGGCGGAAGGCGGCGTTGGATATGCGGTTGATCGACCCAGACGCACAGCCCGAAGTCGAGACGAAAATCGAGCGCGCCGTAGCTCGCATAGTCAGCGTATGGAAGGCCAGCGAGAAGGAACGCTGCACACAGCTCGTTTTCAGCGACCTTTCGACGCCGGACCCGGAACGGTTCAACGTATATGAGGATGTCCGCTCCAAGCTCGTGCAGGCCGGGGTGCCGGCTGCAGAGATCGCGTTCATCCATGACGCCGAGACTGACGTTGCGAAGAAACTGCTCTTCGATGCGGTGATCGCCGGGAGGGTCCGAATCCTGCTGGGATCGACCGAGAAGATGGGCGCGGGCACGAACGTTCAGCGGCTCCTGATAGCACTTCATCATCTTGACGCGCCGTGGCGGCCCCGCGATATCGAGCAGCGGGAGGGCCGGATCTTGCGTCAGGGGAACTCGAATAAAGAGGTTCAGATCTTCCGTTATGTCACCGAGGGATCGTTCGACGCCTACATGTGGCAGACGCTTGAAACCAAGGCCCGCTTCATCCATCAGGTGATGCGGGGAGAAACGTCGGTGCGCTCCGCGGAGGATCTGGAGAGCGGCGCTCTCACTTACGCCGAGATCAAGGCAATTGCATCCGGCAATCCGGCCGTCGTCGAAAAGATCAAGATCGATACCGAGGTCCGCAAGCTGGATCAACTTCGAGCGGTACATGCCAATCAGCAGCGTCATATTCGCTGGGAGATTCGCGACCTTCCTAGACAGATAACGGAAGCGAAGCTGCACCTGGCGAGCATCGAAGCCGACATCGCAACCAGAAACGAAAACGATACAGCCGAATTCGCAATGACAGTGGGCAACCGCGTTTTCTCCGGCAAGTGTGCGCGGGAAGAATCGGCCACGGCATTGACCTTCGCCATTCTCACGTGGCGTGACGATCAGAGTTTACAGTCGCGGGGCGTTTTTCGGGGCTTCGAGATTCTCAGCAAGGGCAAGGCTGGCGGCTTCGGATTGCTCCAGGACGACGAGCGCATTCCTGACGTCTTCGTGCGCGGACGGACCACATACTCCGCCAAGTTGAACCCGGTTAATCCGGTTGGAACGATCCAAAGTATCGAGCACACGTTGAGGAATCTGGACAAGCTTGCGGACGACCAGCAAAGCCGTGTGGCCCGGATCGAGAAGGAGTTGGTGGACTACCAGGCACAGGCAGACCGCCTTTTCGAACACGAGGAACGGCTTCAGCACTTGCTTGTGCGTCAGGCTGAACTCAATTCGGCGCTGGACCTCGACAAAGGCGATCAACAGGGCGCCGACTCAGCACCGGAACTGAAAGACGACCTCGACGTGAGCCAAACCCCAAAACCCGCGGAACCCAGCCGCGATCAGGTCGCGAAGATGGCGGAGGCTTACATGCGCGCCTCGAAAACCGCGATTCGAGAAATGCCCATCTCGCAACGCACACCGCCTCAAACCGGACCCGTCACTGGTCGCGCGGTTGCGAAGGATGACGTGCACATCGCGGTGGCGACTGCCGCCAACAGCTTTTTCGTCGTTCCCTCGACCTCCCTGGGCCGAGATGTGGAAATCGGCGAGCGTCTGTCTTTGCGCTTTCAGCGTGGGCTACCGAGTCTGGAAGACGACCGAACCAGAGCCCGATGAACCGTCGCGGGCAGATGTGACTCCGGCCCCCCCGAGAGATTGGCGGATCGCCCGCCGGGAGTTCGGAAGCGGGAGCATCGCGGCGAAGAATCGCTCCTTCTCTGATACGAGATCCCGAATTTCTCGAATCAACCCGAGTCCGGCGGAGTGCGGCTACCAGACCGATCTGCCGACACCGTCAAGCGAATGCTTCGTCGCTTCGAATTGCATGGAGTCTTCGCGAATCCGGCCCCAGACTATGAAGGCTTCCAGACGACGGTTCTGCGATACGGATTGCTCAACGGCCAGGCCGGTAGTTTCTTCAGTTCCTTCCGCCCGTATGTTCGAGCAACGCTTCGCTTGACGGCCTGATCGGCCTACCTGCGCCCTCCCGCCTCCACTCGGGTATCCCCAGGCTTCCTTCACTGCACTTCGTTCCGTTTCGTGCAGCCCTCCGCTGCGCTCCGCTCGCCGATTGCGGCGGCGGCGAGTGGGTGATCCCCCTCCGCTCGTGGAGTCTTCGGGAGCAGGTCCGCTCGCTGTTTGTTGCCCCGAACAAGACGGGCAGAAAAGGACCGAAAATGAAACTCCGCAACAACACCGAAAGCATTCCGAACCACGGCGCAGCCCGAGACGCTGCAATCCTTCAGGACCTCGAACTGGTGAACAGAATCGCGAGACGCTTCCAGCGCAGGGTACCGCCTTGCGTCACATTTGACGATCTGGCCAGTGCCGGCATGATCGGCCTGATCCATGCCGTGGACCGCTTCGATCAGACCCGTGGCCTGAAATTCAGAACCTACGCGCAGCACAGAATCTGGGGAGCGATGCAGGATTTCCTCCGCGATGAAGACCCGCTTTCGCGAACTGAACGGCGGCGTGTTCGCGCATCGGCACCAGCCCTCAGCGCCACGGGCTACGGAATTCCGCCCGCAACGGTCAGCCTCGATCAGATTCCGGTACGTCGCCTGGCCTCGCCGGCCCAACCCGCTTTCGCGCTGCGCTCCGAAGTCCGAGAGGCCCTCCGATGCCTCTCTCCGAGAGAGAATCGCGTGATCGAGCTGCTTTACGACTTCGGCTGGCAGAGCCGCGAGGTCGCTGTCGAAATGCACGTCAACGAAAGCCGCGTCTCTCAGATTAAGACACGCGCGATCTCAAAGCTTCGACTCCAACTGGAGCCCGGAAGCATCCGGAGGACCGCATGATGCGGCCTTTTTCCGACTTCTGCAATGCCGGGCAGTGGCCCACGGTAACGCGAACCCGACCTGATCCGCCGCCCCCGCAGAAGGTCTTCGATCCCTCTCTCTAGGTGATTCCCAACGCCTTATTGGCCGCTACGTGTGCATCGCCATAAAAGATCGGGTCCAGCCTCTCCGCCACGTCACCCGACACTTCCAGAAACTGCCGCCGGTTCTCAATCGGAATCAGGGCGCGCCGGGCACCGTTCTCCATCGCAAGCTGGCACGGTTCCACTAATGTCCGCACTCCTTTGATGTTGCCCTGGATGCTGATGTCGCCGAGGATTACCAGTGCCGCCTGCACCGGCAACCGCTTCACCGCCGAGATAATCGCCACAATCAGCGCCAGCCCGCACTCGACCGAGACGCGGTTCTGGAGTAGGTCGATTGCCTCCACATGGAAATCCGTGCTATCGAAATCGTGGCCGATCCCGAAGCGTACTTTATTCGCATGCAGATATCCGAACGCCCGTTGAATCGACTCCTTCATCGATCCCTCAATCCCACCGGCGAGTTTCAGTCTCCCCGCGCCCGACGAACAGCCGACTTCAAGGCGGGTCAGCCCCACCTTGCCCTGGTCGTCCACAGAAGCTGCGTAAACGCCGCCCGGCTCCATCGGATCGGTTGCAATCAGATTCCGGCCCCCCTCCTCTGGAACGCCGACGTATCGTTCTTCCCCTGTCTCCTTTTCGATATAGGAGAACGACGTCTGGAAAAATTCAAACGAACCCATTTTTTTCAGTTGCTCTTTTACACGCCGCCGGCCTTCGAGCGCCAGTTCCAACAGCTCCCGCAGGTCGGCCTGCGAAACCACCCCATGCGGGTGAATCAGCTTAATCAACCCAGCTACTGTCTTCCGAACGGCCTTCACATCCCGGCTCTTCAGTTGCGATCCAAGGCCGAAATGATGATCGATGGCCTCCGTGAAATTGTGCCGCCGTAGTTCCCGCAGCGCTTCCGCGAGGTAGTCCACGACAAACCCGTACCCCAGCGTGAACATCGCGATCTGCATCTTCGGAATTTCCCAACCGGGAATGTAGTAGTGAATCCGATCCAGAAAGGCCATATCCTCTCGGATCACCTCGGGCAAGGGCGCGAAGAGGTGCGACGACCGCACCATCACATCCACCGGCTGATTCGTATTCCCGAACATCGCAATCGACGCCGAACCGCTAAGTTGTTCCTTCCCCCGCGCGAACGTCCCGCTTTCGCAGTACGTTTTCAGCGTGGTCACAACCTCCTTCGGCATCTTCTGCAAATCCGCGACTTCGTCGAACGCCACCGCGTCCCACAACCCAACCAGCCCGATCCGGCTGGTCGCGATGTTGTAAAACAGGTTCGCCACAGTCGTCGGCCCTGTCAGCAGAATTCCGTACGGCGAAAGTTGCTGATACCCGAAGCTCTTGCCGGTTTCCCGAGGCCCCAGTTCAATGAGGTTGTAGTTCGGTTCCGTCAGCGGCACCAGGCGCAGCAGATAGAGCAGCTTCAGGCGCTTCTCCATGCCCGAAGGTTCCAGACCAATCGTCCGGATCAGCAAATCGATCCACTCGTCGGTCGTGAACTCCTCACGCCCGCGGTTGTACTCCGCCGGATCGAAAGCGGCCACCTGAATCGGACGCAGTTCTTCGATCCAGAACGGGCTTCGCTTACCCGACGCCTGATCGTCGTACTGGTGTCGAAGCTCCACCTCACACCAGACCCCGTCCACCAGCAACCGGTCGAATTCGCGCACGTAGCGGTCCGGAATGTGAACGAACTTGTGGCCGAAATTTACGATCTCCGCCCAATACTTGTCGTCATCAGACAGATACCGAACCTTCACCTTATCGATCAGCGTGTAGCGGCCCTTTTCCTTGACCAGCGACTGAATCCGGTTCGCTTCATCCGGCCGCACAAAATTCTCGGCCAGCGTTGAGTTCACGATCTTCAGGCCCGCCTGTACCGCCAGTGGATCGTCCGTAGCGCAGTACTTACCCAGCAGATACTCCAGTACATAAACCGGAACGGTCGAGCCAAACTTCAGCTTGCGCACCAATTCTTTGCGGACGACCTTGCCGGCAAATACCTGACTGATCTTCCTGTCCAGCAAATCGGCCGCGTTAGATGGCAATCGACACCTCCACGTTCTCCATCTTCTTCAGTTCCACGCCCGTCGCCGCATCCACCACATGAATACTGACCGTTCCCTTCGAGGGCACTTTGGCCGTCAACATCAAAGCGACCGTATTTGCATCCGTGGTTGACCGGTCCCCTTCCATCGACCGAAGTGCAATCGAACCGGTCGCCTCCTGGAATCCATATGAGGCACTCATAGGAATGGCACATAGCTCGCCCGCAGCGCGCACTTCCACGCGAACCACCGGCCATGCCTCATCGAACAGCCCCTCCGAATGGGCCTGCACGCGGACACTCAGAAATCGCGTTGTCACTCGGGCACTGCCAGGGGTAAGGTCCCATGCGAGCTTCCGAGCGCCCTTCGCACTCCCCACCGCTTTCGGCGTCACCAGAATAACCGGCAAAAGAATCTCCTGCGGTGACAAGCCCCCATGGAAATACGCGGTCGGCCCTGCGGTTCTGAAAGCCGCCAGATTCCACGGCACCGCCATTTCCAGTTCCGAGGCCGCGCCGAATCGCGACACCTCCGTCAAGAGATAGCTATCGCTCGCCGCAGCACCCAGGCCCGCCCAGACGCGCCGGTGGATCAACGTTGTCTTGCCGCCTGGTGGATCGATCTTCTCCGATTCCGCCAGTTCCTCGCCGTAGAGATATCCATGGTCCGCGGCGATCACGAATTGCTCCACCCCCTCCTCCGCCAGCTTCCTCAGAGCCAGACTCAGGTGCGACAGCACGCGTTCCATATGCTCCCGCGCAACTGTCATTTCGTCCTCCCCGCTCTGGTCGATCTCGCGCGAGGTAACAAGGATCAGCGCCGGTCCCTCTCCAAGCTCCTTCAGCTTCCGACGGAAGCTACGCGGGTCCTCCAGCCTCAGATCCACGACCGGAATCCCTGCCCGCTCTTTCAGATAAGCGACTCGGTCCGCGCGGTTCTTGAGCACTTTCCCATGCACGCTCACTTGCAGTTTGTTGCTCCCGCCGACTTGCAAGCCGCTCGCCGCCGAGGGCAGCAGCGCTGCCATCCCAATTTCAGTAATGCTCGGAGCGGTTCCGATCGCCAACTCGATCTGCGCCGTAAAATCTCCGCCCAGGACCTCCGGGAGTTCCTTTGCAAGTTCCCACCGCAGGGCATCCACCAATATGTAGGCGATCCGGCGGCGCTTGGCCGCCCCGATTTGCGGCGCGATAAACCTGTCGAATATCTCGGTCTGCCGCGTAATTCCGGCGACTCCGAATCCTTCCGTTCTCCAGGCTCGCACGAACCGCTCCGCCACGGCGCCAGAAACCTCCTGATGCCGCCTCCGCGCCAAATGCACAAGCTGTTCAACCTCCTCGGCGGGATTTGCGAACGCGAACTCCAGGCTGGAAGCGCGCCGTTCCAATCGCCGGTGCAGTGTATCAAGCTCGGCCCAGTTCGCGTCGCCCGTGTAGCGTTCGATCAACTCCGCCGCGGAATAGCTGCGCGCGGCAAGGCCCTTTTCGATCTCCCGTGCGCGTTCCAGCAACTGTCCGGCCTGCAAGACCAGCGTCCACGCCGCCTGCAGTTCCGTATCCTGTTCCGCCCAGAATCCCGTCTGGCGTTTCTCCGCAATCCGCGCAGCGGACGGATCGGACTGGAGTTGCACCGCAACTCTTCGCAAGAGCCTCCGCTCCATTGACGGAAACGTCTCCACTCTTTCCAGCGCCAAGTCCGTAAACTCAATCGCCTCCAGATGTAGTGCCCGTTCCACCGCCGAAGCCGATGTCGAATACCTTGCCGCGATATCGCGCCGATTGCGCCATTCCCGTGCCAATCCCGCTGCGCGCGCTGCCGCAGCAGTATCCGTTGTCGGAACCGCGTTTCGCAACGGTTCCGGCATATCGCCACCCAACGTGGCCAGCAGTTCGCAGGTCAGCGCTTGTTGGGCGAGCGCGCCTCGAAGGCTGCTCGCGGTTTCCTCTAGACCAATTCGGAGTCCATATTGTGGGCCAAGCACCCTCGCCCAGTCGCCCAATCCGTTCCGTGACGCCAACTCGGCATCGCGTTCAGGCAGCGCCAGAAAATTCATAGCCGCTTCGTCGATAACGGTCGTGCCAAAATGAACGGCCAGCGCCGTCGGCAGAGCGTTGCTTCCGCCGCCCAGCGCCAGTTCCTCCAGTTCATCCAGCGTGAGCCCTCCTTGCTCGATCTGCTTGTCCAGGTCTTCCAGTCGCACTTCAGCCACGCGGCCCTTCAGCGCGCCGCGTGCCACAACCGCCAGACGCGTGTTGCGATTGCCCGGAACCTTGGGACGAAGATCTACTCCCAACTCCAGCATTTCGGCCAGTGGTTCACGCGCGTCTTCCCATGAAACTGGTAAATAGATAAGGAGCTTTGGCGGGTCCAGCCCCCGGAGGAAGGGCTCTGCTTCAAGACGCAGCTTATAGAAGCTCCCGTCGAACACCAGAAGATGGTCCTGCCCGGCTTTGAGGCCCGAGCGGATCACACCCTCGTAGTGCCGTTCGGGGTCAAACCACAGGACCAGCCCCGTGTCGCGGATGTATTCGCCGACGAGCTTCTCGATAGCCTCCGTGATCGCGCCCATGATCTATTCCAGCCCGTGAGCGATCCGGTAGCTCTTGTTGTCTTTGCACGCAGCGAGGGTCTCGCGCGGCCAATAGCGCATCGCGGTCCGGGCCCATGGATACTCGCCGTCCTTTAGAGCTTTCCAGATCTTACTCAAATCCAGCTTCGCGTCGGCCTTTTTCCAGGCGGGCGTGAGCCGGTAGAGCGGTGCGGCATTCAGCAGAACACCGTCGTCGACTTCGGGTACCCAGCGCGCACTAGCGGGCTGACCATCAGCGTTAACGATGGCCTCGGCGTTGGTCGCATCAATTGCCTGCCGAAAGGCTTCCAGATCGTCTAATTCTTCCGCTACCTCCTGCGCCTTCCGTTTCCATTGCGCCTTTTCTCTGCCTTCTGCGGCCAGTTCCTTCTGTGTTGCTTGATTTAACTGCTCCGTCACCTGGAAAATCCGGCCACCCAAGTAGCGCTTGCCTTGAAGCAGCGCAACGGTTTGGTCCGTCGCGCCCTCATGGAAAAGATAAACGCTAAAGCTCTGCTTTGGCGATTGCAGCAGCCAATAGACGGGACGCTTACGATATTGCTTGACGTGGGCCTTGAAAAACGGGCCAAGCAGATAGCTGGCGAGCGCATCCCGTAGCTCAGCACTCCCGGAGATTGCCGTTCGAATAATGGTTCCGGCCTCAGAGTCAGAATGAATCGCAGCCAGAACCTCGACGACCCGTTGAGCTAGATCATCGGGGTGATCGCGGTGGACAACCAACATGCCATCGGCGTTTATCAGAGGCTCTATGCCAGCGCGTGGGAACCGCCCCAAAGCGATGCCCACGGCATAGCTAACCCACCGTTGAGCGATTTCTTGGATCGTGAGGGAAACGTCCTGCGTGTCGATGTCCTCCACCTCACTATCTGCTTTGCCTTCATCGACATCATCGTCGATTGCGGGAGCGTCCGCGAGTTCCTCTTCAATAGCCCTCCGATCTGCTGAAGAGATCTCGTACAACCGATAAACTTCTTCGTCCATCTCTTTTTCCAACGCGTTGAGATTACGATGCCGAGCTGTGACCTGTTTGACGCCATCAAGCCAAGCCGGCGGGGCGATGAAGTCATAGGTGGTTTCGTCTTCCTCGCTGTCAACGCGAGCGAGGGCAATCGCGCTACTTGCTGCGTCCCGCAGTTGATTACTCGACTGTTCAGGTATTGGCAGGCGTGCGAGATCACCAACTTGAACGTGAACGGTCGGATTGATCAGCTTAAGCGCATAGTTTGCCCAAGTGGAATTCATAACACCGAGAACAAGTTCGGCGTCTTCCGGGAAGACCGAGGAGCCTGAAACATCGAAGACGAATCCGCCGGGCGACAGTCGGGCGTTGAACTTCCCAGTTGTCAAGTCCGTCCACGTAACGCCCCGTCGGAAATAAAAATCCGGCGACTTTATGATTCGCGACCAGCCCGAATTTCCGTAAAGAGGAGCCGCCCATGCTTTCAATTCATTGCCGTTGCGACCATAGTTGATCACATACTCCTGATTCCCATACCATCGCATGAATCCGCCCCCCTTCATGTACGGATACCAGCGCTCAGGTGAATTCAGGCTCTCGTCCTGAGATGCGCATCGAAAACGAATCCTTGTTTTACCCACCTCCCACCAAAACTTGAGGAACCGGAAGTTGTCGGCTGTCGCGAGGCCCTGTCTCGGTTCCGCGATATCGATCAGACCCTTCAACCGCTCAAACAGGCGACGTAATCCCGGCGTGATCCAGTAAACCCAGGGGCGGCCAGGGATGGCAGTGAAGTCGCCTTGGCGGTATTCGTAAAGACGGGAGTCGGATTGGCTGGTTCGGCGGCGGGCGAGAATTTGCTCGAAGGCGGTCCGCTTGGAGTTCGCATCCGGCTCCTTCACGAGGCGGAAATACACACCCCGCGCCTCTCGCCGCTCCATCTCCAACTGCTCCCGCCGCAATACGAAAGCCGTCGTGTTTACCTTCTCCCCCGTGACTTCGGCAAAGGCTCGCGGCCCGACGTGTGCCATGGACTCGATTGCTGTCGCGCCAAGCAGGAGATCCCGTAAGCCCTCAAAGCTCGAAATGAACATGAAAGACTGCTGGGCAATCATCGCGAGCCGTCCATCGGGTCCGAGTAGTTCGGCGCAGCGCTCGATGAACGCGGAATACAGGTCGCCTTTGCTCTTCTTGTAGTTGCGCTTCATGAAGTCGCTCATCGCGGCATTCATATTGCGGTTCGACATGTACGGCGGATTTGTGAAGACGATGTCGTAGCGACGTTCGAGGACGTTCAACAAACGCAGACCCTTGCCTGTCTCGGCGGCAAAATAGGATTCATCAACGCCTTCGTCACGCTTCTTCTCGACGTAGCTGTCGATTGACTGCCGTAGCCGGTCGCTCTGTATGTTTTGAAAATGCTGGTCTAAGCGCACCAGCGAGCCCATCATGCTGGCTTCTTCCAAGCTGTCCCGGAACTTGACGAAAAGTTCGCGTGTAAAGCCGCCGGTGAGAGCCATCTCACTGGTAATCTTGTTCAGGTGTTGTCCGCGAAAGATCGCGACGTCGGAGCAAGCGAGGTTGCTTTCGGTTAGAACCGACTGCTTGTTGGTCGCTTTTGCCTTGAGGTAAAGGGCCAGCGCCGCCAATTGCACCGCTCGCAGGTCGATATCAATCCCGAACAGATTGTTTGCGAGAATCGCGCCGGGAATCTCCACTTCGTTTTGAATGGATGCTTGGGCGGGCCAACCAGCAGTTCCGGCGTGCGTTAATTCCTCGCGGTACATCTCGGCCAGCAGATCGAACGCCACGAGGCCGAAGTGCATGGTGCCGGTCGCCGGATCGAGGATGCGGATATCTTTCACGGGCTTCAGCGCAATAGAGGGCGGGTCCGCTGGCAGTGGCACCAGGTAAACCAGCTTCTCCCCTATCAGGCTGTCGTTGTGCATCGAAAGCCAAAGCCGCCCGAGGCTGTTTTCGACCAGAAATCGAACAACCCAGCGCGGGGTAAACACCTGAGTTGCAGCCGGCAAGTCGGTCTTCTCGAACTTCTTCTTTTTCTTGAAGACTCTGTCAAAGGCCGCCGCCTTTTCTTCGGCGTTGAAATACTGATAAACCCAACCGACGGTCTCCTCGTTGCCCGCCACCCAATCCTGCTTGCGGTCGTCGGCATTGAGCGCGTCGATCAAATCCTTAAGTACGCCGGGCCGCGGGAAAAGCATGCTTGGCACGCTGTCTGGATCAAATAGAACCCTGATCTCTTTTGCCAACTCGCCGCACTGCCAGAGCAGGAAATGGCGATAGGCTCGGTCCCGAGGGGCCTCGCCAAAGCCGTCGCGATCATTTGGGCTGTCGCCCTGGGTATAGAACGTTTCTTCGTCTGGATGGTTGCCCAGCCACATCTTGAAACCGTTCGCTTCGTGCCGACGAGCAAGAGGGCTCCGGACCAGCCCCCTTACCTCCATCAGCTTGAACGCTACGAAACGGTTGAGATGCGTGAAGGCCGTCTCCCTGATCAATTTGGTGACAGCTTCGTCGCGCTTCAGCCCCGCATCGACTTCATCCTCAAGGAGCTTTTCGATCTTCTCGCGGTTTACCTCCGCGTCGGCGGAGGTTTCGAGGAGATGCCCCTTGGGAATGGGCAGGCGGGCGCCGGTCTGTGCGTCCAGCCTGTAGACTTGCTGGAGCAGGTCAGCCGCCTCCTGAGTGAGCACGCCGCGCGCCCAGAGGGTGAATGACCGCAAATCAGACATGAGCATTCTCCAAGTGACGGGCCGCCAGCTCGGCGCGGTGTTGAGCCATCCGAAGCGCAACCAGTTCGTCGAAACCCAGACAAACGTGTTTGATCGTATCGACCGCCTGTTGGGTCCAGGCGAATGCTATGGGTTGCTTTTCGAGGTTGTCTGCTTCCAGATTCCGGTCGGCTTTATGGACAATCGCGTTCCGCCGTTCGATGGCGTCGCTTACGGTTTTTGTCAGGTCCTTCCGTTCTTTGTGCAGATGAGCCGCCAGCGAATTCCAGGGATCTTCAACCCCCAGCAGAAGGCCGACGGTCTTCAGCCCGGCGACTGAACCAAGGTTTTTCTTCTGCACAAACGTGACGATCTTGCTGCGGAGAAACACCGCCCTGTCATCCTGATTCAACAGCCGGAAGGCTTCGTTGATTCCGAGCGACAGGCCGTCGAAGTACTTCACCACATCCGCATCGCCCGGAAAGAAGTCCTGCTGCCGAACCTCGATGACGGTGAGAATATGTTCCGCCAGCAGCGTCGAAAGATACGTCTCATACGCCGTGCAACCCGAAACGACGGCCTGCCGAAGCAAATTCTGGAGAGACTGGGGCCTTAGCTGCGCACCCGGAACGTTGGCATTCTCCCGGATACAGCCGAGGAAGATGGCGTTGACGATCAGTTGAATCTGCTCGTCCTTGTCGCATTCCAGCAGACCACGGAGGGACACTACCATCTGGCCATCAGTCCGGAGTCCGTCGTTTTCAAGTAAACGATAGACGTGGATCAGCAGTTCGGCCATCCGGAAACTGTCTTCGAATACCTGCCTGGGAGTCATCGATATTAGTCCCACAGAACCCGCCGTTTGAGTTCGCGCAACGCGTAAAGCTTCTGCTTCAGCTTCTCCAATGCGGCCTCGATTTCATCATCGGAGAAATCGGTGAGTGGCTGGCTCTTCGGGAGGAAGTCGCCCAGGCGGATCACTTCGACCGCCTCCTCAGTCGCCTCCTTCGAATCTCGAAGCTGAGCCAATCGATTCTGCGCGCCCGCCTGCAGAGAGGGCAGCAGTTCAAGATCGTCTTCCAGGGTGGCGAGCGTCGCGCCAGTCGCGCGATCGGCAGCAGTGTAAGCAGGCAGATCGAATGTTTCAGCTGCGCGCCGCACCAGCGGCGTAAGAGCGGGCTCAGCTTCTGCCGGTTCAAGGGATCGATAGTCCGTGTGGTCTTTAATGAATTGGATCGCGTTGCGGTACTCCGTTAGCCGCAACTGGTGTCGATCCCCAAAGCGCGTCCGATATGCGGAATCGACGGCATTCGAAGCCTGCACAAGATCGTTCAAGCGACTGGGGATCTCGGCATCGGACAATACGCTGGAGATCGTCTCCGCCGGGCCGACTTCCTGACCGGTCGATCTGATGAGTAGCGGAACCTGGTCCCGAAGCACCGCGCGCCCGCGCTGAACGATTTGGATATTTGCGTCGGTAAGAAAGGCGCGGATGCGTTGCGCCTTCTCGCGCTGCTCCCGAAGACTCTTGCCTTCGCCGGCCAGCATGCGGACGCAGTCGTCGGACTGGCTGCCAACAACAACCTGTAAACTTTCCACCCAGTCCGCGAGGAGCGTTTCCACGGGAAGGTTGTGTGCTTTAGCCTTCTCGCGAGCGGGCAGCGCCTGTTCTCTTTCCAGTCTCGCGAGTTTTTGAAATTCTTCGGCGATGGCCGATTCCTCTACATCTACTTCGCGACCGAGCATTGCTTCGAGTTCCTGGACAGCCCTGGTGAGCGTCTTGAGGTCGATGGACTCCCGCGGCGAGAAGCTGGCCGAGCGGAACGCCGGGTTTGTAGCGAACGGCGCGCGGGCCTGTGGCTCCTGATAGTTCCGATAACGGCGTGCCTGATGGGTTACTTCGATTGCGCTGGCTCGGAACAGAACTGCCACCACCAGACGGACGATTTCGGACGGCCACGCGTAGCCCAATCCGCCGAAATATTCAGTCAGGGCGGCACCCGTAACTTTGTTCCCGTAGGAGTGCTCTCGCCTGAGATACGTGAGAATCTCCTGAGCGATCTCCGCCTTTGGGTTGGGAACGAAGCGCCCGCCCTCTGCCTTTGTGACCAGGCCGAGTCCTTTTTCTCCCGAATGGAACAGAGGTGGCAGATTGCTCAGGTTGGCCTGCTTGAGAAATTCCTCCGCCTCCGTTCCGTCCACTTCGCGCGAGCCCATTTCCAGCTTTGGATATAGATCCGGGATTGCTCGCTCCGCGAGCGCGCGGATCATGGCCGCGAGCTCGTGACCCAGATCGCCCGCTTCATGCCGGAGTGTGCGGAAGAAGCCCACGCCCGACTGAAGATCTTTTTCGAGGCTTGAGAGTAGTTGGGTGTTTGCCCGCTCTCTGCTGGAGTGTTCGGCCTGGAGCAGGGCCTTGTCGCCGTCGCGGAGCTGTTGCTGGGCGGCGGCATGGTCGTACTTGGCGATCATCCGCCTTGACGCGTGGAGATCTTCAATCGACGCCTCCGTCTGACGAGCGATTGGGAAAACCCAGTGAATGGAATCCTTATTGGCGCTTTGAAGGCTTTCTGTAGCAACCGCCGAACAGCGCCTGGCGAAGTCTTCGCTCTCGTGCACGCTGCTCAATTGCAGCGGGATGCGCGCCGACTTTCCGCTGGATGGAATCGTTTGCCCATCCAACGCCAGAGCAAAGTCAAAACTCCGAAGATTCTTATAGGTAACCCTCACCGCTTTCGCGGATTCAAACACCTCCTTCACCGCCGTGCGGAGAATCTCGGCCCGTTCGTTCCGATTGGGCGCGGCGTAGCCCCGTTTCTCCTGTTCCCAACTCTTCTCTTCCGCCGTCTGGAGCTTCCATCCGTCTTCGGTTGCACGGACGAACTGGGCTTCCTTGAGACGAAGCAGGATGGCCTCCACGCCAGGCACTGGGGGCGCCTCTGTCACATTGCGAACTAGGAGGGCGGCGATATTCTTCGTCGTTCGGGGCAGGTCTCGTTTGGCGAATTCCATCAGGCAGACGGCCTTCGCCACGCGTGACGCCATTCCCGCATTGGCCTGGTCGTCGTCAAAGCGCTGGCGAATGTCCAGAATGTCCTTCTGTTTCTCTGACGGGATGTTGCCTTCGACGAGTTCGTAGATCTTGTCGATGCTGACAAGCGCGCCGACGGCCTCCTCTGCCAGCCGTGTCCGGTCCGAAACAAGCATTTCGAAAGACTGCTTGATGATCGTTCGGTTGCTGCCGCCCAAGTGCTTCGGTGCATTCGGCTGCAGGCGGATGCCAGTCATGATGTCGATCGACAGATCGATCAGATGCGGCAGGTATGGATAGAACTGAACGAATTCCTCCTCGTCAAATTCCGTCTTACGCGACGAACGTTCGAGCTTGACGTTCTGTATCAGGACAGGCCCCGAACGCTTGTAGAGATCTCTGAGAATGTACTTCTGACTCTCTTTCTTGCGCAGGACGCGACGTGTTGCGACCTGGCGAATATCCTCCGGCGATAGATCGATCTGGTATTTGAACCGATCCTGTAGTTTCGGGAGATCGATGCGGCCTGTCGTGAGGTAGTCATAGACATCCTGAAGCTTCTCTTGCGCGGTTACAATGATCCATGCCGGCCCCGGAATTCTCTTGGTCTTCAGGCGATCCAGACTCTCCCTGCCGAACTGCTCGACGATGGCACGAAGGTTTTCGAGACGCTCTGCGCTGCGTGCCACGTATTGGCCCATTTCGTCTACGATGAACGCAAATGCTTTCCCTGGACAGCGCAGTTCGCAGAGGTCGAAGGAACGCTCAACAATGTCCTTTACGGTGAGGCGGCGAGCCTGGCGGCTGAGCCGTAAGGATTCGAGCCACGTCTCCGCAGCGGCGTAGGTCCTCGGGTCAAGCAAATGCAGCAGAGAACTAGCCTTGGCATATTTCTGGCTGCCCTTCCGGACCTTGCCCCAATCTTCGCCGTATTCCTGATTGCAGAGTTCGCGAAACCGGTCCAGGTTCTTCTCTTTATTCTTTTCTTTTTCCAGGTCGATCTCGAGTTCGGCGAGGTCATAATCTTCGGCATAGTCGAGGCCGCGGAGGAGAACTCGGTACATCACCTCGGCTATCTGCTCTGCGTTCGTCTGTACAGAGAGGTCCACCTGTACGTCGAACATGAAGACTTCGTAGGGCACGGCCTGATTCAAATACTCGACGTACTGAGTTACCCGCGTCGAGTCCACTTGCTTCAGGAACAAACCACTCGCGCCCTGGTTGTGTACGCTGCGGTTTCCCAAAACATACCCGAGGTTCTTTGCAAACGAGGACTTGCCGGAACCGAAAAACCCCGATATCCAGACACCGACGCCTTCGTTCGGCGATTTCGGCGCAGCGGCCATCGCTGCGAACAACCTTTCGTACTCAGTTTTAATCCTGGTAGTCGCCACATACTCGGTCAACTCCGTATAGACACTGTCTTCGTCGGTGTTGTTGACCTTGATGATTTCCTCGATTGGCGTCGAAAAATCGCGATCAAGCAGGTCGGCGATTCTGGTCATGAGTCTCTCCCGTAGATTTTGACGCGATAGCTGCCCAATGCCTGATCGTCCGAACGAAGATTCATGTAGTTAAGCGAGTGGTTCCAGGTGCCGGGATAAAACAGGACGGTAGGCGTACGGAAGCTCCGATGCAACTGCTCGAAGAGCGATGAGATCCGGTAAGCGCTCGGGGCGAAAACGGTGGCGTGCGTCAGAAAAATCGCCCGCGTGTTGCCTGGCAGCTTTGCTTCCTGCTCCCGAAGTAGATCGCAGAGGGGCCGGAAATCGGGATCGGAAAGATACTGGTTCACCTGGCGCTCCGCGACCTCGAAGGAGTGATCCCGCTCCAGTTCGATCAACCCGGCCACGTCTTCCGACTCCCGAATGGACTGCCAGAACAGGGACGCCATCGAGATCGTAGCCACGTGTTGGCGGCTCGCGTTTTCCACTTGCGTACCGAGCATCTGGATCTTCCGCCTCACGGTCCACTCGGACTCATTGGGGTCGTGAGGATCGTAACGAAAGATCGCAAACGGCAGTTCGCGCGTCATCACAAACGATGGAGGATCGGCAATCAGGTCCTGCTTCAGTAGCTCAAGCCTGGCGTCGAGCGACAACATTCGCGTACTCCTCTGGAGTGGAAGCCGGGAACTCCAGCACAATCGTACTTCCGGCGGCGTGATATTCGAGCAACTTCATCTGGTGGCACTCGAAAAATAGGTGTTCAACGTCGGCGGGGCTCATCGTGAATAGGCGCCAGTCGGGATGTTCAAGCAACTTGCGGCCGGTGCGGCCGTTGAGATGGAAGCAAAACGCCAGCCAAGCGAAACTTTGGGGCGAAAGGCTCTGATTCGCGAGCCGTTTGTGCGCTTTGCCTTCGAGGACCCCGAAATCCCGGAGCGCAGCAAGCATCGCGCGCGTCACCTTGAGGTTCACGACATTGGCCCAGCCTGATCCCTTGCTTTCAACCCATGCCGCGGCGTCTTCGGTGGTGATGGAAAACAGTCCACTCGCGCGGTGCGCACAGAGAAATTCGGTGCAGAGATCCGCCATCAGTGGTTCAGCGAGAGCTGTCAGCCAGAAATAGACAGGGCGAACAATCGAAAGCGACGGCCCGAGTTCCTCCAGCGGTCGGAGGAGTTTCCATGCGTTCGGGATCGGCCCCTCGACGAACCTCGGAATGAAGACCCGATTCAGGACGTCCGCAATCCTGGCCCGTGTTGCCTTGTTTAAGGGGTTGGAACGGATGATCTCCGCCCGGTTCTCCGCTACAGGTGCATCGCTCCACAGCAGAACGAGCTGGCGCATCTCCTCAAGCAGCGCTCCGCCCTTCTGAATGCGGCTTGTGTAACGGTTGGGCGGTTGCGGCATAGTCTGGAATCGGCGCACTGGCGGCAGCCGAGCCGGGTGAACGGAGCGTCTTTTCGCCTGTGGATCAAACCATTGATTCTACGCTATATGGGAGTGCCGACGGCGACGGTCTCCACTACCAGCCGCCCACGTCCGTCCACACTTCCTGCGCCAAATCGTTCACCCAGTCCGGATAAACGTCTTCGATTGCGTCGAGGATATCCGTACCGATCTGTTCTTGCATGTCAATTACCTCTTTGGCCCTCCGGAGAACGGATGCGTGGACGCTAGAAAGGCCGCCCGGACTACAGCGTGAAGCGATATCTTGTAAAACGGCTTGGAGCGGTCGGCAACCCCACGGGACAAGCTCGCGAATTGCTGCTTCCTCTGCGTCGCTCAGGCCCACACATAAACCCCGTGCCAAGGCTTCGTACAAGAACGGCAAGACCAATCTTCCCGGTTCGATGACGATGATCCCCCATTGAATGGCAAACACTCTGCAGTCGTCCCGAATGTTCCGGCCAGAGAGCAGAAACCGAAGAAGCGGCGCCGATTTAAAGAGGTGTCCCGCATCGTAGATGAAGTCTAATCCTTTACCGTTGAAGATCAGCAATTCGTTCTTCTCAAGAGGCGACGAGAGGTGCTTCAGCTCCCAATATGTTGTGGCGCTCGCCGCCTTTGTTGCGGCATCGACTTCGTGAGCAAAACCAGACGCGCTCCGCTGTCCCGCGACCGAGCGACCGCCGGCTTTCTCCGTCAGGTGCACGCCCAGGCGATCACACATCTTATAGAACAGGCGCTCGAAGTTCCTGCCGCGGTCGGGACCCGTTCCCGCGAGACCACCCACCTCTACAACGGCGTAGGCTTGAACGAGCAGTTCAAGAACGTTTTCTGGCAGGAGTGGTGGCCAGCCCGGAAGTCTTTCGCGCAACCACCACATACCTGATCTCAAGCCAAGCGGTCGTCGTGATCTTCCCCATCCGCATCCGCTACGCGGGCGGTGGAACTGAGTCCTTCAAGATTTGGCTTGATGAATGCCTCATCAATCACATCGATACGCGCGTCTTTCCCGAGCTGAAGAAGGTCATGAAGAACGCGAAGAAACCACCTTGGCCGGGGCCTTGTGGCCTCCCAAACAAGCCTGAGTCCTCCTTCAGTGAAGGGATAGATACCCGCTTGACGATTCTTGGCCACGACTGATGGGTGGTTGAGGCATTTTTCAGCCAATAATCTCGCCGCCTCGAATGTTTGAAGTCCAGTGAGGACAATGACGTAGGGCGCGTTAAGCGGTTCATCCCATGCCAGTGAACGCAAGTCCTCATGTAGCCATGCATCCCTAAGCTTTTCGTATGCGTCCGGGTGAAATTGGAACACGAATGACACGCGTGACGAAAATGGCTCGGTTTCAATGAGTGCATCGCGAATAATCTTGACGTTTTTTTGGAGCTTCGCCGATCCGGCCTGGGAAGTGAAATCCTCAACTTGATCTACGAAAAATGTCATGTGCTCGATGCCTGCCAATTCTGCAAAAGCGACGAAAATCTGCAGGTACTTTAGTCCGTTGCGATCATGGTGCCAAGTACCAACCTCGTCGGCCAGAAATTTCTGGAGAGCTTCCGTGTCGGGCGACGCAAGATGCTGAAGATAGTCCTCCAGGAGGTTCCTGATGTCGATGGTGCTTGCCAGTTTTCTGAACCGTTCGCGAACCGCATTGATGATGGAATCCGTTTCAGCACCGGGAGATGCCAGACCTTGTTCGATCAGTCTCGCTGCCGCGAGTTCCCGGAGCGCCTGATGTATGCTCGCGCCTCCTTCGTGAGATTGGCGCAGGATAAAGCGGGTTAGGTGGAACGCCGCGGCGTCAATATTTGCAATTCCACCTTGTGCCTTGGTGTTAAACGAAACGTAGCTGCACAGAATCGGGTTCTCACGCGCCTCCTCTTCGGGAACGTCCAACAGTGTCAGCGTTCCTCTGCCGAAGTCTTGGTTGATGAGCTTTGCTTCCTCCCCCATCAGTGTCGATTTTCCGAAGCCGCGCGCCTCCGGGTCGCCCGGTACTACGGACCAAACGGCGCCGATCAAAGGTTGACCGTTCTCAAGGGGCGCGAGTACAAACTTACGGAGAAACTCCTTTCGTTGTTCACCGAACATCTCGGGGACGTAAACCATCTGGCTGTCTTCGCCATAGGTGGCATTGCCCGGAAATGGGTTTTTCAATAAACCGTACTTCGTCTCTAGATAAGATTTAATCGCCATTTATCAATCTCCCGGTTTGAAGACAAGTTTCAATCGACCGATGCGTCGCCGACCTAGTTCCACATAGTTTTCGCCCTGCGGTGGAGGCTCAAACGGTAGTTCCGTATAAACCGTCAGCTCGGCCTGAGGGCCGCCGGAGATGAGCGATTCGAGGCAGCGCGCGAACACTGCAAGCGGAATCCGTAAACTAAGACAGACCTCAGCGCGGATAGCGTACGCACTCACGTACCCGCCAGTCCCCCCGGCTGTATCAACGTACGCTTCTCGGATGGCCTTCATGAAAAGCGGTTCCGCGTAGGAAAAGCCATGGTGCATCACTTGGCTTAGAGGGCCAACGCCGTCGTTGTGAAGGGGACCGTCGTACTCGCAGGTTGCAAATGCAACACGCCCGCTAAAGCGAGGATGCGAAGTTGTCCAGGCGGCGCAAAAAAATTCCTGAGCGCATTTCAACATGTGCTGAAATGTCACAGGATCGAACGGCAGACCCTCCGCCTCCAGTAAGGCCGGAAGCACAATCGCGTCCTGCACGATGTCAATTAGACGTTTTGCATCCATGCCTCCCGTGCTGAATACGGCTGCTTGGTCGATTGCCCTCCGTTCAACGCTCGCGCGGAATACCGTCAGCTTCTCTGACGGACAGCCTGCGGCTTCTAGCCGAGAACCACAATTTGTCGCCAGCCCGGAAGAGATGGCTGACGCAGATATTCCTTTGGCCATGTCCAGTCCGATCTGTCCCATGTTGGTCACGTCTGGAACGAATAGCGGAGATTGCAGTAGTCGCGCGATGAGGCGGCGAAAATAGGCATGGTCGGTCAACCAACGGATAAGCAAAGCATCGTAGGCCTTTCCGGGCTGCAGCTGCGCCATGTCGGAACCCGCCTGCGATAGTTCGCAGGGCGTCTCTCGTAGTCGAGAAACATCTGAAAGCCTGCGGGGCAAAACTCCGACCGTAGAAAATCCCAGCTTTTCCAGTTCGGTCAGGACATCGCGCGCCACTGTCCACATAGCAGTAGAAGTATTTGGCGCTCGGCGCCTGGATGACGCGAGGAGGTGAACTCTGACGGCGTCAAAGGTGGTCCGGCCACCTTGGGCCACGAGAAATCGAAGAACTCCAAAGATCTGCTCAATCGAGGCACGAGGAATCGTGTCCGTCGCAGAGGGGTGCACTGGGATTATCCTCCTAATTTTTCATATTAGCATATCGTCAAACGGGAACGTTTTTCTGGAACGTTTATTTTTGGCCGGTGATCATAATACTCCAACGGCGGCTTGTCACCCGTTTCATCGTTGTCAAAATAGTTCCAGTGTGGAAAGATATTGACAGAGCATCTGGTAGCTGAGGAGAAAAATATCTTGCCCCGATCACGCTTCGCCGAACTCTTATCGCTCGCCGAGGAGAACGATGGACTGGTGACAGCCGACAACGCCCGCCAGGCTGGCTTCACGGATTCGGTCTTATCTCGTCTCGTGCAGCGCGGCCGGATCGAACGAACGTCCCGCGGCGTTTTTCGTGTTCCCTACCTGACGCCTGGCCGGTTCTCGCAATACCGGGAGGCGATCCTTTGGGCGAAGGCGAACCGTGGCCCTGCGCAGGTTGCGATTTCACATACTACTGCTCTCAGCGCATATGAGATTTCCGACGCCAACCCGCAGTCTATACACATAACGGTCCCGAAGGCTGCACGATTAAGGCGGCAAAAACCAAAAGGCATCGTAGTGCATCGCGAAGATCTCATGCCCGGAGATATCACGGTCCATGAGGGAATGCCGCTGACGACAATCGCCAAAACGATCGGCGACCTTCTGAAATCGGGCGAGCGCGTCGACTTGATCCGGCAAGCCATCTCCGACGCACGCCGGGAAGGATTCATTCAGGAGTCTGAGGCTAGGCAACTCAGGCGACGAGTAGAAGAGCATCTGAAGAGCATTCGTGCCGTCCATACCAAAATGGAACCGGCGATCACATGAGTTCCACTCCGAAATTGCCCGAGCGGCTGGAGAAAAGACTCGCTCGCGTCGCGCGGGAGCAGGGTATCGATCAGGAGCGCCTTCGGCGCTGGGTTTCCTTCCTGGCGTTATGCGGTGTTCTCGAGAGGGCGATGCAGGAAGGCGTCCTTGGTGCCTACTATCTCAAGGGCGGTGTGGCGATGGAACTGCGCTTCGCCCAACGCGCTCGTGCCACAAAGGATCTCGATCTGGGTATTGAGGGTAGTCGCAAGAGCCGGATGCAAACGCTGTCGGATGTCTTGCGTTTGAGCTTCGATCAGTTCACATTTCGACTCAAAGCCCGGACTCGGGATATGGAACAAGCCGACACAATTCGCATCGAGGTTGCCGTGGAATATCGAACCCGCTCGTGGCAGACGATTGAAGTCGACCTCGGGCCGGCAACCGCGGGTCAGATTGACCTGATTGAGCCCCACGTTCAGGGCCTGGCGGAACTGGGAATTCCGGTGACTTCGCCGGTTCGGTGCCTGGGTCTTTCAGACCAGGTGGCCCAGAAGCTTCATGCATGCACTGGACCTGGGGCAACCGGACGGGCGCGGGACGTACTGGACATTCTGCTGATCGATGCTCTCGGCGAGCTGAACTATGCCGAAACCGCCGATGCAGCGCGCCGTGTGTTCGAGGAACGGGCCACGCATGCGTTCCCGCCGGTATTCATCATGCCTGGAGAGTGGCGGCCAGAGCTGGAGACCTTAGCGATTGAACTGGAATTCCCGATCAGGGCAGCCGCAGCGATCGAACAGCGTTTTCGCGAGATCATTGACGCCCTTGACCGGGCCGGAACGGCTAGATGATTCGTTTCTTCGAATCGCTCGCGCTGAACGGACATTATCATTCGGCGGTGATCAGTCAACGCGGGTCGGTAGGATGGACCGTTCTCGACGTGCGCCCATCGGGCCTCGTGGAAGCCGCACCGCCGAAGTCGCCCATCCTGGCTCCCGATCTTCTCCAAAAACGACAGCCGCTCTGACGCCGGAATTCGCGGTGCGGTGGTCCATTTTGCTTTGCCGCGGATATTCCCGATTGCGGCCCGCTCCGTTGGCGTTTTTTTATCTGTCCGGCCTTTGAAATCTGATCTGTAGCTTTCGCTCTCGCAGTTCCGTGTCCCGCTCTCCTGCCCTCTTCTATTGGGCTCTGCTTCGGGGTCAAAGCACTGCGCCCTGCGGGACGGCGTGACTCTGCTTTGTCGGTTCCCCCCCTGAAGGTCTCCCCCAACAAAGCGTCCCTTGCCCTTGGGAGCAGGACCCACTCGCTCTCGGTCGCCCCAACAGAAGGGGCACGAAAAGGAGACACAAATGTTTTGCAAGAATCGGACTACACTCATCGGCTTTCTCGGCAAAGACGCAGAGACTCGCTTCACTCCCAACGGAACCGCCCACACTCGGTTTTCCCTCGCGACTAACGTGAGTTGGAAGGACAAGGACTCCGGCGAATACAAGACGCGAACCGAGTGGCATCGGATCGTGGTTTGGGGGAAGTTCGGAGAATGGGCCGGCTCCCTCAAGAAGGGCGCCTTCATCGAAGCCGAAGGCGAACTGCGGTATCGCGAGTTTCAGGCCAATGGTTCCGACGCGAAGATCCGCACCGCCGAGGTCCATGCCGTTTCGATCCTGACGCTCGATCGCGCCGAAAAAACGGAACACGAAGGCGAAACCGTGACTGCGGAATCGGCGGGCGATCACGATATCCCCGTCTGATCTATTGGGGGTGGCCAAGGTTCGGCGGCGGCCCGCCCCCATATTTAAATTACCTGTTAACGCGTCGCAATCTCGCTGTCGAAAGATCTTTCCATTTCGTCAAGATTACGGGGCGCGCCCCGCGCAAATCCGTAAGGGCAAGTCTCACGCATACGGCTCCTACTTTCTTTGTAATAAGTACCCTTCTCCAGATGTAAGGCAATTGTGAGGTCAAACGCTTGATATCCGTAGCCGAACTCGAACTCAACTTCCACGAAAACGAATTCTCCGCTGTAGAGGAAAAGGTTTTCGTAATCGACGACGCCCCCAGCCCCGTTCTTCCGCGTGTTCCGCTTGCTGAATCGTGGATGGACGGGCATGCCTGATTTCGCTTTCAGCCCTGCGGCACCCGCAGAGGAGCCGCAGGGCTGTTCGCGTTTTAGCAACGTGGAGACAATTACTATGACAACGATCGAAGCCCCTTCCAGCATTTCATCCGATTTCCGCATCGAATTCGCTGCCGAGGAGGATACCGGCACCATTTTCGATCTCATCCGCGAACTTGCCCACTACCAGAAAATGCCCGGTGCCGTCATGGCAACTGAAGACGCGCTGCGGCAGACGCTGTTCGGCCCACAGCCCGCAGCGGAAGTTCTACTCGCCCGGCGCGGGACCGACGTTGTGGGGATGGCGATCTTCTTCATGACGTATTCCAGCATGCTGGGCAAGCGCTCCATCTATCTGGACGACCTCTATGTCAGGGAGCAGTGGCGGGGCAAGGGTGTCGGTCGAGCCCTTCTCAGCCGCGTAGCCCATACCGCGGGAGAGCGGGACTGCTGCAGGGTCGAATGGATGGTACTCGACTGGAACGAATCAGCGATTCGATTCTATGAGAGCACCGGCGCGCATTTGATGCGCGAGTGGACCAAGTGCCGCCTGCATGAAGATGCCATCCTTAAGTTCAGCGGGCGCGATTGAGAACAAAGAATGTGATCAAAGCGCCGGAAA
Organism: Terriglobia bacterium; assembly: GCA_963764845.1. Lineage (GTDB taxonomy): Bacteria > Acidobacteriota > Terriglobia > Bryobacterales > Bryobacteraceae > BOG-234. The sequence goes on along the minus strand of CAVXUE010000004.1, from coordinate 79,808 downwards.
TCGGGAAACCGATCTCCGGCGCTTTTCTTTTGGTATCTGCCCGCGTATTAATCGTGCAGTTCCAGGTCTTCGTGTTCTTGCGCCGTCCCGCTGGTTTCCACTCCGGGAATTGGATAGAGCCCCTCAGGTCCCCCGATTGCCTGTATTTCGTGACGTTCAATCCGAACGTCACCGACTAGAAGGTTCCCCTTCCAATCCATATGCACTTCCCGCAGCAGGTGTCCCACAGGGGTTCCCAGCCCGGCCGTTACTGTTCGAGGCTGCCGGCTCGAATCGGCATCGTCGACCTTGAGTACGTAAGAAACTGGCCCCGCTTCGTTCGATTCCTCATAGAGCGTAGTGTCCAGATCGGTATCAACGTCGAAGAAGTTCGCGACTTTGATCCGCTGCAAAAGAGCGCCCTCTAGGCCGCGAGCCGGCTCCGGAGCGGATTGCCCGGATACCCGCGGCTTCGCCCTCCATCCGGCGAACAGTCGGGCCGCAGCTTTCAGCCAGAACGGCGCTTCTGTTTCGAGGTAATCCTGGGCAGCCTCTCGCCACCATCGAGGGCGGTCCGGGTTCGATGGCTCTCCGAGGACCCAGCTCTCGGGGCGGCCGTAACGGAATCCCACGCGCGCCGCGGCGCGGCAATAGAGGCACCAGGCCGCGTGGCTTTCCCGATTCCATTCCTCGCGCCACCCTCGGGCGGCAAACTCGTTTAATTCGGGCGAAGACGGGCAACCGGTAGTTTCTTCCCTGAATTTGGCCATTTCCCGGGCAACCTCATCGGCTTCCAAGCGTCGCATTGCTTCGGCAAGCGTCAACAGTTCTGTCGCGCTGTTATCTGGCATTACTTGTAGACCTCATTTCTTCGATAATTTCTCTTAACCGGTGCCTTGCGTGCATGTGTCGTGCGCGCGCTGCACCCACGGAGATGCCCAGAATCTCCGCTATATCAGGAAACTCCCTTTCCTCCAGATCCCTGAGCCTCAATATGTCCCAGTAGTGCCGGGGCATCAGGAGGGATGCTGCAGCGAGTTCATTTTGCGCGACGAGAATTTCTTCCGTGCGTTTTCCGTTGTGGTCATCCGGGTCGGGAACTTCCAATACCCGGTCGGATTCGTCCGGGGCCGAAAGGGACGACGCGCGACGGATCGGGTTCGCCGTGAGGAACGAGTTCGCCCGATTGATTGCCGCTCTGCAAGCGTACCCGCAGCAGGCCGTTCCCCCTTCCTGAGTCCGATCCTCATCGAGGAGCCACTCTGTCAGGGTGTCGCGCAGGTGAATGCGGAGGTTCCATAGTGTATCTTCCACGACATACGTGAGGTCGACTTCGGATAGACGCCACCTCGACTGGTGCAGTCTGGCGGTTTTCTTTATTTCGGCGAAGAGCCTCTCGCGAAGGGCCGCTTCGGCAGACCAGGAAAATGTAAGGGCCAGATCGTCCGGCGTGTTGAGCTTCCCCGGATCGCCGCGCCGTTCCATTTCTGCGATCCAGTCGCCGCTCTGTTTCATTTCATCTATCAGCCGATTCTGTTTCGGGCGCAGGCGCCCCTCGGCCAACTCCCATCCGCAGAGGTCGACAGCAAGTTCGTAACACTGGCGTTTCAGCTCTGCGTCGGCTTCCGCAGTCTTCCGCGCCACGAGTTCCCAGTCCGAAAGATCCTTGAGTGGGCGGTTGTCATTCACTGGCGAGGCCATGGGCTCTCCTTCATGTATCCTCCTCATCACATCTACTCTTGAGCTGCACGACTTATTACACGATTCGCAGAAATTTCTTACGGCGAAGCCTTCAGGTGTATCTGTGGGTTGCCCCACAGCACCGAAGTGGCCCAGAATGAGGGGCTTCCGGAGTTCTCCGGGCGGTTCTGGCTCTGATGGCGTGCGGTCATGAGCGCCTCGCCGAGCGGCAATTCGTGCCGGATCATCGCGTTGTAGAAGGAATTACTGAACCACATCGCCCGTTTGTCGTCGAGCGGATGGAAGCTGGCCAGCACCGCTCCGGCGCCGCAGCCAAGCATCACCGACGGCATCCCGAGGAACCTTCCGCCGCCTGCGCCGGCAACCGCCCCGGCGTCGCAGCAGTCCAGGTGAATAAAGGGTGTGTTCTCCCAGTTGATCGCCGTCAGGTCAGTGAACCATATGCGTTGTCCGCCCGCCAAGAGGAGCCCGCCGCGTGCTCCGTGGCCAGCGAAGACGAAGGTTCCAAGGGCGCGATTTGAAATCGCCGAGAGTACGGATGGCCGCGTGGCCTTTGGTCCGATCGTTACTGTGGTGTTGAGAAGGCCAGCCACGTGCCGCGCGCCTTCTTCCGCATAGTTGAGGGCGCGGTCGGTATCGGCGTCGGGATTGCCGACTACGACGCTCGGGGCACCTTCAAGACAAGGGGGCTTGTTTACGATCATATCCAATTCGGCGAGGCCGTGGAACCGAATCGCCAGCCTGCGCAAACCAGCGAAGGGCCACCCGCTGTCTCCATCCGGAGCCGGAATCAGTTCCAGTGGCAGCGCCAGAGTTTCGCCGCAGGGTGAGACGAAGACGGGGTCGGGATCGGGTTCGAGGAAAATATTGCGGACCTCTTCAGGGAAAGACGAAAACAGGCGTCCGGCGGTGCGCGTGATTTTATCCGCGTCGCCCTCCGCTACCGCCCGAAGCGCTGTTTCCAGCTTGCGGCGCCAAGGCAGGTATTCGATTTCTTCCGACTTCAGAATCCGGAGTTCGTCGCCCGGAAGCAGGAGTCCGAAGATCAGGCGGTTATGGATGAGTTGTATCCAGAGTATGGGATGCGAAGTTGCTGTTCGCATGGCCAGAGCCGGATTACCCCGATTCAGTTCGGCGGTTGCTTCAGCCCGTCGAAGCCACTCGAACAGGCGCAAGAGCTTGCTCGAAGTCTTCCGGGAGGGCGGTTCCGAACTGTACTGCTCAACGAGGATCAGGGCCACGTCTTCGACGCTGGCCTTGAACTTGTCGTTGTGATCGGAGATCCTGAGTTGTCCGAGCCCGCGTTCGAGGTGTTCGAGCGCCTGTTCGGCTAAGCGGCGCGCTTCATCGACCCGACCTTGATCGCGCGCCAATCGGCAAAGGTTGGCACAGGGCAAGGAAGCATCTATCCACATTCGATTGTTCTTTTCCACCGGCGGACTTTTCTCCTCCGGCGAACTAGGCTCGGTTGCCGGTTCAAGGAACAGATTGAGTGAGGCCTCGAAGTAGTTTCGAGCTTCGTCCGTGTCCTTCAAGGCAAGGAGTATGCTGCCCAGCGTATTCAGCGTTGTGGCCAGTTCGGGCCGGTGGGCGTAAGGAGACTTTTGAGCCAGTTCGCGAAGGATCTCCAGCGCTTCGCTGCAACTCGCTCGCGCGGCCTCCGGTTCCCGCAAATCGCGGAACACGTTTCCTAGATTGTTCAGTGTTGCTGCAACGTCGCGCAAATAGACATCCGACCGGGTTTTCGCCAGTTCACGATAGAGTTCCAGTGCCTCGGTGAGGCTCACCCGCGCCTGGTCAGGTTTCCGCAAATCGTGGAGCACGTTGCCCAAGCGGGTGAGCGTCACTGCCAAATCAGGCCGATAAACATCCGGCCACGTTTGCGCCAGGTCACGATAGATTCCCAGCACCCACTTGAAACACGCCAGTGCCCCATTCAAATCCGACAGATCGCGGAACACGTCGCCCAGATTGCCAGCCGTCATCGCCATATCGGCCCGGTATGGCTCCGGCTGGGTATGCGCCAGATCTCGGTAGATTTCCAGCGCTTCGCTGCAACTGGTCCGGGAATCCTCCAGTTCCCGCAGCCGGCGGAAGACGGCGCCGATGTTGTTTAGGAGCATGGCCACCTTGGGTCGGTAGATGTCGGGCTCGCTTTGCGCCAGTTCGCGGCAGATTTCGAGTGCTTCTGCCAAACTCGCGCGTGCCTGATCTAAATCTTCCAAACCGCCTAGCACTGTGGCGAGGTTGTTCAGTACTGCGGCCACGCGAGGCCGGTAGACGCTCGGCCGAAGTTGCGCCAGCCTTCGATAGGATTCCAGCGCCTCGGTGAAATCCGCCCGCGCCCCCTCGAGTTCTCCCGAACGAAGAAGAACATTGCCGAGGTTATTAAGAACCATTGCTACCTGCGGCAGGTACAGCTCCGAGCGGGTTGCCGCCAGATCACGCGTGATCCCCAGGGCTGCCCGGTAAGCGGTGGATGCACGTTCGAGCAGGCCGGCGCCAGAAAAGCCTGTCCCCATCGTCGCCGCGTAGAATGCCGCGCAGGGAAGATCTTCCAGTTTCTCAGCAGCCTGAATGGCCTGTTCACATGCCCAGATCCCCGTATCAAGGGCACCATTCTGGCGGTGTATGGGGTAATTCTGGAACGTCTCGCAACGACCCGCGAACACATCGAAATATGCCAGTTCGATGGTGAGAGCCTCCTCGCGCGCACTCGCGAACTGGTCACGCAACCCACCGATTCGCTCATTCGTCGCCTCAGCGTCGCGCCGGTGGCTCAGTTTCAGGAACTCCGCCACCTCCGCGGGCGCGATTGCCAGCGAGGCGGCAAGATCTTCGTTCTGGCGCAGCGCCAGGTAGCGGCGGTAGGGCTTCGTCCATGCGCGTGGATTCGTCTCTTCTTCCGGCACTCAGCACCTCCCTCTATTGCGCCCTCATGCGGATCTCCGGATTGCCCCAAAGCACTGAGGTGGCCCAGTAGCGCGGTGTACCGCCGCATTCAACGTGCATCTTCCTTCGCACGGCCATGAGCGCTTCGCCGAGCGGCTGGCCGCCGATCATCGCCTCGTAAAGCGAATTACTGAACAACATTGCCTGCTTGTCATAGAGCGGATGGAAGCTGGCCAGTACCGCTCCGGCGCCGCAGGCGAGCATCACGGACGGCATCCCGAGGAACCTTCCGCCGCCTGCGCCGACCACCGTGCCGGCGTAGCAGCAGTCCAGATGGATGAACGGTGCGTTGATCCATCTGATTGCTCCGAAGTCGCGGAAGCCGATGAATTTGCCCTCCGCCATCAGGAGCCCGCCAGCTGCGCCGTGGCCACTGAATACAAGTGTTCCGAGGTTGGGGCCGGAAATGGCCGGCAGCACGCAGGCGCGCGTGGCCTCCGGTCCCATCATAGCCTTCGTCTTCAGGAGACCTGCGACGTATTCCGCACCTGCCTGCGCGTACTTGAGAGCGTGGGCCGTGCCGGCGGTCGGGTCGCCGACGATGACCGCATGAGAACCGTGGGGCCGAGCGGTTTCTTTCAGGACCGCGTCCAGATCGGCGAGGCTGTGGAAACGAACCGCCAGCCGGCGCAAACCAGCAAAGAGCAGCCCGTTGTTTACGTCTGGGGCGGGAATCAGTTCCAGAGGCAGCGCCAGAGTTTCGCGGCAGGGTGAGACGAAGATCGCGTCGGGCGAGTTCTCCAGAAGGAGGTTGCGCACTTCCTCGGGGAAGGATGAGAACAGACGCTGGGCGGTGCGAGTGATCTTGCCCGGATCGCCCTCGGCGAGGGCGTTCCGAGTCGTTTCCATCTGGCGCCGCCAGAGCTGATCTTCAATCTTTTCCGACTGCAAGACGCGGAGCTGTTCCCCGGGAAGCAGCACGCCGAAGATAAGGCGATCCTGGACCCGCTGCGTCCACAGGATGGGGTGCGAAAGGGAAGTTGGAGGGAGCGCAGACGGTTTCTCCCGAGTCAGTTGCGCGATTGACTCAGCACGGCGCAGCCACTCGAACAGGCGGAGAAGCTTGCCCGATGTCCCGGCGGAGGGAGGTTCCGAACCGTACTGTTCGACGAGGATCAGCGCCAGGTCTTCGATACGGGCCTTGAATTTGTCGTTATGTTCGGGGCTCGTGAGTTGTCCGAGGCCGTTTTCGAGGTAGTCCAGCGCCTGTTCAGCCCTTTGGCGCGCTTCGTCGTCGTGGGCTTCATCGCGCGCCAAACGGCAAAGGTTGGCGCAGGGGAGAGAAGCGTCGATCCAGAGTTCTTGCCCTCTTTCCGTCCCTAGGCACAGGTCGAGCGCATTCTGGAAGCAATCGCGCGCGTCTTCGATGGCGCGCAAAGCGCGGAGGACCGTACCGAGGCAGTTTAGCGTCATGGCCACCTCCGGCCGATAGACGTTCGGATAAGATTGCGCCAAGTCGCGCCTAATCATAAGCGCTTCGCGATAGGTGGCGCGCGCGTCTTCGAAGACGCGCAAAGCGCGGAGGACCGTACCGAGATTGGTCAGTGTCGTTGCCACCTTCGGCAGGTAGACATCGGGGCGGGATTGCGCCAGTTCGCGCCAGATCAGAAGCGCTTCGGTATGCGCGACGCGCGCGTCTTCGAGGGCGCGCAAATCGCTGAGGACAGTGCCGAGGTTGGTCAGCGCCATGGCCACATCCGGCCGGAAGACATCCGGGCGGACAAGCGCCAGCCCCCGATAGATCAGAAGCGCTTCAGTGTACGCGGCGCGGCCGTCTTCGAGGGCGTGCAAATCGCTGAGGACATTGCCGAGGTTGGTCAGCGTCATGGCCACATTCGGCCGGTAGATCTCCGGGCGGGATCGCGCGAGTTCGCGCCATATCGGAAGTGCCTCGGCGCACGTGGCGCGCGCATCCTCGAAGGCGCGCGAATCACGAAGGACATTGCCGAGGTTGTTCAACGTCATGGCCACGTCCGGACGGTACACTTCCGGTCGGGATTGCGCCAGCTCCCGATAGATCAGAAGCGCTTCGGTGTACGCTGCTCGTGCGTCTTCGAGGACGCGCAAATCGCTGAGGATGTTGCCGAGGTCATTCAGCGTCTTTGCCACATCAGGTCGATAAACGTCTGGTCGGGATTGCGCCAGCTCGCGCCGGATCAGGAGCGCCTCCGTGTACGCTGCTCGTGCGTCTTCGAGGACGCGCAAATCGCTGAGGGCATTGCCGAGGTTGTTCAACGTCCTCGCCACATCTGGCCGGTAGACGTCGGGGCGGGATCGGGCCAGTTCGCGATAGATGAGGAGCGCTTCGTTGCAAGTGGAGCGCGCGTCTTCGAGGGCCAACAAATCGCCGAATATATTGCTAAGGTTATTCAGCGTCGATGCCAAATTGGGCCGGTAGGCGTCGGGTCGGGATTGCGCCAGTTCGCGATAGATGACAAGAGCTTCGGTGTAGGTGGAGCGCGCGTCTTCCAGGGTCCGCAAATCGCGCAAAATATTGCCGAGGTTATTCAGCGTCGCCGCCAGATTGGGCCGGTACACGTCGGGGGCGGATAGCGCCAACTCGCGATAGATGAGAAGCGCTTCCATATAGATGGTGCGCCCGTCTTCTAGGTCGCGCAAATCGCTCATGACGGTGCCGAGGTTGGTCAGCGTCATGGCCACATCCGGTCCGTGGACATCTGGGCGGGTGTGCGCCAGTTCGCGCCAGATCCGGAGCGATTCGGTGTACATGGCGCGCGCCTCTTCAAGGGCGCGCAAGGCGCGGAGGATAATACCGAGGTTGGTCAGCGTCATCGCGAGATTGGGCCGGTAGACGTCGGGGGCGGATTGCGCCAACTCGCGATAGATCGCCAACGCGGCCCGATAGGCTTCACATGCTCTCTCCGACAGCCCCCTGCCTTGCAACCCGCTTGCCATCACGCGCGCGTAGAACGCTGCGCACGGAAGGTCTTCCAGTAAGTGCGCAACCTGCATGGCATCTTCGCAACCCCGGACTCCTATCTCCAGTGCGTCATTCTGCTCATGCAACGGGTAATCCAGAAATGTCTGGCAAAGGCGCGCGTAGATGTCGAGGTACGACAGCTCGATAGTGAGCGATTCGTCGCGCGAACTCGCGAGACGTCGGCACAACGCTGCGATTAGTCGATTTGCGGCACCTATGTCGCCTTCGTAGCTCAAGGTCAAGAACTCCGCCACTTCGGCGGGTGCGATGGCTAGTGTGGCAGCGAAGTCTTCGTCTTGACGCAGCGCCAGGTAGCGGCGGTAGGGTGTCGTCCATGCTTGTAGGTTTATCTGTTCTCTCAGCATTCAGTGCCTCGCCGGATTGGTCACGGCTGTTGCGCCTTGAGGCGGATCTCCGGATTGCCCCAAAGCACTGAGGTGGCCCAGTAGACCGGTGTGCCGCCGTATTCAGCGTGCATCTTCCTTCTTACGGCCATCAGTGCATCGCCGAGCGCCTGCCCTTCGATCATCGCGTCGTAAAGCGAATTGCTGAACGACATCGCCTGCTTGTCATAAAGCGGATGGAAGCTGGCCAGCACCGCTCCGGCTCCACAGCCGAGCATCACGGACGGCATCCCGAGGAACCTGCCACCGCCGGTACCCACCACCGTGCCGGCGTAGCAGCAATCCAGATGGATGAACGGCGCGTTCTCCCATTTGATTGCCCTGAAGTCGCGGAAGCCGATGAATTTGCCCTCTGCCATCTGTAGTCCTCCAGGTACTCCGTGGCCGTTGAATACAAATGCTCCGAGTTTGGTGTCTGAAATGGCGGGGAGCACGGAGCGGCGCGTGGCCATCGGTCCCATCAAGGCTTTCGTTCGCAGGAGCCCTGCGGCGTATTCGGTACCTGCCTGCGCGTACTCCAGAGGGCGGGCCGCGCCAGCGGTCGGGTCACCGACGATAACGGTCGGAGTGCCGTCGGGGCAAACTGCTCGTTTCAGAATCGCGTCTAGTTCGGCGAGGCCATGAAAGCGAATCGCCAGCCGACGCAAACCGGCGAAGGGCGGCCCGTAGTCTCCGTCCGGGGTCGGGATCACTTCAAGCGGCAGCGCCAGGGTTTCGCTGCAGGGCGAGACGAAGATCGGGTCTGCCGAGTTCTCCAAGAGTAGATTGCACACTTCCTCGGGAAAGAACGCGAACAGACGCTGGGCGGTGCGCGTGATCTTGCCCGGATCGCCCTCGCCGAGGGCGTTGAGAGCCGTCTCAACCTGGCGTCGCCATAGCTGGTCTTCAATTTTTTGCGACTGCAAAATGCGGAGCTGTTCTCCGGGAAGGAGCACACCGAAGATCAGGCGATCCTGAATACGCTGGGTCCAGATGATGGGATGCGAAAAGGATGTCGGCAGGCAAGCAAGAGCCGGTTCGTCCCGATTCAGTTGCGCGGTTGACTCAGCGCGGCGCAGCCACTCGAACAGGCGCAAGAGTTCACCGGAGGTCTCCTCGCAGGGCAGTTCAGAAATGAACTGCTCGACGAGTATGAGCGTTACGTCTTCGATGCGGGACTTGAACTTGTCGTTGTGTTCGGGGCTGCCGAGTTGTCCTAGGCCGCGTTTGAGGTAGTCGAGCGCCTGTTCGGCCCGCAGGCGCGCTTCATCGACTTGACCGTGATCGCGCGCCAGGCGGCCAAGGTTGGCACAGGGAAGAGAGGCATCAATCCAAAGTTCTTGCCCTCTTTCCGTGCTGAGATATAGGTCGAGCGAATTCCGGAAGCAATCGCGCGCGTCTTCTGGGGCGCACAGGCCCCGGAGAACATTACCGAGGTTGTTCAGCGTCATCGCCACATCCGGCCGGTAAACGTCGGGCCGGAATTGCGCCAGCCCACGATAGATCATCAGCGCTTCGGTGTACACTGCTCGCGCGTCTTCGAAAGCGCGCAAATCGCTGAGGGCAGCGCCGAGGCCGTTCAGCGTCATGGCCATGTCCGGCTGGTACACATGCGGGCGGGACCTCGCCAGTTCGCGATAGATCAGAAGCGCTTCGGTGTGGGTGGCGCGCGCCTCTTCGAGGGCGCGCAAGTCGCAGAGGACATTGCCGAGGTTGGTCAACGTCATCGCTACATCCGGCCGGTAGACGTCGGGGCGGGATTGCGCCAGTTCGCGCCGGATCCGAAGCGCTTCGGTGTGCGCGGCGCGCGCGTCCTCAAGGGCGCGCAAGTCGCGGAGGACATTGCCGAGGTTGGTCAACGTCATCGCTACATCGGGTCGGTAGACGTCCGGGCGGGATTGCGCCAGTTCGCGTCGGATGTGAAGCGCTTCGGTGTACGCAGCGCGCGCGTCCTCAAGCGCGTGCAATTTTCGGAGGACAGTGGCGAAGTTGTTCAGCGTGTCTGCGACTTTGGGTCGGTAGACGTCGGGGTGGGATTGCGCTAGTTCGCGCCGGATCCGAAGGGCTTCGGTGTGCGCGGCGCGCGCGTCCTCGAGGGCGCGCAAGTCGCTGAGGACGATCCCGAGGTTGTTCAGCGTCACGGCTACATCCGGCTGGTAGACGTCAGGGCGGGATTGCGCCAACTCGCGCCGGATCCGAAGCGCTTCGATGAACGTGGCGCGCGCGTCTTCGAGGTCGCGCAAATCGTGGAGGGCGATGCCGAGATTGTTGAGCGTCATGGCTACATCCGGCCGGTAGACGTCGGGACGGGATTGCGTCAGTGCGCGATAGATCGCTAACGCGGCACGATAAGCGTCACATGCCGGCTCCCACAGACCCTTGCCTCGCAGCCCACGCGCCATAAAGGATGTGTAGAACGCTGTGCAGGGAAGCGCTTCCAGCGCGCGCGCAACCTGAATGGCGTGCCCGCAAGCCTGGAGTCCCATCTCAAGGGCGTCACTTTGCAGATCTATCGGATAAGACCGGAACGACTCGCAAAGGCGCGTGAAAACATCGAGATGCGCCAGCTCCATGGTTAGCGATTCCTCGCTCGAATCCGCGAAACGCTGGCGTAACACTTGGATTCGCCCGGTGACCGCCTCGAAATCGCCCTGGCGGCTCAGTGTCAGGAACTCCGCCACATCGACGGGCGCGATGGCCAGTGCGGTACCGAAATCGTCATCCTGGCGCAGCGCTAGGTAGCGGCGGTAGGGCTTCGTCCATGCTTGTGGGTTCATCTCTTTTTTTAGCATTCTGTGCCTCGTCGGGGTTACCGCGGCTATTGCGCCTTCAGGCGGATTTGCGGGTTACCCCAAAGCACTGAGGTGGCCCAGTAGACCAGTGTGCCGCCGCATTCAGCGTGCATCTTCCTTCTCACGGCCATCAGCGCATCGCCGAGCGGCTTGCCCGCGATCATCGCGTCGTAAAGAGAATTGCTGAAGAGCATCGCCTGCTTGTCATAAAGCGGATGGAAGCTGGCCAGCACCGCTCCGGCGCCGCAGCCGAGCATGACGGACGGCATCCCGAGGAACCTGCCACCGCCGGTACCCACCACCGTGCCGGCGTAGCAGCAATCCAGATGGATGAACGGCGCGTTGTCCCATTTGATTGCCCCGAAGTCGCGGAAGCCGATGAACTCGCGTTCCGCCATCAGCAGCCCGCCTGGTGCTCCGTGGCCGCTGAATACAAATGTTCCGAGTTTGGGGCCTGAAATGGCGGGGAGTACGGAGGCGCGAGTGGCCAACGGTCCCATCAAGGCTTCCGTTTTCATGAGCCCTGCGACGTATTCCGCACCTGCCTGCGCGTACTGGAGAGCGTGGACAGTGCCAGCGGTCGGATCGCCGACGATTACCGTCCAGGAACTATTGGGGCTAGATGCTCGTTTCAGCGCCGCGTCCAGTTCGGCAAGGCCGTGGAAGCGAAGCGCCAGTCGGCGCAAACCGGCGAAGGGCAGCCCGTTATCTCCGTCCTGGGCCGGGATCACCTCCAGCGGCAGCGCGAGAGTTCCGGGGCAGGGTGAGACGAAGATGGGATCGGGAGAGTTCTCCAGAAAAAGGTTGCGCACGTCCTCGGGGAAGGATGAGAACAGACGCTGGGCGGTGCGCGCGATTTTGTGCGGATCGCCCTCGGCGAGGGCGTTGCGAGCCGTCTCTACCTGACGCCGCCAGAGCGGGCTTTCGATCTTTTCCGATTGCAGAACGCGGAGCTGTTCTCCGGGAAGCAGCACGCCGAAGATCAGACGATCCCGGACACGCTGCGTCCATAGGATTGGGTGTACGAAGGATGTTGGCAGGTCTGCATGAGCGGATTCCTCCTGAGTCAGTTGCGCGGTTGACTCGGCACGGCGCAGCCACTCGAATAGGCGGAGAAGCTTGCCAGATGTCCCGGCGGAGGGAGGTTCCGAACCGTACTGTTCGACGAGGATCAGCGTAACGTCTTCGATGCGGGCCTTGAACTTGTCGTTGTGTTCGGGGCCCGTGAGTTGGCCGAGGCCGCTTTCGAGGTAGTCGAGCGCCTGTTCAGCCCTATGACGCGCCTCATCGTTGAGGCCCTCATCGTGCGCCAAGCGGCAAAGATTTGCACAGGGAAGAGAACCGTCGATCCAGAGCTCTTGCCCTCTTTCCGTCCCGATATACAGGTCGAGCGCATTCCGGAAGCAGTCGCGCGCGTCTTCAAGGGCGCGCAAGTCGCGGAGGTCAGTGCCAAGGTTGTTCAGCGTCATCGCCACATCCGGCCGGTGGACATCCGGGCGGGATTGCGCCAGCTCGCGATAAATCAGAAGCGCTTCTGTGTATGCGACGCGCGCGTCTTCGAAGGCGCGCAAATCGCGGAGGACATTGCCAAGGTCGTTCAGCGTTCCTGCCACATCCGGCCTGTAGACGCCAGGGTGAGATTGCGCCAGTTCGCGCCGGATCAGAAGCGCTTCGGTGTACGCGGCGCGCGCGTCTTCGAGGGCGCGCAAGTCGCGGAGGACAGTGCCGAGGTTGTTCAGCGTGGTTGCCAGATTGGGGCGGTAGACATCGGGCCGGGATTGGGTCAGCTCACGATAAATCAGAAGCGCTTCGGTGCAGGTGGTGTGCGCGTCTTCGAGGGAGCGCAGATTGATGAAGACAGCGCCGAGGTTGTTCAGCGTCCCTGCCACATAGGGGCGGTAGACGTCGGGGCGGGATTGCGCCAGCTCGCGATAAATCAGAAGCGCTTCGGTGCAGGTGGCATGCGCGTCTTCGAGGGACCGCAGATCGATGAGGACAGTGCCGAGGTTATTCAGCGTCCCTGCCACATAGGGCTGGTAGACATCGGGGCGGGATTGCGCCAGCTCACGCCTGATCAGCAGCGCTTCGGTGTATATAGCGCGCGCGTCTTCGAAGGCGCGCAAATCGCGGAGGACATTGCCGATGTTGTTCAGAGTCGTTGCCAGATTGGGTCGGTAGACGTTCGGACGGGATTGCGCCAGCTCGCGATAGATGTCGAGCGCGGTGCCATAAGCTTCCGCCGCCCGTTCCAACAGTCCCCTACCCTCCAGCCCAGAGGCCATGACGCACGCATAAAACGCCGCACAGGGTAAGTCTTCAAGCGCGTGCGCAACCTGAACGGCCTTTTCACATGCCTGGACTCCCATGTTCAGAGCGTCATTCTGCTGGTGCAACGGGTAATCCGGGAGCCTCTCGCAAAGGAGCGCGAAGATGTCGATGTAAGACAGCTCGATACTGAGCGATTCCTCGCGCGACTCCGCGAGACGTTGGCGCAATGCATCGATTCGTTGATTGGCCGCTTCAGCATCTCCGTGACTGCTCATTGTCAGGAACTCTCCTACCTCAGCGGGCGCGATGGCCAATGCTGCGGCAAGTTCCTCATCTTGCCTTAGCGCCAGGTAGCGGCGATAGGGCTTCGTCCATGCTTGTGGATTCATCTCTTCCTTCAGCATTCAGTGCTTCCGTGGGTTGGTCACGGCTATTGCTCCTTGAGGCGGATCTGGGGGGTGCCCCAAAGCACCGACGTGGCCCAGTAGATCGGTGTGCCGCCGCATTCAGCGTGCATCGTCCTTCTCACGACCATGAGCGCATCGCCGAGCGGCTGGCCCGCGATCATCGCGCCGTAAAGCGAATTGCTGAACAGCATCGCCTGCTTGTCATAGAGCGGGTGGAAGCTGGCCAGCACCGCTCCGGCGCCGCAGCCAAGCATTACGGAGGGCATCCCGAGGAACCTGCCGCCGCCTCCGCCGACCACCGTGCCGGCGTAGCAGCAATCCAGATGGATGAACGGCGCATTGTCCCATTTGATTGCCCCGAAGTCGCGGAAGCCGATGAACTCGCCCTCCGACATCAACAGTTCGCCGGGTGCGCCGTGGCCGCTGAATACAAATGTTCCGAGGCTTGGGTCCGAAATGGCAGGCAGCACGGAGGCGCGTCTGGCCATCGACCCGACCAAAGCTTTGGCTTTCAGTAGCCCTGCTAAGTATTCTGCGCCTGCCTGCGCGTACTTGAGAGCGCGGGCCGTGCCAGCGGTCGGGTCACCGACAAGGACGGTTGGAGCGCTGTCGCGGCAAGCCGTTCGTTTCAGTAGCGCGTCGAGTTCGGCGAGACCATGGAAGCGGACCGCCAGCCGGCGCAAACCGGCGAAGGGCAGCCCGTTGTCTCCGTCCGGGGCCGGTATTAGTTCCAGTGGCAGCTCCAGAGTTTCGCTGCAGGGTGAGACGAAGATCGGGTCGCGCGAGTTCTCCAGAAGCAGGTTGCGCACTTCCTCGGGGAAGGATGCGAACAGACGCCCGGCGGTGTGCGCGACCTTCTCCGGATCGCCCTCAGCGAGGGCGTTGAGCGCAGTCTCCACCTGACGTCGCCACAGTTGGCTTTCGATCTTTTCCGATTGCAATACGCGGAGCTGTTCCCCGGGAAGCAGCACACCGAAGATCAGACGATCCTGGACACGCTGCGTCCACAGGATGGGATGCGGAAAGGATGTAGGCAGGCGCGTAAGAGCCGGCCCTTCCTGGTTCAGTTGCGCCCTTGACTGGACGCGGCGCAGCCACTCGAACAGGCGCACAAGCTTACCAGACGTCTCGGCGGAGGGCGGTTCCGAACTGTACTGCTCGACGAGGATAAGCGTTGCGTCTTCGATGGGGGACTTAAACTTGTCGTTGTGTTCTGGGCAGCTGAGTTGCGCGAGCCCCGATTCGAGGTACTCGATAGCTTGCTCGGCAAGGCGGCGCGCCTCATCCAAACGGCCCTGGTCGCGCGCGAGGCGGCAGAGGCTGGCACAAGGCCCGGAGGCGTCGATCCAGAGTTCTTTCCCTCTTTCCGTGCCGAGGAGCAGGTCGAGCGAACTCCTGAAGCAATCGCGCGCGTCGTCAAGGGCACTCATAACGCGGAGGAGATTGCCCAGGTTGTTCAGTGTCTTGGCCACCTCCGGCCGGTAGACGTCGGGACGGGACTCTGCCAACTCGCGCCAGACGAGCAGCGCTTCAGTGTACGCGGCGCGCGCGTCTTCGAGACACCGCAACTCGTCGAGGACAATACCGAGGTTGTTCAGCGTCGCGGCAACATTGGGCCGGTAGACATCAGGGTTGGATTGCGCCAGTTCGCGATAGATCGGCAGCGCCTCGGCGTACGCGGCGCGCGCATCCTGGAGCGCGCGCAATTCGCGGAGGACGAGGCCGACATTGTTCAGCACCCCTGCTAGGTAGGGTCGGTAGACATCGGGGTTGGATTGCGCCAGCTCGCGATAGATCGGCAGCGCCTCGGCATACGCGGCGCGCATGTCTTCCTTAGCGCGCAAGTCGCTCAGAACAATGCCGAGATTGTTCAACGTCGCGGCAACATCGGGCCGGTAGACATCGGGGTTGGATTGCGCCAGTTCGCGATAGATGGGCAGCGCTTCGGCATACGCGCCGCGTGCGTCTTGGAGGGCGCGCAAGTCTCGGAGGACAAGGCCGAGGTTGTTCAGCGTCGCTGCCAGAGCCGGCCGGTAGATATCGGGTTTGGATTGAGCGAGCTCGCGTCTGATTAGCAGCGCTTCGGTGTACGCGGCCCGTGCGTCTTCGAAAGAACGTAAGTCTCGGAGGACAAGGCCGAGGTCGTTCAGCGTCCCGGCCAAACCCGGACGGTAGGCATCGGGGTTGGATTGCGCCAGCTCGCGCCTGATCAGCAGCGCTTCGATGTATGTGGCGCGCGCGTCTTCGAGGGCGCGCAAGTCGGTGAGGACTTTGCCGAGGGTGTTCAGCGTTGTGGCCAAATCCGGCCGGTACATGTCGGGGCTGGATAGTGCCAGCTCGCGCCAAGCGATTAGCGCTTCGGTGTACGCGGCGCGCGCGTCCTGAAGGGCGCGCAAGTCGCGAAGGACGAGGCCGAGGTTGCTCAGAATCATCGCCACCTCCCGCCGGTAGATGTCGGGGCGGTTTTGCGCCAGCTCGCGATAGATCAGCACCGCTTCGATGTACACGGCGCGCGCGTCTTCGAGTGCGGGCAAGTCGCTGAGGACAGTGCCGAGGTTGTTCAGCGTCATAGCAACATCTGGCAGGTAGACCTCGGGGCGGGATTGCGCCAACTCGCGCCTGATCAGTAGCGCTTCGGTGTACGCGGCGCGCGCGTCTTCGAGGGCGCGCAAATCGGTGAGGACAATACCCAGTTCGTTCAGCGTTGTAGCCACCTCCGGCCGGTAGACGTCTGGGCTGGTTTGCGCTAACTCGCGATAGAGTGCCCACGCGGCACGCAAAGCGTCACATGCCGCCTGCGGGAACCCCCTGCCTCGCAACCCTTTCGCCATGATGTATGCGAAGAATGCCGCGCAGGGGAGCTCTTCCAGTTCGCGGGCAATCTGGATGGCCAATTCACAGGCCTGGACTCCCTTGTTCAGAGCGTCATTCTGTTGATGAAACGGGAAATCCTTGAATGTCTCGCAAAGGCGTGCGTAGATGTCGTGGTAAGACAGCTGGATGGTCAGCAATTCCTCGCGCGAATCGGCGAGCCGCTCGCGCAGCGGAGCGATTCGTTCATTCGCCGCTCCGGCATCGCCTCTTAGGCTCAACGTCACGAACTCCGCCACGTCAACGGGCGCAATCGTCAGCGCGGCGGCGAAGTCGTCGTCCTGCCGCAACGCCAAGTAGCGGCGATAAGGGCGCGTCCATGAGGAGTTGGAGCCGTCCCCGGGCTGTGCTGTCTTTCCCTCAGTCATCGGTTTATCTTCTCAGTTCAGTAAAGCGCGCATTTCCAGGTTTTTCGGGCGTCGCATAGACTTCGCCTGTGCTGGCGCGTACCACAAGTAGTCCCGCGTCAGTGGACATGTCTAGGAACGCCTTTGCCACGGCGTGAAGTACGAGCGAAGAGAAAGCCCGCTGCAGGTGACGGGCGCCGAATTCTTCCGAGTATCCGCGTTCGATGACGAGGTCCTCCACCGCCGGTTCCACTTTAAGGTCGATACCGTGCAGGCGGCGCACACGTTCACGGGCTGCGGGCAGAAGGCGTTCCCGCAGGATGCGTCGCGCGGTGTCCGGCCCGATGGGACGGAAGGCGACGATCCGGTCGAAGCGGTTGAGCAGCTCGGAGGCAAACACGTGCCCCAGCGCAGCCATCGGAGTTGCGGGGGTGCCATCGGAGCGGAAGCCGATCGGCCCGTGGGCGTGCTCGGACCGGACGTTTGTGGTCGCCACGACCGTCAGGCGCGAAAGATCGAGCACTTTGCCCGCGGAAGTGGTCAGGCGGCCCGCATCGAAGATCTGCAGGCAGAGACGATGCAGAGCGGGGTCGGCCTTTTCGAATTCGTCGAAGAGGAGGACGCCGCCGGGTTCGCGGAGAAAGTCCTCCAGCGGCAAAGGTGCGCCGTAGCCGAGATAGCTGGGCGGCGCGCCGATGAGCCGCGAAACCTGGTGGGGTTCGCTGTATTCGCTGCAGTCGAGACGGAGAAAGCGGCCTTCGCGGCCGGTCAGAACCGACGCGAGACAGCGGGCGAACTCGGTCTTGCCGACGCCGGAGGGTCCAGTGAAAAGGAAAACGCCATGGGGATGGCCGGGGCGCAAATCGAGTCCGGCGGCACAGATGGCGAGAGTTTCGGCCACGGCCCGGGCGGCGTGGTCCTGCCCGATGATGACGGCGCGCAGTGCGGCTTCGATAATATCGCAGGACGGCAGCACGCAGGACGGGTTGTGAGACGGCGCAGCGGCGTTGACGTTGTAGTTGTGGGGGCTGCAGGCGCGAACCGCCGCTTCCAGGAGTTCGCGCTCGGCCGTGGTCAGCAGATTGAGTTCGCTTTGATTGAACGCAGTGGGTGTTTGTGTCATGGCGGAATCACCGAGAGTCAGAAGGCCGTAACGACCGTGTGCGCGATCTCCGAGCCACCGAGGCCGTTTTCCGGCAGCGGTACCGAGAAGTTGATCGGAGCGCGGGGCCTAGTGTTGATGAAGCTATTCGCCGCTGCGGGAGGGAAATCATCCGGCGGCTGCAGGAGTAGCAGCGACATATCGTCGTGCTGCCGGCTGGTGTGATCGAAGACCGCGTCGATGCAGGCGAGCAGATTGGAAGCGGCCGAGCGAGTCGGGTCGAGGACGGCGGCGAGCTTGCCAGAGGAGAAGAGTTCACCGGTAATGGGGTGTTCAGCTTCGCTGATCCCGTCCGTATAAAGAACGAGGCACGAGCCGGTGGGTAAGTGACGGCGGGCGATGGTAAAGCCGGGGTTCTCGCATATGCCAAGGATCATGCCCGAGCAACCGACCGGTTCCAGCGCGCCGTTGAGCCACAGAAGCGGTTCCGGCGCGGCGGACGACGCGATTACGATATTGCTGCCGTCGCAATGGATCACGGTGGCGCAGCCGAGCAGACGGTGGGCCAACAGCACGCGATTCATGTGGTGGAGGATGTCGCCCGGCGCTGTAAGTCCGCGGCCGATTGCGGAGTGGAAGGCGCGGCGCATGAGGCGGCCAAGCGGTGCGGCAGCGCGGCCATGGCCGATGGCGTCGCCGACGCAGGCGATGAAGCCTGTGCTGACGCGGATTGCTGCGATCCAGTCGCCACCGGCTTTCGACGGCGGGAGCGGGAGCGTAATGCCGGCGAGGCTGCAGCCGTAATGGCTACAGAAGACGACATCGTGGGACGGCGGTGAGATGGGCGGAACGCTTGTCGGAACGATAGTGGATGTCAATGTGGGCCTCCTTGTGTGCTTACTTCCTGAGAAGCTTTTTATTACTTGCGCGAAAGACCGTCGTCGAACCAGCCATCGGCCTGCTGGCGCCAGATGGCTTCATTGATTTCGATTTCCCACTCGTCCATGAAAGCCGGGGGATAAGTGGAAGGTTTCTGTTCCGGCTGGGGGCCAGGGATCGTAGTTTCGGGTTTCTCAGCGAGTGCGGGCATCGTTCGCCTCCTGAGGTGATTACTTTGTGTGGGCCTGGTTTAATACAGTGCGGCGAAGAAAATCTCCGGTGCTTAAGTTATCGGACGCGGGAGCGGCCTTACGGTCATTCGCTGGTATGCATGATTACCCGGCGAAGGAATTCCGCACCGTAACGCCAGCCAATGCCGATCCAAGGGTCAGATCCCCACTGAATAAAATTACGCGTTCGCCAGCGCTGTTTTGCACGCCGGATTTAGCTATAGTCTAGGCAACTCAGTGGAGATCCACGATACCCACGTTGGTCCCCATGGTTGTTAACCGACAGGTTTGAGATTTAGACGATCTCAAGCCGGGAAGTTCTCTCCTGCGCGAAAGTGTAACCATTTGTGTAACCACTTTGGGTCATGGCTTCAGAGATTGGCCGCAAGATCAGCGAGCTCAGTTCGCAACTGGCTTCGCCCAGCGCGGTGGCGCAGTACACGCGCTTTACACTGAAGCCACTGAATGTGCGGTACCGGAGTCTGGCCGCTCGGGATGACAGCCATCTCTGCTAGCTGCCAACTGTCTGATCGCATCGCTGGATTTCTTGCGCGCAAAGATCTCGCTGAAGACATGTAGACCGCGTTGGTATTCGCATTCCCTTCGCGCGAATCCACGTAAAACCGAGTCGCCATATGTTTGTGCCACCTCAGCGCGGCCAGCTATCTCGACGGTATACTTCAGGCTATGGCCCCCACCGCAGAGCGAATGGTTTCTGAACGTCGCAGATTTCCCCTGCTTTCGTTCGGGGAAACGGTGACAAGGCCACTCGATGGTTACAAAAATGGTTACAATCAGCGTTTGCGGTTAACGAATAAGCATTATAAAATTAAGTAACTAAACAGTTTGGGCCCTTAGCTCAATGGTTAGAGCAGCGGACTCATAATCCGTTGGTTGTAGGTTCAAATCCTACAGGGCCCACCAATGAACTGGTGGGAAGCGAAAGGCGGTTTCATGCGTGTTGGCCTGGTCCTGACGGCGTGCCTTCTCCTCGCGGGGGCGGCATTGGCGCAGCGCTTCGGTGGTTTGAGCTTCGAAGGCCACGACGCAGGACCCGAGCCGAGTTTCCCGGCAAAGGGCGAGTTCCATTTCATCCGCGTCGAATATACCGATCTGCCCCAATTTCACCGCGGATTCGGATTCGCTTCGCGCAACGGCCGCGGAAACGGCTGGTGGCTGGTGGACTGGCCCGATGCCGATGAGCACTTCTCGACCGGTGTACAACGCCTCACCAGGGTCGAGACCAGCCAGCCGCTTCACATGAGCCTGACGGATGACAAGCTCTTCGATAACCCCTGGATTTACGCTACCCAGACCGGCTGGTGGGGATTGAGCAACGCCGAAATCGCGCGCCTGCGCGAATACCTCCTGCGCGGAGGGTTTCTCATGGTGGACGATTTCTGGGGACCCGATCCCGAGCAATGGGAAGTGTTCAGCGAAACCATGCAGCGCGTGCTTCCAGGCAAGACGATCTCAGACATCGCGGCGCCCGACCCGGTCATGCACGTCCTTTACGATATCGAAGAAAAGGACCGTTCTTTCATCCCGGGGACGCGTCACCTGCGCGCCGGACCCGGCGGAACCGTGGTCGTCCAGCAGCCGTTCGGCACCACGCCCGCGTGGAGGGCGATGTATGACGACAGGAATCGTCTGATTGTGGCCGTCAACTACAACACGGACATCGGCGACGCCTGGGAATATGCCGACGCGCCGGAATACCCGGAGCACATGACCAGCCTCGCGTATCGGTACGGAATCAATTATCTTGTTTACTCCCTGACGCATTAGCCGATGGCTGTAGGCCGGGTACCATAAGGACAAGCAGATGAAACGGTTCCGTCTGACCGCTCTTCTCATTTCGCTCGCCGTTCCCTGCCTTAAGGCGGCCGAAGCCCCGCCTGCCGCCAAAACTTACGCTCTGATAATCGGAATTTCGCGATACCAGAAGCTGCCGCAGGACCTGTGGCTGCAGTATCCGGAAGCGGACGCGAAGGCATTCAGCGAACTTCTCTCAAGCCCTCGCGGAGGCAGCGTTCCCCCCGACAGAATGCTGGTGTTGACGAACGATCGGGCGACCACGGCGACGGTCCGGCAAGCGTTTCAAACGTTTCTCGGGACCGGTCCGGGAAAAAATGATACTGTCTTCATCCTGATCGCTGGCCATGGCACGGTAGACGGAAGCGGCGCCTACATCCTGACCTACGACAGCGATCCGGAAAATCTCGCGCGAACCGCCCTTCCGATGGCCGAACTTCATTCGCTCGTGGAGGATGAACTTTCCAGAGCCGGCCACGTGATTTTCCTCGCCGACGTCTGCCGCGCAGCCACCATCGCCGGCCAGAAAACGACGTCCCTCGGCAGCGTTGTCGCGGAACTGGGCGAGGCGCCTGGCGAGATGCTCGGCTTGATGGCGGCGCGCCCCACCGAGTTGTCGCTCGAAGGGCCTGAGTTCGGTGGCGGGCACGGCGCCTTCACGTATTCCCTGCTCAAAGGCCTCGAAGGAGCTGCCGACGAGGATCACGATGGCTTCGTGACCGCCGGAGAACTGATCGATTTCGTCACCGCCGACGTCCCGAAATTGACGCGGTCGAAGCAGCACCCGCGCGATTTCGGCAACATGGAAAACACCACAAAGCTTTCGGATCTTTCCAAAGCCGGAATCCAGCTTCCCTAGGAGTGTGTCGGGAATAGATTGAACGATTTCGGATTGAGCCGAAAGATTTCTTGATCTCAGAGAGGGTTTTTTCTATCCTGGGTCTGTGAGCAAGAGCTTCCGAACATGCGATCTGGATCAGCCGTTTCTGCTGCCGCCTTCCTTGCAGGACTGGTTGCCGGAGAGTCATCTGGCCCGCTTCATCGCCGAGTTAATGCCGGGCCTGGATTTGTCTAAGATCTATGGCCGATACGGGCGGCGCGATGGGCGCGGGAAGGCGGCGTATCACCCGGTGATGATGGTGCGGTTGCTGCTGTATGGCTACTGCGTGGGCGTGACGAGTTCGCGGCGCATGGAACATGCCAGCTACGACGACATAGCGTTTCGCTACCTTTGCGCAGACCAGCACCCGGATCACGACACGATAGCCGACTTCCGCCGGCAGCACCTGCCGGTGCTGGCGCAGCTGTTCACGCAGGTGCTGCAGTTATGCGACAAGGCCGGGCTGGTGAAGCTGGGGCATGTGGCAATCGACGGCACCAAGCTTCAGGCCAACGCCAGTAAGCATAAAGCGATGAGCTACAACCGCATGGAGGAGAAAGAGAAACAACTGAGGGCGGAAGTGGAAAAGCTGCTGGCGCAGGCGGAGGCAACCGACGCCGCAGAGGACGCATTGTATGGCAAAGGAAACCGGGGCGACGATCTGACCGGCGAGATGGCGCGCAGAGAAAGTCGTATGAAGAAGATCGCCGAAGCCAAAGCCGCGCTGGAGCAGGAGGCGCGGGAACGTGCCGAGGCTGCAAAGAAAGCCGCCGAAGCGAAACGGGAGGATCGGGTGAAGAAAGAACAGGAGCGCGGCAGGAAGTGCGGAGGCCAACCGCCCCGGATACCCGATCCTGAACAAGCCAGGCCGGAACCGGGGGCGCAACGCAACTTCACCGATCCGGAAAGCCGGATCATGCCGGATGGCGGGCGCAAAGGAAGCTTCGTGCAGGCATACAATGCGCAGATCGCAGTGGACAGCGCCCAACAAATCATCGTAGCCGCCGAGATCACGCAGGACAGGAACGACAAGCAGCAACTGGCGCCGATGCTGGAGCGGGTGGCACAAAATATGGGAGCCAAACCGCAGGCCGCTACCGCCGACACGGGCTACTTCAGCGAGAGCCAGGTAAACGATGAACGGGTCACCGGCATCGAGTTGTATGTGGCGATTGGAAAACAGAAGCACGCCGAGGGGCAACCCTCCGACGCGATTGAAGCCGGCGATCCTTCCCGGCCTCTGGTGGAAGCCGGCTCTGCAAAGGAAAAAATGCGGCAGAGACTGAAAACTGAAACCGGTCAGGCTCTGTATAAAATGCGCAAAGCGATTGTGGAGCCAGTCTTCGGGCAGATTAAGGCTGCGCGGGGTATCCGGCATTTTCTGCTACGCGGATTCGTCAAGGCTGGCGCGGAATGGAAGCTGATCTGTGCCACACACAATCTGCTCAAGCTGTTTCGTTCCAGCTATCGCCCTCAGATGGCCTGACGCTTCACAAAAAGTCCTCACCTACAAACAAACCGGGGCGCGCAGTCATCCGGCAAGCCGCGCGCAACGCTCACCAGCCGAAAATCTCGCGCTCACATTGCCGGGCGCAGAACTTCCGAATCTCAACACATCCGCGTCAGCTTTTCATCCCGACACACTCCTAGTACTACGGTGTTACAAAATACGAGTGCAGGCAGCGTGGGGCGGGATGGCATCCTGCGCGGCGGTTGGTAGCCGCCGCTGTTCGGGCTCCGAGGTAATAAGGGGTTTTTCGAGACTTTTGTAACACAGTAGTTCTAGTGTCCACGAAATAACTGGACTCTCTCCTGGTCAGGCGTGGGGTAGGCCATCGTCTCTCAGTGGCCTGCCTTCTTCCGGTTACGAGACAAACACGGACGACAAAAAATGATCGTCCGCGCCACACGGTGTCCAGTTATTTATTGGACGCTACGCTAGGTTTGTGCGAAAACGCATGCGCGAAAATCGCGGACCTACGCAGACGCGAATTCGGTCTGCATCTCCGCGGCCGGTTCCGCGGAGTCGAGCGCGAACGGCCCTTTCATACTGCGCGAATAGGTCTTCGTGTATTCCTTGCGGAGCCGAAAATAAGGGTCGAGGCGCCGCATCGCGTTTACCAGGCTCGACCGGATGTGCGCCCGCATCTTCTCCGCGGCGGCCGCGGGATCTTCGCTCACCAGTACCTCCATCAGGTCTTCGTGATGCGATGGCGGATTGGCCGGCGCAGTGGCGCGCGTCGCGCACAACCAGGTCGAGGCCAGCGCCGAGATGCGGCCGATTGCCTCGCTCAGAGCGGCGCAGCGTGCGCATTCCGCAATCCGCCGATGCAGCTTTTCGTGCAGGCTGAGATAGATAGCCCGATTTCCATCCTGCTGTGTTGAGATCGCGTCCAAACGCACGGCGAGCTTCATCAGCTCCGATCGCTCCTCCCGTGTGGAATGGACGGCAAACAACATGGCGGCCTGCACTTCCAGAGCCTCCCGGACGACATAATGCCCCTGCACGTCCTGACGTGTCGGCACCCGCACGCGGGTTCCCGCGCGGGGCCGGCTTTCGAGAAGTCCGTCATGCTCGAGGCCGCAGCAGAGCTTCGGAAACCGGCAGAAAACTCATACCGAGTTCCGCGGCGATTTTGCGCCGGGAGATCACCTGGCCGATCGCCAGTTCCCCGCGCAGGATGCGCTCGCGTACCGTTACGTAGGCTTCTCCGGCCAAGCCGTCACTCTCGGAAGACTTATGCGGGCGAGCAGCCTTCAGGCTCATGATGAATAAACCCAGTTTAGCGGGCGCGCGGACCGAAACACACGGCAAAATGGCGTCAAATCAGTGACATCGATGACGCGAACGGTTCAGCAATCGGTCGCCGCTTACAGGATTCCGATCATTTTCCAGTAGAAGTAGCCCACCATCCCGGCAATGATCGCCGAGAACGCATAGATCGTGGCCAGGCGAAACAGCTCGCCGCGGCTGAATCCCTGCCGGTCCGTGATGCCTTCGGTCATCGCGATCCAGAAGTTCGTATACGGAAGCCAGAACGGCGCGGAACACAGCAGAATCGGCGCCGTCAGGATCATCGGCGGGATGCCGGCTTTCGAAAGCGGCGCAACCAGCGGCAGAAACACCAGGGGAAGCGCAATGAAGGCCGTGGGATCGAGGAATCGCAGCGCCAGCATCACCAGCGAAAGGACAATCAGCAGCAGGATCGGCACCGCGACCAGCGACTGTACGTGCGGCACCATCAAACCGGCCATCCAATCCGTGATCTTGTACTCGGGGATCACGTTTTGCAGACCGAAAATGCCGCCGAGGAACAACATCAGCGTCCAGGAGATTCCGCTGGGGATATCCACGTCACGCAGAATTCCCAACAGAGCGAACGCCGCCATGCCGAACATCCCCACCATGAACGAGGGGAGCTTCGTCCCAACCCAGAGGACAATCGAAACGCTAACCACCAGCGCTGTGATCAACTCCGGCCGCCGGAACGCGCCCAGCGCCGCGAGGCGGGTGCGAACGAAATCGCGAGAGGCGCGCAGCGGCTCCTTCGGTTTGAGCACCAGTTGATTGAGGAACAGGATCAGTCCGCAGAGAACCAGCGTGGGCACGGTCATCACCTGCGCGTAAGAACCCTGCGACAGGGGAACGTGCGCGGCGCCGAACATCTTGATCACCACCGGTCCGTTCAGCGAACCGAGCTCGAAAGCGAGTCCGGGAACAACCGCCATCTCGACCACTGTGATCATGATGAGGGCAGTGCCGCGGCTGCGCGGAGCCAGCCCCAGGGTTTGAACCAAAGCCCATGCGATCGGGGCCATGATCGCCGTACGGACGGTCATGGAGGGAATACCCATCGCCAGCACCAGGCCGATGACAAAAAATGCGCTGAGAATCCCGGCGTAGGTGCCGGGAAACAGCGACAGAATGTAATAGGAAATGCGCTCCGCCAGACCTGTTTTTCTCATGGCGTGGCCGTAGTAGAGAACCGTCAGGAGAATCCAGAATGCCGGGTCCGCGAAGCCGCTGAATGCGCCCGTGACAGTCCCGTTCACGACCCCGAGAGGCCGCACTCCCGACGCGATCATCAGCGCCATCATCAGGATCGACGCGACTCCGTTATTCATCACGTCCGCGGCCCACATCACGACGGTGAACGCCAGGATTGCGAGCACCGTCTGTGCGCGCGGTGTGAGGCCGACCGGAGTCGGCGCCCAGGCGATGCCCAGTCCCACCGCGATCGCAACCAGGAGCGGAATCCATTTGATCTTGAGTGCGCTCTCTGGCGCGGGGCTGGATGGCGCCGCGACGGGGCGGGATGCGCTCGGTGTGCTCATAACGGTGTGCTCATAAGAGTCTGCTCATAACGAAGTCCGCAGTTTATCGCATGTCGTCCATCAACGCCAAAGCCTGATGCGAACCCGATAATCCCGCGCGCGCGCGAACACCTCGTTCAATCCATCCGCAATGATCCCCTCGTGCAGGCGCCGCGCCAGCGCGCGGCGCGCAATGTACGCCCGGTCTCGCGCCCTTTCCGCGGGGATTTCCATCGCCCGCTCCAGCACCTTACCGATGTCGCATCCCGCTTGTTCGATTTCTGCAAGGAACGCAATCTCCGCTTCCCGCTCACGCTGGAAACGGTCGAACGCGCCCAACGAGTCCCGCCCGGCGAACTGCCCGTCGTCGAAAGCGACGCAATCGAGGGAGGGGCGGGTCTGTAAAACGGTGAACAGATTCTCCAGATTCATCCGGCCGCGGCGGTCCACCTCGCTCACGCCCCGCAACACCATGTTCGTGTAAGAAGGCTCCGCGCACACGAACCGCAGCGATCCCGGGCCCAGGTCCGTCTTCTCCGGGCTCCGCAGCGTGTCGGCATAATGCACCACGGCATACGTCTTCTTCATATCGATCAGGTCGAAGCGGACGCCCAGCAGCGCGATGGCTCGTTTGTCGTTATTCCGCACGATCACGGAATAAGGCAGCGCTGGCTTGAGTACGTGATCCGGCGGCCGGCCCAGAATCGATTTCAGCCCCGCATCGAACCCGGCCGCCTCCGGCGGGATCAGCTCCACACTGTCTACCATTTCCGTGGCTCTATGATTGTAGACGAACGCGCAAAAGGAAAAAGTGACTGGTAACAAAGAGTTTTCACATAAGCTCACCGCGCACGTGAAAGCCGCTGGTTGAGCGTCGAAACTGAGTCCAAAGTTGTTGGACAAAGTGCTCAGCGCGATGCCGCGAATCGCCAATCCGAATGTCCTTGTCGGCTTCGACACAGCCGACGACGCCGGAGTGTATCGATTGACTCCCGATCTGGCTCTTGTCCAAACCGTCGACTTCTTCACGCCGATCGTCGACGATCCCGTTTACCTTCGGCGCAATCGCCGCCGCCAACGCACTGAGCGATGTTTACGCCATGGGTGGAACGCCGATATCGTCGCTCTCCGTGGTGGCTTTCCCCGGCGACGGAGACATCCGAAGTGCTCGAGGCGATCCTGCTCGGCGGACTCGAAAAAATGCGCGAAGCCAGCTGCGCGGTCCTCGGCGGGCACAGCGTCGCGGACACGGAAATCAAATTCGGCTACGCGGTAACCGGCACAATCCATCCCGGATCGCGTGAAGCCAAACAGCGGCGCGCGCCCCGGCGACGTGCTGATTTTCACCAAAGCGATCGGCACTGGCGTCATCGGAACGGCCCTGAAGCAGGGCATCGCGGCGCAATCGTCCGTGGATGCCGCCGATCGCTTCGATGCTCACGCTGAATCGCGCCGCATGTGAAGCGATGCTCCAGTTTCGACGTGCATGGATGCACCGATGTCAGCGGCTTCGGTTTCCTCGGCCATGCGCGCGAGATGGCGCTCGCGAGCGGCGTCACGCTGGAAATCGAAACCGCGGCGCATCCCTCTGCTTCCCGGCGCGCTGGATGCCGTCCACGCCGGAGCCGTGCCCGGTGGACTCAAAAACAATCGCGAGTTCGTATCCTGCGCCGTCGATGCGAGGCGGAGAATATCGACCCGCTGCTTCTCGATCTCCTCTACGATCCGCAAACCTCCGGCGGCCTTCTGATTTCGCTTTCCGAAGCCGACGCGGCCGGGCTCGCACGCGCGTCTTCCCGGCCGCCGCGCCGCGTAGGACGGGTCTGGTCGCGGGAAACAATAAGCCGATACTTCCTCAAGTGACCGCGTGGCCCAATTCGCTCCCCATATCGCCGCCTTCCTGGCCCACTACGGATACTTCGCCATCTTCGGACTGCTCACGCTCGGCATCGTCGGCCCCTGGATTCCCGACGAAACCATCCTTGTGCTCTCCGGACTCGCGGTCCATCGCGGCGCAACTCCAGCTGAACACCACGATTTCCGTCGCGTTCGCCGGCAGTCTCTGCGGCATCACGCTGAGCTACCTGCTCGGCCGCACCGGCGCCATCTACGCGCTCGAACGCTTTGAACCCCTGCACCGCTGGGTCGGCCGGCATCTTCCTCAGGTGGAAGTCTGGTTTCAGCGCTACGGGAAATGGACCCTGTTCTTCGGCTACTTCATCGCCGGCGTTCGCCACTTCACGGCGCTGGCGGCGGGGATGAGCAAGGTGAAGTTCCGCACTTTCGCGCTTTACGCGTATCCCGGGCGGATTCGTCTGGGTGGTTTGCTTTATCTCCGATCGGTTATTATCTGGGCGCGGAATGGGAGAGTCTGGCCCACCGCTTCAATCGCGGCGCCATCGTTGCGGCGGTGATCATTGTCGCCATCGCTGTCGGCGGGTGGTTGTTGCGGCGCAAAGACTCCGATCGCCTGATCTAATCGGGCTTTTGCCTTGCCCGAATCTATCGATCTGCACCAGATGCTCCCGGGCGTGGTCATCGTCTTCTTCGATCGTCTTCCTCATTGGCTTCCTCGAAATCCGGCGCGAGAATGGCGTAGATCATATCCAGCTTGTCCTGCAGAACGCTGTTCTGCTCCTCCAGTATGCCGGATTCGATCGAGTAGTTCCTTTTCCGTCGGCATGAGCCATTGTACTCGTGCTGTACTGTCGCAGTGGGGTTCGCGCTGTGGATTGACGCCTCCGCCAATCTCGCATGGGCGCAGGGAACGCACGAATATCGCCCCATGGGCACGGCCGTAATCGCGCGCACGGACCAATTCCGCCGCCACGACTTTCAGCCAGACGCGGCAGTCGCCCCGCCCATCTGGAAAATTCATTCGCGGGCTTCTTCGGCTCGCTCGAAGATGTCAATGCGAATCTTGCGCGTGCAACCGCGGTGGAAGCTCCGCTGGACTCCCGGCCATTTGCGTTAAATGAACCGGAAGCATTCCCGCAGCTTCACCCGGTCAAGCCGCCAGCTGCCGTGGTAGCATAACGGATTGATTTTGTCCGGAGGTTTCCATTTGAGAATTGCAGGTCTTCTCGTGGTTCTGGGGATGTTGGCTCTATCGACTCAAGCGCAAACGATCGGCGGGACCTTCGCCGGCGGCGCGGTGATCACCTTCGTCCCGGGTTTGGGCTACTCGCGATTGGACTTGAACTTTACCGGAAGCGGAGACGACACAGCATTCGGCCCCTTCACTGCTTCTTCCCAAATGGAAGCCGCCTTCAACGCCTCGGGGTACGTGATATCCGATGGCATGCTCACCGAGACCTTTTCGGCCGGGACACTGTTCGGCACCGCATCCGGAACCTACGGGGCACCCGATACATTCACGATCGACTTCGCGATTACCGGCGGGACCGGGGAGTTCCTCGGAGACACGGGGGAAGCGATCGTAACCGGCACGAGCTTTGCCGGCCAACTCTAACCTGGAGGTGATCAACAACGGTTCTTACACAGGTTCGATTGCGCCTTCTCCCGAACCTTCGACCTTGGCGATGCTCACCGCAGGCCTGGCCGCCGCCTCGATCAGTTTCCGCCTGCGGTGTTGCCCGAGTCGGCGCCGCCCAAGCGTCAACTCCGCCAAAGTGGCGATGAAGGCTCTTTAGTGAGAGAGGCTAGCTGGGAGTTCCCCAGCCACCCCCTCCCGGAGTTTGGATTCGCAGCCGCTCGTTTCGGCGAATCGTGACACGCGTCTTCGACGGCAACTCCATGTAAGCTCCGCCAGCCGTCACGCCGCCATTGCCGCAAGCCCCGCTCGCGCCGCCCTGCAATCCATAAGGCCCGCGCTTCCGCCGATCGGAAAGAATCGTCACGTCGGCGTCCTCCAGAAATTCCAGCTCGCGCACGATCCCGTCGCCGCCCGCATGCTTCCCCGCCCCGCCCGATCCGCTCGCGAATCCCGTAAGCCCGCACCCGCACCGGATACTCGTGCTCGAACGCTTCGATCGGCGTGTTCCAGCTGTTCGTCATGTGCGTGTGGATTGCCGACCGTCCCGGCCCGCGCGGCGAAGCGCCCATGCCGCCGGCAATCGTTTCGTAATACGCGAACGGCCTGTTGCGCAGCGTATCCCAGCCGCCGAAGCTCAGGTTGTTCATGGTGCCCGAACTCGCCGCGGGAATCCGGTCCGGCAACGCCTTGCGCCAGCGCGCCCAGAATCACGTCCGTGATGCGCTGCGAAGTCTCCACATTGCCCGCCGCCATCGCCGCCGGCAGCCCCGCATTCACCACGCTGCGCTCCGGCGCGATCACGCGAATCGGCCGCAACAGCCCGGCGTTGTAAGGCACGTCCGCTTCGATCAGGCAGCGGAAACAATACATCGCGGCCGACACCGCGATCGCATAATTCGCGTTCACCGACCCCGCCACCTGCGGGCTCGATCCGGTGAAATCCACTTCGGCGCGATCGCCTCTGAATCCGCAGCGCCACCGCGATCCGCACCGGCTCGTCGGTGACGCCATCGTCGTCGAGAAAATCTTCGAACCGGTATTCGCCATCGGGAATCCCGCGCAGCATGGCGCGCGTGACGCGCTCGCTGTAATCGAGCAGATCCGCCGCGCTGCGCCGCACGCGCGGCAGCCCATAGCGCGCCACGATCTCGCGCAGCCGCTCCTCGCCGCGCCGGTTCGCCATCACCTGGGCGAGCAGATCGCCTTCGCGCTCCTCGGGCGTGCGCACGTTCGCCAGAATGATCTGCATCACGTCCCGCCGGACCTTGCCGCCCTCGCATCAGCAGCACCGGCGGAATCCGCAAACCTTCCTGATAAATCTCGCGCGCCAGCGGCATCGAGCCCGGGCTCATTCCGCCCACGTCCGCATGATGCGCGCGATTCGCCACGTAGAAATCGGCTGTCTTGCTCGCGACCCGAGAAAAACGCCGGAGACCGCGGTGATATCGGGCAGATGCGTGCCGCCGCGGAACGGATCGTTCACGATCACCACGTCGCCGGGGCCCAGCCGGAATGCCGCCAGCACATGCTGCACCGAAAGCGGCATGGCGCCCAGATGCACCGGCATATGATCGCCCATCGCGATCGTTTCGCCCGCCTTGCCGTAGACCGCGCAGGAATAATCGCGCCGCTCTTTGATATTGGCGCTGAATGCGGTCTTGCGCAGCACCGCGCCCATCTCCTCCGCAATCGAGACGAACAGATTGCGGAAGATCTCCAGATCCACCAGGTTGGCGTTCGACCGCTTCACGGTTTATCCAGGCTCGGCCGGCTGAGCCGGGTCGATCTTGCAATTGGCGCTACGTCGATCAGGAATGACGCCACCGGCGCACCAGGAATCACCGGCGCGATTCTCAATCTGATATGCGTTGCCATCCTTCGCCGTCCTGATTCGCCAGTTCGGATCTTCGGCTGTCGCGGGCGCCCGGCGCAGCGCCGGCGCTCGATCGGCGGTGCTGCGCAGAGCCCAGCTGTCGCCGCCGGTCTCCGATTCGAAGAAAGATACCGGCCGCTCGTTGACGTCTTGCCCGCATCGACGATCAATTCGCCATGCTCCGCCGAATCGAACCACAAACGCAGTACGGAACCGGCGTTGCCTTCTTCGCCGATGAGACGCTCCTCGCCATGAAGCGCCGCCATCCGTGGTCAGCAGAACAAACGGATCGCGCGGCAGAGGATACTGCGTCTCACCGGCTGCCCAGGCGTGCTCCGAATCGTCAGAACTGCAACTGCTCGATCGCGTCTCCCCTGATCCGGGCGGCCTGTTCTTTCCATGTCGCTCCGGAATCGTCGCTCTGCAGCAGGATGGAAGCTGAGCGTCGCGGAAGTGCTGTGCAGATTCCCCGCCGCAAGGATCTTTCGGCCCATTCGCGGCGACGGCGCTCAGTTCGAGATAAACGGGGCAAGGATCTGTCGATTGCAAGACATGCCCGCCCATTGCAGATCTTCTTCAACGCAGCCGTAGCCGACTCGCATCGGTTCCCCGTCATTCGTAAGAATTGAGACGGCTTGCGGCTGCCGCGGTGAGGCCACGCCAGGACAATGCAAAGCTATAGCTGCGAATGGTAAGCCCAAAGAGCATTCGCGCCACGTCTGCGCGGAACAGGAAGAGAGGCGCGGGCGCATATTTGGGTGATAGGGGTGTATGCGCCCGCTTGTCGTAACGGGGATTTGCATATTCAGACGACACCGTCTCTCGGCGTTCGTTACGCGCCACGTAAATAAATTATCAATTTTCGAACATGCCTTCGAAAAGCACGCTGCTCAGATATCGCTCGCCGGAATCCGGCAGGATCACCACGATCGTTTTGCCGCGAAACTGATCCTCGCGCGCCAGCCGGACCGCCGCCGCAACCGCCGCGCCGCAGGAAATCCCCGAGAGCAAGCCCTCTTCCCGCGCCAGACGCCGGGCCATTTCGATCGATTCCTCGTTCGTAACCAGTTCCACGCGATCCACGATGCTCAGATCGAGGTTCCGCGGAATGAAGCCGGCGCCGATCCCCTGAATCTTGTGCGGACCCGGCTTGATGGGCTGGCCGGCCATGCGTCTGGCTGATCACCGGGCTCGCGACCGGTTCCACCGCCACCGACAGGATGTTCTTGCCTTTCTCCTGCTTGATGTAGCGGGAAACGCCGGTGATCGTCCCGCCTGTGCCCACGCCGGAAACCAGAACGTCGATCTTGCCATCGGTATCGTCCCAGATCTCCGGGCCCGGTCGTCTTGAAGTGAATCTCCGGGATTGGCCGGGTTGTCGAACTGCTGCAGAAGAACATAGCGGTCGGGATCGGACTGCACGATCTCCTGGGCCTTCGCGATGGCGCCCGCCATGCCTCGCGAGCCTTCGGTCAGCACCACATTGGCGCCGAACGCCGCCAGCACTTTCCGCCGCTCGAGCGACATGGTCTCCGGCATCGTGAGCGTGACCGGATAGCCCCGCGCGGCCGCCACGAAAGCCAGCGCAATGCCGGTATTTCCGCTGGTGGGCTCGATCAGTTCCTTTCCCGGCCTCAGAACGCCGCGCTTTTCCGCGTCCCAGATCATCGACGCGCCGATGCGGCATTTCACCGAATAAGCCGGGTTGCGCCCCTCGACCTTGCCCAGCATCGTGACGGGCGCGCCATCGATCACGCGATTCAGTCTGACCAGCGGTGTGCGGCCGATGCTGTATGAGTTGTCGTCAAAAAACATTCAGATCTCCCAATTCGGTACGAAACGGCTGTGTTTTTCTTTCCATTCGCGAACCAGTTGCGCGAAGGATGTGGCGTCGAGGACGCTGTCCATGGCTAGATCCACGCGCTCCCAGAGGTCGGCAAACGCGCGAATCGCTCTGTCGCCGCAGCCGCGATCTCTCTTCCTGCCGGCCTTCCACAAACCGCAGAACCTCGCCGATCGTGATCGATTCGGCGACGTTTGGAAAGCAGGTAGCCGCCCTCCGCGCCGCGGCGCGATTCCACGAATCCGCCTTGCTTCAGACTGGCCAGAATCAATTCCAGAAACTTCTGCGGAATCTTTTGCCGGCGGGCGATCTCGGCGATTTTAACGGGCTCTGCCGTCCAGGTTGGATGCGAGATCGAAAATGGCCTGAAGGGCATACTCACCCTTGACCGAAATGTTCATTGGCGTCAATTCCCCGGGCAAAACTAGAGATTAGTGGGTTTGAGCCGATCCGTCAATGGCCGCCTCGTTTTAATCACATGCCGCGTTAATCTGAATCATGTTCAAAGGCCGATCTGCGACCAGCGTTTCGACTCCTTCTGGCCTTGACTGCGGCCGTCTACGCTGCGCCCCTCGATCTTCCTCGGAGATCAGGCGCTTCAGGGCCGCGATTATTTGGAATTGCACATCCGCCGCATTGCGTTCGCGCAGGCATGCGCTGTTCGGGCCCGGCCATTTTCTCCCAGCCTGGTATCCCCGGGAACTGCTCGGCGACGCCGTTTTCCGCCAACCTTCAGAGCTTCCCCTGGATCCCGACCCGTCTGATTCTTCTGCTGGTGCCCAATCCAGGATCCAGTTCGAGGTGGGTGTGCTTCTGGCGGCTTGGCTGGCGGCGCTGTTCACCTATATGTTTTGCAGGCGCGCCGGACTCTCGGAAGTTGCCTCGGTCACTGCCGGCTGGACGTTTGCTTCCGCCGGTTTTTTTGCGTCGCGGGTCTTCGCCGGACACCTCCCGCTGCTCGAGGCCTACCCTTCCCTTCCTCTCTTGCTTTGGCTCGCCGACCGGGCGACTTCCGCCGACCGGGCGAAATATCGGGCGCGTGATCTTGGCGGCGCTGGCCGTCGCGGCCGGGTGTTTCGCAGTGGCGGGACACCCGCAGATTCCCGCCTACTCGCTCGCGGCCGTTGCCCTCTTTATCGCATTTCGCCCTGGTGCGCGAGGTCGTATATCAGCGATCGCCGCACTGGCGCTGGGCGTGGGGGCGACGCTGGCGGCCTGGTGGCCGATGTTGCTGCTGATCCGGCGCAGCACGCGCATGCTCCATCTCGGTCCGCCGGCGAATGACGTTACGATGCCATACCACCGGCTGCTGGCGCTCCTCCAGCCCGGGGTTGACGGCTGGCCCGCCAGCCTCGACCTCACAGGGAAACCGGTATTCAGCGGGTATCCGAATGCGGCTTGGTTTTGGGACACAACCTCCTATGTGGGACTGTTACCACTGGCCGTCATCCTGTGGCTGCTGGTGCGGACGATCGTGAAAAGACGGCTTCCCGAGTGGCAGTGGGGATTCCTCGCGGCGTTGGGCGCGGGAGCCCTGCTGCTCGCTCTCCCGACGGGCGGGTTTCTGCACCGGATCATTCCCGTGGCCGTTTTGCGCAGTCCCGCGCGGCTTCTCTACCTCTCCACGTTCCCGGCATCGGTTGCACTGGGATGCGGTGTGGACGCATTTCTTGCGATGGGTTCCCTTACTCTCCATGCCAAAAGGGCCGTAGTCGCGGCGTGCCTTCTTTTCCATGCTGTCGACCTGGGCGGATTCACGCGAGCCTTCGTTCAGACACTGCCTTGGACCGACGTTGTCGGCATCCCCTCGTTTGCCGGCACCATTACTGCGGAGGCGAAAGACGAGCGCGTTGTGGCCGACGATTTCGACGTGTGGTGCCAGCAACGCTACGACGACGCAGGCGGCTTCGATTCGATCATCCTCGCCGACACCTATCGCGCTCTACTGAGTCTGGCGGGCGCCGACCCGAAGCTCAACGAGGAAGAGCTTGACGCCTCCCGGTTTCCCGCGCGCGCACTACAGGCGACCGGAGTGGGGTTTGTGATCACTGACTCGCCGAGAAACGACCTGGAGCGGATTGCGGACGATGGGGGTTCGATTCTGTACCGCGTGCCCGCCCCGGCGCCGCGAGCGACATTCGTCGGTAAGAGCTCTGGCGCGGAGAACTCCGGCGTCGTCTATTTCCGTCCGTCGAGCGATCGGATCGAACTCGAATCGACGGCAGACCAACCGGGTTTCGTGCAGGTGCTCGAGTCGTGGGACCCGGGCTGGAGCGCTCGCGTGGATGGCTCATCCGCTCCGGTCGTTCCCGCAAACGGGTTTGCGATGACGGTCCCCGTCAGCGCGGGCAGGCATGTGATTCGGTTGAGTTATCAGACTCCCGGGAGAGCCTTTGGCTGGATTCTATCGATAACGGACATCGCCCTGCTGGGCGTGCTTATAAGGCGTGTTTATCAAGGAAGGATCGGAGCTGACTTCCCCGGTTTCCCGAGGCAGTCAGCCCCGGTGATTACTTCGTGGTGCTGGTGGAATCGGTCTTCTTGGTTTTCTTTGTGGTCTTCTTGCTGGACATTTTCTTCGTGGTGTCCGTGGTATCGTCCGCCGCGAAGGAAATGGTGCCCAGGATCACGCCGAGGCCAATCGCCAATAAAAGAATTCTCTTCATCAGTTGATTCCTGCGACTCGATTAGCCTTTGGGGGCGGCGTCGGTCGACTTGGTCTTCTTGGCCTTCTTCGCCTTCTTGGTCTTGGTGGTATCGGAGGTGTCGTCCGCCGCGAAGGAAACGGTGCCCAGGACGATGCCGAGGCCGAGTGCGAATACGAGAAGTTTCTTCATTTCTGTGTAGAGCTCCTTGTGGAATTTAAAAGATGCCGTCCTCAGAATCATATCCGAGGACACATGAATCAATCCTTAAACTGTGATTAAAATCACTTCATTCTGTATTTCATCAATCTTAACCAATGGAATCAATGATTTAACATTGATCGCATAGCTGCTCGTGTTAGCCTCCGGGCGAGATGAAGAAATCCGCCTTAGCCAAAGAGCTCGCGCGTCGACGCGGCCTGAAAACCGGAGACGCCGCCGATCAGTTGGATCGCGTGGTCAACCAGATTATTCGTACCCTGAAAGCCGGCCGGCCAGCCCATCTTCCGGGCCTCGGGACAATCAAGCCCGGCAAGCAATGGACGTTCCATCCGGAGCGAAATGAGCGTTGACGAGCTCGTCCTGCTGATCCGGCTCTCGTTGAAGCGCTCGAAGGCGGTCGAGATCGACGGTCTGGGAGTTTTCGCGCGAGACAGGTGCGGCGACATTTCCTTTCGCGCCAGGAGTCCGCGGATTTTCATCGCTTATGCGGTGGAGGACGCAGCCCCGGCGGAACAACTCTATCGAGCGTTTTCCGCACAGGGGTTCGCCGCGTGGCTCGACCGCCGCAACCTGCTTACCCGGGCAGAACTGGCCACGCCGGATCGAGGAGGCGATCGCCAGTTCGGACTTCTTCATCGCGTGCTTTTCGCGACGTTCGGTCCGCAAGCGAGGGGGATTCCAGGCAGAGATCCGCTTCGCGCTGGACTGCGCCAGCCGGTGCCGCTGGATGATGTTTTCATCATTCCCGTACGGCTGGACGATTGCCGCGTGCCCGCGCGCATTCAGAGGGAAACCCAGTATGTCGATCTGTTCCCGGACTGGCACGCCGGGCTGCAGCGCGTTCTCCGCATGATCGAAAACTAAACTCTGCCCGGCACCCGGTGAATCGCCCGGTGAATGCTAATCTCAAGTTCAATCAATGACCGCTGGCCAGGCGCCTGTAAATCGAAGACAGAAGTCTTATCTGGCGCTGGCCGGCGTGGTTGCGTTGTTAACCGCCGGTCTGGTGGTGTATTCGCAGACCGACGCATTCGCGTGGGATGAAGGCTTCCATCTGCTCGCCGCCCAGTTGATCGCGCGGGGTAAGCGGCCGTATCTCGACTTCAATTTTTCGCAGACTCCGCTCAACGCCTACTGGAATGCCCTCTGGCTGGTTGTGTTCGGACAGAGTTGGCGAACCGCCCACGCGGTCGCCGCCGTGATGACGGGCGGGGCGATCATGATGACCTCCGATTTCCTCTTTTTCCGGTTCCCCGTGCCGCGCTGGCGTCTCGCGGTTTCGCTGCTCGCCGCGATTGGCATGGGCCTGAACGTCCTGGTGGTGCAGTTCGGGACCATCGGGCAGGCGTACGGGCTCTGCCTGTTCCTGATCGTGGCCGCGTTCCGCTCGACCGTTTCGTCCGTTCGGCGAACGGGAATTCTTTTCCCCGCGCTCGCCGGATGGCTGTCGTCCGCGGCCGCGGGAGCCACCCAGCTATCGGCGCCCATCTGTCCCGTACTTGCGATCTGGATGGTGTTTCAGAACCGTATCGGAAACCGCTGGAGCAAGCTCGCAACGTTCGTGGCGGCGGCGGTGGTGCCGTTCCTCCCGGTGCTCTACCTGTTTGTCAAAGGACCGCGGCAGACGTTCTTCAACATCATTCAATACAACCTCGTTTACCGGCAGGTGGAATGGTCGGGAGCGGTTACCCACGACATCTTCACGGTGCTGCTTTCCTGGCTCAACTCGGCGCAGGCACTGCTGCTGGGGCTGATCGGGGTGGGGGGGATCCTGTTCATCCGCTTCAGAAGCGACTGGAGCAAAGAGCAGCGGGCGGAGTTTTATCTGTGCGGGTGGCTGGCGCTTGCGCTGGGCGTTCACATTTCGAGCGCGCATCCCACGTTTCAACGTTATTATGTCTTCGCGCTGCCGTTCGTCGTGATTCCGGTTGCAGCGGGAATCCACTTCCTCACGACCCGGCTGTGGGCGGATCGGCCGTTCTGGCCGGTCTTCGCCCTGCTCGCCATTTTTTCCCTGGAACTGGTTAAGGCGCTGCAGGACCGGGGCACGAATCTGCGCTGGCCCGATCTGGAAAAGATTGCCGCCAAAGCGGATCAGGTCACTCCTCCCGACGGCCTGATTCTGAGCGATGAGCAGATCTACTTCATCACGCGCCGGGCTCCGCCATCCGGCATGGAGCTGGCCGATTCGCACAAGCTGGAGTTTCCCCTGGAACGCGCCACTCCGCTGCATCTTATGCCGGAATCGGAAGTGATCCGGCAGGTGAAGGCGGGCCGGTTCAGCACGGTGGTGAATTGCGACAAGAATTACAAGCTGACGGATGAGGACCTGATGAAACTCTACGCGAACCATCAGGAGTTCTATGACACCTGCAACGTGTTCTGGAATTTTCGAGTAAAGTGAAGGCTATGGTGCGGCTCGCAGGGTTGTTTCCGGCGGCGGCGCTTTCGTTCGCTGCTCCGGCGGCGACGGTCGATCCGGACATCACGTCGTGGCAGTTGTTTGTAAATGGAGAAGTCCCTGGAGACTGGGCTATGACGATAGCGAACGGCATAAGAAGCTCAGATTTCAGGGCGCTGCCACCCGGCTGAAATACCCGAGGTCACCTTTCGCGTAGTGCTGATTAATTCTTCAGTTTTTCCAGCTTCCTGCGAATGTCCGCGGCGTTCTTCGCGTCCGGAGCCACCTCCAGATATTTCGTATAGGCCTCGCGCTCGCCTTTGAAATCCTTCATTCTCTCGCGGGCATCGCCCAGGCGCAGCCAGGCTTCGGCATTCGCGTCGTTCCATCTCGTCGCTTCGAGAAAGCGGCCGGCCGCGGCCTTGAAATCGCCCTTCTTGAAATAGTATTCGCCGGGACCGCATTTCTTTTTTCGACTGCAGCGGATTGAACTTGTAGTCCTTCGGCTGCGTTGAGGCCTTATCCTCTTCCGGCGGAAGCTGAATTTCTTCTTTGCTTTCGTCTTTCGGGACGGGTGCCTGCTGAGCCGCGGCTACTGCACAAAAGACCAGGCCCATCCACCAGCGTGACATAATTTAATTAAAGTATATTGTCCCAGCAACTCCTCCGGGAAAAGGTCGCGCAGCTCCCTCTTGCGCCTGGAGTGTATCTCTACAAGGACGCGGCGGCCAAGGTCATCTACGTCGGCAAAGCCAAGATTCTGCGGGCACGCGTACGGAGCTACTTCAACGAAGACAAGCTCTCGGACGCAAAAACCGGGTCGCTGATCGCCGAGGCGCACGATATCGATTACATTCTGGTCGATAACGAAAAGGAAGCGCTGGCGCTCGAAAACAATCTCATCAAACAGTACAAGCCGCGCTTCAACGTTCTGCTGCGCGACGACAAGACCTATCCGTATATCAAACTGACCAGTGAGCGATTCCCGCGGGTCTACGTCACGCGGCGGCTGAATAAAGACGGCTCGACTTACTTCGGGCCCTATTTTCCCGGCAATCTCGCGCACCGGCTTGTCAATTTCATTCACCGGCATTTTCTGGTTCCCTCCTGCAAGGTCGATCTTAGCGCCGATACCATCCGAAGCCTTGCCTGCAATACCACATTCACCGCTGCTCGGGACCCTGCGTGGAAGGCCTGACGACCCCCGAGGCGTACGCGCAATCGGTCCGACAGGTGCGCCTGTTCCTGGAAGGGAAACATGCCGCGCTGGCAAGTGAACTGCGCGGCCGAATCCAGGAAGCGTCGGACGCCATGCGGTTTGAAGAAGCCGGCGGTCTGCGCGATCTGCTGACCACGGTCGAGGAAATGGACCAGCGCCAGAAGATGGCGGCGGCTTCGGGCGATGACGCCGATATCTTCG
The DNA here is from genome assembly GCA_963764845.1 of Terriglobia bacterium. Lineage (GTDB taxonomy): Bacteria > Acidobacteriota > Terriglobia > Bryobacterales > Bryobacteraceae > BOG-234. The sequence continues at coordinate 40,047 of CAVXUE010000004.1, read as the reverse complement.
GCTATTACGCGGAACCGCCGCTGGTGGCCGTGAATCTTTTCCATCTGCGCAACGGCGTGATCGTCGACCGCCGGGACTTTTTCTGGGAAGACCAGCACGAGTTCGACGCACCCGAGTTTTTCTCTTCGCTGCTGCTGCAGATCTATCTCGACCAGCAGTATGTTCCGGGCATCATTCATGTGCCGATCGATTTCGAAGATCAGGAAGTGATGGAGGAACTGCTCTCCGAAAAGAAGAACCGCAAAGTCGAGATTCACACGCCGAAGCGCGGCCAGAAGAAGGCCATGCTGAATCTCGCGCAGACGAACGCGAAGCACAGTTTCGACGGACGTTTCCGCGTGCTGAAGCCATCGTCCGCCGCGATTCAGGCAGCCGTTCAGGAAGCGCTCGGGCTGCCCGAAGCCCCGAAGCGCATCGAATGCTTCGATATTTCGCATATCCAGGGCACCGACAAGGTGGCCAGTATGGTGGTGTGGGAAGAGGGCCGGATGAAGAAGGCGGACTATCGCAAATTCATCATCCGCACGGTGGAAGGCAACGACGATTTTGCCAGCATGTCCGAAGTGGTGACGCGCCGCTACTCGCGCCTTCAGGCAGAAGAGCAGCCCATGCCGGGGCTGATCCTGATCGATGGCGGGCTGGGGCAGCTGCACGCGGCGGCCGACGCGCTGGAATCGATCGGCATCATCAACCAGCCGCTGGCATCGATCGCGAAACGCGAGGAGATCATTTACGTGCTGGGACAGGAGAACGAGCCGGTTGTGCTGGACAGGTTCTCACCGATTCTGCATCTGGTGCAGACGATCCGCGACGAAGCGCACCGGTTCGCGGTAACGTTTCACCGCACGCGCCGCAATGCCCGCACGCTTACGTCGGAGCTCGATCTCATTCCGGGAATCGGCGAGATCACGGTGCGGAAACTGCTCAAGGAATTCGGCAGTACCGCTCTGGTGGGGCAGGCTTCGGAGGAAGAGCTGGCGCGGAGGGTGGGCCGCGCGGCGGCGCGGAAAATCCGGGCGCACTATGCTCTTAAGTAATCGCCCGCAAAACGGAGCCTCGATCGCGGCTTTCGCCTCGGCGATTGCTTTTTTGGTCGTGGGCCGCGATGGGCCCTTTGCGGGCTAGCAAGCAACCAGCCGGCGTATGACAGGCACGTGAGGGGGAGTGGCGTGCGCACCCGATTTACGCAGAACGGCCGGCGTGAGCAATGTGTTAAATTCTTGGTTCATTGAAGGCGCTAACCGAGAGCGACGGGACCTTGCTGTGCGGCCGCGACGAAGTGATCCGCGAGATCGTTCAGAACTGCCTTTCGGAGCGGTTCACCGTGATCACGGCGGAATCCGGGCTCGGCGTCACATCTTTGCTGCTGGCGGGCGTGGCTCCCGCCCTCAGGCGTGAGGGCTTCATTGTCGCCACTTTCCGCGACTGGCAGGGGCGCTTCTTCAGCACGAACCTGAAGGAGGCCATAGCCGAGGCGGTGCGCCAGACGGCGGACGACCTCTTTTTGTCTGAAAACGAAGATCTTGAGGAGTTGATCGAGCGGGCCCGCGGACGCACCGGAAGGCCAGTCGTTCTGCTGCTGGATCAATTCGAAGACTATCTGCGCTGCCACCAGAACACGGTGCTGTCAGATCTCTTCGACGCTGAACTCGCGCAGGCCGTGGCCGAGCGAAAGGGCGTTGTCGTGGTCGGGCTGCAGGAACATGCGATTCCCTTCTTCGATCGACTGCACGCGCACATCCCGAACCTGCTCGGATTTCGCATCCGGCTCGGGCCGTTGAGCACCGATGCGGCCCGTGAGGTGGTTCTATCGGAGGCGGGGCGTGCAGAGGTGCAGATCGAGCCGGCCGCGCTCGATGCCATTCTGAGCGCGACCACCGTGGCCGGGAACGCTTCCGCAGCAGCCAGCGGCGCTCATCCTTTTTATCTCAAGCTGGCAACGGAGGAACTGCTGGAAGCTGAAGCCCGGGTGAAATCGCGCGTTGTTACGGCTTTGACCATCGAATCCCGAGGCGGGGTGGACCGTGTGGTGCTTGAATCGCTCGACCCTGTCATCGAGGAACTGGAAAAAAATCAGAGGGATCTGCTGTTCCGCTGGTGCACGATCCTGATCTCACCCGATAAGGAGCGGCTCTCGGTTACGGAAAAAGGGCTGAATGAATACGCCGGCAGACTGAACCGTTTTGTTCCCGAGCTGCTTACCGGGCTTATGGAGATGAAGATCCTGCGGTCGGTCGAGACACCGGAAACGCTTCGCTACGAAATTGCCCAGGAGTGCTATGCACCGATTCTACGCGACTGGTGGGAGCGGCGGGAATCAGCTATCGTGGCCAGGCGGCGCGCGATTTTCCGCATCATTTCGATTTCCGTCGCGCTGGGGGCAATTGTGATGACCTACCTGATCTGGCTGCTTTTCGTCCCGAAATAAGCTGGTTCGAAGGCCGCTATTACATTTTGTAGCGGCCGAAATCCTCGTCGCCCAGGTTCTCCAGCATGCGCCGCAGTTCCTGACTGGTGCTGCCTTTTTCGGCAACCGAAGCGGACAGCTTGGAAGACTTGAGCACGGAATCGTCGACGAAGATCGGACAATCGAGCCGCAGCGCGAGAGCCAGGGCATCGCTGGGCCGCGAATCGACGGAGATCAATTCGCCGTTGCGCTGCACCCAGATGACGGCGAAGAAGGTATCGTCCCTCAGTTCGTTGACGACCACCTTCTGGATACCCGCATCGAGACCGACAAGCAGCGTCTTGATGAGATCGTGCGTCATCGGCCGCGGTGTGGAAACCTTTTCAATTTCGAGAGCGATCGCGTTGGCCTCGTAGATGCCCACCCAGATGGGCAGCACGTTGGCGCTGCCGACATCCTTGAGAATGACGATGGGCATGTTGGTAACGGGGTCCATCATCAGGCCGCGGATCTTCATCTCGACTTCCATGCATTCATTACATCACGGTCTGACCGGCGAGCGAGTTCGGTCCGCCGCGCGTCACGCGCACATTGACGTATCTGCCGACAAGCTCATCCGTTGTCTCCGGCCCGTCATGAGAGAAGCTCAGAGTGCGGTTGCGCGAGGTGCGGCCGGTCCAGAGGCCCAGGGCTTCGTGACGGCCCTCCACGTTGACTTCCTCGGTGGCGCCGATCAGGCCGGCGTTGTTGCGGATCTGAATGGCGCGCTGCTTTTCCTGCACGATGGTGAGCCGGCGGGTTTTCTCTTCCTCGGGAATGTGATCGGCCATCTTCAGAGCGGCGGTATTGGGGCGCTGCGAATACTTGAAACTGAAAATGGAATCGTACTGCACCTCATCGAGGAGCGCGAGCGTCTCTTCGAAATCCTTTTCCGTCTCGCCAGGGAAGCCGACGATGATGTCCGAAGTGATCGCGATGGGGCGGCCGGCGTTCTTCATCCACGCGATCCGTTCCATATACTGGTCGCGCGTGTGGAGCCGCTGCATGCCCGCCAGAACGCGTGACGAGCCGGATTGCACGGGCAGATGCACGTGATTGCAGAGGTTGGGATTGGATTCTATGGCGTCGACAATGGGCTTCACGAAATCGCGCGGATGCGAGGTGGTGAAGCGCACGCGACGGATGCCCGCGATGGTTCCGACGCGGTCGAGGAGCGTGGAGAAATCCCATCCGGCGGACGAGGGATCGCGATAGCTGTTGACATTCTGGCCGAGGAGTTGGACCTCGGTATAGCCGGAATCGGCGAGCCGTTTCGCCTCTTCCATCACGCTGGCGCTGGTGCGGCTGCGCTCGGGGCCGCGCGTGAAAGGCACTACGCAATAGGAACAGCTTTTGTCGCAGCCTTCGATGATCGTGATGTAGGCGCGGTGCGGATTGTCGCGGCGCGTGAAGGGCGTGTCGAAGGCTTCATCCACGTCGAAGCTGAGGCCGGTGACGCGCTTGTTGCCGTTTTCGAGCTGGACCAGCATTTCGGGTAGTTTCGTGTAGCTCGCCGAGCCCGCGACGAGACTCACATGCGGGGCGCGTTCGAAGATTTTTTCGCCTTCCTGCTGGGCCACACAACCGATGACCGCGAAGACCTTCCCCTTGCCCGCGTCGCGCTTGAAATGCTGAAGGCGGTTGAAGACTTTCTGTTCGGCTTTATCGCGGATGCTGCAGGTGTTGTAAAAAACGTACTGCGCGGCTTCGACGGTTTCAACCTGGGTGTAGCCCGTCTGCAGGAGCGTGCCAACGACTTTCTCGGTGTCATGGGCATTCATCTGGCAACCGAAGGTCTCGATGTAGAAGGTTTTTTCCACGGGTGTTTTCATTGTAACGGCTGGTGAAAAGGGAGATGGCGAGGCATCGCGACCTAGTTGTGGTGTTGGATTGACAGGGGCCTCGGCCAGTGTCAACGATTACGAGGCGAGTTCGTTTGTTCTTTTCGTTTCGTTGTTGCCTTCTCGTTGTTCCTTTAATGACGGACAACACCGGCGGCCGAGACCGCCGGCGCCCCCGCAAAATAGTTGGAGCGCTCCACTGCCCGGTAAACCGTCGGACCGCGGCCAGTTTGGTTTCCCGGCTGAAACCGGGGCCGCACCAATAACGGGAGCGCCTGCCGCCCATTGTTAGAAACTGAGTTGCCAGAGCCTCGAGGAAATGGCAGTCAGCGCCCGGAAACATCATGGGTACGTTCCGGTTCTCGATTGCAAAGTAGCAGAGCGGGTTCGGGAATCGCCTTCCGCGGGTTTTAAATTCTGCCCATAAGCTGCTGGCGGGAAAGGCATTTAAAATTATTTATCACTTTTGTCACCGGCGTGGCGGCTTCAGAGGGAGGTCTGGCTCAGCCAGGAGATCATTTCCTTCAACGCCGCATAAGCCGTGAGTTTTGCCGCGTCCCGGCCATCTTTTTCCGCGCGCTCGATCTGTTCGCGCATCTGGCGGAACACGATCGGGTCCCTGGCCATCAACGCCATCGTCGCCTCCGCGCCGGAGGCGGCGTACTTCACGAGCACATACCGGATCAGACACCCCAGCGGAATACCGGTCAACCGGCTCAGATTTTCCATGGTCGGCAGCGGGTCGGCCGCCGTATAGCAGGCCACTTCGGCCTTGAAGTTGGCGTGGGGATCGTCGGTCGGCCAGTTGTCGCGGTAAGGCTTGAGGTCCGGCATTTCGATGTCAGGCATCTGGAATATACTGTGCCATGAATGGCAAGGCTCCTTTTCTGCCTGGCGGCGACCGCGGCGGGTCTGTTCGGCCAGCACAGCTTTACCACGATCGACGTGGAAGACGGGGGCCGGCTCTATCGCGCGAACTGCACGATCTGCCATGGCGCCGAGGGCAATGGCGTGCCCGGCATCGATCTCGCCCACAATAAGTTTCGCAGGGCGAAGGATGACGACGATATCGCCGCCATCATTCGCGCCGGCATTCCCGGCACCGCGATGCCGCCGAATAACTTCAGCGATTTCCAGGCGCTCACCATCGTCGCGTATCTGCGGTCGATCGCGGCGGCCACGGCCAGTACAACTTCCGGCGGCGACGCCGCGCGCGGCAAGGCCATCTATGAAGGCAAGGGAATTTGCGGTAGCTGCCATCGGATCCGCGGCGCCGGGGCCCGCACTGGCCCGGACCTTAGCGAGATCGGGAATCTGCGTCTCGCCGGAGAGCTGCAACGCGCCCTGATCACCCCGGACGTTGATGTGCCCGCCCCGAACAGGCATTTCCGAGGCGTGACGAAGGACGGCGCCACGGTCACGGGCACGCTGCTGAACGAGGATAAATACAGCGTGCAGATTCTGGATGAGAAGGATCGCCTGATTTCAGTCGAGCGGTCGAAGTTGCGCGAATCCGCCATGGTCGAGAAAGGTCTGATGCCGTCTTACAAGGACAAGCTGACGGCCAGCGAACTGGCCGACCTGGTGAGCTATCTGGTGTCTCTGAAAAGCGTGGAGCTCAAATGAAATCGCGCTGGTTATTACTCTTGCTCGCTGTTCCGAGTGCGTGGGGGCAGGTTGGCTTCGATCGTATTCTCGAAGCCAACAAAGAACCGCAGAACTGGCTCACTTACTCCGGGACGGAGATGAGCCAGCGCCACAGCCTGCTGACCCAGATCACGCCGGCCAATGTTAAAGATCTGGAGTTGCAGTGGGTGTTCCAGGCGCATTCGCTGGAAAAGTTCGAAGCCACGCCTTTGGTGGTGGATGGAGTGCTCTACACCGTCCAGGCGCCGAATGACGTGGTGGCGATCGATGCGGTCACGGGGCGCGTCTTCTGGGTTTACGAATATCCCGTCTCACCGGACGCACGCCCCTGCTGCGGACGCGTCAGCCGCGGACTCGCCATTCTCGGCGACACGCTGTTCATGGGCACCATCGACGGCCATCTGCTCGCCATCGACGCGAAGAGCGGCAAGCCCGTCTGGAATGTTACGGTGGCAAGCGCAGAGGCCGGGTATGCGCTGACCCACGCGCCGCTCGTGGTGAAGGACAAGGTGATCGTGGGAACCGCCGGGGGCGAATTCGGGATCCGCGGATTTCTCGCGGCATACGATGCGCGCACGGGCAAGCAGGCTTGGAAATTTTACACGATTCCCGGAGCGGGTGAGCCGGGCAATGAAACGTGGGCGGGGGATTCCTGGAGGCACGGAGGCGCGTCGATCTGGGTCACCGGTTCCTACGACCCGCAATTGAATCTGACTTACTGGGGCGTGGGTAATCCGGGGCCGGACTGGAACAGCGACAGCCGCGGCGGTGCGAATCTCTACAGCGATTGCGTGGTGGCGCTCGATGCCGATACGGGCAAACTGAAATGGTATTTCCAGTTCACGCCGCATGACGATTTCGATTACGACTCGGTGCAGGTGCCAGTGCTGGCCGACATGGAATGGAAAGGGAAAATGCGGCGCGTCATGCTGTGGGCGAATCGGAACGGCTTCTATTACGTGCTCGACCGCACCTCCGGCGAGTTTCTGCAAGGCAAACCTTTCTCGAAAGTCACGTGGACGACCGGGCTTGACGACAGTGGCAAGCCGGCGCGGATCGCCTCCGCCAGTCCCACGCGGGAGGGGACTCTGGTTTATCCGGGAGTGCAGGGCGCCACCAACTGGTTTTCACCCTCCTACAGCCCGCATACAGGGCTTTTTTATATTCCCGCGTGGGACAACTATTCTTCGGTGTTCAATAAACTGCCGGCTGAGTACGTGGAAGGGCGGCGTTATACCGCCGGCGCGCCGCGCTCGGCCGTGGCGTCCCTTCGCGGGCCGCAGACGATCAACCGGACAGAAGAGGAAGGCTATGGCGCCGTGCGGGCCTTCGATCCGAAGACCGGCATCCGGAAGTGGGAATTCAAAATGGCGGACGTGACCAGCAGCGGAATCCTGACCACCGCGTCAGACCTGTTGTTTGCCGGGGGGCGCGAGGGATATTTCTGGGCGCTCGATGCTCGTACCGGGGCGGAACTCTGGCGGGCCAACGTGGGCGGTGACGTCGCTTCCGGGGCCATGACTTATTCTGTAAATGGACGCCAATATGTTTCGATTTCGGCCGGCAACTCATTATTTACATTCGCATTACGCAGGAATCAGTAGCCGGGTGGAACGCGTCCCGGCGCGCAGGCATCACAAGCTCTAGTGCCGCCGGAGAGAGCACCCAGACATTGAGAAGATTCATCGGCCTTACGATTCTGCTGAGCTCCCTGAGCGTGGCAGCGAGCGCCCAGCAGGACCGCATCACCAAACCCGTCGACATCGGGCAGCGCGTGACGCTGGCGGGACATTTGCATCCGCTGGCAACTCCCGGGAACGATCGGGGACGGGTGGCGCCCACCCTGCAGCTGTCGTGGGTAACAATCATGTTCACGCAATCCGCCAGCCAGAAGGCGGATCTCGAGAAACTGCTTGCCGACCAGCAGAATCCGAAGTCGGCGAGCTATCATCACTGGCTCACGCCGGAGCAATACGCGGATCGGTTTGGCGTCAGCCAGGGCGACCTGGATCAGATCACATCCTGGCTCAAGGGCCAGGGGCTTACGATTGCGAATGTCGCGCGTGGCAGAAACTTTGTTGCCGTGAACGGGTCGGCGGCGCAGGTTGAAGCCGCTTTTCAAATCGAGCTTCACGAATACGAGGTCAAGGGGCAGAAGCACTTTGCCAATGCGGGAGAGCCTTCGGTGCCGGCAGCGATCGGGCCGGCCGTTTTGGGCATTCGCGGGCTGCATGATTTCCGCATGAAGCCTCTTTCCGTGAAGGCGCGATCTTCCATCAAACTCAACGACACCGTCAAGCCCAAGTACTCATCGTTCAGCCTTTGTGGCGGGAATTGCCTGGCGCCGGACGACTTTGCCACCATTTACGACGTGATGCCCGCCTATGCCGCCGGGATCGACGGCACCGGGCAAAAGCTGGTCGTAGCCGGTCAAACCGACGTCAATATCTCGGACATTCAACAGTTCCGGACCGCCTTCGGACTCTCGACGACCAATCTCCCGGCAATGCTTCTGATTCCCGGCTCATCGGACCCGGGGCTGCTCATCAATTCCGGCGACCTGGCTGAAGCGGACCTCGATCTCGAATGGTCGGGGGCCGTGGCGAGGAATGCCTCGGTCACGTTTGTTTATGCGACCGACGTCATGAACGCCGTCGCATACGCCATCGATCACAACATGGCGCCCGTGGTGAGTGTGAGTTACGGAAGCTGCGAGCTTGAGACGCCCGAGGGCGATGCCCTGGTTTTTCAGGCATCGGCGCAACAGGGCAACGCCCAAGGCATCACCTGGGTCAACGCTTCCGGCGACAGCGGAGCGGCCGACTGCTATGTTTCCGGTTCGGACTCGGACGCCAGGGCCAACGTCGACCTGCCCGCGGGGGTTCCCCAGGTAACCGGCGTGGGCGGCACCGAGTTCAATGAAGGCTCGGGAAATTTCTGGAGCGGGACGAACAACCCGGTGACCGGAGCTTCGGTTCTTTCCTACATTCCAGAAACGTCCTGGAACGATAGCCAGAATGACGGCTCACCATCGGCCAGTGGCGGCGGCGCCAGTATTTATTTTCCCAAGCCCAAATGGCAAACGGGCCCGGGCGTTCCGCCGGATAGCGCGAGGGATGTTCCCGATGTCTCGATGAGCGCGTCGGCCGATCACGATGGCTATATCGTTTACACTCCCGCGACCGATGGCTCGACAGACCCGTCTGTTTATGGAGGCACATCCGTTTCGGCCCAGGTATTCGCGGGCATCGCTGTCCTCGTGAATCAATATCTGGTATCGAGCGGCGCACAGGAAACTCCTGGCCTCGGAAACGCGAACGTCCAGCTCTACGCTCTGGCGCAAAAAAGCTCGATCGTCAGCGGCAGCGGATCAACCGCCGCGATTTTCAACGACATCACGACAGGCAACAACGACCCCTACGTTTCCTCGTGCTCCGGGCGGATCGGTAACTGTTCCGGGAGTTACTACAGCGCCGGCGCCGGTTACGATCAGGTCACCGGGCTGGGGTCGGTGAATGTCTGGAACCTGATTACGGGCTGGAATGGCGGATCGGTAGTCACTCCACCTTCCACGGTGAGTATGACGCTGGTCAGCAATCTCACCTCCATGGCTACAAAGGACACCACCTTCCTGATCGCCACCGCGACCAGTTCCGGGGGCGTTACCCCCGTCGGGGTGGTCAATTTCACGACGGGCACGGGCACTTCGCTGGGCTCCGTCGAACTGGTGGGGTCGAATGGAGTCGCCACTGCGACTCTGGCGGTCAACGGCGGCCAGATCGGACTGAGTATGGGATCGCCCCAGACGATCACGGCATCCTACAACGGCAGTTCACCCACCGTCACCGCATCCGTCACGTTGGGCGCCCAGTCCGTATCGGCGTCAAACGGTACGCCCTCCATTTCCGGCATGACGAACGCGGGTTCCTTCAAGCTCGTCTACGCGCCGGGGATGGTTCTCTCCGTCTTCGGCACGCAACTGGCGCCTCAGACGGCGATCTCGAGCACCGTGCCTTTTCCTTACACGATGGCTGGAGTCTCGGCTACCATTAACGGCGAAGCTGTGCCGCTATGGTATGTTTCCGCCACGCAGTTGAACGTTCAGATCCCGTATGAAACCGGCGTTGGCGCGGCGACGATCGAAATCAACAACAACGGCGACTTGATCTCCCAGACTTTTCTCGTCGCCGCCGCCGCACCGGGTATTTTCACCGATGTGAGCGGTAATATCGTGAATGGTTTGGCGCCCGTCGCGCCCGGACAGGAAACGGTGCTCTATCTGACCGGAGCCGGGGCCGTGTCGCCGGGTGTCGCGGACGGAAACGCTCCAGCGGCGGGAACGCCGATTGCCTCATTGCCGTCGCCAACGCACGCCACTACGATCACGGTTAACGGCGTGCCGGTGCAGACGATCGAGTTTGAAGGCATAACGGTAGGCCTGGTTTCCGTGGTGCAGGTGAATTTCACGGTTCCCTCGGGGCTCCCCACGGGAACTCCGCTGCCGGTGGTGGTGACCATCAGCGGCGCCGCGAGCACACCCGCGTTCCTGACGCTGGCGAATTAAGGGCGATTTAAGATCGTTGCCCTGCTGTTTGTTCCGGCCGGGCTGGCCGGCGTCGCCGGGACAGACGACGAGCCTATTATGGATATGGCGCCCGGAATCGTCCCCCTTTGCATTACGCCGGAATCAGTAGCCGGGTGGAACCGGTGTGCGCCGAGAGGAATCCGAAGGGTTGATGCGATTGAAAGTAACTATCCTGGCGGCCCTGCTGTGCTCACTGGCGGGGTTCGCGAACGCGCAGCAGAATCGCATCAGCAGACCGGTTAACGTCAGTGAACGTTTCGCGCTCAGCGGGCATATACATCCTCAGGGGACCGCGGCGAATGACCGGGGCCGCGTGGCAGCATCCCTTCAACTCTCTTACGTGACGCTCACGTTCACGCGTTCGGCGAGCCAGGCAGCGGATCTTCAGAAGTTGCTGGCCGATCAGCAAAATCCCGGGTCGGCAAGCTACCATCGCTGGCTCACTCCGGAAGAATATGCCGATCGCTTTGGTGTGAGTCCCGCCGACCTGGCCCGGATCACATCCTGGTTACGCAGTGAAGGGCTCACAATTGCGAATGTTGCGCGGGGGCGAAGCTGGATCGCCGTGAACGGCTCGGCCGGGCAGGTGGAAGCGGCGTTCCAGACCGAGCTTCACCAGTACCTGGTCGATGGCAAGACGCATTTTGCAAATGCGACCGAGCCTTCGGTGCCCGCGGCGATCGGGCCGATGGTGCTGGGGATTCGCGGGCTGCACGATTTCCGCATGAAGCCGTTGCTGGTGCAAGCCGCGTTACAACTCATTTGACCTATGCTTTGGCAACTGTCTGGCGCCTGCCGATTTTGCCACCATCTACAACATCAATCCGCTCTATGCGAAGGGCATCGATGGCACCGGGCAGAAGATCGCCGTCGCCGGGCAAACCGACGTTGACCCCTCCGACATCGCAACCTTCCGCAGCAACTACGGGCTGCCGGCGAATCCGCCGCAAATGATGCTCATTCCCGGCTCAGCCGACCCGGGTGTAAGCCAGGAGGACCTACCCGAAGCGGATCTGGACATCGAATGGTCCGGGGCGGTGGCGAAGAACGCGACGGTTCTCTATGTCTACGCGAAAGATGTGATGGACGCGATTAACTATGTGATCGACCAGGACCTGGCGCCCGTTGTGAGTGCGAGCTATGGGCGCTGCGAGTTGGTAACGTATCACGGCGATGCGATAACTTTTCAGAATTGGGCGCAGACGGGCATTGCGGAGGGCATCACCTGGGTGAACGCCTCGGGCGATGATGGCGCAGCCGATTGCGGCGACCAGAACCACCCCGGACTGGCCGTGGACGTGCCCGCCGACGTTCCCGAGGTGACCGGCGTGGGAGGAACTGAGTTCGCGGAAGGTGCGGGAGTTTACTGGAACACCATAAACAATCCGGTGACGGGCGGCAGCGCTCTTTCCTACATTCCGGAAACATCCTGGAACGACAGCGCGGAGGACGGAAAGCCGGCAGCCGGCGGCGGCGGCGTGAGCGTCTATTTCGCCAAGCCCTCGTGGCAGGCGGGAACGGGTGTGCCATCGGACGGCGCGCGCGATGTCCCCGACGTATCCATGAGTGCATCGGCCGATCACGACGGATACCTCGTTCAAACCGGCGGAACTACCCAGGTTTATGGGGGTACTTCGGTTTCCGCTCAGGTGTTTGCGGGCATCCTGGCTCTCGTAAATCAGTACCTGGTTTCGAGCGGGCAGCCTCAGACGCCGCCTGGCCTGGGCAACGCGAACATGCACCTCTACGCACTGGCGCAGACGACCTCGGGGATTTTCAATGACATTGCGACAGGCGACAACATGGTAACTGTTCAGCCCTGTTCCGGACGCCTCGGGAACTGTACATCGGTCGGCTACTCGGCAGGCCCTGGTTATGACCTGGCCACAGGCCTGGGGTCGGTAAATGTGAATAATCTGGCGGATGGGTGGACTGGCGTGCCAAGTTCCGTTCTGCAGCTGACCAGCAATCTCAGTTCGCTCGCCGCAAAAGACACCGTGTTTCTGGTTGCCACCGCGACGGATTCCCAGGTTGACGTGCCGCACGGTACGGTCACATTCACGACAGACACAGGCGCGACACTTGGCTCGGCGCAGTTGATGGGATCGAACGGAGTCGCCACGGCGACGCTGGCCGTAACCGGCAGCCAGATCGGGCTGGATCCAGTGTCGCAGGCGTCGCAGACCATTACCGCGACGTACAAAGGAAGCTCCGCCACCGCGACGGCGAACGTAACTCTCAATGCGTTGGCCGCTTCGCTGGGAACACCGCCGCTCATATCGGGTTCGACGAACGCGGGCTCATTCCAGCAGGTCTATGCGCCGGGAATGATCCTCGCCGTGTTCGGATCGCAGCTTGCCCCGGCGGCCAATGCCGGGGCGAATGCGGCGGTGACCAACAGCGTTCCCTTTCCCTATACGATGGCCGGAGTGTCTGCAACCATAGATGGCGAGGCGGCGCCCTTGTGGTATGTATCGACGACGCAGTGGAACATCCAGATCCCATACGAAACAGCGCCGGGTACGCGTGACCTCGAAATCAACAACAACGGGCAGGTCACGAACGAGTCCATCACCGTCGCTGCCGCTGCGCCCGGCGTGTTCACGTTTCCCGATGCGAACAACAAGCCGAATATTGCCAATGGGTTGCCCGCCGTCGCCGCTGGCCAGGAGACGGTGCTCTACTTCACCGGGGCCGGCGCCGTTTCGCCCCCGGTCGCGACCGGCGCCGCACCGGCAGCGGGCGCAGCGCTGAACGCCTTGCCTTCCCCCACGCAGACAACAACGATCACGGTCGCAGGCATATCCGTGCCAACTCCCCTCGAGTTCAATGCCATCATTCCGGGTCTGGTTGGCGTGGTGCAGGTTAATTTTACGGTTCCTGCCGGAGTTCCGGCGGGCCTGCAGCCGGTGGTGGTAACGGTCGGTGGAGTGCCCAGCGCAACCGTCTATCTGACGGTAGCGGGCGCGAGGTAACGCGGCCGGTATCCCGCAACCCCGTTCAATTCCGATACGTCAAATTCCGTTTACCCTCGCGCGATATGGCGGAACTGCGTAACAGACGGGCGCTGGCGTTCCCTTTGATGTTGGTTTTTGCCGGACTGGCCGGCGCCGCCGACAGCAAGGACGAACCCATTCTCGATATGGCGCCCGGGATCGTCCCGCCGCGGGTGACTCACCAGGTCAATCCGGTCTACCGGGAGGACGAGGAAGCATTTCGCATTACCGGCTCGGTGATTGTCGGGCTGGTGGTGAGTTCGAAGGGCGAGCCGAAAGACGTGCATGTCGTCCGAGGGCTGGATAAAGCCGTCGATCAAAGCGCGGTGGAAGCCGTGCAGCAATGGCGGTTCGAAGCCGCGAAGAAAGACGGCCAGCCTGTCGCAGTGCGGATTACGGTCGAGATCCGCTTTCACAGTCTGTAGAAGACGGCGCCGTCCAGGTCGGCCTGCGGAGTTACCAACCCCGCGCAGGATGCCATCCTGCCCCACCTACCCCTGCGTGCTCTTAGACCAGCTTCTGTTTGCGGATCGGCAATTCCCGAATGCGTTTCCCCGTGGCGGCGAAGATCGCATTGCAGATTGCCGGCGACATGACCGGCACACCCGGCTCGCCCACGCCGGCGGGCGGCGCATCCGAGCTCACCAGGTGAACGTGCGTTTCGTAAGGCGCTTCGGGCATTCTGGCGACCGGATAATCGTTGTAATTCGACTGTTGGATGCGGCCGTTTTTCGCCGTGATCTCGCCCATCATCGCGATGCTGGTTCCGAATACCGCCGCGCCTTCGAATTGAGAGCGCACGCGATCGGGGTGAATGACCTGGCCGGTGTCGAGCGCGATATCGACGCGCGGGATCTTCACCTTGCCCTGGGCGTCGACCTCTACTTCGACAACCGCCGCAACATACGTGAGGAAGCTGCGGTGCACCGCCAAGCCGTAACCATGTCCCGCGCCGGATTTCTTTTTCGCCCAACCGGATTTCTCCGCCACGGTCTCGACTACGCGCCGGATTCTGGCGGTATCGAGCGGATATTTCGCCGCCGTATCGGCCGCCGACGGACCCAGATCGATGGTGCGCGCCGGTCCGAGAACGTCGAGATAATATTCCACCCGGTCGCGATTCGCCGCCGCGGCCAGTTCGTCGAGGAACGATTGCACCGCGAAGGCGTGGTAGACGTTGGCGACGCTGCGCATCCAGCCGATTCGTACGTGGGCGATCGCGGGACCGTTTTCCGCGCGATGGTTGGGAATATTCAAGGGCAGGTCGTTCCATCCCAGACCCATTTCGAGGTCGCCGTAAACAGTGTTTGAGTCGAAGGTCGAGAAAATGGGAGGAAACACGCTGCGATGCAGCCACGCGGTCGGGTTTCCCTTCGCGTCGGTGGCAGCCTTCAGATACATGGCTGCGACGGAGTGATAATAATCGAATTTGACGTCGTCTTCGCGCGACCAGACTACCTTTACCGGTTTGCCGATCTTCTTCGAGAGCACGGCCGCTTCCGCCGCGTAATCGGGCTTCGACTTGCGGCCGAACGCTCCGCCGAGAAGCGTTACGTGGCATGCGACGTCTTCCGGTTTGATCCCCAGCACCTGCGAAACTGTGTCCTGGACGGCTTGCGGATTCTGGGTGGCCGTCCAGATTTCGACCTTGCCGTTCTTGAATTCAGCCACGGCGGCAGGCGGTTCCATGGAGGCATGCGCCAGCATCGGGCAGTAATATTCGGCTTCATGCGTTTTCGAGGCGCCCGCGAAGGCTTTGTCTACATCGCCGATCTCGCGCACGACTTTGCACGGATTGCGGGAGGTCGCGATCAACTCCGCTTTGAAGGAATCGGAATCGTAACTCGCATTCGCCCCGAGATCCCAATCGATCTTCAGCTTCTTACGGCCCTGCATGGCCGCCCAGGTGTTGTTCGCAATCACGGCCACGCCGCCCAGCGGCTGGAATCCGTAGGTCCCTGTGAACCGGTCGATCTGCACGGTCTGCTCGACGCCGCGAACCTTGCGCGCCTCGGCGTCATCGACGGAAGTGACTTTGCCGCCGATCACGGGCGGATGCTCGATCGATGCGTAAACCATGCCGGGCATCTTCGCATCCATGCCGAACTGGCCGTGGCCGGAGACGAGATCGTCGAGATCCACGCTGGGAACACCCTTGCCGACATAGCGGTATTCCGCCGGCGATTTGAATTTCAGCGTTTCCGGTTTGGGAACAGGCTGCTGCGAAGCCAGCGTGGCCAGTTCACCATAGGTGGCTTTTTGACTTCCACCGGTGTGCGTCACGAGACCGTTGATGGCTTTGCATTCGCCGGCGGGAACGCCCCACTTCGCGGCAGCGGCGCCGATGAGCATCGCGCGCGCGGTTGCGCCGGCAATTCTCAGCGGATCGTAAAAGCTGCGGATCGAATTCGATCCATCCGTGTCCTGCGACCCGTACTTCTTGTCGCCCAACGCCTGTTCGACGTGGACCTTGCTCCATTCGACATCGAGCTCGTCCGCCGCAACCATAGGCAGCGCGGTGCGGATGCCCGTTCCCATCTCCGACCGGTGCGCCACGATGATGACGTCGCCATCCGGCTGAACGCCGAGATAGACGGTGGGATACCAGGGCTGCTTTCCGGGATTCGCTTCGGCCGCAAGGGCATTGCCGGGCAGGACCTTCGCCGCGAGCACAAATGCACCGGCTGAAAAGACAGTTCCGAGAAAACCGCGGCGGTTGACGACGGTAATCTCGCTCATACCCTGGCTTTTCATGCTTTCACCCCCGCGGCGGTCTTGATCGCGGCGCGGATTCGCTGATAGGTTCCGCAGCGGCAGATGTTGCCTGCCATGGCCTCATCGATATCGTGGTCGGTAGGCTTGGGCTTTTGCTTGAGCAGGGACGCGGCCTGCATGATCTGGCCGCTCTGGCAATATCCGCACTGAGGCACGTTGGCATGCTTCCAGGCGGTCTGCAGGGGATGGTCGTGCGTCTTGCTGAGTCCTTCGATGGTGGTGATTTCCTTGCCCGCGGCGTTCCGCAGCGAAGTCTGGCAACTGCGCGCGGCAGTCCCGTTGACGTGAACCGTACAGGCGCCGCACAGGCCCATGCCGCACCCGAATTTGGTGCCGGTGAGGTCCAGTTCATCCCGCAGATACCAAAGCAGGGGCATATCGGGGTCGCCGTCGAATTTGCGTGCGACGCCATTGATTCGGAGGTCAATCATGGGTTTTCCTCAGTGTAGCTGAGTTTCGCGGGCGGCCCGCGCTTCTTCGATGCGCTGGGTCAACGTCTGCTCAAAACGCTCCGGCACGAAGCCATTGATCCGGCTGAAAACACGGCCGGCGGAATCGAGCACCAGGACCGTGGGAATCGCGGCGATGCTCAGTTTCTGCGCCAGGCCGGCTTCGAAATAACCGAAATGCTTCCAGCCCTGCGCGATCAGGAAAGGAGCGACCAGGGAGGGATCGTCGTCGGCATCCACGGCGATAAATACAACGTCCGGCGCGGATTCGAAATGTTTCATCACGTCCTCGATGATGGGCTGCTGTGCCCGGCATGGCGCACACCAGGTAGCCCAGAAATCCATCACGACGGTCTTGCCCTTGAGCGATGCAACGGCGAGCGGCGCGGCGGCTCCCACGACGGGTGGCAACACGAAATCCACCGGATTCACCGCCAGCGCATTGGGATCGCGGGCCTTGAGACTCGCGCGGCGGGCATCCATAAGCGCAGCAGTGCGGTCGTAGGCCTGCAGGATGAGATCGCCCAGGCCTTTCTCCGACCCGTTCAGCTTTGAATACGTTTCGCCCAACCGCTTGCGATCCTGGGCGCGGTCGGCTTCGGTCGTGCGGGGATCTTCGAGCGTGAAGGCGTCAGCGTAATATTCGATGGCATCACCATCGCGCTGCAGTTTTTTCTCCCAGAACGCCACCTCCCGCGCGCCTTCGCCGGTTGGATACGATTCCCACGATTTCAAGGCGATCCGGACGGCCGCTTCCGCTTCGCCCGCATCGCCGGTCGCCCGCGATTCGAGCACTAAAGCGCGGGCCATGGCGCGATCGACCTCATCCGACCATTGGCCGGGCGTCAGGTGCCCGGGTGGAGTCTGATCCCGCATGGGGCGGATATCCGCTTCGTAGCGCTTCGCGTATTGCAGCGCTTTCTTCGCCAGCGCCGGTTCGTTCGATGCGTCGAATGATTCGAGCAGCGCCCGCGCCACGCGATCGATCAGCGTGAGATCGTCTTTCGCGTTGCTCTGTGCACCGACAGCGAGAACCTTTTCGCCGTAAAGAATAATGCGTGCGTTGTCGTTGGAATCCATTGCCGCTTTGGCCAGATTCTGCTCGATCGCCGCGCGCTGTTTGCTTGCGGGATATTTCTTCAGGTGCGCTTCGAGCCCGCGAATCAGGTCGATGGGGCTCGTTCCGGCGTCGCCCACCGCCGACGGTCAATTGGTACTGCTCCTCGAGTTCGGGATCGGGCGGGGGGTCCTGCGCCATGATCGGAAGCGAGAACACGGCCACCGCGAACACGGCAACGAGCGAAACGTTCAGCGGGAGTCTCATTTCGGCAGCGCCCGAATGCTGTCCGCCAGCGCGACCGCGCGCTCGCGCGAGATGTGCAGGAAGCTTTCGTTCTTCGCCACGCGGTCGAGCAGGGGCAGGAACTGATCCGCCGCCACGAGTCTCTTCTGGTCGCGAATGATTTCGATCTTGAGGATCGCATCCTGCGCGCCGAGTTTGTCAAAACGGACCGCGTTCTCCAACTGGATTAAACCGCGCTCGGTTTCCGCGATGCGCTCGAACCAGTCGGCCATGGCCCTGCCATCCAGGTCTTCCGTGTAGTTGAATTTGACTTCGCCGGAATTCGCGCCGTCCGCCTCATAACGAAACGTCTTCATTCCCATGTTCGCGACCTTGAGATGGGACTCGAGCGCATGGGCGAAATGGTCCAGCTTGTCGGCCAGGCTGAACATCTGGCCGGTTTCATCGGGCGCGAGCTGGAACTTCACCGGATCCTCGTCCTTCGGGTCGTCCTGGTAATGTCCCGCGCCGCTTCTGTCGACGACGATTTCTTCCCACGCGGGAAGACTTCCGGGAAACGATTTCGAGAACTTCAGGCGCGGCGACTGCGCCGGCCCGGCCGCGAACAGGAGCGCGGCTGTGAGAAGCGCCAGGAAGAGCTTCAAGCGAGCGCCTCCAGTGCGCGAAAAGGGGCGTGCGTGGCGTGGCAGATCGCGATGGCGAGGGCATCGCTTGCATCTTCCGATGCGAGCGGCGACGCGAGGCGCAGCAGCGACGCAACCATTTCCTGCACCTGCGACTTTTCCGCGCGGCCGTAGCCCACAACGCTGATTTTGACCTCGAGAGGAGAGTACTCCGCGAGCGCGATGGAGGCTTCCGCGATCAACAACAGCGCCACGCCCCGCACATGAGAGAGTTTCAGCGCGCTCTTCGCATTGACGGCGAAGAAAACCTCCTCGACGGCGGCGGCGTCCGGGCGATATTCCGCGATGAGTTCGCGCAAGCCGCGCGCGATATTCAGCAGGCGTTGTTCCAGCGGATCGCGGGCGGAAGATCTGATGCACCCGGCCGTCACCATGCGGTGAGCGCGGCCGTCACTGTCGATGACGCCGTAGCCGGTCCGTTCGGTCCCGCAATCGATTCCCAAGACCCGCATTCGATACCTGTAAAGGACGCGTGCCCGGGGTCGCGGCCCGGAAGAATCACGCGGCCCCGGAACAAGCGGCTTAAGCCAGCGCCGCGACTTCCTCTTCGTCGACGTCGAAATTCGAATAGACGTTCTGCACGTCGTCATGCTCTTCGAGGGCTTCGCTGAGTTTGAGCATTCCCTGCGCGACCTTCCCTTCGAGCTTCATCAGATTGCGCGGCACCATCGCCACTTCGGCCGAAACCGGTTCGAGCTTTGCATCGTTGATGGCTTCCAGCACTTTTTCGTGCATGGCGGGATCGGAGATCACCTCCCAGGAATCGCCGCTATCCTTTAGATCCTCGGCGCCCGCTTCGAGCACCAGAGCCATCAGATCGTCTTCGGCCATTTTGTCCTTCTCGACGACGATCTGGCTTTTGCGATCGAACATCCAGGCGACGCTTCCCTGCTCGCCGAGATTGCCGCCGTTCTTCGAGAACATGTGGCGGATCTCGCTCACGGTCCGGTTACGGTTATCGGTGGCGACGGAAACCAGCACGGCGGCGCCGCCCGGGCCGTAGCCTTCGAACATCACTTCGTCGATCTGGCCGCCTTCCAGTTCGCCCGTTCCGCGCATGATGGCCTTCTTGATGTTGTCGGAAGGCATGGACACATTCTTGGCGGCGAGAATGGCTGTGCGCAGCCGGGGATTACCGTCGGGATCGCCGCCGGATCGGGCAGCGATCTGGATTTCCTTGATCAGGCGCGTGAAAATTTTTCCGCGCTTGGCGTCTGTGGCGGCTTTCTTGTGTTTGATCGTCGCCCACTTCGAATGACCTGACATTTGAAAAAACTCCGGAAGAGATGACCCGGCGCGCGCAGGCGCGGACCGGTGGGAAAAGCCCCAAACAGCCAGCATATCAAATCGCGCCAGCGGAGCGGCGGAACCGCAATCAGGAGTATAAAAGGAAAGGGAGCGGCTGACAGGCTGCGCCTAAAGGCCCTGGATTGAATACTTTCGAAAAGACGATGGATTCGGACCCGATCTCGGCTCTCGCCGGACCCGACAGCACCGCGGGTGAGCTCGTGAAAATCACCCTGGAGGCTCTTCCTGAGCCCGTCGTCGTGTTCGATGCCGCGGAACAGGCCATCTTCTTCAACTCCGCCGCCGCGCACACCCTGAGCGAGATCGACATTGCGCCTGGGAGCCTTTTCAAGAGCCTCAAGATTTTCGATTCGGTGACCCAGAACATCCTTCCACCCGAGCAACTTCCCGTGCATCGCGCGTTAGCCGGCGAGACCGTCGGTCCGGTGGAATACGCGGTCCGGGCTCCGCGGCGCGGGGGGCCATTCTGGATCGAGTGCAGCGCTCGGCCGATCCATACCAGCACGAACATCAGCGGCGCGGTCCTCATCTTCCGCGACATCACCGGCCGCAAGGACCGGGAGCTTGCGCTGGAATCGGCCGACCAGCTGCGCGACTTCATTTACAAGGGAAGCATGACGGGAATCCTGCATACCGCCATCGACGGACGGATCCTCGACTGCAACGATGCCCTCGTGCGTATGTTCGGCTACGCCTCCCGGGAGGAATTTCAGGGGGTTCGCGCACAGCAGCTTTATTTCGATCCCGCCGAACGGGATCGCGTGCTGGGCCTGGTATAGTGAATCGCCCGATGTGCGCGAACTCGAGATGTCGTTCCGGCGGCGCGACAATACCCGGGGCTGGGCCCTGCTGAGCACGCGCCTGCTGGATCCCCGGCCTGGCGAAGTCGGCGGCAGTCTGGTGACGACCTTCGTGGACATCACGGAGCGCAAGCTATGGGAAGAGACTCTGCAGCGAAGCGAGCGGACGTTCACCGCTTTCATGAGTCATCTTCCCGGCCTGGCGTTCATCAAGGACCTGACCGGAAAATACGTTTACTTCAACCAGGCGTCGTGGACGCACTTCAGGAAGCGCCCCGAGGACATCATGGGCAAAACGGACGAGGAAGTCTGGCCCGCGGAAGATGCAGCGCGTCATCGCGCAAACGACAGGGAGGTGATCGAAAGCGGGCGCCCGGTCGAATTTGTCGAACCCGTAATGCAGAGCGACGGCCCCCACTCCTGGCTCATATTCAAATTTCCCATCATCCGGAACGGCAAGGCGGAGCTGGTCGGCGCTATCGGCATCGATATCACGGAACGCAGAGTCCTTGAGGATCAGCTCACGCAATCACGCAAGATGGAGGCTCTGGGCCGTCTTGCCGGTGGGGTCGCCCATGATTTCAATAACCTTCTGACGGTGATCTCCGGATACGGACAGCTGGCGCTCGAAGGTCTGGGGACGATTCCCGCGCCCCGTCTTACGAGTTACCTGCAGGAGGTGCTGAACTCGGCCAGGCGCGCTTCCGGGCTGACCGGCCAGCTTCTCGCCTTCAGCCGCCGCCAGACCGTTCAGCCCAGGGTGCTCGATCTATGCGCCCTGCTGCGCAACATGGAACGGCTGCTGCAGCGCATGATCGGGGAGCACGTGGATCTGACGGTGCGCTGCGGGCCCGACCCCTGCCTGATCCGCGCCGACCCGCATCAGGTGGAACAGGTAATGCTGAATCTCGCGGTGAACGCGCGGGACGCGATGCCGCTGGGAGGCTCTCTCGATATCGATTGCGGGATGCTGCCCGAGCCAGTGGAGCGGCCAGGCCACCCTCCCCTGAAGATTCTGCTGGAAGTGCGCGACACCGGCATAGGTATGGACGAAGCCGTCAAGGCCCGCATGTTCGAGCCGTTCTTTACGTCCAAGCAGAAGGGAAAGGGAACCGGACTGGGACTCTCGACGGTGTACGGCGTGGTTTCCCAGGCGGGCGGAGAGATTGAAGTCGACAGTGAGCCGGGCGAGGGCAGCCGGTTCCGGATTTATCTCCCGTTGGCAGAGGGAGAGCCCGAAGAGATTCCGCGTGCCGTCAGCGAGGCGCCAGCCGGGATGGAGACAATCCTTCTGGTGGAAGACGAAGAGAGTGTGCGCGCCCTCGCGGAAACAGTTTTGAAAAAGCTCGGATACACGGTTTTGGTGGCCGATTCCGGAAAAACCGCGCTCGAGATCTGGCGGGAGCGGCGCGCATCGATCGACGCGCTCTTGACCGATGTCATCATGCCCCAGATGAGCGGAGGCGAACTCGCGCACAAGCTTCGCGAAGAGAACCCGCATCTCAAGGTGCTCTTCATGTCGGGCTATACGGACGACATGATTGCCAGCCACGGGGTACTGGTCGGTGAAACGCAGCTGATTCCGAAGCCATTCACGGCGCAGGGCCTCGGGCGCAAGCTCCGCGATGTGCTGGACGCGTAGCTATTCGACGCCCATCGCTTCCTTCAACTGTTTCGCGCGCTCCCGGCTGACATCGCGCTCTTCGCCGTTCGCCAGCCTGACTCTCCATGTGCCCGAAAAATACGGGGCGAGCTCGCGGACCATTTCGAGATTGACCAGTTCGCCGCGGCTGATGCGAAGAAACCCGGATGGCTGCAACAGCTCTTCCAGTTCGCCGATCGACTTATCGATGAGCAAACGCTCCTTCGCCGTGCAGGCGAACACCAGCTTGTCCTCAATCTCGATGCGGACGATCTCCCGCAGGGGCACGATCGCGATCCGCTTGCCCCGACGCGCCGCGAGCCTTTTCAGCGGACCGCTGCGATGCGCGGCATGCGCGACGATCTCGGCCATGCGCGCGTCCTGCTCCCGCGAGCGGCCCTCGGCGCGGTCCGTAAAGCGCTCGCGGATTCTCACCAGCGCCTTCTGCAGCCTGTCTGCCTGTACCGGCTTGAGCAAATAGTCGAGCGCGTTGGCTTCGAAAGCCCGCACGGCATATTCGTCATACGCGGTGACAAAAACGATCGCCGGGATACTGGAGAGCTGTTGAATCACTTCGAAACCGCCGAAACCAGGCATCTCGATGTCGAGGAATACCAGATCGGGCCGGTACTCATCGATGGCCTCGATCGCTTCCACTCCATTCGTGGCCTCGCCCACGATCTCAAACCCCTCGAATTCCGGGGCAGCCTGAAGCGCCCGCTTCAGCGCGGACCGCGCCAGCTCTTCGTCATCCACCAGCAGGGTGCGTATCATGATTTTGCCGTTTGCAGATCGAAGCTGAATTCCACCCAGTCCGCGTCGCTGCGAAAGCGCAGGGGGTTCGGGTCGCCGGAAAACAAGCGCAGCCGCGCGCGCACATTTTCGAGGGCATGGCCGGGGCGGAACAGATTCGCTTCCGTGAGGTCGCTCTGGCCGCCGGCCGTGTTGCGAACGGAAACACGCGCGGTGCGCCCGTTCCGGTCCACGCGAACCGAAACGGTGCCGCCATCGATGCGCGCCGCAACTCCGTATTTGACCGCGTTTTCGACCAGCGGCTGAAGTACCAGACCGGGCACGGGGATATCGGCCAGCCCTCCATCCGGAAGCTCGACGTGCAAACGCCGCTGGAAACGCGCCTGTTCAATAGCGAGGTAATCGCGCACGAACTGTACCTCCTGCTCGAGGGCAACCGGCCCCGAATGCGTACATCCGAGCGTATAACGAAACAGATCGGAGAGGCGGCCGATCATCCGTTGCGCGGCCTTCGGATCGATTTCCACGAGCGCCGAGATGCTGTTCAGCGTATTGAAGAAGAAATGCGGGTTGATCTGGGATTGGAGCGCCAGGGATTGCGCGCGGGCGGTTTCTCCGGCGAGGCGCTCGTGCAGGACCTCTTTCCCGCGAAGCTCGGCCTGCGTGCGCTCCACCTGCATCTTCAGTTTGATGAAGGCTCCGATCACCAGGGCGAGAACCGCGCCGAGGATGCCATCCAGCAGGACGATACGCCAGAAATACGGGACCTCAACCCGCATCGGCGGAGGGAAATGCGCAAGGATGCCCCATACCAGGGCGAAGGCGAACGAACAGGCGATGGCATTGTAAACGATGTGAATCGTGCCGATAATCGATGGCGGATACCCTTTCAGCAGAGGCCGCAAGTATGCGTTGCCGAGGCCGCACAGGACGAAAAAGGCCATGGTCCAGAGGATTCCTTCGAGTGGCGACCAGAAAAACAACACCGGCCCCCGGAACACCTTCAGAGAGTGCGGGTCGAAGATCGCTGTAAAAAAAATACCGAGGAACGGACCCCAGAGGCTCCCGAAAATAACCGCTTTCAGAAAAAGGACGGGAAGTTCCCGCACCGGTGGCGGTTCACGCCGGATCTTCCAGATCGATAGTAGCCATCGCATGGTCCCAGTGTGGGCCAGGCACGTTGGGAATGCATGCTGATTCGGACCAGCGGTCGGGAAAGCGATCCGACCGGTTCTGTCAGCGCCTGACGATCACTTCCCGGAGGCTCTCGCGGGTGAGAAAGAACTTAACGGACTCGAATTTCCCGAACAATTTCTCCAGGTTCCGGTTATTGAAGACCTGTCCGGCCGGCCGGATCCCACGGTCCGAGAGCAGTATGGTCTTGTTGTCCACGATGCGGAACCCGTACGACGGCGCCTCGGTGGCCCTTTCCCTGGCGGTGAAGAAAGCCAGCAGATACGATTTCGGCTTCATCACGTCGTAGAGACGCTCGACGACCTCATTCAGCAGCGCGGGAGACATAAACTGCAGGGCATCCCAGAGCAGCACGCCGTCGAAGGTTCCGGGCGGATAGTCGAAGTTCTGGCGCAGAAAATATTCGATACGGCTCACGTTCGTCTGTTCCGCGGGGTCGAGGCCGAATGCTTCATCCAGACTGCGAACCAGATCCTGGGCATAGATCTTGTGACCCAGGTCGATGAGGAAATCGACGTTATCCTGATTCGCCGCGGCGCAATCGAGTATGGAAAGCCCCACCACATCGCGGATATTGAAGAAAAACTGTTCGAGTCCGCGGCTCTGCCGGGGCACAAGCGGTTCTTTTTTTGTCGACCTGCGGATCTGTAATCCGGTGGAAGCGCCAGGCCGGAGAGCGCCTCCGGCCTGACTTACCAACTGCGCTCCGTGAGCGGGGCGACCGCCATC
The DNA here is from genome assembly GCA_963764845.1 of Terriglobia bacterium. Taxonomy (GTDB): domain Bacteria; phylum Acidobacteriota; class Terriglobia; order Bryobacterales; family Bryobacteraceae; genus BOG-234. The sequence continues at coordinate 14,896 of CAVXUE010000004.1, read as the reverse complement.
CCTGCGAAAAATGGAACGTAGTTTGTCCGGTAGCATTTTCGCGGGCAACCATAGCGGTGGGGCAAAGCGCCCCTCAGCCCGATCCTTCCTGTTACGTACGCGGCCCCGCCGCTCCCACCGCGATCGGCGGCGCGGAATATGTTGAAGCCGGGGATGGCGCGGGCGGCGCCGAGGCCTTTGGCTCGGGCTTCTTGATATCGATGCTGCCTTTGAACAACGCTCCGTCTTCGATGCTGATCCGGGCGGCGATGATGTCCCCGACCAGCTTCGCATCCTTGCGGATATCGACCTTGTCGGAGGTCTCCACGTTGCCCTGCACCTGTCCCAGGATAATCACTTCCCGGGCCTTAATGCTGGCCTGTACGCGCCCGTTGGGCCCGACGGTGACTTTGTTTTCGTGCGATTCGATGGTTCCTTCGACGTCGCCGTCGACGTAGAGGTCTTCCTTCGTGAAAATCTGGCCGATGACTTTGACCGATTTCCCAATCATTGCTGAATTTCGCGGTTCTGTATCTGCTGTCCGGAAAGGTGTTGACGACACGGGTATGGGCTCCTTCTTGATTTCTGTTACGGGTACGGGTGGGGGCGCCGGTGGCGCACTGGCCGGGCGCGGCGCCGGAGGTTCTTCTTTCTTACTCCACATGCTCATTTGAGCGGCCTCCAAACCATGAATTGAAAAAATTGCATGACAAACTCAGGTTTCAGTCTATCTGGCGGCGGCGAACCAGCGCAATGCAGCTTTAATTGAGTGGCTGAAAAAGCCGTGCGATGCCAAACGCCGCCGCGGCAGCAACGCCCCCGATCAGCGTGGTCTGGAAACCGCCGCGCCACCATGGAATCCCGGTGAAACGCGCTTTGATGCAGCCGAAAATGAACAGGGCAGACAGGGTCACTCCAACCGAAGCCACCAGTCCCTCGCGAAGATCGGTCAGAAAAAAATAGGGCGCCAGCGGAATGAACCCTCCGGCGATATACGAGATTCCGATGGTGGAAGCGCTGCGGACTGCGCGTTTCGGGTCCGGCTCTTCGAGGCCAAGCTCGAACCGCATCATGAAATCGACCCAGCGTTTCTCGTCGGAAGTGATCGCCGCTACGATTGGCCCGATCTGTTCGGCGTTGAGACCCCATCCCTCGAAAACACGCGACACCTCAGCGGCCTCTTCGACGGGAATTTCCCTCGATTCACGGATTTCGCGCTCGAGTTCGCTCTGGTAATGCTCCTGATCGGTGCGGGCGGCGAGGAATCCGCCGAGGCCCATGGCGATCGAGCCGGCTGCAATTTCCGCCAGACCCGCCAACACCACGACTGCCGTCCCCACCTTTGCGCCCGATAAACCGGCGGCCAGCGCGAACGGGACCGTCAGCCCATCCGACATGCCGATCACCACGTCGCGAACCGTTTCGCCGGCGGTAAAGTGATGCTCGATATGTGGCGCGGAGGGCATTGTTTATCAATGGTACAATCAAGTCGGGCCATTTGAGGCGCATAATGGGGGCGCAACGGCTTCGACGGGATTGAATCGCGATGGAGAGGCGTGCCGGGTTCCGAGCTCCCGTAAAACGATCGGAAAAACAAAACTGCCAATAACATGCAGTTTGCATACGCTGCTTAATTAAACCTAAGTCAGCGTCGCTCCGGCCGGTCAGCCCGCGGGCTGGTCAGTGAGCGTCATTCAGCGGGATAGGGAGCAGGCTTCGGTCCGGAGCCGAGACCCGAGATCAATCGGACTAGGTGTGGCGCTACTTTTGGCGGTTCCGAAGCGCTGACCGAATAAAAAGAACCGCGCTACGCACGTAGTCTCTTCATTTCGGGCTTTTTCGGACGGGGGTTCGACTCCCCCCGCCTCCACCATATTAAAATCAATAGGTTACGGCCAGCAAGCTCTTCTGGCCGTGACAAATCGTGACAGCCCAGTTAGAATGGGGTACAGAAAGCTGTACCTCGATGCTGAATGTCCAACGCCGCCATCAGGCACCATGTACGCGGCCGGAATGGGACCAGCGCTCCTGCGCCGGTAAAGGTGCGAAGTGCCCGGTCCTGATCATCGGGACCGTGAACGGTTCACGCGTTCGACTGTCCACCGCGAAGTTTCTGCCCCCTGAGAAAGCGCGCGATCTCGAAGCAGCCCGAGCGCTCGCGCTCGAATGGGAGCGGACTGGGGTTGTCGCCCGTCCGGCGGACTACGCGTCCATGCCCGCTTCCCCGCCGGACGTACCAGAGGATTCCGGTGCAATTGCCGTCGAAAAAGCAGTTGCGGCATTTATGGGCGACTCGCGGGACAGAGGAAACTCGGAGTCCACCCTTCAGAAAAAAGCCACTATCTTCGAACGCCGGACGGCGCGCGATCCGAAAAACCCGGAGGGTCTGATCCCGTCTCAAGCGACGAGTTTGCTTCGCTTCTGCGATCAGAAGGGAATCCGTTTTCTCGAAGAACTCGATTTGAATACAATCCGCGATTGGCGCGCGACATGGAAAGTGAATTCCCTAGTCCGCCAGAAGCGCCAAGGACAAGTAATCGGCTTCTTCTGGTTTTGCGAGCGCGCCGGATGGTTGCCGCGAAACTACGCTTCCGATATCACACGAGGTCTAGGGCGCATACAGGTAAAGGTCACTCAAACCGGATATTTTCAACCTGGCGAGTACAAGGCCGTGATCGATGCGACATACCTGTACAGCGATCGGCCGAAGCATTGATAAACACAATTCGCTGCTTACGGGTGGTGATCGCATTCGTGCACTCACGGAACTGATGCGATGGACTGGGCTGCGAATCCGCGATGCGGTAACCCTCGAACGCAATCGTCTTGCCCATGACCCTGCGACGGGCATCTGGTCAGTGATGGTTTACCAGAAGAAGACAGGCGATCCGGTCTATTGTCCAATTCCTCCGGATGTCGCTGAAGCGCTATCCACGGTTCCCGCCAGCCAGAAGGGCAACACAAACGAGAAGTATTTCTTCTGGACCGGCTCCGGACTTCCAAAGACCATCGTTTCCAACTGGCAGCGGAGTTATGGAAAATTGTTCAGGCTTGCCGCGCTCAAAGAACCGGGCGGGCTACCTAAGCGATGCCACCCGCATATGTTTCGCGATACTTTCGCGGTCGAATCCCTTCTGGCCGGCATGCGCCTTGAAGAAGTATCGACAATCCTGGGTCATTCCTCCGTGCGCATCACGGAGAAGCATTACATGCCATGGGTTCGTGCGCGTCAAGCGAGCCTGAATCAGTCGGTCATGGAGTCGTGGGCCAAACAAGGGAAGGTTCCTATAATCCGGAAATCAACCGTCGTTCGGATTCGGCGTTCTGGCGCGGCATGATAGCCACGAGGCCACCGCTGCGGTTGCCTCCGGCGGATAGGCGAATAAAAGGCGAATATGCGATATAATCCGACCGATGGGTATCTCGCGCTGCCGCGTCTCATATTTGGACCCTGAGGGTTTGGATCACGCCGTCGAAGTCGAGGCGGAATCCCTCTACGAAGCCGTCGCGCTCGCGGTCGCTGAATTCCGCCAGGGCGAGATAATAGCGGCCGCGCCAGGCCCGATGACGGAATTCTGCGTAACAGTGATCCGCAAACCCATCGAGCACCGAATCCGCTTTAACAAGGTGCGCGAGTGGGCACAGCCGTCGATGAAAGGGGGACCCGCCGGGGTCACTGCGCGGGAGCGCGTACTGAAGCTGCTTGGGAATACATAAGTTCCAAACTGGGTTCCGGGTCCAGACGCCACCGGTTGAGCGTCCGAAATTCTTAAGGGAATTTAGATGCTCCGACTCATCGCTGATTGATACTTCTCCGGGTTCGTACAGCGCCGAATGATTCGGTGGAGTACGCTCTCGGGTATCCGGTACATGGTCCGGGAACGCTTCGAAGCACACCGCTTGCTCGTCTGAAACTTCAAAACGCCCGGCTCATCTTTGACCAGAAGCCGCACCGTGCTGAAGCTCATTTTCAGTAATTCGGAAAGCTCGTTGATCGTATAGTGCTTTTCGACGGCTATTACTCGATCAGCCATTTCATACACCAAGCTTTGATAGTGCAATCAGACGGTATGTCGCTCGCGGTTTGCCAGGCCGCATCCGGATTCTCTGGAGTCTTACCTCTCCAACCAATCTGCTCCTTGTTCCCGAGCCCCTGTCGGGAACAGTGGACCAATCTATTCGTGGTCTCTCGCCCGCTTCTCTGGTTCTCCATTCACGGCCAGACCAGCAACGGCTGCTACAGATCTGGATTCCCTGATTCGCGAGCGAGTCTGGAACCGACGGTCAACAATTTCGAGTCGTTCAAGAGCGTCGAGCAACAGCATGCCGGCCTCGCGGGATTGATCCGTTGATGGACCAAACTGCTCAATGTGCTTGATCGCGAAGCGGATGCGGTCGCTCGCGACGCGGACCTGATACGCCATTTCGAACTCAACCGCTGAAGGTCTCGACTGACTCCCTTCGATCATTTGGAGAATTTGTTCTCTGACTTCCGCACTCATGAATTCACCCCTACCGGGATTCCCGCACATTCCGCATGACGGCGGACCCGTCGTTTACGACCGGCTGCACCGGACGGTATGGCTCTTCAAAGAGAATGTCCCGATTCACCCTGACTGTGAATTTGTATCCGGGCAGAATCTTGATTGTGGGCTGAACGTTTAGATTTTTCCGTGCGGCCTGCGTGCCGAGTTGGCTCACCTCTCGTCCCGCGGCGCCCTCCGTTTCCTGGGTGGGGCTCGGGTACAGAAGAACACTCTGTTGCCGGCTTTGCGTCACCGCGAGCGCCGCATCGAACATCGTAGTTAGAACCGCGACGCCGAGCAATTGCTTGTAATGATGGTCCACTTTGTCCCGAAGGCCCGCATTGCCCTGAGCGTCCAATCCCTCCATGCCGTTCAGGTCGATGGCCGACCCATCAGGAAAAACAACCCGGCGCCATGCCACCTGCACCCCGTTCTGACCGAAGGCGAGGCGCGAGTTGTAGTCGCCAACGAGCCGGGCACCCTGCGGGATCAGCAGGTATTGGCCGGTTGCGGTGTCGTATACGTTCGACATCACGAGCGCCTTCAATTCGCCGGGCAGGTCTGAATTAAGGCCCTGTTCCAGCGCGGCCGGAATTTCCCACCCGGCTTTGATCTCAAAGCGGGAGAGCGGTGGTTCGCGGGTGTACTTCAGGTATTCATCGGTGGCGTTCCCCATCCGGGCCTTCTCGAGAAACGATTCTTTTTGCGACTGGAGGTTCTGGCCGTCATATTCGGTGTTGCCGTTAGCTGCGGTGGAACCTTCGGGCCCGCCACCAGCAGGATTCCCAACACCCAAGGCACGTGCGAGGGCAGCCAGCTGCGGTGCGGCGCTGTCCGAAGCAGGAATCGCGACACCAATACTGGATGTGGCCTGACGATTCGCCGAGGAAGATTGCGCTCGAATTCCGGTCGGAGCGATTCGAGCCTGCTGTTCCGCCGTGTATGCGGCCAACAACGCCCGCTCTTCCGGTGTCGGTTCATGAGTTGTGGGTGGCTGAGTTATCGGAGGTGCTGCCGGTTGCCGGGTCTGCGCACGGCGAACCACGATTCGCTCAGTCGGCAGGTCGGTACCCGGTTGCTGCGATTGACTTGCCTCCTCGGGTCCTGCGGGCAGGATGCCTGGCCTCGCATTTGCGCGTGCTGCAGCAGAGGCGCTGGGGCTCAAAGCCTCTTGCACTTCGTCTGGCCGGGCAGGCTCAACCTTCTTGTACGGACTCCCTTCTGCGGCTGCAGCTTGCTGGTGTTCCCGCCTCAATCCGCCGTACACGAAAACACCAAGCACCGCTACACCAGTCAGAATGATTAGCCCGGCGGCTCGACCGCTGATCCGTGGCGATTTCTCGGGCTGGGGCCGCAGGTCGATTCCGCTGGGCGAGGCGGTCATACGAATAGGCTCGGGTGACGCCTTCGCATCCCCTGTTGCATCGGGAGGTTTACCCTCGGTGGTCACGGCTAATCTCCACTCTCTGCGCTTTCTTGCCGGAACCCAGCACGAGTTGCGCGCGCTCGAACAGGCGGTCGACGATGTACATCTGATCTCTCATCCGGTAGTTCACGACCTCGCCTTTGCCGTCCGATCCCACGACCACGAGGACGGGCGCCTCGCGGTTCGCGACATTCGCTGACATCTGAATGTAGGTTTTCGACCCGTCGTCAAACACGCGTTGCGGGCGAATGTTTTCATCGCCCCCTTTGATCTGATAATCGAAATGCAGGTGCTCAACGGCCAACACAAGTCCGGGCTGCGCCTGCGCAGCACGGGCTGTCACCAGTTCCTCCCGCTTCTGCTCGGCGAAATGCTCTTTCCATTTCTTGCCGCCATCGTCGTCGTTGTAAACGAATGCCACTCTCGAAACGTAATCCTCCGCCTTGGACACGAGCCGGACGTAGTAGGCCCTGCGATCGGTCGTTACCAGAAGGTTTGTATCGAGGCCCGGCATTTGCGGCTTCAGCACCAGCATTGCGGTACTCTCGTCGCCTTTGCCGTACGTGGCGGGGGCCACGTTCCACCGGACAGAATCGCCAATCTGCGGTTCGCCGACGAGTTTTTCTCCCGGTTGCAGTTCGATAAGGCAAACGCGCAGCGGTGCGCACACGATGGTTGGAAGCCCGGCTCCAAAAGCGAACAACACGCGGCCGTCCGGTCCCGGCGCGGGTCCGTTTTGCTGGGCGCGCCAGGAAGCACTGAACTCAACGGCTTGCTGCGCCGTAGGAGATAGCGTCACGTCCGTTGGCGCGTGGTAACCGGGTGGCACCGCGGGCTGACCGTGGGCCGCAGTCGGTGGAGCGCCGACCTCAGGCGACGGCTGCATTGAGTTTGCCAGCGCCCTGACATTCGCGCCGAAATCGAACTGATCGACAAAAGTACCGGTCTTCGGGGATTCACTGGCCGGGGTGGCTGGCGTCCGTTGTACCTGGATAACCGAATTTCCTGGTGCGTTTTCAGGCCCTCCCGGACTGGCTTGACCGAAGAGAGCTCTCGCTAAAAGCATTGAAACAACAAACCGTATTCGCGACATAACGTTTGATTCCTTTCGATTCGAAAACTAAAGAACCTTCGTCCACGCTGCATCGGTGATGTAAATCCCGAGTGGGTTGATGCGCATCAACCGTTCCTCCGTTGGAGGATTGATTGCGATTGTGAAAGAACCCTTCCAGTGATCAGTGGCCAGAATTCCCCCGTTCAAATCGTGGGTCGTCTCGATCCACTCGATCTCGTAAGTTCGATTGCTGTTGGGGAGAACGGACTTCACGTCGATACTCACGGTTTGTGTCTGGCTCCTCTTCTGAGGCGTGTCGGCTCTATAGAACGCCGTGACGAACGCCTGCGCTTCGCTCCCCATTGCCAGGTGCGCGTAAACGTGGTCAATCGCCTTTCGCTGCGCGAAGGGATCGGTGGTGACGAGACGTACGTCTTCAATCCACGTGAACAGAACAGCTTTCTTGAGCTTTTCGTCCGTAGTCGTCGTCTCCTCTGCGGGGCCGGCCGCCACAGTTCTCCCGAGTGAATCAATCGCGATCACGAACGGCACCACCTTGGATCGGGCCGACAACATCACGATTCCCGCGATGGACGCCAAGGTTGCCACTGCGCTCAACATGGCAATGAATCGCCAATTTTTGCCACATGCGCGGTAATCTCCGCGTTTCTGTTCGTGCAGGTAGTGAGTGGGCAGAATTCACCGGAGCCCGCGGTTCCTGCCCCTAATGAACCAGCGAAGCTACTCTCCGGGCAGCAGCTCGATAATTTGGTAGCGCCGATCGCGTTGTATCCGGATCCCCTCCTGGGAGAGGTGCTCGCTGCCTCCACTTATCCGTTTGAGATCGCGGAGGCCCAGCAGTGGGTGCAGGACCATCCGAAGTGGAAGCCCTCCAAATTAATGAATGAGGCAAAAAAGCAGAACTGGGACCCCAGTATTCAGGGCCTCGTTGCCTTCCCGCAGGTGTTGGCGTTGCTGTCTCAGGGCGTAAGCTGGACAACCTCGCTGGGCAACGCGTTCCTCGCGCAACAGTCGGATGTAATGCAAGCGGTTCAGCGATTGCGGGCGCAGGCCCAGGCTGCCGGGAAGCTTCAATCCACACCACAAGAAACGGTGACAACGGAAAATCGGCTTGGGCCAAGCGCAGTCAGAATCGAACCGGCCAACCCGGATATCTGGTACGTTCCGAACTATAATCCTGCATACGTTTGGGGACCGCCCATCTACGGATACTACCCGCCGCTTTTCTATCCAGGGATCGATATTGGCTTCGGCTGGGGCCCGGGCATCGATCTCGACCTGTATTTCGGTGGATGGGGAGGCTGGGGATGGGGCGGGTGGGGATGGTCGCCTAACTGGTATGGAGGCTCCATCATCCTGAATCATTCGTTCTTTCACCGTTACGGCTTCAATCATTTTCATGGCGAGCCGTTGGGAACCTCCTCCTGGGCACACGATCCGGCACATCGTCTCGGCGTACCTTACGCGAATCGTGAAGTCGCTGGCCGGTTTGCCGGGCGAGAGGGAAGAGGCGAGGCCAGCTTCAATCCCAGAGGCGGTTTCGACAGGGGTTCCGTTTTCGGCCATGAGGGATTCGGATCGTCCGGTTTTGAGCAGCGCAGCTATGCCGACGCCCATAGCGTTTTCGGAGGCTATCACGATGGCGGTGCGACCCGCATACAAAGCGACCATGGTTTTTCGAGCATGGGCGGGTTTGGCGGTGGAGGCTTCCGTGGCGGCGGGATTGGCGGTGGGGGTTTCCATGGTGGAGGCTTCCACGGCGGCGGAGGAAGACGGTAATGACAAAAGCGATTTTGACTACTTACGTTACGCTGGTGCTCGCGTTGGCGCCACCAGCATTCGGTCAAGAACACTTCGGTTCAGCAGACGCCGCCGCTCAGGCATTGATTGATAGCGCCGATAAACACGATTCCGTCCGCTTGGCTGCAATCCTCGGTCCTCCGGGAAACGCGGTGCTCACTTCAGGCGATGCTTCCCGGGATAGCGCTGAGCAGGCCGAGTTCTCACAGCTTGCCAACTCGAAGCATCGGCTACTTGCCGACCCAAGAAACGCCAATCGGGTGATTCTGGCGATCGGCGACTCAGACTGGCCATTTCCGGTTCCTATCGTGCGTGCAAACGGGGCGACCTCGATCCTGACGCTTGATCGTGCCGAAAAAACGGAGGATGAAGGCGAGACCGCGGCTGCGGAATTGAGCGGCAATGACGACACGCCCTTCTGAAGCCGGGTGGGCGGCCCGCCTCTGCTTGGCGGGCCGCTCATGATACCGATAGAATGGAAACAGAGATCGGGAAATTGCTATGCCGACGGCTAAACAGCTCACTATCGAAACCGTTAACCTTGACGACGTCCGCGAGGTGGACGAGTTCGATCGTCAGGTGATCGACGCTGGTATGGCGCGAGTCCGCGCTGAAATCAAGGAATTGCAGCAGAAGGGTCTGCTCGACGCACAAGGCAAACCCGTTCTCAAGGAACTTCCCCGCGACATGCAGGAGGGTGCCGAACGCGACTTCGGTGGCTAAATGGCCACCCCACGGATGTTCGTCATCGCCGGCCCGCCAGGCGCCGGTAAGTCTTCGGTCTTTTCCCTCAGCAAATTCGCGGAGCGGACATTCAATGCGGATGATCGCGCCGCCGAACTGAATTCAGGTTCCTATCAGGACATCCCGCTTTCGATTCGAGCGATTGTCAATCGCGAGTTCGAAGAATTCGTCCGGGCCAACATCCGGTCGGGCAACTCCTTCGCTCTTGAGACAACGCTTCGCAGTTCAATCACGTTCGATCAGGCGAGGCTGGCCAAGGAGAATGGCTTCCGCGTGATTATGCGCTACGTCGCACTGGAAACGCCGGAACTCCACATCGAGCGGGTGCTGCAGCGCGCTGCCCGCGCCGGGCATGCGGCCAGTGAAACAACCCTACGACGAATTCACTCGAATAGTCTTCGAAACCTGCCAACCGCTCTTGTTCCAGCCGAAAGCGGTATCGAGTCGGTGCGCGTTTATGACAACTCTCGGTTTGGGGAATCTCCGCGGCTTATTTTGCAAATAGATCAAGGGCGAATCGTCCGAATGGCTGACCATTTTCCGATGTGGCTTCAGTCTGCCCTCGGCTGGACTTCCAGTCGATTAGCAGAGGAGCGGCAGAGGCTTCGCCTGACTCCGTGAGTCCTGTGTTACAAACCGTGACAAATCGTGACACCGAACGCGCAAACCACGCAATACGCGCAATTAGCAAAATCGCAGAATCAGCAAGTTACGTGTTTTCAATACCGGGTGAAAGTTCGACTCCCCCCGCTTCCACCAATTAACTGCTTTACAATGATTGGTTTATGGAGAAAACCATAAACCGATTTTTATATAGTTGCAGGCAAGTCTCACATCGCTAACCATTTAATCTCACAATCTTAGGAACAGATTCGGGGCCGGTTCAAAGCTCGCCATAAACGTTCAAGTTTCTTGGATCATTATGCGACCGGAATGATCTCGCCTTTCGTGGAGAAAAGGCCACGTCGGCTGAGTAAGTCGTCACGAGCGTCATTGGGTGGCGCCGACCGCCGGATGGATAAGTCAAGTCGACAGCAGCTCGTCACCGTGCGCCGGCGCCGCTCTTCCGCGAAGCCTTTCGTTCCCGGCTGGGCCAGAACTCCTTCACGATGTTGACCGCCATGTCCACCGCGACCTGAGTCCCGAGCTGCTCGGCGGCGTTGGACGCATTGCGGTTTCCCGGGTAGTACGCGATGGAGGTCGCCACCGCGGCTGAGTTGCCCGCGATCTCAGAGTAATTGAACTGACGGCCACCCGAGTCAGTATGCGTCCAGAAAATCTGTCCGACCGCGGATCCAAGACGTGACCAGCCACTTCCGGAACCCCGACGAAAATACCGCGGATCCTGATGAAGGAATGTCGGAAAGATCGCCTCGGTCATGTAGTTGCCAATCGCGAAATCACTATACGCCGTTATCCAATAGTGCGCGTAGGCTTGGGCGCCCCCACCGAACGACGGATTCGACCTGGAGAATTGACTCTCGCCTGCAAACGCCGCGGCAAGCGCGATCGTGCCGCGGTCGAAAGTGTCCTGCGCCGCGATGCGAAACTTCTCTCTCGACGCTAGAGGCTTATACTCCTGCAACTCTGGTGACGTTGCGAAATTTGGGATGATCCAAAGGACGTGCCGACCAGGCACCTGAACCCCTTCCTCGACGTCCTGTTGACCGAAGCAATACAAAGGTACGAGAGCAACGATGCCCAACGTCAACAGACGATGATTCGCCCGTCTCCATGACGGCGCGCGTGATAAATCGCAGAAGATGGTCCGCATGGTCTGATCTCGGGCAGGTCTCACCACATCACCGGGTGACGACGGCCACAAGTTCGACATTCATACTGGCTGTGTATAGGCCACGCTGGCGCATCATGAATTAATTTGCACCACCAATTGCCAATTCTTTGAATTCCCGTTTCAATAGCTTGTGCCATGCCGTTTCTCCCCAGTTGCTTTGGATGGTAAAACCACTCCGTTCCCAGTAAGTTGATTCCCGCCGAAAGCCGATGTGGCATGCACAAGTGAATAATCGAAGCCTACTTCCACAATCGGCGTTACTAGCTGCTCCTCGGCGCAGGCACTGCCTGCAATCGTCACGAATAATGCGGATAAGAGACTGCGCTTCATTGAATGTCTCTCCTCTTGCGCGGGCCCTGTTCACGCTGACTAATCGGCAATTGCAAGACCACAGCTAAATGACTTGCTATCAACGTTGGATTTGCGCAAGAGCCGGAACAAGTCGCTATTTCGACTTCTTGCACCTTCGGGCAGCACCGAATCGTCACGGATGCGGGCCGGGTGGATCGTTCTCATTTTTTTTGAAGGGCGCCGCCGGGATACTATAAGAAACGCCAACGGCGCTGATACGGTCTCAAGACCTTTACCATTGGCTGGAAGCCATTCCCTGTACGGTTTCATCGTGACGGGATTCGCTACGATCACTCTCATGACGTCTTCAGCGTCGGTGTGACCAGGAGCGACCACCTGCCAGTCTTCGTATCCCCTGAACTCGGAGAATGCGAGTCCGTTTGGCACTTTCACGCTGTACTTGTCCTGGGCAGCGAGGACGAGTGCCACCAGAACCGAGAGAGTCACGCTGCCGATCGATATTTGCTTTTTTATTTCCAGTCTCCTTGTTATACAGACATACCTGTGGCTCGCGAGACGCGAAGAAAATCGGGTTCGTCCTGAGAAACGAGCTTCAAGCCCGATTGAGACTACGGGCCTATTGTGTGGCGCGCGGCCTCCCAGAATTGGCGACGCATTCAGATGGGAGCAGGGACTTCGGCGTTAGAACGGATCACGCCGGCAGGTCAAGAGCCGGAAGCGACTTCCATGCCGTCAAGAGTAACGAGGTTGCCGACGATCTCATCGGTGGTCACGATCGCACCAGCGTAGTTTGGGAGATTGACTTCGAGAGAGGCGTGCATGTGCTCATCGGAGTAGCTCGCGGTCGCGTCCTTTACCACCGTGACCTCATAGCCGAGTTCGGCGGCATAGCGAACGGTGGCCTCCACACAGGTATGCGCGATTAGTCCTATGACGATGACTTTGTGAATGCCGTGCTTCTTGAGCTGCATATCCAGATCCGTGTTGGCAAAGCCGCTGGAACACCAATGCTCCGCGGTGACGACATCGCCAGCCTGAGGTTCGAACCCGACCCGGATTTCGCCGCCCCAGGTACCGTATTCGAACGACTTCAGCGACCACCCTGCTTTCTGAATGGGCGCGATGTACTTCCAGGTCTCGTAGTCGCCACTACGATATCGCCGATGCATCGCGTAGAAAACCCGGATACCGGTTTTTCGCGCCGCTTCAAGAAGCTGCATCATGTGAGGAACACACTGGTTCCCTTCGGCGACGCCCTTTATGCGATCCCAAAGCTTGCCGCCCGCGGAAATGAAGTCGTTATACGGATCGATCACGACTAGCCCGGTGATCTCTTTTTCATAGGTGAGTTGTGACATGTTTCCTCCGGTCAATCTCAACCTTGTCGCAATGCGTGACGTTCGATGCTCTTAGCGAACATCGGCGTCTCCTGTTGGTTGTGGGCCACCTCAATCGGCTGGCGCGCACTCCGAAAGATGTCCAGCGGTGTTCCCTGTTTACCGAGGAAATCCAGCAATTCGGGCGTGGCACAAGTTTGAATCGTATTTGTAAACTCGCACGTCTTATCGTCGATCTTCTTCGCCGCCAGATCCCATACCACGCCGATGTTCGTGCGCCCAGCGGGTGTGAATACGTCGGACGTGGAAACCAGTCTCAGATGATCGGGTCGCGCGACCTCTTCGATGTAGTGCTCTACGATGAGGCTTCCGCCCAGTATCTCGACGTTGATCGACATGCGCCGGCCGTCGGGCGATGTAGTCGCACCGGCTGAGCAGTGAGCCGGCGAGCACCACTGGTATTCGGACTCGGGCAGCGTAAAGCACCAGGACGGAATATCGACCTTCTCAATCGGTGCGTTGATCGTTGCTGAAAAACTCGACTTGACTAATTCGTTGTGTTCCATCTCTTTACTCTCCTTTGAGTTGTCTGAATTGTATTTCCGGTCAGCCGCCTTATGTCGGCTACAATACGTCCCCGACAGTGAACCGGATCCCCTGTCGGTTTTGAGCGAGGTTGCCAGCCGGGCTGCCGCCGCGATCGTGACCGACCCGAAATCGCTTCTGGTCTGAGGGAGTGTATCTATCCGCTCAAACTCGTTCAGCCAGTCATCCGCCGCTCGCGGCGTATGCTCAGCACCGAACATCTCCGACACCGCTCTCATGAAAGCGCCCAGTTCACGCTCGGCGCTCGCCATCAAACGCTCTCCTGGACTCATGGCTTTCTTCCCAATTGCGATAGCCCGACTGTGGTTTTCCAGGCTCAGCCTGCAACTGCTTCCATCACATCCAGGCCGTCTGATGAATCGTCTCTCAAACGCGTGGAGAGCTCGCCCATCACTTGCACTAATCGTCGCGTCGCCGGTCTGCGACGGCTTCGGGATGTTTCGCTTGAGATTCCGAGCCGCTGCATCCTGGCCAGTAAGGTTGTTCTCGGAAGCCCCAGTTGTGCTGCCGCCCCCTTCGGACCACCGACAACCCAACTGGTTGCACGGAGGGTTGCGGTGATGTGCGCGCGCTCGGCATCGGCCAAAGTCGTAGTTTGTGCCAGTTCGGCGACGGCTGGAAGGCGAACCGGCGCGGTTTCAACGCGTCTCAGGTGTTCCATCGTCTGTCGGCTCAATACGGGCCCCGCGGTCATGATGACGCCTCGTTCGATGACATTTTGCAGTTCCCGGATGTTACCTGGCCAGTCATGGTCTTCCAGAGCCGCCATTACATCGTCTGGAATCGTGTCGACTACTTTGCCCTGCTGCCGGGCGAACTTCTCGACGAAGTGTTCCGCGAGCAACGGGATATCGGCTCGCCGTTCTCGCAGCGGCGGGAGCGTCATCGGAAACACGTTCAATCTGTAATAGAGGTCAGCACGGAACTTTCGCTCAAGGATCATCTGTCCCAGGTCCTGATTGGTTGCAGCGATCACGCGCACGTCGATCTGAAGTGTCTGCCTGCCGCCCAGGCGCTCGAATTGTTTCTCCTGAAGAGCGCGCAGGAATTTCGGCTGCAGCTCCAGCGGAAGATCTCCAATCTCGTCGAGAAACAATGTTCCGCGATCCGCGGCTTGAAAGCGACCCATAGTTTGCGCCACGGCGCCGGTGAAGGCGCCCTTCTCGTGCCCAAACAGTTCGCTCTCCACCAGAGAACTCGGAATCGCGGCGCAGTTGAGCGCGATGAAGCGATTCCGGCGCCGGGGGCTCGCCTCGTGAATCGCGCGTGCAATCACTTCCTTGCCGGTTCCGGTTT
>CAVXUE010000003.1:0-915952 GCA_963764845.1 Terriglobia bacterium | reverse complement strand
GAGCGCGCGCTGCTTTCGAGCGCCAAAAAGATTTCCCTTTTCTGCTCGGGCGCCGCTTCGCAGAAGTTTGGCACCGATCTCGGCGAACAACAGGAGGTCATGGGCGCCCTGGCCGACATTCTGAGCGAAGTGCTCGCCCTCGAATCAATCGTGCTGCGCACGGAAAAGATGAACAAGCCGAATTCGATCGCAGTGAAGCTGACGAAGTATTATGCTGCGCACTCCTTCCGCATCATCGAGAACGCCGCTGAGCGTGTCCTGGCCGCAGTTGCCGAAGGCGACATGCTACGAACCCAGATGACCATTTTCCGCCGGCTGTCCAAGCATGAGCCGGTCAACACAATAGCTCTAGGGCGTGAGATCTCAGCAGCAATGGTCGAAGCGGGTCGCTACCGTCTCTAGTTGCAGCGGCGCACCACAGGCTCTAATTCTCGCGGCGAAATAAATGTATGGGTGCCCCACATCTCGCTCGTTTTTTGCGAGATGTGGGATACCACAGATCTTCATGTACATCCTGTTTGGGGTAATCCAATGCGAATGTTGACCCTCATCCGCCAGGTTCTGGATGCGGAAGAGACCGTAAGTATCCAGGACGAGACCGTGCTGCTGGATGGCCGCAAGCTGGTCTTGGATACCATGGATGAGTACGGTGTCGAAGAAGCTCTGCGCCTGCGGGAAGCAGGCGCGGCGGGCGCGGAGATTGTTGCTCTCGCCATCGGGCCACCGCGCATCGAGGAGGCTCTGCGCTCGGCCCTGGCGATGGGAGCCGATCGCGCCATTTTGGTTGAGACCGAGGCGCCTCTTGATGTAATTGCCGTGAGCAGCGTTGTCGCCCAGGTGGCTCGCAGCGAGCAAATCGACTTGATCTTTTGCGGGGGACAGCAGGCGGACTGGGATAGTCACGCGCTGGGTGCGGCCACCGCTGAGCGGCTCGAATGGCCGCAGACAACCTGGACCAGTGCTCTCGCCCTGCAGGACGGGCTCCTCACTGGAAAGCACGATGTAGACGCCGGCAGCGAAACCTTCACCGTATCGTTGCCCGCAGTAGTCACCACGCAGCAAGGCCTGAACGAACCGCGCTACCCGACTCTGCCCAATATCATGAAGGCAAAAAAGAAGGAGCTGCGCCGAGTGCCATTGGGCGATTACGGCGTAAGCCCAAAACTCAAGATCGTAGGCGTCGAAGTACAGGTGAAGGAACGGCGCAGGAATATCATTGATGGCAAGGATGCAAGTGCCGCCGCGGCCAAGTTGGTCGACCTGTTGCGCCACGATGCCGGAGTGATTGGATGATTCTGCTGGTAGTCGAATACTCCCCAGGCAAGTTAAGCAAGAGCACCAAGGAGATGGCGACTGCCGCTCGTGAGATGGGCCGTGAGGGGCCGATCACTCTACTCGTTTTGGGCAGCGGAGTCGCTTCTGTCGCCGAAGACGCCGCGCTCTTCGCCGACCAGGTTCTGGTGGCAGACAAGCCCGAGTTGGCGCAATACGATCCTGAAGTCTGGGCCAGCGCCGTTGCCCAGATCGCAAAGCAGGGGGAAGCTCATACCGTACTGATCGGGGGCAGTCGTAGCGGGCGCGAATACAGTCCCCGCGTGGCCGTCAAGCTCGACGCCCCTTTGATCGAGGATGCGATCAGCCTGGCCGATCGCAACGGCGCCTTGGTCGCCGCGCATTATACCTTTCTCTCCCGGGTAACAGAGACCGTGGAAGCGGAAGGCCCGGTCGTCGTGGTCACGGTAAAGCCGGGAGCGTTTGCCGCTGCCCAGCCCCTAACCGCAGCCGCAGAGCAATACGATGCAGAGCTCGAGTTGCCACAGCCCCGCCTGACCGTAACAGGCAAAACTGCCGACAAGAGTGAACGCATCTCCTTGACCGATGCCGATCTGGTCGTTTCCGGTGGTCGAGGTGTAGACAGCCCCGAGGGTTTCCAGCAACTGGTGGTGGCTTTGGCCGATCAGCTGGGCGCGGCCGTGGGCGCGACGCGGGCCCTGGTGGACGCTGGATGGCGTCCGTACTCGGAACAGGTAGGGCAGACCGGCAAAACAGTGCAGCCCAAGGCCTATATCGCGGTCGGAATCTCGGGGGCGGTGCAGCACCTCTCCGGAATGAACAAGAGCAAGTTCATCGTGGCCATCAATAAGGATGCCAACGCGCCCATCTTCAAAATCGCGGACTACGGTATCGTCGGCGACGTCCATCAAATCATTCCGGCAATGATCACCGAGTTGCGTAAGTAGCTCGCTAGAAAATATGCTGCCGTTCGCGCACCAAATCGCCTTTTTGTTGTTTGCCGCAATAACGGTAGCGATCGGACTGCGCGGCTTCTATCGCGTATACCGCCGCATTCGCCGCGGTAGCCCCGACGCCGATGCGCGCTTCGATCATCTTCCACAAAGGCTGTGGAGTGCACTTGTTACCACCCTTACGCAGAGCCGCACCTTTCGCCGGCGCCCGGCGATCAGCTTTTTTCACTCCTTTATCTTCTACGGATTCGTCTTCTACATCCTGGTGAACATGGTGGATGCAGTCGAGGGATTCGTCCCTTTTACCATTCGATCGGTCAGCTGGCCAGGCATCGTTTACAACCTGCTGGCCGATCTGCTCAGCGCACTCGTTCTTATCGGCGTGGTCGCGCTGGTGATTCGCCGATTTCTTTTGCCCAGCCGCCGCGACTTTACCTTCAACCAGCGAACCATGCTGCACCCGGATGTGAAGCACAACCGCATTCGCGTCGATTCGCTTATCGTCTCCGTCTTTATTCTCTTCCACGTCGGCAGCCGCGCGATAGGCGCTGGCGCCGAGCTTGCTGCGGAAGGTCCAGATCGCTTTCAACCCTTCGCCACACTGCTCTCGCACGCCTTTAGCCCCGGCAATGCCTATGCCTGGCGGATCTTTGGCTTCTGGGGTGCGCTCGGCAGCGTGCTGTTATTCCTGATGTACTTTCCTTTTTCCAAGCACATCCATATCTTTGCCGCTCCCGCCAAGTACCTGGTTGCGCGCAGGCCTTCCTCCGGGGTCTTGCCGGCGCAAGAGCTGGATCTCGAGTCAGAAAACCTGAAGGCGGGCGCGAACAAGCTGGAGGACCTGGCCTGGCCGCGTCTCCTCGACGCCTACGCCTGCATCCAGTGCAATCGCTGCCAGGATGTTTGTCCCGCGACCGCAACCGGCAAAGCGCTCAGCCCCTCGGCCCTCGAAATCAACAAGCGCATGGAGCTGAACTCGCTCGCCAGCCATCAGCCCGGCTTCGAAACCGGAGGATCAAGTCCCCGCCCGCTGCTCACCTTCGCTCTCTCTCCTGAAGCCGCGTGGGCATGCACTACATGCGGCGCATGCCTCGAGGTCTGTCCAGTGCAGGATGAGCCCATGCTCGACATCATCGACATTCGCCGCCACCAGGTGATGATCCAGGGCGACTTTCCTGCGCAGCTGCAAACTGCATTCCGTGGCATGGA
The DNA here is from genome assembly GCA_963764845.1 of Terriglobia bacterium. Classification (GTDB taxonomy): domain Bacteria; phylum Acidobacteriota; class Terriglobia; order Bryobacterales; family Bryobacteraceae; genus BOG-234. The sequence goes on along the minus strand of CAVXUE010000003.1, from coordinate 912,497 downwards.
GCGGACGAAAAATCCCTGGGGCATCAACCACGACAAGCGCATGGATTGGGCTGAGGGACTCAGCGTGAAAACGATTGAAGAGAATCCCCAGCCCGACGTGCTCTACTGGGTTGGCTGCGCTGCGAGCTACGATCCCCAATCGCAAAAGACGGCGCGCGCGTTTGTCCAATTGCTCGATCACGCCGGAGTGAATTTTGCGGTTCTTGGCAAGAAGGAATGCTGTACCGGCGACAGCGCACGGCGATCGGGAAATGAGCTCTTGTATCAGCAGCTCGCAGGCCAGAATATCTCCACGCTCAACCAGGTAAAGCCGAAACTGATTGTCGCCACCTGTCCCCATTGCATGAACACAGTAGGCAAGGAATACCGCCAGCTCGGCGGCAACTTCGAGGTCATGCACCACACGGAGTATCTGGAAACGCTGGTGGCGCAAGGCAAGCTGCGCGCCGCCGCGGCGCCCTCTACCGTTGCCTATCACGATCCTTGTTATCTAGGCCGTCACAACGGCGTCTACGATGCCCCGCGTAATCTGCTCAACATACTCAGCAACGACCTGGTCGAACTTGGCCGCAACCGTGAAAACTCCTTTTGCTGCGGAGCCGGCGGCGCGCAGTTCTGGAAGGAAGAAGAGCCCGGGACGCAGAAGATTTCAGACAATCGCTATCGCGAAGCGCAGCAAGCGCTCGCGGCCGGGGAAGACAGAGTTCTCGCTGTTGGTTGTCCCTTCTGCAAGAGCATGCTGGACAGCACTGCCGCCAGGGGCAAAGCGGACGCCATTGCAGTGAAAGATGTGGCGGAGTTGTTGCTCGAAAGCGTGGAGAAGAAGCTGGGAAAGGTCGCGATCGCGGCGCCTGTCGATTTGCCTGAGCCGCAACCCTCCGCAAGTTCTCCAGTCACCACAAAAACAGAAGCCGTCGGCCCCATCGCGCCATCATCGGCGAATCCGGTTGAACCAGCCACTCCTGTAACGGAACGCAAGAAGTGGCAGCCGAAAGCCGCCTCATCGGAATCCAAGCCGGCAACCAAGCCGCCAATCCCTGCAGACCCGCAGCCGGCCAAACGAAAAACCTGGACGCCCAAGCCTGCTGCGGCTAAAGAAGCGCCGCCGAATCCCGCGGAAGAGAAACTTCCCGATGCCTGATGCGCGCGAGAACTACAAGTATTTCCAACGGATCGCCACCCGCTGGAAAGACAATGACGTCTACGGTCATGTCAACAACGTCGAGTACTATGGCTACTTCGACACTGTCATCAACACCTACCTCATGAACGAGGGAGGGTTGGATTATCTCGCCGGCCCGATCATTGGCATTTGCGCCGAGTCACACTGCCGCTTTCTGCACGAGCTGGCATTTCCCGAGACCGTCGAAGCAGGCTTGCGCGTGGAGCATATCGGAAGGTCAAGCGTGCGTTATGGAATAGGCCTGTTTCGCAATGGGGAAAGCCCGGCGGCCGAGGGCTGGTTCGTGCACGTGTTTGTGGATCGCGCGACACGGCGGCCAACGCCGCTGCCGGCTCCACTACGCACAGCTCTTGAGCTGATATTTACCGAGGTCAAATCATGAAGGTGAAAGCAGCTGTTCTGCGTCAGCCGGGGCGGCCGGCTCCCTATGCTCAATCACAGCCGCTGCCCATCGAAATTCACCCGCCGCGCAGATCATCAATCTCAACCTGCACGAGCAGACGGCGGAGGTGCTCAAGACCCTTTCGCCCCGTGAGGAGAAGATCATCAGGCTGAGGTTCGGGCTGGAGGATGGCAGCGAGCACACGCTGGAAGAGGTGGGGCAGAACTTTGCGGTCACCCGCGAGCGCATCCGCCAGATTGAAGCGAAGGCATTGCGGAAACTCCGGCATCCCAGCCGCAGCTACAGGCTGAGGACGTTCCTCGAAGAAGTCTAGGCCGCTTCGCGTTCGGCGATCCGGGTATCGATCCTGGCAACCTTAAGATCGGAAACCAGGCCGATGCGCTTCAGGATATTCGCCAGAATCCAGGAGTGATCGATCTCATACCAGGCCAGCCCGTGACGAATCGAAGTGGGATGCGCATGGTGGTTGTTATGCCAGCCTTCGCCGAACGTCAGCGCGGCAACCCACCAGTTGTTGCGGGAATCGTCGCGCGTGGCGAACCGGCGGCCGCCCCACATGTGCGTCGCGGAATTCACCAGCCAGGTGGCATGCAGACCGAAAACCACTCGGACGCAGATGCCCCACAGCATCATCGGCAGACCGCCGATGGCAAGCAGAATCAGGCCGAGCACCACCATCGGAACCCAGTGCCAGTTGTTCAGACACGACATAAAAACGATGCTTCGCCAGATCGGGCGCGTACTTCGACATCAGCTTCGTGTTGTTGTGATTGCCTTCGCCGAACATGATCCAGCCCATGTGGGCCCAGAAAAAGCCCTCGCGCGGGCGAATGCGGATCGCCCTGCTGATCGGATTTCTGATGGTGAACACGATGCACGGCGACCCAGAAGATCGGCCCGCCTTCGAGCGTCAGCGCGCCGCAAACGGCGAAGAAATACTCCAGCCAGAGCGGGCATTTGTATCCCCGGTGCGTATGCAGCCGGTGGTATCCCATGCTGATTCCGAGGCCGGTGGCGACCCAATAAAGGAAGACCGCGACCCAGAAACTGCGTCCAGTTGAACATGAACAACGCGGCGATTGCGCCGATGTGAATGAAGACCCATGGCGATCACGGTCGGCCAGTTCAAACCGTTGCGGCGGGGAAGGCTGAAGACTTCCGCCCCAGCCTGGGATCCTGATGAGAGCATGCAATTGCAGCCTATCAGGGATCGCGACTGTGCTTTGTAAGACTTCTGTCGTTAACTGTCGTTGCCAGATTGCTATCCAGATTAAGGTAGCGCTAGCTACTTTACGATCATGCCGCAGGCAATGCGGTCGCCCGCATTTCCGGCCGGGTCGGTCTTCATATCGTCGGCTTTGGCGTGGATCATCAGGGCCGTTCCGCCGCCGGCAAAGACGGAATTCGCGCCATCGGCCAAGGGTCACGCGCGGATCTTCCACGGTCACTTTCGCCGTGCCATCCGGCTTGACCATGAAATTCTTCATGTCGCCGGCGTGCGGGCCGTCGGGATTCTCGAGGCCATGCTTCTTCATATCGGGGTTGAAATGGCCGCCCGCGGTGGTGAACTTCGGGCCTTCGCACTTGGCGTTCTGATGGATGTGAACAGCATGTTCGCCCGGCGGCAGGTCCTTTGAGGTCGAGCGCGATTTTCACGCCCGGTGCCTTTGTCGGAAATCTTCGCGGTGCCGACGTCTTTGCCGTCCGCGTCTTTCAAATTCACGGTCACCGGCTTGTCGGCGGCATGTAGTAGGCCGCGGCGCCGAACAGGCTCGCACGAGGCAAGAGCGACTGATTCTGTTGATCATTAATACCTCCTTTATGCATCCTGACCGCTATTGGAGCTTCAGGAAATCGCGGCAGGCTTTCGTCCGCGCCCCCCGCGGCCCGCGCGAGACTGAGTTTCGCCACGTTGTGGGCGAAAACGGCATTGATGTAATCGAGTTCCGCCGCTGCGACGGAGGCCTGGGCGTGCGAAACGTCCACCGTATCCGTAACGCCGGCGTCGAAGCGCTGGCGGGTAAGATCCAGCGTTTGCTTCGTGACATCCAGGTTCTGCCGGGCGACTTCCACCTGGCTCGTGGCCGCCGTCAGATCCAGAAACGCGTTGCGGACGTCGCTTTCCACCCTGCTTTTCGTGTCTTCGAGTTCGGCGCGGCGCTGGGACAGTGCGGCGTTCGCCTGCTCGATATCGCCTTCCGTGCGTCCGCCCTGCCAGATCGGGACGCGAAGCGTTCCGGCACACCGTAAACGTGCCGTGCGATTCGGAGGGATTGGTCCCGATCACGCCGTAATCGGCGCTCAGAGACAAGCGACGGCAGCCGTTCGGCGCGCGCGGCAGCCAGCGTGCGCTCCGCCGCGTGAATCTGCGCCTCCGCGGCTTTGATGTCGGGGCGCTGCGCCAGTGCCTGCTGCACGGCTTCCTCTTCGGCCGACAGGAGGCGCTTCGGCAAAAGGTAACTCGTCGGTCAGTTCAAAATTTTCGTTCGGCGGAAGTCCGGTCAGGCGGGCCAGATTGATCTTCTGCTTGGCCAGATCGTTCTGGAGGGTAGACAGGCGCTGCTGCTGCGTCAGCACCTGCACCTGATTCTTGTTGACGTCGATCTGCGCGACCAGCCCGGCGGCGCGTTGCTGCGAAGTCTGTTGAAACAGAGCGTTGGCGGCGTCGAGCTGCGCCCGGGTCGAGACGACCCGCGCCTGGGCGGCGATCACCTGAAGATACGCGCCGCCGACCGCGAGGACGACCAGATCCTTCGCATCCTGCCCGAAGAATTCGTTGGCGCGGAGCGTTTCTTTGGACGACCGGTAGTTGTTCAGCGCGGTGAGATCGGCGACGGTCTGCGTCAGGTGCGCGCGCAGATCGAAGTAGTTGAACGGTCCCACGATCGTGGGAATCCCGAACCCCGGAATCGGGGAGGAAATGCGCAGCCCGAGAGCTGCGAGATCGTTCCTGCGTGACCGTTTCCGATAAGGTCCCGTTCAGATTCGGAAGAAGGGCACTGCGCGAGACGATTAGCCTGCCCGTGCGCCTGCCGCATCGCCAGACGTCAAGCCGACCGTGCCGAGGTTGTATTCGAGGCCGCGCGCTACCGCTTCACGCAGCGAGAGCTTTCCCGTGAACGGCCTTTTCGCCGTGCTCAGCGCGCTCCCGGAGTAAGGCCCCTGGGCCTGAATGGCAGGATTGATGGTATTGACGCTGGTCGTCGCTCCGGGCACCGGCGACTGCGTGGCCACGACCGAACCCGCCTCGCCGGTTCGTCCGGAGAGCGGGACCTGGTTGGCCAGGGTTCCGCCACTCTGAGCGACAGGCGCGCCGAACTGGCCGAAGGCACTCGGGCAGGACAGAAGCAGGGCGATGCAGAATTGGGTTCGTTTTGTCATTTTTAGCGTTTTTTGGTTCAACTGAGTTGTTTTCGGAAGCGCCAGACGCTGGCTGACACCATGATGAAGGTAAAGATTCCCAGCACCAGAAAATCGGGCCAGAGCGTTTCGAAGCCGCTGCCCTTGATCATGCTGGAACGCGCAATCACGCTGAAATGCCGGATCGGATTGATCTTCACCAGCGGCTGCAGCCATCCCGGAATTGCCTCGGCCGGAGTGACGGCGCCCGACGCCGTGGTGAGCAGCGGATTGACGAAAAAGCTGGTCAGCTGCGCCTGAAAAGCCGAATGCGTGAAGGTGGCGATCACCGTTCCCAGGCCGATACCGGAAAGCACGCAGAGCGCCGCGCCGCTCAGCAGGACCATGAGACCGCCCTGGAACGGCACATCGAATGCCAGCTTGATCAGAACGATCGCGAATATCACCATCAGGAAGAGCACGACAAACAACGGCGCGATTTTCGCGATGATGATTTCATAGGTGCCGGCGGGCGACATCAGCAGTTGTTCGATGGTGCCCACTTCGCGCTCCTTCACCATCGAGGTGGCCGCCACCATGGCGCCGTTCATGATCAGCAGCAGACCGAAAACTCCGGTCACGACAAACCAGGAAGCCACCAGGCCGGGGTTGTAAAGATAAGCCCCGGTCAGCCGCGCCACGCCCCGGTGCGCGATATCCGATACCGGGATCTGCATGAACCTTCGCGTGGAGCCCGTCCGGCGTCAGATCGGCATTATAAGTCTGGATGACGCCTTCCGCGTAGCCCTGGGCGATGGCCGCGGTGTTGGCGTTCATCGCATTGAGCAGGAGTTGCACGGTGACCGGGCGCCCGCGCTGCAGATCCTTTGCGTAAGTGAACGGGATCACCACGCCGGCGTCGACATCGCCGCGGCTGATCGCATCGCCGAGCTTGTCGACGGAATAGTAGTATCCGGCCAGCTTGAAGCTCTTGCTTTCGGTCAGGGTGGAGGTCAGGCCGCGGCTCTCCGGCGTCCGGCTGTCGTCGATGATCCCCAGCTTGAGGTCCGAGACCGTCGCATTGAGAACGAGAGTGAAGAGCAGCAACTGCAGAGTGGGGAAAACGACCAGCGACATGATGAGCCTGCGGTCGCGGCGCATCTGCGCAGAACTCCTTCCGCAGCAGCGCGCGGAAGCGGTAGCTGAAAAGAGACTGAGCGAGCTTTTTCATGTCGGATTACGCCTTTCAACTGCATGCGGCGCATGTTGCGCCAGGCCAATCATGTAAAAGACCCCTCCGCTGAATCCGATGATCAGCACTTTCCACCACTGCGCGGGCCAGCCGCCGCCCTCGAGCAGCGCGTCGCGCACGATGTCGATGTAATAGCGGCCCCAGATGAAGTTCGAAAGCCAGCGGATCTGAACCGGAATATTCTGGATCGGATAGATCAGGCCCGGAAAGCATAAAAACCAGCAGGAAACCGCCCAGCATCACCATCTGCATCGCCACCTGCTGATTGGGGATCGCCGAGCCGATCAAGCGTTCCGAATGAGGACACGCAGAACGCGTAGAGAATGGTGGCCACGATGAAACAGCGTCGGGTCGCCGGCGAAATTGAGGCCGAAGTAAGTGAACAGCAGCGTGAGCAGGAGGATGCATTCGCAGAAAGCGACGGCCACGAAAGTCAGGATCTTGCCCGAGCAGAAACTCATGGGCCGAAATGCTGGATACATAAACCTGCAGGATGGTCTTCTGCTCGCCTTCTTTCGCCGAGGCGAGCGCGGCGAGAAGCGGCGGAAAAAGCGAGAGACGCCAGCACGAAGATTCCAGGCCCGTAAAACTTTTTAGACGATCGCCCGGGGTTATACCAGAACCGGATCGCCGCCTGCACCGGCGCCACCTGCACGCCGCCGGCGTTATCCGCATTCCACGCCGCGGTGACCTCGGCGGCGTAACCCGACAACAGTCTGGCCGTGTTCGAATCCGAAGCGTCGATCAGCATCTGCACGGGCGAAGCTGATGCCGCGCGCGATGTCGCGCCCGAAGTGTGCCGGAATAATCAGCGCCGCGCGGGCCATGTTCGACGTGAATGCGGTTTCGGGCTGGCGGTTGACGGGCGAACGGCACGATGTGGAAGGTATTCGATCGGCGGAAAGCGTCGATGAAGCTGCGCGAGGCGGCTGAATCGTCGAGATCCTGCACGGCGATCGGGAGATCGGCGACCGTGGAGGGAGATAGCCGATCCCATCAGGATGAGCTGGGTCAAAGGAAGAACGAGCGCGAGGCCGAGGGCCATCTTGTCGCGGACGAGCTGGGTCAGTTCTTTGCGGGTCTGAGCCAGAATTCTTCTCATTCGGTTAGTCCCCTTTCCCGATCATTCATCCACCGCGACTTTGCCTTCCTGCCGGGCTTTTTCGACCACGCTGATGAAAACGTCTTCCAGCGAGAACCGCCCTTCTCGCGCGCTGATCACACGCACTCCGCTCGCTTCCAGCTCCCTGCGGTATCGTTCTTCCCCGGTTGCGGCATCGTCCTCGGTAATGATGTGCAGGCGCTCGCCGAACAAAGAAACGCGCCACCGTTCGTTGTCGCTCTTCAGAAGATCCATCGCGCGCTGCGGCTGGTCGACGATGAACTCGAGCAGATGCCCGCTCTGCGCGCCCTTGATCGCCGTGGGGCTGCCCTCGGTAACCAGTTCGCCCGCCACCATGAAGCCCGAGCCGGTTGCACTGCTCCGCTTCTTCCAGATAGTGGGTGGTGACAAGAATGGCGGTGCCGGCGTCGGCCAGCCGGTTGATCATGGTCCAGAAGGAACGGCGCGCCAGAGGGTCCACGCCCGAGGTCGGCTCGTCCAGAAACAGGATGCTCGGTTCGTGCAGGATCGCCGCGCCGAACGCCACCCGCTGTTTCCATCCCTGCGGCAGGCTGCCGACCAGCTGGCCCTCTCTTTCTCCAACCCCGAAAAGGAGATCACCCAGCGCATTTTCTCCTCACGCTCGTTCTCGGGAACTCCATAGACGCCGGCGAAGAATTCGAGGTTTTCCATGATCGACAGGTCGTCGTAGAGAGAAAATTTCTGCGACATGTAGCCGATTCTGCTGCCGGACTTCCGGGGACCGAGGCTGCCCCGCTCGCCCGCCAGTTGCATGCCGCCCGCAGTGGCCGGAAGCAAACCGCAGAGCATCTTGATGGTGGTCGTTTTGCCCGCGCCGTTCGCGCCCAGCAAGCCCGTAGATTTCGCCGTACTGCACCTGTGCGGTTACGTTTTTTACGGCGAGTGAAGTCGCCGAACTCCTTTGTGAGATTCGTCGCGCCGATGGCAACCTGACCGCGCAGCCCGCCGTGATCGCGGCGTCCGGGAAACGGCTCGTCGTGAACCTTTTCTCCGAGGTTCCGGAGGGTAGCGACGAACGTGTTTTCCAGCGTCGGCTCGTCGATGCGAACGTCGTCGATCGACGAGCCCCTCGGCGCCCAACGCCTGGTCGGCTATACGCTTCGCGTCGTCAGGCTCGTGCGCGAGGATGTCCAGTCGGTCGCCGAATCGCTGGACATCGATAATCTCCTTGTCCGGGCCGGCGAGCGCGGAAAGCACCTGTTCCGCCCGACCCAGGTTCGAGGTGTGAATCTCCATCCGGCGGGCATGCAGGCTGTCCGCAAGCTCGGCAGGCGTGCCCGATCTGACGGATTTCGCCCTGATGCATCAGCGCGACGCGGTTGCAGCGCTCGGCTTCGTCGAGATAGGGCGTGGCCAGAACGATCGTCAGGCCATCCGCTGCAAGGTGCGCGAGCGTATCCCAGAACTCGCGGCGCGAGACGGGATCGACGCCCGTGGTGGGCTCGTCGAGCAGCAGCACGCGCGGCTCCGGCACCAGCGCGCAGGCCAGCGCCAGCTTCTGTTTCATGCCGCCGCTGAGGCGTCCGGCCAGCCGTTGCTCGAAGCGGTCCATGTCGAACATGCGCAGGTAGCGGCGTCCGCGCTTCGTGATCTCCTCGGGCGGCACGCGGCGGAGATCGCCGATGTAGCGGATGTTTTCGCGCTACCGTGAGATCGGGATAGAGGCTGAAGGCCTGCGTGAGATAACCGGTGTGCGAGCGGGCTTCCCGCGCGGGCACGCCGAATACCTCGGCGGTGCCTGAGGTCGCTTCCATCACTCCGGCGAGGATCTGGAACGTGGTGGTTTTTCCGGCGCCATCGGGGCCGATCAAGCCGAAGATTTCGCCATCGCGGATATCGAGATTGATGCCCCAGACGGCGTCGAGCGACGCCGTAGCGTCTTCCAGAGATCGCGGACCCGGATGGCGATTCCGGAATCGCGACCCGGCCGTCGGGAGTCGGCAAATCGCGCGTGTGGATTCCGAGGCGGTCATTTGATGAATTTGCCGGCGGGCCAGGCATCGCCCTGGACGAGGATTTCCCCGTCCGAGGGCATGCCGGGTTTGGCGAATCCGACTGCGCCTTTGAGCTGCAGTTTCACGCCGACCACCTGCTTCACGCGGTCGTCGCGGAAATACGTGTTTTCGGGCGTGAACGTGGCCTGCGGATCGATGCGCAGCACGTAAGCGTCGATCGGTTTATCGGGCGCCGAATCGAGATAAACATGCGCAGGCTGGCCGATTTTCACCTTGCCGATCTCGCCCTCCGGGATGAATCCGCGCAGGTAGACTTTGCTGAGATCGAGCAGCGTAACGATGGCGGTGCCCGCGGTTACGACTTCGCCCGGCTCGGCGGCGCGGGTGAGAACCGTGCCGTCGAAAGGCGCGGGCACGATGAGATCCTTGCGATTCTCCTGCGCTTCCGTGAGTTGAAATCTGCGCCTGTTGCGTGGCTGCGGCGGCGTTCGCGATCTCCGCTCTCTGCTGGTCGATCTGACTGCGCACGGCCGCGGACTGGAAACTGCGGATGCCGGGGTTGGAGAGATTGGCCTGGGCGGTGGTGAGCGCTCCGCGGGCTGCATCGAGGCGCGGCGCGCGGCGGCTACGGCGGCGGCCTGTTGATCGGCCGTCGCGGACGCCTGCGTGGCCTGGCGCTCCGAGGCCGCGCCGGTCTTCGACCAGTTTCTTGTACGCATCGTTGTCGAACTGCGCCATGCGCAGAGACGCTTCCTGCTGCGCGAGATCGGATTCCGCGGCGGCCACGTCGGACTCGGCCTGGCGTACGCGGCCTGCGGCATCCACTTTCGCCTGCTCGGTCGACAGCTCGTTCTGCTGCAGCTGCTGCTCGTAGACGGCAATCTGATCGCTGGCCGATTTGGCTCTGGCTTCGGCGCCGGTGAGCGCGGCGCGGGCCTGATCCTCGCGCGACGGTGAGCTGCGCGTCGTCGAGAACGGCGATGGTGTCGCCCGCTTTGACGGTGTCGCCCTCGCGCACGCTGGATCTTCAGAATGCGGCCCGTGGTTTTCGGCGCGACGGCGGAATCGTCACCTTCGATGCGGCCGCTCAGCACCACGATGTTGTCGGGCACCTTCGGATTGGCGAAATAGCCTCGCCAGATGAAGAACGCCGCCACGCCGAGAATGAGCAGAATCAGCGGGAACATCTTCCGGCGCGAGCGCTTCGGCGCGGCGGTGCGGGGGCGGCTGGTTTGTGGGAGCGGTTGAGCTGGTCCGTCATTTCTTCTTTCTTTGTCTTTCGTCGGCCTGTCGTTCGCGTGGCCGCGCGGCGCCATGGCACGGAGGTATGCGAGCGAGAAATCGGCGATGTGCGTCGAGATCTCGGTCGATTCGCTCCGGAGTCATTTCGAGTTCGGGCCACAGCTGCGAGATTACGTGGCGCGAGTGCAAGTAGTGAACCACCTGCGCGATCACGCTGTGCGCGCAAAGCCGCGTCTTGTCGTGTTCGGGCGGAAGATCGAGCATGCGCCCGATCAATCCACAGAAACGCTCGTAAATCGGCCGCATCGTCTCGTCGATCACGGCTCGACATGGCGGGCGTGGGCTGCGCGAACTCATGCATCATCAGGCGGAACTGCCAGCCGGGACGATCGGCCCGGCAAACCCTCTGCACCATCGCGAAGATCAGTTCCCGAAGCGCCTCTTCCGGTGGGGCGGCGCTTTGGATCGCCTTCTGGAGGATCCCGTCTTTGGAAGCCCCGATCGATGCCGCAGGACTTCGGTATAGAGCTCCAGCTTGTCGCCGAAATGATAGTTGATCAGCGCGATATTCACTCCCGCGCGGGCGCAGATCTCGCGCACCGTCGCGGCCTGATAGCCGGAATCGGCAAAGACCTGGCCGGCGGAATCGAGCAGTTTCGCTCGCGTGCCGTCCGGCAGGGCCGGGATCCGCTGTCTCGATCTGACCGCATGCGCTCCCATGTAAACAACAGTTTAAAATGTATGTTTAATTCCTGTCAAGCAGAGCCCGACTCTTAGAATAGGAATTCATGTCCAAACGCGAATTTCAAACCGAAGTGAACCAACTGCTGCAGCTGATCGTTCACTCCCTTTATTCCCATCCGGAGATTTTTCTCCGGGAGCTGGTATCGAACGCCTCCGATGCGCTCGACAAGCTCAACTACCTGACTCTGACCGAGGAGCCGTACAAATCCCTGGTCTTCGAGCCGCGCATCGATCTGGAACTCGACGAGGCCCAGCACAAACTCACCGTCAGCGATACCGGCATCGGGATGAACGACGAGGATCTGGCCGATCATCTGGGCACCATCGCGCGTTCGGGAACGAAGAACTTCCTTTCCAATCTTTCCGGCGATGCCAAACGCGATTCCAACCTGATCGGGCAGTTCGGCGTGGGATTCTACAGCGCGTTCATGGTCGCGGACCGGGTCGAAGTGGTGTCGCGCAAGGCCGCGGAAGAGCGCGCGTGGCGCTGGACGAGCGATGGCAAGACAGGGTTCGAGATCGAGCCCGCCGAGCGCGCGCAGCAGGGGACCACCGTCACACTCTATCTGAACGATGAAGGCAAAGAATACGCCAACAGCTGGAAACTCCGGGAGATCGTCAAGAAATATTCAAACCACATCGCGTTTCCGATTTATCTCACCGCGGATACGAGCGAATGGGATGAGAAAGAGAAAAAATCGGTCAAGAAGCGCACCACCGAACAGATCAATTCCGCCAGCGCTTTGTGGAAACGCCCCAAAGCCGAAATCAAAGACGAAGACTATAAAGAACTCTACAAGACCATCTCGGGCGACTGGGAAGATCCTATGTTCTGGTTCCACACCAAGGCGGAAGGAACGCAGGAATACACGACGCTTTTCTATGTGCCCTCCAAAGCCCCGATGGATCTCTATCAGGCGAACTACAAGCCCGGCGTCAAGCTCTACGTCAAGCGCGTCTTCATCACCGACGATTCGAAGGAACTGCTGCCCACCTGGCTGCGCTTCCTGCGCGGGATTATAGATAGCGAAGATTTGCCGCTCAATGTCAGCCGCGAGATCCTGCAGCAGAACCGGATTCTGGCCGGCATCCGCACCGCGAGCGTGAAGAAGGTGCTGTCCGAACTGAAGACGATCGCGACCGAGAGGCCTGAGGAATACGGGAAATTCATCGATGAGTTCAATCGGCCGCTGAAGGAAGGCCTCTACGGTGACTTTCGGCAATCGCGAAGCCCTGCTGGATCTGATCCGCGTAAAATCCACCAAGGCCGAAGGCTGGACCAGTCTCGCGGAAGTGAAATCCCGCATGAAGGAAGGTCAGAAGGGCATCTACTTCATTACCGGAGGCCCGGCGGATGTGCTGCGGTCATCGCCGCTGCTCGAGATTTACAAGAAGAAAGACATCGAGGTTCTGATTCTCGACGATGAATTCGATGAACTGGTCTTCGGCGGTGTCGATAAGTATCGGGATATAGAGCTGAAAGCGGTCAACAAGAGCGTCGGCGGGTGAAGATCTCAAAGAAGATGCCGACAAGGACAAGAGCGAAGACCTCAAGCCGCTTCTCGATAAGATCAAGGCCGTGCTGGGCGACAGGGTCAAGGATGTGAAGGCTTCCATGCGCCTGGCCGATAGCCCGTCGTGCATCGTTTCGGACGAGGACGAGCCGTCGATGAAGATGGCGCAGATGCTGCGGGCGATGGGCCAGAATCACCAGCTTGCCAGCGCTGAAGCCTACGCTCGAAATCAACCCGGACCACGAGATCGTGAAGAAGTTGCTGGGGTCGAGTGACGATGGTATGGTCGATGACGCGGCATGGCTTTTGTTTGATCAGGCGCTGCTGGTCGAAGGGATTCCGGTGGAGAACCCCGGGGCTTTCGTGCAACGGTTGAATCGCGTTCTCAGCAAGGCGGTGTAAATCATGCTTCGTTCTCTGGCAGTATTGGCTTGCGTGGCTTCGACGATGCCTGCGCAAATCGTCGGCGTGGGCACTTTCATTCATGTCGTCAAAGATCTGGATCAGACGATGCGGTTCTACGGAACCGGCCTTGGTCTCGAGGTGCGCAACTCCGGCGCCAGCGCCTGCCTTCGCGCCGAACGCCCTCGTCGAAAGCCTCTATGACGCAAAAGGCTCTCAATCGCGCGTCGCGGTTTTCAAAATCCCCAACTCGCCGCTGGGTCTGGAATTCGTGGAGTTCAAAGGCATCAGCCAGACGCCGGTCGATCGCGGGCTTCAGGAACCCGGCGCAAACCTTCTAGTGATACCGGTTGCCGATGTTGGCGCAACCATGGCAACCGGCTGAAGGAGAATGGCGGTACAGCGGTCAACGCCACGACAGTTGCGGATCCGGATGGCTTTTTCGTTGAGCTGGTCGGGGTCGGCTCCGGCGCGGCTTGTGCTCACTGTGGCCGAACTCGACCCGACGCTTCACGTTTTCCACGACCTGCTGGGGTTTAAACCGGAGAAGACAGTGCCGAGTGTGCGGCGCAGCAAGACCAAGGTTCCCGGCACCGATTTTGAAGTTGAGTTCCGCGAGTTCGACGCATCCCGCACCTTCAGAAAGCTGATAAAAAACGCCACCATTCACGATCCAGGATCGGGAGTGCTGCGGTTGATGACACCCGACGTCGACGGCCTGCTCGAAAAACTGAAAGCCGCCGGCGTGCCGGTGGCATCGGCGGGAGGCGAGGCTGCCAGCCTGAACGGCCGCCATTTCGTGATCCTGCGCGATCCGGACAATTTCTTCTTTCAACTCGTGCCTGGTGTGTCCGCGGCGCCGGCGAAGTAGCCGGGAAATCCGCCCCTGCTAAGCTGTCCTATACAACATTCCTCACCCCGCCGTGAGCATTCCGAAGCCTGTTCTTCGCCGCTGGAGGCTCCATGGAAAGCACGCATGACGCGGAACTCATCCGGTACATCAATCTGAAGCTGGCTGCGCTCGGGCAACCGTCGAGCCACGATGCTCGAAATCGCCGGACCGCTGCTCCGCAATTACTACCAGAAGAACCAATTGCTCGGCGACCGGCTCTGCCCCGTCGATGCGCGCATCCAGGCGTTTCTCGATTCGTATCTCGATCGGCTGCGCGCCGCGCCTGCCCTCGCAGACTCTGGTGCTCGATATGCCCGGCCTGGCGCGCGTGATGTCGCTTCCGCCGGGCGAAGACAGCCTGACCTCGCCCTATGTGCGGTCCTACCGGATCCGTCAGGGGATCCTGCACAATCCGAAGAGCGACCGCCGCACCACCAAAGGCATCTTTCACATCGCCGAAGGCGGCCTGCCGGTTCCCGACGACAAGATCGCCGTCCCGAAGGCCACGTTCGGCGCCCTGCTTGCGCCGCGCTCTGACTCCGCCGCCGGAAGTTCTGGAGCTGCCGTTCACCGCGAATCAGGCAGCAGCAAGGTGCGTCTGTTTGCGACGCTGCTGCTGCGGCCCCTGGTCTGCCCGCGACCGGGACGAGCCCGCGCAGAGCGATGGAGATCCGCTTCTTCGCGCCCGCCAGCCTGGTGAGCAATCTCGATTTCGTCGAACGCATTTTCGGCAACGGCGGCGATCCCGATCTGCCCGAAAACGACGCCGCGCTCGACGTCGAGCATTGGACCGGCCACACCGGCTGCGTCATTCTCGCGCCGCATCTGGTGAACTTCCGAAAAGACGGACCTGGGCCTGCCGCACTACGACGCCGCCACCGAACGGCAGCGCCGCGACGGCATGTGCTGGCGCAACGAAGACGAGATCTACAACGGCGGCGTGCCGTTCAAAATCTGCCTGCCGCGACCGCCGCGGCGTGATGGTGACCATCCTCGCCGACAACTACTACGGCTACTGCAAGAAGGAAGTCAAGACACAGATCAGCTACGCCGCGAATCTGTTCGGCATGTGCGAGGAAGAGCATGCCGGCGGAGCGCTGGCGTTTCCCGCCTACGTGCTCGGCCAGCAGTTCTTCGCCGGCCGCACGGTGCTGACGAAGAAAGTGACGTTCGAAGCAGGCCATGCGCTGGCTGGGCGACCGCGTCGAAGTGAAACCGGAGCGCTACGCGGTCGACCGGCAGTTTCCCGAACATCTACTATGTCCCGGAGAACGCCGAGTTCAGCGTGCTCGAAGGCGTCGGTCAAATGGCAGCTGCCCGACGGCGCAATCGCACCAACTCACGCTGCGGGCCGACGAGACCTATGTGCTGCCGTGGGGCACGAAGATCCGCCTCGAAAAGCAGATCGACGGCACCGCGTGGCGTCTGGTCGCTTCGCGCGCGGATGGAATGCTGTGCCACAAGCCATGCACGGTGTCGGGCGGCGGCAAGTCGGAAATCTCCAAATCGATCGGCAGCATCGTTCTGAAAGGGCCGGTCTTCGTCACCGATTTCCACCGCGATATCGAACAGGTCGCCGAGATTCTCGCGAAGGATTTTTCCGGCATCTATCGGACGCCGCAGACCGGGCAATCGCGCGCAGCGCCCGATTCTGAGCCCGGAGCGCTCGCTCGGATCGGTGATCAAGCTGATGACGCCTTCGCCGGAATACACCGACGAGCACAACGAGTGGCTGGCGACGATTCCGCAAACTGTCCGGCAACTGCTGATCACGGTGAAGCGCTACTACCAGCCGGAGTGGGGCGACGACTGGCGGCAGCACTTCAGCGTCGACCGCATCAACGGGCTGCTCGGGCAACGAACTGAAGTTCGGCAACCAGAAGCTGCTGGGGAACTATCTGCGCATGGGTCTCGATCCGGATGGCTCGTGGCGCATCTTCAAGCTGCGGCCGGATTTCAACCCCGCCGACAAAGTGCAGTTCGAGGACGATATCACCGCGTCGGTCGTGCTGCCGCGCGAGAAGTCTGAATCATCCCGATCCGGAATATCGCCACGGCAGCGTCAAGCTGGTGGAGAATTGCGAAACGCTGCTGTTCCAGCGGCCGGACGAAGCGATTCACCGCGGATTCGATAAGGATGCCGAAGCGGACATCGCATCGGCCGGACCTTTTCATTTCGAACTTCGAGCCGCTCACGGCGCCGGAAGTGCAGGCGCATCGTCGACGAAGTAGTCGAGTTCGATAAGTACACGGCGCCCGATGAAGCGGCTGCTGACCGATTTCCTGGACAAGCCCGGAACCGAGCTTCGTGGTTTCGTCGGCGCATCCGCGAATCGTGGACGGAAGCCCGTCGAAGAACCCGCGCTATCTGCAGAAGCGGCCCGATCTGACGAATCCGCGAAACACGCTACATCGCGGAGATCGGCACGCGGCTCGCGCGCGAAATTCCGCCGGACGTCCCGGTGCAGTTTCCCGGTCAACGCCGTGCTTTCGGGCCGGCGCAACAATCCGGCCGACCACAAGGCGGGCATTCCTCCGCTGGCCGTCTACAATCCGATTCACTATCAGGAACTGCCCGAACTGTTCATGGACCTGATCTGCAGCCTGACGGGCAAGTCGCCCGCGACCACGGGATTCGGCAGCGAAGGCGCGCTGACGAAAGGCCCGTTCAACGCGCTGCCCGGCGTGATCGACGTGAACAACGCGCTGGTGTCGGCGATCCTGACGGAGAATTCCGGTTTCACCACGGCGGCCGGATTCATCGGGCCGAAGTACCGCGTGGATCACGACAACAGCATGCTGGTGCCGGAGCTGTGGTGCCGGATGAGGGTCGCCGAGCGCGAGCCGCGATTCCTGATCGAGAACGGCTATCTGGAAAAGGTGGACGATTTCGAGTTCGAGCGGAACGACGGTGCTGGCCAGCCGGCTGGGATATCGCATCACCGCGTCTTTTGTCGACCGCTTCCTGGGGCGGATCTTCGAAATGCCGGGGACGCGTGTTTCCGGAAGAGATGCTGCGTCCGGAAAAGCAGGACCTGGCGGAATTCGCCGAGGGCGTGAACGCGATTGTGGCGGCGCAGCGCGCGGTCGCGAAGGATTATTTCGAGGACGGCAGCGTCGACGGCGGCGTGCCCGCCGATCAAGGCGCTGCTGCACATCATGGCGTACGGGGAGTATGAGGGCAAAGCGCGAGAGCGATCCGGAGATCAGGGCGCTCTTTACACGCGAATCCCTGCTGGCGAGCGACTGGTATCGGGAGCGGCTCGCAGACGCAGCAGGCGCTCGATATCGCGCGCTGGACGAAGCATCGCGACGCGTTGCAAAAGTTTCTGGCGAGCGGTCTGCCGGGTCGCAACTCGATTTGCAGTGCAGACTGGCGACGGCCGAGGCGCATCTGCGCGAGGCTTCGAGCGCCGGGTTATGTGGCGACCTTGGTGGGAACGATCGGGGCCGATCCTTACGTTCTTCTGCAAGCGCTCAAGTAGAATAACTGCGAGAATGCCAATAGAAGGTGTCACGATTCGCCCGAGCATGAAGACGGTCTGGGTGGTCTACGGGCTGGTGATCGTCATCATTGCCGCGTGTTTCTGGGCGTACTTCACGTATGCGGACGATAAGCCCCGCTGGCTGCTGGTCATTCCGTTCGTCGCGCTGATTACGCCGGTCAACATGCATCTGCAGCGCAGGATGATCTCGCTGCGTTTTCAGGACGATCATCTGATTCTCGAAACCGGATTTCTTTCGCGCACGCGGCGCACGGTCGATACGGCGAAGATTCAGGACGTCACCGTAAAGCAAACGCTGGGGCAGCGGTTGATGGGCGTCGGCGATCTGATGCTGGAGAGCGCGGGCGAGAGCGGCCGCATGGCGATCGCGAATCTGGATCGGCCGCGTGAAATCGCGGATGCGATCATCAACAGCTCAAAGCGATCGCCCGACACCAGATCGCGCGGCGGGCTGAGCTAGCTTTTCCCGCCCAATGTGATTAAATGAGAGGACGCAGGAGAACCCTCATGATCCCCCTTTGCCGTCTCGCAGTATTCGCCGCATTAGCCGGCGCGATGGCGTCCGCCCAACCCAACCCGTACGCCACCATCGAGAACTGGGCGAAACTGCCGGAAGGAAGAGCCTGGGGATCGACCAGCGCCGTCGAGATCGATCGCGACGGCAAGAGTGTCTGGGTAGCCGAACGCTGCGGCGCAAACACCTGCGACGGCAAGACCGATCCGCCCATCCTCGAGTTCGACGCATCCGGAAAGCTGGTTCAAGAGCTTCGGCGCGGGCATGTTCATTTTCCCCCACGGCATCTATGTCGATAAAGACGGCAACGTCTGGGTCACCGACGGCCAGGGCAAGGACGGCAAAGGTCATCAGGTTTTCAAATTCAGTCCCGACGGCAAGGTTCTGCTGACGCTGGGCAAACCAGGCGTCGCGGGCGATGGCCCCGACACATTCAATAAACCGAATGACGTGGTGGTGGCGCCGAACGGAAACATCTTCGTCTCCGACGTCCATGACGCGGGGATGGGCAATCCGCGCGTCGTCAAGCTCACGAAGGAGGGAAAGTTCATCAAGCAGTGGGGCGGGCTCGGATCGGGTCCCGGCCAGTTCGACGTGCCCCACGCGCTGGCGTTCGATTCGCAGGGCCGGCTGTTTGTGGGCGACCGCAACAACAACCGAATCCAGATCTTCGATCAGGACGGGCAACTTCATCGCGGCGTGGGACGCAGTTCAGCCGCCCCAGCGGAATCTATATCGATAGCCACGATATCCTCTACGTCACCGATTCCGAGTCGATTGACCGCGAAGGCTACGGTCACCATCCCGGCTGGAAGCGAGGCATTCGCATCGGCAGCGCGAAGGACGGCGTCGTGACGGCCTTCATCCCCGACCCTTCGGCCGGAACGGGGGCCACCAGCGCGGCCGAAGGCGTCGCCGCGGATCGAGCGGGCAATGTCTACGGCGCCGAAGTGGGGCCGAAGGATTTGAAGAAATACGTAAGGAAGTAGTGGCGACCCTCGGTCAACCTTCAGTAGTGAAATCGGTAACGGAATTCGACGTAGATCTGTCGCGGGTCGTTATAGTGGAATCCCCCGAAGGTCAGGCTGTTGTCGAGTAACACGCGTCGATTCGCGACATTCAGGCCGGTGACCGAAACTTTGTATTTATCCTTCTCGCCGAAGCTTTTCCCCAGGGAAATATCAAACGTGGTGTGTTGCGGCAGATAAGCGCCCGGATATTGCGCGTCCGGGTTCCCGTTGGTGAACCCCGAGCCATAGTACACATTGGTCGAAGCGTACACCTGCCAGGGAAGCCTCCCGTTGGCGCCGAAGTTCAACGTGTTTCTCTGATCGTGGTCCACCGGCCCAAGCCCGGGGGGGATATTCGAAGGACATGCCGGCATCACGGGAAGCGGGCAGACTACGCCTCCCGTGATGGGCGAAGTTGCCTGCGCAATCTGATTCGAGTAGGCCAGGTGGATCTGAACGCGGCGCCATGTGCGCGGCGAACGAAGCGTGGTCTCCCAGCCCTGAATCAGGGCGGCTGCCCAGGTGATTGGCCAGAAGATGTTCGATTCCCCGATGTTGCTATGATCCAGCCAGTTATCCGCCTTCGTCTGGAAGGTGTCTTCCTCAAGTTCCCAGCCAAAGAATGGAACCGTCACGCCGAACTGGTATTCGTGATCGCGCTCTCCCTTCAAGGGGGCGAAAGCCAGAGTCTGGCTGGTGGCTAAATCGAGTAACGGACCTGTAGCAGTCAGGAGCGGAGGAGGCTGATAGAACTGGCCATAAAAGCCATGGAAGACCCAATTCAGTTTGGGAATTCTGAGAGCGGCGCCAAAACGCGGGTCCACCGTGTTCTCGACCACCGTCGAGCCGGAGTTGAAGTGCGAATAACGAAGGCCGGCGATCAGCGTCAACCACGAAGTCACCTTGTACTTGTCGCTGAGAAACAGTTCTGCGACGCCGCCGGTCACCGCGGCCAAAGACGGGCCGTAGTTCTGGCAATTCGGAGCGCAATCCGTAAAAACGTTATCGAAGTACATGGCCTGGTGCTGCGCGAATCCGTACACGCCCGCCTGAAAATCGTTATTCTTCACCGCGGTCACGTTCAGGCTTGCCTGCGCCCCGACATAATTGGCGGTCTGGTGCACCGCCGAGATCACCGGCACGTCGTTCGGCCCACCGTTGTAGTCCGCCGAATTGAAGTGATAGAACGGCGACACGGTCAGCAGCAGGTTTGTATTGAAGGTGTGGACCCAGGAGAACGCAACATACCCATCGGGCTCGCGCTCACTATCCTGAAGGCCGTAGCTGGGGTAAATCTGATTTCCGGCTGAGTTTGGATTCGGGTCGATCGGGATCTGATAATAATCCTGTCGCAATGACCCGACCAGCCGAAACTGGTTGGTTGGGCTGGCGTTGAAGATGAGAGAGGCGAAGCCCCCATAGCCGTTGTCCGCATCGTGAACAATCTGGCCGATCGGCGCCTGCAGACCGTTGTTGCTGCGATTTCCGTTTAAACTCGCGTAATACGCGAATCGCTTTGTGTGGCCGCCAAAATTGAGTTGGTCGTTCGTCTGGCGCCGATTGCCGAAAGAGACCACCAGCTCCGCCTCATTGTCGCGCTCGAAGCCGCTGCGGGGCACAATATTGAAGATTCCATACGTGCGGTCTCCGTACTCCGCGTCGTAGCTGCCTCGCTGAATTTCCAGATAATCGATGTCCTTGGGATCGATCTGCGGTCCCAGATTCGTGGCGATATTTGTGTTCGGTATGGAGACGCCGTCGATCAGCCAATCGACCTGATGGCCTCCACGCATGTGCAGCATGTCGTGGCTCACATATGCGCCGGGAGTGTAGTCGGTAATCATCGCCATGCTGTTGGTTCGGCCGGCGCCGGGTGTTTCGGCTATGTCCTCCCGATCGACGAGAGTAGTGGGGGTCACCGAATCCATATTGACCAGGTCCGCCCGGCCTCCGACCAGAGCGGTCTGGCTCACAGGCGCGATTGCCAGTTGAAAATGCAGAATCGGCGACGAGTTGGAAGTGACGGTGACGGTCTGCTCCGAAGTCTGAAAGTTGGTCTGCGTGACGGTGATTTTGTAGTCGCCCACCGGCACCGCGGTGAACGAAAATTCGCCCTGGCCATTAGCCTGCGCGGTCTGAGACCAATCGGAAGTGACGGCCTGCAGCTGCACCGATGCTCCGGCCACGGGCAGATGCTGAGGATCGTGCACGATTCCCTGTATTTTTCCGAAAATTGCCGCGTGGAGCAGAGAACAAAATATGAGGAACCCCGCGAGCGAAAGGCACAGCTTCATCTTTCTTGGAGTCTATGCGGAGCAACCGGGGGTAGACAACGCGGCAAATTGACGCAGGGCTCAGACCTTCAGGGCTCAGACCTGAGGAGGATATTTGGCCAGCTTCCGCTGTAGCGATCGGCGGTGCAGACCGAGCAGCTTGGCCGCCTGCGAGACGTTGCCGCCGCAGTCCGTGAGGACGCGCTGGATGTGCTCCCATTCGACGCGGGCGAGGCTGGGGACGGTGTGTTGCGGGGGATTGCCGGGTTCCTCGCCAATCGTCTTATAGGCGCTCAGGATCTGATCCGCATCGGCCGGTTTGCTGAGGTAATGATCCGCGCCGAGTTTCGTGGCGGTCAGTGCTGTGGCGATGCTGCCGTATCCGGTGAGCATGATAATGCAGATGGTCTCATCGAGGCGGCGCAGTTCCTGCACGATTTCGAGGCCGCTCATGCCCGGCAGGCGGAGATCCACAACCGCAAGATCGGGACTTGATTGGGAGGACAATTCGAGGGCGCCGGCGCCATCGGCCGCGCCAATCGCTTCCCATCCCCGCGCGGTGAAGGCGCGGCACAGGCGATTGCGAAAGATGTCGTCGTCATCGACCACGAGGGCGACTCGCCCGGCGTCGATTTCTCGAACGGGCTCGTTACCGGACGGCATGAAGAGGAAGCTCAAACGTCGCCCGGGTGCCTGTCTCCGGCGTGGACTCAAACGTGAGGCCTCCGCCCAGCTGCTCGGCAAGCGTGCGCACGAGGAATGTCCCGAGGCCCATTCCTCTGCCTGGCTCTTTGGTGGTGAAGAAGGGCTCGCCGATGCGGCGCAGGGTGTTGGAAGACATGCCCCTGCCATGGTCCGAAACCACAAACTGAAAACGCTCTCCCGCCTGGCGCGCGATGACGCGAACCGCTGAATCGGGCGCGCTGGCTTCGAGGGCGTTGCGGGTAAGGGCGATCAGGGCCTGGGCAACGGCCCGGCGCGGAACGGTCAGCGGAACAGCCTGTCCGGGTGACATCTCAACCTGCAGCCGGTCGGGTTGCTCGATCTCGCGGCAGACGTCGGCCAGCAGCTCGCTGGCGTCGACGGACTCGGAAGCCTGCGCCGCCGGCTGCGCGCCCTGCACGCTCATGCGCCAGAGGATTTCTCGGCACCGGTCCACCTCGGCGCGAATCAGCCGGCTGTCTTCGGCGATCTCATAGTTGGGCATGGCGCCGGGCGCGGTGTTGGTCGCGAATAATTCAAGCTCCCGGGCGACCACGGCGATGGTTCCGAGCGGAGTGTTCAGCTCGTGCGCCGCCCCGGCAGCCAGCGTCCCGAGCGATGCCAGGCGGTCGCGCTTCGCCAGTTCGACCTGCATCCGCAGCAGGGATTCTTCGCGCTGGCGAAGCAGCTCGGAGATCTTGCCGGAGAACAGGGCGACCAGGAAAGCCGCCGCGCCGAAGCCGATCCACATGCCGATGAGGTGCATGTCCGCGCCATCCGCCGGGTGGTGCATCTCGAGCGCCGGGATCGGCCTGTAGATGCGAAACAGGAGCCCGAAGCAAAGCGTGGAAAGCGCGCCCAGCGCCCAGGTCCAGCGCTTGGTGAGGATGATGGCGGAGAGCGTTATGTGGACCAGGTACAGAAGGCTGAACGGATTGGCAGGACCGCCGCTCAGCATCAGCATGTAGGTGAGGCAAACGGTATCGAGCACGAAAGCCCAGGCGACCAGAGTGGAGGTGGCGATTTTGTGCGAAGTATCGGGGTCCGCAATTCGCGCGGCCAGAAGGAGGTTGCTGGCCGCGACCAGCGCGGGCGCGAGGGCAAACGCGGCCAGCGGCACGTCGACGCCCAGGGCGTAGCGAACGAACGCGGCGGCTGCCATCTGGCCGAGGGCCATGGCGTAACGCAGACGGACGATCCACGGGAGGGCGATCTGCGGAGCGGCTTCCGGGACTGGCTGACTGGCGCTCAACGGGCTATCGTCCATGCTCGCAGTTTACCCGAAACCCGTGATCGGGCGTGCGCAGGCGGTAGCTTGGTGATGTGACCCAGCCCGTGCGGCTCATAGTCAACGGCGACGATTTCGGTTTCACCCGTGACGTGAATGAAGGAATCGTCGCGGCCTGCCGGAACGGAATTCTCACTGCAACCACGCTGATGGCGAACGGCGAGGCGTTCGAACACGCAGTCATGCTGGCGCACCGGACGCCATCGCTTGATGTCGGCTGCCATCTTGTGCTCGTGCAGGGGAAAAGCGTTCTCGATCCATCGCGCGATCTGCCTGCCACGGTGCCGGCGCTCATGAGCGCGCTGCTGCGGCGCAAGCTCCAGGTCTACGAGGAACTGGTGGCACAGGTCCGCAAGATCGCACAGGCCGGTATCCGGCCGACCCATCTGGATACTCACAAACACACGCATCTTCTTCCCCCGGTGCTCGATGCGGTCGCCCGAATTGCCCACGAGTACCGGATTCCCTGGGTCCGGCGGCCTTTCGATTTCGGCATTGATACCGGCGCGCGCATCACAAAGAGCACGGTCGCTCTCGCGATGCGCGTGACGAAGCCGGCCTTCGCCAGAGCCTTGGGGAAACTGAAAACCACCGACTATTTCACCGGCTTCCAGGCAGTGGGGATTCTGGACCCGGCGCACCTGATCGACACCCTCGAACGCCTGCCGGAAGGGCTCACAGAGTTGATGTGCCATCCCGGGCATCTGGGGCCGGAATTGCGGGCGGCCAAGACGAGGTTGAAAGAGAGCCGCGCGATCGAGTTGGCGGCTCTGGTGTCCGGCGAGGCTCGGAGAGTGATCGAACGACGTGGAATTCAGTTGGTGAACTATGCCTGCGCCTAAGTTTGCGGAGGGATGTAATAAAGGAGAATCGATTTTCCCACCCGTTCAACCGGCTGAAATCCCTCGAGCCATGAATAGGCGTCGAGATCGTCGCCGAGCCCGAGCTTGAGTTTTCTAATGCTGATTGCGATCCAGCCCGTTTGCGGCTGATCCGGCGGCAGTCCGCGCCAATCCGTGCCCATCTGGTGCCTTGGGACTGTGCCGCTGTAAGCGATCCAGATATTCCGCAGGTGGCGGCGCTCGCAGGCGGCTGACAATCGCCAAAGATCCTGCCCGTAATCCAGATCCGAATCCACACCGAATTTCCCCCACGACCCGTCGGCGAATTCGTTGAAATACGCGAGATAATCCGGATGGGCGCGTGCCGATGAAACCAGACACCAGCCGACGAGAAGGATACAGGCCGCCCGGGCGGATCTGCCTGAGCGGAACAATTGCACGGCGCCGAAACCGGCCAGACCTGCCAACGGAACGTAGATCGGCAGCAGGTGACGTAATCCGAGATTAATCCGGCTGAGACATCCAACGAGGATCAGGCCTGCCGCGACAAGGGCCATCGTCCATGAACTCCAGCCTGCGCCGCGCTTCCCTTTGACAAGGAAAACAAATCCACTCCCCAGAAGTATGAGGAACGCGGCCGGGGATTTCACCGCGATCAACACGGGGAAGTAATAGAACCAACCGGACATGTCGCGTTCGCCGAGGAAGGAGTTCCACTGGCCTTCCTCGTTGTGTACCCAAAGGTCTCTGAGCCCGACGAGAAACTGCTTTGCGGGTAATGGCGCAACCGAGAATCGATAGCCTGCCCAGATGACAACGGCGGTGGCAAGGCCGGCCGCGAGCAGGCGCAGCAGGCGTATGCGAACGCCCGGCTCATCGGAGGCAGACACGCTGGTTCGCCAGGCGATAGCCAGCAATACCGCGGACACGGCGAAAAAAATCAGGGTCGTGAACTGCGAGAGGACTGCCAACCCGGTCGCAATGCCCAGCCCCAATGACCATGCGAAGGATGGCTCGATCAGCCAGCGGCAGAAACAGTAAATCGCGAGGGGCAGCGTTGCGGCGAGCGCGATGTCCGTCATCGCGATGCCGGCGTTTCCCAACACCGGTGGCATGGCGGAGAAAAGCAAGACCGCCACGGCGGCTGTCGTTGCCGGGAACGACGCTCCGAACGACGCTCCGAACGACCAGTAACTCCATAGCCAAACTACGCCGCAGGCAAGGAAAAAGAACGGCAGGACGCCGAGACGGGCCAGTGTCAGGCGCGACCTGTACACTTCCGGTCCGCCCAGGATCGAGTCTCCATCGATGATCGCGTTTGGCTCGCCGGTCCCGCGAACCCCTTTCAGGTACAAAGGCAGCGCCGCGGCGATCCGTCCGAGGGGCGGGTGTTTCGGGTCACGTAGATAGGTCCCCCGTTCCAGCCATTCCATCCCGCAGGAAACGCTGTAGGGTTCATCCCACGTCTGATTGAAGACGTGGTACGTGGAAACAACGCGGACGCCCCCTACGACGGCGAAAACGAGGCTGGCGACGATTGAGACGCGGGCGCCGGAAAACGTCACACCAGCGGGCCCTCGTCGATTTCCCGTACAGCGTTGATGCGCCGATTCCGGGTCTCGAAGCAAATTCGCATGAGCAGGGTGCCCTGGGAGGATTCGAAGCCCATTATATGTGTCGCAACCCGAAAACCGCCGGGCCATGCGGCTTCCTGCCGGGTTTTTTATACTGGTGAATGATGAAACAGTTACACAGAATCATCGCGTCTGTCGTTCTGTCGCTTCTGCTCGCCGCTTTTTGCATGGCACAGGCCCAATCAAGTAAGAAAGCACTGACATTCCACGGCAAAGTGGAAGCCGTTTCCTCCGACGGCCTTACTGTGAACGGCGAGAAAGTCGAAGGCTGGATGGATGCGATGACCATGAAATACAAGGTCGACGATCCAAAGGTTCTGAAAAGCGTCAAGGTCGGCGATCAGATCACGGCCACAGTTTACGAAGGCGACCTGTCGCTCCACAAAGTCCAGGTGGACGGGAAAAGCGGGAAGTAAGTGTATTCGAAGGCTCGCCGCCGTGTTCTGAAAGTAGTCGCTCTCGCATGTGCCGCGGTTGGTGTGTACCTGCTCTGGCCGGTCGCGCTGCATGTGGCTGCGAAAGCGATTATCGACGCCCGCGGCGTCGGACTCGCGAGAACCGCGCCGGACTTCACGCTGAAAGACGCAAAGGGGACCCGAATCAGCCTGTCCGATTACAAAGGCAAGGTAGTGGTCCTGAATTTCTGGGCAACGTGGTGCGGGCCGTGCAAGGTCGAGATTCCCTGGTTCATCGAGTTTCAGAAGACGTATCGGACGCAGGGTTTCACCGTGTTGGGCGTGTCGATGGATGAAGACGGATGGAGCGTTGTCAATCCCTACGCAGCATCAAAAAACATCGACTACCCGATTGTGCTGGGCAACGAAGAAGTCAACATGCTCTATGGCGGGATCGAAGCGCTGCCGACGACTCTGGTGATCGGGCGCGACGGCAAGGTTGCTTACCTTCACGCCGGACTTATCGGCAAGGACGAGTATGAGCAGGAGATCCGGCAGCTGCTCGGAGTTCGTCTTCAGGGAAATTCTTGGAACGGAAATCGGATCGAATTTCCTGTCGGCGGGCTTATCGTCCTGCGTGTCGCCATGAAGTAGAAGCGCGGTCGGCAAACACTCCGGCGAATGACTACCTGTATCCGCGCTCGTCACAGGGCCTTGAAATCGACTGCCTCTGCTCGTCGTTTGTCACCCTCAGCCGCTTGCGGATTTTCTGCTGAATGGGGGCGAGCCTCCGGGTCTGAACGCGCACCTCGTGTACGTCCCAAACTTCTGCCGTGCGAGTATCGATTGACCAGAATCCAATGGTATTGGTGTGTATTTCGACGTCCCCGGGAAACAGAGGTAGGCTGTCACGGTACGCATGGTATACCACACAGCCATCATGTTCTCGATCCACTTCGATTACAGGCGGTTTGCCCTTATACGGCGGAAGGACGGCGTTTATCAATTTCCGCGCTTCGACCGGTCTCATCTGTGGCGTGGTCGCCGACGAAAGCGGAATGCAGGAAAGCGCCAAAGCCGCAATTGTTCTTTTCATCGACACCGCCTTCAGTTGCTGTTGCACCTGTTGCGGCCGGAATAATTAGTGGCGGTTCGGAAAGAATCACACCACGGCCAGTTTGTCGCGCTGGGTCGCAATTCGTTTCTCCCGATCATTCGCGAAGCGCTGAATCCCGGTGAAAATCGACTCCGGGATCGAGATGGGCTTCCGCGATCACTTCGCGCTTCGAGGCCGCCCGTGAGCCATTGGTTGTCCCAGTCCGAAGTGAGCGAATATTCGTCCGTCAGCGGACCCAGACCGCGCACCGGCCAGACGCGCCGCGTACCTGTGCTGACCACCATCAGATCGTAATAAGCCTCGGGCGGAAGCACGGAGTTCCGGTAAGCCTCGGGCTGGTGATCGAAAAGATCCTCGCTGACCGCCGAGATCACCTTCACGTTGATGCCGGCCTCGTCGAGCCGCGCCAGTGTCTTGACCAGATTCACGGTCGAACTGGAACCCTGCGCGAGCACGTACCCGTGCCTCGGCTTGCCGGGCGCGAAATCGCGGATCACGTAAAAGCCCTTTCGCGGCGGCTTTCAGATCGCTGTCGGCAAATTTGCTGCGATCGACCACGATGGAATCGGGGCGCGCGACCTCGATGCTGATGATTCCGACCTTTCTGTTCGCGGGCGGCAATTTCTGCGGCGGCGAAATAGGCCGGCGCCACATCGTTGTAATCCCAGAAATTCAGGTGAATCGTGTGGCCGCGCGGGAAAAGTTTCCAGACCTGCGTGGCGAAGATGCCGAAGTGGGTGCGGCCGTCGGCGGCGGTTTCCGGTCCCGAGTGGCCGGCCAGAATGTGCAGCACGCCCATGCGGAATTTGCTGTCCTGATTCTGCTGGCTCCAGACGCGCGCGGGCGTATACATCAGCGGGCGTGAACGCGCCGTAGGTTCCGCTCAGCGCCCAGACGCCGGAGAACTTTTCCGGATCGACGCTGGCGCTCTGGCCCACCAGCCCGATCGCCGTGGCAACGTTGCCCGCTTCCTGAATCGCCGCCTTGATGCGCGTGCCGAGCGGATTGGTTTCCGGATCGTAGTGGCCCCAGATGCTGCCGTGTTCGACGTTGATGGATTCGGAGAGATCGGCCGCGAGCGTGAAGAAGCGGTTATCCGTGACGTAGTTCATCCACTTGATGATTTCGGAAATGGCGCGGCGCGCTCCGGCGGCTTCGCCCGGTTTGCGGAAGAGAGTGACGGCGACCTGTTTCTGCGCGCCCGAGAGGCGATTGGTCGCGGTCACGGTCTGGGGCTCGACGGGAAGATTCGCCACGCGCAGGCGTTCGTCCAGAAACGGGTCGGCTTTTGACGTCGAAATGCAGCGGGACTTCGTCCTTGACGGTATCGCCGATTTCGACAAGCCGGTCGGCGAGCCAGTCGCCCAGGCCGTTGCGGTCGAGAAGCGACATCACGACGTCGATGTTGGTCTTGAACTGGATCAGGCGTTCGCGCGGATCGGTGACCGGGCCCTTGCGGATGCCTTCGAACTCCACGCCGTAATGCTCTTCGAAGGTGCGGGCCAGCGCGACGAAGTAATCGGAATTCATCTTCATCCCATAGGGATGGCTCTGATAGCTCACGAGCTGGTCGCCGTGCCCGGGAATCTTGCCACCCACGGCGCGCGGCCAATAGCCCTTGGTGGTGCGGGCAATGACGATCATGGGACGGCGGTCGGCGGGGTCCCAGTCTTCCATCGTCTTGAAGACGGAAACGATCTGCGCATAGTCGCTGCCGTCATCGAGCGTGAAGACGTTCCAGCCGTAGGATGTCCACTGCTCGACGAGATTGTAGCCGCGAAATTTGCCCGGCACGACGCCGCCGAGCAGGACATCGTCGATGCCCGCGTTGTTATCGGAGAGGATGATTCGCAGCCGCTTGCCCACCTGCAGCGCGAGGGCCTGGGTCTTGAGTTCCTGCGCGTGGCCTTCGGTCATGGCGAACTCGCCTTCGAGGGCGATGACTTTCGGGGAACTGGGCGCGCCGATCACGTCCCAGAACGCGGCCTTGCCGGCGGCGGTGGCGATACCAACGCCGGAGGGTCCGCCGTTGACGTCGTTCGTGACATCCACCGTTTCAGCGTGGCCGGCGAGGGCTTTGATGCCGCGGAGTTTGGCCTGCGCGAAAAGCGGATGGTCGGCCAGTCCCTGGGCTTCGAGCAGAGTCTTGAGAGCGCCTGCGCCGCGGCGGAATCCGAGAGCGTCGATGGGCAGGATGGCGTGGTGCGGATCGACGTAATAGCGCTTCTTGCCGGTGGCCTTGATACTTGCGTTCCAGCGCCTGGCCCATGATCATCCAGAGGGCGTAGCCGGTAGGAACGTTGTGGCCGCCGGCCAGCATGAACTTGTCGCCGAAGGGATGCTTCGGGCGCCGGTAGTCGTAACGCAATCCGCCGAGTTCGGGTCCGGCGAGGTGCGCGGCAACGTTGAAGGGCGTGTAGGCGAGCGGCCCGCCGAAATGGCCGGTCTGCGCGTAGTTACCCAGCAGCACCAGGGTCATGCAGGTCATGTACCCGATGTCTTCCAGGCCTTCGCGGCCGAACGGCACGTTCAAGGGTTCAACGGGTGACAAGATGGGTGACGACAGGCTATCGCTGCTTAGAGCCAAGGTGGAGCCTCCAGTTCAAGTAAACCAGATTAGCAACCTGATTTAACGCGGGCCCATGACCTGAACCAATAAGCCGTCGGGATCGCGGAATTCGGGCACGCCCGCCGCTTCCGGTCTTTCCACCTTAGCGCCAGCCTCCTCGAGTTTCTTTCCGATGGCGGCAAAGTTGAAAGCGGCCGCGGAAACCCTGTAATAATTCACGCCTGGCTTGACCCCGGCGGGTGCCTGCAGCAGGCCAATGCGCGATTTCCCAGCCTGAAACCAGGTGCGATTGCTGTTGTGTTCAGCCACAGGGCCGAAGATTTTCGCGTAGAAGGCGACGGATTTTTCGAGGTCCGAAACGTTCAGCAGAATATGGTCGAGTCCGGTCGGTTGGAAAATCGGATCCGCCACCTCCGAACCCGGTTCGGGCGAAGCCAGGCGGTCCTTCATATCGGCCCATGTGTTATCGGCTGAAAGCTGAATGTGGATGCCGTCGGGGTCGTCGACGTTCAGATCTTTGCCGCTGGGGTAATCGCGGTAGGCGATGCCGCGCTGTTCGAGCCAGGCGTGGATTTCGGGAACCACAAAACCCTCGATGCCGGCGGAGAAATGATCGATGCCGAAAGGCTGGCGTCCCTGCTCGATGGCGATGTAGCGGGCGCCCAGCATGACATATCGCCGGTTGCTCTTGTTGTTCTTCCAGACCGGCCCGCCAAAGAGCCGGGAATAGAAGGCTGCCGTGCGCCCGGAATCGGGAGCCGAGGTTTCGATGTGGTCGAGCGCGGTGAAACGGAGAGCTTGGTCCTGCGCCGCGGTCAGTGTCCCTACGGCGCCAAGCAGCGCCAGCGCTTCGCGGCGGTTGACTTTGATGGTCATGCTGACGCCGTCAAGCAGGCGACGAGCCCCGCGGTTCCTGCGCGGCGCCCGTCTCGACGCCGGCCAGGATCCGGTGTCGGCGGCATATTCCAGGTGCAGATCGCGCGAAACCTCGTCGATCATATCCAGAGTCGCGTGTTTACTCTCCATCGCGAACGACGTCAGCAGCAGGTTGTCGCAGACCGAATTGATCAGGCGCGGAATTCCCTGCGTGCGGCGGTGAATTTCGGCAAGCACGTCCGGCGGGAAAACCGTCTGCTCCTTCATCCCCGCGCGCGCCAGCCGCGACGCGATGTACTGCGCCGTTTCGATCGTCGGTGAAGGGCCGCAGATGGCATCGCAAAGCGATTCGCTGCTTCAACTGGCGATACTCCGGCTGTTCCAGTTTGCGTGTCCAGTTCCGGCTGGCCGGAAAGAATGATCTGGAGCATCTTGCCGCGCCGCGTCTCGAGGTTTCCCAGCAGCCTGATCTCTTCCAGCACATCCCAATCGAGATTCTGCGCCTCATCGACGATCAGAACCGTGGTCTGATGCTGGTTGGCCCGCTGGATCAGCATGGTGTTCAGCGCGAATAAGACTTCGGTCTTCGAATGTGCGCGCGCAGGGAAGATCGAAATCGTAGGCGATCATTTCGAAGAACTGATCCGGCGTGAGCCGCGAATTGAAGAGGAATGCGAATGGCGTGTGGTGCGCTGTCAGGTGATCGCGCAGGCACTCGAGCATAGTGGTCTTGCCCGTGCCCACTTCGCCCGTCAGAACGATAAAGCCCTTGCGGCTCTGCACGCCATAAATAAGGCTCGCCAGTGCCTCTTCATGCTGCACGCTGCGGTACAGAAATGAAGGGTCCGGGCTGAGATTGAACGGTGTACTGTGTAGACCGAAAAATGCCTTGTACATACCCCGACAAGCCTTAAGCGTAGCACGCATTCCGGTACGCATCGGCGATACTGGTACTACAAAAGCATACAAATCATGCGGGAAGTCCGTTATCAAACGCCGCACGGCATCAACGGTGTCGCGCATCACCTCGAAGCTGCCGTTTCAAGAAGGGCTTCGGCCGGTTTCTGCGCGACCTCGACAAGGTCCGCGGGATCTATCTTTCTTCCGGCTACGAATATCCGGGCCGGTATTCGCGCTGGGATATCGTCTCCGTTCGCCCTCCGCTCGAACTGGTCAGTTTCCAGCGCGAGGTGACTTTCCGGCCGCTGAACGAGCGCGGCGCGGCCATCAACCGGATGCTGGCGACGGTGCTCGCGCGACCATCCGCACTGGGACGATTTCCGCGAGGAAAACGGCACGCTGCACGGCACTCTCAAGCCGATGCCGAAGCTGTTTCCCGAAGAAGAGCGCAGCAAGCAGCCTTCGGTCTTTTCCATCCTGCGCGCGCTGACGCGCGAATTCCGCAACGAAAACGACGACAAACTGGCGTTCGCCGGCGCGTTCGGGTACGATCTGCTGTTCCAGTTCGAGCCGATCCCGCTGCGGCTCGCCGCGCGAGGGCCGCAAGGATCTGCAGCTGTTCCTTTGCGACGACATCATCTACATGGATCGGAAGCGCGAGCAGATCGAGCGCTTCACGTATGAGTTCGAGCAGGGCGGACGTCTACCACGCGCGGCCTCGAGCGCACCGGCGAACGCGTCCCGCGGCCGCCCGTACGCAAGCCTTCGCCCGATCACCTCCGATCACACGCCCGGAAGAATACATGGCCAACGTGGAAGTCGGTGCGCGAAGGCATGCGGCGCGGCGACTACTACGAAGTCGTTCTGGCGCAGACGTTCCGGACGGCCTACTCGGGCAAGGCGTCCGATCTGTTCCGGCGGATGCAGCAGGCCAATCCGAGTCCCTACGAGTTTCTGATTCAGTTCGGCGGACGAGCAACTGGTGGGCGCGTCGCCCGAGATGTTTGTGCGGGTGGAAGGCCAGCGCGTCGAGACCTGCCCGATCTCCGGCACGGCGCGGCGCACCGGCGATCCGCTGCAGGACGAAAAGAATATCCGCGCACTGCTCAGTTCCACCAAGGAAGAGTCCGAGCTGACCATGTGCACGGATGTGGACCGCAACGACAAGAGCCGCGTCTGCGTGCCGGGCACGGTGAAGGTGATCGGGCGGCGGCTGATCGAAGCGTATGCGGGCCTGTTCCACACCGTGGATCACGTCGAGGGCTTTCTGGAGGAAGGCTTCGATTCGCTCGACGCTTTCCTCAGCCACATGTGGGCCGTGACGCTGATCGGCGCGCCGAAGAAGGCGGCGGCGATCGCGATCGAGAGTCTGGAAAAGAGCGCGCGCGGCTGGTATGGCGGCGCGGTCGGATTGCTGTCGCTCAACGGCGATATCAATACGGGCATCCTGATCCGGACCACCTATCTGCGCGATGGCTATGCGACCTATCCGGCGGGCGCGACGCTGCTCTACGATTCCGATCCGGCATCGGAGGAGCGGGAAACGCGGCTGAAGGCCACGGGATTTTTCCGGCTGCTGGGCGCCGCAGCCGCCGCGCTCCGGCGCAGGCGGCCTCGGGCATGAACGAAGATGACGACCTTCCGGGAATGAAGCTGCTGCTGGTCGATAACGACGACTGCTTCATCCACACGCTGGCGAATTACGCGCGCCAGGCCGGCGCCGAAGTAGTGACGTATCGGGCGGGCACGCCGTTCGAGGTGCTCGACGCGGTTCAGCCCGATATGATTCTGATTTCGCCCGGGCCGGGACGACCGGAAGATTTCGGCGTGCCGCAACTGGTGAAGCACGCGGCGCACGCGGGCATTCCGGTGTTCGGCGTGTGCCTGGGATTGCAGGGAATCGTGGAGGCGTTCGGCGGCGAGCTTGGCGTTCTGCCCTACCCGATGCATGGCAAGCCGTCGAAGGTGCATCACCGCGAGCATGGGCGTTTTCGAAGGGTTGCCGGAAGAGATCGAGGTGGGCCGGTACCATTCGCTTTACGCGATTCCGGAACGACTGCCGGCGTCGCTCGAAGTCACGGCGGAATCGGAAGACGGCGTCATCATGGGCGTCCGGCACCGCGAGTTGCCGATCGAGGCGGTGCAGTTCCATCCGGAATCGATCCTGACGGCCGCGGGCGAAACCGGGCTGAAGCTGATGCGAAACGCGCTTCGTCTGGCGAAAACCAGTCTTGCCCGTCGATGAGAATCAGGGCTCTGAGAGTGAACCAGGGCACCAGGAGTTAGTTACGATAGGTACATTCGGATGCCGCGCGCCCTCGCAGTTCTGATGCTGGTGACTGTTGTCGTCGCGGGCTGCGGCAAGAAGAAAACGAGCGCGGCCCGAATCCCACCGCCTGCGCCAACTCCCGCCGCGCGCGCAGCCGGTCGGCACGGCCGAGCGCGGTCTCGCCAGCTGGTACGGCCATCCCTATCACGGACGCCCGGCAGCCGACGGCGAAATCTACGACATGGAAAAGCTTGTCGCGGCACACCGGACCCTGCCCTTCCAGACCATGGTTCGGGTGCGCAATGTGGCCAACGACAAGACGGTCGACGTGCGAATCATCGATCGGGGACCTTTTGTGGCGGGCCGCATCATCGACCTGTCGCATGCCGCCGCGGTTGCGATCGGCCTGATCGGTCCAGGCGTCGGTGAAGGTTGAAGTCACCGATCATTGGCGCACCGGCCAAGCCGGAGGCGGCAGCTGTTCGCCGTCCAGGTGGGCGCGTTCAGCGTGAAAGCGAATGCCGATCGCGCGGTCGAGACCATGACCGCGGCGTACGGGGCGGGGAAAGCGGTTCTGCGCGCCGGCGATATGCCCGTCTGGCGCGTGCTCGCGGGGCGCGAGAACTCCCAGCAGGCCGCGGAACTGCTGGCGAACCGCATCCGCGAGGAGCAGCACGAGCCGCAGGCGTTCGTGGTCCGTCTCGATCCCTGATCGCCCCGCCCTGACCGCCCGCCCTGAGAATTTTCCCGCATTCCGGCACTAACCCCAAGGAATGCCCGTTAAATGCCCGTTGCAATAAAAGCCACCGGACTGGTGGGCCGCGCGCCCTCGATCCTGCAAATCCGCGCCCAGATCGAGAAGCTGGCCGCACGCCGCTCGACCGTCCTGATTCAGGGCGAGAGCGGCACTGGCAAGGAGATTGTCGCGCGCTCGATCTTCAACGGCGATCCGCGCGGGCATTTCGTCCCGATCGATTGCGCGTCGCTCGTCGGCACGATGATGGAAAGCGAGCTGTTCGGCCACGTGCGGGGCGCGTTCACGGGCGCGAACGAGACCAAGCGGGGGCTGATCGAACTGGCCAACGGCGGCACGGCGTTCTTCGACGAAATCGGCGAATTGCCGCTCGAACTGCAGGCCAAGCTGCTGCGCGTTCTGCAGGAGAAGGAACTGCGCCCGCTGGGCTCTCTGCAGCGGATCCAGATCGACGTGCGGGTCATCGCGGCGACCAATCGCGATTGCAGAAAGAAGTGTGCGGCGGGGCGTTTCCGCGAGGATCTCTTTCACCGGCTGAACGTGGTTCGCCTCACGCTGCCGCCGCTGCGCGAGCGGAAGGAGGATATCCCGCTGCTGATCGAACGCTTCCTCGAACGCGCTCCCGGGCCGCTTCGCTCTGTCGCATGACGCTCTGGAGGCCATGATGAACTACGACTGGCCTGGCAACGTCCGCGAACTGATGAACTGCCTCGAACGGATGATGTCCTTCAACTCGGGGCCGCTGCTGCACTTCGCCGATCTGCCTACGGGCGTCGCGAACCATGCGCGCGCCGGCAGCGCGACCGGCTTTGTCTCCGCCGCTGTCGTAGGTGGCAGGTCTCGGTCGTCGCTGCCCGTACAGAGCGTCGTTCCCCTGCACGAGATGGAAAAACTCGCCATCCGCCGCGCGCTGGAACATACGCGACGGCGACCGGACGCTGGCCGCGCAGATGCTGGGCATCGGGCGCACCACGCTTTACCGCAAGCTGAAGGAGTATCAACTGGAGTACGACCTGGTAGCGTTAGGTACACTACTCTCACGTGCCTGTCGCGCTTGACGCCACTTATAGCCTGGGTCCTTCGCTTTCCGGCGTAGGCGTGTACTCGCGCGAGATCCTGCAGGGCCTCGCCGCCGCGCACCCTTCCGAATCGTGGGAATGGTTCTACCGCTCCAACCGGTACCGTGCGCGCGCGCAGGATTCCAAAGCCGCCCAATGTCAGGCGGCGTTTTCTTGTCCGAATCATGGGGCAACCGGTCGGCGGAGATTTTCCACGGACTGAATCAGCGGCTCCCGAAGCGCCGGTTTCGCCGCCAGGTTGCCACCTTTCACGATCTGTTCGTTCTCTCCGGCGAATACAGCACCGCCGGACTTCCGCGAGCGGTTCGCCCGGCAGGCGCGCGACAGCCGCGGCCGGCGCGGATCTGATCGTGACGGTATCGGCTTTCACCGCTTCGCAGGTGGAACATTACCTGAACGTGCCCGCCGCTCGCATCCGCGTGATTCACCACGGCGTCATTCCGCGCGCCGATTCCGAATCTGCCGCGCGAGAAAGTGGTGCTGTGCGTGGGCGCCATTCAGAAGCGCAAGAACCAGGCGCTGCTGATGCGGGCGTTTCGCGCCATGCCGGAGGATTGGGCTCTGGTGCTCGCCGGGTCGCAGGGATATGCGGCGGAAGATGCGCTTCTGGACGGCGCAAGCGACCGCATTCGAATCACCGGCTATCTCACCGAAGAAGAACTCGCCGGCTGGTACGCGCCGCGCCAGTATCTTTGCGTTTCCCTCTCTGGATGAGGGCTTCGGGATGCCGATGCTCGAAGCGATGGCGGCCGGAGTCCCGGTGATCGCGGGAAACCGCTCCGCGCTGCCGGAGGTTTGCGGGCGACGCGGCCGAGATGGTCGATCCGGAAAGCGAGGAGCAACTGGCCGCGGCGCTGTGTCCGCCTTGCGGCGGACGAAGGACGCCGCCGCGAACTCATCGCGCGAGGCTTCGATCGGGCAAGACAGTTTACCTGGGAGAGCGCGGTAGAGAAGACCTGGGCGGTTTACCGCGAACTGGCGATTTAGCCCAGCAGATCGCCGAGGGCGGGCTGCCAGTTGCGGATAGCGGAACGGGAACCCCGCGTTGGATGCGGCTTCGGGGATGACACGCGCGCTATCCAGCATGTGCTGACCCAATTCCCCGAAAGCCAGTTTCAGAGCCATCGGCGGGACGGGGAAAATCGCCGGACGACGGAGCGCTTTGCCCATCTGACGCGTGAATTCGGCATTGCTGACCGGATTCGGCGACGTGGCATTCCACACGCCGGATATCTCGTTTTCGGCCGCGTAGACGAACATATCCGCAACGTCAGCGGCATGAATCCAGGGCATCCACTGCCTGCCCGACCCCAGACGGCCGCCCACAAAGGCGCGGAAAGCCGGGGCCATCTTCGCCAGCGCCCCGCCGTCTTTTCCCAAAACGAACCCGATTCGCAGTTTGACTACGCGCAGTCCGGCTTCCGTGGCGCGGTCGGCTTCAGCTTCCCATTCGCGGCAAACGTCCGCGAGGAACCCGTGGCCCGGAGCGGAGGATTCGGTCAGAACCTCATCGCCGCGATCGCCGTAAAAACCGATCGCCGAGGCGCAGACCAGCACCTTGGGCCTGTGCTGTACGCGGCCGATCGCATCCACCAGACGGCGTGTGCCCAAAACACGGCTGTCGCGGATCCGGCGTTTCACCTCCGTGTTCCACCGTTGTGCAACCGGCTCGCCGGCGAGGTGGAGGACGGCGTCCATCTTGTCAAGGCTCTCTTCGGGCGGATCTCCGGCCAGAGGATCCCATGAGAACGATTGCACGGCGGTCCGTTTTTCGAGACCCGGCCTGCGGCTCCAGACTCCCACATAATGGCCGTTGCTGAGAAGGCGCTCGACGACGCGGCGGCCGATGAATCCGGTTCCGCCGGAGACAACGCATTTCATATACATCCGATAGTAACCGTGAACGGTTCGAATTCGCTCCCTTTCGATAGCCATCAGGCCTGGTGCTGGGTGGAGGGGCCGGTCGCACCGGCCCTCGATATGAGAAACTGACGGCGTGACCGGAAACGGGTGGCGAGCAGCCATCCTGTCAACGCTTTTTCTCGCAGCGCCGTTCAGCAACGCGCCCGCTACCGCTCAGCAGGAGTCCGTGTCCGCTTCCGGCGTGATTCCGAATAACGAAGTCCTTCAGTATGCCTTCGAGTGGAGGCTGGTGCCGGCGGGCACCGCGAAGCTGACCTGGACAGCCGCGGCGCACCCCGCAGCTTCCCCGAATCCCGCCGGCCCAAACCCCGCCGCTGCCGGCGAAGTACGGCTGCACATGGAATCCGCCGGACTCGTATCGAGGCTTTTCCACGTCGACGACGATTACACGGCCGCGTTGGGCCAGAATCTCTGCGCACAGAACTCCTTTCTGAGCACGCACGAAGGAAGCCGGAACAGGGAAACGCGCGTCAACTATAACTCACAGACGCGCAAAGCCGATTACGTCGAGAAGGATCTCAACAAGAACTCCACCACGACCCATGAGGTGGATATCCCGCCGTGCGTTCACGACGTTATCGGCGGATTGATGGTTCTGCGCACGCTCTCCCTGGAACCCGGCAACACGGCTCAGATCCCCGTAAGCGATGGCAAAAAATTCGTGCAGGTGAAAGTCGAATCCCAGCGCCGCGAGGACATTCGGACGGAATTGGGAATGCGGAAGACCATCCGCTACGAGGTGTTCCTGTTCGATAATGTGCTCTACAAGCGTTCCGGCCACCTGCATATCTGGCTCACCGACGACAGCCTCCATCTGCCTGTGCAACTGCAGGTGCGGCTCGCGTTTACCATCGGCACCATCACGCTGAAGCTCCAGAAAGAAGAAAACTCATGAGGTTCGCGTTGCTGCTTCTGGCGGCTTCGGGCGTGTGGGCGCAGAGCAATCCACTGCTGGGGAATAAGGAAGCCGGCGAGCTCGCGACCCGCATGGTGCAGCTCGTCGAATCGACCTCCGTGGCCGTCCCGGGCCTCGTGCGCGCCGGCGAGCCCGTGACGCAGAGCGCGCAGATGACGCTGGCCGCAATGCTGCAGAAGCCACAGGACGCCGCTCTCACCTGGCAGTTTATGAACGAGATCAAAGCCTATCTGGCTCTCTCCGATTCCATGCCGCGGCCTTATCCGTTTCCGGTGGCCGCGGACCGGCAATACGCCGAACTGCGCGACTCGCTCGAGCGTTTCGGGCAGCATTTCGAAGCTCTACTCACGACCCGAAACGCCGTGGATCAGAAGCAGGTGGCCGATCCCAACAACCTGAATCGCTATGCCGACGCGAATACGAAGCTGTTGCCGCCGGGCAAGACTCCGCGCGTGGTGTTTCTGGGCGATTCCATCACGGATTCGTGGCGACTCAACGAGTATTTCACCGGCCGCGATTTCGTCAACCGCGGGATCGGTGGCCAGACCACTTCGCAGATGCTGGCGCGTTTCCGCCAGGACGTGTTGGAGCTGAATCCGAAGATCGTGGTGATTCTCGGCGGCACGAACGATATTGCGAATGGCGCCGCGCCCAAACAAATCGAGGACAATCTGACCATGATGGGCGAACTGGCCAAAGCGCACGGAATCAAAGTCGTGTTCGCGTCGCTTACGCCGGTAAGCGATTATCACAAGGACGCCGATCCGCGGTATGAGATGACGAAAACCCGGCCGCCGGCGACCATTCAGGCAATCAACAGCTGGATGCAGACGCTTTGCCTGAACGGCGGCTACGCCTGGATGGATTACTACTCCGCGATGGTCGATCCCATGGGGCAGATGAAAGAGGATCTCTCCGACGACGGGCTGCATCCGAACGCCAAAGGCTATCGGGTGATGTCTCCGGTCGTTACCGGGACCATCGACCGGATTCTGTCGCATCAGACGGAAGAGCCGGCGGAAAACGCAGCAAAGAAACGCTTCCGGCTGCTGGGAAGATAAGGTAGATAGGGAAAGATAGGGGAAGGTAGGCGAAGACAGCGTACCGCGGAGTCTCTTCGCGGCGTCCTCCCCGGAAACAGCGCACAACGGACACGCTTCGCTCGGCTGCGCATGGCTGTTTCAGCCACTTTGCAGCCGCCCTTTGCGGCGTTGCGCTGAAATCGGATATATGCGAAGGCGTATCGAAAGAGGCTCTGTCTACCGGCAATATTGACCGGTGGTACCGCGCCGTCCTAGCCTAAAGGCGATGATACGAGGACGGAAAGGAAGCAATCTCGTCGAGTTCGCCTTGATTGTTCCCTGGTATGTGTTTCTTTTCATCGGAACGTACGATATGGGTCTTTACTCGTACGCTTTGATTACCGTGGAAAATGCCGCCCGCGTGGCGGCGGCTCATTGCTCTTCCAGTGTGTCGGCCGTGACGGACGGCAAAGCCTGTACGTTGGTGATCGACCAGCTGCAGTACTTGCCGGCTGCTGTACCGACCGTCTGCACCGGCAATCCTCTTACCGTAACAGCCACCGCCGTCTCGGGCCCGGAAGGAGTTGCGAACTCCGCCGCCCAGGTGACTGTGAATTACGTCATGCCGGCTGTTCCCGCCGTTCCGGGGATGCCTTCGCAGTATACGCTGAGCCGGACCGTGACGATGAAGATCGGAGGTTGATTTATGGCACGCGGAAGGAGGAGGGGCACGTCTCTTCTTGAGTTCGCTTTCGTCGGCGTTCCCACGGTTTTCCTGTCGCTCTCCGTTTTCGAGGGCTCGCTGACCATGTGGGAGTATCACACGCTTACCGAAGCTGCCGCCATCGGCGCCAGGTATGCCGTCATACACGGTTCGGACTGCTCGGCGAACGGAAACAGCTGTACAACCACGGGCAGGCAGGTAGCCACCGCAATCCAGAGTGCGGCCGTCGGATTGAACCCCGCCAACGTGACCGTGACCCTGACACCGCAGAGCGGTACCGTCGTCGGCCCCTATGCGCTGAGCGATTGTGTTGCGGGCAACGCGCACGCGTCGAACTGCACGTCGAACTTTCCCAACGGGCTCGCGCCCCCCAACACAATCAGCGTCAAGCTGACCTACGCAATCAACAACCCTATTGTCATGCTCTGGCCCGGGGCCAACAAAGTTTCGGAAACCGGGATTACGCTGGGCGCGGTCTCTACGCAGGAGATTCTGTTTTGACCCGGCCCCGATCGGGTATAGGGTCGGGTAGAGGTGGCCAGGCCGGGGTCATGATGGCGCTGAGCCTGACCATGCTCTTCGGGGCGGCGGGATTTTCCGCGGATCTGGGTTGGGGTTATTACAGGAAACAGGCGGCCCGCGCCGCCGCCGACGCCGCCGCCCTTGCCGCCGTGGCCTGGGCAGCCTCCAACACTCCCAGCTGCACATCCCTCGACTGCAATACGGGTACCTCGTGCCACAGCCTCAGCTCAGGCAACGCTCTGTATGTCGCCTGCCAGTATTCCTCGACAAACGGCTTCACGGATAACCAGAATGGCCAGACAGTAACCATGAGCTCGGGCTCCGGCTCGCCTTCCGCGGCGCCGGGAACGAGCGCGGCGTACTGGGTAACGGCCAGTGTCACCGAAACGGAACACGCTCTCTTCATGGGTTTCGCCGGAATGTCGACATCCACCGTCGCGGCGCAATCGACGGCCGGGCTCGTCGCTTCGGGTTCCAGCTCCAACCCCTGCGTGTACGTACTTTCGCCGAGCGCAAGCGACGCGTTTCAGATCGGCAACGGCGCGACCGTGAAAACCACGTCCTGCGGTGTCTACGTAAATTCGAATGCCACCCCGGCGATGCTGGTAACCGGCGGTGCAACAGTCAACAGCCCGACGATCGACGTTGTCGGCACAGTCAGTGTGAACAACGGTGGAAGCACGACGAGCACGCCGGTTACCGGGGCGGCCACCGTCACCGATCCGTTTGCCAGCGTGACTTCCCCCACACCCTCCGGTACCTGCACCCCGGGCAATTTCTCCAGTTGGCAGGCCATGCCCTACACACCTCAGCCGGGCACCTACTGCAACGGATTTACGCTTTCGAACGGGATGGGCGCCGTAATGGCGTCGGGTGTATATATCATCAGCGGGGGAACTTTCAATATCCAGAGCGGTCCCCTTACCAACGCCGCCGGAGGCGTGACGATTTACCTCACCGGCACCGCCACAGTCAACATCGCCAATGGGTCGAGCGTCACTCTCTCGGCCCAGTCTTCCGGGACGTAT
Source organism: Terriglobia bacterium (assembly GCA_963764845.1). Lineage (GTDB taxonomy): Bacteria > Acidobacteriota > Terriglobia > Bryobacterales > Bryobacteraceae > BOG-234. The sequence continues at coordinate 870,564 of CAVXUE010000003.1, read as the reverse complement.
GAGGGGATTCTTTTCCTTCAGGACCGCACGATTGCCTCACCCGGCGGGAGCACTTTCGCGGGAGGAGCGAGCATGAATTTGGAGGGCTCGCTCGATTTCCCCCACGCCGCTTTGACCATCAACAACGGCACCAACACCAACACCGGGGCTGTCGTTGCCTCAACCGTTAATTTTCAGGGGGGCGCCAATTTCCAGTCCGGCACCCAGGCGCAAACGGGCCTGAGTTCAGGCACCACCTATACCCCCTATCTGCTCCAGTAGCATTGCGCCGGCGGCCCATCGTACAATCGCGGTGACGGGAGGTTGCAATGTCCACCGAAACTACCCGGCGCATCTTTTTTGGAGCCGTTGGTGCGCTGGCAGCGATCACATCGGAGGGGGCGGAGATGGAAAAGGTGACGGGCATTGGAGGTCTCTTCTTCAGGGCGAAGGACCCCAAAGTTCTCGCCAGGTGGTACGCCGATCATCTTGGCGTCGGTCTCGTTCCTTCAAACTATGACGATCAACCATGGCGACAGGAGGCCGGACCGTGTGCGTTTCAGCCGTTCCCGGAGAAGACGACCTACTTTGACGTCACCAGGCAGTGGATGCTTAATTTTCGTGTGCGAAACATGGATGCGATGGTGGCGCAGTTACGCGCAGCCGGGATCGGAGTTGAGGTCGACCAGACACTTTATCCAAATGGCCGATTCGCTCACTTGTCCGACCCTGAGGGCAATCCCCTTGAACTGTGGGAAGCGAAAGAACGCGATACACGCTAACCTCGCGGGTGGGCCGCGTCACGCGGCGCCAATGGGCTGGTGCAGGACACGAGATTCCGAGCGGGGTTCAGTTCCTTACCCGGCAGAGTTCGTACAACAGTTCGCGCAACAGATCCCGGCGCGGCGGGTCTGTTTCCCCGGTCTGCCGGGACCTTTACCTGGCTTCTCGGGTTGGTACCTCATGTTTCTCAGGTTCAGCCGGGTTCTCTTTTGCGGGCTCACCCCCACGTTTTCAGTGGCTTCTCGGGTTCGGAACCGAGAAAAAAGATCTCCAGCATCTTGCCGGCTGGGCGCACCACACCAGCCGGCGCAAGCGGGGACATTACGGCCATATTCAATTTTCACAGAACGTTCGGCTGGAGCTCCTCGTCGGAGACGGCCTGTAACTCAAAACAAAAACAAACTCAAAACAAAAAACACGGACCTCGACCTCGTATAACCCGACGAGAGTATTTTCGAAGCAAAGAGCGCCGCCGACAAAAGGACGTCGGCGCGGCCGGGGGGTCGGGCTGTTATCCCGCTGGCCAGAAGCGACTCATTGCCAACGGCCGCATCGTGGGGACAAGGTGAGCCGTTCGTCTGCGACGGGCGACGGCCGCCAATAAATTGAGCGGTATCTACAGGACCTCTGGTACGAGCCCCACGTCTTTCGCTCGGGCACCATGTTATTCAAGCCAGCTTTGAAAGTTCTTCAGTCGGAAGCCCGCCATTGCAGCAACCGTAAGCCACTCAACAGGACCGGAAGTCCAGCTTCACATTAATTCGACGTCTCCTGGCCAGGAAATAGTGGAAGCGGCCGGCAAAGATGCGCTCCCGCTTGGAAAGTAGCATGGGTGGTGGGAAAAGGCGTGCCGCGAGAGCCCGACGGCTGAGGCAGGAGGTTTGGTTAAATTGTTTTTTTTCAGCAAGATGCGGGCGACCAAAATATATTTTGGCAAATTGTTGTCATCGCCCATGGCGGTTTCGTAATCCCCCTCGGTGTCTCTGTGTTGCGCGGCACGTTTTTGCAAATATCGTGTTGTTTATCACAGTATGGTAGACTTTATCCACGTTTCAGCTTGACCGGAGGGATGAATATGACCTTTCTTCTTCTGTTGGCCAGCGTCGGCATCGTGCAGGCATCCGCTCCAAACTGGAGCGGCAACTACCCTCCCTGCAAGCGACATCCCGATTTGCTGAAACGGGAACATGTGGATCTCGGCGTCAGAATCTCGACCGCCAACACGGTTCTCGCGCGGCAATTCGCCAAGGCCATGGACTTTTGGACCGAAGTTCTCGATCTCGAATGGCACGAAGTGGACTCTCCGGATTGCTCCATTCAGCTGGTGGACGGAACGCCCGGGCTTTTTGATCCCGCCGTAGCCGCGCGGTCCCAGTATCCGGACAGACCCTCTTTCCAGGGCTGGATCGCCTTTAACCCCGATTCAAAGCTGGCCGAACACGAGATGTTTCTGGTTTCAGTGCATGAGATCGGCCATCTTTTGGGATTGCCGCATAATCGGAGCGGGGCGTCCGTGATGTTCTTTCTCGAACTTGACGAGCGGGTGTCGCTCGATACCGCGGATCTCAGTGCGCTGGCGGACCGGCACAGACTGCGCGCGGGTGTGACAACCTTTCCGGTAATCGTGCCCTGATTGTCGGCTCACCACTGATGTGGCTCATTTTTGGCTTCGGGGCAATCTCGGGCAGCCGTCCGTCGAATGCTGAAAATGAAGTGCTGCTTAAACGGACCAGTGATCGACGAACGCGTGCCCACATGAGGCATTCGCCGTCGTCACATGCTAGAGCATTTTCACAAATACCTTGGGGTTGTTAGCCTGCGGCCGATTGGCAGTCGGCCTGGACGGTACACGTCAATCGGAGAGGGCGATTGCCAATCGCCCGCAGGATGCCATCCTGCCCCACAGCTCGCGCTCTACGGTATTAACGAAAATGGTTACGGTGGCCCTTGCACTTCGCTATGACCTCATTTCCACCAGGTTGTCAAACAACAAAAAAGGCCTCGCCGGTTTCCCGGCGAGGCCTTCAGGTCGATTGAGCCTATCTCAGAACTGGAAGCGGGCGACCAACTGGCCCGACCTGGGCGTATCTCCGGCGCCGTTCAGGGAGTTTACGAAGCCGTAGCCTCCGTTCAGAGCCCCAGTCGCGCCGTTCGAGAAGTTATTGCCAAAGGTCGGGGCGGTTCCGCTGTTTTCGACAACAGGAGCGGCGTAGAACACGCGGTTAAACACGTTCTGGAATTCCGCCCGGATCTGCAGCTGATATTTCTCCCTGATGCGGAAGATACGGCCCACGCTGAGAGTTTCCGAGGGTTGGCGCTGCCACCGGCAGTTGGCGTAGTAAGGCGCCGAAACGCCGAAGGTGCCGGGGTTCTGATTGGGCGTATCGACCCAGGCGTTGGGATTCAGAGCCAGCGTCTTGGTGGGGTCGAAATGGCTGTTCGGATTGATGTTTAAACAGCTTTGTCCACTCACGGGGTTCTCAAGGATGGTTTCACCGCCCCAGATGGCCGGGTTGTTGCCGGGACCATACAGTTCGTTCAGCAATCCGCTGTTGGATTGAGGCGTGGCAATCATGAATCCGCTCGCGTATTTGAGGACGCCGCCGAAGGTCCAGTCCCGCGACAGCCACTGCAGTGCTTTCGCTCCGCCGCTGTCGCCGCCGAATTTGTTCTTGGGCGTCGTGTAGGTGAACGAAATCACCAGTACCTGCGGCTGGTTAAAGCCGGAGATCTGCTTGTTGACCGCCGTGTCGAACACGGAGGTGACGTGCGGCGCGTCAGGCGTCAAATAAGCGGTGTTGGAATTGGCACCGTTGGTCAGCGACTTCGACCAGGTGTATGCCACCTGCGCGGTCAAGCCGTGGGAATAACGCTTGGTTGCCTTTACCTGAAGCGAATCGTACCAAGTGTCGCCCAATGGCGGTCCGAGGAACGGAGGAACGCCGTCCCACTGCGGATAAGGCCGCAGCGCCTGGAACAGCGTTTGCGAGCCGGGGAATCCCGGGTATACGTTGTTCGGATTCGCCATCTTCGGGAACGCGGCCAGCGCGGCCGCCGGCAGCGCATCGAGCGGCGTGGTGAGCCACGCGGCCTGAGTCGGGTTGTGCACGTCGATTCCGTCGGCCAGAAGCTGCTGCGGGGTAAGGGCGTTGTAGGCCAGCGCATCGAGCGTAGGCGCTTCCCACCATGCGCCGCGGTTGCCCACGTAGGCAGCTTCCACGAGCAGGTTGGGGAGGACTTCACGCTGCACCCCGATGCTCCATTGGAAAACCCGGGGCAATCTGCCTGTGCCCGGCTCGATTGAGATAAACGGCGAACTGGGAGGTAGGCAGTTGTTCCCCGTCGAATTCGCGCCCGGGCAAACCGAGAACGGGAACTGGGTGTACTGCGGGTAAGTGTTTGTAACGGAAGCCAGTCCGGGTTCCTGCCCACCCCTGAGCGGCGTTGCGATGGGGTTGCCATAGCCGGCAGGCGAAAGGGTGTAGAAGTTTGCCACGCTTAAAGACAGGTAGGCGTTGTCGGGCGATACGGAGTAGCTGATTCCGCCTCCGATCCGGATTACGGTCTTGGGCGTCACCTGATAGGCGACGCCGATACGGGGTCCGATCGCATACGGGTATTGTTGATTGAACTGGCACTTGCCCAGTGTCTGTGTGCCGCAGTTCTCGGCACCGTAGTTGATACTGCCTGGCAGGCCGACCGACGGACTGATGGCGCTCCAATTGGCGCTCTGCATGCGCCCGTACTGCTCGGTCAGCAATGTCGCGTAATCCCAACGCACGCCGTAATCCAGGGTCAGTTTGTGGGTGATCTTCCAGTTGTCCTGTACGAACAGCCCATAGGCATGGTTGCCCAGCCGCGTGTCGTTATTCGCGGAGCTCTCTTCGTTGTCAACCAGGCCCAGCAGGAAGCTGGCATAGTCGAATCCCGTCGGAAATGCCCCGACCAAGCCGTTCTCCCACGGATTGCCGGTCTCAGCCTGGCCAAATCCGAAATAACCAAAGGCGCGGATGCTGCTCTGTTGGGGGAAGCCCTCGAAGACTGCCGACGCCCCCGCCTTGTAGGTGTGATTTCCTCTTACCCAAGTTAAGCTGCTGTTGAAGGTGGGTTTGACATCCTTGATGTCGACCTCGTCGAAAATCGGGGTGCCGACGGAGGGGCCGCCAAAACCGCCCAGAGCCAGACCACCCTCGAGGTTAATGCCGTTGGCCAGCCCGGCGAATTCCGGCATGAAATTATTCGCGGGAAATGGCGCGAACGTTCCGTTGACGCCGGGGGCGGCGTTGATTTGGGAGGTGAAGTTGGAGGTCGGAGTGTAGACGTTGTGGTTGAAGTAAAGAAGGCCCGCGCCCAAATGGAACAACAGAGTGGGCGTGATGGTGTAGTCGTAGTTGACGCGGGTGGTATAGGAGGTATCGTTCCCCGGCGCCACGGGGGCCAGGGTTTCGGCAAGTCCGTCCGCGGAGTTGCCAGTGGTTCGCGTGACCGAGAAGTAACCGGAAAGTTTCATCTTCGACGTGAGCGATTGGTCGATCTTGATCGAGGGGATGGTGGTGACCCGGTTGCTCAGATACGAGGGGATGGCATAGTTGTTGACTACTCCAGGCTGGTTGGCTTGGGGGAACAGCGTCTGAATGTACAACGCCGCGGGATCGATCCTGCTCATCGGAATTATTTGGTTGGGGAACGGAGTGCGGACAATCACACCACCTGCCAGGGTTTTCGTGGTGGTCGGATCGAAAATGGTGCCCGTCCCATACGTGGGAACTCCATCCGCGCAGGCTGCCGCCGTGGATGGCTGCGCGCACGGGTTGACTGTAATGAACGGAAATGCCGCGCCGAAGGGAGTTTGCGAATTCGGGCCAAAGTTTCCGGTCGTGTAGCCGGCGCCGCCGCCTATCGTGGTGGGCACTGTTGCCAGAGTGGTGGCGTTCTGAAGCTGCTGGCGGAACTGCTCAAAGTTGAAGAAGAAGAAAGTCTTGTCTTTGCCGTTGTAGACTTTCGGGATCCTGACGGGCCCGCCCAGCGTGAACCCGTAGTCGTTCCGGTGAACCGGGGGCGTAACGGGCTGGCCGGCTTTGAGAGAATTGGTTTCGCCGGCGTTGGTGTTGAATAAGCCAGCGTTCAGAATCGTGTTCTGAAAATAATCATAAGCCGACCCGTGGTATTGGTTGGTGCCGGACTTCATGGTGTAGTTGAAGTACCCGCCACCCGCCTGCCCGTACTCGGCGGCAAAATTGCTGGTCTGGATCGAGACTTCCTGAATGGCGTCAACACCCTGCTGGACCGCCTGGTTGTTCTGCCGCCACTGGCCGTTGGTGGCGTCCTGGCCTTCCACCTGAATCGTTTGCGAACTCGAGGGCATGCCGTTGATGCGCAGCACGGCATCGGATTGTTGCGAGGCGCCGGGCAGAAGGTTCACCACCGACAACGGATCGCGGATGTTGCCGAGACCGGTGGAACCGCCAGTCCCGTTCTGGGTGAAGATGGGAAGCTCGTCGGCCGCGGTGTAGTCGATCTGATGGCTGATCTCGCCGCTTTCCGTTTTCAGCAGCGGGGCTTCTTCGTTGATCGTGACGGATTCGGTAGCGGCGCCCACCTCAAGGTGGCCATCCACGCGGACCGTTTCCGCCGTCGGCACAACGACGTTCGGACGGACATACTTCTTGAACCCGGCTGCAGTCACGCTCACTTCATACGTGCCTGCGGGCACCGAGCCCATGGTGTAGTTGCCCGTGCTCGTGCTGCCAGCCGAGAATTCGGCGTTGGTAGCCTGATTCTTGGCCTGTATCGTTGCATTCGGGACCACGGCGCCTGCCGGGTCGAAAATGTCGCCTGTGATCGTGCCGGTATTCGATTGTGCGAACGCTGTAACCGCATAGAGCAGGAAACAGCCCGCCAAAGTCAAACGCATAGAAAAGCCTCCCTGAATTCCAAAAGCAACGCCACGAATCATATAACAGCCTTTAGTCACTGTCGAATCGGGTTGGGGGACTGAGAAATCAGAGTTAAGTGTAATGGAAATCAATTAGATAAGCGCTCGTAACGAAACGTAAACGCGGTCGCGGGGTTCCAAATTTGACGCAACTTTGACGCTGTTATTTGTTTAACAGGAGAGCGACCCAAATCAAGTGACGACTTTATTAGAGTTGCGACCCCAGTTGCTTTAGCCCGCGTTCAATCTGCGGCAGCAGATTCCGCGGTCCGTTCCTGAGGACCTCGCTGTGGGCTTGTTCGAGATACTCCCTGGCGTGTTCGCGGTCGCCCAGGTTGGCGTACGCCTGGGTGAGAAACATCATCACGATGGGCGTCTTCGAATCTTCCACCTGTAGCGCCGGAAGCAGCACTGGAATGGCTTCGCGGCTGCGGCCGAGCTGGATCAGAATCCTGCCCAGTTCCAGCCGTGCCGGGCGAAAGCCAGGCTGGGCCGCCAGTGCGATCCGATATTGCTCGACCGCCTGTTCCGGGCGGTTCTGTTTCGCGCGCACGTCCGCGAGCCACGCGTGCGCTTCCCCGTCATCGAGTTTCAGGGCAATCCCTTTTTCGATCGCGGCGACCGCCGCGTCATACTTGCCCTGGCTGGCCAGCGCGGTGCCGTAATACACGTATACCTGCGGAATCTGCGGACTCACCCGGACGGCTGTCGCATAAAGCGCTTCCACTTCCTGCGGCGTCGCCTGATTCGGGAATTGAGCCATATAAAGCAGGTTCACGAGGCACTCCGGATTTTCCGGATACTGTTTCAGAACCTCCTTGAACAGCCGCGACGCTTCGTCAAACTGCTTCCGGTCCAATAACTTCTTGGCGTCGACGAGGCGGGTTTGAATTCCCGTCGCGAGTTTACGGACCTGATCGAACAACTGGTCGTCGGCCGGCGGCTTGCGGTCCTTGTAGCTCTCGGCCAGCTCGAAATTCTTTGCCGTATCGGCGTTGTGGCCCAGTCTCCGTTCCGTCTCCGCGAGGCCATACCAGGCAGCGCCGTAAGTCGGAAAAGCCTCGCAGGCCCGGCGATAGAGATCTTCCGCGGCGGTGAAATCCTGCTCGGCGAATTTCACCCGCGCCAGTTGGTAGAGAATCGCGGCCGAATGGGAATCCTGCGCAAGCAGGGGCTCGAGCGCCGCATCGCTTTCTTTGAAGCGTCCCAGCTTGAAGAGCAACTCCGCGCGCTGCAGAACGGCGGGAGCATAATCCGGATGAATGCGTAAAGCGTCCGAAACCGCGTTCAGAGCCGGTTCCAGTTGGGAGTTTTGCTGCAGCGACAGGGCCAGATAATATCGCCACGCGAATTCCTTCGGCTCCAGGCGAATGGCCCGTTGATAGGCCAGAATCGCAGGCTGATAAAGCTCATGCGCCTCCAGCACCATCCCCAGATTTCCCGAGGCCTGGCCGCTCTTGGGTTGTGCCACCGCCTGGTCGCGAGCCGTCCGGATCGCGTCGCGCACCTCGGAATCGAGACCCTCGACTGAAACCGCGGGCACCGGAGGGATCGCCCGCGTGCATGAAAACTCCCCAAGCGCGGCAAGCATGGTGATGGTAATTGCCACGGCCCGCGTCATAACTTTATTGACACCATATTACGCCCATGAGAATCTGTAGCAACGTGAAACGGGGATTCCTTGCGGTATTTCTGCCCGCCATTTTGCTCTCCTGCCACTCCTCTTCCACCCCCAAAACGCCGCTGTTTGAAGACGTTGCCAAACAGACCGGCATCGACTTCTGGCAATTTTCCGGCGCCACGGGCAAGATGCTCTTACCCGAAATGGTGGGATCGGGCGCGGCCCTCTTCGACTACGACAACGACGGCGATCTCGACGTTTTTCTCATTCAGGGATATCCGACAGGCCCCGAGGGCAAACCTCTGGTGCCATTGCCCGCCGGTTGGAAGCCGGGCAATCGCCTCTACCGGAACAATCTCAGTCCGGGCGGCAAACTCACCTTCACCGACGTCACCGAAGCGGCCGGCCTGTCGCACGCGGATAAGGGCATGGGGGTTGCGGCAGGCGACTACGACAACGACGGGTACGTGGACCTCTACGTCACCAACTACGAGCACAATATCCTCTATCACAACAACGGGAACGGCACGTTTACCGACGTAACCGCCGCCGCGGGAGTCGCCTCTTCGGGCTGGTCCACCAGCGCCGCCTTTTTCGATTACGATCGCGACGGCTTACTCGATCTGGCGGTGGTTCACTACGTGAGTTTCTTTCCCGCGCCCTGCTATCTGCCCCGGGGTTCGCTCGATTACTGCGGGCCGGCGCCGTTCAAGGGAAACGTCACGGAGATCTATCACAACCTGGGCAACGGGCGGTTCAAAAACGTGACGGATGAGCTCGGCCTCAATGCCAAACGCGGACCTGGGCTCGGCATTCTCACCGGAAGCTTCGGCGCTGGAGATGGCTATCCGGGTTTCCTGGTTGCCAACGATGGCGCAGCCAATTATCTCTGGGTCAACGAACCACGCAGCCCGCAGTCGAAGCCAGGCGACCGCGTCTTCCGCGAAGAGGGCCTCACGATGGGGCTCGCCTATGCTTCCGACGGCAAACCACGCGCCGGCATGGGCATCGCAAACGGAGACCTGTATGGCGATGGCGGCGAAGCCGTGATTGTAACGAACCTGCCCACCGAATCCTTCACGCTGTTTGAGCGCCAGCCCAACGGAGATTTCATCGATGCCAGCGAGCAGTCCGGCCTCTCCCACGTTTCCCTTCCGTACACCGGATTTGGCGTCGGATTATTCGACATGGAAAATCGCGGGGTGTTGGACCTGTTCAGCGCCAACGGCGGCGTCCGTGGAATGGCCGCCGACCTGAATTCCAATGCGAAGGACGACCCGTTTCCCTACCGCGAGCGGAAACTGCTGCTGCGCAATATGGGCAAAGGTAAGGCGTTCGAGGATGTGACGGCTGCCGCGGGCCCGGCCCTCGAACCCGCCGAGGTGAGCCGCTCGGCGGTATTCGGCGACGTGAATAACGACGGCGGAGTGGATATTCTGGTCACCAACAACAACGGCCCCACGCGCCTGCTGCTCAACACCGTGCCCAACCGCGGCCATTGGCTGATGGTTCATCTCGAAGGGGTGAAAACCAATCGTTCCGGCTACGGAAGCGTGGTCGAGCTGGTGCGGAAAGATGGCACATCCCTCAGGCGCTGGGTGAGAGGCGACGGCAGTTACCTCGCCGCCAACGATCCGCGGGTTCACTTCGGTCTGGGGAAAGACTCGGAAATCGACGCCATCCGCGTCCACTGGCTCTCCGGGGGCTGCGAGTCGTGGAAAGAGGCCGGGGTGGATCGAATTGTGAATCTGCGCGAAGGCATGGGTCAGCCCTGTCACTAAACAGCTACCGGCGCATTCGCGGGAGAAACCGGTGTCGAGAAAAGTCTCGACACGGCACGCTGGAGAGCGTGCGCCACACCGGTCAGAGCGGCGGCAGTAATACCCCGGCGGGCCGGGTGTTCCACGCACGTTGATAGTTGTCGTGCGCGGCATCGCGCGGAAAGTGCTCACTCGCGGGGTACGGATAGCGCGGCATGCCATGGAAAGGCAAAGGCTGCACAGTCGTGGAAAATGCGGTGTTCGCATCCCTGTCCTTTGCCCAGCCGTCGACTTTCAAAAGAAAATCGCGCGTCCACCCCGCGCTCAGCGCGCCCGCGGGCGCATCAAACAGCAGCCGAACCTCGTCGCCGGACCCCATGATCACGAGTTGATCGTCGACATTGCGCAGCAACGCATCCACCGGACCGAATCGCGTATAAAGCCCCGGCGTGGGATTCCAGAACGAAACCGGCGAAACCGGTGCGTAAGAGAAGGTATCCGGCTGCTTACGCTCGGGATCGATGCGCGCCTGCGAGAACCCCCGAAAATGCAGATCGGCCGAGTTCATTGCCGCGGGGGCAGGCTTCAAGTCTTCGTCCGAACCGTCCTCGCCGAGGAAAATCTCATCCCAATAGACGCAAAGATTGGTCACAATCCGAACCTTGCGGCGGGCGGAAAGGAACTCGACCGGAACCACGATTGTGCGCGGCTTTCCAGCCGGCATACCCATATCCGGGTTCACCGTTTTCCAAACGCCCGCGGCATCCTGCACCTGAAGGTAGGGCATCACCATTCCGGCCTTCGACTCCTGCGAAGCCCTGCGGAACGTGCTGCCATCGGGCCAGTCGACCCATCCGTTCATCACCAGGATCGCCTTCCCCGAGGGCGCGGCTGCCTTGAAATCTCCGAAATCGAGATCGAGCGTGTGCAACTCCGCCACGCCCGTTTCCGAACGCGCGAAATGATCGGGATAACGCCGATCCTTTGCGATCACGAGCGGCAACACGTCCGCTCCTTTGTCATCGCGCGCGCTGCTCGGGTAGATCCGTTTCTTCACTCCGAACAGCCGGAATTCCGGATACGGGGGGCTCTTGAACTTTTCGTTCGTATAAATCCCCGTTTCGGCCGGATGATCGACGGTATACAGCTGAATCTGATCGAGATAGGACACCTCGCTCAGCTCTTCGGTGACCCGGATCTCGTAACGCCCGTCCCGAACCTGAAGCGCCGCCGGCGGGATCTGCACCCACTCTTCGTGAGCCACCGGAAAATAGCTTCCATCGCCGTCGCGCGCGCCCAGCGGAGCAGTCCCCAGCACATCCGCCACGAACTCGAACCCATGCCCGTTCCAGACCCAGATCATCGGGCACGAGCCGGATAAGCGCTGCGCTTCTTCGAACGTGTGCGTCTGGTTCGCCGCCTGCTGAACTTCGTTCTGGATCAGCCCGTTCGGCCAGGTGATCCGCACCACGTCCACCGGCTTCCCTTCCCCGGTGTCGAACGTCAGCGGAACGCCTTCGTAAAACTTCCGCCGATAGTTCGTTCCGGCCTTGATTTCGACCAGCGCATCCTGGCCCAGCTTCAGACTGCGCACGCCTTTCAGCCGAACCCGGATCCAGTTCTTGAGACTGTTCTGATTACGGAGAAAATGAACGCTGCCGTCACTCTCGATTCGCCCACGGTCCATCCGCCCGACCCCATCGAAATCCGCGTCAACCTGCGTGTGTTTTTCGGGCTGACCCGTGTAACCCTCCACTGTGTACCGCCCGCCCAGCTGGTCTCGGTAAAGAACGGGTGCGTGGTCGCGGTAAAACACCGCCAGGTCGAAAGCCTTGCTGTCGGGCGCCACGCGCACTTTTCGCGCATCGGCCACACTACCTTTTATGAAGGGAAAGTCGCTCGTTCGATCCATCCATCCGGCCGCGCCCTGATTGCGCATCAGGGCGGGCTCAGGCCCCAAAAGGACGAGGTCGAGGTCGTAATCGTGGTCGTAATCGAGCCACACCGCCGCATAAAATCGACGGGCAGGGAGATTCGCCTTTTGCCTGACAAACTTTCCGTGCGCATTGCGATACAACTGCGGACCGGTGGCCGTGAGAACGCACAAGTCCATCAACCCGTCGTTGTCAAAGTCGCCCGGCGCAACCGCGATCACACCAGTGATCCCTTCGAGGCCGGTCGCGGCGGCGAGTTGTTGCCCGCGCAAATAGAGCCTGATGCCGCGCACCGACCACACCAGAAGATCGGTTTGGCCGGAGCCGGTTGAATCGATCAGCGTTAACCCGGCCGTCGCCGCATCGACCGTTCCCTCAAGCCGTACGTCGGTGTATTGGGACGCCGCGATCACATACACGCGCGCCGCGGCTGGCGGATCGTAGACCTCCGCGTAATCGCACCATTCCGCGTCCTCCGGAATCACCCAGCTCTTCTGCACTTCCTTCAAACGTTGGAAATCGGCGAGGTAGCGCGCCGTCCGCTCCGCCCGCTCTGGATCATTCGCCACGCGCGAAAGGTTGTAAAGCTGGAACCGCGCCGCCGCCAGCTGCGGATCCAGTTCGGCCGCGGTCTCGAATTGTTTCCGCGCATCCTCGGTGCGATTCGCCTGCCGATACAGCAAACCGAGCTGGAAATGCGCGACAGCTTCGCCGGGCACGCGCGAAATCATGCCTTCAAATTGCGCGGTGGCCCGATTCGTGTCTCCCTGGTGCTTGTAATAGATCCCGAGATTGAACCAGGTGTGCGGCAGCGAAGGGTCCTGGCGCTCGACCGCTTCGAGAAGCTTGATGGCCTGTTCGTCATGTCCGCCCGCCCGAAGCAGCGCCAGCGCATAATTCAGCTTCTCCCGCGCGGAATCCGGCGCAATTGCGAGAGCCTGTTGAAACTCGCTCACCGCCTGCTGTTTCGTGGTGGGATTTTCGTAAAACGCCTTCCCCAGATTGCGGTGCCGGGCCAGCGCGGCCTCGTCGATCGGGTGCGAACACGCCGCGGACAGAATCGCCGCCAGCACCAAAGCCCAGGCCCCGGAGGGCATCCTGCCGTCTTTCATTGACACATTATCATGGGCGTGCAAGTCTGAATTCTACAGGGATCAGGGGATTCCCGCCCATGAAGGCACAACAGTGAGCTATCGGCGGATTGCCACCGAGGAGGCGTTCGCGACGCCCGAAATCCTGGACCGATACCGGAAGCTTTTGGACACCGGCTCATACAACGACCCCGGCTTCAGAAGCCTCTGCGGTTTCTATCTGGGCAACCCCAGCCCGCGCATCGCGGAAGTGATCTCGCGCATGACGGATCTGGGCGAGATCCGTCTGCGCGATATGGATGAGGCCGGCATCGCGAAACAAATCCTCTCCCTGACCGCCCCCGGCGTGCAGGTCTTCGACGCGGCCGACGCGGTTCAACTGGCCAGATCGAGTAACGACTTCATGGCGGACGCGATTCGCCGGCGCCCCGACCGGTTCGCGGGGCTCGCCGCGATCGCGCCGCAGGATCCGTCAGCCGCCGCGAAGGAATTGGAGCGCGGCGTGAACACGCTCGGCCTGAAAGGCGCGATCGTCAACTCCCACACGCGCGGCGAATATCTCGACGACGAAAAGTTCTGGGCGATCTTCGAAGCCGCGGAAGCGTTGAACGTCCCGGTTTACCTTCATCCGAATGCGCCATCGGCCGCGCTGATCCAGCCATTCATCGAACGCGGCCTCGATGGCGCGATCTTCGGATTCGCCGTCGAGACCGGCCTGCACATCCTGCGAATCATTGTCAGCGGAGTGTTCGACCGTTTCCCCGCTTTGAAGATTGTCCTCGGCCATTTGGGAGAAGGTCTGCCTTATTGGCTGTTTCGCATCGATTTCATGCACAACCGCATGGTGGCCGCGAATCGTTATGCGAGCGTTCCGAAGCTGCGGCGGAAGCCGAGCGAGTACATCCGGGAAAACATCTATGTGACCACCAGCGGAATGGCCTGGGAGCCGCCGATTCTCTACGCCCAATCCGTGCTCGGCGTAAACCGCGTGATGTACGCGATGGATTATCCCTATCAATTCGTTCCGGAAGAAGTCGCGGTGACCGATAACCTGCCCATCTCCGATGCCGACAAGAAGAAGCTGTACCAATCGAACGCAGAAGAGATATTCTCGCTATGAAACTTTGCCGGTTCCGGGAGGGCGGGCTTGGAGTGGTCGAGGGCGCGTTCGTGCGGGATGTCACGGCGGCGCTCGAGGTTCTGCCCTCATTCCGCTATCCCCTGCCCAACCATGACGTGCTCGATTGCGAATCTCGACCAGGTGCTCGATCGCGTGCGAAAGATCGCGGCAACCGCGCCGCAGTTGCCTCTCGATGGCCTGAAACTGCTCAGCCCGGTCGCGAACCCGGGCAAGATCATTGCCGCCCCGGTGAATTATCAGAAGCATCTCGATGAAGTGAAAGGCGACGTCCGGCTGCATCAGGACACTCAGGCCCACACCGATCACGATTCAGAAAGCCGGGCTGTTCCTGAAGGCCACCAGCTCGCTGGTCGGTCCGGGTGAAGGCATCGCGTTGAGGCATCTGGATCGCCGCAACGATCATGAAGTGGAACTGGCCGTGGTGATGGGAAAAGCACGGAAGGATCGCGGGCTATTCGATCGGCCTCGACATCACGATCCGGGGAACCGAAGACCGCAGCTTCCGCAAATCGCCCGACAGTTACACCGTGCTCGGACCGTGGCTGGTCACGCCCGATGAGATCGCCGATCCGGGCAGTCTCGATCTCGGGATTACGGTCAACGGCGAAATGCGGCAGAAGTCGAACACGAAATACATGATTCTGGGTGTGCCGGAGTTGATCGAAATGGCATCTTCGTTCTACACGCTTCATCCCGGCGACATCATCAGCACGGGAACGCCGGAGGGCGTGAGCCCGATCGTTCCGGGCGATATTCTTGTAGCGACGATCGAAAATATCGGCGCGATGGAAGTGAAAGTACGAGCGGCCTGAGATGGAACCCGCGCCCTTTTTCTCCACTCCGGAGAACCTCCGCGCGGCGCGAAGAGTTTTATCGCCGCCTGAAGGCGAAAAGCGCCGCCCCGCTGTGGGGTTCGCTGGCCGATCTGGTTCTCGCCCAACCGCGGCCCGGCTGCGTCCCCGCGCTGTGGCGATATGAAGAGATTCGCCCGCTGCTGATGGAATCGGGCGAACTGATCACGGCCATCGAGGCGGACCGGCGCGTCCTGATGATTGAGAATCCGGGGCTTCAAGGGGCGCCGCAAATCACGCAGAGCCTTTATGCCGGACTGCAACTGGTCCTGCCCGGAGAGATCACCGGGACTCATCGGCACGCCGCGTCGGCGTTACGATTCGTGATGGAAGGCGACGGCGCTTATACCTCCGTGAACGGCGCGAAAATCACCATGCATCCCGGCGATCTAATCCTCACTCCATCCTGGACATGGCACGATCACGGCAATGCGACCGATCAGCCCGTGGTCTGGTTGGACGGCCTGGACATCCCCATCGTGAACATGATGGACACGAGTTTCGCCGAGCACTATCCCGAAGGGACTCAGCTGGTGAACGACGAGAGCGAATCCCGGTGCGGCTTTCCATATGCCGGCTGCCGCGAGGCGATCGCCCGGCTTCCTGTGGATCCCTGGCAAGGGGCCCGAATGCACTACGGAGACGGCGAGTTTACGCTACCGACGATCGACGCCTCACTGCGACTGCTGCCTGCCGGATTCCACACGAAGCCGTACCGCTCGACAGATGCCTCCGTCTTTTGTGTGGTCGAAGGCTACGGGCGGAGCGTGGTCGGCGAGACAACGCTCACATGGAAACCGCACGACATCTTCATGGTTCCGTCCTGGATGTTCGCCTCGCATGAGGCAGTGGCTGAATCGGTGCTGTTCAGCTTCTCCGACCTTCCGCTGCAAAAAACACTGGGACTGTGGCGGGAAGAAAAATCACCCGAGCTTTAACAGCTTCGCGGCGTTTCCGCGATAGATCCGGTCCTTCTGCGCGGCCGTGAGATCCATGCTCTCGATCACCTTGATGGTCTCGCGGATATAGAGCCCCGGCGTCGGCTCAAACGGCGTATCGGAAGCAAATACCACGTTGTCGATGCCGAAGAAATCGAGGCCGCAGACGGTCGCCGCGCGCGCGCCGAACAGCGCCGTGTCGGCCAGGAACATGCGGAAGTAATCGACGGGCCGCTTCTTCATGGACTTGAGAAGCGCCTCGTAATTCTCGTCCGTCGTGCGCGAGCCCAGCTTGTCCCAGCCGTAGCCGACGCGGCCTTCGAAATAAGGGATCATGCCGCCCATATGGTGAGTGATGATTTTGAGATTCGGCAGGCGGTCGAACATGCCCGAAAACACGAGGCGCGCCATGGCCGTGCTGGTTTCGTAAGGCCAGCCGAAGGTCCACCAGATCTCATATTTCGATTTTTCCTCGGTCGCGTAATCCGAAAAGGCCGCCGAGCGCGCGGGATGAAGCCATATCGGCACGTCGAGACGCGCGGCCTCCTCGAACACGGGAAGGAATTCTGGGGCGTCAAGAGCCTTGCCGAGCACGTTCGTGTAGAGCTGAATTCCCTTCGCGCCGAGCTCGCGGACGGACCGCTCCAGCTCCTTGACCGCTTCCGGGGGATCGGTGATCGGCAGCGACGCGATAAAGCCGATGAAGCGTTCCGGATACTTCCGGCAAAGCTCCGCCAGCCCGTCGTTGCCGATGCGGGCCATGCGCGCTGCATCCGCCGTTCCGAAGAAAACCTCGATGGGCGGGGAGCCGAGCGAGAGAAGCTGAGTGTATTCGCCGAATTCGTCCATGCTGCGGAATCTGGCGTCGAGATCGAAGATGCAGGGGATGTTCGCAACCCGCTTCCCCATGTCCTTCAAACCGTAGCTGGACTGCAGGAATTCCTCCCAGAACCGCTTGGGGAAGAAATGATTGAAGAGATCGATTTTCAGAGGCAACGGTTCATCCTATCAGCGCCTAATGTACCAACACAGGCTTCGCTGCAACGGGCATGGCCGCGGATGGTTTAATGACCCACCGCAGCATAAACATAACGATCGCGGAGACCAGCGCCGGCACCGCCGCGGCGAGAAAAATCTCGCGGTGTCCCCAGTGGCGGTCGAGCAGCACACCGACGGCGTAAGGTCCCACGATCGCGCCAATCCGGCCGATGCCAAGTCCCGCGCCCACGCCCGTGGCGCGCAGATCGGTGGGATAGTAGGTCGCGGAGAAAGAGTTCAACCCGGCCTGAGATCCCGGCACACCGAATCCGGCAGTGAAGATGAAGACAAAGAGCAGCGCCAGCGTAAGGTAGGGCTGGCCGATCGCCGCAATACTCAGGCACGCGACCGCGAAACACATGCTCAGGGTGAGAGTAAATCCCATTCGCCGGATCGCGAGGCCGAGCACCAGCGTCCCCACCACGCCCCCGACCTGGAAGATCGACCCCGAGTTCACGGCGATCGTGTTCGAATAGCCGGAATCCCTCACGATTGTGGGCAGCCAGTTCGACAGCAAATAGAGGTTCAGCAGGTTCATGAAGTTCACGACCCACAGCAGTGCGGTACCCAAAGCGCGGCCGTCATGGAACAGATGAACGATCGGCACGCCCTTCTTCTTCTGCTCGGGAATTACGTATTCGGTTTCGGCGCCGACCGCCGCCGCGGGATCCACTCGTTTGATCCACCGTGCCAGTTTCGCGGGGTCGCGGCCGCGTAGAGCAAGGTATTGGAGAGACTCGGGAAGCAGGAAAATCATCAGCGCGCAGACAATCAGAGGCGTCACGGCCCCAAAGTAAAATACCCCGCGCCAACCGTACAGGGGGATCAGCCATGCGGCAATCGGGCCCCCGAATACGGCCCCGAGAGTAAATCCGTTCGAGACCACCATCATCGCGGTGACGCGCACGCGTGCGGGGCTGTACTCTCCCACCAGCGCCATCGCATTCGGCATGATTCCGCCCAGCCCGATCCCGCTGAGAAAGCGCACGATCAACAGTTCATTGACCGAACCCGCGCGGGCGGTGAGTAAACTCAGAACCGAAAAATAGAGAGTAACTCCGATCAGGACGGGCCTGCGCCCGATCCTGTCCGCCAGCATGCTGAAGAGCAGCGATCCGATGAGCACGCCCACCAGGGCGGCGCTCAGGATATAGCCTCTCGTCACCGGCGGGACAGCCCACTCCCGCCAAAGCGTCGGCGCGACAAAGCCCAGCGCCTGGAGATCGAAACCATCCATGATCAGGCACAGCCCGCACAGGATGAAGACGCCCCATTGAAACAGCCCGAGCCGGCTCCGATCGATCAGGTTCGCTATGTCCACCTTCGCCGCCGGGGGGTTCATGCTCCGCTCATCTTATCTGATAGCAAATCGCCGGAAGGCCGACGCGGAGACGATCGGCCGGGGAGCTTCACCGGGTATACTCCTGACTGGTGGTCTCGGCGGGGGGACGACTCCGCTGGTAACCAGGCCCGCCCGGTGGAGTGCGAAACAACCTGTCGTGTTCCTGTTTAAAGGCCACAATGGTCGTTGCCCATGCTGCCCACCTGTGCGCGCAAGGCACATTGAGACTCGAAGGCAAGTCCGCTAGAATGAAGGATTCATCCCATAGCGCGCAAGCGTGCAAACGGGAAACGAGAGGCGAGGAAACGTCGGCCGCGAAGGTCGCGTCTCATGGTCTTTGTTAAAAACGTGATCCCTTGCGCAAGGTGGAAAGGAAACGGGTTTTCATGAATTCACTCAGGCCGATGCGCCTGAACAGTGCGTTCGTTTGCCTCTACGGTCTGTTGGCCGTAGTGCCCGCGCGAGCGCAGAATCCTCCGCCGCTGCCGCCAGCAGGTCCAGCAGCAGCCCGCGGCGCCGCAGCCGCAAGCCGCGAACAACCCGTTTGAAACCGTTCCGCAGGCGGCACCGGCACGCCCGCCGCTCCGCAGCAGCCTCCCGCGCAACCTCAGTTCGAAGCGCCGAAAGCCCCCGAGCGAGAACAACAGGGCCGCCGCTGGGTTCGAACATCGTCGAAGGCATCGAGTTTCGCGGCGCGCGCCGCGTTCCGCAGGATACGCTTGCGGGCGATGATCTTCAGCAAAGTCGGCGACGTCTATAACGAAGACACGCTGCGCCGCGATTTCATGGCGCTGTGGAACACCAACCGCTTCGACGACATCAGGCTCGAAACCGAAAAGGGCGACCGCGGCGGCATCGTCGTCACGTTCGTCGTGACCGAGCGGCCCGTGATCCGCGACATCAAATATGAAGGCGCGAAGTCGGTTTCCACCTCCGATATTCTCGACCGGTTCAAGGAACGCAAGGTCGGGTCTGACGGTGGAATCGATGTACGACCCGAACGTGGTCAACCACGCGGCCGTCGTGCTGAAGGAACTGCTGGCCGAGCACGGGCACCAGTTCGCCACGGTGACGCCGGAGCTGCGGCGCATTCCGCCCTCTTCTCTCGAAGTGATTTTCAACGTGGTGGAAGGGCCCAAGATCAAAGTCGGCGACATCACGATTCTCGGCAACAAAGCGTTCACGCCGGCGCGATGTCGTGCGCGCGATGAAGAATCTGCACCCGATCGGGATTCCGCATTCGATCTTCTTCGAAGAGCTGTTTCCCGCGACCTTCGACGCCGCGAAGCTCGAAGAAGATAAAGAACGCATCCGCGACGCTTATCAGAAGGAAGGCTACTTCACCGCCAAGGCTCTCGACCAGACGCTCAAGCTCCGCGACGTGGGCGGGTACAACGGCGGCTGGCACATCCCGATCATCAAGGAAAACAAGCCGGGCAAAGTGGAAGACATCACGCTTCCGGTGGAAGAAGGCCAGCGCTACTATCTCGCCAAGATCGATTTCGAGGGCGTCAAGCTGTTCCGCTCCACCGAGTTCCTCGGCCGCCTCTTCCAGATGCAGCCGGGCGACGTGTTCTCCACCGAGAAACTGCGCAACGGCCTGAAGAACCTGACCAAGGTCTACAGCCAGTTCGGCTACATCGATTACGTCGCCGAGCCGCAGATCGATATCGTGCCGAATACGAACAAGATCGATCTGACCCTGAACGCCGACGAAGGCAAGCAGTTCTTCGTGCGCCGCATCGATTTCACCGGCAACACCACCACGCGCGATAAAGTCATCCGCCGCGAGATCCTGATCGACGAAGGCGACGTCTACAATTCGACGCTCTGGGACGCCAGCATTCTGCGGCTCAATCAGCTCGGATACTTCGAAGTCCTGAAAGAGAACGAATCCTACGAGCTGAAGCGCAACGCCGGGCACCAACACGGTCGACATCAACCTGAAGGTGAAAGAGCGCGGCAAGAATTCCATCAGCCTGAATGGCGGCGTTTCGGGCATCTCCGGCACGTTCATCGGCCTGAACTATTCCACCAACAACTTCCTCGGTCTGGGCGAAACGCTGACGATGCAGTCGCAGGTCGGCACGCTGCAGGACCGCATCACGCTCGGCTTCACGGAGCCGTATCTTTTCGATCGCCCGCTGCAGGCCGGCATCACGGTCTACCTCAGCCGGTTCAATTACGATCAGGCCCGCCAGGAATCGCTGCTGACCGGCAGTCAACCTGCAGTCGTTCTACAATTCGCTCGGCAGCGCCAACGTTCTGAACTACGTTCAGGATTCGAAGGGCATCACGCTTCTCGGCCAGCTACCCGATCAAGCGCAGTTTCGCGCGCGCTCGGCGTCTCGCTCGGCTATGACATTTCCAGCATCAAGACCGAATCCACGGGCGCCGCGACCTATTTCACCTACATCAACTTCCTGCGGCGTCAACGGGCCCAATGCGCTGAACGGCATCAAGACCCTCAGCATCACGCCTTCCTACAGCTATAACTCGAAGAACAGCTTTCATGAATCCGACCGCCGGCAAGAGCATTTTCTTCTCCATCAAGGCCGCGGGCAGCGTGCTGGGCGCCAATGTCAACATCGATTCAGCCCACGTTCGACGGGCAGTATTATCACGCCAGCCCGCGCTGGCACAAGAACGTGCTGGCGTTCCACCTTACTCGCCACCACCGTCACCGGCTACGGCGGAAAGGTCGCGCCGCCTTTCACGCGCAGCTTCATCGGCGGCGAAAACGACGTGCGCGGATTCGATTTCTTCAGCATCACGCCCATCGCCTTTATTCCCAGCAGCGCGACCATTAACCAGCTGAACCCCGATGGCAGCCAGCGCATGCAGAACGTGATCGTCAACGGCGTCATGACGCCGGTAACCGTCACGCTGCCGATCCCGACTTATCAGATCATCACGCCGGGCGGCGATACGCATGCGGTGTTCAACTTCGAATACCGGATTCCGATCGTCGGGCCGGTCACCCTGGTGCCGTTCTTCGACGCCGGCATCAACCGGATTCTGTATAAGAATCAGTTGACGGTGAATCCCGGCCAGATCGCCAACCTGGACAACCAGTTCCCGCAGGCGGCATTCACCAACAAGGTGAAAATCGCCCCGGGAACGCAGGACCATGCGCATGTCGACCGGTCTGGAAATCGATGTCATCCTGCCGATCGTGCAGGCCCCGTTCCGGATATACTATGCTTACAATCCGACGAACGTGCGCGAGTATCTGCAGCCGCCCGATCGTGTTCGACCGCTCCACGTTCCCGAACACCGCGACATTCACGAACGCGATCGCGTCCTACGGAACGGCGTATCCCTTTTTCGAGAAGCGCGGAACGTTCCGGTTTACCATCGGCAGGACTTTTGAAGGGTGGGGAAGTTGAGTTTGCGAAGGAGTTTAAACGTGAGAAGTAAATTGACGATTGCTGCCGGTGCTCGCGCTTGTGCGCTGCGGCGCTGAGCGCCTGGGCGCAGACGCCGCAGAAGTTCGCCATGATCAACATGCAGAGGCTCTCCTCGAGACCAAAGACGGGCAGAAGGCTGTCGCCGAACTGAAGGCGAAATTCGCGCCCAAGGAGCAGGAGTTCCAGAAACGCGCAGGAGGAACTGCAGCGCGAAGCAGGATGAGTTTCGCAAGACCGAGAACACGATCAGCGAGGAGAAGAAGGCCAACCTCGCGCGCGACATCGATACGATGACCAAGAGCCTGCAGCGCGATACCGACGACGCGCGCCAGGACGTCAATCAGGAACAGCAGCAGGTCCTGAACGAACTCGGCGGGAAGATCATGCAGGTGCTGAACAAATATGCGAGCGATAAGCAGCTCACGATGGTCTTCGATGTCAGCGGACAGCCGAACAACATTCTGTTCGCTTCGAACAGCCATCGACATCACGCGCGACATCATCGCGCTGTATGACTCCAGGCCCCGGCCACATCCGTGCCACCGGCTCCGAAACCGGCCCCAACGACGACTTCGGCGCCGCCGAAGAGACCTGCGGCCGCACCCGCGCCTGCGACTGCCCCCAAATAACCGTTTTCCGTGAGCAGGCGGTTTTCCGTCTGACGCCGGAGTTATGTTTTTCCTCACGGGCACGAAATTATCGTGGTTGGAGTTGCGCCGGGTTTTCGATTCGGTGCTACCCTGAAGGAGGATTATGAGGGCCTTCCTCGCTATCGCGTTGCTTTGCACGGCAGCAGCAGCCGCGCCCCGCGGCGGGCGGACCAGCGCACTGGGTGGTTCTGTAGCGGCGCGTGGCGCGATGACCCGTCCGCTCGGCGGATTCGCCCCGGCGGCTCCCCGGAATTATCGCCCGGTTGCCCGGACCTACCCTTATGCGTATTCCTGGTACGTTCCGAACTATTTAGGTTGGGGAGACGATTCCTACTACGACTCGTATTATGGCGCCCCGGCCGCCGCGCCTCCCCCTGCGCCCGAGGCCTTCGCCGCACCGCAGCAACCCGTGATCATCAACCAGTACTTCGGGGTTCAGAAGCCGCCACCACAGCAGGTAGTCAACGATCCCCCGCAAGCCGCGGGAGACGTGATTGGCACGCCCCGGAATTATTACCTGATCGCCTACAGGAATCACGCGGTTTATTCAGCGATCGCGTACTGGGTCGAAGATAAAACACTGCACTACGTCACGACGCAGAACACTCACAACCAGGCGTCGCTCGACCTGATCGACCTGGAACTGACAAAGTCCCTCAACCAGGCGCACGACGTTCCGTTTTCCATTCCGGGCCAGTAAAGGCTGCGAGGAAGCGGCTGTCTCCTTCGATAAAGTCATAGCTTTCGAGTGCGTCGGGACGTTCCCAGACAATCGTTTCGAATACACGGTTTTCGAGTTCGCCCGACCAGACTGTTACCGGGAGGAAGATCAGGAGAATGGATTGCTTTCCGGGATAGGCGAACTCGTAACGCATCAACTCGGAGCCGATTGTGGCCCCGATGCCCAGTTCTTCGCGTAGCTCCCGCGCCAACGCGGCCTGCGGAGACTCCCCCGCTTCGACCTTACCCCCGGGGAATTCCCACTTGAGCGGGTGTGGCTGTTCCGGTCGCCGCCGGCAAACGAGGACTTTGCCGTCACGCTCGATCAGCCCGGCAGCGACCACGGTCATCAGTTTTCCGGCGTCGGGGCAACGGGGGCTGGGGCAACCGGCGCTGGTTCGGCCGGTTTTGCAGTGGCGTCATTCTTCGGGCCAAGGCCCAGTTCGATCAGCGATGCCGATGAAATCCTGCCCGTCGGACTCAACTTCCGGTCGGTCTGGAACTGGCGCAGCGCGTCGCTCGACTGCGCGTCCCAAACGCCGTTCGGCTCGGACTTCAGATAGCCTTTGTCGACCAGGGCCTGCTGGATTTCCTTATAGCGCTCGGGTGTCGGCGTCAACTGCCGGGGTTGCCACCGAGCGGCCGTCGTCACGGATTTTTTCGAGGATGTGGTCTTCTTTTGGGCAGCGGTCTTCTTTTTTGAAGGCGAACCCGGCTTCGTATTCGTATTCGTTGCCGACTGCGGGACAGCGACGGACGCGGCAAAGACGGCGCTCAGAAAAAGAAAGAGTGCATTTTTCATGCGGTGAGGCAGAGGGCATCGACCGCCCCTCTGCATTGTACGCGATTGAAAGCGCGGTCGTTATTGGTTGCCGGCGGGCACGGTACCTGCCGCGAAGATCGGCTGCCATTCGCCGCCACCGCCGCGCGGACCCTTCGCCTGCCGCATTACCTGGAATGCGACGGCGTCGCCCGGTTTCAGCGTGCCTTGAATGCGCCGGATATCTTCGCGGCTGCTGACCTTCTGCCGGTTCAACTCGACGATGACGTCGTCCTTCTGAAGGCCGATATCATCCGCAAAAGAGCCGGGCTCGATGGAAGCGATCAGCACACCGCCGCTGCCCTTGTAACCCATGTTCTGGCGGTCTATCGATCTGAGGTCCTGAACCGACATGCCGAACTTCATCTGTGAGGTATTCGGCTCGGCCTCCGGCTCGTCCGGTGCGTTCCCTCCCGGCACGTTGGCGAAGAGCTTGGTCCGGTCGGCAATCACGACATCGAGCGTCATGGGTTTCTTGTCCCGGATCAGCCCTACCCTGACTTTGCTGCCGAGCGGGCTGTCCGCGACCAGGTCAATCAGATCCTGACCTTTGGTTATCTGTTTGCCGTTGATCGAGGTGAGAACGTCCTGTTCTTTCACGCCTGCCTTTTCCGCCGGGCCGTTCGCCACCACCGTGCGGACGAAGATGCCGTGATCGGCGCCATACACCTTGAGCAGCGCCACGTTCTGCTCCGGGTCGAAGGTGATCCCGATCGAGCCGCGTGTCATGTGGCCGGCTTTGATGATCACGTTATAGACTTTGACCGCAGTGTTGATCGGCATGGCGAAACCGATGCCCTGATAACCGCCGCTTCGGCTCGCAATCATAGTGTTGATGCCGATGACCTCGCCCTTGATATTGGCGAGCGGTCCGCCGCTGTTTCCGGGATTGATGGCTGCGTCGGTCTGAATGAAGTGCTGGAAGCTGCTGGAATCGCCCGGGATATCGCGCGAAATGGCGCTGATGATGCCCGCGGTCACTGTAGCCTGGAAGCCGAACGGAGACCCGATCGCGACCGACCAGTCGCCGGGCTGCATGGCGTCGGAATTACCGATCCGCGCCGCCGCAAGGCCTTTGCGATCGACGTGGATGACCGCGAGGTCCGTATCTTTGTCCGTGCCGATCACGGTGGCCGGATACTCGGTCGGATCGTTCATGAACTTCACTTTGATCGTGGTGGCCTTCTCGACCACGTGGTTGTTCGTCAGGATATATCCGTTGCGATCGACGACAACGCCCGAGCCGAGGCTCTCGCTGCGCTGATCCTGGGGCTCCCCGAACTGAAGCCCTCCGCCACCTTGGCCACCCTGGCCGAAGAAGCGCTGAAAGAGGTCGGGCAGGCTGCCCTGATCGTCATCGTCGTTGGGAGACTGCTGGCGGCGGCGCGGGTTGGCCTTGCTCTGACTGGTGGCCTTGGGGATGTAGTCGACCGAGATGTTGACCACGGAAGGCTCAAGCTCCTTGGCAATGCGCGTAAACTCGTTCTCCATCGGGGCGGCGGGCGGGATGGTCAAAGGGGACGCGTCCGGCGCGGCGGTCTGGCCGTTCTGGGCCTTCACACTCGTCTGCGCGATCGCACCGATGAGAATGGCGATGGACAGCGCAAAGAGCATCACGGTAAGAGACAGGAACTTCTGTTTGCGCATTTTGTCGTAGAAACTCATTTTCATTCACTCCTCAAAAAAAACCGCCGGCACGATTTGTTGCTTCTTAAGATGTCCCCGCGGCACCGTTCGTTTCAGGTGCGCGCCCGGTCCCGGTCGAGCCGCCCCTGGTCAACTCCACGAGCAGGATACCGGCCAAAATCGTGCCCGCTCCTACTTTACCGCGAATGGCCATAGTCTCGCCGGTCAGCGTGTACGAGGTCAACCAGGCGACCACCGGCTCCAGCGCGAAGATCAGCGCCGCTCTGGTGGGCGACGTGTATTGCTGAGCCCACACCATGGTGGTGAATGCCAGCGCCGTCGCCAGCAGGCCGGTGACCAGAACCGCCATTACCGCTCCCGGGGAAAGATGAAAGCGCATCGTCTCCACCAGCGGAGACAAAACCAACCCCGCCGCGGCGGCCACGGCGATCTGGATGACGGCGAGCGATTCAAAGCCCATCAGCGGCGAAAAATGACCAATCACAACAATATGAAGCGCAAAAGTTACCGCGCAGAGAAAGCTCAGAAGATCTCCCCGGCTGATCCCGAATCCCCCCGCGGGCAAGGTCATCAGAATCATGCCAAAGGTGGCCACAAGGATACCGGCGGCCTCCACCAGGCGCGGCTTGTTTCCATAGACGAGCGAACTCGCCAAAGGTACCATCGGAATCGACAATCCGGTCAAAAAAGCCGATTTTGAAGGAGTGGTCAGTTCCAGGCCGAGCGTCTGGAAAGCATAGGCCGTGAACAGAAGGCCCCCCGCCAGCAAGCCGGGTCCCAGTGCCGCGCGGCGCAGGGCTTTCCGGTAGATGAAGGCCAGGGTAATGGCGGCAAGGGTGAAGCGCAGCGCGATGAAAAGGAAGGGTGACACATCCGCCAGGGCCGATTTGACCATGACAAACGTCGTTCCCCAGATGATGGTGATTCCGGCGAGAGCTGGCTCGGCTCGGGTTCGCATGTGTCGGGTCAGGTGCGGTTACTCCGGTGAACTGTCCAGCAGGAGCAGCGCCGCCGCCAGAAGAATTCGCTTGAGCCCCAGATCGCGCCCCGCCGAACGATACCATTCCGCGGTGGTATGGGCGCCGCCTCCCTGCCCGCCCGCGCCGATGCAGACGGCGGGGATTCCGAGGGAGAGAGGAATATTGGCATCGGTCGAAGCGCAATCCAGCCGGGAGCGGATTCCAAGGTGCGCATCAACCGAGCGGATGCGGGCGATGATCGGCGCGTCGCCCGGCAGCCGCGCTCCCGGGCGGCTGCCGATTTCCTTGATTCTGGCCGTTATTTTCGATCCGATGGCCCGCGCGTTCTCGATTTCCTCGGCGCGTGACACCGCGCTATGCAACGCCGTCACCAACTGGTCGATCTTTTCGTCGCTCTCGGAACGGATATCGATCCTGGCGCGGGCGCTGGCGGGAATCGCGTTGACGCTGGCGCCACCTTCGACGATGCCCACATTCACCGAGGTCTTCGGGGTGGATCGCGGATCGACGGGGTGCTGGTCGATGAAAAAGGTAATCGCGCGGCTCAGAGCGTGGACCGGGTTGCCGATCCCGAAATCGCTCCAGCTATGCCCGCCCGAGCCGGAAAAAACGATCTCGTAGCGGCGGCTGGCCAGGGCCTGTGTGGTGATGTGGTCGGTGGCCGCGCCGTCGAGCACGAGAAATGCGCAGATGCGGCTGGTCAGTTCGGCCTGACGGCAGATGTGCCGGATGCCGCGCAAGTCGCCCTCGCCCTCCTCACCGACGTTGGCGACCAGCAGCAGGCGGTTCCAGATATCGGGCGTTTCCGGCGTGGATTTCAGCGCCTTGGCGACAGCCAGGAGGGCCGCGAGGCCGGCGCCGTTATCGGAGACCCCTGGACCGCGCATGTCGCCGTCGCGGTCTATGGAAACGTCTTCCTTTGTGCGCGGCGCGAGAACGGTGTCAAGATGGGCCGTCAGGGCCAGCAGGGGGCCTTCCGGCGCGGCATTCAGGGACGCAAGAACGTTGCCGGCGCGGTCGATGCTTACGTGCCAGCCGAGGCCGCGGAACTGGCCGGCGACCCATTCGGCGCGCTGCTGTTCCAGAAAAGTGGGTGCGGGAACGCGGCAAAGCTGCAGATGAATCTCATTGACCCACTGCTTTTCCCGGGTAAACCATTGCAGAGCCTCGCGGATGCCCGGGCGATCGGCCAATTCGCCGACTGCCACGGCCGCGGGCAGTAAATTAGCCGCCACAGATATGAGTGTAAGCCAGGAGAAACAAAACACGCAGGCGCAAACGCCCGCTCACTTCAGCTGGAGGCGGAACTCGTGCGCGCGTGGACAATGCGATTGTGGTTTTCTGTCTCTTCGCGGATCGAGTGCCGCCGACGGGCAGTGGAATTGATCTCGGCCACGATTCTGTGGGACGCCTCTTCCTCGCGCGAATATTCGGCGATGCGGAGTTGGCCCTGCAGGCGAAACCACTCCATGGTGGCGGCTTCGTAGGCCGACGAGAGACGCTGGCACTCTTTACAGGCTTCGACAAAATCCACGTTTCGTCCTCCGCAAGATCCCGGGCAGTTCAATACTACTGTGATTCGGCGGGCAGCGGCGTTTCGTAACTTCAATATACGCCAATCATTTCGATAGCCAAAGGTTAACAGGTGCATACCTGTACAATTTGAACTTGGTGCCTGGATTCAGCGGAACGAGTCCGTACCTAACAGTCCGGCCGTGAAAGGATGACTCTTGAAGTTTTGTCGTTTGGAAGCTCGTGCCTTGTCCCTGCTGTTTTCGATCTGCGTGGTTTCCCTCTGCGAGGCGCAGAACACCCAGTCTCCGGCGGCGCCAGCCGCGCCGGCAACTCCGCCACCGGCGCCTCCACGGAGCGCGCAGCCGCCCGCACCCGACTATCCCGATCCGCGCACGCTGACGTTCGGTGTGTTCTACATGGCGTCGTTCGGGAGCACAGCGGGCCCCGACTTGACAGGGGGAGTTCAGGCGCTCGGATACGAGACACTCGACGGCCTGGGAAAGCCAAAGACAGCGGTGCCGGGCATTGAGGTGAGCATGCCGATCACGCGCACGGGGACCCTGCATTTCGAATCCATGCTGGCCAAGGGCGACGGAACTCAAAACACGCCGGCCCAAACGGACGTGTTCGGCGTTACTTACGCACAGGGCGACACGCTGACCACGCAGTACCAGTTTTTTGCGTCCAAGTTTTATCTCGACGATCTGTTGTTCCCGCACAAGTTTCCGGTGGCGAAGTTCCGGTTGAAGTCGCTGTGGGAATTTCAGTACATCCACATGAAGAGCACGACCGATTCCCAGGCGCTGGATGCGATTGAGGGCCCGGGCTCGGGAACGGCGGTGGGGACGAAACAGATCTTCCTGCCGACCTTCGGGATCGCCGCCGAGTACGCGTTGTCGCCTCACGTTCTGTTGCGCGGAGATATCTCCGGTTTCGGCATTCCACACCACTCCAATATCTGGGATGCGGGCGCAACGCTATCGTATCGGCATGGATCGTGGGAAGGGCTTTTCGGGGCAAAGGTGCTGCATTTCAAGACCTCGCCCCAGGCCGAGGAGTATTTGACCGATACGCTTTCCGGAGCGTACGTCGGGCTGCGCTGGCACTGGTCGCTGTAAACCGGCCGGCCGAAAGACGGCATAATAAGAATTGCCAGGCGCATATCCGATTCGGGTGCTTGTAGCGAAGCCGGGCCTCGACGGCCACGACCGTGGCGCGAAGATCATTGCGAGGGCCCTGCGCGACGCGGGCATGGAAGTCATTTATACTGGTTTGCGACAGACCCCGGAAATGATTGTGAATGCCGCCCTGCAGGAAGACGTGCAGGTGATCGGACTTTCAATCCTCTCCGGAGCGCATAACGCCATCGTGCCCCGCGTGCTGGAGTTGTTGCGCGAGAAGGAAATGGCCGGCGTAAAAGTAGTCGTCGGCGGCATTATCCCGGATGAAGACGCTCGCGATCTGGAGAGACAGGGAGTAGCTGCCGTCTTCCAGCCCGGGGCCTCGCTTGAGACCATCGTCTCAGCGGTCCGGCAGGCGGCAAGTAGCGGACGAAAGGCGGTCTGACAACAGGCTGTCCGAATACAGGCGGTCTGATAACAGGAAGGAGCGCAGCTTGAATTTGCGCAATTCGCGAAGGTGAATATGGATAAGCACCTGAAGATCGCGGTCTTCATCGACTTCGACAATATAGAGATCGGCGTCAAATCGACGCTGCAGCGGGAATTCGACGTTTCGATCGTGCTCGAAGCGCTGAAAGAGCGGGGCGAGATCATCACCAAGATCGCCTACGCGAACTGGGGAAAGCTGGAGAATTCCACGCGGCAGCTCTCCGAATACGCGGTGCAGATGGTGCAGCGCGATCCCTCGCCGCGCGGCGACAAGAACGGCGGCGATATCAATCTGGCGCTCGATGCGCTGGAACTGGCGTTCACGCACGATCACATCAACGCCTTTGCCATCATCAGCGGCGACAGCGACTTCATGGCGCTGGTCAACAAGCTGAAGCAGTACGACAAGACGGTGTTCGTGGTGGGCGGAAAAGCGTTCACGAGCACGATTCTGCAGAAGAACTGTCATGAGTTCATCAGCTACGAATCGATGCTGGACGACAGCCGGTCGTCACGCGCGCCGCGCGAGCATCATCATCCGCAGCAGCAGCCGCATCCGCAGCAGCAGGAGCGGATTCAGCCCCAGCGCGTCGGCCGCCGTCGGCGGCTTCGGCATCAATGCCGCGGGAACAGCGGCAGCAGGGCGGAGCGCCGCCCGCCGGCGCTCGATCTGCATCAGGCGATGCCGCTCGTGGAGCGCGCGCTGCAGGTGCTCGAACGGCGCGAAGTGCGCCCGCAGCTGGGTCTGCTGAAATCGACCATGCTGCAGCTGGATTCGAGCTTCAGCGAGCGCGCGTATGGCGCCGGATCGTTCACCGATTTCATCGAGCGGCTGCGCAAGGCCGATCTGGTGCAGGTGACGGGCGGCGAAGGCCGCTACATGATCCAGCGCAAACGGACCGGCGCGCCCGAGAAGACGGTGCGTCCGGAAGAAGCGCTGCCGGCGCTGCGCGATGTGCTGGAAAATCATCGCCTCGAGATGGAAGAAGGCGTCAGCGCGGACGAGCTCACAGGGCTGGGTGCGCGAAGAAGTCGCCGGAGTTCGACTGGAAGACTTTCGGGTTCCAGGAGTTCAGCGAGTTTCTGAATTACGCGCAGGATAAGACGGTGGTGCGCATCGAGCCCGATGAGGCGACCGAGAGCCTGCTGGTTTATCTCGGAGCGGAGTTCCATCCGCCGGCGATCCCGGAGCCGGAGCCGCCTCCGATGCCCGTCGAGATCGAAGAGGAGATCGAAGAGCCGCAGCCGGTTGTTCCCGGCCAGCCGACCGCCGGCTCGCCGCGGGTGAAGAAAGGCGGGCGCAAGCGCAGGGGCCGAGGTCGATGGCAATGTGGTAGCGCCCCCCAAGCGTCCCCGCAAAGCCGCGGCGCCGAGAAAACGCCGGCCGCCTCCGCAACCAGCGCTGTAAAAGAGGGCGCGGTCCTCAATCGCGCCCTGTTCCATTATCGAGCTCACTGGAGACGTTTCAGAGAGATGCGGCGCGAAGACCAGGTGCAGGTGGGGCGGCGGTCCTTTCTTTTGGGATGGGTCCCTTTCTTCCACCGCCAAGAGACTAAACTCTGCGGCATTCCGTTCCGCGTCATTCGGCACGGACGCAGCCCGCGGCGCTATCTGATGATTCACGGAGATGAAGATACCGCGCGCGATGTGCTTGCGAAATACATCGGCGACCACGACGGCGCGGCTTACGGCGTGGCTTACATCGTTACCGGCAAAGAACGCACGGTGGAGATACGCGGCTTGAGGGTCGACCCGAACCGACTGTTTTCACGCGCAGGCGCGGACTTCAGCATCCGCGGCCTCAACCCGGGTGTGGATGTGGAGCGGCTGATCGACGTGCTCGACTATCTGGATCGCGGGCGCGGGACGCTTCTGAAGCATCTCACGCCGGGCAAGGGCAGCCGGCTGTTCGCTCTGCACAATAACCGGGATTATTCGGTCCAGGATGAGTTGGCGGCGAGTAACGACACGTCGATCAAGCAGCCGGCGCAGCCACGCAACTTCTTTCTTTGCACGGATCGGGAGGATTTCGGAATTTTGAAGCAGTCGCCCTACAACGTCGTTTTACAAAGCGAACCCAATCCCGATGATGGCTCCCTTTCACGGTTGGCCGCGCTCAGAGGGTTTCGTTACATTAACCTCGAGTGCGCGGTCGGGGAGTATGATGCGCAGATGGAACGGGTTCGATGGGCGGACGAACACCTGCCTTGAGCAGAGCTGCCTTGAGGGGTACCCAGCCTACATGAAAAGGTCTTTGACCTTCTCGAACAAA
This sequence comes from Terriglobia bacterium, assembly GCA_963764845.1. Classification (GTDB taxonomy): domain Bacteria; phylum Acidobacteriota; class Terriglobia; order Bryobacterales; family Bryobacteraceae; genus BOG-234. The sequence goes on along the minus strand of CAVXUE010000003.1, from coordinate 838,527 downwards.
CCCTTCTCGTGCGGCTCGTTGTTCGCCGGCAGCGTTTCCGCAAGCTGTTCGAACAGCTTGCGCTGCTCGCGCGACAGCTTCGACGGAATTTTCACGTCGATATGAACCACGAGATCGCCGCGCCCGCGGCCCTGCACCTCGGGCACGCCCCTGCCCTTGATCCGCAGTTCGGCGCCGCTCTGCGTCCCTTCCGGGATGACCAGCGGGAGCGGGCCTTCGAGCGTAGGCACCTTGATTTCATCGCCGAGGACCGCCTGCGCCACGGTGACCGGAATGCTGCAGTGCAGATCGTTCTCGTGCCTTTCGAAAATCGAGTGCTCTTTGACCGTGAAAAAGATATAGAGGTCGCCGTTCGGTCCGCCCTGCGCGCCCGGCTGTCCTTCGCCCGGGACCCGCAGGCGGTTGCCATCGGCGATTCCGGCCGGCACGGTGACTTTTAACCGTTTCTGGACCTGCCGGTAGCCCTCGCCCCGGCACTCGCGGCAAACCTGTTTCACGATCTGCCCCATGCCGCCGCAGCTGGAACAGGTGCGGCGAACGGAAAGAAATCCCTGCGAGTAAATCTGCTCGCCACGCCCGTTGCAGGCCGGACAGGTGATGGAGCCGCTGCCGGGCTCCGCGCCCTTTCCCTGGCAGCGCCCGCATGCCTCCAGCTTCGGAACCTGGAGTTCGACCGCCTTGCCGAATGCGGCATCCTCAAACGTGAGCGTCAGGTCGTAGCGAAGATCGTCACCCTTGGCGGCGCGCGTGCGTCCGCCGCCGCGCTGCTGGCCGAATATGTCGCCGAACCCGAAGACCTGGCTGAGGATGTCTCCGAGATCCACGGACGAGGGATCGAAGCCGCCCCCGCCCATACCGGAAAGGCCCTGATGGCCGTAGGCGTCGTAGGCCGCGCGTTTCTGCGGATCCGAAAGAACGCTGTACGCCTCCGCCGCTTCCTTGAACTTCTCTTCCGACGCATGGTCGCCCGGATTGCGGTCCGGATGAAACTGCAGCGCCAGTTTGCGGTAGGCGGCCTTCAACTCCTGCTCCGCCGCGCCGCGGTCAACGCCCAGCACTTCGTAATAATCGCGTTTTGTCACCGGCATGTTCGAATTGCTGTATTTATGAATGCACCGCGACCTTCACCATGGAAGGGCGCAGCAGCTTTCCTTTGAAAAGATAGCCACGCTGGAATTCCGCGAGGATCGTTCCGTCTTTCGCGTCTTTCGCCGCGTCTTTGGCTTCGACACGCTCAACAGCCTGATGAAGATGCGGATCGAAGCTCTGCCCGGCCGTTTCGATCGGCTCAAGCCCCACCTTCTTCAACGTTTCGTACATGCGGCCGTAGATCAGATCCACGCCTTTCGCATATTCCGGGTTGCCCGCTTCAGCCTTTCGGGCGCGGTCGAAATCGTCGAGAATCGGCAGCATCTCCCGGACCAGATCCATTCCCGCGTACTGCAGGAATTCAGAGCGCTCTTTTTCCGTGCGCTTGCGGAAATTGTCGAACTCGGCCTGGCGGCGAAGAAGGAGCTCTTTCAGCTCGTCGCGTTCCACTTTCAGGCCATCGCGCTCGATGCGCAACTGGTCTGCCTGCTGATCGGTCGCGAGGCTTTCCGGCGCCAAACCGTCCGTCTGTGTGTCGTTGTTTTCCAAAGTCACGCCAATTTCAGATTAGCATCGGTCTGTTGAATTGTGCTGGCGCCGGGTGGTTGAGGGTGTGGGACATAAAAGTTGGAGCATTTGCGAATGGGCCGAAAAACCCGGGCCGCCCGAGCGTATCGCAGGGCTGGTGGAGATGCGGCTACCAGCCGCGTTCCTCGATTTTCCTGAGAAATTCCACCTGCTTCCTCACCTGGCGTCTCGCCGGCTCACTTCCCGTGCAACGGATAGCGGAGTCGTGGACTACAGAAGGGGCCGGATTCTTAGCCTTCGACAAGGTTTTTGATGCCCGCGCAGAAGTCCTGTAAATCCGGAACGACAGGCGTTCAGCCTATCGGGACTTCTACCACCGGCTGCTTCGGAAGTTGGGTAGCGATGCCCGAGCACGTTCATGCACCGAATCTGCCCCGTGGGTGATCTTTCCAAAATTGTCTCGGGTATCAAAGTAACCAATCCCCGATGCCTGGCCACCGAGTAGGACGCAGAAAAATTGTGAGGTTTTACGCGTTGCGCCGCAAGGCTCATCGAACGCCGTTGAACGTTATCGCACAGTACCGGCTGGAACGGTCCGAAAAAAGGAAATTTAAAAAATAATTGTTGCGCTTACAAAGGGAATTGCATATATACTGACTCCGTCCCGGAAATACTAAGCGGGAAATACAGACATATAACTGTTACTAAACTGATATATGCCTGTGCATTCTCTGAAACATGGAGGGAAATAATTGTGCCGTTCGACCCCTACATAACACCATGGAAGACCACAGTCCCCGTGGAAACAGGCTATCCCGATACCTGGCCGGGATGGACCAGCCCCGATATCTTTGTCGATAACACTGGAAGCCGCGTCGAGAACACCACCACAGCTCCGCATACGACTGGCCCCTTCGAATACTGGACGAATGTGAACCTGCCCGGAGAACCTGAGATAGGAGTAGCCGACAATCGGCTGTTCGTGGTGGTTACGAACAACGGGAACGCAGCCGGAACCACTCAGGTAACGGTCGGTTTCACGCCTTACGCGATGGTCGGAGGCACATGGACCCAGTTCCAGTTCGAACAGATCGCGCAGTATTCCGTCACCCTCGGGCCCTCCGGATCACCCACCGGGCAGTTGCAGACCGAAGTGCAGTGGGACCTGAGCGACGTCACCGACACCAACGGAGGACTTTGGCCGTATCCCCTGGGAGCGTTCAACCATCTCTGCGTGGAGGTTCAGCTTACACCGGGAAACGCGACGCAGAGCAACTTCGGCAACGTGATTTCGGCTTCTCCGTTCCCCACAGTAGCCTTGCTGGTGGTGAACAGCGAGCCGGAGCCCAGGACTTATGAAATCGTGGCCCAGCATTTGCCGGAAAAATGGTTTCTGAACCTTCGCGGAACCGAGAAGCCGCGGGAGGAGAAGAAGGCGCGGCCGATCTCGCGCAACGAGACCGTGAAGGTCACCCTCGAAGCCGGAGAAGAAAGGTTCGTGACGTTTGCGATTACCAGACCTGAAGGGGAGTTCAAGCAGGGACAGTTGATTACGCTGGGCCTGTTGGCCGATGGAAAGCTTGTCGGAGGCATCACGTTGAACGCAGCGCCCGGGCCCGCCAGGAGGCGCCCACCGACACGGCCCTCGTGCCCTCAACCCCTGTTGACGCAGCCTCCGCTGCCGGTGTTCTTCCCGAAGAAGGAAGTTGTATACAGGGCGCCGGTTCAGGTGGCTATTCCAGGGACCACTCTGGTCCGCATTGCAGAGCAGCGCAAAGGAGGCGCAAACAAATGAGTCACTTCCTGGTTCAGGGATCGGTCGTCTCGGCCGCGAACGGCCAACCGGTTCCCTACGCTACGGTCCAGGTATTCCAGGTGAATATGCCTGGATACACGACAAGCCTGCTGACCACAACCACGACGGCGCTGAACGGCACCTTCTCGGCGCCGTTCACGTTCGCATCGCCTCCCAGACCCAACGTGATTCTGCGGGTTTCCCAGACCGTCGCAGGCACCACCACCTATATCTACCAGGAAAACCCCGCCACCGACACGCGATGGTCGATCGCGGATGTCGTGAACGTGACGCTCAAGGCAAGCGGGACACTGGTCACCAGCAGCCCCTCCACGACCGGCGCGCCCGCCGGCAACGAGTTCGTGTTCACCAGGGTGGGGAACATCGTTACCGGGTCGATCAGTCAGACGAACGGGTATGCTTACCCGAACGAGGGATCGGGGCCGTACATGTATACGACGGCGGATTCGGACGCGCCGTTCGGGGGCACTCTCTGGATCGGAGCCTGGTTCGGCGCCGGGCTGATCGGCCTGGGCGCGCAATACTACCAGGTGCAGTGGGCGCCAGGCGCTCAGGCGGCCAACGGGCCGGGACCGTGGAGCAATGTCGCCGACCCTCTGACCAACAGCTATTTCGACTTTTCAACGGAAAACTGGGTTTCCCAGGCCATGGGGCCGACCACGGTAAGCGGCGTCCCCGACCTTTACCAACTGCCGGGCAATCCGGGAACCACTCCGTGGGCTTTCCCCGATCTGATTGCGCAACTGGACTCGACCACGCTGCCAACGGGGACGGTGGTGACGCTGCGCGCCATAGGCTACACCGCGGGCGGGGGAATCGTAGGCGACGGGACCCTTGCGACATGGCTTACATACCTTGACCCCTTCTACGGCACGCTCAAGCTGCAGATCGACAATACTCCGCCGTCGTCGGTAATCATCACCGGGATAAACATATCGGGCTCGAAGGTGGGTGCGTGCCAACCGGCTAATCTCGGCAGTTCCTCAAGCGACTATCTGGAGGTTGACTTCGAGGCATCCGACCCCGCCGGACACCTCCGGGACTATTCCGTCAACGCGATCTGGGGCGCGAACAATTATGTGATGCCGCCCCCCAGCCCGCCCACGCCACCACCACCACCGGGCTGGAGCCCGGCCTACGACAACTACGCCGCTCACATCAATGGAACCAACAAGTGGGCAGGTTCGGCGTCGTTCGCTACCCGCTACTACGGCAACCAGTACAACAGTGTCGAGATGGGTGCCTGCGCCTACGACTTCCGGCTGGTGGTCGATAAGCGCACCACGGACGGCTATGGCCTGGTCTACGCCGGCTACGAGTACGACTTCACGATGTTTCTGACGCGATCGTGAATCGCGGTCGATTTACGATTGCAGGATTTCGAAAGTCCGGCCGATTTCGAGGACCGTCGAAATCACCTTCTCGTACTGCATGCGCATCGGACCGAGCACGGCGATGCGGGCACGCAGACCCGAAGGCATGTCGATTGTGACCCCGATCAGGGTGAGATCGCTCATCGCGGGGTGAGCGTCCTCAAGACCCACGTGAATGCCGATCTGGCCCTGCGACGTCTCGAGAAAACGGTCGAGCAGCGCCACCACGTGTTTCTTTTCTTCGAGCGCGCGGAAAAGTTCCCGCATTCTTTCGCGGGTCAGATGCAGGTCGAGGCCCACGAGGTAAGACGCGCCATCCATGGCCAGCTGAGGGTCCTGATCCGCCAGCAACAACCCCTTCTGGCAAAGCAGTGTCAACTGCTGCAGAACCGCGTCGTACATGGCGCGCTCTTCTTCGATCCGGCGGAGCAGTTCGGCCCGCGCTTTCTCGAGCGTCCAGCCGACGAAGTTCACATTCACGTAGTTGCGCAGGTGGATCAGCTGGTCCGGGGTCATGGCGCGATCGAGCGTGACCACGCGGTTGCGCACCATCCGATCCCGCGTTGCCACGATAATGAGCACGCGGCGGTCGGAGAGCGCGATCAGTTCCAGATGCTCCAGTTCCTGCGCGGAGGATGGCAGTGCGGCGGCAATCCCGACGTTGCGGGTGATCTCGGTCATCACGCGGGAAGCGATGGCGACCCTTTCTTCCAGAGATTCGGCGGATTGCATCTGGTTGAAAATCCGGTCGCGATCGGCGGCCGGCAGCGGCCGCGAAGGCACGGCGCCGGCAAAATCGCGAAAGGCTTTGCCCGTGGGAATCCGGCCCGCGGAGGTGTGCGGCTGGGCGAGATAGCCTTCGTCCGCCAGATCCGCCATCACGTTGCGGATGGTGGCCGGGCTCAGCGCCAGGCTGCGCATACGGGAAATGGTCCGCGACCCCACCGGCTCGCCGGTGTCAATGTACGAGCGGACGATCGAGTGGAGAATCGCTTGTTCCCTCGGAGACAACTCCATGCCGCAGCTTCCTTTGCTCTCTTTTATAACTATACTGTTACGTACGGATCGTCGGCAAGGCGATTCGGGACGTGTGCATGCATTATTGCGTTCGGCTGTGCCGATTGGATATACTATTGGTTTCGTTTGCCGGGAACCTGCAGCACGTGCTCCCGCGTCCATTCGACAGCAGCGTATAATCAACCTCCGGAGAATCCATGGCAGAAATCCATAAACACAGGCACCTTTTCACGTCCGAATCAGTGACCGAGGGTCACCCGGACAAAGTGGCCGATCACGTTTCCGACGCCGTACTCGACGCAGTTCTGGCGCAGGATCCCAAGGCGCGCGTGGCCTGCGAAGTGCTCGTCACGACGGGCATTTGCGTGGTTGCGGGCGAGATCACGACCACCGCTCACATCGACGTACCTTCCATCGCGCGGAAAACGATTGCGGACATCGGCTACACCGACGCGGCGTTCGGCTTCGACGCCAAAACCTGCGGCATCATCAACGTCGTTCAGACCCAGTCGCCCGACATCGCGATGGGTGTGGATACGGGCGGCGCCGGCGACCAGGGCCTGATGTTCGGGTATGCGTGCGACGAAACGCCCGAGCTGATGCCGCTGCCGATCCAGATGGCGCATCGCCTCTGTGAGAAGCTTTCGCAGGTGCGCCGGGCAGGGACACTCAAATACCTTCGCCCCGATGGCAAGAGCCAGGTTTCCGTGGAATACGTGAACGGCAAGCCGACGCGCATCGACGCGGTGGTGATTTCGACGCAGCACGGCGACGACGTTTCGACCGAGCAGCTGCGCGCGGACGTTCGCAAGTACATCATCGACGCCGTGGTTCCGCAGCACCTGGTCGATTCGAACACGAAGTATCACATCAATCCGACGGGCCGTTTCGTCATCGGCGGACCGCACGGCGACACGGGCCTTACGGGCCGCAAGATCATCGTCGACAGCTACGGCGGCATGGGCCGTCACGGCGGAGGCGCGTTCTCGGGCAAAGATCCGACGAAAGTGGATCGCTCGGCCTGCTACATGGCCCGCTATATCGCGAAGAACCTGGTGGCTTCCGGGCTCGCATCGCGCGCCGAAGTGCAGCTGGCTTATGCGATCGGCGTTGCCGAGCCGGTCTCGGTGATGGTCAACTCGTTCGGCACGGGCAAGGTTCCGGAGGACGTGATGGAAGACATTATTCGCGCCACTTCCCGCTGACCCCGAAAGGGATCATCGATCACCTGAAGCTGCGCAATCCGATCTACCAGAAGACGGCGGCGTTTGGCCACTTCGGCCGCAACGAGCCAACCTTCACCTGGGAGAAGACGGACAAGGCGGAAGCGTTGAAGAGCGCCGCTCTGAAGTCAGCGGCCGTCGCCGGCTAGTCTGCTGTCCAATAAATAACTGGACACTCGTGGGGCAGGCCATCGTCTCTCAGTGGCCTGCCTTCTTCCTGTGCGCTTTTGTGCGTGCAGTAATGTTCCTATGTGCGCCTGTGGATGTTTCGTTCTGGCAGCAGTGGTTGCGGCTCTGGTTTACACGGTCATGCACGGCCTTTGGCTGGCGGCAGGCGCGGTCGTGGTGGTGGCGGCCCTACTCGGCTGGCTGGGGCGCCGGATGGTTAGGGGAAAAGCGGCTTGAAGCCGCGCCCCCGGTCTTACAGACGAAGAAGCACGCGGCTGATCGCGGCTTCGTCGCGCGCATGTTTTTTCCGTAAGACCGGGACCGCTGACGCGGCCGGGCGCCCGGGGTACCTCCCGATCCAATGGGAATCAGCGCCTGCAGGTTATCCGAATCGGGTCCCATAATCTCCACGTAATTGTCGCCGGCAGTGGCCGTGGAGGGGATGGTCAAATTGATCTGGTACAAACCGATCAGATAGGGCGCCAGACCCTCGAAAGTGATCGTGGCCGCCGTTCCGTGCACGTCGGCCGTGATGTCGTTCGCCGGAGAGGTGTAGCTTAACGGGCTGACGGGCGCCTGAGTGCCATCGGGAACCGGCGGAAACACAAGGCCCAGCCCGGCTACGAAAATCATTACCGTTTCGCCTGGCTGCGCGGGGCTCGACGACGTCACCAGTGTGCCATCGGCATGTTCGATGGCTCCATACCCGAGACCGCTGGCGTTGGCGCTGAAGACGCCCGGCGTTGTGGCGTTCACGAGCATGGTTACGGTGTTCGAGACCGCGCCATTGTTGTCGACCTGGAACTGGGCCACCTGGAACCCATTCGCTGCGAACGGCACAACGACGCCCACCTGCCCCGAGGTCACGAAGTAAATCGGCGCGGGAGTCCCGTTGACCAGAACCTGTACGCCGTCGAGTTTGGTGGGAAAGGCGCTCCGGTAAAGATGTCCGTGCCCGGCGCCAGGTTGGAGCCGTAGAGCGTCACGAACTCGCCGGGGGAAACGCCTGCCGTGAACGGCGAAAAACTGGCCGCATTGACGATTCCGGTCGGATTCAGATAAACGCTCGGGCCGCTGAACGCCGGGGCCTGCAAACCCACATCGATCCCGATGAACGGCCAGAGAGCCTGACCGATGCGTATCGCGCCGTTCGCGCCCACTGCGTATTGCTCGCCGCCGATCGCATCCGTGTAAGTTGCCGGCACGGGCGGTGTGAAAGTGTCGGCGAAAGTGGAACCGTAGGCGCCGGAATTGAACGAGTCGCTGATCCGCTGATGCTGCAGGATATTTCCAGCCGCGGTCGCGTTGAAAGATCCGTAATAGCTGTTGAAATACGCTATATCGCTGCTCAGTTGCGAGTCGTCCTGGAACAGGCCCGCGTTGTAATAGAGCCCGCCGAAATTCTGCGTACCCGAGTTGCGTACGCCCACCATAATGTCGAACCCGTCGGTCGGCGAGCCGCCGAAAAAGAAATTGCCATCCGGCGAGAAATAAAGATATTCGGGCTGGGTGGAACCTCCGGGGAAGAAACTCGCGGTGGTGGAAGCGGGGAAAGTAACCACAGCCGCGCCGCCGCTGAATGTATACGAGGCGCTTACGGACTGCGAAACCGTCGTGTCATCCCCGGCATATCCGCTTACGTTGATGGTGCCCAGGCTTGCCTGCCCCATTCGCGTTCATCTGGAAGAATGCGTCTTCCGAGCTCAGAGGGCTGCCGCCTGGAAAGAAGCCGGCGACCGAATACGAACCGTTGAAAAATGAGTTTCCCGGGAGGGGCGACGGATTCGGTCCCACAACGATCATCAGATCGTTGTAGGCGTCGGTGGCTTCAGTGCTGCTGCCGACAAAGACACCATTGGCGGAAACCAGCCCGTAAACCTTGTCTCCTGTAACGGGATTGATGATGAACCCGAAGCCGCTGGCGGAAATGGAGTACGTGCCGGCGACCGCCGTACCCTGAGCCTCGGTGCATATCTCTTCCGCGATATAGCACGAGAGCCCGTCCTGCACGATTGCTCCTTCCTGCGAATTCACATACGAATCCGCCGCGATTCCATTCGTGATGGAATAGTTGCCGTTCCCGTCGAACGTGATATTGCCGAACACCGCGATGGCTTCCGAAATATCTCCAGCAACTCCGTTTTCGTCGGCCTGGGTGCTGATTGCATAGATCACGTGACGGAAGTAATACGTCCCGCTCAGCAGACCGTTGCCGCTCGAGTCGAACGTCTGCGCGGGAAGGGGCACCGCCGATAAGGCCGCTGACAATAACAGGGCAACTCGTGCTGGTTTAATCATTTAAAGGGAATCGTCTCTTCAAAAGTGTATATGCCTGGCAACGAGGAAAAGTTCCTCAATTCGGTGCGGCCGTTAAAGCCTTGAACCGATGGCCAGTATTGTTTCAAACGCCGGCGTCTGCTTCTGGCGGTCCACGATCCAGCTCTCCACCTTGTTGAACCCGGCCTGTTCCAGAAAGGCTCGCAGCTCCACCTCCGAAAAACCGAGCCAGGTGTCGGCATACATTTCGCGCGCCTGTTCGAAGCTGTGGCGTTTCAGATCGAGGATCACGATGCGGCCGCCGGGCTTCAGAAGCCGGTACGCCGCGCAAACCGCCTGCTGCGGATGCATCGCATGATGCAGGCTCTGGCTGAAAAATGCGAGATCGAGGGTTCGCTTCTTCGATGGGCGGAGATTCCAGATCGCCCAGCCGGTACTCCAGATTCGCCAGGCCGTTTTCCCTCGCCAGCTTCGCGCCGAATTCCACCATCTTTGCGGAATTGTCGACGGCGATCACATGCTCCGCGCGCTGGGCGAGAAGCTGCGAAAACGTGCCTTCGCCCGCGCCCAGATCGCCGATCACCATCGGCGGCATCAGCTGCAGCAGGGTTTCGGCGAGACCTTTCCACGACCGGCCCGGAACATAGTCCCGGCCGAACTTTCCCGCCAGTTCGTCGAAGTAGCCGCGCACCTTGTCGCGCCGCTTTTCGAGCACCAGTTGCAGCGCTTTGATATCTCCGGCCGCTTCGGGAATCTCGCTGCCGGCGGCATGGAGAAGATCCAGCAGATCCACAAGCTGCCGGTCTTTCAGCCGGTAGAGGCTGTTCTTGCCCTGCTTGCGGTCTTCCACCAGGCCCGCCTGCTTCAGTTGCGACAGGTGCGTCGAAATGCGGCTCTGCCCCGTCGACAGGATTTCCTGAAGCTCCGCCACGGAAAGCTCCTCGCGTTCCAGCAGGAGCAGCAAACGCAGGCGGTTCGTATCCGCCAGCACCCGAAGCGATTTTAGTATTGACGCCACGCAGCCTTAAATGCTAATATATCAACGTATCTTGATTTATTGATAGGAGATTCAAAATGAGCACAGCCACCTTACCGACGATCGGCACCGATTATAAAGTCGCCGACATGAAACTGGCCGATTGGGGCCGCAAAGAGATTATGGTCGCCGAGCAGGAAATGCCCGGCCTGATGTCGATCCGCCGCAAGTACGCGAAGACGAAGCCGCTGGCCGGCATTCGCATCACCGGATCGCTTCACATGACGATTCAGACCGCGGTCCTGATCGAGACGCTGGTCGACCTGGGCGCGAGCGTGCGCTGGGCGAGCTGCAACATCTTCTCGACGCAGGACCACGCGGCCGCCGCGATCGCGGCAGCCGGCGTTCCGGTGTTTGCGTGGAAAGGCGAAACGCTCGAAGAGTACTGGTGGTGCACCGAACAGGCGCTCACGCATCCCGGCGGCCTCGGACCCGAGCTCATCGTCGACGATGGCGGCGATGCCACGCTCTTCATCCACAAAGGCTACGAGCTCGAAAACGGCAGCGACTGGGTCAACACCCCTTCCGGCAACAAAGAAGAGCAGGTCATCAAGGATCTTGCTGAAGAAGATCCACGCGGAAAACAAGACCCGCTGGCACAACGTGGTGAAAGACTGGCGCGGCGTTTCCGAAGAGACCACCACCGGCGTTCATCGCCTCTACAAGATGCACGAAGCGGGCACGCTGCTGGTTCCCGCGATCAACGTCAACGACTCGGTGACGAAATCGAAGTTCGACAACCTCTACGGCTGCCGCGAATCGCTGGCCGATGGCATCAAGCGCGCGACGGACGTGATGGTGGCGGGCAAGGTCTGCGTGGTTTGCGGCTACGGCGATGTCGGCAAGGGCAGCGCGCATTCGCTGCGCGGCCTCGGCGCGCGCGTGGTCATCACCGAGATCGATCCGATCAACGCTTTGCAGGCCGCGATGGAAGGCTACGAAGTCACCACGGTCGAAGACACGCTCGGCCGCGGCGATATCTACGTCACGACCACCGGCAACCTGGATGTGATCACGCTCGAGCATATGCGGCACATGAAGGATCAGGCGATCGTCTGCAACATCGGCCACTTCGACAGCGAAATTCAGGTCGACAAGCTGAACAAGTCCGATGCGAAGAAGATCGAAATCAAGCCGCAGGTGGATATGTACACGTTCCCGGCGGGCAACTCGATTTTCGTGCTGGCGGAAGGCCGTCTGGTGAATCTCGGCTGCGCGACCGGCCACCCGAGCTTCGTGATGTCGAACAGCTTCTCGAATCAGACGCTGGCGCAGCTCGATCTGTGGGCGAACAAAGACAAGTACAAGCCCGGCGTTTACGTTCTGCCGAAGAAGCTGGACGAAGAAGTCGCGCGGCTGCACCTCGAGAAGATCGGCGTGAAGCTGACGACGCTGACGCCGGAGCAGGCCGAATATATCGGCGTGCCGGTGGAAGGCCCGTACAAGCCGGATCACTACCGCTACTAATGTAGGTTCTGCCCGTTGTAGAGTGAGGGCGGGATGCCTCCCGCCCTCCAACCATTTCTGACCGTCGCGCTACCCATCGTTATCACGCTGGTTCTGGCGATGTGGACGAACAACGTACGCTTGTCCGAATTCAGCGCATGCCTGACAGACTTCCGAAACGACATGAACCGTCGCTTTGATGAAACTACCACGCGGCTCGACCGAATCGAACGAAAGCTGGATGGTGACGAGAGAACGTATCGTGCGGCTTGAGTAACGCAGGAGCGCACATCACCGATCCACAGGTAACCGGCTTACGCATCGGGCAATTGGCTCGCCCTGCTAAGATCGCCTTGGTGTCCGACCTCCCCGTTCATCTGCGCGTCATTCGCGGGCTGCTGCGGCGGTTGAACTTCCACCTGAGCCCCACTGCCGACGAATCCGCCGAAGAGCCTTTCGATCCGGCAAAACTAAAGACCATCGAGGCGGCGCTGCGCGATCTGCATGAGCCGCGAGCGGCGATGCGTCAGTATCTCGATCTGCACATGCCCCGCCTGGCGCGCACGGTCGCCCTGGTGCCGCCTCCGGGGGCGACCGGCCGGGTGCTCGAACTGGGCTGCTACATGCAGATCACCCCGCTGCTCGAACGCCTTTGCGGTTATCGCGAAGTGCGTGGGGCCTACCTCGGAGCGAGGGGACAAGTCGACTACAAGACGGTGCGCTTCCCCGACCGCGACTTCCACTGCGAGGTGGACCATTTCGACGCCGAGCGGGACCCCTACCCTTATCCCGACCAGTATTTCGATCTGGTGATCGCGGGCGAAATCATCGAGCACATGACGTACGATCCGATGCACCTGCTGCTGGAATCGCGGCGCGTGCTGCGCGAGGGCGGCGCGATCCTGGTAACCACGCCGAATATCGCCGGCCTGGCCAGCGTGAACAAGGCGCTCGATGGCAGGCACAACCCGCAGATTTATTCGCATTATAAGATTCCGGACGAGGAGCCCGAGATCGGGCATATGCGCGAATACACGATGCACGAACTGGGCGACGCGGTAAGAGCGGCGGGCTTTGAGGTCGAGCGCCTGTTCACGACCGTGATCGAATATTACGCCGGACCGTGGCGCGGACAGATGTTGACACTTCTCGCCCTGCACGGTTATGACACGAAGGACCGCGGGGAACAAACGTGGTGTCTGGCGAAAAAAAGAAGCGCACTCCCCGTGGATCGGTATCCGCGTGTCATTTTCGGACCCTGACGGCCCGGCCCAGGGTCCGCCCCGGCCCCGAATGATATCCTCAGTAAGCATCATGGCGGAAGGCGGGAAATCGAGAGTTCTGGTTTTCATCGTTGCCTACAACGCGGAAAAAACCATTCGCGAGGTAGTCTTCAGAATCCCCGCCGGACTGCGGAATACCTACGATGTCGATGTCCTGATCATCGACGATTCTTCGCGGGATGCCACTTTCGAACAAGGGCATTCGATCAGCAGGGACCCTGCGCTGCCTTTCCCTGTCACCGTTCTTTTCAATCCGAAAAACCAGGGTTACGGGGGCAACCAGAAGCTCGGCTATCATTACGCGCTCGAGCAGGGTTATGACTTCGTGGCCCTGATTCATGGCGACGGCCAGTACGCGCCGGAATGCCTGCCCGAACTCCTGGAACCATTGCGTAAAGGCGAGGCCGCGGCGGTCTTTGGTTCGCGCATGCTCACGCCTTCGGGAGCGCGCCAGGGCGGGATGCCTCTCTATAAGTTCGTCGGCAACCGGATTCTCACCTGGGTCGAAAACAAGCTTTTGCGCGCGCATTTGAGCGAGTTCCATTCCGGATACCGGATTTACTCGACAGGGGCGCTGGCGTCCATTCCTTTCGACCGGAATTCCAACGACTTCCATTTCGACACGGAGATCATCATCCAGCTTCTGGTGGCGGGCCTTCCCATCGAAGAACTACCCATCCCTACGTATTACGGCGACGAGATCTGTTACGTAAACGGCGTGAAGTACGCGTGGAACGTGGTTCTCGCCGCGTTGAAGGCGCGACTGCAGGAGACGGGGCTGTTCTACGACCGCAAATTCGATTGCGCTCCCAGCGGCACGCAGCACTACGTTTCCAAGTTTTCCTACACAAGCCCGCATTCGCTCGCTTTCGAACGGGTGCGGCCCGGCTCCCGGGTGCTCGATGTCGGCTGCGCGGGCGGCTATATGGGCACATACCTGGCGCGGAACAAGCAGTGCCGGGTCGACGGGATCGACGCATTTCCCCTCGAGCAGCCGGGTTTTGAGGCGTTTTATCTTCACGACCTCAACTTCGGGTTGCCACCCCTCGATTTCGAAAAATACAATTGTGTGCTGATGCTCGATGTGATCGAGCATCTGACAAAGCCTGAGGTTTTTCTGGAGCAGCTGCGGACCGCGCTGAGCATGAATCCCGCGACCGAGGTCATGATCAGCACCGCCAACATCGGATTCTTCGTCACGCGCTTCATGCTGTTCATCGGGCAGTTTAACTACGGACGCCGCGGAATTCTGGATCTCACGCATACGCGTCTCTTCACCTTCGGGTCGTTCGAACGGGCCGTGAAACAGGCGGGGTTCGACATCATCGAACGGAAGGGCGTCCCCGCGCCGATGCCGCTGGCGCTCGGCGACAATTTTGTCAGCCGCGCGTTGATGAAAATCAACAGCCTCTTTCTCCGGCTTTCGCGAGGCTTGTTCTCATACCAGATATTCCTTCGAATCAAGCCTCAGCCCACACTCGGGTTCCTGCTGAAGACGGCACAGGAGCACTCCGGGTTGCGGGTTCGGGCCCTCGAGACCGCTCAGTCCGGGCCCGGACGGTAGGCAGCCTGGACGGCAAGAAATCGATAGATGAGCTACAAGCGAACGGTTCTGCTCGACAGCCTGATCCTGGTATGCCTGACCGTCGTTCTCATCAAACCGCTCTTCCGGCTTAAGTACCTCGACAACTGGCCGTCAATCGAGAGCACCTTCATCTCGGACGCGCGTATGTTGAGCGAACAGCTTCCGCATCCCGGATGGCAGCCGCTCTGGTATTGCGGCACGCGCACCGATTACATCTATCCGCCGGCGCTGCGTTATGGAACGGTTCTGATTTCGAAGATTGGTCATGTTTTACCGGCGCGCGCCTACCACCTCTTTATCGCGATTTTTTATGTTCTGGGAATCGCGGCGGTCTACTGGCTCGTGCGCGTGGGGTCGGCGTCCCGGGGCGCGGCCTGGCTGGCATCGGCGGCGGCGGCCCTGCTCTCGCCTTCGTTTCTGCTGCTGAGGGATATCCGGCATGACAGCGCCTGGTGGGTTCCGCAGCGCCTGCATGCGCTGATGACGTATGGCGAGGGACCCCACGTATCGGCACTGTGCGTTCTGCCCGCCGCGCTCGCCTGCGCCCTCATCGCTCTCCGCAGGAGAAGCCCGGCGGCGATCGCCGGGGCGGGCGCTCTTTGTGCTCTTGTGACCGCGACGAATTTCTACGGAGCATTCTCCCTCGCGATTTTTTATCCCCTCATGGTCTGGTCCGTATGGAACGGCGAAAGGACACGGGCAGTGCTACTGCGCGCCGCCACGATTCCCCTCATCGCCTATGGCCTGTCCGCCTTCTGGCTCACACCCTCTTACGTCCGGATCACTCTGCTCGACCTCAAATGGGTTGCGCAGCCGGGAAGCGCAGGCTGGCCGATTGTACTGCTTGTCGCCATTGCGTTGTATTGTTTCCTTAGCTGGCGATTCGCAGCGCGACGCCCCGAACTCGAGTGGCGAATTTTCGTCGCCGGCTCGGCATTCTTTCTCTGCATCTACGTGCTGGGGTTTTATTACTTCGGGTTCCGGGTGACGGGGGAAGCTCCCCGGCTCATACCGGAGCTGGACCTGGTTCTGACCATTGGCGCGGTCGAAGTCCTGAGGCCTCTCTGGCTGCGGCCGAAACTCCGCATCCCCGTGGTTTTGCTCACGCTGCTGGCTTTCTCTCCCGCACTTCGCTACCTGAAGCACGCGTGGTCGCCGTTCCCGAAGTCGCCGCCCCTCGAGAATGTGTATGAGTACAAAACGATTCAGTGGGTTCACGATCATATCCCTACTGAGCGCATTCTCGCCACCGGCTCGATCCGCTTCTGGTTCGACGCGTGGTCGGACAATCAGCAGCTTGATGGCGGATCCGATCAGGGTCTGCTGAACCAGATCCTCAAGACCGCGGGCTGGCAGATTCTGCACGAACAGAGCGGACAACTCGCGGTGCTCTGGTTGCAGGCATTGGGCACCGGCGCGGCCATTGTCCCGGACAAAACTTCGTTCGAGGCGTATCACGATATCGGACGCGCCGGGAAGTTTCGCGAGGCTGGCGTGCCAGTACTCTATGACGATGGCCATGGCACCGTGATTTATCGCATTCCACGGGTTTATCCCGGTTTAGCGCGAATTGTCGATACCGAGCAAATGAAAGCATTGCCGCAAATCCAGGGCGGCGACGATACCGGCGGGCTCACGAAGTATGTGTCGGCTGTTGAGAATCCCGTTAATCCCGAGGCTCCCGCCTCGTGGCAAGGCTTCGATGAAGTGGACGTTCAGGCAACCGCGAAGCCGGGCCAGGCAGTGCTCCTGCAGGAGACCTGGGACCCCGCCTGGCACGCTTATGACAACGGCAAAGAGCTGCCCGTTCGCGTCGAGCCGGTCATGGATTTCATGCTGATCGACGTGCCCGAAGGCGCGCACAACATTCGTATGCGCTTCGAAACACCGTTTGAAAACCGTTTCGGTCAGGTGTTGTTCGTCATCACTGTGCTCGCGCTGGGCATGCTCATTTATTCCGGGACTTCCCGCCCGTCGTCCGCATCAGACCGCGGATAATCCGTTCGTTCCAGCTTCCGAACGGCTGGTCTGTCGTGAGGTACGTCCACGTCGCCCCGCGCTGCGAAGGATCGATTCCCGCCGCCGCTTCCTCGATTCGCCGGGCAATCTCAGGTTCCAGATGATCCATCAGCTCGCGGAACATGGCATCAACCTGCCGCAGATACTGAAACAGAGGATCATGGCCCGTCCAGGAGGCCCAATGCACGCCGGCGCGCAGTTCGCTGACCGCATTCAGGTGTTCCGACCAGAGATCGTCGATGGCACTCAGTGTGGCCAGTTTCGCCGGATCGGAGCCCTCTTCCATAAGGACTTCCTGCCGCCGCCGCTGAATCATCTGGCGTTGCCCTTCAATGGTGCTCTCGTATTTCTCGAGGAAGATGCGCGTATCGAGGTTTTGCCCTTCCACCGCGCGTTGCACCGACTCGGGCGTGTGCCCGAATCGCGAGCTTTCGTCTCCAAACCGGATTACAATATCGTCTTCGTAAGAGACGAAGAAACGCGAACTGCCGGGATCGCCCTGGCGACCCGCGCGTCCGCGAAGCTGGTAGTCGATTCGCCTGCTCTCATGCCGGTTCATGCCGATGACATGGAGTCCGCCAAGCTCCGCGACGCCCGGACCCAGGCAGATATCGGTACCGCGCCCGGCCATGTTGGTGGAGATGGTGACGGCTGCCCGGTCGCCCGCGCGCGCGATCAACCCGGCTTCGATCTCTTCGTGCCGGGCATTCAACACCGTGTGCGGAATGTCGCGCGGCGTGTTGCGCAGGATGGCGCTCAGCCGTTCCGATTCCGCCACGCTGGCGGTCCCGATGAGCACCGGCCGGCCCGTCGCGTGCACTTCCCGGATCTCTTCGAGAACGGCCTGCTCTTTTTCGCGGAGGGTACCGAGCACGACGTCTTCGTGGTCGATCCGAATCATCGGACGATTGGTCGGAATCACCGCGACATCGAGCCCATAAATTTTGCGGAATTCTTCCCTCTGCGTGGCGGCAGTGCCGGTCATCCCGCAAACCGCCGGATAAAGAGCGATCAGATTCTGCAGCGTCATCGAGCCCAGCACGCGGCCCTGCGTCTTGAGCGCCACGCCTTCTTTCGCCTCGATGGCGGTATGCAATCCGGCCGGCCATCTGCGGTCGCGCGCCACCCTGCCTTTGAATTCATCCACCGATTCAATCGATCCGGCCTGCACGATGTAATCGACATCGCATCGGAGCAGGGCGTGCGCGTGAAGGGCATCCTGGACCGCGGTCAGGAGCGTCAGATTCTCCGGCGCATAGAGATTGCCGCAGCGGAACGAATCTTCCACCGCGCGAATGCCGATGTCGGTCAGGATCACGTTGCGGGAGCGGTCTTCGATCGTGAAATGGTACCGGTTGCGAAAGTGCCGCACCACGCGGTCGGCGCGCACGGCGAGTTGTTCCTCTTCGGGCTCGCCACCGGCGATGACGAGCGGGATGCGCGCCTCGTCGATCAGAATGGAATCCGCTTCGTCGATCAGGGCTGAGGCGAACGGCCGGTGCACCTGTTCATCCGGATCGAGCGCCAGCTGATCGCGCAGGTAGTCGAAACCGATTTCGTTGGCTGTGGCGTAGGTGATGTCGCAGGCGTAGGCGCGTTTCCGCTCCGCCGCGGGCATGCCC
Source organism: Terriglobia bacterium (assembly GCA_963764845.1). Taxonomy (GTDB): domain Bacteria; phylum Acidobacteriota; class Terriglobia; order Bryobacterales; family Bryobacteraceae; genus BOG-234. The sequence goes on along the minus strand of CAVXUE010000003.1, from coordinate 820,045 downwards.
TGCTGTATGCAGCCGACAGTGAAGCCGAGCCGCCGATAGATTCCGCCCATCCATTGAGCGTCGCGGCGCGCCAGGTAATCGTTGACGGTCATGACGTGAACGCCCGCACCGGCTCTCGCGAGAAAGATCACGGCGGGAACGGCCGTCAGCGTCTTGCCTTCGCCGGTTTGCATTTCGGCGATGCGGCCGTTCGCCAACGCGAGCGCACCCTGCAGCTGGACATCGAAAAGCTCAAGGCCGACTTCCCGCTGCGCGGCGATTGCTGCCGCTGCGATCACTTCGTTCAAGTCTTCTGAGCGATGGCAGATTTCGCGAAGCTTTTCGTCGGTGGCTTCGCGAAATTCCGCGCGAAACCGGTTAATCGTTTGAATGGAATGCCGGTCCGCAGGCGCGCCTGCGAACAGAGAACTGAAGAAATGGCGCACGTCGCCTCCTGTTATTTCACGTCTTTAAGTACTGCGCTGCGGGGAAACTTCACGCGGAGGCAATTGCAGGAGGAGGACGCTGGAAGCGCGAATACGAACAAAGCCAGACCGATAAAGAGTTCTCGCGGCGAACCGAAACGGCTGACTTCCGAACCGCGGGTAAAGCGCGGTCTTTGCGAGCCTCAGCTGCCGGTTCCTGCTCGTAACGAAGGCTTCGGCCGAGTTGGGCGGATGCGCGCACCCCGGCGAAGTTGACGATCCGCGCACCCGGAGCCGAAGGCGCGGCAAACGCAGTGAGCAGGATTGCCAGCAGCCAGATCATTCGTCGCTTCGGCATCGGGAAACCTACAGCTTCGGCGCGTAATAACCCTTGCGCGCGCGAATCACCAGATCCTTCCGCCCCTTCGTCTTTACCGTCACCGGATGATACAGGCCGTCGGCCTTCAGCGGCTCCGGGCGGTAAAAGATGTTGTACTGGTGCCGCAGCTCGTTCGCGATGTTCTCGAACGACTGGTCGAGATCTTCGATCTTGAACGGGAAGAACGCCTGGCCGCCGGTCTCCTCGGCCAGATAGCGGAGCACCTTGTCGCCATCGCTGTCGTCGCGCGTGATGTTGGTTGAAATCGCGTAGATCACCACGTCGGCCTTCTGCGCCATCTCGAGCGCCTGATCGCGCGACACGCGGCTCTCGGTGTCCTCGCCGTCGCTGATCACGATCATGGCGCGCCGGAATTTATCCCGCGGCTGATCCATCATCAGCTTTTCCTTGCAGGCGAAATAAATGGCGTCGTAGAACGACGTTCCGCCGCCCGGCCGCATGCTCTTCACGCCCTCTTCGAGCTTCTTCAGATCGTCGGTAAGATCGCTCACCAGCTCGGCGGCGCTGTCGAAGCTCACCAGCATGAGCCGGTCCTCGCGCGGACGCACCACGCTCTGGATAAAGCGGATCGCCGCCTGCTGCTCAAAGCGGAACTGCTCGCGAATGCTGTTGCTGGTGTCGACCAGTACGGCGAGGCGCAGCGGCAGATCGGATTCCGCGGTGAACTGCTGAATGGTCTGCGGCTTCTTGTTCTCGATGACGTCGAAATCGTCTTTCCCGAGATCGGTGACGAAGCGGCCTTTCTTGTCCGTGACGGTGAACAGGATGTTGACGCGGGTGACGTCGAGGATGATGCGCGTCGGGTCGTCGGACTCCGTTGCCGTCAGAGCCGGGGCCGCGGTCGCAGTCTTGCCGGCGGGCGTCGCTTTTTGCGCCGAGAGGAAAGGCGCAAAACAGAGAGGTGCGAACAGGGCGCCGATGCACAGCAGTTTCATATGTGCCATTCTATCGTTTCGAACCGATAGCTTGCCTAACTTGCCGGAATCCCGACAGCAACGGCCCGTGGCGCTCATCACCGGCGCTTCGAGTGGAATCGGCGCGGTCTTTGCCCGCAAACTCGCCGCGCGCGGCTACGATCTGATTCTTCTCGCGCGGCGCGAAGACCTCTCTGCGATGCGCTGGCCGCCGGAGCTTCCCGTCAAAGTCGAAGTTCTCGTCGCCGATTTGTCGACCGAAGAAGGCATCGCGAACACCGAACGCGCCATCCGGGAATCGACGCGCCTCGAACTGCTGGTCAACAATGCCGGGTTCGGCACTCTCGGGCGATTCTGGGAAGCCGATGTCGAAGGCCAGAGGCGCATGCACGAAGTGCACGTGATGGCGACCATGCGGCTCACGCATGCCGCGCTCGCAGGCATGGTTCCGCGAGAGCGGGGCGGCGTCATCAGTGTTTCCTCCGTCGCGGCATTCGGCCAGAGCCCGGGCAATGTGAGCTACTGCGCGACCAAAGCGTGGATCAACAGCTTCACCGAAGGGCTCGACATGGAACTGCGCGGCCTGCGGTCGCCAGTCAAGGTGCAGGCTCTGTGCCCGGGCTTCACAGTGACTGAGTTTCACCACACGCTGGGGCTGGATACGGGCACAATTCCCGCTCTGCTCTGGCTGAAGGCGGACGACGTTGTGGAGGCATCGCTCTCCGCGTTCGATCGCGGCAAGGTCATCGTAGTTCCTGGGTGGAAATACAAAATTCTGGCGCTTTTGTCGAAACATTGTGCCGCATTCTCTGAAACGATTCGCGCGGCCGTTCCGGGGGGAGACCGCGTTTGATCGTCGAATGCGTACCGAACTTTTCGGAAGGGCGCGATCCGGTGATTGTGGCGTCGATCGGCGGGCTGTTTCGTCGATACCCGGAGCATTCCTTCTCGATACCACTTCAGACCAGGACCATAACCGGTCCGTGCTCACTTTCGCCGGAACGCCGCGGGCGGTTATGGACGCTGCGGTCGCTGCAGTCCGCGTGGCGGTGGAGAAGATCGATCTGCGCCGACATGCCGGCGTGCATCCGCGACTCGGGGCGGCGGATGTGATTCCCTTCGTTCCCGTCGACAGCTCACGCTGGAGCAGTGCGCAGGTCTTCGCGCGTGAGATGGGCGCGCGGATCTGGAGTGAATTGCGCGTCCCGGTTTATCTCTACGAAGCGGCCGCGCTCAGGCCAGAATGCGCAGCGGTTGGAAAACGTTCGAAAACTCGCGCCCGCGGGACTTGCGCCCGATTTCGGCGAAGGCCGGCATCCCACGGCCGGCGCCAGCGTGGTTGGTGCGCGCAAGTTTCTGGTCGCCTGGAATATCAATCTGCGAACCGCCAATCGTGGCCGCCGCGCAGAGAGATCGCGCGCGCGATTCGCGAATCCTCCGGAGGCCTGCCCGCCGTGAAATCGATCGGGCTGCCGCTCGAATCGCGCGGCCAGGTCCAGGTCTCCATCAATCTGGTGGATTTCGAGCGCACCCCGCTCTATGTGGTCTTCGACGCGGTGAAGCAGTTTTGCGACGAGCGGAAGATCGAGATCGCGGGGAGCGAACTCATCGGGATGATTCCCGCTGCCGCGCTTGCGGCTTCGAGCGGTCACGATCTGCAATGGGAGAATCTGCGTCCGGAACTCATCCTTGAGAACCGACTGCGCTGCGGCTGGGATGCATTGACAAGTGATGCATTGACGACTTGCACCACATTCAGAATCGTCGTCGATCACGGCCTCGTCGCCGATCTCGGTATTCATCATCATGTTGTAAAGCGAGCGGTCCGGCCATTCCTTGCCGTAGTACTTGCGGACGAACGCCGCGCGCTCGCGATCCACCGATTCGAGAAGATGTTCGGCTTCCGCTCTGACTCTCGCCCTGCGCCAGCAGCCGCCGCATTTTCTCGTCGATAGGGCGCATAGAGAAACGCATGGAAAGCGTCGTCGCGATCGCGCAGAAACCACGCCGCGCCGCGCCCCACGATCACGCAGTTGCCGCGCTCGGCAATCTCCGTCACCACTTTTTCGAACAGCATCGGCGAGATGTTCGGCATCCAGCAGTTCCATATCGGCGGTGTCCACGCGCGGCTCGAAACTGCCCCGCATGAACGTCTTGACCAGCCGGTAAAACATCGAGTCGCAGCGCTCTTCGCGCGCCTGCACCGTGTTCGGCTTTGCACTTCAGCCGGCGCGCGATTTCGGCTGTGATCTCCTGGTCCCAAAGCTTCCAGCCCAGCCGGTCGGCAATGCGTCTGAGCGATATTCGCCGCGCCGCATCCGTATTCGCGTTCCATACTGATGACTTCTGATCATCGCGAAAATCTCCGCCGTCTAATATCCGAATCGTATCGCGATAGACTGGTGTGAGTGTTAGTGACCATTGGCCCGCAGGCGCCGCGAGAGGCCGAAATGGCTTCGCGCGCCCGCTCCCGTGGGCCGGAATTATCGCGAACTGAAAGAGCTGATCACGGACCTGAATCTGCACACGGTCTGCGAGAGCGCCGCCTGCCCGAACGTCGGCGAATGCTGGAATCGCCGCACCGCTACGTTCATGATCCTCGGCAACGTCTGCACGCGGCGCTGCGGATTCTGCGCGGTGCAAAAAGGCGGGCCGCTGCCGGTGGATTACGACGAGCCGCGCCGCGTGGCCGAAGCCGTCGCCGTGATGGGATTGCGCTATGCCGTGGTCACCAGCGTCAATCGCGACGACCGTAAAGACGGCGGCGCGGAGCTCTTCAAGCTGACCATCGAAGCCATTCGCGAGCGCATTCCGGGCTGCAAAGTCGAAGTGCTCGTGCCCGATTTTCAGGGCAGCCATGCGGCGATGAAAATCGTGATGGATGCGCGGCCCGACGTGCTCAACCACAACACCGAAACCGTGCCGCGGCTTTACCGGCAGGTGCGGCTCGGGGCGCGTTACGAGCGCTCGCTCGAGATGCTGCGGTACGCGAAGGAACTGCGTCCGGAGACGCCGGTGAAGTCCGGTCTGATGCTCGGGCTTGGGTGAAACGCAGGAGGAAGTGCTGCAGGTGATGCGCGATCTGCACGATCACCGCGTCGATATCCTGACGCTCGGCCAGTATCTGCGGCCTTCGCCGAAGCATCTGCCGATCGTGCGCTACGTTCCGCCGGCGGAGTTCGACGAATACCGGCGCGCGGGCGCGGAGATGGGCTTCGCGCACGTGGAAGCCGGGCCGCTGGTGCGCAGTTCGTATCACGCGGACGATTCGCACGCCGCCGCGATCTGCTGAACTCCCTTGCCTGCCGGCTTTGCGATGATAGACGAATGTTGCGAGTCCGCGCATCGTATTACTGAGTGCTTTCGCGATCGCGCAGCGGCTGAACCGGTTCCTTCCGCCGCCCCTGCGAACAGAATGGATCGCCGCCTGGCCGAGCTGCGCAAGAGCCCGCTCGAACTCTACGCCTTCCTCTACCGGATGCCGAAAGGCGCCGACCTGCACAATCATCTCTCCGGCGCCATCTACGCGGAGAGTTTCCTGCGACGCCGCCGTCGAGGAACATCTGTGCGTCGATCAAAGCCGCGCTGGCTCTCAGCCGCGCCTGCGCGAGGTCCGCATGTGCCGCGGGGCAGGTCGACGCGGCCGCGATCGAAACCGACAACACGCTGCGCAACGCTCTGATCGACAGCTTCTCGATGCGCAACTTCGTTCCGGGCAAGCAATCGGCGCACGATCATTTCTTCGATACTTTCGACAAATTCGGCGCGGTCGGCAGCGGCAACCTGGTCGCCGAAGTGGCCGCAGCGCGCGGCAGATCAGAACGAATCGTATCTGGAGCTGATGGCGCTTTCCGGCGGCGGGCCGATCGCGGCGCTGGGGAAGACCGTCGGACTGACCGACGATTTCGACGCCACGCGAAAGAAGCTCGAAGCGGCGGGCTTGCCGCAACTGGTCTCGGCTATGACGAACGCGCGTGGATCAGATGGAACAGACCCGCATAGACAAGCTCGGCTGCGCGCAGACGCCCGATTCGCCCGCCTGCCGGTTGCAGGTTCGCTACGTCTATCAGGTGCTGCGGGAGTTCCCGAAAGAGCAGATTTTCGCGCAGGTGATGGGCGGCTTCGCGCTGGCCGGCTTCCGATCCGCGAGTGGTGGCCGTGAATTTCGTGCAGCCGGAAGACGGCTACACCTCGATGACCGATTACCATCTGCACATGACGATGGTCGACTACGCGAAGCGCATCTACCCCAGCGTGCACGTCACGCTGCATGCGGGCGAACTTGCGCCGGGGCTCGTGCCGCCCGATGGGCTGCGCTTTCATATCCGCGAGGCCGTCGAACTGGGGCACGCCGAACGAATCGGCCATGGCGTGGATATCATGTATGAGAAGGACCCCGCCGGCCTGCTGGCGGAAATGCGCGATCGCCATATCGCGGTCGAGATCAACCTGACCAGCAACGACGTGATTCTCGGCGTTCGCGGCGACGACCATCCGTTTCCCGATCTATCGAAAACACGGCGTGCCCGTAGTGCTTTCGACCGACGACGAAGGCGTGTCGCGTTCCCAGTTGACCGAGGAGTTCGAGCGCGCCGTGCTGACTTACAACCTCAGCTACGCGGATCTCAAAGAGCTGGTGCGCAACAGCATCGAGTATTCATTCGCGCCAGGGCGCGAGTTACTGGAAAGATCGCAAGTACGCGCATCCGCCGCGGCCCCGTGCGCCGCCGGCGAAAGACCACGTCGTGCCGCGATTATCTCGAAAAGAACGAAAAAGCGCGGCTCGAGGCGGATCTCGAAGAGCGATTCGCGGCTTTCGAAAGGAACTAAGGAACTAAGGGACTGAAGATGCGCGGCTGGCTCATTCACTGGATTCTGAGCGGAGTCGCTCTGCTCGATCGTGGCCAACATCCTGCCCGGCATTCAGGTCGATAGCTTTGGCTCGGCTCTGATCGCCGCGCTGGTGATCGGGCTGGTCAGCGCGACGGTGGGTCTCATCCTGAAGATCATCCTGCTGCCGTTCATCTTTCTGTCGCTGGGCCTGGTCTATTTTCTGATCAACGGACTGATGCTGAAGCTGGCGTCCGAACTGGTTCCGGGCTTCCGGGTTATCGGGTGTCTGCCGGCGGTTATCGGATCAATTCTTCTGACGTTCGTCGATTATGTGCTGAACCGTCTTGCCGGATTCTGAACTACAAGATTTCGTTTCAGAAACGAACAGATCTTGTAACCGACTACAAACTTGAACGGAGCCTCACCCAGAGTGTAGTGCCCGCAAGGCATCACCACCAGCTTGTGATCGAGATCCCGCTGCCGCACATGCTCCACCACCTGGCGCGAAAACTCCGGCAGAAAAGTAGTGTCGTACGTGGCATAGAGAAAAAACGAACGCTTGTTCAGCGCCGCGAACTGATCCATATAATGCACGGGGCTGAGGCAATCCCACGCCGCGCGCAGCCGATCGGCATCGATGCTGACCTTCGAGTCCCTGCCGGATATGGCGCGTCGAAAGCCCGGTCCACACCACATCCGCGAAATATGTCGAGCAGTGATTGAAAACGTTCACGCGGATTCGCGCATCGTGCGCGGTAGCGAGAAACGCGTAGCACGAGCCGAGGCTGGTGCCGACAATCCCGAGATCGGTATAGCCGCGCTGTTCCAGCCAGTCGTAGCAGGAGCGTACGTCGATCACGGCCTGCCGCGTGGCGTCGATCGTGCGGCCGATGTTGGCCGACACCGCGTAATCGGCGCGCGTCAAGCTCCGGCGGCATGCGATGGTCGTGATAGGGAAGGCTGATGCGCAGCGCCGAAATACCCGGTCTTCGCGATCGCCTCGCACAACGCCACGTGCTGCTGCGGGCTGGCGTTCCAGTGGGGCAGCACCACCACGGCCTTCGGCCCGCGCTTGAATCGCGGACTGGCCGGGAAATAGCGCGCATGCACCGTATTGTTTTCACGATACGGAGTATCGACCGCCGAGGTGAAACGGAGCTCACGAGTTCTCGATGCGGAAATCGGTCGGCGGGCGGTAATCGAAAAACTCCGCGCTGCGCGCCAGCGCGATCCGGTTCAGTTCACGGATGCGCGTTTCCGGGTCCGGCTCGGTGGATTGAAACGGCCAGCCCGCGGTCCAGTCGAGGCCCCAGTCGAACGGCCGCACGACGCGGTCGGTCGAGCGCGTCGCGAGATCCATTTCCCAGGCGTCCATGCGGCGCCCGTACCAGGCTTTGACCATGTCGAGTGAAATTCAGGTTAGTAAATCGCGCGAGGAAATTCCAGGTTAACAGAGAGTTATCAACAGCAACTTGCTCATGCCCCGGTCTAACGCAGGAACTTCTCCTCGCGTTTTCGTTTCGCCTGGCGCTTCACCAGCGGCTGATTGAGGAACTCGACGAACGGCGTCATCGCCTCGATCCGCGTCACGATTTCCCCGAACAGCTTCGGCGTCACGGCGAGTTTTGGATCGACTTTCGCATCGAGCAGATACTGTTTGCGCCGGATCAGATCCGCCGCCGGATGATCCGCATCGAACCCCTTCGGAACGCGCGACACGCTCTCGCCCCACAACTCGCCAAAAGCTTCCTGATCTTTGGCCGTCTCGAAAGTCGCGCGGAACTCTTTGGGATGTTCCGCGATATGCTGCCGAACGGCCAGCAGCACCTCACGATCCGGCGTATAAACGCCGCCCGCCACTTCAATATTTTCCGGCGACACCGCGAAATAGATCGCCGCGCTGCCCGCATACTTGTCGAAATTCCGCCGCAGCAGCAGGGCCGAGGCATAAGTCTTGTAAGGCGTCTTGTCCTTCGAGAAACGGGTATCGCGATAGATCCGGTAAACGCATTTCGCGGGCTCGCCCACATAATCCGGCGCGAAGCGCAGCATCTCGCGATGAATGCGCGCTCACCAGTTCGATCATCGGCGTCCGCACCTTGTCTTCGAACGTTGATTTGCGCGGCGTGAACCATTCGCGATCGTTGTTCTTCTTCAGACCGCGCAGAAACGCAATCCCCTCCGGCGGGAAATCCCGGAAACCCGCTCTGTCGCTTTCGCCATCCCTATAATTAAAACAATGAATCGCGTTCGAGGAGACGGAACCTTCGAGCAACTCTCCGCGCTGCCCGAAACCACCGTTCTTCGCGACGCCTGCCTGTCGAAATACACGCGCTTCGGCATCGGCGGCCCGGCCGACCTCTTTGCCGAAACGCGCAACGCCGGACAGCTTTATCCATGCCTGGCGGATCGCGCGTGACAGCGGACTCGACACAGTCGTGATCGGCGGCGGAACGAATCTGATCGTCTCCGATGCCGGATTTCGCGGCGTCGTACTGAAGCTCTCGAATAATCGCATCGGCGCGGATGGCCTGACCGTCATGGTCGAAAGCGGCGCATCGCTGCAGGCTCTCGTCGATTTCACCGTGGATGCGGGATTGAAGGGCCTCGAAACCATGACCGGAATCCCCGGTTCCGTCGGCGCGGCCATCTACGGGAACGCGGGCGCGTACGGCCATTCCATCGCGGAACGCATCGCGACGGTTCGTTTTTTCGATGGCGGCGACATTGCGGGATTCAACAACGCCGCAGTGCGAGTTCCGTTACCGCGAGAGCATTTTCAAGCGCTCACAAAGAATGGATCATCTTCTCCGCCCAGCTCACGATGGAGCCCGGCGATGCCGCCTCACTGCGCGAGGCCGCCGATAAAATCCTGGAGATCCGCAACAGGAAATACCCGCCCACCATGAAATGCGCGGGCAGCATCTTCAAGAATTTCCTGCTCGCGGACCTGCCCGGCGCGCGTGGCAAATGAGATCCCGGAAAAAGTGATCATTGAGGGCAAGGTTCCCTCGGCCTGGTTCCTCGAACAGGTGGGCGCGAAGGGGATGCGGGTGGGCGACATCCACGTCGCGGACTATCACGCCAACCTGATCTACAACGCCGGTTCCGGCACAGCGCGCGATCTGGTGGCGATCATCGCGGAACTGAAACAGCGCGTGGAACGCCGGTGGGGCATTCCGCTCGAAGAAGAAGTGCAGTACGTCGGCGAGTTCAAGGGAATCGTTATGAGATTGACCGCTTTTCCTGTTTCCTCTAGCGCGTGCGCGGCATCGCTGGCCTTCGCCGCGGACGTGCCATCGGGCGAGAGCCTGATGCAGCGCTATATCGACAAGAGTGGCGGCGAGCGGGCCTACGCCAAAGCGAAGAGCATGTCGATGAGCGGGAAGGTCGAGATGGAAGGCCGCAACATCTCGGGCACGGTCACGATCATCGAAGAAGGCCGAGAAATCGTATACCGCGATGGAATTCCCCGGCATCGGCAAGGTCGAAGAAGGCTTCGACGGAGAGACCGCATGGGAAGACAGCGCGCTTCAGGGGCCGCGTATTCTGGAGGGCGACGAAAAAGCCGCGGCCAAACGAGCCGCCACTCTCGTGTGATCACTTCCTGGCGCGAAGTTTTCACCGAGGCGAAAACCGTCGGGACGGCGGACGTGGATGGCAAGCCGGCGTGGCGGGTTGAGATGACGCCGAAAGAAGGCAAACCCGAGACCTACTTCTTCGATCGCGATTCCGGCCTGCTGGTCAAGACTTCGGCGGTTCTGTCAACGGCGATGGGCGATATCGCCACCGAAGCCACCATGTCCGACTTTCGCAGCGTGGATGGAATCCTGACGCCGTTCGCGATTACCGAAAAGGCTATGAGCCAGAGCATCGTCATGCATTTCGATAAAATCGCGTACAATGCCGCGATCCCGCCTGGCCGGTTCGATCCTCCCGATTCGGTGAAAAGTCTGCGCACCAAAGGCAAGTAACGCCCGCATGATCGGGACCGGCCGCAAGAAGTCGATTGCGTTCTTCATCGCGCTCGGCGTCGGCCTGATTTCCGTCATTATTCTGCTTTATGTCGGCTGGGTGCTGCTCGGCTGGCGTCGCGGCATTCTTCTGTTCTCGGCGCTTTGCTGCTCGCCCTGATCATCGCGGGCATCGTCCTGAACACCACGTTCCTCGTGCGCGAAATCCGCCGCAATGAACAGCACGACGCCTTCATCAACGCCGTCACGCACGAGCTGAAGACACCCGGTCGCCTCCATTCGCCTCTACGTGGAAACGCTCCAGACCCGCGACGTCGATGACACCAAGCGGAACGAATTCTACGGCATCATTCTCTCCGACAGCGACCGGCTGCTCGGAACCATCGAACAGATCCTGCGCACCGGCCGCGTCGGCGTCGTCCAGCCGCAAACCGCATCTGGCGCCGATGAATCTCGCTGAAGCCGTGAAGGAATGCGTGGCGCGCGCCCGCATCCTGCACCACATTCCGCCCGAGACGCCATGGAATACGAACCCGGTCCGCCGCTGCCGATCCTCGGAGACTATGACGAAGTGCGCGCGGCCGTTTCGAACCTGATCGACAACGCGATCAAATATTCCGGCACTGAGATGCGGTTCGGATGTCGGCGCCGGCGAGACCGAGGGCGGTTTGCGGAAGTGCGCGTGAAAGATCGAGGGCCCGGGCATCGCCCAAACCAGAACTGAAGCGCATATTCAAACGCTTTTACCGGATTCACGGGCCCATCGCGACGCGCGTGAAAGGCACCGGTCTCGGGCTTTATATCGTGCGCTCCGTGGCGAAAAGGCACGGCGGACGCGCGTGGGCGGAGAGCGGCGGCTCCGGCCAGGGCAGCACTTTCGTTATACATTTCCAGTTTCCCGGATCGGGTGAACCAATGAACCGGATTCTGGTTGTCGAAGACGAACAGCATCTGGCCGAGGGTCTGCGCTTCAATCTCGAAGCCGAGGGCTACCAGGTCGAGGTGGTGGAAACCGGAGAAGCGGCGCTCGATCTGCTGTTCGGGCCGGACAAAGCCAGGCATTCGACATCGTGGTGCTCGACGTCATGCTTCCCGGAAAGAACGGCTTCGAAGTCGTCTCCGAGATGCGCCAGGCCGGCCAGTTCATCCCCACCCTGATTCTCACCGCGCGCGGCCATTCCGGACGACGTGCTGCAGGGCTTCGCCGCCGGCGCCGACGACTACCTTACCAAGCCGTTCGACCTGACTATCCTGATCGCGCGCATTCAGGGCCTGCTGCGCCGACGCGAATGGCTGCGCCGGCCACGCGGACAATGCGCGCCGGAACCAGGCCCGCAATGACGTTTTCACTTTCGGCGACAAATCGGTCCATTTCGATCTCCTCGAGCTGCGCGTGCGCGATCAGGTCTTTCCCCTGACTCTGATGGAAATGAATGTACTGCGGTATCTGATCCAGCACGAAGGCAAACCGGTCTCGCGCAAGACCATGCTCGAGGAAGTCTGGGGCCTGCATGAAGATACCGATACGCGCGCCATCGATAATTTCATCGTGCGCCTGCGCCGCTACATCGAAGACGACCCGACCAAGCCGCGGCATCTGCTGACGGTTCGCGGCGTCGGCTACCGGTTCGAAGCGTTCCCGCCGGCGCGGGATCCGCGACTACCCGACGGCCGTATCGATCCTTGGGAGCTTGACGTTGCCAGCGAGTCTTTGCCGTTTGATGCTGGCATGCACGCTGCGTGTCCCGGAACCAATGCCCCGCCAGGACAGCTGCCCGCCGATATAGACCAGCCAGACGCACAGCGCCAGGCGCATTTTGCGGGGCGATAACACGGAAATCAACTGCGTTCCGATCAGCACCGCCGGAACTCCACCCAGCAGCAGTTTCCCCAAGAATCGCCCACGGAACGCCGGTCATGCTGGCATGAATTCCACCCGCGAAAATCGACAGCAATAGCCCGAAAGCGAGATCCGTCCCCACCACTTCAGCCGGCAACAACGACGTGTACCGCATCAGCACGATCGTCCCCAGCGCGCCCGCACCTGCCGACGAGAATCCCACTTCAAAGCCGATCGGCGCCACGATCCAGGGCAGCCATTTCAACGCCACCGGACTTGCCTCGATTTTGGGAACAAGCTGCGCCAGAGCGTCGCGGCAGCCGTGAGCAGCACCGTCAGCCCCACGATTCACGAGCACCGGCCGGCTCATCGCTTTCTGATCCAGGGAGTTCAGCACCAGGCTCCCGATCAACACCGCCGGCAACCCGCCCATCGCCATGAACTTGAGCACCCGAAATTGACATGGCCGCGCGAGAGATAAATCGGCGTGGCAATCAGCTTCACCACCGTTCCGAATACCAGCGCGGTCGTCACCGCGTCCGAAGCCGACTGATGAAAAAACAGGATCAGGATCGGCGCGGTGATACTGCCTGCTCCTACGCCGGTAACGCCAATGGCGAGCGCGATGAGGAAGCCTGCAAGTATTTCCATGAGAGCGGGGCCTAAAGGCTAGTATGCCCCATAGTCCCTCTCGGTTTGATGAAATGATTCGATCATGTGAATTTGATGAATTGATTCAATCATATGAAGTTGATCTGGAACCGGGTGATGATCACCTGTTCGGCCTGGCGATCCGCACTGACCGCGCCGCCGAGGAAATTGGTGTGGCCGTAGTCGACCGAAATCCGCAGGATGCGGTTCAGATACCAGTTCACGCCGGCCACCCATTCGCGGGTAAATTTCGGCGACGCCGTCAGACTGGCGAACCCGTCGGCGAACAGCGCCGGGTCGACTCTGAAGTCCCCCGTTCGCGCCGCGATTTCCCACGCGCCCCAACCATGATCGGCCAGGGAAAACGAGTGCTTCGGCACCGGGCTTCCGAAGCTTTTCTTCTCGCCGGTCAGCACAAAGGATGCCTCCACCTGCCAGGAGCGAAACGCGAAGTCCTTGCGTACCGTCGCTGCTCCCGTTCCCTTCTGGAAGTCCTCCTCGGTCACTGCGTCTTCCGCCAGCAGGCCGAATGGCCCCAGGTAATAGAATGCCTGCGGCGACTCGCTGGTCCTGTGACCCGCCGAAGTGACCCCCGACGCGAAGGTGAAGAAGGTGTTCTGGCCAAACGTCTTATACGCCGGCAGGGCAACGCCATCCACGCTGCCGCCCTGCGCGCCGATACCGAATCCGAGGCCGCTCAGGAAGTTGTGCTCGGGCTGGAAAGGCGTCGTGAAGATGCGTGCCGTATAGTCCCGGCCGTTGCTCGGGGAGGTGTCGGCCAGGCTGTTGTCGGGCACCGGATTGAATACCCCGAGCTGGTAGCCCACGCGATGGTTGATGATGTCGCCCGCGACCTGGAAGCCGATGGCGCGGCTGGGCACCAGCAGGGTGGGTAATCCCCGCTCGACGAAGCTGGTATCGTCATCCGATTGCAGACGCTCGAGACCTACCGGCGGCTTGAACTTGCCAGCGCGGATCGCAAAATGGGGAATATAGTTGAACTGAGCGTAGGCATCGTAGATGACCACCGAGCCCTGGCCGAAATCGGGACGGAAGAAGTAATCGATGTATTTGTATACCGTTCCGGAAAAGGTGGGCCGCACCCGCCGGAGCAGAATCTGATCCATCAGCGAGCCGCTGCTCAACCCCGTAAAGTTGCGCATGTCAATCTGGAGATCGGCGCCGATCTTGAGCAGAAAGTTGGAGTCCGGCGACTGAATCGTGAACCCGCCGGGTCCGACGGTTACCAAACCCACAGCGTTCGCTTCAGGCGCGGGAATGGTACCGGCCGCGACACCCGCGTTGGTTGGGCGCTGCGAGCCTCCCTGCTCGACTAGCGGGGCCGGGGCCAGCACCGGAGGCGCTGAGGCGATGGCGGGCGCGGGCGCGGGAGCACCGGCTGTCTTGGCCTCGGCGATCCTCAGGCGCTGATCCATCTCGTCGAGCTTCTTTCTAAGTTCATCAATCTGTTGGACCAAAGCCTGGCGATCGTCAGCCTGGGCGCGCAGATGCGGTGCGGGAATCGCCAGAATGACAAGCAAACCAAGCCACGACTTCTTGAGACGCATACTTCGAGATCCTCCTATAGACGACTATGTCGATAGGATTAGTGTACATTCCAATACCAGCCTTGTCAAGTATTTCTATCTGGATTAGGATGTTTGGCAGGAACAAAAATAATCTCACGTTTCCCGCCTTTTGAGTTAAACTGTACGCGATGCGCCCACTACTCCTTGTTTCAGCGGTTTTCTCCGTAGTTTTGTTTGCACAGGCCCCTGCCGGCGGCGGACGCGGTGCACCGCATACGAACCTCAAGGTTCTGCCGGACGACGCCAATCTGATTCCTACGATGCGCGGCGCCGCCGCGGGTCTGGGCGTGATGTGCGACTACTGCCATGCGCAGGATCGGGCGAGCGATGAGAAACCCACAAAGCTGATGGCCCGCATGATGTTCTCGATGGTGAAAGACATCAACTCGAAGTTCCCCGATGGGAAAGCGCATGTTACGTGCTACACCTGTCATCGGGGCGCGGAAATGCCGCTCACGGCTCCTCCGGCAGCTCAATAGCGGGTCTTGACCTCCAGCGTCACTGAGTCGCATTGTGGTTAGCTGGAAGTGTGTTCAATAAGCCTGGTTTGAGCAATCCCGAGGAAATCCGGTCACAGGTCCGGGCGCTGGGCTGGTGGTATCAGTCCTTCGAATTGCCCGGCGGTGTAACGACCAGCCCGGGCGACCCTCCCGCCTATTTTCCCGAGACCCGCTGGAACCTGATCGAGCCGTTTGTGCCCGCCGACCTGACCGGCAAGACGGTGCTCGATGTCGGGGGCAGCGCGGGATACTTCTCCATGCGGATGATGCAGCGCGGGGCGGCGAAATGCACCCTCGTCGAGCCCTTCGTGGAGTTCGCGGCGCAAGCCAGGTTCGTGGCCGGCGTTTATGGTTATGAGATCGAGGTGGTCAGCGAGGACGTTCACACCTGGTGCCTCACCACCGAAGAACGCTTCGATTACGTGATCTTCCTCGGCCTCTTCTATCACCTGAAGTACCCCGGTCTGGTCCTCGACCGCCTTGCGGAAATGACCCGCGAGCGCATGTTCTTCCAATCGCACATCGTGGGCGAAGAAGGCGAAGACGAGGCCGGCTTCGAGGCCCGCCCCGATTACGCGCGCGGCGACGACGATCCGATTCTGCGCGATCCGGCGTTTCCGCGCCTGGCGTTCATCGAGAATCTGTATAACGGCGACCCGACCAACTGGTGGATTCCCAACCCGACAGCTTTGGAGCCGCTGATCCGCAGCGCCGGCATGAAGGTGGTCGCCCGGCCGCACGCGCAGGTGCTCGTTGCCGAACCGGAGCGTGTGTTGGGCAAGGTGGTTTACGCGAAGCTGGTCTTTCCTCGTTACGGGAAAAAGGACGGCGCCGTGCATCCCGGGCCGCAGAGGGTGGATCCCGGGCTCTGGGAGAAGCTGCAGTCGGGATCAGCCGGGGCCAAATGAAACTGACTCTCGACAGCGAGTCGGCCTCGCTTCGTCTGGAAGAGAAAGGAACGGTTCGCGATCTCCCTCTTTACAGCGCGGAAGCGTTCCAATTGTTGAGCCGCGAATGGGTGCGCGTAGGCTGGGCGGTGCAGTATTATTTTACGTTCAGCTGGATGGGCCGGCCTGTCCTGCAGTTGCCCGAAGATCTGTTGCGGGTGCAGGAAGCGATCACGCGCGTACGGCCGGACGTGATCATCGAAACGGGCGTTTACAGCGGCGGCTCGATTCTGTTCTATGCGACTCTCTGCGAAGCGCTGGGGAACGGCCGGGTGGTCGGCATCGATATCAGGATCGGCGATGAGACGCGAAACGCGCTGATGGGGCACCCTCTCGCCCATCGGATCGAGCTGATCGAAGGAGATTCGGTGGCTGCTGAAACGGCCGCGGCGGCGCGCAGCCTGATCGCGCCCGGCGCATCGGTATTCGTGATTCTGGATTCGCATCACACGAAGGCACATGTGGCCCGGGAACTGGAAGCCTATGCTCCGCTGGTCACGGCTGGATCGTCGATCGTGGTGACGGATGGCATCATGCGCGATCTGGCGGACGTACCGGGCGGCGAACCAGGTTGGGCCGAAGATAATCCCGCGGCGGCGGCGCGCGAGTTCGCGGCCGCGCATCCCGAGTTCGAATTGGGTCATCCGGAACGGCCTTTTGCAGCCACTTACTGGCCCGACGGATGGTTATGGAGGAGGCCGGGGCTGCAGCCATGACGACGGCCGAAATCAGGCGGGGAATCGAAGAACTCGGTCCCTGGTTCTATCGTTTCGAGTTCGGCCCGGGGCTGCAGACGACGCCGGCGATTCCGCGATCGGTAGTGGACATTTTCGATACGCGTCTGCGGATGGTCATGGATGCCGTCGACGCGCATTTCGGCCGTCGGCTCGGGGAAATCGAGTGCCTCGACGTCGGCTGCCACGAGGGGTTCTACTCCCTTGCCATGGCGCGGCGCGGCGTGCGCGGTGTCGTCGGGGTCGATGCCCGGCGGGAGAACCTGAACCGCGCGCGCTTTGTCGCCAGCGCGCTGGGGGTCGGCAATCTGGTGTATCGCGAGGGCCGGGTGGAAACCCTGGCCGCGGATCAGGACCGCACGTTCGACCTCACGTTGTTCCTCGGGCTGCTCTATCATGTGGAAGATCCGATGCGCTGCCTTCGTCAAGTGGCCGCGGTCACCGGCGAGTTGTGCGTGCTCGAAACCCAGGTGGTCGACGAAGTGGAAGGATTTGCGGAGTGGGGTTCACGCGAATGGACGCGGCCTTATCAGGGCATCGTGGCCCTGATCGACGAGGCGGGCGAGTTCGACGCGGGAAATCGGGAAACAGGCGTCAGCCCCATGGCAACCTGCCCGTCGCCGAAAGCGCTTCTTTTCATGTTGAAACAGGCCGGGTTCCGTCGCGTTGAAATGCTGACGCCGCCTGAAGGCGCTTACGAACAGCATGCACGCGGCAAACGGGTGGTGTGCGCGGCATGGAAGTGAAAACAATCGCGGAAGAGTTTCTGGAGCGGACCCGCGCTTTCAACGAGCAGGCGCGCACGCTCGGGGCGCCGGATATCAGTCGGTATTACTGGTACCACACGATCGACCTCGGCGATAACCTCGTAACGCCGGGTCTCTACGATTATCGCGAGACGATCGCCGATTTTCATTTTCCCGAAAATATGCGGGGCATGACCGTCCTCGACGTCGGTTCCGCCACCGGATTCTTCGCGTTTGAATTTGAGCGCCGGGGCGCACGGGTCGTTTCGACCGAGCTGCCTTCGCTGCGCGATCTCGATCGGTTCCCCGGGCAGAGCGTGAAAAACTCCCTCGGTAAGATCGAACGGATGATTTTCCCGGACGGGGGGGATCTCAAATCCATGCGCCGGCGCGATTCCGAGCGGGAACTCTACCAATATCTTCTGGATGGGCCTTTTCAATTCTGCAAAGAGCGCCTCGGCTCCGCGGTCGAGCGATGTTACTCGACGATCTACGATCTCACTGCCGGGAAACTCGGCGTCCCGGACGGCTTCGATCTCGTTTTCGTCGGCGATGTGCTCGTGCATACCCTGTATCCCCTGAAGGCGCTGGCCGCCCTCGCACCGTTGTGCCGCGGCTCTCTGGTGTTCGCGCAGGCGCTCCCCGAAGGACCCCAGGAACCGCCGGCCATGATGTATGTCGGCGGCAACGACCCGGAAGAGGACCACATTTCCTGGTGGCTCCCCAACCGATCCTGCCTGATCGAGATGCTGAACAAGCTGGGCTTCCCCGTTGTGGAGGAGGTCGGCTGGCACCGCGGCACGCTCAGCCCCGGCGGCTATCCCTTTGAGCGGGCGATCCTGCGCGCCGACAAAAGGCAGCCGTGACCGCTGGCGTCGCAGCGGTCGAAGTGCGGGACCTTTCAAAGCGCTATCTCCTGAGCGGCTCGCAGTGGGCGCGTTTTCTTCACCTGTTCGCTCCTGGCGAACCCGATCCGAAAGACAGTTTGTGGGCGCTCTCCGGCGTGAGTTTTGCGGTGGGCCGCGGCGAAGCGTTGGGGATCATCGGCGCGAACGGCTCCGGCAAGAGCACCCTGCTGCAGATCGTGGCCGGCATCCTGCGGCCCACCTCCGGATCGTTTGCCGTCAGCGGACGGCTATCCGCGCTGATCGAGCTCGGATCGGGTTTCTCGCCCGAATTCACGGGCCGCGACAATGTCTATCTCAACGGATCCCTCCTTGGCCTGTCCCGCGGGGAGATCGACGCCCGATTTGCCGATATCGAGCGCTTTGCCGGAATCGGCGAATTCATCGATCAGCCGATCAAAACGTATTCGACCGGCATGGTGCTGCGGCTCGCGTTCGCCGTTGCCGCACATATCGAGCCGGAAATCCTGATTGTGGATGAGGCGCTGGCAGTGGGGGACATCGCGTTCCGCCACCGCTGCATGCGCAGGATTCACGAGCTGCGGGCGCGCGGCACGACGATTCTGTTTGTGTCCCACGAAACGAGCGACGTGAAGGCGCTCTGCGAACGCTGCGTCTGGCTGGAGAAGGGAGCGGTGCGGGAATCCGGCGCAGCGGACGATGTGGTGGCGAAATATCTGAGCGCGACACTACTGCGTGAAAAATCGCTTCGTGGAGAGTCGCGGGTTCCCTCCGGCGCGGTCGGCCTCAGGACGGCGTTCGAGGGTCGTCGCTACGGCGACGGGCACGCGACGATCACGGGAGCGGAACTGATCGATGCCGCAGGCCGGCCCGTGTCTTTGCTGCGGTCTCGGGATCGAGTGGTGGTCCGGCTTGTCTTCCGCGTGAACGCGGCGATCGTTTCGCCGATTGCAGGTTTCCTCGTGCGCAACAGCCGCGGTGAGAACATCTTCGGATCGAATACGGCGCGCGAGAGGTATCCGCTGATGGCGATGGCGCCGGGCCACGCCCAGGCCATTGACTTTCACTGGTCCGCGCCTGAGCTCGCCCCGGGAGACTACCGGATTTCAGTTGCGGTCAGCGACGGAGACATGGAGCGGTTTCATGTCTGCGACTACGTGGAGGACGCCATCGAAGTGCGGGTGGCCGGCGGAGCCTCCACCGGCTACTTCCAGCTCCATTGCGCCCGCATAGCGGTCCATCTGCATTCGTAATAGCCGCCCTGGCCGGTCAATCGCCGCGCAGCGTATGCCGTTTGATCGTCAGCGCCTTGCCGGTCTGCTCGTCCACTTCGACAATTACCGAGTGCAGTTCGACGGATCCCTTCGCCGGCTCCATCCGCACCGGCATCGCGGTGAGGAATTTCTGCAGCACGATCTCCTTTTCAACGCCAATGATGGAATCGTAAGGGCCCGTCATTCCGCAATCGGTCTGATAGGCGGTGCCGCCCGGAAGAATGCGCGTGTCCGCGGTCGGAATATGCGTGTGGGTCCCGACCAGCGCGGAGACGCGGCCATCCACATACCATCCCATCGCCATCTTTTCGCTCGTCACCTCGGCGTGAAAATCGATGAACCGGACCTTCACATCGGCGGGCAGCGCGGCGATCAGTTCATCCGCTTTGCGAAAAGGGCAATCGATGTTGGGCATATAGACGCGGCCCTGCAGATTCATCACCGCGCAGCGCGCGCCGGATTTGGTCTCGTGGATGTAAACTCCCGCGCCGGGGCAGCCCTGCGGATAGTTCGCGGGCCGCAACAGACGCGGGGTGCGCGTTGAAGTAATCGTAGATGTCCCGCTTGTCCCAGATGTGATTGCCCGAGGTCATCACGTCGATGCCGTAACGAAACAGTTCGTCGGCGACCGCGGGCGTGATGCCGAATCCGGCGGCCGAGTTCTCCACGTTCGCGATCACGACATCGATCGCCTGCGCGGCGCGAATGTCCGCCAGGTGATCGGCGACGATCCCGCGGCCGGCGTGGCCGAAGATGTCGCCGATGAAAAGAAGCTTCATCGCGACTGTGACGTGACCGCGCCTTCCGACGCGGACCCGACCAGCGCGACGTACTTCGCAAACACGCCCGTCTTGTAGCGCGGCGCCGGCGCCTTCCATGCCGCCAGGCGGCGCGCGATCTCATCCGCCGGCACGTTGAGATTCAGGGTTCCGCGCATCCACATCGACATCGATGATGTCGCCTTCGTGCACCGCGGCGATCGGGCCGCCCTCAAATGCCTCAGGCGTGATGTGCGCGATCATGAAGCCGTGCGTCGCGCCGCTGAAACGGCCGTCGGTGAGCAGCGCGACGGTATCGCCCAGTCCCGCGCCCTGACACCGCCGCGGTGACCAGCAGCATCTCGCGCATCCCGGGCCCGCCGCGCGGCCCTTCATAGCGGATCACCATCACGTCGTTCGGCTTGATCTTGCCCGTCATTGACCGCGGCCAGCGCGTCTTCCTCGCGCTCGAACACGCGCGCCGGCCCGACATGCTTGCGCTTGTTGTGGCCCGAGAGCTTGATCACGCAGGAATCCGGCGCCAGCGAACCGCGCAGAATCGCAAGTCCGCCGGTCGGCTTCAGTGGCTTATCGAGCGGCAGGATCACCTGCTGGCCCGGCGTTTCGACAGCCTTCGGCGGCCTCTTCGCCGAAAGTGCGGCCGGTGCAGGTGAGCGTGGAAGGGTCGACGTAATTCCCTTCCGCGAGCCGTTTCGCGATCACCCCGATACCGCCCGACTTGTCGACGTCGACCGCGTTATACTTCCCGCCCGGCTTCAGATCGACGAACAGCGGCGTGCGCTCGCTGATGGTCTGGAAATCTTCGATATCGAGCTCCACCTCCGCTTCGCGCGCCATGGCGAGCAGGTGCAGCACGGCGTTGGTCGATCCGCCCGAAGCGGCAACGCCCGCAATGGCATTCTCGAAGGCTTTGCGCGTCGCGATGTCGCGCGGCCGGATATTCTTGTGCACGCAATTCAGAATCACCTCGCCGCAGCGGCGCGCCACATCTTCCTTGCGGATATCGACCTGCGGCACCGAGGCCGTCCCCATGGGCGAGAGCCCGATCAGTTCCATCACCGTCGCCATCGTGTTGGCCGTGAACTGGCCGCCGCACGCGCCCGCGCCGGGGCACGCGTGGTTCTCGATTTCGAGCAGCTCGTCGTCGGAGATTTTGCCCGCCGCGTTCGCGCCCATGGCTTCGAAGACGTCGAGAATCGTGATGTCCTTGTCGCGCCACCGGCCGGGAAGAATCGATCCGCCATAAAGAATCGACGCCGGGAACGTTGAGCCGCAGCAGCGCCATCCCCGCGCCGGGAATGGTCTTGTCGCACGCCACCAGCGCCACGATGCCGTCGAACATGTGGCCGCGCGCCATGAGTTCGATCGAATCGGCGATCACTTCGCGGCTCACCAGCGACGTCTTCATGCCTTCGGTGCCCATCGTGATGCCGTCGCTGATGGCGATGGTGTTGAACTCCATCGGGCGTGCCGCCGGCGGCGCGGATGCCTTCCTTCACGTGAACCGCGAGATCGCGCAGTTTGTAATTGCAGTTCATCGTTTCGGTCCACGTATTGGCGACGCCGATGATCGGCTTCTTCAGATCGGCGTCGTTGAATCCGATGGCCTTCAGATAGCTGCGGGCGGCGGCGCGATCGCGTCCCTGCGTGATGGTGTAGCTGTTGAGTTTCATTCGACTGTTTGGATTATGGGGTGAAATGTCATTATATTGCCCATGCGCATCGGGATCGACTCCGGCGGCACCTTCACCGATTTCGTCGTGCTCCATGAGCGACGGCAAACTGGACTCGTTCAAGCTGCGCTCGAACCCGGCTTCGCCGGCGAGCGTGATTCTCGAAGGACTGCGCCGCATTGCGGCGAAGCGCGCGGAAGTGGTCCATGGATCGACCGTCGCGACGAACGCGCTGCTCGAGCGCAAAGGCGCGAAGACCGCGTTCGTCACCACGCGGGGCTTCGAGGATCTGATCGCGATCGGGCGCCAGAACCGGCCCGAGCTTTATAACCTGATGCCCGCGCTGCCGAAGCCTCTGGTGCCGCGCGAGTTCTGCTTCGGCGTGGACGAGCGTGTGTTGTTCGACGGAAGCGTCGAGCGCGCCTGCTCGACATGCGGCGACCTCGCGCGAAGGATCGCGGAATCGGGCGCCGAATCGGTTGCGATCTGCCTGCTGCATTCCTATCAGAACGATGTGCATGAGCGGGCGCTGCTCGGAGCGCTGAATGGATTCGTCTGCGCGTCCTGCGATATTTCGCCGGAGTTCCGCGAATTCGAGCGCGCCAGCACGACCGTGATCAACGCATATGTGGGTCCGCTGATGGATCGGTACCTGGGCGAGCTGGAGCGTGAGAAAAGCCCCGCACAAAGTCGCGATCATGCAATCGAACGGCGGCTTGCTGACTGCTTCGGAGGCGCGCAAACACGCGGTGCGGACGATTCTCTCCGGGCCTGCGGGCGGAATCGTCGGCGCTGTCGAGATCGCGCGGCTCTGCGGATTCAAGAAGGCTCTGACGTTCGATATGGGCGGCACGTCGACGGATGTGGCGCTCGCCGGCGCAGCGAGCCGCGGCTCACCACCGAAGCGCCGCATCGATAACTTTCCGATGCGCGTGCCCATGCTCGATATCCATACCGTCGGCGCCGGCGGAGGATCGATCGCGCGCGTGGATGCGGGCGGAAGTCTGCGCGTGGGCCCGGAAAGCGCGGGCGCCGTCGCCGGGTCCGGCTTGTTACGGAGTGGGCGTCGAAGCCACGGTTACCGACGCTCATGTCGTGCTCGGGAGGATTGCGGCGGACCAGTTGGTAGGCGGCGAAATGCGCATCGATGTCGGACGCCGCGGAACGCGCGGTAGCGCGCGTGGCCGCGCAGCTGGGACTCGATACGGTGAGCGCCGCGGCCGCGATTCTGCGGGTGGCGAATTCGAACATGGAGCGGGCCATTCGCGCTGTATCGGTGGAGCGCGGCGAAGATCCGCGCGAGTTTCCGCTGGTGGCTTTTGGCGGCTGCGGCGGGTTGCACGCCTGCGAAATCGCGGCGGAATTGGGAGTGAAGACCGTGATCGTTCCGCGCATGGCCGGAGCGCTCTCGGCGCTCGGAATGCTCCTCGCCGATCGCACGCGCGATTACGCGATCGGAGCGCTGGGCGCAACAGATTATGAGGCGCGCTTCCGCAAGCTGGAAAAACAGGCGCGCAAGGATGTTCGCGGCGCCACGCTCGAACGTTTCGCCGACGTTCGCTATGCCGGCCAGAGTTACGAGCTGACGATTCCCTGGCCCGACGGCGATTTCCATAAGGAACATCAGCGGATTTACGGCTATTCGGATCCGAAGCGCGCCACGCAGATCGTGACGTTGCGGGTACGGGCGACCGTGCGAGTTGAGAAGCCGTCGCTGCGCGTTGCGCGCCGCGCGGAAGCCATTGGGCGAGACCAGGCGGGTCTGGATCGACGGGCGATGGCGCGACGGTCGCCCATCTTCACGCGGACCTGCGCTGATCGCGGATTACGGCTCGACTACTCTTGTCCCGGCAGGCTGGTCGATCAGGCAGGACTCTGCGGGTAGTCTTATCCTGGAAACATCCTAACCTTGAAACATGCGGGGGAAGTTCGGGTTCTTCTTCATCCAGGACCATCATTACAACCCAGAAACTCAGGAGAATAAGAAAAGGAGTCGCGTTGACCAGTACGCGAGTTCGTTGCGACTGAGCATCCCGGATCTCGATATTCACCAGCTTGTTCTGCATCGCGGCGAGAGCGTCCTGATAGTTCCTGGGTATGATCGTCAGCCACTCGCTCCCGCTCTTCAAGCGATAGGTCACAGGATTTGCGCCCGTCCCGGCAACCGCGATGGTTGCTTTGCTTACTTCACCGGCCTGTACCTGCTGGAGAAACTCGGAGTAAGTCGCTTTCGTCCTGGCTCCGTCCGTCCTGTCACCTACAACTAAGGCCATAACGACTACGACCACGATCAGGACAACAAAGAAAACAATACTTTTCGTTTTCGACTTCATGGATTAATTCCTTTTCTGCTCACAATTCCCCACCAGATCAAACAAGCGACGGCCAGATAGATAAGTGTCATTGTGACCCTGATGGTTCGGGACACGGGCCGCGATTCCTGCCCTGCCAGAAGCGCAGCACCCCCCGCCCCCAGAGGTTGTCCTGTGTGTGGCTCGAACATCGCCCTCGCGATGCTGACCAGTATCGCGCTCAAAAAGTAACCCTAAACGTTCGCTTCGGTCTCCAGCCCCACTACATCGCAGAGAGCGATCAACGGCAAGCCGATGAGCAAGGATCGAATCCAACCCGAAGCCGGTCTTCCGCGCGGTACCGGAAAGGCGTCACCAATCAGCAGGGTCACCAGTGTAAGGCCAGACGGAATCGCCAAACGCACCAGGCCACCTTCGTTGGTGACCAGACCTCTTGCCAGAAACCAGGCAACAGCCAGAAAGGTGCCATAGATAATGAGAGCGTCCATGAGCAACCACCAAACGCTGGTAGTGCGCCGGATACGGCCCAGGATCAGGAAGGGCAGTGTCGACAAAAGATCGGCAAGGTACAGTGAAGGGCTCTTATATCGCTCGTAAAGGTCGCCGAGAACCTCCTCTCGGCAAGCCGGTGGAATCAATACCCTAGCCAGATCTTCGAGCATTTTGGGAGGGCCGGAAGGCATCAGGCAGTTTGCTTACCCCACTTCTTCCCGGTCGCCTTCACCCATTCAGCGCCCCAGACTTCCGAAGTAACATCCCAGATACGCTTAGCCGTAACGGCGGATTCCTGCAAAGCCCGCTCCCCGAACGCTTCCAGCTGATAGCACCGCTTGGCTCTCCCTCCGCGCTCCGGCGTAGGATCGGAAAGGCGGGACGAGACCAGACCTTTATCCTCAAGGCGGTCCAGGGTTACATAAACAGCGCCTAACGAAACTGCCTTGGGCCGGGACAACTCCTCCGCTTTGGCGTGAATCGAAACTCCGTAGGCATCCTCGCGCAGAGTCAGAATCGCGGTAAGAACCAGCTGCTCGAATTGGCCCAGAGAATCAGGCTTAGCCATTTATCCAACATTGTAAGGATAATCGCTCAGCGTGTCAACAAAGAAAAAGACAACCCGCGGCTCGTCCACCGGCGGGCAACGTTCATCGATAAGGTTTGCGCGATTTCATCCGGCGGCATTTCGGGCTGGTAGCCATACTCGCTCGTCAGGAACCTGCGCGCGAACGGATTATTGAGGAGATGGAAGCGGCCCATGGGGACGGGTGAAGACGACGACGAGATCGGGCGGCCGCGGTTTCAGCTTTTCGATTTCAGGTGCGGTGAAATCCGCCATCGAGATCACTTTCCGCGGCGTGCCGACGAATCCGAAATCCGGGTTGCGCAAAGCTTCGGCCATCGGAAAAACGGTCGCGGTCAGCCCACGACGCAAGTTCGACCGATTCCGCCGCGCTCTTCTCGAGCCCCACGAAGCTGACGAACGCCAGATTATTCTCGTACGGGAACGGGTAAGGCGGATTCAGGAAATTCGCGGCGATCAGGCAGACCGCGAGCGCCGCGAACGTCAGCTGGCGCGTCCGCGTCCGAAGCGCCTGCAACGAAATGCGCAAAGGCGATGTAAACAACCGGCAGCGCGGGCAGAAGATAACGTTCCAGCACCGCGCCGCCCAGCGCGCTGACCACCAGCACATGAGCGAGGACGAATGAAGCCGCGATGCGCCAGGGCCGGTCCCGCAGCAGCGGCATTCGGCGCAGCGCCCACAGCAGCGCAATGGCGCCGATGAAATGGCCGTCTCCGATGAAAAGGTAATAAATGCGGCCGCGCGAGCGCGACCAGGAAACGGCCCGGATGCAGCTGCTCGCCATACGTTGTATGCGGTGAACGCGGGATTGCCGAACCAGTGCCCGGTGAAATGATGGAGCGCCGCAGCCAGATCACCAGGCCGGGCAGCGGAAGCAGAAACCAGAGCGCCTGGACGCGCTGATCCCGCGAACGGCCGCTCTCGAAAAGCAGCCAGCAGCCGAACACCGCGGGCGCGACAATCCCGGTTTCCTTGACCAGCACCAGCAGCGGTGCAGACAACGGCCGACGCGCGAATGCGGTTCTGCAGGAAGAGCAGCAGCGCCAGAATCGACAGGGCACATGGCGGGCATGTCCAGTTGAGCCAGCATCGACTGCGCGAAAAACAGCGGCGAGATGCAGAGGAGCACGAGAGCGGCGAAGCCCGGAGTTCCCGTTGCCCCGCGCGAGAGCTCAATCCCGAGCAGAAACGTGGAGAACGCGCCCAGCGCCGCGATCATCAGCATCGCGATACGCGTGATCGACGATCGAATAACCGAAAATCGACCACCACGCCGCGAGATACGCCATCACGCCGGGCGGATGAACATTGGGCAGCGGTCGAAACGCGGAATCCACGCGCCCGCGCGAAAGAGATCGAGCGACGCGGGGATGAACTGGCCGGCCTCATCCCAGTAAAAAGGAAGATCGCAGAAGCGGCCCGTGCGCGAGAATCAGAAACAGCGCGATCAGTCCGAAGGCCAGAATGTACGACCGGAGCCGGACAGGAGGCCTGCGGACGGACGTCATTCGCGAATGTTACTGAACGAATCCCGCGCCGGCCTTGGGCTCGAGGCGAATCTCGCCGAACGCGGATTCATACTGGCTCACGTTCTGCTGCAGGACGTTCAACAGCGCTTTCGCCTGCTGGGGGCTGACGTAGATGCCCTGGAAATTCTGAATCTGCACGTTTTCCTGCGAGGTCTGGTTGATATTGCCGAACATCAGAAAAAAGTCCCAGAGGTTCACGCGGATCTGCACGCTGTTGGCGTAGCTTTCGCGGTAATCGGGAGCTCGCTCGAGAACGATCCGGGGCTGAGAGGGTGTCATCGCACTACATGGTACCGTAGCGATTGGCCCTGCGCGCGTTCGTTTGCGCCGGGCGGCGGCGTTCTTGACTTTCGCAGGCGCGGCATTTTATGTTAGCGTTTCGTCGATTACGCTTTCTTGCTGACATGGCTGCCGATACAGGCGCGAGTACAAGCGTGAAAGAAGTCATCGACCAATACTACCCATCCACCCTGGAGAGCGTCGACCTTGCCGAAGGCGAGATTCTGAAAGCGGCCGAAGAAGCGGGTTTCGATGAAGACGAACAGCACCGGATCGGCATGGCGGTGCGGGAATGCATGGTGAATGCCGTCGTGCACGGCAACCGCTACAACCGGAACAAAAAGGTCCATGTCGGCGTCCATGTCGAGAGGCCGGAGCTTTCGGAAAGCGGCGCCGGGCAGAGACCCGGGCAAGGTACGGCGTTTGACGATCCGGATCACGGATCAGGGCGACGGGTTCGAGATGCAGGAAGTGCCGGACCCGCTGCAGGAGACGAATCTGCTGCGGCATTCGGGCCGCGGGTTGTTTCTGATGGGCGCCTTCATGGACGACCTGAAAGTGCGCAAGGCTGCCCGCCGGCGGGCACCGAAGTGACGCTGGTCAAGAATATCGGGCCGCCGGAATAGCGCGGCCGCAATTTCGCAGAACGGTTTCGAAGCAGGAACGGAATGAATCGAGGAGGCAAGCGCAAGTGAGCGTTAAACTGAACACCCGCCAGGTGGGTGATGTGACAGTGATTGATGTTTCCGGCCGGATTACTCTCGGCGAAGGATCGAGCGCCCTGCGCGACATCCTGCGCGAGCTGACGGCCAAAGGCAATAAGAAGATCCTGCTGAACCTCGGCGATGTTTCCTACATCGACAGCTCGGGGATCGGCGAACTGGTTTCGGGTTTCACGACCGTGGCCAACCAGGGCGGCACGCTGAAACTGCTGAGCCTGACCAAGCGCGTGAAGGATCTGTTGCAGATTACGAAGCTGTACACGGTGTTCGACGTCCACGAGGACGAAGCGCACGCCGTCCGCAGTTTCGCGGCTTGAGCGACAGTAGCTTTAACCGCCGCCGACAAACTGAACGATCTCGATTTCCGCGCCGTTATCGAGGGCGGTCGATGGCCACAATTCGCGCTTGACGATGGCGCGGTTGTACTCGATCGCCACGCGTTCCGGCTCCAGGTTGAGCGCCCGGACGACATCGAGCAAGCGTGGTCTGAGCGGGGAATGCGCGGCGTTCGCCGTTGAGGTAACGCCGAGTGTAACCTGATTTTCCGTTGACACGAGTTTCCGTGGATTATTATAGTCGTGGGGAACGTCCCGACCCCGCAAATTATCTTTCTAAATGCCCACTACGCTGGCTGAAGTCTGGTTCCCTGTCCTGCGTGCAGGCCATCCTTGCGATGGTGATCGCGCGCGGCGCTGGTCACGCTGTCGTTCGTGATCGGCCGCAGGGTGAAAAACAAGGTGAAGGACATGCCGTACGAGTGCGGCATCGCGCCCACCGGCGACGCCCGGCAGCGCTTCAGCGTGAAGTTTTATCTGGTGGCGATGCTGTTCATCCTGTTCGATATCGAAGCCATTTTTCTGTATCCGTGGGCGGTGGTTTACAAGCAGCTCAAGATGTTCGGCTTTCTTCGAGATGCTGATCTTCGTGGTGCTGATTCTGGCGGGTTCTTCTTCATCTGGAAGAAAGGCGTGCTGGATTGGGCGCACGACGAGAACCGCGCCCGGCGACTCCGATGACCGCTCGCTGAATCTGACTCCGGTCGAACTGAGCGCCGGCGGAACTGGTGCGCAAATGATTCCCGAGGATCTGCGCGATAATCCGCTGGCGATGGCTTTCGACGACCTGGCGACCACGGCGAAATTCGAGTTCGGCGAACTGACCATCGAAGTGGCGCCGGCGAACATACTCGAAGCGCTGCGGCTGGCCAAAGACGACGCTTGAATTTCGAGCGGCTGAGCACGGTGACCGGCGTCGATCGGTATCCGGCCGAGCCGCGCTTCGAAATTGTTTATCATCTCCAGTCGATCGCGAACAAACAGCGGCTGCGGCTGAAGGCGCGCGTTGTCGGGCGAGAATCCGGAAATCGAATCGGCGTTCGCCGGTGTATCGCTCGGCCAACTGGTATGAGCGCGAAGTTTTCGATCTCTTCGGCGTCCGGTTTCTGAATCATCCGGATCTGACGCGGATCATGATGCCGGACGATTGGGTAGGGCTATCCGCTGCGCAAAGATTATCCGGTCACGGGGACGCGGTACTGATGGTTTGAGGAGTTTCTGAACCATGGCAGACGCGAACGATTCCGCGGTATTGACGACGGCGGGATCACGACTGAACTCGAAGTCGAACAGGATTACGAGCGGCATGCAGCACGACAAGTCCGGCGTGCGCAGCATGGTCCTCAACATGGGCCCGCAGCACCCGTCGACGCACGGCGTGCTGCGCCTGCTGCTCGAACTCGACGGCGAAACCATCCTGAAGGCCGCGCCCGATATCGGCTATCTGCACACCGGCATCGAAAAGGAATTCGAGGCCAAGACCTATCAGCAGGGCGTCACGCTGACGGACCGCATCGATTACCTCGCGCCGCTTTCGAACAATCTGGTTTATTGCCTGGCGGCCGAGAAGCTGCTGCGGTCTGGAAATTCCGCCGCATGGCGCAGTGGATGCGCGTGATGCTGACCGAATTCACGCGCCTGAACAGCCATCTGGTGTGGCTGGGCACGCACGCGATCGATATCGGCGCGATGAGCGTGTTCCTCTATTGCTTCCGCGAGCGCGAAGATATTCTGCGCATCTTCGAGATGTTCTCCGGGCCAGCGCATGATGACCAGCTATTTCCGCATCGGCGGCCTGGCGCTTGACGCCTCCGCGCGGCTGGCAGAAGCGCGTGAAGGATTTCATCGACATCTTCCCTTCGCGCGTCGATGAATACGAAAACTGCTGACGAACAACGGCATCTGGACGGGCCGCACCAAAGGCGTCGGCTACATTTCGCTCGAAGACATGCTCGATCTGGGCGTCACCGGCCCGATGCTGCGCGCCGCCGGGCTCGAAGATCGATGTCCGCAAGGACGCGCCGTATTCGAGCTACGAAAAGTTCGATTTCGAAGTGCCCACGCGCACCGAAAACGACGTGTTCGCGCGCTATCTGGTGCGCATCGAAGAGATGCGGCAGTCGACGAAAATCATCCGGCAGGCGCTCGAAGGCATGCCGTCGGGTTCGCATCAGGCCGATGCGCCGGGCATTGTGCTGCCGGACCGCGAAAAGATGAAGACGCAGATGGAAGTCGCTCATCTATCATTTCAAGATCGTGACGGAAGGCTTCCGCGTGCCGGAGGGCGAAGTTTATCAGGCGATCGAATCGCCGCGCGGCGAAGTCGGCTGCTACATGGTCAGCGACGGCACGCAGAAGCCTTATCGCGTGCACTGGCGCGGGCCGAGCTTCGGCAATCTGCAGGCGATTCCGAAGATGATCGAAGGAACGCTGATCGCGGACGTGATCGCGGCCTGGGCAGTATGGATTTCGTGCTGGGAGATACGGACCGCTGATAGCGCCGGATGACATGACTTTTCGCCCGAACTCGAAGCCCGCTTCGAGAAATTCCTCGCCAAGTATCCCGCCGACCGGAAACGCTCGGCGATGATTCCGATGCTGATCTACGCGCAGGACGAAGTCGGCTCGATCACGGATGAACTGATCGAGGAAGTGGCGAAGCGCGTGGGCGTGACGCCGCTGCAGGTGAATGAAGTCGTGACTTATTACTCGATGCTGCATCGCAAGCCGATGGGCAAGTATCACGTGCAGATCTGCACCAATATTTCCTGTCTGCTGGTGGGCGGCGAAGAACTGTGGGAGCAGGCCTGCCACAAGCTCGGCATCGGCCACAAACAAGTCACGGCGGACGGCCGCATTTCGCTCGAAGAAGTGGAATGCATCGGGGCCTGTTCCTGGGCGCCGGCGATTCAGGTCAACTACGACTTCTATCACGACGTGACGCACGGCGCAGCTGGAAAAACTGATCGACGGACTGGCGGCGGGCAAGAAGCCCGGAAGAGATCACGGAATTCAGTGAAGGTCAACAGCTGATGCTTTATAACCAACCCAATCCGCTCGAAGTCAGAATTCTGTCGCGCCGTTTCGGGATGCCGAATTCGCAATCGATCGAAACCTATCTCGCGACCGACGGCTACAAGGCGCTCGAAAAAGCGCTGGGCATGACGCAGGACGAGATCATCAACGAGGTGAAAGCCTCGGGTCTGCGCGGACGCGGCGGCGCGGGCTTTCCCGACCGGCATGAAGTGGAGCTTCGTGCCGCGCCAGTCGCCCAAGCCGAAGTACATCATGGTGAACGCGGATGAGAGCGAGCCGGGCACCTGCAAAGACCGGCTGCTGATCGAATACGATCCGCACCAGATGATCGAAGGCATTCTGATCGCCGGCCTCGCGGTGGGCGCGCAGCAGGGCTACGTCTACATTCGCGGCGAATACCGCTATCTGATCGATATCGTGGATCGCGCGATCGACGAAGCTTACGCGCGCGGCTATCTCGGCGATAACATTCTGGGCCGCGGCATGAAGTTCCATCTCGCGACGCATTCGGGCGCGGGCGCTTATGAGTGCGGCGAGGAATCGGCGCTGCTCGAATCGTTCGAAGGCAAGCGCGGCAATCCCCGAATTCGTCCGCCGTTTCCGGCGGTCGCGGGCGCTTATCAGTCGCCCACCGTTCTGAATAACGTCGAGACGTTCTGCTCGGTGCCGCCGATTATTCTGCAGGGCGGCGCTTATTTCGCGGGCCTCGGCACGCCGAAGAACGGCGGCACGCGGCTGTTCTGCCTCTCCGGCCACATCAACAAGCCGGGCGTTTACGAACTGCCGATGGGCTTCAATCTGATGCGCATGATCAACGAAGTCGGCGGCGGCATGCGCAACGGGAAGAAGCTGAAGGCGGTGATTCCGGGCGGCTCGTCGTGCCCGGTGCTGAAGGCCGACGAGTGCGATCTGGCGATGGATTTCGATACGCTGGCCGCGGCGAAATCGATGCTGGGTTCGGGCGGCGTGGTCGTGATGGACGAAGACACCTGCATGGTGAAAGCCGCGCTGCGCATCATGCGTTTCTATGCGCATGAAAGCTGCGGCTGGTGCATTCCCGTGCCGCGAAGGCACGACCTGGCTGCGCAAACTGCTGACGCGTTTCCACGAAGGCATGGGACAGCGCAGCGATATCGTGCTGATCGGCGATCTTTCGAAGAAACATGCTGGGCCGGACGTTCTGTCCGCTGGGCGATGCGGCCGCGCTGCCGACGATTTCCATCGTCGAAAAGTTCGACGACGAGTTCGAGGCGCATCTGAACGGCGAGCCCTGTCCGTATGAGAAATCTT
This sequence comes from Terriglobia bacterium, assembly GCA_963764845.1. GTDB lineage: Bacteria > Acidobacteriota > Terriglobia > Bryobacterales > Bryobacteraceae > BOG-234. The sequence continues at coordinate 787,339 of CAVXUE010000003.1, read as the reverse complement.
CGCGGCTGGTGACCGCATGAATACCGTAGTGATGCGACAGGATCGGTGGAGTGTAGTGAGTGCAGCCTGAATGTAAGGAAAATCGTAATGGCTGATCCGGTCAAATTCACAATCGACGGGCGCGAACTCGAAGCGCCTCCCGGCACGCTCGTCATCGAAGCGGCCAAACGCGCGGGCATCGAAATCCCGTCGTTCTGCTACTACGAAGGCTATTCGCTGCAGGCCGCCTGCCGCATGTGCCTGGTCGAAGTGGAAAAAATGCCGAAGATGCAGGTGGCGTGCACGCTGCCGGTCGCGCACGGCATGGTGGTCCACACGGATTCCGACACAGGTGCGCGACGGCGCGCAAATACACGCTCGAATTTCTGCTGACCAATCATCCGCTCGATTGCCCGGTCTGCGACAAGGGCGGCGAGTGCGAACTGCAGGACATGGTGTTCCGCTACGGCGCGGGCGAGAGCCGGTTCACCGAAACCAAGATTCACGTGGACGAGCAGCAATGGTCGCCCGTGGTGTTCTACGATGGCCCGCGCTGCATTCTCTGCTTCCGCTGCGTGCGCGCCTGCGACGAAGGCATGGGCGTGGGCGCGCTCGGCGTCATCAATCGCGGCGCGGTTTCGCTGATCGCGCCGAACGACGGCGACCATCTCGAATGCGACGAATGCGGCCAGTGCATCGATATCTGCCCGGTGGGCGCGCTCACCAGCGGCGCGTATCGCTATCAGACGCGGCCCTGGGAAATGGAGCATGTCGGCACCATCTGCACGCACTGCTCGAACGGCTGCAAGACCACGCTCGGCGTGCGCAACGATCGAGATCATCCGCGGCAACAATCGCGACCGCTCCGGCATCAACGGCGAGTTCCTCTGCATCAAGGGCCGCTATGCGTTCGATTTCTACGATCATGCCGGAGCGCCTGCAGTCGCCGATGATTCGCGTGGCGAACGGCAAGCTGGAGCCGGCTTCCTGGTCGAAGGCGCTCTCGACCGATCGCGGAGAAGTTCGGCCAGATCAAAGCGCGCGACGGGAAGTTCGGCGTCATCGGCTCGAACCACACCACCAACGAAGAGAATTTCTATCTGCAGAAGTTCGCGCGGCAGGGCCTCGGCACGAATAACATCGATCACCACCGCACGGGCGATGTGGTGACGCTGGTCGATGCGCTCAGCGGCACGCACCGGCAGACTCGCCACCACGCAGGATCTCTACGATCGCAAGGCCTTCCTGATCATCGGCGCGGATCTCGCGATCGAGCAGCCGTTTCTCTCCTTCCAGATTCGCGCCAACCAGCGCCATCACGACGCGCACGTCTACGTCGTCACGCGCCGGAACGTTCGCGAAGATCAATACGCGACGAAGTCGATCCGCAAGCGCAGCGGCACCGAACTCGATGCCCTCGAAGAACTTCGCGACGCGCTCGCGGCCGAACCCGAACTGGTGATCCTGTTCAACGATTCGGTGAAAGGCGACGACGTCCGCAAACTGGTCGCGTTCGGCCAGTCGCTCGGAATCGCCGGTGAAGTATTGCCCGCTGGTCGATTATTCGAATTCGCGCGGCGCGATCGACATGGGCCTTGTGCCCGAACTGCTGCCCGGCTATCAGGCTTCCGGGACACGCCGGCCTGACCGTCGACGAAATGCTTGCAGCGGACGATCTCGATGCCCTCTGGGTGGTCGGCGCGAATCCGCTGAAAGACGGCCCGCTGGCGTCGAAGAAAGCCTTCGTCGTCGTGCAGGACATGTTCCTGACCGAAACCGCGCAGCGCGCCGATGTCGTTCTGCCCGCCGCCAGCGCTTACGAAAAGAACGGCACCGTCACCAATGTCTGCGGCGAAGTGCAGCGCCTCAAACGCGCCATTTCGACCATCGGCGCGAAGCCCGATCTCGAAATCATCGGCCTGATCGCGAAGGAAATGGGCCTGGCGGCGCAGATGGGCCCGTGGCTGCCGGAAACGGTCTACAACGAAATCCGCCGCACCGTGAAAGGCTACGATATTCCGCTCGCGCTGGTCACGGTCGGCGCGCAGCAGACCACGCCGGTGAACGGCCGAGTCGGCGTCGAGAGCCGTCCGGACCTGATCTGGTCCGCGCACGATAATCTCTTCACGTCCGGAACGCTGGGACGGTATTCTAAAATACTGAATTCAGTTATCGAGAAACGCTTGACTCAAGCGCATCCGGATAAAGAGGAGTACGTGCGACTCCGTAATGGCTTTTCGTCATCATCACCGCTCATCAAGATCGCGCTCATCGCCTTCGTGCTTCCTCACCGCGCTCGCCTATATCTGCAGTGGGTGGAGCGCAAGGTGATCGCGCACGTGCAGGTGCGCATGGGCCCTTCGCGCGTGGGGCCGCACGGCTTGCTGCAGCCGCTGGCCGACGTGATCAAGCTGATCACGAAAGAAGGCGTGATGCCGCCGCACGTCAACAGGTTCTTCTATCTGCTCGCGCCGTTTCTCGCCGTCTTCATGGCGCTGATTTCGATCTCGGTCATTCCGTTCGGCACGCAGCTCACCGTCGGCCCGTACACGACCGTGGATGCAGCTGGCGCGACGTGAACGTCGGCATCCTGTTCATTCTCGCGGTCAGTTCGATGGGCGTTTACGGAATCGCGCTCGGCGGCTGGTCTTCGAACAACAAGTACGCTCTGCTCGGCGGTCTGCGCAGTTCGGCGCAGATGATCAGCTACGAACTGCCGATGAGCCTCGCCATCGCCTCGCCGCTGCTGATTGCTGGGCACTCTGAGCCTGCGCGAGATCGTCGAATTCGCAGGGCGGGTACTACCTCGGCATTCATTCCGAAGTGGGCCGATTTTCGCGAGCCGTTTCCGCAGATCTTCAGCTTCATCATTTTCATGATCGCGGCCTTCGCGGAAACCAACCGCATCCCGTTCGATCTGCCGGAAGCGGAAAACGAACTGGTCGCCGGTTTCCACGTGGAATACAGCAGCATGACGTTCGCCGCGTTCTTCATGGCGGAATACGCGAACATGGTGACGGTCTGCTCGCATCGCGACGCTGCTGTTCCTCGGCGGCTGGCAGCCGCTGTGGCCGGTGGCATACGGATCGAATTTCGTTGCGCCGCTGATTCTGCTCATCGCCGGCGCCGATCTGCATCTATCACGGCCTGAACCCGGCGCGGCCGTTCGACCGGTATACGCTGCCGGTTTTCGGCGTGCGTTTTCTTCGGGCTCGCGGGCTCTGATGCTGGTTCCGGCCGCTGGTTCCCGTTCTGATGCCGCTCTTCTGGTTTCTGGCCAAGTCCGGTTTCCTGCTCTTCGTCTTCATCTGGATTCGCGCAACGCTGCCCCGCTTCCGCTATGACCAGCTGATGAGCTTTGCCTGGAAGTTTCTGTTCCCGGTCGCGCTGCTGAATCTGCTGATCACCGGACTTGCTGGTGGCCCTGGTCGCCGAGTAGGGTCTTATACGATGGATCTCTTCTTTTTCCTTCTCTTCGCGATCGATCGCGGTGGTGTGCGCCATCAACGTGGTGGTGCAGCGGCATCCGATCGCGAGCGCGCTCTCGCTGATCGGCGTGATGGGCTCGCTCGCGGTTCTCTATCTGTCGCTCGGCGCCGAGTTCATCGCCATGGCGCAGATCATCGTCTACGCGGGCGCGGTGATGGTGCTGTTCATCTTCGTCATCATGCTGCTGAATGCCGGCGCGGAAGAGCGCCGCGGGCGCTCCTGGACCGCGCAACTTCTGGGCGTGCCGGTGCTGCATCGCTTTCCTGGGCCTGATCTGCTTATTTCCTGCAGCGCGAGTTCTCGAACGCCGGCTTCGTGAAGTTCGGCGACTTCACCGGCGGCTCGGCGCAGGGCGTGGGCATCGCGCTGTTCACCGATTACCTGCTGCCCTTTGAAGTCACTTCCGTGCTGATTCTGATCGCGATCGTGGGCGCGATCGTCCTGGCCCGAAAGGAACTGGATTAATGCACGGAACCTTGCAGGCGCTGAACAACGGCGTTCCGATCTCCTGGTATCTCATCCTGAGCGCCATTCTGTTCGCGCTCGGCGTGGCGGGTTTTCTGTTCCGGCGCAACATCATCACCGTATTCATGTGCATCGAGCTGATGCTGAACGCGGTCAATCTCAGCTTCGTCGCGTTTCGCGAATCAGCACAAGCAGGTCAGCGGACACATCTTCACCTTCTTCGTGATGGTGGTGGCGGCGGCCGAAGCCGCGGTCGGTCTCGCCATCATCCTGACGGTGTTCAAGAACCGCGACACGCTGAACATCGACGAAATCAACACTCTGAAGAACTGAGCCGATGCAGAATCTCTGGCTCATCCCCGCGCTCCCGTTCCTCGGGTTTCTGATCAACGGCATCTTCGGCCGCAAGACTGCCGAAGTCCGTGATCAATCTGATCGCCGTCGCTGAGCGTTGTGCTGTCGTTCGCCTGGGTCCTGAAGGTTTTCCTGACGGCCGGCGATCTGGCGCACGGCCCGGTCACCGAACACTATTTCACCTGGATCAAGAGCGGCGAGTTTCAGGTCGGCTGGGATTTCTCGGTCGACAAGCTGACGATGATCATGCTGATGATCGTGACCGGCATCGGCTCGCTGATTCACATCTACGCCACCGGCTACATGGCGCACGAAGAAGGCTACTACCGCTTCTTCGCTTACCTGAACCTGTTCATGTTCTTCATGCTGAACCTGGTGCTGGCGCGCGAATTATCTGATGCTGTTCGTCGGCTGGGAAGGCGTCGGACTGTGCAGTTACCTGCTGGTCGGCTTCTACTTCGTAAAGAAGAGCGCGACCACGCGCGGGCAACAAAGCGTTCATCGTGAACCGCATCGGCGACTTCGGATTCTCGCTCGCCATGTTCCTGATCGTGGTGAATTTCGGCACGCTGGATTTCACCCAGGTGTTCTCCGCCGCGCCGGGCAAGCCCACCGAAACCCTGACCGCGATCGCGCTGCTGCTGCTTGTCGGCGCGTGCGGTAAGTCCGCGCAGATTCCGCTCTATGTCTGGCTGCCGGACGCGATGGAAGGCCCCACGCCGGTTTCCGCCCTCATCCACGCCGCGACCATGGTGACCGCGGGCGTCTACATGTGCGCGCGGTCGGCCGCGATCTTCACGCATGCGCCCGATCGCGATGGAAACGGTCGCGATCATCGGCCTCGCGACCGCTGTCTTCGCCGCGACCATCGGCCTCGCGCAGAACGATATCAAGAAGGTCTTCGCTTACTCGACGGTTTCGCAGCTCGGCTACATGTTCCTCGGCGTGGGCGTCGGAGCGTTCTCGGCCGGCATCTGGCACCTGATGACGCACGCGTTCTTCAAAGCGCTGCTGTTCCTCGGCGCGGGCAGCGTGATCCACGCCTGCCATGGCGAGCAGGACATGCGGCACATGGGCGGCCTGAAAAAATACGCCCCGTGGACCTGTCTCACGCTGGCCTGCGCATCGCTGGCGATTTCCGGCTTTCCCTTCACCTCCGGCTACTTCAGCAAGGACGCGATCCTGGGCGCGGCTTACGCCCATGCGCCCTGGATGTACTGGGTCGGCGTGATCACCGCCGGCATGACCGCGTTCTATGTGTGGCGCGCTTTCTGGATGACCTTCTGGGGCGATTACAAAGGCCACGGGCATCCGCACGAATCGCCGCCTTCGATGCTGGGGCCGCTGATCGTGCTCGCGGTTCTTTCGCTCGTCGGCGGATTCGCTCTTCAACGTTCCCGCAGATTCTGGAAAACATGTTCCCGCTCGCCGAAGGCGCGGAGGACATGACGCTGACTGGATATCTCGGTCGCGTTCGGCCTGGCGGCATCGCGCTCTCTTATTACATGTACGTCGTGAACAAAGAGCTGCCCGAGCGGATCGCATCCACGCTCGGCGGCCTCTACAACGCTGGTCTACAACAAATATTTCGTCGACGAAATCTACGACGCGACGATCGTCAACCCGATGATCGCCGGGTCCCGCACAGTGCTCTGGCACGGCGTGGACCAGGGCGTGATCGACGGCATCGTGAACGGCGTCGGGTACTCAATCGAAGGGCATCGGCGGCGTTCTCAGGCTGCTGCAGTCCGGCAATATTCGCAGTTACGCGACCTGGGTCGTGATCGGCTCGGTGGCGCTGCTTCTGATCATGGGCGTGGCTGAAGGGGTGAGCCGGTGAACCTGCTCGACCTCCTCATCGCGATTCCCGGCATCGGGTTTCTGGTCGACGCTGCTGATTCCGCGCGCGCAGGAACAGGCGGTCCGGCTGTTCACGCTGGCCGTTTCGCTGCTCACCTTCGTGCTCTCGCTCGGTCTCGCATTCGGCTATCAAACCGGGCAGGCCGGACAGCAGTTCGTCACCGACACCGTCTGGATCGCGAATCCCGAGATCCACTGGCATGTGGGAATCGACGGCCTGAGTCTCTGGCTGATCATCCTTTCGACCTTCCTGACTCCCATCGCGATTCTGATCTCCTGGAGTTCCATCAAAGACCGCGCGAAGGAGTTCTTCGCGTTCCTGCTGCTGCTCGAGTTCGGTCTGATCGGCGTCTTCGCGGCATGGGATCTGTTCCTGTTCTACGTGTTCTGGGAAGTCGTGCTCGTTCCGATGTACTTCCTGATCGGCATCTGGGGCCACGATCGCCGCATCTACGCGACGCGTCAAGTTCTTCCTCTATACGATGGCCGGTTCGGTGCTGATGCTGGTCGCGATCATCTTCCTCTTCAACCGCGCGGGCACGTTCGATTACGCGGCCATCCTGAGCGGCCTCGAAAGCGGCAGGGTGATGCTTTCGCACGGCGAAGAGACGTTCCTGTTCCTCGCCTTCTTCATCGCCTTCGCCATCAAAGTTCCGCTCTTCCCGCTGCACACCTGGCTGCCCGACGCGCACGTGGAAGCGCCCATCGGCCGGTTCGCTGATGCTGGCTTCCGTCATGCTGAAAATGGGCACCTACGGGCTGGTGCGCTTCTGCCTGCCGATGTTCCCGACCGCGGCGCATGAGAACGCACCGTGGATCGTGACTCCTCGCGATCATCGGCATCGTTTACGGCGCGCTGGTCGCGATGGTGCAGCCGAACATGAAAAAGCTGGTGGCGTATTCTTCGGTCAGCCATCTCGGTTTTGTGGTGCTCGGCATCTTCTCCTTCACTCAGATGGGACTTGACGGCGCGGTCTACCAGATGCTGAATCACGGCATCTCGACCGGCGCGCTGTTCGTTCTGGTCGGCTTCATGTATGAGCGCCGGCATTCGCTGGCGATCTCCGATTACGGCGGCGTCGCGACCGCCGCGCCGTGGCTCTCCACGATCTTCCTGATTACGACGCTCGCCAGCATCGGGCTGCCGATGCTGAATAACTTCGTCGGAGAATTCCTGGTCCTGCAGGGCTCCGCGCAGGCCAACTTTACCTGGACCGTCTTCGCCGCGATCGGCGTGATTCTTTCCGCCTGCTACATGCTCTGGATGTACCAGCGCGTGTTCTTCGGCGAGCTGAGCGAAGAGGTCAAGCATCACATGCCGGATTTCAACGCGCGCGAATGGGCCTGCGTGATTCCGCTGGTCGTCATGATGGTCTGGATGGGCGTCTATACGCAGACGTTCCTGCCGCCGGTTACGGAAGCCAATGCGAAGATTCTCGAACAGAGCAAGGGCAACGTTCCATTGCGGGTGTACCGCTCGCCTCGGCGGACCTCGCACGCGGGAGGCAGCGCTCATGCCCGTTAACGTGTCCCGTTAACTTCGCGCCCAGCGGCGACGATCTGCTGCGCTTTTCGCCCGAGATCATCCTGACCGTTGCCGGCACGCTGCTGATGGTTCTCGATCCGCTGTTCGCGAAGCGGCTGCCGAAGCTGTTCGGACATCTTTCGATCCTCGCGCTCCTTCTCGCCATCGCCGGCGCCGCGGGCGCGAACTCGGTTCCCGGCGTCGCGTTCTCCAACCTGCTGGTGGTGGATGGCTTCGCCACGTTCTTCCGCTATCCTCGTGCTGGTGATCGGCATCCTGGCGGTGCTGGCTTCCTACCGGTATCTCGACCGCGAAAAGGCCGAGACGGGCGAATATCACGCCCTGCTGCTGTTCTCGATCGTGGGGCAGTGCCTCATGGTGGCGGCCAACGACCTGATCATGATCTTCATCGGCCTCGAGATCTCGTCGATCGCGAGCTACATCCTGGCCGGCTACCTGCGCAACGACAAGCGCAACAATGAAGCGGCGCTCAAGTACTTCCTGCTGGGCTCTTTCGCGACCGCCTTCCTGCTCTACGGCGTGGCGCTGATTTACGGCGTCACCGGCACCACCAAGCTGGATGAAATCCGCACCGCGCTGAACATTCCGGCGGCCGCCAGCTCCTTCGCGATGGTCGCGGTGGCCGCGGCGCTGATGTTCGTCGGGCTCGGCTTCAAAGTCTCCGGCGCGCCGTTTCAGGTCTGGGCGCCGGATGTCTATCAGGGCGCGCCCGCTCCGGTCAGCGCCTTCATGGCCACCGGCCCGAAAGCCGCGGCGTTCGCCATTTTCTTCCGCATCTTCCTGACCGCGTTTCAGCAGATCGCGGGCGGATGGGAGCCGCTGGTCTGGATCTCGGCGCTGCTCTCGATGACGATCGGCAATTTCGCCGCGCTGACTCAGACCAATCTCAAGCGCATGCTGGCCTACAGTTCGATCGCGCACGCGGGTTACGTTCTGGTCGCGCTGGCGGCGCACTCCGAGATCGGCACGGCCGCCGCGATGTTCTATCTGGCCGCCTACGCCCTGATGAACATCGGCGCTTTTGCCGTCGTGATCCATATGTCGGGCAAGGGCGAACGGCATCTGAAGATCGACGATCTGGCGGGCCTCGGCAAACGGCAGCCGGTGACCGCCGCCATGCTGACCATTTTCCTGATGTCGCTGATCGGCATTCCGCTCACCGGCGGATTCTTCGGCAAATTTTACATCTTCGAGGCCGCGCTGCAATCGAATCTGGTCTGGCTCACCGTGCTGGGATTGCTGAACAGCGCCGTGGCCGCTTATTACTATCTGCGGCTGATGGTCGTGATGTACATGTATGAGCCGGGCGAAGTAGCGAACAACATTGAGCCTCTAACCCCCGGTTTGCGAGCCGCGCTGATCCTGCCGGCGATCGGCACCTTTTTTCTCGGCGTTCTGCCGGGCGTTGTGCTGGGCTTTGCGCAGCGATCCGCCACGCTGGGCCACTAACCGTAGCATTCAATACATTGGCTGCTTACGCGCAAAGCATAAACGCGTGAAAAGGAGCAGTGTGGAATGCGTACTACACTCTTAACGATTTTAGCCATCGGCGCCTGCGATCAGCCCCCTGGCATTGGCAGCGGAAAGAGAAAGCAAGGTCGACGACCGGCTGGATGCATCGGCGGATGTGCATCGCGGATATGATGCATGCCTCCGACAAGGGTATCCCGCAGGACCTGATGAACAAGGCCAAGTGCGTGGTCATCGTTCCCAACATGAAACGAGCCGGATTCATCTTCGGCGCGAAATACGGGCGGGGCTTCGCCATGTGCCGCTGCCACGGCGGCGCGGGCTGGTCGGCGCCCGCGGCCATGCGGATTGAAGGCGGAAGCTTCGGGCTGCAGATCGGCGCTTCCGAATCGGACCTGGTTCTGCTCGTCATGAACGACGGCGGCATGAAGCATCTGCTTCCGACAAGTTCACGCTGGGCGGCGACGCGACGGCGGCAGCCGGTCCCGGTGGGGCGCGATGCCACCGCTCAGACCGACGCGATGATGCATGCCGAAATTCTTTCCTATTCGCGGTCGCGCGGAATCTTTGGCGGGCTGACCCTTGAAGGCGCGACCTTGCGTCCCGATCAGGACCCACAACCATGATCTTTACGGCCAGGAGATCACCAACCGGGAAATTCTCACGGGCGACGTGAAAGCTCCGGCTGTGGCCGAGAAGCTGAAGCACGCGATCAATCGCGACTCCTACCGCAAATCGTAAACCCGCAGTTTACGCGTTCCCGGCAGGCGGAGCGGAATCACGCAGATAATCCTGCGGCGGGATGGCCTGAATTGGAAGGCCGTCCCGCCAGAAGGAAAGCCTGACCTGGCTCGTGCCGCCGTTCGAGGCAACGAAATCTCCAGACTTCCTGGAACGCGGCTTTGCCCTCATGCCCGTCCACCATGAACGCTTCCGGGCGTCAGCGTCACCTTCAGCCTTCTGCTCCGGTTTGCCGCTCGGCATCGGGCATCTCCGCACGCACTTCGAGAGTCTCCGATGCTGGCGGGGTCGGCGGCAAAATCGATCCTGAGAAAGATCTGACGCGTCGTCCGCTCCGTAGCGAACTTCCTTCACCAGCGCGCGCTCTCCATGCATGGAGCCGGACCGCTGATCCACCCGGTAAACGCCGGCGCCCAGCCACTCGAAATATGAATCGACCATGCCGTTGATCGTCGGGGATATCGGCCCGAATGGCGGAATCTGCGCTTCCTCGCGGCTGAATTTTCAGAATGGGATGTGAGAGCTCGGGCGGCGCGGGAATCCCGAGCGACCGGTAAACATTCGCCAGGTGCTCGCGATAAATCTGGTCGAACTCGATGGCGTTCGCCGTCTCGTGCTCGGGCCCGTACCACCAGTTCCAGTCGCTGCCCTCGGCGATCATGATCTCTTCCAGGGCCCGCCGCTTCTGTTCGGCGAGTCGCGTCGCTGCGCGCTTTCCACGGCTTCGCGCGCATCGAGCAGCAGTCGCCACGATGTGTTGTCTTCCTCCGCGCCGATCCAGACATCGAAGTTGGCGTTGATCCACGAGCCGGGAAAGATATGCGTGAGCGGCTCGGGCGGGATGCGGCGGAACGCCTCGCTGACGGTGATCGCTTCCATCGCGCCGATCGTCCTGAATGCGGCCGTAGAGCTCGCGAAAAAAGGGCCGGCCGTTGCGGTCGTAATATTCCCAGGCGTTCTCGCCATCGAGAATGACGGGCACCAGCGCGTCGCGGCCGCTGGCGAGCATGGCCGCTGCAGTTCTCGTGGATGCGATGCGAGAAAATCCTGCGCGGCCTCCGCCGCTCCCATGCCGGAATAGACGAAGCCGATCAGGTCGCTCAGCACATGATCGCGGAAGATCATCTGGATCTCGCGGCCGCGCTGCGACCAGAGGTAAGGGCGATAAGTGATCTCGGGCGTCGCCGGTGCGGCGCAGGGTTCGGTCGAGAACGCCGTTGTCCGTCGCGGCCCATTCGAACCCGGCAGCCGCGGCGATCTCGAGCGCGTGATCCGAAACCGAGCCCTCGGAAGGCCACATCCCGACGGGCGCGACGCCGAAGGTCTGTCTTGATGTAATCGCGCGCCATGTCCAGCTGCAGCCGCGCGTCCTGCGGATAGCTGAACCGCGGCGGCAGCGGAACGTGCGGATGCGAGACGGACGCGATATCGCTGTCGCAAAGCAGCGGCAGGATCGGGTGATAGAACGGCGTGGTCGAAATTTCGATCTGGCCCGCCGCCGCGAGTTTGCGGTATTCCGGAATCACCAGAGCGCAGATCTCGCGCTGCTTGCGCCCCATCAGCGCCTGGTCTTCCAGCGTGAAGTTCCTGCCCTTTTCGATCAGCGCGCGCACTGCCGGGTCGTGTTCCTGAAACTCCTCGTCGAACCACGCCAACTGGGAGAGAACCTGCAGATCGCGAAAGTCCTGCGCGCCGAAAACGCCTTCCGGGCCGAGGGCGTTTTTTCGCGCTTCGTCGGCGGCGAACAGCTCGCCATATCGCGGATAGCGGTGAATCATGCGGACATGGTGCGCCATGAAGAAATTGCGCAGGATGAACGCCTGCTCGTCGGGCGTCAGCTCTTCGGCGGGCTTGAGCGCGCAGGCGAGAAAGGGATCGCGCGCCTCGCCGCGCGCATATTCCTCCACCTGCACGATCATCGAGGGCACCAGGTTGAAGGTCTGCCGGATTCGCGGGAAAGTCTTCCAGAATCCGCACCATGCCGTAGTAATCCTTGAGCGCATGCATGCGCGTCCAGGGCAGCCGGTATTCGCCCGACACCAGATCCTTGTAGAAGGGCTGATGCATGTGCCACAGGAAGCACAGGTAAATCTTCGGCATTCAGCGGGCGAATCTGCTCCTGACCGGCGCGGGCAGCGGGACATCCGGGTCCCTTGATCGCGGCCCAGAGAATCGCGTTCAGTTCGTCGTCGTCGATATCGTCGGCGTCCTTGAAGTTCATGCGATTCGAGCGCGCGGCGGTGGGCGACTTCTGCGGGATTGCGGTCGGTCGAGCGGAATCTGCGGCTTCTCCAGCGTGTACGTTCCCGGCGACGGCGCGGCGGCGAACACGCCGAACATGGGACGCGCGCCGGCGTCGTAGGTGGTCATCGGATGCATGCCGAGGATGATTTCCATCGTGCGCAGAACAGACGCCTGGTTGTACATGGTGCTGTTCACGGCATGCCGCTTCACCCAGGGCGAAATCACATAGCAGGTCGAGCGGTGGGAATCCACGTGGTCCGGGCCGTTCTGCGCATCGTCTTCGATGATGAAGATCGCCGTGTCATTCCAGTAGCGGCTCTTCGAAACGCCTTCCACCACCATCCCGACGCCCTGATCGTTATCGGCCGAGGCGGAGAGCGGCGCGATCTTGCCGGGGGTCGTGCCCGAGGTGTGATCGTTCCCCATACGCATGATCAGCAACTGCGGCATCATGCCGTCTTTCTGCCAGTCGCCCAGATCGTCGAGGAAAACCTTCGCGCGCTCGACATCCGGGTAATCGAGATCGAAGGAGCGGTAGTCCAGGTTCGTGACTTTCGAGCAGAACGGGATCGCGCACGCTCGAGATCTGGCTTCCATCGGCGGCGGGTTTGGTCCGGTTTTCGGCGAAGTATCCGTAATTCGCGCAGCGAGATGCCTGCCTGGGCGGCGTTGGTCCAGATGTAACCGGCGGGAGGCGAATTCGCCGGCTCCCCGCCTTCGAAGTTGTAGATCTTGCTGCGCCCGGCATACTGGCTCGGCCACATGCGCTGCGTGAAATCGGGCGCAATGGCGGCGGTGGCCCAGTTGTGGCCGTCGGCGCTGACGTCGGAGTTCACGTAGAAGTTGTCGAGCAGCACGAACTCGCGCGCCAGCTTGTGGAAGTTCGGCGTCGACTTTCTCCCCGAAGAGCACAAGCGAAGGATCGCCATTGCCCTCCTTGATGTCGCCGAGCACCTGATCGTAAGTGCGGTTCTCCTTCACGATGTAGATGACGTGTTTGATGGGGCCGTTCGCGCGGACAGGGCTGTCCGGCGGAATACCCGCGTCGTCGAGCTTCTCGTCGCGGTAGGGAGTGTTGGCGAGCACTTCGGCGGTGAATGACTGCAGCTTCGTTTCATCCGGCACGTCGACCAGCTGGATGGTGCCCGTCTGCATCCGCGGGACATACTGAGGTGCATCGTTGCCCGGTCTTCGAGGGATTCGGGACCCTCGGGGTTGGGATACGATCGCAGTCCTTTTCCGTTCAGCACGGCCATGCGGCCATCGGGCAAACCGAACGCGGCAGTCGGATACCAGCCGGTAGGGACGAAGCCGAGCACACGGCTGCGCGGGCCGGAGATGTCGACGACCGCCGCAGCGTTCGCGTCGGCGCAGGCGACGAAGAGTTTGGTCCCGTCGGCGCTGAGTCCCAGCCCGCTGGGCGTCGATGCCCAGCGGCTGGCGCGGCGTCAACGAGAGATTGATGGTTTCAAAGCGCGAAAGCTCGCCCGATTCCGTTGGCGCCGAGGACATACACGTTGTTCGTGTTGCTGGCCGAGACAAACAGGCGCGCGGTGATTTCGGGGTGCTCCTCGACGCTGCCTTCGCGCCACACCATATCGGTGGTGTGCGGAGCGACGCGAACGGTCGCGATCGGCGCGCCCGTGGCTCGCGTCGTACTGGCCGATCGAACCGTCCGCCCAGCTCGAAACATAGAGGCTCTTGCCGGAGGGATGGAACAGGATGCCGATACGGCCGCCGGCCGGTCTTGATGCGGGAAACCACGAGCCCGGATTGGGGATTCACCACGACCACCGAATCGCGATAGAGGTCTGCGGCGTAGAGCAGGTGGCCATCGGGCGAGAACTGAATGTCGCCGATGAAATCCTCCGGCTTGCGGTCTTTCGCGGCCACGATCGGGAACATGCGCGAAGGCGTCAGGACGCCGTTCGCCAGCGAGAATTCGTAGATCGCCGCCTGCGATCCGCCGCCCACGTAGACCTTGTCTCCGGCTTTCGTCGATCACGAGGCCGAGCCAGCCGTCGGGCACGGCGGCGCGTCCCACTGCCTTGTTGGTGGCGATATCGATGACGCTGATGCTGGGCGGATTGTAGCCGCCATTCAGCACCAGCAGGAATTTCTTGTCCGGCGTGACCGCGGCGGCCATGGGGAAGGTGTCGACGGGAATCTGCGTGCCCGCCGCTTTGATCCGCCATCCGCTGCTCAGCAGAAAACTGCCGTCCGGCAGAAGGGCCAACCTGTTCCCGCGGAGCCGGCTGCGACATGAGAGCCGCGGCGGCGAGAAGAACCGATCAAAGCGCGTATTTTCTCATTCGTACTCCGAATATCGCTGCGCTATGGGAAAGCGCCGGCCGATGCCAAACGCTTTCGATGTGACCTTGAGGCCGGGGGCGGCCTGTTGGCGTTTGTATTCGTTGCGGTCCACTTTTTTCACCACGTCGCGGACGAGGTCGACCGGCAGCGACAACTCCGAAGCGATCTCCGCGATGCCGTAGCTTTCTTCCACGTAGAGCCGGAGAATGCCGTCGAGAATGTCGTAAGGCGGAAGCGAGTCGCTGTCTTTCTGGTCCGGCCTCAGCTCGGCCGATGGCGCCTTCTCGAATACCGATTCGGGGATCGCGTAGTTGTGCCTGCAATTGGCCACGCGGGAGAGCGCATAAACCATGGTCTTCGGCACGTCGCTGATCACGGCGAGGCCGCCGCACATATCGCCGTAGAGCGTGCAATAGCCGACGGCGATCTCGCTCTTGTTGCCGGTGGTGAGCACCATCGCGCCGAATTTGTTCGAGAGCGACATCAGCGTCAGACCGCGCAAACGCGCCTGGATGTTCTCTTCCGTGACATCCGGCTTGCGGCCCTCGAAAACCGGGCGCGAGCGTGCGAAGCATTTCGTCGTACGCCGGCGTGATGGGAACGATGTCGAACGGAATCCCCAGGCGTCTCCGCCATCGCGCGCGCATCGGCGACGCTGTGATCGGATGAAAAAGGGCCCGGCATCGCCACGCCGCGAACGTTTTCGCGGCCCACCGCATCCACGGCAATCACGGCGGTGAGCGAAGAATCGATGCCGCCGCTCAGGCCGATCAGAACGCGTCGAAAACCGCACTTGCGAATGTAATCGCGCGTGCCGAGGACCAGCGCTTCGTAGACGGCTTCGCATTCGTCCGGCAGATTCGCGTGCCTGTCGCCCGCGCCCGTCTCCATATCGACGATCACGAGATCTTCGCGGAAGGACGCGGCGGAAGCGATCACGTTCCCGGCGGCGTCCATGGCGAAGCTGGTGCCGTCGAATACGATCTGGTCGTTTCCGCCCACCTGATTGACCACGATCGCGGGAACGTTGTGACGGCGCACCATGGCGCGGAACATTTCCTCGCGCAGTTCCCGCTTGCCGATGTGGAAGGGCGAGCCGTTGATGCTGACGATCATCTTGGCGCCCTTCCGGATCAGCTCGTCCACGGGATCGCGGCCGTAAAGACGGTGCTGCCAGAATTCCTTGTCGTTCCATGCGTCTTCGCAGATGGTCAGAGCCACGGCATGCTCCTCGTCGCCATCGATGCGCCAGATCGATTGCATGTCGGCCGGGCACGAAGTTCCGCGATTCGTCGAAAACGTCGTAGGTGGGCAGCAGAATTTTGGTCTGCCGCATGACCACTTCGCCGCCGCGGATGACCGCGGCCGAATTGGTCGCCTGCTTTCCGGTGGGCTTGTGCGACCGCCCCACGTATCCCGCGACGATCGAGAGCGGGAGGTCTTTGGTCGCGGCGGCCAGTTGCTCGACGGCCGCTTCGGAACGCTCGATGAAGTCGGGCTTTTCGACGAGATCGCGCGGCGGATATCCAGTGATGGAAAGTTCGGGAAAAACGACCAGATCGGCCTTTCGCGCCGCGGCATCCCGCGCGAAACGGACGATGAGCGCGAGATTGCCCGAGAGGTCGCCGACTGTCGGATTGATCTGCCCGAGAGCGATCCGCATCAAACTTAATCTTAGCGGGGCAAGTGCGTCGCGGGGCAGCCGCACCACGCGGCTGGACGGAACCAAGCGTGGGCGGAAGGCGTCTCTTAGCGTAATACCCGGTGTGATAACCTGTGTCTTTCCAATCTCTGAGGAGTTCCACGACTATGTTCCGTTCCCTGGCCCTTCGCGCTGGCCTGCTGTGCCTCGCGATTATGCCCTTCGCCAACCTGGCATCCGCGCAATTGAAGGTCGCGGTGGTCAATACACAGCAGGCGATGCTCGATTCCGACGAGCTCAAGAAGACGTCCACCGAACTGGAAAAGAAGTACAAGCCGCGGCAGGACGAGCTGCAGAAGCTGCAGAACGATCTTACTTCCATCCAGCAGCAGATCAGCAGCGGCAAACTCAACCAGCAGGCGGTTGCGGAGCTGAACGCCCAGGGCCAGCGCAAACAGCGCGACGCCCAGCGCATCTCCGACGATCTGCAGGCGGACGTGGATCACGACCGGCAGGACATTCTCGGCAAGACGGCGCAGAAGTTGCTGGCGGTGGTCAAGAAACTGGCGGAGGAGAAGGGTTTCGACCTGGTGGTCGACGTCTCGCAGATCGTCTATTTCAAGCCCGCGTTCGATATTACTGCACGAGGCTCTGGCCGCCTACAATAAGGCCTATCCCGCAAAATAGGTTTCGATCGCCATGCCCGGCTATCTGGACCAATACGGCGCCGGCGAAGAAGAGCGGAACCGAATCGTCATCCGCTCGATCGTCGCGGTGGTCGCAGTGGTGGTGTTCGGGCGCGCTGGGCTGGTACCTGCTGAAGAATCACCATCAGGAAGAGCGTGGCCAGGAACTTCGTCGACGCGTTGCGGCGGGGCGACTATCAAATCCGCGTATCGCGACTGGGGATGCACCGATCAGAAGCCCTGCTCCGGCTTACTCCTTCGACAGTTTCATGAGCGATTGGGGGACGAAGACAGACGGTGCCGCAAAAAACAATACACCTCCCGATCCCGCCGTGCTGGGCATCACCGACAGCGAATCCTGTAACACCGGCGTGCTTCTGACCGTGGCTGTCAACAGCACGCGCACCGAAAGCCTGTGGGTGGACCAGGGCAACGACGCGATCAGTTTCGCGCCGTATCCGATCTGCCCGCACAAGAGCCCCTTTGCGATCATGATTCATCGCACGATCGGGCGTCTGCGGAGTCCGCTCCTGAGATAAATCAGGCCAGGCGTTAAACTTGAAAACGACAGACCTTAAAGAAACAGACCAAGAAAAGACACATGAGTTCGACTACGGTTACCACTACCGGCGCAGGCCTTGAAGGCGTTGTCGCCGGCGAATCCGAGATTTGTTATATCGATGGCTACGCGGGCGTTCTGAGCTATCGCGGCTACAACATCCATACGCTGGCCGAGCACGCGACCTTCGAGGAGGTGATCTGGCTCCTGTGGAAAGGCAACCTGCCGAAGCAGCGCGAGCTCGATCAACTGAAGGCCGATCTGTTCGCGAACGCCGCGATCGCGCCGGAGGTGATGGCTTTTCTCAAGGCCAATCTGAAGGCTTCGCCGATGGATGTGCTGCGCACGGCGGTTTCGATGCTGAGCCTTTACGATCCGATCGCGAAGGACATGTCGCCGGCGGCGAATCAACTGAAAGCGACGAAGCTGATGGCGCAGACTTCGACGATCGTCAGCAGCTTCGGGCGAATGCGCGCCGGGCAGGCGGTGCTGGCGGCCGATCCGAGCCTGAGCTTCGCGGGGAATTTCCTTTATTGCCTGACGGGCAAGCGGCCGGACAAGGTGATGGAGCATGTGTTCGACGTCGCGCTCACGCTGCATGCGGATCACGAATTGAACGCTTCCACGTTCGCCGCGCGTGTTACGGCCGCGACGCTTTCCGATATCTATTCGTGCGTGACCTCCGGCAATCGGCGCTCTCAAAGGCCCGCTGCACGGCGGCGCGAACGAAGAAGTGATCCGGATGCTGCTGGAAGTGGGCAGCGCGGATAAGGCCGTCGAGCGCGTGCATGAGATGTTCGCGAAGAAGATCAAGATTCCGGGGTTCGGCCATCGCGTTTACCGGACGGAAGATCCGCGCGCGACGCACCTGCGCGTGATGTCGGAAGAGCTCGGCAAGAGCACCGGGCATGAGGATCTGTACCTCATGTCGCAGCGCGTGGAGGAGACGGTGCAAGGGCGAGAAGAAGCTGAATCCGAACGTGGATTTCTATTCGGCTTCGACCTATTATTCGCTGGGAATTCCGATCGATCTGTTCACGCCGATCTTCGCCGTGAGCCGCATGTCGGGCTGGACCGCGCATGTGCTCGAGCAGTATCACAACAACCGCCTGATCCGGCCGCGGGCCGAATACAAGGGCAACCCGGACGGCATGAAGTGGGTGCCGATGGCTGAAAGATAGACAGTGGACGAACGCGCCTATTATTCGGAATCGCAGGCGAAGAAGCCGGCCACGCTGAATTGCCCGTGGTGCAAAACGCAGGATGCCTACGAGTTGAATTACATCGTGCGGACGAAGAAGGACCGGTTGCCTGGCGGCGCCGATGAACGCGACCGTGCGAAGTTCGCGAAGGCGCAGAGCTACATGTTGCTGATGGACACGCAGGCGATGTGCAAGAATCTCGCGCTGCCGGAAACGGTTTGACATTTCGGGCGTCAAGACTGTCGCGTTCATGTAGCTCGCCGCGCGCTGCCGTTTTGAATGGTTCCTTCTTCAATCCCCCTTTTTAGCGTTTCCGGAAGAACACCGGCGGCCGAGGCCGCCGGCGCTACGAAAGTTGGAGCGCTCCACTGCCCGGTAAACCGTCGGACCGCGGCCTGTTTGGTTTCCCGGCTGAAACCGGGGCCGCACCAATAACGGGAGCGCCTGCCGCTCATTGTTAGAAACTGAGTTGCCAGAGTCTCGAGAACTTAGCAGTCAGCGCCCGGAAACATCATGAGTACGTTCCGGTTCTCGATTGCACGGTAGCACCGGCTCCTGAAATCGAGATCACAGGGTCACTTAAGACCGTCTGTAAGTTACTGAATCAAAATCAACTTAAGTTTATTTTCAACTTTTGTGAACGGGCAAATCGATTTCGACAATCAATCCACCATCGGGCGCATTCCTCGCCGCGATCGTCCCCCGATGAACCGTCACGGCGCGCTCGGCGATGGCGAGGCCCAGCCCCGCTCCTTCTGAACTTCCCGGCGCTGAATCCCCCTGCGCGACTCGCCGGAAAGGCAGGAAGATCTCGGAAAGCATGCCCTCCGGCACTCCCGGGCCATGATCCCGCACCTGAAGCTGCGCGATCCCGGCGGCGGCCGACAGCGAAATCCCGACCGTGGTTCCTTCGGCGGTATGGCGGATCGCACTTCGCACCACGTTCTCGACCGCGCTCCGCAACAGCTCTTCGAATCCGTTGACGACACACGCGTCGGCCTCGACCACCACCACGCCGCGGTTGCGCGCGCGGGCTTCGAAATCGCCATCGTTCGCCACTTCCTGCACCAGACTCGTCAGGTCGAACGGCGCGGGAGAGCCCCGGTCGACGCCGCTGTCGATTCTCGTAAGAGCCAGCAGCTGGCCAATCAGAGTATCGAGCCTGCGGGCTTCCAGTCCGATCCGTTCGAGGTTCTC
Organism: Terriglobia bacterium; assembly: GCA_963764845.1. Classification (GTDB taxonomy): domain Bacteria; phylum Acidobacteriota; class Terriglobia; order Bryobacterales; family Bryobacteraceae; genus BOG-234. The sequence goes on along the minus strand of CAVXUE010000003.1, from coordinate 767,592 downwards.
CGGGGCTTCCTCGGGACGACCCTGCTTCACCAGAGTCAGCGCGACGATCAGCCGCGCGAGCGGCGAACGCAGCTCGTGCGAGACGTCGCCGAGCAACCGGCGCTGTCCGGTGATCAGCGTCTCGATGCGCCCGGCCATCCGGTCGAAGTTGCGGGCGAGGTCCGCGATTTCATCCCGGCGCCTCGTCAAAGAAGGATCGACGCGCGTATCGAGGCGCCCTTCGGCGATGCCGGCCGCCGCTTCGCCCAGGAGGTGGAGCGGCTTCGTGACGTGCCGGCTGACAAACCAGCAGAAAATTCCGCCGGCAATGGAGTAGACCAGAAGATCGTGAATCGTCACATGGAGCAGCCACCCGTGCCCGAATCCGCGGAAGACGACGAACGTCAGCAGCGTGGCCACAGCGATCAGCGTGAGCCAGAACCAGAGGAGGATGGTGCCGAACAGCCTTCTCACCGCGCCGTCACCTTCGCCGGCAAAGCGTAAAGGTAGCCGGCGCCGCGAACGCCCTTGATGCGCTCCCCACCCTCTTCAGGCGGGCCAAGTTTGCGGCGGAGATTGCAGACGTGCGTATCGATGCTGCGGTCGAACGGAGAAAAATCGCGCCCCAGCACGGTGCGGACCAGGTCCTCCCGGCTTACGGTGGTGCCGGCAACGCGCATCAACGCGGCGAGGAGATCGAATTCGACGGTGGTCAGGTCGAGCGGAGCGCCGCCGCGCCGCGCGGCGCGAGCGCCGCCGTCGAGCTCAATATCGGCGATGGCGATCGAGGCTGAGACCGGCCGCTGCGGGGCGGTTCGGCGCAGGATTGCGCGGATACGAGCGGCGAGTTCAGCGGGATCGAACGGCTTCGGCAGATAATCGTCGGCGCCCATCTCGAGCCCCCGGATACGATCGTGCGTGTCGCCACGGGCGGTCAGCATCAACACGGGAGTGCGGGAGTGAAGCCGGATGCGGCGCAGAACGTCGAACCCGTCGGTATCCGGCATCATCACGTCGAGCATGATGAGCGAGTAGTCTTCGGCGAGGGCGAGCTCGACGCCCGCCGCGCCATTGAAGGCCCAGCTGATGTGGAATCCCTCGCCCGCCAGAAAGCGCGTGACGAGGGGACAGAGCTCGGCATCATCGTCAACTATCAGCACGCGTTCCATGGCAAAACCGGAAGCCTTTCATTCTAAAGCCAGGCGGCGGAGCTGCGCCGTCAAGATGTGTCAACGGAATTTAACCGGCCCTTACAAAGCCTGGCATTTCCGGGCCGGCGGCAGGGGGAAAAGGTTTTACAGTTGCCACATGACACGAACCCTCACCCTTGCCAGTCTGCTGCTTTTTTCCCTCGATCACGGGCATTGCCAGGAAATCGCGCAAGCCGCGTTTGACGTTGCCTCGATCATGCCGTGCAAGCCCGGGACCGCTGCGCCCCCGATGGAGCACGCCGGAATGGCCGATTTCACGTACCCCGGCGGACGATTCGATGCAAGCTGCACGACACTGACGTTTCTTATCGAATGGGCGTACGGCATTCAGCCATCGCAGCACTCGAACGGTCCCTCCTGGGCCGGGACCGATCGTTACGAGATCGTGGCAAAGAGCGAGGACAACGCTTCCGACGGTCGAATGAAGCTGATGGTCCGCACGCTGCTTGCCGACCGGTTCCGGCTGAAGCTCCATCATGAGAGCAGGGAGCTTTCGGTCTTTGTTATTTCCGTGGGAAAGACCCCTCCGAGGCTCGTGCCCGCGAAAGACGGAGAGACACATTCGCTGCGCATTGCGCCGCATACTGGGCCGGGCCAGAACCTGGTTCACCGCATCATCGCCACACGATTTTCGGTGACTCAGCTGAACGACACGTTCGCCCGGCAACTGGGGCGGCCGGTGGTGGACCGGACCGGCCTTGACGGCGATTTCGATTTCATGATCGACCTGACGCCGGATGAGACCCAACCCAATCCGCTGGACGCGTCGCTGCTGCTTGGCGCTCTGCGGGAGCAGCTTGGGTTTGTGGTCAAGGCCGAAAAGCTGGCGGTGGATTTTCTGGTGATCGATGGCGCGGAGAAGATTGGACCCGGGAATTGATTTTGGCGCGCTTTGTGGCGGGAGTCGTCCGCGCCGGCACGGGTGCGTTCCTCTATTAAGCTCGTGGAATTAATGCGCGGCGCGATAGCTGAGAATGGCCTTGATCGTATCGAGGCCCGCGTCCGGGGACAGTCCCTCATCGCGGAAAGCGTCATAGTTTCCCGTGATCGCGTCCACCGGCAAGCGGGTGTTTTTGAGCAGGGGTGCGCCGCTCACCTTGCCGGGGATGACTTCAACCAAGGGCACTCGGACCAATCAAGAGTGGCTGTTGCCATGATCTGCGCTCCTCCTTCACGACTCCGCTATCCGTTGCACGGGAAGCGAGCCGGCGAGACGCCAGGTGAGGAAGCAGGGTGATCCTGGTTGGTTCCTGTGCCGGAGATGGGAATGTGGGGACACCACGAACTGAGAGTGACAGCGGGTTCGTGGAATTCTCAGGAAAATCGAGGAACGCGGCTGGTAGCCGCATCTCCACCAGCCTTGCGTACCGATACGCTCGGGCGGCCCGGGTCTTTCGGCCAATTCGCAAATGCTCCAACTTTTATGTCGCGCACCCATGCGGGCCGAGTAGCCCCAAAAGGCCGCCCGCGTAACGGTATTCTCAGACTACAGAAGGGGCCAGATGCTTCGCCTTCGACAAGGTTCTTGATGCCCGCGCCACCGGTCCTCAGTGGCTGACCCGCCCCGGAATCGCCCGTGCCGTGATCGGCGCACTGTATGCAGGGCAACAGAAAGGCTTCTACGAACTCGGAAGTTGGGTAGTGATGCCCAATCACGTTCATGCACTGATCTGCCCCTTGGGTGATCTTTCCAAAATTGTCTCGGGTATCAAAGTAACCAACGCTAAGGAGGCGAATATTCGGCCGAAGAGCGGCGCATTATGAGTTACATCGAGAACAATCCAGTCAAAGCGGGACTGTGCCGCGATGCGAGCGCGTATTCGAGCGCGTGGGGAGCTACTGAACGCGGCTGGTAGCCGCATCTCCCCAGCGAGCGCGAGTTTACGCTAGATTGAAGGCGGGCGACTATGGCAGATCAGGACGGGCTTCATTCCAATACCGCCGTTCTCACGCGCGGGTTCGATCCGCGGCTTTCGGTGGGCTCGGCGCGGCCGGCGGTGTTCCGCAGTTCGACCTACGTTTTTGAAAGCCCGGAGGAGGCCGAGCGGGCCTTCGCCGTCGTTCAAGGGCGGGTGGCGGCCGAGCCGAACGAACGCGCCGACCTGATTTACGCGCGGATTTCGCATCCCAACGCGGAGATCCTGGAAGACCATCTGGTCCCGCTCGAAGCCGGAGCAACCGATGCGCTGGCGTTCAATTCCGGGATGGCCGCGATCATGACGGCGTTCTTCACTTTCGCGCGGCCGGATTCCAGCATTGTGTATACGATGCCGCTTTACGGCGGGACCACGACGCTCATTCACACGTTTCTCGAGCCGCTGCGCGTGACGGGCATCCCCGTTCCGGCGGGAGACACAGCGGCCCTCAGCGCGGCGATTGCAGGGGCGAAAGATCCCTGCATCGTGCTGATCGAAACGCCGGCGAATCCCACGATGATCATGACGAGCATCGCAGCCGCCGCGCGCGCGGCGAAAAGCCACGCTTCGCGACCGCTGGTGATGGTGGATAACACATTCCTCGGGCCGGTGTTTCAGCATCCGTTGAAACGCGGCGCGGATCTGGTGCTTTACTCGGCGACCAAGTATCTTTCGGGGTTCAGCGACCTGGTGGCGGGCGCGGCGATTTCGAACGACCCGGCGCTGATCGAGCGCCTGCGCAGCCGAAGGACCATGTTCGGGAATATCCTGCAGCCGGACGAATGCTGGATGCTCGACGGGCGTTTACCCACCATTTCGCTGCGCATGAACCGGCAGAGCAAGAACGCGCAGCGAATCGCGGAGAAGCTGGCGGGCCATCCGAAGCTGCGCCGCGTGATCTATCCGACGCTGTTCAGCGATTTCGAGCAGGTGCGGATCTTCAAAGAGCAGTGCGATTACCCGGGCGGTATTTTCTCGCTCGATTTCGAGGGCGGGAAGCCTGCCGCGTTTACCTTTCTGCGCAGCCTGAAGATTGCGAGGAATGCGGTATCGCTGGGCGGCGTGGAGACGCTGGCGTGTCATCCGCGTTCGACGACGCATTCTGGCGACAGCGTGGACGAACTGGATCGGGCCGGCGTGACGGATGGGCTGGTGCGGGTATCGGCCGGGATCGAGCACTGGCGCGATCTGCTTGCCGATTTCGAACAGGCCCTGAATGCGATCAGTTAAGATTCTGTTCGCGGTCCTGTTCGCGGCGGGATTGCTCTCCGCGCAGGATTCCTTTCACTTCGCGATTCTCGGAGATCGCACCGGCGAGGCGCAGCCTGGAGTATACGAGCGCATCTGGGCGGAGGCGACGCGCGCCGATCCCGCGTTCGTGGTCACCACGGGTGACACGATTCAGGGCCTCAACGACGCCGCAGCCGATGGCGAATGGCAACAGGTGGAGCGGAATCCTGGCGCCCTACCGGCGCTTTACCTTCTATCTGACGCCAGGCAATCACGACATCTGGTCCGCCTCGTCCGAGAGGCTTTTTACCAGGTATTCGGGGCATCCGCCGCACTACAGTTTCGATTCCGGACCGGTCCACGTTACCATCCTCGACAACAGCCGCTCCGACGAGCTTTCGAAGGACGAACTTTCGTTTCTCGAGGAGGATCTGAAGGCTCACAGATCCCAGCCGTTCAAGTTCATCGTGTCCCACCGGCCTTCGTGGATCTTCAACGCGGCGGCGGGAAATCCCGATTTTGCGCTTCACCGGATTGCCCGGAAGTATGGCGTCGAGTACGTGATCGCGGGCCATATTCACGAGCTGCTTCATTACAGGCTGGAGGGCGTCGATTACGTTTCCCTGCCCAGCTCCGGGGGCCATCTGCGCTCGTCCGCAAAGTATGAGGATGGCTGGTTTTTCGGTTACGCCGATCTGAATGTGAGGGAGCGCACCACCGATTTCCATCTGCACGAACTCGGCGGGCGCGTCACCTCTTTAAGCGAGTGGGGACCCACCGGTCTGAAGTAAACTGACAAATATGCGGGTTACGGTCATAGGAACGGGGTACGTCGGTACGGTTACCGGCGCCTGTCTGGCCTATCTGGGGCATCGGGTTACGTGCGTCGACACGGATCTGACGAAAATCGAAAAGCTGCGGATGGGCGTGCCGCCCATTTATGAACCCGGCCTCGAACAACTGATCGCGATGGCCAACGAACGCGGCGGCATCGATTTCCAGACGGAGCTGGAGATACCCGGTCCGCGAGAGCGACGTAATCTTCATCGCGGTAGGCACGCCCCCGCTGCCTTCGGGCGAGTCGAATCTGGCCTATCTGGAGAGCGCGGCGCGCGGCATTGGCGCGGCTATGGACGGGTCGCGCTTCCGCGTGGTCGTGAACAAATCCACGGTACCGGTGGGAAGCGGAAATCTGGTGGAGGCGCTGGTGCGGGAAGGCGTTCTGGAGGCGCATCCCGACCTTTCCGATGCAGTGGCGTTCGGCGTTGCCAGCAATCCCGAGTTCCTGCGCGAGGGTTCGGCCATTCACGATTCCCTTTATCCCGACCGCATCGTGGTGGGCGCGGAAGACCCGACGACGCTCGAGACCATGCGGCAGCTGTATGCGCCGCTGATCGAACAGAGCTTCCGCGATCCTTCGTTCGCGCCCCGCCCGGAACGGTTTCTGTCTGGGTTGGAGCAGGTTCCCATGGTCGCGACGACCATCACCAGCGCGGAGATGATCAAGTACTCGGCGAACGCTTTCCTCGCGCTCAAGATCGGATTCGCCAACGAAATGGCGAATATCTGCGAGCGAGTGGGAGCGGATGTGACCGAAGTGATGACCGGGATCGGCCTCGACGCGCGCATCGGCCGCGGATTCCTGAACGCCGGCATTGGGTGGGGCGGAAGCTGCTTTGGCAAGGACATCAGTTCGCTGCTGCATACGGCGGCGGAGTACGGCTATCAGGCGCGGATTCTGGAGGCGTCGCTGGCCGTAAACCGGATGCAGCGGGGAGTGGTGATCCAGAAGCTGCAGGAAAAGCTCTACATCCTGAAGGGCCGGACCGTTGCGCTGCTGGGACTTGCGTTCAAACCGAATACGGACGATCTTCGGGATGCGCCCAGCCTTCAGATCGCGGAACGGCTGATCCAGATGGGCGCGCGGGTGCGCGCCTACGATCCGATCGCGATGGACGCCTGCCGCGAACAGTATCCCGATCTGCGGATCTGCTACTGCAACGATCCGCTTTCGGCCGCGGAGCATGCCGATGCGCTGGTGCTGGTTACGGAATGGCCGGAATTCGCCGATCTGAATCTGAAGCAGGTGGCGGAACGCATGAATAATGCGGTGCTGATCGACGGCCGCAATCTTTTCGCTCCCGAAAAGGCGCGCGAGGCCGGGTTCGAATATGCGGGCATCGGGCGATTCCAGCCGCGCCCGAACGGCAACGGGCACGCCGCTTCCAGATTGGGACACGACAGACTGGGACACGACAGACCGGTTGCGACAGCCGCAGATGCCGATTGAACCCCTCCGATGGGTCATGTAATCGCGATTGACGGCCCCGCGGGAGCGGGCAAGAGCACCATTGCGCGAAGACTCGCCGAAAGGCTCGGATATGTCTTTATCGACAGCGGGGCGATGTATCGGGCGGTGGCGCTGTGGGCGCTGCGCGAGAATACGAGCCTCGACGACGCGCACCGCCTGGAGCAACTGGCTCGCGCGGCGGAGATCGAGCTGCTTCCGCTGCGGAGGGTGCGGCTGAACGGCGAAGATGTGAGCGATGCGATCCGGGTGCCCGAAGTCTCGGTGGCGGCTTCCCGGGTTGCCGCCATCGGCGCCGTGCGCGCGGCGCTGGTGGCCAAGCAGCAGCGGATGGCGGATTACGCCAATGTGGTCATGGAAGGGCGCGATATCGGAACGGTCGTGTTTCCCGAAGCGCGCGTCAAGATTTTTCTGGATGCCGATCCGCTGGAGCGCGTGCGCCGGCGGGCGGGCGAGCAGCCCGAGGTGCCAGCGGAACAGCTGGCGGCGCAGATTGCGGAGCGCGACGACCGCGACCGGCATCGGGCGCAGTCGCCGCTGATGCAGGCGCCGGACGCCGTGTATCTCGATTCCACCGGCATGACCGCGGAACAGGTGGAGGAGGAGATTCTGAAGCTGGTCCGCGCGCGCATTTCGAATGGAAAGGAATCGGCCGTCGGATAATGCCGGATAATCTCCTGGTGATGAAGTTCGGCGGGACCAGCGTAGGCTCCGCCGAACGCATCAAGGCGGCGTGCGATCTGATCGCCGCCGAAGCGGCGCGGCGGCCGGTGGTGGCCGTGGTCTCCGCGATGTCGAAGATCACCGATCTTCTGCTCGATACCACGCGGCACGCCGAAGCGGGCGATCAGGCGGGCATCGATCACAACCTGCAATCAGCTCGAACAGCGGCACATGAAGGCGGCGAATGCGTTGCTCCCGGCGACGGCGTCCCGGACGGGGGCGAAACAGCAGATTGGCGAGATCGTGGCTGAATTTCGGCGTATCGTGAGCGGGATTCAGATGCTGGGGCATCGGCCGCCGCGCACGGTCGATGAGGCGGTTGCCGTGGGCGAGCGGCTTTCCGCGCTGCTGGTGAGCGAGCATCTGAAATCGCGCGGCGTGGCGGCGCGAGGCCGTGAATGCGGCGGATGTGATTGTCACCGACGCCGTCTTCAATAACGCTTCGCCGCTGATGGACGCCACGGCGAAGAAGGCGAACGCGCGTTCTCGACCCGCTGCTGAAAGCGGGCGAAATTCCGGTGGTTACCGGCTTCAACGGCGCGACCGCCGACGGACGGCCCACTACGCTCGGGCCGCGGCGGGTCCGACTTTTCGGCATCCATCCTCGCGGCGGCGCTGGGCGCGAGCGAACTCTGGATCTGGACCGATGTGGACGGCATCATGACGGCCGATCCGCGCCTGGTGCCGGATGCGAAGATCCTGGCCGAGATCACGTACAGCGAGGCGGCGGAACTCGCCTATGCCGGGGCGAAGGTGCTGCATCCGCGAACGCTGGCGCCGCTGGTCGAACGCGGGATTCCGGTGTGGAGCAAGAACAGTTTCGCGCCCGAGAAACCGGGCACGCGGATCGTGCCGGCGCTGGGGGCGGGCAATCCCGGGGCGCGCGCGGTCACATCGATGGCGAACGTGGCGCTGGTTTCGCTCGAACCGGCGAGTTCGGGAGTAGGCGGCGTCCACATCATGGCGCGCTCGCTCGATGCGCTCGACCGGGCCAATGTGGAAGTGCTGGCGATTTCCGGCTCGAGTTACCGGCAGAGCTTCTGTTTTCTGGTGCGAGACGAGGAACTGGAGAAAGCGACGCAGGCCATCGAAGCTGCGCTTGGCGCTCGAGCTGGCGCATGGATATGTCAGCGGGATCCAGGTGGATCGTGAAGTCGGGCTGCTGGCGGTGGTGGGCGAGGGAATGCGGGGCTTTTCCGGGGTCGCGGGGCGCATCTTTACGGCCATTTCACGGGAGAATGTGAACATCATCGCAATCGCGCAGGGATCGAGCGAACTGACGATTTCGATCGTGGTGCGGCGGGACGGGCTGGAAAAGGCCGTGCGGGCGGTTCACGCCGAATGCCATTTGTAGAGCCGGAGAACGCCCGCGAGCGTTTTCTAATCCGCGCGCGCCAGGGGTTCACCAGCCCGCTGTATAATTAAGTTTTCCAATTCAGCAGGAGATTTCCCCGCAATGTTTGATTTATTTCGCAGCCGTGACAAGGCTGTCCGCATACTTCTGGGCGCGCTGCTGGGTCTGGTGGGCCTTTCGATGGTCACCTACCTGATCCCGAGCAACGGCCTGGACCCCACCGCCGCGCCCGATTCGACCGTGGTCGCCACCATCGGCAAAGAACAGATTACTTCCCAGCAGGTCGGCAAGCTGGTCACGAACATGACGCAGAGCCGTCAGTTGCCGGCGCAGCTGCTTGCCATTTACGTGCCGCAGATCGTCCAGCAGATGATCTCGGAGCGGGCGATGGCGTATGAAGCATCGCGCCTGGGCATGCGCATTTCGCCCGAGGAAACCGACAACGCGGTGATGGATTCGATTCCGCCGCAGCTGATCAAGGACGGGAAAGTCGATGCTGTAACGCTGAACGCCGTGCTGGTGCAGCAGGGAATAAGCATGGCGGACCTGAAAAACGACACCGCCCGCTCGCTTCTGGTGAGCCGCCTGCGCCAGATTGTGTCGGAGGGCGTGGTCGTCTCGCCCGCCGAGATCGATGCGGAGTTTCGCCAGAAAAACGATAAGACGCGAATTGAATACGCGTTACTGAGCAAGGAGAAGTTTCAGAAGGAAGCGGAGCCCTCGGATGCGGAGATCCAGGCCTATTACGACGCTCACAAGGCGACGTTCCGGACGCCGGAAAAGCGCAGTCTCGCAATCATTCTGATCGATCCCAACAAGTTGAAGCTTGCGATTCCGACCGATGCGCAGCTGCGGAAGGATTACAACGCCAACCTGGATCAGTACCGCACGCCCGAGCGCGTCAACGCGCGCCACATTCTGATCAAATCGGACGCGAAAAACGATGCGGCGATGAAAGCGAAGGCCGAAGGCATTCTGAAACAGATCCAGGCCGGCGGCGATTTCGCGAAACTCGCGAAAGAAAACTCGGACGATAACGCCGGGGGCGGCGGCTCGGCGGCCAAAGGGGGAGAACTCGGATGGCTGGTCAAGGGCCAAACGGTGCCGGAGTTCGAAAAAGCGGCGTTCTCGCTGCAGCCGGGCCAGACAAGCGGCCTGGTGAAGACCGAGTACGGGTACCACATTGTTCAGGTGGAACAGCACGAGCAGGCCCGCCTGAAGTCCTTCGATGAGGTTAAGCCGGATCTGATGCGGGAGTCCATGAAGCGCGCGTCCGACGATGAGCTGCAAACGCTGGGCGATAAGGCCGCCGCGGAACTCCGCAAAGACCCGATGCATCCGGAAAAGGCCGCCGACGCGGTTGGGGTGACGGCGATTCGCGCGGAGAACATCCAGGCCGGCGATCCGCTGCCCGAAATCGGGAACGCGAAGGAAATCACGGATGCGATCACGCCGCTGCACAAAGGTGAGATGGCAGGACCGATCGTGCTGCAGGGCAATCGGATTGTGGCGGTTTCGGTGACCGACTACCAGCCGGCGCGCCCGGCGACCCTTGAGGAAGTCAAGGTCGGATGTGCGCAACCGGGCCACGCAGGAGAAACTGCAGAAGATCCTCACGGACAAGGGCGCCCAGCTTATGGCGAAGGCCCAGGCTTTGGGCGGCGATCTCGAGAAAGCGGGCAAAGAGATGGGAATCGAAGTGAAGACTTCGATGGACGTCGACCGCCAGGGAGCGATTGAAGGCGTGGGCACGGCCGGAACCCTGATTGAAGCGTTCGCAAAACCGGAAGGCGCCTTGTTCGGGCCGCTTACCATACCGACGGGGCAGGAGCTGGTCGGTAAAGTGATCGCCAGAACGCCGGCTAATCCGGCTGAGCTGGCGAAACAGATCGAAAGCATCCGCGGCGAATTGAAGCAAAAGAAAGTCCAGGATCGCTCGACGCTGTTTGAAGAAGGATTGAAGAAGCGCCTGACCGAGGAGGGCAAGCTGAAAATCAATCAGGCCGCGCTTGCCCGGCTCGTCCAGAACTACTCAGGCCGCAGTTAGCCGATGCACGCTGTTGCGGAGTTCCTGAAGTCGTTGTATAACTCCGAGCGGCTTCTGGAATTGACACGCACTCTGCTGGCGAGTTCGTTCGGCCTTGCCGGTCTGTGCGGGATTGTCTTCGCCGAAACGGGCCTGCTGGCGGGATTCTTTCTTCCCGGCGATTCGCTGCTCTTTTCCGTGGGATTTGCCAGTGGCGCCACCGGCCTGAACCTTTACCTGCTGGGGGCCATGCTGATGCTCGCCGCGATTATCGGCGACAATGTCGGCTATTTCCTCGGACATCATGCCGGACCGCGCATTTTCAGGCGCCCGAAGTCGCGCTTCTTTCATCCCGATCACCTGCGGCGCACCAAGGTGTTCTATGAAAAATATGGCGCGCGGGCGATTGTGTATGCACGGTTCATCCCCATCATCCGCACCTGCACGCCGTTCGTTTCGGGTGTGGCTGAGATGCCGTATCCGCGATTCCTTCTGTTCAGCCTGCTGGGGGGAACGCTGTGGATCGGCTTTATGATGACGCTGGGTTACCGGCTGGGACAGGTGCCGATGGTGCGGCGGAACTTCGAGAAGGCGGTGCTCGGCATTGTTTTTTTGTCGCTGCTTCCCATGTTCGGCGAAGTGTACAAGGCCGTTTTCAGGGCGTGGCGCGCACGTCAGGCAGTGGCGCACGTCAGGCCGTGAAGGTGTGACACCATGGTGAACTGTGCGCCAACTGTACCATGTGCTGAGAAGGACCCTTTTCGCGTCGTTTGACGACGGGCTTTTCACCATTGCCAAAGGCGCAGCTTATTCCGCGCTGCTTTCGTTCTTTCCCATCCTGGCTACGGTAGCAACGGTCCTGCTGCGCACGCGCGCGAAGTTCATGCGGGACAACATGGTTTCGTTCCTGGCGCAGATCCTGCCGCCGGGGACCGAAGAGGTTGTCCTGCAGCAGTTCCGCGAAAGCCGCACGGCCGAACACGCTGCTTGTGGTGGCCATGGTGCTGTCTCTGTGGGCGGCGTCGAGCGTGATCAAGAGCCTGATCGATGGATTCAACGCGGCATACCGGGTGCCCCGCAACCGTTCGATTCCGGCCCATGCGGCGGTCGGTCTGATGCTTGCTCTGCTGGAAATCGTTCCCCTGCTGGGCGCTTCGTCGCTGATCCTGTTCGGTGGAACGGTGGAAGAGGCCGGCCTCAGGATGATCCGCGTGGATCCGACTCTGAACCCGTTCGCCGGATGGTGGGAGGTCTTCTTCCGCTTGATCCGGTATACGATCGCGTTCGGAGCGACCGCCTCACTGACCGCGATTCTTTATTTCTACGGGCCGTACCGGAAACAGCGCTGGCGACAGGTGTGGCCCGGCGCGATTCTTGCGACCGCGCTGTGGTTGATCGGAACCCTGGTATTCGGCTGGTACGTGGGCAACTTCGCGAGATACAACGTGCTCTATGGCAGCGTCGGGACCGCCATCGCGCTGCTGATCTGGATGTACGTGCTGTCCGCGATCGCGCTTTTCGGCTGCGAGTTCAACGCGGAATATGAGCGCATGAGCCTTGTGACCACGCCCGTCTCGGCCAGACCGTTTCACATGCGTGAAATCTGACCGATCACGGCGGCCAGCACGCGACGGAACTGCTCGGGGGTGATCACATCGAACAGCGTGGCGCCGGTGTCTTTCAGGGGCTTCTGCAGATCGTCCAAAGGCAGCCGAAAGAAGCTGGGGCCGGGCGGCCGGGGACGCGCACCGGGCCTGGGCCGGGGGCGTGGTTCGAGCACTGAATGCGGGATCACGCGGCAGCGAATATAGAACACCCGGTGCGAAGCGTCCGTGGACAGTTCAAATTTCTCCACCGGCTCCTGATCCGGGAGAAAGGCGGGACCGCTGAGCACGATCACCACGCGCGCCGGTTCGCCGACGATCCCCGCGGCGAGCCGGTCGGCGAAGAAGCTCCGCATCTTCCATCGGCTGTCCAGCGCACGGACGTCGATCATGTCGGGATTGGTCCGGGCGAAGAACTCCTGTATCGCGTCCCAGTCGGAGGCGCGAACGCTTCGCTGGCGGGTGAGATCGAGGAGGGTCGATGTCCACTGATCCGTCAGCCAGCTCCAGCTGCGAGAGAACCTTCGCCGCGGGGATCACCGCGCTCATGTCACGCCGTAATTCGCCGAGCGAATCGGAAACGCTCTCGCTGGGTGTGGTGTTCAGGAGCAGATCGATGTGAACCGGGCGCTGCGTTGGGACGGGAAGGTGAAGCCGGTTCGAGATTGAGGGGAGATACCAGGCATCCGGCGAGACGTTGGAATTCGTACCGGGCGGCAGAAACTCCACGCGCGGCAGCCCTTCCCAGGACTCCGGGCAGAGGATCGGCCTTCAATGGCGCGACGTGCAGTTTTTTCTGGGCAAAGCCGTGCTCCTGCGTGACCGGATCGTAAGACCGCGACGGAGATCGGAGAAGTCGCCGGGCAGGACGAACGCGCTCTGAACGTACGCGGGCGCGGACCCGAGTGACGCCGTGGGTCTGCCACACGCCTCCGTCCGCATCCTCGAATTCCGCCAGGATCAGGGCGTGGTGTTTCGGAAGCTCGGGGTTATCCACCTGGATTCTTACGCCGGCGGCGATTCTCTGGAACGCGGAGAGTTCGGGGGCCACGAGGTCGGCCGACCAGTGGATCGGGATTGCTTTGGCGCCCTCGCGCCACTGGTCGAAGGGAAGCTGCGAGAAGAGGGCATCGCGCTGGCCGCTCTGGCCCGAGGCTGCCGTCAGCGCCACGAACGCCAGAACGGTCATTCGTAAAATTGACACCATCGCCCCGTCAGTATACGATGTGCTGCGTGCGCATACTACTGCCGGTGCTGCTGCTTTCGTCACTCAATCTGATCGCTCAGGATGGCCGGGGCGGCGGACGGGGCGCACCGCCCGGCCGGGCCTCCGAAGAATCTGAGAGTATTGCCCTCGGACACGAATCTGACCCAGGTGATGGGCACATTTCGCGCCGCGCTGGGCGTTCAATGCACGTACTGCCACGTCGCGGGCGATTTCCCGAGCGATGAGAACGCAAAGAAGAACATGGCTCGCAGTATGATTCGCATGGCCGCCGATATCAACGCGACGTTTCCGGACGGCAGGATGCACGTGACCTGCTACACCTGCCATCGGGGCGAGGCGAACCCGAAGATGGAAGCTCCCGCGCCGGGCGAAGCGCCGCCGGGACGGGGACGGGGCGGACGCGGGGGCCGCTAGCTTAGGCTTAGCTGGCCTCACGGGCGACACTGCCCACCGGTTCCGTCAGAGGCCATTGAGGCTAAACTGAAACTTCCCGTGCACGCCGTCGAATTCGAGTGCGTCTCCAAGAATTACGCCATCTATGACAAGCCCGGCGACCGGCTCAGGGAACTGCTCGCCGCTGGGCGCCGCGTCGCTTTCATCGCGATTTCCGGGCCCTGCGCGATCTGAGTTTCTCCATCCGCCGCGGCGAGGTTTTCTGTATCGTCGGGGAGAACGGCTCGGGCAAGAGCACCGCGCTTCAGATCATTGCGGGAATCATGCAGCCGACTTCCGGCGCGGTGCGCGTCGCCGGACGCGTGTCGGCCCTGCTGGAACTGGGCGCCGGGTTCAACCCGGAGTTCAGCGGGCGGGACAACGTCTATCTGAACGCGTCGATCCTGGGGCTTTCGAAGAAGCGAGATCGACCGCCGGTACCGGCAGATCGAAGAGTTCGCCGAGATCGGCGACTTCATCCACCAGCCGGTGAAGACGTATTCGAGCGGCATGGTGGTGCGGCTGGCCTTCGCGGTCGCGATCAACGTGGACCCGGAGATTCTGCTGGTCGATGAAGCGCTGGCCGTCGGCGATACTTACTTCCGCCATCGATGCATGCGCAAAGTTCATGAACTGCGCGCGCGAGGGGTCACGATCGTTTTCGTGTCGCATGCCGATCGCGGACGTGAAAGCGATCGGCGACCGCGTGCTGTGGCTGGAACATGGCCGTGTGCCATGGCTCTCGGCGAACCGGACACCGTGCTTGCCGCATATCTCGCGGCCATGTCGGACAAAGAGGACCGCCCCAAGTACAAGTGGAGAAGACGGGACAGCCGTTCGCCGCTCCCGCCGCTGTCGCAACGAGTCTACTCGATCCCCAATGTGGATCATCGCCACGGCGACGGGCGGGCGGAAATTCTGGGCATCGCGATCCTGAACGACTATGGCGAAGCTGTGCATCTCATGATGCCCGACAGCCGCGTTGTGATCCGCATCAGTCTGCGCGCGAATGAAAACCTGTCCAGGCCGTCAGCCGGGTTCCTGCTTCGCAATCATCTGGGACTCGACTTTTGCGCTGTCGATACCGATCGCCAAGGGCATCCGCTGCCGACCCTGCTCGAAGACGCTGTTTACACGGTGGACTTCCATCTGGATATCCCGGAGTTTTATCCCGGCGCGTTCTCGTTCTCACCCTTCGTTTCGGACGGCGATTCCGTTTGCGACTGGATCGATAACGCGATTACCGTTCAGATGGGACGGGGTGAAGCGCCGGTTTACGGTTACATCCAGCTGCCTTGCCGAATCGAAGCGGAGACGGAATTTGTCTGACCCCACGCCGCTTGAGTTTACGGGCGAGCGCGTGGTGCCGGGGCTGGTGGATGCCGACCTGTTGAACGAGCATCTGGCACGATACCGGTTCGCGGCTGCGCTTTGCCGAGGGTGCGGTTGTGCTCGATGCGGGTGCGGAATCGGGTTACGGCAGCGCCGAATTCACGCATGCTTCGGCGGTGGTTGGAATCGATGTTTCCGCCGAGGCGATCGATCACGCGCGCCGTAATTTCGCGAGGCCCGGCGTTCACTTCCTGCGCGCCGTATGCGAATCGCTGCCGTTTGCCGCCGGGTCGTTCGACCTGGCGCTCGCGTTTGAGGTCATCGAGCACATGGAGCGCTGGCAGGACTTGCTGACGGAGGCGCGGCGGGTATTGCGCCCCGCGGGCGTGCTGCTGGTATCGACTCCGAACAAAGCGTATTACGCCGAAGCGCGGGGCACGGCGGGACCCAATCCGTATCACGTGCGCGAATTTGAATTCGGCGAATTCGAGTCGGCGCTGAGATCAGTGTTCCCGCATGTCAGCCTCTGGACGCAGAACCATTCCGACGTGATCGTATTCGGTCCTCGAACGCCGTCGGCGGGAGATTTCGATTCGCCCGGCGACAACCGGCCCGGAACATGCGCATTTCTTTCTTGCGGCGTGCAGCCAGTCGCCCACTACCCGAATGGGCGGGCATTCGCGTGGGCGCCGGTATCGGGGAATGTTCTGCGTGATCGCGAGCGGCATATCGGGCTGCTCGAATCCGAACTGGCAAAGAAAGACGCGTGGCTCAGCCGGACGCAGGCGGAGCATGCGGCGCTTCAGGAGAGTCATGAACAGCTGCTGGCGGAACTGGAGCGGAGCAATGAGTGGGCCGCGGTCCTGAACGCCGACATAAAAAAGGCCGGGACTGCGATCGCCGATCTACAGGAAGAACTCGAAACCACTCACGCCCGATATCAGGAGCGTGGGCGGAGCCTCGAAGAAGAACTCCGCGACCGTCAGTGCCGGATATGCGGAGAAAGTGCGCGGCCTCGAAGAGGAACTTCGGGACACCAGCGCGGGATACCGGGAAATAGTGAATGCGCTCGAAGGCGAGGCCGCGCGTCGTCTCGACTGGGTCCGCGATCTCGAAGAGCAGATTCGCCAGGGGCGTGAACAGATCGACCGGACGGAGCAGGAGCTTGCCGAACGCACGCAATGGGCGTTGTCGTTGCAGAACAGGCTGTCGCGGTCGGAAGCGCAATTGCACCTGGCCGGGCGTTCGAAGTGGGTTCGTCTGGGAAGGCGTCTTCATCTGGGACCTGAAATCGTTGCCGGGCGATCACCGGCAGCGGACAGCCGGAATGAAGGCGCTTCGCTCGCGCGCTTTATCCGGGCTCTGCCGCTGTTGATTCTTGACGCCATTTCTTCTCCTGATGGCCGCCTTGGCGCTGGCGGCGACCGATCTGGCGTGGCTGATCGCCGGCCGCCGCCGGAAACCCGTCGAACGCGCGGCCTGAGACGAGAGCCGCATCGCTCGTGATTCCCAACTGGAATGGCAGGGATCTGCTGGAGCGATTTCTGCCTTCCTGGATTGCCGCGATCGCCGCGGCATCCCGGCAGTGAAATCGTCGTTGTGGATAACGGCTCGACGCGATGGCAGCGCGGATTGGATGCGAACGAATTACCCGGAGGTGCGCGTGCTGGCGCTTGCCGGAAAACCTGGGCTTCGGCGGCGGTTCGAATGCCGGGTTTCGCGCGGCGAAGAACGATGTCGTCGTGCTGCTCAACTCCGATATGCGCGTGGAGCCGGACTTCCTCGCGCCGCTGCTCGCGGGCTTCACGGATGACACGGTCTTCGCCGTCTCCTGCCAGATTTTCCTCGGCGACAAATCGAAGCGCCGCGAAGAAACGGGCCTGACCGAAGGCTGGTGGCAGGATGGCGGGTTGCGCGTGGGCCATCGCGAAGATCCCGCCGTCGATTGCCTCTTCCCGTGCTTTTATGGCGGCGGGGGCTCGTGCGCATTCGACCGGCGGAAGTTTTTCGAGCTGGGCGGATTCGATGAACTGCTCGCGCCGTTTTATCTGGAAGACACGGATCTGGGATTCATGGCGTGGAAACGCGGCTGGAAGGTGCTGTATCAACCCGCGAGCGTGGTGCATCACGAGCATCGCGGCACGATCGGGAAGCGCTTCAGCGACGGATTACATCGAGTCCGTTCTGCGCAAGAATTTCCTGCTCTTCTGCTGGAAGAACATTCACGGCTGGGGAACCGGCTCGCGCCGCATTTTCTTTTTTCGTTCGCGGGCGCGATGATGACCGGCTGGTCCGGAGATACGCCGGGACGCGCAAGCGCGAGGCGGAATTGCTGCGCGCCTTCGGCGCAGATTCCGCGGGCGATCCGATTCGCGCTTCCGAGCGCGCAGCCTCGCGACGGTGAGCGATGCCGAGGCCTTCCGCCGCGCCGCAACCAGCGTATTTTCATGACCGTTTTTCGCCAATGTCCGCCGAAGTGGAGCGGCCGCGGGTGCTTTTCGTTTCGCCCTATCCCATCTGCCCGCCCACGCATGGCGGCGGCGTGTTCATGTATTACACGCTGCGCGAACTGTCGCGGTGGTGCGAAGTACACGCCATCGTGATGCTCGATTACGCGACACGAGCGGGCGGCGAACGAGGAACTGCGGCATTATTGCAAAACGGTCGAGTTTTATGTACGGACCGTCGATCGCGATCCGCATCTCGCCTCGATCGTGCCGCATGCCATTCACGAATTTCACATCCCGCAGATCGAATGGCTGATCCAGCGGCAGACTCTGCTGCATCGCATCGACGTGATCCAGCTGGAATACACGGCGCTCGGACAGTATGCGCGTCCGCTTCGAGCGCCTGGTGTGCGCGCTGTTCGAACATGATGTTTACTTCCAGTCGATCGGCCGATCGCTCGCGTTCATCCGCAGCCCGATCGACAGGACGAAAGCGCTCTTCGAATATCTGCGGGCCATCCGGTTCGAGTTGAAGATGCTGCCCGGATGCGACCATATCCAGGTTTGCACGGAAGAAAACAAGCGTTATCTCGAAAGCTTTCTGCCCTGGCTCAGGCCGCGCATCGATGCGGGGATGCGGGCCGGCATCGATACCGGCAGTTATTTGTTTCCCGGCGGCCCGCGCGAACCGTATACGATGCTGTTCCTCGGAAGTTTCAGGCATACGCCGAATCAGGTTGCGCTCGATTGGTTCGCACGCTTTGTCCTGCCGCTGATCGTGGCGAAAATACCGCGGGCACGGCTTGCTGGTGGCGGGGTCCGACCCGCCGCCACGCCACACTTTTGCCGATCCGGCCGGACGCCATCGATTTGCTCGGCTTCGTGGAAGACATCCAGCCGTTGTTTTCTTCGACCGCGCTGTTTCGTCTGCCCCATTCGCAGCGGGTCCGGCGTGCGCGTCAAGCTGCTGGAAGCTTTCGCCAGCGGAATTCCGGTGGTTTCAACGACGCTTGGGCGCCGAGGGACTGGCGCGGGTGGATGGCGAATTCTGCGCTCTGGCCGACGACGCGGCAGGCTTTGCGGAGAAAACGATTCAATTGCTGGAAGATACCGAATTGGCTTCGCGGATGGCGGCACGGCGGCGCGGGCGGAAGTGGTCGAAAACTGGGACATGGCCGTCATCACGCAGCGACTGGTGGACAAGTACCGCGAAATTGCGCGGAAGAAGAGAGAACATAATACGTAGATGGTCAATCGGCTCAGATGGTTTGTTCGCGCGGCATGGCTCGGAGCGCTGGTGCTGGGTCTCATGTCCCGGGCTCTCGATTTTCACATGACCCTCGGGTTTTTCGTGGCACTGTCGCTCGGGATTTTCGCCGTGTACGCGCTGCGGGCGCGCGTGCGGATTCCGCTGGCAGTGATCGCGCTTGTGTGGGCGGTGACGATGGTCTACGTCGGGATTTACCAGGGCCAATGGATGCTGAACGGCAATCATTGGGTGATCCAGGCGGTTCACCTTTTGCTCGGTCTCGGAGCAATAGGGATTGCGGAAGCGCTGGCCGGAGCCGTCACCGCCAAAAGCGCCCGCGGTTAAATTATCATTGCAGTTGTGGGATTTGTGCGGCGCATACTTCCGATCGCCATTCTGTGCTGGCTGGTTTCCCCGGTTACGGGAGCAGCGCCGATCCGCGTCATGCTTCTCGACGGAGAAAGCGCCGGACCTTATCACGACTGGAAGGCGATCACTCCGCTCCTCAAGAAGCAGCTTGAGGAAACCGGCCTGTTTCAGGTGGATGTCGTCAGCGCCCCGCCCTCTTCCGGCGATCTAGGCAATTTCAAACCCGATTTCGGCAAGTATCAGGTTGTCGTATTCAACTACGATGCGCCGGACTGGCCGGCGGCGCTGAAGGAATCCTTCGAGCGATACATGAGGAACGGCGGCGGCCTCGTGACGGTTCACGCTGCCGACAACGCTTTCGCCGGCTGGGCCGCCTGGAACGAAATGATCGGCGTGGGCGGGTGGCGCAATCGGACGGAAACCGCCGGCCCTTTATGGTTTTATCGCGACGGAAAGCTGGTTTCAGACACCACGCCGGGACGGGCCGGATCGCACGGGAAAAGATTGCCGTTTCAGGTCACCACGCGAGAGGCGGAGCACCCCATCATGAAGGGATTGCCCGCCGTCTGGATGCACCAGGGAGACGAGCTCTACGCCACGCTTCGGGGACCTGGCAGGAATATGACAGTGCTTGCCACCGCGCATTCCGAGCTTTCCAACAGCGGCACCGGGCGCGATGAGCCGATCCTGATGGTGCTCGACTACGGCAAGGGCCGGATCTTTCATACCACGATGGGGCACGATATCCCGGCGTTGAGCTGCGTCGGTTTCATCACCACCTTCCAGCGCGGAACGGAATGGGCCGCAACGGGCAAAGTCACGCAGAAGGTTCCCGCTGACTTCCCCACGGCGGATCGCATCAGTACGGGGGAATGAAGCGCGGAGGGTGTTCCGCGCCACGCTACGTTGCGGTTCGTGACACAAGTTCCTGGTTGGGCAGACGCCCTCGTTTGCGCCGAACCCCGTGGTCCGGCTCTTCGAACACGCTCAAACGAAGGCCGGGGGGTCTGCCGCATAAGAGCTAACTTAATGTGGCGTACGCTCTCCAGCGTGCCGCGTCGAGACTCGTCTCGACGCCTGCTGCTGTTGCAATGAGAACTTCCCCCACTCCGCCGACTACATGGATACATGACTGCGCATCGCCGCCGATTGCCACATCTTTATCCGGAAGGCATTCCGCTGTTTCTCACCTGGCATCTGCATGGCAGTTTGCCCGCTTCGTTGCTGCCTCCTCCGGGCCCGCTCGCGTCCGGGCAGGCTTTTGTGTGGTTAGAGCGGCAACTCGATGCGCCGCGGAACGGGCCGATGTATCTTTGGCAACCGGAAATTGCGCAAATCATGGTCGGTTCTGTACACAAAGGGGCGGGCCTGGGTCACTATGAATTGGGTGCGTATGTCGTCATGGCAAATCACGTTCATCTGCTGATTCGGCCCTTGATCGCTCCGGATCGCCTGCTGAAATCGCTCAAAGGTGCGACTGCGCGGGAGGCCAGCCGTCTGTCAGGACGAACCGGGGTGCCCTTTTGGCAAAAAGAATCCTACGATCACTGCGTGCGAAACCAGATCGAATTCGAGAAGATCCGAAGGTATATCGAAACCAATCCAGTGAAGGCGGGGCTGGTTCGGAATCCAGAAGACTATCCATGGTCGAGCGCAGGCGTCGAGACGAGTCTCGACGCGGCACGCACAAGTGCGTACGCCACATAGGTTAGCGCTTATGGGGGGGTCTGCCCCACGCACGAACCTATTCCACTAGCGCGTGGGGCTTGAATTGGCGGCGTTGCCGTTACGCACCGACATCACCTTGTCCTGATCGGTAGCGGGATCGACCACCACACCCACCCAGGCGAAGATCATCTCGTTCCACGTCTGATCGCCCCACTTCACGGTCGCTCCGGGGTCCGGGTTGTATTTATTGTTGGCCGAGTTGTCCCAGTGCGCGTCGAGCCGGACCCGCGTGCCCTTTGGAATTTCGATCGGCTTGTCTTCGTAATAGATGAGCTGCCAGCCGAAGTCGAAATGAGGCACGCTCACCAGCATCTCCGACTCGCCGGTCGGGTATTCGAGGCGAATATCCATGTCTTTGCCGCGCAGGTGCATGTGGGGCTGCGAGTATACAAGTTGCACGGGCTGGTCGAACACGGCTTCGGCGTGACCCGCGTAGTCGGGATCGCCGGGCGGGATGGCGAAATCGAGATTCGCGACAGGGAGCGTCAGTAATCGTTTCGTCGGTGGTGTCTTTGCCAGAACAAAGCCAACCTTGCTCCGGTCCTCCGCCGCGGTCTTGCCGTTCGGAGTGTAGTGCATCTCGAAAACGAGGTCTGATCCGGCCGGGATGAGTTTTGCGGCCTGGTGATTGATATCGAAGTATTCGCCATGCACTCCCGGAACATAGCCGAGGAGCCACTCGTTTCGCACATCGACGCCGGCGGGCGTTGGCGCGCCCTGCGGCGGCACGAACGGCTCGCCGGGCCTGGCATCTTTCAGCCACTGCGATCCCGGCGGTCTGACGTGCACGCTGGCATGATGCACGACGGAGCGGTTGCCCGGACGCACTTCGCCATCCACCACCCACGTATCTTTCGTGAAGCCGCTCGGAACGACAAAGTAGGTATATTCGACCGTGCCGGTCCGCGGGACCGCGTAGGCCTTCGGCATTTCGAAAACGACGTCAGGTTGAACGGTCCAGCCTTCCGTCCATTGGACAGGCTTCGGCTTGTCGAGGGCGTCACCCTCCGGCGCGCCTGCGTCGACCCACGCGGCGATGGTGGCAATCTCCGCATCGGTGAGCACCCTGCGGTTGGCGAAGTGCCCATACGTCGGGATCGGCAAACCAAGGCGGCATCTTCTTCGCGAGGACTGCCGCTTTGATCGACTTTGCCCACGGACGCGTCGAGTCGTAGCTGAGGAACGACATGGGCCCGATCTCGCCCGGACGATGGCAGGTCTGGCAGTTCCGCTGCAATACCGGGAGCACGTCTCTGTTGAAGGTGGGGTTAAACGTGGGAACGGCGGCACTGGCCGCAGCCACGAGGATGAGTCCGGCAATCAGGCAGCGCACGCTTGAGATCATATCAAGTTCGGATTCGGGTGAATCGCACCGCCAGCCAGGCAAGCAGCAGACCAACGCTGTTGTCGCGAACATCCCACCACTCAAAAGGCTGCCGGTTCCGGCGATAGTTGAATACGTGGTATTGGAGCAGCTCAAGGCCGCAGGCAACGAGAAAAATCGCCACCGCGATCAACCATTGTTGAGGCCGCGTGCGGCCGAGAGGCAACAACAACAGTCCCAGCACCAAAAAAACAACGACATGCTCCGCCCTATGCGTGATTGACGCGGGAGCCGGAATCGGCCAGTTCCGGCGTATGGAAAGGTATGTCACGCATGCGGCGAGGAAAGCGGCCGCCCCAGAGCAGGCCGCCTTTTTCAGCATCGGGGAGCGCGCCCGGCTCGCGTCAAATGGGATCGGAGGGCCAATCCGCAGTATACTGATTGCGAACCAGATGTTTCGAAGCCAGCGACGTAAACTGAAGATTCTGTTTGGCTTTGCCGACGCTCTTCTCACAACCGCCGCTTTCGCGCTGGCCTATCGCGTGCGGGAGTTCCTGCCGTTCCACCTGGTGTTTTTTCTGACGCCGCAGGTCATGGGTCCGCTTCTCGCCTTCTGCGTTCTGACCTGGGTCCTGATCGGCTACTGGCTGGACGTCTACGGCAAGCTGGAGTCGGTCCGGGTGGGGGCGATTCTCCGCGATTCCTTCCGTCAGGCAGGCTGGGGCGGGCTGGCGTTGATTGTCCTGATCTTCGGCACGAAGCTGGATATCAGCCGGTTCTTTCTGACACTTTTCATTTTCACGAGCTGGTTTTGCCTGACGGCGTTCCGCCTCGCTTCGCGCGATCTGGTGTCGTCGATCAGCCGGACCCTGCATGTGGAGCGGAATATCTTCATCGTGGGAGTGGGTTCGGGCGCGGAGGCACTGGGGCGCAGCCTGGAGGAATATCACGGGCATGGCGTCCGTATTCTCGGCTTTATCGCGACTCCGGAAGAACCGTTCGCGCCCGCTGCGATCCGCCTCGAACGGAACTATACCGTGTTCGCGCTGAAGGATCTGCGACCGGTGCTGGCGCGGCAGTTCGTGATCGATGAAATTCACTTTGCGGTCGACTCGCGGATCCTGTCGGCGCTCGAACCGATTTTCCGCTGGTGCGACGAAGAAGGGGTGTGCAGCCGGATCGCGATCGACTTCTTCCCCACGCTCAACAGTTACGTCGATCTGGAGCAGATCGGCAATACGCCACTCCTGACGTTCTCCGGCGCGCCGGCCGATGAGGCGCTCCTGTTGGTCAAGCGTGGGATCGACTTCGCGCTGGCGTTGTTTGCCATCGTGGTGCTGAGTCCGGTGCTGCTGCTGGCGGCGGTTCTGATCCGGCTCACGTCGCCGGGGCCGGTGATTTTCCGGCAGGTGCGTTGCGGCTTGAATGGCCGCACGTTCACCTGTTACAAGTTCCGCTCGATGGTCGCGGACGCCGAACAGCGCCTGCATGAGGTGATACACCTCAACGAGAAGGAAATTGCGATGAAGATCCGCAACGACCCGCGCCTGACGCCGCTCGGCAAGTGGCTTCGAAGATCTTCCATCGACGAACTGCCGCAGCTCTTCAACGTGCTCAAGGGCGACATGTCTCTGGTAGGTCCGCGGCCGGCGATTCCGACCGAGGTGGCGCAATACCAGCACTGGCAGAGACGCCGGCTGCGCATGCGGCCCGGTCTGACCTGCCTTTGGGCGTTACGGGGCCGCGACCGGATCGACTTTGAATCCTGGATGCGGCTCGACCTGGAATACATCGATAACTGGTCGCTGGGGCTCGATGCCAGGATTATCCTGTTGACCATTCCGCAGGTGGTTTCCGGCCGTGGCGCGAATTGACCCGCGGAGCTACTCCGACGGAATTCGCTGCTGAAAGATGTAATAAAGGATCAAGGCGAGGATCAGCGATCCCACCCCGTAAGCGATCAGCTCCCTCTTCAGCTTCTGCGTGCGCAGGGTCCGCCGCAGTTTGATCACGCGCCGCTCTTCCGGCGTGCGAAGCCGCAGCGAACCGTCGCCGCGCGTCGAAATGTACGAGCGCGCTTTGCAGGAGCGGCAGCGGTACGGAATCCGAAAAATCAAGCTGTTGGCCCAATCGCCGAACCCGGAACGGCGGGAGCGGTGCGCACGGTTTTCTCCGCATTTGGGGCAAATCATTGTGGACGCATCAGGAAGCTACCCAGGACTTTTACGATTTTACATGACCACTCAAGGCGCTGGCCGGTGTTGTGAAACAATCATTTTGAGTCCCTTGCGAGATCAACAGCTTCTTGTTCCCGTCATCGAGCGAATGGCGTCGGCCACCGTTGTCTGCGCCGGAGACGTCATGCTCGATTCCTTCGTTCATGGCGAGGTAAGCCGTATCTCTCCGGAGGCGCCGATTCCGGTTCTGCGAATCGAGCGCTGCCAATCGATGTTGGGGGGAGCGGGCAACGCGGTGCGAAACCTCGTCGCGCTGGGTTGCGCGGTTCGTTTCTTTTCGGCGACCGGAGATGATGCCGAAGCGGCGAAAATCAAAGACCTGCTGGATGAGCTGGAGGGGGACCGCGCCTTTCTCGAACGAGACGCTACCCGACAGACACCTGTGAAGACCCGTTACATGGCGCACGGGCAACAGCTGCTGCGCGCCGACAACGAGACAGCCGCCCCCGTGAGCCAAAGGACGAAGGACAGACTGCTGGCGGCGTTTTCGGCCGCGCTTTCCGAGTGCAGCGTGGTGCTTCTTTCGGATTACGCGAAAGGCGTCTTGAGCGGAGGCTACGCGGAGGAATTCATCGGCGCCGCGCGGGCGGCGCGGAAGCCGGTGGTGGTCGACCCCAAAGGGCGGGATTTTTCGCGCTACAAAGGCGCAACCCTGCTCAAACCGAATCTGCGCGAACTGGCGGAATCAACCGGGATGGCGGTATCGGGCGACGACGCCCAGGAGCAGGCCGCGCGCCGGCTGCTGCGCGATACGGGCGTGGAGTACATTCTGGTGACACGCGGCCCCGAAGGCATGCTGCTGACGCCTGCCGACGGCCCGGCGACCCGATTTCCGGCGCTGGCGCGCGAGGTGTACGACGTTTCGGGCGCGGGCGACACCGTCGCCGCGGTGCTGGCCGCGGCTCTGGGATCGGGAGCGACCATATCCGACGCCGTCGAAATCGCCAACATTGCGGCGGGGATCGTGGTGGGCAGGGCCGGCACGGCCGTGGTGGAACGCTCTGGAATCGTGGAGGAAGTGCGGCGCCGCTCGGCAACCCGGTCGAGCGACAAGATTTTCGAGCGCGAGAGTGCCGTGCAACTCGCGCGGAACTGGACGGAGTGCGGCTTGCGAGTGGGATTCACCAATGGTTGCTTCGATCTCCTGCACCCCGGCCACTTGAAGGTTCTCGAAACCGCGCGTGCGCATTGCGACCGGCTTCTGGTGGGACTGAACAGCGACCGCTCGGTCAGGCGTCTGAAAGGCGATTCCCGGCCTGTGCAGGATGAAATGGCCCGTGCTTTGGTATTGGCCGCGCTCAGCTGCGTGGATGGCGTCGTTATTTTCGACGAAGAAACCCCGGCGCGGTTGATCGAATGCCTGCGCCCAGGTTTGCTCGCCAAAGGCGGCGATTACAAGGCGCACGAAGTGGTGGGCGCGGACCTGCTGACGAACTGGGGTGGCAAGCTCCTCCTCGTGGAGCTCATGCCGGGATGGAGCACTACCGGAACTCTGGCGAAACTGGCGGAGAATCAGGGCTAAGCGCTCTTTTTAGAAGGCTAAACGACTACCGGCTCAAGCCGTGTGTGGCACACTCACTTTGCGTGCAGCGACAGGCACTCTTGCCGACGCCTCGCGCATTCGGAGAAGAAACCGGTGTCGAGAAAGTCTCGACACGGCACGCTGAGAGCGTACGCCACATCGGTCAAGGCAAAGGAACCACCCGCTAAAGCTGACCGCCTCAAAGGCGGTGGGTTTGGACCCGGCGACGGAATCTAAACCGGGCTAAGCCAAACTCTTACGCGCTACTGCGACGCTCTCCTGCTTTTCATCGCGCGGCGTACGGCGGCGGTCAGCGGCACCAAAGGTCATGTCACAATCCCGACACCGGTAGCGCCTCATTCCGGTAAAGGCACTGCGCAGCCTCTCGAGACCCGTGTTCAGTCTGATCATCAATAAGGTCGATCTGCATCGAGGACATTCCATGCTGTCTCTATCGGCAGGGAGAAGGCAGGAACTTTAGAGGCGGGAAAAAGAAATCGATTCGCCGACCGAGAGCGATGCGCATCACCCTATTCGATGGGAATGACGAGATTCACCTCGGCATGAGGGGAAGAATTGAGTCTGCTGAGGGTCTTCGGTTCAGACCAATAATTCCGATACCTGGCCTTGAGCGTATAATCCACATCGTCGTTCAATCCATTGAACTGATAGCGGCCGTCCTTCTGTGTAATGTAAGACTCCACCGCAAGATTGCGGGTGTTCTCCACCAGCACAGCCGCGCCCGGCAGCGTGTTGCCTCTCTTGTCGGTGACAAGACCGCCGACCGATCGCGGCTTGTATTGCGACTGGCCCGGCATCCACGCCAGCAGCACGATCGCAATGGGGATGCCCAGCCTCAATGCCCGGTGCCTCCGACCCACACTTTGGTGGGCGCGCCGCCGCCGGTTTCGTAGCAGACGCGCGAGAGTTCCACAACTCCATTATCGACCCGTTGCCACTGTTCCTTCCCGGCAAGGCTCCGCGCGGGAGCTGGAATGCGTCGGCATTGGCTGAGCCATCGCCTTCAAAATGAACTCCCCGATCTTCTCGCTATCGAGTGCGGCGAGTTCCTTTTGAAATAAGGGCGGCCAACTCCTTACCCAGTCGACCAGTTTCCGATAATCCTCATGATTCGCCGACGCTCTATGCCCAGTGCCGCTCTCCACAAGTTCCATCCAGGAAGCCGCCAGCGCCTGGCCGCGTTCACTGCCGGGGTCTTCATCGAGCGCTTCCGCAAGGTTGAAATAGAGCGCGGTTTGCGCAAGCGGTAAACGCTCCCGCTCCTCGGGCGTGAACTGTTCGAGCTGTGTCACCGGCGGCAGCTCACCGTAATGTTTTCTCCGGTAGCACGCAAAAGCCCGGGCGATGAAGGCGGAGATCTCGTGCAGGTTGAATGCTGAAAAATGGTTCTGCACGGCTTCCGGCCAGTAGGTGCGGTCCCTCCACGCCTTGATCAGGCCCGCATGGATTCGCGGATCTCCTCCGGCATCGCTCACGCGCAACTCCCTCCATCGCACCGCCAGGGACTGAGCCTTCGCGCTCGCGGGATCTTCGTTCAGCGACGCGGCCACGTCGCGGAACAGATCGCGCCAGGCTTCGGAAGGCCATTTGCTATGGCGTTCCTGAAAGCGGGCCCACGCCTCCTCGCGATAGTAATTCTTCATGAATTCCGTGCTGGTTTGCATCTCGATCACCTCAATGATTCGTCGCAGGGCAGTGGCGGCTTCACCGGATTGAAGGGCCGTCTCGGCGTTCGTAATGGCCTCGATGGCCCGATCGAGAAGCCTCCGCTTCTCTTCCAGTTCCGCGCGCTGTAAACGCAGGGCCGCCGGGAGCTGAAGCGTCTCGCGGTCAAGCACGGCTTTGATCTGCTTCAACGGGAGCCCGATGAATTTCAGAGCGACGATCTGTTCCAGGCGCTCGATATCGCGATCTACATAGATGCGATAACCGGCTTCGCTGCGGCGCGGTTTGAGCAATCCCAGGCGGTCGTAATGATGCAGGGCCCTGACGGTAACGCCCGCCCGTTCGGCGAATTCATGGACGCGATACAACCCGCCAACCTCCCGAATAGCCACATTGAGGCCTGACGCAGGGTCAGAGTCAAGTAAAATGAGCGGCTGGTGAGAAGAATAAACTATTTCATTCCGATCCTGGCGGCGGCCCCGCTGATCGCCGCAGTCGATCCCTGTGCCGGCTCGCGTAATTTGAAACTGATGAACGGCAGGATCGCGACGATGGATAAGAACAATTCCATCGTGTCGTCGCTGACGATCCAGAACGGCGTCTTCGCGGCTTTTCCGGATACAAGCGCCAAGCCCGCGCCGTGCACGAAGGTCATCGACCTGCACGGACGCACAGCCGTTCCCGGTCTCGTCGACAACCATAACCACATCGTGCTGCTGGGATTGCGCCCCGGCCATGACGTCCGGATCGAAACGGCGGCGTCCATGGCGGATGTGCAGGCGTTGATCGCGGCACGCGCGAAGGAAGTACCGGCGGGTGAGTTCATTACCTCGATGGGCGGCTGGAATCCTTCGCAGTTCGCGGAGAAGCGCCTGCCCACGTCGGCGGAGCTGGATGCGGCCGCGCCCAATCATCAGGTGTTCGTCTATCTGGGTTTCACCGGGCCTTCCGCAACCAATTCCAAAGGCAAGGCATTCTTCGCATCCAAAGGAATCGCGGTTAGCGACACCGGCGCGATCGCGGCGAATGCCCCGTCGCTGGCCGCTTTGAATGCGTTACGCGCGGTGCAGACGTTCGAGGATCAGAAGCGCGGCACGCTGGATGCTATGGCTTATGCGGCGCGCGTCGGAGTGACGACGAGCGCCGATATGGGCCTGTTCGTGATCCCGGGAACGCCCGATGTGCAGGATGCCTTCACCTTCGACACGCTCGCCAGCGGCAATCCGTTCCGCATGTACGACGCGTTTCTCGCGCTGCATCGGGAGCGGAAGATGTCCATGCGGCTGCGCGTTTTTTACCTCTCGATGGATAAGGGCCTTCCGGCAGACGACCAGGCAATTCCGCTGTTGAAAGAACGCCTGATGAACACCTTCCCCGAATTCGGCGATGACATGCTGCGCGTTTCCGGCATCGGCGAATTTGCCACGAACTGGCCGCTGTTCGGGACCGTAACGCCGCCCCCGAATTATCTGACCGCGCTGAAATTCGTGGCGAAACAGGGCTGGGCTTTTCAACAGCACAGCTTGTCTCCGGATGAAGACAAGCTCACCGCGTCGACGTTTGAAGCGGTCAACGCCGTTACGCCAATCGCGGCACTGCACTGGTCGGTCGCGCATGCGCCGCGCATCGATAAAGCGACCGTCGACCGTTTGAAAGCCGTTGGCGCCGGAATCGCAGTGCATCCGTTCGAGTATCTCAACGCGGCGGGCGGCGGTCCGCCGCTGCGGATGATTCTGGACAGCGGAATCCACGTGGGCGCCGGGTCGGATTCGGCGCAGATATCGACGCTCGACCCCTGGCTGATGATCTATTACATGGTGACCGGCAAGAACGCCTCCGGCACGCTGGTCAACGACGGGCCAGCAGATCACGCGCATGGAAGCTCTGCGGCTTTACACCGCGGAGAATGGCTGGTTCTTCCATGAGGAAGACAAACTGGGATCGATCGAGCCGGGCAAATTGGGCGACGTTGTCGTGCTCAGCGGCGATTACTTCGATCCGAAGAAGGTATCGGATGAAGGGATCAAGCAATTGAAGTCGGTCCTGACCGTGGTTGACGGACGCGTTGTGTACGACGTGATGAAATAAGAAAAGATCGTGCTGAAATAAGAAACATGGCCAAGTTCGTGATCGCGCCGCATATGCGGTTACAGGAATGGGTCGCCGAAGAGAAAGGCTACTTCAAAGCCGAAGGGCTCGATTACGATTTCCTCGAAGAATTCGTTTCGAGTGAAGGCAGGAAGCACGATCTGGGAGATAAGATCGGCGCGTATCAGACTTTCGAGCGCGGGCGGCATTCCGACATCAGCTGCGCGTGCCACTGGACCGTGAATGTCGCGGCTTCCAACGGACACGGGAAACTTTACTCGGATGTTTATTCGGTTTCTCCGGCCGGAATTTTCGTGGCGCCCGATTCGCCGATCCGAAATCCGGCCGATCTGGCCGGCGTGCCGATTTCGGTGGGATTTCAATCCGGCAGCCACTACTCGACGATCCAGGCGCTGGAGCAATACCTGAAGCCGGAAGAGATCAATCTGTCATTCAGCGAAGGGCTGCTGTTCCATCGCATGGAACAACTGATCGACGGTAAGGCGCAGGCGGCTTCGTTGTTCAGCGGGCCTTATTACTTTGCCGAGCAGTTGGGATTCCGCAAGGTGATCGACACTACGTTCATGATCGCGACGATGATCACCGGCGATCCCGATCCGGAAGATGTGCGGAAGTATTTCCGGGGTCTCGGCGTGCCCAGCGGGATATCGATCTGCATCCCGAACTCTACACGCACCACTACAAGAAAGAGTTTCCGGAGCATTTCCACTCCCGCATGGACACGCGGCGCTGGGGTCCGGGCGAGCGCATCGTCTTTGAGCCTTACACTCAGGCTGTTTATGAAGAGTCCTTCCAATGGATCGCGAAACATGAGATCTTCGCCGAGGGGAAGATGGGCGTGTGTGAGTATGATCGCGCGACAGTCTCACTCTGAAAGATCAGACGCCGAACTGGCGCAGGTGATGATCCACGTGCCGGAATCCCCAGATGAGCCACTCCGACCGGCTCATGGGGCCGAAAAACGGATGTTCCGCGAACTTCCCGGAACCGGCGAATTCGGAAATCCGGCGGCGTAATCCGGAGCAGTCCGTCTCCCAATCCGCAGGCGGCGTGCCGCCGCGGCCCTGCTCGATCTCGGGTCTGGTGGGAACGCCGTGAGGCCACGGAAGGGGGCTGCGAATCGCGATCCATTTCATGACAGTGCGTTGAAGAAAGCCCGATGCCGCGCTGGCCTGTTTCGTCCCGGCTGCGACATCGAAGGAGTCGCTCAAATGACAGACCATCTGGTGCACGGTCATCACGCCCCAGCGTGGCGCGGCAGCGGAATTCAAACGCGCCAGCCGCTGAAGACAGGCATCCCGAACCGCGTGATCCGAAAGCGTACTCATGAAGCCGATTGTAAGACGCGGATTGCCGGATTAAAATCATTGACTCGGAAACATTTCGGCCTTTATCTTTTAATAAGCAACCAAATAAGCAACCAATAAGCAATCGCCCCGGGCGCGGCTTCTCAACGTCGAGATAGAGGAGTCTTCGAAAATGCGTTTTTCCACCGGGCTTCTTTTCCTCAGCCTGCCCTGCGCGGCGGGGATCAATCTGGCCAGCCTGGGCGCGAGTTACGATTCGACCCAAAGCAGCGTGGTCTTCCGGGTCTATTCTTCACGCGCCACACAGATCGAGCTCGACCTTTACGCAGCGCCCATGGGCTCGCCCGAGGTGTTGCGGTACACACTCAACGCGAACACCGGCACCGGCATCTTTTCCACTTCGATCCCGGTTTCCACTCTGCAGGCCGCCGGTATCACGGGGCCGGTCTACTACGGCTACCGCGCATGGGGGCCGAACTGGCCTTATTCCGACGGCTGGACAAAGGGCTCAGGCAGCGGCTTTGTCAGCGACGTGGATTCGCTGGGCAACCGTTTCAATCCCAATAAGCTTCTGATCGATCCCTATGCGCGTGAAATCAGCCAGGACCCGCTCAATCCGATGTGGACTGACGCGACGCTATACGCCTCCGGCGCCAGTTACCGCAATTCCGACAGCGGCAATCAGGCGCCGAAGAGCATCCTGTGGGTTCCCGTAAGCCAGAGCACCGGAACCAAACCCACGCGCGCGCAGAAGGACGATGTGATCTACGAAGTGAACCTCCGCGGCCTGACAAAGAACGACAGCAGCGTTCCCGCCGGCCTGCAGGGCACCTATGCGGGCGCGGCGCTGAAAGCGTCATACCTGGCGAATCTGGGCATAACGGCGGTGGAGCTTCAGCCCGTGCAGGAACTGCAGAACGATGCCAACGACAATACGCCGAACTCGACGGCAGGGCAAGACTACTGGGGCTATTCGACCCTGAATTACTTCGCGCCCGATCGCCGTTACTCATGGAACAAAGCCGCGGGCGGCCCGACCAGCGAGTTCCAGGGGATGGTAAAGGCTTTTCACGATCAGGGCATCAAAGTCTATATTGACGTGGTCTACAACCACACTGGCGAAGGCGGGGCGTGGAACTCGAATGATCCTACTGTGTATAATATCCTCTCCTGGCGCGGGCTCGACAATCCGACTTATTACGAGCTCACCGCCGATATGCAGTATTCCTGGGACAACACCGGCGTGGGCGGAAACTTCAACACCTATAACACGGTGGCGCAAAACCTCATCGTCGATTCGCTCGCCTACTGGCGCGACACGATGGGCGTGGACGGCTTCCGCTTCGATCTCGCTTCCGTGCTGGGTAATACCTGCACGGTCGGCTGTTTCAATTTCAATGCCGGCGACGCCAACACGGCCATCAACCGCATCGTGAGCGAACTGCCGCCGCGACCGACTGTTGGCGGGGCAGGGATCGATCTTTACGCCGAGCCATGGGCCCTGCGCGATGGCACCTATCAGTTGGGCGCGTTCCCCGCGGGCTGGTCGGAATGGAACGGAAATTACCGCGACACACTGCGCCAGGCGCAGAACGATCTGGGAGTGGCCACGATTACGACGGGCGCGCTGGCGACGCGTTTCGCCGGTTCGTCCGATCTGTTTGGCGGCCGCAGCCCTTGGAATTCGACCAACTTCATGGTGGTGCATGATGGATTCACTCTCAAGGATCTTTACGGCTGCAACGGCCCCAGCAACAGCCAGCCCTGGCCGTACGGGCAGTCGGATGGCGGGAGCATGTCGAACTACAGCTGGGATCAGGGCGGAGCCCCCTCCGACGAGCGGGCCGCCGCCCGTGTTGGTCTCGCCTTCACGATGCTGAGCGCCGGCACACCGCTGATGATGGGCGGAGACGAATACCTGCGCAGTCTCCAGTGCAACAACAATCCCTACAACGTGGACTCTGTCGCCAATTGGCTGAACTATAGCTGGAGCAACGATCAAACCAACTTCAATTCGTTTGCGCGGGGCCTCATCGCTTTCCGCAAAGCTCACGTCGCTCTGCGCCCCCTCAACTTCTATTCCAGTTCGCAGTTGATCTGGTGGACACCGGCAGGCACTGCTCCTGACGCCACTTACTTCAACAATGGCAGCAATCATTCCATCGCCTGGCAGTTGAATGGTGTTGCGCTGAGCGACAGCAGCCCGTCGCTCTACGTGGCATACAACGGTTGGAGCGACAGCGTGAACTTTACTCTGCCGTCACCTGGCAATGGGGCGAACTGGTACCGCGTGACGGATACCTGCGGATGGGCCGAAGGCCCAGGCCAGATACGTTCGCCCGGTGCGGAGGATTTCATTGGTGGGCAGGGTTATGTATATGGAGTCTGTGGCCGGGGGCTGCTGTTGTTGATCGCGAAGTAATAATGAATGAGTGAGTTTGAAAGGGAAGTGTGCCCTCATCACGGGTTCTGTCGGAGGGCTCGGGTTTGCCGCGGCGAAGCAGTTCGCGGCGGCGGGATGCAAAGTCGTTCTTAGCGGATTTCGCTTGCCCGGGGAAATAGTCGAAGCGCGCCGCGAAATCGAAGAGACGTTCGGTGTCGCCACACTCTACTCCGCCGCCGATTTGCGCAAACCCGTGGAAATCGAGCAGATGTTTCGCGAATGCACAGAGGCATTCGGCGGGGTCGATATCCTGGTAAACAACGCCGTTGTGCGATGCGCCGCGCCGGTAGAAAATTTTCCGGTCGATGCGTGGGATGAGGGCATCGCCGTCAACATCAGCGCGGCGTTTCATACCATCCGGCTCGCCCTGCCGGGTATGAAAGAGCGGAATTGGGGCAGAATCATCAACGTTTCCTCCATCTATGGCCTGATCGGCGCGGCGAACCGGATCAACTACGTCACCAGCAAGACGGCGCTGATCGGGATGACGCGCGCCGTCGCGCTCGAAGTCCTGGACCGGAACATCACCTGCAACGCCGTGTGCCCCGGTTCGATCCTGACGCAGGTTCACGAGGCGGCCATTCGAAACACCATGGCGGATGATGGGTTATCGCGCGCCGAGGCGGAGCGCCGATTCCATCAGGGCAAACAACCGAGCGGGCGCTTTATCGCAGCCGAAGATGTGGCCGGCCTGATGGTGTTCCTCTGCGGTCCCGGGAGTCGCGACATCAATGGCGCAGCGCTGCCGATTGAAGGTGGGTGGTCGATCGCGTGAACATCGATATCGAAAACCTGCGGGGGTGGATCGGGAAAACCGAATCGGTTGCAGATGTCGTCACGCCGGTCCCGATCGCCGCGCTCGCCGCCACTCTCGATATCGACGCGCGGTTCGATCAATTACCGCCGCTCTGGCATTGGCTCTATTTCCTTCCGGTCTACCGATGGTCGGATCTCGGGCCGGACGGACATCCGAAGCGCGGCGGTTTCCTGCCGCCGGTTCCGCTGCCCCGGCGTATGTGGGCCGGGGGGTGTGTCGAATTTCACCACCCCCTTTCCGTAGGCGAGAGCGTTACGCGCACTTCGAAAATCGTCGACGTGCAATTCAAAGAAGGGCGCAGCGGCCTGCTCGTGTTTGTGCTGGTTCGTCATGAAATCGCGGATCGACGCGGGATCGCTCTGACCGAAGAGCATGACATCGTTTATCGCGAAATGTCCGCCCCCGCGGCCGGCATCGCGCCCGCCAAACCCGCGGCTGCCCCGGATAACGCCGCCTGGGAGCGGGCCATCCATCCCGACGACGTGCTTCTGTTTCGCTATTCCGCATTGACGTTCAACGGCCACCGGATCCATTACGACCGCCGCTACGCCACGGAAGTCGAGGGGTACCCTGGCCTCGTAGTGCACGGTCCGTTGATCGCCACGCTGCTGGTGGATCTGGTGAGATCGAATCTGCCTCGGGCGAAGATCGCGCGGTTCGAATTTCGCGCCGTCAGTCCGCTCTTCGACACCTCGCCATTCTCGGTCTGCGGAAAGCCCGAGGACGATGGAACAACCATCCGGCTATGGGCGAAGAACGCGACCGGCGGTCTTGCGATGACCGCGACGGCTGTTATTTCCCCACCAGATGCCTGAGGTCTTTCTCGTTTTCGGTACAGACGTATTCGATTAAATCGGTATCCACGAGCAGGTGCGGATTTTCCTTCACGACCCACGGTTTCGTATACATCTTCGGATCGTCAATCGTGATCTCGATTTCCATGTGGCCGAAATCCGGGCGCCGGAAGCGTTCCGTCAGATGCATCGCATCGGAAAGCGGGTGCCCGTTGCTGTCGAGCCAGGTCCGTCCGTTCATGCCGCGGGTTTCGACCACCAGCGTGTCGCCCTCCCAGTGGCCGACCGAATACCCGTCCCACGAAGGCTGCGGATCGGGTGGAAGCACTCGCCCGTCGGTAAAGACCTGGCGAAAGGTGGTCCGGGATTCGTAGAGAAACACAATCAATCCGGCGCTCTGCAGGATCTTGTAAGGCGATGTGATGGCGTCTTTTCGCGGCATCCCCGAAGGCAGGCAGCGCGCATCGGGATCTTCTTTCCCGTTGTTCTCGCGGCGCATTTTGTAGATCGCCGCCGCTTCGGGCTGAAACGGAACGTCCGTTGGTTTCAGATCCGCGGCGATGTTGATCAGGTATTTTATGCCATCCGGCTCCCAGATTCCTTCGAGGCTCGGCTTGCCATCCGGCGTCTTCGGAGCGGGCGCGTTAAGGTTGGGCTGGCCGTTCGCAAGACGCGGAATACCAGGTGTTTTCACGTTCCACTGCGCCAGAGCGGGGATCGAAATCACGCATGACATCACGCAGAGGATCGCGGCTGCTTTCATCGGGTCTGATTATATCCCGGCCAGCTTTATCCGGTTCTTCATTGGATAGACTGAACTGAACCGCTCACATGCCCCTCTCATCGGGAGACCGCCTCGGCCCCTACGAAGTCCTTTCGCCGCTCGGCGCGGGCGGGATGGGTGAAGTATGGAAGGCTCGCGATCCCAGGCTGGGAAGAGATGTCGCCATTAAAACCTCGGCACTGCAGTTCAGCGATCGCTTTGAACGCGAAGCCAGGGCCATCGCTTCGTTGAATCATCCCAACGTCTGCACGCTGTACGACGTGGGCCCGAATTACCTCGTGATGGAGTTGATAGACGGCATTACTCTTGCCGAACACATCGCGCGCGGGCCCGTACCGGCGGATCAGGCTCTGGGTATTGCCAAACAGATCGTTTACGCTCTCGAAGCCGCTCACGAGAAGGGCATCGTCCATCGCGATCTGAAGCCGGCGAACGTGAAGATCCGGCCGGACGGGTCAGTGAAGGTGCTGGATTTCGGGCTGGCGAAGACGGGGGCGCATGCCGAGGCCGCCGCGGACTCGTCAACGATCATGATGTCCGGGATATCGGTACCCGGGATGATCCTGGGGACGGTGGCGTATATGAGTCCCGAGCAGGCGGCGGGGCAAGCGGTCGATAAGCGGGCCGATATCTGGGCGTTCGGGGTCGTGCTGTATGAGATGCTGACCGGCAAGCGGCTGTTCCGGGCCGATAGTACCGCGCACCTGCTGGCTGATGTGCTGCGGGCGCCCATCGATCTCGAGAAATTGCCGAAAGAGACACCGCCCCAGGTGCGTCATTTACTGAGGCGGTGTCTCGACCGGGATGTCCGGAACCGGCTGCGGGATATCGGCGAGGCGCGGGTGGCCATTGAGGGTGCTGGCGCACAGGGGGACGACCCAGGTGCCGCCCCCGCTTCGTCGCGGCCACGAAGTTCGCGGTGGATGGTCGCAGGGGCCGTGCTGGCGATCGGATTCGCGGTCGCAGCAGCGGGTTGGTATCGCGCTGCGCGGCCTGCAGCACCGATGTCAGCGTGGACCCTGACCCGGCTGACCAGCGACCCCGGACTCTCGGGCTTTCCCGCGCTATCGCCCGATGGCAAGCTGGTGGCTTACTCTTCCGATCGCAGTCTGGATGGCGCGCAGGACCTCTACATCAAACAAGTTGCCGGCGGCGAGCCGGTTCGCCTGACGTCGGATGGCGCAGGCAACACGACGCCCGATTTTTCGCCTGACGGAAGCAAGCTCGTTTTCCGGTCGAACCGGAATGGCGGAGGCATCTACGAGATTCCGGCGTTTGGGGGCGATGCCCGGCTCCTGGCGCGTGACGGATTGAATCCCAGATTTTCGCCGGACGGGTCGCAGGTGGCATATTGGGTTGGCGAGCAAGGCGTGTCCGCGATGGTGCCGGGTGGCGGGACCGTCTGGGTGGTCCCGGCGGCTGGTGGCCAACCGCAGAAGGTGGGGCCGAATTTCACCGCCGCCCGCTATCCGATCTGGTCGGCGGATGGAAAGCGTCTGCTGTTTGTCGGATATACATCGGCGAAGGCGGGCGAAGCCTCCGGCCTCGATTGGTGGCTTATGGCCCCAAACGGGGGAGAAGCGGTTAAGACCGGCGCGCAGGATGCGCTGCTCGGTGGCGCACTGCCTGCAGGGGCCACTGTGGCGGCGATTGCTCAAATTGAGCACAGGCCCGGTTGCTGGTCGGCCAACAGCGTCATCTTTTCCATGTTGAGCGGCGACACGCGCAACCTGTGGGAGATCGGCATCTCACCGCGAACGGGCAAAGTGACTGGCGCGCCAAAGAGTTTAACGACTGGCGCCGGGAACGAAGTGGAGCCGGCATGCAGCGCCGCCGGGTCCCTCGCATTCACGAACGTGGAAACCAGAGAGAGACGTCTGGTCGCTGCCTTTCGATATGAACAAAGGAATGGCCAGGGGAGCGCTGGAACGGATCACACAGGGTCCGGCGTTTCGGGATTATCCATCGTTTCCGGGTAATGGCCGCAATGTGTTTTTTTCTTCCAATCAGTCGGGGGTCGCCAACATCTGGACGCGGGATCTGGCGACAGGGAAAGAATCGAGTGTGGCCCGATCGGCGTTTCGGCAGCGGTTCCCGGTCAGCAACGTGTCCGGAGACAGAATCGCGTTTTCGGTGTACGAAGGGAACAAGAGGGTGGTGTATTTATCGACTCCCGGCGGAACACCCGAGAAGCTTTGTGAGGGATGCCTGCGAGCGACGGACTGGTCGCGCGACGAGAAGACGCTGTTGATGTTCGGTGGCAATCCTTATCAGATCAATCTGCTTGACATCGCCACGCATCGGCAGACGCCGCTGTTGAAGCATCCTGAGTGGAGCCTGGCTCTACGGACGTTTTTCGCCCGACAATCGCTGGGTCAGTTTTACGGCTCGAACGGAATCAAATCGCGGACGCATCGCGATCGCGCCCGCTCGACGGGCCGAAACCGGTTCCCGAAAGCGCCTGGATCACGATCGCGGAAGAGGGCCCGGAGGACTGGGCCAACTGGTCGCCGGATGGAAAGACGCTGTACTTTACTTCCGCGAGAGACGGACATTACTGCCTGTGGGGACGCGGATCGATGCCGACTCTCACCGGCCGGTGGGCGAGGCCTTCGCGGCGGAACATCTGCACGGACGCTTGTCCTACCAACAGGGAGGCTGGTCGGCGACGGGTGACCGGATCGGCTTTGGGCTCACGGAGCAGACAGGCAATATCTGGACGATGGCACGCTCCAGCGTGCGCTGAGCCAGAATCCCGCATAGGAAACAGATCGAACTAATTTATCCCGGGAAACAGCGTACGCGGCCAATCGCCTGGGCTGGCTTTCTCCGAGCAGTCGGGGTCGGGCTGGTCGCCGATACTGACCATACTGAAGTGATCCGGCGCCTGCGCCCTCACCAGATACCAGGTTTCTCCCGGCACGTCATGCAGCCTGATCCCGACCTGCCACAGGTGAGGATCAATCGAGCAACGCCTGGTCGGGTCGGGGAAATCGCCCATTCCGTCTTTGCGATGCAGCCGGTCATGCCACACTTTCAACGGCGCGGATTCCGACCAGGCCGCGCTCTTTCCCCAGTCCGCCTCCAGCCATTCTTCGACAAAATCGCGCGGATTGGGCGCGATGGGATCGGTCTGAATCGCGGCATTGCCCCGGAATTTGAAATGACGAAGAACTTCGTGACCCTGCCCGTAACCCGTGCCTCCGACCGTGAATTCAATCAGCGCCTCATCCGGTTCCACGCGCCCCTTGACGGGAGGAAATTCGCCTAC
The DNA here is from genome assembly GCA_963764845.1 of Terriglobia bacterium. GTDB lineage: Bacteria > Acidobacteriota > Terriglobia > Bryobacterales > Bryobacteraceae > BOG-234. The sequence continues at coordinate 728,162 of CAVXUE010000003.1, read as the reverse complement.
ATAAGCGAACTCGTCTCTCCGCAGGAGCGCCACTGCCTTGCCGATCCGCCACACCCCGTAATAGACGGGCTGAAAAGCCACCGAACATCCCGGCCGCGAGCCAAGCGTCAACACGAGGCGCCGCCCGTCGCGGTCCGGCGCAGAAACATGAACCGAATACAGGATCTGCGGAAAGTACTTCTGTCGGGTATAAACGGTCTGCTCGTCTTGCCAGACCCGCTGCCAGCGGCCGGCGGACCATTGGTAGATGTAGGCCGAGTCGTCGTAGCCGCACCAGATGCCGGCGCTGGTGCGGACGATGAGAAACCCCTCTTCGCGATCCACCTGAACGTCGTCGACATATCCGAGAAAACTGGGAAAGCAGCTGTCGCAGAACATCCGGGCTTCTGTCAGGCCCGCGTGAAATTCCGCGGCAAGCGCCGCCGTGTCTCCGCCCGCGGGGAACTTCGCCAGATGCGTCTCGATCCAATCGCGCAACTGATGCTTCGCGACGGTCAAAGCGGGCGTTGCGCCGCGCGTGTCGCCGTAGTCGTTCGACATGCGGTCGTTCACGTGTGCCCGCAGGGGAACCAGGGTTGCGCGCAAGCGATCGAGTCCGCCTTCCTGCGCGAAACACGCCCAGCCGATCAGACAGAGAGAAATCGAAGCCCTGGCGAACAAACAACAATCCTACTGCCGCCTCTACTGCTGCTGTTGCTGTTGTTGCTCTGACCCCGAGGGCCGTGGCGGCGGCGCGGCCGCGGTTTCCTGCAGCAATTCCGCGCCTTCATCGTCGAGCGCGGGTCTGACCAGAACATCGACCGACAAGCTCTGGCCGGCATGCCCCTTGTAAACGCCCCGCACCGGCGGCACGTCGCCATAATCGCGTCCGCGCGCGACTACGATATGGCGCTCTTCGACGAACTCTCCCGCCGTGGGATCGAGTCCGATCCAGCCCGTGTCGGGAATATATGCCTGCACCCACGCGTGCGAAGCCTGTCCGCCGATCACGTTCTCCATGGCCGACCGCGCATCGTTACCCTGCTTCGGGACCAGATAGCCGGAAACGTATCGCGAAGGAACTCCCCGCTGCCGAAGCACTGCGATCAGAATATGCGAGAAATCCTGGCAGACGCCCGCGCCGCGTCTCCAGAGAATCCTCCACCGAAGAATGGACATGCGTCGCGCCGGGCTTATAAGTGAAACGCTCGTGAATCAGCGCGACGGCCGCGTCGGCGAAGCCGCGCACCGTTCCGTCGCTGCGAGCCTCGACCTCGTTCGCCATTTCCCCGATGGCCGGCAGGACGGGGCAATACTGGCTGGGCGAAAGCCAGTCGAAATATTCGTCGCTCAGCAGTTCGCGGCGCTGGTCGAGCTCGGACAAAAGCATCGGCGCGTCCGGCATGCGAGCTGCGGGGGATGCACCAGCACGGTGGCCTCCGACTCCACGCGCAGCTCGCTGTGTTCCGGCAGAATATGAAAGTGGTGCACCCAGTTATTGAAGTAATCCAGATGCGCGACGGGCCTCGAAAACGGATAAGTGGTGATGCGAAACGAGAGGCAGCTCTGCGACTCATCGTGACGCGGGCGCAGACGCAGCTCGTTGTAACTCTCGGAGACCGATCCGTCGTAGGAAAAAACCGTGACGTGCGCCAGTTTGTACCGGTTGAATGCAGCCATTTACGCGACCACCGCGTAGTGGAAGTAGGCGCGCGTGATCTGCTCGCCGATATTGCGGCACGTCTGCTGCAGATCCGTCAGGAAGTTGTGCAGGCCGCCGTCGAAGATCTCTTCGATGCTGTCGTAGGTAAGGCGCTCGTGAATTCTTCCGGTGAGCCGCTCCGCCTCATTCGCGTAAGTGCCCGGAACGGAGCCGCTGATGGCATGCAGCGAACTCTGCAGCGCACTCAGATTGAAGCGCACCGAGCGCGGATGCCGCGCGTCGAGCAGCAGCAGTTCCGCCACTTTCGCGGGCTCGATCTGCCCGTACTGCCGCTTGTAAAACTCATACGCCGCCACCGATTTCAGCACCGCCATCCACAGATGGCTGCGCGATTCGTTGAGAATCTGCGGCCCTTCGAGCAGCTGGTGATAGTGGACGTCGAGAATGCGCGCAGTCATTTCGGCGCGTTCCAGCACGCAGCCCGCCTGCGACGAAATGCCATCCTTCATCGCGCGCCAGCGTGGCGTCGCAGACACCGTGAAAACGATGCCCGCCGCGCTTCACCGCATCGCAGAAACGCGAGAGGCTCTCATCGTCGTCGCGCATCTTCGTGATCCTGTGATAAAGGCTGTTGATGTCTTCCCATAACTCGCGCGAGATGCGGTCGCGAATGGTGCGCGCATTTTCGCGGGCGTTCACAATGCACTGCGCGATGGAGTTCGGATTTTCCTCGCAGAACCCGAGAAAATCGAATGCCGTCTGCGCGCTGGCCTCGTTGTAGGTCTCATAGAAGCGGGCGCGCTCGCCGGTGACCGCGATCAGAGGATCCCAGCGCAGCTTGTATGTGTTCGGCGGCTGCTCCAGCAGCATGTGATAATTCACGTCGAGGATGCGGGCCGTGTTGTCGGCGCGCTCCATGTATCGCCCGATCCAGAACAGCGAATCGGCGATGCGCGAGAGCATCATTGGTCGCCCCTCGAGCACCCAGGTATCCTTGCTGCCGCCGCCCTGCGAGGAGTTGACGACCAGCGATCCGCGCTGCAGCGCCACGCGCGTCAGGCCGCCGGGAACGATGGTCACTTTCTCGCCGTCGTAGAGGCAATAAGGGCGCAGATCGACGTGCCGCGCGCTCATTCCGCCGATCGCGGGATCGAACGAAGGGACGCGCGAAAGAGGAATCACGGGCTGCGCGATATAGTTGCGCGGATCGGCCAGCAGCCGCTCGCGGAAATCCTCGATCGTCTTCTTGTCCGACGACGGCCCCATCAGCATGCCGTAGCCGCCGGATTCGCCGACCGCTTTCACCACCAGCTCGGGCAGATGATCCAGCACGTAGCAAAGGTCTTCCGGGTTCGAGCAAAGATAGGTGTGCGACGTTCTGCAGAATGGGGTCTTCGCCCAGATAGTATTTGATGAAGGCGGGCACGTAGGCGTAGATCGCCTTGTCGTCCGCCACGCCGGTGCCGACGGCGTTCGCAAGCGCGATATTGCCCGCGCGATACGCATTCATCAGGCCCGGCACGCCGACCAGCGAACCGGCGCGAAAAGCCAGCGGATCGAGGAAATCGTCGTCCACGCGGCGATAGATGACGTCCACGCGCGTCAGGCCGTGGATGGTCTTCATGTAGACCACGTCGTCCACCACCACGAGATCGCGGCCTTCCACCAGTTCGATGCCCATTTCCTGGGCGAGGAAGCAATGTTCGAAATAGGCGCTGTTATAAAGCCCGGGCGTCAGCAGCACGATGACCGGCCGCTCGCCGGTGCGCGGCGAAAGGCTGCGCAGAATGCGGGCGAGTTCCGACGGGATAGTGATCGACCGGCATGCACTTCGGAAGCTTCGAACGCGCGCGGAAAAGTCCGGCGCATGACGAGGCGGTTTTCGAGCACGTACGAGATGCCGCTGGGCGAGCGCGCGTTGTCTTCCAGCACGAGATACTGGCCGGTACCGCGAATCGCGCACCAGATCGATGCCGCGACACGTGGACATAGATTTCGCGCGGAACGTTGAGCCCCACCATTTCGCGGCGGAAATGCTTGCAGGAGAAGACCAGATTGCGCGGAATGATGCGGTCTTTCAGGATGCGCTGCGGCCCGTAGACATCCTGCAGATAACAGATTCAGCGCCATGACGCGCTGCGCGAGACCGCGCTCGATGACGTCCCATTCCGAGCGCGGAATAATGCGCGGGACGAGATCGAACGGGAAAAGCCGCTCCGTCCCGCGGCCATCGCTGTAAACCGTGAACGTGATGCCCTGGACCAGATAAGAAAGATCGGCGAGTTTGCGGCGCTCCTCGAAAACTTCGAGCGGCATGGTCGCCAGCTGTTCGTACATCGCCGCGGCGCAGGGGCGCGGCTGCCCGTTGGGCGCGATCAGTTCGTCGTAAAACGAGCCCGGGTCGTAGCCCGTGAAAAGCAGTTGATCCGATGGATGCAGAGAAGCGGCCGAAGACATAGCGATCCCGTTTCAAAATCGGCTTATCGAGCTACCTGGGTCGCTGCCGTTTTCGTGATTGTCATTGTAGCGAATCGCGATTTCGTTCCACCTCCAGCATCCGCCATTCCTGTTCGCCGAACTCGCCGGCAATCCTCAGCCTCGCAGGCTTCAAGCGCCGCCGACACCCGCGGCAATATCGTTCGCTTCGAAGCCGCTGAGGATCGCGATACCGCCCGGTTTGAGGATCCGCGCCCACTCCGACGCCAGATCCGCAATCCAGGCCGGGCTGATGTTCGCGACGACGATATCGGCGATTGGATCCGGGAAATGCATCGGCGGATCCGACCGACAGCGCAACCTCGACGCCCGCGCGTTCGAAATTCTCCCGCGCGACCGCGACCGCCTCCGGATCGTTGTCGTTCGCCCAAACCTGGCCTGCGCCGAGTTTGACCGCGGCTTCGGCGAGAATGCCGGAGCCGGTGCCGACGTCGACCACGCGTCATGCCTGGTTTCAAATGCCTTTCAATCGCTTCGAGGCAGAGCCGCGTTGTCTCGTGCGCACCGGTGCCGAACGCGAGACCGGCATTAACCACGATGCGAATCCGGCCGGGCGGCGTGGGATCGTCACGCCATTCCGGACAAACGAAAATGCGCTGCCCGATCTCCATCGGCTTCAGATATTCGTGGGCGAAGGCAACCCAGTCGCGCGTGTCGGCAGGCTCGATCTCGCCACCAAACCGGGATTGCAACTCGGATTGCCGGGTGTCGTCGTCGAAAAAGACGCGCAGGCCCGTCTTCCAGTTCCACGATCCCTGTGCAGCCCGCCTCCCACAGTTCGGCGATCGTGAGATCGCCGGTCCTCTTGCGCACATTCGAATGTCGATTGAGAACATGTAGGTTAAATGAAAATTCAGGGAATGCTATGCGGCGGTCGCGACGCCGTTCGATCACACGGGCGCCATGTATCGCGTCAAGATCCAGCATAACTTCGAGAAGTGGTCGCGCACGTCGCTGGCCGGTTTCGTCGATCGGATCGCTGCCGGGCGAAGGCCCGCTGCTCGAATCCGACGAGAAGCTGGAATTGCTGCGCATGGCGGCCGGCTCACATTCCGGAAGGCCGCACCATCATCGCCGACGTCAGCGCGGAGGGCGTTCATGCCGCGGCCGAACTGGCCTGCGCGGTCGGCGCAGGCGGGCGCGCACGCCGTGCGTGAGTTCGGTTCCGCATCAATACCGCAATCTGATGTACGGGCCGGAAACCCAGATGCTCTTCTTTCGCGCGCTGGCCGACCGGTCGCCCGTGCCGGTTCTGATCCACAACGCGCCGCAGATGACCGGCGTCGATCTGCTTCCGGAAACCGCCGCGAAGCTGGCCGAACATCCGAATATCGCCGGTGTGATCGAGACCGGCACTCCGGCATCGCGCGTTGCGCAGATTCGCGCTCTGGCCGCACCGAAAGATTTCGCCGTGCTCGCCGGAACCGAATCGCAGGTCTGGGATTCGCTCAAGGCCGGAGCCAACGGCGCCGCACTGGCTTTTGGCAGCGTCGCGCCCTACGCCACGATTGCCATCTGGGAGGCGTTCCGCACACGCGAAGAAGAAGCGGGCCTCGATTGGCAGGCGCGCATTTCCCATCCCTCGATCCTGGTGACGGATATGTACGGCGTGCCCGGCCTCAAGCACGCGATGGATCTGAACGGCTACTACGGCGGACCGCCGCGGCTGCCGTTCGTGCCTGTTTCACAGGACGCGCGGCGCGAAATCGAAGACGCGTTTCGCGACCTGAAAGGCTAACGCAGCAACGCCAGCGCGATCAATGCTTCCTCTACATGCCGCGTCGGTTTCGATTGCGACGAAAACCTGTGCCGGATCGACGCCTTCCCGATCGATCACGAACGTCACCCGCCCGGGAATCACCCCCAATGTCTTCTTCACTCCGTACAGCTTGCGCACGCTCCGCCTTTGTCGCTCAGCAGCGTGAAAGGCAGTTTGTACTTCGAGACAAATCTCCCATGCGATTCCGTCGAGTCGTCGCTGATGCCGATCACTTCCGCTCCGACTGCGTGGAACTTTTCGAAATCGTCGCGGAACCCGCAGGCCTCGGTCGTGCAGCCGCTGGTATCGTCCTTCGGATAGAAATAAACCACCACGGGGCTTTTTCCCCGAAACTGGCTCAGGCGCACCAGTCTTGCCCTGCTGATCGGGCAATTCGAAGTCCGGCGCGGTATCTCCGATCTCCATCACGGAATCATCCCATTGACGCGATGGAATTCGCCATAGTGGAGGTCGTTTTCCACCATGAGGTCGGAGTTCAGAAACTGTTTGTGAGTCACGCTCTGTGGCACCAGCCCGACCGGCGAGCCGGCATAATCGACCGTCGCTTCCGTCCGGATCGTGAATTTTCGCGAAACAATCTGTTCCGTGTTGAAGGTGAATCGAACGGGAACCAGATCCCGCGCGCGCAGCCAGATCTGACCGCTGGACGGCTCAACCTCCTCAGTGGCGTTTTTGAAAAACGTGAGTCCCTGCAGGCCGGAAACCTGCCGGTACCGGATAACGACGACCGGCTCATCCCCGAGCCGCTGCTTCCGACCGCCGGTCATCGAAAAACGATAGTCGTTCCGATAGCGCCTGCCGAACAGCAGAATCAGCTGGCCGAAATCCGTCACCGCCCCTTCGAGTTGATTCCGCTCGAAATTTTCAAGCAGCCTGCGTTTGGTTTCATCGTCGGCCGATCGCATCCCCGCGGTGAGCACATGCCGCGCCTCGCCGGAATCCGCGAGGGGCTTGCCATCTATGGTGACGATTGTTCGAATCTCGTGCAGCACCTTCGGGTGGCCCACTTCCGCCAGGCCGTAGTTTGAAACCACCCGTGATCGTGAAATTCATCCGGCAGCGTGAAGTCGACAATCCTGACTTCGTCCTTCTTCCCGCGCAGGATCTCGATGAAGCCCTGTCGTCCGTGCTGATCCAGGGTTTCTTCGGACATCAACCCCGGCGCGCCGGCCGCAAAGTTGGCGGCGCTGCGCTCCAGCGCATCGATGCACTCGGCCAGATCCGGCGGACTTTTGCGCGTGCATCTGCCGTCCCGGCCAGCAGCAGAATGGAAGCGGCGCGCAGCATCTACGGCTGGCTCAACAGCCTGATACGATGTGCCTCACTGTCGGCCACGTACAATTTTCCATCGCTGAACAATACCGCGTGGGGACGAGTCAGCCTGCACTGCGGAGGATTCGTTTCCGGCCCGTCACCCGCCATGCCGGTGCCCAGAATCGTGGTAATGATCCCGGTCTTCGGAAATCGACTTTGCGGACCGCATGGCTGTCGGTATCGGCCACGTAAAGCGTTCCATCGGGCCCCAGCGCCAAGCCCTTCGGACCAGCCAGCGCCGCTGCCCGCCCGGTAGCGCTGCCGCCAAACGTCGCGTTCAGAGCCGGGCCGCCATCGCCGGAATATCCCGTTGCGCCGGTACCCGCGATGCGATGAAATGTATGCGTCTTCGCATCCACCCGCAGAATCGCATTCCCCTCGCGCAGCGCCACATAGAGATCGCCATTCGGCGACAGCGCGATCGACCGCGGACCGTTCACTGGCGTTCCCGCTGACCGGCGCGCCTTCCGGAGTCGCCGCGCCTTCACCGGTTCCTGCCCACGTTTCAATAACCCCGTATCGGGTGAAGCGGCGGATGCGGTGATTGGCCAGATCGCAGATCAGGAGCGAGCCATCCTTATCGCGAACCACGCAGTGAGGCTGCCGCAATTGCGCCGCAGGCGCTGGCCCGCCATCGCCGCCATAACCAGCCATGCCCGTACCCGCGGCCGTTGAGATGATTCCCGTATTCATATCCACTTTGCGGATCACGTGGTTGTCGCGTTCGGCGAAATAGAGATCGCCTTTCCGGTCGAAAGTCAATTCATGCGGTGCGCGCAGCGACGCCTCGATCGCGGGACCGCCGTCCCCGCTGTATCCGGCCGTTCCCGTTTCCGGCGACCAACGTCACGCGCTTCGTCTTCAGATCCAAACGCCGCACGCGCTGATTTCCCGAGGTCGCAGAAATACATCGCGCCGTCGGGACCTATCGTCATGCCATACGGGTTGTTCACTTCGGTGTCGGAATAGCCGGCGGTGCCCTATGCCGAGGATTGTGGATACGCTTGTGGAGACGCCCGCCGCATCCAATTCCCGCGCCATAAAAATAACCGCGCAAAGGAAGAGGAAGGTTCTTCATCTGCTCTACTCTGGCTCACTCGCATCTAACCCGCGTCGCGATATTCGCCGAAAACCCGCCTGAGCGTGTCCGAAATCTCGCCCACCGTGGCATATGCCTCGGCCGCCGCGAGAATCCGCGGCATCAGGTTTTCGGGCCGCGCGCCGCCTCTTCCAGATCCGACGAGGCTTCGCTGCCATCGGGCAGGATCCCGCGCGGCGCGGATCTGTGCGCAGGCTTCTCGATTTGCACACGCTCGTTCGGCGGGATCGATCGCGGAAAACCGGAATCGCGGTTCCTGTTCTTCGCGGTCTGGAAGCGGTTTACGCCGACGACGACCCGCCGGCCCTCTTCGATCTCCTTCTGAAACTCGAACGCCGCGTTTTGGATTTCGTTCTGGATGAAACCCGCCTCGATCGCCTGCAAAGTTCCGCCCATCGCGTCGATGCGGCGAATGTAGTCCATCGCTTCGCTCTCGATCCGGTCCGTGAGTTCTTCGATGTAGTAGCTGCCGCCAAACGGATCGGGCACGCCGGTGACGCCGGTTTCGTAGGCGATCACCTGCTGGGTGCGCAGCGCAAGTTGCGCGGACGCCTCGGTGGGAAGCCCGAGCGCCTCGTCCCGTGAATTGGTGTGCAGCGATTGCGTGCCGCCGAGCACCGCTGACAGCGCTTCGAGCGTAGTGCGAACCACGTTCACCTCGGGCTGCTGGGCCGTCAGGCTCGAACCGGCGGTTTGTGTATGAAACCGCAGCATGCAGGAGCGCTCGTTCTTCGCGCCGAACCGATCGCGCATTAATTTGGCGTAAATCCGCCGCGCTGCCCGGAATTTGGCGATCTCGGTCAGAAAATCCGAGTGCGCGTTGAAGAAAAACGACAATCGCGGGGCGAAGGAATCCACGTCCATCCCGGCGGCAATCGCCGATTCGATATAGGCGATGGCGTTGGCGAAGGTAAACGCGACTTCCTGTACCGCGGTGGAACCGGCTTCCCGGATATGGTATCCGGAAATCGAAATGGTGTTCCATTCCGGAACTTCCGTTTGCGCCCAGGCGAAGAGGTCGGTGACGATGCGCATGGCCTGGCGCGGCGGGATAGATATAGGTGCCGCGAGCGATGTATTCCTTCAGGATGTCGTTCTGGATGGTGCCGTTCAGTTTGCGGACATCGGCACCCTGCTCGCGCGCCACGAGGACGTAGAAGGCAAGCAGAATGGCGGCTGTCGAATTGATGGTCATCGAGGTCGAAACCTCGTCTAACCTGATCCCTTCGAACAGCTTGCGCATGTCCGCAAGAGACGCGATGGAAACGCCGACGCGGCCCACTTCGCCCGCCGCGAGAGGATGATCGGGATCGAGACCCATCTGGGTCGGAAGGTCGAAAGCGACCGAAAGACCGGTGGTTCCCTGGCTCAGAAGATAGCGGTACCGCCGATTGCTCTCTTCAGCGGTGCCAAAACCCGCGTACTGGCGCATGGTCCAGAGGCGGGTTCGGTACATGTCGCGGTAGATCCCGCGAGTGTACGGAAACTCGCCCGGGCGTTCTGGCGTTTTCATGAAGTCAGGAGCGGGAAATGCGCCGGGCTTTCAGGAAAGAGGAAATACCGTATACCGGCGGTAACTACAATCAGGGGGATGATCAGCACCAGCTGGCCCGGTCCCATGTGTCGCGTGATGTGCGCAGGGCGCCCGCGCCGACAATGACTGCAAATCACGAGGAAAATAAAGCCCAGAATCTCATGCCAGAGCGAATGGACGGGCTTTACAGCGGCGGGAAGAACGTGCTTGACAAACTTCCCGGCCTGCCGCGCCAGATGCTTTTGAGGCACGATTTCATCGTATCAAAAGGAATGACTTGTACCCGCGCTCACTCGCCTGTACAATCAAGGGAATATTTGTTGTCGGAAGCGGCCACGGAACCGATGGCCCTGTAGTTGCATCACAGTAAGCGGAATCGCCCGGCTGTGCGAGGGCCCAACGAAAGGGGCAGAACGTGGAAGAACGGCTCAAAAGCCTGATGCAGGACCTGGGAAACGCGATCAACGAATCGCTTTCCGACTCCGAGCGCATTGCGGAAGCGATCGGCGAAATCAAGCGCGCCGGCTACGACGTCTTTCTGGTTCTGGAAGCCACCATCGGGTTCAACAAGCGCGAAGACGGCGAGGATTCCGTCCGACGAAGAGACGACCGACGAGCCGCGTGAAATCGCGACCACGGGCAAAGTGCGGTTCACGACCCAGGATCAGCGGTTTCTCAAAGCACTTCGGATTACGGTCGACGAAGAAGTTTAACCATATAATCGAAGCGCGTGCTGCAGGAACTCGCGATCGAAGATTACGCCGTAGTCGATCGATTGCGCGTGCGATTCCATGCGGGCCTGAATCTCCTCACCGGCGAAACCGGCAGCGGTAAATCGATCGTCGTGGATGCGCTTGGGTCTCCTCCTCGGCGGGCGTTCATCCGCCGACATGATTCGCTCGGGCAAGGAACGTGCGCGGGTTTCGGGCATTTTCGAAATCGGGCCGCGCGGCCGGCAAGGTTCTGGAGCAGGCCGGGTTCGACGGCGAAGACAGCGAATTGCTGCTCGACCGCGAAATCCAGGCCAACGGCAAGAGCCGCGTCTACGTCAACAATCGCCCGGCTTCGGTGGCGCTGCTGAAGGAACTCGCGCCCCATCTGGGCGACATTCATGGCCAGCACGATCAGCAGCTTCTCTTCGAAGCCCGCGGCTCAGCTGGCATGCTCGACGCGTTCGCGCAGACGAGCTCCGCAGCGCGCGAGGGTGCGCGAGGCATTCACAGCATGGAAGCGCGTAACCGAGCGAACTCGCCGAACTGGAAAACGCCGACCAGGAAAAGCTCCGCATGCTCGATCTCTGGCAGTTTCAGCGGAACGAAATCGAGGCTGCGGACCTGCTCGCGGGCGAAGATGTGGAACTCGACGCCGAGCGCCGCGTGCAGCAGAATGCGGGGCGTTTGCTGGATGCAGCGGCTGCGTCGTTCGAATCGCTTTATGAATCGCCGGGGTCGGCGCTGTCGCTCGTGCGCACGGCGGCAAAGCGGTTTGAAGAACTGGCGAAGGTTGACGAGCAGATGGCCGCGATGCGGCAGGCGATCGAACCGGCGTTGATCGCGATTCAGGACGTGTCGGATTCCCTGCGCGATTACCTGGGCCGGGTGGAGGCGAACCCGGCGCGTCTGGAAGAAATCGAAACGCGGCTCGAAGCGATCGACAAGCTGAAGCGGAAATACGGCAAATCGGTCGAGGAGATCCTCGCGTTTCAGGACGATGTGGCGCGAAAGATTGCCGAAGTGGAGAATGCCGGGGAGCGATTGGAAGCCTTGCGCTGCGAGCAGAAGAAACTGGCCGCGCAATACGAGCAGGCGGCAGTCGGAACTGTCGGCTTCGAGCGAAAGCCGCGGCGCTCGATCTGGCGAAACGCGTGGAAGAGGAACTGAAGCCGCTGGCAATGGATCGGACGGTTTTCCGGATTCAAATCGACTCCGGCGAACTGGTCGGAGAACGGCGTCGGACCGCGCCCAATTTCTGGTTTCGCCAAATGCGGGCGAAGAACCGAGGCCAATGGAACGCGTGGCGTCGGGCGGCGAACTTTCGCGTATCGCTCTGGCACTGAAGACCTGTCTGGTTGGTTCGTCGTCAGGCTCGACCATGCGTACGCTGGTGTTCGACGAAATCGACACCGGGATCGGAGGGCGGGCGGCCGAGGGCGTCGCGCGTCGCCTGAAGGCCCTCGCTGCGGAAAATCAGGTGGTATGCGTAACGCATCTGGCGCAGATTGCGTGTTTCGCGGACCACCATTACCGGGTTGGCAAATTCGAACGCGCGGGCCGGACGGTAGCCGAGATCGAGGAGCTGGACGCGCAAGCAAGCACTGAAGAAATCGGGCGAATGCTGAGCGGCCAGATCTTGACCCCGAGGCGTTGCGGAATGCGGCGGAGTTGCAGCGCGCCGCGCGTGCGTGATTCAAAAGGTCTGAAGTGGGAAAAGACTGGAACGAGCGCTTCGAGTGAGGTCAAGCGTCCCATCGGCCATGGCTCTTCCGGAATGCAAAGGCGGCGAACCACATTGCCGCCAGAGCGATAGGTCGAAATATCAACCGTGTTATTCTCGATAGAGAATAGGGAGTATCCTCTTGACCCACACTGATTCCCCTCTGCTCGACGACTCCGTCGTCGGCAGCGCGTTGCAGCATCAACACGATCAAACCGTCAGGACCGAGATCGAAGAGTTCCGCGCCAAGGCCGAAGATTTTCTCGCGGGCCGGATCACCGACGACGATTTTCGCCCTTATCGCCTGCGCTTCGGCTGCTACGGCCAGCGCCAGCCCGGCGTCCAGATGATGCGCACCAAAGTGCCCGGCGGCATGCTCATGGCCGCGCAGACTGGAGCGCCTCGCCGACGTTTCCGATTTCTGCGGCGGCGGCAAAGGTCACCTCACCACGCGCCAGAACATGCAGTTCCACTTCGTGCCGCTCACCTCCTTCGCCGATGCGATGCACATGCTGCACGACGTCGGCATGACGAGCCGCGAAGCCTGCTACAACACCGTCCGCAACGTGACTGCCTGCCCCTACGCGGGCCTGACGCGCCATGAAGTTTTCGATGTGCGGCCTTACTCCCGGCAGGTTGCCTACGCGTTTCTGCGCAAGAGCCTCACCGACGCGATGCCGCGCAAATTCAAGATCTCCTTCGACGGCTGCACCAATGGCGATTGCACCATCGCGGCGATTCATGACGTGGGCGTGAAAGCCGTGATGCGCGACGGCCAGAGGGGCTTCCGCATCGTGGTCGGAGGCGGTCTGGGGCCGCTGCCCGTCGAAGCGCGGCTCCTCGATGAATTTCTTCCCGTGGAGCGCATCGTCAACCGCATCGAAGCGGTGCTGCGCGTCTTCAATCAGTACGGAAACCGCAAGAACCGCAACATGGCGCGGCTCAAGTTCGTCATGCGCGAACGCGGCTTCGAATGGCTTAAGGAACAGGTCGATAAAGAATACGCCGACATCCTCGAAAACGGCGGCATCGCCACGCCGGACGCAGTTCCGGAAGGCTTCGGCGGCTACACCAGCAAGCCTCTGCCGCTCGGCAACGGGCGCGCTGCTTCCCGTCGTGAACCGCGGCTCTTCGGGAGATCCCGAGTTCGATCGCTGGCTCGAATCGAACGTCGAAGAGCAGAAGCAGACCGGCTATGCGATGGTCACCGTGCGGATCGATCAGGGCAATCTGACCAGTTCGCAGATGCGCGAGCTGGCGAAGATCGCGCGCGAAGCCGGCGACGGCTGCCTGCGCGTCACGGTCGAGCAGAACCTGGTGCTCGGCTTCGTGCAGCTCGGTTCCTGCCCCGCGTGCATGCGGCGCTCAAGGCGATCGGCCTCGGAACGCCCGGGCGCGCGCGAATTGCAGGACGTGGTTACCTGCCCCGGCGCCTACTCGTGCAACCTCGCGCTCACCAAATCGATGAACCTGGGCTACGCGATGCACGATCTGGGGCTCGAGTTACGACGATCCCGGCCGTGCGCGCGTCTGCAGATCAACATCAGCGGCTGCCCCAACTCCTGCGGCCAGCACTGGACGGCCGAAATCGGCTTCTACGGCAACGCCCGCAAGATCGAAGTCGGCGGCGTGAAGAAGGAAGTTCCGTACTACCAGCTGCTGCTCGGCGGCGGTTATGACGAGCAGGGCGTGATGCGCTTCGGCCTGCAGGTGCAGAGCATGCCGGCGAAGCTGACGACTGTCGCGGTGGAACGCATTCTCGCGCATTACAAGGCAAATCGCCGCGAAGGCGAGACCTTCCGGAACTACGTGCTGCGCTTCAAGGTCGAGTTCTTCCGCGCCATGCTGGCGGATCTGACCAAGCCGCCGGTGACCGATCCCGACGTCTACAAAGACTGGGGCGATACCGACGACTTCTCGCTGCAGCTCGGCCGCGGCGAGTGCGCGGCGTAAGCTGTAAGGACAGCGTGCGAGTACTCATCAGCGTTACCGACAAGACAGGTGTGTCCGATTTCGCCCGGGGCCTGGCGAATCTCGGCGCCGAACTGATTTCAACCGGCGGAACGGCCCGCCTTCTGCGCGAATCCGGCATCCCCGTGAGGGATGTCAGCGAAGTCACCGGCTTTCCCGAAATGCTCGACGGGCGCGTCAAGACGATGCATCCGAAGATCACCGGCGCGATCCTCGCCGTCCGCGAAAACCCGCAACATGCCGCGGCGCTTCAGCGAGCACGGCATCGAACCGATCGATATGGTGGTGGTCAATCTCTATCAGTTCGAGAAGATCGCCGCGCGCGCCGATGCTTCGCTCGAAGAGCTGATCGAAAACATCGATATCGGCGGACCCACCATGATCCGCTCGGCCGCGAAGAACTGGCAGGATGTGGCGATCGTGACTTCGCCCGCCGATTACACAGCCGATCCTCGACGAACTGCGCGCGGCAGGAAAGCTCTCGCGCGAAACGAAATGGCGGCTCGCGAAACAGGCGTTCCAGACCACCGCCGATTACGACCGGGCGATCAGCGCGCGCCTCGCGCAGGTCGGCGCCGAGCCCGAGCCGCTGCCTGCCGGTGCTCGATATCCGAGCGCCGCGCCGCATGTCGTTGCGCTACGGCGAAAACCCCCATCAACAGGCCGCGCTTTACGCCGCCGGGATCGAATGGCATCGCGGGCGCGGAACAACTGCACGGCAAGGAGCTTTCCTACAACAACCTCGTCGATCTCGACGCCGCGCTGGCAGTTGGTCATGCGAATTTTCCGGCTCCCGCGGCCGCGATCATCAAACACACCAATCCGGCGGGCTGCGCGGAGCATTCATCGCTTGCCGAGGCCTATCGGAAGGCGCTCGAATGCGATCCGGTCTCGGCGTTCGGCGGCGTGATCGGCTTGAATCGCGAAGTCGACGAAGAAACCGCCACCGAACTCGCGAAGCTTTTCGTGGAAGCGATCGCCGCGCCTGCCTACTCCGACGCCGCGCTTGCAGATTCTCACGGCAAAGAAAAACATCCGCCTGGTGCGCGTGACGCGTCACGCCGCGAGCGACCCGCTCGTCGTGAAAAGCATCTCCGGCGGATATCTCGCGCAAACCGCCGATCGCGCCACGTTCGATCGCTCAACCACGCGAAGTCAAGACGCGCCGCGAGCCCACTGCCAGAGGAATGGACCGCGCTCGAATTCGCGCTGGAAAGTCGTCAAGCACGTGAAATCGAACGCTATCGTTTATGCGCGCGCCGGGCAGACCGTAGCAGTTGGCGCGGGACAGATGAGCCGCGTCGATTCGGTCAACATCGGCGCGATGAAAGCGCATCTTCCGCTCGCACGGCACGGTGGTCGCATCGGACGCCTATCTTCCCGTTCCCCGATGGTCTCGAAGAAGCGGCCAAGTACGGCGCGACCGCTTTCATCCAGCCGGGCGGTTCGGTCAAAGACGCCGATGTGATCGCGGCGGCGGACCGGCTCGGCGTGGCGATGGTCTTCACCGGCGTGCGCCACTTCCGCCATTAGGTACCGGTACAGCCGCCCTTTGCAAACGCCTGCGTCTTGCGCATAATGGGCTTGGCAGGCGACCTCATCCCTCCGAAAATGATGGTCGCCTGGGTCACTCTTTCCTATTTCGAACCGGCTGGCGGGAGAACGGTCGCGCGAGCCATTGGCCATCGCCGCCGCGAGCCTTCGCAAGTTTCGCGGCGGCTTTTGCTCTTGCCTCGTCGGAAATCTGAATGTGATTCTGCACCGCTACCGCGCCGCCCGTGCGAGCCAGCCGCGTAGCTACCCCTTTGTGCTGAATCACGTTCGTCTTGCCGTTGATCGTGGCCACGCCATCTTTTACCGATACGGTGAAGTGCTCCACATTGATCTTCGATTTGGTGAATTTCGCCCGAATGGTCTGCTCAATCTGAGCATCGGGTAGTCTGCCAGCAGCCACGGCCTTCGGTTTAACGGCCGAAGCTGCCTGGCCCAGCCCCGCGACAGCGGCGGCCAGAACCAGCGCGCACAACACCTTTTTCACGCTGTTCAAAGCCTACAGGAAGAAACAGCCGGTCGCTATTACACCGTTTTCGCGATGGTGATACGGAACTTCGCCCTGAGACCCGGTGTCTACCCCAGCGAAAAAGGAGAACCCGTGTTCGAACAAACATTCGTCGATACGCGCGCTCAAACGCGCAGGCCGTGGACCGTTGCAGTGTCCTTGATCCTGCAAACAAGCCTCGTGGCGATAGCGTTCCTTACGCCTCTCCTCCATATCGCGATGCTGCAACCGCCGAACGCTGTTCCGGTCTGGATACCCCAGCAGGTTTTCAAGGAGCAGCCCGTACAACCGGCGGCACAGGTCGCGCGAAATATCACGGCGAGCCGACCCGTTTTCCAGACAGCGCCCCTGCAGGCGCCGCGCGGCGTTCCCGCGCACATCGATATCGCTCCCGACGCGCCGGAACTCTCCGGGGTCGCGACCACGCCTTCGGCAGGCACGTCAATACTTGCCGGAATTGCCGCGACAACGATTCAGCCCTCGCAACCGCCGCCGGTAAAACCGCAGCCCCGGCCGCTTTCGCCCTCCGCTCCAATCCATGTCTCGGATGGCGTCGAATCCGCAAAACTCGTATTCGGACCGAAACCCGCGTATCCTCCACTCGCGCGAACGGCCCGCATCCAAGGGACGGTCAGGTTGCAGGCCATCATCGGGCGTGATGGCTCCATCCGCAACCTGCAGGTTCTCAGCGGACCGCCGCTACTGATCAACGTGGCGAGAGAAGCCGTTCAGCAATGGCGCTACCAACCAACGCTGCTGAACGGAGAACCGGTGGAAGTCATTACCGAGATAGACGTCAACTTCACAATGGGGCAATAACCGCGCTAGAAAATCGCCAGCTTGATGCGCAGAAATTTCTTCGGATTGGCATGCACATCCTTCACGAGCGCATTCACTTCGCGCATGGTCCCGTTCAGTGAATCGTAAAGCTGCGGATTCACCACCAGCTGCCCGATTGTGCCCTGCCCCGAATTGATCCTGTCGAGCGTTGTATTCACCTTCTGCGAAATCAGCCTGATCTGGTTCGCGATCTCGTCGTCGTTCAGCAGCTTTCCCGCAGTCCCTTTGCCCGCCTTGAGATTGTCGAGCATCTGCTTCACATCGGTGATCGACGCCAGTGCCTCGTCATGAAGCTGCGGATCGTACATCAGTTTTCCGAGCGACCCCCTGCCCTGCTGCACCTGCTCGAGCATATCGTTGATACGCTGCAGCGGCTTTCTCAGATCGTCATAGAGCGCGGGGTCGTAAAGCAGGTGGCTCAACGTCCCGTCGCTGTTCCGTACGTCTTTCACAAGATCCTGCAGTTCGCCCGCGGTGGCGTTGAGCCGGTCGTAAAGCGTATCGTCCTTGATCAGTTTCCCGATATTGCCCTGGCCATTCTCAACGATCGCCAGCAGCCCGTCAGCGCGGCCCAGAATACTCTGAAACTGAGCCAGCAGGCTGGTGCTTTGCGCCATGATTTCGGGAATACCCTGATTCGCCAAAGCCTGGACTTCGCCGCCGCTTTCAATGTGCTTCGGGTGCGATCCCTTGGTGATGTTCAGATATTTCGACCCCAGCAGATTGGCCGAACTGATGGCGGCCTTCGAATCCTCCGGAATCTGCTCCAGAAATTTGTTCTGGATCACCATATCGACCTCGACCGTCCGCTTGGGGTCGCGCGATCCGGAGAGCCTGATGCCCCCGATATAACCGACCAGAATGCCGTTCACACGAACCGGATCGTTCTTGTTCAAACCCTCCGAGTCGTCCAGATAAGTCCGCAGATGAAAATTCCCCGCGAAGAAATTGCTCTGGCTCGACAACAGAAAAATCAGGACACCGGCGATAACCATGGCTGCCGCGGCCAGGATGCCGGACCGCAATTCCGCCCACCGCACTCTCTTCTGAGAAGCCATAAAATCAGGCGGCGTCCTCCGCGGGACGTTTCACGAACTTGGCAATATAGGAATCGGCGGAAGCCTCCAGCTGCGCCTGCGTTCCTTCAAAAATGAGCCGGCCTTCGCGAAGCACCATGAATACCGTATTCGTCCCCGTCTTCGCCGCCGGTCCGCTTTTTTCATTCGGCAATGGCCGTTCCACGGGATCCAGCCGACCGCTCTTCGGATTGTAGCGGAAGTTCGCTGCCAGGTTTCCGTCCTGATAACGATAGGTCACCACGATCGCCGTCGTATTGTCGACATCACGCTCTTTGATGATAAGGGCCATGATGGTGTGCGCCGTGATCGGGTCGAGTCCGGCCGTGGGGGAATCGTAAAGCAGCAGAGGCGGTTTGTTCACCACGGCGCGGGCGATGGCAACGCGCCGCCGCATGCCGCCCGAGAGTTCGCTCGGGTAGAAATCCATCGTCTGTTCCAGCTCCACGAAGCGCAGCGAGTCGCGCACGGCCGGCTCCATCTGCTCGCGCGGCATTTTGACCGCACCCTGATTCAGAAGCGGATATGCCACATTCTGCGCCACGGTCATCGAATCGAACAGCGCGCTTTCCTGAAAAAGCATGCCGACCTTGCTGCGCACGTCGAACTGCGCCGATTCCGGCTTCCCCGTAATATCCTCCCCAAAAAGAAATACCTTCCCCGCGGTGGCGGGAATCAGCCCCAGCGCGGTTTTCAGCAGCACCGTTTTTCCACTGCCGGCCGCGCCCAGCAGGATTCTGGTTTCGCCCTCGCGCATCTCGAACGAGACTCCCTCCAGCGCCTGCGTGCCATCGGAAAATGCGACTCCCACGTTCTCGAAACGCAGCAGGCTGTCCGGCATTATTGCGCTGCCTGGCCCACGAAAATTTTTCCGATGAAAAGATCCAGGATAAAGATGCTGATGGATGCCCAGACCATCGCCTGAGTGGTGGCGCGGCCTACGCCCTGCGTCCCACCCGAAGCCCGCAGACCGTAAAAACAGCCGATCAGCGAGACGGCAAACGAAAAAACGAACGGCTTTAGCAGACCCTGCCCCACGTCGTTCCATACCAGCGCCTGCCAGGTCGAGGTCCAGTATTGCCGCGTCGGCAAATCGAAAAGGAGTTTGGCCATGATCCAGCCGCCGACCATGCCGGTGAAGTCGTCGATCACCGTGAGCGCGGGCAGCATAATCGCGGTGGCAATCATACGCGGAGTCACCAGTTTCTGCACCGGGTCGGTGCCGAGCGCCCGCATGGCGTCGATCTGCTCGGTCACTTTCATCGAGCCCAGTTCGCTCGCGATGCCAGAAGAATTGCGCCCGGCCACCATTACCGACGCCAGCACCGGTCCCAGTTCGCGCACCAGAATGATGGAGACGAACTCCCCCGTGCGCCCGGTCTGCCCGTAAACCTGGAGGCTGCGGCCCATCTGCAGCGCCATGACCGCGCCCGAGAAAAAACCCGTCAGCAGAACAATCGGGATGCTGCCGAAGCCGATCGAATCCATCTGCAGCACGATGTCATCGACATAATGCGGCTTGCGCGCCACGTTCCGGACGGCCTGGCCAGTCAGGTCGAAGAACTCCTGGATTGCCTGAATGGGGCCCTTCAGAATGTCGAACACAAGGATGGTCTACGAAGTCGATGCTAGCATACAAGGATTGCAAACGAGCCTGATATGAAGGGGTTAACCGACGTTCCCGGCATTCTGGTAGGCCATGCAACCGATGTCGCCGCGCTGACCGGATGCACCTCGATTCTCTGTGGTTCCGAAGCCGTGGGCGGGGTCGATATCCGCGGTTCGGCGACGGGATCCTGCGAGATCGACACCCTGCGCCCGGGCCACGTTGCCCCGAACGTCCACGCCATTGTTCTTTCCGGCGGCAGCGCCTTCGGCCTCGAGACGACCTGCGGGGTCCGCAATCTTCTGGAGAAACGCGGGATCGGCTATAACGCGGGTGTCGCGCGCGTTCCGATCGTTCCAGGGGCGATTCTGTTCGATCTGGGAATCGGCAGCGCCCACGTGCGTCCCGGCCGTGAGATGGGAGAGCGGTCGGCGATGGCGGCCAGCGACGGACCTGTGGCGGAAGGCAATGTCGGCGCAGGCACCGGCGCCACCGTCGGCAAGATCTACGGCATGAAGCAGGCGATGAAGAGCGGGATCGGAACCGCCTCGCTCACGCTGGGTTCGGGTGTTGTGGTGGCTGCTTTGATCGCGGTCAACGCGCTCGGGGATGTGATCGATCCGGCCAGCGGGCAGATCGTCGCGGGCGCCCGCAAATCGCCCACCAGCCGCGCGTTCGTCAACTCCGCGGCTGTCATGCGGCACGGCTTAACTCCCACTCGGGCGGGGAATACCGTGTTGGCGATCGTGGCCACGAACGCACGTCTCGATCGGGTTGAGACCAACAAACTCGCCGCGCTCGCAAGTCTCGGTGTGGCGCGCACCATTTCGCCCGTCAACACGATGAGCGACGGAGACATCACTTTCGCCATTTCGCTGGGTAAGGAACGAGCCACTGTGGATGAGGTTGGAGTGGCCGCCGCCGAAGCGATGGCGACAGCAGTCCTGCGCGCGGTGCGGGCCGCAAGAACGGCTGGCGGTATACCCGGCCTCGCCGGGTAGCGGTGTCAGGAAATAGCTGGAAATATCATAGCTGCAGGCGTCATAACTGGACACATCGGCGTGGACGATGGTTTTCTGTCGTCCGCGTTTGTCTCATAACAGGAAGACGGCAGGCCACTGAAAAACGATGGCGTGCCCCACGCCTGACCAGGGTTCCCTTTTTCCTCGGTCCGCCGGGACCTTTGCCTGGCTTCCTTGGGTTGGTATCTCATGTTTCTCAGGTTCAGCCAGGTTCTCTTTTCCGGGCTCACCCCCACGTTTTCAATGGCTTCTCGGGTTCGGATCGGAGAAAAAGAAATCTCACACCACCTTGCCGACTGGGCGCACTGCACCAGCCTGACCGGGTTTTTCCTCAGTGCGCCGGGACCTTTACCTAGCTTCTCGGGTTGGTATCTCATGTTTCTCAGGTTCAGCCGGGTGCTCTTTTCCGGGCTCACCCCCACGTTTTCAATGGCTTCTCGGGTTCGGAACGGAGAAAAAGAAATCTCACACCACCTTGCCGGCTGGGCGCACTACACCAGCCGGCGCAAACGCGATGTTACGGTCATATTCAGTTTTCACAGAACGTTCGGCCGGAGCTCCTCGTCAGAGACGGCCTGCTGTCAAAAACAAAGTAAAGCAAACCAGGACACCCGACCCAATAGAGAGCGCCGCCGACAAAATGACTGTCGGCGCGGCCGGGGGGTCGGGCTGTTATCCCGCTGGCCGGAAGCGACTCATTGACAACGGCCGCATCGTGGGGACAAGGTGAGCCGTTCGTCTGCGACGGACGACGGCCGCCAATGAATCGAGCGGTGTCTACGGGACCGAGTGTGCCCGCGGTGTTGGTACTCGCGAGGTAAAACCCCGTTTCGACAGCTCCCGCCTTCTGGTACCGGCCCTACGTCTTTCGCTTGAGCACGATCGCGTTTTTTATCCGCGCGCAAGGTACACGAGCGGACTGCGCGCTTTCAGGCCAGCCTGAAAATTCTTCCGTCGGAAGCCCGCCATTGCAGCAACCGTAAGCCACTCAACAGGGCCGGGAGTCCAGTTTCACCTCAATTCGACGTTTCCTGGCCAGCAAATGCTGGAAGCGGCCGGCAAAGATCCGCTCCCGATTGGAAAGTAGCATGGATGGTGGGAAAAGGCGTGCCGGCAGGGCCCGACTGGGCAGCCGTAGATTCTGATTAGAGCGTTGTTATTCAGAGAGATGCGGGCGGCCAAAAAACATTTTAGGGATTTGTGACAGCAAGCGGGAGCCGGCGTTTCCGGCTCCCGCTTGCGTTAAAACGGCCTCGGCGTCGAGAAGATTTCGCCGGGCGAGCAGACATAGTTTCCCTCCGCGTGTGCCTGAGGGCGAACGGGGTCGGGTCGTCAATTGGGGAAGGCGATGGTTTGGGCGTCCTGCGGGACGGAGGTTTCCGCGATCACCGCCGCTCCTGGGCCCATCTGGATGCCGAACACGGCGCGGCCCGTGCCGCCGGGAATCGTGCAGTTGGTCGCTCCGGGGTAGCATTCCAGCAGCATCCATACGGATTTCCCCTTCGGCGTGAAGGCCACCGAGTTGCCTTGGGACGCCGTGGAGTATACGGGCACCACGAATGCTCCGCCCGGAGCATTTCCGAATAGGGGGTTTGTGATTGTATTGGTGGTGGTGTCGAGGATGAAGGCCGTGGTGCTCATCTCGGCATTTGGCCCGACGAAGATGAGACCGTAGTTCCCCGTCGGGCTGATGGCAACAGGAGCCTCTATCGCGTAGTTCAGGCTCACTTGGATGGCCGATACGGCCAAGGTGCTCGTGTTCACGACGTAGACAGCATGGCTTGCGGTCCCGTGCACGACGTAAAGGGACTTTCCATCCTGGCTAACGGCCATGTCCCCGGCTAGCTGCGCCACCGCGTCCTCGAACGCGAGTGTCGAGGCGTTGAAGATGCAGATTCCGCTGGTCGCAGTGCATCCGTTCGGCGGAGGCGTCCGACAGACGCTCGCGCAGCCGAACGCAACGTACAGCGTTGAGTTGTCCGGGGAGAGAGCGATGTCGGTCAATCCGAACTGAGATCCAAAACTGATTGTCCCCGTCGTCGCCAAGGTTGCGGTGTCGAGCACCTGCACCAGGGAGGAGCGGCCGGGCGTCGATGTCATCACGTAGACGGTCGAGCCGTCGTTGCTGAGGAGCGTCTTGCGCGCATCTTCCGGCAGAGCCACGGAGTTTAGGAGCTGCCCCGTCTGGCCTGAAACGACGTACAGCGTGCCCGAGTCGGGCGGGGTCAGGGTCTGGGCTAGAGCTGGGATGTAAAGCGTGCTGTCGTCTGTCCCCACGGCGAATGGCGTTCCCGCTCCGACGTTGTGGGTGAATGAGCTAACTACTCCCCCAGTGGTTGCGTTGAAACTGGTCAGCGAGCCGTTCAGAAAGCCCTCGCCCTCGTCGCCGCCGGTGACGTAGCCCAGGGTCTGGGCCTTGCTTACGCCAGCGCAAAGGAAAAACGTAGCCAAGGTAATCGATTTGATTTTGTTTGTCATGCTTTTCTCCGATTGGTGAGTTTCACCGTCGCTTCGGTCAGGTCTAATAAGGGAAGGCGATGCTCTGGGCGTCCCCCGGGACAGGAGTTTCCGCGATTATCGTTCCAGAGGTTATGCTGATTCCGAACACGGCGCGCCCCGTGCCGCCGGGGATAGTGCAACTAGTCGAGCCGGCGTAGCACTCGAGCACCATCCACACCGACGCCCCATTCGGGGCAAAGGCTACAGGCTTTCCCGTCTGTAGGAAGGCCATGGGCACGACGGACGCCCCTCCGGGAGCGTTGCCGAAAAACGGTTTTGAGATTGTATTGGTGGAGGTGTCGAGCACGAAGGCCGTGGTGCTCATTTCGGCATTGGGCCCGACGAAGACAAGGCCGTAATGGCCCGCCGGGCTGACGACGACCGGACCTTGTATTGTGTAGTGCGCGCTCACCTGGATGCGCGAGATGGCCAGGGAACTCGTGTTGACAATGTAGAGATACTCGCTCCGGGACGATTCGGTGACGTAGAGGGAGGTTCCATCCTCGCTGACCGATAGATTCCCGGCCACCTGCGCCAGCTGGCTCTCAAAGGCGAGCGTGCTCGCGTTGAAGATGCAGATCCCGGTGACGACGGTACACCCGCCCGGCGGCGGCGCGCCGCAGGTGATCGCGCAGATTACGGAGGCGTAGAGGGTCGTACCATCCGGGGACAGGGCAATATGGCCGCAATTTCCAATCACGGGAGTTGGGGCGAGCAGCCCGCACTGCGAATAGTTATTGCCGACCGACATCAGTTGCTCGCAGTTCAGCGTTCCGATGTCCTGCATGTCCGAGAAGGAGGCTGCGCCCAGCAGCGTCATCGGGAGCGTCGACTGTGAAGAATCGGTGGCTACGCTGGCTTGGACGACCTCCGATGTGTAGTTCCAACAGGCCAGAAGGTACTGGGTAACCGACGTCATAGTGCTGTTCTGGACCATGATGGTTCCGTATCCTTGGCCCTGCGAGAGCGGGGGGCTTGTGGGTACTGTCGCCACGCCGGACCCGGAGATCGGCCCGGTGGCAGTGATGGTCGTCAGCCCTGAGAGGTTCCCGCTGCTGTCGAGCGTTCCATATGTGGCACTCGACGTGGCGGGATTGCCGCCTGAGCTGCCTGCCCCCACGATTACGGAGTTCGTGGGAAAGCTGGATGCCCCCGACACTACGTTGTTTTGGCCAAACGCTGTTGGAGCGGATAGGGTAGTTAACGCGGCCGCCAGCGCGCCCAGCCACACCTGGGGGGGGGGCGAAAGCGGGAAATAATTTGCGAGCCGCGATCTTCAACGGTAGCATGGTAGAATCCTACGCCTCGGATTTTGGTGCGTCAAGGTCTATTTTTCAAATTCTGGTACCAAATGGAGTTATTCTTGCGCGCCTGGAATTCTGCCAATTAAGCTTTTGCGGCTATTCAATGAATATTGGATTACAGGAATTGCGCTGAATTGTGGCGGCCTGCTCTGGCGATGCCGGCGGTCGCCGCTGCTTTTGGCTGTCCCGACGCTGGGCGCGATATGACGCCGAAATCAGTGGAATAGGTTCGTACGTGGGGCAGACCCCAGGGCAGACCCCCCGGTCTGCGGCCGACGCCCCCGTCGGCCTTCGTTTTGAGCGTGTTCGAAGAGCCGGACCAGGGGGTCCGGCGCAGACGGGGGCGTCTGCCCCACCAGTGCAGTGTCCAGGAAATAACTGGACACATCGTGGCGTGGATGAAGGCAGGCCACTGAGGAGCGATGGGCTGGCCCACGCCTGACCAGGATAGTGTCCAGTTATTTATTGGACTCCGCACCAGCAGTTTCCGGCGTCTCTCAGGAGCCCGCTGCCCCATTCGAATCCGGCCACGCGCGCCAGTTTCGGAATCACCTCTCTGCGATTGCACTTGCAGCTACTTCGACTCCTGCTGCTTTACCTTTTGCGCGTCCGCCTTTTGCTTCCGCGCCCATGCCAGATTGTTCTTCGCCAACTGGTAATCCGGCTTCAGTTTCACAGCCTCTTCCGCAGCCTTGATCGCTTCATCCCAGAGTCCGAGCCCCTCGTAGCCGGCCGCAATATTGTTCCACGCTTCGGCATACGCCGGGCGGAGTTTCAGGGCCTGGCGGGCGGCGGTGATATTGTCGGCGTGCCTTCCCGCCAGATCATAGGCGAGCGAGAGCGCGAGGTAGTTTTCGGGCGAGGGATCGGTCCGGGCCACCGCTTCCGCGGCGGCCACGGATTCGGCGGGCGTACTTGTTGTGACGCGGGCGCAGGCAGGCTGGCAGGAGGAGCGTCGGGGCTGCCTCGCCACTGCCAGTAAGCTACTCCGAGACCTACCAGAACCACGACAACGATTGCTATGCGCGTGAAGGAACCGCCGTCCGGGCGACTCTCGGGAGCGTTTTCCATACTTGGGACGTTCACTAAATTATCAAACGGCGTTATCATCCCTGTTTCGTGACATCGCAACGCATTCACTTCGCGGCCGCCGGCGCGCTTCTGCTGCTGGGGATCGCGGTCAGGCTGGCGAACCTAAGCAATGTCCCGTCCCGCACACCCGACGAACGGGTGTATACGGCTCAGGCTCAGATCTGGCGGCAGGCTGGTGTTGCGGGTCTGCGCGGCGTCGTTCAGAACTATGAAAGCGATCCGGCGGCGCTCCTCTATCCGCCGCCGACGCGGGTCGGCATGATCAGCCTGGTTGCCGCTGCCATGAGAGTGACCGGGCGGACCGATGAATCGGCGGGCGCCATTCTTTCCTGCGCCGCCGGCATCGGTTCTCTGTTCGTGGTTGCGCTGATCGGCTTCCGCTTTTTCCCACCGTGGGCCACGCTTTGCGGACTCCTGTTTTATGCCGTATCACCCCCGGAGCTCGCCATCGACCGCAGGGCATGGGCCGACGCCACGGCGGAACTGATTGCGCTCCTGGGGGTCTATCTGACCTGCGAGATCGTGCGGGATTCCCGTCGCCCGGCTTTGTACCTTTTGTTCGCGCTGGCCGGGGCCGCGGGTATCGCGGTCAAGGAACCCACCGGTATTCCGTTCGGGCTATGCGGCCTGTGGCTGCTGTGGGTGCTCGCGATCAAGAGGCATGAATTCCGGAACGTGGCCATTCTCATCGGTGGCTCGGCCGTGGCGCTGGCGGCGTGCGGGGGTTGGCTGGCGTATTCGGTGGGGAGCCTCGCGGAGTTAGCACGGATCGTGTCGGGAAGACCCGCGGCCAACGCCACGAATGCTTACGCGCTCGGGTACGCCTCGGGTCCGGGTTACCTTCTTCTGCAGGGCTTCTGGATTGTCAGCCCGGTCTCCGTGTTGTTCGGCCTCGCGGGCGGCTTTGCTGCATTCAGGGCCAGGGCAGCATTCAAAAGCCGGGAAGAACAGGTGCGGTGGATCGCGATATTCACGCTGGTTCAGATCGCGATTCCCATGATGATTCCTCACTGGCTGAATCTGCGCTATGTCTCCGTGGCGTTCGGATGTTTCTGCCTGGTGGCGGGGCTGGGGTTCTGGTTCGCGGTTACGCTGATTCTGAGCCGGATCAAAATGTCCGACCGCAAGGTGCTGGCGGGGATGGTCGCATTGGCGGCGATCGCGGGCGCCATCGGGGATTACGCGCGATTCGAGCGGTATTTCGTGCGCGACCAGACCGCGGATTTGTCGATCCGCATGCTGCTCAACGAGCGCGGGCGGTAAAAGAAGCGTCGAGAGAGTCTCGACGCGGCACGCTGAAGCGTACGCCACGAATGCACACAACTTCCAGACCCGGTTCCTTGCGGCTATGGATCTCGTTGGAGAAAATAGAAAAATACGCCCGCCGTGCTCATCCCCGCCTACCAGCCCAGCGCAACGCTCATCGGGCTCGTACGCGCACTTCTGGCAGGCGGCATCAAGGCCATCGTGGTGGTCGACGATGGCAGCGGGCCGGAATACAGATGGGTGTTCGATGAGCTTCAGGATCTCGCGACGGTCACCATCCTGCGGCACGCGGTCAATCTGGGCAAAGGCGCGGCATTGAAGACGGGCATGAACAGCATCCTGGCGGAATCGGCCGATATGACAGGAATTGTCACCGTGGATGCGGACGGCCAGCATCATCCGGACGATGTAATCGGCGTCTGCGACCGGTTCGCCGAGTCGCCCCAGGCCCTCGTATTGGGGTCGCGCAGCTTCGCCGGCGAAGTGCCGCTGCGGAGCCGTTTCGGGAACAGTCTCACGCGGCGCGCGATGCAGCTGCTGCTGGGCCAGAAACTGACCGATACCCAGACCGGCCTGCGGGCCGTCCCGCGCGCGCTCGCATTGCGGCTGCTGAGAGTGCCTGCCGCGGGATACGACTTCGAGCTCGAAATGCTGATCGCCGCCAAACATCAGGGCATCGGCGTTGTCGAACAACCCATCAGGACGACTTACGAGCCGGGCAATCCGACATCGCATTTCCATCCGCTGCGCGATTCCATGCGGATCTATTTCGTCCTGCTGCGCTTCAGCGGGATCTCGCTCATCACGGCCGCCCTGGACAACTTCACTTTCTTCCTTGTGTACCGCGCGGCGGGCAGCATCGCGATGGCCCAGATCGCCGGCCGGACCGTGGCCCTGCTGTTCAACTACCGGGCCGTGAGGAGAGCCGTTTTCTTCTCCGATGAACGGCATGCGGTTCTGCTTCCGCGCTATCTTGCGCTCGTTGCCGCGAACGCGCTGATCTCGTACACCGGAATCCGGATGCTCACCAGCGTGTCGCCGATCGGAGTCTTTCCCGCCAAGATTCTGATCGAGACGACGCTGTTCATCGCGAACTTCGCGATCCAGCGCGATTTCATCTTCACAAGGCGCGCGCGAAAACCGTGAACAGGACAACCCTCGCGTGGCTGGGCGCCGCGCTCATACTGGTAACGCTCGTCTATGCCAATCACTTCGGCAACAGCTTTCACTTCGACGACAGCCATGCCGTGGTCGACAACCCTTACATCCGCGATCTGCGCAATCTTCCGCGGATTTTGACCGACCCGGATACCTTCAGCACGCTGCCAGCGAACCGCAGCTGGCGTCCGCTGGTGACCGCTTCGCTCACGATCGACTACTGGCTGGCCGGCGGCCTCAAGCCCGCCGTCTTCCAGGCTTCCACATTCTTCTGGTTCCTGGTTCAACTTGCGCTGATGTACGGCCTGTTTCTGAGAATCTGCGATTTCGCGCGGCCCGATCCGCGGAACCACTGGGTGGCGCTCTTCGCCGCCGCTCTGTACGGCGTGCACCCGGCGATGGCCGAGACCGTCAACTACGTGATTCAGCGCGGCGACGTTTACTCGACCCTGGGCGTGGTGGCAGGCATCTTTCTCTATGCTTGCCAACCGCGCTGGCGGGAGTATGGCGTCTATCTGGTCCCGGTGGTTGCGGCGCTGCTGAGCAAACCCCCCGCGTTGATTTTTCCCGCCATTCTGTTTTGCTGGATCGTGCTTTGCGAAGACGAAAACCCGCTTGGAGCGCTGCGAAAGTGCGTGCCCGCTCTGGTGCTGTCGGCCGGATTCGCCATCCTGATCAGCGCCATGACTCCGAATACCTACACTCCCGGCGCTCTCTCCGCGAGTGCGTACCGGATGACGCAGCCGCTGGTGGCCCTGCGATACTTCGGGGCGTTCTTTCTGCCCACGCACTTGAGCGCGGATACCGACCACGGCCCCGTGACGGGCATTTTCAACGACGGCGCGGCGGCCGGGTTCCTCTTCGCGATCGCCATCGTGGCCATGGCCGTATGGTGTTCGAGACGACGGGAACTGCGCCCGATAGCATTCGGACTGTACTGGTTTGTGCTCGCGCTGGTACCCACCTCGATCTTCCCCCTGGCCGAAGTCGAGAACGACCACCGGATGTTTTTCCCGTTTGTGGGGCTCTCGCTGAGCGTGACCTGGGCGGCTGCGCTCTGGCTTTATGAACATCCCGTGCGGCGCGAGATCGTGGCGGCGGTTTGCGGGATGGTGCTCGGGGTCGCGGCATGGGGCACGATCGAGCGGAATCGGGTCTGGCGATCGGAAGAATCGTTGTGGCGCGATGTGGCCGCCAAAAGCCCCCGCAACGGGCGCGGCCTGATGAACTACGGCCTGACCCTGATGGCCCGCGGGGACTACTTGAACGCTCTGAATTTGTTCCAGCGCGCGATCGTTTATACCCCGAACTACTATGTGCTCGAAGTGAACCTGGGGATCGTCAACAGCGCGCTCAACAACGACGCCGAAGCCGAGCGGCACTTCAGGCGGGCGCTGCTGATCGCGCCCGCGGAAGCCGTGCCGAACTACTTCTACGCAGTCTGGTTGAAGGGGAAAGGCCGTTTGGCCGAAGCGATTCAGCTCTTGAATGTCGCGGTGACGAACAACCCGTCCTACCTGCAGGCTCAGTATCTGCTGATGGACATCTACGCGGAACGGCACGACCCGGCCGACCTCCGCAAGGCGGCGATGAACACGCTCGCGGTCTCGCCCTCGGATGCCACCGCGCAGTCCTGGCTGGCGCGCGCAGGCAGCCTGGGAATCGGGGCTCCGCCGCCCAAGTCGCCGGAAGAGTGGCTGAGCCAGTCGCTCACTCTGTATCAGCAGGGGAAATACGCGGACTGTATCCAGGCCGCCCGCGAAGCCCTGAAGCTGCGCCCGAACTACGCCCTCGCATGGAATAACATCGCCGCCAGCTACAACCAAATGGGGAACTGGGACGACGGGATCAAGGCCGCGCGGGAGGCAATCCGCCTCGATCCGACTTTCCAGATTGCGAAGAACAATCTGGCCTGGGCAATTGGACAAAAGTCGCGCGTGCAGAAAAAGTAGGGGCCTGCCGCACGCTGATATACTTCGACCGTTGACCGCCGTAGCCGGAAGGAGAAAATTCCTATGAGACTGTCGCAGGGAATAGCGTCGTGCGCTATTACAGGGGGTATGGCGCTGGCCGCTTTCGTGGCTCTCGCGCAGCAGAGCGGGAACACAGCCGCCAAGCCGAAACTCTATAACACCGCCAAACAGAAGCTGCTGGATGGCAAACAGGTTTTCAGCTTCACGCAATCCACCATGGATGTCGACGGCTATTGCGAACGCGCGAAACACTATGACTTCACGTGGTTCGAAATGCAGCACAGCACCCTCGAGTTCAAGGACGTGGAAAAGATGATCGCGGCCTGCCCCCGGGCCAACGCGACGCCCATGATCCGGCTGCCCGACGCGCAGGAGTGGCACATCCAGCACACCACCGATATCGGCGCGCTGGGCGTGATCGTTCCCACCGTGGACGATGTCGATCGCGCGCGCGAGGGCGCAAAATGGTCGCGTTATCCTCCGGTCGCGCGGCGCAGCGCGGGCGCGGGCCAGGCTGCGGGCCTATGGGGCATCAACGGGATTAATTACCGCGAGACCATCAACGACAATATGCTGGTGGTGATTATGATCGAGACGCCCACCGGCGTTGCGAATGCCTTTGACATCGCCTCGGTCCCCGGCGTCGATGTGGTGATTATCGGGAACAACGATCTCAGCTCTTTCTCGGGCTTTCCGCAGACCGACCCCCGTTATCATGCGCTCGTCGACAAAGTTCGCGAGGATACCTTGCGGGCGGGCAAGATCTTCGGCCAGGCCAATGCCATGTATGCTACCGGCCCTTACAGCAAGGATTCGAAGTTCTTCCAGAACGGCCCGTCGAACGACGGCTGGACGCCCCCGAACCAGGGGCGTGGCGGACGCGGCTCGGTCAACCCCAACGCACCGCCGCCCGGCGAAGAACCAAGGTAGGAAGTGAGTCGGAGGAAACCCGCGCTGGCGTCCAGGAAATGCGCCACAAAACCTCAGCAGCCCGGTTCCCGAAGTTTCTCAGGAAAACAGGGGTGGCCGATTTCCAATCGGCCTGCAGGTTGCCAACCTGCCCCACTTTGAGACCGAAAACCTGGTCGCGTCTGAAACTCGCCGCAATCGCCGCGGGCGCCGCGGTCCTGGTCGCGCAAACGCCCCGCTCGGTCTGGGATGGCGTTTACACCGATGCCCAGGCACAGCGCGGCATGGCCACTTACTCGGCGCAGTGCGCGATGTGTCACGGTGCGGATCTGGTGGGCAGCGATGAGACTCCGGCGCTCACCGGGGGAGCCTTCCTCGCCAACTGGAGCACCCTCAGCGTCAACGATCTGTTCGAGAGAGTGCGGGTCTCGATGCCGGCCAATAATCCCGGGCATCTGACCCGCCAGCAGAACGTCGATATTCTGAGCTATCTCTTCGCCTTCAACAAATTCCCGTCGGGCGCGACGGAACTGCCCACACAGGGCGAGAGACTGAAAGAGATCCGCATCGACGCTTCAAAGCCCTGAAAGTCCGCGGCTATATAATGAGCGGGAATGCCGCAAGAACACCCCGCCGAGTTCCTGCGCGCTCTGCTCGACGCATCTCCGGTGGGTGTCGTCGCCCTGGACCATGCCGGTCAGGTCCGGTTATGGAGCAGCGGCGCACAGAGAATCCTCGGGTGGCGTGAAGAGGAGGTAATCGGGCGCAGGCTTCCTTCGGGCGTGGAATTGCCCCTCGGTGCAGGCCTCGAAGCCGAAATGTGTCTCTCGGCAAGAGATGGCAGCGCGGTCGACGTTGAGGTTCGCACGGTTCCCTGGGAAGAGGGCACTCTGAGCATCCTTACCGACATCAGCAGGCATCGCGTGGATCGCCGGTTACGCGAACTGCTGGAAGCGGCGCCGGACGCGATTATCGAAGTCGATGGCGACGGCCGCATCGTCATGCTGAACCTGGTTACCGAAAAAATATTCGGCTACACGCGCGAGCAGCTGTTGGGGCAGTCCGTGGATATGTTGCTTCCGGACGAGCTTCGCGGTTCTCATGCCGGGCACCGCGACCATTTTCGGGCGCATCCCGTCACGCGCCCGATGGGGATGGGAATGGTGCTGCATGGCAGGCGCAGGGATGGTTCCTCCGTTCCCGTTGAGATCAGCCTCAGTCCCATGCGGTCGGGCGAAGCGTTTCGCGCCACGGCCATCATTCGCGACGTTACGGACCGCACGCTCGCCGAGGATCGGATGCGGGCGCTGCACGAGGAACATACCCGCGAGATCGAGCACGCCAACCGGATGAAGAGCGAGTTTCTGGCCAACATGAGCCATGAGCTGCGCACGCCTCTGCATACCATCATCGGTTTCTCCGAACTGCTGGCCGAGGAGCTGAAAGGCCCGCTGAACGCGGATCAGAAGCGTTTCGTCGATCACGTCAACCGCGATGCGCAGCACCTGCTGACGTTGATCAATGAAGTTCTCGATCTGAGCAAGATCGAAGCGGGAAAGGTGCAGTTGAAGAGGGAGATTCTGGATCTCGGGGCGGTCGTCGAAGACGCGCTTTCGTCGCTCCGGCCTCACTTTGCCGTCAAGTCGATCGAGCTCGCAACCGGTATTCCCGAACGCGTGAATGTGGATGGCGACCGGGTTCGCGTGAGGCAGATTCTCGTCAACCTGCTGGGCAATGCGGTCAAATTCACGCCGGCGGGCGGATGCGTGCGTGTCGATGTGGAGTGCGACGGCGCGTTCGCGGCCGTGTCGGTGAGCGATACCGGCATCGGTATTGCTCCCGCGGAGCAGAGATCGATCTTCGAAAAATTCCATCAGGCCGGCTCGATGACGGCGGGCATACGCGAGGGTACCGGGCTTGGTCTGTCTATTACGAAGGAGCTCGTTGAGGAGCACGGCGGCCACATCGGGGTCGAAAGCGAACCGGGCAAGGGAAGCCGGTTCACGTTCACGATTCCATTAGGATAGATCCCATAAGGATTGATCATGAAGCGAGTGCTGATCGCGGACGATAAGGCAACCAGCAGGGAACTGATCCGGGTCGTACTCGAGGGCTCGGGTTACGTTGTCAATGAGGCGAACGACGGGCTCGAAGTGGTTCGCTTCGCCAGAGAAACCCGGCCCGATCTGATCATTCTGGATCTGCATATGCCCGGCCTCGACGGATTCGGCGCGCTGGCGGAACTTCGCCGCGACCGGAGCCTGGCCGGGGTCCCGATTATGGCCCTTACCGCCAGCGCCATGCAGGGAGACCGCGAGCGGGCGATGACGGCAGGCTTCGACAGTTACGTCAGCAAACCGATTCCGCTGCCGAAGCTGCGGGAAGAAGTCATGCGTCTGTTGGAGCGCGCGGAAAATCCCGCTTGACGCCTCATAACCTGGTCATTCTGTTGGGAACGCTGTGTGTTCCTGGCGCATCGGCGCTTCCGCGGCAAGGTTCAGTGAAGCCCTAAAGCAGCCCGTGCTTCTTCATCTTGTAGCGCAGAGCATCGCGCCCGATGCGCAGTTCACGCGCGGCCTTCGACTGATTGCCTTCCGCCCGTGACAAGGCGTCTCTGACCAGCCGCTTCTCGTGCTCTTCGAACGAATCGCCGCCTTCATCGGCGATGGAGATCGGGCCAGGGTGCTGCCGCGCGGGGTACCGCAGGTAATCGGGCAGGTCGGCCACGTCGATCATGTCGCCGAGCACCATCATGGATGCATGCCCGACCACATTCTCCAGTTCCCTGATATTTCCCGGCCAGTTGTGGCGGGCCAGGATGATCTGCGCCCGCTGTGTGATTCCCCTGATCTGTTTCCTGAACTGCGCCGCGAACTTCTCAGTGAAGAAAGTCGTGAGAAGCGGAATGTCTTCCTTTCGTTCTTCAAGTGAAGGAATGTGGATCTCCACCATCGAGAGCCGGTAGAAGAGATCCTCGCGAAACGTTTTCGCGGCCACGTCCTCGCGCAGATCGCGATGCGTCGCGGCGATCACCCGCGCATCCACCCTGCGCGGCGTGAGGGAGCCGACGCGGAGCACTTCCTGGTTCTGCAGGGTCCGCAGCAGCTTGGCCTGGGTGCCCAGCGGCATGTCGCCGATTTCATCCAGAAAAATCGCGCCTTTGTCGGCGAATTCGAAAAGGCCCATCTTGTCCTGATTGGCCCCCGTAAACGAACCCCGCACGTGGCCGAACAACTCGCTCTCAAACAGCGTCTCGACCACAGCCGAGCAGTTCAGCACTACGAAACGCCCCTTCGAGACCGGGCTCAACTGATGCAGCGCCCGTGCGGCGAGTTCCTTGCCGGTTCCCGTTTGCCCGGTGACCAGAATCGTGCGGAAATGTGGCGCCACGCGACGAATGCGCGCGAAGGTCTCCCACATGGCCGCGCTCTTGCCGATCATGCCCTCGAACTGAGCTTCATTGCGCAGGCCGCTCTCGACAGCCATCAGGCGCTGCCGCCGCCGCGCTTCGTCGATGAGCTTTGCGATGCGCTCCCGCAGGACCGCAATGGGCACGGGTTTATTCAGATAGTCGGAAGCCCCCTTACGGATCGCCTCGACGGCCGATTCCGAGCTGTAATGCGCGGTCATCAGGACGACGTCGATCGTGGGATCGAATTCGACCACCCGCTCCACCACTTCGAGGCCGGTCATTCCCGGCATCAGCAGGTCGGTGAGTACGATCTGCGGATGCTCCCGGTAGACGATCTCGATCCCTTCTTCGGGATCCTGCGCCGTAAAGATCGCCAACCCCTCCTGGGCGAGGGCGATGGAAAGAAGTTCGAGACTTCCCGGATTGTCGTCGATGATGACAAGCGTGACCTTCGACTCCGCCGATGCAACGCTCATGGGGCCAGAGCTACATGGTAGTTCATTTGCAACAGGGGTTTAGCTGGCCGCGCCGAAGCGTTGGGGAAGATACTCACGCAGCGCGCGGATCACCACGTCTTTCTTCAGCGGCTTCTTGCAGATAACCCGGCGCGCAGATCCTCCAGCACACGCCATCCGGTGCGCCCCGGCAGCAGCAGATCGAGCATGATCGCCTCGGGCCGCAGACGGCGCGCCTTGCTGAGCCCTTCTTCGGCCGTTGCGGCGCATTCCGTCTTGATGCCGGCGGGATCGAGGTAACTGCAGAGCAGTTCGCGCGCCGAAGGTTCGTCCTCGATGATCAGCACGCGAGGCTCGTTTCACGGCTCCGGCCGGCTGGGGGGATCGTGCCGATGGGGATCGTAAACGTGAAGCGGGTGCCGCGCCCCGGCTCGCTCTCGACGGAAATCTCCCCGCCATGCATTTCGACCAGCCGCTTCACGATCGCGAGACCCAGACCGGTGCCTTCCCTGACGCCCTTCGTCGTGGGTCCCGCCTGACGGAATTTATCGAAAATCACTTTCTGGTATTCCGACGCCATGCCAATTCCCGTATCGGCCACCGCAAACCCGATGGCGCCGTCACCGGCCACGGTTTGTTCAATCGATACGCGGCCTCCCGCGGGCGTGAACTTGATTGCGTTGCTCAGCAGATTGGTCAGGATCTCCCGGAATCGTGCGCGATCGGCGAGCAGGTACACCGGCACGGTGATTCCGTTATCGATGAGAATGCTCCTGGCCCCGGCGGCGGCTCGCATTCCGCCGATCATTTCGGAGATGACCTCGGCGGCGTCGATCGTCTCGAAGTTCAGGTCCATGCGGCCGGCTTCGATCCTGCTCAGGTCCAGGATGTCGTTGATGAGTTCGAGAAGGTGCGTCGAGTCATGGTGAACGTGATCGACGAACCGTCTTTGCTTCGGGTTGAGCGGTCCCTCGAGTTCCTCCCGCAGGAGTTCGGTGAACCCGAGGATGGTATGCAGCGGGGTGCGCAGCTCGTGGCTCATGCTGGCGAGGAATTCGCTTTTCAGCACATTCGCGCGTTCGGCCTCCCGGCTCTGCAATCCGAGTTTCCGGTTCGCCAGCAGCAGGTCCTCCTCGGCTTTCCTCTGCGCCGTCACATCTCGGACGATTGCAGTGATGCGCAATTCGCCCCCGATGTGGACGGGGTTGAGACTGATCTCGGCCGGGAAAGTGGTTCCGTCTTTGCGGCGCGCCTGGCCGCGATGGTTGCCATCCGCTCCCGGGAGCTGTTCGGGCAGGAGCGAATCGACATTCCGGCCCAGCAGTTCTTCGCGCGTGTACGCGAAGAGGTTCTCCGTAACGCGGTTGAGCAGGATAACCCGGCCTTCCCGGTCTACTTCGATCATGGCGTCGGGAGCCGCATCGAGCAGCTCCTGGAACCAGCCTTCCGCCTCCAGTTTGAAAACGGCCTCCCGCTCCCGCGTTGCGGCTCGAGAGAGGCCTGTGGCGACGATCACGCGGCCGCCCGACTGCCGCGACGCAGCGCGCAATTCGACACTGAATTCGCGGCCATCGCGCGCGCTGACGGTGACGATCACCGGCCCGGACTCTGCCTGGTTAAGGGCTTTGAGGGCGGGAGGCAGCGGCTTGCCCGTTGTTTCGTCGGCCTTCCAGCCGAAGAGCGCGGCAGCCGCAATGCTCCACAAATCGACCTTTTTCCTTTTATCCAGTCCGATGATCGCGACGGGAGAGACAGCGCTCAGCGTGTTCAACGTGTCCGCGAGAAGCTCAGGGCTCATTTTTTCAAACACTGAGCACCGGACACGGTG
Organism: Terriglobia bacterium; assembly: GCA_963764845.1. GTDB lineage: Bacteria > Acidobacteriota > Terriglobia > Bryobacterales > Bryobacteraceae > BOG-234. The sequence continues at coordinate 691,394 of CAVXUE010000003.1, read as the reverse complement.
CGTCGCGAATTATGGAATAGACATTCGTCCTCAGCCTGCCGCCAAAATGCGGCAATACTCCGCGGCCGATCAGGATCAGGTCGGCCTTGTGGTGCTCCGCCGCCGCGGCCACTACCGCGGAGGTCTTCCCGGCTTCGATACACAGAGTGAAATTGGTGCCGGCTTCCTTCTGCAATTCGCAGATCTTCCCACCGAATGTTTCCGTCAGGAAATTTTCGAACTCCCGGTCTATGTATTTTGCGGGGCCCGATTCCATGGCCGGAGGCACCGCGTGCACGAGCTGAATGCGGGCGGCGCAGGTCGCCGACAGGTTGGCCGCGTAACGCAGAAGGGTAAGCGAGTCGCGGGTTGCGTCGACCGCGCACACGACGCTCCGCCATTCCGGCGATGGGGGGTATACCGGGTTCTCGGGGTGAGCCGCAGTCCAGACCGGGCACGCCGCGTCGTGCAGTACCTTGGCCGTAACCGACCCGAGCAGCGCCGCCCGAAATCGGCCCCGGCCGCGCGTGGGCATCATGATCAGATCCGTCTTCGTGGTGCGCGCCAGCTCGACGATTGACGAGCCCGGATCGCCTTCCAGCGTCAGGGTGTCGGTCTTCACTCCGGGAAACAGCTCGCCCGCGAAGAATGTCAGATTTTTTTCAGCCTCTTCCCGCCAGTGGGAGATGCTGAACTCGGGCACACCGGGCGCCTCAGGGGTGCCGTACCACATGGCCGGGACTTCGATGAACGTCGCCAGCGTTACGGATGCGCCGTCGCGCCTCGCGATCGCGTCGACGAAAGGCGCCGCATTCCGGCATCGGTCGGAGAAGTCGACCGGAAAGAGAATTCGTTCGTACCTCATAGCTGTCTCCGGCTTGGCAAGAAGCATCCACACTGCCACGCGGCAACATGCTGAAATGATTGTGGTTACCCAGCGGTTGGGCTGCCTGGCCTGGCGCGATGTGGCGCAGCCGTGCGCGTGAAGACGCCGCCGCTGAGACCGGCAGCGGTACAAATGCCTGGATTCGCAGTCTAAATATTCGGGGCAGGATCAAGCCCGAGATTCAGGAGAAAAAAGTGAAAATACCGCGATTCTTCCAGGAGTCCCGACAGAAAGGGCTCCTTATAATTGGTGCACTTACTTTGGCCGGAGGCCTGGTCGCCGCCGGCGCGAGCTTCTCAACCACACGTATCAGCCTCAAACTGGCGGACCCGAACGAAGGACCCGCCCGGATTACGATGGCGCCCGCGGCCCGCGCGGCCATGCCGTCGGTCGTGAAAATTTCCTCTTCGAAGATCGTAAAAGAGCGGGGCGGACTCGACGGACAGCAAGGTATGGACCCGCTTTTTCGCCAGTTCTTCGGTAACGGCCAGGGCGGCGGTTTTCAGGCCCCGCAATCCCGGCGCGAAGCAGGCGTTGGATCGGGCGTAATCATCAGTTCCAACGGCTACATCCTCACCAATAACCATGTCGTTGACGGCGCGACCAGCGTTCTCGTAACGTTACCCGACCGGCGCGAATTCAAGGCAACCGTCATCGGCACCGATGCGAAGACAGACATCGCGCTGGTGAAGATCGATGCGTCGGGCCTTCCTGCCATCACGGTCGGCAACTCTTCGAAACTCCAGGTCGGCGACGAAGTTCTTGCCGTCGGCAATCCGTATGGAGTTGGCCAGACGGTCACGATGGGAATCATCAGCGCCACCGGCCGGACCGGTCTCGGAATTGAAGACTATGAAGACTTTATCCAGACGGACGCTCCCATCAATCCCGGCAACTCCGGCGGCGCTCTTGTGAACGACCGCGGCGAACTGATTGGCATCAACACCGCGATCCTGGCCCAGGAATCGGGCGGCAATCAGGGCATCGGCTTCGCGGTGCCGGTCAACCTCGCCCGCGAGGTGATGACGCAGCTCGAAGACCACGGGCATGTCACGCGGTCGTATCTTGGCGTGACTGTGCAGGAAGTGACGCCGGCCATCGCGAAGGCACTGGGCCTGAACGGACCCGCCGGGGCGCTGGTGAGCAACGTTTCTCCCGACAGCCCTGCGGCGCGTGCAGGTCTCGAGACCGGCGACGTGATTCTCGACATGAATGGCAGTGCGATCGCGGAAAGCAATCAGCTGCGCATGCAGGTAGCGTTGATGAATCCCGATCAGAGCGTCAGGCTGAAGATCTTCCGCAACGGGCAGGATCGCGACGTAACCGTACAGCTCGGCGAGATGCCCGGCGAGAAACTGGCGAAGGCCGACTCCCGTGGTGAAAGTGTGGATACCTCTCTACAGGGCGTTTCGGTCGACGCGCTCGACGCGCAAACCGCCCGCCAGCTCGGCCTCCCGGCCGCCACGAAGGGCGTGGTGGTGACCAAGGTCGATCCGGCGAGCGCCGCGGCAAACGCCGGTCTCAGGGAAGGCGATGTGATCCAGGCAGTGAATCGCCAGCCAGTCGAAAACTCCGCCGATTTCGACCGCGCGGTGAGGAAGTCGAGTGGGGAATCTCTGCTGTTGGTAAATCGGCAGGGCAACAGGGTATTTCTCGCTGTCTGAATCGCCGGCTTAACTCCTTGCAACCCGGCCAGCCCCCTTCGCGGCGACGCGACAGGGGGCTTTTCCTTTTCAGAAATTACGGCAGTGCGAGCCATCACGACACTTCCTGGCTGAAAATAGAGTATGGCCGATCCCGTCAAAGAAGTTTCCGATGGCTTGACTGAACTCGCGCTCGACCTTCGCTGGTCCTGGAATCACGGAGCGGATGACCTGTGGGCGCAGCTCGATCCCGTCCGCTGGGAGCTCACGCGCAACGCCTGGGTGGTTCTCCAGACGGTCTCGCACGACAAGCTGGGCGCCCTTGCGGCCGACCCGGAATTCAAGCGCAAGCTCGACGCCCTCATCGAGGATAAACGCCATCACGCCGAGAGCCCGCACTGGTTCCAGCAGGCGTACCCGAATTCCAAGCTTAAGGCCGTGGCGTACTTCAGCATGGAGTTCATGCTGAGCGACGCGCTGCCGATCTACTCGGGCGGCCTCGGCAACGTGGCGGGCGACCAGTTGAAGTCGACCAGCGACCTCGGGATTCCCGTGATCGGCGTCGGCCTGCTCTATCAGCAGGGCTACTTTCGTCAGCACATCGACGCGCAGGGCCGGCAGCAGGCACTCTATCCTTTCAACGACCCGGGCCAGCTCCCGATTACGCCGGTTCGCAAGCCGGATGGAGAGTGGTTAAGCGTCACCATGAACCTGCCCGGCTTCCAGATGAACGTGCGCGTCTGGCAGGCGCAGGTCGGTTCCACGAAGCTCTATCTCCTCGACACCAACGATCCCGCGAACCTCCCGGAACATCGCGGCATCACCGGCGAGCTCTACGGCGGCGACTCCTTCACGCGTTTCCAGCAGGAACAGGTGCTGGGTCTCGCGGGCTGGCGTCTCTTCCGCGCGCTCGGGATCGATCCCCAGGTCTGCCATCTCAACGAAGGCCACGCCGCGTTCGCCGTGCTCGAGCGAGCGCGCAGTTACATGGAGGATACGAAACAACCGTTCGATGTGGCGCTCGAAGTGACGCGCGCCGGCAACATTTTTACCACCCACACGCCGGTTGCGGCCGGGTTTGACCGATTTTCCCCGGACCTGATCGAGTCGCAGCTTAAGGGATACGCCGAGGGCAGGCTCGGCATTTCAATCGGGGAACTTGTCGGCCTGGGCCGCCTGAATCCGAATGACCGGTCGGAGCCCTTCAACATGGCGTACCTCGCGCTGCGCGGGTCGGGCGCGGTGAACGGCGTCAGCCGCCTGCATGGCGAAGTCAGCCGGCGGATATTCCAGGGATTGTTTCCGCGCTGGCCGGAGCCCGAGGTTCCCATCGGCCACGTGACGAACGGCATCCACGTCAACACCTGGGATTCGATCGAAGCCGACGACCTGTGGACCAGCACCTGCGGTAAGACGCGCTGGCAAGGCGACCTGAGCCAGATAGCGGACGCTCTTCGCCGGGTTCCCGGAGGCGATCTGTGGAAGATGCGGACCATGGCCCGGAAGCGCCTGGTGGACTTCGTCCGGCAGCGGCTCGCGCGTCAGCTTGCCAGCTATGGCGCATCGCCCGACGATGTCCTGCGCGTCGGGCAGATCTTCGATCCCGACTCGTTGACCATCGGTTTCGCGCGCCGCTTCGCGCCTTACAAACGTCCGAATCTGCTGTTGCACGATCCCGACCGCCTGCTGCGGATTCTCACCAACCGGCAACGCCCCGTGCAGTTGATCCTCGCCGGGAAAGCCCACCCCGCGGACGGCGCGGGGCAGGAGATGATCCGGCAATGGATCCAGTTCATACGCAATACGCCGGCGCGTTCGCAGGCCGTCTTTCTGAGCGACTATGACATGCGGGTCACCGAACACCTGGTGCAGGGGGTGGATCTTTGGCTGAACACTCCCCGTCGCCCGTGGGAAGCGTGCGGAACCAGCGGGATGAAAGTCCTGGTCAACGGGGGATTGAACCTTTCCGAACTGGATGGCTGGTGGGCGGAAGCCTCCTCACCGGACGTGGGCTGGGCGCTTGGCGATGGTCAGGAACACGGCGACGACCCCGCCTGGGACGCCGCGGAAGCCGATCGGCTCTACACGCTGCTCGAAGAAAACGTGATTCCCGACTTCTATCGTCGCGATGAAGCCGGGCTCCCGGCGGCATGGGTCGCAAAGATGCGTGAGAGCATGGCGCGCCTGACCCCGGAATTCTCCTCGAACCGCGCGGTGCGGGAGTATACGGAGAACTACTATCTGCCCGCGGCGGCAGGGTTTCTCGCGCGGTCCGCTGACGGCGGTAAGGTGGGAAGCGAGGTTGTGAACTGGCGGAGTCAGGTGGCCGGTCATTGGCCGCGCCTGCGATTCGGCGATCTGAAGGTTGAGTCCAAAGAGAATCAGCATTTTTTCTACGTACAGGCCTATCTGGATGAATTGGATCCCAATGCCGTTCAGTTGGAACTCTACGCCGAAGGAGAACCCGTTCACGTGATGACACGCGGTGAACTCCTGGCAGGGTCGATGAATGCGTTCGGGTTTACGGCGACCGTAGCGTCGGATCGGCCCGCGGGGGATTTCACTCCGCGCATCGTTCCTCACCATGCCGCCGCGGCTGTTCCGCTGGAGGCTCAGCAGATTCTCTGGTATCGGTAAACCAGCTACTTCAAGGTCGTCACGTTCAGGTAAGCGGAGCCCGAGTGCCTTTCCGCACCGTCGTATGCCGAGATCGCATAGGTGTTGACCGTGGAAGGCTTGAGCCCGGTGTCGTAATAAGTGGTCAGCGGAGTGGTGGCGATGACGACGCCGTTCCGCGAAACCGAGTAGCCTGCCACCCCGACATTGTCCGTGGACGCCGCCCAGTTCAGATTGGCGGTGCTGGGTCCGGCGGCTGCGGTCAGGCCGGTAGGGACAGTTGGCGGAGTAGTGTTCGGCGAATTGGTGACAAGTTGGCCATAGGCGAGCCCTTCCGAATCGTATTGTGCAGCCTGGATCGCCTGGTTGGCAGTGGATTGCGCCGTACTGACGATTTGCGCCTGACTCGTTGCCGCCGTAGTGGCGTTGTAGGGTAAGGTGGCGAAGAAATACTCCTCCCAGAACGGGCTCATAAACAGGGCGTTCTTCCAGTAGCCGAAGTGAACCATGTTCTGGAGGAAGGTGAGATCGAGCGGCATCCAGAAACTGAAGGCATCCAGATAGGCCACCTGACCGTAGCTTATCGTCGTAACCTGGCTGGCGGATTCCTTCGACAGCCAGAACTGCGTGGAGGCGATCGGCTTGCCCAGGCTTGCCGCGTAGTTCGCCATGGCGGGTAATTGGGTCAGATAGGTGCCGGTTATGGGGAATATGTGAATGTCGAAATAGTCCTCGCCGGTGGCCGCGAAACTCTGCATCCAGGACTGCCAGGAAGGCATCCAGGAACCGGTGCCGCCGCCGATCTTTAAACCGGTCACTCCCGCCTGATGGATCGCACTCACCATGGACTTGAGCAGAGACGTGCTGGTGCTGAGGGTCCCCAATTGGGAAAGGCCCGTTTGCGACGCTTCCGTGTCCGGTTCGCATACGACGGTCATATAGTCCGGGCGGATCACGGTTGCGATGGTTACCGCCTGGGCAGTCCGTTGAGCGATGTACTGGTTCAGGGTCAGGCTGGCATAGTAGGAGGCAACCCTGGGAACCGAAAAGCCTCCCGAGGACCAGGCGGCGCCGGTTCCGACGATCATCTTCATTCCCCGGGCGTGTATGGCTTCAGAGAGTTGGGTATAGAAGGTCAGGTACGATTGGTAGGTTGACGGGCTGGAAGGATAAAAGCCCGGGTAAAGGATAGGATAATCGATGATGACGACGACTGCCTTGATGCCCAGGGCCTTGAGCTCGTTCAGCTCGGGAATAACGATGTCGCTGTAATAGAGAGGGTTGAGGATGTTGGATGACCCAACCACGTCACTGGCCGAGCCAAGCTGCGCGGATGAGGGCATAGACCCGGTTTCGTGATTCCATCCGGCATTGACTTCGGTGTCGAAAGACCCGACTGTGGTTGACAAAGAGGTATAGAGGTTTTGATACTCTGATGGAACAGTTTGCCCCATGAGGATTCGGCCGGAAAACGATACCATCGCCAGGACTATAGCCGAAAGTCTTGTTTTGCTTCTCGTAAGTTTCATGCCATGAGTGGAGGCATTGCCCTCACCACATGCAAGTCAATGAAACAAAGAGGTCAGCCGCCTTTACGGTGAGCCTGAAGGCTCATTGTGCGCTAAATGCAATGTATAACTATGAGTTATCGCGGGCGTATGGCGACAGGTCGGCTGGCATGAGATTCTGAGTGATGTATGTTGAATCCAAGCGGTAGGGTTATGGGATATTGCCGCGGGGACTCTGTAACTTAGGATCCAGTTGGAATCAAGATGCGATTGGCCGGGAAGCCGCGGACCATTCGGCGCGGGGTACTCGCGACTTCAGTCGCGTGTACCGGCCGTTAGTCCGCGGTTGCTCTATCGGCAGAACCGAGCCATTCCATTAGGCCGGCGAAAAAACTTCGTAACCTTTTCCCCGATCCCCAGTTCTCCTGAACGAAGGGTTGATTCGGAATAGTTGAACCAAAGCACGGATCACGAACGGATGGCGGCCGTCGCGCGCGGGGATCTCGCGGCTATGACCGGGATTTATCGCAACCGTCACCGGTCTCTCTTTCGCTTCTTCTTCCGGCTCACGGGGAGGCAGACAACAGCGGAAGATCTGGTTCACGAAGTCTTCCTGAGGATGATCCGGTATCGGCAGACCTATCGGGAGGGGCTGGCCGAGGGCGGTTTCGAATCCTGGATGTACCGGATCGCGCGGAACGCCTTTACGGATCACGCCCGGAAAATCCGCCACGAAGTCGCCCCGGGAGAGAACGAGCTGGAAATGATCGAGAGCGAAAGGCCCACCCCGTTCGAAACCACGGCAAAGCGACAGGATCTTGCGCTCCTGTATCGCGCGCTGCGCGCGTTGCCGGAGGACAAGCGCGAACTGATCGTGCTCACGCGCTTTCAGGATCTCTCGTACGAACAGATCGGTGGAATTCTCGGCTGCGGGGCGGGTACGGTAAAGACCCGGGTCTTCCGGGCGATGAAAGAGCTGAGTAGTATTTATTCGGAATTGAGCAGGGAGAAAGCATCATGACGTGCGAAGAAGCCGGGGACTTCATGGCGTCCGCGTGGAAAGAGGACCGGGGCAAGACGCCGGAGTTTCAACATCACCTCGAAACCTGTGCCGAGTGCAGCGCCGAGATGGCGGCGCTGGGAGGCCTGTGGAATCGGCTTGCCGATCTGCCCGTACCCGAACCGAGCCTGGCGCTCCATACCCGATGGCACGCGACACTGGCGGCGCTCGTTCCACAACGCAGGGCTGTTCCCGTGTGGCAACTCGCCGTGGCGATGGTTTGTCTTGTGCTGGGCGTTCTGATCGGCGCGAATCTGCCGCGGCGGAGCAACAACGAAAACGACAACGAAATAGCGAAACTGCGCGACATGGTGGCGCTTTCGCTGCTGCAGCAGCAATCGGCCACCGAGCGCCTTCGCGGCGTCGATTACACCGGCCGCATGCAGACCATGGAGCCGGAGATGGTTGCCGCGCTGATCCAGGCGGTCTCGCATGACGCCAGCGTCAACGTGCGTCTGGCCGCGATCGATGCGCTGAGCAAGGTGGCAACGCGGCCGAGCGTGGTCGAATCGCTCACGCGGTCCCTGCCGGAGCAGGATTCCCCCATGGTTCAGGCCGAACTGATCGATTACCTGGTGAACGCGCACGATCGCCAGGCCGTCGGAACGCTCCGGCAACTGGCTGCGCAGCCGAACCTCAACCCCGCCGTTCTCGATCGGACGCATTACGCACTGCAACAACTAAGCCACTGAGAAGGAGACCTATATGTACAGTGAGAAAATCGCCCTCGCCGCGTTGTTTTTCGGCGTTGCGTCGGGTGCCGTTTGGAACACCGAAGCTCGTGAACCGCTTCACTACACTTTTTCGAATGACAAAGTGCTTGACGTGGACACCATCACCGGAACCATTCAGGTGATCGGCGACGGCGGGAACACCATCCGGGTGGAAGGCGAGAGAATCATCCGCGCCGCGAGCCAGGAAGACGTCGATCGCGCCAAAAAAGAGGTCACTCTCGATGTGAACGAAAAGAACGGCACTGCGCAGCTTTACGTCAACGGACCGTTTCGCGGCAATCACAACGCGGGCGACGACCACGGCTTTCACATCCATTCCGACGGCCGCCATTACGATGTGGCTTACAATTTAAGGATCCACGCCCCGCGCCAAACGGAGCTTCGCCTCAGCACTGTTGACGGCGCGGTCGAAACCGAACAGACCAATGGCAGGTTCGATATTCACGGCGTCAACGGCGCTGTGACCATGACGGCGGCTGCGGGCTCGGGGACCGTTCGCGCCGTGAACGGGCGTCTGACAATATCCTTCCGCGAAAATCCGAAAGGCCCCGTTGACCTCGAAACGGTGAATGGCGCGATCGAGGCCACTTTCCCGCCGAATCTCTCGGCCGATCTTCGTCTGAAAACGCTCAACGGCCAGGCGTATACCGATTTCGAGGCGACCGCTCTGACTCAACCTGGCGCGGGAGGCGAGCGCAGGAACGGAAAATTTGTCTACAAACCCGATCGCGACGCCAGCGTGCGCATCGGAGCCGGCGGCCCGGAGCTGAAATTCGAGACCGTCAACGGTGAAATCCGCATCAGAAAGGGATCCGCACAATGAAACGTCTTACGCCTTTGATTTTCGTCTTCGCGGCATTCGCAGCGGGTCAGGATATCGCAGCGGGTCAGGATAAGGTCACCGTACCGCTTTCCGATCCCGCGCAGCCCGCCACGGTCAAGGCCCATCTGATGACGGGCAGCATCACCGTAACAGTGGGAAGCGGTTCCCAGGTGGTTGTGGAAAGCGAACCCTCGCGCGCGTCCGGAAGAGAGGCCCGCGGGAACGCGCCTCCTGCGCCCCCTGTGCCTCCTCCACCGCCAGGGATGCATCGCATCGACATCGGAGGCCGCGGCATCAACGTGGAGGAAGATCACAATACGGTCACGATCGGCGCCGGGTTTGGCGGGACGAATCTCAGGATTCAGGTTCCGGTCAATACTTCGGTCGAACTGGGAGCGGTCAACGGCGGGGAAATCAACGTTACCGGCATCAACGGCAATATCGATGTCAACAACGTCAACGGCTCGGTCGAGCTGAAAGACGTATCGGGCGCGGTTTCCGCGACCACGGTGAACGGAAGCGTGACGGTGACGCTGGCGCGCGTGGCGCCCGATAAGCCGATGTCTTTCAGTTCGCTCAACGGCAAGGTGGATGTGACCCTTCCGGGCGACACCAAAGCCCGGCTTCGACTCAAGACCACGAACGGGGCCATCTACAGCGATTTCGACGTCAAGCTGGAAGCCGACACCACAAAGCCGGTCATCGAAGATGCGCGCGGGCAGGGCGGCAAATACCGCATCCGCATGGACCGCGGCAGCGGCGTTTACGGATCGATCAACGGCGGCGGCCCGGAGTATTCATTCCAGACCATGAACGGCGTGATTCTGCTGCACAAGAAATAGTTACTTGCGAACGCCTTTGAGCTCGCCTTCCACACCCTCGAAGATCGCAAAAGGCACCGCGCCGGCCTCATTCACGACGAACTTGACGTTCCCGCCCTGCGCCGAGAATTGGGTGTCGGAGAGAGCGACCAGCGGCACGCTGGGCCCCAGTCCGCCCATCACCAGATGGTCTTCCTCGACGGTAAAAATCGCCGTCACGATCTGGCCTGTTCCCGGAAGTTTGAACTCGTAGGATCCCGCATACTTCGACAGCAGCGCGGGCGCGACCTTGACGCCCTTGTCGTCCGACGCCTTGCCGATCAGGTGCCTGCTGTCCTTTTCGTTTTCGTTGCACACATATTCGAGCTGCTCGGTATCCGGGTTCAGTTCGTATTTAAGCGGCACGGTCCAGGGCTCGAGGAGGGCGCCGGGGTCGGTGAACGTCTTGCGCACCTCGAGGTGCCCGAAATCGGGACGGCGCAGCCGCTCGGTCACGCGCAGCGCTTCGGTGTGCGGATGCCCGTCGTCCGAGATCCAGGTGCGGTCATTGAATCCGTTGCTCTCGATCACCAGCGTGTCGCCTTCCCAATGCCCGACCGAGTATCCCATCCAGTCGGGATTGGGATCCTTCTGCAGTTCGCGCCCGTCGAGGAAAATTTCGCGATAGAGCGTTCCGTCGAAAAGCATGAGCAGGAGATTAGGCGTCTGCACCACTTTGCCGAGCCCGAAATCAACCAGCGGGCCCGACGGGAGGCAAAGCACGCCGGGGGAATCGCTGCCGAGATTTTCCTTGCGCTTCGCAACCACCTCCTTTGCCCAGGGCTGCGGCTTGATGGCGTCCATGGCTTTGCTGCTTTCGGCGGCGCCTGAGGTGTCTTCGCGCCACAGCCCGGAGAGGTCGGGCTTGCCGTCGGGAGTTCGCGGCGCGGGCGCGGCGAGATTGGGCTTGCCGTCCGGCAGCCGGGGAATGCCCGGCGCCTTGTGGTCCAGCCACTGTGCGCCGGCAGGAATAGCCAAAATGAATGAGACGAGCGTAGCGATCGCCGCGCTGGCGGCCACCGCGTTGATTTGACGGAGTGTTGTTTCGCCTGCTGCCATAGCGAGATTTTACCGTGTTTGATATGCTTCCGGCGTCAATCATTTTTCTTGATGCGGCGCGGCACCGATTGACAGGGGACGCTGTGTATCATTAACATTGCAACTGCGCAAAACCGCAGCGCCCCACGCGTTTACATGCTAAAAGCCAGTCTTGACAAGATCCTTCCGACAACCGTAACCGGTTCTCTGCCTCGTCCGAGTTGGTACACGGAGAACCTCGGTACAAAGTCGTTTCTGGATGCGATGGTCATCAGCCGCTTCCGGGAGCAGTATGTCGACACGCTCTCCTGCTACCTCCGCGAACAGGAAGTCGCCGGTCTCGACATCGTGACCGATGGCGACTGCCGCTTCGATCAGGACATCGGCGGCCAGAGCTGGACCAGCTACCCGCCTCATCATATGGATGGGTTCGACAACGCGCACCCGAAGCTGGCCACGGTCGGGGCCGGGGGCATCGCGTTTCCGCGCGGCCACATCCTGCACGACTACCTCGAAGCGCGCGTGATGCCGAAGCTCGTCGGGCCGGTCGGCCGCGGCGAGATGCAGTATGCCGAGATTTTCAAGGTCGCCCAGCGGCTCACCACAAAGCCGGTGAAGTTCGGCACTGTGACGCCCGAACTCGTAGCGTTCGCCGTGCAGGACTTCCACTACAAGAGCCTGCCCGACCGCATCATGGCGCTGAGCGACGCGTTCAACGAGGAACTGCACGACCTCGCCGACGCCGGCTGCCAGGTCATTCAGATGGAAGAACCGCAGATCCATCTGCTCGCCGCGCGCGGCTACGTCGACAAAGTCATCAACCCCGAGTTCATGCTGAAGGTCTTCAATAATACGGTGCGCGGCCTGCGCGCGAAGACCGAAGTCTGGTGCCACACCTGTTGGGGCAACCCATCGCAGCAGCGCATGTTCTCGAAGGTGCAAAGTTACAAACCCGCGCTTGAACTGCTCAATGAGGTGGACTGCGACGTCATCACGTTTGAGATGGCAAGCTCGGGCGCGACCGAGCTCGAAGACGTGGGCAAGGCGATCTCCGGCAAAAAGATCGGCATCGGCGTAATTGATCACCACACTCTCCAGATCGAGTCGCCCGACCAGGTGGCGGCGCTCGTACGAAAAGCGCTCGAAGGGATTCCGCCCGAGCGGCTGGTGCTCTCGTCGGATTGCGGCATGGGCCGCGAAGGGATGAGCCGCCGCCATGCATATTACAAAATGGTGTCGCTCGTCCTGGGCGTCAACATTGTCAAGAAGGAGCTCGGTTTGCCGGTCGCGGAGTCGCTCGCGGCCGATCCCGCGTTCTCGCTGCTGAGGATGACCAAGTAATGATCAGGGCCGCAATTGTCGGCCTCGGCTGGTGGGGAAAAACGCTGGTCGAAGCCGTCCAACAGGACAGCGATCAGATTCATTTCGTCGCCGGGACCACCCGCACCATCACGCCGGAAGTGCAGGCGTTCGCCGACACGCAGAAGTTCGAGCTGGCGGAGAATTACGAAGCGCTGCTGGCCAATCCAAACGTGGACGCCGTGGTCCTCGCCACACCGCACTCGATGCACGCCGCGCAGTTGATGGCGGCGGCGGCGAAAAAGAAACATATCTTCTGCGAGAAACCCTTCGCGCTCACGAAGGAAAGCGCGGAGGAGGCCGTTAACGCGACGAAGTATGCGGGCGTGACGCTTGGCCTCGGTTATAACCGCCGGTTTCATCCGGAGATGACGAAGCTGCGCGCGCGCATCCGTTCGGGCGAACTGGGCATCATCGAGCACGTGGAAGCCACCATGACGTTTCCGAACGCGCTGATGCTCAAACCCGAAGCATGGAGAGCCAGCCGTCACGAAACGCCGTGCGGCGGCCTGACTCCGATGGGAGTTCACGCCATCGACGGCATGATCGACCTGTGCGGACCCATCGATCATGTATTCGCGCAGAGTTTCAGGCGCGCCGTTCCGGTCAACGCCGATGACACCACCTCGATCCTCCTGAGGATGAAAGAAGGCATGTCCGGCTATCTGTGCACCATCACCGCGACGGGACCGGGCTTCAGCTTCCACGTCTACGGATCCAAAGGTTCGGTGCGTCTCGAAGGCATGACCCACGTGGCGGGCGCATCTTCCGAAGAACGCCGTACGCGGCTGTTCGGCGCCTGCAAATTCCAACCCATCAAAGGACCGGCGGAGATATGGGAAGCCGAGCGACTCGACGTTACGCGCGCTTCGCTCGAAGCCTTTGCGCGAGCGGCGCAGGGCGGTCCCGTCTATCCGATACCCACCGAAGAAATGATCCACGGCGTCGCGGTCACGGAAGCCATCGTGCGCTCGGCGGCATCTGAAAAAGTGGAAAAAGTCTAGTTATTATGAACCTGGGCCGTCTTGGACATCTGAGTTACGCTACGCTCGTTCACCCCGGTGACAACTGGGAACTGATGGAGCACAGCCTGCGCACCTACGTGCCGCAGGTCAAGAAGAGAGTGTCGCCGAACGAGCCGTTCGGCCTTTCGCTGCGTCTGGCCGCGCTTTCCGCCGAGCTGTTGGTGAAGGATAAGAAAGCGCGCGAAGGGCTGAAGCGCTTCATGGCCGAGAACGACCTGTATCTCTACACCGCCAATGCGTTCCCCTACGGGGCCTTCAAGGGCACCATCGTGAAGGAGCAGGTGTATGAGCCCGATTGGCGCAGCGAGGAGCGGACGCAATACACCATCAACGTCGCCGACATTCTCGCCGAGTGCGCGCCCGAAGGCCTCGCATCCTCGATTCAGACCGCGCCGCTCGGCTTCAAGCCGCGTGTCACGGGGCCGGACGTGGTCGCGAGCTACACCGAGCACGTCATGCGAGTGGTGGCCCACCTGGTCGGAATCGAAAAGCGAACGGGAAGGACCGTGACGCTCGGCCTCGAACCCGAGCCGCGCTGCTTCCTCGAAACCACCGACGAAACGATCGCCTATTTCCAGGATCACCTCTATAGCGGGCCCTCGGTCGAGCGGCTCGCCAAACTGGCGGACATCCCGATTTCGGATTCGATCGCCGCGCTGCGAAAACATCTCGGCATCGTGTTCGACATCGGGCATCAGGCGGTCGGCTTCGAAGACATCCCCGTATCGCTCCAGAAACTCGTCGATGCCGGCGTCCCCATCCTGAAGCTTCAGGAAGTGGCAGCGATGCATATGCCGAACGTGACGGACGAAACCATCGAAGCGCTGCAACGTTTCGCCAAGACCGTATATCTTTCGCAGACGGTGGAAAAGAAGGACGGGAAGATCACGAAATTCCTCAATCTCGAGGACGCTTTCGCCGCGCGTATTGCGAACCCCGGTCCGCGCGAATGGCGCACGCACTTCCACGTGCCGGTGTTCCTCGACGATCTGGGCGGCGCGTTCGGCACCACCCGTTTCGCGCTCGAGCAGGCGCTCAAAATGCATAAGGAGAAGCCGCTCTCGGGCCAGCTCGAAATCGAAACCTACACGTGGGATGTGTTGCCTGAGCACCTGAAGACGGGCGACATCGTCGATTACGTCTGCCGCGAGATCGAATGGGTCCGCGGTCAGCTGGTCTGAAGAACCTCTCATGAATGTCGGCTTCATCGGTCTCGGTCGCATGGGCCAGGGCATGGCCCGCCGCATTCTGACCGGCGGGCACAATCTCGCCGTTCACGACGTGGTCGCGTCGCAGATGGCGGACCTCGTGACGAATGGCGCCACAGCGGCGGCGACCGTCGCCGATGTTTGCAGGGGCCGCGATGTCGTGGTGACGATGCTCGTCGAAGACACTGCGGTCACCGACGTCGCGATGCGCAGCGGCGGAATCCGCGATTCGCTTCCGCCCGGCGCGATCCACCTTACGATGGGCACTCACGGCGTGGCGGCAATCCGAACCCTGGCGGCCGCGCATGCGGAGGCGAACCAGTTTCTCGTCGCAGCCCCCGTCCTCGGCAGACCCGATCTCGCCGCCGCGGGGCAATTGGGGATTGTAAGCGGGGGCGCGGACGATGCCGTCCAGCGCTGCCAGCCGTTACTCGACGTGATCGGTCGGCGCACGTTTCACGCCGGCACGCTGCCCGAAGCCGCGACTGTCGTCAAGCTGAGCAATAATCTTGTGCTCGGCAGCGCCATGATTGCGATGGGTGAAGGCTTCTCGCTGGTCCGCAAGTACGGTGTGGACCCCCAGGTTCTCTACGACGTGATGACCGAAGGCCTGTTCGCGGCGCCCGCCTACAAAGGCTACGGGAAAACGATGGTGGATGAGAGCTGGGATCGCGTTGGCTCCCCCATCACCGTCGGTCTCAAGGACGCCAACCTGATCCAGGCCGCGGCCGATCTCGCGCGCGTTCCCATGCCCGGCTTCAATGTCTATCGCGACCGGTTGCTGGGCGCCGTGGCGCATGGCGACGGCGATAAAGATCAGGCCGTGCTGGCCCGGGAGCAGGCCAGGGCCTCGGGCCTGGAATAGAGCCGTTCCCCTTTGGATCGGCTATCCGGAGTCAGCCGTAGTCGGTCGTTTTCAGAAGTGCGCGCGCGTATTTCGTCCATGGGGGCAAGCGTCGACACGATACGCAGGAGTACTCGTGCGGGCGCCAAGGTTGTTTATGCGGCGAGGACTTTTCCTTTTGTCTCAGGCAGCAGAAACGCAGCCACCGCCATCGTCGCATAGGCCAACCCCGCGAAGAGACCGATCGCCGAACCCAGCGGCATCCGCGCGGAAAGGAACCCGACCAGCGCCGGAAACAAAGCCCCTGCCGCGCGGCCCACGTTATACGCGAAGCCCTGGCCCACTCCGCGCACGCGGGTGGGAAACTGCTCGGTGTAGAAAGCGCCCATCGCGCTGAACACGCCCGCCGAGAAAAAGCCCAGCGGAAAACCAAGCACCAGCATGGATGAGTTCCCGAACGGAATCATGGTATAGGTGACCGCAATCGTACCCGCGCCCACGGCGAATACAAGGAAGGTGGATCGGCGTCCGATCCGGTCCGCCGCAAATCCGCCGGAAAGGTAGCCGAGAAACGCGCCAAAGATCATCACCGCCAGATATCCCGTCGAATCGAGGATCGACAATTTCCGCTCCGTCCGGAGGAATGTCGGCAGCCAGGTAGTGACCGCAAAATAACCGCCCTGCGCCCCGGTTCCCATCAGCCCGCCAATCGCTGTCACCTTCAACAGCGGGGCCTGGAAGATCTCGAGGAGCGAGGGACGGTCGCCCGTGGCCGCAATACGCGCCCTCGATTCGAGATAAACCGACGGCTCTTCCACATAGCGCCGGACGTAAAAGACCAGAAGGGCGGGAAGCAATCCGACCATGAACAGCGCGCGCCACGCGGTGGCCGCCGGCAACAAAGAAAAGAACACGGCATAGAGCACGGCGGCCACGCCCCATCCGACAGCCCATCCCGCCTGCATCATTCCCAGCGCTTTGCCCCGATGCTGCGCCCGCATCACTTCTCCGAGCAGCACCGCGCCCGCCGCCCATTCACCGCCGAATCCGAAGCCCAGCAGCGCGCGCGCGATGAACAATTGCGCGTAATTCTGAGCCAATCCCGACAGGAACGTGAAGACCGCAAACCACAGGATCGCGATCTGCAGAGTTAGGACGCGGCCATAACGGTCGGCGAACCATCCCGCGACGGACCCCCCGGCGGCGGAGACAAGGAGCGCCGCCGTGCCGAGCAGTCCCGCCTGGCCGCGTGTCAGACCCCATGTGGAGATCAAAGCGGGGATTACAAAACTGTAGATCTGGACATCCATCCCGTCCAGAGCCCAGCCGCCCACACAGGCTGTGAAGACGTGCCGCTCCCTGAGCGTCAGCGCGGAGATCCAGGAAAAATTCCCTGTCGCGCCGACGCTCTGGGTAGTCGACACCGGCGTCGGGTCTTAAACGGTTTTGGCCGCTTCTTTGGGCTGGATCGGAATGCTGCTCTTGTTCGCGGCCAGCCACGCGTCGAAGTTCTGCATGGCAGGGTTCAACTTCTTCGAAGTGGCGAGACTGCGCGAAGTCTCGAAATAGTCCTCGAAATCGCAGTAGAACTGGAACATGTTGCCCAGATCCTCCGCGCCCGGGAAATCCAAAGCCGCGGTAGACATCCCACGGCACGCCGTTATAAGCCACCGGCTCGCCCAACGCTTTGGAATACGCGGCAGCCATCTGCTCGCCGGTGAGCTGGTCGCCGGAAATGCCGACAGTCTTGCCGATCCAGGAGGGGTCTTTGAAGATGCCATAAGCGGCCTTGCCGATATCTCCGGCCGCAATGCCCGCAAGTTTCTTGGTGGACATCGGCAGCGTGAGCGTGAGATTGCCGTCCGCGCCCCTCTGTGGTCCCATGCCAAAGTAGATGGCATTATCCCAGTAAAACGTCGTCAGAAGGATGGTCAACGGCAGGCCGAGTGAAGTGAACTGCTGGTCGGCTTCGCCCTTGGCGTCGAAGTGCGGCACCTTGTATTTGCCCTGGAGCGTCGGCATGCGGTTGTCGGTCAGAGGAATAAATTTGCGGGTATCTTCCAGACTCGACCAGATCACGTGCTTCAGATTTGCATGCTTCGCCGCTTTGGCCATATTGGTGGCGTTGGCGATTTCCTTCTCCGGCGAGAAGTGCGCCCAGAAGAACGTGACGCAGAACGCCCCATAAGCGCCTGCGAAGGCCTTCTCGAGACTCGCAAGGTCATCCACGTTGCCCGCGACCACCTCGGCGCCCAGCGCCGCCAGTGCCTTCGCCTTGTCGGAGTTGACGTCGCGCGTAATCGCGCGCGCCGAAAAGCCGCCGCTCGGATCGGCGAGAATCGCGCGTACGAGGCCGCCACCCTGGGCCCCTGTGGCGCCCAGTACTGCAATGATTTTTTTGTCTGCCATGTTTTGTTCGTCTCCTGAATTCAATCCTAAGATATCTCTTTGCGCACGATCTTCGCGCCGTCGGCCAGCGCCTTGAGTTTCAGTTTCGCCACCATCCGGGGAAGCGGTTTCATGCCGCAGTCGGTGCTCAGATACACGCGCTCAGCCGGCACGACCTTGAGAATTTTCCGGATGCGCTCGGCGACATGCTCCGGCGTTTCGATGATGCTGGTGCGAATATCGAGCACGCCGATCTGAACTTCCTTGTCTTTAGGCAGCGACTTCAGGCAGTCGATATCGGCCATCTCGCGATTCGCAAAGTCCAGCACGAACTGATCGATGGGCAGGTGGTAGAAGTGAGGAAGGACCGCTGCGTAGCCCGCGGTGATGAGCGACGCAAGGGAATTTCCCCAGGCGTTGCCGTAACAGAAGTGCCATGCAATTTTAGCGTTGACGCCGTCGATGCATTGGGCGATCACGTCCGCGATCCACTTATAGTCCTCTTTATTGTTGGTAAAGAGCGGCAGCCATGCGCCGAGGTCCTCGATCTGGATGTACTTCGCGCCCGCGGCGACGATTTCCTTGATCTCGGCATTGAATATCGGGGCTAATGCGAGGCTGAGTTCCTTGGCGTCCTTATAATGCTGGAAGTAAGTGTGCCAGGCGAGGTTGACCGGACCCGCGCCAACCGAAACCTTAATCGGTTTGGTAGCCGTTTTCGCCGCCATCTTATATAGGTCGGCGAGCCGGATCGGGCCGCGCGTCACCGGGCCGCTGTTGACGACTCCGCCCCAGTCCGACAGAAGCTCGACGTCCTTGCTGCGGGAAGCGGCGCCGACAACCGAGGGGTGCTCCTCCTTAGCTTCGTCGAAGCCGTGAATGCGCTCGTACATATACCAGCAGAAGGAGCCGATGACGCCGACGTAGTCGTCGTACCACATCTGGCCGTCGGTGACGATATCGAGGCCGGCGTCTTCCTGCTCCTTGATCACCGTGGCGGTGGCATCCTGGTAGGCTTCCTCGTATGAGACCTCTTTGAAGGCAACCCGAATATCCCGGCCCAGCAACTGCTGTTTATACCAGCCCGGACGCGGATACGACCCGACCATCGTGGTCGGGAGAATGGTGTCGACGATTTTTGTAGGCATGAGTTATTTTCTCCGTAAATAGTAAATCGGCGTGTTACCGGGCCGCGATCGCAATGGGAAGTCGGATTCGGTCTCGATTTCAGTTCGCCGAGAACGCCAGGAACACGTTGCCGGGCATGACCGGAATGCGGGAATAACCCGAATTGGTGTAGACCATTCCTCCGGCGATGGTTGCCCCGGTACCGTCAATCGAGCCGCCATGCGCCTTGACGCCGTCGACGGTCATGAAGTCTTTATTGGTGTCGAAATCCCAGAGGATCTTTCCGTCGGTTGTAGAGTAGGCGCGCATATGGCCGTCGTCGGACCCGGCGAATACAGCTCCGTCGATCACACTGGTCGGGCCGGGTTGCGCGGCGCTGCATCCCTTCACGGCCATGCACGCAGGTTTTTCCGCCGGGGCGGACCACACCTTTTTCCCTGTGGCAATGTCCAGCGCGACCATGCCGCCGCCCACTTCAGGCTTGGTGGGATCCCAGTCCGAGAGCGCGAAATAGGCATTTTTGCTGTCGCTCGAACCGCCCCAGATCACGCCTCCTTCCGTGCCGCCTTCGTTGACCTTGGTCTTCCAGACGATCCTTCCCCCCTGATCCGGATCGAGGCCATAAGCCATCCCGGATTTTGCCGCTACAACAAGGATCCGCTTCCCGCCGCCGATGTCTTTCAGGATGGGTGACGAGCCGATGTCATGGTCGCTGCCGGGAGGAGCCGGGCAGTTGGGTTTCTGTTCCGTTGTGCATCCAAAGTTAAAGAGGTCGCCCTGGACCGCCTGTGTGGTCCACAGCGCGCGGCCCGTAGCTTCGTCAAAAGCCATCACTGAGTCGCTGGTGGGGGTAGCAGGCGCCGAAAAGTTCACGCCGGTGCCGATATAAATCGCGTGGAGCTTTGAATCGATGGTGGGAGAGGTCCAAGCCGACGCTCCCGACGGTCCCCAGTTCTCAACCCCGGCGCTGGTCTTGCCAGTCAGCTTCGGCGGATCGGAAATCGTGTAACTCTTCCAGATCTGCTTGCCGGTCTTTGCATCGAGAGCGACAATGCTCCCGCGCATTTTGCAGCAGGCGAATTTAGGGTTCGCCGCCCCAACCGACTCCTCGCCTCCGGAGATCGGGACGTAGAGGCGATCGCCGTCCAGTTTCGGCGTTCCCGCGATGGATGCGTCGGAATTTGTTTCCACGTGAGTCTTCCAGAGCAAAGCTCCGGTTTGGGGGTTAATGGCGTGCACCCATGCGTGCAGATCGCTGAGATACGCCATCTTTCCGTCGTTTGAGAAAACGAGGCCGGTGCGCACGCCTTCCGTGGCTTTATACGTCCAGTGAATACAGCCGCTCTGCGCGTCGAGTGAAAAAACCGTGCCGTCCGCGCTCCCGATGAAGACGCTGCCGCCGTAAACCGTCGGAGTGCCGAAAGCGGTGGTGACCCCGGGATATCCAAACGCCCATTTCAGCTTTAGTTTCGGCACGTCGGCGGCGGTGAGTCCGGCCGCCTGCGCGTTCTGATAACGGCTGTTGGCGGCGTCAATGCCCCAGCCGGTCGCGCTCGGCGCAGTCGCCACGAGCGGAGGATTGGAGGCACAGTGCGCCGACTTGGCAATGGATTCGACGCCGGCGACGCCGAGGTATTTGGCTACCGCGGTCCGCTCGGACTCGCTCAGGCCCGCGGCGATGGTCTTCATTTTCCCGGTGTCCAGAGCCGCCTGGATGGCAGCGACCGGCATGGCTTTAAGAGCTTCGGGCGCGGGCGCATTTACCGGGCTGTTCTCTTTGTGGCACGTGGCGCAAAGCGTATTGAAAACGGTTGCTCCATCGCGGTTCTGGGCCGGCATCTGGCCTGCGGAACCAAGGATGCAAAACAGCGCGGAAACGGGCAGCAGAAAGCGAATCTTCATAGGTTTGAATCGTCGATCGATGTGGATTTGTTTTTGAACCATGCGCAGTATATCATCCCTCAAGATCTCTGGCCCTCTGTTCCCACTCAGCCATGAAACGGAACACATTCTCCGCCGGAGGCTGCGGCGCGAAGGTCTCCAGCCAGCGCACAGGCGTGTCGCCGATGTTGGCGAACGTGTGCACGCAGCCCACCCCTGTCCAAAGCACATCGCCTGCCCGGGCCAGGTAACGCTTTCCGTCGAGAATTGCTTCGACCTCGCCGGTCAGAAGAAGGTAGCACTCTTCGAACGTGTGATCGTGCGGTCCGATATTCGAGCCGGGCAGGTATTCGATAAACAACAGGCGGTGATGGCGCGCGCCGAGTTTCTCGTCGACCAGCCATTTCAGAAACACACCCTTCGCTCCCGGCAGGGCATCGCGCGCCGGGCCCGGTTCCGGAATCTGGCCGGCATCGAAATGACCGAGGAGGGCGCCGTTCAGATCGTCGAGGTCGAGGGGCCTCGGTTCGAGGGGTGACCACGCCGCATCGGATTTGGCGAAAAACGTGTCGCGCTCCGCGCCCTCGGGCTTGGGTTGTGGCGCGCATACATCGAGCCAGCGCACCGGCTGTTGGCCCGGATTGCGCCAGGCGTGGAGCGTCCCGACTTTGAACGCGCCGAAATCTCCCGGCACCAAACTCCATGACCGATCGGCAACGTCCAGAACGGCGCTGCCTTCCAGAATGTAGAAGCCTTCCTCGTAGGAATGCAGGTGCGGCGAGATCGTGCCGCCAGGAGCAAGTTCGTTCCTGTGCAAACCGGTATGAACCGATCCCGTGGTGTGGTCGACCAGCGATTGCTGAGTGTATCCCTGGCTGTGTTTTGCGTAGAGGCGCGGCGCGAACGGCGCGAAGTCAGCGGTTTTTCCGTAGAAATGCATGTGCAGCGTGGTCGTTCTTTACCTGCGACTTTGAAGTATACATCGCAGCGGCGGTAAGGAAACAGGTTCTTCCCTGGCGGTTCTTCCCTGGCTAGCCGGCCTGCCTGAGATCGCGCGCGGCCTGGGTAACTCCGCGGCCGTGAAGCAGCGCGTTCCCGGCCGTGTCCGGCGGAATCGTGACGAGGTCAAGTCCGGTAAAGACGGAGCATAGCGAGACGAGTTTTCCGTTGGAATCGGCGGTGAACGCCGTCGCCACTTTCCCTTTGAGCTCACCGGCCGATTGCAACACTTTGAGTCCGTCGAGATATGTGTTCAATTCAGGCGAGCTGTCGCGAGCCGGCAGTCCGAGCACCAGAACATCCGCCCAGAGGAAATCAATCTCGCGCGGCGCGATGTATTCCCGTGCCATGCGATCGCGGTTCTCCTTCCATTCCGGAACGCCGGCCATGGTCCGATCGTCGACGCTTTCGCGCAGCCAGCGAAGGCGAATCAAGGCTCTGGCCTGCACGGCGCCCAGGGCGGCTGCCAGAGCCATTCTCTCGGTGACGCCGGTGCGGGAACTGAAGGTCACTAACGTATTGATATCCTGCATGGCTCACGCAAGGTCGAAGAGCAAAAACTCGCTGCCGTCCGCGCCGCCGGTGAAGGAGAGTTCCCGCTCGTCGCTGACCGCGGCTGCGTCGCCCTCCGCCAGACTCTCTCCATTCATCGACACCTTGCCGCGGGCGACCTGAACCCATGCGTGGCGGCCCGGCCCGAGTTTCTGCCCGAGCGTTTCGCCGGAACCGAGCTCTGAGGCATAGACATACGCGTCCTGGTGGATCGCCGCAGCCTCCGCGTGGTTGCTTCCCCGCGGTGCGGCCAGAAGCCGGAGCCGGCCGCGCTTTTCCCCCGGATCGAACGAAATCTGCTGATACGACGGTTCGACATCCTCGGCCGCCGGCTCAATCCATATCTGCAGAAAGTGTCCGGGCTCTTTTTCGGAGGCATTGAACTCGCTGTGAATCACACCGGTCCCTGCCGACATGGCTTGGATCGTGTTGGCTCCGAAAGAGTGGACTTCCCCCATGCTGTCCCGGTGGGCGATGCCGCCTTCGAGCACGTAAGTCAGAATTTCCATGTCGCGATGGGCGTGCGCTCCGAAGCCCCTTCCCGGCGCAATCCGATCCTCATTGATGACGCGCAGCGCGCGGAACCCCATATGCGCCGGATCCTTGTAGCCGGCGAACGAAAAGGTGTAGTAGCTGTTGATCCAGCCCAAATCGGCATGGCCCCGCTCGGCGCTTCGGCGAATCTCGATCATTCTGCGGGTCTCCCTTCCACAAATGATATTGTACGGAAATGATTTCTGTGTCCGTGATGTACGCGAATGCCGCAGGCAAGCGGTTCGATCATGATTATTACGCGCGGAAGCATATGCCCCTGGTGCTGGAAAGGCTGAGGGCACACGGCATGACGCGTTATGAGATCGATCGCGGCCTGGGCGGCGCGGCGCCGGGCACTCCAGCGCCGTACCTGAGCATCGGGCGGTTGTATTTCGAGACCCTCGCCGGGTTCGAGGAGGGGTTTGCAAAACACGGGCCCGAGTTGCTCGCCGATATCCCGAATTATTCGGATGCCGAGGTTTCGGTGCAAGTCAGCGAGACCGTGTAGTTCGTTGTCGAGACCGGTTCATGACATTCACGGGAAGCGTCGTATTGGTGGCTGGTGGCACGGGAGGGCTCGGTCGCGCCGTAAGCCTGGCCTTGCTGAGGGAAGGCGCGGAGGTGTTTGTCACGTGGCGCGACGATCATGAGTTCGCCGATTTGAAGAACGCCGCCGGCGCGAATTCGTCCCGGCTCTCAGGGGCTCGCGTCGACGTTACCGACGAGGATGCGGTGCAGCAGCTCATCGACGGAATCGTGGCGGACAAACGTCGGCTGGACGCGCTGGTAAACACTGTTGGCGGCTACGCGGGCGGCACAAAACTATGGGACCTGGACACCAGGGGCCTGGACCGGATGCTGGCGCTCAATCTCCGCTCCGGTTTCGTGCTGGCGCGCGCGGCGGCAAAGACCATGCTGCGCCAGGGCAAGGGTGCCATCGTAAACGTAGCGGCGAAAGCCGCGCTGGAGCACGGCGCCGGCCTGGCCGCGTACGCGGCATCGAAGGCCGCGGCGGTAGCGATGCTGGATTCGCTCGCGGCCGACCTGAAGGGCACGGGAGTGCGGGTGAATTCGATCCTGCCCAGCATCATCGACACGCCAGCGAATCGGAAAGCGATGCCCGATGCGGACTTCAGGACGTGGCCTGCGCCCGAGGACATCGCACGCGTGATTCTCTTCCTGTGCGGCGACGACGCCAAAGTTATTCACGGAGCGTCGATACCCGTCTATGGAAACAGCTGAAGCCAATCCCCGGCTCGCGCGTGGCGGCAATCGCTTCGGGCCGCACGAGGCCTGCCTTTGTACCTGCGCTTTCCACCTCGAAACGAGCCCCGGCATCAGCGGGGAGGTTCGGGGAGGTTCGGGGAGTTCCGGCCGCGTACCGTCATCGGTGCCGGGTTGCGGCACCCTGATTTCAGAACACCAGCGACAATAATTGCATTTGAGTGCCGGGGAGACGGCATACACTTCGATCAAGCGCCAGCGATGGAACCCCAAGGCACAAATCGCATCCTTCAGCACGCTCGAGTCGTGGGTCCGATTCGGCCAGAACTGTTTCAGCTCGAATTTCAAATCCATGGGTAAGCCGGTGTTTTCGAGCCTTCGCCCCTTGGGGTGATTTTGCACGTTTTCGACTCCAATCATAAACAAGATTTAATGGCCCCAGGACTCCCGAATCCATTGCAGCTGCTGGCTCCTGGCTTAGTCGCCAGGTGTCTTCACCAAACGTTATGGATGCGCTAACGGATGGATATGACAGGGTTTTTGACTACAAGCGGTCATAGCGCGTCCGCAGATTGAATCCGCCAGCGCCGAAATGAGGATCCTGTAAAGACGGACTCTACGCAAGGGGCGCATTGGTTTAGAATCTTGTTATGTCTGGTAACACGCCCCCGAACCGAGTGCTGATCGTCGACGACGATGAGCGCGAGCGATCATTGCTCGCCGACATGGTGGCCCACCTGGGATTCGCGGCGATCAAGGCCGCGGACGGGCGGGAAGCCCTCGATCTCCACGCCGGATCTCCGGCCGACGTCATCGTGACGGATTTAACCATGCCACGCATGGATGGATCCGAGCTTCTGCGGAGCCTTGACGCCAGCGGCGACCGGACCCCGACGATTGTGATGACTGCGTATGGCAGCATCGAGAAAGCAATCTCGGTGGTCCATGACCTGAAAGCGTTCTGGTTTGTCGAAAAGCCGGTGCAGCCAGGTATGCTGCGGGTGCTTCTCGACCGGGCGCTGTCTCACCATCGTCTGGTCGAAGAGACCGCCCGTCTGAACCGGCAACTGATTCACCAGGGAGTGCTGGGGGATCTTGTCGGCGGATCGGACGAGATGCGCCGGGTTTACACTCTGATCAGCCACGTCGCGCCGACATCGGCATCGGTTCTGATCACCGGCGAAAGCGGGACCGGCAAAGAACTGGTGGCACGGGCGCTGCATCGCCTCAGTTCTCGATCGGAAGCTCCTTTCGTCGCCATCAACTGCGCCGCTCTGACCGAGACGCTGATCGAAAGCGAGCTGTTCGGGCACGAAAAGGGCTCTTTTACCGGAGCCGTCGAGCGGCATATCGGCTGCTTCGAGCAGGCGAATCGCGGGACAGCTTTTCTGGATGAAATCGGCGATATGCCGATCGGGACTCAGGCTAAACTTCTGCGCGTCCTCGAGGACAGAAAAGTGCGGCGTCTGGGCGGCAAGACCGATTTGCCGGTCGATGTGCGCATTATCTCCGCCACGAACCGGCCTCCGGAGGAAGCGATCAAAGCGAAGCTCCTGCGTGAGGACCTTTACTACAGGCTGAACGTTTTCCACCTCGCACTGCCTCCGCTGCGGGACCGCAAGGAGGACATCCCCGCGATTTCCGAGGCCATCATTGCCAATCTGAACTCGAAACACGGATGCCGGGTGGCAGGCCTGCATCCGGATGTCATCGAGAGGTTCGGGCAGCGTTCCTGGCCCGGCAATGTGAGGGAACTCCGCAACGTTCTGGAACGCGCGGTCATCATCGCGGGCGAGGGTATGATCCAACTCAAACATCTGGCCGCGGAGAACGGGACCGCGCCGAGGATCGCAACCGCGCCGCCGGCAGCCCCGGTTCCGGGCGCCGACACAGGCGAATCGCTTCAGATCCGGCCGGGCGCTCCGCTGGAAGAAATTGAAAGGGCTTACATTAATGTCGTGCTGCGGGCGACGGGAAACAACAAGATGAAAGCGGCGGAAATCCTTGGCATCAGCACCCGCACGCTGTATAACCGTCTCGGGCAGAAGGCGGAGGACAACTCCGGCCCTGTCGACCCCGACCCCAAGACCCGCGGTGCCGCCGGCTGAACACCTTCCGCGACCTAAGGCTTAAGGCTGGGCGGAAGCGCAAATCGACTTTTTGGTATGGGAATCGACGTGACCCATGTACCTGGCAACCGCGTTTTCCCTGGCCATGCTGGCCTCCCCGACAGCCTCCGCCAATTCCGCTAGCCGACCGGTTTCGTTCTCGCGAACGGCCGACTCCATGGAAGCCACGGCCCGCAGATGGCGGCGGATCGCAGCGCCTGCGTCCTGCAGGTATTGAATGCACAAGTCGCAGAACTGGCCCGGCGCTTCGTTCATAACGCGATCCCACTCCCAAAGCGATCCCAGTCCGGAAGGCCAGGGAGATCGAGATGGGAAAGCGCTCAATCCGGAGTGTCGCAATCGCAGACGGCGCTAACTACTATAAAATCAGTGTGCACGCCCATAGCCGTGGTAACGGGGAGGACAGAAGCGATAGATTCCATTCCTATTTCCTGGCAGGGACGCTGAGGGTTTCCGGGCAGGAACGGTGAGGGCGGAGCGCCTTCGGGAAATTATTCCTGGTGCTCCGCAGTTTTTTCACTGCCTGTCCCGAGCGCGAAGGAGAAGACGGTGCCTTCCGGGTCGATTCCGCCTGGGTCGGAATCGACCCAGATCGAACCATTGTGAATATCGACAATCATCTTCGCGGTGGCGAGTCCCAACCCCGCACCGGGCCAGGTGTGTCCATTGAGCTTTCGGAACGGGCGAAAGAGGTCGGCGCGATAGTCGGGACTAATGCCGATTCCGTTATCGGCTACCGAGAACGCCCATATTCCATCCGACTGCTTCGATGAGATCCTGACTTCACACGGAACTTCCCGCCGGCGAAATTTCACCGCGTTGCCGACAAGGATCCGGAACAATTCGGTGAGTCTGTCGGCATCACCATACACCTCGGGAAGCTCACCGAAAGAGATGCTTGCTCCGGCTTTTTTGATTTCGACGTCGGTCAGGTACAAAGCCATGCGTAAAACCTGATTCATATCGACCAGGTCCCTATGGTGGCTGCCGCCCGCAACCTCAAACCAGATCTTCAGGCCGGCCACCGTGTTCTGCATACGCTGAGTGGCGGAATCGAGCAGCGAGATCAACGTTTCGGCCTCACCGCCGTCCTGATCCTTGTGCCGACTTGCGAACAGCGCTATGAGAGATGAGGCCTGGTTGAGGGGACCGATGAGTTCATGAGGCGCGGCGGACACGAGCGGCGAAAACGAGTCCCTGATGGCAAGCCACGCAGTGTCCGCGGCTTCATCAAACTCACCGTTTTGCCCGTCACGGCTTTGCCCGTCACCACTATGCCGACTGAGCGACTTCACGCCCGCCCTCCAATAGCACATCAACACGATGGATCAGACTCGCGCCCGCGAAGGGTTTCCGGATAAAGGCGGAAACGGCCATGCCTTCGAAGTGGGCTATGGCCTCCCGTTCTCCATAACCGCTCACGATCGCCACAGGCACAGAGGACGAAATGTCTCTGATTTCCCGCAGGGTCTGAACACCGGACCGATCCGGCATGTTCATGTCGAGCAATACGAGATCCAGACTGTCATGGAACGCCTGGAACATTTCCAGTCCGCTGGCGCCATCGCGGGCCAGCAGAACCTTGTGGCCAACCCGCTCAAGGGATGCCCGGACGGTCGTCAGCACGGCTTCTTCATCGTCAATTACCAGAATACGGCCAACCCGGCGGGGCGCTGTGCGTTGTTTCGGTTTGACCGGCGCGGCAGTACCCGATAGAGGAGCGGGGATCTGCACGCGGAAAGTCGTTCCCCGACCGGGCGCGCTGATCAATTCAATGCTGCCCTGCAGCGCGCGAACAATCCCGTGAACCGCGGCAAGGCCCAGCCCCCGGCCGGTGAACTTTGTGGTGAAGAACGGCTCGAAAACTCTTCCCTGCGTGTCCTCGTCCATGCCGCATCCGGAGTCGACAACCTCCAGGGTGACCTGACCGGAGGGCGGGCGCAGGCCGGCTGAAATCACGACCTTCCCCGGCACATCGCCGATCGCCTCCGCGGCATTGATCAACAGGTTCATGATCACTTGCTGTATCTGCCCCGGATTCGCCTCGATCGGAGGCAGATCGGGATCGATGACCGATTCCACGCAGACGGATTTGGGAAACGACGCCCGGACCAACTCGCAAGCCTCGCCGATCAGCACCGGAAGACTCACGGGCTCAGCCACGGCCGAAGTCTTTCCGGCATAGTCGAGAAGTTGCTGCGTGAGATGGGCCGCGCGCTCACCGGAGCGCAGCGCGATATCGAGTACCGAGCGAGCGGGGTGATCCCGCTCCAGCATCTCCAGCGCAACACTCGTGCCGCCCATCACGCCGGTGAGCAGATTATTGAAGTCGTGGGCAATGCCTCCCGCCAGCAAGCCGATGCTGTCGAGCTTCTGCTGTTGTCTCACCGTCTCCTCCGCGCGTTTCTGATCGTCGATGTCGGTGCACGTTCCGAACCAGTTTGCGATTGCGCCGCCTCCGTCTCTCTCCGGCACGGCGCGCAGAAGATGCCAGCGAAGACTCCCATCGTGCCTTTTCAGACGCGACTCGGTTTCCAGAACCTTCCCGTCCCGCTCGGCTTCGGACCAGGCGCGATGGAATGCCGGCAGATCGCTCTCGTGGATGATGGAGACGAGGGGCCACGGAGCATCCCCCAAACGGCCGCTGAATTCGATGCAGCGCCGGTTTGCATAATGGACGACGGCGCCTGGAGAAGCGGCCCAGACCAGCTGCGGAATCGCCTCATTCAAGGTCCGGTAGCGTTCCTTTTCTCTCAGCAGCTCGCGCTGCGCGATTTCCAGCTCCTGGTTTCGGCGCTCAATCGCATCTCTTTGCTGCGTAATCTCCCGGGCCATTCTGAACTTCTGGATCGCGCTGCGTACGGTTCCCGGGAGAGCCATCAGATTCGCGCGGCCCTTCGGGAGGTAATCCATCAGGCCCCGCTTCATGGATTCCACGGCGATTCTCTCCGTTCCCAGAGCGGTAAGCATCACGACCGCGAAGCGGAGGCCGTCGCGGCTGTCGCCCAGCTCGTCCAGCAGGGCAAGACCGTCGATATCGGGGAGATTGAAATCGAGCAGGATGCAATCGGGCTGAAACGCCTCCGCGGCCGCCAGACCCTCCCGCCCCGTTGCCTGCTCGGCGAAGGCGAGCGGGCGCAAAGTGCTCTCCTCAAGGCAGGTCCGGAACAGTTCCCGGTCGATCGGGTCATCGTCGATGATCAGGATGCGCGTGGATTGCAACCGGCCGGTTCTCCTATTCGTACAATATTCAAAACGCGAAAGTTATTCCAGTGCCGCCGAAAAGGTGTGTCACGTTTAGCACGTGCGCAGACGGCAAGGCATTGAATCCCGGCTCCGATGAGTGTCATTGTAGTAAAACCAAAGCACCGTGAGTCGACCAGTTCAAATCCTGTTGGGCGAAGATAACGCCGCTGATGTTTACCTTGTCCGGGAAGCACTCAAAGAGCATCAGCTCGACTGTACGCTCAAAGTCGCGAGCAACGGCGCTGAAGTATTGCAGATACTTCGGGATCCGGCGTGCCGCGAGGCTCCGCCCGACCTGGTGATTCTGGATCTGAACCTTCCCCGCCACGACGGGCTTGAGATCCTGAAATTCATCCGAAAGACGCGTGAGCTGGCCGACGTCGCGGTCGTGGTCCTGACATCTTCCGATTCTCCGGCGGATACCAGGGCAGCCTTGGAGTTAGGTGCGAACAGGTACATCAGGAAGCCATCCAATCTGGAATCGTTCATGGAAATCGGGGCGACTCTACAGTCGCTCTTGAAACAGAAAAACTAAGGAAGCCAAAGCCAAAGAAGCCTGAATTTCCAAACGGATTGTTTATTACAGTTTCAGCTTGCGGTCTGAAAGCCCCATCGTCGATAACATACTTGTAGAATCTTCAGGTTTTCCGAGGAATTAACAAGATATGGCGACTACCATCGCGCTCCCCGAAATCGACACGAGTCTGCTTCTGACCACGCTAGTTGCCTTCAAGGAAGGCGATTTTTCGGTTCGCTTACCGGTGGATCGAACGGGTATCGAAGGCAAAGTCAACGACGTGTTGAATGAGATTTTCCGCTTGAACTCGCGCATGGCGAGCGAATTCGCCCGGATCAGCAATACGGTCGGAAAAGAAGGGAAAATCAGCCAGCGCGCATCGCTCGGAACCGTCTCGGGCGGATGGGCCGACTGCATCGAATCGGTGAATGGCCTGGTCGGCGACCTCGTGCAACCTTCAACGGAAGTCGCGCGGGTGATCGGCGCGGTGGCGAACGGCGACCTGTCCCAGACGATGGCGCTCGAGGTCGAGGGGCGGGCGCTGAAAGGCGAATTCCGCCACACGGCGCAAGTCGTAAACACGATGGTGGACCAGCTCAATTCATTCGCGTCGGAAGTCACGCGCGTGGCGCGCGAAGTCGGCACCGACGGAAGACTGGGCGGTCAGGCCGACGTGAAGGGCGTTGCCGGTACGTGGAAAGACCTCACCGACTCGGTCAACTCGATGGCCAGCAACCTGACGAATCAGGTGCGAAACATCGCGGGCGTTACCACCGCGGTGGCGAAGGGCGATCTGACGACGAAGATCACCGTGGATGCGCGCGGCGAGATTCTGGAACTGAAGAACACCATCAACACGATGGTCGATCAGCTCAGCTCGTTCGCATCGGAAGTGACGCGCGTGGCGCGCGAAGTCGGAACCGAAGGCAAGCTGGGCGGCCAGGCGGAAGTGAAGGGTGTCGGTGGCGTCTGGAAGGATTTGACCGACAGCGTGAACTCGATGGCAGGCAATCTGACGGCTCAGGTGCGCAACATCGCGGAAGTCACCACGGCCGTCGCCAACGGAGACCTCTCGCGCAAGATTACGGTGGACGTGCAGGGCGAGATTCTGGAGCTGAAGAACACGATCAACACGATGGTGGATCAGCTCAATGCGTTTGCTTCCGAAGTGACGCGCGTGGCGCGCGAGGTGGGAACCGAAGGCATTCTCGGCGGTCAGGCTGAGGTACGCGGGGTTGCGGGAACGTGGAAGGATCTTACCGATTCCGTGAACTCGATGGCGGGCAATCTCACCGATCAGGTCCGCAATATCGCGGGTGTGACCACGGCGGTGGCAAACGGCGATCTTTCGCGCAAGATCACGGTCGATGTGCGCGGCGAGATCCTCGAACTCAAGAACACCATCAACACGATGGTGGATCAGCTAAGCTCGTTTGCGTCGGAAGTGACGCGCGTGGCGCGCGAAGTCGGAACGGAAGGCAAGCTGGGCGGACAGGCCGAGGTGGAAGACGTCGCCGGAGTCTGGAAAGATCTCACCGAAAGCGTCAACTCGATGGCCGGTAACCTGACGAACCAGGTTCGGAATATCGCCGGCGTAACGACTGCCGTGGCGAGGGGCGACCTTTCGACAAAGATTACTGTGGACGCGCGCGGCGAAATTCTGGAGCTGAAAAACACGATCAACATCATGGTCGACCAGCTGAATTCGTTCGCGAGCGAGGTGACGCGGGTGGCGCGCGAGGTCGGCACCGAAGGCAAGCTCGGTGGACAGGCCGATGTAAAAGGCGTTGGCGGCGTATGGAAGGATCTCACCGAAAGCGTCAATTCGATGGCCGGAAACCTGACGTCTCAGGTCCGTAACATCGCCGAAGTCACAACGGCGGTGGCGAACGGAGATCTTTCGCGCAAAATCACCGTGGACGTGCTGGGTGAAATTCTCGAACTGAAGAACACCATCAATACGATGGTGGATCAGCTCAGTTCGTTTGCATCGGAAGTCACACGCGTCGCGCGCGAGGTGGGTACCGAAGGCGAGCTTGGCGGCCAGGCGGAAGTGAAGGGTGTCGGCGGTGTCTGGAAAGACCTCACCGACAGTGTGAACTCCATGGCGGGCAACCTCACGGCCCAGGTTCGTAACATCGCGGAAGTGACCACCGCGGTGGCCAATGGCGATCTTTCACGAAAGATCACCGTGGATGTGCGCGGCGAAATTCTCGAGCTGAAAGAAACCGTGAACATCATGGTGGACCAGCTCAACGCGTTCGCGGGCGAAGTTACGCGCGTGGCGCGCGAGGTCGGAACCGAGGGCAAACTCGGAGGCCAGGCGGTTGTGAAGGGCGTCGGCGGCGTCTGGAAAGACCTTACGGATTCGGTCAACTCCATGGCGTCGAATCTCACGAACCAGGTCCGGAATATCGCCGGCGTGACGACCGCGGTGGCGAAAGGCGACCTGTCGCGCAAGATTACCGTCGAAGTGCGGGGCGAAATCCTCGAGCTGAAGAACACCATCAACACCATGGTCGATCAGCTCAGCTCGTTCGCTTCCGAAGTCACTCGCGTGGCGCGCGAGGTGGGTACCGAAGGAAAGCTTGGCGGCCAGGCGGACGTGAAGGGCGTCGCGGGCACGTGGCGCGATTTGACCGAGAGCGTGAACTCGATGGCCGGCAATCTTACGTCTCAGGTGCGCAACATCGCCGAAGTGACGACGGCCGTGGCGCGCGGCGACTTGAGCCGCAAGATCACGGTCGACGTGCGCGGTGAAATTCTGGAACTGAAAAACACGATCAATACGATGGTGGATCAGTTGAACGCGTTTGCGAGCGAAGTGACTCGCGTGGCGAAGGAAGTGGGCACGGAGGGGAAACTGGGCGGCCAGGCGGATGTGAAGGGAGTCGGCGGAACCTGGCGCGATCTCACCGAGAGCGTGAACTCGATGGCGTCGAACCTGACCAACCAGGTGCGCAGTATAGCGGAAGTGACCACGGCCGTGGCGAAGGGCGATCTCGGCCGCAAGATCACGGTGGATGCGCGCGGCGAAATTCTGGAGCTCAAGAGCACGATCAACATCATGGTGGATCAGCTCAGCTCGTTTGCTTCGGAAGTGACGCGCGTGGCGCGCGAAGTGGGGACGGAAGGCAAGCTGGGAGGCCAGGCGGATGTGCGCGGAGTGGCCGGCACGTGGAAGGATCTGACGGATTCGGTGAACTCGATGGCCTCGAACCTGACCAATCAGGTTCGTAATATCGCGGGCGTCACTACGGCTGTGGCGAAGGGCGATCTCACAACCAAGATTACGGTCGACGCACGCGGGGAAATTCTGGCCCTGAAGAACACGATCAACATCATGGTGGATCAGCTCAGTTCCTTCGCTTCGGAAGTGACGCGCGTGGCGCGCGAAGTCGGAACCGAAGGTAAGCTGGGCGGCCAGGCCGAGGTGAAAGGCGTCGCCGGGACCTGGATGGACCTTACCGAAAGCGTGAACTGGATGGCGGGAAACCTGACCAACCAGGTTCGCAACATCGCGGAAGTCACCACCGCGGTGGCGCGCGGCGATCTGAGCCGCAAGATCACGGTGGATGCGAGAGGCGAAATTCTCGAGCTGAAGAACACGATCAACACCATGGTGGATCAGCTCAGCTCCTTCGCTTCGGAAGTCACCCGCGTGGCGCGCGAGGTAGGTACGGAAGGCAAGCTCGGCGGACAGGCCGACGTGTATGGCGTGGCCGGCACGTGGAAGGATCTCACCGAGAGCGTCAACTCCATGGCGGGAAATCTGACCGCGCAGGTTCGAAACATCGCGCAGGTCACAACCGCGGTCGCGAACGGAAATCTCTCCCGCAAGATCACGGTGGACGTGCAGGGTGAAATCCTCGAGCTGAAGGACACCATCAATACGATGGTCGATCAGCTCAATTCGTTCGCTTCGGAAGTGACGCGCGTGGCGCGCGAGGTGGGCACCGACGGCAAGCTGGGCGGCCAGGCCGAAGTGAAGGGCGTGGGCGGCACCTGGAAGGATCTTACCGACAACGTGAACTTCATGGCCGCGAACCTCACGACGCAGGTGCGCGGCATCGCGAAAGTCGTGACGGCGGTTGCGAACGGCGATCTGAAGCGCAAACTCGTGCTCGAAACGAAAGGCGAGATCGCCGAACTGGCCGACACGATCAACGGAATGATCGACACGCTGGCGACTTTCGCCGATCAGGTGACCACGGTGGCGCGCGAAGTCGGCGTGGAAGGCAAGCTGGGCGGGCAGGCCCGCGTGCCGGGCGCGGCCGGCATCTGGCGGGATCTGACAGACAACGTCAACCAGCTTGCGGCCAATCTGACGACCCAGGTGCGCGCGATCGCGGACGTTGCCAACGCCGTGACCAGCGGCGATCTGGCGCGGTCGATCTCGGTCGAGGCGCAGGGAGAAGTCGCCGCGCTCAAAGACAACATCAATGAGATGATCGGCACCCTGGCGGCGACGACCCGGCAGAACAAGGATCAGGACTGGCTCAAGACCAACATCGCGAAGTTCACCGGAATGCTGCAGGGGCAGCGCGATCTGCTCGCGGTGGCGCGGCTGCTGCTGTCGGAACTGACGCCGCTTGTGGGCGCGCAGCACGGCACGTTCTATCTCACCGAGACGGGAGAAGATCAGGGCATATTGAAGCTTCTGGCCGGATACGCGTACACCGAACGCGATGGAGTGCCGCAAACGTTCCGCATGGGACAGGGCATGGTTGGCCAGTGCGCCTTCGAGAAAAAGCGCATTCTGGTGCAGAACGTTCCCGAGAATTACATCCGCATCAAGTCCAGCCTGGTGGAAGGAGCCCCGGCCAGCGTCGTGGTGCTGCCGGTGCTGTTCGAAGACGAAGCGAAGGCCGTCATCGAGCTGGCTTCGATGCGCGACTTCAGCGACATCCATCTGGCGTTCCTCGACCAGATCACGCAGAGCCTGGGCATCGTGCTCAACTCGATCGCCGCGACCATGCGCACCGAAGAACTGCTGAAGCAGAGCCAGGCCCTTGCCGAGCAGCTGCAGAAAACGAACGCGGAACTCGAAGAGAAGGCCCATCTGCTGGCCGAGCAGAAGACCGAAGTGGAAACCAAGAACCGCGAAGTGGAACAAGCCAAGGCGGCGCTGGAAGACAAGGCGGAGCAGCTTGCCCTCACTTCGAAATACAAATCGGAGTTCCTCGCCAATATGAGCCACGAACTCCGGACTCCGCTCAACAACCTGCTGATCCTGGCGCAGATGCTGGCGGAGAATACGGAACGGACGCTGCTTGCCAAGCAGGTCAAGTATGCCGAGACCATTCACAGCTCGGGGACCGATCTGCTGGCTCTCATCAACGACATTCTGGATCTGAGCAAGATCGAATCGGGCAAGATGGATGTCGAGATCGGCAGTGTCCGCTTCAACGATCTGCGCGATTACTGCTCGCGCACATTCCGGCACGTGGCGGACGGCAAGTCGCTCGAGTTTACGCTCGATGTGAGTGGCCCTCTGGCCAATGAAACCATTCACACGGATGCAAAACGCCTGCAGCAGGTGCTCAAGAACCTGCTTTCCAACGCTCTGAAGTTCACCGAACGCGGTTCCGTCAAGCTGCGAATTGAGCGTGTGGACAGCGGCTGGGGCCTGAACCACCCCGTGCTCAACCGGTCCCGAAACGTCATCGCGTTTTCGGTTGTGGACACCGGAATCGGGATCCCGCAGGACAAGCAAAGGATCATCTTCGAGGCGTTTCAGCAGGCCGATGGCACCACCAGCCGGAAGTACGGCGGAACTGGTCTGGGGCTTTCCATCAGCCGCGAACTGGCCCGGCTGCTGGGTGGCGAAATCCGCCTTCAGAGCTCGCCTGGATTCGGCAGCACGTTCACCCTGTACCTGCCCCAGATTTACATGGCGATGCAGTCGCCGCTCAAGCCGGAAACGGCGCCGGCCGCGGCCATCGCCGGCGAAAATCTGATGGGAGTGGATGGAGCCGGAGTGGACGTCATTCTCCCGCCGCCCGTCAGTACTGCCACCACCATCGTGGAAGATCTCGCGGTTGACGACGACCGCAACGTGATCGGACCGGACGACCAGGTGCTGCTGATCGTCGAAGACGACCTGACGTTCTCGCGCATCCTGCTCGACCTCGCCCGCGAAAAGGGGCTCAGGGCGACTCGTCGCGCTTCGCGGCAGCACCGCCCTTGCTCTCGCGCGCGAGTTCAAGCCCGGGGCGATCACCCTCGATATCGGCCTGCCGGATATGGCCGGCTGGACGATCCTCGACCGGCTGAAGCACGATCCGGCAACGCGGCACATTCCCGTCCACGTGATCTCGGGCGACGAGAACCGGCGCCGCGGGCTGGCACTGGGCGCGATGAGCTATCTGGAAAAATCCGTTACGAGGGAATCTCTCGATGAGGCTTTTTCAGCTATCGAGCAGTCCACGAAGCGGCGCGTCAGGAAATTGCTCCTGGTCGCGCCGACGAGGCCCGCGGAGCGCAACTCGGTGGAATCCATGATCGCCGCGAGCGACCTGGAGATTGTCCAGTGCTTCCAGCGGGGAGACAGGCGCTGGCGATCGCCCGGCACGAATATTTGGACGGAATTGTGATCGATCTCGCACTCCCCGATATCGCGCCCGTCGAGCTCGTCGAGGAGATGCAGGCCATGACCGGGCCGCAGGCGCCGCCCATCGGTCCTCTACAGCAAGCGCCCGCTTAGTTCGGACGAAGCGGCCGCGGCTTCGACGACTGGCGCGCACGAGCGTGGTGAGGCATGCGCAGTCGCTGGAACGCCTGCTGGACGAGACTACGCTGCTGCTGCACCGGCCGGAATCGAATCTCTCCGAGAGCAGCGCGAAATCGCTGGCGGAGATTCGCAGCAACGATGAAACTCTGGCCGGAAAAAAAGTGCTGGTGGTGGACGACGATCTGCGCAACATCTTTGCCCTCACCAGTGTTCTGGAGCAGCACAAGCTGCAGGTGGTCCACGCGGAAAACGGGCGTGCGGGCATCGAGGTCCTGAAGCAGACGCCGGATGTCGACGCGGTGCTGATGGACATCATGATGCCGGAGATGGATGGCTACGAAACCACCCGCGCCATCCGCCAGATTCCGCAGTTCCGTTCGCTCCCGATCATCGCCCTCACGGCGAAGGCCATGAAGGGCGATCGCGACAAGTGCCTGGAAGCCGGCGCTTCCGATTACGTGACCAAGCCGGTCGATCTGGACCAGCTTTTCTCGGTTCTGCGGGTCTGGATCGAGCGCGGGCATGAGGCAAGCACAAGAAGATAGCGGGCTCAGTTGAGTAGCATGCGAACGTAAGAGAAACCTGTGGCCTCCTCGGTTGGAACAGAACCGGTCGAAGCAGCGGCGCACGGCGACCGTAAAGGAGAGCGTCAAGATTCTGCTGGTCGACGATACGCCTGAGAACCTCGTCTCCCTCCAAGCGGCGCTCGACGGCCTGGGCGAAGAACTGGTGCTCGCGCGATCCGGCAACGACGCGCTCCGCCATCTGCTGCAAAACGATTTCGCCGCAATTCTGCTCGACGTCAAGATGCCCGACATGGACGGTTTCGAAACGGCGGAACTGATCCGCAGCCGGCCGCGATCGCGAGCAGACCCCGATTCTGTTTCTGACCGGCTACAGGAACGAAGAGCATCTGTTTCGCGGCTATGACCTGGGGGCGGTGGACTTTTTATTCAAGCCGATCGTTCCCGAGGTGCTGCGCAGCAAAGTCGCGGTCTTTGTCGAACTGAGCCGCAAGGCCGATCTGCTGCGGAAGCAGGCGCAGGCTTTGGTGCAGCAGACGATGGTGCTGCAGAAAGCCGAACTGCGGCTCCGGTCGTTCCTCGAGGCCGCGCCCGATGCGATGGTCATCTGCAGGCAGGATGGCACGATCACTCTGGTCAACTCGCAGGTGGAAGCACTTTTCGGACAGAACCGGAATGAACTGCTGGGGCAGAATATCCGGCTGCTGGTGCCGGATTACGGTGACTTTGAACAGGGCGCGCCCGCGGGCGGCACGGAGAATCGGGAACTGATCGGGGTTCGCCGCGACGGAGGCGTGTTTCCCGTCGAAATCCGGCTGAGCCCGGTGCTGTCGGAAGACGGCCTGCTGATTACGAGTGCGATCCGCGACATCTCGGAGAGAAAAAAAAGCGAGGAAGAGCGCAGGCTGGCGGAAGAGGAAATCAGGGAATTGAACGTTCACCTGGAACAGCGGGTTCTGGATCGCACGGAGAGCCTGCTGCAATCGAACGACGAACTCGCGCAGTTTGCTTACGCCGCTTCGCACGATCTGCAGGAGCCGCTGCGAACCGTTTCGGTCTATGCGCAGTTACTGGCCAAGCGCTATCTGCATCATCTCGGTCCCGATGCGGACGAATTCATTGGCCACATCACCCAAAGCGCTTCGCGGATGCAGAACCTGATCCGCGATCTGCTGGACTTTTCCAAACTGGATTCGAGGAGCACGGAACATTTCACGATCACGGCGTGCGACGACGCGCTCGACGATGCGCTGGCCAATCTTGGCGTTCGCATCGAGGAGACGGGCGCCTCAATTATGCGTACGCCGTTGCCGGACGTGATCGGCGACTCCGTCCAGCTTGCCCGGCTGTTTCAGAATCTGATCATCAACTCGATCAAATACCGGAGCGAGGATGCGCCGGAGATCGCAATCCAGGCCGACCTCACGGGGCCGGAGTGGACGGTTTCGGTGAAAGACAACGGCATTGGCATTGCGCCGGAATATGCGGAGAAGGTGTTTGGAATATTCAAGCGCCTCGATGCTCCGAACGGAAGCTCCGGGACCGGCATGGGTCTGGCAATCTGCAAAAAAATCGTCATGCGGCATGGCGGCCGGATCTGGGTGGAATCCGAGCCGGGCAAAGGCGCGAACTTCCGGTTCACTCTTCCCCGCCGGTCCCGCAACTCCTGATCAATCCGGAACCTGTTGTGGCCTGAGCCGTGCAGTCGCGAATGTGTCTTTTTATGCCCACTCAAGGTGGTCCTGGAACTCTTCGCGATCTTCTGAAACCCCATTCACGCCTTATCGCAATGGGGTTCGCGGCCGCCGTTGGCGAAAGCGCGGCGGATCTGTGCCAGCCATGGCCTCTCAAGCTGGTGCTCGATAACGTTCTTCGCAACCGGCCCCCCGCGGGATGGTTGAACCGATGGTTCCTTTCGGCAGGCTACGACAAGCACTCCATTCTTCTGTTCGCAGCGTTGGCATCGCTGGTTATCGCCATCGTCGGCGCGTTATGTTCCTTCGCCGAAAAATACCTGACCACCAGCGTGGGTCAGTGGGTCATGCACGACCTCCGGGGAACGCTCTATGCGCGCATCCAGCGCATGTCGCTCTCTTATCACGACCAGGCCAGCACCGGCGATCTGCTCAGCCGGGTCACCAGCGACATCGACGCCATTCAGAGTTTCATCGCCTCGGGCCTGCTCAGCGCGCTGCTCAACACGCTCACGCTGGCCGGCATGGTCGGCGTGATGTTTTACCTGAACTGGCGGTTCACGCTGATTGCCCTTTCCGTCGCGCCGGTTTTGTTCCTGGTCGCGTTCCGCTACACGCGAATGATCAAGAAATCGTCGCGCGAAGTGCGCAAGAAGGACGGCGAGATGGTTTCGGTCATGCAGGAAGTGCTTACATCCATCCGCGTGGTGAAAGCCTTTGCGCGCGAGGATTATGAGCAGCGCCGGCTGGAAGAACAGAGTCTCGAAAGCATCGAAATCGCTCTGCATGCGCGCAGCCTGAAGGCGCGGCTTTCCCCGATCGTCGAGATCATCGTAGCGATCGGCACAAGTCTAGTGCTTTGGTTTGGCGCCCGCATGGTGCTCGACGGCACACTATCCACCGGATCGCTGGTAATTTTCATCCTCTATCTCGGCAAAATGTACAAACCCATGCAGGAACTTTCGAAGATGACGGATGCTTACTCGAAGGCTGTCGTCGGCTGGGAGCGCGTTCGGGAAGTGATTGACGCCGAAAGCGACGTGAAAGACCTGCCGGATGCGCGCAGAGCTCCGCGGTTCCGCGGCGAAATCGAATTCGAACATGTAACGTTCGGCTACGAGCCCGGCCAACCGGTCCTGAAGGATTTCAGCCTGCGTTTCGAGCCAGGGCAGATTACGGCGTTGGTGGGGCCGACCGGCGCGGGCAAGAGCACAGTCATCGGCCTGATTCCGCGCTTTTACGATCCGCAAACGGGATCCGTGAAAATCGACGGCTTGAATGTCCGGCAGTTTACGCAGAAATCCCTGCGCGAACAGATCAGTTTTGTGCTGCAGGAAACTCTGCTGTTCAACGCGCCCATCTGGCAGAACATCGCATACGGCAAGCCGAATGCGACGCGCGCCGAGATCGTCCGGGCCGCGGAGCTGGCCAACGCACAGGAATTCATCGGGAAGCTTCCGAACGGGTACGACACCATGGTGGGCGAGCGCGGAGTTATGCTGTCCGGCGGCCAGCGCCAGCGCATCGCGATCGCGCGCGCCGTAATCCGGGAGACATCCATCCTGATTCTCGACGAGCCGAGCTCGGGCCTCGATGCCGAATCCGAGGCGCTGGTCTTCGAAGCGCTCGATCGCCTGATGGCCGGACGAACCTCCATCGTCATCGCCCACCGGCTGTCCACGATCCGGCGCGCACATGCCATCTGCGTGATTCGCGACGGCGCACTCGCCGAGCGCGGTACGCACGAAGAACTGATGGCGAGAGGCGGCCTCTACGCCGACCTGCACGACATCCAGTTCAGCGCCGCCTGAGTGTAGCGCGGGAGCTTACAGGGCGTTCAAATCGGCGATTCGCTTCTCTACGACTTTCGTGAAACCGTCCACCTCCGCGTCCGAGTAGCCGGCCGCACGGAAAGCATCGGCAATCTGGCTGGCGGAGAGCTGGCCCAGAATGCCGCCGATCCATTTGGCATCCTCGCGCGGGATGTTCCGGGCAATCCGCTGCATCCGCCATCGCCTCACAAGATCGCGTGGCAGGAACAATTCGAACAATGGCGGCGGGCCGGGCGTGGCAAAGCTGACACTGTCATCCGAGGTGTGCGTTATGAACCGGGACCGGGCGTATTGATCGAGATTGCCTTTGGCTTTCTCTTGCGAGAGGTGGTAGGAGGTCGCCCCGAAGCTCGCCCCGAGGTCCTTCACAAAGTAGACGGTGCCGCCGCTCTTCTTATCTTCGAGCATCTCGTTGTTGTCGTCCTTCAGATCCCAGTCGTTGATCAGCGCCATCAGCACGCGCAGGCCGTTGAGTTCACGGCTCCCAGTGAACGGGTCGTCCTTCCACTTCCAGGAGCCTTTCTTCTTATCGCCCTTTTGCTCGCGCTTCAGGCGCACATCGTGCATTACGCCGCCCTCCTCAATCAGCTTCCCGCCGCGGCGAAGATGCGCCGGCAGTTCCTCCACCGTTACGTCGCGCAGAAAATAATCTTCGTCCGCGGAATAACCCGCCGCCCACACCAGCCGAGTGGCCGCCGTCTCCGGCTTCGCTTCCGCACCGAGCTTGATTTTCCATTTCACGCCGTCCTGGTCTGTCACGTCATACTTCGGGTTGGTTCCGTTCAAATCCTCTTTGACGAACGTGAAGACCTGCCCTTTCGGCGCGTGCTCTTTGCCTCCGGGACCCCAATAAACGTCCAAGGCGCTCACGTCCGCGGGTTGGCGCAATAGAGTAGCCCCGGCGCCCTTAATCGTTAGAGTGACGTCCGCTCCAAAAAGCGGAGCGCCGACAATCGGCAGGAATGTGATAAGCAGCGCACTTGAAACGCGGTCGTTGAATCGCTTGTTAAGAAATTGGTGAGTAGTCATAGCGGTCGCATTTGTGGCTGGGCAATTGCTCTGCCAAACAGCGGGATAAACAGTGAAACTTCTCGTGCAGCCCGGAGACGGCATCGCCGCTCTTATCAAAGGCATTGACAGAGCGAAAGAAACGATCGACATTGTGATTTTTCGGCTGGACATAAGCCAGATCGAGCACGCGCTTGTTACTTCAGTCAGCCGGGGTGTCCGCGTGAGAGCGTTGATCGCATGGACGAACCGGGGCGGCGAGAAGAACCTTCGTACGCTTGAAACGCGTTTTCTCGCAGCTGGGATCACCGTGGCGCGCACGGCCGACGATCTGGTCCGTTATCACGGCAAAATGATGATTGTCGATAACCGGGAGCTTTACGTTCTGGGTTTCAACTTCAGCCATATCGACATAGAACACAGCCGAAGCTTCGGGATCGTCACTTCAGACACGAAACTGATCACCGAGGCGGCACGATTGTTCGAAGCCGATTCGCTGCGGCAGACCTTCACCGCTGGCAACGCGGATCTGGTCGTCAGCCCTGTCAACGCGCGGAGGAAGCTCGCTGAATTCATCCGTGGCGCCAGGAAGAATCTTTGGATCTACGATCAGGAGTTGAGCGATTCCGAAATGATCGGATTGCTGGACGACATGAGCGCGAAAGGCGTAGCCGTCCGGCTGATCGGCAAGGATGGGCGCGCGGCGAACCTGCAGACGAGGAGGTTGATCCGGATGCGGCAGCACGCTCGTCTGATCGTGCGGGACGGATCGTGGGTATTCCTAGGAAGCCAGAGTCTGAGGGCGCTCGAGCTGGACAAGCGGCGCGAGATCGGCGTGATATTCCGCGATGCGAAGATCGCCGCCCGGCTCATGAAGATTTTCAACGAGGATTGGAACCATGCCGAGCCGGTGAGCTTCGGCAGCGAGGACAACATGTCGGAGCCGGTACGAAAGATCGCGAAAGCCGTGGCCCGTCAGGTGGTGAAGGATCTGCCACCGGTCGCCCCGGTAGTCGAGACTGCTGCGAAGGAAGTGGCCGGGGAACCGGTCCCGCCCACCGTGGATAGGAAGCGGCTCCAGGAAGAACTCGAGGGGGCCGTCAGGAGCGCCGTCAAGGAGGTTGTCCGCGATGCGCTCGAAAGCGCATTGGGCGGAGGGCGCTGACGAAAGCGCCGCTGACAGGAATGATGAGTCTCGCCCCAGTATTGGTGCTGGTTTCCGCGGCCGTCGCACAACAGCCGCCGGTCAATCCGGCTTCTGCCACCCTCGCGGATTTCTCGCGACGCGTGGATGAATACGCAAAACTGCACAGATCCCTGGCAAAGGACGATGCGGCTCTGCGCCAGAGCCGGTCCTTCGCCGAGATTCGCGAGCACGCAGATACCCTGGCTGAGAAGTTGCGGGAAAAGCGCGCCGAGGCGCGGCCAGGCGATATCTTCACGCCCGAAACTGCGGCGGAGTTCCGGCGTCTCCTCGGGGCGACCGTGCAGGGCAATCAAGGCGCGCGCATTGAAAAAAGCATGGAACGCGCGGAACCGGTAAAGGTTCCTCTACACGTGAATGGCGTGTATCCGGCCTCGATTCCCCTGCAGTCGACGCCTGCTACATTGCTTGCCAATCTGCCGGTTCTGCCGCATGAGGTCGAGTACCGCATTGTCGGTCACACCCTTGTCCTGCTCGATCCGGCTGCGAACCTCGTAGTCGACTATCTGCCCAATGCAATTCCTTAAGAGCAGGATCGCGCTTGCCGGCGCTGTCGCCGCGGCATTCATGGCGGGTGTGGCATTCCTGCCGTCCCCGCGGGCTCATGCCGGGACCAGCCCCCTGCAGATTCGCCTTCCCCTCGAGCCAAAGTCGGTGCGGTTTGCGGTAATCGGAGACAATGGCACGGGTGAGGAACCCGAATATCAGGTGGCCCGGCAGATGGAGATCGCCCGGCAGACGGTTCAGTTCGATTTTGTCGTAATGCTGGGCGACAACATCTATGGGCACAAGCAGGCGTCCGACCTTCGGAAGAAGTTCGAAGATCCGTATGAGCCGCTGACCAGAGCCGGCGTAAAGTTCTACGCGTCGCTGGGAAACCACGATCACCCCGATGAACGCTTTTACAAACCGTTTAACATGGGCGGCCAGCGTTACTACGCCTACACGCGCGGCAATGTGCAGTTCTTCGCGCTGGACAGCAGTTACATGGATCCCGATCAACTGAGCTGGATCGCCGGGCAGCTGGCGACTTCCTCCGCGGCGTGGAAGATCTGTTATTTTCACCATCCTTTGTATTCGGACGGTAAGTTTCACGGATCGGATCTCGATCTTCGGGCTCACCTTGAGCCGATCTTCATGACGTATGGAGTCAATGTTGTCCTCAACGGCCATGAACACGTCTATGAGCGTCTGGTCCCTCAGCACGATATCTATTACTTCGTGCTGGGGAACTCGGGTGAGCTGCGACCGCACAATCTCAGGCCGTCTCCGACGATGGCAAAGGGCTTCGATACAGACCGGGCGTTTGCTCTTTTCGAGATCGCCGGCGACGAATTGTATTTTCAGGTAGTTTCGGGAGCGGGCGATACAATCGATTCCGGGTCGCTGGCACGGCAAGCCAGGAAAGTAGA
This sequence comes from Terriglobia bacterium, assembly GCA_963764845.1. GTDB lineage: Bacteria > Acidobacteriota > Terriglobia > Bryobacterales > Bryobacteraceae > BOG-234. Next base: position 646,806 of record CAVXUE010000003.1, on the reverse strand, counting down.
AAGCCCGAGCCGTTAGATCGGCAACGCGCCGAAAGCGTTTGCCTTCAGTAATGAAAAAGGCTCTCCCCGCAAAGCCTGCCTTTCCGGCAAGAGTTGTGGGGAGAGCGTCTTGTGCCGTAGGACTGGCGGGAAATTCCAACTTACCAGACCTGCTGAGTTCCAGTGGTCAGTTCTCGTGGTGCGCGCGGTAATCGCGCATCCGGGTGAGATCGTCGGTAAGAATATCCCTGTCTCGTGCGGAAAGGCGGTTGTCGGCGACTACTTTACCCAGCGCTCCGATAACCGAGTCCAGTTCGGGCTCATCGTATTTGCCGGCGGATATCTTAGTCTGAAGATCGTTAAGCTCTTCCTTTGTGCGCGAAATGCGGTACTCGTCGCCTCCGGTAAAAGCTACGGACTGGACACGATCCACATCCATCCGGACCCTGTCGAACAATCGCATTCGCCAGCCCTCTGTCTGATAGAAGGAGTCTCGGGTCCGATACCAGCCTTCCTCGTCGCCCGCCTGTGGCGCAGCCTTAATACCAGTGATACCAACCAAAAACGCCCCGATCATGATCGCTTTTGTAAGATTATGTTTCATTTCTCGATACCTCCAGGGGGTTCATTTGAAGTGAACCCGTCATCGTGGAAGCATACATACGTCCATTGGCCGAAATTTGACCTTTCCTTGGGCGGATCTTCATCACAAGTGACTTCGCCTTCACCGAATGGGTTGTACTCGGCAAGCAACGTGCTTCGTCCGATAAGTGCGGATGCTCAGAATCCTGTCCTTGTTCGCCGGGTGGTTCCTCCTTACCGCCGGAACAGCCCGCGCCGACATCGCGCTGCTGCTTGAAGAGCCTTATGGCACATTCGGCGGGATGAATCCGACAGGCCATTCGGCAGTTTATTTTTCACGCATCTGCGCGGAAACGCCGCTTTCCGTCCGTCGCTGTCAGCCTGACGAAACAGGCGCCGTGATCAGCCGGTATCACAGGGTGGGCGGTTACGACTGGATCGCGATTCCCCTGATTCCCTATCTGTACGCGGTGGACACGGCGGATCGGGTTCCGGCACGGGTGAGCGCGGGGGACGTTGCCTCGCTTCGGGACAGTTACCGGCGCGCCCATCTGGAGAATCTCGCGCCCGACGAAAGCGATGGGAGCATGCCACAGGGAGATTGGACCCAGCTGGCCGGCGAAGCATATGACCGGACCATCTACGCTTTCGGGATCGAAACGACGGAAGAGCAGGACGACGCGCTGATTCGGGAGTTGAATGCGAGCGTGAACCGGAATCGTTTTAACCTGCTGTTCAGGAACTGCGCGGATTTTGTCCGGCAGACGGTCGATTTCTATTATCCAAAAGCGGTTCACCGAAACTTCAGCGCCGACCTGGGAATTATGACCCCGAAACAAGCGTCCAAAAGCCTGGTGAACTATGGCAGGAAGCATCCCGATCTTCAAGTATCTAGCCTGGTCATTGCACAGGTTCCGGGCACCGTGCCTCGCAGCAGCGCGGTGCGGGGAGTTCTGGAGTCGCTGATCAAATCGAAGCGGTATATCGTCCCGCTCACGACGCTCGCGGTGCTGCATCCCGCTGTCGGGGGCGGCCTTGCCTATGCTCTCGTGGAAGGGGGGCACTTCGATCCCCGCCGGGCCGCGGTTGCCGATGGGGAGACCCCCCTGGAACCGGATGGGGTGGTGAGGGAGTTGACGAACGGGACCGCAGCCGCGGCGGTGACGTTGCACGTGCTGAGCGCGCCATAGCGCAACTGAATGTTAGAATTCAGTGGGAGTTGGGTTTCTTCCACTCCCGGTCGTCTGCCTCATGAATTACCTTGTCTCGCGGCGGTTCTCTGCTCCGGCTTCCTTTCTGCTCTTACTCCTTTCAGGTTTCCCCGCAATGAGCCGCCCGCCCGCGGCACAACCCGGCGCGATCGTAATCGGTTTTGTCGGTGGCTTCGTCGGGCGTAACAATGCGACTCACTACGAAGTTCAACTCGCAAAGCATCTCGGCGAGGAATACCCTGCCGGGCTCGAGGCCAGAATGTTCGAGAATCGCCACGGTCAGGAGGCGCGCCATGAAGTCCTGCGCCTGCTTGACACGAACAACGACGGAACGCTGTCGGAAGCGGAGAAAGGCAGCGCCCGGATCGCTATTTACGGACACAGTTGGGGCGCTTCAGAAGCGGTTACCCTGGCCAGAGCACTTGGGGCCGACGGAATACCCGTTCTGCTGACCGTCCAGGTGGACAGCGTGCAAAAGCCAGGCGAAGACGATGCGTGGATACCGGCAAATGTGACTCAGGCCGTCAACTTCTATCAATCGGACGGACTCCTGCATGGGCGGTCGCAAATACGAGCCCTCCAACCCGCACACACTGAGATTCTGGGCAATTATCGTTCGAACTACAAAACCAAACCGGTGAGTTGCGAAGGATATCCCTGGTACGCCCGCTGGTTCATGAAGGCCCACATCGAGATCGAATCCGATCCGGCGGTCTGGCAGCAGGTGGGATCCCTGATCCGTGCAAGGCTGCTGCTCCCCTAAGGGCGGTCGCGGTCGTCACGCATAATCCGCAGATCGCTGAGATCTCTCCGCAAAGCGTCACGATCTTCGGGATCCAGCGTGTTGTGGTCAACCACGTCTTTCAAATCGTCAATGGCAGCATCCAACCGACCTTTATCGAAGTGGCCTCTGGTCATCTCGCGATCGAAGTCCGATAAATGTTTTTGGGCGTTTTCGTAGCGCGAGACCTCTTTGCCTCGATGCAGTTCGGAGTCCGACGCTCTCCGAAGATCGCCCTGCGTCCGGTCAATAACGTCACGCGCCCGGTCCTGTGCCGGAGCCGCGACGGCAAGACCCGACAGAAGCGCCGCTGCCGCAATCATAAGTCTTAATGTGTGCAAGGATATAACCTCCACCGGTGCTTAGAGCAACTCGCGTACCAGCGTGAGAATGGTCGCGGGCTCGCGGGTTTAGGGACGGATTTGCTCCGGGATGTGCCAAATCACCTGCCCGGCGTCGGACTGTTCGCGGCGCGGCTGGTGCTGTTGGCCGGCTTTTCCCCTGCCTTCGCGGCATCGCCCGGATACACGAGAATCTCCACCTGACTCGCGTCTTGCGAGGCGTCCTTCCCCAGTCCGATCGTCTTCAGCCGCGTATCGTCCAACTTGAAGTTCTTCGCCAGGTAATCGCGGACCACCATGCTTTGTGCCTCAGTCAACGTGCGGTCGGTCTCCGTATCGCCCTTCATGCCGGTGTGGGCCGCCACTACCGCCAATCCGAACCTGTTCTGTTCCAGAAAGTGTCCGGCGTCGTTCAGGGCCTGCTGGTGTTTCAGTTCCGCCGTGTCCGGTTTCTCGAAGATATGGCCCGAGTCGTAAACGAACTTCTTGTCATAGGTGCCGGCAGGCAGCTGCGGGATCTCGTGCTGCTTCAGTTCGACCGAATCTTCGTAACCCCGCTTCTTGAAAAAGCCGCGTAGGAAGAAATTGTGCTTGAGCGCCTCCATGTCCTCCTGAAGCTCGGTTGCGCCGGCCGTGGCTTCCTTGTAAATCGTCTTGTCATTGATCAGCGCGCCGACGGTTCCCTGACCCGTATTGATTTTGGCGCTGATGGACTTCAGATTATCGGCGCTTTCGCCGATGCCCTGGACCGCGGTCGAGGCGTTATCCAGAAGGCCATCCGCTTTTTTCAAAAGGTCCGACATCTGAAGCGGAGGCAGCCCCTGAATTGTGTCTCCACCTTTTACGCCCGGCGCGCCCTCCGAGCCGAACGTGATTTCCACATATTCGTCTCCCACCAGTCCTTCCGTTGCAATGGACGCCACCGAGTCTTTCCGGACGACCTCCCGGCTCGATTTTTGCAGGCTCATCGTCACTCTGACGTTCTCGTCGGGGCGTTTCGGCAAAGTGATATGGGTCACAGAGCCCTGATGAAACCCACCGATCCTTACTTCCGCTCCGTCAGTCAGGCCGGCGACATTCCTGAACTCCGCGTTGAGGCTGTAAGTCGACTGAAACAGCATCTTCCTGCTGCCGATCAGAAAGACGCCGACGCCCAGTATGGATAGCGTGGCCACCACGAAAATTCCCAAGCGAAACATACGCGACATAACGTTACCTTCCCCCGACGCTACTTCCCTCTCCCTGCCCTTCGGGGCCGCTTCCGTCCCGCATGAACCTCATAACGAACGGATCTTCGTTGCGCGCAAGGTCGTCAAAGCTTCCCTGAACGATAATCCTGCCTTCCCTCAGCAGGACCAGGCGATCGGCGAAGACCCTCGCGCTGTGGATGTCATGCGTCACGATCAAGGCTGCCCTCTTTCGTTGTTCCTGTCTCAACCGCACGATCAGGTCGGCGATCTCGCCGGAAGTGATCGGGTCCAGTCCGGCGGTCGGTTCGTCGAACAACAAGATAACCGGATCCAGCGCCAGAGCACGCGCCAAACCCACCCGCTTCTGCATGCCACCCGAGATTTCCGATGGCATCCTCGCGAAGTCCTTCTCCATTCCGACGCTCTTGAGCAACTCGCGCGCCTTCTGTCTCCGTTCGTCTTCCGGCATGTTGGTGTGCCTCTCCAGCGGAAACGCCACGTTATCTTCCACGCTCAGCGAATCGTAGAGCGCGGCCTGCTGGAACAGGAAGCCGATCTTTTTTCGGACTTCATTCAAATCCCGCCGCGGCAATTCGCGGATCTCTTTTCCGTCAACCTGAATTGAGCCACCGTCCGCCGGCTGCAATCCGACGATCAGTTTGAGCAACACGCTCTTTCCGCCGCCGCTCCGGCCGAGCACCGCGACACTTTCGCCCTCGGCGATTTCGAGGTCGATTCCATTGAGCACGGTCTGATCCCCGAAGCTTTTTTGCAGGTTTTTCACCGCCACCGAAGGTTCGGGATGTTGCATAGCGCTCCTTACGGAAAAAACACCATAATCAGCTTCACCAGCACGACGTCGGCGAGAATGATGAACAGCGACGAGAGCACGACCGCGCTGGTGGCGGCACGCCCCACTCCTTCCGTGCCTCCCTTCACATTCATTCCCTGAAAACAGCCGATGAGGCCGATGATCCATCCATAGACGGCTGTCTTGAGAGTGGGAGCAATGAAATCATGGAAGGTCACATCCTTGATTCCATCCGCTAAAAAGAGCCGCGGCGAAATCGGTTGCGCCAGCGTGGCTGCAACCCATCCCATCGCTACGCCGCAGAAATCCGCGGCCAGCGTGAGCAGCGGAAGCATCAGAATGCATGCCGCCACGCGTGTAGCCGCCAGAAACTTGTAGGGATCGATGGCCGAAGCTTCCATGGCGTCGATCTGCTCGGTCACTTTCATCGAGCCGAGTTCGGCCCCGATGCCCGCGCCCACGCGACCGCTCACCACCAGCCCTGTAATAACGGGTCCTGTCTCTTTGATAATGGAGAACATGATTACCGAGGGGAGCAGCGACTTGGCGCCGAAGTGAGACAGGCTGTCCTGCGTCTGCAGCGATATCACAACGCCCGTCGCCGCTCCCGCCAGCGCAACCAGCGGTAACGACCGCGAGCCCACGGAATCGCACTGCCGGATCAACTCTTGGAATTCCCACGGCGGTCGAACCGCTGCCCGCACGACACAGCCGAAAAATGCGGCCAGTCGACCGAACCACTCGAAAAACTGAACGACGAGGTGTCCGATGCCCGCAATCGGGCCGGTCCGATCGCCGCCCGTTGCAGGGCGTCCGCCCGAATAGGCGGTCCGCGGCGCGACAATGCTCACGTCCGACATCGCTCGCAAACAACCCTGCCGGTTCGTTGCCAAACTCCGTTTTTGTGGTATCCATCACGGGTCGTAGTTTGGCGATGGTCTCTCTTCCCGGAGAAACTCAGAACACGGGCTCAGGCCCGTCGGGATCGATTTGCGGGAACAAGTCGGGGCCAGGTTCATCGGGATCTGGCAGCGAATCAGGCAGAGGGATATCCGGATCCGGATCGGAGGCGGCAACTTCGGCTCCGGTGCGGCGCCATACATAAATTGAAGAACGGCGATGCATGAAGTCATGCTGCATACGAACGCTTGTCAGTTCATTGGGCGTCCGATCCCTGCGCGATTACGCCGGACGAACGCCGTAGACAATCTGAACCATCGTCTCGGAGGGATCGAACTGGTCGGTAACCACCTGAGGGCACCGCATGCAGAGCGCCGCGCCCTCCTGGCGGAACCACCGGCAGTGGGACCGGATCGGACATTTCGGTAAACCGTCCGCCACGGCTTCCAGCAACTCCACGCTGCGCACCGCAAGCTGGCACGCTTCGTTTTGGAAGTGAGGGCATCTCCCGGTCTGGCACGGCGACGCGAAGCGAAAAACCTCGCTCGGCCCCACCGGCTCGGCCATGCGCAGGATTTCGGCCGTCACCGGCATGGCGTGCTCCGTCGGGATAACGCGCGGGCCATCGCCGTGACTGGTCACTACGCCGATCAGCACCGAATCCTCGAGCGTGCCCCGTGAACTCGGGCACAGCAGACTCTGAGCCACTGCCTATTATTCCTTCTGTGGTTGAATGCCGCCCGGAGTAAAGCCGCCCTGCCCGTCAGGCGCGAAGTCTATGGCGTAGAGGACAGGCGGAATCCCGCAGATCAGACGTGGTGGTTTGTACAACTCGTCCTTACCTCCGCCGGTTTTCGCCGTTCGCGCACTCAATGCAATCGCGACGCCTTGCGCCGCTGCCATTGCGATTTCCTTCGGATTCAATGCTTCGGCCATGTGGTATCTCTTCCTTTCCGGTTTATGAAAATTCCATTTCATAGGAATTTCGATCCTGTTTCGGATGTTATTCCGAATGGACTCGGAATTTCCGGGTTTATTTTCTCAAACAGGGTATTTTAACCACAATCTCCTCCGCTGACGCCAGATATTTCTGAAATAGTCGGTGTGAAAAACCACAATCAGGCCCCTCGTCGGGAAGGCGCAGCGGGTATAAGCTGATAGCGATGATTCGCAATCCACACCGACAGCCAGACGGCTCGATGCCCGATGTCGATCCGAATCCGGCCGCGCTCAACCCCGAGATCGCCGAGTACTTTCTGGCGCGGCGACGGCGGCTCGAGATCGTAGCAACCACCCGCACGCGTTCGGGCGACACGCTTGACTGGATTCCGGTCGGAAGCCAGGTCGCGAAAGGATCGATCGCCGCGCCCCCGCCGCCAAGGGCGGAGGGACACCCGTTCCGGCCCGACGAGCAACGGTGTTCAGGATACCGGCGATCTGAGTGCTGTGTACCACGAGGTATCGTATACGGTCGTGCTGGGTATCTTTCCCAACTCCCGCTTCATGTCGGCAACCCTCTACGACAGCCATGTGACAACCTCGCCGGGAAATTACCTCTACGATTATCAGTTTCCGCCGCTGTTCAGCGACATGGTAAATCCCTTTACCCCCTGGACTCCCTATCAACCGAACCAGATGTATGGATTCACGGTTTCATTTGGAGGCGCCATGGGTGCCGTCGCGCCGGGCTGCGGCACAACGTCCACGTTCGGTCAGACTGTTTTCAACGCGTCCCAGATTCATCCGGGGTACACATGGAACGGCGCCGTCTATCCACCCCCTCCGCCGCCGTTTCCCGCACACCAGACAGGAGCGAACTCAGGAGGCATAATTATGTTGCGCGACTATTTCGATTACGGTTTTCAGAATGGGAAAACGTTACCCCCCGCTCCCACGGTATTTGTGGTGCAGTTGAGCAATGGATGCCCGCTTACAGCCGAGCAGGCGACCACCAGCGATAATCCAACCGGCAAGCCTATCGTTTCCGTCACCGAGAAGGTCAGCTCGACCCAGCCTGGCTGAACCAGGCGCAAATCGCCGCGCATCGAGAGTACTTTGGCACCGCCGCCATCACTCCGACCGAGACTTATCCGAACGACACCACGGCTGGCCAGCAGGCTCAGTGGGTGCGGTCGTCCGACTGGGTGGGACGGAACAACACCGCCGCCGGCTACATATCGGCCATGTTGCCTCAAAGCGATCTGACGGGCTTTCTAAGCGGGACCAACGTCATGCGATTGCGGTTTCAACTGCCTACGAACATGCCCTTCGTACCCTGCAATCCCGTCCTCGACTTCTGTGTACTGACCGGGGCCGAAGCCATGCGTTACTTCAGCCTCGAATTCACGGCGACGACTGTCTCCGGTTATACGCCGCCGAGCACGCTCTCCTATGGTGCGGAGAGTGTGCTGTGGGCGCTGAATGACTCCCAGTTTGTAGTGAGCCCGAACGGGCAGGTGACGCTGATTGTCGGCATTACGAATCAGCCTCCCGCCGGAGTCACCACGGCGAATGGCTATACCTACTTTAATCTCGCCCCGTTCCTGACTTCCGCGGCGCCCGGGTTCAACAGCCTGTTGATCCGGGATTTGCTACCGAGCCCGACTTTCCCTTGTTCGACATCCAACGTGCCTAATTACACCATGGAGTACAACAACGTGCGGGGCTTCATGGGAGCGTACGTTCCCACGGTTGATTTCCCTCTAACCAGCACGATATTCGGTGGTGAGCGTGCGCCCGGGCGTCCCAATAGTTGTGCGGCCATCCCGGGTCCGCCAACTCCAAGCTATAACTTCCCCAGAACTCCGGTCTAACCAGCGCAGAAACCCGGACTGCGGCGTTTGCCCCATTGCGTTGCGCTGGCGGGCAAATAGAACTTATCCTATCGAATTGGTATGATGGACCACTCACTGTCTAAGTGCGATCCGTTGGAATCCAACCTGCCAATTCTCAGCGCCTGCTGCCGACATAGGAAACATTGGGGTTCGCCAATCCGGCCGGTAGTTTGAGTGGTACTACTGGACACAGGTGTCTTGCAAACACATTGGCGTCCGCTTACAATATCGCCATGTGTTCAAAAAACAGATTGTACGATTTCGGAGGACGTTTTTTGCCTGCTGTCAGCGGTCTGATGGCCGACGATCCCCAAAATTTTCAGCAGCGGGAATACCGATCCCGCTAGCGATCCAAAGCCGTCGCTAAGATCGCAAAATCGCCGCTCGCCTTTGAATGGAGTAACGGGCAGGCCGATTCCCATGTCAAGGCTCTGTCGCTGGGCGCCAAATAAATAGCGCCAAACCCGGGATACTGGCGCCTGATTTCATTTCGCGCCGGATTTCAATAAACATAACACTTTCTGATGGAGGCATATTTTGTATAAGAAAATCGGTTTGGGAGCGAGCCTCGGAGTTGCGCTTGTTCTGCTGGCGCGGCCTGCCGCGGCTCAGATCGCCACCTACGAATATCCGCCGCTGTTGAGCGATTCGAATTTCAAGCTGATAGCGCCCCAGGGGTTCGGGGACCGGCAGAATACCTGGGCGTGGTCCATAGCCTGGTTCCAGGGGAAATTGTTCGTGGGAACGAACCGCGCCTATCAGTGCGTTACCTCCCAGGCGTCGCATCAGGTGGACCCCGCCGCCTATCCGTATCCGCCGACAGATCCGGATATCAGCTGCGCGGCCAATATCGACGATTTGCCTCTGCAGGCGGAGATCTGGAGCTACGATCCCTCAAACCAGATATGGACCAGGGTGTTTCAATCCCCGAACACCGTCCCGATCCCCGGTACGAATCCCGTCCTCTACACCGCTCAGGACATTGGCTTCCGCGGCATGCTCGTCTATACGGAGACCGATGGGACACAGGCTTTGTATGTTGGCGGGTGCTCTTCGGTGGAAATCCATCCGGGCATTCCCGGCGGTCGCATGCTGCGCACCACGGATGGCATCAACTTCAAGGCGATTCCGCAGGATCCCGGGACTTTCATGGGAAACCTGGGCAATGCCTGTTTCCGCGGCATGATCGAGCAGAATAATACGATGTTCGCCATGGCCACCGACTGGAAGGGTGAGGGTACCGTCGTCATGTCCTCCAATCCCAGCGCAGGCGATAATGCCTTCCAGCAGATCAGCAGCCCGACTACGCTGAGTTACGAAATTGCCTGGTTCAACAACAATCTCTATGTAACCTTCGTCAGCCAGCCCAACGGATTTTCGGTGGGGTACACCAATCCGTTTGCGAGTCCCCCTCCCTACACATATACGACGGCGCTTCCCAACGGAGGGTACGCGCCGGCGGGCTTTGGGAACCCCATCGCGCTGAGTATGAAAGTTTATGACGGCGACCTCTACGTGGGAGGGGACGGTGTGCACCGTGGCAATCCTCTCAACACGCAGACCGCGGAGTTGTTCCGCATTTATCCGGACAACACCTGGGACATCGTCGCGGGAAACTCCCGGAGCACTCCGATCGGGCAGAAAAATTCTCTGAGCGGGTTACCGGCCGGCTTCGGCTGGTATCTCAACGAACACATGTGGCGTCAGGTGATTTACGATAACCGCCTTTACATCGGCACCTTTGACGAATCCACCGAACTCCGGTTCGGCACTCAGGCGACCGGAATCTCCGCCGACGACGAGTATGGGTTCGACTTGTGGTGGACCGAGGACGGCACCTACTTTACCGAGACCGAGCAGGACGGCCTGGGGAGCAAGTTCAACATCGGCGGGCGCTCCCTTTTCGAGACTCCCTATCCGTGCCTGGGCCTCTTCGTGGGTACCGCGAACCCATACTACGGGCTGGAAATATTCCAGGGAAAACCCACGGGAGTCACCTGCGCGGGTGTAACAACACCATCAACCGCTTCCGGTACGCCCAAATTTGTGTCGGCCGTAGAGGCTGGTCCGCCTGTGGTCGAGCAGCCAAAACATGTCCAGGTCGAAGGGGGACCGAATGGCATTCTCCTTTCCTGGGACGCCCCGGCTTCCGGCAGCCCCAAAGCCTACCACGTTTTCCGCTGGACCTATCAGACAAGCAAGGCCGACGCGGATGCGGCCGGTGGCACGCCGCCGGCGTTGCGCGGGATGAAGCAGGAAATCGGCACGACCGACCAGTTGGTGTATCAGGATCGCCTGGTCGATCCCAGTCAGCAGTACGCGTATGAAATCAAATCGGAAGATGCTTCCGGGACGCTGTCGGGGCCTTCCAACTTTGTTTTCTATCCTTCGGAGCTCCCTGAGGTTACCTTCGCGGATGTGCGCGCGGCTCTGGAAAGCGCCGGAAAGACAGGCGAGATGGGCGACCTGCTCGCTCAGGCCGAGCAGGATTCCGCGAAGGGAGACTTTCAATCGCTGAACGCTCTGCTGGCTAAACTGCGGGATGGAAGAAGCCTGGATAACTCCGCCCCATCGCGGAAACTGGAGTTGGCGGTAAGCCGGTTGCAGAAACGAACCCAGCTGGTCGCGGGCGGTCTTCTCGGAAGCACGGCTCTCGCCCCGCGGCTGATCAGCTCCGGACCCTGTGTCCCCGCGCAACCGACCTGCCCGACTCCGCCCGCCCAACCGACATCCGGACCCGGCGGCACCGGCTACAGCAATTTTCAGGTGATCACCAACGGCCCTTATTACGCCAACAACCGCTTTTACGACCTGAATTACCAGTACTACATTTTCGAGCCCGCGGACCCGGTTCCGGCCAGTGCGCCCGTGATTCTCTTCCTGCATGGCTACGGGGCGTTCACAATTACCTATTATCAGAACTGGATCACCGATATGGTCCAGCACGGTTACATCGTGGTGTGGCCGAAGTACCAGGCTACCCTCACCAGCACGTTCGCGGATTATCCGATGAATGCGCAGGCTGCCTGGACCGATGCTCTCTACCGGCTGCAGAACTTTTACTGGGAAAGCCACGTGAAGCCTGCGCTGAATGCCAACGGCACTGTCAAGAACATCATCGTGGGACATTCCTTCGGCGGGTGGATCAGCGCGTGGCTCGCGGGCGCCCAATCGACGGCTGTTCCTCCCTTCCCGCAGCCCGAGGCGCTGGTGATGATCGAACCGGCCAGTCTGGGTCTTTTGCCGACCCCGACCTTCGCCAACATACCCTCGAACCTCCAATTCACGATCGTTTCGTCAGATCAGGATAACGTCGCCTGTTCGGCGAATGGCGTCCAGATCTTCGAATCCACGCCTCAGGTGCCGGCTGCGCAGAAGAACTATCTTTTCTTCCACACCGACAACCACGGCGTGCCGAATCAGATCGGGAATCACTTCTACCCGACTACCAACGGCTACAGCGACGATGCCACGGTTGACGCGCGCGACTACTTCGTCACCTGGAAACTCTCGGAAGCGGCGGCAGCCTGTGCCTTCAGCGGGACCTCCTGCAGCACCTTCCTGGGCAACGGAAATGCCGCACAGACCACGATGGGTAAATGGAGCGATGGGACTCCGGTGATTCCGATGTCGTACTACGCCGATCCGACCCAGTTGCCGGCAATTACGGGATGCGCGACTACCACCGCCGCGAAGCCGGGGGCGACGGCGAAACAGTAGTGTCTGCCAGGGCCCGGAAACTGACACCAATATCAAATCCGCCCCGACGGCTCCGTTAAGGTTTTGGCCTTTCAGGCCGTTAACCGTGGTTCTCATCCCGGCGCTGCAGAATGGACAGAACCTGCCGCCGGCAACATCTATGGGACTCCCAATCTGGCTATAACGGAGTTCTCCACTACCTCAGATCCGGCGGCGGGTGCGGTCTCGGGGGTACAGGGTCACCGATGCCTTGTAGGCTTTCGCCCGGTTCCTGCGCCTTAGAAGATGACGGCCGAACGAGGTCCTTGGCCGCAAGGAAAAAACCTCATGAAGAAGATATTCAACACTAAGGTTTTCGCACATCGATGGAAAGTGAGTTTTCGGTCAGCGTGCGTAACCGCAGCGGGTCCGACTGAAAACTCAGAAAAGGTAACCTCTCGCCGCCCAGTAATGCCAGTCGCCAATAGCCTCGGCGGTGGCGTCGTCGGGGTCGATAGCCGCCAGTTGGGACAGGGGAACGGCCATGACTCGACCGTGCCAGCGGATGAGCACGAGCATTTCAGTCGAGCAGGCCTCTTCCGGAGCCATGCGATGGACTTCGACGGTTTCCCCTTCCCTCAGCGGTGAAACGATCCTGCGAGCGATGCATCTGGCTTGAAAAGGGAATCGGATTTTGTCATCCAGGTAGCAACGCCACCCCATGACCTGCTCCTCCGGCCCGTTGGCATCCGCGATGGCTTCGTTATGAATTCGGTCTTCGCGAACCGGATCTTTGGCTTGTTTCTTCATGGCTGCTTTGTTGACAGTATCCGGCGCACGGAAGTCCGGCCGATATCGAGACGGCGGGCGATCTCGGCCTTACTGACGCCGCCACGGTATAGCTTCCGGATCTGGCCGGCCTTCTTTGCCGCAGTCAGCGGCCGCCCGAAGCGCTTTCCCTTCAGCCGCGCTTCGGCAATGCCGGCGCGAATCCTCTCGCGGAGAATCTCATGTTCGAACTCTGCGAACACCGAAAGCAACCCGGCCATGGCGCGGCCCGTTGGCGTTGTCAGGTCCAGTGCCTCGGTGAGCGATACGAAACTGACACCCAGTTCGGCGAGTTCCTTCAACGTGACGACCAGATCGACGAGCGACCGGCCCCATCGGTCCAGTCTCCAGACCAGCACCACATCGATCTCGCGCCGACGCGCCGCTGCAAGTAGACTCTCTCGGAGCTCACGCTCTGTCGCACCCGAACCGACTTCTTTGATCTGAACCGCGACGGTCCAGCCGCGTTTCGCCGCATACTCGCGCATGGCGCGCATCTGCAACGACAGAGTCTGCTGGTCGTGCGTGGACACGCGCGCGTAGAGGCCAACGCGAAACATTTTCGCCGGTTCCTGGCGCTGGCCAAAAACCCTCTTCGGTTTTGCTGTTTTGGATGCCCGTCTGGCGGCCATTTGAGAGCCTTGTTCCCGTATGGCGATTATCTAATGCTTTCGGCCATGCGACCGAACCATGATATTACGCGACCGCGGCGTTCGCGGCGTGTCTGTAGTTCCAGGGCATCCACTCCGCCGGACGCACAGCCACTTCCGCGGGATGCCGGAGCAACGCCGTCACATAATCGAATGGATTGACCTTGTTCAGTTCGCAGGTGTGGATCATGCTCATAAAGAGATCGCCCACGCGCGCACCGTTCATCGTCTTATAGAAGAGTGCGTTTTTGCGGTGCAGAATCGCTTTCTTCAGTGCCCTCTCGACGACGTTGTTATCGAGGGGCGCGCCTTGCTGCCGAAGGAACAGTGTCAGTTTCGTCCAGTGTCTCAGTAAGTAAGAGATTGCCTTGCCCAGCCCCGAGTTCGGTTCCGTCTTATGTTCCGCGAACTGAGCCTCCATCCATTGGCGCAGATCTTCCATCACCGGTGCGCTGTGCGTCTGGTGAAACGTCAGCCTTTCCTCCGGCGTCAGGCCGAGATCCTTCGCTTCGGCATCGAAGCCGTATACCGCGCCCAGCGACTCCAGCACATACCGGCATTCGTCGGGAAAGCTCTCCGCGACTTCCGTAAACTGCCGTCTTCCGTGCGCCAGGCAGTTGGCCAGCAGGGTTTCGATAAGCTTCGGCGAGTTCCGCGATAACGCATCGCACATCTGGATCGGCGCTTTCAACTCCGCCGCGCGCTGCTTCAGAACATCGGCAAGATTTTCTCCCGCGTGCTTCCAGCCTGTAAAGTACAGCGCGATCTTCCACCCGCCGCAGATCGATACGATACCGCTTGTAAACACTCCGGTGCGCCCATCATCGGTATTCCGTGCCAACTTCAGAACCCGCATGCTCGTGTCGTCGTTGTGCATCACGCCGCCCTGCGCCGCCTGCCGGATGAACTCGTCCAGTATGCGTTTGATCCGCTTCGCGGCTGCCTCCATCAACTCCCATTGGGTGGCGGCCGGGAGCGGCATTCCCAGTTGTCCTTCCAGCCGCTCCATCCGGTTGAATGGCATTCCGGTACCGTACTTCAGCAGCGCGATCATAGCCACTGCTGTCGGATCGAACTTTTCCGGACCCGCTGACTGCGGTTGGCTGGCGGTGAACATCTCGCCGCAGGCATTGCAGCGCAGCCGTTCCATCTCGAACACAGTCGCCTTCAGCGGCGCTTGCCCAATGATGCGGATCACCGTCGCCGGTTCCTTCTGACGGTACACTCTTCCTTCCTGGCATCCCGGGCAGGGGTCGCCGGAGTGAAGAGTGGCATGCGCGACGGCGACTCTATTTGCTCCCGTAAATGCAGCTGCGCCATTGCGCCCGTGTCCCGCAGCCGCCTGTTGCTCCGGTTCCGGCGTATCGACTGCGGCGGGTGGTACTTTCGGTTCCAGCACGGCGCTGGTCTTCTCCGTGTTCCGCCGCCGCACTAATCTTTCCGCCATCGCATGCACGGCGGTTTTGAGCGTCCTGCCATCGGCCTCGTTCAGAGGCGCCTGCATGGCGGCTTCGATGATCCGATCCAGCTCATCCACATTCACGTCGATCCGGCGCCGGGAGGTTGTTTTTTCCCTCATGACTGGCTCAGCAGCTCGCGGAAGCGGGGCGTCAGCGGATAGCCGAGCACCTCTTTAATGGAACGGTTGGGGCGTTTGCTGGTAGAGTCCTTGCCGCGTCCTGTGGTCAGACCGAGCAGTTTCCAGTTTGCCGCGCGATAGCAGGTTCCGCGAAAGCGGCCGGGATCGATGAAGGTTTCGGCGAAGTAAACAGGATGGCCGTAGAGTTGTTCCCAGTCATTCGACAATGAGCTCGCTATGCGCCCCAGAATGTGCGACGCCAGATGCGGCACCCGCATCCAGGGCAGAATCAGGAACCTTGTGTTGTAAGCAACGAAGCGGATGTTGCGCCGCCGCGCCTCGGCAGACCAGCCTATGTGGCGATCGCGGCTGCCCAGATGACGCGGCGCCGAACTCCATGCCATGCAGGCGATGGGTCTTCCCTGCGCCCACACCAGATACTTCAGGTGCTCGCCCACCGGCTGCTCGTATCCGAGATAGTGATGATGTTCGATGAGACTGTTGAACAGGGGTTCGTCGGATGTTCTTCTGACCTGTTCGAGCGAGATGGGCCGGATGTCAGTGAGGCCGCCGTGGAGCGCCGACGTATCGATCAGAACCGGTTGAGGCTTGTTTCTTTGCACAAACGGATTGAGCGAGGTCTGACGAGTTGCGGGCAGTTCGATCTCGCCTGCGCGGTGCAGCATCAGCAGAAGACCGCGGCAGACCATATCGCACAGCGCCCCGTTGGCCTGTTTCCATTGCCATGCTTCGCACAGCTGCGCCGATAATTTCCGGCGGCTCATGGAAGGATTGCCGGCGATGAACTGCCGTATGAAAACGATATCCTCGGCTGTTACCGCTCTGCCTCGATATCGCCACTCAACTGGCATCTGCCGCCAGTGTGCCAGAACGAAAACCGGAACGCAAGCCTCGGGGGCAAATTATTTTATGCGCTCACGCGCCGCCACACGGGCGCTGCTTCGGTATCCGGATTACCTGCGGCGAGCAGCAACTGAGCCTGATGCGCGCGCAGGGTCTTTGCCGGTTCGTTTCCTGTCGGCCACTACCTGAAACGGCCTTTTGAAAGGCGCTTGTAGCTCCATCCGAAATGCAGATGATGCAATCACAGCTGCGGGTCTTGTGCGGGTAACGCATCCGTTTCATCCGCTCAGTGGCAGGCAGTTCGCTTGCGTAGGTGAGCGGTGCAACCGCTATGGAAAGCGCCTTCTGCTCCGTGTCGATGATGTAACCGTTCGCTCGATCCCGCCGCAGTGGACGGATCTGGTTCCTCCTGATCCGGAGATCGCCATGGGTGGGAGTCGCGCGCTTTTCCGCGTTGCGGATCTATTGGAACTCGCAAAGCTGGTGGAAGACCTCGGCAGGCGGAGGTCGTGTCCGGATTGAGTGTAAAGGGGATTCTGCCGCATGTGTAAATGCAACTACGCCGCAATATGCCGGTTATCCGTCTCTTGTGTGCGCGGCTTTGTGCATTGCAGATGGATTACAGGACGAAATAGAATACTTGCATGCCATCTGGCAGTGCGGCATAATTTTATATGCATCCCAAAGGAGGTGATACCCGCGAAGATCAATGCGAAAACCGCGAAGGTCAAGGCTCTCCTCGAAGAGGGCACTCTAAACCCAACCCCGAGCAAGGTGCGTGATCCTAAGTTTCAGGAAAACGGATTCTTCGACCCGCGCGATCTCGTGCAGGTCAAATATGAGATGCTCCGCCAGGTATCGGTCGAGAATTCCTCCGTGACCGAAGCCACCGAGAAATACGGGGTATCGAGGCCGACCTACTACCAGACCAAGGCTAGCTTCGACAAGGGCGGCCTCGCCGGATTGGTACCCCGAAAGCGCGGTCCACACGGTCCGCATAAGCTGCAGGGCGAGGTGCTGGCGTTCGTCCAGCAGCAGCTCGTTGCGGGCCAACCTGTGCGGGCACGCGAGCTGGCAAAGCTGGTTCGGCAGAAATTCGGCCTGGCGATCCACCCAAGGTCGATCGAGCGGGCGGTCGCCGGAAAAAAAACGTTGCGATGACGAACGCAAAGCACATTGCGGCCGACCCGTCCATCGCTGTGACGCAATACGAAACTCTGCGCATGGCCGCCCTTGGGAATGCGTTACCGCCCGAGGCTCGCGCCGGGCTCATGCTCTTTCTCCATACGGGCATGTGGGGCTGGGCTCGGGCGGTGACCGCCATGCGTACGTTCGAGCGACCGGCCGGCTCCCGACAATCGAACTGGAAGCCGCCGGAGCAACACAGAACCGTAATCCACCTCTTTGCCGCCATGGCAATCCCAACCGCTGTTTCCGGAGCAACCTCATGAATGAATCGCTTAAGGTTCAGCCTCACCATCTTCAGCGAAGCGCGTATCTGTATATCCGGCAGTCCTCTATGCGTCAGGTCATGGAGAACGTCGAGAGCACGAAACGTCAATACGCCCTTCGCAATCGTGCCGCAGCATTGGGCTGGCGCGACGATCAGATTATCGTCATCGACAACGACCAGGGCGAGTCTGGCGCATCGGCAGCCTGGCGCGAAGGTTTTCAGCGCCTGGTCACCGATGTTGGCATGGGACACGCTGGCATAGTTATGGGTCTCGAGGTCTCGCGCCTGGCCCGGAACAACGCCGACTGGCATCGTCTGCTGGAGATCTGTGCGCTCGCCGACACACTGATCCTCGACGAGGATGGTGTCTACGACCCAGCGAGCTTCAACGACCGGCTCCTGCTCGGCCTAAAAGGAACCATGAGCGAAGCCGAACTTCACGTCCTCAAAGCCCGATTGCGCGGCGGGATCATCAACAAAGCGCAACGCGGCGAGTATCGTTGTCCTCTGCCCACAGGCTTGGTCTACGACGAAGCCGGCAACGTCGTGCTCGACCCCGACGTTCAAGTCCGGGATGCGATTGCTTATTTCTTTGAGACCTTTTCCCGCGTGGGTTCGGCAAGTCAGACCGTGAAGGTATTTCGGACCGAAGGGCTTGACTTCCCATCTCGCCTCCGCGGCGAGGCGACCGTTTTCCGGCCCCTGACCGCATCGACGGCGATGCGCACATTAAATAACCCACGATATGCGGGAACTTACGCGTATGGACGCCGGCAATACCGGCGGGCCGGCGATGGCAAGAAGAAGATCCAGCGAAAGCGTGAAGAAAGCGATTGGCAGGCCTGCATCCCAGAGGCCCATCCCGGCTACATCAGTTGGGAGCGATTTCAGGAGAACATCAGAATCCTCGAGGCAAACGGCCACGGCTACAATGTGGCGCGTGCGTCCCCGCCGCGCGAGGGAGCGGCTTTGCTCCAGGGGCGCGCCGTCTGCGGCCGGTGCGGAAGGCACTTTCGCGTTCGGTATGTCGCGCGGCGTGGAAAACGGGAAGCCTGGTATGTTTGCGATCGCGGGCACACGGCTCGTGGCGAGCCGAACTGCCAGTCGATCGCGGGCGCACCCATCGACCAAGCTATCGGAGCACTCGTGACCGGGGAAATGACGCCTGCGGCCATTGAACTGGCCCTGGAAATCAGACGCGAGATCGAGGCTCGATACGAGGAGGCCGATCAGCTACGCTGCCGTGCCGTCGAGCGCGCCCAGATCGAAGCGGATCTCGCACAGCGCCGATTCAAGCTGGTCGATCCGGATAACCGTCTCGTTGCCGACACTCTGGAGCGGGAATGGAACGACAAACTTCGAGCCCTGGCCGCGTCACGCGAGGAACGTACTCGGACGCGACAGCGGGACGATGTCGTTCTGGACGATGCAATCCGCCAGCGGTTGGCCGCCTTAACGACGGATTTCCGCACGATCTGGGATGATCCGGCCACGGCGAACCGCGAACGCAAACGTCTCCTCGCCTACATCATCGAAGACGCAACCCTGATCAAAATCCCGGCCGAAGGAATTACCAAGATCCACGTCCGGTTTAAGGGCGGCAGGACCGAGACGCTCACGACGCGAAACCCCAAATCATCTGCGCAGCAGATCAAGACGCCGCCAGAGATCGTCGAACTGGTTGATGGACTGCTCGACGACCATGTCTATTCCGAAATCGCCGCCATCCTCGATCAACGAGGGTTTCGCCCGGGAGCATCCGCGCGACCAGGCCGAGCGGCTGACCGCTTTTCGGCCAAGCACGTGGCCTATCTCATGCACACCTACGGCCTGCGTTCGCGCTATGATCGGCTTCGTCAGCGGGGAATGCTGGACAGGCAGGAGATGGCCGAGCGACTGGGCATTCACGAGCAGACCGTGGACCGGTGGGCGAAGTCTGGAATCATTCGGGCGCACTGCTACAACGACCACGGATGGCAACTCTATGAGCTTCTGGGTGCGGACATACCCTTGAAACATTGCAGCCGATGGGATCGGTTGGAGGATCGAGCAGCATGTATGCGGCCAATTTCTCAACGTCCTGGACTGGAATCGGAAGAGGTGTAGTGTGAAGACGGTTAGTTCGTGGCGATCCAGAATCCCTGGCCGTCATACGTGAGGATCCTGATCGCCTTACCACTGCGGCTGCGGAAGATAAACAGGCAGCCCGAAAACGGATCGGCCGCAAGTTTCTCCCGGCACAGTTGCGCCAGCGAATCCATACCCTTCCTCCCGTCGATGGCTTCAATCGCAACCAAGATACGCAGTTGCGGCGTGATCTGAATCAGGACGCAGCCTCAAACAAAGCCCGACTCAGCGTTGCCAGATCGGAAACCGAGGCCCCTTTTAACTGGATTCGCAGCTTGCCCTGGCGGCCTTCCACTTCAAGGGTGCACTCGGGAACCGATTGTGTCTGCGGTGCGGCCAGTTCCACAAACACCGGCGAACCCGTTTGGCGCCGAACCTCTCCCGTGGTCGCCACGCGCCGCTTCAGATCGTCCCACGCCACGTGCAACTCCCTGGCGGTTCGATTAATCCCTTCCTTCCGGGCCACCTCGACAGCCGCCGACCAAAGCTCAGCGGGTATTCGGGCTTTCCCTATGCGATTCTGTCTCCATTGCCCGAAGCGGGCTTTGGCTTCTTCAAGGTTGACGGTCGGTGTTTTGCTCCGCGGCATGGCCTTCCTCCTCGCCGGGGATTCCGACGGCAGAACGACCTTAACAGTTATCCGGGGTTGATTTCACGCAACCTTGCCGGAAACTCACGAAACTCCGAAGGCGGCATCCGTCTCCACCTGAAACCTTTCTTCGGCGATACTCGTGTGGCCGAGTTCCGTTCCACGCTGGTAAAAAACTACACGCTCAAGCGCAAGGAGGAGAATGCGTCAAACGCGACCATCAACCGTGAACTCACCGTTCTGAAAAGAGCGTTCAATCTTGCCTATCGTGCCGAGCCACCGTTGGTGGCCAAGGTTCCCCACATTGCGCGCCTTGTTGAACGCAATGTCCGAACCGGCTTCCTTGAGCACGACCAGTACAGGAAACTCCGCGACGCGCTTCCTGATTACCTCAAACTCCTGTTCGTGCTCGGCTACCACACCGGCGCGCGATTGGGAGAACTCAGGGGAATCACATGGCCACAGGTGGAGCCAACGAGGATCGTGCTCTATCCGGGAACGACCAAGAACGGCGACGGACGGGCTCTCCCGATCTATGGCGAGTTGGCCGGGTGGATCGAAATGGCCAAGGAGAGTCGGAAGCAGTTTCCCGAGTGCCCGTATCTCTGCCATCACAAGGGGCAGCCGCTTGGCGATTCCTGCGTTCGCAAGGCGTGGAAGACGGCGTGCACAGCCGTGAAGCTGCCGGAGCTTCATTTTCACGACTTGCGCCGTTCAGCCGTTCGCAATATGGATCGTGCCGGGGTTCCCCGGCCTGTGGCCATGAAGGTCTCGGGCCACAAGACCGAATCGATGTACAACCGCTACAACATCGTCTCCGAAAGGGACGTTGCCGAAGTCAAAAACCGCATGGAAACCTACCTCAACTCCCTCCCCAATAGCACACTTTCTAGCACACTCGGGGATTCCGAGCCTGCTGCCGGAAAGCCGGCACCTTCTAACTTGTTGGTTTAAAAAGATATGAATGGTGCGCCCGGAGTGATTCGAACACCCGACCTTCTGGTTCGTAGCCAGCCCGGTTTCCCTAACTCTATGATTATACAGTAGATATTTTCGCATTAAAATTCAAGTTAAGTACTAAAAATACGCCTGTGGGTGGGTAACTGGGTGGGCAGTTTCCACCCCGTCCTTCGATCTGCGTGGCCATGCGCCTTCGCGCGAATCGGCCGTGAAGCGCCGCCGTTGGTTAGAATCGGTCCTTACCGGCCCATGACCTTGCCGACAAACGTGAGCGCGTCTGCACTCGATATCCTGAAAATTCATTCGGCTTTCCGGAACGGCAAGTTTCTTGTCTGGGGAGAAGTCGATCCGCGCCAGTCATCTCCGCGCCGTCTGCCCTTTTCCGCCAAACCCGTTCGGATCAGGCGCGCCATCGCGCAGGTCGTGGACCAGACCGATCTCCCCGCTGACTTCCAAGCCTTTGCAATCTGGCTTCCCACGATCGAGGGGAAACCGGTTGGGCCTCCGGAGCGCCGGATGCAAAACCCCTCCGCCCCAACCGCTCCTCAAATTCAACCCCAAATTCAACCATGGATCGTCTCAACTGCGATTCTTTCAGCCGAAAGTGCTTTCTACTTTCTGGATGCCTGCAATCGGAATCCTTACGCCGAGGACCGGGACACCAAACTCGCGCCGAGTACGCGCTTCTGGGGGGCCGCACTCCGCTTCGTAGCCGGCCTCGCGCTGCGCGATCGTTTTATTCCATCCGTGACTGCCGAAGGAGGGAGTTTTCACGCGCGGTGGAAGCCTCTGATTGCCGCGCCCGATCAGGATCGGCTGCGCAGCCTGGCCCGGGCCATGCCGCCTGTCGCGCGCGCCATCACTCCAACGGACGCCAAGGCGCCTCCCGAAGACGATCCATTCGTGCTGCTGTCAGGTTTTGTCGCCTGGATGATGGACGTGCTTCCGCGCGCCGCGAGCAGTTCGGCGCGGCTCTCGGTCTCGCTCCTTCGCGACGTCAACAAAAGGAACATCGATGCGGCATGGATGATCAGGCTGCGCACGATTGAATCCGAAATGCCAGGGAACCCTGAGTTGCTGGCGACCTTCTCCGACCGGGTCAACTCCTGGCAGCTGGCCCATCGTGCACGAAGCGGTATTTCCGTGGCTGCTCTCTTTTGAACTTCATGAGCCCGGCGGGGAATCGGAAGCGGAGCCGAACGGCGAGCACGCGGAAGCCGGCGGCTGGCGCGTCAAATACCAATTCGAACCGGTGCACGGTGGGCCCCCGCTCCCGGTCGATAAGGCTCCGCCCCGGATCGCGGCGCGGCTGCTCGCGCGGGCCGCCACCATTTGCGCCGATATCTCGTTGACCTACAGCAGGGCGAATGCCGATTCATTTCCCCTCGATGTCACCGGCGCCTTTCGCTTCCTCGCTGAGACCGGAGGCCTGCTGCAACAGCAGGGTTTCCACGTCGTGCTACCCGAATGGTGGACGCGCCGGGAACGCTCCGTCAACGTCCGGGCCCGCCCGGTCATCAGTCCGTCTGCCGTCGATTCGGCCGGCGGCGCCGGCATGTTCTCACTCAGTGAGTTGATGCGGTTCGACTGGGAAGTGGCCATCGGCGGCGAGAACTTCACGCGCGAGGAACTGGACTGGCTCTCGGCATCCACCGCTCCGCTTGTCAAGGTGCACGGTAAGTGGCTGCCTTTCGATCCCGCAAAGCATTCGCGCTGCGCTGGACCTTTGGAAGCGGGAGCCCGCGCCGGCCCGCGACGTGATTCGCATGGCGCTGGGCGCTGCCAATGCGCCTCCGGGCGTTCAGTGCGAAGAGGCGCGCGGCGAAGGCTGGATCGGCGAGCTGCTCGGGAAACTGGGAGGCCATACACGCTTTGAAGAGCTTCCGCCGCCCACCGGTTTCAAGGGTACCCTCCGGCCGTATCAGCTGCGCGGTTTCTCCTGGCTCGGATTTCTTCGGCAGTACGGACTGGGTGCTTGCCTGGCCGACGACATGGGCCTCGGAAAGACCGTCCAGGCTCTTGCGCTGCTTGAGCGCGACCATGCCAACGGCGTCGACCGCCCGGTGCTGCTCGTCTGCCCCACATCGGTGGTTGGCAACTGGCGGAAGGAGGCGGCGCGCTTTGCTCCGGGTCTCCCTGTCCTGGTCCATCATGGACTCTCGCGCGCACGCGGTGAGGAATTCGCGCAACAAGCCGCGCGCCATGCGCTCGTCATCTCCAGTTATGCGCTCATGCATCGCGACCTCGATCTATTGAAAGAGATTGCCTGGTCCGGAATCATTCTCGACGAGGCGCAGAACATCAAGAACCCGGAGACGCGCCAGGCTCGCGCCGCGCGATCGCTGACGGCCGATTACAGGATCGCCCTCACGGGCACGCCGGTCGAGAACAACGTCGGCGAGCTGTGGTCCATCATGGACTTCCTGAACCCCGGCTTTCTCGGTAACCAGACTGAATTCAGGCGGCGGTTTCTGCTCCCGATTCAGAAAGGGACCGATTCCGGGGCCGCGCTGCAACTGAGGAAGCTGACCGCGCCGTTCATCCTGAGGCGCCTGAAAACCGACATTTCCGTCATCCAGGATCTCCCGGCAAAAATGGAGATGAAGGTGTTCTGCAACCTGACACCGGAGCAGGCCTCGCTCTACAAGAGCGTCGTCGAAGAGACCGCGCGCGCGCTGGAGGCCGCCGTTGGCATCCGGCGCAAGGGCGTCATTCTCGCGGCCCTCACCAAACTGAAGCAGGTCTGCAATCATCCCGCGCAGTTTCTGGGGGATCAATCGCCACTCCCGGGCCGATCGGGAAAGCTGTCGCGTCTGACCGAGATGGTGGAGGAACTGCTCGCGGAAGGCGACTGCGCCCTGATCTTCTCCCAGTTCGTCGATATGGGCGAGAAACTGCAGCATCACCTTTCCGCAACCTTCGGCGAAGACGTGTTTTTCCTGCATGGCGGGGTGCCCGCCGCCAAACGCGACCAGATGGTCGAGCGCTTTCAGAACGGAGGCAAGGGCAGTCCCCGCCTGTTTGTGCTGTCGCTCAAGGCCGGGGGCACGGGGCTGAATCTCACGGCCGCGAACCACGTCTTCCACTTCGACCGCTGGTGGAACCCCGCCGTTGAAAACCAGGCCACCGATCGCGCGTTTCGCATCGGACAAAAGCGCAACGTTCAGATACATAAATTCGTTTCCGTGGGCACACTGGAAGAGAGGATCGACGAAATGATTGAGCGCAAGAAGTCCGTTGCCGATCACGTCATTGGCGCCGGAGAAGCGTGGCTAACCGAACTTTCGACGGCCGAGATCAAACAACTGTTCGCGCTTCGGCAGGAGGCCGTTTCATGAGCGTCGTTTATGAGTAAAGACCGGGCGCGCCATTGGTGGGGAGCGGCGTGGGTGGAAAAGATGGAGCGCCTGGCCGAGCGCAGCCGCTTTGTCGAAGGAGATCTGTACGCGCAAAAGGGCAGCGTGCCTGCGGTCCGCTTCGACGGACGCACCATCGCAGCCAAAGTGCAGGGCCCGAATGAGCCGCCGTATACCGTCCGCATCTCCTTCGATCCCTTCTCGCGCGAGCAGTGGGACGGCCTGTTCGCCGAAGTGCGCGACCGCGGCGCGCTGGCGTCGTCGATCTCCGCGGGCGATCTTCCGCTGGAAATTCAAACGGCGTTCTCAAAAGCCGGGCTCCGATTCATGCCGGAGCGCTATGTGGACCTGCATCTCGAATGTGCCTGTCCGGACTGGCTCAAGCCCTGCAAGCACCTTGTGGCCGTATGGCTGAAGTTTGCGCGCGATTTCGATCACGATCCTTTCCTCCTGTTCGAGCTTCGGGGGCTGAAGCGTGATGAGTTGCTCGCCATTTTGGGCAACCGGCGACCGGCGGCTGTTTCGGAGCCTGAGGAGACAGATGCGGAGGAGGAATTTCCGGAAATCGCCGTTCCGATAGAGCTGGCGGCTTTACCGGCCGATCCCGAAGCCTTCTGGTCGGCACCCGCACTCCCCGCTGGGCCTCCCGACTCGCCCGGGCGGCAGCTCCTGGACGACGACGTTTTCGAGAGGTTACAAAACTGGCCGGGAGTCGAGTCTCAGTTCCACCAGATCTACGACTCGGTCTATGAACTAGCCGGTCTCCTCTGTTCGTAGCGGTATGGATCGTGGCTTCGGACTCATGAAAGAAATGAAAGACGACAGATTCAAAGCCGTCAATCGGTGCATCCAGCAAGCCGCGGAGCAAACCGCGACCACCGGCGGATTGTCAGCGCCTGTCATCGAACGATTTCTGCGTACGGGCGACGAGACGTGGGGTGGAGCAGGCTCCGGGCGGTTTACTCTCGCCCAGTTCAGGGAGGACGAAGTTTACACCAGAGCGGCAAAGTCTGCCCTTCGGACATTGTTCCGTCTGCTGTCCAATCTGCTTCCCGCGGAAGCTCGATTGCTCCCGCCGGTGGCGCCGGAAGCTATTCGGCGGCGCGTTGAGCCGATGGTGACGGGGCTTGTGCAGCGTGACTGGCAGCAAGTCGCACTGCGTGAAATCGTGCCTCGGACGTTCGTGCTGAATTTTCAGGGGGCCGAGGCGGCCATCGATGCAGAGTTGTCGACCTGTTTCATGGGTTCGGCGTGGCGGATTCTGTGGGCTTTGTTTGGAGACTATGGGCTCAAACCCGACGATGTCGAGATGGGGTGCGATGGCCTCGCTGGAGACTTCGCACACGTGCGCTGGTCAGCCTATGAGAGCAAGGATCCATACAGCGACGTCGTCGTCCACGAAACGGCGCACCTGCTGCACTACCTGAAGCCCGCGCACCACGGGTTGCATATTCGACGGGGCCAGGAGAGGTTCGTAGATGTCGAATTTCGCCATCGGGAGCTATTCGCGTATGGGTGTGAGGCTTACTCACAGGTAGTTCGCTGCGGCGCGCGCAAATCGCGGGTTTCGTTCGCGGAGAAGATGCACGAAGATGCATTTTCATTTCCGAGGGGCGAGATCGAGGCAGTGGCTGGACTGGTTCTCCTGGCGGCTCGCGCGCGGAATGGCTGGCGCGTAATTCGCGAGGCTACCGAAATCCGCAGAACCCGAAGGCGGCCCGATTCGGTCACCGGAGCGCAATAAAAAAGGCCACTTCATTTCCCGGAGGCGGCAATCAGCTTTGCCTTTCGCTCCTCCAATCGAGCGATCTGGACCTTCAGGCGCCTCAGTTCGCGGTTGAGGCGCGCCAACTCCGTCTTCGCCTGCTGGTCCATCAGGTAATTGTTGCCGTGCTTCTTCCCTACCAGTGCCTCCACCTCTCGCCGAAGAAGCCGCAGCCAGGGATTCCCGTACATCGAGCCTTCCCGGTAGTGAAGCGTGGCGGCCCGTATCGCCAGGATGATCTCGTCCTGCGTCAGCCCGAATTCTTCCCGCGCCGTCTTGTCGCTGAGGGTGGCTCCCTTGCGCTGCCACTCGGAATCGGAATCGTCCATAAGTCCGGGTTTCATTTAAGAGTCAACTGCCAAAACCCCAGGCGTTCACCCGGGAGTGCGGCCGGCTTTCGGGGATGTCGGGAAGACCGGCGAGATAAATGGCCTCCGTCCGGTGGTTGACGTAGGCCTCGAATACGAAATCGTTCCAGTACTCCCGCGTTGGACCGTACTTCATGTGGCGCTCGTAGTCGTGGGCGCGCGCCGTTTGCGCGAACGTGCGGCTGAAGTATGCCAGCCAGTCGCGAAGCCCCGGCTGCAGCAGGATATATGGCGTCGTGAAGACCACGTGGTCGGCGCTGCCCTGGATTGGCGGCGGGAGTATGCGCACGTACCATAGCTCGCCCTCCTTCCCGTGGTAACCGGACGGAACGATCGCGCTGAACGTGGCGCCGGTGACGAGATCCTCGAGGATGGCCAGATCGTTTTTCCGGGCTTTGTGGATATAGATGCCCATCCGCGAGTCCTGCATCAGCCGGATGAGGCGCAACAGTTGGGAATCAACGCCGAAAGCAGCACCGAACTCAAGGACGGTGGTGCCGATTGTCTCGTTCGCCGCTCCAGCGCAAGCGTCGAAGAAAGCCCAGCAAGTGAAGTACGAAGTCGTGAGCGGGCTCATCGGCGGGGCGCTCGGCATATAGAGATCCTCTGCCCTGGAAATGACCGCTGCGAATGGCGCCATCTCTTTGAACGCAGTGAGTTGCTCCGACATGACAGACACCTGGTTTTGGGTGTGGACGTAGGCGGCGTGCGCGGGCTGGAAGCCGGCAAGGCCTCCTGCCACGGCGCTACTATTGATGGCCTCCGCCAGCTTGGCGGCCTTCCCCCGCCCGCGCCGCTGCAACTTTGCAATCAGCTCTTGTGCGATGGGTTTGCCTCTCGATGCCTCGTGATGTATGTTGTCCATGTCCGTTGTGCTTCGGCGATTGCTTTACCCCATACCCCCGTGGATCGGACGAGCACGCGCGGATGAGAGTATCGCTAAAGGCCGCGCCGCTCTGCGGGCGTATACCCCCTGATCGAATGTCCAGGTATGTTTTGCCGACATGGGTCCTGAATCATTTTGGCACTCCGGCCCGCGACAATCCCCATCGGCTGGATGGTTAGTTTCGAAGAAAATAGGGACATGGCCAAGACACGTCGCCGGCGCACTACAACCAGGCGGAATCCCGGCTCCGATCTGCGCGAGGATGTTCGGGAAGCCATAGAACGCGCCTGGCCCGACGGCGTGGTGGAAATGGCAATCGACTCCGAGGAGTCGTGGTTCCGGGATGTTTATCCGAAGCTGGCGTCGGCGATTCGGCGCATCAAGGGTGCACATCTGGCACATGAACGCGAGCCGGAACCCTTGCCAGGATGGTTCGATCATTCCGATGACGATGAATATCCCCCCGACGATCCGGAGCCCTCGCGGTCTTACCATCTCTTCTTCGTCTGCCCGGAGGGCGACGCATTCCATTACGAGACCGAGATTGAAGGTATCGCCGAACCACATTGGGATGGGGACGAAGACGAGAGTGAGTTGCCCGTGGAAACAGTTGCCGGAAGTGGAAGAACCGGCTTGGCGGTGGCCGTACCCCTGATCGCTCCTTTCGCGGTGATCAACCTCAGTGACATGGAGACTTATGAAGACGGCTCCTTTTCGGAGCCCACTATCGAGTCTCATAGGTTCAGTGAAACGGGACAGCGGATCGATCCGGAGGCTGAGTTCCTGAAATCCGAAGGCGAGCGCGCATTTCAAACACTCCTGAAGGTGCGCGGCCGAATTTGCGACATACTGGACAAACAGGGAATTGACGTGCTTTCGGCGGCGGAGTGGAGTAAACCGGTTCCAGGGTTGCGAGCCGACGAGGAGGTCTTCGCAGGAGCTGCGGGCGAGCCGGTTCGTGTGCTGGATGCGCTTTTCTTTGAAGGCTTGTGAAATCCCCGCAGAATGCCGTGGCCAAAACCAGGGACTCCACCGGCAAATTGAAGGCCGCCAGTGACATGAAGAAGACCGGGCTGATGGACTTTCCCGCGCAGCGGCGTGAGACGGCATGTCGCATGCCATACTCGAAGGTAAAGAGTAACGGCATGATCGCCATAAACGCGCACTACGACGGCAAGGTAATCGTCCCGGATGAGCCCGTAGATCTGCCTCCAAATCAGGCTTTGATTGTGCGGATTGAGACGAAGAGCCTGGATAAACCACCTACACGCGAGTCTGCGCTGGCGTGGCTGGCCGCGAACGCAAGCGACAGCCCCGACGTGCCGTCCGACTTGTCGCATCAGCACGATCATTACCTATACGGCGTACCCAAGAGGGGCGTTTGAACGCAACTGCGATCTGGTTCGCGGACACTTCATTCTGGATTGCTGTATCCCAAAAGACCGATCAATACCACGGTCGGGCAGTTGCCTGGAGCGATTACCTGGTTAAGAGGGATGCCTTTATTCTCACCACCGAGGCTGTTTTGTGGGAATGGATGAATGCATTGGCAAACTCCACGACACGCCGTGCAACAGCGGAAGGCTACCGGCGATGTCACCAGGATACGCAGATCGAGGTTGTGCCCTTCGCCGTTGACACGATCGCCGCCGCCTCGCGTCTTTACGAGGCGAGAAGCGACAAGGACTGGAGCCTCACCGACTGCTTATCGTTTCTGGTCATGGAACAACGCGGGGTGCCGCGTGCGCTCACAACGGATCCAGCTGAGGAACACGTCGGTTTCGTATCTGGCGAAGCTGAGCCGTGAGTTGCTGGAGTCGGCGTCCTGATCCAGATCACGCCGCAGTTGCGGATCCTGGTGGCGATCGAAGCCATAGACGGACGGAAGGGCATCGACTCTCTCGCCCAACTCTGCCGCGAGAAACTCGATGCCGATCCGTTTTCCGGCTGCCTGTTCATCTTTCGAAGCCGCAGCGGCAAAGCGATCCGAATCCTCGCCTACGACGGGCAAGGGTTTTGGATCGCCACCAAACGCCTGTCGAAAGGCCGCTTCAAATGGTGGCCAACCGGGAACGAACCGTCGAAAACACTGAGAGCCCATCAGGCGCAGTTGCTCCTGGCAGCCGGGAATCCCGATACTGAAGCCGCGCCTGTGTGGCGTCGCGTGAGCGCATAAAAAAACTGCCTCCAGGGCTTGCGTTCCGCTTTTCGTTCTGGCACACTGTCAGCAAATGCCCGCTGACTGGCGATATCGAGGTCGAGCAGTTACAGCCGACGACATCATCTTTATACGACAGCTCATTGCGCAGAATCCCTGCCTGAGTCGCCGCAAGCTGTCGGCAAAACTCTGCGAAGCGTGGGACTGGAAGCAGGCCAACGGCGCGCTGCGTGACATGGTCTGTCGCGGTCTCCTTCTGATGCTGCACCGGGGCGGCGAGATCGAACTTCCCGCCGTGCGTCAGGTCTCGCTCAATCCGTTCGTGCAAAGAGACAAACCGCAACCGATTCTGATCGATATGACACCGCTGGCCGGCGCGCTCGCCGACATCCGTCCGATCTCGTTTCAGCAGGTGAGAAGAACATCTGACGAAGTGCTGTTCAACAGCCTCATGGAGCAATATCATTACCTGGGCTATGAGCAGCCAGTAGGCGAACACCTTAAGTATCTGGTGTGGGCGCACGGTCGCCCGATCGCCTGCATGGCGTGGAGTTCGGCACCGCGACATCTGGGCAGCCGCGATCGCCATATCGGCTGGAGCGCGGAAGCACGGCGGCGCAACATCCGTTTCGTTGCTTACAACACCCGATTCCTGATACTGCCCTGGGTTGAGGTCCCGCATCTGGCATCACACATCCTGGGGCGCATCGCAGGTTCGTTGTCGAGTGACTGGGAACAACTCTATGGTCATCCGGTTTACTTCGCGGAAACCTTTATCGATCCCGGCCGGTTCCGCGGGACCTGCTATCGCGCGGCCAACTGGAAGCTGCTGGGACTCACAACCGGGCGCGGAAAGGACTCGATCAGCAAACGCCCTAACCGTTCGATTAAAGAGGTGCTCGGCTATCCTCTGACGCCCCGCTTCCGCGAGTTACTGAGTCAGTCATGAAGAAGCAGACTTCCCGGCGCAGGATTGATGTCAACGTCGATGAACTGGACCGGATCATCGACGGCGCCATGCGGGAACCGCTGAACGAGACGGACAGCCAGACGCTAAAAACAGCCGTACATGCGATGGCCGAAAGACTGGTGCGAGGACGTAACACTGAGAAGACGAATGCGGTGCTCGGAGATCAGGACAGTCCTGCGTCCTTTGACGAAACACGGACGGAAACGAGTAAAAAGCAACCCGCCGGGCACGGCCGTAATGGCGCCAGTGCGTATCGCGGTGCTGAGAAGATCGAGGTGGCGCATGGGAGCCTGCACTCCGGCCATCGTTGCCCGGACTGCGGTCGTGGCAATGTCTATGAACAGAAAGAGCCGAAGGCGCTGGTGCGGATCAGAGGCCAGGCTCCGCTGGCCGCCACCGTTTATGAACTGGAGAGACTGCGCTGCAACGCCTGCGGTCAGATCTTCACGGCGCAGGAGCCGGAAGGCATAGGTCCGGAGAAGTACGACGAGACCACCGGTGCTGCGATCGGGCAGATGAAATACGGCAGCGGGATTCCTTTTTACCGGCTGGAGCAACTGGAAGAGCTCATGGGCATTCCGCTGCCCGCGTCCACGCAGTGGGAGATCGTCGAGGAAGCCGCCGAGGTGATGAAGCCGGCGCAGGAAGAACTGATCCGGCAGGCGGCGGAGAGTGAAGTCCTGCACAACGACGACACGAGCATGCGGGTTCTGCGACTGGAGCGCGAAGCTTCCGATGAACGCACGGGCGTGTTCACCAGCAACATCCTTGCGATCACCGCCGACAATCATAAAATCGCGCTTTACTTCACGGGCCGGCAGCACGCGGGCGAGAACATGGCCGATGTTCTGAAGCAGCGCGCCAGTAAGTCGCCGCCGATTCAGATGTGTGACGCTTTATCGCGAAACACGCCGAAAGCAATCGGCATAGAAATCCTGCTGGCCAACTGTATGGCACATGGAAGAAGACAGTTTACGGAGATCGCGCCGAACTTTCCTCAGGAGTGCAGGTATGTGCTGGAAGCGCTCGGCGAAGTCTATTACAACGATGCGATGGCGCGCGAAGAGGCGCTCTCCGCCGATGATCGTCTGCGTCTGCACCAGCAGCAAAGCGGGCCTGTGATGGAACAACTGCACACGTGGCTGGAGGCGCAGTTCGCGGAGAAGAAGACGGAACCCAACTCGGGTCTGGGCAAAGCGATCACTTACCTGTTGCGGCACTGGAAAGGGTTGACCGCTTTCCTGCGCCATGCGGGCGCTCCGCTGGATAACAACATCTGCGAACAGGCACTGAAACGGGCTGTGCTTCACCGGAAGAATGCGCTGTTCTATAAGACGCTGAACGGCGCTCAGGTGGGCGATCTGTTCATGAGCCTCATCCACACCTGCCGGCTGTGCGGGGCTAACTCGTTCGAGTACCTGACGGAGTTGCAGCGCCATGCCGCAGATCTCGCCGCGTGTCCGGACAAGTGGATGCCGTGGAACTATCGGGATACGCTGAATCCGCGAATGGCCGAAAGCATTAGATAATAGCCATACGGGAACAAGGCTCTCAAATGGCCGCCAGACGGGCATCCAAAACAGCAAAACCGAAGAGGGTTTTTGGCCAGCGCCAGGAACCGGCGAAAATGTTTCGCGTTGGCCTCTACGCGCGCGTGTCCACGCACGACCAGCAGACTCTGTCGTTGCAGATGCGCGCCATGCGCGAGTATGCGGCGAAACGCGGCTGGACCGTCGCGGTTCAGATCAAAGAAGTCGGTTCGGGTGCGACAGAGCGTGAGCTCCGAGAGAGTCTACTTGCAGCGGCGCGTCGGCGCGAGATCGATGTGGTGCTGGTCTGGAGACTGGACCGATGGGGCCGGTCGCTCGTCGATCTGGTCGTCACGTTGAAGGAACTCGCCGAACTGGGTGTCAGTTTCGTATCGCTCACCGAGGCACTGGACCTGACAACGCCAACGGGCCGCGCCATGGCCGGGTTGCTTTCGGTGTTCGCAGAGTTCGAACATGAGATTCTCCGCGAGAGGATTCGCGCCGGCATTGCCGAAGCGCGGCTGAGCGCGCCGCCGAGCTCTGCCCCAGTCACGAAGAAAAACTGCTCATCACGGTCGGCGGTGAGCTTCTTGAAGCTCTCGTAGAGGAAGAGCGAGCTAACGGCGTACCGGGGCTTCGCGTCTGGCCCGCCGGGTTTCAGGCTCTCCGCAATGTCGCCGAGCGTGCGCAGGAAGTCGTTGGTCTGCCGGATCTTCATGAATAGCTGCGCCATGCGCCGCCGCTTGCCACCGGAGACCTCGCCGACGAATGCTTCGAGCTGCTCCTGGCGCGTGGCCATCAGGCGGTTCCGCTCGCGCTCCAGGTGAACCAGCGCTGGTGGCTGGGTCGGTTGCTTCTCTCTCATGATCCGTACGCCTCGCTGATCAGCCGCTCAATGGTGATGATTCCCGAGCTCAGGTCCTTGGGCTGGCGGCCCATGTGCACGAGGTACCAGCCGTCGCCCCGGTCGACAAAACAGGCCCAGTGGCTGTGGCGGCGGATCTGATCGGACGGGCTGTAGAGATAAAACTCCAGATGGCCACTGCGCTGCTGCGTCACGTAGCCGCAGAACGCAGCGCGGTCGGTCTGGTAGTTGCCGCGATAATGGTCGCCCTCCGGCACCCAGCCCCGCTCCTGCCAGTAGGGAATGCGGCGACGCTCATCTTGTCGGCATCTGCGCTCGATAGCTGGAACAACACGTGCGTGGCAACCGAGAGGACAGGGTTTGCCCCTGTGAACCGAGGGCCTGTGCTTCCGTTCTATGCACCATCACTGAAGCTTTTCAGATTCAGTTTACCGATCGGTGCCTCAGTTTGATCGATTACTTCCGTTAAGCGCCCTTGAATCCACGAATCCACATTGACGGTTTGTCAGCATCTCGTGGATTCGAATCTGCTCGGGTTCACTGAGCGATGAGTTTGAATAAGCTCATCGGACGTGGTGGCCAGCGGGAAACATCTCAACACACCGGACGGGAAATCCGCGTGAGAAACGCGGCATGGCTGCATTTGGCTGCGTGAAACCTTTTTCTCACAGCCAAGTGTTTGAAACAAGAAGGGGTTATATGGTCGGGCTGCCGGGATTTGAACCCGGGACCTCTTGCACCCCAAGCAACAAATATCAATCACTTAGAGTGCATGTTCACTGAAAACAAAAGACTTGTGCCGAGTCAATTTGGACGCCAAGTGGACGCCAGAACGCCAGTCTAAGGCGGTTTGGACTCCCACTGGACTCCAGTTCAGCCCGCTTTGTTTCGCTAGGCGACTGGCTGTGCGCCGTGCTGAAGCCCTTTGTCTTCGACGATGCGACGCAACCTGCTATCAGTCAACGCGGCCCGTTTGAGTTCCTCCGAACGGATCATTGATACGAGACGCACACCCCTTCGTTTGAGTCTTTCCTCGGCCGAAATCGCCGCGTCGTCCTCAAGATGGCTCATCTCCTGTCGGTCGTACAAAACAAACGCCGCTTTTACTGCTCCGCCAGCTCGTTCGATGATGTCTACCGACTCCAACATCGTCCTGCCAGTAGTCGCTACATCACTGACGAGCACAATACGCTCGCTTCGCCCACTGCGGAGAAAAGGCTTGCCAATTGTGTGTCCGCCCTCAACACGAGAAAGTCCTGCGTGTGCGAACTTCACTTGAAGGGCCGGCCCCTTTCGTCCTGTTCTAATAACTACGGACGGGATCCCCGTCGACAAACTAAGCAGGTCCTTCAGAGTAACGGCGCCAACCGGCCCATCTTCCTTCTCTACGAACGCGATCCGATCAATCGATCCGTACGCTCCAAGTTCAGCACGCATTTGCGTCTTGAACCAGTCGAGTACTCGTTTGATGTTCCTCGGCTCACTGAGGTACAAGTCAGAATCGAAATAATCGCCTGTGTCTCCCGCGTTCATCGTCTGATGAACGGAACAGTACACGCCATACTTGACCAGATCCACCATCATCTCCCGGTGCCCGCGGTATCGAAAGAACAGATAAACCACGAGCGCGGCGACCAGCGGGGTCAGTACTAGAGCCAAATCCCTGTAGATGCGGATGTCCAATAACAGTCGAACCAGATCGCTCATCAGCGTCCTCCCTGGAGGCTGGCAGCTGCCACCAGCAAAGCAATCACCCCAAAACCCTGGGCTGCCGCCCAGCCCAACATGTAGGATACCCAGCCGCCAAACTTCTTTTCCTCGCGCCAGATCATCCTTCCCTCCACGAAACAGAAACACTTGTAGGAGACAAAAAATAACAAGATGAAGAGCACCAGCAAAAGCATCGCAGCAAAATCTGAATCAGGTCTTCTCCCCAAGACCGAATCCTTGAGGGGTTCAGACTTTAACCCCAAGGCGACAGCCCCAAGCACCAAAGCGCTAGCGATTTTGCAGAGTTCGCTGCCAACCCTCGGCAGCTCTCGCAAGAAAAAATGCCCCGCGTCGAACCTCGCGACAATCGTCCCCACCAAGCTTATGCCGTACATAACAAATGGGATTATGAAGCGAGCGTTCTGTTTGAAGTCAATATTATCTAGTAATGTCACGAGGCTTGCTCAAGCTCCAGGTTGGCGGCAGAAATGGCATCGAGATAGGCGGTTATCAGTTCTTCCAGTGCCTTGGTCGGCTCCGCGCCTTCAGCGACAGCGGTCGCGAGGCGGTCGAGCGCGAGAGATGCTTTCTGTTGAAGGAGGTTTTTGCGAATCTGCTCTATGCGTTCCCACTGAGGAGAAACCACATCGCCAGCGAAATTAAAATAGTAGTCCTTAATCCACTGATCCATTATAAAGCAGAGCATCTTCACCGCCGGGTCCGGCGTGTCGAACAGAGCAGCATTGGCGAAATGCTGAAGCGTGCGAAGCGGGGCGCCATTGCTGGCGCTCACCAGGGCGCGAGAACACTTCCGAAGCTCCTCAGTAAACTTCACGCGCGCTTCGCCCGAGTTCATTGGGATAGAGTGCTCCGAATCTCTTTGAGGATCTGGGCGCACGCCTTTTTTCGGTCAACGGCGGCCAGAATAGGACGTCCCACTACGATGTAGTCAGCGCCTAATGATATCGCCTCTGAAGGAGTCGTCACGCGTTTTTGGTCCCCAACGTCTGAACCCGTCGGACGAATTCCAGGCGTCACCAAAAGGAACGCCCGCCCGCAAGCATTGCGAATCAAACCCGTTTCCTTGGGAGACGCTACCACACCGTCAAGCCCGCTTACTTGGGCCAACTTTGCGAACGCGACCACCTTTTCATTGATAGGGGTCGGAATGCCGATCTCATCGCGCAAGGTCGATTCGGACAGGCTAGTCAATACCGTCACCCCTAAAATGCGGGGTACCGGCAGCCCAACTTTGCTTGCCTCCTCGCGGGCTGCGTCCCCAGCTGCTTTCATCATGTCAACCCCGCCGCTAACATGCACATCCAACATCGAGACACCCATTCGCGTGATAGACCGAGTCGCGCGGGCCACGGTGTTTGGAATATCGTGAAGTTTCAAATCAACGAAAACCTTGCCGCCGAGAGATTTGACCCGCTCAATGACGGCTGGACCGAGGCTTGTGAAAAGCTCCAGTCCAATCTTGAACATCCCGACCATGCCAGCGAGCTCACCAACGATTGCCTGGACCTCCTCCATGGAGGCAACGTCCAACGCCAAGCACAGATGTTCTTTCGGATCAGCCGCGTTCTCCATTTCGTCGCCAGCCCTCATTTCTGCCACCTGCCAGTCTAGTCCATGGACTTCAACCAGTTCCGCGACCCCTCATGGTCAGTTTCAGATTACCTGCGCGCCCAATTGTCGGCGTTCATCAAACCCTTCTTTTCGCTGCCCCTTTCGACTTCCGATATTCCCTGAGTCGTTCCTTTGCCTTTGCAAGATAATCCGGCGGAAAGTACGCGATAGTTCGAACTCCGTGTTCAAAGGCGGGTGGCTCGTCGAGAATTTTCTTGTCGATCCATTCCCGGACCGTTTTTGCTGAAACCCCGCCGAGTGCTTTCGCAGCTTCCGCTATCGTTGGGTACGTCTTTCCGTCTTTCAGAATCATGCAAGGGTTCCGAGTGTATCTACAGTAGGGATGGTCCTGAGGGTTTTGATGGTTCGAACCCTCAGAACCTTCCTGAGAACATTCTGTCATCAAATTGTTCCTGATGTCGAGCCTTATTTTTCAATCGGAGTTCTGTATCTTCGTTTCAAAAGGTATTTCGGGTTCGGGAAAAGCGCTCAAATGACGAAGAGTCTAGCTCTCAATTCTGTTACAGCACAAAAGACGTCGTCGGCTCGCTTTCCGCCAGTCCGCGACCAGCCAACTTGACATCAGGCCCAACTCTATCGAGGGTCGATGTCACCCCAGCACGGTCATTGGTTGCGCTACTCAGCCTCCTCTGAATGCGCCGCGTCAGCTCATTTTGCGGCTCGGCAGCACAGACAAGGCCGATATCTGGCAATCCAGGAATTCAGAGGCCTGGGGATGCTGTCGTCCGCGGATAGACTCTGCGGCACCCCAGGAACTCGGCCACATCAGGGCTGAAGCCGACCTCAGACGGCCACGTATCTTCGCGAAGAAGTTCGAACTGGCTTGCGATATGAAGCATCGAATCCATTCTTCCATTGGATCTCGGAGGCAACTTCCGAAGTTTAAAGGCCCCCGGCCGCGGAATGGGGGAAGCCGATTTCCTTAATGGATTGTTGTGGTGGGGGCGGGGACGCGGGGTGTAAATGTCGCCGGATTTCCGATGTCGTCGCGGACGTTGCTTCGAGCTGTTGGTCCTGCTGCTCTCAGTTTCTCTTGAATAAGATGCGTCAGCTCATTCTGCCGCTCAGGGGTGACGAAAGTGTATTCGCCGGTCATTTCCAGATCGCTGTGGCCAGCAATCTTCGACGCCTCGATGGCGCTGCCGCCGACCTGTTGCCGCCAAGTAATGTTGGCGCGTCGGAACGAGTGCGGCCCGAGGCCCTCGAAGTCGCAGCCTTCTGCCTCCGCGGCCTGATGCAGGGCGTCCCGCACGCCGGAGTCCCAAAGCGGTTTTCCTGGCGCGCGCTTTTGCTGGAATACGAACTCCTCGGCTGCGCCCGGCCCGCTCACCAGGGCAGAAAAGCGTTCGGCCAAATCGCCAATCCCGAGTACCCTGCGGCTGTCTTCGCTCTTGGGGCGACCGATCTCCTGGTGCCACACGCGCTGCTCGATCTTGATCGTGGCGGCCGTGAGGTTTACGTGCTTCCACTTCAACCCCAGGACTTCTGAAATCCGGGCGCCGGTGGCAATGCAAATCTCGATGATCAACTTGTACGGCTCGTCGATGAGGACGAGCACGCGGGCGGTTTCCTCAAACGAAAGAATTCGCCGTTCTCGTTTGTGGCGCTTTTTCCCGAGCTTCGCTCTGCTTGAAGGGCTGCGCTTGCCCTCCTCCCAGAGCCCGTGGCCCTCCGCGTAGTTGAAGATTCTGGTCATGATCGCGCGTACGCCGTGCATCGTCCACCACGAATCGAACGTCGTATGGAGCCAGTCCTCGACGGCCTTCGGTTGAATCTGATTCAGGCGGACCTCGCCCCACTTGGGAACGAGGTATTCGCGGATGTAGAACTCTTCCTTTTCCCGCGTCGGTCTTGCGATTTGATTCTCGCGCGCGAGATATCCTTCTTTATACATTCGTGCGATCGGGCCGAACAGCGCGACGCCGGTTGACGCCACCTGCTGGACGGCCACTTCAGGTGTCGGCGCATTCAGCTTCGCCAGCACCTTGTCACGCTCCACCTCGGCTTGCTTCTTTGTGATCGCGCCCTCGCCCTTGCTGGGGCCGATCTCGTGATATTTCCGGAGAGTCTTCACGGAACCATCGGGTTGGATCTCGTCGCGGCGATACCGGAAAATCCACGGCCAGCTCTGGCGATCCTTCCGCTGGGTTACCTCCGGGTGTTGAACTCGTGCTTTCACACGCAGGCCTCCAGCCAGCATGTGAAGACTAGCTTGAGTGAGCAACATCATTCAAGTCCAGTCTTATGAATAGGTTGTGCTCCTTATTGGCAGCGCGGGCTCGGTTTTGCGCGCTGCGGTTCCACTGAGTGCTCTCATCTCGCGAAGAAGCCGACATTCCCGACAATTGCGCACTATGTCGTTGATTCCACGAAGGGCACGATTGGCGGGCACACAGATTTCCCGACACCAAAACCCGACAATCGCCCTGATGAGACCCGACAATCATTCCTTCCCTTCCTGCTGCTCCACCGGCAAGAGAGTGTCTCGCAGGAAATGCAGAACATCCTTTTGCGAACCTCCAAGAACTCGGCGAACAGTGATTGTTTCGCGAGGCTTGTCAGTTGACGCCAGGAGGCTCTTCTCGCGCAGGCGCTTCTTCAGCACCTGCTCTGAGACGGACATCGCTTCGCCGATATCGCGACCGGCGACCTGAACGACCTGATAGGCCGACGTCGGTTCGATATAGATGTCAGCTTCGTCTGCCCAACCGATGCAATTGCCCCGCGGCGACCAGGCACCCTGACCGTCGCGCCGCCAACCGCAATCTTCGGGCGATTGCTTCGGCGCCGTTCCGTCTCGGGCTGCGAGGTGCGCCTGTCCCGACGACAGGCACGCGCGCAGAAGGGCCACGAACCGCGCCGCCGGTTCTGAGGCCGCGTGGTGTTTCGTCTGCGCGATGGCTGCTTCGCGGAGGGCTCGCCAGCAGGCACTTGTAAGACGTTCAGCCTGCCGGGAATCGATGGCACCGCACTCCTTGCTGAATTCCAGGAATGATTCGAACGCAGCTTGCAGGTTCGCAATAATGTCCGGCGTGCGGGCATGAGCGGGATCACGCAACGCGTGGGCGCGAAGCTCTGTCACTCTCTGATCGAGCGACACGCGCGCTGCATCGACCCGGCTGGCCATCCACCTCAGATATCCGCTCATGGCCTGTGCGTAAACACCTGCGCGCGCCGACGCCTGGCATTCACTGAGCACCGCTGGCGTGATCGCTCCTTTAGAGAGTTCAAGGATCAATAGCCGTGCGCGAATGGAGTGGCCGCGCGGTATATCTTCGCCGGTGGACAAGACCAGTCCTCGCGGTGGCTTCGGTTCACGTAAACGGGCGGTGGAGTCGAGTCTGCCGCGTCCCGCTTGATTCCCCGCCGCCCGGAAAACCCTGTCGGCCGCGGCATGGTACCGGGCGACATCGGCGGTGTTCCCCTGCGGGGCAAAGTCGTCGATGACGACGAGGACGTCCTTGGCGTGGAACGCAAGGACCTCCAGCGAGTTCCCCGTTGACGCCCATGATCCCGGAAGATGCATGCGATCCATGCCTGCGCCGAAAAACTGTTGGGCGAGTGCGGCCAACTCGCTCTTGAAGGCACCGGTCTCTCCGGCCAGGTGCAATGCAAAGTCGGCACCACCGTGCACGGCCCTGCAAATCGCCGCCATGACCGGATAGCCAATCGACGGCGGAACCAGCTCGACCAACCTCAGGCTCGACCCGACGGCAGCGGCAAGTGCTTCCGGCGTCGAAGGCAAGGACAGTTCATAGTGCGCAAGGGCGCCGGGTAGTCGCACGTTAACGCCGGAAACCGATCCTTCCGCACCAATAGCCCCGCCAGCATGAAGGAACAGCCATCGACCATCGACGTTGCGCCAACCGCTGTGCGTGTATACGCGACGTTCCTCAGCAGACATTGAGAACGACTGAATCGCCGCACGTGCGTATTCCTTTTGGTTGGGAAATGTGATGGCGTGGGGTCCCATCTGCTCTATAGGCCAATCCATGGGCGCGAAGCGACCAGCGGGAACGGTGAATGCGAACTGCCGGCCCGTCAATTCGCACTCAATCTCGAATTCCCGCTTCGTCTCTACTCCGTCATCCAGACAGAAGTTTGTGACGATGGATGCGCGATAGTTCGCGAGTTGGATTTCGACCAGTTGCTCGCCACGTGTCGTGACGCGAAACATCCCTTCCGGCTTCGATTGAAATTGCGGCGTGCGC
The DNA here is from genome assembly GCA_963764845.1 of Terriglobia bacterium. GTDB lineage: Bacteria > Acidobacteriota > Terriglobia > Bryobacterales > Bryobacteraceae > BOG-234. The sequence goes on along the minus strand of CAVXUE010000003.1, from coordinate 605,978 downwards.
ACCACCTGGAGGGTTGTGCCGGAAGTGGTTTTTTCAAAAAGCTCCAGCACTCGAACAGGGCCCCAGGCGAACAGGAGGTCATCGACACCGTTAACGCCGCAGTCTTCTGGTAGGTTGATGCAGCGCACCTCGGCGCGGCGGGTCGCCAACTCGCGCGAGATTCCTTTGCGCGCCCACTTCACGCTGTCGTTTGTCGCGACGTTGGTATCGAAGAGGATGAAAACGGTCCGCCCGTTCCAGACGATCAGGTTGAGGTCGTTAATAGGCCCTTTGATATCAACCCTCTCGCCGCGCGGGCCACCGGTCTTCCCGACCGTCCCCCGCCAGTTCCAGACGCCTGCAATCGCGACTGGAATGAACCTCGGATTCTCGACGTCGTGGTACGCCAGCCGCTGGAGAGCCAACGCTTTCTTTTCTCCCTCAACAATGACGATTGGTGTAGCAGGATCGGCAAGTTGCGCCGGGCTGACGCCGGGAGGAAAATAAACGCGGTTGCCGGAGCCAGGCTCTCCCAGGTACTTTCGGTCCGGCTTCAATGTGCCGTCTTTCCCCTGCTTCCATTCGGGATTGTCGCGTCGGAGTCGATAGGCGTGCGGGTGAGAAGCTTCAGGCCCATATAGGGGAATAAGAATCCCCGCACAGTCGCGATTCCCCTTTTGGCCGATGGCCTCGCGCCCCTGCTGCGCGTCAACCCTGCGAAGCATTGCCTGATCGGCCAGTTCTCGGGTAATCCACGACTGCGACAGCGCTTCGTAGTCGCTCTCGGCCAATGGACCGCCCCTTGATGGCGCCGATCGCGGGGAAGGATTCGTCGGAGCCTGAGCGTCCGCCAGCGCAGGACCACAATCCACTTCAACGGGCGAGAGCAGCAACGAGTCAGTTCCCATGGGGCCGTCTCAGGGGCTTTTGACCCGTTCCGTCCTTGGCGACGATAGTCGGCTGCGGTTCGTCGGGCACGTGTATCCCGAACGCACGAGCCACTGCGGTTGCAATTGCCGTTGCCATAGGCCCGGCGGTGGCCGTGCCGGTGCAGACGCCAACTCGAACCCGCACCTGGAGTCCGCCTTTGTCGTCGCCGGAAATGCTGTATTCCTGTGGCGCAGCCTCATCCAGGAGCCGAAAGGCGTCGTCGAGGTTTTCAGCGGGCTGAAATCGCCAGCGCGGCATCCAACCGCGATTGCCCATCATGAAGCGGTCAGGGCCGACAGTCCAGCCCATGACACGCTCGGCCAGCATCGCAGCAAGGTGCTCACTGGTCATCGTGTGCCTCCGTTGGCTCGTGCGGAAGCTCTTGCGGCCACCGCGAGGTATTGGCACGGCGATCCAGATAATCCTGTAGGTCAGCCGCCGCGATCCTTATCGTCCGGCTGCTAATGCGCGAAGCGCGGAGTTCGCCGTCCGCAATCAGCTTTCGAACTGTGGACCGTGCGCACTGGAGTTTTGCGCCGACCTGTGCAACGGATAGGAGTTTTGAAACCGGCATTTTCTGGGCTCGGTTTCATCTTCAGTGCGACCACGACGGGCAGAACATTGCCCGTGAATTATGTTGTTGATTGAAAACGTTTGTTAGATGTTGACGGCCGAATCGGGCAAGACAGGGCTGACCGTTTCAGGCCCGGGAAGTGCTTGAAAAGATTAATTTATGATGGACGACGTTGACCGTTCTTGACCGTTGTCTGATTCTGGGCCGCCCGTTTTTTTGTGACCTCGCGCGAGAGCGGATATACTTTCGCCTCCCGGATGCGGTCGAGGCAGCGCTTGGTCGCATCGCTACCCGGCTCCAAGTCGAAGTCCACTCGGAGGCGTTGCTTCACGGTCGTGTCTTTCATGATCTCGGCGTTCGTAAGAGTGCGGAAGCGCTCTGCGCCAACGAGGTCGTGTATCTGTATGTCTCTTTCGGAGAGCGTACCGCTTCGCCTCGCGGCTTCCGCGGCGTTCTTTCCCCCGGTTAAAGGTATTGCTGCCTGGATGACCGACTCAACGGCAGCAAGGCGCAGTGCGGCCCTGTCGCACGGCAACTCATCTGGCAACTCGCGCATTGCTAACCTCAGGGTCTGTTCGCCGTCTTTATCTGTTGCGCCGTCGTCGCCAGATTCAATGACGCCCTTTGCCGCCAGCACCGTTCGAACATCGGCTGTGGCTGGAGATTTCGGGACAGATAGATTCAGGGGGTTCCCGAGTTGTCGATCCCCGGCGGCGAGCAAGCATCGGTACCAGTCCTCGGTACGCTCCGCGTCATAGCTATTCTTCAGGAATTTGGCTGCCCACTTTAAAACCTGATCTGCGAGTTCCGCGTCTGCGACAGCTTGTGTCCCCAGGGCGATCCCGAGAATGCCGACCGCATCGGAGCAAAAGCCTACCGGAAGTCCATCAATGACGACCTCGCGACCAGCCTGCCTGTGGAGACCTCTCTTTAGAGCCTCAAGCTGTTGCGCAGAAAGAATGCCAGCGTGGGCCCCGAAGCCCAAGATGGCTACCGTCTGGAAATCTTGCAGCGCTCCCTCCCTGGTGGCCGCATTGCCGACAAGCGAAACAAATTCGGCGCTCGGCTCGGTGCCAAGCAGCAACCACTCGGCAAACACTGCGCTCAATTCCGTCCGGGCTGAGTCGGCCACTCGGCGTCGGAGGGCCGAGCGGGCATCCGCCAGCAAGAACTCCGATGTAGCGCTCACAGCATCCATCTGGTTTTTCCGATGCGGCCCAGCATTACCTCCGGGTTCCACCGGTCCATGAGCGAGAGGTGTCCCAGCGCCTTCGCGATCAGATTGGAATACTGGATCGTCACAGGTTCCGATCCCGGCAAGAACGTCCGCCACGAGTGACAGGCAAACGTGAAGACTTGCCGTGTGAGGTAAGTCATGTCGGTAAATGTGGAGTCCCGGTGCAGACTCAGGAACAGTGGGCTGGGCGTGCCGTCCTCCGGCCGCTTGACCTCCTGCGGGCCGGTTAGCGACAGCAAGACTTCACTCTTACTAAGCTCCAGGTATCGGCCTCGTTCGGGGGCGTATGCTCCCTTTGTTCGTCTGGTTTCACGATCAAAGACACCACCTTGGCCCTTGTCGAAGAGGATGTACGGATGCTGGTCGTTAATCTGAACGAACGCATATTCGACGTCGTAGCCTCCCAGTTCGGTCAGGAGCCCTTTGATCGACTGCACCTCTTCCCTGCTGAACCGCTTGAAGGTTGCGTGAAACACCAAGCGGACATGGTCCTTCGGCTGCCAGTTCATGTCCTGGCGAACCTTGAGAATGGCATTTCGAAGCGTCTCCAGTAGTGCGGTCTGATATTCATCCATCGAAACGGCCTTCGACACATTGGATAGATGATAATTGCCGTCACCGCTGAACACCGTTGTAATACCGACGAACCGCTCGTGTTCCCCCAGGCGGCCCTCTCCAACGTTCGCGCTTCCTAAACCAATCACCAACTCGTGCGCGATCGCGGGATTTGTCTTGACGAGCCAGGGAATACCGTTCAGCTTCGCATAGGTTGCGAGTCCCATCGTGTTGAGTACGAACATCAGTTCGTGGTCGGGCTTTCGAGCCTTCTCGATTTGGAATTCCTGGACGGTGATCTGATGAGCGAGAAAGCTGGCCTTGCAGACCCAATACGGGTTGTGATTGACGGGCAGATCATGGAATGACTCTTCGATCTGAATGAAGGCGAGATCCCATTTCTGCCCGAAGCCCTGCTTTTCCAGCGCGCTCTGACAAGCCTTCCTGTACGAATCGGCGGAGTTGCCCTCGGCAAGAAAAAAAACGTACTCGATATCGCTCAGCGCGTACTTCCGGCGGAAGCCTTTCTCAAAGTAATTCGTCTGACGTTTGGTCGATTGATTTTGGTGGCGCTGCGGCGGTGGCGGCAGCTGGATACCGTTAGTGAACTTGTGGAGGAACTGCTCGACTTGCCCTTTCATCGACTGTTGGCAAACCACGCAGACTCTCGGCCGGTTGGGTGTGAAGACTCTGGCCGTGTATGGTCCATGTTTATTCAGGCCCCCGTCATTCCACGTGTCCGTCTTCGAGCCTGTCTGGTCAAAAATGTAGGTGGGTCGCGGTGCCGTTTCCAGGTCCGGGAACGAGGCATTGGCGCTATCGAGAAGGGAATCGAACGTAAAAGTGACGCCGGGAACCATCTCGTGCTTCTGATTTCCCAAGAACGCGACGGTCTTCTTGATGCGATCAAGTCGGGTGGGCCCATGTCTCAAGTCAGCGCGCTTGCGTTCGAGCAGGTCAGCGACCTGGGTCGCGTGCTGTCCGAACACTTGCGAGAGGCAGGCCGGGAAAACACGCTTTTCGGGCCAAACGTCACGCGCCTCAACCGTTTCGATGCCACCTCGGGAGTCCGTCAAGCGAAGTTGTGAACCTTCGCTCGATTTGACGCAACCGAGAAGTTCGAGGCGCGGCGCGATCCGGACGTCGTCGCTCGGCACGCGTCTGCCGACGTAGAACCCTTCGAGAGACAGACCACCCACCATCAATTCCCGTGCAGTCCGATCAATGAGCCGCGTCGTTCGGACGTCTACTATTGCGGCGATGATCGGTTCCTGTTTGAAAAAATAGAGCGGCCGGATCGCAACTTCGAAGAGGAGTCTAACGGCGAGCCAGTCCGGCGGAGGCGACATCCCTTCAAGCTGTCGAAGGAGGTCGTCGCGAGCAATGAACCGCATCGGCTCATCGCTCAGCACGGTGCGCCCCATTCCGGTGAGATACGTGAGGAGCGCGTTGCGAACCAGCGCAGCGGTCAATCCGAGGTTTTTCTTTAGCCGGATGGATTTTGGCTCGCCGATCAGAGCCGCCCCCGCCGCTACTGAAACAGCCAGGATACTGTCTGGCCCGTCGCGACGGAAGACGTGGGTGCCATTATGCTTTCGTCGGAGTTGCTCCAGGGTCTGCTTCCCCTCTTGGCCGTAAGGCATGCTTCCGACCGTAATCTCGGCGTCGTCAAATCGGATCGGTGAGAAATTCAGAACCCGATTTGAGGACGCCGTCTGCGTGCTTTCCATCTCTGCTACTTCAAAACGTTTGTGGAACATTTTGTTTGACCATAGCGGCTGGTCATGGTATAAACACACTAAGGGCGTTAACTGCCGGATGGCCCTTCACTCCGTTGTAGCCCGCTGGCCTGAGAACCGAGGCTTCACGAAGAAAATGTATTAATCGCTGGGTCGCTTCAAGCGACCCTCGCCGGTGCCGCTACTTTCTTTCTCCTTGGGGATCTCTTACCGAACTATTCAGTGAAGGCTAATTCAGGAAGGCTTGTAGCTTATATCATAGACGAGTTCAGTAGACTGTGCTATCCCCAAAACGAAAACAGCGCACTGAACTGTGCTATACAGGGAAAGTGATGGCCACGGCAAAGGACAGTTTTTCGACGGGTGATGCAGTCAGGATCACCGGCGTCTCCTTCCGCAATATCGATTATTGGGCTAGAACGAAGTTCATCGTGCCGAGTATCGCGGAGGCCGAGGGGACTGGCACGGAACGGAAATACTCTTTTTCAGACCTGCTTGCATTGCGCGTCGCGAGGGAACTGCGGGAAGCTGGTATTTCAACACAATCTCTCCGCCGCGTCGTGGAGTTTCTGCGAAACCGAAAGAGTTTAATGAATCCACTCGCAGAGTGCCGCCTGATCGTAACCGGGTCCGATGTTCAGGTAATCACAGGCCGTGAAAAGATCATGAGCGCGTTGCTAAAACCGGGGCAGACCTCGTTCGCCTTCGTATTCGATCTCGCGCGAACCGTGGACGAGATGAAGGAAGAAATTGAGATCCGCGAACGGAAGCCTCCCGCTCGCGCGTCGGCCCCCCAATCCGCCCGCCAGCGTGCACTGCGGCGCGCGTGACTCCATCCGTGCGAATCCACCAATGTGAAGTCATTCACATCGCCGTCGACTCGGGCGCCAATGCCAGATGCGGTTCAGATCGACGCCCAGAGTGCGGCCGGCAGTTCCTTGTCGCCGTATTCGGCGGCAGTCCTCCTGCATAGCGTAAAATCAGGGGTTTGATGCAACGGCGAAAAGACGTTCCGCTCACCCGGCCCGGCTGCCACTGTTGCGCCGATTCCGGATTATGCCGCAACCGCCAAATCGATATACGAGCCGAATCCAGAAGGGCGGAGCGCTGCTCGAAGAGATGCGGCAACTCATCCTTCTTTGGAACGATGCGCCAATAGCGGAAAACCGGGCGGAGGTTATCCGTTCCAATCCCTTAAACAAAGCTACGCGGGCGAGGATCGCAGACATTCTGAACCGGATCTTTATTCCGAGATTCGTCGAGGGGCCAATCCCGAACGCATGGAAGCTTCTTCGGCCTTTGGAAGAACTCAGCCCTTCCCCCGCAACCGTTCGTCCGATCTACTTTTGGCTGACAGCGCTTGCCGAACCGCTAATCGCAGATCTCTGCACCGAGTTCCTCTGCGGCCGGAGAGCGAGCGGACTGCTGGCAATAAAGGCGGAAGACGCCGTTGCCTGGATCGAGAGCAAGAATCTCGGCTGGTCTGAAACCGTGCATATAAAGGTTGCACGCGCACTTCTGGCGGCACTTCGGGATTTCGGCGTTCTGGAGGGAAGGGCGCACAAGCGGCTGGTGAGCCAAAGTCTTTCTCCCCAAAGCTTTGCATGGCTGGCCTTTTGTTTCCATCTGAACGGCCGTACTGGCCGAAATCTGCTCGCGCACTCCGATTGGCGACTCTTCACGATGAGCCCTGCCGACGTCGAGCACCTGCTCTTCGAATGCCATCAAATGAGGCTGTTGGAATATCACGCCGCTGGAAGCACAGTTTCGCTGGCGTTCCCGGCTTCCACTCCGGAGGAGTACGCACATGTTGTCATTGGACGATAGAATCGACCTCCTGAAGCGGGACCTGATTGCAGACCCGCCATCCTTCGTGATGACGCGTGAATTGCCATTCGCCATTTTTCGTTACGATCCCAGCCACCCGGACGAATCCGAGTGGATTGTGAGGCGGAAGATCCAGATGCTCGGTACCCAGGTTGAAAACGAGACCCGGCAGCGTGTGGCCACGATCTCAATGGCTTCCCTCTTCTGGAAATCAATCCATGAGTCGGAAGACGTAAGCGGGTTGATTGCCCTGGAACAGGACCATTCTTTTCCCGTGGCGGAACGGCAGGTCAATCAGTATCTTTCCGACTCCGATTTCCGCCCCCTTTGCGATCTCCTCCGAGAGGAGGAAACCAGACTGCCCGCAAACACACGGGCGCTCTTTTTGACCCACGCAACTGTTTTCGCTCCGAGCGCATACCGAATTTCGTCGTTGTTCGAGCAGTTGCATCGCAGCTTTCGCACGCCCACCGTCCTGTTCTATCCGGGGACGTGGAATCACACCCTCAACTACATGGGGTTGCGCTCTGACGACCAGGCATTAGGCAGTTACCGCGTCAAGATCTACGGGAGAGACTCATGACCAAAATCGCCGAGCTTCTGGATCGCGATTTTTCCAGGCCAATCGAAGAAATCATTAAGGTCAATAACGCCGACGAAGACAGTGTCCACGCAGAACTGGCCGAATACGTCGCGACAGGCCGGATAAAGACGGAGTACGAGCGGTTATTCGCCGCGATGGCTGCCGCGCCGAAGTCACCGAACGAAGGTGTCGGCGTTTGGATCTCAGGCTTCTTCGGATCGGGCAAGTCTTCGTTTGCCAAGAACCTCGGCTACGTCCTGGCCAATCGGACAGTCCAGAACGAGCCGGCCCGCGATCTGTTCCTGAAGCAGGTTGACTCGCCCCGGATCTCCGAGTACGTCGAGTATCTGAATCGCGGTGTGCCGTATGAAGTATTTATGTTCGACGTTCAGGTGGACCTGTCGGTGCAGACGAACGCCGAACAGATCGCCGAGGTCATGTACCGGGTTCTCCTTCGCAATTTGGACTACGCCGAGGACTATGACATCGCCGAACTTGAAATTGAACTGGAAGCAGCCAAAGAGAAGACCTTGGTCGAGTTCCGTGCTCTCTGCCAACAAGAGTACGGCGAAGATTGGGGGAAGGTTCGCAAGGGCAGCCAGAAATACGCTCGTGCCAGCGCGCTGCTTCATCAACTCGATCCAAAAACGTACCCGGCGACAGGGACGTGGTTTGAATCTGTCCGGCACAGCCGCCAGACACGTCGCCTGACCGTGAAAGATATAGTGGAGCGCTCATTCGATCTCTGTGAGTTGCGACGCCCGGGGAAGGCTTTTGCGTTCATTGTTGACGAAATGGGCCAATATGTGGCCCGCAGCGGAGAGCGGCTCGAAAACCTCCGCGCCATCGTAGAGCAATTCGGCAGGGAAAGCCTAGATCGGCTGAAGGCCAAGAGAATCCCTGGCCCAGCGTGGATCATCGTCACTGCTCAGGAAAAGTTGCAAGAGGTTTACAACTATCTCGCGACCGGCCGCATCGATCTCCCAAAGCTACAGGATCGTTTCAAGCACCAGATTGATTTGTCTCCGGCGGACATTCGGGAAGTTGCAACGAAGCGCGTCTTGCGTAAGAAAGCGAGTCAGGAATACATCCTCAGGGATCTTTTCCGGAGCGCTGGCCCAGTACTGATTCAAAGTGTCAAACTCGAGCGTTCGTCGCGTCGGACTGGTTTCGATGAGGACGAATTCGTTCAGTTCTATCCTTATCTGCCCCACCTGATCGATCTGTCGATCGACATCATGACTGGCATCCGGCTTCAGCCGAACGCCCCGAAACACTTGGGTGGCAGCAACCGCACGATCATCAAGCAGTCTTTTGAGATGCTCGTCTCGGATAGGACCCGTCTGGCCGACCAGCCAGTAGGCGCACTGGTGAGCATCGACAAGATCTACGAACTGGTTGAAGGAAATATTCCGTCCGAGAAGCAGAAAGACATTCTGGATATTTGCCAGCGGTTTGAAGACGATCAGAACAATCCCGGCATGGCGTCGCGCGTCGCGAAAGCGATTTGCCTGATGGAATTTGCCAAAACGGACCTGCCCCGCACCACGAAAAACGTGGCGGCGCTTCTCGTTCGCAGCGTAACCGACGCTCCGCCTGTCCCCTCTGTGACGGCAATCCTTGAGCGCCTGAAAGAAGCGCAGTTCGTGCGGGAAACCGAGGATGGATGGAAACTCCAGACCGCAGAGGAAAAGAGCTGGGAGCAGGAGAAGCGCGGCTACGCTGCACCCAATCGGAACGAACGCGCGGAACTCCTCCGCGCAACGGTAAAGGACGTATTTGAATCCGCGAAAGCTGTCCGAGTCAACTACAAGAACCTGCGTACCTTCGACTTTGCCCTGGCTTTGGATGGGCAAGCCATACCCTCCACGGGAAAGTCTGCGCGCATCCCCCTCCAGTTGAGCAGCGTCCATGAGAGCGAAGAGTTCGGGCAGCGTTGTTCGGTAATCGCAACCGAGAGCCTCCAGAGCACTAATAAGGATGCGATCCACTGGATTTTCCAGATCGCCCGGCAGACTGAAGCCTTAATAGAGGACCTGCATGCGTCGCGCCGCATGATCGCGCGCTACGATCACGTCGCAGCACAGCAACAGCTTCGCGACGGGGAAAAGGCGCTCCTGCAGTCCGAGTACTCAAGCCGGGAACGTCTAAACACACAGCTCGTCAGCGGTCTTGAAAAAGACCTTCAGGCAGGTGTCGGCTTCTTTCGCGGGCTGCGGTATGAAGCGGGTGATCTTGGCCACGATCTTGCTGCCATGACGCGGGCACTCGCGGAAAAAGCCATTCCGGATCTGTATCCCAAGCTGGAAATGGGCTCCCGCGACGTGGACGGAACCGAAGCTGAAGAGTTTCTCAAGCAGGCCAACCTCAGTAATCTGCCGTCTCTCTTTCATGCAGGCGAAAAAGGGCTCGGTCTGGTTGTGAAGGCGGAAGGCGGGCGCTTCGTTCCCAATCCCAAAGCGGAGATCGCCCAGGAGGTTCTCACCTACCTCAGGAAGGAACATTCCTACGGCAATAAAGTTACCGGCGCGGCGCTCGCCGAATACTTTGGCGGACTCGGTTACGGCTGGTCTTCCGACATCGTCCGGCTCGTGCTCGCGGTTCTGTTTCGCGCCGGAGCCATCGAGGTAACGCATCAGGCCCGCCGCCACCGAAATTACCAGGAACCGCAAGCCCGCGCTCCGTTTGCTACAAACCCGGCGTTTCGCTCAGCAAGCTTCTCACCACGTGAATCGATCGACCTGAAAACTCTGACCAAGGCCGTCCAGGAACTGGAAGCAATGTTGGGCCGAGAAGTAGACGTAGAGGAGTCGGCGATCGCGGAGGAGTTTCAAAAGCTGGCGCGCTTCGAGAGAGAACAGGCCGTGCCGGCACTAGCGCAGGCTCGAGCCCTTGATCTTCCCGTCGTCCAGCCATTGGCCGAATGGGTGGAGAGGCTTGATGCCGCTGTGAGCGGCCAATCCGACGACTGTGTGCGTATGCTGTCCGGCGATGGCCCGGCTTTGCGCAAGCAGCGTGACCGAGCCCAGCAGATTAGGGACTTCCTGACGGACAAGAATGTGGAAATAGTAAAGTGCGCTCGCACCGTTCTCGCAGGCCAAGTTCCCTTATTTGCGCAATCCACAGGCTTGAGCATGCCCGAATCGACTATCGTTCTCGAATTGCTCTCTTCGGCGGACCTGCCAGATCGGGTAATGGACTTGCTCTTGGCAACGAACAGAATCGATACGGCGTATCGAGAACGCTTCAGCGACAAACATCGGCAGAGGCTTGATGCGTACTGCTTGGCGATTCAGACTGTCCGCGACCGCGCCGATTTCCGTTCCTTGGATGCCGCGGAGGCAGAGCCAGCGCTACAACCTCTGCTCCGCCGTGCCATCGACACGTTCGATCTACCGGCCTATGCAGCCGCGGACCGCGCCAGAAGTACGACGTTGGCAACCCTTGATGACGACATTGAGCTCCTTCCTTCACTGCAAGCAGGGGCCATTCGGCGCTTGGCTGACACTGGGAATCTCGGGAAGGATTCGGAGGAAGCGACTGAAGTTCTGCGACTTAGTGATTTTCTTCCCACTGCGCAGGCGCTCATGGATTTCACCGATGAGGAGATCGAGGCCGCCATCGAGAAACTTAGGCAGAAGCTTTACTCCCTGCGCGAATTGAAACGCCGAGTACTGTGGGACTGATGCGATGAGCCCAAAGCAGGTGTTTGACGTAAGTTTCCAGATTGCTGAATCTCTCGTGCACCTTTATCGTCTGTTCGACGATGAGGGAGTAAAAACCGAGGAGGAAATGGCAGCTGCGTTGCGAAAGTTGTTGAACGTCAAGGAGGAAGAGAAACTTCAGATCATCCGCAACAGTCTTTTTCTCGGTTGTGTCATGGACAAGGCCAATGTTCCGCTGAGTACATTCCGTCCCCATTCACTGCAAAACCTATTGCGTCAGGCTATAGTTTCGGCGTGTACAGCCTACGAAACTTTTCTGTTCGCCACCTTGCAGCAGCACGTAAACACTGTTATCGAACTCCGCAAGACGGATTTTTTTCCGAATGATCCTGAGGTGTCCGAGTATTTCAGCGATCTCACCTTCTCAATCGGTGATGCGTTTGTCCTGCTGAAAAAGGACGAGGGTGAGCGAGCCGTGTTCTTGGGACAGAAAATCGTTACGCATGCCCAGAGGAAAAACTTGGGCTCCAAAGCGGGGCTAAAGACCGTCGGTCTGTTACTTGGGGTCGAGGATCCGTGGGGTAGACTCGCAGCTCATCTTGGACAAACAAAACGTGACCTGACCAATCCGGTGCAATTCGCGCTTGATAGACGGCACGCCATCGTTCATCGCAGCGACCGGAATTTGCAATCTGAGGACTTTGAACGTGATCCCATCACGTTCGCTCAGACGTCCCTGGCGGTCAACACCATTAACTACGTCTGTCTGGGGTTTGACGAGATTGTGACTGGCCAAATGAAGCACCACCGCGAGGAACTGGCTTCTCGCCAGGAGGCCACCCATGCCTGATCTCCGCACATTCACGCTCGACGCACGACGGCTGCTGACGGAGGAAGCCAGCCACCTGCTTCAGCAGGTTTATCTGCTCGATTCCGAAACGGGTACCAGGTTGCCGATCCCAGAAGGACATCTGCTCGAAACCTCTGCCGAGGCGCAGTCGATTCGGAAGCGGGTTGAGAAACTGCTGGACGACGAGGTGGATGCGGGGCTGAAGCGTGAAGAGGCCGTCGTTAAGCTGATTAGGGAAACGGCCTTCACGCATCTTAACCGCTTCGTGGCCTTCAAGCTCATGGAAGCGCGGGGGCTCGTGCGCAGCCCGCTCGCCAGATATCACGCAGCCAATGGATTCAAGATGTGGCTGCCGGACAATCCCGCCGATGAAACAAGCTACAACTTGGGTGACAGCCCCAACGACCGCGATGGTTTTGGCGAAGCCCCTCGGGATCGCGCTTACCGCCATTTCCTTCTTTGGCAGTGCGGTGAGCTGGCTAAAGAGATCAGGGTTCTATTCGATCCCTATAACGTCTCCAGCCTTTTATTCCCGCGGCCGGGCGCGTTGAAGGAACTCATTGACGCGCTCAATGCCGACGAGCGAAAGACCGATTGGGCCGCGGGCAATGAGGAGACAGTCGGCTGGGTCTATCAGTATTTCAATTCACAGGAACTTGAAGCAGCCTTTGCAGAGGCGCGGCTTAGTGGCAAGAAGTTCGCAAAGGCAGACATTCCGTCCGTCACTCAACTTTTCACTCCCCGCGCCACGGTTCGCTTCCTGGTAGACAACACCCTCGGTCGGCTCTGGCTCTCCATGCATCCAGAAAGTAGGATTGCGAACTTCTGCCCGTATCTGACTCCATTACCCGATGATCCACCCTCAGTGCCAACAAAGCAGGTCAGCGAGATCCGCGTACTCGATCCCGCTACAGGAACAATGCACTTTGGGTTGGTCGCGTTTGATTTACTCGCTGAGATGTATCGAGAAGAGTTGGATCATGCTGGAACAAGCGGTTGGCCCGCACAGGCGTCCATTCAGAGCGAGGCTGAAATTCCTGCGTCCATCTTGGCCAATAATCTGTTTGGTGTTGATATCGATCTGCGCGCAGTCCAATTGGCCGCACTCGCCTTATACCTCAAGGCTAAGGCCGCAAATAAGACTGCTGTTCTGACGCAAAACAACTTGGCTTGCTCCGATGTTGCTATCTTTCGTGGGCAGCACCTAGACAAGATCATCGGTGAAATGGCGTTGCCTAGCGGGCTGACGCGCGAACTCTTTGTGAAGTTCCGTGACAGCCTCGAAGAGGCGAGCATGATGGGCTCGCTTGTCCGCCTCGAGAAGCATTTTCAGCACTTCCAAAGCGACGGTCTTCGACAGTCAATTGACGCATATATCGAAAAGAAGCGCGCTGAGGGCGTCGATGAATCCTACTTCGCCAACGAGACAGGAAAGGGACTTCGCCTCCTCGAGTTGATCGAACGGCGGTATGACATTGTCTTTACCAATCCGCCGTATGTGTCCGCCAGAAAAATGAATGCTGATATGAGTCGCTTCATGAAGGCGAACTATAAGAATGCTAAGGGTGATTTGTACGCCGCTTTCATTCAGCGCTGCCTGGAACTGACTTTGGATTCGGGCGTGATGGGTATGCTGACGATGCATTCGTTCATGTTCATCAGTAGCTATGAGAAGCTGCGCGCGATGCTTGCCGAGAATACTGTTGTAGACGCAGTGGCTCACTACGGTCCCGGGCTCTTTGCAGTCGGCAACCCTGGCACACTCCAAACCGCGGCTTTCGTGCTGCGGCGCGAGCAGTTGGAAATGGAACGGCGGGAGGCTCGTGGCGTCTACTTCCGGCTCGTGAAGGAGCCGGATACGGGGTCCAAGCGCGTCGCATTCGAACAAGCGCTCGCGCGCCGCCACGCCGGGCAGCTCGACTCGCGGATCTACGAATATCGTCAAGCAGACTTCGCCGACATTCCCGGCAGCCCATGGGTGTATTGGATCACGCCGGGATTGCGGTCCTTGTTCAAGAATAAGAAGCTTGAAGATGTGGCCCAGCCACGAGTGGGCTTGCAGACTGGATTCAACGCGCGCTTCCTGCGTTACTGGTGGGAGGTCGGGACGCCAAGGATCGAGCGAAGTGCGGCGAGCGCTGAGGCAGCGGTCGCGTCCGGAAAACGCTGGTTTCCATACATGAAGGGTGGTGGTTTTCAAAGATGGTTCGGAAACCAGGACTCTGCCGTTAACTGGTTTAGCGACGGTCGGGAAATTAGGGCTTGCACTCCCAAGTCAGTCATTCGTAACCCTGAATGCTATTTCCGCCGCGGGGTTACGTACTCGTACCTCACGACGGCGAGGTTCAGCGCTCGCCTCTCCCCGGGCGGCTTCGTTTTCGATGTCGCAGGCTCGTCGCTGTTCCCGAATGACATCCCGCTCGTTCTGGCGCTGCTGAACTCCACATTTGCGCAATTTGCGCTCAAGTTAATCAATCCCACCGTGAATTTCCAAGTGGGCGACCTCGCTCGCCTGCCCGTGCCTAAGCAGTCAACGGGTCCATTGCGAGACCTCGTCGATCGCGCCGTCGCCCTCGCCAGAGCGGACGCTGAAGAGGACGAAACCACTTACGACTTCGTTGGGCCCCCCGCTTGGCCAGAGGGCATCGAGCGCGTTGCCGCCCGGCATCGCGACCTCGCTGTAATAGAAGAAGCGATCGATGACGAAGTTTATCGACTGTACGAGATCTCGTCTGAAGACCGGCGTGCCATCGAAGAGGAGCTCTCGGCCGCTCCCGTATTGGACGACGAGGCCGATGAGGGTGAGGCAGAGAATGAGGAGCAAAGTACTGAAGCGGATGCTGTGTCTCTTAACGTCGAGCAACTGGCACAACGCTGGATCAGCTATGCCGTAGGGATCGCCTTAGGCCGCTTCGCCCGCGCCGGAATAGAGCATTTGATCGACGCCGGGGGAATGATGGTGGTTCAGCCCGACCACCCGGATGATCTGGCCCAGCGCGTCATCGACATTCTGGCGGCAATTCAAAGCGATGCGGAGGCGGTCCGCATTGTTCGGACGGCCACTGGCGTTAACGGCGACGTGCGCGACTCGCTCTCCACTTACCTGCTTGGACCCTTCTTCAAGAATCAAATGGATAGGAAGCGGTACCGGAAACGCCCCGTGTACTGGCTCCTGCAATCGCCGAAGCAGAACTACAGCGTCTACCTGTTTCATGAATGCGCGACGGACCAAAGCCTTGCCTTACTGCAAGGGAACCGTTATCTGGGTGGCCGGATCTTCCAGGTGCAGGAACAACTGAATCAGGCCAAACAGAAGGAACTCTCAACAGAAGGCCGTGATAAGGCGCAATGGAAGCGAAAAGCGCAGGAGGCGGCCGAGGAGGGTAGCGATCTGGAAGCCTTCCAGAAGGCCATTGATGAGAGCAACAACGAGCCCATAATCAACGTTGACGGTCAGCCCGCGACGGTCCGCTGGTCCCCGGAGTTCGACGACGGAGTGGTGCTTAACGCCGCCCCTCTTTACCGACTGACGCCAGCGTGGAAGAAAGCCGATGCCAAACTCGATCTGAGCAGGGTATGGAAGGCGCTGAAAGACGGCGAATATCCATGGGCCAAGACAGCCATTCGATATTGGCCACGCGAAACATTGAGGGCCTGCAAAGACGACAGGAGCTACCGGATCGCGCATGGGCTGGAGTAATTAGGTATGGGGGTAATCACTGAAACACTCGAGAAGTTGATCGGAGAGTATGTGCGCGACCGCGGACTGGTTCTGTGGTTCGACCCAGAGCGGCACTATGAGGCGGTACTCCCCCAGCTTCGCGCCCGGCAAGGCCGTATCCTCGTACTCGACGGCGGGTTCTACAAGCTCCGGCTTGAAGCTGAGCCATTCCTTCGGGATCTCGACCCGCCGAAACTGGTCGCCTATCTGCCCGTTTCATGGGAAGAGGCACAGGAACCGCTCGCCGAGATGCTGGCGCTGGGCGTCGATCTTCGGCCCGGCGTTTCGGGCAATCGCAACACCCGCTTGGCGGTAATAGCGCGCCGAGCACTGAAAGGACGAGTAGCCGATGCGCGGTTGGAGGACTTGGACCGGCAGATCGAGCTGGGCAGCCTAACGCTGGCCGAGCTGGAGGAGTTGGTCCTCGAAGGCGGGAGCAATTTTCTACCTACTGCCTTAAGTGTCCATTTCGGCACTGCGCTGATTGACGAGGCCGCTCTCGATTTTCTGGCGAGACCAGAACGCGATGCCGAATTGGCCGCAAGGAATGGTTTGATCGATTGGGCAAAAGTTCTCGGCACGCATTATGGCCTCACCTTCGGTCCAGCCGAGTCTGCTACCACTCTTCGGTCTGCTCTGGCTCGCCGGGCTCTTACCTGCGAGTTGCTAGCCGCGCTCGGGGGTGATCTGCCCGAAGTCCTGCGAAATGCGATCCCGGCAGCAAACCCTGTCGAGGCGGGCCGAGCGGCGGGCTTAGTACAGGAATGGCGAAATCGCCGTGACATAGCCTCCACCTATCCGGCGGCAGCTTCAGTTGTCGAGAAGGCGCTCCACCTCAGTTCCATCGACTTCGCCGATTCGGCGTTGGAGCGGGTGGAGACATTCCCGTCACTGGAGAGACGTCTGTTGCGCCGGGTGGCCGTGCGCATTGAATCAGATCTGTCCGCAGCGCAAATTGCGGAGAAACGGCAGAAGGGCTTCTGGGCAGAACGGGACGCCGAATTACAGGCTGAGTGGACGCTAGTTTGGCAGGCTGGCCGGCTGATGGAGCGCGCTCGCGAGATTGAAAAAAGCCTCACCGCACCTTGCGTCTCTGCCAGAGAAGTGATCGATCAGTACACAGGCGCGGCTAATTGGGCGGAATTGGACACGCTGCATCGCCGGTTGGAACGGCGCGCAGCCAGCCTGGAGTTTGCACTTGCAAACCCGGCCGCCGAACTCGAGCATCTTGTCCACACCGCGCGGCGGCGCCATCAGCAGGTTTCGGGGGCTGTCGCGGAGCGCTTTCTCCGGGCGTGGCGAGCCGAAGGATTCGCGGTCACCGGATATATGCGGCAGACAGAAATCTTTGATAGGTTTGTTGCCCCGGAAATCGCCAGCGGAAACAAAGACCACCGCCGCGTTGCCTATATGCTTGTAGACGCCCTGCGGTGGGAACTCGCACAGGAACTGCCGGAGGTTCTGGGGACCGATTTCACGACGCGGATCGAACTGGCAATCGGAACCGCGCCGAGCATTACGGAAATAGGCATGGCGGCACTGTTGCCCTCAGCGGCAAGCGGTCTGCGCATCGGTGGGACCGCGAAGCTGCAAGTGAGCCTCCACGGGCGTGCCCTCAAGAATCGCCAAGACCGCATCTCTTACCTCAAGGAAAGGGCGGGAGTTTCAGTGGTGGACGTCAGATTGGAAGACCCGCGCAGTTTCCGCCGGAAGTTGAAAGACATGGGCGCAGGACCGGCCCTGATTTTTGTCACTTCACGTGAGATAGACCAGAGCGGTGAGGACGAAATGACCGTAGCGCGTGAGCACATGGAACGTGTCCTGACGCATCTGGGTCTGGCCATTCGTAAGCTGGCTGAGGAGGGCGTGGATCAGTTTGTCATCGCTGCCGACCATGGATATCTTTACGGCGAAGATCTGGCTGAGTCGGAGAAGATCGACACGCCCGGTGGTAGGACGGTCCTGATTCACAGGCGCGTCTGGGCCGGGCAAGGAGCCGCCGCGAGTGAGAGCTATCTTCTGACTGACGTGTCCCGCTTCGGTGCGGCCTCGGATCTCGAAATGGCGGTCCCGTGGAATCTTGCAGGTTTCCGAACGGCGGGGCCGACGGCGTATTTCCACGGGGGGTTGTCGCCCCAAGAAATTCTGTTGCCGGTGGTTATCGTGACGCCAAAGATGGTGGGCGGTTCGAAAGCGTCGCGAAAGCTCTCCTGGGACCTAGCGTTGGGGAGCGCTAAGGTGACGACGCGCTTCCTCAGTGTCCGCGTACAGGCGCACTCCGAGGGACTGTTCGCGGAGGCGTGGCCACTGGTGCGGGTGGAAGTGCGCGCGGCAGGCGATGTTTGTGCAATTCCCGTTAGTGGGTCATATGGATTCCAGGAGACGACGGGCGCGGTCGCGTTGCGAGCGACCGAGATGGATTCTGCAACCACCGAGGCGAACACAGTCACGTTGATGTTGACCGATAAAACACCAAAGCGAGGATTCGTCAGTATTCACGTTGTGGACGCTGCGACGGGCGTCGAACTGAAGAAGATCGAAAACGTGGAGGTGTCGATTGCCATCTGAATCTGAAACGGTTGAAATGCTGGACCGGAAGATCAGTCAGGTCTTCGCCGGAAAGGTTGTCCGCAAGGAGTTAGTACGCAAACTGAAGTTCGGCTCCACAGTGCCGGTTTACGTTCTGGAGTATCTGCTCGGCAAGTACTGCGCGACTGACGACCCTCTGGCAGTACAGGCTGGACTCAAGATTGTAAACTCCACTCTCGTCGAGAATTTTGTGCGGCCCGATGAGGCGAACCGGATTCAGTCAGTTGTGAAAGAGAAAGGGCGCTACACCCTCATCGATAAGGTAAAAGTCCGCTACCTGTCCGACGATGACAAGTATTGGGCGGAGATCGTGAATTTCGGCCACAAGTTCGTTCACGTGCCGGACCGCTACGTTCGGGAGTTCGACCGTCTGTTGGTAGATGGCGTTTGGTGCGAAGTGGAACTTCGCCACCAGTATGACGATCAGGCGTCCGGGAAACGGAGCCCATTCTGGATTGAAGAACTGCGACCCATCCAGGTCGCGGCATTTGATCTGGCGGAGTATAACCGGGGGCGCGAACAGTTCACGACAGACGAGTGGATTGACCTGCTGATTCGCACGATCGGACTGGAGCCCTCAGTTATGGAGAAGCGCCTCAAGCTGCTTTACCTGTTGCGCCTTGTGCCATTGACGGAGCCGAACTACAACCTAATCGAACTGGGGCCGCGGGAAACAGGAAAAAGCTTCGGGTATCAACAGCTTTCCCCGTACGGGATTCTGTTGACAGGGCCGACTACGGTGGCGAACTTGTTTTACAATATCGCCACGAGCCGGATTGGCCTAGTGGGCCTGTGGGACGCGGTGGCGTTCGACGAAGTCGCAGACTTGCAGAATATGCCGAAGGAGGTCGTTACCACACTGAAGACCTACTGTGAGAGCGGCACGTTTGCTCGCGGCAAGGAACAACTGAGTGGTACGGCGTCAATCGCAATGTTCGGAAACACGAACCAGCCGGTTGACGTGATGGTGCGGTCGTCTCACTTGTTTTCACCTCTGCCTGATGTGATCCGCGAAGACATGGCCTTCCTCGATCGGATTCACTACTACATCCCTGGCTGGGAAATCCCGAAAATGCAGATCGCCATGTTCACGACGGGCTACGGGTTCGTCGTGGATTACCTCGCGGAAGCGCTGCGGGAGTTGCGGCGGCACAATTTCACGGAGGCCATCGATCACCATTTTGGACTCGGATCGCAACTGAAAAGCCGCGATGTGAAAGCCGTCCGGAAAACCGTTGCAGGTTTGATTAAACTGATTCACCCACACGGGAAGGTGTCGCAGGACGACCTGCGCGAGCTCCTCGAACTGGCACTCGAAGGGCGGCGGCGGGTGAAAGAGCAGTTGAAGAAGATGGGCTCATTCGAGTTCTTCCAGACATCTTTTTCATACATTGAGAGAGAGACCGGCGAGGAGCGATACGTGGGCGTGCCGGAAGAGGGTGGCCGCAATCTGATCGCGACCGATCCGATGGAGCCGGGCGGCGTCTATGCAGCTTCGGTGGACGACCAGGGCAAAGTGGGGCTGACCCGTCTCGAAGTCGGCTGCTCTTCGGGATCGGGGAGACTGAAACTCGCCGGCGGAATTGATGGCCTGATGAAGGAATCGATTCAGAGAGCGTTCGGCTACCTTCATGCAAACAAGGTGCGCTTCGGGATCGGGCACGATTTTGACACTACGGACTTCCACGTGGAGGCCATCGATCTTTTGCAGAACAGAGTTTCGTGTGAGTGCGGCCTCGCTCTGATCGTCGCGATTATCTCGGCCGTGAAACGGTTACCGGTGCAGGCAGCGCTCGTAGTTCTGGGTGACATCAGCATTCAGGGGAATATCAAGGGTGTGCGGACACTGGTGGAACCGTGCCAGCTTGCCATGGAAAACGGTGCCCGGCGGGCGCTAATCCCAATTGAAAACCGACGGCAGTTCCTGGAAGTGTCAGCCGATGTAGCGGAGAGGCTGGACCCAATTTTCTATGGCGATGCGCATGTGGCAGCGAACAAAGCGTTGGGGATTACGTGACAGGTTGATCAGAGAACAAGGGCGTGATGCTGTCTGGCACAATCGTCGGGTATGACCCCGGAGGGAATGGTGTCCACGGGCTGGCGGAGTTGCGGTTTGAGAACGGCAGTGCCCGTGCCCTCTCGACGAGAACATTGCAGACGGCAGAGGAGGTAATCTCCGTCATTGAGAAACTGCCATCCCTCGCTGCGCTCGGCGTCGATACCCTCACATGCTGGGGCACGGGCGTCAGCGCGTGGCGCCCAGCAGATCGTTGGCTACGGAACCGCTACAAACCTGTAGAGAACAGCATCGTATCCCCCAACAGCCTTTTCGGATCGATGGGTCTCAACGGAATGGGTGTGCTGATCGCCGTACGGCGAAAGTTTGCCGACGTCCTTGTCACGGAAACACACCCCAAGGTGTTGTACTGGCAGCTCTCCGGAAGAAAATATGAACACCAAGCCGCCGGGCCGGCGATGGATCGCGCCCTTGCTGATGCGTTCGGGGTCGCGGTCGCATCAAAAACTGAGCACGAGTGGGATGCGGCAGCGTCGGCGCTCGCGGCCTTTGAGGGCCTAGTCGGTCGGTGGTCCCATGACCTACACGCACTTCCGATCAATACGGGCGAGCGACTTATAACTCCTTGCGGAACGACCCACTACTTCTGGCCTGAGTGAGCATCTCGGTTAGTTGGAGCCGTTGAACATCTAACAACCCCGCGCATCCGGTGAGACGTCAATGGAGAAATGTCCTCCAGAACGTGCCCCTATTGTAATCAGCCTTTTGCGCCCTCGTTTTACCACCCGAAGCAAATGATATGCAGCGCCAAGGTATGCCAGCGCAGACGGCGCGCGGAGTATCACAAGCGGAAAATTCGCGACGATGTTGAGTACCGCGACTCGTGCCGCGAAAGTCAGCGCATCTGGCGCGAACGCAACCCGGACTACATGCGCGAATATCGGAAATCGCGACCAGATCCCGGCGCGCAGCAGCTCCAGCAGTTACTGGAGCATGTAAAGAACAGCCCGGCTGTCGAACTAAGACGTTGCTCAGCAGAAGCTTGGATAGTCGTCCCCAAGGGCACACGTGCAAAGAACACCTTGGCTTCGGCTCAAGTCATTGTATTTGATGTGGTTGCGCGCGCTCCCATCAATGCGGACCCTGAAAAGAACATCCTTTTGGCCTTGCGCAACGGGAACGCCTATAAATAAGGATAAGGCGGGCGAATCGTGTTTCAGGTTGTCGGAACCGCCGCGTTCGTGGAAAGCAAGTTGGATACTCCGCCAGCAAAATTGTCAGGCGACGCCGGCAGCGTCACTCGCGCGGCTGAATACGTGCGCATGTCGACCGAGCACCAGCAGTACTCCACAGAAAACCAATCGGATGCAATCGGGCGGTACGCGGACTCCCGTGGATACTCGATTATCCGCAGGTACGCTGACGATGGGAAAAGCGGCCTGAACATAGCGGGACGAGGGGCACTTCAAAAACTCATCAATGACGTTACACAAGGAACGGCCAATTTCACAGACATCCTCGTTTACGATGTGAGTCGATGGGGTCGCTTTCAGGATGCCGATGAGAGCGCCTACTACGAATATCTCTGCAAGAAAGCCGGCGTCAAGGTGCATTATTGCGCCGAATCTTTCGAAAACGACGGCAGCCAGATGTCGACGCTCTTGAAGACCATCAAGCGCACGATGGCGGGCGAATACAGTCGCGATCTAAGCGTGAAGGTATTCGCCGGTCAGTGCCGTCTAATCGAGCTCGGTTTTCGGCAGGGAGGCCCTGCTGGCTATGGGTTGCGGCGAGAACTCCGGGACCAACATGGCAACCCGAAGATGGTTTTGCGTCGGGGCGAGCACAAGAGTATGCAGACGGATCGCGTCGTGCTCATTCCCGGACCCGACGATGAAGTCGATATTGTGCGTGAAATCTATCGCCGTTTCATTGAGGACGGCGAGACGGAGCGGGCCATCGCCTCAGCCTTGAATGCCCGCGGCGTTGCGACCGACAAGGATCGTCCGTGGGCCAGCGCCGACATTTACCAGATTCTCACCAATCCGAAATACTCCGGGGCCAACGTTTACAACCGCCGCTCATACAAACTCAAGAAGCGCCGTGTGAAGAACCCTCCGGATATGTGGATTCGTAATGAGGTGGCATTCACGCCGCTGATCGACCCCGCAGAATTCCAACGGGCGCAGGAAATAATGAGCGCTCTCCATCGGCGGTACTCCGACGAGGAGATGCTCGAATTTCTTCGGGCGCTCCTCGCCTCGCGGGGTCAGCTTTCAGGTGTCATCATCGATGAAACGGCAGGCCTGCCGTCGAGTGCGGCCTATCAGGCCCGCTTTAAGAGCCTCCTGAGGGCCTATTCGCTGATCGGATATACTCCCGAACGGGATTACGCATATCTCACGTTGAATCGCCGGTTGCGAGAGAAGCATGCGAGCCACGTCGAAGCACTGATCTCAGCGCTCGGCGAGGTCGGTGCAACGGTTGCCCATGATCGTGACACGGGCCTGCTCACCATCAACGATGAGATCACGGCGTCCGTCATCCTCGCGCGATGCCGCGAGCCGCGCCCCGGAGAGTTTCGGTGGCTCCTTCGCCTGGAACCATCTCTTGCGCCCGATATCACCGTTGCCGTGCGGCTCACACCTGGGAATGAAGACGTCCTCGACTATTACCTCTTTCCGCGCATCGGCGTACTGGCCGAGCGAGTCCGTCTTGCACCGCAGAACGGTTTCGTGATTGACGTCTACCGTTTTGACGACCTTTCGTTCTTTCTCGACATGGCACGCCAACGTCCCCACCCGGAGGTCCCATGAAATCCGACCGTGTTCAAATGCTTCCGATTGCAAAGATCCGAATCGTGAATCCGCGTTCGCGAGACAAGATCAAGTTCGCCATCATCACCGCGAGTATTGGCCGCGTCGGCCTCAAGCGACCAGTTCTCGTGACCGAGCGCGAACCAGACGCGGACGGAACACTGTATGACCTTGTGTGCGGCCAAGGGCGCATCGAAGCTCTCTCTTCGCTCGGCCACGTCACGGTCCCGGCAATCATCATCGACGTCTCCACAGAGGACCGCTACCTCATGAGTCTCATCGAGAACATCGCCCGGCCGCAACCGGCGACAACGGCGCTGGTGCATGAGGTGCAGCGGCTCAAGGCGGCAGGCTACAACGGCAAGACTATTGCGCAAAAGCTCGGGCTTGAACCGTCATATATCACTGGAATACTGCATCTTCTACGGAAAGGTGAAGATCGGCTGATCGCGCGCGTGGAGAAAGGAACGATCCCTTTGAAAGTTGCGATTACTATTGCAACCGCGTCGAGCCAAGATATCCAGCGGGCGTTGAGCGAAGCCTATGAGGAAGGCTCGCTTCGGGGTGCAAAACTCCAGGCGGCTCAGCGCCTCGTTGCACAGCGGGCAAACATTGCGCCGTCGGACACTCAACTGACGGGGAAGGATCTCGTCCGCATGTACGAGAAACACACAGAACGACAGCGCGGCCTGATTCGCCGCGCGGGCATCGTCAGCCAACGCCTCGCGCTCCTGACTTCGCTAATGCAGCAACTCCTCGCCGACGATCATTTTGCCACCCTTCTCCGCGCTGAAGGTTTCGCTCGTATGCCGCAACTTCTTGCAGATCGCGTGAGGTGAGAAAGGCACGCAGATGGCCCCCGACCCCAAGCTCGGATTTCTTCCGGACCTTCTTCTCCTGAAAGTCAATCAACTCGTGCCGGAAAAGCCCGTAGATGACAGGATGCGAGCCGACAAGAAATATCGCCAGATCGCAGCCTCCGTAAAACATGTCGGTGTGATTGAGCCGCTTGTTGTCTATCGTAAAGGGCAGGGCAAATACCGGGTAATTGATGGGAATAAACGGCTCGACATCCTCAAAGAACAGGGGGCAACAGATGTACGCTGTCTTCTCACTACGGACGATGAGGCATATACCTACAACAAGCGCGTAAACTACCTTTCGCCGATTGGGGAGCACTTCATGATTCTGCGGGCGCTCTCGCACGTGAGTGAGGAACGGATCGCAGCAGCGGCGGACGTGGATGTGGCGACGATCCGCTCCAAGCGGAATCTTCTTGATGGCGTCTGCCCCGAAGCAGTCGAGGTGCTAAAGAACAAGCGCGTAACGCCAGGCGCGTTTCGCGCCCTCCGCCGAATGAAACCATTACGTCAGGTGGATGTCGCGCGCTTCATGATTGCTGCAAACGATTTTACCGAGCGCTTCGTTCAGGCCCTTCTCGTGGGTACTTCCAGGGATCAGCTCGCGAGACCCCCGAGCGAGAAGAAGCCAGCCCGCGCAGACATGCTTCGTATGCGCGCGGCTCTTGAGCGCGAAACGGAGGTTCTTCTACGCGACTATCAGAGCGTCGAGGCGACCTACGGCAAGGAAGTTCTCACCCTCAGCGTATTCTGTGCTCACCTGAAGCGACTCTTGGGTCGTGAGCGCATCGCCCGCTATCTTGGGAAACGGCATCCAGACTTATTCGAACAGGTTCAGCGAGTGGTTTCTGAGATGAGTGCGGAAGGCGAGGCCGGGGCGATCAAGTCCGAAGCGAATGAAGTCCCTGACGAGACGTAGAGGGTATTCCAGGGCTTGTGGTGCAGGATCGGTGACTTTTGACCCACTACCAGGATGGCGGGGACGCCGCCGCGCTGCCGTAACCGGTCGGGCCAATTCGTCCCCACTGGTTCACCCCGTAGCAGAAATACCAGTAACCCGCGGCATCGAAGGCAACTTGCCCCGGCGTACCGGGGCTGGTCGCCGAAGCCGGGGTGGGGCTGTACGTGAGCAGTTGGTTGCCGTTGCCCGTCCGATCGGAAGCGCGGATCTGGTCGTAAGCGATGTTGCCACGCTGGGCCGCATCGACTTCGAACAATTGGTTTACAGGCGTCGCGGCTGCATACGTCCCGTTTCCCGCCTGCGTCGCCTGGATCACGACTGTACCCGCCCCGCCAGTGAGCGTAACGACATCCCCTGCGACAGTTGCCGGGCCTGAAACGACCGCGAGCGAAACAGTAAGCCCGGAAGTGGAAGTCGGTACCAGGGTGAACGGCAGGTCGTTCGACACATGGTCCGGTATCGAGGCGAAGGTGATTGTCTGAGCGGTAGCCGTGACACCGAAGACAGGCCCGTACGGATCTGCAGCGAGCGCCGCCAGCTCCGTCGCGCTGAGGACTCGCGTCCATGCGTAGAAGAACTGGATCTTGCCTTTAAACGGTGAGAAGGACGACCCAATGAGGGGGCCGACCCCGATGCCGATGGAAGCATCGGCAGCTCTCGTATCGGCGAGAACGCCGTTGATGTAGGACAGGAGACTCCCGCCAGCCAGGCCGGTTACCGCCAGTTGATTGAACGCCGTGAACCAGGATGTTGTCGGCGGAACATAATCGCCTCGCGAGCTGGACAGAGCGGCGGAAAGCACGTGGCCGTTGACATACGGATCAAACTCCTGGTCCGCACCGGTCTGCATCTCCCAGACGGTGTTATAGGCCAGTGTCCCGTCGCCTTCAAAGCCGATCAGAACGGTAATCGCGCTGACACCGCCAGTCGTTTCAATTGGAAGTCCAGTTGGAAGCCCGAGAAAGTCCGCGCCGGGGAACACCAGCGAATCGGTCGTCAGGTCATAATTCAGCGCGCCGCTGTTGGCGTTGTTTGAAGAGAGCGGCTGCGCGCCGCCCACGCTGTTGATCAGGCCGGTGATGAACTGACCGCCGACTACCGTAGTGGCGAGCGACCCGTTGAGCAGGTACGCAAACACCATATCTGTGGTCAGGGCGTTCGAGGCGATGAGAGTTCCCGCTGCGGGTTTGGACATTTCGATTTCCTCAGTGCGCGTACCACGCGACGTGTTCGTCGGTGGCTTTGGGTGGAACGAGGTAGGTGATCGTCGCTCCCGCGATCGTGAAATCCCCGCCGCTCAGAGGCGAACCGGTGCCGGGGTTTTGTATGACGCCGTTGAGCATGAGCAGTAACGACGCCACGGGGTTCGGGGTGAAACTCAGGGTGAATGTAACGCTCGCACCATCGAGCGATCCGGTTGGTGCTTCGCGCGTTACGCCTGTACCCTCGGGAGTGCCAGCGGGTACTTCCCATGTCCCGTCAGCCTTGAGAAACTTGCCCGCGCTGGCATCCCCGGGCGCTGGCGCGGGAACCGCCCCGCTCTCTGGAGCAGCCATTGGGCTTGACGGGTCATCGTCTCCGATCATCAGCGGCATGTACGCCGATACCTCGCGAGGAGCAACGCCGGTGCCCGCCTGCCACTTAATGTTCGTGGCTCCGGCGGGCGCTACCGGGAGCTTATCGTTCAGGTCGATGACAGCCATGATTTGTTTAGCGATGGCCACGCACAACGGCCAGAAATGCGAGATAGGTGGGCGGCTGACGGTTAGGTCCCGTTCACGGTATATACATCCGAGAGACTTCCGTTGCCGGTCACTCCGAGGTTGGTGGGCATTGAGGCCTGCTGGTACCCTTCGGGCGACAGTTCCTCCGAAACGTCCCAGTCGTAGACCGATGCGTCCGTTTCATTCAGGTCGAGCTGGGTGCCGAGCAAGGTCACCTCTCTTGTTCCGCCAGCGATCTTATCGAGCGTGAATCGGAAGGACACAATCTCGAGGAACTTGTTCGACCAGCCCAGCATGGGCAGCGTGATTTGAATCACGTCGAGCACGGTCGCCTGGTAGAGCGCGAGGTTGAAAGCGAAGGTACCGGCACCCTGCTGCCGCTTGCGCAGGAGTTCGATCTTGGCCAGCCGCTGAGCTGCGCTCCACGAAGTGGTGAAGGGCAGATGAATGTCCAGCCATCGGCGGTCTCCACCGTCTGCCGCCAGATTCGCATCGCCGAAGGGAACCTCGAGAGGCGAGCCTCCGTAGCCATGGTCGGCATCCTGCGCGTAGGCCGGGAAGTCGCTCGGCTGCCATTTGTTCGACGGGCTGATGAACGTGCCTTTGCAGCCGTTGTAAAGATCGCGAATGGACACCTTCGGGCTCCAGCGGAACGGGCCCGTGGCCTGCGATAGGGCAAGGGCGGTGCCAGACGCGCCTGCCGCGCTCAGATCCGGCGACATCGGAGACGACTGCTCTGCATAGCTCCCGAGCTGAAGAATCGCGCTGGTAGCCCCGCTGGCGAAAGTGCTCCGTGAGATGCTGCAAAACGTGCTGTCGTCGAGATCGACCGCGTTGTCGGCGTCTACGATTGTGCCGACTCCGGCGATTGGGTTGATGAAGAACGGCTGGAACCGCGCCGTGGTGCCGTCCGTGAACACGACATCGATCCACGTTTCGAAGATGTCGAGCACCACAGGCGATGCGCTCGTGCCGAACCCGGTCACCTCGATGTCGAACTGGGCGTGAATCGAGCCGTTCTGGAGTTGAAGGATGTCGTCCGGGCTCATGACGTAGACGTCGGTTCGCGCTGTCCACGGCCCGAGCTGCGCGAGCCAGGGAGTGCTGCCGAAGATGAGCCCGATCGGACCGACGTAGAACATGGCGAACACTTCGCCCACGCTTGAATCGGTGAAGTGACCGCCGGGCATTCCTGTGTAGGAAGAGATCACCGAGAGAGTCGCCCTGGCGATCTTAGTCGGGAGTCCCGTCGGCGGGCCGAGCTGAAATGAGACACCGGGCCACGCCGCGGCCTGAATGACGAATTGGCCGTTCACGAAGGTGAGTCTGCCTGCGCACGAGGTGAGCATGTTCTGCAAGATCTCGCCCCGACGCATGGAGGTCTCGAAGTTCCCGTCGAGCCTGTAGCGTGGCTCGGTACCGCCCGCGGCGAGAGGGACGCCTTCATCGCATCGGCTCGCCATAGCGTTGAGCTGAGGGACCGGAACCTCCTCTCCAAACGGAGCCTTGAAGCCGAACGGCACGTTGCAAAGGTAGTCGGCGATACAGAGCGCTGCGTTGTTGGTGTAGCCGACCGTGACGGGAGATGTGCGGGCGTCCTGGATGTCGTTCTTGCCGCGAACGACGAAGCTGATTGTCGGAAGGCCGGCAGCGAAATACTGATCGCTGTAATGAATTCGCAGGAAGACCACGGTCCTGCCGAGACACCGATGATCCTCCGTCCACTGGTTCGCCGGGTAAACCACCAGGTTGCTCGGATCGCCGTCGTAGGGCGTGCCGTGAAGGATGCCATAGAACGTCTCGGTGTGATTGCCGAGGAGCACCTCCATATGGACCTTCGCGCCGTAGTCGGGCCAGGTAGTCACGACTTCGCCCTCAGCGTCGACGATGGACTCGGGGCCGCCGCACAGATACGTGAAGGTAATGCTGCCCGGACTCCCGGCGACCTGACTCAGAATCTGCTCTACCGGGAAACGCCCGTTCAGCGTCAGGTCTCCGGTGATGTCCTGAATGATGACGTTGTCCCCGGGCTGGAGCAATGGGATGTTCGCCTGAAGGATTACCGTGACGACGTTGTTCGTGCGCGAAATGTGGAAGATGTTGACCGTCTGTTGAACCGGAGTGAAGCTGTCGCCGACGAGGCCGTTGAAGGTTCCTCCGGCTGTTGACAGTTGAAGCCTCTGGCCATCGAACAGGACCGCCTCGACTGCATCACACTGATGGCAGGCGACCACGAAGACCATATCGAGCCAATAATTGTCCGTCGCAGCGAACAGCTCCAGGAGGCCGATCACGGGCACGAGCACGCCGAGCAGAACGTCGAACCATGGCGTGCCTTTGTTGTAGATGAACTCTGCGAAGTAGATCAGCACGCCAGGCACGCGCGCCCGACCGTAAACCACGTTCCACGGAGCGATGGGGTTGCGCGAGGCGGTGGCCGTCCCGACTGGTGCTGTCGCCGAGGCGAAGCCTGAGATCACCATGCCGATGCCGCCCATGATCATCATGGGGTTGCCGGTGAGAGCCCCGCCGACCGCCAGCGCAGCACCGCCGACGACTTCGAGCATTTGCGAGAGCGATGGCATTGGCATGGCTTAGAGGTTGTTCTTGGTGGAGGGAAAGCGGCCGAAATAGATCTGCGAGTCCTGAATTGAATTCACGAACTGGAACCCGAGGTCGCCGGGGAAGTCGACCTGCTGGTCCTCGTGCGTGTATCGCCGCTCGGCAGACACGTTCATTTCGACGAGCCGGTTTTCGCAGTTGATTGTGATGGTGGCAGAGGTGCCCGAAACGTCGAGAGTCGGCTTGTCCATCCGGCCCGAGAAGCAGCAGACCGGGTCATCGATCAGCGCGCCCGCGGCGTCGAAGAAGCCGAGGAAGACCAGGGCCGGCAGCGCGACCTGAAACTCGCCCATGACTGCGCCCAGTGCCGAGGGATCGAAGCCGCTGATCGAGAAGTTGATTCCCTTCGCCTCGACGGTGCTCCCCTCTTCGATTGTCGAGATGGAGCCCAGCGAACCGATGCCAATCCACGCCTGCCCGTTCCAGACGATCGTGCCGAGCCCGCTCCAGAAATAGATGGTCTCGGAGGCGAATGTGGCCTGCACCAGCAACGCAGGCCGAACCATCGGGCTCGTGATCGCAGCGATTGCGTCCGACGTCATGGCGCGCATTTAGATCGCCTCCGTGATGTCGAACTGCATTCCGTACACGCGCGCAGCCGTGATCGACCACTTCGTCGCGTTCTTCTGAAGGCGCCAGAGGCCCTTCGTGTTGTTCACGATCACGACAGCGCCATCTGCAGGCGATTCGCGGATCTGAGGCCAGATGGTGAGCGCGAGGGTTCCAGTCAGGCTCGACGACGGGCACGCGATGGTTCGGTAGAGCCGGTACCCGATCTGAATCCAGTCGCCCGGAAGGAGAAGGCCTCCAGTGCTCGGCGTCCACCCGCGCAGGTTGAGGACGTAACCGGTCTGCCCGGCGCCATCAACGACGGGCGTTCCTGTGGCCACCCCTCTCGGCGCGACCGCGAGAGGATCCCCGAGCTGGAACACGTTCGCCTGCCCGCGAAGGCTCAACAGGAACGCGATCCACGCCTGCGCCTGGGTGTGAGTCAGCGGCGGCAGGGATACCGACGCTTCCATGAATGACGCTCCCCAGTCCTGAACCTGCTGCTGGCCCGTGAAGGGCGACACGCTCACAGCGACGAGGTCCTCGCCAGTGAACTCCATCGTGGAGGGAGCTGGCGGATCGGTCGGGGTAGCGATGACCTGCCAGCCGTTGAAAGTGGGCATAAGGCTCTTATCGACGCTGCGGCGTGCGCATCACCTTCTCGCTGTGCACCTGAGCCGAAGCCCTGACAGCCGAGTTGTGAGCGGAGAGGATTGCAGCCTTGGTGCGCTGCTCGGTCAGGACAGGGTCCGTGCCGCGGGCGTCGATCGTGTAGTAGTGATTCGAGGCGTTGCCTTCGAGCATCCTCCGCGAGGCCGAGTTGCTCACGATGCGGTTGCCCATCTTGATCTCGGGGCCGTTGTCGCCAACGACATAGGCTTTGTCCGGTGCCATATCGCCACCGCCAGCAAAGGCACCAGCGAGCTGCCCGAAGCCACCACCGCCTCCGCTGCCGCCGAGGAAGGCCTTCATCAATGGCCCGAGGAAGCCCGACGCCTTTCCCAAAAGGCCGGCAAACACGCCAGCTCCCGCGTCTGCACCCGCGCCCGGCGCGCCCGGATCATCGCTCGACCCTGCATCTCCACCGCCGCCGAGATTGATCCCCGCGTCCTTCGCCATCCGAACCCACCACGGATTGCCCTTCGTTCCGTCGGGCTTGCCGCCGAGCGCGCCGCCGAGGTTGATTCCGAGCTTGCCGCCGAGCGCGCCGAGACCGGTTTGCAGCGTCGACTTGATCGACGAGCCAACCATCTCCTTGCCGATGCTCTGGAACATCTTCTTGAAGTCGGTCTTGCCTCCAGTGAGGAGCGTGGCGAGCTGGTCCGACAGCTTGTCGAATGCAGAGTGAAGCGCTTCGTAGATGACGGACGCCGCGCTCTTCGCCGACTTCTCCATGTCGAGGAAGAACGCGTTCACGCCGTCGCGAATCCCGCCGAACCGCAACATCAGCTTCACGGTTTCGTCAGTCGCCTTGTTGAACGCGTCCTGCGCGTGAGCAGCGACCTGCAACGACTCGACGTAGGTCAGGTTCCCGCCCTGCGCTGTCTTCATGGCAGCGACCTCGCGGTTGAGCTGGTTGATTTCCTCCTGGTACTGTTCGATCGGCGACCGAAGCGCGATAGCAGCCTTGGCGTCCTCTTCAGACCATTCGGCGTTTGTCAGATCGATGATGAGCTGCCGCTTCGCCTTCAGTGCAGCGATTGCTTCCGTGTCGGTCGCAGTGGCGAGCTGCTGGTTGATCGCGTAGAGCTTCACCACGAGCGCGGCCTGCCGTTGCACCTCGACAAACTGCCCCGCGGCGTCGGCGGCGATCCTCTTCATCGCCACTTCCTGCTTGAGGGCGAAGACCTCACTGTTGGTCGACTCCACCAGATCCGCAGTCTGCTTGCGAGTGAGGAGCGCGGTCAGCTTTTCGAGTTCCGGGCCCATCTGTTTAAGCTGGGCCGCAGTCCGGTTATAGGTCAGGCCGAGAATGGCGTTCGCCACAGTCGCAGCGCGAACGGCATCGACGCCTTCGAGGTTGGCTTTGTCCGACCAGGGAATCGAGGTCAACGCATAGCGCAGCGCGATCCACATCTGGTACATGGCGTCCTGAAGCTGAATCTCGGCATACTCGGTCGTGAAGTCGGCCTTCGCTTCCTTCCGCGCCTTCACGCTCGTGATCTGAGCCATCTCGTTCATGGGGAAGGTCACGATAGAGCCCTCCCAGAGCCGGATCTCCTTCAGATGCCGAACGCCCTGATCCACTGCGTCCTTGACGGTGTCGAAGCCGATCGAGAGACCTCTGACAATCCGGGCTTTGATCAGCAGGTAAGCATTCTTCGCCGCGGGGAGATCCATGAGGAGCTGGCCCTTCACGCTGAGCGCGTCGGGGCCGTCGACCAGCGTCAACATGCCGATCGGCATGTCGGGCTTGTGCTGCCAGAGCAATGGAACCTGGTCGCCGTGCTCCTTGATCGTTTTGGTGAAAGCTCCGGTCTCGATCAGGTCACCGCCGAGGTCGACGTTGTTGTACACCGCGAGCGAGCCAGTGAAAGAGCCGTCGGGCGCGACGGTCTTAATCGCCATCCGAAGGAGCGATTTGGGAATCATGGAATTGTCCTTTGTGTTGCTGGCGTTAAGTTGCCGGAGTGTTGCCGACGGAGTCTTCTGTGGGCTTTGGCTCGCCCGGCCTGGGCTTCCTTGGGTTGGACGGATCGGTTTCCGGAGGTTCGGCTCCAGTGCCAGAACCTTTTGGCGGTTGCAGCGGCCCGCCGTCGGGCGGCAGCGTTTGCATGTTGAGCTGCACGTGGTAGCCTGTGCCGATTCCATCCGGGATCGGATTCCAGTCTTCGAGGTCGCGGATTTCGTCCTGGTTGGCGATGCCGTTCTGGAGCATCGTTGCGTAACCGGCCATGCGGGACGGGAAGTCGCCGCGCAGCAGCGCGTTCAGATTGTGGCGCCAGAGATAGTTCTGCGTTTTCTCGTCGGGCGTGAGCACGCATCGCCAGAGCTCCTGCTCCCAGCGCGTGAGCCAGGCCGACAGCGTCAACTTCACGAACTCGAGAGCGAGCTGCTCGATGTTGGAGAACGTCGCGCGCGAGAGGTCGCCCACCAGATGAGGCGGCACGCCGAACCAGCGGCAGATTTCATGGATTGAGAACAGTCGCGTTTCGAGGAGCTGGGAGTCTTTGAGGCTGATGCCGATCTGCTTGTACTTCAGATCGTTTTCGAGGATCGGTGCTTTGTGCGCGACCGAGTACGCCATCTCCCAGTCGGCCCGGAACTGATTGAACTCCTCGCGGCTCTTGAACTTGTTCGCCATCTCCAGGATGTACGGGAGCCGGCCCCCGCGGCCGAAGAAGTTGCCGAGGTTCTTCTCGGCTCCGATCGCGGTGCCGATGGACTGGTGCGCCATCGAAATCACCGAGAATCCGTTCGTGCCGTTGTTCCCGATGCCGCGCATGTGAAAGATGTCCTGCGGCTTGTTCTTCTGGACTGTGTAGCTTTTTTCCTGCTCGTTGCCCTGCTTCACCACGTACACGAGCTGGCCGGCCTTGTCTCGGCCATTGCGCACCTGGCTCGGCTGAAGGGGGTTCAGCTCCATCGCCACGCCCGTGCCGCTTCGCCGGATGATCTGCGCGTAAGCGTTTCCCTGCATGACGCAATGGCTCGTAAGCGTCTCGCGAAAACCCATCGCGGTCATTTCGTCGTTGGGCGCCATCGCCAACGCCTGGAACATCGGGTGCCTGGTGGCGAGCTGCTTGCCCTTCGCCGGGTTCTTGTCGACCTGCAACATCACCAGCGGGATAAAGCCGACCGTCTCCGAGATGATCCGGTTGCAGGCCCACACGACGGAGTGATTCAGAGCGCTCGCGAGGTTGACGCGCTCACCGGACCAGGACGCCGAGCTGCCGCCGAGCGCCTCGTAGATGCCGTTGTACCCGTTGCGCGCGTACCAGTCTGTGGTGATGGCCTCGATCGAGATGATGGTCTTCGCCTCGCCGGGCATGCGGAGAATCGAAAGCGCCTCAGGGCCGCCAGAAATGCGGTCCATCAGCGTTTTGATTCGCGACGTGATCTCCGGAAACACTAACTCACTGCTCCTTAGTTCCGAATAACTGACGTCCTTGTCCTCGAAGACAATTGCTCGCGCGAGGCCGTCAATCGTCGCAGCTATCAGGTCGATACGCGAGAAGTCCTTTTCGCGATCCGGCTTGACCGGTTTGATCAGGTCGTTGCCATCGCTCACCGTGCAGAGGCAGCTCGCGTGGTGAGCCATCACGGGGTGCCCACCGTGGATGAGATCGCCGGTGGCGACGAGCGTAATCAGCTTCTTCGTCGCCTCGTTCAGACCCGGGCACGTCTGCGGAATTTCCACGCAGGGCACTCCCTCGTCCACCAGCGAGGTGGACATCTCGCGCGAGTTGTATCTGTCGAAGCAAACCTCCTGGACATCGAACATTTCGAGGCAGTACTTGATCCGGGCTTTGATCAAGCTGTTGTCGATCACGCGGCCCGGGCAGGTTTCGATCCATCCTTCCTCGACCCAGCGCTCATATGGCATGCCGTCCTGTATCTGCCGCTTCCGGAGAGTGGCTGCTGGCATCCAGCAAAACGGGAGGACGTCGTACCCGCTATCGTCGCGGGGAAACACGGCAGCGACCGCCGAGAGATCCGTTGTCATCGAGATGTCGACACCGATCCAGCACCTGCGATTGATGAACTGCCGCAGCAGGTCGTTCGGCAACGGCCACCCGGCCGCGTCCCAGTCTCGGCGGCAGGCGTTCCAGAGATTCATGTCGATCGCGCGATTTTCTTTTTGGTCCCACATATTGAGGAAGTAGCGTTTGAAGCTCGAGAGATCGCCTTCGGCGAGGTGCGACTCGTACTGCTGGCGGATCTTCTCCTTATCGAGGAACCCGCCGTTCTCCTTCAGGCTCGGGTTGCACTTGATCCACGTTGCGTCGCTGGCCGGCTCGTCCTCCGGCGAGGCCCCGATAGATGCGCCCGTAGAACGTTGGGTCGAGCACAACGCCTTCGTTGATTTTCCGGGCCTTCTCATGCAGCCTCCACGCAAGAGGCGATTCGGACTTCACGCCCGCAGTGGTGATGGCGATGGTGAGCGTCTGCCTGCGGGTGAAGCCTCCGTTTGTCAGGACGTCCCAATTCTCAAGATGCTTGCGCGTCCGCCAGCGGTGGACTTCGTCCGCGATGACACAGGACGGATTGACGCCGTCGCCGAAGTCACCGTCCGCGGCGATGGCGGCATAGAAGCTGTCCGGGTCGTTACGCTTTACGATCCGGTTCGTGCCGCGCATGATCCGCAGGCGCTTCCGAAGCAGCGGGCTTTGCTCAACCATCTTGCAGGCAGCGCGGTAAACGTTCATCGCCTGACGGGTTGCAGCAGCTGCGCCATAGACCTGGCATCCGGGCTCGACGGACAGAACGAGCACGAGCAGCGCGAGGCCCGCCGCCCACTCGGTCTTCCCGGCCTTCTTCGGGACCTCTTCGTAGACCATCTGGATTATCCGGTTGCCGGCTGAGTCGAGAAGACCGAACGTCTGCGCAACGGCTTCTTCCTGCCAAGGCATCAGCAGGAACGGCTTGCCGAACCACTCGTCCTGGGTGTGCTTCAGAACCAGTTCGAAAAAATTGCAGGCCGCATCTGCGTGTGGCTTCGAGAACGGCACATTCTGTCGATTTCTTAATAAAAGAGTGAAGCGAATTAACTTGCCTGGCTGGGGAACCCGATCAATGAATGTGGTGTACCCGGCTGGACCGGGGCCGAAAAGAGAACAGCAAAATGAAAAAGATTACGAACACCAAAACGAAGACCACCAAGGCCCCGAAGGCCACTACCGCCGCGGGCACCGAGCCGGAACTTGGAAACGCTCAAGGCATCACGATCAACGACAGCACTGAGGTGATTAAGCCGACCGAAGAAGCCCGCCAGCACCAGATGAAGGCCGACCTGACAAAGCTGAAGGCTGGCGACAAGAAGCGCAAGGCCTCGGTGAAGGCAGCGAAGGCCCCCAAGGCCGCTCCGGCGAAGGCCGCTAAGGTTACCAAACCCGCGAAGGCGAAGGCCACCAAGGCTCCCAAACCGGCCAAGGCAGCGAAGGAGCCAAAGGCTGCGGGCACCAGCAAGAAAGACCAGGTCCTCGCCCTGATCAGCCGCAAGAACGGAGCCAGCCTCGACGAGATCATGACGGCGACAGGCTGGCAGAAGCACACGGTTCGCGGGTTCATCGCGATCCTCGGCAAGAAGGGCACGAAGATCGAATCCTTCAAGAGCGGGGCGGGTGCTCGGACTTACAAGGCCGCTTAACCGCAGCCCGCGTAAAGGCCCATCCGAAAGGGTGGGTCTTTTGTCGTTTGCAAGCAGAATTGACTTGGCTTCCGGGCCGAGAAGAGTGATCAATGTGGACATGAGAACAACCAAACAAAAACGCGCTAACGCCACGCCGGGCTTCGCGATTCAGATCCTCCGCGATACGGACCTCGGAATCGCCACGCTGATTGTCGAAGACGAAGAAGGCCACTACGAACCGGTTAACTACGCGAGCACGCTCGCCGAGGGTTTCGAGATGGCCAAGGAAGACCTTCACAATCGCCAGAAGAGTCTCCTGGCCGACAAAGACCCCGGCCTTTGCCCCTGGGAGTACAAGGTCTGGGCACGCGGGCTGGACGGCAAGATGGTGGTTGCCGCCACCTGGAACGTAAGCGACCTGTAGACTCTTCAAGCAGCCCCCTTCCCCAACCGATCTAACGAGACTTCCTCGAAGGATCGGTTTTCTTCATTCAAAGCCTTTTCCCCGCTCCACTCCTGCCAGCGCCGGATAATCACATCGCAGTACAGGGGATCAATCTCAAGAATCCGTGCCACGCGGCCGTGCTTCGCGCAGGCAATCAGCGTCGAGCCAGCTCCGCCGAAGGTGTCGAGCACGACATCCTCGTTCCGGCTGCTGTTCAGAATCGGGTACGAGATCAAATCGACCGGCTTCATCGTCGGATGGTCTGCCGAGCGCGCGGGCTTGTCGAAGTTCCAAACGGTGGTCTGCTTCCGATCCGTGAACCAGCGATGCGACGCCCCTGGCTTCCAGCCGTAGAGAATCGGCTCGTGCTGCCAGTGGTAATCCTGCCGTCCCATCACCAGCGTTTGCTTCACCCACACGCAGCACTGCGCCAGCTTCCATCCGCCCTCGACCAGCGCGCGGCGGAAGTTCATCCCCTCGGTGTCGGCGTGGAACACATAGATCCCCGCCCCTTCCTTCGTGACGCTGGCGAGGTTCTGATAGGCGGCGAGCAGGAAGGTGAAGAACGCGGCGTCGGCCATGTTGTCGCCTTTGATTTTGAGAGCCTCCTTCGTCTTGCCTTCGTAATCGACGTTGTACGGCGGGTCGATAATCACGAGATCCGCGCGGGAGCCTGCGAGAACGCGTTTCAAATCCGCAGGCACGGTGGCGTCGCCGCAGAGCAGGCGGTGCGGGCCGAGCACCCACAGTTCGCCCGGTTGCGCCACGGAGGCTTCACGCAGGGCCGGTGCCTCGTCGTCGGGTGTCAGTCCCTCCTGCCCTGGTGACGCTGCCCCGGCGAGGAAGTCGGCGATTTCCTGCTCGTCGAACCCTGTCAACTCCAGGTTGTCGTACCCGAGGTTCTGAAGGTCGAGCAGTTCGGGGCCGAGCAGTTCGAAATCCCAGGACGTTTCATCGTGCGACCGATTGTCCATCAACCGGTACGCCTTCACCTGCGCTGGCGTCAGGTTGTCGGCGACGTGAACCGGGACCTCTGTCAGATTGAGCTTGCGCGCCGCAAGCAATCGAGTGTGCCCGGCGATTATGACGCGCTGTGCATCGACTACAATCGGCTGCCGCCAGCCGAATTCCTGAATCGACGCGGCGACTTTGTCCACCGCCGCGGGCGTGATTGTCCTGGCGTTCCGCGCGTAGGGAATAACCCGCTCAATCGGCCACTGTTCGATCAGCATCGGGCGAGAACCTTGTCCCTAACCGTCTCGGCGATGGCCTTCATCATCAGCGGGGGAACTGAGTTTCCGAGCCGCTCCCACTGCTGCGCGTATGTCCCGGTAAGAATGAAGTCGTCCGGGAACGCGCAGATGCGCCGTAACTCCGCGATCGTGAACTTCCGCCGCTCGGTCGCATCGACCACGTGAAAGTGATTGCTGGCCCCGCCGCCTGCACGGCTCTCGCTTCCAACAGTCACAGTCGGTGCCGGCCGATCGGTGATGTCACCCGCGCTGTACTTCGGGTCGCCTCCGGTGTTGTGGACCGCGCGGCCGGACAGCTCGAACCGCTGCTGCGCAGCACCAGACGAGTTCACGGTGTTGAGAGGCCCGTCGAGGCTGATGCGCTTCCGCTTGAACTGCCCGCCAACCCGGCCCGTCAGTTCGGTGACCGGAAAGTCTGCGTCGCCCGGCAGCATCGTTTCCGATTGCACATGGTGCTGCTGGTAGGACGCTCCGTTGGTCATGGTGAGGGAGGGCGCAGGCTTCTGAAGGCTCAGCGTGTCCTCGCGCGTGTAGCCGTGGGCAACAGATTTGACAGCGGTCAAGTGAGGCAGCGCATCCCTCACCGAGTAGCGATACCGGAGCGGTTCCGGGTGGACCGGGTCCCGGTGGAGATCCTCGCGGACCCCGACGAAGATAATCCGTTGGCGCATCTGTGGAACGCCAAGCCACTGTGCATCGAGCAGCCGGGCAGTGACGCGATATCCGCAAGCCTTCAACGCGCGCAGCACTTCGATGAACCAGCCCTTAGCGGTGCCTTTGACGAGGCCGCTCACGTTCTCCGCGACGAACGTCCTCGGCTGGAGCCCCCGCAGCAACCGGATGTATTCGTCGAACAGCGTCTCGTTGCACTGCGATGCACCGTGCTCGTATTTCTTTTCCGTGCCCCAGCCTTTTTCGCGCTTGCCCGCGGTCGAAAACGCCTGGCAAGGGGGCGATCCATCGAGCAGATCCAACTCGCCGCACGCGAGCCCGGTTGCCTGGAGAATCTCCTCGGGCTGCACCAGACGGATGTCCCGGCAGTCAAGGATGGCGTCGCTGCTCATGTTCGCGCGGTATGATTCCTGCGCCGCGGGAACGAACTCGTTCGCCCAGACGACCTTAAACCCGGCCATGCGGTAGCCGAGGCAGGACCCGCCACACCCTGAGAATGTCGACGCCACCGTGAAGCCGTTCCATGGCGTCGCCGCTACATCGACCATCGACGGCACGCGGTAAATCGGGTTTGTCAGGTGGCGCCTGACGAGGCAGCTCGGGCTGGCCATCGGTCTGAACCGAGAGGTCCGCAGGCCGACTTTTGATCGAAGGGCAGGCTTTGTTCAGGACGTTGCCCTGGTTCCGGTGCTGGCCATTCGTCTGGTGCATCACTCGAGTTGCCATGGTCAGGCCGCAGCTTCCTCTGCTGGCGGTGCCTCGGGCTTCGGCCCTGCTGCGCCGCTCCAGGTGTAACCGCACTTCGGGCACTCGTGGGCGGTCGGAATCGATTCGTCGTACTGCTTGAACTCGTCCGGGGGCTTCCCGTCGTCCGGGCCGGCCGAACCGAGGAACTCCGCAATCTCCGCAGCGTCGAACCCGGCAAGCGCAACATCCACATTCAACGCCTGCAACTCGGCGATCTCCGGGCCGAGCAACTCCATGTCCCAGCCGCTTTCCTGGTGACTGCGATTGTCCATCAGGCGGAAGGCTTTGATCTGTCCCGGCGTAAGGTCGGTCGCGACGTGGACCGGGACCTTCTCCAGCCCGAGCTGCTTTGCCGCCAGCAGGCGCACGTGGCCCGCGACGACGACCCGTTCGGAGTCCACGACGATGGGTTGCCGCCAGCCGAATTCTTTTATGCTGGCGGCAACCTTGTCGATTGCCTCCTGCGGGATCTTGCGAGCGTTCCGCGCGTAGGGGATCAATCGGTCAATCGCCCACTGAATGATTTTCATTACTGTACGACCATTGGCGGCGTTCGCCTCGCGCGCGGACGTCCGAGCAACTCCATCAAATCCGCTTCGCCGTCGTCCAGCTTGTCCACGGCCAGCCGCGTCCTGCTCACCGGCGACAATCCGAATTCCGAACAGAACGCCTTCATCAAAGCCAGCGCCTGGTTCCCCTGCCGCACTGCGGGGTGTGGCTTCACGTCCACCACGACCAGCTTGTTGGTGGCCGGGTTCAGAATCTTCTTCGCAATGAAACGCCCCTGCGTCTTGATCGTTTCGTAACAGGCAATTGCGGCATCGTACGCGATGCAGACGCCCTCCAGCATTGGCCCGTCGGGGCGGCGGTCGAGATCCATCAACACCAGCTCCTGCGACCAGAACGCCCATGCCTCCCGCGCTCGTCCCACCAGGTATTCCGGGCAGGGCGGTAGACCCCGCGACGCCTTTGGCTCGGCCGCAAGTTGCTGCTCCAGCTTGTGTTTCCCCTTCATACGCGGGTCTCCAGCGGCGATCTGGAGCTTCGTCGGTGTTGGTTTTCGACCTGGTTTCATTCAAAAAACGAAAAATTCTAATTCGCAGATTTTCATAGTCGAGGCCTGTGCGGTCGCGGTCCAGCCCTTCGTAGATATTTGACCCGCCCTACCCGGTACCTTTCCCCCTGGTTGCCTGCCGTTGGCCCCACGTCGGCCCACGTCGCGCCCGGTTGCCCGAGGTGCGGCGTCGACACGACCTCTCAACCAACGCGTGCCGTGTTGGCCAGTTCGCGCATGGTCTTCGCGCTGTGGCATGCATTGCACCGTGTCCGCAAGTTGTCCAGATTCAGCCGAAGGTCCGGCCGCGCCACAATCGGGATCTGATGGTCGGCGTGCAGGTGACGCTCGCGCTGGCTGAACCGCTCTCTCAACTCGGCCAGCACCTGGTCAACGGGCGGCGGGCCTAGTTCGAACTGCCTGAAGTCCGTGACCAAGTTCGGCTCCCACCCGCAGTCAATGCATCGCCACTCGTCGCGGATGAAGCAGAGAACTCGTAGTCGGCGATGGTCGGCGTCATAGCCGCGTTCTGCCGAAGTCCCTCTCCGCTCATCTTGTTGCCGCTGTGTCTTCCGTTTGTGCTCCGGGCAATACGCTCCAGCGTCGCAAAGAGCCCTGCATCCAGGCGAGTTGCATGGGCGCTTGGGTAAACTCGGCATCTTGGACTCGTGCTGTCGCCAGTCTGAGAACAGGCTTTAAGCGGGCCGGGACCATACTGTCCTCCCGTAGACCTTGGCCGTGTCGCGCCACGTTGAGCCCACGTCGCCCCGGGCACCCAAGGCTGGCACTGTTCCGCGCGGTGGTGGAACGGGCGAAACCGAACGCCCCACGGGCGCGGGCAACGAACCGAGCGCCAACCTGCCGCCTCTGGTTATTCATCTGACCAGACAATCTGCGACGACCCGAAGGAAGGCTGGGCGCATGCTTACAGGCGCACCGTGCTCGTCGCGTCGATCAAGACGCTTATGACTCCAACAGCGGCCGCGCTCCAGGCGCTCAATAAAGCTGTAGGTAGCGCCCGTTCGCGGCTGTGTCTCGACCGGGTTGTCACCGTCAGCCTGGCAATGCCAGATGGCGCGAAGGTTTTTCTTCTTTCCGTAGGATGGCTTTACATAACCGCCCGCGACCAGCCGTTCCGCAGCGTCAAGTGTTCGAAAGCCGAGCGAAGTTCCGTCGGGTGCGTAGTACGGGATCTGATCAGATTTCATTGGGCGCAGTTCGAGGACAGCAATGC
Source organism: Terriglobia bacterium (assembly GCA_963764845.1). Classification (GTDB taxonomy): domain Bacteria; phylum Acidobacteriota; class Terriglobia; order Bryobacterales; family Bryobacteraceae; genus BOG-234. The sequence continues at coordinate 564,483 of CAVXUE010000003.1, read as the reverse complement.
AGGGAGGGAGTTTTGCGAGAGTCCCATCTCTCAGGCGGGGACGCAGCAGGCGAGGCCGCAGCTTACACCTCCAGGAGTAGCAGGAACGGAATTCAGTCGTCAACAGACAAAATCATCGCGGGGATCTTGTCGGGTTGCTGGCTGGCCCTTGTCGGGTTCGATGGCGGGAAATCCGCTCGGCCCGACACGGATTGTGTCAACGCAGCCAGCAGTTTAGGGTAATTTGTCGGAAATGTCGGGTTGTCGGGAGAGAGGAGATGCCAAAAGAAAACCGGGGTAGGGATTTTGCGATTTCCCGCTCCGCTGCGATTGTTGGTATCTACTTGGCGGCGATTTTTGAAAACTGATGAAGTGAATCAACAATCTTTTTCATCTCGTCGGCGACGTCAGATTTCTCCATGGCTTCGATTATGAGGGTCGGCGTCACGGTCACACCAGATACCTTCTGTAGATGTGCATTCAAGTGCGACAGCACCTCTTTCCCCGAAGTCATGTCAAGACGAGTGTGGAGATCCTTCCATCTGTCATCGAATGCAGCAAGCAGCTGACTCGTCACCGTCGCGTCATCAAGCGATTTGTTGAGAGCTTTCGTAAATCGATGTCCCCTCTTTAGATATTGGGCCTGCACATCGTGCTTCATGGTATCTGTTATTGCAACCAGCACCGCAGCCACATCTTCCGAGAACGATGCCGCGCCACCTGTTCGCTTGTTCTGTTCGGCAATTCTCTGCGTAATCGCCTTCTTCAGGGCGTCCGGAACCAGCAGGAAATTTTCCAGTTCCTTCTTCGAATGAATATGAGCGTAATCGCAGAAGGTCTCCAGCTCTGTTAGCTCTACAGCAACTTCTGAATCCGATCGATAGTCGCGATCAAAAACGATTGCGGCCGATATCTTCGAGGCTAAGGTTGTTTGTACACCCTCTACGAATGCCTTAGCTCTTACTGGATTGAAGCCCTCGGTGGGCACGACAGCAAAATCTGATCGCATGGCGACGCTTCGAACGCCGAGCTTGGCAGCAAATCGCGCTATTACTTGGAAATCTTTCCCTTCGACAAAGACAACCCGCTTGGTCCGAGCCAACTGAGTCAAGGTGGGGTTCAAATTTGAACCGAGAATGCCAAAGATCGACCGTAACTGGGATGGGTCGCCGACACGCTTGCCTGAACGCGCCTTCTTTGTCACGACAATAATTTCATCCGGCTCGGCCTCTGAGATGATCTCCGTGGAATGAGTTGCCAGTAAGATATCCGGGCCCAGTGCCTTGAGAGCGGTAACGAGTTGTCGCTGGAGGTCCGAATGGAGATATATGTCAGGTTCGTCGATAACGAACAGAGAGGCCGCCCTATTTATCACCATGAATGTCAGCATCTGGCACCAGACCTGAAATCCGAATCCTGCCCAAAATATTTCCCTATCTATCCTTTCCTCAGGGCAAAACATATGAAGAAGGGGTTTGCTGTGTGACGCATCGACCTCTGGTTTCTTGATATCCATTCCCGGCCACGTAGCTTGGATCTGAGAACGAAAATCGTCAAACGAGTCGGGATAGTGATGCCAGATATTCCTGAAATTTCGTGAAGCTCGATGCGTCAGCAAAGCCTCTCTTGCGGCCTCTTTCTGGTAAAGAGCCTCATCGTGCTCAACGGGTCCGAGTATTGGGACAAAACCGATATCCAGGTCAAACCGCTCACGGAAAGCTGACGGCGAGGTGATGGGGCGGCCTGGCGTTTCGCATATCAGATTACAGGTTCCCGGCTGCGGAAAGAAAAGAATCAGGTGATCGCCGGTCGAAATGCGAAAAGAGACACTGGCAGGTTCGTCTTCATTGTAGTTATGGAAGACATTCTCGGTCGCAACTGGAATATTTCCTAAGCTGACCTCGTACCCTCTGGTACTTCCACGCGGACCCTGAACGGTTGTAGGCGATTTAGCCTTTGCCTTGCGGATAGCTTCCGCCAAAATTCGAAACGCTCCTAATATGGTTGATTTCCCGGAGTTATTCGGGCCAACGAGAATGTTGAACCGGTCTAACGTGAGTGAGAACTCTCGAAACGCTTTGTACCGAGAGAACCGCGCAGACGTAATTCGCGACGGCACGATCTGCTTGCCTGCATCCAACGGCAACGGCGACTTCATAATCCCTGCGAAGCAGCTCCTGCGTTCTCGCTCCGGCGCCGCCTAGCGCGGCTACCCGAAAAAACTCGGCCATGGAGGGGTAGACGAACTTCTGGGCCGTATCCAGAACCGGGGAACCAAAACTTCTTTCAAACCCGCACGTCCGGCGCGAGGCGTTTGGACTCCAGTTGGACTCCAGAAGTGAGGTCTTAGTGATGTTCCTGGCTGTAAGTCGTTGAGGAATTTGGTCGGGCTGCCGGGATTTGAACCCGGGACCTCTTGCACCCCAAGCAAGCGCGCTAGCCAGGCTGCGCCACAGCCCGAAGATATCAGTGTACATGGTCGCGGAGCATCTGCCGCGATTACCCCGGATTCTACGCCTGGACGGCTTCGTCCGATAACTTCCCGGCCGTCAGCACAAAACGATAGCCGATCCGCGTCTCCGTGGTGATGAAGGTAGGCTTCGGTCCGGGGGGTTCGATTTTCTTCCGCAGCTGATTAATGAAGACCCGCAGATATTCGATCTGATCGCTGTACTCGGGTCCCCAGATCGCCTGCAGCAAACGCCGGTGCGGGACTGGCTTGTCGGCCTGCGAAACCAGGTACCGCAGAATATCGAATTCCGTGGGCGTCAACCGGACGAGCTCGCCGCCGGCCACCACGCGCCGGCGCTCGAAATCGACTTCGAGACCCGGCAGGGAAATCTGCTTCGGCGTCGTATCGGTGGCAAAGCCCGTGCGGCGCAGCGCGGCTCTGATCCGCGCCATGAGCTCATCGATGCTGAACGGCTTGGACACGAAATCGTCCGCGCCCGCATCCAGCGCCTCGACCTTATCGCGGTCGGAATCGCGAACCGAAACGATGATGATCGGCACATCCCATCCGGCACGAATGGCCCGGCACGTTTCGAGGCCCCCCATTCCGGACATATTCATGTCGAGCAGAATCAGATCGACCGTTTTCTCGCGCAGAAGCTCCAGGGCTTCTTCGCCGTTCTGAAGGTCGATCACATCGGCCCCGTGCGCGCTCAGACTGGTTCGAAGAACCTTGCGGATCTGGGGTTCGTCGTCAACAAGCAGGATGGTGCGGTTCGTTATCATTCAGCCTCTCTGCCGGTTGCAGTCCGAGCATTTCAGAGATCGATTCGCTCCGGGGCTACAATCGAGATGGTATACCCGGGCCACCCGTCCCGCCAGATATGAGTATATTCTCTCAGGTGACATATCAAAAACGAGGCCCGGCGTGACCAGGCGCCGCGTGATCGCAACGTTCGGGGCGGCGGCGTTTCCCGCCGCCGGCGCCCGCCCGCAGGCCGCGGCGGAAAAGGATGGCGGTCCCAGGGCCGGAGTTGCCCAGCCTTCCCGCGCCATGCCCCTGATCTGCGGATATTCGGGAAATCTGGCGAAGGTCCCCTATCCACAGCTGGGCCTTGTTGCGCAGCAGATCGGTTATGAAGGAGTGGATCTGACCGTAATGGATGGCGGCCACGTCGATCCACGCATCACCAACGTCGACCTTGTACGCGCCATCGAAAGCGTTCGTGGACCCGGACTTGAAGTCCCGATGATTTCGACGAACGTGACGGCGATGAGCGATCCCACAGCATACGCGATCATGGCGATCACCGGGCACACCCAGGTGCACCTTTTCCGTCTGGGTTTCTGGCCGTACGGTTTGAGCCGAACCAGCTCGTCTTCCGATATCGCGCGGCGTCTCGCGCAGGTGCGCGGCGAGATTGCGAATGTGTTGGCGTATGGCCAGCGAACCCAAATGACTGCGATGTTTCCCAACCGGGCGGGTGCTTACGTGGGCGAGGCGCTTTGGGACGCACAGTCGATCATCGGCGATATGGATCCGCAATGGATCGGATACTATTTCGACCCCTCCCAGGCGACCGCGGAAGGCGGCGTCTCGGGATGGGAGGTTGCGCTCCGCCTCGTGTTACCCCGTTTGAAGGCCGTGGCCGTGCAGGATTTCACATGGACCAGACAAGGCAACGGCTGGAAGATGCAGATGTGTCCGATCGGGGAGGGAGTGGTGGATTGGGCGGGTTTCTTCGGGATCCTGGCGCAGGCTGGCTTCGCCGGCCCGCTGTCGATTCACATGGAATATCATCCCCAGGATGAATTGGGCGCGATGGCCAAGGATCTGGAGTTCGTGCGGAAACAGGTTCAGTCGGCCTGGGGATCGAGCAGCCCGTCGGCCAATACCAGATGATAGTTTTTCCTGCCGGCGCGTAACAGAAACGCGTGGGGCCATTTCATGTTGTCGATGGACACGGACATTTGCACGCGGGACTGGCGTTCGTTATAGAGGTACACTCCGCCGCCTTCGATCAGCTTGCGCGCCGCTCCTTTGCTCTCGGCCAGATGCGTGCGGACCAGAAGATCGACGAGCGCGATACCTGATTCGATTTCAGCGTGTGCTATTTGGGTGACCGGCACTTCGCGGGCAAGCATGGCGATGGTCTCATGTGTAGGAGTCTCGTCCGAAGAATCGAACAGAATCCTGCTCGCGGCCTTCACCGATTCCACCCCCGCCTCGCCGTGGACGATGCCTGTGCATTCCGCCGCGAGCACGCGCTGCGCTTCGCGCTTTTCCGGACGCGCCGCGACTTCTTCGGCCAGGTCCCGTACCCGGTCCTGGTCGAGAAACGTGAACAGCTTCAGATACCGGACGGCGTCGGCGTCGGCCGTCTGCAGCCAGTATTGATACATCCGATAGGGGCTGGTGCGTTGAGCATCCAGCCACACGGAGCCTTCTTCGGTCTTGCCGAACTTACGGCCGGTCGATGTGGTCAGCAACGGGAATGTGATCCCTTCGCTGCGTTGGCCCAAAATGCGCCGGATGAGTTCCCTTCCCGAGAGAATGTTGCCCCATTGATCGCTGCCGCCCATCTGGACGGTGCAACCGTGGTGTTCGAAAAGGTACAGGAAATCGTACGCCTGCATCAGCATGTAGCTGAATTCCGTGTAGGAAATGCCGTGCTCGCGCTCTTCCAGTCTCGTCCGCACGGAGTCGCGCTTCATCATTTCGTTGACTGAAAAATGCTTGCCGATATCGCGCAGAAAGTCGAGTAGCCCGAGGGACAAAAGCCAATCGGCATTGTTGAGCATGAGAGCGTTTTCATCCGATGACAGATCGAAGAATCGGCTCAACTGGATTCGGATCCGTGCAGCGTTGTATTCCGCTTTCTTTGGTCAGCAGAGTCCGCTCGGAGGTCTTTCCGCTGGGATCGCCGATCAAGCCGGTGCCGCCGCCGACCAGCACCAGAGGCCTGTGCCCATTGCGCTGCGCGTGCGCGAGCGCCATCACCGGGATCAGGTTGCCGAGGTGCAGGCTGTCGGCGGTGGGGTCAAAACCCACATACATGGTGCGGCGCTCGGACAGGTATTCGTCCAGGTCATCGCTGGTCGCGTCTTCCAGAAATCCGCGCCAGCGCAATTCTTCGAGGAATCTACTCTTGCTCCCGGGTTCCATTTGTTATGAATGCATTTAGTTTCCCACTGCGGACCCCGCTCCCCGGGCCAGGCCCGGCATTGTGTGAGAAAATTGACCTTTGCGCCGCAACTCAGATCCGGCGAATGCGTCAAGATATTGTGCATCCGCGGATTGAAAGCCCTAATCGATGATTTCACCTTATTTAAAAACCATTGTCCTTACTACGTTCGTAGCCGCGGTAGCCGCCGGCCAACCCCCATTCGACTCGAGCGCGAACAGTACGCTGAAAGGCGCCTATTTCATCAGAGAAGTTCTGATGACGGGAAACGCGGGCGGCGCGGTAACCTCGGCTGCCAGCGTCACTGGAGTTGCAACGTTCGACGGAAACGGCAACTACACGTTTAACGGTCAGGGGAACTCACTTGTCTCCGGGCCCAGCGCATCGGTTACTCTCACCGGTACCTATAGCGTCGCCGCAAACGGCTTTCTGAAAATAACGAGTCCCGCGCAGACTTTCCTCGATCCCACTACCCCGGACGACGACTTCGGGGGCGTAGCCGCGTGGGGCCCGTCCGCTTTCGTGGCCAGCGCGACGGAACAGTCCAACGTCACTATGCTGGTTGGAATTCCCGCCGGATCGAATGGGACGAACAGCGCGTTCCAGGGAACCTATTCGGGAGCGTCGATCGATTACCCCAACGCCGACATCACCGCGGTGCGTGAAGGGACCTTCACTATGAACGCCGATGGCACCGGCAATGTCGGGAATGTGGCCGTTTCGGGCGCCGGTGCGAATCTCGGTAATACCGCGCTCACTCAGACAGACCTGCTGGTAACTTATTCGCTTTCCGGCCAGGGAAGCGGCACCATCAACTTCGGCGCGGCGAATACGCAGCAACTGGTGAGTGGCACCAAGGCGTTTTACATTTCGAAGGATGGAAACATCGTTCTGGGCGGGTCTGCCACAGGCTTTGACATGGTGGTCGGGATCAGGGCTCTCGCGGCGGGCGCCGGTTCCAATTCAACCGCGACGGGCGAATACTTCATGACGGCGCTGGAGGACCAGGTCGATCCCACCGGCGAGTCGACCAATCTGCTCGACGCCTATTACGGATCGGCCAATGCACTCGGCTCCGGAACGGCGCTCTTCCACAACCGGTTTCAGTCGCTGCAGTATTTTGTTTACGACTACACGTTCGACAGCGCGCTTTTCGATATTTCATCGAGCGGCACAATTCCGTTCGGCGAGGACACGCCGTACAGCTACACTTTCGGAGCCGCCAACCCGCAAGGTGTAGCTCAGGCCTACATCGCCACCGGCGACTTTACCGACGCCTCTTTCCCTTACTATTCGCTGACGCTGGGTCTGGCGATGCCAACCTTTTCGGGAAGCGGCGTCTATGTGTCTCCGAACGGCATCGTCAACTCAGCCAATTTCGCGCCGATTACAAACCCGATCGCGCCCAACGAGTTCATCTCCATCTACGGTTCCGGCATGGCAGGCACCACCGCGAGCGCGACCAACCTGCCTCTGCCGACCACACTGGGCAACGTCCAGGTGCTGATCAACGGCGTGGCGGTGCCCCTGAATTACGTGAGTCCGACCTATATTGTCGCGCTTGTACCGTCCGCCATCAGTCCGAACAATCAGATTTACTATGCAACTGTTCAGGTGATGAATAACAACGCTCCTTCAAACTCCGTGACGGTATACACCAGCAATACGGCGCCCGGCGTTTTTGCCAACCCCGTCGCGGTGGGAGTGGCGGCGGCGCAAGATGGGGCCAACTACAGCCTGATCAACTCGGGCAGCCCCGCGTCCCCGAACGAGACGATCATCATTTACATGGGTGGCCTGGGCGCTGTCACGCCAACCATCACTCCCGACGGCGCCGCGGCGCCCATAAGCCCGCTGAGCTATGTCAACGATCCGAATGTGGCCGTTGATTTCAGCTACGTCGATGCCCCCATGCCCTCCTTCGCAGGGCTCACGCCTACAGCCACCGGCCTTTACCAGATCGATGTTGCAGTGCCTGCCGGCACTGATTCGGACGTTTATGTCGATGTCGGGACGACAGACGGGTACACATCCATGGCGACAATGAGCATTGCCTCCGGCTTCACGGGAGAGAACAAACCGAAGATCATCGGGAAACGGCTCGCGAGGAACAAAACGCGGGCGAAAAAGAGCACACTGAAACCGCAGGGGCGTTAGCCGACGGTGGCCAGGTCTTCGACACTCCGCGGCGGGTTCCAGTAGAGCATCCGCCGGCAGCTCTCGCACACCATCACGGAGTCCCCGCGTTTCAACTCCTGCAGGAACTGCGGCCGCAGCAGCATGTTGCATTTTGAGCACCGGCCCTGCAGGACTTCGGCGATCGCCACGCCCGCGCGTCCCTTGCGAATGCGCTCGTATTCGGAAGCAATCTTCGGATCCATCTCGTTCAGGATCTTCTTTCGCTCCTGGGTGAGAGTGTCGATTTCCTTCTGGTCGATCGACGTGCGTTCGCGCGCCTTCGATTTCTCGTCCTCAACCTGTTTCTTCTCGGCGGCGAGGTCCGTTTCAGCCGCTTTGACTGCTTTCTCCAGGGGATCGGATTCGGTCATCAGATCGAGGATCCGGTCTTCGTGCCGGCGTATCTCCTGCTGGCAGAACTCGATCTCGTGCTGGAAGGCGCGGTACACCTCGTTCGTCTTCGCCTCCATCATCTGCGTCTTGAGCTTCGAGATCTTCTGGTCGGCGGTCTGAATTTCGCCTTCGAGGCGCTTGCGGTCCTTCTGGTTCGCCGCCGTTGCCGCGCGGTCGTGCTCGAGCCGGCGCTGATGTCCTTCCAGCTTTTTCTCGATTTCCGCGATATGTTTGGGAAGCGCCGCGATTTCTTTCGTCAGCTCGGCGGCCCGGTCATCCAGGATCTGCAGCCGGATGGCGCGGTTAATGTCAGACAGCATAACTGACCGAATTTTAACAAATGACCTCAGCCAGCGATTCTGCGCACATCGACATCGGCGCGGACTTCGCGGGTCTGCTCCAGCGTCGCGAAGTTCGTACCGGGCAGTTGCGCCGAAGCGCTGCCGGCCGCAACCCCCCAGCGCAGGGCCTCGGGAAACTCGTCGCCGTTTGCCAGCGACCAGGTCAGCGCGGCGGCAAGAGCGTCGCCGGAGCCGATCGGCGAGATGGCATCCATGCGCGGCGGCGCGGCTTCCCATATCTGTGCCGCTCCCTCGCCCGACGAAGCCGCGATGGCCCCGCGGCTGCCCAGCGACAGCACAACCGTCTGCGCGCCCATCGACTGGATCCTTCTGGCCGCGGCGAGCGAATGCGACCGCGTCAGCAGCACGGTGTTCAGCAATCGCTCCGCTTCCTGCTGATTGGGAGCGACGATCGTCGGCCCGGCTTCCACGCCTTCCGAAAGTGCCTCCCCGTCGGTATCGAGCAGAGTCTTGACGCCTTTTTTCGCCGCGCGCGCGATCAGCCGGGCGTAGAAATCCGACGGGACCCCGGGCGGAAGGCTGCCGCACAGCATCAGCCACGACGCGCGGGCCAACTGCGCTTCGACCGTTCCCTCAACGCTCGAAACCTCGCCGCGGTCGAGCCGGGGGCCGATCTCGTTGAGCTTTATCGTTAACCCCTGGCGATCGGTGATGGTGAGGTTGAGGCGAATCTCGTTGCGAACCGGCACCATCGCGACCGGAAAGCCGCAATCCGGCATGGACTGCTCGAACCGGGTGCCCCGCTCGCCGCCGGCGGGGAAGATCGCGAGCGTTTCGCCGCCGAAGGAATGAATCACGCGGGCGGCGTTGATGCCGCGCCCTCCCGGGGAATCTTTACTGGAAAGGATGTAGGCCCGGTCGTCGAAAGCCAGCCGGTCCACGGCGATGGTCCGATCGATCGCCGGGTTCATGGTCAGAGTGACGATCAATGATTATGGTGGCATACGCAGCGGCATAATCTTTCCACCGGGAAGCAATCGGAAGCGCAGGCCGCGCCACTCCACTTCCCGGCCCACGATTCCCGCGGCCCACACCGCAAGCCCGAATAAATCCCGTAGAGGAACCAGGGCCACGCGTAACAGTCGCGGCTCGCCCAATGCGTTCAGCGCCGCTACGGACGCGATCAATCGCACGATCAGGCCGGCGAGCCCGATCTGCCAGTGCCCCAGCGCCGCAGCCACGATGCACCAGAACGTCGACTGCGTGACGAGATAGCCGAAGTAGCCCGCCGGGCGGGAGACGCGAATCGTGCGGGACCAACGGACCTGGTGTTTCCACACATCCGTCCAGGACCCGGCTCCCAGATTGGTCTCGACGACGGAGTCCGACAACACCACGCGTTTGCCCAGAGCCGCGATTCTCGCGCCGAGTTGATAATCGTCGGCGAGATATTCACGAATGGACGCGAACCCGCCGATCGCCTTCAGATCCGCCGCGCGAAAGGCCATGGTGGCGCCCAGTGCGAATCCGCTCGCCGAAAGCAGCCGGGCGACCAGCACGCTCGGCGCGAATTCAGTGGCGATGCCGAGCGCTTCCGCCTTTGACGCAATCGAAGAACCCCTCGCCCGATAAAGGCACGTGACCAAACCGGTATGATCGTCGCGCAGAAGACCGGCAACACGCGCAAGATAATCGGGGGCGACGAGGATGTCTCCATCGTTGACCAGCAGCACCTGATGCCGCGCATGCCGGGCGAGAATTTCGAGCGAGCCCACCTTTCCGTTGGGCGCGTCATTCGCGGTGTTGACCACCTCGATCGGGATGCGCGGGAACTCGGCACGCAGACGCTCGATCTCGGCCAATGCCGGATCCGCCGGATCGGCAGTCCCGAAAATCAATTCGAATTCCGGATACCGCTGCAGCGCATGCGAACGGATGGCTTCGTAGAAATGTGGATCGAGTCCGCGCACCGGCTTGAGGATCGAGACGGGCGGTTCGAAGTCGGGTATCGCGTTGCCGCGGCGGAAACGCAGCGCGCCGGCAATTGCCAGCAGGTTGTATGCGATTCCGCAGGCTACCAAAATTGCGGCTATCACTGCGTAATGAAGAACACGCCGATCAGGATCAGACCGACCCCGGTCCAGCGCCGCCAGTCCACTGTCTCCTTTAATAGCACCCTGGCGAACAGGGTCTCGGGAATGAATGCCGCGGCGGACATGGGTACCGCGAAGCTCATGGGCGCAATCGACACCAGTTTCATGAAGGAAAAGAACGACACGGCCATCGCGCAGGTCGAGATGATCACGTAAGAGTTGCGCGCGACCATGCTGAGCGCGCCGCCGATGGCGCCGGGGCGGAAATCATGAATCTCACCGTGCTGCCTCATCCCCAGCGACCGAAAAACATCGCCCGCGGTAGTGCCGCCGATCAACAGCAGAACGAGCGTCCACTTCATTGGGTACTCTCCGCGGTCCGGCCTACCAGCATCACGCCGCCGGTGATCAGCAGAATTCCGGTCCAGCGCGCGAACGAGATATTTTCTCCCAGCAGCAGTCTCGCGGCAAACGCGGTCACGATGTAGCTGATGGCCGTTACCGGCATGACATAACTCAGATCGGCCCAGCTGAGGAGCGCCATGTGCGTCAACGTCCAGACGATCAGCAATGCGACGCCGATTGCTACCCAGGGATGAAAGAGAGCGGCGATCAGGGCCAGCGGTGAATTCCCGATGTCTCCCAGTTGTTGCATTCCCTTGGTCAGGGCCGAGTTTCCCGCAACATTGCTGAGGATCGTGATCGCGGCGAACAAACGCGTTTTCCGCAAGTTGTTATTGTAAGTCAGCCTTCGCGCGGGCGACCGCGTCCTCCCAGCCGTGGATCAGCTCGTCGCGCCGTTTCGCGGGCATTTGCGGCTCAAAGCGGCGCTCGATCCGCCAGAAACTCTCGACTTCATCCACGCCCGACCAGACTCCTTCGGCGATTCCGGCGAGATAGGCGGCTCCGAGCGCGGTCGTTTCCACATCGGCGGGCCGTACCACGGTTTTCCCCAGGATGTCGGCCTGGAATTGCATCAGGAAATTGTTCACGGCGGCTCCCCCATCCACGCGTAATTCCTCGATCGGCTGTCCCGAATCGGCCTCCATGGCGTCGATGAGTTCCTTGCTCTGGAAGGCAATGCTCTCGAGCGCCGCGCGGACGATATGCGCTTTTCCGCTCGCGCGCGTCAGGCCGCTGATGAGGCCGCGCGCGGCGGAATCCCAATGCGGCGCGCCGAGCCCGACGAACGCGGGCACGACATGGACCCCGCCTGAATCGGCAACGCTTTCCGCCAGAGCTTCGGATTCGGCCGCCGATCGGATCATGCCCAGCTCGTCGCGCAGCCACTGGATCACCGCGCCCGCGATAAATACGCTGCCCTCCACGGCGAACTGCGGAGCGGGGCCGATCGCCGCCGCGCGCGTCGCGAGAAGCCGCTGAGTCGAATGCGGACGCCGTCTCGCCGGCGTGCGTGAGCGCGAAGCATCCGGTGCCGTAGGTATTCTTCGACAAGCCCTGCGCGAAAACATGCCTGTCCCGCCAGAGCCGCCTGCTGATCGCCGGCGATGCCGCTGATGGGAATCCGGCACCCGGCAGCCCGTCGATTTCCATCGTCCCCACGCGGCCGGAGGAGGGCACGATCCGCGGCAGCACCACGCGCGGGATGTCGAAGATTGCGAGCAGCTCGTCGTCCCACGCGCCGGTTTCCAGATCCATCAGCATCGTGCGCGAGGCGTTGCTCGGATCGGTGACATGCGCCGCGCCGCCGGTGAGATTCCAGATCAGCCAGGTGTCGATATTGCCGAAGAGAATCTCACCGTCGCGCGCTTTGGCTCGCGCGTCCGGAACGTTATCGAGAATCCAGCGAATCTTGCTGGCTGAGAAGTACGCGTCGATCACCAGACCGGTCTTGCTCTCGATCGTTGCGGCGTAGGGCGACCGGGCCAGCTCCGCGCACATGTCCGCCGTTCTTCGGCACTGCCAGACGATGGCGGGAGCAACCGGCGCACCCGTCCTGCGATCCCACATGACCGTCGTCTCGCGCTGATTCGTGATGCCGCACGCGGCGATGTTCAAGACTTCCGGCGACGGCCTTCACCGCCGACATCTGCGCGTGCCAGGATCTCCGTGGCATCCTGCTCCACCCATCCCGGCTGCGGATATCGGGATTCGAACGGAATCGCGTGCATCGCGATGCGCTCGCCCCGCTGATTGTAGAGCGCGGCGCGGGCGCTGGTGGTTCCTTCGTCGATCGAGAGGACCCACGCACTTCTCGAAGACATAGGGCAATTATAATGAGACGAGCCTATGTTCTTTCGCCGCGAGCGCCCGAAAGTATTGACGTTTGACGATCACATGAGCGCCGCGCGCGCGGCCGGATTCACGACGGAATCCGCCGGCGCCGGAAAGACCCGCGTCGAGCGCAACGGCGTCGCCGCGGTTTTCGAGGCCGGTCCGGATGGCGTTCCGCGGGTCACCGAACGCGCCGGCGTGGTGATGGGTAAGGAAATCGGCACGCTGACCGATGGCGGATTCCAGAAGTTCTTCACCACTCCCAGCGGCAAGCGCAAACCGGCCCTGGCCGAGGAATTGAAAGAGATCCACAATTTCCAGGAAGACCTGCGCGAGGCGCTGGGTCTGACCACGCTGTATAACGAGTCTCTGGGAACGGTTTCGAATCTCTATCTTTACGACCGCGTGGAAGGCCGCGACCAGGGCGAGCACGACAAACCCTGGGAAGTTCCGGCCTGACTCTACTTCGGCGCCGGTGGCGCAGGCGGCACCGGTTTCGTCGCGGCTGTTCTTCCGCACTTCCGCGAAATACTGCTGCACGTAAGCCTGCAACGCGACGGGAATCTCGTCCCGCGTCACATCGCCGTCTGTCTCGGCATGGGCGCGCGTCGGTCTTCGAATACGCGGTGCGCAGCTTCTGGCTTCCCGATTCCACCTCAACCGAGGTCTCGCCCGAAACTGTCGCCGCGCGCTGCCCGATGATCTCGCTGATCTTCCCCATCGCCTTCAGTTGCTCGGCCGCCTTGATTTCCTTTGAACCATCCTGGCTGCCGATCCCGCTGCCGCCCTGGCCGGGTTTCGTATCCGCTTTCGAATTCAACTTTCCCTGCGACTGCTGGCCGCTCTGCCCGTCGGCGTCCGGTTGGCCGCTCTGCGCGTCGGCCTGGCTTTCGCTCTGCTGCTGGTCGCCTTTCCCGGGCTGCCCTTTCGCGCCGTCGGGTGAATCGCTCTTCGCCGATTGCTGGCCCTTCTGCGAGGAAGAGTTTCTCATCGGATTTCGAGAGCATATTCGAAACGGCATCTTTTAAGCGCGCAAGAAGGCTTTCCTTGTTGCCGGAGTTCGCGCTCTTGCCGGTGCTCGCCTTGGACCCTTTGTCGCCGGGTTTCGATTCTTTTCCCTCGGAACCGGTCTGGTCCGCTTTCGATTCTTCGCCATTGTCGAGCGGATCGCCGGGCGACTCATCGGCCGAAGCGCCTTCTTTCGCCTGGCCGCCTTTATCGGCTCCCGAGCCCTTTTCGTTCTTCGCGCTGGCCTCGGCGGGATTCTCCAGCGCCTGCTCGAGGGCCTTTTCGAGCGCGTCCGGATCGCCGGGAGCGGGCTCGCCCGGCTTCGGCGCCATGCCCAGCTTCGACAGCAGCGATTCCGCTTCCTGCATCCATTGCTTCTGCGATTTCAGCACACCGCCCGACGCCTTCTTCGCGTTCTGAGCGGCGGCCTGATCTTCGATCAGGAACTGCGTAATGGGCGCGCGCAGATCGAGTCCGTTCCCGAGACCGAAGCGCAGGGCGATCAGTCCGGAAGCGAGCACGCACAATGCGGCCATTGCGTAGAGTGTACGCGGAATGACAAACGGCGCCGCTTCTTCAAGCCGCACCTTTCCCGCCGACGCTTCCGCCTGCTCCCGCTGCGAACGAAGGAACGCGGGTGAACTCGCCTCGTGGCACGGAGAAATAGAGTGCTGTCGAGAGAGCGTCGTGCAGGCGCGCGTTTTCGTCCAGCCTCACGGCCGTCGCATACGGATTCGGCGTTCGCTTCCACACCCGGTACGACCCGATCGCGATGCCGGCCGCGGCAAACACGCGCCAGCGTCCACCATCCCATGAACCGCGTGCCGAGGACGAGCAGCAGACCGAATCCGCCAACGATCACCGCCGCCGCGAACGCGAATTGCGCGAGCGTCTCGTTCAACAGAAACCGGTGCCGTGCGCGGCGGATCAGGTCATCGACCATTTGTCGGCTCGTGAGCTCAACTTGATTATCCACCATGGCGTGTTGGCGGCTGTTGTTCGTTCCGGCAGCGGCGAAAGCGGTACCATTGGGAAGACGCCAAATGTCCGATATCGTGCGATTCGCGTCCTGATGCGAGCGCGGTTGCGCTCTGCGCTTTGATGGCATCGAACGCCTCGCCGGCCGAGCCTCGCTGGATTAAAGCGAGGCTGGGATCGTTTGAAGCCATCAGCGACGACGGACGCCGCTCCGCCACGCAGGCGCTCAGCCAGTTCGAACAGTTCAGCTTTGCGCTCGGAACGGCGATGGGCCAGCCGGATCTCACGCTCGACCCTCCCTTGCTGATCATTGTTTTCAAGAGCGATCAGGAAATGCGCGCGCAATGTCCCGCCGGGCCTCGGTGATGGGGCGCAACCGCCTGATGGCCTGCACCACCTCCGAGGGCCAGCTTCCCGCAAAGCCTGCTGCGCGATCTGACCCGCACCTTGATCGAGAACAACTTCTCGAGGATGCCCGCGCCAATCGAGAAGGCCCTTGAGACGTTCTTCAGTACCGTGGAATCGAATGCGGTTCATGTGACGTGGGGAGCCGCCGCCGCCGCAAGCCGAACGGACGCGCGAATGGGCACTGCTCCATCGCATCATTACCCAGCCGGATTATTCGGGGAAGGCGAAGATCTACCTGCACAACCTCTCTGCCGGCATGGACACCAACGCGGCCAGCCGTAACGCCTTCGGCGAGGACGGGCCGAAGTTCGAAGCGGAAGTGGATCAATACTACGCGGCGGGCGTTTTCAACACATCCGCCGCGCCGAATCGTCCGATCAACCCGGATCGCGATTTCAACACCACGTTTCTCACCTCGGATGAAGGCGACCTCATGCGCGCCGATCTGCTGACACCCGCATCCGCGGCGCTCTACGAATCGCTGCTGAAGGCGGGCAAACACGTCGCCGAAGAGAACGAAGGTCTCGCGGTTCTCGCCATGCGGAACGGCGACAGCACAAAAGCGGCGACATACATCGACGCCGCGCGCAAGGCCGGCACCACGAATTTCGTGGCGCTCACCGCATACGCGAAACTGGAAAGCGATCCCGCCCGGGCAATCGAAATCCTGAAGCAGGCGCTGACGATCGACCCGAAGTATGCGGAGGCGCACTGGGTCTTCGGCGAAAAGCTCTCAGACCCCGCGCGCCGGATGGCCGAATGGAAGCAGGCTGTCAATCTCGCTCCCCGCAACTACGAATGGTGGGCGCAGTACGCGCAGCTTTGCGTGGATCAGAAGCAATACGCCGAAGCCGGGCGCGCGTGGGTGGCCGCCGCGCAGGCCGCTCCGGACGTGCGGCTTCGGGAGCAATACCTGACCGCGCGCGGCCAGATCGAGCAGCAGCGGCTCGAAGCGGAAGATCAGGAACGCCATAGGGACGCCCTCGCGAAAGAGATGGAGCTCGACCGCTTGAAAAGGGATGCCCAAAAAGAACTGGCCGACCTCGAGGCGCGCGCCGATCACTCACCCCCTTTCGCGGGAAGATGTCGCGAAAGCCGTTGAGTGGTTCGATGACTCCGGCTCAGCGAAGGTCACCGGGGTTCTGACGCGGGTGGATTGCAACGGCAAACAGATCCGGCTCAGCGTGAAGGACGACGAAGGCAAAACACGGAGTCTTCTGGTGCCCGATACCACGCAGTTCGAAATCCAGGGCGGGGAAACGCTGACCTGCGGCGCACAGAAAACCCGGCGGGTGACGGTTTCGTATAAACCCGCTTCCCCGTCGGAGAAACCGAATGCGAAGAGTGGCTCGGGCGAAGCCACGAGATTGGAATTCGCGCGCTGAATCGCGCGAGCGCGGCTCATCCGAGGAGATCGAGCGCGGCCTGCAGCTCGCTGCAGGTGTGGTCGTCACCCAGCGCGCTGGTGACTTCGATGCCGCGCCGGTACAGGCCTTTAGCCTCGTCGATCCGGCCCAGTTTCTCGAGCGTCTGGGCTCCATGAAAGTAACGCGGCCGCGTAATTCGGATTGTGGTCGAGCAGCTTGAGGAACTCGTCCATGGCGGTAAGCAGATCCCCGGATCTGACGTACTCCATCGCGAGACCATAGCGGCTGAAGCTGTCCGACGGATTCTGCTCCACCATCGATCGCAGTACTTCAAGACGGTTGGTTGCCATTCGCACTTGCTACTATAGCGTCCATAGCGTCCAAACCATCCCATGGCCTGCCCGCTGTTTCTTCCAGCATCGTCAATGGGCGACTTCCACGGCGGCGAGTGCGCGGCGCAACCGGCGGCGCTGATTCCCATCGACACCTGCGGCGGTGCTGCAATGCCGGCTACGCGCGGTCGGCCTGCGGACACGCGGCGCAATCGGACGCCGATGCCTTCCAGTTTCTCTGATCAAGTCGCATCGCGACGGAGTTGTGGGAGTGGCGTGGTCGATCGAGCGGAATCATCATCCGGTCGCCGTGGGAACTCTGCTGCTCAATGGCGCCCCTCTTTGCGCGATCGAATCGGATGACCCGCTGGAGCGCCAGGCGCGGGCCTGCGCCGCGGCCTATTTTCGTCGGCAGAATGGCATGTGATGGAAGGACGCCGCGTCAGCGAATCAACCTCGGAGTATTCGGAACTCGCCCTGCCCAACGATGCCAACGGGCTCGGCAATCTCCTCGGCGGCAAAATCATGCATCTGGTGGATCTCGCCGGCGCCATCGCCGCCATGAAGCATTGCCGCAACGTGGTGGTGACGGCTTCGATTGACCACATGGATTTCATCCATCCCGTAAGGATCGGCCAGTGGGTGCGGCTGCGGGCCAGCGTAAATCGCGCTTTTCGCACTTCGATGGAAGTCGGCGTGAAGGTTTGGGTGGAGGATCTGATCCGCGGCGGCCAGCAGCACGTGTCATCGGCCTACCTGACCTTTGTCGCGATCAACCCCGACGGGCACGGCATTCCGGTCCCGCCGCTGATTCCCGAGACGGAAGAAGACAAACGCCGGTACGAAGAAGCGGGCGCGCGCCGCGAATACAGGCTCTCAACGCGGCGGCGTTGACCGGCGCGACTCTTTACGCGTCCTCGTCCTTGTACATGTATTTGATGTTGCTCTTGTAGAGCAGCACGTTCGGATCGCCCTCGCGATTCAACTTCAGGCAGGAGCGGTCGTACCACTCGATCACGCCCTTCAGCATCTCGCCGTCCTTCAGCTTGATGACCATGGGCGTTTTCGACTGCATCTGCTTGACGTAGTAGAAATTCTCCGCGTTGGTCTGATCCGGCGGGACCTGGCGTTTCTGGGCGGGCGCCCCTTTGCGGGGCGCGGCGTCGCCTTTTTCCTTGAATTCGTTGAATGAGGGGCGGATGAGTTTCCGGTTGCCGGATTCCACAGGGTTCCTTTACGGTGCCAGTCGTTTAATCATTGATAACACACCGGATGAGACGGAGGAAATCTCACGCAAAGCCAGGTCGGCTAACAGGGTGCTGAAGAAGAACGACGCGTCACGATTTCGAACATTACCGAGCCGCGTGCTTGAGCAAAAGGCCCTGCGGTCGACTGACGCTGATAGCAACTGCCGTTATTTACAGCACCGGCTACACGTCCAGATTCTTCACGTCCAGCGCGTTCTCTTCGATAAACTTGCGCCGGCTCTCCACGTCCTCGCCCATCAGCGTGGTGAAGATCAGGTCGGTCGCCACCACATCCTCGAGCCGCACCACCAGCAGCGTCCGCTTCTCCGGATTCATCGTCGTGTCGGCCAGTTGCTCGGCGTTCATCTCGCCCAGCCCCTTGTAGCGCTGCACCGAAGCGTCGCGCTTGCCCTCGGTCTTCACGTGCTCCAGAAGATCGCGCCAGTTCGTCAGCACGTCGCGGTTCTCGTTCTTGACCACCGTGAACGGCGGCTTGTTGAACTTCGCGATGTCTTTGCGCCAGCAACCGGTATTTCCGGTATTCCGGCTGGTGCGAAAGATCGACGCCGATGCGCCGCTCCGCATTGGTCGAATCGTGGAACATCGCATAAAACGCCGAATGCTCCTCGTCGGCCAGAACCTGCGTCGGAATGCCCGCCTTGCGCAGCTCGCTCCGCCAGCGTTTCCAGATTCGCGCGGTCGCTGAAATCGGCCTTGGTGTCGATCTTCAGACTCGGCATCGCTCAGCACTTCCACCACGCGCGACTCGCGCACGCGCCGCTCCAGCTTCTGGAACATCTGCTGGAACTCATCCAGGCTCATCAGGAACGCGCGCAGCTCCCCGCCTTCGAGACGCGGCGCCGCGGCGGATTGCCGTTGACCGCCGTCGCCGCGTATTCGACGACCAGGCTTTCCGTCGCGCGGCGCATGATCTCGCGCGTGAACTCCGCTTCGTTCTTGATGTATTTCTCGCTCTTGCCGCGCTTGATGCGGTAGAGCGGCGGCTGCGCGATATAAACGTGCTGCCGGTCGATCAGCTCCTTCATGTGCCGGAAGAAGAACGTCAGCAGCAGCGTGCGGATATGCGAACCGTCGACATCCGCGTCCGTCATGATGATGATCTTGTGGTAGCGGAGCTTCGCCGGATCGAAATCGTCCTTGCCGATCCCCGTACCCATCGCCGTGATCAGCGCGCGGATTTCCTCGTGCCCCAGCATCCGGTCATAGCGCGCCTTCTCGACGTTGAGGATCTTGCCCTTCAGCGGCAGAATCGCCTGGAACCGCCGGTCGCGCCCCTGCTTCGCCGTGCCGCCGGCCGATTCGCCCTCGACGAGAAACAATTCGCAGCGCGCCGGATCGCGCTCCTGGCAATCCGCCAGCTTGCCCGGCAGCCCGCCGGAATCGAGCACGCCTTTGCGCCGGGTCAGATCGCGGGCCTTGCGCGCCGCTTCTCTCGCGCGCGCTGCGTCGATCGCCTTCGAGACGATCTTCTTCATCACGCTCGGATTCTTCTCGAAGAACTCGCCCAGCTTGTCGTTGACCAGTTGCTGCACCTGGCCCGCGATATCGCTGTTCAGCCGGCCCTTGGTCTGCCCTTCGAACTGCGGCTGCGGAACCTTGACGCTGATTACGGCGGTCAACCCTTCGCGCACATCGTCGCCGGTCAGGTTCTCTCTTTGACGTCTTTGAACAGGCCCGCCTGCTGCCCGAAGAAATTGATGGTGCGCGTCAACGCGCTGCGGAAGCCGCTGAGATGCGTGCCGCCATCCACCGTGTTGATGTTGTTCGCGAAGCTGAACAGCGTCTCGGCGTAGCCATCGTTGTACTGCAGCGCGATCTCGATCCCGACCGTTCCGCTCGGCCCCGGCTTCTCGCCTTCCATGTAGATCGGGTTGTCGTGCAGAACCGATTTGCCGCGATTGAGATGCTTGATGAACTCGGCGATGCCGCCGTTGTAGAGAAATTCCGCCTGTCTTGTCGGCGGATCTTCGCGCTCGTCGGTCAGCGTGATCTTCAGGCCTTTGTTCAGAAACGCCAGTTCGCGCAGCCGCTGGGCCAGCGTATCGAAGTTGAACTTCGTCGCGACCATGATGGTCGGGTCGGGCTTGAACGTGATCTTGGTGCCGCGCTTGCGCCCCGCTTTGCCGGTCGCCGTCAGCGGGCCCTTTGGGCGCCCCGCGCTCGTAATCCTGCTCCCAGGTGAGCGAGACGTTCCGGATTCCTTCGAAGGCCGCCAGATTTCCAGATGCAGCGTTTCCGAAAGCGCATTCACGCAGCTCACGCCCACGCCGTGCAGTCCGCCCGAAACCTTGTAGCTGTTGGAATCGAACTTGCCGCCGGCATGCAGTTTGGTCATCACGACTTCGGCCGCCGACACGCCTTCTTCGTGCATATCGACCGGAATGCCGCGCCCGTTATCGACCACCGTTACCGAGTCGTCGATGTGAATCGTTACGTTGACTTCGGTGCAATACCCCGCCAGCGCTTCGTCGACCGAGTTATCCACCACCTCGTACACCAGATGATGCAGACCCGCTTCACTGGTCGACCCGATATACATGGCGGGACGCAGCCGGACTGCTTCGAGCCCTTCCAGAACCTTGATGGATGACGAATCGTAGACGCCCGGAGTCGGCGTCAGACCTTCATTTGCCATAGAAAAATAGTTCTCATACTCTTCCGGTAAACCGCTCGCCGTTGCTCAAATCCGCATCGGCATGACGACATATCGGTACTGCTCCTGCACATCGTCGCCCGCTCGGCTGCAGCTCGCCCGCGCTCTTCTGGTCTTTCAGACCGAAGGAAACGTGGTCCTGCGGAATCGCCCTCAGGAAATCGAGCAGGTACTGCGCATTGAAACCGATTTCGAGATCCGGGCCCGAATATTCGCCGGGAACGCTCTCTTCCGATTCGCCGGTTTCGAGCGCCGACGAAAACACCTTCACTTCACCGGCCGTGAACTGCACTCGGATCGCGCGTGACCGTTCGTCGGCGAACTGCGCGACGCGCTCGATCGCGCTCTTGATTTCGTCCTTCACCAGTGTCGCGATGTTCGTGTTGTCCTGCGGCAGCACGCGCTCGTAATCGGGAAAATTGCCGGTCAGCTTACGCGTGATCAGAAGCCGCGGGCCGAACTCGAAAAACAGATGATTATCGTCTCCGCCGAACCGCACCTTTGCTTCGCGCCGCCTCGCCGCGGCATCGTCGGCTAATTTCAGGATCTCCGCCATCGCTTTGCGCGGAACCAGCGCGCGGTATGCCGCGCCGTATCCGTTCGCCGCATCGGAAGGTCGCTGGACGTAAGCCAGCCGGTGCCCGTCGGTCGCCACCATCGTCAGCGTCTTGTCGCCCAGCAGCAGCAGTGCGCCGTTCAGCGTAAAGCGGCTCTCTTCCATCGAGATCGCAAACATGGTCCGGGCGATCATCGCCGAAAGTTGCTTCACCGGAATCTCCGCGATCGTCTCCGGCATGGCGGGCAGCTCCGGAAAACTCTCCCGGCTCATTCCGGCAATCCGCGTTCTCGATCGGCCGCAGGTGAAATTCGCCCAGTGGTTTTCCAGCGAACTTCACCGTGATATCGGCATCCGGCAGCAGTCTCACGTAATCCAGCAGTTTCCGCGCCGGAATCGTCCCCGATCCTTCCTTCTTCACCCTCGCCGGACACGACGTACGCAGGCCCAGTTCCAGATCCGTAGCGGTGAGAAAAAGCCGGTCTTCGCGAGCCTCCAGCAGCACATTCGAGAGGATCGGGATCGTGGTCTTTTTCTCGACTACGCCCTGCGACAAACTCAGTTCGCGGACCAGGTCCGCCTTGCTGACAGTGAACTCCATTGGGGTAGGCTCCAGTTGGATTTGGCTCCGGTTCCTCTCTTCTTCTGACGGTCTAGATGAATACGTTTATAGAACCGTATTCATGGGGTCTGTCGAAAAGTGGAAGACTCTCTAAATTATACAAAAAATTAGAACTTTCCGCCATTCGATCCCTGTGGATGGAACGCGCGGAACAGGTGCGACAACCGGCCTGTCACGCTTTTTAAACAGAGATCCTCAGGCTTTTCGCGACAGGCTTCTGTGGAAATCCCGCTAAGCTCATTGGAATGAGTCGATCAGGCTGTTGATCAGCTTGTTGAGGTCCAGATCGCTGCCTCGCAGCGCGTCGATTTTGTTGATGGAATGGATGACCGTGGTGTGGTGCTTGCCGCCGAACGCCCGCCCGATCTCGGGAAGAGACGCCTGGGTCAGCTCCTTGACCAGATACATGGCAACCTGCCGGGGCACGACAATCTCCTTGCGATTGCTCTTTTCCTTGAGCTGCAGCTGGCTTGATCGCGTACCGCTCGGCGACGGCTTTCTGGATCGAGTCGATGGTGATCCGGCGGTCCTGCTTCTGCAGCAGGTCCTTGAGCACCTGCTGCGCCATGGCGATGGTGATGGGCGTCTCGGTCAGCGACGAATAGGCCGTCAGTTTGACCAGCGCGCCCTCGAGTTCCCGCACATTCGATTTCGTCTTCTGCGCGATGTATGTGCAGACGTCGGGCGGCAGCTTGATGCCGATCAGCCTCGGCCTTCTTCTCCAGAATGGCCATCTTCGTTTCCAGATCCGGAGGCTGAATATCGGCCATCAATCCCCATTCAAAACGCGATCGCAGCCGCTCCACCAGACCCGTAATTTCCTTCGGCGGGCAGTCGCTCGAAATCACGATCTGCTTCTGCGCATCGTGCAGTTCGTTGAACGTGTGGAAGAATTCTTCCTGCGTTCGCTCCTTCGATCCGAGCGATTGAATGTCGTCGATCAACAGCACATCCGCTGTCCGGTAGCGGGCGCGCAATTGCGGCATACGCTCGTGCTTGATTCCGGTGACGACTTCGTTCGTGAAGCGCTCGCTGGTCGTGTAGATGATCCGCATGCGCCCGCGTGCCATCAGCGCGCGCCCGATCGCGTGCATCAGATGCGTCTTCCCCATGCCCACTCCGCCGTAGATGAACAGCGGGTTGTAGCTGCGGGAGGGGTTCATCGCGACCGACTGCGCCGCGGCGTGCGCAAACTGATTGCAGGCGCCCACGACGAACGATTCGAAAGTGAATCGCGGATTCAGCGTGATCGGCGATTCAATTTCGCTCTGATCGTTTTGCGGCGCATCGGATAGCGCGCCGGGCATTCCCGGCGTGCGGCTGCGATTCCGCGCGGAACTCGACCCGTTCCAGACCCGAGGCCCAGGCCTGATGCCAGGACGTTGATCTGCGTCCCATACTCCTCGACCAGGAAAGCCGCGGTCTGGCGGTCCGGAGCGGTTGCCAGCATGTCTTGCCTTCGATGCCGGCGAACTTCGTACGCCTGATCCAGTTTTCGAAACTCTCGACGCTCAGCTTCTTCTGGAGCTGTTCTTTGATCAAAGTCCCATGGACTGCGATGATCACTGACTCACAACGACAACACTTCCCCTCCGGAAGCCATATAGCTTCGAATTTTGAGGCCTGTGCCTCATCCAGATGTCCCCGGTTTTGACTGCAGGAGGGCGGCTGATGCAGGCAGACCGCGACTCTGCGAACAGGACGAGTCTAACACAGAATCGGAGCGTGAAATCCAGTTGTAATTGTCATATCCGTCACGCCTGAAACAATCGACGTTTGATCTGTTGTCTAAACTGCGCGGATAGGGCGTCACATTCGCACGGGAAAGCACATGATCGAGATGGTGCCGCATGTGGAGAACGTAGTCTTCGATAAGGAAACGCAGTGTCGACGACGCTCGATCCCACGACGCAGCGATTTTCCATCCGCTCGTCCGGAATCCGCTCTGACCAGATGCGCGAGAAGCGAGTTGTAGCTGTACCAGAGATCGACGAGTTCCGTCCAGGCGAAATCCTGATATCCGTGCGCGTCGACCCATGTGTCCTGCGCGTAACCGGCGCCGCGAAACTCGCCTTCGAGCGACGCCAGCACGAAGCGGATGTGATTGTTCGCCGCGGAATCGATGAGGTGACCCAGTTCCTGTTTCGGCGACCAGGCGCCGGTTTTCGGAACACAGGCGGCGCCGTTCATCGGCGACCGCGCGGAGTTCGGGAAGCTCACGGTCGATCGTCTGTCGAAGCAGGTGCGCGAGATCCGTTGGCATGTATAATTTTCCCACGCTTGTTTCCCACGCTCGCTCTCCTGAAAAAGCTTGCCATCTTCGCCCATCGCTGGACGGGCGCGGCGCTTCTGCCTGCTCTTTTGCTGGTGGTTTGTGTCCGGAATCTTCATGATGTATTTCGATTATCCCGGAGGTGACCGAGTCGGACCGCCTCGCCCACGCCGCAGCCCATCGACGCATCCGGGGTGAAACTCGCGCCGCAGCGACGCCTGGGAGGAATTGAAGACGCCCGGCGCACCCGATGAAGTGACGGTCGAGATGTTCGATGGGCCGCCCGGCGTACTGGTTTCGCCTCGGCGGGTCGCGAGCGCATTGTCTATGCCGATAACGGGCAGGTGCAGGAAGGATTCACGCCCGATTGAACCTGCGCACCGCGGCGGCGTGGACCGGCCAGGCAACTGCGGCTGCGACAGTCGAGAAGATGACGTCGGAAGATCAGTGGACTGTCGGTGGCGTTTACCGCAACTACTCGCCGCTTGACGAAGTACTCGTGGCCGAACGGCGACGAGGTTTACATGTCAGGAGTCACGGGGACAGGTAGTGCAATACACCACGCGCTTATCACGGCTGGGCGCGTGGCTGGGACCGATCCCGCACTGGCTTTACTTCACGCCGCTGCGCAGGAACGGCCGGCTCTGGAGCAGGATCGTCATCTGGCTTTCCGGCGCCGCGACTGTCGTTGCGCTCCTCGGATTGATCGCCGGGCTTTCGATGTACTCGCCTTCGAAGCGCTATCGTTCCGGCGGAGTTCCGACGAGCATCCCGTATGCCGGGCCGAAGCGCCTGCACATGATCCTCGGGCTTTTCTTCGGCCTTCTCGCCTGCACCTGGGCGTTCAGCGGCATGCTCTCGATGGATCCGTTTCCGTCCCGCACGACAGACGATTCCGGCGCGGCGTCGAATGTCGCCGCGGCCCTCGGCGGCGAACCATTTGCGTTCGAGCGATTCACCGCGAAGCATCCGCGCGAAGCTCTCGGCCAGGTCGGGACCGGTCTTGAAAGTCAAAGAGCTGGAATTCCTGATCGTCGCCGGCGAGCCGCTTTACCTGGCAACGCAGGATTCCGATCACTCGCGTCCTGATCCCGGTGCGCGGCGACGCCAAGAACGGAGTTCGATCGCTCCGGCCTGATCGGTATCGCTGCCAAAGCCAGCCAGCCAACCGGACTGAGCGCGGCGCGCGATTGATTACCGAATACGACGCGTATTATCTCGATCGCCACCATCGACTGCCGCTTCCCGTGCTGCGCGTGCGCATGAACGACCCGCAACAAACGTCGCCTCTACATCGATCCGCAGACCGGCGCGCGTTGTGGCCGGTTACAGTTCATCGATGTGGGCGGAACGCTGGCTATACCACGGGCTGCATTCGATCAACTTGCCCTGGCTCTACAATCACCGTCCGGCCTGGGACATCGTTGTGCTGACGCTGATGCTCGGTGGAGTTGCCCTCTCGCATCACGTCCGTGATCATCGCGTGGCGCTTCATTCGCCGGCGGCGGGCGGCTCTGGTAGTCTTCTGAAGCATCGGCAGTGGCACTTGCCGCATCGGTAAGGAAGAAGTAAAACGCTGACGATCCGCTCCAGCGCATTGCGTCTTGCCGACCGCCTGAGTTCGCGCTCGCCGCATGCCGGACACAACGGCGACGAGAATGCGAACAGGCGGATTACCAGCACGTTGCTGTATTATCTCGCTGCTATGGTGATTTTCAAAGAAAATGGGACCATCGATTATGATTTCAGTGAAGGACAATACATGAAAATCTGTGTCGCCGGACAAGGCGCGTTTGGCATCAAGCATCTGGAAGCGATCGCGAACATCGACGGCATTGAGGTGGTTTCGCTGGCGGGCGGTAATCCGGCCGGCACCGAAGAGGTGGCGAAACGATTCGGCATCCCCCATTGGACGACGAATCTTGCCGAAAGCCTGGCCCAGCCCGGCGTGGAAGCGGCCATCCTGACCACCCCGACGCAGATGCATGCCGATCAGGGCGAGCAGTGCATGCGCGCGGGCAAGCACGTGATGATCGAAATCCCGATGGCCGATAGTCTGAAGGATTCCGAGCGCCTGGTGCAGAGTTCAGAAGGAAACGGGCCTGTCGCCATGGCAGGCCACACCCGCCGCTTCAATCCGAGCCATCAGTGGATCCGCAAACGGATTCTGGCGGGCGAGCTCAAGATCCTCGTCGATGGATGTGCAGACGTTCTTCTTCCGCCGCACCAACATGAACGCCGCCGGCAAGCCGCGGAGCTGGACGGACCACCTGCTCTGGCACCACGCCTGTCACACAGTCGATCTGTTCCAATATCAGACCGGCGAAACCGCTCATCGCGCCAATGCTCTGGAAGGTCCGATTCATCCGGATCTCAAGATCGCGATGGATATGAGTATTCAGCTGAAGGTCCCGTCGGGCGCGGTGTGCACGCTCGCGCTTATCGTTCAACAACAAGGGTCCGCTGGGCACGTTTTTCCGCTACATCTGCGATAACGGAACCTACATCGCGCGTTATGACGATCTGGTGGATGGCGACCAGCAGCCGATCGACCTGTCGAAAGTGGCTGTCTCGATGAACGGCATCGAATTGCAGGATCGCGAGTTCTTCGCGGCGATCAAAGAAGGGCGCGAACCGAACGCGAGCGTCGGGCAGTGCCTCCCCGCGATGCAGACCCTGGATCGCCTGGAAAAGAGCATGGAAGCGAACCCGTAGAGTGGTTTTGTGCTGGACCTTCTGTCGTCCCGCAGTTTCGACAGCAGCCGGATAATCTCCAGATACAGCCAGACCAGCGTGACCATCAGGCCGAACGCGCTGTACCATTCCATGTACTTCGGCGCGCCCCGCTGAGCGCCCTCTTCGATCACGGCGAAATCGAGAATCAGATTCAGCGCCGCGACAATCACCACCGCGAGACTGAACAGAATACCAATCGGGCCGCTGCCGAATATCCCCGGGATCTGCACATGGAAGAATCCGAGGATCATGCTCGCGAAATAGACCATGGCGATTCCGCCGGTGGCCGCCACAATCCCCATCACGAATCTCTGCGTCGGGCGGATCAGGCCTGAGCGGTAGGCGAGCAGCATGCAGAAGCACGTTCCGAACGTAAGCGCGACCGATTCGATCGCGATGCCGGGAAAGCGCATTTCGAGCATCGCCGAAAGAGCGCCGAGAAACAATCCTTCGAGCAGAGCGTAGATGGGCGCGGTGATCGGCGACCATTCTTTCTTGAAGATGGTCACCATGGCGACGATGAAGCCGCCAAATGCGCCGATCATCGTATAGCCGCCGACGGCGCGCCGGTCCGTTCGTGAAGAACTGTTCCACGTCCAGATCGGCCGTCGCCAGGACGCAGATCATCAGGATGCCGGCTTTGTTGACTGTGCCGGAGATGGTCATCGTGGGCCCGTAGCCGGCCGCGACGCCATTGACCGTGTAGGTGTTCCCCGCAAAGGCCGGATTCGAGGTTTTCAAGTCCATGTTCGTTTAGATGCCTGATATCCAATATAGGTTATCGCGATACGATGGCTATGAACGGATGATTGAACGAGAGACACGCCGATTCCGGACAAGCTCTTCTTCCGAATTGGCGAGGTGAGCCAGCTTGTCGGGGTCGAGCCGTATGTGCTGCGCTACTGGGAGTCGGAGTTTCCCGGGCTGTCGCCGAAGAAATCGAACACCGGCCAGCGGATGTTTCGCCGCAAAGACGTTGAGCTGCTTCTCAACATCAAGCATCTTCTCTACAACGAGAAATTCACCATCGAGGGTGCGCGCAAAGCGCTGAAATCGGGTAAGTGGCGTTCGCTGATGACAAAGCCCCGAGGCTGATTACGCCAGGAAGAGCTGTTTCCCGGCGCCGAATCCGCTGCCCGGAATTCGCAAAGAGTTGGCCGATATCCTGAAACTATTAACGTAGTTATTCGGACTTCGTTCATGATCTGCTCGTAAACCCGGCTCAAATCGTCGGAGCTGATAATACTCGATCTCGATCCTGCCCTCTCCGCCCGGCGCGTTCCACAATCCGCACTCTGGTGCCGAGCACCCGCTCCAGTTCCGTGACGGCAAATTTGACGTTCGGGTCCAGCGGCGCTGCATTCGGCTTCGTTTTTGCTTTTCGCTCCGGATGCAGGTCTTCGGCGCGTGAACTCCTCGATCTGCCGGACCGACCATCCTTCCGCCACGCATCGCTGTCGCGATTTCCATCTGCATCTGTTCATCGTCGAACTTCAGCAGCGCCCGGGCGTGGCCGGCCGAGAGTTGTTTGGTCGGCGACCATGTTCTGGATATCCTAGCCGGCAGCTGCAGCAAACGGACGGAGTTGGTGATCGTGGTCCGCTCTTTACCGGTCTTGCTGCCCGATCTGATCGTGGCTCATCCCGAGTTCAGTCGCCATGCGGTGAAAGGCGATCGCGAGTTCGATCGGGTTCAGATCCTCGCGCTGGATGTTCTCGACGAGAGCCAGTTCCAGCACCTGCTGATCGTCGGCGGTCCGGACGATCACGGGCACTTCCTTGAGCCCGGCCGCCTTCGCCGCCCGCCAGCGCCGTTCGCCGGCGATGATCTGGTATTCGTTCGGCGCCGTCTTGCGGACGATGATCGGCTGGATGATTCCGTCCCGCTCGATCGAGTGGGTCAGTTCCATCAGCGCCGCGGCATCGAAATCCCGCCGCGGCTGGTCCGGATTCGGTGTAACCTGATCAATCGGAAGGCGTTGAACGTCTCTCCGGGTCAGGTGCCGCTGGTCGGCAGCGGTCTGCAGCCGGCAGCGGTATGTCCGCGTCGGAAGAAGGGAGTGGAGCCCCTTACCCAGCGCTTTTCGCGGATCGTTTTTGGTCATTCGTGAGAATCTCTTTTGCGAGTTGAATATAGGCTTCCGATCCCTTCGAAGCCGGGATCGTAGAGCAGAATCGGCTTGCCGTGGCTGGGCGCTTCCGCCAGACGGATGCTGCGCGGGATCACGGTCCGGAAGACCTCGTCGCCGAAGAACTCCCGCAGATCCGCCGCGACCTGGCGGGTCAGATTGGTTCGCTCGTCGTACATCGTCAGCAGAATGCCTTCGATCTGCAGCGGATGGCCGAACGAATCGCGCACCCGGTCGATGGTATCCATCAAGCCCGAGACGCCTTCGAGAGCGAAGAACTCGCACTGGATCGGAATCAGCACGGAATCCGCAGCCATCAGGGCGTTCAGGGTCAGAAGATCGAGAGCCGGCGGGCAATCGATCAGGATGTACTGATATTCGTCGTGACACCGGCTAATGTGTGCCGGAGGAGCGTTTCCCGGTCGTCTGTGTTGACCAGCTCCACGTTGACGCCGATCAGGTTCTTGTCGGCGGGAACGAGATCGAGGCCTTCCATCTCGGTCTTGCAGATGGCGTCGCGGATCTCCCGCCCGTTAACCAGAACGTCATAGAGGGTCGTCATGCCGTCGGTTTTCTGGATGCCGAGGCCGCTGGTGTGTTCCCCTGCGGGTCGGAGTCGATGACGAGGACTTTAACTTCGCTGGCGGCCAGCGCGGCGGCGAGATTGATGGCGGTGGTGGTCTTCCCGACGCCGCCTTTTTGATTGGTGATTGCTATGATTCGGGACAATGGGATTCGAGCGTCGATTTGGACAACCGGATACTCAATCTAGCATGTTTCACGTGAAACACTCAGATAAACATCGAGAATCGCCACGGCGGCCGGTGTGACGCCTGGAATCCGCGCCGCCTGGCCCAAAGTTGCCGGCCGAACCCGCGTCAACCGCTCCCCCACCTCCCTGCGAAATCCCCGGAATCCGAGCAAACTCCAAGCTCGCTCGGGATCGCCCGCGTATTCGAACCCATCATTCGCTCGATCTGCCGCCGCTGCTGGTCGATGTATCCGGCGTACTTCGTCTCCGTCTCGACCGTCATCAGCACCCCGCGCTCGACCGGACTCGCCCAGAACCTCTGACACCCACGGCAGCAACTCTTCGATCCTGACCTCGGGCCGCCGCAAATACGACACCCTTCGGGCTTGACTTCCAGTGCCCGCAGCAACCGCGCCGTCTGCTCCCGTCTTCCGCGCGAACAGCGCCCGCCGCTCCGCACACGCCAACCCGATCTCCTCCGCCACCGGGGTCAGGCGCTCATCCGCATTGTCGATCCGCAGATGCAGCCGGTACTCGGCCCGCGAAGTGAACATCCGGTACGGCTCATCGGTGCCCTTCGTGATCAGGTCGTCGATCATGATCCCGATGTAGCCCTGATTCCGCGGAATGATCACCGGAGCCTTGCCCCGAATCGTCTGCGCGGCATTGATCCCCGCGATCAATCCCTGCCCCGCCGCCTCCTCATACCCGGAAGTCCCGTTGATCTGCCCGGCGAGAAAAAGCCCCGGCAGCTTCTTCACCTCCAGCCGGTGATCCAGCTCCCGCGCATCGACCGCATCATATTCAATCGCGTAACCCGGCCGGATCATCTCGGCGTTCTCCAGACCCGGAATCGAAGCGATCATCGCCGCCTGAACATCGATCGGCATGCTGGTCGACATCCCGTTGACGTAGATCTCGTTCGTATCGAGACCCTCCGGCTCAAGAAAGATCTGGTGCGACTCCTTATCGGGGAACTTGACGAACTTATCCTCGATCGACGGGCAATAGCGCGGCCCGACCCCTTCGATCTGGCCGCTATAGAGCGGCGACCGGGCGATGCTCTCCCGAATGATCCGCTGCGTTTCCGCCGTTGTCCGCGCGAGATAACACTGGATCTGCGGCCGGTCGATCTTTGCTGTCAGGAACGAAAACGGAACCGGCTCGGCATCGCCAAACTGGGGCTCGAACTTCGACCAGTCGATGGATCGCGCGTCGAGTCGCGGCGGAGTCCCGGTCTTCAGCCGGGTCCAGCCCAAGCCCAAGATTGCGAATCTGCTCCGCCAGGATCTGCGACGGAGGCTCGCCATTCCGGCCGCAACTGAACCGCTGCTCACCGATATGGGCCAAGCCGTTCAGGAATGTGCCGGTCGTGATGATGACGGCGCCGCAGCGGATGCTGCGGCCATCCATCAGATGAACGCCGCGAACCCGGCCGCCTTCGATGATCAGCGCCGCAACCTCGGCCTGCTTGATATGCAGGTTCGGCTCGCGCTCCAGAACCTCCTTCATGCGGATGCGGTACTGCTTCTTGTCGCACTGCGCGCGCGGCGACCAGACTGCCGGCCCGCGGCTGGTATTCAGCAGCCGGAACTGGATTCCGACCGCGTCGGTGACTTCGCCCATCACGCCGCCCAGCGCGTCGATCTCCCGCACCAGATGGCCCTTTGCGATCCCGCCGATCGCCGGATTGCAGGACATCTGCGCGATCAGGTCGGCATTCATCGTGATCATCGCCGTGCGCATTCCGAGGCGCGCGCAGGCGCGCGCGGCCTCGCAGCCGGCGTGCCCGCCGCCGACGATCACAATGTCGTACGCCAATTCCATTGTTAACATTGTAGTCTGTGAAAACATCTGGTTATCGGCGGCGGCGGGCGGGAACATGCGCTTGGCATGGAGACTGCGGAACTCTCCTTCAGTCAAGGCAGTCTATGCGGCGCCCGGCAATCCGGGTATCGCCGACAGTTGCGGAGTGTCATTCGACATCGGATTATGTCCAATTAGCGGAACACTTGGGTGTCGATCTGACAGTCGTCGGTCCCGAAGTGCCGCTGGTGGCCGGGAGTCGTCGATCAATTCCGCGCCCGGGGCATGGCGATCGTCGGTCCCACCGCCGCGAACGCGGCGCTCGAGGGCAGCAAGATCCACTCGAAGCGCTTCATGGAAAAGCTGGGCATTCCGACGGCGCGTTTCCAAACCATCGACGCGTGCCGACGAATTCCCCGCCGGTTTCCGATATCCGGTCGTTCTGAAGACCGATGGCCTGGCTGCCGGCAAAGGCGTCGTGATCGCGCAGAACCGCGCGGAAGTCGATGCCGCCCTCGCCACTCTGCCCTTCCCGATGGTCATCGAAGAGTTCCTGGAAGGCGAAGAAGTCAGCTTCATCGTCCTCTGCGATGGAAAGAGGGCCGTGCCGCTCGAACCCTCCCAGGATCACAAGACGAGTCTTCGATGGCGACCAGGGTCCGAACACCGGAGGCATGGGCGCTTATTCCGATTCCCGCATTCTCTCCGAAACCGCAGCGCGGCAAAATCCTCGACACGATCATCGAACCGGTGGTCCGCGCGACCGGATTCACCGGCTTCCTCTATGCCGGTCTGATGATGACGCCCGACGGCCCGAGCGTCCTCGAGTTCAATGTCCGCCTGGGCGATCCGGAGACGCAACCGCTGATGATGCGCCTCGACAAGCGACTGGGGCGAAGTGCTGATGGCCGCGGCGAAGAGGCTCGCTCGAGCATGGACCGCCTGGACTGGTCGCCCGAACCGGCCACCTGCGTGGTGATGGCATCGGGAGGATATCCCGGGGCATTCCAGACCGGGCGAGAAGATCACCGGAATCGAATCGGTGATCGGACGCGGTCGTGTTCCAGGCGGGAACGAAACGCGACGGGAGACGACCTCGTTACCGCGGGCGGGCGCGTGCTCGGAGTCACCGCGTCGGGAGCGGACCTGCAGGCCAGCATCGACGCGGCATACGCCGCCGTCGACAAGATCCACTTTGCGGGCATGCACTACCGAAAAGACATCGGCTACAGGGGTTTGCAACGCTACAATAGTGTTGGATCGGGCCCGTAGCTCAGTTGGATAGAGCGGCCGCCTCCTAAGCGACAGGTCAGCAGTTCGAATCTGCTCGGGCCCACCAGAAAACTTCTTTGGAATGTGCGAATCGTAGTTTCAGCATCATGCGATCTCCCGGTCTCAGAGCCTAAAACGTATCAGAACCGTATCAAAACCCCGCAGTTCTGACGTCCCGTATCAAAACACTTGCCTCGGCAGTTTCGTTGGCGTGCCGATTCAATTTGGTCAGAGCCTCCCGTTTCATCTGCAGTTTCATTTGTGAGTACTTCTTGAATACCTTGGCGTCCGTCTGCCGCAGCAGTTGCGTGACCCACTCGTCCGCGACGCCGCCCGCGCTCAAACGAGTCGCGTGCGTAGAGCGGAGGTCGTAAAGCCGAAAGTATGAAATGCCCGCCCTCCGCAGGGTCCTCTCCCATGTTTTCTTGAAGTCCGTCTGATACCCGGTCGGGTTCTTCGGGCTCGGGAAAAGCCATGGGCCGAAACCGGCGAGGTCGATCTGGTTTCTGAACGCCTCGACGGCAATGTCTGTCAGGGGAACCTCGGCAACCCCGGTTGGAGTTTTCGAGTCTGTTATGAAGAGAACCTTGTTGGTCAGGTCAACCTGGTCCTTCCGCATTGCCGCCAGTTCCTTGTACACACGCAATCCGGTCTCGGTAATGATTCGGATCACGTTGCGAAGATACCCTGGCGCTTGCCCTTCGATCGCTTGCTGCTCCGACCACGTCATGTAGTGCGGCCGAAACAGTCCTTTGAGAAGCACCGGAAACTCAACACCGGCGCACGGATTCGCCGGGCAGAGCTTCTTCTTCACCGCGACGCTGAAAATTCGCCGCAGGACCCGGAATTCCTGATGCGCCGTCGCGGGTTTGATCAACCCAAGCTCCACTACTCCCGATGTTCGTCGTACATGTTTGTGTTGCTTAAGGCGGCTTCGGAGATGGATCTCGATTGCCGTGGCATCGATATCCATCAGCTTCATCGGTCCGAATACGGGGAGCAGAACCTTGAGGGCCATTTGATTTGCTCGATGTGTTTTCGCGGCCCGAATCGGCGGCTTGGAGTAGTGCTCCATGAAAAATTCCACCCATTCGCCAAATGTCAGATGCTCGCCCCTCCGAACCGTGGGGAGCGTACCGTCGTCTCTGGCCTGAAGGCGCTCGCGCAACTGCCGTTGCGCCTCTTGCCAGTCTTCCGTGTGTGTTGATTCAAGGTGGCGGCTACCGGATCGATCCCGATAGCGCATCCACCAAATGTTACTGTCATTGCGTCGATATACAACTCCGTCATGTTTACTCGGTCTTGCCATATCCCACCTCCCGTTTGAAAGTTGCGCGGAAGGGCTCCAACTCCGATCTCAGAAATCGGATATTGCGGCCCATCACGCGGAGATGGGGAATCTGCTTTCGCTCAACCCAAAGATACACCGTCTGCGGGCTGACGCCCAAGTAGACGGCTGCATCACGGACGGTGAGGGGGAGGTCCTCCCTGGCGAAAGCCGGCCTCGCTGCTAGGATTGCTTGGGCGTTCGTCATCGCTGCCTCACGCGAACGGCGTTTGCTCCAGCTGGTCGAACAGCTCCGCCCGGACCATTCCGAGCCGGTGACGGTCCATCAAACCGAATCCCTCAGAGCCAATCGCCTCCCCAAACGTGAGCTTGTTCTCCCGCATGAGCTGGATCGATTTTCCGAATGTGTCGCGGGCTCTCTCTCGAATTCCGACTGAGGCCACCACCTTGTCCTGATTTTCGAGATAGACCTGCATCTGGCTGAAGGTCTTTCCTTCTCGCTCGACCGGACCGAAGTATTCGTTGATCCAAACAACCAGAGTCCGTTCGGTTGCACTTGCGGCCAGCGTCTTGAACCCGAGCAATGTATCGTTGAGCATTTCACCGGCACTGATTGGGATGTGAATGTACACGCGGCGGCCCGCCGCGCGCAGCACTCTGACGGCGTCCGCTTCAACCAGGTAGGTCCAAAACGGAAGGAATGCGGTTGCGCCGCTGTCCACCACGAATACGGCGTCGTCGTGCAGAAATCGGTCTATGAGGGCGTCGTAACTTGCCCTATGCAGCACGCCATCCCGATTGAGCAGATCGAGCCGCTCGGCGGCGAACGCCTGGAACTGCCCGAGCGAGCGATTGACCGGGTCTCCGTCAATGCAACGCACAGCCTGGCCGCGCTTGATGAGGAATTCCGCGAGCCAGCTTGCGACGAGGCTTTTGCCGACTCCTCCCTTACCCTGGAGCACGAGGTGAATTGTGGGCTGGCTGGTGTTGCCAGCACCGTTTCCGTTTGAAGTGCTTTTTGCCATCGATATTTCTCCTGTTCTCAAATGAGATTCTTGCCTTGCGGATCTCCGTCTCCATGACACTGGCGGATATCGAAACGCGGTTTCGATAAAGCGCGCATGGCCTGAGCGAGCGGGTCTTCCGGCGGTTCAGGCGCCGATCTCGCATTCGGCGGAGTCGTGAACGTCGCGCGCGCCAGCTGCGGAGGCAGAACCGGCGCGACCTTAGTCTGTGCCCGAACGGAATCCGCCGACGATGCTCCGATCGGGCAACCAGCCGTCTGGCGGCGGCGAAGACGGCTGATGTACGAAGTGAGGCTGGTGAGGCCGAGGGTGATCCCGGCGTCTTCTTCCAGCCATCTGCGAATGCTTTTCATGCTTTGTCCTCCTGCGAGTGCAGCTTCGATCTCCGGCCAAACCGCCCGGATCTGACCTGCCTTGGTGACAGGCTTTTCCGCGCGGCGGAGCGCGAGGCGGCTGCGGACCAGTGCGATCCAGTTCTCCGATTTGTTCAGATCGTGCCCGTCAGTCAACCGAACCATCTACATATAAGGGCTGTGGAAGCCTTTTTTCGACAAATTTATAGACACACCGGATCGAGGTTCTGTGTGACCCCGAACGTTTTCGGCTGTTCGCCAGAAAAATGCTCCCTCATTTACCAAGGGGGTGGGGGACGAGATTACGAACACGGGGAGCGAAGAATTCTGAGGGTAGCTGGTTCAGAAACGTACGGTTGCGGCAATCTGCGACGATATGCGACAGATCGCGGCGATTTACTGGTCACGGCGTTTTGCGATGAATTGCGACATTCTGCGACAAACCCGGCAGCCGGGACCCATACGAGGGAGGCAACAAAGACCGGTAGTGGAACATAAAGGGATTGTCGAACGAGCTGGTGTTTTTTTCGCGCTAACAGGCGCGGTGCCAGTAACTTTCGCCGTTTGCCAAAGTCGACCACGTGTTCGACGATTGTTCGACAGTGGGATCTTAGTGAGGAAAAATCCAAACTATTTTGGCTCCGCTGTCGAAAATGCCTGTCCTGCCCCCTTATCTGTAGAGGGTTTGGTTTATGCAAGAACACACAGGCAAGGCCCGGAACGCCAGGATCGCGGTCCGGCTTTCCAGAGAAGATCAACATCAGGTCGAGCAGGCAGCCAAGACGAGGGGCTACGCAAATTCCAGCGCGTTCATCCGGGCGGCGATCCGGAACGAACTGAATGGGCGAGCGGAACCGGACGGCGCCGAGGAGCGAATTGCCGGAGGTTTTGATCGTGTATCGCGGGATATCTTCCACGTTGGTCGTGGGCAGCAGGCATTCTATGCGCTCTTTGATGCCTTCGCCAAGGTGGTTCTGACTTGCGTGCCGGAACCACCACCCGACGCACGACAGCAGGCCATCGCCCGTGCGAAAGAACGCTATGACCGACTTGTAAAGTCTGCAGGCCAGAACATGTCGGGCGATGCATGCGCTGCGATGCGGGATCTGGTGGGTCATGCCACGAACTGACGACGACAGGAAATTCCGGCTGCGGCCACCGAAGCCCCGCGTCGTTCGGAACGAAGGTGCGGCGTGGTCGAACGGATTCAAACTGCTCATGCATTACGCCCGCAGCAGCCGACAAGCAAGTAACCGCGGCGTAGGCGGAAAAGGAAAAGCCACTCGTCCGTACCACCAGCGTTGTGCGGTCCGAGTTACGTATCTTAAGAACCAGGTCCGAGGGCAATGGAGGGCGCACGGGCGCTACCTGGCGCGCGAGAGCGCTATCCCTGCGACGCCCGACAACGACGCGAAGGCCGTCGGATTCAACCAGGAGAACAGCGGGATCGATATTGCCCGGCAGCTCGAAAACTGGCAGGGCGCAAGCGATGAACGTTTATGGAAGATGATCGTCTCACCGGAATTCGGTGATCGGATCGATCTGTCTCGGCTGACGCGCGAGCTCGTCAGACAGATGGAGAAGGACTTGGGAACGGAGCTCGAATGGGTAGCGGTTGAGCACCACAACACGGAACACCCGCATGTTCACGTTGTGGTCCGGGGAATCAGGAGCGATCGCGAGTCATTACGTTTGAGCCGGGACTACGTGAAGCATGGGATTCGTAGTATTGCTGGAGACCTCTGCACGCGGCAGCTCGGGTATCGTACCGAACTTGATGCGATCGAATCCGAGCGGCGCGAAATCACGGAAAAGCGATTCACATCGATCGACCGCCGTTTCCTGAGAGACGCAAGCGACATACGGTCGGACTTGGGACCAAATTACTTCGCTGTCATCCGGAATCCGGTGCAGGCTGATTTGAGTGGGTCGGCGCGCGTTCGCACACAACATGAAGCCTCGCGCCTCGCCGTCTTCGGGCGAATGGGTCTGGCAGAATCAACGGGACCGAACAGTTGGCGTGTGCGCCGGGATTTCGATCAGGTTCTCAAGGCCATGCAGCGAGCCACCGACCGCCAGAAGACACTCACCGCGCACGGGGTCGTGATGTCAGACAATCGCCTTGCCATCGAAGTCCTCGATGTGGCGAAGATGACCACGATCGAGGGAAGGGTACTTGTTCACGGCCAGGATGAACAGTCCGGACGCAATTACCTGATGTTGGAGGGAACCGACGCGAAGGTTTACTTAATCAATTACACGCCAGAAATGGAAATGGCCCGCAGCCGCGGCGAACTGCGGACGAACTCGTTTGCGCGTTTGAGGAAGCTGTCCGTGGGGCGGGCACCGATCGATGTCGAGGATCTTGGCGATGCGGAGGAGCTATTGAGCAATACCCGCTATCTTGGTACGGCTGCGCGGCAACTTCTCATGCGGGGCATTATGCCGGCCGAGGACGGGTGGGGAGGTTGGCTCGGACGATATCAGGCAGCTCTCCGAAAGACTACCAGCGAAATCGAGGAGCCGGGGGAACGAAACGTGGTCCGCGGAAAGCAAAGGGGCCGGAGCCGGGACCGATCGTTCGGTCGATGAATGTCGTCGGCAATTGAATCGTGCTCTTCGTTGTTCATAGACTGTAATATCCACCTTCGACGGATCGATCCAGTTTGCGAAGGCTCCATTAAAGCCATTGGGTCGTCCGGCAAGCGACGACCAGATTCAGGTTATCTAGTTCGGCCAAGACGGTATCGGGACCGAGAATAAACGGGTCGATCTTTAGTTTAGTACTGTAACTACTTTGGCAAACCCCTCTTCCGCGGCGCTGCCGTCCGGCACCGAAATCGGGTCGCCTCAGTCGCGGCTTTCTGTCCCACACTTCACTGTTCGTTGAGGGGTCTCACCCGACCACTCCTCGCCTTTCGAGTCACTGGCCGAATTCCTGAGAGTTCTGAGTGCAGGCGCTTAAAGAGCCATCGAGCCGTTCCGGATCGTAAGATTGACCCGGAGCCCGAGCAACCGCGACCGGAGTCTGGAGTTGTGCGCCAAGCGCTCGACGCAGAGTGCCGATCAGATTGTCAGACGTCGGAACTCAACCCGCAAGTTTCATAGCGCCTCCTGGACTTCGCGCGCTGAGGCGAAGCATTTCATCCATACGCTCCTCGACTTCCGGGGGAAGCGAAAGCCAGCCCGCTGCCGCGGTCCTTTGCGGGAGCGCAGGGTCACACGCGGTAATGCGATGTCCCGCGATCCGCAGCCAGCCGGGTTTTCAGCGCTGTGCGAAGGGCACTCCCGGGAGGTACGCCGCCGCTAGAGGCGGGAACGGGCGAAAAGACAACAAGGCTGACGCTTCTCAAGTCCGACCCAACGCTCGGTCACGCCCGCTTGCCGAAAACGACGCGAAGTGCCGCACTCCTGAAAGATGCTAGCGGCTTAAAGTACCGAAGCACATCTACGAAAAATTGTATGAAGGATAAGTAACCCCTCGTTCTGTGATAATGGCAGAAATATAGCGCGCCGGAGTCACGTCAAAAGCGGGATTCTCCGCCAGAACACCCTCAGGAGCCACTTTCATCCCACGAAAGCTTGTAACCTCTTCAGAAGGGCGTTCTTCTATTGGGATGTCTCTACCGGAACGGCATTTAACGTCGATTGTCGAGGTCGGTGCTGCCACATAGAATGGCACACCGTTCGCCCGGGCCAGCACTGCGACCGAGTACGTTCCAATCTTATTCGCGACATCCCCATTGGCGGCGATACGATCGGCGCCAACGACTACGCAGCCGATATTGCCCTTGCTCAGAAAATGGCCAGCCATGCAATCGGTAATCACCGTAGTTTTTATTCCGAGCCGGTGAAGCTCCCAAGCGGTAAGCCTCATTCCTTGCAAAACAGGGCGTGTCTCGCAGACAAATACCTCAATTTGCTTCCGAGCGTCGAAGACTGCAGATCGGATTACACCGATCGCGGTTCCATA
Source organism: Terriglobia bacterium (assembly GCA_963764845.1). Taxonomy (GTDB): domain Bacteria; phylum Acidobacteriota; class Terriglobia; order Bryobacterales; family Bryobacteraceae; genus BOG-234. Next base: position 524,871 of record CAVXUE010000003.1, on the reverse strand, counting down.
CCCCGCAGTGGCGAGCGCCCCTGCGTTGCAATACGTGAGAACAATCTGATTGTCAGGCACGAGGGGCGCACCATTCGCACCGATCTGCTTACAGGCCGCAAGATCCTCGCTCTTTATTTGTTCGGCCTCCTCAATCATTTTTCCAGCGAGGTATTCGGCGTCTCTACCTTCAGCACACAAATCGCCGTATCGTTGGCGCATCCTGTTGATCGCCCATGGCAGATTCACCGCTGTGGGGCGCGCCGCCTCAAGAGTCTCACACACGGTTTCAAAATCAGCGCCATCCCGCACGCCTAATGCCACACCCATGGCGCCGGCAATGCCGATCGCGGGCGCCCCGCGAACCACCATCGACGAAATTGCCTCTGCCACCGCTTGATACGACGAACAAGTAACAGGGTCCACGTTTTCTGGCAGGAGCCTCTGGTTCAGCATCACGACACCCGCGTCGGTCCAGTAAATTGTCTCTATATCTTCTTTTTCCATTTTGAAAGCGGCCGCTCTGCATGATATCGCACGTTCTTTGCTCGCGGAGAGACGCGGCGTCGGCATGGAATCCCATGCCCGGCCTGAGAAGGCTCCCGACGTTTACTGCTGTGAACTATCCCCCGATAGCGTCGATGACTGTCCAGACATCTACCCAACCTGGGGTCAAATCTCCGCACGTATATCTGTCCCACACACCGAATCGCTCGGTTGCTTGCTCAGGGTCAAAAACAGTCGAATCAGTAATATACCGGCGCCATGGCCCAATTGCGATTCAGCGTATGAAATGGGCCAACGGGTTGCACTCGTTCGACCCGAGTGAGTTTGCGCTCGGCAGGGGTTCGATGAATCAACGAACGTCACCATCCGCTGTTACAATTCCGGCGTTCCATGCCTGACGCGCTTGTCCAGGTTCGCTGTTTCGCGCACCACGGCGAGGGCGATCCCTCAAAGTATCCCGCTGTTGCCGCCAAACTCGTCGATCAGGCATTAGAAAACATAGACGTTTTTACGCATCCGCCACGGATGCTCCTGCTCCTTGCCTCCCGGGACTGGTGCGATGAAAACAACCCCATCTCGAGAGATATCCGCGATCGCTTCGAGGCCCGGATACATGACCGGCCGGCCCTGATAGGGGGTAGCGCCCCGCAGATTTTCTGTTCGCAACCGATTCCCCAGGTGATCACAAACGGCATTCTCCTTGTCGCCATCTTCACGCCTGAGATTAGGCTTTCCGTTCAATGTTTGCCGGAGCCTTTTGATGGCAATGGGGTGTTGCGCAAAGACGAATTGGGTCGAATGGTCAGTGCATTACGCGCTGATCGGAATGTTGACATCGCGATTGGTACCAGCGCCCAATGGGCGCTTTTCGCTTTTCTTCCGGGCGCAGTCCCGATCGGCGGGGACCGTGACTGGAGTTATCGGGATGGCGACGTGTGCCAGGCGATCTCCGAACGCGGCGGCTATTCGCTGTTCGGCGTATCCCCCGCCTCTGCTATCGATCCCTCTCTTGGGTTTCAGTTCGGAAACGATGCGTGTTTGAAATCTGGACTTGTTCTGGCGCTCATGGAACACGATCTCAACATCGGCTCGCGGCTGGAGCACGGCTTCAAGCCTGCGCCGAACGTCCCCGAGTTAAGGATCGACTCGCTCGCTGATGGCGAGTCCCGGTCGGACGGCGACGTTTCCGGATATGTCGTAACCCGTTTGAATGGGCGCCCGGCTCGGGAGGTCCTCGATTCGGTCGACCGGATAATCGGCTCGAAGGGGCGGCCTCCTATCGGAATACGCCGCGGAGATCTGTTTGAGCTGAATGTCCCTTTCTCGTATCCGGAATCTCCCGCGGGTTCTGTGCGCTTCAAGAATCGCGTCTTTGAGGGCGAGTGGTGCGTGCCGATGTCCTGCGACCATCTCGCGATGGCGCAATCCTGTAGTCGTGGGATGAGCCTAGCTCAAAGCCGTGTCAGAGCGGACAACAATACGACCGCGTTGTTGGTTGAGTTTGCCGGCTCCGGTCGCGAGCGGTTTTACGCCGACCAGGGAACCAGCTGGGGGAAGGTCGTCACCGAAGTGGCCGGGCGCTTTCCTGGAATTCCCGTAATCGGAGCGCTTTGCACGGGCCAGTACGCGGAGTTCAGAAGACAGTCTTATGCGGCAAACGCGCACTCGGTCTGGTTCGCATGCCTGACGAATGAGCGAAACTATCGAGGGCGGAACCGGTCCGAATTGGAGAAAATTCAGCTCGCCGCCAAGGATCTCCTGAGATGCAAGACACCGGCTGAGGTCATGGAAGAAGCGATTGAGGGCGCGATTGGCGCCGGCGCCGAAGGTGGATGTATCTCCCGCCTGAATGCGGGGACACAGCGTATTCTCGGCATCGAAGGAAGGGCTAAAGCTCGACCTGGCTCACCTCAAAAGTGGGGACTGACACTCGGTTACATTGATCAGCCCGGCCCCCGCAACGATGAAGACATGTCGTTACCTGCGGAATTGGCGCCATGGGCAAAACCGGCCCTGGCCGGAGTTTCGAATACTATTCTCTCGTCACAATCCGAAGAAGAAAACATCCTCGCGATCGCAGCACGAACGAAGCATGCATTGTTTTTACCGCGGCCGGACATGCTGCTTAAATTCAGACACATTAAAAGCATCGCTCTGGTCGGTATTGAAGCGCAGCTCGTGATCCCGCTCATTGGACTGGAAGGCCGCGTCATAGGCGTCATGCAGATCGGGTTTCGGCTCGGAGTTTCAATTGATGACGAACTCTTTTACTATTGGATCAGTTTTGCGCACAAAGTCGCCGCCTCGCTTGAGCGTGCCGAGCAGCGGGTTCATGGGGAGAATCTAACCAAGGTCGCGTCCCTCGGCTCGAGATTCTCACAGACAGTTCTTGTCGCGAGCATCAATGCCAAGCAGGCACTCGAGGACTTTGCTTACGAAGTTCGGGAGGTTCTTGACGCAGCATACTTCCACCTGAGAGTTCGTATCGGACCTCAACCCGTATATGACTTGATCGCTCCGGAAACAAAGATAGGAGCGCTACATCGCGGGGTTCGCCCCTTCCTCGAACCCGATACCGGCACATGCCGCAAGCAACTGCTCGACTCAGCGACCGGCGTCTTCGTCAACGAGGGCGGCAATCCAGACCCATGTCCGTCGTGTCAAGAAAGTGCTCGCCCTCTATTCCAGCGCGCTAATCCTTGAAAAGTTCGCTCCCCCGGATCAACGCGTGGGCCAGAAACACCATCGGGGACGACGACGCGCCGGGGCCTCGCTGAAGGGGACGGTTGGAACTGCCCTCGTTCGATCGGTTGAAACAAGTGAATTCGGAGGTGGCTGATTTTATGGCACTTGAGGAAGTCGCGGGTCACGCTGTAATCACTGTTCTCATTCATTTGGGGGAGAAACTTCGCCGCATTCGTTTTCTTAAGTGCCGGGTTTTTTCCCGCAACGCGGACGTCAGAGTTTCCTTTGCCGCGCTACTGGTCATTCAGGATGGCGGGAAGTATGTCCTGATCAGGAATCTACACCGTCGAGAAGTGTTTGCCCCGCTGGGAGGAGTCGTGAAATACCATAGCCAGGCCCAAGCGGACCTCGACCGCCTGGAATTCCGGCCCGAAGATTATGGTCCCGGGGAGATCATGAAGCACGACCTGCGCGGTCTTCTCGCTCGTCGTTCTCTGCCAGGAATCGTAAAGTGGTTTGAGGGCGGCGAAGGGCGGGAAACGGCCAGAGAGTGCCTCGCGCGTGAGTTGGAAGAGGAATTAAACGAGATCGGTTCTAAAATCGACATCCCGAGTCCTCTTGAGTTGCGGCATGTCAGGACGATTCATGAAGGTCCTGAATCGGTGGCGGGACAAAACTACACCCTGTTCCGGCATCTCGATATTTATGCCCTAGCGAATTCAGCGAAAGCGGAGTTGCTGGCTGAGCGCATTCTCGATCTCAGTAAGGACCGCGCTGATTTGAGACTCGCGAGTGCGCCGGAGATCTTACACGGGCGAACTGATGACGGAACTGCGATCTCGCATACGGCAGTTTACATGTTGCAGCGGAAGCGTGTTCGCCGCGACGAAGCGCCGTTTGCGCGCGTGGGTGCGGCAGGCGGTGGCCCCGGCCGCTGATGGGACTCCCCGCAAAGCAGCACCGCCGAAACAGCGTACACAGATTGGCTCATCAGGCTCGGCGTCGCCTACAGGCCAGCGGCCAAAGTCAACGGCGCAGGCAAAATCTAAAATCTATCTCGTGACCGCGTCGGGTCCGGCCTGACAACACAAATGGCGGGCACTCCACCGCTCCCGTTTCTGCTGACGGCACGGAAAATAAGGGCACGCTAAAGCGCTTGGGCTCTCCGATACCCGCCACCTCGCTGCGATCATACCGGCCGCCGCTGTTAACTACCTCTTTCCTTTTGGCCAGCCGACAAGACTAAAGCGTAGGATGGGGCCCTTCGTACGCAGTTCCGAGGAACCGCCTCCCCGAAATGCGAAGGGAGCAGCACCGGTGGAAGACTGCCCAAATCGGCTAGCGGCGACAAACATTTGCCCTTGCAGCAACTTGGCGGCGCCAATTCGGTTGGCGGAGTTCTCGAAACATTTGGTAAACGGCATGCGAAGTCCTACGGCATGACGAAACAAGTCCGGATCGAATGGCGTGAATTGCGAGTTGGGCACGGAGAGTGCGTACTCTACTTCATGATTGCTGACGGAGGCGCCGATGGGTGGACGATTGTCGAGCGAGACTCCTGGGAGACCGTGCCGCATGCCGTTTCCTCGAACATAGCCGAGCGATGCAGGAGAGTTGGGGGCTACGCGAAAGCCAGATTTCTTCGTGGAATCGGGCTGCCGGACGTCACGATGAGGGTTTCTATATGCGCTGATTCTGGGCGATTCACCATCGACGAGGTGCCCGATTCGTTAGTGGGCGAGCCCTCGAACGATCATCCGGGAGCCGTCCATATCAAATTTGACGCCTGCCATGAATTGAGCACCTCCGCAGAGACATTTGCTAAGCCCGTGAAAATGGCCGCGTGATCGCGGCTGGGCATGCCAATCCTATACACATTCGGAGGGGACTAGATGATTGACTGGGTACTGCAACAGCTCGTCTATTCGGCCACGACGGACGCGTGCTTCTTGTCGCAGTGGAACCGCATGTCAGTCGATGACAGGGGGCGACTCTATCATGATCTTCGGTTGCTTGATCGCCGTCGAAGAGAATTGCGAAGAAAGCGCATCGATCCTCTATCTCAACACGGTGAGGTCCACAGAGCTACTCGGACGTGGTTCCATGAGGTTCAAGAAGTCGAGATTGAGCCGACAACTCATCATTCGGTGTTAATTGAGGCGGCGCAAAACCGCAAGTTCGTCAAGTTTGTGTACGAGCGCATTAATGCTGCCCTTACCAGCTTGCGAGCCTGCGCCCCGGTGCCCGTGATACGTTTCTACGGCGGCATGAAGGATCCCCGTTCCGTTCAAGCAAAGGTCGATGCGTTTCGTCAAGGTGGCACTCTGGACCTTGACGATGTAGTGCGCTTCCGTTTCGTTTTAGCAAACCTCACTGACATGCTGGTTTTCTGCCGCGTCTTCGCTGCAAGTTTCGATCTTGCTCGATGTCGCGATTACTATTCGCGGCCCCGCCATGGTGCTGAGGATCCTTACAGAGGTCTTCACTTCTTAATACGAGGATGGGATGGCTTCAATGTTGAGGTTCAGCTTTTGACTGCTCTTCGCGAGTCCATAGGAGCCATAGACCATTCGTTAGTCCTAAAGAAGCAGGTCGCCTATCTCAGTCGGCGCCATCGCCAATGGCTCGCGAGCTTATCACTGATCGCCAATATCGTCGACTACGAAATTGCGGCCCCGGCGGACCTCGCGCATGACAACCAGAGATCCGCAGCACCACTAACGACTTTCCTTGGCCGCAGCCAAGTGTTCCAGTTGACGCGCCCGCCCCAAAGGGCTGACAAAGGCCCCGACCGGAATACACTGGCGCCGAGCATCCTCACCTTAGGGTAGTCTTTACCCCAGATTGTTGAGTCTAAGGAATCTGTTCATCGGATGGCTACAATGCAAAGGAGATGCGTACACCCCATTTCAGTTACATTTACGTCCGCTACCACTGGTCGGCCAGAAGATGGAGATGCGGTTGCCAATAGCGCATGCGAAAGGAAGTTCAGGACTAGCATGGCGAAAACGAAAGGCATGTATAAGAGTGGGACTCACATCGACGATTCGAAGTACGTGAACATCGATGTCGAGCTCCCAGAAGAGCCAGGATTTGGCACCCCACTGTTCGAATCTAACAGACACCTTCCAGGCCGCGAGATGACCTGCTCAAGCCTCGATGAGCAGGTCGCAAATTCTTCGTTTGTCAACATTCTTTGGCACGACCACGACGGTCGCCGCAGCGGGCTGTTTCTTGTCCTGCTTCTCAATTTTCTCTGTTGGTGGGGTATATTACGGATCATCAAGATGCTGACCGCGTTGATCGTCCTGAAATAGCACTGGACCGGAGTGTAACAGCCTTATTCCGTGATTTGCCGCCGCGCCGGAAAGTGCCCGCTCGTAAACTCCGGGTCGATGTCGCGGCGAGTCGCTTCGGGAACTCCAGGCTGTCTGGTCCTCGGTGGACATCTGAAAACCGGCCATAGGCGGACACTTCAAAACCGGCCAACGGAGCAGAACCAGAACAACAATATTTATACCCTGCCGGGGATCGTGCGGGCAAACAGTTTTCTCGTTGTGCCCCAACCTAGTGCGCAACAGCAAGGCGGGGTCTTCATCCGGTAGGGCAGAGTTTGGCTTACGACCCAGGAACACAGATTCCACTCGATCTTTCTCCCAAAGCGCGGAGCCCGCGGGGCCGGATACCACGCGGAAGCGCTAAATCAGGACAACGGCTTACCGTCGGCCCTCGGTGAACACCCAAAACCGGCCAGCCGTGATCACCTGAAAACCGGCCAGCCATAGCGACTCAGGACATTGACCGGATGGGGGAAGTTATCCTTCGTCCCCGTGAGCAATGTCTTGAACGAAGAAAAGAAACAGCAAGCAGTGGCGCTGGGGCGGCTGGGATGGTCGCTGCGACAGATACAGAAGGCCATCGGGGTACGTCGTGAGACGATCTCCGTCTACCTGAAGGCTGCGGGCGTCGCCATGCGGGCGCCGCGCGGCCAGATCATTCCGGCAAAACCGGCCAGCCGGGAAGACGAGGTGATCACCGACCCCGCGTGCGCAAAACCGGCCAGCCAGAGTGAGGTGATCACCGACTCCGGCGGGGAATCGGCCACTCTGGCGGAGGCAAAATCGGTCCCCCGCCCGGCCGCAGTCCTTCGTCCAGCGCCTGCATACCTTACCGGGACGTGATCGAACTGGGGGTCTCACGTGGACGAAACGCCATGGCGATCTGGCAGGAGTTAGTGGATACCTGCGGCTTCGCCGGCGGCTACCAGAGCGTCAGGCGGTTTGTCTCCAAGTTGCACGGAAGCCCACACCGGGAAGCATGTGCCGTAATCGAGACCTCGCCGGAGAAGAGGCGCAGGTCGATTATGGCGATGGCCCGATGGTCCGCGATCCGCAGAGCGGCAAGTATCGGCGAACACGGTTGTTCGTCCTGACTCTCGGCTACAGCCGGAAGTCAGTTCGTCTGCTGGTGTTTCGGTCCAGTTCGCAAACCTGGGCAGAACTGCACGAGAAAGCCTTTCGTCGTTTGGGTGGTGTCACCCGCGTTGTCGTCCTCGATAATCTGCGCGAAGGCGTTCTTACTCCCGACATATACGACCCCACGCTCAACCCGGTGTATAGCGACATGCTCCGGCACTACGGCGCTGTACCTCTGCCATGTCGCATCGGGCATCCGGATCGGAAAGGGAAAGTGGAAAGCGGCGTCGGACATGCGCAGAAGACGCCATTGAAGGGCCTGCGCTTTGAAACTCTTGAGGAGGCGCAAACCTATCTGGATCACTGGGAAGAGCGTTGGGCAGATACGCGCATTCACGGCACCACTAAACGCCAAGTCGCGGTTATGTTCGCTGAAGAACGGCCGTCTCTGTTGGAGTTGCCAGTCGAGCCGTTCCGTTACTACCTGTATGGCGAGCGAACGGTTCATCTGGACGGCTGTGTGGAGGTTGAAGCCGCTTATTACAGCGCCCCTCCCGGATGGATCGGCAGACGAGTGCAGGTGCAGTGGGATTCCCGGCAGGTGCGCCTGATCGATCCGCAGAACGGCCAGTTGTTGCGCGAACACATGCACCAGAAGCGCGGCGGTCATCGCATAAAAGACGAAGACCGATCCCGCAAGACCCCCACCGGCACGCAGCAACTGCTCTGCCGCGCCGATAAGGCCGGATCACAGATCGGCGTTCTTTGCCGTGGCATGTACCAGGCTCAGGGCGAGGTCGCGGTACGGCGCATTTTGGGCGTGCTGCATTTAGGCAAAAAGTACGGCGTGGCGCGAGTAGACGACGCCTGCACCGTAGCGCTCGAAGTCGGCGTCTGCGATTACCCGTTCGTGCGCCGTTATCTGGAGCGGAATCCGCAACTGCCGCTGAACTTGCGGCAGATCGATCCTCTCATTCGGCAACTCACGCTGTATCGCGACTTCATCGACAACAAGACCAATCAGGAGAGCAAGGAATGAACCTCATCGAATTACAACGTGCATTAGGGCAACTGCGGCTCGGCGGTATGGCCGCGGTGCTGGAAACCAGACTGCGCCAGGCTCAGGCCGAGGCCATGGCTCCCATCGATCTGATCTCGTGCCTGGTCACGGACGAACTGACCAGGCGAGGTGATCGGCTACTGGAAAGACGGCGCAAACAAGCAGCTTTCCGTGATCCGAACAGAACGCTGGATAACTTCGACTTTGCCTTCAACGCAAAGATGAATCGCAGTCTGGTATTCGATCTGGCCACATGTACCTTCATCGGAAAGCGGGAGGACGCGCTGTTTCTCGGGCCCGGCGGCACCGGCAAGAGCCACCTGGCCCAAGCCATCGGACAGGCGGCCATTCAACAGGGTTATCGCGTCCTCTACCGGGAAACACACGTACTGCTCGATGATCTGGCCGAGGCGGTTGCCGACGGTACGCGCAAAGAGTTCATGGAGTCGCTCACCACAGTGCCTCTGCTGATCATCGACGACTTCGGAATGCGAAAGCTGCCGATGACGGCCGCGGAAGACCTGCTGGAGATCGTCATGCGCCGCTACGAGCGCGCCAGCACACTACTGACATCGAATCGTCCCGTTGAAGACTGGGGAAAACTGCTCGGCGATGTGGCCGCGGTCTCTGCAATGCTCGACCGCCTCCTGCATCACGGTCACGTGCTCAAGTGCGGCCCTCGAAGCTGGCGCACCAAGACCGCACCAACATCGTAAGGACCGAAACTCTCTTTTTACTTGGGGACGCTGTCCCCAAACCCCTGGGATTTATCGCCTTACGGCCAGAATGTTCCTGCGAAGATCTATATAGATGGTCGAGCCTAATTTCGTCTGCCGCACATGTGGTCAAACCCACGAAGGAGTTCCCCAGAGTTTCGCCGCAGACTTTCCGGACATGTATGCCAACATGTCCGAATCTGATCGCGGCGCCCGCGCTCTGATCAGCTCAGACCAGTGCATCATCGACGAAGAGTGGTACTTTATCCGAGGCTGCCTCGAAATCGCGATACTCGACAGTAGTGAGGTGTTCGTCTGGGGCCTTTGGGCCTCAGTCAAGGAAGAAATATTCAATGAGATCTCAGAATCCTGGCAGGAAGAAGGCAGAGAAACGCGCAGGGGTCCCTTTAAAGCTCGGCTGGCAAATTCCCTATCTGTATACCCGGAAACGTTAAACCTGACGCTGCGGATTGTTATTCAACCGGCCGGCACACGCCCGCTCTTCATCCTCGAAGAGGAGCAGCACCCGCTGGCCATGGCACAACAGCACGGCATCTCGCGACTCGAAGCAATGGAACTCTCCGCAACCCTGCTTCACGTGCAAGGACCTTGGTCAAGATCTCCCCAGTAGTGACTTGGGGCGACTCGCGTCGCCCCGCCATTCCGGCCGCTGGGTCGGCGCTCCGGTCGCATCCCTGCGTTGCCGTATCCTCCGCCCAGGTAAGGTCAGTATACCGAGCCTGGAGCACAGATACTTGCACCGAAAGACCAAACTGCGCTACAAACAATGTTGTCCTGAGTCGCTAGGCTGGCCGGTTTTGAAGTGATCATACCTGGCCGGTTTTGGGGTGATCACCGAGGGTCGGCGCCGAAACCGACGGGTGTTTACACCATTGCCAGGTTTGGCCGCGCCCTCGGTTGTTAACCGAAGGGTTTGACAGCTGAATCTTCAAATCGATGAATCGTGTCAGCTCTTTAGCCGCGTGGAGCAGCTGCTCGGCGCCGAAATGTTACCACTTCTGTAACCACTTTGGTCTGTCGCTCTGCGTGCCAACATCAGCGACGACCCCAATCAAAACCCGCCGTCGTGATCGGAATCTTGACCACTGCCGTGGGCGCTGACGGTTAAGAGACTTTCCTCCTGCGAGAATTTTCGGCGGTACTATGCAGGTTGGTTACGCGCCATTCGAGGAGGAGGTCAACCAGCCAAACCCCTCACCCGAAATTCGATCTGTACAGAAGCGGGGCCTCTACGAATGGCCCTGATCTCACAGTTTGCAGGTTGATCAAAAGGTAGTACCAATTGCCATCCGACTTCGATCGGAGACTGCGAAGCTCCGCCGCCAGACGGAAGAGAACTAATTGGCATGCCGAGATGATCGTGCAATCTGATCATATTGTCGCCGCACGGCATTTCGTGTCCGTGTTCCCAACGGCTCAGCGACGTTCTGGGAACGCTCATTTGGCGAGCTGCTTCGCTCACGCTCCAACCCTTCAGCACGCGATACTGCGTGATACGCTTGCCGAATTCGATGGAAGGGCCGTCAGGCATGTTCTGGTCTACGGAAAGCGTTCTTTCGCGTCCCGAGTTTAAATGCGCCGCCAGCGGTCGGAGAGATTTTGTCGGCCCTCTGCACGCTGTTGCCGGAGTGGCAGGAAATCCTCAGCCAGGCAGATATTCCCAAATGGCCTGATCTCCGCGAGCTAAGTTTCAGGATGGCCCAACTTATGTGCGGAGGGCGAGACCCACGAAGACCGTTTCTTTCTGAGATCATCTCAGGACCACTCGACGTTGACAAATTGGACTATATTCCGCGGGATTGCTATATGGCCGGAGTGCCGATGCCGGTGGACGTTGACCGGCTCATGGAAAAGATTCACGTGGTGACGGTACCTGCTGGAACAATCCCGGAATACTGCGAAGAGACCAATCTTGAGTCTGACAGCAGTATCCAGGTACTTGCAGTCCAGACGACCGGCTCACGGGCATTTGAGGAGCTCGTGATCAGCCGGTTTCTCCTGTACGAAAAACTCTATTATCACCAGAAAATCCGCGCGATCGAAGGCACCGTTGTCAATGCGCTCGAGATTCTGAAAGCGGAACGACCAGAGTTTGCTCGGATCGGAACTTACGCGAATCTAATTACCGAATTGGCCGACCGGTTTAAGACCTTCGAGTCCCACGACGGCACCAGGATCAGTGGGCCAACCATACGATCATGGCTGCTCCAGTTTTCTGCAAACGAGATACCTCTGGCAGTCCAGGCTCTGAGCGCCATCAAGTATTGGGGGAGAACTACATCTCCACCCCGCCGCTCATGGAAATGTTGCAGATTTAATCGGAGATACGGCCTCTGCATGCAGTGATAGGGTTCGGTACGTCTGTGAAACTCACTCGGAGCAGTTCATTACACGGCTACGCAGGCGGATAGCCGAGGATAGATTTCCCGCTGATACTGTAAAAATCGTTTCCGTGGGCCATCAAAGCACAATCGAGGACGATGCGGAGCCGCTTCGTATGATCGGCGTGGACGCGTTAGGAAACCCAGATTCTTGGCCAGTCGGGGTATTCGACGAGGCGTTCGAGGATCTTGTGCATCTTCGAAAAGCGGCGCAGCATCGTCTTGCTCTGGAGGCTGGACCACAGGCGTGACGATTCGGTTCACCACAAACGTTCTGGCAGAGCCTCGCTGGCATCCGCTCCTTGATGTGATCGCGACTATACTTCAGCAACCGGAGGCCCGCCATTCGTTTGACATTTCGCAGTACGATGTAGTTGCACGAAGCCCATGGCTGTCGGGCGCGAGCGGAGCCAGGGCAAGCACTGCCGAGTTCATTCGCGCCTCCGCAAAGGCGGCGAGCCGCGATGGTCTGAGCGATGCCGTGACGCTTCTTCTGGACGACTTGGCACCGCAAAACGGTGAAAATCTTCCGGAAGACGTGATCCGTATTCATCCATTCGGTGGGCTCACAATTCTTATGCAGCCATTGCATCTCATCGTTGAAGACGAGAGTTCCGATGGCGCATTCATCCTCTGGATGGCGCGCCTGTTAGGAAGGGACGGGATTCTACGAACCTACCGAGCTGGACGTCTATTTTTTCGGCATGCAGGCGGAAAAGATCAGCTCGTGAAATCTGCGAAGGCTCTGACTTTTGGCGTTTGGTTGAGAGCAGATAAACCAATCCTTTCCCTGAAGCTTCGAGCAATCGCATTGCTGGACAGCGATGCCCGCTTTCCCGGGGACGAGCCAAACAAGCAGATTGTTAGAGACGTGGAACCATATGTTGCGTTTGTCCACCTCCTATCAGGCAGATCCATCGAGAGCTACATCCCCTTATGCTACGCACAGCGTCGTCTGGGCAAAATTCCCTCCCTCGATGCGTTCTTCAGGATGTCGGAGATACAGCGAAGCCATTTTCCAATAAAAAAAGGGTTTAAGGATAATGCTTCTCCACCGAACCATCAAGACCACGCGACGTTTCTCGCGGATGTCAATCGCGATCAGGCCGAACGGGATCATTTTCGCTCCGTCGATCGACATGACTGGGCAAGGTTTGCGAGCGGTTTCGGGGTTGCGATCAGCAGTGTCTTCTGGGAGACGGGATCTCGATCTGAGCCCAGAGACATTAACACCCTGACGCGAATTCAGCGGACCGAGCTAAACGATTTTTTTACCAGGCTGATAAGATACCTATGAAACGCGGACACTCGGAGCAGTCATGACTACCCCATTGGCGCCCGCCGCCAGCGCCCGCCCTGACATTATCTCTCTGGATATCCTGCTCAATGAAGTCGATGAGGGCCGCATTCAGATCCCCCGTTTTCAGAGACCCTACGTGTGGACGCCGCTCATGATGCGAGAGCTTTTTGAGAGTGTCTTGAAAGGCTACCCCATCGGATCGTTGCTTTTCTGGATACCTCGGGAGTCGAACGTTCTCACCATGCCTAACATCGGTCCGCTAGACGTGCCGAAGGCCGGCGACAAGGTCCCGGTTTCCTTGGTCCTCGATGGACATCAGCGCTTGGCTACGCTGTACGGCGTCTTGCGCTTGCCTGAAAGTTACCCCAAAGACGAAAGCGCCGGTGCCGATAAGCTCGGGTGGTGGCTGGGTTATGACCTTAAGGCGCAAGAGCCCCGTCATATGCGGCAGCCCAAAGATTTCGACGACCCAACTATCTTGCCGCTCCGCTCTGTTTTGAAGACCGCGGACTTTGTACGCTTTGCCCGGTCTATCGATAGATCCGATGGGTTAACCGATGAGGAAAAGATCCGCTATATTGATCGCGCGGATGGTGTTCAACGATCACTACGTGATTACCGCGTCGCGCTGACCATTATGCGCGATGGGGATGTGGATGACGCGGTTCAAATTTTCTCTCGTGTTAACCGCAGCGGACGGCGGATGACGACTGATCAGATGGCTGTTGCCCTCACATATCACGAAGGCTTCAACCTTGAAGAGACGTTGAACGAAATCCTCGGGGCGCTGGGGGCCTTCGGGTTTGCCGATGTCAGCCGGAAGATTGTCCTGCAAACCTTGCTGCAGCGCGCTGGCCGCATTTTTGTTACACCCAAATTCGACGACTTACGAACGAAAAAAACTCAAGAAACGCTACGGGCCGCCGCGGCACCAGCCACAGATGCCCTTTGCAGCGCAGCGCGATTTCTGAATCAGACAATTGGTTTTAAGACGGGGAAGTTGCTGCCCTACGCCTTGCAACTCCTTTTGCTTGCAGTATTCTTCGGCACCCGAGCAATTCAGAACGAGGATCTTGATGCAGAGACCCGGCTCGCTCTTACCAAGTGGTTCTGGGCGACATCATTCTCGGGATGGTTCGCTTCAGCGAATACGTCCGAGGTTGCACACGCGGTCGAATCGATGCAAGGTTTTGCAACTGCGCCTTCGGCGAAAGGGCGCGTCGCATTCGACGCTTTCTTTAACGATCGGCCTCTTCGTCCGTTCCCCAAAACATTTGACCGGCGGTCCGCGCGTATCAGATCGATGCTGCTCGTGCAAATTGCAGGTGGGCAACTTCTTGACCCCGTATCCGGCCACCCTATTGACGGATCTGCTTTGCTGTCAGATCCCGACCACGGCGATATTCCGTATGTGTTCCTTCCCGATGGGACATCGGCAGCGAGGAGTCCAGCCAATCGCATCCTGCTCCAGCAGCAGATCTACGGTAGCTCGGTGAGAAAGGTTCTGGCGGAGACCCTCCCGAACTTTGAGGCGCTGAAAACACATGGAATAAATAATGATGCCCACGAGGCGCTCGTCTCGCGGAATCTAGTCGCCTTCGTTCAGGCGCGGGAGGCGGAACTTCAACGCCAGGAGAGCACCTTCCTCGAACAGTTCGATCTGAAGATAGGAGACGCAATAGAGCGGTCTGAAGACGAAGCAGACGTCGATGAAGACTGACCGTTGAAACGAGGATGAATCACCCCTCGGTTGTCATTCTGGAAAAGCAACGTATCAGAACCGTATCAAAACCCCATCGTACTGGCCTTCTGAGGTTGCCGATTGAGCGAAAGGCAGATTCCCCAAGTTATTGAAAAGCCAGAGAAACCGAATGAAAGCATGGAGCCGAAAGAAACACTCCGCACGCCTCCTAAGCGACAGGTCAGCAGTTCGAATCTGCTCGGGCCCACCACTCCATTCAAAGTCGGATAGCCAGAGCCTTCAGCTCTTCGAGAAGCCGATCGGGCACGCTCAGGTTATTGTGCTTCCCGGTGCCCAGCGAGATGTGCGGTTTGTTGGCGCCGTGGAAATCCGAGCCGCCGGTCATCCCCAATTTGAATCGCTCGGCGAGGGACGCGTAATACGCCACGTTCTCCGGGCTGTGGTCGCTGTGGTAAACCTCGATGGCGCGCATTCCCTGGCCTGCAAGATCCTCGACGTATTCCGCCAGCTTTTCCCAGTTGTTCTTCGCCACGCGGATCGGATGCGCCAGCGACGGCACTCCGCCCGAACCCAGAATCCGCTCCAGCGCCTCATCCATCGGGACCTCCCGCCGCTGCACGAATCCCTTGGCCGACTCATCCAGATAGACATCGAACGCCTGCTGCAGATCGGTCACGTAACCCTTTTTCAGGAGCACCTGGGCGAAATGCGGCCTCGCCGTAAGGGTGCGCCCGAGCTTCTGGACTTCTTCCAGCGTGATATCGAGCCCGAGCGACTGAAGCTTCGCGATGAGGCGGATGTTGCGATCGCGCCGCATATCGAGGATCCAGTTCAGAAACGTACGGAGCTCAAGGGAGGGCGGCGTGACGGGGAAATAGCCCAGCATGTGAACCGACATCCCCTGATATCGGGTCGAAAGCTCGATGCCGCAAATCAGCTCAAGGCCGGCTTCCTTCGCAAACGGAACTGCGGCGTCGTAACCGGCGAAGGTGTCGTGATCGGTGATTGCGAGCGCACGCAACCCCACCCGCTTCGCTTCGGCGACGAGTTCGGCCGGGGTAAAAGTGCCATCCGATTCCTCGGTGTGACTATGAAGGTCGATCATTCGCTGGTCACGCGGGCTGCGCCGCGGAAGCCAGAACTTCCCGCAGCAGAACATCGACAACGCGCTCGGCGCGCCCATCGGCGCTGAAATGCAGGCCGCACTCTTTGACCGCCTCGGGCGACTCCCACCACCAGCGTCCGGCGCGTTCCTCTTCGCCCGCAACTACGGCGCGCGTACAGGGATCGCATCCGATGCTGGTGTACCCGGCGGCATAGAGCGGATGTTCGGGAAGCGCGTGATCGTGCGTGTAGCGAGCCACGTCTTCCGTGGTCCAATCGGCCAGGGGACTGATTTTGACGGCAGCGGCGGAGCGGTCGAAAACTTCGATCGAAGCGCGCGATTTCGCCTGCGCCCGCCGCAGGCCCGTGAAGTATGCCGGGACTCCGCGCAGGCCGAGCGCCAGCGGACGCGACTTGCGGATTTCGCAGCAAAGCATACGATTGGGAACGCTGTCGCGAAACAGATCGCGGCCATAGAGCGCCACCATGGTGGCGACTTCCTGCTCATCGGGAACAATCCGCTCAACGGCGATCGAATAACGGCGCTCGACGGCGGCGATGATCTGCCCGGTGGTCGCGGGGATGCGGCCCGTATCGAGCGTGAGGATGCGCGTCGCGGGCGCGGTACTCAATACAAGGTCGGTGACGATGACGTCCTCACGCTGGAAGCTGCTGAGAACGATCGACGAGGGGCCGAACTCGCTGATGGCGGTGCTGACGATCTCACGGGCTGAGGCGACAGGTTCCACGGATTCGGGTTTCAGGCGGTGACTGAGATAGATGACTGGAGCGGGAGACGGGATTCGAACCCGCGACATCGACCTTGGCAAGGTCGCACTCTACCAGCTGAGTTACTCCCGCTTGAAGCGAAACCTTCATTTTGACGTGAACGCCGCTACCTGTCAAACCCTATGGTAACAGGGGCGGTGGTTCAGTTCGAAAATGAAGGGGTTCGTCAACTCGGGCCCCTCGCGCCGGGATGCTCACAACCTAAACGCCTTAGCTCGCCGCCGTATTCGCCGCGGCGAGTGTGCTGCTTGCGGACGACCAGATCCCGCTGGTGCTTTTCCCGGCCTTCGTGAAAATCGCCACCGATACAAGCACGATAAAGCTCATAAGAAGCGTATATTCGATCAAATCCTGACCTTGTTCATCCCTGATGAATCCATACAGCAAGTCCATAAACACAGTTTGACCGCGACCGGCCTTTGCCGCAAGTCCGCCAGAGGTTATACAACCCGAGTTGACATCAAGGTTCATGGACGCGGGTGAATGACCGCGACCCGCGGATCGACCAACACGCGGTCTTCAAACCGGTAGAGCACGGCGCGGATGTCCCGCAGGCAATCCCGGATCTCCTCCAGCACCTGCAAGTGGGGATCAGGCTGATATTCCGGATAAACGTAGGGATCGCGAGCGGCCTCCCGGAGTCGTTTCTCCTCGACGAATTTGTCAATGTAGGAAGCGCCTGGCATCGTCTCCCTATCCATTCTGAACAACGGCTACTCCGACAGCAATATCGGCGTTCGTTGTAGTGGTTATGCTAACTTCCGGTCTGATCAGTACCGCCGGAAGTTGGTTAACAGCAGATTCCGCGCCTGAATGATACGTGCCATCATCTCCGTCGAACCGCCGTGATCGGGGTGATACTTCCGGGAAGCCTGGCGGAAGCTGGTTGAAACCATGATATGGGCGATTTGCTCCACGGATGCATCCGGACGCAGTTCGATCCCATCCAGACGCCGTTCCACACGTTGTTCGACACTGCCGGGATAACCTTCGGGATTGCGGGCTGGAGTTGGAATCGGCCGCGCGCGGATGGCAGCCGGCGTTTGGCGGGCGTCTGCTTCCGCGAGCGCGGATACTTCGCGATACAACACGGCACCCCCGGCCGTGAGGAGAATAACGCAGATCATCGACCCGGCGCTTAAATGTGGAACCAGACTCATCAGCAGAATGCTGGCCAGAAAAATCGAGAACGTTGTCACGATTTTATGCGCCATACTTTGTGCGCCATGGTTCACTATGGTTATCTCTGGCCTGATCCTAACGGTTAACCAGGGCTGGTTCAACCGTCGCAGTACCGGTACGCACGAGTGGCAAACTGCGATTGCTAGACTGAATTTTGCCTTCCGTCAATGCCCGGGAACGTCTGATCCTCGCCCTTGACCTGCCGGACGTGGCGACGGCCCGGCAGATGGTATCGCGGCTCGGGACCGCACGTGGACTTTTTCAAGGTCGGCCTTTCGCTGCAACTCGCGCCAGGGGTCGAAGGGCTCATTCAATCGCTGCTCGACAGCCATAAGAAGCTCTTCCTCGATTACAAGTACTACGACATACCCGAAACGCTCACGAAGGCGGTTTCCCAGGCGGCGCAGCGAGGCGTGACTTTCCTGACCATCCACGGATCGGGGAGCCTGATCAGGGCCGCGGTGAAAGGCCGGGGCGAGAGCGGAATGAAGCTCTTCACGGTTACCGTTCTGACCAGTCTCGATAAGTCCGATCTTCTCGAAATGGGTTACAGCAGCCACACCGTGGAACAGCTCGTTCTCTTCCGGGCGAAGATGGCGGTCGAGGCGGGTTGCGATGGGGTCATCACTTCGGGGCGGGAAGCCAAAGCGATCAGGGGAATCTCGGAAAAACTGCTCGTCGTAACTCCGGGAATTCGTCCCGATGGCGCCCGCGAAGACGATCAGAAGCGCAGAACAACGCCGCGCGATGCGATTCTGGCGGGGGCCGATTATCTGGTCATCGGAAGGCCGATTACCGAAGCCGCCGACCCGGTCGAGGCCACAGAGAAGATATTGGCTGAGATGCAGGCGGCGTTCGACAGCCTGCCTTGAACAGCTAAATCACGGCTTTCAGGTAAGCCAGAATGGCTGTTAATTCAGCGTCGCTGTAAGAACCCAGCGCCGTCGCATGTTTCCATGCGCCCGGCCCCGTGAATTTCACCGTTCCCGGCTCCTGAGTTCGCAGCACCGGCGGAGCCGAGGTCAGATCGTAAAACATCGTGCGCCGTTTCCCTTCGCCGACGACGAGCGCCGGCATCGATTCTCCGCCGACCACGGCGTTACGAACCTCGGGAGTCGCAAGGTTGCGCAACGCGCGAACATCGGCAGGGACTGCTGCGATGGGGGTAGCGACCGGAATCCCGACTCCCCCCACCTCGTGGCATGTCGAGCATCTGGCGAAGCTTCGCGTGGCTTCAAAAAACAGATCGTGGCCACGGGCTGCCTCAGGCGAAAGGGTCGAAACGGCCGGGGCTGCGGCGGTTCCGTTCCCGATCCCGTTCAACGCCGCCACATAGGCGACGACTGCCGTGAGGTCTCCGCGGTCGAGGGAGCTCCCGAAAGCACGCATGGCGGTGCCCGGAACCCCGCCGGTGACCGTTGCGGCTATGAATGCCCTGTCGAATCCCCTGGCAACCAGTCGCGGAGCTCCTCCGGCGGCTCCTCCGACGCCGTGACAATAGCCTGTCGAGCAGGTTTCACGGAACACTTTCTCTCCCTGCGCCGTCAGGTTCGGTGTGTCCTGCGCTTTTGTAACCAATGCTACGGAAAGGAACGCGAGCAACATTACAGAGGACTGCATCGCGTTTTATCATATTACCTGGAAGGGTTGGTTTTCGGTTTCGGTTATGATCCGGCGGTTACTCGTCCCGATTATGGCGATTTCGAGTCTCGCGCTGGGTCAACAGCCGCAGCCGGCCGATTCTCAACAGCCCGCGCCTTCCGCGCCAGCCGATACCGGGAGAACCGGCCCTTCATCCGCGCAATGGAAAGGCCTGAGCGTCAAAGAAAAGCTTGAATACGACTGGCGGCACTTATTCGACCCCGAGAATATTGTGTTCGCCGGTATCGGCGCGGGCTTCGATCAGGCGCGCGACCGGCCGGGCGAATGGGGCGAGGGATGGGGTCCTTTCGGTGAGCGATACGCTTCGCATCTGGGATCGTATTTCATTCAGCGCAGCATCATGTTCCCCGTACAGGCGATCGACCATGAAGACACCCGGTATTTTCAGTCGACAAGAACCAGTTATCAGGGGCGCATCGGAGATGCGTTCCTTCACACCATCTGGCGCCATAACGATTCCGGGGGAATGATGCCGGCGTACAGCGAATTCCTCGGCGATTACGGAGCGGCCGCCGCCTCACGCATGTGGTGGCCGCCCAATTATCACAAGGGTTCGTCTATTTTCTACGCCGGTTCGGCAACGATTCTGGTGGATGCGGGCATCAATGTGTTCCGCGAGTTCAAGCCCGATCTGAAGCGCTGGCTTCACCTTGACCACTGACAGCCAGCTGCGCCCTAACGGCTCCTTTCGCCATCGCCGCCATCGTGTTCCACGCAGCGCCTGGGACGCGCTGAATATCGTTGAGCACGCTGCCCATCGCCCCGAGGAACCAGTCGATATCCTCCCTCGCCACGTTCAGCGGCGGCAGCAGTTTGATCACCTCGGTGTGATAGCCCGCGACTTGCGTGAGAATGCGATGGTCGCGCAGCAGAGGCACCGTGATCATCTGGCTGAAGACGCCGAAATTCAACCTGTGCAGGGAATCCCACGCCGCCTTCAGCTTGAGCGAGCCTTCAGGGCGTTTGAAATCGATGCCGAACATCAGGCCTTTCCCCCTGACTTCGTCGACAAACGGGCAGCTCCGCCCGATCTCGGCGAGCGAGCCGATCGCATATTCGCCCAGCGCGGCGGCATTTTCGACGATGCGTTCTTCTTCCATCACATGCAGCGTGGCCAGCGCGGCGGCCATTGCGAGATCGTTCTGGCCAAAGGTATTGGAGTGCACCACGCAGCGCTCCATCGAATCGAACACGGTATCCATGATTCCCGGCGTTGTGATCACGGCGCCCACCGGCACATAACCACCCGAAAGCGCTTTGGCCACGCAAACGATATCCGGCTCCACTTCCGGCCAGTGCTGGTAAGCGAACCATTTCCCGGTGCGCCCGAGGCCGCACTGCACTTCATCCATCACCAGCATGGCGCCGGCCTTGCGGCATAGTCGCTGCGCTTCGGCGAGATAGCCCTCCGCGACGACCCTGCAGGTCTTGCCCTGCACGGCCTCGACCACGAACGCCGCGACGTCTTTGCGCGATAAGCGCGCGTTCGAGCGAAGCCAGAATCGTTGAACGCCACCGCCTCCGTGCCCGGCATCAGATCCCCGAAGCGCTCCCGGAAGAACTCCGCTCCGTTGAGTGAAAGCGAGCCGACGGTCAACCCGTGGAACGCGTTCTCGCAGTACAGAATCTTCTGTTTCCCCGTGGCGCATCGGGCAAACTTGATGGCGGTTTCGACGCTCTCGGTGCCCGAATTGGTGAAGAAAACGCGGCTCAGTCCGCCTCCGCCTTTGACACTGGCCTCGACCGTCGAGGTGTGGCTGGTGAGTTTCTCGGCCACGAGGCCGGCGAGCAGCGAGCAATCCATGCGCACCAGGTTCGGCAGATGGCGCGACATCACCTGCTCGATCATCGACCTGACGCGCGGATGATTTCGCCCCAGCGCGAAGACGCCCCAGCCGGTCAGGAAGTCGAGATAGCGGGCGCCCTCGACGTCGTAAAGATACGATCCTTCGCCGCGAACATAGGCTTTATCGAACCCGATGGTTCGCAGCATCTTGACGAAAACCGGATTGATGTGGCGGGCGTGCAGGTCATATTGCCGCCCCTGCTGGCGGTCGAGCCACTCGAGGAAATCAGTGTCCACGAACCGATGACGTTGAGAGTAAAGAAAGTGTTACGGGTTCGATGCGATCAGGGCTAATATATAGAAAGATGACGGGTCTGGCGAATTGCGTTCTGGCGCTGATGCTGCTTCAATACGTCCCCGGCAGCGTGTTCCGATGCCACAGGCGACCCCGGGCAGCGCCAACACGGCCGCGGTGGCGACGTTCAACGGCACATTCAAATCGGCGGACAAAAAGTTCCTGACGATCGCGCTGGAAGAAGACCAAACCATGCGGATGTACATTACCGGGGCAACGAAATTCTTCCGCGACGGCATGCCGGCGAAGGCCGCGGATTTTCACCCGGATGAGAAGGTTACGGTGGAAGCTTCGAGCGACGCCCGTCAGAATCTTCTCGCCGTCCGCGTGGAAACGCCCCAGGTCGCGCCCCCGTCAGTTCCCGACCGCAAATAAAGTGGCGTCGTTGATGGCGTAGATGGTGCCGTCGGCTCCGATGATCGTCGGTGTGTAGGCCTCACCCAGGCCCGCGGTCAGGCGCAGTTTCTGGGAAAGCGTGTTGGTCGTGAAGTCCCAGCGGTAGATCACGCCGTCCTCGCTGTTCACCAGCGCGGACGCTGTAACGGGATCGATCGCCGCCGTGTTGATGCACCACTCGCGGACCCCTTCGGCCCTGGCTGTCCGGCGTTACGCCCGACACCGTCAGCACCTCCCGCATCACTTCGACCGGCGTCGAGGAGTACTCATCCGGTTGGGAAGTATTCGGATCCAGCACCGCAACCTGATTCCGTCCGTTCCCGGTGCCAATCCCCGCATAGTTGTTGTACTTGACCAGAATCAGATAAGAGGAGGCGCCGGTGTACGACGGCACCAGATTCGCCGGGACAACCGACGCCGTATCGTCCCAACCGAACGACCCGGGCGTTTTTTCGATGGTAAGAGCGGAATTGAAATGCAGCATCCAGCCCCGATCGTTGTGAGAAGGAATAGTGTTTTCCAGAACCCCGTAATAGACGTCGCCGTCCGGACCGACCATGGGCGAAGCGGAACTGTCGGTCGACACGGTGGCGAGGCCGCCGCGGGGGTCCACCAACTGTACATGCGCGATCGGCGCGAGGGTGGTGCTGTTCAGCAGACACCAGATAACCGGTGCCGAATTCCGCGCCGTTCGAAACGGCGAAATAAAGTGTACTCTCGTCGCCGCTCAACGCCGGCGCGCAGTTCAGCGCCCCCTGGACGATCGTGTTGTCCCCGCCCGCCAGCGCCGGGGCGCTGATCCAGGCGCCGGTCCCGTCGTTCCCGATCCGCGCAATGCCGCTGGTCAGGTTGGCGGGGTTCGCCGCCTGCACCACGAAGCCGAAGAAGATATTGCCGGAGCTGTCGGCGGTCAGCGGCGTCGAGATCTGCACCGTGCTGTTGAAGCTCGCGGTGTTGGCGGCGTACAGAGCGTTGCCATAGAACGCGATCCGGCCTGTGGGACCGGTTCGCCGAATCGACGTTGTCGCGGTAAAAGACCGTTCCGCCCGCGCCCGGGAAATACAGGCGCTCGCTGAGTTTGGGAAGGGGCTGCGGCTGCCTTTGACGCAAAAGGCTTTCCCGTCCCGGCAGTGATCCGTTCAGCCGGGAACTTAACACCAGGCCATAAGGCGGCGTCCAATCGTGTGGTGGAAGAGAGTAGTCGGAGGTCAGCGTGTAGAGCAGAGCGCCGGTTGCGCCGCTGCGCGCCTGGACCTCGAACCCGTCCGCGGCGCCGGTCTTGACAGGCAGAAGCACCGTGTTCGCGGCGGATACGGCCGGGGAGCCGTAGTGGATCAACAGCTCGCCACCGCTGGTCTCGGGATCCAGGTCGACGGGCGCCGACCAGTGGATCCCGTTCAGAGCCTGCGACCCGACATTCACCAGCGCCGTATGCTGCGAATCGCGCCCGTACCCGCCCCAGATGGAAAAAGGTAGAGCCGCCAGGAAAAAGTAATCGAGACCGATTTTCACCGCGTGACCCGCCTCCAGATTAGCTTGACTGCGTCGTCCCGCCAGGCGTTGCAGTGTTTGCGATTATTTTGCGTGCTCAACGGCGGTTTTCCCACGGCTATACTGACAGCGTGACCTCTCCCGGTTCGGCAGTCCTCATCCAGATAGAGGAAAATCCGAATTGCCCCGCGTGGGATGGCCAGGTATTTCAGCCCCGCACGCCTCCGCGCGAGGTCAGCCATGTGCGATCCGAGCGCGCCGGCGAAGCGGCCTGGTGCCGCATTACCGGTCTCGACGAGGGCGGGCAACCCTGCCGCGCGATGGCGTGCCTTGTTGACGATTCCGGCGACGGCGCGTGTTATCTGATCTTCGGCGGAGACTGGGGACTTCGGCTTACCGACGAATCGAACGTCAGTAGGGGCGTTCCCTATATGCTGCTGCCGGCCGACGGCGCCGATCTGCGTTTCAAATAACCTGCAGGTTCCGGAAGTACGCGAAGCTCCTGCGCAGGCTCTCGATCGGATCGCCCTCCATTTCGTCGAGTCCGGCGAAGTAATACTGCACGCCTGCCGCCCGCGCGGCCTTTACGATGGCCGGAAGATCCAGCACGCCCGTGCCCGGCTCCGCATAGGCTCCCCGCCCGATCGTCTCCTCAAACTGGACGGGTGCGGCTTTCGCCTTTTCCGCCTTGTCGTCGAGACGCAGGAACGACACGCTGCCCTTCCACTCCTTCAGCAATCGGACCGGATCCTGCCCGGCCAGACCGGCCCAGAAGGGATCGATCTCCATGCGCACGAGCTTCTGATCCAGACGGTCCCGGAAGATATCGATCGGCCGCAGACCCGGCCGGCCGGCGAAATCAAACGCGTGATTCTGCCAGAGGAATTTCAGGCCGGACCTGCGGCACAATTCCGCGGCCGCGTTCATGCGGTCCGCAGTGCGGCGATAGAAATCATCGCCATCGCCGCGCGCTCCCGGGGAAATATAGCCCATTTTGAAGAATTCGATCCCCGCCCCGCCCAGGCCTTCGATCGCCGCTTTGAGCGGTACCTGTTTGAACTCCGGATAATTTTCCCAGTCGGCGGTGATCAGCGGCGTTTCGGTTTGGCATGACCTTACAGCCAGCCCCGCTTCTTTGATCCGCGTTGCGAGCGCGATCGTGTCCAGCCGGTTGTAGCCTTCCACCTCTTTGTACCCAATGCCCGCAATCGCTTTGAGCACGCCGTCCGGATCTCTTTTGAGAATCCCGCGGACGCTGTAAAGTTGTGCGCCGGGCAAGGGCGCGGCATTTGCCGCCTTCACTGCCGCGGCCTTCAGCCCGAGGGGAATCGCCGCAAGCCATTGGCGTCGGGTAAACATCGGTTTCCAGGATTATTTGACCACAGATCTTCCAACACGCGGGCGGCCCCCCGGCCGGAATGCGACACGCGCGAAAATAGGAACAGACTCCAAATGAATCGCCCTCACTTCCTGATTTCCGCCTTCTGCCTCCTCGCGATCGCCGCTGCCTGCGCCCAGAAAACGGAGGCAGCCGCGGTAAAACAGCCGTCCCTTCCTGGAATGCCGCCGGTCGTAGACGCTTCCGACATCTACGCGGCCGACCATGCCGGTAACCTCAGCCCCGTGGTGCGCGATTTTCCAGCGAGAGTTTACGTGCCCAACAGTGGCAGCAATACCGTCGACATCATCGATCCCGCAACCTACAAAATCATCGGTCATTTTCCCGTGGGGCATCAGCCGCAGCATGTCGTTCCGTCCTGGGATCTCAAGCGTCTCTGGGTGTTGAACGATCTCGGCGACAGCCTTACCGCAATCGATCCGAAGACCGGCCGGAAAGGGGAAACCGTACCGGTGGAGGATCCCTACAACATGTATTACACCCCCGACGGAAAATTCGCCATCGTGGTTGCCGAGGCGAGGGAGCGCCTGGATTTTCGCGATCCCGCAACGATGAAGCTCGTCGAATCGCTGAGCGTGCCATGCAAGGGCGTCGATCACATGGACTTCACGGCGGATGGCCGATTCCTGATCGCCAGCTGCGAGTTTGCCGCGAAGCTGATCAAAGTCGATGTGGCCAGCCGCAAGCTCATCGGCGAGCTTTCTCTTGAAAAAGGCGGCATGCCGCAGGACGTGAAAACTTCACCCGACGGCAAGGTCTTTTACATCGCGGATATGATGGCCAACGGCATCTACCTCGTCGATCCCGATACCTTCACGCGCATCGGCTTCATCCCTACCGGCAAGGGCACGCACGGACTCTATGTGAGCCGCGATTCGAAAGTGCTTTACATATCGAATCGCGGTGAAGGCAGCATCACGGTGCTCGATCTCGCGAGCCGGAAGATCCAGACGAAATGGCCCATCCCGCACGGAGGCAGCCCCGACATGGGCGGAGTTTCGGCCGATGGCAAAGTGCTCTGGCTGTCGGGGAGATACAACGCGGAGGTGTATGCGTTCGATACTTCCGACGGCCATCTCCTCGCGCGGATCAAAGTCGGCAAGGGACCCCATGGATTGTGCGTCTATCCTCAGCCGGGCAGATATTCGCTCGGTCACACCGGCGTCTATCGCTAGTCATGTGTCCACGAAATAACCGGACATTCCAAACGAGCAGCGTGGGGCAGGCCATCGTCGTTTGTGGCTTGCCTTCTCGCACAGGTATAAGGGCAGGCGACAGGAAACGATCGTCCGCCCCACCGGTTGAACCGCAGAATTTTGGTTGGAAGGAGTGTCCATTTATTTCGTGGACACTACACCAGCGCATTGCCTTAACATCACAATAGTGGCCAGAACAGTGACATTAGTACCGCCCTATATTGCCTCGCTTCCGGCTTACGAAACCGGGCGTGACGTCAAAGACGTCGAGCGCGAGTACGGAATCACCGGAGTCATCAAGCTCGCGTCGAATGAAAATCCGCTCGGCCCGTCGCCACTTGCGATCGATGCCATCGTCCGTGCGACCGAAGATCTCAATCGCTATTCGAACGGCGGCCGGGATCTGCGCGAAGTGCTCGCGAGCGAATACGAAACGAAGGTGGAGAACGTGATTACGGGCAGCGGCTCCGAGGGCATCATGGCCAACATCATGCGCACCTTCCTGTGCGACGACGATGAGGTTCTGACCACCGAAGCGCCGTTCGTTGGGTTCCGCTTACTCGCCCAATCGCGCGGTGTGGCTTATCGCACCACACCTTATAAAGACTGGCGCTACGACCTCCCGGCGCTGGCGGCGGCAATCACCGGGAAGACCAAAATCATCTACCTTGCGAACCCCAATAACCCGACCGGAACGATCTTCACCCGGCACGAATTCGACGAATTCCATCGCCACGTTCCCGAGCGGGTTCTCATCATTCTGGACGAAGCGTATTTCGAGTACGCCCAGCATAATCCGCGCTACCCGAATTCCATGCACTACCGCTACGACAATGTCATCACGCTGAGGACATTCTCGAAGGTCTACGGCCTGGCGGGCGCGCGCATCGGCTTTGGTTTCGCGCATGAGGAACTGATCGCGAATCTGCTTAAAGTGAAGCTGCCGTTCGAGCCCAGCGCTCTGGCACAGGCGGCGGGCATCGGTGCGCTGGCCGACAAGGAATTCATTTACCGGTCGCTCGAGGAAAATGCGCGCGGCATGCGCCTGTTCACCGAGGCCTTTGCGGAAATGGGCCTTACCGTGGTGCCTTCGGAAGCTAATTTCCTGATGCTGGTGTTTTCCGATGGGGCGAGCGTCGCGCGTATCAATGAGGATCTGCTGAGGCTGGGTGTGATCGTGCGCCCGTTGAAATCCTTCGGGCTTCCGCAATGCATCCGGATTTCCACCGGCACCCGGCAGGAAAACGAGCGTTGCGTCGAAGCGATGCGTCAGGTCCTTTCCTGAAGAACATTTTCGCGGTAAAATGTCTTGTGGATTTGATCTGCAAAACTGAGGATTTTTCCGGTGGCCTCTCACCGTATGACGGCCAGATGAGCGTTTCGCGATCCACAGGAATATTTCCGGCTCAACCTTGCTTAACAGGCGTCAACCAGCTACCTTGAATCCCGGCCCATGTCTTCCGCCGCTTCAGCCGTCAGTCTCTCAAAAAGGTCTCCCCGCCAACATAGACGCCGAACGATTCATCCTGGGGTCGATCCTTCTCGACGACACGCGGTTCATCGACATCGCGGGCTTGCTCGCAAACGAGGATTTCGCGCTCGAAAAGCACCGCCGCATTTTCATGCGCATGTCGGAGATCCACGAGCGCAATGAAAAGATCGATCGGGTCACGGTAGCGAACGAACTGCTGCGATATAACGAGCTGGAATCGGTCGACGGGCTGAGTTATCATCGTTTCGCTCGACGACGGCCTGCCGCAGATTTCAAACCTTGACAGCTACGTCAAAATCGTTAAGGACAAGGCGATGCTGCGGCGGATCGCGGTCGCTTCGCAGCAGCTGATGAACCGGGCGCTGATGGCCGAGGACGATCCCGCGGATATCCTGGCGGGCGCGGAACAGACGCTGCTGCAGCTGGGCGAGTCGCGTGGCGAAAAGGCCTCGCGACGCCGCTGCAGGTGATTCAGGGCTATGAAGGCGGTCTCAACGCGTTTCTGGATCCGAGCAAGCGGATCAAGGGGATCAGTACCGGCTTCACGAAGCTGGATGAGATGACGGGCGGCCTGCATGCGGGCGAGCTGGTGATTCTCGCCGCGCGGCCTTCGATGGGCAAGACGGCGCTGGCGCTGAATATCTGCTGGCATGTGGCGGCGCGGCTCATTGCAGCCCGTGGCGATCTTTTCGCTCGAAATGTCGCAGGAATCGCTGCTGACGCGTATGCTGTGCGCGGCGGCGCGCGTCGACAGCCAGCGCTTTCGCGCCGGGTATCTCAACGAAGGCGAGCGGCAGAAGCTGCGCGCGGCCGCGAACCAATGGTGGAATCGCCGATCTACATCGACGACACGGCAGGCATCAACCTGATGGACATGCATGCGAAGCTGCGGCGGCTGCAGCAGGGCGGGCAGAAGCTCGGGCTGGTGGTGGTGGATTACCTGCAGCTGATGAGCATTCGCGGACGGACGGAGAACCGGAATCAGGAAGTCAGCCAGCTCTCGCGTGGAATGAAGCTTCTATCGAAGGAGCTGGGCGTGCCGTTCCTGGTGCTCTCGCAGTTGAGCCGCGCGCCGGAGACGCGGGTGGGCGATCATCGGCCGCAGTTGAGCGATCTGCGCGAATCGGGATCGATCGAGCAGGATGCCGACCTGGTGGGATTTATTTTTCGCGAGGAAGTTTACAAGCGCGATCGGGAAGATCTGCGAGGCATGGCCGAGTTGATTCTGGCGAAGCAGCGCAACGGCCCCGTGGGAAGATCGATCTGGTTTTCATTCACTCGATGACGAAGTTTGAGAATCGGGCGGAAGATCTGGGCGATTTGCCGCCGGAGTAGCGCCTGCGCTACTCTGGCGCTGTGCGGGGATTCATCCGGCAACTCGTCTTGTTCGATGTCTGCCGATGAGATCCGGCTCGACGCTCTGCGCGCCGCTCTTGGGATTGCCGAGCCGACGCGCACCCCCGCATTTTCGAAACCCGCGCCGGATTACGTGCGCTTCGAGCGGCCTCCCGTGGTTGAGCCGCTCGAAGTCGGAACATTTCGAGGCGCGCGCGAAATACTACGACTACGGCGTCGTCAGCATCGAACTGGATCAGCCGTTTTCACTCGATTGGCCTGAGTTGGTCGAGCGGTCGGTGAACGTCCTGGCCGATCCCTCGGTCGAACAGCGGGCGATGGATCTGCTGAAGCCGCGACTCGTGAAAGCCGGCGGGGCGCTGGTCAATCCTTATCCGAGCTGGCTCGATGAGGACTACGTGATCATCACGGTGTTTCCGGAGAGCGCGGATGAGAACGCCGCCGATCTCCTCGACGCAGCACGGGGCGCAGATTGCGCAAATCGTGCGCGGCGAAAGCCGGACGCTTTCACACGGGAGAGTTGCAGGAGATTCTGACGGCGCAGCGTTTCCTATTACCCGAACGATCTGCTCGTGGTGGGGTGGTCGGCCGCGTTCGTGTTCGATAACGCCGCCGCCGCCGGGCCCACGCTGCAATTGCTGGAATACGCGAATGCGCAGTTGCTCGAATTCCGGCACTATGACGAACTGCTGACCGGCGTGCTCGGCGGGAGTCTACCGGTCGATCGATAAGGGCACGGGCGTCTGGCGTCGCTGGGGACTGGCCGGGGAAGCCGAGCGGTTGAATACAATTCGCCTCGATGTGATCGAGATCGCCGAACGCACGGAGACGTCGATCAAGTTTCTGAGCGACATGTTTTATGCGCGCATGTATCGCCTGGCCGCGGCGCGCGTGGGCGTGCCCGATTACCGCCGGCTGGTGGATCAGAAGCTTCAGACCGCAGGCGAACTCTACGAATTCATGGTGGACCGGTTCGACCGGGGCCGGGGATTCTTTCTCGAAGTGGTAGTCGTGATCATCCTGCTGATTGAAATCGTTTTCCTGTTTCGCGGGAAAGGATAAAGAGGACAAAGCCCATCAGGATCGCCAGAATGGGATCGGTGGACTCGGCAACCCTGCCAGGCAGGCGCACCTGCGCAATCTCGATGGCGGCCAGGATCGCGGCGACGGCGGCGATCGCCGATGCTCAACCGCATCCCGGCGGCGCGCAGCAGCCAGACCGCGGACGTGTACCAGAAGATTTTCTCGAGCATCACCAGAACGGCGAATTGCCAGTCTGCCGCGAGCATTCCGCCGAATGGGATCCAGGTGAAGGGAGTCCGATCCGGGCGCGAACCGAAATGGGGCGAGGCCCGCGAAGGAGCGATCACGGCCAGAAAGGCCCACGCTTCGGTTTTCGTCACAGGCTTTGCTGCGGGAACGCCATGCGAACAGAGCGAATCCCGGCGACCGCGCCCAGCAGGTCGGATGATCACAGGTTGCCGTTCCACGATCAGGAATTGAGCCGGGATCGCCAGAATCGATAAGGCGAGCACCTGCGGCGCGCGCCGAATTCCGGCCGCGGCCAGCAACAAGCCGGTGATATACCAAAGCGCGGCCGCCGATAGGAGTGGCACAAGCGAAAGAACCGGCGAGTTGCGCGAAAACCGAAAGTTTGCGGACCAGCTCGTGGTGGCCGAATATCGGGAAGAACGGGAAGACGCAGCCAGGCGGCCCGGCAGAAAACCAGCATGAGCGCGCCGCGATCCGCGGGGATCATGCCATGGTCAGCAACGCATGCCGGGAACGGCGAACCGCCATCCTCTCGAAAAGCAAGGCCAGCGCCACTCCGAGAGCCGCGCCGGCGATGTTCGTGATCAGGTCGAGCAGGCTCGTGTCGCGGTTGGGCGTGTAGAGTTGCGCCATTTCGACCGAGGCCGAGAGGACAGTCGCCCAGCAGCACGGGCCCGTACAGACGGAAGAACGGTTACCGGACGTCCGAAATACGAGGTAGCGCGGCAAACCCAGCGGCACGTAGATGCTGATGTTCACCACCATGTCGCGAAAGAGGAAACGCCAGGGTTCGGGATGCCAGGCGTGCAGCAGGATGTCGAGCGGATTGCCCGGGATGTGTCTGCGGGACGAAGTGCCACGGATACAGCGATCCGTAGACGATCAGGACAACGATCAGTATGAGAACGCGGCGCAGATTTCGATATTAGCCTGTGCCTTGCCGTCCGCCATGCGTTACGCTGTTAGATTCATGTCGAAATTGCTGGAAGGAAAGACGGCGGTGATCGCCGGAATCGCGAACAAGTGGAGTCTGGCGTTCGCGAATCGCGGAATCGTTCGCGCGCGAGGGCGCCACGAACGTCCTGACGTATGTGAACGAAAAGCAGAAGGACACGGTCGAATCGATCGCCGGCGGGCTTTCGGTCGCGAAAATGTTGCCCTGCGATGTGACCAAAGACGAAGAACTCGCGGCGCTGACGGAAAGCCTGCGCGAATTGGGCAAGCCGATCGATGTGCTGGTGCATAGCCTCGCGTTCGCGAATCGCGAGGATCTGAGCGGGTCGTTCGTGGACACACAGCGGGATGGATTTCTGCTGGCGCAGAATGTGAGCGCGTATTCGCTGGTGGCGATGTCGCGGGCGGTTGCGCCGCTGATGACGAATGGCGGGTCGATCATGACGCTGACGTATATCGGGGCGACGCGCGCGGTGCCGAACTATAACGTGATGGGTGTGGCGAAGGCGTCGCTCGAGGCATCGATGCGGTATCTGGCGCGCGATCTCGGGCCGCAGAAAATCCGCGTGAATGCGATTTCGGCGGGCGCGGTCAAGACGGCTTCGGCGCGGGCGGTGAAAGATCTTTCGACGATGCTCGATGCGGTAAAGGAACGGTCGCCCTTGCGCCATGTCACCGAGGCCGGGCGAGGTGGGCGACACAGCGGCATTCCTCGCCAGCGATCTGAGCCGCGGAGTGACCGGAAACATCCTGTTCGTCGACTCCGGAATGCAACTTCTCTGATTCCGGATTTGTCATGGTTTTATCATAAAGACGGGATTTTTTTGTGTCCTCGGCAGAGTCCGGTAATCGAGTCGCCATTCATCGAACAGACTTACGGGCGCTATTCCGAAGAGAATCATGAAGCCTGGCGGCGTCTGTATGCGCGCATGGTTCCGCGATGGAACCGCTACGCGAACCCTCATTACCTCGAAGGGATTCATTCGCTTTGCCTCGATCCGAATCGCATTCCGCGGCTTGAGGACGTCAACCGATTTCTGAAACCGCTGACGGGTTTTCAGGCGAAGGCGGTGAGCGGATACATCCCGGCGTTTCTGTTTTTCGATTGCCTGCGGAACCGCGCGTTTCCGACGACCATCACCATCCGTCCGGCGGACAAGCTCGATTATCTTCCCGAGCCGGATATCTTTCACGACGTGGCCGGGCATGTTCCGATGCACACCGATCCGGCGTTCGCGGAAGCGCTGGTGCGGTTCGGAGAATGCGCGCATACGGCGGTCGAAATCGCCGGCCGCATGTCTGATTTGGAGCGCGATGACGCGCACCGGCTCACCAGCATCATCCGGGCGATGGCGCGGTTTTTCTGGTTCACGATCGAGTTCGGGCTGATGCGGTCGAAGGATGGCGTGCGGGTTTATGGCAGCGGGCTGCTGAGTTCCTTCGGGGAGATCGAGCACGCGATCGATTCACCCGAAGTGCAGCGTTATCCGATGCAGCTGGAATGGGCGATCAATCAGGGCTTCGAAATCAATCGCTATCAGCCTCTGCTGTTCATCGTGGATTCGTTCGATCATCTGTTCAGCCTGGTGGACCAGCTGGAGAAGTGGATGCGCGAGGGGAAGCTGGATAACGTCGCGCCCGGTGAACCGGGGGTGAACGAGCGCGATCTGGAGAGCTTTCTGTCTGTCGGATAATAGACCGATGCTCCTGAAAACAACTCTGGCCGCTGTGGCATTGGCGGTTGGCGCCTACGGCCAAAATCCGGCTGCGCCCGCCATCGTGCCCTACGGTACGTCCATCTCCACCGAGAACGCAAAGAAGATCGCGGCGGCTGCCATTGCCGAAGCGCGCAAGAACAATTGGGCGATGGCAGTTGCCATCGTCGACACCGGCGGCTACCTCGTGTACTTCGAAAGAATGCCGGACACCCAGCTGGGCAGCGTCGACGTCTCGATCGAAAAAGCCAAATCGGCCGTGCTTTTCCGCCGCCCGACCAAGGCATTCCAGGACATCGTCGCCGGGGGCGGGGAGGGTCTTCGGATTCTTAAGCTGACGGGCGCGGTCCCGGTCGAAGGCGGCATCCCGATCGTCGTCGACGGCAAAGTTGTCGGAGCGGTCGGCGCTTCCGGCGGCAGCAGCGATCAGGACGGCCGCACGGCATCGGCTGGCGCGGCCGCGATGAAATAGAGCCCTATTTCGAGTGGTGGCTGGCCTCTGTAACGATTCCGTCAGCCGAGAGACGGCGCGAATGGAGTTCCTTTCCACGAGGGCAGAGGTCGCTTTCACCCCTTGGTCTGGATTAAGCCCGTTCATATCGACATTATGCTTGAGGCGCACTTTACTAGTAAAGCATCCGGTAAAATTTTGAGTTGATTTTTTTACTAAAAACAACTACAGTAAAATTTATGGACCCGAAGGACTTCGATCGATCCTTGATGACTGGCCGCCTGGTCCCGATCAAGAAGGGCCTGCCGGGCGTTCAGGTGGCATTCTTGCCAGATCCCCTTCCACCGAAATGGCAGTGGCCCGGGAATCTGTGGAAACTTCTTGTCGAAGCCAGAAAGTCGCTGTCGAGTCTGGATGGAACAGGAAAGCACCTGCCAAACCCCGACATCCTCTTGCAGCCTCTTCAAAGCCGCGAGGCTCAATTGTCGTCCCAGTTGGAGGGTACGATTACCGATCCGCAACAACAAGTCCTGTTCGAGGCCGACCCGAGATACCCGACCGCACCGAACGATCCAAATAATGCCTTTCGTGAGGTTCATAACTATCGGCGCGCATTACGCATGAAACTCCGTTCCGAGACGAACCTGCCGCTGTCGCTTCGTTTGATAACGGATCTCCACGCGATCTTGATGGACGGTGTACGGGGTGCTGATCAACGACCGGGGGAGTTCAGAAAAATACAAAACCAGATCGGGCAGCCAGCGCGGTTCGCTCCGCCCCCTCCGGAGAATCTTGACGAGCTATTGCAGGTTTTCGAGGGATATCTCCATTCGGTTGACGACTTCGATCCGCTCGTGAGAGCCTTTCTCTCGCATTACCAATTCGAGGCTATTCATCCGTTCCGCGATGGAAATGGGCGCGTGGGCAGGCTCCTCCTCTCGCTCATGATCGCGGAGTGGTGTGGACTCTCGAGCCAGTGGCTGTATATGAGCGCCTTTTTTGAAAAACACCGGCGGGAATACATGGACCTCATGTTAGCTGTGAGCACAAAAGGAGGATGGGAAGACTGGATTCGCTTTTGTCTTGAAGGAGTCGTTAGTCAAGCAGAAGATGCGGAAAAACGATGCGATAAACTCTTGGCCCTTCATCGTGACTTCCACAACAGACTGAAGGGCGGGAGCGTTCGTCTCTCTCAATTGGTTGACGGACTTTTTTGGGCACCGGTTATTACGGTCAACCAATACAAATCGCACTTCAATGTGACGTATCCAACGGCGCGGTCGGACCTCGCCAAACTTGAAGCTATGGGGATCGTCCAGCCGTTACAGGGAATGAAACTGATCACTTATTATTGCCCTTCGATTTATGGGGTTACGTATGACGAAATCCAGTAGGAGGTTCCAGTAGCGGCTCAATTCGAGCCACCGCCCTATTTCGAGTAACTCACGCGCCAGATGACTTTGGCGCCGTCGTCCGAAACCAGCAGGGATCCGTCCGTGGCGGTTGCAACGCCCACCGGCCGGCCCCACAGGTTCGTATCCGTGTTGAATCCCGTCAGGAAGTCCTCATAGACGCCGGTTGACCTTCCTTTTTCAATCGGGATGCGGATCACTTCATGGCCGGCGCCTTTGGCATGATTCCACGACCCGTGCTCCGCCGCGAACGCGTCGCCGGTGTACTCGGGCGGGAACATTTTGCCATCGTAGAAAGTCATCCCGAGCGAAGCGCTGTGCGGCTGCACGAGGACGTCCGGAACGATCACTTTGCTTTTCAGCTCGGGATGCTTTCCCGTGTGGGCGGGATCGTAATTGCCGCCGATGTAGAACCAGGGCCAGCCGTAGAATCCGCCGCGCTCGACGTGAGTGACGTAATCGGGCACCAGATTGTCCCCATAGGTGTCGCGTTCGTTGATGGAGGTCCAGACCTCACCCGTATCCGGATTGATCGCGAGGCCGACGGGGTTGCGGATGCCGGAAGCGTAGATGCCGGTGAACTTGCCTTCGGGCGTGTATTCGAGGATATTGGCGCGGCGGACTTCCTTCGAGTCGTCGTTGTTATTCGATCCCGAGCCGACCGCGACGAGCAGGCTCTTGCCATCCTTCGAAAACACAATGTCGCGCGTGGAATGGCCGCCGGAGGGAAGGTCGGAGATCAGCGTTTCGGGCGCTCCCGACGCCGTGAGATCCCCGTTCTTATACGGATAGCGGACGAGCGTCGTCGTGTTGCTGACGTAAACCCACTGCGGATTCGGGCCCGGAGGATAAAAGTTGATCCCGAACGCATTGGGGAACGTCGCGAACATGGAAGTCTGCCGGGGCTTGCCATCCGCCGTAATGCCGCGGAGGATCTTGACGCCGCCTTGTCCGCTGGTATCGGCGACAAAGATATCTCCGTTGGGCGCTCTGCGCATCTGGCGCGGCGTATTGAATCCTTCGCTCACGAAAATACCCACCTTGAAACCGGCGGGAGCCTGCGGCATGGCGTTCGCGGGACGCGCGCCGCGGCCGCCGGGAGTCTGCCCGGAGGGTGTGTCTCCGGGTTTGGGAAGGTCCTGCGCGGTGATCTTGCGGAACACGTCCGGCTTGAGCGAAAGCGTATTGGAGAAGGCCTGCGAACCGGTGAGGATGGTGAGGCCGTCGGTCTTGGCGGCGTGCAGAAGGAACGCGGCGGCGAGACCGGCGCACGCGGTGAGAGCGATCCAGCGGGAGCTTTTCATATCGCCCCTTAGGCTATCAGAAGCGGCGGCAACTGGCTTGCCGCAAGCGGGAAATGTAT
Source organism: Terriglobia bacterium (assembly GCA_963764845.1). Taxonomy (GTDB): domain Bacteria; phylum Acidobacteriota; class Terriglobia; order Bryobacterales; family Bryobacteraceae; genus BOG-234. The sequence goes on along the minus strand of CAVXUE010000003.1, from coordinate 488,730 downwards.
AGTAACTTTGGCGTTGCCGGTTCCCTCAAAGGAGAAACATACTGTGAAAAAAGCACCGTTCATAACAATGGTCGCGCTGAGCGCGGGCATGTTCACGCTGATGGCCCAGGACGCGTCGAAGTTCAACGGTACCTGGAAGGGTGACAACGGACAGGTGCGCGAGCTCACCTTCAAGGACGGCGTTGTGTTCATGAAAGAAACGCAGCCGAACGGCGGCAGGGTGATCCTGCGTCAATATCCCACCCAGGGGCAGGAGATCACCATGACCGAAGGCGTCTGGAAGGACTCCAAGGCCACAGGCAAAATGGAAGCCAACAAGCTGGTGGTCGAGACGACGATGCCCAACGGAACGCAGTGGCACGATGAGTGGACCATGGCTGCCGACGGCAAGACCTATTCGGCGTTGCGGCAGATGGTCTCGGCCGGCACCGGCGGGGCTTTCGGAGGCGGTGGCGGTAGGGGAGCCGGGGCCGGTGGGCCTGGCGGTGCGGGTGCTACTCCGGCCGGGGGTAGAGGCGCTGGCGGAGGAGGGGGCAGAGCCGCCACCCCGGAGACTTTCACGAAGATCGATTAAGCGGAGAACTATTTCGTGCAACGCAGCGCGTTGTTCGCCGGGTCGCCCGGAGTCCTTCCGCGCTGAAATTTATCGCGAAAGACCTGGTGGCAGTGCGCGCAGGAATCGGCGATATCGCCGGTGATGTCGCTCACCTTCTCCTGGTTTCTGGTCTGGGATGCGCGGTAAGCAGCCCTGCCCACCTCAGCCATTTCTTTCGTGAACCGGATCCAGTCGGGATCGTTTACGGGAACGGGCTTGCCGTTCTCGCAGCGGCGGCCGGGCGTCAGCAGCAGGGGCGCCGAGTCCGCCAGAGCGATCGCGGCGTAGTCGACAATCTGCCATCCCGAGTAGAGGTCGTTCCCCCACATGGCCCAGTTGAACCCTCCACCAAAAGTCGCGTCACCGGCCGATTTCTTTTCCGCCGGATCGTGTGTCTGCACCGTGAAGAGGATATTTGAATTGGGAAACATGATGCCGCGCATCAGTTGCAAGAGATTGCCCGAAGCGGGAAAGTCGGTGGCCGAAGCTGCGGGTTTAGCGGTGTCTCCCGCCTTCTGTCCAGCCGCCTGAATATAGGCGGTGAGATCGGCCACCTGGCCCGCCGTGAGTTTGCCGGGGTTATCCTGCGGCATTGTCTTCGCGATTTTGCCGGGGAGATCGGCGGCGGGCCATCTCGATCTGAAGTCGCTGCCCACAAGGGTGGGGGCGCTGCGCCCTTCGAGCCTCTCGCCATGGCAGTTGGCACACTGTTGCCGGTAAAGCGTTTCCCCCCGCGCGGCATCCTGCGCTTCGAGACCGGATACGACGCTTCCCAAAGCGAGAACCGCTAACAGCAACTTCGTCATGTCGTTTCAGATTACACCCGAATTGCCGATATAATCCCGTCCATGCCTCCTGCTCTGCTTAAACTCGCTTTGCCCAATCTCGCCCTGCCCGTTCTCGCTTTCTCGCTATCCGTTCTCGCCTCCGCCGCCTCCGTGGACGGCATCCCCATCCATTCGACGGTGCGAGGCAGCGGCCCGAGGACGATCGTGTTCGTTCACGGCTGGACCTGTGACGAAACCTCCTGGCGCGAGCAGGTGCCCTTCTTCGAAAAGAATTACCGCGTCGTCACGCTGGATCTTCCCGGCCATGGCCAGAGCGGATCGCCGTCAAAGGGAGGCTCTCACCATGGATCTTTTTGCCCGGTCTGTTGAGGCGGTCCGCATCGAGGCGAAGGCCGGGAAGATTGTGCTGGTCGGCCACAGCATGGGCACCCCCGTGATCCGCGCATATGCGCGGCTGTACCCCGCGAGCGTTGCCGGAATGGTGCCGGTCGATGGAGCCCTGCACCTTTCGGGAAGCCCCAACGCTCCCAACCCCGACCGGATGAAAGGGCCGGAGGGTTTGAAGAATCGCGAGGTGATGATCCGCGGGATGTTCGGCAAATCCGCGACGCCGGCCATTCAGGATCACATCCTGAAGATGATGCTGGCAGCGCCGGAGACCACCGCGTATCAGGCGATGGCCGCCACTTTCGCCGCTCCCAACTGGATTGAGGAATCGTTTCAAGTGCCCGCGCTCGGCATCTATGCGGATCACTCCGCCTCGGACGATCCGGTGTATTTCAAGAAGATCTTCCCCAACGGCAGCGCGGTCGAAGTCCCGGGCACGGGGCATTTCGTGATGATGGAAAAGCCTGCCGAGTTCAACCGGCTCCTGGCCGACTTCCTGCCTAAAGCCAGCTTCCAATAGCGACCGGATTATCGCGGCTGCGGCACGATGCGCAGGTAAGGTTTCGGCGAGCGCCAGCCGTTCGGATAAGTCTTCTTCGCGTCTTCGTCCGAGACGGCGGGAAGAATAATCACGTCGTCGCCCGGATTCCAGTTAACCGGCGTCGCCACTTTGTGCGAAGCGGTCAGCTGCATCGAATCCAGCACGCGCAGCACCTCGTTGAAGTTGCGTCCGGTCGACATCGGATACACCAGCATCAATTTGATCTTCTTGTCCGGGCCGACGACGAACACCGTGCGCACGGTCGCATTGTTCGCCGCGGTGCGGCCCTCCGACGTCTCGCCCGCATCGGCCGGAAGCATGTCGTAGAGTTTCGCAATCTTCAACTCCGGATCGCCGATCATCGGAAAAGTAACCGCGTGCCCCTGCGTTTCCTGAATATCGGCGGCCCATTTTGAATGACTGTTGACGGGGTCGACGCTCAGTCCGATGATCTTCGTGTTCCGCTTGGCAAACTCGCCCGCGAGCCCCGCCATGTAGCCGAGTTCCGTGGTGCAGACGGGCGTAAAGTCCTTCGGATGGGAAAACAGAACCGCCCAGCCGCCTCCGATCCATTCGTGAAAGTGAATGGTTCCCTGGGTGGTCTCGGCCGTGAAATCGGGAGCGGTATCGTTGATTCGGATTGCCATAAGGAGTAGATTATATCCCTGTGTACAAGATTCGTTTTGCGGTAATTCCCGCCCTTCTGGCCGCTTGGTTTGGAATCGCCTCAGCCGCCCCCAACCCCCCGAAGTCCCTGCGCGTCTATGTCCTCGACTGCGGCGTCCTCGACATTCCCGACACCTCGCCCTATCGCCTGAAGAAGGAAGAGCTCGCCACCACCAAAATGTCCGCGCCCTGCTTCCTGGTCGTGCACCCGAAGGGAACCATGATGTGGGATACGGGCCCGGTCCCCGATGGTCAGCCCACCCATGCGCTACGCCACCGTTACAAGGTCGATCGCCTCCCAGCTGGCTGAGATCGGCTACAAACCGTCGGACATCACTTATCTCGCCATCTCCCACTTTCACTGGGACCACGTCGGCAACGGCAACCTTTTCGCCGGTTCCACCTGGCTCGTCCGGCAGAAGGAGCGTGACATCATGTTCTCCGATCCGCCGTCGCCGCGCACCGAGCCCGCCAACTTCAGCGCCCTGAAGAACGCCAAAACCGTGATCGTCAAAGACGCCGATTATGACGTCTTCGGCGACGGTACGGTGATCCTCAAATCCGCCCCCGGCCATTCGCCCGATCATCAGGTCTTGTTCCTGAAACTGAAGAAAACCGGCCCGCTCGTCATCAGCGGCGATCTTTACCACTATCCCCAGGAACGCGCACGGAAGCTGATTCCGACCACTGAGTTCGACCCCGCCCAGACCGTCGCATCGAGAGCCGCCATCGAGGCCTTCATTCAGCAGACGCACGCGCAGCTCTGGATTCAGCACGATCTCATCGCCAACGCGAAGCTGAAAAAATCCCCGGCATTTTACGATTAAAGTGCAGCCTGCGGCCCTCGGATTTCGCTCTCACTCCGGCTGGGCAGTCCTGGTGGCGGTGACGAAATCGGGCGTAATCGACCGCCGGAGAATCGAGATCGCCGACCCCGCAATTCCGGGTTCGAAGCAGCCTTTTCACGCCGCGGAGGGCTTGCCTTTTGACCAGGCCGAAGCCCTGATTAGCAAATGCCACGCCCGCTCCACGGTCCTCGCTGCGGCCGAAGTGAAAGCTGCGATCGCTCAGCTCGATCACAAAGTGGAACGCGCCGCCATCCTTTACGCATCCGGGCGTGCGCTGCCCGACGTGGCTGCCATTCTCCGCTCCCACGCGCTCATCCACACGGCCGAAGGCGCGTTCTTCCGCGAAATACTCGCCGGGGCTTGTGAACAATGCGGCCTGTCCGTGACGAAAATCAGGGAGCGCGATCTCCCGGAACGCCAGTTCCCCGCAGATTCGGGGCGATCGCTCGGACCACCCTGGCGCAGGGATCACAAGTTATCCGCCCTGGCCGCCTGGCTCACCCTCACCAGTCCGTAACGCCTTAGTTACTGACCCGATGCACCTTTTTATCCTGCTGAAGGATGTGCGGCGGGTCGCTTTATTGGAATAGTGTCCAACGCGATAAAAGCATCGCGCGCCACCGCGCTGGCCCTCTGGACTTCGACAGGGCGCGGATTTTCGCACTTGCCTCCGAATGCAGTAACACTTATTTTCCGCCTTTCTACCGATTAAATTCAATAACTTGCGATTTCGCGCGCACGCTTCCCATTTTCCGCCTGCTAGAAAATAGCCAGGAGAAAAGTATTCCATGTCGCCAGCCGAATCCACCCCGCAATCCAAATCAACCGGACCCCGCACGCCCGAAGGCAAAGCCAAATCCAGCATGAACGCCACCCGCCACGGCCTCACCGGACGCGTCATCGTCTTGCCCACCGAAGACATGGAAGTCTACAAAGCTTTCTGCAAAGAGCTCATGGCCGAGCTCGCCCCGGAGACCGCAATCGAGCGCCAATACGCCCAGACCTTCTGCGACACCCAATGGCGGCTCAACCGCGCCCGGTCGCACGAAGACAACATGCTCGCCCTCGGCCACTTCGAAGAACCCGGCATACGCGGCGTAGAACACGTCGAAATCAACACCGCCCTGACCGAAGCCAAAGTCTTCCGCAGGGACTCGCAAGCCTTCCTGAACCTGACTCTCTACGAGCAGCGCCTGCAGCGCAGCCAAAAAGAAGCGCTCCGCCAGCTCCAGGAGCTCCAGACCAAACGCATCGCCGCCCGCCAGGCCGCGCTCGACGAGGCCGTAGCCCTCCGCAACCTATACAAAATGAAAGGCCAGCCCTTTGAAGTTCCCACCGGGGAGTTCGTTTTTTCGACCCCCGAAATCGAGCGTGAAGTCCATCGCCAGGACCGTCGCGCCGACGCCCAAACCGCCAAATCCTGCGGTTACGACCCTGCGAAATACCGCGAATTCCCGCTCGCACAGGCCGCCTGACGAGTCACCACGCCAACCTCGCCACAAGCTGGACGTTCGCCGCGCGAGTTGCGGTGTGGCTGATAACCCCCGAGGATTCGAGTTCGAGGATTCTCTGGGGCAGAGCGAGATTCGTGCGGTTTAGAATGTTGCCGGCCTCGACCCGTGTCACAAGGTGTAGTTTTTCCCGCAGCGCGAAGTTCCGGGAGAGAGATGCGTCGACTGTTGCGAGCCCGGGTCCGCGCAATATATCGAAACCGGAGTTGCCGTATTGATAGAGCGCCGGAGTCGCGAAGGCGGCGCCGGGGGTATCGACGCCGGTATTGAACCAATCGAAGTAGGAGCGCTCATTTGACGGCAGAGCGCCGGGCCCGATCCGGTTCGGAAGTTGATAGCCGCCATTGTTCAGGTTATTGACGGCGAGTTCGGGCGTGAAGGGCAAGCCGCTCTGGATCGTTGTCAGTGTGTCGATGCGCCAGTTGGCAAGCGCCACGTTCCTGAAAGGCAGTGAATAGGACACCATGGCGACGACGCGCTGCGGAATATCGAACGGAGACACGGATCGGTCCGCGCGCAGGTTGTAAAGGTATTGCGGAGTAGAGGGCCGGCTGTCCTGAGCGGTCTCCGGAGGGCTGGAATCGTCGATCGATTTGGCGTATCGGTAGGTGATCAGCAGGCTCAGGTTCGACCCAAGTTGCCCGGCTAGCTTGGCCTGGCCACCGTAGTAAGTCGATCCGCCGGCGAAGCTAAGGTATTCTACGCGCGAAGTGTAGGGATAGTAAGGGTAGCGATCGCCGTTGAAAGGCGTTGGGGCGGGGAAAGGCGCATTGATATCGTAGCTCTCGTAGAGATGGATCCCCATGGAGCTGGTGCCCGCGATCTCCAGGGTCAGATGCCGCCTGAGCCGGCGCTCGAGGGTGACTCCCCACTGGTCTACGTAAGGCGTGTAGTTCTTTTGCTCGATCGCATAGATGGAACCCTGTGCCGCGTTGAGGCTGGCGGGGTCGGGCAGCATAGCCGTCGAGGGAGGGGGCACGCCGGCGGTGAGGGTCGGGCCCGTTTGCAATGAGCCGTTGAACATATCCAGACGCGATTCATAAGGAGGGTTGCGGGCGAGAATTCCTTCGGCCATGTAAGCCCCGGGGTCATAATCTTTGCTGAAGGCGGCTCGCAGCACGGTGGAGCCGTCTTTGCTCAGATCCCACGCAATGGCCAGGCGGGGCGCGAGCGCAAGTTTATTGAAGCTCAGGCCGCCGTAATCGTTGACGCCGTTTTGTCCGCCGAATTGATTGAGCGCGGGCGACACCCGCCCGAAGTTGAAGTTCACCATTCGGTTGTCTGCCTCGGTTACGGGAGGATCGAGCGAGTAGCGAAGGCCGCCTTCGATCGTCAGCCTGCGCCAGAGGCGGATGTGATCCTGTGCGAACCCGGCCAGTTCCCACCCGCGAAGCTGATAGGGCTGGAACTGAACGTCGCGGCGGACTTCGGAGGGGTCGCCAAGCAACAGAGACGCGATGGAATCCCCGGTGTTGGCGACGTTCGGAAGGCTGGTGTAATCGGGCGTGAATAGAAATGAGCTGCGGCTGGTCCAGTCGGTGGTGTTGCCATCGACATACCTGCGTACCGCCTGCGCGCCGAACTCGAAGGCATGACGCGCCGTTGTCCAGCGGACATCGTCCCTCAGTTCCCAGGTGGTGGACCTTTCGGAGGAAGGAACGTTTTCCGCCGCGCCCAGTTGCGTAAAGCCCTCCGGGCTGACCACGGGCAACCCTCCTGAGGTCGGTAGACCCGGTATTCCGAGAGCGGCTGACGGATCTGCCGGTGAATCGAGGGGAACGCCATTCCAGTCGAAGCGGGTGATCCCCGCATGAATCGAGTTGACGAGGGAAGGCCGTATCGCAAAAGACTCCGACACCGCCGCCGCGAAGGCCGTCAGATGAATGTTGGCGTCGTCGGCATGTTGAGTTGGATCGTTGCCGCCCGAGGGAAGCGCACTGGGAGAGATGTCGTTGAAGCGCTCGTAGTTGATGCGTCCGAAGAGCGAGTTGCGCGATGACAGTCTCTTGTCCGTCCGTGCGCCGAAACGTTCTCCGTTCGAGATCGCGGATGGTGTGTAAAGAAAGTTATCGGCGGCGCCTGGAAGGTTCGGGTTGGGATAAAGACCGATGAGGGCGAGCGCCTGCGGCGAGATCCGGGAAAGCGGGATCCGGTTGTCCGCGAAAGGCTGACGTATGAATTGAATCGAGCCCGCCTGAGTGATCGTGGAAGGGTCGTAGATGGGCGTCGCGCCGAACTCGCCGGCCTTTTGCGCAACCGTCGGAACGGTTGAGGTCACGGTGAGCCCGTCGCGTGCGCGCAGGAAATCGGAATCCAGAAAGAAGAACCAGTCCCTGCCGCGGAGCGGACCGCCCAGGCTGCCTCCAAACCGGTTCTGCGTCAGGCCGGGCTTGACCGGCCCGTCGAAGAAGTTCTTCGCGTCGAGAGCGGAATTTGCCAGGTATTCGAACGCGCTGCCGTGCCAGACGCTGGACCCGGATTGCGTCAGAACGTTAATCACGGCCCCTGCGCTGTGGCCTTCGTCGGTTGGGATGTAAACGGCGGAAAGGCGGGCTGCCTCGATCGCATCGACCGGCGGGTTGAGAACCGGACCGCGCAGAAAGGCGTCGTTGTTGTCCATTCCGTCCACCTCGAAATTGTTGTCCTGACTGCGCTGGCCGATGCTGTTCACACCGAAATTTCCCCGGGGTGAGTAAGGGCCGAAGCCTTCGATGTTGCCGCCTTCTTCGCCGCGGGTGATCTCGGAAGCGTTGCGGATGGCGTCGAGATAAGTGCCCCCGTAAAGAGGAATATCCGGCAGGCCGCTGGCTTCGACGAACGTCCAGATGGAGAACAGCTTCAGCGGGAGCAGCTGGTTCTGGCCGTCGTACACGTCGACCGTGACCCGCACCGAGGATCTGGTTCTGGCCGACACAGCGACTACCGACCAGGGCCCGGGACTTAGGTCAGCAGCCCTGTACTTGCCGTCGGGACCGGCGGTTGTTTCGCGGGTTATTTCGCGATGTCCGGCCGTTGCCGGCTGCGTGAAGGTCAGACTTGCGTAAGGCGAAGGGTCGCCGTTCGGTTCGAGAACGCTCCCCGTAATCTCACTGGAGGCGCCGGCGACTGGAAGCGCGACAGAAAGCGCGGCTGTCAGCAGAGCGGCGCTCAGCGTTGCGAAACGCATGCGGGATATTTACAGACCCGCGCTCAAAGGCCCGCGGCCTGGAGCTTCTTCGCGATTCGCTCCGCTTCCTGGCTCAGGGTATCGCTCGAATCCGACACCGGCGCCTTCTCATAGTCCGACCAGAGGACCGCGCGCGATTTCGCGTCGACCAGAAAAATCGTACCCTTGCCCTTGCTGGACCGGAATGCGCTGTGGGTTCTATCGTCGCTTTTACTGTCAGCCTTCTTGTCGTCCCCGGCGCGGATCTCCGTCATTTTCTGCTCGAACGCTTCACCCAGGCGGTCGGTCAGCACCAGATCGGCGATTTTGGGGTCGGCGACGACCTTCATCACATGCCCGCTGGTAAGCTTCTCGGCGAGGTATTGATCCAGCCCTCCGGCCATCGGCAAGACGTAAACCGTGCGCGCCGCGGATTGCGCGAACAGGCTCACTGCAATAAAGGCCACTGCCGCAAGGGTTTTCATTACAATCACAGTTTACCGTGTTCACGGCGATCATCCCCGCTCATAATCGCGCCGATCTGCTGCAACGTCTGCTGGAATCCCTGCGCGCGCAGACGGTTCCCTTCGCGGAGATTGTGGTTGTGGACAACGCTTCGACGGATGGAGCGCCGGACGTGGCGCGGGCCTTCGGTTGCCGGGTTATCCCGATGGGTGAGAACGCGGGATTCGCGCGCGCGGTGAACCGGGGGTGGCGGGAAGCGGCGAGCGAATGGGTTGCCATATTGAACAGCGACGTCGAGCTGGACAGCCGGTGGCTTGAGCGGCTGGCGACCCACTCTTCCGGGGCGAGCTTCGCCACTGGAATGCTCATCAATGCCGCCAACCGCGAAATCGTCGACGGCACCTACGATCTCGTCAGCCGGGCGGCTTGCGCGTGGAGGGCTGGGCATGGGGCTCCCGTCGGCGAAGCCGGGTCCGGTTTCTGTCGCATCGCCATCGCGCCCGGAACGGCCTGCGTTTTCCGGCGGGACGTTCTCGAACGGCTCAATGGCTTTGATGAAAGCTACGGCTCGTATCTGGAAGATGTCGACCTCGGGCTGCGCTGTCTGAACGAAGGGCTGAGCGGCCTCTATGTGCCCGGCGCGATCGCCTGGCACCATGGAAGCGCGACCTTCGGGCGGTGGGATGCGCGCGTGGTCCGGCTCATCTCACGCAATCAGCTCCTGCTGGTCTCGCGGCACTACGACGCGGCACTGTTCCGATCCTGCTTCCGCTCGATCATGGCCGGCCAACTCCTGTGGGGCCTGGTTGCGCTGCGTCATGGCAGGCCCCTTGCCTGGCTGGCCGGGAAGTGGGACGGATTGCGCGGCTTCCGTCTGGAAGGTCACCCTTCTGCCCGGTTGCGGGACTTTCTCGCCGCATCCGAGACGGAGATCCGCAGCCGGGCAACCGACCCCTACTGGCGCTGGTACTTCAGGTTGACGCCCTTGAGACGCACAAAAACCGGGGCACATTGACACATGCCCCGTGTCGCGATCGTCATCGTCACATACAATTCGGCGGCTGAAATCGGCGGTTGCCTCGAAGCGCTCAAAGGCCTGGACGAGGTGGAAGTTCTCGTGGTGGATAACGCCTCGACCGATGGGACACGCGAGGAAGTGGCAGGGCGTTGCTTCCGCCTGATCGCAAACCCGACAAATGCCGGGTTTGCCGCGGCGGTGAATCAGGGAGTGCGGGCGACCACCGCGCCATTGGTCCTTTTGCTCAATCCCGACGCGCATCCCGTCCAGGGGGTCGAGGCAATGGCCGAGCTTCTGGAGACGCCCGGAACCGGGATTGTGGGCGGGATGCTCATCGGCGCCGACGGGCATCCGCAAACCGGTTTCATGGCGCGGAATCTGCCCACGCCGGCAACCTTGATGTTCGAAGTGCTGGGTATCAACCGCATATGGCCGCGCAACTCACTCAATTGGCACTACCGTTGCTTAGCGCTTAGCCCTATGACGACAGCGCTGGTGGATCAGCCAGCGGGAGCGTTTCTGATGTTTTCGCGGGCCGCCTGGGAAACTGTGGGTGGCTTCGACGAACGATTCTGGCCGGTCTGGTTTGAGGACGTGGACTTTTGCGCGCGAATCAAGGCTGCGGGATTTCGCACGTATTACCACCCGAAAGGTATTGCAAAACACTTGGGAGCGCAATCAATTCTTCATCTTCCACTGGAGAACCGGGAGAGATATTGGTATGGTAGTCTACTTGAGTATGCTGAGAAACACTATAGTTCTTCAGCATTTCGAGCGGTCTGTGGGTCTGTGGCAGTGGGCGCCGTCTTCCGGGCGGTAGCCGCTTTCCCGCGTGCCGGGTTACAAGCTTTCGCAGTTTACGGCAGTGTGATTGGCCTTGCCCTGAGCCGGCTTTTCGGTTCCAGGGGAAGCAGACGGGTAAGTGTTGTCTGATGTGAGCAGTGCCAAATCTGAAGAGTGGAGCCGACCCGCGCGTACATGTCCCGCAGCGACTTCGTATCGATAACCATCGTCACTTACAACAGTGGCCGCTTCATCAAGAGATGCATCGAATCGGTGCTTGAGCAGAAGTATCCGTTCAAGGAAATTATCGTCATCGATAACAACTCTTCGGACGGGACGATCGACATTCTCGAGCCCTTTGAAGACCGGTGCCGGATCGTCTACAACGAGGAAAACATCGGGTTCGCGGCGGCGCAGAACCAGGCCATCGCGCTTTCGAACGCCGAGTGGGTGCTCACGCTGAATCCCGACGTGCTGCTGCTGCAGGGCTTCATCGAAGCGCTGGTCAATGCGGGCAATCTCGACCCGCGGGTGGGCACCGTCTGCGGCAAGCTGCTGACGATGAGCTCCACTTTCGATTTTCCCGATAAGCCGCTGGTGGATTCGACGGGCATTTATTTCACGCCCAACCTTCGCCATCTCGATCGCGGCAGCCTCGAAGTAGATAACGGCCATTTCCGCAATTACGAGTATGTGTTCGGCGCGACGGCGGCGGCCGCGCTCTACCGCCGCGAAATGATCGAGGACATTTCGATCTGCGGCGAATTTTTCGATGCCGATTTCTTCGTGTATCGCGAGGATGCGGATGTTGCGTGGCGCGCGCAGCTGATGGGATGGAAGTGCCTTTACGCGCCCTACGCGAAGGGCTATCACGTGCGCAAGGCGCTGCCCGGCAACCGCGGCGCGCTGCCTCCCGAGATCAACATGCACTCGGTGAAGAACCGGTTCCTGCTGCGCATGAAGAACATGCGCTGGGACCTCTACCGCCGCAATTTCTTCTCGATTACGGCGCGCGACATGCTGGTGATCGGCCGCTGCCTGGTGTGGGAGTTCACGTCGCTGAGGGCTTTCCCTTTCCCGGTGCGCAACTGGAAGAGCATTATGGCCAAGCGGCGCGAAATCATGCTTCGCCGCCGGGTTGACGACGAGTACATGGCGAGCTGGTTCTCGTTCCAGCCGGTCAGCAAGCCGGCGCCGAAAAAGTTTGCGGCGACACTGACGCGCTCCAAAGCCGCCCGCCGCTGACGTGGCGCTGGCACCGTGCGCATCGCAATTCTGGGAACCCGCGGCATCCCGGCCAACTACGGCGGATTCGAGACGTTCGCGGAAGAGCTTTCCGTCAGACTCGCGGCGCGCGGGCACGAGGTCACCGTTTACTGCCGGGAGCGCCATCCGTTTCACGGAATACCGGGGCGTAAAGCTCGTCCCGCTGCCCACCATTCGTCACAAGTACTTCGACACCCTTGCGCATACGTTTCTCTCGACTCTCCATCTGCTGCGCGCATCGGGTGGATGCGGCGCTCTACTGCAACGCGGCCAACGCCGTGTTCACGATCCTGCCGCGGATGGCGGGTATTCCGGTCGCGTTGAACGTCGATGGCATCGAACGCAAGGCGGAAGAAATGGAATGCCTTCGCGAGGGCATGGTATCGGGGTTCGGAAGTTCTCTCGACGATCCTACCCAACCGGTTTGTCACCGACGCCGAGGCGATCCGGCACATACTACAAAGAGCGCTATAACAAGGACTCTCTGTTCATCCCCTATGGCGCCGAAGCGGGGCGGGTGGAAACGACAGCCGCGCTGGAGCCGCTCGGGCTCGCGCCATTGCAGTACTTCCTCTATGTAAGCCGCATGGAACCGGAGAACCGCGCGCTTGAGGTGCGGCAGGCTTTCGAGCAGGTGGCGACAGCAGATGAAGCTGGCGCTGATCGGCGATGCGCCTCATGCCGAGCGACTACATTCGCCAGGTGCGCGATACGCAGGACCCGCGGGTGGTGATTCCGGGGGCTGTCTACGGATTGGGATATCGCGAACTCGGGTCGTGGTGTTTTGCATACATTCACGCGACCGAAGTCGGCGGAACGCACCCGGCGCTGATCGAGGCCATGGGGCGCGGCAACCTCGTGATCTATCTGGAGAATCCCGAGAATACGGAGGTGTGCGGCGACGCGGGTCTTCCTTACCGGGATGAGGCCGGGTTGACCGCGCGTCTTATGGAAGCGCTGGCAATGAGCGATCGCGAGCGCGCGGAATACCGCGACAGAGCAGCCCGGCGCGCGGCGGAACGATACAACTGGGACGCCGTGACGACGCAGTACGAGACACTGCTGATGAGCCTGCGAAAATAGGGGCGACAACCGGATCCGTGTCTCAAAACGCGCGCTGTTACGTCGAAATCTCGCGCTCGCAGATCGCCGCCAACTATCGCGCGGTACGCGATGCCGTTGCGCCGGGCGCTCAAATAATGGGCGTGGTGAAGGCGAACGCATACGGGCACGGGGCGGTGGAAGTTGCGGGTGTGCTCTGCGCGGAGGGCGCGAAGTGGCTTGCGGTCGGCTCGGTGGATGAAGGCATCGCGCTGCGGCGGGCGGGTATCGGCTGCCGCATCCTGGTGATGGCCGGAGTGATGGGGTGGGAGCACGAAGCGCTGCGCGAGTTCCACCTGACCCCTGTGGCGCATTCGCTCGACGATCTGCGGAGATTCGATGAAGCGACGGCTGCGCAGCCGTTTGAGGTTCATCTCAAGATCGATACGGGAATGAACCGGCTGGGCACGAGCGCCGCGGCCGCGGAGATTGCGGGGGCGGTTTCATCCCTGCGCAACGTGCGCGTGGAAGGGATGCTTTCGCATTTTGCCTCAGCGGCCGATTTCACCTCGGAGCAGACGGAAGAGCAGATCCGGGAGTTCGGCGAAATGGCGTCGGCGCTGGCGAGCCACGGAGTGCGTCCGGCACTGATGCACTTCGCGAGTACGAATGCCATAGCCTATCCACGGCGGGACGCATGGTTGTCCCTGGTGCGGCCGGGCCATGCAATCTACGGTTATGTTTCGCTCGCGCGCGGGGACGCGCCGGCGCCGGTGCTCGAGGTAAAGCCGGCGCTCTCCTGGCGCACGCGGATTATCGCGGTGAAGGATGTTCCGGCGGGGTCGAAAATCGGGTATGGCGGGTCGTTTGTGGCGGCGGCGCCGATGCGGCTGGCGGTGCTGGCGGCGGGCTATGCGGATGGCGTGCCGCACCGGTTTCGAACAAGGGCAAAGTGATCGCGGGGGGACGTTTTGCGCCGATAGTAGGTACGGTATCGATGGATCTTACGACGATCGATATCACGCACTCGCCGCGGATGCGTCCGGGCGATGTGGTTACCCTGCTGGGGCGGGAGGGCGAGGTTTCGCTCGACGCGCAGCAGATCGCGCGCACGGCGGGTACGATTTCTTATAACGTGCTATGCGGAATCAATGCGCGGGTAAAGCGTTTCTATACCGATTAGGCATCGTGGTGACGCTCCTGCTGTGCGCGTCGATCCGGCCGGGATTAGCGCAGCAGACGACGCCCGCTTTCAATGTCGAGGCGGCTACCGACGCTTATCTTGCGCAGATCCCGGCGGACGCGAAGGCCCGGTCGGACGCTTACTTCGAGGGCGGATACCGGCTGCTGCTTTGGGACTTCCTGTATGGCTCGGCGATCGGTCTGGCGCTTCTCCAGCTCAGGTGGTCGGCCGCGATGCGCAACGTGGCCGAAAGGCTGACACGCTTGAAGGCCTTGCAGACGGCTTTGTATTGGATTGAATATCTGATTCTCACCAGCCTGATTGGTTTTCCGCTTACCGTCTATGAAAGCTATTTTCGCGAGCATCGGTATGGGTTGGCGACGCAGACGTTCGGACCCTGGATGGGCGATCAGTTGAAGAGTCTGCTGATCGGACTTGTGCTCGGAGGAATCGCGGTCGTGGTGTTATTCGGGGTGGTGCGGAAATTGCGGCGGACGTGGTGGATCTGGGGCGCGGTGGTGACGGAGATATTCATGATTTTCGTCGTGCTGATCACGCCTGTGTATCTGGTGCCGGTCTTCAACAAGGTCACGCTCCTGGACGATCCGAAGGTTACGGCGCCGATCCTGCGTATGGCGCGGGCCAACGGGATTCCGGCGCACGACGTCTATGAGGTGGATGCGTCGCGTCAGACAACTCGCATCAGCGCCAATGTGAGCGGGTTCGGCAACACCATGCGCATTACTTTGAACGACAACCTGCTGCGGCGCGGAACCCCGGAGGAAATCCTGGCTGTGACAGGGCATGAGATGGGGCACTATGTGCTCAACCACATCTACAAGGACCTGGAATTCATTCTGATCCTGGCCGTGGCCGGGTTTGCGTTCCTGAAGTGGTCGCTCGATTGGTGCCTTGCGCGTTGGGGCGCCCGGTGGGAAATTCGCGGCATCGGCGATCCCGCGGTGCTTCCGCTGGTGGTGCTGCTGGCTTCGATTTTCCTGTTTGTATTGACCCCGGTGTTGAATACGCAGACGCGGACCGAGGAGCAGGAGGCCGATATGTTTGGCTTGAACGCGAGCCGCGAACCGGATGGTTTCGCGCAGGCTGCGATTCATCTGGCGGAATACCGGAAGATGAAGCCGGGTCCGGTGGAGGAGTGGATCTTCTTCGATCACCCGAGCGGCTATCGCCGGATCTATGACGCGATGCGGTGGAAGGCCGAGAATCCGGAACGCTGAGCGCCCTATTTGGCGCGCAACTCCAGGTTACCCGCGCCCAGATTGACATGAAGTGTGTACTTACCCGGTCCCGACCATTCAAAGTGCGGAAAAAGTCCGGATCTTGATTCGCCAAACACGCCCGCTTCGAGGTTCCCCGCCTTCACCGATGCATCGACGTGCGAATAATCTTTGGGATCGCCGACGGCGATCTCGACGTTTCCACCGCCGGTCTCAATGTCTTTGTTCCCGGAGATCGCGGCTATCTCCAGGTCGCCGCCGCTGAGACGGATGACAAGATCCGCCGCCTTCGGCACTTCGATGACGCCGTGGAAGTTGGTTTTCGGCGAGTCTTTGACGGCAAGCGTGGCGTGCGTGCCATTGGTCATGAGGTCGGTGGCCGCGTTGCTGACGTTTCCGGAGAGAGTCACGCGGACGCGATCGTCGGCGGCTGGGCGAATCGTATAGCTGCCGCCGGAGAGCTGCATTTCGATTCTTCCCCCGGAACCAAACGCCTTTTCGGTCACCTTAGGCGCCTGCTGTGCCTGCTGCTCCTGAGAAACGGAGCACGCGCAGAGACCGGCGGCGACGAGAACGACGATACTTGTTGCGGTTGCGGTCATAATTGTCCGACTCGTAATATATCTAATGATCATGACAAAACAGAATGAATATGCGACGCTCTCCGTGGCCGACGGCACGTCGATGCGGGCGTACGTTTCACGGCCGGCAGGCGCTCCGCGCGGCGGGTTGATTGTTTTCCAGGAAGCATTCGGGGTGAATTCGCATATCCGCGATGTGGCGGACCGGTTTGCCAAGGAGGGGTATCTCTCGATCGCGCCCGAGTTGTTCCATCGGACGGCGCCGGGGCTCGAAGCGGGGTACACGAATTTCGGCGAGGTGATGCCGCACATCCAGGCGTTGACCAACGATGGTCTGGAAGCGGACATCCGCGCGTCGCATGCGTGGATGAAGGAGAACGGCGCGGGGCTTTCGATCAGCGCCATCGGGTATTGCATGGGCGGACGGACAGCGTGTCTCGCGTCGATGATCGTGCCATTGGCCTGCAGTGTTTCTTATTACGGCGGCGGGATTGGGCCGAGCCCGATGTTCCCGAGCCTGATCGACCGGATTCCGCAGATTAACGCACCGATGGCTTTTTTCTGGGGCGGTCTCGATGCGCATATCGGTCCGGATACGGTGACGGCGGTCAACAACGCGCTGCGGGCGGCAAAGAAGACCTGGATCAATGCGGAGTTTTCGTTCGCCGATCATGGTTTCTTCTGCGATGCGCGGGCGAGTTATAACGCCGAGGCGGCGGCGGAAGCGTGGGCGCTTACGCTTACGTTTCTGGGTGCCCACGCGTAGGAGAAACAGGCTGGCGCGACCCACTCGGGAGACACAAGCCCGGTGGGGAGTGGCTGCGAAGAAGCCATAAAGCTACTGCTCCGAGAGTTGGTGTTTGAGAAGACCACTCAAATAGTCTGCTAGCTGTGAGACGTCGAAGTGGCCCTGCTCCCATGCTGCGTCCGCGCTGCAGCGCAGCATAATATGGCTTTCGGTCTTCTCGGATTCGCTCAGCCACGATTTTCTTTCCTGGCAGTAATTGGCGCTGCTTCAAGCAAAGAATCGGTCCATTAAATTCGGGAGTTCCCTGAAGTGGGGCGGGAAGTGGTTTCCAACATAAGATAGGCTCTTCGCGGTAGCGTCCGCCGAACTGAGAAATGTTCGAGACGGCTGCGTAGTTCAGCAACCAAAGTGTATATTTGTCGAAAAACCCGATTCCCTTCTTCAGCCCGATCTCAATGCAGTTCGACAGCAGGTCATACTGCCGCAAGAGATTCTGCTCCTGGATTTTGGCGTACCGTTGCGGATCGTCTTTTTCTCTGACGGAGATCCTCGGTGGGCCGCGATCCGGGGGCCGTTAGCGGAGGAGCCTGATGTGCGTTGACGCCGCCCGAACGCTGTCCTTTGTAATGAGTTCGGAGTTGGGCGCATTGCCAAACGCAAAGCTCACGCGTTGTTCGCGAAGCTCGTCTTCCGTCATAACCCTCGTGCGTGACGCATCCAACAGATTCAACAGTTCCGGGTCTGGTGCGGGAACGTTTTGAAATTGCTTCCGATCAGCCATTCTAAACGCAATTATAACGAAACGCGACAGTAGCGCCTGCAAGATCTTTCTTCGGCCTACGTACGGCTGGTGCCACCCTGCCCGCGGTAACCAAAGGTATTATCCCGGCGGTCGGGCGAAACCTCTATAATCGGAATTGTGCTGAATCTCCTCGACGAGATCCAGTTCCGCGACCCCGTTCGTGCGCGCCCGGAACTTATTTATCTCGGAAAACTTTCTTCGGCGGCGGCCCGAAGCGTTTCGGCGTTGCTGCCCTCTTTGCCGAACGCCGAAGACTCCATCCACTTTCTCGATCGGCTGATTGCGGAGAGGCCCGACGCCGCGCGGCAAATCACCGAAGACCCGGCCGCTCTTCGCTATGCGCTGACGATTTTCTCCTACAGCCGTTTTCTGGCCGATTCGGTGATCCGGTATCCGGAAACGCTGCTCGAAATCGCGCGTGAGCGGGATCTGCATCGCGGTTTCCTCGCCGAACAATATGAAGAGCTGCTGGCTGGCTCGCTCGCGCCCGACGGCATTCCACGTCCGGTGGATCTTGCGCTGTTCCGGCGCCGGCAGATGCTGAGGATCGTGCTGCGCGACGCGCTCCGCTTCGCCGATCTTTCGGAAACGACGGAGGACCTCTCGAATCTCGCCGACGCGATTCTCAACGCGTCGTGCCATGCCGTCCGGCGGGAACTCGCGCTCGATGGCGGAGAGTTCTCGATCATCGCGCTGGGCAAGCTCGGCGGGCGCGAACTCAATTACAGCTCCGATATCGATCTGATGTTCGTTTATGCCGGAGGCACGGCGGCGGACAGGGAGCGGTTCAAGCTCGCGGCGCACCGCATCACCGATATGCTTTCCACCTACACGCAGGAGGGTCTGTGCTACCGGGTGGATCTGAGGCTGCGACCCGACGGGCGTTTCGGAGAAGTTTGCCACTCGCTCGAAGGAGCGAAACAGTATTACGCTTCGCGCGGGCGCGACTGGGAACTGCAGATGCTGATCAAGGCGAGAGTGGCCGCCGGCGATACGGGACCGGGGCGGGAGCTGCTCCGCTTCGTCGAGCCGTTGATCTACAAGACCACCATCGATTTCCGTACCGTGGAGGCGGTTTCGGAAACGCGGGCGCGCATGCACGAGAAGCTGAATCTCGAAAGGCAGCGGCAATCGAAACCCGCCGGCGCGGATGTGAAGCTGGCGCGGGGCGGGATTCGCGATATCGAGTTTCTGGTGCAGTGCCTGCAGCGCCTGTATGGCGGCCGGGACCCGTGGGTGCGGCAGGGCGGCACGCTGCTCGCGCTTTCGAGATTGCGCGACAAGGAGCATTTATCGCCGTTGGAATACGCGCGTCTGGCATCGGCGTATCAATTCATGCGGCACCTCGAGCATCGGCTTCAGTTCGACGAAGACCGCCAGACGCATACGCTGCCACAGGCAAAATACGAGCTCGATCTGCTCGCGCGCAAGATGCCGCAGGGCTCGCACTGGCTTCCGAGCGCCGGAAGTCTGGAGCGCGAACTGGACCACCATTTCACGGGCGTGCAGGATCTGTACGACCGGGTGATTCATTCCCGGCTGGCGCCGGATGCCGTTGTGGCGGAAGTGGAACCGGTGAACGGCCTGGGCCGCACGGAGTTTCCCTCCGGGAATCTGCGCCGGTATCTCGAGATGCGGGCGCCGCGGTTCGCGCAGCTGATCGCGAACAGCCGGATCGCGGCTTCGCTGAATAAAGACAGCTTCGAATCGTTTCTGGAGAAGGCCGTGGCAAATCCCGCGTGGCTGGAGATGCTCGAAGGGCGGGAAGAGGATGGGGAGCTGGCGCGGTGCACCCTCGACGTCTTCGAGCACAGCCAGTATTTCGCGGATCAACTGGTGAGCCACACCGAACTGCTGAACGAAGTGAGCGCGGCCTGCGGCGACAAACAGGGGCGCACCGGGTTCATCGCGCCGCGGGATCCGGATGGCCTGCGGCAATACTTTCGCAGGCAGATGGTGCGGATTCAGAGCGACAGCGTGTATCACCGGGTACCCGTTTTCAAGACGCTGAAGCGAACTTCGGAGCTGGCGGAATCGATCGTGACGGCGGCGTATGAAATTGCGCTGGCCGAAGCCTGTGCGAGCGCTCCCCCGCTGAGCGGCTCTTACACTCCTTTGAATCAGATGATGGTGGTGGCGCTCGGCCGGCTCGGGATGCTGGAGTTCGATCTGGCATCGGATGCCGACCTGGTCTTCGTCATTCCGGACGGCGACGCGCACGAAATCCTGTTCTGGACGAGCGTGGCCGAACGCATGATCAACGTGATCAGCGCGTACACGGGCGATGGGGTCGTGTTCACGATCGATACTCGGCTGCGGCCGAACGGGCGCGAGGGCGCGCTGGTGCAGACGGAAAGCGCATACAAGGAATATTTCGCCAGCCACGCGGAGGCCTGGGAAGGCATTTCGTACATGAAGGCGCGCGGGATTGCCGGCGATACCGCGCGCGCGACGGAGTTTCTGGGAGAAGTGCAGGAGATCGACTGGCGGCGGTACGGGCAGAGCGGCCGCTCGCGATCCGAACTGGCGATCATGCGGGCGCGGCTGGAGAAGGAACAGGGCGCGCGAACCCCGCTGAAGGCCGCGCCGGGGGGTTATTACGACATCGATTTTGCCCTGATGTATCTGCGCTTGAGAAGCGCCGGATTCTTCTTCAAGGTTCTGAATACGCCGGAGCGCATCGATATCGTGGAGAAGATGGGGCATCTGGATCGGGAGAATGCACTGCGGCTGCGGGATGCGGCAACCTTTTACCGCGCTGTCGACCATGGCCTGCGGATCTCGACGGGACACGCGGAAGGCCGGCTGCCAACGAACCGGGAACAGATCGAAATTCTGACGAGCCTGGTGCACCGATGGACTCCCGCTACATTGCATGAAGGCAGTTTGAGCGCGGTTTCGAAGCGCGTCCGGCAGGAAACGCGGTTGTTTTTCGAAGGTCTTTTCGGCAAGCCGTCCTGAGAAGCGGACGAAGCGCCGGCTCACACAACGTGTTACAGGCCAACACAAGATAAAATAGCCACAGCAGAATGGTTCGCGACGGAATCTACTACGCCCTGGGGTTTGCCTCGGCGGGGGCGCTGGTTTACTGGCTGGTGGGACCCTTGCCCGCCGCGCTGTGTTTTCTGCTCGGGGCTTTCTGCGCGTGGTTTTTTCGCGATCCCGAACGGGCGCTGCCGGTGGGACCGGTGGCTCTGTCTCCGGCGGATGGCCGGGTGGTCGGCGTAGTCGCCGAAGCCGACCGGCGGACGCGGATCAGCATCTTCCTCAACATCTTCGACGTGCATGTGAATCGTTCGCCGATCACCGGCGTGATCACCGATGTCACTTACCGGCGCGGCCGGTTTCTGGTGGCCAGCCGGGGGATTGCCTCGGCCGAGAACGAGCAGAACATCATCACCATCCGGGCCGACGATGGAACGGTGGTCGTGATCAAACAGATTGCGGGCCTGATCGCGCGGCGCATCGTATGCACGAAGAAGGTGGGGGATTCCGTGCACGCGGGCGAGCGGGTGGGGCTGATTAAATTCGGGTCGCGCGTCGACGTCGTGTTCGGTCCGGAATGGCGGGTGGAGGTTTCCCCGGGGTCGCGGGTCAGCGCGGGTTCGAGCGTACTCGCGCGCCGGGCGGGCAACGTTGAGCTGGCGCTGCCGCTCGCCGCGGGCATCGAGGAGGCGGCATTGTGCCAGACATAAACCAGCCGGATACAGAGCCGGCGGTTCCTAAAAAACGACCGCCACGCGCCGCCTATGCGCTGCCTACATTGTTCACGGCGGGCAACATTTTTCTGGGCTTTCTTTCGATCATCAAGTCGATCCATGGCGTAATGCATTTCGCAACGAATCCCAGTCTGGCGGCGGCGGACTTCGAACTCGCCGCCAAGACAATCGGGTTCGCGGCGGCGTCCGACTGGCTGGATGGCGGCATCGCGCGGCTGACGAATACCACGAGCGAGTTCGGGCGTGAGCTCGATTCGCTGGCCGATATCATCAGCTTCGGAATCGCGCCGGCGATCCTCGCGTACGGGTGGGGGGTGCAGTTCGTCGACGTCCCGCTGGGACCGGCTTCGCTCGAGCAGTTCCATCGGGCGGGCACATTCTTCGCCTTCCTGTTCCTGGTTTGCGGCGCGGCTCGTCTGGCGCGTTTCAATATCTCGAAGAATCCGCAGCCGCGGAATCCGGGTAAGCCGAACCGGAAATATTTTGTCGGGCTGCCGATTCCGGCGGCGGCGGCCATGGTCGCGACCGTGGTCTACGCGCTCGACAGCTATCCGATCACGGACATGATTGTGGCCGTCGTCTGGCTGGGGCTGCTCGGGCTGCTCTCGTTCCTGATGGTCAGCACATGGCGCTACTGGAGCTTCAAGGACCTGAATCTGCTGCGCCCCCGCACTCCGCTGATCCTGGTGGCGATGGGGGTGGTGATCTACGGGATCGTTTACTGGTCGCAGCCGGTGCTTGTGATTCTGGCTTCGATCTACGTCGGCAGCGGCATTGCGATCCGGGCGGGAGGAATTCTGCGGCGCTACTTCCGCCATGCGCCGAAACCGAATCCGGAGGCTCAGGTTGGCTGAAAAGATTGTGCTGGTGGGTGGAGAAACGCTGCTGGGCAGGGAAGTGCGCGAGGTGCTGGGCGAGACGGCGCTCGGTCAGCAGCTACGGCTGGTAGCGGCGGTGGAGCAGGAAGCGGGCACGCTCACCGAGATTGGCGGGGAGCCGGCATTTCTCGCCAAGCTGGAGCCGGACGCCGTGGACGGATGCGGGGATCGTGATCCTGGCGGGGTCGGCGGAATCCTCGAAAGCCGCGATCGAGGCAAATCCCGCCGCGTTGATCATCGATCTGACGTATGCGGCGGAGCAGGATCCGTCGGCGCGCATCCGGGCCCCGCAGGCCGAGGGGCCGGATTACGGGTTTGATCACGACCGGTCCGCAGATCGTGGCGCATCCGGCGGCGACGGCGATCGCCATGGTGCTGAAGCGATTGCATGCGAATTGGGCGATCACGCGCTGCGTGGTGCATATTTTCGAGCCGGCGAGCGAGTACGGGACAGCGGGGATTGAAGAACTGCAACAGCAGACGGTCAATCTGCTCTCGTTCCAGCAGGCGCCGAAGAAAGTTTTTGACACGCAGCTGGCATACGCGCTCCTGGCCCAGCTGGGGGCGGAAGCGCCAGTACCTTTGAGTGAGATGGAGGACCGGATCGAGCGGCATCTGGCGAGCCTGCTGGAGCGCCTGGACGGGGTGCCGATGCCGTCGCTGCGTTTGATCCAGGCGCCCGTCTTCCACGGGCACAGTTTTTCATTCTGGGTTGAATTCGATGAAGCGCCGGGCGCGTCCGACATTGAAGACGCCATGAATCAGGAGATGTTCGATGTGCGGGCAGGCGATCTGGAGCCGCCGAATAATGTCGGCGTGGCCGGGCAGAGCGGGATTGCGGTGGGGGCGATTACGCCGGATCGCAACTGCGGGAACGCGTTCTGGATATGGGCGGCGACGGATAACCTGCGGATGGCGGCGGAGAGCGCGGCGCTGATCGCGGGAGAGGCGGTTTGATGCGCCGGATGCCGGTGGCGGCCTTCCTCGCGGTTTCGATGGCGGGGTGCGGTTACCATGCCGCCGGGTCGGCGAATGTGCTGCCCGCCGAGGTACATACGATCGCGGTGCTCAAGTTCGCGAACGGCAGCGCGCAATACAAGCTTTCCGATTACCTTGCCGAATCGGTAAGCCGCGAGTTGATCACGCGGACCCGTTACCAGGTGGTTGCCGACCCGGCGAAGGCCGATGCGGTTCTCTCGGGCGCAGTGGCGGCTCTGTTCTCCGGCGCGACGGTCTCCGATCCGGTCAAGGGCGCGACCGCGGCGCAGCTCGTGGTGCAGATCCAGGTCAAGCTGGTCGACAAAAAAGGCGCCGTGCTGTTTGAGCGGCCGAATGTGGAGTTTCGCGAGCGGTATGAGATCAGCGTGAATCCGACGCAGTATTTCGACGAGAGCCAGGTTGCCGTCGAGAGGCTGAGCCGCGACGTGGCACGCACGATTGTGAGCGCGGTCCTTGAGGCCTTCTGACTTTGTCGCACGGGTGAAGCGCGGGGAGACTCCCGCGGTGTGTTTATTTCTGGGGCAGGAGAGCTACAACCGGAAACGATGCCGGGAAGCTTTGGTCGCCGCGGCGAAAGGCGTTGAAGCGGAGCAGTACGACCTGTCGGAGACGCCGCTGGCCGCAATTATCGACGATGCGCGGGCGATGTCGCTTTTCGCCTCCGAGCGGCTGATCTTCGCGATCGGCGCGGAAGCGGCAATGCCCAGAACATCAAAATCGGATGACGATGAGGACGACGGGATCAGGCGCGGCCGGCGGCGCCGGCGTTCTCGATGCGTATGTGAAAAGCCCGACGCCCGGCGTAACGCTCGTGTTCGAAGCCACGCGGTGGGATCTCGAGGGCGAGGATAAAACGAAGAGCGAACGCGCGCGGAAGTTCTACGGCGCGATCCCCGATGTGGTCGAGTTTCGTCGCTTCAGCGTGGACGAGGCGCGGGGAGAACTGGATCGCATCGCGCGCGCGGCCGGTGTGAAGCTCGATCCGGCGGCGTCCGAAGCGCTGGTGGAAGCGCTGGCGGCGGATGTGGGGCGGATTGCGATCGAGATCGAGAAGCTATCGCTCTACGGGAAGCCGATCACCGCGGACGATCTTCCGTTGCTGGTACCGGACGCGCGGCAGAGCACGATCTTCGCGCTGGTGAATGCGCTGGGAAGGAGGGATCGGGCGCGGTCGCTCGAGACGCTGGATGCGCTGGTGCGCGAAGGCGAATATCTGCCGCTGGCGCTGACGTTCCTCGCCACGCAGTTCCGCATGGCGCTGGTGGCGAAGGAAGCGAACCTGCGGGGCGCGTCGCAGGTGCAGGGTCACTTTCAGCGCGCCGGCGTGCAGATGTGGGGATCGCGCGCGGAACAGGTATCGGCGACCGCCGGGAAGTTTTCGAAAGAACAGCTGGAGCGCGGACTGAAACTGATTTTCGAAACCGACCGCGATTTGCGAAGCGCGCGGCCGGATGACCGTACAGTTGTCGAGAATTTTGTGATCAAGCTTTGTGCGTAGCTGGGTGCGTGACGTGCCGCAGCAGCATGCCGCGGACGGCGGCGAAAATCCGCTCCACTGGCTGGACGGCGGTAGGCCCATCGCTCATCCGGCTCCGGCGGATTCACCACCATCGTGGCGTTGGCTTCGAACAGCAGCAGGTCGCCGAGCGGGCTCAAGCCGAAATCGATGCCCGCATAGTCCAGTCCGAGCGTGCTTTGAATCTGCTCCAGCGCGGTCATCGCGCGCGGCCCCAGCACGCCGGGCATGTTTTCCAGAAACTCCGCATCCTCGGCGCGATGTTCGGCGCGCTCCGCCATTTCGGCGGTGAAATAGTGGATCTTCCAGTGGCTGGAAATCGGCGACGTGCAGGGGATAAAGACGGCCATCGATCATCATGACGCGATACTTGCGGACCTTGCCGTCGGCGCCGCGGGAATCCAGATACTCGAATGGCGGTCAGTTCCGCGCCGGGCAAGCGCTGCCACGGCCTCGGCCAGCGCTGCCGGCGCGCTCGACCCGCACAAAATGGCGCCCGGTGTGAAAGCCGGGCGTGCGCAGCAGCAGCGGAAAGTGCAAACCGTGGCGCGCCAGAGCGGCGGCGGCATCCGGGGCGAGGCAGACAGCTCGCGCGGCAGCGTGACAGTGGCCGGCGCGATCACGCCGGGCAGGCGCGCGAGCCGCCGCGCATTGTCGGCGCGGCCCGTGGCCATCACCGCCGACGGGCGGATTCAACACCGGCGCGCCGCTGAGAGCGGCCAGCGACTGCGCGGCGGCCAGCGCTTCGCCATCCAGATCGGCATCGCCGATGGCATTGAATACCAACTGATGGGGCGGCAGCGGCAGGCTGAAATCGTAGAACTCGGGCACGACGACGGTGGTCTGGAAAACGCGATCGTCCAGAAAATTGCGCGTGGGGATGTTGCCGCCCACGCGCGGAAACCAGCAGCAGCAGCGGATACCGGCGGGCCGTCGCCCCGATACGGCAAGTGCTGCACGGCGCGATGCTCGAAACCCTTGCGGCGGTGCCAGGCGGCGCGCGCGGCGTCGCCCTAGCTCGGCCAGCACGTAAGACAGCCCCTGGTGCGCTTCCGCATGATCGGGGTCGCAGGCGCAGGGCGGCTTCATAGTGCTCGCGCGCGGCTGCGAACTCGCCGTTTTCGTAAAGCACGTTGGCCAGGTTGACGTGGCTCATGGGATCGTCGCGGATGGCGCGCCACGGCCTCGGCATAGGCGGTTCGCGCGGCGGTTCGATAGCCGGTGGCGTACGAGCAGCGTGCCCAGATTGTTCAGCGCAGCGCGGTCGGAGGGCGCGCGCGCCAGCATTTCGAGGTAGGCGTTGCGAGCTTCCAGCGTGCGGCCAGTTCGGCGAGCAGGCGGGCGCGCTCGAACCGCAGAGTCAAGGGCTTCGGGCTCGGCGGCGATGCGCGCCTCGACATCGCGCAGGGCAGCTTCGCGAGCCAGGCGCGGCGGCCAATCGGTTGGCGGCGCTCGACTGGCGACGGCGCTGCTGCGCACGCGCGATCTCCGAGGGCGCGGCCCAGCGCCACGGTCCTCTCCACCAGAGCGTCCAGATCGCGCGGTCTGCGTGCGATGATTCACGATGGCCGCGCGAATGGCCAGCTTGCCTCCGATCACCGTGGTGGAGGGCGCCGCCACGCCGGACTCCTGCAGCTCGACCGCGATCCGCGCATTCATGCGCTGCGCGCTCTTCCGGCGCGGTAACGGAAACAGACCATGTTCAGTTCCACCGGCGCGGCCAGTTCCAGCTCCGGCGTTTGCGCGATGCGGTTTTCCAGATAGCGCGCCAGCTCGCAGGTGCGCGCGATGGCCGCGCCCAACGCATCCGCGCCATACACCTTGAACGTGAACCAGGTCTTCAGCGCGCGAAAGCCGCGCGAAAGATCCGGCCCGAAATCGCACGGCCAGGGCGATCCGGCGGCCAGTCCCTGCGCCTCGCGCCTCAAATAAGGCGCGGAAGTGGCGAAAGTCTGCCGATGCAGCACGCCGTCGCGCACCAGCACGAAGCCGGCGTCGTAGGGCACCTGCCCCCACTTGTGAAAATCGAAGGCCAGCGAATCGGCGCGCTCGATGCCCTTCAGCCGCGGCGCCAGATCGGGCGCCAGCATGGCCAGCGCGCCGCACGCGCCGTCCACGTGGAACCACAAACCCTCGGCGCGGGCCAGACGCGGCCAGCGCATCCAGATCGTCGATGGCGCCGGTGTCCACGGTTCCGGCGGTTCCCACCAGCAAGAAAGGCGTGAAACCGGCACGGCGATCCGCATCGATGGCGGCGCGCAAGGCGTCGAGGTCAATGCGGATAGCGGCCGATCCACGGCGATTCGGCGCAGCGCGTCGCTGCCGATGCCCGCGATATCCAGCGCCCTGGCGATGCAGCCATGGACCGCCGCGGAAGCGTACGCCGTCAGCCGCTTCGCCGCCGGCTTCCACGCCCGCGCAGCGCGTCTCAAAACCCAGCTCCGTATCGCGCGCCACCAGCACGCCGATGAGATTCGCCATGGACGCGCCGGTGACGAACAGTCCGCTGGCGCTCTCCGGAAATCCGAAGAGTTTGCCGCATCCAGCCGGCCACCTGGCGCTCCACTTCGATGGGAATGTGGTCGCGGCCGCCCAGATTGGCGTTCAATCCGGCGGCCAGCATTTCCGCCACCATGCCCACCGGCGTGCCGGCTCCGTGCACCCAGCCCATGAAGCCGGGATGCACGTTGCCGGCGGCAAACGGCAGAATGTAGCGCATGAATTCGTCGTGAACCGCGGCCAGATCCGACGGCCCGGCGGGAAGCTCGGCGCGGAAACGCTCGCGCACTTCTTCAGGAATCGGCTGCCAGACGGGACGATCGCGAATGTTTTCGATATAGTCCAGAATGTCGTCGAGCATCCGGTGCGCCTGATGCCGGAACGCGGCCCAATCGGCCGGGTCGAGCGTGCCACCGGAATTGGAATTGCTTTCGCGCGGTTGCGAGTCCACTGAATTAATAGTAGACGCCGAATGGGATTTCCCCAGGATCTTTGTAACCGTCTCGTCACTGAGGGCATCAATCGCCGTAAGACAGGCTTCAAGGGAAATCGGCAGAGTGCAAAAACAGGAAATCATCAAGGCCTGGGGCAAGATCCTCAGAGGCGAACGGCCATCGCTCTCACTGGAAATAACGAAGGAATGTCCGCTGCGCTGTCCGGGTTGTTACGCGTACGACAGCGCTCATTTGGGTGACGACGGCGTCACGCTGCGCGACCTGCAGGATCTCAAAGGGCAGGCGCTGGTGGAGCGGGTTCTTGGCATTGTCGACAAAATCAAGCCCCTGCATCTCTCGCTTGTTGGAGGGGATCCGCTGGTGCGTTATCGGGAGCTGCAGATTCTGGTTCCGCAACTTGTGGAGCGCGGCATTCATGTGCAGATCGTTACCAGCGCGTTCCGGGAGATTCCGTTGGGATGGGCGACGATGCCGCGTCTTACGGTGGCGGTGTCGATTGACGGTCTGAGGCGGAGCACGACGCGCGCCGCGCGCCCGCGACTTATGCACGGATCCTGAAAAATATTGCCGATCGAAAGATAACGATTCATTGCACCATTACCGGGCAAATGATGAAGCGCGAAGGATATCTGAAGGCGTTTCTCGATTTCTGGACGCCGCGGCCGGAGATTGTGAGAGTGTGGTTCAGTTTGTTTACGCCGCAGATCGGCGACGATTTGCCGGAGATGTTGACGAAAGCGGAGCGCGCGCGGGCGATCGCGGAGATGCTGGAGCTGAGAAAGCGCTATTCGAAACTGGAAATGCCGGAGGCGATGATCCGGGAATTTTCGAAGCCTCCGGCAAGTCCAGAAGCATGCGCTTTCGCGGCCACGACCGCGAGTTTATCGGCGGATCTGCGGACTCCGATTACGCCGTGCCAGTTCGGCGGGAATCCGGATTGTTCGGCCTGCGGGTGCATCGCTTCGATGGGACTGGCGGCGGTTGCGAATCACCGCGTGGGTGGGTTGCTTCCGGTGGGGGCGCTACTGAGGGCTTCGATTGCGATCGGGCGGATGCGGGCGCGGTTCGCGAGCGGGCCTCCGCTTGTGGCCAATTCATCCGGTCCGGGAGATCCTTTGCGGATATTGTGATGCGTCAGAGCTGGTTCAGCTCAACGTTGCGTGAAGAAAAATTTCAGTTCTTCGGCGGCGGTTTCCGGAGCATCGGAGCCGTGGATCGCGTTGCGCTCGATGCTTCCGCGTAGAGCTTGCGCACCGTGCCTTCGGCGGCGTTGGCCGGGTTGGTCGCGCCCATGACTTCGCGCAGTTTCTTCACCGCGTCCTCGCGCTCGAGAGCCATCACGATGACCGGCCCTTCGGTCATGAACTTCACGAGGCTGCCGATAGAACGGCCGCTCGCGGTGAACCGCGTAGAAGCCTTCGGCCTGCGACTGGCTCAGCTTCGTCATTCTGAGCGCCACGATGCGGAACCCGTTGTCTTCGAGGAGAGACAGGATCTTGCCCGCTTTGCCGGAGGCGACGGCGTCCGGTTTGATGATGGAAAAGGTCGTTTGCATTCGTTTTAGTTGTTTTAGTCGTTTCTGAATGTTTTCGCCGATTTGCGCGGGCGAGGAGCAGACCGTGATGCCGGCCTTCTCCATGGCGCGGATCTTGTCCGGCGCGGCGCCGGAGCCGCCGGAGATGATGGCGCCCGCGTGGCCCATGCGGCGTCCGGGAGGCGCGGTTTGTCCCGCGATGAATCCGACCACCGGCTTCTTCACGTTCGCGCCGATGTAGGCCGCGGCAGTCTCTTCGGCGTTGCCGCCGATCTCGCCGATCATGACGATGGCGTGCGTGTCGGGGTCGGCATCGAGCAGTTTGATGGCGTCGAGGAAGTTGGTGCCGATGATGGGATCGCCGCCGATTCCGATGCAGGTGGATTGGCCGATGTTGAGTTTGGTGAGCTGGCCCACGGCTTCATAGGTCAGAGTGCCGGAGCGCGAAACCACGCCCACGTGCCCCTGCAGATGAATGTGTCCCGGCATGATGCCGATCTTGCATTTGCCAGGCGAAATCACGCCGGGGCAGTTGGGGCCGACGAGGCGCGAGCGTTCTTCGCTCTTGCAGGAAATTCCCAGGCCTTCACCATGTCGATCACCGGAATGCCTTCGGTGATGCAGACGATCAGCGCGATGCCCGCGTCGGCCGCTTCCAGGATGGCGTCGGCCGCGTAAGGCGGCGGAACGAAGATCACGGTCGCGTTCGCGCCGGTTGCTTTGACGGCCTGCGCGACCGTGTTGAAGACCGGGCGGTCGAGATGCGACGATCCGCCTTTGCCGGGCGTGACGCCGCCGACCACGTTCGTGCCGTAGGCGATGGCCTGCTCGGCGTGGAAGGTGCCTTCGCGGCCGGTGAAGCCCTGCACGAGCAGGCGCGTGTTCTGATCTACGAGTACGCTCATTATTTCGCTCCTCTGGCAAGGGCGACGACTTTTTCCGCAGCGTCCTTCATGCCATCGGCGACCGTGAAGTTGAAGCCGGATTCGGCGAGAACCTGGCGGCCCAGTTCCACGTTGGTGCCTTCCATGCGGATGACGATCGGAACCTTGATTCCGAGATCGCGGGCGGCGGCGACGACGCCGGTGGCCAGCGTGTCGCAGCGCAGAATTCCGCCGAAGATGTTGATGAGCACCGCCTTCACGCCCGGGTCGGAAAGCAGGATGCGGAAGGCGTTCTTCACCTGATCCGCATTGGCGCCGCCGCCGACATCGAGGAAGTTGGCGGGGCTGCCGCCCGCGTACTTGATGATGTCCATGGTGGCCATGGCGAGGCCCGCGCCATTCACCATGCAGGCGATGTCGCCATCGAGCTTGATGTAGTTCAGGCCGAATTTCGAGGCTTCGACTTCGAGCGGATCTTCTTCGTTCAGATCGCGCAGCTCGACGAGGTCCTTGTGGCGGAAGAGCGCGTTGTCGTCGAAGTTGATCTTGGCGTCGAGCGCGTAGACTTTGTTGTCCTTCGTGAGGATGAAGGGATTGATTTCGGCGAGCGAGGCATCCATCTCGAGGCAGGCCTTCGCGAGCGCGATCATGGCGGCCACCGCGCCGTTGATGGCCGGCGCCGGGATGCCGATCCCGAACGCCAGATTGCGCGCCTGATAAGGCATGCAGGCCGAGGCCGGGCTCGATGAATTCCTTGAGAATGGCTTCGGGCGTTTTCGCGGCGACTTCTTCGATCTCCATGCCGCCCGCGGCGGACGCCATGAAGATGATCTTGCCCGCGGCGCGATCGAGAACGATGCCGAGATAAAGCTCGCGCTCGATGGGAAGCGTTTCTTCGACGAGCACGCGCTGCACCACGCGGCCCTTCGGGCCCGGTCTGGTGCGTGATGAGCGTCATGCCGAGGATCTGCTCGGCGATGACGGCGGCCTCGGCGGCATTCTTCGCGACTTTGA
This sequence comes from Terriglobia bacterium, assembly GCA_963764845.1. Lineage (GTDB taxonomy): Bacteria > Acidobacteriota > Terriglobia > Bryobacterales > Bryobacteraceae > BOG-234. The sequence continues at coordinate 457,626 of CAVXUE010000003.1, read as the reverse complement.
CGCCGCCACCCTTGCCGCGTCCGCCGGCGTGAATCTGCGCTTTGATGACCACGCTGCCGCCGATGTTCTTCGCGGCCGTCTCGGCTTCGGCGACGGTGAACGCCACCTCCCCGCGAGGCACGGGGACATTGTATTTGGCCAGGATGGTCTTGGCCTGATACTCGTGGATTTTCATTTTGGGGCGGTTGCTGCTATACTCTTGGTTTGCACGCACGGCCGACCACGTCGCGTGCGCACAAGCTTCAACTTACCATGACCCCTGCGCCGATCCTGACGTTCCTGCATGCCGTGGTGGAGGGCCGTTCGCTCAGCGAGCCCGAGGCCGAGGACGCGATGCGCGCTCTGCTGGCCGGGCGAATCGACTCCCGTGCTGACCGCCGCGTTTCTGACCGCCCTGCGCATGAAAGGCGAGACGGTGGATGAACTGACCGGATTCGCGCGCGCGATGCGCGATGCCGCGCGCGTGGTTCCGATCGAAGACAGCTATCGGCCGGTGCTCGATACGTGCGGCACGGGCGGCAACGGGACGTCCGACGTTCAATATTTCGACCGTCGCGGCGTTTGTGGTGGCGGGCGCGGGCGTGCGCGTGGCGAAGCACGGCAACCGGTCGATTTCGAGCCGGTGCGGCAGCGCGGATGTTCTGGAAGCGCTGGGCGTGCGGACCGCGATCGAGCCGGAAATGGTGGCGCGGGCGATTCGGGAGGTGGGCATCGGGTTCCTGTTTGCGCCCACATTTCATGGCGCGACGCGCAATGTGCAGCCGGTGCGGATTGAGCTGAAGATGCGGACGGCGTTCAATTTTCTGGGGCCGCTGACGAATCCGGCGCGGGCGGAAATTCAGGTGGCGGGCACGTGGTCGGACGAAGCGGCGGAGAAAATTGCGGGCGCGATGGCGCGGCTGGGCTCGCATCGCGGATATGTGGTGCATGGATCGGATGGGCTGGGGGAATTGACGATCACGGGGCCGTCGACGGTTTTCGCCATCGCAGCACGGGGCGGTTTCGCGGATCGAGTTGTCGCCTCGCGATTTCGGTTTGGCGGTGCAACCGGGGAGTGGGATTCAGGGCGGGGATGTCGAAGCGAACCGGGCCATTGCCGAAGCGGTTCTTGAATGGCGAGCGCGGCGCGGCGCGCGATATCGTGCTGATGAATGCGGCTCTGGCTTTGGTGGCGGCGAGTAAGGCGGTGGATTTCCGCGAAGGCGTGGCGCGGGCGGAGGAATCGATCGATTCCGGGGCGGCGCGGGAGAAGCTCAATTTGCTTCGCGAACTTGTTGCGAGTCCAGAATCGCCGGCAGATTCTGCGCGAAGACGGATCGGGCCACTACGGTATCGCAGCCGGCCTCCTGGCCTGTTGCTTCAGATCCGTCTGCACGTGGGAGACGAATCCGACCGTGGGGATCGCCGCGGCTTCCTTCGCGGCTCGGATCAGCTCGAGCGGGTCGGCTGAGGCGCAGTTCAGATCGAAGATCACCAGCGCGGGATTCGATTTCAACTGTTCGAGCGCAACGGCCTTATCTTTGACGAACACCGGCGGTCATGCCGAGTTTCTTTGCGGCGTCGTTGATCTTTGCCGAAAAGAACAAATCGCTCATGACGGCAAGAACTTTTTTCATGCACTAATCGACTCTATCAGCGCGTTCCGGCCTCGAGTTGTTCTCGAGGTGATAGCCCGAGTATATGACTTCTTCATTCAAACCCTTGCCGTAAACCATCATTACGCGCACAAGGCCGTTGACCGTCAGCCGGCTTGGGCATCCAGAGACCGTTCGCAACGCGTGTCTGCTCAAAAGTGAAACGCGCACCCGCGCCCGACGCGCGCAACGAACCAGCCGATGCTCACGGTATCCTTCGCCTCCGCGTCCGCTTTGACCCATTGAAGGTCCTCCTTATCGATCCAGAGCTTGCCCTCGAAATGCTTCAGCATGGCAGCGTGTGTGGCAGTGGGGACGAAACCCGGCCGCGGCGTCATCCGTATCAGCCAGGCCGGGCGTCCCGTCCACGTTTTCCTCGCCCAACAGAGTGAAATTGTAAGCCGTCGGGAATGTCTTTTATGAAAGCCCGCTCGTTTTCGTATTTGCGGATCCGGGCCTCGCGTTCGGCAGTGCGACTCGCTCTCGCGCTGTTTCATGCGCCTTCTCGAATTTGCGATTTTCCCTGCGCTGCTCTTCCGGCGTCAGCGGGTGCCCGTCCTTCATGATCACGCGCTCCCACGGCGTGCCTTCGAGCGGCACCATCTCCGAAACCGTCACTTCCTTCTTGTCCTTCGGAACAGGAAACGTCGGTCTGGGTCCACGCCCAACTCATGCTGGCGCGCCAGTCGCGCTCGCAGTTTGCAACGGACTGTGCGGACGATGGCCTGGGCATCTACCTGACCCCAGGCTGTCGACGCGACGGCGAAATAGAAGAAAGAATTGACGTGTCACCGCGCTTGATCAGGCACGGAGTCTGCCAAAAGCACGGGCGATCAAGGCCGGGTTCCGCAGTGCTTCTTACTACAATCGGCCGGTGAGTTTGGCGAAGCGGGTTCCGGCGCGGAGAATCGTTTCGGTGCGCTCGGGTCCGGTGGAGATGCAGCCGACTTCCACGCCGGATTGCGCTTCGAGGAAAAGAATGTATCGCTGGGCGGCGCGGGGAAGCTCGGTCCATTCGGAGATCCCTTTGGTGGATGTCTTCCAGCCGGGGAGGCGTTCGAAGACCGGCTCGGCCTTCGCGAGTTCGCGGAATGTGGCGGGCATGTCGCAGGTGGTCGCGCCGTCGATTTGATACGCCACGCAAACGGGGATTTCGTCGAGCTCATCCATCACATCGAGCTTCGTCAACACCATGCTGTCGAATCCGTTGATGGCGGCGGAATAGCGGATCACCGGCACGTCGAACCAGCCGCAGCGGCGGGGACGCCCGGTGACGGAGCCGAATTCGTGGCCGCGATTGCGCAGCAGATCGCCCATGGAATCGAGCGCTTCGGAAGGGAACGGGCCGCCGCCGACGCGCGTCGTGTAAGCCTTCGAAATGCCGATGACGCCGTCGATTTTCGTGGGCGGCACGCCGGTTCCGGTGCAGGCGCCGCCCGCGGAGGCGCTGGATGAAGTCACAAAGGGATAAGTGCCGTGGTCGAGATCGAGCATGGTGCCCTGGGCGCCTTCGAACAGCAGGTTCTTGTCCGCCGCCATGGCGTCGGCAAGAAGCCGCACGGTGTCGCAAACCAGCGGCCGGATGCGTTCGGCGGCTTCGCTGTAGCGCGCGACGATGTCGTCGATATCGATCGCCGCCTCGTCAAGGCCGAAGGCCCGCGCGCGGTGAGATGCTCCTCGAACAGAGCGCGCACGGCGCCGGGAATAATCGCCGGATCGAGCAGGTCGGCCATGCGGATGCCGCGGCGCGCGGCTTTGTCCTCATAGCAGGGACCGATGCCGCGCGAAGTGGTGCCGATGGGAACCTTGCCGGGAATCGCTTCGCTGATTTTTTCGAGCAGGCGGTGAGTCGGCAGCAGAACCTGGCAGCGATTGCTGATGCGGAGCTGGTGCGCGACATCGACTCCGGCGGCGTCAGTTGGCCGATTTCTTCGAGCAGCGCGAGCGGATCCACCACCAGGCCGTTGCCGATGACCGCGATTTTTCCGGGGTGCAGAATGCCGCTGGGAACCAGGCGCAGAACGAATTTCCGGTCGCCGATCAGGATGGTGTGGCCGGCGTTATGGCCGCCCTGAAAGCGAACGATGTAGTCGAATCTGCCGGCAAGCAGATCGACGAGCTTTCCTTTGCCTTCGTCGCCCCATTGTGCGCCGAGGATGATGATATTGCGCCAAACGGGCTATTGTAACGCATTGTGTTACGCTGGCCTCTTATGCAGCTTTCAGGCGTGTTTCTGCAACTCGGCGAAGAGCGCCTGCCGCAACTGTTACGCGGTATTTCGATCGGCAAACTGAAGACGTACCAGCTTTACGAACGGTTCAAGACTCCGCACGCATCTGGCGAAGGTGAATACCGAGAGTCTGCGCAAAGCCGCGCCCCGCTTCTGGCAGCGGTTGAACGAGCAGGACGAGGAGTTTGCCACCGACCTTGCGCAGGCCATTCTGATTTCGCACATGGACATGATCGCGGCAGTGCTGAATTTTCTCGGCGTGCCGAACGAAGAAGGTTTTTTCGCGAAGGATCTGGACGCGAAGCAGTATCTGACCGAGGGCTGGCAGACGCGCGCCTATGAGCACTTCAAGGGCGAATATCCGGAAGTGCTGGTGCTGTTTTATCTGAATCATCTGGGCTGGGAACTGGGCGGGGCGCAGCAGGCCTATCTGCCCGCAGCCGTAGATGAATGCAGGATCTCGTCGATAGCGCCCTGGCGCGAATCCAGGCCGCCGCGACACGCCGAAGAGCTGGAAGCCGTGCGCGTGGAAGTGCTGGGGCGCAAAGGCGTCCTCGCGCAGCTCAGCAAAGACATGGGCAAGCTCTCGCCCGAGGAACGCGCAGAGCGCGGGCAAGTTCATCAATACTGCGAAGCAGACGCTCGAGGCGGCGTACGAGAAACGCAAAGCCGGGTTCGAGCGCGCGGCGCTGGCGAAACGCCTCGATGCCGAGTGGATCGACCTTACCGTTCCCGCGCCGGGCGTGCGGCCCGGCAGCCTGCATCCGATCACGCAGATCCAGTGGGAGATCGAAGACCTGTTCCGGTCGCTCGGATTCACCGTGCTGGACGGGCCGGAGGTCGAAACCGAATTCCACAATTTCGACGCGCTGAATATTCCGGCGGATCATCCGGCGCGCGATATGCAGGATACGTTCTGGCTCGACGGCGGCTATCTTGCTGCGCACGCACACTTCGCCCGTGCAGGTGCGCGGCATGGAAAAGCTGGGGCCGCCGCTGCGCATGATCGCGCCGGGCCGCGTCTTCCGCAATGAGAGCGTGGATGCGTCGCACGAGCACACGTTTTATCAGCTCGAAGGCATGATGATCGACCGGAATGTCTCGGTAGGGAATCTGATTTATTTCATGAAGACGCTGCTGACCGCGATCTTCAAGCGCGATGTCACGGTGCGGCTGCGGCCGGGATTTTTTCCGTTCGTCGAGCCGGGATTCGAGCTCGATATCCGCTGCCTGATCTGCGGCGGCGATGGCTGCCCGGTGTGCAAGCAGAGCGGGTGGGTGGAGTTGCTGCCGTGCGGCCTGGTGAATCCGCATGTGCTGCGGTTGAGCGGCATCGACCCGGCGGAGTGGAACGGTTTCGCGTTCGGGCTGGGGCTGACGCGCCTCGTGATGATGCGGTATGGGATTGACGATATCCGGTGGCTGCAGAGCGGCGATCTGCGATTCCTGAGGCAGTTTTGAAATTCTCTTATAGCTGGATTCGCGGATTTGTGGATGGCCTGGACGTGCCGGCGGAGGCGCTGGAACGCCTGATCACGATGAAGACCGCCGAGTGCGAAGGCGTCGAAACGGTGGGCGCGCTGCTGGCCGATGCGGTCGCCGGCGACGGTGGAGAGCGTCGAGCCGATCACATTGAATAACCCAGGCAGCCACAACGTCAAAGCCATTGTGGATGCGGGTCGGTATGGCAGGAAAACCGTGGTTTGCGGCGCGCCGAATTGCCGCGCGGGGCTCCGCACGGTTTACGTTCCGCTGGGAGTGAAGATCGGTCTCGGGCGTCGAAAGCGATGGCATGCTGGCGAGCGCGGCGGAGCTGGGCATCAATCGCGATCAACGCCGGAATTCTCGAGCTGCGGGGCGGCGAGATTCCGTTTCCCGACAGCGTGATCGAGATCGATAACAAGAGCATCACCCACCGGCCGGATCTTTGGGGCCATCACGGAATGGCGCGCGAAGTGGCCGCGATCACTGGCAAGAATCTGCGCGATCCGGTCTGGCTCGGCAATTTGCCGGCGCCCGGCGGGCCGGTGAAGATCGAGATCGAAGACCTCGCGCTGTGCCCGCGATTCAGCGCGCTGGTGTTCGAGAACGTCAGGGTGCAGCCTTCGCCGTTGTGGCTGCAGGCGCGGCTCACGGCGGTTGGGCTGAACCCGATCAACAACATTGTCGACCTGACGAACTACATCATGGCGGAGTTGGCGCAGCCGACGCATGCGTACGATCGGGCGAAGCTGCACGGCGACACGATATGGGCGCGTCCGGCGCGCGAAGGCGAACGCATCGTGGCGTTGAATCATGAGGAGTATGAGCTCACGCCTTCGAATCTGGTGATCGCGGATGCGGCGGGACCGATCGGGATCGCGGGCGTGATTGGCGGTCTGGCGAGCGCGATTTCGGATACAACTACTTCCATTGTGTTCGAAGCGGCGAATTTCAACGCCGCGAGCGTGCGCAAGACTTCCGCGGCGCTCAAGCTGCGCACCGATGCTTCGATGCGATTCGAGAAAGCGCAGGATCCGCATAACACGGTGCGGGCCCTGGCAAGAGCTATCGATATGCTGCCAATGCTTTCACCGGGGGCCAGGCTGGTGGGCGGGCTGGCGGACCGGTCGGGCACTTTACGCGAGCCGGATCCGGTTCCGCTCGATCTTGACTGGCTGGCGCGGAAGCTGGGGCGCGAGCTCGAACCGGCGGAAGTCCGGCGAATTCTCGAGGCGCTCCAATTTGGCGTGACGGAAATCCGGCCAAAACTGTTGTCTGTAACCGTGCCTTCGTGGCGCGCGACGAAAGACGTTGCGATGCCGGACGATCTGGTCGAAGAAGTGGGGCGCATGATCGGCTACGATTCGATCGAACCGAAGCCGCCGCTGGTGCCATGCGCGCCCTCGTTCGACCCGCCGGAGCGCGAGTTTCTGCGCGGTGTGCGGCGGATGATGACGGCGCAGGGTTATACGGAAGTCTCGAATTATTCGTTCGTCAGCGAAGAGGAAGCGCGGCGATTCGGCCTGCCGCTGGAAGATCATGTCCGGGTGCTGAATCCGATTGCGGCCGGGCAGGAGTTGCTGCGGACTTCGCTGTTGCCGGGAATCCATCGCAACATCGTCGAGAACGCGAAGCATTTCGATGAATTCCGGCTGTTCGAAATCGGGCATGAAATTCACAAGGCCGCCGGTAAGCCGGAAGAGCGGCAGCATCTGACAGCCGCGGTCTTTGGGAAGAACGCCTCGGGATTACTCGAACTGAAACGCGTGGCAGAGTGTCTGGCGCCTGATCTGCATGTTCGTACCACCGAGCCGCATACGTGGGAGCACCCGGCGCGATGCGCTGAGTTGTGGTGGGATGGGCGGCCGTTCGGAAGGCTGGGCGAATTGCATCCGAGTCTGGTTGAGAATGGCAGGGCGGCGGTGCTCGATATCGATCTTGCGCTGCTGCGCGAACTGACCCCCGCGCGTGCTAGTTACACGCCGGTGCGGCGATTCCCGACGAGCGCCTTCGACCTTTCCGTAATCGCCGGCGCCCGTGAGCTGGCCGGGGATCTGGAACTGAAGATCCGCCGCTTCGCAGGTGAGCTCGCTGAAAAGATCGAATATGTCCGCGAGTATCAGGGCGAGCGTTTGGCGGAAGGGAAGAAGAGCGTTTCTTTCCGGGTAGTGGCCGGCGCCGCCGACCGGACGCTTTCTTCGGACGAGATCACGGCGCTGCGGGATCGGATTATAGCCGGGATGCAGGGTCTGGGGTATGAATTGAGGGTTTGAGTTCAGTAGAGATGGGGGTGGGCGGTGCGCATGTCTGCGGCAACGGCTCTCGCCATCTGAATCTGCACCAGTTCACCCTTGTCGATTCCGGGGCACCATTCGCCCGTTTTGCACCAGTTCTTCCTGTTGCCAACCAGGTCCGGCCAGAAGGGGAACGCCGCACATTGAAACGGCTTGGCTTGATGGACTGAGCAGCCGCCATCCTTAAGAAACTCGCATTGCGCGTGTCTCGGAACGCGCAGACGCCGGATGTTTCTCGTTCGGTAAACATAGCGCTGCTCGAAGGCCGCGGCGGTCATTTTGAGGAATTCAGCAAGGCGTGGGATATCGCCTTCAGTCAGGTAAACGAAACCCTGTTGTTCGCAGCATTTCGTGCATCGTGGCTGACATTCGAAGCGCATCCGTGTGCGGTGATGCTCATAATTATGGCCTACTTGTCTCCGGGCCAGGCGACTTTTTTCGGAGCGTTTCCGTCAGGCTCCGGTCAGCGTCTTCAAGGCACTCCTCAACCTGGGAATAATCGGCCACTTCTTTCGGATTGACATGTTTCAACGATCGCGCGACCGATTGAATCTTCGCCCGGCTGTCGATGAGCCGTTCCCGCTCCGCTGGCGTCAGTGCCATTCGCGTGTCCCCGCGTCCCCGCACCCGTGCGATTCGACATGCTCCATCCAGCGATACTTCGCCGCCTCTTTTCTCTCCTGCGCAACGTGGAGCAACAGGTCGAAACGGCTGAAGTCGGAATCCTCATTGATGATGGCGCGCGTCTGCTGGCTCTGGAGCGTGTTCAACTCATGAATCGCCTGAACCAGTTCCCTCAGCAGCCGGTACTTCTCGTTGCACGGCAAGACCTGCGGACCGCGACTCTCGCGGGTCGCTTCTTCGTGCGGCATTTCCAGATATGACAACATAATTTCAGCCCGCCCGATAGCCTGCAAAAAAACATCCAACGTGATGGTTTTAACGCAGGCGGCCGAATTTAATGTTTCGTGAGTTCACTGGCCCGTTCGAGCGTGGGTCTCGAGCCAACGCGAGTATTATCCCGTACGAAACTCACTTCTGGACGAAGGCGTTGGCGAATCCGAGCGCCTTTAAACGCGCCTTCGCATCCGCCACGTCCGCCGTCTGATGATACGGCCCGACGACGACGCGAAAGAGGGTCGGCTTTGAGCTGTCGGCGAGCAGCGCGGGGAAATTCTGCTCCTTGAGGGTTTTTACCAGATTCTCGGCGTCGGCCCGGCCCAGCGCGGTCACCTGCAGGTAGGTCGCGCCCGCTTCCGTGGCGGCGGGGGCGGCAGGCGCCGTAGCCGGCACATCGCGGGCGGCCTGGGTCTGTGTGGCCGGGGTTTGGGGTTGAGCATCCGACGGTGCAGGCTGGGCGTCCGCCGGCGCAGTCTCCCGTGGCGGCTCCGATTCCTGCGATGATGCGGGAGCGGGTGAGACAGTCGCCGCTGACGCCGCCGCGCTGCCGTCCGGAATCGCGGCGATCTGTTTGCCCGAAGGCCGCCCCATCATGTAACCCAGCGCGAAAAACACGCCGCAAAGGGCCACGATCACGAAGAAAAGACTGATGAGCTGTTTGTTCCCGAGAACCAGTTCCTTCTCGCCTTCCATCTGAGCCATGTTTACGATTTGCCTGCCTCATCCCGCTTGGCGCCGCCGAGAACGCGGTCGAGCGAGGTCAAAATATCGATGGGAAGCGGAAACACGATCGTCGTATTCTTCTCCGTTCCGATCTCCACCAGCGTCTGTAAATAGCGTAGCTGGATTGCGGCCGGTTGTCTCTGAATTACTTCAGCCGCCATGGCCAGTTTTTCCGACGCCGTATACTCGCCCTCGGCGTGAATGATCTTGGCGCGCTTCTCGCGCTCCGCCTCCGCCTGCCTGCCCGATGGCGCGGATCATCTGCTCCGGCAGGTCCACCTGCTTCACGGAAACCAGCGTCACCTTCACGCCCCAGGGCGAAGTGTGCTGATCGAGAATCGCCTGCAGCCGCACGTTCAGCTCGTCGCGCTTGCTCAGCAGATCGTCGAGGTCCACTTCGCCCAGAACGCTGCGCAGCGTGGTCTGCGCGAGCTGCGAAGTAGCGTAGAGGAAGTTCGAAACCTCAGTCACCGCGAGCCGCGGCTCCACGACGCGAAAGTAAATCACCGCGTTCACCTTCACGGTCACGTTGTCGCGCGTGATCACATCCTGCGGCGGGACTTCGATGGTGTCGATGCGCAGCGAAATCCGCACCATCCGGTCGAGCGGCGCGAAAACGAGAACGACCCCCGGCCCTTTCGCCTGCGGAAGCAGCCGGCCCAGACGGAAGATCACGCCGCGCTCGTACTCGGCCAGGATCTTGATCGAAGAAAGCAGATAGATCCCGACAATCAGGATCAGCAGAAGAAACGGAAGGCCTTCCATTCATGTCTCCTTGGCGGGCATGATTCGTCCGGTCAGCGCCTCCACCCGTAACGTCAGTCCATCGATCCCGGTGATGCGCACCGGCTCGCTTGCGGCAACGCGGCCCGACGCCTGCGCATTCCAGTATTCACCCCGGACAAGGATGGTCCCGGCAGGGTTGAGTTCGCCCACCGCCACTCCCGTCTGCCCGATCATCCCTTCGGCGCCGGTAACTACCTTATTGCGCCGGGCGCGCATCGCGATCGAGAAAAGGAAACTCGTGATCAGAGCGAACGGGATAGCGAGTCCAAGGGCCGTGCTGACCAGCGCACGCGCAGTTCGGGAACGCTTGTATCGATCAGCATTACCGCGCCCAGCGCCAGCGCGACCGCGCCGCCCACCGTCAGAACTCCGTGCGTCGGATATTTGGCTTCGAGGATGAAAAAGATCAGCCCCAGAATCATCAGCGCCGCGCCCAGCCAGTCGATCGGAAACAGCGAAAGCGCGGTGAGGCCCAGCAGCACCAGGATCGCGCCGATCACGCCCGGCGCGAACAGGCCGGGCGACGAGAACTCGGCATAGATTCCCAGCGCGCCGAGGACGAGCAGCAGCAGCGCGATGTTGGGATCGGCGATCGCGAGCAGAACGCGCTCGCGCAGTGCGGGCTGCATAGCCTCGATGGAGCTGTCGGCGAAATGCAGCGTTTGCGCGCGGCCGTCGAAGCGGGTGATCTGGCGGCCCTCCAGCTGCCTGATGAGAGAGCGCCGGATCGGGCGCGATCAGATCGATCAGGTGCTGGTCGAGAGCTTCACGTTCGGTCCACGAAACGCTTTCGCGAACGGCTTTTTCGGCCGACTGCACATTGCGGCCGCGATGCGTGGCGATGGTGCGCATCAGCGCCGCCGCGTCGTTCCCGACCTTCGATTTCATCACCGAATCCATCTCGCCGCCGCCCTCGAGAACGGGATGCGACGCGCCGGTGTTGGTTCCCGGCGCCATCGCCGCGATGTCGCCCGCTTCGAGCAGAAAGAAACCCGCCGAAGCGGCGCGCGCGCCCGAAGGTCCGGTCCACATGATTACGGGAACGGGCGAGTGGAAGATTCTTTCGACGATGTCGCGAGTGGCATCCATGAAGCCGCCGGGCGTGCTGAGGCGGATCAGCAGGGCGTCGGCGTGCTCGCGCTCGGCCTGGGCAATAGCAGACGAGATAACACGCACTGTGACCGGGTGGACGATGCCGTCGATCGAAACCTCGACCAGCTTTGCGGAGAGCGACGCTGCACAGAGCAGCGCGGCCAGGACGGGTTTCGAGCAGGTACGCAAACGGAGATCACCCACAAGCTTAGCGTGATTTTATGAATACATTAAATAAAACATTTTTTGCCGGAAATGTAACATGCGGCGCTTATACTCAAAGGGTAGGCGCTATGGCAAAAAAACAAGTAATCGTCAAAGAAAACGTGGCCGCCGCGGCTCCCAGGACCGCGCGTGCCGCAAAGCCGAAGACCCCCCGCGTAACCGCGGCAAAGCACAGCAAAGCCGCGTCTGTTGAAACCGCTGAACCAATCGCCGTTCCTGCCGGTAACACCACCGAAGTAATCGCAAAGATGGCGTACGGTTACTGGGAATAGCGGGGCGGTCAGGGTGGATCGCCCATCGAGGACTGGGTGCGCGCCGAGCGCGAGTACGCGAGCGCGTCTTCCTCGTAGATCGCGTTTCAGCCTAATACTTTCGCAGGACGGCCAGCAATCGTCCCTGCATCTGCACGTCCTGAGCCGGAACGCGAATCGGGCTCATGGCCGAATTCGCCGGCTGCAGGCGAACCATATTTCCGGCTTCGAGATAGAAGCGCTTCAGTGTGGTTTCAGTTCCTCCGACCAGAGCGACCACGATATCGCCGTCGCGCGCCTGCGCAGTGTTCTCGACGAGAATCATATCGCCTTCGCAGATATGGTCCTCGATCATCGAATCCCCGCGCACGCGAAGCGCGTACGTGTCTTTTTGCCCGACGAAATCCGCGAAGCTGACCGTGGCGGGATCGCTGTAAGTCTCGACCGGCTGGCCGGCGGCGATGCTCCCAAGCAGAGGCACTTCGAGTGAAGCCTGGAAGCGGTTGCGCCGCTGTTCCTGCAGATAACGCGGCGCCACATCGATGGAGCGGCTCTGGTTGTGGCTGCGCTGCAGATAATTTTTCTTGTCGAGCGCCGAGATGTGTTTGTGAACGGTTGCAATGGAGGCGAGTTTCAAACCCCTGGCCATTTCTTCGTAACTGGGGCTGTAACCGTTTTCCACCTGATACGCCGCAATGAAGTCGAGAACTTCCTTTTGCCTGCGAGTAAGGGCCATTTGAAAATATGTTAGGCGAATAAAAGGGGAAAAGCAAGCGCTGAGGTGATTATCCCGTCATAGCACGTAAGGCGGGGTATGAATCCCCCTATCACCTGCGAATGCCTGGAGTGTGAGCGCCTCTTGAGTATTTATGAAGCGCCCGGGCCGCGCTGACACAGCATCAGAGCGTGGCGCACCAACCCGCCGCGTACCAACCCGGAGCAACGCCCGCTGCTGCAGAATGTTGCGCTGCCGATATCGACTCTCACCGGACTGCGTGAACCGCCCTTGACGGACCTCAACGCAAACTGACCTGCGTACAATCGAAGCGTCCCACCATGCCGCACATTCTGCTCGTCGCCGCGACTACCGGCTACCAGACCCGATCGTTCGCGGAGGCGGCGCGGGCGCGCGGTATCGAAGTAACTCTGGCCACCGACCGCTGCCACGTTCTGGAAGATCCATGGCGCGACCGGGCGATCCCCATTCGGTTCGAAGAGCCGGAGAAAGCCGCGGAAATCGCTCAGCGCCGCGCCAGTCGACGGCATCGTCGCGGTGGCCGACCGGCCCACGCTGATCGCCGCGTTGACCGCGGAGAAACTCGGCCTTCCCTTTCATCCGCCTGTACGCCGTTGCGGCCTGCCGGGACAAGCACCGCATGCGCGAACTCTTCGCCGCGGCGGGGCTGCCGGCGCCGCGGAATTTTCGCGTAGCGCTGGATGCCGATCCGCGGGAAGCCGCCGACGAAGCCCGCTTTCCCTGCGTCCTGAAACCCCTTGGGCTCTCAGCCAGCCGGGGCGTGATCCGGGCCAATAATCGCGCGCAGAATTCGTCGCCGCATTCGGGCGCATCCGCCGCATTCTCGAGCAGCCCGAAATTCAGCAGTTTCACGAAGAGACCGAACCGAGCAATTCAAGTCGAGGAATACATCGAAGGGCGCGAGTTCGCGCTCGAAGGATTGATGACGCAGGGCGAACTCGAAGTGCTCGCCATTTTCGATAAGCCCGATCCGCTCGAAGGACCGTTCTTTGAAGAGACGATTTACGTCACGCCATCGCGCGAACCGGATGCGGTGCAGCAGGCGATCGTCGAAACCACGCGGAAAGCAGTTCGCGCGCTGGGCCTTTGCCATGGCCCGATTCACGCGGAGATGCGTGTCAACGCCGACGGCGTCTACATGCTGGAGAGTCGCGGCGCGCCCGATCGGCGGCCTTTGCGCGCGGGCGCTGCGATTCGAAGGCGGGCTCACGCTGGAAGAACTGGTGATCCTGCACGCGATCGGCGAGATGCCGGAATCGCTCGCGCTTATCGCCGCCAGCCTCGGGCGTCATGATGATTCCGGTTCCGGGCGCGGGCATATACGAATCCGTATCGGGCATCGCGGACGCCCGCGTCGTCGACAGGCATTGAAGACATCGTGATCACGGCGAAAACGCGGACAGAAGCTGGTGCCGCTGCCCGAAGGCGCGAGCTACGTCGGCTTCATCTTCGCAGGCGGGGCCGACCCCGCCGCGGTGGAAGAATCGCTGCGCATGGCGCATGCCCGTCTGAAATTCGAAATTCTTGCGTCGCTCGATATCTTTCCCGCAAGGACACCTGATATGCTTTGATGCATTCGCGCAGGCATGGTTCCCGCGACGCCTGCGCTTTTCGAATCGGCTATGACCCAGACGCACCGGCGCCCACTTCCCAGGATCTGCATCGCGCTGGGGCTTCCGGATGTGCCGCGGCTGCTCGAACAGGCGCGCCGCGAAGCCGAGGCCGGCGAGAACTTTCTGGAGTTCCGCCTCGACTATCTGCGCGATCCGGCCCATGGCGCGCAGGCCATCGCAGCAGTTTCTGGAAAGCTATCCGAACTGCACGATTCTCGCCACCTGCCGCCGCCATCAGAACCACGGCAAATTCAACGGCAGCATCGAAGAGCAGCTGGCCGTTCTCGATCTCGCGATTCAGAACGGGGCGCGCGCCATCGATGTGGAGATCGAAACCGCCGAAGTGGTTCCGGAGCGCTGCGCGGCGCTGCGGACCGCCGCGCAACTGGTGGTCTCCTGGCATCACTTCGAAACCACGCCGCCGCTCGATCCCGTGCTGAAGCGCATGCGCAAGGTTCCCGCCGACGTCTATAAGCTGGTGAGCACGGCGCGCAAGCCGACCGACACCGGCCGCATTCTCGCGGCGAGCCGTCTGAGCCCGAAGATTCCTCTGGTGACGCTGGCGATGGGCGAGCTCGGCTTCCCTTCCCGCGTGCTCTCGACGGGACTCGGCGCCGTTTATACCTACGCGGCGCCCGCGCATGTGCAGGGCACGGCGTCCGGCCAGGTGAACGCGCGGCAACTGCGCTCGCTTTACCGCATCGACAAATTCACGAAATCCGCGAAGATCTATCGCCGTGATCGCCGATCCGGTCCGGCAATCGGTTTCGCCGCACGTGCACAACCGCGCGTTTCAATCGCGCCGGATCGACGCCGTGTATGTGCCGCTGCTGGTGACCGCGAATCAGCTTCGCGATTTTTTTCAGTTCGCGAACGGACCTTCCGCATCTCCGGTTTCAGCGTGACCATTCCGCACAAGCGGCGGATCATGCGGTATCTCGATCAGGTGGATCCGCTGGCGCAAGCGCATCGGCGCGGTGAATACGGTCTGGCGCAAGGCGGGTAAATGGCGCGGCGCCAACACGGACGCGGAGGCGATCTCGGGACCGCTTTCGAAGCTGATCAAACTTCCCAAAGCCACCGCGCTGATCATCGGCAACGGCGGCGCGGCGCGGAGCGCGGCCTGCGCGCTGGCCGATGCCGGAGTCAAAATCGCGCTCACCGGCCGCAATGCGGATCGCGTCCGCGCGCTCGCCCGTCTGGTCGGCGGCGAGCCGATGTCCCACGAGCAGACGCTGCTGCGGCATTTCGATATCGTGATCAACGCCACGCCGGTGGGCATGTGGCCCAATGTCAACGATTGCTACTTCGAAGACAAAATCCCGGGCGAGATTGTTTTCGACCTTGTCTACAACCCGCTCGAGACCACGCTGATCCGCCGCGCGCGCGAGCAGGGGAAACAGGTGGTGCCGGGGTTGAAGATGTTCATCGAACAGGCCGTGCGCCAGTTCGAGATCTGGACCGGCGAAACGGCGCCGCGGGCCGCCATGGAAGCCGCCGCGCTCGATGCGCTCGAAACCAGGTATGCTGAACAGAAGGCCTGAGTCTTGAATAGAAAAATCTCACCCGCAGGCAACTCGGCGGCGATCGCCGACCGCTTCCCTCGCGACCGGCATCGGCGCTCGCGCAAACGCACATCCGTGCCCGACCCGGATTATTATCAGGCCGCGCTCGAATCGCATAAACAGAACTCGGCGATCCTGGCGCAATTCCCGGTCGCCGATGTCCGTCGAGCCGGCATTCAGTTCAAAGCTTGACCAGGCATGACCGACGACATCTTTTTCGCCACCATCGCCGAGCTCAATGCGCGGCTGAAGAAGCGCGAATTCAAGGCCGTCGAACTGGTGGAGGCGTTTGCGCGAACGTCTGGAGAAACTCGGACCCCGCTACAACGCGCTCGCTTTGCCGCTGACGCAAGTCGCCGTCAAGCGCGCGAAGCAAGTGGACGACGATCTGAAGCGGGAGCGTTTTCGCGGACCGCTGCAGGGCATTCCATTCGGCGCGAAGGATCTGCTCGCCTTCGCGGGACATCCCACCACCTGGGGCGCGAAGCCCTATGCCACGCAGGTTTTCGACGAGACCGCGACGGTGCTTCAGAAGCTCGATAAGACCGGCTCGGTCCTGATCGGCAAACTCTCGATGGTGGAACTGGCGGGCGGAGGCGGTTATCGCACGGCGGCCGCGTCGCTGTTCGGGCCGGGGCTGAATCCGTGGGATCCGACGTGCTGGTCGGGCGGTTCGTCCAGCGGATCGGGCAGCGCGGTCGCCGCCGGGCTGGTCCCGTTCGCGCTGGGCTCGGAAACCTCGGGCTCCATCATCACCCCGGCGGCTTATTGCGGGATCACCGGGCTTGCGGCCGACCTATGGGCTGGTCAGCCGCCACGGCGCGATGGCGCTCTCGTGGACCATGGACAAGATCGGCCCGATGTGCCGCAGCGCCGAAGACTGCGGGCTGGTTCTGCAGGCCATCGCGGGCTCCGATTCGAAGGACCCGGGATCGGCCGGAAAAAGCTTTTATTACACGCCGCAGTATGCGCGGAAGCTCAGCGATCTGAAAGTCGGGTTCGCGCCCGCCGATATGGGATGGGCGGATGCCGCGGCGCGTCCCGCGTTTCGAGGCCGCCATGCAGGTGATGCGGGATACCGGAGTGCAGTTTGTCGAAGTGGCGCTGCCCGATTTCCCTTACGGCGCGCTGGCCGACGTGGTCATCGGCGCCGAAGAAGCTTCGATCTTCGAGCCGCTGATCACGAGCGGCGGCGTGGATCAGCTTGCAGGATGCCAGCCAGGCGGCGGGCCTGAAAGCCAATCTGCAGATTCCCGCGACGGAGTATTTGAAGGCGATGCGAATTCGCTCGCTGCTGAAACAGCAGTTCCGCGAACTCTTCGTCGAGTATCGACGTTCTGATCGCGCCCGCGCGTTACGGCGTCGCGCCGAAGATTACGGAACCGCTCGATGGGCCGGACGCCGTGCCGTCGCCGCTTCCCGCGACGCCGGGCATGAGGCGGTTGATTCAGGCGGGCAATCTCGCCGGCCTGCCCGCGCTTTCGATGCCCTGCGGATTCGCGGGCAATCTTCCGCTCGCGCTGCAACTGGTGGGCCCGGCGTTCAGCGAGAATACGCTGCTCGCGCTGGGCCGCGAATTCCAGAACCGGACCGACTGGCATAAACGCCGTCCCGCTGTCGTTAGCCAGCTGGTATCGCGCAGTATTAGCTATCCTGTGCATATGGGCTGCGGTGCTCCAACCAATCTCAACCAGGTCAACCCGATTCCCGAAGGCGCGCACAAGGTTTTCTGCGTCAAGTTCCAGAAGGAGATGGAGGGGCTGGAGGAAATTCCCTTCGAGGGCCATCCGCTGGGCCAGCGCATCTACGACAGCGTCTCGAAAGAAGCCTGGAAGATGTGGGTCGAGCACATGAAGATGCTCATGAACGAATACCGGCTGAATCTCGGGACGCAGGAAGCGCAGGAGTTCCTGCTGCAGCAGATGGAGCAGTATTTCTTCGGCGAAGGCGCGGCTCTGCCGCCCGATTTCGTCGCGCCGCAGCAGAAATAAACGCCTACTTCGCCTTCACGTAGATCTGTACTTCGCGGCCGACTCCCTGCGCCGCCCGACGGCACATTGTTCAGAATCAGGATCAGTTGGGTAGGGTTGGTGGGCGTCGTGATCACCGTGTCGGGAATCACGATATTGAGCTGCCACACGCCAACCAGTCCCGGCGACGAGCCCCGAGTATTGAATATTCGCGCCGGGCACCGGCCCGAATCCCATGATGACCGTCGGGTTCACCGGAGTCGGCAGCGGTTGACCGGAGATCTGGCCGTCGGGGGGAGCTCCCGCGATGAATCCCTGCCCGGTTCCATAGATCGTGATCGTGCTTCCCTGTACCGCCGGATTGGTCGGGCCGTTCAGAGTATTGTCCTGATTCACCGCGACCGCGGTTCCGATGCCGTTGCCGGTCTGGGTAAAGATGCCGGGATCGGCTGCGTTCATCAGTGACGGTCGTATCGCCCAGCAGACGGCCCGTCGCGGCCTCCATAACCTGCATGTCGGCGGTACCGCTTTGGGGCGCGCCGATCGGCACCTGGAAGTTGATCTGATTGGGATCGGCGTAGAACAAGCGGAACCGGCGAACCGTTGAACATCACCTGAAGGCCGTTCAGCGTAGTGGGCAACGGCAGTGTGGAACTCTGCGTCGCCTGGCCGCCGAACTGGTTGGCATAACCCTGGCTGTACATGCGCCGCGATCATGCCGGGAGCCAGGAGGCCGGGAATCAGGAAATTGGCGGCGTTGATCGGCACGAGCGCCGGATAGTAAATCAGCACGCGGTTGATCGCATCCGGCATGAACAGATTACCCCAGGCGTCTTCCACAACCGCCAGCGGATGGCCGGCATCGGCGATGACCCCGTTCGGCGCGCCGTCCGCCTCGACCAGTTGGCTGAAAGCCGGATAGCGGATCGCCGCGCCGGCTGCCGGATCGGCGACCCAGATCTGGAGCGATGTCGCGCTGACATAGACTGCCGCGTGGGCTGATCAGATCCTGGGTGAGGAAAATAAGCCGCGGGGGCGCCTGGCAGGCGAAGTGGGCGCATGATTATAGATCGCAACGCGGCCGTTCCCCGTGTCGGCGACGTAGAGCCGGTCGTCCGTATCGACTGAAATGTGATGAGGCGCGCTGAACTGGCCGGCGCCCGAACCGCGGCCGTCCGAATTGAAATCGGGCTGCCCGATTACCCCCGTCGCGGACATCCCCGACGTCAGATCCTGCGGCAGCACGCCAAAGTAAAGCACTCTGTTGAGCGCCAGATCGGACACCATCAACCCCCCCGCGTAGGCGAAAACAAGGCCGTAAGGCACGGCCATCGTCCTGTTCGTGGGATCGGTGACCCGGGCGGCGGTAAATCCGGCCTGGCCCAGCACCAGGTCGGCCTGTTCCGGCGTACCCGGCGTGTAATTCGCAAAAGGCGCCGGGAACCGCAGCACGCGGCTGTTGCCCGCATCCGCCACGTAAAGGTTGCCCGGACGGATCCACTGCCAGCCCGATCGGCGCGAACAGGCCGGAGGAATTCGGCGCATTTTGGTTGTTCGTCGGATAGTTGACCAGCGTATTGCTGAAAATCCGGCTGACCGATTACGAGATCCGCTTTGACGCCCGCGGTGAGATTACGCAGATCGTTGTATCCCAGGATGCGGTTGTTATAGGTGTCGGCGACGTAGAGATGCGGCGGATTCGAGTTCAGATCGACCGCGATGCCGGTGTCGGACTGCGCCGTCCGACAGGTCCTCGAAATCGAATTCGCGGCCTTCGACCAGATTGGGGGAGTTCAGATTCATCGCGTCCTGCCCCAGAACGCTCGTCGCCGGCCCGAACGAACTCCCGTTCTGCGGCAGCGACGAGCACACGGTTGTTGCCCGAATCCGCCACGTAAAGCACGGAGTTGAAGAACACGGCGGCGCCGGGCAGAGCGAGAGTGCCGGCGTTCGGGCTCGGCAATCCCTGATTCGCGGATCCGCTGGAAGAAATCCGGTCTGCCCGGCAACTTCAGTCGCCGCCTGATACGTTGCGTTGGCAGTCCACTGCTCGACGGGTGGGAACACCAGAACACGGTTGTTATTTGTATCCGCGACTCCGATGCTGGTTCCGATCGCGAACAGAGCGCCGGGCGACTTCGCCAGCTGAAACGGGCTGACGGCGGCGGGCGCCGGAATCGCCGTATCCACGCCCAGTACCCGCGCCGCCGCCTGGCTGGTAAAAAAAGGCGGCGTCCACATCAGAATCCGCCCTCGCTGGGAGGTGACCGATTCGGCGACGAATAAACGCCCGCCCGAGTCGAAAACGATGCCTGTCGGGGTCGTGAACGCCGTCAGCGACGTTTCCGGGTTGCCCTGCGGGTTGTAGCCGTTGCTGGCAAAATTGGGTTGGCCGAGAACGATATCGGCCGTTGGTCCGGAGGCTGCCTGAGTCCCGGTAGCCAGCACACTCGCGTTGAATCGCAGCACCCGGTTGTTGCCGGCGTCGGCGACCCACAGATTTCCCGATGTGTCCAATGCGATGTATGCCGAGAATACTGAACCGTTGACGGTAAACGCCAGCGTGGCGCCGAAATGCCGCCCTGATTCGCGCCGTTGGCCGTGAACGACGCCTGGCCGATCGCAATATCCGGCATCGGTGCGCCGGTCTGCACGAACGGTTGCGGGAAGCGCAGGATGCGGTTATTCCCGCTGTCCACCACATAGACGTTCCCCTGGGCGTCGACGGTGACGCCGGTGGGATCGGTCAACCCCATCGCGGTCAACCCCAGCGTCGCGCTGGTTGATTGCGAGGGGCCCGCGGGCAGGGTAGTGGCCAGGTCGGGTTGGCCCAGCACCAGATCGGCGCTCTGGCCGTTTGCGAACGAGGTCGCGTTCCGGAAACCCAGCACCCGGTTGTTGCTGGTGTCGCTGACATATAGCGTGGGCGGGTTCGTGGAAGTATCGAGCGCGATGCCCTGCGGCGCAAAGAACTCCCGGCCTTCCACGAGGTTGGGATTCAGATTATTGATCGCCAGCGAATCCTGGCCGATCACCCGTGTTGGGAGGGGATTGTAGGTAATCTGCGCGAAACACGCGGCCGAAAAGAAGAAAAGGAGAAATTTCATTGGCCGAAGAAAATACTCAAACAAAACAAGCCACTCAAGTTCATCATCGCATCCGCCGCCGCCGGGTTCGGCGCGCCCACTGCCTCGATTGGTGATGTTCTTCGCTGGACTGACGCTAGACTGAGCATTGATCGTTTCCGCCGTCAGCTACCTCAATACCTGGCCCCTGGTCTGGGGATTCCTTCACGGGCCGGAGAAAGGCATGTTCGATTTCCGCTTCGATCTTCCCGTAAACTGCGCCGAGGCTCTGCGCGACGGCAAGGCCGATATCGGCCTTCTGCCATGCGCCGAACTCGACCGCCTTGGGCTCGATTTCCTGCCCGATCTCGGAATCGCCTGCGAAGGGCCGGTCCGAAGTATCCTGCTGACCTCGCGGAAGCCGTTCCGCGAGATTCAAACCCTGGCGGTGGATTCGAGTTCCCGCACTTCGGTGGCGCTGGCCAGGATTCTGCTCGCCGAACGCTACGGCTGCCGCCCGAAGTTGACTCCGCTGGCCCCTATCTCGATGAAATGCTGGTGGATAATGACGCTGCGCTGATTATCGGCGATCCCGCTTTGCATCTCGATCCCTCCGCGCTGCCCTATGAAACCCTCGATCTCGGCGAAGTCTGGGTGAACTGGACCGGATTGCCGATGGTTTTCGCCGTCTGGGCCGGACGCAGCCGAATTGCTGACCAGCGATGTGGCTGAGGCCTTCCTTGCCTCGCACGCCTTTGGCGCAGCGCATCTGGACGACATGGTTGCGGGCGCGGCGGCCGAGCGCGGGTTTCCCCGGGAACTGGCGAGGCAGTATTTCACCCGTCATATTGTTTATCAACTATCTGCAAAGCACCTGGACGGACTGGCGCTGTTCCGAAGACTCGTGCGCGGTCTCGGTTGAATGCTTTGATACGATAATCGGCGATAGGTTTCCTTCCCCCCATCAAATTGAGGAGTGCCAGTTTCATGAAGACGCGAACGATTGTGTTCCTATGCGCTGCCGGTCTGCTCGAAGCCCAGGGCGGTCCCCCTCCCGTGAACAAGGAAGCGCCCGTCACGAATGTTCCCTTCGACCGCATCCTGAAGGCGAATCAGGAGCCGCAGAACTGGCTCACCTATTCCGGCGGACTGGCCAGCCAGCGCTACAGCGAGCTGAAGCAGATCACGCCCGACAACGTCAAGGACCTCACGCTGAAGTGGGTATTTCAGTCGCGATCGCTCGAAAAGCACGAAGTCACGCCGCTGGTGGTCGACGGCGTGATGTACACCGTGCAGGGCATCAACGACGTGATCGCATTGAACGCAGCAACCGGCAAGACGATCTGGACCTACGCTCACAAGCCCGACCCCGACGCCCGCAACTGCTGTGGTCAGGAGACCCGCGGCCTCGCGATCGCCGGCGACAAAGTCTTCCTCGCCGCGCTCGACGACCGCATGATCGCCCTCGATGCCAAAACGGGCAAGGAAATTTGGAACGTCCAGGCCGCCGATCCCAAAGACAAGTATTCGTTCACGCACGCGCCGCTGGTGATCAAGGACAAAGTGATCGAGGGCGCTGCCGGCGGTGAGTTCGGCATCCGAGGTTTCATCGCCGCGTTCGACGTCAATACCGGGAAGGAAGTCTGGCGTTTCAACACCGTCCCCGGACCGGGCGAGCCCGGCAACGAAACGTGGGCCGGAGATTCCTGGAAGCACGGCGGCGCCCCGGTTTGGGTGACCGGCTCCTACGACCCGGAAACCAATCTGACCTTTTGGGGAACGGGCAATCCCGGACCCGACTGGAATGGCGACGGCCGGCTCGGCGACAACCTCTACAGCTGTTCCGTGCTCGCGCTCGACGCCGATACCGGCAAGCTCAAATGGCATTACCAGTTCTCCCCCCACAACGAATTCGATTGGGATTCGACCCAGGTTCCCGTTCTGGCGGACATTCAATTCAAGGGTTCGCCGCGCAAGGTTATGCTCTGGGCCAACCGCAGCGGCATGTTCTACCTTCTTGACCGGACCAACGGCAAATTCCTGCTCGGCAAGCCTTTTGTGAAAGTGAACTGGTGGGCAGGGTTCGACGAGAATGGCCGGCCAATCAAAGCCTCCGGGGCCGCGCCCACCAAAGAAGGAACGCTCATCTATCCCGGCAACCAGGGCGCGACCAATTGGTACAACCCGTCGTTCAGCCCGCGCACCGGTTTGTTCTACATCCCGACCTGGGAAAACAGCTCGACCACGTATGTGAAGGATCAGGAGCCGCCTGAGTTCCATACCGGCCAGACCTTCAGCGGCAAATTCCCCCAGGGAGGTTCGAAGGAAGACGATTTCTACAGCGCCGTCCGCGCCATCGATCCGCAGACCGGTGAGAAAAAGTGGGACTTCCGCTTGGACGCTCCGTCCACAGAGGCGGGTATTCTGACCACGGCGTCCGATCTTCTCTTCAGCGGCGGCCGTGATGGAGCGTTCTACGCCCTCGACGCGCGCAACGGGAGGAAGCTGTGGGATACCAATCTCGGTCCTTCGGTTTCCGCGGGGCCGATGACGTTTGCGGTGAACGGTAAGCAGTACGTCAGCATCCAGACCGGATCTTCGCTGTTCACCTTCGCGCTGCCATAAACGCTTAACGCTGGCAGCCGTCGGGATCGGAGCGGCGCGCGAAGCCGCTGGCATCGCGCAGAGGCGAGCGGTTCAAACCGCAAACGGCGAAGGCGATTTCCGGAGAATATGCGCGCTCGATCTTCAGCCCGCGCGTGCGCGTTGCATTTTTGGGAGTCAGTTGCGCTATGAGACTCTGATCGGACTTGTCCCTTGCCCAGAGCTGCAACTCGCCGTCGGCGGACCCACCCGCCAGTCGATCCTGGAACAGATCCGGCACCCGGATTTGAAAGCTGCCATCGGCGGAAAGATTCGCTTCGCCCATCGGAATCACCAGAACGGTGTCGTCGGTGAGTCCGAGAAAGCTGTGCGCCCATCGGGCGATATAACGCGCCTGAATTACGGCGCCGTTCTCGCGAAGTGATTTGGCCTCGACCACTTTGCCCGCGATGTGCACGCTCCCGAGCGGCCTGCACGCAAACTCGTATTCCGCAGTCTTCGAGGCCGGCAAGGCGCAGATCGACGGTCTCGATCGCGCAACCGGGCGCATAAACGACTGCCCTGATTCCAGTGGCCGGGACCGCACCGACGAGCGCGTCGATTGTGTACGACGAAACGCCTGCCCTGGACTGAACCCAGCCGCCGAATTTTTCCCCGGCCAGAACGTAGCGAATGAAGACGTTCTCGGATGCGAGACCCGGTGGAAGGTTGATCACAACCTGACTGGCGCACATGCGGGCAGCCAGCGCCAGCAGGAGTCCGAGTCCCGAGAGCCTCACGCTACTTATGATAAGCCGGAGGCGCAGTTCCGGGACACCCGTTTCTGACGTGTTCCGGTAACATCAACGGCCGCCGCATTAACCATCCGACATAGCGAGCAGAAGGAAGATCTTCACCATCGGAGTCGGCAGTCGCCTCATCACGGCGCGAATCGGCGCTGAGCACGAACGCGAGCCACGATATAGAATCGTCTCCATGCGATTGAGTCTGCGCTGCGCGCTCCCCCTCTTGTTAACTGTCGCTCCGGCGGCACTCTTTGCCCAATGGCTGGGCTATCCGACCGCCGGAGTGCCCCACACCCCCGACGGCAAGCCCAACCTCGCCGCTCCCGCTCCCCGCGGCGCGGACGGAAAACCCGACTTGTCGGGCATGTGGGGATGGATCAACATCGGAAAACCGTGCGGCGCCGAGTGCGGCGACACGCAGATCTCGCGCGAGTTCATCAATCTTGCCTCCACGCTGAAAACCCCGGTGCCTTATCAGCCGTGGGCCGCTGCCGTGGTCAAGAAACGGTCCATCGAGCAGGGTCTCGATCCGAACGTTCATTGCATGCCGCGTGACGCTCCGCGAATCTGGACCGACGATTACTACAAGCGCATATTCATGGTGCCGGGCCGGATGCTCATCCTGACCGAGCGCAACATGCAATACCGGCAGATCTTCACCGACGGACGCGCGCTGCCGAAAGATCCGAACCCGACCTGGAACGGGTACTCGACCGCTCATTGGGAAGGCGACACGCTCGTAGTCGAGACCGCCGGTTTCCGCGACGATCTTTGGCTGGACGCGGCCGGGAATCCGTTAACGGACCAGGGTAAGGTGATCGAAAGGATCACGCGGCCTTCTTACGGGACGCTCGAAATCGAGATCACGATCAACGATCCGAAGGCTTATACCGCGCCCTGGACAGTGACGCTGAAAGAACCTCTGATACTCGACAGCGAACTCATCGACTATTACTGCCTCGAAAACGAACGAGACTCGACGCATATGCGGTCGCAGGCTACTCCGATCGGAACTCCCCAGCAGCCTCAGTGAGAAGGAGGAACATCCATGCTCAGGTTGTCCGCCTGCGCACTCATCGGCGCGCTGGCTGTTTACGGATTAATTTCGGCCGGCAGGACCGTCCTGGCGGCTGGCGCCATCTCGCCCGTACGGCTCGACCGCGACAGGATGGCGGGTCTCGGCCTGACGGCAATTCCGCCGGACGCCTACAAGGACATCCTGGTCGCGGGTCAGTTGAACATGCGGGTCGCGACGCTCTTCGCAGGCAAGGAACTGCACGCGTCTGTTTTCGAGTCGACACCGGCCAAAACGAATCACCGCGCGCGGCCGACCGACGGCGATGAGTTCGTCTGGGTGCAGAGCGGCAAGCTGATTCTCACCGAGCCCAACGGCACGGTGCAGGAGTTCCGGCCCGGCGACTCGCTCGTGCTTCCGCTCGGTTACATGGGCACCTGGGAGATGCAGGGCAATTACCGGGAGCTCGCAATCACCATGCAGAAGGGAAAGTAGCCCGAGCCTCTGCCGGGCGTTGACAACCGAGCCGGATTTATTTTCCGCCCATAACTCATTGATTTAATTAAATCTCCAGCGCGATCCTCGTCGCGTCAACACAAACCCGCAAATTCCATCTGCCACACTCGGGCCGGATGGAAATTGCGCATGTCTGAACAATTCAACAAACTACAGCCCGACCGCACACTCTACCTGCGCGGGTTCGACACCTTCGCCGCCGCCGCTTCCATTCACAACGCATCCCCCACCGGCTTCGAGATCAGCGGAACCTTCCGCGATCCCGCCGACTTCGCCGTGGCCGTTCTCTACGACGCCGACAATGTCTTCGAGCACCCCTCGATCCGGTACCTGCCCGATTTCAACCTCGCTGGCCTCACGCTGAACTTCAGCCTGCTCTACACCGATGCGGTCCAGCCGATCGATTCCCCCAAATACAACTGGATCGACTGGGCCACGCTCGATTGCATCCGCGAAGACGGCACCACGGCCAGCATCTCGCTCATCGAGAACGCCATGCTGGCCGACGCAAGCTTCCCCGCCGCCGCGGCAACCCTGAATGTCATCGCCAGCGCCAACCAGCCCGCCGACCGTCTCACCCTCTGGTATCAGAACCTCGCTTTCGATTACACACTTCCGGGCGGAATCATCGGTACGGCCGCTTACTTCGTGCAGGATGCCGGAACCACCGCCAGCATATCCGTCGGCTCGACCACCTACACCTACACTGTTCCCACCTCGGGTGGAGACGACGGCCCCACCATCGCCGCGAACCTGGCGGCAATAGCCGATGCGGATCCGCAGGTTCACTTCACCTCGACCGCGGGCTCGAACCTGATCACTTTCACGCCGAAAGTGAACACTCAGGTTGTAGTCGATGTCAGCGGCTATTCTCTCTGGCTGATTACGGACCCTGTGAACGCCTTCGTCGCCAACACCCTTGCCAACCAGATCAACAGCTACGACTGGGTCGGCGCCAATACCACTTACGGGCTGCTGGCCTCGATCAACTCCGTCAGCCCGGCCGACGATCACCATAACCGCGGCGCAGTACGGCACCGTCAACACCAACGGCACGTGGGTGGGATGGTCCTCGGGGACGCAATTTCTCGGGAATCGCGCCCGGCGCCTCATTCATGATCGCCGGGGTCGCGTATGTCAGTCGCCAGCGTCCAGTCGCCGATCCAGCTCACTCTGACATCGAACGCGCCCGTTCTGGGAGGAGCGTCATATCTCGCGCCACGCGGCGGCCGCGACGGCAACATGATCCAGCTTTACTCGCTCGCCAGTTCGCCTTCGACTCTCGCTTTCGACGTCTCTCAGATCCAGCTCGACCGGCGGAAGCTCAGCGGTCACCTGGAACTGCTCGTTCGATTTCACGGCGCTGGGCATCGATCAGCTTCGCCAGTGCTGGCTCACCTTCGCCCCCTCGCTCGCCAACGGAGCCGCATATACCGCGACGGAATGGCTGGCCACATTCTCGAACTGGCAACTCACCGGGGCCGGCTTCGGTCGCGGCCCTGCAGATCGCCGGACCCGGCAGCATTCGCATCGAAGAAGACGCAGCGCGCCTGCACCTTCACTTCCAACTGGACGATGGAATCGGGCTTCTATTCCGGATACTTTGCCGCGGCGGCCAGTGCAGTGGACGACATCGGTGACCGTCACCTACACCTGCCAGTTCACGCACAACCTGTACATCGGGACCTCGCTCAATGGCACGACCTCGCCGGCCGCGGGCCTGGTCGTCGTCAATGACACGCTCTACAACCCGTCGCTCGACGGGAACCTCTACAGCGACCGGGGCGTAGCCGGAATCAAGCTCGACGGAGACACCGAGACCATGCTCGACTGCCGCGTGAACACCGTGGGTTCCGCGCTCGTCACCCGGCGGCTGCTGCGAACCGCGGTCGCGCCCGGAAAACATACCGTCGTGATCCGCGTCGCCGAAGCCGGCTTCGTCTATTTCGATTTCCTCGAAGCCGCCGTTCTCTCCGACGTTCCCGAGCCCGCTGACGCCGCGCACCAACATCTCTCCCGCGCTCGATTTCGATACCAATCAGACCTACAAGGTCTCGCCCGCGCGCCTGCTCTGGATGTTGCAGCAACTGGGCTACGCCGGCCCGATCAACGAATACCTCGGGGTGTTCTGGTGGAACCAGCGCACGGCGGTCGGCGGTTCCGTTTCCACCGCCCAGGTCACCTTTGGCGGCACGTTTGTCAATGGCGATTCGATCATCCTCGAATTCAATCCGCCCACCGGCACCAGTTGGGCAAATCGGTATTTCCCACCGATACCCCGGGCACCATTGCGCTGCACTTCGCCGATTACATCAACTCTTCGCTCACCAGCTCGTGGGCCTCGGCGACGACGAGCGGCGTTCTCACCATCACCGGGCGCTCGCCGGCCCTGCCCTACAACCTGGTCCTGTCGGCGGTGGTGACGTCCACACTGGGAACCGCTGCCATCGCGTTCACGGCACCCGCCGGCGGGCGTCTACCCCACGTGGATCGTCGATGACACCGTAAGCCCGCCCCTCAATCGCGCCGCGGTGGACTGGCATGCCGATTTCTATACTCAATGCGCATGCTTTGCGGGCTCCAGGTCGTGACCTCCTGTTCCATGGAACTGGTAAATCCTCCCGCCGGATATGCCGCGCTGTTTCCCGATGGCAGCCCCGTCACCACCGCGACCGGCTTTGGCACCCTGTTTTCCACCCAATGCGCCGTCGGGAATTCGACCCTGCTGGCCTACCAGAAGGCCGTCTACCAGCAGATCGCCGGAATGCAATCGACCGCCGGATTGACTCCTTCCGTTCAATACGGCGAGTTCCTCTGGTGGTACTTCGCGGGAGGCTCAGGCATGGGATATTACGATGCCGAGACCCTCGCCGCTGCCGCAGACCGCGCTCGGCCGTGCTCTGCATGTGTTTCTCACGCCGAACGACGATCCCACGGTGAATGGCAGCGCCGACGCGATCTTTCTGCGCGACCGGCTGCGGGATTATGTGGCCGCGCTCGTCGCCGATATCCGCTCCGCATTCCCTACCGTGACGTGCGAAGTGCTCTGGCCGTATGACGTGAACTACCCCACTCCGCTGGCCACCGGCGGAGGCACGGTTGAACCGGTTCGTCAATCTGCCGGTCGAGTGGCAAACGCAACCGTCGAGCGGTCTCGATCAGGATTAAGGTCGAAGCGCTGGCGTTCGCCACCAGCCTGCGGAACCTCAATCTGGCCCGGCAGGCGATCGACCTCTTTCCCTCCTTCGGCTGGCCCTTGAGCGCCCTCAGATATCTGGTCCCGGTCTTCGGATCGGCCACGCCGTGGATTCGCGAACTGGCCCTGGTCTGGGGGGCGGGAATCTCCACGGCCAACCTCTGGGCGCTCGATCATGTCTGCCTTTACAACCTCGATGTGCCGGAACCGCCGCTGGATCGCCGCTCCGTCGTCAAGACCGGGTAACGCCGGCGATCTTGTCGCCGGTGATCTCCGAGAGCCCACAGAGTATCCTGATAAAGATGTCATCAGAGGTGGAAGCTGGCGGTGGCTGCTGGGGAAAAGACCCCCTGGCAGCGGGTCCAGAACGCCCGCCATCCGAAGCGCCCGCACACTCTCGACTACGTCCAGCGCATCCTGACGGACTTCCAGGAGATCCACGGCGACCGCCTTTTCGGCGACGATCCCGCCATCGTCTGCGGCATGGGCCGGGTCGACGGACAAGCCCGATCATGCTGATCGGCGAGCAGAAAGGCCGAGATACCAAACAAAAGCTCTATCGGAATTTCGGCATGCCCAAGCCCGAAGGTTATCGCAAGGCCCTGCGCGCCATGCAATTGGCGGCCAAATTCGGGCGGCCCATCATTACCTTCCTCGACACGCCAGGCGCATACCCGGGAATTGATGCCGAAGAACGTGGCCAGGCCGAAGCCATTGCCCGGAATCTGCGGGAAATGGCCCGCTTGCCCGTGCCTTTGATCGCGGTCTGCATCGGCGAGGGCGGCAGCGGCGGCGCGCTGGCGCTCGGTGTGGCCAACCAGGTTTTCATGCTGGAAAACGCCGTCTACAGCGTGATCACGCCGGAAAGCTGCGCGTCCATCATCTATCGCGACGCGGGCAAAGCCGAACAGGCGGCCGCGGCCCTGAAACTCGCCGCGCCCGACATGCTGGAGCTGGGATTGATCGACGGAATTATTCCCGAGCCCCCGGCCGGCGCCCATGAGGATCACGACGAAGCGGCGCGTCTGGTCAAAGAGCAGCTCGTTCGCTCTCTGGATGAGCTGACCGCTCTCACTTCGCACGAAGCCGTGCAGCGCCGCTACGAGAAATTCCGCAAGATGGGCAATTTTTTTACGGGATCATGAGCCGTGGCAAAGTCCAAGACCAAGTGGCCTGTGATTGCCGGCATCGCTTTTATCGCCATGTTTATCGCGGCGATGGCGTACTCGACCTTCGGCAACGCGTCAGATCAATGCGAGGTTTGCGTCACCTATCAACGGCAAGACCAACTGTGGAACCAGCGCCGCCACCACTCGCGAGCAGGCCGAGCGAACCGCCCTCGATCTCGCCTGCGACCGGCTCGGGAGCGGCATGACCGAACTCGGCCAGTGCCAGTGACACCCCGAATCAAACGACCTGCAAATAGGCGTTGGTTAACAATGCCGCTTGTTTTCAGCTATTTACAAACCGTAAAACGTCTTTGTGTTAAGCTGGAGTTTCCCCGAACAAAGCGGCGGGTTTTTGCGTCTAATCGACTTGGATCAGCGTAAACATCAAGCGGAAAAGGCGCAGGCCCATTTTGTGCGAGTCAGACTAAAGAACAGCGGAGTCGTGTAAATCGTGAAGGCTAAGTGGAAGATTCTGATCGGCGTCTTGTCGTTCTGCTCCTGATCGCCGGCGGGGTCGTGGCCAGCGTCCGGTACAACCGGCGCGGAGTCGTCACCGTTCAAACCAGCAAGGTGATCCGCGAAGATCTGGCCAGCGTCGTCACCTCCTCGGGCGAGATCAAACCGCGTAATTACATCAATATCGGCGCGGAATTCGCCGGGCCAGCTGACGGAGATCCTGGTGAAGGAAGGCGACCATGTCGAGAAAGGGCAGCTTCTGGCCCGGATCGACGAAGCCGCAGTCCGCCGCCGATGTCCAGGCGCAGGTTGCCGCGCTGAGTTCCGCCGAGGCTGATGCCGCGGCCAGCGAAGCCGGATACACCGCGGGCAACGACAACATCAATGCGCTGCAGGCCACGCTCGACCACACCAAAGCGGATCTCGAACGCTACGACGAAGACTTCAAGCGCGGTCAGGCAGCTGTTTCAGCAGGGCCTGATCGCCAAGTCGGATTTCGAACAGCGCAAGGCCGCTTTCGAGGGGCAGCAGGCGGCGGTCGAGGAAGCCGAATTCGCGTCTCGTCCAGGCGCGCGCCCAACTCGCCCAGTTGAAGGCCCAGCTCGCAGAGTCGCAGAAGAAAGATCGCGCAGAATCAGGCCAGCCTCAACCGCGTGAACGACATTCTCAAGAAGCACAATGTGGTCGCGCCGATCGCCGGCCTGGTCACTTATCTGCCGGTGCGCATGGGCGAAACCGTCGTGCCCGGTGTGCAGAATTCCGAAGGCAGCACCATCATGACCATCGCGGATATGTCGATCGTCACCGCCGAAGTGAAAGTGGATGAGAGCGACATCGTCAATATCAAGCTCGAGTCAGCCCGCCGAAATCGCGATCGATGCCATCCCGAACAAGACCTTCACCGGGCGCGTGATCGAAATCGGCAACACCGCGATCCTCCGCTCCACGGGTCTCGCGGCATCGCAAAGCACGACTTCCAGCCAGGAAGCGAAGGATTTCAAGGTCGTCGTCGCGATGGATAATCCGCCGGACGAGACCCGCCCTGGTCTTTCCTGCACGGCGAAAATCACCACCGCGACCCGCAAGAACGTGCTGGCCATTCCGATTCAGGCGCTCACCGTGCGCACCAAAGGCGATCTCGACACCAGCAAGAACAAGCCGCTGAATCCCGACGCCGCGACGGTGAAGGCCAACAAAGAAGAAGTCACCGGCGTTTTCGTGGTCAGCAACGGACAACAAAGCCCCGTTCCGCAAGGTGGAGACCGGCATCAGCGGCGCCACCGATATCGAGGTTCTCTCCGGGCTGGCCGAGGGCGACCAGATCGTCACGGGCCCGTATCAGGTGATCCGCACGATCAAGAACGGCGCGATCGTGAAGATCGATAACAAGCCGGCCGCAGCCAAGACCGACCACTTAAAGGACTCCACCCATGACGGAAGTGCTGGCGGAAGACGCGGTCGAAAAAGGCGAACGGCTCAAGCGCGAAGGCATCGTCATCCGCACGTACGATCTCTGGAAGACCTACGTCATGGGCGATCAGGTGATCAACGCCGTTTCGGGCGTCGACATCGAAATCCACCGCGGCGAATATGTCGCCATCATGGGTCCCTCCGGGCTCGGGCAAATCGACGCTGATGAATCTGATCGGCTGTCTCGATTCGCCGACGAAGGGCGAATACTACATCAACGGCCGCCTGGTCAGCTCGATGGCGGACGACGAACTGGCGCGGATCCGCAACAAGGAAATCGGCTTCGTTTTTCAGACCTTCAATCTGCTGCCGCGCGCGACGTCGCTGCACAATGTCGAGCTGCCGCTGATCTACAACGGCACGCCGCCGGCGCAGCGTATCGAGAAGGCGAAAGCGGCGCTGGCGCAGGTCGATCTGAAGGACCGCATGAACCACAAGCCGAACGAGCTTTCGGGCGGCCAGCGCCAGCGCGTCGCCGTCGCGCGCGCGCTGGTGAACAACCCCTCGATCCTGCTGGCCGATGAGCCCACCGGCAACCTCGATACCGCGACCGGAAACGAAATCATGGCGCTGTTCCAGCGGCTGCACGACGAAGGCAACACCATCATTCTGGTTACTCACGAGCACGATATCGCGCTGCACGCTCACCGCGTGATTCACATTCGCGACGGTAAGATCGAGCGTGACGAAGCCGTCGCCCACTAAGTCGTTCCCTTCTTCGTCGTTTCTCTCGAACCTCGGCCCCGGCCTCATCACGGGAGCCGCCGATGACGACCCTTCCGGCATCTCCACCTATTCGGTGGCCGGCGCGGCACTCGGATATTCCATCCTGTGGACCGCCCTCTTTTCATTCCCCCTCATGGCCGCCGTGCAATTGATGTGCGCGCGGCTCGGTATGGTTACGGGCACGCGGACTCGGCGGTGTGATCCGGACGCGCTATCCACGCTGGGTGCTGTGGATTGCGTGCCTGCTGCTTCTCGTCGCCAACGTCTTCAACATCGCGGCCGATCTCGGCGGCATGGGCGACGCCATGCACATGGTGACCGGCATTCCCGTCGTATCTATTGGACGCCCTTCTTTGCGCTCCTGATCAGCGCGCTGCTGTTCTGGACTTCCTACAGATTCATGGCGCGGATCTTCAAATGGCTGACGCTGGTTCTCTTCGCCTACATCATCACCGCATTCCTCGCGCATCCCGACTGGAGCCCAGGTGCTTCGCGCGACGTTCATCCCCCATGTGCAGTGGACTCGCGGGTACATGGCCATTCTCGTCGGAATCCTCGGGCACCACCATTTCGCCCTACCTGTTCTTCTGGCAGGCCGCGCAGGAGGTTGAGCAGGAACGGGAACAGGGCCAGACAACAGTCGGCGCAGCGCAGCGGCGCGACGGATGAAGAACTCCGCGTTGCAACTGACGGATTCGAACACGGGGATGTTCTATTCGAACCTGGTGATGTACTTCATCATCCTGACCACCGCCGCAACGCTGCATGCGCACGGAAAGAATGACATCGAAACCGCGCAACAGGCGGCCGAAGCGCTGCGCCCTCTGGCGGGTGGCGGCGCTTACTGGCTCTTCACGCTGGGTCTGGTGGGCGTCGGGATGCTGGCGGTGCCCGTACTGGCGGGATCGTGCGCCTATGCGATCGCCGAAGCGGCGACGTGGAGCGAAGCGTCGCTGAACGACCGGCCCCGGCGGGCGCCGCGATTCTATGGCGTGATCGCCGTGGCCATGCTGATCGGGCTCGCGATGAATTTCGCGGGCCTGAACGCCGTGAAGATGCTGTTCTGGTCCGCCGTGCTGAACGGCGTTCTCGCGCCGCCGCTGGTTGTGCTGGTCGTGCTGCTGACCAGCGATCAGAAGGTCATGGGCAAGCGCATCAACTCGCGCACTGCGAACGTTCTCGGATGGATCTGCGCGGCCGTGATGAGTATCGCCGCGGTGGCCATGTTCGTTACATAGTCAGAGCCGCGGTTCGGATTGCGGATGCCAACGCCTGCGTCTCGATCTCATCGCCCAGCAGCGCGCGATGCGGAATCCAGAACGCATCCGTGATCCGCGCTTCGGAGTTCGGGCAGGGCATCACGTGGCAGTTGTGCCGTTCTTTGTACAGCGGATTTTCGTAGAGCGTGTGCGGATAAAACGGCGTGCAGGGAAATCCCGCGGCTGTGAGATTGCGATGGAATGCCCCGCGATCCCCATCCACCCAGCCGAGCAAAAGATAATTCGTATGCACTGCCGCCGCTTGCGGCACGCGCTGGAAGTGCAGGCCGGTAACGTCCGCAAGCTCTTCGCGAATGGCGTCGACGTTGCGCATGCGGCGGCAGTTCTGTTCCGGCAGCCGCTCCAGCTGAGCGATCTAAAACCGCGCACTGCAGCGCCGTGATCCGGTAGTTCGTGCCCAGCGTGTAGTGAAAGAACCAGCCCTCGCCTTTGCGGCGCCCGATATCGAGAATCTCCCGCGCCCGATCGATCAGCGCTTCGTCGTTCGAGAGCAGAATCCCGCCTTCGCCCGCGGTCATCACCTTGCCGTTCTGAAAGCTGAACGAACCGAATACGCCGAAGCTGCCCGCGCGCTGTCCATTCCATTCCGAGCCGTGCGCGTGCGCCGCATCCTCGACCAGCGGAATGCCGTGCTCCGCGGCGATCTGCATCAGGGAATCCATATCCGCCATCGGGCCCGCCGAAGTGAACCGGAATGATGGCGCGCGTCTTCGGGCCGATCGCTTCGCGTCACGCGGTGCGGATCGATGTTGAATGTGTCGGTTTCGATATCCACGAAAACCGGCTTGGCGCCCACGCGCGAAACAGCGGTCGCGGTCGCGATGAATGAGATCGCCGGAACGATGACCTCATCGCCTTCGCCGATGCCCAGCGCTTCGAGCGCCATCTCGAGAGTCACGGTGCCGTTCATGGCGCCCAGTCCGAAGCGGCATTGCTGGAAGGCGGCGAATTCCTTTTCGAAGCGCGCGACCATCGGATGATATCCGCCCCACCGATCGCTCGCGAGAACTTCATCCAGCAATTCGCGTTCGCGCGCGCCGGAAACCGGCCAGTTCGGAATCCCCATATCGTAATTAGAATAAGTGACGTGAGTGTATATGAAGACCGCCGCGACGAACTCGAAAAGCATGAGTTCATGATGGGCGTACCGCGCGGGCGGCTCGCCGTGACTCTCGATGTGCTCACCGACGCTCTGGTGCTGGTGGGGCAGCACGGCGTCTATTGCCAGAGCGCGCGCCAGCCAGGCAAGCCGGCGATGGATATTCAGCTCATTACGAAATCGATCAGCGACGCGAAAGATCTGATCAGCGGCGTGATGAGCGAGCTGAAGACGAGCGCGCTGAAAACCCGCGTGTCAAGCACGAACGAAGGGATTTGATCGCTTCTCCGCGCCGATTGACGTGGTCTCGCCGTGCCCGGGGAACACGATGGTGTTTTCCGGCAAAGTATAAAGCTTGCCGCGGATCGATCGCGCAATCGTGGCCGAATCGCCACCGGGAAGGTCGGTGCGCCCGATGCTGCCGCGAAAGAGCGTGTCCCCGGCGATCAGCTTGCTCTCCAGCGGAAGGTAAAGCGAAATACTGCCGGGCGTGTGCCCCGGAGTGTGCAGCACCTGAGCCTCGATCGGGCCCGCGCGCAGCATGTCGCCTTCGCGCGCGGGCGTGTCGATGCCCGGATTTTCGGGAGTTTCCACGCCCAGCCAGGCAGCCTGTATCGCCAGCGAGTCGGCGAGGAGCTTGTCGGCTTCGTGCATGTAAACAGGCGCTCCCGTGCGCGCGCGAAGCTTTTGCGCGCCCCCGATGTGATCGATGTGCGCGTGGGTGATCACGATCATCCGCACCTTCAATTCATTGCGTTCGATGATTTCGACGATGTCGGATACGTCGTCACCCGGATCGATGACGATAGCCTCGCGGCTTCCCTCATCCCCGATCACCGAACAGTTGCAGCCCAGTTGCCCGACCGGCAGAACTTCGTGAATCATCGTCTCCTTAAACGCGCACAACGGACCCTTAAACACGCACAACGAACCTTCGGTCCGTGCGCTTTTTGTCCCTAACAGATAATAGTGACAGATGACTCCCGGGCATGAAGCACTCCTCAGCGGCGCCGGCCTGCTCGATCTTTCCCGGCGCGGCAGAATCCGCGTCACGGGCGAAGATCGCGCCCGCCTTCTGCATGCCATGACCACGAACCATGTCGAGCAGATGAAACCGGGCGATGGAATCTACGTGTTTTTCCTGAACGCCCAGGGACGCATTCTGGCCGATGCGGTTCTGCTCTGTTTCGATGACCATTTCCTTCTCGACACCGATCCCGAAACGCGGCAACCTATCCGTCGAGCATCTGGATCGTTACATCATTGCCGACGATGTAACGCTGGAAGACGTCACGGAAGCGACATTTTCGCTGGGCCTCGAGGGTCCGAAGGCAACCGACGTGGCGTCGCACTGCGGACTCGCCGCGCCCCATCACCGTTTCTCACATGTGAGGAGCGGCGATCTCCTCGTCGCCGCCATTTCGGCAACAGGTTCGCATGGAGTTCGCGTCTACGGCGCGATCCGGAGCAAAGACGAAGCCATCGCGACGATCGAAGGCGCGGGCGCGATCGCGGCCACGGCGGACGATGCCGAGACCGTGCGCATAGAGAATTTCGTACCCCGATACGGCTGCGAAATCACGGAGCACACTCTGCCGCAGGAAACGCAGCAGATGCACGCGCTGCATTTCAGAAAGGCTGCTACCTCGGCCAGGAGATCGTGGAGCGCATCCGTTCGCGCGGGCATATCAATCGGCAGTTGATGGGGTTCCGGGCCGGGTTTTCAGGCGCACCCCCGGCTCCGGGAACGAAGCTGATGCTGGAAGGAAAACCGGCCGGCGAAGTGACGTCTTCAACAAGCTCGAACGGGGCGGTTTTCGGTCTCGCCTACGTGCGGGTGCCAGGCGCAAGATCGGGCGCGATGGCGGAAATCGACGGCCAGCCGGCCTCGCTTTTCCCGCCTCACGATTGAGCGGGTTCGTCGAATTCATTCAGCTCCCGGGCGGACCACTCCGCGCCCGCCAGCACGATGAACGCGCCGAGTACCGCGAAAACCACCACCGAAACCGCGTAATAGAAGGGGCCGTACTCGTTCTGAAATTTCCTGCCCCATCCACGGCCACGCGAAAAGAAACAGGTATTTCAGCCCTTCGAGCGCTATGCCTACGAGAACCGCGATCGGCAACACCCGCCGGAGCGGAATACGGCGATTCGGCAAGACCCAATAAACGACGAAAAGGGAAAGGATGGTCATCGGGAGCGCGGCGATTTTGAAGATCGCGAGCGAGAGCCAGGCCGGGAACACATGGATGCCATATTGCGTTGCGACGAATTTCGTATTCATGGCCGTCAGCAGAACCGAGCCGAGCGCGAGACTTCCGCAGAGAAGAATCAGAAGAAAACTGAGGACCTGATTCCTGAAGTAGCTGCGATTGTGCGGTACATGCCAGGCGCGGTTGAGCGCCACTTCGAGCGGCTCGAAAATCCCATTGGCGGTGAACATCAGCAGCAGCAGCGATGTGATCTGAAACCGGCCATGCTTCACCTTGTTCAGATTGGATGATGAGGGTATTGCCCAGATCGCCGGGAAAATAATCACCCAGCGCGACCACCAGGGCGAGTTCGGCGGCCCGAAAATGAAGAAAATCCCGGATCAGCGTGAGCATTACGATGAGGAACGGAAAGAAGCTCAGCAGGACGCTCGCGCCGATCGATAAAGCGTAAACGTGCACTTCCGTCTGCGACAGATAGGAGACGGTAGGACCCCAGCGCTCAACCGCCGGGCTGTTCTGGTCGCGCGCCGACTGTTCGGAAATAATGTGCAAGGGGATTACTTACCTATATGGTAATCGGACCGCGCGCGTTACTTTGAAGATTGTCGAAAGCGACGAAAAGCCGGCTCAGCATCTTTGCGGCGGCGATCCTTTTCTCAACAGGCGGCGCCGCGATCAAAGCGTGCTCGCTTTCGAGCTGGGCCGTGGCCGGATTCCGCTCGGGAGTTGCGGCGGTGGTTTTATATCTGCTGTTGCCGGGAGCGCGCCGCGGTTGGACGTGGCGCACCATATCGATCGGCCTCGCCTATGCGGCAACGCTGATGCTTTTCGTGCTGGCGAATAAAACGACGACTTCCGCCAACGCCATTTTCCTGCAATCCACCGCGCCTTTATACCTGCTTTTGCTGGGCCCGTTCGTGCTGCGCGAACCGATCCGAAAGGTGGACCTGGCGGTGATCGCGGCTGTCGCCACAGGTGCCGTCCTGCTCCTGCTCGGCTCGGAAGCAACGGCAGCCACAGCGCCGAATCCTGGCCGGGGCGATCTGATGGGAATCGTTTCGGGCGCGACATGGGCTTTGACCCTCACCGGTCTGCGCTGGCTCGGGAAGCATGAGGCGGGCGGCGAGCCGAATCACGAAGCTGGTGCGGCAACGATCATCGCGGGCAATTTCATCGCATTCCTTGTCTGCCTGCCTCTTGCCGTTTCGGGTCTTCATGCGTCGCCCACCGACATAGCCATTCTGCTCTACCTGGGGATATTTCAGATTGCGCTCGCCTATGTGTTCCTGACGCGGTCGCTGCGCGAGGTTCCCGGCCTCGAAGCGGCCACGCTGCTGCTGGTCGAGCCGATTTTCAATCCCATCTGGACATGGATCGTGCATGGTGAACGGCCGGGGGCACTTGCGCTGACCGGCGGTGCGCTGATTATCACAGCCGGGTTCGCCGGCACGGTGTGGCAGGCCCGGCGTGTGCGTTACGTTAGTTAGTGGCGGGGGTGAATTGGCGCCTGGCGGGCAGGAGTTTGGCAATCGCGACAATCAGATTCTGATCGTTCTGAGCCTGGTGATCGGCGTGATCGTCGGCCTCACGGTCGTGGCGTTCATCCTGTTGACCGGCCGTCTGGCGGCACGGATGTATCCGCCGGAGAGCGCGGCATGGCGGCGGGTGCTGGTTCCCACGGCGGGCGCACTCGTAAGCGGCTTTCTGCTGTTCCGCTATTTCCCCAACGCGCGCGGGAGCGGAATCCCGCAGACGAAGTTCGCGCTGTTCATCCGCGACGGCTATATCTCGCTGCGCACGGTAATCGGCAAGTTCCTTTGCTGCGCGATCTCTCTGGCGAGCGGAATTGCTCTCGGCCGCGAAGGCCCATCGGTTCAGATCGGCGCCGGAATCGCATCCGCGATCGGCAGACGCTTCGGTCTCAGCGCGGCGAACGTGAAGGCGCTTGTGCCAGTGGGTTGCGCGGCCGCGCTGGCAGCCGCATTCAATACGCCGATCGCCGCCGTCTTGTTTTCGCTCGAAGAGATTCTGGGCGACATGCACGCGCCCGTGCTGGGATCGGTGGTTCTGAGTTCGGCGACATCGTGGATGGTGCTGCACCTGATACTCGGCGACCAGCCGCTGTTCCACGTCCCTCCGTACCAACTGGTGAGCCCGCTCGAATTCGGTATCTACGCCATTCTAGGGGTTGTCGGCGGACTCGGGTCCGTCGCGTTCGTGAAGCTCCTCTTGAATATCCGCCTCTGGTTTCGCCGTCTCCCCGCTTCCACCGTCTGGATACAACCCGTTGCCGGAGGGCTCTTCGTTGGGCTGATCGGCTGGTTCGTGCCCGAGGTTCTCGGCGTGGGATATGACTATGTGGACCGCGTTCTGGGAGGCGACTTTCCCATCAGGACGGTCGCCATGCTGGCTGTTTTGAAGATCGTCGCCACGCCCATGTGCTATTCGTCGGGCAACGCCGGCGGTATTTTCGGCCCGAGCCTTTTTATCGGCGCGATGATCGGCGGGGCTACCGGCGGGGTAGCGCACCATCTGTTCCCTGGCGTAACTGCCAACCCCGGCGCCTACGCGCTGGTGGGCATGGGCACGGCGTTCGCGGGCATCGTGCGCACGCCCTTCACATCCGTCATCATGATCTTCGAGATGACGCGCGACTATTCGATCATCGTGCCGCTGATGATCTCGAATATGATCAGCTTCATCATTTCGCGCCAGCTGCAGCCGGAGCCGATCTATGAAGCGCTCGCCCTGCAGGAGGGCGTTTATCTGCCGACGGCGGAATCCCGCGAAGCCCTGACCGGGCCGCCGGTGAGCGGGATCATGAGCGTCGAAGTGCCTCTGCTGTCTCCGGAGGCGGACCTCGAAACCGCGAAGAAGTTCATGGCCAGCCGCAAATCGAACGCGTGGCCGGTTGGGGAGGGCAAGCGCCTGCTCGGGCTGGTTTCGACGCGGGACATGGAAGCCGCGGAGCCCGATGAGGATCAGCCGCCGGGCACGTTGGGCGACCTTGTGAAACCCGATGCATACCCCTACGTGCATATGGATCATCCGCTGAGCTTCGCCCTGGAGCGTATGCGAAACGCGCATGTGGACCTTCTGCCCGTGGTGAGCCGCGCCAACATCCACGAGATCTGCGGCGTGATCAGCCAGAAGCAGATTCTGCAGGAGTATGGCGTATGAGATCGAAACTGTCCGGAGTGGTGATTGTGCTCTTTGCCATCGTTGTGGCGCTCAGCGTTCTGGACCGGTTTCTGGCAAAGGTCGAATCGGCCGAGCTGCACTCCACGGCGCAAACGGATTATCAGGCCGGTTCGCGGCTTCTCGCCGCGGGCCAGGCGGCCCGGGCTGTCGATCTGTTGCGCGAGGCGCATGCGACGGAGCGGGCGGATCCCGATTATGAGCTGGCGCTGATTTCGGCTCTGACCGCTTCTGGAAATACCGTGGATGCTGAGCCCATGATGAACGAGATGCTGCAGCGCGCGCCGAATGACGGCCGCGTGAATCTGATTGCGGCCCGGCTGAGGGCTCTGGAAGGAAACGTGCCGGACGCGGAGCCCTATTACCATCGTGCGATCTTCGGAGAATGGCCCGTTGATCCGGTGGGGCGCCGCATCGCGGCCAGACTGGAGCTGATCGATCGCCTGATGAAGCGTGGCAGGAAGCAGGAGTTGCTAGCCGAGCTGATTTCTCTGGAGGCCGAACCCTCCGCAGGCGCGGAGGTCCGCAAACAGCTGGCGGGCCTGTTTCTGGTGGCGGGTTCTCCCGCACGCGCGGCTGATATTTACCGGGCCATGACCACGAAAGACCCGAGCGACGTCGCCATGACCGAGGGTCTGGGCGAAGCAGAGCTGGAGCAGGGCCAGTACGGCGCCGCGCGCGCGGCATTTCTCCAGGGTTTCTTCCAGCATCCGAACGATACGTCGATCCGGTCGCATCTCGAGACTCTCAATACGGTGGTTGCGCTCGATCCCACGCTGCGGCAGCTGACTTCGGAGGAGAAATACCGCCGGAGCATTCGCATTCTCGATATGGCGCGCAGCGGACTCGCTCAATGCGCCGCGCAGAATCCCCTGCTTGCGACGGCCGCGGCCGCAGGTTCCGGCAAGGCTCCGGCGCACGTGACGAACGAAGATGCCGAGAAGCTGCTGTCTCTGGCCGAACAGGTCTGGCAGGCCCGCAATGATGCCTGCGCCAAGGGCGCCGGGGAAGAAAATGCGTTGAATCTGCTGATGCGAAAGCTCAGTTCCTGATGCCTGTTATACTGATGGGGCTGTGGCTGAAATTCTATTGACAATCGTGCACGTGGCCGTGTGCCTGTTTCTGATCGTCGTGATCCTCCTGCAGAGCGGCAAGGCGGCCGATCTCGCCGGTGCGTTCGGCGGAATGGGTTCTCAGACTGCTTTCGGCCCGCGGGGTTCGGCAACGCTTCTTTCGAGGGTGACTACGGTCTCCACCGTGGTGTTCATGCTGACGTCCATTTCGCTCTCGATCCTTGCCACGAGAAGCGCCGGCCTCGGCAGCGGGACGGCGCTGCAGCGCCATCCGACGAAGACCTCGGCTCCGGCTACGCCCGTACCCGCGACGCCGAAGAAGTAAGAATTTTCCGGATTTGCGGAGGTGGCGGAATTGGCAGACGCACTAGCTTGAGGTGCTAGCGGGAGCAATCTCGTGGGGGTTCAAGTCCCCCTCTCCGCACCAAACATAATAAAGCAGTTAAGCTAAAATGACCGCCAGCTAAATTGGCGGTCGTTTTCGTTTAGGACCTTATTTTGGACCTTATCTTTGCCGGGACCGCTCAGGACCTTGTTGGACCTTATCCGGCCGCGTGGGGCCGCGTGGCCATCCCGAGCTAACTAACTGCTGCCGCAGATTCGTTTGGCGGTTCGCCACCGTAATCGAATCTGAATTCCTGTGGAGGGCGGCGCGGATCTTCTCGGTTGCCGCCGAATTCCGGGATACTTGCAGCAAGCTGAGCCTCTAAGCAGGTCGAACTGCGCTACTGGTGCCAGGGTCGCGGGCTTTTCTCTTTTTCGCGGTGCCGGCCGTCGGCCCATCAGTTTGCTGGGGCCGCTGGGCTTTCATCCACTGGTCCATC
The DNA here is from genome assembly GCA_963764845.1 of Terriglobia bacterium. Taxonomy (GTDB): domain Bacteria; phylum Acidobacteriota; class Terriglobia; order Bryobacterales; family Bryobacteraceae; genus BOG-234. The sequence goes on along the minus strand of CAVXUE010000003.1, from coordinate 415,415 downwards.
TTCTGACCGCTCTCCTGAATGTCAGCCAGCGAGATGATGTGATATCGCTCGAAGCACGAGCGCGTCTTGTGCCCACTTATTTCCATCGCTCGCTTTTCTGACATGCCGATTTTTTCTACCATGTTGCGGACGGCGGACCTTCTGAGGTCATGGAAGAGGAGTTCGGGGAACCCGGCGTTCTTCGAGGCCGTTTTCCAGGACTCGTAGAATGACTTGATCGGCGCGCCGGGGGCGTTCCGCCGGCCGCCGTGACCTTTCTTTGATGTCGGAGCGATCTCACAGTCGCCCGGGTACCAGAAAAAAACGAATTCGCACTCGGGAAAGTGCTCATCGTGAAAGGCCAACTGCCGCCGCAACCAAGCCTCCATGTCGCCGTAGATCGGCGCGGCCACGGGTACCGGCTTGCGATTCTGCATCCGAATGAATCTGATCACGCCGTTTTTGAAGTCCACCTGCGGCCACTTCAAATCGAGTAGCGCACCCCTCCGGTTCCCGATGTGATAGCCGACCACGAACACGCTCTTCAGCGAGAGGGGAAGTTGCGCCAGAACCTTTTCGTATCCGTCGAACTCAAGAAAGCCGTGCCGCACGTTGTCCTCTCCCGATTTCTGAATGTGAGGGACTCTTGTGACCCGGCTCGGGGTCTTCTTATATTCAAGGAGCAGTGCGGACTTCAGGTAGGTAAAGTCGTGATCTACGGTTGCGTTTGAAACCTTTTCCGTCCGCAGTTGACGATATCGCTCAAAGTCTCTGGTCTGAAGTCTTGCGACTTTCTTCGGGCCGAAGAACGGGCGAATATTTGCCTCCACGCACTTCTCGATGACGTACGCGGCCGGTTTCCTCTGGGCCTTGAGGTGGGCGACGTATTGAGTCAACAGTTCACCGCAGGTTACGTTCTCGACATCGGATGTCACCACCTTGCCAGTGCTGACATCGGTAATGAACTGATCTCGAAACCGTTTCGCTTCGCTCCACGCGGAGGCCTCGGTCTTGAACTTCTCGACCGGGCCCAGACATTTCTTCTTTTTCCGCTGCTCGCCGTCTACGGTATACCCATAGGTGTAATACCAGTATCGTAAGTCATGACCGTGATTTTGTGCTCGATGTTGCTGACAATCTGGCGATCATCGACAGCGGTACAATTTTGGCCGCAGGACGCGGGTCGGACCTTCTGTCGGGCCCGCCAAGTCGTCGCGTTGCGGAGATCCTAGGGATTCACTCGGTAATTCGGGGGACTCTGAACCCCGACGGGATGTTCATTGCGCCCGCGGCGAAGGGACGGCCGATATCCCTGAAGATCCCCCATCCGCAAGCCGAATTGAAGGGCTGCGAATGCTTCGCCCTTATTCGCCATGACGGTATTTCGATACGGAACTGGAGCGGGTCGGAAGATGATGAGTCGGGAACCGTTGGGCTTGTGACGGACATCGTCGACAGAGCGTCGACTATCCGGGCAACGATCCGAATCTCAGATGAATGTGAACTTATTTCTTCAACATCCGATTACCGTCGGTTCGACCAAATCGGCGTGGGTGAATTGGTAGAAGTGGAATTCAGCCAGGGCGCCATTACGCTCGTGGCTAGTTAAGTAGCCTGGAGGAAAAATGTACTCGAATATTTCACGCCGCGACTTTCTGGCGCGCGTTGGTGCGGTTTCCGTACTCTCGGCCAGCGCGATGGGCCTTGGTTGCAGCCGCAAACTTCAAGCGCGGGACATCCGCTTCTTCGGGACGGCAACTCTCGACATCGGTGCCGAAGGCTGGCAGAAGTTAAAAGATGATCTCGGGGCCAAAGTCCTCTTCAAGGACAATGGAAATGACGCCGGGCCGGTCATTGCGCAAATGACTGCGGGTTCGGCTGGGATCGACTACGACTTGGGAGGCTTATTGGGTGGTGCCGAAGCGGTTCTCGCCGGTCCTGGCAGCATCGTCCCTTGGGACCTGTCTAAGATTCCAAACTGGAAGACCGCATGGGGGTGGGCCAAGAACATCGATCACGCCCGCTGGCAAGGTCAGCAGTACGGTCTTCCGCTTGTGGTCAACGCGGATTCGATGATTTATCTTCCGGACCGCATAAAATCGGTACCTGGATACGAATCTGGGGTCGTCGACACCTACGCGGCGGTGTTCGATCCGCGACTCAAGGGCAGGACATCAATGGAAGACGCCTGGGTCAATAGCGCGATTTTCACCGCGATTTATATGAAGCAGAACGGCCTGCTCCCGGTCAAGGACCCCGGTAATCTGACTGAGAGCGAGCTTAAGGGTGTGATGGAGTTTCTTATCGACAAGAAGCGCTCTGGACAATTCCGGAAGTTATGGAACGGCTGGGAGCAAGGCGTCGAGGTCCTCCGCAGCGGAGAGGTCGTCGTGATGACCGGTTGGGAGCCGATCGTTAAAGCCCTCACCGACCAGGGGATCAACGCGAAGTACGCTGTTCCCAGGGAGGGATACGAGGGCTGGTCAATTGATCTTCTGTTGCACGCAGGGTCGAAGAAACGCGGCCTCGGAGAGTTTTGCCACGAGGTCGCGAATTGGTTTCATGGCGGGTATTACGGGGCAACGCTTGCGGCTTCAAGAGGCTATGCCGTGCCGAACGATTCGACGGCAGCGTATGTCCGCGGGAACAATCCGAAAGACGGTCAAAAAGTCCTCGACACGCTAGCTCACGTGCAGGAAAAGGTCTCGAAGACGCTGTTCTGGCAGAATGTCAGGCCCGACAATTTCCGTCTCTATGAGGAGTGGTGGAGCAAACTCCGCGCTGCGTAGCTAGGCGTGTGAACCTACGGCAAAGAAGAAGGAGGTACCAATCATGATGCCTCGGCAGAGGTCATCGTTGAGCCGGATCGCTGATCGCCGAACGACCGTGACTGTCCTTGCTCTTTGTCTCACTGCCGGGTTACTTCCGCTGCTGGTCGGTCTTTTCCTGAGCTTTTGCTCCGTTGACTCGCGGGGAGTTTTCCATTGGGCATCGCTCGATGGCTACCGTGCCCTTGCGGGCGGGGGCCGGTTAAGTGAGTTTCGCAAGATCTTGTCGCGGAGTGCCGTCGCCACAATCCTTACCATGGCAATCGCGACGCCGGCAGCCTTTGCTGTGGCTCGCATCAGGGCGCAAAGTCTAAGGACGGCCGTTCTGGCACTCTTGGTCGCACCCTGGTTGGTTAGCGATATGCTTAGGGCGTTCGGCTGGCAGCTCCTTCTTTCGCCCAGCGCGCCCTTAGCTAGGATGCTCGCAGTCGTGATGGGGCTAGATCAGGCTCCGAACCTGCGATACCGGTTCGGAGCTGTCGTCCTCGGACTCGTGGGTTCAATGTTGCCGGTTGGAGTACTGAGCGTTCTTGCCTCCATTCCGGATCGGGACCGCAGCGAATGGCTGGCGGCTGCGGAACTTGGAGGACCGCGTCACGTGTTCGGCCTTATGGCGTTCGGGCGGGCCCGACTGGGCGTCGTGCTTGGCACCTGTTTCGTCTTCGTCCTGAGCACGTTCTCGTCGGCCGAGGCACGTTTCCTAGACGGCCCGACCCAGACCAGCATTCAGGCTGTGGCCGCATCTCTCGCCAACGATGGAGTGCCGTCTCTTCTTGCATTGGGCTCAGCACTCGTAGGATTCGTGATCCTCCTTTGGCTTGCGGGATGGGTCGGCTGGCTTTCCTTCGGCAACCGGATGCGCCCGAAGGAGGCGTTATCCCTCACGCCTCTTTGGCCGATCTTGCAGTCGCGCTCAGGCTCCCACGTTTTTGCAGAATTGCTGGCAGACGTGCTCGATGCCGCAGCTTCAGTCACGCCGCCGATCGCCGCTGGTATATCAGTGCTTCTGTGCGCATCGCCGCTGGTCGCCGTGGCACTGGAGGCATTCCGCCAGGTGGGTCCACAGGGAGCATACTGGACGTTCGACAATTTTGGTCTGATGTTATCTTCGAGCGATTTGGTTGACGCTCTTCTGAACTCGTTCGCCGTAGCGCTTGCGGTTGGCTGCATCGCGACGATGGTCGCCTTTCTTCTGAGCCTCGTGGTCTGGGATCGACCATTGCAGCGATGGGTTATCGTCCTACTGCTGGTATCCACTCTCCTTCCCGGCGAGTCGTACGCTATCGCCCTCTTCCAAACGCTGAAGGTTGTGGGGGGCGACGAAGGCGGGTGGGGTCTGGTTATCGTGGCGCACTGTCTATGGGCAGTTCCGTTTGCAACCGGCACATTGGTTCTTGCGAACCGACGCCTTGGCGAGCACGCGCTGCAAGCCGCTCTTGAATATGGCAACGGTCCAATAGAGGTGATCATTCGCTTTGTAGGGCGGATCAACATGGCCCGCATTGCTGGGGTTGCAGTGCTGGCTGGAACGCTTTCCCTCAACGAGTACATCCGATCTAACTATCTGGGCGCTTCTCTGTTAACGGTGAGTAACGAGATTCACGGACGGCTTACGAGCGGACTTCTGCCTGAGAATCGAGGTATTTTCGCGGCTGAATTCGTAATCGTTAGCATTTCGCTGGTTTCCCTCGCTACGACAATATCGTTGCTGGGTAGAAGGAAAACCGCCCCACAATCCAAAGCGACGGCACGGTTTCCAATCGTGCGTGCGGCGTCGGTGGAAACCCTCGTATGACAATCCGCAGCTTCCAAGGGATGGTCAGAGACTCACTTCACCGGATGCCGTCGCCTACCGGCCGATCCCTCCGTTAGCACCGTCGGGTGCTCATTTTCTTGGACCTTATTTGGACCTTATGCCCCGGCCCGCTGGGGGCCACAGCGGACCGGCCCCTCACAGCAAATCAATAGCTTAGTCCGCTCGGGACCGCCCCGGAATGCCTCAGACCAGCTTGAGGTGCTAGCGGGAGCAATCTCGTGGGGGTTCAAGTCCCCCTCTCCGCACCACATTTAAAAGACTTACAGGCCAGCCACTAGACCTCAAAAGGCTAGTGGCTGTGTGCTTTGGGCCTTATCCCGGCTGGATTCTGACTTCCGTCGAGGCTGAGTCTCCAGCCTCTGCAGGAAACAAACGAATTTGGTCAGCCGTCGACACCCTGCTCGCCTCATGGAACACAAGGATTAGCCTAAAAGGCTAGCGCGCGTGCTTGATTCCTGTCTGGATTCGACGGCCTCTGTCTCGTCAATGTTGTCAAAATAGTTCCATGTTGGAAGGATATTGACAGGGCGACGTGGCAGCACAAAGAGTGGCAATCGCTTTGGACTTGGGGGGCACGGCAAGATTTCCGGGCTCAGTTTTGCCCATCACATTCTCGATCCTCCCGCGCGACAAGTAAAGTAAAGCGCGCTATCCTTTAATAATAGAGTGGGTAATTAAAGCGTCGCTCAATGCCATGCAGGCCCCAGCCAATCAGAGAATCGGTCGTTTTATCGTCTCCACGGTTGGCGGGGAAACCGTTCGTGCCTATGTCCCGCCGCCTCTTCCTCCGACCCCACCGGTGCGTCTCGATTCGCTTCAGGTTCTCCTGGAACAGGCAAATCAGGCATTAGGAAGACTCGACGGACTGGCTTCATTTCTCCCGGATCTCAGCCTTTTCATATACGCCTACGTCAGAAAAGAGGCACTCCTCTCATCTCAGATTGAAGGCACACAGTCATCGCTTTCCGATCTTCTGCTTTTCGAAAACGAGGAAGTTCCCGGCGCTCCCATTGAAGACGTGCAGGACGTTTCCAATTACGTTGCCGCGCTCTCTCACGGCCTGAGACGTATACGAGAGGGCTTTCCACTGTCGGTGCGTCTGATTCGTGAGATCCACGAAATCCTGCTTTCGCGTGGCAGGGGAAGCAACAAGGAACCGGGCGAGTTTCGCCGGAGCCAGAACTGGATCGGAGGAATACGACCTGGCAACGCGGTGTTTGTTCCCCCGCCGCCCGAACTCGTTATGGAATGCATGGGCCAGCTCGAGATGTTTCTTCATACGGAGGCTCAGAATCTGCCGCTTCTTGTTCGGGCCGCCCTGGCCCACCTGCAATTCGAGACTATCCACCCATTTCTCGATGGCAACGGACGACTCGGACGTCTCCTCATCACTTTCCTGCTCTGCGCAGGCGGCGCGCTGTCTGAACCAATCCTCTACCTGAGTCTGTATTTCAAATCCAATCGCCAGGTCTATTACGATCTCCTCACAAGTGTTCGCGCCTCCGGAAACTGGGAAGCGTGGATCGAATTCTTTCTGACCGGCGTTAAGGAGACTTCCGAGCAGGCGATCGTCAGCGCCCGCCGCCTGGTCGCTTTGCTCGACGCCGACCGAAAAAAAATCGAAGCACTTGGTCGACCCGCAGCCTCCGTCCTGAGGGTCTTTCACTACGCTCAGACGCATCCAATCCTCTCGATTGCGCCCACAGCGGAGAAGACCGGATCTACCTTTCCCACAGTCGCCGCCGCTATAGATCACATGCAGCGACTCGGCATTTTGCACGAGATCACAGGTAGGCAGCGCCATCGACTCTTCGCGTATCGCGCGTACATGGACATCCTCAATGAGGGAACCGAACCCCTTGGATAGAACAACGATCCTGACGGCGTTGCCCCTTCCAGCACATCACGGCCTGCTTGCGCTTCATGATCGATACTCGCATACAAAATCGCTATCCCAACGAGAGGCGTATTTGAATGGTGTCGGCCGTTGCCCCTTGGCAGGGACGGCCGCCGACATAAAAGCGTCGGCGCGGCCGGGGGTCAGTTTGTCCCTCCGTTCCCCTTTTACGGCTTCGGCGGTGCCGCTGGTTGCACCACTCGTTCGTGCCGTACAATCTCTCCATTTTGCATTCTTTGCCGTCAACATCTTTGAGAATAAAGAACGGCTTTGTCCTGAGAGTACGGGTATTTGGCATCCGAAGATTGCTTTACCGCCCGCTGCGGGATAAGTGTCGGCGCGGATCGCTGAAGAAGGTGGCTGAAAAAAGCTGCAAGCCTTTCTCGGCTCACCCGCTCTGGAGTTGCTATCAGTCAATCACTACGAATTGACATCGACAAGGGGATAAGCTTCAACGTATTCCTCTCCGTTGCAGCCATAATAGGCAACCGTTCGGGCTATGAAATCGACGTCATAGCGGACGACGCCGGCCCGCCACGATGCCGCGAGGAATTCCGGAAAGGTGCTTTCTCCGGCCTGATCTGTCCGCAATGCCGAAATCAGGGCCTCGTGGTTGAACGGAGGAACGTCCATGACGCCGGTCGCCAACGGCGTGCCCTGCGCCATCACCGGCCCATCGTCGGTCAGAAACAGGCTTTGGCACGCAGGCAGAGACCAGACGTTTCGGGTGACACCCGCGCGCCGCAACGTCTCGGCGAGATAAGGAAAACCGCCGACCTTGGGCCGGATAGCCAGTGCACGCTTCTGGGCCGCTTCCAGGTTTTCGATCGCCTTGCTGATGGAGGAGTTCTTTCGAGTGTAACGTCCTACCGGGTGCTGCGACCGGCGCAGGACTCGGAGCTCATAGGGCTTGATTGACGGCAGGGCGCGTAGTTGGGGGCTGTAGCGTTGCCGGGCGCTGCCGGGCATACAATGAGTGACACGATGCCACGCAGACAGACAGCGCCCAGTCAGACGACGCCCGACCCGGGAAGGGGTGCTTCACTCACAATCGCCAGTGCTGTGCTGAGTGCGGCGATCCTGACCACTACAGCGGCGCTGCCGTCCCGCGCCCAGGATTTTGCCGACCAAAAGAGCGCGCTCGTTGATTACTCGAAGGCAGACCTCGAGCCGCGCAAGGTCTGCGAGATGCTGGGCCAGTTCAAGTCGAAAGAGATCGCGCAGATCGCGGCGAAAACCATTCCAGCGACGGCGGCCGCGCCGGCTCATTGTCGCGTGACGGGTCTGCTCACTCCGGAAATCGCGTTCGAGGTGAGCCTGCCGGCCAGGTGGAACGGGCGTTTTTACATGATCGGCAATGGCGGCCATGCGGGAGATTCGCTGGACAATTCCGGCCGCGCCACGCAGCGCAATGAAGCGTTGCAGCTCGGGTTCGCCTTCGCGCAGACCAATACGGGCCACGACGCCGGTAAAGAGCCGGGAGCAAGCTTCGTGTTGAGCAATCCGCAAAAAGCGACTGATTACGCCTGGCGCGCGGTACACCTAACCGCCGTCACAACCAAGGCCATCGCGAAGGAGTACTACAGCAAGCCTGTCTCCCGCGCCTACTGGAATTCCTGCTCCAATGGCGGGCGCCAGGGCCTGATCGAAGCGCAGCGTTTCCCCGACGATTTCGACGGCATCGTGGCCGCCTCGCCGTGGGTCGACCAGACAGGCTTTACGATCGGCGCCATGTGGAACCAAAAGGCGCTGAACCAGAAAGCGCTCAGCGATGCCCCGGTCACGCCGGCCAAGCTGGCCCTTGTAGCCGATAAGGTCATGGCGAAGTGCGACGCGATCGACGGGCTCAAAGACGGCCTCATCGACGACCCGCGCAAGTGCAACTTCGATCCCCGGCGTGACGTCCCGGCCTGCGCCGAAGGCAAGGATGGGGCCGAGTGCCTCACGGCCGCACAATCAGCGGCGATCGCCAAAGTCTACAGCGGTCCGATGAGCAACGGCAAGCCGTTCTTCCCCGGCTTCATGCCGGGCAGCGAAGCGGTGGCGCCGGGCCTCTTCGGCGGCGGCACAGGCAGCGGCTGGCTCAACGTGATCGTCTCCACACAACCGAATGCAATACCGGCCGATTTCAATCTGGCGGAGGGAACCATGCGGTATCTCGTATTTAATCCGCCGAAGGCGGACTACGACTACCGGACGTTCGACTTCGATCGCGATATTCACCTGCTGGACGATTGGAGCAGGCAAGCGGACGCGAAGAACCCTGACCTGTCAAAGTTCAGGAAGCGCGGCGGCAAGCTCCTCATGACATACGGGTGGGCGGACTCAATCCTGCAGCCGATGATGGGCGTGCATTACTACGAGGATGCGATGGCGAAAAACGGTGCGAACACCAGCGAGTTTTTCCGTCTTTTCATGGTGCCCGGAATGGCGCACTGCGGCGGCGGAATCGGTACGGACCGCCACGACTCAATGACGGCGATGGTCAACTGGTTGGAAAAGGGCAAAGCGCCGGCCTCAATGATGGGGAGCCGGGTGGTGAACAATCAGGTGGTGCGCACGCGGCCACTATGCCCTTACCCACAGGTGGCGCGCTACTCGGGTCAGGGCAGTATCGATGAAGCGGCCAACTTCAGTTGCACAGCGCCGTGATCGCACTGCGCCACAGCAGGTCCTTCTGCCCGGGCCACCGTTTAGTATCTATCGCCGGGTTAATCCCACCGTCTTTCAGACGGTCAGCTTTGAGTAGGTTTCACCTTTGTTTTTCGGACGCTGTGTGCATTCGTGGCGTACGCTCTCAGCGTGCCGCGTCGAGACTCTCTCGACGCTTCTTTTTACCTGGGCACTGGGTGTCGATATGAGACCGAGCGGTATGCGTCAATATCGGAAGCATTTCCCTCGCTCGCGATCGGGATTTACTGCGCGGCCGACTCGTCAAAGTACTGTATGGCGAGGCCAGCATACGGTATTTTCAGGCAGAATGAATGAATTCAGCAATCCTGGAAAAGCGCCTGAAACGATGAAAGTTCCCTATGCGAAGAAGTGGCGGAAGGAAACAGATAAGCTACGCCGGATCGCGCTCGACTGCGATCTCGTCGAAGAACTCAAGTGGGGCAAACCGTGCTTCACCTTTCTGAAGAAAAACGTGGCGATCGTGATCCCGCTCAAGGAGTCGTGCGCGTTCTCGTTCTTCAAGGGCGCACTGCTCAAAGATCCGAAGCACGTTCTCGAAAGGATTGGAGAGCATACGCAGGCCGCGCGTTGGATTAAATTCACCTCGCTTCGGGAGATCGCGGCCGTACGATCGACCCTGAGGGCCTACCTCTACGAAGCCATCGAATTGGAGGAGTCTGGGGCGAAGATAGCCGTGAAGAAACCTTCAGATTACCCAATTCCTGAGGAGTTGCAGAGGACACTGGATGACAACGCCGTCCTCAGGTCGGCATTCGCAATGCTCACACCAGGCCGGAGGAAATCATACATTTTCCACGTCTCATCCGCGAAGCAGGCAAAAACCAGAGCAGCGCGGGCGGAAAAGTGCATACCGCTGATCCTAAGTGGGCGTGGGTTCAATGAATTGCAGAACTGAGGCTGGAAACCAATGAACCTCGCGCTTCGGAGTTGCCTTGTGTTGCTGGCAGTAGTCACCGCCGCCAGTACCGCCGATCCGGACCCGCGGGAGCTGTTCCGGACGGTCCGCGCCAAAGTTCTCGATGACGTGAGCCATGTTCCTCGCTACACCTGCGTTCAGACCGTCAACCGCTCACAATACCGTCTCCAGTTAGCTGGCCAGCCCAATAACTGCCGCGCGACCGTCGCCGCGCGCAGACAGCTGAACCCGTCTGGCTTTCTCCTTGTGCGCGATCGCCTTCGTCTGGACGTTGCTGTGGTTGATGGAGCGGAAACGTTCTCCTGGGCGGGTGCGCGCCGGTTTGAGACAAGCCATGTCGACGACCTTGTGAAGTCGGGTTCTACCGGCAGCGGCGAGTTCGTTTCTTACCTGAACAGCATTTTTGGCGAGGAGCCGGACTCCATTTCATATCTGGGCGAGTTCGTGTTTGGGTTCAACGTGCCGCGCGAAAGGAGCCATTACACGTATCGCACCGACGGGCCCGATCGGATCACCGGTTATCACGGGTTCTTCCTGGTGGATCCGGCAACCGCCGAGCTCAAACGGCTCACCGTCGTGGCCGATGAGTTCCCTGCCCATGAGGCGACCTGCAGGGTCATAGACACCATGGATTACCACCGGGTGAAGATCGGCAACGGCGACTTTTTGCTGCCGGAAACGGCCACGATGGACGTGCTCTTCAACGAGGGCATCGAGTCCAGAAACGAAATCACTTATTCCGACTGCCACGAGTATGCGGGCGAGTCGACCATTCGCTTCGATGACGATGCGGGCGCGGCCGGAACCCCGAAGCCTGTCACCGCACAGCACGCAGCGCCAGCGCCGCAGTTACCAAAAGGTCTGCGATTTCGCATCGGTCTGACTTCCCCCATCCATTCGGAAACGGCGGCGGCCGGAGATGCTCTGACGGGGTTGGTCCTTCAGGAGGTCAAAGATCGTAAGCTGGGTATCGTCGCGCGTGAGAACGATGTTGTTCACGGCCGCATTCTGCAACTTGAGCATCACATGTATCCCTTCCCCCGCTGGCTGCTCGCGATCCGGTTTGATACCTTGGAACACGATGGCGTTGAGCAACCGCTCGCACTGAAATCGCGGGAAGGCCCAGGCACTTTTACTTTCGAGCAGGCAGCGAATGTTGTGATCGACCGGAAGTTCCACACTGAGTGGGAGACCCGCTGAGCAACGGTAAGTTACCTTCATTGTGGTGGAAGGGACCCAAGGTACGCGGAAATGTCGATGATGTCGTCCTCGCCAAGGTTGGCCACGGCTCTCTTCATCAACGCCGCGGCCTTGCCCGCGCTCGATCCATATTGCAGATCGAACAACTGCCGCGCGATATACAAAGGTTGCAGGCCGGCCAACCGCGGCACTTCGCCCAAACCTGTCAGTTTGTCGCCGTGACAAAGCCGGCATTCCGCGCTCTTCACGAGCGCCTCCCCTTTGGCGATGCTGCTAGGCGGCACGTAGGCAATGAAGCCGGCATGAGGGTCGCGCATTTCCGTCCCGAGGGGGTCCGACGGGATTTCGAGGATGCGGTGACCGATGGGTTCGGTTCCTCCGTCGGGATGAAGTTGCCGATGACGACCCGCGGTGGCGACGAAAGTCCTCGGAGGGTTGGCCGACTCAATCACCTTCACAAACGTCCGTGGCTTCAGTGTCGCGAAGTATTCTGCCGCCTGGCGCACGTCCATGTCGGATGTGGCTTTCGCGATAGGTCCCATGCGCGCATCGTCTTCGCGCGATCCGTCTTTGTAATATGCCATTTGCCGGATCAGGTATTCAGCGGGCATCCCAGCCAGATCGGCCGACTCGGGATGACCCTGACCGGACATCAGATGGCACGACCCGCAAGCCATGGTGATGCCGGGACCACCCTTCACGGAGGGCGGCAGCGGACCATGTTCTTCCGGAAACCAATCCGGCGGATTCGCATTGCCGGCAATCCTGGCGGCCTCGTATTCCCTCGCGCTGCCTTTTACCCGAACGATTCCCTCCAGGCGCACCACGGACGGCTGAGTTTTGTCGGGTATGTTGAAAGCCCAGTCGGGCAGGCCGGCGGGCAAGCTGAGAGTCTGCGCCACGAGCGCCTGCGCTAACACGCAACCCAGCAAAATCAAATGCATCATTGAGCCCAGCCACCCGGATAGGGTGCGGACCACCCCGTGGTGGAACGCGCTGTCTGGAATCTCCACTTGCCCTGTTCCAAAACGAGCTGGCCTTCAAAGCTGCCCGCCGTCCAGTAGCCAGGGCCTCCGGAAGTGCCACCGAGATTCAGCAGGCGCGTGACTACTTTCGCACTCTTGCCGTCCGCCGCAACGTCGATCACCTGTTGCAGGATTTGGTTCACGAAGACTGAGCTCCCTGAGGTGCTGTTGTGGCCGGGCTGCAGGAACAAGCTGGCCACGTCGCCCGGCGATTCATCCAGGTAGTAGCCGTACGCGCCGATCAGGTTCTCGGCGGCATCGTAGGCTTCCGCCGTTTTGAGGGAGCTCTCCACTTTCACCATACGAGCCGTCAGCTCCGCCGCGTTGCGGATCACCGGCACGCTAATGGGCCCCGCGGCAGCCGTACCTTGCCTCGCCCCAGCCATCGTGGACTCGGATGACAGGGCGCCATCGGGATACTGGGGCGGCTTTCCGGTCACGGGATTATCGAAATGGAACGGAGCGACCGCGAATTTCGGATAGATCTCATAAGAAACGGTAGGCGGCCGATCCGGAGGAAATTCCCTGCTGGGACCGGGCGCGGGTTTCGCGCTCTTCGCCCAGCCCGCCGCGGCATCGACGATCATGCGCGGATAGAAGTGCACGGACTGAATCTTCCAGGCGGCGTTCTGTTTGAGGAACGTGTTCTCGAAGACGCCCTCACTCAGCTCGCCGTTTCGGCCGCCGGGAGCGCTGGACATGATCAACTCGACTCCACGTGCCTTCGCTGTGCGCCCGTCCGGCGCAACGGACACGATCGTCTCCAGGTAGACGTGATCGTTCCGCTCACCTTCGCGGAGCCCCTGCGGACCGAACTGATCGAGTGCGTGCCGGATGCTGGCTTTGCCCGCGTAAACGCCCTGCAGCCCCAGCTCCAGAGTTCCGTTTCCGGCAAAGAGATCCGCCACCTGATCCCAGAGTTTGCGATCGACAGCGTATCCGTAGGTGTCCTGGAGATTGGTAACCTCGGCCTGATCGTTCAGCCGCGCTGCGCGCTGTGCGAGTTCGTTGACGCGATTGGCAAGCGATGAGAGCGAGCCCGGTATGCCGTTCGCCGGCCTGGCGCTCCGGCTTCGTGAATCCGGGATCGGTGCCGTTACACTGGTCGCCACGCTCGCCATCACGCTCGCGGCAGTGTAGTGAAACGGGACGTGCACTCCGGAATCCTTCCAGCCGGCGGCGGTGTACGCCGCGGTGACCTTGGGCTCCGAGTGGATCACGCTGATCTTCCACACGCCGTCTTCCCGGACGTACTCATTCTCGTAAACGCCGCTATACCAGGTGGCCGAGCCTCCGTAGCCTCCCAGCATCGCCAGGATGCGCCATCGCCCCTTCGCGGTTCGGCCGTCCGGCGCGAGGGTGATCACCGGCTGGAACAGGATGTGCGGGTAGATGCGGCCATCGGCGAGGCCGAGTTTCCCTTGCCCGACCTGCTCAAAAAAGAGCCGGCGGATCGCGTCCTTTCCGCGCACGCCCGACTGATAGTTGGTGACTGCATCCGCGGCGAACAGGTCGGCGAAGTCGTTCCACAAACCGAGTTCGACATAGTGTCCATAGGCACACTGCAGGCGCTTGATAGCGCGGATGGACTCGACGCGTTCAATGCGGGCTTGAAGCCGTTCGATCCTTGGTCCGAGGGCCGGCAACCGGTCCGGCTGTTGGGCCGTAGCCAGGCCGCTCCATGCGCCGAACGCGAGGGCGACGCCCAAAACGGGTTTCGAAGACATCGGCAGGATTCTACCACCAGGGCCGCACTATGATATCCGCATCATGAAACTGAATCCCCATCTTGTGTTCAATGCGGAATGTGAGGCTGCTTTCCGCTTCTATGAACAATGCCTCGGGGGCCGGATCATAACCTTGCTCAAGTGGAGCGATTCGCCCATGGCGGTACAGGCGCCTCCGGGATGGGGCGATAAGATCCTGCATGCGACTCTGGTAGCCGGCGATGCGGTCCTCGCGGGGTCCGACGCCATGCCGGGGCAATATGAGAAACCGAAGGGTTGCCTCATGCTGCTTGGTCTCGACGACCCCGCCGATGCGGAGCGCATCTTTCATGCCCTGGCGGAAAACGGCACTGTCGAAATGCCGATCCAGCAGACATTCTGGGCAAAGCGGTTTGGCGTGCTCACCGACCGGTTCGGCGTGCCCTGGGAAATCAACTGCGAGTGCGCTCAGGCAGGGTGAGGTCCGCGTCGCCCGTGTCACTCCAGGATGGCGGTGCAAACGGCCGCATCAACTGCCCCGCGATGTCTTCAGGCACCGGTGTATCCGTCCCGTATCTGGTGGGCCACTGCCCTTTTGGCGAGTAGTATGTACCGAAAAGACGATCCACCAGCGGCAGCATCGGCGAAAAATTCCGGTTCAGCGGCTCCTCCGCGGTGTGGTGCCAGTGGTGGAACGCCGGCCCTGCCAGCAGCCATTCCGCCGGTCCCAGCCGCCAGCGAAGGTTCGCGTGGATAAAAAATCCCCAGAGCGTGCCGGTGAGGATCACGAGCAGCGAAATGTAGTCCAGGCTCCCGCGCGACGGCTGTGACAGCCCCAGCACGTAGATCGGGAGAACTCCGCAAAGCCGCGTGAAAACCATGTCGACCGGATGGGCCCGGGTATTGACCAGCCAGTCCATTTCCTCCGCGCTATGGTGGATCGCGTGGAAGCGCCACAGGAGCGGGATCTCGTGCGACCACCGGTGTCCCCAGTAGTAGCCCACCTCCGCGACCGCGAGCGCGAAGGCGAAGCGCAAACCCACCGGCAAACCTTCGGCGCGCGCCTGGAATGCCGCGGGAATGACACGGTGCGCCGCATACGCGGCCAGCGCCATCGGGACAATCAGCAGGGCTTTCGGCAGCATGCTGCTGAAGAAGTAATAGAACAGATCGCTCACGAAGCGCTTGCGGAAAACGTCCTGCCGCCGCAGCGCGCAGAGTCGTTCCAGCGGGATGAAAACCACCGCAAGGATCAGCAGCCAGAGGCACAGCCTGAGGAAGTCGAGCACCAACTGCCTGGGCATACTACGTCACAGGCGGCGCCGAAGGAAGGTTTCCGGGGATTATCGAGTCACGCACGCCGCGCCGCTTTTCCGCAGCCGGTTCCTGCGCATCCGGAGAGCGGCGAGCGAAACGAGTCCGAGTCCGAACATCCCCAGGGCTGCCGGTTCAGGTGTAGCCGTCGGCGACAGCTGCACATCCGACAGGAAGTCCACCGGAGGCTGCCCGCTGGGCGTGCCCAGCGAAAGGAAGGTCAACACCTCGGTCGAACTGGTCGCCGTGAAATTGAACGTCTGCTGCGCCCACGCCTGGAAGCTGCCCTGAGCCAGCCCGGCCCCCGGCTGCGCGGGCGTATCCTGGATCGTTGTCCCGTTGGCCGCGACCTGCGTCACCTGGGCGGCGTTTTCCAGCGACACCTGCCAGCCTTCGGTCGTGGTGCCGCTGAACGAATACTGCTGCGCCGCCGCGTACCAGAAAGTCACCGCGTATATTGAGCCGGGATTCAAGCTGGTCAGCGTCTGGTAGATCGCCACCTGATAACCCGACGCGCCGTCCGCCGCGATGGAATTCCCGCCTCCCGGGCTGGCGTTGGGGATTGCGCCGCCAGACGGAGTTGCGCCCGCGATATTGCCCGGATCGTAAACCGAAAAGTTGCCGAACCGGCCATTCAGGTTGACGCCGTCTCCGTTGGTCGTGGTGCTTCCCTGATTGCCCGCGTAATACACGAAAGCCAGGCCCGACGAGGAACCCACGTCCTGGATTGTCCAGCTGTTCAGACTGCCGCCGGTGGTGTAATCGCCCGACACACCGTTGCTCTGCAGCGTGTTGAGCCCGCCTCCCGCGGTGCCGAGCGTGCCCGCTGTCGAAGTGAAGTTTCCGTTGAAAAGCGTGGTCGCGCGCGCCGGTTGTGCAAAGCCCGCCAGTGTCGAAGTGAGCAGACCCGCAAGGGCAATCGCTTCCAGCTTCGACCGGTTCCGTGACTTGCAAACCGCGGACGGAATCTTCATCGTCATGTTGCGATCATAACCTTGGTCGGCCCCAGGTACAAGTCAACAATACTCAAGAGCCGCGTTTCCCGGTACTGGTACCCTTTATGACAGGCCGTCAGCATCGGAACCCCTATGATCCGGCGCATGAACAAACAACAACATTTATTGCTGTTAATCTGGTCTCTACGAAAGGAACCACGGAGCTTCCTGAGTCGTCTGCCCGTGTGAAGGGAAACTACATTGCTTACAACCGCCGGCAAGAACCCGAGAACAAGTTCAGCATTTTCTTTAGTCGTTGCGGTCCTGATTTCGTCGGCCGCCTTCGGCCAGGCGCCGCCGTATCCACAACAGCCGGCGCCCTATCCGCCACAGCAGGCCCAATATCCACCGCAGCCTCAGCAAGCTCCGCCCTATTTTCCGCCGGCCGAGCTGGATCGCGTCGTTCAGCGCATCGCGCTCTACCCCGATCCTCTGCTTGCGCAGGTGATGGCGGGGGCAACTTTTTCCGATCAGATTCCGGCCGCGGCGACCTGGGCCGACCAGCACCACTACCTCACCGGTGACGCGCTCGCGGCGGCGATCCAGTCCGATCAGGTGCCCTGGGATCCCAGCGTGCAGGCGCTTCTGCCCTTTCCAAATATCCTGGACATGATGGCGTCCGATCCCAACTGGACTCGCGAGCTCGGCGACGCGTTCCTCTCCAATCAGCCCGGCGTGATGGATGCCGTGCAGCGCGAGCGGCAGCTGGCCTATCGCTATGGTTACCTCAGATCGAATCCTCAGATCGTGGTGAGCAACGGGCCGTACATCGGGATCGGGCTCGTGAATCCGGGTTATTATGTCGTCCCCTTCTATGATCCGGCAATCGTGTTCTTTCCGCCGCGTCCGGGATTCTTCATTGGCGGAGCGATCGGGTTCAATTTCGGTATCTCGCTGGGAGTGGCGTTCCGGCCGTGGGGCTGGGGCTACAGCAACTTCAACTGGGGTGCCCGGACGGTTATTGTCAACAACGCGCCCTGGGGCCGCACGTGGGTGAACCGCGGTACTTATGTCCATCCTTTCGCTGCGGCGGTTGTTCGCGGTCCCGCACCGGCATTCAGACCCGGCGTCCCCGCGGTTGCAGCGGCCCGCGCCGCGGAATCGCACCAGTTGGAACCGCGCAGCGCCCCGGAACGCCAAGCCTGGCAAAGTGGACAGGCTCGCCAGGAAAGTCACGCCAACAGCAAGCCCCAAGCCAAGCCCAGGACGGAAGAGAGGCGCTGACTTAACTAACCGTGAATCGCGACCTTACGCCGCCTGGGTTCCTGACGGCTCAGGCGGCGGCGGGAAGAAATCTGCGCACGCCGAAATCGTAAGCCGCGCCGCCGATCAACCCGCCGACGAGCGGACCCACGATCGGCACCCAGAAAACAAAACCGCCGTCCGTGAGGCCGTTATTCTTGAAACCCGCAACTACGGTGAACAGGCGGGGGCCGAAGTCCCGCGCGGGGTTAATCGCGTAGCCGTGCATCCCGCCGAAAGACATGCCGATCCCGACGACGATGAGTCCGATCAATACCGGAGTCAGATTCGACTGCGGCGGCTGATTGCGATTGTCAATGAGAGCGAAAATCAGAAACAGCAGGATCGCCGTGCCGATGGTCTGATCGAGCAGCCCGGCCGAGGGCAGATCCGGAAACGCCGGAAATGTCGTGAAAACGCCCGCCGTATGGTCGAGGCCCGGGTCCACCGCGAGAAACTTCGGGTGGTAGTTCCAGAACACAAGCGCGGCGGCGCAGAACGCGCCCAGCGTCTGCGCAAGCATATAGGGAACCACCTTGACCCAGGAAAATCCGCGGAACACCGCGACCGCCAGCGTGACGGCGGGATTGAGATGCGCGCCGGAAATCCTTCCGGCCACATAACAGCCCATGGTGACGCCGATGCCGAACGCGAAATTGATGTTCGAATAACCGCCATTGACGATCTCGCCGGGAATGCCATGGCCGAACAGCACGACCATGGCGACGACGCCGTTACCGAAGAGAATCAAAATCAGAGTTCCGAAAAATTCAGCGGCGAGTTCCCCGAGCATCTGGTCAGGCAACCTTCCGCAGTTTGGTGACGCGGCCGATTTCGACCCATTCGCCAACGAAGATGTTGCCGTTGTGATCGAAGATCGCGCTGTGCGGATTCACGAACTGGCCGGGGATGAACAGGCTCCGGTCCTCCGTCGTGCGCGGAGGATTCTTCGGCCCATCCGGTTTCGCCCTGCCCATGCTGACCACGATCCTTGTTGTCCTTGTCCAGGATGTGGACCGGGCCCGCAAGATCGGGCACTACGATGTCGCCTTTGCGTTCGTAGAAGTGGCAGGGCTGGCGCGTGCCTTCGACGATATCGATCGGCTTGTCATCGAGCGTGTAGCGTACGATGCGGCCGTGGCCGCGGTCCGCCACCAGCAGGATCGGCTTTGCGGGATCGCGCAGAGTCAACCATGTTGCCGTGCGGATTGTTCATCTGGTCGATCGGCGCGGGAGGCCTGCGGTCCTCCGCCACGTCCGCCGCCACCCGCGGGAGCACCGCCGGCGGGGGGAGGGCCATGACCCCTGCAATCTGAGCTGCGGCCGCCGGGGGGCCACCAGCCGCCGCGGCACCGTCACCTCGGCCTGCACCGCGTCCACCACCCGCTCCGCCACCGCCGCGCGCGGGCGCCGGCGTCGGAGCCGGGCCGCCGAAGGTGTTCACCAGCTTCGGATACGCGGTCGGGCTTGCCACCGAGTAATGGAACATATAGTAAGAGCCGTAGCCGTCGCCCACCCAGAAGTCTCCGTTCGGGGCGATCGCGATATTGGTGGGCCGGTAGTTCAGGCCGGCCGCGCCGCCCGGCCCGCTGGACCCCGGTCCCTTCTGATAAACCGGCGAGTCCTGCGGATAGCCCAGCGTCCAGACTTCCTCGCCTTTCAGCGTGCGCTTGGTGATGATGCCGTGCTTATCGTCGCAGAAATACAGATACTCGGTCTTGCCTTCCTTCGCAAGGTGCATGCCGTGCGCGCCGCCGCGGAACATCGCGCCCCACGACTCGCACGAACTTGCCCTTCTCGTCGAACACCACGACGCTGTCCGGGCTCGGGCTGTCCTTATGCACCGTGTGGTGGATGTAGATGTGCCCCTGGGCATCCTCGCAAACGCTGTGCGTATTGCCGTATTTGATGTTCGACGGCAGTTCGCCCCAGTCGTGAATACATTCATATTTGTGCTCGCCTTCGCCGAGGATCGGTAATTTCTTGCCGGTCTTGTCGTCTGCCTTGATGAAAGGCGCCATCGCGCCAATGGCGCCGGCGGCTGCCAGAAAATTGCGTCGAGTCGTTGTCATTGCGAGTGCTCCTTTGAGATCTTGTCGGCGATCGGCAGGGATCGAACCAATGAGATTGTATCTCATTGGTTCGACCTCACCATGACTTCGGTATTTCGATGTAAGAGCCGTTCAGATCCTTGACCGATGCGCAGCCGAGCAGGATCAGCGTGCGCTCGATATCGGCTTTCAGAATCGCGATGGCGCGCGCCACGCCCGCATGTCCGCCCGCGGCGAGGCCATAGCCATACGCGCGCCCGATCAATACTGCTTTCGCGCCCATGCAGATCGCCTTCACGATATCCGCGCCCCGGCGAATGCCCCCATCGACGTAAACTTCCGCGCGTCCGTTGACGGCATCGAGCACCTCGGGCAACGCCCGCGCGGTGGGACGGCAGGTATCGAGCTGGCGTCCGCCGTGATTGGAGACAATGACGCCCGCCACGCCTCCATCGAGTGCCCGCAGAGCGTCATCGCCGGTGATCACTCCCTTGGCAATGACCGGGTCCTGGCCATGCCTTTCGTATCCAGCGCAGATCGGCCCAGGTGACGACGGAATCGCGCAGCGAGTTCTGCACGTCGATAGCGGGCAGTGGCCCCTTGCCCGGAATCAGAACATTCGGATACCGCATGGCGTTCTTACGGTCGGCCAGGAAACCCGCCAGCCAGGCGGGCCGCACCATCACCTGCGAAGTGAACGGCAGCATCGCGAACAGGCTTTTCCCCATCAACTGCGGCGCTCCGTTGCGGAAGTCGCGTTCGCGCATGCCGGGTCCGTTCGTATCCATGGTGACCGCGAGTGCTTTGAAGCCATTTTTCCACGCGCGCGCGAGCGTCGCCTCAACAACATCGCGTCCACCGGCCAGATAGAGCTGGTACCAGAGCGGGCTGTTCGAGGCCGTCGGATAATTCTTCGAAGGAGTATCCGGAGAATGTCGAAAGTGTGTAGGGAATTCCGGCCTCGCCCGCGGCTGTAGCTGCAGCAACTTCTCCCGAAGGATGAAACATCCGGCTCGAACCCAGCGGCGCGAGAATCATCGGCAGCGCGATTTCATTGCCCAGCACGGTGACCTGCGTATCGCATTTCGGCGTCGCCACGGCGTTATGCGGACGAAAATAAATCTCCTCCCAGACGCGGCGGTTTTCCCGCAGCGTGACTTCGCCATCGGCGCCGCCATCGATGTAATCGAACACCGCGCGCGGCAACCGCCGCCGCGCCAGTGTTCGCAGATCGTTGATATTAACCGCTTGTGGGATGGACATAAAAAAGGGCGGGGCGCTTGCACGCCCCGCCCCGAGTTCCAGCTTAATTCAACCTACGCAGCCTTCTTGAGCGTTCCGTGTGGATCGATCACGTACTTGGTGGCCGCGCCTTTGTCGAAGTCCTTGTAACCCTGAGGCCCGTCGTCGAGCGAGATCACCTTCACGTTGACGAGCTTGCCGACATCGATCTTGTCGTGCAGGATCGCCATCATGAGCTGCCGGTTGTACTTCATGACCGGGCACTGGCCGGTCGCGAAATAATGCGACTTCGCCCAGCCGAGACCGATGCGAATGCTCAGGTTGCCGGTCTTCGCCGCGTCGTCGATGCCGCCCGGATCGTCCGTGACGTAGAGTCCGGGGATACCGATGGCGCCGCCTGCGCGCGTGATGGTCATCAGCGAGTTCAGCACCGTGGCCGGCGCTTCCTTACTCGCGCCAGCGTGGCCGTGGCCCCGCGCTTCAAAGCCAACCGCGTCGACGCCGCAATCCACCAGCGGTTCGCCGAGAATCTGCGCGATCTGATCGCCGACCGAAGCATCCTTCGAGACGTCGACCGTCTCCCAACCGTTCGCCTTCGCTTGGGCAAGGCGCTCGGGAATCAGGTCGCCGACGATGATGACTGCCGCGCCGAGCAACTGCGCGCCCGCTGCGGCCGCGAGACCGACCGGGCCCCCGCCTGCGATGTAAACCGTCGAGCCGGGTCCGACGCCCGCGGTGACGCAGCCGTGATAGCCGGTCGGGAAGATATCGGAAAGGCAGGTGAGCGACTTGATCTTCGACAGCGCCTTGTCCTTGTCCGGGAACTTCAACAGGTTCCAGTCCGCGTAGGGAACCGTCACATACTCCGCCTGGCCGCCTACCCAGCCGCCCATATCGACGTAGCCGTAAGCCGCGCCCGGACGCGCCGGATTCACGTTCAGACAGATGCCGGTCTTGCCTTCCTTGCACTTGCGGCAGCGGCCGCAGGCAATGTTGAAAGGTACGGAGCAGAGATCGCCGACCTTGATGAACTCCACGTCGCGCCCCGCTTCGATCACTTCACCGGTGATTTCATGGCCGAGAATGAGGCCATGCGGCGCTGTCGTGCGTCCTCTCACCATGTGCTGATCGCTTCCGCAGATGTTGGTGGAAACGATCTTCAGAATCACACCATGCTCCAATTTGCGATTTCCGAGAGCCAGTTTGGGAAAGTCGATGCTTTGGATCTCGACCTTTCCCGGCCCCATGTATGCCAAACCTCGATTGCTTGCCATGCTGTCTTTTTTCCTCGATTGAGATTATATATGTCGCTTAAAAGCGCAAAGGGCGCTGACGCGGCCCGTTTTGCGCGGGTTACTTTAGAATGCGGCTGCGCCGGCTTCCGCCACTGCATGATCCTGGTCGCCGGACCCGCCGCTGACCCCGATTGCGCCCACAACCTTCCCATCTTTTTTAAGCGGAATGCCGCCGGCGAAAATCATGATACGCCCGTCGTTGGAGGCATGGATGCCGAAAAACTGCCCGCCCGACTGGCTGTGGGTCGCGAGATCTTTCGTGGCGATATCGAATGCCCGCGACGTGTAAGCTTTCTTCTGCGAGATATCGATACTTCCGATCCACGCTCCATCCATGCGCACGTGGGAGACAAGATTCCCGCCTCCGTCGGCCACCGCAATGTTCATCGGTTGCCCGATCTCGGCGGCCTTTTTTTCAGCCGCGGCTATGATTCTTCGTGCGTCGCTCAGTGTCATTTACGCTCCTTCTGATCAGTTATGCCAACTACTCCGCGAACCATCCTAACAACTTCTTTGTGCCGCTGCTGGCAGCGCGACCCGGACACGTGTTTCCGCTAACATATTCCTTTGTGGGCGCAAAACGTATTGCTCTCGTTCTGTTCGGGGTCGTTTTCTGGAACGAAGCCGCGTGCCCGCCCGCGCGCGCAGCCGACCCGCGGGCGCTCCTCGACCAATACTGCGTAACCTGTCATACCCAGTTCGGGAAGGCGGACGTATCCAATCCCTCCGCAAACGCCGAGCTCTGGGAAAAGGCGATCCGTAAACTGCGCGCCGGCGCCATGCCGCCTGTCGGCAGTCCGCGTCCGGATCAGGCCGATGTGGCAGGTTTGATCACGGCGCTCGAAACCGCGCTTGATCTCGCGGCCGCCGCCAAACCCAATCCCGGCCGGTTCATCCTGCACCGTCTGAACCGAACCGAGTACGCCAATGCCATTCGCGACCTGCTGGCGCTCGATATAGACGTTTCCTCTCTGCTGCCTCCCGACGACGAGAGCTACGGGTTCGACAACATCGCCGATGTCCTGGGGGTCTCGCCTGCGCTGCTCGAACAGTACGTCAACGCCTCGCAGAAGATCGCGCGCCTCGCGACCGGCGACATGTCGATCGGCCCGGTTATCGACACGTATCGCACTCGCCCGGATCTTTCGCAGGACCAGCAGGTGGAAGGTTTGCCGCTGGGCACGCGCGGCGGATTAGTGGTTCGGCATGACTTCCCGCTGGATGGCGAATACTCCCTCAAAATCGTGCTCGCGCGCAACAGCGTGGAGGTGACGCGCGGCCTCGAGGAGCCGCACCGGGTCGAAATTCTCATCGATGGCGAGCGCGTGTTTCAGTCGACCGTCGGCGGCAAGGACGACACCGACGCCGCCACGAAGAACCCGATCGCCAGCCGCGAAATGCTGGAAGCGCGCCTGCAGACTCAGCACGCGCATCAAGGCCGGCCCACACTCCGTGGGTGTGACTTTCGTCATGAAGAATCACGCCGAGGCCGACACCCTTCTGCAGCCGTTTCTGCGAACCACTCTCGACCCGGTCAACGAAGTCGGCCTGCCGCATGTCGAGAGTTTGATTGTCGCGGGACCTTACCGTTCCACGGGTCCCGGCGACACGCCCAGCCGCCGCCGGATCTTCGTTTGCAAACCAGCCGGCGCCGCGGACGAGCTGCCCTGTGCGACGCAAATCCTGTCCACGCTGGCGCGCCGCGCGTACCGGCGTCCGGCAACGAAGGCGGATCTGGAACCCCTGCTTGCGTTTTATCGGGAAGGCCGCGCGGCTGGCGATTTCGAATGGGGTATCGAGCGCGCGCTGCGCTTGATTCTTTCGAATCCCCGATTTCTGTTTCGCTTCGAGCGCGAGCCCGCGGGCCTCGCAGCCGGCGCGGTCTATCGCATCGGCAACGTTGAGCTGGCATCGCGCCTTTCGTTCTTCCTGTGGTCGAGCATCCCCGATGAGGAGCTTCTCAATGCCGACCTGAGCGTCCCCGCCGAACTCGAAAAGCAGGTGAGGCGCATGCTCGCGGACCCCCGCTCCGAATCGCTCGTGATTAACTTCGCCGGCCAGTGGCTGTTTCTGCGCAACCTGCGCGCGGTGACGCCCGATCCGGGATCGTTCCCCGATTTCGACGACAACCTGCGCCAGTCGATGCGCCGCGAAACCGAACTCTTCGTGGAGAGCATCGTCCGCGAAGATCGCAGCATCCTCGACTTCCTCAACGCCGATTACACGTTCGTCGACGAGCGAATGGCGCGTCATTATGGAATTCCCGGAATCTACGGCAGCCGCTTCCGCCGCGTCGGAATCGAAAACGAAGCCCGGCGTGGATTGCTCGGCCAGGCCAGTATTCTCGCGGTGACGTCTTATGCCACCCGCACCTCGCCCGTGCTGCGCGGCAAGTGGATACTGACCAATATTCTGGGCGCGCCGCCGCCGATCCCCCCGCCGAACACGCCTCCTCTCAGGGAAAACGCGGAGACCGGCAAACCGATGAGCGTGCGCGAGCGGATGGAAGAGCATCGCCGAAATCCGGCCTGCGCGGGTTGCCACGCCACCATGGACCCGCTGGGCTTTGCGCTCGAAGAATTTTGACGCCGTCGGCAAGTGGCGGAGCAGGGGTGAAGATGGCGTGCGCATCGATGCCTCCGGTGTGCTGCCCGACGGCGCGAACGTGGACGGTCCCGCGAGCCTGCGCCATGCGCTGCTCGCGCGCCCCGATCAGTTCGCTTCGACGCTGGCGGAAAAGCTGCTGACGTTCGCTTTGGGCCGGGGTCTCGATTACAACGACGCCCCTGCCGTGCGTAAAATCGCGGCGCAGGCTGCCGCCCGGGATTATCGTTTTTCCTCGCTGGTTCTGGGTATTGCGGAGAGTGTGCCTTTTCAGATGAAGATCAAGGCGGCGCAGTAAGCGAGGGATTTTCGATCAGCCTGGCGGATCCGCCTGGAATCGCCTGCCAGGGGATTCCCCGGTCGAAAGTAACCAGTTTGCCTCCCTTGCGCAGGGCCAGGGCAGCGAGATAAACGTCTGTAATTTGTCCCGGCGTCACGAGTTTCTCCGCCGCGACGCTTGCCGAGTCCGAAATAGAGTAGTCGTCGGCCCAGAACGTGTGGGTCCAGGAACGTGATTGCTTCATGTCCCGAAGCAGAGCGACCGCCTCGGACAGAGTCCTCCTCGTGCCCCTGTAGGAAGGCTGCGACAGACTCCGGATCATTCCGTTTTCCGTGATGGGGCAGGACGACCAGGTTGCTTTCCTATGCTGCTGCAGCCAGGCATGAATCGAGGAGTGAAACACATGCGCCGGGTCGACGATGGCAACCAGCACGTTCACGTCGAAAAGCCAGATCAACGAATCAACCCGGCCGCCAGTGCTCCATCTTCGGATTCGGCCGCCATCTCTTTCACATGTTCGACGGTGACGGGCTGAGCGGAAGGCGAGGCGCGAAGTACGGGGAAGCCATTTCGCTTGCGGTAGGACGGAAGGCCGGGCCGGAGGCCCTTCCACGCGAGGTCGGAAATCACACGGGAAAGGGTCTGATGGTTAGCTTCCGAGATGGCTTTCGCCGTTCGCAGCAATTCGTCATCGAGATCGATCGTGGTTCTCACATTCTCATCATCGCATCAGATGTAGTGATGCACCTACCCGTGTGTAACCGTCCGCTGAAGCTCGGTAGTAGCATTGAACCGATGAGCTTCGTAGCGAGAAAGCACATGCCCCGCCGCACCTTCCTGCGCGGTGCCGGAACCATGCTGACGCTGCCGCTGCTCGACGCCATGGTCCCGGCGCTCACCGCCCAGACTAAATCCGCCGCGAATCCGCCCACGCGCCTCGGCTTCGTCTATATTCCGCACGGCGCGGTAATGGACCAATGGACGCCGGCATCCGTCGGCGCCGGCTTCGAATTCTCCCCAATCCTCGCGCCTCTCGCGCCTTATCGCGAACGCCTCCTGATCCTGAGCAATCTCTCGCATCATCAGGCCGACTCCCTGGGCGACGGAGGCGCCGACCACGCCCGCTCCGGCCCGACTTTCCTCAGCGGGGTTCATCCCAAGCGCACCGAAGGCGAGGACATCCGCGCCGGCGTCACCATCGATCAAATCGCCGCGCAGTACATGGGCCAGAGCACCCGCTATCCTTCGCTCGAACTCACCACGGAAGACATGACCGGTGTGGTCGGCGCCTGCGACACCGGCTATAGCTGCAGCTATATGAACACCATCTCCTGGCGCACGCCCACCACGCCCCTGCCGATGGAAATCAATCCGCGCGTGGTCTTCGAGCGGCTTTTTGGCGCCGGCGGCACGCCCGAGCAGCGCAGAGCGCGCGTGCGCGAAGACCGAAGCATTCTGGACGAAATCACGCGTGAAATCCCCGGCCTCGAAAACGAACTCGGCCCGCGCGACCGCATCCGGCTGAGCGATTATCTGGATAATATCCGGGAAATCGAGCGCCGCCTGCAAATCGCCGACGAGGGAAAAACAACCTCACTGACGGTTCCGCCGGCGCCGATTGGCGTGCCGGATTCCTACGACGAGCACGCGAAGCTCATGTTCGATCTCCTCGCCCTGGCATATCAGGCCGATCAGACCCGCGTTTTCACCTTCATGCTGGCCCGGGAACTCAGCCAGCGCAGTTACCCGCAAGTGGGCGTCGCCGAGCCGCATCACGCCATTTCGCATCATCAGGACGATCCCGCGAAGCTCGCCAAGCTGGTGAAGATTCAGACATATCACGTCACTCTCTTCGCGCACTTTCTCGACAAGCTGCGCTCGATCCCGGATGGCGACGGCAGCCTGCTGGAGCATTCGCTGATTCTCTACGGCAGCGCCATGAGCAACAGCAATCTTCACAATCACAGGCCGCTGCCGCTTCTGGTGGCCGGAGGAGCAGGCGGCCGTCACGTGAAGTATGCCGACGACACGCCCATGTCCAACCTGCTGGTGAGTCTGCTCAACCGCGCCGGTGTTCCCCAGGAAGAGGTCGGAGACAGCACCGGACCGCTTGCGGAGGTCTGAGATTAAGCCGCTCATCGCCATACTGCTTGCCGCAACCGCGTACGCGGCGGATTCCGTCGACGCGCCTCTGGCCGGGGCCGTCCAGCGCCAGGAAACCCTTGCTGTCCAGGCTCTGCTCGAGCGGCACGTGGACGTAAACGCCACGCTGACCGATGGCTCCACGGCCCTGCTCTGGGCCGCGCATTGGGACGATGCCGCGCTTGTCGGCCAACTCCTCCGCGCGGGCGCGAACCCAACGATCGCGAATCGCTACGGCATCTCCCCGCTGCTCGAAGCCTGTCTGAACGGAGACGCCGCCCTGATCGAAACTCTTGTGAACGCCGGCGCCGATCCCAACACCGCGCAGCCGGAGGGCGAGACCGCGCTCATGACCGCCGCGCGCACCGGCAACGTCGAAGCGGTAAAGGCGCTGATCGATCACGGCGCTCACGTCAATGTAAAAGAGAACTGGCGTGGTCAGACGGCGCTGATGTGGGCGGCGGCGGAGAAGCATCCCGCGGTGGTTCAGTTGCTGATCCGGAACGGCGCGGACGTCAATGGCCGCTCCCGCGTCTTCGATTACACCCGGCTCATGCCCAAACAGGGCAGTGTGCCCATGAACTATCCCCGCGGGGGCTTCACCGCGCTTCTCTTTGCCGCCCGCGAGGACGACCTTGCATCCGCCCAGGCGCTGCTGAGCGCCCAAGCCGATATCAACCTGAGCGATCCCGACGGCACAACGCCATTGCTCGAAGCCATCGTCAACTTCCATTTTGATTTCGCCGCGTTCCTGCTCGACCATGGCGCCGATCCCAACGTCCGCGACCACGATGGCCGCGCGCCTCTGTATGCCGCTGTCGACATGCACTCGCTCGATACTTCCACGCGTCCGAATCCCGTGCCGCCCGACAAACTCACCAGTCTCGACGTGATCGAGGCGCTGCTCGCTCACGGCGCAAATCCGAACGCGCAGCTGACCGCTTTCATTCCTCCGCGCGGGCCGCTCGATGTCGCCGATTACACCATGGCCGCGGGCGCGACGCCATTCCTGCGCGCCGCCAAGTCGGACGACCTCGAAGTGATGCGCCTGTTGCTGGAAAACGGCGCGGACCCTCTGATCGCAACGAGTGCGCGCGTGACAGCGCTCATGGTGGCGGCGGGGGTCGGCTGGCGCGACGGCAAGAGCCACGGTACCGAAGCCGAAGCCATCGAGGCGGTAAAGCTGTGCCTCGACCGCGGCGCGGATATCAACGCCGCCACCGACAAGGGCGAGACGGCGCTGCACGGCGCCACCATGCGCGGTGCGAACACGGTGATTTCTTACCTGGTCAGCCGCGGTGCGGACGTCGGCGCGAAGAACGAAAAAGGCCGCCCCGCCTTCACCGATATTGTCCAGGACTTCACCGCGCAGGTTCCGGCCGAGGGCACTTCGACAAAAGGGTTCTACCCATCCACCCCCGCAACACTCTCCTGCGCGGCCTGCGCCGGGACCTTTACCGCGTCTTCCAGCGCGGCTTGGGTAGCGATCACCTCCGTCGCCAACGGCTCGATCAGTTTCAACGTGTTCAGTAACACCGGCGCCTCCCCGCGAACCGCCGTCATTCAGGCTGCTCGTGTGGGCAATAAGGCAAATCTGACCATCGACCAGGCTGCATCCACCGCGCCGATTCGCAACCGCCAGGCAGCGTTTCTCTATCAGCACATTCTGGGTCGCGAACCGGACGCCGGTCAGGGCGCGCCGGATCTCCCGCGCATGGCCGCCGATCTGCTAAGTCGCGCCGAAGTACGGGATTCCGATTTTCGGGTGCTGGCGATCTACCAGGCGATCGACGGCGCCGTTCCCGAATATCAGAGCTACCTCAAAACGCTGCAGGCGATTCGGAATGGAAAAACCGCGGAATCGCAGTTCATCGCAATCCTCGGCGACCGCGTTTGTCCCGTTGAATGCCTATACCGGAACCTGCTGGGCCGGGCGCCAAACCCCGCGGAGGTCGCCGCGAGCGCCATGCAACAGCCTTTTGCTCTCTTCACCAAGCTGCTCGCCAGCCAGGAATTCAACGGTAACTCCAGCTCTCTGTACGTCACGATGTTGCACTATCTGCTTCTGGAGCGCGCCCCCGATCGATCCGAGTTGGGGCGCCCACGGGACCTGGGAACCATCCTCGACACTCCCGAATTTCTGGCAAAATTCCAATAACATCTGGCCATGAACGAAGTCCGTGCCACATGCTTTCAGTCACTTGGCAGCACAAGTGGCATGAAATTCAGTCTGTCGGAGCCCTGAAACTGAAACATCAGAAATTACAAAAAACTTATTTTTTCCATTGACAGGACTGGATGCATGGTTATAGTATTGTCCCATTCTGGATAAACCCGGTTCTTAGCGGGATGGGGTCCAAGTTTTTTAAAGTTTCAGTCTCTGGAGGCATGAATTCATGCGTAGTCTGTCGTTGCGTTTGTTTGTATTTTTCGTAGCCGTTGCATCGCTGGCGCTCGGCCAGGTGGGTAACGGAACCATCACTGGTGTCGTGACCGATCCGGCTGGCGCAGTTGTGCCGAACGCCGGTGTCGAGGCCACGAATACCCAAACCGGCGTTGTTTCTGCCACGGTCTCGACCGGCGGCGGCGTCTACACGATTTCGGATTTGCCGATCGGAACCTACTCCGTCTCGGCCAAGGTGATGGGATTCAAGACCTACACCCACACGAACCTCGCTCTCGCGGCGCTGCAAACCCTCAAGGAAGACATCGCTCTCCAGGTGGGCCAGCAGAGCGATACCGTGACTGTCAGCGCCGAAGCTTCGATGCTCAAGACCGAAACCGGCGAAATGAGCCACAACATCACGATCAGCCAGCTGGACGACCTCCCGCTGCTTGGCGTCGGTACCGCCAACTCCGGTACCAGCGGCGTCCGCAATCCGTATAACACGCTGCAGATTCTGCCCGGCATCAGCGGCTACGCCAGCAGCGGACAATTCACGCTCAACGGACTCGGCGGCGCCACGACCGAGACAATGCGCGTTGAAGGTCAGGATTCGACATCGCGTCTGTTCGGAACTTACGACTACACCCAGATGGGCCAGCCCAGCGCCGATTCCATTCAGGAAATCGCCTATCAGACCAGCAACTATAGTGCGGAATTCGGTCAGGCCGGTTCCGTGGTCATCAACATGACCATGAAATCCGGCACCAACCAGTATCACGGCACCGGTTTCGATTACTTCGTCAACGAAGATCTCAACGCCGGCGACCCCTTCACCATCAGCCCCTCGGGTACCAGCCTCGTCCGCCCGAGAAACCGCCGCAACGATTTCGGCGGCACGTTGGGTGGCCCCGTCCGCATTCCCAAGCTCTATAACGGCAAGAACAAGACCTTTTTCTTCTTCAACTATGAGGAGTTTCGGGAAGCCACGGGATACTCCTTCACCGATACCGTGCCGACAGCAGCTTACCTGCAGGGCAACTTCTCTGCTATCTCCCCGAACGGAAATTGCAGCCTCTGCGGCGTCTTGGGTGTTCCGACCACGCCCATCATCCCCAAGGACCCCGCCGGCAATCCCGTTTATGCGAACGAGATCTACGACCCCGCCACGCGTCTCGCCAACGGCAGCGCGATGCCGTTCCAGAACAACACGATTCCGCTGAGCCGCTTCAATCAGACTTCCCTTGCGTTGATCGCTCTGATGCCCGCGGCCCAGAACTCCAATACCACAGGTAACTACACAGGGAACATCTCGGGCAACCGGTACACGGCCATTCCGTCGATCAAGATCGATGAAGTTCTTTCATCCAAGGATAAGCTGTCGTTCTTCTGGTCGCGAATCAACACGCAGAGCCAGATTTCCTCTCCCTTGGGGAACGCGGACGGTCTGCCGGAAATGGTCGGCCAGTATCGCGGCACGTTCATTCCGACGTACACCACGCGGTTGAATTACGATCGCACGATCACGCCGACCATGCTTCTGCACCTCGGCGCCGGTTTCTACCACACCAGTTTCAGCGACCTCGCCCCGTTCCTGAGTTTCAACCCCTCGTCTCTCGATCTCACCGGCTTCCTGATTAACCGTCAGTTCCCGAGTTTTACGGGAATGTGCGCGGCTGCCCCCCTGGGTTCGACAAGCCCATGCGGCGGCGCCTTGGGCGGTATGCAGAATATGGGGACTTCGGGGCAGATCCAGACTCAGAACTACGAGGAAAAACCCAGCTTTACGGCCAACCTGACTTGGGTCAAAGGCAACCACACATTTAAAACCGGCGCCGAGGTTTACATTGAAGGTGTTCTCAACGGCAGCTTTGCCGGCGTCACTCTGGCGACAGGTGTCAACGCGACTTCCGAACCCTTCACGCCTACCAACTCTCTCAACGGACAAACCATGGGCTTCGGCTTCGCCAGTTTCCTGTTGGGCGACTACGGGACTGGTGGGACTACGACATCCACTACCCAGACCCCGCAGGAGAATTATCGCCAGGGAAATCAGGAGTGGGGAATCTTCCTCCAGGACACCTGGAAGGTCACCCGCAAGCTCACCGTGGATTACGGCCTGCGCTGGGATTTCGCCACTACTTATAAAGAGCAGTACGGACGTCTCGGGCGACTTCAGTCCAACTGTTCCGAACGCCGACGCGGGCGGGAATCTGGGAGGCACGCTTTACGCCAACACCTGCAATTGCCCGTTTTATCAGAAGCCCTATCCTTACGCGATCGGACCGCGCATTGGGATTGCTTACGCGATTAACGACAAGACAGTGTTTCGCGCCGGCTTCGGCATCAACTACCAGTTCATCGCGAACGCCGGCGGCGGTATCGTCACTCTCAACGGCGCTTATCCTCTGTCGGGTATCAATCCGTACGTAAACATTGCGACGCCGGGTTCCATCGTGACGCCCACCTGGCCCGATACCAATCCGAGCCGCTTTCCTGCCCTGAGCCCGACGGGATTGCCGACTTTGACTGGCGCACCGGTATTGGAAGACAAGAACGAACTCCGCCCGCCGCGCGTGACTCAATACAGCGTTGGCATCCAGCGCCAGATCACCAACAGCTTCGAGATGGAAGCGGCCTTCGTCGGTAACAAGGGCGCTTGGCTGTCGGGCGGACCTCTCGGCTACTTCAGTCAGATCTCCCCGGCGACATACGCATCGATCGGACTGTATCCGTACCCCGGAACCGGTCCGGCTGGCTATAACTTCTCGATCCCGGGCAATTCCTGCGTGCCGGGCAACGATTGCGCCCGCGCCCTGTTAAGCATGCCGATCAGCGGCCCCGCTGGCGCCACAGTGCAAAACTACATGGCCTCGGTCGGTAAGAGTGCGCTTCTCACCCCGTACGCGGGCTTCCCAGGCACTACGCTGACCAGCGCCCTCTACCCGTATCCCCAGTTCGGGAACCTGAATCCCTCGAATTCACCGACCGGCGACTCGCTCCTACAACTCGCTGCAGGTGAAGGTGACCAAGCGCCTGGCGCATGGTCTCCAGGCTGGCGGCGCATATACCTGGGCCAAAGGCCTCGTTCGGCCCACGCCGCAGGACTTCTTCAACCCCAACGGCTCTCAATGGACGCTGCAGCAGATCCCGCCGCAGACCCTGACGTTCAATCTGACTTACACCGTGCCGAAATTCGCGTTCATTCCCAAATACGCGAACGTAGTTGCCAGAGACTGGCAGCTTTCCTGGTCCTCCAATTACCAGAGCGGCGAGTTCCTGACTCCTCCAACCACCACCACTGCGGAGTTCCTGCCCAGCGAGGAAGTTCGGGTCCCGGGTGTGCCCTTGTACACGGTCGCCAACATCAACGACATCCACAGCTACAACCCGCAGACCACGCAGGTGCTGAATCCGGCCGCTTGGGCCCAGTGCCCCGTGAATACGGTTTGCGGTTCGGCTTCCACCCTGGCCGGGACCATGCTCTACTCGGATTTCCGTGGCCCTCGCACACCGAGAGAGAGCGCGAATATCGGCCGCCACTTCCGGATCAAAGAGAAGTATGACTTCTATATCCGCGCTGAGTTCGTCAACATCTTCAACCGGACGATTCTGCCGAATCCGATCTCGAATGGCACGGGAGTGAGCCCAAGTCTCAAGCCCTCGTCGAACAACACCCAGGGAGCCTATACCAGCGGCTTCGGCGTGTTCGGTAGCCTGTACCAGTCGCCGGGATCGTATCCGGCCGCCGCCAACCCGGCATTCGGAGTAGGACGCACAGGTACGCTGATCGCCCGGTTCCAGTTCTAACGTGTCACAGGCGTCCGCCTGTGGAGTGCAGTCAGGGGGCTATCCATGAAGTTCAAATGGATAGCCCCCATTTTGTTGCTGGCGGCATTTACTGCCGCCGCGGCCAGCCCGGCCTTTACACCCTGGGCGAGCGCAAAGCCGGTCCTGGACAACCAGCGCGGCCATCTGCCCGCCGAGTTGGAAAACGCAGATGAAACCAGGTGGTTCGCCTGGAGCAAAAAAGAAGACAAAGCCATCCGCGCGCGTCTTGAGCAGGGCGATCTCGACTCCATGGTGAATCTTCTGCTGCTCGGGACTTCATTCACGAAGCAGCCGCGTATCAAGGTCGAAAGCATCACCGAGGCGTCGAAATCAGGGGTCTTGCGCGGCCGGGTCGACGACCTCGTCGAGGGTCTCGGCAGTCCCGGCGGCAACGAGCGCCTCATCGTTCTCAGCGGCCTTTTGCAGAGCAGGGGGATCGATCCGGGCGCGAGCACCGGCGTATTCATCTACAGCAATCTCCGGCGGGTACTCGCGGAGCGGAAGGCCCTTGCGGAGCGCGCCGCGGCAGTCGGCCATCCCGACTCTGTTCTCGACCGGTCCTCGCTGTTCCGCGACCGCGGCGTCTCGCTCGATACCAGCATCCTTCCGGACTTTTCAATGGAGCAGGCCTTGCGCGATCTGAAGACGCGCGGCGTGCTGCACGAAGGCCAGGTGGCCCGCGTGGCTGTGATCGGGCCCGGCCTCGACTTCATCGACAAGAACGAAGAATCCGCCTACGATTACTATCCCCGCCAGACCGTGCAGCCCTTTGCGTTGTACGATTCCCTGGTCCGTCTTGGGCTCGCAAAAGCCGACGCCGTATCGCTGTCGATCCTGGACATCAGTTCCCAGGTGCTCGACCATATCCGGCGTGCGCGGGAACGCGCCCGCAAAGGCACGGGCTATGTCATCCAGTTGCCGCGCGACGTGTCGCGCCCGTGGCCGGCCGAGCTCATTGCTTACTGGCGTTCGCTGGGCGATCGCGTCGGGACCGCGGTCGCGCCGATTCACGCCGCCGAAGATTTTCCCCGGCCTCGAAACCCGGGCGGTGCGAATCCGTCCGGAGGTGATGCTCGCCTGCGCGCCGCTCGATCTCAACATCGTTCTCGATCGCTTGAACCCGGCTGCGGCGGACCGCTTCGATCTGGTAGTGGGCACCAATATCTTTCTCTACTACGACCCTTTCGAGCAGATGCTGGCGCTCGAAAACGTTGGCGCAATCCTGAAAACGGGAGGCCTCCTGCTGACCAATGACCGGCTGCCCGAGGTTCCCGGTGGCTCCATGCGCCAGGCGGGCATCACCGTCGCCCGAAGCGACGGAAGCATTTTGGACGCAGTGGGCTGGTATCGAAAGCAATAGGCCTCACCAGGGCGTTCTGGTGATATAAATGACTAGTTGATGAGGAACTAACGACCGAATGTTCATGCTTGTCGCTCTTATCGCGCAAGCGCTTTCGCCGTATACGCCCAGTCCAATCCGCTCTCGACCGAGTTGAAGGCGAACTACAACAACATCAAGAACAATGTTCTGCGCGGCGCGGAAAAGATGCCCGAAGCCGATTATGGCTTCAAGCCCGCGCCGGAAAGCCGTACCTTCGGCGAGGTTGTGACACATATCGCGCAGGTTCAGGCCGCCCTCTGCGCTTCGGCCAAAGGCGAGGCGAAGCAACTTGACGATTCGAAGACTTCGAAGGCCGACGCCGTTGCGCTCCTCAAGGAATCCATCGACTATTGCGATGCCGTTTATGCCGGATCACCGACACCGGCGGGATGGAAATGGGCAAAGATGTTCGGCCGCGACCGTACGAAGTTCGGAATTCTGGATTTCAACGTGATCCACGACAACGAAATGTACGGAACCATGGCGGTCTACCTGCGCGCCAAAGGCCTGATTCCGCCGTCCAGCGAGCCCCGCCCCAACGCAAAGAAATAGCTTCGCAGAAAGAGTAGAGTTTAGCCTATGAACAAGACATTCCTGAAAGCCGCTTTCGTTCTGGCCGCCCTCGGTCTCGCGGGCTGTTCGTCCGAGCCCGCGAAGACTACCGAGACAACAAAGACCGACGACGCCGCGAAGAAAGCGCCGGCAGGCCCGCCCGAGCCCGTGCTGGCCAAGACCGCATTCTACGAAATGTATACGCCCGCGCATGCCTGGGCCGCCGATCTTCTGCCCATCAGTCTCAAGAGCGGCGAGGTCGCGGGGGTGAAGAACACGGAAGGCAAGGCCGGTTTCTGGACCGCGGTTTTCGTTTCGCCGACTCAGCACGCCGCCCGCACTTACACATACTCGGTCGCCGATCAGCTGCCCAATATCATGAAGGGCGTCAAGGCGGAAGGCACTGAAGCCTGGGCCGGGCCCACCGCCACAGTCATGACTTTCGAGACCACCGATTTCATGATCGATTCCGATGCCGCTTATAAAACAGCCGCGGCGAAAGGGGCGGACTGGATCAAAATCCCGGAGAACGCCGCCAAGCCGGTCAGCTTTTCACTCGGCGAGGACAGGCGGTTTCCCTCGCCCATATGGTACGTCCTCTTTGGCACCGCCAAATCGGGTTTTGCCGTTGTGATCAACGCCAGCACCGGAAACATAATCACGAAATAGGCTTCTCAACGCCACGCAAGCGAAAGTGGATGAAGCGTCGTGACCAGCTGCACTGCCACGGTTCGGTCGATTTCGCCTGTGTTGCGTTCGCGTTGCACGATGTACCCGACTTTGATCAGCTGCCGCGAATCCGGGCGGTAACCGGCTGCGGCTTCGTAAGTTTCTCCGCCTGCCTGATAGCTCGTGTGCAGGAAGCCGGTTCGAACGGCTAAATACCACCGCGGACTCAACACTCGCTTGGCTTCGAAGTACGCCCCGTTCTGACGGAAAGTCGGGATCGCATGGTAATTCATCTCGAAGTGTTCCCACTCGCCATACAGGTTCCAATGGCCGCGCGCCCACTGCGCATCGGCGCCCAGCGCTGTCGCGGGCAGATTCTTCGGCGCCGATTCGCCTGGGAAAAAATAAGCGTACTGCCGGTCGAGATAAGGCCCCCGATAAGAGGAAACGCCGACGCGAAAACCCTGCCGGATTGTGTATCCCGCGCCGCCGGCCCGGTTTGCGTATTGATCCTTTTCGAGGATGCTGCGCGGATTGGCCGGTGAAGAGTTAACCAGTTGCACGCGCCCGTCCCATTTCCCGAGAGTCGCGTCGACCTGAGCTCCCGCCAGACCGGCAATATTGATGGGGTCGTAGTAGTAGCCGTATCCCATTGGCATTCCGACGAGCGGATTGACGGCATTGTCATAACGAAGCAGGAACGCCCCGAACGCCGACGTCATTTCGCCGGCGCGGACGACCACCGAACCCTTCTTCCCGACCTTCGAATACGAGAGATTCGCCTGCAGAATCTGCGCCTTCAAACCATAGCCCTGGGTTGAAAAGGATTCGTAATAGAAGGGCCGCGAGATGATCTCGACCGCGCCCTGAAAATCCCAGTGGTCGCCCATCTTCCAGGTGGGATAAAGCAGCGATTGAAATCCGCCTGCCACCGGGCTACCGTCCCTCGGCGCCTCGGTCAAAGAATGCGCGTAGACAGCCTGTCCCGTCACCGTAGCGTCGAGATCGATCCCCTGACTCGCTTCCTGCGCCAGCGCTGAAAGAGGCAACAGAACAAATATCGCGAGGGATCTCATGCCTTCCTGGCCCCGGCGAGCTCCAGCCTGTGCAGATCGTCGCCTTCCGGTGACGCATACGCGGCGGAGACTTCCACGAACGCATCCACCACGCGAGGGTCGAATTGCCGTCCGGCGTATTGGCGAAGGATGCCGATCGCGTCCTGTCGGCACATTCCCTTCCTGTACGGCCGGTCTGTTGTCATCGCGTCGTAGGCGTCGGCAACGTGAATGATTCGGGCCGCGAGCGGCGTCTCTTCGCCGGACTGGCCCCGCGGATAGCCGGAACCGTCCCAGTTTTCATGATGCAGTTCGACCGCGGCCAGATAGGGGGAGAATCCGTGCACTCCTTCCAGAATCCGCTTTCCGATTTCCGGATGCTGCCGGACGATGGCCATCTCGTGTTCAGTCAGTTTGCCTGGCTTCTGCAGGACGCCGTCGGCGATCCCGATCTTGCCGATATCGTGCAGCAGAGCGCCGATCCGGATGTCGTTCAATTCGTCTCCGCCGACGTTCAGGGCCATCGCCGTAGCGCAGCTGAGTTCGCTCACCCTGCCGCTGTGGCCCGCCGTGTAGCGATCGCGGGCATCGAGAGCGCTCGCCAGAGATCCGACGAATTCCAGATACGCGGACTGCAGGTTCCGGCGCGCCTCGCGAATCGACCCCGCCGCCTGATTGAAGCTGGAGGTGAGTTCCCGAATCTCCCGGATCGATGACAGATTCCCGGTGAACTCCGGCAGCAATCCCGTGCTCTCGGTCCGGCGCAGATGCGAAATCAGGGCCGTGAGCGGTTCGACGATGCTGTGCGCCGAACCCACGCTGAACAGCAGGGCTGCCAGAACCACCCCGAAGGCGACGCTGAGAAACACCCGGTTGAGAACCGATTGCAGCGGCGCGCTCGCCGCATCCACGTTCTGGAGACTGCGCACGGCATAGCCATCGCCGAAGGAAACATTGTCCAGCGGAAGGGAAATGTAGCTCTGGCCAGCCATGCGGACCTCGCATTCGCCCGCACCCCTGCAGGCTTCGAGCGCCATCGCGATTTCCCCCAAACCGATTCCAGGGATGTTCGACTGGATGGCTTGACCATCCCGAATCAGTACCGCGGGCGTGTTGAATCCCGCCAGATCGAAACGCTCGCCCACCGAGAGTTCCCCCACGTTGTCTTCGCCCTGGTCGATGGGGACGGAAGCGATCTGATAGACGCTCTCCCCGATCGTCATCAGGCCGCTGCGATGAGACCTGGCGGGCAACGCCGCAAAAGGCGCGATCCTGTCGTCCGTGCGCAGGACGCCCGCCAGAGCCTTGCCGTCGGGGTTCGAGACCAGCAGAAGATCGAATCCCATCTTTGTGCACAACTCGCCCACCTGGTCTTCCACAGTCGCCCGTGCCTCTGCGCTCTCCGGATTGGCCGCAAGCAGTTGAAGACCCGCCTTAAGCTCCGCATTTTCCCCCACCACTCTCAGGAAGCGGCTGTTCTGCAGGTCGCTGCGCGAGCGGAGGCGCGCGATCGAAACATGATTCTCGCGCAGCGATGCGCGTAAGCCGTTTTTCACGGTCTGGAGCACCAGGCTCTGAATGGTCCAGAAACTCCCGGTCAGGAGAATCGCGAAGGGCACAAAGCAGAGCAGGAAAGCGCG
The DNA here is from genome assembly GCA_963764845.1 of Terriglobia bacterium. Taxonomy (GTDB): domain Bacteria; phylum Acidobacteriota; class Terriglobia; order Bryobacterales; family Bryobacteraceae; genus BOG-234. The sequence continues at coordinate 376,678 of CAVXUE010000003.1, read as the reverse complement.
GGTCCGAAAACGCATCCGCTTATCTCTTCTGCGACCTGATCGCAGCCTCGGCGAGCTTGGTCGGCTCCAGTTTCCGCCCGTTCTCGTCGAGCGGAATCAGGAACTCGATGTTCTCTTTCCTGCCCGCCCCGATTTGCACCTGCTGGCGGAAGAATCCACCCGCCTTGTGCCACGCCACCACCGTATACTTGCCTGGCGGCACATCCGGCAGGACGAAATGTCCATCCCGATCGGCTTTGGTATACCACCGGTTCGGCGCCACGACGATCGTCGCGGTCATATTCGAATGCAGATGGCAGTTGACATAAACGATACCCGGCTCCGGGAACGTCACCACTCGGGTGTCCCCTTTGGGATAGTTCCCCAAGTCGAAGGTTTTGGCTCCCGAGAGCGAGAATACGTTATGAAAGATGGGATCGCGATTGGGAAATGAAACTTTCGAGCCGGCCTGAATCACCAGGGTCTCGGGCGAGAAGCGGCGGCTGATCTGCTCCATCACCTCCATCGGCCCCTCAATGGCGCCTTCCCGCGCAAATCGCCCTTCCACGTAAACGGCCACCTGGGAACGCTCGAGCGCCAGCGGGTCCGCTTCTTTGTCGGCATCCAGCTCCACTGCCGGGCCCCGTTCATAAAGCGGTACGGACGCCGTTACCCGGCGCTTTGTCAGCCGCTTCCTCACTACAACCGTCCCCTCGATGCTCTCTGCCGCCAGACTGGCGCACAGCGTCAGCCAAACGATCAATAGCGCGGCGCCGCGAGTTGGCACGTTATACTCCCACCGGTTTCTTGCAACTCCTTATCGGCAATTTACGCCCGAAATTCGAGGGCGACGCTGCGGATTTCCCGTCGAAAACTTCGCCGAAATAATCCCAACAACGCTAATGATGTCCCGATCCGGGGTGACCGGACCAGTCCACTTTGGTCAACAATGGCTGGAAACGGGGCGCACTATACCTCCGACGGTTAAGGGCAAATTCAGTACTCCGGCGCCCTGCGACGCCTCGCTTACACAGGTTTCGTAGCGTCTCTGTGGTTGACCCTGGCCTGATAGCCCGTCGCCGCCAGATTCTTTCGAATCTGATCCGCCATCATCACCGAACGGTGATGTCCGCCCGTGCACCCGAAACCGATCGTCAGATACGTCTTCCCCTCGCGAATGTAATGCGGCAGCAGCCAGGTGAGCAGATCCGTGACCCGGTCGATAAACTCGTCGGTCTGCGGAAACGACCGAATATATTTCGCTACCGCCGGATTCCGCCCGGTCAACTGCTTGAACTTCGGAATGTAGTTCGGATTCGGCAGAAACCGCACATCGAACACCAGATCGCAATCCGGCGGCAACCCGTGTCGGAAGCCGAAGCTCGTGATGTAAATCAGGATCTTCGACACTTCCTTTTCGCCACGGAACTGTTCGCGGATGAAGTCGCGCAGATCGTGTACGTTGAACTTGGAAGTGTTGATCGTGAGATCGGCCAGCGCGCGAATCGGCGCCAGCATTTCGCGCTCCTTCACGATGCTTTCGCGCGATCGGCTGCGCACCGCCTGAATCGCTCAACGGATGCGGCCGGCGGGTTTCGCTGAACCGGCGCAGCAGCGATTGCGTCGTCCGCCTCCAGAAAAACCAGCCGCGCGTTCACGCTGCTCCTGATCCGGCGATAGATCGCGGGAAACTTGCGCAGGCCCGACGCCTTCCCGCACGTCGACCACCAGCGCCGCATGGCGGATGGTGGCCGAATCCCGCACCAGTTCCGCGAACGTCGGAATCAGATCGACCGGAAGGTTGTCGACCGAGTAATAGCCGAGGTCTTCGAGCGCGCGCAGCACGGAACCCTTGCCCGAGCCGCTCATGCCGGTAATGATCACCAGTTCGGAGGCGGCGCGCGCCTTGTCTCGCCGGCTTAGCCTTGTGCTCGGTTTTATCGCTCGTGCTGCTTTCACGCGGCTCGCCGCGCGGCAGATGCCGCGCTTCTTTCCGCGGGACCCGCTTGCCGTCCCGCCACTTTTCGCGCACCCGGATCGCCTGCTCTTCCAGCTTCCCAACCGCCGCGTGGATCGCGCTGAACAGATCCGGGTCCGATCCGTTCCCGATCAGCTCATGGTTATGATACGGCACCGTGATTTCCACGTTGTTCTGATGTCTCTCGTGCGAAAGGACGACGTGCGCTTCCGCCTCGCCCCTTCCGTTATCCAGCAGCTTCCCCACCTTGTCGAACTCGGCGGTCAGTTTCTCGGCTCTGCGCGGGCGACAGATCCACCTGACGTCCGGTATATGTGACTTTCATTTATTCTCTGACCCGGCGCTGATGCGTGGACGGAATCTTCATGTCCTCACGATACTTCGCCACCGTCCGCCGCGTAACGTCGATGCCTTCGGACTGCAGCCGCGCGGTGATGTGATCGTCCGTCAGCGGACGCTTCGGGTCCTCCTCTTCGATCATCTTCTTCACTCTGCGTTTCAGCAGCAGCAGCGGCGTTTCGCCGCCCGACGGACCCTGCACCGCTTCCGAGAAGAAGTACCGCAGCTCGTAAACGCCGTGCGGCGTATGCGCGTATTTGTTGGCCACCGCGCGGCTGACCGTCGAAGGGTGAACGCCCACTTCCTCCGCCACATCCTTGATCATCATCGGCCTCAGCGCGTCGATGCCGTCCGTCAGGAATTCCAGCTGGCGGCGCCGGATCGCTTCGCAGACGCGCAGAATCGTGTGCTTGCGCTGCTCGATATTCTTCATCAGCTGAATCGCCGACGAATACCGCTCGCGCACGTAATCGCGCACTTCCTTCGTCGCGCCCTGATCGCGGTCGAGCATCTTCCGGTACTGCGCATTGAGACGAAGCTGCGGCAACTCGTCGTCGTTCATCTGGATCAGGAAATCTTCGCCGTCGCGGATGAAATACACATCCGGCTCGACGGTCCGCGCGCCCGGCCCCGAGTACCGCATTCCCGGCCGCGGATTCAGATGCCGGATTCTCGACACCGCGATGTCGATATGCTCCTGCGGACGCCCCAGCACCTTCGCCAGTTCCTTGAACTGCCGCGTTTCGAGCAGGCGCATGTGGTTCGAGACGATCTGCCAGGCCACGCCGCCCTTGCCGTTCGCGCTTTCGATCTGCAGCAGCATGCACTCTTTCAGATCGCGCGCGCCCACGCCCGGCCGGGTCCAGCGACTGCACCGCCTTCAGGCCCGCTTCCATAATTGCCCGCGAGTGATTGCCCTGGTTCGCCATCTCATCGAGCGAAGCCGTCAGGTAGCCGTTCTCGTCCAGATTCCCGATGATCGTTTCCGCCGCGTCGCGCGTCTCGTCGTCCAGCAGGACCACGCTCAGCTGCGAGCGCAGGTAATCCGGCAGCGTCTGCGGCTGCGAAAGAAAGGTTTCAAACGACGGCTTCTCGACGTATCTCCGACGCCGGGCTGCGATAACCGGGATCCAGATAATCGTCGAAAAACGAACCGAAATCGATTTCGTCGAAGGGATCCGTCGTCGACGTTTCGACCGCGTCCGTCGCGTCCCGCTCCACGCCATCGGCGGGCGCTTCGGCCTCGGCGAAGGCATCGGTATTGCGCGGTCACTTCCGGCGAATCGCCGTCCAGTTTGATGTCCGCCGCATCCAGCAGCGACTGATCGGCCGGATCGGCGGATCGCTCCGCTTCGAGCAGCGGCTGCAGTTCTTCCGGCGATGATTTCCTCGCCATCCTCGAGCGATTCTTCGAGGACCGGGTTCTCGACGATCTCCTGATTGATCATCTCCTTCAGCTCCAGCCGGTTGAGCTGAAGGACCGTGACCATCTGCACCAGCCCGGGCGTCAGGATCTGCTTCTGCGCGACCTTCAGCTGCAGCCGGGGCGAAAGCATGCTCACAAGGCCATTATAAGCCTCGGACAGCGGATTTTCCTGCTTGAAATGTGCCTCTGGGCACAAAATGGATATAAAATTGCTCGGGATTTTGCAAAGCTTGAGGTTAAGCTATGCGAGCCAGGCTGTCGATGAGTTGTGCCGGTGTGTACCGGCCGGCTTGGCGTGATGTGTATTCGGGCGGATTTCAGGTGCTGACCGGCTTCGAACGCTGATCAGATCGGCGCTCAGGATTGCCACTCCGAATATAGCCAGCAGAGCACCCGATGCCAACTGGATCATCCGGGTCTTCCCCAAAGCACCATCGCAGAATAGCCGATAACCAAGGAAAATACTAATGGCCCCAACAATTGCGAAGGCGATTTGTATCACATCCATGGCGCGTCAAAAAGCAATTCATCTGCCACTGGTTAATAGCTAAAAGAATCAATAGTTTAGAGAATTTAACAAGTGTCGGACATGGCTCATATCAACCCCTCGACAACAAAAACCACCAGCTTATCGCAGTTTGTCGGCGACTTTCGCCAAAGCTGCATTCGCGCAAGCCGCGTCTTTGTCTCCGCCCGGAGCGCCGCTGACGGCAACCGCGCCAATCGTTGCATCGCCAACCTTAATAGGCACGCCACCCTGCGCATTGATCGTGCCCGGAATCGTCGCCGGCGGAGCCGTTGTGCCAGCCGGGGGCGGCGTCGCCGGACCGGACGGACGGTTGTAAAGCATCGTAGCCGTGGCCTTCATTTTCGCCACTTCGGTCGTCGACGCGGTCGCGCCGTCGTCGCGCAGCATGGCCTTGGGGGCGTTCAGTCCGTCGACCACCAGAACGGTCACCTTATATCCATCGGCGCGGCACTTCGCCATCGCTTCCTGCGCAATGGTCTGCGCCACGTCGACGGTGAGGATCTTCGAACTCGGCAGTTGCGCGAAAGCCGCCGCAGCCAATAAGAGTGTGATGGTGATGAGTTTCATGGCTCGTATTGTACAGGAAATGGTTGTCGTCTCCTGCTCACGCCTGACGCTCCGGCGCTCAATTCAACTTTGCGGCGACGCCGGGGTCCGGGACCGCCATTTCGATCGCTTGGTTTTCATAGGATTACCGGTCTCCGTCTTGAACAGATCGGCCTTCGGGTCAGGGAGGAGCTGTCGGTTGGACTGCCATATTACAACCATGCGCGTTTTACGGACATGTGAATTGTGCCAGCCAGCGAACGGCCCTTCGAATTCGAAAAGCGCTGGAATTAAAGGGGTATATTGCAAACCCGATTCTATATCGACCCGGCGACAGACGCGGCGCATATACATAATCATCAGGTGGAGGAGCATGAGGTCGTTGACGTTCTGGACAGCCTGGCGAGGATCGTGCCGGTCGGGATGGTGCCAGAGTTGCTTTGGGGCAGACTGGATCGGGCAGGTACCTGGGGTGGTTTACGTCCCGGAGCCCGATGGCGTGTTTGTGATCACGGCCTATGAACTCGCTGGGAAATCACTCGCGGCATACCGAAAACGCAGAAGGAAGAAACATCAATGACCGAAAACAATTTCCCGGAAGGATGGGATCAAGACAGAGTATGAAAAGTGCTCGCACACTACGACAAACAGCCGGAAGATGAAGGGTTGGCCGAAGATGAAGCGGGCGTAGCTTCCTCCGAAACCGTCATGAGTATCCCTCACGATCTTGTTTCGCAGGTTCGGGAATTAATCGCGAAACACCACGACTGACGCGCCCGCAAGCCGAGATTTCGACCGCCTGGTTTTTATGGGATTACCGGACTCGTTCTTGAACAGATCGGCCTTCCGGCTCAGCGAGGGCTGTTGGTTGGACTGTCACATTGCAGCCACGGGCGTCATAACGTACTTGTGACGGATCGGCGTTGCGAAGCCGATTCGTGGGGAGAAATGGCGCTAAGCTGCTGAGTCTGATGTGCTCATAACCGTCGACCGGAATTATTGTATGATGCATCGCTGAACGGGATAACTTCTTTCGCGAAGGTTTTCAAGTCGGCAGCAATTGAGATCAACCGTCCGTTGGACTTGAGAACCGCTTCCGACCGCTTGCGAACACTGCCCTCGAATGCTGTGGAATCGTAAGGCGGTATTCCGCGATGGCTCCTTCCGAGAACCAGTCATTCATGCCATTCACCTCGTCGCCGGGAGCGAAACCGGCTGCGCCCTCGCCAATACCCGCGACGGTGCCGAAAACTCGCGACTTGGAATCGCATGGAGTCGAGGATCACCGTTCTTCGGCAATAGAATCCTTCCCGAAAATTGCTCGGATCAAATTCCTCCCGGCTTCATTCTTGCGAGCGGGTGCCGCTTCTTCGATGAAATTTCGGTAGGCGGCCTCGACCTGCTGTTTCGCCTCCGCGTCGGCGCGGACTCCCCGTTCCGCCAAAACCACGAGGGCCCGGCTCAGGGTCAGGTGTCGCTCCCTGGCAACGCGCCGCACGTCTGCCGCCAAAGCCGCCGGTAGTGCGACACTTTGCCGGACAGATTTCGGGGACACGGCCTTACTCTTCGCTGGCATAGTCTCAGAACAACAAGAGTGCACCGGGGTGGTGCGGGCATCCTCTGCTGCTTCACAGCGCACAGTTCGGCAATCCACCTTGCCATAACGTCCGCGACTGCCGGAATTGCCCGAACCCGGTGATAAAGGCCATGCAACAACGCTGCCGGCGCAATGTCGAGTTCGTTTGAGCGACAATAAGGTCATGGCGCAGGCAATCACCAGAGACCCCGAGACGATGCACGGAGTTCCGGTGTTTCGGGGCACCCGCGTACCAGTCCAGACCCTTTTCGACTATCTGGCGGGCGGCGATACTCTGGAAGAGTTCCTGGACGGATTCCCCACCGTCCCCCGCGCCCTCGCGCTCGACGCGCTTGAAGAAGCCCGCATCTTGTTGCTGACGAATTGCTGATGCGGGTTTTGATTGATGAGTGCATCGACCATCGGCTCCGTCTGTTGTTTCCGGCGCATGACTGCCAGACAGCCGGGTTCGCAAATCTCGCAGGCCTGAAAAATGGCCGTCTTCTCGACGCGGCCGAAGCTGCTGAGTTTGATGTGCTCATAACGGTCGACCAGAATATTCCGGACCAGCAGAACCTTGCGGGACGGGCGATCTCTCTGTTGATTCTTTGTGCACCCACGAATCGATTACGCGATCTGGAACCACTCCTGCCTGCGGTAAACCTGGCCCTGACTTCCATCAGGCCGGGCCAGGTGTTGAGAGTCACTTGGTTAGGGCTCGCAACAGGAGTAACATCGGCGATACGCGCGTCAAGTTGACGCCGGGCAGTCCACGTTCCGGACCGCGGGTCATCCGTCCGCGATACACCAAACTACTAATCGCGGGTAACAGTCGAGAAATTGCTCGGCGTGCGGTTTTCACACACGGTCATGCACCTTCGCATGGCGCATGGTATCGATGCTAAACCAGCCCCGAAGCCTGAGGTCAATTAATTCGAGCGCGATGTGGCCCCGATTCGAATTAACGTGCACAGTTTTGCACCTTGTGTGGACCTTGTGTGGACCTTGTGTGGTAGATATTATGTGGATGTCTCATGTCAACTACTGCTGAAGGTGCCGCTGTCCAGAGCAAAGCGAAGACCTCTCTTAGCGCGCTTGGTCGCTTACTAAACGAGATCTCGTGGGAGGGTAACGCCCGCAAATATCGTCATGGGGGGCCTGGGTTGGAGAATGTGCTCACTGTCGAGGTATTTCAAGCGCTCGATTTTCTTCCCCGCCCGGAGTTCATGGGCCGAATCATCCGGTCGGCGGAAGGCGGCAGCCCGGCCACTTTGGAGGTTCTCGCCGGGCAAGTCGAGAACCTCACCTTCAGCCTTCTCGAAGGCGATATCAATTTGGCCGAAGACCCACCCAAAGGCAAGGGACGTGTCCATCTGCAGCCAGACGGGATCCTTGAGTCGCCCCTTGTGTATTGCATGCTGGAGGCCAAGCGAATCAAGCGGGGAGCCTTCCAGCCGGAACAACTGGCCCGGGAGTTCCTGACCGTTCTCAAAATGGCAGGCGATCGGACCGGCTTGCTGCTTCTGGTGCTCCCGGCACCGCCGCCGGTATCCGTGACGGGCCACGGTCGCCTCGCGCTGCACGAGGCCGTCGCCCGTTGGCTCCCGCGAGTTCTGGGAAGAGCTGAAGGTGAGTTCCCACATATCGACGAACTCTACTCAAGAATCGATTCGACGATCGCCTACATCACATGGCAGCGTATCTCGGAGGAAGTCGAAGGCGCGCTCAGAGAATTTTCCTCCGCCCATCGATCAGTCCACGGCAGCATCAGCCGCCTGGCCAACACAGTCCTCGATGCGCTCAGGCGGCATGGCTTGAGCGGGCGGCCTGACCCGCGTTCATCACAGCTGCTTCGTTGAAGCTCGATTCTGCCGCAAACGTCCGCTCCGCCAAAGTGGCCGGCGAGTTTAAATCAAGGTTGTATCGACGGCCAACCCGAAGTTATCCACTGGACGTACTGTCGGCGTTTCGGACGAGCGGCCCCAAAAACCCCTGCTGCTCGCCAACCCGTTTGGGACTGAATCAAAAAGGACGTTCGCTCTGACGAATCGGTCCTTTGATCCATCTTGACGCGCTGTCGGCGACTCGTGGAATATCCGAAACCGGCGATAAAGGCCCCCAATTCCGCCAGAAACCAGAAACTACTTCGCGCGAACAATCGAAATCGGCGGTGACAAGAGTCCGAAATAAATTTCCAGCCCTTATTTTCAATAACTTACAGCCCTTCCCCGCCACCCCGGAATCTCCCGCCCAAACCCCGCGTGGTAAGTTCCAATCGAGAACCGGAACGTACCCATGATGTTTCCGGGCGCTGACTGCCATTTCCTCGAGGCTCTGGCAACGTCAGTTTCTAACAATGGGCGGCAGGCGCTCCCGTTATTGGTGCGGCCCCGGTATCTTCCGGGAAACCAAAAAGGCCCCGGTCCGAGGGTTTATCGGGCAGCGGAGCGCTCCGGTCTTTTTACTTAAAGGAACAAAAAAGGAAAACGAAAAAACGAACCCAACCGATCTCCATACGCGATGTAACGAAGATCTACACCGGGAACGATTCAGGACGTGTCGAAGCCCTGCGCGGCGTCTCGCTCGAATGCGCCGCGGGACAGGTGACCGCCCTGCTCGGCCGCAGCGGCTGCGGCAAGACCACGCTGCTCAACCTCTGCGGCGCGATGGATTTCCCCACTACAGGCGAAGTGCGTCTCGCCGGCCAGGTGACGTCGAGCCTCGACGATGCCGGCCTGACCCATCTTCGCCGCCACAAAATTGGCTTCGTTTTTCAGTTCTTCCAATTGCTGCCGTCGCTCACCGCGCTCGAGAACGTGGAACTCCCTCTGCTGCTGGCCGGCGCGAAGAACACCGAAGCCACCGCGCTCGAGCGCCTGCGCTGGGTCGGTCTCGAAGACAAAGTCGCGCGCGCTGCCCTACCAGCTTTCCGGCGGCCAGATGCAGCGCGTCGCCATCGCCCGCGCGCTGGTGCACGACCCCGCGATTCTGGTTGCCGACGAGCCCACCGGCAATCTCGATACCGCCAGCGGCGACATCATCCTGCGCTTGATCCGCCGCGCGGCCGATGAATTCGGCGCGGCGGTCGTGATCGCGACGCACAGCGCCGAAGCCGCCGCCATTGCCGACGTCCGGGTGCGCATGCGCGACGGGCGTATCGAAAGTCGTGGAAGCTTGAAGCTTTTCCGGCAACTGATCCTCCGCCCGCTGCGCCGCGATCTGCACCCGCACCATCCTGACGCTGCTCTCGATCGCGCTGGGCGTCGCCGTCGTGATCGCGATCGAGCTCTCGGGCGATGCCGCCACCGGATCGTTCGAATCTTCCCTGACCACGCTGGTCGGCAAAGTGGATTACGAGATCACGGCCAACGGCGGCGTCGATGAGCAGTACATCGCGAAACTCGCCGCGCTTCCGGTCAATGCGCGGTTCTCGCCGGTGATCGAACAGCCGATCGTGATCGCCGGGCAGGGCTCGACCACGCTCTACGGCATCGACACCGATCGCGCTCGGCAGCGCGGCCGGAGCGACGGATCGCGACCTTCGATCCCGGCAGAACTCGAAACCTCCGCCGTGGTCTCGAGCGATCTCGCCGACCGCCTGCATCTGAAAAAGGCGATCGATCGAGCTGCGAGGCCGCGACCAGTCCTGAACTTCACCATCCGCACCATCGCGCCGGATCAGAACACCGAATGGATCGGCGTCGATATCGCCGCCGCGCAGCATCTTCTCGACATGTACGGCAAGCTCGACCGCATCGAAGTCTTTCTCGCTCCAGACGAAAACGCGCCAACGTCGAGCGCCTGATCAAAGCCGCCATTCCCTCGCCACCTGGGACGTCCAAACGCCCGGCGCGCGCAGCGAAGAGAACCGCCGCATGCTGCGCGCCTTCCGCTGGAATCTGCGCATCCTCAGTTACATCTCGCTGCTGGTCGGCGCATTCCTGATCTACAACACGATCGCGGTGAGCGTAGTGCGGCGGCGCACCGAGATCGGCATCCTGCGCGCCCTCGGCACCAGCTCGCGCGGCGTCCTGCTCATCTTTCTCGGCGAAGCCACCATGCTGGGGCTCGTCGGCTCGGCGCTCGGAATCGTCTCGGACGCATGCTCGCCGCCGCGCTGCTCGGCATGATCTCCGACACCGTGAATGCGCTCTTCACCACCAGCACGCCCGGGCGCGATCGCGCTCTCGCCGCTGTCCATCCTCGCGGCGCTCTTCACCGGAACCGCGGTCGCGTTCGTCTCCGCGCTGATCCCGGCCCGCGAAGCCGCCCGCGTCGCGCCGGCCGAAGCGATGCGCCGGTCGGTCGTCGAACACGAAACCCGCCTCCACGTCCGCCGCGATCTCGTCATCGCCGCCATCGCGGCCGTCGTCGCCTGATCCTCTGCCAGTTCGGCCCGATCGACGGACGGCCGGTCCTCGGCTACGTCGCCACGCTGTTCGCCGTCGCCGCCGCCGCCATGCTCGCGCCCGCCTTCGTCACCGGCGTGATCCGAATCCTGCGCGGCACGCTGAAACGCACTCGCGGGCGCGGCGGGCCTGATCGCCGGGCGCAGCCTGGTCGCCTCGCTCTCGCGCACCTCGATCGTGGTCACCGCGCTCGCCACCGCGATCTCCATGATGGTCAGCGTCGGCATCATGGTCGGCAGTTTCCGCGAAACCGTGCAGGTCTGGCTCGACGAGCCAGCTTCGCGCCGACATCTACATGCGCGCCCAGGGACCGGCCACCGCAGGCATCTATCCGCCCATCGCCGCGGCCGGTGCGAGAAGATCGCCGCGCAGACTCCCGGCGTCGCCGAAGTCGATGTCCTCCACGCCTTTCGAATTCCGCTACGAAGGAACGCGCGCCACTTTCGGCGCCGGCAACATGGACATCGTGCGCCGCCGCCGCTCGCTGCGCTTTCTCTCCGGCGATGCGAACGACATTCTCGCGTCGCTGCCCGATCGCGACCGCGCCATCGTCACCGAACCCTTCGCCGACAAGCACCACGTGCACGTCGGGCGACGTCCTGCGACATTCCGCTCGGCGCACGCACCGTCGCGCTCACCGTCGCCGGCATCTACTACGACTATTCGAGCGATCGCGGCATCGTCCTGGTCGACCGCTCCACGCTGCTGAAATACCTGCCCGATCAGCCCATCACCAACATCGCGATCTACGTCCAGCCCGGCGCGGATGCCGACCGAAGGTCCGCCGCGATCTCGAATCGCGCCTGCGCGACTTACCCGCTGATGATCGCGCCGAACGACGTTCTGCGCCGCGCCGCGGTCGAAGTATTCGACCGCACATTCGCCGTCACTTACGCGCTCGAAGCGGTCGCCATCGTCGTCGCCATGCTGGGCGCGGCGAACTCGCTGCTAGCATTGGTATTGGACCGCCGCCGTGAAATCGGCCTCATCCGGTATCTCGGGGCCGCCACCGGGCAGGTTCGCCGCATGATCCTGATGGAAGCCGGACTTGCTCGGGCTTCTGGCCGGATCGCTCGGGTCTGGCTCTCGGGATGGCGCTTTCGCTGGTCCTGATTTACGTGGTCAACAAGCAGAGCTTCGGCTGGACGATTCAGTTCCATCCCCCGGCCTTGCTGCTTGCGGGCGCGTTGTTGCTGGTCTGGGCCGTCACGGTTCTGGCCGGCGTTTACCCGGCGCGGTTTGCCGCAAGGCTCGAGCCGGCTGAAGTCATTCACGAAGAATAAACAACATCAAATCACAAATGAGTCAGAACACCCGTAACATCGCCATCATTGCGCACGTTGACCACGGCAAGACCACGCTGGTCGACGCCATGCTTCGCCAGAGCGGCATTTTCGGCGCCCACGAAGCAGTCGCCGAACGCGTGATGGATTCGAACGATCTGGAACGCGAGCGCGGCATCACCATCCTTGCCAAGATCACCGGCGTGCGCTTTCACGGCACCAAGATCAACATCGTCGATACGCCCGGCCACAGCGATTTCGGCGGCGAAGTCGAGCGCGCGCTCAAGATCGTCGATGGCGTCATGCTGCTTGTCGATGCCAGCGAAGGCCCGCTCCCGCAGACGCGTTACGTTCTGATGAAAGCGCTCGAAGCGAACCTGAAGCCGATCGTGGTCATCAACAAGATCGACCGCCCCGATGCGCGCGCCGCCGGAAGTGCTCAACGAGATCTACGACCTGTTCATCGATCTCGATGCGCAGGAAGACCAGCTCGATTTCCCGGTGCTCTACGCCAACGCGAGAGCTCGGCATCGCGAAGAAGATCGCTCGACGATCCTTCCGAGGATCTGCGTCCGCTCTTCGAAGCGATCATCGCCAACATTCCGCCGCCCGCGGGCGATCCCGACGCCGTCCTGCAGGCGCAGGTCGCCAATCTCGATTACAGCGATTATCTCGGCCGGCTCGCCATCGGCCGCGTATTTCAGGGCACGCTGCGGCACGGCGATGAAGTGGCGATCTGCCATCTCGACGGCAAAATCCAGAAGACGAAAATCACCAAGCTCTATTCGTTTGAAGGCCTGAAGCGCGTCGATGAAACGATTGCGAAGCCGGGCGATCTGCTGGCCGTCGCGGGCGTCGAAGGCATCACGATCGGCGAGACCATCACCAGCGCCGAAACGCCCGAAGCCGATGCCGCCGATTCAGATCGACGAGCCGACCATCGGCATGACGTTCACCGTCAACACCTCGCCGTTCGCCGGCAAGGAAGGCCAGTTCGTTACTTCGCGCAATCTGAAAGACCGGCTGGATAAAGAACTGCTGACCAACGTTTCGATCCGCGTGGAATCGGACACGCCCGAAACGTTCAAAGTGATGGGGCGCGGCGAACTGCAGCTCGCCATCCTGATCGAAATGATGCGGCGCGAAGGCTTACGAACTCGCGGTGGGCAAGCCGGAAATCCTGACGAAAACGATCGACGGCAAGACGATGGAGCCGGTCGAAATGCTGGTCATCGATTGCCCCGAAGCTTTCATCGGCGTGGTGATCGAAAAGCTCGGCAGCCGCAAGGGCAAGATGAGCAAGATGATCAACAACGGCTCGGGCCGCGTGCGGCTGGAATTCCACATTCCGTCGCGCGGACTGATCGGCCTGCGCAGCGAGATTCTGACCGACACGCGCGGCACCGCCATTCTGAACTCGCTTTTCCACGGCTACATCGAATGGCAGGGCGAGATTCCGATGCGCCCGACCGGTTCGCTGGTGGCCGACCGCGCCGGCAAGACCACCGGCAACGCCATCTTCAATCTGCAGGAGCGCGGCGAGATCTTCGTCAGCCCGGCGACGGAAGTTTACGAAGGCATGATCGTCGGCGAGAACGCGCGCAACGGCCGATCTCGACGTCAACATCGTCAAAGAGAAGAAGCTGACGAACATGCGCGCGTCGACCGCGGACGAAGCCATCCGCCTGGTCCCGCCGCGGCTGCTGAATCTGGAGCAGGCCATCGAGTTCGTCCGCGAGGACGAAATGGTGGAAGTGACGCCGAAATCGATCCGGCTGCGCAAGAAGATTCTCAAAGCCAATCAGCGGTAGGATGGCGGCATGATTTCGGTCGAAGAGTATCTGCACACGAGCTATCAGGCCGGACTGCGACTACGTGGACGGCGAGGTCCAGGAGCGGCTTTGGGGCGAATACGATCACAGCCGCATGCGATGGGTGCAGACCCTCGTTCTATCTGGTCAGCCGCTATCCAGCGCTTGCGCAATCGAGTGCTGCCCTCGCTGCGCGTGCGCGTCGAAGGCAACGCGCTTCCGCGTTCCCGATATCTGCGTTCTGGCCGAAGACGCTCCACAATGAGCAGATCGATTACGATCCCCGCCGATCCTCTGCATCGAAATCCTCTCTCTCGAGGAAGACACGATCGTGCGCATCATGGATAAGTTGGGCGACTATTTCCAGATGGGTGTGCGCAGCTTACTGGATGATCGATCCCGTCAGCTTCGCACGCGCGTGGATCGCCACGCCCGGCAAACCTCGACCGAAGCCGCTCGACGGCATCCTCCGCGCCGGCGAAATCGAAATGCCGCTCGCCGAAGTTCTCGAACAGCCCGCCTGAACACCCGCACCTCCGGGTGCTATGCTCACAGGCAGGTAGTTCATGAATTACCGGAAAGCGCTCGTGCTCCTGGGTGCCGGCGCTGGTCTCATTACCGCTCTCTACTCAGCACAACGCCCGTTCCGCGTCTACCCCAGCATGGAAGCCTACGACAACGTCGAACTTCCCCCCGACTTTCAGGAGAAGAGCGAGTGGGTCTTCGCCCGCCTGATGTATCCGCAGCATCCCCGCGCGCGTTTCGGAAACTACCGCCGCTTCGGCGGCCTCGACTGGCGCGAAGGCGGCACCAGCTGGACGCAGGATTATCCTCGCGCCGACCGCCATTTCGCGCAGGCCATGCGCCGCCTCAGCCTGGTCCATGCGCGCTCCGTCGAACAACCCGTCAACCTCGACGATGGCGACGACGCCTTCAACTATCCGTGGATGAACGCGGGCGAAATGGGCGATTGGAAACTGACCGACGCCCAGGCTGCGGCCCTTCGCGAGTACCTGCTGCGCGGCGGCTTCCTCATGCTCGACGATTTCTGGGGAACCGAAGAATGGAACCGCTTCGACGGAAAGCATGCAGCGCGTTTTCCCGGACCGCGCCGATCGTCGAAATCGACAACGCCGACGCCATCTTCCACGTCGTCTACGATCTCGACGACCGCTACCAGGTTCCCGGCCAGTGGGCTCTGGCGCGCGGCATCACCTACCGCAACGGCGGCAGCCAGGGTGGCGAGACGCCGCACTGGCGCGGCATCTACGACGACCACGGCCGCGTCATGGTGGCGATGACTTTCAATTCGGATGTGGGCGATTCCTGGGAGTGGGCGGACGATCCCGACTATCCGGAAAAGTATTCGGCGCTCGGCATTCGTATCGGAGTGAACTACGTGATTTACTCCATGACGCATTGATAGTTTGGGCATCATGCGACCGGTATCGTGTCGCGGTTGTTCGCTCTGGGGATTCGTCGCGATTGAGCATCTGCGGCGTGCTGCTTGCCCAGAAGCCTTTCAAGGAATGGCCCGCCATCGAGTACGACGATTTTCCGCTGCCCGCCGACTGGAAGCAGAAAGCGGAATGGACGCGCGCGCGCCTGCGCTATCCCGACATCTACGGCTATCCCGACGTCCCGATCTGACTGATGGCAACGGCCGTCCGTTCCCCGGCTACTGGACCATGGATTATCCGCGCTCGGACCGGCATTTGCTGGAAGGCGTGCGGCGCCTGACGCGGATCGAATCGAAGTCGGTCGAACAGGTGGTCAGCTTCGACGGACGACGACATGTTCAACTTCCCGACGCTCTACGCAGTCGAAGTCGGGCACTGGAGATTGAAGGAGCGAAGACGCGAAGCAGCTGCGCGAGTTTCTCCTGCGCGGCGGCTTCCTGATGGTCGACGACTTCCATGGTCCAATGCCGGAGAGCACGACCAGGGCATCAACGAGTGGGCGAACTTCATCGACAGCATGAACAAGGTTTTTCCGGACCGGTCAGATCGTCGATATCCCGAACAGCGATCCGATCTTTCACACGATCTACGATCTCGAGCGAGCGTTTTCAGGTGCCCGGCGCGCAGTATTTCGAGACCGGCCTGACCTACGAAAAGGGTCCGACCGGGAAAGAGCCGCACTGGCGCGGGATCTACGACGACAATGGCCGCATCATGGTCGCGATCTGCCACAACATGGATCTGGGCGACGCCTGGGAGCATTCCGACGAAGCCCGCTATCTCGAGAAATGGGCCTCGCTCGCCTATCGGATCGCGATGAATTATTTCGTCTACGACCTGACTCACTGAAGCGGAATCGCGTGCGGATCACAACCCGGTAGCGTCGCTGGCGCGGACGATGAATCGTTTAGGCGCGTGACCGACAAAGTAGAACGGGTAGCAGGTGATCAGCGTGAGCGTGGGTTTTGGAGTCGGGGCCATCACGCTGGTCTCGGATGGCTTTACGATCTCGGTTGAGTCCACGGAATATCTGCGCGCGCCGGTCGGCGTGATTACCAGCACTACGTCGCCCCGGTGAATGTGGCGCAGGCTTCTGAAGATCGTGTCGCGGTGAGCGGCCAGCACCACATTTCCAGCCTGCCCAGGCAGGGCGGAACCGTCCAGATGGCCAACCCCGCGGGCCAGGACGCCATCGTCGGTACCCTGAAACACAACCGCGGAAAGATGGAGATTGGGGATCTCCACCTTTCCCACGAGACTGCCATGGGGAATTTCTGACGGTCTCCTGGAAAGCGATGGCGGGTTGCGCCGGACCCGGTCGAGCTCGCGTTCTCCTCTGCTCTGCTGGAGATGAAAGTTCAGCAACTCCGCACCGCAGTATCCGAGAATCGCCAGCCCGGCCGCGAACAGTACCCACTCGATCCGGCGCAACACACGGCCACTCATTTCAGCTCATCCGTTTCGCGAAGGCCCGCACGCCTGCGGCAAGACCAAGGAAGCCGAAACCGAACAGGGCAAACAGGGGCAGATCGCTCGCCGTCTGCGGGATCTGAGCCGGTGGCGGAGTCGTTTCCGCTATAGCCACGGGGGCAGGCGCAGGTTCAGGCGCCGGGGCAGCCGCTACGGGTTCCGGAGCCGGCTCAGGTGCAGGCACCGCCTCAGGAGCCGCCGCTTCCGGTGCTGGAGTCGTCTCGGCCACGGTCGGTTGCGGCTCAACCGGCTGGACATCCGCCGGCGCTTCGGGAACCTGCTGGCTTGCTACCTGGTTGATTTCCGTGACCCGTGTCTTCGGATACAGAAATTCCTGGCCATAATAGTCGCCGGGATAAAACCACGCCCTCAGTGCATGCGGCTGACCGGCCGGCGTTTCCCAAAACGAAATAACGCTCTTCCCCGTCGGTCTCACGCGATAATTCGGCACGGCGAAAATCGTAGCGTAAGTGTGGTTCTCGCGCTCGTTCTTGATGATCACGATATGCCGGTCGTTGGATGACTCCACCAGCTTGAACACGTAGGTGCCCGGCTCCAGAACTACGCCCGGGACCTCCACCGGTTCTGAAATTGTAACTTTTGTCTTCTTGTCTCTTTCGTCGGCATTCGCCGTAGAAACTGCTATCGCTATTGCTATTCCAGCGGTGCAGAGCGCCGCCAGGTGTTGAGTCCTGTACATTTCGTTGCCTCCCGACATTTCAGGGGCAGACAGATTGCCAATGTATTCAAAAACGCACTTAAAAATGCGGACGCAATAATGCGGAGTGCTACTTCTTTTTGTGAGCAGCCGTGGTGGTTGCGGCGCTCAGACCCATTGCCTTCAGCTGGTCTTCGGCTTCGGGCCTTCGATCCGATTTCGGATACTTCCTGACGACGGTCTTGAACTGATCGGCCGCGTCATTCCTGCGACCCAGATACTTCAACGCCATGCCTTTCATGAAGTAGGCGTCCGGCGTGTCCTTGCTCTCCGGGTAACGCTCCAGCACGGAGTCGAAATCCGTCACCGCCAGATCGTACTTCATCTGGCTCAGATGGATCTGCCCGATGAAGATCAGCGCCTTCGGCGCGAACGGGTCGTCGGGATAAGCGCGCACGAAATCGGTGAACTCGCCCGCCGCGAGATCGGCCTTGCCGCCCGAGTAGTCGCCGTTGGCGTTGCTCCACAGCATTTGCGCCGGCGGCACCGCCGCGGGTCGCGAAGAGCCGGTCAGCCCGCCCGGCGCGTCGGGATTGGTGCTGGTCGGTGGAGGCGGCGCGGCGGGAGCCTGCATCACCTTGATCGCGTTGTCGATATCGGTGAGCTTCTGGATCACCCGATTGATCTGCGCGTTCAGATCGGTCACGGCGCTCCGCACTTCGGCCGAATCGTTGGCGACGTTATCCACTTTGGCGGTGAGCGCGGCGATCGGCCGCAGCGCGTCTTTCAATTCCCGATCGAGCGTATCCCGCACGCTTGCGTTCAGGACGCTGACGTTCTGGATTGGTTCGTTGCCCGGCATCGAGCGCCTGCTCGACCAGAGTCTGCAGGGAGGCCATCTTCTGATCGAGAGCTGCTCTGCAGCGTGCGGACCTGGTCCTGCAGCTGGGCGATATCGCGTTGCATCTCCTGCTGCTCCTTGCTCGCCGCGAAGATCGAGGCGGGGAACAGCAGGGTAAAGAAGGCGAGTGCGCAAGTAAAACGCTTCATACCTTCACTTTAGCTTCGTTTGAGATCGCCTGCCAGTCATTAATGATCCACACTACTGCCCGACGGAGAAATGCGCGCGCCGGTTTCTCTGCCAGCAGCTCTCGTCGGACCTTCCGTGCAAACCGGCCGTTCCTTTCCGTAGCTGATCGTCATCAGGCGGTCGGCGGGAACGCCCAGCTGCACCAGAAAATCGCTTGCGGAGGTCGCGCGGCGGTCGCCCAGGCCGAGGTTATATTCGGCCGAGCCCCGCTCGTCGCAGTGCCCTTCCACGTTGACTTTGGCGTTGGGGAAATCGGCGAGAATCCGCTTCAGCGCCTCGGCGTCGGAGCGTCAGCGCCGCGCGCGCGTCGTCGCGAATGTTGTTGGAATCGTAATCGTAGAGCGCATCCTGAAGATCGGATTGGACGCGCGACTTCGAGCGTTCTGCGGTCGTTGCGCGTCGTGTTGGTATTCGGTGGCGGCGGAGGCGCGGGCGCGGTGACCGTGACGGTCGCGGTGGCGGATGCATCGCCGCCCGGGCCGCTGGCCGTCAGGACATACGACGTCGTCTGCTGCGGTGTGATACGTTGCGTGCCGGTGGGAGGAACGGTTCCCGAGGCCATTGCTGATCGCGACATTGTTCGACCCGGTCACGTTCCAGCGCAGCACGGCGGACTGGCCGCGCTCGATCGTCGGAAGGTTCGACGGAAAATTCCGCGATCACCGGCGTGCCGGTCGCCGCGGGCTGACTCGGCCCGCCGCCGGTCGCCGCGGGCGCGGGCGGAGGTGGTGGAGGAATCGGCGTCTGCTTGCTGCAGGCCGACAGCAAAAACAATCAGAAGCAGCAGGAACGTGAGCGCCCATCGTCCCGCGCGAGCTCCGCGGGAGCGGGTGAATGTGAACGGTGAGTAGATGGTCATAATTACTTGACGCCCCAGACGGGCTGATCTGTTTTCGCCTTCTTTGGTCAGTTGCTTTACCTGCGTGCCGTCAGCCAGCATTGTATAAATCTGCGACTTGCCCGAGCGCGTGGACGCGAAAACCAGATGCCGGCCGTCGGGCGCCCAGACCGGATTCTCGTTGCGGCCCTCGCTGTGGGTCAGCTGCACATACTCGCGGCGCGCCGAAGTCCATCACAAAAACGTTAAAGTCGCCCTTGGCATAGCCGCGCGTCCAGGAGAACGCGAAGTGCTGCCCGTCCGGATGCCAGGAAGGATTCGACGCCTCGCCTTCGCCGTTGGTCACCATCTGCACGCCCGACGCCGTCCGCGCTCATCTGGTAAATCTGCTGATGCCCCGGTCCGGCCACCAACAGCAGCAGGTTCGGAGTTCTTCGGATTCACTTTCGGTTCCACTTCGATCGCGTCGCGGTGAGAGACACGGCGGAAACCCTGGCCGTCGAGGCCCGCGACGTAGATCTGCGCGAGGCCGGCGGCCGTGGAAGCGTAGTAGATCTGTTTGCCGTCCGGCGTGAAACTGGGAGTGGCGTTCAAGGAAGCTTCCTGGTTATAGAAGGGAAGCGGCCGGCCCGCAAGCGTGTCGAGCATCATGATCCGCGGCGTGCCTTTCGCATCAGCTGGTGAACGCGAGCGCGGCTGCCGTCCGGCGAAACGGCGGGCTGCATCGAAAGTGCTCCTCAGCCTGGTCAGCTGTTTCTGGTTGCCGCCATCCCAGTCCATCGCCCAGATTTCGTCGACGGCGCGGCGCGGTCCCCGTTCGAAACGTAATAGATCCGGCTGCCCGAGCAAAGACCCGGTGCCGCCGAATTTCTGAATGATGTCGTTGGCGAACTCATGCGCCATGCGCGATGGCGCCGGCTTCGTCGAGAGATCCTGCATAGCGCTGGGCCATCAATTGAGCGGACTGCGGATTCGGCTGCCGCGTATCGTCGACGTTGCCGTAAAGCACCAGCGCGCCGTTCTGCGCGGCCGTGTAGCCGAACACCAGATGCGACGCATTGACGGGCGCGCCGGCCCAGTCGGGCAGCGCGAAGCCCTGGCCGTTATCGTCCGGCCGCAGATCCTCCGGGCGCTGCGGATTGTTGAGCGGGAACATGCTCTTGGCCTTCATGTCGAACAGCGCCGGAGCCCTGCAGATCGCTGAACAGCGTCGAGTTGAACGCCGCCATGAACGGCTGCGCGAGCCGGAGCCGCGGAAGTCGATCACCGCCAGCGCGGGCTTGCCGCCCGAGCCGTTGATCCAGGTGGTGATGTCCTGCGCGAAGACGGCAGCCGCGCTGGCGACGGCAGAGACGCCAGCGTTACCAGAGTAGATTTCCACGGCATTGTTCGCAGTCATTGTTGTAGTTGAAACCAGAGTTCCACGGTTGCTTCGTTGCGTTCGAATTGCGGCGGCAGAGACGGCAGCGGATTGGCATCGAGCACCGCCCGCTTCGCCGATGTGTCCAGCAGATAATCTCCGCTGGGTTGAGACACCTGCACGTTGGTTACCGTTCCGTTTCGCGCAATGGTGAAGGTGACGGCGCATTTCTGCGAAGGCAGCGAATGCACGTTGGCCGTGTTCCAGTGCTGCGAAATACGGTCCCGCATCAGATTCGTCATAAGCGCCGAAGCGCGTTCCCAGAACCGACGCCGGGCCGATATCGATGCCGCCCGATCCCTTCATCCCGATACATCGGCGTATTCGCTGCCTGCGGAACGTTCGAATAGACCTGATTGCTCTTGTAAGGCTCGGGCGGCCGGAACAGGCTCTGCACCTTCGGCTGCGGCGACGGCTTTTTTCCGCTTGTCGATTTTGTCCGGGATGGGGATCGCCTTTTCCGGCTGCAGCCTTGACCTGCTTTTGCAACTTCACGGGCGCCGGCGCCTGCGGAACAACGGACGTGCGTGTCGTTGGCCAGCGGATTTACCGGGCCTTCGCGCCGCGGAATCGGTATTGTCTTCACCATATCCACGCCGACCGATCCGCTGCTGGCTTTGGTGCGATCCGAAGTTGTTCCTGGTCGAGATGCCAGAAGCCCGACGCCACCAGCAGCGCGACCACAACTCCATGGGTGACCAGCGAGCCGGCGAAAGCCTTGCCCACGGGGTCCGTGGGACTCCCACACCCGCCGCCGGATAAAAGCCAGGCTGCATAATCAGCGCTTTCTACCTATATTCTCATCCGGTTGTGTCACTACGTTGACAGCGAGTTTGGCGTCGCCGAGGACGCTCATCACGTTTGCGATGGGGTCCCAGGGCGTCTGGCCGTCGGCCCGCAGATAGACGGCCTTCTGGCCCGGATACTTGCTGATGAATGTCTTCGGCCAGGCTGTGGATGTTGACGGGATCTTTCCCGAGATAAATCTCGCCGGTCTTCGAAATCTGCACGACCGGCAGTTCTTTCGTGCTGGTCGACGACCGTCTTCGTCTTCGGCACGTCGATGTCGATGCCGTATTCCATGACGTGCGCGGTGATCATGAAAATGATCAGCAGAACGAGCGCCACGTCGACGAACGGCGTGACGTTGATTTCAGCCATGCGGGGCGAGGCCGCGCGACCGCCGTCCGCCGGGCGTTCCCGATGTCGGACAGTTGAATGCCATCGCGCTAGTTTCCGAAACTCCGCTCGATCAGGTTCAGGAATTCGAGCGAGAAGTCGTCCATTCGCGCGCCCATCTCTTTGAGCAAATGGCCGAAGTGGTTGTAGAAGATCGCCGCCGGGATGGCGGCGAACAGTCCGACGGCGGTCGCGATCAACGCTTCCGCGATGCCGGGTCCGACCGCGCTCAGGCTGGTGCTGCCCGCCGAGCCCAGGTTCTGGAACGCGCGAATGATGCCGATCACGGTACCCAACAAACCAATAAACGGCGAAACCGACGCAATGGTTGCAAGCCAGTTGAGATTATGTTCGAGGCGCGACAGTTGCTCGCTGATGCCGAGCTGCAGGCTGCGCGAGATGGCTTCGTGATTGGCGAGGCTGCCGCGCGATTTCACCTGGCGGCTGACTTCCTCATAACCGTGCTCGAAAACGGAGACCAGCGGCGACGGGCGAAACTGCTCGCTCGCCACCATGACCGCTTCGAGGCCGGTGGCTTTACGGAAGGCGCGGAGAAAGCGTGCGTCGTTGCGGCGCGCTGTCCTGAACGACGAAAGCTTCGAAAAAATAATGGTCCAGGAATACAGTGAGGCGATAAGGAGAATGCCGAGGATGGCGTAAGTGAAGGCCGTCCCATGGCTGACGAGATCCCAAATATTCGTTTCCTGTAAAAAAAGAGCCGCGGACGCGACCGGCAACGTGTCTCCTCCCTCCCAAATCTAGCATGGGGAAGCGGTAAGACTCGTGATTTCGGCGGTTTAGACGCCCGTTCCCGCGAAAAAACCGCGACACGATTTAAGTCGTTTCGTTTGCGACCTATACTGGCATCCTCCTTCGCCATGAAAGCCGACAGAGAACACCCGGCTCCGCGCACGCTGGCCAACGCTCCGCCCGAGGACGAAGAAATTTCTGAGGACGAGGAGCAGGCCGTCTCCCGGTCGAAGGAATGGTTCAAGCACAACGACGGCGTTCCGCTCGAGCAGGTAGCCGCCCGCCTGGGCCTCACGATGGAACAGATCAGAGGGTAAGCCGGGGCCGGCGTCGTCCATTGCCGCCGCCCATTGCTACGATGAGGTTCATCAGGCAATGCGCGAGTATCACGCCCATGAAACCGCCCGGATGCAGGAACTGGACGGCATCGCCCTCGCCGATTTCCGGCCGCGCGCGGCCGCTTTCATCGCCGACGTCGTGTTCGCGCTCGCTTCGGTCATGGTCGTCGTCATGATTTGGGGTCTCGCGAAGTGGCTGATCGAAACGGGCGGCGACACCAGCCGGCACAGAGTCTACAACTTCAATCTGCACGATGAGCCCACACGGATGGTTTTTGAGCTGGTGGTGCCGGTGCTCTACTTCGGCCTGTCGGGCTATTTCTGGAACGGCCGCTCCCCGGGCAAACGTATCTTCGGCATCCGCGTGGTCTCGCTTGTCGATGAGCGCATCACCCTTTGGCAATCGATCGAACGCGCACTCGGCTACGGCGCCGCCGCGCTCGAGTTCGGCTTCGGTTTCGCCCAGTTCGTCATTCACCCCTTCCGCCGCACCGCGCAGGACCGCCTCGCGGAAACGATTGTGGTCACGGAAGCGGCCTGGCGCGAGCGAAATACTCCTGCGAAGGCAGCCCGCCCTTCGTGAAATACTGAGGGCATTCGAAGGCCACCAGCCATGACCGGTTTCTCCCCGTCCCAGGCAACCATTCTGCTCCTCGTCTCCGATCCGCTCATGCGCGATGTCCTTCGCGATGCCCTCGACAGCGCCGGGTATCTGGTCGTGGTGGCGGGGGAGCTCGGCGCGGCGGTCGATCGCCTTCACGAGATGCGCCCGGACCTGCTGATCACCCGCCCTTATATCAACAGCATGACCGGCAGCACGGCAGCCGACTACCTTCGCACCAAGCGCCATGGATTGCCAATCCTGATCGTGGCGGGATACATGGAAGACGACCGCGTGCGCGATCAGAACGCCATCGAGGAATTTCATATTTTCCCCAAACCGTTTACCCGCGATGAGTTGCTCGGGGAAGTCCGGCGGATCCTGACCGCCGTGCGCGAACAGTGACTCCGCCTCTCTCGATTGTCTCGTCCACTGCTTCCGACGAACTCGCGGCGTGGGTCTCGGGAATCGGATTCGAAGACCTTCCGCCCGACGTTGTCGAAGCCACGAAACTGCGCGTGATGGACGTGATCGGCCTTGAGCTGGCAGGCGCCGGGACGCCCTTCGGCCATTCCGTGCGCGCCGCCGCAATCGCGCTTTCGCCTCCCGGCCCCTGCCGGGTGGTGGGCACCGGCGATCGTCTCGGAGTGACCACCGCGGCCTTCGCCAACGGCGCGTATTCGCAGGCGCTCGAATTCGACGACACGCACAACGAATCGATCGTACACATGAGCAGTCCCGCGGTTGCGGCGGCGCTTGCGCTGGCGGAATACCTGCGGCCGGTTTCCGGACGCGATCTGATCTCCGCCATCGCGCTCGGCAACGAAATTTCGTGCCGTGCGGGCAGCGTCGCAGCGGGACAGTTCCACAAGCGCGGTTTTCATCCGACCGGGTTGTTTGCCACCTTCGGCACTGCCTACCTCGCATCGAAGCTGCTCCGCCTCGATGCGCATCGGATGGCTCAGGCGGCCGGCATCTGCGGAAGTTTTGCGTCCGGCCTGCTCCAATGCTGGGTGGACGGAACGCAGACCAAATTCCTTCACCCCGGCTGGGCCGCGCAAAGCGGAATCACCGCGGCAATTCTCGCTCGCACCGGAACCACCGGCCCGGCCGAAGTCTTCGAAGGCCGCTTCGGTTTCTTCGCATCGCATTTACAGGATTCGGAGCAGCCGCGCGACTATGGGCGCATTCGCGACGGTCTCGGCACGCATTGGGAGAGCCGCAATTCGTCGTTCAAACCATTCCCGGCGGCGCACGTTCTGCATCCTTACCTCAGCGCGATTCTGCGTTTGCGCGCGAAGCACGGCATCCTGCCTTCGGATGTCGAGCGCATCGATTGCCCCGTGACCGCGTTCATTGTCGGAATTGTCTGCGAGCCGGTGGAAGAAAAGGTCGCGCCCGCATCCGACTCGCACGGCCGCGTGAGCCTTCAATACAGCCTGGCCGAAGCCTTGTCGCTCGGATCGCCGGGGAAGAACGCTTATCGGGCAGAGAGCCTGCGCGACCCCGCGATTCTCGCTCTTGCGCGGCGGGTTCACTATTCCATCGATCCCGATTATCCGGGCCCGGGCCGCTTCAAGGGCGAAGTGAGCGATCGCAATGAAGGACGGCAGGACATTCCACGAACTCGAAGAATACAACCGCGGCTCGGCTGAGAATCCGATGACTTACGAGGAAATACGCGCCAAGTTCGAGGAGAATGCGAGCGGCTTTCTGGAGCCTGCCAGGCGGGAGCAGCTGGGGCGGCAGATCGGGCGCCTCGATCTCCTGGAAGATGCCAGCGTGCTTGTCTCACTCGCATGCCCACGGTAACGGGGCCGCGTGCGGTTAGAATGGGACTTCCCGAATGAGCTTCGACCTACCCGCGGCTGGAAAAGCGTCCATGGAACTGGAGGCGCAGGCGATCGCCTGCGCGGCGAGCCGTCTCGACTCGCAGTTCACTTCCGCCGTGCGCCTGATCGCCGGACATCCCGGAAAGATCATCGTCACCGGGTTGGGCAAATCCGGCTTCGTGGCGCAGAAACTGGCGGCGACGCTCTGCAGCACGGGTACGCCCGCCGCGTTCCTGCATCCGGTCGACGCAATGCATGGTGATGTGGGGATTTACTCCGATGGCGATCCGACCGTCCTGCTTTCGAAGAGCGGAACCACGCTCGAACTCCTGCGGCTGATTCCGGTTCTGCGGGGTTTGCATTCGCCTCTGATCGGAATCGTCGGCAATCGGACTTCGCCGGTGGCGAAACAGATGGACGTTCTGCTCGACGCCTCCGTGCGGGCCGAAGCGGACCCTCACAATCTTGCGCCCACCGCGAGCACCGCCGTTGCAACCGCGCTGGGAGATGCCCTCGCCCTTGCCGTGATGCAGGCGCGGAAGCTGACTCCGGAAGACTTCGCATTGCGCCATCCCGCCGGGCAGTTGGGACGCAATCTGCGCGTCACCGTCCGCCAGGTGATGCATTGCGGCGATGAAGTGGCGTGGGCGGGTAAAGAGAGCTCCATCAAGTCCGTGATCATCGCGATGAATCGCTGCCCGCTGGGCGCCGCCTGCGTGATCGGCGAAGATGGCCGGCTCGAAGGAGTGATTACCGATGGGGATCTGCGGCGGGCTCTGCAGTCGAACGACGATATTCGCGAAGTCAAAGCGGGCGATCTCATGACGGTTCACCCGGTTACGGTGAGCCCCGGTGCGACTTTACAGGAAGCGCTGCGGCTGATGGAAGACCGGCCATCGCAGATATCCGTGTTGCCCGTCGTTGGCCTGAGAGACGAAGGAGAGCGTTGCCTGGGGCTCGTACGGTTGCACGATCTCTATCGGACAGACCTGCTATGAACTGGGATGACGCCACAAGTTACGATGCCTGGCCCGTGCCGATTTCGAATCGCGCCGCGAAGGAAGAACTGGGACGCCGCATGGCGGACAAGGTCGAGGATGGCCAGGTGATCGGGGTGGGTTCCGGATCGACCGCTTACCTCGCGGTCCATGCGATCGGGGAACGGGTCCGCCGCGACAACCTGATCATCGCCGTAGTCTGTACTTCGCCGGAGCTGACGCTGGCCTGCGCGGCGGTCGGCCTGCCCGTCGCGTCGCTGCTGCAGACGCGGCCGGACTGGGCTTTCGACGGTGCGGACGAGGTCGACCCCGGGAAGAATCTCATCAAGGGCAGGGGCGGCGCGATGTTCATGGAGAAGGTGCTCATGCATTCGTCCCCGCGCAACTTCATCCTGGTGGACCCGTCGAAGATGGTGCCGAAGCTGGGCAAGAAATTCCCCATCCCGGTGGAAGTGCTGCCGGTAACTTTGCGCCTGGTCGAATACGAACTGCGGGCGCTCGGCGCTACGGAGATGGTGCTCCGGCTTGCCGTTGGCAAGGACGGCCCGGTGGTGACCGAGAATGGCAATTTCATTCTCGATGTCCGCTTCGGCGGAGATTCACAAAGAACTGGAGAGAGATATCAAAGCGATCCCCGGCGTGATCGAGTCGGGGCTGTTCTGGGGTCGTGATGTCGAGATTGTCATCGCGGGCGGCTGATCGCGCCGATGGCACGCTCTATCTGAGGCCGGCCATAGGCAGGTCGGTGGCCGGAGCACGGTGCTTCTCCAGCAGTTCCTTTATGATGCGATGCGCCTGCTGGATCTCACCGAACTGCTTCGATACGATGCTCTCAAGATCGGAGGGAAGGTCCGCTCTGAGCGCCTCGATGTAGTTTTTCACGGCGGCTTCCTCGCCCCGCTCGGCTTCCTCGAGAATCGCGTGGTCGGTGTCCGCGGCGAGGGCGGTTTTCAGGCCCACCCATCCGCGGTGAATGGCTCCGGCGATTGACCCCGATGTAACGGGCTCGTCTCCAATGCGCGTGACTTCGGCCTGAAGTGCGCCGGCAAATTCGGACCGCTGCAGGTAAAGCTGGAGAAACAGGGTGTGAATCTCCGGGTCCTTCAGTTTCTCCGCCGCGCTGTGAAAGCCTTCCTGGGAGTCTTTGCAGGTTTCAATCAGATCGTTCAGAGTGGAAAGCGTGTCGGCCATATCGTTTGCCATGGGTCTGGATCTCCTTGATTGACGTTATCAAAATTTGAGAATAAAGCTTTACTTGAGAATAAAGCCGGCCCGGTACACCAACCTCGTTGAATGCCGCTGTTCAAAACCCGCAGCGCCGCGGTCTTCGGGATTGACGCGCTGCCGGTCGATGTCGAAGTCGACCTTTATCGCAGCGGCATGGCCCGCGATTTCATGCTGGTCGGCATGCCCGATACGGCCGTTCGCGAAAGCCGCGAGCGCATCAAATCGGCGCTGATGAACTCGGGCTTCGGCTATCCGAATCAGGCCGTTACCGTCAACCTGGCGCCCGCGCATGTGCGCAAGGAAGGCGCCGGGTTTGACCTGCCGATGGCGCTTGCGATCCTCGGCGCGATGGGGACTTTCAAGGGTCTCGACAAGCACCTTTCGGTGGGCGAATTGTCGCTCGATGGCACCATCCGGCCGGTCCGCGGCGCGCTGTCGGTGGCGGTTTGCGCGCGGGAGCACCACATCGAAAATCTGATCCTGCCCGCCGAGAATGCAGCCGAAGCGTCGGTGGTGGATGGCGTGAACGTCTTCGGCGTAAAGCATCTGGCGGAAGTCGTGGCGATGCTGAACGAGCCGGAGAAGTTCACCGCCGGTCCGGCACGCGCCGGGAACTGACGGCAGCATGCGGTTTCCGAGATGCACGCCCCGATTTTCGCGATGTGCGCGGGCAGACGACGGCCAAACGCGGGCTTCAGGTTGCGGCGGCGGGTGGCCATAACGTGCTGATGATCGGGCCTCCTGGTTCCGGGAAAACGATGCTGGCGAAACGGTTCGCGGGCATTCTGCCGCCGCTGACTTTCGAAGAAGCCATCGAGACCACCAAGATCCACAGCATCGCGGGAGTGCTGCCCGCCGGGCGCGGGGCTTCTGCATATCCGGCCGTTTCGCACGCCGCACCACACGATCTCGGATGCGGGGCTGATTGGCGGCGGCTCCGGCTCGCCGCGCCCGGGCGAAGTGAGTCTGGCGCACAACGGCGTGCTTTTTCTCGATGAATTTCCCGAGTTTCCGCGCAACGTTCTGGAGATTCTGCGCCAGCCGCTGGAAGATTTGACGGTCACCATCGCGCGCTCGAACATGACGCTCTGCTTCCCCGCAAGTTTCATGCTGGTGGCGGCGATGAACCCGTGCCCCTGCGGTTATTACGGCGACACCACGCGCGAGTGCCGCTGCACGCCGGCGATCATTCAGCGCTATCTGGGAAAGATCAGCGGGCCGCTGCTCGATCGCATCGATATCCAGATCGAAGTCCCGGCCGTGCCTTATAAGGAACTGCGCGCGGGCGGATTCAGGTGACTGGCCGAGTCGTCGGAAGACATGCGGCTGCGAGCCGCGCGGGCGCGCGAGATTCAGCAGGCCCGCGGATACAGCAATGCCCGCATGCCCACGCGCATGATCCGCAAACAATGCGCGCTCGACGATACGGGCGAGCGCACGCTCGAAATGGCGATGCGGCGCATGAGCCTCTCGGCCCGCGCGCACGACCGCATCCTGAAAGTAGCGCGGACGGTGGCCGACCTCGACGGCTCCGCCTCCATCGCCGCCAAGCACATCGCCGAAGCCATCCAGTACCGCAGCCTCGATCGCAACTACTGGAACTGAGACATCAAACCGGGGGTTGGAATACACCCGTGTTGAACCTCAGCCATTGCCGATACGATGGAGGATTGCGAATCGGGCTGCTCTCCGACACACACGGCTTTCTGGACGACACTGTCTTCCGTCACTTCGCCGAATGCGACGAGGTGTGGCACGCCGGAGACTTCGGGAGGCCGGACGTACTGGATCGTCTCAGAGCCTTTAAGCCGGTCCGGGGAGTTTACGGGAACGTTGACGGGGCGGAACTCCGCGCCGATTTATCCCAGGATCTCGTTTGGGAGTGCGAGGGCCTTAACGTCTTCATGACGCACATCGGCGGGTATCCCGGCAACTACGGCCGGCGCGTCGGGAAGGAAGTCCGCCGGCTGCGGCCGGGTTTGTTCATCTGCGGTCACTCCCACATCCTGAAAGTCATGCGCGACCGGGCGCTCGGCCTCGTTCACATGAATCCCGGCGCTTGCGGCCACAATGGATGGCACGTCGTCCGAACCCTGTTGCGATTTACCGTGGAAAGCGGGAAGATATCCGGCGTGCAGGTAATCGAACTCATTGACTTCCCCGGACGCCGTGCCTGGACCGCTTCCGATAATCTCGCCACTACACGCAGAATCGCCAAACTCGATGGACGGCTCCGCCTGCATCACTGAATCGTCAGGCCGACTACGTTCGAGCTGACCCCGTCGGCAACCAGATAAACCGAGACATCGCCCGCGCCCGCGAGGCTCCTTGGTAATGAGATGTTCACCTGATCGAGCCCGGCCAGCGATGCCACCGAGCCTGCGTAGAGCACCGGCACGCTCTGCCCCCCGACGAAACACTGAACGGAAGCGGCGCCGCGGATGCCCGTCCCAAAGAGTTCGACATAGAGAGTTTCAGTCGCGGCGCCGAGCGAGAGCGGTGACCCCAGACAACTGCGCGGAGCCGGCGGATTACAGGTTAGTACGGTCTCAAACGTGGCCTGATTCGCGGAATTGGCGAGAAACGCGATGGCCGCCGCCACGCCGGCGCCGTCTGCATTGGCGGTGAAGAGGGCCGGCGCGGAACCGGCGATTGTCAATGTCCCCGTTTGCACGATCCGGGAGCTCAGTGCCGGCCCTATCAGCACCGACACCGTGGCTGTTCCCGCAGCCAGGCCCTCGGGAATTTCGATGTTCACCTGGGCCGGGGAAACTGAGAACAACGGGGCAAGCTGCACATTGTTCCTGCTGTCCGTAATCTGCACCGATGTCCCGGCAAGCGATGTGGGCAGCGGCTGCAACAGGGCGGCGAGGGTCTGTGAAGCGAGCCCCTGCCCGAACAGCGCGACGATCTCGTGGGCCGCCGCCGGGCCGGTGGCAAAGCTTCCGCTGTTGACACCTGTCAGCTTTGTTGTACTGTTCAGATCCACACGCACGACGCTGTATGCCGGTATGGTCAGCGGATTAGTCGAGGTCGAAGTCTGAATGGCGACGCTGTCCTGGCTCGACGCCGTGTTCTGCGCCGTGGGATCGGAACCGGCAATGAACGTAACGGGCAGCGTACCGGAAACCGGCGTCCCGTTGATTTGCATCGTTACCTGATTCGCGGTCGCGCCCTTGTTGGTGATCACAACGCTCTGCAGACCGTTGGACGCGGTGTACGCCTGAGCGTAGAGTGCGGGGATCTGGCCGAGACCCGTCGCAGCTACCGTGGAGCCTCCCGAAACCGTAGTCGAATCCACCTGGGCGGCGTTGCGAAGGACGCCGTTCAGAACCCCCAGCCCGAGAGGCTGCGCGTCGAGGAAATATCCGAAATTCAGCGAAAGCGTGTCGATCGGGGCCCCTGAACTGTAGGCGTTATCCACAGCCGTGTAGTTGGTAGTGACCGCGTATACCCCCGTCGTGCCTGTCAGGGCATGCATCCCAACGTACTGCATGGAGGGTACGCTCGACATGCGCATCACGTATTCGGCTGCGTAGATCGCGCCGTAGAGCGTGCCGGTTGTCAACCCGGGGTTCGTGCTCTGGCCGTCGTTCGTCGGCAGGAACTCGGAGATCAGAAATTTCATTCCCGGCGGATTCAGCGGCGCGAGATGGCCGGTCACGTAAGTTGAAGTTTTGGATGTAAGCACGGCGTTCTCGGCGGCCATCCACTGGCTGAAAGCGCCTGTACTCTGCGCCGGATACTGATGATAGGTGACCGCGTCCCAGTATTGATCCGAATAGGCGCCAAGCGATTGATCCCACGCCGGATCGGGCGTCGGATCGCCCGCGTCTTCAAAGAAGATGGCCACAACCGCGCTTGGGTCTGCCGCCTTGATTGCGTCTCGGTAAGGCTTCATCTTCGTTGCGTAATCGGCTCCCGAAGAGAAGAATGTCGGATAAAGATACGGCTCGTTGGCGAGCTCCCAGACTGCGACATGGATCCCGTTGGCAACGGCATACGCCGCCATCTGGCCGGCGGATTGAGCAGTGTCTGTATAGGCGTTGACGCAGACGATCAGCTTCGCTCCCAGGAAGTTGGCGCGATTCGCCGCGTCGATGAACGAACCACCGCCTTTTCCGTTGGCCCATGGCAAGCCTTCGTCAAGCAGGCTGGCGACGCTCGTGCCTTGAAACTGCGAAACCCAGCCGGGAACCATGAGACCGGTTTGCCAGTCGAAAGCCAGGCTGAAACTGCCACTCGGATATCTCACCCAGCCGGGAGTAAGCTGCCCGGCCAGAGCCTCCAGCCGGTAATCGAAATACTCGGCCGGAAAGACCACTTCATCGTTGAATCCGCTGAAGTTGGAGTTAAGCGAGGTGGATTGGGCCGGATTGATATTGACAACGGCGGATACCTGCGCCAACAGACCAAAACCGGTGACGGACAGTGCCAACAGGAGACGGATGGGGCGCATCCCATCAATGGTAAAACAGCGCGACATATTCCACAGGCTGATCATTTCAAGTTCCAATCCGGGGAATCCGGCGAAAGGTGAACGCGATTCCGGTATGATTCTGAAAGCCGTTGCGGGATGAGCTTGAACGGGATTCGGGATGAAGGTGAACACCGATTCCGCGATGAAGCTGAACACTTTCACGCCTGCCCCGGAACCCCGTTCGGCTTGAGCCCGGATTTTCATTGGGCCAGCGGCGCTGGCCAACACGTAGGTGTCGGTCAACGATTTGCACTTCCGAATATGAATCTTTGACGCGGCGACAAGCGACATTCCGTGAGCCCCCGCGGTCATTCGCACCGGCAGCACCTGGTCGGCAAGGCTCCGGATGTGACGAGCGTCAGCTTACCGGTCCACGTCTAAGACACTCGATCTGACCGATGGGTACACTCCCGCGTTTCTGCTATCATCTCCGCTTGGAGGAACGCAGTATGTTGACACCTCTGGCAGGAACGATTGCAGCAACAATGACGGTGTTCGCCGCTCTCGCGACGGCACAGATCCCTGGTCTTTGCAACACGGGCCAAACGCAGGTGAATTCCTCCGGATGCACCGGCACCCTGGTAACCCCGAATCCAGAGGGCGGAGGACCTGATCGCGACGGGAATTGGTACCTGGCGTATCCATACCCCTCGACTCTCCCCGCGAGCCTTAATCCCTGCGGGCTAACCGGTTATGTCAAGGCGTGGGTGGATACTCCCGAGGTTTTGTGGCTTTCAAACGGCGCCAGTACGAGCTCGGAGTGGATCACGCCCTACGATGGAGAGAGTCCCGACAATCCGCCAGGCTGGTACGTCTATCGAACCGCATTCCGGGTCCCTTTACTCCTTCCTGGCGGCGCCACGCCCGCGGGTTTTACCATCAATGGCCGTGTTGCTTCCGACAACTCGACGTATGGGTTCTACCTTGCGAGTCCGGCGAAGAGAGGTTCGTGCGCCTTTGTGTCCGGTCTGCCCATTCCGATCAATCGTTCGAACAGCAACAACTTTACCGGCTTCGAATCCTGGACAGACTTCAGCTTCACAATCGGGATAACGCCTGGTGGGATAACGCCTGGCTCCGAAGTATTCCTGTATGCTGTAGTTCAAAATTACGACGTGCCCAATTCAACCGCGCCATCGCAGGCGGGGTTTCGTATCGAGTTCCTTGACTCGTCGGCGTTCTTCTGATTACCCTTGCGCTTTCGCCCGAGCGCGGCGGCGGAAAAACCGGGAATTCCGAGACATACAGCTTCGGCCCCCGCGGAACGAGTAATATTATCTGGTGACGTTTCGCGCGCTGGCCATGCCGCTGACCGTGTGGGCTTGTTTGGCGCAGGCGCAGGACACGGTTTTCCAGTCGAAATGCGCCGGGTGCCACCGTTCCGGCAACACGCTCGGTGCTCCGCCGATCGAGACTCTTCGGGCGATGCCGTGGCAGGCAATCCTGGCGACCCTCGAGACTGGGAAGATGCAGACGGTTGGCAAAGGTCTGAGCCCGGTCGAGCGCGAATCACTGGCAAAAAGCATCGGGGCAAAGAGCATCGGAATCGCACAGGTTCAGCCAGTGGGTGCATCGTCCCGCTGCCCGGCAGGCCTGGCTCAGCCGGCTGTTCGGAAGAGCATGCCCGCGTGGAATGGCTGGGCGGATCCGGCCAATACGCGGTTCCAATCTTCCCTGGCGGCGGGCCTGACCGTCAAGACGACGCCGCGTCTCAAACTCAAATGGGCGTTTGGATTTCCCGGCGTGACCACTGCTTTCGGAACGCCCAGCGTCTTCGCGGGCAGGGTATTCGTGGGCGCTGCGGATGGATCTGTCTACGCCCTTGACGCGCGCACCGGATGCACCTACTGGGTCTACGCGGCAGCGGCCGGCGTGAGGGTTGCGCCCGTGATCGACGATTCCCGGCGCGGCGTCTATTTCGGCGACCTGCGCGGAAATGTTTACGCCGTCGATGTGTCGACCGGGAGCCTGCTCTGGAAGGTTCGCGCGGACGAACATCCGCTCGCCGTGATCACCGGATCGCCGAAGCTTTACGCAGGGCGGCTCTACGTCCCGGTCTCGGGCAGGGATGAATCCATCGCCGCAACCGATCCCAAATATGAATGCTGCACGTTTCGGGGCAGCGTGGTGGCGCTCGACGCCGGGACGGGGAAGCAGATCTGGAAGGCCTATACCGTCGTCGATGCGCCGAAGGTGACCGGGCAGAATGCGAAAGGCGCCAGGAGCTGGGGGCCCTCGGGCGCGGTTCCGTGGTCGTCGCCGACTATTGATGCCGAGAAGAAAGCGCTCTACGTAGGCACTGGGGTGAACTATTCGCAGCCGCCCACCGACACGAGCGATGCCATTCTGGCTTTCGATATGGATTCCGGCCGCTTGCTCTGGTCGCGCCAGTTCACCTCCGCCGATGCCTATAACTTCGCCTGCGGTGCGCCGGATAAGACGAATTGCCCCAGGGAGCCTTTCATCGACGCCGACTTCGGCAACTCCGGAATGCTGCGAAAGCTCGGCGGCGGCAAACGGATTCTCGTCGCCGGCGATAAAGCCGGGATGGTTTATGGAATCGATCCCGACAAGGAGGGCGGGATTCTCTGGAAACGGAAGATCGCTTCGGGCGGCGTCAACGGCGGCACCATGTGGGGAGGGGCCAGCGACGAGCGCGGCGTGGCGTACATCGGTATATCGGACTTCGTCGCGGGTAAACCGGACGCGGGAGGCGGTCTGATGGCGCTCCAACTCGCCACGGGCGAAAAGCTGTGGCTTGCGCCCGCTCCCAAACCGGCATGTCCCGCGCAGCCCGGGTTGTCAACGACCGGGTGCAGCGCCGCCCAGCCCGCGCCGGTGACCGTAATTCCCGGCGTAGCGTTCCTCGGGTCATGGGACGGACACATCCGCGCCTACGAAACCACCGCGGGCAAAATCGTCTGGGATTTCGATACAGCGCGTGATTTCACGACCGTAAACGGAGTGAAGGCGCACGGCGGTTCGATCAACAGCATGGCCCCCGTTGTTGCGGGCGGCGTGCTCTACATCACTTCCGGTTATTCGGGAAATGCCATGCCGGGGAATGTACTCCTCGCGTTCTCGGTGGACGGCAAATAGCCCGGCGTTATCGGGGGCTTTGCGCCAGATCCAGCAGCCGGGAGCTGATGCGGAGACTCTTCTCCTTCGCTGCCCGCGCATCGATTTGAATCCGGACTTTGCCGTCTTCCACACGCAGGTTGATTACCCCTCCCTCGGCGATAAACTCACTCGCATCTCCGATCGGCAGCACGCTGCTGTTCTTCAGGCTGTCCAGAATGGAACGAAAGCGCAACCGCTCCGACGAGCTGATAAAAAGGATGTGGCAACCGGTCGCCTCGCGCGTATCGGCCACCGGACGCAGAGCGAAGGCGCGTCCGTCGATGACTCTTCCCTCCACCAGATTCTCGAGATCGTGTCCGAATGGATTCCGTCCCATGACACAAAAGGTGAACGGATCCGCCGGACCTTTGAATGCCCCCGCGGGCCACTCGACGAAACTGGCGAATTTCACAATAAAGGCAGCTTTCACCTGGTACTCATCGAGCGTCTGGCCGGGGGCCTGCGCGGTGAGGAAAATCGCCGCCGTGATTCCGAGTTTGAGCCAGGGAGACATGATGGGGTTGGTAGTCTTTCGCTAGAACCGCCAGGTAATTTTCCCGAAAACGCTGCGCTCCACCTCGGTCCCGACAAAGAACCCGGAATTATCGACGAACTCGATGTGCCTGGGCGTGGCGAGGTTTTGTCCGACCACGCTGAACTCGATTCGCTCACCCGGCCGCCATCCCAGCCGGGCATCGAAACGGGCATAGCCAGGCACGTTCTGGCTGCTGAGTCGTGACACGAACTTCAGGCTTGTGTCCAGCTCGATGTTCGTTCGCAGATTCAGCAGAGAACGGATCTGTGGCTGATGCCTGGGGGAATTCCCTGGCATCAACGCGAAAGATGTATCCTGGCTCCCGGGATCGATCCCGGTCTTCATCTCCAGGAAGGAATAGCCCGGGCTGAGTCTCCAGAAACTGTTCACATTCCAGTTGGCGAAGAACTCCATCCCGAAGTCCGTGGCGTGACCAAGGTTGCCAAACTGCTGAGGGAGCACCAGCAAAGGGTCGCCCCCGCTGAAGGTGATAAACGGGGTCTGCTGCTCGGTAGTCTGCAGCCTGCTGTAGAAACTCAGGAATGCGGTGACATCGAGCGACAGCCGCCTGGCCGCCTGCCCGCGATAGCCGACCTCGAAATCGTTGAGATGCTCGGCAACGATGTTCTGGTTGCCACTGACGGTTACCAGCGCGGAACCCCCTCCGGGAACAGGCACGATCGCTTCATTGAAGAGGACGTCGTCGTCCGCATGATCCGGCTGGCGGATGGCGCGCGCAGCGGACGCCCACAGGCTATAGCGGTCGCTCGCCGTCCACACGAGCTGGGCGCTGGGCTCGAATTCGAACCCGGTGTAGCTATTGTGTTCGAACTTCGACCCCAGAGTAAGGAAAACCGACTTGGAGATACGAATCTCATCCTGGAGAAATGCGGTAGTCAGGATGTCTTCCTTCACGGGGGGGATGACCTGCAAGCCGTAGCTCGCGGCGGGCAGCAGGCTGTCGTGGGAGTAGCGAAAATCGACGCCCCACACAATATCGTGCCGCGATCCGGCAGTGAGGTGGTGCTGGAACTCCACGTCCAGTGTGTTGTTGGCGATTTTGACAAACGACTCCCGGCGGGCCATGAGATTGTCATAGATCTGCAGCGATGTTTCCGAGCCGTTCGCGAGCGTGTGAACCCAGCGTGCGAGTATGTCGCCCGACGTGTTGTTGAGCGGATTGTTGAGGGTGACGAGCGCCAGGGGCGCCATGCTCACGACCGAGCTTGTCGCCCCTCCCTCGGTTGCGAGGTAGCTCCCCTGGAAGGAGAGCGTGTCGCGAGAGGTCGGGCTCAAGTCGGAACGGAACCCGGCCTGTGAGGAGTGCCAGCCGTCAGCCGCCGTCGAACCGCCGGGGAAGGCGGAGTTGCTGACATTGAAGTACCGGGCGAAAACCCGGTATGCTCCCACGGACCCGGCATCTCCCCCGTATTGCACCAACCCCGCGGCGGTCTCGCGCGACCCTCCGCCGGCGGTCACGAGGCCGCCTTTGGTATCGGCGGAGCTTTTCGTGATGATGTTGATGACGCCATTGACCGCGTTTGCGCCCCACACCGTGCCGCCAGGCCCGCGGATGATCTCGATACGGTCTATGTCTTCGAGCGGTACGTCCACCTGGTCCCAGAAGACGCCGGAAAAGCTGTCTACATAGAGAGTCCGGCCATCGATCAGGACCAGAACCTTGTTCGAATAGAGTCCGTTGAACCCCCGGATGCTCACGGCCCATTGGTTCGAATCGATCTGCGCGACCTCTACCCCCGGCGCCATTCGCAGGACATCCGGAATGCCGGTGGCGCCCGAGCGCCGGATATCTTCCTGGTTGATGACGAAAACCGCCGCGCCGGTCTTGGATAGAGTCTGTTCCTTTCTGGACACAGAGGTGACTTCGATATTCATCAGCTCTTCGATGCTGGCTCCCGCCAGATTCTGCTGCGGCGCCTGTGCGCGAACCACTCCAGGAACGGCAACAGCGAGCCAGGCTGCTATCACTGCGTTTGGCAGTACGGTTGATTTCATGTCTCAAGGCCCACTTGCCGCTCGACGGCCGACATACTCGTCCTCGGGCACCTCGCTGATCTATCGGCTTTCCTGGGGAAAATCCGCTGGGTAAGGTTTTTGTAACGAATTGGCGAACGGTGTGACGAGAGTGGGTATCCAAGACGAGGCGGAAATCAAGCCGCTTCGTTCGACCGGGCCCGGAGCGTTGAATCGATAAACGACGGCTCTTTCGCCGCGGGGTAAGGGGTTCCTTCAAGAGTGGCGTTGGTGCGGTCGCAAAGCCGTTCCACCCCGGCGATCAGGCGCTGGAGAATAAGTTCCAACTCGATCGCCCGCTGGCTCAAAGCGGTCACCGCCGCCGACTGATCGATCATCGCTTTTTCAATCACGCCGATACGATCGGAGACTTTGTCTTCGATCGTCCTTTCAAAGGTGGTCAGCGCCGTCCGCACCGATTCCTGCGTCTCGGCGCGCAGGCGGAGGCGAAAGTCCGCCGATTGGGGCGAAACGATGGAGTCGACAAGCGCGGGAATCCCCGTCGTAACATCACCCAGGCGCTTTTCGACAACGCCCAGGTTCGCGGTAAGCTCCTGCTGCTGTTGTTCCATCCGCAGCCGAAGAGATTCGAGGTCGTTCGACTGGCGGTAGAGCCGCGAATCCAGGTGGGCGATCGATTCGGCATGGGAGACGGCCAGGGGCCGCGCGTCTCCCGCTGCGATCCGGGATTCGATCCGGTCGAGCCGTTCGAGGACCGGTTTGGATGCGGGGAGATCTTCCCGCGAGGTCCTCCTCTCGGAATACTCGCCACGACTGCGTTTGCCCGCCATTACACCCACGGCGAATCCGACACCGACTGCGACCGCTATTCCTTTAAAGATTTTTCCAAACATACGGACTCTTTAATGTTTTATAGTATAATCTATTTCCACGCTGAGTAAACCGGCTTGCCGACCAGAAATGCCGGGTTGGCGCCATCGCGGGGGTGGAATTTCTGCACGCGCCCGCTGTCCACTTCGGCGGTGTAGAAGTTGCCTTCCTGATCCACGCTGAATCCGTGGACGCCCCAGAACCCGCCAGGGAAATCGCCCCAGATGCCCCAGGAGTAGAGAAAGTGGCCTTCGAGATCGTACTTGAGCATCTTCGATGTGCCGCGATCGGCGGCCCAAAGGGTCCTGTCGGCGCCTATATAGAGGAGATGAATGTCCGAAGGGTCCGGGCCCGGGCTCCATTCATACAGGTACTTGCCGTTCTCGTCGAAGACCTGGATGCGTTTGTCGGCGCGGTCGTTCACGAAGACGCGGCGTGTCACGGGATCGACCGCGATGCCGTGCACGTTGCTCATATACCCGGGGCGCTTGTCCGGAGGCGTTGCCTTCTGCCCCCAGTCGAGCAGGAACTTGCCGCTCTTGTCGAACTTCGCCACGCGGTTCCCGTTGTATCCGTCGGAGACGAACATCGTGCTGTCCGGAAGCCACGCGAGAAACGTGGGGCGATTGAAATGCGTGCCGTCCGCACCAGGCACTTTCGGTGTGCCGATGGTCTGGACGAACTGCTTCCCGTCGTGCGTGAATTTGTAGATGGCGTGCATATGGTCGTCGACAATCCAGACATGTTTCTCCGGGTCGTAGGGGTTAATGGCGACGAAATGCGGGCGCTGCAGAATCTTGTCCCATTGGGTCCAGCGCTCGACGATGTTGCCGCTTGAATCCGCAACGGTAATGCAGTTTTCCCACTTCGCATCGATGCCGACGGTGCCGTTCCATCCGTCGGTCGGCGCGCCGGGAAGCGACCCCGCCCCTCCGCCGCCAGGCAGCGCCGCGGTGGTTGCATCGCGCCAGGGCAGACGTCCGATGGGGAATTGAATGCTGGGGCCGAACTCGGGCAGGAGCTTCGACGGCGGGCGCTTGATATTGGGGAGCTCGCCGCGGAAGAGCAGGAACACGCGGTCCGGGCTTTCGGCGTAGACGCTCTGGCCCGCGCCCCAGGTCCACTTCTCATTGCCGGGCAGGGTGCCGATGTCTTTCGGCCAGCCCTTCACCACATCGTAGGCGCCGAACATGTCCTGGCCGCCGACACGGGCTGGTTGCGACTGCGACCAGAGGGCCATCGCCGCAACCGCCGCGACTGCCGGCAGTGAAAGAAACGCGAAGGAACGTGTACGCATGCAAGCGAGCATACTAGTCGAAACGCGCGCTGGCAAGCCCCTGAAACGGATATAGAATACGGACTGACATCGGGAGGCAATATGAAAAACTACTGGCTTTTGGTCTTCTGCACGGTCGTCGCGGCGCAGGCTCAAACAACGCGACCCTTGCCGGCCGGGCCCGCGAAGGCGATCGTCGAGACTGCCTGCACGGCCTGCCATGCGATCACCTTGATCACCGGCACGGGGCATACGCCGGAGGACTGGAAACTCCTGGTCGAGCGCATGGTCGCGGCGGGCGCCGAGGTTCCGAAGAACCAGATCCCGATGGTCACCGAATATCTTACGAAGGCCTTTCCGGAAGGAAACGTGCCGAAGGCCGTGATCATCCCCGGTCCCGTTAAAGTGACGTTCAAGGAATGGACGGTGCCCACGATCGGGTCGAGGCCGCACGATCCGCTGGCCACTCACGACGGCTATCTCTGGTATTCCGGCCAGTACGCGAACGTACTGGGCCGAGTGGATACGAAGACCGGCGAGATCAGGGAATTTCACCCTCCGACAAAAGGTTCGGGCCCGCACGGCCTCGTGGAGGACAAGGACGGCAAGATCTGGTTCACGGCGAATTCCAAGGGTTACATCGGCAAGCTCGATCCGAAGAACAGCGAGTTCTCCGAATATAAACTGCCGCCCGAGGCGAAAGACCCGCACACGCCGCTGTTCGATCACAAAGGAATCCTCTGGTTCACCGTGCAGAATGCGAACAAGGTGGGGCGGCTCAATCCCGCAACGGGCGAGATCAAGATCGTGGATTCGCCGACGAAGCCGTCGAATCCGTATGGCATGGTGATCGATTCCAAAGGGACGCCTTACTACTGCGAATTCGGCGCACCGAAGATTGCCGCGATCAATCCCGACACCATGGCGATCCGCGAGTGGACGCTGCCGAATGCGGCGTCGCGGCCACGCCGCATCGCGATCACGAACGACGACGTGATTTACTACGCCGATTATTCGCGCGGATATCTCGGCCGTCTCGATCCGAAAACGGGAGCCATGAAGGAATGGCCGTCGCCGAGCGGGCCGCAGTCGCAGCCTTACGGGATCACGTTCCTCGACGGAGTGATCTGGTACAGCGAATCGGCGGTGAAGCCGAATACCCTGGTCCGGTTCGATCCGAAGGCCGAGAAGTTTCAGACCTGGGCGATTCCCGCCGGCGGGGGTGTGGTGCGAAACATGATGGCGACCAAAGACGGCAACCTTGTTATGGCCGAGAGCGCGCTCAACATGGTGGCGCTGGTTACGATCGGTAAGTAACAGCCCCCGATGTTTTCAGGAACCCGATAAGAAAGAGCACGCCGAGCAGCCCATGAGTGGCGGCGTTGGCGGCAATGTCCCTGTCGGTCACTTGTCCCTTGAAGTGCAGGACGGCGAGTGTCGCCATCCAGAGCGCTTTTTCAAGCATCGCCGGGATCATCAACGGGCGGAAGCGCCGCGGATCCCAACCGATCACGAAGAACGCCGCCTGCCACGCCACGAGCGTAGCGAGAAGACCGTAATAGACGGGTTCACCAGGCGTCCGATACAAAGGCACGATCGCGACCATGCCGAACGCGCCGGCAATCCAAAAGACAATTCTTGCGAATTTCATATTCGGATATAATTTTGGCACTTCATGGAGGGTTTATGATCCGTCGTGTACTTGCCGCGCTGGCCGTCTGTCTTCTCTCGGCGCAGGCGCAAACCGCACCCGGGTTCCGGTTCGATGCGGACTGGCCCAAACCTCTGCCGAACAAATGGAAGATGGGCGGCGTAACCGGGCTGGCCGTCGATAAGGACGATTACGTCTGGGTGCTGAACCGGCCGAACGATCTCACCGACATCGAGCTCGAAGCGGAGCTGACGCCTCCGCTGGCCGATTGCTGCGTGCGGCCTCCGGCGATGATCCACATCGATAAGGCCGGCAACGTAATCGGTTCATTCGATGCGCCGCAGGGGCACGGGATGGCGGTCGACAGCAATGGGTTCGTCTACATCGGGCAGGACACGGTGCGGAAGTACGATCCGAAAACGGGCAAGGTGGTGGGTGAAGTCCCGCGTACTCCCGAAGCGCCGCCGGGCGCCGGGGGTGGGGGCAGCCCCGCACAGATTGCTCCTCATACGCCGGGCCGTGGCAGCGCCGGGCCCGTTGCCGGATTTCTTACGCCGCCGGGCGGGCGCGGCGCGCAACCGAATCCGGCGCGCGAAGCGGCGATCGCGGCGTTTCGTGCGAAATACCCTCCAACGACGCCGATGATCGTGGGGGGAATTGAAGAGATCCGGCTCGACGAACCCGCGCGCGAGCTCTATTGCGCGGACAACTATCTGGGCGGGCGCGTCATGATATTCGATCTCGATACGTTGCAGTTCAAGCGCGGCTGGGGTGCGTACGGGCACACGCTGGCGGAGATGACAACCAGCGACGCGGACCGCGCGTATACTCCCGGCGGGCCAATGCCCAGGGAGTTCCGGGGCCACCTCACGCTGAACATATCGAACGACGGCATGGTTTACGCCGCGGACCGCAACGCCAACCGGATTCAGGTGACGACGAAGCAGGGCAAGTTCGTGAAGGAATTTGTGTTGGCGCCGACGACGGGCGTGGGAGGGTCCACGGGCGGCGTGATGTTCTCTCCGGACAAGGCGCAGCGGCTTTTGTATATTTCGGATCTGACGAATAACCACATCTGGTTCCTGAACCGCGCGGACGGCAAGGTGATCGGCCGGATGGGAAGCATGGGCGAAAACGGCGGACAGTTCTTCGGGCTGCATATGATCGCGGTGGATTCGAAAGGCGACATCTACACGGGCGAGGTGTTCGCCGGCGAGCGCGTACAAAGATTCGTGCCGATGAAGTAGGGGGCGTAGAATCTTAGGAGGTTTATGCGCAACATACTTTTCGGGCTCCTTGCCGGAGCGATTCTGATGCCGGGACAGACCGCGCCCGCGCCGAAAGCCGCGCGCAAAGCGCCGACTCCGGCCGATTGGGCCGCACTCGGGAAACTGCCCGACTTCACCGGCGTCTGGGAGATTCCTTTGGGCGGCGGCGCGGCGCGTGGAGGCGCCGGTCGTGGCGCTGGTCCAGGGGCCGCTCCGGGTCCCGCTCGCGGCGGTGGTCCTGGGCGCGCTCCGGCGATTCAGCCTTCGCTCACTCCCGAATATGCAGCCAAGGCAAAGGCTGAGGCAGATGCTCGCGCCGCCGCGCGACCTGAAGACAACCAATCGGCCAACTGCCTGCCGCCCGGAATGCCCGGCATCATGAGCCAGCCCTACCCTATTGAGGTTCTGATGACACCGGGCCAGGTGACCATCGTGGTCGAGGCCTATACGCAGGTGCGCCACATCTACACCGATGGCCGGCCGATGCCGGACGATCCCGATCCCAGCTTCGATGGCACTTCGATCGGGCATTGGGAGGGCGACACGCTGGTGGTGGAGACGATGGGTTTCGAGCCGGTCCCGCGCGGCATCAACTTTCCCTACAGCGACAAGATGAAGATCGTGGAACGGTTCAAGCTGGACGACCCCGATACCCTGGATGTGCAGACCACGATTGAGGATCCGCTGGCCCTGACCAAGCCGTTCCCGATGGGGAACCGGATCTTCAAGCGGCACCGCAGCTGGACCATCTCCGAGTATGTCTGCGAGGAGAACAACCGGAATTTTGTGGATACAAGCGGCAAGGCGGGAATCAAGCTGGACAACCCCACGGCCGCCCCGAAATAGTTTTATAGAATAAGAAGGTGCTTATGAGGAACAGCGTGAAACAAGCCGCTCTGCGGGGAATCATGATCGCGAGCCTGATCGCGGGCGGAACGACCCTCGCGGTGGCGCATCATTCAGCCGCGGTGTTCGA
This sequence comes from Terriglobia bacterium, assembly GCA_963764845.1. Taxonomy (GTDB): domain Bacteria; phylum Acidobacteriota; class Terriglobia; order Bryobacterales; family Bryobacteraceae; genus BOG-234. The sequence goes on along the minus strand of CAVXUE010000003.1, from coordinate 332,770 downwards.
CGCCACCACAACGAAGGAACTTACCGGCATAGTGAAGAAGTTCGACTACACCAATCCGCACACCTGGGTGTGGCTTGATGTGACGAACGATCAGGGCGTGGTTGAGACGTGGGGCGCCGAAGGGATGAGCCCCAACTATCTGAACCGGCGCGGCTGGACGCGCAACACTCTCAAACCCGGCGATAAGCTCACGATCACCGTCCGGCCCATGAAAAACGGCGAGAAGGCCGGTATGTTCATGATGGGAAAACGGCCCAACGGGGAAATCCTGAGGATGAACGGCGAGGCCAAAGACTGAACAGCTACCGGCTCAAACCGGTAGGATGGGTTGCGACTGAAAGTCGCCTGAAGTGTGTGGCGCAAGCACTTTTGCGTGCCGCGTCGGCACTCTTGCCGACGCCTGGCGCATTCGCGGGAGAAACCGGTGTCGAGAAAAGTCTCGACATGGCACGCTGGAGAGCGTGCGCCACATCGTTCAAAGCAAAGGTGAAAGCTGCTGGAAGCTGTCCGCCTGAAAGGCCGTTGGAAACTAAAGCTATTTGGGCGTGACGATCTGATCCACGTCCACGTCAAGATTGTGGCCGATGCGGAAGCCGTATAACCCGTCGGCGTGAACTTTGCCCTTCGGCAGGTGGGTCATTTCGGCGCCGTTGACCGAGAAGACCACGTTGTCGCCCTGCACCTGAATCGCGAGCGTGTTGGTCTGCTTTCCGTCCGCTCCCTGTTGGACGATGGCCGGATTCGCGGTCCAGTCCACGACCGTAATCGGCCGGGCATCTCCTTCGCGGTTGGCGATGAAAAACTCACCCTGATTGCGCACGAGGAAGTAGGAGTATGTTTGTTTGGGTCCGGCGAGATCGCTGCCGCCGATCATTAATCCATAAGAAATCGGATGGGACGGCGCGGCTTTCTGGGTCAGGCGCGCGGAGAATTTGAAGTCGCCGGATCTGGTCCAGTCGCTGCGATAGAAGGTGCCGGCGGAACCCATCATGAAGTGATACACGCCGCCTGCGATGCTGAACCTCAGCTGATCGGGCGTGCCGCGATCGGGGCGTACGTTCCAGCCGGATGGAAACGCCCCGCCTTTAACGGCGCGGTCGGGATCATTATCGGACTGCCAGGCGATGACGGGAACCACTGAAACCGCAGCGAACACGGCTGCCACTCGAAAAAGATTCATCAAGTCGATTTGCTCCGTCCGTCAGTATACAGAAGTACACTGGTTTTTCCTGCCATGATTCTCAGCCGCGAACGGATTCTCGCTACGCATGTCGGCAGCCTGCCACGTAACGCGGCGCTTTCGACCCTCCTCGTCAGCCGCGAGGAGGGCGCAGCAATTGACAAGGCGCAACTCGATCGGGAGATGGATCGCGCGGTCCGCCACGTGGTGGAAGAGCAGGTGAAAGCCGGCATCGATATCGGCAACGACGGCGAGCAGCAGCGGGTAGGATTTCAGACTTACGTGCCGCAGCGCATCACCGGCTTTGCGGGCGAATCGAAGCGGCGGCGCGGGCGGGATTACGAAGAATTTCCCGAGCTGGTGGACGATCTCATGCGGCGTTTCCCGAAACGCAGCCGGATGCAGAACGCGCCGGAAGCCCGGGCAGAGCTGAACTACGCCGACACTTCCGCGATTTCGAAAGAGATCGAACGCCTCAAGAGCGCCGCGAACACGGTGGGCGGTTTGCGGGAATGCTTCCTGACCGCGCCTTCGCCGGGAATCATTTCGACAACGATGTTCAATGCGTACTACGATTCGCACGAAGCTTACCTGAGCGCGTTGGCCCGCGAGATGAGCAAGGAATACCGGGCGATCCATCAGGCGGGATTCGTTCTCCAGATCGATTCCCCGGATCTGGCGATGGACCGGGCGATGTTCTATCGCGACCTCACGGACGAACAGTTTGTCACTGCGGCGGAGAAGCACGTGGCGGCGCTGAATCAGGCCCTCGAAGGGATTCCGCGCGATCGCGTGCGTCTGCATTGCTGTTGGGGGAATTGGGAAGGTCCGCATCTGCACGACGTGCCGCTGGCGCGTATTCTTCCCGTGCTTTACCAGGCGAACGTAGGCGCGCTGAGCATCGAGTTCGCGAATCCGCGCCACCAGCATGAGTACGAGGCAGTTCGGCGGATTCCGCTGCCGGCCGGAATGGCATTGGTGCCGGGAACGATCGATTCGACCACGAATATCGTGGAACATCCGGAAGTAGTGGCTCGCCGGATCGCCGAGGCCGTTGCGGCGGTGGGTGACCGTGAGCGGGTGATCGCCGGCGCGGATTGCGGCTTCGGAACGTTCACGGGCCGCGAATGGGTGATCGAGCCGGTGGTTTGGCTCAAGCTGAGGGCCTTGCGCGAGGGTTGCGACATCGCGTCCGCCAGGCTCTGGGGCGAGAGGCTGTAGACGACGCCGTAGAGTACGATGGAAGAGACTATGAAGCGTCCGATTTTCGCCCTTCTTCCTCTTCTGATTTCCGTTCTGGCTCCGATGATTCAGGCGCAGGACCTTCCCGCGGGCAAAGGGAAGGACGATCTGGAAAACGTATGCGGCGCCTGCCATGGCGTGGATCTTATCGCCAGCCGCCGGGCCACCAAAGAGGGCTGGGGCTATATCGTCGACGATATGGTTTCGCGCGGCGCATCCGCAACCAACGAGCAGATCAGGACCATCAACGAATATCTGACAAAGAACTTCGGGCAGGTGAATGCGAATAAGGCTCCTTCGGCCGAGATCGCGACCGTTCTGGAAATCACGGCCGCGCAGGCCGATGCGATCGTGAAGTACCGGATGGATCATGGCGACTTCAAGACCCTCGACGATGTCAAGAAAGTGCCTGGCCTCGCGACCGCCAACCTGGACATGAAGAAGGACCGGATCGTTTTTAACTAACCGCCGCGTCGCCGCTACCTTGGGCCGTAGTGCGGGATCGGTGCTCCCTGTTCGTATGCGCCCAGATCCGGAGCGCGGCCGGTAAAGCCATCGGTGATACCCGGCAGTTCAACGCCGGCGTCCACCGCGGCGGAGCCTGGTTTCAGGCGGAAGTCGAAATCATCTGTCTTATAGACGCGTTGCGGGTCCGTCATGTCGGGTTTGCGCACGTTGGCGAAGATGTCATAGTCGACGAGTACGCTGTGTTTTTCCTGGCCGGTTGCTTCGCTGAATTCCTTCATGGTTTTGAATCTTCGGGCCACGGGTGTCGTCAGAAAGTCGGCCGCCACGGTGAGCGCGGGAGAGTTCCATTCGAATGAGTCTTCGACGCCGGGGTTCGGGCGGAAACCGTTGTAGTCGGAGGTCGTGTAGTTGGTGTAAGTGGTGATCGCGAAGACAGGGTCAAATGCGCCCTGCGCGAGGATCAGGTTGTTACGGAATGTTTCGTTCGACGCGGGGCCGGCGCGGCCTTCTCCGATGATGGTGTTGTTATAGGTCAAGATTCCGGAAGAACCTTCGATGTATTTGAGAGATCCCGTGGGTGAGTTGTAAATGACGTTCCGGTAGAAGTAGACCGGGCCGCCAAACACGGGCTGCACGCTCAGCGCGCCTGACGCGGAGTTGAAGCAGCGGTTGCGAAACACGCGGATATTGCGGGCGCCGCCGTCGGTCTCGAAACAGTTGTCGCCCATGTTGAAGATGTCGTTGTTATAGAAGTCGATGGCGAGCGGGACACGGTCGGGGATGTCGTTCGGCGCGCCGTCGGGAGTGCCGTAAGTGGCGACATCGATTCCATCGTGCCAGTGCGCTACGTAGTTATAAGCTACGACGTGCCCCTGGCCGTAGACCTTGATCGCGTATTCGGATAAAAGCAGCTCGGGATAATCGGGGAACTTCGACCAGATGGCGCCGGTCCAGCTCATCATTTTGTTGGGATCGTGCCTGCCGATCATAATGTTATCGGCAATGTAGAAATTCTTCGAGCCCGACCAGTCATCCTGAACGACGCGGCCCACGTCGTAGACCTTCGAGTGTTTCAGAGTAAAGCCGCTGGATCCGGCGATGCCTTTGATGCCGAGAAGGAAAGCCACATTCGTGTTGCGGAATGTGATGCCTTCGAAGTAGTTGTAATTTGCGCCCATCAGGTTGAAGAAAGTCTGGCAGCCTGCGCCATCGAAGATTACCTCTCCATCGCCCGCGGCTTTGATGACGATCGGCTTTTCGGCCGTGCCGCTCTGCGTCAGGTAATATGTGCCGTCGAATAAGTTCCCCAGAGCGAGGTAGCCAGGCCGGGGTGCTCCGTTCATATAGTGCTGGCGATCGCCCACGTAGAGACCGGCGTGGACGAGAATCACATCGCCGGGCTGGACGCGGGGCGGGAACGCATTCTCGTAATCGAAATGGGCCGAGCCCATGTAGTAAGCGGCCATAAGACCCGTGAAGGCCGGCTGTTGTTTGGGCTTGTTCCACCCTATTGGGATATACGTGGTAAGTCTTCCCTCCCTCTGCGGGCATTGGCTCTTTCCGGGTACGGACTGTGACCGTTTTTTCTCTCGCGCCCGCGACCCCATCAGGATCGGTGAGAGCGAATCGGCACTCATAGTCGGTATCCGGGTCGAGGTTGAGAATACTGCCGGTGAACATGTTGGCCGCGGTGTATTTGAAGAGCGGATAACGCGGCTCTCCCTCATTGGCTGCTCCTGGTCCGGGAGCTACGCCGATCTGTTCGCGCTGCTGACTCATGAGTGGCAATGATTTGCGCCATTGCGGGTCGCCTTTCTTTCTGTAGGAGACTTCGACGGCGGCGTTGCGATTATCGTCACCCGTTATCTTCCATTCGAACCCGAGTGATACGAGCGTGGCGGGCTCCACAACAAATTCGCCGGAAGTAGTATTCACCTGGCACCAGGCCGGCAGCGCGAATGTCAAGGCTAATAACCAATGTTTAATGTTTTCCATTCAAATCCTTAATCCACCCAATACATAACTTTACGCCCGCATGAGCAACCTTTGCCCGTCCGCGAACATCCCCTAGTTATGAAAAAACTTATTCTGCTCTTCGCCGTGGCCGGGTTGTCGGTCGCGGGAGCTAAATCCTACGACGTAACATTCGCGGCTCCAGCAGTGCTCGGCACCACGACAGGTTCCGGCCGGACAATACCAACTGAAGTTCGAAGGGTCGAAGGTCACGCTCGTTAATGCGGTCAACGGTAAGCGCCTCGAAGCAGATGCCACGGTGCAGGAAATGCCCTCGAAGTTCTCCGAAACCATCGTTCAGTCCAAGCATATTGAAGGCAAAGATCTGGTTGACGATAATCCAGCTCGGCGGCACGAAGACTGCTCTCGATTTCAAGCATTAAGTCCGGCGACACGTCGCTCACCGGTGCTCCAATCCTCATCGTACCTGAGGGAAGCCCAGATTTACGCTGCTTGTGGAAGGGTCGGGCCACCGGCTTGTCACCACTTTTGCGCGCGTGTAAAACTGGACTCCCTCAGGCCCATACATATGTAAGTCGCCGAACAGTGACGCCTTCCAGCCTCCGAAGCTATACCATGCTACGGGGACCGGAATAGGCACGTTGATCCCTACCATTCCCGCTTCCACGTCGAACTGAAACTGCCTTGCCGCGCCCCCGTCGCGCGTGAAGATTGCGGCGCCGTTGCCGTATTGATTGCGGTTGATGATGTCGACTGCTTCCGGATAAGTCTTTGCGCGGACGACGCCGAGCACCGGGTCCGAAGATTTCGTCTTCGTAACAGCGCATGCCTGGTTCCACGGAATCGAGCAGCGATGTGCCGAGGAAGAAGCCTTCGCGTGAACTCGCAGGATGGCTCGCGCCCATCGACCGCGACAGTCGCGCCTTCCGACTTCGCGATATCGAGGTAAGAAGCGACGCGATCGCGATGCTCGCGGGTGATGAGCGGACCCATCTCATTTCCGCTCCTCGATGCCCGGGCCGATTTTGATTTTCGCCATGCGCTCGCGGATCGCCGCGATCAGCGGATCGGCGGCGGTATCGACCGCGACCACGATCGAGATCGCCATGCAGCGCTCGCCGGCCGAACCGAAGGCCGCCGAGACAGCCGCGTCGGCCGCCATTCCGATATCCGCGTCGGGCAAGACCAGCATGTGATTTCTGGCGCCGCCCAAGAGCCTGCACGCGCTTGCCGTTGCGCGTCGCGGTTTCATAAATGGATCGCGCGACGGGCGTTGAACCGACAAAACTGATGGCCTTGATGTCGGGATGTTCGAGAAGGCGATCGACGGCGACGCGGTCTCCCTGAATCACGTTGAAGACGCCATCCGGCACGCCCGCCTGCTGCATCAGTTCGGCGAGGAAGATGCTGACGGACGGGATCCTTTTCGGATGGCTTCAGGATGAAGGTGTTGCCGCAGGCGATGGCGTTGGGGAACATCCACAGCGGAACCATGGCGGGGAAGTTGAACGGGGTGATGCCGGCGACAACGCCGAGCGGCTGACGGATCTGATAGACGTCGATGCCGCGGCTGGCCTGTTCGGTGAATCCGCCTTTGAGGAGGTTGGGGATGCCGCAGGCGAATTCGATGTTTTCGAGTCCGCGGGCGACTTCGCCGAGCGCGTCCGGGCAGGGTCTTGCCGTGTTCGAGGGTGATGAGTTCGGCGATTCGGCGTTTGTTGGCGTGCACGAGTTCGCGGAAAGCGAACATGATTTCGGCGCGGCGCGAGAGGGGCGTGGCGCGCCATTGAGGGAAGGCTTCGAGCGCGCAGGCGACAGCGGCATCGACTTCGGCGGCGCTGGCGAATTCGACGTGGGCGCGCGGCTTCGCCGGTGGCGGGATTCCAGACGATGCCGGAGCGGCCGGATTTCGACGCGGCGGGTTTGCCGGCGGTCCAGCTGGTGATGGTTTTCAGTTCGGTTTCCTGGACAACCATAGCTTCGTGTACCTCGAATCCACTTTACTGTATATGTTGCAGGCGGCTCGTTTGAGCGGGATCATGAATTAGGACCAATCAATGCTATTGAAATGGAACGATGTGTTGAAACTCGCCCGGGAGGGAAATCCGGAACCGGACCGCAAGGTTGTGAAATCGGAAGCGGAATGGCGAAAGCAATTGAGCGCGGAGCAGTATCACGTAACGCGCGAGGCAGGCACCGAGAGGGCGTTCAGTTCGGAAATGTGCGGCCTGTTTGAACCCGGAATCTATTCGTGCCTTTGCTGCGACACGCTGCTCTTCGACGCGAGCGAGAAATTCGAATCGGGCACCGGCTGGCCGTCATTCACGCAACCGATCACGCCGAATGCGATCGCGTATCACGCCGACGAATCGTATGGGATGGTGCGCGTCGAGACGGTTTGCAACACCTGCGATGCGCACCTCGGACATGTCTTTCCCGACGGTCCGCCTCCCAGCGGGCTGCGTTATTGCATGAACGCGGTCGCTCTGAAGAAAGTCAAAGCGACCGCAGCCGTTTGATGGCTCTGTTTGGACACAATCGTGGCGCGGACGATCGTTTTTCGTCGTCCGTGTTTGTCTCGCAACCGGAAGAAGGCAGGCCACTGAGAGACGATGGCCTACCCCACGCCTGACCAGGAAAGAGTCCAGTTATTTCGTGGACACTCCACTAGACTAGCGTCCGCGGCCGGGCGCGGCCGGGGGATTCATGTTGTGGAATCGGCCGTAATACGCCGCTTTACCGATGACGTGGCCGTCCATCGCTTTCAGCAGGTCTTCGCGCGTGCAGTTGGCCGGGAGATCCAGCTTTGTATCGAGCGCGTAGAATTCAAACAGGTAGTGGTGGATGGGACCGGCGCCGGCGCCAGGACCGAAATACGCGGGCGTGCCGCCGGGGCGGCTGCCGGCAATACCCGGGCCATTGCGCGTGCCATCGGCCAGATCGCCGGGGCCAAGTCCTTCCGGCACCCCCGCAGCGGTCCCGGGAATGTTGAACGCCGACCAGTGAAGCGTGTCTGCCGTGGTTTTGGCGGTGGAATTTTCGGTGTCGTGAAAAATGATGGCATAGGTCTTCAAACTATCCGGCGCGGTGCCCGGATTGACGCCCATGCTCCAGTGAAAATCGAAGGCCGGGTTTTTGTTTTCACCGTAGAAGGAATATTTCATCGGAACTTCGCCGCCATCGGGCCATGCCTCGGTGGTGACGGAAAATGACGGCCCGGCGGGTCCGCGGCCACCGCCCCGGCCACCGCCGGCCGGCGGCCCCTGTGCGCTGCCCATCGCGGCCAGCGAGAGAACCGCTACGGTTGAAAGTAAAACTCGTCGTGTCTTTTGCATTCGTATTTCTCCCAACTGTGTAGTCTATACGATTCCCGCTTGACAGGGGCGCGGAGCTATGCTAATTTTCCAGCATAGTGCTAAATAACCAGCATACGTTAACGCGGCGCGAACGGCAGATCATGGATATCCTGATCGCGCGGGGCCGCGCTTCGGCCTCCGAAGTTCAGGCCGCCATGGCCGATGCGCCGGGTTATTCCGCGGTTCGCGCCACCCTTCGCATCATGGAAGAGAAGGGACATATCCGGCACGAACAGGCGGGCGCGAGCTATGTCTATGCGCCGAAGGTCGCCCCGGAGCGGGCCAAACGCTCCGCCTTGCGGCACATGCTGGATACCTTTTTCAACGGATCGCCCGAGCAGGTGATGGCTGCACTGCTCGATGGCAAACCGAGTTCCGAGGAACTCGATCGCATCGCCACGATGATCGAACGGGCGCGCGGGCAGGGGAGATAGCGATGCTGCCCGGCGCTTTACTTGCACTTCTGACCGGGATCACGATCATCTTCGCTCTGGCCTGGTGTGTTACGGGACTACTTCACCGCGCATCCGCGGCCCTGCGGCATCTCATCTGGACCTGCGCGTTCGCCGGGGTACTGGTGCTGGCTCCGGTGCGATGGCGCGCTCCTCATCATGCGATTGCGCCTGCGCTGCCCGCGGTTACCGCAATCGCAACGGACGAGGCAAGCTCGCCGCCGATTCGTGGCAAGGGCATCGACCCGTCGATGGTGCTGTTGGGCGTGTGGGCCCTGGGCTCGGTTGTTTTCGCGCTCAGGCTGCTGGGCAACGCGGTCCGGCTGCGATCGATCATCAGGAGCGCGAAGGGCAGCGGGCCAATCCTCACCAGCTCGCGGGTGCCGGGTCCTTTGGTCGCGGGAATCTTCCGGCCGGTCATTCTGTTGCCCGACAGCGCGGATGGGTGGAGTGTGACGCGCCGAAGGGCGGTGCTCGCTCATGAATCCGCGCACATCCGGCGGCGCGATCCGGCGATCCTTTTTGCCGCGCACGCCGCGACCGCTCTTTACTGGTTTCATCCGCTGTGCTGGCTGGCGGTCGCCCGGCTTCGCGCCGAAAGCGAACGCGCCTGCGACGACGCGGCGCTGCGCACCGGTCTCAGACCTACGGGTTACGCGACCGATCTGCTCGAACTGGCGCGCATGTTCGATACACAACTCGCCATTCCCATGGCCACAACCTCTCATCTGGAGTCCCGTGTGAAATCGATACTCGATCCTTTGACCAACCGATCTTTTCCGGCGCGCGCGACGTGGTTCGCCGCGATCGCCCTGACCGCAGCGGCGGTGGCGCCGCTGGCAACGTTCACTCTTCGCGCACAGCAAGGTGTGTCGGTTATTACCGGCCTCGTTACCGATCCGACCGGGGCCGTCGTTCCCAACGCGACGGTGGCGGCGATCAACTCTCAAGGCGTCAGGGAAACGACGGTTTCCAATGCGGTAGGCAGCTATACGTTTAAAAACATGCCGCCGGGTTATTACACGATCGAGGCTCGGGCCCCTGGCTTCGCGGTGTTCCGTCTGGATAATCTGGCGCTGGTGAACGGAGGCAACCTCGAAATCGACCCTCGCCTCGTCGTCGGGGGCGTCACGGAGCAAATCATGGTGGCGGCGCAGGGCACGCCTAAACCTCAGGCTGCCGCGGTTCATGCGGCGGGGAGACCTGTTCGGGTTGGGGGTATGGTGCAGCCGACGACGGTGCTGCAGAGAGTCGATCCGGTTTATCCGGGATTTCTGCAGGCGCAGGGCATTGAAGGCACGGTGATGCTGTCGGCGGTCATATCGAAGCAAGGCGTGCCAACCTCCTTGAAGGTTGTGAAGAACGGGGGCCACGACGAGTTTGCCATGGCTGCGGTCGAGGCAGTCACCCAATGGCGCTTCAAGCCCTCACTGCTGAATGGCGAGCCCGCCGAAACGCTGTCCACCATTCAGGTGGATTTCAAGCTAAGCGCTACGGTGCCCGTGGTGGACGACAGGATCAGGGCCGCCGGGCTTAAATGACCGGCGTCAGCGCTTTTCAGGAGTCGGGTTCGGAGAAGGCGGGGGCGCGAGCTCCGCGCAGGAAGGGGCGGGAACGTTCATTTCGGCGAGGTCCCGAGAGCGCGCCTCTGTCGGCGCGAAATAGAACCGGGGGCCGGGCCCGATGATTTGCGGGTCGATGGCCGGACTTGGTTTCACGACGCGCGCCGCGGCGCACATAACAATCTGGGGTGCGCGGGTCAGCGGACCGCCGGGCCTCACGATGAAGGTACGGTTGAGCAGCAGCTTGTACTGGGAGGCGTCGAAAGGCTTCGGGGGAACGGGTATCGGGAGGATCGGCGTCGCGACTACCTCTGGTGCGGCAGGCGTTGGTGCAGTAAGCGACGGCGCAGCAGGGTTGGTCTGAGCCCACGCCGGGATGGTCAACGCAGTTCCCAGAATCAGAACGGCAAGCCGGGTCAAGTTCATGTGAACCTCACTTTCCCTGGATTCTACCTTAAAATCATGGCTGGGAATCATGGCTGACTTACGTTATCCGATCGGGCCGTTTGAGCCGGGCGCACCCCCGGATGAGAATACCCGCGATGAATTGCTCACGCGGCTTGCGGATTCGCCTGGTCATCTGCGCGCCGCCGTTGCAGGGCTGGCTGAGAGTCAGCTGGAAACTTCTTATCGGCTGGGCGGCTGGACCGTACGTCAGGTCGTCCATCACCTCGCCGATTCCCATATGAACTGGTACATCAGGACCTGCCTGGCGCTGACCGAGGACGAGCCCGTCGTTAAGCCGTGGGACGAAGTCGCGTGGGCCGAATTGCATGAAGCGCGCACAGGCCTGATCGAGCCGTCACTCGACCTTCTGGAAGGATTGCATCGGCGGTGGGTGGGACTGTTCCGGTCGTTGACAGAAGAACAATGGAAACGAAAGATGATCCATCCCGAGCGCGGGGTTTTCGTGCTGGATACCTCGCTCGCGATGTTCGTCTGGCATATGCGGCACCATACGGCCCACATCACGGAATTGCGCGGCCGAATGGGATGGGGATAGCTACTCGGCAGTTTTCTTGTAGGTCCCTTTCTGCTTGCCCGTGTCAATCAAAGTGGGGTAATACTGGACGAACGTCGTGTCGACCGCGGCGTTTTTTTCGTGGCAGGAATAGCATTGCGCGGTTTTCGCGAAGGGCTTGCCGCTCGGCGCGCCTTTGGGGATGCCGTAAAAGGTCCACCCGCCGCGGCTGGAATCCTTGACGTGCGCTTCGATCGCGAGGAGGCCGGTCTGAAAGCGGGAGTTCTTATCCACTGCCGGGCTATTGCCCGCTTCGCGCACTTCGATCAGCAGGACGGTCTTATCCGGCCAGAGTCCCGTTTTCAGGAACCCGGCGTATGCCGTGGGATTGACGAAGACGTTCCCGAAGTTTGGATTCCCCATCGGTGCGCCCTCTTCCGGATAACTCATGCCGATTCCCGAGGTCAGGAAGATCCAGGAGCGATAGTCCTTCGGCATCAGCAATTCGCCATCTTTGGTGTATTCCTGCGCCATAGCGACAGCGGCGCACAGCAGGAGCAGCGCGAATAGTCTTTTCATCAGTACCTTTATCGTATTCTCTATGAAGTGAGCGCAGAAGCCGTCGTTGGCAATCCGGTCGTTGGCAATCCTTACGTCGAGCAGGACCATGATCCGCATCCCCTGCAGTTTGCAATGCCCCGCGGAGCCATCGACGCGCACATGCACGTGATCGGTCCGTTCGAACGGTTTCCGCTGGCTCCGACCGCGCAGTACAAACCCTTCGCGGCGACGTGGCAGGAGCAGAAGGAAATTCTGGTTGACCGGATGGGTTTTTGGGGATTTGTGGTCGTCCAGGCCACATGCCACGGCACCGATAACAGCGTCGTGGTCGACGCTCTCGAGCACATGCAGGGCAGGGCGGCGGGCGTTGCGAGCGTCGCGGAAGATGTCACAACCGAAGAACTGAAACGTCTGCACGCAGCCGGAGTACGGGGCGTTCGTTTCGCGTTCCTGCCTCACATCGCGAGCGAAACCACGCCGGCCGATGTCATCCTGCGCATTGCGGAAAAGGTCCAGCCTTTCGGCTGGCACACGGATCTGTATTTTCTGCCGCAGACCTTCGGAATTATGGAGCCGTTGATCCGGCAGCTGCCCACCCCGGTGCTGATCGATCACATGGGGCGGCCCGATGTCAGCATAGAGGTGGAGAAGAATACTTACTTCCAGCGGTTGATGGAACTGGGCGCGAGCCGCGACGACATTTACTGGAAGGTGACTTCGCCCGACCGGTACACCCGATCGGCGCGGCCCGTGGATTGGGAGGTCGCGATTCCCTTTGCCCACGCGCTGATCCGGCATTTTCCGGGAAGAGTGGTGAGCGGCACGGACCGGCCGCGGCCCAATATGAATACGGTGATCGTGACGGGCCGGGGCGATCCGCCGAACAAAATGCCGAATGACGGTGATATCGCGAATCACTGGATCTGGCCGGTTGCGCACCGGGACCGTGTGGTGTTAAATCGCATCCTGGTGGAGAATCCGCGCAAGCTGTATGAGTTCCGGGAGTCCTGATGCCGCACCTTCGACTGGAAGTCGCCGAGGAATGGCTGCGCGAAGATTTCAAGGCCGCGACCGGTTTCGACGCAAAGAAGCTGCTCGACCATCTGGTTCAGGTTGTGGCGGGACTGCGCATGGAAAAGCCTGGCAGCGGGCCGGATGAGCCTCTGGTGCCGATGATCAACCTCAGCAATCTCAAGCATGCGATCGTGCCGCTTCATTACGCGCATGTGGCCGGAGACCCATCGAAGCGGTTTCTGCACGTGACCCTCGCCGCGGGCAACGACACGCCCGGACGCACGGCGGCGGTGCGTCTGCGCGCTTCGCAGATTTTGGGCGATGAAGTGGATAAGTTCACTGGCGCGCTCCCTGGCCTGACGGGGCTGGTGTCCGTTACGGCGCATGTGCAGGATATCGACCGCGACCGGGGCTATTCGACTACGGCCGAGCGCAGGAAGAAACGCGATGCCTCAGCGTGATACTTCGGGAATCGGCGAGCGTGTTCCGCGGGAACTCATCGTTGCGGATTTTGAGGTCGCGTTCAGCCTGGTCTCGATGGCTGAAGAGGAATCGAACCGGGCCGTCGCGGAACAATTGCTACGCCGGGCTGAAGGGATGCTGAAGGAGATTCACGACCGTTTCCAGCGCATGACGGTTGCGCAGCGCGAACCCTTCGAGCCGCGTTGCGCCGAGCTCAGGCTGGCAATCGACACAGCCAGGGCCGACGATTGAACCATCAGCGGTGAATCAGGAGCATCATCCACCCGCCAGCACGAAAGTGCGGTCATTCGGGGATGCCGGGAATCGGCTCGGGTTCGGGCTCCGGGTCGTCATCGGGATCGGGCATGGGATGCGGGTGGGGTTCCGGCTCATGCGGCCCCGCGAGCGACTCTTCGAGATGAACTTCGCAATCGCAGCAATCGCTGCAGGCTCGGCACTTTTCGCAAAGATGGTTGGCGCAGGTATCCTTTGTGCACTTTATGCAGATCCGAGTGGAATGTTCTTCGCAAATGCTGCAAACAAAGGGCAGAGTGGTTATCATTGGGTTCGTTTATTCGTTTTCGGAGTGTCGGCCGGCTGCCGCGACAGGGTGGCCCGGCAGCGTTGTGCTTCGTTGTCCACGACGGCGTACTGCTGATCCTTCTCGTTGGCCAGTTGGAGCACGTATTGTTCCAGATGGTCGAGATCGGCCTGGTCTTCAGCCGCGACGGATTCGATGAGCTCGGCAAGCGCGGGATTCTGATAGCGCCGCAGTCCGCCCATGAGCGAAATCAGCGCTCGGTGAGAGGATTGAACCCGGAAGAGAGCCTTCATGCATTCGGTCATCTGTTCCGGATGCTGGGCCAGTGCCGACATATCGTCCTGGATCGCGTGGATTTGTTCGAGCGCCGAGTTCCATTGCGTGACGTAAGTGTCGGGAGCGCCCTTCGCGACCCAGTCGTTCGGGCGGAGCTGCCGGAGCATGGGCTCGATGCGGGCCGCGTGGGTCGAGATCCCGTTGAAGATCGCCACAATCTGCGGATCCACCGTCGGCTGCTGGGCCGCGGATTGAGAGTATGCCCCGCAGCAGAACAGGAGCATCGCGAGGAGAGTTCGCATTTGCTTCAAGGCTCTCACAGGCTGAGGCGCGCTTCAAGCAGCGAAGGCTGAACCGGCAGATTTCACTGACGCCCCGCCGCGGCCTTTCCCTGCTGCGCCCAGGCCAGATTATTGCGGGCGAGTTGATAGTCGGGTTTCAGCCGGATGGCCCGCCCGGCCGCGTCGATGGCATCGTCCCACCGGTGAAGCGCGGCGAAGGCGGCGGCCATGTTGTTCCACGCTTCGGCGTAGTCGGGGCGGAGTTTGAGCGCCTCGCGCGCGGCGGCGATCGATTGCGGGAAGTCCCCGGCCTGATAGCTTCTGAGTGAAAGGCTCAGGTAATCCTCGGGACCGGGGCTGGCCTGCGGCGCTTCATCGGCGACGATCGCGGCTTCACGCGGCCTGCCCGTTCGCGCCAGATAGTCGGCGAGTTCGGCGTAGCTTTGCGCTCGGACCGACTGGATGTCACGGGCATTTCCACCGGTGTTGTGCAGCGGGATGGAATCTCTGTCCAAGGCGAATCCGAAGCCGAGTACGAGCAGGGTCGAAAGGCCGACCACAACCGGGCGGGCAAAAGCTCCGAAGGGCTGACGGGTTTCGCCGGTTCCGCGGAGCTTCTTCCATGCGGTCCAAAGGACGAACAGCACCGCGAGCCAGCAGAGCAGCTGGAAATAATCGAGGCGTCCCTGATAGTCTCCAGCCGTGTTGCTGTCCGCCATGTTCCACGGCGGGCCGTAAGACCAGAAATTGTAGACCACGAACAGAAAGGCGCCACTTGCGGCGTAGAGAACGAAGGTGGGCAATGCGCCCAGTTCGACCACCCAGGGCGCGATCCAGGCCAGGTATTGAACGCCGAAACCGTTCGTTATGGCGACGAACAGAAAAGCGGTGAAGCCGATCTGCGAAAAGAGGCGCGGCTTTCGTCCGGATCGATTGAGCCACCAGGCAGCCAACACCACAGCGGTGAAGATGAACGCGGTTCCGAACCGCTGGTAGTGGCTGTTGATCCAGGCCAATCCCGGCGCCGTGCCGGCCAGATGCGCGGTAAGCCAGGACAGGCCCCAATGACCGAAAAGACTCCTGTAGGCGAGGATGCGGCCAAGGATGTATCGCGGGTCCTGAAAAATGAAGGGGGACCAGGCGATCGACAGGGCGCCGGCGGTCGCCGCGAAGAACTCAGTTCTCCTCCGCGGGCTGCCCAGAAACAGAAAGATCGCGGGCACGAAAGTGACAAACCACCGCCTCAAGGCGGTGGCTCTTGTAACGGGCTGTAAGCCCTGTTCCGGCCAGAGGCCGGCAAAATGAGTCCCGCACCAAGCGGGCTTCAAGAAGTAGATGGACTCAACCATCTACTTTGAAGTCCTCGTCCTGGTCGGTATTCTGCTCGGCGATGTACTTCGCGATCACTCGTCAGTCACGTTGCCGAACTGCAGCAGAAGTAGCCCCGCGCCCACAGGTGCCGTCCCCAGAACTGCTTCTTCAGGTGCGGGAACTCGGCCAGCAGGTGGTGCGCCGTTCGCCCCTTCAGCCACTGCATCAATCGGCTGATCGTCACCTGCGGCGGTAGCGAGATCAGCAGATGCACGTGGTCCTTCGACACGTGCCCTTTCATGATCGATACCTCGTGCTGCCCGCAGATATCCCGGATCAGATCCCGCACCCGCGTCGCGACCTCACCTTGCAGCGCCGGCCTTCGATACTTCGTGATCCACACCAGATGCAGGTGGATTTCGAATACAGTGTGCGCGCCCCGCCGGTATTCCGCCATCCCCGAAGTTTATCCGGCGCGCACGCGCTGAAAGCCGTCGCCTGAAGGCGAGGGTTTTAACCCTCCCAGTCAGAGACAATAAACGGAGAGACCTTGACCGATACGGCGAGCCCGAAGGCAATCCCGGCCATCCAGTCGACGCCGCCTTTCTCCGCCAGGTAAACCGAGAGAAGCAGAAAGAAAACCAGCACCGGATCGGTGTTGCCGTGAAAGCCCGCGATCAGGATCAGGGGCGGCGCGGCGGCGAACATCACCAACGCCCACCGGATTGTTGCTTCGGCAGCGCGCGGCCCGAGGATCTTCGCTGCGAGCCAGACGCTACCGGCGTCGGCCAGAATACCAGGCAGGCGCAACAGAAACGGGAACGGCAACCCTGTCACTCTCGTCAGCCATTCGATCAGCCGAAGGAAATGCACGACGGATGGCGGATGATTCATATCCCAGGCCATGCGGTAAACCGAGCCGCCGAGCCAGTGCGACCCAAGGGCGAACAGTTCCCAGCGGTACACATCGTTGGTGCCGTAGGTTCTCAGGGCGAGGATGATTTTGATCGCGAACGCCGCAAGCGCGGTGCAGACGATGGCGTCCCGCCATCCGCGCGACAGGCCCGGCGGCCTGATGCCCGTGGATTCATCAGTAGTCAAACGTGACAACCCGCAACAATAACAAAGGCACCGGTTCTCTGAAAGCCGGCGCCAGTGTCAAAACGAATTGAGAGAGCCTGCCCGCGCAGGCTCTCCGTTCATTGGAGCGTCATCGACACCAGGGCGACTGGCGGCGCCGCGCCGTTGCCCGTGGTGGTCATCTTAAACACGGCTATCTGTCCCGCCGTCAAGGTGGCTGTGGTGGGCGCGACAACACACGCGGTGTTTGGGTTGGTGAAAGTACAACCGGCTACCACGTTTCCGTTTATCTTCAGGTTAAGCGTAACGGTGGTCCCGGCCGCAGGCGCTGTCGCGAGGTTAAAGCTGAAGTTGCCGAAAGTGCCCGAAGCGGGCATAGGTATGGCTACCAGCGTAGACGCTGCCGCGCCAACCTGGCTCAAGCCGGAAATGCCAAAGTACACCCCGGTGCCCCCGGTGGTACCGGTTGCTCCGGTCGCCGACGCCAGGAATGTAGTACCTGAGGAGCCGGAACCGCCTCCTGGCCCGGTCGGCCCCGTCGCTCCCGGGATCCCCTGCAGCCCCTGTAGGCCTTGCGATCCAGTCGCACCCGCCGGTCCCTGTGGCCCGGTTGCACCCGCTGCTCCGTTGGATCCAGTCGCACCCGCCGGTCCCTGTGGCCCGGTTGCACCCGCTGCTCCGTTGGATCCCGTCGCGCCAGCCGGTCCCTGTGGCCCGGTTGCACCCGCTGCTCCGTTGGTTCCCGTCGCGCCAGCCGGTCCCTGTGTTCCGGTTGCACCCGGCGCTCCATTTAAACCTGACGGACCCACCGACCCTGTCGCTCCAGTCGCTCCGACCGTACCAGCCGGCGCAAGGGTGAGAAAGGCAGGATGGCTGGTCGAGATATTCTCTTTGGAGTCCAAAGTAGCAACCGTTCCCGGCTCCGCCTGTGCGGCCTCAATAACGATGCCGTTGTTCAAAAGCCCGTGCAGAATTTCGTACGTCACATTGAGGGTAATGTAGCCGTCGGTTGAAATCGGAATATTCGTGCTGCCGGCGAAAAGGGAGAGGCCGGCGCCAGGCCAGGCGGTCGTAACCGTTGGGGTGGTTCCGCCCGAACCGGAGATGCCCGATTCGGTCCACGGACCCGCGGCGAGGAAGACGTCCACCGCGGCCGGACTCCCGGCGCTAACCTTGTTCACGAACAGTGTGATCGTCGCCTGCGATATGGAGCTGAGCGGGGGCAGTGTCGAAAGATTAAACTGCACCAGCGCCACCGATCCGTTGCCGACGTCGAGATTGACGGCGCTGCCGTAGTTCGTCGCCTGCGCCTGAGACGAGCCTGTCGTGTTCACATAGGTATCGCCCGAAACGACGAGGACCTGGGCCGTCATCACGGTAGATGCACTGAGTGCCATTAATGCCGCGCACGCCAGTCGCGCCGGCGTCCTGCTGTAACCCTTCATTCTTTCAGCCTCCAGAATCCTCGAACGCAAAGCTTCAAATCCAATCCCGCCTCTTGCAGGCGGCGAAACCTGCAAGACCCGTCAAAATCAGGTAAAACGAACCTGGCTCAGGCGTCGCCGTCGCCCCCGTAGTTCCCGTCACGTCGAGCGCCCAGCCCCCGGTTAACTCGGGATTCGCACCGTAGAACGCATAAAACGGATTCCCGTTCGACCCATAACCCAGGCAAGAGGGGTCGCCTGTAAAATTGCCGCTCTCACAGCTTATGTTGCCCGGGCCGAACTGAAACGAATTCTCGATGGTGGTCGTATTGGACAGGCTCAGATCGCCCAATGGCGTGTTGCCATATTCCGAGAGAGCCAGAAGATACGTGCCAGGCCCGAGGGTCGTTTCGATCTGGGCATCCAGACAGGCGCTGGTGGACCCGATGGATGCCGTCGCGCGGCCATTGCAAATCGGGTCGCCACCACCGTCGGTGATGCCGGTATAGCTGCCAATCGTGTAGCCGGAATTGCTGTAGTACAGAGAGAGTTGCGGCGTGAAACCTTCCAGCGGGGTAAAGCCCTGAATACCCGGATTCGCCCAGGAAATTGTTTGGAGATCGATCGCGGTTGCGCTGCCAAGCGTAAAACCGAACAACTGGATGTCGTCGTCCGCGGTGAACGCCGGGTATGATCCGTCGGACGGTGAGGAGTAAATGCCGGGGGTGTTGATATTGATAACGGAGACGCCAAACGCAGGAACGGCCAACAATCCGGCTGCGATAAGCGCGGGTAAACGGACCCTGGAGCCAAATCCGAGACCAAACCAAAACATGTGTAACTGCTCCTCCCCAGTTAACCGCTAACCATCGACCCAGATTTTTACCTGGCTAAACCAAAGTACCCTGATACAACTTGTCTTGTCCAGTACTGACGTGGTTAAAGGGGGTACCGGTACTTCGACATGCCGGGCCGGTAGCCTTTTGGCAGTGGTAGATTCATCTTATTGATTCGGTGCTTGATCGATCGAGACCTTCATTGAGAGCAGTTGCCGTTGCGGCGGCCTTGTGCCTGATCGGCGCGGGTACGGCGGGCCCCGCGGAAACACCCACTGTCAGGTTCACCGACGTTACGTCATCGGCGGGTATTCACTTCATCCACAACGCGGGCAAAACGGGCAGGAAGTACCTTCCGGAAACGGTTGGCTCCGGCGCGGCATTTATCGACGCGGATGGCGATGGCTGGGCAGATATCCTTCTCATCAACGGCAAAGACTGGGCTCCGGCCGGCAGAAAAACGACGTGCGCGCTCTACAAGAACAATAGGAACGGCACCTTCACCGATGTGACCGCGGGCAGCGGTCTGGATGTGGAAATCTACGGAATCGGGGTCGCGGTCGGCGATTTCGACAACGACGGGCTTGACGACATCTACATCACGGCGCTCGACGGCGATCGGTTATTCCACAACGAGGGCGGCGGAAAATTCAAAGACGTCACCAAACCTTCGGGGATTCGGAATGCCAGCTTCGGCGTCAGCGCCGCCTGGTTCGATTACGACAGGGATGGCAAGCTCGACCTCTTCGTGGCCAATTATGTCCAGTGGACGCAGAAAGGCGATATAAGATGTTCGCTCGACGGGTCGGCGAAGTCTTACTGCACTCCGGAATCCTACAAAGGCACCGAAAGCAGGCTCTACCACAACCTGGGTAACGGGCATTTCGAAGACGTCACGGCAAAGGCGGGACTCGCGGACCCAACCAGCAAATCGCTCGGCGTGACTGTCATCGATTACGACGGCGACGGCTGGCCGGACCTGTTCGTCACCAACGACACCCAGCCCAACAAGCTTTATCACAACAACCAAAACGGCAAATTCAGTGAGGTGGGCGTGGCTGCCGGAGTCGCGTTCGGCGACGATGGCGGAGCGCGGGGCGCAATGGGAACGGACTGGGCCGATTACGATCGCTCGGGGCGCCCGCACCTGCTGGTGGGAAACTTCTCCAACCAGATGCTGGGGCTTTACCACAACGAGGGCAACGGCCTGTTTGTGGATCAGGCTCCGCGATCGCCGGTGGGGAGAGACAGTCTGCTCTCGCTGACCTTCGGGGCGTTCTTCTTCGATTACGATCTCGATGGATATCCCGACATCCTGGCGGCGAACGGGCATATCGAAGAAGAGATCGGCCGCGTTATGCCGAAGATCGGTTATAAAGAACCGCCGCTGCTCTTCCACAATGTCGGCGGAAAAAGGTTTGAGAACGTTTCGGCGAAGGTGGGTGAAGCGTTCACCGTTCCCATGGTGGCCCGCGGCGCTGTTTTCGGCGATTACGACCACGACGGAGACCTGGACGTGCTGTTCTCAACCAACAGCGGTCCGGCTCGCCTGCTGCGCAATGACGGGGGAAACCGCAATCATTGGTTGAACGTGAAAACGGTCGGGACGAAATCGAATCGCGATGGAATCGGCGCCGTGGTGCGGATCGAGAGTGCGTCGGGCAAGCAGTGGAATACGGTGCGGAGCGGGTCGTCGTATGCTTCGCAGAGCGATCTCGCCCTGACCTTCGGCCTGGGCGGAGACACCAGTGTCAAGACGCTTGCCCTGGAGTGGCCCAGCGGCACGAAGCAGAGTTTCTCGGGCATTTCCGCGAATCAGTTCATCACCATTGATGAAAGCAAGGGCATCGTCTCACACTGATAATGTGACGCGTGTTGCCGGATCTACCAAGAGGGAACGTTAGTTTAGCGCCCTCCGTTTTGAGGGATGATGGAGACATGCAGATAGCGCTCCCCGATCTGAACGCGCCTGCGACTCTGATTCTCGACCCTGAGCATCGGTTAACGGACGAAGAGTACCTTGCTTTCTGCGTGGCGAATCCGGATTTGACCGTTGAGCTTACGAGTCAGAGAGAGATTGTTATCGTGCCACCGCCGGGAGGAGAATCCGATTTTCGCACCCTGGAGGCGGGGGCGATTCTTCGCGAATGGGCGAGAAGAGACGGGCGTGGAAAGCCGTTCGGGTCGAGCGCGCAGTTCCTGCTGCCGGATGGATCGGGACGATCCCCCGATGCTGCCTGGGTATCCAACCAACGCCTTGCCGCCTTGTCCAAACGTGAGCGGCAGCAGTTCCTGCGGTTGGCGCCGGAATTTGTGATTGAAGTGATGTCACCCAACGACCGCCTTGCGGCGGTGCAGAAAAAGATGCGTTTATCGCGGAACTGCGGAACCCCGCCTCGTGACTGACGCGGAAAGTATCGCCGGCGAAGGGCCGGTCGAAGGCTTCGTGTCGCCGCTGGAAGAGATCTGGAAGGGTTTGTAGACTCTCCCGAAAACGGCTTTACCTGGTCAACACTGGCGCTCTCCACCCTCCCAACGTCAGCTCCAGCCAGCCCGCAATTGCGAGCGCCACGTCCTCCCGCCATGGGTGAGCCACAATCTGAACGCCGATCGGCAGCCCGTCGGCCGATTCGCCACAGCGGACCACCGCGGCTGGCCAGCCGGTCAGGTTATACGCCATCGTGTGGCTGAAACCGCGGAAGTTCTCGTCGAGGATCGACGCGCCGTGCGGCAAAGCGGCGCGGGTATAAACGGGACACAGAATTGCATCGTATTTCCGAAGGAATTCGAACATCCCGGCGCGATACCGGTCCCACTCAGCCCAGTAATCCTGAAAGCCGGCGAGGCTCACGCGGTACCGTTCCAGTTTCTCCAGCCAGCTTCTGAGCAGCGGATGCACCCTGGTCGAACCCAATTGGCCGAGATACTGCCACAGTGAATCGGCGCCGTCCGCGCCCAGAAGTTTCATTTCGAGGTCGTAGGTGTTTTCGAGACATCCCGGCCGGTCTTCCTCCACGGCGCAGCCCTCCGCGGTCAGGGAATCGGCCGCCTTCCGGACGATGTGCGCCACCTCGGCATCCGGCGCCGCGCAGGCGTTATCCGTATAGAACGCAATCCGCAGCCCGCGAATATTCACCCCCGATGGATCGCCAAATGGCATATCCACAAATGGCAAATCCACGACTGTTCGGTCGCGGCCGTCCGAGCCCGCCAGGAGACTCATCGCCAGCGACAGATCCTCCACGCGGCGGGCCATCGGCCCGATCTGCCACAGCGCTTCGATCCAGCCGCCCGGCGGAGGAAAATGCCCGGTGCGCGGCAGGCGGCCTGAGGTTGGTTTGATGCCCGCGATCCCGCAAAACGCGGCTGGCAGGCGAACACTGCCGGCTGCATCGCTGCCCAATCCGAGAGGCGACCCGCAGGCTGCAATCAGCGCCGCCTCGCCGCCGCTGCTTCCGCCGGATGTGCGCGTCAGGTCGTAGGGATTACTGGTGGCGCCGAAGATGAGGTTGTCGCTTTCGAAGGAAAAGAGCAGATCGGGCAGGTTGGTTTTCGCGATCGGGATGGCCCCGGCCGCACGCAGCCGGCGCGCCAGCGTCGCGTCTTCGGTGGACGCGGCGGCATTGGCCCTGCCGAGAGTACCCGCCGTGCAGACCGTGCCGGCCAGTTCGATCGAATCCTTCACGCTGAACGGAATGCCGTGCAGCGGACCGCGAAGTTCATTTCGCGCGGTCGCTTCGTCGGCCGCCCGGGCAGCCGCGATCGCCTGCTCTTCGAATACCTGAACCGCCGCGTTGATGCGTGGATTGATCGCCGCAATCTGCCTGAGGTGCGCCTCGATGAGTTCCCGTGAAGAAACCTTGCGCTGCCGGACGAGAATCGCCTGTTGTTTCGCGGAGAGGCGCAGGAGTTCGTTCACGGGGCTGGCTCACAGTCTGGCACAATGTCCCTTGCCGGACACTCTCATCGACCCCGTAACCGCATACGATCGGATCGCGCCGGCGTTCGCGGAGCTGGCCGAACGGCGCAGGGATTATCTGAATGGTATCGAGCGGCTCATTATCGCCGCGATTCCGGCCGGAGCCCGTTCTCTGCTCGACGTGGGCGCGGGCGATGGATCGCGCTCGCGCCGCATCGCTCAGAGCAGCCGCATTTCGGACCTCACGCTGATCGAGCCGAGCGTGGCCATGCAGGGCAACAGCCCGGCGCGGACGATGCGCGCCGAAGATCTTCACCTGATCGACAACCGGTTTGACGTGATCCTATGCCTCTGGAACGTCGTTGGGCATATCTTCCCCGCCGCGGCGAGGACCGAAGCCCTGCGTCAGTTTGCCCGTCTGCTGACGCCGCGGGGCAGGGCTTTTGCCGACGTGAATCATCGCTACAACGCACGCCATTACGGACCGCTGCCTACCGCTTCGCGTTTCCTGCGCGACCAGCTGTCATGGAGTGAAGGCAATGGCGATATCGACGTGACATGGAATGCCGGCGGCGTGCGAACGGCAACCAGGGGGCATGTCTTTACGCACCGCGAAATCCGCTCGCTGTGTCAATCCGCGGGCCTGAACATCGAGCGCAGGTTTGTGGTGGACTACGCCACCGGACAGCGGCGGCGATGGGGTTTCGAGGGACAGCTGCTTTACGTCCTGACGCCGGCGATTGCAGCCTGAAGGCCCTGGCACACTTCAATCACCTGATCTTCGGTCAAGTGATTGAAGAACGGCAAAGCCAATGTTCGTTCCGCGACGCGTTCGGTCACGGAGAGATCGCTCTCGGCGCTCACATAAGGCGCGAAAAGCGGTTGCTGATGCAGCGGCGCAAAATAGCGTCCGCACCCGATCCCCTGTTCGTTCAGCCGGCGGCACACCGCATCGCGGGCGCCGACGCGAACCACGTAAACGAACCAGCACAATCGCCCGCCATCGATTTTCCAGGGCGGCCTGTTCACCTCCGGAATTGGTTCCAGCGCCTTTTCATACATCCTGGCCACGTTCTCGCGCTGCTCGAGAATCGCCGGTAGCCGCTGCATCTGCGCCACCCCAAGCGCGCAGTTTATCTCGGAAAGACGATAGTTGTAGCCAAGAAGGCGATGTTCGTTCCAGCCGTCTTCGGCCCTCCTTCCCTGATTGCGAAGCGCCCGCATGGTTTCGGCATGACCGGCGTTGCGCGTTACCACCATGCCTCCTTCGCCGGTGGTGATGGGCTTATTCGGGTAAAAGCCAAACACCCCGAAATCGCCGATCCCGCCGAGGCTTTGTCCGCGATACTGCGCCCCCAGAGCCTCGCAGGCGTCTTCAATCACCGCCAG
Source organism: Terriglobia bacterium (assembly GCA_963764845.1). Classification (GTDB taxonomy): domain Bacteria; phylum Acidobacteriota; class Terriglobia; order Bryobacterales; family Bryobacteraceae; genus BOG-234. Next base: position 308,481 of record CAVXUE010000003.1, on the reverse strand, counting down.
ACGGCGCCGGCGCGCGATTCGAGAATGGGGCCGAGGTCCGCCGGATACCCGAATGTGTGCACCACGATAATGGCGCGGGTTTTCGGCGTAATTTTTGCCTTGAGCTGTGCGGGGTCGAGATTCAGCGTGACCGGATCGATATCCACGAATACGGGTCGCGCGCGCTCATAAAGGATCACGTTGCCGGCAGCGATGAACGTGAACGAGGGCAAAATGACCTCATCCCCTTCCCCTATACCGAGGGCCCTCAGGCAAAGATGCAACCCCGCCGTTCCCGAACTCACCGCGACCGCGTGCGGGACTCCCACAAACCGCGCGACCGATTCCTCGAATTCCACCTGCTTCGGGCCGATACTCAGACGGGGCGTTCGGAGAACGCTCACGACAGCTTCGATATCGGCCTCGGTGATGTCAGGCGCCGAGAGCGGGATTCTCATACCGCTTTCTTGACCAGAAGCTCCTCGCCCGATGGCGCCGACGCCAGCACCGCGACGATTCTCGCCGCTGCCTGGCCGTCCCCATAGATGTTCTCCATGCCTTTCAGCGACTGCCGGAATCCCTCGCTTCCCGCCACTCCGACCCGCTCCAGAATGGAATCGACCGTCGGCTCGGCATCGAGAACGTTGCGGCCGCGCTCGCGCCCGCGCTGCCGCATTCCCACATTGACCACCGGCAGTTCGAACGATGCGGCTTCAATGATTCCGCTGCTGGAATTTCCCAGCAGGAGATCCACATACTGCAAGAGGCTCAGGTAAGTAATGGGATCGAGATTGACGAATACCCGCGACAACTCTTTCATTCGCACGGTCGGCATTCCCGCGATCAAAGCCCGGCTGCCAGCGTCCGCGTTGGGATAGCAGAACAGAAGCTTTCCCGGCATCGCCCTGGCCGCGCAAAACAGCGCTTCGGCTTCGCGGTTGGTGTCGCGGGCGATAGTAGTCGGGTGGAAGGTAATTAAAGTCGTGGGAGGACTCAGATCGATTTCGAGGCGCGCTTCGAGTTCCGCGCGGCTCAGCAGCCGGCTGCGCTTCAAATGATCGAGCGCCGCAGCTCCGACTTGATGCACCCGCCCCTCCTCCTCACCCATCGCGATCACTCGTGCGCGGGCCATGGCTGTCGATGTGAAATGGATATGGCTTAACTTGGTCAGCGCATTGCGGACTGCATCGTCGATGGCGCCTTCACTGACCTCTCCGCCTTCGATGTGCGCCAGCGGAATGCGCAGGGCCAGCGCCACAGCCGCCGGCGCCAGCATCTCGTAACGGTCCGCGGTCAGCAGGAGCAGGTCGGGCGCATCTGCCCGAGATAGTCGGCCAGACTCAGGGTTGCCACACCGATGGTCTTGGCCATGCCCGACATCGGTGTCCGAACTCAGCAGGCATTCGATGCGCGCGTCGATCGGGAACCCGTCTTTTTCGATCTCGCGGACGTGAGCCGAACTCCGGGGAGAGATGCGGCCCCAGCGCGATGATCCTGAGATCGATCTCCGGATGCGAAGCCAGATCGCGCAAAGGCCAATAGAGCAGGCTGTAGTCCGCGCGGGATGTCGTGACGACGGCGATGGTTCGCTTCATGCCTGGGTCAGGTTCTGCTGGGTACATTATGAGCTACACTAATGGGCTACCTTGGAAAGACAACAGGATCCTGGAATATGGCAGCCAATAAGACCGGGCCCACCGCGGTAAGCGTCGGAGCCTTCATCGATGCGCTCCCGGACGAGACGAAACGCGCGGACGCAAAGGCGCTCGTTCAACTGATGCAAGGCGCGACCGGTGAGAAGCCAAAGATGTGGGGGCCTTCGATCGTCGGCTTCGGCACCTGTCACTACGCCTATGAAAGCGGGCGAGAGGGCGATACCCCGATTGCGTGTTTTTCGCCGCGCAAGGCCGCTACGGTGATCTATAACCTGACGAGGTCCGACGGCCATGAGGGGTTGCTTTCGAGGCTGGGCAAGCACACAGTCGGTGGCGGCTGCGTGTACATCAGGAAACTCGCGGACGTGGACCAGACGGTTTTAAAGAAATTGATCGTCAATTCCGTCGCCGCGATGCGTGCGCGACATCCAGACTGAGTCAATGCAAATCCTTTTACCGGCAAACGTGGGGATGAATACAAATGCCCCGGTTTGGGTGGCGCGATCAGGTCAAATCCCGCAGGTTTTCAATACCCGGGCTGTGCCTGCGTTGTTAAAATTGCGTTCGTAGAGTTCCACGCGGCGTCGATCTTTATCACTCCGGCGAGAAGGACAAGGGGCATGAAATCAGAGAGACACGAACGGGAAACAGACCAATTCGGCGGTGTCATATCCGGCGCGGCGGCTGCGGTGGCGCATGCCTCGACGCCGGACGCCGAGGCATGGGCCGGCCTTTTGTCCAGCGCATCGCCCCGCGACCACATTGTCCAGCTTTATCAGGATCAGCAGTTTCTCAATCGCGCCGTCTGTCGCTTTGCGGCTGCGGCGCTTGCGAACGGCGAAGGTGTAATCCTCGTTCCGACCATCGCTCACTGGGACGCTTTTCGGCCCCGCCTCGAAGCCGAAGGGGTTGATGTGAAGGCGGCGCAGAACCGTGGCCAGCTCACGATAGTGGATGCCGACGACCTTCTGCCCACGTTCATGCGCGAAGCGATGCCGGATTCCCCGATGTTCCTCGGCCTCGCGGCGGATGTGATCGCACGAGCCCGCAAAGAAGGCCGGTATCCAAAGGTGCGTTGGTGGGGAGAGATGGTCAATATTCTCTGGGAGCGGGGCGATGTTGCGGCGAGTATGAGCCTTGAGGACCTGTTCGACCAACTGGCGCACGAGCACGATATTGCAATTTTCTGTTCGTTCCTGATGGACAACTTCAACGGCGATGTACATGCCCGCATGCTGCCCCGTCTGGGAGAGAATCACTCCCACCTGATACCGGTGGAGGACTACGCGCGGCTTGAGCGCGCGGTGTCGGAGGCGCTTAACGAGACCGTTGGGCCGGACGAGTCCGGCGCTCTCGAAGACCACCTCCTCGCGCGTTATCCCGGCACGTTCCATATGCCGCGATCCCAGGCGCTGCTGCTCGCTCTGCGACAGGTTCTGCCGCTTGTGGCCGATGACGTGCTGAAACGCAGTCGGCATCTGTATCGGGCTCCGGCCTGATCGACACGGGTCAATTCATGGCTTTGGATGGCGAGACATGCCCGGTCCCTGGCGTCCGGCAGGACGCGAAGGGTGGTGACGAGGGCAACAACTTTGTCGACATCCTCGACGCGGTCGATCTCCCCATCATTGCCGTTGGCCGGAACTGTAGAATAAAACGCTTCAACCGCGCGGCGGCGGCGGTGCTCCACCTGAACTCATCGGCGCTCGGCCGATCGCCCGGCGATGTCCTGGCAGACGCGCCGGACCTTGACCGGTTGTGCGCCCGGGTGATCGCGGACGGCGCACAGGGCCGGCGCGACATCCGGTTCGGCGACCGATCATTTCTTTTGCGGATTGCCCCGTATAGGGTAAACGATCGTCAGATTCTGGGCGCAGTCATCACCTTCACGAACGTCACGGCTTTCCGCGCCAGTATCGATCAGGCGATTTATGAGCGTGAGTACACGAAAGCGATCCTCAACACCGTAATTGACCCCCTGGTTGTTCTCGACGTCAGCCTCCGGATTCAGACAGCCAACCGGGCTTTCTACGAGATGTTCGGGTGCTCGCGCGACGAAACGCAGAACGTGCCCCTCGACCATCTCGGCACCGGCGATTGGCAAGCGTGCGACTTGTGGCAATCCCTGAGGATAGCCATCTCGGAAGACAGCGAGTTCCAGGCGACTGAGGTTGAGTGCGACTTCCCGCCACTCGGACGGAAAACGTTGCTGGCGGACATGCGCCGGCTGTCGCGCGACGGTACGACCCTGCTCCTGATGGCATTCAAGGATGTCACTGAGTACAAGAGAGCTCAGGAAGCGGTCCGCCAGCGCACTGCGCAGTTCGAAACTCTTCTCAATCAGGCCCCATTGGGCGTATATCTGGTGGATGCCGATTTTCGCATTCGGGAGATGAATCCGATTGCCCTGTCGGTGTTCGGTGACATTCCCGGCGGAGTGGCAGGCCGGGACTTCGACGAAATTATACATATCCTCTGGGAAAAAAGATATGCGGATGAGCTCGTAGCCATATACAGGAACACGCTGGAGACCGGAGAATCATATATCGCTCCCGAGCGGACTGAATACCGCGCCGACCGGGGCGTCGCCGAAGATTACGAGTGGCGGCTGGATCGCATCCTGCTGCCGGACGGGCGCTTCGGCGTCGTGTGTTATTTCCGCGATATCAGCGAGCGGAGGTCGGCCGAGCTCACGGCCAACCTGCTTGCTTCCATCGTGGAGTCTTCGGACGATGCCATCGTGAGCAAGGATCTCGACGGCGTCATCATGAGTTGGAATCGGGGGGCGGAGCGCCTTTTCGGATACTCCGCCGCCGAAGCCATCGGTCAATCGATCGCCTTGATCATTCCCCCCGATCGCATCGAAGAAGAGCCGCGAATTCTCGAACGCCTGAAGCGGGGAGAACGGGTGGAACATTTCGAGACGATTCGCGTTGGAAAAAACGGCGCGAGGCTCAACATTTCACTGACCGTTTCGCCGATAAGAGACTCCACAGGCCGGATTATCGGCGCTTCGAAGGTGGCGCGCGATATATCGGATCGCGTGCGCCAGGACGAGGCCCTGCGGGCTGCCAATTCAGCTCTGAACCGCGCCAACGCCGATCTGCAGCAATTTGCGTTTTCAGCGTCCCATGATCTTCAGGAACCTCTCCGTACGGTTGCAATCTTCAGCGAGCTGCTGCAAAAGACTTTCGGCGACAAGGTGGGCCCCGCGGGCGCCGAACACATCGAACACGTAGTAGGCGGCGTGAGGCGCATGGAGCGGTTGTTGAGAGATCTGAGAATCTATACGCAAATCTCGACGACGGGCCGGGAGCCGGCCAGCCTCACAGATGCCGGGGAGGCTGTGAAGAAGGCGATGCTGAATCTTGAGTCGGCGATCGCTGAGAGCGGCGCTTCCATTATCGGCGGCGATCTCCCATGTGTTTACATGCATGGATTCCAATTGGAGGAGATCTTTCAGAACCTGATCGGAAACGCAATTCGCTACCGCAGTGAACTCACACCGTGCATAGAAATTGCGGCCGAGCGCCAGGGCGATGAATGGCAGTTCTCGGTCAGCGATAACGGAATCGGCATCGAACCCGAATTCCACGACCGGATCTTCGGACTCTTTACGCGTCTCCACAGCGGACCTCAATATCAGGGCAGCGGCATGGGTCTGGCGATCTGTCGCCAGATCATGGAACGCGCCGGAGGGCGGCTGTGGGCGGAATCACAGCCTGGCAAAGGCTCGACATTTTACTTCGCGGTTCCCGTGAAGAGTGGAACGCCGGCACACGAACCGTCCGCGGATTTACCCGGCGCTGTCACATCCGCTGTCTGACCGGCCATTGAGCCGGGCAATGATGGAGCGTTATTCCCACATCCGCATGGCGGCAAAACGGGCGCCGACGATCTTCGGGGCATGGCCTTACCTCCCCGCCGGATTTCCGGCGGCAGATCGACCCTGGCAGTCAGGCGGGGCGGAATTCATGCAGGCTTGCCAAAAGCTCACATCTCACGACGGCCAGGACTCCAGCCAGAGTTCCAACGTCAGATCGCATCGATCTTCGTGAGCCAGCAGATTCGGACGAAGCTCCCTGTAATAGCGTTCCCGCAGAATTTCGCGGTTAAGGTGGCCGACGCGTGCGGGGTGCTGGACGTCGTCTCGATCCCGCTCAAAATTCCGCTCCAGCTTGGATAGAGCGATGTCGTGAGCCTCCAGCGCGTGAAGGCGCAGATGCGTCCAACTGCCGGGGAACATCGGCACGAGTCGCTGTTCGTAATCCTCGGGCGGGGTGGCGACGGTAACGGCATCGAGGTATAGCCTGTGCTTGCGGTGCAGCGTTGAACCCTTCCCGGCGATTTCCGTTAAACGGCTCTGCATATTCGGGACGGCGGCCAAAAAATCAACGTCGCTTGTGGTCCGTGCGACGCCGTAGAGTTGCGCGACTACGAAGCCGCCACAGCAATGCAAATGAACATCCTCGGTTAGGTTGGCGTCAACCTCCGCGAAAAAAGATCGCCACGGCTCCCGAGGCTGCTCAATCTGTCGCATAGGGTAGCTGTTCGGCTGTGAGGCCGGTCAGCAAACTCCAATGAGCCGCGGCGGGGGGCCGGTTTTCCCTGAGCCATCGGCGTTCATCCTCCGGCATCGATTCCCGACACAATGTTCCTTCGGAAGCGAGGCGGGCGTCTTCAAGCTGCTCTTCCCAGCCGGTCAGAACGTTAACCGAACTGCCGTGCGGCAGCGCGCCCGCCGTTTCCATGGCAAGGTGAACCAGGTAACCCAACCGGTTTTGTGCGTTTTGCAATTTCGTCCGGTCCCGCAGCCATTCCCAATTCAGGTCCGTGTACGATTTCAGGACCCACGGCAGCGCTTCAACAAGCCGCGTGTCGAGGTCGCGCTGGACAACGGCGCTGAGAACGACTTCGGCGGGATTACTGGTCCGTCTGGCCCGCACATGCTCAAAGCCGGGGTAGCCGAGAGAAGCCAACTGGATCTCAAGGTCATCAGCCCGGCCCGGCCGAGGGGCAAACGGTTCGGGAAGTGGGAGCGCAGTGGGTGGAAGTTTATACAGACGCGCGGCTTTACGAGCGAGCTGGGCGCTGGCCGTTCTCAGGCCGGTTTCGAGCTGCGACAGGTAAGGCTGCGAGACGTTCAGAGAACGGGCAGCCGCGACTTGGGTTAAACCGCTTTGGCTGCGTCCTCCCGTCCACTGCTCCGCTGTCATTTCGTTCAAGCTCCGTCTTGAGCTAATATAGCATGTTTAGCTATATCCGGCCTGGCGGCGTGCCGTCAACTCTGGTCCCGCTGTTGCTTCTCACGGGCATGAGAGCGGGCGAGGCGCCCTCTCTCACGTGGGCCCAGACGGATTTGAAAGACAAAACTCTGACGGTGCGGCGGGCGAAGACCTCGAACGCAACTGGCGGCAAAGCGGGAAGCTGTCTCGGGAGTCAGCCTACGGCAGAAAACCGGAAAGAGATGGTGAGCGCGGAGGGAATCGAACCTTCAACCTACTGATTAAGAGTCAGTTGCTCTGCCAATTGAGCTACGCGCCCGAATTCACAAGTTTAGCACCCGCGGACGCAAATCGCCAAGCGCCATCCGTTTCCTTTATGCTTTGAATGGCGGCCTCGTGCGCGGCACGTCGCCGAAGCCCGCCTGCCGATTATGCACCTTCTACCTACTCACGATGAAGTCATCCGCGTCCTCCGCGAGACGGGCGCTCTGCGCGAGGGACATTTTGTCTACAACAACGGACTGCACTCGAACGAATTCCTCCAGGTCCCTCTCGCAATGCGCTATTATCAGCACGCGAAAACGTTCAGCGTGGCGCTCAGCCGTCTGCTGCGCGCCAATCCCGAGATCCGCGCGATGATTTCCGAACTCTCGATCGTCGCGCCCGCGGTGGGCGGGCTCCCGGTGGCTTACGGCGTCTGCGAGGCGTTGCAGGCCAAACGGGTTTACTGGGCGGAACGCGAATCTCAGAATCAGCCCCGCCGTTTCCGCCAGTTCATCGAGCCGCTGCCAGGCGAAGCAGGTCGTCCTGGTCGACGACCTGCTCCGCACCGGCGCGAAGCTGTCGGAAATGAAGGCCCTGCTCGAAAGCTACGGCGCAATTGTCGTCGCGATCGCGGTCGTCATCTATCAGCCGCATCCCAACGTACGCAGCTTTGGCGACTGCCGCTGTTGTCTCTGGCACGCCTCGAAGCCAGCTACTACGCGGACGCGGAATCCTGCGATCTTTGCAAGAAGGGTATCCCAATCCAGAAAGTATGGGTATAACCGCGAAATTGCAATTGACCGCAACATGATATGTTTTGTTATCAACTATTTAGCTTGATGAAACCGGCGATGCTGAACGGGAGTGCACTTTGTTACATACAGGTTTCGAATCGGATGATTACGGACATGCGCGGTGCGTTTTCCGCAGACTTTTGCACAGGCTCGGTTGAAAAGCCGGGAGTGCCCGGTTGAAACTGACCCCGATCGATTGGTCGATCATCGCCGCATATTTTCTCTTCAATCTTCTGATCGGCTTCTACTACAAGAAGAAGGCCGGCTCGAATACCACCGAATTCTTCCTCTCGGGCCGCAACGTTCCGTGGTGGCTGGCGGGGACGTCCATGGTCGCGACCACGTTCGCAGCCGACACGCCGCTGGTCGTCACGGGGCTGGTTGCCCGCAACGGAATCGCCGGCAACTGGCTGTGGTGGAACATGGTCGCGAGCGGGATGCTGACGGTTTTTCTGTTCTCGCGGTTGTGGCGCCGCTCCGGCATGACCACGGATATCGAGCTGGCCGAGCTGCGCTATTCGGGAAAACCAGCCGCGTTCCTGCGCGGTTTTCGCGCGCTCTATCTCGGCATCGTGATGAACTGCATCATCCTTGGCTGGGTGAACCTGGCGATGGTGAAGATCCTGATGCTGGTTCTCGGGCTTTCGAAGGACCAGGCCCTGTGGCTCGTCATCGGGATCATTGCGCTGACCTCGTTCATCTCGACGCTTTCGGGATTTGGGGCGTGCTGGTAACCGATCTGTTCCAGTTCGCAATCAAGATGACGATGGTCATTGTGCTCGGCGTGCAGGCGGTGCGCGCGGTGGGCGGCATCGACGCGATGAAGGCAAAGCTGGGCGGCGATGGCAGCCCGTTTCTCAGCTTCGTGCCCGACCTCCATTCCGTCTGGATGCCAGCCGTTACGTTCTTCGTCTATATCGCGGTGAACTGGTGGGCGACGTGGTATCCGGGGGCCGAGCCGGGCGGCGGCGGATATGTCGCGCAGCGCATGTTCAGCGCGAAGGATGAGCGCAATTCGCTTGCTCGCCACGCTGTGGTTCAACATCGCGCACTACGCGCTGCGGCCGTGGCCTTGGGTGGTGGTCGGGATGGCGTCGGTCATTCTGTATCCGCATCTGCAGGACCCGGAGACCGGCTATGTGCGGGTGATGATCGATTACCTGCCTGCCTCGCTGCGCGGTTTGATGGTGGCGGCGTTTGCCGCCGCATTCATGTCGACCGTGGGGACGCAGCTGAACTGGGGCGCCAGTTATCTGGTCAACGATTTCTATCGCCGCTTCATTGCCACGGCGAAGCCGGATCGTCATTACGTGCGGGCGTCTCAGATGGCGACGGTTCTTCTCACGGTCATCTCCGCCGTGATTACGCATTACATGGATTCGATCGCCGGCGCGTGGAAGCTGCTGATCGTTACCGGAGCGGGTACCGGCGCTGTGCTGATTCTGCGCTGGTACTGGTGGCGCATCAATGCGTGGAGCGAAGTCTCGGCGATGGCCGCCGCGTTCGTGGTTTCGATCGTGCTGCAGACGGCGTTCCATCTCGATAGCGACGATCCGGTCGAGTTCGCGTATCTCATCCTGATTACGGTTGCGGTAACGACGGTTGTGTGGCTGACGGTCACCTTTCTCACCGCGCCCGAGAGCGACGCCACGCTGGTCGGGTTCTATCGGCGTGTGCGGCCGTCGGTATCCGGCTGGAACCGGATCGCGCGCCTGGCGCCCGACGTCCAGGCATCGAGCGATCTTGGCTGGAACCTGCTCGACTGGCTTTGCGGCTGTGCGCTGATCTATGGCGCGCTTTTCGGGATCGGTAAAATCATCCTGAAGGATTATGGCGCCGGCCTGGTATTCGTCGCCGTCGCGGTGGCTGCGGCGGGTGTGATTTATTGGGATCTCTCGCGCCGCGGCTGGGCGTCTGTGATGGAGTAGAACATGCTTTCACGAATCGTTCTGATTGCGGCGTTATCCATGCCTCGCGTTCGCGCAGCAGCCCACGGGCGAGAAGCTCGCGCCTTACTATCCGACTCCCGATACCATCGTCGAGCGCATGCTCGATCTCGGCCAGTTGAAGGCCGGGCGAGAAGATGTTCGATCTCGGCAGCGGCGACGGGCGCATCGTGATCATGGCCGCGCAGAAGTATCACGCCGATGCGACAGGCGTCGAACTGGACAGCGATCTGGTGGCGACGAGCCAGGCGAAGATCCGGCAGCTGGGTTTGAAGAACGGCGCGGATTATTTATGGAGACATTCTGAAGCAGGATTACTCGTCGGCGAATCTGATTACCGTGTATCTGCTGCCGGAGTCGAATATCAAGGTGCGGCCGATCCTCGAAGCGCAGTTGAAGAAGGGAACGCGAATCGTGGCGCACGATTTTGAGATCGGCGGCTGGACGCCGGTCAAGACCGTCACCATCGCCGACGATGGCGAAGGCCGCAGCCACATGCTCTACCTTTATGTGCGTTAGCCCGGTCGCGGCGGTCAGACCTTGAGAATCGGCATCACCTGCTACCCCACCTACGGCGGCAGCGGAATCGTCGCCACCGAACTCGGCCTCGAACTGGCCACGCGCGGGCACGACGTTCACTTCATCACCTATTCGAATCCGATCCGCCTCGACCCCGGCATCCCCCGCATCCACTATCACGAGGTCGAGGTTTCGAACTATCCGCTGTTCCAATATCCGCCCTATTGCCTCGCGCTCGCCTCGCGCATGGCGGATGTGGCGGAGAGCTACAACCTCGACCTGCTGCACGTTCACTACGCGATTCCGCATTCCATCTCGGCGCTGCTGGCCCGGCAGATGACGGCGGCGAAACGGCGGCTGCCCTTCATCACGACGCTGCATGGCACCGACATTACGCTGGTCGGCGCGGACCGCTCGTACTTCGGCATCACCAGATTTTCCATCGAGCAATCCGACGGCGTGACGGCCATCAGCGAAGATCTGCGCCGCGAGACCGTCGAGTGTTTTCGGGATCGAAAACGAAATCCGCGTGATCCACAATTTCGTCAACTGCGATACCTACCGGCCGGATCCGGAGCGCGCCGGGCTGGCCGAGTTCGCGCCCGATGGCGAAAAGCTGCTGATTCATCTCTCCAACTTCCGGCCCGTGAAGCGCGTGCTCGATTGCATCCGCATCTTCGCCGAGGTGCGCAAACACGCCAACGTGCGGCTGCTGATGGTGGGCGACGGGCCCGAGCGCGGGCCCGCCGAGCATCTGGCGTGGACGCTCGGCGTGAGCACGTACGTCGACTTCCTGGGGAAGCAGAATCATGTGGAGCGACTGATCCGCCTGGCGCATGTCGTGCTGATGCCGAGCGAAATGGAATCGTTCGGACTGGCGGCGCTGGAAGGAATGGCGTGCGGCGTGCCGGCGGTGGCCACGCGCGTCGGCGGCGTTCCCGAACTGATTACCGACGGCGAGGACGGCTTTCTCGAAGCGGTGGGCGATATCGCCCGCCTCGCGGAGCGCGCAACGCAACTGGTGACCGACCCGGCGCTTCACGCGGAAATGGCCGCGGCCGCGCGCGCAGAACGGCGATGACCCGCTTCTGCACCGACAAAATCATCCCGCAGTACGAGGCCTATTACAAGAGTGTTCTGTAAGGGAGAGAATAGAACGGTGCGGATCGCGGTTGTCTTGCTTTTGACAGGTGGCGTGGCCTTCGCGCAGGTGCAGAATGCGGCGGACGCGAATGCCGGCGTATACGCTTCATCCGGCGTCGCGCCCGGATCGCAGGCTTTCGTGGCCGATTCTTTCGGCGGCGCTTTGCCGTCGGTCAACGGCGCCGTCGTTTCCATCCGTCCCGTGGGATCCTCGACCGCGATTCCCGCCGAGGTTCTCGGCGCCAATGCCAACGGAATCGCGTTCATCGTTCCCCCGGATGTTCCGCTCGGCAACGCCCAGTTGATCTACAACCAGAGCGGGCAGTTGGGTCAATGGACCAGCGTATCGATCGTGCCGAGCCATTTTGCGTTGTACCGAAACCCGGTCCGCGCGGTGAATATCAACGCGTCGGGCCCCGCGAATCCGAACGGGTTGGCAAATCCGGCGCAGCCCGGGCAGACCGTTGAGATCTTCGCCACAGGATTGAGCGCCATCCCACAGAGTCCGCCCATAGTCACGGTGGGTGGCGTGCTGCAGGCCGTTACTTACGCCGGCAGCGGCGGACCGCCCGGCCTGCTGCAGATCAATTTTCAGATTTCGCCAGCCACGATCGACGGCTGCTACCTGCCTCTCACCGTGACGTGGGCCGGGAACACCGCCGGTTCGTATATCAGCAAGACCTCGGACGGCATGCCCTGCCACCATCCTTTCGGGCTCTCCACCCAGGCTCTGCAGGCGCTCGACGACGGGAATACCGTGCAGACGGGCTTGGTCGATATGAGTTCGGCGCTCACCGCGGCTTCCACGAACCACGCGTCACGCACGGAAAATGTGTCCGCCCTGTTTTCCGATTTCTCGGCCGCGCAGATAGCAAATTATTTCACTGCCAGCCCTGCGCTGGGCTGCGGCGGGAACGAAGGGGGATCTCCGATTCTCCTGAACGGCTTTTTCTTCGGGGGTGGCCCGTTCGGAGACTCGATGACGCTCCAGCATGGCGCAACCACGCTGACGCTTCAGCCGGCTGATATTTTTTCGGTTGTGAGCCCACCCACCGCCGATGCTCCGCTGAACAGTCTCCCCGCTCCCCTCATCGGGGGCGGAGCGTGGACGTGGAGTTCCTCCTTCGGTTCGTTCGGTTTTACTCTGCCGACGCCGGCGCAGATCGTCGGCGGGGCGCCGATCGAAGTTCAGACGGGTCAGGATCAGACGATCGCGTGGAATGGAAGCGGATTCGATTCCGGCGCGATCCTGCAGCTGTTTTTGAGCGCGCAGAACTACGGGCCGCCAACAATCACCTGCTTCGCGCCCGCCCTGACCGGCTCTCTCACGATTCCGAGCGCCCTGCTCAGTCAGTTCACTCCGGGAGAAGTCGGCGTGCTCTCGGTTACGGTCAACGAATCGGGCGCGAATATCCCGCACGCGAACTTTCCGGTGTCGGGCGGCCTGCTGATGCTGATGATCGACGGGAGCACCGATACCCGGCCGGTGGATTTCAAATGAGCTCATCCTTCCGCGCGGTCGGCCTGTTGGTCCTGACGGCAGGCGCTTTGCTGGCCCAGACTGCGTATGTGCAGAATGCCGCTGGCAATTTCCCGATCCCTGCCGCCATTTACGTGTACCCCTTTCCCGTGCAGGTTGTGCAGGCTCTGTCTCCGACCAACGTTGTCGCGCCGGGGATGGTCACCACGCTCTCAGCGCCGGCCAACGAGGTATCGATCCGGCCTTCCGGCTCCGATACTCCGATACGCGCCGAGCTGATCTCCTCCATTTTGGGCCAAACCACCTTTGTGATTCCGCGCAACATGCCGCTGGGCGGTGCCGAGATCGAATACAAAGCCGAGGGACACGCCACCGGATGGACCAACGTCAATGTGGTCGCGGCGAGCTTCCAGTTCTTCCGCATCGGGCCCGGCGGACCGGCCACCGCGCAATCGGTGGCGGCAAACGGTTCTCTCAGCCCGGTCGGTCTGACCACTCCGGCGCAGCCCGGACAAGCAATCCTCTTGACCGGTTCGGGACTCGGGAACGGCACGTCTTTCACCGTGACCGTCGGGGGCATTCCCACGACAGTCGTCCCGGCCACGCCGCACCGCGCGCAGCCGGGGCCCGATGAGATCATGATCCAGATTCCGGCCGGCGTGCCCGATGGATGCTATGTCCCTCTCGTACTCACTTACAACAACACAAGCGTGGCGTCGACCATCAGCAAGACTTCCAATAACGCTCCCTGCGTTCATCCGTTCCAACTCGCCGTCGCCGATATGAAGACGCTCGACAGCGGCGGTACTCTGGCGGTCGGAGAGATCGACCTGGGCACAACCCTTCAGGTGACGACGCCCACCGCTGTATCGCGGCTTGAGAGTGCGAGCGTCAACGTAACCGAGATGACGGCCGCCGCGATTGCATCGTATTTCCAGAGCCCGATCGCTTCGGGCTGCCAGGTAATTGCTCCTGCCTCAATCAGTTTCGCGGGCAGCGTACTTTCCGGCATTTTTCTGGTCTCTCCCAGCGCGCCCGATCTCGGCCCTGCCCTGCTCCTAAAGAACGGCCCCACAACTCTCACGCTCAACGGGCCTCTTTCCTCCTATTCGGCAACCTTGCCTCAACCCGCTCAGGGATCGCTCACCAATCCTCCGCCGCCGGTAATCGCGGGCGGAAGCTGGACGTGGAGTTCTCCCGGCGGCGCGGACCTCGCTGCTTCCTCGTTTTCGTTCACTCTGCCCGCGCCATTCCAGTTGAACGGCAGTTCGGTATTTTCCTTGAGCCGCAGCGAGGATCAGATCCTCACCTGGAACGGCTCGGCCTTCGATTCCGCCGCCATACTCAGCGCGTCTCTTCCCGGAAATCTGACGTGTACCTTTCCCGCCAGCCTCGGGACCTGGACGATCCTTGCCCGCCAACTGCAGCAGATCCCAGCTGGCACGCTCGGCGGGTTCTCCATTACCGTGAGCGAACCCGGCAGTGCTTTGCCCCATACGCAGTTCAAGATGCAGAACGGCAGCACGCTGCTGATGGTGGTCAAATACTCCAGCGGCGAGGCCATGCCGGTCGATATTCCGTAGCCGCATTCAAGAACAACGCAGGAACTGGATCAGCGGATCGAGTTTCGCGCGCATCTTCTCTTCGTCGCGCGTGTGGCATTCCCAGATCTCGAAGACCCGCCATCCCGCGGCGCGCAGCGCGGCCCGGTTGCGCTTATCCCGCTCGACGTTCGAGCGGCGCTTTTCCGCCCAGAAGGTCACGTTCGTGGCAGGCGCCGGCTTCCCGTACTTGCAGCGATGCATGTGCCAGAAGCAGCCGTGTACGAAGAGGACGGCGCCGGCACGCGCGAATACCAGATCGGGCTTGCCGGGAAGCGTTTTTCCATGGAGGCGGTAGCGGAAACCGAGGCCATGCAGCAGCGTGCGCACGCGCAGTTCGGGCTGCGTATGGCGTCCGCGAATGCGCGACATGTTGTAGCTGCGCTGCTCGGGAGTGAGAATGTCGCTCAAGGTAACATAATGTCACTGCCTTGAAGCCCGACTTCACTTTTATCGATCTGTTTGCCGGCATCGGCGGGATGCGGCTGGGCTTCGAAGCGGTGGGCGGGAAATGCGTCTTCACCAGCGAGTGGGACGCCTACAGCAACAAAACCTATCGGGCGAATTTCCCGGACGACGAGCATGAGATTGCAGGGGACATCACCAAAATTGGCGCGGATGAGATTCCCGATCACGACGTCCTGGTCGGCGGATTTCCGTGCCAGCCGTTCAGCATCGCGGGCGTGTCGAAGAAGAACGCGCTGGGGAGGCCGCACGGCTTCGAATGCAAGACGCAGGGAACGCTGTTCTTCGATGTTGCCCGGATCATCGCCTGCAGGAGGCCGCGGGCGTTTCTCCTGGAGAACGTGAAGAACCTGCTTTCGCACGACAAGGGCAATACGTTCGCGGTGATCCGGGATGTTCTCGAGAACGAACTTGGCTACAGCGTTTACGCCAGGGTTCTCGACGGACGCCACTTCGTCCCACAGCATCGGGAGCGCATTCTGATTGTGGGCTTTCAGTGAACCGACGAAATTCGATTGGGACGCCACTCCTCTGCCCGACCCCGCGTCGGCGCCCACAGATGCGAAATATTTTGCACGATGACGACGTGAACGTCGGGAAATATGTCTGAAGCGATAAGTTGTGGAATTATCTGCAAGCCTACGCGGTGAAGCATCGCGCGAAAGGCAATGGATTTGGTTGCAGCGTCGTGGGCGAGAATGACGTCGCCCGGACCCTTTCAGCGCGATATCACAAAGATGGATCGGAGATTCTGGTCGAGCGGCCAGCTGGAAATCCACGGCGGCTGACGCCGCGCGAATGTGCCCGGTTGATGGGATATCCGGATACGTTCCAGATCCCGGTTTCCGATACTCGCGCTTACAAACAATTCGGGAATTCCGTGGTGGTGCCGTTGATCCGGCACGTGGCGGGATTGATGAAGCCCTGGATTCTGGATCAGACGGTCTATGAGAAGCCCGGGGCCGCCGCAGGGCCGGTTATTTTGACGCAGCGTCGATCTTCGCCTGCGCGCGCTCGATATCGTCCAGCTCAACCGCCTTGCTGAGCTCCTGGCGCGCCGCTTCGACGTTGATCTCTTCCTTGCGCTCGGCGGCGTCCGCGAGGATGCGGACGCGGTCCGGCTGCACTTCGACGAAGCCGCCGTAGACCGCCAGCACCTTCTCGCCGCCTGCCGGATTTGTAGGTCAGCACGCCGCCCGGCTTCAGTTCCGAAAGCAGCGGCGCGTGTCCGGGCAGCACGCCGATGTATCCGTCGACGCCGGGAATCTGAACCTCCGTCACCTGCTCTTCGACGAGCACGCGCTCCGGACTCACCAGCTGCAGAGTAGCATATCGGCCATATCAGGCTCTTTCCATCTGCTTGGCTTTTTCGATCACGTCTTCGATCGTGCCCTGCATGTAGAACGCCTGCTCCGGCAGATCGTCATGCTTGCCCTCGACGATCTCCTGGAAGCCGCGGATGGTGTCGGCCAGCTTGACGTACTTGCCCGCGAAGCCGGTGAACTGCTCGGCCACGTGGAACGGCTGCGAGAGGAATTTCTGGATCTTGCGGGCGCGCGCCACGATGCAGCTTGTCTTCGTCGCTCAGTTCGTCGACGCCGAGGATGGCGATGATGTCCTGCAGATCTTTATAGCGCTGCAGCACGCCCTTGACCGCCTGCGCGGTGTTGTAATGCTCGTCGCCGATGATCCGCGGATCGAGAATGCGCGAAGTGGAAGCCAGCGGATCGACCGCGGGATAAATGCCCATTTCGGCGATCGAACGCGAAAGGTTCGTGGTGGCATCGAGGTGCGCGAAGGCGGTGGCCGGCGCGGGATCGGTGTAATCGTCGGCGGGCACGTAGATGGCCTGCACGGACGTGATCGAACCCTTCTTCGTCGAAGTGATGCGCTCCTGCAGTTCGCCCATTTCGGACGCGAGGTTGGGCTGATAACCGACGGCGCTCGGCATGCGGCCGAGCAGCGCCGACACTTCCGAACCTGCCTGGGTGAAGCGGAAAATGTTGTCGATGAAGAGCAGCACGTCCTGCCCTTCTTCGTCGCGGAAGTACTCGGCGACGGTCAGGCCGGTGAGGCCGACGCGCAGACGCGCCCCGGGCGGCTCGGTCATCTGGCCGTAGATCAGGGCGACTTTCGATTTGGTGTAATCCTTCGGATCGATGACGCCGGATTCCTGCATTTCCGATCCAGAGATCGTTGCCTTCGCGGGTGCGCTCGCCCACGCCGGCGAACACCGAAACGCCGCCGTGCTTCATGGCGATGTTGTTGATCAGTTCCATGATGATGACGGTCTTGCCGACGCCCGCGCCGCCGAACAGGCCGATCTTTCCGCCGCGGAGATAGGGTTCGAGAAGATCGATGACTTTGATGCCGGTCTCGAACATTTCGAGGCGGGTCGACTGGTCTTCGAACGACGGCGCCTGGCGGTGAATCGGGTAGCGCTTTTCGGTGTTGACCGGACCCATCTTGTCGACCGGCTCGCCGAGCACGTTGAGCACGCGGCCGAGCGTCTGCTTGCCGACGGGCACGCTGATGGGACCGCCGAGGCTGATGGCTTTCATGCCGCGCACCATGCCTTCGGTGGGCTGCATCGCGATGGTGCGGATGCGGCCTTCGCCGATGTGCTGCTCGGTTTCGCAAACGATGTCGATCGGCTGGGAACGTCGAAGCCTTCGCTGACGATGCGGATGGCCGTGTGGACTTCCGGGATCTGTCCTTCGGGGAACTGGCAGTCGACGGCGGGTCCCGCGATCTGGACGACGTGCCCGATGGTTCCTGTTCCGGTTTCTGTTGCTGTTGCCATAATTTATTCCTTAGCGCTTATTCTTCAGCAGCGGCTGCGCCGCTGACCACTTCAATAATTTCCTTGGTGATCGCCGCCTGGCGGACGCGGTTCATGTTCAACGTCAGCGAATCGATCACGTCCTGCGCGTTCGAAGACGCCTTATCCATTGCCGTCATGCGCGCCGCCTGGTAAGAGGCGACGGTTTCGAGCATGGCGCGGAACACCGCTACTTCCACGTAGCGCGGCATCAGGCGATCCAGCATTTCGACCGGCGATTGCTCGTAGATGTAGTCCTTGATCTCTTTGTTGTCGCCTTCGAGCGCTCGACCGGCAGCAACTGCATCACCGAGAGCTTCTGCGACATCACGCTCTTGAATTCGTTGTTGAGGACGAAGACCGCGTCGGTTTCGCCATCGCGGTAGCGGCGAATCACTTCCTTCGCGATGGCGGCCGCGTCCTGAAACGTGGGGCGGTGCGGCAATGTTGATATGTTCGGCGAGAATCCTGCCGTTTCGCCGGCGATAGAAATCGCGGCCTTTGCGGCCGACCAGAGTGAGCGAAATTTCCGCTCCCGCGTGATCCTGGAAAAACTTCTGCGAGGCTTTGAGCAGATTGGAATTGAATGCGCCCGCGAGACCGGTGTCGCTCGAGAAGAAGATCAGGTCGACGCGCTTCATCTCGCGCCGCGCCAGCCAGGGGCTTTCGAGCGCGCGCTCGTCCGACTGCGCCGCGGCCGCGATATCGGCCAGCATTTCGCGCATCAGATTCGCGTAGGGACGCGCCGCGATGACGCGTTCCTGGGCCCGGCGCAGTTTCGCGGCCGAGACCATTTTCATGGCCTTGGTGATCTGCTCCGTGTTCTTCACCGAGCGGATGCGCCGGCGGAAGTCGATCAGGCTGGGCATCGACTATGCGGTCGCTCCCGCTGCTTTGCGCTTCGGCAACCGGGCCTTCACTTCGTTGATGGCGGCGATGAGGTCGGCCTTGAGAGCGTCGTCGATCACCTTCTTTTCGCGGATGCCCGTGAGAATTGCCGGCTTGGAATTCTCCAGGAACTTGTAGAGCTCGGCTTCGAACGGGCGGCAATCTTCCACTGCGAGATCGTCGAGCAAACCGTTGGTGCCGGCGAAGATGATGGCGACCTGCTTTTCGACCGGCAGCGGCTTGTACTGCGGCTGCTTCAGAATTTCGACGAGGCGCTTACCGCGATTGAGCTGGGCCTGCGAAGCTTTGTCGAGATCGGAGCCGAACTGCGCGAACGCCGCGAGTCTCGCGGTACTGGGCGAGATCGAGACGCAGCGCGCCGGCGACCTGGCGCATGGCCTTGATCTGCGCGGCTGCCACCGACGCGGCTCACGGAGAGTCCGACGTTCACGGCGGGGCGGATGTTGGAGTTGAAGAGATCCGCTTCGAGATAAATCTGGCCGTCGGTGATCGAGATGACGTTGGTCGGAATGTACGCCGAAACGTCGCCCGCCTGGGTTTCGATGAACGGCAGCGCGGTGAGCGAACCGCCGCCTTTGGCGTCGCTCAGCTTCGCAGCGCGCTCCAGCAGGCGGCTGTGAAGATAGAACACGTCGCCGGGAAACGCTTCGCGGCCCGGAGGACGGCGCAGCAGCAGCGAAATCTCGCGATACGCCGCGGCGTGCTTGGAAAGATCGTCGTAAACGCAGAGGGCGTGGCGGCTGTTATCGCGGAAGAACTCGCCCATCGCGCAACCGGAATAGGGCGCGAGATACTGCATCGGCGCGGGGTCGGAAGCGCTGGCCGAAACCACGATGGTGTATTCCATGGCGCCGTGGTCTTCGAGGGTCTTGACGACCTGCGCAACGGTGGAACGCTTCTGGCCGATGGCGACGTAGATGCAGATGACGTCGCCGCCCTTCTGATTGATGATGGTGTCGAGCGCGATGGCGGTCTTGCCGGTCTGGCGGTCGCCGATGATGAGTTCGCGCTGGCCGCGGCCGATCGGAATCATGCCGTCGATGGCTTTGATGCCGGTCTGCAGGGGCTGCTTGACGCTCTGGCGGTCGATAACGCCGGGCGCGATGCGTTCGATGGCCATTGGTCTGGTCGGTAGCGATGGGACCTTTGCCGTCGATCGGGTTGCCGAGCGCATCCACCACGCGGCCGATCAGCGCGTCGCCAACGGGAACCGACATGATGGAGCCGGTGCGGCGCACTTCCTCGCCTTCCTTGATGTGCTGATATTCGCCCAGCAGCACGGCGCCCACCTGATCCTCTTCGAGGTTCATGGCGATGCCGGAAACGCCGTGGCCGAACTGAATGAGCTCGCCCGCCATGACTTTATCGAGTCCATGGATACGCGCGATACCGTCGCCCACCGACATGATGGTGCCGACTTCGCTGACATCGATGGCACGTTCGTAATTCTCGATCTCGTGCCGCAGAATACTTGTAATCTCGTCCGCCCTGATTTGAGCCATAAAATTCCGTTTATTTGTTTAAGGTGAGCCGGGTGCGCATTCCGGCCAAACGGCCTCGCACCGACCCGTCATATACCGTGGAACCGATACGCGCCGTAACGCCGCCGATCAGGTTCGGATCGACTGCGAATTTGATGCGCACGGGCGCGCCCGCGAGTTGGCCCAGCCGGCCGGAAAGCTCGCCCTGTTGATCGTTATCGAGTTCGACCGCCGAGCGCACTTCGGCGCGCACAAACCCGAGCCGCGCGTCGATGATGGTCTCGAAGGCGTCCACGATCTGCGCGAGCGCGGCCGCGCGCCGGTGATCGTTGACGACGAGAACGAAATTGCGCATCACGGTGGCGAAACCCATCTTCGCCGCGAGTTCCTTGATGATGGCCCTCTTGCGGGCTATGGGAATGGCGGGCGAAGCGAGCACGCTGCGCAGGTCCGGAGACGACGCAACCACGGCGTCGAAAGCGCGCAGTTGCTCAACAGCTTGCGGGGGCTGGACGCCGGAATCCGGCGAGAGCACTACATCCGCAAGGGCGTTCGCGTACCTGTTGACTACGGCTGAAGAAATCATGCAATGTCTAGTCGGCCGCGGTTGCCCGGGCGGGCTTCGCGGCAAGGTCTTTGAGGAAGCTCTGCAAGAGAGACGATTGTACATCCGGCGCCATGCGCGCGCGGATTTTCGTTTCGGCCAGTTCGATTGCCAGTGCGGCGGCAGCGCGCTGCACTTCGAGCCGGGCCAGTTTTCCGGAGGATTCGATTTCCATGCCGGCCTGGTGCTGAATGCGCACCATTTCGGCCTGTGCCTCACGGCGAATGCGGTCGGCTTCGCGCTCGCGCTCTTCCTGTGCGCCCGATCGAATCGCGTCGATTTCGTGCTGCAGATTGTCGAGTTTCTTTTGTACTTCAGCGGCGCGGGCATCGGCTTCGGCCCTGGCTTTGGTGCCGGCGGCGAGACCATCGGCAATCGCTTTGGACCGCGCGGCGAGGAAAGGCCCGCCGTTCTTCGCGATCAGCCAGCCGATCAGTCCGGCCAGGATGAAGAAGTTCAGAACCTGCCAAAGCAGCAGGCTGGGCTTTTCGGCGCCTCCCGATTCCTGCGCAAATGCCGGGATGGCAACAAGCGCAAGCCCGAAAAGATACCGCGGCATCTTCATAATCAGGCAGCCCTCCCGAGAATGGCATCGGCGATCTGCGAGGCAAGCGCTTCGCTCTGCGCATCGAGGCTCTCCCGCGCGGCTTCCGCTTCCCTGGCGATCGAAAGCTTGATCCCGGCCACGCGGGCGTCCGATTCGAGGCGCGCGCTGTGCGCCAACTCCGCCTGCTCCGCGTGAAGCTTCTGCAGAAAACCGGCCTGCTCCAGATAGATTTCCGTGCGCGCGCGATTCAGCGCTTCCTGATATTCGGCAATCTTGGTGTCCGCGTTCTTCAGGCTGTCCTCGGCTGCCTTACGCGCGCCTTCGGTCAACCGGAAGCGCTCTGCGAGCACTTTTTCCAGGGGATTGAGATAGAGAACCTTAACGAAAAAGGCGAGAACGATCACCAGGAAAAACGTGGGCAGGCCAGTCAGTATAATCCCACCCAGGTCGTTCAGAGTTTGAGCCATGTTTGATAAGGAAGCGGAGAACTGCGAAAAACGGGTAACTCTTACCGTAGCATAGGGGTAAATGCCGGTCAAACAAACTGGCCTTTCCGGTCCGATCCGGACCGCTGGGGCCGCGCGAAAGCGATTTCGCCAAACGAACCCGAAGCTTTGTTATCAGATTTGATTTCAATGGTTTGCCTGCAAAGGCGGCGCTACGTTATAATAACGGCCTGCCGCTGCCTGCCGGTTCGCCGTGACCCCGAAGGAATGGGATCGTCTCAAACCGCTGTATGACCGTGCCGTCGCACTCGACCCCGTCGCGCGCGCCGCTTTCGTCGAGCGCGTCCGGCTCGACGACGAAACGACGGCGCTCAAACTCTCCGAGCTGATCGGTGCGGGCGATCTGACGATCGACGCCGGCGACCGGACGAACTCGCTCGACGCGCCGGTCCCCGCACTTCGCGATAAGGCCCGCGCCTTCGCCGTGGATGAGCTGGTGCTCAACCGTTTTCGAATCGTCCGCTTCCTGGGGCGCGGCGGGATGGGAGAAGTCTACGAAGCCACCGACCTGCATCTGGGCCGCGTCGCTTTGAAGACGATTCGCCCTGACATTGCCGCCAGCGAACACGGCCTTGCCCGCTTCCGCCGCGAGGTACAACTGGCGCGCAGGATCACTCACGGCAACGTTTGCCGCATTTACGATCTCTTTGCGGTTCCCGCGCGCCCGGGCCATCCCGCAACCACTTTTCTCACCATGGAATATCTGGCCGGAGTCACTTTGGCCGAGCGCATCGAAAGCAGCGGGCCGCTTCCGCTGGCCGAAGCGGAATCCGTCGCCCTGCAACTCTGCGCGGCCGTCGAAGCGATTCACGACGCGGGTATCGTTCACCGCGATCTGAAGGCGTGGAACATCATGCTCGTGCCCGATCCTCCCAGGGTTGTGGTCATGGATCTCGGGCTGGCGCGCGAAAGCGAGTCCGAAGCCGGCGATCCCGGCATCACCCGGGCCAACGCCGTCATGGGAACTCCCGAGTACATGGCGCCGGAGCAGTTTCAGGGACATGGGGTCACGCCCGCGGCCGATATTTACGCGCTGGGCATCGTGTTCTACGAGATGGTCACGGGGAGCCGGCCGTTTCGCGGCGCCACGCCAATAGGGGCGGCGGTGATGAGAGGAAAGCGCCCGCCCGCCGCGTCGTCGATTCGCCGCGAGCTGCCCGGCCGGTGGGACGAGGTGATCGAAAAGTGCATCGAGTTCGATCCGGAGCGGCGGTTCCCTTCCGCCGGCGCAGTCGCGGCCGCGCTGCAGGGGCGGCGATTCTCCGGTTTTCATCTGCCGCCCCGCTACGCCGTTGCCGTTCTCGCGGTAATCGTGATTGCGGCCCTTGCCGGCGCGGTGTTCTGGTATCGCGCGCACTCGTACACGAAGCCGTCGCCCGACGCGCAGCGATGGTATGAGCAGGGTGTCGCGGCATTGCGCGGCGGAACCTGGTATAAGGCGACGCAGGCCCTCACCCGCGCCGTGGAACTGGATCCGGATTTCGTGGTCGCGCATGCCCGCCTGGCGGACGCTTGGTCGGAGCTCGATTTCACCGGCAAAGCGAAGGATGAGATGCTGCGCGCTTCCGGTCTGCAGTCGAAGATCCGGCTGCCACAACTCGACGCGCGGTATCTGGATGCCGTTCGCACTTCCCTGACCTTCGATTATGCGGCGTCGCTGGCCGATTACCGCGCCATTCTCAAACAGCTTCCGGCGGCGGAAAAGGCGTACGGATATTTCGACGTGGGCCGCGCGCTGGAGAAAACGAACAATATTGCGGAAGCCATGAAGAGTTACGCGGAAGCGTCGCGGCTCGCGCCGGAGTTTCCCGCTTCGTTCGTTCGCCTGGGAATTCTCGACAGCAGAAAGGGCGACGACGCGGCGGGCAAGGCGGCCTTTTCGCGCGCGGAATATCTCTACCGCGCCTCCAGCGACGTGGAAGGGATCGCCGAAGTTGCGTATGAGCGGGGCTACGCGGCGAGTCTGCGGGCCGATGACACGCGCGCGAGAGAACTCCTGCAGCAAGCTCTGCGCGCGGCCGAGGATATTCCGAGCGTGCAGCTGGAAATCCGCGCCCTGATCCGCATGAGTGCGGTGGAGTATTTCGCGGGCCGGGCCGATGAATCGGTCAACCTGGCCACTCGCGCGATCCAGCTGGCGCATGAAAAGGGCCTCGACTACTGGGCCACGGACGGCCTGGTTCGCCTGGGCAACGCCTGGCTCGCGAAAGGCGACTACGCGAAAGCGGAGCCTCCGCTCGAAGAAGCTCTGCGGCTCGCCCGCGAGAGCCAGCGTCCGCGCCTCGAGGCCGGGGCCCGCTTCTCGCTCGCCAACGTTCGCAGCGCGCAGGACAAGCCGGATGAAGCCATCGCTTTCGCGCAGGCCGCGCTCGATTACTATAAACAGGCCGGATTCGATGCGGACGCAACCAGCGCTCTCGTCATCATCGTTCGTGCCGAGCGCGACAAAGCCGATTTCAAAACGGCCCTTGCGCGCGCCACGCAGGCTCTCGACCTGGCGCGCAAGTCGAACAATCCGGCTTCGCTGATGCTGGTTGAGGAACTTGTGGGCACCGTGCTCCTCCGCCTTGAGAACTATCCCGAGGCGTTGCTCCACTTTCAGGCCGCGCTCGAAGCGGCGCGTTCGATCCAGGAAAACGTCGAGTACGAAACGGAGCATTGCGCGGACGCTCTCTGGCGTCTGGGCCGATACGACGAGGCGAACGCCATGCTGGCGTCGATCCCGGCCGATATTGCGAAACTTCCCCGCATCGCGCCCGCGATCGATCTCGTGAAGGGGCGCATGCTCCTGAGTCGCCTCGATTCCAGGGGCGCGCTCGCACTGGCCCGCCGCGTCCTCGCGGGTTCCGCCGGGCTGAACCCCGGCATGCGCATCGAATTCGAGATTCTGGCGCAGTCCCTGTCTTCCTGCCGGACGGCACTTGAACAAGCCGAGAAAGGAGGGAGTTCCGAACCGGCGGCGAATGCCCGCGTCTGCGTCGCCAGAGCCGATTTCGCTTCCGGCTCATACGGCGAGGCACTACAGGCTGCCGAAGCGGCGCTTCGCTTTTACGAAGAGTCCGGGCAAAAGGAATCCCAGTGGAGAACCCGGCTTCTGATCGCCCGAATCCATGAGGCCTCAGGCAGTTCGGATCCGGCAAAGAAGTCTGCTCTCGATGCGCTGGCGCTGTTGACCGCTTCGGAACACGATTGGGGAAATCCGGTCTTCCAGACGTATTCGCATCGGCCCGATATTGAGGCCGAGCGTCGCGAACTGACCCGGCTTCTGCGCAAATAAAGGCAAATAAAGGCTGGACACCACCGCCGTTTCTGAGCATAATTGGGAAAATCCGTCGCCAACGGCAGTCGGAAAATAGGAGATCGGGATCATGTCTGGTGAAGCCAAGAGCAGTCCTTCGGTCCTTACAATTTCAATTGCTGCCATTGTCGGCATTCTTTTCGGAGGTCTGGCAGGCTGGTATTTCAGCCCGAACGCTAAAAAACTTATCCTGCCAGGCGACTCGCCGATCCTCGTGCGAGGCGGCTCGATCACGGCGGTCTCGGCGATGGGCTGGACCGGCCCGACCGGCGCGGCCAGCGTGTCAGGCGCCACCGGTCCTACGGGATATCCGCCTTACACCACCTACACGTATGGGTCTCTGAGCTCGGTGATCCTCAGCCAGTTGACGCTGCTGGGCGCGACAGGTTTTACAGGGCCTCTGCCGACAGCATGGACCGGAGCCACGGCGCTGACTCAGAACTGGAGGGTCGACGTGCTGGACCGCAATCAAAACAGTCCGGACAGCATCGGGATCAGAGTGTGTTCGGCGCCCGACTGCAGCCTCGGAGCGCTCGCGTCAACCGGAGCGACGGGTCCGCTTTATCTCATGCCCATAGGAGCGACCGGCGCCTTTTTCGTCGCTTTGGGCCCCCAGGACACCTCAGGTTCCACCGAACAGGGTATGCGTTTCCTCGATCGCGACACGGTGCCAGGAGCCACCGGGGCCAGTGGCTTCAAGTACTGCGGCAACATACCAACGGGAGTCGTCGACGATCCCGACTGGTGCCAGCGGATTCACCTCATCAAGGTGGTAATCGGACCTACCGGAGTCACCGGGCCGCTGCTTTACAATTGCCCGGACGGCGCCTGCAAGATAGAGTTCGGGGTGTACCCGGCCCCCTGACAGGCGCCTCCAACGAGCGGGAATAAAGGCTCTGTAAAGCGCGGATGCATGCGAAATCGAGCGGCGCGATTGTAAATAAAGGGCAGTTCCGTGGTATCCTCAATAAGCTTTTGAAACCCAGTACATCGTTTGGAACCTCACACGATAAGCGTTTGCCTCTCGCTGCACCGTCTCATTCGAGTCTCGGGAACTTCATTGCTGGAAAGAGAGAAGTATGAAAGAGACAGGAACAGTAAAGTGGTTTAACGCCGGTAAAGGATACGGCTTCATTTCCCGTGAGAATGGCGAAGATGTTTTCGTGCATTTTTCCGCCATCGAGGCCAGCGGCTATCGCTCGCTCGAAGAAGGCAGCAAGGTTACGTTCGTTGTGAATCGTGGCCCCAAAGGCCTGCAGGCAGAGCAAGTTACACCCGCTTAATCGCGGTCGCTTCAGTCGACGGCGTTGCGTCGACAGCGTCGAGTCGATTGAGCTGATCGGTGAGGCCGCACGGCGGACTTCCGCAAGTGCGGCTTTTGAGTTTTTGGACAGTATCTCCGCCCGAAGGTGCGGTAATGGATGCAGTTGGTTTACATGGGTTTTACTCAGGAAGCCGGCGTCCGCTGCTTCCATTTTCAGCGCATACTGACGCAGGCGCGTCTCGCCAATCTTCCGAAGATGGTGCAGTTTACCCTGAAGGCGGACATGTCGCTGTTCATGGAATATCGGATTCCCGTGCAGGAAGGGCCGGCGATCTGTCTCCAGATCCTGACGGATGCTCTGGCGGGATCGGAAGAGAGCGCAGTCGCGCCAGCGTCGTTTGCGGTAACCACGGAGCACCTCTCGAACTTTGCGTCCGCGCGAACCGCCAGCGAAGAGGCGAAGAGCGCCCGGCGAAAGCAGCGCACTCCGTTCAAACCGTCGAATTCTTCACAGCTGAAATTCCCGCCCCGAAGCGAGTTGAATCCCCGATTGTCCGCCGCAATCGAAATCAGGCGAGCTTCGATCGTGGAGTTGCTCGCGGCTGAACCTTCCGACTTCACCGGTTTCCGGTCTCCCCCGCTTTGAAATCGGCGCAACTGGTCCGTCACGCAGACCAGAAACATCGGCTGTTTCGCGTTCTTCAAAACATCGATCATGCGGTCCGGCTGATCTTCGAGGTAGATGTTCTTGCCATCGGTGATCAGATGGACGTCGCTGTCCTTCGCCACCGCATCGCTCAGCCGCTTTCCCATCTCCTTCTGCAGAAAGCGCAGCACGCGGCGGATCTTCTGGAGCGAGAATCCCTTGCGCCGCAGTTCCGCGATCACGGAGACCTCCACCACTTCCTGGGAAAGGTAAACGCGCCGATGCCCTTCCTGGCGGGGCGAAACGACGTTGCGCTCGTCCCACCACTGCAACTGGCGAAGGCTCACGCCCGCGATGCGCGCCACGTCGCCGCTGGTGTAGCGCGTCGCGGTTCAGCGGACGCGGTAACAGGCAGTTCCTTTTTTGTTTTGAACATTTCGCGATGCCTCTGTGTTCCCGAGCACTTTGAATTCTACCAGATCCGGCGCATGGCGCAACACCCGGCATCGAATCGGCGCACATGTTAACATGAAGGGTAATTCCATCCAGAGGTTTTCGTGGCAAGTCAATCTCACACGCAAAGACATTAAAGCAGGATAAGTTCGCCGTCGAAGTCGAACACACCGTCGATTACTTTGCGGCTCATCGCCAACAATCGATTCGTTATGGCGGGATCGCGCTCGTCGTGATTCTCATCGCTGGCGGCTGTTTTCTACTACCGCAATTCGCAGCATTCTGTCCGCGAGCAGGTGCTGGGCGAAGCGATTGACGCTGGCGAACGCGCCGGTCGGGGCCAGCCAGTCCCGGCCGGCGGCCCGAGCTTTCCACACGGATGCCGCGAAGAACGACGCGGTCACCAAGGCTTTCAATAAAATCGTTTCCGATTACGGCGGCACGGAAGAGGCTTATGTCGCCGAATATTACCTCGCCGCCAACGCACTGGACAGCGGGAAGACTCGACGACGCGCGGAAAAAGTATCAGGATGTCGCCGACCATGCCAGCGCCAACTACGCGTCGCTGGCAAAGCTTTCGCTGGCGCAGCTCGATGCCGGCGAAAATCGCACCGGCGATGCCGAAAAACTGCTGAAAGATCTGATGGATCATCCGACCGATCTGGTTTCGAAGGCACAGGCCACCATCGCCTATGCCAAAGTGATCGCGCCCACGCAGCCGGACGAGGCGCGCAAGCTACTGCTCCGCAGATCTCGACGGCGAAGGATCAGGCGGACGGTTTCCGCCATCGCCAACCGATGTCTAGCGACCTTCCGCAGAAGTAGCATGCCGGCCCGAATGCTGGCGCACCTGCGGTTTCCGGTCGAGTCGTCCCGCGGGCGCCGCTATCCCGAACCCGAGCATCCCTACCGCAACGCTTTTCAGCGCGACCGGGACCGCATCATTCATACCCGCGCTTTCCGGCGTCTGGAAAACAAGACGCAGGTTTTCGCGCCCGGCATCTCCGATCATTTCCGCAACCGCCTCACCCATACGCTGGAGGTTTCCCAGATCGCCCGCACCGCCGCCAACGTGCTCGGGCTGAATGAGGATCTGACCGAAGCGCTCGCGCTGGTGCATGACGTGGGGCATCCGCCGTTCGCGCACGCGGGCGAAGAGGCGCTCGACCGGCAGATGCAGCAAGGTCGGCGAGCGCTTCGATCACAACATTCAGGCGCTGCGGATCGTGGAATCGCTGGAGCAGCGTTATCCCCGGTTCCCGGGATTGAATCTGACCTTCGAGGTGCGCGAAGGCATCGTGAAGCACTCGCGCGATTTCGCGCCCGGCGAGTTTCCCGAGCTCGACGAGTATCTGCCTGGCCTGCGGCCTCCGCTCGAAGCGCAGCTGATCGATCTGGCGGACGAAGTGGCGTACAACGCCGCCGACCTCGATGACGCGTACGAGGCCGGCCTGCTCCAGCCCGGCGCAGATTGCCGAGGCGGTGCCGGCCTATGCCGATCTTCTCGATACCATCGAAACGCAGTTTCCGGGAGCGACCGAGCGCGAGCAGTTCCAGGAATCGGTTCGGCACCTGATCGACGATCTGGTTTCCGGTTTGATTAAGGGCACCGTGGCCGCGGTGAAGGCGGCCGAGGTCGGTGACATCGAGGCGGTGCGGCGGCATCCGTCGCGGCTGGCCCGTTTCACCCCGGAAACGCGCGAGACCAGCCTGCAGCTCAAGCGATTCCTGCTGCGGAACGTCTACTCCTCGGACGCTCTGGAGAAGGACCGGCGGGATTCGATCGCGAAACTCGACCGGTTGTTCGAATATCTTCTGGAGCACCCGGAGAAAATACCCGGCGGCGACGCTGCCGAGCAGCTCACCGCGCCGGGCGGTTTGCAACTTCATCGCCGGGATGACAGACCGCTACTTCCTGCGCTTCTACGAACTCGGTCTTTCAATCTTCCACCTTCGAATAGCTCGACAGCTCTGCCTGGCGCACGATGTAGTTTCGTTCCAGTTGCCGGCACAACTCGGCGCCGAGCTTTTCCGGCGATTCCTTCTCTTCGTGCTCGACGACGACTTTGATGAACAGATTGGTCCGCATGCGTTCCTTTGCTTCCTTCCTATACTAGGGAAGTGAAGTGCGCCATCTGCCAGGTCCGCAAACCGCGCCGCGAGTGTCCCGGCGTTCACGGCGAAATCTGTACGATCTGCTGCGGCACCGAGCGCGAGCAGTCGATCGATTGTCCGCTCGACTGCACGTAGCTGCACGACGCGCACGAGCACGAAAGACCGCCCGACCTCGATGCCTCGCGCGATACCCAATCAGGATATTCAGATCACCGAGGATTTTCTGCCGAAAACGAAGTTCTGCTGGCATTCCTCGCCGTCTCGGTCTTCGAAGGAACGCATGGAGGCTCCGGGCGCGACCGATTATGACGTCCGCGAAGCGTTCGACGCCCTGATCGCCACCTGGCGAACTCTGCAGGCGGGAATCTATTACGAAGCCCGGCCAACCAACACGTTTGCGGCGGCCATCGCGAGCCACGTACACGAGAGGATCGACGAGGTGAGGGAGAAGGAAGCCGAGGCTCGCGGTGTGTCGAGCCATCCGGGATTCGGCCATTCTCGCCGTCCTGGCTTTTCTGCAGAGGCTCGAATACTCACGGAACAACGGCCGCAAACGGAGCCGCGCGTTCCTCGATTTTCTGCGGGGATTTTACTCGCCCTCACAGGAACCCGATTCCGCAATCGCGGCGGACCGCCGACGAGCCACTGGTCATTCTCTGATGGCGCGGATCGGCATCGTGGTGTTCGGGCACGGATCGAGCGTGGCATCGGCCAATGAAGCCGTGCGGACCATTGCGGCGAAGGCGGCGCGCGAAGGCGGATGGGATCTGTATGAGACCGCATTTCTCGAAGCCGCGCCGAATCTGGGCGATGCGGTCCGGAAGCTGGTCGCATCGGGAGCCTCGGAAATCATGGTGCTGCCCTACTTCCTCACGCTGGGCATCCATCTGCAGCGCGATTTGCCGAAGCTGGTGGATGAACTCTCGCGGGAAAACGGAATCGCGATCCGGGTCGCCCCGCCACTCGACGGCCACCCCGAACTGAGCCGTATCCTCGTCGCGCGGGCCGCGGAGTCGATGGGCGCAAGGGCATGAAAGCTCGTCTCCTCGAATCGCGCGAGATCGCGCCCGGCACGCGACATTTCGAATTCGAGGCCATCGACTGGGAGGCGGCATTTGTTCCCGGCCAGTTTCTTTCGGTCACCGCCACGAATCGGCGACGACGAGATCACGCGCGCCTATTCGATCGCTTCGCCGCCGGACGGCAAACGATTCGCGTTCTGCGCGAATCTGGTGCAGGACGGCAGGCTCTCGCCATTCCTGTTTCTGCTGAAACCGGGCGACGAGATCGATTTCAAGGGGCCGTATGGCGCATTCATACCTCCGCCGCCCGGTTTCCGATTCGATCCTGGTCGCGACCGGAACCGGGATCGCCCCGTTTCGTTCCATGCTGCTTTGCCGGATTGCGCGAGCATCCGGATCGCCGCTTCACGCTGATCTTCGGCGTCCGCCACGAGCAGGGGCTGCTTTATCACGATGAATGGCGCGCTCTGGCGGCGGAGTATCCGAACTTCGACTACCGGCCCACGCTGACCCGCCCGGCGGAGAATTGGACCGGCCGCACGGGACGCGTGCAGCAGCACACTCTGGATGCCCTCGGCGAACGCCGGGATGTCGATGTTTACATCTGCGGTCTGCGCGAAATGGTGGATGACGTTCGATTGAAACTGAAAGAGACCGGCCTCGATCGCAAGCGGATCATTTACGAAAAGTACGACTGAGCATGAAAAGGGGGATTCCAAAATGATCGGTACATGGAGATGCGGCTACCAGCCGCGTTCTGTAGCTCCCGACGCGCTCGCACCGCCGCACAATCCCGCTTTGACTGGATTGTTCTCGATGTAACTCATAATGCGCGCCGCTCTCACGGGGCAGATCAGTGCATGAACGTGATTGAGCATCACTACCCAACTTCCGAGTTCGTAGAAGCCTTTCTGTTGCCCTGCATATAGGGCGCCGATCACTGAGGACTGGTGGCGCGGGTATCAAGAACCTTGTCGAAGGCTGAGAATCCGGCCCCTTCTGTAGTCCACGCCTCCGCTATCCGTTGCACGGGAAGTGAGCCGGCGAGACGCCAGGGAGGAAGCAGGTGGAATTCTCTGGAAAATCGAGGAACGCGGCTGGTAGCCGCATCTCCACCAGCCTTGCGCACCGATACGCTCGGGCGGCCCTGTTGTGCCATGTGGTGTGGCATGATATATTTCTTTGCCCCGGTACCCGGGACATAACGCCGGCTCTTTGGAGACTCCGTGAACACACGTTTCCTTCAGACTTCGTTCCTCTTCTTTTCCTGTGCGGCTCTGGCGGCGGCAGCCTGTGGCGTGTCGCCTTTGAGCAACTGCAATTTGAGCGGCCAATACTACCTGCGGCACGTCGAGTTCACGACGGACGGCAACAACAACGCAGTCGACGCGCGCAGTATTCTGGGCATCATTACTTTCGACGGCGTCGGAAATTATTCCATTCTGGGTCGGCAGGTTATCGGAACGGGACCCGCGATGTCGGGGTACGCGGCGAACGGTGCCTACTCGCTCACCGCGGCGGGTCTGGTCACACTCACCAATCCTCAAACCCCGGCGTTGACGATCAACGCCCGCTACGGCGCCGAGGCCGTGATGGGTTCGAGTACGGAGGGGGCGGGCAATCTGTTCGATATGTTCATCGCGATTCCCGCGCCCTCCTCCAGCGCCATACCGCCGGCTTCCAACGCGACACTCAGCCCCAACTTCCATATGGTCGATTTCGAGCTGACGAATGCTTCGACTTCGCAGGTCCGGGTCTCGGGCATGACCGCGGCGTTTGACGGCGCCGGAAACATTCAGACTTTCCAGCCCCTGGGCCACATCGCTTCCGTCGGCAATGGAGCGACGCAGACTTCCGAGGAATTTACCGGGACCTATACCGTAAACAGCGACGGTTCGGGGAACATGACCTTTTCGCCGGTGGCAGGCACAACCACTCCCGCAAACGTACTGCTGTCCGGAGTCACCAGAAGCCTGTTTGTTTCGGCCTCGGGCAATGTGTTCCTGGCAGCCAACCCCGCGGCGCACGATCTGCTCATCGGCGTCAACAACGCGCATAACGCCAGTCTGAACGGAAGATACTGGCTTGCGCAGATCGCGGTCGACATGACGGGTTTCAGCCAGGATGCCGTTAACTCGGCGTCTGTCGTGAACAGTGCGAACCTTTTTCTCGTCAGCGGGCGGAACCATCAGGTTCCCGCCCTCAACCCTGCCGTGCCGACCGTGGTTACGCAGACCAGCACCAACGGATATACAGCGACGAACAAGGGATTCGGCGGCGGTTGCAGCTGTGGGATCGCGAGCGGCGGGGGCGACGCAACAACCGGACCAGTTTTTCTGCTGCCGGGTAGCGATGGAACGCTCGTGGCTGCTGGAGTCGGGATGGATGGCACGGGTGCATCCAACACCCCGAACTCTTTCCTCATCCTCTTCGGGGAACAGATCCCCACGCTTACCGGACCGGGTGTCTGGATCAACCCGCAGGGAATCGTGAGTTCCGCCACCTATGCGCCCGTGGGCGACAGTATCTCCCCCGGCGAGCTGATTTCGATTTACGGTTCCGGATTCGTGGCTTCCGGCAGCACTACCGCGCAGACGCTGCCGCTCCAACCTTCGCTGGCGGGCGTCAGTGTCTCGATCAACGGCATTGCGGCGCCCGTGTATTACGTTTCGCCGGGATTGGTGATCTGCGTCGTGCCTTACGAACTGACGGGAACAACGGCGACGGTTGTGGTCACCAGCGGGCAGACGCAGTCGAATTCGGTGACCGTTTCAGCCGCGCCCGCGTCGCCCGGCGTGATCTCCGCCAATGACTCCGGATTCGGCGACGGAGCGATCACCCATGCCAACAATTCGAGTGTGAATTCGGCCAGCCCGGCGCAGCCGGGCGAGACCGTTCAGATGTACGTAGTGGGCTTGGGCGGGCTGACGACGGGAGTTGCGGATGGCAGCGGAGCCGTGGGGATTGATGACGCAACCATTCAACCCCTCGTTTTGGTCAACGGTGTTCAGGCGCAGGTTACCTATTGGGGTCTCACGGTGGATGCGGGCCTTTATCAGATCAACTTCACCATCCCGGCCGGTACACCGTCCGGGGAGCAATCGGTAGCCGTAGGGAGCACCAATGGCTCGTTCGCAGAGGTGACGTCAACAATCACCGTCGCGGTTGCGGCGCCAGAGTCGCAACCCGGCGGTTAGACCAGCCGAACGCCCTTCACCCTTCAGTGTTGAAACGGGCGGATCAGCCGGAAGGCACGCACGCCAAATTCGCGCAGATCGAAGGGCTTCCTGATAAATTCGTCCGCTCCATTCCCGAAGCTCCGGGCCAGCGCCTCGTTACTTGCGTTGGCGGTGAGGATGAGGACCGGCACGCGCTCATACCGGGGTGTTTCTCTGAGGGTTCGCAAAACCTGAAGTCCATGGACGCCCGCCATCTGGAGATCCAGAACGAGCAGGCTGTACGAGCGCTCGCGAAGGCGCGCCAAGGCCTCCGCGCCTCCAGTCACGATCTCGGCGTCCATGTGATAGGGCTTCAGCGCGGCCATCACGAGGGGCGGCACGTTGGGATCGTCGTCGGCGATCAGGACCGAAGGAGGGCGCAGATCCATCTGGAGATCGAAGACCGGGGCAAGGCGCTGTTCGGAAAAGGGTCCCGCCGCGTCTCTGTCGAGCGACTGCGAAACGAAGGTTTGCATAAATACCTTTCGGCACCAATCACCCGGCACTTTAGTGGGTAATTGGCAAAAAATCAATTTTTGTGTTCTGCCGGAGAATTTGACGGGGATTGCGCACTACGGAAAACGAGGGTACGCGATTTTTTCGCCGAGCTTGCCGATAGAATCCAGATGCAGTCTGCCGAAAAATTGAAATCGCACGAAGATCCCGGTACGGTGACTGAGCAATCGGCTCTGGCGTTCGCCCGGGAGACCATCCTGACGCTGGGCGCGGACCACAGTCTTTCCGAGATTCTGCAGTCGTGGGTCCTGGCTGTCGTGAAACACCTCGATGCGAACTTTGCGCGCGTCTGGACCGTGTCATCGGCCGGTCTCCAGCTCCAGGCCACCGCGGAGTCCGGCACGTTCGCAGGCGACGCCTATGCGCACATGCCGGTAGGAGCCTTCGTCGAGGAGATAGCCGCGGAATGCCGGCCCTACGCCACCAACGATCTGCTCAATGACCCGCATCTGATGGACCCGGAATGGGCGAAGCGGGAAGGGTTGACGGCGTTTGCCGGACACCCGCTGATGTCGAGAGGCAAGCTGGTGGGCGTGGCGGCCATGGTTTCGAGGCGGCCCGTATCGGATCTGGCGATGGAGGCGCTGGCCACGTCGGCATCGGGCCTTGCGCTGGCGATCCGGCGAAAGCGCGTCGAGGCGGCGGCGAAGGAGATGGCGCGGGATCTGAAAGCGAAAAACGCCGAGCTGACCGCTGCCGGTCGGCGGTCCCACGCATTGATCGATCTTTCGCCGAATGGAATCCTCATGGTGGATCGGGCCGGCGCTTTAACGCTGGTCAATTCCATGGCCGAAAAGATGTTCGGATTCGGGAGAGAGGAACTGCTCGGACAACCCGCGGACATGCTCCTTCCCCCGCTCCTGCGCGGAACCGGCGCGTTCACCGGTCGGGAAGCGCGCGCTCTGCAGGCGCGGCAGGGTTTGTCCGGCCTGCGCAAGGACGGTTCGGAATTTCCGGTCGAGATCAGCCTGAACCCCATTCAGACTGAAGGGGAGCTGTCGGTGCTCTACTCGATCGTGGACATTACGGAACGCAAGCGCGCCGAACACAGGATGCTCGAAGCGGCCCGCCTGAAATCGGAGTTCCTGGCCAACATGAGCCACGAGATCCGTACGCCCATAAATGTGCTGGTCGGGATGAGCGGGCTGCTGATCGAGACCGATCTCACCCCGGATCAGAGGGACCTGGCGGATACGATCCGCAACGGGGCCGAGTCGCTCCTGGTTGTGATCAACGATAATCTCGATTTTTCCAAAATGGAGGCAGGCAAACTGGAAATCGATCCTGCCGATTTTGAAGTCGACGGCGTGGTCGGAGATGTCACCTCCCTCTTTTACCGGCAGGCGCACCGCAAAGGGCTGGCGTTAAGCCGGTTCGTCGAGTCCGATGTGCCGCAGTATCTTTACGGCGACGGCGGGCGTCTGCGGCAGGTCCTGACCAACCTGGTCGGGAACGCCGTTAAGTTTACCGAATCGCGGCGAAATCCATCTGCGCGTTGTGGTCGGTAGAGGCGCGGAGCCACGGGACCAGCCTGCGGTTCGAGGTCGGGGATTCCGGAATTGGAATCTCACCGGAGGCCCAGGAGCGTATTTTCCAGCCGTTCACGCAGGCCGACGGGTCGACCACGCGAAGGTATGGCGGAACCGGTCTGGGTCTGGCCATCGTCAAACGGCTGATCGAAATGATGGGTGGGACGATTGGCGTTGACAGCCAGCCCGGCCAGGGCTCGACATTCTGGTTTCAGGTTCCGTTCGAACGCGCGCGGGAGACGAAATGGGTTCGACCCCGAATCCTCGGCCGGATTGGTTGGCGTTCGGGCGCTGGTGATCGTCGACGATGCCGCCGCCCGATCGGGCATCAAAGAACAGTTGGAGTCATGGAAGATGAAGCCCGAGATAGCCGGGACCCCCGAGGAGGCGCTGGCGCGGATTCGGGAAGCCACCCTCTCGCGGCGGCCTTTCGGCCTGCTGGTTCTCGATTACAACGTGCCGGGTACGAATGGTGTCGATGTCGCCCGAATGATCCGGTCCGACCCAACGGCGCGCGCGACTCCCGTCGTGATGATGGTTTCTTCCGCGAGACCGGAAGGCCGCCGAAATGGCAGCCGCCGAAATGGCAGACGCAGCCGGCGTCACCCTCTTCCTGACTCGGCCGGCGCGAAGGCATCAGCTTCACAAAGCCATCGCGATGGCGCTGCGGCCGCCGCTCGAGATCCTTGGGATTCCGATGCCCGCGAAGCCTCGCGGTTTGCTCCCCGGACCCCGGCTTCTGGTGGTCGAAGACAATGTCGATAACCAGAAGCTTACAGTGCGGCTGCTGCGGAAGCATGGCTACGATTGCGATGTCGCCGCCAACGGAAGGCAGGCACTGGCGATGACATGCCAGCTTCGTCTATCCGCTCGTGCTGATGGATTGCCAGATGCCGGAAATGGATGGTTTTCAGGCTACCGCGGCCATCCGCGAACGCGAAGGCGAGTCGCGGCACACGCCAATCGTCGCCATGACCGCTCATGCGCTCCAGGGTGATCGGGAAAAATGTCTGAGCGCGGGGATGGACGACTATGTATCCAAGCCCGATAACCGAGCGATCGCTGGTCGGCGCCATTGAGCGCCTGGCGTCCTCCGCCGAGCCGCCGCCGATCGATTTGCCGGAGGCGGATCCTTCAACAGATCCGGCGCCCGGTCCGGTGCCCCAAGCCGATGTCTCCCGTGTCCGGGTCATGGCGAAAGAGGGTCTTGAGGATCTGATTCCGGGCTATCTCGCCAAATGCGCGAAAAGCCTCGTCGACCTCGCGGATGCCGTTTCCCGGAAGGATCTCGACGCCGCGCGCAGAATTGCACACGGCATGAAGGGGTGCGGGCTTGGCTATGGCTTCGCCGAGATCACCGAGATCGGGCGCGAGATCGAGAGCGCCGCGGCGGGAAACGACGTGGGAGCGGCCTCCGAACAGATTTCCCGCCTCGGGGATTATCTGAGCCGTCTCGACGTGATTTATCCGTAAAAGTCCTTATACAAGAGCCAACTGCTCTTCGTCGGGCTCCGCTCAACAATACCAGGGTTCTGTCAGATACGGAATCGTGGCGCGGTCCGGCAGATGGAAATCCGGGCAGCACGCCCGAATGCCCGCTCCCAGATCATCTCGAACAGTTCCGTCCGCGACGCACCCCGGCGGTCGCCCGCGCGGACCAGCTTCTGCAGGTCGGAACAAAGCCGGTCCATCTCCGGATCCGGGTGCTGCCAGCGCCAGGAAAGCGCCGCCGGATCGAACTCGCCGGTTTCGAAGTCGGCCAGTTCCAGCATCTTCGAACCCGCCGGAATCGAGCAGCCGGATCGCCAGCTGGATCGGCGCCACATTTGCCACCAGGTCGAGATCGCGAATCGCCCGCAGCAGATCCAGATACATCTCCGCGCGTCGTCCACGGCGTGAACGAAACAAAGGTCGGGACCATGGTCAATCCGTGCGCCCGCGTCAGCTCCAGCGCTTCCACGAAATCCGCCCGCGTGTGGCCCTTTGCCAGCCGCGCGAGCACGCCATCGTCGAGCGATTCGACCGCGCTGGTGATGAACAGACACCCCGTGCGCGCCAGAACCGGCAAAGCATCGCGATGTTTCAGCAGGTGTTCGATCTTGATCGTGACGTCGTAAGTCACGCCCGGAAACTCGCGCTGGAACGCCTCGACGATCGCCAGCGCGTGCCCCGGCCCATTGAAGAAATCGGGATCGCCGAACGTGATGTGCTGCGCGCCCGCCGCAATCTGCTGGCGGATATCCGCCAGCACCACGTCGCGCTGCACAACGCGGAATCGGCCCTCGTAAACCGGCACGATCGGGCAATGGCGGCAAAGATGCTTGCATCCGCGGCTGGCTTCCGTGTAGCCGACCGATCTTCCGCTCACCGCCATGCATCAGCCCGGCATATTCGTCCAGCAACGCGGCAGCGTCGTGCGGTCGGGCGTCTGAAACGGCAGGCGATCCAGAATGACCGGCAGCACCGATGCCGCACGGCCCGACGATCAGGTCCGCCAGCGCCCGCTCGAACTCGCCGCCGATTACGTGAGCCACGCCCAGCGCCCGCAGCATCTCTTCATTGACGGGAGCGTAAAGACCGTAACAACAGATGCGCGCCGCGGGATTGAGCGCCGCGCACGACCTCGATCTGCGGAATGGCCATGCGCGTCGCGGTATGCATGGGAAGATGAAAGGCAATCCAGTCCGCGTTCCGGACGGCTTCGACCGGCAGGGATTCGCGCGAAAGATCGGCGGTCGTGACCTCGTGGCCTTCGGTCCGCAGCCAGGCAGCGGGAGAGGCGAGCCCGAATGGCTGCCGGCCGAGATCGTAGGTGGAAATCAATACAACTCGCATTCGCTTGTCAGGACGTGTTAAGACGCGTTGTTAAGATGAAGTTACAGAGCAGAATCAGTTCGCTTCTCCTTCTATGATGGCCCCGAGCACCACCCTCGCGGAAGAAATTCTCGAACTGAAGCGCGATCGGCGCGCCATCCTGCTCGCTCACCATTATCAGGACGCGGAGATTCAGGAACTGGCGGACGTGGTCGGCGACAGCCTGGAGCTTGCCCGCAAAGCCCGTGAAGCCGAAGGCGACGTCATTGCGTTCTGCGGCGTCTGGTTCATGGCGGAGACGGCGAAGGTTCTGAACCCGTCGCGCATTGTCATCGTGCCCGATAAGAACGCCAGCTGCAGTCTGGTGGAAGGCTGCCCGGTCGAGCCGATCCGCGAATTCAGGCGGCGCAATCCCGATCACGTCATCGTCAGCTATATCAACACTTCCGTCGAAGTGAAAGCGGAATCCGACATTCTCTGCACTTCGCGCAATGCCGTGAAGATCGTCAATTCGATTCCGGCCGATCAAGCCGATTCTGTTTCTGCCGGACCGCAATCTGGGCAACTATGTGAAGCAGCAGACCGGCCGCGAGAACATGAAGATCTGGCAGGGCGCCTGCATCGTGCACGAGACGTTCCCGGTGCGGCGGCTGCTCGATGCGAAGGCGGCGTTTCCCGGAGGCCGATCGTCGTGGCGCATCCCGAATGCCCGGAAGCGGTGCTTCAGCCACGCCGATTTCATCGGCTCCACTTCGGCGATCATCGAGTATTGCGCGGCCAGCCCGGCGCCCGAGTTCATCGTGATGACCGAAAGCGGCGTAAACTTCTCGCTGGAGCGCGTGGCGCCCGGCGAAGAAGTTCCACTACGTCAAGAACGAGAACTGCAATTGCAGCGAGTGCCCGTACATGCGGCTCAATACGCTGGAAAAACTGCGGGACGCGCTGCTGAATCTCGAACCGCGGGTCGAATTGTCGGAAGACCTCATGCGCCGCGCGCTGATGCCGATCGAGCGTATGCTGGCGGTGAACTAAGCGAATGTCTGCAGAATCTCATCGACGGTTTCGGCACGCATCCACGACAGTCTGCGGATCAGCGTCACCGACCGCTGCAATATCCGCTGCTTCTACTGCATGCCGGAAGAAGCCGCGCAGTTTGCGCCCCGCCAGGAGATCCTCACCTTCGAAGAGATCGAGCGTTTCGTGCGCGTCGCGGCCAGCCTCGGCGTCAACAAACTGCGGCTCACCGGCGGCGAGCCGCTGCTGCGGCGCGACCTGCCGCAGCTGATCGAACGCCTCGGCGCGCATTCCGGGGATTCAGGACATCGCGCTCACCACCAACGCCGTGCTGCTGGAGCAGCACGCGCAGGCGCTCTACGATGCCGGGTCTGCGCCGCCTGAACATCCACCTCGACACGCTGGATCGCGAGCGCTTCAAACAAATCACGCGCCGCGACGACCTGCCGCGCGTGCTGGCCGGAATCGACGCGGCCGTGCGCGTGGGATTCACGCAAGATCAAGCTCAACATCGTCGCGGTAAAGGGCCTGATCGAGCCCGACATCGTTCCCATGGCGCTCTACTGCCGGGAGCGCGGGTTCGAGCCGCGCTTCATCGAGTTCATGCCGCTCGATTCGCAGTCTCTGTGGGATCGGAGCAAGGTGCTGTCTCGCCGACGACATCATCGCGATGCTGTCGCGCGAGATCTCGCCCCTGGTGGAAGTGCCGGATCGCGATCTGCGCGCTCCCGCGACCGATTTCGCTTACGCCGATGGCGGCGGACGAGTGGGATTCGTCGCCTCCGTCAGCAAGCCGTTCTGCCTGAACTGCAATCGCATCCGCCTGACGTCGGACGGCAAGATTCGCTACTGCCTGTTCGCGATCGAAGAGACCGATGTGAAAGGCCTGCTGCGTTCCGGCGCGCCTGACGAGCAGATCGCGGCCGCCCTGAAACAGAACGTTTCGGAAAAGTGGATCGGCCACCAGATCAACTCCGCCGAAGTTCGTTCCCCCGCCGCGGCCCATGTATTCGATCGGCGGCTGATTCAATTCAAGGTCGGAGCCTTCGCCACCCCCGAATGCTCAAACGCCGCGCTTGTTGCCCCAAAGATGCACGTGCAGTCTCGGACTGAAACGAAATCCGTATTGCTTGCAGATTTCGGCGATCCAGACGCCTCGGGCGTCGAGGGTCTCTGACGCGATGCCTTCCGGCATCAGGATCACTCTTGACGCCGGCGCATTGAGTTGCGCGATCACCGCGCGCGCTTCGTCCACATCTTCCTCGCGCGCGATGACGAATTTCAGCTGATACTCATAGAGCGACATCAATCGCCGCAGTACATCCGGTTGGATCCGCAGCCTTTCGTGTTGCGCCTTGAAGACGCCATCCGGAACGGAGTTTGCGAGCTTCGGACTGATGCTCATCAGATCGCATTCGACAGGCGCGAACACCGTACCGGCGGTTTCGACCGTGATATGCATTCCCCGCTCCCGGAATCGCCGCGACAGTTCTGCGATTCCCGGAGCGATCATCGGCTCGCCGCCCGTGAGCACGACATGCCCCGCGGCGCTGAATGCCGCCGCCCGGCTGACAATCTCATCGATGCTCAGATCGTCGCCTTCGGGATTCCACGAAGTGTAAGGCGTGTCGCACCAGGAGCAGCGCAGATTGCACCCGCTCGTACGAACGAAAATGGAGGGCACACCGACCAGACCTCCCTCGCCCTGGACGGAGTAGAAGATTTCGGCTATACGCATGCCGGGTCCGCGATGCCTGCTTCGCGAAAGCCTTTCGCGCGCAGCAGGCAGGAATCGCACGCGCCGCACGCGCGGCCGGCCGGGTCCGGATCGTAACAGCTGTGAGTGAGCGCGAACGGCAGGCTCAACTCCTGACCCATCCGAACGATATCGGCCTTCGAAAGCTGGATCAGCGGCGTGCGGATGTGAATGTGCGTGCGCCCTTCGACGCCGGCCTTCGTCGCCAGATTGCTCATGCGTTCGAACGCTTCGATGAACACCGGACGGCAATCGGGATACCCCGAGTA
Organism: Terriglobia bacterium; assembly: GCA_963764845.1. GTDB lineage: Bacteria > Acidobacteriota > Terriglobia > Bryobacterales > Bryobacteraceae > BOG-234. Next base: position 266,628 of record CAVXUE010000003.1, on the reverse strand, counting down.
ATCGAGTGCGTTCACGCCGATGAAAATGTCGCTCGCCTCCAGAACCTCCGCCCACGCCAGTGCGAAGGAAAGAAAAATCGTATTCCGCGCGGGCACGTAGGTTATCGGGATTCCGTGGTTCATGGCAGCTTCGTTGCGCCCCTTTGGCACCTCGATATCGTCGGTCAGAGCGGAGTGCCCGAACACCCGAAGATCGATCTTCGCCACGCGGTGATCCGCCGCGCCGAGAGAGAGCGCGATCTTCCGGGCGGCTTCCAGCTCGATGTGGTGGCGCTGGCCGTAGTCGAACGAGAGCGCGTGGCACTCGAATCCCTCGCGGCGGGCATACGCGAGGCAGGTGGCGGAATCGAGCCCTCCGCTGAGTAGACAGACAGCCTTCATATGCCGTTGGAGATTCAATTATAAGAGCTTCGGCTGCATCTGGAACTGCCTTCAGCCGTGTTTGCCTCTGTAAATCGCCCGGCTCGCGCCACTTTGAGCGCGGTTGATCCGGGTCTTTTCCTGGCCGGTGAGCTTGCCGCCGTTGGCCTGGCGATCGGCCGCAATCCTCTGATTGATTCCCTGCTCCCTGTTCTCCAGATGCGCCGTCTGTCCGGCATTCAGGCTGCCGCTGCGCATCCCCTGCGCAATGCGATCCTGCTGATTCTCGCGCCGCTGCCCCACTTCGTTGTTGCCGTAGTGGGCGACGTTCGCATTGTGCTTGTCGTTGTAGATCTGCCTGCTGAGTCCGTTCTGCTGCCTGTTCACCTGCTTCTTTTCCTGCTGCGTGAGCTTGCCGCCGTCTGCCTGGCGGTCGTCGCGGACTTCGCGGTTCAGGTTCGCTTCATTCCCTTCGAGGTTCTTCGTCTCACCAGCCGTAAGCTGACCCGACTGGACGCCGTTCGCGACCCGGTCCTGCTGGTTTTCGCGGCGCTGGTTGACTGTCGGATCGTTCGATTGAGCCATTACACACAGAACGCTTCCCGTCAGAAAGATCCCGGTTATGAGTGCACGATTGAGTTTCATGGAATTATTTACCTCCTCTTTCTTCAGACCGGGTTGCCCGGTTCTCACTCCACTAAACCGGAGCGGGAGGGTTTGAGTTGCGGAAACACAGGTTAAATTCCCTACATAGGCGCTTTCGAACAACGGCACACGGCGTGCAAATACAAGCCTGTTATTGGAGGCAGAAAGCATGAAAATCACCGGCATCATTCTGTTATCCTGCGCCGCTGCGTGGGCGCAGATTCCGAGCCCCGTTCAGAGGGGCGTCGGGCCCGGCCCCAACGGCTCGGAACCAATCTTTCGCGTCGAGGTAACATCGAAATCGGTCACCGCGGTCAATTACCATAACCGCCAGGGAACCACCCACATCGATTTTCGCGGCACGGCGCTCATGCCCGACGCGCGAGGCGAAGCAAGTGTGACCGCAAACACTGGCGCCACCCGGATATCGCTCAGGTTTGACCGTCTCTCGAATCCCGCGCAGTTCGGCCCCGAATATCTCACCTTCGTCCTTTGGGCGATCAGCCCGGAAGGCCGCGCCGAACGTCTCGGTGAAGTGACTCTCAAGGATCCCGATACAAGACACGCCGAACTCTACTCGACAACCGATCTTCAATCGTTCGGAATGATCGTGACCGCGGAGCCGTACTTCTCGGTCAGCCAGCCCTCGGACGTCGTAGTCATGGAAAACTTTGTCCGCCGGGACACTTCCGGGACGTGGGAGATCGTAGACGCAAAGTATGAGCTGCTGAAGCGCGGCGATTACACGATGAACGTTGCTCCTGGAGCGCTTGCTCCTTTTGTGTCCGATCTGCGCGTTCCCCTGCAGTTGCGCGAAGCCCGCGAAGCCATCGCGATCGCGAAGGCCCAGGGAGCCGATATTTTTGCCCCCGACGTTATGGCGAAGGTTGCGGTGAATATGGAGAACGCGGAGGGCTACTTTCGCACCCGGAACGAAAAAGAGCTGAACACAGTGGCCCGTGAAGCCACCCAGCAGGCGGAAGACGCACGGCGCATCAGCATCGTGAAGGAACGCGACGCCGCCGAACAGGCCGCGGCGCGCAGGGAGGAAGAAGCCAGGAGGCAGGCTGCGGCAGCCATTGACGAAGCCGCCCGGCAAGCCGCTCTCCGGGCTCAGTCCGATGCCGAGCGAGCCGCTGCGGAGCAGGCTAAGCACGAAGCCCAGATTGCCACTTTGGAGGCTCGCAACGCTCAACAGGACGCGGAGACTGCCCGCCAGGCTGCCATAGCCGAACAACAACGCCTGGCGAATGAGACCGCCGCCGCCAAAGCCGAACAACAACGCCTGGCGAATGAGACCGCCGCCGCCAAAGCGGAGCGCGTCCAGGCCGAGCAGGATGCCCAGGCGCTACGGAATCGCCTGCGCGAACAGCTGAACGCCATTCTCGAAACGCGCGACACAGCACGCGGTTTGATCGTGAGCCTCTCCGATGTGCTGTTCGACTTCGATCAGGCCACTTTGAAGCAGGGCGCGAAAGAGAAACTGGCGAAGGTCTCCGGAATCCTTCTCGCCTATCCGACTCTTCACATGAATGTCGAGGGCCATACCGATAGCGTAGGGTCGGACGACTATAACATCAAACTCTCGCAACGCCGTGCGGATGCGGTCCGCGATTACCTGACTTCGAACGGCATCGGCCAGGCCGGTGTCCAATCGATGGGATTCGGCAAAGCGGATCCGGTCGCTTCCAACGATACGGCGGCGGGACGCCAGCAGAACCGCCGCGTGGAGATGATCGTGAGCGGTGACCTAATCGGGCAGCCGATCAACCCGACAACCAGCTCGTTGCGCTAAGTCAGAACCGGTTGCTTTTTTCGGGCAGAGCGCCGGCGCGCGGCGCTCTGCCCTTCTTCTCCTTCCCATGCAGTTCTTCGTCGACCTGAACCCAGACGGATTTCTGACGCCGCGTCCCCGGGCGCGGCATGCCGGCCGCCGGCGTCACTTCCAATAAAGACTGCATCGCGTCGAGTTTGCGCAGGTGCTCGGGGATAGTGTCGAGAGCCCAGCGAATCCTCCTGCACATGAACCACGCACTGCGATACGACCCCAGTTGAAGCTCCTGCTGCAAACTCAGCGCGCTGACGCCGCGCTTCGTCGAGCACATCAGCTCGCAGGCCAGCAGCCATTTGTGAAGCGCGATATGGGAGCCCCGAAAGATCGTCCCTGCCGTGACGGTAAATCGCTTACGGCATCCGCCGCACTTATAGACTCCGGGACGCAAGCGGTGCTCGCTCCCGGCCTTCGACTCCAGCATGTAAACGGGTTCGTTCCCCCCGCAGTGCGGACAGGCCGGGCCTTCCGGCCAGAGCGTCTTTTCCAGATACTGGCGGGCCGATTCTTCGTTCCGGTACTTCGCGGCGTGCGGGTCCACAACTTGATTCTGCCAGAAAACGTGGGTCCGTAAAGCGCAGAATAAATTTTTCTTTTGCTTTGTTTTCAGATGCTTGCCGCGCTATAGAATCGGGTTGCTTCCGTAGCCCGGATACCCTGGGCTCGTCTCAGTTGAAACAACGCGGCCCCGCGGTTCGGAGCCGCCTCTCAAAGTCTTTGGAAGGAAAGGAAACGAAAGAATGAAAACGAATATCATGAATTTGCTGTCCATCGTTGCGCTCATGCTGGTCGTGTGCGTGTGTTTTGTCGCGCCCACGGCGGCGCTTGCGCAATCCTGCGACAACGGCGGCGCTGGTTGGGGGAGTAACTATCTGGTTTACCCGGACAGCTTCGAACCTCTCGGGTGGTACTGCACCGCCGCCCAACTTGAGGCATACGCGCCGGTGTACTACGATTCGAACGCCCAGGGAGACATCTACTATTGGGAAACGGTATGCGCGATGTATGACGGTTTGATTTCCGCTTTCCCGTTGCCTCGACCGCTTCCGAAAGGAATTCCTCTCGGTTTGAAGGAGGTTCCCTATGGGACACATGCGGCGCGTAAGGCTGCGAGCCTCGCCGCGATGGCGGCGGCGGTCCCTGAGAAACCCCTGCCTATCCTGCGCTGGCGGGGTTAACCACGAGAATACGGAAATCGGCCTTCGTTAAGCGCGGAGGCTGATTTCCGTTTTGGTGGTAAGAGATGATTCGCGGGAGTAATGTCGGCAGGGTTCTCGCGATAGCGGTTATGGTCATTCAGGCTGGAGCTTGCGTAGGTTACGCGCTCGCCGATTTGCACCGCGCGGTTTACAACGGTGCCGCCGACCCGTTCGCCGATTAAGAGCAGGCGAAGCAAGCCGCGGCGTGGCGGGGAAGACGATCCGAAGTATCTGGCGTGGATGGCGTCTCAGCTGTGTATCGTTTCCGGCAGGCGTGCGACCGTTCACCATGTTCGGCCCGCCGTGATTTTGCCGTCGCGGCCGGTCACACCGTGTCCCCGGAACATCCGGTTCAACCCTCAAGTCGCAAATCGGTTCGCATGGATTTCCTCATACAGCCGGTTGTATTTCCACAATCGCCGCTTCCAGATCCACACCAAACCGCCGCTCGAACTCTTCCTTGCCGATGGCCTGAATAGACGTTCTGGGGCCACGCTGGTAAAAGGTGGTACTCGGGAGCGAGGCATGTTCGTTCCACGCCGCGGTGCGGACAGGCCGGGCCGTCCGGCCAGAGCGTTTTTCCCAGATACCGGCGGGCCGGTTCTTCGTTCCGGTACTTCGCGGCGCGCGGGTCCACAACTTGATTCTGCCAGAAAACGTGGGTCCGTAAAGCGCAGAATAAATTTTTCTTTTGCTTTGTTTTCAAATGCTTGCCGCGCTTAAAAATCGGGTTTTTTCGTAGCTCGGATACCCTGGGCTCGTCTCCCGGTTACGGCAAACGGGAAGTGCAGAAAGCGAAACCCATGGGCGACGATCCGATTATCATCATCGGTTCTTTTCTCGGTCTGTAACTAGCTGCAAACATGCGCTGACAGAGCGCATCGCCGACCAACAACCCGGAAAATCCGGGTAAATCGCCACGAGCGATTTTAAAACTCTGGTAGACTCGGTGATAGACCGCACAATTAGTTGCGCGATATCACCGGGTCTTGCCGGGGCACCCTCGGGTGTTGAAGAATTGCTGGAAGCCAAGCGCCGTCATTGGTTTAACGCTGACCGCGCTGTCGCTGAATGGTCTCTGGGGGACTTCAGCGGCATCGTCCATCACGGTCCGCAACTCATCGCTTACGCCGGAAATTTGTTCGGGCAACACGGCGGGTAAGCAGTTCTATGCCCGGGGCAGCTATCTCAAAGCCCGCGCTCTCTTTCTCGATGCCGCATTGCTCTCTCAACACGGCGGTGATCTGTGCTCGGCCGCGATGAACTGGAACAACGCGGGCGGATCGGCGCTTGCCCGTCTCGATTACCGCGACGCGCTGGCCGATTTTCTTAAGGCTCGCCAGGCTGCGCAGGCATCGCGGGAGTCTGTCCCCCTGGCGATGACGATGAATAATCTGGCCAGCCTGTATGTGCAAATGGGCAAGCCGGCGGCGGCCGTGCGGATCGCACGGGAAGCCTTGGCCGGCCCGGCGCGAAGCGCCGATCCCTCGACACGGGCGAAACTCCGGTTCCAGCTCGCCAGCGCTCTGGCCCACCTGAATCGCTTTGACGAAGCGGAGGGCATTTATCTTGCGGCTGTCGACGAACTGAAAGAGCAGGGCGACCTCGACAGCACGGCGCGCATACTGGCGAGCCTGGGGGCCGCCGCGCTCGAAGCCGATCGCGTGGACGATGCCGAAGCGGCATTGAGCGAGGCGTTGATGCTGGTGCGGGTTCACCGCCTTACGGCCTCCGCCAACGTTCTGCGCGGTCTCGCGGAGGTCAGGGACCGCAAGGGGGATTCGCGCTCGGCCGAGTCTCTGTTCGACGCCGCCATCGCCGCGCCGCAAAGTCTGACCCCGCGATGGGTGCTGTATGCGGACCGCGGGCGGTTCAAGCTCGATCATTCCGATCTGAGCGGCGCGCTGGCGGATTTCCGCGAGGCTCGCCGCATTGCCGCTCTGATGCGCGCCGATATCGTTCCCGCCGATCAGGATCGCGTCGGGCTGGAAGGAGATCTGAGCCGCGTGGATGCGGGTCTGGTCGATGCCGGCAACCGGCTGGCCCGGCAAACCGGGGAGAGGGCTCTGCTAGGAGAAACGTTTGACGCCGCTGAGCAGGACCGCCTCTGGAGTCTGCGCGCCCTGCTCCCGGCTTCGAATGACTGGCGGACTCGGCTTCCGGAAAGCTACTGGGATTTGCTTACCCGCTACCAGTCGACCGAGCGCACGCTCGTAAATCAGCCGACGGCTGAGCTGCGGGGGCACGCCGACGCCTTGCAGCTGGAGTTGCAGGAAGCGGAGGCCATTGCAGCCTCAGATCCGCGATCCGAGCGCGCGCAGTCCGCACTGGAGCATGTGCGAAGCGTTCTCGATCCCGGCAGCGTTCTGTTCAGCTTCTATTTCACGAAGTCCGGCGGATGGCTTTGGGCTGTCGATCGGACCGGTGTCGATGTTTACGCCATCCCCTCAATGGAAACCCTCCGCGCCCGGGTTGCCCAGTTCACCATGGCCACGAAAGGAGGCACGGCGCAGGCGGCCGGCCTCGGTAATCGGCTGTATCGGGATCTCTTCGGTTCGGTCCTGCCCGGCATACCTGGCTCACAAACGGTGGCTCCTCGAACTGGATGGGCCATTGTTCGACCTTCCTTTCGCGGCGCTTGTAGAAAATGCGGGCATGCGAAAAGACGAACCCGTTTATCTCATCGAGCGCGCCGCATTGGAGTCTATCCCGGCCGCTCTGATGCTGTCGCGGCAGAAAGCCCCCGACAGGCAGTGGTTTCCTCGGTATCGGCGACCCCGTCTATAACGCCGCCGACATCCGCTACCGGGGAGCCAGAGACAAGCCGCGGGATATCGTCCTGCCCCGCCTCCCGGCCACGCGAGCGGAGTTGCAGGCGTGTTCCCGCGCCTGGGGTTCGGCCGGAACCAGACTTCTCATGGGGGAAGACGCGGATCTTGCAAATGTCCGCTCTGCTCTTGATGCCAATCCCTCGGTAATCCACTTCGCCACCCACGTCGTGACGTCGCCCGGCGGATCATTCTTCCGGACTGATTGCGCTCAGTCTCGATCGGTCGGGCGCGATGGGATTGATGGGGCCCACCGAGATCGTCGCGCATCCCGTCACGGCCGGCCTCGTCGTCCTGAATGGCTGCCATTCCGGTCAGGGAGACGCGCTGCCTGGCGCGGGGCTCATGGGCTTGACCCGGGCATGGATCGGCGCCGGCGCCCGGTCCGTACTCGCCACCAGCTGGGATATCCCGGATGAAGCCGGCAAGAATCTGATGGTCGAATTCTACCGGGCTTCGCGGGCGCATCCGGAGCGCGGGCCCGGCCTTCGCCCTGCAGTGGGCGCAGCGAGCGGCGATCAAAGGGAACACGGAGAACCACCGCGGCTGTCTGGGCCGCCTATTTCCTCCTGGGAAGGGAATGAAGTAATGTCCATTGCACTGGCAGGTCTAATGGTCCCGGCTGACGAAGATCCTCGCGCCTCCGGGCGCGGTCAGCCGATCGTCTTGCAGGTTCCCGACTGGACTGCGCTGGTCACGCGGATCCGCAATGACGACGCGGAGGCGATGGCAGAGCTATACGGCATTTTCGCCAAGGGAATACGATATTTCCTGCTGCGGAATCTCGGACCGGACGATCTCGATGACAAAGTACACGATTGCTTCGTGATCGTGACTCAGGCCATCCGCAACGGCGATCTGCGCGAGCCCGAGCGGCTGATGGGTTATGTTCGCACCGTGGTCAAGCGTCAGATCGCGGCATCGATCGATATCGCCGTCCAGCAGCGGCGCAACCGCGTGGACTTCGAGGACTCGCATGTTCACCCTTTCCGACTGGAGGGAGAATCCCGAGCGCAGCGTAATCGCCATGCAGCGGGCCGAGATCGCGCGCAAGGTGCTGAACGGAGTTTCCCGCCGGGATCGGGATATCCTGAACCGCTTCTATGTTCTGGAACAGACGCAGGAACAGATTTGCGCGGAAATGAGTCTGAGCTATAACCAGTTCCGCCTGCTCAAATCGAGGGCCAAGGCGCGTTTCGGAGAGATGGGGAAGAGACTCGCCGCCGGGGTGGGGATCAATCTGCAGAAGCGAATCTGAAAAAAGAGTGAGAAAAATACCAGGAATACCCCACTCTCTGTATAAGGAGCACCGTGTGAATCTGAGTCTCCACGGGACAGAAGATCAGTTGGAGGCATATGCGCTCGGCCGGTTGGCGGTTTCCGATCAACCTCTATTGGACGCACTGGAAGAGCATCTGATGGCCTGTTCGGCATGCCGGGACCAGCTTGACGCTATCGAAGCTTTTGCGGTCGGCATCAAGGAAGCGTTTGGACCCAACTCGGCGATCGCGATTTCGAAACAGGCCGATTTGTTCGCCTGGCTGCCGTGGCCGAAAGCCTCGCTCGCGGTCGCTCTGCTTGCGCTGGCAGTGGCCATTTCGATGTTTTCGGGCCGGCAGGGCGGATTCGCCCCGGTAGCAAACCTCCAGCTCAGCGCCACGCGCGGCGAAATGGCTGTCACCGTCCCGGCCCGCGAACTGGATCTCACGCTTGCCGATACCCCGCCGGGAGATGGGGGAGCTGCGGCGTTTCGTGTTGCCATTGTAAACGCTACGGGCCGGATTGTTTGGAGCGGTCAGGCCCGGAGCGTTGCCGGCGGCCTTTCTGTGAAGGCGCAACAAAGCATCGCACCGGGCGATTACTTCGTGCGCCTCTACGCCGCCTCGGGAGAGGAAGTTCGTGAATATGGCTTTCGCGTCCGACGGTAGCCTAAGCTAAGCCAGCCCCGCTTAACGTCCCGGCAGTTGATCCAGATAGTTCTTCAGCACCGTGAAAGAGGGAGCGGGCGCCAGGGTTACGCGCCCTCCTTTCGCTTCAATCACCAGACTCGGCGTTTGATTGATGTGATCGTGGGCCGCAATTTCGAGATCCGCGGCCACGGTCTCGTCCAGCGTGGAATCATGCTGCACGAGATTTCGGACTCTCTGCATCACGCCCGGCGGGAGTACTTGCGCCAGTTGCCCATCGATCGTGCCGGTATCGCGCCATAGGTTCTGTGTTTGGAAGATCTGGTTCACCGCCGGATCGTATTGCCCCAGTTCGCCGGCCGCATTGGCATAGCGCGCGGCCAGCCGGGCCCAGGGATGCTGCGGCAACGGGAAATCGCGGTGCACCAGTTTCACCTTCCCCGTCAGTACGTATTGCGCAACGATCAGCGGAACGGTCTCATCGAAAAATCGTACGCAGTACGGACATTCATAGTCCGAGTAGATCTCCAGAGTGATCGGAGCGGAAGGCGATCCGGAAATTTTGAAGCCTGAAATCTTCGGCGGCTCATGCTTCGGCGCTTCGACCTTCGCGACCGCGGTTGGGGCGGCACTGACCGGCGCGGATGGCTTCAAACACGCCCCAAACGCGCACGCCTGCGGCGCCGAAAGGGCCAGCAGGAGAATACACGCAGCGGAAGCCGTGGTCAGGGTCCATGTCCATCTGCGACGAAGAGTGACACTCGCCCGATCGCGCGCGTACAGCCGTTCCAGGCCGCGATTCGCGTCCGGCCGCCATGCGGCGGGCGGATCGAGTAAGGCCAGACGATCGCTTACCCGGTTACCGATTTCGTTGTTTTCCATATTGCCTCTCATATTCCTTTCGGAACGCCTGCTGAGCGCGGCTGATCAGAGTACCGACCGAAGTGGGATTTAAATCGAGGGCGGAAGCCAGTTCCTCGTAGCTGAGACCATTGCTGCGCAGAAGCAGCAAACCGGCCTGTCGCCGGTCGAGCGCGGCCAGAACCCGCCGGACCTGCTGCTGGTCCTCGCTTGCGGCGTGCGCCTCCTCGGGGTTCTTCGGCCGTTCGGTAATTCCGATCAGCCGTTCATAACGATGGCGCCGGTTCTGCCGGCGCAGTTCGTCGAGGGCCATGCGAACCGCCCCCCGATAAAGCCAGCCACCGGCCTGTTCGCCCTGCGCCCGCGGGTTCCGCCAAAGCTTCCATAAGACCTCAACTGCGAGTTCCTCCGCGCGCGCCGGGTCGCCAACCACCCGTGCGATGACGCGGGCAATGCGTTCGTAATGAACGCGAAACGTGGTCTCAAAATCGAAAGCAGCTTCTTCCCCGGTGTTCTCGATCAGTCCGCTGCGTGCGTTCACAAAGTATCAACGTTCCCGGGAGCAGGTTTGTGACATGGAAATGCGCTTCAGAATACCCGGCGCTTCAGCCGCTCCACGGTGAACTTCGCGGTGTCGGCAACCGCCATCACCGCCATCACGCCCGCCTGCACTGGGTCTGTAACCACAAGATCGGCCGCATCCGGCACGCTTCCCGCCATGTTGAGGCTGATCACCAGCAGGCCGGTCTCCCGCACTTCCCGCACCGCTGTCTCGATCTCCCCTCCCATCAGGGAACCTGCGAGCACCACTGCGCGCGCCCGCGGCAGCCGCGGAACCGCGCGAACCGCATCCGCGAGCTGCTGCTCGCCCACCAGCGGAATCGTATCCACCGATATGTGCTCGCCCCGGATGTTATGCCGGTCTGCTTCCACGATGGCGCCGATCGCCACCTGTGCCACCTGCGCGCCGCCACCGATGATGATGATGCGCTTTCCGAAGATCTGTTGCATGCTCTTCACCAGATCCAGCGTGCGCACGATCGGGAGCCCCCGCAGCTCTGTCAGCATTGCCTCCAGCGCCGGAGTCGTCACTTCGAAATACACCCGCGCCCCGGCGCGCGTGTTTTCGATGATCGAGACGGTGCTGATATCGCCGTCATGCCCCGCTATGACCCCGGTGAGACGGTGCAGGATGCCGGGTCCCGCGTCGGCATCGATCAGAAGACCCTGGTTCTGCGCTTCCATACATGCAGTATGATCTCAGTTCAATACAACCCTTGCTGAAATCACTGATCGCGGCGCTCTACCTCGCCGCCCACCGCCTGTTCCACTCGCTCGATTCGGCCGCCCGAACCCTGTTCGAGGGCTTCTGGCTCGGGCTTCTTCCCGATTCGGTAATCGACATCGTTTCGGAGCGCAGCTATGGGACCGGAAGTGAATACACGCGCGCCGCCTACCTCGATTCCGGCTTGCAGTTCTGGGAAGAAATCGCAGTGACGCGGTTCTTCACTCCCGGGAGCAAAGTGTTGGTGGCAGCGGCGGGTGGCGGACGGGAAGTGATCGCGCTGGCTCGCGCGGGCTACATGGCCGAAGGCTTCGAGTGCAGCGCCCCCATGGTTTCCGTGGGCAGGCGCGCCCTTTCGGAAAGAGGAATCGACAGCCGGCTGGAGTGGGCGCCTCCCTGCCAGATCCCGGACCACGTGCGTCGAAGCGAACCTGCGTCCTGGGACGCGGTAATCATCGGATGGAACGGCTATACCTACATCTCGCCGAGACGCCGGCGGATTGCTTTCCCGAGAAGCCTGCGAATCTCTCTTCGGCCGGGGTCGCCCGTTCTGGTATCCGGCGCGCTCAGGAGCCCTCGAAGCCGTGCGGCCGTCTGGACACCTCGCATCGCCAATTTTTTCCGCGTGCTGACCTTTCGCCGCCCTGAGTTTGGTACGGGAGCGGGTTTTCCCGGGCGTCCCAGACATGAGTTCACCCGGGGCGAACTCGAACAGGAACTTCTTGAAGCCGGATTCTCTCCTGTCGCGTTCTGGAAATGGGGGCCATTCTGCGCCGCCGTGTGCGTGAACGGCCCCACCCGGCTGAATGGCGACTCTCCGCCCTGTTAGACTCTTTAGTTGCCAGCAGAGATGAAAAGCATCCTCATCGTCCGGCTGGGAGCGATGGGCGATATCATTCACGCCCTTCCCGGAGCCGCGTCGCTCAAGCACAGTTTCCCCGGCGCGCGCGTCACCTGGGTGGTTGAGCCGAAGTGGGTCCCGCTGCTCGAAGGTAACGGTTTCGTCGATCGAATCGTGGTTTTTCGCCGCGACGATCCGCTCTCCTGGCGGCGCACCAAAGACGAACTTCGCGCCTGCCGTTACGATCTCGCGGTTGATTTTCAGGGTCTCACCAAGTCCGCGTTGATCGCCCATCTCGCCCGCCCCGAGCGCATTGCCGGCTTCGGCTCCCGGGTGGTGCGTGAGCGTCCCGCCGGATTGTTCTATTCGGCCCGCGTGCGGAGCAATGCCCTACACGTAGTGGATCAGGCGCTCGATCTCGCGGCGGGCGCGGGCGCGACTAATCTCGTCCGCGTCTTTCCTCTGCCGGCCGGCGCGCCGGAGGGCCGGCTGCCCGCGGCGCCGTTCGCGCTCGCCAGCCCTCTCGCCGGATGGACTTCCAAGCAATGGCCGCTTGAGTACTATGAGCGCCTCGCCGCGATGCTGCGCGAAAAGCTCGGCCTTCCTCTCGTGCTCAACGGCGCGCCCGGATCGGTGCCGCGCGTCGCCGGAACCGTGGTCCACGAGAGCGGCCTTCCGGGCCTGATCGATGCCACGCGCCGCGCCGCTTTGGTGATTGGCGTCGATAGCGGACCGATGCATCTGGCCGCGGCGCTGAACAAAGCGGGCGTTGCCATCTTCGGCCCCACGGACCCGGATCGCAACGGTCCCTACGGCGGCGATTTCCAGGTCTTCCGCATCGCGGGCGCGCGCACCACCCACCGCCGGGGCACCACCATCGATGCCTCCATGCGGGCCATCACGCCGGAACAGATCTTCGCCGCGCTGGCGTCCCGCGTGAACTGCTCCGTGGGCAGTTAGCCCATGCGCTAGGCCCATGCGCAGGCACTGGTTTCCCAAACGCTACGCGGACACTGTCGCCAGACTGCGGGTCACCGCCGGATTCGTGATGGTGGCGGCTTTTCTCTGGCTCTCGCGACCCGATTCCACTTCGCTCCTCGTCGGACTGCCGCTCTCGGCCTGCGGGCTCGCGTTACGCGCGTGGGCCGCCGGACATCTCGCGAAGGATCAACGCCTCGCCACCTCGGGACCCTACTCATTGACCCGCAACCCGCTTTACCTGGGGACTCTAATCACCGCCATGGGCCTGGCCGCCGCCGCCCGCAGTATGAGCCTTGCGCTGCTCTTCACTGCCCTGTTCGCACTGGTCTACCTGCCGGCAATCGAACTCGAGGAACAGCACCTCGCCGCGATTCTGCCCGGCTACACCGAGTTTGCCGCGCGCGTGCCGCTGCTCGTGCCCCGCTGGCCATCGGAATTCGGTCCCGACCGCTTCTCGCCGGCGCTCTATCGGAAGAACCGCGAATACCAGGCGCTCGCAGGTTGGGTCGTCGGCGCAGTCTGGCTGATCGTCCGCGCCCTCTGGCTGCCCCATCTGGTAGTCTTGAGTTGAAATGGCGTATCCGCAGCAACTCCTCATCCCCATGCGGGAAGACCTCACTCGTTACGGCGTGGAAGAGACCCGCACGCCCGCCGAGGTCGATCGCGTACTCTCGCCCGAAAACGGCACGGTTCTGATGATTGTGAATTCTGTCTGCGGGTGCGCCGCGGGCAAGGCGCGACCTGGAATCGGGATGGCGCTGCAGCACAGCGCGCGGCCGGATAAGGCAGCCACCGTATTTGCGGGTGGCGACGACGCGGCGGTGGCGCATCTGCGCGGGATTCTTTCCGATTACCCGCCGTCTTCGCCCTCGATCGCGATCTTCCAGAGCGGCAAACCGGTCTGGATGATGCACCGCGGCGACATCGAGCGCCGCGACGCATTTCAGATCGCGCAGGTTCTCAAGGAAGCGTTCGACAAGTTCTGCGCCCGCAAGGAAGTTCCGGTCGGCTAGTCTAAACGTGGTCGACTTCGCGCAGCCAATCGGGCCGCTTCAAAACTTCCCTGGGCTTGCTCCCGTCCGGCGGTCCGATGATTCCGTCGCGATACATCATGTCGAGAATGCGCGCCGCGCGGCCATATCCCAGCCGAAGCCTGCGCTGTAAGGTCGACGTCGAAGCCTTGCCCATTTCCATCACCACCCGGAGCGCTTCTTCGTACATCGGATCCTGATCGCCCGGAGCCGCGTCATCCGCCTCGGCCTCCCCTTCTTCGCTCGGTGGCGCGATGAGGTAGGACTGATCGTAATCCGGCTTGGCCTGCGCCTTCCAGAAATCCACCACGCTGTTGATCTCGCTCTCGGTGACGAATGCGCCGTGCACGCGCGTGAACCGCGACGAGCCCGGCGGCAGGAACAGCATGTCGCCCTTGCCGAGAAGATGCTCCGCTCCCATGCCGTCGAGAATGGTTCGGCTATCCACGCGCGTGGCGACACGGAAGCTGATGCGGGCGGGGAAGTTCGCCTTGATGATGCCCGTGATTACGTCCACGCTCGGCCGCTGCGTGGCAAGCACGAGATGCATTCCCACCGCGCGCGCCATCTGCGCCAGGCGCGTGACCGACTCCTCAACGTTGCGGCCTTCGAGCATCATCAGGTCGGCCAGTTCGTCGATCAGGATCAGGACGTAAGGCAGCGGCTTTACCTCTTCCCTGTTTTGATCCTCGTCTTCGAACAGGCTCCGCGGCTCGGCCTGCAGCTTGCGGATTTTCTTGTTGTACTGATCGATATTGCGCGCGCCCTGCTCGGCGAGCAGGCGCAGCCGGCGCTCCATCTCCAGCACCGCGTTTTTCAGCGCGTTGGTGGCCTTCTTCGGATCGGTAATCACCGGCGTCAACAGGTGCGGGATACCTTCATACATCCCCAGCTCGACGCGCTTCGGATCGACCATGATCATCTTCACTTCGTCCGGCGTCGACTTGTAGAGAATCGACATGATGAGCGAATTAATCATCACCGATTTGCCCGATCCCGTAGAGCCGGCAATCAGCACGTGAGGCATCGAATCGAGCGCCGCGACTTTGATGCGCCCGTTGATGTCCTTGCCCATCGAGATGGTGAGAAACGAGCTCGATTCCTGAAACTCCTCGGATTCGATAACCGCGCGCAGGCTGATCACCTCGCGCTTCGTGTTGGGAACTTCGATGCCGATGGTCGGTTTGCCCGGAATCCGCTCGATCAGGATCGATTCGGCTTGGAGCCCAAGGCAGAGATCTTCGACGAGCGTTGTGATGCGGCTGTATTTGATGCCCGCTTCGGGTTTGAATTCGAAGGTGGTGACAACCGGGCCGGGATTGATCTGCACTACCGAGCCGAAGACGTTGAACTCTTCGAACTTCGCTTTGATCGCCGCGGCGGTGTTCTTGAGCTCCTGCTCGTCGAAAGCGGAACGCACCGGGATCTCGTTGAGCAGATCTGTCAAGGGCAGACGGTAAATGGTGTGCCGCTTCGGCATGTCCCGTTTGACGGGCTGGGTGAACGGAAATTCGAGAAGATTCGCCGCCGCCGAAGCGGGCGTTTCGGCCAGTTCGCAGATGGGAATTTCGTTCGTGGTTGCGGGCGCCGCTGCAGCAACGGCGGCTGGCGGATCGTCCCAGGGAAGCGTTTCGACAACCGGCTCCGGCTCGCGGCGGCGCGTGCGTTGCGTTACCGCCGGATCGGGCGGAGGAAGCGTGGCGGTTGCCTGCTCATACCGGGTTCGCTCCAGTTCAAGCGTAACGGCCTCGGCAGCCTGTCGCCGGTCTTCCTGTTTCCGCAGCGCTTCTTCGCGGCGGCGCTCCATCCATCGGCGCCAGTTCGCCCGCATGCGCGAGAAGACACCGGTCAGTGGCGCAAACCAGTCCCGCAGTTTTGACAACGAGAAGGCGGAAACCAGGTAAGTGGCGATTACCAGCGAGGTTGCGAGCACCACGGCTGAGCCCACGGGATTGAGCGCATGCTTCAGCCAATCGGCGATCAGAAATCCGGCCGCTCCGCCCGGCATGATGGTGCGGTCGAAAATCCGCCAGTCCGGCAGCAGCGCGGCCGTACCGCAGGCCGAAGCCACGAGTATGGCGCTGCCGATCAGCTTGATGGTGGGCGCTTCGATGGCCTCGGAGCGAATCCATTTCCAGCCCAGCGCAAAGATCAGCAGGGGGAAGAGGAAAGCCGCGAGGCCGAACGACTGCAGGAAAAGATCGGCGACATGCGCGCCCGCGGGCCCGACCAGGTTGTTCGTGCGCACCGCTCCTGCGACGGTGTCCCAGGAAGGATCGCGCGGATGGAACGACGCCATGCTGAGCAGGAACAGGATTCCCGCGGCAAGGAACAAGAATCCGGTCGCCTCATTGAGGCGTCGTGATTGACCAGGAGTGAATAGCCTCATCCGACTGGCGGCCGGAAGATGCCGGAGCATTATTAGTATCGCAGATTTGGGTCAGCCGACGCTTTGCCTGTGATGACGTCGAAGTGACTGCGTTGAATTCCGATCTCTACGGCCACCCGGAGCTTTACGACGCTCTGCTGCCGGCCACGGCACACGTGAACTACTACGTGGATCTTGCCCGCCGGGCGTCCGGCGACGTGTTGGAACTGGCCTGTGGGACGGGCCAACTGACGGTGCCGATCGGCAGCGCCGGATTGCCGGCTCTGGGGCTCGATCTGTCCGCGCCCATGCTCGCCACCGCAAGGCGCCGCGCCGCCGCTGCAAACGTCTCAGTCGAATTTGTGCACGGTGACATGCGCAACTTCGATCTGGGGTCGAATGCAGGTGCAGCAGAGAGTTACGCGCTACGAAAATCAGCGCAAGCTTTCCGGTCTTTCAAAAAGTACGGAATCGTTCGGCACGCTTTCGGTCGAGGGAACAACGGATTATGATGCCGCCACTCAGGTGGGCCGCAGTCATTGGTACATTTCGGCTCCGGGACGCCCCGATGCGTGGGCGCTGCCACTGGATCTGCGAAACATTTTTCCGCGGAAGTAGCCGCTGCTGCTCGCGGCAGGGGGCTTTCACCTTAAGATCCGAAGTGGAGACCTATCCCAAACACCATTCCACTCCGCCAGCCGCCTTCAGGTATGCGTCTGTCACGCAGCAGCCTGAAGTTATTTCTCGGAAACGATCGCAAACACTTCGCACTGCACCAGCATCGTCCCGGGGAGATCGGGAGCGGCAAAAGTGTGGCGAGCCGGCCGGGAATGCTCGTCGGGAAACATCTCCAGCCAACTCTTGTTGAGATGCGGCCGCTGAGCCCGGTCTTTCATCCAGACGTTCATTTTCACGATATCTTCCGGACTGCCGCCGGCGATTTCGAGGATCTGACGCACTGTCGCGAACATTCGCGCGCACTGAGCGTCGATGCCTTCCGGCATTTTCCCGGTGAAAGGCTCCTTTCCCGACACTGCGCTGGTGACCAGAAAAGGCCCTACGCGGCATGCCGCGGGGATCGGCGCATCGTGACCGAAACCCGGTACCTCAATGCTGACTCGTCTTCCCATGCGCTCTCCCTGCATGGCTAATATACGCTACGCTTGAAGCCCCGGACTTTGCCGCCACATCGGTCTCCGGACCGGAGCCGTCTGCAAACCAGGGTTTTCGAATTATGGACAGCGGCTGCGCTTCCGGGCGTTTGTTCGTCAGCGAACGGGTAAAGGGATTTCGGGATTTCGAGAGGTAGAGCTTCTACGCTCCGAGGATGAGGCTACAGCCATCGGACGTCGAGTAGGATTTCCCTGGCTTCAAGTTCGGAATGCCAGGGAAATCCATGACTCCGCTTCGACTGGCTGAAGGCCGGAAGCGACGTTCCGTCAGTCGGTGACGATAGACGCCGTTCTTCAGTTGGTCATCTTGGCGCGTCGCCGATAGATGAAGAGGATCGTAGCGGCGAGCGGCGCGAAGAGAAGAAAGGTGGAAGGCTCGGGTGCCTGCGGCGGATCGGCGATGCCCACGTTGGCAATGTCGCTGACAAGGTTTCCGCTCTGGCTCGAGGAGCTGAACTGCACGGTCATAGCAGTGGATGTCGCAACCACCGCGGCCGTGGTGAACTCGGTCCACGCGGTACTGTTGCTAACAAAGGTGCCGAGATTGACGCCGCCGAAGGACACGGTAATCGGATCCGCGGCCATGCCGGGCATGGCGGCCAGGAAGAATGAGAAATCGTAGGAGTTCCCTATCGTAAGGCCAGTCACGGATTGGTCCATAGAACCCGTATTGCCTCCATCTACCTGGAGGAAGGCTGCCTGGCTTCCAACAGGCGGCGCCGCGCTAAACAAAGAACTGCCTTCGGCCGCGATGCCGCCATAGCCGGAAAAGGTCCAACCGACGCCGGCTCCGGTGGGGTCGTATGTGTATGAATCGGAGCTCTGGACCGGCGCCTCAAATGAACCATTGACGATGACGGGACCGGCTACGGCTTGCACCGCAGCGCCGCCGATGGCAAGACAAGCGATTAAGGCTATCCCGCGGGTCATGCCGGAAATAAGGAAAGAGTTGGCCTGCTTTTTCATTCTGTTTTTCTCCTGTTGGAATCTGTGAAAGTGCGTAAGGGAAACTGGAACCGATGCAAAAAAGATCTCGATCAAGGACGGTTTATTAATGTCGTTTACTAAGGCCTCGAGGCCGTAGCCGCAGCCCTGGTTCACGCGTACATCGCCGGACGAAATTGTGTTCACACCGACGCATGTGTTGGGCCTGATGCTGACGTCGCGGTTGAAGCGGATACAGGGGGTCGTAGTGTCTGGTGAAATGTACCCTGAAAAGACGCCTCTCGCCACGGCCATCAACCGTTTCGCAGGATTCATAAACTGAAATTTCCTCCTGGGATATTGGAGCCTGACCAATGAGGCCCGGCTCTCGGGTTTCCTCATAAGCAATCGCGGAACCGCAGATTAGCGCGAGAGAAATTCTTGTGTATTATGCCCGACCATTCGCGCTCACAACGGGTATGCACGCACACGACTACCTGTTTTACTGGCGGCTTTGGGCTGCTTTCAAGTCTGCTTCAACATACATAAATCAGAAATCCGGTTGGCATTTTCTTGAAAATCTGCGAATGCAATGCGGCTATGGTAAGCGATCATACGAAGCCTGAGGGGCGTGTGGCCCGGTCGTGCAGAAGCTGCAGCACCAAAGCGCCCGCATTTGGTCGGAACATGCAATCGAATCGTTCTACCGACTCCGCGGCAGTATCCGGGGTGTTCCGCTTTGGCCGATTGCGGGCGACTTGGTTCAGCTCCGCGGGATACGAGCTGTGGGTATTCAATCGAGTCCGAGCACATGGCGCTCACTGTTGACGAAGCGTAAAGCGAAATCGTTTGGAGCGCTTTGGTCAGTCGCCGGTGTGGAAGAGTTCGAAAGCGACCCACCGCGCTGATTGTCACTGGTGTAGAACACGCCCAGCTCTGAGTAATCCAGCTCTGAGTAATTCAGCTAACCTGTTAACTATTCGTGACCGCGCGCCCTCGCCGACACTCCGGAAAATGATGTGATATTACGTCACCAATAAAGTGCTTCGTGCTAGGAGAAAGCTTGCCGCGCTTCTTCAGGGTTTGGCGGAGTACGTTCGCTTTTCGCCAGTCGGACCGCCTTCGTGCAGGTTCGGCATCGGTTCGGTGCTATATCGAAACAGGGCGGGAGTCAAACGCGGGGCTTCTGGCTCATAGCGGCGCCTGAGCGCGGAGCGAAAACGGCCTGCTGGGTGGACAGGTCCCAACCGAATTTCCCTTCCTCAGCCGAATGAGAATGATTTACTCACCAAATGCCAGAACCCGCGGTTGGAGTCTCTTCCGACCTACGTCCCCTCCACGGTACCGACAATGAAATTGTAACTGTACATTTTCACGCACTATTATTAAACTCGAAAAGGCGCCGGATGTGTCGACTTGCTCAGGTGTTTGGATCCTGTCACAAGCTTTCTCTGCTGACCTCCGTTAGCCTGCTCTCTCAGTTCTTCAAAGGTTGGATTGCGTGAACCGCGCAATATTGGCCTTGGCGATGCTGCCAATCGTTCCTGCCATACTCAACGGCGCGGGCGCGGAACTATCCATCGATCGCGACTCTGCCGGAAAGCCGCAGCAGCTTAACATTCAGAGCGCGCCCGTCGGAATCCGGCTCCAGTTAATTGACGGCGTCAAACCTATGGGCGTGGTGGTTGTGGATCGCTCCGGAAGTGTGCATTTGCGATCGATTCGCTCACCCCGGGGCCCCACGCCATCCAAGCGCTGGAATGGGGAACGGGTAAGAGATTTGGCGAGCCGCTGGAATTCGCTGTGCCGGCGCGGCCTGCAAACAGTTTCGGAGTCACCGGAACCTATGCCACGGCTGTCCAGCCCGCGGTCCTGCAATCCGGCGATCTCGATGGCGATGGTTTTCAAGACCTCATTATCGGTGGCGCCGGCAAAGTCGTTCTCATGCACAACGCGGGTGGCCTGTTCGGTCCCTCCCTCTCGCTGGCGGCCGTAACCGAGCCAACAGGAATCGCAGTGGGAGACTTCAACGGCGATGGTCGCAACGATGTCGCCGTAGCCGCTGCGGGCGGGCGCGTAGCCATTTTCCTGAACAAAGGTAACGACGAGTTCGCCCCTGCCGGCTACTTCGCCGTGGGGGCGCATCCCTCCGGTGTGGTCGCGGCGGATTTCAATGGAGACGGCATTCCGGATCTGGCAACCTCTAACCAGGTCGACAACAGTATCTCGATCCTGTTTGGCCATGGCGATGGAACCTTTGAGCCCGCCACTGCCATGCCTGTCGGGAATTCCCCGCGCGCGATCTTCGTGGCCGACTTCAATGGCGACGGCGCGCCCGACCTCGCGACCGCCAACTTTGGCAGTAATGACGTTTCCACTCTGCTGGGAGATGGTAAGGGATCATTTCGGCAAGCAGGGGCATTCCCCGCTGGTAAGGGGCCGGTGGCGCTCGCGGTGGCGGATTTCAACGATGACGGCGCGCCCGATCTGGCGGCCCTGAACCAGATCGACGGGAGTCTGAGCCTGCTGTTGAACGATGGCTCAGGGGCTTTCCGGCCCGGAGGGTCAATACCAAATGTTTTGTCGCTGGCCGCGGGCGATATCAACAGAGACGGACATGCGGATCTCGTGTTGCAGGTCGATGGTGAAATTCGGGTGCGGCTCGGGCGCGGTGACGGCACTTTCGCAGAGGGTTTCAACGCGCCGGCTGTCTCATCAGCACTGCAATTGGTGCACGGCGAATTCAGTCGCGACGGGCATCTGGATTTGGCTGCCGTGGATCCAAGTGGAGTCCTGACGGTGTTTTCGAGCGCTGAACTCATGCCTGGTGCGGCTGTGAGAACCGGGTCGGAGACGGGAAGAGTTCAGTCGACGGTGCGCAGCTCAGCCGTTTCAACCGCGCAAACTGCGGTTGGGAGTGGCCCTTCGGCGGTAGCACTCTCAGCGGTTGCCCCATCTGCCTTATTTGGACAACCCGTCACGCTGACGGCAACCATAACGCCCGCCGCCGCGACGGGGAAGGTCACATTCTATGACGGGACCACTATACTCGGTACCGCCCCAGTCGCCGCAGGCACCGCAACGCTGGTCAGCATCGGCCTTGGATATGGCTCTCGCCAACTCACCGCCCGATATCTGGGAGATTCGAACCATGCGGCGACCGTGAGTGGATCGATCACGGAGCAAATCACAACCAGCCCAGGCGGAGCTTTCACTCTCACCGGCACCATCAACCTGGGCGGCGCTCTGCTCCGGTCGTTAGCTGTGGGCGATTTCAACCATGATGGTTATCCGGATATTGTCGCCACGATTTCCAACGGCAATTATGCGGGCGCTGCCACAGTCAACGTTCTCCTGAACAACGGCAATGGCACTTTCGGAAGCCCTGCCGCTTATCTCGACGGCACGATCGGCGCTCAAGTCGCGATTGCCGACATCGACCTCGATGGGAATCCGGACCTTGTAGTTACAACCGCGAATGGAGTGGGCTCAAAGGGAACGCCAACGGTAGCTTTCAAAATGCAACGTTGATCTTCAGTTCCACCGACCTGAGGGTCGTACGGATTGCGGACCTGAATTCCGATGGGTTTCCGGATGTGATCGTTGCACACACTTCCACGCCGACGATCGAAGTCCGGCTGGGAAATGGCGATGGAACGTTCCAGGCCGCGGTGCCAGCGACGTCTTCCATCGCTACGGCGATTACAGACCTCGCCGTTGGCGATTTTAACCGCGACGGAATTCCGGACATCGCGGTTTCCAGCGCCATCACCGGCGTCAATTCCGTGAACATACTGGCCGGTGTGGGCGATGGCACGTTCCGGTCGCCGGTTGTCTATTCGGTCAACACGGGATTGCTCGCGGTGGCCGACTTAAATCACGATGGCTATCTGGACATCGTCACGGGCGTCAGCGGCCCGAATGTTCTGCTCGGAAACGGTGACGGCACTTTCCGGATATCCACTTCTTCGGGTCCCACCAGTTCTCCAGCGATTGCCATCATTGATGTCGACGGCGACGGCAATGCGGATGTCGTTGCGGGCACGGCCGTCTCTTTCGGGAATGGCGACGGAACGTTCCGCGCACAGGCGAATGTCCTCGTGATGCTGATCCCTTACAATTTCATGGCTCTTGGCGATTTCAACAGGGACGGCCATATCGACTTTGCTTCCACCAATTCGGAGGGGTCGCCCATCTCAATTTATTCAGACCTTCTGTCGCCTCTGCTCACTTTGACCGCGAGCCCGAGTCCGGCGGCCGTCGGGCAAAACGTGATCCTGACGGTCCATGCAAGCTTCGCGGATGCTACCGGGACAATCTCATTTACCGATACTTCAACGGGCACGGCACTTGGTAGCGCGCCGCTCTCCAGCAGAACCGCGGTCTTTACTATCACCGGACCCGCGCGGGGAGATCACGTTTATCAGGCTACCTACAGCGGGAACACCAAATATGCGCCAACTGCGGCGCCACTGGTCGCTGTAACAGTTCAACAGCCAATCGGAATCGCCTTGTCTGCCTCGCCGAATCCGGCGTTACCGGGCCAGACCGTAACCCTGACGGCTACGCTATCCACCAATCCCGGGAACGCACAGGTCATCTTCCTGGATAGCGGGGTCCCGTTGAATTTTCAAACAGTTTACTCCAACACAGTGACGTTCACCACCTCGTTCGACGCGGCAGGTGTGCATCAGCTGAGTGTAGCCTTTCCGGCATATCAGGGTTATGAACCCACGTCCGCCACTTACACCGAAACCGTAGTCATATCGAGTGGCGGACAGCTGATCCATGGGGAAGCCTATCTCACGGACGCCAACCCGAGCGCGATGGTCGCCACGGACTTCACCGGCGACGGGTTCATCGATATCGTCGTAGCAAGTGCCACCTCCCAAACGCTGCGCATGTTCACCGGAACCGGTTTGGGAACATTCCAGATCGGCGGGTATTTCGACTTGGGCTTTGTCCCGGGCGCGATGACGGCGGTCCAGATGGAACTCAGCTACGGCCCGTGGATCCAGGTGACCGATCCGGCAAACAATGCAGTGCACGTCTTCAATTATGGCGGCGGCTATTTCGTTCCGGTCCAGACTCTCACCGTTGGTTCGCAGCCCGTTGCCATAAGCGCGGCGGATTTCGACGGGGACGGGATTCCCGACCTGATAACGGCAAACGCCGGCTCAAACAAGTGACCATTTTGCTTTCCAGCAAGCCGACTCTTACTCTACCTGCGGGAATGCATCCCGACGCGCTGGCGGTGGGCTATTTCAACGCCGACGGCAACGCTGATTTTGCGGTGGCAAATGGAGACGACAATACGCTCTCAGTTTTCCTCGGGAACGGCGACGGCACGTTCCAGACCCTGACGCCAATCCCGGCCGGCGCCGCACCGATTGCCATGGTGGCTGGCTATATCAATGCCGATGGGAATACGGACTTGGCAGTCCTGGATGGCGGCTCAGCCCAGATCATGATTTTGCCCGGTAAGGGTGATGGTACGTTTAATCCTCCCGCCACAATTGCGCTTCCCGCATCTCCGGTTAAGATTTTCGCTGCCGATATGAACTCGGACGGCATTCTGGATCTGACCGTGATGTTTACCACTGGATCTCCGGCTTTTGCCATTCTCTACGGCAACGGCGACGGCACCTTCCAGTCCCCGATTACTTTTCAGGACAGCCGGATACCCACAGACTTCGCCGTGGGAGACGTCAACAACGATGGCAGACTGGACGTTGTCGTAGCTTCTCAATCCGCCAACTTCACCCAGTACGGCGTGGATGTGTTCCTGGGATCCGGGCAGGCCTTGTCGGTGCTGCAGGGATCGCAGCAGGCCACGGCTATCGGCACGGCATTTTCGACCACCCTGCAGGTTCACGCGGCTCCCAATGTCCAGGTAACGTTTTCCGCGCCTTCGTCAGGTCCGAGCGGATCGTTCGGTGCATCCGGCACAAGCGTAAGCGTGACGACGAAGTCCCTCGGTAACGCTACAGTTTCTCTTACCGCCAACAATCATGCGGGAAGCTACATCGTGACTGTGTCGGCGGCCAACTCCCTGAGCGCGAATTTTTACCTCACCAACAGCCCCGGCCCCCCGGCCACGGTTGGGCCGGCAACAGCAAGCGAACCATCCACGGGAATCAATTCGGCCTTCGGTAGCCCGCTTCAGGCAATCGTGCTGGATGCCGGTAGCAATCCGGTCCCGAACGTTACCGTCACTTTCACGACGCCGGCGAGTGGCGCCAGCGCAACATTCGCGGGTGGTGTTCGATCGGCGACAGGCGTGACCAACGCCGCTGGTATCGCTGCTTCTCCATTGCCGACGGCGAATGGCACGGTCGGCACTTATTTTGCGTTAGACACGGTTAATGGAGTGGCGACGCCCGCGGATCTCCAGATGACCAACTCTCCAATCGGGCAAATTGTTGTGACGAATGCAATCACTGCCCCGGGATCGGTTGTAACCGGCACTTCCGCGGTCGCCTTCATGGTTGATGGGGTTACCTATAACGGAACTCAAATCTTTTACTGGAACCCTGGCGACACGCACACTCTCTCGATCGGGCCTCAGACGCCAATGATTACCACCAATTATGCCTTTACAGGCTGGAGCGACGGTGGCGCTACCACCCATATCTACACGGTCCCCGCGGCCGCGGCTACAATAACTGCCAGCTTCAGAACCCAGTATTCATTGACAGTGGATCAGGCACCGGGTGGAACACTCACTCCGGCAACCGGATTCTTTGACGTCGGTAGTCCCGTAGCGGTCACGGCGACGGCGAGTACTGGATACGCTTTTATCGGCTTCACAGGTACGGGGTCCGCCCCTGCCGCGATCGGCGATCCCACAATCAATCCTGTTTCGTTCAACCTCAATGTTCCCTCGTCGATCCTCGGATATTTCGCCCCATTGTCCGAGTTGGTCAGCGCCACGGTATCGCACACAGGCAATTTCGCACAGGGCCAGAACGGCGCTACCTACACTGTAGTGGTGTCGAACGGCGCATCCGGCGCTTCAACCGCGCCCTTCCCGGTTACCGCTACGGAAATCATGCCTGTCGGACTAACCCTCGTTTCCATGGAGGGCGCCGGATGGACTTGCGGGGCCAACAGCTGCACGCGCTTCGATCCCCTCGCTCCGGGTGCGAGCTATCCCGCGATTACCGTTACGGTGAATGTCGCCTCGAACGCGCCGTCGCAAGTCACGAACCAGGTAACCGTGGAAGCCAGAAATCAAGGGTCGATATTGAGCCCGGACTTACGAATCACCGATCAGAGCAAGGGGCGGGTCAAGGGCCGCGCATCGGCCCCGAGCCATGACATCACTGTGGCGGGCAGTGACATCACAGTCGTCGCGCCTCTTCTGATTGCCCAGTCGCCGACGGCCGACTCGGTGGGTCCGTCTGCAGGCATCGGAAGCAATCAGATTTTCACGTTCAAGTATTCGAGCGTAAATGGGAGCGGGTATCTGAGCACGGTTTACAGCCTGATCAACGGTTCGCTCAGCGGGGCGGGGGGATGTTACGTGAACTACGTGGCGGCGGCGAACGCGCTCTATCTATACAGCGATGCGGGATCGTCGGCCTCCGGGTCCGGTAACACGCTGACGTTGGTGCTGTCGATTACCTTCAAACCCGCTTTTGCGGGGCTGCAGGACGTCTGGGGCTATGCTCTCGACAACGGCACCAACGCGAGCGGCTGGCAGATCCTCGGCAGCTGGAACAGCAGCACGCCGGTGAGCACGCCGCCGACGGCGGACTCGGTGAGTCCGTCTGCGGGCATCGGAGCCAATCAGATCTTCACGTTCAAGTATTCGAGCGTGAATGGGAGCGGGTATTTGAGCACGGTCTACAGCCTGATCAACGGTTCACTCAGCGGGGCGGGGGGATGTTATGTGTACTACGTGGCGTCGTCGAATGCGCTCTATCTGTACAACGACGCGGGATCGTCGGTAACAGGTCCCCTGACGCCGGGAAGCGGGGGCACGCTGAGCAACAGCCAATGCATGCTGAACGGGACGGGATCGTCGGCCTCCGGGTCCGGCAACACGCTGACGCTGGCGCTGTCGATCAACTTCAAGGCCGCGTTCGCGGGGCTGCAGAATATCTACGGGTTGCTCTCGACAGCGGCGGTCGTGCAAGCGGCTGGAAGACGCTCGGCACCTGGACGCCGCACTGAGCACGCAGCTAAAGCCTGTCAGGATAGTCTGCCCACCGCAGGTCTGAAGCCCGGAAAATAGATTCCCGCCTGGAACGAGTCGTCTCCGTTGCCCCGAAGACACCACCGAGCGGGAACTCGGCGAACCGGGAAAATGGATGCGGCCCGTATCCCGCAATGACCGCAGTCGCCACGACATCCGCATCGAGGAACTTGCCTCGGCGTTCCGCGGAAGGGAGCTCAAGCTGCGGCTCGACCGCGAATAATACACTCGCGGAAGCGGCCGCAGCATACCGGGAACTTAAAGGACAAATGACATCTGGGAAAATTATGTTATGGATGCCTGGTTCGCACTCACGGTAGCTCCGCGGAAGGAGAAAATCACCGCCCAGATGCTGCGGTCCAACGGCTTCGAGGAATTTCTGCCGCTCTACTCTTCCAGTCGCCGCTGGTCGGACCGGATCAAGAGACTGGAGAACCCGTTGTTCCCGGGGTACGTTTTCTGCCGCTTCGATCTGCGGGATCGCCAGGCGATCCTGAAGACGCCCGGTGTTGTCTCGATCGTGAGTTTCGGGAAGATCCCCGAACCGGTCAACGACGACGAGATATCCGCGCTGCAAACTGTCTGCAGGTCCGGTCTGGCGGCCGCTCCCTACCCCACACCGAAGGTCGGGTCGAAGGTGCGGCTCCACGACGGCCCGCTCAGGGGTCTCGAGGGAATCATGGTGGAGGACAGGAAAACGCGGCTGATTCTGTCACTCACGCTTCTGCAGCGCTCGGTCGCTGTGGAGATCGACCGCACCTGGATCGCGCCGGCCGATACGCTCGTTTGCTTTGAATCGCGCTAATACGCGCCCTGGCCGCTCAGAACAACGCGGGCTGTCCGGATCAGCAGATACAGATCCAGCCATAGAGACCAGTTGCGGATGTAGTAACTGTCGAGCGATTCCTGCACCTCAAGGTTGCCGTCGCTGCGGGCACTCACCTGCCACATGCCCGTCAGACCAGGTCGCACCTGAGTTCTCAGCGACCTGAACTCGGAATCGAACCGGCTGTTGTGATATGCCGGGAACGGCCGGGGCCCGACAAGGCTCATATCCCCTTTCAGGATGTTCCACAGCTGGGGAATTTCGTCCAGACTGGTCTTGCGAAGCAGCCCACCGATGCCGGGAATGACGCGCGGATCGTTTTTCAACTTGCAGAACTGGTCCCACTCCGCGCGCGCCGCCGGGTTCGCAGCCAGGTGGTGTTCGAGCATTTGTTCAGCATCCACATACATGGTGCGGAACTTGAGAATGCGTATGGGTTCGCCTTTCTCGCCCTCCCTTTCCTGAATGAAAAATGCGCGGCCCGGGCTCGCAATTCGGATCCAGAGGATCACGATCGGGACGAAGGGCGCGATTACCGCCAGGCCCAGCGCCGAGACTACGATGTCTACCGCGCGCTTGATCCAGCGATTGACTGGTTTGAGCAGATTGTGTCGGATTTCAAGCCCCAGCACTCCGCCGAGGTCGCGCGTTTCGATCCACAGGCTCGCGATACCGAAGAGATTCGGGATGATCACGATGTTGGGAAAGATGGTGGACCAGATCCGCAGGTGACTGGTCAGTTTCGCGCTCGCCATGCCGGGCATCGCGATCACCGCATAGTCGATCCGGTATTCCGACGCGATATCCGCTGCGTCCCCGAGACAGCCGACCACGGGAACGCCTTCGCATTCACCGAGCTTTTCGGGATCGTCGTCGAGGCACACCGCCGGGCGGTAACCGAGGACGCGATTGTCGAAAAGATTGCGAATGATGCGGCGCCCGGTTTCGCCCGCTCCGAGTATCAGAACCGGCACTCCCCACCAGTCGCGGCGACCGAACGTATTGCCGCAGATCCATCGTGCCGAAGGAGCGAGCGCGAGGGAAAAAGCCCACGAAAGAATGAAACCTCCGCGGGAGTCGGCCCACGAGCGGTCTTTCGTGATAAACATCGCCGCGGTTAACATCAGGTAAACGAGTGTGATGCCCCGGAACACGCGGCGAATGTGCTCGACGGCTCCCATGCCGATCCCGGGATACAGATTCTCAAACAGAAACATCGCGGCGCAGAATACCGGCGCGAGCAACATCACCGTCTGCACCGGTGGGATCAGCGGATTCATCAACGACCAGATGCGAAAGCCGAGAATCACCGCTAACCCGGTTGCACACATGTCGGCCGCCGCCAACGTAGCCGCCATGAGAACTGGCCGGGCTACCGGTCGAACCATCACATCGGATGTTTGACGCGCTGTTGCTGCGGTCGCCATATCCTGAAAGTAAGTCCCTCCCGAGGGGATTTCTTCTATTGCGTCAGCCGGGACGCTGTAGCCGCCCGGAATGCGGGCATCACCGTCTCCGGCAAAGGCTCCTGATTGCGAGCCCGTTCGCGATTTTCCCGATACCAGTTCACCGTCCTGATGAGACCGTCCTTCAAACTCGTGGTTGCGTGAAAGCCCAGATCGTTCTCCGCCTTCGAAACGTCGAAAAGCCGCCGGATCTGCCCGTCCGGCCGAGTTGAATCCCAGGTGATCGATCCCTTGAATTGCGTCGCTTCGGCCAGCACGTCGACGACTTCGCGGACCGAATGATCCCGGCCCGAAGACAAGTTCACCACTTCCGCCCGATCGTATTTCTCGCCGGCCAACAGCAGTCCCTGCGCCACATCCCCGGCATAAACGAAATCCCGCGTCGGCTTGCCCGATCCCCAGACCACCACATCCCGCCCCTCGACAAACTTCCTGACCAGCGCCGGCACAACGTGGGCGTTCTCCAGATCGAAGTTGTCGTAAGGCCCGTAAATATTGCCCGGAACGCCGATGATCGAAGGGAATCCGTGCTGCTTCCAGTAGGCTGTTGCCTGAACCTGCAACAGGCGCTTGGCCAGCGAATAGGGAGCGCTTTCCACCTGCGGCAGACCATCCCAGAAGGTTGTCTCCTTCAGCGGTATAGGGGCGTGCTCCGGATAGCCGCAACCGGCTCCGGCGGCGACAAACTTCTTCGCGCCCGCGAGCCACGAATAGTGAAGCATCAGGGTGCCCATCATCAGATTCCGGTAAAAGAAATCGGCTGGCTTCGCCTTATTCGCGCCGATGCCGCCTACCAGACCAGCGAGATGAATCACAATGTCGACGGAGCTCGCCCGGCTGTCGGAGAAGAGACGGCTGACCTCGGTTTCCTTCGTCAGGTCGAACTCGCGGCTGCGCACGACGAAAACGTCCTGGCAGCCCGCCGCCTTCAGCGCCTCGGCAACATGGCTGCCGAGGAACCCTCCGCCGCCCGTCAGGACGACCCGTTTGTTACCCCAGTAACTCATCGTTTTCAGAATCCCGCTTTCAGTGGTTTCGATCGCGTGCGCAGGCTGATAACAGCCGTAAAGGGTTTCTTCCACGAGCTCGCACAGAATGTGGCCGATGGCGATATGCGATTCCTGAATGTACTGCACCGAATCGCTCGGGACGACGATGGCGAGATCCACGAGTCCCGCGAGCACGCCGCCCGTGCCACCAAGCATGCCTATAGTCAGAATTTCTTTTTCCCGGGCGCGGGTTACGGCGCGAACTACGTTGCGCGATGTTCCGCTGGTGCTGATGGCGATCAAGGCGTCCCCGGGCCGGCCCAGACTGTCGACCAACCGTTCGAAAATATCGTCGAAGCCGTAATCGTTTCCGCGTGCCGTGAGGTACGACGTGTCGGTCGTCAGCGCCAAGGCAGGTATCCCTGGGCGCTCCATCGACGCTCGCAGGCGGCTGGTGAATTCCGCGGCGATGTGCTGGGAATCCCCCGCGCTGCCTCCGTTGCCGCAGAGCATGATCTTTCCGCCTCGCGCGACGCGCTCCGCGAGCTGTCGGGCCGCATCGGCAATGACCTCAGCCGTATCCGAATCGGCGAGCTGCAGTTTGACGGCCGCGCTCTCAGACAGATGTTTTTGTACCAGTTGAATCGGAGACATGGCCATTTCTTTGTATTATGCAGCAGATTTGTTCGGCAGCGGCTTTCAGATCGTCCACGATGTAGTGTGGCTACAGTTCTTATTCTCCTCGGTATTGCGCCCGTGACCCGTTCGGACGAGGAAAGTGATCGCGCCCGTGTCCAAACCCGCCTGAATATCGGAGCATTTATCACCTACCATAAAAGACGAAGCAGGGTCCGCGCCAAACACGTTTGCGGCATTGTCGAGAAGCCTCGTTTTGGGCTTCCTGCAGGGACAGCCGTCGTCAGGCATGTGCGGGCAGTAGTAAATTCCGTCGACAAAGGCGCCTTCGGCCGCGAGGAGTTCGATCATCCGCTGATTGATCGCCCGGAGAGTTTCAAGCGAGCAATCGCCGCGGGCGACCACCGTCTGATTGCTGACCACCACGATCGGCCAGCCTAGTTGATTGAGCATCCTAATGCCCTCAGCGGCGCCAGGCAGCAATTCCATGCCCTCGACCGAGGAAAGATGGTGCTGTTCGACATTGATCGTGCCATCGCGATCGAGAAAGACGATTCCGGTCTGCGGCCGCGCAAAGAACCGATCGCCTGAGGCGAGCGATTCGGGCGTCCCGATGTCGATGAACCGGCCTTCGCATTTCCAGCCGTGAAGTCGTCCGTCGAGCCGCTCCGGGAATATTTCCCGTTCGATTGAAGCGGCCCGGCCGGATGGGATCGATTCGATCAGATCGCGCGAGAGCAGATAAATTCCGGCGTTGATGAATCCTGGAACGGCGTTGCCGTCGCCTGGGCGTTTTTCCTGAAAGGCGATTATGTTTCCGTTGGCGTCGATCTCGACGGCGCCATACCTGCGGCTATCGTCCACCGCGGTCACGACGATGGAATCGAGAGAGGCATGTGCATACAAACTCGCTGAGATTCACGTCGCACCAGGAATCCCCGTTCAACACCAGAGCGGATTCGAGGCCTGCGGCCGCGGCCCGCAAAGCGCCTCCCGTACCCAGTGGCGAGGTTTCCTGCGAGTAACTCAATCGCAGCCCGCGATAGTAATCCTGGAACGTGTCGCGGACCTGATCGCCGAAATGGCCCGTGGCGAGAATTACGTCGCTGATTCCGGCGTCGACAAGCTGATCCAGCAGATACGCCAAGAACGGGCGACCTGAAACCGGCGCGAGTGTTTTCGGTCGGTCTTTGAGAACCGGGCTGAGCCGTGTGCCGAGGCCGCCGCACAGAATGACTGCTTTCAGAAGCAGCGGCTGCGCCAAACCTGTAATCCTTTTTCCTGAAACGAGAAGTCCGTGAGAACCGCACCGGCTTTTTCAAGGCTGTCGCGCACGGCTTGCCGCTTGCGTCCGTCAACCAGCAGGAGCAGATAACCGCCGCCTCCCGCGCCCAGCAGTTTGCCTCCGATCGCGCCGCTCTTCTTCGCGGTCTCGTAGAGTTCGTCGATGAACGGGGTGCTCACATGAGGGTCCATCTTGCGCTTGCTGGCCATACCCGCGTCGAGCAGTGCGGCGAAATCGTGCAGCCGTCCTTTCAGAAGGACTTCCTTCGCTTCATAGACCATCTGATGCAGCCGCCGCATTTCGTCTTTGATCGCAGACGTCGCCGCGTTTGTAGGCTTCGACTCGTTTTTCGACGATGCCAAGCGCAGGCCGGACCTTGCCCGTGTACCAGAGCATCAGGTGCTCTTCCAGATCGTGCAGGAGCATCGGAAGACAAGCGCAGCGGCGTGACGTTGACGCGGTCGCGGGAGAATTCGATGAGATTGAAGCCTCCGAACGTTGTGGCGTATTGGTCCTGCTTGCCGCCCGCTATTCCCAGATCGAGGCGTTCGACGGTGTAGTTGAGTTCTGCGAGATCGTAGGGATCGAGAACGACACCGAGATACTCGGCCATGGCGCCGAGAATCGCCGCGGTAACAGCGGAAGAGCCTCCGAGACCGCTGCCGCGAGGGGCCTGGCTGCGCAGGTCGAGGTCGAGTCCCTTGTGCCCGCCCATGCGCCGGATCGCAGTGGTTACCAGATCGAAGATGCCGTCTTTTTCCGAGTGATCGTTGAGTTTGTAAGTCGCGCTATGCCGGTCTCGTGTGATTTGAATGGAGTCGTCGCTGCGGGGATATAAGGTGGTGCAGGCGTAGCGGGTGATGGTGCTGGAGAGAACCGCGCCGCCATGCTCCTCGTAGTAATGCGGCAAATCGGTGCCACCGCCCAGGAAGCTGATGCGAAGCGGAGCGCGGGCCCGGATCACCGTACTCGTATTGACCGAGTCGCGGTGATAAAGAACTGACTGCCGGAGTTGAAGGCGCGACTGCTCATATGTTCTGAAAGCGACCCCGTCCCAGCATTTTATATCCTTTCAGCAGTTCCTCGATCCCGACATCGATCGACCGGCGGGCCTCGAAACCCGGCCTCCCGGAGTCTCTTAGTTCGACACGATGTAGTTTCGCTTATCCGGGTCGGTTCCGATCTCCGAGTAGTGGATGAAGAACCGCGGAACGTATTTTTTGATCTTTTCCGCGAGTTCCTCTTTCGAGAGATTGGCGTCATCCAGACCGAGATTGAACGTACGGCCCAGCATGCTTTTCTGGTTGCCGGATGCAGTGGACGAAGCAATCGGCGACATCACGGATATGTACGAAATTGCGCTTGAAATCCTTCTCGAACATGATCATGTAGCCGTCGGTGACCGCGGCGTAAGTGAAGTGGTTGACGAGCAAGATCGAGGCGCATGCGGGGGGAAACGCCGAAGACGGTTGCGAGCCGAAGGGTGATTGAGTTGCCGCTGTCGAGGACGGCCTTTTCCGCTTCGGCCTTCGTGGTTCCATAGAGCGAGATCGGTTCGAGCGGGGTTTCTTCGGTGCAGTAGACATCGCCGGATTTGGTGCCGTAACCGCTGTTGGTGGTCGGGAAGACGATCAGCTGGCCCGGTGAACGGAGTCTCGTGATCATCCTGACCGCTTCGAGGTTCACCGAGGTCGCCATGTACTGATCGCGCTGGCAGGCGGGGGCGCCAACGACGGCGGCGAGGGGAATGATGACGTCCACTCCCTTGAGCGCCTCGGTGATCAAGCCGCTCATCGCGGGCGTCGCCGAGAATGAAATCGAAATCCGGATTGGCGCAGAGATGGAAGAGGCTGGGCTCGAAGAACATCCGGTCGAGAGCGCGGACTTTGAAGCCGGCATCGAGCAGGTGTTCGCAGAGGATGGAGCCGACGTATCCGGCGGCACCGGTAACAAGAACGGTTTGTTTCATTCGGTTATGTGGCGATTATCCTGGCGTCTCGGGTTGGTTTCTCACCGGATTCCCGCCTTCGTGGGTTCGCGGCGGGTCCAGATTCCGCGTGATTTTGATTTATTTCAATCACTTGCCGGGATCGCGGGCAAGAAATATTTGTTGTCGCCGAGAGCAGGGCGACCGGAATGGCTGGAACGCAGGCGTAAGGCACGAATACATTATTACACCGGGCAGGTGTCACGCGACACGATGACAAGGGTAACCTGTTTATTTTCAGAGGAAAAATGGCCCGCGAGATTTTGTGAACGGCAAAAATCACTTCGCCGCGGCAGCGGCAAGCTGGCGCTCCAGTTGCCGGTAGCATCGCTCCAGACCTTCCCGGAGGCTGACACGCGGCGACCATCCATCCAAAACTGCCTTGGCAAGGGAACAATCCAAAGCCTGGCCCCAGATAATGGTGGGGTGCGAGGTGTCGAATTCGATTTGAATATCCTTGCCCGAAATGCGGATGATTTCGCGCGCCAGATCGCCAATGGAGATGCGGTCTTCGCACCCGAGGTTCAACGGCCCGATCAGTTGCTTCTCCGCTAGTTTCTCCACCGAGATCAGGAAGCCCTCGACGATGTCGCTGACGTAACAATAGGACCGCGTTTCGACTCCGGTACCCAGCAGCCGGTACGGCTTTCTCTCCGGGTACTCGATGGCGCGGCGAATGAAGACCGGGATCGCGGAACCAGTCGCGAGATCGACATCCTGGCTGGGGCCGTAGGCACCGATAATGCGGACTATCGACGCCCGCAGATCCGTTCCCTGGGCGATCGAGTATTCGATCTGCTTTTCGCCGATCAGTTTGGCCCAGCCGTACGAGAGTTCGGGATGTGCGGGGATGTCCTGATGCTCGTGAATCAGGGGAGCGTCGGGACTTCCCTGGAGCTCGATCGGGTAAATGTGGGCGCTGCCGGCATACATATAGCGCGCCACTCCCGCTTTCATCGAGGCTTTGAGGACGTTCGCGTCGATCTGGAGATTATCGAAGAGCACTTCGGCCGGCCGCGACAAATAGTAACCGATGCCGCCTACCTTGGAGGCGAGATGGAAAACGACCTCGACGTCGCGGCAGACGCGCTCGCAGGCCACCGGGTCGCGGAGGTCTTCGTTCCGGAAGTCGACATCGTTTCCGAAAACGTGTTTGCCGCGTTCGAGGTTATCGGCGACACGGACCGACGCGCCCTGTTGCGTCAGGGATTCCACCAGGTGCGCTCCGATGAAACCGGCTCCGCCGGTGACCAGAACGGTGCGATTTTTCCAATAGGTCATTCGATTCAGGTTAGCTCAGGGTAAGAAGCGCCCGGTTCCAGGAAGCGGGAACGGGTTTTGCTGATATTGTGATGTTACTGTCGGGCTCGCGCCCGGGAAGATCCGGTGTCGCGTCTGTCGAAGCGGCGAAGGCCTGTCAGTTGAGCGGCGAGGAGAAGCACGAAGGACGGATTTCCCAACAGATAGCGCCGCCACAGCCGCTTTGGTTCCGTCAACAGCCGAAACAGCCACTCCAGCCCGATCGACTGCAGCCAGTGCGGGGCTTGAGGCTTGGCTCCCGCGATGAAGTCGAAGGCAGCACCGACCGCCAGGACCGGCATGTTAAGTATTTTGTAATGGTCGTGGGCCCAGAGCTCGTGTTTGGGGCAGCCGAGGCTGACAAACATGATGCGAGCGCCCGATTCCTGAATACACCTGACGGTCTCCCGGTCTTCCTCCGGAGTTGGCGGGCGGTAGGGGGGAGAGTATGCGTAAGCGACCTTAAGGCCGGGCCAGCGCTCTCGGCATCGTTTGACGAGTTTGTCCAGCGTGTCCTGAGACGCACCGTAGAATCCGACCGGAATATTGGAGACCGCGGCGACACCGAGAATATTGCCGGTGAGCGTCGGGCCATAGACGCGCTGAGCATTGCGGACTCCCATGAGCGAGAGTGACCAGACCAAGGGCATGCCGTCGGACGTGACCAAAGTCGCCGTGTCCATGACGCGGCCGAAGGAAGGACTGCGATGGGCTTCGAGAACCGTCTGAACGCACGCGGGGCACAACCAGAATGCCTCCCGGCGCCGGGCGGCGAGGATCACGCGGGCGGTTGCATCGGCATAAGTGGATGCATCCACGCGCAGCCCGACAATGCGGCGATGGGTTGGTCCCCGTTCCGGATGCTCTGTGATCATGAGTGCTTCTGCGGTCAGCTCAGGTGGTCGGTAAACTTCCAAGGAAGAGGCAACCCGTCAGGACACTTTGACAACAAGGTAATGACTCCCGATCTGTTCGACAAGGGGCTCAGGCTTGCCGGCGAAGAACCTGGGGAATGCCTTTGCGACGCCGTTCATTCTCGGCCGCCTGTCACCTCGGTCATAGCCGACGAGTATGCCGCCGCGGCGAGCCACGAACGCCTTTATCGGCCAGCCGAGTCGTTCCCCGAACAGTGTGACTCCCATAATCCGTATACCGGCGTCAGCGGCGTGTGCGTTTACAACCGGAATCCCGCTTTCCCGGCATCCTGCGCGAACATCCTCACGGTGTCGAGCGAAAGCGCTGTCAGATCCGTACCGGCCATCTTCATGGCCTTGGCGAGAATGTCGTGCGGGACCGTCACGATGTGGCAGCCCGCGGCATCCGCCTGGAAGATGTTGAAGACTTCGCGCACGCTGGCCCAGAGAAGCTCCGTTCGGGGCAGATCGGCCAACAGACCTTTCGCTTCGCGCATCAGCGGAACAGGGTCACAACCGGCATCGGCGATTCGGCCGGCGAATACAGAGACGACCGCAGGCACATCCGGCGACAGCGAACCGGCGACGCAACGCACCTGTTCGAGGGTCAGGATGGCGGTGACGTTCAGCTTGACGCCTGCGACCGACAATTCGCGAACCAAGTCGTAAGATCCCTCACCGCGCGTGTTCGTGACCGGGATCTTTACGTAGACGTTGGGGGCCCAGTTGCGAATCATGATAGCCTGACGCTTCATTTCGGGAAACTCGTCCGAGAAAACCTCAAACGAGATTGGCTTGTCGCGTACCACCGAGAGAATATCTTTCGCGAAGGCCTCGTAATCCCGAATTCCCGCTTTGTGCATCAAGGTCGGGTTGGTGGTCATGCCGGCGATCAGCGGATCCGCATAAAGAGCCAGCATTCCTTCGCGATCCGCGCCGTCGGCAAAGATTCTGATCCGCAGCCGGTTTAAGGCGGGATTCTTCGCCCTGGTCGATTCCATCCTGGCCGCTTCGATCACGCTGTCTGCCATGCTGTCTCGCTTTCCCTCATCGCAATAATCCTGGCAGCCGCATCGAGCAGGCTACCCGCCCTGAAATCGGGCTGCGCGCGAAGCGGCTCGTCATATCCATAATCTATAAACACGGTCGTGCATCCGGCTGCGCGGCCACAATCGACATCGCGCCACCGGTCGCCTACCATGAAGCTCCGCCGCAGATCGATGTCAAGTTCCCGGGCGGCATCAACCAGCATCCCGGGGCCAGGTTTGCGGCGATCAGAGCCGGTCGCGTCATCCGCATCGTAACAAACTTCGACGCGGTCGATCGGCAACGTCCGACACATGGCGAGGTGCATGTTTTCGACGGTCTCCATGGATTGCGCGCGGCGCGCCACATCCGGCTGATTGGTGACGACGACCAGCAGAAACCCCGCCTTTTTCAGCAGCCGGCAAGCCTCCTCAACTCCGTCAATAAGAACAAATTCGGGGAGCGAAACCGGCGGGTAGGGCCTGCCAGCGCGCACAACCGGCCGATTGATGACACCGTCGCGATCGAGAAATACCGCCGACCGGGAGCCGCTCACTTCGTGCTCTCCCACTTTGTCGCGCTCCGTTTCAGTTTGGGATGCGATACAAGGAGATGCCAGAAAACAGCCTGGAAGGCCTCAGAGTGAGGAGTCACGTGTTCAGGATTGACCGTTGGGACGATTACGCACGGGTCGGCGACCTGAGCCGTATAGCCTCCATCGCGTCCGACAATTCCGATGATGGCGGCCCCGGTCTGCTTCGCGTACTGCAACGCGAGAACGAGATTCGGGCTCACATTACGCTCCAGGCTTCCGCCGCCAACGGAGAAAACGAGCACACCATCGTTGGCATTCAGGCGGCTACCCTTCAGCCAGGCGGCGAAAACCGTGTCCCAACCCTCGTCGTTTGTTCGCGCGGTCAGTTCGGAGACGTTGTCTGTGGGCGCATAAGCCTCAAAGCCGCAGAGCTTCCGGAAATCATTCACCGCGTGGCCGGCATTTCCGGCACTGCCGCCGACACCGAGGATGAATAACCGGCCGCCGCGGTCGCGGATCTGCGAAAGGCGCTCAGCGGCGTTTTCGAGGATTTCCGGCTTCGTTTGGCGGACTACTTCCGCCACCTCTCCGAGGAATTGTTCACTGAATGACTTCAAGGTTAGAGACTATCAGGTCTGACACTTGCGTGGAGCGGCTGTAACGGGTTGATCGAACAGCCCTTGCCGCCTCTCAGACAGGTCGCACCCGAGAAAGTGTTCGCCGGTGATTTGTTTAGCCCCGCGTTCAGATTTCAAGTTTTATCCGTGGGGATGGTTCAACCTTTTTCAGGAGACTGGCTAGACGTTGAGCAACACCTTGGCACCCTCAAAATCGAAATCCCAAGCCATTTCTCTTAGACCCGCCGAGGTTAAACAGTTGCGCATTTCCGCTTTGCTTCCATTCGGAACATAGAACATGAAGAAACCACCACCGCCGGCCCCCATGATCTTTCCACCAAGAGCACCAGCGGAACGAGCTTTTTCGTACCAATCATCGATACGCGCGTCGCTGATGGCGCCGGACCTTCGTTTCTTGTTTTGCCAGTGCTCGTCAAGGAGTTGGCCAAACCTGGGCAACTGGCCGGACTGCAAAGCGTCTCGAATCCGGTATCCCAGTTCTTTCGTGCGATGGAGACTTTCAAGGATGCGAGGATCGTCATTTTGAGTGGCATGCGCCTGCGTCTGGAGGATTTCGTTTGCCGAGCGCGTTATTCCGGTATAGAAGAGCAGGACGCAGGCGCGAAACTCTTCAACAGCGGACATCGAGATGTCCAGCGGGCTGACGTGAACCTTGCCCGACGTATCGATATCCATGCAGGTAATCCCTCCGAACGCGGCCAGATAATGATCCTGTTTTCCGACCGGGTGTCCCGCGAGATTCATTTCGATATGGCAGGCCTGTTCGGCCAACGCCTGCGTAGGGACTTTTTCACGGCGAAGGGCATAAAGGGCTGTGAGCAAAGCAACGAGATAGGTGCTGGACGAACCGAGGCCGGTACCCGCCGGAACGTCAGCCATCGATACGATTTCAAGGTGAGAATTCAGCCCGAGTTCCTTGAGAGCAGGGCGGACGAGATCATGCTCGATTTCATCCGGGGAGGACACCTGCTCATATTTGGAATACTTCAGGCGGATCAAGTCGTCCGCCGGTGGCCTGTGCGCACAGATGGTGAGGTACTTATTGATTGCGGCGCTCAGGATAAAGCCGCCGAACCTGGTGTAATACGAGGGGAGATCGGTTCCGCCGCCCCCAAGCGGAATCCGGAACGGTGCGCGAGCGAGAATCATAGACAGATCGATTGTCAGCTTACCGGCTTTGAGGCCGCGGCGTAGTCGGCGGGAGTATCGATCCAGGTCAGATCTTCGCCGCGCCCCATTTTATATCCATACACTGCTTTGCCCGATCGCAGAAGAGCGGGAAAGATGTCCTTGCCGAAGTCAGCGACGGGCATCGACTCAATGGCGCTCAAGACTTCCGGCTCGACTATGTAAATTCCCGCATTGACCCAGTGACCCGGCGCTTCCTCCTGCTTTGGCTTTTCCACGAAACTCAGAATTCTGCCAGAGTCATCGAGAACGGCGACACCGCTTTGGGAGACATCATCGCGTTCAAAGAGCGCCATCGTCAGTACTCCGCCGGCGATCCGATGGCGGTCCCACATACGATCGAGACGACAGCTGGAGATATTGTCGCCGTACCAGACAATGAAAGGACGTCCTTCAAAGAACCACGCGGCTTTCCTGACGCCGCCCGCAGTTCCCAGAGGTTCTTCCTCGATTGACCAAGTCAGCTGAACTCCCCAGCGACGGCCGTCGCCGAAGTAATCCATGATCTGGTCCCGCAAATAAGACACGCCTACGACAATGCGAGAGACCCCGGCATCCCGAAGACGCTCGATGGCGTGTTGCAAGGTAGGTTTGCCGCCGATCTCCACCATGCATTTCGGCGTATGGCGGGTAATCGGCCACAGGCGCGTTCCCGATCCAGCCGCCAGGATTATCGCGGACTCCGGGAAAGGACGCGTTTCAGTCTCCGCAGCGTCGTCGATTTTCGGCGATGGCTCGCTCATAAATATCCATCAGTCGTCTGTAGCTTTCTTCGGCCGAATATTTGCTTTGGAACTCGCAGCGTGCCTCACGGCGCATCGCACTTACCGGGCCGGGGTGATGGTGCATCCAAACCATAGCCCGAGCGAGATCATGAGGATCGCCGGCAGTGAAGTGAAGCCCGGTCCTGCCATCATCCACAACCTCGGTAACCGCACCCATGCGCGAGCCGATGACCGGGGTTCCGAGCGCATACGCTTCCGCCGCGACCCGACCCCACGGTTCATACCACTCCGAAGGAAGGATCAGAGCACGTGCGTCCCCCACTAATTCGGCCAGTTCCCCCGCGGAACGGCGGCCGACATATTGAATCCGAGGGTTGCGCCGGGCCGCTTCCAGCACCAGCGGCTGGAGTATCCCTTCACCTACGATTGTCAGGCGAACCGATGAGGGAACGAGTTCCATGGCCTTGAGGAGCGTCTTCACGCCTTTCTCCGCGACCAGACGGCCGACAAAAACGAAATCGTCGCCGCCGGGTCCCGGTGGCCCGGGGTCAACGACGAAATTAGGCCTCACCGCGATTCTCGCTTCAGTGAACCCGTGCTCAACGAACTTTGCCTTCTGGAATTCCGAGACGGTGAGGAGAAGAGTGACCGCGTCCTGCCATGTCCTTAGTATCCGATGGACAGTGGTCATCGCGGCGACCGCTCCCGTGTATATCGCACTTTCGTTGTAACATCGGTGCACAACACCGGGCCACGGAACACTATGCGCGGCGCAGTCCTCGCAAACGGCGCCGTTCCGGAAGAAATTTCCCGACGGGCAGAGCAGCCGGTAGTTATGCAATGTCTGGATTACAGGCACGCGCAACCTACGCCCAGCATGGTGGACCGCAGGTGAAGCGAGCGGGAAAAAATTGTGCACATCCACAACATCCGGCCGCCAGTTGGAAATCTCGGAATAGACGCGCTTATAGGAGGCCTGATTCCAGGACGCCTGCAAACCAACGAGCAGGGCCTGACGCGGTCCGATGTGGTTGTTATCGAAATAGATCTGGCGGATCTGCTGCCCTTTTTCGAGTAGAAGAGCGTCCTCCAGGTCTACAGCGATGTCTTCGCCGCCGCGGGACCTGTACCTGTTGTGAATTCTCAGAATTCGCATGCCGGGCGGCCGCTGGATGTGCTCCGCTCCTTTACGCGCACGCCCGCAAGCGGTCTGCGCTCATTGTGAAATTCGCTAATAAATTTCGACGGCAGCGCGAAGGAATCGTCTGGTAGCCCCTACGATTCTGTAGTTCCGCATAAATGACGCGGTATAGGTTTCGAGCGCCCGGTACTCATGAAGAGCGCCGTCGAATTCGTCGAAAATGATGACAGTTCCGGGCTGAAGGATCTGGTTCAGGGCGCTGAGGCAATACAGAGTAGAGGAGAACAGGTCGCTGTCATTATGCACGAGGAGCCGGTGCCTGGGTTGGTAAGAAAGAAGAAAGCCCGGAAGCGAACGCTGGAACAGACCGACGACGATCTGAACGCGGCGGTCGGCAATTTCAGGGATCTGCCCGTTTGTGGTGAAGGTGCCTTTCGGGGTCGCTTTCTGCCAGTTTTCTGGAAGTCCTTCGAACGAATCAAACCCAAACAGCCTTGACGAAGGATTCCGGTTCAGATCAGTCCACATGCGAAGACTGTCGCCCCGGTAGACGCCGAATTCCAGATAATCGATAGGGTCGGCGCCACCGCCGAAGTAGGTTTCATTGATGAAGGAGTGCAATTGCTCACGGTGTTCGAACAGCGGAATGGCGCGCGTATTCCGTACCGTCTGCAGCCACCGCGCATTCCAGTTGAGTTTATCGAGTAAGCCCGAATATTTCGGGAACAATGCGCCAGCCAACACCTTTTTCATCGAGACCGCAGCCATCAGATTTATTATCTCTCCATTGAATCGTCGCAGAATTCCTGAGACGAGGTCTCGGGCCCAGGTTCGAAAACTGCGGTTCCCGACATTCGGGCTACGCCTCTCATCAGGAAGATGCCTGCCGCGCGATTTTTACCGCACGCCGGTCTCCGGCGGATCAAAGAATCAGGCCAGCTTAACGACAAGGCATTGGTTCCCGACCAACTCGATGAGCGGCTCAGGTTTGTCCGCGAAGAACTCGTTGAACGCGCTCGTCGCTCCTTTGG
Organism: Terriglobia bacterium; assembly: GCA_963764845.1. Taxonomy (GTDB): domain Bacteria; phylum Acidobacteriota; class Terriglobia; order Bryobacterales; family Bryobacteraceae; genus BOG-234. Next base: position 224,509 of record CAVXUE010000003.1, on the reverse strand, counting down.
AAACCAGGAAGTCGTGGCCGAGGATGATGCCACCCGGCGTCATGCGGGGATAAAGAAAGCACAGACTCTGCAGTGTCCCGTGATACAGGTCAACGTCCAGGTGGACAAACGAGAATTTTTCAGCCGCGACTTCGCTTCCCGTTTCCTCCGGAAAAAGGCCAGAGTGGAATACAACGTTGTCGCCCTGCAGGAAGTCCCTGACCGATTCGAGAGGACAGCCCAGCGTTCCCTCCTGAAAAATTTCATGAGAATCACGGTCTGTCAAAGGTGGCAATCCCTTGAAAGTGTCGAACAGATGAAGGGTTTTTCCAGGGCAAACGGTGCTGATGATGTGAGCTGAAGCTCCGTGTGCAACCCCGATCTCCGCCATGCAGCCTGGGACGCTGCGCGCCGCTGTTACGGCACAGACCAGTTGTGCCGCGTCGTACTCGCTGAGCATCAGTACTCTCGATCTCCTGACCGATTGGATCATTTTCAGCCGCGCAGGTCTCTCTCCCCTGCCGTACGGGACGAGCAGCGCTCCCCGCCGAGCGACGAAGGCCCTGATGGCGTGTTTTATGCTCTGTCGAAGTTCCATAATGGGATGGCTGAAACAGCCATGGGTTATTGATCGTACTTCGTCGTTAGTTGGCTGAAATCAGGCTTCCGAGTGCGACAGGGCTCAGGCATTTCTGGCGAGAGGCGGTTTCCCGGTACGCCACTCACACAGTTCACGCCCGAGGAGATTTTCGACCAAGGCCACGTCGGCGCTGAATTCCGCCCTCAGCTCCCGTCGGAATTGTTCCGAAAGCAGGGGCTTTCGGACCTCGACCAAATTACTCCTAAAGAGTCTCTCTACGATGTAAACGCCGTGACGATTCAGGAAGGGCTTCAGCTTCAGTCTGACTCTTTTCAAAGCCGGGTACGTCTGCACCGCCCTGGCGACACGCGCGCGCAGGATGCTCTTGGGCCGCGAGTACGTATTTTCGCGGAGGAACTCGCCCCTCTGGTCGTCGGCGATGCCGAGAAAGTCGACAATTCGTCTATATGCTTCCCTCGGTTTCTGCTCGATATCTTCATATACCAGGATCAGCCGCTGCTTCTCGGGAATCCGCTCTGCCATTCTATTCAGTTGGGCGCCCAAGCTGCAGATCGAGCGATACTGGAGCATTCCCGGCGAGTGGCAGAGTTTTGGGAGTTGTTGCCCTGTGGCTCGGGCTTCCTGCATTCTCCACGCGAACTCCGGATCCGTTATTTCCTCATCCAAACTCTTGAGGCACTGATTGTGCCAGGAAATAAACATCTCGACAGGATTGCGGACGCACGCGATCACTTTGATATCGGGACGCCGTCGCAAGAGCGCAGGGATTGCCTGGGTGGAACTCAGATACATCACCGAGCCTTCTCCGCGGAGTTGTGAAGGCGATGCCCTGTCGAACAGGCGGTCATACTCATCGGCAGTCTCGATCGCCCGACTGTTCATGAACTCAAACGCGAAATAGTGTGGTTCCTTGATGCTGGGAAGGAACAATCGCGGGTGCTGTTGCAGGGTCCTGTAAATAGCTGTCGTCCCACACTTCGGCGCGCCGACGATCGCAAAATCGGGAGGAGGCATCCGAGCACCAGCGGGTTCGGGCATCGTCATTGCGACCTGGCGATCAGGCAGCTCTCGGTGTTCCCAAACCGGCTTGGACATCAAGGGCGCGGCTGCATTTGGATAGCGTAAAGACCAATTATCGATTGTAGGGCTCAACGCGCTGTCAATGCAAATGCGATCGGTGACGGTCGTGTAGCCCGGGATTTATGTTACGTAACCCGCGGGCCGCTGGGGAGTCGCGTCGATTTCGACCAAAATATCTCGAATCGTATCCAGCGCTTCCGGCCCAAATCAAAGGTACGATTTGCGCCTGTCACTTGCCCTTGAAGTCCAGACCCCACGGTCCGCCCTGCCACTGGTTGTGGCCTCCGGGATTCACTCCGAGGCTGACATTGTCCTCGAAAATGTTATTGTTCTCAAAGACCGCGTCGCGATCACTGGCTGCGCCGGTGGCACCTCCAGCGGACTGATAGGTAATTTTATTGCCTATAACAAGATTGTCCCGGGAGACCAGCAGACCCATCGCGTCGCTTCCGCGCTGCTGATCGATCACCGTTATACCGTTACCCACGTTGCCGACGATCACAGTATTCGACTCAACGACAACGTTGTTCGATGTGGAAACCAGTATTTGGGCGAAGTAGAGCCATCCGCCGCCGGGCCCGCTTCTCACTTTCGCATCGGTGCCGTTCTGGCCGACAGTGTTACGCACGATCGAGGCTCCGTGGCTAATCTCGTAGAAGATGCCACACATGGTGTTGTTCGTCACCGTATTGCCGTCGTAGACAGTAAATATCGCGCCGATATCGGACCATAAGCCGCACCCCAAATTGTCGTGTACGTTGTTTTTTCTGGCAACGAGCGCGGTGGTCCCGGAGGTTTTTGCGCCACCCGCTTCCCAAGTCACGTCGAAGCGCGCGTAATTATTGTTATCGATTTCGTTGTCTTCCACCACGGCATCCGTTGCACAGCACCCACCGATGCCGAGGTTGCCATTCATGGTAATCCTGTTGCCGGAGATTCTGGTGGCATCACAGTGAGTGAATCCGATTCCGCGGGCGTGATTCAGGCGAATCGTATTTCCGTTTATGGCCCATCCGCTGCCACCTTGGCAGTCTACGGCGCCGTGCTGTGCCGGCGTGGCGTATTTTTCGATGCTCAGAGCGGTTATGGTTACGTTCTGGGCGTTGCCGTGAAAGGCGTCCGGCATCGCGCCAAGCTCCAGCACGATCCCAGCCGGGTTGTCACCAATCCAAGCCTGCTTCGATGAATCGTCGAAATACCACTTGCCCGGCCCAACTTCCTGAAGAGTGGCGACACGCCAGAGAGGAGAGTTGTTTCGGTACATGCTGCGGGAATGAGTGCATCCCACCGTGTAGTGACTCCCATCAGCGTTCTTCAGCAGTGCGTCACACGGCGCGCCCGCATTCACAGTCTCCGCAGGCAGCGAACCCACATCCGCCGACCAAAGACCCGGCTTCGATTGCCGAAAGATAAGGACGGCGGAACCATTGAGCGACGCGCCGGCTGCACCTTCAAAGGTGTCGCCCTTTTTCGGCTGGATGGAAAAATTCCTGTATACGCCTGGGCTGAACCGGAAGGTGGTGCCTTCGGGCGCCCCATCCACGATAGCCTGAAAGTTTGTTGAGCCGGGCGTTAAACCGACTTCGGCGCAATACATCGGCATGCTCGCGACAACGACGATCGCGGAAGGGAAAAACAAAAGCGCAATAAGATCACTGGCCGCCATATCCACACAGGCTCCTTTCCATTTTAGTCACACACCGAGTTTGTCCAGGTTGATCACCAGGATGTTCCGGAATTTACTTTCCGTCCGAACAGATGATTGAGAGCGCGTGGCCAGAATCCGACAGCGAAGTGTCGCGAACGGATCTCGCCGCATCTGCTGGAACCTTAACCCGAACATGATCCGGGTGATTTTATTTCGACGGTAGCGACTTCAAGTCGACGCCCTGCTGCCGGCTGAATGCGATGTAGCTTCCCCATCCCAAGCCGAAGACCGTCCAGAATGGGATTGCGCCCATGGGATTTTCGAGGAACACGTCGAAGCTGGCAGCTGTGACAAAGGCTACCCAATAAGAAATGATCCACGCGAACAGCGCGGCCCAACGAAGTCTGCCCGATCGCTTTGCCCGCAGGAATGAGATGAGCATTGTGGCCAGCCATGTGAGCTGCAGAATAATCCAGAGGACAAATCCCGGGACGCCTGAACGCGCAAGGAAGGTCAGGTGCGAGTTGTGTGGGCTTCTCAAGAGCTCTTGGGAATCCTGGAATCCATCGTCCACTGCAAGGTTGATCCCATAGCCCTTGCCGGTCCAGAAGTAAGGCCCGTTCACGGTATAGTCATAGATTGTTTGCCACCACTGAAGGCGCCATTCCCGAGTATTCTGCAGATCCTGAGTGTCCAAGTCGGATGAAACGGTGCTGTCGAAGTTGTCGAAGATCTGTGAGGCTGAAATCTCCCGCGTTCCGCCTGGCAGAGTGACGTGTATGTCGAGTGCCGCGGCGACGAAGAGTAGAAGGAGCATGATTGCGGGGAGCAGCAGAACACGTGTTCGCCGGGCGAGGATACCGGCCACTACAAATGCCAGCGCAAAGGCAACAAGTCCGCCGCGGTTAGGTGAGCCGACCAAAATGCCGAAGCCGACCAATGTCAACCACCAGCTAGCGGGATTAAGCCCAATGACGACGGATGCGGTAATCCCCGCCAAATGCGCCTCAAGCTCGTCGAATTTCACTGCAATGAACGGGACGTCGGTTCCAGGCCATGTGGGCATTCTCTCCGAGAAAAACGCACTGGCAATAACCGCCAGTGGACCGAATACCAGATACCAGGGGACGAAGCGGCGATAGCGTTCCAGCAGTATGTCAATCACCCTCGAGGAAGAAGCAAGGGCCGCTATTACCCAAGCGAAGGCTGCGTAACCCCAAATCACCGCGTCCCGACCCACGGTAATGCCATACACGTCGATGTATGGCAAGGTACACACGATTTGCCACAAGAGAAACGGGAACATCGCGAGGCCGATCGAGGTGCGGGAGAGCAGCATTACGTTCCGTGAAGCCAGAAGAGCGACCACGCCGAGAACAAGGAGTACCTCGCTGATGTAAAAGGAACCCGTCCCGAGATAGGCAAACCCCTTGCCGAAAAATGCATAGAGTATCAGGCAAAAGAGGTAAAACCGCAGGTACCAATTCACGCGCCGCGAGGCCCTGCTACCCACCGACCGGATGGCTAACGGAAGGCGGTGAAGCCTTCCGAAAGCGACCGCCGGGTCGGAAGTCAAACCGGCTATAGGATGGTCAGGCATGTTGCGAGAATTGACTGGGGAGTCCGAGGACCTTTGGTTCAACTACAGTTCCGCCCAGGCCGGACCTGCGGATTTCGTTCGAGCCGCCGCACGGCCAACGATTCGAAAAAGCTTAACGCTACGTTTGACAGAAAGCGGCATTGATCTACCAATAACAGCCATAAGCGAAGCGACAGGATATGCGTGCGAGCTTTGCGGCCGTCCGCGCACATGCAGACACGGCTCGAGAGCGTTTGCCGTAATACCGCTCCCGCAGTTCTTCAAATCTGGCACGAGCCTCCGGATATCGGGTAATGCTCATTATTCCGGGATAGATTCTCATACGGGACCAGGTGCGGCGGACGTATTTCAGTTTGGTCCGCTCAGAAAATCGCAGGAACAGCTCGCCATCGGGAATAACCTTTGCGTTTGGATTCACTCCGCCCACGGCATGATAGATCTCGCGCCTCCAGAACGTCGACGGCTGCGGGGTATATTGCTCAGTATTCAGGAGAATCCAGCGATTGAATGGAAAGGTCTTGTAGTGCCGGGTGACCCTGTTCTGTTCGTCGATAAAACGAGTATCGCCATAAACGACCATGAGGTTTGGATCATTGGCAAAGAGAGCGCCTATTTCGCGAAGGGCTCCTTCTTCAAGCAAGTCGTCCGAGCAAAGCCAGCAGAGAATGTCCCCGGTGGCACGGCTGAATCCCTTGGCGAGAGCGTGCCCCTGACCATTGTCTTTTTCGCTTTCCCAGTAGGCGAGATGCGTCTCATAGCGCCGGATGATGTCCTGGCTGCCGTCAGCTGAGCCGCCATCCACCACTATGTATTCAAGGCGGGGATAATTCTGCCCGATTACGCTTCTGAGAGTGTCCTCGATGAACCTGGCCTGGTTGAACGAACAGGTTACAACCGTGATTGACGGAAGTTCGGGGGCATGCGCTGTCACTGCTTGAGTTGGCTGCTGTTTCAGTTCGAGCACGTTGTCCTCTGTCGCGTCCCGGCTCGCTTGCGGTCGCTGATCATTCTATTCCTGTCGGTGTGCGCGCCGGCCGGAGCGCCGAGTCGCAAAATAACGGAGCGTCATCAGTGTAAACGAGGCGGTTTGACGGCCGTGACGATAACAAAAAGATGTCATCACTTTCAGTTTAGTGCTGGCAGGAACCTTTGCCTCCCGCAGCCAGAACCGGCACGTGAACAAAGAGTACTTGACGTAGCTCAGTAAAACTGTGGGGGGAGCAAAACTCGCGGAAATCTGATTTTTATGCTCTCTGTAAATCTTCGTCGCGGTGGGTACGTAGCAGACGGGCATGTTCGCCAGAAACGCCTGCACGAAGTGATGATCGGCCCACAGATCAAATCTCCTGATATACCAGAAGTTCTCGAGAAGCGATGATGTTCTGAACAGCCCATAGATCTGGAACACACTCATGCGGATCGACTTTACGCAAAAATCCCCGGTCGTCCTGCAATTCAGGAATACGTCCATCGCGTTTCGTTTCAGGTCTCGCGATGTGCCATCGCTACCGGTATAAATTGAACGAACCGCGGGAAAGGCCAAGCCAAAACTTCCTCGCTTGATGGCCGCCACGAGTTCCAGTAAATAATCGGACGACGCCTCCAGGTCGTCAGATGCCGCCCACATGAAATATTCGCCTCTTGCCTGCCTCATCACGAACTCAAAGTTGGCCAGAGCGCCGATATTTTCCACCTGGCGCACGAAACGGATGCGCGGGTCGCGGTCTGCGTACTCCCTGCAGATCATCTCGGTCCCGTCCGTTGACGCGTTGTCTGAGATCAGCAGTTCGAAATCGGTAAAAGTCTGAGCGAGCAATGAATCCAATGCCTCGCGCACGAATCTCTCCCCGTTATACACAGGCATACCGACAGTTACAGTCGGATTTGACCCTGAGGCAGTCATTTCGAATCGGGTTCGAGGTTGCCAAACCGCTCGTGAATCGTTTCGTCTTGGGTCGGCCGGCATAGTCTAGAGAGAGAATTGTTCCTGCGCCGACTTAATCCGGCAAAGGCGCGCTACGGTGTGCCGCGATGATTGTTTCAACGCCAAAGGGGCGCGTTTCGTAGCCGCATTCGGCCAGAATCTGATCGGCGGCTCCGTCAGCGTGGCTCCATTTTTCCATGATCAGAATGGGCCGATGCTTCGCCATCATGTTCCGGGCTCCTGACAAAACCCGACCCTCGGATCCTTCGGTGTCGATCTTGACTATGGCGGGATCGAGATCCGATGCCTCTATCAGCGAATCAAGGGTTTCGGTCTGAACGCACAAGGTCTGTGGCTCCATACCCCTTATCGCAGGATGCGACAAAGTGTCCAGGCTCGAGTATTCCTCCTTGCCCGGCACGTAATGTATTGTCGTTTCGCAGCGCTTTTCTCCAGCGGCGCCCGCATGCAGAATGACCTGAGCCGTGCGCCCGTTCGCCTGGATATTCTGTCTCAGAAACTGAAGAGTCCGAGGCATCGGCTCCACGGCGAGAACCCGGCGGGCACCAGCCGCCAGCATTTTCATCGTGAACAGGCCGACGTTGGCTCCCACGTCGATTGCGTCCCGCCCGGGAACGACGTGGCGAGATACAAAATCCACCGCGGCCGGTTCGTAGGCGCCACTGATCAGTATTTCGCGCAAGATATTGGAGCTGAGATCAATTTCGAATGTTCCCTCAAACTGCGGCATATCCAGATTGATACTGCCGTTTGCGTTTCGGAAGAGATAGTCATAGGACAACCCGAGCATCTTCCGATTTCCGGTTATGACCGCGGCGATCGATCGCTTAGCGTTTTGGCGGATGATTGCGGGCATTCGCATGTTCGGGACGTGCGTCAACCAGCCCTCAGAGCGAGTTTGAGCCTGTCAGGTAAGCGGCGCTCAATTTGGCTCCGCACCGCCGGCGGGGAAATAGCGGAGGCGGCGAGTACACAGGCTGAGGTGGCTGCCAACATACAGAATTCACTGACCCTGTCCGATTGTTGCGGGAGGATCGCTCGGAAGACAAGCGCGGTGCAGGCAGGCCGTTGCCAATGATATTTCGTTTTAAGGACGCTGTCACGGGTTCAAGGCTGTTTCGGTTACGCGACGCGCTTCAAATAGCCGTCCGGCGCGACGCTGATCAGCAGTTTGTAATCTATGGTCTTGTCGATCTCAAACTCAGGGTGCGTTTTGAGGTATTCCCGAACGGCAGTCTTTGGACTGTTGCCCGGTCCCCAGGGGCGTTCAGAAAATGCTTCGGCGGGCATGTCTTCAACTATCGTGTCGAAGACCACGCAGTAGCTGTTCACCGCGGTGAGAGGAGCATAAGCATTCAGCTCGGCCAGAACATGGTCGTGAGTGTGATTGCTGTCCAGACATACCAGGACGCGGTTCCTGCCCTGGGCGTGGGCTCGTACCTGTGCAATGACTTCCGGCGCAATGCTTGAGCCCTGAATCATTGAGATGCGCGGGAACATGGGGTGGGCCTCGATCGCTCTCCGGTTATGCAATCGGATATCGACGTCCACTCCAACCACATGAGCGTCCCGTGGTCCTCCGCAGGCCGCATTCAATTCGAGCATGGACGCCGAAAAAATCAGCGATCCTCCGTGTGCGATTCCGGTTTCGATGATGAGATCCGGCTGGGTCGACCAGATCAACTCCTGCATCGCGATAATATCCTGGGGGTACTGGACAATAGGCCGGCCCAGCCAGGAAAAATTATAAGAGTACTTGTGCCGCGCGCTGTCGCAAACCCAGCCGAGAGAACTCAGGCGCAGGTTCGCGTCGGAACCGAGTTCGCGTATGTTCAACGCCACTTGATCGCTATGATTCATCGGGAGACGTTATAGCTTTCTGAGACAGGTGAGCCGGACCGGTCCGTATTCGCCGCAAAAGGGAAGTTCTGCCGCCAGCTTATGGTGATCGTCAAAATAATCCGGTTGAGCACCTGTGGCGGCACACATCTTGGAATACACGACTCTGCTCACTAGGTAATAGGTGCTGCTGATGTTCAGTTCTTCCTCGACGGTAAAACGGCGGCTCACATCATTCAGGAGACTTTGCCGCTCAAAGAAGCAGTTGTGATTCCGTATCGCAATGGGCGGGAGGTCGAATCGCTCCCGGATTCGATTGAAATTAGACTGCCCTTCAATGAAGTTCTCGATCATGAGATAGACGCCGCCAGGGACCAGCGCGGCGCAGATGTGCTCAATCGCGGCTTTCTGAAAATCCCATGAAGGGAGATTGATCAGGCACCTTGTCGTGTAGATCAGGTCGAATGGACCGCTGCCCAGTCCCTTCGAAACATCTCCCGGTTCGAATCTGACATTGCTCACGCTGCCCGACGCCTGAACGCGCCGGGCGTTTTCAACCATGGACGGCGAGTAGTCGAGGCCAGTGAAGAACGCCTCCGGATATCTCGAAGCCAACCGTGTCGTAGTTCGGCCGTCGCCACAGCCGACATCCGCCACACGCGCCGGGGAATACTTTCCGATGCGCTCGGCCAGAACCGCCAGTTCGATTTCCCGAAGGTAGACGTCCTGGGTAGTCGATTGGACGCTGGAATCCTCCGCGGCGCGGTCCTCCCAGTAGTCCCTGATTGCGTCGAAATTCATTGTCTCCACTGTCAGCTCTCCCTGCGGCCCTGCGCCATCAGATCGAAACAGCCCGCTACCACATCCACCACGCGATCCTGCTCGGCTCCGGTTATTTCGTGAAAACTCGGCAGATTGATGGCTCGCCCGGGAATCTCCCATGCATTCCGGTTTTGAGTCCTAGGCTCGAACATGGGCAGACTGGAGAGCGGATGAAAGAAGACTCTCGCATCGACGTTCCCCGCGCCGAAGGCCGCCTGCAGCTTTTCCCGGGTAATGCCGGTCTCGCTCCCGAACACCGCCGTCGGCATCCAAGCGCCGTTTACAGTACCGGTGGGTTCGGGATTCATGCTAACCCCCGGCAGGATGCCAATATTCTTACGGTAGTAAGCGAGGATCTCACGCTTGCGGCCGATCAGTTCCTCGATACGCTCCACCTGTGCACAGCCTATAGCCGCCTGGATGTTCGACATCTTGTACTTGAATCCCACCGCGTGCGGCCAGAACTGCCTGGTCTGACCTCGCGCCCGGCCGTGGTTGGAAAGCGTCAGAACGTTCTCATAAAGGTTGCCGTCATTCGTTACGAAGATGCCGCCCTCCCCTGTCGTTACGGTCTTCGTGCCGTGGAACGAAAATGTAGCGAACCTTCCCATCGTTCCGGCGCGCCTGCCGTGATAGACCGATCCCAACGCCTCGGCAGCGTCTTCGACCACCGGAATGCCATGTTTTTCACCCACGGCCAGGAGGCGATCCATTTCGCAGAGGTTGCCATACAGGTGAACCCCGATGATCGCTTTCGTATGCGGCGTAATGGCCGCCTCAGCCCGTTCCGGATCGATACACCAACTGTCAGGCAGGATATCGACGAATACTGGCTTCGCCCCCACATGAACGACCGGTGCGGCGGTGGCGATCCAGTTGGTATCTGCCATGATCACTTCATCGCCCGGGCCAATGCCCAAGGCCGCCAGACCCATGTGTAGAGCACCTGTGCAGCTTGAAGTCGCTACGGCATGCGCAGCGCCCAGATGCGCTTTAAACGCCGTTTCGAAGCGGTTGATGTACTCGTAGCACCGTTCACCCCAGCCGTTGCGGGCGGCGTCTCCGGCGTATGAGACTTCGAGGTCCGTAATCGACGGTTTCGTATAAGGTATCCTAGGTTTCACGCCACCTCGATGCGCGGCACAGCCGTCACAAACTCCCCGCCCCAGGCTCGGATGTACTCCAGTTGGCGCGTTATCCCGGGAGGCGACAACGTGTCGAGGCTCGATGTACTCCTCCTTGCCCGTCACGTAATGTGTTGTCGTTTCGCAGCGTTTTTCTTCAGCAGCTCCCTCGTCGATTGCGTCGCGCCCAGGAACGAGATACGAATTCAACCGCAGCCGGTTCCCAGGCGCCACTGATCAGTATTTCGCGCAGAATATCGGAGCTGAGATCGATTTCAAATCTTCCCTCAAACTGCGGCATATTCAGATTGATACTGCCGTTGGCATTTCGGAAGAGATAGTCATAGGACAACCCGAGCATCCCCCGATTTCCGGTTATGACCGGGGCGAATCGATCGCTTGACGTTTTGGCGGATGATTGCGGGCATTCGCATATTCGGGACGTGCGTCAAGCAGCCCTTAGAGCGAGTTTGAGCGTGTCAGGTAAGTGGCGCTCAATTTGGCTCCGCACCGCCGGCGCGGAAAGAGCGGAGGCGCCGAGTACAAAGGCTGAGGTGACTGCCAACATACAGAACTCACGGAACCTGCCCGACTGTTCCGGGAGGATCGCCCGGCAGAGAAGCGCGGTGCAGGCGGCCACTGCGAGGGGTACGGCGATGTCCTGCCGATACCACAGCCATTTCTCTCCGCGCAACAATCGCCGGTGCATGAGCGATACCGCGAACAGACCGTAAGCGACGTTCAGCATAACCCAGATGCAAGCCGCACCTGCGGCGCCATAGCGAGGCGTCGTCCACAAAATGGCGGGCACGAGCACGGCTACGGCCACGGAGTTCACTTTTATTGTCAGGCTGGTCCACCCGTGGGCGAGCATCATCTGGTAGGGCATCCATACCAATCCGTTCAACAGTGTTCCACAGGCGAGAATCGCCATAAGCGGCGCCACGTGCCGCACAAGAGAAGGGTTGTTAGTCCATAACAGCATTACGTCGTTCCGGAAGACCACCAGCACGGCAGTTGCAGCGCCCATCACGACCGCTACCAGTTGCGCGCCCTGATGGTATGCGGCACGCAGCGCGGTTTCGTTCCCGATTGTCACCAGCGCGGTGAAGCGCGGATAAAAGGCCGCTGTGACCGGCGCCGGAAGAAGAGCCAGGCCGTTGGCCACAGCTCCAGCGAGAGCATAATAGCCATAAGCCCTAAGCGTCAAAAGACGGGAGAGAAGAATCTTGTCAACCTGCGTTAGCAGCAACGCGAGGAAGGTGATGGCCGCCATGCCTGCCGCGAATTGCCAGACGCCCCGCAAGGCCGTCAGCGACAGGCGAGCGTGCCTCGGAGCGGACGGGAGAGCCCGGTATATAACGACAGCGAAAATTGCGACGGTAAGCAGCGACACCAGTCCCTGCCAAATGAAGAATGCTTCTATGGTGGGAGAAATCCACGCCAGAATGGCAACCGCGCCGAGCGCGCGCAGAGTGGCCATAATGACGATCACCGCGTTTTGCGGTACCTGGAGTTCCAGTCCCGCCAGGCAGCTGACGTAGATGTCTTCGATGAACCGAAGCGCTGTTACCGCTCCCATAACCGTGAAAGCGCGCGCCACAGTCCCAGGAGGGAGATTCTCCGCGTGCAGCCACCCTGTCGCCAGCCAGCCGGACGCGGCCCCTATGCCGACAGCGACGAGCACCGCAATGGCGATGCCGACCAGTTCGATGCTTCGCAGGAGGTCGCGAATCGACTGAGCGTCGTGCGCGCCCCCTCTGAAGCGCGCCGTTTCGCGTGCGAGGGCGGGTTTCATCCCCATGTCGAGCAATGCGAGCCAAGCCTGCAGCAGCGCAAATATGCCGATCAGACCATAGGCCTCGATTCCCAGATATCTTATGTATATCGGGACGAAGGCGAGGCTCATCAACCCTCTCCAGCCCTGGCCAACTCCGTTGGCGATGACGTTTCGTTTCAGGCTTGCCGCCATTATGCCCCCAGCAGTGGAGCGCCACAACATTTCAAGGTCAATGGTTCGAGAGCAGCCACGGGTCTGAGGAGTGAATGCACTGCCTTTTGCAATCAGAAATCAAAGCCTCCTGAGAAACCCGTCCGGCGTTGCGTTCAACAGCAGCTTGTTCTCGATCATCTTATCCGTTTCGAACGTGAGCGGTTGGCCGTCCGCGCCGCAGATATGGCCGCCCTCCAATTCGCGAAGGAACGAATGGACCGCCGTTTTCGGACTGTTGCCGGGATGCCACGGCCGATTGGGGAACATGTCCGGCGGGAGATCCTCCACGATAGTGTCAAAAACGATACAGTAGCTGCCGCGACTTACAAGTGGCGCATAGGTGCGCAGCTCCGCGAGAACGTGGTCATGGGTATGACTGGAATCGAGGCACACGAGCACACGGGAAGATCCCGCCGCCGCAGCCCGCACTTTGCTCGCGGTGCCGTCTGTGATCGACGACCCCTCGACCATGTCGATTCGCCCTGCCAGCGGGTGGCTTTCCAGCGCCTTACGATTGTGCTCCCGGATGTCGATATCGATTCCCAGAACCCGCCGCCGGGGCTTACGAGGATCGAGAAGAATTCCCTGATGTATGGCGTCGCAATAATCGAGAAGCGCAAGTATGGATGCACTCAGGATGAGAGATCCGCCATGAGCGATACCGGTTTCGATGATCAGGTCTGGCCGAACCCTCCAGACGAGCTCCTGGAAAACGACGATGTCAGCCGGCAACTGAATGATCGGCCGGCCTAGCCAGGAGAAGTTATACATGTACTCCCGGCGAAAGGCGTTTTCGAGCCATTGGCCCGACAGATGTTTCCAGGCAGTATCGCTCGCATAGGCGGAGATTGCCTTTTGCCTTTCTTCTTCGAATCGCCTTACCGGGTCGGCGTGGCCGTTATCCATTTTTTTCAGTTCACGCGGCAGAGCTGAGCCTCTTCTTCGATCAGGAGCGGGAGGTCCGCAAGGATAGATCGGCTCACTTTTCCGAATTCCATGGTCGCCCTCGTATTGTCAATGGTCGGAAAGGATCGAGTTGCAGCGTCGGCGGCGAAATCCACCGGATAACCGAGTCGGCGCATGACATCAACGAGAGCCTGGTGCGTCACAGGGCACCCGCTCGCCACGTTATATATTCTTTCCCTCCCGCGGCTGGCTATCGCAGTGAGCACTCCGACAACGTCATCTATGGATACGTAGTCCTTTGATGAATCGGGAGATTCGCCGATCGTCACCTTCCTGCCCCGGACCAGGTCGCGAATGACGCTTCCCAGGAATGAATGATGGCTTTGGCCCGGACCATAGACATTTGCGAGACGAGCCACCCTTATTGTGCCGCGTTCATCGCCGAGACAAAGGGACTCTCCGAGAAGTTTGCTGAGATTGTATATTGCGTCAAGCCCCGGTCTCACACTCAGCGCGGCATCCTCCCTGGCAAGAGTTCCCTCGTTCAGTCCTCCGTAGACCCGAGTGCTGGACAGATAAAGCCAGGATTCGAACTCAGCTCCGTCGATCAGTTTCTGCATCCAGCAAACGTGAGCCTCTATCGTTTCCCGCGGGGCCTTGCGGAAGTTGCCTGTCAAGCCGATGGAGTAGATGACGTGACCAAGCTTCCGGCCCCGCAGATCCCCTACACCGCGAGCTGGAAATTCAACTTCAAAACCCTGATTTTGCAGGTGGCTCACCATCCGGCGGCCGATGAATCCAGTACTGCCCAGAACGGTAAACTTCAGGCGCGAGATCCTATCTGACGGAGCGGATTACCTGCCTGGATGCTGTAGGCCGGTACTTCGCCGCGGACAAGCGACATCGCCCCGATCACACAGCCGCGGCGGAGGATCGCCCCATCGAGAAGAACACAGCCTGCGCCGATCCAGACGTCGTCTTCTATAACGATGCCTCCCTTGTCCGGACCGAACTGCTGCTCGCGGATGAGTCTCCCCCGCTCACGGTATTCGTGGTTGACCGGCGCCAATGTGCAGTTTGCCGCGATGGCCACGTCGTCGCCGATCACGATGCCGTTACCCGTATAGAGCACGCAGCCGGAGTTAATGAAGCTGCGGTCGCCGATGATTACGTTACCGCTGCCGCCTACCGGCTTGATTTTGACGAAGCTGTCGACGACCGAGTGGGCGCCAATCGTAATGCGCGTGCCGCGAACAGATTCCTCGATATCGCAAAGTGGAGACACAGAGGCTGTAGGGTCGACGATCAGGCTCGGTTTCAAGAGACTCCCAAATGCGGCACGGCGGTCACGAACCTTCCGCCCCAAGACCGGATGTAGTCAAGCTGGCTTGTAATCTCCGTCTTGAGATTCCAAGGGAGAATGACCACGTAGTCGGGCTTCGTATCCAGCAGGCGCTGCTCATCCACGACGGGTATACGGCTGCCCGGTAAATACTTGCCCTGCTTGGCCGGGTTGCGATCGACTACGAAAGAAACCAGATCGCGCCGGACTCCGGCGTAGTTCATCAGCGTATTACCTTTGGCTGCGGCCCCATAGGCAGCAACCGATTTCCCTTCGCGCCAGGCTTCCAGAAGAAAATCGAGGAAGTCGTTCTTGATCTTTTCCGCCCGGGCCTGGAAACCCGCGTAGTAGCGGCGGGTCGCGACTCCGGTCCGGTCCTCGCATTGCAGCAGCTCGTCGACTCTTGCGCTTGACGGGCGAAGCCGGGTATCGCTGCGCTGCACGAAGACGCGCAGGCTGCCTCCGTGCGTGGGATGTTTTTCCACATCGAAGATGTCGAGACCGTGCGCGGCCAGGATTGTTCGGACCGCCGTGAGAGACAGATATGAGAAATGCTCGTGGTAGATCGTGTCGAACTGATTCAGCGCGATCAGGTTCAGCAGATGGGGAAACTCGAAGGTCGCCACACCCGCCGGTTTCAGCACAAGCGCAAAACCCGCCACGAAGTCGTTTATGTCCGGCACGTGAGCCAGTACATTGTTGGCGACCATGAGATCCGCCTGCTTTCCCTGCGCGGCAAGCTGCCCGGCCAGGCGGACACCGAAGAAATCCTGGACGATGGGAATACCCTTTGCCCGGGCGGCGGCGGCCGCGGCGGCTGTGGGCTCGACACCCGTGCAGCCGATGTTGCGCGCCTTCACGTATTGCAACAGGTAGCCGTCGTTGGCGGCGACTTCAACCACATGGCTGCCGGAATCGAGGCCGAATCCGGCCGTCATTTCGGCGACATAATGCTCGCAATGGGCGAGCCAGGTGCTGGAGAACCCGCTGAAGTAGGCGTACCCGGCGTCGAATAACTCGTCGGCGGAGGCGAAATCTTCCGTTTGAACGAGCCAGCATTTCTCGCAGACCAGAACCCGCAGGGGGAACCATTTTTCAGGAGCTTTCAGACTTTCCGCCGAAAGGTATGCGTTTGAAGGCGGCGCGCTGCCAAGATCCACTAACGGAAGATCCAGAGAGGATCCGCAGTGACGGCAAGTCATACGGCGAGACCGCCGAAACCAGCGGCAATCAATGGGTGCGCCATGTCGCGTGACGAGCGCTCGGTGACTTCAAGGGGCCAGCGGATTTCGAGTGCGGGGTCGTGCGCGTTCAGGCCTCCCTCCGCGGCGGGTTCATAGAGGGCCGTGTGGAAATATAACATTCCACAGTCCGGAGTAAGAGTCTGAAATCCGTGAGCGAAGCCTTCCGGGATGAACATGGTTCTGTGGTTTCCGGCACTCAGCACTTCCGCGTGCCAGGACAAAAAGGTCGGCGATCCCCGACGCAGATCAACGGCTACGTCGAATACCTCGCCCTGGAGGCAACTCACAAATTTTTCTTCCGCATGGGGCGGATGTTGAAAATGCAGTCCTCTGATCGTGCCCTGCTTCGCAGTGAGGGTGTGATTGATCTGCACGATGTTCCCCGGCCGTGAAGAAAGCGATGCCAACTCGTTCGCGCAAAACATTCGCTCCAGATAGCCGCGCATGTCTCCCATCGGGCTTCGCTGGAGAACCTTGAGTCCGGCAATCAGCGTCTCGAAAATCTCAAACCGGGCGCTCATGCGGGGGACGCCTCTCCCAGGCAGCGATCTGATCATGGCTGACAGCGGCCATATCTGCGCCTCGCGTCCACTCCCGATACCAGCCGACGGTTTGCGCCAGAGCCTGCTCCAGCGGCCACCTTGGTTGCCAGCCGAGGATGGTTCGTGCGAGCACGCTGTCGAGTCGAAGCATGCCGGCCTCATAAGGATTGGTGTCCGATGGAGTATGCCGGACCTGCGCGTTGTCGCCCCACAACCGGGCCACCGCACCGGCGATCTGGCCCACGCTGGCATCGCCGCTGAGATCCGGCCCAAAATTCCATGCTCTCGCCAATGCGTCGCTATCGGGAGCAAGAAGCCGGCCGGCGAGTTGAAGATATCCGGAGAGCGGTTCGAGAACATGCTGCCAGGGACGCGTCGCGCGCGGGAATCGGAGATCGACTGGATGGTGATCAATAAAGGCCCGAATACAATCGGGAACCAGCCGATCGGCCGCCCAGTCGCCGCCGCCGATCACGTTGCCCGCCCGAGCTGTCGCCACCCTCGCGGGATGGCCGGCCGGCCGGGAAAAGAAGCTTGCGCGATAACTCGTCGCGACAATTTCGGCGGCGGCTTTACTGGCGCTATAAGGGTCGTGGCCCCCGAGGGGATCGGCTTCGCGATAAGGGAACGGCCACTCGCGGTTTTCGTAGACTTTGTCGCTTGTTACCAGCACAAGCGCCTGAACCGAATCGCTGCTCCTGACCGCATCCAGTAAGTTTACCGTTCCCATGACGTTGGTGGCCATTGTCTCGATGGGATTGCAGTAACCGACCCGGACCAGCGACTGCGCCGCGAGATGGAAGATCACTTCGGGCTGCGCCCTGTTCAGGGCCGCCTTGAAAGCGCCCGCATCCGTTATGTCGGCTCGGGTGTCCGAGGCGAGAAGGGAGCGGATATTGGCAACCTCGAAAAACCCCGGGCGGGTGGGTGGATCAAGCGCGTAGCCGTGTACTCTGGCGCCAAGCCGGGACAACCAGAGCGCGAGCCAGCCCCCTTTGAAGCCGGTGTGCCCCGTCACCAGAACCGATTTGCCTGCGTACAAGCCTCCCAGACTCAAACCCATCGGCAGTCGATCCAACGCCGCGGGGTTTACCAGATCTTCCAAGGCGCGCTACCTGAAGCCCAGAGCTCTTCGAGTTGAATCTTGTCTCGTAATGTGTCCATCGGCCGCCAGAAGCCGTTATGTTCGAATGCCATCAACTGACCCTGACTTGCGAGCATCTCCAGAGGGCCGCCTTCCCAGCTCGATTTGTCGCCCTCTATCAGGCGCAGACAACAGGGAGAGAGAACGAAAAAACCTCCATTGATGCGGCCGGCGCCGTCGCTCGGGGGTTTCTCGACAAAACCACGCACCTGATCCCCGGCAAGTTCCAGCGCACCGTAGCGCCCTGGCGGCTGTACGGCGGTGATGGTGGCCCATTTGCCGTGGCGCCGGTGAAATGCGGTCTCGGCGGTAATGTCGATATCGGCGAGGCCATCTCCGTAGGTGAAGCAAAAAGCCTCTTCATCTTCGATGTATCTGGCCACGCGCTTGAGGCGCCCCCCGGTGAGGGTTTCGTCGCCCGTGTCGACAAGCGTCACTTTCCAGGGCTCGGCGTAACGATGATGGACCTGCATCGCGTTATTCGCGATATCGAAAGTGACGTCCGACATGTGGAGGAAATAGTTGGCAAAGTACTCCTTGATCACGTAGCCCCGGTAGCCGCAGCACACTACAAAGTCATTCACGCCATGAGCGGAATAGAGCTTCATGATGTGCCACAGGATCGGCTTGCCGCCGATCTCCACCATGGGTTTTGGTTTGAGCTGTGTCTCCTCGGATATGCGCGTTCCGAGTCCCCCGGCGAGAATCACGGCTTTCATGGCAGATACGCCGGGCACCGCATCGATTCGGTTCGCTCCCGTTTTAATCCTTCAAGCGCTTGTAATACTTGCCGTAGTACTTCCCGTAGTAGCCGTAATAGTAATATCGGTCGCTCAAATCCTGCCGCACTTCGTTGAGCACCACGCCCATAACGTTGGCGTTCAGGCGTCTCAGGCTGCTCACTACGCTCGCCAGCGCAGGACGCTGCGTTCGGCCTGCCAGAGCGACTACGACAATACCGTCCACCAGCGCCGCGATCTGCAGAGATTCCGCGAAACCCAGCAACGGGGGCGCATCGCAAACAATCAGATCGAACTCGTCGGCGGCGTCCGACAGTAATGTCGTGAGCGTCTTGCCGAGGCCATCGGCGGCGCGCCGGGAAGCGCGTCCCGCCGGAAGGACCGCCAGATCCGGCAGGCCTTCGGGGATCTGCAGCGCATCGCGCCACTCCGCCCGCCCATTGACGACATCGGAAAGACCCTTGTCATTCGTTACGCCTAAATGCCCGTAAACGCTGGGCCTTCTCAGATCGGCGTCGATCAAAAGCGTTTTCCGTCTCTGCTGGCTGTGCACAACGGCCAGATGGACCGCGGTTGTTGTCTTACCTTCGCGCGGCGTTGCCGACGTCATCAGGATCGTTCGAGGCGGATTGGCCAGATTAGGAAGCAGGATCGAATCGCGCAACGTGCGCATCGCTTCTTCGTAGGCATCGGTGGCGTGCCTGCCGTCCTCGAAGATCAGCTGAGGCTTAGTGGTCAAGGCGCCGTCTTTGCCCGATTTGCTTCCCGGAAGATGACCGCGCCAGGCCTTGACGACAGGCAGAGCGCCCAGCACTTCCGTGCGAAGTTCCCGGCGGATCTGTTCGGGATCGCGTATGGTGTGATCCATACTATCCGAGACGAAGACCACAGCGATTCCGAGGAGCGCCGAGCCCACCAACGCGATCAGGGCATTCAATCTTGTGTTCGGAAATACGGGCTTCAACGCGGGACGCGCCAGATCGGCCAGACGAATGGAACTGCCCTGAAAGCCGGAATTGATACCGGCCTCGTTAATCTTTTTCGTCAGCTCTTCGTACAACGTCTTGTCCGCGTCCGCGTCCCGCTTCAGGGCTTTGTACTCAAGCGATCTCGAATTCAGGCTGTCGAACTCCTTCTTGGTCTCGTTGACCGCCTGCTGGAGCATCTGTTCGCGATTGACCGCCTGCCGATACTCGACGTCCACGCGCTGCGTAATATCGCCCTTCAGGGTTTCGAACTGATGCTGTAACTCGGCTACCCTGTTGGCTTCCTTCTTGTACTCCGGATGATTCGGGCCATACTGTTCTTTGACCTGCGAAAACTTTTCCTGCTCTTCCGCAATCCTGTCGGCCAACTTGCGGACCTGCTCTCCTTGAGTGGAAGCCTCGACAGCTTCAGCGGACCCGCTCTTTACCGATTTGGCTGCGGCTTCCAGCTTGACCCGATCCCCCTGCGCCGCGGTGTATTCCGTATTCAACTGCAGCAGCCTGGCCGTAAGGATACTGGTTTTCTCCTCGGGATTGATGACGTTCAGCTCTTTCTCGAACTGAGCGAGCTTTGCGGAAGAGCTCTCCATCTTGGCGCGCAATTCGTCCAGTTGTTTGGTTACGAAAGAAGCGAGATCCGTGGAAGCCTGAAAACGGATGGAGTACGAGTGGTCCATATAGCTCTTTGCCACCGCATTGGCCACATCAGCGGCAAGCTCGGGGTCAGGCGAACGATAACTGATCTGGAGCAGATACGTTTTCGGCGGACGCGTTATCGCCAATCTGCCGAGTGAAACCGGCGCCTCCTGCACGCGGGCGGAAGGAAGTTTGGTTCCGCCTGCTTCCGCAATGCGGGAGCTTAAACTTCTGCACTACCGGCCGCAAAACCGAATCGGACTGGATCAGCTTCACCTGAGTCGAAAGAAACTGCTCGGAATCGTTGACAGACACGCGGTTGGAAGTCGGCGTCCTGGCCGATGACCCCGGTGGGCATCATCCGATCGACATCGATCGTCGCCGTGGACTGATAGTAGGGCGTCATGCGCGAGGACACGATGACAGTGGACGCCACGACCACCACAACGAACGCCAACAGCTTCCATTTATCCCGGTTCAGCAGCCACAGGTAATGGGAGAGCGGAACGATTGAGGGTTCCGCTTCGGGCGCCTCCGGATGAGTCTGGTATACGGTCGGCCGCTCAATCGCAGCCTCCGAGCCAGCGAACGGCGCCGGGAGCGAGAGCATTCTCTTTTCGTCAGACATAGAATTTGTGCCGGTTTATTGCATGAGATGACTGGAAATTACGCAAAGCTCACGCAGGACAAGTCCCATCAGGGTTCTGCCGGTCCGGGGCAAGTTTGTATTTCATGGTAAGGATTCGCCTTCGCCGTTGTCAAGGATGACGGCCTGTATCGTACAACCCGCGTGAATCGCGCAAACTGCACAATTATAAAGCAATAGCCAAGCGAAATGTGGCGTTCCACACACTGTCGTTCCTATCTCGAAAACGCTTAAGCGGACCCTTTGTTCAGGTATCGCGCCCGGTGTGCGACTAACTCTCCGAACGGCGTTTTCGCGGTGTGCTCCGCGTCTGCGTCAACGCCCCCGCCAGCGTAAACCAGAGGAAAGCCAGCGCAGGATCCTGCAGCGGATAATCCATGAAGCTGTGAATCATCACGCTTAGGACTCCCAGCCCCCAGACCGATTGGAGGGACGGCTTCGCCAGCCAGACGACCAACGCCGCCATCAGCAGAAAGAACGGCAATCCGCCTTCGGACGCCCACTGCGCCCAATCGTTGTGCGCCGCGTTGACGTAGAGACCCCAGTCGTAAGTCGCGAACCCGGGATATTCCGACGGCCATGTTCCGATGCCCGATCCCAGCCACGGGATGGAGCGGAATCATCTTCAGAGTCGAGGCCAGCAAGGTCCCCGCGCAGCGCGTAGGGATTGGTTTCCTCGAAGCCGGTCCCAGATTTTCTCGGTTCCCGCCACCGCTGAAGCGGCTGCCACCAGCAACGCGAGTATCGCCACCAGGGACACGACCGATTTCAGCGGCATCCTGCGCCCCGACCACCAGAAGCATCAGCGCCACCAGAAATTCCGCCAGAACGAGTATCACGCCCATGCGCGATGCGCTGCTGATTGTCGCGGCAAACATCGCGGCGAAACAAAGCCCTCCGCTGACGACCTTCCCGTTGTAGACCTTCCAGAGCGCGATCGGCGCGGCAAGTTCCATCATTGCCGCGAACTAATTCTTGTAATACAAGGTGCCGACGACGCTGTCGGCGACGGGAATGATTCCGAACACCCGCCCGGGAGTGAGATACATCTGCAGCATGGCCGCCACCGCCAGGAATGTCATCGCCCACAGCATCAAATCGAGGAACGCATCCCTGGCTCCGGCGCCCGCGCAGAATCTGAGATCCCAGAACGAAGCAAACCGCGCCCATGGCCCACTCGATGCGACCGCTGCGTCGTCGGCCAGGGAACGCGGGTTATGTGCAGAAGCCAACTGCATGGCGCCCCACATGCCGCATCAGCCGCGACCAGAATCGTCTGGCGTCGGCAATTCGACCTGCCGGGCCGTAAGAGCCCAGATCGCCGCCACCAGGGAAATGCGCCGCTATCGCGACGCTGACCCTCCAATAGCGCGGCGACCAGTCGACCAGGATGCCGGCCAGCAGTGCCGCACCCGAGCGCCACGGCGAGCGGCAGGATTCGGCCCGGAACGCGCGCTCATGAGCCGAACTCCAGCTTCACGCTCGCGATCCGCAGCATGCCTTCCACGCGCGTGGTCCCAGTCGCGCGCCGGTAAATCAGTGTCGAGTCTGCCGACACTGCCGGCGTTCGGCAGGCTTGTGAACTGGCACGCGCCCGTCATCGCCCGCCTGAAGCAGCGGCGGGCATTCAGTGACGACATCGCCCGGCTGCTGGACGATTTGCCAGGCAAATCCGGGGTCCCGCCGCGAACTGAGCCCCGATGCGTCGGTTTTCCAGACCAACCGATATGCCCTGCCGGGAACCAGCGGCGCACCAGGCGCTCAGAAGCGCCGAAGCCTCCGGCTCATTGCCGTCAAACTCAAAACGAAGCGACATGACGGCCTTCGCCACGGAAACCCCGGCCTCGTGCGCCACGCGCCAGCCGAACCCTCGTTCGATCAGCGGGAAAACCGAAATCCGGATCCGCAATGGAAACTGCCCGCCGCCGGATCCAGCCGGCCGGAGACAACGATCTTTCGATCCACAAGCTGATTCCAGACGTTGACGGCATCGGCGACGCGGTTCGCCCGTTCCAGAAACTCGACGAAGCGGATCGTCACTTCCACGATAAATCGGGATCGGGCTGGTCCGCCGCATCCCGCGCCCGCGGCCACGACTTCGAGTGCCGCATCGGTCCGCTTTGTGCTCATCAGGTACGAGAGGTATTGAAGGGCAACGTCGCCCCGCGTCGGGATCAGGTCCAGAATCTTCTTCGAATCGCCGGTTTCATTCCAGCAGAGATCGAACACCGGCCGCGGGATCGAAGACCAAAGGATTGAGAGCCAAGCCCGCGCCTGATCATCGGCCACATCTTCTCCGCCTGATCGCTGCGAACGTAATAATTCGCCAGCGTCCACGCCGGCTTGAAAGTGTGGTCGATCTCCGCCGCATGAACGAGATAGCGCTCCGCTTCCGTCGCGTGTCCCCGGAACTCCTCGCGCAGCCCGAGCGCCATCTGGACATCGGCCGCATACAGGATTCATCGCGGCCGCGCGCAGCAACTGCCGGTCCACCTCCGGCGACATATCGCCATTCGCATTCTTCGCCAGTGCCGCCCGCGCCACCAGAACCGAATCCCCCGGTTCCAGACGAATCGCGCTCTCCAGCCCTTCCATGCCGTTGTTGCGCGGCACGCCAATCGGCGACGGCCATCCTCACCGACCGCGCGGTAAGAAACGCGCACAGCGCCAACACGCCGATTCGGACAATCCACGACCAGACCGTTCTCAACGGATCACTCGCCTTCGCCCCGCGCCGCCTGCTCCAGAACCCGCGCCGCGCGCGCCGGATTGAAAACGCCGCAGGAGCAGAATCGCGTCAGATAGCCGGCCGCCTGCTCCGGAGTGCGCCGGCCTTCCTTCACCCAATCGATCATCTTCTTCGCCAGCGAGTGGCTCACCATGCCGTGCCCGCACATGGTCGAAAGCATCAGCACCTTCGCGTTCCGGCAGCTTCTCCGTCTTGCCTTCGAAGCCCAGCGAATAGCCGACGCTGTGCCGCGGAATGCCGGCCGCGAAGCAGCACTGCTCGGCGCCATCGATCGAAGTCGAAATATTGACGCTCAGCCCCAGATCCGCTTCCTTCACCGCCTTCACGAAATCTTCCGCGGCCACGCGATTATCGAAGACCGCGGCGACGGTAGTCGGCGCGTCCAGGCCGTCAATCACGGCCTCGAAATCCGGCGTCGACATCGCGCTTCCAGTGCGCCGCCGGATTCATCTCCTGCGACGGCCGCAGCGCGCCGCCGTGAATCGCGTCGCCCAGATTCACCGGCTTGAACTGCACCGCCATTTCCAGAAACTGGCGCAGTTTCGGCAGCGCGCCCTCGTCGTTCTTGCCTTTGCTGGCGATCGCGAAGACCACGTAATCGTCGCGAAAACTCTCGGCGGATCCGAAGCGATGCAGGGTATTGGTCATGCGCGTCGCCTTCCGGCTGCGACGCCGCGCCCAGCCCGATATTCGTCTTGGCCCGTTCCAGCTTGTAGCCCAGCTTTTCCAGAATCGGCGCGACCACATTCTCTTCGCCGTTCTCATCGCAGCGCGCGCCCACGCCCAGCGCGACCACGGTATCGATCTGCTTCTCCACCTCCCGCACCAGACGGATCACTTCCTCGGCGCGCTCCACCGGCACCTTGATTTCGACAATCGCCGAAAGCACCTTCTCGTCCAGGATGTCCTCGCGAATCGTCCCGCGTCGCGACATCGCTCATCAGCGACGTCACCGGATTCTTCTTCTCGAACGCCACGCCCGCCTGCGCCAGCGCCCAGCACATCTTCTGGATATCGCGGAACCACACGCCCACGCCCGGGCCGCCCGAATTCGATCGTGAATCCGACCTCGCCCGCCTTCACGCGCCCGCTGACGTCGTTGGTCTTCACTTCTTCGGTGCCGCGCCCATGCACGCCGGTCGATTCGTGCGGCACGCGCGGATCGGAAAACGCGCGCCGCACCACGCGCGGCCACTCCAGTTTCTCGGGCTCGAACGCCGCCGTCGGGCAGACATCCGGCTCCGGATCGAACCGCACCCGCACCATCTGGAACAGCTTCCGCACCGTGCGCACAAACGTGGGATTCAGATGCTCCTGGCTCAGCCCGTTGAAGCAGGCGTAGCATTCCACGCATTCGTTCCGATTGATGGTGGCGCGGTGGATCACCGGGTCGATGTAGATCGCGCCCATCGGGACAAACGTAGGTGCAATTGCCGCAGGCCACGCATTTGTCGGGATTGATCTTCATGCAATACGCTTGCGTCGCGTCGATTTTCAAGATAAAGGATCGCCGCGATCACACACAGCGCGCTGGTGATGAGGAAAGGCGCATTCCAGCCGTAACGCGTGGCGGCGTAGGTGACGACGCGGCCGAGATCGCGCCGCCGATGTTGCCGAGCGTGTTCATGACCGCCGAGACGGAGCCGGCGAAATCGCCGCCGATATCGAGCGGGACCGCCCAGGAAATGCCGACGGTCCATTCGAGGCCGAAGAACGCCACGCAGTAGAAAGCCACGGAAACCCTGGGATCGTGCGCGAAAATCGCGGGAATGGTAGCCGCGGCCGAGAGAACGAAATCCGGCGATCGCCACCCAGCGCCGGGCCAGATTCACGTTGCCGGTCCGCTTCAGAACGCAATCGGAAAACCAGCCGCCCGCAAGTCGCCCAGCGTTCCGGCGAACAGCGGCAGACTCGCGTAGATGCCCATTTTGGCCAGCGTCATGCCGCGGGAATCGTGCAGATAGGTGGGGAACCAATCTTGATAGACGTTGAGATTGAAGTTGTAGCAGAAGTACATCACGGCGAGGATCCACAGGTTGCCGTGCGAAAGAATCTTGCGCCAGGGAATGTCGGTGGATCGCTTGCGGCCGGCGCCGATCAATTCGCGCTCGGCCTGATTGACGCCCGCATGTTCCTCCGGCGTGTCGCGATAGTAGAAATACCAGACGGCGGACCACACGACACCCAGCAATGCCGAACACCAGAAACGCGGCGCGCCAGCCGAACTTCGCAATGATGAGAACCACGATGGGCGGCGTCAGCGCCGCGCCCAAGCGCGAACCGGCGTGCGTGATTCCCTGCGCGAAACCGCGTTCGGTGGGCCGCATCCAGCGCGACAGCGAACGGGTGGCGATGGGAAACGCGCCCGCTTCGCCCACGCCGAAGAAAACCTGAATCACCAGCATCGAGGCCGCGTTCCAGGCCATCGCCGTGAGCCCCGTGAAGAGGCTCCACCAGGTGACGATCAGCGTCAGCGCGCGCCGCGCGCCGAAGCGGTCGCCCAGCCAGCCGCCGGGAATCTGGAACAACGCGTAGGCGATGCGGAAAGCTAACGTGATCCATCCCATCATCACGAGCGAGATGCCAAGTTCGTCGCGGATCACGGGCCGCGCGACGGCCAGAATCTGGCGGTCCATGTAGGTGATCATGTAGGCCGCGACGGTCAGGCCGAGCACGACATAGCGCACATGCGTGGGGCGGCGAGACTGTGTGGGAACGGGCTGCATCGGGCATCATATCATCGCTGTGGCGCAGGGGGGACAGCGCCGGGAGCTGTGCATTCATGCACGTGCGTGCTTGCGGCGGGCCGGTCTGGCGTCCGGGCGAGCTTCGGCAATGCCGGACAGGACTACCGGTGGACGGTCGGGAAACTCAGCCACGAGCGAGAGGTTCCCGCCCATCACCTGGACGGTCCTGCGCAAGGTGGAAAGCAGGATATCGCTGCGCTTCTCAAGGCGCGAGACGCTGTCCTGAGTGATGCCAAGGGCCCTGGCGACGCTTACCTGCGTGAGTTTCCGCGCGCGCCGGAGTTCCTGAAGTGTCATCTCCTCGGCAATCAGTTCCGCCGCGCGGACCTCGACCTTCCTACGCTGTGCGGGAGTCAGTGTACGGATGATGTCGTTCACATTCCTGGACATAGCTATTTCCTTTCCCTCTTCTTCTCCGTGTTCTTCAACCGGGCGAGATGGGCGTCAAACCTGTCGTCCGCTTTGGCGATGAGTTGTCTGTAGAACCGCTTCTGGCTGCCGCCGGATTTATCGCCCGCAACAAGTAGGATGGCCCTGCGCTTCGTATCGAAGGCGAAAGCGACACGCCACTCACCGTCCGCCCCACTGAATCGCAGCTCTTTCATATTGGCGTGACGGGAATCGTTCAACGTATCGACGCGCGGACGCCCCAATTGCGGCCCGAATTGTTGCAGCAGCCGGGAATGGGCAAGGATTTCGGTACGTACGTCCGCGGGCAAGTCCTGAAACTCCGGTTCGAACTCGTCGCCAATTTCGACATCCCATCCCAACAGGTCAAGTATGGCATCCGATGCATATGGAGTCAAGATCATATATGGCCGGGCTTACCGAGGCAGCCACGGTTGCGCCAGGCAGTGCTAAGCTTTTTCGAGGGATGCCGGTCTATCGTGAGCATCAGCCCCTCCCCGCACTCTCCCGCTACGTCGAGTGCGGCTGGACGCTCGAGAGTCCCGCCGGCATAACCGGCCACCGCGTTCCCCCGGATGGCTGCCTCGACATCGTTTACGATCGCGCTCAGGGGCTCCGCGCCATCGGCGCCATGACGGCGGAGCAGCGTTTTCATTTTCCCGGAGGAGCCCAATTGGCAGGCATCCGCTTCCGGCCTGGCATGGCGGGCGCGTTCCTCGGCATTTCCCCGGCGGAACTGACCGACGCCTCCGCTGCCCTCGAAGATCTCTGGTCTCGCCGCGCGCGCGAATTGCAGCGCCGGGCGGACGACGCGCGTTCGATCCACGAAGCCCTCCGCATCCTGTTCGCCGGCCTACCTGCGCCCGACGCAATCAATCCCACGCAGCGGGCCATCGAATCGCTCGCGGCGGCTCATGGAAACGCCGATCTGGACACTGTGGCGAACCAGGCGAATCTCAGCCCCCGCCAGTTCCGCCGGCGCTGCCTCGAAGAAACCGGACTGGCTCCGAAGCGCCTTGCGCGCGTGCTGCGTTTTCGGCGCGCGTGCCAAATCGCGGACCATGCGGATCGGCCGAACTGGTCCGACATCGCCCTCGAAGCCGACTACTTCGATCAGGCGCATCTCATCCGCGATTTCCGTGAGTTCACCGGCGAGACTCCGATGGCCGTTTTTTCCAATACCCGATCCCTCCATCCCTCTTAACATCGAGCCATGAAGATCACACCCGTTCTCATGGTTGAGGAAATCGAGAAATCACTGCCCTTCTGGATCGACCGCATGGGCTTCACAAAGACGGTCGATGTACCCGAAGGAGAGCGCCTGGGCTTCGCCATCCTCGTGCGCGACGGCGCGGAAATCATGCTGCAAACCATCGAAAGCGTGCGCAAGGACGCGCCTCAGTTCGCGCCCGCCGCAGAGTCGTTCAACACAGGCCTGTTCATCGAAGTCGAAGACTTCGCCGACATCCTGAAGCGCCTCGAAGGCTATTCCATAGCGCTGTCCGACCGAACCACTTACTACGGGATGCGCGAAATCGGCGTGCATGAACCCGGCGGGCACGTTGTGGTCTTCGCGGCGCGCGCGTGAGGGACTCAAAAAACACCGGCGGCAAAGACCGCCGGCGCTCCCGTCTACCGGCGGCGAGGCCGCCAGCGCTGCCGAAATGCAGGAACACCGGCGGCGAAAACGCCGGCGTGTGCGACATTAAATCTGGAGTCCCAAATGACTGACGCAGTCCTGGTCGATTGCCTTCGCACGCCTGTCGGTAAGGCCAACCGCGGCACCCTCCGCAACACGCGCCCCGACGACCTTGCCGCTACGGCCATCGGCGGCCTTCTCGCGCGCTATCCGCAGGTTCCGGCGGAAGACATCGAGGACGTGATCCTCGGCTGCGCGATGCCCGAAGCCGAATCGGGCATGAACATGGCGCGCATGTCGGCATTGCGGGCGGGCCTTCCCGTCACTACGACGGGCGTAACCATCAACCGCTTCTGCAGTTCCGGGCTGCAGACGATCGCGATGGCCAGCGACCGCATTCGCGGAGGCGGCGCGCACATCCTGATAGCCGGCGGCAGCGAGTCCATGAGCATGATCCCGATGGCCGGCAACAAGCCCGCGCCCAACTCCTGGTTCGTCGACCATTACCCGCAGGTCTACATCAACATGGGCCTCACCGCCGAAGAGGTGCAGCGCAAGTACGGGATCTCGCGCGAGGACGCCGACGCTTTCTCCTACCGCAGCCATCAGAACGCGCTCAAGGCCCAGGCGCAAGGTCATTTCAGCGACGAAATCGTTCCCGTAAAAGTGGAAACTTCAGCGCTGAACGGCGGCGGCTCCAAGCCCGTTCACAGCGAAACCATGTTCGATAAAGATGAAGGTCCGCGCGCCGATACTTCGCTCGAAGCGCTGGCGAAATTGAAGCCCGTCTTCCACGCGACAGGGACCGTAACCGCAGGCAACTCGTCACAGACGAGCGATGGCGCGGCGGCCGCGCTCGTCATGTCGGACAGGAAGGCGCGGGAACTCGGCCTGGTTCCCAAAGCGCGGCTGATCAGCTTCGCCACCGCCGGCGTGCCGCCGGAAATCATGGGCATCGGACCGGTGGTTGCGATTCCCAAAGCTCTCGCGCTCGCCGGGCTCAAGTTGAGTGACATCGGCATCATTGAGCTCAACGAAGCCTTCGCCGCGCAGGCTCTGGCAGTGATCCGGGTGGCGGGACTCGACCCCGAAATCGTCAACGTGAATGGCGGGGCCATCGCCCTTGGCCATCCCCTTGGCTGCACGGGCGCGAAGCTCACCGCAACCATCCTGCGCGAGATGGAGCGGCGCAACGCCCGCTACGGGATGGTCACGATGTGCGTAGGCGGCGGGCAGGGCGCGGCCGGAATTTTCGAACGGATTTAAACTATGGCCACCGCAACCACCGCAGGAACCATCGGGGGGGCTTTCCTCATTGAAGATCAGTCTCCCCGCGATATCTTCACTCCTGAAGATCTCACCGAGGAGCACCATGCCATCGCCCGCACCGCGCGCGAATTCTTCGATCAGGACGTTGCGCCGCACGTTGAAGAAATGCAGCACGGCGATTTCGATGTTGCCGTTTCGCTGCTGCGGAAAGCGGCGGCGCTGGGGCTTGAATCCATTCTGACGCCCGAGAAATACGGCGGCATGGAGATGGATCTGACTTCCGACATGGTGGTGGCCGAACAATTCGCCCGCGACGGATCGTTCAGCGGCTGGCATGGCGCGCATGCCGGCATCGGGACTTTGCCGCTGCTCCTGTTCGGAACCGAAGCGCAGAAAGAAAAATATCTGCCCAGGCTTTCGAGCGCGGAAACCGTGGCGGCGTACTGCCTCAGCGAACCGCAGGCCGGCTCCGACGCGCTGGCGGCGAAAACCCGCGCCGATCTTTCTCCGGACGGCACTCATTACGTTCTGAACGGCCAGAAGATGTGGATCACGAACGGAGGCAAAGCCGGCCTCTACACCGTCTTCGCGAAAATCAACGGCGAACAGTTCACGGCATTTCTGGTGGAGCGTGGATTTCCCGGTTTGTCGAACGGCGCCGAAGAAAAGAAGATGGGGATCAAAGGCAGCTCCACAACGCCGATCTTCTTCGATAACGTGCCGGTTCCGGTCGAAAACGTTCTGGGAGAAATCGGGCGCGGCCACATCATCGCTTTCAATATCCTCAACCTCGGCCGTTTGAAACTCGGCGCCTTCGCAGCCGGCGGAGCGAAGGGCGTGCTGCAGGTTTCGCTTGCCTACGCGAAGGAACGCAAAGCCTTCGGCACGACCATCGCCCACTTCGGCATGATCCAGCACAAGCTGGCCGAAATGGCGATTCGCATTTTCGCCGCCGAGTCGATGACCTACCGGGTGGAAGGCCTGATCCAGAGCCATCTGGAAGGCTTTTCCTGGAACGAGCCCGACGCCGCGAGGCGCATGATGAAGGCCGTCGAGGAGTTCGCGGCGGAGTGCTCCATCATCAAGGTTTACGCGTCCGAGATGCTCGATTACGTGGTCGACGAGGGTGTGCAGATTCACGGCGGCTACGGCTACCACCAGGACTACGTCGTGGAGCGTGCATACCGCGATTCGCGCATCAATCGGATCTTTGAAGGCACGAACGAAATCAATCGGCTGCTGATCACGGGCATGTTGCTGAAGCGCGCCCAGCAAGGCCGTCTCGGTCTGGTCAAGGCCGCGAAAGCGCTGATGGATGAAATCCTCTCCGGGCCGTCCGCCGGCGGGGGCCTGGTGGCGAACGCGAAGAAAATCGGGCTTATGCTGCTGTCCCTGGCGTTCGAGAAATACGGCCTTGAACTGGAGAAGCAGCAGGAGGTGGTCGCCGGGATCGCCGACGTGATCATGGAAATCTTCGCCATGGAATCGGCTCAGCTCCGTTCGGAGAAAATCGGCGCAGGCGCCGACATGTGCAGCGTCCTGCTTGGCGATGCCATGGCCCGGATCGAGATGTTCGCGCGACCGGTGGTCGCGGCGTGCAGCGAAGGCGACACATTGCGCGCCAATATGGCCGTTCTCCGGCGCTTCGCGAGATACGAACCGGTGGATTCGGTCGCGCTGCGGCGCGGCATCGCCGAACGTCTTCTCAGCGCGGGCCGGTATGTGGTTTGAAGCCTAAGCCGGTCGTTTCGTCCATGGGGGCAAGCGTCGACACGAGTGTCGACGCGGCACGCAAGAGTGCGCGCGCCACGATTCGAACGAAGATTGTTGTTGCCGTCGGCCTGCCCGGATCGGGAAAATCCACTTACCTGGCGGGTCTCGGGGCGCATGCCATTTCGAGCGACGCAATCCGTTTGCAATTAGCCGATGACGAAACGGATCAGACCATCCACGGACCGGTTTTCGCCGCCATGCGATATCTGTTGCGCGAGCGCATCAAGCTGCAAAGACCAGTCACCTGGATCGACGCGACCAATCTCACCCGGCGGGACCGCCGTCCGTTCATCAAACTGGCGCAGGCGCACAACTGCGAAATCGAAGCCGTTTATTTCGACGTGCCGCTCGACATCTGCAAGGCCCGCAATCTGCTGCGCGCCCGCGTGGTACCCGAACATGCCCTCGATCTGATGGCCGCGAAACTCGTGCCGCCGTCCGTCGAAGAAGGCTTCACGCGAGTTGAAGTCGTGCGACCCCTTCTTTGAAAACATCCGGCGCTGTCAATAAGCTCAGCACGATATACCTCGGGTTCTCGAAATCATAGAAGTATCCGGGCTGGACCAGAACGTCATGATCGCGGAGTAACCGCAGCTCCGCGCCTTCGTCGCGCGACAGTATCGCGTACCACCCGGCTTCGACGTCGAAGGCAGGTCTTAAGACTGCGAGATTCCCGCGCAACCTTTCCAAAATCTGACGCTGCACCGGGGTGCGCAATTCGAGGAGAGTTGGTAAAGCACATTGCACCGGCGTGCCTACGGACAGATAAGTATCCGCGATGATTTCGAGCCGCGCCAGCGCTTCGCGAACCTGATCCGGCGGGCCGCCGGCAATCATCCACGCCAGTTTCATCTGCGGCAGGCCGACCGTTTTGGAAAGCCCGTTCAGAGTGAAGGCCAGTGTTCCGTCAAATCCCTGCAGCGTCAACACGCTGTCCGGTGCAGGCTGTAGTGGATAATCGCGGAACACTTCGTCCGAGATGACCGGCAACCCGAAAGCGGCCAGTTGCTCCAGCTCATGCCGGCGCAGAAAATGGCCCGTCGGATTATTCGGATTCACCAGCACGATTGCGCGCGTCCGGTGGTTGATCGCGCGCGCGATCGTATGGAAATCGATGCACCAGCCGTGGTCGTAAAACAAGCCGTAATGGCGGACCTGCACCGATTCGAGCGCGGCGAGGTAATCGAACAGCGGATAAGACGGCCGGGGAACGAGCACCTCGTCACCGGGGTCGCAGAGCAGTTTGAAAAGCCACGAGTACGCCTCGCTGGTGCTGGCGGTCATGACCACGCGGTCGGCGTGAGCGCCGTATTCGCGCGCGATCGTTTCCCGCGCGGCGGGCAATCCGAAAGGCTCCGGCTCATAACGCGCCGCTGCTTCCACAGCAAGGCTTGAGAGAAATCCCGCTGGATATTCGATACCGGCGTGCGTGGGATTCGATTCCGTCAGGTCGAGAATCTGCGCACCCGCCGCTCGCTTCTCGCGCAGCAATTCTGCCAGCGCGTTCGGGTGCAATTCACGGGGCAGCCTCCGGGAGAATTTCATGGGGCGCAGAAATCCCCGGACTGAATCCGCGAGTTCTCCGGCAACGTTTCCCGGTATCGGTAGATCCAGACGTTATTGACGATCACTCGCTCAAATTCGTCGCCTTCGTATTCATCGAGAACGGCCAGCGTCGTCTCGGGAGTGTGCAGCCGGTACAGTTCGCCGTGAACCTGGCCTTCCGGCAGAGGGCGATATGCCGGAAAATGCCGCACCCGATAGATCGAGCCCGGAACGGTAGTCAACCCGACCAGATCGCCCTCCTGACGGACCAGCCGTGCATACCGGTTATTAAATTCGCTTCGGAGCGTTCCGTAGACGAAAAGAAGGTCCAGCACCTTCGCTTATAGTAGTGCGTGATGACCGATTGGAAAGCCGTCGCCGAAGCGCGCGGGCTCGATATTCCGCCTGGAGAGGTCGCGAAATTCGCTCTCGCGCTCGATGCGCTCGAGGCGTCGCTTCGCCCGCTCCTGAAAGATCTGCCCCGCGCATACGCCGAATCCGAATGAACATCGAAGAGGCGGCAGCTCAGCTTCGCCGACGCGAAATCTCGGCGGTTGAACTCGCCCGGGAATCGCTGCGGCGTATTCGCCAGGCGCAGCCGCTGTTGAACGCTTTCATCACGATTACGGAAGATGTCGCGCTGGAGCAGGCGCGACGCGCCGATGAAGAGCTGTCGCGCGGGATCGATCGCGGCCCCCTGCATGGAATCCCGTACGCCTTGAAAGACCTCTTTGAAACGCGCGGCATCCGCACGACCGCGGGATCGAAGATTTTCGCCGACTACATTCCCGACCGCGATTGCGCCGTTTACCGGGAGCTTACCGAAGCAGGCGCGGTTCTGATGGGCAAGACCGGCATGCACGAACTCGCCTACGGGGTGACGAATGAGAATCCGCACTTCGGGCCGGTACGGAATCCACGCGACCCGACGCGCGTTTCGGGCGGATCGAGCGGCGGTTCGGCGGCCGCGGTCGCGGCGGAGCTGGTCTTCTTCGCCATGGGCACAGACACCGGCGGATCGATCCGCATCCCGGCGGCGTATTGCGGATGCGTCGGGCTCAAACCGACCTTCGGACTGATCGACCGCGCCGGAGCGATCCCGCTCTCCTCCAGCATGGATCACATCGGCCCGCTGACCAGCACCGTCCGCGATGCCGAACTCGTCATGCAGGTGCTCACCGGTTTCGTCCCCGTCGCAGCACCCACGATGGCGCCCAGGATAACAGGGCTCCGAATCGGCGTTCCGCGAAACTTTTTCAACGAGGGTCTCGCGCCGGGGGTTGCGTCGGCGTTCGAAGAGGCGCTGCTGCGGGCGGAGAAGCATGGCGCCAAAATTGTTCGATTAACGGTGCCCGATCCGGCGGCCCTGAACACCGCTGCGAGGATCATTCTTCTGAGTGAAGCCGCGGCGTTCCTTGAACCGCACCTCAACCGGCACCACCCCGACCGGCGAGGCGATTTCGGCGCCGACGTTCTGGCTCTTCTCGATCAGGGCCGGCTTCTCGCCGCGACCGACTACGTGAATGCCCAAAGGCTGCTGCGTCTCCATCGAAACAATTGGGCCGGCATTTGGAACGACGTCGACGCCCTTTTGACGCCAACCGTGGCTTTCGAGGCGCCATGGATCGGCGAGGCGAACGAACCGGACATGCGCGTGGCCGCCACTCGATTCGCGCGCCCGTTCAACGCGCTTGGATGGCCGGCGATATCGATTCCGGTACGTGGCCCTGTAAGCGGCCCGGCAGGCGGGCCAGTACCAGGTGACGGGCTTCCCTGTGGTGTTCAAATCGTTACAAATTCGCTGAGGGAGTCGGAACTTTTCTTACTGGCAAACGTAATATGCTGGATAGGGTTCCGTTATGAGAAGCGAGATCAATTAGGCCAAGAATCAGGCGAATCTTCCAAAATTGGAATCCTGCCCAATTAGAGCTCACGCAAGCGATTGTATCGAAAGCATTTAGCAGTTTTCGCAATGGCGCGTGAGTTGCAATGTCTCCACCCATGACCGCCACGGTTACCCCTTGGGGGTCCCAGTCGTTACACCCGAACCACGGCGCTGTAAATTTAAGGAGAAAAAATTGAAATACCTTCACAGGACTTTGGTACTGGTACTACTTGCGTTCGCCACCCTGCAGGCCCAAGATACGACAAAGGGTTCTATTGTCGGCGTCGTGCGCGATTCGAGCGGCGCGGTGGTGCCGGGCGCGTCGGTAAAAGCGACATCGCCCTACGGCGACCACTCAACCACCACCAACGCGTCGGGCGCCTACAGCTTCAACAATATCGTGATCGGCCCCGGCTACAGCGTGACGGTGGAAAAAGCCGGCTTCGCCACTGCGACCGCAGCAAATCTGACCATCGGCATGAACCAGCAGACGATCCACGACTTCAGCCTTGCGGTTGGAACGACGGCGACGACGGTGGACGTAGTGGAAGTGGCCAATGCGATCGATTTGAGCACCACACAAATCGGAGCCAATGTCGACGACACACTGTTCAAGCAAGTGCCAGTCGGCCGGAACATCGCATCCGTGATGGCGATGGCTCCGGGCGTCTCCGACAGCGACGGCGCGGGCGCCTCGAATCCTTCGATCAACGGCGCTTCCGGCCTCGAAAACGAATACATCATCGACGGAGCGAACACGACCGACCCCGGTTTTGGCGGTTTCGGCACCTACAGCCGTATCTACGGCTCGCTCGGCAACGGCATCAATTTCGATTTTATTCAGGAAGTGCAGGTGCAGACGGGCGGCTTTGAAGCGCAATACGGAGAGGCTCTCGGGGGCATCGTGAACGTAGTGACCAAGAGCGGCACCAATAATTTTCATGGCGACATTTACGGTTATTTCCAGCCCCAGCAGTTTGAGGCCACCCGTAACAATGCAAACCCCCTGCTCACGACCAAGACCGACTATCTGGTCCACACGGCTTCGCTCGACTATGGCGCGGACGCGGGCGGCCGGATACTGAAGGACAAACTGTTCTGGTATGGCGGCTTCAATCCGCTGACCAACCGTACTTATAAAGAAGCCGACCCGTTCTATGCGAACTACCAGCTGGGGATCGTTGACGTCCCGCGCTACACCTTCGACTATACGGCCAAGGTGGATTGGAATATCAGCTCGAAGCATCAACTGGAAGGCTCAGTGTTCGGCGATCCGTCGCATACACCGATGACTTACAGCAACAACCTCAGCACGCTTCCCGCCCCTGGTCCCGTCGACCAGAGCCCGGAGACCAAACTGACGTGGGGCACGCGTACGTGGACGACACGATACAACGGAAGTTTCAATCCGAACTGGAACGTAACGGTGAACTACAGCAATTACTACAACAGCTTCACCAATCTGCCGCTCCTGAACGGGTACCAGGTTGTTGACGTTACAGGGGAACAGCTGGGCACCGGTGGCGCGATCACCTATGGCGGCATCGGTTTCAATGAGGACACCGTGTCGAAGACGAATCAGATGGCCGTGTCGAGCACGCACATCTTCCACTTCCTGGGAGGCCATCAGGTCACATACGGCTACCAATTCGAAGACAACAAGTTCAACAGCACCTATGGATACAATGGGCCGCCGTTCACTCTGCCGAACGATCCGGCGTTGAGTTCCGCCGCGGGCCAGACGCAAATCGGCGGTATATTCATCCGCCAGTACGAAGGAACTCCGGGTGCTTCACCCATCATCCTGATCGACGACCGGGGCAACTACTCCAAACCCGTCATTCAAACCGACACGCAGTATCAGGGGGGCTACATCCAGGACTCCTGGACGTTCGGCCGGTTCACCATCAAGCCCGGTGTGCGGTTCGAGCAACAGGCCCTGATCGGTCTGGATTCGCATTACAATCTGACTCACAACTGGGCGCCGCGCATCGGGTTCATCGTGGATCCCTTCAACGACCGCAAGACGAAGGTTTTCGCCACCTGGGGCCGCTTCTTTGAAAAAGTTCCGCTGGACATCGCGGTTCGTTCCCTGTCGGATGAAGAAAGCGTCATCGGTCTTCAATATGCCGATCCCGGGTTCGGCCAACAACCGAATTTGTCGACCAGCGCCTACATCCCTGGCGGCAGCATCGCATTGCAGGGCGGGGCGGGCACACTGGAGAACGTCGCCCCGGGAACAGGCGCGCAGTTCCAGGATGAGGTCGCGGGCGGAGTCGAGCACGAATTCGCTCACAACCTGACGTTCACCGGAAGGTTTGTTTATCGTGATCTGCGCAGGATCATCGAGGATATGTCAGGCACCAACGTGACCCAGGCTTTGTCGGGCGTGCCGCAGATTTACGTCGTCGGCAACCCATCGGCGAAACTCGACATTTTCCAGAACGTAAGTCCCTGCACTTCGGGACCGAATTGCAACACCGCAATCGGGTATACGAACTTCGCCAACGGCACTCCAAACGGCCCCGACGGCATTCCGGACGGCTTCCCGAACCCCTACCGCATCTATAAGTCGGCGGAGTTCATCGTCAGCAAGCGAATTTCGAACGTTCAGTTCTACGGAAGCTACGTGTTGTCGAAGCTGTACGGCAACTACCAGGGCTCCTACCGCAGCGACAACAACCAGAACGATCCCAACATCAGTTCGATGTTCGATTTCACCAACTCCGACGGCCGGCTGACG
Organism: Terriglobia bacterium; assembly: GCA_963764845.1. GTDB lineage: Bacteria > Acidobacteriota > Terriglobia > Bryobacterales > Bryobacteraceae > BOG-234. Next base: position 186,934 of record CAVXUE010000003.1, on the reverse strand, counting down.
GGTCAGGACCTTCCGGGCGTTCTGAACACCGATCGCACGCACCAGTTCAAACTCTTCGCTAATTATCAATGGAAGGCTTTCACGTTCGGCGCCAGCTGGAACCCCACTTCGGGTACTCCACTTACAGACTTTCTGGATCACCCCGTGTACCAGAACGCGGGCGAAGTTCCGGTCTGCCCGCTTCCGGCCGGTCAGGCGCAGCCGCTGTCGACAACCATTACAGCGTCGTCGTTCAGTTGCCCGGGTGGACCTCGCGGGGCCCTTGGCCGCACGTCCTGGATTTTCCCCTTCAATTTCCACGTGGAGTATTCTTTAAAACTACCGGGGGAACGCCTGCGATTGAAGTTCGTCGCCGACCTGTTCAATCTGTTTAACGAACAGGCGATCGTCAAAGTGGATCAGTTCGGCGAAGCCGGCGGCAGCCCCGGTACGGTGAATCCGGATTTCCTGAAGCCGGCTCTCGGACAGTGGGCAGATCCTTATCAGAATCCGTTTTCCGCCCGATTGGCGGTCCGCTTCGAGTTCTGATATCGAACCTTGTTTGACCACAGAGGGGGAGGTCTTCGGACCTCCCCTTTTTCTTCCAGTAAAGATAAACTATAGGTATATGCATCGCACCGTCTTCGCCGTGATCGCGTTGTTCAGCTGCCTGCAACTGGCCGCGGCTCCGAAGAAGCCCAAGCTGGCGGAGCAGTTCCAGCGATGGCTCGACCGGGATGTTGTCTACATCATCACGGACGATGAGCGCAAGGAGTTCCTCGCCCTGACCACCGACGAGGAGCGGGAGAAGTACGAGGACAGTTTTTGGGAAATCCGGAATCCCAAACACGGCTCGGAGCACAACGCGTACAAGGACGAGCACTACGCCCGGATCGAATATGCCAACGCGCACTTCGGCCACGAATCCAACACGCCTGGCTGGAAGACCGATATGGGGCGCGCCTGGATATTGTTCGGAGAGCCTTCTTCACACCATGCTTACGTCGGCTACAGCCAGATCTACCCGTTCGAGATATGGATGTACGAGAACAGAACCAGCTCCACCAACCTGCCCTCGTTCTTTTATCTGTTGTTTTACATCGATGGGGACATTGGCGATTACAAGTTTTACCGTCCGTATCTCGACGGTCCCATGAAACTGGTGCGCGGCTCGCAATTCAACTCGAACAAGGATGTCTACAACTTTCTCAAGCCCATGGGCGGGGACATCGCTCACGCCATTCTCTCGCTCGTGCCGAGCGAACCGATCGACCTCGTAAACTATACGCCCGAGATGGGCAGCGATATCCTGATCAGCCACATCCAGAACTTCGCCAACGATCCGTTCAACGTCAAGAAGCTTCGGGAGATGCGATCGCTGCACGCGAAGATCGAATCCTACTTCATGGTGGACCAGAACCGGCCGCTGGGAATCAGTTCCCTGGTGCTGGCCGACCCCGCCGGCAAATCATGGCTGGATTATGGCGTGCTGATCGACGACGCGAAACTCGGCCAGCGGGATGGCACTCAGTTGAAGGTGACCATGAACTACCGGCTCACCACCGCGGCAGGCGAAACGGTCCTCGAAGACAGTGACGAGCGAGCCTGGAACGCCTTCAGCGACACATCGCCCGAGGCGAAATTTGCGCCGTTCGTGATTGCGAGCCGCCTCCCCATCGAACCTGGGGCGTACAAGCTCCTGATCGAGGTACTCAATAATCAGTCCCAGCAAACCTACCGAGGCGATACGGCGGTCACCAGCGGACCGGTGACAGCGCCTTCTTTCGCCGGGCCTCTGATCACGACATCGGTGGATCGCGTGGCGCGCCCGAATCCTTTCCAGCCATTTCAGTACTTCGGCGTGCAGTTCCACCCCTCGGCGAAGCATGAGGTGAACCACCCGGACCCGCTGCGGCTGCTGTTCGAAGTGCATGAGCCGGCGGGCGCTACCGCGGATTATCAGATGGAGTACATGGTCGCGAGCCCTCAAGACAAGGACGCGCGCCGCAGCATTACCGACGTAGTGAAACACGCGGAGTTCAAGGACGGAAGGCTTCTCAAATCCAAGAGCATCGCGATCAACGATCTGGAGAACGGAGATTACCGGCTGATCGTGAACCTGCGGCAGGAGGGTTCACGCGAGGTGCTGGCGTCAAGCAACACGGTGGTGCGGATCTCCGGCGATAAAGCCGAACTCCCGCTCTACTTCCTCCCCGACTCACAGGCTTTGGGGCGGCCCGGTGTTGCTGCCTACCTGCGGGCACTCGAGGCCGTCTCCCAGAAGAACGATGCGGCGGCGACGGATTATTTCCGGCAGGCCCTCGATCAAAATCCGACCAACGTTCTGGCCGGCCAGTGGCTGGTCCAGTTGTATTTCGGCGATCGGAAGTACGCTCCGATCGCGGATCTGTACAAACGGCTGGGCGTCAACGCATTCAAAGGCTCGGCGGTAACGCTGGCCCAGGTCGCGCTCAGCCTCAGGCAGAACGGCGATATCGAGCAGTCGAAGAACGTTGTTTCGGTCGGCCTCGGGCTCTTTCCCGGCAACGCCACGCTCGCCGCATTGCAGACCCGGGGCAAGTGACTCCGATCCGTCTTAATCCGTATAAGTATGCCTGGGCGGATCTGTAATAGTCCTTACATCCTGTTTCTATCTGTCTTAAACCACACATTCGATTAGTTGAATAGCAGGTTCGCAAGAATCGGGCGAATCTTCCAAAAATTGGAGACCGGCATCGATGCCTGGTTCATAACCGACTGGTTTGAGACATCTTAACATTTGGTTTATTGTTTGCTCCAAGTCGGGGCCATGATCACCACCGCACCAGTCAACTGCGCCGTCCGCTATCGCAGGATGGGAGCAGGGTTTTTGATTTTCGTTGCAGCTTCGCTTCTCTCTTTGTCCGCCGGCTTTGGTCAGACCACAACGACCGGCGACGCCGCAGGAGCAGTGCATGACCAGTCCGACGCCGCGGTTCCCAATGCGACAGTAACGCTGAAAGATAACGAAACCGGAAGTGTCCGATCGGGGACGACGAATGCCCAGGGCGAGTTCCACTTCACATTCCTGAGACCCGGCAGTTACGAGATTTCCGCGACCACCGCCGGTCTGAAGTCGGACCTGGCCGAAATCACCGTGTCGGTAGGCCAGGTCGCGAATGTCACGCTGGTGGCGAAGGTTCAGGCGACGCAGCAAACCGTGGAAATCACCGGCGCGGCCGACCTGGTCGACACGCAGAGCCCCAATCTCAGCGCAACCATCTCATCGCACGATATCGAAACCCTGCCCATGCCCGGTGGGGACATCACTTCGGTGGTTTTCACGACTCCGGGCGTCGCCGTCAGCACCGGCAGCGGATATGGCAACTTTTCCGTGCACGGTCTGCCGGGCACATCGAATCTCTTCACGATGAACGGGAACGACTACAACGACGCTTATCTGAATCTCAACGATTCCGGCGCCAGCAACCTTCTGCTGGGCGGCAACGAAATTCAGGAAGTCACTATCGTCCTCAATCCCTACAGCGTGCAATATGGCCGCCAGGCGGGCGCGCAGATCAATTACATCACGAAATCCGGGACCAATCAGTTCCACGGGAATCTGTTGTGGAACTGGAACGGCGGCAGACTCAACGCCAATCTCTTCTTCAACAACGCAAACGGCGTTGCCACGCCGCGTGCGGTCTCCAACCAGTACGCAGCTTCAGTCGGCGGCCCCATCAAGAGGAACAAGCTGTTTTTCTTCGCCAATACGGAGGGCATTCGGTACGCTCTGCCCGCCGCGGGGTTTGTGACTATCCCTTCAGCTCAATTGCAGGCTTTCACGCTGGCTAACGTTTCCGGTGCTCAGCAGGCGCTCTACTCGAAGGCTTTCTCGCTTTGGAACGGCGCTCCGGGCGCGGCAACGGGCGTCCCCGTAACGAATGGTTCGGGAAACCTTCAGGACAGCAGCGGCACCCTGGGCTGCGGCGACATGGCCGGAACTCCCGCTCCCAACGGCGGTATATTCGGGCAAACAGTCTCGTGCGCCACGGCATGGGCCGCCAACGGATCGAATCTCAATACCGAGTGGCTGATGATGACGCGGGTCGATTACAACATCAACGACAAACACCGGCTCAGTTTCCGTTATAAAGGCGATCACGGGTTGCAGCCGACCGGCACCAGCCTGATCGCCCCGGTCTTCAACATCCACAGCGTGCAACCCCAGGAGGAAGGCCAGATCACGCACAACTGGACCATCAGCCCGAACATGGTCAACAATCTCATTCTTTCGGCGTTCTGGTACAGCGCTATCTTCACTCCGGTCAACCTTCCCGACGCCATCGCCGCGTTCCCGATCAATTTCTTCCTGTCCGGCGTCGGCGGTTCGAACGGCGCGGGTGGTTTCACGCAAATGGGTCCCGGGCGGAACAATGAGGGGTATAACTACTTTCCGCAGGGCCGCAACGTGGGACAGGGGCAGATCACAGATGATTTCTCGTATATTCATGGGCGCCACGCCTTGAAGATTGGCGTGAACTGGCGGCATGATCGTGTTACCGACGACTCGCTGCAGGAGGCGGTGAACGGGTACTATAATTTCGCTTCTTTGACGGATTTTGCCACCGGACAGCTGGCGAGCGGATCCACCAATTACATCCAGAGTTTCCCCAGCATCGAAGCCGCGCACATCCGCTACAACTCGTATGGCATTTACGCGCAGGATGAGTGGAGCGTCAAGCCGAACCTGAAAATTACGTTCGGCCTCCGGTTCGATAACAACCCGAACCCCTCCTGCGTGGACGATTGCTTCGCGCGGCTCAGCAGCCAGTTCACCTCCAGCGGGTTTGCCAAAGGGATCGATATTCCCTACAACCAGTCGATCGAGAGCGGACTCTCGAACGCCTATGCCAGCACCCAATCCGGCGTGTTTCAACCTCGCGTCGGCATCGTATGGAGCCCGAAGGGACCGACGGGCACCGTCATCCGGGCCGGCTTCGGGTTGTTCTCCGATCTGTCCCCCGCGTTCCTGGTGTCGGACATCTTCACGAACGCTCCGGAATCCTTTTCGTCACCCATTTTCTCGGGCAGCGTGAATACGGCCGGCGACCCAACCAGCGCGGCCGCGATCGCCCTCAACGGCGCGCAGGCGTTCCGGTCGGGATTCGCCGCGGGATACACGTACAGTCAGCTGAACAGCGCGCTGGCCGCGTCGGGCGGCTTCAGCCCCCCCAGCTATTTCTCGACTGCAAACAAAATGCTTGCGCCGAAATATCTCGAGTACAGCTTTGAGATTCAGCAGCCGATCGGGAGAAAGAATGTGCTTGACGTGACTTACACCGGAAATCACGGCCGCGATCTGCTGACCGCCGATCCAACGATCAACGGCTTTGGCTTTGCCGGCCTGCCGACGGCCGCTCCCGATCCCCGCTTCTCGACCATGCAGGAGCTGTCCAACGGCGGGATTTCAAACTACAACGGCCTCACGGTCGCCGTTCGCAGAGCCCTCGGCTTTGGTTTTAAGGGCGAGATCGGCTACACCTGGAGCCACTCGCTGGACGATTTGTCGGGCCTGTTGCCGTTCAATGCTACGGCGAACAACCTTTCGTTGGGTGTTCTTACCACGCCGTATGGGCCGAAGGCCAACTACAGCAACTCCGATTTCGACATCCGCAATTACCTCTCAGCCGATTTTCTCTGGGAAATCCCGTTCAAACCGACCAATGCATTCCTCAAGGAGGTAGTGGGGGGCTGGACGTTGAGCAGCAGATTCACCCTCCATACCGGTGTGCCGTTCAGCGTATCCGATCTCATCCAGTCAGCCATCCTGAGCGGCCAGAACGTGTTCCCGGCGGACTACAATGGATTCCTCGCAACGGTTCTGCCCGGCACCAACCTGAATTGCGGAGCAAGCGCGGTGAACACTCCGTGCTTCACGGCGGCGAATTTTGCTCCCGCGGGAACTGAGACCGCATGGGGCAACCTTCCCCGCAACTCATTCCGCGGACCCGGTTTCTTCGATTGGGACGCGAGCCTTTACAAGGCCTTCGCGGTCCGGGAGAAGTACCACATCACGCTGGGCGCCACCGCCTACAACTTCACCAACCATCCGAACTTCGATGCGCCGGCGAATGACGTCTTCGCGCCGGGTCTGGGCCTGATCAACAACACCGTCAGTCCGCCGACCAGCGCGTACGGCGCGTTCCTCGGCTCGACGACTTCCGCCCGGATTGTGGTGCTCTCGGCGAGATTCCAGTTCTAGGCGAATTGTCACAACGAATCCTGGCAACCCAGTCAAAGGCCCGGTCCGCGTGTTTTAGCGCGGAGCGGGCCTCTTTTCATTTTGTCCGTATTAATACGTATATCTATTCCTGATTCAACGTGTAATACTCCATACACTCGATCTGTTGAATCGTATTCGTTCGCTGGCTCTGGCGGGAATCTTTTCCCTCACAGCCTCTCATGGCGTTGCTCAGACAAGCCAGGGAACCATTGCCGGCACCATCACAGATCCCGCAGGCGCCGCGGTCGCGGGCGCCGAGGTCGCCGCCCGAAACAGCTCCGGCAGCGATAACCGCTCTGTCGTAACGGGTTCGAATGGCGAATATCGCGTCGATGCGGTCACTCCCGGCGCGTACATCGTGACCGTGGCGAAAAGCGGCTTCAGCAGGCAGGAGATCAGGAATGTCACGGTGGCGGGCTCCGTCGTTACGTCCCTCAATGCTCAACTCGCGCTGGGCGATGTCTCCCAAACCATTACGGTAGAGGCCGGGGGCGCGGCGGTTCAGACGGAAAGCGGCGAACTGAGCGCGATCATCTCCAGCCAGGAGATCAGCCAGATTCCGATCATTACCGGGAACCCGATCGATCTGGTACTGACGCAGCCAGGCATCGTGACGGTGAGCCATCGCGACGGCTTCACCAACGGAGAGGGCTTCTCGGTAGATGGTCTTCGCCCGCGCGGCAATAATTTTCTGATCGACGGATTCGACAACAACGATTACGGAATCACAGGCCAGGCTTTACAGCCCGCGAATCTGGAAGCCGATCAAGGAAGTAGTTATTGAGACCAATTCCTACGCTCCGGAGTTCGGCCGGGGAGGCTCGTCGCTGACCAATGTGATCTACAAAAACGGAACCAACGAATGGCATGGGGCGGGATGGGAGCGCTACAGCGCCTCCGCGCTGACGGCAATTCCGGTGGAATTGAAAAACCAGGGGCGAACCGTTTCTCCGCAATTCGTGAACAACGAGTTCGGGTTCGATCTGGGCGGCCCGATCGTCAAGAACAAACTGTTCGTGTTCGGCAGTTCGCAATGGGATGTCCATAACTACGACGAGTCGGGCGGGCAGTTCACCATTCCGACCGCGGCGGGGGTCGCCTCACTGCAATCGCTCGGCCCGAATTCAAACGCGGCGATCCTGCTGAATTCGCTGGGCGGTCTGGCCGCGCCCGCAGCGACGAGCAGCATCAATATCGGAGACCGCACGGGATGCGGCAGCCCCTGCCTGATCGCGGTGGGACCGGTCATCCGCTCCCCCAAGGCAATTTCGCGCTCTTACGAGTGGATCACGCGCGCGGACTATGCAGCGACGGAGAAGGATAATATTTCGGCGCGGTATATCGGATCGCACTTCAGCCTGAGTCCGGATCTGTTCGCCAATCCGACGGCTCTGCCTACGCAGGATACTTCGCAGGGCGGTCCGGCGCGCACCCTGGGCGTTTTCTGGACGCATCTGGTCAGCCCCTCAAAGGTCAACGAAGTGCGCTTCACGGCGCAGCAGATCGATTTTACATTCGGGCCGCTCGCCTCCACTGCGGCGAGTCCGCTCGAAGCCGATCCGAATCATCACGATCTCCGGCCTTACCGGAACGACGTTTGGAGGCCTCAATACCAGCTTTCCGCAGGGCCGCGGCCACAATGTGTACGAATATCAGGACGCCTTCTCCTGGACGGCCGGGACGCACAGTCTGCAAGATGGGCGTGGATCTGGTTCATCTGGCGGTGAACGACACTATTCCCTTCAACTCGATCGGCACCGAAGCATTCACCGCGGGCGGCGACTGCTCGGCGATCGGCCTTGCAACGTGCACGGCTCTGGCGAACTTCGTGGATAATTTTACCGGCCCGGCGGGTTCGGAGGGAAGGCAGTTCGGGACGCCGTATCTCAGTTTTCCGCAGACTCTTCAGTCCTACTATTTCCAGGATGCATGGCAAGCTGCGGCCGAATCTGACCGTGACCTGGGGACTGCGGTACGAATATCAGGGAACGCCTCTGAATTCGCTCCCCTATCCCGCAGTGTTGCCCGGTCTGGCCGGTCTTCTTCAGCCGGAAACTCAGCGTGTGACCCAGCAGGGCGACAAGAACAACTTCGGACCCCGCGCGGGATTCGCGTATACGCCTCATGTGTGGGAAAGGCTGCTCGGACATGACAAGACTGTTGTGCGCGGCGGCTTCGGCACTTTCTATGACGTATTGTTCTCGAACATCGGCGATAACACGGCATCCACGGCCCCTAATGTCCTGGGTGGCGTACTAACCGCACCGGGAACCGGACGCGGGAGCGCCAACGCGCTGCAACTGGTGCCGGCGGTGACCGCGACGCTGAATCCTCTGGCGGCAACGGACGTGGTCTTTTCGAACCTGGTCAACCCGCTCATCTATCAATGGAATTTCGATATCGAGCGATCCCTGCCCGGTAGATTTCTTTTCAAGGCCGCCTACGTCGGCACCCGCGGCGAGCACCTGTTCGCCAACGAACAGCTGAACCCCGGTGTCAGCTCGGTCCGGATCGATCCCGCGCGGGGATCGATCACGGCGCGCACGAACCTCGGCGATTCGAGTTATAACGGGCTCGACCTCAGTGTGGATCGCTCCGCCGGGCATGGATTCCTACTGCGCGGGGCTTATACCTGGTCGAAGTCGATCGATAATGTTTCCGACGTGTTCACCACGTCCGGAACGAGCTCGTTTTCCCAGAACCTGTTCAACCTGAGTCAGGATCGGGGGCCGTCGGCGTTCGACCGGCGGCAGCGCGCGGTATTCACGTGGATCTATCAGACGCCGCGACCCAGGCTCTCGTCGGCGTTCGCGAAGGCAGTCAGCTGGCCGATTCGCGACTGGCAGATTTCGGGAATCTTTTCGTTTCAGACGGGAATGCCGGAAACCATATCGATCAGCGGCTTCGACCAGAACGGCGATCTCAGCGCAACGAACGACCGCCCGGATATCGGAAACCCGAACGCCCCGATCAACTACAGCCCGGCGTGCATTTCCAACAAGACCTGCATTACCGGAGTGGGCGTGGTCAAGCCCAACGGCTCGCTGGCCGACTGGAATACCGGGGCTCCGGGAACCGCCAGCCAGTTCCGGTACATCATTACGAGCAGCGTGTCGGGGCAGGGGACCAAACGGAAATCTGGGACGGAACACGTTTTACAATCCCGGCCGCGAGGATTATTCGATGGCCATCACGCGAATCGTAAAGCTTCCCCGGCTGGAGACGCACCAGTTCGAATTCAGGGCGGAGGCATACGACGTTTTCAATCACCCGAACGCGGGCGGCGGCACCACCCAGGACGGTTCGAGCGTGCCGGGAATCAGCGGTAATATCAACTCGGCGAACTTTATGAACAAGAGTGTGACTTATGAAGGCGGCCGGGCAGTCAGGCTATGGCTGAAGTACCGTTTTTAAAAGCCTAATATACTGGAACCAGCCGTTCCAGATGCCCAAACGTCTTCGTCATCTTTTAGGAGCGATCCTCCTGGCCGCTTCCGTAACACTGGTTGTCTGGCAGGGTTCCTTTTCGGTTGGCTCCTTCGCTCCCGACGATCCCGAGCAGACGTTCGTCTTCTACGGCATTTCCATCCTGATTGTCCTGCTGATGGTGACGCTCAGCTTCATGCTGGTGCGTCTCATCGTGAAGCTCTGGATCGAACGGAGCCACGACCGGCCAGGTTCGCGTATCAGCACCAAGCTGGTGGTGGGCGCGCTCGCGCTGAGCCTGATGCCGGTCTTTTTCATGGTTCTGTTCAATGTGTACGTTCTGAACCGGACCATGCAGAAATGGTTTACGCTTCCCGAGCAGCACGAGCTGGTGGATCTCAACAAGATTTCGACCGCGCTCGAGCGGCAGACGCGCGATAAGGCCGACGCCGAAGCGGAGCTGCTTGCCGCCGCGCCGGAGACGAAGGCGCTGCTGGCCGACGCCTCCACCGAGCACGCTTCGGGAGACCAGGCGTGGCTGGCGAAATTCTGCAAGGCGCGTAATATCCTGGCGGCCAGCATCGCTCCGAATATCGCCTCGAACGCCGGCGCGAAACCGCTGGCGAGCTACGGGGAGTTTCCCGGGCCCGGGGAAACTCAACCGGTGATCGTGAACCGGGGCCCGGTTCGCCTGGCCGTCGCGGTTCCCGTCGATGTCGTCCAGCAACGCGCGGCGATTGAGGAATATCATCGGGCGTTCGACCGGCTCAGGACACAGCAGCGTCCCACACAATCGATCTCTCTGCTGCTGCTGATCCTGATCGCGCTATTCATTCTTTTCGCCGCCAGCTGGCTCGCGTTCTACCTTGCGCGCCAGATCAGCACGCCGATTTCGGCCCTGCTGCTGGCCGTCGAGGAGGTCAGCAAGGGCAACCTCGGGTACCGCGTGAAGGTGACCGCGATGGATGAACTGGCGCAGCTGGTGAGCGGCTTCAACCGGATGACCGGCGATCTGGAAGCCAACCGCGCCGAGATCGAGTCGCGACGCCGATTCACCGAAGCGATCCTCGAAAGCATTCCGACAGGGGTCATTTCAGTGGACTCCGCCGGTGCAGTGCAGCTGGTGAACAAAGCGCTGGCGGAGATTTTCCCCGATTCTTTTCCTGACTCCGAGGCCCGCGACGCCGCGCGGCTGGAAGATCTTTTCACGCGCGAGGATGCGGCCGAGATCCGCTACCTGATGAATCGCGCGCGGCGCACGGGCCACGCGACCCAGCAGCTGGAAGTGAAGACGCCGCGCGAACGCTGCACCTGGCCATCACTGTTTCGGCCATCGAAGGACGCCGCGGGGCGGCGCCGCATGCAGGGGCCGGGTTTGTCATCGTCATCGAAGATACGAGCGATCTGCTGCGGGCGCAGAAGATCGCGGCCTGGAGCGAAGTGGCGCGGCGCGTGGCGCATGAGATCAAGAATCCGCTGACGCCGATCACGCTTTCGGCAGAACGGATTCTGCGGCAGCTGAACCGCGCAATCGATCGCCGCCGGGAGGGTTATCGACCACCGACAAGCGTGCTGCGGGAGTGCGCGGAAACGATTCTCGACGAAACGGCTTCGGTGAAGCGGCTGGTGGATGAGTTTTCGCAGTTCTCGCGGCTGCCGGCGGCGCAGCCGGTGATGTGCGATCTGAACGACGTGGTCGCGACAGGCGTCGGCGTTTTCGAAGGACGGCTTGAGGGCATCGAGGTGAACGTGGATCTGGCGCCCGGGCTGCCGCCGGTCCTCGATCGATCCGGAACAGTTCAAGCGCGTGGTGGTGAATCTGATCGATAATGCGGCGGAGGCGATGCAGGATTCCGCGTTGAAGGTTCTGAATATCCAGACGCGGCCGGGACTGGCGGATACGGTCGAGATTATCTTCGCCGACACCGGCTGCGGCATCACGGCGGACAGAAGGAAAAGCTGTTTCTGCCGTATTTCTCGACCAAGGGCCGGGGCACGGGGCTGGGGCTTGCGATCGTGAGCCATATTCTGACGGAGCACAATGCGAACATTCGCGTCGAAGACAATAAACCCTGTGGCGCGTGGTTCAGCGTGGAAATCCCGTTGCGACCGCGGAGAAACCAACGGCTTCCGTAGCGGCAACGGCCGTCGCAGGATGACAACACAGGCTGAAGCCTGTGCCACGGTATGAGAACTTCACGCATTCTCATCGTTGACGACGCGGCAGTGGAGAACGGCGAAACCTGTAAAGCCTATGCCACGGCATGAAATCTCCACGCATCCTGATCGTCGACGACGAACCTGGCATCCGGCAATCGCTCAGCGGCGTGCTGGAAGACGAGGGCTTTCAGGTCGACGGCAGTGGAGAACGGCGAGGCCTGTCTCGATACTCTGGCGCGGTCGATCTTCGAGCTGGTGATTCTCGACATCTGGCTGCCGGGCATCGATGGGCTGGAGACGCTGGACCGGATCCAGAAGATCCCGCAGGCGGACCGGCCGGTGGTGGTGATGATTTCCGGGCACGGGACCATCGAGACGGCCGTGAAGGCGACCAAGCTGGGCGCGTACGATTTTCTCGAAAAGCCGCTTTCGATCGATCGCGTTCTGCTGGTTGCGAAGCACGCGCTCGAGCATCGGCGGCTGCGGCTGGAGAACGAGCAGCTTCGGGAATCCGCGGACGGCGTGCCCGCACATCGTGGGCGACAGCGTGCCGATGAAGGCGCTGCGGCAGCAACTGGCGCTGATGGCCGGCACCAATGGCCGGGTGCTGATCTACGGCGAAAGCGGCACCGGCAAGGAACTGGTGGCGCACGCGCTGCATGCGCTGAGCCCGCGGGCGCCGAAGCCTTTCGTGGAAGTGAATTGCGCGGCGATCTCCGAAGACCTGATCGAGAGCGAACTGTTCGGCCATATGAAGGGCAGCTTCACGCTGGCGCACGAGCGCAAAGTGGGCAAGTTTCAGAAGGCCGATGGCGGGACGATCTTTCTCGATGAAGTGGGCGATATGAGCCTGCGGACGCAGTCGAAGGTGCTGCGCGTGCTGGAAGACCAGCGCTTCGAGCCGGTGGGAGCGCAGGAATCGATTCAGGTGGATGTGCGGGTGGTTGCGGCGACGAACAAGAATCTCGAAGGGGAGATCGAGCGCGGCAATTTTCGCGAGGATCTGTTTTACCGGCTGAACGTGATTCCGTTTCACGTGCCGCCGCTGCGCGAGCGCAAGGAAGATATTCCGGCGCTGGCGGCGTATTTTCTGGACGAGTTCGCGCGCGCTTATGGACGCAAGCCGAAGGAACTGACGCCGCAGGCGCTGGAGGCGCTGGAGGAGCATCACTGGCCGGGCAATGTGCGGGAGCTGCGGAATCTGATCGAGCGCATCGTGATTCTGAATCCGCAAAGCAGGATCGACGCGCGGCATATTCCGTTGCAGCTGGCGCGGAAGGGCGGGCGAGAGACCCGCGGAGCGCTATGGGAGTCTGCAGGATGTGCGCGAAGCGGCGGAGCGCGAGTATATCCAGAAGAAGCTGGAAGAGGCGAACGGGAATGTCAGCCGGGCGGCGGAGTTGCTGGGTCTGGAGCGCAGTAATCTGTACCGCAAGATGCGCGCGCTGGGAATCGCTCCGCGGGAATAGGAATAAAGCGCGTCTACGATCGGAGATCGTGCAGGTTGTGGTGAATTGCGTAGAGCGCCAGTTCCAGGCGGTCGGAAACGCCCAGTTTGTCGAAGATATTATGCAGGTGATTTTTCACCGTCTGTTCGCTGATGAACATCCGCTCGGCCATTTCCTTATTCTTGAATCCCTGCGCGACCAGGACGACGATCTCGCGTTCGCGCGTGCTCAGCGCCGCGCCCTGCTCGCGGAGCCGCAGCCTGGCGCCGGCGTTGGCTTGGGCGCCGGGCCCTTCTTCGCCAGACGCCGGATCACGTCGGCGGTGGTCATGCGGTCGAGCCAGAATTCGCCCGCGTGCACCTTGCGGATGCTCTTGAGCAGCAATTCAGTGGACGTCTGTTTGGGTACAATGCCGCAGCAGCCCTGGCGGACGGCTTCGAAGAAATCTTCCTTTACGTCATCGTTTACCAGCATGATGACGCGGGTCGGCAGCTTTCCTTCCTGGATCGGCGTGAAAGATTTTCTGGCTGTTGGGCGAAGCTGGCCGGCCATCCCAGCAGGCAAATGTCCGGCCGCAACGTGCGAATCTGTCGATTGCGCCGTGGCGGCGTATCGGCGCACCCGGCGACGTGTCATATCCTTCTGCGAGGCCAGCAGATTGGACAATCCGTCCCGGAACAGATTCTGTCGTCTACGATAAGAACGCGGATATTGAGCGGCCGAATTGCGGCAGCTTTCGGCTCTCTCGGCGACTGGTCCGAAACTCTTGCTACTCTCGAATTCTAGGGTTCTAGTACCACGATGTCAATAGTAACCATTGAAAACAGCCGGATTGCAGGAATACTCCGGAGTACATGCATTTCCGCCTGGTGTATCGGATAGAGTTGAGGAACTGACGTAAGGACGATGAAACAGGATCTGGCGGAAGTTCGAGTATCAGCGCTTCTGGAAGGGACTGCAACAACTAGGGCTGAACGCCTACGAGGCGCGATCCTATCTGGTGCTGCTGGGGCACTCGCGGTTCAAGGCGCTGGAACTGGCGCCACGCGCGCGGGTGCCGCGGCAGAAGATCTACGAGGTGCTGGACAGCCTGGTGGAGAAGGGGTTCGCGCGGGTGGTGCAGGACCGCACTAAGCTGTTCTCGGCTGTTGAACCGAATCTGGCGATTCCGGCCTATCTGGCGCGCAAACGGCAGCTGATGGAACACGAACTGACCGAGCAGGCGCGCTCCGCCAACAATCTGATGGAGGATCTGAATGGCCTTTACTCGGAAGGAAAAGGCGGCCGCGGCACTCTCGATTTTCTGCAGAATCGTGGCCGAACCCACGCAAACCGCAGCTGAATACCGGCGCATGCTGGGCGAAGTGAAGGCGGAGTATCTGGAATTTTCGCGGCCTCCTTATGCGGTGGATCCTCTGGATGAAAAGCTGGTGCGGCAGGCGCGGGCCAGGGCGTGTCGTGCCGGCTGCTGATCGAAAGCGGAACCTCGACAGCTCATCAGCGGCAGCGCCTTGACCGAATATGCGGCGGCGGGAGTGGAGATCCGCCAGGCTCCGTCGCTGCCGTTGAAGCTGGCGTGTTTCGACGGCAGCGAATGGCTTGATCGCGCTGCTGGATCCGGTGATCAGCAGGCCGACCTGGACTTCGCTGGTGTTCGATCACGCGGGTTTGGGCGAGGCTATGAAGCACCTGTTCGAAGATCGGTGGCAGCGCGCGACGAGTTTGCGAGCTTCGGCGGATACGTTGCGAACAGGTGGCGTTTAGAAAACCTGGTTTGATTTTCCGCGTTGGCACCTATCGCTTCGAATTCCGCGCGGCCGGAAAGCGTGTATTTTCCGCCGGGCAAAGCGGGCAATGTGCTGCGAGGCGCGTTGGGCGAAGTTCTCGATGGGGATCTGAAGCCGTGCGAGCCGGGCACGAAAACTCGGCCCAGCGGTTTGGCGGACCCGCCGCGTCCTTTCGTGCTGCGCGCGTCGCATCTCGATGGCAAACGTTTCGAGCCGGGCGAATTGTTCGCACTCGATGTTCATGTGTTCGATCTGCGCACGGAATTGATCGAGATGTTCGAGAAAGCGTTCGGGGATCTGGCACCGACCGGCCTCGGACCCGGCCGCGGGGCGGTGGAACTGATGCGGCCCGTCGCCGCTCCGTGGTTGAAATCGACCTCGTTTCGCCGACAGAATCGGCCGACCACATCCGGGTTCTGTTTCGCACGCCGACGGAGCTGAAGGGAAATCCCTCGCGCGACGACCTGCCGTTCGGAGTGCTCTTTGCGCGAATCCGGGATCGTGTCGCCATGCTACGGAGTCTCTATGGCGAGGGTCCGCTGCCCATCGATTTCAAAGGCCTTTCAGAGCGCGCGAGGCTGGTGAAGACCGTGGTTTCGATCTGCATCATCGGGACATCGAGCGCGTGAGTTCGCGCACGGGGGAGGTGCATGGTATCGGAGGTTTTACGGGGACGGCTGAATACCAGGGCGATGTGGCGGAATTCCTGCCGTATCTGCGGGCGGCGTGGTGGACGGGAGTCGGCAGGCATACGGTCTGGGGAAATGGAATGATCGAACTTGTCGACATCCGATAACCGTTTACCTTACCGCGCAACGCTGGCCGCTTCCTCCTACGAAAGTATCCGACCGCTGCCGGTCTGCGTACTGCTCGAAAACGTGCGCAGTCTTATATAACGTGGGCGCGTTCTTCCGGACGGCCGACGCGGTGGCGCTGGAGAAGCTCTATCTGGCGGGTATCACCGGCTATCCTCCGCAGAACATGATCACGAAGACGGCGCTCGGGGCGGAAGAGACCGTGCCGTGGGAGCGCGTGGCGGACGCGGCGTAAAGCGGTCGCCGGGCTGCGCGCGGCGAACTATGAGATCGCCGCGATCGAGACCAGCGCGCACGCCGTGGATCTGTTCGACTGGCAGCCGCGGTTTCCGGTCTGCGTGCTGTTCGGGCATGAAACGGACGGGCTGACACCGGAGCGTCGCCGCGCTGGCGGATACGCATATCCGCATTCCCATGCTCGGGCGCAAGCATTCGCTCAACGTCGCATCGGCGGGTGGGGTGGTGTTGTATGAGTTGCTGCGGAAGTACCGGGCGCTTTCGTGCCGTTAGATTAGGCGCGGGCGCGGGTCAGGGCGCGCGATAGGCCTGACGCGCGCGAATGCGGTAATCGGCGTGCTCCGGCACGGCCACATCGATCCGGTGCGTTCCGCGCGCTCCTTCGGGCAACGGGAAACTCAGGATGTACTGGCTATGGACCTCGACGCCCAGCTTCTCGATCGCATTTTCGATGCCACGCTCGCTGAGAAACGGGTAATCCGAGCCGCCGGTAGCTTGCGTCAGCGACTGGATCGCATTGGTCTTACCGAGCCGGGCGAGTTCAGGAATGATCTGCAGGATGCTCGCCGTGGGAGGCCCGTCCGGCCCGTCGAGGCTCGGGGACGGCGCGTCGTGCAGTTGCTGCAGATCGTCCGGTTTTGAGGCGAACGCGGTCGCGGCCGCCGAATAGTGCGCGCCAAAGATCTCGACGCCCTCCCGCTCGACGGCCTCCATGGCTTCCTCAAACTCCGCCTTGCTGCCGCGGTCGCGGCTCTCGGAAACGATCAGCAGGACTTTGCGCCCTTTGCGCTCCTTCATGCGTTCTGCCACTTCGACGATGGCATCGAGCATATGCGCCTGATTCGATTTGAATGGCTTCAGGTTGCGGAAGGCATTGCGGATCTCCGCGGGGTCGGAAGTGAAGTCCTGCACCCAGGCGATTTCGCGGTCGAAAGTCACGACCGCGGCCTCGCCCCGCGTGCCGATCACCAGAGGCTGAATCATGCCGCCGATGCGCTGGATTTTCTTTAATGCGGGAGTCGAGATGCCGGCCGACTGAACGGCGATGACAAGCGAAATCGGCGCCGCGCGCGGACCGAAGATATCCACCGTGACCGCCCGCGGAACGCCGTTATCCCTGACGACGAAATCGCGCGCGGAGAGACCTTCGACGTCCCTGCCATTCGTGCGGGTCACCGAGACAGGCACCTGGACGACGTTCGTCTCCGTACGAAAGGCCGGGTTTTGCGCACGGATTTCTCCGGGAGAAGAAGCCAGAGCGCAAATCAGATAAATGTTGGCGCGGAGCATCATTTTCAGACTCACAGCATGCCAGACTCACAGCATGAGCCAAAGTATACCCGCGCTTCAGGAATGGAGGGCGGCGTCCCTGCTTCGCACCTGATCGAGGACGCTCTTGCGCGCGGGATCGCTCAGACCAAACGCCCCGATGAATTGCAGTCCGACCTTGTATTTCATTCCGTCTCTTTTGCAATAACGGACCACCGCCATGCCCATGCGTCCGAACTGTTCGGAGTGTACCAGGACGGTCGAGCGGTGTTCGATCCGGTCTTTTGTTTCCAGCTGGGCGCCGGCGGATGAAAGATCCACGCAGCGGCCCACCACCCGTTGCAGAGAGCCACCCTTCTGCCAGGTCAGGAAGGCCTGGAAATCAACCCGATAGCGCTCATCCGGCCGCGGACGCATGGTTCTTAAAGGAAGTAGCCGGTCGCCGCGCGCTCGATATCCGAACGGTCGACGATTCCCCTCCGATTCTCGTAGATTGCGATGGCGCGGATCGCAAGGCAAATGTCGCGCGGGAAACAAGGGCGAAGGTCGGGGCTGTGGCGCAGGCACATCTCACGGAGCACCGACTCGCTGCCGGGCTCAAACTCCATGTCGAGGCGCGCCGCCGTCAGGTGAAAGATGGTATCGAAGGTTTCCGTGTCGACGGCCTCGACGCAGATCTTGTTCGGGATGCGGCGCAGAAACGCTTCGTCGGCCAGTTCGCTCGGGGCGAGATTGGTGGAGAAGACAACCTGCAGCTCGAAGGGGACGTCGAACTTTCCGCTGCTGCCGAACGAAAGGAAGTCGATGCGCCGGTCGAGCGGCACGATCCAGCGATTGAGCAGATCGCGCGGCGACATCAGCTGCCGGCCGAAATCGTCGATCAGGAGGATGCCGTTATTGGCCTTCATCTGCAAGGGAGCGCTGAAGGCGCCGGTCGATTCATCCTTCTGCAGATCGAGCATTCCGTTGACGAGCTCTCCGCCCACGGCCACGAAGGGCCGCCTGCAGACCAGCCAGCGCGGATCGAGGTCGAGGTCGTCGAACTCTACCGGCTCGTGCACGGCGGGATCCATCACCGTGATGATCTGGCCGTCCACTTCCACTGCGTAGGGGATAACCACGGCGTCTTCGTAAACGCGGCAAAGGCGCTCCGAAATTGTGGTCTTGCCCGTGCCGCTCGGGCCATAAAGGAAAATGGCGCCGCGCGAGATCAGGGCCGGGCCGAGGGCATCGAGCAACGCATCGGTCACCACGATGTCGCCGAAAGCCGCGCCGCAGCTTTTCACGAGTGATCTCAACGCAGGACACCTGCGCCCGGACGGCCTCAGACCATTCTTTCAGCGAGACCGGCGCAGGCCCCGCGTAGCGCGACGAGAGCGCGCGCTCCGCCGCCAGTTTGCGCCCGGCCGGGCTGAGCGAAAAAACGTAATCGTCTCCCGACATGCGCCGCACTTCGACATATTGCTGGTCGCTCAGGCGGCGAAAAACAGCTTCCGCCACTTCGAGCGACAGCTTCATGAGGTTCGCCAGCAGATGAATGGAGGCAATTCCCCGCAGGCTGACGAGGCGCACGGCGAGATCGATGAGCCGGCCCTCGGAGATGTCGATTTGCTCCAGCACGCGTGGCGATGGGGGAAGATGCACAGGCGGAAGAAGCCCGTGATGGGCCGGCCGTCCGGAGTCGGAAGTCGATTTCGGTGATAACGCCAGTGCTGACACTAGAACTCCCGCGCCTCAAGCAGACTAAGCGACGCTTCTGGCATCGTCCCTGCGTTGGCCGACCTGAATTCTGTCGATCTGCCGTCCGCCGGCAATGCGTTCCGTCGACCGGTAGAGCTTCAACTTCCGGATCAATGTCCGGCGCGAAATCCCCAACAGGTCAGCGGCCTTCTGCTGGTGTCCGCCGGTCTGCGCCAGAACGCGGCAGATGGTCTGCTGTTCCAGGCCATCGAGCGACCAGGCTTCTTCCGACGGTTCGTTCCGATCTCCGAGCAGAATCTCGACAGGCAGATCGGCGGGCTCGATCATCGGACCCGTGGCGCAAAGGGCGGCCTTGTTCAAACAGTTCCTGAGCTCCCGAATGTTCCCCGGCCAGGAATAATCCTCGAGGAGCGCGAGCGCCGCATCGCTCAACCCGGGAACGGAATCCCGCAGAAACCAGCGCGCGAGCGGCCGGACATCTTCGACCCGTTCGCGCAGGGGCGGCACCCGCAGGTGAATGGCATCGAGGCGATGAAACAGGTCGCGGCGGAATTTGCCGCTGCCCACCGCTTCTTCGAGACTCAGATTGGTGGCCGCAACAATGCGGACATCGGCCACAACCTTGCGCGACCCGCCCAGCCGGAAATAGGAGTGGCCGTCCAGCACGCGCAGCAGCTTGGCCTGCATCCGGCTGTCCAGTTCACCGATCTCATCGAGAAACAGAGTGCCGGTGTGCGCCGCCTCGAAGAAGCCGGGCTTCAGACTCTCGGCGCCGCTGAACGCCCCTCTTTCGTATCCGAACAGTTCGCTCTCCATCAGGTGTTCGGGGAGGGCGGCGCAATTCACGTCGACGAACGGTCTGCCGAGACGCGGCGAAAAGTGGTGTACGGCGCGGGCGATGAGTTCCTTGCCCGTTCCGCTCTCGCCCGAGATCAGAACCGGGGAATTGGTGCGCGCGGCGCGGCTGGTGACGGCGACCAGACGACGCATCAGGGGCGAAGCAACCACCGCCGTCATGCCGAGGAATTCCTCATAGCTGGCATCGGGGGTGGTACGCCTGTCGGACCGGATGGGGAAGCTCTGATCGGCCTGAGAGATCCGCACGGGCGTCACTTCGTCACTTTGCCGGAAAATCTTACTCACGGGCATGCGCAATACCTTCATCTTCCGCCAACTTGTTGATATGTCAATGCTAACCTCGGAGAGCAGAGCGTCCGCCAACCGCCTTTGCTGCTTCGGGCTGTGCCAATATGGCAATAGCCGCAGGTGACATCCTGCGCTAAAATGGTGTCTGATTGTCACGCGATCCGGCGTGGCATGAGCTGAAGCAACCGGCTAAATATTTCGGGTTAAACAGTTTGCAGAGCAGGGAAGCCAAGTTGCACGGCATTTGGCTACAGCATACCTTTCATGCCGATCCGGGCAAAGCTTTACATCGCGCTGGTTCTTTCCGCTGGAACGCTGGGCCTCGCCGCGCAGTTGATCCACTTCCATTCCGCCGATGTGGTTCTGTTCTGGTGTTATTTCGCCTTCACTCTGCTCACCTCCGGTCTCAAGGTCCGGTTGCCCACCGTCTTTGCGACGCTGTCGGTTAATTTTCTTTCCATCCTGACGGGAATCGTTTTGTTCAGTCTGCCCGAAGCGATTCTGCTCGGTCTGGCGGGGACTATCGTGCAGTGCCTCTGGCGACCGCGCGTGCGCCCGAAGGCAATTCAGATCGCGTTCAGCGCCTGCTCCATCGGCTTGGCGGTGGGGAGCGCGCATGCGGTGTTTCACGGACCGCTTAACGGCATTCTGGGCGAGCTGAATCCGCTGCTGCTGGGGGCCGCGGCCTGCGCCTACTTCCTGGTCAACACGGTTCTGATCTCAGGCGTAATCGCGCTGACGCAGGGCAAGTCGGTCCTCAGAACCTGGTGCCAGACTTACTTCTGGATTCTGCCTTACCATCTGGCGGCGGCTTCGGTGGCATGGCTGATTGTGGTGCTGACCCGCCAGAACGTGTGGCATGCGGCGCTGGTGCTGTTCCCGCTGGTCTATTTCGTGTACCGCTCCTACAAGATGTATCTCGACCGGCTGGAGAAGGACAAGAGCCACGTCGAGGAGATCGCCGGCCTGCATCTGCGAACGATCGAAGCCCTCGCGCTCGCGATCGAGGCCAAAGACACCACCACCGCCGATCATCTGCAGCGCGTGCGCGTCTACGCCACCGAAATCGGCAAGGAGATGTGGCTGAGCCAGAACGAGCTGGATGCTCTGCAGGCAGCCGCTCTGCTGCACGATATCGGCAAGCTCGCGGTGCCCGAACACATCATCTCGAAACCGGGGCGGCTGACTCCCGAGGAATTCGAAAAGATGAAGATTCATCCGCTGGTGGGCGCGGAGATTCTGGAGGAAGTCAAGTTTCCCTATCCCGTGGTTCCGATCGTGCGCGCGCACCACGAAAAATGGGACGGGTCGGGTTATCCGTTCGGCCTTTCGGGCGAGGAAATTCCGATCGGGCGCCCGAATTCTCTCCGCCGTCGATTGCCTCGACGCGCTGGCTTCGGACCGTCAATACCGGCGGGCGTTGCCGCTGGATCAGGCGATGGAAATCGTTTCTTCGGAGTCCGGCAAGAGCTTCGACCCCGTGATCGTCGACATTCTGCGGCGGCGTTACATCGAACTGGAGCGTCTGGCGCTCAGCGCCGGCATCGAGCGGGACAGGATCAGGCTTTCGATGGACGTGAAAGTGGAGCGCGGCCTCGCGCCCGCGACCGGTTTCGCCGAGACGGCCGAGGAACTGTCGGCCCTGGGGACGGAAATCGGCATCGATCCGCTGTCATCGATCGCCGCCGCCACGCAGGAAGCGCAGATGCTCTACGAGCTTACCCAGGATCTGGGGAACTCGCTCAGCCTGCAGGAAGCGCTTGCGTTCGTCGGCGTAAGGATGAAGCGGCTGATTCCGTATGAAACCATCGCCGTGTACATTCGCCGGGATGAAAAGCTCATTCCGGAGTATGTCAGCGGCGAGAATCTGCGGTTGTTTACGTCGCTCGAAATTCCTCTGGGCCAGGGGCTTTCGGGCTGGGTGGCGGAGAATAACAAGTCGCTTCTGAACGGGAATCCTTCGGTCGAAGCCGGCTACCTCAACGATCCGTCGAAGTACAGTACGCTGCGCGCGGCGCTCGCCGTGCCTCTCAGCGGAGTGAACGGAGTGCTGGGCGTGATGGCGCTCTACCGGGCGGAGCGCGATGCCTTCAGCAAGGAGAACCTGCGTATCCTGATCGCCATCAGCTCGAAGGTGGCGCTGGCGATCGAGAACGCGCTGACGCACCGCCTGCTCGAAACGTCGATCACAACCGATTATCTGACGAACCTGCCGAACGCCCGCTCGCTCTTCCTCTCGCTCGATAACGAGCTCGCCCGCGCGCAGAGGGTGGGTACGACGCTGGCGGTGATCGTCTGCGATCTCGACGGCTTCAAACAGGTGAACGACCGGTTCGGCCACATGGAGGGCAACAAAGTCCTGCGCCTGATCGCCAACGGGCTGCGCGAGCAGTGCGGCCATACGGATTTCGTGGCGCGCATGGGTGGCGACGAATTTGTCATCCTGGTTTCCGGGGGCACCGACGAGGAACTGGACGCGAAGATCGACCGCGTGCGCGTGGTGGCGCGGAAAGCCGGCGATACCACGCCGGAGCCCAGCCCGCTGTCGATGAGCGTCGGCGTGGCGGTTTATCCCGAGGACGGCAAGGACGCCGAAGATCTGCTGGCCGAAGCCGACCGGCGCATGTACAAGAGCAAGCGTCTGCGCAAGAAGGTGGTTACGCTGGAGACCGGGCCGATTGCCGCCGCAGTCTAGCCTATTCGGCGCAAGGTAGGCGCGACTTCTCAGAAAGTACACCCGGCGGCGAGACCGCCGGCGCTCCCGGGATTTATCGATCTGTCGGCACAGGCGGCTGCCGCTGAAGTGGCGTGTACCTGTAGTCTAATGATCTGAGTGTCTTCACGACATACCAAGGACCGACGCGAGACCGTCGAAACCCCATCAACTGAGGCGTTCCTGCTCATCCTCCTTGCGGGTAGCGGATGCGCGGCGCTGATCTACGAGATCGTCTGGTTTCAGCTGCTGCAGCTCGTCATCGGCTCGTCCGCCGTGTCTCTCGGGCTTCTGCTGGCTGCATACATGGGCGGTTTGTGTCTGGGCAGCGCGGCGCTGTCGCGGGTTGTTCCCGCGTCGAAGGATCCCCTGCGGATCTACGCTTTCCTGGAATTGGGGATTGCCGTATTCGGCATCATCGCGCTGGCCGGGGTTCCGCTCATCGGGCGTATTTACGTGGCGGGTGCCACGACGGGCCTGGCCGGGGTGATCCTGCGCGGCGTGATTGCCGCAGTCTGCCTGCTGCCTCCGACGGCGCTCATGGGTGCGTCTTTCCCAGCCATCGCCCGCCGGGTTGGAATCAGCTCGCGCAGTGTTTCCCGTCTGGGGCTGCTCTACAGCGCCAACATCGCGGGCGCCGTAGCCGGTTGCCTGTTCGCCGGATTCTACCTGCTGCGCGTATACGACATGGCAGTGGCGACATATGCCGCGGCCGCAATCAATGTGGCAGTGGCATCGCTGGCGTTCGCTCTTGTGGCCTACCTGCCCTATGCGGGTAAGGCCGCGGCCCCGGCCAGCGCTCCCGTGCGACGCGCGCCGGGCGCATGGGTGATCTATGCCGCGATCGCCCTTTCCGGAATGAGCGCGCTGGGCGCCGAAGTGGTCTGGACCAGGCTTCTTTCGCTGCTGCTGGGCGCCACCGTCTACACGTTTTCGATCATTCTGGCTGTATTCCTTGTGGGTCTCTGGGCCGGCAGCGGCGCCGGCTCGTTCGTTGCCCGCCGCGTGCGCGATCCGCGGACTGCGCTCGCCGCAACGCAGATTCTTCTCGCCATCGCGATCGCCGGAACCGCGTGGACGCTGACTTACGCGCTTCCCTATTGGCCCGTCGATCCGTGGCTCTCGACCAGCCCGTGGTTCAATTTCGATCTCGACGTGGCCCGATGCGTTCGCGCGATTTTTCCGGCGACCTTACTCTGGGGCATCAGTTTCCCGCTGGCTCTGGCGGCCGCGGCGGCGGAAGGCGAGGATCCGGCGCGGCTCTCGGGCGAGGTCTACGCGGCCAATACCGCGGGCTCCATCGTGGGCGCACTCGCGTTCAGCCTGCTGCTGATTCCGGCCATCGGAACGCAGGGCTCGCAGCAATTATTGATCTGGCTGGCCGCGGCGGGAGCAATCTGTTCGGTTGCGGCGGTTTCCCGCGTTGGTTCGCGCAAAGTCCCCGTCCTGGCAGCGGCGGCCGCGGGTGCGGCGGTGCTGGCGTTCCTGCTGGCTTCGAGCGTGGCCCCGGTTCCGTGGCAATCGATCGCATATGGCAGGCGCGTGGCGCCCATCCTGCGCGAGGCTGCGCTTGCGACCGATACGAAGCCGGCCACGCCGGTGTTCATCGGCGAAGGAATCAACTCGTCGGTGGTGATCACGGAGAGCGGGGGCGAGCGGAATTTCTATGTCAGCGGCAAGGCGGAAGCGTCGTCGGTCCTGATCGACATGCGGCTGCAGCGCATGATGGGACACCTGCCCGCGCTGTTCAACGCGTCTCCGAAGTCGGTGCTGGTGGTTGGATTCGGCGCGGGAGTGACAGCGGGTTCCTTCGTTCCTTACCCCGACGTGCAGAGCATCGTGATCTGCGAACTCGAACCGATCATACCTCCCGCCTCCGACGAGTTTTTCGCCAAACAGAACTACCATGTGCTGCACGACCCCCGCACGCGCGTGGTTTACGACGATGCGCGCCACTATGTTTCCACGGCCCCCGATAAGTTTGACGTGATCACCACCGATCCGATTCATCCGTGGGTGAAAGGCACGTCCACGCTGTATTCGAAGGAATACTTCGAGATGGTGAAGAGCCATCTCAATCCCGGCGGAATTGCCGCGCAGTGGCTGCCGATCTACGAAAGCGACAAGGAGACCGTTGCCACCGAACTGGCGACCTTCTTCGCAGTCTTTCCCGAGGCCACCGTTTGGAGCAATTACCTGAACGGCGATGGCTACGACCTTGTGCTGCTCGGCCGCGCCGACTCCTCGCCGGTCGATGTCAATCGCATGCAGGAGCGTCTGGAGGAACCGACATACGCAGCCGTGGCTCGATCGCTGGCGGACGCCGCGTTCCCTTCGGCGTGGGATCTGGCGGCAACCTACGTGGGCCGGGCAGCGGATCTGCAGCCGATGATCGCCGGCGCTCGCATCAACGAAGATCTCAACCTGCGCCTGCAATACATCGCGGGGATGGGAGTGAACACGGTGGCCTCCGCGCAGATCTATCGCGAAATCATGTCGTACCGGAAGTTCCCCGAAGGACTACTGACCGGCTCGGGCGAGCACATGGATCAGTTGCGGGCGCTGATGAGCCGCCGCCAGCGGACTTTTTGATCACTTCCCGATCATGTGAACCGAGCTCTTCTCGTTCTCGTTGCAGACGTATTCCATCAGCTCCATTCCAGGCCGCCAGGAGACCGTGTTATTGGTCGTCCACGGCTTGGAATAGGCGCCCGGGTCGTCGATCGTGACCTCGTACTTCAGCGTACGCGAATCCGTGCGCGTATAGCGCTCGATCAGATGCGCCTTATCCGTCTGCGCGTGTCCGGCCTGATCCAGCCACGCCATCCCGTTGAAACCGATCACATCCACCACGAGGGTGTCGCCCTCGTAATGCCCCACCGCATCACCCATCCAGGTGGGGGTCAGGTTCTTCGGATGGCTGCGGCGGTCCGTCGGGGCGATGGGGACGATGCGCCAGGGATAGTTGTCACCTTCAAAGAGAAACACGACACGGTCCGCCATCTGAATCATCTGGAACGGATAGGGATCGAACATGTAGCGCGGGACGCCGACCGGCAGGCAGCGGGCTTCGGGATCGTCCTTACCGATCGACTCGACGCGCTCATTGAACAACGCCAGCGCGGATGGCAGAAACGGTACGTCGACATGCCGATCGGCGCTCTTGACGCCCTTCCACTTGGGCTCGGCGATATTCCCCGCGAATCCCGGATACCACGCGCCTTTCCCGCCGAAGTCGGGACGTCCGTCGGCGAGATGCGGCGCAGGACCCGCCGGCGTCGCCGGCGCGCGGGCCGCAGGCGCGGGTAGCGCCGGATCAAAAGCGCCGGGGTCTTTTGCCAGGGGAGCCTGCGCGAAAAGGGAAGCGATACCGGTGGCCGTCAACGCAATCAGGCGCAAGTTCATGCCGCGATTATAGTCCAATGAACTTCTCTTCATGTGGTTCATCGCAACCGGGATTGGTGGTAGCAACCGAGTCACATGCTCATACGGAAACGTGTAACTCCCCTGTAATCAAATAACGCTGTTTGGCGCTTCCCATGCATTTCTCAAGGTGAAGCCCGGGAGGGTATTTCAATGAAAAACAGAATTTCGAGAATCTTCGGTAAGTCGACTTTGGCGACGCTCATGGCGGGCACCGCGTTGCTGTTCATGAGTCCTGTTGGCGCGATGGCAGCCAGAGGCGGCGGCGGGCACGGCGGTGGTTACAGTGGTGGCGGGCACGCGGTAACGAGTGGTGGTGGTCACGCGGTCGTGGCTGGCGGCGGTTATCGCGGCGGCGGGTACGGTGGTGGATATTATCGTGGCGGTGGTGGCTACTATCGGGGTGGCGGATACTATGGCGGCGTCGGGCTCGGCGTCGGACTCGGCTTCGGATATCCCGGCTACGGCTACGCGACCTCGCCGTGCGGTACCTACGATGCCTATGGCCGTTGGATTCCGACCGCCTGCGGCGTGCGCCCCTACGGCTACTGACCGATCACGCAGCCGATCGCTTTTCCGCGACCTCATCGGTGGTGACGATGAAGCGGTTCAGCAGGGAGACGCCGAATGACGTCGTGATGGCCACGTCCGCTGCGTCCCGGCCCGTGGCCATCAGAACCCTGCCGATGCGCGGCGCGTTGTGGCGGGCATCGACCGTCCACCATTGGTTGCCCAGCCAGACTTCGAACCAGGCGCTGAAATCCATCGGCATGTCCACGGGCGGCACTCCGATGTCGCCCAGGTATCCGGTCACGTATCGCGCGGGGATGTGCAGGGCGCGGCAGAGGGTGATGGCAAGATGCTGGAAATCCCGGCAGACGCCCCATCGCTCGTTATAGACATCGAGCGCGCTCTTCCACGGGTGCGCCCTGTTGTAATCGAAAGTGATGTGGCCGTGCACCCATTCGCAGACCGCCTGCACGCGCGGCCAGCCGGGTGCGGCGTTGCCGAACATCTGCCAGGCGAACGCGGAAAGCCGGTCGACCTCGCAATAGCGGCTGGCGAGAAGAAAACGCAGGGCGTGGTGCGGGAGCCTGGCGACATCGATCTGCGGGGCCCCGGAACCTGGTTCATCGGGCAGCCCGGAATCCGAGATCAACGTGGCGTGGGTAAAGCGCAGCGGACCCGGATGGGCCAGAATTCGCGTGCATTTATTTCCGAACGTGTCGAGATATTCGTCCCGCGGGACGCGCTGCGAGATCTGAAACTCATCCGGCTCCAGCAGGTCGTTTGTTCTTGAAGGATGGACGTTTAGAAGCGCAACTACTGCCATCGTTTGCGGAATTTCGAGTTCGATTTCGTAGCCCAGTCGGATCAGCACGCGGTTTTGGTAAGCAAACGACGTGCCGCGCGGCTTGTGGGCAGCTCAAATAGTCCGCCGCCCCCGATTCGATGCTGAAAAAGTCTGCGAAACCGCCTGCGCCACCAAATACAGGTTTCTACTGACCTTGAAAAATCTCATCAAAATGTAGCTGCGAAAATACGCGGACAGACCCTGTGTTTTCAATGGCGAGTACCGGCGGTGAGACCGCCGGCGCTCCCGCCGCCGGCACAGGCCGGCCACTAGTCGGCCGGCATCACGTCCACGCCGGTATCGAGCGTGTGGCGCGCGCCGCCCAGCAAGACGCCGTGGATCGGGCTGACATCGCTGTAATCGCGTCCCCAAGCCACCGTGATGTGGCCGTCGGAGGGCACGCAATTGTTGGTGGGATCGAAATCCACCCAGCCCGCGCCGGGACTCCAGACGGCGCACCAGGCGTGCGACGCGTCGGCGCCAATCAGCCGCGGCCGTCCCGGCGGGCGGCAAAGTGCGCAGATATCCGCTGACGTAGCGCGCAGGCAAGCCCAGCGACCGCATGCAGGCGATCTGCAGATGCGAAAAGTCCTGGCACACGCCGCGGCGCTTTTCAAAAAACGTCTCAACCGGCGTGCTGACTTCGGTGGCCTTGGTGTCGAAGCGGAAGTCGTGGTAAATCCGCCGCGTAAGATCCATGGCGGCCTCCAGCAGCGGGCGCGCGCTGCCGGAAACGACTCGCGCGCATACTCCGCCAACTCCGGCCTCGCCTTCACGCGCGTGGAATCGAAAACGATACTGGTACGCGTTCAATCCTTCATCGGTGTAATCGTGCGGCCAGTGAATCGCGCACGCTTTCCCAGGGGGGAGAGCCGGCAAAATCGGGCAGCGGCAGCGCGTTCACCTCCAGCTCGCTCACGGCATCCACGATCAGGCGGTCATGCGGCTCGAGCAGCGTGAACGCAGCTGTCGCGATTGCCGAAATAGTCGGCATGCCAGGTAATCGACGGCGGGTTGGGAATGATGGTCATCTCGCTTCGCCGGCACGTCTGGGCCCGGGTGTTGTGCGGCGTCAGGCGCAAGATGTGGTGCGACACCGAGACCGGATCCTCGTAGTCGTATGTGGTCCTGTGCCGCACCTGATAGATCATGCGGGCCGCTCCATTTCCGCGTGGCTGAACCAGGTATTGGTGATGGCGTCGGAGAAGCAGGCGAGGGCGATATCCATCGCCGCGAGCAGATTATCCAGATGCCAGCGCGAGCCATCGGGATCCGGCCGGCAGAGGCCGACTACGTCCGCGCCGAACAGATTTGCAGCCACCTCTTCCACCCGGTTCTGTTTCGCGAAGGGCCATTCGGCCGCCTTCAGAGTTCCCGACAATGCACGCGCAATGTTCGGCGAGATCCGTCAGCTGAAATGCCAGCGAGCGGGGATTCGCGCTTTCGTTCATCAGCAGATCGAGCACCGGCGCGGCCTGCAGGACGGTGAAATAGCGCGACCGGTAAGTCATCGAGCTGTCGCCGACTTCGAGCAGCATTTCGAGCATCGGCCAGGTGCCGGGCGCTCAGCGGCACGATCGTCGCGCGAAACAGATTCACCAGCTGGATGGAGCGCTCGATGCGCCGCCCGATGCTGAGAAAATGCCAGCCAGGTCCGCGCGTGATGTTCTCCAGTTCGATGCCGCGCAGGGAAGACAGCGTTCCGATGCAGCGATTCAGCACCGCCAGCGCGTCGCCCGCGGAAACGTAGCCCCAGGCCGAAGGCTCTGCCTCATCCTGCGAGCCGGCGGGCTCGCGCACCAGGGAGCCGAGCTGGCTCACGACGCGCAGCAGATCGCTCGACAGCCGGTCGCGCACCGAGGCCGACCGCGCGCGAGATGCGGTTCAGATTCGAGAACAGGCTGTCGCGGCGCTCCTCTTCGAAGATCAGCGAAAGGATCTCCTGTTCGAAATCGGCGCGCGGGATTGAGATGGCCCTGCGGATCGTCCTCGGTCATGCGCGAATCCTCGGTTTCGAGGGAGTCGTGCAGCTTCATCAGCGAATTCCACTCGGCCGTATCCGGCAGCGCCGGATTCGCCCGTGAGCCGCACCAGAATGCAGCGCAGCACGCGGGCCAGATGTTCGCAGCGTTCGCCGTAACGGCCCAGCCAGAAAAGATTGTCGGCCGCGCGGCTGGGCAGGTCGCTCGCGCCGCCCCGATTCAGCGCGACGGGCAGATCGCGCGAGCGCTGCAGCGTGAACGTGTCGACCGGGCGATCGGAAAGAACCCATGTATCTTTGCTGCCGCCGCCGCGCTGCATCGAGACCACGGGCGAATCGAGCGAGGGCGAAACGCGGGCCAGCCCGCCGGGCATCACGACCCAGGAATCTCCCGCCGCCGCCACGAAGACGCGCAGCACCACGCGGCGCGGCGTCAGAGTATTTTCCGACCAGACCGGCGCGGTCGAGAGATGCAGCAACTCCTGGCCGGTGAAATCGTAAGGCCGCGTCTGCATCTTTTCCAGCAGCCGCGCCCGCTCGTCGCCGCTGAGCTTGCCGCCGAACACCGGCTCCATCCCCTGCATCGGGAAACGAAGGCTTGATCACCAGGCTATCGAGGTTGTCGCGGACATAATCCAGCGCGGTTCGGCTGCCCGCACCACCAGGTGGCCACCGAAGGCAGCTTCAGTTTCTCGCCGAGAAAGCGGCTGCTGAGCCCGGGCAGGAAACGGCATGAGAGCGGGCGTTTCGATCACTCCGCTGCCCAGCGCATTGGCGACCACAACGTTGCCGGCGCGCACCGCTTCGACCAGCCCCGCGACGCCGAGAAAGGAATCGGAACGCAGTTCGATCGGATCGCAGAAGCCGCCATCCACGCGCCGCAGGATCACGTCCACCTGCTTCAGCCCTTCGAGCGTTTTCAGAAATACGCGGCTGTCGCGCACGGTCAGATCGCCGCCCTGCGCGAGCGTGAAACCGAGATAGCGCGCGAGATAGGAATGCTCGAAGTAGGTCTCGTTGAGCGGGCCGGGCGTCAGCAGCACAACCCGCGGATTGCGCGTTCATGGCAGGCGACAGATGCAGCAGGTTGTTGCGGAAGGCGCGGAAAAACGAAGCCAGCCGCTGGACCTGGAATTCGCGGAACAGATCCGGAAAAGTCTCCGCCAGGACGATGCGGTTTTCGAGCGCGTAACCCGCGCCGGAAGGCGCCTGCGAGGCGATCCGAAAGCACCCACCACTGGCCGTCGGCCGAGCGCGCCAGATCCACCGCGAGCAGATGAAGGTAGCGCGTTGTCCGGCACGCGGGAGGCCGTGGCAGGGCCGCCAGAATCCCGGGTTTCCGAACACGATGGCGGGCGGAAGGTGGCCGCCGCGCAGCAGCTTCTGCGGCGCCGTAAAGATCGGCCAGCATCCAGTTCAGAAGGCGTGCCCGCTGGATCAGACCGGCTTCGAGATCGCGCCATTCGGTGGGCGAAATCAGGATCGGGATGGCATCCAGATTCCACGGGCGGTCCATGCCCAGCGGATCGCCATAAACGTTGTAGGTGACGCCGTTTTCGCGGATGCGCTGCCGGGCGGTATTCCAGCGGCGGGCCAGTTCTTCGCGGCCGAGCTCCGAGAGCGACGCCACGTAGGCGTCCCAGTGCGGACGATAGACGCCGGGCGCGCTCGACATCTCGTCGTAGATCCCCGGCGCGGGGCTGTAGCCTTCACCCAGCAGCGGAGTAACGAGAGTGTCGACGGAGATGCTCATTTACGCCACAGGTCAGTGTGCGATCTTCCTATGGCGCCCGGCGCAAATCCAGTGTGAACGGAAATTCCGGATTGCGTTCTTCCTTCGGCACAGCCATCGGACCCGGCGTGTGGCCGATGCCGCTGAAGCGCGCCAGACGGCGGCTCTCCGCTTCATAAGCGTTGACGGGAAACTGTTCGTTTGCTCTCCCGCCGGGATGGGAGACGTGATAGGTGCAGCCCCCGATTGCACGCCCCGACCATGTGTCCACGATATCAAACACCAACGGCGTATGAACCGGGATGTTGGGGTGCAGGCAGGAAGGCGGCTGCCACGCGCGGTATCGCACGCCGGCCACAAATTCGCCCGGTCACGCCGGTGGGATGCAGCGGCACGGGGCGGCCGTTGCAGAGCACGGTGAAGCGCGGATCGATCATCCCGGAAACCTTCACCTGCATGCGCTCCACCGAAGAATCCACGTTGCGCGCGGTGCCGCCGGCCGAGGTCTCTTCGCCCAGCACGTTCCAGGGTTCAAGCGCGTGCCGCAGTTCCAGATGAATGCCGCGCTTCGTGATCGAGCCGATGGCGGGGAAACGAAACTCGAAGTGCGGCGCGAACCACTCCTTCTGGAATGGATAACCGGCCTCGTTGAGTTCTTCGAGAACGTCTTCCCAATCGCGCTCGATGAAGTAAGGCAGCATGAAGCGGTCGTGCAGGGCCGTTCCCCAGAAGATCAGCGGCCGCTTGTAAGGGCTTTCCCAGAAGTGCGCGATCAACGCCCGCACCAGCAATTGCTGGGTGAGGCTCATGCGCGCGTGCGGCGGCATCTCGAAAGCGCGCAGTTCCACGAGGCCGAGGCGCGAGGAAGCGGAATCGGGCGGATAGAGCTTGTCGATGCACAGTTCGGTGCGATGCGTGTTGCCGGTGAGATCGATCAGCAGGTTGCGGAAAATGCGGTCGACCAGCCACGGCGTGATGTTCTCCTCGCCTTTGTCGGGAACCTGGCTGAACGCGATTTCCAGTTCGTAGAGCGAATCCATGCGCGCTTCATCCACGCGCGGATGCTGGCTGGTGGGGCCGATAAACAATCCGGAAAACAGATAAGACAGCGACGGATGATTCTGCCAGAAGCCGACCATGCTGCGCAGCAGATCGGGCCGGCGCAGGAAGGCGCTGTCCTCCGGGAGCGCCGCGCCGATGACGACGTGATTGCCGCCGCCGGTGCCGGAATGGCGCCCGTCGAGCATGAATTTCTCGGTGCCGAGACGCGATTCGCGCGCCAGAGCGTAGAGCTCGGTGGTGTTCTCCACCAGTTCGTCCCACGATGAAGCGGGATGGATGTTCACTTCGATCACGCCCGGGTCGGGCGTCACTTTGAGCACCGAGATGCGCGGATCGTAAGGCGGCGTGTAGCCTTCGATCACGATCTTCATCGCGAGATGCGCGGCGGTATCTTCGATGGCGGCAATCAGGTCGAGATAGTCGGCCAGATATTCGACCGGCGGCATGAAGATGAAGAGCTTTCCTTCGCGCACCTGAACGCAGATGCGCCGGGCGCGAGACCCATGGCGGCGATTCGCCTTTCTTCGGCGGCTTCGGCTTGCGTTCGCGATGCTCGCGGCTGGCGCGGCGGTCCGGCCTTGAAGGCCTTCTGCGTGAAAAGGTGCGGCTTGCGGACCGGCATGTCGGGAAGTTTGTCGCGTTCCTTGAAAGGATCGGGGTCGAAACTCCACTCCGTGTCTTCGGGCTTGGTCCAGGGCAGCGATTCGAGCGGCAAGCGATATCCCATGGGCGAATCGCCGGGCACCAGAAAGAGCCGCTCCGAGCGCGAGAAACCAGGGCTGGCTCGTCCAGTACGGCGTCGCCTGATGCGGCCGGGAATCCGCCGCAGCGGAAGCACGTAGCCGATGGTCTTGCCCAGACCCTCTTCGAAGACGCGGGCCAGCTGCGCGCGCTCGATCGGATCCTTCGAGTTTGGAATCCGTGCGGATCGACGTTGGCCGGGCAGCCTGCCGCTCTTTCCACAGGTAGTAGAGGACGTCCTCGTAGGCCGTCATGATGAACTGCGGGTCGACTTCGAGGCGTCGCGTCAGGGCTTCGAGAAAGCGGCGCGCATCGGCCGCGTTGTATTTGTAATCCTCGTCGTCGTTGGCGAAGAGCGCCTGGTCTCTCCAGATCGGGACGCCGTCTTTGCGCCAGTAACAGCCGAGCGCCCAGCGCGGCAGCGGCTCGCCGGGATACCATTTGCCCTGGCCGAAATGCAGCAGCGCGCCGGGAGCGAAACGGTCGCGCAGTTTGAGAATCAGATCGACGGAAAGCCTGCGCTTGTTCGGGCCGAACGCGCTGGTGGTCCACTCGGCGCCGTCGGCATCGTCGATCGAGACGAAGGTCGGCTCGCCGCCCATGGTGAGGCGGACATCGCCCGCCGTCAGATCTTTCATCGACGCGATGGCCCAGCGCCTCGATTTCCTGCCACTGCTGTTCGCTAGTAAGGCTTGGTGACGCGCGGCGATTCGAAGATCCGGTGCACCGTCATCTCGTGCGAGAATTCGGTCTCGCAGGGATCGAGAGAGCCGGAGATGGGAGCGGCGCTGCTGGCGTCGGGCGTGCAGGCGAGCGGAATGTGGCCTTCACCGGCGAGCAGTCCGGAGGTGGGATCGAGCCCGACCCAGCCCGCGCCGGGCAGATAAACTTCGGTCCAGGCGTGCAGATCGGTGAAGTCGGAGGTTGGGCCGGCGGGGCCTTCGAGCGGCTTCACGTCGGGCGCGAGCTGAATCAGATAGCCGGAAACGAAGCGCGCGGCGAGCCCGAGATGGCGCAGGATCTGGACCAGCAGCCAGGCGGAATCGCGGCAGGAGCCGGTGCGCAGGCCGAGCGTTTGCTCGCAGGTCTGAATGCCGGGCTCCATGCGGATCACATAGCCGATTTCGCTCTGCAGCCGCTGGTTGAGGCCGATCAGGAAGTCGATGGTGCGGAGCTTTCTCGCGCGAGACCTGCGCGAGCCAGGCAGCGAGCAGAGGTCCGGCGGGCTGGGTTTCG
The DNA here is from genome assembly GCA_963764845.1 of Terriglobia bacterium. Classification (GTDB taxonomy): domain Bacteria; phylum Acidobacteriota; class Terriglobia; order Bryobacterales; family Bryobacteraceae; genus BOG-234. Next base: position 152,459 of record CAVXUE010000003.1, on the reverse strand, counting down.
AGAAAGGGGCGCAGTTCGCGGGTGAGGGCTTCGTCGTAGCAGAACGGATAGTTCTCCGCGCTCGGCTCGAGGAAGAAATCGAACGGATTGAAGACCGCCATCTCCGCGACCAGATCCACTTCGACGGAGAACTCGGTGGTCGGTTCGGGAAAGACGAGGCGCGCGAGATAGTTGGCCTGCGGATCCTGCTGCCAGTTGATGAAGTGGTTTTGGGGCTGGATCTTTCAGCGAATAGGAGAGAATCGGCGTGCGGCAGTGCGGCGCGGGACGAAGCCGGACGACCTGGGGGCCGAGATTGATGCGGCGGTCGTATCGATAGCGGGTTTTATGATTCAGCGAAACGTGAATCGACATAAGCGTTTATTAAGGTGTACCGCGCAAAACGGTCGCGTCCCGCGCCCTTTGCGCTTTCCGTGGCTGGAGCTGGGACCTCACCGGACAAGGGGGAGATGGCTTGAGTTTAGCATCCGAATCAGACCACGCCGCGGATTCTCAATTCCAGCGTTTTTCATGCCACTTGACACGGTCCGGTGCGTTGGCAAACTATAGTACCCATGAAACGCTTCGCCCTTGTTGGCTTGCTCACAGTTGCAGCTTCCACTTTTCTGTTCGGTCAGGCGGTGCCCGTGACCGGCGCCGACGACCCGACCGCTCTGTTTACGGACAAAGACCCGGTCTTAAACCGGAACAAGCAGGCCGCCATGCATATCGTGATCGATCTGCTGGAGGCCGGACATTGGAGTGAGGCGGATAAATGGCTCACGGAACGGTATATCCAGCACAACCCGGCTTTCAGCAGCGGACGCGAGACGATTATGAAGGCGTTTGGAGCGCGCCCCGGCCGACCGCTTCCGGCCACGCTCAAGGACGCGCGGACCAAGGTGGTGGCGGTTCTTGCGCAGGGCGATCTGGTTTGCGTGGCGACGGTCAGTACGCGGCCGGATCCGCGGGAACAGGGAAAGACTTATACGACGACCCATTTCGACATGTGGCGTTTTGTCGATGGGAAGGCCGACGAGCATTGGGATGAGGGAGGGATCAATCCTCCGGCTCCTGGCCGGTAAAAGGCGATTTGGCCGCCGATGAACGCCGATAAGACAGTGCATGTTACTCGCTATCGATGAAGCCCTGGACTATTCTTTTCCATTCGACTTTTGGTTTCTGGAAATTTACCAGGAGGACATACGGTTCGGTTGGAAGCTCTTAAATAGTTCAGGCAGTTCAGGCATTGTGCGGTGTGTTCGTTGGATAGACGGTCGGCGCATTTCAACTCGACGACCAGTACGTCTTCGACGAGCAGATCAGTGAAATATTCTCCTACCCGTTGACCGTTGTAGGTTACTGCAAATGACACTTTCGCAGCGGCGCGGATTCCTTGCAGGCGGAGTTCGGCGAGTAACGCCCGCTGGTAAACTTTTTCGAGGAATCCGGCACCAAGGGTGTTGGAAACCTCAAAGATCGCTCCGAGAACGCGCTCGGTCAATGCGTCGACATCAGCTGACACTAACGTTTCAGTGCCGTTCCGCCGCAACGCCTCTCAGTATATTTTTAGAAGGCGTACTTCAAAGACAGCTCCATGGTTCGTGGATCGCCGGTAGTGGTTCCCGCGGCGCCGCTTCCCGTCGCGGTGATGTCGCTGGTGATCCTGCCGAAGTTGCTGGCGGTGATCGGTGTTGACACCGGGGTGCCCAGGTTCACGCGGTTCTCCGTGTTGAAGACGTCCGCGCGGAGCTCAAGCGAGTGCCGTTCATGAATGACAGATCTGCGCGACAGGCTGAGATCGACCTGGAAATACGAAGGCCCGAAGAGGCTGTTCGCACCCAGATTGCCGAGGGTCCCCGTGGTGGGGGCCTGGAAGGCGGGTGGATTGAGGTAACAGCTTGCGGTCATGCTCGCGCAGTAGCCCGCCTTTGTTACTTCCAGCTTGTAGACCGATGGGCAAGCTGGGCAACTGGTAAACGCCGTCAAGTCCTGATTTCGGACCGAGTATATAACAAATGGACCGGGAATATATTCGAAAGCCCGGTTCAGACTTACGGAATTATACGGTGTGGTTCTTTCGGCCGCTTCAAAGCGGACTCGGAAAGGTCGTGGGCTGGAAACGCCGGGCTACTTCTTGAACGACGTGCTGGGGTCGTTTGGATTCGCGGTGGCTTTGATGTGGCCTTCGAAGAAATCCTTGTTGTTCTCTTCGCAGGAATATTCCATGATCTCCCAGTCGGTCCGCAGGTTGAACGTGCGGACGTTCTTCCAAGGCTTGGTGTAGGTCACCGGATCGTCGATGGTGATCTCGTACGCAATGTGGCCGAGATCGGTGCGGGTGTACTTTTCGATCACATGCATCTTCGCACTGTGCGGATGGCCGTTCGTATCAAGCCGGGTCCGGCCGTTGAAGCCGATGGTGTCGACCACGAGCGTGTCGCCATCCCAGGTGCCGATGGAGTCACCGAACCAGGTGGGCGTCAGATTCTTCGGATGCGTGCCACCGATGCGGATGATGTGGAACCAGGTATTCTGCTCGAAAAGCAGCCCGACGTACTTCGGGTTCTGCATGATCTGCAGCGGATCGGGGGAGTTGATGGATCGCGTCAGGCCGAAAGGCATGCAACTGCCGGTGTAATCGCCGTTCGCGGCATCATACGCGTCCCATTGGGCTTTTCCGAGCGCCGTGTAAGGGAGAAGCTTTTTCGGCCGGGCACCGGCGCGCCCCGGAGGTGCTTTGGGATCGGGTGGTTCATCCGGGAGCGATGCGTCCGGAGCCTGATTGCGACCGAAAGCACTCATGTCGGGGGTGTAGGCGCGCTCCCACAGACCGCTCAGATCCGGGTGGCCATCGGCGGCGCGAGGCGCCGGACCGCCGGGGGCGTTCGGATTGGGGCCCTGCGGACCGGCTCCCTGGCCCTGCCCGAACGCGGGCGCAGTGGTCGCCAACATGGCCAGAACAGCCACGCCAGCGACGCTCAAAGTCGTCGGGAACTTTTTCACGTCAAAATCTCCTGGAGAAAAAACCTACTTCTTCGGTGCGCCGTCGTCGGCGGAACCGGCAAATACCTTCCTGCCGTCAGCCATGACGATGGAGCGGGAGTTACAGGTGTTGGTGCCGTCCTTGGCCTTGAAACCTTCGATGGTGACCTCATCGCCCGTCTTGACCGCATCTTTGGTCCAGCCGTTGCGAGTCAATGAATTGGGCGGTCCGCCTTCGCACTGCCACCGAACTGTTTTCCCGGCGTCATCTTTGGCATCGATGTAGATCCAGATGTGGGGGTTCATCCAGTCGATTTTGGCGACGGTGCCTTTCAGTGTCAGCTTCGCGTTGCCGTCATATTCGGCGGCAAAGGAATGATGGGCCAACAGGGGCAGCGCAGCCGCGAGCAGCAGGCCCGCCATGCAGATAACCAGTTTTTCTTTCATTCGAAACCTCTCGATCCAGACTACTACAATTCAGGTCGAACGCTATCACGGGCCGGGAGGTGGTGTCAAGAGGACGGCGCCTGACAGAAGAAGCCATCCGCCTGAGTCCGCTACCCGAAAATCTGAGAGAATGGTCGAGCGGAAATTCCCATGAGCGCACTCGAAAAGTTTCCCCGCATCACTCCCTTTCTCTGGTTCGACGCAAACGCCGAAGAGGCCGTCGAGTTCTACCTGTCTGTATTCAGGAACTCGCGCCGTCTCGATCAGCTGGAAAACACGGACGGCAGCGCGGGGCCAAAAGGCAGCGTCCTCACGATTGGCTTCGAACTGGACGGGCAGACCTTCACGGCTCTCAACGGCGGCCCCTATCACAAATTCAACGAATCCATATCCTTCGTGGTGCGCTGCGACACGCAGCAGGATGTCGACGAATACTGGGAGAAGCTCACCGCGGGCGGCAGCGAGGTTCAGTGCGGATGGCTCAAGGATAAGTTCGGCCTGTCCTGGCAGATCGTCCCGGCGCGGTTGCCGGATCTGATCAGGCATCCCAAGGCGATGCAGGCGATGTTGCAGATGAAGAAGCTCGACATCGCGGAACTCGAACGCGCCGCGCAAGGCTGAGAATCAATAGTCCAGCGATTTCGGCGCGGAAGCGTGCGGGGAAGCGCGCTGGCAGATCTCAGCCATGACAAACTGGAGCACAGCCCCGACCCCAAGCACCCACGGCAGCGGGAGGCCCATGTGATCCAACCGGTATCCCACCGCCGTGTTGCTGGCAAGCACCAGAGCGATACACGCGAGGGTCAGGAAGATCCCTGTCCAGAAGAAACCAACATGAAGGCCCGTGGCCCAGCTACGTTCAGCGGTCGACATCGGTGAAGCTCCCCAACGGATTCTTCACAACTCCGTTACGGCCATGTTACATCACTTTTATTTATTTGCTCAATAGAATTTTAGAATTTGTGGTGGCGGGAACGTCGGGCTGGGTCGTTTTCAGGGTTCGGACAACCATACAGGTAATGTCGTCATGCTGCCGCGCCAGGCCGACGAAAGCATCCACTGACTTCATGAGCTGACTGAGCACGTCGTTTGCGCTATTCGCGCTCTTTCCCGAGGCGGAGCCTAATACTCCGAGCATTCGCGGTTCGTCGTATTCCTGCCCCTTCTCGTCCTCGGCTTCGACGAGCCCATCGGTGAAGATCACCAGGACGTCGCCCGCGCCCAAGCAAGTGCTCCCACATTCGTAGGAGGCCTGCGGCCGTATGCCGAGCGGCAATCCCCCGGTTTCGAGACGCTCGATCTCACCCGAAGCCCGGCGCAACACAGGCCAGTTGTGTCCGGCGTTCACATAAGTGAAGCTGCCGGTGGCGGGCTCCAGTTCGGCAAGAAAGGCCGTTGTAAAGCGGCGGCCGCCGAGATTTTGCGCACAGGCGTATTGGTTGAGACGCCCGACCAGTTCCAGCAGCGAGGTTGGCAATTCGGCCAGCGTTCGTAAGCTCGCCTGCAGAGTCGCGGTGAGCAGGGCAGCCGGAATGCTCTTGCCCGCGACGTCCGCCACGACGAGCAGCAGGCGGTCGGGAGAGCCTTCGGTCTTCGGGCGGAAGAACGCGTCGAAGTAATCCCCGCCGACCGTATTGGCCGGGCGGGATGCGAAGGCGATCTCCACGCCGGGAACCACGGGAGGCGTGGTGGGCATCAGCCAGCCCTGGATCTCGCGGGCGATCTCAAGATCGCGCTTCATCATTACGCGGTCCGCCAACTCCAGCGCAAACAGAATGAGCAGCGCGACGCCGCCGAAGAAGTTCAGCCCCCCGGTCTCGACATCGATTCCCCGGTTGGCATCGCGGTAACTGAATCCGGGGAAGAACAGGAGCACAAGCCCGAGCAGGAAGAGCACGCGGCGCGCGGGCGACAGCTTCGTGATCATGGCCCAGAACAGGCCGCGGACGAAGATCCAGACTCGCCATCCCCGCCGCGGCGGCGCCGCGTCGATTTCCTTCGAATACAGTTCGTAGCTGGCGCGGGCCTCGGCGCGGAACTGCGCCCAGAGCTGCTGGGTTTCGATGCCTTCGGTCACGCGCCGCCAGAATGTACGCATTTGTTTCGGCGCTCCTCAGTAATGGCCCGCAAAACGGAGCCTCGATCGCGGGTTTCGCCTCGGCCGGCCCTTTCCTCGCGTTACTTCATTACTTTACTTGGATGCTTTGTGAAGAGACGGGTCTCCACTTTGCCGTTTTAGCGTCAACAAACGGATTGTGAGTTTGTTCCTGTCCGGGGTACTATACCCCGTTTGGAGGGAAAACTAGAAATTCAGTGGTTCATGCCGATGAGATACTTGGCATTGGAGGCGCGCAATTGACAATACGAATCAATGGTGCGAGTCCTGAGTTCGCGGTCGGCGGGGGCGAGGCTGTTCGCCCGGCACCTGCGGCGAACGAAGGCGTCGAACCAACGGGCTCCGATCAGGTGGTGTTGTCTCCGGCGGCATCGGCGGCCGCTACGGCGGTGCAGGCGAGCGTGAGTTCGGGCCAGTACGAACCCGACTCATTACTCACGGCCGGCAAGATCATCGACAACGCGCTCCTGCGGATTGGCTGACCAGGATCACCTTGGCCCAGCCCACCCTGGCCAGGCAGGCCCACCCTTCGCACGGACCCCGGAAATGTGGAACACTTGATCGGTGGCCTGCCGCATACGTGCGATCGTTCCCGCAACGTTTTTGTTTGTGCCGTTGTTATCGACCCCTGTGACGGCCCTCGCGGATGACTTCGACGGAAAGGCCGTGGCCGCCGCCATGGCAAGGAAAGACCTGAAGCCCGCGCCGCGCCTCGCGGACGGCCATCCGGATCTCGGCAACGACAAAGGCTCTTGGGATCCTCCCGGAGTGGGCGACATGGCGGGCATGCACGGCGGATTCGCCGGAACCGCGCAACCGGATAAGGTCCAGGACGTACCGTTTCTTCCGTGGGCCAGAGACGCCTACGCCCGCCATAACGCGATCACCACGAAGGACGATCCCGAGGGCTTTTGCCTGCCGCCGGGCATTCCGCGCATGTATGCGACATCGTTCCCGTTCCAGATTTACCAGCTCCCCAACCGCGTGCTGTTTGTATTCGAAGGCGGCGCGCACATGTGGCGCGTGGTCTACACCGATGGCCGCAAACATACGCCCCCGGACAAGTTGAATCCGACTTATCTCGGCGAGGGCATCGGCCGTTGGGAGGGTGACACGCTTTTGGTCGACGACATCGGCTTCAACACGCGAAGCTGGCTGGACGCGGCGGGCCACGAGCACACCGAGCAGCTCCACGTGGTGGAGCGCTTCACCCGTGTGAACGAACTGATTCTTCGCTACGAAGCGACGATCGACGATCCTGGCGCCTATACGAAACCCTGGACGGTGAGCTGGAACATCCTTTTCCATCCCGGGATGGAGCCGATGGAATATATTTGCCAGGAGAATAACCTGGACCTCAAACACCTGGTGGGCAAGTAGCCACATTGAGCCGCCGTTCCGGCGGACCAGCGATGAGATTACTCGGCAGGTTTGATTAATGTTGCCGCCGGCGGCGGAGCCATCAGCAACTTCTTCACCGCGCGATTGGTAACGCGCCGTGCGAGCTTCTTCTTCCGCAACCGGCCATAGCGGGCCTTGTCTCCGTTTTGAGATGACATACCTCAAGTATGCGTTGTTTGACGGGACGACGCTGATAAATCTACACTGGGGAGCGTTCCGCACTGAAATGTCCCGACAAAATCTGAGTGCTCTTCTGCGCGTTGTTGCCATTCTCCTGCTGGCAGGGGCGGTGGTCACGCTGGTGCCTCATGAGTCCCCGCAGATAAGCGACCTGGGGTACGACACCTTTTGCCCGTTTGCGCCCTGGAGCACTTTCACGCTTTTGTTCCTCGCCGGTTTGGGTTGGGTGGTGCGCCGGCACGTCGAGGGTTTGCCCGAATGACGATCGCGATCTGGAAACCGGGCAGGCGGCTTTTCTCCTGCGCCGCGATTCTCATGATTCTCCTCGCGATCGGGCACACCGTCGGGTTTTTCGGAGGGGGCCCTCCGGGTCCGGCCGAAGAAAGATTACTCGCCGACATGGGCGCGCTCAGGAATCCACTGGGGCTGGGCATGAGTCCTTCGGTGAAAGATATCCACTATGACTTCGCATGGAGTGTGACGATCACTTTTGCCGCTCTCGGCTTGATCAATCTCACGCTGGCGGCGTTTCCCGAGACACCATACCGCTTGCTGCGCTGCGTGACCTGGTTGAACGTATTGTGGGTCGCGGCGTTCCTGACGCTCAGCTGGATCTTCCGAATTCCACCTCCCCTGATTTTCTCGGCGGCATTGGAAGCGCTCCTCGTCGCTTCCCTCTTCCCGCGATATGATGAGAGTCGTTCGGAACGAAAAACGTAAATGAGAATCACGAACCTTCTGTTTATCGCCGTGTCGGCCCTGCCTGTGCACGCGCAATGGCTCAACTACCCGACTGCGGGAATTCCACGCCTGCCCAATGGAAAACCGAACCTTGCCGCGGCCGCGCCGAAATTGGCCGACGGCACCCCGGATCTCTCCGGCATCTGGATGGAGCCCGGCCTGAAATATCTGATCAATGTAGCCGCCGATCTGAAGGACGTCCCGTTCCAGCCCTGGGCCGAGGCCGAATACAAGAAGCGCGTGGATACGCTTGGCAAAGACGATCCCAACAACTTCTGCCTGCCCTCCGGATATCCGGAAAAGGACGCGGTCACGTCGCCCTGGAAAATCGTGCAGACGCCGGGGCTGATCATCATCCTGTACGAATCGCGCACCATTTTCCGCCAGATATTCACCGACGGGCGAAAGCTGCCGGTGGATCCCGAATCCCTGCGTGGCAGGGTTATTCGATCGGCCACTGGGATGGCGACACGCTGGTGGTCGAAACCGCCGGAACGAACGGAAAGGCGTGGATGGATACCAACGGCCATCCAGTAACCGATGCGCTGAAGTTAACCGAGCGTTTCCACCGCAGGGACCTGGGGCATCTGGATCTCGAAATCACGATCGACGATCCCAAGGCTTATACGAAACCCTGGACCGTCAAACAGGTGGCGAATCTCCAGCCGGACAACGAACTTCTGGAATACATCTGCGAAGAGAACAACCGGGACGTCGGTCATTTCGTCGGTAAGTAAAAATCGGCAAGTGGAAATTTCATGAAACCAATCGTTTTTCTGTTATGTCTTGCGCCGATGGCCTTTGGCCAGGCGGCGGATTGGAAAGGCGATCTGACGGGTGTCTGGCAGGGTCCCTATACGCCCGATCTCACGCGCGGCACCACGGCGATGCTCACACCCTGGGGGCAGGAGCAATTCAAGGCGTTCGATGGGAAGCAGGACCCCTGCCTGCCCGTTGGGGTGACGCGGCAGGCGAATGCGCCCGATCCAATTGAGATCGTACAGACGCCGCAGCGCGTCGTTATTCTTTACGAATCCTGGCATATTTTCCGCTCTATCCCGACCGATGGCCGGGACCATCCGAAGAGGCTCGACCCTACCTGGTTCGGGAACTCAGTCGCCAAATGGGACGGGGACACGCTGGTGATCGACGTGACCGGGATGAACGACAAAACCAGGCTCGACACCAACGGCCATCCGCACAGCGACCAGCTTCATCTGATCGAAAGGCTGCGGCGCACCGGCCCGGACACGATGTCGTACGAAGTCACGGTGGACGATCCGAAGGCCTACACGGCGCCCTGGAAACAAAGCCGTGTTTTCCGCATCATGAAAAACCTCGAACTGATGGAATACGTCTGCCTCGAAAACGAGAAAGACCGCGAACACCTCATCGGCGTGAAGTAGCGTTCTCACAGGCTGAAGCCTGTGCCACCATCCTGCAAATAAGCAACTACTTCTTGGCCAAACGACGCCCTGGTCCGCCTTCGTCACGGGCGCAGACCTTTATAAGCGAACTTCTGCACGCGCTGACCGCGATAGGTCTCAGTGGTGAACACGTTCCCCTTCGAATCGGTCGCGATGCTGTGCACGGCATAGAACTCGCCGGGCTGGCGTCCGCCATCGCCGAAGCTGGTCAAGCACCTGCAGCGATTCGCGGTCGAGGATATGGATCTGCTCGTTGGCGCCATCGGCGAGGAAGATATACTTCTGCCCCGGATCCTTTGAGAACGCGATATCCCAGACCGAGCCGTCGCCCAGGGTGTTCTTGTAGAGAATCTGTTCTTTGACGAAAGTCCCATCCGGTTTGAAGACCTGAATGCGATCGTTCACGCGGTCGCAGACATAGAGCAGGCCATCGTTCGACAGATCGGCGCAATGGACGGGTTGCGGAATTGCTGAGCGACCGGAGCGTCCGGCTTGTAGGGCCGAGGTTGGTATCGTCCGGCTTGTGACCGTAAGCGCCCCAGTGCCTCTTATACTTGGCCGGTATCCGCATCGAAGACGATCACGCGTTTATTGCCGTAGCCATCGGCGACGTAAACTTCATTCGTTTTCGGATCGACGAAGATTTTGGCCGGCAGCCCGAGGTTCTCGGTATCGTTGCTGCCTTTGTTTGCGCCGGGCTTGCCTATCGCCATCAGGAATTTGCCATCCTGCGTGAACTTCATGATCATGCTGTCGTGGTAGTAAGAGGGGCCGCGGCCCGCGCCGCGCCCTGCCGGCGGCGCAACCGCCGATTCAGTTCCTTCGGCCGGCGGAGGCGCAGCCCCGCGACCCGCGCGGCCGGCCTGGGCCCCGGGAGCTGCGGGAGCCGCGGGATTCGTCCCCCTGCCGTTCCCGCCGATCCAGACGTTGCCTTTGTAGTCGACCGTAATTCCGTGATTCGAGGTGGGCCATTCATAGCCGTCTGCCTCCCGCGCCGCCCCAGTGCGCGAGAAGGTTGCCTTCCTCGTCGAACTCGAGGACCGGCGGCGCCGCCGAGACAGCAGTCCGCGCCCGGCGGAGTGGTCGCCGCGTACAACTCCTTCGGCTCGGGCGAGTCCTGGCGGTGAATGATCCAGATATGATCCCGCGAATCGACGGAAACGCCGATGACATTGCCGAGAATCCAATGGTTCGGCAAGGGCTTCGGCCACATCGGGTCGACCTCAAAGCGCGGCGCCTGCACTCCGGCCGCCTGAACCACGGCCTTCTTTTCAAGCCACGCCGATGCGGCGCCAGAGCCGCAAGCGACACGATCAATCCCGCTCCAACAGCAAAGTTTCGCTTCAAGATGGACCTCCAGTGCCAGGAAACGAGATTCTATTGCGCCGCTGTGCCTAAGTCAAACACGGCATCCCGGGTCGCCCCGCCGTCGCGAGCGTGGCCAAATGACAAGACGCCCGGCGGCCACGAGTAGAAAAAGGACGCGAATAATCCGCACTCCTGCCGATATGACGAGAGCGGGGTGCACTCGATGGAAGTTTATATTGGTCGTCAGCCGATCCTCGATCGGGGGTGGAACATCGCCGGATACGAGCTTCTTTTCCGATCGAGCCCCGCCAATTTCAGCGATTCGGCGGATGATGTCTCCGCGACTTCTCATGTAATCGCGACCTCGGTCCTGGGGTTCGGCCTGGATCGGCTGCTGGGGGACAAGCCGGCGTTTATTAATTTCGATCGAACGTTCCTTCTCGGTGACTGGACCACTCTATTGCCCCCCGAAAAGGTCATTATCGAGATTCTCGAAACCGTCCCGCCGGACGAGGATGTTCTCTCCGCCTGCCAGAGGCTCAGCGAGCAGGGCTACGCGCTGGCTCTCGAGGTCTGCGCCGACGATGAGCGTTTGGGGGCATTTGCCCCGTTTGTGGATATTCTGAAAGTGGATTTTCGGCGGACGGCGCGCAACGACCAGGAGGCGGCGATCCGCCGCTACCGGAAACTGAACCTCAGAATGATCGCGGAGAAGGTGGAGACCGAGGCGGAGTTTGTGCGGGCGAGCGAGCTGGGCTACCACTATTTCCAGGGCTTCTTCTTCGCAAGCCCCGTGGTTCTGCAGACTACGCATGTTCCCGCATCGCAGACCAGCAGCTTGCGGCTGGTAAGGCTGATCCAGGAGGAGGACGTGGATTTCGAGTCGGTGGAGGAGGTGGTTCGCCTCGATATCGCGTTCTCGCATTCGCTGCTGACCTATCTCAACTCCACGGCTTTCCACTGCGCCCATCGCATCGAATCCGTTCGGCAGGCCCTTCTTCTGTTGGGCGCGGACGGGGTTCGCAAATGGGTCTGGATGGCAAGTCTGTCCAGTCTCGGCGAGAACCGGCCGCCGGTTCTCATGGCGCAGGTGCTCATGCGCGGCCGCTTCTGCGAAGCGATCGCGGGTCTTGCCATGCTGCCGCGCGGCGAGGCCGATCCCTTCCTGATCGGCATGTTTTCCCTGCTTGACGCCATCCTGCAAAGACCACTTGAGGGAATACTCGACGACATGAATATCGGCCTGAATATCCGGAATGGTCTGCTCGGCGCCGGGAGCGAGGCGAATCCACTGGCGCTTTGTTTGAGGATTGTGAAATCCTATGAGCTCGGCGATTTTGAAGATGTGGATGCGGCGGCGCGTGTCCTCGGTCTGTCGCCCGACGCATTGAGCACCGGCTACCTTCAGTCTTTGTCCTGGGTCGAGACCGTTTTCTCGCCCGACGAAAAAAGGTGGCGATCGGCGCAGCCGCCGGCACCGAAAGGCTTCCATCGGCACCGGGAAGGACCTATGCAACGCATGATGCTGATCGCCTGAACGGCTGATTCGCCCGTTCGCGCCGGCGGTCGGGTAAAATTACCAGAGCGACCTCTATGCCGCTCGCCCCCGGTGAACGCCTCGGGCCCTACGAGATCCTGGATCCCATCGGCGCGGGTGGGATGGGCGAGGTCCATAAAGCGCGCGACACACGCCTCGACCGGCTGGTGGCAATCAAGATCTCGAACGAACGCTTCTCCGAGCGCTTCAAGCTCGAAGCGAAGGCCGTCGCGGCGCTGAATCATCCCAACATCTGCACGCTCCACGACGTCGGCCCGAATTATCTCGTCATGGAGTACATCGAGGGCGAATCGCCGAAAGGCCCCATGCCGCTCGAAGAAGCGCTGCGCATTGCGCGCCAGATCGCGGACGCGCTCGAAGCCGCGCACGAAGCGGGCATCACCCATCGCGATCTTAAACCCGCCAACATCAAGGTCAAGCCCGACGGCACGGTCAAGGTCCTCGATTTCGGGCTCGCCAAAGATGACCGTTTCCGCCGGTTCGAGCGGCGACCATTCGCCCACCTTCGCCGCAACCGGCATGACCGAAGTCGGCATGATCCTCGGCACCGCCGCGTATATGGCGCCCGAGCAGGCGCGCGGCAAAGCCACCGACAAGCGCGCCGACATCTTCGCCTTCGGCGTTGTACTGTTCGAACTGACGACGGGCAAGCGCCTGTTTGAGGGCGAAGATCTCGGCGAGACGCTCGCCAGCGTGATTCGCGATACCCCCGATCTGACGGAAGCGCCCGCGGAGATTCACCGGCTTCTCAACGAGTGCCTGAAGAAAGATCCGCGAAAAGGCTGCGCGATATCGGCGATGTCTGGCGGCTGCTCGATACCGCGACGCCAGGCACAACAACCGCGCCCGTGGAAGTAGCCGCACCGGCACGCGGAACGAACTGGCTATGGCCTGCCGCGGCGGCGCTGCTCCTGCTGACGACGGGCGTGGTGAGCTTCCTGCACTTCGCGGGAAAGGCCACCCGCACGGGACCCCTTGCGGTTTGAAATTCTGCCGCCACCCAAGACCGCTTTGAACAACTTCACACTCTCGCCGGATGGCCGCAAACTGGCGATCAATGCGCGCAACGCCACGGGGCGCAACGCGTTGTGGCTGCGCCAGATGGATTCGCTGCAGATCCGCGAGTTGCCCGGAACCGAAGGCGCGAGTCTCGACCCGGTATGGTCGCCGGACAGCGAAGTCATCGCGTTTGAGGCCGACGGCAGTCTCAAGAAGATCGATATATCGAGTGGCGCTCCGCAGACGTTGGCCGCTTACAGCAACGCCGCGACCGGAATCAGCTGGAGCAAGCAGGATGTGATTCTGTTCGGCAGCGCGGGCCTCATCACCCGCGTCCCGGCGGCCGGCGGGGAAGCGAGCGTGGTCACGGCGTTTGACAGAACCGGCGAACAGGGCCAGGGGCGGCCGTTCTTCCTTCCCGATGGAAAGCATTTCCTCTATTTTCGGCTGAAGGACAAGGGGACCGGTATTTACATCGGCTCGCTCGATGCCAAACCCGCGGGGCAGGATCCGAAGCGCCTGCTTGACAGCCCCGCGGGCGCCGCGTATGCAACTGCACCGGGGGCGAAATCGGGTTACCTGTTTTTCCTGCGTGGAGAAGCCCTGATGGCCCAGCCTTTCGACGCGGCCGGAATGCAGTTGACGGGGCGAGCCATTCAACTGGCAGACCGCGTGAGCACGAACCTGTACGACGGCTTGTTCTCGGTTTCGGATACCGGCATGCTGACTTACGCGTTAACTGGGGGCAGCAAACGGCAACTGGCCTGGTACGACCGGCAAGGGAAGAACCTGGGCAAGGTCGGGGAGCCTTCGGCGCGCGATGAACTGGCGCTTTCGCCGGATGGAACGAAGGTCGCGGAAGGCCGCGTGGACGAAAAGGGAACGTGGGGCGTCTGGATGCTCGATCTGGCGCGCGGCGTCAACACGCGGCTCAGCTTCGAGGCCGGCGGGGGCAACGGGGTATGGTCGCCCGATGGCAAGGAGATTATCTATGCGCCGGGCGGGGGCCAGTCGGCGGACCTCTACCGTAAACCCGCAAATGGGGCGGGTCAGCAGGAGCTGCTCCTGCACTCCGACGCAAATAAAACGCCTCTCGACTGGTCGCGCGACGGCCGTTACCTGTTGTTCTCGCAGCGCGGGCAAAAAACAGGCAACGACCTGTGGGTGCTTCCGCTCGAAGGAGAACACAGGCCGACGCCTTATCTGGCCACGCCTTTCAACGAGGGCCAGGCCCAGCTTTCGCCGGATGGTCGTTGGGTGGCCTACACCTCGAACGAATCGGGGACCAGGGAGGTCTATGTGCAGCCGTTTCCGGTGCCGAGCGGCGGCAAATGGCCGGTGTCGAGCGGCGGAGGCAGCCAGGCCCGCTGGCGACGCGACGGCAAAGAGCTTTTCTATTTCACGCCGGATGAAATGCTGATGGCTGTCGCGGTGACCGTGAACGGTGGAGTGTTCCAGCCGGGTGTCCCCAAGCCTCTGTTTCGCGCGGCAGTGCTGGGCGGCACCGGCGGCGGACCGACGATCGCATGGCGTTGGGACGTCTCGCCTGATGGCCAGCGTTTCCTGATGAACACCGCGCTTGACGAAGAAGCCGGCTCCCCGATCACCGCCGTGCTCAACTGGCAGAACTCGCTCAAATAGGAGCGCCCCGCGCAAAGTGGCGCCCGAAGATTCGTGCTCGAAGCATCGATCGGAATCGCCGATAAGAGACGGAGAGCCATGCTTCTATCCGGCGCCGTCTGCTCGCGAGCTGTGAGCACGCTTCTTCTTCTCCTCGCCGCCGGGGAGCTCGGAGCGCAGGAATACCGGTTTCAGTTCCTCGGCGCCGACCAGGGACTGACGAATCTCGCCATAAAGACCCTCTATCAGGACCGTAAAGGTTTCCTCTGGGTCAGCACTGAAAACGGTTTTTTCCGCTACGACGGATACCGATTTCGCGCCTTTGGCCATGAGGACGGCATTCCCGCGTCGTCTGGCGTGGCGTTCGGCGAAGCGCCGGATGGCAGCATCCTCGTCGGAGGAGAAATCGGCCTTTTTCGTCTTGACGGAAATCATTTTGAAAGGCTGCCGGTTCCGGGCGGGGCAGTGGTGAGCTGGGCTGGCGGAGTGAAATCGGACGGGCAGGGACGCACCTGGCTGGCCACGGACGGGGGACTTATGGAAGTCACCGAGTCTTCTTCGGGAAAGTTCGCAATCCGCGCTCTGCCTGTGCCGCCGGGCGTGACCGGGAAGGGCACTCGCGGCATTCTGCTGGAAAGCGGTTCTCTCTGGTATGGATGCGGTCAGGAACTATGCCGCTTGAGTGGGGAGCGGACGACCGTCTACAACTCGCAGTCCGGTCTTCCCGCCGGGGTCTGGATGGCGATCGGCCGGGGCGCGAACGGGGACCTCTGGGTACGCGGCAAGGGCGCAGGCGTTGCGGTACTGGCCGCGGGCAAGTCCCGGTTCGCACTACAAACCACGCCTCTGCCATCATCCGGCGTCGCCGGCACACCGGGCACAGACGCCGAAGGCCGAATCCTTTTTCCTTCGCCCGACGGGCTGGTGATTCGGCGCGACCACGACTGGCGGAGGATCGGCCGCGCCGCCGGTCTGCGGGGCACCGTCTATTCCGTTCTCGAGGACCGTGACGGATCGCTGTGGATCGGGCTCGCGGGCAGAGGGCTCGCACGGTGGCTCGGCTACAGGGAATGGCAGGCCTGGACAGCCGACAGCGGCCTCGGGAGCGATCTCGCTTACGGGATTGCGCCGCGGCCCGACGGCTCAGTATGGGTCGGCACGGAAGCCGGGCTGGTCCGGGGAACCAGGCAAGGCGACTCGTTCGCGTGGCAGAAGCAGGCGGCGATCGGGAATACACCCATACACAGCGTTCAGTTCGGGCAGGACGGGACGATATGGCTCGGTACGGAAACCAGGGGCGTGGCGCGGTTCAACCCGGTCAACGGCGTCGTGGACTGGTTTGGCCCCGCGGAAGGTCTGGATGGCAGGTCGCCGTATACGGTTTACATAGACCGCGAAACCCGGGTCTGGGCGGCCACCGAGAAAGGCCTTTTTGTGACCAGCCCCCCTTTTCGCCGGTTTCGCCGCGTGGAAGAACTGCCTCTGACGCGCTTCTGGGCTATCGCGGAGGCTGGCAACGGAGATGTCTGGGCCGGAGGCGCGAGCGGACTGTTTCACCTTTCCGGGAAAGCTCTTTCCGAGAACACCTGGGAGCGGTTCACAACCAAAGAGGGTCTCAGCAACGACGAAGTACTCGCATTAGCCGGCGGCCGGAACGGAGATGTGTGGGTGGGCTACCGGTTTGGAGGAGGGGTTGACCGGTTGAGCTCGTCTCAGGGAAAGATCGTTATCGAACACGCGAGCCGGCAAATCGATGGATCGGGGCTCGTCTACTTCCTGGGATTCGATGCGCGCGGCCGCCTCTGGGCCGGGACCGAGCATGGCGTCGATATCCGGGAGGACGGACGCTGGACTCATCTGGACAGCAATGACGGTCTGGTCTGGGATGATTGCGACCTGAACGGGTTTGCCGCCGAGGCGGATGGGACGGTGTGGATCGGAACGAGCGGGGGGCTTTCGCGGTTCTCCCCGCGGCCGCGGGCAGCTTCCAGCTACCCAACCGGGGTGATCTTCACCCGGCTGACGCTGGGCAAGCGGGACACTGAGGCGACTGACCGGCCTTCGGTCGATTACCGGTCGAATGAACTGGTCGCGAGATTCTCCGCTTTGAACCTGACCCACGCAAATACAATGGCGTTCCGCTATCGGCTTTCGCCTCTGTTCGGCGAATGGCGAACCACCGAACGCCGGGAACTCGAGTTCCCGGATTGCCGCCCGGTTCTTATCGCCTGGAGGTACAGGTTCGGGATCAGTCGGGAAACCGGGCCGCGGAGCCCGCGGCTTTCAGCTTTGAGATACGTTCCCCGTGGTTTCGCTCCTGGTGGTTTGTGGGGATTTGCTTCGTAACGCCGATCCTGCTCATCGCATTCGGAATCAGACTGCGAATTGCCGTGATGCAGAGGCGTGAGAGGGAATTAGTCAGCCTGGTTGAAGAGCGCACGGCCGAGTTGAGGCAGGCGAACGAAGATCTGGTTCGGCTGTCTTCGGTCGACAGTCTCACGGGCGTTCCGAACCGGCGCACGCTCGACCGCGCCCTGGAACGCGAGTGGGCGCGTATGCTTCGTACCAACAACCCGCTTTCCCTGCTCATCGTCGATGTGGATCACTTCAAGGTATTGAACGATTCCGAGGGCCACCAGCATGGCGACGAATGCCTGATTCTGATCGCCTCGGAACTGCGGCGGCTGGTACGGCGGGAGACCGATCTGGCGGCGCGATACGGCGGCGAGGAGTTTGCGATGATTCTTACCTCGACCGATGCCGCGGATGCGATGCGATTTGCCGAAAACGCGCGCCTCGCGATTATGGGTCTGGAGTTGCCCAGTGTTCATTCGCCGGTCGCGCCGGTGGTGACCGTCAGCATTGGCGTGGCTACCGCCGTACATGGTTCCTTCGCGAATGTGGCGGAATTTCTCGCGGCGGCCGACCACGCTCTCTACGCGGCGAAAGGCCGGGGCCGGAATCGGGTCGGCTTCTTCGGGGATGAGAGCGACACGGCCGCGATACCTTCTTCAGTGGAAACTGAGATTCTGCACAGCTGAATCGCCTGCGGAGCGCACAGGATCGCGATTCAAGGTGATAAGCTTTAGCAGCATGATGAAAAAGGCATCGGCAGGCTGAATGCCTGCCCCACCCTTCCCGGCGGTCTTTTTCCTGAGCGCAATCGCGGTTTTCGGCCAGGCCGCCGCTCCGCGACTCCCGCGCGAAACAAATGGCAAACCGAATCTGACCGGTCTCTGGCAGACGCTGAGCACCGCCGACTGGGACATTCAGGATCACGCCTCGCAGGCCGGGACCGTTTTATCAACTGGGCGCGATCGGCGCCGAACCCCCGGGCCAGGGAATCGTGGAGGGCAATGAGATCCCCTATCTCCCCGAAGCTCTCGCGCACGAAGAAGAAGAACTACGAGAACCGCTATCAAGGTGGACCCGGTCATCAAGTGCTACATGCCGGGCGTGCCCCGCGCCACTTATGTTCCGTTCCCGTTTCAGATCATTCAATCGCAGAAGGACATTCTGATCGCGTACGAATTTGCCTCTACCAATCGTCTGATCAATATGGGTAAGCCGGAAGAAGCCGTCACCGATACCTGGATGGGCACCTCGAACGGGCACTGGGAAGGCGATACGCTGGTGGTCGACGTTACCGGGTTCAACGGCATGGCATGGTTCGACCGCGCGGGAAATTTCGCCAGCGACAGTCTGCACGTGGTGGAGCGCTATTCCATGCTCGACGCGAACACGCTGAACTACGAAGCCACCATTACGGACCCGAAAACATTCAGCCGGCCGTGGAAGGTCAGCCTGCCGCTCTACCGGCATCGCGAGAAGAATGCGCGGCTGCTCGAATTCAAATGCGTGGAATATGTGGAACAGTTGATTTACGGGCCGCTGCATGTACAAACCGGGCAGTAAGAAGTGAGGAACATCCAATGAGCAAACGAAGCTTCGTATTGATTGGTGCTTTGACCGCCGCGATGGCCGTGGTACCCATCGTCGCTCAGACGAACGGCAAATCGACGGCGATTCCCAAAACGCCGTGGGGCGATCCCGATCTTCAGGGACCGTGGACCAGCGACGATACGTGGGGTGTGCCCTTCGAGCGCGCCCGCCAATTTCGGGACCCGTGCGTTCCTTACGGAAGACGAGCTCAAGGCCCGCGAGAAGCAGGTCGAAGCGTCGAAGCAGCGGATCGAGCATCCGAACGACGACCAGCATTCGCCCGCGAAGCGCCAGTTGGATGCCCAGACCAGCGGCGCGCCTCCCGCCGCTGCCAGCGCGGGGCGAGGCGGGGGTGCGCCAAGCGTCGATTCGGCGCCGGTTCCCGGGCAGTTCGGCGAATATGCCCGCAGAGCTTCGAAGCAAACGTCTCAGATTGTCGATCCGCCGAACGGGAGAATCCCCGAATTGACGCCCGAAGGCAAGGCAAGGCAGGACGCCATTCGCGGGCGCGGCAGAGGCGGCGGAAGCCTGCCCGACCACGTGGGAAGACTGGAGCATCTATGACCGCTGCATCACGCGCGGCGTCGCCGGCTCCATCATTCCGGTGATTTATGGCAATGGTCTCGAGATCGTTCAGGCGCCCGGATATGTGGCGATTCGTT
The DNA here is from genome assembly GCA_963764845.1 of Terriglobia bacterium. GTDB lineage: Bacteria > Acidobacteriota > Terriglobia > Bryobacterales > Bryobacteraceae > BOG-234. The sequence goes on along the minus strand of CAVXUE010000003.1, from coordinate 133,094 downwards.
ATGAGATGGTCCACGACACCCGCATCATCCCCTCGCTCGACGCGACAGGCGGCCGCTCCCATCTCGCGAAGGATGTCCACACCTACATGGGCGATCCCGTCGGCCACTGGGAAGGCAACACGCTGGTTGTCGAGACCACGAATCTCAACGACAAAATGGGCGTCGGAGCCAACGGCGGCGGCCTCCCCTACAGCGAAGATACGAGGCTGACCGAGCGCTTCACGCGCATGCCCGGCAACGTGATCGACTATGAGTTGACGGTTGACGATCCGAAGACCTACACGGCCCCGTGGAAGGTGGCATTCCCCATCACGCAGGAGCCCGGTTATAAGGTGTTCGAGTATGCCTGCCACGAAGGAAACATGTCTCTGCGGAATGCGCTGCTTGGCACGCGCGCGGAGAAAGAAAAAGCAGAGGCCGAAGCGGCAGGCAGGAAGTTAGAGGAGACTAGATTCGTATGAGAGCAAAAATTTCCCTGGCAGCTTGCGGCGTTCGGACTTCTTGCGGCTGCCGCTACCCTCCTGGGCGCATCATGCCTTCGCGGCTGAGTTCGACGTGAACAAGCCGCTGATCCTGAAGGGCACGGTGACGAAGATGGAGTGGATCAATCCGCATGCCTGGATCCACATCGATGTGAAGGGCGCCGATGGCAAGACCACCGAATGGATGATCGAGGCGGGCGCACCGAATGGGTTGTTGCGCCGCGGATTCACCAAAGCATCGCTGCCCGCCGGGCACGGATGTCGTGGTGGAAGGATGGCAGGCGAAGGACGGATCGAACCGCGCCAACGGCAGCAACATCACGCTGCCTGACGGCAAGAAGCTATTCGTAGGGTCTTCCGGAACCGGCGCGCCGTTCGAAAGTAACAAAGACGGCAAGCAGTAACGCTGGATTCGGTGGTACTCGCCTTAGCCGGTCGTTTCAGGAGTACTCGCGCGTATTTCGTCCATGGGGGCAAGCGTCGACACGATTGTCGACGCGGCACGCAAAGTGCGTGCGCCACGGTTCGATACGAGAGCGTATTTGCGAGAACGCGTCAGATCTCCATCATTCCCGTGCTGTCGCCGAGCTTATCCATGTGGATGCCGGACTTATCCAGCACGCTCAACAGCATATTCGACATCGGCGTCCGCTCCGGGAACTTCAAATGCCGGCCGCCCTTGAGATGACCCGATGCCGCCGCCAATCAGCAATCAACGGCAGCGGGAAATGGTTATGCTCATTCGAATTGCTCATCGAGCTCCCATACAGAATCATGGAATGATCGAGCAACGTGCCATCGCCATCGGGCGTGGCCTTCAACTTCGCAATGAAATAAGCCAGCAGCGTAACGTGATAGTTATTGATCTTCGCCAGCTTCGCAATCGTCGCCGGATTATTCCCGTGGTGCGACGTCGCATGATGCGGTTCCGGCACGCCGATCTGCGGGAAAGTCCGCTGGCTCAAATCGCGCGCCAGCATGAACGTCGAAATCCGCGTGATATCAGCCTGATAAGCCAGCGCCTGCAGATCGAACATCAGCTTCGCATGTTCCTCGAACGATTCCGGCACGCCGATCGGCGTCTCCGGCGCCGTTAAACCCGGCTCGGCCGCCTGCTTTTCCGCCTTCTGAATCCGCCGCTCGATCTCGCGCACGTTGTCGAGATAATCGGAGATGCGCGCCCGGTCCGGCGCGCCCAGACCCTTCTGCAGACGGCTCGTCTCCTGCGTCACCGAATCGAGGATGCTGCGGTCTTCCCGCTTATGCGCGAGCCGTTCCGCGTCGCTGCCGCCATCGCCGAAAAGCCGTTCAAACACCGCGCGCGGATTGATCTCCATCGGCAGTGGCGTGTTCGGCGACTTCCACGCAATCGAATTCATGTACGCGCAACTGTACCCCACGTCGCACACGCCCACCAGGCCGGTGTCTTCAATGCCCAGTTCGAGCGACGGAAGCGGCGTATCCTGCCCGATCTTCTCGGCGGCGATCTGATCGATCGTCATGCCCGCCTGAATGTCCTCGCCCTCGGTGCGCTTTGGATGCACGCCGCTCAGATAAGACGGAGCGCAGCGCGAATGATCCCCGCCGCCGTCGCCCTGCGATTCGGCGGCGATGTCGGCCAGGCCGCTGACGATCACCAGCCTTTCCCGGTATGCTTCGAGCGGGCTCAGAATCGGCGTGAATTCGAATCCCGCGCCTTCCGCCGCCGGCGTCCACTTATCCATCACCGCGCCGTGCGGCACGTAGACAAAACCGAGCCGGGACTTCGGATTCGCGGCCGTCGCAGCCAGCGCCGTCATCGAAGGAATCATCGAATCGAGCAGCGGCAAGGCGACCGACGCCCCGATCAACGCTCCGCAGAAACGTTCGCCGCGGCAAGTGCTTCTTCGTGATGAATGGCATTGGCACTCTTTCTCCTCGTCTTCCGACCTTCTCATTTGAAACGGCGCGCTCTTCACAACACCCAGAACAAGCGATGAAAACCGATAGTCGTTGTGCTCGGCATCATGCACGATCGCGCGAACCGCAGGCATGTCGTAATATTCCACGCCGCGCCCCAGCGCATAAGTCATCAGCTTCTCGGTCATCGTGCCCGACGAAAACGTTCGGGCGGCTCAGCAGCGCGTTGCGAAGATCCACCGGACCGTTGACCTTCGTGCCATCGGCCAGAACGCCGATGCATCGATCGGCGTGCCATCTTCGCCCAGCGTTCTCCACGCCCCGACGCCATCGAAATTATCCAGCGCAAATCCCAGCGGATCGAGCACCTTGTGGCACCCCGCGCACGCCGGATCCTGCCCGGTGCTGCTCCATTCTTTCGCGCACCGTCAGCTCTTTCGCGCCCGGCGGCATTTTCCTTGAGCGGCGGCACGCCGGCCGGCGGAGGATTGGGCGGCGTTCCGAGCACATTCTCCAGCAGCCACTTGCCGCGCTGCACCGGCGAAGTGCGCGTGGCAACGGAAGTCACCGTCAGAATGCTGCCCTGTCCCAGCAACCCGCGCCGCGCGTCGTCCGTAACGCGTGACGCGCCGGAACTGGCTGCCATCGATATTCGGGATTCCATAGTGCCGCGCCAGACGATCGTTCACGAACGTGTAATTCGCATTCAACAGATCGAGCACGTTGTGATCTTCGTGCATGATGCTTCCGAAGAACAACTCCGTCTCCTTCTTGAACGCCTGGTCCGCAGATTGTCGTCGAAATTCGGAAACTCCTCAAGGTCCGGCGCCACCGCGCGCAGGTTGCGCAGATAGAGCCACTGGCCGGCGAAATTATCCACCAGCGCCTGCGACCGCGCGATCCGCCAGCATCCGCCGCACTTGTTGCTCCAGCACTGCCGGATTATGCAGTTTCCCCTGGCTCGCGAGGTTGTTCAACTCGTCGTCGGGAATGCTGCTCCAGAGGAAGAACGAAAGCCGCGATGCCAGATCCAGATCGCTCACGCGATAGTTCGTGTCGGGAGCGCATTCGCCGGATCGCGCTCGAAGCGAAACAGGAACTGCGGACTCGCCAGCATCCGCCGCAGCGCCATCTCGATGCCGCTTTCGAAGGCGCCATTATTTTGCCCCTGCTGGTAGAAGCCAAGCAGCGTTTCCAGATCCGCATCACTGACCGGTTCCCGATATGCCCGCTTCGCCAGCGTCGAAATGATCTTCCGCGCGCAGGGCATTTCTTCCGCGGCCGTCGCCGGATGGCACAGCGAAAATCCTGCGCCGGCTCGGCGTGTCGCCGGAACCCTTCGCGTCGAACGGGCCGCCGATGCTCACGCTCAGAACATGCGGCAATCCGCGCGGATCGCTCGGGTCGAACGTGCTTCGCTCCAGCGGCTCGAGCAGATCTTCCACCGGGCCGAAGGATCTTCTGGAGGAACGCCGCGGTCACCGTCTGCGGTCCCGCCTTCACAAAACGCGCGCTTCCAGGCTGTCCGGCGGTTGCGACATGCTGAGTTTCGTCGCTGCCGCGGGATCGAATCCGTCTTTCGCGACCTTGACATTCGCGTTCGGATCGTCCTTCTTCTTCGGGTTAACGATCAGCGATCTTGACGAGCTCGCCGTTCAGCGCGAGTTCGAGCGTTTCATTCTGCGCGTTGCCGCCGAACAGAAGATCGACGGTCGATTTCAGCAGCTTGACCTTAAATACATACTCGCCGTCGAGCGGGAAATTGTGGTGGATCAAAACCCCGCCGCGCGTGCCCAGCGGAAGACCTTCGATATGGTCGTCCTGAGAAATGTCGGAACGCACGCGATAAGTGGCGACAATGGCGCCGATCGCGGGATCGCCCACCGCGAGCCGGCTGATCTTCCCCGCCGCCGAGACGTATCGCTCCTGTAGCGCGGGCGACAAACCCAGCACGCTGGCGACATTGTCGAAGCCGAAGCTCGAATCGTCGGCCGGCAGGAATTCCGTCGCGATCGATATCGAGGGCGAGAAGATCGCGGATCGCGTTCGCATACTCGGCCCGGTTGAGCCGATGCAGCGCGGGTCTGCCCGGATTGGGTTTGAGCGCCGCCGCCCGATCGATCGATGTCTCAAGCAAAAGCCGCAAAAGCATCCGCTTTTGCTTGATCCGGCCTGCGGCATGCCCAACGGCGGCATCGCGCCGGTGCGCAGCTTCTTGATCACCTTCTCCCACATTTCGGCCTGCGACCGGAACGTTGGTCAGGTCCGCCGTATCGAGCGCCAGGCCGCCGACCTTTGCTTTCGAGTTGTGGCAGGCCACGCAGTACTGGTTTAGCAGCGCGCCCTGTGGAGGAGGCGCTTGCGCGGCAAGGCATACGCCCGCGACGATTGCGAACAGGCCAGCTTTCAGGAACACACAAATCCATCATATCTTCAGGCCCGCGCGCACGATATCAAATTCGCGGCTAAGCCCATGCCCGGTAAGGGTTAATGCGCTACAATCGGACCGAAATGCGCATTCATCTTCTGGGACTCGCGCTGCTCTCCGTCGCCACCCTGAACGCCGCGCCCGATACCCGTCTCGCCGATGCCGCGATGGCGCCCGACAACGAAGCCGTCCGCTTGCTGCTCAAACAAAAGGTGGACGTGAACGTGCCCAGGCGGACGGCACAACCGCGCTCCACTGGGCCGCCCGCCACGACGATCCCGAGATGGCGAACCTCCTGATCCGCGCCGGGGCGAACGTGAAAGCCGCCAATCGGTTTGGCATCACCCCGCTCGCGCTGGCCTGCAACCAACGGCAAGCGCCGCCATGATCGAAGCGTTGTTGAAAGCAGGCGAAGATCCGAACGCGGTTGTATCGGCGGCGGGCGACACCGCCCTGATGCTGGCCTCGCGCACGGGTAAACCCGACGCCATCGCCATGCTCCTGAATCATGGCGCGGATGCGAACAAGACCAACACCGACGGCCAGACGCCTTTGATGTGGGCCGCCGCCGCGAAGAATGCCGCAGCCGTTCAGCTTTTCGTGGATCATAAAGCCGACTCTGAACGCGAAGACGAAGAACGCGCCTCCGCCGAAGCCGCTCGATACCATCTTCTCCGCGCCCGTATCCGGTCGGCGGCATGACGCGCTTTGTCTTTCGCCGCGCGGCAGAACGATCGCGAGTCGGCAAAGTTCTGATCGCCGCCGGCGCCGATATCAAAGAGATCAGCCGCGGATGGCACCAGCCCGCTGCTGCTCGCGGTCCTGAACGGCCATTACGCGCTCGCGGCCTTCCTTCTGGAACAGCGGCGCCGATCCCGAATGCGGCGGACGTAAAGGCCGCGCGCCTTTGTATGCCGCGGTCGATATGCGCAATCTGGAATGGTCCACCCGGCCTGCGCCGCCGGAGAAAGACAGCGTGAACGAACTGGATCTGATCAAAGCGCTTCTCGCTCACGGCGCCAATCCGAATGCAGCGCCTGACGAAAAAGATCCCGCTGCGCGGCCAGCCTTCTTTCGACGGACGCTGGGCGAACATGACCGGCGCCACGCCGATCTGGCGCGCGGCGCAATCTGATGATGTCACCGTCATGCGCCTGCTCAAAGAAAACGGCGCCGACCCAGGATCGCGGCCAACGACCACACCACCATGTTGATGGTTGCGGCTGGCGTAGGCTGGTCGGACGGCCAGAGCCACGGCTCGCCGGCGACGCGCCCGAAGCCATCAAACTCTGCCTCGAATGGGGCGGCGACGTGAACGCCGCGAACGATGTCGGCTACACGGCCTTGCACGGCGCGGCATTCCGCGGCGCGAATGAAGCAGTCACACTGCTTGTCGAGAAAGGCGCGCGCATGGATGTGAAGAACCAGGAAGGCCGCATCCCGGTCAACATGGCGGAAGGCATGCACATCGGCCCTGGCGGCTGGGTCGAGCATGACGACACCGTGGCGCTGCATGCATAAGCTGATGGCCGCGCACAATCTCTCCGCCGCGAAGTAAATGCGCCGCGAATCCTGGTCGCCCTGGATCCGCTATCCATCGCTCGCTCTCTGTCTACGGCATTGGCGTGCCCGTGATGAAGCTGCTGGACAAATCCGGCGTGTTTCTGCGCGGCCGGCCAAAGGCATGGGCAGTTATCCTTTCGGCACTTTCGGCGACTACAAGGCCACTCCGCACGACGTATTCGCTTGCGTATATTACAAGAGCGGAACCAACTGGCTGATGCAGATCGCGACCGAAATCATCCACCGCGGGCGCGCCGAGTTCCATCACATCCACGATCTCGTGCCGTGGCCCGATGCCCACGAGCCCACCTATGCGGTCCCTTTGTCCGACGACAAGGCATGGAAGAATTCGCCCACCGGTTTGCGCGTCGTCAAAACGCACCGCAAGCTCGATGAGGTGCCGTTCTCACCGGAATCCCGCTACATCTGCGTCGTTCGCGATCCCAAGGATATGTGCGTTTCCAGCTACCACTTCATGCGAGACATCGGGATGGGGCCGATGGCGCACTCCGTCGAAACCTGGGTGGAATACAGTTTCACGCCGGCGTTTCCCTTCTGCAAATGGGCCGACCATCTGAACAGCTATTGGCAGGTGCGCCACCATGAGAACGTCCTGTTCATGACTTACGAAGAGATGAAAAAGGACCTGCCGGAAACAGTGCGGAGAATCGCGGCTTTCCTTAAAATCGAGCTGACTCCGGATGAGTTCGCCGAGGTCGTCGGCAAGTCGGGCTTCGCTTACATGAAGCAGATCGAAAAGAAGTTTGAAACCGGCATGATCATGCCCGTGGTCGAAGCCCGAGGGCGCGTTGATGCGGCGCGGCGAGCGCGGCGTTTCGAATGAACTACTCACACCCGAGCAGCAGTGGCGCATCGACGAATACTGGCGCGGCGAGTTGAAGCGGCTGGGCTGCGACTTCCCTTATGACGAAGCCTTCGGGCTGAAGTGACTCACCCGAAATATTCGGAAATCCTTCCAGAACTCCGGCCACGCCTGCAGCAATCCGCGGCATACATAAATGTCGGGATGCTCAGTAGCTTCTTCGTTCTTGACCCCGTAGCGATTCGTCACATGGCCGGCCGAGTTCGCACGAAGTTGAAATTACGCTCGAGAAAATCATGCGATATGCCGACCACGATCAGAGTCTGCGGCGGCGGATCGCCGTAACCGCGCAGCCAATAAGAGTTGATCCCGCTGATCGCGTTCGGTAAGCCGTGAGCCGGACCGTAAAGGTCGATCGCGCCCGCCTCCCCGTAATTCGCCCGCGAGAATGCCGGCGCCCGCAGGCAGCGAATCCCGAATACCCGCAATCGTATCCACCAGATCCGGCCATCCCACTTCTTCGCGGAAATCGTAAATCCTGCCAGTGACGTTATTCCACAGAGTCGAGTTGATCGGGGCGATCGGCATAAGCAGCGGCGCCAACAAACATCCGAGCCCAAGTGCGGCCCACATAAACCCGCGCGCCACCGGCCGCCAGCGCTCCCACATCACGGCGCCCGCCGCGAGCAGCATCGGATAAGCAGGCGCCATGTAATAATCCCGTCCCTTCGCGGCCAGCAGAATGGCGAAGGTGAAGACGAATATCCATCCGATCGTCCGGTAGCGCCTGCCCTCTTCCACGAAAAAAAAGAACCACAGGCCAGCCACCCAAAGCGGGATAGTCATGAGACTGGCGGGTATGAAGAGCTGGTTGAGCAGGAACCCGCTGGTGCGCCCGATTCGAATATCGCGCGCGTGGATCGAGCGCAGAAAATCGAGCGAAATCAGATGGTGCTGAATCTGCCACCACACATTCGGCAGAAAGATCGCGATCGAGAGCGCAACGCCCGGCCCAAAGCCAGCCGCTGCGCAAATAGCGCCGCGCCGGAGTCAGAACCACTCCCGGCCGCCATCGCGATCACCAGAACGCCCATCGTGTATTTCGTCATCATCCCCAGTCCGACGAATGCCCCGATGCCGACCCACCACCGGGGATCATCGGATTTCAAAAGACGAATCATCATCCACGCGATAGCAACCCACCAGAGGTAATCGAAAGTAACGTACTGGAACAACTCTCCAGCGACGAGGGACACCGGTGCGATCGCCACCGCGACCGCAGCCAAGATCTGCGTCGAACGTTTACCGCCGAGTTCGCGCGTCATCAAGCCGGTCAGGACCATCGCCGCTCCCTGCGCCAGCGCCGCGAAGAAACGAAGTCCCGCGAGCGAATTCCCGAATATCACGAATGCGAGCCGCGCGATCGCGGGCGTTACCGGCGGATAAGCGACGTAGCCCCAGGCCAGATGCCGCGCGTCGTCGATGGTGGCCAGTTCGTCACGATGAAACCCGTATTGACCGTCGGTCAGAGTATGGACCGCGACCATGACTGCCGCCAGAATGATCAACATAGAGAACCACGGCCACTAACGTGCCACATGGAATTGAGGAACATTGTGCGAAAACTCTTATTATCAGCGTTATTCGCGGTTGTTGTTGGAACGGGCGCCGTCCAGGCGGCAGAAGTGGTGGTACAGGTCGCGCCGCCGAGGCTCATTGTCGAGCATCGCGGCGTCACGCCCAAGTCCAGAGCATGTCTGGGTAGGCGGATACCACCGTTGGGATGGCAACGCCTATGCCTGGCAGGCCGGCCGATGGGAAGCGCCGCCTCGTCCGCATGCTGTATGGGTTGCTCCCCGCTGGCAGCACCGCCATGACGGATATGTCATGGTCGAAGGCCGCTGGCGCTAGTTCAATACTTAGGATTCTGTCCGCTTTGCTCCGGCATGAAACGGCCGCCGGGCTCACGTAGTCCGGAGCCGGGGCATGGCGGATAGAATGAGTTGAACTGAGCCGTGCGGTCGGAATCATGCCGACCAGAATCATGCGCCCGATCCTGCGCGCGGGGCAACGTCTTCTGTCGCGTTCTTCGGTCAGTGGGCCTGCGTGCGCCGGGGAAGAAGAGAAAGCCCGTCATGATTGAGAATCCTCGATGATCCCTCTTACTTCCATCCATCGGATCGAAGCAGACGGAGTTAGCGTCTTTTACCGCGAGGCAGGGTCCGCGGACGCCCCTGTCGTGCTGCTGTTGCATGGGTTTCCGACATCTTCGTTTCAGTACCGGGAACTGATTCCCCGCCTCGCCGACAGATACCGCGTCATCGCACCCGATCTTCCTGGCTTCGGATTCACGGTCGTTCCGGAGGAGCGCCGGTATCAATACGCTTTCGATTCGCTTGCCAACACGATGCTGGCGTTTATCGATGCGCTGAATCTTACAAAATACGCCATGTACGTTTTCGATTATGGAGCACCCACCGGCTTCCGCGTGGCGATGCAGCGTCCCGGGCAAGTGACGGCGATCGTGTCACAAAATGGCAACGCATATGAAGAGGGTCTCGGAGATGCCTGGCAGCCGATCCAACGCTATTGGCGTGAACCCACTTCAGAGCATCGGAATGCCATCCGCGCTGGTCTGAACCTCGAAGGACTACGCCATGAATACTCGGTCGGAATCCCGGACCCGACTCTCATCAAACCCGAGGGCTACACCCTGGACGCTGCGTTGTTGGCGCGGCCTGGGAACGTCGATATACAGCTCGATCTCTTCCTGGATTATGCCAACAACGTGAAGATGTATCCCAGGTTTCAGGACTACTTTCGGTCGGCGCAGCCTCCTCTGCTGGCTGTGTGGGGCAAATTTGATCCATATTTCATTCCACCTGGCGCCGAGGCTTTCCTGCGAGACAACCCCAAGGCGACGGTTCAATTCCTCGAGACCGGGCATTTCGCGCTCGAAACACACCTGGAAGAGGTCGCCGCCGCGATGCGGGAATTTCTTCAGGAGGCCATCCGGTAAGCTCGCAGGATGGAAATGCAACAGTACGAAATCGTGATTGTCGGTACGGGCGAGGGGGCGAAATTTCTAGCCTGGACGCTTGGCAAACAGGGCCGGCGGGTTGCCGCGATCGAGCGGGAGTATGTGGGCGGCTCATGCCCCAACATCGCCTGTCTGCCCAGCAAGAACATCATCCACAGCGCGAAGGTGGCGTCTTATTTCCGACGAAGCGAAGAGTTCGGAATCTTCAAAGAAGGCTTCCGAATCGACATGTCCGCCGTGCGCGATCGTAAGCGCAAAATGGTCCGGGATCTCGTCGACATTCACATCGCGAACTTCAAGACCAGCGGCGCGGAATTGATTATGGGCTCGGCAAAATTCACCGGGCCCAAGACGATCGAGGTATCCCTCCACGAAGGAGGCACGCGCGTTGTTCGAGGCGAGAAAATCGTGATCGGCACCGGCACTCGCGCAACGATCGCCGACATTACCGGCCTGCGGGAATCAAATCCCCTGACACACATTGAGGCGCTCGAACTCGACTACGTGCCGCAGCATCTGATCGTTCTCGGGGGCGGCTATATCGGGTTGGAACTCGCACAGGCGACGCGGCCCTTCGGCAGCGCCGTGACCATTGTAGATCGGAATGAGCGGCTGGCGAATCGCGAAGACGAGGATGTTTCCGCCGGGCTGACTCAACTCTGCAACGATGAGGGCATTGAGCTGCTGATGAATGCCGAGGTCTCGCTCGTGGAAGGAGTTTCCGGACAATCGGTGAAGCTTCATGTGCGGCAGGGTGAATCGAATCGTCTCGTCGAAGGCACGGATCTGCTCGTCGCCGCGGGGCGCACTCCGAATACAGAGGGTATCGGCCTGGATCTCGCCGGCGTCGAGCTGACGGAGCGGGGATATATAAGTGTCAACGAGCGCCTGGAGACAACCGCGGCGGACGTCTGGGCTGTCGGCGAATGCGCGGGAAGCCCCCAGTTCACGCACATCGCCTTCGACGACTATCGAATCGTCAGGGACAATCTTGCCGGTGGAAAGGCCTGCCAGGTTAATAGCGAATATCGATGATCTGCCGCGAGAGAAACCGCGAAACGTCGATCGTGAACGTGCCCCCGGTTCCCGCAAGCGCCGTCCTCGCCATTTCCGCGAATTCATCCGGCGTGAACGCGCGCCGGATCGATTGCCTCCCATCCACCGCCGCCTCGCGCCCGATCAGCGGGCAAAGAAACACGGTGAAAAGCACGAACGGCATCCGGTGCCGGATCAGATCGTGAATGATGAACCGCCTGCATGACCGGCCGACGTTACGAATCAGCGCGATATTCTGCTCCGGCGTCAGATGATGCGCCACAAGCGAACACACCGCAACGTCGGCCTCCGGCAAGCGCGCGGTAACGGCGTCGGCCGCAATGATCGGAACCTTCGCGTGATCCGGCGGCTTGAGATCGATGCCGGTCACTTCGACGCCCATGCGCTCCCGCAGATACTCCAGCAACGCCCCGCCGCCGCACCCGATATCGATCACGCGGCGCACCGGCGATCGTCGTTCCGAATAAACCGCTCGATGGTGGGAAATGTCCCCAGGCACTTGTTGACGAAGTTGAGATCGCGGTGGAATTTTTCGAGGACCGGGCCAGCTGATCTCCGGCGAATCCATCAGCTCCGGCTCGAGCGACCGAATCATAGTCTGACCGCATCTCACTTGCCCCGCGCCAGACCGAGCGCGCGAATCCGCTTATGCAGATTCGTCCGCTCCATCCCCAGCGCCCGCGCCGCGCTCGAAACGTTCCATCCCGCCTCCTCGAGCGCCCGCAACACATGCTCGCGCTCCGCCGATTCGCGCGCCTCCTGCACGCTCGATCGCGCGCCGTTTCGCGCTGCGGCAGCCGCAGTTCCAGCGGAATCGCCGCCGCGGTCAGCACATCGCCATGCGAAAGAATCGCCATCCGCTCCACCGCATTGCGCAGTTCGCGCGCATTGCCCGGCCACTTGCAGCTCTCGAACGCTTCCCAGACCTCCGGGATCGAAACTCTTCCGGCGGAAACCGTTGCGCACGCAGAAATCTTCGAGGAAATACTCCGCCATCGGGCGAATATCCTGCGGCCGTTCGCGCAGCGCCGGCACGCGGATCGGCACCACGCTCACGCGATAGTAGAGATCTTCGCGGAACTTTCCCTGCGCCACCAGCGCCGAAAGATCGCGATTCGTTGCCGAGACCACGCGCACCGTCACGCGAATCACCTGCTCGCCGCCCACGCGATGAAACTCGCCTTCCTGCAGAACCCGCAGCAGTTTCGCCTGCGAATTCGCATGCAGATCGCCGATCTCATCGAGGAACAAGCGTCCCGCCATCGGCCAGCTCGAATTTGCCGCGGCGCATCGAAGTCGCGCCGGTGAACGAGCCCTTCTCATGCCCGAACAACTCGCTCTCGATCAGTTCGCCCGGAATCGCCGCGCAATTCACCTTCACGAACGGCCCGGACGCAAACGGACTCGCCGCATGGATATGCGCCGCGAGCAACTTCCTTGCCCGTGCCCGATTCGCCCACCAGCAGCACCCGCGCATCGGACCGCGCCGCCATGCCCGCCTGCTCCACCGCGCGCTAGAAACGCCGGACTCGCGCCGATCATCTTCGTGCCCGGGCCCACCGCTTCGCGCAGCCGCCTATTCTCCTGCTTCAGACTTCCCTGCTCGAGCGCGTTCTTCACCGCGACCATTACGCGATCGCGCCCCAGCGGCTTTTCGAGAAAATCGAAAGCGCCGGCGCGCGTGGCCTCCACGGCATCCGCAATCGTCGCGTGGCCGGAGATCATCACGATCGGCGCAGTGATGTCGCTCGCCTGCAGTTCGCGCAGCAGATCGATGCCGCTGGCGTCGGGCAAGCCGCACATCCATCAGGAAACAGATCGATGCGGGCGCGCTCGGGGAACGCGCGCATCTCCGCGGCCGAGCCGATGGCGTTCACCTGATAACCCTCGCGCTCCAGAATCATGCGCAGCGAGCGGCCGATGTTCTCTTCGTCGTCAATTACCAGGATGCGCCGGGATGGCATACGTTTCTGCGAGGCAGCGCGCCGATACTGCGCGTTCCTCAGCCACGCCGGCAGGAAGCAGTACGCGGAAACCGGCGCCGCCGAGTTCTCCCGCGATCAGCAGGATATCGCCGCCCGAAAGCAGAGCGCTCTTGCGCGCGATCGAAAGCCCGAGCCCCATGCCGCGCTTCTTGAATGAAATGGTGGGCTGGAAGAGCGAGGTGCGCGCCAGTTCGCTCAGGCCGGGTCCGGAATCGTGCACTTCGATCGCGACGCGATCCTCGATCGGACGCACGCGTGCCAGAATCCGGCCGCCATCGCCCGCCGCTTCCGCGGCGTTCTCCAGCAGGTTGACCAGAATGCCTTTCACCAGATCCTGATCCGCCAGCGCGCTGGGCGTGTTCTCCGCGACCTCGACCGCATAGCGCACTTCCGGATGCGCCGACTTCAGAAACGCAATCCGCTCTTCCACGATCGCGTGCAGATCCAGCTGCTCCGGGCAGATCGGCGGCTCGGACGAAAACTCGGAGAACGCCCGGATGCGGCGCTCGAGCGATTCGATTTCATCCACCACAATTCCCGCGGCCTGTTCCAGAAAAGCCCGGTCGCGCTCCTGCCCGCGCGCCACCATCTCTTCCACCGTCAGCCGGATCGGCGTCAGCGAATTCTTCACCTCGTGCGCCGTCTTGCGCGCCAGCACCTGCCAGCTGGCGAGCTGGGTCAGATTAACCAGCCGGTCGCGGCTCTGCTCCAGTTGCGCGGCCGTGCGATTGAAGGCCTCGGTCGCGAGGCCGATTTCGTCGGTTCGTTCGTTCGGAACGCGAATGCGGAAATTCCCGCCGGCAAGGTCTTCAGCGCTTCGGTCAGCTTCACGATCGGGCGGCTGAAGCGCGTGGCCACCAGCCACACCAGCGCCAGCGCGACCAGCCAGATCACGGCGGCAAGCAGATCCCACGTGAGAAAGAAGCCGCGCCGCAGACCACCCAGGTCGCTCAACCGTTCGCCGCGCCTCGCTGTACTGGCTGCGAGAGATCCCCCATGCGGATACCGAGCGGCCGCTCCCACGCCTTGACGCCGTCGGGCGTTTTCAGCAGATAGAGCAATGTGTTGCCGCCGTCCCCGGTCAGGGAGAACTGCTCGGTATCGTCGCTGGCCAGGAAATCCTTCGCGGCATCGGGCGCGGGAACGGCGGCGACCCGTCCCGCCAGCGCATCCGCCTTCAACTGCTGCCTCGGCCTGTTCGTAATATTCGTGGCCGGTTTTCTGCAGCGACAGCGAAAGCTCGGAAAGCTGATCGACGGGAGAAAGCCGCAGGCTGCGGTCGAGCAACAGCGTCGTGAGCCAGACCGTCGCGCCCAGCGGCACCAGAGTCGCGGCGATGAAAACCAGCGCCAGCCGCGTCCGCAGGCTCACCCGCGCGTCCCCTTGATTTCGCTTCTCTTCAGGTCGTCAAGCCGGTAGGGACCGCTGCTTTTCAGCCACCTCGGCTGCGCGCCGCGGCCGGGGCGGCCGAAGATTTCGATCATGCCGCGAGATGCTGATGCCGGGGTCGCCGATAATGCCGGTCTCATCTCCTCGGATCTTCCACCCGCAGATCGAGATTGACGTAAAACTGCCGGTCGGCCGGGATCTCGGACCGGTCGATCCCCAGGTTATCGAGGCACCAGAGCTCCGCCGCCTGCGCTGAGAGATGGGATTGCGAACGCCGCGAATCCGGCGTCTGGCCGATCTTTGTGACGGAAAACTTCTCTTCCAGATGTCGTAGCTCAGGGCGAACCGGGCGCCAGCGATCGGGCGATGGGCGTCAGGGAAGTGGGCGTGCTGGTGATCGTCACCTGGCCGATAAACGCCACCGATGCCGCCATCCTTCAGCCGATTGAGCGGCTTACCCTGGAGGAAATCGATGTGCGGCAGGGAGACGCGGAGGTAATCGCCGTCCAGATGGACGGCAAGGTCCTGCGCGCACAGGCTTGCGGGGAGCAAGGCGGCGCAGAGCATCGGGATCGCGAGCGGAATTCGCTTCTTCAATAGTTCATGCCCGCCATGAACACGGGTTCGATCCGTCCGTTCCGAATCGGAAATGCCGTGGTTAATACAAAGATACCCTGTTTGTATCCGACGCCGGCGGAGTGCCCGACGGTAGCAGCTGCGAGGCGAGCGACTGCGGGCCGAATTGCCAGAGGACCCCGCGTCGTAGAACGCCTCGACCGTGCCTTCGCCCATCCGGTAGCCGTAGCTCATTTCGTTGTGAACGATCCGGCTGGCTCCCAGAGGATCGATCTGGAAGCGATCCCAGCCCGGCAGCAGCGAACTGGTGCCGAGAACGAAACGGTCGAAAAGCGGCGCGTCACCGGTGATCGCACCGGCGGTGAAGGTATCCGAGGCTACCCGTGCCGGCCGGATCTCGCTTCGTATTTGAACGAGATCATGTGGCGCGCGTAAGAGTAGGTGGAACCAAGCGCCCGGGTGGCCACGCGAAGGCTGTATCTGGCTTCGATTCGCTGCTGAACGGATCCGCCCTCGATTCTATGGCCATAGCGGACATCGAGAGTGCCGGCGTTGGCGGAACGGCTGCCATTCGCGGGGGATTCAGCCTCCATTCCTTCGAAACTGGCGCCAACCGATATGGTCACCGGGCGCGGCGACCGCGAACGTAAGCTGTGGCGCGACGTTCCAACGGGAGCGGTAGAGGTCTCCGTTCAGACGCGCTCGCGTCGCGAGTAGCCAGGTTCCACTGGTCGCGGTAATCCTCGAAAGTAACAGCTGCGCGTGGAGTCGGTCGGTGCCCAGAGCGGCGCTGTCAAAACGGACCATCACGCCGCTGAAACGCTCGATCAGATCGTCTCCGTTGCTCACCACCCCGAACGTGAGGCTGTTCCGGTGGAAGCGGATGCTGGCATCGAGTTCGCCGGTGACTTTCTGCTGCGAGGTGTAAAGGAGCCTGGGGACGCTGACATCGAAGGCGGCAGCCGCCGCCAGCCACATCGAAATCCACCTTGACCATGTCGGGTGCGTCGCCCTTCAGACAGACGCTCGGTGACGGTGCGGAAATGCAGTTCCCGGCGGATTTCAGCGGAGAGATCCGCAATCGCCGCCATGTCGCACTTCTGGCCGACCAGTGCCTTGAGCCGGTCTCGAAGCGTGGTGGGGAGTTTCGCGGACTCCACCCGATCGAGTTCGACACCGCCCGAGGGAAACGCTTTCGATGGAATAGCGCTGGTTGACGTTGGTCTCGGCGACTTCGCGCATGAAAGCCTGCCCGGCGGCAAGGCTCGACAGCAGTTCCAAGAAGAAAGTACAGAGCAGAGAGACCGGCATTGGGAAGCCGGTGGCACGCGGGATGCCTTGGGGTAAGATGCTGATTTTAAAAGAACAACAGGCATCATCCTGTCGCCTGGGAGTCACAGGTGTGCGGCTCCCTTACGGTCGCGGCTCGGCGGATTGGTTCTAGAGGACCTTGGCCAGTTCCGTGGCAAAAGCGCTCTTCGGTTCATGCTCGCGCTTTCTTCCGCCGCGGCGTTCGGCGGCTGGCGGCCGATGGTTGTCGGCTGGTGGCCGGTGGATGGTGCTTCCGTTGGTTCGTTGTTCCGGTTTGACGGCGCCGGGGGCGGGAGTCGCAACCTTGACAGCGCCCTTCGACGGCTGCGCAGGGTTGGCTCGGAGGATTTTGTCCTCGAGCGGGGCTCGGTCGAAGCGGCGAATGATCGCCTGCATCTCGTCTCCCGTGGGCGCCTCGACAAACGCGAATCCTTTGGATTCCTGCGTTTCGTGATTCCGGATTACTTTAACAGAGTCCGCGACAAGGTCTTCGGCGGCGAGCCATTGTTTAATGTCGTCCGCAGTGACCCAAATGGGCAAATTACCCAAAAAGACAGTAAAGCTCATTCAGTTGCTAAATTCACTCCGTGGTTTGAAATAGGTGGTAGGTCAAGAGGAGGGGACCCGATCTCTTGCTTGCCAATGATAACAGACCGATTTGCGTGGTGCAATGTTACCTACCGTCCGAGCAATTTTGGCGAAGAATTTCAGCCGGGGAAACTGGCGTCCAGCCGGCGGATAAACTCGTCGACGTCCCCGCGCCCGATATTCATGGGCGGCGACATGCGCAAAACGTTTCCGTAGAGTCCTCCGCGGCCCACCATAATCCCGTTTTCCCGGGCGGCTTCCATCAGACAGAGTGTCGCCGCGGTGGCGGGCGCCTTGGTCTCGCGATCCTCCACCAGCTCGATGCGCGAGCAGCAGGCCCATGCCGCGCACGTCCCCGATCAGTCGATGTTTCTCCTTTAGTTCCAGCAGTTTGCCCTTCAGGTAAGCGCCCACGTCCTCGGTGTTGCGCAGCAGGTTCTGCTCTTCGATGTAATCGATCACGGCTTTGGCGGCCGTGGTGACCACCGGATTGCCGCCGAAAGTCGAAATCGTGACGCCCTTCATGGCGTCGGCGATTTCCGGGCGCGCAATGGTAACGCCGATCGGCAGCCCGTTGCCCAGCCCCTTCGCGCTGGTAATGATATCCGGCTCGACATCCCAGTGCTCGATCCCGAACCATTTCCCGCCGGTGCGGCCCCAGGCGGTTTGTACCTCATCCGAGATAAAAATTCCGCCGTATTTCCGCACGATGTCGGTGACGATCTTGAAATATTCCTTGGGCGGAGTGATGAAGCCGCCTACGCCCTGGATCGGCTCGGCGATCAGCGCCGCCACGTGCCCGGAAGTGGTGGTCCGGATCACCTGCTCGATATCCTGCGCGCACTTCACCTCGCAGGAGGGATATTCGAGGCCGAACGGGCAGCGGTAGCAATAAGCGTTCACGGCATGGACGACGCCGGCCTGGGGCGGTCCCAGTTTCCACGGCGCCTGGCCAGTCAGGCCCATCGCGGCCGACGAGCGCCCGTGATAGGAATGCCGCAGAGCGATCACTTCAGTCGATCCCGGTAAAACAGCGCGCGGCCAGAATCGCGGTCTCGTTGGCTTCGGTGCCGCTGTTGGTGAAGAAGCTCTTGCGCAGCGCGCCGTTCGGGGTAATCGAGGCCAGCTTTTTCGCCAGCGCCACCTGGGGCTCGTTGGCGAACACGGTGGAAACGTGCTCGAGTTTGTCGATCTGCGCGTGAACTTTCCGGTTCACCTCTTCGTTGCAGTGCCCGACGCTGACCGTGACGATGCCACCGAAGAAATCGAGATACTGCTTGCCGTCCGCGTCCCAGACGTATTGATCCTTCGCGTGCGAGATGACCAGCGGCTCTTTGAAATAATGAAAAACCGCCGGGAAAAGGAATTCCTTCTGTGCGAGCAGAATCTCTTCTCTGTTCATAACGATCTACCGGAAGGCCAGTTTCGCCTTGCGCTCCTCTTCTTCTGTTATCTCAGGTGCGGCGCGATGCGCGAAGAAATGAGCAGGAAGTTCGGATGGTTACCTTACACCACCGGGCCGATTTCGCCGTTAAGCACCCTTCTTCGTCAGCTCCTGATAAACAACCTGAGTGAAGCTCGGGAACCCCGGCCCACGGCCTCCCTGCGCGGGCGGTGGATCGCCAACGGCGGTTCTGATCTCATCGAGCGATTTGCCTTGCGCCACGAGGTCCTTGATCTTCGCCCGCTTGGCCTCCGCATCGGCTAGGCGCTTCTGAATGTCGGCCTTCGTCAGGACATCTCCGTGTCCTTCAACGAACTGATCGGCGTTGAGGGCGGCAATTCCCTTCACCGTCGTGATCCACCCTTCCGAAGAGCCGTTCTTTTCAAGGTGAATGAGCGGATCAGACGTTTTCCCTCCGGCGATGATGTCTCCGCAGATCGCAATCTTTTCGCCCGGCATATAGATCACCAGATCGCCGCTCGTGTGGGCCGGCGCCCAGTGAAGCAATTCCAGTTTCACGCCTTCAGTTTTGAGGGTCTCTTTGTTCTTCGAGATCACCTGCGACGGGAGATGGTCGGCTGGCGGCGCGCCTCGGCCACCTGCCGCGAGCGCCGCTTCCTGCTCCTTCTTGTTGTTCTCCTGCGCAATGACTTTCACGCCGGCGGGGAACGAGGCGAGGCCGTTGACATGATCTCCGTCGCTGTGGGTGAGAATGACAGCCGTGACAGGCTTCGGGGTGATCTTCGCGATATCCTCCAGCAGTTCTTTCCCGCCCGCCGCGGTTGTCTTGGCGTCGATGACGATCACGCCTTTTTCGCCAATGATCACGGCGCTGTTTCCGCCGCCGCCTTCAATCCAGTAAACGTTTGGCTTCAATTGATGAGCCATGAACGGCGCGGCTGGCTGTCCCCGGCCCTGGCCCTGCGCCATGGCTGATGCAGCGAGGGCAGTCAGGCCCGCAATTGCGAATCCGATGGAAAAACCTTTTCGACAATACATCCGCGGCACTTCCTTTTCTGTAGAAAATCTATCACGAATGAACGCCGTGTAAGGAGGTTGCGGGCTTGCGCGGGACTGGCAGCCCCTCTTATCCCCACCGCGCGAAACCCATGGCGCTGCCAGTGCCCGCTTCCGACCGGTAACACGGCACGTAGTCGATCACCTTCATTTTCAACCCGGCCTCGGCCATCATTCCGGCCACGGCGATCCAGTTCTTGATTTCGGAAGTACCCGATTGAAACATCTCTTCCGGCAAACTCGTGAGAGTTTTTTCGTCGCCCGCTTGCATGGCATCCAGAATTTTCTTATCGAACGCCTCATCCAGAACGAAATGGGTGAGTCCGCCCGACGCGATCACCATCACTTTCACGTCTTCCGGCCAGCTTGAAACAGCATGGAACAGCGCCTGGCCAAAGGCGTAGCATCGCGCGGAAGTTGGTTGATTCGGCGGATAAAAAGTGTTCACGAAAACCGGCACGTGGGGAACGAGCTTGTCCCGCAACAGGCGCCGGTAAACGAATCCGTAGGCGTGCGGAGCGGCATTGGAACCGATTGCTCCCGTAGGCAGGCGCGTCAACTGCGCGACGTCGAAATTGTGCGCGACAACCTGCCCGGTGATGTGATTGCCGAGGGCCGGCGCACCCGGATATCGCGTATAAACGGATGGCGTACGATCCAGTTCCGCGCGCGCAACGCCGGGCGGCAGCGACGCCAGAAATTCGGGCGTGCGTGGAATGCCCTCCACATAATCGCCGCGAAAAATCGCAAACGCGGGAACGTGATCGCTGTTGAAGATCTCCATCTGGTCGTTCCCCACCACGATTGCGACGTCGGGTTTCGCCGCCTCGAAAATATCGCCCAGTTCGCGAATCGCCCTCTGGCAGCGCGCATGCCGCTCCGCGAAAACCTCGGGTGTAAGCTGCGCCGCCAGACCTCGGGCGCGGTGCAACTCCGCCATCTCGTCGAACGTATAAACCTTGCCCTGGTAGAAATGGCGCGGATTCGCGCGATCGGCCGGGACGCGCTCGGTCCAGGCTTCCCAGGGAACGGAAAGCATGGGCCCGTGCGACGTGGCTAAACCGAGTGCAATCCTGGCCATGAGGGCGCGGCGCAGACATGCGCGCGAATATCGATGATCACGGGTTTCGGACAAATCATCTCATATCCGATTGCCCGGATTCAGGTAAAATTCTGTCAGGCATGATGGTGCGATTCGCAGCCAGTACTCTTCTGGCGGTTCTTGCATACGGCCAGTCCTTTGAAGTCGCTTCGGTCAAGCCTGCCGTCATGCCCGCCTACGCGCAGGGATTTTGGGTGGGATCCTCCAGCGGCGGCCCGAGAACGGCGGATCCCACGCGGTACTCCTGTGACAAGTGCGATCTCTACAATCTCGTGTTAATGGCATACGATCTTCACGCTTACCAGCTCTCGGTGCCCGACTGGATGCGTTCGGCGGGTTTCGACATCGCTGCGAAGATGCCGGAGGGAACGACGGAAGAGCAATTCCGTCTTATGCTTCAGCATCTTCTCACCGAACGTTTCAAGCTGGCCATGCATCGCGAGCGGAAGGAAATGCCGGCTTACGAACTGACTGTCGCGAAGGGCGGGCCGAAGCTGAAGGAATCGCCGGGTGCGGCGCCGCCTTCCACCGCTGAGCCGGCGAAGTTCACGCTGGACAAGGAAGGCTTCCCGGTGCTCGCGCCGGGCCAGCCTTTCTCGATGATCGTGACCAACGATCGCGCGCGGCTGCGAGCCGCCGGAATGTCCATGGAAGATTTCGCCCGCAGATTGTCGGGGCAAACCAATCGCCCGGTGATCGATGCCACAGGGCTTAAAGGGAAATACGATTTCACCCTGTCATGGGTAGGGAACGCAATCAGCCCCAACCCGACCGCTATCGAGAACTCAGGACCCACTCTGCCGGGCGCTCTGCAGGAGCAATTGGGACTCAGGCTGGAATCGAAAAAAGGGTCGGTTGAAATCCTGGTCGTCGACCATATGGAAAAGACCCCCGCGGAGAACTAATCGCCGGGCGAATCGATTTCAATGAGTTCCGCCCATCCCAGCGCTTACCCGACGGCTCTCTTGACTTCCGGGATGCGCCGGGGAGAGATCCTGCCCGCTCTTTCTGACAGGGCGCCCTTCGGCACGGTACGAAGATGTCGCAATTCACGACGCACGGCTTCGTCATGCCTTCCCGCCTGCCCAGCGCGACTTCAACCGGGATAGTCCCAATGGTCGTCGTGATTTCCGCGACTACCAATTTGTTCAGATACGCGTACGCGTCATCGCGACTGAGCTAAAGGGCCGGGCGTCGGCCGGCGGGTCCTGGCCGGCTGCCCACCAGATCTCAAACTGTGTCACTTCTGAAAACTTTCGGCGCCCGGCCAGTCGTCAGCGTCGGCCGCAGAATCGGGTTGCAGAAGATAGGCGTCGCGCATACGGGCGAACTCCTGTTTGCGAATCGCTTCCCTGACCGTTTGTCGCACGAACACTGTCCGCTTGCGTTTTGCGGCGGGTGCGATCCGCTTCAGCGCTTTCAGCGTCGCATCGTCCAGCTGAATCAATATCGAAGGCATGGTTTCATCAGCTTGGCTGGGAGAAGAGCAATCGAAGCCCCTTAATATGCTTGAAGTCGTTCCGATTATTAGTGGCAAGCGGCGCCTTCAAATCCAAGGCGCTGGCCGCGATCCACGCGTCCTGGATACTGACCGCACGTCCCATCGCGCGGGCAGAGGCCCGCAACTTTGCCCATTCGGTGCACATCGAATCGTTCGCATAGGCGATGGCGAAGCCATGAATATACTGCTCAAGCAGATCTCGGCGCCGCAGCCCCGAATTCGCGGCGATCGCTCCCGTTCGCATCTCCGCAACGGTCATGAAAGAAAGGACGAGTTCAAAACCGCGGAGCGAATCCGCAAGCGCCTTCGCCGAGGAATGCCAGTTGAAGAGATAGGACGCAATGTCCGTATCGACGACAACCCTGCTCATCCGGCTGGCGGACGTCTAGCCGACTCGCGGCGGTCGGCGTAAATCGCTGAGACAAAGCGTTCCGTCTCCCCGTCGGGAGCCGGGTCGATATGCTTCAGGATCTCCTCAATCGAGTGCGGGCCTGATCCGCCGGAGGCGGGCGCTGTCGCCCTTTTCGCGCTGCTTTTCTCTTTACCCATGGCCGTCAATCCCAGCATACCTTTAACATCGCCGCCCGCGATGCACTCATCCCCATCTGTCGGATCACACCCGATAAACCTTCAAACCTATTCCCCATAGTGGTTAATCACCTTTACCGCAATCTTCCCCGTCTTCGGCTTCTCAAACGGACGGCTCACGGTTAGATACAAGCTGGCCCACGCCGCTTCATCCTCAGGAAAATTCTATCCGAATGCTCTTCGAGTGACGTAAGGCTCACGGCCCTTCAATTCGCGTCCTCATATACTGAAAGGACGACGAAAAGATCACCAGCCTCACCGCGATAAATCCTGGCTTGCCAAACGACCGTCACGAAGTACGCCTGAAAATCCGATATGATGGACACCCAGGAGTCCCGATGCGACGCTCAATGAAAGCCCTTGTCTTCACCTTCGCGGGAGCCGCCTCGCTGCTTGCCGCCATCGATGCCCCGGTGCATCTCGACAGCGGAGTGGTTTCGGGCATAACGGGGACGAATCCCGATGTGCGTGTTTTCAAGGGACTGCCGTTCGCCGCGCCCCCCGTGGATAAGCTGCGCTGGCGCGCGCCGCAGCCGGCAGCGCATTGGGACGGCATTCGCAAAGCCGATGAATTCGGCCCCATGTGCATGCAGGCCGCCGGCCGTGGCGGCGCACGTGGTGGCCCCGCACCCAAAATGAGCGAGGACTGCCTCTACCTCAACATCTGGACCGCCGCGAAGTCGCCCTCCGAAAAACGGCCCGTGCTGCTCTGGATTCACCCCGGCGGATACACCAGCGGCTCCGGCGCATCGCCCGCGACCGACGGCGAGGCCCTCGCGAAGAAGGGCGTCGTCGTCGTGACCATCAACTATCGCCTCGGTTCGCTCGGCTTTTTCTCTCATCCCGAACTCACCAAAGAGTCCGACCGCAACGCCTCCGGTAACTACGCTCTGATGGATCAGACCGCAGCCCTCGAATGGGTGCAGAAGAACATTGCGGGCTTCGGCGGCGATCCGAAACGGGTGACCGTCGACGGCGATTCCGCGGGCGCGGCGAGCATCGGCAATCTCGTCGGTTCTTCGCGCACCAAAGGACTGTTCCAGCGCGCCATCGCCGAGAGCGGAGCGTGGATCGGGCTTTCCGTAGCGCATACGAGCACTCTTGCCGAAGCCGAACAGAACGGCGTTAAAGGAGCTGAGACGATTGGCGCCCACTCGCTGGCCGAGCTTCGCGCCAAGCCTGCCGAGGAGATCCTGAAGATCCGCGGCGGTGGGCCGGTCATTGATGGCTGGTTCCTGCCCGAGGACGTGGGCAAGGTTTTCGCGGAAGGCAGGCAGACTCGATGTCCCGGTGCTTCTCGGCTCCAACAAAGACGAAGGCACCTTCTTCGCGCAGCCGACCACCGCGGCGAAGTATGTCGAACAGATCCGCCGCCGCTACGGCGATCTTGCGGATCAGTACCTGAAGCTCTACCCCGGCGGCACAGACGACGAAGCCAACGCTTCGCAACTGGCGGCCTTCCGCGACGAACTCGGATGGGTGATGCGAAACTGGGCCAGCCTGCAATCGAAGACCGGAAAATCGAAAGCGTATCTGTATTACTTCACGCACGAGCCGCCCGAAGGAAACGCCGCTTCGCCGCGTGGCGGCCGCGGGTCCGGCGCCACACACGGCGCGGAAGCGGCCTACGTTTTCGAGAACCTGCTCCCGCCGCGTCCGTGGACCGATCTGGATCGCCAGGTTGCCGACACCCTCTCGTCCTACTGGGTCAATTTCGCAACCAACGGAAACCCCAACGGCAAAGGACTTCCCGAATGGGAGGCTTTCGATGGGAAAACGAGCGGTCGGCGAATGGTGCTGGGAGACAAGCCGGAAATGGACCCCGGGCTCGATCAGGCCAGAGTCGATTTCTACCAGACGAAATACGATCGGCGCGATCAGCGCTAACGGGCCTGATACAGCAACAGAACGCCGATTCCGATCAATCCGGCATGAATGTACAGCAGGAACCGGCGCGCGTCGAGCTTCCGGTTTATCACACGACCGAGGAAGATCGCCAGCACGATGCCGGGTAAAGACAGGAAGTAGAATCGGGTCACCGTCGGGGTCCAGAGTCCGGCGAAATAATAGCCGCCCATGCCCGCGATGCTCGCCGGAAGGAAATATCCCTGTAGGGTAGCGCGAAAGTGCTGCGGAGACCACTTGCGCAGCGACCCGAAAACCACCAGCGGAGGCCCGTTCACGCCGTAAGCGCCGCCCAGCACGCCCGCGCAGAATCCGAAAATCCAGGCCGTCCGGTCGCTCCTTAGCGCGTAATGGCTCGGACGCGCCAGAGAGTAAATCGAAAATAGCGATGATCAGCACGCCGAGGATCGCCTTGACCAAATGCTCCGGGACGGTTTTCAGCACCAGCAGCCCGAGCGGAATGCCGAACAGGGTCGAGAGCACAAGCCATCCTGCGCTGCGCAGATGAATATGACGCCAGTCCTGTATCACCACAACGAGGGCTACGGTGATCGAAGCCAGTACGGCCACCGGAGCGGCGACTTCGACCGGTACGGCCAGCGCGAGCAGCGGGACGGCCACGAGCGCCTCGCCGAATCCGAACGCGGAGCGAATGACAGTGGCGAGGAACAGCACCGCCGCCACCTCTATGGCGATCATTTCAGGTTGGGAGGATTCAGTGTTCGGTAGTAAATGAGGAGATCGGTCGCCGGAGGAGCGATGCCGGACTGGCGCAGCATCGTCGCGAACTGCCCGCGATGATAGCTTCCGTGATTCACCACGTGCATCGCAATCTGCCAATAAGGCATGGTTAATTCAGCGCCGGCGTTGTTGCGAAAGGTAAAAGGCCCGGACCAGGCTTCCATCAAAGCGGCCCAGTCAAGCCAGCTCTTATGCATGTCCGGCCAGGCACTCGCAAGCGCCTCCGCGTCAGCCGGGCTCTCCAGCTCGGCCAGCCGCTTATTTTCGCCCTGGATACGTTTGAACCACACCAGCTCCGCGAGATAGACGTGGTTGAGCGTATCGAACATGCTCTTGAAGGAACTGCCCAGATCAGCCCTGCGCTGGTCGGCAGGGACTTTGAGGAGAGCGGCGAGCATGATCTCGTCCGCCCATTTCATGAACTCCAGATGGGTGCGGCAAAGCGAGCCGATATCCGTGCATTCAACATGACTCCGCCTTAGAACTGGAACCGAAGCTGCAGCGTGATTTTCCGATTCCCGGCCGCGCCGTTGCCGCCGGCGATCGCGAGCGACTGCCCGAATGTGGGGCTGCCGACGATTCCGCCTGGCGCCGCCAGGTTCTCGTGATTGAAGGCGTTTCGGGCCTCGATATTCGCGGTTAAGTTATACCGTTTGCCAGTATTGCCGCCACCGAGTCCGCCTCCGCGTCCGCCACCGCCACGACCGCCCCCGCCGCCAAATCCACCGCCGCCGCGTCCACCACCACCACCGCGCCCGCCGCCCTGGAAGCCACCGCCGACGCCGCCATTATTAGGCGTAGCGCCGCTCACCTTTTCTCCCCATCCCCAGGTCCGGCTCAGGCGCAGGTTGACTGAGAACTGCGCGGGACCCTCGCCGTAGTTGACAGGAATCAGCGGGGCGCCTGCCAGCGGGTTGGGATTGAAGCAAACGAAGCCGTTCGGCAACTTAACGTTGCCAGCCACGCTGCATGATCCGAACGCCGGCCGGGCATTGTAGATGCCATCTCCATCGAACGCCTGGCCCGTCGTGATGTTGAACGGGCTGCCCGATTGCATCTGGACAAACGGGGCTACCTGCATCCTGAAAGGCAACCCGATGGTGCCGCCGAAATATCCGCGATTCCGGATGTCAAAGGCCGCCCGGCCCCAGTCGATGCTTTCGTTGTACTGGTTCATCGGGAAGCCACTGGCATTGCTGTGAGCCTGGCCATATGTGTAATAGCCCTGCAACTGAAGATGCGAATTCACGCGTGTACTGGCGTTGACAGTCACCTGGAGCTGCTTGAACAGGCCGCTGGTTTCGTATTGATAAATGTCGCCGTTCGCGTTGGGCACGCCGCTGCCGGCAAACGGCCGGACACCGGCGTTCACCGGAATGTTGCTGCCAAAGGGAGGCGGGATGTAAGTTCCCGGAAGCGGCGCATTGATGTCGCGCTCGCGAAGGACATGAACGCCGCGCGTATCGACGATGTTGAGCGAGACCTGCGTGCGTCCCGGCAATTGCCGATCAATCTCGACGTTGGCCTGTCCCATGTAGGGTGCGCGAAGGCTCTTGTCGAGCGTGTAAATCGCCTGATTCTGAGCCTGGAAGCCCGCTGAGGCCACCTGCGCCGGAGTCGGAGCCAGAGGGTAGTCATTAAACACGGAAAGATATCCGGGGTTACTGGTGTTGATGAGATAGTTGGTCTGTTCGACGCCGTTCAAACGAAGCGCCTGCAGCACATTGGCTTCCGCGAAGCGATCGAAGAAAATGCCGTAGCCCGCCCGGACAACCGTTTTCGATGCCGTCTTTCCTTTCGCGCCCGGCGCCCAAGCCATGGCTAAGCGAGGCGCCCAGTCCATGTGATCGTGAATATTGTTCTGCGTCTCATACCGGATGCCTGCGTTCAGCGTGAAATTGGGCTTGATCCGCCAGTCGTCCTGCACAAAAGCGCCGAGATCGAACTGCCCGACGTTCTGCACAGGGATACCGCTCGAGAGCGTAAACTGGCTGGGGCCGCAACCCGCCGCGAGCACTTGCGCGATGGGCTCGCTTTGCAGCAAAATTTCGGTCTGCTGATAGAGGTCGAGAGAAGTGGGATTGCTGCCGTAGCTCTGGAGACACTGCGGAATTCCGTTGAGACTGCTGGGAGCATTGAAGCTCCACTGCCCGTTGAAGTCCGATGTGGCCTTGCTGAACTCATCCGTCTGGCGCGCGCGACCACCCACTTTGAGGGCATGAGCACCGCGCGTGAACGTCAGGATGTTCGTCAATTCATAGCCCCGGTTGTCGGTGTAGTTGCCACCGAGAAACGGCGCGCCACCCGAGTTGAACGCACCGCTCACATTTACGCCGGGGATGTTCGGATTGCCGTCCGCGTTGGTGTTGGCGTTGTTGTTGCGGAACTGGAAGCGCGTTTCGTCCACGGCCACCGTGCCGAGGACCGCCGTCTCGGTGATCTGCACCATGTTGTTTTTGGTGAAAGTCTGGGTTTCCTGAGTGGGCAGGGCGAAGCCGCCGACGCCGCCCACCGTGGACGACGACGAATGGTTGAACCGCATCACCAGCGTATTCCACGAGTTGAGCTGATAATCAATGCGCGGATTGATCTGCCATTGCAGATTGGGCGTGAGCACCGCCTGGGTAAAATTCGGAATGACGCTGAACGAAGGCCCGGGGCCCAGAATCTGAGCCGACGATCAGCGCGTTCTCATCGATGTGGCGCTTTTGGAAATCGAGGTTGAAAGACGCCTTCTTGCTGATGGGGCCTCCGAGGTTGGCGCTGTACTGCTCGTACTCATAGTCCGGCCTCGCCGTAGTCAGCAGCGGGTTACGGCTGTCAAAAACCTTATTGCCGTAATTCACGAAAACCTGGCCGTGGAACTTATCGGTTCCCGGCTTGGTGAGGATTTCGATGCGTCCGAAACCAGGGCGATCGTACTCGGATGAAAACGGATTCGAATTGATACGGATTTCGCGGATGGTGCTCTTCGGGGGCAACTGGCCGCCGCTGAAACCATCGATGAAGAACTGTGCTCCGTTCGGGCCCGCGGCCGGACCGGCGAGAGCTTCCAGATCCGCCTGCAGATCGTCCGGATCGTCGGGCAACTGCTCCAGGTCCTCTTCCTTCAAGACCAGTGCGCTGACGTTGCTCGATGAGTCCGTCGAGAGCGCCGCGGCCGACGTGTCGTTCACCGAAACCGTCTGCGCTTCCGTCGCAATCTGCAGCGCGATATCGAGGCTGGTCGCCTGGCGCGGCCGGAACGTCGACAGCCGTTGCGTGATGTAGGGAACGAAACCGGCGGCATCCGCGCGCACAGAGTACTTTCCGGGTGGCACGTTGGCAATCGTGTACTTACCCTGGCCGTCGCTCTTGACCGAACGCGTTACTCCGTTACCGGTCGCCACCACCGTCGCGTTCGGAATTACCGCCGCCGAGGGATCTGTGACCGTACCTCGGATGGTTCCCACGTTCTGAGCCCATGCCTCCGTTTGCAAAACGCACGCTATCGTCAACGCGGAGAGCGCGATTGCGACTGTCTTGAATTTCATCCACACCTTCATCTGCATATATATTTCAGGACCCGTCTTCGTTGAGACGACAGGGATACCCCATTGTTACCTGCTATTACGGCTGTAGAACGTGAATAAGTGTAAAGACGGTCATTTATGGAACCTTTATGCTATGTTCGGCCTGTAGTTTCAATCCAGTAGGCGACCATTGCGGCGCAGTCGCGCGCTTCCTTGAGGTTCGTCGAGATCTTCGATCGACCAGCGCATTTTCCGGCTCCAGTTCGGATATTGGGCGGTAGTGCCGGGCAGGTTCTGCTGGTCCGGCTCTTTCGTCATGTCTTCCTGGTTGACCAGCCACAGCACGGAAGGCGTTTTCGCCAGAAATCCGATGATCGCGTAGTGCAACTCGCCGGTCAGTTCGGGGATGTGATCGGCCCGGCGCTCGTACCCTTCGGGCAGAAGTCCGACAGCCGAACAAGGCGTCGAGAAGGACGCTGTTTGTCGCGCACGCGGTCCGCCTGCTGAGCGTCGTACGCCGCACGATCGATGGTCCCGGCGCGCAGTCGGGCTTCGATGTCGGCGCCGGTCCAGAATCCGGCGATTGTGGCCAGATCGTGCGTGGTGGAGGCGGCAAGCGCCTGCGCCGGATACTGGTCGGGCAGTTTGAAGGCTCCGCCGATGCGTTCGAAATAGAGCAGCCGGTAACTCAGAATGCCGAACCGCGCGAGCGCTTCGCGCACTTCGGGCTCGACGGTGCCGAGATCCTCGCCGACGATCACTGCGTTGTTGCGAACGCTTTCGAGCGCGAGAATTCGCACCAGATCGTCCGCATGATCGCGAACATAGGCGCCATGCGCGGCATCGTGACCCTGGGGAATCCAGTAAAGCCGGAACAGACGCATGACGTGATCGATGCGCAGCGCGCCGCCGTGCCGCATCGATTTGCGGATGGATTCCGCGATACAGACGGTAACCATCGGCGCGGTGCTGCCGCGAGTTGGGCGGAGGGAAGGACCAGTCCTGCCCGGTGGGCGAAAAATCGTCGGGCGGCGAACCGACTCCGCAACCCGCCACGTAGAATTTGCGATGCGCCCAGAGGTCGGACCCGAAGCGATCGGTGGCCAGCGCCAGATCGTGATAGAGGCCGATGCGCATGCCGGCGCGCCGCGCGCGATGTCTGGGCGCGGGCCAGTTGCAGATCCACGTTCCATTGCAGCCATCCGTGGAAGAGAATTTCGCGCTCGTGTTCTGCGGCGAACTGTTTCGACGGCGTCGCTTTCGGGATCGCGATATTGTTCGGGCCAGTCCGGCCATGACCCAGAGGTCGGGATTCTGCGGCGTGCAGATGTTCGTCGAGCGCGCAATAAGTGGCGTAGAGACGCAGCAGATCGCCTTCGCAGGCAATCCACTCGCGGCAGTCGACGCCGGGCGGGCTGGCTTCGAATATAAGATCGAGAGCGCGGCGTTTCAGCGCGGCCACCTGCTCGTATTCGACGATCGGCGAGGACCGCAGCGCGACGATCGCGGCGCCGTGTTTCCGCGTCTTCGAAGCTGCTGCCGGATGCGATCATAGCCGCGAACGCCTTCGACGTCGAGATAAAGAAAGTTGCGATAGAAGATGCTGTTCGGCAGATAGGGGCTGGTGTTGTAGGGGCGCCGATTGTGAATCGCGTGCAGCGGATTGAGCGCGATGAAATCCACATGCAGTGTCGCGGCGGCCCAGTCGATCAGATTCGATGAGGTCGCGGAAGTCGCCGCATCCCCAGTTGCGCCGCGAGCGCAGACCGTAGAGCGTGATGCCGAGCCCTGCGTGTTTGCCCGGCGCCGGGAGATGTGCGCGATCCGGCGTGACGATCAGGCGCATCACGCAGCCGCCCGCGCGCGCTTCGTGATAACCGAGCGGCAATTTCACGGCCGGACTGGCGACGCCGTTTTCGATGCGGATGCTCAGCCGTTGCGCCCTGCTCGGTGACGATTTCAAGATCGAGATTGCCGGGTAATTGCAGCGGCTCAGTTCTCGCTGACGACGAGCACCTGAGGGAGCGGGCGGGCATGCTCGGCCTCTTCGCGCTCGCTGCAAGAGAGGCGCGAAGGGATTCTTCCGATGAGCAGTCGAGGCCGAGCGCTGTGAGGATGGCGCGGTTAGTTTCCGGCTCCGTTAAATGACGTTGCCCGAAGATGTCCCAGAAGTCCTGTTGGACTCCGTTTCGCTCGGCGGCGTAGCGGAGTGCGTCGTCGAGGGGCACTCAACCACTTTAGCGCGGTGGATTTAGCGTGAGACATTACGGTCCCGCGGTCACTGTCCTTTCGAAAGCTTTTAGTTCCAGACTGGCGGGGGCGAGTCCCGACGCGAAACCGGCAGATACGCTGCCGGTCTGTCAATAGGGGGACTGAAAGGCGGTGATGCCATGTACATCGTTGGACTGAAACCAGTGGTCCGTAAGATCACGTTCGAGATCAGGCGCCTTGGATCAAACCACGTTCCGCAAGGTTCCTTAGCTGGTCACGGAGGCTGGGATGGCGCCACCATCTCAGCCTCTCAGTCGCCACTCATACCACCAACAAGATCACTCCGGTAGCTGGTAATTCTGGAATCGCTCGCGCAGCGCGCGCTTGTCGAACTTGCCCACGCTGGTTTTCGGGACTGCCTCTATGAACACGACATCGTCCGGCAGCCACCAGCGGGCGACACGCCCTTCGAGGAAGTTGAGTATCTCCTCCTTCGTGACGCGATCCGCGTAATCCGGAGAGGGCACGACGCAAGCCAGAGGGCGCTCCTGCCACTTTGCATGGAACACACCGATGACGGCTGCTTCGACGACTTTGGGATGCGCCATGATTTCGTTTTCGAGATCGACGCTCGAGATCCATTCGCCGCCGCTTTTGATCAGGTCTTTCGTGCGGTCGGTGATCTGGATATATCCTTCGGGATCGATCGTAGCCACGTCGCCGGTGCGAAACCACCCGTCCTGAAACCGATCGCCGGGATGCGGGTCATTGAAGTAACCGCCGGTGACCCACGGTCCGCGAATCTGGAGCTCGCCCATGGTGGCGCCATCGGACGGGACCTCCTTGCCCTCGTCGCTCACGATGCGGATGTCGATTCCGGCGAGCGGAATGCCGTGGCGAGCGAGAAAATCGAAACGCTCCTCGTCGGGCAGGCGCTCGAGATCGCTCTTCAAGGCGGTCACGGTGCCGATGGGCGTGATTTCCGTCATGCCCCAGGCAAGCATGATGCGAATCCCGTAATTTTTCTGGTACAGCTCGACGAAGCGGCGGGGCAGTGCGGCGCCCGCGGCCACGATACCGCGGATACTCGAGATGTCTTTTGGATGAGACTCCAGGTACGTGTAGAGCGTCATCCAGAGCGTAGGCACGCCTCCGCTGAAAGTGACGCGCTCCTGTTCGATGAAGTTCGCAATGTCCGCCGGTTGCAGATGCCGGCCGCAGAGAACGAGCTTCGCGCCGGTCATGATTCCGGCGTAGGGAACTCCCCAGCCGTTGGCGTGGAACATGGGTACGAGCTGCAGGATCGTGTCGCGCTCGCTGAGAGCAAACGCGTCGGCCATGCACGTTCCGTAGCTGTGGAGAAAAAGAGAGCGGTGACTGTAAAGGACTCCTTTGGGATGGCCGGTGGTGCCGGAGGTGTAGCAGAGCGCGGCCGCCGTGTTCTCTTCGAGCGCGGGCCAGGGGTACAAATCGTCCGGGGCGGAGTTCAGCAGCGTTTCGTAATCCTCGTCCAGCGCGATGATGTGCCTGACGGATTTCAATTCGTGGCGGATCGAATCGATAATCGGCAGCAGTACTTCGTCCACGAAGATGACGGCGTCTCCGGCGTGATTCGCGATGTATGCGAGTTGATCCGGTGCGAGGCGCGGATTCAGGGTGTGGAGCACGAACCCCGCGCAGGGAGCGGCGAAGTAGAGTTCGAGATGGTGGAAGCCGTTCCAGCAGAGTGTTCCGCAGCGGTCGCCCTCGTTCAGCCCGAGCCCGTGGAGAACGTGCGCAAGACGATGCAACCGCCGGTGGAAATCGCGATAGGTGTAACGGTGCATCGAGCCATCGGGCAGGCGGCTGGCGATCTCCTTTCGGGGATAAATTTTCGCCGCGCGCTCCAGGATGTGCGTGAGCGTCAGCGGATAATCCATCATCAGGCCAGTCACGTGGAAACTCTATAACAAACTGGGGTGTTTGTGCGCGTACAATAACGCTCATGACGGTCTCCCCGCTGACGCAACTGAGCGAAGAAGAGCGGATGTTTCAGACGTCGGTCCGAAAGTTTGCGCGGGAACGGCTTGGACCGAAAGTACGCGCTATGGACGAGGCGGGGGTTTTCGATAAAGCGCTGATCGAAGAGCTCTTCGCGCTGGGTCTGATGGCGGTGGATGTGCCTGAGGAATACGGCGGACAGGGTGGAACGTTCTTCCAGTCCATTCTCGCCATCGAAGAGCTGGCGCGGGTGGATCCGTCGGCGTCGGTGATTGTCGATGTGCAGAACACGCTCTTCAACAACGCCATTCAGCGATGGGCCAGCGACACGCAGAAGCAGCGCTGGCTTCCGCGCGTCTGCCTCGACACCGTTGCGAGCTATGCGTTATCGGAGGCAGGTTCGGGATCGGACGCGTTTGCATTGGCGACGCGGGCAGTGGAGGAAGGCGACGATTACCTGCTCACGGGGCGCAAGCTCTGGATTACGAATGCC
Source organism: Terriglobia bacterium (assembly GCA_963764845.1). Classification (GTDB taxonomy): domain Bacteria; phylum Acidobacteriota; class Terriglobia; order Bryobacterales; family Bryobacteraceae; genus BOG-234. Next base: position 99,460 of record CAVXUE010000003.1, on the reverse strand, counting down.
GCGGAAGCCGGACTCTTCCTGCTGTTTGCGACGGTGAATCCGGAGGCCGGCTACAAGGGGATTACAGCGTTTCTCGTGGAACGCGATTTTCCCGGGTTCCGCGTTGGCAAGAAGGAGGACAAGCTCGGCATTCGCGCGTCCTCAACGTGTGAGCTGGTGCTGGACGATTGCCGGGTACCGCGCGGAAACGTCGTGGGCGAGGCCGGCAAAGGCTACAGGATCGCGATCGAGACTTTAAACGAAGGGCGCATCGGCATCGGCGCGCAGATGACCGGTCTGGCGCAGGGGGCGCTCGATCACGCGCTCGCATATGCCCGGCAACGGAAACAGTTTGGTAAGCCGATCGCCGAATTCCAGGGGGTCCAGTTCGATCTGGCGGAGATGGCGGTGGAGGTGGAGGCGGCGCGGCTCATGGTCTATAACGCCGCACGGCTGCGCGATGCCGGCATGCCCTTTGTGACGGAATCCGCGATGTGCAAATACTTCGCATCGCAGGTCGCCGAGCGAGTTGCGTCACGGGCGGTCGAGGTGCTGGGCGGTGTTGGATTTACGAAAGACTATCCCGTGGAAAAGCTTTACCGGGACGCAAAGATCGGCCGGATTTACGAAGGGACGAGCAATATCCAGCGCCTGACAATTTATAAAGAGATCGCCAAACAGCTGCCGGGAAAAATCTGAGAGAAAATAGGTTTCGACGGTGCCGTCGAGTCCGCGCAGAAATGTTTATCCCGAAGAAGCATGTATCGCGCCGCGCCCTTCTCCGGGGGGCAACCGCAACCTTGGCGCCGGATCGGAATCAGTGGCGCGGACGGCCATCGAGTGCCGGGTTGGCAATCGGAATCAGTACGCGCACGCGATTGTTGTTTTCGTCGGCGAAAGAGACCCTGCCGGAGGCGTCCACGGCGATCCCGGCGGGAAATGTGATCTCCGCTCTCAGCGCTGCCCCCCGTCGCCGCTGAAACCGCTTGTGCCGGTGCCCGCGATGGTGGAGATGACGCCCGTAGACGCTGCCACGCGGCGAATCCGGTGATTGATTGTATCCGCGATATAGAGATTTCCCTGCTCGTCAAAGGCGGCGCCTCCCGGGTAGTTCAGGAGTGCGCTCGTGGCTGGTCCGCCATCGCCCGCGAAGCCCCCATGGCACGTCAATACGCTCAGCGGGGGTGGACTTGTGACACATGCGCCGCCACCGGCGATGGTGGTGACGATTCCTGTACTCGCCGTAACCATGCGTATGCGGGAGTTTTCGTAGTCGGCGAGGTACAGGTTCCCGGCCCGATCCACTGCAAAAGTCACAGGATCCCAAAACAATGCGTCGATTGCCGGGCCGTTGTCTCCGCCGAAGCTCGTGGTCGTTTGACCCGCAATCGTTTCTATAATCCCCGTAGCCGCAGTCAGTTTGCGGACGCGCGACCAGTTGGAGAAATAGAGGTTGCCCGCACGGTGGACAGTAATCCCCGTGGGTCGCGATACACCCGCGTCGATTGCCGGTCCTCCATCGCCGGTATCACTTGCAATGCCAGTGCCCGCGACTGTGGTGACGATCCCCGTCGATGCGTCGATTCGCCGTATCCGATTATTTTCACCGTCGGCAATGTAGATGTTTCCCGCGGCATGGAGGGCCATGGAAACCGCCTTTCCGAACATTGCGCTGGTAGCCTGGCCTCCGTCGCCGCTATAGCCGAGAACCCCTACACCCGCGACTATGAGGTTCCCGCCTCCTAAAAGAACCTTGCGGATGAAACCGCTCCAGTCGCCCAGATAGAGGTTGCCTCTGGAATCGATGACGACACTGGTCGGATAATTCAGAACCGCGTTTGCCACGCCGTCCCCGGCAATTGTTTCGATCTTGAACTGCTGGGCCAACAGCGGGGCACAGGCAAGAACAAGAATCATCCGGTGAAGCATCGCTCACAGATTGTAACGCGTCCAGGCGCCACGTTGTGCGTGCGTCGAGGTAGTATGCTCAAATCGTTACCCTATGAGTAAATCCGAAGAGTACGCCGACATACCGGGTACGTATCTTTTTGACAAGAGAGCCTGCGCCAAGGGCTATAACCTCAACAATTTCTGCATGTCGCTGATGAAGGAAGAGAATCGCAAAGCGTTTCTTTCCGATAACGCCGCCTACCTTGACCGCTACAAGTTGACCGATGCGCAACGGCAAGCCGTGCTCGACCGCAACTGGCTCGGGATCATCCAGAACGGCGGGAATATTTACTACGTTTCCAAGCTGGGCGCAACGTGCGGGCTTTCGTTCGAGGACATGGCCGCGTCGATGGCCGGCACGACAAAAGAGAAGTACCGCGGCATGATGATCGGCGGCGGCCGGTCGATTGAAGGCAACCGCAGTAAGGCGCAGCAGGCGGCAGAGAAGGGGAAATCGTAGATGGCAAAGATTGTCGCCGGTGTGGGTTGCTCGCATGTTCCGGCGATTGGCGCCGCGATCGACCTGGGCAAGACCAAAGAAGATTACTGGAAGGCAGTATTCGAGGGCTTCGAGCGCTCGAAGCAGATCATGGCGGAGATCAATCCGGACATCGTGATCGAGGTTTACAACGACCACGGAACGGCCTTCTCGCTGCAATATATTCCGACTTTCAGTCTGGGCGTGGCTGAGGAGTTTCAGCCGGCTGACGAAGGCTGGGGACCGCGCAAAGTTCCGGTGGTCAAAGGCGATCCCGATTTTGCGTGGCATTTGGTGGAGTCGCTGATCCTGAATGAGTTCGACATGACGATCATCAACGAGATGGAGGTCGACCATGGCCTGACTGTCCCGTTGTCTTTGATGTTTGGCCAGGTGGACGCCTGGCCATGCCCGATCATTCCTCTTCCTGTGAATGTCGTGACTTATCCGCCCCCGACCGGCAAGCGGTGCTATGCGCTTGGCAAGGCGATTCGCAAGGCCGTCGAATCGTATCCGAAGGACCTGCGTGTGGTCATCTTCGGCACGGGCGGCATGTCGCATCAGATTCACGGCGAGCGCTGCGGTTTGATCAACAAGGCCTTCGACAAGAGCTTTCTCGATCGGCTGACTTCCGATCCGGAAGGCCTTTCGAAGATGCCCCATATGGAGTACGTGCGGGAAGCAGGCGCCGAGGGCATCGAGATGGTGATGTGGCTGATTATGCGGGGCGCGTTGGGCGATAACGTCGAGGAAGCGTACCGGTTCTACCATGTCCCGGCATCGAACACCGCGGTCGGCAATATCATTCTGAAGAGCAAGTCGTAACGCAATTTAGCCACGGATAAACGCGGATGGACGCGGATAAAACGAAACCAAGCTGATTGCTATCGATTCCCCCCCGGGGGAATGGAGCGTTCAACCTGTACGTGATGGACGATCCGGGATGGAGGCCAGCGAGTGACCTGGGGAATCCCCGGGCGCTTATTTTCGCGACGGAGGCTATCCATCAGCGATAGCGCGAGGCCTGTTGTGGTGCGAATTCCGATCGCGGGTCAGTTTACCGGCGGATGCAGGCTGGTCGGGCAATCGGGAAGCCATTAAAAGTGGCGGGACCAGGCTACATCGAAACAAGTGATTGTCGCGCGACGCCTTTGGGCACCATGCGTTCAATCATTGCGGGAGCGGTCTGCCGTTGAACGAATTAGCGAAAGTGGCGAACCGACTGCGGTCATCGTGCCCATCGAACTGTGGCGGGAAATCGAGTCAGAACGGGAAACTGCTTATCCGCTGAGGAGCGAATCGATGAAGTCTCGCCTCCTGCAGGCAGCTCAACGACAGACCGGCTTGTCGGTCGAGGATGTCGTTGCGAAACTTGGCCTGAGCCATTAAGACATGAACTCAAGGGTTTCTGGTCCAGACGCATTGATCAGGCGCATCGACTCGTTTACCAGGTGCTTGAGGAGAAGATCCGGATACTGGCTTGCCGTTACCACTAACTGAGTCCGCAACCGTCCGAGATGCCGACAAACCAGCCAGTCTGGACTTGTAAACACTGCGCCGTTACCGTCGAAGTATAGGCACTGATGCCCGAGGGGTTCGACGAGCAAACGGTTCCCGCGGATGGTAATGCTTTGATTAATTCGGAATAAGCCGCTCAATGTAGTCAACAACAATGAATTCAACCTGGCTCTTCCGGGCTTCGAGATCCAGGCCCAGCTGCTCCCGGAGAGCGGTAAACACCGAATAAGGGAAGCTGTCGGCTGCTGGTGAGACATTCGATCCGTCGCGGCCCGGGCCGTCGCTATCCGGAGCGTAGCTCAGCGTGAAATCGTATTGGGCGCTGAGGCCTGTTTTGTCCAGAACCTTGCGTCCGGCCACCTGAGACAGTACGCCGATCAGATTCGCCATCGTTGCATTGGTGAACGTGAAACTGTGGCCGACCTGCCTCAGGCCTGGCTGCTCGCTTCCATGCGTGGTTTCGCGGAGTTTGGAACCACCCTTCCCCACAACGAACGCGTACACGGGCTGTTCCTTCAGTTCGCGATGAATGGACAGATGAAAACGTTCCTCCAGCAGCGACCGAAGCAGATGAGGGAGCTGTTCCTTCGTCATGGGCTCTTCGCACATCGCCTCGATATCGTATCTTTCCTGGAAAAAGGCGCTTGGAACGCCCGAGACCTGCAAGGGTGAAACATCGTAGGCGAACATGAGGAGCGCCATCAGGTACTGATTTGTCGCGATGAGGCGTCTGCCTCCCGGACCCAGCTCTGGGTAGCTACCTCCGCCGCCGCTGGTATTCACTTTGAGCGAGGCTACGTCGAATTTGTCGCACGGCTGCGCTCTGATCTCGCCACCGAAAGAAGCAATAGCCAAAAGGCCGACAATGAGTCTCGGGGCGGGGGCCATGTTTTCAAGGAGAATAGCAATTCCAGCGCCACATCACAGCCAATGAGGTTACTGCCGGTCTGCTTGTGCGGTATCTGCACACCTGTGCTGAATCGCAAAGGACCCACTTACGCAGCGTTGCTTCGTCCACTTTGGCGTCTAACACGCAACCTGTCGATGTGGCCAGCGAGTTCGGTAAACCCCTGCGGTTGAAGCTGACCCACTACCCGAATTCCTCAGAGAGTATTATGGCTAGATGCCAGATAAGGTCGGCGCGAAGCAGCTTTCCGCTGCTTCTGATCAAGCCGACGCACTACGATGACGACGGCTATCCCATTCAGTGGCTGCGGTCGGCGATTCCTTCGAATACGCTCGCGGTCCTGAACGGGCTGGCGCTCGACTGCCAGGAACGCCGCGTTCTGGGTGATGACGTAAACATCGAAATTTTTCTCGTCGACGAAACCAATACGCGCGTAAGACCGGCGCGGATCGCGCGAGAAATGGCCAATGGAAATGGCCTTGTCGCACTGGTGGGCGTGCAGTCGAATCAGTTTCCGCGCGCGATGGATATCGCCCGCGTGCTGCGCAAATCCGGCGTGAACGTCTGCATCGGGGGATTCCATGTTTCGGGCGTGATCTCGATGCTGCCGGAATTAACCGCCCGAGCTCAAAGAGGCGATTGAACTGGGGATTTCGCTTTTTGCGGGGAAGCGGAAGGCCGGTTCGAGATGGTTCTGCGCGACGCCGCGAACGGCGCGCTCAAGCCGCTCTACAACTTCATGGACGATCTGCCGGCGCTCGAAGGCACCACGCTGCCGATGCTTCCGGTGTCGCGCGTGGAACGCACCGGCGGCAGCCTGACCAGCTTCGACGCGGGCCGCGGCTGCCCTTTTCAATGCTCGTTCTGCACCATCATCAATGTGCAGGGACGCAAGTCGCGCCATCGTTCGGCGGATGAGATCGAGACCATCATCCGGCGCAATCTGACGCAGGGCATCAAGCGATTCTTCATCACCGACGACAACTTCGCCCGCAACACGGATTGGGAGAGAGTCTTCGACCGCCTGATCCATCTGCGCGAGGTGGAGAAGCTCGATGTGAAGTTCGTGATCCAGGTGGACACGATGTGCCACCGGCTGCCGAAGTTCATCGAGAAGGCGGGGCGCGCGGGCGTTGTGCGGGTGTTCATCGGCCTCGAAAATATCAACCCGGAGAGCCTTGGCGGCGCGCGCAAGAAGCAAAACAAGATTACCGAATACCGCAAAATGCTGCTGGCGTGGAAGGCCGCGCATGTCACGGTCTTCGCCGGCTATATTCTGGGCTTCCCGGCCGATACGCCGGAATCGATCGTGCGCGATATCGGGATCATCCAGCGGGAACTGCCGATCGATCTGCTGGAGTTCCACTGCCTCACGCCGCTGCCGGGGTCGGAGGATCACCAGCGCCTGCACAAAGCGGGTATTTACATGGAACCGGATCTGAATAAGTACGATCTGGAACACGCCACCATGGATCATCCGCTGATGTCGAAGGAAGAGTTCGAGCGGGTGTACCAGGATTCCTGGGCGGTCTATTATTCGCCGGAGCACATGAAGACGGTGATGCGGCGGGCCGCTGCGACCGGCATCAGCGCCGGAAAGATTCTGTTTCTGCTGGTCTGGTATTACGGCTGCGCGGAGTTGGAGAAAATCCATCCGCTGCAGGGCGGTTATCTGCGGCGCAAGTATCGGCAGGGATCGGCGCCCGACAATGCGCAGGGAAAGCGTTTTCACTTTCTATCCAAAATATGTGGCGGATCTTGTTTATAAGCACGCCATGCTGGGCGCGGCCATCGTGAAATACGGTCGATTCCGCAAGGCCCTGAGGCATGACCCGGATGCCGCGAAGTACAGCGACACGGCCCTGACGGCAGTGACTGAGGACGATTTCGATTCCCTGGAGCTCTTCACCGTCAACGATGCGGCCAGGATGGCGGCGGAAAAAGTCCGCCATCCGCATGGGCTGACCACGATTTCCTTATCGTAAAAATACCGAAGGCGCGCGCTCTACGCGACCGGCAGTCACATAAAGCGCGCCCCGACGATCCCGCCTGTTAAGTAAGCTAAGCCGGAAAATTTTGCACCGAGCGGTCAGCGAGTATGTCCCCGACCGTCCCGCATTTCATTTCCCTTGAAATGCTGAGCGTCCACGCGTCTGGATTCCTCGGCTCGTGCGCCCCGTTCCGGGAGGGGGCCTTTGTAACCATGGTCCGGATGAAAACGATTGTCCACGTGGCCCCAGAAACCGCCGCCGCCGTGAAACCACGGCCCGGCGCCAATGAAAACGCCGGCGTTGAACCACTCGGGGCCGTAGTAACCGGCCGGAGCACAGTTATAAGGGGCGACATCGTAATAACCATAAGGGCACTCGGGAGCAACGCCGATGTCCACACTGACCTGAGCGTTCGCCTGGGGCGCAGAAGCCGCGAAACCGATTCCAATCACCGCGGATAATGCAAACAATGTAAATTCGCGCATAAAATTCACCTCGCGAAGGAAAAAGCAATTCCGCTGCCATCGGGCGGAGATGTACGCGTCGTTACCGATCGGATTTCGCGGATACTGGAGAAGTGTGGAAACCGGTCGTATTCCTGTTCCTGGCCGCAGTGCTTGCTGAAACCCAGCAGACACCGACGTTCAGCGCCGGGACGCGTCTGGTGCAGGTGGATACGATCGTCCGCGACAGTCACGGCCCCGTGGCGGGTCTGACGAAGGACGATTTCACACTGTTCGACAATGGCAAGCCGCAGAAGATCGCGGTTTTTTCCGTCCGGTCGGCGCGCAATCCCGCGGCGCCGGTGGCCGCACCGCTCCCGGTGGGCGCGGTCTCGAACCGTTTGAACCGGCGCGGTGAGGTTCCGGCGAGCGCGACGATCCTGCTGATCGACCGGCTCAACACGCCGATCACGGATCAGCCTTTCGCCAACAGGAAGATCGTTCAGTTCCTGCAGGCCCGAGGGAACAGGGATTCGATCGGCATCTACGTTCTCGGCTCCAGTCTGCGGGTTGTGCAGGATCTGACGGACGATCCGGAACGCCTGGATCAGGCGGTGAGGAGCCTGAAGCCGCAGGAGGTGAAGCGGTTGTCGGCGGATGTGACGGCGGACCCCACCCACGACGCGATCGCCGATGCGATGATCGCCAGGTCGCTCGAGGCTCTCGAGACCGTGGTGCTGCAGGATCGCGCGACTAATCTGCAGCAGGCGCTCGAAGCCATTGCGCGGCACCTGGCCAAGGTGCCGGGGCGCAAGAATCTGATATGGGTTTCGGGCGGATTCCCTTTGTTTGTCCCGCGGCCGCATGATAACGCGCTCGATTTCAGCCCGCAGATGAGGAAGGCAGGAGAGGCGCTCAACGATGCGAACGTGGCGATCTATCCGGTCGACGCGCGCGGGCTGGTGGGAACTTTATCCCTGTCAGGTTCGGTGCAGAACGCGGAAACGGGCGGACGCGGGGATTGCAATCCCGTTTATGTGCAGTGCACCGTGCCCGGTATGCTCAGGATGATGGAACCCTCCGGTCTCGACACGATGAATATGGTGGCGGCGCTTACCGGAGGCCGCGCTTACTACAACACCAACGGGATCGAGGATTCGATTGCCAAGGCGGTTGAAGATGCCGAACTCACCTATACGCTTGGCTTTTATCCGGCCGAGGAAAATCTCGACGGAATGTATCACAAGCTTACGGTCAAGGTGTCGCGGCGAGCCGGGAGTGTCCATCATCGGGGAGGTTATTTCGCTTCCAAAACCGTGCCCGATCCGGATCAGGGCGCGAGCCTGGCGGACCTGCTGCGGGATCCGCTGGACGCGTCCGGGCTGGGGCTGCTCGCCCAGGCGGCGCCGGACGCGGCGAAGCCTGGTTTCTTTGAAGTGCGCGTGACCGTGGATCTGCACGACGTACAGCTGGCGCGCGAGAACGCGCGGAGATCGGGCGCCGTGGATCTTTCGTTCACGCTGGAGGGATCGGGCAAGGCGCGGACGAAGACCATCAGGATCGACATTCCGGACGGCCAGTTCGAGGACGCGCTCGCAAATGGGCTCAATGTGAGCGAACCAATTGAGACCGACGGAAAGGCGAAGGACCTTCGCGTGGTGGTGCAGGATCGCACGACCGGCGTGGCGGGGTCGGTCAGGGTGCCGCTGCGAGAGCAATCGCCGCGCTAGAAGTCGAGCTTTTCGATCATGCCGTTGAGCTGCGACTGGAGCGTGGCGCGCTGCTGATCGAGGGCCCCGTTGCGATCGTGCAGTTTCGCGATCTGCGTTTCCTGATCGGCGAGTTTGCGCGCGTAATCCTGCACCAGTTGCTGCTGGCCGCTGACCGCGGACAGGCTTGCGATGTTCTGCCGGTTGCGGTCTTCATCGCGCGTGAGCGACGTGACCTGATCGTTTACCGAGTGCTTCTCGGAGTCGGTGTCCGCGATCTGGGTCTTGACGTCGGCGATCTGCTGAAGCTGCTTCCGCGCGCTGTCGCCGAGCGCTTTGTTGCGGATGTAGGCAGCAGGCCGTCGGGATTCAGGGACGAGACGGAGGTCTGCGTATCGAAGACGTGTTCTTCCGTGACGGGGAAATCGAGGGCGCCGTTGGCCGGCAGTTTGATTTCGAAACGATAGACGTTGCGGGCGGTTTCACTGGGTTTGGCGGTGTCGATCAGATTGTACCCGGCGCGCACCGGGTGCTCGACGATGAGCGTTTTCGCGCGCGCGTCGACGTTGTGGATCGAGTACGTTTTCTTCTGCACCTGCGCGGCGCGGGTGATAATCAGGCCGTTGTGGGCGTGCAGTTCGCGCACGGAATCACTGTGCGAATCGAGGTTTGTCGAGATGCGCGTGCCGAGGTCGACGCCGTAGTCTAATGAAGCGTTTGTCGGTGTTCTTGAAGGTTTCGACGAGGGCTTCGCCCGCATATGCTCCCGCGTCATAGACGGTGATGGGACCGCCGTCGAGAGTCTTGCCGGTGTTGTTGGTCAGTTCGGCGGCGCTGAACGGATTCGGCTTGCTCTGATCGGAGTAAATGATCAGCTTGCGCGCGGAGACCTTCTGCTGCAGGAACGGCATCATGGCGGATTCGTCTTTGCGGACCGTGACCGGCGTGCGCGATGCTGTATTCGAAGAGATCGGCGATTTCGGTGGCGGCGCCGGCCGGCTCGATGGAGCTCATCTCCGCCGATTGCGCTCCCGCCGATGCCCGGAACGTGCCGCCTGCCGCGCCGCCGCCGACTCCGCCGGGAACGCCGCCGATAACACCATATTGAGCCCTGAGGTTAGCCGCGGGGGGCGGCGGCGGTGCGGCCAATCCAGTTACGGCGCCGGTGTAAACCGTCGGCGCCACGGCCTGATCCTCTGGCAATTCCGCGCCCTGCCGCTGAATGTACTTCGGCGCGTATAGCTGGCTGATGAAGGAAATCGGCTTGCCCGAGACCAGGGACAGATGCACGTTGGTCCAGTCTTCGCCGGTTGTGTTATCGACGATTGCCCAGCCTTCGAGCGTCGGCTGACCGTTATCCACGAACAGCAGCCGATAGCTCGACTTCCACGCGGGCATCGGCATGATGTACGCGGCCTGCACGTCGCGCGATTTCGCATCGGTGGAATCGATGTAGACGCTGCGCTTGTCCTGCGAGCGGGCGCCAGTCAGCGCGGCGAGATAATCCTTGAACTGCAGTTGCAGCTTTGCATCGGTGAAGCGGATCGAGGTGGCCGCGGCGAGATCCACGTTGCGCAGTTCGCCGGAATCCATCAGTAGAGTCAGCTGCTCGCGCTCGGGCCGGTCTTTGTCGCCTTCGATACGACGCGCCGAAACGATCGCGCCCGCGATCTTCTGCGGACCGAACTCCATCTCGATACGCGCACCTTTGAGCTGATCGATCACGCGCGCTTAGCGGCTCGCCGTTGTCGATCCGGAAGGGGAATTCGCCCAGCTTCCGATCCAGCGGAATGCTCGAGTCGTAGCGCAGCCCCGTGACTTTTCCACCGCCCTGCTCGTTGATGGTGAGCGACTTCAGCACGTCGTTCATTTCCTCGGCTTTGAAATCGAGGCGCGCGGATTCGCCGGGCCCGAGCGTTCCCGACGCGTTCGAAGTAGCCGACACCGTGTTTGTAAAGCACAACCGTGCGCACCGGCAACTCGGCGGCGGGCGCGAGGATCGCGCAAAGCGTCAGAGCGACAAAGGCTTTAGGTCGCATAAGGGAGACTCCTCGGCGGTGTAGACGGCGATCATTCGATCATGGTTCCGTCACTCGCCCATTACTTTAATGATGACGCGTTTGGGCCTCTGACCGTCGAATTCGGCGTAATAAACCTGCTGCCAAGGGCCGAAATCCAGCTTTCCGTTGGTCACGGGAACGATGACTTCGTGATGCACGATGCAGGCTTTTGAGGTGGGAATCGCCGTTGGTTTCGCCCGTGCGGTGGTGCCGGTAATCGTCGCGAAACGGCGCGAGGTTCTCCAGCCATTCGTCGATATCGGCGATCAGACCATCCTCGGCATCGTTGACGTAAACTCCCGCTGTGATGTGCATGGCCGACACGAGTATCATGCCTTCGCCGATGCCGCTTTTGGCCAGCGCCGACTCCACCTGCGGGGTGATGTTTATGTATTCCCTGTGTTTCTTGGTGCGGAAGGTGAGGTATTCGGTGTGAAACCGCATACTCAAGATAATAGCCATGCACGCGTTCCACGCTTGACATGGTTCGAGCTTGACATGGTTCGGCCCGGTCCGTCAGACTTTATGTACATGCGCGCGGCGGGACTCTGTGCCCTGTTATTTGTAGCGGTTTGTGTTTCTCTGCCGGCGCAGGAGCCCGCGCTCCCTTCCACGCCTGAGACGCCGCCGGTCGTGGGTGCGCCGGACGTGGGTGCTCCGGTAGAGGCTCCGCAGGATCCGCGGCAGCCGGCATTGACGCCCGAACAGCAGCGCGAACAGCAGATTCGTCAATTCGACCCGCTGGACCCCGGGGCGGACAAAGACGAACAGGACAAAGAAAAAGCAGCCCGCGATGCACAGAAAAAGGCCCGGCAGGGGCAGGCTCCGACGCCAGGCTCAATCGCGGCGGAGACGCGGGACAATACGCCGTCTGGGCCTCGGGTCACAGAGGGGGATACGGGCGACCAGCCGGTCCAGGAATATACAGGCCCGGCGGTGCTCAGCCGCAGCTACTCCGTGAACCGTCCTCTGATTCCGCAGCAATTGAAGTGGACGGAGTCCGCGGGAGTCAATGCGGTCTACAACAACGGAGTCAGCCAGAGCGTTAGTGCGAACGGAACGCCCGGCAACGCGACCATTGTCGGAACCCAGATCAACTGGGGCTTCTCCGGGAGGCATTACTTCCGCCGCGACCAGATCGCCGTGAATTATACCGGCAACTACTATCAGTACGGCGGAGCCAGCGCTTTCAATGGCGCGAACAATACCCTCGCGGTCGACTATGGCCATGTAATCAGCAGCCGTCTCAAGCTGAACGTCTCGGCCACGGGCGTGATGTATTCGCAGAGTTTCACGCTGGAGGCTCCGAGCCTCGGGCCCGACACGACGATTGCCAACATCAACCTCGGCATCAGCCCCAATATCCAGGTTACCGACTACGGGACGAAGCAATTCACGACACAGGCGGATCTGACCTGGCAAAAAAGCGCGCGCCTGTCGTTCAGCGGCGGAGTTTCTTATTTCGCGGTGGTTCGCGACGCGCCGGGGCTACTGGGAGCGACGGGAGATCAGGCGCGCGGCGACGTGGACTACCGCCTGACAAGCAGGATGACGGTGGGAGGTTACTACTCGTACAATCACTACATTTTTTCGCAGGGATTCGGAACCAGCGGCACGAACACTGTCGGCGGGATTTATTCCTATGCTTTCAGCAGATCGATGCAGTTGCGTCTGCGCGGCGGGGTTTCGCAGGTGGAGAGCATCGGATTCCAGACGATCACGGTCGCTCCCGCCCTGGCGGCCCTGCTGGGGCAGGGCACCGGGATCATCGATTCGAACGCGAAAACGACGACGAGCGATATTTCGGCTCAGTTCATCAAGGATTTTCGAGGCGGCAGAACGGCCTCGGTCGCGTTCGCCCACGGAATCTCGCCGGGAAACGGCATTTTCATGACGTCGGAGCAGGAATCGATCAGCGCCACCTTCGCGATGCCGTTCCGGCGGGTCTATACGATCCAGGGCGGAGTGGGACGCGACACGTTAACGTCGGTGGGGTTCGTCCTCGGCAATTATGAGAGCGACTACGGCCGGCTCTCGATCGCCCGAAGGTTTTCCAGCGGTATGAGTGTCAATTTTTCGGGTGAAATCCGGCATTTCGATATCACCGAACTCGTTGCGGTGCGAAATCAATTGCGGATCAGCACGGGAATCTCCTGGGGCTCGACCAACGGCCGCCTCTGGCCTTTCTGATGCTGCGATGGGCGCGAGTCTGGTAATCTGGGAGAGATTCGGCGCTATCGTCTAACGGTTAGGACGGAGCCCTCTCAAGGCTTAAATACGGGTTCGATTCCCGTTAGCGCTACCAATTCTTTTATAATCAGTCACTTACAGAATTGTTGTACAGGGTCTATGTACAAGCAGTACAATGGGTTACGAGGAAACAGCCTTGTTAACCCTCTATCGCCGTCACTCTGAAAAGTGCTCAGTTCACAAACTTAAACTCACGCCGGCAGCCAAACGCAAGTACATGGATTGCGATTGCCCGCTGTGGATCTACGGGAACACCGAAACGACTCACGTTCCCCGTCAGAGCACCGGAACTAACATAATTGCGGCGGCAGAAGCGCAAAGGCAAGCACTTCTGAAGAACGGCCAGGACCAAAAGGTCCACGGTCCGCGCCTCGATGATTGCATCGAGCGGTTCAGCGCATCACGCAAAGAGGAACTCGGCGAAAAAACCGCCGCAGCCTATCGTTTCCAGCTCGATCGGTTGCGCGCCTACTGCGCAACGCGTGGCGTTCACTTTATGGGCGAACTGAGCGTGGATCTCCTCGAAGACTTCAAAGTTGAAGGATTGCCAGGCAGCATGGCGGCGACCAGCAAAGCGCAGGTGACCGCCAAAGTTCGATGCTTCCTCCGTGAGGCTTATCGTCGCAGCTGGACGGAGTTCGCCCTAGCCGAAAAGGTGAGGCCGTATCGAGCTACGCATGAGCAGAAGAATCCTTACACGGATGCGGAAGTCGATCTTATTCTGGCTGGAGCCGAAAAGCTTAAAGGCGGGCGGGATGGGTACGCGAGTGCTCCCGTTACGTTCCGACTACTTCTCGAAGTCATGCTTGAGACCGGGATCCGGGTTAGCGACGCGATTCGATTCGACCCGGCGGCTGCGCACAAAGGTGAATCGGGACTGTGGATCTACCGATTCACGCAACGGAAAAGCAAGCGAACAGCGCGAGTTCAAACGACCGAGGTATACCTCACTGATCGTCTCAAGGCCAGGATTGACCAATGTCAATGGTTGTCGAAAAGCAGGCCATTCTGGTATGGCCCGGCTACCGCTGGTTATGGGCTTGCGTACCAGGTTTACGACCTGATGCAGAGCGTTGGCGCACGTTGTGGTGTGGAGGATTGCCGTCCGCATCGATTGCGCGACACGTTCGCCGTCCGCGCTCTATTGCGTGACGTTCCGATTGGCGATGTATCGAGACTGCTTGGACATTCGAGCGTCAAGATCACGGAGATGTACTACGCGAAGTGGATTCCGGCGCGCGGAAGCCGCCTTGAGGGCCTGGTTGCCAAGACGCTCATGAACGCGGATGGCAACGGTCTCGGGAATCGATAGCGTGGCATACTTCCGTTTGCCCGTGGGTGATTCGAGCCGCAGCACGCCGTCTTCATTGCTGAACAATTTGATTATCGTGTTTTCAGAGAAACCCCACAGATCCGCAAGCTCCTTGACTCGGTAGTGCTTCTCTACGGCTAAACTATCGGGCATTGAGGACGTCCTCCGGTGGCAGCAACGCGTGATCGTCTGCGCAATTTGGTGACATGCTGACCAGTGCGGTTGTGACGCCGGCGTTGAACATGCTGGTCAACGCGACGAAGGCCGGGCTTTCCTCGGGGACAGAAGCCGAGGGTTGCGATTGTTGAGTTGCGGCCTGTTTGGTCTTCGCTACTTCCTGTGGATCAAACATCCACCAATAAAACAGCGCGCCCATAAGCAGGCCGAGAAGCAAAACCAGCCCCAGGCACATCCATTGCACCTGGCGCATCTCCTTGTTCCACAGATCGATTGATTCCCTGGCTGCTTCCCCGCTGGCCTTCACGCTATTGAGCGCGGCCGTCGCTCGGTTCCGGGTCTCGTTCAACTGGTGCCGAAAGTCGATCAGAGTAACCGCGTGCTGGGTCATCAGCTGTCGGAGACTGTCTACTTGCCCCTGTAGTAGTCGTACCACCTCCGGCACACCGCAATTTAAAAACTGCTCGCGCACTGCCGCCACAATCTGATCTGCAAGAGCATCAGGGCGAATTCCCTGGGCGATCTCTCCGGGCAACTGGCTCAATCGGTCGTTGAGCCTCTGGTGGTAGTCTGCCGTGGACTTCACCGAGGCGGCCGTTTCGCTTGAAAGCCGTTCGAGCGTAGCCGTCAGCCTTACTCGTTCGGCAGCGATAAGTGCAGGCGTGGTGCGCGTGAGCAGCGCCAGGTATCCCATCGAATAGGCAAGATGTGCGACCTCGTCATCCGGTGGCAACATACGCAACCAAGGGCGCACATTCTGATACCAGCCGAGGCGACGACTCCTCCGGAAGCAATGCCGCCACTTCTTCCACCCACTTCAGGTCGGGACGCGTCTCAGGTTCGCTCAGCAATACCACGGGTTTCATGGGAGAAAGAACTCCTTCGCCTTCTCGAATTCCTGAAATAGTCGGCGGCGGTAACTCTGCGCCCGGATGACAAACGAAGCCTTCTGCAAATCCGGCGCGTCCGTCTTCCGTTGAGCAATCTGGGCGAGCGTGACGCCATGTTGCCGCGATGCGTTTTCAAGTTCCGCGAGCCTGTATTCCATAGAGAGAACCACCGGCTGAAACACCTCGCGAAAGTGGGCGCCCTGATCGCTCTCCCGCCAATATGCGAAGTCGGCTTGCTGAGACGTCGCGTTCTCCACGATCACGTACTGCACCCGGCTTTGGAGGCGTGCTGCCCAGCTCAAAACGCTCTCAACACTGGCGGGGTCAGACGTAACAACGCCGATCGCGGTGAACAAGATACCCTCTTCTGCCAGATCGGGATACATGGTTTCGAACCAGTTCAGTGCCACCTGACCCGACCCGGCACCCATGTCAGCCAGAACCACCGGAGCACCGTCCGACAGGCAATCGATGAACATGTCGAGTCCGGCCTCCGTATGGATGTTGATCTTCCTTGCGAGACCGTTGAAGTAGTGTTTGAGGCTACCGCGCGACTTGTTCTCGGTATCGAGATCGAGGAGTGTAAACGGGATCTCATTGGCGACAAACCATTCGGCGAGGTGAATCATGAACCCCGTCTTTCCCACACCTCCTTTGCCGCCCTGAGTGAACACCACTCGCTTTCGCGGCGCGGGCACGCCGCTTGATACTCGTTCCTTCTTCTCTGACACGTTTCTACCTCCCAGCTACCTGCTCAGGAAACTCAGGCCCTCGTTTATAAGGGATTGGCAGCGGAGAATCCGAACACCCCGTAGCCGAAAATTCCAAGCCTATACATATAAGGGCTCAGGAAGCAGATTTTGGACGTGGACAGCGAAAATACTTTGAGATGGCCTCAGTCGGTCTTGGCCGACGGCGGCCCGCGACGCAGCTTGAGCGGCTCATCTTCTTCGTATTTGAAGAGAGGCTGGGGTTCTTCAGCGGGAGTGCGTCGCTTCAAGGCAGCTATTCTCTGCCGTGCAGCCTCATCCGCCGCCGACGGATTCTCACTCGCCTTCGATCGAGGGAGAGCTTTCGGATCAGCAGGAACTCCGTCCTGGGCTGAGCCAACGTTTCGTTTTCCCCGCCCTCGGCGGACGCGGACAAAGTCGTGGATCGTACTGGGCGAAACAGCGATGCCCAGATGTTCCCGGAAAAACTCAGCGATCTCGCGGTATGTGTGGCGTTTCCGCCGTAGGGCAGCGATAACGTCCGCATGAGGCTCCAGCTTTGATCGGGGAGCCTTGTCGGGAAGCTCCTCCAACAACCTACTGACAATAGGGTCCATCGTCAGTTCCTGCGATGCCTTCATTGTAGACGCCAGAAGGCCGAACCGAACCGAATATTGTTCGGTTGCATTCGGTATTATTCGGTGTCTTTCGGCATCTATAGACCGTTTGTGGGCTGCGAACCGCAGCCGGCGATGTCCTGGCGGCTGGAAACGGCAACAAACACAGGTAGTGGAACATAAAGGGATTGTCGAACGATCTGGTGTTTTTCCCTGCCAACATGCGCAGCGCCAGTACCTTACGCCGTTTGCCAAAGCCGACCACGTGTTCGACGATTGTCTGACGCGAGAGTTTAGTGAGGAAGAATCCAAACTATTTTGACCCCGCTGTCCGAAAATGCCTGTCCAGCCCCCTTATCTGTAGAGGGTTTGGTTTATGCAAGAACACACAGGCAAGGCCCGGAACGCCAGGATCGCGGTCCGGCTTTCCAGAGAAGATCAACTTCAGGTCGAGCAGGCAGTGAAAACGAGAGGTTACGCAAACTCCAGCGCGTTCATCCGGGCGGCAATCCGGAACGAACTGAACGGGCGAGAGGTGATGACCGGCACCGAGGAACGAATTGCCGCAGGGTTTGATCGCGTATCGCGGGAGACCTTTCGCGTGGGTCGTGGTCAGCAGGCGTTCTATGCGCTGTTTGACGCGTTTGCCAAAGTGGTTCTGACATGCGTGCCGGAACCACCACCCGACGCCCGACAACAGGCCATCGCCCGCGCGAAGGAACGTTATGACCGGCTGGTAATGTCTGCCGGCCAGAACATGTCAGGAGACGCACGCTCTGCCATGAAGGACTTGGTGGGCCATGGCGCGAACTGACGAGGATAGAGAATTCCGGCTCCGGCCGACGAAGCCGCGCGCTGTTCGGAACGAGGGCGCCGCATGGTCGAACGGATTCAAGCTGCTCATGCATTACGCCCGCAGCAGCCGAAAAACCAGCAACCGCGGCGCAGGCGGAAAAGGGAAAGGCATGCGTCCATACCATCAGCGTTGTGCGATCCGGGTTACGTATCTAAAGAACAGGATTCGAGGGCAATGGAGGGCGCACGGGCGCTATCTGGCTCGCGAGAGTGCCACATTCGACAATGACGCGAAGGCCGTCGGATTCAATCGTGAGAGCAGTGGAGTGGACATTGCCAGCCAGCTTGAAAACTGGCAGGGTGCTGGCGACGAGCTCTTATGGAAAATGATCGTCTCGCCGGAATTCGGCGACCGGGTCGATCTTTCTCGCCTGACTCGTGACCTGATCAAACAGATGGAGAAGGATCTGGGAACGGAGCTCGAATGGGCGGCGGTTGAGCATCACAATACGGAACATCCGCATGTTCACATGGTGGTTCGGGGAATCAGAAGCGACGGTGGTTCGTTGCGTCTCAGTCGGGATTACGTACAACAGGGGATTCGGAGCGTTGTGGAAGATCTCTGCACGCGCCAGCTCGGTTATCGTACGGAACTTGATGCGCTCGAATCCGAGCGGCGCGAAATCACGGAAAAGCGATTCACGTCGATCGACCGCCGTTTCCTGAGAGACGCGAGCGATATCCGCCTGGACTTGGGGCCACATTACTTCTCTGTCATTCGCAATCCGGTACAGGCTGATCTGAGTGAGTCGGCACGCGTTCGCGTGCGACACGAGGCCGCGCGCCTCGCCGTACTCGAGCGGATGGGACTGGCAGAATCGTCGGGGTCGAGCGCCTGGCGAGTGCGCCGGGATTTCGAGCAGATTCTCCGGGCTATGCAGCGGACCACAGACCGGCAGAAGACACTCGCCGCGCATGGCGTTGTGATGTCCGATGCAGTCGCCTGCGGATCGAGGTGCTCGATCCGGCCAAGATGACCTCTGTCGAGGGCAGGGTACTTGTTCACGGGCAGGACGAACAGTCCGGACGCAACTACCTGATGCTGGAAGGAACCGACGCCAGGGTTTACTTAATCAATTACACGCCAGAAATAGAAGCTGCACGCGGTCGCGGTGAACTGCGGACGAACTCGTTTGTACGGTTAAGCAGGCCATCCGGGGGAAGGGCGGTGATCGATATCAACGATATGGGTGATGCTGAAGGGTTGTTGAGCAATTCCGGCTATCTTCGTACGGCTGCGCGGGAACTCTTCATGCGAGGCGTCGTGCCGACGGAGGACGGCTGGGCGGGTTGGCTCGGACGATATCAGGCGGCTCTCTCCAAGGCCACCAGTGAGATCGAGGAGCCGAAGGAACGGGACGTTGTCCCAAGACCGCGAAAGGGCCGGAGTCGGGACCGATCACTAGGGAGATGAGCGGACCGTGGCACCTAAGGCGAAAACCGAGCCTCTCAGAGTCATCTGTGTTCTATGGTCGCTGTGACTTAATTGCTGTAGAATTATGAAGCTTCGTCTATAAAGCGAAGTTTCCGGTCGATCAAATCTGACGTGAACAGCCCTCATCCTATCCATCGCCGGCTGCTCGCCGAAGATCTTACCCGGCTCCGACGATCCGACGAGCACCGCCGCTACGCGGCAGCTCAGCGGCGCGGAAGAATTGACCCGAACCCACATCAGATAGACGCGGTCGTCTTCGCGCTCCGCCGCATCCCTGAAGGAGGCTGCATCCTGGCGGACGAGGTCGGGCTGGGGAAGACCATCGAAGCAGGTCTCGTCATAGCCCAACTCCTCGCTGAAGGCATACGGCGGGTGCTTTTAGTAGTTCCAAAGTCCCTCCTCGGGCAGTGGCAAACCGAGCTCTACAGCCTCTTCGGGATCGAAGCCCGCGAGGGACAGCTCGACCCGGATTCCTTCGAAGGCTCCGGCGTGTTCCTCGTTCACCGCGAACTCGCAGGGGGCGCCAAGGGAGCCTCCATCCTCAAGACCGTCGATCCCTTCGATCTCATCGTGGTCGATGAAGCACACGAGATCTTCGCCAGTGTTTATAAACGCTTCGACAAGCAGGGCACGTACAACGACGATTCCCGCGAGGCGGTCACGGCCGGCCGCGTTCGTGAGCTGGTGAAGCGCGGCGACACTCCCGTCCTGCTGTTGACCGCCACTCCGATTCAGAACTCGCTGACCGAACTATGGGGCCTGGTGCAATACGTCGAGCCTACGGGCACGCTTCTGGGGAAGCTCTCGACGTTCCGCGAGCTGTTTTGCGACGGTTCCGATCGAAAAGTACTCCCCGACCAAGCGCCCGAGTTGCGCCGGCGACTCGCCATCATCATGCAGCGGACCCTGCGGCGGCAGGCCCAGGAGTTTCTCGAAGTGCCGTTCGTCGAGCGGCAGACCCGGCTCGTCGAGTACTCCATGAGCCCCGAGGAAAAAACGTTATATAACGACGTCACCGCGTGGCTCATGAAGCCGGGACTGGTCGCTTTCCGGGGCAGCCAGCGGTTGCTGCTCATCGGTTTCCACCGCCGCATGGCCTCTTCCCTTGCGGCGCTTGCCGCGAGCCTTGATAAGGTAGCCGCCCGGCTGCGAGGCCAGTTGGCCCGCGTTCAAAAGGTCGAGTCCGGTGTTCAACGAGTCGAGTCCAACCATGCTTGGCTGGTCCAGGAGTTCGTCCAGGATCTGGAAGAAGACCTATCTGAGTTCGAGTCTGAACCCGAGGCTAAGACCGGGGCAGAAGCCGAACCGGAGCCGCCGGTGGTCGAGCGCATCCGCCTCGAACTCGAACAAGTCGAGGAGTTCGCCAGGCGCAGCGCGTCGCTGCCCCACGACAGCAAAGCCCGCTGCCTGCTCGATACCCTGCGCGTGATCCGGGAGCGCGCTGCCAGCGACCAGGGGACAGGACGCGCCATCGTGTTTACCGAGTCGCTCACCACACAGCGCTATCTACGCGACCTTCTGTTGGAGAACGGCTATGGCTCTGAAGACATCACCCTGTTTCGAGGCGACAATGACACTCCGGAAGCCCAGGCAGCGCTCGTACGGTGGGAGCAGGAGGTTGCGTTGCAGTTACCCGCCGGGAACCGGCCGAGCCGCGATGTCGCCTTGCGGCTGGCGCTGGTGCATGAGTTCCGCGAGCGCTCAAAAATCTTCATCTCTACCGAGGCGGGGGCGAAGGGGTTGAACCTTCAGTTTTGCGACACCCTGATCAACTACGACCTGCCCTGGAATCCGCAGCGCATCGAGCAGCGCATCGGGCGTATCCACCGCTACGGACAGCGCCGCGGCGTCACCGTCATGACCTTTCTCGCGCGCGAGAATGAAGCGCAGCGACTCACCTTCGACATTCTGAGCCAGAAGCTCGACCTGTTCGGGAAGGTGCTCGACAGCTCAGACGCCATCCTGCACGAACCGGCCCACGATTTCCCGCAATCGCTCATCTCCGGACTCGGCGTGGACTTTGAGGCGCAACTCCGCCGCATTTACGATCAGGCCCGATCCCTCGACGACGTCACGCATGAACTCCGAGGCCTGCGAGCGCAGATGGAGGCGAAGCGCGAGGAGTTCGATGCAGAGCAGTCGCGGGCCGCGGAGTTGGTGGAAGAGCGGCTTGACGACACTCTTCGCGCCGTCTTCCGCAAGTATGAGCATGAGCTCCCCGCTGAGCTTGCCGGACTCGATGCAGACCTTGAGCGGGCGGTCGCGGGCTTTCTCACCGCGATCGGCGTGCCGTTCCAGAGGTCGGAAGCGCCCGGGCGCGTCGTGCTTCATCTGTCTCCCGCGCCGGGATTGCCCGCTGATTACCGCAACGGAGGAGATGTCGTCATCGGCGACACCAGAGATCTGGGCGATGGCGATGTGCTGCACACCGCACATCCTCTGGTCCGCGCCGCCATCGATGAGGCCCGTGGCGCCTCGGGCACGCTGTTCCGGGTTCGATTCGGAGGACCCGCTGAGTGCCTACCCGATTCGCTGGCAGGGTTGCATGGGCGCGGTGGGCATCTGGCGGTTACGAAGATCGTCTATAGGGGCATCGAATCGGTAGACCATCTGGTCTGCACTGCGCTGCTGGAAGGCGCGATCGATCCACTGGATCCCGCAGCGGTAGAGGCGCTGCTCTCGCTGCCTATCGTCGATCGCGACGCTCAGGGTGAGTATGTGCCTCCGGTAGCGATCGAAGACGCGGTAGCCGATGCAGTCCTCGAGAACCAGGCGGAGACTGCCATCAGCGATCGCAATCGCTTCGAACACATGCTGTGCCAGCTTGATCGCTACGTAGAGGATCAGGTCCTGCTGTTGCGCCGCAAAGAGGCCGCAATGGAGGATCGAATTGACGAAGCGGAGCGCCGGAGGGAACGCGCGCTGACCGCCGCGGCGCGAGCGCAGGAGGACGAGGCGATTCTGCACTATCGGCGTCAGATTCAAAATCTCGCCGATCGCATCTCGACCCTCGAAAAGGGGAACGATCCGGACTACCAGATGTGGCGCACGCGGCTGCATGAGCGCCGCTTCCGCAAGCCCGAGGTGCAGCGGATTCTCGATGTCGAGTTCGAAATCGTGGGAGCGGCTCCGTAGCCGTGCTGACCATCCTTCACACCGCTGACCTGCACCTTGGGCACGTTTCACGCCAGTTGGATGCGGAGACGGCAAAGAGGCTTGCGCGTGCGCGGCTGGGTGCGGTCGACACCATCCTTGGGTTGGCGCAGCAGTATGATGTCGGCGCCATCCTGTGCGCGGGCGACATTTTTGATACTGCGGAACCTGAGGAGGACTGGTGGCGCGGCCTCGCGGATCGATTCACGCACATGACCGGCTGGAATGTTCCGGTCATCCTCCTGCCGGGGAACCACGATCCACTGACCCGCGATTCGGTCTACCAGCGGGGACACCCGTTCCGCCGCGCTCTGCCCCGGTGGATTCACATCGTTGACCGCGACGACTTCGCAGTCGAGATTGGGACAGAGGCTGTGGTTTACGCCAGACCGTGCCGCTCGACAGCGGGTGCGGACGATCCGTCGCTCGCCCTGCCCGATCGGGCGGAAGGAGACGACCGTATCCGTATAGGGTTGGTCCACGGCTCCACCTTCGACCTCCAGGGCTATCAAACCAACTTCCCCATCGCGCGCGATGCGCCCGAGAAGCGCGGTATGGACTACCTCGCCATCGGCGACTTCCACGGTTTCCGTGTGATGCCGGAGAACGGAATCGCCCCCATCGTGTACCCCGGAACTCCGGAGCCGACAAACTTCAAGGAGCAAGGCGCCGGTCACGTCGCTATAGTGAGTTTCCGCCGCCGGGGAGTCGCCCCAAGGATTCGGAAAGAGCGCGTCGCACGATGGACCTGGCGGGATGAGACCGTCAGCAGCGTTGTCGGATTGCGCAACCTTGCGGCGGAAGATCTTTCCTCCACAATCCTGCGGCTGCGTCTGGAGATGACCGTTTCGATCGCGGAGCACGACGAGATCGCCGGCATCCTGCGGTCGCTGGCGGGAACGCTGGCGTCGCACGGCCGCGCCGCCGCGGTAATCGAGGACCGCACCAGGCTCCGCATCCAGGCCAGCGCCGAGGAGTCGGACTTTAACGCCGCCCCCGAGACCATACAGGAAGTGGCAGGGGCCCTCAAGGAGCGCGCCGCGTCGTGCGAGAAATCCCGCCGCGCCCTTGTCATTCTTTATCGCATGATGAGTGGGTTCCGATAGATGCGGCTGCTCTCTCTCGATGTCGAACACTTCCGCGCGATCCAGTCCGCGCGGCTCCGGTTTGGCCGCGGTCTGAATGTTGTCTACGGACCGAACGATCACGGCAAGTCGACCCTGACCGACGCGATTCGCGCGGCGCTGCTGGTCGCGCCTGGGACTGCGGAAGCCCGCTCTTTTCAGACCTGGGGAGGCGTCGCCGGACAGTTTCCAAGGGTGGTCCTCGGGTTCGAAATTCAGGGCGCCGTTTGGCGGGTCGAAAAGGTATTCGCCCAGGGAACACGGGTCAAAGCGCGACTGGAGAAATCGACCGATGGCGGCGTTCGATACCTTACGCATGCAGAGAGCCGCGACGTGGAGGGCAAGCTCCGGGAGCTGTTGAACTGGGGAATCGCGCCCCCGGGTGGACGAGGAGCGCCGCAGCGCGCGGAGACGTACCTGACCACCGCCCTTCTCGGCAAGCAGGGCGAGGTCGGCTCCATCTTTGACGCCACCTTAAAGCGCGACCAGGACGATACCGGGCGCGCGCTGGTGACGCGGGCGCTCGATGCGTTGGGACAGGACCCGGTTGTCACGCGCCTTTTGGGCATTCTTAAGGAACGCACCGGCGAAGCATATACGGAGAAGGGCCGCCATAAGCGAGGGGCCGATTCGCCGCTCGTCCGTGCCCAAGCGACATTACGTGAGCGCGAGACCCGGGTTCGAGAGCTCCAGGAAGCAGCGCGGCGAGGGAAGGAAATTGAAGATGAGATCCGTGCGCTGATGCAGGAGCGAGAGACCGCGCTTGATGAGCATGACCGGGCGCGCATGCGTCTCGACGCGCTCCGCGAGCGCCTCGCCTCGACCGCACGGCGGGAGCAACTCCAGCGCGACGCTGCGGCTCTAAGGGAGCTGGACGCCGCGCGGCAGGAGTATTCGCAGGCTCAAGAGGCACTGGAGGCAGTCGGAAACGAGTGCGAGCAGGCAGCCCGGGCCGCAGATGCCGCCGAGGCCGTGGCAAAAGAGGCGAGAGACAGACTCTCGCGCGCGCAGGCCACGAACGAATCGTCGGAGGAGATCGCGGCCGCCGCGGCATCCGCGCGTGTATCGGAGCTGCGAGCGCAGTTGGAGAGGGCCGGGACGCGTAAGGCAGGCGTGCAGGAATGGGAGGCGCTCGAATCGCGTCACGCCGCGGCCGGGATAGCGTTGGCGCAGGCGCGGCAGGACGAACTGCGCGCCGCCGCGGAGCTGAACTTGGCCACTGCCCTTGACGAACAACGGGAAGCTGTTGCTTTGACCGAAGCGCTTACCGCTGCGGCCTCAGACCACGATCAACAAAAGGCTCGGGAGGCCACCGCCGCCGCTGCAGCTGCCGAAGCCGACGCCGCGGTCAGGGCTGCATTCGCGAGACTCGACAACGCGCGGAGTTTGGAAGAGCAAGCGCGGCGAACCGCCGAAGCGCACGGGATGAATCTCCGGGTCCTGGATACACACATTCTCCATTCAGAAGCCGCCGTCCGGGATGAGAAAGAGGCGCTGGATCGCGCCAGAACAGCAGTGGTCCGGGCGCGGCGAGCGGACGAAGCTCAATCCGCGGCGAAGGCGGGGGAAGCGAAATCTGCCGAAATCGACGCGAGCCTGGCGGTAAATGCGGCCGCGATCGGCCAATCCGAAGCGCGGTTGCGCGCACTGGATTGGTCCACTCTGGAGTTGCGCCGCCGAGCGGCCGCATTGAAAGTCGAAGAGATGAGCGCGCAGGAGAGCGCCGCACGCGAACATCGCCGGCGAGCTGCCGATGCGCGGGACCACGCGGCCGCTCTGGAAGCAGATGTGGCGGGCGTTCGGTTTCCGTCTTCTCAACATCTTGCATCACTAGAGACACTGCGTGCCGAGATTAGGAGTCGAAAGGCTGGCGGTCCTGTCGCAGCTTCTCCCGCGACCGGCCTCGTTCTGCTGGCGGGCGCCGCCGGCGCCGCTGCCGGGTTCGTCGCGGCGCGCTACGGCGGATCGGCGGGAACCGCGGTCTCGATCGGCGCCGCACTCTTGCTGTCCGTCATTGCGGCCGCGATTGCGGCCTTCGCCAGTATGGGCGGGCGGAGGCGGAGTGCGGAAATGGACCGGCGGGCCGAGATCGAGCGGATGGAGTCGCGGCTGGCTGCGGAAACGCCGCAGGTACTTTCCGAAGCGGGTGTTGGCGCGATCGAAGAAATCGAATCGAGACGCCAGCAGGTTGAGAGGCTTCACTCCGAGGCCGGTCGGCTCCGACAAGAGGCCACTGGCCTCGATCGCGAGGCGGACTCGATGTTCGAGAGCATCGCCGGACTCTCGGCCGTCCGGAGGGATTTGGAGACATTAAATGGCCAAATGGTATCGCTCGGCAGCGTTGCGTCGGCGTTGGAGCCCGGCGGCTGGGGAGCGATCAACGAGGACACGCTCAGGGAACAGGAGCGGCTGTCAGAAGCGCGCCGTGTCCGCGACCAACTGCAGACCGAGCGAATGACCCAAGTGGCGCTGTGCGCGGTGCAGCGTGCGACGGCGGATAGCGCTCTGGCCGAACGCGGTGACGCGGCAGATCCCCAGGCGGTGGCCGACGCTGAGTCGCGATACGCCGCAGCCGCGGAAAAGTTGGCCGAATTACGGCAAGAGCGACAGCATGTGGGGGCCATCACGGATTTGTCGCCCTCCGGGGCGAGTGAAACCCAGGTGCAGCAGGCCGAACAGGACGCTGCGCTCGCTGAACGCAGGGCCGACGAACTTCGGTTGGAACATCAGGATTCGGTGCGTGACCTCGCCCGCGCCACCGCCCGCCTCGAGTTGGCGGGCCGCGAGGCGGAGGGCATTCGCCTTGCCCAAATCCAGGAACGGCTTGCTGCTGCGAGGGAAAGTGCTGGGGCGGGAGGAGAGCCTTTCGACAGCAATGTGGCTCGCATGCGGCACTCGCAAGCCGAAGCGCGCGTCACGACAACGTTGGCTAGTGTCGAGTTGCTCGCCACGGGAATTCCCGAAGCGCGCCGCAGGGCGGAAGGGCTGGGCTCTGTGGCGGCCATGGAGGAGGAAGAGCGCCGGCTTCGGGCGCTGCTCGATGCGGAAACGCAAACGCCGCGGGACGATTCCGCCGCAAAGGAGTTGCAGGACGCCAGAGAGCAAGCCGGTCCTGCGGAACAACATTTGACCGAAATGCGCGTGCGCGCGGCGGCCATGATTTCCAACCAGGCCCAACTCAAGGAGCGCGCGGACCAGGCGCGGGGCGAACTCGAAGCCGCTCAGCGGCAGACGTTCGGCCTGGATCCGGAAGCCACACGGCTTGGCCTTGCCGAGGTGGAAACGGTCCCCGAAGTATCCGGCGATGAGATCCTGCTTGCCGATTCGGCGTTCGAGACAGCCGCTGCGGTCCTGACGGCGTGCGAGGGACGTCTGAATGAGGCGCGGGGCAAGTTGGGACTGGTGGCGGGACGAGTGGGGCTCGAAAGCCTCGAAGAGGAGCAGGAAGCGGTGCAGCGCGCCAGAGAGTATGCCGAAGAGCAGGAACTTGACTTCGAGGCATCCAGGTATTTGCTGGAATCGCTGGAGGCAGCGGAGACGAGGCGCTCTTCGCATTTAGGACGCTGTCTGGCCACTCCTGTAACCGAACGATTTCTGTCACTGACCGGTGACCTTTACGCCCACGTTCAGCTCGACCCCGACCTCCACATGGAAGGCTTCGTTGCCGCGGGAGGAGCGCGCCGCATCGAGGAGCTTTCCGTGGGTACGCGCGAGCAGCTTGCCACAATCGTCCGGCTGGCGATCGCCGCCCAGCTCAAAACCGCCGTCCTTCTGGACGATCAGCTCGTTCACAGTGACAGTGAACGTCTCGAGTGGTTCCGCAGACAGTTGCACAACAGCGTGCGGACGCATGATCACCAGATCATCGTCATGACTTGCCGGCTGGAAGATTATACGGACAGCAACGAGATCGTGGGCTGCCGGGACGAGACGTGTTCCGATGGATCGGCTGTAACGATCATCAACGTTCTC
This sequence comes from Terriglobia bacterium, assembly GCA_963764845.1. GTDB lineage: Bacteria > Acidobacteriota > Terriglobia > Bryobacterales > Bryobacteraceae > BOG-234. Next base: position 71,930 of record CAVXUE010000003.1, on the reverse strand, counting down.
GACGTGTTGCGCCGACTAAGCTGAGGAGGGACGCCCCAATTTTTTTACCTGGAGTGCCAGGATCAACGGGAAGCACGACTTCGGTGCTGGCTTCCGCCTGTTGTACGGACTACGCCACACACTCCTCCTTAGAGCCCACGGTGCCACAGGATTCGAAGGGGCTCGGCCGGCGGGCCGGCCTGTCCCGACTTCCTCTAACTCGCCACTTTCTGTTACCGTCCCGCCGGGGGCGACGTGCCAACCCGACCCGAGGCGCACTTGACTGATAGCCTTTCTTCTCTCGGGCCGGTGCCCGTGGCTGATAATAGACCTTCGCACTCATGGCAAGGATAAATCGAACGACGAGCGAAAAGCGGCCCATCGAACAGTACGCTCACGCCGACAAGAAGCGCGTCAACAACCCGCCGGTCGGACTTGTCACACCGGACACCGATCAACAGGAAACAAGACGAAAATACCTCTACGACCCGCATCTTGACCCCTCACTTCAGTGGGCGGGAAAGGCAGAGCACACGACATTTGAAGTGCCAAATGTTTCGCTTCACGTTCACGAACGAATCGATCCTCGCAGTATTCTTGAAGCGGTACGCAAGAAAAACGGGAACAACTACGAACAACTTTCGCTCTTCAGCGCGCGTTCCGAGAATCCTCCTCTCCGAGAGGCGATCGAGTTTTATAAGCACGCCCATGGCTGGGCCAATCGCCTGATCGCCGGTGACAGTTTGCTGGTCATGAATTCCTTGCTTGACAAGGAAGGGTTGGCCGGACAGGTTCAAACGATCTACTTCGACCCCCCCTATGGCATTCGTTACGGTTCAAATTTCCAGCCGTTCGTGAACAAGCGCGATGTCAAAGACGGGAAAGACGAAGATCTCACGGCGGAACCGGAGATGATCAAGGCGTTCCGTGATACGTGGGAGCTCGAAATCCATTCGTACCTGACATATCTTCGGGATCGGCTTTTGTTGGCAAGGGAACTACTGCATGATTCCGGAAGTGTTTTTGTACAGATTGGAGACGAGAACCTCCATCATGCACGCGAAGTTCTGGAAGAGATCTTTGAGGCCAAGAATCTGGTCGGCACGATAACCTTTTCAAAGACATCGAGCGCCACCAGCGATCTGCTCCCCGGCGTTACGGACTATTTGCTGATGTATGCGAAGGACAAAGAGAGGTTGAAATACCACCAGCTCTACAAAGATAAAGAGTTTGGTGGAGCTGGGGCCAGCGCCTACAATCGCGTCGCATTACCAGACGGTACAAGACGAAGCCTCACGGCTCCTGAAAAGAAGGATCAGTCTCTCCTGCCAAAGGGATATCGGATTTATCGACTAGACAATCTCACCAGTCAGCGCCCACCGGGAGATTTTCCGATCGAATATGGGGGTAAAACGTATCGCCCTCGACGAGGATATTGGAAGACAGGAGAGGAAGGAATGGCGGCCTTGAAGAAGGCGGGACGCCTAGAAGCTACCGACGGCGGCCTCTATTATGTTCGCTATCTGGAAGATTTTCCGGTCTTCCCTGTCACAAATTTTTGGGAAGACACGGGCATAGCAGGTTTTGCTTCAGACAAGAAGTATGTCGTCGAGACAAGCACCAAGGTTGTTGAACGCTGCATCCTGATGACCTCTGATCCGGGAGACCTCGTGCTCGACATCACTTGCGGATCTGGCACAACCGCCTTCGTCGCGGAACAGTGGGGCCGAAGATGGATTACGTGCGATACATCCCGAGTGGCCACTACTCTAACCAAGCAGCGTCTCATGACGGCTGTATTTGATTACTACCAACTCTCTCGCCCCGAGGAGGGAGTCGGTAGTGGCTTCCGCTATAAGACTGTCCCCCACATCATGCTTAAATCAATCGCGAACAGCGAAGGGGCGAATCCAGCGACGCTCTTTGACCAGCCAATTCCCGATCACGGCAAAACCCGGGTAACAGGTCCGTTCACGATTGAGGCGGTTCCGGCGCCTATTGTTCGATCGCTAGAGGAGGTCGACGAGAGCGCGATTGCTAACGTTGCGGATGCATCGGTAGCCCGGAGCGGCGCGACATTACGTCAGGAAGAATGGACAAACGAACTGCTCCGAACGGGTGTTCGTGGCAAGGGAGGACAGCGGGTCGAGTTTAGCCGAGTGGAGCCTTTGCCCGGAACTCGCTATCTTAACGCGGACGGCGAGACCAAAACGGAAAAGCCTGAACGCGTCGTCGTATCCTTTGGACCAGAGCACGCTCCGCTCGAACAGCGCCAAGTGGCCTTGGCTCTTGAAGAGGCACAGAAACTAGTACCGCGACCAAAGATGGTTTTATTCGCTGCCTTCCAGTTTGATCCCGAAGCGGCTAGAGATATCGATGAAACCAACTGGCCGGGTGTGACGCTGTTGAAAGCACAGATGAACGCCGATCTTCTTACGGACGATCTCAAGAAGAAGCGTTCAATCAACGACAGCTTTTGGTTGATCGGCCAACCCGACGTTGTGCTCCGCCAGATTCGCAGGGGTGCCGACCGCGATCAGTGGGAGGTCGAGGTCCACGGGTTTGATTACTACAACACCAAGACCGGCCAGATAGAATCCGGCGGCGCTGCCCAGATCGCAACCTGGATGCTCGACACGGACTATGACGGACGAAGTCTCTTTCCGCGTCAAGTATTTTTCCCCATGGCTAGTGACAAAGATGGCTGGGCACGGTTGGCCCGAAACCTGAAAGCGGAAATCGATGAAGATGCCATCGAAGCATACCGAGGCACGATATCGCTCCCGTTCAATCTGGGCCAACACAGACGCGTCGGGATAAAGATCGTCGACGACCGAGGAATTGAGAGTTTGAAAATTATACCGGTAGAGTGACTCGCCCGAGCTGACTCATCTTCAATATGATCACAAATATCAAGTTAGCCAATTTCCGAGCGTTTCAGGACGAGATTTCAGTAAGAATAAGGCCTATCACTGTCCTAATTGGTCGAAACAGCGCCGGCAAGTCTTCATTGATCAAATTCTTGCTGATGTTACGACAGACACTCGAGTCGCAAGGCGACTCGTTCTTTGCTACCGATGGCGAACACGTCAAGTTAGGCACGTGGCTAGACCTGCGCAATAGTCAGACGCGGGCACGCGGGCAGCGGGAAGACTATTGCCGGTTCAACATCACTGTAGAGACAGACGATCTTCCCCCGCCAGAAATCCAAGCAATGTGGAGTGTCATGTCTCGAGGCAGTGTCGTAAGCACTGAACCTGACAGTCTAATGGTCAATTTTCGTGTTCCAAAACGCCCGGTACGCGCCGAGGCCCCAAAAGCCACATTCACGATCGCAGGAGCCGTCCATTACGGAAACAGGTTCAAGTATGGTCGCCACGTTGTGGACGGTCGAGTTGAAAAAAAGCTTATTTTTAGGAAACGAGCAGACAGTTTGGCGAGCGTCGGTTTTTTGCGATTTGCTGAGCGGACGGACAGCCTTAATACTCTGCTGGAAGGCGTCGTGGCGGAGAGGTTTCTTGATGGTCTCCGACAGGAGTTCTTGGTGCCCCGCCACCTCTCACCGATCCGCGAAGAATCGCAGCAAGTCGTGCAAACAGGGAGCCCTCCACCCCGCGATGTGGGACATAGGGGCGAGTATGCAATGCCTCATCTCGCAAATATTCTCACGAATTCCGAGGAAGCGGCAGCGAAATTTATCGTTAAACACACCGCAGCCGTTGCAAAGGTCGACAAAGTCACCTTCAGTCATAAACTGTCCGCCTTGGTCACTCACATCAAAGCGCGAAACATGGAAACTCAGGGGGTCTGCTCTCTCGCAGATTTCGGCTTCGGAGTCAGTCAATGTTTACCGATTTTTGTTCAAGGAGCGATGCACCATAGAAGACAGCTTCTAATCATTGAACAACCCGAAGCACAGCTTCACCCGACGGCGCAATTGGATATGGGGGACTTCTTCGCGGACCTGTGGAACCAGCGACAGGTCCCCAGCTTGATCGAGACCCACAGCGCGAACATCATTCTCCGACTCAGAAAACTCGTTTCCAAAGGCGAACTCCGGGCTGAAGATATCTCGATAGCTTTCTTTACTCTTGGCAGACGCCCCAATAAGCGTGCCGGTACACATGAAGCCGTGGTCGTGAAAAACATCGACATTAGGCCAGATGGAAATATGGATAAGGGTCTACCCATGGAGTTCTTTGGGGCAGACATCCTAGAGGCTCTCGATTTCGGAAATGAGACGAGATGACGGAAGCCCTGGTTATCGATACCAATGTTATCGAGCATGTTTTCAACCCTGCAATGAACGTGAACGGCCACATTGAGAGTTTGCTCAGAAAATTCTCAGAACAGCGTCGCAAGCTCTGTCTCGATCGTCCGAAAGAAGGCAAGCAAAGTAGGATCTTTGCCGAATACCAACATAGGCTGCAATTTTACTCCAAGAAGATGGAGGACATCGGGCTGGTGTCGCATTGGATTCGATATTTGGTGCTTTTTGCTGACCGCATCGATGCTCCGGTTGACCTCTCCGATAAGCTGGGCAAGCATTTTGTCCCTGCGATGAAAGCTGTTAAGGCGGAAACAAGTGATCAGATATTTGTCTATGTCGCCTGTGCGCTGGATAGCGTCATGGTTTCAAATAACAGCCTGCACGTCACAGACATTAGGGAGCATCTACAAGCCGCGGCACAGAAAGTGGGCAGTCATAATACGGACTTTATCTCGTCAATTGAAGCTGACGCGGCAATGTGAGTTTGATGATGGAATTGACCGGCATCACCCACCTGATAATCAACTCTCCATTTGAGGAGCCATCTTCTCATTGGAAATACAATCGCGAAATTCGCAGCTTCAGCCGCGAGGGCGGTCGTAGGCCTGCCGGTTATGTCACGGCCACTCCCGGCGCAAGGTCTTTTGACGATCCCGGCGTTTTTAGGGCGCTTCCATTGGTGAATCAGATCCGACCGCGTGTTAAGTTGTGGGCTGAGGCTGGCTACCAGGGCACGTCTGGCATAACCCAGAAACTGTTGGAGCATTGGCGGGACCCCGAACAGCGACATGGACATCGGTTTTTCTTCTGTCAGCTCGAAGCAATCGAAATTCTTATCTGGTTAGCGGAGGCCCCCGCGGCGGACAAAGTCGGCATCGAGATTCCGAGCGACGGAGGGCGATTCATTCGCCTATGTACCAAGATGGCGACGGGCAGCGGGAAGACAATCGTCATGGCCATGCTGATCGCCTGGCACGTACTAAATAAGGCTACTTACCCGCAGGACCGCAGGTTCAGTAAGTGCGTATTCGTAGTCGCCCCGGGTCTCACTGTGCGTAACCGTCTGGAGGTGCTGAAGCCGGATGCGCCCGGAAATTACTACGATTTGTTTAACATAGTTCCTCCGGGTCTTCATGAAAAGCTGCGGCAGGGGCGAGTAGTTGTAAGGAACTGGCACGCACTGATGCCCATTGACCCCGAGTCGGGTCCAAAGATCGTGAAGAAGGGTCCGGAGAGCGATGAGGCATTCACTCGCCGCGTTTTGAATGGTTACTCCGACTACAAGAACTGGCTCGTCATTAATGATGAGGCTCATCACGCATGGCGAGTACCACCAAAAGCCATTACCAAGGACTTTTCACAGGAAGAGTTTCTAACGGCTGCGCAGTGGGTCGGTGGCTTAGACCGAATTCACAAGACCCGCAACATTCTGGCTTGCCACGACCTTTCGGCGACGCCTTTCGCGCCGACCGGTAAACGCAGCACCGAAGAAACACTGTTCGGTTGGATAGTGAGTGACTTTGGCCTGAACGATGCAATTGAGTCCGGACTTGTGAAAACACCCCGAGTCGTGGTTCGGGACGATGGCAGATTGACCACGGATTACAAATCCCGCCTATACCACATCTATGCGGATCACGAAGTTAAGGACGACCTTAACCGTAGAGCGGAGGAACACGAGCCTCTGCCCGACCTGCTCCAGCAGGGTTATTACCTACTAGGAAAGGATTGGCTCGAAACCGCGCAGCGGTGGGCCGCAAGCGGTTCACCAACGCCTCCGGTAATGATCACAGTTGCCAACAGGACGGAGACAGCCGCCCGCGTAAAGTATGCTTTCGACCATGGAAAAATCCGTATCGACGAGCTCTGCGCGCCGGACAGGACGCTTCATATCGATTCCAAAGTTCTTGAAAAGGCCGAATCTCGCGAAGAGGCACCTGAGTTTCCGAATGGCGGAGTTGACCAAGACGTAGAAGAGAGTGCGGATGACGGAATCAAGAGGCATCTGACCAAAAAAGATCAAGCTGAATTGTTGCGGCGGATGGTGGACACGGTCGGGAAGCCAGGCGCGGAAGGAGCGAACATTCAGAATGTCATTTCCGTCGGAATGCTGTCGGAGGGTTGGGACGCGAAAACCGTTACGCACATCATGGGCCTTCGCGCCTTCAGCAGTCAGCTGCTCTGTGAGCAGGTGGTTGGGCGAGGGTTACGGCGTACGGCTTATGACATAAACCCACAATCAAAGCTTCTCGACCCAGAATATGTCAACATCTTCGGTGTGCCTTTCACTTTCCTTCCACACGAAGGTGGTGAGGGGACCCCGCCGCCGCCACCTTCGCCAAAAACAGAAATTCGATCCCTGAGTGAGCGCGTAGCCTTCGAGATCGGGTGGCCGAACGTAGTACGAATAGATTACGAATATCGTCCGAGGCTCACACTCGATATCGACTCGGTTCCCGTGTTACAACTCGATGCCGGCGCAACACCCACCGTGGCGGAACTTGCCCCCATCGTAGAGGGCAAGCCTGACGTAACGCGGATCAGTACGATCGATCTTGAAGAACTGGGTAGGCGGTTTCGGATGCAGCGTATAGTGTTCGAAAGTGCTAGAGACGTTTATGACCAAGTAAAACCTACCTGGAAGGGCAACAAGGAAATCCTTTTGGCGCAGGTTATTCGGCTAGTCGAGAAGTTTATGGCTAGCGACCGAATTGTGATCAATCCGAAACTTTTCAATCAGGATGACCTGCGCCGGCGCATCATGCTGACGGTAAACATGAACAAGATCGTGCAGCACGTTTATGAACGCATTCGTTTTGAGAATGTTCACACTCGGGACCTTGTCTTTGATCGCGAGCGACCGATACGCTCCACAGGGGACATGCGGCCTTGGTATACGGGTCGCCCTTGCGAGCTTACACAACGAAGCCACGTTAACTTTTGCGTTTTTGATAGCACCTGGGAAGCGACTGAGGCCTATGTCTTGGATAAGGCAAAGGAGGTCGACGCCTGGGTCAAGAATGACCATCTGGGGTTTGAGGTTCTATATATCTGGCAAGGCATAGTAAAGAAATATCGCCCTGACTTTCTGATTCGGCTGAAGAGCGGTTTAAATATTGTCCTTGAAGTAAAGGGTCAGGACACGCAGGAAAACCAAAGCAAGAGACAATTCCTCGATGAGTGGGTTCAAGCCGTTAACGGTCACGGTGGGTTTGGTTTTTGGACGTGGGACGTGGTCTTGGAGCCCAAGGCGGTGTGGGATACCCTGAAGAAACATACCCAATAAGCGCCTCTGGCCTTGGTGGTTTCTCTCATAAAGGAGTCGTCGACGGTTGCGGCGACACATTACGCGGCCGTCAGCGAGCGCTGTATGATCCGCTGCGTGAGCGGTTTGCCAATTTGGCGGCGATCTCGCGGGACGAGTCTTTCCAACACCGGCCCGACGAAGGCGCCGGCCGCAGAGGGAAGGCCCCGCCACTCCCCGGTCACGGTAGCGGAGGAGGCTTCGTTGCTTCGAATCGTCGATCCCAATGATCGCGCGAATGGCAGATCCGCTTTTTGACAGCCCAAAAGTTCTGTGAATCCTATTGACAGCTACTGTGAAGATAATTCACAATAGGTGTGAAAAGGATCTACACATGCCCGAAATCGATCTCATCGGATTGCACGAAATCGCCGCTCTCGCGAATGTGACCCCCTCGGCAGTCGCAAATTGGCGCAAACGCTTCACGGATTTTCCTGTACCCACGGTTGAGCTGAAGTCAGGCCCTGTCTTTCAAGGCGCGCATATTCGGGCGTGGCTGGACAGGCGCCAGGGCAAGGAATTGCAGACGGCGTCACGGTACTACGACCAACTGGCTGCAAAACGGGGCGATGACCCGGAGCTGATGGCCAAGGTCGAAGAAACGGTCAATTTTCTGGCCGACGAAAACACTTCCGTGCGTAGCCCCGGCATGCTGCTGGGCAAGATCCAGAGCGGTAAGACCCGCGCGTTTCTCGGTATCATCGCCCGCTGCTTCGACCGCGGCTATGGTGTCGCCGTAATTCTTACAAAGAACAATGTCTCACTCGCTCAGCAAACACTGACGCGGGTTAAGGATGACTTCCGCGAGTTCATCTCAGCGGAGGAGGTTCAAGTGGAGGACATCATGTCCCTGCCGAATCTCGAAACGTACGAACTGAACAAGAAGCTGATCCTGATCGTCAAGAAAGAAGACGACAATTTGAATCGTCTCTTGGACGCCTTCGAAAAAAAGCACCCGGAGTTGCGCGAGAAGAAGGTCCTGATTGTGGACGATGAGGCCGACTATGCCTCGGTGAGCGGGCAAAAAAAAGACGGTGTGGTTGGAGTGGGAAAAATCTCGCGGCAGATTGATCGCCTGCGGGAAATGGTGGCAGACTCCGATTTTCTGCAGGTTACGGCGACGCCATACTCTCTTTACCTCCAGCCGGAGGAAGAGCTCCGGATCAACGGATCGCCTTTCTTTACGCCTAAACGGCCCAAATTCACAGTAGTCCTGCCAACTCATTCGAAATATGTCGGAGGCGACTACTATTTCGAGCGCAGTATGGACCCCAATTCACCCGCTTACCACTTCTACAGAGAGGTTCCACTGGACGAGCGCGAGACGCTGAAGAAGGAAGATCGCCGCCGCCTGCGCATCGAGAATGTACTTGGGGAAAAGCGGGTCGAGGTGCTCCGCGATGCCACGGTGGCATTCGTGGTGGGAGGTGTCATCCGCCGGCTGCAGGCGAAGGCGGCCAGCGAGCGCCCTGAAAAATATAGTTTTTTGATTCACACGGAGCAGGCGCGCGAATCGCATCAATGGCAGGAGAGGGTTGCGACGGCAATTCGCAACGCGCTGATTGATGAGGCCAAGACCGATTCGCCACGCTTCAACAGTCTGCTCCAGGGGGCCTACACAGATCTGAAACGCTCCATTGCACTGGACGGATCGATGCTGCCGACCTTCGATGCGACAAAGGCCGAGGTCGTGAGGTCACTCATCGGTGGCGAACTCATGATCACAAAAGTCAATTCTGACAAGGTGCCAAAGGAATTGCTGGACGACGACGGGCAGTTGAAACTCCGAAGGCCGTTAAACATTTACATCGGGGGCCAGATTTTGGATCGTGGTATCACGATCAGCAATATGATCGCGTTCTATTACGGCCGTAGCCCAAAGAAGTTCCAACAGGACACCGTGCTCCAACATTCCCGCATGTATGGTGCCCGCCCGAAGGCGGACCTCGCCGTTACGCGGTTTTACGCCCCTCAGCATGTTTATCAGATCATGCGAAACATTCATGAGTTTGACGCGGCGCTTCGCGAGGCATTTGAGTCGGGAGCTCATGATCGTGGTGTTTACTTCATCCAACGGGATGCGCAGAACCGCGTCATTCCATGTTCACCCAACAAATTGATGTTCTCGGAAGTCGCCAGTATCCGCCCCGGACGCAGGATGTTGCCGATTGGTTTTCAGACCGTTGCCAGAACGAACGGTCTGAAGAGGCTGGCCGTGCTGGACAAGGAAATCGAGCGCCTCGTAGGACAGAAAGCAAAGGAGCCGGCACTGATATCGGTTGAAGAAGCGATGAAGCTCTTGGAGCTTGCTTACGAGAATCTCGAATTTGACGACGCGGGGGACGACGTTCGGAAGGCCCATTTGGCAGCACTTGAGCATCTTTCCCGGACCTCAAAGAAGACTGACAAACAGGGCAAAGTGTGGCTGCTCACGGCAACTGATCGCAACGTTACCCGGTATCGCGAAGAAGGACGATTCTCGAATGGGCCCGACACCAAGCAGCAAGCGGATGTGCTGGGGGCCAGAGTCGGTGACACTCCGGCGCTTATGCTCTTCCGGCAGAACGGTGAGGAGTCGAAGGGCTGGCGCGGGCTACCGTTCTGGTGGCCTGTGATCGTCACGCCGACGTCGGCTGTCACGTCGATTTTCGCCACGGCTGAGCCTACACTATCGTGAAAGCGAGACCCACAGTTTTGAAGGGCCTGCGTTCCGGAATCCTCAGAATGAAAGATCAGTAGATTCAGTAATAGCGCGTCATGTTTTCTAGATTAAACCGAGCTGGACAGTCGCCAAATCTGGCGGAGTTGCGCTCTGCGTCTCCTCACTCCCAGAACTCCTGAGGTGTAACCTCCAGTGGTCCGGTCAGCGGATCTGTCCAGTCGGCGTATCTCTTAGCCCACGCAAGCCATTTGGCGAGGTCACCGGCAGGCTCAATTGGCCCGCGAGATGAGCCTTCGGCGGCAAGCGCATTTGCATACCGTCTGATGCGCTCGGCCTTCTCCCATGCCTCCATATTCTCGCTTAACCTACGGACTCGCGATTGGATCTCCCAGCGGCGGCGCTCCGCGATTGCCCACTCGCGTTGCTGTGCGGCCAGCCGGTCGCGTTCCGCCCGTATCGAGACAGCTAACTCCTCCCCTTTTTCGAAAAGCATTTCCAGCTTAGATTCGATCCTTGTGCCTCTCTTGTCCGACATGGATACCTTGTGATATCCAGACCCCAGGGTCACTTGGAGATTTCCGGTCGGACGTCGTGGACGCCGCCCGCCAGGGGCGGCGAGAAGACCAGGGATCGGCTCGGTCTTCTCCTCAACAATGAAGTCCATCTGCTCGCCCGTTATGGACACGCGCAGGTGAGCACCCGGTGTGGCGCCCGCGTTGACCATCCACCCCCGTTTGGCCGCCCCCTTTAGGACCGCATTGCAGAGCGCCACACCTCGGACGATGAGCTCAGGGCTAACCGCTATTTGCACGCAGGTTCCCCGAAGGTCGATCAATCCATCTCGATCGGTCTCCATAGTTGGGGCTCTTCTAACCGCTTTCAGTGCGGGATCGTAGTCAGAAAAATCCGTGCCGGCGAGCCATTCCTGTACTCGTATCTTTCGTCGGGCGGTAGTCGAAGCGGGGGCAGTGCTTATCGGAGAGGCTGGAGGCTGCGGCTTTTGAGGACTGCGCGCGGCCAGATTTCGTGCCCGCATTTCTGCTGCTCTTTGTTCAAATTCCGGCTTTGTCATAGATGGCGGGCTCGGCGAAATCCGGCCCACTGAACCAAGTTACCCGAGGCGCATCTCCGTACATGAGTTCACGGTGACGGCTTTGCCAAGGCAGCTATAATGGGTCATTCGTTCAACGGCCCACCATGAAGCCCTCTCACATTAACGTTCACGCGTCCCGCCGCGACGGCGATCACGTGATTCGTGTGATCGGACTGGCACACGGGGCTGTTTCTGATTGCAGGCACGGTGGCCATCGACTGAGCGCAAGCTTGGCAAGCCACCAGACTTTACGACACAGCTAACGGCCTAGCCGAAGCGCTTCCTGCCACCCGCTAGGGCTCCGCGGTCAATTCATATTTGAGGAATCGTTTTATGATCAATGTCTGGTTCACTTCGGACTTTCATCTCGGTCATCGCAACATCATTCGCTACTGCAATCGCCCGTTCGACTCCATCGACGATATGGATGCAACGATTCTCGCCAACCTCAATAAGAAGGTCGGCGAGAACGACATCCTCTATTTCCTCGGAGACTTCTGCCTCGGCGGAACGGATAGGGCAAGACACTACCGTGATCGCATCATTTGCCGCAACATCCATGTGATTGAAGGAAATCACGATCTTGCACATGGTGAGATCAAGGGCGCGTTCAGCAGTTGGAGCCAACTGGCGGAGATTACAGTCGGCGGGCAGAGGATCGTGCTATGTCACTACGCCATGCGAGTCTGGCATCATTCTTCCCGCGGTGTCTGGCATCTTTACGGACATTCCCACGGCAAACTGCCGGATGACCCCGCGCTGCTGTCAATCGACATCGGAGTGGACGCACACGATTTTCAACCGTGGCATTTCCATGAAATAAGGGCCGTCATGGGAAATAAACGGCGCGAGGTAAACAAGTCATGAGCGGCTGCCACGGCGCGACAGTTCCGAGCGTTCTACCCCTGCGGTACCGACGGTAGAGGCTCTCCCGCGAGGCGCTTGCGGACAAGCGCCCCGACAAATTCGGCAAAAGGCTTGATGTCTTCCCCCACGCTGGCCCGTTCGAGAGCGGTCATGTATGCAGCGCGTTCATTCAGGGGAATGACGGTCCAGGGATAGCCGCCCGCCGCCATCATCACGTTCATCAGGAACCGCCCCATGCGTCCGTTACCGTCGATATATGGATGAATGTAAACGAAGATGAAGTGTCCGAGCACGACGCGGACGGCTGGGTGTTCCTCGGCTCGCAGGAGATCGAAGAATGCGGGTATGAGATCCCGAACAGCATCTTTGTTCGGCGGAACGTGCATGGACTTACGGATGAAAACCGGGTCGTTGCGGTAGCCTGCCAGATCGGAGGCCTTCAGCAAGCCGACCGTCACGCTGGGAGCGAACATTTCCCGATACCAGGCACGGTGGTCGTCGTCGGCAACAGCGCCCGGATTCTCCCCCACTAGCACCTTGCCAATGCTTTTCTGTACAAGCTGGAACGCCTGCCAGTAGCCCCGTGCCGCCATAGCATTGCGCTTTTCCCGATCCTGCTCATTCGTGTCGGGGTTCCAGCTGCCGCTGCGCACCCGCTCGATCAGCTCCGGCGTCACGCGGTAACCTTCGATCGACAGTGAGTGATACGCATCCGACCCGTAAGCCTCATCGACCCGCTTCATATATGCTTCGGCGGTGCGCGGCAGTCCCGGCGCATTCGGGAACGCTTCAATCACCGGACCGCGCATCTTCTGCCACAGAATTCTGATCCGATTTGCGTAAGGTGAGGTTTCGCGCGGGGGCAGAACGATGGTCGGGTGCTCCACGAAGGGATCACTTTCCCGCATCGTGTATCCGGCAATCGACATAGTCGCGATGATTTCGTCGGCAAACGCACCGCGTCCAATGTTTCGCAAAGCACCGGCCAGCCTTCCCGCGATAGTGCTGTGGCCGCCTTCGAGGAGCCGCGCCAGCAGGCCGGAAGCGTCGCGGATCATCCCGAGCGCGGTACGGGCATCGGTGGCGTAATTCACGAAATAGCGCGGAGCGGCCTCGATGAGTGCCGCCTCAAGCGAGTAGATGCGCAGGCCATCTTTATCCGTCCGGTCCGTGGCTGGCGGCAGTGCCGCTTGAAGCTCAAACAATGAGATGCCGTGGGGCAACTTGGTCACAGTGTTCGTGGCCTTTTGCGACCGCACGGATAATTGCCGCGGCACCGTCCAGTTAGTCGCGTGAAGGGAGAGTGACTGCTCAGGGGACAGGCTCCAGTTCTTCCGGAAGCGCGTCTCCAGGTAAGCGGCGGCGAAACGCCAGAACGACGCGTACCAAGCCGTGCTCTCCCCCCTGATCTCGTCCGGGCGGCTGGGGATGTACCATCCCTTGATGACTTCCTGGATGAAGCCGTTCTTCAGGAGCCGTTCACGGTGCGTGCGAGTGAGGTCGCGCGCACGGATGGCAGCCGCTCCATTCGGCTTCTGAAGGGAGTGAAGGATCTCAAGGGATAGCGCCAGTTTTTCGGAAGGAGTGGCCATTGTGTCCGGAAAATCGCCGTGCCAAAACTAGGTTTTAGTGCTGCACGATTACTAGGCTATCATGTTGCATCAAATCTAGGTTTTTGTGTTGTGTGCTTTCTAGGGTATTTTGTTGCGAACGTCACTGGCAGCCGGACGCTTCTGCCCGAGCAAGCCCAGGCGGAAGCAGCAATTGCGCTCACACCGCGCTCAGACGCCTATGGATTCTTGCGTATGACGGCGCAAACTCAAGTTCCAGGACAAACCCCGAATTAACGACCTACGCTGAACTGAACCGGGGTGAGGCGGGCCCTAACACGTTCGACCCCCGTTAGCGCCACCAAAACCATTTAGAATCAGCATCTTGCATATTCGGTGTGCAAAAGCTCGAATCCAGATCGTAGTTAGCCGCGGATTCGCGGCCTTTGATGCCAACCGATGCAATCCCGGTCAAAGTAGTTGCAGACATAGTTACACTTCTCTCGGCGGAGCCCGAACTGCTCACCGAGGTTTCGAACGCCCAGCAATTTAGTCCGGAGATCTCACGTTTCTTTAAACTTCCGGCGCGGAGAGGCGAATTGCCATCCAGACTGCTCCGCTCATGCGAGAGCAGCGTGAGCCCGAAAACTCACCGCCGGGCCTTGCCGGAGTTCGTCCTCGGATTCTGCGCTCGTCTTCAACGGCAGCGGACGCCCGAACGTGAGGTCCAATCGTTGTCCGCGGATCTCGCGGAGGACCTCTTCCAAACGAAGGCGTGTAATCGGGAAAAGCTGTTTCGGCAGCCCGGTTTCCGAGACTGGCAGCGTCCGGTAGATCTGAACCAAACGCGAAGCGATGGGCGCAAACTCCTTGCTGTGTTCCAGAAGCGGTCGGAGATCCTCATCGGCGCAGGTTGCGGCAGCGAGAGCGTCCGCCAGGGGACGTGGGCCTTGCCGCCGCAATCGCAGCGCCCGGCCGAAGGCGGCGATCCTGTTGAATTCGGACGGAGTGAGCCCATTCCGGAAAAGCGGCCTTATCTCGGCAAGACGGCGCTGGACATTTGGGTCTATTGTTTCTTTGAACGCGAACCGCCATACGATTTCGGCATGGAGACTGGTCATTGCCCGGAGTGCCAGTTGGTGAAACGCGGCCACGCTTTCCCACTGCCAGTCGTCGAGACGGCTCCGCCAGTGGCCAGCCGTGTAGCGCGGCGTTTCGACGGCAAGTTTGTTCGCGTCCAGCCTCCCGAGGCGATCCAGCAGCAGGATCGCGTTTAACGCCAGATAAGGCTTCACCTCGGGGGAGAATCTGCTTCGCTGGCGCCACTCCATGGCAGTGTCGCCAAGCGCTGCAACTGTTCTTGCAGACAGCGGCCCTGCCTTTGCGATAAATGTCGCTGCGATCAACGCGCGCGCCGGATCGGCGGCGGCCAGCGCGCGCAGGCTCTCAACATCGGTCGCGCCCGAATGGAAGCTCGTCAGAGCCGCCTGTATGAACTCGCCGAACTCGTCCGACCATCCCCTGTCGGACTCGATCTGCTTCAGCAGCGTCGCCGGAAGCGATAACGTTAAACGCCTGGCTCCCTGAGGAACGGCCACTATCCTCTTCCACCTGCCTTCGGTCCGGTAAACAACCTCAACTCTGATTCTCTTGTTCAGTACGAGGTCCTGGCCAGACGGCGACTCGCACTCGACCAGAAGCCCCGTGGAGACAGCGGTCGCAAGCCAGGTCTCCCGGTCGCCGTCCATCCTCTTGCGGATCGGAATGACGTCCAGTTCCTTGCCAATGACCAAGTCCCTGAACTCCCGCCGGGCTCCGGCCACGCGAATCAGCGACAGCCCCTGCTGCGAACTCCCCTCGGCCACCGGCGCGCCTGTCCACCGCGATGCGCCTGCACCGATGAGTTCGACATCCGAATTCGAGATCCACGCCCAAACGCTCTCTCTGGCCGGGACCCAAAATAAAGCCTTCGATTCGACCGAAGAAAAGATCGCCCCGCACTCAGACAGCCGGCCTTCGCCAAGGCAGCCGACCCGCTCCACCGCAAACTCCGATTCGGCGTCCTCGCAAAGTCCGCCCATCAATTGGCCTTGCTCAACCCGGAACCATAAGGTGCGGTTGCGCAGCATCTCAGCGACCGCCTGAAACTGCGAGGACGGCAGACCCGCCACCAGTTTCGGCAGCAGGACCGTGCGGAGTTCGCGGCCGATACGCACAATAACAGTCGCGCTGTTTGGCAACAGGCCGCAGACCTTCCCGGGAACCAGACTCGACTCGCCCGGCGGCGAACCGGCGATCTGCATTCGCCTCGAGAACGACAACTGCCGCTCGGACAGGAGGCCCTCCACTGTTATCGGCATTGCTCCTCCGCAGCAGCGGATCACCTGGGTTAGCGATCTGCCGATCGCATCGTGCAACTCGTCGCCGGCCCACGCGTCGGAATTAGATGCCGGAACCGGACGGAATTCTGGCAGACCGGACACTACAGCGCGGCCCTCCGGCGAAAGCGTCAACAGAACCGAATCGCCCGGCTTCAGGACAGGGAGCTCTCTTTGAAAGTACGCGCACCCGTCGACATCCACGACTGCAGTCGCGCCTAGGCACCGCGCGGGCTCGGAGGTAGGGATGGTGAGGGTGAATGCGCCGGCCCCGGCCCGGGCTGCACCCGCCTGAACATCAACTCCGGCAACTGCAAGATACCTCAACCCGGCGCCGAGTGCGCTGCGGACTCCGGGCATCCAATTCACGAACTCGAGACGGTCGATGCTCGAGTCCTGGTCGTAATAGAGGCGCAGTTCGATGCGATCTCCGGCTGAGAACGCCGTCGCATTCAGGTTGGCCAGCGATCTCTCGGACCCCCCTGACCTTAGAACCAGTAATTGCAGCGGAATTTCGCTGATCCGACCGGGACAGATCTCGACCCAGATACTCCTGGCGTCGCCCGGCCCCGCGATTGAGTACGCGGCGGCCTTCCCGGGTTTGGATTCAAGCGAATCAACCAGAGCACTCGCCGGATAGCCGAATTCGGTGAACCGGCCAGACGAATAGGACAACATGTGGCGCTTCTGCCGGACTTCGAAGAATACGGGACTCGGACCCTTGATTACGGTTTCCGGGTTTTGGGCTGTGTTCAGCTCTGTGCGAGCCAGGCCTTTTTCGGTCCAGTGGCCGGTTTCAACATCGTGCAGCCGCCACTTCTCGGATTCGCAGCGACGCACGACGTCAGCTGCGCTTTCTTCGGCGAAGGTCAGGTCCGCCCAGCGCAGGGATGTTTTCCCGCCGTGCGGCAGTGATACGGATACCTGCAGCCCCTGCACTTCGAGCGTACCGCCCGGATGGGCGAACTTGAACCGGGCGACGCGGAAATCGCCGCGGGCATCGCGTGCCAGGTGGACAACCTTCGGATGGGGGACCTGCATCAGGGCGCGGCACTCGCCAACCGACGGTTGCAGCCATCGGGCGCTCCTGGGGTCTAGGTAACCGGGAGAGGCCTGGATGTCGGGGAGGCCGCCAATACTGAAGTTTTTGCGCATCCAGAAAGCCGGATCGGAGAGCCTGGAATCGAACGGAATGGTGTCGGAGAGCAGAGTATTTTTCGGCAGGCAAATAGCCGCGCGGCCGGTTGTGGGAACGTAGCGCTCGTCAGAAAAACAGGCAATGGACACCTGAGGCGGACCGCCCGCACCAGGAGCGATGCGGACAACGGAACCTCTGACGATAGCGAGTTCGCGCGCGGAGCGGACGACAAAGGAGCGGAGGTGGAAGAAGGCGCCCGGCTTGAATTCGAGTCGTAGATCATTGACGTCGTAATGCGAGACAACCGCCAAAACTGGCGCCGCCGACTCATTGACGAGATTGAGGAGAACGGATTCCCGCCGAACCAATGATCGCGATCTTGTGAGGCTGGCGGTGATGCGGTCGTCCTCATGCCCTAGGCGGACGAGAAACAGCTGTTTTTCATTCCACCCGCCACGCTCCAAAACTCGGGCCAGGGCATCCTCGCGCTCGGAATACTGGCGCCGCCACAGAACGCAGCCTTCACGGAGGTCCTTGCCGATGTCGTCCCCGTGCAGTCCATAGGGCAAAAGTTCAATGCCTAGGTCGTTCTTTTTCAGTACCAGACGTCCGCTGGCCATGAATACAAAATCGCCATCTGCCAAAACGTTTGCATTCGGACGCTGCCGGAAGGTGAGAATGACATGGCGGAAAATTACCCGTTCTCCGAAAGAGTCTTCGAAGGCGGCGCGGTCGAGCCGTCCGAGAACTCGCGGATATTCCTGTGTTTCCACGTTTCTGTAGCGCTCCCAAAGAACGCGTTCGGATTCGATATCCAGCGCCGCTTCCGGCACGTCGTAAGATTCGTGGGGTAACGACACTGTTTCCGCGGGCCCCACGATGGACAGGATTCGAACCCTCTCAGATTCGGGCCGAATGGCAAGCAGGTGGATTACCCCGTGTTTGCTTTGCCGGTAAACCCTGGTGGCCCGGGAGAATTCGATCGTTACCGTGTCGATGCACATCAGCAGGCGAGGCGGATCCTCTGCCGTTTCTTCGAACCGAACGGTCCCGATTGCGTCGCCGCGAAACAAGATGTGTCGCGCCCTCCTGAAGTCGCCCCCGTCGAACCTAAGGTCTTCTTCGGCCGCCTCAAGCGTAAACCCTGGTGCCCACTCGAAGCGGTGGATCCGTTGCTCGTCCTGTTCGAAGCGGCCCGTGTAGCGCAGCGGCGATTTTAATTTGACGGAGTCGCCTGCCTGGGCTGATAGTTGTCCCATATAGTCATGCAGGCTTGCGGCCCTGACGCGCCGGAAAGAGCCACGAACGCAACCATTCATCTTCCTGTAGAGCACCAGCTGTCCCAACTTGCCGCTGTAAACGTCCCTAGGGATATAGGAACCCTCGCCGTGTTCGATGGCCACATCCAGTGTCCAGCGACGCGGGAGCGGCGTTCCGGCGGGACCTAAGGTGGGATCGGCGGGAACCCGCATCGCGCTAAGGCGCGCTTTGGCGCCCCCTGGCAGGGCTTCAACGCGCAGGGCCTCAGGTTCAGTATCCGCAAAGTACTCCTCGATCCGGGCCTGCCAAGTCCTATCCTCGACATCGAACTCGTTGTACTCCCGGGCGCCTTCGTGGCTGAATCCGAAGTATCGCCGGATCTCCCACAAGTCCGGCCCCGCGCGCCGGAGCCACATGCTCACGTTTACGGTAACGTTGCCGGACGACGCCTGCGCATCGCATACCCCGTATATGAAGGACTGCCCGAAGGGAACCTTCACTCTCCGCAGGGACACCCGATGTTCCTGCCAGACCGGACCCTTGCCTGCCGGAACCGGGATACTCCCCTCTGAAAGTCCACCCTGGAGAGCCGACGCGTCAGTACCGGATGCCAGATGCCGGCCCTCCACGCTGCCGTCCAGCATCGCGAATGTGCCAGCCCCTTCGGCGCCAACCTCGGCTATCGACACCAACATTTTGCCATTCGATGCCGATCCTAGGTAAGTCAAGCTGTCCCGGACCGGGACGTGTCGCCAGAGGGCCCTGACCAATATTCTGCGATTGGTGAAATCGAGGGCGCAGCCCCCCTCGGTTCTTACCACGCGGACGATGCAGCCCACGAAGATCCTGCTCCCTTTGCCGAGCGACAGCCTGATCCGGGACTCCGCTATGCGATCCCCTGCCAGCCACCAGATGGTTACTGGAATGATTTGCTGGGCGTCTTCGTCAGGAACTGAGGCCACGACGCCATCGATAGCTTCCTCATACTCGCAATCCGCCGGCCAAGCCTCGGGGCCCAGCAGGTAAGTCTCAGGCTCGAACGCCTTCGCATTCGTAACTAACCCGACTCTGCCGTTCAGCATCCGCCTTGTGCGGCCCACCGCTCCAAAGCTCAGACTCTCGGATTCCACGCTGACCACAGGACCTTGAGCAATCACGGCCCGCACTGTGCCGAGTTGGTCCGGCTCCCCGATCGTTCGGTCCAGACACAACTGTGAGCCGTACTCCAGGAAAATCCAGTCGCGGACAAAATCGGCCCGTTTCGCCTCAGGCACGTTCAACGTGAACTGCTGGGCGCTTTCGACCCCCAGTATGCCCTTCCGGTGATCCCAACCGGTGACCGTCGCTAAAGCGCCGCTTCTCCAAGCCGCATTGACATATTTGGCCCTGACGGCGTCCGGAAAACCGGGGATCGGCGATTCCACCTGGACGAAACGGTTTTGACCCTGTCCGTACACTTCCACATATTCACCGGCCTGGAAAAGGTCCCTCCAGTAGACGGCCCTCAGGTCGATGCGGTCGTCATCGATTTCGTACGATTCGTCAGTGCGCCGCCAACACTCTTCCCCGGTCAGTTTCTGAAGCGCGAGGAGCACACCGCTTTGACTCGAGTAAACCGGGTAAACCCGGACTGCCAAACCGACTGCATCTCCGATGCTCCCTATGGCAGCAACCAGCGCTGAAGCCGCTTCGGGCTGGAAATCATCCGAGGTAAGCAGGTAAACGCGTCCCGGAGCCGCGGCCCATAGCCAGTTTCCCCGGACGCTGTCCTCCTGTCGGCCCGCGAACCGGAGCACGACACCCTCGCCTCGATTCCTGAACTCGATGGGTTCGCGACTAATTGAGGACAAGAGGTCCAGGAAGTTGCCCGGCTCGGGCAGCCAGTAGCCCTCGCTGCCGCGCTTCGCCTGTACCCCGGTAATCTCAGCTGGCCTAGCGACATGGTACAGGAATGGATTCCACTCTTCCTGTTTGATAGGCAGCGCTTGGTTACCGCCCTCGAGAGTGAGGGACACATCGCTGCTGACATCTGAGCGTCCGCAGGCCACTGTAACTCCTTGAACCGAGCCCTCAGAAGGCTGCCGCCGGAGGCGCTCGGCTGGCTCTGACCAGACAGCCGCGAAATAACGACGATTGCCCGACTCCTGGCGACTCACTGAGAATACGACCGGAACTCCTTCAGGCGTAGCCGGGTCCAGCTGTTTCAATTCGAGGAGGTCCCAAAGCCCACAACTGGCCATCCAGCGTTCCCTCTGTGCGTCGCGTACTGCGAGTCCCAGCATCGTCGGTCTTTCGCCCGCCAATCGCTTCAGTTCCTCCAGACTGTGCGTGTCGTCGGAGATGAGATCGATCCACTGCCCAGGCGGGTAATTGGAGTGCGCCACCGAAATCGCGCCGGTGTTCTCATCCAGAACGGCGGCTTCGACGGCCCATGACTTCGGCGGAGGCCCGGAAGCGTAGCTCAGTTCCTGGGCGGGGAAGTTGGTTCCACAACGCAGAAGATCGAACTTCCATTGCGAGCCACTCCGGGATTTCATTTCCTGAGGCTGCAGGTAAGGCGACCGGCTGGCTTCGCGCCACCAGACTGGCTCCGCTAACAGAAGGCGGATGACTCGTTCAAATATCTTCGCCTTAGCTTGGTACATATTGTGGCGCGAGGGGTCTTCCGGTTCGGACTGGCGGGCGCGGTCGGCGAAATCCCGCGCATACCGAAACGAGGCAAACGCGAGTGCTCTCCGGGCTTCATCACGGTCCACACTGTTCGATTCAAGGAGGATGCCCGACGCGTTGAACGGGAACATCTCGTCGAGCATGAGCCGTATTTCGTACACGCTGCCGTACTCCACCAGGGCAAGGCAAATCGCGATCTGTTCGTCGCCGTCGAGCTTGAGATCCTTGTCGGAAAGCAGTTCGCAGAGGCGGAGGCGAAAGAGTCTGTCCAGTTTCTCAGGTGAAGGAACGGCACGGAGGGCGTCGAGCCAGTCGGCCCGCCAGATGCGCGCGATTTCTTCGTCAAACGTGACGCCCGTCTTTAGCGAAGCCCGCCGTTCGACTGCGCACACAAAATACTGGCCAGCCAAATCGGTCTTACCATCGGATAATTGCGGCCATTTGCGATTCCATTCGGCTGGATGAAGATTGGGGACCAGAAGAAACTGCCGGGCTTTTACGATTGGAAAGTCAGACCGGTTATCGCCGGCGCTGAGCCAATCCAGCTTCGCGGGAACGTCGGAGGGATCGTTCGAGAAAAACCTGGCCACGAGCGCGGCTTCCATTTTCCTGCCGAACTCGGGGATTTTCGCGGTGCGGCAGCGTGCCACCACGTCATCGACGAGATCAAGCCAGCGACCGGGACCAGCCGGGCTCTCGGCGGCGGGATAAGCTTCGAGCACCCACGAGACGAAAACCGAAGGGGCGATATCGGCGGCGAACTGGTAAGCGTCGCTGCCGTGAGGACTGTCCTCCGACAGCTCTTCGGCTGCCTTCAGAAAATCGGCCGGTGCCGGATTGACACGCCGCGTCCGAGCCAGTCCGAGAATGCGATCCCGCGCGTGGGCCATCAGGAGAAAAGCGGGGCCCGAAAGCCCCGCAGGCGCGTCCTCCCACCGGACGGCATTCGAGTTGACTCCGAAATAGGCGGTCACATGGAATGAGTGGACAAGCAGGGACAGGATGTAAGGGTGTGGTTCGGTTTCTGCCGCCGAGCCTTCGGCCAGGCTTGCGGCTAAGAGTGTTGACGAAAGCAGGCGGAAGCGGAGTCCGTCGCTGCTGGATTCCCAATAGGAACGGTTCTTGCGGCCAAGTTTCTGGTCGTAATCGTTGCGGATTCGTAACCAAGGCGAGTAGCAGGTCCAGGCCATGCCGTTGGATTCAGCCGGATTGGCGCTCAGTTGCCCGACGCCCGCACCTTCCCGCTGTTTTCCGCGAGGGGGCTTGCGGAGCGCCAGGAGATGGCCTGCTTCTTTCAGGCTGGGTGCTGCAGCCGTAATACCCGGAATGTGGATCCCGACGACTCGTGGTTCCGTCGCCTGTGAAGGTATCCGCCAGATCTTTTCGAGGCATTGGATCGATAATACTTGGTCCCTGTCCGCCGCCAGGTTCCAGAGAGCGGATTGCCAAAGAATGCCCGGAAAGGCCCGCGCCTCCTCGGAATTTTCCCTTGGTAAGACTGGATTATGGAACGCCTCTCCTGCGGGCACGGCTTCCATGAAAGCGATCCATCTCTTCAGCTTTAACAGGCCGACCGACTCGGCCATGAGCGACTCTACGCCGGCATCCTCAAACTCGACCTTCGCGTACAGCGCGTGAATGTCAGGCTCGGCAAGTCCGCAGCGGGAATGTCGCCAGACGGATTGGATCAGATCCTCTTTGTTAACGAATCCCGTCTGAGACGCGATTTCGACGGCCAAGATAAACGCGAATCGGCCGTGACCGCCGTCGATGCAGGACTGCAGAAACTCGCGAAAGATCTCGCCGTCGGGATTGGTAAGGGCCAGCTGTCCGCGCCACAAAACCTCATTGGACTGAACGGCATGATGTATCAGAGTGATCGCCAGGGAAGCCCCGCGGCGGTCTTTCAAATCTGCGTATGGATCCGGGCCGGCAGCGACACTGGACGCCGCCTTGACCGCATCGACGTAGCCGGCGAGTGGGGCGATTCCGCCATCCTGCCCGGCGGATACTGCCGTGGCGGCGCGGCGGGCTGCGTCACCCGTGGAGCGGTCGAAAGTATCGATGATTCCGGAGAGCAGTTCATCAGCCTGACCAGCTACTGCATCGTCGCGCATCCGCCGGGAGGCCGCTAAGAGCGTCGGAACCGTGTAAAGGCGGCTCCCCAGATCCATCTTGAGCAGTTCGTCGATCGCCGCGACAGTGTCGTCCCGGTCAGGACGCTCACGGGTAAGAAACTCTGCAATCGAAAGCAGAACCAGCGCATCGTGAAAGGGAATCTTGATACAGCAGGCGAAGTACCAGAACAGAATCATAGATCGGTCTCCGGCGGGCCGCTGACGCCAGCGCCCTCAACGGGGGCTTCGTAGACGTTGAGCGGATCGCCGCCTCTCATTTCAGTTATCGATTCTCGCTCGAAATCGGTCAGGCTCCGCCACTCGGCGGCGGATACCAGCCCGAGGATGGCACGCTTGTGGACTGGCAGCCGGCACGCCGTTGCCAGAAAAGCGCCGGTTGGATTAGCCCGGCTGACCAGCCACCAGATGTCGGAGCTGGACTCGGCTCCGGCAATCTCCAGCAGTTCAGTGCTGAGCGAATCGGCCAATCCAAGGCGCAACGCCATCCCGTACTGGGTCAGATTAGCCTGGGGGACGAATTCTCCGATAGTCGTGACTCCTGTTACGAAAGATCTCGCGGAAGCCAGCTGCCGCGAGCAAAGCGATTCATCGAAAGTCCCGGGATCCACGCCGAACCGGGCGATCTGCACGTCATCGTCAGTGAGTTCGTGGCACCGGGCACCGGGCCAGGCGTCGATGTTCTGAGCGCCCTCGCTGACGTCGACATCACCCGAATATGCAGGAAGCGGATAAGAAAGATATTGAGCATCGGGCAAGGTCTTCACAGCCTGTCTGATTTGGGCGATATGCTTGAGCGGATCGGTGTCGGCCGGAAATCGCGACGTCAACAACAGGCTGAGGCACCCGTTCCGAAACAGGGACTCGGCCGACCTGAGGTGTAGCGAAATTGTACGTAGGTCACCCTGTTCCAGCTCGCAAACGGCTCCAATCAAATTCGCCGTCGAACCGGGAATCGTGCCGAGTACGGCAAGGCGGCAAACTACCCAATCCCGATGGGGCAGGTCCAGGCCCGCTTTTTCTGCCTCAAATCGCACCTGGCTCTCAACGGCGGCGAGGTTATCGCGCACTTCGCTGGACGACTTACTCGCCGGCAGGAACAGAACGCCCGTCCTGCAGCCACGGTCCAGTCCCCAGCGGTTTTCGAAGTAACACGGTGACGGTCGCTCCTGGCGGGTTACGTCGAATATCAGCGTTGGCGCGGCCGGTCGTCTCAGAGGTTCAGTCTTGCTTAACTGTTTGGCGAAGTCAGGCAGTACGTTATTGGCGTCGATTCCGCCGTAAACAGCAACGCAACTGGCTCCAATGATCGCCTGTACCGCTTGATTCTGTAGCGAGTCCTCAATCGACTTCGAGTAATTACACCAGATCACTTCGAGGTCAAGAGTCTGATTTTTGATCGATTCCCCCAGGACGTTCGTGAAAAGATCTTTCCACCCCGAGTATCCGATGACGACAACCGCAGCGTTAGAAATCAGAGCCTTCAACGAATTCGCGAGCTGCTCGCGGGGTTTCTCCAGGTCGGTCTGCCGATGGAGAGTGTTTCGGGCTTCCCAGGATCCGTGAAAATGAACCACAACGACACCTGGTCCCTGGGCTAATACAGGCTCGAGTGGGGCATCGATGTCGCAGTGTACGGGAATGGCTGCACAACCGGCTCGGCGGAGACTGACTTCAATGAGAGGATCGAAGTTGCTTGTGAGTACCACGCGTTCAAACCGACCTGGGTAGCGGGCTATCAGTTCGCCGATTGCGACCATACCGGGAGCAAGGTCCCATCCGCTTGTGTCCCGGCCGAGAGTCACGCAGGCTCCCATCTCGTTCTTGATGTAGCGACCTTTTTCTTCCGGGCTCAGAGGATGTTTCCGGGCCTCGAGGACGGATTCCCGCACGATCCTGTTGACCGCGTCAGGACCCTCCGTGCCGCGAAGGCCTTCGAACGCGGCTTGGTACGAAGACGCTTCACATGAGTAATTCTCCGCCTGTGGTCCCAGTCTTTGGCGAATCAAGCCGGCAATGCTGGACGACGGCGGCACACCTCGGGTGCAGGGAGTCGGCATCGCCAGGCCGGAGCCAACCATGAATATGATCCTCTTTTTGAGGTTCATCAACCGTTTGAGCAGATAATCGGCGGGATAGGCTGTTGGTGCCACTGAATTGTGTATTTTGTGTATTCTATAACGAATCTGGGCGGATATCCGTCACCCGGCGGATACGCTTCCGACTGAGAGGCCGCCGTTGAGAAGAACCATAAGCACAAATTCCATGATCTGCGCGTGTACAGATTTTGTACAAACCGGCTGAGATTCACTCGCATCCGGAGATTCCTGCGATTGCGGTTTCAGTAACTTATATGAAACGTTAGGGGGTGCCGAATACGGGTTCGATTCCCGTTAGCGCTACCATGTTTTCATAGACTTACGATCCACGCGCTAGGACGCGCAACGGTCCAGAAGGTTTGCTGAACATTCCCTTCTGCATCTTCGGCGAGTTTTGCCATCAGCCGAGTGAACCAACGGGCCAACCTGAGACAACGCGACGCGACACGGGCCGCACGGTTGCGCGACAGTTCCGAGAGGATCGAAGAGATCGAGGCAACATCAACCGCAGGCAGGACTTTTCTGCAAGGACTGTCAAGACGTTGCCTGGACGCACTTCCCTGCGACATCAAAGAATGCTTCGTGCAGAGGCAAAGCCGTGTATCCGAATCACTGACTTCACGACGATGCCGCCGTCGGGATCGCTCGCCGGATTGACCGGAACGAAGAGCGTCTCCTCTTCACGCCGTGCAAGAACGCTCGCAGCAACCATCGCGCGCATCATCCAGACTGCAGCGCGAACATTCGGGCACTGCAGGCCAAGCCAGCCCGTGTATCGATGGTTCGATGGGTGAAGCCCGGTCGCCCGTTGGATGGTCTCGCCTATACCGCGGCGCAGCATCCGGCAACGGTCCGCCTGGAGGTTATCGTCGCCGAATGCCGGCTGAAGCAGCGGCGATTCGACCGCCATGGTGGCAAACAAATCGGCAATATCCCGCCGCTGGGTCGCCCACATGTGTTCGAGCCAATAGTGGCAGGTCTTCGCTATGACCGTGATGACGTTCTTGATCTCTTTCTCAACCCTGTAGCCCGGCCCCGCGGGGAGGTCGAGGAGGGCGCCCTGGCAGCGGGCGGAAACATTCTCCATCACGATCGCCCGGACCAGCCATTGGGCCATACCCTGAGTCTCACAATCCACCTGAACCCATCCGGGCACACGGGAAGGCTCGGCCGCAAGGTCCGACACCATGGTGACTCCGCGACAGATCTCGTCAACGACCTGCCGATAGCGATCAGGCTCCGCGTCTATTGTTGCCCGGGTGCCGGGTTCGAGAAGCGCGCCCTTGTGTGGAGGACCGCCTGCCATCGCAAGATCGCAAAAGGTTGACCAAATGTCATTCCATGCCACCTTGCCGTCACGTCCGTATTTCAGACCCGCGGACCCCATCGACACGGGCTCCAGCTCGTCGTAGCAATCCTGGTATTCTTCCGGAAGAATCGTCTTGAGCCTTAGCTCCAGGGCCTCGAAGGTTGACTGATCTGCCTGCACCTTGCTTACCAGCTTAGACGGTTGATGAACATGCAAACCCGCAGGCGGAAGCCTGCGCTACCTATACGCTCAAATGCGCACGCACCACTTCGTCAGTCAGTTCATCGATCGGACCGGCTGCGACCCGGCGACCCTTATCGAGAACGCAGAACTCGCTGGCGACCCTTCGTGCAAACGGCAACTTCTGCTCCACGAGAAGCACGGTGAGCCCCTCCTCTTGATTCAGCCGCAATATGATGTCGCCGATTTCGTGCACGATGTTGGGCTGAATCCCCTCGGTTGGCTCATCGAGAATCAGCAGCTTCGGTTCGAGCACGAGCGCGCGGCCGATCGCCAGTTGCTGCTGCTGGCCGCCCGAGAGGTCGCCACCGCGGCGGCTCAGCATTTTTTTCAATACCGGGAAAAGATCGAAGATCCGGTTTGGAATCGTGCGCGGACCATTCTTGCGCACGCCCAAACCCACGCGCAGATTCTCCTCCACCGTCATCTGCGAAAAGATCTCACGCCCCTGGGGCACATACCCGATACCGAGTCTGGCCCGCTGCTCAGCCGCACACTTGATGAGATCGCTCCCGTCGAATTCAATTCCGCCGGAACTGACCGCCTGCAGGCCCATGATGCACTTGAGCAGGGTCGTTTTCCCCATGCCGTTGCGACCCATCAGGCACATCCGCGAACCGGGAGCGATATCAAGATTCACGTCCCAAAGTGTGTGGCTGCCACCGTAAAACTGGTTGAGGGTTTTGATTGCCAGCATGGTCAAACTCCCAGATACACTTCGATGACGCGGGGATCGTTCTGAACCTTGTCCATATCGCCCTCGGCAATCACCTGGCCTTCGTGCAACACGGTGACCCGCTTGGAAATGGAGCGGACGAAGTTCATATCGTGTTCGACAACAACAATCGAGTGTTCGCCCGCGAGCGACAGCAAGAGTGCGGCCGTCCGCTCAATCTCATGGGGCGTCATGCCAGCGACGGGCTCGTCGACCAGAAGCAACTCCGGGTTCTGCATCAGCAGCATGCCGATTTCGAGCCACTGTTTCTGGCCATGCGCGAGTATTCTGGCAAATGAATCCCGATGATCCACAAGGCCGATGATGTCGAGGACCTGATAGATCCGGTCCAGTTGCGCTACGCTGATGCGGGCGCGAAATGTCTTTACGAACGATCGCGTTCCGGCGAGCGCCAGTTCGAGGTTTTCGAACACCGTCAACTGTTCAAACACGGTCGGCTTCTGAAACTTGCGGCCGATTCCGGCGGCTACTATTTCCGGCTCTTTTAACCGAAGCAGATCGAGGCCATCGCCAAACTGCGCCTTTCCCGAATCGGGGCGCGTCTTCCCGGTGATGACATCCATCATGGTGGTCTTGCCGGCGCCGTTGGGCCCGATGATGCAGAGCAACTCGCCCGGATCGACGTGGAGCGTGAGGTTGTTGAGCGCCTTGAACCCGTCGAAGCTGACGGTCAGGCTTTCCAGCTGAAGTCTCTTGTCGCGGACCGTCATTTCTTCACCGGCTCCGCGCTACTCGCGCTCGTGACCGGGGCGGGACTCTTGTCTTTCCCGCGCGAGCGCAGAAGACCGGTGATCCCGCGGGGAAGGAACAGTGTTACGAGCACGAACAACAAGCCCAGAGCATACAGCCAGATTTCGGGAAACGCACCGGTGAGATACGTTTTGGCGTAGTTCACCAGGACCGCACCGGCAATCGCGCCATAGAGGGTACCGCGCCCACCGACCGCCACCCACACGACGGCTTCGATCGAATTGATCGGCGCAAATTCGCTGGGGTTGATAATTCCGACCTGCGGGACATAAAGCGCGCCCGCGATGCCCGCCACGATCCCGGAGAACACGAACAACCACAGCTTGAAGGATTCGACGGGATAGCCGAGAAACCGGGTCCTGCTCTCGGCATCGCGGATCGCCAGCACCACCCGTCCG
Source organism: Terriglobia bacterium (assembly GCA_963764845.1). GTDB lineage: Bacteria > Acidobacteriota > Terriglobia > Bryobacterales > Bryobacteraceae > BOG-234. The sequence goes on along the minus strand of CAVXUE010000003.1, from coordinate 43,092 downwards.
GCGCGCGACGTGACGATGGCGCGGCAGGCGAGGTAGCACGCCGCCAGCGCGGCGGCGGTGATGATCAGCAGCACCACGCGGGTGCGATCGGAATGCAGATCGAAACCGAGGATTTCCTTGAAGTCGGTAAACCCGTTGTTGCCGCCAAAGCCCATGTCGTTGCGGAAGAACGCCAGCATCAGTGCATAGGTGAGTGCCTGCGTGATGATCGAGAAGTACACTCCCGTCACGCGCGAGCGGAACGCAAACCAGCCGAAGACCAATGCCAGCAGGGCCGGCACCAGAACCATCATGAGCAGGGCGAACGGGAAATGATTGAAGCCATGCCAGAACCAGGGTAGCTGCTTATAGTTCAGAAACACCATGAAGTCCGGCAGGATGGGATCGCCGTATACGCCTCTGCGGCCGATCTGGCGCATCAGATACATTCCCATGGCGTAGGCGCCAAGCGAGAAAAATGCCGCGTGGCCAAGGCTCAGAATGCCGCAGTATCCCCAGATGAGATCGAGCGCGAGCGCCAGCATGCCATAGCACATGTACTTGCCGATCAGGGTGATCCCGAAGGCCGAGATATGAAACGCCGACGATGCGGGCACGACTTGGTTCAGGACGGGGACCGCTATGGCCAGCGCGGCGAGTAGGCCAAGAAGCCATTTACCGCCACGATCGCCGAATCGGTCCGGGCTGCGAGCAACCAGGGTCGTCCGGCTCCAGAGACCAGGGACCTGTTTTTCGTCACTCACTGCGCAAGTTCCTTCATTATTTTGCTTTTACTTGTCTTCCGCCGCGCGGCCCTTTTGCGGGAACAGTCCACGGGGGCGGGCCTGGATGAAGAGAATGAGCGCCACGAGCACGAAAATCTTGGCAAGCACGGCGCCTGCCCACGGTTCCAGGAGTTGGTTGACGACACCCATCGAGGTTCCGCCGATGAGCGATCCCCAGAGGTTTCCCACGCCGCCGAAGACAACCACCATGAATGAATCGATGATGTAGGACTGGCCAAGATCGGGACCCACGTTCGTCAACTGGCTCAGCGCCACGCCCGCGACGCCGGCGATACCGGACCCCAACCCGAAAGTCATCGCATCCACCCATTCAGTTCTGATCCCCATGGCCTTCGCCATGGCCCGGTTCTGCGAAACGGCCCGGATGTCGAGGCCCAGGCGGGTGCGCTTCAGCACAAGCTGAACCAGAGAAAAAACAATCAATGTAAAGAGCACGATGTAGAGGCGGTTCCACGTAATCTCAAGCGCATCGTTCAGACGCAGCGAGCCGCTCATCCACTCCGGCGTAACGACGGATCTGTTGAGGGCGGTAAAAATAGACCGCACGGTCTGCTGCAGAATGAGGCTGACGCCAAAGGTTGCGAGGAGAGTCTCGAGTGGTCTGCCGTAGAGAAACCGGATAACCGTACGCTCCAGCAGCACGCCGGTCAGGCCCGCCACAATAAAGGCCGCGGGAATCGCTACCAGAATGGAAATGCCGATGTGCCCGGGCATCGCCTGCTGCACGACCCAGGTGGTATAGGCGCCGAGCATCATCAGTTCCCCGTGCGCCATGTTGATCACGCCCATCACGCCAAACGTAATTGCCAGACCGATGGCGATAAGAACGAGCACTGAGCCCAGGCTGAGCCCGAAGAATAAAGTCTGGATGCCCGAATAAAAGGTTCGCCAATGGTCGATGCTGCCAACCGCGGCGGCAGCGGCCTGCCTTACGCTCTCGTCCTTTTCGGAGTCGACCACCGATGCCAGTCTGTTTCGGACATCCTGGCTGACGCTTTGGCTGAGGCTGGCGACCGCGTCCAGACGCGCCTTGCTGTCGGGGCTATCGAGCGCGGCGAGCGCCAGACCTGTGGAAATCTGCTTCTTAACGCCGGGGTCCGTTTCCACGGCGAGCCGCTGCTGCAGCAGGGATACGGTGGCGGCATCCAAAGACTTCCCCATCTCCCGCGCCGCATCGCGGCGTACTGACACTTCCGGGCTCGACAGGGAATAACGCGCCACCGCCTCTCTCAACACGCGGCGCAAAGCGTTGTTGGTGCCGATCTGAGTCATGCTGTCCGCAGGGGCGGTTCCAGCGCTCTTGAGCGTTAAGGGGTCGATTACATTGAGGGGGTCCACATCGGCCGTCTTGCCGATAAAGACCTTCTGATCGCTGTTGCGGAAATAGAGCCGCTGTTCCATGAGCGCGGTGAGGACTGCGCGCACGCTCGGGTGCCCGCTCTGGCTGATCTGATCGATGATCTTCGCCTTGTCGTCGAACGACGCGTCGCGAAGCCCGGCCAGAGTCGAAAGAAATCCTGCATCCTTAGGGGATTGGGCCAGTGCGGGGACTGCCACCCAAAGGGCGAGCAGCAGCAGGAACTGCCCGCCCCATGAGAGGGTTTTCATTACTTGTAGTTTTGTCCCGAGCACGTTTTGGTGATTTTATTGTAGTTCCCGCATTTCAGGGTCACCCAATCCGCTTCGATGTCCTTGCTGCCCGGCAGGAAGTCGGACCAGGCATCGCCCGGTACGACGCCGGCCGACTTCCAGACCACATTAAACTGGCCGTCGGCTTTCACCTCGCCAATGTAGACCGGCTTGGTGATGTGGTGATTCGGAAGCACCTTCGCGATGCCACCGGTGAGGTTTGAAGTTTCCAGACCGGGGAGCGTCGCGATCACCTTTTCATGGTCGGTCGATTTGATCTTCTCTACCGCCTTCACCCAAAGATTGAAGCCGATGTAGGTCGCCTCCATAGGGTCATTGGTGGTCCGCTTCGGATTCTTGATGAAGGTGTGCCACTGTTCGATGAACGCTTTGTTGGCCGGCGTGTTGATGCTTTCGAAGTAGTTCCAGGCCGCCAGCTGGCCCACCAGCGGTTTGGTGTCGACGCCCGACAGTTCTTCCTCACCGACCGAGAAAGCAACCACTGGAATGTCTTCAGCCGAAATTTTCTGATTCCCCAGCTCTTTGTAGAAGGGCACGTTCGCGTCGCCGTTGATGGTCGAGACGACCGCCGTCTTCTTACCGGTCGAGCCGAACTTCTTGATGGCCGCTACCCGCGCTTGCCAGTTGGAGTAACCGAACGGCGTGTAGTTGATCGAGATGTCTTCCGGCTTTACCCCTTTCGCCAGCAGGTAGGCCTCGAGGATCTTATTGGTGGTGCGGGGATAGACGTAATCCGTTCCTTCCAGAACCCACCGCTTTGCGCCAACTTCCTTCATCAGATAATCCACCGCGGGAATGGCCTGCTGGTTCGGGGCCGCTCCGGTGTAGATGACATTCTTCGAGGACTCTTCACCCTCATACTGCACGGGGTAGAAGAGCAGGCCGTTGTCCTTCTCGAAAACCGGCAGGACGGATTTTCGGGAAACCGACGTCCAGCATCCGAACACCACGGCAACCTTGTCTTTTTCCAGCAGCTGCGCCGCTTTTTCGGCAAACAGCGGCCAGTCGGAGGCCGGGTCGACGACGACGGCCTCAAGCTTCTTGCCCAGCAGCCCGCCCTTCTTGTTCTGGGCGTCGATCATCATGAGGACCGTGTCCTTCAGCGTGGTTTCGCTGATGGCCATCGTGCCTGAAAGCGAATGCAGAACACCCACTTTGATCGTGTCCTGCGCCGCCGCCGCGGTGGCGAATACAAGCCCTGCCGTAAGCAGTGGGGCGATTGTCAAAAGTCCTTTACGTTCCATAGGTTGACTCCTTCGTCTCGAAATTGATGAACGATGCGCTAAATCTGGATTTGAAGTCCGATCCCCAAATGCCAGGTATTAGGCCCGAACCGGTTGTATCTTATGTCCTCGTAGAAGGACATGACGCGGGCATTGAACTGCTTGATGACATAGTTGAAGTTGACTTCGGTGGTCTTCTGGTCGTAATTCGCCGCCGACCCATGAGTGAACTCCGCTTTGGCATATTTGCCGAGGAGCTCGAACTTGCCCTTGAACTTACCGATCGGAACGACCTTGGGAAACAGAAAGCTCCCTAATCCGTATGCTCCCTGGCTCTTGGCGTAGGCCGCCTCGTAGCCGCCCAGCCGGTTGTAGTTCGAATACTCGCTCTCGATGGTAAACGCGCCGCCGTTGAACACTTTCTTTTCCAGCAGGAAATCGACGGTGGAAGCCGTGTGGTCGCTCTGTACCTGCATTGCTCCGCCTATGGCGAGCAGGTTCTTATCGCCATAGTAGGTCCCGTTGAGGTAATAGCCGCCCTCCGGATCCCAGAAATCGACCTGGACGCGGGCGGCAACCAGAACCTTCGGATCGCCGGTGGAGGACTTTCCGTCAAATGCGCCAGCCGAAACTTTGATCTTCTTGGCAAAGTCGCCCCAGTAGACCACACCGTTATCGCGGCCCTGAAAGACAAAAGGGTATCCATCCTGGATACCGTCGGTGTAAACCTTCCATTCGTGCGCATAGAACGGGCCGTAAAGATTTGCGCGATCGCTCGGAGGAAGGAAGCGGCCAGCCCAGATATTGAACTCGGGTGACACCGAGATCTGCGCCACTGCGTCCAGTATGCCGATCTTGTTGGTTACACTGTCGTAATCGGTGTTGAACATGAACTTGATGTCTTCGTACACGGGCCCGTTGATATAGATCCGGGCGTGATCGAGCGCGAACGTGTCGACGGAACTGCCGCCCGTCGGAGCGCTGTGATCGAAGCTGGTTTGCAATCCGGCGCCAACCGTGATCGGGCCTAAATCGATCTGCGCCCGCGACTGCGGGGACAGTCCGAGAAACATCATCGGCAAAAGCAAAGCGGCATATCGCCGGGCACATCTTCCGGCATTTCGTCGCAATATGAACGACCGTTCATCGCGAATACGTCGTCTGGTCATGAATGAAATCCTCTGTTCCTGGCGCACGAAGCACCGGTTGATGTAATTTGTGCTGCAAACTGAGACCAGCCTGTTTCGTTTTCTCCGGAGTTGGCGACGCCTCCAAAATCCGGCGCTAACAGGGGGAAGCGTTGTGCTTCTTTCTCAGACGGGGATCAACATTCAAACGCGGAATTAATACTGAGATTTCACGCTACTAAAACATTTCCACCGGCGTCCAATCAATTATTTCGATCAGGCTTCTCAGAAGAGTTTGCACGCCTGACCTGCCTGCATGGGCATCGTTCGCGTGATTGAGTCGCAGCACTTCCCATCTCCGCCGAAAGCAAGAGACTTCGGGGAGGGAAACCAAATCAGACTCTCTGGTTGAAGCTTGTCAGGAGACGAAAACAAGGTCTCTGAAAACAGGTGCGTCAGACGGGGGCGATCTGGTATACAAGATAGTATCCCAAATGTCCGAGATCTGTAAAGCTGTTTTTTCCGGCGCCACAGTGGACGAGTGGCAAGCAGGTTATCGCAGCGGCAGAAGGCCGGAGGATCTGCTGGAAATCGTGGCTGGCGGCGGGGGCGACCCCGCCTGGATATCCACGCTGAATGAGAGCCGCCTGCGCGTGCAGATCGCAGAGTTGGCTGACCTGCTGGATCAAGCCGGAGGGGAACATCCGCGTTTGCCGCTATATGGCGTACCTTTTGCGGTCAAGGACAACATCGATGTCGCAGGCTGGCCGACCACAGCGGCCTGCCCGGAATTCGCATACATCGCCGGGTCGGATGCGGCGGTAGTCCGGCGGCTTCGCGAAGCAGGCGCCATCGTGGTGGGCAAGACCAACCTCGACCAGTTTGCCACCGGTCTGGTCGGCACGCGATCGCCCTATGGCACTGTGCCGAACAGTTTTAACGTGGAGTACATCAGCGGTGGATCGAGTTCCGGTTCGGCGTCGGTTGTCGCACGCGGATTCGTTCCGTTCGCCCTGGGAACCGATACCGCCGGGTCGGGCCGAGTCCCCGCGGGCTTCAACAATATCGTCGGCCTCAAGCCCACACGCGGCTGGTTTTCGACGGCGGGCGTTGTACCAGCCTGCCGCACGCTCGATTGTGTCTCGATTCTTGCGCTTACCGTCGCCGATGCGGATTTTGTCGCGTCCATCATGGCCGGTTTCGACGTGAACGACCCTTATTCCCGCGCACAACCGATCACTGCACCGCTCGCCTTTCCCGAACGATTGCGGATTGCGGTTCCGGCGGAGCCGGAATTCTTCGGCGATGACGAAGCGGCCGCGGCTTTCGATAAAGCTGTTGAAATAGCCCGCGCTCTCGGTGCGCAAATCGTTCCCATCGATTTCGCGCCCTTCCTGGAACTCGCCATTATGCTTTACAACGGCCCGTGGGTTGCCGAACGGTTATCTTCCGTCGCTGAGTTTTTGAGGAACCAGCCATCAGCCATCCATCCCACGGTGCGCGAGATCATCAGCCGCGGCTTTTCCTTTTCGGCGCTCGACTACTTCAAGGCGGAGTACCATCGCGCGGAGCTCGCTCGCCGGGTGGCCGGCGTGATGAGCGTGGCCGATGCCCTGCTCGTTCCCACCGCGCCACGCATCTACACCATCGCGGAAATTCTCGACGACCCGATTACTCTTAATGCGCGCCTGGGTGTTTACACCAACTTCGCCAACTTCGCGGATCTCAGCGGGCTTGCGTTGCCCGCCGGGTTCAGGAATGACGGCCTGCCCGCCGGCGTAACAGTTCTCGCTCCGGCGTGGCACGATCGGGCACTGACTTCCTTCGGGCGGCGTTGGGAGCAATTCCAAGCTGCTCGCGGCGCCACTCTCGGTGCTACGGGCCGAGGCCTGAGTCCGGAACGAACTCCCGGTCCTCAGCCGCCGGGAACTTTTCGTCTGGCGGTTGTCGGCGCACACTTACGCGATATGCCGCTCAACCACGAGCTCACGTCGCGTGGGGCGGCGTTTGTTGAGGCGACCTGGACGGCGGCCAGCTACCGCCTTTTCGCGCTTTCCGGGCAACAAACGAACAGCGATCCGCCCAAACCTGGGCTCCTCCGCCTGGCGGCTGGCGAGCCCGGGGGCGCTTCAATCAGTGTCGAGCTCTGGGATCTCCCATGCGGCAATTTCGGTTCGTTTATGGCTGGGATTCCGCCCCCCCTCGGCATAGGCACTCTGGAACTGCACGACGGCCGTCTTGTACACGGATTCATCTGCGAATCCGCCGGATTGGCCGATGCGGTCGACATCACATCCTTTGGTTCATGGCGGGCTTACCTTCCCGAGGGCGTGCCAAAATAGGCAAGCGTGCCAAAGTCGCTGCGCCCGACTCTCTCCACGAAGCTGAGACTGAAAGCATCGCCGTGTTTTCTGCCGTCCTGATAGCCAACCGCGGTGAAATCGCGCTGCGCGCCATCCGCACACTGAAGCGCCTCGGCATACGCAGCGTCGCTGTTTATGCCGAGCCCGATCGGAACTCCGCGCATGTGCGGGCCGCCGACACCGCCCTTGCGACTGGTGGAGACAAGCCCGCGGATGCCTATCTGGGTATCGACGGGCTGATCGCGGCTTGCCGCCAGTCCGGGGCCGAGGCGGTGTTCCCCGGCTATGGATTCCTATCCGAGAACCCCGCATTCGCCGACGCGTGCGAGACGGCTGGCATTGTCTTTCTCGGACCCACTTCCACCCATATGCGCGACCTCGGCCGCAAGCATCGCGCCCGTGAACTGGCAGCGGCCGCCGGCGTGCCGATTATCCCCGGCACCGGCCTCCTGTCGAACATGCAGGAAGCCGTGCGCGAGGCGAACCGGATCGGCTACCCGGTGATGCTTAAGAGCACCGCGGGAGGAGGAGGAATCGGCTTGTCGCGCTGTGAGACAGAGGGCGAACTCGCCGCCGCATATGAACGCACGGCCCGGTTGGCCGAGCGCTTCTTTGGCGACGCCGGAATTTTTCTGGAGCGCTCGCTCACCGGCTGCCGGCACATCGAAGTGCAACTCCTCGGCGACGGCAGGGGCAACGTTGTTTCTTTGGGAGAGCGGGACTGTTCTGTACAGCGCCGTAATCAGAAAGTGGTCGAAGAAGCCCCGGCGCACGGACTCGACGAGGCCGTGCGAAGCGCAATGATCGCCGCGGCGATCCGGCTTGGCCGCTCGGTGGATTATCGTTCGGCCGGTACCGTGGAATTCCTCTACGAAGCGACCGATCGCAGCTTTTACTTCCTCGAAGTCAACACGCGACTCCAGGTTGAGCACCCGGTCACGGAGATGCTCACAGGGCTTGATCTGGTGGAACTCATGTTGCGGGTGGGAGCCGGCGAGACCCTCGACTGGACGGCGCTCAGCCGTCCCCCGCGCGGCGCCGCCATGGAAGCGCGCATCTACGCGGAGAATCCCGTCAGAGACTTCCAACCTTCGACGGGCGTGTTAACAGAAGTGCATTTCCCGGCGGGAGTACGAGTGGACGGCTGGGTCGATTCCGGAACGGAAGTCACGTCGTACTACGATCCGATGCTCGCCAAGGTGATTGTGCACGGACCTGATCGCGAGGCGGCCCAAGCGGCGCTCGTGGAGGCGCTGGCCGCCACCAGACTCGACGGAATCGCAACGAACCTGGAGTATCTGCGCGCGATCGTCGCCGATCCGCGGTTCATCTCCGGCGATGCCGGCACCAGTTTCCTGGATCGATTCCGCTTCGGCCCCAACGCCATCGAAGTTCTCGATCCCGGCTTCTTCACCACCGTTCAGGACTATCCCGGACGATTGGGGTATTGGGGGGTCGGCGTTCCGCCCTCCGGCCCGATGGACGATTACGCGTTCCGGCTCGGGAACCGCATCGCGGGGAACCCCAGCGAAGCGGCCGGCCTCGAATGCACTCTGGCAGGGCCGGCGCTGCGATTTCATCACGATTCGATTGTGGCTGTTACGGGAGCGCCGTGCACCGTCGCACTGGACGGAAAGGCAGTCCCGATGTGGTCTCCGTTACACGTCGCGGCGGGGCAGACACTGATCGTCGGGCACGTGACCGCCGGCTGCCGTACCTACCTGGCTGTGCGCGGCGGTATCGATGTGCCGCCTTATCTCGGCAGCCGGTCCACATTTGTGCTGGGCGAGTTCGGAGGCCACGCAGGGCGAACCCTGCGCGGGGGCGACATGCTGCCGATAACCGCACCGAAGCTGCCAGTCTCCACTACGCGCCGGCTCGCGGAGGAACCACAGGCGCCTCCGCCTGAACTCATTCCCGTTTACTCCGCGCATTGGGAGATCGCGGTGCTGCATGGTCCGCACGGCGCCCCGGATTACCTGACTCGGGAAGCGATGGAAGAGTTCTTCGCGGCGGACTGGGAGGCGCACTACAATTCCAATCGGCTCGGCGTCCGGCTCACGGGCCCGATGCCGTCGTGGTCGCGCGATTCCGGCGGAGAAGCCGGGCTGCACCCTTCGAATGTGCATGACTGCGTGTATGCCATCGGCAGCATTAACTTTACGGGCGATACTCCGGTGATCCTCACGCGCGATGGCCCAAGCCTCGGCGGGTTTGTTTGCCCGGTGACGATAGCAAGGGCTGAGATGTGGAAGGTCGGGCAAATCAAGCCGGGCGATCGCATTCGCTTTACGCCCACCACTCACGAGCAAGCCATCGCGCTCGATGCCGCACAGGAGTTGCGCATCCGCACTCTGTCCGCGGTTCCGCTTCCCGCTCTGCTCACAGCACCTCGGGATTCGCAGAGGGCGAGCGCGGTACTGCGGAGCCGCGCGGCGCAGTGGCCTCGCCCAAAAGCTGTATGGAGACAGGCTGGAGACAGCTGCATTTTGCTCGAATACGGCGAGGACATCCTCGACCTTTCCCTTCGCTTCCGCGTGCATCTGCTGATGGAGGCGATCCGTGCCGAAGAGTTGCCGGTGCTGGAACTCTCGCCCGGGGTCCGCTCGCTGCAGATTCGCTATCACGCCGATCGCATTTCGCAGGCCGGTCTGTTGCGCCGCCTTTGCGAAATCGAAGATGGGCTGCCCGGCGCCGACTCGCTCAGACTTCCGACCCGGGTGGTGCGTCTGCCGATGGCCTATCAGGATTCCGCCACCCTGGGGGCGATCGCGCGCTACAGGGAGACTGTGCGCTCAACCGCGCCGTGGCTGCCGAGCAACACTGAGTTCCTGCGGCGTATCAATGGCCTGGGCAGTGTTCAGGAGATCCGCGACATCATTTTTTCCGCCCGCTACATGGTGCTCGGGCTGGGCGATGTCTATCTGGGCGCGCCCTGCGCGGTTGCCATCGATCCCCGTCACCGCCTGCTTGGTTCAAAGTACAACCCGGCCCGCACGTTCACCCCGGAAGGGACCGTTGGCATCGGCGGCATGTATCTGTGCATCTACGGGATGGATTCTCCCGGTGGCTATCAGCTGCTGGGGCGCACACTTCCAATCTGGAATAAATTCGGCAGGAATGCCCAGTTTGCGCCGGGCGAACCCTGGCTACTGCGATTCTTCGATCAGATCGGTTTCTATCCGGTTGATGAGGAAGAACTGGCGATCGAACGCGAATCGTTTCGCGAAGGACGCGCTTCCATTCGAATTACTGAGGAAATCTTCGATTGGGCCGCCTACCGCGGATTCCTCGAAGAGAATTCGAGGGAAATCGAGGAATTCCGGGTCCGTCAGGGAGCAGCATTCCGAACCGAGGTTGCCCACCAGGTGCAAAGCGAGCCCGCCGCATCGAGGGCGACGCCCGAGAGAACGTCGCCAGGCGCGGAAATCCCCGATGGGCACAGGGTTTCCGCGCAGATGCACGGCAGCGTATGGAAAGTGCTCGTTAGGGCGGGCGAGCGCGTCGAAGCCCGGCAAACCCTGCTTATTATAGAGGCGATGAAGATGGAGGTCGTGGTATCGTCCCCTATCGAAGGCGTTGTGAAATCAATGCATTGCAAGGCCGGACAGCCGGTCTCGGCCGGTGACATACTGGCGGTCATTCAAACATGATTCTTTATGAATCTCAGGAGGAACTGCTATGCCCGACGATCCGGAAGTGAGTCTGGCGGATTCGGTGTACGAACAACTCAGGTCGGAACTCTTCGACTTTCGCCTGCTCCCGGGCGATCGCTTCAGTGAAATCGAGGTCGCGGAACGCACCGGCACCAGCCGCACACCGGTGCGGCAGGCGCTCTATCGGCTGCAGCGCGAAGGGTTTCTGGCAGTCAGGCCCCGCAGCGGATGGGAAGTAAAACCCCTCGACTTCGCACAGCTCGATTCCCTGTACGAACTGCGAATTCTGCTGGAGCAGGCTGCCGTCAAGCGCCTTGAGGCTCTCGCGCCCGAGCAGCTGAAAGGGTCACTGGCGCCTCTCGAAGCACGTTGGCTGGTTTCGCCCAAAAAGCGCAGCACAAATGTCACGGAGGTGGCCGGCTGGGATGAAAACTTTCACTGCAGCCTGGTTGAGGCGGCCGGGAATGCCGAGTTCGTGCGTGTTCACTGGGACGTGACGGAAAGAATCCGGATCGTCCGCCGTCTCGATTTCACGAAGCCCGCCCGAGTCCGGGTAACGTACGAGGAGCACTCTTCCATCCTCCGCGCATTGCGGCGGCGCGCTTTTGAGGATGCGGCGAATCAGCTTTCCGTCCACATTGCCTTATCTCAGGTGGAAGCGCGGAAAATCACACTCTTCAGGCTGCAAAGCGCGAGGCGGAGTCTTGGCGCCAATGGACCCGGCACAGCTCGCAACGGATGGTGAAGGGACCCGATAGATTTGTTTGATGTGCCTGCAAAACAAAAAAAGTTTGTGTAAACCGGAGGCCCGACTGTAGCATGGTCTTTGTCTCCCTCGGGCTCAAGCTGCCTATCCGTTCTGCAGGTTCTGCAGCTGGCCGACAGTGCTTTGCCGATTGGCTCCATGGCGCACTCGTTCGGACTGGAGGCGCTGGTGTTCGATGAGGATATTGAGCACGGCGTTGAAAGCTGCGCCCGGTCGCTCGGATGGTATCTCGAAGATTCTCTTTCCGAGTCGCTGCTGGTAGACGCGGTGTTTTGCCGCGAAGCTCATACGCGCGCGCTCGAAGGCGCTCCGATCCTCGATCTGAACCGGCAGATCAGCGCGCTCAGGCTGGCCCGGGAATCGCGTGAAGCGAGTCTGACCCTGGGCAGCCGCTTTGCCGCCCTTGCCGCATCCCTCCACCCCAGTCCCGCACTCGCCAGCTCTCGCGAGCACGGAAGAGTTGCATCACTCCGTGGCGTTTGGCTACACGCTCGGGATTCTCGCGATCGATCCCGATCTCACGGTGGGAGCGCTTCTTCATCAAAGTGTGCTCAACATCATTTCCGCCGCGCAGCGTCTGCTTCCGCTCGGACAGGTTCAGGCCAATCGGATCGCCTGGGAGCTGAAACGCGTCGTTCTGGATGCGGTCGAGCGGACGCGGCACATTTCGTTTTCGACGGTGTGCTCGTTCGCGCACCTGCCGGAGATGGCGTCGATGCGGCATGCCTGTCTGCCACACGCGTCTTTTTGTCAGCTGATCGGGACTACCTCACACATGCGAGACTCCGGAGAATGCGTCCCCAGCCGACTGCGAATTGAAGTTTGCACCGCTGGATCGACGCCGATGACGGCGATGCCACGCGCATGTCTGTTCCGGTGCAGGAACCGCCGTGGCGCGCCATTCGCGCATTCCGCAAATCCGCAGCGGCAGGCCGTGGTTCACCTGCACAATGTCTCGGGAGGCATTCTTGCCGATGACTCGCTCCACCTTTCGATTGAAGCGGGGACTTCCACGCGGGTACAGGTCACTTCCGTCGGCGCAACCCGCATTTACCGTCGGCGCTGCGGACCAGCGCCGGAACCCGGCTCGCCTGTCCACTTCCATTCGCGTCGGCGATGGCGCTATGGTCGAGTACCTTGCCCGATGTCGTCATTCCGTTCGCCGGCTCGCGGTTCAGCCAGTCCACGGCTGTCTCACTCGGCCCGAACGCCGGATTCATCGGATGGGAAACGCTGGCGGCAGGCCGTATCGCGAGCGGAGAGGAGTTCGGGTTCGATTCTCTTTCATTCCGATTGCAGCGTTTCCTCCGACCATCGGCCGCTGGCGCTCGAACGCTATACTCTCTCGCCGTCCGAGCGGCGATCCCCGCTCGATTGCGCGCTGGGGCCGGTTCCGCTACTCGGCCACTTTGTATATCTGTCATACCGGCATTGCGCAATCGCGATGGATCGGCCTCGAATCCCGCCTGAACGACCTTGCCTTCGGGAAAACCTGCGATGCGTCGCGCTGGGGCGTGAGCACGCTTGTCGCGGCAGGCCTTGTCATCCGCGGCCTTGCGCTCGAAGCGCATCAGATCGCATCGGGCCTCCATACGTTCTGGGATCTGGCCAAACAGGACACTCTGGGGCGAGCCGGCCATTCCGCCGCGTAAAATCAACTGAAGACCGAACGCGATGCATCTGACGCCGCGGGAACAGGAAAAACTGATGGTGTTTGTTGCCGCCGAAGTGGCGCGCAGACGCATGGCCCGCGGGCTCAAGCTGAACTATCCGGAAGCCATCGCGCTGATCACCGCCGAAATGCTGGAAGCGGCGCGCGACGGAAAAACAGTTGCCGAGATCATGACGTTCGGCGCTACGATACTGAAACGGACGGACGTCATGGAAGGCGTGCCGGAAATGATTCACGACGTGCAGGTGGAGGCCACGTTTCCCGACGGAACCAAGCTTGTTACCGTACACGATCCCGATGCAGTAGATTTCGGTCGCAGGCTTTATGATTCCAGGCGAATACTTCTTCCATCGGAACCGATCGTTGCCAACGCAGGGGCGCGACCGAGGTCACCTTACTCGTGCGCCACACGGGCGACCGGCCTATTCAAGTCGGAAGTCATTATCATTTCTTCGAAGTCAATCGCGCCCTGGAATTCGATCGCGAAAAGGCGCGGGGCATGCGTCTCAATGTTCCCGCTGGAACCGGCATGCGGTTCGAGCCGGGCGAAGAAAAACAGGTGCCGCTCGTCGCGTTCGGCGGCCTGCGGCGCATCTTCGGGCACCAGGGAAAGATCAACGGGGAGCTTTCGAGCAAAGTCATGAGCTTACCCATTGACCGCCGCGCTTATGCCGATTTTTACGGGCCGACCACCGGCGATCGCATCCGCCTTGCCGATACCGCCCTCATGATCGAAATCGAGAAAGACTTCACCGTCTACGGCGATGAAATCACCTTTGGCGGCGGAAAAGTCATTCGCGACGGCATGGGCCAGAACAGCACCATGTCGCGGCGCGATAACCCCGGCGTTCTCGATCTGGTCATAACCAACGCGATCATCATCGATCACTGGGGCATCGTGAAAGGCGATATCGGCATTCGCGACGGCCGCATCGTGAGAGTCGGGAAGGCGGGTAATCCCGACACCATGGATGGCGTTGATCCGGACCTGATAGTCGGCGCATCCACCGAAGTCATCGCGGGCGAAAACATGATCGTCACCGCCGGATGCGTCGACAGCCATATTCACTTCATCTCCCCGCAGCAGATTTACGAAGCCCTCTCGAACGGAACGACCACCATGATCGGCGGCGGCACGGGCCCTGCCACCGGCACCAACGCGACTACCTGCACGCCCGGCGAATGGAACATAGCGCGCATGCTCGAAGCCGTCGAGAATTTTCCCATGAACTTCGGCTTCCTGGGCAAAGGAAACGCTTCCGGCGCTGCGCCGCTCGAAGAGCAGATCGCCGCCGGCGCCTGCGGGCTGAAGCTCCACGAGGACTGGGGCAGCACGCCCGCCGCCATCGATACCTGCCTCGTCGGTAGCCGATCGCTACGACGTCCAGGTGGCGATCCACACCGACACCATCAATGAAGCCGGCTACGTGGATGACACGATCGCCGCGATCGCCGGCCGAACGATCCACACCTATCATACGGAAGGCGCGGGCGGCGGCCATGCTCCGGACATTATCCGCATCGCGGCCGAACAGAACGTGCTGCCGTCGTCAACCAATCCCACACGGCCGCTTACGGTAAACACCATCGCGGAGCATCTCGACATGCTGATGGTGTGCCACCACCTGAACCCGCTGGTGCCCGAGGACGTGGCGTTCGCCGAAAGCCGCATCCGCCAAGAAACCATCGCCGCCGAAGACATCCTTCACGATCTGGGCGTGTTCAGCATGATCTCCAGCGACTCGCAGGCGATGGGCCGCATCGGCGAAGTCACGACCCGCACCTGGCAGACCGCGCATAAGATGAAGCTGCAGCGGGGCCCGTTGCCCGGCGATTCCGAGCGCAACGACAATCTGCGCGCGCGCCGCTATGTCGCCAAATATACGATTAATCCGGCGCTGACCCATGGCATTGCAGCCACGGTGGGATCCGTCGAGCCCGGCAAGCTGGCCGATCTGGTTCTCTGGAAGCCGGCTTTTTTCGGCACCAAGCCGGAAATCGTCATCAAAGGCGGCCTCATCGCCTGGAGTGTGATGGGCGACGCCAACGCTTCCATACCTACTCCGCAGCCCGTGCTTTACCGGCCCATGTTCGGAGCTTTCGGCAGAGCGCCGTATTCCACTTCCGTTACCTTTACCTCTCGGGCGGCGACTCGATGCCGGCGTTCTCCCGCCGGCTCGGACTTCGCAGAAGCGCCCCGTAGCGGTGAAGGAACTGCCGCACCATCGCCAAGCGCGACATGGTTCTGAATAATGCCACGCCCCGGCTTGATGTGGATCCGGAGACCTATGAAGTGCGCGCCGATGGCGAGCTTCTTACCTGCGAGCCGCTGAGCGAACTTCCGTTGGCGCAAAGATACTTTCTTTTCTGAAGTTATGTCTGACCCTCACTCTCATCGTGCCTTTCGGATAGGAGTTGCCGGCCCGGTGGGCAGCGGCAAAACGGCTTTGGTTGATCGCCTTAGCAGGCGACTCCGGGATCGATTCAGCGTTGCGGCCGTTACCAACGATATCTACACGCGCGAAGATGCCGAGTTTCTGGTCCGGGCAGGCGCTCTGCCTTCTGAACGCGTGCGCGGGGTCGAAACGGGTGGATGCCCTCACGCCGCCATCCGGGAAGACTGCTCCATGAACCTCGAAGCCATCGCCGATCTGGAACGCACGCTCGGGCACGTGGATGTCATTTTTATCGAGAGCGGCGGCGATAACCTGGCAGCGGCGTTCAGCCCCGATCTTGCGGATGCGTCCATCTATGTCATCGATGTATCCGGTGGCGACAAGATTCCCCGGAAAGGCGGTCCCGGCATAATGCGGTCCGATCTGCTGGTGATCAACAAGATCGACCTCGCCCCATACGTGGGCGCATCGCTCGAAGTTATGGATCGCGACACACGCCGGATGCGCGGCGCCCGCCCCTTCGTCTTTACCAACCTCAAGAACGAAGAAGGCCTAGACGCGGTTGTCGATTGGGCGCTGGAACAGATCAAGTTGCCTCGTCGTGAGCTCTTTGAGGCCGCAACCTACACGCGTCAACACAAACACTCGCACGCCCATTAAACCTGACGCGATTTCAGTTCAACCAAGGGCTCCGCCGATGCCATACCGCCATCAAATTTCCAGACCGTTTCGATCCCAGCCGGCCTGATTCGGCTCTGCGCCGCTTTGGCGTCTTCGGGTCATCCCACCGCAGTGTGTACCTTGAGCCGAGTTGGATCCACACTGGCCCAACAACCTGGGCCCGGATCGCCGAGCCCTCCAAATCGCCCGGCACCGGATAACAACCTGTAGGGGCTACCCGAGTCAGGTGCATACCCAGTTTGGACAATATCGTTCCGGGTGGCTCTCCGGCGCCTGTTAGCAGGCGCTTCGCTGGCAGGTATGATCTACCGCAACGAGGCTTCCGGCCCGCAAAGGTCCAAGCGCGGTGGGGGCGTTATACACAGGCTTGAAGAGCCAAATCACAGTTGATCCTTGTACTGCTCCAACGCGATCTTGACTAACTGACTGCGCGTCCGCACCCCCAGTTTTTCGCATACATGCCGGACGGATGCTTTAACCGCGCCTTCCGAGATCTCGATTCGGCCGCCGATTTCCTTGTTTGTGAGTCCCTGTAAGATGCAGCGCAAAATCGCCTTGTCCCGGTCGGTAAGAGTGGCGCGCTTAGGTGTGCGGGTCCGGTCCATCGCGCGGAACAGCGGGCCGAGGTAATCCGATTCGAGACAAACTTCACCGCTGGCGACGCGCCGGATTCGGTCGCAAAGAACATCCGTCGAATGGTGTTTGTGCAGGATGCCGGAAATCCCCGCCTGCACCAGCTGAACCACCTCCTGATCGCTGATTCCCGCTGTTACGACGAGGATTCGGCCATCGAAGCCGACGGCGCGCGCGCCTTTCACGAAATCGAGGGCCCGCTCGGGCCCGAGGTCCACATCGAGCAGGACAACAGACGCGCCGGTGGACCGGAGAAAGGCCAGACCCTCCGTAGCCGAGCCCGCCTGCCCGGCCACCGCGAAGTCGGGTTCCTTATCGAGCATTCGCGCCAGCCCTTCACGAAACATCACGTGGTCGTCGATGAGAAGAATGCCGATCGCACCGGTCTTGTCAGCCACGGGGTTGGTCACTGGGTACTCCATTTCTCATGCCATGTGTCCGATGCCAGCTGAAGTTCAACCGCGAAACACGATCCCGCCGGACGCGCCTCATATCGGAGGTCACCGCCATAGCTTCGCACAACGGCGCGCGAAACATACAGCCCCAGCCCCGCCCCGTTGGCGCCTGGCTGAAAGGGGGCGAACAGGTGTTCGGGGGCGGAAACACCTTTGCCGGAATCGATGAACCGGATCATGACTCTGTTGTCCTCCTCCGATACGGTTACCGCCAGCTCCCGCGCGGGGGAATCCGCGACCGCGCGGCGGCTGTTGTGGGCCAGATTCAGAAAGACCTGCAGGAGCCCATGCCGTGTCGCCGCTACATGCGGAGCGGCGTGTGGGATGTGCCAGTGAACCGCGCCTTCAATCTCGCGCCAGTCCGGTTCAATCACAATGCGCAGATCGTCCAGGACGTTCTGCAGATCGACTGCGTCGAGGCGATCGTCCACCCGCGACTGCAGTTCCACCGACGCGACTTTCCGCAGGCCGGTTGCCAGAGATGAGAGCGCCTGAAAATCTTCATCGCCTGAGATTCCGTGCCTCTCTCTCAGGTTCGCCAGCATGACTGAGAAAGCTCCGGAGAGATTCCGCACCTCGTGAAAGACCGCCGACGCGGCCATGCGGTTGGCTTGGGAGATCTGGCGGAAGCTCTGCTCCTCGCGGTCGCGCATCTCCTCGGAGGAATCCACCACGATTGCGGCCAGACGCTTGCCTACGTCGGTCGCGTAGGCGGAAAACCATGCGTGGGCGAGAAAAACCTCGCCGATTCTCGCGCTGCCCCTGTGCCTGCGCCGCGGCTCGGAGGCCATCGGGCTCGGGGTCGACCTGCAAAGCATCTTCGAGCACAGGAAGATACTTTCCAATCGCGCGCCCCTTCATGCTTTCGCCATGCGGAATCGTAAACAGCTTGTTGGCCGCGCGATTCGCGGCCAGCACGATCCCTTTGCCGTCGATGGTCAGGATGGCCGCCGGGCTGCTGTCGGCCAGAATTCTCAATTGTTCCTCGGCTTCGCGCCGCAATTCCTGCTCGCGCCGGATATTAGCCAGATGCGCAATCGTCATTTCGCGGTTCCGGATCAACGTTGCCACCAGCAGGCCGGCACTGGCATAGGCCAGAGTCGCGAAAAAGAAACGAAGCAACTGTTCGATATAGGAGCTCGGGATGTCGAACAGGGATCGCAGCGCGGAACAAACGATCGCCAGCGCGACGATGCCCGGCCAGGGCAACACAGTCGCGCCCATCACCATCGGAACGATGTAGAAAATACCCAGCGACGCTTTGTTGCCGACGTACCTGTCAGCGCTTGCGATCAGGACGATGAGTCCCGCGATCCCCGCCAGGAACCGCCCGCTCTTGATTGCCGCGTCACTCACCTCTTTAACGATAGATCTTCTTCGACTGCAGAGCCGCCGGGCTATTAAAAGCCGTACGGTTCGAAAGACAGCTGTGTGCCTCACCTGAGATAGGACCCGCTGTACCGAAAGAAACGCGACGGGCGAGCTGGCTCATCGATTCCGGCCCGGGTTATTTGTGGTAATCAGGCGTCCTGGATGGCGATGATTCTATCCTGGAGTCACAACATATGCTATCTTTCGCCGGGCACGCTTCTGTCTTATTATCTTCGAATTCGAAAGGCTTACTTTCAAAATCCAAATAATCAATTGGACACTTATCAGCGGCTGCCGGTAGACTGCGAATTCCGGCAGCCTGGGTCATACTTACCGCCTGAGTAAGCGGCTCCTGTCCGGATCGCACATCTTACTGACATAAGGAGCACCGGAACATATATGAACAGGAAATTGTCTTTTCCGCAAAAGCTGTCCCGACTGAAGGCTCGGTTGCGCGAGCAGGAGTGGCGCAGATATGGAACGCTGCTCATTCTCGGAAAGCTTTCCGCTATCGGCCTGCTGCTGGTGGTGATGGCATTCGTGAATCCGGACCTCATCGGATTCCGCGCCTTTGCGGCCGATCCGGCCTTGAAGGGAAATGACATCGTCAACCCTGTTAACACAGTCTGGACCCTGCTTGCCGCGTTTCTCGTATTCGGGATGCAGGTTGGATTTACCATGCTCGAAGCCGGCTTCTGCCGCTCGCGCGAGACTGTCAACGTCCTTATGGAATGCATCGTCGATACTTGTCTCTGCGGGCTCCTCTTCTATGCCTGGGGTTTTGCTTTTATGTTCAGCCATGGCAACGGCCTTATCGGATACCACTGGTTCTTTCTGCAGGGCGCGCCCGCCACTTATGAGGGAACCGGCGTAGCGTTCCTCGCACTATGGCTTTTTCAGTTTGCCTTTGCCGATACTTGTTCCACCATTACCTCCGGCGCGATGATTGGCCGCACCGCCTGGGTCGGGGATCTTATCTACAGCGTGGGAGTTTCCGGATTCATTTATCCCATCATCGGCCACTGGGCCTGGGGTCCGGACGGTTTTCTCGCCAATATGGGCAGCGCGGGCAACTTCCTGCCGTGGGTAGGGACCAGCTTCCATGATTTCGCCGGATCCACGGTCGTGCACACGATCGGGGGTTTTATCGCTTTGGCTGGCTCGATCGTGCTGGGACCGAGGCTCGGCCGCAGATTCAAGCGTGACGGCGGCGGACCGATGCTGCCGCACGATCTCACCATTGCGGCTTCGGGCGGACTGATTCTCTGGTTCGGATGGTATGGTTTCAATCCCGGCAGCACGCTTTCGGCGATGGACTTTGTCGGTATCGGGCGCGTCGCCGCGAATACCACGCTGGCGGCGTGTGGAGCGGGCATTACGGCCATGTTTGCCGCGTATGTGATGAGCAAGAAATGGGATCTTAGCTTCACGGTGAATGGGTTCCTTGCCGGTCTGGTCGCCATTACCTGCCCCTGTTACTGGGTGAGCCCGCTCGGCGCCATCCTGCTGGGCGGTGTTGCCGGGGTTATCGTGGTGCTCGGCGTCGAGCTGCTCGAATGGATGCGCATCGACGATCCGATCGGCGCCGTTCCCGTCCATGGCATCTGCGGGATTTGGGGAACGCTGTCGCTGGGCTCTTCGCCACCGGCGAATTCGGCGCCACCGGGCCATTCGCGGCCGATAACTCCGCACCGCTTAAAGGTCTGTTCTATGGCGGTGGATTTCAGGTCTTGATCGCGCAGGCCATCGGCAGCGCCGTTATCACGATCTCAACGTTCGTCGTCGCGCTCGCCCTGATGTACGCGGTCAACGCGATGGGCGTGCTGCGCATTTCCGAGGAGGGTGAGAAAGAAGGCCTCGATCTTCACGAACACGGCATTTCCGCTTATCCGGAATATGTGATCTCGGCGATGGCCGGGCCCGCGGCCATGACCATCCCGCGGGAAGCTTCGGCGCGCACCGCCGCAATGCCCGGACATATCAAGCTGGGAGAACCCGCCCGCTAGGCGGTGCGAAAGAAGCATCATGAAAAAAATCGAAGCGATCATTCAACCCTACAAGCTGGAAGAAGTGAAAGCAGGCTGCTGAGCGCCGGAGTGGACGGGCTTACCATCTCCGAGGTTCACGGCCATGGCCGTCAGAAAGGGCACACTGAGACCTACCGGGGCGCCGAGTACAACGTCGACGTGCGCCCCAAGATCAAGCTCGAGCTGGTCGTCCCCGACGATCAGCTCGACCGGATCGTCAACACCATTGTGGATTCGGCCCGATCGGGTAAGATCGGCGACGGCAAGATCTTCATCTCATCCATCGAGAATGCGGTTCGGATTCGCAACGGCGACCTGGGAGAGGGCGCGTTATAGGAGGAACTGATATGCAACCTGTACCGGACATACGCGTGTTACGGGCCGCGATCCGTGGCCAGCGGTTTTCCTTTCCTTCGCAGGTTCCCGTATTCGCGCACTTGCACCGCATCGATATTCAATGGCGTATTGTCGTGCTGTATTTTGTCCAATGCTGGTCGAGCGGGAAGATCGCCGAACGGTACGGGATCACGCGAAAGCGAGTGGTGCAGATCCTGCGGCAATGGACATCGCGCGCCATCGCCCGCGGCTATGTGGGGCGCATTCCCCCGTTGTCGGAATGCGCTCTGTAGCATCGCAGAACACGGTTCTGTTCGCACTTGCTTTCCAAAGATAGATCAAGTTCTATCCAAAGACAGATATCAGCTTCACTTAGCGGGAAAAGTAATTAAATTGATTGGACAGCCTGCGGTCGCGCTAATAGACTGGACCCGGTGAGCCTGTGAGAGGCACAAACGTAACCTTATGACCGTTCGGCGGCAGCGTCTCAGGCCTGGCGATGCGGAGGCGATTGAAGAGATTCGAGCCGGGCTGGAACGGTATCCCGACAGGTGCCTGCCCGGCGATGACGACATCATCCATATCGCGTTACGCCTGATGCAACGGGATCTGAATTCCGCATGCGGCGGCGAAGTAGTCGAGGACGCGCGGTGGGAGATCGGCTATCGCCAGTGGTGCGCACAAACAATTCTCTATGACGCCCGTTGAAGCCGCGACCACTCCTGCCAGCCGCGCTTCGACAAAAACCAAGGTGGTGGTGGCGACCACCGTCATGCTGTCGTTCATTTCCTTCTGGAGAGCGGCGGCGATTGTCCTGAGCGACCTGGCCTCTTCGGCTTACTATGCGGGCGGGATCGCGGAAACCCAGATCGGCAAATCGGCGCCCTGGTTTATCCTGGCCGTCATGTTGTTTTCCTACGCGGTGCGGGCCATCTACGTAGAGAGCTGCAGCATGTTCGTGCGCGGCGGCGTTTATAAGGTCGTGCACGAAGCCATGGGGGGAACGCTCGCCAAGATTTCCGTCTCGGCGCTGATGTTCGATTACATCCTGACCGGGCCGATCAGCGGAGTCAGTGCGGGCCTTTATCTCGCAGGCATTCTGAACGAGATGGGCGACCGGTTCCACATCCTGTCGCTGCACTTTTATCCTCCTTACTTCGCCGCCGCGTTTGCTGTGCTGGCCACTCTGTATTTCTGGCGCAAGAATACTCTCGGCATGCATGAATCGAGCGAGAAAGCTCTCCGCATCATGCAGATCACGACGGTTATGGTGGTGATTCTGATCGGCTGGTGTTTGCTCACCATGGGCGTGAAAGGCTTCCAGCCTGTGCCGCTGCCGGTCAGAGCAAACCTCAGGCTGGGGCCGGAATCGCTCGGCTGGCTCAAGGGAACCGTCGCGCCCACGATCACAGCGGTGGCAATCCTGATCGGGCTTGGCCATTCGCTGCTGGCAATGAGCGGTTTCGAGACCCTGGCGCAGGTTTACCGCGAACTGGCCTCTCCGAAACTATTGAATCTGAAACGCGCAGGCAACGTGATTTTTCTTTACAGCATGCTGTTCACCTCGCTGGCTTCGTTTTTCGCGGTGATGTTGATCCCGGATTCCGAGAGGCCGAAATATCTGGACAACCTGCTGGGCGGTCTTTCCATTTTTCTGGTTGGCCCGGCGGCACTGAAGCTGCTGTTTCACATCTTCGTGGTGGTGGTGGGGACGCTGATTCTGGCGGGCGCGGTCAACACGGCGATCATCGGATCGAATGGCGTGTCTGAACCGCGTGGCGGAAGACGGAGTGCTGCCCAACTGGTTCCGCAAACCTCACACGCGGTTTGGCACCACCAGCCGCCTGATCAACACCGTCGTGATCCTCCAGATTGTCACGATCGTGCTGAGCCGGGGCGACGTGAACCTGCTGGGCGAGGCTTACGCGTTCGGTGTGGTGTGGAGCTTTTCGTTCAATGCACTTTCCGTTCTGGTGCTGCGTTTCAAGCAGCCCGATAACCGAGAGTGGAAAGTGCCGCTGAACGTCCGTGTGCGCGGGGTGGAGATCCCGATCGGCCTGGGCCTGATCACGCTCTTCCTTTTTACTCTCGCCTGCATCAACGTCTTCACCAAGGAACTGGCCACCATAGCCGGAGTTGGTTTCACGTTGGCTTTCTTTCTGGTCTTCACTCTTTCGGAGAAGATGAACCGCAAGGAGCACGCCCGGACCCGCCAGGATCTGGAGCAGTTTCGGCTCGACCAGAGTGTCGAGGTGTCGCAGCAGAGCCTGCACGCGCGATCCGGCAACGTTCTGGTGGCCTGCCGCAATCCGTTCCATCTTGAGCATCTGGAGAAGACCCTGGCAAAAACGGATACCCGGAAAGTGGACATCGTCGTGCTTTCCGTGCACCGGGTTACGGCGGCGGCTTCCGGCGAATACGACCTGAACGCGGATCAGATCTTCGCGGTCGCGGAGCAGGATCTGTTTACGCGCGTCGTGTCGATCGCGGAGAAAGCGGGCAAGCACGTGGAGTTGCTGGCGGTGGCTGCCGCAGATCCATGGCTGGGCATGGTTCAGACCGCACAGCGGCTGCAATCCTCGCGCATCGTAACCGGGCTTTCGCCGCTCTTTGCCGACAATCCCGCCGAGCAGGGCAAAATCGTGGGCGAGGCGTGGGAACAGCTCGAGCATCCCCGGCCGTCGTTATCTTTGGAAGTCGTATCTGCCCGAGGCTACCAAGTCGCTGTTTTTCAATCTCGGTCCGCATCCCCCCCGCCTGTGGCCGGAGGATATCGATCTGGTGCATCGGCTCTGGCTGGAATTGAGCGCGTGCGGAACCGGGGCGAAGCTTCACCACCGCGATGTGATCGGGGTCGCGCTGCGCCGCCTCGATCGGCAACTGCACGCGGAGCAGGTACGGGACGTGCTGGACGACATCGACCTGGAGGTGAAGCAGCACGGCGGCGAGCCAGCCGCGGAAAAGCCGCCACAGTTGCAGTAAAACGCGAGCGGAAATCGGCGGTCAACTTGTAGGGTGCGGGATCAGATTGGAAACCGCAGGGTTCCCGGCGATCACCCGGAAAATCTGACTCAGGCTGGACAATGGTTGGTTTGCACCTTCGCGGCGATTGCTGAGTGGGCTCCAATCGGCATTGACGCCAGCTTTCGAGCACCGCCGCTGGTCATCCGAACCCTGTCCACCGAATCCGAGAACTGCATCACGACCTGTCCGCCCTGAAGACGGAAACTGATCCTGAGCTTGCACTCGTCGTAATCGTCGCCGAACGCGTTTTTAACCGCGCGAGGCGGGATCATCTTCTACGCGGCCATCGCTGTCCCCTTCCATTCCACGAATAAATCACGGTCGCGCGATCCTCTGGGCGGTCCCCGGAGGCGGCCCCGTTTCTGCCCTACTGAACCGATATAAACGCATTTGCCTGCGATTGCTGCGCTCCCATCGAGGCCACTACTGCGTTGTCACCCGACGGAACCGAGGTGGGAACAACGACGTTGATCTGATAGAGCCCGACGCCGACAAGCCCCGCGTATGTCACTTGGGCCGAGGTGCCTCCAATGGTCACCGTGGGCAGCGTAACCAACGGTAGCGCCGCGTTGAACGTCGACCCGCTTGGTGGTGCGGGCGAGGTCATCCCGAACCCAGCTCCATAGAGCACGATCGTCTCGTTGCGCGCCGCGGGCGTAGTCGCGCCACTGATCAGCGTGGTCGGGCCGATCAGCCCGCCGTTCGCGTGAGTGGCGGCTGCATACTTGTTCCCTGTGAGCCAGAAGAGCCCAGGGGCCGCGGTCTGCATCGTCACGGTCACGGCCGCGCTGACTTCGCCGTTGTTGGTGACCTGAACCTGCACCGGGCCCGCCGGGATGTCGGTCGGAGTCAGGAAGTTCAATTGCGTCGGACTGACGAAGCTGACGTAAGCTGCTTCTCCGTTCACGGTGACCCCCACTCCATCGATGCTGGTCGGCAGTTTCGCGCCCGTGAAATCCGTCGCCGCCCAACTGCGGATCGTGGACGCCAGGCCGCCACCGAATATGCTGGTCCAGGTATTGGCTCCGACCAGCGGGGCGAAGCTCGCGCCGTTGACAACGTCCGCGCTGATGAATGATGGCGCGGCCTGAATGCTTCCGAACAAGCCATGCGATTCGGGAGTCTCGCCGTAAGGCCCGGCAATGCCCGCGGTGAAGTACAGCGTCGCCGGATCGCCGCCCTTGCCGCCGTTGCCGAAGTACAAACCCCAGAGCCCCGGTATCGGAATGTTGTTGCCTGTGTTGTCCTGCAACGTTCCAAGCAGATTGCCGCTGGCCGGATCGAAGGCGTTGATCATGCCACCGCCGAAGTTGCCCACCAGCAGCGCGCCGCCGAATTGCCCGAAGGTCGCTGGAGCCATCGCCATCCCCCAAGGCGAATCCAGCGCGCCGCGCGTGATCAATCGCCTCAGGAATGTCCCCGACTCCGTCAAATACATCCACGAATCCGTTGCCGGGCCCGGCTACGTCATCGTGTTTCTCGGCGTCCTGCTGTGCGTACGTCACATAGATGTTGCCCCCAAAATTCGCGAGGCCGAACGGCGCGAAGCCCACGGGAATCAGAGGGTCGGAAAATGCAGTCGCGCTCACCACCGGATTGAAGTTACCGTCGAATACGTCGACCTCGCCGTTGTGGAAATCGGTCACGTAGATCAGCGGAGCCGCCGCCGTGCCGCCCGCCACGCATCCTTTGAAAACCGCGCCGGATGCGGATTGATCCACCGCAACGATCGCGGCGGTCGCGTTGACTGTCGGGCTCCATCCGGAGATCGTGCCGTCTTCGGTACAGAAAATGAACGACGCGTTTTTCGTCTTGCCGTCTGACGTCACATTGAAAGCTGTAGTGGCATTGGAGATCACTCCGCTGACGGCTCCGCCGGTCGCCATCATCGGCGTTGGAACCGTAACAACGAGACTGTAAGGAGTGCCGTTCGTCGAATAGATCGTTGAAGTGCCGGTTCCGTTGTTGCCGATCCAGAACGGGCCGGTTGCGGAGGCGGCGATCCCCCATGGGTTCACCAGGTTCTTATCCTGAAAGTCGGCGGTATCGGGAAGGTCCGATACCAGATTGTGCACCAGGTAGGTGTTTACGGAGCCCGGCGCGGCGATAGCAGTCGCAAGCGCGGAGCAAAGACAGATCGTAGTTGTTGCACTCAGCCGAATCATCCGGATGTTTGACGATGCTTGCACTGGGGTACCCTCTCTCAACAGCCTGTCAATTGCGGGCTCCGCCCATGTAATGCTTTGGTAAAAGAATCGTAAATTGCGGTGCGAAGTCGCTTCGCCTGGCGGATAAGATAGATCAGCGTTGCGCATCCGGCTCAAGCATTTTCTCCGCCCCGCGCGGTCTCTCCGCGTCGTCCGCCAGCGGGCCGCGCAACGCGCTGAGCTTCGGCAGTTAATTCGTAGCGGCAGGCGGCGATTCGCCGCCGATCCCAGGTACCGGATGGAGTTTGTCGAGCAGGGCTTCGCGTCCCGATCACCGGGTTCTGAAGATGACACAGAGCTGCTTCAGCGAATCTGCAGTGCGTACTCAAAGGCCATGGAGCGGCAGTCAGCTGCGCCGGAGACCTATCAGGCCAGCCCGTGGTGGCGTTTAGTCGAAGGCGGCAATCTCGGCCCCGTCAAACGCGCGCTGGCCGCACACGACCTGCCTGCCCTGCGTTCGATGTACGGGAATTTCTTTCGGGATCCCTGCGGCGCCGGACTGGTTGGCCTGCCCGGCGTCGCGAACCAGCTTCTCCCGCTACAAGGAACTGTTTCTCATCGATACGTTGCATCGCATCGGAACTTTGGCAGCGCAGGACTGCCGGACGCTTCCCGATGGCCGATCTCGCAACTCCGGATATCGGGAATCCTCTCGGTGTCGTGATAGCGGGACGCCCGGGTTCGGACCGGATCGGAGGATCAGCACTTCCATGCGCGGAAAATCATCGAGCTGACAGCATCAGCCGGGTCACCAGTGGTCGCCGAAATCGGCGGTGGATTCGGGGGGATGGCTTACTTCCTCCTTCGCGATCGCCCGGGGGTTACCTATCTGGATTTCGATATGCCGGAGAGCATCGCGCTCGCGTCGTGGTATCTTCTGAAGACCCTCCCTCGTCTCAGAGCAACGCTGTATGGTGAGGCCACGCTGAACGCCGAAACAATGAGCAGGTCGGACATCATTCTGATGCCGGGTTTCATGCTGCCTCAGATGCCGGACCGCAGCGTTGATGTTTCATTCAACTCGCACGTGCTTTCAGATATGTGCGCCGCGTCGATCCACGAGTATCTAGCCGAGGTCGTCCGCACGACGCGGGGCTCGATTATGCATGTCAATGGAACTGAGAGTTGTCTGGCCATATCCGCCTGGCTGGGTAACAACGCCAGAGACTTCGCACTCGTGGACCAGCAGCAGGCAGAGTGGAACAAAGCCCGCTCGTTAAAGCCGGACGAGACCGAATGCCTCTACACCCGCAGCCAATGAGTCAGATTTTTTTTCAGCAGACGTTGCAGCTCCTGGATATCGGAGCCGTAGTATTCCACCAGCCGCGCGCGATCCTGTGCCTGCATCGTGATCGACTCCGCCTGGCGATAGAGCAGCCGCTTTATCGTCGGCTGTAAGCCTTTCGGCACGCACTGTCCCAGCGTTTTCCACAATCCCCTCGCCTGCAGGGTTTGGCTGACCCGAACGAATTTGGGCACATTGGGATGATAGTGGCCGCGGCCCCCTTCGGGAATGAACGTCGGGTCGACGCCCAGGAAGTTGAGGATCCCGGAGAACACCTCCGTCCTCTCTCCTCGAACAACGAAATGTGAATTTGCTCCGACGGAAACGCGTTCATATAGCGGCGCACCTGTTGTGCGTACATTCCGAACTCGAGAAAAGGGTGCAGCACGCCCAAATACTCATCCGTCCTGCGAGCGCAGGCATCGAGATGCTCGCTGAAAGAATGCGCCACGGTCCCATCGGA
The DNA here is from genome assembly GCA_963764845.1 of Terriglobia bacterium. Lineage (GTDB taxonomy): Bacteria > Acidobacteriota > Terriglobia > Bryobacterales > Bryobacteraceae > BOG-234. Next base: position 14,972 of record CAVXUE010000003.1, on the reverse strand, counting down.
GACACTCTTGAGATATTGTGCAAACGCCCGTTCGGCGGGGTCCATCAGCACGATGATGATTCGGGCCTTCGGCAAGCGCGCGGCAATAGCCGCGGCGGCCGTCTGCGACCAGAGGTAACAGACGCTTCCTTCGCCCACGGCTTTTTCATCTTTCACCCGCGCGAAGAGCCGGAGATAATCATCCCATTCGGAAACAATGCCACCGAAGCGTTTTTCCGTCATGGGTCCGTGGATGAACTCGCGCACGCTGTCTGCCTCGTTCTTCATCCGCTCGCGCAGGCCAGGCTCGAAATGTTCCACGCGAATCTCGGACGAGAAATAGCAGGGCTCCTTGAGCGGACTCATGTAGATCTGCGGGTGCTGATCGAGTTCGTAGTAGAGCGCGTCGGTTCCGGCTTTCGGGGCGCCTGCGATGAAAAAATCGGGAGTGAATCGCAACTGTACTAGCGTAGCTATATGGCATTTCTCCTGCCGGCGCTGGTGGTGCTCCTGCCGCTTCTGATCACGCCCGGCATTTTTTTCCACTACGACATCACGCCCAAAATCGTAATTCTCGTGCTGATCATCGCCGCGTGTCTCGCGCTTCCACGGGGAGATCGCACACGGCATCGCTGATTTGTGGCGTCGTAAGACCGGGCGCTGGCTGTGCGGCCTCGCGACGGCTCAGGTGGCTTGGTACGGAGTGGCTGCGGCAATGTCGTCGCGTCCGCTGTTTTCGCTCTTTGGCAGCAACTGGCGGCGGATGGGTTTCTTCACCGTCGCGGCCTTATGCGCATTCACCGTCCTCGCCGCGGCTCATTTGGCGCGCGCCCCCAATTCATTGAGGAAGGTGCTGCGCGCCTTCGCGGTCGCGACCATCGTCGCGTCGGTTTACGGGACCCTCCAGTACTTCGATATCGATCCTCTGCAGGCTGCTTCGGCCTACCATGCCGAGGCTGGCGATTCTGTCATCGTACGTCCGCCCGGCACGCTGGGCAACGCGGATTATTTCGGATGGTGGCTGGCAATCGCATTGTTCTGCGCGTTGGCCCTGGCTCGCATCGAGATCGGGTTTCCGCGGGTCCTGGCGCTTGCCACCGGCGTGCTGGCAGGTCTCGCGATCATACTGAGTGGAACGCGTTCCGCGATTTTAGCGGTAGCCGCCGGGTTATTATCCCTCGCCTTTTCTCGCCCGTTTTAAGTCTGGGCAGAAGCATGTAATTGCAGGCCTGGCGTGCGCGGGATTTCTGGCCGCGTTCTACTTTTCACCTGCCGGAACTCGTCTGAAAGCCCGGGTACGATGGTCGAGTGACGAGCCTGTGGGCGGTGCACGGCCCCTGCTTTGGCGGGATTCGCTGGATATGGCGGCAGCGCGCCCATTGACGGGATTCGGTCCGGAAACATTCGCCGCCGCATTCCCGCGCTATCAGTCCGTCGCGCTCGCCCGGCTGCTGCCGGATTTCTATCACGAATCACCGCACAACACAGCGCTCGACGCGCTTACGGAACAGGGAATCCCCGGCCTTTTCATCGCACTGAGCTGGGCGGTGCTTGGAGGCTACGCCGCGCTTCGGGCGCGTTCCGCGCTGCCTTGTTCAGCGATGGCTGCGTCGGCGCTGATCGCGTCCTGTACCGCATCGATGTTCGGCGCCGTTACCATCGGACCCGCTGTTCGCCACATTGCTCGTAATCGCAATCCTCGTTGCATCCGATCCGCCCGACCGGGATGCCCCGCGCCACCCTCGGGCGAGTCTTCGTCGCGGCGGTCACCGTTCCGATCGCAGTTTGCCTTGCGGCATTCGGCGTTTGGCTTGTCCTCTCCGATTTCGAACTTGCCGTCTTTCAGCGCGCGGTATCGACTGGCCTGTATGACCGGATCGTCCGCATCGGCCTGCCGGGCGCGGCAGAAGACTTGTATTGTTCGAGACGACTCGGCTTCCCGGCCGCGATTCCCGCCGCCCGGCGTTCGATCTCGACCGCCGATAATCCTCCGAACGCCTGGTACAATCTCGCGATCCTCCTCGCCAACCAGAACGACGCGGCTGGCGTAGAACATGCACTTCGATCCGCCGAATCCCTCGCGCCGAACTGGTTCAAGCCACATTGGTCCCGCGCGAACCTCCTCGCCCTTACCGGCCGGGACGCGGAAGCGCGGCGCGAGGCCGAAAGCGCAGTCTTCCTGGATGCCGGTAAGGACGATGAGGTAACTGAAACCCTGAAAAAATTCACACTCCAGCAACGCTGATCAGCCGCATTTACAACAAATTTACCAATCGCAAACAACTGGGGCCGCGCTTGCGCGTAGGTTTGAATCAGCGTGCTACCGAGACTTCAAATCGCCATACTCATGCTCCTCGCGACGGGTTCCGCGTTCGGGCAAACTCATCAGCCACCGCCCGGCAAGCTCTCGAATATTTTCCGGGGGCCGCTTTCCACCAGGGTGGCCAGTGGGGACACCTTGGCCGTGTCGATTACCCCGGGCGGTGTGGTGCCCATCTACAGTTCTTCGACTACGATTCAGCCCGGTTCATGGGTATCCATCTACGGCAACAATCTCGCAACCGGAATCACAAGCTGGAACGGTGATTTCCCAACCCAGCTCGCAAACACAACCGTCACCATCAACGGCAAGAACGCCTACCTGTATTTCATCGCGCCAACTCAGATTGACGTGCAGGCGCCTGACGATACCGCGACCGGTACCGTACCCGTGGTGGTCAAGACCCCAGGGGGGACCGCGAACTCAACCGTCACCCTGGGCAACTTCGGCCCGGCCTTCTGCGTGATCGGCGGCAAATACGTGGCGGGCATTATCCTGCGGTCCGACGGATCGGGCACGCAAGGCGGAGGCACCTATGACTTCATCGGGCCCGCTGGAAACTCGCTCGGATTCACTACCGTGCCGGTCAAGGCCGGCGACATCGTGGAACTCTTCGGCGTCGGCTTCGGCCCTACGGATCCACCGATTCCCGCTGGGGCGGTTGTCCCGCCAGGGCAGTACGGAACGGCCACGAGCCCGGTGACAATGCTCATCAACGGCATCGCCGTGACTCCCTCGTTCGTTGGTATTACGGAAGCGGGAACCTTCCAGATCAACCTCACCATTCCACCTGCATTGGGAACGGGCGATCTGACAATCGTGGCGCTCGTAGGGGGCATGCAAACGCCGAACTGGGTCTTGATCTCCGCTCAATAGGAGCTCAAGCAGAAATCGCCGAGCGCCTGCCGGTTGAGCGAACATACGCAACGTTTGCACACCGGATCCGATGCCACGTCGAGGCCGGCGCGGAACGCGATAGCGGCGTGGCCGTTGACCACCTCCCCCAGGCTGGTCGCGGCATCTACTTTGCCGATCGGTGGATGAAAAAAGCAAGGCTTCACGACCCCGTCGGCCTCTACAAACACCGATACCCAGGGCGCGTTGCAAGCGGGCGCAACGAGCTCCGCATGGCCCAGATGTGCGCGGAAATGCCGCACGATCCTGCGCAGCTTTTGAGCCGACTCGGCCACGAAACTGCCGCATTCGCCGGTCCTGATGACCAGTTCGACGCCGGCTTCGAGCGCGGGCAACTGTTCGTCCGTCAGGCTGGTTCGTGACTGCCGGTCCGCGAGCGAAGCCCCGGCGCGGTTAAACGCGTCAGAAGTAAGATCCGCGGCGAGGAACGAGATGGCCGTCAAACCGATGGCGTGCGCAGCCTCAATGGTGGCGGGGAGGTGCGCGTGGTTAAGACGCTGCACGGTGCATCGCGCGCCGACCGGGAAGTCGTCGCGCAGGGAGCGGATGGCCGTCACCCCGCGGGCAAGCTTATCGAACGCTCCTGGAACCCGCCGAATGCGATCGTGAATTTCCGCAGGGCCATCCAGCGAGACGATCACATCGTCGACGTTCGCCACAATCGCCTCCGCGTGTCTCTCGATCAGCAGGCCGGTGCTCAGAATCGTCACTCGTATGCCGCGCTTGCGTAAAATCCGGCAGAGGCGAAACAGATCGGAATGCATCAGCGGCTCGCCGCCGGCGAAGACGGCCCACTCGACGCCCATCCCCTCAAGGCTGGCCGCGTGAAGCTCCAGTTCATCCGCGCTGATCTCCCGCGCGTCTGCGGCCTTCCAGATATCGCACATCACGCATCGGCAATTGCATCGGCTATGCGGGCTCAGGATCAGAATCGGCAGCCGCGAGAGGACGGGATTCAGCAACAGACGCTCCTCCCGGCCAAACGGATCTCCGGCCCCAAAGCGCGTGCGGCCGCGGAATAGAGCGCCGTAATGTCCGCGCGCACCAGATAACGCCCGCGTCCTTCCACCTGTAACGGATTCAGGCCATCCGCACCCATCCGCGCGGCCAGACAATCGGAGAGCAGCATCACCTGTCCGCGCACCATCACCATCTCCGGACGCAAATCGCGCAGCGCCTCTGCCGGCGTCTGGCCCTTATCCGCCACGGCAACAACGTCGGCTACGCCACGCTCGCGAATCGTCCCCTGGCCGGCATTCAGACGAAGGATGCGGGCGGGTTTGTGGTCACCAGCGGCCACGCTTCCCGTCCGACGCATTTCATGTGATCGACCAGATCGCCCTGCGCCGTCAGCGCGGAATCGGTGCCGAGCGCGATCGTCACTCCGGAGCCAAACGCCTCGGGCGAGAGTGTCTTCCCCAGGGTGAACAGATTCGAGACCGGGCACCAGACAATCGAAGCCCCGCTCTGCGCGATCGTGTGCAGATCCTCCGGTGTCGTTGCGACCGCGTGAACAAGCACCGTCCGCGAGGTGAGCATCCCAGTTCCTTCAGCCGCGGCACCTCGGCGTGGGCGGTTGCATCCACGCCCTCGGCCGCATGGATGATGAATGGCCAGCGCTTGGGGCTGTTCCTCCACGCCTCGAACAGGTTCGGGCTGAAGGCCAGCGAATGCGCCCACCCGAACTGCTTCACCACACGCACGGGGAATCGGTAGTTGAAGATCGATGTCTGATACGGATTGTGGTGCGCCACCGTCGTCACGCCACTCAGAAGATTCTTGATCCCGCCCCATATGCAGCCGCACTCTCTTCGGAACCTGCAGGTGCTCCTTCACCGGAGACTCGTCCGGTCGATACACATCTGCGGCCCACTCCGAAGCGTTGGCGTACGGAGGCCGTCCGAGTCGCGGGAAGAGATTGAACTCGAGGTGGTCATGGGCGTTGATCAATCCCGGCAGCAGCAGATGCCCGGTGAGGTCCAGTTCGAGTCCGCCTTCGAAGCGCGAATCAAACGGAAGGATGCGGCCGCCTTTGATCACCAGGTCGATGCGTTCGGAATCAGTCGCGCTCAAGCCGACGCGGGCGCCGCTTAGTTTGATTGCCTGCGCCATGAGTTGATCAGCACTGCCGGGATACCACGCGTTTTCTCGAACGCATCTTCTTTGCCGGCACGGCGGAAGATCTCCCGCTCGGGTTCCCCGAAGGCAGCTTCAATGCGCCACTCGGGAACGAGGCCGGCGCTCCGCGCGTATCCGTCGAGATCTTCGATCGAGTGTTCGTAGTGAACAAATTCGTAGTTCCGGTTCCCCACGCGAAATGATCTGGTCCACCCGGCGCGGGCCGCTTCCGGATGAAGATCGCTTACGATCACGCGCCTCGCTACACGCGCCAGTTCCCGGAACGCAACCCCGGGCGAAGCGCAGATACCCGATGGTGAAGGAACTGAGGCTCAGATCGAAGGCATCGTCAGGCAAAGGAATGCGACGGATATCGGCCAGTGCCGAACGCCCACGCAGGCCCGGCTTTTCGCCCGCCTTCAACACCATCTCGCGGCACGTGTCGATGCCGAACACGCGGGCGCCGCGGGATGCGGCCTCGATCATCCACCGCCCTGTGCCGCTTCCCGCATCGAGTACGCGCAGGCCTTGAAGCGGTCCCGAGTCGCTGCGAGAGCACGCCGCATTTCGAGCGCGAGCAGCGGGTTCGGCCCTTCGTCATAGCCGGCCGACCATAAACGATAGCCCTCAATCACGGGAACGATGACGCAAGGCGTCATCTCAGAGGCTCTCCAAGCGGGGCTTGCGCAACGCCACCAGCTTCTGCGCCCATTCCAGTTCGAATGGCGCGGCGTAGAATCCGGCTGCATAACGCCAACTGCTCAGCGATCGCAGCATCACCCGGCTCCAGCGCGGCAAATGGATATCCTGCACCGTCGGCCAGCGCGAATTGATCACCAGTTCGAAATTGTCGATGCGCCGTTTGACCGCGCGCGGCAGCCACGGAAGACGCGGATCCTTGCGAATCGTGAAATTGAACCAGCGCTCGCTCGCCCACTCGTCCGGCGTCTCGGGAAAATGCATGGCGCTGTCGACCTTGCCGTACATTCCGTCGGGATGCGGCGTCGGGATGTAGTGCTGCACGATGATCTCGGCGTCCGGATTCACGCGCTTGATGCGGCGGATGAAGTCGATGGTTTCGCGCGTGTCGCGCTCCGGGTCCGCCGGGTTGCCGATCACGAAAGAAAACTCCGGAATGATGTCGAACCGCCGGATGCGCTCGGCGAGTTCAAGGGTCTGGGCCGTCGTGAGCTTCTTGTTCATCGCGAGCAGCGTGGCATCCGAACCGGATTCCGCGCCGAAGAAAATCATGGTCGCCCCCGCTCTTCGAATCGCCCGGAACGTGTCGTCGGAATAGCGCAGCATGGCATCGATGCGCCCCTCCGCCCACCAGCGCAGATTCAGCGGGATCAGCCGCTCGGCCTGGTCGACGGCGTGGCTCTCGTGCAGGAAGAAATTGTTGTCGTAGAACTGCACGGCATCGATCCCGTAATCCCGCTGCAGGCGCCCGAGAACCGCGGCCGTGCGCTCAGCCGTCTCCAGTTTCTGGCGGCCGTCGAAAATCGGCACGACGCCGCAGAACTGGCACCGGTAGGGGCACCCGATGCTCGCGTGATGAACCGCCGTGCGGCGTCCGAGAAACGTCGGCAGCAGATACTTTTCCACGGGACCCAGTTTGTGATAGGGCAGGGTGGGGAAGTCGTTCGGCGAGCGCAGCGGACGCATCGCATTGTGTACGTGCAGTCCGAATACGTCTTTGTAAGAGAGTCCCGGATGTTCGGCGAACTTGCGATCCCCGCGCAGCGCGGCGAGAAGCTGCGGGAAACGTTTCCTCGCCCTGTCCTTTGACGACAAAATCGACGTAGTTCGCATTCAGTGTGGCATCGGTGTAGAGCGAAGGAAAGTATCCGCCCCACACGATCGGCACCGACAGGTACTTCGCGCGGAACTCCTTGCAAATCGGAATCGCCGCCACCATCTGCGGACCGGGCATAACGGAAACGGCCAGCATTTCCACCTTGTGCTCGCGCATGATGCGATCGATGGTGCGTCCCGGGTGCGGGTCGAGATTGCCATCCACGATGACGTACTCTTCCTTGCCTTCGAGAACCGCCGCGATCGACAGAATCGCCAGCGGAAAGCGGCGATTCTTCGGACGCGAAGCGCGCGGGTGCAGCAGAATAATCATCGCGAAACAAACCGCCCGCACGAGAATGAAAAACTGCGATGGCGGGCGCCGCGAGGCCAGGCGCGCCTTCCAGGGACGCAGTGCCCAGTTGAGCCCGTACCACGGCCGGCTGCGCCGCCATTCGATATTCAGTTCAGCGGCGAGCGAATCGAGCATAGCTTCGTCGAAATACTCGATGCTCGGAACGGCGTCCGACCGGAAACCGAACCGCCGCTCGAACATCTCGTGCCTTTCGGTCCGCATCTGCTCGCCATGTTCGGGCCGCTTGTAGACGGGAGAGTCCATGATCACCACCCGGCCAGCCGGGCGCAGGCATCGCCGCGCCTCACCGAGCGTGCGCCGGTAATCGGTCGAATAGTGAATCGAAGAATTGTAGATCGCAAGATCGAACGCGCCATCCCGGAAAGGCAGGTCGTCGAACTCTCCTTCCACGCAGGGAAAACGCCACGGGTAATGACGAGTGGAACGAAGTCCGTCGCCTGAATCGGAGAAAATATCGAGCGCGACCGGCCTGTGTTCCCGCAGTGAAAGCCGGTAAGACATCCAGCCGTTGCCTGCGCCCAGATCCAGAATGTCCAGCGGCCGCGCGATTTCCTTTTCGATCTCCGCCAGTACCCCGCCCTCGAAGTGCCTGTAGCTCCGCGCGCGGATAGCCCACTGCTTCGAATTTTTCCCGGTCAGATCGCGATAAGGCAGCGCGCGAAAATATTCCGGAGTCTCCGAAGTACGGCCCTCTGCGAGCCGAATCCGCGAATAGTCCTCAAGGAAGCGAAGCCGCATCTCGCGCTCCATCACGCCTCCGTCTCCGCGTAACTTTCGCGAAGCCCGTTTCGCGCCGCGAGAATCGCCGCGCTTTCCGGGCGCGCCGACATTTCGTTGCGCAGAAGATCGTCGGCGTATTTGTAGAACCGCCGCGAGTGGCGCCCCCGCACCGCAAACTCGCGGTCCGAAGTCTGGCTCCACGGCTTGATGTTCACCAGCCTGGCGGCAACCTTATCGAAATAGGGCGTGCCTTTGATCGGATAAGACACGGTCGTGAAGAAAACATCGGGCCGGCACTGCTTCACATGATCCACTGTGGCCTCGACGTCGGAGATATCTTCGCCGTCATAGCCCCACATGAGGAACATGCCGGTCTCGATTCCGTTGCGCCTTGCAGAGCCCTACCGCGCGCCGCACCTGCTCCACCGTGACGCCGCGCTCCATGGCATCCAGAATGCGCTGCGAGCCGCTTTCCGATCCGATCCACACCCGCATGCAGCCGAGTTCCTGCAGCGTCTCCGCCATGCGCTCATTCACCCGATCCGCCCGCGTGATGCACTCGAACGGAATGCGAATTCCGCGCCGCTTCAGCTCCGCCGCGTATTCGCGAATCCAGCCGTGATGGATCGTGAACACATCGTCCGCGATCCAGAGCATGTCGGGATCGTAGCGGCCGAGCAGCCATTCCACTTCGCTCGCGACCGCGGCGGGCGAGCGGCGGCGATGCGAGTGCCCATACACGGAATGGCTGCACCAGTTGCATTTGTAAGGGCAGCCGCGCGCCGTGATGATCGAAATCGACGACTTCCCGTGATGGTCGCGCCAGGTCTTCAGATAGCGCGGAATGTCGATGCGTTCGCGATCCGGCCAGGGCTGCGCGTCGAGATCCGGCAGCAGACGCGCCGGGTTATTCCGCATGATGGAGCCATCGCTCGCCGCGAAAGATAATTCCGTCGACTCCGGGCCATGCGGCCGCCTCGAATCCCGTCGCCATCAGCTGCTCGAGCGCGATCTCGCGCCTCGCCGGGCACCACGATGTCCGCGCCCGCGTCGAGATACTCCTCCGCATAATTGGATGGCTCGGGGCCGCCCACAATCACGCGCCATCCTGCCGCCCGGCCGCCGCGGCAATTTCGATCGCATTGCCGCGCGTCATCAGATTCGCGTAGATGCCGATCGCGGCCGGCGGCCCGTCATTGAGAATGCCGAACAGTTCTTCACGCGAGCCAAACGTGGAATCGTAGATCTCCACGTCGAACCCCTTCGCGCGCAGGTACGAAGAAAGATACAGAATCCCCAGCGGCGCATAGGGCTTCATGATCTGCTGTTCCTTCGCGTCCGCGTGCAGGAAATACGCGTGGGTCAGCAGAAGCTTCATCACGCCACCGCTTCTGCGACTCCGGCCCGGTTCCAGACGATATACCCGCTCCCAGGCCGCGCTCAAATGCTCGCCGCCGCGCACTTCGAGATGCAGCGCATCGGCCAGGGCGCGATAAAACTCGCTCGGATAAGCTCCCTGGAACACCATCGCCAGATCGGCGCTGTCGGACCAGTTTGGCGCGCTCCCGATCTGCGTCAGCACGATCGCGATGAAACTTCGTGCCGGGAAGCGGATAAGAGACCGAAACGCCGATATCGTCCGGCGCCGTCTCCCGCACCATTCGGATCGTGGCTTCGATCTCGCTCCATCCTTCGCCCGGATAGCCGAACTGCAGGAAGAAGCAGGCGCGAATGCCCTGCCCGCCGCAGATTCTCGCGGGCCTCGTAGATCTGCCCCACGCGAATCCCTTTCTCCATCGCGTCGAGAATTTTCTGCGAGCCGGATTCGCATCCCATCCAGACTTCCGCGCAGCCCGCTCGCTTCAGCGCCGCTACCGAATTTCGCGTCATCAGATCGCAGCGCGACTGCATCTTGAACGGAATCCGCGCGTCGAGATCTTCCACGGCATCCGCGAATTGCGCAATCCACTTCGGCGAAAGCGCGAAAATATCGTCGGCGAACCAGATCCGGTCCGGCGCGAACGCGGTCTTCAGTGCAGCATCTCAGCCGCCACGGACCGCGCCGAACGCGAGTGCCAGGTACTGGCCGTAGATCGGCTTCGCGCACCAGTTGCACCGGTACGGGCAGCCGCGGCTCGACGCCATATTCAGCTGAAAAATAGCCGTGTGTCCGCGTCCACGCCCGCCGGTATCGGTCGATGTCGACCAGTTCCCACGCGGGCGATGGAAGCGTATCCAGGTCGCCGTTGACTTCCCGCGGCTGGGTGTAGCGCAGGGTACCGTCTTCGCGAAATGCAAGGCCGCGAATCGTCTCGACCGGCTTGCCGCTCGCCAGTTCAAGCAGCGTCGTTTCCACCTCGCCCACCAGCACGAACGCAAAATCCCGCCGCGAGATATTCGTTGACGCGGTCGGAGGCATCGGAGCCGTGTACCGCAGCTACGATTCCACGCCGTCGCGCGATCTGCGCCATCCGGAATGCCAACTCGCGATTGCGCGTCAGGCACATCTTCGAAAGGAAATTGAAATCGTCTTCGCAGACCACCACCAGGCGCGGATCGCAGCGGTCCAGCGCCTCCTCGAACGCAGCGAGGAGCGCATCCGCGGCAGGCTCAAGCGTCGGGTCGAACAGCGCGGTCGCAATTCCATGCTCACGCAGCACGGCCGCGGCGAGTATCGTCTGCAGCGGCGGATAAGGCTGCATTTTCTCCACCTGCTTGCGGTCGGAGTAAAGGTTATTGCTGTGCGTGAGCAGAACTGTCAGCGCTTCAGCACGATACCGCCTCGGCCTCCAGTTGATGCGCATCCACTTTCGATTTCGGCGGCTGCATCAGCTTGTTCGCCATCTCTTTCAGCCACAGCTCAAATGGCAGCGAATAGAAACTGTGATCCAGACGCCAGCGCGCGGGCACGCCGATCATCCCGTGGATCACCCGCTGCAGCGTGTTCTTCTGCTGCACGCCGATCGGCACGCGATTGAACGCGATCCGCAGGTATTCGCGCATCGTCTGCACCTCGCGATGCTTCCGCCCGTTGAGCCACGGCAGAATCGTGTAGCGCGGGAAGAAATCGGCCCAGCCCTCCAGCGTTTTCGGCACGTGAATCCCCAGCTCGAACGCTCGCTGCATGATCGGCGAGCCGGGATACGGCGTGAAGATATTGGTCCAGAACTCGGCGCCCGGATAACTTCCGGCAGACATCCATGATCAGCGCGATCGATTCCCGCCGCTCGTTTTCGCCTTCGCCGGGAAAACCGAAAATCATGTTGAACGAAGGCCGGATGCCCGCCTGCGACAGCTTGTCGGCCGCCGTGTAAATGGTTTCGATCTTCTGGAAATCCTTGTTCATCAGGTGCATCACCTTGGGCGATCCGCTGTCGGCGCCCTGCGACACCTGCGAAAGACCGGCGCGCCGCAGCAGCTTCAGCTCTTCCACGCTGAAGCGCGACACCAGGTTGGTCGAAGCCTGAATGCTCCAGTCGAACTTCACGCCGCGCCGCACCAGACCTTCGGCGATCCCGATTGCGCGCTCGCGATCCACCAGGAAATTGTCATCGACGATCCACAGCAAGCGACAGGCCGTACCGCTCGACCAGATCGCTCGTCTCCTCCACCACCTGCTCCGGTTCGAGCGCATTCCATTTGCGGCCGTAGACGCCATCGTTCGTGCAGTAGGCGCAGTTGTAAGGGCACGCGAGGCTCGATGTATACATCGCCCAACGGCGTCCGCACACCCGCTCGTACGCATCGAAATCGCCCAGATGGTATGCCTTCGGCGGCAGCTCGCGAATGGGTTTCAGCGCCCGGGGCAGGTTGAAGACCAGCTTCCCATCTTCTTTATAAGCAATACGCCGCCGCCGAACAGGAACGGTGAACCAGTTTGCTTTACCGTCAGCCGGATGGACTCCTTGAAATCGCGCCGATGAACTGTGGGTCGTTGTCGCTGATGATCCGCGGCTTCTTTTCAGGATGACGCTCCAACGCCCGCTGGAGGATCGTCTCGATATTGCGCTCGGTCATGCTCTCGCGAAGTTCCCAGTGAACGATGTATCGGCTGCAACCGTCGAGCATGCTTGTCAGATAGTAAAATGTCCCCGAGACGTTGATGTAGGAAACGTCCACATGCCAGTGCTCATGAGCCGAGAGCGGCTGCACGAAGCCAGTTCCCTTCTTTGACGGCGAGAACTGCTGGTGGTCGAGACGGCCTGCTTGCTTGAGCACGCGATACACGCTTGCGGGGCTCACGGCCACCACGTCGTCGTCGAGCATCATGAACGTCAAGCGACGGTACCTTCGAGAGGATGACGGTCGTGATAATCGACAATGGCCCGCTTTTCCCAGTCCTCGAGCCACCAATCACGCGGCACCGTGCCGTTGTGTTCGTTGACCTTACCGTAGCGGTCCTTCCAGTCGTGGAACTTGCTGGTGCCTAAGCCAAGCCAGTGGAGAAGCTGAGACGCCGCGAGCTCCGTCCGGTCAGTCCAGTACTTCACGTAATCGACGACTTCATCACGGGTGTCATGGGGAACCCAGGCTCCCTTCAGGGCTCCCCAAATTCTTTTTTTAGCTGCACATGCTCCTGCATCAACTCGGCGATGACCTCGTTCTTCTTGACGAGCTTGGTCTGGAGTTTCTCGACAAGCTTGGCCTGCAGTGCTCGTTGCGAGGTGGCCGCCCAGCTGGACGGTCCAACGCACGCTCGGCTTGGTCCAGCACCTGCTTGACCCAGGTGTGGATCTGGCTGGGCTGGACACCGAGTCATCGGCGAGCTTGGAGACAGGCTCCTTGCCGTTGAGATGACGCCGGACGATCTGAGCCTTCTGGGACACTGAGAAATGACGACGCGACTGCCGCATGGAACTTACCTCCGATTGGGTCCATATTAACCCAGCCGGGGCGATGTTCCAGTTTCAGGTGAGGCAGGCCACTCGCTTGCGGAAGTGATGATCAGGCATCCGGATTTGTTTCACCCGAGAGCTGGTCAGTAGCTGTCGGAGCTAATTATCTCTCCGCCCTTACGCGTCCGAGGGCTGCCAACATTGAATTGAATGCTGTCGCCGATCCGCTTCACTGAACCGTCAGCCAGCACGCGACGTTCACGCCACCAGGGCGATCGCTGCGCGAAGCCAGGTGACCTTGATTAAATATCGGGAAGACCAGAGTCACGACCGCGGTAATTCGGGACGGCCGTGTGCGTGTAAAGTGCGGTCATGAAGAAGCCGTTCTCAAACTGTAGGCCGGTAAAACTGTAGGTCATGGCCGGGACCTGGCACTGAGGAGTGCGTAGAGATTGAAAGTGTAGGATTGGTGGCCGGGCTTCCCATGCCCCATTCAAACACCGGGACGAGCGTAACGTCGAACTGATCGTGGCCAGGATTCGGTGCCCCGTTTGATCTTGGCAAACATCGCGGTATTGCTAGTGCCATCCAAAACGTCCGCAAACCGAGTCGCCGATCCGTAGGAGAAGACACCCACCAGTCCTGCAGGTTTGCAGATCGAGCCGAAGTTGGTCGTACACCCAGCCGCACGTACCGAGGTTTCCAAAATAGTTTCCAACGACCCATTACGCCATCCTGTGGGCTCGGATTCGCCCAATAACCGGATGACGTGTCCGACGGGCAGTTGTACACGGCGAGATTGACGGAGCGAGCCGTGGCGTTACTGGGCTGCTGGTGTACGCCGACAGAGAGGTTAAACGTATTGTAAAGCGGCAGATCGTCCGAATAACCCAAAAGAAACACAAGAGCGGACGCCTCACTCGGGGCGAGGCTTGGCCCGGGTGGTAACGTCCGGCTAGCTTCGGCGAAATCGTGCGCGGAGAGCTCGATCTGTTTGAGGTTATTCGCACATTGCATGCCGCCTGGCCGCCTCGCGGGCCGATTGCACGGCCGGCAACAGCAAACTGATGAGAATCGCGATGATCGCGAGCACCACGAGCAATTCGATCAACGTGAAGGCATATTGTCGCCTTTTAAATTCGCTTGATCGAAATCTTGAGAAAGCACGGAGTCGCGTAGTGCCCGACCGAAGGGACGACATGCTGATGTTTGCACGGTTTCTAACCAGTAGACCAAGCATTTGTCGGTACTCCGCAGCCGCCTGACGAGTACACCGTTCTCTTTGACTTGACTCTGTGATCCGCGTTGTTTGGGCGTTCAAACGCATCGCCGCCGTACGTTGCGCTGTGCATATGGCAACGTATGACGTTCGACTTTGTATTGTTCATGTCACAGTTAAGCCCGAAACATTCTGGCCATCGCCTGTGCTGTCGGCCACGTGCAAGGTATACGTACCCTTAGGAACGGTGGCGAACTTGGCAGTCCAAATATCGTACACCGTGCAGTCGCCGTACGAATAAAGCAACTGGACCGAATTGCCTGTTGTACTTTTCAGCGAGAGAGTCCCCAGGGGTGCTAAGTTACACGACGAGGGCATAAAGTCATCGGCCTCGTCCGTGATATTGTCTCCGTTCGAGGGAAAGGTCACAGTGACAATCACCGGATCCGTTGTATCAGGATCACGGGAGTGACAAATGATCATCGGAAAAGACAGAGAAATTTACGCTGGCCGTGGTCACCGTGCCATCCGCTGAAGACCCGGTAACAGTTGCCTGGTAGTCGCCCTGGGCATGGTACGCGGAACATAATGACCCATCTGTAATCCATCCGCCCCCACAGCCGCCCCCGCGCCTGGCCGGTCGTACGAGCAGATCGTCTTGCCCTGGATTGGTTGGCCTGGATCCGTGCTGGCCAA
>CAVXUE010000002.1:0-691465 GCA_963764845.1 Terriglobia bacterium | reverse complement strand
AAATAACGGAGGCGGCGATGACGGGTTGAGGCCTGCGAGCGCGATTCGAAGAACATCAGCGAGCTGACGCGCTTCGGCGTGCGGGTCTGTTTCTTCAGCAGATGAAGGTAGAGGGGCAGGCCGAGCGCAGCGAGACCGGCGAGAAACCAGGGGGCGAAGAAACCCATTATTTTCGCCCTCCGCGCAGGCTGAGGTATTCGCGCAGGGCGGCGTCGAGCGGGCGATCGGTCATGAGCAGGTAGTAGCCCATGCCGGCGGCCTGCGTGCGATCGCGCAGATCGGCGAGATGCGTGTCGACTTTTTCGCGATATTCCTTTTTGCCGTAATCCGGAGTGATTTCCATCTCCTGTTCGGTCTCCATGTCGACGAGGATGGAGGGGCCGTTCATTTTGGGGCGCACGTCTTCAGGATCGAGGACGTGGAACAGCACCACTTCGTTGCCGTTGTAGCGCAGCGGCTCGATGGTGCGGACAATGCTTTCGGGCGATTCCCAGAAATCGGAAACGATGATCACCATGCCGCGGCGCTTCAGGAATTCCTGGAAGTAGCGCATGGGTTTGGCGAAATCGGTGCGGGCGCGGGCTTCGGCCTGTTCCAGACCGGCGAGAAGGCGATGCAACTGGCCCTGACGGGTGGAAGGGCGGACGTAGTTGCGGATCTCGTCGTCGAAGGTGATGAGCCCGGCGGCGTCGCGCTGGCCGTGGATGGCGAGATAGAAGAGCGACGCGGCGAGATAGCGGGCGTAATCCATTTTGTTGACGCGGTGGGAGCCGAACTGCATGGAGCTGCTGGCGTCGAGCAGGATGGTGAGGAAGCTGTTGGTGTCACCGCGAAAGCGTTTCAGGTAGAGTTTCTCGCTGCGCGCGTAGACGTTCCAGTCGACGAGGCGAAGATCGTCGCCGGGGTTGTAGGCGAGGTATTCGGCGAACTCCTGGCTGAAGCCGAAATCGGGCGAGCGGTGCAGGCCGTTGACGAAGCCATCGACTACGGTCTTGGCGATCAGTTCGAGGCCGGAGATGCTGGCGAGAACGGAGGGATCGAGGAAGCGTTGGAGCATCTTAGGCAGACCCCACACAGGCTGAAGCCTGCGCCACCCAGCCATTAAACGATGCCCCACTTTCTGCGCAGCCACCATTCGGAGGAGCGCAGGAGGAGCAGGATCACGAAGACCAGCGGGAAGTCCCAGAGGTCCCTGGTTTCGCGCATCGTCACGCCGGCTTCGGAGAAAGGAATGGCGGCGGCGAGTTTGTCGAGATCAGCGGGCTTCCAGTATTGTCCGCCGGTCTGGGTGGCGAGGCGTTCGAGCAGTTCGCGATTCTGCTCGGTGTGGAAATTTTCGGCTACGCCATCCATGCGCTGAAAGGTCAGAACGTCGCGGCCCAGTTCCTTACCGGCTCGCTGGGCGGTTACTTCGGTCAGGTAGGCGCCGGGTTTGGAAGCGGACCAGGCGGCCTGGAACTGGCCTGGACTATCCGGCACGGGCGCCATTTCGACGAGAGCGCTGACGCCGCTGGGGCCGAGGATATGAGCTTCGACTTTCGCATCGGGCGCGGGATTGTACTGCTGATCGCGCACGTCGGCTGTGATGGTAACCGCGCCGTTATCGAGCAGCATCTGAGCGGGGACAGAAGCGGCCACGTGGCCTGGGGTATCGGAAACCACCCAGCGCAGAAGCTGCTGCCAGAACAGATCGTGGGCGGTGTCACCGAGCGGCGAACCCATCTGCCAGCGCCAACTGCCCCCGGTGGCCATGATCGCGGTGCGGCCGTGACCGAAATTTTCGGTGATCAGCAAGGCAGCTTCTTGCCTTCGGGCGTGATCATGTTGGCGAGGACCAGCGCCCCCGGTTTGGGAATGCCGGGATCTTCGTAATCCATGAGGTAGGGCAGCTTCTTCCATTTGGCGGCGTTGGCGGCAGGGTCGTCAACCACGCGCGTGATGATGCTGTCCACGCCATCGGGCGCGAGTTCGGCCGTGGTGTGGGTGACGCCGTTCAGGGATCCGCCTCGCGATGGAAGGTGCCAGCCTGAGTCGGGAGCGTGGTCGGGCAGCAGATCGGTGATGACATTCGAGGCGGCCCAACCGCCATCGGCCAGCGAGAACTCACCGCCGAGGAGCAGGAGGCCACCGCCGCGGCGATCGACGAACTCGTGCATCAACTCCTGCTGTTCGGGGGTGAAATAGCCCGCCTCAACGGAGCCGATGATCATCCCTCGTAGGAGAAAAGTTCTTCCGGAGTGGATGGAAATCCGTTGACCAGTTCTTTGGCGGGATCCGTACACGCCCTGGCGATAGATCTTGTTTTCGCTGGTGCGAACCATGGAGACGATCTGCACCATGCGGTCGTCCTCTTCCGCCTGACGGATGAATTTGTATTCCCAGCGGGGTTCGCCCTCGACGTATAGAGGATGCGGCGCGGTTCGGAACCAACGTTGACTACGCGGGTCACAGTATTGTTCGCCGTGGTTCTCTTCGCCCGCGAGGGGGGTAGCGGCGATCTGCAGCGTTTTCGCGCCCGCGCCGCCGATATCGAACATCAGGATTTCCGTCTGGAGGTTGCCGTCCGGGCCGAGAATGATCGGGCGTGAAGCGAGGGCTTTGGTTTGCGGCGCGCTGACGTCGCGCACGGTGAGGTTGAGTTTCGCGCCTGCGTAACCGCGCTGGCGGAGAGTGATCTTGGCGGCGATGCGCGATTCGGCGAGGGCGCGGGGAGCGACGACGGCATCATCCAGCTCGACATCGTGCATGGCGTGCTCGCGTCCGAAGCCCACGGTGTGAACGGGAATGTGGCGGGCGCGCAGGGCGTCGATGGCGTCGGCGCCGATGCCTCCGGTGTTGTCGTCGCCATCGCTGAGCAGCACCACTGCGCCGATGGGCAGGTCCGACGTTTCATCGCTTAACTGTTTGAGGCTGTCTCCGATGCGGGTCGAAGGGGCGTTTGGCTGAAGATCTTTCAGGTTGTCGACGCGGGCGGGCACGGCGTCGACGCGGTAGAGGCGGGTTTGGAAGGCTTTGTTGAGTCTGTCGAGGACACCGTCCTGAAGCGCTTTCACAGCCTGCGCCTGCCGGGTAGCGCCGTCTATCCGTGATGGCCATGCTGCGGGAATCGTCAACCAGCACGGCGACGATGTTCTGCTGCGGCTTCAACTCGGAGACTGTGATTGCCGGCTGCCAGAGCAAGACGAGGATCAGCGAAGCGAGGAGCGCCTGCAGCCCCCAGATTACCCACGCGCGCCAGCTTTTGATGCCCGGCGCGGCTTGGGCCAGACGGGAACGAATGAGCAGGGCAAGGCCGACGGCGGCAGCGAGGATCAGCAGTACGAGAATCCATTTGGGCCATGCGCCCAGCAGGGAAAAACGGCCGCGCGCATACACGGAACGCGGATATTTAAAAAAGAACTCGAACATGAACTGGCCGGATTACCGGGGAAATTCTTAGTGGGTCATCGAGTAAGTGATGTAGTTCAGCACGATGCGAAACGCCAATCCGGAAAACTTCTCGGGATAATCCGACTCGTCGGCATGCTCCCAGGCATCGCCGAGATGCATGTTGTGGCAGATCGCCACCATGATGCGGCCGTGACGGTCGCGGATGGCCCGCCACTTGGGAACGTAGCCGTCCTTCTCATAGGTTATGCCGCTGCGGACGTACTGCTCGCCTGGAATCTGAAATTTTTCATTGATGTCGTATAAGACATGGTAGATCTCGTCGCCATCCGGAAGGTCCTCGACTGTCGCGTCGGGCAACACCTGGCGCATGCCGGCCATAAAATTGGTCCAGTCCTGCGTGCCGTGGAAGTGATCCACCATGAGGAAGCCGCCCTTCAAGAGGTAATCGTGGAGGCGTTTCGCTTCTTCATCGGTGAACTGCCAGCTCGCGACGTTGATGGCATAGACCCAGGGATAGTCGAAGAGATGGTCGCTATCGAGCGCGGCAACGTTCAGCGGCGAAGGGGAATTGATGCGGGTCAAGCGGCGCAGCGCAATCAGGCAATCGTTGTCGGCCTGGGGATAGTCCTGCGCCCAACCGCCGCCGTAGCTGCGAAACCCACCGCCGCCATACAGAGTGTTGTACTGGAGCCGGCTCCAGTAAAACTCGGAGGGCACGTTCGGCCCGCCGTAAGAGGTTTGCCGGCGGTAGCCTCCCCGCTGCATCGCAAACAGCCCGACGCTGAGCAGAAACGGAAGAGTGATGGCGGAAATGGACCGCGCCAGCTTCATGGATAAATTACCTCGGATGTCACTAGAAGCGTATCAGAAGCGCCGCGTTTGATGCACGCGTGACGAAGCAACGATGTTTACAGCGGGCGAAAATCCACGCTTGCGACCGGTGACCGAGACTTCGCCATTCTGCACCATATCCATGAGCGCCGGGGGACGTAAACACCCTGGTGATGGAGCCGATTTCGAAGATGGTGTCGCCGTTGAGCGGACGCTTGTCGTCCTTTGCGAGGCTGCCGTACGAGATGACGCGCCGGCCGTTGGCGTCGATGACCGGCGAGTTTGCCGGGGCCCGCGCGCCGCTCGGCGAAGTCATAGTGCCTGCGGGAAACAAATAGTCAGCAATCACCGTCATAATGTGAGTATGGGCGTTTCTCGTCAGGTCGCATTCTTCGTCCTTTGCCTCACCCTGCCGCTGGTCCGGGCCAGCGCGGCTCCGGAGTTCACGGCCGAAGGGGTGGTGGGGCGGGGCGCGGTCACACCCCGGCTGCTTGCCCCGGGGGCCGGATTATCGATATACGGGCACAACCTGGGAACGACAGGTGGCGGTTGCGCCGCTCCCCGGCCTCCGTTCCCGCAGGAGATTTGCGGAACCCAGGTTCTTATTGGCGACCAACCGGCTGAATTAATGTTTGTCTCCGAGAAGCAGATCAACTTCATCGTACCGGCGGATATAACGGAGGGTGGTCGCGCGGACCTGCGCGTAGTCTGGAAGGGAGAATCCAGCGCGCCGGTGTCGATGGCAGTCGGCTACCGGACAACGAAGGTCTATCTGGATCAGCCGGCTTATACCGATATGCCGGTCTGGCTCAGGGTCGATCTGCCGTATGAAAGTGGCACGTTCGGGTATCCGTTTATCCTCGGCCCCGCGGGATTTGGCTGCAATGTGGTTGAGGTGCGGAAGGACGGCAAGCCCCTCCCGCTTCTGCCAGGCTCTGACTGGGCCCGACATGGCGTTACTTTCGTCGGAAACATGTGCGGATCTTATGGACGTTCATCGGACCCGTATAGCGACGGCCGTTTGCCGCTGCATCTGCTCTATCGTTTCGACGTGCCGGGAACATACGAGGTGCGCTACACAATGCAGGCGAGGCCCTGGGGCTCGCAACAGGAAGCGCAAGTCAGAACCCGCAGCGAATGGACCACCATTGAGGTTCTCCCCGCAAGAACCGGCCAGCGTGAAGCCTGGCTTGAGTCTCTGCGACAGAATCCGCCCATTGATGCGGGAAAGTTGATGACCGATGTGCTGCCCAGCCTGCTCGGAAATCCCGATCAATCGTCGTTTGAAATCCTTAGAGGCTATCTGGATCATCCGGACCCATCGGTGCGCAAATACGCGACGAATGGCCTTTCCTACTGGCCGGACCAGTTCGTGTCGGATTCGCTGCCGGCGTTCAAGCGCTAGATTCAGAATTCAAGTCGCGCCTGAAACGCGATCATGCGAGGCGAATTATCGCCGCCCAGTCCGACACCGAGCAGCCCGGTCGGCGGTGAGGTGGTGGTGGTTAGCGCGCCAAAGCCGGTCTGTGTGGAACGGTTTCCGGGTATTCCCGCAATCACATTCGACGGCAGGCTGAAGTTCGGATGGTTGAAGACGTTGAAGAACTGCGCATCGAAGCGCAGCTTTATGTGCTCGTTGAGCTGGAACCACTTCGTCAGGTACAGATCGCTCCAGAAGAAATCCGGTCCTCTGAGGGCGTTGCGTCCGAGATTACCGAACTGGCATGTTTGCGGACTATCGCCTCCGGTGCATGCGCCGGTGCTCGGATCCACCGCGGAAACGAAAGCGTCCGGATTCAGCCACTGAATTGTTCCTGGCTGTGTTACCCCCGGAATGGAGCCGTGCGCGTAGAGCGGGACTCCGGGCACGACGCTGGCAAATTGCGGCCCGCTGCCGTTCACTATGCCGTTGCCGTTGGCCGAGTAGGGGGCGCTCAGCACCGAGAACGGCACGCCGCTATGGAAGAATACGGTGCCTGAAACCTGCCAGCCGTCAATCGCCCGCGCGAGAACGGGATTGCGCACTTTCCACGGGAGCTCGTACACATAGTTGGCCGTGAGGTTGTCGCGAATGTCGTAATCGCACGGTCCACGATCCCGCGCCAGATCGCCTGGGATCGGGGCCAGAATGCCCGCCGAAGAGAACTGCAGAAAGCCTCCGTTCGAGACCGTATCGATGCAGTGACTCCATGTGTAATTGATCTGGAATTGCACTCCGTGAGTGAGCCGTTTCTCAGCCGTCAACTGAAGGCCGTTGTAGTGACTGTTCGCTCCGGTGCTGAGCTGAGTGACCGCGCCGAAGCGGGGATCCGGCGGTGCGCCATATGCAAATGGCGCAAAACACCCGGAGCAAACGGTCTGGTATCCGATTAACCTGCGTCGTGTAGGGCTGGTTTACCGCGCGGGTTCCCACATACTGCGCCCGTATGTCCGTGGTGGCGCCGAACTGATGTTCGAGTGCGAAACTCCATTGCATGAAATACGGGGCATGTAGTTTACCGTCAGGAATCGCCGTGATCGAAATAGGAGGCAAACAGGCCGCAGGGATGGCCTGGGGCGACGCGCAGGACAACTCCCCGGCGTTAAATCCATTCAGGAAGTTCTGGTTCGCGGCGACCGTGGCATCGACGGCGCTGCCGGGCACTCCCGGCGCAATGCCGATCCCGCCCACAGTGCCCAGGAGGCCGCCCGCGGAAAGTATTCACGTAGGGCGGGTTGACTCCGACCAGGTCGGCTACGCTTCCGGGCAACATGTCGCTGAACAGACCGAATCCCGTGCGAACCACTGTCCCGGGCCGAATCTCCCATGCGAGCGCGGTGCGCGGCTGCCAGATGGCTGCCGGCGTCGAGTCAAAGATGTTGCCAACGTGGGTCTCGATCAGTGAGTTGAGTGGCTGGTTGACGTCATGTGAGATGGAGTCGAACGAGCCTGGCAAGCGCGCCAGCGCGAGGTGAGGATTCAGCGGGTTGGAATTGTGGGTGGCTCGGACGCCGAAAGTCCAGGTGAGGTTCTTCGTCAGCTTCCAGGTGTCCTGCGCATAAAGATCAACGTTGAGGAAGTTGAACGGCTGGGATGTCCGCGAGGGGAAAGGTCGTCGTCGCGGTCGATGCCACGCCGTAGATGAACTGCGGCAGATCGGTGTAGGTGACCGTCGGTATGGTCCCCTCGCCAAAGTCGATAGTCGTTCAGCCGGAAGATTCGCACGTTGGCGCCAAAACGAAGCTCATGCGCGCCAACGCTCCACGCCAGATTGTCGTTGATGAAGAATCGGGATGCCCGTCTTCCCTGAATCCACGTGTTATCGAGTCCGCCGAGGGGCGAAAAAGGTGCGCTGCCGCCGGCCCCCTCGAGGACGATCGGGAAAGCCGCGAGCGTTTGCCGCAGGTTGGCGGGGCCGAACAGGCTCTCGTACCAGGAAAACGCCGGATTGAAATAGTTGACCAGGTGCGACGAAAACACGTGTGTGTAGCCGGAAGCGAAAGAGTACAGCGGCTGCGGCGAGAGCGCGTTGAACAGCGGATTGATGGGATCGGTATAGGCCGCCTGAAGTCCGGTGTCGGCCTGAAAACGGAACCAGGCCATGTTGTTGCGTATCGATGTTGTAATCGACGCGCGCGGTCTGGACCTGCTCGTGGTCGGCGCTCGACTGCGAGACGGTGCGCCTCGCCGCGCAACCGTCTCCGTTCGCTGCCGGACGGGGACATCCCAGCACGGGAACCGGCGTGCCACTCGTGGAGCTGTATAGCGAGAACATCTTCTGGTAGAAGGGAATCAGTTGAGGCTGGGCCGGGTAGACGGTGCCGGTGAGCACGTCACGTCCGCCCACCGGAAGCTGCTGCAGGATGTAGCTCTCCAGTTGCGGTGTCGGCACGGTGATCGTGGAGACGATGGGCAACGCGATCTTCACCCATTCCGAGTCGAAGAAGAAAAACAGCTTGTTGCGCTTTATCGGCCCGCTGACGCTGCCGCCGAAGTGATTCACCGTGGAGCGAGGCTTCTGGTTGCCCGGCGTCGCATTGGTAAAGAAGTTGGCCGCATTGAGAACCGCGCCATTCCACAACTCGTACAGGTTGCCATGGAACTGGTTTGTTCCCGACTTCGTGACGTAGTTGACCTGGGATGCGCCATAGCGTCCCTGATCGACGGCATAGGAGAGCGTGTTGACGGTAACCTCGGCGATCGAGTTCAGGCCGAGGACGAGGTTCGTGGAGAGGCCGCTGTTCAGGTTGGTTAAAGGATCGTTGGTTTCGAGTCCGTCGACGATGTAGCCGTTGGCGAGCGCGGGCAGTCCGTTGAACTCGACGTTGCCGTAACCGTTCGTCCCCCCGACAAAGTCGTTGCCGCTGCCCGCTGTATTGATCAGAGCCCCTGCCGCGAATTGCAGCGGATACGTCATGTCGCCGCCGGGGTTCGGAAGATCCTCAAGTGCGCGTGCGTTCAAAGTGGTAGAGGTATTCGGATTCTGAGTGTTCAGGGGAGCCGCTTCGGCGCTGACCGTGACGTCCTCCCGGATGGATTGAATTCTCAGCGTGAAGTTCACTACCTGGGTGCGGCCGAGGGGCGCTGTCACCGCGCTCTTCCGCTGCGATTGGAACTGGGACGCGGAGGCCTCGACGGCGTACGTTCCGGGCTTGAGCTGCGGGAACGTGAATCGGCCCGCGTCATCCGTCTTCAGGTTTCGCGTCTGGCCATTTTCTTCGCTCACCAGGGTGACCGCCGCATTCGGGATGCCCGAGCCGGATTCGTCCCCCACAAGCCCGGAGATCGCGCTGGTGGTTTCCCCCTGTGCGAATATTAGCTGCGGAGCCCCGAGGCAGAGGAATGCAAGGACCGCCGGAAAGATGCCCGTTTTGAATTTAGGCATGACTAAATATAACCCGAACAGCGAATCCGTCGACGACTATCTCAAGGCGATTCTTGAACTGAGCGGCGCGGAGGACAGCCGGGTGACCAGCAACGCGCTGGCGGAACGGCTCGGAATCCGGGCGGCTTCCGTAACGGGGATGCTACAGAAGCTGGCCGGCGAGCACCCCTCCTTCGTCCGTTACGAGAAGCACCACGGGGTACGCCTTTCGGCGTCCGGCAGACGGCGCGCACTGGAAGTCGTTCGGCACCATCGGCTGCTCGAACGATTCCTGCACGATGTGCTCGACTATTCCTGGGACGAGGTTCATGAAGAAGCGGAGCGACTGGAGCATTTCATCTCCGAGAGACTTGAGGACCGCATTGCCGCCAAGCTGGGCGATCCCGAAACAGACCCTCACGGACATCTGATACCAGAGAAAAACGGAGCCGTAAGGAATCGGGAAGAAACGCCACTATCCAAGTGGGCCTGCGGCGTTCCGGCGGTCGTCAGCAGCGTCTCCGACAAGGACCCGGCGCGTTTACGCGAAATGAAGCGACTGGGTGTGATTCCCGGCGTCAGGATTGTTTTGGATCCGGGTGTGCGCAAAGCTTCACTGCCGGCGCGGATCGGCTCTGGAGTGAATGCCGTGCGCCTGAGCCACAGACTCGCGGAGGGGATATGGGTATCAGCCGTGGAATTATCCCGTTGACGCCGATTCAGCTGTTTCCCGCAGATTCAGGACCGCGCCCCTTCCGGCTCAAAACTGATCTTGAGCCGCGTTCCGGTAGCCTTGGCGTATTTTTCAAGGGTTCGCGTCGAGGGCATGCTTCCGCCGCCTTCCAGACGAGCAATCACGGCTTGCGTGGTCTTCATGCGCTGCGCCACCTGCTCTTGCGTGAGACCTGCGCGGGCGCGAGCTTCAATCAGCGCGGCGGCAAGCGAAAACTCTTCCCGCAGCGCTTCATATTCGCGCCGGTACTTCGGGTTTTTCATCCACTTCCTGTGGAGATCGTCAACCGTCGTGCGTTTCATTGCTCCTCGACCTCCTGGGCTCTTTGCATCACGATGTCAAGCTCTCGCCGGGGCGTCTTCTGCGTTTTTTTGACGAACACGCGGACGACGACAACCCGGCGGCTTTTCGCGGTGACATAGACCGCCCGTGATATTCCGCCCTTACCCTTCATGAGCATCTCCCACAGCGGGCCTTCCAGGTGCTTTATGTGCGGTCCGTGAACTCGTTCGAGGCCGTATCCCTGGATCAGCTCGGCGATACGGCGAAAGCGGGCCTGCATATCGGGTGGAAGCGCTTGCAGTTCATCTCGAACTCGATCGTCGAGAAGCTCTACGACCCATTCCACCAATTCATATTATTGCATTTTTGCAATGTTGCAGGCAGGGCTCCAAGCGCAGATATCGGGCGGCCCGTTTCATCGAGTCTGAAGATATTCCAACGTTTCGGCGATCTGCCGGCGCAGGCTGGTGTCGTCGGTTAGTCGTGCGAGATGGCCCAGAAGCTTCACTGATCGGGCCGGGTAATTCGCCCCGGGCGCGAGGGTTTCCGGTTTTGCAAATGCATTGCGGATGATAAAAAGAACGTTCCGGATTTCGCCTTCGCTGAGCGCGTTAACGCCGACCAGGTTCGTGATCAACTCCGCGGTTTCGTCTCCACGCTCCAGGTGTCGATGGCAGTCGGCTGCCGGAAAAAACACGGTCTATCCGGATCAGCCAGCTGATCCGCAGTCCTGATAGGGCATGCCGCCTCCTGTTTCAGTGGCTGGTGTCCCAGGAAAATATCAGCTTGACCCTATTTCACCCCGGTGCTCTCATGTTGACAGGGCTGAGGACAGGATCATCCCTGAGGATGAGAATGGAAAAACGAGTGAATTCGTTCGTGCCGGCAATCCCGCCGACGCGACGCCGTCTGATCAGTCGGGCGGCGGTATTGGGTAGTCTCGCCATGAGCGCAACCAGAATCCAGGCGCAGGCTACAGCGGAGATTTCTCATACCGCGGAATCGATTCATCAGGAACCCCTGATCAACGCGAGCCGCAAGCGGGTGTACGAAGCGCTAACCCGCGCAGCGGAGTTCAATGAGATCACAAAGATCGCCGCCGCCGGAGATAAGGCCATTGCGCTCGAGAAGTCTCCGACGGTGCTCAGTCCGGATGTGGGCGGCGCGTTCTCGCTGTTCGGCGGCATAATCGTCGGACGGCAGATCGAACTTGTGCCAAACACCCGCATTGTCGAGGCCTGGCGAGTGAGCTACTGGGACCCAGGTGCGTATTCGATCGCGAGATTTGAGCTCATCGAGCAAGGCAATGGGACCAGGATCGTCTTTGACCACACTGGTTTTCCCAAAGGCGCCGCGGAAACCCTTGCTTCGGGGTGGAAGGCACACTATTGGGAACCGCTCGCGAAATTCCTGGCCTGAGAGTGCGGTTCGGGCGGAGACGTTCGTCATTTTGCCTGGCATTCAGCGATTTCTTCGTTCGCGTGCGCGTCTTCCAGACTCTTCAGCCGGGCCGGATTCGCCTCCAAACGGCTTCCCGCGCCCGACAGCGCGATCGAGCTCCTCCGGCGGGGCTTATAATGCACGTCAGGTAACGTCATGCAACCCAGGACCGCTTTGGAGTTCGACGCCGCGTATCGCTTTCCGTTCACGATGTGGGGGGATGTCCGTGTCCCCAGGGAAATTGCCACGTTGGTCGCCGAGGAGGCTCCCCGTCGCGCCCTTGAGCTTGGCTGCGGACTGGGGAGATTCTCCCGGTATGTGGCGCGGCAGGGGGTGGCTGCGACGGGGATCGATTTTTCATCCGTGGCAATTTCCAAAGCGCGCGCCAGCGTTGCGAAGGACAGACAGAAGCCCGAATTCATGGTGGGGGATGTTACGCAGCCCGGCCACGTGGCCGGCCCGTTCGACGTGGCTTTCGATGTCGGCTGTTTTCACTGCCTGGATTCGGCCGGGCAGCGCAGGTATGCGGCTGAGGTTCATCGATTGCTGATACCGGGGGGCGTACATCTGATCTGGGCATTTGACCATGCTCCGGGTGGGCCGCGGCTCTCTCCGGCTACGATGCAGGAGGTCTTCGCGCCCGGGTTTCAACTTCGGGACGCGCGCAAAACCCGCCGGCGGTTGATAGCGTCGCATTGGTACTGGCTGACGGCCTGCTGAAGGCGATCGGGTTCGGTACTATCGTCAAGGGCGGGTTTCCGCATCTCTCATGGACAGACGCGACTTTCTCAAGATTGCAGGGGTAGCGGCGGCGAGCAGTCAGGTGGTGGGGCAGCAGGCGCAGTCGTTTCTGGCGCCGACCGGTTCGCAGGATGTGGCCAAGACCGAGTTCAATCTGCAGATCGGTCCGGTGACCGTGGAACTCGCGCCCAATCGCATCCTCAGTACGATCGGTTATAACGGCACGTCGCCAGGACCGCGGCTGCGCATGAAGGAAGGCGTGCCGGTTACGGTCAACGTGACCAACGACACGGACGTGCCTGAGTTTGTACACTTTCACGGACTGCTGATTCCGTCCGATGTGGATGGCTCGGAGGAAGAAGGCACGCTGGCGGTGCCTCCGCACGGAAAACGCAGCTATCGGTTCACGCCAACGCCGGCGGGCACGCGATGGTATCACACCCATACGATGTCGATGGAAGATCTGCATCGGGGCAGTTACACGGGGATGTTCGGGTTTCTGATCGTCGAGGGCGCGAGCAACCCTGGTAATTACGACCAGGAACATTACCTCGCGTTGCGCGACTGGGAACCATATTTCAGCAATATGCTGATGGATACCGACGATCTCGATCCGACCGGGCCGCAGCCGGAGCGGCCAGCGGTGTTGGATTCGCGGCCCGGGGGGCCCGAGGTCGCATCCGATATTTTTTCCATCAACGACAAGGCGCTGGGCGCGGGCGAGCCCATCCGCGTGAAACAGGGCGACCGCGTGATGTTTCATTTCCTGAACGCGAGCGCGATCGAGATCCGCCATCTGGCTCTGCCTGGCCATAGATTCACCGTGACGGGACTCGATGGCAATCCGGTGCCTACGCCCGCGGCGGTGGATGTGTTGATGCTGGGCCCGGGTGAGCGCATCGATGCCTGGGTGGAGATGAACCATCCGGGAGTGTGGATCATGGGCGCGCCGGAAGATATGGTGCGCGAAGGCGGACTCGGTGTCGTGATCGAATACGCCAACCAGAAGAAAACGCCGCAGTGGATCGCGGGGCCGAAATCGAGTTGGGATTACACGATCTTCGGCAAGGCTTCCGGAGCGGGCACGACCGGACCGGCACCCACCGAAAAGCTGGATATGGTGTTCGAAAAGGTGCCGAAGGGCGCAGGGAAATTCAACAGCTTTACGGTGAACGGCAAACAGTATCCGCACGAGCAGGAGTTTGTGCTCAAGCAGGGCACGCGTTACCGGCTGACGTTTCATAACCGTACGGACGATTCGCATCCGTTGCACCTGCATCGCCACCAGCTCGAGATCGCCGAGATCTACGGCAAAGCCACTGCGGGCGTGATCAAGGACACGGTGGTGGTTCCAACCTTCGGACGCGCCAGCGTGGACTTTACGGCCGACCAGCCCGGACTGACATTGTTTCACTGTCACATCCAGCAGCACATGGATTTCGGCTTCAAGGCCCTGCTGCGGTACGCGTGAGCGTTCGCTCGAAAGTCACGGTTTCGCGGCATAATTGAGGAAGATGAGCCGTATTATTCCTGTCGTCATTTTTTTGCTGGCGTTTACCGCTGCCGCCCAGACGCCGAAAGACGTCCGCGCGGTCGCCAAGGAAGGTCAGATCGCGGTCCCGAAGGTCGCGGAATATCTCAACAGCGCCAGTGCGGAGACGCGGATTGAAGTCGTCAAACAGCTGACCGCGACTGGGCGGCAAGGAAATCATCGATCCGCTGATTCGCGCCACGCGGGATGCCGACCCGGAGGTTCAGTTCCGCGCGACAGACGGTCTGGTGAATTACTATCTGCCTGGATACGTGAAGCAGGGGCTGGGTTCTTCGCGTCATCAAGGTGGGCGGCGCGATCAAGGCGAAGTTCAACGATGCGAACGACCAGATCGTCGATCCGTTTGTCATCGTGCGGCCGGACGCGATCGCGGCGCTGGGCCAACTGGCGCGCACCGGCACCAGTCTCGATGTGCGCGCGAATGCGTGCCGCGCGATCGGCATTCTGCGGGGCGATGCCGCCCTGCCGGATCTTGTGGAAGCGCTGCGATCGAAGGACAACAACGTCATGTACGAGTCGCTCGCGGCCATGCAGAAGATCCGCGACCCGCAGGCGGGCCCGAAGATCACTTACCTGCTGCGCGATCTCGACGACCGCGTGCAGACGACCGCCATCGAAACCGCGGGGATTCTGCGCAGCGCCGATGCGCTGCCGGTGCTGCGAGCCATCGTGGCTGCCCCGCGCAACAACAAAGCGGAGCGCGCGGCGCTGGCGGCGATCGCGATGATGCCCGAGGCGAAAGACCGCGATCTGCTGCTGCGGGAGCTGGCCGCGAAGGACGAGAAACTGCGGGCGGCGGCGGCCGAGGGCCTGGGGCGAATCGGAAATCCGGCGGATGAGCCCGCGCTCGACAAGGCGTGGCACGACGAAGAGAAAATGATCCCTCGCCTGGGTGCTGCCTTTGCGCTCCTGATGGACGGCAAGCTGGAGCTCGCGGAAGACGCGCCTTTCCGATACCTGATCAACACGCTGAACCAGGCTTCTTACCATGATGTCGCCTACGCCTATCTGGTGGAAGCGGCGAGGAAAATCCGGTGCTTACGGCGCTCTACGGGCAGCTGGAGCCGGGCACGAAGGATGAGAAGATTTACCTGGCGCGGGTGCTTTCGGCGAGCGGAGACCAGTCGTCCATACCCTTATTTGGATAAAGTCAGCCGGGATACGGACCAGGATGTCGCCAAGGAAGGTTTGCGGGCACTGAGATCGCTCAGAGCCCGTTTGAAGTCTGAACAGCTGGAAAGCGGAAAGCCGGATTACTTGGCTTTCTTCTGTTTCTGCTGACCGACGCGGACTTTGTTCTGCTGCGCCTTCGCGTCGTTGAAAGCCTTGTGATCGTGGCGTGCCACGGCGTCGGCGAGGAAAGTGTCTACATTGGCGTCGTTGGGAAGCACCGCCATCAAGGTGTAACTCTCATTGCATGTGGGGCAGAACGGCCGGAACCGTTTTACATTCGGGATTGCCATAACAGCTCCATCGTAGCATCCCCGCAGTGGCCTATTCCGTGAGCCAACGGCGGCCGTCGCGCTTCATCAGATCGGAGGCTTCCTTCGGTCCCCAGGTGCCGGCGTCGTAGTTCGGAAAGGCGCGGGCGGGCAGCGCCTTCCAGACATCGAGAACCGGCTCGACGACGCTCCAGCCGGCTTCCACCATATCCGCGCGCTGGAATAATGTCGCATCGCCGATCATGCAGTCATAGAGCAGCCGTTCGTAGCCCGTGCTGGGCTCGGTGCCGAAATAGTCGGCATAATGGAAATCCATCTTCACCTGGCCGACCTGGACATGCGGCGCCGGGAATCTTGGCGCCGAAGCTCAGGGAAATCCCTTCGTCGGGCTGAATGTGAATCACCAGCTGGTTGGGAACGAGCTTGTCGACCGGCGTATCGCGGAAAAGGACGAATGGCGCGCGGCGGAACTGGATGGCGATTTCGGTGACGCGCTTCGGCAGCCGTTTGCCGGTTCGGATGTAGAACGGAACGTCCGCCCAGCGCCAGTTATCGAGCTGCAGCTTCAGCGCGACGAAGGTTTCGACGTTCGAATGCGGGATCGACCAACTCTTCCGCCCGATAGGCCGCAACATGGTCGTTGTCGATGGTGCCCTCGCCATACTGGCCGCGCACCGCGCGCGTCAGAACGTCTTCGGGCATGATCGGCTGGATGGCGTGCAGCACCTTCGACTGCTCGTCCCGCACCGCATCGGCCTCGAATGAAATGGGCGGCTCCATGGCGGTGAGCGAAACGAGCTGCAGGACGTGGCTCGGCACCATGTCGCGCAGGCAGCCGGCGTGTTCGTAATAGCCGCCGCGGCGTTCGACCCCGAGGTTCTCGGCTACCGTGATCTGCACGTGATCGATATAACGGCGGTTCCAGACAGGCTCGAAAATGCCGTTCGCGAAGCGGAAAATCAGGATGTTCTGAACGGTCTCCTTGCCGAGATAATGATCGATGCGATAGATCTGCGTTTCCTTCAGAACCGTGGCGATTTCCCGGTTCAAGGCCTTGGCGGATTCGAGATCGCTGCCGAAGGGCTTCTCGATGATGACGCGGCGCCACTGGCCGTGATCCTCGGCGGTCAGCCCCTGCTCGCCGAGTTGGCGGACGATTTCCGAGATGAACTGCGGCAGGGTGGCGAGGTAGTAGAGAACGTTGCCCTGCGTGTGATGCCGCGCGTCGAGTTCGGCGATTTTGTCTTTCAGTTTGACGAAATCGGCGGGCGTTCTTGAAGTCGCCGGTGATGTAGTAGGAGTGATCGGCAATCCAGTCGCAGAGCTGGCAATCGGCGGGAGCGCCCGCATATTGGCGGAGGTCTTCTCTGGCACGCTTGCGGAAATCCTCTTCGGAGAATTCGTCTTTGGCGAAACCGAGAATGGCGAACTCGCGGGGCAGCAGTTTGTTGCGGCCCAGATTGTAGAGCGCGGGCAGCAGCTTGCGCGACGTCAGGTCGCCGGAAGCGCCGAAGATCACCATGATGCAGCGATCGGCGACGCGGCCCTGATCTCGTCCAATGGATGCGGTTGCGTCGGCGTCGCATGGCCATTACTTCGCCGGATGCTGTTCGATGTGGCCGCCGAACTGTTGCCGCATGGCCGAGAGCATTTTCTCGGTGAATGTGTGGTCCTGGCGCGAGCGGAAGCGGACGTAAAGCGCGGCGGTGAGAACTTCAGCCGGAACGGCTTCTTCGAGGGCGGCCTGGATGGTCCAGCGGCCCTCGCCCGAATCCTGCACGAAGCCGGTGTAGCGTTCGAGCGCGGGATCCTCGGTGAGCGCGATGGCGCTGAGATCGAGCAGCCACGAACTCACCACGCTGCCGCGGCGCCAGAGTTCGGAGATCTCGCCCAGATCGAGATCGTAGCGATGCCCCTCCGGCAGCTCCTTCGACGTGGCGTTCTTCATGATGTCGAAGCCTTCGCCATAGGCCTGCATTAGGCCGTACTCGATTCCGTTGTGCACCATCTTCACGAAGTGGCCCGCGCCGTTGGGTCCGCAGTGCAGATAGCCGAGATGCGCGGTGCGGCCCTCGGTGGCGCGGCCCGGCGGTGACCGGAACATTGCCGGTGCCGGGCGCGAGGGTCTTGAAGATCGGTTCGAGGTGCTTGAAGGTGGCCGGCTCCGCGCCCACCATCAGGCAGTAGCCGCGCTCGATTCCCCAGACGCCGCCGCTGGTGCCGGCATCGACGTATTGAATGCCTTTCTGCCGGAGGGCTACCGCGCGGCGCACATCGTCCTTGTAAGTAGGAGTTGCCGCCATCGATCAGGATGTCACCGGGTTCGAAAAGGGCGGCAAATTTGTTGACCATCGATTCGGTCGGGTCGCCGGCTGGCACCATCAGCCACACGACGCGCGGCTTCTGAAGCAGCCCGACGAAAGCCGGGAAGGTCGGTCGCGCCCTTCATTCCTTCCTTTTCAAACTCGGCGACCTTTGCGGCGTCGAGATCGAAGGTAACGACCTCATGCCCGCCATGAGCGAGGCGGCGCGACATGTTGCCGCCCATTTTCCCCAGACCCACCATTCCGATTTGCATTATGCCGATTGCCTCCGTGATCGCGGATTAAGCGTCACCCTACCACTTTGGCAATTGTTGCTGCCGGGAGGCAAGTTACAGGTGAGTGAAGCGCGTTATTTGTTACAGGCTAAGCTGGAATGGTGTCCCGTGCGCCGCTGGGCGTCCTCGTTGTCTGCATGCTGCCTTTCACGGCGGGCGCCCAAGTGGTCTGCGCCCTGGGAACGGGAGCTTCAGCTTACAAACCTTCGGCGGATCAGCGCCCCACGGCCGATGCACTGGAACTGGTCCGTAAAGCGAATCTGGCGGCCGGAACCGTGTGCGGTACCAACTGCCCCGCCGCGGTGCTCTTCCGCAACTCCACGGCCGCCAACATCATGCTGAGCACCGACGCCGGGCGGGCGAAAATCGCTTACGCGCCCGCATTCATCACGAGCGTCTACGACCGGTATGGGGACGCAGGAGTTGAAGCGCTGATAGCCCATGTACTGGGACACGCGCTGGACGAGGCGCTGGGGGCCGCGTGGATCGAGAAGAGCTGGACACCCGAACTGCGCGCCGATTCGTGGGCCGGCTGCATCCTCGCGAGAAGCAATCTGTCTGCCTCGGAATTACCGGCGGCGCTCGCGGCGCTCGCGGAGCATCCCTCGCCCGCTCACCCCGCGTGGAACGTTCGTCTGCCGGCGATCCGCGCCGGGTACACCCGCTGCGGAGGCGCCGCGCCGGTCAATAGCCCAGCTTCGTCATCCCCTGCTCCATCCCGTTGACCGTTCGTTTGTTCAGCCACTCGAGCGAAGCGCCGAACAGGAGCAGATGGTTCTTCTCCCACATCGCGTTATGAGAGGAACAGGCCAGATCGATGAAAACCTTTTGTTTCGATCCGAGGTCGGTGTAAAGTTCGCGTACGCGGTCGGGCGAAACCTGTTTATCATGCGCGCCCGAGACGGCCAGTACCGGGACACTCATCTTCGCTACGGCCGCGGCCGTCCAGCCCCAGTTCGTCACCGCGGGCGCGCGCCGAACTCCTGTGCCCCACGTTGCGCCCACCGGGTCGGAATCGAGCATTGACGACCACACGGAGTCGCTGGCGGCAGGATCGTACTGAGCCGGACATCCGACTTGCCGGTCCCAGTTCACCACGAATTCGTCACGCGATTGCGTGGTAAAAGCGGCGCCATTCGCCGGGACCTGCGCCGGAGGATTCGCCGTGGTGTTGCGATTGTACGCGGGGGCGAGCAGCACCAGCCTGCGCACTTTCTCCGGATGCTGCGCGGCATATCCGCCCGCCCGCGGGCCACCCAGCGACCATGCAATCATGTTGACCCGGTCGACGTGACGCAACGCGAGCAGATGGTCGACCACGGCGCCGATATCGTTCCAGTCCGACGCGATGGTGGTTGCCTGCTGCGGGTAGGAGGGCGGACAGGGGGCGGCGAGCAGTCCCGGCACGAACGTGAGTTGCTGTGCGTTCGAGAGATTGCAGGGATCGTTCATGGAAGCGGGCCGGGTCGAGCGGCCATAGCCCGTCATGTCCATCGCGAAAACATCGTAGCCGGCGCGGGCGAGATAACCCATCCAGCTGTAGTCCTGATAGGGAACATCGAAGGAGACTTCGGCCGGCGTACCCGCGCCATGGACGAACAATACGACACGATCCGCCAACGCCGCTTCCCGCAATGCCGTACCGGCGCGCACGACCTCGCGCACGTAGACCTGCGTGGTCTGCCCGCCGATCGCCGGGACGGCCGATTTTACGCGCACATAATGATCGACGCTGAGCAGGTGGCCGCCATCGTCGCTGAACGCCAGGCGCCCGGCGAACGGCGCAATCAGCAAGCCGAGAAGAAGGAAACCAGGAACGGAAACGCGCATATGGTTGTACTCAGTGTATGCGAAATTCCAAGGCCGGGCGGAAGGTAGCGAGTCGCGGTACCGGTACCCTATTGCCGTTGGATAACCAAAGGGATATTGCAGCTGCCGCGGGCGGCACCTTACTCTCGAAACAGCTACCCGGAGGAAAATTGGAAACAATCAGGAAGCTCCTGGCGCTTCTTGCCGTCTCAATCGCGGCAAGCGCGAATTTGGCCGCTGCCGGCACCATCACCTACACCTGCGACCCCAGTATCAACGCGACGGAGGCGGGAACCTGCAGCTATCTCAACAGCACCATTGCGGGCCTTTACAGTTCGACGTTCACGAATGCAAACGCCAATATTTACATAACAATGGGAGTTACCGGCCTGGGTGATAACGAACAATATCTCAATGCCATTTCCTACCCGGCCTACCTGACAGATCTGACTGCCAATGCGGTCGCGAGCGGAAACCCGATTCAGGCGTCGGCCGTCGCGGCTCTTAATGGCCTGGACACGGCGATTTACGGTTCCGGCGACGTCGAGATTACGGCCGCGCTGGGCGAGGCTCTCGGGGTCAGCGCCAGTTCGCTGTTCGGTATCACCTCCGGTGGCGGCCGCTGCACGATCGGAACTGCGAATTGCTATAACGGCCTCATTACGATTACGACTCCGGCGAACCTTGCCGGCGAAACCGGTCAGCAGCTATGGTGGCGTCAGCAGGGCGGCACGGAGCCTTCGAACGCCTACGACTTCTACAGCACAGTGGAGCACGAGACCGACGAAATTCTGGGCACGGCGTCCTGCATCGACACACAGACCAATCCTCTGTCGAACGTCTGCAGTTTCTTCGGCGCCAACACTCCGTCGGCGGTCGATCTTTTCCGCTATTCCAGTGTCGGGAATCTGATCCCGAACAGCGCTCTCAGCACCACGCCCGGGGCTTATTTCTCCTATAACGGCGGCGCGACAAACGGGGCCGATGGAGCTGTCTATAACACGCTGGATAACGGGAACGACTACGCCGACTTCCTATCCGGCTGCCCGACGAAGGTTTTCGTGCAGGATGGCACGGGCTGCCCTGGCGGGGACGCAAACGTAAACATTACCAACGATGGCGGGGCGGAGATCGATATTCTTAACGCGGTCGGGTATAAGGAAGCAGCATCGGCTCCGGAACCGGCGTCGGTCGGGCTGTTCGGATCGGGGCTTGCGCTTTTCGCCGCGATGGCCTGGCGCCGCCGCCGGGCTTAGCCGGCCGTTTCAGAAGTAGGCGCGCGTATCTCGTCCATGGGGGCAAGCGTCGACACGAGTGTCGACGCGGCACGCAGAGTGCGTGCGCCACGATTCGATACGAGAAATCAGCGGATAAAATTCTGGAAGATCTCCGACTGCTTCAGATGCTCTTTGTCGAAGCCGAAAATGATCAGCCGCCACGGGCAGGTGAGCGGGGTGACGCCCTGATATGCGATGAGGGGATCGTCCTTGCCGGGAGCAAGGCGGCTCATCAGATCGGTGCCTCCGGCATGCACCAGATGCATGCGGGGAAAATTCGGAATCGGGATCTCCGTAATGGCCACCCAGCCAGGACCGGGCGTCGCGGTGACAAATGGCAGGTCGAACGGTGTGTTCACTTTGGTGCGGGCGACCGCATCGGCTCCCACGATGGAGAAGCCGGTGCCCTCGTCGTGAATCGGGATATCGTAGAGCGGGGTTACACGCGGAACGAGATAGCGAAAGGCCACGCCGTCGTCATAAGCGCGGACTTCGACGTTGATGCGCCTGCCGACTGTTCCGTCCTGTAGATATTCGAGGAGCATCGAATGGTAAGCCCCCGCGGAAGTCGTGTCCGTCGACCAATGCGTGAGCCCCGGTTTCTCGCCGAGCAGCGGTTGCTGACTATAGATATCGAGGCCCATCCAGGAATAATCGAGCGCCGGTTTTCCGCGGTAGAAAACCTGATAAGCAAGTTGGGCCAACCCGCCGTCGTTCGGCTGCGCGACGAGAATCCGGAACTCAACCTGACCGTTTGGGGATGAGACACGGCGCTCATCCTGAGCGTGAAGAGCCAGAGGGATGAACAGCGACGCAACAACCAGAGTCCGCATAAAAAGAAAGCGGGCTCGCCAGGTCGGCGAGCCCGATGGTTTACCGATGATTCAATCTTACGCGAAGCTGTATCCGAGATTCTTAAGGGGCAGAGACCGAACGCGGACGCCCGTAGCTGCGAAAATCGCATTCGCAACAGCAGGCAGAACCGGCGGCATGGCGGGCTCACCAAGACCCGTGGGCGGGAACGTCGATTTCAGGTAGTGAACCTCGATCACAGGCGGCGATTGGGCCATGCGCATGATCCCGTGCTGGTGGAAGTTGGTCTGCACAACCTTGCCCTTATCGATCGTGATTTCCTGATGCATCATGGCGCTCAGGCCGTCGATCATAGCGCCCTGGCAGATATTGTCCGCGCCGCTCGGGTTGATGATGGTGTGTCCCACGTCGCACGCCATCCAGATTTTGTTGACCTTGATCTTCTTCGCCGCATCAACTTTCACTTCGGCCACCTCAGCGAAGTAGCCATTGTGGCTGAAGTGGAAGGCCACGCCCATCGCGGTGCCTTTGGGTAGTTTGGTCTTGCCCCAGCCCGACTTCTCGGCAACCAGTTGCAGCACGCCTTTCATACGATCGGCGTTCATGCCGGGAGCCGCGAAACCGCCGCCTCGGCCGCCGGGAGCCGCTGCCGGTGCCGGAGGAGGAGGAGTATTCAGTATCGCCATGCGGAATTCGACCGGATCCTTGCCCGCCGCATGTGCCAGTTCGTCGATGAACGACTGGACGACGAATGCGAATGCGTTGCTGCCCGGAGCGCGCAGTGCGCCCGTCTTGACACCCAGCGGTTGAGCCGAGCCAGCCAGCGTGTAATTCGGCACGAAACGCTGTGGGAATTCAGTTGCGCCCATCGCGCTGGAACTGACGAAGTTGATGTTGTTAGCCCCGTTCTCGCCGTAACCGACGAAGTGGTTATGCCACGCCACCAGGTTCCCGGAAGCGTCCACGCCACCCTTCAGATACTGCCAGCCGCCCGAACGATAATAATCGTGCGCCATATCGTCTTCGCGAGACCAAACAAGCTTCACTGGCACGCCGACTTCC
Source organism: Terriglobia bacterium (assembly GCA_963764845.1). Taxonomy (GTDB): domain Bacteria; phylum Acidobacteriota; class Terriglobia; order Bryobacterales; family Bryobacteraceae; genus BOG-234. The sequence continues at coordinate 668,650 of CAVXUE010000002.1, read as the reverse complement.
TTAGCGATGTAAGCCGCCTCGCCCGCATAGTCGTTCATCAAACGCCGGCCGAAGCCGCCGCCGCCGCGCACCATGTGGAGGGTCACGTCTGTGTTCTTGAGGCCGGTTACCGTCGCAGCGAGAGTGCGGGCGTTGCCCGGGATCTGGCTGTTGCTCCACAGTTCGCACTTGCCGTCCTTGAACGAGGCGGTGCAGTTCTGCGGTTCGAGATCCGCGTGCGAGATGTGCGGATACGAATACGCCCCTTCCACCACCTTGGCCGAACTCTTGAGCGCCGCTTCCACATCGCCATCCGCCCGGATGGTTCTCTGCGGCGGCTGTTTGCTCATCTTATCCGCATTTGCCGCGGCATCGACACTGTTCAAACTTGCGCGGGAGCCTTCGTCCCAGGTGACCTGGAGCTTCTTGCGGGCCGATTGCGCCTGCCACCAGGTATCCGCCACGATCGCGATGCCGCTCTCGAGGCCCGGCTCACCAGGAATCACCACGGTGTCGATTTTGGTCCAGGCCGGAGACGGCGCCGCCGCCATGACCGCGTCCCGATCCACGACAAATGCGTGTTTGACGCCCGGCATCTTCCTGATCTCTTCGATGTTCGAGCTCATCACTTTGCCGCCGAGCACGCCGCATTTTTCATAGACGGCGTAGAGCATCCCGGGGAGCTGCATATCGATACCGAAGATCGGCTTGCCGGTGACGATATTGTGCAGATCGTACTGCGTCACCCCGGCCTTCCCGATGATCTTGTAATCCGCCGGGTCCTTCATCTTGACGTTGGTCAGTTCGGGCATCGGCAGGGTGGCGACCTTCGCGGCGAGTTCGCCATAACCGAGCGATTTGCCGGATGCCTTATCGGTCACACGACCTGAAGCCGTGGTCAGACTCGGCTTCCGGAACGTTCCAGGTCTGTGCCGCCGCCGTGATGAACAACATACGCCCGGCCGCGCCCGCCTGGCGCATGGGATTGAAGTTCGTCGGAGTCGCCGTGCTGCCGCCCGCGATCTGACCGGCATACTTCCGATCGTCGAAATCCGCCTGCTCGATCTTGACGTTCTTCCAGTCGACGTCGAGTTCGTCGGCGATGAGCATCGGGAGCATCGTCTTGATGCCCTGCCCGGTTTCGGGGTTCTTCGCGATGATGGTGACCGTTCCGTCCGGCGCCACCTTTATATAGGTGTGCGGATCGGGCGAGGGGTTGCGGCGGGCCGCCACGCCCCTGCTGGGCCGATGCCTCGGGCAGATACAGGCTGAGCATCACGCCGCCGGTGCCTAATGCGCTTACTTTGAGAAAAGAACGACGATCAATGCGATTCATCTCGGGATCTCCTTATTACTTCGCGGCTGTCTGTACGGCTTTGGCCGAGGCGCTGGCGGGCAGCGAAGCGGCTTTGTGGATCGCCTCGCGGATACGCAGGTACGTACCGCAGCGGCACAGATTGCCGTTCATGGCGGAATCGATATCTTTGTCCGTCGGATGGGGAGTCTTCGCGAGCAGGGCCGCGGCGGACATCATCTGACCGGCCTGGCAGTATCCGCACTGCGCTACGTCAACCTCCATCCAGGCAAGCTGGACGGGATGCGTACCGTCGGCGGAAAGCCCTTCAATGGTGGTGATGGCTTTCGTTCCCACCTGGGAAATCGGCGTCTGGCAGGAAGGGCCGGCTTTGCCGTCCAGATGCACGGTGCAGGCGCGGCACTGGCCGATCCCGCAACCATACTTGGTGCCCTTCAGATTCAGCTGGTCCCGAAGCACCCACAGGAGTGGTGTGTCGGCTGCCGCGTCTACCGTAAAAGACTGCCCGTTCACGTTCAGTTTGTAGGCCATAAAATTCTGCTCCGGTCAGTTAATGAGCATAATACATTTCCGTGCGGTCTGCCAGCGGCGTTTTCGAGGCCGAAGTCTTTGATCCGGAAAGAGTTGCATACGAAAGACAGTGTCTCCTAAAGGTTACATCGGAGCGGATTGATGCGGCTTCGATTCATCGATCCGGCGTGACGCGATTCCTGTCGGATGGGCATATGATGTAATTTAAGTCCCGCTTGAGTCACTTAGAGTAGGTGCAGGGGCACCCTGCTGGCTGAGAGTTTGAGGAGATTATCAAAACACATGCGATCCCGTCTTTTTTTACTCATTCCGCTGATACCAGCGCTCTGGCAGGGCACTCTGGCCGCCCAGGAGATGCCGTTCACCATCCAGCTGACCTCGGCGCTGAGCACCGCGTCGAATCACAAGGGAGACCCCGTCATGGGACAGGTGATCCAGCCGCCCGCTTTCGCCGGCGACACCGTCTCGGGCCACATCACGGAATTGAAGCAGGGCAATAAGATCCGCGGGGAAGCGGTTCTCAACTTCAACTTCGACACCCTCCAGCATGGGGGAGCCAGCATCCCGATTAATTCCTCGATCACCTCCATCATGAACTCCAGAGGACAGACGGAGGTGGATGAGGAAGGGCGGGTGATCCGGCGGACCAGCAACGTGGGTAAGGCGGCCGTAGCGACGGGCGCCGGCGCGCTGATTGGCGGGCTCGCGGGCGGATACAGGGGAGCAGCTATCGGTGCGGGAGTGGGCGCGGTGGGATCGCTGATCGTGATCGAAGTAGCCGCCAGCGGGCCGGAGGTGAGGTTCGCGCCGGGCGCCCAGATCGGCCTTTCCGTCAAATCGCGCGGCGGTCCGGAGTTGGCCAGTCTGCAGCCGAACGCCGCGGGCGCCGGAGGGCCTCCACCCGCATATTCGGCACCCGCGGGGCAGCCTGTTTCCTCAACTGCTCCGCCCGCTGCAGGGCCGGGTACCGGCGACCAGCCGCAGTTTTCCACTGTCAGGATCGATTTCGTGCCGGGCGAGCGCACTGTCTTCTATGACGATTTCAGCGATATGGCCCAGGACGAACCGCCGCCGCACTGGAAGGTGCGCGGCAACCCGGTTGAACTTCGCGTCGCCGGACCAATCCGCGAACTCTACGCCAAAGCCCAGATGAATATGACGTCTCCGTCTTTCGCCGGGCCGAAGGACTTCACTTTCGAACTGGAGTGGACGGGCCAGGGCCAGACGGATTGGACGTTCAAGGACAAAGACGATCATGATCTGATCGATGTGATGGTGCGCGGGGAGCCCGACGGAAAAACGGCCAATGCGAGCGTGGGCGCGCCCGGACAAGGGAAACTCGGCGACGGAGGAATCGAGACAGACCTGACGCAGCCGGTGCATTTCGCGCTCTGGTCGCAGCGAGGCAGAGTCAGGATTTATCTGAACGGGCAGCGGCTCGTGGATGTGAATCAGGTCGATATCGCTCCGGTCGACCACATTTACGCCAGCATAGGCGGCTACAGGCCCAACGGTATTCGAAAAGTGCGGGTAGCCGAGTCCGCGCCGGATTTCTCGACCATGATCAACTCCAGCGGCCGCTATATTACGCACGGGATCCTCTTCGATAACGACAGCGCCCGTCTCAAGCCCGAGTCGGCTGCCGTACTGAAGCTGGTGGCGCAGGGTCTCGAGAAGAACCCGGCCCTGAAGCTTGAAATCGATGGCTTCACGGATGCCGTCGGCGACGCCGGGCACAACCTGGATCTTTCGCGACGCCGCGGCGAAGCGGTGAAAACCGTTCTGATTTCCCAGTTCGGCGTCGATGCCGGCCGCCTCACGTCATCCGGCTTCGGCGCGGATAAACCGGTGGCTTCGAACGATACCCCCGACGGCCGGGCGCAGAACCGGCGCGTCGAGTTCGTAAAACAATAACGGGTGACGGCTCAATCCGCCAGCGGATTGGGCCGTATCTGGAAGTGCACCACCTTGGCGTCGTTCCCTTTGCCCGTCTCGCTGTGGAATGGCGTGCGGGTTCCCCACGTAGTCCAGACGCCCTTCCCTTTCCAACCCGCCTTCGCGTCGTCGATCCGCCCGTCCATCCCTTTGGCGAAAAATCCCGAGCGGGTAAGGAACGCGCAGCACGACGAACTTCCCGTTCACGAGCGCGATCAATGAATCGGACGAGTTGCCCGTAATGATCGGCGTGTTCTTCCCCAGCCCGAGGGTGTCGAACTGATCCACCCAGTCGTAGTAGTGAGAATCGGCGCTGCCCGAATCCTTCACGTTGGCGAAGTTCGGCCCGGGCGTCGGATAGAGCGTCCACCCTTCGGGGCAGTGCTGGCCCGTCGCGGTCGGCCCGTTCAGCGGCCCTTTGCATTTCCGTCGGTCGAAACTGGCGAGATGCCCGCTGCCGAGCGCGACCCAGACGACGTTGTTGCGGTCGACATCCATGCCCCGCGGCGAATAGCCTGACACCGGCGCCTTTGGATTATTCCAGGGAACCTCATAATATTCCGCCAGCGCCGTCTCCGGCGGATTCGAGTCCCGGATTCAGCCGCACGATGCCACCGGGAAATCCGAGTACGCTGCCCCAGACCATGCCATCCGCGCCCACGCCGACCGCGTAAAACGCGGCATTCAGCCTGGTGTCGCGGTTGGGATCGACGGCGCCGATCGGCGTGCGAAGTGCCCAGACTCTCGCCGCTCGGCGCCGTCAGAACCTTCTGCTCGGAATCCAGATAGGGGTCTCGCTTGCCGTTGCCGTTGGTATCGAGCACCAGCGCCGTCCAGCCTTGCGATTTCTGCTCGTCGTGCGTCTGGTCCCACATCTTCGTGTTGAGCCAGCCCACCACGCCGCCGCCTCCGCCGGTGCTGGTCCACGAGCGTATTGTTCGCATCCGACGCGAACACGAGGTGATGCGTGCTGAAGCAGGTATCGATCATCGCGGTCTGCTTCGTCGCCGGATCGTAAACCGCCAGTTGCCGACCCGAGGTCGTCACCGGCGTCAGTTTCGCCGACAGCAGATTCGAGCCCTCTTTGCAGAACGCCGGGTTGGCGTTCGCACGGATTCGCGAGGTATACCAAAGCCGCCCTTTCTCATCGAACATCGGGTTGTGAACGGTGGTGTGGCTGTCCCAGATCGCTTCGTCGTCCCAGAACGTCGAAGGCTGTACAGGCTTGCGGCTGCCCGGGCGTGTTCGCGTCGCGATACGGCGTCTTCACCTGGCTGATCGTGTTATGCACCGGATCGAGCACGGGCAGATAATCGCGGCTTTCTTCCGGCGATCCGTAGATCAGCCCATTCGCGTTGACCGTCCGGATTGCGCCGGTCGGTCGAGATTTCGTCATGCAGATAGGCTTTCGGATCCGCCCAGTCCCACTGGGTGATCACCACATTGCGCTCGATGCCCTGCGGCCGCGGAGGCGCTTCGGAAGGCAGCTCGCCTTTGGCGATCCGGGTGGTCCAGTCGCCGAACTCGGCTGTCGCCCGTTCGGGGCCCAAGCTGAGCCAGCCCGCCCTCATCGCGCTGCCCGCCTGCCCCGATTGCACGCGCCGCGCCCATGCCTGCGCGGGCGAATCGAAATTCTTGAACAGCGCGGGAATGGTTCTTGTGTATGCGTTGCCCAGCTGGTGGCACGACTCGCAGCTATCGGTCTTGATCAGGTGCAGCCACTGCCCCTGAGTCTTGATACTCGTTGCAATCCCGTTCCCTTTGGGACCTGTGCCGGGAAATTCGTTCTTCCCGGGAACCTTGAGCATCGCGTACCAATAGTTTCCCGGATAAAGCAGCGCCGCGGTCTTCTTGTCCGGTGCGACGGTGGGTTTGAGATCGACCTTCTTCCCCGGGCGCGTCTGGGCCTTGGGCGAATCCACCAGCCCGTAGCCGCGGGCCCAGACCGTGTAGTTCGCGGCCGGGAGCGCGGGAATCAGATATGCGCCCTGCTCGTTGGTCACGACCTCTTTGATGTAGCGGGTCGGCAGATCGGTGGTTTCGGCGATGACCCACACGCCGGCTTCCGGCCCTTTGTCGCTCGTGACCACGCCTGTGATCTCATCGCCCTTTTGGGCGTGAAGGCACCCCGCGATTCCCAGAAAACAAAGAAAACCGACAATGCGCATGGCCTTACCTCCGGACATTCCTGGAGGGTCAGTATACACCTTTACAGCAGCATTTTTACAGCAGCAGGGTCTCGATCCGGTGCGCGTGCACCATCAGCTCGCAGGACGACCAGCCAAATACAGTGAAACGGCCGTCCTGCGACGCCACCAGCGCGATTGAGTCACGCTGGTCGTGGGCGAACTGGGCGGCGGAAAGATGCCGCGTGCCGCCGAGCTGCCCCGGCTCCGCGGTCACGGCGGCTGTTCCTTCGATCGGCTCCGTCACGATGACGCTCGCTCACCTGCTCCCAGCCGGGCCGCCGAACGATCTTGGCGCCGAAGGCCAGCACTCGTATTGGTCCGTGATGATCGTGGCGCCATCCACGGCGGTCAAGCCGCCGATACTGTCGATCACCCTGTGCAACGATTCCTGCCAGCGGCGCTGCGATCGTGCGGCTGGATCCTCGCGCATCAACTCCACCAGCGCACGATAGCGGGGCGCGACCGAATAGGTGATCGGATGCAGGACGGAGTGCCGCCACGTTGCGCCGGTCACGGCTTCCGGCGCCGAGGGCACGACCAGTAACGACCCGCCCCGCCCGTGCGCGCGCATCGAGACCGCAAGCTGGATCAGGACGTTCACGGAACCCGGCGCATCGTCATCCGACTGGAGCCCGAGCAGCGAGGTAAGCAGATCCGGACAATCCTCCACCGCTGCCGCGCGCTGGTCGATGACCTTGAGCTCATCACCCTGCAAGCACCGCAACATTGAAGAACTTTCCCGATTCGCCCCCGCGGCTGTTCTTGAGGACCAGCAACCCAGGCGCCACGACTTCCAGCACGAAGCACGCCTGGGGCAGATGGCGGGCCGCGCCCCAGACCTCCAGCTCGCCGTTTCTGCCGCCACACGCAGAGGTGCACTCCCGGGACGCTCCACGGCCGGCCCCAGCCTGGTCAATGGCTGCGAAGCCAGCGGGACCGGCCTTTCGAAGATCAGAGGCCAGCTGCACCTGCGATGGCAGCGACGAACGCGAGAGAAATCGCGCGGCGTATAAGTCTCTTCACGCCGCAGGCTCGCCCAGAACGCCACGTCGATGATCGCCTCGATGGTCGCGATATCGAGAGTCCAGATCGGCGAAGGCGCCCGTATTGAGACTGAATGCGCAGAGCGGCAGCTCGCGCCGCCGGGTAAGCCGGTTCAGTGGTCATCATGCTGTATTATTTCCGCGTGAGCAAATCATCTCCGCTCGATCGCGACGCCAGGTGCTCGCCGCTACTGTAGCAACCCTTGCAGGCGCCCGTCTTGCGCGCGCGGCCGATCCAAGACCAAACATCCTCTTCATCGTGGCGGATGATTTCGGCTATGCCGATGCCTCCTGCTATGGACGCACGGACTACAGCTACCCCGAACATCGACCGCCTCGCCGCGGAGGGCATGAAATTCATGCAGGCGTATGCCAACTCGGCGGTCTGCTCGGCCACTCGCACTGCTCTGATCACGGGCCGCTATCAATACCGGCTGCCGGTCGGCCTCGAAGAACCGATTCGGGCCGCGCAAAGTCGGATTGCCGCCCGAAGTTCCCACGCTGCCATCGCTGTTGAAAAAGGCCGGTTACGGCACTACTCTCGATCGGCAAATGGCACCTCGGACAGCTTCCCGACTACGGCCCGCTCAAGAGCGGCTACGACCATTTCTGGGGCATCCGCAGCGGCGGCGTCGACTACTTCACGCACAAATCCGGCGCCGGCCAACTCCGATACCGGCGACCTCTGGGATGGCGACGTCAAAATCGAACAAAGCGGCTATATGACGGATCTGATCGGCGATCAGGCCGTCGCCTCAGTCAACGCTTACGCCAAAGCGAACGACACCGTTCCTCATCAGCCTTCATTTCAACGCGCCGCACTGGCCCTGGGAAGGCCCTGACGACGAGGCGGAATCGCTGCGGCTCAAGACCCTGTCCGATTACGATGCGGGCACGATCGCAACCTACGGCCGTATGGTGAAAGAAATGGATCGCCAGATCGGCCGCGTGCTGGAGACCCTGGCGCGAGCCGGGATCGCGCGGAACACCATCGTCATTTTCACCAGCGATAACGGCGGCGAGCGCTTCTCCAACACGTGGCCCTTCACGGGCAAGAAGTCGGAACTTCTGGAAGGCGGCTCTGCGGATTCCAGCCATTGTGCGCTGGCCCGGCCACATCAAAGCCGGCAGCACAACCGAGCAGGTGGCGATGTCCATGGATTGGATGCCGACGCTGCTCGCAGCCGCCGGCACGCAACCCGACCCGGCTTATCCTCCGGATGGCGATGAATCTGCTGCCCGCTCTCACGCAGAACGCGCCGCCGGTGTCCCGCAAGCTGTTCTGGCGCTTCCGCGATAAGTCGCAGCGGGCCGTTCGCGATGGCGACATGAAGTGGCTGAAGATCAACGAGAATACGTTCCTGTTCAACGTGGTGGCCGATCCGCTGGAGCGCGCGAACCTTAAGAACCGCCAGCCGGATGTGTATAACAGGCTTGTGCAGGATTACGAAAACTGGCAGGCGACCATGCTGCCGGAAGATCCCGCCGCATCCACTTTCGGTTTTCGCCCGAATCAGATGGCGGACCATTTCGATTCCCCCGCGCCCGCGGCGGGAACCGGACGCGGCCCGGGACGTTAGCGAACGAATTCGACCTCGACGCGATTCGGAATCAGGCCGACCTCGTGGCCCAGGTCCAGCAGTTTCTGGGCGGCCTTCGGGATCACGTCGCCCGGCATCCACCGTGTAGTGATTGACGTACATCCCGACGAATTTCTCCGCCAGGCGCGGCTCCATGTCGCGCGCAAACTGCAACGCATATTCGAGCGCTTCGGCGTGATTGTCGAGCGCGTACTGAATGCTGTCGCGCATCATGCGGCAGCATTCGCTCTTCACGTCGTCCGGCAGCGACCGCAGCAGGACGTTGCAGCCCGAGCGGCAGCGGCAGCTCGAACTTATCCTTCCACCACTTGCCCATATCCAGCACGCGGTGGAACCCGGTCTTGTTGTAGGTCAGCTGCGCTTCATGAATAATCAGCCCGGCGTCGGCGCCGCCGTTCTGTCACGGTTTCGAGAATCTTGTCGAACGGAACGATGACAGGTTCGAAATCGGGCTCGAAAATCTTCAGCGAAAGATAAGCCGTGGTCAGCGTGCCGGGAATAGCGATCTTCCTGCCCTTGATCTCCTCCGGCTCCATCGGGTGCAGCGCCACCACCATGGGGCCGTAGCCGTCGCCCACGCTCGATCCGCTCGCCATCAGCACATACTTGTCGACCACGTACGGATAAGCGTGATAGGAAATCGCGCTGAGATCGTAGACGCCCTCCATCGCCTTGCGGTTCAAGGTTTCGATGTCCGACAGGACGTGGCGAAACGTGACGCGCGACGAGCGAACTTTCTTGGTGGCCAGCCCATAAAACATGAACGCATCATCGGAGTCCGGGCTATGGGCGCTGACAATTTCCAGGGGATTTTGATCCAGCATACGGGGTGGGTCGGAATCGTTCAGTATCTCACGCCCTCTGCGCGACGCACCGGCTGCGGATACACTTGAGCATGATTACCCGCCGCGAGACTCCTCGCGCATCGCACCCGCTCTCTTTTGCCTTCCTGCTCATCCGACCCCGGAAACGAAGGCAGCCGGAGAAGCCGGCTGAGCCCGTCACGGGACTCCACGCCCTCTACCAGATGTACACGTCCGCGCGCGCATGGGCGCAGGATCTGCAGATTCTGCGCTACTCGAGCATCACCATCCGCGAGGTGCCGCCACAGCCCGGCAAAGCGGCGGCCTGGCAGGTTGTGTTCGTATCACCGGCGCTCGCGCAGAGCCCGCACTTACAGTTTCTCGGTCTACGAAGCCAGCGCGACGCTGCACCAGGGTATTTTTCCGGACGCCCCGCGTGCACTGGTCCGGCGACGGCAAGCCATTCCTGCTCGAAACGGCGAAGGTGGATACGGACGTCGTGTGGCAGACGGCGTTGAAGCACGGAGCCGACTATAACGATAAGAATCCGAAAACACCGATCACTTACACACTGGGGATGGAGCGGGGCGCCGATCCGATGTGGCGCGTAATCTGGGGCGAAAGCGCGGGGGAAAGCAGTTTTTCAGTGCTGGTCGACGCGTCTACGGGAAACTTCGCCGCGATCCTGCATTAGCAGGACAGCGCATTTTGCGCTGAAGCCGCGTTGCCGCTAATTGGCGCGGCGGACCGCGTGGCGCTTGGCCTTGTGCCCCTTGTGTTGAGTCACCTTATGTTTCGCCGGTTTGCGCGCCGCCTCGGCCGAGGCCGGAGCCAGCGCGAAGCAAAGCGCGACTGCCAGAACAATGTATCGCATTTGTGCTTATCTTAACTGATTTGCGGGCGGAAAGTTACGGTAAACCTCGAAGAAACTCCAGGCTGTCAACAAAACGACATACGGCGGCCAGCGCGCGCCACATCCCTTCGCGGGCGCGATCGGATCGCACCGGAGTTCCGGCTGCGTACCCTATGACAAATCCCGCGGCCAGTCCGCCGATGTGCGCCCAGTTGTCGACGTTGAAACCGGGAATCAATCCGAAGGCAATGATGTAAACGACCCAGCGGCCATAGCAGCCCCGGATGCTGCGCCCCACCGCCGACCGGTTGGCGACCCCGAAGGCGATCATCGCGCCGATCAATCCCATGATCCCGGCGGAAGCGCCGAGCGAGGCATCGCTGGATTCATCATCGCGCTCAGATAGAATCCGCCAACCGAGCCCGCGAAATAGAGCACCAGAAACCGCGGCGTTCCGTAGACCTGTTCCACCTGCGCGCCCAGATCGTAGAGCACCCAGCTATTCATCAGAATGTGAAGCCAGCCGCCGTGCAGGAACCCCGCTGTGACCAGACGCCAATATTCGTGTCCTGAAAGATCAGCGGACCGTTCTTGACGCCCAGGGCCAGGAGCGCCTCATCGCTCAACTGCGTCATCGAACCGGAAAGCACCAGGCTCCCGATGAAATACCCGAAGTTGATCACCAGAATCAGAATCGTGGTGAAGTGCGCCTGCGGAATCAGTCCGCCCAGGATCTCGCCCGGCTGCCGCCTGTCGATGGCGCGCGGGCCCACCTGCTGGCCGCAGTAGGGGCACGTGCGGTCGCTGGTGGTGATGAAGGCCCGGCAGTTCGGGCACATGCGGCGGTTATCCACGGGGGATTTTTCCTGGCTTTACGCTTTGCGCAGCTTGTTTTACGCTTTGCGCAACCGGGAGCGATGCGGCATATTCGCGCACAAAATGGTCCTGGTCCGGCTTCCGCCTGATTGCGAGCCGCAGCGCGAAGGCGAACCCCAGGAGCATTTTCAGAATGTCGAGCCCGGAGTACACGCCGTGCAGCATCCAGAATCTCTTGCTTTCGGGATCGGCCGCGGGCAGATCGTCCACTTTGCGTCCGACATCGGTAATCACGGGAGTCAGAAAGAAATGCTCGGCGGCAACGATCAGAGAACATCGCGGCGCACAGGACGATCAGGAGTTTCTGCGGCCGCTCCCCGAACAGAAGCAGCAGGAACAGCAGCCCTCCGAGCACGAGCTCCACGCGCTCCCAGTTGAGAAAGATCCAGTTGTTCTCTTCGCCCGCGTTGCGCCTGAGTATGAAGCGCTCGCGGTCGCGGCCGACGGCTTTCAGCGCGGCTGAAGCGCTGACGCTCCCCGGCGTCTGCAGGAAACGGTCGACGGCCTGGAAATTCTGCGTGACGGCCACGTCGGCGAGAACAGCGGCGCCGAGCCACGCACCGATCAATAAAGCGGCCAGCCTGCGATATTGAATCACCTTCGCAATTGTCTCAAACGAGCGCGATTGTCAGAAAAGCTACCGGCTGGCAGGCGGCTTAATGCCATTCATTCGCAGGTACTCGACCATCTGCCCGTAGTGATCGTACGTGTGCCAGGAGAAAATCCCGACGGACGCGACGCGCGTACTCTTGCCTTTCGGATTGAACGGGTCTGTGGTCAACTCGAGCAGGTTGTCGTTGGTCATCGTGGCAACGGCCCGATGCGCGTGAGCGAACGCATCTTTCAGATATTTGACGATCTCGGTCTTTCGCGGTGAGATTGTCGGGCCCGTTGTCGTGCTCCTGGCTCGGAATCGGCTCGCCCAGCAGGCGCTGGCCACGCAGTTGATTTCGAAAGCGATATGTTTCGCCTCCAGCGCGAAGGTGCGGACGCCGGTGAACAGGCCGTTGGTTGGGGCGAAGTTGAACTTGTCGGCGGGCATGGCTTCGGTGAGGCCGACGACCTCGCGTTCGGTGTTGCTCAACTGGCGGTCGAAAATCTGCCTCGCGTTGGGTACGGCATCGGCGGCCAGAAGCGGGAATGCGCAGAGCGCGAATGCGGTCAGGGATCGGGTCAGGGTCATCGGCTATCCAGTTTATAAGGTTCTTTATTGTGGGCCGGTATACCAGGGTGAAATGAACCGCGGCCAATGGTTTACATTGCCGGGTTATACGGCGAAGGTTAGTCTAGGCATTGTGAACTCCAGATGTTACTAATGGGAGCAGAGACAGCTCCACACCGGCACATGGATGGCATTGAACCTCTCACCCCTCGATTTGTCGCATCAGGCCCGACTTTATGTGGAAAGTCGGCATCGTGATGGAATCCCCCGAATTGTTGTCCGAGATCACGAGCGCCATCGCCGGTACCGGCGCGCTGACGGTCTTCGAACTTCCCGCGGCGTCTCCGTCATTCGAAATAGCCAACGCGGTCGACCGTGAAAAGCCCGATATTCTTTTCGTCGAACTGGCGCGCGCTTCGAAACCGGCGGCGGACTGGATGGCCGATGTGCGGCGGGGCGAGCAGACCCCGCTCGTCGTCGCTGTCCACCCGATCGCGGAGCCGGCGGAAATGATTTCCGCGCTGCGGGCGGGCGCGAGCGAATTCTCAGCCTGCCGGTAAGGCCAGCCATTTTCGAAGCGATGGACCGGATCGCCACTGTGCTCGAATCGCGCCGGGCGGCCACCGTGGAGCCGGGCAAAATCGCCGGCGTGCTTTCGCCCAAGGGCGGATGCGGAGCCACCAGCATCGCCTGTTATCTCAGCGCGGCGATGCAGCTTGCGGCCCCGTCGGCGCGTATCCTGGTGGCGGATCTGGATTATCAGTCGCCGGCCGCGCATCATATTTTCCGGCCTGAATGCGGCGCCCGGGTCCGGCCGCCGAAGCAACGGCGGAGACGCGTTCGAGGCGGTCCGCCGCTTGAGTACTACGTCATGGCGCGAATTCGTCACGCACGGTCACGCCGGGCGTCGATCTGCTGGTGTCGCCCTCGCACGGCGCCGGCTCCGACACCCAGCCGGCCCTCCCGAGCAATGGCGGGTGGAGAGCCTCTTTCGGTTTCGTCAGCCGCCAGTATACGGTGGATTCTGGCCGATCTGGGCAGGCACCTCAACCCCGCGAACTGGACGGTGTTGCAGAATATCGACGAACTCTTTATCGTGACCGCGCCGGACGTGCTCGCGCTCTATCCAGACGCGGTCGGTGCTGCAAACGCTCTCCAACCGGGGCTTCGAAAAGAGCCGGGTGAGGATCATCCTCAACCGAAATCTGAGCAGCCCGCAGGATTTCTGGGTGGAGAGTATCCAGCAGATGTTCGAGATGCGCGGTATTCGGGCTTGTGCCCGACGATCATGCGCTCGACAAACTGCCGAGGGACCGCTTCGAATTTCCCGCGGAAACGCCCTTCGGCCGCGCCGTTGCAAAAATGGCCGCGCGCATCGTCAGACCGCGGTGGCGCCAGTCCCGCCGAGGGGAGAAAGGCGGCATGAAAATGCGGGATGCGCGATTGTCACCGGATGTGCCCGGCCCAAGACACATTGTCACGATAACTTCGGCTATTGCGTCCGCAAGCATCTGATTCGAGACGGAGGTTACCCTGGACTCCTGGCCACCTGTTTGCACTGGTGTTGCAATGAGCATGTGCTACCTGGAACGCGTGGTGATAGCGCAGCGAATGCGTGGAAGGGTTAAGCTGGTTAATAGCCCATGCGTGACTACTCGATTCTTTTCATTCGAGCCGAAGAGCGGCCGGCGAAGCAGATCACCGCATCCCTGCAGGAAGGCTTCGAGGGGAAAATCGAATGGGTGTGCGTCGAAGCGCTGTTCGACGGGCTGCGCAACATGCAGGAGCGCTCGTTCGATCTGATCATTTCCGACTTGTTTCTGCCCGATGGCCAGGGCCTCGCAACGGTGCGCCATCTGAAACAGCAGGCGCCGCAAACCCCGGTGATCGTGCTTTGCCACTCGGCGGATCGCGATACGGCCGTCAATGCGGTGCGTAAAGGGGCGCACGATTTCGTCTGCTACGAAGATCTGGACGATTCCGTGAAGCTGCGGCGTGCGGTCGCGGGAGCATTGAAGAGCGGAATTGAAGACACGGCAGTCCAAGTGGCGGCGCGGATCGCCGCACGAATGCCCGGTTCCCCTGCCGCCTGGCGGTCAGCTATCAGGCGCTCGAACATCCGTTTCTTTCAGGTGTGGCCACCAGCGAAACTCTGAACATCAGCAGCAAAGGCCTGTTGTTTGCAACCGATGAAGCGCTTCAGCCCGGCCAATTGCTGCAGGTTTCCGTGGATTGGCCGGCCCGTCTTGAGAATCAGGTTCCGCTGAAGCTGGTGGCGGAAGGCCGGATCGTCCGGAATCTGAACGGCCAGGCCGCAATGCGAATCGATAAGTACGAATTCCGGACGCGCAGGGCCAAGACCCCGGCCGATTCGGCGAAGAGTCAACCATCAAGCCGTCCGAAAGAGACGGCGAGCGATATTTCATCCCGACCGGGAACGGCGGCGGGTATCAGGAACAGCGGCGGAAAAGTGCGCCCGGCTGTCTGAGTCACTCGTTAGTCTGCACGCGGAGGATAAGAAGTGCCAAAGGTTTTTCTCTTGAGCGACCAGCCGGTTTTATTGGTTGGCTTCGAACACGTACTGCTGCAGCATGGATTTGAGATCGTCGGCCGCTGCCAGGCCGGAGAATTCGCGGAGATGTTTCGCTCCGCGCCTCCGGAAGGCCCCAAACCGGACGCCGTGCTGCTCGATATCACGGCGGGTCTCACCTTCACCAGTCTGGGTGAGATGCATGAGTGCGTTCCCGGATGTCCGGTGGTTCTGTGGGCCGACGCGCTGCCCCTGGAACTCATGTTCAAGACGCTCGAATACGGCGTCCGCGGCATCGTTCAGCGCAACGTCGCAGCCGGAGCAGCTGGTGGATTCGCTGCGCAAAGTGGTCGCGGGGGAATTGCAGATCGGATTCGGCGCCGCCCGCGATGGCGCGCAGCCGCGGCGCAAAGTTTCGCTGACCCCGCGCGAGCGAGAGATCGTCGCGCTGCTGCGCCAGGGTCTGCGGAACAAGCAGATCGCGGGCGAGATGGGCATCACCGAGGGAACGGTGAAGATCTATCTCTTCCGCCTGTTTCATAAACTGGGCGTGCGCAACCGGTTCGAACTGGCGCGCTGCGGAATCCTGGAACAACTGCAGCTCACGCCGCCAGCCGCACTGCCTCCGCCCCCGAAGGCGGAAAAAGCCGATGCGGCCCGGCGTCGCTGATGTAAGCGGAGCCAGCCGCATTTTCACAGCTACCGTGAAAATACTCTAGTTGAGCAGCTTGCCCTGGCGCAGGTACGCGGGCACATCCAGTTCCTCTTCGAAGACCGATGCGGCGGACGCCGGCATGCGGCTCGACCACCGGATCCGGCGGCGCGGCGTAAGCGGATTCCGCGGGCCGCTCCGCGAAGAACTCCGCGGCCGGTTTCGGCTCGATCACCGATTCGCGCCTGGCATCCTTCGCTTCCGGCTTCGCGAATCCGGTGGCAATCACCGTCACTTTGACGGAATCGCCCATCGCCTCGTTCGCGATCACGCCGAAATTCAACTGCAGATCGTCGCAGTCCGCAGCTTCGCGAATCATCGAGCAGGCTTCGTTCACGTTCGTGCAGCCCGATTTCCGCGCGAGCCCGTGATATTCATCAGCACCTGGCGCGCGCCCTTGATCTTCGTGTCTTCGAGCAGCGGCGAATTGATGGCGGCGCGCGCCGCTTCCACCGCCGCGTTCGGGCCCTTCGCCACCGCGTTGCCGATCAGCGCGTGCCCCATGCCCGAGATCGCGGCCTTGATGTCGGAGAAATCGAGATTGATCAGGCCCGGCGTCAGAATGATTTCGCTGATGCCCTGCACGGCCTGGCGCAGAATGTCGTCGGCCATTCTGAACGCCTGCGCCATGCTCGTGCCCTTCGGCGCGATCGTCAGCAGGCGATCGTTGGGAATGGTGGTCAGAATGTCGACCGACGCCGCCAGATCGTTGACGCTGCGCTCGGCCTGCCGCATGCGCTTGCCGCCTTCGAAGGTGAACGGCTTGGTGACGATCGCGATGGTCAGCGCGTCGAGTTCCTTCGCCAGCGTCGCGACCACCGGCGACGCGCCCGCGCCCGTGCCGCCGCCGAGGCCGGCCGTCAGGAACACCAGGTCCGCGCCTTCGAGAATGCCGAGAATGCGCTCGGTATCTTCGAGCGCGGCCTGCCTTCCGATGGCCGGATCGGAGCCCGCGCCGAGGCCGTTCGTCACCTTGGCGCCGATCTGAATCTTGTTCGGAACCTTGGAAGCCTCGAGCGCCTGCGCATCGGTGTTCATCACGTAGAACTCGACGCCGTCGAGCCCTTCCTCATACATGCGGCCCACGGCGTTCGATCCGCCGCCGCCGACGCCGATCACCTTGATGCGCGCGCCCTTGCGGGTTTCTTCCTGCAGTTCGTATTTGAGGTCGTCCATCGATTCGTTCTCCTTTGTTCGATTCTAGCGCAGAATTCTTCCCAGCATTCCGACCGATTGCCGCTCCAGATCCACCTGGCTGCGCAGGCGCGCGGCATACATCGCGAGGCCGGCGGCGGTGGTCCACGCCGGATCGTTCAATTCTTCCGGCCAATCCGCGAAAACCCTGCGCCAGCCCGATCCGCGCGGGGCATTCGAGCACGCGCTCGGCGACGTCGCAGATTCCCGGCAGCAGCGCGCCGCCGCCCGAAATCACCAGCCCGCTCGCGATCGCCCGCTGCATTCCGACGCGCGCCAGTTCCGCCCGCACCATCTCGAACAACTCCACGCGCGCGCGATTCCAGAATCTCGTTGATGAACTTGCGCGGGGCTTCGCGCGCCGGGATCATCGGCCGTGCGTCAATCCGTCGACGGCAGTTCGACCTTGCTGTTCGCCGGCGGTCCCGTGCGACACCGCGCCGCCGAACTCTTGCTTCACGATCGCGGCCGATTCGAGCGGAATGCGCAAAGCGTGCGCGAGATCGCGCGAAAAATGATCGCCGCAGATGCGCAGCGAAGTGGCCAGCTGCGCCGATTCGCCGTAGTAGCAGACCAGTTCCGTCGAATGCGCGCCGATATCGACAAGCGCCACGCCTTCCCGCCGGTCCTCCGGCAGCACGGCGGCATAGCAGCCGGCGATCGGCCTCATAAATCGTTTCATCCACCGAAAGATGCGCGCGATTGATCGCGCCCAGCAGATTGTTGTGTTCCTGCGCCGAGATCGTGACCAGATGCGCGTTGGCTTCGATGACCGACGCCAGCATTTTGCGCGGATCGTGGAAACCCGGCTGATCGTCGACCACGAAGTCCTGCGGCAGCAACTGCAGCACCATGCGGTCTTCCGGTCAACTGGATGCGCATGCGCGCGATCCATGGCGCGATTGATGTCGCGCTGTTCGATTTCGCGCGGCCGCCCGAGATCCATGCGGCCGCGGCTGTTCGCGCCGCGCGCGGTGAGCCCGCCCATGCCCGCGACGACCGTCTCGATCGGTCGTCTGCGCCATCGCCTCGGCTTCTTCGACGGCGGCCAGCACGCAGTCCGATACCGCCTGCTGGTCCGCGATGCGGCTCTTCGCCCAGCCCTCGGAGGGCACGGAGCCGTACCCGAGCAAGCGCAGCCGCTCGTCTTCCAGCAGCGCGATGACGCAGCGGGTGTAGGTGCTGCCCGCATCGAGGCCGGTCGCGAAAATGGATTTGTGCTCATTTTTTCCATTTACTTTGCCAGTATCCTGTCGTCCAGCCGCAAGTCGAAAACGCGTCGCCTGCTCGGAATGCCTGCGGATCTCGTCGTAGTGTTCGAGGAAGTGCAGGTAGCGCGAGCGATAGTGCTGATCGCCGATCCAGAGTTCGACGGCGTGGCCATCGATTTCGGTGATCACGCGCATGTCCAGGGTGTTCGCGGCGTTGATTTCGGAGACATCCTTCGCCTGCGGGCCCGAGATCGTCCAGCAGATGCTGCATGGCCTTCACGCGCACGCCGCGGTCGGCTTCGGTCTGTTCTTCGGTCACGCCGCTCAGCACCGGCAGACGGAACCGCGACGCGCGGCGGAATCGACAGCAGCACGCCGTCCTTATCGATCAGCGAAAACCGGTAGCGCGCACTGCCGGCAATCGGCAGTTTTGCGAACGCCACCGGGCGTGCGTTCGTCGATCGTGACGACGATGCGGCTGGGCCAGACGCGCGAGATGGATGCGGTAGCTGACCCAATCGACGGCCAGCAGGCGCCGGCGGCGCTCGGCGAGGGGAATGTGAAATACGCTCGCGCCGAAGTCCTGCGCGAAGACGGATTGAATGCGCGCGCGGTTGGCATAGACGGCGCCGCGGATTTCGAGATTCGCGCACGCCGCGGTCGCGTCGGCGGGCATTCCAGCTCAAAGCGCGGATCGCGCAGCAGGAACGAATTCACGCTCCTGCGCGCCCCACGCGATGCCCGGCGACGACGCCAGGCCCACACGAGCAGACGCGACGGCCCGGCGCCAGTTCATCTTCGGTTTTGGCGGAGCGAGGCGGCTCTAGGCATTCGAGCTCAACCTCTCCAGAATTTTGTCGCCCAGCTGCGAAACGCTGCCCGCGCCGAGCGTCAGGATCATGTCGCCGGGTTCCACGCCCTGCGACGATCATTTCGACGCCGGCCTCGTTCGAGCCCGCATACTCGGCGCCGCGATGGCCGAACTGGCGCATGCGCTCCACCAGCGCTTCGGCGGTCACGCCTTCGATCGGCTTCTCCGACGCGGCATAGATATCGAGCACGCAGCACCCGGTCGGCCTGATGAAACGCGCGCGCGAATTCGTCCAGCAGATGGAAGCGTGCGCGTATAGCGGTGCGGCTGAAAGAGCACGTGCATGCGGCCGTGGCAGCAGGATTTCGCCGCCGCCAGCGTGGCGCGAATCTCGGTCGGATGGTGGCCGTAGTCGTCGACCACGGTGACGCCGTTCGCCGTCACCGCGCACTTCGAAGCGGCGGCCGACGCCGGTGAACTTCCGCAGGCCTTCGCGAATCACATCGGGCGCGACGTGCAGTTCGAGCGCGACCGCGATGGCCGCCGTCGCATTCAGCACGTTGTGCTCGCCGGGGATATTCAGCTGGAACTCGCCGAGATCCGCCGTGCGCGAGCGCAGGCTGAAGCGGCTGTGAAAGTCTCCGCACTCCTGGATCGCCCGGCTGATAGTCGGCCTGCGAGTTGCGGCCGTAAGTGATGGTGCGGCGCTTGACCTCCGGCAGGATGCTCTGCACGTTCTCGTCGTCGAGACAGAGGATCGCCGCGCCGTAGAACGGAACTTTGTTGACGAACTCGGTGAACGCCGCGCGAATCGCTTCGATGTCCGCGTAGTGGTCCAGATGCTCGCGATCGATGTTGGTCACGATCGCGAAGATCGGCGAAAGCTTCAGAAACGATCCGTCGCTCTCGTCCGATTCCACCACCAGAAAATCGCTCTTGCCGACGCGCGCGTTCGATCCGCCCATGGCCGCGACTTTGCCGCCCACCACCACCGTCGGATCCACGCCCGCGTGGCTCAGGATCGTCGCGACCATCGAAGTGGTGGTGGTCTTGCCGTGACTGCCGGCGACCGCGATGCCGTATTTCAGGCGCATCAGCTCGGCCAGCAGTTCGCCGCGCGGGATCACGGGAATCTGCAGCCGGCGCGCTTCCTGCACTTCGGGATTCGATTCCTCGACCGCGGAACTGACCACCAGCGCCTTCGCGCCGGCGACATTCGCCGCGTTGTGGCCTTCGTAAATCGTCGCGCCGAGCGTGGCCAGCCGGTCGGTGGTGGGCGACAGCTTCAGGTCCGAGCCGGAGATCGTGTAACCCAGATTCAGCAGCACTTCGGCGATGCCGCTCATGCCGATTCCGCCGATCCCCGCGAAGTGCAGATGCTGCCGTGAAAAAAACATTCTAATATCTTATTGTTTCGGGCGTGGCTGCGCTCTGTCAACGTTTCAGTCGCCGATTGCACCAAAATTTCCGCCGCTCGCCGCGCCGCGCCGGGATGCGCCAGCTTCCGCGCGCATTCGCCCATCGCTTTCAGTCGCGCCCGGTCGTCCTGACAAGCTCGCGTACGATCTCGAAGAACCGCTGCCCGTTCCAATCCCGATCGAGCGACATGCAGCGCCGCGCCGGCGCGCTCGAACGCTTCGGCGTTCTTCAACTGGTGCTGGTCGGCGGCGAAGGGAAACGGAATCAGGACCGATGGTTTGCCCGCCGCCGCCAGTTCCGAAACCGCGCCCGCGCCCGACCGGCAGACGATCAGATCGGCCTGCGCGAACGCGGCCGGCATGTCCGCGATGAACGGCGCGACCTCGCCCGCCAGCCCGGTCTCGCGAAATCCGGCCGCAGATCGCTTCATACATCGGCGCGCCGGTCTGATGGATGAGGCGCACCGGCAGGCCGGCTTCGCGAAACAGCGGCCAGCTCTGCGCGCGCCGCCTCGTTCAACGTTCGCGATCCCTGGCTGCCGCCGGTGATCAGCACGGTAAACTCGCCCTCGGCGCTTTGTCGGCAATGCGAAAAACTCCTCGCGCACCGGAAGCCCGGTCACTTCCGTGCGGCCCGCGGGAAAAAACCGCGCCGTCTCTTCGAAACTGATCAGCGCGCGCTTCACCCAGCGCGCGATCTGGCGGTTGGTGAAACCCGGCACCGCGTTCGGCTCCATCACGACCACCGGCACGCCGCGCAGCAGCGCCGCCAGCACCGGCGGGCCGGCGACGTAGCCGCCCATGCTGAACACCGCCGCCGGCTTCCACTCGCCGAAGCGCGCGATCTGCCCCGCTGTCTCGGCGACCAGCCGCCACAGGCTCACGATGCGCGTCGCGATCCCGAGATTCTTGATCCCGCCCACGCGAATCTTCTCCAGCCGAAATCCCGCGGCGGGCACCAGCCGGCTCTCGACGCCGCGCTCGGTCCCGACAAACAAAACCCGATACCCCATCCGGCAGACTTCGCGCGCCACCGCGATCGCCGGAATCACATGCCCGCCGGTTCCCCCGCCGGCCATCACGAACAGCGGGGTGTTCCGATTCACCCCGCATGCTCCGAAACATTCAGCAGAATTCCCAGCGACGCCAGCGTCACCAGCAGCGAACTGCCGCCGAAACTGATCATCGGCAGCGGAATGCCTTTCGTCGGCACCATGCCCAGCACGACGCTCATATTGAAGAACGCCTGGATCACCAGCATGGTGGTGATGCCCAGCGCGAGATAGCGCCCGAATTCATCCGGGATCAGCACCGTCGCGCGAATGCCGCGCCAGAGGATGATCACGAAACCGATCAGCACGCGCGACCGAGCCGAACAGCCCGAACTCCTCGCCGACCACCGCGTAGATCGTATCGGTGTGCGCTTCGGGCAGATAGAACAGCTTCTGCCGGCCCTGCATCAGTCCGACGCCCATCGGCCCGCCCGAGCCCACCGCGATCTTCGCCTGCTCCGACTGATAGTTCGTATCCTGCGCGGTGATCGATTTCTTCATCTGCGCGCGAATCCAGCCGTGCTTGTCGATCTTGTCGACGATCTTGAATTGCGGATCGACGTAGCTGATCACGCGCACCAGCCGGTAAGGCTTGGCCGCGATCGCGCCGACGCAGCCGAGCACGCCGACCACGCACGCGATCACGATGTAGCGCGACTCCAGCCCGGCCACGAAGAACACCACCGCCGCCGTTCCGACCAGCACGATCGCCGTTCCGAGATCGGCCACAACCACCGCCATCGTCACGAAGCCGAGCGCCAGAAACGCCGGCAGCAGCGTGTAGCGGCTGTTGATGGCGCGCGATCGCAGGGCGATGAAGTAGGCCAGAAACAACGCCAGCGCGGGTTTGGCGAACTCCGAAGGCTGCAAGCCGCCGAAGGGCCCGAAGCGAATCCAGCGGTGCTGCTTCGGATCGGCGAAATAAACCACGGCCAGCAGAATCATCACCAGCCCCATCGCGGTGAACGCCACCGCCGGGCGTCTGCAGTTTGCGGTAATTCAGCCGCTTCATGAACATCATCAGCGGAATCGCGACCGCGATCCAGATCAGCTGCCGCAGCGCGAAGTAGTAGCTCGTTCCCATCCGGATGTCGGCCACCACGGACGACGCGCTGTAGATCATCAGGGCGCCGAAGAGCACCATCAGCACCACCGTGGTGAAGAGAATCCAATCCGTCTTAAGCCGTTGCGCCATGTTTCCGTAAACCGTTCACCAGTTCTTTGAAAACCCGCCCGCGATGCTCGTAACTCTGAAACTGATCGAAGCTCGCGCAGGCCGGAGCCAGCAGCACCGTGTCGCCGGGCTGCGCGTTCTTCCACGCTTCGGCGACCGCGCGATCCAGCGTGCCGGACTGCACCAGCCGCACCGCGCCCTCGAGCTGCGATGCGATCTTTTCCGCCGCCGCGCCGATCAGCAGCGCCGCGCGCGCTTTCCGGTGCAGCAGGTCGCGCAGCACGGTGTAGTCGCTGCCTTTGTCCTTGCCGCCGAGAATCACCCAGAGACCTCCCGGGAAAGAATCGAGCGCCTTCATCGTGGCGTCGACGCTGGTGGCTTTCGAATCGTTGTAGAAACGCACGCCGTCGATCTCAGCCACGAACTCCAGCCGGTGCTCGACCGCCTTGAACGTTTTCACCGCGGCCGCGATTTCGCTCTTCGCCACGCCCGCAATGCCTGCCGCCGCGGCAGCCGCCATCACGTTCTCCGCGTTGTGCATGCCGGGAATCGGAACCTCAGCAGGCGGCATCAGATCGCCGATGTCGCGGCCGCTGAACCATACCGGCTGCGCGCGGCGTCAATCTCCGCGAATGAACGGCAGACCTCATCGTCGGCATTCAGCACGGCGTAGTCGCCGGGCTGCTGCGTGCGGAACAGATTCCCTTTCGCCGCGGCGTAATTCTCGAACGTGTGGTGCCGGTCGAGATGATTCTGCGTCACATTCAGGCACACGCCGACGTGCGCGCGAAACGTCGCTGATGGTTTCCAGCTGAAAGCTCGAAAGTTCCAGAACGTTCCACTGATCCGCGCGCGACGTCTCCGTCATCGCGATCACCGGCGTGCCGATATTTCCGCCCACCTGCACCGGCGTTCCGCGAGCTTTGCAGAATGTGGCCCACCAGCGACGTCGTCGTTGTCTTTCCGTTCGTTCCCGTAATGCCGATCACCGGCCCCAGCAGATACGGCGCGGCCAGTTCCACTTCTCCGATCACCTTCACGCCGCGCTCCTTGGCGCGCTGCAATGCCCGGCAGATCGAGAGGCACGCCGGGCGACGGCACGATCAGATCCCAGCTTTCGTCGAACAGCTCGTCCGTCTGCAGCCGGAAACCCGGCCACATCGTGCGGCCTGCAGATCGGTCGCGGTCACTTCGGCGCCCGTGCGCATGCAGGAACTCGAACGCCGCGCGACCGGATTTCTCCATGCCGACCACCAGCGCTCTGATGCCCTCGAATGTCTTCATCGCAGTTTCAACGTGGTCAGCGCGAACAGCGCCAGCACCAGGCCCGCAATCCAGAACCGCGCGATGATCTTCGATTCCTGCCAGCCCAGCGCCTCGAAATGATGGTGAATCGGCGCCATTTTGAAAATTCGCTTCTTCCGCAGCTTGTAACTGCCCACCTGCAGGATCACGCTCATCAGTTCCACCACGAACATGCCCGCGATGAAGATCAGCAGGATTTCCTGCTTGATCAACACCGCGACCACGCCCATCGCCCCACCAAGCGAAAGCGACCCGACATCGCCCATGAAAATGTCCGCCGGATGCGCATTCCACCAGAGAAAGCCCAGGCTCGCGCCCGTCATCGACCCGCAGAAAATCGTCAGCTCCGCCGTGCGCGGATTGCGCGCCAGCTGCAGATAATTCGCCAGCTCGCGATTTCCGCTCGTATACGCGAGGATCGTCAGCGCGCCCGCCGAGATCACCATCAGCCCGATCGCGAGGCCATCCAGACCATCGGTGATATTCACGGCGTTGCTCGACCCCACCACCACCAGCACGACAGAAGAAATAGAACGGCACGAAACCCAGCGCATACGTAAACGGGTTGCCCATCAGCGAATGAATCAGCAGGTCGGGCTGAATCTGCTTGATGAACGGCACGTTCAGCGTCGTCGTGTAGGCGCCGTAATACTGCATCGATCGCCAGCACGCCCGTGATCACGCGCCGCCACGACCATCTGCAGCGCCGAACTTCTGCTTCGCCGTCAGCCCGAGATTGCGCTTGTTCATCACCTTCGCGTAATCGTCGATGAAGCCGATCACGCCGAACGCGAGCAGCGCGAACATGCGCGATCCAGACATAAAGGTGGCGCAGATCCGCCCAGAGCAGCGTCGGGCACCAGGATGCTGATGACGATCAGCACGCCGCCCATGGTCGGCGTCCCCGCTTTCTTCTGATGCGACTTCGGGCCGTCTTCGCGGATATGCTGGCCGATCTGAAACTCGCGCAGTTTGCGGATCAGCCACGGGCCCAGCAGGACGCACAGAAACAGCGAAGTCAGGCTCGCGAACATGGTCCGCGACGTCACGTACCCGAAAACGCGGAACGGCCCCACAGCCGGATAAAGTTGTTCGTAAAGAAGCCAGTAGAGCATGATCTATGCTTTCACTTCCCCGGCGCTTCGATCTCCAAACGCCCGCTCCAGCGCTTTTTCCACCTGCACGCCGCGCGAGCCTTTGAACAGAACCGCGTCGCCCGGCGCGCACGTAATCGCTTCAGAAAATCCCCCGCCTCTTCCGACGATTCGAAAAAGAACGCGGCGCTGTCCGACAATCCCGCTTCCATGGCCCCTTCGACCATGAAGCGGGCAGCGCCGCGTATGCCAAAAACGGCATGAATCCCCTGCTCCGCGGCGAATTGTCCTATGCCGCGGTGCAGGGTCCCGGCCTCGCGGCCAAGCTCGAGCATTTCGCCCAGCACGGCAATTCTGCGGCGTGCGGGCGTCCCCCGAAGCACTTCCAGCATGGAGCGCATGGCTTCGGGGTTTGCGTTATAGCTGTCGTTGATGATGGTGACGCCGTTGCGTTCGAAGCGCTCGCCGCGCATCTTTCCCACGGCGAGCTTCCGGACCGCATCGGCCAGTCTGTTCGGGCGCGATACCCATGGCATGCGCCACCGCGATGCCGGCCAGCACGTTGCTGACTCCATGACGCCCGGCGAGCGGCGATTCGAAATCCACGCCGAGGCAGCGGAAGTGTGCGCCGTTCGGGCACATGTGCAGATTCTCCGCGCGCACTTCGGCGTCTTCCGCAAAGCCGAACAGAATCGAGCGGCCGGGATGAAGCTTCCTGAATTCGCGCACGCGCGCGTCGTCCGCATTCAGCACGGCGATGCCGTTGGCCGGCAGTTCCTCGATCAGTTCGCGCTTGGCCCGCGCCACCCCTTCGATGCCGTCGGCAAAGAATTCCGCGTGCGCCCAGCCGACATTCGTCACGACGCCGATCTGCGGCTTCGCGATCTGCGCCAGCGCGCGAATCTCGCCCGCATGATTCATCCCCATTTCGATCACGGCGGCCCGGCAATCGTCCGGCAGGCGCAGGATCGAGAGCGGCACGCCGAAGTGATTGTTGTAATTGCCGATGGTGCGCCCGGTCCGGAACTGGACGCTCAGCAGGCTCGCGATGGCGTCTTTCGTGGTGGTCTTTCCCGCGCTGCCCGTCACGCCGACCACAGTCCCGCCCCAGCGCTCTCGCGTCTTCCGCGCCAGTTGCTGCAGCGCGGCCAGCGTATCCGGCACCACCAGTTGCAGGATCTTCGCGTCCGACCGCGCTGTTCCACAATCGCCACGCCGCGCCCTTCTCCAGCACGTTCTCGACGTAATCGTGCCCGTCGTTCGTCGGCCCGCGCAGCGCGAAAAAGCAATCGCCCGGATTCATCGTGCGGCTGTCGATACTCCAGCCGGAGACGGTCTCGTCGTCGTGGCGCGGGATCGCCGCGCCCGTCATCGCCGCGCCAATGGCCTCCGCAATGGCAGTCATGGAAAGCGTCATGAACCCGCGCCCCCTGCCGCGATTGCCGAAACCGAAACTCCGCAGCGCTTCGCGCGCCACTTCGCGATCGTCGAAATGAATGGTCCGGTCGCGGAAAATCTGATACGTTTCGTGGCCCTTTGCCCGCCAGGATCACGACGTCGCCCGCGTGCGCTTCTTCGATCGCCTTGCGGATCGCGGCCGCGCGGTCGGGCTCCACAATCGTTCGCGTATTCGGTGCGCCGCAGCCCCACCAGCACGTCGTTCATGATCTGCAGCGGCTCTTCGGAACGCGGATTGTCGCTGGTGAGAACCACCAGATCGCTCAACTCGCCGGCCACCTGGCCCATCAGCGGCCGCTTCGCGCGGTCCCGGTCGCCGCCGCAGCCGAACAGCGTGATCACCCGCTTCGCGTTCAAGGTGCGCGCCACGGAGATCGCATTCCGCAGCGCGTCTTCGGTGTGCGAATAATCCACCACCACCGCGAAAGGCTGCCCTTCGTCCACGCGCTCGAAGCGCCCCGGCACGCCCGTGCACGTCCGCAATCCCGCGCGCAATCGTCTCCGGCGGGAACTGAAACGTCATCCCCGCGCAGCACGCCGCGAGAATGTTGTAGACGTTGACCTTCCCGATCAGCGGCGAGTTGATCTCAAACCGCAGTTTGTCGAACGTAACATCGAAGCGCAGCCCGTTCAGACCGGAATGGATGTGCCGCGCGCGCACCATCGCCTCGCTGCCAAGCCCGTACAAGAGCACTTCCGACGTCGGTTCCCGGCGCCGCCAGTTTGCGCCCCCACTCGTCGTCGCGGTTGATCACGGAATACCGCGGCGGCGGACCGCCCGAGCCCGTGAACAGCAGCTGCTTCGCCGCGAAATAATCTTCCATCGTGTGATGGAAATCGAGGTGATCCTGCGTGAGATTGGTGAAGACCGCGGTGTGAAACTGCAAGCCGTAAACCCGCCCCAGCGCCAGCGCGTGCGAGGAAACTTCCATCGTCGCGGCCTTGAAATCGGCGCCCGGTGGATTCAGCGCGTCCAGTTCCGCCAGCATCCGATGCAGATCGAGCGATTCCGGCGTGGTGTTCGCGGCCGGCAGAACCTTCGAGCCCAGGTGATACTCGATCGTTCCCGCCAGCATCGTGGTTTTTCCGGCCGCGCGCAGAATCGAATCGACCAGATAACTCGTAGTCGTCTTGCCGTTCGTTCCGGTGATGCCGGTCAGCGGAATCTTCTCGTCGAGCTTGTCCGTAGAAGGTCTTCGACGCCAGCGCAAGAGCGTGCCGCCCGTGCTCCACCTGAATCCATGGAGCGGCAACTCCTGCCGGAGCGGGCAATTCACTCACGATCGCCATCGCCCCTTTCGTCACCGCCTGCGCGGCGAACTCGCGCCCATCCACGCGCGACCCCGGAAACGCGAAAAACAGATACCCCGGCTCGACGCGCCGCGAATCGTAATCGAGCCCCTGAACCTGCGTTTGAGCAAGCGAGGTGCGGCAACTCCGTCAGCAACGGAACTCCCGCCAGCACCTCGCTCATCGTCATGTTCAACGCGTAAATACGATCCTGATCTGTTCGCCCTGGCGCAGCGGACTCCCCGGCAGCGGCACCTGCGCCCGCGCCACCCCGCTGCCTTCTATCATTACGTCGATTCCGCTCGCGGCGGATTCTTCCACCACAGACCGCATCGATTTGCCGCGGAAATCGGGCACAGTCGGCCCGGCTGGCGCCGGCGATCTTGTCGCCGGTGTTGCTTCGATCTGGCAACAACCGGCGCCGCCGCCCGCTGCCGGAATCTCATCCGGATCCTTCACCGGCTTCATCTGCTCCGCCAGCAACTGCCGCACGCCCGGATCTTCGTCCTCCATGATGCTCGTGCCGCCCAGATCGGCAATCGCAAGATCGTCCGCAAACTCACCCGGCTTCTCTTTCGCCGGCTTCTTCGCGCGACCTCCAACTGCTTCCGGAATGTCTTTCGGCACATCCAGCATCCGCAGCGCTTCGGTCATGATCTTCTGACATACCGGCGCGGCCGCGTCCGCGCCCTGGCCGTTCTCGCCCGACGTATCGTGCACCGTCACCAGCACCACCAGCGCCGGATTCGTCACCGGCGCGAAGCCCAGAAATGAAGCGTTGTAATTGTGCGTGTAGTGGTGTGTCGCGGAATCGAAAATCTGCGCCGTGCCCGTCTTTCCGCCGGACGTGTAGCCCTCAAGCCGCGCATGCACGCGTCCGGTGCCGCGCAGCACCACGCCTTCCATCATCTGCCGCATCGTGATGGCCGTCTCCGGTTTGAGCACGCGCACCGGCGGTTCGGCCGGCTCGATCTTGTCGCCGCGCTTCAGAATCAGCCTCGGCTTCACCAGCATTCCGCCGTTCGCGATCACCGCGCCCAGCCGCGCCAGTTGCACGGAAGTCACGCTCACTTCCTGCCCCATCGAAATCGACGCCAGCGACGTCGTGCCCCACTTGTCCAGAGCCCTCAGCTTGCCGGCCGATTCCGCCGGAACCGGCAGCCCCACCTTCTGCCCGAACCCCAGCCGCCGCGCGTACTCGTACATGTTTTCGCGGCCCACGTGGCTGCCGATCATGATCGCGCCGATGTTGCTCGATTTCTCCAGCACCTGCGCCATCGTGATCGTGCCGTATCCGCCGTGCGATTCGTGAATCACCCGGCCTGGCAGAACCAGAATGCCGTTGCCGGTCGGGATCAGCGAATCCGGACGCAGATTGGTGGTTTCGAGCGCCGCGCTCAGCGTAACGACTTTGAATACCGACCCCGGCTCGAACGGAACCGACGCGCCCAGATCGAACCGCGCGATCGGATCGTCGCCCTGCTTCGGCGGCTTGTTCGGATCGTAGGTCGGATAATTCGCCAGCGCGAGGATCTCTCCCGTATAGGGGTTCATCACGATCGCGGTGCCGCTGCGCGCATGCTTCGCCTCAACGCCCGCCTTCAACTCGCGCTCCGCGACGTACTGCATGCGCTCGTCGATGGTCAGCGTCAGCGGGACGCCGGCCTGCGCCTCCGAATCGATGTGCGAATCGAGCCCGCTGGTGCTTCACGTCCATGACGAGACGCTCGGAACCGTTTCGCCCTTTGAGCACCGGGTCAAGCGTCCGCTCGATGCCCGCCGCGCCCTCTTCATCTTTGTAGACGGCGCCCAGAACGTGCGCCGCCGTTTCGCCTTTCGGATAGTGGCGCTGGCTTTCGGTATGGAACGTCACCCAGTCGAGATGCATCTCCTTCAGGCGGTCGGTCTCGAACGGATCGATCCTCCGCTTCACCCACAGAAAGCCCTTGTGATTCTGCCGCGCCCACTCGAGACGGCTGTAGAGCACGCCCTGATCGAGGTTCAGAGTGTTGCCCAGCACCTCCGTCGCCAGCGCGGATGTTTTCAATCTGCTGAGGATTCACGGAAACGGAAGCCACCGGAACGCTGATCGCAAGCGGCTGCCCGTTGCGGTCGAAGATGGATCCGCGCGGCGCCGGGATGTCGATCCTGTGCTCCTGCTGCGAGCGCGCGATGGCGGCGTACTTCGCGTGCTGCACCACCTGCAGCGAAACCAGCTTTCCGAAGATCGCCAGCGCCCACAAGCAGCAGGATCGCGGCCAGCAGCGTCAGCCGGTTGACCGCGGAGCTGCGCCGCGCCGGCGATTGCCCGCCGTTCGGAAGAACGCCGCGTGACCGCCGCCAGACCCCTGCGACCCATTCCCGGATGTCCACGGCGAAACCTCCTCCTTACTGACCGCTCGACGGCGCCGCGGCCGGCGATTGAACGCGGGCGAAACTGCCGTCGACGGAGGATGCGGTATCCAGATGAATCACCTGATCGGACGCCGGGCTCGTCAGACTGCGCGCCCGCGCCAGGTTGTTCAAGCGCTCGGGACTCAGCAGACCCGCTTCCCTCACTTCCAGATCGCGCTTCTGATCGATCAGCGTTTGCCGCTCCTGCTTCAGCGCTTCGAGCTTGTAGCCGGCCAGAACCGAGCCCACGTGCGGCGCGATGATGCTGGCGCCCAGCATGAGCAGGACGCCCGCCGCTCCCACCGCCGACCAGCACTCGCCGCGCGCTTCCGGATCGGCCTGCCGCACCAGGCGCGAGTTGTCGATCTTCTTCGAGTAGAAGTAGATGTCGTCGTTGGGCAGGGCGCGCAGACGGAACGGGTCCGCCTGTGCGGATGCGGATCCGGTCGCTTCTCCCGCACGCAGCGTGCGTGAACTGCGCTTGGCGCTTGTCTCGCGGAAATGTGTTGCCAGCGTGGCCATGGCTTTTCTCGTCCTCTTTACCGTCTGTCTGCAGTGTTCCTGGGCGTTTAACGATTTCCACCGCCCGCAGCTTTGCGCTGCGCGACGGCGGGTTCATCCGGACTTCCTGCTCACCGGGCGTAATCGGCTTCTTTGTAAGAATCAAAGCCCGACCGGTACGCTTCAGTTCCCGGAAACTCTCTTTCACCTTGCGGTCTTCGAGCGACATGAAGGAGATGATGACGATCCGGCCGCCCGGCTTCACCATGCGCGGCGCGGCATTCGAGCAACGCGTCGAGCTCTTCCTGCTCCCGATTGACCACCATTCTCAGCGCCATGAAAGTGCGAGTCGCGGGATGCAAAGGTCCCGTTCGAGGTGCGGCCCGTTCCACTACACCCGCCAGGTGCAGTGTGCTCCGAATGGGCCGCGCTCGAACGATTGCTCCGGCTATCTTCCGCGCTCTCCTTTCTTCGCCGAGCTGGTGGAGCCAGTCGGCGATTGCCTTTTCGGCACTGTGGTTCAGCAGATCGGCCGCTGTCGCGCCCTGGCTTTGATCCATGCGCATATCCAGCGGCCCTTCCGCCTGAAATGAAAATCCGCGTTCCGGGATCGGTGAGCTGATACCGGCTCACCCCCAGGTCCGCGATCAACCCGTCCAGATTCCGATTCGGCCAGTTCCGAAAAACTGCCGTGCTGAAACTCGATCCGGTCCGCAAACTCCGCCGTATTCGCCCGCGCCATCTCCAGCGACTGCGCGTCCCGATCGTTCGCGATCAGCTTGCCGCCCTGCGTCAGCAGCGCCGCGATGGCCTTCGTATGCCCGCCCAGTCCCGCCGTGCAATCGAGATAGCGGCCGTCCGGCTTGACCGCCAGATACTCCAGCGACTCCGCGAGCATGACCGGATAATGTTCTGGCATGATTCAGCATCACCGCAGTCCCGCCGTTTTCATGGAGCGCAGCGCATCGGCTGTGGTTTCCGCCGACTTCTGCCGCATCTTCTGATACTCGCGCGTCGGTCAGGATCTCCACGTGGCCCTTGGACGCCATCAGGTGCAGTTCCGTGGCTTCCATGCCCAGTTCGCCGGCGCAGCTCCGGATGAACCGTGATCCGGTTCTGGCTGTCCATCTCCACATCGCCGCCGAGATCCTGCGGCGTTAAAGAGGATCGTTCGCGGCCGCATCCGGATCGGCGTGATAGCTGTCAAAGAACTTTTCGTTTACGCGCCATTCCGCGATCGGATACAATTGACGCCGTATGCGCGATCGAGGCTGGTCAGGAACAATTTGCGCTCCGGCAAGCTGTTGAAAAACTGTGCAAAAGCTGTTGGAATCTTGAGCCTGCCCTTATCGTCGAGACGTCCGGGAAACCGGCCGCGCGGCATCTCGAGGGACATTCGGTACTGAGTCGGTGCTTTCCACTTTGTATCCACTTTTGTCCACAGCCACTGCACTACAGATTGTGGCACGACTCAGGTCGCGTTGCAAGCCTCTTTTTGAATCAAGTGTTGGAATTTGTGTAGGTTACGCATGTACTACGAAATGCGTAGTAGTTTGACTACTGCCACTATTAGTAGAAATTATGGCGAATGAATAGCGAACAAACGTCCGAACATGGGCAGCGACAATTCCCGCAGGCCCCGCATCTCTTCATCGAATGATCACGGTCGGAATCGCCGGGACAGGACAAATCGCGCGCGCGATGGGTTATCTGTTACGCCGGTCCGGCCTTCCCATCCACGCGGTGGCCGGGCGTTCGCCTGCCTCCACGGCGGACGCGGCACGATTCATGGGAGCGGAAAACGCCGTTTCCATCGAAGAATTGCCCGGCTACGCGCGACATCTGCTGATCGCGGTGAGTGACGACGCCATCCCGCAGGTGGCCTCGGGACTGGCCGTAGGCGGACTTCGCGATGCGATCATTCTGCACACCAGTGGTGCGGCCGGGCCACAAGCTCTCGCGATCGCTCCTGGCCGCCGGCAATTCGATCGGCGTGCTGCATCCGCTGCAGACGGTGCCATCCGCGGAACGAGGTATCGAAGCCCTTTCCGGCGCGACGTATGCCTTCGCGGGAGATGACCGGGCCACCGCATGGGCGCGGGACCTGATAGCCCGTCTCGGTGGAAAAGCGCTGGCGGTGGATCCAAGACGCTGGGGGCTCTATCATGCGGCGGCCGTGATGGCGTGCAATTATCAGGTCACTCTTGTGGATGCGGCATTGGAGTTGATGGAGATCGCGGGCATCGAACGTGGCGTGGCTCTTGGCGCTCTGGCTCCCATTCTGCGGGCAACGACGGAGAACATCCTGTCGGCTGGCCCGGAACGCGCTTTAACCGGACCGATTCGGCGGGGGGATATTGGCACGCTGCGCGCCCACCTCGAAGCGCATCGAGGCGGCACTGCCCGAAACGAAACGGCTCTACGTGATTGCCGGTCTGCGCACGATTCCGATAGCCTCCCGCGCCGGCGTGCCTCCACAGGCAGCGAGCGAAGTGGCGAAGTGTCTGGAACAGGCCAAATGATACGAATCTCCGAAATCCAGGCGAAGAAAGCCCGCGGCGAGAAGATCGTGATGCTCACCGCCTATGACGCGTGGATGGCGCGGCTGCTCGCCGCCGATGGCCGCGTCGACATGCTGCTGGTGGGCGATTCCGTCGGCATGGTCGAGCTCGGTTACGATTCCACACTCCCTGTGACAATGAGCGACATGGTGCGTCACACGCGCGCCGTTCGCGCCGGCGCGCCCGCGGCTCTGATCGTCGCGGATATGCCGTTCCTCAGCCATCAGATCGGAATCGGGCAGGCCCTGCGAAACGCGGGGCGTCTCATGCAGTCGGGCGGGGCGTCGGCCGTAAAGCTCGAAGGTGGCGGCCCGGCCGCTGCCACGGTGGAACGGATCGTCTCCGCGGGCATTCCGGTCATGGGGCACCTCGGATTACTGCCCCAGTCTGTACATCAGCAGGGCGGATTCCGCCGTCAGGCCACCAATCCGGAAGCGCAGCGGCAGCTGGTCGGCGACGCTATTTCGCTTGAGAACGCCGGCGCGTTTGCCATCGTGATCGAGTGCGTTCCGGATTCGGTGGCCTGCGAAGTCGCGACGAAGCTGCGCATCCCGGCCATCGGTATCGGTTCGGGTCCCGATTGTGACGGCCAGGTGCTGGTGACGCACGACATTCTGGGTTTGACCGGCGCTGCCAGGCCGCCTTTCGCGAAGCAGTATGCGGATGTAGCGCGTACCATCGCGGATGCCGTGAAGTCCTTTTCCGAAGAAGTGCGCGCGGGCGCCTTTCCGCATGCCTGAAGTCTTTTCGCAAATCGCGGCACTGCGCGCCCGTCTGCACCCCGAGTCTTCAATCGGACTGGTTCCGACAATGGGAGCACTGCACCGCGGCCACGCCAGGCTGCTCGAAACCGCGCGCCGCGAAAATGATCTCGTGGTCGCGAGCATCTTCGTCAACCCCACCCAGTTCGACCGCAAAGAAGACCTGGAGAATTATCCAGTCACGATGGAAGAAGATCTGCGCGTGTGTGACAACTGCGGCGTGGACCTGGTCTTCGCGCCGGCTGCATCGGAGATGTATCCCGAATATCCCGATGCCCCGGTCACATTCGTGGACATCCCGGCATTAACCGCTCACCTCTGCGGGGCTCACCGGCCCGGACATTTCCGCGGAGTCGCCACCGTGGTCCTGAAGCTGCTGAACATCGTGCAACCCCACCGCGCCTACTTCGGAGAGAAAGACGCTCAGCAACTGGCCGTCATCCGTCGTATGGTTGCCGACCTCAACGTCCCGGTAACCATCGTGCCGGTCTCGACCGTCCGCGAAGAAGATGGCCTCGCGCTGAGTTCCCGGAACAAGCACCTGACTCCCGAACAGCGGGCGATAGCACCTCTGCTCTCTCGCGCGCTCCGGGCGGCGGTGGGCGCAATCGATCACGGTGAGCGGTCAACGGATTTCCTGCGCAATGTAGCAAACACCATGTTCGCGCGGCACCCCGAAGCCCGTCTCGAATACTTCGAAATCACCGATCCCGATACCCTCGTCCCAGTCGAACGCATCGCCGGGCCGGTACTCATAGCCGCCGCGATGTGGCTCGGATCCACGCGCCTCATCGACAACATGTCGTGGCCCGTTCGACACGAGCCCCGCGACGGCAGCCAGCCGCCGCCAAACCCAACATCGTTCAGAACGTAACCTTCGCCGAAAATTGCAATTGCCGCGCTCCGTACAGCCCGTTGGTCGACGATGAAGCGGTCGGCGCCATAAACGTCGGAGCTCGGCACCAGGCAACCGTTCGCGCCCGCCGCGACCGCTGTGGGACATGTTGCCGTACCCGCATTCGCGTAATTGAACGCCGTGGTATTCACGCTGCTGATGTTGGTGTGGTTGAAGAGGTTGAACGCCTCGGCAATGATCTGCAGGTTGTATTTCTCCCGGTAAGTGAACTGCCGCATCGCGCGGAGATCGATGTTGTAAAGCGGGTGTCCGCGATAAACGTTACGTCCTTCGAAGAGCGGACGCCCGCCGGTTGTGCCGCCGGTGTTGGTTGTCGTGCCGCCGGTGAGTCCGGAGTCGGCCCCGCCGCTCGGAAAGCCGTTGATGGTGGCGAACAGGGGCTGAGCGCTGGCGAGCGTCCATACACTGGAGAGAGCCCATCCATTCAGCAGCCATCTCACCGGACGAACTGGCAGCTTGGCGAACATCTCGGGAATCTAGACCATGCTTGCCACGAACCGATGCCGCTGATCGAGATCGGAATCGGCGTTTTCGCGCCTCTGGTTCAACGGATCGACGGGCGGATCGGTCCCGAAGAACGTTCCGTTCGCGCCGGCCACAGCGCCGTCGTCGATCGATTTGCTGTACGTATAGTTGAACAGCAGTTCCAGGCCGTGACTCATCGGCTTGCGGAACGTAAGCACTCCGGCGTTATACCAGGAATTGATCACGCTCTGGCCCACCAGAATGATGCCGGTTGACGGATTGATCCGGTTGGCCGCCGTGTAGAACGGCTCCGTATCCGTCCCTATCGACGGAGCCAGACGAGTTCAGGATCTGGTACGTGTGAGTGTTGGTTGTCGGGTCCAGATTTCCGTCGACGAAAACCGGCAGATGCAGAGCGCGGCTGAAAAGATAACCGATCGAAACGCTCATTTGCCAAAGGGCAATTGTTTCTCGGCTGTAAGCTCGCCTTCATGAACCAGCGGATTCACAAAGTCCGTGGTGACGCCGTGGGCCAGCTGGGTGCCGGCAGGAGGAGTGAAAGGGACTACCTGCGGCGTCAGCGCGCCCGGGAAACGGAGCCTGCGGCGTCGCTCCCGGAGGCGTGAAGATCAGGTTCGGAAAAGTGAGCGCGGGGCAAGTCGAGGGCACGCAGTTGAACGTCTGCTGGAACACGCCGTTTTCGACGCGCACCGCGTACCAGGTGCTGTTGGACGTCTTGGCGTAGAACATGCCGTAACCGGCGCGGACCACGGTGCCTTGGCAACGGCTCCCAGGCAATGCCGATGCGCGGACCGAAGTTATTCGAATCCGTATTGATCTTCGTCGTGTAAGCGGTCGTCAGAGGAGTGGAAGTATTCGGGATCGGTGGTTGCGGAATCAGCTGAATCTCGTAACGCACGCCGAGGTTCACCGTCACATTCGGACCGAACCTTCCAGCTGTCTTCGAGGAAGCCGGCGAAATCGTTATCGTAAAAATCGTCCTTGCCGACGTGGGTAATCGGATCGGTCACCTGGGCGAAAGACGAGTAGTGCCGTCCCGTAAGACCATCGCCGACGTTGACGTCGAAGACGTCCTCCACCCAGTTATTGAAATTGACGTGTAGCTGTAAACGCCGCCGCCCTCGAACAGGTTGACCAGGACTTCGTGGATGGCGTTGATGTCGTAGCCCGCCTTGATGAGGTGCTTGCCTTTGGACCAGGACACCGTGTCCGCAAACTGCATGCGGTGTTCGTCCGGGAACGCGGGGCGCGGCAGCGCGTTGGGCAATCCGTAGCCGGTAACGTTGGTGACGCTGACGCTGGGCCCCGCGCCGTTCGCGCCGATGATCTCGTTATCGAGGCCCCATTGGAAGCGGAAGTTGTTTACCACCGAGTTGGAGAGGGTCGAATCCCAGTTTGCGACGAAGATTCGGGTATGCGTAACCACGGGGCCGTTCTGCGACAAGGGAGCCGTTATTGATGGTCGTACCGGTAGCTGTAGGAATTCGGCGCGTGGTAATCGTCCCAATCGAATGCGGCGCTGATGTGGTTTGCGGAATTCAGCTGGTAATCGAGCTTGCCGAAGGCGACATCGCCAACTCCTTCGCGGCCGTACAGACCCGAGATTGCCCCGCAAAAATGCGTTGGCCGCCGCGCACTGGGCGGCCGTTATCACGGCCGGGCAGGTGATGTTCGGACTCGACGTCGTCGGAAAGGCGGTGCTCGTGTAGCTGACCGGAAAGACCTTGCGCGAACCGTCATAGGTGAGGAAGTAAAAGAGCTTGTCCTTGATCGCCGCGCCGCCCACGCTGCCGCCGAATTGCTGCTGCTGGTGCACTCCCTGCGTGAGAATATTGGCCGCCTTGTTGATCGGATCGAGCGCGTTGAGGGAGGGATAGCGCAGATAGTAGAACAAATCGCCGTGCAGGGAATTCGTGCCGGACTTCGTCACCGCATTGACCACACCGCCCGCCGCCTGCCCGAATTCCGCGCTGTAGTTGCTGGCGCTTACCTGAAATTCCTGGATCGAATCGATGCTGTAGGTGTAGGGAACGGTCGAGCGGCCGCGGGCTTCCGAGAAGAAAGCCTGATTGTTGTTCGCGCCATCGACGGAGTTGTTGTTGTAAAGACCTGAAATGCCGCGATAGGAAACCAGTCCGCCGTCGGTCGTGACGCCAGGCGTCAGCAGCACGAAGTTGTCCCAGCGGCGTCCGACGATCGGCAGATTCTCCACCAGACCCTGGGAGACACCCTGCGAAACTTCGGTCTTGTCGGCATCGACAATCGGCGTTTCGCTGACCACCAGTACGCTCTCCGCTCCTGCCTGCACCGTCAGACTGAAATCGATCGAGAGGGAGCGGCCGACTTCGAGCAGGATCCCGCTGCGCTGAATCCTGGAAAATCCCGCCTTGGTTACGGTCACCTCATAATGCCCTGTCTGCAGGAAGGCAGCGCTGTAAATACCGTCGGCATTGGTATTCAGTGTGCGGTCGGCGCCCGTGTCGGCGTCGTGAACCACGATGGTCGCATTGGGAACCACGGCCCCGGTAGGGTCAACCACCGTGCCGGTGATCGAACCCAGGCCGGCTGTCTGAGCCAGCACGCCCGCAGCGCCTGCAACCATAAGAACAACGGATGCAACGGCCGCGCGAATCCCGCATCCGAATGAAAACGCTCTGTTTTCTCTCAATGTAGACTCCTCTGACTGGTTCAAGAATGGCGGCGAAGGAAAAAATCCCGCGTGGAAAACTTTCACTGATCTTAGCGCACAACCGCTACCCGCCCGATACAAACATTTGATAGGCAGGGTCGGCAAAATCGATGCCGCCGCAAACGCGCGGTGTTAGAAAGAAAGATGCAGCGCCAGCTGCAGGAAGCGAGGGCTTCCGATTGTGTGCTGGATAAAACCCAGGCTGCCCTCCGGCACCGTCAACGCCGGTCCCTCGAAATCGTGGAAGAACGTCACGTCGTTGTTCGGCGCGTCGAAATTGGCATGGTTGAAGATATTAAATGCCGTCGCATCGAAACGCAGCCGGTATTTCTCATGGATCATGAATTGCTTGGTCACGCCCATATCGAACCGAACCTGGAACGGAGCGCGGAATAGATTGCGACCGTCATTGCTGAAGAGCGATTCAACGCTGTCACAGCCCGAAGCATCGCACGGCGGAACGCCGTTAGTGCCCGGGGCGACGAACTGCGGGAAGAAATCGTTCACGTTCAGCACCGGCTGACCTGCATTCACACCGGTTGTACCCTGCAACTGCGCCTGCTGCGAGGTCACACCAGGCTTCAGCGGCACGATCGGATTGGAGATATAGATATCCGAGCCGTAATAGAGACTGCCGACCGAACCCGAGTAGTCGTACACGCTGTAAGGTTCCCCGCTCTGCGCCACGGTCTGGCCGCTGATCGTCCAGCCGTTGACCGCATAACCGAGTCCTTTGTTGGACGTGATATTGGGGATCGTATAGGTGTAGTTGATCAGGAATACATGCGTCCGGTCGAAATCCGACGAGGCATAACTCGACCGCGGATCGATCGGGTTGTTGCCGGTAAAGAACAGTCCCAGCCCGCTTTGCTCGTCGAGCGAATGGGACCAGGTGTAGGAACCGGTCAATTGCAGGCCGAACGAAAGCCGTTTACGCACCTGAAGCTGCAGTGCGTTGTAGTTGGAGATCCCTTCGGCCTTATAGAGCACCGAATTCATGTCGTAGCCAACGTAGGGAACGCGAATGGGTGCGTTGCCGGCGAATTCGCTGGTGAAGACAGGTTCGTTATCAAGGTCCAGAGGGCTCACGCCGCCATAAGAACTGGTCTGCCCGTTGATCGGATTCGTGGCGGTGGCGATGCCCGGCTGGTTGAACGGAATCGGCAGCACAAGATGGTTCCCATGATTGCCCACATAGCCCGCGCTGAACAGCCAGGCATTCGAAGCCTGATACTGCAGGTCGAACGTCCAGTTTTGCGAGTAAGGGAGCTTGTTATTGATGTCATATCCGCCGAACAGGAACGGCCCGTACTCGTTCCCGCCGGGGAAATGGCCGGAGATTGTCTGGGCAATGTTCGGCAGCTGCGCCAGAAACGCGGCCGGGGTACCGGCGGGCGGCGGCGGGGTGGTCGTACCGAATGGATTGGCGAGCGAGGCGCCTGTCGTGGCGAAGACGGGAGCGTTGAACGGCGGCGCGATGGTCACGGCAAACGGCCCGCTGAAACCCCCGCCGGCGCTCGGTGAAAACTCGGTGAAGTACTCGCCGCGGTCATAGTAAATTCCGTAGCCCGCCCGTGCCGTCAGTTTCGACCACGGGCTCCACGCGATCCCGATGCGGGGAGCAAAACCCCATTGCGGATTCTGCATCAGGGTGCTGCTCGCGCCATTCTGGCCGGCGAACTGGAGGCCGGAATTGACGATCGTGTCGGTTGCCGAATTGTAGGAGTACTGGCTGCCGTTGAAGCCGACGAGCCGGCCGTACTTCTCGGACAAAGCTCCATCGTTATCCCAGCGCAGACCGAGCGTGACCGTGAGATTGCTGCGGATCTTCCAGTTGTCGTTCGCAAAACCGCCGATGGTGTTGGCGCGGTAATAACGGTTGGCCGAAGCAACGCCGTCAAACAGGCTTGAGTAAATGCCGGTTCGCACCGATCCCTCGAGAAACTGGGACAAGCCCTTGAAGTCGACCACCGAGCTGGCGGAACCGTTGTTGATGATGTTCAGCTGCGTGTGATCCAGCTGGTAGCCGAACGACAGCGTGTGGCGGCCTTTCACCCAGTTCGCCGTGACGCCGTATTCGAACTGATTCTGGTACATGCCCGCGTTCCCGAAGCTGACGCTGCTTCCGAATTCGATCTTGTTGCCCAGCGTGGTATCGAAATCGGATATCTCGATCTGAGGGAAGGCTGTGACGCCGAGCAGGTTGATCCCCATTTGCTGAGGCGTGAATTCCTGTTGGGTCGTCGAATACGCGAGCATGCGGGTGAATCCCACGTGCTCCACCAGGGTCAGCGTTGGCGTCAGAACGGTGGTGTTTTCTATGGATCCGACCTGGCTTCCGGCATCGAGCTTCTGCGGAAAGCCCAATGTGTAGCCTACGGGACCGAAGGGAGTCGACGTCGGATCGCTCTGGAAAAAATACCGTCCGGTCATTCGGTCGTTGTTGCTCAGCACGTAATCGACATTGCCAATGGCCTGATTCGCGGCCGAATACGAGTTCGGTCCCTGGACCAGCGCGTTGTACCCCAGCGCGACCGCCTGAGCCTGATTCGTGATCGTAGGACTTGGGATCAGATATTGCCCGCCAGGCAGAGCTGCATTGAGAAGGGCGACCGCCTGTGGGACGATCAGGCTCTGGGCAATCGTTTTCCCGGTCGTTGCCTGATACATACTCGCAAGACCCGCCAGACTGCGATTGTTCGTCAGCCCCTGGGGCACGGTAAAGGTCTGGATCGACTCCCCCGCGTCCGCATTGCGCATCCCCTGGTACGAGAGGAAATAGAACAGCTTGTCCTTCTTGATCGGCCCGCCCAGAGTCGCCCCAAACTGATTGTGCGCCTGAAACGGCTCTTTGACGATATACGCCGGGGAGGAGTTGTTGAAGAATGGCGCGGCATTCATTTCGCTGTTCTGGAAATACTCGTAAACCTCGCCATGCAGTCCGTTGCTCCCCGACTTCGTAATGACGCCGATATGCGCGCCGCTGTGAGCACCCTGCGTCGCGTCATAAAGCGCCGCGTTCACGCTGATTTCCTGAATGGCCTCGACCGGCGGCGTGGGCAAAGCCTCCCCGATGGCGCTGTAAACCGACGTTGCCGTCTGCACATTGTCGCCGCCGCCGAAGGTCTCACCCGTGTTCAGAACGAAGCGATTTTCGCTGGTCCCACTCATCGATTTGCCATTAAACAGATTGGTCGTGTCGACTCCGTTCACCGAAAAGCTGTTGCTTGTATCGCGCTGGCCGTTGGCGAAAATGGCCTGATTGCCGAGGCCTGAGTTTGCCCCCGAACCGGTCAGGAAGTCGGCGTGGACGCCCGGCGCCATAATAGCCAACTGGGTAAAGCTCCCCGTGCCGAGCGGCGTGTTCTCGATCGTCAACTGGTCCACCACATAGCCGTTTGTGGTGTCCGTCTGGTTCATCAGCGGCGTTGCGGTCACCTCGACCGTGGTGGTCACCGCGCCGATCTGGAGGGCGCCTTCGACAGTCGTCGTGCGATTGCCGTTAACCACAATCTGCGTGTGTGTTTCGGTCTGGAATCCCGTCTTCGAAAACGATACGACATACGTTCCGACCGGCATGTTCAGAAACGAATAAGAACCGTTCGCATCGGTTTGATGGGTGGTTTCCTCGTTCGTGGCCGCATTCCTTGCCTTCACGGCGACGTCGGCGACCACGGCCCCCGAGTTGTCCTTCACCGTTCCGGTGATGGCCCCCAGGATTTCCTGCGCCGCGACTCGCGCGCGCATCAGCAGAAAAACCGAAAGCATGCAGGCCAAAGCAAAGGCCAATTCGCGTCTGAATTTCATGAGCTTCCTCCCACAGAAGTTGCTGGAATCTGACAGACTCCGATGCAGAACGATCGCGTCAAGCTGACCCGTCGGAAAAAGGTTATTGTAAGGGAAATCATGGTTACAGTTCTGTTAAATGACTCACACGCGGCTGAAAGCCGCATGCCCGAAAACAACCATCCCTGTAGTTCTTCCGAATTCAGAATTTCCCTCGATCCCGCGCTGCAAAATAACGGAAAACGCGGCAGCGGTTACACTGCACCTGGATGTCTTGAGCGGCACAGACCTGTGACCCTCCAAAGCCCCCGAATCAGGTATTTTTGATG
Source organism: Terriglobia bacterium (assembly GCA_963764845.1). Classification (GTDB taxonomy): domain Bacteria; phylum Acidobacteriota; class Terriglobia; order Bryobacterales; family Bryobacteraceae; genus BOG-234. Next base: position 626,691 of record CAVXUE010000002.1, on the reverse strand, counting down.
GTAGACAGCGGCTGTGTCACGGGTATTAAAGAGAGGTCTCAATCCAATTACAGGCAGGGCTTCAAAACAACCATCCCTGCGGTTCTTCCGAATCAGGAATTTCCTTCGCCGGCGGACCGGATTTCAACCCGTACTTCTCCCGGATCGCGGCGATCCGGTCTCTCACGATCTCGCGATACGGACCCTTCAGATAAGCCTCTCGCTCATACCGTTCCTGGTACCGCTGCAGCAGATGGGGAAAGTGCTTCTCGACGAACGGAAAGAAAACCTTCCGCGAGCACGGCATCAGGAAAAGCAATCCTCCACCGAAGTAGCCCGCTCCGTGGTCGCGCGCCGCCTTCGCCAGCCGGTCGAGCCGCAATTTCTGATCTGTGATCAGCGGCATGATCGGATTCGGAAAAACGCCCACCGGAATTCCCGCCTCGGCAAGCGCCCGTACCGCTTTGAGCCGCAGATCCGGCCGCGGCGCGCGTGGTTCCAGCAGTCGCGCCAGCCCCGCATCGAGCGTGGTGATCGTGATATTCACGCTCACCGTGTTCCGTTTTGCGATCTCCTTCAGAAGCGGAATGTCCCTCGTCACCAGGTTCGACTTCGTGGTGATTGAGAGCGCGATGCCGCTCGCGCCCGCGAACACCTCAAGCGCCGCCTGCGTACGTTTGAACCGTCGCTCGGCCGGCTGATACGGATCTGTTGCCGTTCCGATCGCAATCCCCCGGCTGCCATCCACGCGTTTCAATTCCCGCCGCAGAATCTCCGCGATCCCCGACTTCGCGTAAATCCGGTCTTCGAACTCCACGCTGGCGCGCAGTTCCATGAACTCATGCGTGTAACGCGCATAGCAGTATTGGCAGCCGAATTCGCATCCCCGATAGGGATTGAGACTCCACTCGAACGGCATGCCGGGCCTGGTCCGGTTCAGCAGGCTCCTCGACTGAATTTCGAAATACCGGACCACCCTCTTGGTCTCGAGTACTTCGCTTTCAGCCGCAAGTTTCGCAATCCCGACCAGACCCGGCGGATTGGCTGGGAGAACCGCATCGCCGAACAACATGGTCCGATTTTCGCCTTTTGTTCGCCTTATTGTCAAGCGCCGCCAGACGGCCGCCAAACAGTGCGATCAGTGAATCCGCCGGACCTCATACTTCTCCAGAATCTCGTTCCAGAAACCCCAGGCATCGAGGATCAGCTCAACCACCTCCCGCACCGCGCCGCTCCCGCCCGCGGCCTCGGTCACGTAGTGGGCCTCGCGCTTCACTTCCGGCCGCGCGTTCGCCACGGCGATCGCAAACCCCACGCGCCGCATCACCACCACATCGGTAAAATCGTCGCCCATATAGGCGATTTCCTCCGCCTCGAAGTTCCCTTCCCGCATGATCTGCTCGAGGATCGGAACCTTCTCGATGTGCCCCTGAAAGACGTAATTCATCTTCAGCTGGCGCGCCCTCTCCAGCGTCCCCAGCGACTCCCGTCCGCTGATCACCCCCGTATGCAGCCCTTTCCACTGCATCCATTGCAGCGCGATCCCGTCCTGCGAATCGAAGCCCTTCGTCTCGATCATGTTGCCTTCCTCGTCGGGCAGATGATAGAGCTTGCCGTTCGTCATCACGCCGTCCACATCCATCAGCAGCAGCTTGATCCTCGCAGCGCGAACGCGCGTATTGGGATTCAGATTGGCCATAATTTTCGGTAGAGTTCGCGTTGCCGCGACAGTTCCTCTTTGTACAACTCCGCGTTCGCCGCATTCGCTTCAATCGCCGCGCCAAACCTGGCCCCGGCGGCGTGGATATCGGCGATGGCCCCGATTCGTTCCAGCGCCAGCAGCGCCGCGCCCCGCGACGTGGCTTCCGGCTCCAGACAGGGAACCGTCGAATGTCCCAGCGCATCGGCCATCATCTGCGTCCAGACCGGCGAGTTCAGCAGACCGCTGCCGGACGCCACCAGTTCGCGCGGCACACCGAGCGAAGCCTTCATGACTTCGTACACGTTGCAGAACCGCAGCGCCACCGATTCGAGCGCCGCCTGCAGAATCGCGATCGGCGGCGTATCGGCTTCGAGGCCCGTAATCGCCGCCCGCGCATCCACCCGCCATCCGGTCGATCGCTCGCCCGCGAACAGCGGCAGAATCGTCAGCCCGTGCGCGCCTGGCTTCAACCCGGCCAGTTGTTTTTCGATTTCCTCATTGCTGTCCGGCAGGCGTAGCGTGCGTTTCATCCATGCGAAAACGGAGCCGCCGTTCGAGAGGGCCCCGCCCAGCACGAACCGCTTCCGGTCCACCCGGTAACAGAACAGACCGTCCGGAATATCGATCTTCTCCGCCTCCACCACCGCGCGCATCGCGCCGCTGGTCCCGACCATCAGAGCGAACCGCTTCTGGCTCGTGCAACCGCTGCCCACGTTATCGCACGCCCCGTCACCCAACGCCGGAAACCACGGAATGCCCCTCAACTCCGACCATTCGACATCGCCCGTCGAGGGCCGGTCGAGATCCTCAACAGCCGCGAATTGCCCGCGCGAAACCGGCAGCGCGCTCAGCATCTCCGCGTCGTAATCGTTCGCATTCTGGTCCCAGAGCCCGGTGGCCGAAACCATCGACGTCGAGGCAGCCGCCTTGCCGAAAAACTTCAGGAAGAGATACTCGCCCGCGCTCATCCACCGCGTCGTTTTTTTGAAAGCTTCCGGCTGCGTCTCCGACAGCCAAAGCAGTTTCGCCGGAGGATAGCTCGGATGAATCACGCACCCCGTGCGCCTGTGCTGCGCGGAGTCGACACGCGCCGCAAGCCTTTTCGCCGCATCCGCGCTGCGGGTATCGAAAGGATGCAGCACGGCCGTCGTCGGATTTCCCGCTGCGTCGACTCCAACCAGGCTGTGCCAGAATGTATCGACCGCGACGGCGACAGCCCGGGCGCCCTTCCCACGCATCTGCCCGCAGAGATCGCCAAGCGCGCGCGAGGCGGTCGCGAACAGCTCGTTCGCGTCGATTTCCCACCCGCGGTATGGAATCTGTGAACCGAATCCCTCGATCTGACGTCCGTCGAGAGAAAAAAGCAGCGTCCGCGCCGAAGAGCTCCCGACATCCAGCGTGACCACGCAATCCACGTGTCCCGTTGTAGCACGGGATTGACGCGGGGCGCACTTGTTACAGCCTCGCCCCCAGAACTTGGCCGGGGCTGATCCTGCCAGCTTTCCAACCCCGGACTTCCGATGAGCGACTCATGTCTTAACCCGCGTCTTCCGCTTGTAGGAATCGGCAACGATTCGGATTCCCTCGGGATACGGGGTTCCCGCGAAGCCGAATTCGTTCGCGAACTTTGTCGAGTCGAACAGGTAGGCAGAATCGCTCTGATACAGCATTTCGTACGATTCGCGAACCTGGGGGTTGAACAATCCGGCCAGCCGAAGCATTGCCCTGTTCAGTACCCGATATTTGGGGGCCGCTCCGAATTCACCTGCCGCCATAGCGATGAACTCTCTACCGGTCGGTGGATTGGGCGCCGTTGGCAGATGCCATACCTGGTTCCAGGCCGACTCCCGATCCGCCAGCATTGCCACGCCAAGCGCTGCATCCGGGGTAAAGGTCAGCGAGTGAGGTACTGCGGCATTCACCAGCCACGATGGTTTTGTCCCTTTCGCACATGGGCTCAAAGACCAGAACGTTCGGTACACCATTTTGGGTATCGGGTCCGTAGAAATCCGCTGCGCGCGCGATCATTGCGCTCAAACGTCCAGCCCGCACCTCATTCATCAGGGCGGTTGCGATCTTTGCGCGGATCTCTCCCTTCTTCGAACAGGGAGCATACCGTGTGTTCTCCGTCATCGGGCCCGCGACTTTCCCGTACATATAGACGTTATCGAAGAAGATGAGCTTCGCCTCCGCCCGTTTGCAGGCTTCGATGGTATTCGCCATGATCCGCGGCCAGAGTTCCTGCCAAACCCCGAGGTCATATTTGAGACCGGCGAGCAGATGCACCACCGTCGAGCCTGCGACTGCCCGGATGGTTTGCTCCCGATCGGCAAGGTCTGCCGGGAACAACTCCCCTCCGGCAACTGGTTTCGGGTTGCGACCTACCAATCGGAAGGGCCTGTTCCTGGCTGCCAGGATCTTCGCGAGTTCGTTTCCGATCGGGCCGCCGGCGCCAAGGATCGTCGTCATCGCTGTCACTCGACCTCCAGACTTTGCCGTTGTTCTGTTACGGTCATTCCGAACCGTTTAAAGGCGCCAGGAAGCCGCCGCGCAACGTTGGAAGCGTCCATTTCGTGTCCGTAAATGAGTTTTACGCTCGGATAAGCTCTCGCGAAGGCGCGCAGTTGTTCCAGGCTTACGCGGCCGCGAGCGGTTCCCGCGTCATTCCAGCCACGTGGGCCGACGCCGGTCTTGAACGCCCAGGCGAAGTGGCTTGCATCGCCGGTCAATAGAACCGGCGTGGCGCCGTTGATCAGAAACGCCATGTCGTCGTCGGTATGACCGGGCGCGGAGATGGCCCAAAAGGATCCATCACCAAGCAGATCTACACACGGCCCGAGGGGAGGCATTGAAGGCGCGGCCGGAAAATCGATGCTGAAAAACTTCGCCTTGGCTGGAAAGTGGTTCGCGACGGCGGCTCGCGCCAAAAAGCTGGCTTCGGCCTTGCCGAAAACAAACTCGGTCTGGGGCCCGAGTGCGGGAACGCCCCCGGTGTGATCGGGATGGAGATGCGTGAAGAACACCGCCTTCGGGTGAACGTTCAGGCGCGCGAGCTGTGCCGCCAGGTCCGTGCCCGGCTCCTGCCGGTTGGTCACGCCGTTGGCCCAATTGAACAACTTCATCGCCTCGGTGTAATTGCCGTAGGGCGGATGTTTCGCGAAGGAGTCGTCGAAGCCCGTGTCGATCAGGAAGTCGCCGAAGCGGGGATGGTGTACCCAGTGAACCAGCACGGCGAGATCGCGCGGCACATGGTCGCAGTCGGCTTGCCTGGGGCTTGCAGGGTCGAGGTTCAGGCACGCGTCCATGTGGACAACGCCGGTCTGAAAGGTCGTTAGGGAAATGTCACGCGGATGCGCCAGCACATCGTTCCAGTTTGTGAAGGCAGCGGGAGGAACCGGATACGGCGTGATCTCGAATCGACGAAATCCCCCGCGCACCAGGTAGACAGCCAGGGCGGCAACGGCCACAATCAGAATGGCCGCCGTGAGCAGGAATCCCTGAGTATCCGCATGCCGGAGTAAATCTATCTCTGTAGCCTTGACCCCGTAAGCGGCGCAGCCTCTCATGTGGTCGCCGCCGCGATCAGCCACATATAACTGATACAGAAACAGACGAGCGCGCCGAACCCAAGTGACTGGTTTCGCGTGTACTGGAATCGGGTATAGGAACGCGGATCGTCAGGATGGTGTAAATGATACTCGTAGTTCAAGGCCAGCAAGATCATGAAAAGCACTCCGTAAATGATGCTCATCGCCACCAGAAACAAAGGCGACGCGAAGGGCTTTAGAGAGCGGCCGTTGGACTGATTGAAATTCAGCGAGCCGACCAGCAGCACGATCGACCCAGCCGCCAGACCCAGGACGAATTTCGTGATGTCCAGGTACATGGGAAGCAGCCTCTTGCCAAACTCGCCATGTTTTCCTCCGGGATCGAAGACGACCGGCGTCCCTTTGCTCTTTAAATAGATGATGAGCCATATCAGCGCGAACAGCCCCACCGCCGTTGCGATTCCGGGAAAGCCTGGAAACAACATGCATTGAGAATACAGGAGATCGGTCCCAGCCTTGTTTCGAATCGCCGGCCGGAAGGAACAGCCTGCCAGGCAACAAACCCTCCCTGATCGGCCAGCCTTTGCCGGTTCGTCTGGTTCCGGCCGGAATGCGCGCAATACACGACCTATTAACACGATTCCAGTAGAGGCTTCATCCTCCTTTGCCGGGGACACGCGAGGCCTCTGGCCCTCCTCACTGTGTCAGGAGGCCACAGGAAGGCCCCCCAGGGACGGAAAACAAAAGAGTTTAAGATGGTGTCAAGATTGCTTCCGGGTGGCCACGTGACTTCCCGCCTGCTCCTCGTCGCGTGCGCGTTCGGTTCGCTCGTCTTTTCCCAGGACCTGCCGAGTTTCCAGTGGGTACAAGAGGTCGACGCCTCCGGAACCGATTCGCTCGCAGGACTCGGGACCGATGCGCAGGGCAACATATACATCGCGGGCACCACGGCGTCCCTGAATTACCCGACCAAAGCCGCGGTTCAGGGAAGCCCTGCGTGGTCGGGATTGTACCGAATCAACGGAGCGGCATGGACTGCCCTGGGACTCGGTTCGGCGTCGGCAATCGTGGTTGACCCGCGGAACCCCCTAACGCTCTGGGCTGTTTCGACCGGCAAGCTGGTCAGGAGCATTGATGGCGGCATCACGTTTTCCTCGACGAGCCTGCCGAGTTCGCAGGCGGGTGCGATCGCCCTGGAACCTGGCAACGATCAGGTTCTGTTTGTCCCGACCTTCGACCAGGGAATGCTGAAGAGCGCCGATGGCGGCGCGACCTGGGCCGCTATCAATAATGGCCTGCCGATGCAAGGGGGTGGGCAGATCGGTGTGCAGAATCTCTGGATCGATCCAACGAATCCGGCGGTGATCCTTGCCGAGACGCCCAGCGGGCTCGTGCGAACTGCCGACGGCGCGGCGACCTGGCAACTGACAACGATTACGGACAATATTCAGGACCTCACGTTCGACACGGCGAATGCGGGCGTTCTGTATGTCCATGGTTATCACGTCGGTTTCATGAAGAGCATCGATTATGGCCAGACGTTCAGTTCATTCAGCGCCCCGATGGTTTCGGAGGTACTTGCCGATCAGAACCATCCGGGGCAATTGATCGGCGCTGGTCCCTCTGGTCTTTTCCTGAGCACCGACGGCGGCGCCACGTGGACTCAGGAGTCTGGAACGGGCGTGTCGCCGGACCTCACACCCGATTGGCAGAACGGCGTATTCTACGCCGCGACCAGCGCTGGCACGAGCGTGGTGCGAATCTCCGGCGATCTACGGACCACGACGCCCGTTGGCCCGCCGGCCACAGAAGATATACTGGCCCTCGCGGTCGCGAACGGGCAAATCTATGCGGCGAATCGGGGCTCGACCGACGTCTTCGTGACCAAGCTTGATCCCCTGGGCAACATTGTTTACTCGACGTACTTCGGGGGTCGCGGAAACGATTCAGCTACCGCCATGGCCGTCGACGCGGCCGGGAACGTGTTTGTCACGGGCACAACCGACTCGCCCGATTTTCCGGTCAGCCAGGGCGCGTATGCATCTTCGGGCAGCGTGTTCGTCTTCAAACTGAACCCGGACGGCTCGCTCGGCTATTCCACTTATTTCAGCGGCACATTTCCCACAGCCATTGCGACGGACGGCAGCGGATCGGCCTGGCTTGCGGGCAACACGCAGGGCGGATTGCCGGTCACGCCGGGCGCTATTCAGACGGAGTGCATGTGCCTGGGAGTCCCTTTTTTCGGGGGGGCGTTCTACCTGACCGATGCTTCGCTGACCCGGTTTGATGCCGCCGGCTCCAGCCTGATTTTTTCCACCTATATCACCGGTTCGGAGGTCGCGCCCGGAATCGGAGAGTCTGCGACCGGAGCACTGGCTGTTGCATCGGACGGCACCGCGTATGTGGGCGGGGCAAACGCAATCTACCACATCGACCCGACCGGCACCTCGCTGCTTTCGTCGATACCGGTTCAAGGCGAGAGCCGGGGGGCGACCGGATATGCAGGCATCGATCCTATGGCGATGACGATCGCGCCCGATGGCAGCCTCTATGTCGCCGGGAAGCCCAACGACCAGTTTCAAACCACGGCGGGAGCTCTTGCTGTTTCAGGCGGTCAGGTCGCGGTTGAGCATATAGACGCCGGTCTGAAGGGCGTGATTGCCGCGACGTACTTCGGCAACCAGATTCTGGTGAGCAGAATCGCGGTTGATAGCGCGGGGAACGTGTACCTCGGCGGAAGCACCGGGCCCACAGGTCTGCCGACGCGCACGCCTTTCGCGGGAGGATTTGCAACTCCGACCGGCTATATGAGCGAACTCTCGGCCGATCTGTCGACGCTGCTCTTTTCCAGCTACTTCGGCGACACTGAGAGCTTCACGGTTTCGGGACTCGGAATCGGGGCCAACGGGAGCGTCGTCATCGGAGGCGTGACCGGTCAGGGTAACGGTGAAACGGGGCTTCCGGCGAATCTCTGGCTGAACAGCCTGGCTCTCACACCGCCGCCCGCATTGCGCATCGACGCGGTGGTGAATGCGGCGAGCCTGGTGGACGGGCCGCTTTCCGGGGCGAAACTGCCGTGATTAAAGGCGCGGGATTCGGCAGCGATGCGCGGATCTCGATCGGCGGCGAACTGGTGCCACCCATTTCGATCGCGCCGGGTGCGATTGCGGTCACGATTCCGGCGAATAACATCGCGTTAGCTGCGGCCGCGATCGAGGTGCAATCGGGCGGTGCGAGTACGAAACAGGTACTCATGCCGGAAGCCGTTGCTTCTCCCGGCATCTTCTCCGCCGACGGCACGGGCGGTGGCCAGGGATACATTCTCAATAAAGACGGAACGCTGAATACACCGGCAAATCCGGCAGCGCCCGGGGACAGGATCACGATCTTTGCGACGGGGGTGGGTCCGGTGTCGTTCACCGATGGCTACGCAGTGACAGAGTTTCCGGTGAACGTGTTCATCGATGGAGTCTATTGCGATGGCGTTGCGGCCGTGATGGGTCCGCTGAGCGGATTTCCAGGCAACGTGTACCGGATTACGGTGTATGTTCCGAATCCGGCGGTGCTCTTTGCGACGAGCAATCCGGGATTCACATTTCCGCCGCTGGTGAACGTTCTCATGGAGATCGATGGCGTACGCAGTCAGGCCGGGATTACGATATCGATAGCGCAGTAAGAGCGGCTGGGATATCCGTCGGGCGAGCCTCCTTGAACGGAGATCTCGCGCTAACGGCGAAATGTTTACCAACCAGCGCGACCGAACATCCGGAACGATTGCGTCTGTAACTGATTGAGTTTTTCGGCTCCTCATTCCATTTCACTTATTTTCAGCGGCTATCCTGGCGGTGAAACGCCTGGCGACGCCAACGCCGTCAGCGGCCAAGTGGGGTTTGCCAACCCCCCGCTCACCTGTACGCTTCACCCGATCTCCGGCCCTTGTCCTCTGAATGGAGACATTGTTCGGTTCGCCTCTTATGCCATTTTCACCACTCTCAAATGCGAATCTGCGAACTGGCGTTGGCTAGGTCGATGGTGCAGGCCCGCCCGGCTTGCGTTTTGGCGGCAATTCGAACCTGACAAACTCGTAGCCGCCCTCCCGTGCCGCATCGACCGCCGCCACAAGTCTTTCGGGATGCTTTTCGAGTGCGCCGATATGGTTCGTACTGAGCTTTCAGATTCTGTTGATATTCGAGACTTTGATCCGCCGTGACCATGACTCCAAACCCGGCATCTTCGGCTGCGCGCAGACGACCACAGTTGACCAGTCGAGCCCAGGTCCTCAACTGTGCGCGGGTACGGGACGTTCTTATCAAACAGAATGCGCAAATCGCTGGCTCTCGGCGAACTGTTTTACGCCTATGACCAACCGCAGGTCAATTCGATATGCCTTCGCCACATCGTCTGGCGAAACTCCATCGTCGAGATTGTCCAGCACCGCCTGAACCGGCATACGCGGCTCTTCTTTAAAAACCGGCGCGCCGTACAAATAGCGGGGGTCCGCCATTGCGAGATCGAATTTCGACCAATCCATGCTCAGCCTCCTCTCTATTTTATCTGTTTCCTCTTGCCCCTGGCGCGCGGTCGCGCCGCACCGCGAAGTGCGCTACGTGTAATGGCCGCTTCCACGATTCGATCGCGACGGGCGGCTCCGGCGGGATAAGCCAAGCGGTTCTTCGACCGAATAACCCATCGCGAATCTCGCCCCACATCGGGGTCGCCGTCTCGGGCGGAGCCGGGGGTTGACGTGGGAAGCGCCGGTTTTTGGCTTAATATATCTCTGATGAGCATTTCGCTCTGGACGGCGACCGCCGCCCTGTATTTCTTTTTGCCGGTCTCAGCGGCCGAGCCGCGATGGCTCCGCATACCTTCTGCCGATTTTGAGATTTTCAGCAGCGCCAGTGAAGGCTACACGCGCGAAACCCTGCAACATTTCGAGCGTGTCCGAAGCTTTTTCGAACAAGCGATGGGCCGATCCCCGGCCAAAATGGACCCCGTCCGCATAATCGTGTTTGGCTCGAAGAAGGAGTACGATCCTTACAGACCGAATGAATCGGCGATCGCCTATTACACGCAGGTAAGAGGACGGGACTACATTGTGCTCGGCAACCCGAGTGAAGAAGTATTTCCCATAGCCACACATGAGTATTGTCATCTGGTCGCGCAGCATGCGGGCCTGAATCTTCCGGCATGGTTGAACGAGGGGTTCGCCGAGGTTTATTCAACGATGAAGCCGCAGGGCGATAAGGTGGTGGTCGGAACGGTAATTCCGGCTCGGCTTCGGGCTTTGGCGTTCGAAAAGTCGATCTCGCTCGAGACACTTCTTGCGGTGGATCATAAGTCCCCGTTTTACAACGAGAAAGACAAAACCGGGGTTTTCTACGATGAGAGCTGGGCACTCACGCACATGCTGCAGCTGAGTCCGGCCTACAGCCCGAAATTCACCAGCGTAGTTGAAGCAATTCGCACCGGAACCCCATCCGGAAAGGCGCTCGAAACGATCTATGGCAAGACGCTGACTGAGATTGAGAAAGATCTTAGCCGCTATGTCCGAGGTGATAGTTTCCGGGGCTCGGTGTTCCCGATCAAAGTCGCGAATGAGACAGCACGCGCTGATGTTGAACCCGCCGCCCCGTTCGACGTAAAACTGGCGCTGCTGGATCTGACCAACCGTCCAGGCAGGGAGGATGAGACCAGACAGAAACTGGAGGCACTGACTGGCAGCGATCCGAAGCGGCCGGAACCATATGTCGGCCTTGGATATCTTGCCATGAGAGCCGGCCAAATGGAGGATGCGACCAGGTACTTCAGAAAGTCGCTCGAACTGGGCAGCCGAAATCCAACCATGCTTTGGGACTATGGGCGGCTTTCGATGCTTGCCTCCCCGGAAGATTCCGTCCATGCCCTTGATTTGCTGCTCAGCGATCAGCCGGGCCGCATGGACGTACGCCTGGCGCTGGCACAGACGCATATCAACGCAAAACAATGGAGAGCAACTCTTGACACGCTTCGTGCGATCCGGTCGGTGTCGCCGGAGTATGCCCCCGTTTTTTTTCGTCTGACGGCCTTCGCGCTTTTGAATTCAGGAAATACGAAGGAGGCCCGGGCCGCAGGGCTGCGGTGGCTGGAAAATGCCGGGGATTCGGCTGACCGCGAGAATGCCGGGGCGTTTCAAAAGCATTTGGATTCACTCGATGCCGCGGCTTTGAAGCCCGCTCCTTCCAGTGGTTCAGTGCTTTCCGCTTCTTCGTTGCCTCCGCCAGTATCCGCCACAGCTCTGCCGGTTCCGGGATTGGATCCAACCCTCGTGCGGCCACCGGCGGCCCCAGTCGAGCCGGAAGAGGCTACTTTCCGCTCCAGCGCGAACTTTATTTCGGTGGACGCGCAGGTACTGGTGAAGGGGAAGTCGGTAGTGGGCCTCCGTCGGGAGGATTTTGAGATCAGGGACAACGGCCGCCCGCAGGCCATCTCCGGCTTCGGCACCGAAGATCAGCCCATCGATCTGATCCTTCTGCTTGATTACAGCTCCAGCACCCGGCAGATCGAAACAAGAGTGAAGAACACCGCCGCCGAGGCGATGGCGCAGTTGCATGCCGACGATCGGGTTGGCGTCATGGTCTTCGACACCCATGCCCGATTGATAGCCCCGCTGAGTTCGTATTTCGATAAGGTCGATGCCGCCATCCGGGCCATACCCTGGGTCGGTCGCGATACCGAGTTGAACGAGACGTTGCTGAGCGCCGCCACCTACCTTCGACAGCAGACACGCCGCGGTGCTCATCGCCACATCATTGTGCTTACCGACAATAAGGGTAAAGCGGCTGTCAGTGACCAGTCAGTCCGTGATGCGCTCTGGGAAGCCGACACCGTTGTGAGTCTCATTCGATTCGAAACCAGCGACCAGGGTTATGTGAACAGCCCGTTTCATGCTGATCTTCGGTCATTCGTGACCGACACCGGTGGGGATCTGCTGGATGACAATCGTCTCGGGACTGGACTCGTGGAAATGTTTCAACACCTCCACGAGCGATACGTGATGCTCTATCGGGCCCCGCAGGATAAACCCGGGAGTGTGCATCGTGTTCAGGTCACTCTTGCGGATCAGGCACGATTCGGAAACGTCCAGGTGCGCGCTCGCACCGGCTACCGCGAGGGAAAAGCGGAGTCCGATGAACGAAGGCCGGCGAAGTCAGATCATTAATTTAAAGGGGATGGCCCGTCGCTAAAATCCAGCCCCCGACAGCGTTTACACAGAATCGCGGACACAGCCTCTTCCATTTCACTTATTTTCACGAAATCGTACCATTCCTTTCAATGACTTACAGGTACAGCACACCGCGACCCGATTTCCGCATGCTCTATTGCAACCAGGAAGGAAAACTATGCTCTCCGAAAAACAACTCGAAGCCAACCGCGCCAACGCCCAGCTCTCCACCGGTCCCAAATCCGAGGACGGCAAACGAATCTCCAGGATGAACGCCTGCCGTCACAACCTGACCGGCCAGGTAACCTCAATGACCAGGGAAGATCGCATCGCCCACGACGCGTTCTCTGAAGCCTTAATTAAAGCGATGGCTCCCGAAGGAGCGCTCGAGCTTCAGTTCGCCCAGCGCGTCGCCACCGACTCCTGGCGCCTCAACCGATCCAGCGCCGTCGAAGACAACATTTTCGCCCTCGGCTTCTCCGCCCACGCCGACAGGAATATCGAGCATCCCGAAATCCAGGCCGCATTCGCCGCCGCGCGCACCTTCACCGCCGAAGCCAAAAGCATCGAACTCCTGACACTCTACGAGCAGCGCATCAACCGCAGCCTCCAGCGCAACATGAATCTCCTTAGCGAGCTTCAGGCCGAGCGAAAAGCACGGCACGACCAGGCGATGGAAGAAGCCAAGCTCCTGGCCCAGGTCAATCCGATCAACGGTTTGGCATATGAACCGGAGCGCGATGGGTTCGTTTTTTCGATCACCGAAATCAACCGCGCCATCGACCGCGACAACCGCCTCAAAGCCGCGAGACTGGCCTCCGTCGCAACCCAAAAGCCACAAACCAACCATCCCACCCCGATTGCGAGGGCGGCCTGATCCCGACAACATACGCGACAATCGAAACGTGACCGGCCAGATTGCCGAAACCATCCGGAAGTACAGGATGACTGCGTCCGGAAGCCGCATCGGGGTCGCCGTCTCGGGCGGGGCCGATTCCGTATTTCTCCTCCACGCCCTCCACTCCCTCGGCCTCGCCGCCGCGATCCTCCACATCAATCATCACCTCCGCGGCATGGAATCTGAAGCCGACGAAGTCTTCGTCCGCGATCTCGCGCACTGTGCCAACCTCCCCGTGTACATTCTCGAAGCCCCAACCGGCAGCGGCAACATCGAACAGGAAGCCCGCCGCGCCCGCTACGATTTTTTCCAAAGCCAGATCGACGCGGGCCATTGCGACGCCGTCGCCACCGGCCATACTCTCGACGATCAGGCCGAAACCGTCCTCTATCGCTTCCTCCGCGGCGCCGGAACCGCGGGCCTCGCGCGGCATCCTCCCGGTAACCCGGACTCGCATCATCCGGCCCCTGATCGAACTCCGCCGCGCCGAAATCCGCGCCTGGCTCACAGAACGCAACATCGCCTGGCGCGAAGATGCGTCCAACTCGAACACCGATTTCCTCCGCAACCGCATCCGCGCGCGGCACCTTCCCGAGCTCACCGCCAGCCTGAACCCGGCGCTGCCCGAAGTCCTTGCCTCCACCGCATCCTGGGCGAGCGCCGAGGAAGACTACTGGCACGGCGGAACTCGATCGACTCGCGCCTCAATACCTGATCCGTTGCACCGGAAACTGTTCTGATCGACACAAAGCCGTTCCTCGAACTCCCCGTCGCCGTCCAGCGCCGCCTGCTCCGTCGCGCCATCGAAAACGTCCGAGGCCACCTCCGCGCCATCGATTTCCGCCACGTCGAAGCCATCCGCGCCATGATGGCGGCGCGCGAAGGCAGCGGCCGGATCCAACTCCCGTCGCTCGACGTCTATCGCTCCTTCGACTGGCTTCGCTTCGCCCCCATCGGCTACGACTCCCGCCTCGAGCGCGATTTCGAGACGCCGCTCACCATTCCCGGCCGCACCGCACTGCCGGAACGGCTGTTAACCATAGAGATTGAACTCTCCCGCGCACCCCACGTATATAATGATGGTCGTGGAGAGTGTCTGGACTGGCAGCTCTGCGGGGTGTTTGATCCTGGATGCTCCCTCACGCTGCGAAACTGGAGACCGGGCGACCAGTACCAGCGAAGGGGCGGATCCGGCGCGGAAAAAATCAAGACGCTGTTTCAGCAATTCCGCATCCCCCTTTGGGAACGGCGCACCTGGCCTGTGATCGCCCGGGGCGGTTGCGATTTTTTGGACGCGGAAATTTGGCGTCGCGGGCGAGTTCGCCGCGGGGCCGGAAAGCGGGAACATTCTGACGGTCCGCGAAGTGGCCCCGTGAAGTGTTCCCGCGAACTGATGGAATCGAACTCCATGTTTCCGGCGTCTATGCAAATGAGTATTACCAGTAATAATAAGGTCAGGCGCGCCCTGCGGGACGAGCAGTGAACGAGAGGTATCGTGAATTCCAACGTTAAAACCATCATCTTCTGGGCCGTCCTGATCTGCGTGGCTGTCCTGCTGTGGGCCGTAGTCAAGAGCGGCCACGGGAAGCCCGACAAGCCACTCAATTTCAGCGAATTTCTGACCGAGGTCGAAGCGGGCAATATGAAATCGGTGAGCCTCAACGGCAGCACCGTCAAGGGCGATTTCGTCGGCGGGGGCAACGCCTTCCACACCGAAGTCCCGTCCAACTACCCCAAGCTCTACGACATGCTGAACGACAAGAAGGTCCAGACGACCATCGAGTCCAACAACTCGAACGGCTGGGTTTCCATTCTGGTCAACGCATCGCCGTTCCTCCTGCTGTTCGGATTCTGGATCTTCATGATGCGCCAGATGCAGAGCGGCGGCAACAAAGCGCTCAGCTTCGGCAAGAGCCGCGCGCGCCTCCACTCCACGCAGCAGCGCAAAGTCACTTTCAAGGATGTCGCCGGCGTCGAGGAAGCCAAGGAAGAGCTCCAGGAAATCATCGAATTCCTGCGCGAGCCAGCCAAGTTCCAGAAGCTCGGCGGACGCATTCCGAAGGGCGTGCTGCTGATCGGCCCTCCCGGCACCGGCAAGACGCTTCTCGCCCGCGCCATCGCCGGCGAAGCCAACGTCCCCTTCTTCTCCATCTCCGGTTCGGATTTCGTCGAGATGTTCGTCGGCGTGGGCGCAAGCCGCGTCCGCGATCTCTTCGAGCAGGGCAAGAAAAACGCCCCCTGCATCATCTTCATCGATGAAATCGACGCGGTCGGCCGCCATCGCGGCGCGGGCCTCGGCGGTGGACACGACGAGCGCGAACAGACCCTCAACCAGTTGCTCGTCGAGATGGATGGCTTCGAATCGAACGAAGGCGTCATCCTGGTCGCCGCCACCAATCGCCCCGACGTGCTCGATCCCGGCGCTTCTCCGCCCCGGCCGTTTCGATCGCCGCGTCGTCGTGGGACGCCCTGATGTCAACGGCCGCGAAGCGATCCTCAAGGTTCACACCAAGAAAGTTCCGCTGGGCGACGATGTCGATCTTTCCGTGCTCGGCCGCGGCACTCCCGGTCTCGCCGGAGCCGATCTCGCGAACCTCGTCAACGAGGCCGCGCTGAACGCCGCCCGCCAGAATCGCAAGCTCGTCATGATGATCGATTTCGAACTCGCCAAGGACAAAATCCTGATGGGCGCCGAACGCAAATCGATGATCCTCAGCGATTCCGAGAAGCGCACCACGGCCTATCACGAAGCCGGCCACGCGGTGGTCGCGGTGGTGATTCCGAACGCCGATCCGCTGCACAAAGTCTCGATCATCCCGCGCGGCATGGCGCTCGGCGTGACCATGCAGCTGCCGATCGACGACAAGCACAACTACAGCAAGGTCTACTGCGAAGATCAGCTCGCCATCATGATGGGCGGCCGCATCGCCGAAGAGATCTATCTCAACCAGATGACGACCGGCGCCGGCAACGATATCGAGCGCGCCACCGAAATGGCGCGCAAGATGGTCTGCGAATGGGGCATGAGCGAGCTCGGGCCCCTGAGCTTCGGCAAGAAGGAAGAGCAGATTTTCCTCGGCCGCGAGATCTCGCAGCATCGCGATTACAGCGAAGAGACCGCGATCCGCATCGACGAAGAAGTGAAGCGGATCATCTCGACACGCCTACAGCCGCGCCCGCGCCATCATCGAGCAGCACTCGCATGCCATGGTTCGCGTGGCGGAAGAGCTGCTGGAACGCGAAGTCCTCGACGGCGCCGAAGTCAGGACGCTCATCGATGGCGGCGACCTTCCGCCGATGACGCCCACCAGCAAGCCGAAAGATACCGCCGATCACTCGCAACAGGTGATTCGCCCCGAGGCTGCCTCGGGACGCCGCCTTCCCGGCCTCTCCGAAGGAGAGCGCCCCGCCCCGGCCTAGCAGGTAGCGCCGGCGATCTTGTCGCCGGTGGGTTTGCCGGAATATTGATGGGTGTGATTTTGACTGCTGGCAGCTCCACGCTGCTGGCGCAGGGTGAGCGTTTCCATCCGCGCATCGCAAAGGCGATCGCCGCTCTGAAGGACGCGAAAAGGTAGGACGACAGGTAACTATTCCGGCTGTCCGCCGGGTCCCGCCCAGTAGCGATCGCGCGACTGGACGACCAGTCCGGGACGCTTCACCGTCAACTGGATCTTCCGGAACTCGGCAATCTGCGCAGGCGTCGGACACATAACCGATGCTGTACTGGCTGCGCAGGTCTTCCTCGATCGAGGCGAAAACCTGATCGATCGTGAGTTTCTTCGAAACTTCGAAATAGCCTGCCGCCGCTTTCTTTGCGCAAGGCGCTGCATGATGCTTCGCCCCTCGCCGCTGCCGAAACCGCCATCGGTGAACAGGATCGCGTAGATCAGTGTCTCGGCGCGCTGCGCCGCTTCGATGGCAGCGGCCAGAGTCGCATCGCTGCCGTTATCGCCGCCGTCCGAGAGCACGATCAGCGCCTTGCGGCCCTTCTGCTTGCTCATCATGTCCTGCGAAGCGTCCACGATGGCATCGAACAGCAGAGTGCCGCCGCCGTATTGACTGCGCAATTGATTGCGCGTGGGCGTATCGACCATCGTCAGCGCCTGATCCAGATCCCGGCGCGACCCGGTCAGCGCCTGCCGCGTCTGCACGGTCAGATCGAACTGCATGATGAAGACGTGATCCTTGTTCTCGCGCAGAACCTGATCGAGGAAGCGGAAACTCGCCCCGCGCTCGGCATCGAGAACTTTCACCTGGCTCATGCTGGTATCGACCATCAGGCCGATGGTCAACGGCAGATCGGACTCGCGCGCAAAGTATCGGATGGTCTGCGGCCGCCCGTCCTCGAGCAGCGAGAAATCGTCTTTCTCAGATCGCGGACGATTGCCGCGGATTTCTTGTCTCGCACCGTGGCGAGAAGGTTGACGACCTGAACGTCGGACGAGAACGTGGCATCCTGCTGCGCCGCCGCCCGCGTGCGTGCAGGCAGAGAGAAACGCCGGAAGCGGCAGAAACACAAACTGGCGCCTCGAGTAACCCATTCCACTTTTATCTAGCGGCTTCTTGCCCGCCGCGGTGTACAGCTCCGCCATCGTGACCTTGCGGTTGTCGCCCGGCAGGTGGATCGGAATGATGCGGTCCACATCCAGCTTCAGCCGCTCGATATTCGCCAGCAGATTGGTCTGATACGGATTGATCTGCGCGGGCGTGGGCGCATTTGCCTGCGCCCACGTTGAATTCATCCGCCTCGATCAGGACCTTCTGTTTCGGCAGATAGACGATCAGCATGTCATCGCTGTGCGTGCTGCCCTCCAGATGATAGAGCTCGATCGTGTGCTCGCCGTCGGTCATGACCTTCTTCTCGCCCACGGTCTCGATCTTGACTTTCGGCTGCGGCTTCATCTGCGACAGCTTATCGGGAACCAGTGTATGCGGGTCCTTGAAGATCTTCTCGTAATAAGCCTTGTTGGTCTGGTAGGTGACGATCGTGGCGCCCTCGGCGACGAACGCGCGCAACCCGCCGCTGTGGTCGAAATGCGTGTGCGTGTTGATCACGTACCTGATCGGCTTGTTCGGAACCAGTCGCTTCGCTTCGGCGATGATCTGCTCGGCGCGCATCTCGTTCTGCGGCCCTTCGATCACGACGATGTAATCCTTGAAATCGCGCCACGACCGCGCCATACCCGCCGGTGATCAGCCAGAACCCGCCGCCCAGATCTTCCGAAATCGGGCCCTCGGTGCCGCGGCCAGCGCCCACCGCCGGCTCCGCGGCACCACCCCTGCCGCCGCGCCGCCGGAGCCGGCGTCAGATCCACCGGGACATTCACTTTCACATCGGCGACATTCAGCTCGAAGAAGTCCGGGATGCCCTGATGCTGCACGATGTGGGTCGGGAACTTCACGCCGCCGAAGTCCTTCCAGTCGGTGTAATCGGCGTCCCAGACGATGTCGCCCAGCACGTTGTTGTCGATCGTCGTCTCGCACCCGATCCACATAACCCATCTCGTTGATGTAGCCGGTGACCGGCGCTTTGTTATCGCCGGCGAACGAGAGAACCGTGTACTTCCTGCCCTTGATCTTCTCGGTTTTCACCGTCGCGTTCTTCTCCAGCGCGACCTTCAGAAAGCCTTCGGGCAGCAGAATGTATTCGATCTGCGTGGCCCACGGCGCGTTGGCGCCGGCCATCGTCACCTGGTTCTGCGGCGTATCCGGCACCGGACCCGGCGTTGCAACCGCCGCGCCCGGGATTCTCGCCTTCGCCGCGGACGCGCTGCAGCCTCCAGCCGCGCGCTTCGAAATCGATGGAGCGAACGTAGTTCTTGTTGGAAAACTTTCGCCAGTTGGGCGAATTCGGGTCGAATTGCTGCCCGACGCAGCCATCCCAGCCTTCGCCGGAAATGACCAGCGTCTTCACATCCTGCGCGCCCATCGCCTTCAGCGAATTGTCGACAACGGTCTTCAGATCGGGGGTCGCATCGGCACCCCATACAGGAGCCGATAAAGAGATACCGCACGCCGCGATCGCAATACACTTGATGAACATAGCCAGTGACATTCTATACCAAACCCCAGACCTTCCGTGCCGTATCGACGACGAGTTTCAGCTTGGCCCACTGTTCCGTCTTCCGTAAGCAGATTGCCTTCGGCATCGCCGAGGCAAATCCGCACTGCGGACTCAGCGCAAGGCGCTCGATCGGCACATACCTGGCCGCCTCTTCGATACGCCGGATCACCTGTCCTGCGACTCCAGCTGCGGAAGTTTGCTGCTGACCAGACCGAGCACGACGCCCTTGTCTTTCGGCACAAAACGCAGCGGCTCGAATGAGCCGGCCCGCTCGGACTCGTACTCCAGCAGGAACAGATCGACGTTGAGCCGACTGAACAGCTTCTCCGCAATCGGATCGTAACCGCCTTCGGCATACCACTGGCTCCGGTTGTTGCCCCGGCACAGATGGATTGCGATCGTCACGCCGCTCACGCCGCAGTCCTTCGAGGCACGCGTTATCGGCCCGAATCGCTTCGTCGAGCGCCTGATCGGGATCCATCCCCATCTCGTCTCTGACATAGCTGCGCCATTTCGGATCGATGTAATAGCTGTAGCGCGGCGCATCGATCTGGATGTATTTGACACCCTCCCCGATAAGCGCCTTGATTTCGGCTCTTGATGATCGGCACGATATCCCACAGGAAATCGGAGCGCGTGGGATAAGCCTTCTCGCTGATCCCTGTCTTGTAAGCGATGGCCGGAAACTGGTTGGCCGTCGGCAGAGTCATCTTGATATCGCCGGGGCTGTGCTGCTTTGAGGAACGCCGTCTCGTGGCTTGTCAGCCGTTTCGTCTGCCTGAGTTTTTCGGCGACCACGCCCGCGAGGCCGTCCGATTCCACTTGTGGTCGTACCGCGCCTTTCCAGGTGCGGGCGATGTCGTTCCATGATCCAGACCCTCGACCGAATCGTAGAAGTCGCTCATGAATCCGCCGCGGCGGAATTCGCCATCGGTGAAGATCCTGAGACCCGGTTCCTTCTGGCGCTCCAGAACCCGCAGAATCTACTGGTCTTCGAGTTCCGTGAGTTCCGCTGTGTTCTCGGGATTCGAACGCGCCTCCAGCAATTCCTGCGGACGCAGAAGGCTGCCAACGTGATCGGCGCGGTAGTCATCGTCACGCGGCGCTACTTTCCGACTTGCGCTTTCATCAACTCTTCTTTGTCGGTGATCCGCCCGTGCAGCGGGAGGATCTTCTCGTAGTCCAGTTTCAGGCGGTCGAGATTCTCCACCAGGCTCACCGTGTACGGGCTCGGCCGGATTCGGCGCAGGCGCGCCGGCCGCGCGAGGCGTATAGAGATCCGCTTCCACCACGATCTTCTCTTTTGGCAGGTACGCAATCAGCATCCCTTCGTTGTGGTTGTTCGGCACGTGATAGAGCTCGATGGTGTGCGTGCCATCCGTCAGCACTCGCTTCTCGGCCACCGCTTCAATCACCGCTTTCTTCTTCGATTGCGAAAGCTTGTCGGGGCTCAGAGTGCGCGGCATGGCGAACGTCTTCTCGTAATAAGGCTTGTTCATCTGATAGGTGAGGATGGTCGCGCCTTCGGCCGCGTAGGTGCGGATTCCGCCCGCATGATCGAAGTGGGCATGCGTGTTGACCAGGTACCGGATCGGCTTGTTGTAGTAGAGCTTCTTCACCTCGCTGATCACGGCGTTCGACCGCGCTTCGTCGAGCGGCGCTTCGATCACGACCACGTAATCGTTGAAATTCACGATGACGCTGTGGTGCGTACCGCCGGTGAAGTAGTAGACGTCTTCGGCGACCAGCTGCTCGTCAACCCCGAATAACGGATTCGGCGGCGCCGCATCTTTACCCGGCGGCTGCACGCCGGCAACGACGTTCCGGTTCGCGTCGGTGATCGTCAGGTCCATGACCGGATATCCGCCCTGCTTCTCCACGATCTTCGTCGGGAACTTCAAGCCGTGGAAATTCCTTGTAGTCGGAGTAAGTCGCTTCCACGGGCATATCGCCCAGCACCGGGTTATCGACCCAGGTCTCGACCTTCTCCACCATGTTCTGGTCGTCGATGATAGCCGTTGATCTTGTACTTCTTGTCGATCAGGTAGGAGACGACGTTGTACTTCTTCCCGCCCACGGTTTTAGACTGCACGGTGGCGCTGTTCGCGCAGCGCGCCCTTGAGGAAACCCACCGGCGTGACCCAGACTTCAAACTGCGACGCCCACGGCTCCTTGAATCCGTTCACCGACGTCTGAGTCTGCTCGCCGATGATCGGCTGCTGACCCGCCGCCGCGCGGAGGATTCTCGCGCCTGCGTGCGAACCATTGTCTGGCGTGTGGCGCCGGCGTCGAAATCGATCACGCGCTCATACAGTTTTCACGTTGAACTTCGGCCACGGAGAACTCGGATTCACCGCCTGGCCCAGGGCGTAAATTGAAGCCGCTGCCCGAGTATCGGATCGACCCCAGATTCCGCGCGCCCATCGCTTTGACGGCGCTTCGACAACGGCCTTGGCGTCCTGAGCCTGGGCAGGCGCGCCCGCCGGCAACAAAGCGCCGAGCGCGGCGACAACAAAATATTCCCTGTACATGGCGTCCTACAGTTTATACAAGGCATACAATACGGGACATGATGAACCGGCCCATCGCCCTCGCGGCCCTCTCTTTAGTCACGCTCGCGGCGTCCGTGCAAGCACGTCTGACGCGCTTTGTCATCGAGAATGAGCGAGTCAACCGGAAGCCAGTCCGAAATGCTGAGCGGGCGCTTCTATGGCGAGCTGAATCCGAAGGATCCGCACAACACGATCATCACGGATATTCAATCCGCGCCGCGAAACGCGCGGGGCATGGTCGAATACTCGGCGACATTCTCCATGGCGAAGCCCGCCGATATGTCGGCGGCCAGCGGCGTCCTGCTCTACAGCGTGACGAATCGCGGCAGCGGCGCGGCCATAGCCTCGGCAGCACGGACACGTGAGCGTGGTCAGCGGATGGCAGGGCGATGTTGTCCCGCGCGCGGGCGTGCAGACGATCGAGGTTCCCGTCGCGAAAGGTCTCACCGGACCGGTGCTCGCGCGCTTCATCAACATGCCGGCGAACTCGACTACCCTGTCGCTCACAACGGCTGTTTCCGGGCTGGTCTATCAGCGTCCCGCGACTCTCGACACGACCAAGGCAACGCTGAACAAGCGAGCTTCGGAAGGCGGCGAAATCATCCCGATCGCAAGCGGCGACTGGGCCTTCGCCGATTGCGCGACAGTCGCCGTTTCCCGGCACACCCGATCCCTCGAAGATCTGCGCTGAAAGCCGGCTTCGATCCGGCGTATCTCTACGAACTGGTATTCACGGCGAAAGACCCGCTGGTTATGGGAATCGGCTACGCGGCAACGCGCGATCTGAATTCGTTCCTGCGCTACGCCGATAAAGACGATGCCGGGAACGCGAATCCGGTGGCGAAGAAGATCTCAGTGGGTGGTCAGCCAGGGAAATTCGCAGTCGGGTAATTTCATCCGCAGTTACATCCATCTCGGCTTCAATCAGGATGAAGCGGGGCGGATCGTCTGGGACGGCGCGAATCCTCATATCGCGGGCCGCCAACTGGCGCTGAACTATCGGTTCGCGGTGGGCGGCGGCATTGCCAATCGCTATGAGCCGGGCAGTGAAGCGGTGCTCTGGTGGAGCGACTATGCGGACAAGACGCGCCACCGCCCGACTGCCGGAATGCTCGACCGCTGCCGCGCAACCAACACCTGCCCGAAGATCTTCGAGACGTTCGGCACGCTGGAATTCTGGGAACTCCGCATGTCTCCCAACCTGATCGGCACGGATGCGAAGGCCGATATTCCGCTCCCGGATAATGTTCGCCGTTATTACTTCCCAGGCACCACGCACGGCGGCGGGCGAGGCGGTTTCAGCACCGCGCGCACCCGCGGCTCCGAACGGTTGCGTGCTGCCCGCGAATCCGAATCCCGAGTCGGACTACGACGCGGGCGCTTGATGGTGGATCTGATCGACTGGGTCACGAAGGGAACCGCGCCGCCGCCCAGCCGCTATCCGCTCCTTGTCGCATGGCGATCTCGTGAAGGCCACGGCGGCGGCGACCGGTTTTCCCGCGATTCCCGGCGTGCCCTCTCCGGATGGCCTCGTGAATTCGCTGCTCGATTACGACTTCGGACCCGACTTCAAATACAACGATCTCTCCGGTGTGATCACGACGTGGCCGCCCGCCATCAAGCAGGTGATTCCGACGCTCGTGCCGCGCGTAAACAAGGACGGCAACGATGAGAGCGGGCGTGCCTTCGGTGCTGCATCAGGCTCCGCTCGGCACCTACGTGGGATGGAACGTAACTGCCGCCGGGTTCAATAAGGGAGCGCATCTGCGGTTTGAACGGCGGCTTCATTCCTTTCGCGAAAACGAAGGCGGAGCGGATGGCTTCGGGCGATCCGCGGCCGTCGCTTGAGGAGCGTTATGCGAGTCATGATGCTTATGTGGCCGCGGTGAAGACGGCGGCGGAGAATGCGGTGAAAGAGCGATTCCTGCTGCCGGAGGATGCGGATCGTTTGATCGCGCAGGCGGCCGCCAGCGACGTGCTGGCGGGGAAATAGCGTTATGAAAACAGGACTCGCATTCGCGGCCCTCGCATTCTTCCCGGCGCTGGCCTCAGCGGCATCGTGCGAAAGCGTGGCGGCCCTCGCGCTGCCCAATACAACCATCACGACGGCCGAGTCCATCGGACCGGGAGCATTTCCGGCGCCTCCCGGACGCGGCGCCAACGCGATACAAGGGCCTCCCCGCATTCTGCCGCGTCGCGGCCACGCTGAAGCCATCGAGCGATTCCGACATCCGGATCGAAGTGTGGATGCCGGCGTCAGGGTGGAACGGCAAGCTGCAGTCGGTGGGTAACGGCGCATGGGCGGGAACGATCGGCTATCCCGCAATGGCGACCGCACTCTCAGCCGGTTACGCCGCGGCCAGCACGGACACGGGCCATCAGGGCAACACCGCCGCATTCGTTCCCGATCATCCGGAAAAACTGGTCGATTTCGCGTGGCGCGCGGTGCATGAGATGACCGTCGCGTCCAAAGGGATCGTCGCGGCTTACTACAGCAACGCTCCCAAATATTCCTATTGGAATGGATGCTCGACCGGCGGCCGTCAGGCACTTACCGAAGCGCAGCGCTTCCCGGCCGATTACGATGGCATCATCGCGGGCGCGCCCGCGAACTACCCGACACACCTTCAGGGAGCTCAGGTCTGGACCTCCGCCATCGCGCACAGAGACGAGGCGGGCTACATCCCACCAGCCAAGTACGCGGCGATTCACAAAGCGGTGCTCGACCAGTGCGATGCGCTCGACGGCGTCAAAGACGGGGTGATCGAGAACCCGACGCGCTGCAGGTTCGACCCGAAAGTGCTCGAATGCAAACAAGGGGATGAAACGTCATGCCTCACCGCCGCGCAGGTTGAGGTGGCGCGAAAGATCTACGCCGGCCCCGGCAATTTCCCCGGGCTCGAACCTGGCAGCGAGATGGGCTGGGCCACGTTAGCGGGCCCGAAGCCGATGGATCTGGCTCTCGACACGTATCGCGTGCTCGTATTTCACGACCCGAAGTGGGATTACCTGACCTTCGATCCGAAAGCCGACGTGGCGCGCGGCGAAAAGACGATCAGCAGCCTCATGGATTCAGTCGATCCGAACCTCAGACCCTTCTTCTCGCATAACGGTAAGCTGATCCAGTTTCATGGCTGGGCCGATCCCGGAATCGCGCCGGAAAGCAGCGTCAACTATTACAAGAGCGTCGTGAAGGCGCTGGGCGGCGTGACAAAGGTGAACGAAGCGTATCGGCTGTTCATGGTTCCGGGCATGGGACACTGCGCCGGCGGCGATGGCACCAGCACGTTCAATATGGTTAGCGCTCTCGATACGTGGGTAACGCAGGGGAAGGCGCCGGAGCAGATTCCCGCGTCGAAGATTGCCGGCGGCGCCGTAGTGAGGACACGACCTCTGTGCCCGTATCCGCAGACCGCCGTCTATAAAGGCTCCGGGAGCACGGACGAAGCGACTAATTTTTCCTGCAAATAGGCGCAAATCCGTTGTTATATAACAGTGACCGGTAGGTATAGATGATCAAAGCCGTAATTCTCGCTGCTCTCGTGGTCCCGGCCGCTTCCTTCGCGCAGGTCAGGAACTTCGTCCCGGTCACGCAGGAAATGCTGCTCAAGCCCGAGTCCCGACGACTGGCTCATGTATAGCCGCACCTACGACGCGCAGCGCTACAGTCCGCTGAAGCAGATCACGCGCGCCAACGTCGGCCAACTGCGCATGGCGTGGACGCGCGGCCTGGGCCCGGGCACTACGGAGACCATTCCGATCGTCCACAACGGCGTGATGTACGTGGTGGTGCCGGGCGCCATCGTGCAGGCTCTCGACGCATCGAACGGCGATCTGCTGTGGGAGTACAAACGCAAGACTGCCCACCCCGGCGATGGCCAGTTCGGCGCAGAACGAAAGCGATCTCAATCTACCAGGACATCATTCTCTACGAGGCCCCGGATGGCTATGTTGTCGGCCTCGATGCGCGCACGGGCGAACAGCGCTGGCAGATCGCCCACCGGCGAAGGCGCGAACATCTCGGGCACGCTCGTTGTCGAAGGCAAGGTGATCAGCGGACGCGGCTGCGGCAAGACGCGCGACACATGCTTCATCGTGGCGCACGATGCGCTGACCGGCAAGGAGCTGTGGAAGTTCTATAACGTGCCTGCGCCTGGCGAACCTGGTTCCGAATCGTGGGGAACGCCGTTTCTCGATACCAATCTCGCATCCACCTGGGGATTGCCTGGCACTTACGATCCCGTGCGCAAACAGCTTTACTGGGGCATCGCGAACGCCATGCCGAACACGCGCCTGCAGCGCCACAACGGGAATCCCGACGGCACTTCGCGCAAGAGCCCGGCCGATCTTTACAGCAACTCGACGATCTCGCTCAATCCCGAGACCGGCAAACTCAACTGGTATTACCAGCACCTGCCGGGAGACGACTGGGATCAGGATTACACGCACGAACGCACGCTGGTCAGAACGCCTTATAATCCGGATCCGAAGTATGTGAAGTGGTTCAATCCCGGATTTGAAGCGCGGCGAAATGCATGATGTCGCGGTGATGGTAGGCGAAGGCGGCGGCGTGTTCGTGCTCGATCGCGGACAAGGGTCAGTTTCTGTGGGCGACGCCGTTTCCTTACGACGATCCGGCGTTTCTGATTTCGAATATCGACGGCAAGACCGGGCAGACCACCATCAACTTTGATCTCGTCAACAAGAAGCTCGGCGAGCGGCATACGATCTGCTTCTACAACACGCGGAGTTTCTGGCCAACGGCTTATCATCCGGGCACGAACTCGCTCTATGTGCCTTACATCGATAATTGCCTCGATATGACTTCGAAATCGGATGCGGGGCCGGAGCGGCGCGTGCCGGTTCCGCAGCCTGGTTCCGATCCGAATAAGCTGACCGGTATCGCGAAAGATCAACCTCTCGACCGGCGAGATTCTGCGCTTCGGCGAAGGGCGTTCGCCGAGCAATGGCGCGATGCTGACTACGGCGGGCGATCTGGTTTTCCATGGCGATATGAACCGGCGGTTCCGCGCGTTCGACGCCTATACCGGCAAGCAGCTTTGGGAAGGGATTGTGGGCGGACATGTTTCGGTCAGCACGATTTCGTATGCGGCGGGCGGGAAGCAATACGTCGCGATCATGACGGGCGACGGGATGCTGGATGGGAGTCTGCTCAATGAAACTCCGGAGATCAAGCCGCCTCGCGGAGCGAACTCGATTGTGGTTTTTGCGCTGCCATAGCAGGGCACTGAAAAGGGCATTTTGGCCACGGATGGACGGGATGAGCACGGATAAGACTAACGCGAGTGTGATAGCTTAACCCCATGCGAATCGTTTGTCTTGCAGCTGCTTCGGCAGTGTCTCTGCTTGCGCAGCTTACGCCTCCGAACGATGCCGGCGTTTCGCTCGGACACCTGCACTATATGGTTTCCGACCCCGATGCCTCGAAGAAGGCGTGGATCGACGTTTTCGGGGCTACGCCGACCAAGGCGGGCGCGCTCGAGCTGCTCAAGCTGCCGGGGATTTTCATGATCGTCGGCAAGTCGAACATGCCTCCGGCGACCGCCGCGAGCTCGGTCGCATCACGTCGGCATCGAGGTGAAGGATTATCCCGCGACCAAAGCCAAAGCGGCGGCGGCCGGTTTGATGTGGCGCGAACTGACGCCGAATGTGCAGGCGTTCCTCTCGATGCCCGAAGGCGTGACGGTCGAGGTGATGGAGAACAAGACCCTCGCGACGCCGGTGGCTTTCCATCACATTCACGAGTCCGTGGTGGACGGGGAAGCAGCGCGCGCATGGTACATGAAGGAATTCGGCGCGGGCAGCGGTTCGCGGCGCAACCTGCCCGCGGCGATGTTTCCGGGCGGCGAAGTGGATTTCCTGAAGGCCCAGATGCCGCCGGAGCCGACCAAGGGACATGCGCTCGATCACATCGGTTTCGAAGTGAAGGACCTCGACGCGTTCATGAAGAAGATGGCAGCGGACGGAGTCACGATCAACATGCCGTCAACGCGATATGACGGAGCGGATCGGGTTGAAGATCGCGTTCATCACGGACCCGAACGGGACCTATATCGAGATCACGCAGGGGCTGGCTTCGAAGTAATCACCAGCGGGGAACCTTACGGCAATATTGCTCGTAAGGTTCCCCGTTTTGTTTTCGCAGGTGCGGTTCTTCCAAAAAAATCGACTACCAGGTGGAAGCAGAGGCCCACCGCCATGCCGTAGATGGCGAGCCTCGTGGATGACGTAAAGAATCGCCTGCCCGATGACCGCCAGCAGGACGCCCACGTACATCGGGTTGCGTGTATAGCGATAGAGGCCATCGGCGACGAGCGCCTTCGGTTCTTCGCCGATGAGGAAGCGCAGAGGCCGCGTGAAGAAGATGGCGGGCGTGCCGCCTGCGAGGAGAAAGCGGATCAGGCACGACAGATAGATGAGGGCTCCGGGGACGATCAGGAACCATCCGGCCTGCCATCTGACGCGCCGCGTGCCCGACCCAGCGCGGGGCGAAAAATGCAACGACAACAGGCACCAGGGCCGTGAAAATCAGGCCCCGGAGCCAGAGCATTCAGCGCACCCTCACCTCACCCAGCCCGGCATCACGTAGGCGTAGAACATCGTCAGAGGCCGATCACGACGGCCAGAAAAACGCTGTGGCGAAGCGTGAAGCGGAAGAGCCTGCCTTCTTCGGACCGCTCCATGCCTGTGGCGGCGGCGGCGACCGCGATGCTTTGCAGGCTGATCATCTTGCCCACCACGCCGCCGCCCGAATTGGCGGCGGCCATCAGGACGGGATTCAATCCCAGGCGGTTCGCCGTGACCACCTGCAGCGGTCCGAACAAGGCGTTCGCGGAGGTGTCGCTGCCGGTCAGGAATACGCCCAGCCAGCCGAGCAGCGGGCTGAAGAACGGGAACATCGACCCGGTACCCGCGATCACCAGACCCAGCGTGGTCGTGGCGCCGGAGTAGTTCATCAGGTACGCCAGCGCGACGACGCTCGAGATCGTCAGCAGCGGGAGCGCGAGTTGCTTGGCTGTAGCGCCCGATCCACTTGAGCAGATTGCCGGGCGAAACACGCAGAATCGCGGCGGAAACAAAGACGGAAAACAGACAGGCAGTGCCGGACGCGGAGAAGAAATTCAACGTGTACTGCGCGGCGTAGGGCGAAGGTCTTTGCGACCACCGGCGGAATCCGCTGGACCAGATTATGCAGGCCGGGCCAATCGAAATATCGACCGTGCCTTTGTTCGAGCACGGCCTTGACGTCGCTCGACGCCCCAGAGCAGCACGAAAACCACCAGCGTCAGATAAGGCGACCAGGCGAGCAACACGTTGCCGCCGGTATGCCGGTGCGGCGTGGCGGCGACGGATTCGGCGGTTTCCAGACCTGCAGCAGGAGAAACAGGGCGACCAGAGCAACGATGGCGGCGAGAAGCGCGGCAAGGTAGGGGCCGATGTAGTTGGAAACGAAGAACTCCGTCGCCGGCAAAGGTGATCCCGGCAAACAGCGGCCGCGGGGAACACGCGCTTTCAACGCTTTCGAGCCGCCCATGATCAGCATCAGATACGCCGGCACGATCAAGGCGAGCGGCGCGCAGATGCGGCCCACGTCGGCCGAAATCGGACATCATCGGCAATCCGGTGACCGTCTGCAGCATCACAAGGGGAATGCCGATCGAGCCGAACGCGACCGGCGAGGTATTCGCCAGCAGGCAGATCGCGGCGGCGAAGAAGGGCTCGAAGCCGAGTCCCGCGAGCATGGCGGAGGCGACCGCGACGGGCGTTCCGAAGCCGGCCGCGCCTTCCAGAAATGCGCCGAAGGCGAACGCGATCAGCAGCGCCTGCAGGCGCGGTCGCCGGTGAGGCTGGCGATGGAATCCTTGATGATTTCAAACTTGCCCGTCTCGACGGTGAGGCGGTAAAGCAGGATGGCGGTGAAGACAATCCAGCCGATGGGGAGCAGCCCGTAAGCGGCCCCGTAGAGCGCGGAACTCACGACCATCGAGGCGGGCATCCCATACGCGAAGAGCGCGACCAGAGCGGCCACGCCGACTCCCGCTGAGCGACGACATCCAGGCCGGTTTGCGAAAGACGCCGAGCAGAACGAGCATGGTGAAAATCGGGAGTCCGGCAACGATCGCCGAGAGCGCGAAGGCTGTCCGAAATGGGTGTGTAGCTTTGTGGCCACATAATGTCGTTTTGTCAAGGTATCACAAACGGGTCGCGACGGAATATGAAAAATTACGAGCGGTGAAGAGCATGAGAATGCCGTCACGGAAAGCCGGTCCTGGCGCTTCTGCTGGGCGCGGTCATCCAGCTGGCGGCGCAGAATCGCGCGCAGATACCGCGACACGGGTCAGGCGGCCGGGCGGCGGCGCCGGGATGGACTACAAAGCTTACGACGCGGCCACGCTCGAACGCGGCAAGACGGCCTTCTCAGAGCAGATGCGGCTTCTGCCATGGGTCGAATGCGCGCGGCGGCGAGAGCGGGCCGGACCTGCTGCGCTCGCCGTTGGTGCGCGATGACGAGGATGGCAATCTGATCGCGCCCGTCATTGACGAACGGAAGGCCGGCGGCGGGCATGCCGAAGTTCGATCTGCCGCGCGCGCAGATCCTGGACATCGCGGCGTTTCTGCATGAAGGCGTGCGCGCGGCGGCGGAGCGCGGCACTTACAAGGTGCTGAACATCGTGACGGGCGATGCGAAGGCGGGCGAGGCTTATTTCAACGGCGCAGGCAAGTGCAGCACGTGCCACTCGATCTGCCGGCGATTTGAAAGGCGTCGGGGCGAAGTACGATCCCGTCACGCTGCAGGGAAGATTCCTGATGCCCGCGGGAAGAGGCGGGCCGCGCCGCACTCCGCCGATCTGCGGTGACGGTCACGCTTGCGCCGGGCAAGTCGTTCGAGGGCACGCTGGAGCGGATCGACGACTTCACTGTTGCGCTGACGGATGCGAACGGCGACTATCATTCGTTCACGCGCAAAGGCGAAATTCCGAAGGTTGAGTTGAAGGATCCGATCCAGCAGCATTTCGATATGCTGCGCAAATATACGGACGGCGACATTCATAACCTGACGGCGTATCTGGTGACTTTGAAATGAAGAACCTGCTCGCGCTTCTGATCCCGGTGGCATTGGCGGCCCAGGTCAGCCCGCCGTCCGATTCGTGGCCGACTTACAACGGCGATTACTCGGGGCGGCGTTTCAGTCCGCTGAAGCAGATCAACCAGCTCAACGTCAAGGCGATGACGCTGGCGTGGATTCTGCATCCGGCGGCGGGGCAGAATCCTCCTGGAACGACGGTGGGCGGGATGGGGCCTTCGACGTCCGCCGCGTCGCCGGGCGCGAAACCGGTTTCGGCGGTCTGCAGATCAAAGCCACGCCGCTGATGCTGAACGGCGTTCTGTATTTCGCCTCGCCGGATAACGCGTGGGCGGTGGATGCGCGGTCGGGCAAGGAACTGTGGCATTACTTCTGGAAGACCACGGGCGGGATTCATATCGGCAACCGCGGGGTGGGGATCTACGAAAACTGGCTGTTCTTCGAGACGCCCGACGATTACCTCGTTTCGCTCGACGCGCGCACCGGCAAAGAGCGCTGGCATGTGCAGATCGCGGATGTGAAGGAAGAGTATTTCTCCACGCCCGCGCCGATCATCGTAGGCAATCACGTGATGGTGGGAACGGGCGGCGACACGCTGGATGTGCCGGGATTCCTCGAAGCGGTGGATCCGGAAACGGGCGCGCTGCAATGGAAGTGGTGGAGCGAGCCGCTGAAGAAGGGCGATCCCGGTTCCGAAACATGGCCCAACGAGAATTCGATGCGGCATGGCGGCGGGATGACATGGATACCGGGAACTTACGATCCCGAGCTGAAGCTTTATTACATTGGGACGGGGAATCCGCAGCCGGTCGAAACCGGGCATGGGCGGGAGGGCGACAACCTCTGGACCTGCTCGATCGTGGCGCTGAATATCGAGACCGGAAAAATCGCCTGGTATTACCAGGTTTCGCCGCACGATACGCATGACTGGGATGCGGCGCAGACACCGGTCCTGATCGACGGCGTTTTCAATGGGCGGCCGCGCAAGCTGATCGCGCAGGCCAGCCGCAATGGCTACTTCTTCCTGCTCGACCGAACAAACTGGCGAGCATCTGCTGACGTCGAAAGTCATCGAGACCATGAACTGGTCGAAGGGCGTCAATGCCAAAGGACAGCCGATTCCGGATCCGGCCAAAGAATCGACCATTGATGGCGTGCTGGTGTCGCCGAATTCCACCGGCGCGACCAACTGGCCCGCGCCGAGCTTCGATCCCGAGACCGGGTTGTTCTATGTGGGCACGAACGAAACGTTCAGTGAGTTCTATCTGACCGACACCGATCCGCAGCCCGAAGGTTATGGCGCGGCGGAGCGGAATTCCGGGACCTATGGGAGCACTCTGCGGGCGATCGATTACAAGACCGGCAAGACGGTCTGGAAGCATAATTATCCGGGCGGCGGGGGTTCGGCGGGGATTCTTACCACGGCGGGAAAGCTTCTGTTTACCGGCGATGGCTCGCAGAACCTGATCGCGTTCGATCCGGCTACGGGCAGGATTCTCTGGCATGCGGGGCTGGGAGCGAATGTCAGTAACGGCCCCGAGACTTATATGCTGGATGGCAGGCAGTATCTGATCGTGGGAGCGGGCGATTCTTTGTTCGCATTTACATTGGAGCAGTGACTATGTATTCAAGACGCGATTTCGGGAAAATTGCACTGGCGGGTTTACCCCTTGCAGGCCTTGCGCCCGGGCGGGCGCTCGGCGCGCCCACGGTGGGCGGAGTAACGATCGGCGTACAGACTTACAGCTATCGGACGATGCCATGGCAGCCTCGACGACGTCGACGTGATCCTCGGGGCGTTGAAGACGGACGATGCGCAGGCAGTGGAGCTTTACTCGCCCGGAATTGAGCCGCGTTCAGGCGCGACGAACCGCGAGGTTCTGCGGCAGTGGCGGCTCTCCATGCCGGCGGATCATTTCAGAGCCATCGGGCAGAAATTCAAAGACGCGGGAGTCACGATTCATTCCTACACGATGAATTACCGATCCGATTTCACGGATGAGGAGATCGACGCGACCTTTGACGAGGCGAAGGCGCTGGGCACGAATATCATCGCTTCATCGACGCAGGTGATCATGCGCGAAGCGGCTGCTGACGTTCGCCGAGAAGCACAAGACGCTGCTGGCGTTCCACGGCCATTCGAATACGAAGGATGCGAATGAGTTCGCGACGCCGGAGTCGTTTCAGAAGGCGCTGGAACTGTCGAAGTATGCGCGGATCAATCTGGATATCGGGCATTTTTCGGCGGCGGGATACGATCCGGTGGCGTTCATCGAGCAGCACCACGCCAGCATTACTCATTTGCACATCAAGGACCGCAAAAACAACGATGGCGCGAACGTGCCCTGGGGCGAAGGCGATACGCCGATCAAACAGGTGTTGCTGCTGTTGAAGGATAAGAAGTATCCGATTCCGGCTTTCGTGGAGTATGAGTACCGGGGCTCGGGGACGGCGGTCGAGGAAGTGAAGAAATGCCTGGATTATATGCGGGCGGCCCTCAGTTAAGGCGCGAGGGTGGGATCGGCTCCGTGCCAGGAAACGTCGGCGGTTGGTCCATAGACTGAAATGACCGGCTTGTCGAGCAGGCGCAGATAGACCGTCAACTGCGTGCGGTGGTGAGCCGAGTGCAGGACGCGCCGCCAGAAAATCCAGATACGCTGGCGCTCGACATCGAAGAATGGCCTGGTTTCCAGCCACCACGCATCGGTCTGCGCCGCGAGATGGCGAAGGCGCGGGCGGGCGAGCTCCAGCAACCGGTCGGCGAAGGCTTCGGTGGCGACTACTGCGGAAGGCTCGGGTTCCGGGCTGCCCAGAAATTCACTGAAAAAGCGGCGTTCGGAGAGCAGTTGGTGGCGGAAGATTTCGAGCACCGTGGCCGATCGGGGATGAGGGCGAAAAGAGAGATCCGCCGGCGCGAATTGGTGGAAGACCGCGGCGGTCTTGTTGGTCTCACTCGCATAAGTTTCGAGAGCGTGCTGGAGAATAGGGTTCAGCGCAACGGGAAGCTCGGATTCGGTGATCACAGTTCATAAAATACCCCGGACCGGACTGAGGAGCACGGGAGCCGGCCCGGGGGCGGGAGGTTGGTCGAGGCCAATCGCCCTCGCTCCCGTCGAATTTCATGATGCTCTCATCTGGTAAGGCGCAAAGCCGGTGAAAAACGGTCATCCATCAGGGAAATTTCTTCGAGATTTCTCTGAAATCGTTCTGACCCGTTGACTTAAGTCACTGCCCGGCAGTTGGCCCCATGTAAGCTGGAACCTCCGTGATGAAAGCATCGCGCAGTATCGTTTGGTGGCGCGCCTCGACCGGCAAGTGCAGAAAGGCGACGCGACGCTGAAGTATCGTGCTGCTCGAAATTGTGCGGGAGACGAAGGCGAACCTGCCCCCGTACCGGGAGAAGGGCGAGTAGACCGGCTGTTGTAGAATCGGCTAATCCGCGTCAAGTATCAGCATCGGGCGCTGGGGCTTCTGTCGCTCCTCGCCGTCATCACCTACCTCGACCGCGTGTGCATTGCGGTGGCCGGGCCGCGCATCCAGGATGCCCTGCATATCGGCCCGCGGGGTTGGGGGTGGGTCACCAGCGTCTTCTTTCTTTCCTACAGCGCATTCGAGATTCCGACCGGCATTATGTGCGACCGCCGCGGGCCTCGCCGTGTGCTGACGCGGATTGTGCTGTGGTGGTCGGTATTCACGTCGCTGACGGGCGCGGTTTCGAGTTACGTTGTGCTGCTGGTGGTGCGATTCTGCTTTGGCGTGGGCGAGGCGGGCGCGTATCCGGGCATGAGCACGGTGCTCGCGCGATGGATTCCGCAGCGCAGCCGGGCGCGTGGCTGGGGCGTGATCTTCATGATGAGCCAGATCGGCGCGGGGATCTCTCCGCTGCTGGTGGTCCCCATCCAGATGCGCTACGGATGGCACGCATCCTTCTATGTGTTCGGTTTTCTGGGGGTGGTCTGGGGCGCGCTGTGGTTCTGGTGGTTCCGCGACTCTCCCGCGGAGAAGCCCGGCATCACGGAAGCGGAGTTGCGGGAGATCGGGCCGCCGCCTGCCGTCAGCCATCACAGCATGCCGTGGAAACTGGCCCTGCGCAGTGGCCCGCTCTGGCAGATCTCGGTAATCGGCGCCTGTTATCTCTACACCATGGCCTTCTTTCAATCCTGGCTACAGACTTATCTCGTAAGAGGCCGCGGATACAGCGAGGCTTCGCTGATGTTTTCGTCGCTGCCGTATCTGGTCGGCGCGGCCGCGGCGTGGCTGGGAGGCTTCGCCAGCGACTGGCTCGTCGCCCGTATGGGCCTGAAGGCAGGCCGGCGCGCATTGGGCGTGTTCGGGCTGGGCACCGCCGCCGTATTCATGGCCGCGTCCATTCTCACGGCCGACAACACCTGGGCGCTGATTTTTCTGTCTCTCTCCTACACCGGAATTCTGCTGCAGCAAGCCAACCTGTGCGCGGTCGCCGTGGACATGGGAAAGAAGAATACGGGGGCGGTCTATGGGTTCATGAATACCGCGGCCAATATCGGTTCCGGACTCTCGACGGTCGCTTTCGGATATCTCGTCGCGTGGTCGGGCAACTACAGCGTGCCGTTCGTTCCGATGCTGGTGGCGCTGGTGGCTGGCGCACTGCTGTGGATGCGGGTTGACGCCTCACACGAGCTGTTTGCGGAGGATCGCGCGGAAGATCTGGCGCTGGTATAGTTCGCGTAAAGTAGACTGATGGCGATGAACCGCCGGGACGTGCTTCGCTGCGTTTCTTTCGCCGGCGCTTTGAGGTTGAGCGCTCAGGAAGCCGGGTCGAATCAGATCGAGGATCTGGTCGCGGCGGACCGCATTCTCGCGTCGCATGAGATCTTCGATGCTTATGGCCACGTCAGCGTGCGCGGCGAGCGGAATCCGCAACGTTACTTCATGGCGCGTTCGCTTGCGCCGGCTCTGGTGACGGCGGGCGACATCCTCGAATACGATCTCGACAGCAACGCGATCAATGCCAGGGGCGCGGCCCTCTTTCTCGAACGATTCATCCATGGCGAGGTCTATAAGGCGCGGCCCGATGTGAGGGCGGTGGTGCATTGCCATACTCCGTCGCTGATTCCGTTCGGCGCGACGGATGTGCCCCTGCGGCCGATGTTCGGGCTGGCCGGTTTTGTCGCGGAGGGCGTGCCGGTCTTTGAAATCCGGAAGGCGGCGGGGATGACGGATCTGCTGATTCGCGACGCCGCGCGCGGCAAGGCGTTGGCGCGGACGCTCGGAAATAAACCGGCGGCTTTGATGCGCGGGCACGGCGCGGTGGTGGTTGGCGCGTCGATTCCTCTGGTGGTGGGCCGATGCATTTATCTGGATTTGAATGCGAAGGTACAGGCCCAGGCGATGGCGCTGAGCAGGAACATCACTTATCTGACGCCGGAAGAGGGGAAGCTTTCGGTGGCCGACGATTACCGGCGGGCCTGGGAGTTGTGGCGCCGTGAATTACGGTAGCGCGCAGGCGGGTTTATCGCTTTGCGACGTGCACGAAGGAGCTGATCGATGTTTCCCGTCAGCGCCGACCACACGCGGGACATTTTCTCGGTGCGGCGCCTGCCGCGAGGCGTCAGAGTGTAGTAGCGGCGAGGATGCCCCGGCGGGGCATCCTGCCATTCGGAGATCACCCACCCGGATGCGTTAAGGCGGGCGAGCAATGGGTAAAGCGTGCCTTCGGAAACCGTCAGGCCGGAGAAGTATTCCAGACGGCGCAGCATTTCGAGGCCGTAAAGGCGGCCATCCCACAGGCTCGCGAGAATCGCCAGTTCGATGCAGCCCTTGCGCAGCTGCACTTCCCATTTGCCGGTCGAATCGGGAACCTCGGGCATGAAGGTATCGTGCGGAATGGAGGTCCTTGTTCTCAGGAAAATTTGCCATTGACGATACTGGGAAGAAGCCCTCCGTGAGTACCGCCGTTCAAACTGAATTTCATACCTCGGGAATCGTCCGCCTGACGCGCCCTCAGCTGCTCGGGACCATGGCGGGGCTGCTGCTTTCGGTGCTGCTCGCCTCGCTCGATCAGACGATCGTGGGAACCGCCGAGCCGAGAATCATCGCGCAGCTTTCCGGGTTCGACCGATA
This sequence comes from Terriglobia bacterium, assembly GCA_963764845.1. Lineage (GTDB taxonomy): Bacteria > Acidobacteriota > Terriglobia > Bryobacterales > Bryobacteraceae > BOG-234. The sequence continues at coordinate 589,539 of CAVXUE010000002.1, read as the reverse complement.
TCCCTGGGTTGCGACGTCTTACCTGCTGACTTCGACGCTCGCGATCCCGATCTTCGCCAAACTATCCGATATCTACGGGCGAAAGTGGTTCTTCCTGACGGGCGCGGGAATGTTCATGCTGACCTCGGCGCTGTGCGGGGCTTCGGGCATGCTGACGTTTCTTCCGCATCGACGGCATGAACCAGCTGATCGTTTCGCGCGGGCTGCAGGGCATCGCCGGCGGCATGATGATGGGCCTCGCGTTCACCATCATCGGGGACGTTTTTTCGCCGGCCGAGCGCGGCAAGTATCAGGGATTCTTCGCGGCCACCTACGGACTCGCTTCCATCTTCGGCCCCACGCTGGGCGGCTGGCTCACGGACCATGTTTCATGGCGCGCGGCGTTTTATGTGAACCTGCCGGTCGGCATCATCGCGATCGCGGCGATCTATCTCGAATTCCCTTACTGGCGGCCGGAGGGCGTGAAGCGGAGCATCGATTGGGCGGGCGTGAGCGCGTTGATTCTGTGCATCGTGCCGCTGCTGCTCGCGCTGACCTGGGTGAGGGATTACGGCTGGGCGGCGGCGCGCGTGGAGTTTCTGCTGGCGATGGCGGCGGTGATGCTCGGGGCTTTCCTTTATGCGGAGACGAAAGCGGTGGAGCCGCTGATCCCGCTGGTGCTGTTCCGCAATCCGGTGATCAGCATGTGCTCGGCGGCGTCGTTCATCCTCGGCATGGGGATGTTCGCGGTGATCATTTATCTGCCGCTGTTCATGCAGGGAGTGCTGGGCGTTTCGGCGACGGAATCGGGCACGCTGCTGACGCCGCTGCTGCTGTCGTCGGTGGTGGGAAGCATTCTTACGGGCCAGATCAACCTGCGCTTGCGGACTTACAAGCCTTCGGCTGTGGCCGGATCGATTCTGATCACGGCGGGAATGATTCTGTTCGCGCGGATGGGCGCCGCGACGCGCACAGCGAAGTCATCAGGGGAATGCTGATCGCCGGATTCGGCATGGGACTGCTGATGCCGGTCTATACGGTGGCGATTCAGAACGCGGCGGCGCGCGAGCACATGGGCGCGGCGAGCGCGGTGCCGACGTTCTTCCGGTCGATCGGCAGCACGGTGGGCGTGGCGATTTTTGGCACGATTCTGCTGACGAACTACCAGCGCGATTTCGCGAAAGGCGTGCCCGGCGGGGACACCGCGCGAGCGCCGCTGAAGGACTTTCCTGAATCCGCTGATGCTGGCGCAGAAGCGTGCCGCAGCTGGATGCGATTTTCGGCCAGACTCTCGGGCGGGCCGGCGCTGCTCAAGACCCTGCTGGGCAATGTGCGGGGGGCGCTGGTCGACGGGATCCATCTGATTTTCGTTTCGAGCGCGGCGATCATGGCCGTGGCGGTCGTGCTGAACCTGATGCTGCGAAACGTCCCGCTGCGGCATGGCGCGCCAAAGACCGATGCGCCACCTCACTAAGAGTTGGGAGACGAGTTTATCGCTTCGACAATCGGAGCTTCAACCTGCGATTCTTCCGCGGGTATTTCCGGCGCGGGCAGCTCAACCATGGGCGACTCAACCACGGGCGGCCCGTTTGCGCGTCGGACCGCGCTTTCCCGCAGGGACGCGAGTGCGTCGAACGCGGCGCGCCTGACGTGAGAGTCGGCGTCCCTGATCAGAGCTCTGAGACGGTCCGTTGACGCGGGACTATCAATCGACTTGATAAGCCAGATACCGGATCTCCGGCACACCGGCGTGCGGCTGGTAAGAAGCTGGTCGAGCCCCTCGATCCACGCGTCGGAACCAAGCAGATAGAGGCCGTAGGCTGCGTTGGCAACCACCCGATGATGCGAGTCCCTAAGAGCCGCTCTTAATACCTGGTCGACTTCCGGCCCCTTGCGCGTCCAGAGGGATTCGACGAGGTTGGCGCGTATCCGGGCGTCGCTCTCGGTCCGGATGCTGGCTACCCAGGAGAGACCGCGGGACTGCTGGCCCAGGATCAAGACCGATTTGGAGGCAATCTGCGAGTCTTTCGACCTGAGAAAGGGTCTCAGAAAGACGACCAGCCTGTTCTCATTCAGCAGGCCTCCCAGGACTTCCAGGCCCCGGAAGACAGTAGACCGATCGACATTGTCCGCCATGCACTGGGTTTGCAGAAACCGGGAAAGCTCGAATTCAAACCCAGGGGCAGCCTGCGAAGCATGTAACGCTCGTTCGACCGCAACGTTCAGTGGGTAACCCGAGTCGCAGATCTCCGCAATAGAGGCTGTCATACACTACAGATCGGCAGTTTCCCGGGTGTTCTTTAGCGGCGGTCGATAAGAGAGACTTCGCACATACCTGGACTAAGGTATAAGAGAACTGAGAAGGAACGCGCTATGATCTGTGTTGGCTGACCTATCTGGTCGCAGGAGTCAAGATGACGAACGGACTGAAAGAAGTAATTAAAGGGCTGGAAAAACGGAAGACAGCCATCGAGCGGGCGCTGGCCGCTCTCCGCGAGGTGGATGGCACAGTCGCCGAGAGCGCCCCTGTGGCGGCGCCAGCGCGCCGCGGCAGGGCTAAGCGCAAAGGCGGTATGACTCCCGAAGGCCGGAAAAGACTCTCCGAAGCGCTGAAGAAGAGATGGGCGGCGAAGAGAGCGGCATCTCAGGTCAAGCCTGCCAAGCGCAAAGGTGGTATGACTCCCGAGGGCCGCAAGAGGCTTTCCGAAGCGCTCAGGAAACGTTGGGCGGCCAAGAAAGCCGCTGCCGCGAAGAAGTAGCCGGCGCGGCAAGACGCCTTGATGTACAGGAACCGCTTCGACCTTGTCGCCGCCGCGCGCCGTGAGATGATCCACCAGGGCTTCGACCCGGATTTCGCTCCGGGCACGGACGCGCAGGTGGCAGCGATCCGGACCAGACCTTCGCCGATTCCGGATGAAGGCGTGCGCGATCTGCGTAACCTTCTCTGGTCCTCGATCGATAACGACACATCGAGGGATCTCGATCAGGTGGAAGTCGCCGAGCGAACCGCGGGGGGCATTCGGGTGATGGTGGGAGTCGCCGATGTCGATGCCGATGTGCCTGCCGGGACGCCCATCGACCGGCACGCCGGCAAAGAGACCGTCACCGTCTATACCGCTGTGGATATCTTTCCCATGCTGCCGGCGGCGTTGTCGACCGATCTCACGTCACTGAACGAAAACGAAGACCGGCGGGCAATCGTGATCGAGATGCTGGTGGACGCGCAGGGTTCGATTGCGTCGTCCGGCATCTATCGCGCCGTCCTTCGCAATAAAGCGCAACTGGCTTACAACTCGACGGGCGCGTGGCTGGAAGGCAAGGGGGTCGCGCCCCGGAAAATCGCCGCTTCGCCCGCATTACAGGCTCAGCTCAAGTTGCAGGATGAAGCGGCGACCGCGCTGCGCGCTCAGCGCAACCGCCTCGGCGCGCTGAATTTCGATCGCGTGGAAGCGGTTGCCACGGTGACCGACGGCCACGTGCAGAACATCGAGGCGGCGAAGAAAACGCGCGCCAACGACATCATCGAAGACTTCATGGTGGGCGCCAATGAGGTGATGGCGAAGACTCTGAAGGACGCGGGTTTGACTTCCATCCGCCGCGTCGTCAGGACGCCCGAGCGCTGGCCCCGCATCGTCGAGCTCGCCGCGCGCTACGGGCAGAAGCTGCCCGCCACGCCCGATTCGGCGGCGCTCAGCGCCTTTCTGCAGCACTGTCACGGCGTCGATCCGGATCACTACGAAGATATTTCCCTGGCCGTGATCAAACTGTTGGGGCCGGGTCAATATGTGATGTCGCGGCCGGCCGACACCGGCCAGGGCCATTTCGGCCTGGCCGCATTGGACTACACCCATTCGACCGCTCCCAATCGCCGCTACTCCGACATGGTTACGCAGCGTCTGATCAAGGCTTTCCTGGCGAAAGCCCCGGCCCCCTACTCCGACGACGCCCTCGATGCCATCGCAGGCAACTGCACGCTCATGGAAGGTGCGGCGCGCAAAGTGGAACGCGCGATGGGCAAGCGCGTGGCTGCCGTGGCCATGCAGAGCCGGATCGGCCAGAAGTTTGCGGCTGTTGTGACCGGAGTCACCCCCGCCGGCACGTTTGTGAGAGTGCTGAATCCACCGGTCGACGGAATGCTCTGCCGCGGGCAGGCGGGTGTCGACGTGGGCGACAGGATCGAGGTCACGCTTACCGCAACGGACCCCGAACGCGGATACATCGACTTCTGCCGGTAAACCTCCGCGGCGGGTCTATCATGAATGAGACGATTTACGGGAGACTTCGATGAAGAGAACTTACAAAACTGCGATAGTATTCGCCGCCACGCTGCTGCTTGCGGGTTTTGCTCAAGCCCAGGTGACGTTGAACTCGGTGCGCATCGGCGCGAAAGACACGGTTGCGCTGGCGAAGTTTTATCAGGCCGCTTTCGGCATGCAGGAGGTCAACCGGATCGACTCCCCGGCGGGGCCTGAGGTCTTCGTGAACTTCGGCGCCACGCCCGACGCCGCAAAGGCCAACAAAAGCGAGCCGATCGTAATCATGCATCGCGACTCGGACGACCTGAAGGACCCGATCGCGCACGTGATCCTGAATGTGAAGGACATGGCGGCGACAGTGGCCGCGATCAAAGCCGCCGGAGGGTCGATGACCGGCGATCCGCGCCCGTTCGGCAAAACCGGCATTGTCATCGGTATCGCGATCGATCCGGTAGGGAACCGGATTGAGATGATTCAACGGCCGTAATCGGGAGCAGGTCCACCGATCTCATCCGGTAACACTTCCTCCAGGCCCGCGGCGCCCGGGCCAGACACCCGGGTGTGAGACATTCCGCTTGGAAATGCGGCTACCAGCCGCGTTCTGTAGCTCCCGACGCGCTCGCACCGCGGCACAATCCCGCTTTGACTGGATTGTTCTCGATGTAACTCATAATGCGCCGCTCTTCGGCTGAACTTCGTGCGCAACGGTCGAAATAGTCCCGGCTCCGGAACGCGCTGGTTACTTCGATACCCGAGACAATTTTGGAAAGATCACCTACGGGGCAGATCGGTGCATGAACGTGATTGAGCATCACTACCCAACTTCCGAGTTCGTAGAAGCCTTTCTGTTGCCCTGCATATAGGGCGCCGATCACTGAGGACCGGTGGCGCGGGTATCAAGAACCTTGTCGAAGGCTGAGAATCCGGCCCCTTCTGTAGTCCACGACTCCGCAATCCGTTGCACGGGAAGTGAGCCGGCGAGCCGCCAGGTGAGGAAGCAGGTGGAATTCTCTGGAAAATCGAGGAACGCGGCTGGTAGCCGCATCTCCACCAGCCTTGCGTACTGATACGCTCGGGCGGCCCGGGTTTTTCGGCCGATTCGCAAATGCTCCAACTTTTATGTCGCGCACCCCAGACACCCCGTGCGTTACCGCGTGTGACACCCCGTGTCACAATGGATCTTTTGTCCGGCGCTTGGATATAATTCACACGGACCTCAGGAGGAAGTTGCCAGCGGAGATGAGTTACCAAAGCCTGGAAGAAGCTTTGCAAGCCACAGGAAGCCCGGTCGAGCTGTTGCGTAACTCGCAGATCGGTCCATATGCCTTTCCGGTGGTTCGCCACGAGTTCACGAACTGGAGGGACGAGCAGCGCTCCTGGCGCGAAACGTGCGCTCTCTTCGATCAGTCGCACCATATGACGGACCTCTACGTCGAAGGCCCCGACGCACTGAAGCTTTTTACGGATCTCGGCGTAAATACTTTCAAGAATTTCAAAGTCGATCAGGCGAAGCAGTTTGTCGCCTGCAACCACGACGGGCATGTAATCGGCGATGCAATCCTCTTTTATCTGGATGAGAACCGGTTCAATCTCGTAGGCCGCCCGCCCGCCGCCAACTGGGTCCAGTACAATCTGGAGACCGGCGGCTACAAGGCGACGGCGATCAGGGATGAAAGATCGGCCTTCAATCAGGGCAGGCGCAAAGCTTACCGGTATCAGGTGCAGGGCCCCAACGCCTTCCAGGTAATGGAGAAGGTGACGGGCAAACCTGCGCCCGACATCAAGTTCTTCCGCATGGATGTTTTCAAAGTCGCGGGCCATGACGTGCGGGCACTGCGTCATGGGATGGTCGGGAGCCCGGGATGGGAGTTGTTCGGTCCGTGGGAAGACGGCGAAGCAGTCCGCGAAGCCATTGTTCAGGCCGGTCAGGAGTTCGGGATCCGGCAGGTAGGCGCCCGTACTTACCCCACCAGCTGTCTCGAATCCGGCTGGATTCCCTCACCCCTTCCGGCGATCTACACGGGCGATGAAATGAAAGGCTACCGAAAGTGGCTGACAGGAAAAAGCTATGAAGCCATGGCTTCGCTGGGCGGCAGCTTTTACTCCAACAACATCAGCGACTATTACCTGACGCCTTACGATCTGGGCTACGGACCTTTCGTCAAATTCGACCACGATTTTGTCGGCCGGCGCCGCGCTGGAGAAGATCGCAGACCACCAGAAGCGGAAGAAGGTAACGCTGGTCTGGAACGGCGACGATGTCGAGCGCGCCCTGGGCACCTTGTTCCACGCCGGGGATATCGAAAAATATATCGATCTGCCGCTGGCCAATTACTCGACGCTGCCCTACGACAAAGTGCTGAAAAACGGCAAGACGGTCGGACTCTCCACCTACACCGGCTACACTTATAACGAACGCTCCATGATCTCGCTCGCCATGATCGATGTCGGGCATGCCGAACTCGGCAACGAGCTCAAGCTGATCTGGGGCGAAGAAGGGCGCGGATCGACCAAACCGACCGTCGAGCGCCACAAGCAGGCCGAAATCCGCGTGACCGTCGGGCCGATGCCTTTTGCCGAAGTGCGCGCGCGTGGCCTACCGGCCGCATTAGGACCGAAAAGGAACCAATGGCATACATTTTTCACGAGGATAAGCTACCGAAACTGGTCTCCGCCGTACCGGGCCGCGAGCGGACCTTCTTCGTCAACAAGGAACTGACAAAAATTGACGACATGCTGGCCGGCATCATGCGCTACAAGCAGGGCGCAAGTTCGCCCTACCATCTGCACGAGAACTGCGAGCACTTTTACTTCATCATGGAAGGCAACGGCACCGTGGAAACGCCGGAAGGGACGCGCAAAGTGGGCCCGGGCGATATGGTCTTCATTCCCGCCGAGGCGAAACATCGCCTGCGCGCCACTGAATCGCCGCTCTTCTACTTCGAATTTCAGGCGCCCAACCGCTTCGTCACCACAATCCTCGACGGCACCCAGGCAGATCTGGTCTGGAACCGCATCGAAGGCGGTGTGTGGGTTCAAACCTAAGAGCAATGACTGCGGGTCAAATGACAACCACCACTTTCATCGATACCAATAAACTTCCGCGCGTGAAGACTCCGCAGGGAGAAGCCACCGAGGTTCTGAACAACGCGCTGTGGGGGCAAAGAACGTACTCGGTACGCTGCGCTGGCTCAAGTCCGGCGAACAGTTCGACGCCGCGCCACTGGATAAGCACCAGCTGATTTATCTGATGGAAGGCGGCGGAACCATCCATCTTGAAAACAAGGATTACGAAGTGCCAAGGGGCGCGGGCGTCTATCTCGGACCCTCCGAAACCGCGTCGATCAAAGCCGCGGCCGGTGGATCGTTGAAGCTCTTTCACCTCGTAGTTCCGCAAATTCCGAAGTAGGCGACCCTTATGGCAAAATCCGCTGCGGTTTCCGTAACTGACGACGTATCGACCGAACTGCGATTGCGGTTGTATCGCATTCAGGTCGAACTGCGCGAATCCGAACAACGCGCTTACGATCTTTTCCTGCAGAATCTGGTCAAAGGCACAAGCCATCTCTCGCTCGGCCAGGAAGCGGTAGCGGCAGGTTTCGCGGCCGCGATGGAACCAGGCGATCTTACTTTCTGCACCTATCGCGGCCATGCGCACACGCTGGCGAGGGGTGTTCCCATGGATCGGGTTCTCGGCGAATTGATGGGCCGCGATAACGGCCTGCTCCGCGGTAAGGGCGGGTCGATGCATCTCACCTCCGTCGAGCATGGCGTGATGGGCTCCTACGCGATCGTGGGAGCGCACATCCCGATCGCCTGCGGCGCGGCGTGGCGGGCGCAATACAAGGGCGACAAGGACATCTCGGTCTGCTTCTTCGGCGACGGAACGACAAACATCGGCGCCTTTCACGAAGGTCTGAACTTCGCCGCGATCTGGAAACTCCCCGTGGTTTTCGTCTGCGAGAACAATCTCTACATGGAATACACGCCGATCGGCGACGTCACCGCGGTGGCCGATCCCGCCGCTGGACGCGCCAGCGCTTATGGGCTCGAATCGATCATTATCGACGGCCAGGACGCCGACGTGGTTTACCGCGAGGCATCCAAGGCTTACGATAAGGCTCGTTCGGGCGGCGGACCCTCCCTGATCGAATGCCGGACCTATCGTTACAGCGGTCATTCGCGCGCCGATCCGGCGAAATACCGGCCGGCGGGCGAACTCGACCACTGGCGCGGCAACCGCGATCCGATCCGCATCTATCGCGAGCGGTGTCTCGAATCCGGCATCAGTGAAGCGACCCTCGCCGAAATCGAAGATGTGGTCCGCCAGAGGGTGGACGAAGCGACGGAGATCTGCAAAGCCGCACCACCTCCGCCCGCCGAAATCCTGTGCACCGATGTCTATGCCGACGGGGGCTGGGCATGGCGGAACTGACGTATCGCGACGCCGTCGCGCGCGGTATCGAGCAGGAGATGGAGCGCGATCCCGACGTGGTCTTCCTCGGCGAGGATATCGCCAAAGCCGGGGGCGTCTTCAAAGCGACAGTGGGGCTTTACGATAAGTTCGGCCCGTTGCGCGTGCGCGATACGCCGATCTCCGAGCAGGCCATCATGGGGGCCGCCATGGGCGCCGCGATGACCGGCCTCAAGCCCATCGCCGAGATCATGTTCTCGGACTTCATCGCGGTCTGCTTCGACTATGTCGCCAACCAGTTTGCGAAGAGCCGTTACATGACCAACGGCCAGTCCAAATGTCCGCTGGTGGTCCGCACGGCGAATGGCGGCGGCTCGCGCTTCGGCGCGCAGCACAGCCAGAGCGTCGAGAACTGGTGCATGATGATTCCGGGCCTGAAGGTGGTCGCGCCGTCCACGCCGCTCGATGTGATCGGCCTTCTCGCCGCGTCGGTTCGCGATCCCGACCCGGTGATCTTCCTCGAACACAAATCTCTTTACGCCACCAAAGGCGAAGTGCCCGATGGTGAGATCGTCGACGAACTGGGCGTCGCGAAGGTGGTTCGCGCCGGTTCCGACGCCACCATCCTCGCACTGGCATTGATGGTCCCTCGCGCGATTGCCGCGGCGGCGAAGCTTAAGGCGGAACACGGTATCGATTGCGAAGTCATCGACGTGCGTTCCCTCGTCCCACTGGATACCCAAACCATGCTCGGCTCGGTTGCGCGCACGCACCGCGTGTTCACCGTCGAGGAAAATCCCCGGCTCTGCGGCTGGGGCGCGGAACTGGTTTCGATCATCGCCGACGAAGCCTTTTACGATCTCGACGGCCCGCCCGTGCGGATCACCACTCCGCATATTCCACTTCCCTCCACCGACGTTCTCGAAGACCTCGCCATTCCGGGCGTGGACCGGATCGTCGAGACCATACGCCGTTCCCTGGGGTCATAGATGGACGTTCTGATGCCACAACTCGGTGAAACCGTCACCGAAGGAAAAATCACCATCTGGTTCAAATCGGTGGGCGATCGGATTGCGCCCGGCGACAATCTGTTCGAGATCGAGACTGACAAAACATCGATGGAAGTGCCAGCCACTTCCGCCGGCGTGCTTCAGGAGATTCGGGTACGGCAGGGCGAGGTCGCGCCGGTGAATGCGATTGTCGCCATCCTCGCCGATGCCGTTGGCTCATCCGCCCCGGCGGCGGCTGCGCGGCAAAAACAGGCGGTTCAGCTCGACGCCTTCAACGAAGTGAAAACGCCGGAGCGAAATTTTGGACCGGCGAAGCTGGCGAGTGGGGTAACAGTAAGCCCACTGGCGCGGCGCATCGCTTTCGAAGCCGGCATCGACCTGTCGAACGTTAAAGGTACCGGCCCCCACGGCCGCATCCATGCGATCGACGTGATGGCCGCGGGCAGTCGAGCCAGGACCATCCCCGCTCCGGGCCCCGCGGCTCCAATTCCAGGCGCGGCTCCAGTTCCAGGTGCCACTGGCTCGGTACGGGCGCTCTATAAGAATGTTCCCTTTGACGTGTTGCCTCTCGATGCCATGCGCCGGACCATCGCGCGGCGGCTCATGGAAGCGAAGCAGACCGTTCCGCATTTCTATCTAAGCGCGGACGTCGATCTCGACCGGCTTCTCGCCCTGCGCGAGGGCGCGAATCTGGTGTTGCCGTCGAAGATTTCCATTAACGATTTCATCATCAAGGCCTTCGCTCAGGCCCTGCAGAGCGTTCCTCTGGCCAACGCGGTATGGGCGGAGGATTCCATCCTGCGGTTCAAGCATTCCGACATCGGGGTTGCCGTGGCGATCGAGGGCGGGCTCCTCACGCCGGTAATCCGCAAAGCCGAAACCAAACCGCTTGCGGCGATCTCGGCCGAGATGAAGGATCTGGCCACCCGCGCCCGCAACCGCAAACTGCTGCCGGACGAGTACCAGGGCGGAGTGGCTTCCATCTCCAACCTCGGGATGTATGGGGTGCGCGAATTCACGGCCATCATCAATCCGCCGCAGTCGACCATCCTGGCCATCGGTGCGGCACAACGGCGTCCGGTCGAAGGCCCCAACGGCAGTATCCGCTTCGCCACGCAGATGACGGTGACGCTCTCCTGCGATCACCGCGTGGTCGATGGCGCACTCGGCGCGCAGCTTCTCGCGGCGTTCAAGGGCGCGATGGAGAATCCGGTCCAGTAACAGACATTCTTACGACCACGAACTGGCCGGGGAACAGCCGGCCGTCCCTGTTGTCGAACACGGCGTCGGGTTTGTATAACCTGGTTTGTATAACCTGGTTTGTATAACCTGGTTTGTATACCATGGATCTGAAATGAAACCGCGCTCCTTCGCCAAACTGCTCTGCCTCGCTCTGGGAACACTCGCCGCTCTTTCCGCCCAGGACCTCACCATCACCAACGCCCGCATTATCGGCCCTGGCGGTTCCGTGATCGAGCGCGGATCGATTGTCGTGCGCGGCGGTAAAATCGTTTCCGTCGCCGCAGGCGCGCCATCCGCCGCGAGCCGGCCGCACCATCGACGCCAAAGGCATGAGCGCCATGCCGGGCTTCATCGACGCACACCGCCACATCAATACAGGCCCCAACGAAAAGGCGCAGATGCAGGCGCTGCTCGAAGCGGGCTACACGACGGTTCTCTCCGGAGGCGGCCCCGCCGAAGGGAACATTACGCTCAGGGACCACATCGACAAGGGCATCATCAACGGACCCCGCATCATTCCTTCCGGCTCCATACGACTGAATAACAATACTCCTGAAACGGCGCGCGCCGAGGTGCGGAAGATGGCCGCGATGGGAATCAAATTCACGGGCGAGATTGCGCTGACCCCGGTTCCCGGGCCATCGGAGAAGGAACTGGAAACTCTGCGCGCCATCGTCGACGAGGCGAAAAAGGCTGGCGTGATGGTCCAGGTTCATGCCGTGAGTTCCAAGGCGATGGTCGCCGCGGTCGAGGCGGGTGTGACACTGCTGGTTCACCTGCCCAATAAAGACTGGGTCAGCAAGGAAGACGCGAAGAAAGTGGCTGCGGCCGGCGTGAAGGTGCTGGGGACCGTCGGCTTCGGCTCGCCCGTCTTCGGCGTGTTCGCAGACGACAACAAGGCGCGGTTCCGCGACGGGAAGCCGTGGCCCGAGGGAATCGTGGACGGCGTCCGGCTCGGCGAGGAAGCGGGATACATGCCTGTGAATGCGCGCACGATCTGGGATGCGGGCGCCACGCTCGGCTACTGCACCGATACGACGTACGATCCGCATGCCGGCCTCGATCACGAGCTGAAGATCCTCAACGTGATGTTCTCGATGCAGGATCTCATCAGGATGATGGGGCCGAACACGGCGTCCTACATCCAGATGGGCGACCAGTTGGGAACGCTGGAGGCGGGCAAACTGGCCGATCTGGTTCTTCTCGACGGCGATCCGCTGGAAGGCTACTGGAACTGGTTGAAAGCCAGGGTGGTGGTCAAAGGCGGCGTGGTTGTCGTTGATAAACGATAAATGTGGCGCACGCACTTTGCGTGCCGTGTCGATACTCCTATCGACACCCGGTGCCCAGGTAAAAAGAAGCGTCGAGAGGGTCTCGACGCGGCACGCTGAGAGCGTACGCCACGAAAACAAGGGTGAGCGATAAACACCAACAATAGAGGTCTACGCGTACAATTCATGGATACGTGAAGCGAATATCCCTCACCACCTGGATCATCATCGGGCTCGTCGCCGGCATCGCGTTCGGCGCCTTCTTTCCCGGACCCGCTAAAAGCTCGCGCCATCCTGGGGACGATTTTTCTTCGCCTGATCAAATCGATCATCGCGCCGCTGCTGTTCGGCACCCTGGTTTCCGGTATCGCCGGCGCGGGCAACATCAAGACCATGGGCCGCATCGGCGGCAAGGCGATTCTCTATTTCGAAGTCGTCACCACCATTGCGCTGTTCGTCGGCCTGGGCGCGGTGAATCTGGTCAAGCCCGGCGTCGGAGTGCAGTTGCAGAAGGGACGACCGGCCCCGCGGCTGCAGCAAACTACACCAGCCTGCCGGAGATTCTCGAACACACGTTCCCCACCAGCATCATCGATTCCATGGCGAAGGGCGAAGTGCTGCAGATCGTGGTCTTCGCGTTCATTTTCGGCGCCGCCTGCGCAACCGTCGGGACCAAGGCCCGGCCGGTGGTGCAGTTCTGCGAGTCGCTCTCGGAAATCATGTTCCAGTACACGAACTACGTGATGCTGTTCGCGCCGTTCGGGGTATTCGGCGCGATGGCCGCGACCATCGGCGAGAACGGGCATCGGCGTGCTGATGAATCTGGGCAAACTGGTTCTGACGCTTATACGCCGCGGAATTGTTTTTCGTCGTGGTGGTGCTGGGCGCTGTGACGGCGATCGCGCAAATCCCTCTGCGGCGCTTCCTGCACTACGCGCGCGAGCCGTTCCTGCTGGCCTTTTCGACCGCGTCGAGCGAATCCGCGCTGCCCGATCGCGCTGGAGAACATGGAAGCCTTCGGCGTGCCCAAACACATCGTGGCCTTCGTGCTGCCCACCGGGTACAGCTTCAATCTGGATGGCTCGACGCTCTACCTTGCGCTGGCGTCGATGTTCGTCGCACAGGCTGCCGGAGTGCACGTTCCGTTCGGCACTCAGCTCGTGATGATGCTGACCCTGATGCTGACCAGCAAAGGCGTGGCGGGAGTGCCACGCGCGTCTCTGGTGATCCTCGCGGGTACGCTCGCGACTTTCAATCTGCCGATGGAGGGCGTCGCGGTGATCCTTGGCGTCGACACACTGATGGACATGGCGAGGACCTCGGTGAACATCCTCGGAAATTGTCTTGCGACCGCGGTTGTCGCGCGTTGGGAAGGTGTAGATCTGAAATAAAAGCGCGGAATTGTGCTGAATCGAACAGGGTTTCCTTCCGTAACGAACTAATATATACTTCTGATCCGCACTTGCGACCGAGGAAACGAATATATATGGCAAAAACAGTCCAGCCTTCCAAATCGACGCCGACGTTCAAAATGGGACGAAGGCGGCCCGTGGCGCGCTGTCCGCGCATGAGCCTTCACAATTATCTGACCCGCACTATCGCCGGCCCCGCCGGCGAGCTGCGATTATACGAAGGCCGCCAAATCGGCGCTGTCCAAGATTTACGAGAACGACACGCTGGGCGATTGCGTGATTGCGGGCATGGCGCACGTGGTCGGCGTGCTGACTGGCAACGCCGGCGCGAAGCCGTTCCTCTACTCCAACAAGCAAATCATCACCCTTTATAGTGCGATTGGTGGATACGTGCCGGGCAAACCCTCCACCGACCAGGGCTGCGACGAGCAGACGGCCCTGAACTACTGGGAAAACAACGGCGCACCTGTGGGATCCCACAAAATCGCAGGCTGGCTGGCGGTCAACGGCACCGACGCGGCAGAAGTGCGCACCGCTCTTTGGCTGTTCGAGAACCTGTATTTCGGCATGGAATTGCCGGACAAATGGATCACCCCATTTCCCTCGGCTTCCGGATTCATCTGGGATGCCGCGGGCCCTCCTAACCCCAGTAACGGGCATTGCGTTGTAGGCGTAGGATACAGCGCTCAGGGCGTCATCATCGATTCATGGGGCATGACGGGATTGATCACCGACGCCGCCATTGCGAAATACGCGACGACGGCGGGCAATCGGCGCCTTTATACCGTAGTGAGTCAGGATGGGCTGAATAAGGCAACGTCAAAAAGCCCCGGCCGGTTTCGACTGGAGCCAACTCGTTGCCGATTTCGATTCGATGGGTGGAACCGTCACGGCTCCGAAGCCTTAGTGGTGGGGCAGACGCCCATAAGCGCTAACTTAATGTGGCGTACGCTCTCCAGCGTGCCGCGTCGAGACTCGTCTCGACGCCTGCTGCTGTTGCAATGAGAACTTCCCCCACTCCGCCGACTACATGGATACATGACTGCGCATCGCCGCCGATTGCCACATCTTTATCCGGAAGGCATTCCGCTGTTTCTCACCTGGCATCTGCATGGCAGTTTGCCCGCTTCGTTGCTGCCTCCTCCGGGCCCGCTCGCGTCCGGGCAGGCTTTTGTGTGGTTAGACCGGCAACTCGATGCGCCGCGGAACGGGCCGATGTATCTTCGGCAACCGGAAATTGCGCAAATCGTGGTCGGTTCTGTACACAAAGGGGTGGGCCTGGGTCACTATGAATTGGGTGCGTATGTCGTCATGGCAAATCATGTTCATCTGCTGATTCGGCCCTTGATCGCTCCCGATCGCCTGCTGAAATCGCTCAAAGGTGCGACTGCGCGGGAGGCCAGCCGTCTGTCAGGACGAACCGGGGTGCCCTTTTGGCAAAAAGAATCCTACGATCACTGCGTGCGAAACCAGATCGAATTCGAGAAGATCCGAAGGTATATCGAAACCAATCCAGTGAAGGCGGGGCTGGTTCGGAATCCAGAAGACTATCCATGGTCGAGCGCAGGCGTCGAGACGAGTCTCGACGCGGCACGCACAAGTGCGTACGCCACATTGAGTTAGCGCTTATGCGAGCCGCGCCGGAACGAGAGATGGCGTCAGTGCGATCAGCGCCGCGGCCAGGGCATGCGCCCATGGAATAACAGAAATCTGTAGAATTGATCATGCGCCAGTTCATCGCCGTTCCGATCGTTTTTGCCCTCGCATTGCAGGCTGCCGACACACCGCTCGCCCTGCGCGGTTACACGCAGAACAGCGCGGCGGCCGAGGTGCAATGGGAGAAAAAATTCCGCGATCTCCCACAGCAGGACCGCCTGCGGGAAAACATGCGGCGGCTTACCGCGCATCCTCACCACGTCGGATCGCCTTACGACAAAGACAACGCCGAGTGGATTCTCGCGCAGCTTGAAATCATGGGGGCTCGACGCGAAGATCGAAGTCTTCGATACGCTCTTTCCCGACCCGCTGGAACGCTCTCTCGAAATGACCGAGCCTGTGAAATACAAGGCAAAGCTGCAGGAACCCGCACTTCCCGAAGATCCCACCAGCAACCAGAAGAGCGAGCAACTGCCCTCTTATAACGCCTACTCGATCGATGGCGATGTGACCGGCCCCGTGGTGTATGTGAACTTCGGCACGCCCGCCGATTACGAGCAGCTTCGAAGATGGGGATTTCGGTGAGTGGCTCGATCGTGCTGGCGCGCTACGGCGGATCGTGGCGCGGCATCAAACCGAAAGTCGCCGCGGAGCACGGCGCGATCGGATGCCTTATCTATTCCGATCCCCGGGATGACGGTTATTTCCGCGGCGACATTTATCCGAAAGGCCCCATGCGCCCGCCATTCGGCGCGCAGCGGGGAAGCGTCATGGATATGCCGGTTTATCCGGGCGATCCGCAAACTCCGGGCGTTGGCGCGACGCCGGACGCGAAGAAGACTCCCGCTCAACCAGGTCACGACTCTCACGAAGATTCCGGTGATGCCCATCTCGTACGAAGACGCCGAGCCTCTGCTGAAGAATCTGAACGGCGAGGTGGTTCCGCAGGCCTGGCGCGGAGGCCTTCCGCTGACGTATCACGTGGGGCCAGGACCGGCGAAAGCTCATATGCATTTGAAATTCAATTGGGATCGCAAGCCGCTCTATGATGTGATTGCGCGCATTCCCGGCGCGAAATATCCGGATGAGTGGGTCATTCGCGGCAACCATCACGACGGTTGGGTCAATGGCGCCGTCGATCCGATTTCGGGCACGAGTCCCGAACTGGAAGAAGCGCGGGCGCTGGGCGAACTGCTCAAGCAGGGATGGAAGCCGGACCGCACGATCTTTACTGCTTCTGGGATGGTGAAGAGCCCGGGCTGCTGGGGTCGACCGAATGGGCGGAGACGCATGCGCAGGAACTGACAGCAACATGCCGTCGCCTACATCAATTCGGATGGAAACGGGCGGGGCTTCTTCCGCGCGGAGGGCTCGCATTCGCTGGAGAATTTCGTCAACGGCGTGATCAAGGATATCGACGATCCGGAAACGAAGATGAGCGTCTGGAAACGCCTGCGTCTGGCCGATCTGGAAGACTCCACCACGGAGAAGCGGGCCGAGACGCGATCGCGCGCCGATCTGCGCATCGACGCTCTGGGGTCGGGGTCCGACTACACCGTTTTCATCGATCACCTCGGCGTCGCGAGCCTCAATATCGGCTACGGGGGCGAGGATGAAGGCAGCGGCCAGTATCACTCGATCTACGACGACTTCTACTACTACACCCATTTCATGGACACGGATTTCGCCTACGGGCGCGCTCTCGCGCAAACCGCGGGCACGATGATCATGCGGCTTGCCGATGCCGGCGTTCTGCCGTTCCAATTCACGGGTTTCGCCGATACGATCCACACCTACATCACCGAACTGAAGAAGCTGGCGACGGACCAGCGGGCCGAGATCCAGGAGAAGAACACCGAAATCGACGAAGGTGTATTCGTGGCCGCGGCCGACCCGAAAAAGAAGACCGTGCCGCCCTCGAAAGAGCCTCTCCCTCCCTATCTCAATTTCGCGCCGCTGGATAACGCGGCGGATGACCTGACCCGCGCCGCCGAAGGTTACGAGAAAGCCCTGACGGCAGCCGGAGAGAACGCGAAACCCGCCGTGAACGCGAGCCTGATACGCAGCGAACGACTGCTCATCGGCGCGGACGGCCTGCCCGAACGGCCGTGGTTCGAACACCTCATTTATGCCCCGGGATTATATACGGGTTATGGCGTGAAGACCATTCCGGGCGTTCGCGAATCGATCGAGCAGAAGCGCTACGCGGAAGTCGACCGGCAGATCGATCGCGTTTCGAAGGCGCTGCAAAGTGAGGCGGATCTGCTGGATGCCGCTGCGAAACAACTCACTCAGTGAGGCGCGATGAAACCGAAGGCCCTCGTCCTCGTATTGGCCGTAGCGGTTGGCGCAATCGCGTCCGGCGGCGTTCCGAAGTTCGAGTTCGACCCGAGCTGGCCCAAGCCTCTGCCGAACAACTGGGTCCTCGGCCAGATTGGGGGGAATTTCGTCGATTCTCACGACCACGTCTGGGTCGCCCAACGTCCGCGAAGTCTCGACGACAACGATAAGTACGCGGCGCTCGATCCGCCGCAGGCCGATTGCTGCGTGCCCGCGCCGCCTGTCCTCGAATTCGATGCGGCCGGAAATCTGATACAGGGCTGGGGCGGACCCGGCAAGGGCTACGAGTGGCCCGACACCGAACACGGCATTTTTGTCGATTACAAGGACAATGTTTGGATCTCCGGGAACGGCATGAAGGACACCAATATTCTGAAGTTCACGAGGAACGGAAAACTCCTGCTGCAGATCGGGCGTCACGGGAGCACCGGAGGAAGTAACGATACGGAGAACCTGAACCGGCCGGCTGGGATCGCTGTGTATCCGAAAACCAATGAGGTGTTCGTGGCCGATGGGTACGGGAACCGTCGCGTAATCGTATATGACGCCGATACGGGCGCTTACAAACGCCATTGGGGAGCTTATGGAAAGCCGCCGGACGATACAGGCTCCAACGCCCGCACCTTCGATGGCTCCGGTCCGCGGCAATTCAACACCGTGCATGCGATTCAGATTTCGAACGATGGCCTGGTCTACGTCGGCGATCGCAGGAACAACCG
This sequence comes from Terriglobia bacterium, assembly GCA_963764845.1. Taxonomy (GTDB): domain Bacteria; phylum Acidobacteriota; class Terriglobia; order Bryobacterales; family Bryobacteraceae; genus BOG-234. The sequence goes on along the minus strand of CAVXUE010000002.1, from coordinate 571,240 downwards.
CATTCAGGTGTTCCAGACCGACGGCACGTTCGTCAAGGAAGGCTATGTGGAGCGCAAAACCATCGCGGAGGAAGGCACGACCTTCGGGATCGCGTTTTCTCCCGACAAGCAGCAGCGATTTCTCTACGTGCCCGACGGGAGCAACAAAAAGGTGCAGATCCTGAATCGCGATACCCTTGAGGTGATAGGCTTTTTCGGCGGGCATGGCGGGCGCGGCGCGGGACAGTTTTTCCATATCCACAGCATCGCCACGGATTCGAAAGGCAATATCTATCTCGGGGAATCGTTCGGCGAGAGGGTGACGAAATGGAGTTATCGAGGATTGTAATTGCCGGCGGCCTGCTGGCTGCATTTTCCGCGACAGGGCAGAAGCAGTGGACGGTCCCGCGTACAGCGGATGGCAAGCCCGACCTGCAGGGCATCTGGAACAACGCCACGCTGACGCCACTCGAAAGGCCGGCCAAATATGAAGGGAAGGCCACTCTCAACGAGAAGGAAGCGGTTGAATTCGAGAAAGAAGAACTGGGCAGCGTGAACGCCGATCGCCGTGACGGTGACACCGTAACCGACGTGAATCGCGCTTACAACGAATTCTGGCGGGACCGGGGTAAGATTACGCCGGACCGGCGAACGTCGCTGATTGTCGATCCGCCGGATGGCCGCATTCCGCCGCTGACAGCGGAGGCGCGGGAACTCGCAGCCGCGCGCGCCGCGCAGGAACGGGGACATGACTTCGACGGCCCGGAAAACCGGTCGCTGGCCGAGCGGTGCATCGTGGTGTCCAATGCCGGGCCGCCGATGCTTCCGGCCAATTACAACGCCAATTATCAGATCGTGCAGGCGCCGGGAACGGTGGCGTTGATGAGTGAGCAGATCCACGATGTGCGGATCATTCCCACCGACGGACGCCCGCATGTTCCGCGGGACGTTCGCCAGTTGTCGGGCGATCCGCGAGGACACTGGGAGGGCAACACGCTTGTGGTCGAGACCACCAACTTCACGGATCGGACCAGGTTCCGCGGGGCCGGCGAGCACATGCATCTGACCGAAAAGTTCACCCGCACCGGCCCGGACACAATGGTGTACGAGTTCACGGTCAACGATCCCGAGACGTTTACGCGCCCGTGGACTGCGCGGATCCCGATGATGAAGGTCCAGGGGCCGCTGTTTGAGTATGCATGCCACGAGGGGAATTACGGACTGGCCGGCTCCCTCGCAGGTGCGCGGGCAGCGGAGAAGAAGTAGCCTGTTACGGCGTAACCTGAATGGTCACCCGGCGGCGCGGTGGATCGCCCTCCTCGGGATCGTTCTTCGACGCCATGGACACGTTCGAAACGCCCAAGCCGCGCAGGACGGTGGTGATGTTTTGCGCGCGTTTTTCGGCGAGGCCAGCCTTTTCGATGAGATTGTTTCCGTTCGATAAGACGGTGGTCGCGCGGTATCCGGCGACCTTCACGCTCGCCGCGCCGATTCGTTTGGCATAGTCCGCGGCTTCGGTCACGACTCTGATGCGGGCGAATTCGAGATAGTCGTCGTCGAATGCGTAAAGCACCGTGAATTCGTGCGGGCCAGTCAGCGGTTCGCGCGGTGCAGTCGGCGGTTGCGGAAGGATGAGAGGACGGGCCGGGTCCGCGGAGCGCGGCGGGGGCATCGATTCCCGGCTCGGCCGGCAGCAGTGTATTGCACGCGAGATTGACTTCTTTCAGGACCGAGATGGAAACGGGCTTGAGCGGGAATGCCTCCACAAACCCGCGGACCCGCGGCAACCTGGCCTTCGACCAGCACCTCATGCTTGAGCTGCGGAGGATGGAAGTCGGCCGTGATGTCCTGCTGAATGCCGAGGAAATAAGTTCGCCCTCGTATTCGGCCAGGAAACAGGGGACGGTTTTGGTGTCGCGGACGATCGGGCAGGCGACGAAGTTCCGCTGCTGTGCCGAGTGCTGCGGCTGCAGCGATCAGGACCAGACGAACCAGACCAGAACCGCACTAAAGAACCTCGAGGAAGTTAACGAGGTCTTCCTTCTCCTGATCGTTCGAGCTTCATGTCGAAGCGGCGATCGTAGAAATCGACGACTTCGCGCAGGGTCTTCGCCGAACCGTTCGCGAAGTAAGGCGCGCGGGCCGCAAGGCCGCGAAGCTGCTGCATCACGATCGAGCCGACATCGGCGCAGCGGCCCGAGATGAGCGCGCGGCCGGGGTCCGTCGTGTAGATCACGCGCCCCAGATAAGGATGCGGATCGGCATCGCGAGAGCAGGTGATCTTGAACACCGGAAGTTCGCTCGATTCCGCCCAGGTGGAGGGTTCGGTCCAGGTGGGGAAGTTGGTGGTTCCGACGTCAACCCATCCGGCCGAGAGATCCTGGCCGGTCATCTGCGCGTTGTGGCAGGTTGCGCAGGTGCGCTTCAGCGGATTGCCCAGACCGATGGAGTTGATGTGCGCGGCGTCCCGCAGCCAGAACTGGCGATACATAAAGATGTCCGCGCCGCGGGCGACGGAAGCGCGATAGTAATCGTTCCCCTTCTTCCACGAGTTGAACAGCCCGAAGACCGGATCGTAATCGTTGTCGCCGAGCACGCCGGCCTTGTGATCGCGCAGCGCGGCCACGCCCAGCGCGGGTGGTCCGCCCGCCGCGACGAGGGGCCCTCCGAAGATGTGCGCCGCCTGCGCCACGTAAACCTGCGACTCGAATTCGATGATGCTATCCGAGCTGCTGGCGCGTGGGAGACCTTCCGCCTGCTCGTGGCCCATGATGGCGCTGATGGCCTGGGTCTTCAGCGTCGCTTCACGCGCGTCGCTCATCAGATTCATGCTGACGGGTTTGCCGGTATCGGGATCGACATCGGCCAGCATGCCGGTTTTCAGGACGATCGGCGTTCCGCCGGAAACCACGTATTTCAGATTCGCCGCGGGGCGCGGGCGGCGATAGACGGAAATGGTGGGCTCGGCGCTCTTGAGCCCATACTCGGCGCTGGTGTTGCACCCGGTGGGATCGCGCACCACTTCGATCTTGAACTCGACGGGTTTCGGCGAGCCATCGGCGTTCTTTGGCGGCCAGGCGAGAGGAATCCGAAACAGACCGCGCTTGAGCAGAAGCGAATGCGAGCTTTCCTTATCCTGCGGAAGATTGGGACAGTTCGAGCCGTCGAACGCCGCGAAAACCGGGTCTTTGCCATCGGTCGTACGCCAACGTTCCGTGCAGGCCCGAGGCGGAAACGCTCATCCCCCAGGCTGGCTGATGGCAGTTCACGCAGGCGCGCCCGTTGGTTCCGAGCGGGATGAAGAACGGATGATCCTTCCGTGTTGACAGGTCCCGAAGCGTTGAGAACGCCGAGCGTGCCCTCGAGCTGTCGAAAGCGTCGAACTCAGGCAGGACCGCGTTGCTGCCGGGCTCAATCCAGGTGACCTTGAAAGAATTCTGGTATTGCGCGCTCAGAGTGAGGGCAATTCCCGAGACAAGAAGTAGTCGGCGCATAGGGACAGGGCTAGGCCGAGATTAGCGTTTCGCGGCTGGCCCTGTCAAACACCTGGTACGGTGCAACTTATCGGTGAACGCCGCCGTGCACGAAGTATTGCGATTGCGTCAGTTCCGTGCCGTCCAGTTCCCCGTCCTCGTTCTTGTCCAGGCGATCGAACTCGACCGACATAAAATGCATGAATTCCGCTTTGGATACTTTGCCGCTGTGGTCGGAATCCATCAGGGACAGAAGCTGCATGGTCGGTTTGAGAGCGGCCGTCACCGGATCCAGTTTGGGGATGCGACGGCGGCTCCGCCGAACGCCGCGAGGGCTACAACAATCAGTAAGTTCATTCGATTCTTAGACATTGATCGACTCCATGCCAGCCAGACAGGGGCGGCTGACACCAGTATACAACAAATCTATCGAATCGATACAAAAAACTAATCAGCGTGGAAAATTCGCCGCCTGCCGGGCCGGGCCGGTCAGCTCCAGGATGTGCATGCCGGTGTTGGCGCGATCCACGGCATAGATGTAGCCGCGGTCGTCCACTTCGACGTTATTGGTCTGGATCGCGACCTTGCAGACGTCTCCCGACGCAGCGCTTGTCGGTGTTGGCGGTGATCGCCGGGATGTAATAGCCGATCTCCTTCGGCCGGTAGGGATCGCGAATGTCGAGCGCGCGAACACCCGGCGTTGAAATGCGCGATGAACAGCACCCGGTTGTAGTAAATCGGCGTGAAGTTTTCGTTCGAAGAATGCGTGCCGAAGCGTCCGCCCGGCCGTGCAGAAGTTGCCGCTGTCTTCGGGAACCGTCCAGGTCGACACGCCCATGGGCTTCGCTTCGTCGGTGATGTCGAAGATCCGCACCATCTGGCGGCTCTCCTGGCATTCGTTCTGCGTCGTCTCGCCGATGACCGCGATGAAATCCTTCAGCTTGCCGCTTTCTGCTTTGCGAATTCCGAGAGTTGCATTTGCAGCATCGGGAAGATGTTGTGCGCGCCCACGTCGGAAGGCAGATCGACCTTCGCGACGATCGGGTAGCGCAGGCTTTCGTCGGAAGTATCCTTCGGGCCGTTCAGGAGCTTTTGCCGATCGACGATCTCGATCACGCCATCGCGCGAATTGCCATAAGCGAAGTAAACGCGGTTGCCTTTCGGGCCGGTCGAGACGGGGCCGTGCATGCTTTCGGGCGTCGGGCCTTTCGCGCCTGGCTGCTGGCCGGGCAGGCCGAAGTTGCGGATGAAAACGGGTTTGGCCGGATCGCTGAGGTCGTAGATCTGCGCCATGCGCGGGACGCGCCAGCCGACTACGCCGGAAACCAGATACGCGATGCCCGTGTCGCATTCCCACCAGCTCTTATGCGTGTCGCGGAGGCCGCTGACGATCACGTTCATGCGGCTGGGCTGCGCGGGGTCGGTGACGTCCCACATTTCGTGCGCGCTGTTGCCGAAGGCGCGCAGCATGTAGAACTTGTTCTTCACGCCGTGCGGCAGATCGTTGCCGCTGCAGACGCGCACCATCGACGCGCCACCGCTTTCGCCCGTGCGCTCCTTTCCTTCGCCGGGAATATGCGCAAGGTATTTCGGGCTCCTGGGATCGGTGACGTCGACGACCGAAGTGCCGTTCTGCTCGACCTTGCCGGTGAGCGGATTGAGCTGCTCGCCGCCGTGGTGGCCGATGTAGGCGATCCAGCGCTCGCCTTGTTTTTCGGATCACGGGCTGGTAGGCGCTGCGGGCCTGGAGGTCGTTGTAACCGACGAGGGCCATGTTGCTCGCGCGGGCCGTGTCCTGCTGGGCGAAGCGCAGACGCCACGAAGAGCCAGGAACAGGCAGAGGCGCATTTTATGGCGCAGCGTACGCGGCACGTGAATCGACATGATCACAAGCGGCCCTCTGTCTTCCGGAACGCGTGCGGCGTGTTTTCCGGAACGAAATATAATCGCCTTTCGCGATGCGGCGCGGCGTGCCGCCGTCTATGCCAGTGCCGTTGAGGTTCGTGGCGTTCGTCCGCTTTTCGCCGGCCAGTTTGCCGCCCGTGACGAAGGTGCAGGCGCCATCGATCACGTAGATCATCTCGGCTTCCTTTTCATGCACGCTCGGCCGGAGTGTCCACGCCTTCCACGCGATATTCGAGATTCACGTTGTAAGGCGCGAGGCTCAAAATCGCCTGCAGAAAGTTGGCCTGATCGGGCTTTCGCTCCTTCTTTGCTTTGGCGATCATCGCTTCTACATCGGCGGCGCTTCTGAAAGTTACGGGAGGCGGCGCGGCGGGTTGTTGTGCCAAGGCAAGCGCGGACGCGCCGATGACAGCAACGATCAGAGGTATTCGCATGGTTTTTCTCCTCAGATCACTCTATCGCGTTTTTCACACGCCATCGGGCAAAGATCGCCGGCGTTACGGCCAGGTCACGAATTCGATTGTGAAGAGTTCCTGGTGCGATTGGGCCGTCGCTCCGGGTTGCGACTTGCTACCGTTGCCGTTCCACAGCGCGGCGCGGTCGAGCGCGGCTTGATTCAGGCTCGAGTCCGTGCTGGCCAGGATTCCGGCTTCCGTCAACTTCCCGTCCGGGCCTCCGTTCCCATGCACCACAACCACCTGGACCACGGGATTCGCGGCTGCAGCGGGCGGGCGATTGAATTGCGGAACCATGCCACGGAACCGGGATGCCGGGGTCATTTCCCTGCCGACGCCCAACGAGATCATTCCGGTTGCGTCGAAGATGGCGGTCTTCGGGTCAGGCGGATCGCTTAGTCCGACGGTGCGGGCTTCCAACACGGATTTACCGCCTTCCGTAACGGTGAAGGCATTCGCGATCGTTTTTCCGTGAAATTGAACGGCGCTGGAATAGTCGTAGCGGTAGAACAGGCCTGGTGCGGGCGACCACGTGGTGAGAAGGCCCGTGCCCGCATCCATGCAGTATTCCGATTCGTCCCAGCTTCGCGCGCCCGTTATGGGTGGTCCGCGATAGCCGATGACGACCAGTACGCAGTTCTGCTGAGCGCCATTCAAGTAGCCCGTCGCGGTGCGGATCGATGCCTGCGGACCCGGCGAAGGATAGACGAAGAAAAGAGCCTCGCGCGCCTGCTCGAGGCGCAGCGGAACCGTGCTTGCGAGCTGATTGCTGTAGAGGATGCCCTGCGTCGTGTTGGTGTAGAGATTGACGACCGAATAAGAGGGGCCTTGCGCGGTCCACCGGTAGATGCCCCGCCCGGGAGAGACATCTTCGAGAGCCCAGACGCCGTCGAAGGCTGACGCGCCAGTCGATGTAAAGGAGGTCTTCAGATCGTACGGGTGGGCGCGGACATTGGATAAATCACGCGCCCTGTTGAGAAGCGTGGTGGCGGCGAGCCGCTGCTCGGGAGTATCGGTGGCCTGCGCCGGACCGGTCACCAGTTCGAGCGGATCGGCTGGCACAGCTGGCCGCGTTAGCGCTTCGAAATTCACCGGACGCGTTGCGGAGCCCTGGGCGAACGCGATGGAAGTCAAGACCAACGGGGTCAGACTTTTGATCAGAGTGATCACCTGGCACCTCTTCCTCAGACTATAGCCGATTTCAGAGCCGACGGCGACAAGATCGCCGGCGCTATTTGTGCCGGGAAAGCCGCTGCGCGCCCACGGCTGCGTCCTCCATTTTCTCCGGAATCCTCTTGACTTGATCTCATTCCCTGCCTTAATATCAATCATTCAACTGATTTGATCAGTCGTATGATTACGTCGACCAAAGACCGCATTCTCGACACTGCCGAGACCCTGTTTTCCCGGGACGGGTATGAGGCCACATCGCTGCGAGCCATCATCGCGGAGGCCGAGGTAAATCTGGCCGCGGTTCACTACCACTTTCGGACCAAGGATCATCTGATCGAGGCGGTTTTTCTGCGGCGCGCGATTCCCGCCAACGAGGAGCGTCTGGGGCTTCTGGAAAAGGTCGAACGGGCAGCCGGTGACGGTCCGCCGAATCTGGAAGGAGTTCTGGAGGCGTTTATCCTGCCGGCTTTCCGGGCAGCGCAGGATCCGGCGCGGGGTGGAATGGCGTTCCGGAAGCTGATGGGGCGTTTGTGGGCCGAAGGCGATCTTCTGCCTCGTATCGCGGTCTCCCATTTTGGTCCGATGCTGGCCCGGTTCGCGTCCGCGCTGTCGCGCGCGCTTCCCGAAGTGCCCGACGACGACCTGTTCTGGCGCGTCCACTTCGCCATGGGCGCGTTCGCGCAGGCCTTGCGCGGGACCCGGGGCTGGGAAAACTTTCGTGGAAGCCTGGCGGATTCGAGCGATACCGATGCAGTGTTCGGCCGCCTGATCCCATTCCTGAGCGCGGCGCTGCGCGCTCCCGTAACCACCGCCGTTTTGCAGGAGAACTGAATGCGCACTCTTACCGTTTGGCTGTACCTGATTCCCACTCTGACCGCTTTGGGGGCGGACGCGCCCGCGCCCGACCAACCCGTGATTGGTCTCTCGATGAAACAAGCGGTGGATCTGGCGCTCTCCCCCAATGGCAACGCAAAGGTCAAGCAGGCCAACGAAACCGTGATCCAGGCGAAGGGCCGGGCGAACGAGGCACGGTCGATTCTGCTGCCGGATTTTGAAGGGCAGATCGGGCTTCAGAATCAGGATATCGACTTGGGGCAGATTGGCGCGGATGCCGTTAAATTCGGCGTTCACGTCAACGTCCCGACCCTGGCCGGGCCGTACACCGCCGTTAACTTCCGGGCCTTCGTGACACAGGCCGTTTTTGACTACGGATCCTTCCGCCGCTGGCAGGCGGCGCGGACGGCGGCGCAGGCCAGTCAGGCCGACCGGGATTATGCGGAAGATCAGGTGCGGACTCTGGTGGCGAAGGCTTATGTGCAGGCGTTACGCATGGACGCGGATCTGGACGCGGCCCATGCGGACCTGGAACTCGCCCAGGCTCTGCACCGGCAGGCCGAGGACCAGAAAGAGGCCGGACAGGGAACGGGCATCGATGTCACGCGGTCGGACGTTCAATTGGCCGACAGCCAGCAGCGCATACTGGCTGTGGAAAACAACAAGCGTACGGCCTATCTTCAATTGCTTCAGGCGACCGGAATGTCTCTGGATTCCAACATCCAGCTCACCGACAGACTGAGCTACGAGCCAATGGAACCCATCACGCTCGCGGACGCCAGGACGACAGCCCTGAAAAACCGCTCCGACTGGAAAGCTCAGAAAGAGAACGAAAAGGCCACCGACCTGAATACCAGTTCGGTCAAAGCCCAGCGGCTGCCAACGCTCTACGCGGCCGCCAACTATGGCACCAGCGGGCAGGTCGGTGACTCGCTGTTTCCCACCAGGGTCTACGGTGTCCTGCTGCATTTGCCTGTTTTCAATGGAGGCCGCACGGAGGCAACCCGCATGGAAGCGAATTCGCAGAGCCGTCAGCAGCACGTGCGCTCGAGCGAGATGCTTCAGCAGATTGAGGTGGATCTGCGGGTCGCGCTGGATACGATTCAAACCGCCCAGTCGCAGATTCAGGTCGCCCAGCGGGCGCTCACGCAGGCCACGAGCGAACTCGCCCAGGCGCGCAGGCGCAACAGCGCGGGAGTCGCGGACGGCCTCGAGGTCACCGACGCGCAGACGCGTCTGGAGCATGCGAGGGACAACCAGATTGCCGCATTGTTCGCGTACAATGTGGCGCGCATCGATCTTGGGCAGGCCATGGGGACAGTCCGCGGTGTGGTTCAGTAGGCGAATATGCAAGGTTTTGCGACAGAGCGTTTTCCGACAATAGCCCAGGAGTGGCCACGATGATAAAGAAGATTCTATTGGTTGTTGTGCTCGCCGGCGTTGCGGTAGCGGGCGTGATGATTTACAGAAGCCAGAATCCGCCCCAGTCGGACCGCATCCTGGCGTCGGGCAACATCGAGCTGACGCAGATCAACATCGCGTTCAAGACCGCCGGGAGGCTCATCGAGTTGAACGTGGCCGAGGGAGACGCCGTCAAGAAGGGGATGGTGGTCGCCCGTCTCGACAAGGATCAGCTGATCCAGCAGAGGGAGGCCCAGATCGCATCTCTCCGCACGTCCGAGGCGCAGCTGGCCGAGGCCCGGACCTCGCTCGATATGCAACGCCAGACGCTCGACGCCGATCTCGACGTGCGCCAATCGCAGGTGCAATCGGCCGACTCCAGGCTCAAGGATCTGAAGAACGGCGCGCGGCCGCAGGAACTCGACCAGGCGAAGGCCGCCGTGGAATCCGCCGAGGCGGAAAGCGAACGCGCGACGAAGGACTGGACGCGCGCCCAGACTCTTTATAAAGACGACGATATTTCCACCTCTCAGTACGATCAGTTCCGGACCCGTTTTCAGAGCTCGGGCGCAACCCTCAAGCAGGCCAAACAGGCTCTCGATCTGCTGAGTGCCGGGGCCCGGACCGAAGTAGTCCACGAAGCGGACGCGCAGCTTTCGGGCGCGAAGGCATCGCTGAAATTGGGCGAGGCAAACCGGCTCTCGCTCAACAAGCTCCAGCAGGAGATCACGGCCCGCGAGGCCGACATCGATCGCTCCAAAGCGCAGATCGCGCTGCTGGATGCGCAGATTGCCGACACGGTCGCCGCCTCTCCCATCGACGGAGTTGTGCTGGTGAAGAGCGCCGATGTGGGAGAAGTGCTCGCGCCGGGCACCTCCGTGGTCGAGGTGGGCGACATCGATCACCCATGGCTGCGCGCGTATGTCGGGGAGAAAGATCTGGGTCGGGTCAAACTCGGCGGGAAAGTCAAAGTCACCACCGATTCTTATCCCGGCAAAGTGTACGACGGCCGGATTTCATTTATCTCGTCGGAAGCGGAATTCACGCCCAAGGAAATCCAGACCACCGAAGAGCGCGTGAAGCTGGTGTTCCGCATCAAGATCGATATCGATAACCGGAATCACGAACTGAAGTCGAACATGCCGGCCGATGCCGAGATCGTAACAGGGCAGTAATGGCCGCTGACGGGAAGGCGAAGGTAATCGAACTCCGGAATCTCACGCGGCGCTTCGGCACGCTGACGGCCGTCGACGGCGTGAACCTGGAAATTGCCAAAGGGGAGATCTTCGGCCTCGTGGGCCCGGACGGCGCCGGCAAGACCACCACGCTGCGAATCCTGTGCGGATTGATGAATCCGACGGCGGGCGAGGCGTTGGTGGCAGGCTACAACGTCGCCAGCAACCCGCGCGCGGTGAAGGAGCGCATCGGCTACATGGCGCAGCGCTTCGGGCTCTATGTCGATCTGACCGTCGACGAGAACATGGAGTTTTATGCGGATCTGTTCGGCGTGCCGCCCTCCGAACGGGAACGCCTTCTGCCGCAACTGCTGGACATGACCCGGATGGCGCCGTTCCGCAAACGCCAGGCGGGAAAGCTTTCCGGCGGGATGAAGCAGAAGCTGGGGCTGATGTGCACGCTGCTGCATCGTCCCGAGATTCTGCTGCTGGACGAGCCGACGAACGGCGTGGATCCGGTCTCACGGCGCGATTTCTGGGCCATCCTTTACGACCTGGTGAAGGAAGGAATCACCATTCTGGTGACGACGGCGTATCTGGATGAAGCCGAGCGCTGCAACAGGGTGGGCCTGATGTACCGCGGACGCCTGATCGAGTGCGACTCGCCGGAAAAACTGAGGACGCGCATGGATGAGGTCTGCTATGAGGTGCTGATCGCGAATCAGCGGCCGGCGCGGGAGAAGTTGCGGCAATGCGACGGAGTGCTCAGTGTGGAATCGTCCGGAGCCGCATTGCACGTTCTGTTTTCGCCCGCGATCACGTCGCCGGACAAGCTGCGGGAGGCGATCGGGCCCTCGGAATTCCGCGAAATCACGCCGACGCTCGAAGACGTCTTCATCGCGACGATCCGTAAGGAAGAAAGACAGAAAGCGGCATGACCCCGGACCTCGAAAACTCGGGCGCAGCTTACCCCGGTAAAGCCGGCTGGGCCGTGGAAGTCGAAGATCTGGTCAAGATGTTTGGAAATTTCTGCGCCGTGGACCACATCTCGCTGAAGATCCGCGGCGGGGAGATCTTCGGTTTTCTCGGCCCGAACGGCGCGGGCAAGTCGACGGTCATCCGGATCCTCTGCGGGCTGCTGCGCCCGACGAGCGGGAGCGGGACGGTCCATGGTCTCGACGTGGCGACAAAATCCGAAGAGATCCGAAAAAACATCGGTTATATGTCGCAGAAGTTCTCTCTGTACGACGACCTGACGGTAACCGAGAACATCGATTTTTTCAGCGGCATCTACAGCGTGCCTAAGGCGAAGCGCAAAGATCGCAGGGAATACGCGCTTCACATGGCCGACCTCGAGGAGCGGCGGTACACACTCACGAAACTGCTGCCGGGCGGATGGAAGCAGCGGCTCGCGCTGGCGTGCGCGATTCTGCATGAACCGCCCATTCTGTTTCTCGACGAGCCAACGTCGGGCGTGGACCCGATTGCCCGGCGGTCATTCTGGGAGCTGATCTACCAGCTATCGGAAGCGGGACACACGATCTTTCTGACGACGCACTATATGGACGAGGCGGAGTACTGCCATCGGCTGGCATTGATCAACACCGGGAAAGTGGTAGCGTCCGGAACTCCGGCGTCGCTCAAGGCGGAGATGAATTCCTACGCGCTGTTCCAACTGGAGACCTCCGACGTTTCGGAGAGCATGACGATGCTCAAGACAAAGCCGGGGATCATGGATGTGGCCGTATTCGGCGGCGGACTGCACGTCACCGTCACCGACGCGGTTCAAACCCCTTCGCAGATTCGGGAATGGCTGACCGAGCGGGACATCAAGGTTCACCGTCTGGAGCGGATCACGCCGTCGATGGAAGACGTGTTTGTCGCGGTAGTGCAGGAGCGGGAGCGGGACGCACGGGAAGGGAGGGTGGAATGAGCTTTCGCCGCATCCGCGCCATTTTCCGGAAGGAATTGCGCCACATCTCGCGGGATCCGCGCAGCCTGGCGCTCGCCCTGCTTCAGCCGCTGCTGATGCTGCTGCTGTTCGGCTCCGCGCTCAGTCTCGACATCGATCATGTCGCGACCCTGATCTACGATCAGGACCAGACCTCCGCCAGCCGCGCACTGGTGGCTCAGTTCCAGGGCTCGCGCTTTTTCGAAGTCAAGGGATTTGTGAATGGCTACGAACCGCTGCAGCGGGCGATCGACCGCAATCAGGTTCTGATGGGCGTCGTCATTCCGCGGGATTATTCGCGGCGCGTGGACGCGGGTGAGAAACCCAAGGTACAGATTCTGCTGGATGGCAGCGATTCCAACACCGCGTCCATCACGCTGGGTTATGTACAGGCGGTGTTTGAGAACTACAGCCAGATCCTGCGGGCAGGGGCGGAGAACACGCATACCGGCAGGCACGTGCCCGATCCGCTCGACTTCCAGGTGCGGATTTTTTACAACAGTTCGCTCGAATCGAAGAACTACGTGGTGCCTGGACTGGTGGCGGTGATCCTGGTTGTGATCGCCGGGATGCTCGCTTCCCTGACCATCGCGCGGGAATGGGAGATGGGAAGCATGGAACAGCTTCTGTCGACGCCGGTGCGTCCGGCGGAACTGGTTTTGGGGAAGATGCTGGGTTATTTCACTGTCGGGGCGGCGGATACTGTGATCGCCGTCGCCGTCGGAATCTTCGTGTTCCAGGTTCCGTTCCGCGGAAGCCTGTGGCTGCTCGCCTTATCCAGCTGTCTGTTCCTGACCGGCGTGTTCTTCTGGGGAATCCTGGTTTCCGCGCTGGCGAAGACACAACTGCTCGCCTATCAGATGGGAATCGTGACGACGTTCCTGCCGTCGTTTCTGCTCTCCGGCTTCGTGTATTCGATCGACAGCATGCCACGGGTGGTTCAGGTGATTACCCACGTCGTGCCGGCGCGCTATTTCATCACCATTCTGCGCGGAGTCTTTCTTAAGGGTGTCGGCGCCTCGGTTCTTTGGGAGGAGCTGGTTTTTCTGGCCGGTTTCATGGCGGTGGTGTTCGTCCTGGCTGTACTGAGGCTGCGACAAAAACTGGCGTAGGCACACGGGTCACAACAATGCGGGAACGAATCGCTCAAATCGTCTTCAAGGAATTTCATCAGCTGTTTCGCAACCGGCGCTCGCGCATCGCGTTGTTCGTGCCACCGCTCTTCCAGCTCCTGATTTTCGGCTATGCGGTGAGTCTGGACGTGGATAATATCCGGGTCGCCTGGTTGGATCAGGATCACACGCCGGCCAGCCGCTCCCTGTTGGCAAGGTTTGAGGGCTCCGGCCGGTTCCACGTGCTGGCGACTCCCCCCAACGAAAAAGAGGCGCAGAAACTTCTGGATGATGGTACGGTCCAGGCCGTACTGGCTGTCTTGCCGGGCTTCGCGCGCGGCCTCGACCGGCACGACGGCGCGCATATCCAGATGCTGGTGGACGGGACCAACTCCAATACCGCTTCCCTGATCGCGGGCGATGCGGAACAGGTGGTCGGCGAGTACGCCGCACCCCTGGCGCGCAAGCAGCGGGAAGCCATTCTTTTCACGCGATCCGCGGGAGGCGGAATCCTGAGCATGCAGGCCCCCTCACTGGGCGCCGATCCCCGCGTCTGGTTCAACGACGACCTGCACAGCAGAAATTATTTCGTCCCCGGCGTCGCAGTCAATATCATCATGCTGGTGACCGTAATGCTGACGGCCATGTCAGTGGTGCGGGAAAGAGAATTGGGCACCATGGAACAACTCATGGTGACGCCGATCCGTCCGCTGGAACTCATGATCGGCAAGACCATACCGGCCGCCCTGGTCGGTCTGCTGGATATGGGGATGATCGTGGTGTTGGCCCTGCTGGTCTTCGGAGTCCCGTTCCGGGGGAGTTTTCTTCTGCTGATCGGGGGAGCGGCGTTGTTCCTTCTGACCACACTCGGAGCGGGGCTGCTGATTTCGACCATTTCAAACACGCAGCAGCAGGCGATGATGACTTCCTTCCTGTTTGCGACGCCTACGTTCATGCTCAGCGGTTTCGCGTTCCCCATCCGCAACATGCCGGTCGCGATTCAATACCTCACCCTTTTCAATCCCTTGCGCTACTTCATGGAAGTGGTGCGGGCCATTTTTCTGAAAGGTGTCGGCATCGATGTGCTTTGGCGCCAGTTGCTCGTGCTGCTGGTGTTCGGAGTGTGCCTGCTGCTGCTCAGCGCGTCGCGTTTCCGCAAGCGGCTGGATTGAACATCGGCTACGCTTTCGTTACCCGCTTCTGCAGGTTCTCGAAGTAAAGACGTCGAAAGACCGATTCCGGGAGCAGCCGCTGCAGTTTCATCAACGCGTCCGCCCTGCGCCCCACCGCGTAACGGAGCCGCGGCTTCGGGGATGTCAGCGCGCGGTGGATGGCTTCGGCAACATGCCGGGGTTGCGTGGGTGAAGTGCGCACCGCCCAATCGGTGAGCTGTTCGAATTCGTGGAACCACGCATGATAGGGACTGGCGCTGTCCATTGCGCCCAGGGCGATGCCGCGGTTGGAACCCCACAGATCGGTCCCTACAATTCCGGGCTCAACGAGGCTGACACGGATTCCGAGCGGCGCGACTTCGGAAGCCAGCGACTCGCCGAAGCCTTCCAGCGCGAATTTGCAGGAACAGTAAGAGCTGAGACCCAAAGATCCGATCCGGCCCGCGATGGAACTCAGAAAAACGATACGCCCGCGCTTTGCGGCGCGCATGTGCGGCAATACCCGCCGGGTAACCGCCATGGTGCCGAAGACGTTCGCCTCGAAGTTCTTGCGGATTTCTTCTTCCGAAAGATCTTCAAAGTAGCCGCGCAACTGGACACCGGCGTTGTTCACAAGTCCGAAGATTCCGCCGCATTGAGAGACAACCTTGTCGACGGCGGCGGCGATGCTGGCTGCATCGGTGATTTCGAGCGGCAGGACTTCAATGCTCAACCCGCGCGCTTTGGCCTCGGTTTCGAGCGGGCCCGCGCGGCGCGGATCGCGCATGGTGGCGTATACCCGAAAGCCCTTTTGCGCCAGCAACAGGGCGGTTTCAAAGCCAATCCCGGATGAGGTGCCGGTAATCAGAACGGCGTTGGTGGTTTCCACCTAAAGGCCCGCCAGCTCCTCTATTTTCCGGATCACTTCCCGCGGCTTTTCGCGCATGACAAGATGAGCGCCGCCTTCGATGATGTCGAATGACCGCGGGCGCAGCTTCTCACACAACTCGCGTCCGCGCGCCAGAGGAATCACCTCATTCTCACTGCCCCACAGTATGTGCAGCGGGGGGAAACCGGCCGGCCAGGTCACGCCGTCGAGCGCCGCAAAACTGTCCCAGTTGCTGAAAAGGTTGATCACGCAGTGTCCTTTTCCCTTCCGGCTGTAGAGATCGTGCAGGTGATCGATGAAAGCGGGGTCTTCCTGGAAGCCGGCGGCGTACTGGCCCTGAATCACGGCGCGGTGGAGTATGCCGCGCCGCATCATAGCTTCGGTCGCGGCGCCCACGATGCGTTTCATCAAAGGCTTTCCGGACACCATCTTCGTTGTCCGCTCCAGATTGCCGCCCTTCACCGTCTTTTCTGTTGCGATGTGAAACAGGATCAGCCGCTTCACTTTGTCCGGATTCTTCAACGTGAAATTCAGCGCCATGGCGGCGCCGGTGCAGGTGGCCACGATGGTGACAGGCGCAAGCGCCAGAGTATCGACGATCGTCGAGACCATCTCGGTATAGAGCGGCAAAGTGTACTCGACTTCGGGACAGTCCGACGCCCCGTAGCCCAGGTTGTCCACGCCTATGACGCGCTTGCTTCGGGAAAAATGCTCCAGCTGGTGTTCCCAGATGTAGTGGTCGGTGCCGGCGTTGTGGAGGAAGAGAAAAGGCTCGCCCGATCCCTTTTCGTAATATGCCACGCGATGATTCCGGAACAGAACAGTCCTGTCGGCCGGGAGCTGATCTGTCTTCTTGCCGGGCACATCTTTCTTGCCAGTCACATCAGGAGCGATGGAGCGGGCCAGCAGATCGCGGCGAATCTTGGCGCCATGCCGCACATCGACGGGAAAGGCTTCCTTTTGAATCAAAACATCCTCCACAGCCTCGGTTTGCGGATGCCGGCTGGACAGCAGGCGAAGTTCTTCCGCGAGCTGAATGCCGGCGGGAGAATCCGGATCGAGCGTCCGATCCGCAGGCTCGACCAGAATGACAGGACGCCGGTTCGGCGATCCGGGAATCGCGACCCCAACCAGAGCGCTTCGGCCGACACCGGGATAGCGGTTGAAAACCGGTTCCACAAGGTCGGAATACATGTCTCCGCGCGCGGTAATGACGCGATCGGAAATCCGGCCGCAGTACCAGAGTCCCCCGTCGCCATCCAGATAGCCTGCGTCGCCGGTGCGATGCCAGATGCCGGTCTCCGATTGAATCTTCGCCTTCGCCGTGGCCTCGGGCCTGCCCTGATATTCAGGAGTCACGACGGGTCCCGCGACGCACACTTCGCCGATCTGCCCCGAGGCAAGAATCAAATCGTCGCTCCATCGGGGAATGGGTTCCGCGGAGATAGCGATGATTCTGACCTGAACCCAGGGCGAGGGGCGTCCCAGGTATGTTCCGGCGCCCTCGATGGACCGGGCAGCGCGAGCCAGCACTTCGCGTCCCGTAGCGTACGAAATGCAGAGAGCCTCGGTCGCCCCGTACATGATGTGAAGATCGGCATCGGGCTCAGCCAGGACGGCGTGGACGGATTCCACCATCGGCGGGGGAACCGTAGCTCCCGTCGTGAGAATTCTGCGCAAATACGGGATTTTCTCTCCGCGGGCAGCGCAGTATTGCACAAGATTCCGGATCACGGGAATCTGCATGAACGCCGTAGTGGGTTTCCGATCGCGGATAATCGCCAGAAGGCAGGATGGGTCGGCATCGCGGGGATAACGCGGATCCATATCGGGGCTGATGACGGTAGCCCCGGCGCCCACAAAGTAAAGCGCAAACGCCGGATGGCAGGCAAGACAGACCTCATCGGGGCCGATTCCGAGGGCTTCCTTCATTGCCTGAATGATCGCCGCGCCGTTGGCCTGGGTATAGACAACGCCTTTGGGCGGTCCCGTGCTTCCGCTCGTGAACACAATCGCCATGGGGTCGTCCGACATGACTGCTTCGGATTGAAAGGGCCGGCTCTTCTCTTCTTTCCGGATGAAAGACCGGAAGGAGGGCGCGCCTGGAATGCCACGTTTGCCGACGGTAACCGCGTGAGTAATGGTGCGAAATACTTTGGGATAAAGCAAGCGCAGGGCATGGGCGATGGGAATCCCCACCAGCAGCTTGGGCCCGATGTCTTCGATCGATTTCAGTTTTTGTTGTTTGGGCGCTCCCGGGTCAACCGTAACCGGTATTGCCCCGACTTTCCAGAGAGCGAGGAAGATGGGAACGAACTCCAGCGTCGGCTTCATCAGGATCACCGCGGTGTCGCCGCGCCGGACGCCATGCTCCCGCAAACCCCGCGCGTAGTGGTCCGCCAATTCCTGGCAACGCTTGAAAGTCAGAGCTTCAAAAGTGTGGGGGCCACTCTTCGAATGGCTGGCGACGATGGAGATGGGCTCGTCCCCGCGGAGGTCGGCGAGCGATGCGAACTCATCGCTCAGATTCAAGGGGAAGATGGCGCCGGCGAGAAGCTGGCGACGCAGATGGTCCGTGCGCGCGTCAACGATGGCACTCATTTGAGAAACGGCATCGGACGCCACGCCAGGTACTCCTGCGGCAAGTATAGCATCCGGCATCAGTCTGCCGGTCTGATCGACAAGCCTTTCCGCGGGCGACTATTTCATCGTCGTCAGATTCAGTCCAGTCCAGCCCGACTGATTTCCCGCACCGTCGTATGCGGAAATCGCATAGGTGTAAGCGGTGGAAGGAGAAAGCCCGGTATCGTAATAGGTAGTCAGCGGGGTAGTTCCGATGACGACTCCGTTCCGGGAAACCGAATAGCCGGCCACTCCGACGGTGTCCGTGGACGCCGCCCAGGTCAGATTGGCCGTGGTGGACCCCGCGCTCTCCATCAGCCCGATGGGCACGGAAGGTGGCGTCCTGTTCGCGGCGGGAGTAATCATCTGGCCATAAGAGATCCCTTCAGGATCGTATTGGGCAATCTGGATCGCCTGGTTGGCCGCGGTTTGCGCCATGCTCACGATCTGCGACTGAGTCGGGTTGTCCGCCACGGAACTGTAGGGCAAAGTGGCGAAGAAGTATTCCGACCAGAACGGACTCATAAACAGAGCATTCTTCCAGTAGCCGAAGTGAACCATGTTCTGGATGAAGGCCAGGTCGAGCGGCCTCCAGAAATTGAACGGGTTCCGGGAGGCGACCTCATCGTAGGTGATCGTGTTGACCTCCGCGGGGGCTTCCTTCGACATCCAATATTGACTGGAGGCAATTGGCTTACCCAAACTCGCCGCATAATCCGCCATGGCCGGCAATTGGGTTAGATATGTGCCGGCTATGGGGAATACGTGAATCTCATAATAATCTTCGCCGGTGGCCGCGAAACTCTGCATCCAGGACTGCCAGGAAGGCATCCAGGACCCGGTGCCGCCGCCGATCTTCAAACCGGTTACTCCCGCCTGATGGATCGCGGTCACCATGGACTTGAGCAGGGACGTGCTGGTGCTGAGGGTCCCCAATTGGGAAAGCCCCGTTTCCGACGCCTCCGTGTCCGGCTCGCATACTACAGTCATATAATCCGGGTGAATCACGGTTGCGATGGTGACCGCCTGAGCGGTACGTTCCGCGATGTACTGATTCAGGCTCAGGTTTGCGTAGTATGAGGCGACGTTCGGAACCGCAAACATTCCCTTGGTCCAGGCGGCGCCGTTTCCCACAATCATCTTCATGCCCCGGGCATGGATGGCGGCGGCGAGCTGCACGTAAAAGTTCACGTACCCCTGGTAGGTGGCCGGACTGGAGGAGTAGAAACCCGGATAGAGCGTTGGGAAATCGATAATGACGACCACCGCCTTAACGCCGAGAGCCTTGAGCTCGTTCAGCTCGGGAATGACTATGTTGCTGTAATACAACGGATTCAGGATGTTGGATGGCCCAACCGCATCGGTGGCCGAACCAAGCTGCGCGGACTCGGCCATTGGCCCAGGCGATTGATTCCAGCCGACGTTGACTTCACTTGCAAACGACTGGACTGTCGTTGCCAGGGAGTTGTAAAGGGTCTGGAATGGGGCCGGAGTGGCTTGTGCCAGCAGCGTCCGCCCGGGAAGCGCCAAGACCATGGGCAGGATCCAAAGCTTTGCCAGGACCGGTGCCCAACCCTTTTTCAAAGAGGCCCATGGCGCATCAAACCGAACTGCTCTCAAATTCCCTCCGAATCCCTGCCTTTATCTGCTCAGGCAACTGGTAAAGATACAATCAAACCGCGAGTGAATTACGAGATCAGTGTATGACAGGATTGCGTAAATGAAACCGTTGCAAATAGATAAGATACGACCATTCGCTAGAGTTATAACGCGCTTGTCTCCAGCAGGTTATCGTGCGGACCGCGCCGGACGGCGGGCGGCAGTTTCAGCCGGAGAATGCCGGCTCGGAAGCGGGGTTTTTTTAGGCAGGCGGGGCGGCCAATCCTTGAGTGGCCGGCAGGAAGGCTATTTCATCGTTGTCACATTCAGGTGAGTCCAGCCCGAATGATTCTCCGCACCGCCGTATGCGGAAACTGCGTAGGTGTAGAGCGTTGAAGGGGTAAGCCCCGTATCATAATACGTGGGCAGCGGGGTGGTGGCGATGACGACGCCGTTCCGCGAAACCGAGTAGCCTGCCACCCCGACATTGTCCGTGGACGGCGCCCAGTTCAGATTGGCCGTCGTGGCTGAAGCGGTTGCGGTCAGCCCGGTGGGGGCAGTTGGCGGAGTGGTGTTTGGCGGATTGGTGACAAGCTGACCATAGGCGAGTCCTTCCGAATCGTATTGGGCAGCCTGGATCGCCTGGTTGGCGTTGGTTTGCGCCATACTGATGATTTGCGCCTGACTCATCGCCGCCGTCGTGGAATTGTAGGGTAAGGTGGAGAAGAAATACTCTTCCCAGAACGGGCTCATAAACAGAGCGTTCTTCCAGTAACCGAAATGAACCATATTCTGGAGAAATGTAAGATCGAGCGGCATCCAAAAACTGAAGGCGTCCAGGTAAGCCACCTGACCGTAGGTTATTGTCGTAACCTCACTGGCGGATTCCTTCGACAGCCAGAACTGAGTGGAAGCGATCGGCTTGCCCAGACTCGCCGCGTAGTTCGCCATGGCCGGCAGTTGGGTTAAATCTGTACCCGCTATGGGGAATACGTGAATATCGTAATAATCCTCGCCGGCGGCCGCGAAACTCTGCATCCAGGACTGCCAGGAAGGCACCCAGGAACCGGTGCCGCCGCCGATCTTCAAACCGGTCACTCCCGCCTTATGGATCGCGCTCACCATCGAGGTGAGCAGGGCCGTGCTGGTGGTTAGGTTTCCCAATTGGGAGAAGCCCGTTTCCGACGCTTCCGTGTCAGGTTCGCAAACGACGGTCATGAAGTCCGGACGAATCACGGTTGCTATGGTTACCGCCTGAGTAGTCCGTTGAACGAGATACTGGTTCAGGGTCAGGCTGGCATAGTAGGTGGCGACGTTGGGAACAGCGAAGACTCCCGAGGACCAGGCGGCGCCGGTTCCGACGATCATCTTCATTCCCCGGGCGTGTATAGCCTCCGCGAGCTGCGTATAGAAGGTCAGGTACGACTGGTAGGTTGATGGACTGGAGGAATAAAAGCCCGGGTAAAGCATCGGAAAGTCGATGATGACGACCACAGCCTTGACGCCCAGGGCCTCGAGCTCGTTCAGCTCGGGAATAACGATGTCGCTGTAATAGAGCGGGTTCAGGATGTTGGATGACCCAACTACGTCACTGGCCGAACCAAGCTGCGCGGACTGGGCCATTGGTCCTATCGATTGATTCCAACCGGCGTTGACTTCGCCCGCGAACGACTGAACCGTCGTTGACAATGAGTTGTAGAGGGTCTGATACTGGGCTGGAGTAGTTTGCGCTTTAGCGGTCCAACCGGATAGAAGTAGTAAAAGTACTAAAGGGAGAATCGAAAGTCCTGATCCACCCGAGCCTGGCTTCGCCCTGCATGATGCCCACGAGGCACCCCAAAAAACGCCCAATGATCTCCTCCGAACCCTCTGCCATCATCCTTGTTGGTTAGGCAGTTGATAAACACAGTATAAAGTACGAAGTGGCGCTGGGGCACCGGTTTATTACAGGTAGTCGGAATCTGAGTTGACGACCATTTGGGATGAAACGTTGCCGTAGACCGTGGTTAACCTGGTTTAGAGTTAGCGGGTTAACGCGCCCGGTCCGGCGGATAGCAGTTAACCTTTCACCAGGCTCGCGCACGTTCGATCATGGCTTCAGTACCACGAGTACTGATTCAGATGAAGGCCGCGAAAGCGCTGGTACATGGACGTGGTGCTGTTGTATACTTTTTCCACGGATTGTAAAAAGTGGGAAGTTGTGGTCAGCCGAGCCTGCGGGCGGCCGAATTTCCTCAAGGAGGCAGCTATGCGCGCATTGAGAATTGTAGGCGGATTGGTGGCGTTCGTGGCCGCTGGCTGGTGTCAACCCGCGCCGCAATATCCGACCGGCGCTTATCCAAAGTTCATCGTCTCAGCCGACCTTCGTCACGATGGCAACATCGATGTAGTCACGGCGAACTATCACGACGGGACGATCACAGTCCTCCTCGACAACGGCAACGGGACCTTTCAACCGGAGCAGAACTATCCCGTCGGACAGTGGCCCACGGGTCTTGCGGTCGGCGATTTTAACCGCGATGGAATCCTCGATCTGGCGGTAGCCAACGCGTGGTATTCGGAGGAGACGGGGACTCCTCCCCCACCACCGTGTCCGATGTGCGCGGCGGACGGGGTTTCCATTCTGCTCGGGAACGGTGACGGGACTTTCCAGACATCCGTCTACTACGCCGCCGCAAGCGGTACGGCGTGGGTTTCCGCCTATGACTTTAATGGCGATGGCAAACTGGATCTCGTAGCCACGGCCTGGGCAGCCAATCAGGTTTCGGTGCTCATGGGAAACGGCGATGGCACGTTCCAGGCTCCGGTCAGTTACGCAGTCGGCACCGCGCCTCATTCGGTAGCGATAGCCGACTACAACCGGGATGGGAAAGTGGATCTGGCAGTGGGAAACATCCGTTCGAATAATGTGACGATACTCCTGGGTAACGGCGATGGCACGTTTCGCAGCGAAGGGATCGGCGGGACACTCGCAACGGATGGTCTGCCCCACTCCATCGTGACAGGCGATTTTAATAAAGATGGAAAGGCGGATCTGGCAACCGCGGATGAAGCCGGAGACATCTCAGTGATGCTGGGCAACGGCGACGGAACGTTCCAGCCTGCCGTGAACTACGCTTCGGGTTCGACCACGACTGCCATTGTCAGCGCCGATTTCGACGGCGACGGTATCATTGATCTGGCTGTCTCCAATGCGGGCGCGACTTCTACCGGAGGCGTGAGTGTTGCGATATTCATGGGCAACGGCGACGGAACGTTTGCGGCGCCCGTGGACTATTACACCGGTGGCCCGGGCAGCGTTGCGCTCGTAGCGGGTCATTTCACCAATCACAACGGTTACCTGGATCTCGCCATCGCCCATTTTGACAGCTACGTCACAGTGCTGTACGGCAACGGGACGGGATCCTTTTCCCAAAACCATCCCTCAAGCGGAAAGCCAACCGCGGGCTCATCGAAGGATTGATCGGCCGGACCATTCGACTGTGACACTTTATCCTCCGATAGTGCGATAAATCGCACTACCTGCTCTTTTGAGTTAGGCCCTCTACGTGCTAAAAAGATTAGCGAGCTAAGCGCGAGGTCGCGTCAGCCGCACGGGACCAAACCCAAAACACGGAGCGAAAATGGAGAAACCCCAAATAAATCGCCTGATGCATATATCACGGCCAGCGCTGGCAGCGCGCCTCGGAATGAGCCTCATTCTGGCCTGCGCGGCATCAACGGCTGACGCCCAGAATCCTGATTTTCGAGTGGTGGGACTCCAACAGCTTGTTCCTTCGCCCTATGGCGGTCGCGCGGGGTGGTCGCCGGGACCGAACAATCTGATCGCGTACGACAGCATAAATACCACCACCGGGTTTTACGATGTCTGGACGATGAACCCGGACGGCAGCAATCGGATCTGCCTGACATGCAACTGGGAGCCACCACCGGCTAACGGCGCCGCTTCCAACCCGCAGCCCAATTACAACAAGGGAAATCCGGATTGGGATCCGACAGGCCAATACATCGTATTTGAGGTACAGCGCAACGATACAACATACACGGCTGCCCAGGACACGAACGCGCGCCCTGGCGTAGGCGAGGACCTCGTCCTGTATATTATGGACGCGGCCGGGAAAAACTTTTGGCCGATTGCGGCCAGCGCCAACTATACCCCCCACGACGGCGGCGTGTTGCATCCGAAATTCTCGCACGGCACGTCGAGCCGGGGCGTGATGATCACCTGGGCCCAGGAGGTCGCCAATGGAACGGGGGCCAACGCGAATTACAATGGCGTCTGGGATCTGAAGGTGGCTTCGTTTACTACTGTCCTCAGCGCACCAGTGGTCTCGCTCCTGTACGTGGTCTCTCCCGGCGGGAGCGTGCAATGCCAGGGTCCTTTCTACGAGACCCACGGTTTCAGTCTGGACGATTCCATCATTTTCTACTCAGGCAACCCCCAGGCTGGCTGCAGCGGCGTGATGTATGGTTATGACGAGTACACCTACGACCTGAATACGCAAGCCTACACCGACATCACCAACACGCCGGAGTTCTGGGAGGAGCACGCGCGGCCTCACCCGCTGCAGAAAAAGCTTCTGTACGTTTCGAGTTATGGCCTGAGCCAGAGCGGCAACCTGATCGAGGAGTATTGGACCATGAACTACGATGGGAGCGACAAGAAGAAAATCACGTGGGTCACCGATCCCCGGGGCCAGTCCTTCAACACCACCATACCCAACTTCTACATACCGGGGAATACCTCGGCGGGCCGTTCCGATTGGAGCCACGACGGCTTGCAGGCCGTAGTGTATTTCACCGATACGAATGCCAGCGGGCAGTCGACCTTCGGGGCAACCGGGTCCCTCTGGTTACTCACCCTGGAGCCCAGTTCCACCACGCAGTCCACAGCCTCGTACGCTAACTACCCGCAGTCGCCGAACTCGATCCCCGTTAGCTTTGGAAGCGACCTGGCGACGGAACAATTCCAGGCCACAACGATCCCCCTGGGAACGAACCTCGGAGGAACCACCGTGAGCGTCCTCGACTCGCAGGGCGTGTCCCGTCCGGCTGATCTGTTCTTTGTGGATCCGCAACAAGTCAACTGGCTGATTCCGGCGCAGACGGCGCTCGGGCCCGCGCTGGTTACGACCACCAGCGGTGACGGCGCCCAGTCGACGGACTTCTTCGATGTGGAGAGTGTGGGCCCAGGTCTTTACGGGGTTAATTCGTCGGGCTCCGGACCCGCGGCGGCTTACCTTCAGCCAGGGAACCAGTCCACTTCTATTTGCCCCACCGCTTCCACCTGCACTACCGTGCCGGTCAACGTCAGTTCGGGGCAAACGTACCTGATTCTTTTCGGCACTGGCCTGCAGTACCACCAGAGCCCGGCCACCGTCGATTTCACCAATCAGGCGGGCACTGTACTGGCGTCTCTGACCGCCTCCTTTGCGGGCGCTCAGGGCACGGAAGCGGGCCTCAATCAGATCAACGTCCTGCTTCCGGTAAGTCTCGCGGGTTCGGGTCTCCTCAACGTCACCGTGACCGTGGATTCCCGGACATCCAACGCCGTCCAGGTGGCGATTCAGTAATCCGGGGCTGTTTCCCTCGTGCCACAAACGTACAGATTTTTCACGTCCGCGTTCGCGACCGTTGTGAATTTTCAGGGATGTATGCAGGTGCTGTCTATAACATGCATTGCGAGTGGCACGCAGTTCGCGGCACTCCACGTGCTGGAAAGGGAACGCCCGGTCGCGCCATCCTTGCGAAACCGGAGCCAACGAGGAGCCAACGTGAAGAAACGAAACGAGAGTCGCCTCATGAACAAGTCGCGGACAGGGCTGCGCCTGGGCCTCATTCTGGCGTGCGCAGCTTTAGCGGCTCACGCCCAGGATTTTCGATTGACGGCAATGCAGCAGATTGTTGCATCGCCGTACGGAGGCCGTGCGGCGTGGTCGCACGGCCCGAACAACGTGATTGCGTACGACAGCATAAACACCACCACCGGGTTTTACGATGTCTGGACGATGAATCCGGATGGCAGCAATAAGATCTGTCTGACGTGTAACTGGGAGCCTCCGCCGCTTGTCGGTTTCTCGAACCCGCAGCCGTATTACAACAAAGGAAATCCCGATTGGGACCCTACGGGCCAATACATCGTATTTGAGGTGCAGCGCAACGATACGACTTACACCGCGGCGGAGAACATGAACTCGCGTCCAGGCCTGGGCGTGAACGACTTCATTTACATTATGGACGCCGCCGGGAAGAATTATTGGCCGGTTGCGGCCAGCGAGGCCTATACTGCGCATAACGGCGGCGCACTGGAACCGAAATTCTCACACAACACGTCGAGCCGCGGCGAGATGATCGCCTGGGGTCAGTTGATTGCCAATGGGACGGGGGCTTTCGATGGAGACTGGGAACTGAAGGTGGCTTCGTTCACTGTCGTCAACGGCGCGCCTCAGGTGACGCTCCTTTACACGGGCGCGCCGGGCGGGGGCGCGCAGTGCACGGGTCCCTTCTATGAGCCTGACGGTTTCAGCCTGGACGATTCGACCGTATTCTACGCTGGCAATCCGTCGGAGGGCTGCAGCGGCCCGATAGTTGGTTACGACCAGTACTCCTTCAATCTGAATACTCAGGCGCTGGTCAACCTGAACAGCACGCCTGGCTCCTGGGACGAACAGGGGCGGCCTCATCCCACGCTGAACAAGCTTCTGTACATTTCGAGTTATGGCCTCGATTCCACCCTTTTGAATCTGGTTCAGGAGTATTGGACCATGAACTACGATGGCAGCGATAAGAAGAAAATCACGTGGCTTACCGATTCACGGGGCCAATTCTTCAACGCCACCATCCCCGACTTCTACGTGCCATCGGTTGTCTCGGTCGGCCCCTGCGACTGGAGTCCCAATGGATTGCAGGCCATCCTGTACTTTCCCGATAAGGCTGCCAGCGGACAGTCGGCGTTCGGGCAAACCGGGTCCATCTGGGAGCTCACCGTGGAACTGAGTTCGACCACCGAATCCACCGCCTCGTACGTGAATTACCCGCAGGCGCCGAGTTCGATCTCCGTGAGTTTTGGAAACAATCTGGGGGTCGGACAAAACTCGGCAACAACCGTGGAAACGAACCTGGCGGGAACCACCGTGACCGTTCAGGACGCCCAAGGCGCCTCCCGTCCCGCGAACGTCTTCTTTGAGAACGCGAAGCAGGTCAACTGGCAGGTTCCGCCGGCGACGGCGCCCGGGCCCGCTCTGGTCACCACCACCAGCGCCGACGGCGCGCAAACGACGGACTTCTTCGATGTGGAGAACGTGGCGCCCGGTCTCTATACGGCCAATTCCTCGGCCGCCGGACCCGCTGCGGCTTATCTCCAGCCGGGAAACGCCTTCACTTTTACCTGCCCCACCGCTGCCACCTGCACAACCGTTCCGATCAATGTCAGTTCGGGGCAAACGTATCTGATTCTTTTCGGAACAGGCGTGCGGAATCATGCGAACCCGGTCACAATCAGTTTCACCAATCAGGCGGGGACTATGGTGTTGTCTCAGACCGCCGAATTCGCCGGTGCCGAGGGTCTGGATGCGGGCCTCGACCAGATCAACGTTCTGCTTCCCGTAAGCCTCGAGGGTTCGGGTCTCCTCAACGTAGCCCTGACTGTCGATGGCCGGGTATCCAACGCCGGACAGGTTTCGATTCAGTAATCCCGAAGCGTAGCGGTAGCGCGCTGAATGTGCGTCCCTGCACTACAACTCTTCGAGCACAATCCAGACGTGGAAGGGCTTGTCGCAACCAACGACTACGGTGAAGTAGCCGATCGATTGACCCACGACGCCAGGAAACGCCTGAATCGATCGCGCGGTAGGGGCGTTCCCGCCTTGTGGGGAATACGTAATCGCGGCAGCGCCGCCACACGTGGTATAAGTCGTCGCCCGATAGAGACCGTTGTGGGTCGGGGTGAAGAACGGGATGGGATCGGTTGAAGATCCCATCCCCTGGACTTGATTCGTCAGCGTGACATGCGGCCACGATCACCGGGCTTGCTGGACCCTGGGCGGACGCGGAAACGCCGCTCGCGAACGCAAGCGCCGGAAACAGCAGAATTCGATTCACGGAAAGTCTCCTCTGGGAGAAAAGTCCAGCGCGTTTCAGGCGCAGACCAATATGGGCTGAAACGCCTTATTGAGCACATCTGGAAGGTGATCGGAATAGCTTCCAACGACGCGGCCACCAGGACAGCCACACACATTTACCGGATTACCCGCCCAGCCGCACCAAAGGACTCCGAGTTGCCGCATTTCCGCGGTTTATTGAGGTTTGAACGACCGTGTGGAAACCGTGCAGGGAAAGGATCTCATGGCTCGTAGGTGCCCGAAATAGTGTACATGCTCGGCATTCTCCACGACCGGTAGGCCGTTGTTGGCGCCTGCACCTGGTAAACGATCTCACCCGCGGGCGTATATTCCGTACTTTGCTCGAAAAACTCGTTGGGACCGGTGCTGAGCCACCCCGCATCGAACCAGTAATTCTTGTTGGGGAGGATCTGCGCGCTTCCAAGTCCATAGCTGTATACGTTCAGACTGGTCTTAAAATAAAACTCCACAGTCATCGCGGTCTGATCGACGGCGTACGCGGAACCGCGGGATCCGGTTCCCGGGTCCTGCGCCACTCGGGTGTCGCCATTGTCCAGCATCGTCATTAACTGAGGCATTGGTCCCCCCGCGACCTGGGTTCCCTGGAACTCCGGGTCATGCTGGCCGGAAAACCACGGGATGGGAGCGGCGGACAACATGGTGAAGTCTCCTCCTTCCCCCAGCCGCCAAAGCACATTCTGCGTGCCGTTCCCGTTCCCGAAGTCGATCTTGATGACCCAGTCCTGGTTACGCATGGAAAACACCAGACTTCCGTCCGCGGCCTCATACTGAACACTGTTGCCATGGAGCCAGTCGTTGGCCGGGATTGAGAGCAGGACACCAGGGCACCCCCAATACACTTCGGTACACTTCTCTGCCAGGATCGCGGGCCGATTGATGTCGAGTTGCGTACCCCCGCCGTCGTGGTCGAATGCGTTCCAGTACCAGAGCACTTGAAAGTTCGAATCCAGCTCGATCAGTATGTTGCCGAGTATATCGACGGGCCCCGTAGACCCCTGTGTTCCAGCGGGAAAGATTCGCTGATCCATTCCGATCACAATCGTATCTCCGTTCGGCAGCCGGATGGCGTCGTGGCTGAAACCCGCGACTGCATCGGTACCCAGGCCCAGTAACTGCTCCGAAACGCGGTCGCAATTGGTCTGGCGGATTACGTTCCCTGCCAGATCAAACTCGGCGAGGCCCTGGTATCCGGTAAAGGTCCCAAGAGTACCCGTGCCGGTCCCTTGCGCGGTCACAATCGAAGTGAAGG
The DNA here is from genome assembly GCA_963764845.1 of Terriglobia bacterium. Taxonomy (GTDB): domain Bacteria; phylum Acidobacteriota; class Terriglobia; order Bryobacterales; family Bryobacteraceae; genus BOG-234. Next base: position 542,131 of record CAVXUE010000002.1, on the reverse strand, counting down.
TGGTTCCGAGAAGAGGATCTCCGGTGATGACCCTGGTGAGGAGTATTTCAACGGGGTAATACCAGATGATATTTCCATTCAGATCGGTTGCGTCGGGATATGCCGCCAACAGAGTCGAATCTGTTCTCGCGAATGACGAAATCACAATGCCAAGAGCGGTATCCGACTGGGAGCCTGGCGCGACCAGTACCTTGGAGGCCGGCAATGCCAACGAAGCCGGGATCGGGCCTGTCGTGAACAGCAGGGCGACTGGGTTCGGACTCGTGACGCCCCCGGTCGAGATCTCGTAGTGCATAACGTAAGTGCTCGACGCCATCATGCCCGCGATATAAAAATTCATCGAGGTCGGGGGATGGCACGGTCTGAGGGGGGTGTAGGCCGTCGGAGCGCCGGAGCTGTTCAACCGGAAGCTGACTCGCATCGAACTGCCCGCCGGGCAGCTCGGAGCGCTGAACAAGGCCACCAATGGGTTCGCCGTCGAAACCACGACCGGGTTGGCTCCGGCGACCCTGGAATTTACAGTAAACGGAATCAGGGTTGGAGAAGTCAGCCCGGCGAGGTAGTCTCGCGCCGTGACACGGATTACGTACGAGCCCTCCTGCGTGTTGGGAGTCCACAGCCAGGCGTTGGTGAGACTATAGTCCTGCGCGACCGAAAAATTCACTCCATCGGGTGAGGTTTCAAAACGATACGTAACGGGATTACCGGCATTCGAATCCGATGCCGAAGCGGTAAAGGTAATGGTTGTTCCCAGTGGCTGCGGGGACGCCACGGAGCTTACGGCCTGGACCTGAAGTCGGGCATACAAGCGTGCGCCTGTACCCCCGGACAGTATGCTTACAAGAACAAGGACGCGCGCCAACCGGCGCGCGGGGAAATTATCCTGGTGCGTCATCGTCAAGCCTCTCGGGAGACACGGGTGCTCCGCTCATCTTACCCTATGCCGGTCTGCTTTGGAAGAGTTTTCCCGCGCAACCCGGAGACGTCGGTACTATGCCTCGAAACAGCTCCATTGCGTCGAATGAGGCAATTATCAATTGCGCGGTCGGGCGCGAATTCGGAAGCTCCGTATTGCGCCTGATTCTTTATAATGTCCGATTTTAGCGAGGACGGGCTGGTACTCAGCCCGTTTTCCGGCCTGGCGCCGCAATAGTACTTTGTGTGTTGCTTCCCCTTGCTCCCTCGTGTACAGTATTAAATCACACGACAAGGAGGCTTTGAGGATGCTTCGGCTTACTCTCATCGTGGTTTTCTGCGCCCTGAATCTGTTTGGGGCCGGAACGATTCAAACCACCCAGTACAATGTCCCGACTCTGGGTTCCGAACCGGAGGCGCTCATTCTCGGCCCCGATGGCAACCTTTGGTTCAGCGAAAGTGCGGTGAATATCATCTCGAGCATGGTTCCCTCCACGGGAGCCATTACCCAGTACACGCTGCCCGGCACAACAAACGGTTATCCATGGGATCTCGTGATAGGCCCCGATCAGGCCGTCTGGTTCACCGCTGCCGGCGCCAACATCATCGGTCGGATCACGACGGCAGGCGTGGTCACCAACGAATATGCCATTCCGACCGCCGGCAGCAGCCCTCGCCGCATCTGCCTGGGCCCGGACGGAGCGTTCTGGTTCACCGAATACGTCGGCGGTAAGATCGGCCGCATGACCACTAATGGGCAATTCACGGAGTATCCGATTCCTACACCGAACAGCGAACCCACGGGAATCACAGTCGGCCCGGACCAGGCGATCTGGTTCAACGATATCAATGGCAATCAGATCGGACGCATCACCACCGCCGGCGTGTTCACGAACTTTTATCCTTTTCCCACTCCGGGCAGCCTTCCGGATCAAATCATCGTCGGCCCCGACAACAACCTCTGGGTACCGGAAAACGCGAGCAATAAGGTGGCCCGGCTGAATCCCACCACTGGCGTGCTTACCGAATGGGTGATGCCAACGCACGGCAGCATCCCGTCGGGAATCACCAACGCTCCCGACGGCACGCTCTGGTTTACCGAGTATTCCCCCAACGTCAACCAGATCGGCCGGATCACCACGGCCGGGGTGATCACCGAGTATCCGGACGGCAGCACGAATTCGAGAGCCTGGCGAATCATTCCCGGGCCCAACGGGACCATCTGGTACACGGAGTTTCAAGCGAACAAGCTGGGGACGATGCCGGTTTGCGCGGTCGGCCTGACAGTCTCTTATTCCGATGGCATGCTGAAGCTGGGCTCCAGCATCGGCAGCGCCCAGCCTTACACTTGGACCACGCGGGTGTTCCAGGGCAACGTATTTCTGGACCAGCTCTGGTCCGTCGCACTCCCTGCCGAATCTCCCGCAGTGACGCGCAGCAGGCAGGTTCCCTTCACATCCACCGGCGGGAACATCACGGTTGTCTCCGGCTTATACGATTCGCATGGAACCGTGGTTTGCGAGGAGAACGCGACTGTGAACACTGCGGAGTGACGCCGCCCGGATCCGCAAACGCCCAAGCCGTGCGCCGCATTAATTGAACGGGTTTAAGGCCCGACTGGTTTCGATTGTTGCCCGATGCAACTGGGTCCCATCGATTGAAACTGAGCGGATGTGCAATATCCGCTGACCGGCCAATAGGCGCCCATCGCCGCCCTCTGCTGAGAAGGGGGCAGCGTCGCGATATTCGCCATGGACTGCGTAAAGGATGGGCTCGCCAGCGTCTGGCGATAAACCAGAGCGTTGTAGTAGAACGCTCCGCCGGCGCTTGTCATCTGCTGATAATTCCTGTCGTACAGGAAATCCCCCGCATACTGCAGCGCTCCCCAGGCAATCCAGGTGGCGCCATATCGACTCAGGACATTCGCGCTCGGGCGACTCGATGGATCCGAGATGACGAAAGTCACATAACCGTTCCGGCTCGCTGCCTGGTCGTCGGGCACGCACCGCGAGACAGCGGTCGCGAGCGGCTCATCTGTACAGAGCGACCAATATCGCACCTGTTGCCCCGCCGCGTAAGATGGAATTCCGGCCTGGGTGTCCGGAAACAACGGAGCGAGGAACCTTACAACCACGAGGTTTGTGCCCGATGCAGTCATGAAGTCGCGGCTGAGATAGGCGGTCATATACGTATCGTTCAGGTTCCCGTCCAAACCGTTAGGCTCGGCGGAGGTGGCAAACAAGGACCATTGTGGCGGATTCGTGGCCGACGGCCCTGCCGGAGGTTTAACCCCGCTGAAATCGCTCTGGTCCAGCCGGCCCCAAACGGTCGCGGTGATGGGGCTGTAGTAGGGCTGCACCCCACAAACAGGCATCGTGGTTTGATTCACGGTAATCGTTGGCAGAATCGGGTTGGTGGTGCCGCCGTTCGGAGTGCCCGGAACATTCGGATAATAGACCCGATAAGCGATTTCCACCAATCTCTGGCTGCCGGCGTAAAGGGTATTCGGAGGGGGAAAGGGCGGCTGGTTGCCCCAAACAACCGTGAACGTATAGGTACCCTGCGGGCCGGCAGTTTGAAACGGGTTGTTTTGGCCGGCATCCGGGACAATCCCGGAGTCGTTGAGTTCGCCCAGAGCGTTCCCATCGCCATCTTCGACCGAAAAGGAAAAATACCGGGATGCCGGGTACTGGCCGTGGATGGTTATGTTTCCCTGATTGCCCGGGGGCCCTTCGTATATATATCTGCTCCAGTATGTGACGTTGGCGTCGGGGTAGTCGGTATTTGAGTAACCCAGCGTGTCAGTGTACATATTTTCCTGCACGGTCCAGGCTTGGCTGACCGCGCAGCCCGGGCCCGGAAGAATCTGGGCGATCGACGATGCCGCGGTGAGGAACACTACCGCCGCAAACCGCGCCTGGATTCCGGGCTGAAACGCCTTCATTATCATCACCTCAAGTTTCCTTGCCGGCAGTGTGGAAAGTGAAAATCGGGAAACGGGATGTGAGATTCTCACGGCTCGTAGGTTCCCGAAAGGCTGTACATACTGGGCATCCTCCAGGAGCGGTAGGCCGTGGCAGGCGCCTTCACGAGATAAACGAGCGTCCCATTCGGTGTATATTCCGAGCTTTCCTCATAAAAAGTGTTGCCTGGGCCGACGACCCATCCCGCATCGTACCAGTAATTCTTGTTGGGGAGTTGCTGCGCGCTTCCAAGGGCGTGGGTGAAAACGGTCAGTCCGGCCTCTGCATAGAACGATGCCGTCATGGTGGCCTCGTTAACGGTGTAGGCGGCGCCTCGGGATCCCGGCCCGCCTTGGGCAACCCGGGTGTTGCCGTCGTCCAGCACGGTCATAACCGTTGCCAGAGGCCCGCCCGCCACCTGAGTTCCCTGGAACTCCGCGTCATGCTGGCCGGAAAACCACGGAAACTGAACGTTGGAGTTTATGGTGAAGTCGCCGCCCAGCCCCAGGCGCCACTTAATGTTTTGCGTGCCATTCCCGTTCGGGTACCCGAAGTCGATCTTGATGACCCAGTCCTGGTTACGCAGGGATACCACCAGACTTCCGTCCGCCAGCTGAACCTGGGCGCAGTTGCCGTGGAGCCAGTCATTGGCGGGAGATGTGTATACGTAAGGAGGACACCCGTACTGCTCAACGACGCAGGTCTCCAACAGCGGCGAGGGCCGGTTGATGTCGAGTTGCGTCCCCCCGCCGTCATGATCGAACGCGTTCCAGTACCAGACCAGCTGGTAGTTCTTATCCAGCTCCATCAGCATCAGGCCGAGGATCGTCACGGGTGTTGGGGACCCCTGAGTTCCCGCCGGAAAGACGCGCTCCGGGGTACCGATCACGATCGTATTTCCATTCGGCAACAGGGTGGCTTCGTGATTGAAATCGACGATTGGATCGGTACCCATGGCCATTAACTGCTCCGAAACGACCTGAGAATTGGTTTGGCGCAGTGTGTTGCCTGCCAGATCCACCTGAGAAACCGACTGGCCCGCCGCCGGATTGGCGAGGGGGAAAACACCGGTGCCGGTACCATTACCCGGCTTGATGGAGGTGAACGTGGTTCCCAGCAGGGGATCTGCGGTGATGATCCTGGGAATCATCCCGTTGACCGGGTAATACCACACGATATTGCCTGCCAAATCGGTGGCTTCAGGATACTCCGGAGGCTGTGTATTGTTTGGGGGCGCGAATCCTGTAAAGATGAATGGGGTGCTCGGGTCTGACTGGGCGGTGGGTGCAGTCAGCACGCTGACGAGTGGCAGCGGCAGGGATGGAGATATCGACCCGGTCGTGAACGGCAACAGGGTCAGATTCGGCGTCACGACGCCTCCGGTCGAGATCTCGTAGTGCATATTGTAAGTGGTCGACGCATACATGCCCGCGATGTAGAAATTCATGGTGGTTGGGGGGTGGCATGGTCTCATGGGAGCGTACTGCATCGGCGCGCCAGGACTCGTCGACTTGAAGCCGACCCGTATCAAACTGCCCGCCGGGCAGCTGGGAGCGCTGAACAATGCCACCAGCGGATGCACTGTGGCAGTCACGACCGGAAGCGTTCCCGTTACCAGGGGAGTCGCGGTAAACGGAACCAGAGTCGGAGCAAACAGGCCGGCCAGCAGGTCTCTGGCGGTGACACGCATCACGAACGAACCCTCCTGAGTGTTCGGGGTCCACACCCAGATATTGGTCAGACTATAGTCCTGCGCTAAGGAAAAATTCACGCCGTCGGGTGAAGTCTCAAAACGATAGGTAACGGGATTACTAATATTCGAATCCCGTGCCGAAGCGGTGAAGGTAATGGTTGTTCCCAGCGGCTGTGGGGACGGCGCCGAGGTTGTTACCACCGGAGCCTGCAACTGGGCATACAGATTCGCGCCCAGGCTCCCCGACAATATGCCTCCAAACAATAGGACGTGCGCCAGCCGGCGCGCGACGAAGTTACCCAAATGCGTCATTGTTTTTCCTCTTCGATTTCTGTTCGGGCTCATAGGCCTTCACTAGGGTTGAATGGTTAATATTCCTGCCGCGGCATTATCAAGAACGACAGTGTAAACTCCCGTTGCGCCTGGCTGGATCGGCGTGGTCTGCACCGGTCCGGCCAGGGCGCCGGTGCTGTTGTTGAACTGAACGCCCCCATAGAGCACATCCTGAGCTGGGGAACTGAGCGAAGGCGCGGACAACTCGAAGTACGTGGCGCTGGCGGCCGGCGCCGACAGGCTGATCTGGACAGAACCGGATGCGCTCAGATCCTTGTTGATCAGGTAGACGGTGATCGCGCAGGTGGAACATTGCGACAGGGCATACGCGCGGATGTTGGCGCTCGATTGAATCGTCGCGGGAAGGAACTGCTGACCTTTGGCCGCGCTGAACGCATACAGGGCGTAATATTCGGGCTGCACCTGGTCGGAAAACACGCCCGGAGCCGAAGTTGTGATTACCACGGGATCGTAGTAGCTCGGCTGGTGAATGTTGTAGTTCATCCTTCGCACGCCGAAGCGCGCCATCGCGAGTGAATAGTCCAGCGCCCACAGAGCGGACGCCTGCACATCGCTCACGCCGGTCTGTCCGGGGTCGGGATAGACCGAATTGGTTTCATCGATTTGGGTGTTCAGGGCAAATGTGCTCCCGATGGTGCTGACCGCCTGCTGGAAAATACTCACGGCCTGTTGAATCAACGTGTTGGCCAGCAACTGGGCGATCGTGGGAGTCGCGTTCCGGATTGTCAGAGGGTACTCATGCAGTGTGATCAGGCCCGCGTTTCCCGCGCCGCAGGTGGAGCACGTCAGAACGCCATCCAATAAGGGATACAACTGCGAAGTGAGAGTGGTGAGTGAAGGATTGAAGTAGGCGGGCAGAGCGATCGGGATATTCGCGGTCGAAGCATTGCCCTTCAGGACCGTGATATAGCTCAGCAGGTCGCTGATCTGCCCCGGCACGCCATAGGTGGGGGGCCGGTACGCCGGGTTCATGGAGTAAAGGTTGAGCTCGTTGCCCGGTTCAAGGGCCTGAAGCGTGACGTTCGGCCGGCTTGCCAGGGCTGGCAGCAACGCGGTGGTCACCTCGTTCAGCGTATATTGCGGCGCTGCCGGAGACTGGTTCTGCACCAGGTTCAGACCTATGAGCAGCGGCCATCCGGTCTGCGATCCGGCCAGCGCCCAGCTATTGAAATCGGCCGAGGTCAAACTGTACTGGCAGAGAGAGGGTACGGGCGCGGGTTCGCCGCTCCAGCAGCTGTAATCCGCGGCCGCGCCGCCGATACGCAGGCTTCCCGTTCCCAGATTTCTCAGCAGCCTGAAAAATACGGCATTGCTGCTGCCCGCACTGCCGAACCAGGTCAGGGCCATGCTCTGCTGGACACTGAACCCGATAAAGTCCCGCGGAACAACGGGTCCCTGGGGTGTGCGCGCGATCTGAACCGTGGCCACAGGCTCCTGAAACGCGCCGAGGAAGGCTGGCAGGCCCAGCACAATCAGAAATCGTACGAAATTTGACATGCTGTCAGCCCGTTCTGTGTAGTATACATGGCCGAGCGATCAACTAATAAGACTTCCAGTACCAATCGCGCGCGGCTGGTACTACGCGCCTGTTCGATCTCGCGCGGTAGACGGGGGGTAAGTGTTGAAAACGCCCGCGAAGGCTCGCTTGCGACATGGCGCGGGGTGATTGGCGGGATTCCCGGGTGCTCCAATCAGATAACCGACGCCGGGAGATTTTCAGACTTTGAAGGCGCGGCGATAAGCTTCATTCCGCTTTTCGATGCGCTGCCGGCGGCGCTCGACTTCAGGGAGAATATCGGGGTTGCGTCTGCTGATCATGGATGAATAATCCCCGTGCTCGTCGAAACCCAGGAAGTCCATAATTCGCCGAATCGTGGACGTCGGATCGGCGCACAGGTCGGAGTAGGTGACCCCGAACGCGTCCCCTCCGAGCTTCCCCACATTTTCGACGACGTAATCGCAGTTCCGCGCCACATTCCGGCAAACCAATTCCGTCATCAGCGGCAGGCGCTCGGAAAACAGAAAGCGGGCCATGGCCAGTTTGGCGGGATGCTCGAACAGGTTCGCGTATTCCTGAACGATCGTCGCGTGATACTCAAACTTCTTGCTGAGCAGCAACCGATTCAGTTTGATCCTCGAATTGATCACGTCCACGGGACTGCGGTAGATGAAAATGAATTTGGCCTGAGGGAAAACTTCCCGGATATAGAGGAATCCGATGCCGTCATAAGGATTCTTCAAAAGCAGCGGACGGGCGGGATCCTGGATTGTCTGCAGCTTCCCGCAGAACAACCGGAAAGCTTCGGCATTGGAAGGCGCGAGGCGAGGCTGGCGTCCCTGGCGATCGAAAGCGTAGCAGTATTCCTCAAGAACGTCGGCATTGAACTCCCGTGAGTTCATGGACTCCCCACCGACCCCTTTGGACTCGAACAGCCCGTTCAGTTCCTCGCGGGCAGCCGCGTCCCGGCCAGTGAAATGCAACTGCAGGAGGCGGTGACGGTTCACAATGTGGTGTACCGTGACAACGTTGAAATGCCGGGTCTCGGCAAGAATCCGGTATAAAAGAGTAGTACCGGAACGGTGCGGCGCGACGATGAAAACAGGGCGAAAGTCGCCTTGCGCCAACTTGCCGAGGTATTCAAGATCCGGGTTCTGTTCGGAAATCGTCACTGTCATTCTATTGGAAGAATTCCGAAAACCGGCCTGCACGGCCGCGGCTCAGTGAACTCGCTGATTCTGGCTGAGCCGCGGACGCCGGACACTACTGTTTCGCCGTCGCCCCCGGCTTCGCGGCGGTGGTGGTGCATCCCGTAATTGCCGGCAACTGGGTCGGATCGGCGTAGTACGACATCGGAATCACCGGAGTCCCATCGCTCCAGTTACCCATCGTGGTCTGGGCGGCATTTCCGTTACCTAGGAAGGTGCTGCAGGAGGTCCCGCTGAAGGCACAGGCTGCCGCCGCTTCCGAGAGTTTCCAGGTGACGAAGTAGTCGCGCGCGTCGACCGTGGCATCGTCACTGTAGCCGTTGGTAGTCGGGTAGAAGTGATTCCCGATCTGATTCGGCACGCCGTGGTTGTCGGTGTGGAAGAAAAGGTAGTTCTTCTGGGCAGCCGGCACCTGTGGCGTGGATTCGAAGATCTGGACGCCGTTCGCCGAACAGGCGACGTTATCCTGGTCGGACGAAACGATCGTGAATTGGAGGTTCGAGGGTATGTTGGCGAAGGTCGGGGTCGGCAAAAGACCCAGACTGGCCGGCTCGATCATCACCAGCGCCTCGGGCTGCGGGAACGGAGGAACAGCCGTCGATTGGGCCCCCGCCAGCCACGCGCTGATCCACCCGCCGAAGGAATGTCCCACGATGATGTTCTTGACAACGCCGTTGGTATTCAGCGCCGGCTTCACGTGGTTTTCCCAGTAAAAGTTCTGCAGCCGGTAGAGGGCATCGGTCCATGCGGCCTGCGCATTCGCCGGATAATCCGCGAACGTGCTGGTGAGGGTAGCCTGATACTTCGGCCACACCACGATGTAACCGTGTTGGACCATATCGGTGATCCAGTTCTGATAATACGCAACTGTGAACGCCCCGTAGCCATGCAGGAAGAGAATCACGGGAGCACTGGCCGGAACCGGGTTCGCGGGCTCGAAAATGTAGTACTGGTAATTCAGGTCGTAAAAGCGGTTGTTGGCGTAATAAGGGCCGTTGGTGACCACCTGAAAATTGGTGTAGCCGGTGCCGCCGGGTCCGGATGTCGGTTGGGCGGGCGGAGTCGGGCAGGTCGGTTGCGCGGGGACACAGGGTCCGGAGCTGATCAGCCGCGGGGCGAGAGCCGTGCTTCCGAGAAGACCGCCCGCGACCAGCTGGGTTCGTTTCTGCAACCGGCTTACCGCCAACTCCAGTTTCCGCGATGGGGCGGAGTTATCCAGGCTTCTTCCATCCCGCAGTTTAGCCAGCAGAGCGTTCAGCGATTGAAAGTCTCCCTTCGCGGAATCCTGCTCGGCCTGAGCGAGCAGGTCGCCCATCTCGCCTGTCTTTCCGGCGCTTTCCAGAGCCGCGCGCACATCCGCGAAGGTAACCTCAGGGAGCTCCGAAGGATAGAAAACAAAGTTGGAAGGCCCCGACAGCGTCCCGGAAGCATCTTCCGATTTGATTTCATACGCGTACTGCTGACTGGGATCGACCAGGCGATCCTGATACACCAACTGGTCGGTCGTGCCGATTTCCTGCTTCATCCCGCGCAACGCCGGCGGCGTGCCACCGGCCGCATCCGCGTCGGCCTTGCTTGTCTGATAGGTCCAGCGGAAAACGTGGTAGGCTTTGGGGCTGCCGGAAGCCGGGGCGTCCCAGGAAAGGAGAATGCCATTCGGTCCCCCTTCGACCTGGACATGTTTTGGCTGCTCGACCACAGACGGACCAGGCGCTACTGCGGACACAAGCTTGGAGGTGCCGGAAGTCGTCGTTACACCCGCGCAGGTGACTCCCGTGGGTTTTCCCTGGAATATTTCCAGCCCGTAGTATGAGTTCGCGGTACCCACGAAGAGGCCCAGGCACGGATAGGGAGACTCCAGCAGGGAACGCCCGCCGATGTTGAACTTGTCCCCGAGACCGTCCTGCTGGGTCTCGGTAAAGTAGGTGCCATCCTCGGTCCACCACAAGTCGAACCCATACTCGTCGTCGGCGGCAATTTGGGTCGCCTGAGTTTCGAACCGGAGTTCGGTGGATTCGTCAAAAGTAGCAATGTAAAGGCGGTTATCGAAAATCACCTGACGCCACATGTGCTCGTTGAGATACCAGCCGAACCCGGCCGGTAGCCCGCTCAGAGAATTTTTCTGCCCGATCGGAGTACTCCGGGAATTTCCCGCTACGATGTCCCAGGTGTTGTCCGGATAAATACGGAACAACTCCGCGGTCTGCGTGTTGAGAGGATTGCCACGGTGCACACCATCCCCTCCCACGTAGAGGTCGCCGGCATAAACTTTCATACTCAGCGCGATGGGGTTCCCAAAGCCCGCCGGCCCGTACCCCCCGTTGGGAAGCGCCGTCGTATATGTGTAGGGAGGGGGACCCGCAAACGGATTCGTGTACCCCACCGAAAATCCGTTGGGCTGGCTGACGAAGGTTACATAGAGGTTGTTGTTGAACCAGGCAATTTCGTAACTCAGCGTAGTCGGGCTGCTGATCTGCTGGAAGGCATTATCGCCCTGGCTGGGATTGGAGGACATAACAACAGTACCCTCGCCCTTCCAGTCGGTGGCCATGGCGAACATCGTATTATTCTGCTCGATCATGCCGCGGAAGCAGGCATTGCCCAGGTTTCCCATGAAAGTCCCGGGATCCTGCGGAATCGCCGTGAAGTTGATCCCATCCGTGGTGCGCAGCATGCGGCCGCCGGGAACGCCCGGATGGATTTCCACGGAAGAGCACCCGCCGACATACAAAGCCACTGTCCCGTCGGTTTCCGTATAGACGAGCATGCCGCGGAAGCCAATGTCCTGAGCAGTGTAGATGACGGGATTCGTACCGGGGATCGGGACAGTGTTCGGGGATTGAAACAACATGGTCCATATGTTGTCTGAGGGATCGTAGCTCCAGATCTCCGCCTGCAGAGGCAAATCGTCGATATTGGCCGCGCAGCTGATATCCGGATCTGCCGGCGGATACGGATAGGCGGCGGGGTCCACCTGATGCGACGCCTGGGAGGTAACGCACTGATAGGCGCGGTTCGTCCCCACGAACAATTTCCCCTGGAACCAAGCCATGGACCACGCCCAGGTATTCTGCCGGTCCCCGAACCCCTCGGGGGCGATCATCTTGAAATTCGAATCGCTCAAGAGCGGCGGATATTCGTACGTGGTGATCTGAGCCGCGACAGGCCGCGCCAACAGAATAAGCGCAACTCCGAGGCTCGATCCGAAGCCGATTTTCTTATACAAAATATGCCTCCTTCAGAAAGTTGTTACGTTTCTTAAATCCCGCGCGAGATGAATCACGCACCAGGACTTGGGCTTGGCGTTATTTGTTCGGCGCCGCGGCTGTCGTGTTGATTCTTGCCGCAAAGGCATCGATATTTCCGGCGTACGTGGGCTGAAACACTCCGACTGTGACTGGGAAATTCGTGGAACTCGTATAACCGGCGATTGTCGCATCACTGTTCTTACCTACCGCAATGGAGGTAATCACATCGTTGCCCGAGCCTCCAAAGTACGTGGAATAGCCGGTGGATGCAACGCCCTGACCTCCGGTGGCGGCGATGAACTGGGTGATGAATCCGTCATAACCGCCTCCGTTCGCGCTCTGGACAGCATTCTTGACCGGGAAATTCGTTGAATTGGTGGTTCCGGCAAAGAAAATGTTTCCGGTCGTTGGATCGATCGATAGAGCGAGAGCTTCGTCGGTTCCCGAGCCCCCCCAATAGGTTGAGAACATTCTGGCGCCGGCCGATGAAAACTCCATAAGCACAGCGTCATAACCGCCCGCGTTGGCCGCTTGGGCGGGCCTCTGCACCGGGAAGTTGGTGGAACTGGTGTAACCAGTCGCCCAGACGTCCCAAGTTGTCTGGTTCACGGCTACGGCGGTCAATATCGAAGTTCCCGTGTTGCCGCCGAAGATCTCCGTCGCAAAAGGCGCGGTCGTCCCCGTCGAATTGAGCGTCGCCAAAAAGGCGCGCGCTCCGCCGGAAGTTGCGTCGGTCACATCGGTTGCAGCCTTGACTGCCGCGACAGGGTCCCCAAACGAGCCCGAGGAGGTCGCGCCCACGAGGTAGACTTCATCGTCCAGCCCCGTTGCGACTCCGGTCGCCAGATCGGCCCCTGTGCCGCCCAGGTAAGTTGAGTAAATGATCTGCGTAAACGTCGAGTTGATCTTGGTCAGGAAACTGTCGGTACCACCGGCATTCGCCGGCTGGAACGGGTTGGTCGTCGGGAAATCGGTGGAAGTGGTAGTGCCGGCCATCACGATGTTGCCCAGGCTGTCCAAGGTGATTCCCACGCCGTTCTCGTCTCCACTGCCGCCCAGATAAGAGCAGTAGGCGATTACGTTCGGAAACTCAAGGTGGGCATAAAAAGCGTCGGCCCCCGTGGTGTTGGCGCCTCCATTTATGAGCGGCTGCAGCGGGTTGACCGTCGGCATGTTCGGAGAGTGGGTTGTGCCGATGGCAAACACCTGAGGCACAATACCGGCTTGGAGAAGAACCAGGCCGTTCAGGCTGTCATCGCTGTCGCCGCCAAAATAGGTCGACAGGTACAATTCGCTTCCCGGTTCGGTGCTGCCCGGACCCGGCTGAAAAAAGATCACGCTGAAGAAGCAATCGGTATCGCCGCCGAGATAGGTGGGGTAGGGGCCCGCATTGGCGCCGTCGGTCGGGAACTTGTGCGAAGCCGTCACGCCGCCGAAGATGGTATTGCCCAACGAGTCCACGGCGACAGTCAAGGCTTTGTCTGTGTTTGCGCCGCCGATGTAGGTTGCAAAATCTACTGACGGGTCAATGATCAGATCGTGCCCGCGGTCGTAGTTTCCCAGCGCAAAGGCAACTTCGTTCGCCGAACGCTTCACATAGCGCCCTGAAATCCCGCGGCGGACCCCGTCGATTTCCTGATAAACGACCGGCTTGTGGTGAATCGTGTCGCCGAGACTGGTGTGGAGAATCAGGTTCCCTTGCTCGTCAATGCGAACTTTGGCCCCCGAGATCGACATCCGGATTTTTTTTGAATCGGCGCCCGGGGCCACGATGAAGTCGTATTCCAACTGCTCCTGATTGCCGTAGTACACGAGATCGACCCCCGGGTAAACACTCTCGTACTTAATCCTGGCATAAGTGGAAATGTCTTTCTGCCATTTGGAGGGATCGTTGCCGATGTAGGTAGTCACCGAATTCGGAAGTTTTTCGAGCGGAGTCACGCGCGGCGAATCCGCCGCACCCACCAGCTTCGTGCGCATCACGACGCTCTTTCCGCCTTCGCGAGCCAACTCCATCACAGCCTCGTTGGACGTGAGATAAAGACCGTAGCCGGCGCCCAGCGAGAGGGCTTTGACCTGGGAGTCGGTCTGCCCTTTATTCCATTCAAAAGCGAGCGGCGATTTTGCGATCCTGGCGACGGCTTTCGCTCGAATGGCGGGATCGATATTCTCGCTGCTGAAAATTTTGGAATCGTCGGCCATCAAGCTGCTGACAGCCGCCAAAAAACATCCTCCGTAAATGTACAATCTGTTTTTTGAACACATGGCGGTATTGTAAGCGAACACCAGTGTGTTTGCAAGACACCTGTGTCTATTAGTACCGCTCAAACTACCGGCGGGATTGGCGAACTGCAATGTTTCCTATGTTGGCAGCAGGCGCTGAAAATTGGTAGCTTGGATTCTAACGTATCGAACTTAGCCGCTCGTTAGTACATCATACCAATTCGATAGGATAAGTGCATTACTTTTTTTGTTAAGGTTGGGCAATGGACACCAGGCACGACTCTCTTCTGCGGACGGTCAGCTTCAGGCCACCGATTTTTATCGTAGGCGACCATCGCTCCGGAACCACCCTGCTGTATCAGATGCTCGCCGCGAGCCAATGCTTTCATGTGCTGGACGCCTATCAGGTAATTCGGTATCCGGAGATCGTGACTCATTTCCTGGACGGACGCACTCAAAAGGAGCGCATCCGACTGGAGCAGGAATTCGCGGCGCTCGGCTTGAGCAACCGCGTACTTGACGGCGTTCGCGTGAGTTCTGAACTTCCAGAGGAATACGGCTTCGTAATAGAGGACAGTTCGCGAGCGCGGTTGCGCCCTTCGAATCGCGATCTTCTCGTCGAGTTGTGCCGGAAAGTGCGTCTGATCGGCGACGCCGACAAGCCGCTATTGCTTAAGAATCCATGGGATGTGCTCAATTTCCTCTACTTAAAGGAATGTTTTCCCGAGGCCAAACTGATTTTTCTGCAGCGTCACCCCATGGCCGTTGTCAATTCGCAGTTGCGGGCCATCCGATCCATGCTGGACTCGCGCAACGAATACATGCGCATGCTGGCCCGGTGGTATGCGCGCGTCTGGGATTCCCCGCTTCGACGCCACATGATGCAACAGGTCTTTTCGGGGCGCGTGCCGGTGTGGAAGTATATTGTGCCGAGGCACGTTCACCTCGCGGCAAATTACTTCATGAAAAATGTCGATCGGTTGGACCCCGCCGACATGCATTGCCTGCGGTATGAGGATTTGTGCGCCGATCCCGTCGCCACGATGCAATCGATCTTCGACTTTTTGAATCTTCAGCCCGCGGCATCGGTAAACTACGCCGGCTGGATTGATAAGCGCCCGCTGAAAATCCTGCCGGAGGTGCTGGATCAGAGGTCCCAGGTCCTCGCCCCCATCGGATCGTTCCTTTTAAGAAACCGTTATGGAACTGAAGTAGAGGCTTAGATCGGGACAGTACTAGAACTTCAATCTTTGGTACTACAAACCAAACCCGATGCCGCGCGAGGGCTCCTGAGTGGCGCACGGATGAGCTGAAGTAAAGTCGAGCCGGCTCGCGCCCGACAGGACGCGGAAAACCATGGGAAACAAAAGGGCTACGCTGAGTCCGTTGAATTTCAGACATGGCGTGGACGCCTGCGATAGGGAGAGGCTAAGCCGAACAACCGACCCGCCAATCCAAAGTTAACAGTCGGATGTTAACTGGAAAAATCTTTCGATATGCGCTATCCTTACTTATCTCATTGGCAGGAGAAAATGGTTTTCTCCTCCAGCCGAGGAAGGCGAGTTCCTCCCGGCGTCGGTTGCAGCGAGCTTCTGTCGTCAACCACTGAGTCGAAGCGTTTCGGAGCGGGTCGCATTCGGAAATTTGTTTCGGGAATTTGTTTCGGAGGATAGGCATTTGAAGAGAACAGTCGGAGGAATTTCACTTTCCCGCAATAGCGCTTCGGTTGACTTTGGCGTCAAACCGGAGGCAGCTGGGCAAGCTTCCGCGTCTGGCCAGGGGACTGCTGCCCCTGGAAATTTGTGTTCTTCCGCAGATCGCGCCACGTTGGCTCCGGCGCTGCCGGCAAGGTTCGCCTTTCCTCGTTTGACCTGTCTTCCCCTGGTATCTTTGTCGATCCAAAAGTCACCTGATTGGTAACAGGGTTGTTTTGTGGAAAGCATTTCGTGGCTGGTATGCCGCGGGATGGAACGGAAAGCCGGATTTTTTTTATGCGAGGGAATGCCACGATCCAGAAACCTTTTTTCCTGGTACAAAACGTTCCCGGATGGCTTGACACGGGAGTCGTCATTGCCGCGGCGCGCCGCGGCGTAACAGGCATCCTGAATTTCGATGATGTTTCAGATCCCGTCGCAGCCCAGTCCGCGTTCGCTCGGGTGAAGAAGTTCGCCAAAGCCGCCTTCGGTGTCAAGTTCACCGCGAACACGGAACTGGCCTCGCTGATCCTCCGCGCATTGCCAGCCGAAGTCGACACTGTCGTGCTCCATGCGGGTGTCGATCCGGAAGTTCTTTCCGCGGTTCGCCTGCAGCCGCGCTGCGTGCTGATGGAAGTGACTTCGTTGGAGGAAGCACTCGCCGCCGAAGCACTGGGCGCCGACGGACTGATCGCAAAAGGCCATGAAGCCGGAGGTCTGGTCGGCGAAGAAACCTGTTTTGTACTGCTGCAGCGGGTTCTCGGGAAAGTCGCAATTCCTGTTTGGGCGCACGGAGGCATTGGCCCAAGGTCGGCAGCCGCCGCTTACGTCGGTGGGGCCGCGGGCGTCGTTCTCGACAGTCAGCTTCTGTTGACACCCGAGTCTTCGCTGCCGAACCGCACCCGAGCCGCGATCGAGCGGCTGGAGGGCGATGAGACCATTGCGCTCGGCCGGGACCTGGGCCTGCAATACCGTTTTTACAAGCGCGCCGACGCGAAAGCCGTGTTTGCGCTGCAACGCGTAGAGCAGGAATTGGCTCTTCTTCCCGCCGCCGAGGGCTTGGCGCGCTGGGCCGAGGCGGTGAAAAAGAACTCCGGGTGGGGCTCGCTGGAATCCAGTGCATGGCCGCTGGGGCAGGACGCGGTTCTTGCGGCTCCTTTGGCCAGACGTTTCAAGAATGTCGCCGGCATCGTGAACGGCTTGCGCGATTCCATCCGTGAGCACGTAGCCGCGGCGAAACGGACGCTGCCGCTGCATCCAGGCGGTCCGTTGGCCGTAGCGAACGGCACGTTGTACCCCCTGCTCCAGGGACCCATGACAAGGGTCAGCGACACGGCGGCTTTTGCGGCATCGGTCGCGGAAAACGGAGGCTTGCCCTTCCTCGCGCTGGCGTTGCTTCGCGGGCCACAGGTGCGGAAGCTCCTCGAGGAAACCCGCGATTTGATCGGCGACCGTCCATGGGGCGTCGGCATTCTCGGTTTCGTGCCTCTCGAACTGCGCACCGAACAACTGGCGGTGGTCAACGAGATCAAGCCTTCATTCGCGATTATCGCGGGCGGGCGGCCTGACCAGGCGCAGAGCCTGGACAAAGCCGGGATCACTTCGTATCTGCACGTCCCCGCTCCGGCGTTGCTGCGGATTTTCCTCGAAGACGGCGCCCGGCGCTTCATCTTCGAAGGCCGCGAGTGTGGCGGCCACGTGGGTCCGCGCACCAGCTTCGTTCTGTGGGAAGAGATGATCGAAGTGCTGCTGGCGTCGATCGCCGGCGGTACCAAAGCCAGCGAACTGCAGATCGTATTCGCGGGCGGCATCCACGATGCGCGTTCCGCGGCGATGGTGGCCGCCATGGCCGCGCCTCTGGTGGAAAAAGGCGTGAAGTTCGGCGTACTCATGGGCACCGCCTATCTGTTCACCGAGGAATCGGTGGCGGGCGGCGCGATCGTCGGAGGCTTCCAGGCGGAAGCGCTGCGCTGTGAAACCACGGTGCTGCTGGAATCGGGCGCCGGGCACACTACCCGTTGCGCGCCCTCGAAGTTTGTCGAATCGTTCCACGATCTCAAGCGCACGCTCGCGCGCGAAGGAAAGTCCGGCCACGAGATCCGTGACGCACTGGAAGATCTGAACATCGGCCGGCTCCGCATCGCCAGCAAAGGCATCGCGCATGCCGCCGATGCGGCGGGCGGGGTTCGCTACGTCGAAGTCGGCGAAGAGCGCCAGCGTGCCGACGGCATGTACATGATCGGCCAGGTGGCGGCGTTGCGGGACAGCATCTGCGGCATGCGCAGCCTGCACGAAGATGTCACAACAGGCAGCGACTCTGTTCTCGAAGCCGCGGAAATTCCCTTTGAGCCGGTTGAGGAGCATGGTGCATGGGCCGATAAACCCTGCGACGTCGCCATTGTCGGCATGAGTTGTCTCTTGCCGGGCGCCGGAAATATCGGTGCCTTCTGGACCAACCTGCTGAACCGGACCGACGCGATCACCGATATTCCGAAGGAACGCTTCGACGCCTCCGCCTATTTCGATCCCGACCGGAAAGCCGAAGACAGGATCTATTCGCGCTGGGGCGGATTCATCGGCGACGTCCCCTTCGATCCGATGAAGTATGGAATTCCGCCCAACGCGCTCCCCTCCATCGATCCGATGCAGTTGCTCGCCCTGCTGGCCGTCGATGAAGCGCTCAAAGACGCGGGTTACGACAGCCGGGAATTTCCGCGGGATCGTACCTCGGTGATCCTCGGGCTCAGCGGTGGTCTGGGCGATCTGGGAATTGAGTATGCGGTGCGGTCGAGCCTGCCGATGTACCTCCAGGAAACGCCAAAGGCGGTTCTGGACCGGCTTCCCCGCTGGACCGAGGATTCCTTCGCCGGCATTCTGCTCAACGTGGTCGCGGGCCGTATCGCCAATCGCTTTAATTTCGGAGGCGTGAACTTTACTGTTGACGCCGCCTGCGCGTCATCGCTTGCCGCAGTCTATGTCGCCGCGCGCGAACTGACCTCCGGGTCGAGCGACATGGTGGTGGTCGGCGGCGTCGATACCGCGCAGAGTCCTTTTGGGTTCCTGTGCTTCAGCAAGTCGCAGGCTCTTTCGCCGTCTGGCCGGTGCAACACCTTCGATCAGAGCGCCGACGGGATCGCCATCAGCGAAGGCCTGACCATGCTGGTGGTGAAGCGCCTCGCTGACGCTGAAAGAGACGGCGACCGAATCTACGCGGTCATCAAGGGAATTGCCGGGTCGAGCGACGGCCGTGGGAAAAGCATGACCGCTCCTCGCCTGGAGGGCCAGGTCTCGGCGATGCGCCGTGCCTACCGGCAAGCGGGGATTCGTCCATCGACGGTGAGCCTGATCGAAGCGCACGGCACCGGAACCGTCGCCGGCGATTCCACCGAGAGCGGCTCTCTCACTTCCCTGTTTCTGGAAGACGGAGCCAAGCCGCACACCTGCGCCATCGGTTCTGTGAAATCGATGATCGGCCACACGAAATCGGCCGCGGGAGCCACCGGCCTGATGAAGGTCGCGCTGGCGCTCTATCACAGGATCCTGCCTCCGACGCTTCATGTCGATCAGCCTAACGCCAAACTGCGGGAAGCGGATTGTCCGCTCTTTCCGAACATCGAAGCTCAGCCCTGGCTGCCACCCGCGCCTTCCATCCCGCGGCGTGCCGGAGTCAGTTCGTTTGGTTTCGGTGGCACCAACTTCCACGCTGTCCTTGAGGAGTATCAGGGAGATTTCGCCGAGCCGTTGAAGTCTTACGGCGGTAAAGAATGGTCAGCGGAGTTGTTCCTCTGGAGAGCCGCTTCGAAGGAAGCGCTCGTCGCCGAACTCAAGGCGACTGACGCAGCCCTCAACACCGCGGTGTGGCGGCCTCTGCGGGAGATCGCCGCCGCGGTCACACGCAGGGCCGGTCCGGAGAAGGCTGTCCCGAATGCTTACGTAACCGCCCTGGTGGCAACTTCGGTAAAGGATCTTCGCCAGCAGCTCGCGGCCTTGATGCAGGCATTGTCCGATGGTTCGGCGACACCGCCAAACGTGTTCCTCGGTCAGCCGGCATCGACGCCGAAGATCGCGTTCCTCTTCCCCGGCCAGGGTTCGCAGCATCCCGGAATGCTCGACCAGCTCGCTTTGCATTTCCCGGAATTCCTGCGCTGCATGGAACGCGCCGACGAGGTTCTGGCCGATCGTTTGCCGCGCCGGCTGAGCTCTTATATCTATCCCCCGCCCGCGTTCAGCGAAGAAGAGAAGAAGCGGCAGATGCAGGAACTGACCGACACCCTTGTCGCCCAGCCGGCGCTCGGCGCGGTAGGTCTGGCGGCCCATCGGCTCTTCGACCGCGTGGGCGTGCGGCCCGACATGGTGGCCGGCCACAGCTACGGCGAGTACGTCGCGCTTTGCGCTGCCGGAGCCATTCCCGAGGACGCGCTGTTCCGGTTATCGGAAGCGCGCGGACGCGCCATCAAGGAATCGGTCGGCGACAACGGTGGCGCCATGGCGGCAGTCACGGCCGGCGGTGCCGAAATTTCCCAGGCCTTGAATGGACTCCAGGGCATCACCATCGCGAATCTGAACGCGCCCAGGCAAACCATCATCGCCGGGAGCAACGCGGCGATTCAATCGGCAACCGAGATTCTTTCGAAAGCGGGCCATATGGTGCGCCCCGTTCCCGTAGCGTGCGCATTCCATTCGCCGCTGATGCAACCGGCATGCGATCGCCTGGCTGCATCGCTCGCGAGTCAGAGTTTCGTTTCTCCCCCGGTTCCGGTCTATTCGAACACCCTGGCCGCGCGCTATCCGGAAGATCCGGCGCAGATCGGCGATCTTCTCGCCCGGCACCTCGTCCAGCCCGTGCATTTCCAGCACGAAATCGAAACGATGTATGCCGATGGCGCCAGACTGTTCGTGGAAGTCGGCCCGAAAGGTGTGCTCAGCAACCTGACCCGCCAGATTCTCGAAGGCCGGGATGCCCTCGTGCTCCAGACGGACATCACCGGAAAGAACGGGCTGGTTCAGTTCCTCCAGGTTCTCGCGCAACTGGCTGTAAAAGGTGTGCCGATCGAGGTTGAGCAGTTGTTCCGCGGCCGTGTCCCGGAAGCCATCGATCTCAATCGCCCCGCCGCGGTCGAACCTGGCTGGCGCGTGGACGGCGGGCGCACTTTCCCGCGCAACCAGCGGCCGGCGGCTTTTCAGCCGATCGATCTGATGCCGCCCGCGCAATTGGCCGCGCCGCAAATGGTCGCCCCGCGGGAAATGATCATGCCGCAGAAAATCGAATTCAGCGCCCCGTTGCCGGCTCGCGCCGACAACAGCGACACGGTAATGCTGCAGTACCAACAGCTCATGCAGCAATTCCTCCAGACCCAGACAGCGGTGATGACCGCGTTCCTGCAGGGGAATGCCGGTGTGCAGTACGCGCCGCGGTATGCGCCGCCGGCGCCGCTCATGCAGTACGCTCCTCCGGTGCCGGCGGCGATTCCCGCCATGCCGGCGCCGGCTGCGCCACCCGCTGTCGCCCAACCAGCTGTTGTGCAGCCGGCGGTTGTCCAGCCGGTGACAAAGGTTGATTTTGCCGCAGACCTCCTGGCCATCGTGCAGGACAAGACCGGATATCCTCTCGAAATGCTGAACCTCGATGCCGGCATCGAGGCCGATCTGGGTATCGACTCCATCAAGCGAGTCGAGATCCTGAGCGCGTTCCAACGCAGGCTCAGTGCTTCCGAACAGGCGGCCATGCAGGCCGTGATGGAGTCGCTCACGCGCGAACGCACGTTGCGCGAACTGGCAGCCCGTCTCACCACTGCGGTTTCTCCGGCAGGCGTTACCTCTCAAGCTCTGACGCCGACTCCGCTTGCAGCGGTCGAACCCGCGGCTGCGGCCCCGGTAAGAGACGTCTCCGATCAGCTGCTCGGGATCGTCGTCGAAAAAACCGGCTACCCCAGGGAAATGCTGGATCTCGACGCCGGCATCGAATCCGATCTCGGAATCGATTCCATCAAGAGGGTGGAGATCCTTTCGGCCTTCCAGCGCTTGTGTTCTGCGGACGAGCAGACGGCCATGCAATCCGCGATGGAGCAATTCACCCGGGCGCGCACGATGCGGGAGCTGGCACAGCTCCTGACCGGAGTTCTTGCGCCGGGCACGAAGCCCGTCGGGCCTCCCGCCGCGGCCGAAGGCACTCTTCCGGTTTTCCATCTCGTGGCTGTTGCCAAGTCTCGCTCGGGAGAGCCGAGGAGGCATTACCCCGGGCGGGTATCTCTGATCACGGACGATGAGACCGGTCTCGCCGCCTACGTCGCCGCCGAATGGGCGCGCGCCGGGGAGAAAGTTCTTCTGCTTCGTCATGGCCCGGAAATGCCCATGGATAAGGAAGGCGTACTCAGCCTGGATCTCACCAGTCCCGAAGCCGTCCATTCCGCTCTCGACAAAATCCGGGGCCGTCACGGGAAAATCGGCGCCGTCGTACATCTGCTGCCCATGCGTTTCAGCCCGCCTTTGGAAGGCTGCACCCTCGCCGACTGGCGGGAAAGAGTTCAGCAGGAGGTTCGCAGCCTCTATCTGCTGGCCCGCGCCACCGAATCGGATCTGAGGCAGGCGGGAAGCGCCAACGGCGCGGTGCTTGCCGTCGTCACCGGCCGCGGAGGCGAGTTCGGGTTGAGCCCGAAAGCGTCGGTTTCCCCTCTGCACTACGCCGTGGCGGACTTCGTCAAAACGGCTTCCCTTGAGTTCACCGACGTTGCCTGCAAGGTCATCGACCTCGACCCCACCGATCCCCTGTCCATCCAGACCAGAAAGGTTCAGGAAGAGCTTGAGTCGCGCGACGACGTGGTCCAGGTCGGACTCCCCGGAGACCAGAGGCTGACCGTCGTGCCACGGACCGCCGGCGCCGGGGCTGCGGTTATTAATGAGGTTAAAGCGGACTGGGTCTGCCTTCTCACCGGCGGCGCCCGCGGCATTACCGCCCAGATCGCCCGGCAGCTGGCGACCGCCAAACCGACTCTGATCCTGGCCGGCGCATCGCCCCTGCCCGACAAGCCCGAACCGCCTGAAATCAGCGGTTTGCATGACCCGGCTCCCTTGAAGGCCGCGCTCGCCGCCCTTTTGCGGGCATCGCAGCCTACCGTGCGGCCCGCCGATGTGGAAAACGCTTACAAGCGCGTGATCCGGAATCGGGAAATTCGCGCCACGATCGACGCTCTCAAGGCTGCCGGCGCGCGCGTCGAGTATCACTCCATCGACGTCCGCAAGGAAGAAGCCCTCGGGGGTCTGATCGAAAACATCTACCGGGAACACGGTCGCCTCGATCTCGTGATTCACGGCGCCGGCATCATCGAAGACAAGCTGATTCGCGATAAGACGCCGGAATCTTTCGATAACGTGGTCCATACCAAGACGGACAGCGCATGGCTGCTCAGCCGTTGTCTGCGGCCGGAATCGCTGAAGTGTCTTATATTTATGTCCTCCACGACGGCCGCCTACGGCAATCGCGGCCAAGCCGATTATGCGGCCGCGAACGGCGCCATGAACGGGTTCGCCGCCATGCTTTCGGCGCAGTGGAACCGCCATGTCGTGGCGATGTGCTGGGGACCGTGGGACCAGGGCGGCATGGTATCCGAGGAAGTCCGGCAGCAGTTCGTGTCTCTGGGAGTTCAGTTGATCGACCCGGTTCTCGGCTCCGATGCGGTTCGGCGCGAAATTGAATCGGGCGGCCAGGCCAGTCCTCTTGTTACCCTGGGAGGGGGACCTTGGGCCAAGTCGGCGCTTGGGGCGGTAGCAGCGCCCAACGGGACCGGAGACCGGCACCGTGAGCTGACGGCAAAGAAAACATCATGAAGCCAACCCGTGGGGAAATTGAGGAATACATTTTGAAGACGCTCGGGGACTTGTGCCACGATTGGGACTACTCGCGGCCGGTAGGCCTCGATTCTCTCCTTTTTACGGAGCTGGGCCTCGAATCGCTTGACGCCGTTGTGCTCGGAACCGCGATCCAGGAACACTTTCAGCAGACCCTGCCATTTGCCATCCTGTTCGCCGATCTGGGTGAAAACCGTCGCGATCTTTCCATAGGGGGGCTGGTGGATTTCGTGGATAAGAATCTGGCTGATGTGACTCTGTCGTCGGCAGGGCGTTCGCAATGAGTAAGCCGCGCACACTGCTGATCGGTCTGGACGGAGCCACGTTTCAGGTCCTCGACCCTTTGATTGAGCAGGGGCACATGCCCTTCCTCAAGTCCTTTTTTCAGTGCGGCGCCCGCGCCGGGCTGCGAACCATCGTTCCCGCGCTGACTCCGCCGGCCTGGACTTCTTTGGTTACCGGCAGAACTCCGGGCCAGCACGGCGTGTTCGACTTCTTTCGGATGGAATCGCGCGAAAACCACCATATCCGGTTTTTCACGTCAAACGATGTCCAGTGCGAAACGATCTGGTCGGTTGCGTCGGATCATGGACTACGCGTCACTTCGCTGAATTTTCCTTCCATGTTTCCGCCGCCCCGTATCGCCGGCAACATCGTTCCCGGCTGGGTGCCGTGGAAACAGTTGCGCCTCGCGTGCTGGCCGGAGGGTCTGTTCGACACCCTGAAGGGCATTCCCGGCTTTAATCCCCGCGAGCTGGCGATGGACATCAAGCTTGAGGAAAAAGCCACCGAAGGCGTCTCAGGCCAGGAAGAATATGGTCCCTGGATTCAGTTCCACTTACGGCGCGAAGAGAACTGGTTCCAGATTTTCCGGCACCTGACGACGGAGGATCCGTCCGAGTTGACGGCCGTGCTGTTTGACGGCGTCGATAAACTGCAGCACCTGTGCTGGCGGTTCATCCGGCCCGAGGACGCCACGCCGCTCACTGAGGAGTGGGAGCTGAAGACCCGCGAGCTCTGTCTCGATTATTTCCGCGGCTTGGATCGCATTCTGGAACGGATGTGTACGCTGGCAGGCCCGGAAACCACAGTGCTGATGGCATCGGACCACGGGTTCGGCCCCACCAGCAAAGTCTTTCATGTGAACGCCTGGCTAGCCGAAAAGGGCTATCTCGGGTGGTCGGAAGCCAGCCGGTCCCAGGCGCCAACCGACGCAATTCTGGGCGTTGGCCAGGTTGCCCGCCACACTTGGATGCTCGATTGGGACAAGACCAAAGCCTATGCCGCCACGCCCACCAGCAACGGCATTTTCATCCCGGTGAATCGCGATGGCAGCTCGCCCGGGGTGACTCCGGCCGAATACACGGCGCTCCGCGCGCGCCTCATCGAGGACCTGAAGACCGTGCGCGACCCGGAGTCGGGCGAATTCTGGGTCATCGAAGTCCATACCAAAGAGGAGATTTTCAGCGGACCCCAGGGAGATGTGGCCCCCGACCTGACTCTGGTACTGCGCGACGGGGGGTTGGTGGGAATTTTACCTTCGACGCAAATGATTTCGAAACGCCCGGCCACTGCCGGGTCACATCGTCCTATGGGCGTCTTTGCCGCAAAAGGACCCGACATCCGTAGTAACGCCCGGCTGGCCGAAATGTCTATTCTGGATATAGCCCCGCTCGTTCTTCACAGCCTCGGATTGCCGGTGCTGGAAGAGATGCAGGGCCGCGTTCCGCAGGATTTGTACGAATCCGCCGCCATGAAGGCACGCCCCGTCAGGAAAGTCGCGGGCTCGGTGGGAAATGCCAAATCGCCCGTCTCCGAAACCTCTGCCCCCGTTCTGTCGCAGGAGGATGAACAAAAAGTGATCGACAGTCTGAGAGAGCTCGGTTATATCGAATGAAAAGAGCCAATTAAATGCCTAAAATCAACGTAAACGGAGTCAATCTGCATTACATTTCCGTGGCCACCGGCCCGGATGTTGTTATGTTGCACGGTTTCCTCGGAAACCTGGCGGTATGGCATCTTCAAATGGTTCCGGATCTGAGAAAGTCCTTTCGGGTCACTACGCCCGATACCCGCGGCCACGGCTACAGCGAAGTGACCCCGACAGGCTATACCTGCCAACAGCTGGCTGACGATCTGCTCGGCCTGCTGGACAAACTGGGAATTGAGCGCACGATTCTTGTCGGGCATAGTTATGGCGCCGACATCTGCATGTATTTCGCGCTCAAGCATCCGGATCGGGTTTCCAAACTCGTGGCCATGGAGCCAGGCCTCGCCGCTCTGGTGCACCAGCGCAAACACAACGACTGGCCGGGCTGGGTCCAGTGGGTAGCGAAACTGGAAGAAGTGGGAATTGTCGTTCCCGAGGACAAGAAGAGAGATCTGGAAGCGCTGCTGCAGCTCAGTCTCGAAACCCCCAAGTTCTACGGACCCGCGCGCGGGCTGCCGCGGAACCGGGAGCCTCTCATCAACCTGCTTCGCAACACCACGCTGATTCAGGATTACGAGGTCGTCGGCGAACTGACGCTCGATGCCGTGCGCCGCATCCAGACGCCGACATTGCTGATTTACGGTGAGAACTCGCACTTCATCAGTTCTTACCATTTTCTGAGTAAGGCTCTGCCGAACTGCAAATCCATCCTGCTGCCGGGTGGCGAGCATTTCGGCCCTCTCGAGCAGCCGGACCTTCTGACCGCGCATATGCTCGATTTCTTTGCCGACGAGAAAATGCCGGCCGCGTCGCAGAACCACGGCGCGGCGTCCCTGGCGTACGGCGCCGACTGAACTCCGCACTCACATTCGGCTCGAGTCCAGGTATGGCGGTGCAGCAGAGTCTGCTCACTCTGAATCATCTGTTCTTCCATAGCGTGGAGACGTTCCAGCGGGAACGTCTCCTGAGCTTCGCATCGCCCGATGGGCCGGTGGTTTACTCGACCGAACGGTTTCGCGACGCCGTGCTCGCGCTGCGGCGTTATCTGCTCCGCTCGGGTCTGGTCGAGGGCGACAGAGTAGCGATTCTGGCCGAGAACCGCCCGGAGTGGCACGTCGCGGATTTCGCCATTCTCCTCGCGCGCATGGTCGTCGTGCCGATCTACATCGATCTCCCGGCGTCGCAGATTCGTACCGTGCTGGAACACAGCGGATGCCGCGCCGCGGTTGTCTGCGGTTCGAAGCGATGCGAACTGCTCCGGCGGCTGGCGCAGGATCTTCCCGAGCTTCGATGCATCGTCCCGGTCGATACGGCGCTCGCCGAAATTGTCAGGGATACGCCCGCCCCTGCCGCAGAGGAGATGGAGACCATTCGCGCCGAAGCGCTGGCAATCGATCCCGCAGCGACCGCAAGCATTGTGTACACCTCTGGAACTACGGGAGCGCAGAAGGGCGTGATGCTGTCGCATCGCAGCGTCATGTTCGATCTGGAGCGGTGCGTCGAGCGGCTTCAGGTGCATACCGCCGCTCAGGCGCTCTCGGTACTGCCTTTGTCCCATGCCTTCGAGCGGCTGCTCTGCTACGGTTACTTCCGGATGGGTGTGCCGGTTGCTTATGGCGATCCGCACGCCTTAAAGGAACTTCTCAGCCTGCACAAGCCTTCGGTGCTGGGCTGCGTTCCGCGCATACTGGAAAAAATCCGCGAGGCCGTGGAGTCTCAGGTCCGGACCCAACCCGGCTGGAAACAGTCGATTTTTCAGTCGCTGATGAGAATCGGCCTTTCATCGACCGATCGAAAAGGTCCCGGGAAGCCTGTTCCGGCGGGGCGGAAAGCGCTGTACCGGTTTGCCGACGCGCTGTTGTTCAAGCGCATTCGCGGGCAACTGGGCGGTCTCCGCTACATTATTTGCGGAGGCGCGTGGCTGAATCCGGCGGTCGAGGAGTTTTTCCGCGCCCTGGGTTTTGTCCTGGTTCAGGGCTATGGGCTGACGGAAACCTCCCCCGTCGTGTGCCTGGGCATTCCCGACCACGAAAGAACCGGGACTGTGGGCCCTCCGCTCGACGGCGTCGAAGTCAAACTGGGCGAAAATGGCGAAATCCTCACCCGCGGACCCCATGTGATGAAGGGTTATTACCGCGATCCGGAAGCGACCGCGCACGCGTTGCATGACGGGTGGTTTTCCACGGGAGACCTCGGCCGGTTCGACGATGAAGGTAATCTGACGATTACCGGACGCGTTAAGGAATTGATCGTACTTTCCACCGGGAAGAACGTTTCGCCTTCCTTCGCGGAGGAGGCCATCCTGCGCAGCCGGTTCGTGCAGAACGCATTCGGAGTGGGCGACGGCCGCAAGTATCTCACCGCGCTGATCGTTCCGCACCGGGTGAATGTCGAGGAGCATTCGAGGAGCATCGGCGTCTCATGCGCCAGCTTCGAGGCGCTATTGAAAGCCCCGGAAATCCTGGCTCTGTTTCGCGAAGAACTTGAGTTGCACCAGACGGAGCTGGCCGCTTTTGAGCGCGCCCGGCGCTTCAGCTTCCTGAGCGAGGAAGCGCTGGCCGATCCCGAGCTCGTTACACCCACCCAAAAGGTCCGCCGGAAGGTTCTGGAGCTTCGGTACGCCGAATCGATTGACAGGATGTATTCTCAAGAGGTAGGCCAGCCTTGATTCCCGTGTTCCCGGGAGTAGTAAACGCAGCCAAGACCGAGGAAAATATGACGCCTGAAGCCGCACCTCCCCGCGGAAACAAAGAAGCGATATTGATTCATCTGAAAGAGATAGTGCGGGACCGGCTGAATATGACTCCCGAGCAAATCCTGGCGATCGACCGGGATGCGCCCCTGCTCGAAACGCTGAGACTGGATTCGTTGGGCCAGGTGGTTCTGGTCACCGCGGTGGAAGAGGATTTCGGCTGCGTATTCGAGCCCGAGGAGTGGCAAAAGCTGCAGACAGTCAACGATCTTGTCAATATGATTGCCGAGAGACGCGAACCGGAGCGCCCCGCATGAGTCTCGTCCTGCGGTGCGCGAATGTCCCCGAAATGATCGAGGCGCTCGAACACTGCTCCGATTCCGGCGCCCGATTCCCGGGGGCTGGCGGCAAGGAAGATTATTACCCGTATCAAACGGTGGCAAGCCGGGCATGGAATTCGGCCGGGACCCTGCAGGCGGCCGGGTTGAAACCGGGCGAGCGCGTCGCCATCATCCTGCCCACTTCGATTCAGTTTTTCGACGCGTACCTGGGAACGCAGATGGCGGGTGGAATTCCCGCGGCACTCTATCCCCCTTTCCGCTTCGGCAGGCTGGACGAGTATTTCGCCCGCCTCCGGCGCATGCTGGCAAAGATCGGGGCCCGCTATCTGATCACCGATTCCCGTCTGAAACGCATTCTCGGCCCCGCGGTTGAAGGGGACGGGACAATGATCCACACCGTCCTCGACGCGGCGACCCTTCATACCGGCCCGCATGGAGTCCCGGTCAAGGTCGATCCCGATCAGCCCGCCTTTCTTCAGTTTTCTTCGGGCAGCACGGTCGAACCCAAAGCGGTGATGGTTTCCCACACCAATCTCGTCAACAATCTGGCGATGATGCTGGAGGCTCTTGGCTCCTACACGGCGGAAGAGTCCGCCCACGGCGGAGTCTGCTGGCTGCCCCTTTACCACGATATGGGTCTCGTGGGATGCCTCTACCTTGGTCTCTACACGCCGGGCACAACCACCTATCTGAGTCCGGAGACTTTTATCGCGCGGCCCGCATTGTGGCTGCAGACCATCTCCCGCTATCGCGCCGTCATCTCGCCAGCCCCTCATTTCGCCTACGGGCTTTGCCTCAAGAAGGTGCGCGACGAGGAAATGGAAGGTGTGGATCTCTCGAGCTGGCGCTTCGCATTGAACGGAGCCGAGCCGATCGACGTGGAAACGATGCAGCGTTTCGGCGAGCGTTTCGCGCGCTGGGGTTTTCGGCCCGACGCTCTGAAGCCGGTTTATGGTCTCGCCGAAGCCGGGTTGGCCGTGAGTTTCCCCGATCCGCAGTCGGCGGCGCTCGTGGTCGAATTCGATCGGGAGTCTCTCGCGAAGGATGGCGTGGCAGTCCCAGGCCTTGGCCGCAAGCTGCCGTCGGTGGGCCGTCCGATGCCGGGGCTTGCGGTGGAAATCCAGGATGCAGAGGGTGAGAAGCTGCCGCCTGGCCGCGTCGGGCGCATTCGTGTCAAGGGCCCTTCCATCACCCGCGGTTACTTCGGAGATCCGGAATTGACGGCCGACATCATTCGGAACGGATGGCTCGACACCGGCGATCTGGGATTCATCTTCGAGGACGATGTTTATATCGCCGGAAGAGCAAAGGATCTGATCATCATTCGCGGGCGCAACTATGCCCCGCAGGAGTTTGAAGAGCTGCTGCTCGAGGTGGAGGGAGTGAGAACAGGCTGCACGGTGGCGGGCGGCACTTTTGTCGACGGGGTCGGAGAACAGCTGGTCATTCTGGCGGAAAAGGACGTGCAATCGGACCGCACCGAAGAAGAGGTCGCGGCCGAGATCGAGTCGCGGATTCTGAAAGGGCTCTCGTTGAACGTCCACGACATTGCACTGCTTCCTCCGGGCACCCTGCCGCGAACGTCTTCGGGTAAAATGCGGCGCTCGGAGGCGCTGCAGCAGTACCTCAAGGGAACTCTTGCCCCACCGGAAAAAGTAAACGCCGCGACGATGCTGCAGGGGCTCGGCAAGTCTCAACTGGCGTGGGCGCGCTTCGCGTGGCATAAGCGGAAGCGCGACCCGGCGCTCTGACAATCAGGAGGAAAGATGAAAGCTTTGTTGTTGATCATGGCAGCTCTGCTGCCAGGCGCGCAGGCCGTCTATGCACAGGCCGCGGCAAACTCGGGGGATATCAACGGAATCGTTACGGACAAGGGAGGCGCGGCGGTTCCCGGCGCCAAGGTGACCGCGACGGAGCCCGACCGCGGCTTTACCCGTGTGACCACCACTCAGCCGAACGGAGAATATCATTTCTCCCAGCTCCGGCCGGGCAAATATGGTCTGCGCATCGAAGCCACGGGTTTCAGTGCGGCCGTGATTGAAGGCGTGGAGGTGACGGTGGGCGCGACGGTGCCCGAGAGCACCACCCTCGAAATAGGCGCGGTATCGTCCGAAATCACCGTGACCGCCAACAGCGCCGCCGTCGATACCGAACGAACTCAACAGGCCAGTACGCTCGGGACGGAAGGCATCCAGAACCTTCCCATCAACAAACGGAATTATCTGGACCTCGTGCTGCTCACGCCCGGCGTGGTTCAGACCAACGATTTGGTCGACAGCAACGATTATCGCGTCGCGCAGACGCCTCAATCCGGCTTCAGTTTCGGCGGAGGCAACGGCCGCGGCAATAATTTCACCGTGGACGGCGCCGAAAATTACAGCAACTCCGGCGGCGTGCGGCCTTCGGTCAGCCAGGAGGCTGTGCAGGAGTTTCAGATCAACCGCAGCAGCGTCACGGCCGAATTCGGGAATTCTTTGGGCGGGACCGTCAACATCATCACCAAGTCGGGCACAAACGCAATCCATGGAGACCTTTTCGGCTATCTCCGGCAGCGCGATCTGCAGGCGCGCAACTATTTCGATCCCGGCAAATCCGCCTACACGCGCGGGCAATACGGCGCAACCTTCGGCGCTCCTCTCGTCAAGGACAAGACTTTCATTTTTCTGTCCTACGAAGGCCTCGACCGGCATGAAACGGACTTCGTAACCATTCAGAACCCTGCCGATC
Organism: Terriglobia bacterium; assembly: GCA_963764845.1. GTDB lineage: Bacteria > Acidobacteriota > Terriglobia > Bryobacterales > Bryobacteraceae > BOG-234. The sequence goes on along the minus strand of CAVXUE010000002.1, from coordinate 510,800 downwards.
TCACCCAGCTGACTCCCGGCCAACAGCAACTTTCCAACTATTTCCTCACGTCGGGGAACCCCAGCCTGCAGTTCGTCGGCGCGGCCATGCAGCAGATTCTGAACACCGCGAACTTTCCCTCCACATTGGCTTTGTTCAGCAAAAACAGCGGCACTTTTCCTTACGCCGAACTGTCCAACGAGGGCTCGCTCAGAATCGACCATCGTGTTAACGACAAGGAAAGCATTTTCCTGCGCGGCAACCTGACCAACGACAACAGCACCAATGCGCAGCTCGGGGCGCTCGTCGGCTTTAGCCGCGGCCGCTCGTTCAATATCAAGGATCGCAATCTGATGCTGGACAACACTTACATCATCAGTAACCAAATGGTCAGCGAAACCCGGCTCATGTTCGCGCACGACGGTCTCGATATCATTCCAACCGATCCGCTCGGGCCCGATATCACCATCTCCGGTTACGGCTCGTTCGGCCGCGAGATCTTCCTGCCTTCGCGCACCGCCGAGACTCATTTCCAGGTCCAGCAGAGCATCAGCTACACCACCGGGAAGCACAGCATCAAATTCGGCGGGGAATTCAATCCCGTCCGCGACCGTGTCGACTCGGAGACCTTCTTCGGAGGCCGGTTTCTGTTCAGTGAAGGGATTCCGTTCGGGTCGCTTCTGGACACGTTGACGGCCAATCCGAATGAAACAACCAGTCTGTCGAGTACGCTGACGGCTGCGGGTCAGTCCCAGCTGGTGCCATTACTCACCCAGTCGATCAGCGCGCTCCAGGCCTACAATCTCGGCCTGCCGGTGCTTTATCAGCAGGGCTTCGGAAATCCCAACTGGAATGCCTTGTTCAAATATGGGGGCTTCTTCATTCAGGACACCTGGAAACTGGCGTCCAATCTCGTCGTGAACATGGGCCTGCGATATGAGGTTTACGGTGAGCCGCCTCCGGTCCATACGGACTGGCATAACGTGGCTCCGCGCCTCGGCATCGCGTGGAACCCGTTACCCGCAACGGTGGTACGCGTGGGCGGCGGCATTTACTACGGGCCGATCAATGCGCAGATCGTGAACCTTCCCGCCACTTTGAACGGAATTCAGATCGCGCAGGTCGGCCTCACGCCGCTGGGCATTCCCGGCCTGATCAACCCGCTCACGGGCCAGCCTCTTACCTCGTTCGACATCTACCAGACGCTCTCCTCGGAAGGCGTTATCGGGACGAGGACCATTACCGCCCAGGATCTGGCGCAGTTCGGGGTGCAGCCCGGCGCCAATAACGCGGGCCGGGTGCTGTTCGGCATCGCGAAGAATTACGTCAATCCGCTTTCCGAGCAGGCCAGCCTTGAGATCGAACATGCCTTCGGCGGGTTCGGCGTATCCGCCGGATACACATTCAACAGAGGGGCGCGCCTGCCCCGCATGACCGACGTAAATGTTTTTTACGCGGGCAGGCTTCCCGATGGACAGCCAACCTACGGATTCTATAACCCGGACGTTCTCCAGGACAACGTGCTTCAGTCGACGGCGGACTCGTCCTACAACGCTCTCATCCTGCAGGTTGCGAAGCGATTCAGCAGCCACCTGGCGCTGAATGCGCATTACACGTATTCGAAGTCGATTGACGAGGTGACCGATTTCAACAGCGATTACGAACCGCAGGATCAGTTGAATGCCAACGGGGAGCGCGCGCTTTCCAGCTTCGACCAGCGCCATCGCGTGGTGGTTACCGCGGTGCTGGAGTCGCCTTACAAGAACATATGGCTGCGCGATTTCACCCTGTCGCCCATTATCGCGGCAAATTCCGGCAGACCTTTCAATATCCTGACCGGCTATGACACAGTTGGAGACCTTCACCCGACGACGCACCGGCCGTTCGGCGCCGGACGCAATATCGGCATCGGCCCGTCATTCTTTTCGGCGGATCTCAGGCTGGCGCGGCACTTTTCCCTGGGGCCCGAAAAAAAACGTGGTCTGGATATCACGGCGGAGGCCTTCAACCTCCTGAACCACACGAACTTTAAAAGCGTAAACAACATTGTGGGCGACCTGACGCTGCAGCAGCTGCCCAACCCGATCGTGGGTTTCCGGGGAGACCCAGCGGACCCTCTGGCGTTCACCGCCGCTTATGACCCGCGGCAGTTCCAGTTGGGCGTCAAACTCAGCTATTGAGCGCCGCGCGTTCCTGAAGGAAACTTGACAAACCGGCCCGCCTGAACCGCATCATGGAGGTACGTGAAAATTCTGGTTATTGGACTGGACTGCGCGGCCCCGGAGGTCCTGCTTACACACCCGGAGATGCCCAACCTGAAGGCTTTGATGAGCCGCGGCTGCTACGGCCGGCTTGAGAGCGTGACCCCGCCCATCACCGTGCCGGCGTGGATGTGCATGTCGACCGGTCAGGATCCCGGCTCGCTCGGCATTTACGGCTTTCGTAACCGCACGGATTATTCCTACAGCGGGCTGGGCATCGTGAATGCCAAATCGATCAAAGAGCCGGCCCTCTGGGACATTCTGGGGAGCAGAGGACTCAACTGTGTCGTCGTCGGAGTGCCGCCGAGCTTTCCCCCGGCGCCGCTGAACGGAGTCAAGGTCGGGTGTTTTCTGACTCCCGACACTTCAGGCCCGAGCGACTACACTTATCCCCCGTCCGTGCGGCATGAGATCGAGCGGTTGGTGGGTTCCTATCCGGTCGACGTGAGAGGCTTCCGTACCGAGAACAAGGAATGGCTGCGCGATCAGATTTACGACATGACGCGCAAGCATTTTGAGGTCATCCGATATCTCATGTCGACTCAGGATTGGGACTATTTCCAGTTCGTCGAGATCGGCCTCGACCGCATCCACCACGGCTTCTGGAAGCATCATGACACGCTGCACCGCTATCACGAGCCGGACAGCCCGTTCAAATCCGTCGTGTACGACTACTACAAGTATCTGGACGAGGAAATCGGCACGCTTCTGGAACTGCTCGACGACGACGTCGCGGTGCTCGTGGTGTCCGACCACGGCGCCCAACGCCTCGACGGGGGCTTTTGCGTCAATCAATGGCTGTACGAGGAAGGCTTGCTGGCGTTGAAGGAACACCCTTCCAAGCCCACCCCATTTGCACCGGAACTGGTCGACTGGAGCCGCACGAAGGTCTGGAGCGAGGGCGGCTACTACGCCCGCGTCTTCTTCAACGTCGAGGGACGCGAGCCGCGGGGCATCATTCCCCAGTCCGAATACGAGTCATTCCTGGCGGAGATGAAGACGCGCTTCGAGGCATTGCCCGACGATTTGGGCAAACCGATGGGAAATCTGGTGTTTCGTCCGTCGGAAATCTACAAAAACCTGCGTAATGTGCCGCCCGACCTGCTGGTGCATTTCGGAGCGCTCTACTGGCGCTCGATCGGTGGCGTGGGATATGACAGCCTTTATCTCGCCGAGAACGACACCGGGCCCGACGATTGCAATCATGCGCAGTTCGGCGCGTTTGTGCTGGCAGTGCCGGGGAAAGAGCTTAGGGGCGAAGTCGAGGGCATGCGGTTGCTCGACATCGCTCCTACGCTGCTGGATATCATGGGGCTTCCCCAGAGTGCGGCCATGCACGGGGAGAGTCTGCTCACGCGCGCCGGTACTGGTACCTGCGCTTAGCCCGATTTTCTGAAATCCACGACTGAAAAGAAAACGCTTATCGGGCCGATCAATCAAATGCCTGGTTTCCGCCCTTTTTCAAACTTCTCCTGAGCCAGCCATTCAGGCTACAATTAATTCTCCGGTACAGGAGCCAGAAAAAGGAAAAATTCGGAGGAATTACCGTAGTGTCCAGTGATTCGCCGTCTCGATCGCGCCCAGCAGAGAACGCCGACCGGCGTCGTGAGCCAATTGCGATCATCGGCATCGGCTGCCGCTTCCCCGGCGGCGCGGACAACCCCGAGAAGTTCTGGAAGCTCCTGACCGAAGGGGCGGACGCGATCGTCGATATTCCCGCCGACCGCTGGAACATCGAGCGCTTTTATCACCCGAATCCCGCCAAACCGGGCAAGATGTACGTGCGCAGGGGCGGCTTCCTGCGCGAAAAAGTGGATCAATTCGACGCCCGCTTTTTCGGCATCGTGCCGCGCGACGCCGATCACATGGATCCGCAGCAGCGCCTGCTGCTCGAAGTCTCATGGGAAGCACTGGAAGACGCCGGAGTGCCGTCGAGGACGCTCGCCGGATCGGACACCGGGGTCTACGTCGGAGGCTTCACGCTCGACAGCCTCACGATGCAGTTCAGCCCGCTGAACCACGAGAGCTGCGTAAGCCACCACGTCGCCACAGCAGCCAGCATGACGATGCTGGCCAATCGCATTTCCTATTTTTTCGATTTTCGCGGCCCCAGCATCAACGTCGATACCGCGTGCTCTTCTTCTCTGGTATCGCTGCACTATGCGTGTCAGGGCATCTGGAATGGAGAATGTTCGGTTGCCCTTTCCGGCGGCGTTAACGTCATGCTCGTGCCGGAATTTCCCCTGTCGATGTCCAAAGGCCGATTCCTCGCGCCCGACGGCCACTGCAAGAGTTTCGACGAGCGCGCCGACGGATATGCGCGCGGCGAAGGCTGCGGCATCGTGGTGCTCAAGCCGCTCTCGGCGGCTCTCGCGGATGGAGACGATATCTACGCGCTGATCCGCGGCACCGGAGTGAATCAGGATGGCCGCACGGATGGTATTACGGTTCCGAGCGCCGAGTCCCAGGAAGCGCTGATCCGCCAGGTATACACGCAGGCGGGCGTCGCGTTTGATCGCGTCCGCTACGTGGAAGCGCACGGCACCGGGACACCCGTGGGCGACCCCATCGAAGCCACGGTCATCGGAAAAACGGTCGGACACAGCCGCTCCGAAGCGGGTCTGAGCGCTTGTCTCATCGGCTCCGTGAAGGCCAACATCGGTCACCTGGAAGCGGCCGCGGGCGTCGCGGGCGTGATCAAGGCCGCGCTCTGTCTGCGGCACGGGCAGATTCCGCCGCTGGCCGGCCTGGGCGTGCCGAACCCGAATATCCCGTTTGCGGAACTGGGGCTGCGCCTGCCGCGCGCGCTCGAACCCATGCCCGCCGGGGATGGCTCCTCTTTCGCCGGCGTGAATTCCTTCGGGTACGGAGGCACCAACGCGCACGCTCTGCTCGAGGAAGCGGCGCAGTATTCCCTTCCCGAAAAACGCGCGATACCCCACGAGACCGAAGAATCGGAAGGCCGCTGGTTCATCCTGCCGATTTCGGCGCGTGGCGAGGAAGCCCTGAAGGCCGCCGCCCGATCCTATTCGCAATTGCTTTCCGGACCGAATGCGCCCGCGCTCAACGACGTCTGCTATTCCGCCGGAGTGAGGCGCGGCCATCTGGAAAACCGCCTCGCGGTGGCCGGCAGAAACGCCGCCGAAATCGTCGCTCAACTACAGCTCTACCTCGCCGGCGAAAAAGCGGAAAACATTGCCATCGGCAAAGCGGGTGGGCACGCGGGCGCGAAACCGGTATTCGTCTTTTCGGGCATGGGGCCGCAATGGTGGGCGATGGGCCATGAGTTATTGCGCACCGAGCCGGTGTTCCGCGACGCGGTGGAAACCTGCGACCGGATCTTCCGCGAAATCGCGGGCTGGTCGATTCTCGACGCCATGATGCTCCCGCAGAGCGAAACGCGGATGAAGGAGACGCAGATCGCTCAGCCCGCCAACTTCGTCCTGCAGGTAGGACTCGCCCGGCTGTGGCAGAGCCAGGGCATCGAGCCCGCCGCCGTGGTGGGTCACAGCGTGGGCGAAGTTTCGGCCGCGTACGTCAGCGGCGCGCTCGGGCTTGAGGACGCCGTTCGCGTCATTTATCATCGCAGCCGGGTTCAGCAAACCACTTCGGGGATGGGCAAGATGCTCGCGGTCGGCCTTCCGCCCGATGCGGCGCTCGAGTTGCTGCACAACCGCCCGGGCATCTGCATCGCCGCCATCAACAGCGCGACGGCGGTGACGCTTTCCGGCGATCCGGAGCCACTCGAACAACTCGCCGTGGAACTGGAGCAGGGCGGCGTGTTCAATACATTCCTTCGCGTGACGGTGGCCTATCACAGCCACCAGATGGAACCGCTCAGGGACGATCTGGAAACCTCGCTCGCCGATATCCGCCCCCTCGAGCCGCGGCTGCCGATTTATTCGACGGTCACCGGCCATGCTGCGGAAGGCGCATTCTGCGACGGACCTTACTGGTACCGGAACATTCGCAATGCGGTGCTCTTCAGCAACGCCATGGACAGCATGATTGCCGATGGCTATACGCTGTTTCTCGAAGTCGGGCCGCATCCCGTCCTTTCGGCATCCATCACCGAGAGCCTTCTGCGGCATGGAGTCGGCGGCCTTGTGCTGAACTCGCTGCGGCGCAGAGAGCCCGAAGCATTGAATCTGGCGCGCAGCGTCGCGCAGCTGTACACCGCCGGTTATCCGGTCGACTGGCGCCGGCTCAACCCGGCGGACAGCCGCTACACCAAACTCCCCGCGTATCCCTGGCAGCGCGAGCATTTCTGGATCGAATCGGAACGGAACAGCTACGCGCGCAAAGGCGCGATCGTGCATCCTTTGCTGGGAATTGTGTCCTGGGCGGCCGGAAAGGTCTGGGAATGCGATCTGAACAATTACCACCTGACCTGGCTTTCCGACCACGTGATCGATGGCGTTCCGCTGCTGCCCGCCGCCGCTTACGTCGAGGGCGGCCTGGCCATTCACGCTCAGATCGCCGGGGGCGGAACGGCGGTCGTTGAGGATCTCCAGCTGCTCGATGCGTTGTCGCTGCAGAGCTCTCACGAAATACGCGTGCAATGGGTGTACTCCGAAAAGACCGGCGATTACCGGGTCTACAGCCGCGAACTGGCGGATGGCTCGAAGTGGTCGCTGCGCGCCACCGCGCATCTCACCGCCGGCGCCCCGGCTCCCGCCGAACATCTGGACGCCGCGGCCGTCAGGAGCCGGTGTCTCGACTTCATTACTGGCGCAGACCTGTATCCGCGGATGCGCGCGCACGGAGCGCATTACGCGCCGTTTTTCCAGACCGTCCGGGATATCTGGGTGGGCGACCGCGAGGTGCTCGCGAGACTCGCGCCGAGGGTTGAAGCCGGCAACGCGGCGGGTACCGCCGCGGGAAATGAGGCGGGCGACGCCGCGCACCATGCCGCCTACCATCTTCATCCGTCTCTGCTCGACGGCGCTTTCCAGTCGCTGCTCGCGTGCCTGCTCGACGCCGACAAAAGCGGTGCTGGCAGCGTCTATGTGCCCGTGCGCATCAAACAGGTCCGTCACTATGCGCAATCCGGGACGCCTTTCTGGGTCCACGGGCGTTTGACCAGGGTCTCGGACAAATCGATCGAAGGCGACATCGCGCTTTACAACGAAGAGGGCCTGGTCTGCGCGGAGGTGGAGGGTCTTCGCTGCGCGGCTTTGCCGTCGGGGCAAATGGACAAGGTCCGGCAGCTTCAACCGTGGACCTACGGGCTCAACTGGGAGCCGGCCGCTCCCGTTGCAGGCGCGGGGAATGAGTCTCGATGGCTGGTCTTCGCCGATGCCACCGGTGTCGGTGCCGCTCTGGCGGCGGATCTCTACGGGCATGGCGCGTCCGAGGTAATCCAGGTCGCGCCGGGCACCGTATTCGAGCGGGTCGATTCGCGGCAATTCACGGTGCGCCGGAATCATCGCGCCGACATGGAAGAAGTTCTGCTTCAGACGGACATCACGACCTGCCGCGGGGTGGTTTACCTTTGGGGTCTCGATATCTCAAACGACGCCACGGACCCGGTGGGCACGGCGGGCGCCAGCCAGGCGCTTGAAGTGGTCCAGGCGATCGCCCGGGCCGCAGCCTCGAGGTTGTGCATCGTAACGAGGGGCGCGCAGCAGGTTCACATCGAAGAGCCGGTGAGCGGTTTTGCGCAGGCGCCTCTGGTGGGTCTCGCGAGGGTGGTGTCATCCGAATTCCCGGGGCTGCGCTGCAAGCTCGTCGATATCGATCCCGCGGAGGGACCGGCAGTCAGTCGGCAACTGGCGGCGGAACTTCTGGCGGACAAAGCGGACAGTCTGGATGATGAAGTGGCTCTGCGTTCCGGCGAGCGCCTGGTTCGCCGCATGGTTCGCGCCTCCACCGCGGAACTGGAAGAGACCGCGGCGGGCAGCCGTCTGCTTTCGCCCTCCGACGGGCATGCGTTCACGCTCGAAGTTGGCAGGGCGGGCAGTCTCGACAGCCTTCGTTTCCGCGCCATCGAACGTCGCAACCCGGCGCCCGGTGAAGTGGAGATCGCGATCCAGGTCGCGTCCCTCAACTTCAAGGATGTGTTGAAGGTCATGGGCGTTCTGCCCGAAGAGGCTTATCAGGACACCTTCTTCGGTCTGGCCATCGGGATGGAAGCGGCGGGCGTCATCACCGCGGTGGGCGAGGGCGTAACCGGTTATCAGGTGGGCGACAGCGTGGCGGCCGCGCTGGGTTCCAGTTTCAGCTCGCATGTTTACTGTCCGGCCGATACTCTGATGGCTCGCCCCCAGACGAAAAATCTGAGCCCGGAGGAATGGGCGGCGTGTCCGGTCGTGTTCCTTACAGCCTGGTACGCGCTGAAGGAACTGGCGCAGCTCTCGCGCGGCGAAAAGGTGCTGATTCATGCGGGCGCGGGCGGCGTGGGGCTGGCCGCGATTCAGGTGGCCCGGTGGCTCGGCGCGGAAATCTTCTCGACCGCGGGAAGCTCTGAAAAACGCGACTACCTGCGCAGTATCGGGGTCGACCATGTCTTCGATTCCCGCTCCCTGAATTTCGCCGACGAAATTCTCGCGGTAACGAAAGGCTATGGCGTCGATGTCGTTTTGAACTCCATCGCGGGCGAGACATTGATGAAGAGCGTTTCGCTGCTCGCGCCCTTCGGGCGCTTCGTCGAGATCGGCAAGCGCGACATCATCGAGAACAACCGGATGGCGATGCTGCCGTTCAATCGCAACCTGAGCTTCTTCGCGTTCGATCTGGACCGCATGCTGGTGGGTCGTCCCGAACTGTGCCGGAGGATGCTCGATGCGGTGTGGCAGCGCCTGAGCGATGGCGATTTCCAGGCGTTGCCCGTGCGCTCGTTCGGCGCGGGTCGGATCGCGGATGCGTTCCGCTTCATGGCGCAGTCGAAACAGATCGGCAAGGTTGTCGTCAACATGCAGGACACCGCCGGGGTCTCTCTGCTGCCGCGCGCCGAGTCGGAAAAGCCGGTCCACGCCGAAGGCACTTATCTCATTACCGGAGCCTTTGGCGGAATCGGTCTCGAGGTGGCTAAGTGGACGGTTGCCCAGGGCGCCAGGCACCTGGTCCTCGTTGGACGTCGCGGCCCGGCCTCGCCGCTCGCGCAACGGACGCTCGAAGAGTTCGAGAAAAAGGGCGTTTCCGTCATGGCGATCGCGGCGGATGTCTCGCGCGACGGAGATGTCGCCGGCATCATGTCCGATATCGCCGCTGAGATGCCGCCCCTGAAGGGCATATTCCATGCGGCCGCGGTGCTCGACGACGGTTTTCTCCCCGATCTGAACCCGTCGCGTCTCGAAACCGTGATGGCGCCGAAGGCCCTGGGGGCCTGGCATCTGCATCAGCATACCCGCCTGATGCAGCTCGATTGGTTCGTCATGTTCTCATCAGTATCGGCATGGGTAGGGAATCCCGGACAGGCGAACTATGTCGCCGCGAATGCGTTCCTCGATGCGCTGGCCCAGCACAGGCGCGCCCATGGCCTTGCCGCGGTCAGTGTCAGTTGGGGCGCGGTTGCCGATGTTGGAATGCTGGCGGGGCATCAGGTTGCCGCCGCCACGCTTGAGCGGGTGGGCATCCGCGCGCTGCCGATCGCGGCGGTGACGGGCGCGCTTGCCAGTATTCTGCGCTGGAACGCCGTCAATCCCTGCGTCGCGGACATCGATTGGGCGCGCTGGAGCCGGTTCCAGCCAGGCATCAAGGGCCGCCCGCGCTATTCTCACATTCTGGCCGAACTTGAGGCGGTGGGCGAGGGCCTCGATTCCCGCAATCTGCTGTTGGCCCTGACCGCGCTGGCGCCTGAGAAACGAATCAAGAGGCTGTCGGACGGCATTGCCGCCATAGTCTCGGAGTCGTTGCATGTGCCGGTCGACAAACTGGATCTCGACCAGCCGTTTGACGAGATGGGAATCGATTCGCTGCTCGGCCTTGAGATGCAGTCGTCGCTGAGCGTCAAGCTCGGCATCGAAGTTTCGCTGCTGGAGTTGATGAAGAGCAAAGGGATCAACGGTCTGGCCGGGGACATTCTCGCAAAGATGAAGATCCCGGACGCCGGCGATGCGGTGTCGGAATCGGAGAGCGCGGAAGCAGCGAGGCTTCGCGCCGCAAAAGCTGCCCATTGATGACAAAATCGGCCCTGCGGGTGTTCTCGCCGGTACCATAAGTACCAATCACTGTCTGCTCAATCGACATGTACCTATTGACCTTGTTGGTCTTAGCCCAAAGCTGGTATACTGAGGTCCTTTAGTAATTGAACGGGTCACGAGATCGTGCACAGTGGCCTGGCCATAGCAGTCTGCAACAAGGAGGATGTTCAATGCAGGTTTCCAACTTGAAGGTTCGAGTCGCGTTCGGCAGCGTAGTTTGCCTGATTGCGGTTGCATTAGCGCCACTGGGATTCAGAGGGGCGGCCGCACAGAGTTCGTCGTTTGCCAACTTTGAAGGCTCGCCCACAAATCCGATTCGCATGTCGGCGGATGGAACGCGTCTCTATGTCGCGAATACCCCGAATAATTCTCTCTCGGTGTTCGACATAACCACGCCAGGCGCCCCTGTGCTTCTGTCCGAAATCCCGGTGGGACTGGTACCGGTTTCCGTGAATCCGCTGACAGACGATGTTGTCTGGGTGGTCAATCAGCTTTCCGGAACCATCAGCGTCGTATCGGTTTCGCAGGGCCTGGTCACGAATACGATCTATGCCGGCACTGAACCCATGGACGTGGTCTTTGCGGGGAATCTGGCATATGTGAGCATTTCCCGGACCAACCAGATCGCCACATTCAATGTGAACACACTTGCTCCGGTGAATACGATTCCGCTGTTCGGCGGGAGTCCGCGCGCGCTGGCCGTCAGTCCCAACGGCAGCAAGGTCTACGTCGCGATGGCGATTTCGGGCAATGCCACCACGATAATCCCTGCCAACCTGGCGCCGCCGCAGATTATTCCTCCGGCTTGCACCACCACAACTCCCGCTAACAATCTGAATTGTTTTAATACCGCGCTGCCGACTCCTCCCCAGGTTGGACTGATCGTCAGCGCCAACGATCCCAACTGGACTTCGGACCTGAAGTACAAAATGCCCGACAACGATGTGGCCGTCATCAACACGACCGGGGCGACGCCAACCCTGCAGGGCTACTTCTCCGGCGTAGGAACGATCAACTTTAATCTGGCCGTGAACCCCGTGACCGGCGACGTTTATGTGGCCAATACCGACGCCCTCAATCTGACCCAATATACGACGAATATCGATGGCCACTTTGTGAACAATCGGGTTACCGTCATTCAGAAAGCCACGGGCGCCGTCGTGCCGTACGATCTGAACCCGGCGATCAACTACTCGATCCTGCCCAATCCGGCGTCTCTCTCGATCGCACTCGCTACGCCTACGGCAATCGCGGTCGATCCCAGCGGGAACTTTATGTGGGTGGCCGCATTCGGAACGGACCGCGTGGCGCAGGTGAACACACTCGGCAATGTGCTCTCGCGCATCGAAATCGACCCCAATGCGACGGGATCGACCGTGAACCCCGCCGGTAAACGTGGCCCTCGCGGCCTCGCTCTCAATGCGCCCGCCGGCGTTCTGTACGTATTCAATCGGATCAGCGACTCCCTTTCCGTGGTGAACACCACCACGCAGGCCGTTACGTCGGAGATCGCGGCGGGCACCAATCCGACACCGGCTTCGATCGCTTCCGGACGCGGTTTTCTGTACGATGCCAAACTGTCGGGCAGCGGTACGGGTTCGTGCGCTTCCTGCCACGTGGATGGCGACACGGATCATATTGCCTGGAACCTGGGAACGCCCTCCGGCGCCATGGAGACCGTGATTCAGGGAACCAGCTCGTTCCAGATGCATCCGATGAAGGGCCCCATGACGACGCAAACCCTGAAGGGCCTGCAGGGCCTGGCGCCGTACCACTGGCGCGGCGATCACGTGAATCTCGCGGCCTTCAACGGCGCGTTCTCCGCTTTCATGGGCGGACCGTCGTTAACCTCGTCGAACATGAACCTTCTCGACACATTCGAGGCCAGCATGCTCTACATGCCGAACCCCAACCTGAACCTCGACGGCTCGTTTCCCGCTTCGATGAATATTCCCGATTCGACCACCGGAAGTCCCTCAGCGGGCGCGTCGGATTATCTGAACCTGAAGCTGACCCTCATCGGTTCGCAGACCCACACCTGCAACGGCTGCCATACCGCTATCAATGGAGCTCCCGGAACCAACCTGCAGATCAATCCAGTAGAAGGGGCTATGCAGCCCCAGCCGCTGAAAGTCCCCCAGCTGAGGAACGTCTACCAGTTTCAATTGAGAAATGCACAGGGATACACAGGAGGCGTGGAGGCCGCAATTGACGGCTTCGGGCTCAACCACGACGGCAGCGCTTCCGGCCTTGTGGGTTTCTTCACTTCGCAGATCTTCGCGGCCTACAGCCCGCAGAATATCCTCGACCTGAGCGCGTACCTGCTTTGCTTCCCCACGGGAACGGCCCCCGCCGTGGGATATACGATCACAATGAACTCGACAAACGTAAGCAATTCGCCCGTCCAAAGCAATTGGGCCACGCTGCAGAGCCAGGCGGCGGCAGGCAATGCCGACCTGATCGCCAATGGAACCGTGAACGGGGTATTGAGCGGACTCCTGTATCAACCCTCGAGTCAGAATTACGTCTCCAACACAGCCTCCACTTACACCCAGGCGCAATTGCAAACCCTGATCCAGAACGGGGACACACTCAGTTTCATGGGCGTTTACCCCGGAACCGGGGCGGCCATGGTCAATGGCTTACGTAAGCAGCCGCTTGCGAACGACCGGTTCCGCCGCCTCAGGGAGTTGTTGGCGCGTCTGTAATACGGCCTGTAATACGTGGTGCGGCGCGCGCGCGGGGCCGGGCAGCTGGCCTGACATATTCAGGGAGAACGCTATGGCAAGATTCCTTCTCACGGTATGGCCCTTGACGGGACATCTCTATACATACCTCCCGCTCGCCCGCTCGCTTCGCGAGAGAGGGCACGCCGTCGCCATCTATTCCGGTCCGAGCGCCGAGGCCGTGGTGAAGCGGGAAGGTTTCGAATTCTTCCCTTTCCGTCGTGTGGATGGAGCGAAACTCGACAAGGTGTTATTCACCTCCTCCGACGCAATGTGGGGCTGGCGCGAGCGGCTGGATCGCCTGGCTCGTTACCGCGAATGGATCCTCGGCAATCTGCCGGAGCAGATCGAGGATATCGACGCGCTTCTCGCTGAGTGGAAGCCGGACATTCTCGTGTGCGATCCCATGCTGTGGGGCCCTTTTCTGGTTCTCCAGGAAATCCGCCCGATCACAGTCGCGATTTTCGTGAACGTCCCCTTCTGCTTAATTCCGTCGCCCCGCTACCCGCTGCCGGGACTGGGATTGCCGCTCGCCCGCAATTGGGCCGGACGCCTGCGAAACCGGCTGACCGAGGCCGTGCAGTACCGGCTGACCGCGGGAATCCGCAAAGGCGCGAACGCCGTTCGCGTGCAATACGGCCTGCCGCCTCTCACGGAAACCGTTTCCAGTCTGGCGGGAAGAGTGCCCTTGTATATGGTGACAGGCACGAGGGATTTCGACTATGGCCGGGACGACGTTCCGGCTACCGTGCACTACGTCGGTCCCTGCCTGTGGTCGGAACCCGCGAAGGACGAGCCGCCCGCCTGGATGAACGAACTGCCCGCCGGCCAGCCCGTGGTTCACGTGACTGAGGGAACCGTTCACGTGAAGAAGCCCCTGGTGCTGGGCGCGGCTGCGCGCGGGCTTGCCGGCCTGAAGCTGTCGGTGATCATGGCCACCGGCGCGCAGCGCGAACTCTCCGACATGGGCCTCGAACCGCTGGCGCCCAACGTCCGCGTGGAGCGCTGGGTCAACTATGCGCATCTGCTGCCGCGGACCGATCTGGTGATCACCACGGCCGGGGCGGGAACGGCGCTGGCCGCGTTGAATGCCGGAATCCCTCTCGTGATGATTCCGACGGAGTGGGACAAGCCGGACGTCGCGCGGCGGGTCGAGGCAGCGGGCGCGGGTATAGTGGTTCCGCCGAAGCACTGCAAGCCCCGGCAGATTCGTGAAGCTGTCCTGAAAGTGCTCGGCGATCCGTCGTACCGCCGGAACGCACGCCGCCTCGCCGAGGATTTCAAGAAACATGGCGGTCCCGTGGAGGCCGCCCGGTTGCTCGAAGAGTTGATGAATCAACCCAAAGTCGAATCGGGCGCGATGGCGCGTCTGTCGGCCAGCTGATGCTGGATTTCCTGGACCCGCTCCCGCGTTAAATCGTAACGAACCACCGCAACGGCGGCCAGAACCAGAACGAGGGCGGGCGCCAAGCCATAAACCTGCCCCAGGCGCGACACCGCGCTTTCGGTTTGCGTCGCCGCGCCAGGCGTCAGATGCACGAAGAACTGGATGAGCAGACCCGCGGCCAGTAACGCGGCGCCCGCGGCGATTTTCTCACCGAAATTGAAGATGCCGAAGTAGATTCCGCCCCGCTTCTGTTTCGTCTCCAGTTCATCCTGGTCCGTGGTGTCGGCCAGCATTGAGGGCGGAAGCACCCAGACCACGCTCGCCATGAACCCGGCCACGGCATGCCCGGCGATCAGCGGCGCCGCATTCCCGGTCCCCAGCAAATTCCCCTGACCGATCAGGAAAGTGGCTGCTGCCAGAAGCGTGCCCGTGCCGGCGAGGCCGAAAATATAGAGGAACTTTTTCTCCTGCCGTTTGGCGTACCAGACCCAGAACGCCACGCCCGCGGCGGCTCCCACACCAAAACAGGCCTGCGCGGTGCCCATGATTCCAGGGGCCTTCAACCCCGCATACCAGACAAAGTATTGAACCGCGACGGCGGCATTCAGCGCCACGGCGAACAGAAACAGCATGGTGGAAAACCACAACCCCCGCGAGGACGGATTCCGCAGCGCCAGCCAGAATCCGCCAAAGAAATCCCGAAAGGAGTTGGAATCGTCCCGCACGGCTTCGTTCGCCGGCTTTCCGGCATCGCGGGTCCCCAGTGTTCCGAAAGACGACGCGAGCGCGGTCGCGGACATCAGAACGCCCCAAACCAGACCGATGCGGGGATAATTCGAGTATTCGAGCCGGGGATCGAGGCCGCCCGGCGTTGGCCGGAAGAACAGCAGGAAGGTCAGGCTCGTTCCCGCCAGCAGCCCCACCAGACCGAACAGGGACCGCCATCCGATGATGCGCGTCCGCTCATCGTAATCCTGCGTAATCTCGGCCGCGAGGGTCAGATAAGGAATGCGGTAAATCGCGCTGACGGTACGAAAGCAGGAGGAGGAGACGATCAGCCAGACAAACAGCCACGGTTTGCTTAGATGGGGCGGACTAAGAAGCAGGAAGAAGAAAACTCCGATGAGCGCCGCGCCAAAGAACATGAAGGGATGCCGCCGGCCGAGTCGGTGTTTGAAGCGGTCTGAGCGGTATCCGATGTAGGGATCGAGCACCGCGTCGATCACCAGCCCGATGGAGATTCCGACGCCCGTCAGGCCGCCGGGCAATCGCATCACCGAGTTGTAGAAGAAAAGAATCACGAACCCGAACAGAGCGGTAGTGAGGGTGACGGGCAGATCGCCCAGGCCATAGACCAGCTGGGTGGTGAGGCGCAGTGGTTTTTTCACGAAAGCCGGGGTTGCCAAGCAGAGAAGCGTAGCATACGCGCGCGCAACCCCTCGCTAGAATAAGTCATGGGCAGCACTGAAGGCCGTCGGGACATCGCAATCATAGGCATGGCATGTGTTTTTCCCGGCGCCGCAAACCTGCGGCAGTACTGGGAAAATATCCTCCACAAGTTCGATGCCGTGTCAGAACCTCCGCCCGGGTGGGAAGCGGAGTTGTATTACGATCCCGAGGCGAACTCCAACGATCGCACATACTGCAAGCGGGGAGGATTCCTCGGCAAACTCGTCGAATTCGATCCCTTCGCCTACGGAATCATGCCGAACGCTCTGGATGGGGCGGAAGTCGACCATTTCATGGCCCTTCGCATGGCCCACGAAGCACTGGCCGATGCGGCGTGCCGCGATCTGGAGCGGGTGAAAGAACGGACCGCGGTCATCATAGGCCGGGGAACCTACGTCAATCGCGGCAATGCCGCGGCCCTGCAGCAGGGCGTCATGGTCGAGAGTATGCTGCGCATCCTGAAACAGCTCCATCCCGAACACACCGGCGAGGAGCTGGCGGAGATCAAGCGCAGTTTGAAAGCCAGCCTGCCGGGCTTCAATGCCGACACCGCGCCTGGCCTCGTCCCCAACATCATCTGCGGACGAATCGCCAACCGGCTGGATCTGATGGGTCCGAACTACCTGGTGGATGCGGCGTGCGCTTCGTCGCTGGTAGCCATCGAGATGGCGGCCCGCGAGTTGATCACCGGCCGCTGCGATCTGGCCCTCGCGGGCGGCGTGCACTGCGATACTTCGGCCGTGCTGGTGGAGATTTTCTCCGGGCTGCAGGCCCTTTCGCGGCGCGGCGAACTCCGGTCCTTCGACGAGAGCGCCGATGGCACGCTGCTGGGCGAAGGCGTGGGCATGGTGGTTCTGAAGCGTCTGGAAGAAGCCGAGCGCGACGGCAACCACATCTATGCCGTGCTGAAAGGCATCGGGATCGCGAGCGACGGCCGGGCCCTGGGCGTGCTCGCGCCCCGCAGCGAAGGCGAGGAGCTGGCGCTGCGGCGCGCTTACCAGGAAGCGGGCGTCGACCCTTCCACCATCGGTCTGGTGGAGGCCCACGGTACGGGAACTCCGGTGGGAGATGCCGTGGAGCTTCGCGCCCTGGGGGCAGTGTTCCCGGATCGGGCAGCCGAGGCTCCGCGCTGCGCGCTCGGATCGGTGAAGTCGATGATCAGCCATACCATGCCTGCCGCCGGAGCCGCGGGACTGATCAAAGCCGCGCTCGCCCTTCATCACAAGGTTTTTCCCGCCACGCTGCATTGCGAGAAACCAAATGCGGCCATGGAGCTCGAGAAGTCCAACTTTTACATCAATACGGAAACGCGGCCCTGGATTCACGCTTCCCGCACGACACCGCGCCGCGCCGGCGTGAACGCATTCGGCTTCGGCGGCATCAACGCCCACGCCGTTCTCGAAGAATACACGGGCATTCATCAGGCGCCATGGCTCCAGCATCAGTGGGACAGCGAACTTCTCGTCATTTCCGGCGGCACCCGCGCGGAGGTCATTGCAGAGGCCGGGCGGGTGCTGGATCTGATCGGGCAGATCGGCGTTTCCCCCGATGGCCCGACGTTGAAAGACCTGGCATGGGAGCTCAACTGCCAGCGGGAAACCGGACCGGTGCGACTCTCCGTGATCGCGCTTTCTCCGGATGATGCCCGCGTCAAGCTGGAGCGGGCGGTGAAGCGTCTCTCCGACGCTCGCACAAAAACGATCAAGGAAATCGAGGGCGTCTACTATTTCGACGAGCCTCTGGGGCGTACCGGCAAAATGGCGCTCATGTTCCCCGGCGAAGGATCGCAATACCGCAACATGCTCGGCGATCTCTGCATTCATTTTCCCGAGGTGCGCGAAGTCTTCGATCTGATGGATCGCGCCTACGAAAACGAGGGCCGGAGTTATCTCCCGAGCGACGTGATCTTCCCCGCCCCGCTGGGATCGCCCAGCCAGGACCGCCTGTACAACATGGATTCCGGTGCCGAGACCGTATTCGGCGCCAATCAGGCCATGTATGCGTTGATGGAGAAGCTCGGAATCCGCGCGGACGCGATGGTCGGGCACAGCACCGGCGAACACTCCGCCCTCCTGGCGGCAAACGTCGTCCGGATCGAGAATGAGAAGGAGCTGATCGATCATATTCTCGGCGTGTACGAAGTGTTCACCCGGCTGAACACGTCGAGCGGCATACCGGAGGCCGTCCTTCTCGCCGTGGCCGGAGCCGATCACGAGCTGCTCGAGAAAAAAGTCGCCGAGAGTGATGGGGAGCTCTACATCGCGCTCGATAACTGCATTCACCAGGTGGTCCTGTGCGGAAAGGAGTCCGTGATTGACCGCCTGGTGGCGAGTCTCGCCGGTTCCGCCGCGATCTGCCAGAAGCTGCCTTTTGCGCGCGCTTACCACACGCCATGGTTCGAGGTGTTCAGCAAGCCTCTGAAGCTCCATTTCGACCGGCTCCGCATCGGGAAAGCCGATACTCAGATCTATTCCTGCGTCACTACGGACCGGTATCCCGAAGACCCGGACGAGATCCGGACCCTCGCCGCCGTGCAGTGGTCCAGTTCCGTTCGCTTCCGGCAGACCACGGAGGCCATGTATCGCGACGGGGTGCGGATCTTTGTGGAAGTGGGGCCGCGCAGCAACCTCACCGGTTTTGTCGACGATGTGCTCCGCGGGAAACCCCATGCGGCCATCCCTTCGAACGTGCACCACCGGTCGGGAATCCTGCAGCTTCACCACATGCTGGGGCAGTTGGTGGCGCACGGCATCGATCCAAAACTCGAGGCTCTCTACGAACGCCGGGCTCCGATGCCGATTGAGCGCAAAGCGGTTCGCAAACGGAGTTTGACGCTGCCCACCGGACTGCAACCCCTGCGTTTAGGCAGCGACTTCTCTCTCCCCGCGAAAGCCCTGCCCGCCAGAAACGGGCATTCCGCTCCATCCGAGGAACTTGTCCCGGCGGTGGTTGCTCATGCGGCGTCGGTGCAGAGTCCGGCGGTCCGGAGCCCTTTCCACGACCATCTGCAAACCATGGAGCAGTTCCTGGCAACGCAGCAACAGGTGATGACCGCGTACCTGGGGGCGCGACGCCCGCAGCAAACGGTCGCTCCCGCCGCGCCGCAGCGCAGGCTTCCGTTTCTGAGCGAAGTTGTCGAGGTGGTTCCCGGAGCCAGGGCGCGGGTGCGTCACACCTTCCAGCCCAGCCGGGATCTGATCTTCCAGGATCATACGCTGGGAAGGGATGTTTCCGTCGGCGACCCGGCCCTGCTGGGCCTGCCGATCGTTCCCCTCACAGTCACCATGGAGATTCTGGCGGAATGCGGCAGCCTGCTCGAACCTGGCAAGGTGATGACCGGTATGCGCGATATTCGCGCCGTGCGCTGGGTTGTGGTGGATGAGCCCGGGTATACGATCGAGCTCGAAGCCACGCGGGTGGAAGCGGGCGTAGCGCACGTCACGTTAAGGGAAGCCGGCAGCGCCGCAACTCTGCGGCCCGTTTTTGCCGAAGCCAACATCGTATTCGGCGATCGCTATCCCGATCCGGAGCCACCCGGTCCCTTTGTTCTCGAGAACGAGCATGTCTCGGTCTGGAAACCGGAGGATCTCTATAAGACGGGAATGTTCCACGGCCCTCTCATGCAGGGGACCGGGAGCGTTGAGCGCGCCGGGCGTAACGGAACCAGCGCCACCATAGTGGTGCTGCCGCACGCGGGGCTGTTCAGCGACGACCCCGCGCCCGAATTCCTTTTCGACCCCATCGCGCTCGATGCGGCGGGGCAGGTGGTTGCCTATTGGTTCTGGGAAGCGATCGAAAAAGGAACGGACCTGTTCCCGTATCGCGTGGAGAATTTTCGGGTTTTCGGGCCGCTGCCCGAGACGGGGTCGAAGCTCGAGTGCCGTGTCACGAGGCGCACCGAAACCAGCGATGTGATTCATTCCGATATTGAGGTTCTGCACCGCGGCAAGGTGTTGTATCGCCTGGAAAAATGGGAGACGCGGCGATTCCGCCAACCGCCGCGCTTTCTGCGCCTGCGCATTGCGCCGCGGGAAACGCTGCTTGCGACTCCCTGGGAGGAGCCGCTGCGCGGGGTTCCGGGCGGCGAGGCTCTGGCCTGCGTCCGCGTAGACGATATGACGCCCGCGTTTCTCGATTCCTCGCATGGGGTGTGGCTGAAGACTCTGGCCTACCTCGTGTTGAGCGTCCGGGAGCGGGAAACGTGGCACGCGATGACCACGGCCGTGCCGAAACGCCGTCAGGAATGGCTGCTGGGGCGGTGCGCGGCGAAGGATGCGGTTCGCACGCTCCTCCGCAAACGCGGCGTGGATGTGTGCGCCGCCGATGTCGAGATCGTTGCGGACGCGTCAGGCCGTCCCCGGGTCGAAGGATATTGGAAGCGCGACACGGGCTTGCAGCCGGTTGTGTCGATTTCGCATTCGGACGGGATTGCCGCGGCCATCGCGGGCCTGGGCGGCGGGCGCCTCGGATTCGATATGGAGCGTTCCGGTAAAGATCCGCGCGACTTCGCGGATCTCGCGTTCACGCCCGGCGAAAAGGAGTTGCTCGCGAGCGCCGGCAACACGCCTCACGATGAATGGGCGCTGCGGATGTGGTGTGGCCGCGAAAGCCTGTCGAAGGCTCTGGGGACGGGCCTTGAAAGCGGTCTTCATTCCATCCAGTTCTCGGGTGTCAATACAAACGCAGGGACTCTTGAAGCAAAACTCCACGGCGAGTTGCTCCGGCAGTTTCCGGAGTTGGCCGAAAAAAGCATCTCCGTCACGACGAAGATGGCGCAGGGCTTTGTATCGGCAGTGGTCGTGCTTCCTTAGTTCCTTAGACAGACCTCTGACGCCTGCGGAGGTACCAGCGCCCCGCCGGAACCAACCCGACGAGCACCGCAAGGCTCCAGGCCGAAGGCGCATTGGGCATGATCGTGTAATCGAGCGTCAGCCCGTGCTGCGCATGATCGCGCTGCTGATCCGCGAGGTGAATGCGCGGATTCTCAGGCACCAGTGCGTTGACCAGATAGACACTTGATTGAGGCCGGTGCGTGTTCAAAAAAGAAACCCGGTGACGACCGGTGCGCACGGCCGGAACCTTCGCGGTTGCCCGCAGCCGGATGATCCCGACCCCGAGGCTCATATCGCTGAATTGCGGGTAACGGGCTTCGACCAGCGTGATCGGAACAGACTTGCCGTCGACCGAAAGCGTCACGGAACGGAGCACCTGTTGGGCATACGCCTCACCCTCGGCATTCGAAATGACGCGGTCCCCGTTCGTATCGATCCAGGAAAACACTTCGGACGCCATGGCGATGCCCGGCGTGAGGTCCATCTCCAGATCCACGCGGTCGACGTCGATGGAGAGCCGCGTGGCCTGGAGATACTCATCCGTCCGATGCGCGCTCGCCGCGGGGAGTGCTACCGTCACGGCGAACCATACCGAGGCTCCCCACAGGTTCGCCCGCAGGTTCATCGCCCGACAAGCTTCGCGCCGTAATCGTTGGTCGGGTCGCGATAGATGGTGTGGATGTGGTCGAGATCGCCCTGCTGCGGCGCATACTCGATAACGATTGTGGGGCCCTGGACGCGGTAATACGCGAGCCCGCCGTTCTTCGTGGCTCCGCTCCAGGCGAAGTAGGTTCGCGGCAGGTTGGCTTTGATTTCCGCCATTTTCGCGGCCGCGGCCTCGTCATTGAGAATGCCCACCCACTCATGCACGATGTCGAGCAGCATCGCCTGCTGATCGGGGGTCAACTCGGACGCGACGATGCCCTCCGGCTGGATTACCTTGCCATCGGCGCCGGGGCCAAGCACCAGATCGTTCACCTCGTAATTCAGTACGGCGTGCTTCAGTTGCGCGGCGTTCAGGGAGCCGATGAGAGCGAAACCCTTATCGTTTTCGCGGCCGAGGGGGCGGATGGTCTGGCCGTTCAACGTATACTTCGCGGGCTGGGCCGCGGGAAGGCTCGGTGTCATCACGCTGTTCGGGCCGACAATCGTGACGTTGATGGCGAGGTGATGCCCGCCGAACTGAAGCATCCATGCGCCGGTTGTCGACGGAGCGCCGAGAAATGCAATGTAATACTCGTCGAGTCCGAAGCGCACGCCGCCGCCACCACCACGCCCGCCCGGACCACCTGGTCCGCCTTGACGGCCACCGGTCTGCCCACCGCCGGTTTTCTTCAGCACCTCATCGCCGTTCATGATATCGGTGACCTTCCGGTAGCCCTCGCGGCTCAAGGCCGAGGCCACGAGCTTGAGCGCGGCATCGCGCTGCCCCGCAGTCAGGTCGCCCAGACGCAAGCCGTTCCGTTGAAAAATTCCACTGGGGAGATTGGACCAACCGGTCCGCTGGCTGCTCGTGAACTCGAAAGTGCATTTGGCGCGCTCGGCGGGAGAGAGCGTGGCGAGAAACGCATTGGCCGCCTCAACAACCCGGGGCGTTACAGTTGAATCGGCTCGCTGCTGGGAACCCACCACGGCCGGGAACACCAGCGCCAGCCACATGAACGCGTGGCGAAGCGTCGAACGCATAAAGGCACCCCCTGGGGAGAGGATATCAGGGAACGCGACGCTGTTAGAGATCGGCTTTCTTCGTGAGTTTGACCGCCATGCCAGGTCCGGAGCTGCCGGCCAGCGACATCGTGCCTTGTATGACATCGTCGTTGGAAGGGTTGATCGGAGCTTCGAGCTCAAGATCGAA
Organism: Terriglobia bacterium; assembly: GCA_963764845.1. GTDB lineage: Bacteria > Acidobacteriota > Terriglobia > Bryobacterales > Bryobacteraceae > BOG-234. The sequence goes on along the minus strand of CAVXUE010000002.1, from coordinate 488,167 downwards.
ATCACCCACGATTCCCATCACGTTTGGGACGCTCGGGAGGAAATTGATTACCTTGACCTTTGCCTTGAGAACGTCATCCCGGACGGCATAGGTGCCGATATAAAGGTAACTCGTATCTCCGCCGAGCACCTTCCCGTTTACGAAGGTCGCCGTTCCCCCGCCTTCCCCGGTCCAACCCCTGTATTGAACAACCCACAGGCCTTCGATCATTGCCTTCTCTCCAGCCCTTGAAGTATAACGCGCACGGATTACCGCTGGCGCGCCGAGAAACAAAGCGCCAGTGTGGTGTCCTGGAAATAAGTCGGGGGGTACCCAGCGCTCAGTGGTTGAGTGACCTGTGGATTCGGTGTCTAAGTGGAACTCGACGGCAGCGCGTACACGGCCGCGCGAATGCCCCCTTGGCCTACTTCGTAGCTTTGCCGTCGACCATGAACACCATCAACTGCGGTTTGGCCGCCGGGGGCGGCGGCGGAGCGTCGGCGGCGGGCGGAGGTCCGGCTGGACCGCCCCGGCCCGCGACTTGCCCCAGGCCGCCATTGATCGCGATGTACTGCTTGCCATCGAGCATGAATGTAATGGGAGGTCCCATCCCGTTGCGCGCGGGCGTGTCTATATCCAGCAGCTTCTCGCCCTTATCCGCGGTGTAAGCGCGCAGCTTGCCGGTGTTTAACACCTGAATGACGAGGTTGCCGGCCGTAGTCACGGTGCCACCGCCGATGCCGCCGCCGCCTTCCGCGTGCCAACGCTCTTTCTGCGTCACCGGGTCGTAGGCGACGAGCGAACCGCCCGTGGTATCCGGCCCTATCCTCGGCATATCGGGGCGGCGCTGCACGGGATTGGATGGCGTCACAGCAGCAGCAGCCACAGCGGGAGGCGCAGCAGCAGCCGCGGCAGCGCGCGCGGCAATGATTTCCGGGCTATCGGTCGCATCGGCTCCGCCGCGCCCACCGCCCGCGCCGGCGCCGCCGCCGCGCCCCCCGCCCCGTCCGCCAAACGCTACGCCATTATTCGACTTGGTGGGATCGTAGTTGAAGTTGGTCGACACCGAATACGTGCCGGAACTGCTCGAACTCGTCGGAATGTACACCAGGCCCGTCGTCGGGTTGAAAGACATCGGCGACCAGTTATGCGCGCCGCCGGCGCCAGGCATCACCATGACAGACTCTTGTGCGGTGTAATGGGCTTCCTTATTGATGATGGGGCGGCCGGTCTGTTCGTTCAGACCCTTTGCCCAATTGACTTGCGCGTACGGTTGGCCGGAGATGAACTTGCCGCTCACGCGGTCGATCACGTAGTAGAAGCCGTCCTTGTTGGCCTGCATGAGAACCTTGCGCTGTTGCCCGCGGATAGTCATGTCCGCAAGAATCAGCTGCTGCACGCTGTCATAATCCCACTCGTCGCCGGGAACCATCTGGAAGTGCCACTTGTACTCGCCCGTGGTAGCGTTGAGCGCCAGCACCGAGGCGGCATATAAGTTGTCCTTGCCCGGACCGCCGCGCAGATCTTCGGGCCATGGACCCGCGTTGCCGGTGCCGAAGTAGATCAGGTTGGTGTCGGGGTCGTAAGCGATCGAATCCCACACGCTTCCACCCACGCCGTTGTACTTCTTCAGCGCTTCGGTATCCCACGTTGCGGCGGCCCTGCGCATGGCTTCGTTCTCGAAAGGCTTGGAAGGATCGCCCGGCACCGTGTAGAATCTCCAGGCGAATTTCCCGGTCTCGGCGTCGAAGCCGGCGATAAAGCCGCGCACCGGATACTCCGCGCCCGCCGCACCGATGATCACCTTTCCGTTGGCGATGCGCGGCGCCATCGTGAGCGTGTAGTTGTCCTGGGTATAGGACACGCGCGCTTCCCACACCGGCTTGCCCGTCATCGCATCCAGCGCTACCAATCGCCCGTCGAGGACCGGCGCGATGATCCTGCCGTTGTAAATCGCGATGCCGCGATGCACGATGCCGCAGCAGGCCTTCGAGCGAACCTTATCCTGATTCACTTCCGGATCCCAATGCCACTTCTCTTTGCCCGTGCGCGCGTCGACCGCGTATACGATGCTCCAGTTGGTGACGCTGTAGATCGTGCCGTTCCAGAACAGCGGCGTTGCTTCCTGGTTGCCGCCGCCGCCGAAGGAAATCTCGTAGCTCCATGCCAGGCCCACTCGGCTCACATTGGTGGTATCGATCTGTTTCAACGGACTGTACCGCGTCTCGCCCGGCGTCAGCCCGTAGGAAAGCCACTCGTCGCCGGTCTTGCCCCCGCTCTTGCGCGGCTGCTGCCCCATCAGAAACGCCGTCAGGAATACGGAAATCCCGACAGCAATGATCGCTGCGGTTCTCGTCAGAATTCTCATATGTGCTTCCTCGGCCCGCTCGGTAAGAACGCAAGCCTCAATCATTGTGGCACGGATGCAATGGCCTGTGGCCCCCCTGGTCCGAAGGTCGATGGGGGCGCTAAGTTAATGTGGCGTACGCACTCGTGCGTGCCGCGTCGAGACTTTTCTCGACGCCTGCGCTCGACCATGGATAGTCTTCTGGATTCCTGACTAACCCCGCCTTCACTGGATTGGTTTCGATATACCTTCGGATCTTCTCGAATTCGATCTGGTTTCGCACGCAGTGATCGTAAGATTCTTTTTGCCAAAAGGGCGCCCCGGTTCGTCCTGACAAACGGTTGGCCTCCCGCGCAGTCGCACCTTTGAGCGATTTCAGCAGGCGATCGGGAGCGATCAAGGGCCGAATCAGCAGATGAACATGATTTGCCATGACGACATATGCACCCAATTCATAGTGACCCAGGCCCGCCCCCTTGTGTACAGAACCGACCACGATTTGCGCAATTTCCGGTTGCCGAAGATACATCGGCCCGTTCCGCGGCGCATCGAGTTGCCGCTCTAACCACACAAAAGCCTGCCCGGACGCGAGCGGACCCGGAGGAGGCAGCAACGAAGCGGGCAAACTGCCATGCAGGTGCCAGGTGAGAAACAACGGAATGCCCTCCGGGTAGAGATGTGGCAATCGGCGGCGATGCGCAGTCATGTATCCATGCAGTCGGCGGACTCCGGGAAGTTCTCATTGCAACAGCAGCAAGCGTCGAGACGAGTCACAGCAGACTAGTCGAAGTATGCGTGTTCCATCTCGGAAGCCGCTTCCTCCCCCAGCCCGGCCAGCCCGGCGTCGATTTCACTCGCGCGCCTCAAAGCATCCTGCACGTTGGCCACGAGATTCTTCTCACCGATGTGCGCGACAAAATCAGCCTGGCTCATGATGCGCGCGGGCTGATCGCACGCGCCGCACAATATCAGGCTCCGCCCCGCTTTGTGGAGCCGGTCGGACAGCACTTCGAACGCGTGCAGACCCGTAGCGTCGATAGCCGTCATGTTGCGCAGCCGCAGAATCACAATCCGCGCGAATCCCGACAAATTCGCCGTTTCTTCCGCAAGTTTGTCCGTAGTCCCAAACAGGAAGGGGCCGTGAATGCGCAGGATGCTGACAAACGCCGGAAGGTCTTTGTCCTGCAGGATGTGGGGCTGCCCTTCCTTGATGTATTCCGGCGTCACCTTCGAAACGGTCGTGGTCTGCGACACCCGGTAGATGTAGAGCAGCGCGGCCAGCGACATGCCGATCTCAACGGCAACCGTCAAATCGGCGACCACGGTCAGCACAAACGTCACCAGCCAGACGAGGATGTCCGCCACTTCCGTCCGGAAGATGCCGCCGATCTCCCTCCACTCGCTCATGTTGTAAGCCACCACGAAAAGCACGGCCGCCAGGGTCGCCAGCGGCACGAACTTTGCCAGAGGAGCCAGTACCAGAAGGATTGCCAGCAGCGTCAGCGAGTGAACCATCCCCGAGATCGGTGTTTTCGCTCCGCTGCGAAAGTTGGTGGCAGTGCGCGCGATCGCGCCCGTCACCGGGATTCCCCCGACCAGCGGCGATGCCAGATTCGCAATCCCCTGCGCCACCAGTTCCGCGTTCGAATTATGGCGATCGCCGATCATCGAATCCGCCACCACCGCGGACAAAAGGCTCTCCACCGCCGCGAGGATCGCGACCGTCAGCGCCGATGGCAGCAACGGCAGAATCAGGTCGGGCCGGAACATCGGAATATGAAACGAGGGAAGTCCCGAGGGGATTCCGCCGAAGCTGCTGCCGATCGTCGCGACGGGCAAGTGGAGAAGCAGGACTGCGCCCGTCGCCCCAATCAACGCCACAATCGAGCCCGGCAACCGGGGAAGGAATTTGGGAATCAGCAGGATGACCGCCAGCGAAACGATTCCGAGCGCCAGTGTCGTGATGTCCAGCGTGTGGAAATGCGCGCCCAGCACATTCATCCGCGCGAAGAATTCGCTCGGCGCCTTGTCCACCTTCAGCCCGAAGAAGTCTTTAATCTGCGTGGCCGCGATCAGCAGCGCAATCCCGTTGGTGAATCCGATGACGATCGGGCGGGGGATGAATTTGACGGCATTGCCGAGTCCCGTGAGTCCGAGTACGAGCAGGATCGCGCCCGACATCATCGTGACCATCAACAGTCCATCCAGACCATGCCTCGCGATGATGCCCGCCACGATGACCACGAAAGCGCCGGTGGGTCCGCCGATCTGAATTCTCGAACCGCCCAGAGCCGAAACGATGAAACCGCCGACGACGGCGGTGTAGATCCCGGCCTGTGGCGTGACGCCGGAAGCGATGCCGAACGCCATCGCCAGAGGCAGCGCCACCAGGCCGACGGTCAGGCCCGCCACAATATCCGCAAGAAAGGCCTTGCGCGAATATCCCGGTAAGCATTCCAGCAGCCGCGGCTTCCATCTTTGCCATGGAATTCGTCGCATAAAAGAATTCATTTGGCGCCGGCCTGACCCACTTCGTCGAGCATGGTCACGGTCTGGCTGAGCTGCGAATAGAAATAGCGCCGCAGAATATCGAGCACCTCAAGCAAGGCCGGATCGCGGATGGAATAGAAGACCTGATTGCCCACCTTCCGGTTGACGACGATCTGCCTGGCACGCAGAATCGACAGATGCTGGGATGCATTGGCCTGCTCGATTCCCAGCTTTTCAATCAACTGCCCGGCCGACATTTCGCCCTCGCGCAACGCTTCAACGATGGCAATTCTTGTCGGATTGGCCAGCGCCTGGAAGATCTCGCTCTTGAATTGCCGGAGAGCCCCAATCATGTTAAATAGTATATTCGAATAATCGAATATACACAAGGTCGCCTGAGGTAAGTGGCGCACGCACTTTGCGTGCCGTGTCGATACTATATCGACACCAGTTGGGGTGACAGCGTACGCCACGAATGCACACAACTTCTCGGAAAAGCTGACCGCATCCGGGGTTTGTAAACGGTCGATCCTTCGTGGTGGGACAGGCGGTTTCGCCCAATGCCACTTAAATAACGAGCCACCGGGGCGAATTGGAACATTTCAAATGACTTATGTTGTGCGGCAAAAATCGCGGAACACGCGGACCCGGTCGCGCTCTCTGTGCCAAACGGAGTTTGCGGATCGGGCCTTGCGGTTCTTTGGTCCTCATCACGCCAACCCGAGCCCGCAAAAACAATCACTTGCGGCGATATTCGCTTATTTAAGTGGCATTGGGCGGTTTCGCCTGTCGTTCCGGATTTGCAGGACTTCTCCCACGGGCTGTTTCAGTTCGTCAAGGCTGCCGATTCTCCCAGCCGGGGGGATTGCGCCGCTCGCCAGGCAGTCAAGGTGTGCGGATGAAGAGAAATTTCCCGACGTGAATACTGCAAATATCCCTCGCGCCTCAACCGAGTCATATGCTGGGTCACCACCTCACGCGATGTCCCGACGTACTGCGAGAGAAACCCGTGCGTAAATGCATCCATTTTGACGGTTCCATCTCCGCATTCGCTGCCAAATCGCCCGGCCAGGCGGACCAGCGCGCGTTTGAGGCGCTGCTCGATGCCCTCCATGGAAAAGCTCTCGATCCGGTTGGCAAACTCGATCGAACGGCGCACGACAAGCCGCACCAAAGCCAGGGCGAATTCGGGACGTAATGCCGCGATTTTTTCGATTTCCTCCAGAGGCCAGCTCATCACTGTGGTTGGTTCAATGGCCACTGCCTGTTCCAGGCGGTGCGCCTGCCCGGCGAGAACCGATTCCCCGAAGAACTCATCGGGCCGATAGATGTCCACCACCACGGAAAGGCTTTCATGACGCAGGACCTTTACTTTCCCTTCCACCACGAGATAAACGCTCGATGCCGGTTGGCTGGGAATGTAGATTGGCTCGTACCGCCGATATCGACTGATCTTCGAGAACGGCAGGTAAGTAAAAGGATCTTCCCTGGTCACCGGTCTTGCCGGCTCGTCACTGCGTGGACGTGCAAGGTTCCCATCCTGTAGATCTGTTTGGCCGGCTGACGTTTCCATTTCACTTACCTCCGGCACGAAATGGACCTAATTCAACACAAGTTACAGTGGGCTCGGATCAAAATGTGTTTTCAGTGATTTCGGAGGGGTCATCCCTTGCTTGCACCACTTCAGTTGATATTGATATCTTCCGGAATGACCGAATATGGTCAGGAAGCTCAAACCCCGGCGGCTGCCGCACGTCTGGCCGTTACGCTGTCAAACAATCGTTTGGGTTCAACGTACGAGACGTTATAGATCAGCGCATGCACTTTCGACATGAAGGACGCCTGCGAGAGAGGCTTCACTAAAAGGTCGACGCGACCGGAAAGGAGTTGCCCGAACCCCAGGAAATCCTCCCCGGACCATTGATCCAAAGCCTCATTGGAAATCAGCAGGATCGGAATGTCCGGAGAAGACCGCTGAATCCGAACGGCGGCTTCCGTTTGAGATGTACTCCCCCTGAGAGGCACTTCCACGATTACCAGGTCCGCGGAAGCGCGGCCGCCTGTCAGCAACGCGATTGTTTCTTCCGCGGTGCCGGCCCGCATTACGACAAACCCTCGCCGATCGAGGACAGGCTCCATGGAATGGGTACTATCGGGTTCGCTGTCGAGAATAACCGCTGTTTTCATTGATGATTGACGAAAGATGATTCCGAAATTGAGTCGACCGAGCGCCCGGGCCAACGCATGACCGCCCACGCACAAGCCCCGCTGACGATCTCCCGCGGCTGCGTCATCGGCGCGGGAAAGCTCCCGGTTTCTGCTGACGGGAACTCCAAAGGTGTAGCTTCATCTGGTGAATCCCGATTTGCCGTACAAGTTTCCGTACAAAGTAACCGGAGCAGATATGTGGCCGTTTGGCGCGATGCCCCCGGGAAACGACCGAGGCCCTGCCTGCTGACAGGGCCTCGGTGTTTTCCCGCCAGGGAGTTAGCGCGCCAGACTGGCCGTGGTGTGAATCGGTTGCCCGATTACGTCGCCACTGACCACCATTTCCACGCGCCGGTTCTGCTGGCGTCCCGCGTTATCGTCGTTTGACGCAACCGGATCAGCCTTTCCCAACCCGATCGCCTGAACGACGGAGGAACTGATGCCGTTCGAAGTGAGATAGTCGCGAACCGCATCGGCACGGCGCTGCGACAGCTTCAGGTTATAATCGTCCGTCCCGATGCTGTCGGTGTGGCCTTCCACGCTCATGCGAAGCGTCGGATAAGCCAGCAGAATACCGGAGACCTTCGCGAGCTTTTCCTTCGCTCCGGGCTTGAGCGACGCCTGATTGAAATCGAACAGAACGTCGGAAAGACTCACGATCAGTCCCCGGGCGGTATCGCGCGTCTCCAGGATAGCGTTTAATTGTTCGCGCAGGCGATCGCGCATACCCTGGGCATCCTTTTCCGCCTGCAAACGAGCGGAATCTGCCTCTGAACGAGCGGACTCCGCCTGCAAACGAGCCGTCTGTGCCGCCGCCGTCTCATCGGCAAGCCGCCGTTGCTCCACCAGGGCGGCCTGGCGGGCTGCTTCCGCATCCTGCTGCGCACTGTGGGCCTGCGCGGTTGCGATCAGGGCCTCATTCTTTTCCCGCTCGGCGGCAGCGCGATCCGCATCCGCCTGGGCGCGAAGGCGGGCCTGCTGAGCTGCTTCCGCATCGGCAACGGCAACCCGGTTTCTGGCTTCTTCATCGCGCCGTACGGCGGCGTCTCTATCCGCCTGCTCGGCGCCCTCGCGTTCCTTTACGATGCTGATCCGGCGCGCATCCTCGGCTTCCTGCGTGGCTTCGCGGGCTACAGTATCGAGCTCTTTCTCTTTCCGGGTGCGGTAATAGCCGTCCGCGTTTTCCATGTTAATGGCAACCTTTGCCATCACGTCGGGGGCGTATCGATCGGCCCCCTGCGCTCTGGCGATTGCGATCGCTTCACGCGCTTCGCGCAACTGCAGCGGAACCCGCGGATCGGAAGTGATCGCTGCAAAGGCTCCCGCATTGACGTTCATTTCATATTGGCCGCGTTTCAGCAGCTCGTACTTCGCATCGATGATTTCCAGGGTTCCCGACGTCGTGTTTCTCACGAAGTTTTCCATGACAACCACATCCGAGGGCTGGCTTACGGAAAAATAGGGTTCGGCGGTCACGACCATTCCGTAGGATTGAAGATCGGTGGTTGCGTAAAGTCCGGCGTTCTTCGAATCCACATCTTTCAGCGTTACCTCTCCCAGACGTTCCGCGCGGCCCTCGGGCGTGATGGCCCAGAGCACGTAGGTCAGATATTCGGGACCGAACTGAGCGGGATTCGAGAGATGGTCGAATTTGAGGGAGATGCGCGTTGCGCCGGTTTTGGCGTTCACACTGGCTTCACCGCGGGCTTCCGGCATCAGGGCCGTTCCGCGAAAATCGATGTGCGTGGTGCCCTCACGGTTGTGATAATTAACCGCCGCGATGGAACGGGATGTGACGTCGACTCGAAAGATGGGCTCCGAGCCGTTTGGATTGGCGGTTACGCCGGTTTGGACGGGGCTCGGGGCCTGCGCGCAAAGGAGAGTAGTGAATAACAAAGTGAATACGGCGGATTTCATGAGTAACAGAGGTGGCAATCGGAAGGCCGTCGACTGCGGGGTGGAGCGAGGTACGGCAAGTAAAGCCAATGCGGCCTCGACGAGTTTCGCGTTTGACCTCGCCAGGTGCGGCGCCGGGCGGCCATTTGACCTTATATGGCCGTGTGAAATGGGGAGCGCCGGCGGTCTGGCCGCCGGTGTTTTTTGGGTTTTCTTCTACATGAAGCCTGTTCCACCAACCCAGCCATTTAACACTGTGGGGCAGGATGGCATCCTGCGGGCGATTGGCAATCGCCCTCTCCGATTGACGTGTACCGTCCAGGCCGACAACCCCACGGTATTTGTGAAAATGCCCTGGCCTGTGGATGTTTCAAGCCTTGCGAAGCCCTTTTTCAGCATCCTGCCCGGAATACCAGGCTCCAGCCGCCCGCGATGACAACCAAACTCTTCCCCCGGATCGCATCGTCAGCATCGTTGAAGGCCCTGCCGGCCTACTGCACCGAGACACCGGCCGCGCGGAATAGACCTCCCGCGTACACTCAATAAGGGAAAGCGATGGTCTGAGCGTCCGACGGGACCGAAGTTTCCGCGATTACCGCTCCGGCAGTGATGCTGATTCCGAACACGGCGCGCCCCGTGCCGCCGGGGATGGTGCAATTAGTCGAGCCGGGGTAGCACTTCAGCAGCATCCACACGGACGTCCCATCCGGGGCAAAGGCTACGGGCCTTCCCGTCTGTAAGAAGGCCATGGGCACGACGGACGCCCCTCCCGGAGCGTTGCCGAAAAATGGTTTTGAAATTGTATTGGTGAAAGTGTTGAGCACGAAGGCCGTGGTGCTCATCGGGTTAGGAGCTAGAGAGCCGCAAAAGTGCACCCCCCGGTTCCCGAACCGCTCAACGCGGGCTGACGCGACGGCGAATCAGCTTCACAAACAAATCTTTCCGCTTTGCCTTGGGCAACTGTCGAACGAGGTCGTATGCAACGCTGTTTTCACCAGCGTGTTTTGACATCAAGGCATAGCCGCTGGCACTTCCGGTTACCTGCTACAGACGAATGGTTCCGGCAGTGCGCCAACGTGGGTCGTAGCGCCGTCTGGTGGTGGTGGCTGCGGATTAACGCTGATTTCTAGCAGCATCATAACCACAAACACGGCCTCGGTTACGTTTTCATCGATTCCCGGTACCTACCATAACCTTCAAGTTATGGGCAATGGGCGCACCACCAGCGGGTCTACTGCCGAATGGTGCAATGTCCGCTTCAATGGCGACACGGGTGCAAACTACATCGACGAAATCATATCTGCTCTTTGGAACGTCACGCCCTCAGGTAGCACCAGCGGTAACGGCGCTACGTCTATGCGTTTGTTTGCTCTTTCGAGTGGCGGGTCAACGGGCGGGTTTCAAGGCACGTTCGTTTTTTATGTCCCGTCTTACGCTCAGACGACGTTTTACAAACAGGCGAATAGCGTAGGGTCATACGTTACCAGTGGTGCGAGTGGTGGTCTCGGGACTTACACTAATGCGGGGCATTGGATCAATAGCAGTGCGGTCACTTCTATTACGATTTTCATTTCGTCCGGTACTAATTTTGTCGCTGGCTCACAGTTCTTTTTGTACGGCTTCTAAGGCCGGTTCACGGGGCCGATAAATACCCGTGTGAGCACAACTATAAATTTCAACAGCACCACGCCATCAGCACCAGGCGGAAACATCAACGTAGCGTTTCAGAACGATGGAAGCGGGAACATCTCGGCATATATTCCAGTTGGCGGTGGTGCAACGGCGGCAATAGGCCAGATCAGCCAGACGGTACTTGGCTCACCAGCATCAACGGTGACGTTTTCGAGCATACCGGCTACCTATAGCAATCTCTGGATAACGATTGATGCGGCGTCAAGCAATGCAGGTGTCAACGATCAAGTCAACATCGCACTGAACGGTACAGCCGGATATGCGATTGCCCGGAGTTACTGGAACTCGACACAACAGACAAACTCCAATATGATCGGCCTGATTAATGCGGCGGGTGGGCCGGGTAGCTCAAGCGGACGTGTCGAGGTTCAGATTTTCAACTATGCCGGTACGACGTTCATTAAGCGGTATCGAGGTATCAGCGGGTGGCATACGGGGTCTAACATCAATTCTCCGGGATTCGAGTACATCGAAGGCACCATGCAGAGCTTGATATCGGCGGTTACTAGCGTGGCCTTCACTCTCAATTCAGGATCAAACTTTATCACCGGGTCTGTCTTCACTCTGTACGGGTTGCTGTAAACGATCAGCACTTGACAAGCAAAGTGCTTGCGGATTTGTGCGAAAATGGACGCCATGTTCACGCACCTCCAAAGCCAAGACAATCGCCGTGAATGGTACATGATAATCGGCCTCATCTTTGGCGCTCTCACGTTTACACATTGGCTTTGGGGATGGCCTGTCGGGGTTTCGGCCACAGCACAAGCTAACTCTCAGACGGGGACCGGCAAGATTCCGTGGCAACATTTGCTGGAAGCGTTGCCGCTGCTCATCGTGGGAGTTCTTTATTATTTTGGGAGGAGGCACGCACCAGCTAAAGGCAACACACCCGATGAACCCACAGAAGTGACCCGCCTCCAGACAGAAAATGCCGTCTTACGGGACCAGTTGTTGCCGTGCCAGAAAGCACTGAGTCAGTTGGGGTTGTCGCGGTGAGTGAGACAAACAGTTAAGAGACTGTTTACCGTTCGATGGTAAATGATTCCAATCGAGGCGGCAATAGATTTAATCTGTTGGTGCCGGTGAAGCGGAGACGGGCAATGCTGGCGAGCAACCCGTTGAGGAATAGCCGGTCGGAACTCGTCGCGACGATGAGTAGGGCGTGGGAACTTCCGGTGCGTCCTTACAGCCTGGGCCGACCCCGACCGGAATGCGGTACTTCGGTCCAGGCTTATATGAAGGAACAACACATCGGAGCGATAGATTCCGCCATGCCTTGAAAAACGCATCCGGATGGCTTCCGTATTTTTCATGCGGTCGCCTGCTGTTGAGTTTTCCGTTGAGAGGCGGCGAGCAGCGAAAGTTCAAACTCGACCGGCGGGCGATAACCCAGGGCCGAGTGGAGGCGTTTGCCGTTGTAGACCTTTTCCAGGAATCGTTCGATGCAGGCGCGGGCATCACCCAGGTCGCGGTATTCCTGGCGATACACCTCCTCGTATTTCAGAGTCTTCATGAATGATTCGCAGGTTGCGTTATCGTACGGGTTTCCGCTTCGGCTCATGCTGATCCGCACGCCGTGTTCATTGAGCAACCCTGTGTAGTCGTTGGAGGCGTACTGCACGCCGCGATCGGAATGATGGGTCAGCGCTTCCGGCGGGGTGCGGCGCCGGAAGGCCATTTCCAACGCCGCGATTGCCAGATCGTCCTCCAGGTGGCGATCCAGCGCCCATCCGATCACACGGCGCGAGAAGGCGTCGAGCACCACCGCCAGATAAACGAACTCCATCTCCAGCCTGATGTATGTGATGTCTGCGATCCATAGCTGATCGATGCCCGTCAGTTTCATGCTCCCGGCGAGGTTGGGGTACACACGAAGGTTGTGACTGGAATCGGTCGTCGCCACCACGAATTTTCTCCGCCGGAGGCAAAGCAAATTATCTTCTCGCATGATTCGACCGACCCGCCGGTGGCCCACTTCCCATCCGCGCCGTTTCAGTTCGGGAGTGATCCGCGGCCGGCCATAGAAGGGAAACTCCAGGGCAATGCGCTGGATCTCGTCGCGCAGATCCAGATCTTCGTCCCACGGTTCCCGCTCCGAATCGAATCGATAAAAGCCGGCCCGGCTGACCTGCCCCAGGTGGCACATTTCCCGGACCGTCATCGGGATGCCTTTCTCGATTTCGCTCTCGATATACCGGTACGTCGCGGCTTGCCAGTCAGTGCCTGCAACATCCGCTCTTCCTCGATGCGCTGCAAGCACCCCTTCAAAAAATCGATTTCCAGCGTCTGCTGCCCTACCTTCCGTTCCAGCTGGGCCACCTTGGTTTCATCCCAGCGTCGTTTCCCGGCTCCCGGAAATGCATTGCCCGGGCCGTGACGAAATTCCTTCCGCCACCGGTGCAGCAGATTCGGATTGATTTCAAACGCGCGAGCTACTTCGGCAACCGAGGCCCCGGCATCCAGCCGTTGAATGGCCGCCACTTTCACTTCCTTCGTGAACTTCCGTCGAGACAACGCCATGAGTCAATTCTCCATTCAATGGTTTTTGACTCTTAACTGTTTGTCTCAAAAAGCGCGACAACTCCAAGTCGCAAGAGACAGTCACTCGCCTTGACAAGGCCAACAGCGACAGAGTGGCCTTGGATCAACTCGTAAACACAGTGCGAGGGCTTAAGAAGGAGGCTCGTGAAATACGCAGAATGTGGCCGAACATTGATTTCAACCGGAAACCCATGTACAAGGCTAGTTGGATACCACCAATTAATGCTCCCGCACCGCCATGGCTTGAGAAGGCTACCATATGGCGGCAGAATATTTCAAGACTGGCATACGTGACCACGTGTCCCGAGGCGCATCTAAACACAATGGATTTCGACGAAGTGATGGAAATGTTAGATGAGGCGGCAACTCGACCCGATGGTACGAGGGTTCATCAATCTGATCCCATACCAAGTATCACTATCACAAATTGGGGACGCAAAGACGGGCACGATTTTGGTTTCTTCATTCGTAATGACGGAACAGCAGCTAACGATGTAGCGATCCATCCGCCCATTGCAATTGGCAATTATGTGCTCGGCTCGGAAACGCTTCCACTGCTGCTCGATCAGCATCGAGACGGATTCCTAGAATTGGTGATAGAAGACGATAAAGGTATTCGGCGGGGGACGGAATATCTGATAACCTTGCTGGCAGCATTGCCGGTAACCCGTAGCGGCGTCAAGGTGCTTCCTTTGCTTCGGGTTGTCTGCAAGACTTCAAATGATACCTGGATCGGGTCTTCCTATGAACTCAATCTGGATTTCGACAAGCAATCTGTGGTGGCGTACTTCATAAAGCGAGAGACTCTCGGGAGATCGTAAGCCTTCATCCGCCAATCCCCACCCGCACCCTAGCCGGGGAAAACCTCGTCGAGCTTGAGGGCTTTGTTCATCATTATCCGTGTGTAGTCTGCCACAAGAATATTAAGATAGGTCAGTGTCACCGGATTAGTGTCGTCCGTACAGCCTAGAAGGATGAGCTTGCTAAACTCCCAAAATAGAGTGTCCTTGAGCGGTTCGTCTTTGTTCGCCATAAGAGCCTTGTAGCGCCCGTACTGCGTCTGACGCATGTTATACGTGTCCCTTAGCATTCTTCCCAAGTCGTATCCCGGTACCGGGGTCATTTCCTTTAGAAATTCCTTCTTGACAGCCTCGACGAACCGATCCACAAATCTTGCTCGTTTATCGGGGGTAAGATGCGTGAACGCAACACGGTCAACCAGATGCATGTAGAACACTACGAACTCGATTACCAACTGCTGTGCGCTATTGGGCGCACGGAAATTGAAAGGGCACTTTTCGTGTAGGTCTTTTACAATGCTCAGGGCAACTTCGGTGGCACCGCCAACAAGCCGCTCCCCGACGAGGTCGGCCTTCTTGTCAAGGTCGCTTTTAAGAGAAAACATCGAGGCTTGTTAGTCCCCGAATACGGCAACCGTATTGTGTCTCGGGTTCCCGTTGCTGTCAGTGCTGGTTTCCTGTCCGACATGCAAGCAATTGAGATTGTGGGCGTCCAGGAGATGATTACAGCTTTCCTCGAAGCGGTCCCTTCCGAGAGATTCGGGGCAATCCTGAAAGGGGCACGGTTTTCCCTCATTCGTGCTGACGTGAACCAACATGCTCGAAACGATAGAGGCCATTTACGGTATAGTTTACCAGCATTTCGGCGTAACGTGATTGACTTCACATTCATCCTGGAGTCACAATCAAGGCTTCCCGAATGTGGTTTTTTCTTGGTGTCACATTTTCAATGTTCATCGGGCGCAAAATCGGGTGGGGCTTGTCCCGTGGACTGCTCTATTCGGCCAGCATCGCCGTTTGCGTTATTGCCTGCCTCATTTGGGGACTCGGGACAGCGTATTTATTTCGGGTCTTGGTCATTGCGACAAATCCCGGTTTGCTTCTGAAAATCTACGGTTACGGAGCGGCGGCGTACACTTCGATTCCGAATTACGGCTTGCTGGACGAAAACAGCATACCGGATGCCGTCATTCGACAACACGTAATTATGAAGGCCGTTCCATTTTTCGTTTTTATCATTGCTTCCATCGCTCTTGCTTTCTTCGTGTCGATAGGTTGATCGGTCGCCATCGGGCACCAAATGGAAACGCCCTGACGGGCCGGGAAATGGCCTTCAATCAGGGCGTGGGCTTCGGGGCTGGTGGTGACTACTTTACAGACACCAATGTTTCCGTGACGACTTGCGTCTACATCACGAATGGGACCAGGGACCTTTACATCGTGAACACGAGCTCGCTGGCCATCTCGCGCATGCATGTGAGCAAATACACAATAGAAGCGCCAGTCGCCATCAGCCCGGCAGGGAACTACGGCCTTGTCTTTGTCGGACCGAATGCGCGGACGAGCACCACGGCCTTCGTGCTCGACACTTCGACGAATACCATCGCAAAGGCGTTCTTCGACAACGCGCCCGGAGGGGCGTCCGTGGTAAACGTACCTCACTTGCAGACTGGAAACACGGTGGTCTTTACCCCGCATGGGAAGGCGGTATGGATGTTACTGGAGTGCCAGGGCCAAGCGGTCAATTGCACGATTCCCGGCGGGACGGGCCGCGCCGTGTGGGGTGTCGACCCGACCACCGGAACGGCGATCGCGGAAACCTCGGTTCCGCAGGACGCCCAAGTGATTGCCATAATTAGGACAATCACTTACTTGAACAAATCAGACTCCTGACGCTACGGCTGCAGAGTAAGGAAAAGAAACCCCCGATTCGCAGCCGGGCTTTTCAGAGAGCTGGCTGCCTTTGGGCGAGCACCTGAATTCTAGGAGTGTGTCGTGTGCTTTCGGCAAGCCTGCATGAACTCCACCCCGGATAACTGGTAAGGTCGATCTGCCGCCGGACATCCGGCGAGGAGGAAGGCCAATGCCGCGAAGCAAAACCCCTACCGTCAGTCTCGAAGAAGCCAAAGCCCGTTTCGAAGACTGGAGGCAGAACCGCACGGGGAAGGCCGCGATACCTGACGAACTGTGGGCCATAGCTGTCGAAGTGGCCAGGAAGGAAGGCGTCAGCCGGACCTCGACCGAGCTGCGCGTGGAGTGGAACCACCTGAAGCGTCGGATGGCCGGGGCTCCAGAGGCATCGGCGAAGCCTGCCCCGCCGGCATTCGTGGAACTGGTCGCGCCGCGGCCAGAGCAACTTCCCGAATGCACCATCGAACTGGAAGGTCGTCGCGGCAAGCTGCGAATCCAGCTGAGGAACACGTCGGTTTCGTATCTGGCGAAGCTGAGCCGTGAGTTGCTGGAGTCGGCGTCCTGATCCAGATCACGCCGCAGTTGCGGATCCTGGTGGCGATCGAAGCCATAGACGGACGGAAGGGCATCGACTCTCTCGCCCAACTCTGCCGCGAGAAACTCGATGCCGATCCGTTTTCCGGCTGCCTGTTCATCTTTCGAAGCCGCAGCGGCAAAGCGATCCGAATCCTCGCCTACGACGGGCAAGGGTTTTGGATCGCCACCAACTAACCGTCTTCACACTACACCTCTTCCGATTCCAGTCCAGGACGTTGAGAAATTGGCCGCATACATGCTGCTCGATCCTCCAACCGATCCCATCGGCTGCAATGTTTCAAGGGTATGTCCGCACCCAGAAGCTCATAGAGTTGCCATCCGTGGTCGTTGTAGCAGTGCGCCCGAATGATTCCAGACTTCGCCCACCGGTCCACGGTCTGCTCGTGAATGCCCAGTCGCTCGGCCATCTCCTGCCTGTCCAGCATTCCCCGCTGACGAAGCCGATCATAGCGCGAACGCAGGCCGTAGGTGTGCATGAGATAGGCCACGTGCTTGGCCGAAAAGCGGTCAGCCGCTCGGCCTGGTCGCGCGGATGCTCCCGGGCGAAACCCTCGTTGATCGAGGATGGCGGCGATTTCGGAATAGACATGGTCGTCGAGCAGTCCATCAACCAGTTCGACGATCTCTGGCGGCGTCTTGATCTGCTGCGCAGATGATTTGGGGTTTCGCGTCGTGAGCGTCTCGGTCCTGCCGCCCTTAAACCGGACGTGGATCTTGGTAATTCCTTCGGCCGGGATTTTGATCAGGGTTGCGTCTTCGATGATGTAGGCGAGGAGACGTTTGCGTTCGCGGTTCGCCGTGGCCGGATCATCCCAGATCGTGCGGAAATCCGTCGTTAAGGCGGCCAACCGCTGGCGGATTGCATCGTCCAGAACGACATCGTCCCGCTGTCGCGTCCGAGTACGTTCCTCGCGTGACGCGGCCAGGGCTCGAAGTTTGTCGTTCCATTCCCGCTCCAGAGTGTCGGCAACGAGACGGTTATCCGGATCGACCAGCTTGAATCGGCGCTGTGCGAGATCCGCTTCGATCTGGGCGCGCTCGACGGCACGGCAGCGTAGCTGATCGGCCTCCTCGTATCGAGCCTCGATCTCGCGTCTGATTTCCAGGGCCAGTTCAATGGCCGCAGGCGTCATTTCCCCGGTCACGAGTGCTCCGATAGCTTGGTCGATGGGTGCGCCCGCGATCGACTGGCAGTTCGGCTCGCCACGAGCCGTGTGCCCGCGATCGCAAACATACCAGGCTTCCCGTTTTCCACGCCGCGCGACATACCGAACGCGAAAGTGCCTTCCGCACCGGCCGCAGACGGCGCGCCCCTGGAGCAAAGCCGCTCCCTCGCGCGGCGGGGACGCACGCGCCACATTGTAGCCGTGGCCGTTTGCCTCGAGGATTCTGATGTTCTCCTGAAATCGCTCCCAACTGATGTAGCCGGGATGGGCCTCTGGGATGCAGGCCTGCCAATCGCTTTCTTCACGCTTTCGCTGGATCTTCTTCTTGCCATCGCCGGCCCGCCGGTATTGCCGGCGTCCATACGCGTAAGTTCCCGCATATCGTGGGTTATTTAATGTGCGCATCGCCGTCGATGCGGTCAGGGGCCGGAAAACGGTCGCCTCGCCGCGGAGGCGAGATGGGAAGTCAAGCCCTTTGGTCCGAAATACCTTCACGGTCTGACTTGCCGAACCCACGCGGGAAAAGGTCTCAAAGAAATAAGCAATCGCATCCCGGACTTGAACGTCGGGGTCGAGCACGACGTTGCCGGCTTCGTCGTAGACCAAGCCTGTGGGCAGAGGACAACGATACTCGCCGCGTTGCGCTTTGTTGATGATCCCGCCGCGCAATCGGGCTTTGAGGACGTGAAGTTCGGCTTCGCTCATGGTTCCTTTTAGGCCGAGCAGGAGCCGGTCGTTGAAGCTCGCTGGGTCGTAGACACCATCCTCGTCGAGGATCAGTGTGTCGGCGAGCGCACAGATCTCCAGCAGACGATGCCAGTCGGCGTTGTTCCGGGCCAGGCGCGAGACCTCGAGACCCATAACTATGCCAGCGTGTCCCATGCCGACATCGGTGACCAGGCGCTGAAAACCTTCGCGCCAGGCTGCCGATGCGCCAGACTCGCCCTGGTCGTTGTCGATGACGATAATCTGATCGTCGCGCCAGCCCAATGCTGCGGCACGATTGCGAAGGGCGTATTGACGTTTCGTGCTCTCGACGTTCTCCATGACCTGACGCATAGAGGACTGCCGGATATACAGATACGCGCTTCGCTGAAGATGGTGAGGCTGAACCTTAAGCGATTCATTCATGAGGTTGCTCCGGAAACAGCGGTTGGGATTGCCATGGCGGCAAAGAGGTGGATTACGGTTCTGTGTTGCTCCGGCGGCTTCCAGTTCGATTGTCGGGAGCCGGCCGGTCGCTCGAACGTACGCATGGCGGTCACCGCCCGAGCCCAGCCCCACATGCCCGTATGGAGAAAGAGCATGAGCCCGGCGCGAGCCTCGGGCGGTAACGCATTCCCAAGGGCGGCCATGCGCAGAGTTTCGTATTGCGTCACAGCGATGGACGGGTCGGCCGCAATGTGCTTTGCGTTCGTCATCGCAACGTTTTTTTTCCGGCGACCGCCCGCTCGATCGACCTTGGGTGGATCGCCAGGCCGAATTTCTGCCGAACCAGCTTTGCCAGCTCGCGTGCCCGCACAGGTTGGCCCGCAACGAGCTGCTGCTGGACGAACGCCAGCACCTCGCCCTGCAGCTTATGCGGACCGTGTGGACCGCGCTTTCGGGGTACCAATCCGGCGAGGCCGCCCTTGTCGAAGCTAGCCTTGGTCTGGTAGTAGGTCGGCCTCGATACCCCGTATTTCTCGGTGGCTTCGGTCACGGAGGAATTCTCGACCGATACCTGGCGGAGCATCTCATATTTGACCTGCACGAGATCGCGCGGGTCGAAGAATCCGTTTTCCTGAAACTTAGGATCACGCACCTTGCTCGGGGTTGGGTTTAGAGTGCCCTCTTCGAGGAGAGCCTTGACCTTCGCGGTTTTCGCATTGATCTTCGCGGGTATCACCTCCTTTGGGATGCATATAAAATTATGCCGCACTGCCAGATGGCATGCAAGTATTCTATTTCGTCCTGTAATCCATCTGCAATGCACAAAGCCGCGCACACGAGAGACGGATAACCGGCATATTGCGGCGTAGTTGCATTTACACATGCGGCAGAATCCCCTTTACACTCAATCCGGACACGACCTCCGCCTGCCGAGGTCTTCCACCAGCTTTGCGAGTTCCAATAGATCCGCAACGCGGAAAAGCGCGCGACTCCCACCCATGGCGATCTCCGGATCAGGAGGAACCAGATCCGTCCACTGCGGCGGGATCGAGCGAACGGTTACATCATCGACACGGAGCAGAAGGCGCTTTCCATAGCGGTTGCACCGCTCACCTACGCAAGCGAACTGCCTGCCACTGAGCGGATGAAACGGATGCGTTACCCGCACAAGACCCGCAGCTGTGATTGCATCATCTGCATTTCGGATGGAGCTACAAACGCCTGTCGAAAGGCCGCTTCAAATGGTGGCCAACCGGGAACGAACCGTCGAAAACACTGAGAGCCCATCAGGCGCAGTTGCTCCTGGCAGCCGGGAATCCCGATACTGAAGCCGCGCCTGTGTGGCGTCGCGTGAGCGCATAAAAAAACTGCCTCCAGGGCTTGCGTTCCGCTTTTCGTTCTGGCACACTGTCAGCAAATGCCCGCTGACTGGCGATATCGAGGTCGAGCAGTTACAGCCGACGACATCATCTTTATACGACAGCTCATTGCGCAGAATCCCTGCCTGAGTCGCCGCAAGCTGTCGGCAAAACTCTGCGAAGCGTGGGACTGGAAGCAGGCCAACGGCGCGCTGCGTGACATGGTCTGTCGCGGTCTCCTTCTGATG
Organism: Terriglobia bacterium; assembly: GCA_963764845.1. Classification (GTDB taxonomy): domain Bacteria; phylum Acidobacteriota; class Terriglobia; order Bryobacterales; family Bryobacteraceae; genus BOG-234. Next base: position 467,782 of record CAVXUE010000002.1, on the reverse strand, counting down.
CTGCACCGGGGCGGCGAGATCGAACTTCCCGCCGTGCGTCAGGTCTCGCTCAATCCGTTCGTGCAAAGAGACAAACCGCAACCGATTCTGATCGATATGACACCGCTGGCCGGCGCGCTCGCCGACATCCGTCCGATCTCGTTTCAGCAGGTGAGAAGAACATCTGACGAAGTGCTGTTCAACAGCCTCATGGAGCAATATCATTACCTGGGCTATGAGCAGCCAGTAGGCGAACACCTTAAGTATCTGGTGTGGGCGCACGGTCGCCCGATCGCCTGCATGGCGTGGAGTTCGGCACCGCGACATCTGGGCAGCCGCGATCGCCATATCGGCTGGAGCGCGGAAGCACGGCGGCGCAACATCCGTTTCGTTGCTTACAACACCCGATTCCTGATACTGCCCTGGGTTGAGGTCCCGCATCTGGCATCACACATCCTGGGGCGCATCGCAGGTTCGTTGTCGAGTGACTGGGAACAACTCTATGGTCATCCGGTTTACTTCGCGGAAACCTTTATCGATCCCGGCCGGTTCCGCGGGACCTGCTATCGCGCGGCCAACTGGAAGCTGCTGGGACTCACAACCGGGCGCGGAAAGGACTCGATCAGCAAACGCCCTAACCGTTCGATTAAAGAGGTGCTCGGCTATCCTCTGACGCCCCGCTTCCGCGAGTTACTGAGTCAGTCATGAAGAAGCAGACTTCCCGGCGCAGGATTGATGTCAACGTCGATGAACTGGACCGGATCATCGACGGCGCCATGCGGGAACCGCTGAACGAGACGGACAGCCAGACGCTAAAAACAGCCGTACATGCGATGGCCGAAAGACTGGTGCGAGGACGTAACACTGAGAAGACGAATGCGGTGCTCGGAGATCAGGACAGTCCTGCGTCCTTTGACGAAACACGGACGGAAACGAGTAAAAAGCAACCCGCCGGGCACGGCCGTAATGGCGCCAGTGCGTATCGCGGTGCTGAGAAGATCGAGGTGGCGCATGGGAGCCTGCACTCCGGCCATCGTTGCCCGGACTGCGGTCGTGGCAATGTCTATGAACAGAAAGAGCCGAAGGCGCTGGTGCGGATCAGAGGCCAGGCTCCGCTGGCCGCCACCGTTTATGAACTGGAGAGACTGCGCTGCAACGCCTGCGGTCAGATCTTCACGGCGCAGGAGCCGGAAGGCATAGGTCCGGAGAAGTACGACGAGACCACCGGTGCTGCGATCGGGCAGATGAAATACGGCAGCGGGATTCCTTTTTACCGGCTGGAGCAACTGGAAGAGCTCATGGGCATTCCGCTGCCCGCGTCCACGCAGTGGGAGATCGTCGAGGAAGCCGCCGAGGTGATGAAGCCGGCGCAGGAAGAACTGATCCGGCAGGCGGCGGAGAGTGAAGTCCTGCACAACGACGACACGAGCATGCGGGTTCTGCGACTGGAGCGCGAAGCTTCCGATGAACGCACGGGCGTGTTCACCAGCAACATCCTTGCGATCACCGCCGACAATCATAAAATCGCGCTTTACTTCACGGGCCGGCAGCACGCGGGCGAGAACATGGCCGATGTTCTGAAGCAGCGCGCCAGTAAGTCGCCGCCGATTCAGATGTGTGACGCTTTATCGCGAAACACGCCGAAAGCAATCGGCATAGAAATCCTGCTGGCCAACTGTATGGCACATGGAAGAAGACAGTTTACGGAGATCGCGCCGAACTTTCCTCAGGAGTGCAGGTATGTGCTGGAAGCGCTCGGCGAAGTCTATTACAACGATGCGATGGCGCGCGAAGAGGCGCTCTCCGCCGATGATCGTCTGCGTCTGCACCAGCAGCAAAGCGGGCCTGTGATGGAACAACTGCACACGTGGCTGGAGGCGCAGTTCGCGGAGAAGAAGACGGAACCCAACTCGGGTCTGGGCAAAGCGATCACTTACCTGTTGCGGCACTGGAAAGGGTTGACCGCTTTCCTGCGCCATGCGGGCGCTCCGCTGGATAACAACATCTGCGAACAGGCACTGAAACGGGCTGTGCTTCACCGGAAGAATGCGCTGTTCTATAAGACGCTGAACGGCGCTCAGGTGGGCGATCTGTTCATGAGCCTCATCCACACCTGCCGGCTGTGCGGGGCTAACTCGTTCGAGTACCTGACGGAGTTGCAGCGCCATGCCGCAGATCTCGCCGCGTGTCCGGACAAGTGGATGCCGTGGAACTATCGGGATACGCTGAATCCGCGAATGGCCGAAAGCATTAGATAATCGCCATACGGGAACAAGGCTCTCAAATGGCCGCCAGACGGGCATCCAAAACAGCAAAACCGAAGAGGGTTTTTGGCCAGCGCCAGGAACCGGCGAAAATGTTTCGCGTTGGCCTCTACGCGCGCGTGTCCACGCACGACCAGCAGACTCTGTCGTTGCAGATGCGCGCCATGCGCGAGTATGCGGCGAAACGCGGCTGGACCGTCGCGGTTCAGATCAAAGAAGTCGGTTCGGGTGCGACAGAGCGTGAGCTCCGAGAGAGTCTACTTGCAGCGGCGCGTCGGCGCGAGATCGATGTGGTGCTGGTCTGGAGACTGGACCGATGGGGCCGGTCGCTCGTCGATCTGGTCGTCACGTTGAAGGAACTCGCCGAACTGGGTGTCAGTTTCGTATCGCTCACCGAGGCACTGGACCTGACAACGCCAACGGGCCGCGCCATGGCCGGGTTGCTTTCGGTGTTCGCAGAGTTCGAACATGAGATTCTCCGCGAGAGGATTCGCGCCGGCATTGCCGAAGCGCGGCTGAAGGGAAAGCGCTTCGGGCGGCCGCTGACTGCGGCAAAGAAGGCCGGCCAGATCCGGAAGCTATACCGTGGCGGCGTCAGTAAGGCCGAGATCGCCCGCCGTCTCGATATCGGCCGGACCTCCGTGCGTCGAATCCTCGCCACGTATTTCCGGAAGAAATAGGGTAAACCCGCTCCGTCTACGCACCCTTGCCGGAAACTCACAGTGTGTCGGGATGAAAAGCTGACGCGGATGTGTTGAGATTCGGAAGTTCTGCGCCCGGCAATGTGAGCGCGAGATTTTCGGCTGGTGAGCGTTGCGCGCGGCTTGCCGGAGGACTGCGCGCCCCGGTTTGTTTGTAGGTGAGGACTTTTTGTGAAGCGTCAGGCCATCTGAGGGCGATAGCCGGAACGAAACAGCTTGAGCAGATTGTGTGTGGCACAGATCAGCTTCCATTCCGCGCCAGCCTTGACGAATCCGCGTAGCAGAAAATGCCGGATACCCCGCGCAGCCTTAATCTGCCCGAAGACTGGCTCCACAATCGCTTTGCGCATTTTATACAGAGCCTGACCGGTTTCAGTTTTCAGTCTCTGCCGCATTTTTTCCTTTGCAGAGCCGGCTTCCACCAGAGGCCGGGAAGGATCGCCGGCTTCAATCGCGTCGGAGGGTTGCCCCTCGGCGTGCTTCTGTTTTCCAATCGCCACATACAACTCGATGCCGGTGACCCGTTCATCGTTTACCTGGCTCTCGCTGAAGTAGCCCGTGTCGGCGGTAGCGGCCTGCGGTTTGGCTCCCATATTTTGTGCCACCCGCTCCAGCATCGGCGCCAGTTGCTGCTTGTCGTTACTGTCCTGCGTGATCTCGGCGGCTACGATGATTTGTTGGGCGCTGTCCACTGCGATCTGCGCATTGTATGCCTGCACGAAGCTTCCTTTGCGCCCCCATCCGGCATGATCCGGCTTTCCGGATCGGTGAAGTTGCGTTGCGCCCCGGGTTCCGGCCTGGCTTGTTCGGGATCGGGTATCCGGGGCGGTTGGCCTCCGCACTTCCTGCCGCGCTCCTGTTCTTTCTTCACCCGATCCTCCCGTTTCGCTTCGGCGGCTTTCTTTGCAGCCTCGGCACGTTCCCGCGCCTCCTGCTCCAGCGCGGCTTTGGCTTCGGCGATCTTCTTCATACGACTTTCTCTGCGCGCCATCTCGCCGGTCAGATCGTCGCCCCGGTTTCCTTTGCCATACAATGCGTCCTCTGCGGCGTCGGTTGCCTCCGCCTGCGCCAGCAGCTTTTCCACTTCCGCCCTCAGTTGTTTCTCTTTCTCCTCCATGCGGTTGTAGCTCATCGCTTTATGCTTACTGGCATTGGCCTGAAGCTTGGTGCCGTCGATTGCCACATGCCCCAGCTTCACCAGCCCGGCCTTGTCGCATAACTGCAGCACCTGCGTGAACAGCTGCGCCAGCACCGGCAGGTGCTGCCGGCGGAAGTCGGCTATCGTGTCGTGATCCGGGTGCTGGTCTGCGCAAAGGTAGCGAAACGCTATGTCGTCGTAGCTGGCATGTTCCATGCGCCGCGAACTCGTCACGCCCACGCAGTAGCCATACAGCAGCAACCGCACCATCATCACCGGGTGATACGCCGCCTTCCCGCGCCCATCGCGCCGCCCGTATCGGCCATAGATCTTAGACAAATCCAGGCCCGGCATTAACTCGGCGATGAAGCGGGCCAGATGACTCTCCGGCAACCAGTCCTGCAAGGAAGGCGGCAGCAGAAACGGCTGATCCAGATCGCATGTTCGGAAGCTCTTGCTCACAGACCCAGGATAGAAAAAACCCTCTCTGCGATCAAGAAATCTTTCGGCTCAATCCGAAATCGTTCAATCTATTCCCGACACACTCCTAGCGACGAGGTGTGCTCAACGTGCAGCCCACCGCGGAGCTCATTCAGGATCAGGAAAGCAAGCGCGCGACGGAACGGCGGTGCTTCGTGGAAGAGCAAAGCGTCAGACGGTCGTTAAGGTCCAGCCAAGCGGAGCGAACTGTGCGACGCCATTGAAGATCAGTGCAAGCAGATCAACCTCAAAGGCTGACCCAATTACCGCTTCCGACAAATCCGATCCGCGTGAATCCGTGTGAATCCGTGGCCCCTTATGAAAGTTGCTTGAACAGGACAAAATCCCGAGCCAAAAGCAAAATCAGCCACGGCCACACTGATTCACACGGATGAAGCGACAGAGCGCCGCGGCTGGCGGGACCGCTCTTTTCCGGCCCGGCCGCAGCTCAGTGACAATTTTTTAAAGGATTCTTTCCAGGAAAACAAAAGACTTAACGGAAATCCCAGCCTATTTTCCACTTTCGTGATCGTAAGATGTGGCCGGGAAACCACATGCCATCCGAAAGACAAAAAGCCGCTTCTCGCGCCAACGGGGCGAAATCGCGCGGCCCCGTCACGCCTGAAGGAAAGCTCAGATCCTCCCGAAGCAACGTCGAACAGGGCATGCTCGCCCGCACCGTGGTGCTCGACGGCGAATCGCGCAATCGCTTCCACGCTCTCATGACTTCCCTGCGCGAGGAGCTGAAACCCGAAACCGCCATCGAGAACCTGCTCGTTCACAAAATGGCGGTCGCCCATTGGCGTCTGCTGCGTGTCTGGGGGATGGAAAAAGCAGCCATCGGCTCGCAACCCCCGGCCAGCGGCATCGCCGACCAACACGTGAACGTTCACGAAATGCGCTTCGACCGCCAGTTCACCCGCGCGTTGGACCGTTTGGAAAAATTTCGCGCCACCCGAACCCGGCAAGCTATGGAAAACAAAAAACCGGAGATACAAATATGAACCCGGATATGAACCCGGCTGAACCCAGGAAACGTGACTTGGAGTCGAGTAACCAACCCGGCGCGCAGGGGAAAACGAAGTTGAGCGGGATGCGCGTTGCGCGGGTCCTGGCTGGCCATATTGTCTTTTTCCCTTACCAGATCGTCTTCCGAGACAGTCCGTCATTGAATCGGGCCGCCAGTAGAGATAGAGTGAATACCATCGCTATGACCGCAATGCTGCGATGGGGTGGCCTTACCTTGCTGGCCGGCATTCTCTTTCAGATGCCGGCGGCCGCTCAATCGCCTGCCTCGACAGCCTCGGCGCAGAGGGCGCTTCTCGACCAATACTGCGTCACCTGCCACAACGACAAAACGAAGACCGCGAACTTCTCCCTGCAGAGCGCCGACATCGATTCCGTCGGCGATCATCCCGAGATCTGGGAACAGGTAATCCGCAAACTCCGCGCCGGCATGATGCCGCCGCCGGGAATGCCGCGGCCGCCTTTGGCGAAGTACGAAGGGCTCCGCGACTGGCTGGAGGCCCGCATCGACCGCAAAGCCGCATTGCATCCGAATCCCGGTTCCGTCGTCCTGCACCGCCTGAACCGGACCGAATACGCCAATGCCATTCGCGATCTGCTCGATCTCGAGATGAACGTCTCGACGCTTCTCCCCGCCGACGATTCCGCGCGCGGGTTCGACAACGTCGCCGGGTCCCTGACCATTTCGCCCACGCTCCTCGAAGCGTACACATCGGCGGCGGCACGCATCGCGCGCACCGCGGTGGGCTTTTGGAAGTCGCCCGCGGAGGCTGTCTACATCTCTCCGGCGGATACCTCCCAGACCGAACGCATCGAAGGCCTGCCCTTCGGCACGCGCGGCGGCATGGCCGTCCGGCACAGCTTCCCTTCGGACGGTGAATACAAATTCTCCGTCCAGAATTTCGGCCTGGGCAGGTTCATTCCCGGCGAAAAGCTCGAATTCCTGATCGATAACGAAGTCGTCGCGATCAAGGATTACACCGGCGTCGGGTTGACCGCGGCGAATGCGGCCGACAACGACGGCTCCATCGACGTCACAGTGCCGATCAAAGCGGGGTCGCACAGGGTTGGCGTAACGTTCCTCGCCACCAACTACCGCCCCAGCCTCGATCTGATTCGTCAATACGATCGCAAGTCGCTCGAAGACAATCCCATTCCGCAGCTTCAATATCATCCGGCGATCGGCAAGCTGCAGATTCAGGGTCCATTCCTCGCGGCGCGTCCGGAAGATTCGCGCAGCATTCGTAAGGTCTACACCTGCAGGCCATCGAGCGCGGAACAGGAAACGCCCTGCGCCAACCAGATCGTCACCACGCTCATGCGCCGGGCTTTCCGTCGTCCGGTTACCCCACGGGACATGGAGTGGGCACAGGCCTTTTATCTGGAAGGCCGGGGCACATCCGAGAGTCAGGGCTCCTTCCAGGACGGCATCGAGCTGGCGCTGCGGCGCATCCTGACCAGCCCGCAGTTTCTGGTTCGTGCCGAGCGCGAGCCGTCTAACGTCACGCCCGGTCAGCCCTATCGCATCACGGATCTGGAACTCGCTTCGCGGCTTTCGTTTTTCCTGTGGAGCAGCATTCCGGATGACGAACTGATCGACGTCGCAGCCCGCAATCAGCTCCACGTTCCGGCCACGCTCGAACGCCAGGTTCGCCGCATGCTCGCCGATCCGAAAGCGGAGTCGCTCGTCGGGAACTTCGGCGATCAGCTTCTCTATCTGCGCAACCTCCCCGCCACATCCCCGGATGGCGTCTTTTATCCGAACTGGGACGACGAACTGCGGAAGAGTTTTCGCCGCGAGACCGAACTGCTTTTCGGCAGCATCGTCAAAGAAAATCGCAGCGTCAAAGATCTCCTCGACGCCGACTACACCTTCGTCAACGAACGGCTCGCCAGGCATTACGGTATCCCCGGTATTTACGGTTCCGAGTTCCGTCGCGTGGCGCTCGGTCCGGACATGGCGTACCGGCGCGGTCTTCTCGGTCAGGGCAGTGTGCTCGCCCTCACCTGGCAACAGAACTTCCGCACTTCTCCGGTGAAACGGGGCGTCTGGGTACTCGAAAATATTCTCGGCACGCCGCCACCGGAGCCGCCGCCGAACGTGCCGCCGCTCGAAGACACGAAGGGCGATAACAAAGTCATGACGCTGCGCGAGCAGATGACCATGCACCGCAAAAACGAGCCCTGCGCCAGTTGCCACAAGCTCATGGACCCCATCGGCTTCGCGCTCGAGAACTTCGATGCGGACGGAGCTTACCGGACGATGCAGGGTGGTGAGGGCGGAGTTCCGCTCGACACTTCAGCGGTACTTTGGGACGGCACGAAAGTGAACGGGCCCATCGAGCTTCGCCAGCACCTGATGTACTATTCGCCCCAGTTCGTGCGCATGATCACCGAAAAGCTGATGACGTTCGGGATCGGGCGCGGCATGGAGTATCAGGACATGCCGGTGATCCGTTCGATCGTGCGCGACGCCGACAAAGATAACGACCGGTTCGTTTCCATTCTGATGGGAATCATCCGCAGCGATCCATTCCAGATGCGCACGAAGGAAACAGAAACGAAGGCAGGATACTAGCCAAAGTTCTATACCAATATGTTCAATACCAAAAAGTTCATTCCACGCCGCACGATTCTTCGCGGAGCCGGTGCGGCCATCGGGATTCCGCTGCTCGACTCGATGATTCCCGCGCAGACGCGGCTCGACAAGACCGCTGCCGCGCCGGTGAAGCGCTTTCTGGGGATCTGGCACCCGCACGGCGCTGCCCCGGGCTACTGGAGCCCGCTGCAGGAAGGCGCGGATTTCGAATTCTCCTTCATCACCAAACCTCTGGAGCCCTTCCGCAGGCAGGTTACGCTGATCACCGGCATGGACATGCCCGAGGCAATGGCGACCACCGAAGAGCCCGGGGGCGACCATGCGCGCGGCGCGGTGCTTCTTTCCGCCTCGCGCCCGCGCCGCAATGCCGTCACTCCCTACCTCGGCATCACAATCGATCAGCTCATTGCAAAGAGATACGGGCAGGACACGATTCTCTCTTCGCTTCAGGTCGGCGTGGAAGAAGATGGCAACTATGGCAACTGCAACTGGGGTTACAGTTGCTCCTACACCAACTGCATCTCGTGGACCTCGCCCGTGCAGTCTCTGCCCACGGAGGTCAATCCGCGCGTGGCGTTCGAACGGTTGTTCGGCGATGGCGCCAGCCCGGAAGAGCGCAGGCTCGGCCGGAAGCAGAGCGCCAGCATCCTCGATTCCGTGACCCAGGAGATCTCATCGTTCAAGCGCCCGCTCGGCCCCGGGGACCGCGTCAGGCTCGATACCTATCTCGATAACGTCCGCGAACTCGAGCGCCGCATCCGTATTGCGATTGACGCCACCATCAAAGAGCCGTCCGAAGAGATCCCTTTCGGTCTGCCCGAGAGCAAACACGTTCATTACCGCCTCATGTACGATCTGCTCGCTCTCGCCTTCGAAGGCGACCTGACGCGTTCCGCCACCTACATGCTGGGTAAGGATCTCTCGGGCATGAGCTTCCCCGAATCCGGCTTTAACGGCGCCTGGCACGGCAGTTCACACCACGGCGACAAGCCCGAGAACGTCGCCAATTACTCGAAGATGAACCGCTACCACGTGCAGAATCTGGCCTACTTCGCCGACAAACTCAGCAGAATTCAGGATGGCGACGGCGGCACGCTCCTCGATCACATCCTGATCTACAAGGGCAGCAACATGGGCAATTCCCACCGGCATGCGCACATCAAGGTGCCCATCATCCTGCTGGGCGGCCTGGACGGAAAGTTCCAGGGCAATCGGCACATCGTTTTCCCGGATAACACGGAACGCACTTCGAACATGCTGCTCGCGCTTCTTCACGGATACGGCATCGAAGATATTCCGCGGTACAACGCCGCCGGCTTCGAAGTGGGAACGCAGAAAAACTTTGGCTCCAGCACCAAGCCGATCTCGCTATGAAGTTGGCTGCCGCGGCGTTCCTGGCTCTGGCAATCCCGCTTCTCGGTCAGGTGGGTGGCCGCGCGGCGCGTCCGAAAGTGCTGCGGCCCGACGGCCCTGTGTGGGACGTCATCCGCAAAAACTGCACTGAGTGCCATGGCATCGACGATTACGCCTTCTTTGCCCTTGACAAGCCCGGATGGCAGAAACTCATCGCGGACAAGCACAAGGGAACGGTCACGCTGCGGGACGCCGATATGAACCTGCTGACCGACTGGCTCGCGGTAACGTTCGGGCCCAATTCGAAGCCGTTCCCGCGAACCTACATTCCGCCGGAAATCACCACATTCTTTTCCGACCCTGAAGCCTACCGGCTGATGAACCGGGCCTGCGCCAAATGTCACGGCATTGACCGGGTGCAGGGAGCAAGAAAGGCGGAAGAGGGCTGGCGCGTCACGTTGGTGGACATGCGCGAGCGCGGCGCGCTGCTTTCGGACGAAGAACTGGAGCGCCTCGTCGAATGGCTCACCAGAGTCTGGGGCACGAATCAGGACAAATGACGGGATATAAGCACATGAGACTCCTCCTGACAGGTCTGTTGGTTGCGGCTACTACAGTGGCGGCAACGCCGAAGAGCGACGTTGCAGACGCCGCCATGCGGGGCGACAAGAGCGCCGTGCGCGCATTGTTACAGCAAAAGGCCGACGTCAACGCGCAACAGATCGACGGGACCTCCGCCCTGCACTGGGCCGTTCAGGCGAATGATCTGGAACTGACTGGCATTCTTCTCGCCGCGGGTGCGAAGCCCATGGCTGCGAACCAAACGGGCGCGACCCCGATGCTTCTCGCGACCCAAAACGGAAACGCCGCCGTGATCGAGCGCCTGCTCGTTGCCGGCGCGGACCCGAATGCTCCTCTCACCAAAACCTCCGACACCGCGCTGATGATGGCCGCGCGCACGGGCAAGGTCGATGCGGTCAGAGCCCTTCTTGACCATGGCGCGCAGGTGAATGCGCACGAGGCATGGGGCGGCACCACCGCGCTGATGTGGGCGGTTTCCGAGCGCCATGCCGACGTGGTGAAGCTCCTGATCGAACGCGGCGCGGACGTCAACGCGAAATCGTACTTCGTTCCCTCCGCCTCCGGCCGTGGCTTCGAAGGCACCACGCCCGTGGTGCCGAAACCGAATCAGCCGATCGAGGAATTCGCCGCCGGCATGCTGACGCCGCTCATGTTCGCCGCGCGCGAAAACGATCTGGAATCGGCGAAACTGCTCGTCACAGCCGGGGCCAATCTCAATGCGCAGGGCGGCGACGGCAAAGATGCTTTATCGCTCGCCCTGTTCGACGGCAGCTACGACGTCGCGGACTTTCTCGTCGCCAGCCACGCCAACGTGAATCAGAAAGACGCCCAGCGCTTCACTCCGCTGTTCTGGGCTGTGGACCGGCGTAATATGGAAACCGCGCCCAATTTCCCCTGGATGGTCACGCGCGATCCTCTCCCGCTGATTCAAAAGCTGCTCGACGCCGGCGCGGATACGAACGCCGTCATTAATTCCACTCCGCGGGCCCGCATGCGCGAGGGCTCTCCGCGGATCGTCTATGCAACAACCATCATGCGCGCGGCATTTTCCGGAGACATCGAGATCGTAAAGCTTCTGCTCGCTCACGGGGCCGATCCGCACATCATTTCTTCCGACAGAGAGACGACGCTGATGGCGGCGTGTGGTGAAGGATTCATCAACGGCTATCACCGGCTCAGGCCGCCGGCCGAACGTCTCGAGGTGGTCAAACTTCTGATCGATCTCGGCGAGGACGTCAATGCCGCCGACAACTACGGCATTACACCGCTGATGGTCGCTTCCAATCTGGGAGATCTGAACGTCGTGAAGTACCTCGTCGAAAGAGGCGCGGACCTCAACGCCCACGATCTCGGCAAGAAGAACGATGGCCAGTTCGGCTCGAGTATCGAGCCGCTGATGCCGATCGACTACGCTATCGGCGTCGGCACTTTCGTCCCCAACAACGCAGTCATCATGCACGCGGATGTGGTGGCTTATCTTGCCGACATGATGAAGCAGCGCGGCATGAAACATACGACTTCGGAATGCACGCTGCGCGGATTCACTTGCGCGCAGGCGAACGTAGACCCCAAGACGGCGACGCCGGCGGAAATCGCGAAGATCAGGAAAATCCAGATCGGTTACCAGGTCGACGGCATCACCGGCGGCCTTGGTGTGAAAGGCGCCGTCAAAGACGCCGTCAAAGAGGAGAAATGATTGTGAAATCGCAATTCGTTTTGCCACTCCTGGCGATTCTGCTCGCGGATGTTTGCTCCGCACAGAAAATTTCCACTCAGGAACTGCTGCGGATGGCTCAAACGCGCGCCCCCGGATTAGAGCAGGCTCTGCGCGACACATTGGGAGCGGACAATATCCAAAAAGGTACGGCGGCGGCAGGTGAGATGGGCGATTTCGTGTGGGCCGTGGCCGCGGAGAAAGGTCCGTCGCTCCAGATCAATCGAGAGGCGCCGATGCCTGCTTTCAAGGCCGGGTCGCTTTGGGCGGTCGAGAGCCGCTTGAACACAGGCACATCGTACAGGTACACCTGGATCGTCGATGGGAAACCGATCGGGGGCGCCAACAACCTCGCCGCTTTCGGACCCGACAGCTACGCCCAGCCTGGCGCTCCGCAGGGCAGACTCACCGGGCCCATCGAAGTGCCCAGCACAATTTATCCCGGCGTTAAGGCCAACGTGTGGTTCTATGTGCCTGCCCAGTGGGACGGCACGACTCCGCTGGCGGTGCAGGTATGGGGTGATGGCCAGCAGTTCACCGGCCCGCGGCCGGGCACGTGGAGAATTCTTGAGACGCTCGACAATCTGACCGCACAAAAACGAATTCCCCTGATGGTCAGCATTTTCATCCAGGCGGGTACCGGCCCGGAGCGCAACCAACGCTCCATCGAATACGATACGGTCGGCGATACGTACCTGCATCGCCTCCTGGACGAAATCTTCCCGGTCGTGGCGAAGAGCGTGAAAATGCGCGCCGACGGGTACAGCCGCGCGATTCAGGGTTTGAGTTCCGGCGGCATCATGGCGTTCAACGCGGCATTCCACAAACCGGAGGAGTTTTCGCGGGTGTTGAGCTGGATCGGGAGCTACACCGCGCTGCAAAGATCGGCTGCGCACCCGGAAGGCGGCGCTGAATACCCGACGTTGGTGCGCCGCGAAACCAAACGTAATATTCGCGTCTGGCTTCAGGATGGCTCAGAGGACCTGGATAACGGAGCCGGGTATTGGCCGGCGGCCAACATCGGCATGGCGAACGCATTGAAGTTCAAGGGTTACGACTATCATTTCTCGTTCGGCGTTGGCGATCACAACAACGGGCAAGGGGCGGCGCAGTTGCCGGAGGCATTGACGTGGCTGTGGCGCGATTACGACCCGGCGAAAACGTCACAGGAGTTCTTGCAGGACCCAGGCGAAAAGGATCAGCCGGTGTGGCGGGTCGTACAGCTGAATCGCAAGTGAAGCAGGATGGCTGAATTTGGCCGGTCTGGTGGTGTCGAGCCAGTGAATCGATGCCTGGCGAAATGAAAACAAAGGATTTTCGATTGGTACGCAGCTTGCCCTATCAGCGGCGGAGTTCGAATATGAAAAAGACATTGCTCATTCTGGCGGTTGCCCTGATGACGCTGGGTCCCATAAGTTCTTCGGCCGCTGTGCGCGGGTTCGTTGGCGTGGGTCCCGGATGGGGTGGTTACTATGGCCCGTACTGGGGAGCTTATAGCTATGGACCCTACGGCTATTTCGGTCCCATGGCGGGAGAAGTGAAATTGGACACCAAGGTGAAGGATGCCCAGGTGTTCATCAACGACGCTTACGCGGGCACGACGAAGGAGAACAGGACGATGCACCTGCGGCCTGGAAACTACAAGATCGAGATTCGGGAGGCAGGCCGTACGCCATTCTCTGAAAATGTCTTCGTAGCGGCAGGCAAGACGCTGCACCTGCATCCGGAGTTGTAAGCGCCTCAGGGATTCCAGTGTAAGTACCACTGGAAATAATTGGACTGCCTCGGGCCACCGCCATTGCCGATGGGGGACAATTAGGTTCACCCTGCATGAAGAAGATCGGATTCCTCTCGTTCGGACACTGGGCGGCCTCCCCACAATCACAGACACGCTCGGCGGCCGACGCACTGCTGCAGTCCATCGATCTTGCCGAGGCCGCCGAGGCGTTGGGCGCGGACGGAGCTTATTTTCGTGTCCACCACTTCGCCCGCCAACTCGGGTCGCCGTTCCCGCTGCTGGCGGCCGTGGGAGCCAGGACCAAACGCATCGAGATCGGCACCGCCGTGATCGACATGCGTTATGAGAATCCGTTCTATATGGTGGAAGATGCGGGCGCCGCCGACCTCATCGCGGGTGGGCGGCTGCAGCTGGGCATCAGTCGCGGCTCACCTGAACAGGTGATCGATGGATGGCGTTATTTCGGACATCAGCGGGCAGAAGGCGAAAGCGACGCTGAGATGGGCCGACGCCACGCCGAGGAGTTTCTGGACCTGCTGCGCGGGGAGGGATTCGCACCGCCCAACCCACGCCCGATGTTCCCCAACCCACCTGGCTTGCTGCGCCTTGAGCCGTATTCGGATGGGCTGCGGGACCGGATCTGGTGGGGCGCGGCTTCAAACGCCACCGCGGCCTGGGCGGCGAAGCTCGGGATGCACATGCAAACTTCGACTCTCAAATGGGATGAGACCGGCGAGCCATTACACATCCAGCAGGCTGCGCAAATCCGCGCCTTTCGCGCGGCATGGAAAGAGGCCGGTCACGCGCGAACGGCGCGCGTCTCCGTCAGCCGGAGCATCTTCCCACTGATTGACGACCGCGATCATGCCTATTTTGGAGGGCGCAGCGAGCAACAGGACCATATCGGCCTCATCCACGAAGAAACCCGGGCGATTTTCGGCCGAACCTACGCCGCCGAACCCGACACCCTTATCGAGCAGCTTAGTAAGGACACGGCCATCGCGGAAGCCGATACCCTCTTACTAACCGTGCCGAACCAGCTGGGCGTTGCCTACAATGCGCACGTAATGGAGGCCATTCTGACCCACGTCGCACCCGCTCTCGGCTGGCGCTGAGTTTATAGGGTCGCGGTCGGCAGTTTTTCCATGTAACCTGGAACCCCCGCCGCGGATCCGCTGGGGGGTTGCGAACGTGCGGTACGGCACGCCAAAGCAGCGGCGGCCATCCAGCCTGGCAGGCACCGATCCGCCCGGTGAACCTGGCCCACGCGCCAGCCATGAACGCTTCGCGGGTGCAACAGTACTGTGGCGAGCCGGTTGCAGAAAATCAGCGCAACCGGCAATGACGACGCATGACCATGAGATCACGCGGAGGGAGTTCGTAGGAGGTACGGCCGCTGCGGCCGGCCTCTCCGGGACGCTCGCGGAGGCCGCGCCTGCCGTGGGCGCCGCCGGTACTGTTCACTACGCCCTTTCGATCAACGGACAGAGGCATGAAGTGCGGCTGGAGCCGTGCGTCACGCTCCTCGATCTGCTGCGAGAACGCCTGCATATGACGGGCACCAAGAAAGGCTGCGATCACGGTCAGTGCGGAGCCTGCACGGTGCTGATCGATGGCGTCCGCGTCATCTCCTGTCTGACGCTGGCCGTCAGCGCGGAGGGAAAAGAGATCAGCACGATCGAAGGACTGGCATCAGGCGCGGAGCTTCATCCAATGCAGGCGGCCTTCATCGAATACGACGGCTTTCAGTGCGGGTTTTGCACAGCCGGTCAGATTTGCTCCGCCGTGGCGCTCTTGAAGGAACCGCGTTCGGGGCCTCTCACGGAGGACGAGATCCGCGAGCGGATGTCGGGCAATATCTGCCGCTGCGGAGCGTACCCGAATATCGTCGCGGCCATAAAGTCGGTGATCCAGCGCGTATGAGACCGTTTACCTATTCACGCCCGGACGACGTGCAGGACGCGATCGCGCAGGAGCGCCGCCAGCCCGATTCCAGGTTCCTCGGGGGCGGCACCAATCTGGTCGATCTGATGAAGATGGGCGTGGAACGCCCCGCTCACCTGGTGGACATCACGAGGTTACCGCTTTCCCGTATCGAAGAACGTGCCGACGGCGGCCTTCGAATCGGTGCGCTGGTGAGGAACAGCGAGGTCGCCGCCCATCCGCTCGTCGCGCTGAAGTATCCGGTGTTGAGCCAGGCAATTCTGGCCGGCGCTTCGCCTCAGATCCGCAACATGGCGACGACGGGCGGGAACCTGATGCAGCGGACGCGTTGCTTCTACTTCTACGACCCCACTTATACGGAATGCAACAAGCGCGTGCCCGGCTCCGGCTGTGGGGCCATTCAGGGCTACAACAGGATACATGCGATCCTCGGGGGCAGCGATCGCTGTATCGCCAGCTACCCGGGGGACATGGCCGTGGCGCTTACCGCCCTGCGGGCGAATGTACTTGTCAGAGGGCCTCAGGGCGAGCGCGCGATTCCGATAGACGCCTTTTATCTGCTGCCCGGCGAGACTCCACATCTAGAACACGACCTGCAGCCAGGAGAACTGATCACGGCGGTGGACCTTCCGCCAGGCACTTCGACCGGCTCACATTACCTCAAAGTGAGAGACAGAAATTCCTACGCGTTCGCGCTGGCTTCGGCTGCCGCCGTGGTCGAGATTACGCCCGATCATCAGATCCGCAGCGCCCACATCGCGCTCGGCGGAGTGGCGCCGAAGCCGTGGAGAGTTGCGGAGGCCGAAGAGGCCATGCGAAACAAGCCGGCGACCTTGGCCACGTTTCGCGAAGCTGCGGAACACCTGGTGCAGGGTGCAAAACCGTATCGCTATAACGGCTTCAAGGTTGAATTGGCGCGGCGCACGGCCATAAGGGCGCTCGTGGCTGCAAGCGGACGAGGATAACACAGTGGCACTTTCCGCGGGAACACCTTTGGATCGGGTCGATGGGCGGCTTAAGGTGACAGGGCGCGCGACGTACACCGCCGACCAGAACATTCCAGGACTGGTGCATGCCGTGCTGGTCACCAGCGCGATCGCGAAGGGTCGTATTGAATCCATTGAGACTTCGGCGGCCGAGAAGGTGCCGGGTACTCTGGCGGTCTTAACGCACAAGAGTCATCTGAAACTCGCGAAGGATCCCGGGCAGGTCGACCCTTCCTCCCCCGCCGACCGCGCGCTGCAGTTGCTGCAGGACGACCGGATCTTCTACGGTAATCAGCCGATTGCCGTCGCGGTCGGGGAGACGCTTGAATCGGCGTTCGAGGCGGCAGAGCGGGTCGTGGTCCGCTATGAGACGCACACACCCTCCGTCACGCTGAAGGTTGGCGAAAACGAATCCTATGTACCGAAAAAGATGGGTGGGTCCGGAGATCCGGCCAGGAGTCAGCGGGGCGATCCTGCCGGCGCGCTGGCCGCGGCCGACTTCCGAGTGGAGGAAATTTACTCGACACCCTTCCATACCCATTCGCCGATGGAGCCGCACGCAACCATCGCGGTTTGGGAGAGACCGGAGAAGCTGACTCTCTACGATACGTCGCAAGGCATCTTTGGCGACCGGAAACGTTTCGCCGCGCTCCTCGGCCTCAAACCGGAAGACGTGCGCGTAATCTCGCTCTTCGTGGGAGGGGGATTCGGAAGCAAGGGGCCCACATGGTCTCACAGCGTGCTGTGCGCCATGGCCGCGCGGCATGTGAATCGCCCGGTCAAGCTTGTGCTCCGGCGTCCCCAGATGTTCGGCCCGGCCGGTTGCCGCACCGAAACTCGTCAGACTATTGCCGCCGGCGCGTCGAAGGATGGAACACTGACAGCGCTGACGAATGACACTCTGACCCACACCTCCACCATGGATGAGTTCACCGAGTCGGCGACGCTGCCGACGCGCATGCTCTACCAGACGCCGAACAACTCGACCATCCAGCGTCTGGTCCGCTCGGACATCGGCACGCCATCCTACACGCGGGCGCCCGGCGAGGCTCCAGGCACGTTTGCCCTCGAGATAGCGATGGATGAACTGGCTTACCGGCTGGGAATCGACCCCCTCGAACTTCGCCTGAAGAACTACGCGGAGAAAGATCCGGACAAGAATCTTCCGTGGTCGACAAAGTCTTTGCGGGAGTGTTACCGGCTGGGAGCGGAACGCTTCGGCTGGGCCAAACGGTTGCCCGCGCCGCGGTCGATGCGCGAGGGAAACACGCTCGTCGGCTGGGGAATGGCTACCGCCGTTTACCCGGCCCGGCGTAGTCCGGCATCGGCACTGGCCCGATTGTATCCCGATGGGAAAGTATTGGTCGAGGCCGGCTCGCAGGAACTCGGCGGCGGCACCTATACCATCATGACCCAGATCGCCGCGGAGGCCCTGGGCGTTCCGGTTTCCCGCGTTACGTTCCGCCTTGGCGACACGCGGTATCCGGAAACACCGGTGTCGGGTGGATCGCAAACCGCAGCGACTACAGGCTCGGCCGTATATCAGGCTGCCACCGCACTCCGCGAAAAGCTTGCGCAGTTGCCGAACGATGCGTGGAACGGGCAACCGTACATCGAAGCGCGGGCATCAACGCACGAGAACGAAGATGCAAAGCGGTTTTCGATGTATTCATTCGGCGCGCAGTTCGCTGAGGTTCGAGTGGATGCCGACCTTGGCCAGATCCATGTCTCGCGTATGACCGGTGTCTTCGCCGCGGGGAAGATTCTCAATTCCAAGACGGCACGCAGCCAGTTCATGGGCGGCATGGTCTGGGGTATCAGCCTGGCCCTGCATGAGAACACGGTTTACGATCAGCGGCTGGGGCGGATCGTGAACAACAACCTGGCCGAGTACCACGTGCCGACCAATGCCGACGTCGGATCGATCGACGTGGCGTGGGTACCGGAAGACGACCAGCACGTGAGTCCGATCGGCGCTAAGGGAATCGGAGAAATCGGAATCACCGGGTCAGCGGCTGCCATCGCGAACGCCGTTTTCCATGCGACGGGGAAACGAATTCGCGAAGCGCCCATAACGCCCGACAAACTGTTATAGGAAGGAGGCTGACATTGCCAGCTAAAAAGACGAGCGCCGCCAAAGGAAAGGTTCAGAAGGTAATGCATGAGTTCAAGGAAGGTGAGCTCAAATCGAGCAGCGGCCGAAAGGTCACCGACCGGAAACAGGCCGTTGCCATCGGGCTCAGCGAAGCGCGACATGCAGGGGCAAAGATCCCCGAAAAACCGAGCCGTTCCTGACGTTGAAAGCCTGGCGGGGTTGCGCAGGGCAGCGCAGGCGTGCGATTTGTACCGGGATGCCACCCAGGCTGTCTGCGGCGAAGGCCCGGACGGGGCGTCGATCGTATTCATCGGGGAGCAGCCGGGCGACGAAGAGGACCGGCGGGGTCGGCCTTTCGTGGGTCCGGCGGGTCGCGTACTCGATCGCGCGCTCGAAGCCGCGGGTCTCGAGCGCCGTGAGGCCTACATTACAAACGCCGTGAAGCACTTCAAATTCGAAGGGCGAGGCAAACGGCGCATTCATAAGAAACCCAACGGCGCCGAGATCAAGGCCTGCCGCCCGTGGCTCGAAGCCGAGATCCGGCTCATCCGTCCCACGGCCGTTGTGTGCCTTGGAGCGACCGCCGCGCAGTCCGTCTTCGGGCCTGCCTGGCGCGTGACGAAGGAGCGCGGGCGCATTGTGGAACACCCGTGGGCGGCGCAAGCCACGTCGACGGTCCACCCTTCTGCTATTCTGCGCGCGCCGACAGACGAGCAGCGTCGCGTCGAATACGATCGCTTCGTGCATCGCCGCTTATGGCGCAAAACTTACAAGGAAGGAAGAGAATGGCCGAAAAAATACCAATGGGCAAAGCCAAGCGGGAAAAAGCAACGGTAGCCGGATCCTGAGTGTCGCCATGCAGGATCTCACAGCACTCGCCAACCGTCTGGATGTCGATGAACGCACTTGCCGGGCAATCATCGAGACGCCGCGCAATTTCCGGAACAAGTTTGACTACGATCCCACTTCCAACCTGTTCAAGCTGGGCGGGCTATTGCCCGAAGGCATGATGTTCCCGTTCGACTTCGGCTTCATACCGTCGACGCTGGGAGCGGACGGGGATCCAGTCGACGTCCTGGTGCTCATGGATGCACCGGCCCACGTTGGCTGTTTAATGGATGTGAGAATCATCGGCATCATCGAAGCAAAACAGACCGAACACGGCAAGACCGAGACTAATGACCGATTGCTGGGCGTCGCCATTCACTCTTATGACCATGCGGGTCTTCGGTCAATTGCGGACGTCAGCAAGACCCTTCTGTCTCAGATTGAGGAATTTTTCATCTCCTACAACAAGCAGAGAGGGAAGAAGTTTCGCGTGACAGGCAGTGGCGGCCCCGCGAAAGCGATCCGGTTTCTCAGGTCGGGCATCAAGACCTACAAAGCGGCAGAGAAGAAGCGCTAGATTTATTTCCCGTGACCTGTCACGGAGGGAGCAATCGACAAACAGCGTGCGCCGCTCCGGTTTATCGCAACCCACCGACGGTCTCGCAGCGAGAAACGGATTCCCGCAAATACAGGCCATTTTGCGGACTTTCAAACAAACCGTTGCCGGGCCAGAGCCGCCACATCGAATGTCCGCGGAGGCCTGGTGGCCTGCTGAGGCATTACCGCGGCGCGGCATGAATATTTTTACCAGGCGAGGACTGGAGACCCCCGATTTGAAAGGGGGCCTCCTCCCGGCCCGCAGTTGCTACTGGCCGGTGCCGGTCAGCGTAACGCTCTGCTGCGTGCCGGCCACGTTGCCCGAATTATCCGTCACGATCAAGGTGGCGGTGCGTGCGCCGGTCGCCGACGGCTTGAACTTCACCGATATCGTACAACTCTTCCCGGCCGCCAGCGTCCTGCTGGTCGAGCACGCGGCGCTGCCCGTCGGCGTGTTGGTCAGGAAGTCCAACGGGTCCGCCCCACCGAATACGGCGCCACTGACACCGCTGATGGCGGTGATCGTCAATGCATCCACGCCGCTGTTCGACAGAGTCACCACCTGTGCCGCACTGGTGGTTCCGACGGTCTGGGCCGCGAAGGTCAGATTCGGAGACAGCGCCGCCGTAGGATAGCCTGTGCCGGACATTGTAACCGTTTGCGTCGACCCCGTCACATTACCCGTATTGTCGGTAATGGTCAACGTCGCGCTGAAAGGACCGGGCGCGGCGGGTCTGAAGCGGATCCCGACCACACAACTCCCTCCCGGCTGAATAGTCGCCGGCAGAGTGCCGCAGTTGTTCACCTCGGTGAACGCGGTACCAGTGAGGCCTGTAATGCCGGTGAGCGTCAGCGCCCCGGTACCCGTGTTGCCGATGGTCACCAGCGCGGTTCCGCTGCCCGCTGTGTCGCTGGTATTAGGGAACGGGAGGTTTGTTGGCGACACGACCGCAGTCGGGATACCCACACCCGTTCCGCTCAGTCCGATGCTCTGTGTGGACGCCGTGTTGGCAGCGTTATCGGAGATCAGCAAGGTCGCCGTCCGGCTGCCCGCGGCCGCCGGGTCAAACGTTACACTGACGCTGCAGTTGCCGCCCGTCGCCAGGCTGGCGCCGCACGTGGTGCTGCTGATGAGGTAATCGGTCGGGTTGGTGCCGCCGATCGAGATACTCGATATGGTGAGCGGCCCCGTACCGCCATTGGTCAGAACG
The DNA here is from genome assembly GCA_963764845.1 of Terriglobia bacterium. GTDB lineage: Bacteria > Acidobacteriota > Terriglobia > Bryobacterales > Bryobacteraceae > BOG-234. The sequence goes on along the minus strand of CAVXUE010000002.1, from coordinate 446,547 downwards.
ACATTCTGGGAGGCACTGGCCGTGCCCACATTCTGACTCGTGAACGTCAAGCTTCCCGGGGACGGGCTGGCCTGCGGAACGCCCACGCCGGTACCGGTTAGGGTGACCGCCTGCGCGGAGCCGGTGACGTTACCGGCGTTGTCGGTGAACACCAGAGCACCAGCGCGTCCGCCGATGGCCGTCGGCTTAAACGTGATTGATATCTGGCAGTTCGCGCCCGCTGCCAGAGTGCTGCCGCAGGGATTGTTGCTGATCGCGAAGTCCGTGGAAGACTGAGTGATCGCGATCGAGGCGATGGTGAGCGGTCCGGTGCCGGCATTGTTGAAGGTCACCGTCTGGGCAGCGCTGGTGGTGCCGATGTTCTGATCGCCGAACGTCAGACTGGTGGGCGTGGTCGTCGTGCCGGTCGGCACACCCACTCCGGTTCCGCTCACCGCAACGTTCTGCTGAGTACCGGCCACATTCCCGGCGTTATCCGTAATCGTGATAGTGCCGTTTTGCGCACCGGCAACCGTTGGCGTGAACAGTATCGTAATTTTACAGTTCGATCCATTCGGAAGGCTGGCGCCGCAGTTATCGGTTTCAGCGAATGGCGCAGCGACCGCAATACTGGCGATCGTGAGGGGCCCCGTGCCGCTGTTGGTCAGCGTCACGCTTTGGGGGGCGCCGGTGGTGTCGAGGTTCTGATTACCGAACGCGAGCGGTCCGCCGGTCACAGTGGCTGTCGGCACGGCCACGCCGGTACCGGTAAGCGCCACGGACTGCGTTGACCCGGCGCTGTTATTGGCATTATCCGTGACGGTGAGAGACGCGCCGCGGGCGCCCGCCGCCGTGGGAGAGAATTTCGCCACAATACTGCAGTTCGCTCCGGGAGCCAGCGTGGTTCCGCAGTTGTTCCCGGGCGTTATGAAGTCGGCCGTGTTCCCCGCGGTCATGCCGACACTCGCGATGTTGAGCGTATCCGTGCCGCCGTTGGTCAGCGTAAAGGTGTGCGTAGCGGTAGTCGTCCCGAGGTTCGCGCTGCCGAACGCGAAGGACGCGGGACTGAGGCTGGCCTTCGGAATCCCGAAGCCACTTCCCGTGACTGTTAATATCTGCGGCGATCCGGTTGCGTTGTCGGTAACGCTGATGTTTGAAGACCGGGTACCTCCGAGGATCGGGGAGAAGGTAACGCCGGCCGAACATACCTGATTCGGCGTAAGGGTACTGCCGGAACAGCCATCGGAGACGATGGCGAATTCCGTGGGATTGCCGGAGACCACTGTCGAGATCGTCAGGTTCGCGCTTCCGGTGTTGGTTACCGCGAACCGCTGCACGGTGCTCGTCGTGCCTACGTTCTGTATGGGGAACGTCATCGGATTGGGATAGAGCGTCACCACCGGCGCCGGAGCTATGGCCGTGCCTGCCAGAAGAACGGTGACCGGGCTGCCCGAACCCGTGTAACTGATCGTGACCATGGCGGCCTGAGCGCCGGAGACGCCCGAACCCGGAGTAAAGGCCACTGAAATCGAGCACGTACTCAGTGCGCCCAGACTCGCGGGACAGTTGTTCGTCATGGAGAACGCGGATGTCGTGCCACCCAATACGGCGCCCAGGCCGCTGATCGTGGTATTGCCCTGGTTCGTGACGTAAATCAGCTCGGGAGCGCTGTTGGATCCGGCTGGCTGCTGGCCAAACGCAATGCTCGGAGTGGACACTGCAACCTGCTGCGTCGTCGCAATTTCCGTGCCCGTCAACGAAACGGTGTGCGGGCCGCCCGCGGCGTTATCCGCGATCGTCAGCGTGCCGGTTTGAACGCCCGCGGATGTCGGGCTGAAGACAACATAGATGTAGCAGGAGCTGCCGACCGCCAGGCTGGCAAGATTGTTGCACCCGTCGCCGTTGGGGCCCGACGCGAATTGTCCGGTGATGGAGTCCACGTTGAATGCGACAGGGGCATTACCGATATTCCTCACCTGAACATACTGCTGAGGACTCGTGGTGCCCACGACCTGCACGTTGAAGTTCAGCCCGCCGGGAACAATTTCCACCTGCAGGCCCGACGCCACGCCGTTGCCGGTGAACGTTACCACAGGACTGGTGGTGGAGTTGTCGGCAAAGGTCACAGGGAATGTCACGGTACCGGTCTGCGCGCCTGCCGCCGTGGGTGTAAAGCGAACGTTGATCGTGCAGGTGCTGCCGATCTGCACGGTCTGATGGCTGCATCCGTCACTTCCGCCCTGCGTCCCGGAAGTCGAAAACTCGCCGGTGATGGTGCTGCCGACGACGGTGTTGACGCCGGTGAGTGCGCCCACTGTAAACGGCCGGTTCCCGCTGTTCTGCAGGTAAACGGTGACGTTGTAATTCGAGGTCACGCCTACCGTCTGGTCGACGAATGACCCGACCGAGGGTGAAAGGACCGCGTGATTCACTTCCACCACAGCCAGTCCGGTGAGCGTTGCGGGCAGTGAGCCGGTGGTGCCGTCGCTGTAGGTCAGCGGATAATTCACGGTTCCGGTCCGCGTTCCGGCGGCGTTGGGGGTGAAAACGATATAAACGTTGCAAAGGGCGCCCACACCGATCGTCTGGTTGCTGCATCCGTCGCTCGTGATCGTGAACTCGTTCGTGGGGGTGCCACCGAGGTTGGTTCCGGTCAACACGCCGATCTTGAGGGGCCCATTGCCGGAGTTGGTGAGCTGGAGCAGCAGGGAGCCCGAGGCAGTTCCCACCACCTGGTCGGTTCCGAAGTCGAGGGACGAGGGGGTCAGCAGCGCGGTATCCGCGGGAGTGGGAGAAAAGCCATCCAGCGGCGCAGAAACCAGCGACGTGTTCGTGCTGTTCACGAACGTGATGGTGCCTGTCCGATTACCTGAAGCCGTCGGCGCGAAAGACAGATATACGTAGCAACTGCTGCCTGCGCTTACCGCCGTACCGTTGCACTGGTTTTCTCCGCTGGGGATCAGGAAATCGCCAGTGATCTGCGGATTCCCCATCGTGACCGTGGAGGCGGAGTTATTGAGGAACCGGACGAAAGTATTTATAGGGCTGGTGGTGCCCTTGGCCTGATTGTCAAACGACACCACGAAGTTCGTGAGGCCATAGGTGGGCGCGGCGGCTGCTCCCGTGCCGTTCAGTGTGAGCTGCTGCGGTGAACCCGGTGCATCGTCCGTGAAGCTGAGAGTTGCAGTCCGGGAGCCCGTTGCCAGCGGCGTGAAGCGGACCCACATCACGCAACTCGCGCCTGGCTGGAGCTTGTTCGTGGTGATTCCGCAGCTATTCGGGTTGTATAAGGCGAAATCGCCCAGATTGGTCCCGCCGATAGACGGGTTCACGCTGAAAGTGATAGCGGACGTGCCGGTGTTTCGGATCGACACCAGGTCGCCCGTGTTGCCATCGATGCTGCCGTTGGTTCCACTCGTTTGTCCCACCACGATGGTGCCCGAGTTCATGGGCGAGGAGGGCGTGATGCCGAGCGCCTCGGAAGCTGTCACGCCGTTTCCGCTGAGGGCCACAGTCTGGTTGCCCGCGCTGCTGGTAACGGTAAGCGTCGCGGTGCGGGGGTTGCTCGTGCTGGAGGGTGTAAAAGAAACCTGTACGTAGCAGCCCCCACTTGGATTCAAGGCGAAGGGAAGCCCGCCACAGTTGTAATTGGTAACTGCAAAATCGGTGCTCCCGCCGGCGCTGTAGCCGGTGACAGTAATCGGCGCATTCCCGGGATTGTAGAGCTCGACCAACTGCGTGGGGGTGGAAACACCCACGGGCTCGGTGGCGAAATCCAACTGGGTCTGTAACAATTGCAGCGTACCGGTTGCGGCAATCCCATTGCCCTGAAGGTTCACGGTCTGGGGGCTGCCCGCCGCGCTGTCCACGAAAACGAGTGTTCCGGTCGCGAATCCCGTTGTGGTGGGCGCAAAAGCCACGTTGGCGTAGCAATAGCTATAAGTGTTGGAGACGCCGTCGTTGACCGTGCCGTTAACAGTATCGGTAGGGCAATAGGTGTAAGTGATCTGGAACGGCCCGGTGACGAGCACACGGTCGAATGTAATCGGAGCCGTACCAGTGTTTTCGGCGTAGATGGTGGAACTGCTGCTCGTAAAGCCGACCGCCTGGTCGGCGAAAACGACGGTGGTGCCCGGGTAGAACTCGACGGTTTGCGTCGATGCCAGACCGACGCCCGTGAGGCTGACAGTTTGCGGGCTGCCCGAAGCGCTGTCGCTGAAGCTGAGCAACCCGTTGCGAGTGCCCGTGACTGTTGGAGTGAACGTCACATTCACGGAACATGTCTGCTGCGCCTGGAATTCGGTGGTCGTGTTCACCGGGCAGCTATTGCTGCTGATCGCGAAGTCTCCGCTTGCAACGACGCTCTGGAAGCTCATCGGATAACTTCCTGTGTTCTGCAGGGTCACCTGCAGGGTACCGGTGGAAATACCGACCGTCTCGTTGCCGAAATTCAGGGAGGAGTCGTTGATCGTGACCGTATCAGAGGCGCCGCTGACAACGCCGGTTCCGATCAGCGAGACGCTTTGATAGGGTCCTGCGTTGGTGATATTTATCGTATCGAGACGTGGGCCAGGCTGCGTGGGGGAGAATACAACGCTCACGGTGCAGCTCGCATTTGGCGCGAGCTGGGTCGGGCATGTTTTCAAGAGGGAATAGTCGGTTCCCGTGCTGAGATAAATATTCAAAGCCGCGGTCTCATCCCCGAGATTGGTAATCGTCACGCTTTGCGGAGAACCGGGGATATTCACGGTTTGACTTCCGAACGCAAGAGAAGAGACCGACGGTTGGAGATAGGGCTCATCGACCCCTCCGCCATTTACCGTAATGACCAGCGGAGAGTTGCCGGCATTCGAAGTGACTGTCACGGTGCCGGTGCGCGGTCCCGGCTGACCGGGCGTAAAGTTCAGCGTCATGGCGCATACCGCGCCAGCCGCGATCGCACCGCCGCAGCTATCCGACTCGGAAAAGATGTTGGGCGGTGAAACCACTGTAGCGATCGTGGCCGCGGTACCGCTCAGGTTGCGTACGTTGACGGTCTGCGAACTGCCATTCAGGCTGGTGCTTACACCCACGGGCTGACTGGTGGTGAAGTTCACCGTGGGAGGAACCTGATTGGGGTAGTTCACCGACGCCAGCAGGAACGGCGAACTGGACGGCACAACCCTGGCCAGGTAGGTGTACGGGTAGTTTCCGTTGGCGATCGTATTCGGGAAGTCGGCATTGGCCGTGTTTCCCGCCAGCGTCATATTCCCGGCGCTGTCGACGGCAACCGCAGGAGTGAATCCGTACAGGAAGGTGCCGTTCGGAAACCCTTCATACACGCCATCGGTGATTCCGCTGAAATAGCTGGAAAAAACGGCGCTCCCGCCATTTGCCGCAAGTTCAACCAGAAATCCGGATGAGGCCCCCGCCGGAGTGGCGTCGAACGGATTAATCAAAGGGAAGTCGGTGGTCCTGGTCCAGCCGGCAATGTACGCATTGCAGGAGGAAGCACATCCAAGCGGCAGCGAAATGCTATTCGGATTCACCGCCGTGCCGCCCGTAAAACTGCTCGGTCCGCCGAGGAAGGTGGAATAAACTTCGCTCGAACCATCGGAGCTGAGCTTGACCGCGAATCCGCCGGCGTAGGTGGTCTGATAGGCGCCCGCCGTGGTTGGAAAATCCGCGTAGGAGACGTCTCCTGTTATGTAGGCATTCGGCGTCGTCTGGCCATCGACTGCGATTCCATAGCCGGAACCATAGCCGAGATACGCCGAATACGCCAGCGCCGTGCCGGTGGAGTTCAACTTGGTGACATATACGCCTCCGCTGGCCGAATCGTAGCCGCTATAGCGAAATGCCCCCGTGGTTACAGGGTACGCGCTGGTGGTGGCATTGCCTGTCACGTACGTGTTGTTGGAACTGTCCACCGCTAAAGCAAAAAGCTGCGAATTGGCTGAGCCGAGGAACGTGGAGTACACCAGCGAGGCTGCGCCTGAGGCCGCCGGGTTGAATTTGGCCACCCAACCGGAATAGTTGGAGCCGGCTGTTCCGGGGAACGCGGTCTGGTATGCGCCAGTGGTCACAGGAAAAGTCCCCGAGTACGTGTATCCAGCAAGATAGGCGTTTCCGCTTGCATCCACGCCCATGCCCTGCGCAGCGGATCCGGATGTGTCGGTTCCGGCCAGGTAGCTCGCGTAGTTCACGGTTGATCCCGCGGAGTTGAGCTGAGCGTAGAATACGGCGTTACTCGCGGTAAAGCTGGTCTTGTAAGAGTTCGCGCCGGTCGGAAGCGTGACACTTGTATTTTGCGTCTGGCCCGCCACGTCTACGTTGAAGGAGCTGTCCACGGCAATCCGCGCGGGATAGAGGGGGCCTGTGCCGACGACATGGGTATAGACGACCGCGCCGCTGGCGTTGTATTTCGTGACATAGAACCCGTTGGGGGATGCTGTGTTATAGCCGGTCACATAGGCGTTGCCGGCGCTGTCGACGGCGACTCCGGCCAGATAGCTGGCGCTGGTGTATTCGGAAAATGCCAGGGCCGGAACCGAGGCGACGGGATCGATCACTACCGCCCGGCTGCGGTCATAAGCGCCGAGACTGAAACTGACGCTGGCGGAACGGCCGTCCGCGGCAGGGTCCAATCGATACGCCGCTGCGACAGTCTCGCGCTTTCCATCGGCGGAGGTCTGATATGCAAGCGGCTTCAGCAGCCGAAAATCGCCCTTTCCCAGAGCGAACACGAGTTCGCCCGCGGCGTTCAGTGTGATGCGGTCCGCGCCACCCATCTCCATGCGGATCTGCCCGGTATCGCCGCCGGGCGAAACGATAAAGTCATACTCGACGCGGTTGCCGGCGCCGTACCAGGCCATATCGACGCCTCGATAGACCGCTGTGTAATGAACGCGCGCGTAGGTGGGAATGTCTTTGAACCAGGTCTTCGGATCAGGCGTGCGGCTGTAACTGATCCTGCCCGGCAGCTGTTCTTCGCCGCGGATCGCGGGCTTACCGGTTGCCCCGGCCAGATTCATGGTAACGGTGCGGCTGACGCCACTGTCGTTCCCGGCAAACTGAAACCGCGCGCCGGCGGATTTCAGTTCCAACTCGTAGCCAGCGCCTCTGGCACTGAATACCGTGGCCGCAGGGTTTTGGCCGACGTTTGGCTCGAAGCTCAAAGGCGCTCCGTTGAGCAGCGCCTGTACTTTGGAATCGGGCTGCTGCGCGTACGCCGGAGCGAGACATGAGATACCAATCAGGAAGATAATTGCGCGTTTCATTTTGGCCTCGAAAAAGTTATGGTTTTGAAGAATGGCAGCGGACGAAAAAACGACTCTGAAGCTAAACGCACCGACTCGCGGCAAAGCGGCTCATCTATTTTTTGGTTCAGCCGAGGTTTTGGGTTCAGGCGAGGCCAGACGCTTGCCCCGGCCAAGTTCACGGTCACGCCGCTGTCTTTTCCGGCAAACCGGAACCGAGCGCCAGCGGATTTCAATTCCAACCCGCAGCCCGCGCCTCTGGCACTGAGTACCGTGGCCGTCTGGTTTTGGCCGATGTTTGCCTCGATGCTCAAGGACGCTCCGATGAGCGGCGCCCGTACTTTGGAATCGGGTTGCCGCGCGTAAGCCGAGCGAGAGATGAGATACCAATCGGGAAGATGATTGCGTGTTTCATTTTGGCCTCGAAAACGTCACGGTTCTGAAGCATTCAGTGAGGAATTCTACTAACCAGATCGACTTGTTCCCACATTGTCACTGGGGAAGAGTATACTGCCTCCCGGGTATTTGTTGACAGAGTTTTTACATCAAAAGGTAAAAACAGTACTCGCTACCTACCAGCTCCGGTACGTCCGGTACGGTCGGGTATTCAGGAAGCAAATTGGAAAAGCAAAGCCCGCGTTCGTGAAACAGACATCCTCCCGACAATCCCGGTTTGACAGCGCTGGGAGCTGGTGTACGCGATCGGATCAGCAGGCTGTTTCAAGCGGACAAAGTGGCAACCGGGCCGGGCATCTCCGCCGCACCGCGCAGCAGGATCAAGACAAGCGGAAGGATCAGAACGAGGTCATACCGATACCGCATCCCCGCGAGCGCGCTCACTGCCACGGCCACCAACAACGACGCAGCAAGCGGCTTGATCCTCACCATCAAAACAACCAATCCCATCGCCAGAACAGCGGATGCCGCAATCCGGCCAACCGACCAGTAATGCGCCGAAAGATGCCGCTCGTTGTCGAGGATAAGGCGGTAATAGAGAAGAGGCCAGGATTCGCCATACAGCGCGAAACACGCCGAAATCAAGAGCAGAATTCCCGCCGCGAACCCCGCCACCATGCGCCAGGCCCCTTTCATCACAAAGAAAACCGGCAGAAGCAAGAGCAGGTTAAACTTGATCCCCAGGAATGCGAGTATCAGCCCCGCGAGTACCGGGTATCTGTCGAGCAACGCGGTAGACGCCGCAACTGCAAGCACAAATAGCGGCGCGTCCTGCCCTTGTTTGAAATTTGCGATGATCGGCGGAAACAGAACAACAACCAGCGGTGTCCATGGGGATGGCCAGAGCAGCCACCCCGCCGCCCCGATCGCGAGCAGATTCAATACCAGAGCCACAAGGGCGCGGGCCGGGCTTGTCCAGGCAAGCGGCCTCAGCAAGGTGGCATAGAGTGGGATTCGGACAAAGGCCCATACCCCGTTTTGTGGCTGGGCGAACGCTCTGGTTATCTTCTGCGATTCATCGAGAGAGTAAAGCCGTTCAGCTTTGCCGGGTTCAGTGCTGCCGGATAGTTCAGCGCCGACAATCCATGTCGGCCAGTCGGGTGTCCGCGACGGGAACAGAAGACCGGGTACCAGCAGGAAAGCGATGACGATCCACGGGGCGAGCCGGGCAGCTTTCATCCCCACTTCCTTTCGACGTAGTGATTTCAGCAGCCTTCTTCCCACTTCCTGTTGCTGAAAATGAAGCGCTACTTCACGGACCAGTGATCGACGAACGCGTGCCCACATGAGCTATTGGCACAACCATCCGCGTTCCCTTCGAATTCACGGCAATTGCATTTCGAGCAAGCATACCAGCCACAGCGCAATGGCGCGGTCGTTCCGGGGTCTCGATGAATACCGGGAACGGTCGCAGCGATGACCGTCGCCTCGGAAAAAGACGCGCCAGTCCGGTGTCTTTCCATAATCTCTTCCATAATCGGCCCTATCGCACTCCTTATTCCATCTTACGGCGCTTTCCTCCGGCACCCGCTGGTAATACGATGGCTCATTCAATGAGACACTGGTTGATTTTCTGCGCCACGGTGAGCTTCGTGAGTTCGGCAGCCCAGGCGCAAACGTCCGCCGCTCGGGCGGCGCAGAATAAGCCCGCGCCCCGGCTCGCCAGCGGCAGAGTGGACTTCGCGGGAGTCTGGCGTCCCGGAGATATCTTCCTGATCGAAGATATCTCTCTGGGGCTCAAGAAGGGAGACACGATCTCTCTGACGCCCGAGGGGGAGCAGACCATGAAAAAGCATATGTCGAAGGACGATCCGGAAACGAACTGTCTGCCGACCGGCGTTCCGCGCCATGCGCCCTATCCCTGGAAGATCGTCGAATCGCCGCCTTACGTTTACTTTCTGTTTGAAGGAAATATTCACAGCTACCGGCAGATTTTCATGGACGGCCGGAAGCACCCGGCAAACCCGAACCCCACATGGTACGGCCACTCCGTGGGACATTGGGAGAACGACACGCTGGTGGTGGATACAGCAGGCTTCAACGATCTGTTCTGGTTCGATTTCGTGGGGCACCCGCATACCGAGCAGCTTCACACCGTCGAACGCTACACCAGAACCGACCTCAACACCTTGCAGGAAGAGGTCACCATCAACGACCCCGGGGCATATGCGAAACCATTCACGATCGAGGCATCGCATCGCCTGCTGCCAGGCGACGAACTGATGGAGTACATCTGCCAGGAGAACAACAGGGATGTGAAGCATCTGGTGGGTCCGGCAGGCCGTCCCTGATCGCCGCTATATAATTGCCCCAGCATGAAACCGGCTACCGGATTGACGGCTTTGTTTTGCCTGGCGCTCACACCGGCCTGGGCGCAGTGGCTCGATTATCCGACGAAAGGCATTCCGCGGCTGCCGGATGGTAAGGCCAACCTGACCGCTCCCGCGCCAAAGTCAGCGGACGGCAAGCCCGATCTTTCCGGTATCTGGCTGGGCGATCAGTGGAGTCCGGCGGGACGGCGGCCCGGTCCGCCGGGCGGCGTCAGATCCGTTCCTCCCGAGATGCTTCCCTGGGCGCAGAAAGTGTTTGAGGAACGCCGGGCAAACAACATCAAGGACGACCCGGAGGCGCGCTGCATGCCGCAGGGCGTGCCGAAAGCCACCACTCTTCCCTACCCCGTCGAGATCATCAACGCGCCTGGAAAAGTGGTCATGCTCTATGAAATGTACTCGCTGCGGCGGCAGATTTTCACGGATGGCCGCGAGCTTCCGAAGGAATTCATCAACCCCGGCTGGATGGGATATTCGGTGGGGAAATGGGATGGCGAAGAGTTCGTGGTCACGACTGCCGGCATCAACGATCAGGTGTGGAATATCGATCTCGCGGGCCATCCTCACTCCGATGCTTTGCGCGTGACGGAACGCTTTCGCCGGGTGGATTTTGGCCACATGGATATCCAGGTGACCATTGACGATCCCAAGACTTATGTCTCGCCGTGGGTTATGCCGGTGATGCGCTACACCCTGCTGCCGGATACCGATCTGCTGGAGTTCGTCTGCGAGAAGAATATCGATCCGCAGCACATGGTGGGGAACAAGTGATATGAGATTCGCGCTGTTCGTCCTGCTGGCGATTTCCGTGCCGGCGTATGCGCACCATTCGTTCGCGGCGGAGTTCGATGCGAAGAAGCCGGTGGAGCTCAAGGGCACGCTGATCGAGCTGGAATGGGTCAATCCTCATGCCTGGATTCATATGGAAGTGAAGGATGAATCCGGCAAAGTGACGAAGTGGGATTGCGAGCTGGGAAGCCCGAATCTGCTGATGCGCAGCGGATGGCGCCGCGACAGTTTGAGGAAGGGCGATGCGATCGTCGTGATCGGCTCCGCGGCCAAGGATGGTTCGAATCTGGCCAACGCGAAGACGGTGAAGCTGGCCGATGGCACGCGGGTGTTCAACGCGGGCTCTTCGGGCGACCCCGGGACGGCCGGCGCTCAGGTGCAGTAGGCGATCAACAGATTCCCATGGCCCGCGCATATGCCTGGCGGACGCTGTCCGGCTGTCCGGCCTGGAAAGGATACTCGCCGTCATACTGCTTTCCGAGGACCGGGTGTTTCAGCAACTCCGCGCGGCTGAGGCTTTCCGTCAGGTAGCGGCGCTCGGCCACCGGCAGCGGCACGCAGACGTTGGCGGCGGTGTCGCGGATGATTCCTTTCGGATCTTCTCCCCGCTCGATTCGAGCGAGATCGTCGAGGAACCTCTGGCGTAACAGGATTACGCCTTTGTCGCCGGTGCCAAGATGCTCCTGGGTGCGGTCGGCAATGGTCCCCTGCCCGATCCAGGCGACGAAATCCTGGTTCATGACGTGGCTCGAAATCCAGCGCCCCGTCTCATCTTTCACCGGCCCGCGCCAGGCGGGAATGCGGTCCTGAACGTACGGCTCCCGTTCGCGGGGAACTCTGGTGAACGCCCAGGTCACGCTCAAGGTATTCTCGTCGTCGACCGGTACGCGCCATTCGAAGTGATCGCCGGGGAACAGGGCGTTCGGCCAGAGGCAAACGCGGCCGGTGGTCCACATCGAATCGGATTCTTTCATTCCCTCGCGCAGGCGCCGATAGACAAAGCCATAGTCGAACTCGTCGAATTCGAGCTTCTGGTGACGCGGTGAGTAGGGGCCGGACTGGTTCGCAAGGCGCACGCTCCAGTTCATGTGCATCCACTCGAAGTGCAGAGGATCGATCGAATTCTCCTGACACTGCAGCCAGTTGCAGGGTATGTCCGCGAAGACGATCTGCACGAAGCCGTTCGTCCATGAAAACGGTTCCCAATCGGGGACCAGAGGAGCAGGCAGCGGCCCGAGATAAGCCCAGAGCAACCCGGCTTTGGCTTCGACCGGGTAAGCCTTGATGTGTATCCTGTCTTTGAATCGCGCTTCCGGATTGGCGGTGTCTTCCCAGGGCTGCTCCGTGCATTGGCCCGCTTCGTTGAACAGCCATCCGTGATAATTGCAGCGCAAACCGCACTGCTCGACAAAACCGTAGGAAAGATCCGCGCGGCGGTGAGGACAGTGGCGATCAATAAGGCCGTAAGACCCGCTCAGATCCTTGTAGAGGGTGAGATCTTCCCCCATCAATCTGACTGGTTTAATGGCGACCTCGTCGAACTCGGAAACGGCCGCGACGGGCATCCAGTAGCGGCGCAGCAACCGGCCCATCGAGGCGCCGGGCCCCACCTGGGTCAGCAATCGATTGTTCGCCTGGTCCAACATTCACAGGCCAGTATATTCTCTCGATGAATCGCAGCAGGTAACCAGAGCGGTCGCCCAGCCACAAAACGGCGTATGGGCCTTTGTCCGCATCCCATCTATGCCACTTTGCGGAGGCCGCTTACCTGGACAGGTTGATCTGTCCTTCCGCGCGCCACGCGATTTCACGTTTGTGGGCATAGCCATGCCGCTCTCCTTCAGAGAGAGCGAGCAGCCTGTGGAAAATGGGCAAGGACAAAGGGAGCAAACCTCGGTCGCTGCTTGTCTCGCTCCGGGCGCTGGCAGGAAAGGTCGCCGACGGGAAGATAAAAATTCCTGGGAAGAGTGTGTTAAAGTGTGTTTCCTACCCGGCGAGTTGATAATAGAAAGCTCGTCGAGACTGGAGGGAGGGTTTGTATGTCATTCGACAAAGGCAGTTTGGTCTGGTCAAGCCGGGTGCTGTGTGCGTCGTTTTTTGCGTCGTGGATGGCCGTGTGCACCATCTTGTTTCCGGCTGCCGCCTTTGGAACTGTTCCGGCATGCTCGGGTTACACGGGCTGGAATGGCCAGATAAACCCGCCAACCGACGCCGCCGGTTTGGCCAATAACAACTTTCCGGAGGCAAGCAACACGACCTATTTCGGAACGGTGCTAACGGCCCCGATCGGGACCGTTTTCACGATCCATGGGGAGTACCCGCTTTGCCGTTTCATGGCGCTCGAGATCTACACAGGCGACACGTTGGTCGACTTCATCAATGACTTTCAAATCAATCCCGACGCCGGCACCAACAACCCTTTCGTCTCCGGCAGCGCGCAGGGAACCTTTACGGTGAACCTGGTTTTCGGGCCGCAACCCACGACGGTTCCGCCGAACACCCTCTACACCGGAACTTTAACCACTGTGGGCCTGGTTTACCGGCTTTATCACACAACGTACCCGAACAGCATCACGGGCAGCTCCACGAATCCGGTGAACCCCATCATCACGGTGGGCACAAGAACCCTGCCGAATTGCCCGATCCAGCCGATTCTTCCAGCGAATTCGACGCCGTGGGACCGGCTTGACCTGGGCAACTGGATCGGCACGATTCCCACCGGTTCGCAAATCATGAACGCATCTCAGAACCCCACCTGGACGCTAACCAATCCGGCGACGGCGCACTACTTCCCGAATGGTGCCGACTACTACATCAGGGCCACTCTGAGCCGCCAGTTTCTGGCGCCAAACTCAAGCGAGAATCTCTTCGTAATGCGGTTCATGGCGGCCACTTTCCCGAACACCCGGGCGGGGGTTCCGGTATATGCGGATCGTCAGGTACGCTTCTGGTCGGTCTGCACGGACGACCCTTACACGACGAACGTGAACAGGTGCACTCCGGATGACTCGACGACTCTCGATCCCAGCGGATATGCAACGGTGGTTATTTCAGACCCCGGCTCCGCGCCGACCTCCGCGGCGCTGACGCAGTTTAACGCGACATGGCTTGCGTGGGGAGCTCTGGATCTGCCGACCGACGTGGTCTACGACCGGCAACAAAACCCGTGGGGCATCACCACGCCGGTGCAGTACTACAACGACATCATCTATCGCCAGACGCTGGCGAACGCAACGTTTACGCAGTCGTTTGTCAACGTCGCGCAACTTCCCGCGGCTCAGCAACCGGCGGCGGCGGGTCCGTATTGGCCAGTTTCGGGTTATTGTTCGACGGCGGCCTTTGAGGCGTCCGGCGCGAAATGCCTAAAGCCGTAGTTTCCCGGCATTTATCTGCTGTTGCTGTTTCCTGAACGGTCTGGCAGTGGCCGCGGCATGTCAGGGGTACCTGGGCCGGTCGAGCCGGACCAACCCTCAAACCGATGCCACGGGACTGACGAACGTCGATCTTCCCGAGACCGGAAATTTCTACTTTACCTGCGCGAAAACGGCCGGGACGGGATTGCCGTCATATCCCAGAATCGGGACCGTGGGCCCGCCGGTGAAGGTCGTGGGCCACGTCGCGTTGCTGGTATTGACCGCGGCATTCAGGATCTGGAATGCGAGTCCCTTCGTCGACCAATAGTAGGGTTTCGAAATCGTTCACGGCGCGAATCATGGACCGATAGAAGCCGTTCCCGAGATAGATTCCCGGACAATAGAGGTTATCGCAAGGGACTATCAAAAAGCAACGTCAGCAACCGACACTGTCAGCAACAACACTCGCCGCTATTCAATGGATCTCGGGACGCGCGCATGGCCGCGATTGCTGTATCGTCAGACGGGAGTTCTGGGGACGGTATAGCTTGGAGTTGGCGGACCTGGGATGGCCGCACAACTATTGGGACGCCCGGGCGAATGCGCAACACCGAAGATCGTGCTGGCCAGAGGGAAATCCACCGTGGGAACGTACGCTCCCATGAAGCCTTGCACGTTGTTGAACTCCATAGTGTAATTCGGCACGTTGGATGTCGAACAAGTGAAAGTCGGGCTCGGCAGCAAATCCCGGATCAACAGGCTGTTGAACCCGGGGGGCGAGGAAGTCAGAAATGGGGCAAGATTAAGGTAGGTATAGCCATTCGTCCCGGTAACTCCGGCAGGAGGCGTATTCGTAATGCCGACAATCAGCGTCACCTGCCCGCCCGGGCTCACTGATAACTCGGCGTCATCCATCGCCCACAGCACATTCCCCTCACCAAAGGAGAGCGTGCCGGGCGGCGTATAACTGGAAAGAGTCGTTGCCGTGAATTCGAGGCTGAAGTACCGCATGGCTTCGGCCCCGGTCAGAACACAGAAGTCGAAGACGGGATTGCAGGGTACGGAGGGCATGTTCGTCGGCAGTTGAAACCGCAATCGCATGACGTTGGTCCCGCTTAGAAAACCCGTCAGATCGCTTTGAGGCAACATGGCCGATATGTAGCCGGCGGCGGTGTTGTTGCGTCCCACCCAGTCGGACGACCGCACCCACTGAGCCTGCTGGCCGGCTGTGGTGTCGTTGGGATAAGTCTCGGTCGGAGTGATGGCGGCGGTGCCATAGTACTCTCGATGCGCGGCGATTTGCGCCTGGTTCAGCCAGGGCGATTGCGCGTTGGCCTGCTCGGAGACGGAAACGACAGGTTGGCCGGTGGGATTATCGTTAGTGGTCGCCTGCTCGGCTGTAAGCGGGCATCCATTGCTCAGCTGCACCACAAAGACATTGGGAGCGGGGGGTAACGTTTTCCCATTCTGAAAACCGTAATCGAAATAGTCGCGCAACATAATTATGCCTCCTGAGTTCGCTCCTGTCTGGTGTACGGGAAACGGCGGCGGAGGGGGTGGATAGACGGCGCCGTTCCATGTGTACCCCGGATGAATCTGGGACGCGTTGAAAACGGTCTGACCGAACGTGGACGTTGTGCCGCAGCCGGGCGCGACGGTACCCATAGTGCCTCCAAACGACACCGTGAATCCATACATCTGGTTCGCCTGATAGGGAGTCCAGGGGGTAAAGGGATTTACCATGTGGCTGAACAGCGGCGGAAACTGATAATCGTACAGGTAATTTGCCGGTGAGGTTGTCAAATGGCTATCGTAGAGGGTTGCCGACATGAAGCGGGAGTTGGGAAAGGTACCCAGCACTACCAGTTCGTACCCCGGAGCGACCGTATACGATACCTGGTGGTACACGGCATTCGGATCGCCGGTATTCTGATACCCGGTTTCGGTGCCCATCGGAATGCCGTAACACGCGGCGGCTAACGGATCGCTGTAGAAATTATCGACAAAATCCTCCATCGGATCAATGGGTAGTGGGCAAGTCTGCAAGGCTGTGACCGTCAACGCCGCCGTGGCGCTGAAACCTCCGTACGCGGCGGTGATGGTGGTGGCGCCTGCTGCGACCCCGGTGGTGAGACCGGTTCCGATAATCGTGGCCACCGCCGTATTCGAGGAACTCCAGGTTATGTTGCCGAACAGGTTCTGGGTGCTGGAGTCGCTGTAGGTGCCTGTGGCGATAAACTGCACCCGTGTACCCGCCAGGATCGTGAGACTGGATGGAGTCACCGCTATCGACACCAGGGCTCGCGGGCCCACCGAGAGAGTGGTCGAGCCGAGCGTCGCGCCGAAGGCTGCGCTTATCGTGGTGCTGCCCTGCGCGATGCTGGCGGCGAGCCCGGCGCTGTTGATGGTGGCTACGCCGGAGGCGGACGAATTCCACGACACGGAATTGGTCAGGTTCTGTGTGCTGCCGTCGGTGTAAGTGCCGGTGGCGGTGAACTGCTGAGCCGATCCGAGCGGTAAGGACGGATTGGCCGGCGTTACGGCAATCGACACCAGCGCGGCAGGGTTCACCGTGAGAGTGGCCGAGCCCGAGACGGACCCGAGAGACGCGGTTATGGTCGCGACGCCGACGCCTGAGCTGGTGGCAACGCCCCTTGATCCGGGCGTGTTGCTTTCCACGGCGACTGTGGCCAGCGAGGTGGACCAGGTGACATTGGTGGTCACGGCTTTCGTGGTGCCATCGGTATACGTGCCGGTAGCAGTGAACTGCTGGGATGCGCCGAGCGGAATGGCGGCCGATGGCGGGTTGACGGCGATGCTGACGACCGCCGCAGCCGTGACGATTATCGATGCCGTTCCGGAAATCGAGCCCGAAGCAGCGGCGATAGTGGCGCTTCCGACACCTGCGCTGGTGGCCAAACCGGCGCTGGCGGGCGCATTACTGATGGTCGCAATGGTTCCAGCGGAGGAACTCCAGTAGACGGAAGCGGTCAGGTTCTGCGTGCTGCCATCGCTGTAAAGCCCGGTGGCCGTGAATTGCTCCGTGGTTCCCAGCGGGATGGACGGGGCTTGCGGGGCCACGGCAATGGACACAAGCACGGCGGGGGTGACCGTGAGAGAGGCTGAACCACCGATCGCACCGGAAGTCGCGGAGACGGTGGTTGTTCCCTGCGCGAGACCGGATGCCAGGCCTGTCGCGCCGATGCTCGCGACAGTGGTCTGAGTGGAGGCCCAGGTGGCCGTCGCGGTGAGATCCTGCGTGGAGCCATCCGTATAACTCCCGGTTGCCGCGAACTGCTGAGTCGTGCCGAGCGCGATGAACGCGGGATTCGGGGTGACGGCGATGGATACGAGCGCCGCCGGATTTACGGTCAACAGCGTTGATCCGGACACCGAACCGGCCATCGCGGAAATCGTCGTGGACCCAACCGTCAGCGGGGTGGCAAGACCCTGGCTGCCGATGGTGGCCACGGTGGCATTGGTGGAAGTCCAGAGCGCAGTCGCGGTAACGTCCTGCATCGTGCCGTCGGTAAAGGTGCCTGTCGCCTTGAATTGCTGCGTGAGGCCAAGCGGGATGGAGGGGATTGCCGGGGTTATGGCAAGCGAAACCAGGGTTGCGGGCGTAACTGTCAGGATTGTGCCGCCGGTTATTGTGCCCAGGGTGGCGCCGATATTCGTGACGCCGGTCGCGAGGCCCTGGGCCAATCCGGCCGTTGGAGCATTTTGTATGCTGGCCGTTGCCGGGGTTGACGAAGCCCATGTCACCTGAGATGTAATGACCTGAGTGCTGCCATCGGTATAGGTGCCGGTGGCGGCGAACTGCTGGCTGGTACCGAGCGCAATGGAGGGATTGGCGGGCGTGATCGCGATGGACTGAAGCGTCGCGGGGAGGACGGTCAGGGCGCTACCGGCGGAGATGCTTCCGGAAACAGCGGTTATTGTCGCCGTGCCGGTGGCGAGGGACGACGCCAGCCCCGCGGCGTTTATGGTCGCCACGTTGGCGGCGGAGGACATCCATGCCACTGACGCCGTCAGGTTCTGCGTGCTGCCGTTGCTGAATGTTCCGGTGGCGGTGAACTGCTGCGTTGTGCCGAGCGGAATGGAAGGGCTCTGGGGCGCAACCGCAAGCGAGACAAGGATGGCGGGAGTGACGGTAACGACGGCAGATCCGGAAACCGCGCCTGAAGATGCCGAAACGGTGCCTTGGCCGACTGCTGTGGCTGTGGCGAAACCCATGGGTCCAATTGACACCGCCGAGGATGACGACGCCCAGGTTACCGTAAGGTTCCGCGTCGAGCCGTTCGAATAGGTTCCCGCCGCATTAAACTGCTGTGTTGTTCCGAGCGGCAAGGAAGGATTTGCCGGCGTGACGGCAATCGATAGCAGAACGGCCGCCGAACCCGTCCCCATGAGGCTAACGGCCTGCGGGCTGTTCGCCGCGGAATCGCTGAACGTCAAGGTGCCGGTACGCGCCCCGGTAGTGGACGGTGAAAATGTAACGCCGACCGTACACGTGGCTCCGGCGGCGATGCCGATTCCGCAGGTGTTGGTGGCGATCGCAAAATCGCCGGTTGCCGCGACGCTCCCGAAGTTGAGCGCGATGTTTTCGTAATTCGTCACCGTGACGGTCTGGGCGGCGCTGGTCTGGCCGTTCGGCACAGTGCCGAAACTCAGGGTAACGGGCAAGGCGAGGACCGGGGCGATACCCGTACCCGTAAGGATGGCAGTCTGAGGACTGTTACTGGCGCCGTCGCTGACTGTCAAGGTGCCGTTATACGCCGCTACCGTCCCGGGAGAAAAAGTCATGAGGATCGTGCAGCTTGCGCCACCGGCCAACGTGGCCGGGCTGAGCGGGCACGTTCCTCCCACCTGGGCAAAGCCTCCGGTGACGGCCATGTTAGCGATCGTCAGCGGCGTATTGGGCTGCGCGTTCGCGAGCGTTGCCGTTTTGACCACGCCCGTGGTTCCCTGGGCCTGGTTGCCGAACGTCACAGTGGCAGGCGAAAGGTTGACCGGAGACACGCCTGTCCCGGTCAGAGCCACCGTCTGCGGACTGGTCGCCGCGCTGTCGGTGACCGTCAGAGTGGCGGTTCGCGCGCCCGCGCTAGAGGGCGTGAAAGTGACGGAAATGCTGCAACTCATCCCCGCACCCAGGGTGTTCGGCGTCAGAGGGCAGTTTCCGCCCGAGGAAAAGTCCGCCGGATTCGCGCCGGAGATGGCGATGCTGCCGATCGTCAACGCTACGGTCTGAGTGTTCTGGAGTGTGGCAACCTTCGCGGCGGTTGTCTGATTCGTGAATTCGTTGCCGAACGACAGCGTGGCCGGCGTTAAGGTGGTTTGCGCCCATGCGGCAACACTCGCCAGGAGAAACAACGCAAGAGCGATTTTCCCGCGGTCCAGAAGCTTCAATTCCGTCTCTCCTTCCTCATTTGTTTCGAGGCCGTTTTATGCGGCCTCAGCCAAGTCCAGAGTCTCGCAAGTTTACCAGGCGGCGCTGAGGCAGTCACCAGAAAAATGAACGACGCGCGGGAAAAATCCGAGCACCCAAACGGTCGAAATAGTTATGGGTTTTCCCGCCAGAGCCCGGACTGTAACTATTGCGAACGCCCGCAGCAACGAGGAGCAGGCCTGTAACGCGATCAGGGAGCGTATTCGCGATTTGAACTGTGTTAATTCGGCTGCACGCCGCAAACTCCGCCCGCACCCTGCGAGCATGGTCCGTAAACGAAGATACGTCCGTTGGTACCCGAGACGGTTGAGACGTACACCTTACCGTTATTCACCAGGGGCACCACATATCTCTGCGCGGTGAAGACATTTCCCGTCTGATTGTAGCTATTATAGACGGTCGCCATTACGTATTGCCCGGAACCGGTGCTGTAGAGTTGGTGGGCCGAAAGAATACCGGTCAGGAAATTGCCGTTATGCTGAAATCCGCCGGAGGTAACCGCCCATAAGAGCGCTGAAGACTTTTGCGCGCCATTCGACGAGATCGCCAGTGCGCCGCCACCGCCCCACGCGGACGCGCCGGCAAGCGGGGGAGTGGGGTCTGTGGCGTTGACGTCAAACGTGGCTCCATTGAAGAAATACCCGCGCGCCACATCCGCGAAACCCCAGACGAAATAGAAGCCGGTGCCTCCGCCCAGACTCCAGTACGCGCCACCATGCACCTCGGCGCATCCAGTCTGCCATGGCTTGATCCCCGAATAAACGGGTGGCGCCGGCGAAACCGGAAACGGCGCCGCGCACGGCGGGGCACTCTGGGCTGAGAAGAAGTTCTGGTACGGAGTCGCGTCGTACCCGCCGAGATTTGCCGTCTGCAGCAGGTACGTCTGCCCGGCTTTTCCGGACGCAACAAGATACCTGCTCAAGCTCGCCGCGTTCGGAGGGGGAATCATCATCACGCCGCCCGTGTCCAGGTCGAGATCGTTGTAATCGTCCACGTAATAGTTTTCGAAACCGGGCGTCTCGCTCTCGTCTTCGGGTGTGAATGTCGAGCCCGGATTGCTGTTCGTTCCGGCCGGGCGGTAGATAACCGAATCCCCAAGGGCGTTGTTCACGATCGGCGCGCAGTTCGAGGTCGTGGTCGATTCCACCGGACGACAGCCGTTTCCCGTCGCATAAGCATAGAACGTCCCGTCGGTAGAGGGACCAACGCCGGACATCCAAACGCCGGCGCCCACCGAGGCGAGCGGCCCAGGGGAGTTCAGGGTCGTGAGCTGGAACGTGCAGTTGGTTTGGGTCAGGCAGGTAGTCGCGGTGCAACTGCTGCTGTTGCTCGCGCAGGAGTTATATTCCGCCATCCAGCCCTGATACGGCGAGCTGACCTCGTCCCCGCCGCTGGTCGACGTCCCGAATCCGAAACCGATCAGTATGGCGCCACCAGCGTCGGCGAGCGCCGGCCGTTGAAGCTGGTTTCCCGCCACAAAGCCGTAGGACTGTAAGTCGCCATTGATATCGTGCGCGGGAATATAATCCAAGCCAAACGTAGAGTCGTTCTTCAACGACATGGCGTGAAGAGTGTATACCCAGCCCGTGCTCCCTGTGGTCGTACACGTCGTGGCTTCCTGCGTGTCATTGAGCGTCACGAAATACATCAGGAGGTGCGTGGCGTCGATCACCGGCGTACTGAGAATCCCGTTCTGGGTAAACCCGACGTTCGACCTGCAATAAAGCGCGGGAAAAGAAATCGATCCCGAAGTGGAAGCAGTGGCAAAAGGCTGGCTCTGCCAGATGGGGCCGGTCGCCGCGGCATTGTCTCCGTCGTAAGCGATAATCGTGTTCTGCATGGTCGCCAGCAAAACGACGGTTGCATAACATGTTCCCGACACGGTGAGGTTATGCAGAATCAAAGGCTGAGCGTAGATCAGCCCGGCAGCCGGCGTCATTTCGAACAGGTAGCCGAAACCGCTCGCCACCGTTGTCGGATTCAGCACCGTCTCCTGTTGATTGGCGCTGGTCCGGTATGAATTGTACTGTGCGGTGGTGATGTTTGGAGCTGTTATTCCACAGGCTGCCGCTCTGGCTTCGCGGCCGCCGAATAGCAAACACGCAAATAGAGCGGGGAGGAATAGAATCTGATGAACCAGGCTCTTCATTTAGTACCCTTTTTAGTTACCCGTGGAGCACCAGTCTAGCATAGAAATCAGGCTTGTCGACGTTTTCGGGGCCCTTGCGGTACTCGCAGTACCATGCGGTGTTTGCCTCGACAATCCGTTGCCTCAGCAACCTGGTTTTGGGAGTCTAAAAGAACGGTCGGAACTCCTACCCGTTCGGGACGCTCGCGGCAAATCTTCGTGACAAACCGCGGTCGCGCCGGCTATTGTTTGGGCGGCGCCGCCGGGGGCGGCTGATTGAACTTCGCGGCGTCAATCGCAACATTGGTCTCCGCCGAGGTCAGCCGTACGTCCGACCGGCCGTCCGTCCATGTCGTAATGACGTGGAACGGCAGCGTGACTCCAGCGCGGGCGACGCCCGTGTAATCGCTGTAGTCCACCTGTATCGGTACCCGCCCGATGAGCGTATCGGCGTAGCGCACTTGCCGGACGAGCAAGCCGGACTGCTTATCGAAGTACAGCTTTACCTGGGAGCGTCCGCCATTGGCGGTCCCCTGCACGACGACGACATCCTTATCGTCAATGGTGGTCGAACCTGTCAGCGGTTTCGTTATGGCCTGCCTGATTCCCGCGGGAAAGGAGAGCACTAGCGTCCAGCCGGACCGCGTCGAGGTCTCCGTTGCTATAGCGGATCAGGGGAAATGGCTTATCCATAGCCGGCGCCGCCATCCAGCCGTTGCTGCCATCAAAGGTCGTGGTCCGGTCTCCGGCGTCCGTATGCACGATCATGGTGCGCTGATTCGGAGCCTTAAGATAAATGTCCACCGGCGCCTTCGGTTCCGCATACCCCTGGTATGTGCCCTTGAAGACGATGCTGGTGATGGCGCCTGCCTTCTGCGCTCCTCCGACCGCCTGGAGATACTTGTCGAACACCTGATCGGCGGAAGGCGCCTCAGGCGATTGCCGGCTGATCTCGACTTCGTTGGGATCGGGCGTGGGCGGCTCGCCGTACTGCTCGGTCAGGCTCGGCGTGATCTTCGGCGCACCCTGGATATTGCGATGGCAGGTGTAGCAGGTCACCATGCGCGCTCCCCCGAAATTGGTCTTGTTGATGGGCTTCACCATCAGAATCATTCGGCGCGCCATCGCTTTGCGGGGGGTCTCCTCGGCGTAGACACTCCAATCGCCCTCCACTTTCGGCTCGACATGGCAATCGGTGCAGTTATAGTTCGTGGACGCGGCGATGAATCCCATCGTGTCCATGAATTCATCCACAGGGATTCCCTTGAGCACAGTAACGTTTTTGAAAGCCTGCTCCGACATTAGCTGCTTTGCCGGCGCAGTTTGTCCGGCTGCCGATGCAGGCAGAAGTCAGCAGGCCAGAGAGCCGTAGATCGTCGCTCCCACACAGGCTGAAGCCTGCGCCTCACCAGATTCTTACTTCTTGTCGTCTCCACCTATGCCTCCCGAGCGGCCGTCCTTCCCAGAACTTGCGCTCAATGGAATAGACACAGTATTCTTCCCGCATGTCCCCGTAGGCCGTCCCATCCGCTCTTTTGCCCCAGAGACCCTTTTGGATCTGCTGTGAGCTGTTCAGCAGCTTCAACTTCAGCTTTTTGCCACCCCAGGCACCCACGTACGCCTTCGGATCCGTAAGCGTCAGGCTGAACTCCAGATTGTCATGGTCCAGGCGCGTGTAACGCTCCTCGAGATGCATCTGGTCGCTGTGGATCGAGCCGTAGGGATCGACCCAGGTCCGGTCATCGTAACCGGAAGATTCAACCACAAGAGTGTCTCCATCCCAATGCGCAGTCGCATATCCGTACCACCGCGGCTTTGCTTCAGGCCCCGGGAGCTTGCGCCCGTCCGTCCAAAGGTCGCGCCATACGTGGTCCCGTTCGAAGAACTCGACGAATTCGTTAGCGAGCTTCACGAACCGGTAGTTACTGTAGTCGAGGTTGCGGGGGTAACCGGAAGGGTCGCACTGGAACAGCGGATCATTCCAGTCTTTCTGGTCCTCATAGAATCCAAAGGCCAGCGGCGAATTTCTGGCGGACGCCCTCGTCTTACTCCATTTCTCCTTTCCCCAGTCCGTCATGGGAGGACGATTGTTGCCTAACGCAACATCGAATCCTCCGGGGTTCCTCCAGATGCCGGAGATGTCATGGGGATCAAAAGGTTGAGTGCTGGTCGCCGGAGCTTTCTGCGCCTGCGTTTGCGGGCTGCTCTGACTGTTCTGCGCAAAAAGGATCCGTCAAAGCCAATACGGCCGCAAGGGCAACGAACGGGACCATAAAACGATACTTCATGTGGAAACTCCTTTCACAGCGAACAGGTGTCGAGCGGAGTCTCGACACGGCACGCACAGAGTGCGCGCGCCACGTTTTACTTTTCCTGCTCAGACTCGGGCCTCTCGCGGGTATCTTTCGGCATCTGAACTTCAACCGCCGTGTAGCCTGGCTTGACGGGGAGCGTGTTCATGTCGACGGCGTCTTTTCCCATGCCGCACCTGCCGCTGCCACCGAGCCTGTGGCCATCGGCGACAAACACGAATTGAGGGCAACTTCCGAAAGTCCTGTCGCCCTTGGCCGGCACGAAGCTCACCAGAAGTTCGTCCCCGGGCTTGAATGACTTCTTCGTCCAGCCATTCGCGAGCGCATTTCCCGGACTTACTGTTTCGACGCCCCAGGTCTCCTCTTCGCCCTTATCGTTCTTCAGCTTGAAATAGATCTGGACATGGGGATTGGCCCATATGTATTCCGTCACTATCGCCTTCGTTGTGATGCGATGAGTAAAGTCATACACCCCCGCCGTTCCATGATGCGCGAACATCGGGGTACCAATCGCCAGAAAGCCCAGTGTCATTACAGAAATGAGGGAACTGCAAGCTTACGCGTCATGTGACATCTCCTTAATCTAAAAGCTCAAAGCTACGGATGCATCTGTTGCCAGGCCTTGCCGTGGAGCTTCACCTCGGAATATGCACAGATGTCCTCGGGAAGATCGTTGTACTCCGAGCGGGCCGGCTTTTCCACCAATTGAAAAATCTTCTTATCGCCTTTCCATGTCCCGACATAAGTCTTGGGGTCCGTGATATTCAGGACCATCTCCAGATGGTCGTGGTCCACGCGGCGGTAGCGCTCTTCCACCGTCATCTCGTCGCTGTGCGGGGAGCCATACTGGTCGAGCCAGGTAGCTTCATCGAAGTTATTCGAGTTGACGATAAACGTGTCTCCCTCCCAATGGCCGACCGCGTATCCGAACCAGCGTGAGTCCGCGTCGTCGCCCGGAAGTTTTCGCCCATCCGTCCATATGTCGCGCCAGGTGCGGCCATCCTCGAAGAACTGAATCACTTCGTCGGCAGTCTGGGCAAACCTCATTCCGGGCGGCCGGGGATGCCACATGATACGCGGGAAACCCGTCGGATCGCACAGCAGGACGGGATCATTCCAATCTTTTTCGTGCGTAAACTCCGTTGCCCAAGGCCTTGCCATCGTATCCCGTCTTTGCCTTGTGAAATTTTTCCAATCCCCAGGGCGTCATCGGCGGCCGATTGTTGCTCGTTTCGTTCAGGGCGCCAGGCGGTCGCCCGATGTTGGTGATGTCCCAAAATCCGGACAGATCATGCGGGTCAAAAGGCTTGGTCGACGTTTTTTGTGGTTTCCGGTTCCCGTCCTGAGCGAATGCGACTGATGACGAGGCGAGCACTGCGCCGATCGCGAACATCACACCCATCAGGCGCACGGTCATTTCCACACTCCTTTTCGGTGGGAACGCTTCCCGCGGCGACTATACCCGAGAGCAGTCCTGGTTGTCAATGCCATCTTCGCCTACCTTCGCCGGTTATTTCTTCGCTGACGTGAAGGTCAGATTATTCGAGAAGAACGGCAGCAGCTTTCCGTCAAACCGTTCCGGCACCTTGTTGGTGTGGTTGCCCTCGTAGGTTTCGTACGTATGGGGAACGTCGAAGCGGGTGAGCGTTTCATCCAGCACCTTATTGCTTGCGGCCAACGTGTCCTGCAGGCCGACCTCAAGCCCGATGGCGCTCATCTTCTTCAGATTCGGCATGTACTGGTCGATCATGGCCAGCGGCGCATTGGCCGCCCAGCGCGCCACCACCTCCGGCTGCGGCTGGCCATCCTTCGTGGGCAGATCGAAGAAAAACGGCGGGTTCTTCGGATTCGGCGACCAGGCCGCCGATTCGGCGAGCAGCGTCATGATGCCACGGTTGTTGCCCGTCTTTACGTCTTCGGGGCTCTTGAGCGCTTCGGCCTGCGCGCCGCCGCGGCCGCCCGGATTCAGGCTGGCGGTCAGACAGCAGGAACTCATCGCGTAGAGGCTGGAGAACATTTCGGGATGCTTCATGCCGATCCGCATGGTGCCGTAACCGCCCATGGAGTGGCCGGCGAGGCCGCGCGACGTGCGATCCGGAATGGTGCGATAGTGGCTGTCCACATACGCGACGAGATCATGGGCGATGAAGGCTTCCCAATCGCCCGTGGTGGGCGAATTCGAATACATGCTGCCGTTGTAGACGGTGAACGCGTCGGGGTGCACCAGAATCATTTCTTTGGCGGTTCCGGCGGACATGTTTTTATCCGCGGCTTCCGGCACCTTCATCATGTCCCAGTAGCGCTCGGCGCCGATGCCGTAGCCATGCAGGAAGTAGACGACCGGGTAGCGCCGGTTGGGCTGTTTGGCATAGCTGGGCGGGAGGTAAATGAAAACGTCGCGATCCGCCGAGTCGCCTTCGAGATTTCCTTCGAGCGCCTTGCCGTGAACCTTGATCTTCTCCATCGTGCCGAGCGTCGGTTTGGAGGGAGGCGTTGGCGGAGGCGCCTGACCGTACAGACAAACGGTCGCGCAGAAGGTGAGGGCCAGGAAGTAAGCGGATTTCATGGATCTGATTCTATCGCTGTTCGCGGACTTCTTCGAGAATGGCCTGTAAGGCGGGATCGGGATTGCCTCTGCCCGCGGCGACGATTCCCCGCAGAAGACGGCGTGCGAGTTGGCGATCGGCGGAATCCTCGGGTGCTTTGGCCTGGTTCGACAGCGCTGTGAGCCGTTCGCGGAGGCGATCCAGCGAGGACCCGCGTGCGAGCCGCTCAAGCTCGATGGTCAGCTTTTCTTCGCGGGCCTCGGCGGCGAGCTCCTGCTTCGTTGGCGGGCCGAGAACGCGGCCGTCGTGGATCGTGCGGGTCTCCATCCACGCAACGGCTTCGACCGCAAGATCGCTCGGAAGCCAGCCGTGGGTGCCGTTGAAGATGGCGGTGCGATGCGGGGAGGTCAGAAAGCGATCGAGCCGGCGCATCTCGAGGTTATTGAAATCGTCGGTGCCTGCCGTGCCGAAGACGGCGAAGGGCACGGAGCGGGGCGGATCGGAGCGGAGGAACCCAGCGCTCGAAGCGAAGACGCCCGCGAATCTGTCCGAGGTGAGCGCGAGTTCGAGGGCGAAGCGGGAGCCACCGGAGAGGCCCGCGGCATACAGGCGCTTCGGGTCGACGCTGAAGCGTGCGGTCACGTCGTTCAGCAGGGCCTGAGCGGCGGTGAAGCTCACGTCGACGGGGCCGTTGCGGGAGTTGTACGATCCGGCGACGATATAGCCGAATTTTTCGGCGGCGGCCTGGAACACGGCAACCGGCGCGCGGCCGCGTCCGCCGGCATCGAAGGCGAGGATGACCGGCCAGCGGCGGTCCCTGGAGTAGTTGGCGGGGAGATAGAGGGCGTAGGTTTGGGTGGAGTCGGCGGCGCTGGCGATGCGATCGACGATCTGGCCGGGTGGGAAGATTCCGGTCTGCGCGAGGCTCAAGTTGAACGAGAATGATAGGAAGAAGACGCACGCACTCCGCATGTGAGTCAGTAGATCATGAAAACGGCGAGAATCACGATATTGTTTTTTGGGGCGCTTTCGGTTGCAGCTCCGGCAGCGGACGTAACTGCGGGGCAAATGTTCACGATGGCCGCCAGGCGCGGCGATTTGAATACGATCGAGAGCCTGCTCACAGCGGGCCTCGACGCCAACGCTCCCGTGCGCGACGGGCAGACGCCTCTCTCCACCGCGATGCTGATGGGTAATGCCGACCTGGTCCGGCTGCTGATTGCTTTTCATGCGGACCCCAACGCGGCCATGGATACACGGGCTGGGATGAACTCGGGCATGCCTCTTCAATATGCGGCACAGTCCGGCAACTTAAGGATGGCGGAGATATTGCTCGCCAGCGGCGCGCAGATCGATGCGAAGAGCACTTCCGGCCGCACGGCGCTCCACCTGGCGGTGGCTAACGGTCACCTCGACATGATGCGGTTTCTCATCGAAAAGCGCGCCGACGTGAATTTGCGCAGTGCCCAGGGAGCCAGCCCGCTCGATCGCGCCGTCGAGAGTGGATCTCTGGATGCAGTCGCGCTTTTGCTGGCGCATGGCGCGCACCTGAATGAGATGGATGCCAGAACCGGCGCTACGCCCATCAACCTGGCTGCCGCCAGCGGCAACACTGGGCTGGTCCGATATCTGCTTCAATTCGGTCCGGACCTGGGAATTGCCGATCAACGGGAGAACACACCGCTCGACAACGCTATCAGAATCGGCGATGAGAATCTGGCGCTCCTGCTGGTGGAAGCCGGGCCTTCTCAGGTTTTTGGAAAAGCGATGGATGCGGCTGCAAGGAGAGACGAAGCGCGTCTGGCAGACGCTCTGCTGCGGCATGGATTATCGGCGAACGATCCATTGCCTTCGGGGTATACGCCGCTTGACGCAGCCGCGTTCGCAGGCGCCGCCAAAGTCGCCCTCGTGCTTCTGGATCATGATGCCGATCCGAATCGGAGCGGCCGCGACGGGACAACTCCGATCGAGGATGCTTCGACCAAAGGCTTCGACGCAATCGTCGGCATGCTGCTCGATCACGGCGCGCGGGTGGGAGCAGCTCTCTACGGCGCGGCTTCAGGCGGTCAGGGCGAGGTGGTGAAACTGCTCCTCGACAAGGGAGCAAATCCGTCTTTGTGCGGTCCGAGTGGAAAGAGCCCTTACCAGGCGGCACTGGATGGCGGCTATGCCGGCATCGCGGCGCGAATCAAGGCGTCCGGCGGGACTGCGGTGTGTATTAAGCGTTAGCGAGCTACGCTTTGGCCAGTACGCTGCCGTAACCCGTCGCGCGCGGGCTGACACCCGTCAATCGCACGGCATTCATCAAGGCATGGGGCGTGCTCGAAACCACGGGGACTTTGCACTTCGCTTCCAGCGGAACGAGAAGGTCGATGGTCTTCAACCCGCCGCAGGAAACGAGCAAAGCGTCGGCATTCGACGCGAGGCCGAAAGCTCCCACGCAAAAATCATACAGCTGGTCCTGCGTGACAGCGTTGGTGGCGCGAATCAGGTTCAATCCTTTAATGCTCAGGACTTCAAAGCCGCTTTCTTTCAAAAACCGCTCGAGGGTCGCGTTGACGACGTCGCTATAGGCCGTGGCCACGGCAACCCTTTTCGCGCCAGCAACCTTCAGGCCATCCACAATGCCGGTGGACATGGAAGTCGCAGGCAGCCCGGTTGCTTTGTGCACGCGGTCGATCAATTCCTGATTGAAGGCCGCACCCTTATAGAAGGTCAGCGACGTACCCATGATCGAAATCGCCGTAGCGCCGTGCTCCTTGAGCTTGAGAGCGGCGGGCACGATACGCGGAACGGCTTCGTCGTAGCTCTCGATCGTCATGCCGTTAAAGGCCAGACCTTCGGCCAGAAACGTCACTCCTTTCGGATAGAGTTGCGTCGCTTCCGGCGGCACCGGGTAATTGGCGGGCGGGAAAATCATGCCCATGACCGGTTCATTGGCGGAAAGGAGCGGCGCCGCGAGTGCCGCGGCGGCGGTGGCTTGCAGAAACTGGCGGCGGGATGTGCTGGACATATAGATTAAGAAGCTCCGGTTCTGGATCGAGTATACGCCTTCCGCATCTCGTGGCATAGTGGACAGGAGGCGCCTGTGAAACGTGTGCTTGTGGCAGCCGGGGTAGTCGCCGCCATTCTGGCAGCCACCGGGTTGAGCCTGCCCTACTTCGTGAATGCCAATCAGTTTCGCCCCCGGCTCGAGTCGACGCTGAATTCCGCACTCGGGAGGCGGGTCACGATGGGCGATCTGCATCTTTCGCTGTTTCCAGGCAGCCTCAAGACGCAGGATTTTGCGATCGCGGACGAACCGCGCTTCGACGGCGAGCCGTTTTTCCGCGCCAAATCGCTCGCTCTGGGCGTGAACCTGTGGCAGTTGATCACGACGCGCAAGGTCACAGTCACGGATCTGACGATCGACGACGCCGAGATCTCGATGATCCAGAATCCCGCCGGCGAATGGAATTTCATTCCGGCGCCGCCGATCGGTCCCATTCCGGGCGGCAAGGAACCAGCAGCCGTTGGCAGCAAGGAACCCGATTTTCTGGTGACGCGGATGGACATCAACAATGCCCGCCTGACGGTGACTCGGCAGGGGGGCGGTGCTCAAAAGCCCCTGGTTTTCGAGAACGTCAACATCGCCGTGAAGCAGTTTGCCCCCGAAGGCGGGTTCCCGTTCTCCGTGACCGGCAAGCTCGAACCGGCGGGCGAAATCAAAATCGATGGCAAGGTTGGTCAGATCAGCCCCGCCGATGCCTCTCTCACGCCCGTCGAGGTCACCCTGAAGATTTCCGGAGTGGATCTGACCGCGACCGGACTCACGGCGAGTGAAGGCGTATCCGGAGTGATCGCGATCGATGGCTCCGGCAGCATCACGGGCAAGACGGTCGATGCGAAGGGGCAGATCCACATCGACAAGGCGAAGTTCGTGCGACAGGGAACGGCGGCGAAGCAGCCCGTGGAGTTCGACTTTGCGGTGAAACACGATCTGCACGCAAAATCCGGCGTGCTGAAAGAAGGGGCGTTGCGGCTGGGCGGCGCGTCGGTTTCCGTCACCGGCAACTACGCGGAGAGCGGAGATGTTGTCAGAGCAAACCTCCGAGTGGCCGGCCCGGGGCTCGCCGTGAACACGGCGACCGGCCTGCTTCCCGCGCTCGGCGTTCAACTCCCGGCTGGTTCATCGCTCGAGGGCGGCACGGCGTCGGTGAATATGGCTGTGACGGGCCCGGTGACCGATCCTTCGCTCGCGGGCAGCGTAGGTCTCAGCGATACAAAACTCAAAGGATACGATCTGGGGGCAAAGCTTGGCGCGATCGAACGGCTCGCGGGTATTCACCCTTCGGCGGACACCCTGATCCAGGCGCTGAGCGCGAAGGTGCGTTCGGGCCCCGGCGGTACAGCGATTCAGGAGCTGAAATTGGTTGCGCCCGCGATCGGAGAGCTGGATGGCGCGGGCACGATCTCAGCCCGGCGCGAACTCGATCTCAAAATGCGCGCCACGCTGCATGGGGATGGGGTTGTCCAGTTGGCGCTGGGAAGCTCGGTGCCGTTTTTCGTGCGGGGCAGCTTGACCAACCCGTTGATCGTCCCCGATGTGACGGGTATCGCGGCTTCGGAAGCCAGGAGGCCCGTCCAGGTGCTGAACGGGATTGGCGGGCTGTTCGGCGCAGGCAAAAAGAAGCAGTAAATCGGTGCGGAGCGCTGCGCCAAGACACGCAGTCAGCGCGATTGCACGCCGCTCACCGCCTGCCTTCGCCGGCTAAGCTCAACGAGATCAAGCACTGCGCTTCGGGCCTCCGATTTGCAGAGACGAACATCGCCGTTCGCGGGCCATAGTTGTCAATTGCCAGTGACGCTTCGCGTCCCGGCTATCTCCGATCACTTTAAGGAGCAGTTCAGAATATGCAGTTTCGCTTCACAGGCTCGCCAAGCCGTAGGGAGACGGGCGAGCCATTCACAGCGAACTGTATCCACTGCGGAAGTATTACCGGCATGCAACTGCACGGCAAGCCGGTTTGCGTAGCCTGTTACCACCGAAACCGGGAGGCGGGTGAGAGACGTGGCGGGACGGAGGCTACGCCGCAGCAACCCTGATACCGTGCGCAAACGACAGGATGATCGGCACCAGCTCCCAACTCTTAGTGCACGGCAGGCTCTTAGTGAACTGCCGCCAATGTGGGACCGGCTGTCGTGCCGCGCGGCAGCAGACTCGGCCCGGACTGAATGAACACCTTACTCACATCGGTCTTCGCATCGAACACCAGACCGAGGAATCCCGACTGCATTTCGTCCCAGTTCTGATCGCCCCACAGGATGGTCTTGCCCGGATCGGGATTGAACTTGTTGTTCGCCGAATTATCGTAGTGGGCGATGGCCAGGATCTTCGTGCCCTTGGGAATCACCAGCGGCTTGTCGAGCTGATACCCGATCTGCCAGTCGAAATTCCACTCGCCTTTGAAAACCGTCTGCGATTCACCAGTCGGATAAGTCACGCGCACTTCGTAATCCTTGCCCCTCAGGTGCATGTGCGGCTGGATGTAGACCAGCTTCGCGCCGTCCACGCCCACCGTCACTTCGCTCACTACTTCAGCGTTCTTGTCTCCCGCCGGAATCACCAGGTTGAAAGCCGCGGGCGTTCCCGGCGACATCCAGTAGCGCGTCACAGGCGGATGTTTGGCAAACACCAACCCTACCTTGGTACGGTCCGTCTGCGCCGTTCCCACGGAGGTGTAATGGAGATTGAACACCAGGTCGGAACCCTTGGGAATAAACTTCGCGGAACCGTCGATGTCAAAACTCTGCGCGCCTAACCCCGGATTGTACTTGCCCAGCAGATCGGTGCCTTCCTTCGCGCCCCCCATTCCTTCGGATCCTTCCTCGTAGGCGTCGCCATAAGCTGCATTCTTCATCCAGGCAGCCCCCGGAGGCAGAACGATGACCCGGCCATGATGCACGACCTTCGGATTGCCCGCCCTCATTTCCGCCGCGACCACCCACATGTCTTCGGGGAAATTCACTTTGACTTTGATGTTCTGATAATTGATGGTGCCCGTCGCCGGTACGTGGAAGTCTTTGGGCATCTCGACAATCATGTCGGGTTTGATGTTCCATCCATCCGGAAACGACAGAGGCACAGGCTTGTCTTTGGCGTCGCCTTCCACCGCTCCGTTGTCCGCCCAGGCGACGATGGTGTCGATCTCGGTCTGACTCAGGCTGCGGTCGTTGGCGAAGTGGCCTTTTTCGGCGAACCATGGCGGCATCTTTTTCGTCGCTACCGCCTGTTTCATCGCCTTGGCCCAGGGGCGCGCGTCGGTGTAGGTCAGGAGCGACATCGGCGCCATCTCACCAGGCCTGTGACATCCCTGGCAGTTCTTCTGTAAAACGGGCAGCACGTCCTTGTTGAACGTGACCGGCACCGCGGCCGCGGCCGTCATCCCTGTAATCAAACCAAACGCCAACACCTTGGCCATGTTCATTCCGGGCATCTCCATCTCCGCAATATTCCGCAATGAGATGATATCAATAATTCAATGAATCTGCGCCCCAGGCTGCCGGTTCTCGTGGGATTTAGCCTGATTTTTGCCTGCGGCCAGCCCGCTGCCGCGAAGGTCTTCGATAAGGACACCACGATTGACGGGCTGACCGTGCATTATAAGGTGATTCTGCCCACCGGTTACGATCCCGCCAAAGCTTATCCGGGGATTCTGGCCTTCCCGCCGGGAGCCCAGACGATGGATATGGTCATGACTATGCTTGTGCGTAACTGGGCCCCCGAAGCCCAGCGGCGCGGATACATCGTGGTGATACCGGCCGCACCTACCCAGCACCTGTTTTCCGGGGACGGCGCGCGCGTTTTCCCCGAATTTCTGAACCAGTTGCTTGCCGACTACAAAATTCGCGGCGGCAAATTTCACATCGCCGGAATGTCCAACGGAGGCATCAGCGCTTTTCACATCGCGGCCAGTTATCCGCAGTACTTTCTGTCGGTGACCGGGTTTCCCGGTTACCTTCGCGACGCCACTCCCGAACGTCTCGACGCTCTCGCGGGACTGTGCATCAATATGCACGCCGGGGAATTGGATCCGGACTGGGTCGAGCCGATGCAGGAGCAGGCCGCGGCGTTTCGCACCAGGGGATTCACGGTCAGGATGACCGTCGAGAAAGGCCAATACCACGTGATCGGCACATTGACCGGCGACGGCGCGGTCAGGCTTTTCCAGGAGATTGAGGAGTCGCCGAAGGGCTGTCCGCGGCATTAGGATCGCTCGCCGGGGCGCGCGGCCCGGCAAGCATCAGATCCGAAATTGCGGCACGCAGGCGTTCCAGCGCGACGCGGGGGTCGCCCTCCGGTGTGATCGGTTTCCCGATCCGCACATGGATTCGAAAAGGCGCCTCCGCTCCCTTGAAGTGCAGCCCGTTGAGAAGCACCGTTTCCGGAGTCCAGTCGTAGGGGAGCCCGCCGATGGCGACGGGAACGATGGGACAGCCGCTTTTTTCCGCAGAAACCACGACACCGGTGCTCCAGTGCGACAGTTGCTCGGCGGGATCGATCGCGGCGCGGCCGGCCGGGAAGATGACGACCGCGCGTTTGCCGCCTTGCCTAAGGTAAGCAGCGATCACGTCCGTCAATCCATGCGGGCGCGGGGTGAGGGTTCCGGTTTCGTCGGGAACGAGAAGAGCGATTCCATAGTGGTGAAGCACCCAACGCTCGGCGCTCACGGCCAGATTCCGCTTGTCGGCCGTAACCACGATGCGGGGCACACGCCCGGCACGCGTGGCAAAGAGATGGCCCAGGATGAATCCATCCACACCCGATTTGTAAGCGTGGTTGGCAGCGATCAGATAGGAGCCCTGGGGCAGATTCTCGAGGCCTTCCACGTCAATCCGCGGAAGTATGTAGCGGAGGAAAATAACCTGGATCAGCCTGATCGGCCAGCCGAGGGCGCGCATTTCCTCGGGAGCGTCGCGCAGTTCCTGCTTCAGGATGAGATGCAAGGGAATCGCGGTTGCCGCAAATCCCAGCATCATCATGCCGGCGGAGTTCAGGATCTTCCAGCCGATGCCGGCCTTCCGTTTACTTGCCACAGGCCGCGTCTTATTTACCACAGGCCGCATCTTCAACAAACCATCCATCCAGGGGACGCAGTTTTTTCGTTTCCTCGCGGCCCTGTTCCTGGGGGACCAGGACAAGCGTGGCGCGCAGGGCAAACGGCGCGTTCGGGGAATAATCGATGCGCACGAAGTATTCCTTCCCCTCCGCGACATCGACTTCGATTCCGGTGGGCGAGTCGCCCGCGGTGAGCGCATGCCGGCCGACCGGGACCTTCATCGTATAGATGCGGCCGTTCTGCATCTTTACGATGGGAAAAGCGTCGCAGGAGACGGTGGGATGCACCGCCTTGCCCACGGTGAGCAGGTAACGATAGAAATGCACGGTTCCGGTGGGCCGCGTGGGCGCGAATGCGGAGAGGGCAAAGAGGACCAGGGTGACCGCGGCGTTCGTCATTTCCGCACCGTCATTTCCCCACCATCATTGCCCCACCATGTGCCGCACACTTCGCTCGTTTTCGAGGCAGACGAACTCGATCAGATCCGTATCGGGGATGAGCTTTTGATTCAGCTGGAAGCTCCAGGGTTTGGTAAAGGTTTTCGGATCGTCGATCCGGATGTCAATCTGCAGATTCCCATGGTTCACGCGGCGGAAGCGCTCGGTGATTTTTCCCGCACCGGTGATGGGCGTGCCTTGCTCATCCAGCCACCCATTATCGCGGAAGCCTTTGGTTTCGACCACCAGCGTGTCGCCGTCCCACTTGCCGACCGAATATCCGTACCACCACGGCTGCACATCGTCCGAAGGCAGAGGACGCCCGTCCATGAAGATCTGCCGAAGACCTCCGTTCGCCTCGTAGACGATCAGAATCAAGCCGGGCGTCTGAACGATTTTGCGCGGCTGGGGATGACTGTGAAGCTGGACCGGATTGAGCGGCAGGCAGTGCGCGTCAGGATGCTCTTTGCTGTTGCCGGCAAAACGTTCGGCGCGAAGCTGGGCGGCCCAGGGCAGCATGGGCAGGCCGCCCGCGAGCACGGAGGGGAGATTGGTGAATGATTGCGGGCCGGGTGGCTGGGGAACGCCGGACTCACCTTGGGCGAGCGGCGGCGCGGGCGGCGGCGCACCTGGAATGGGGGGTGCAACGCCGCGGTCCCAGACGCCGGAAAGATCGGGCTTGCCATCGGCGGTTTTTGGCGCGGGCGCGGTAAGATTCGCCTTCCCGTCGGCCGTCCGCGACGCCCCGGCGGCCGGGTAGAGGGGCCATTGCGCGGAAAGAGTGGCCGAGAAGCCAATCAGTCCGGCCGTCATAAGAAACCTCAGAGTCATCAACGATGCCTATCGACATTCTCTATTACGCCGGCCTGCATCAAAACCTGCTCCGCGGCTGCTACGCGTTTTTATTACGCCGGTTTCCAGCAAAACCTGCTCGGCGGCTGCTACGCGTTTTTATTACGCCGGTTTCCAGCAAAACCTGCTCGGCGGCTGCTACGCCTTTGACCTGAACCGCCTTCATGCCCAGGCTGCGCGCGGTTTCGACGTTCAATTCGTTGTCGTCCAGAAACAGGACTTCTTCGGCGGCGCAACCCAGGGTATCGGTCACGTGACGGAAGGCTTCCTGGTCGGGTTTGATCTTACGTATCTGATGCGAGGCGAAATGGTGATCGAAAGCGCCGGCCAGCTGCAGATCGTTCATGAGACGCGGCCAATGCAGCGCGTTGGAATTGGACAGCGTGGCGCGCGTGTACGCGGGCGGAATCCGGTCAACCAGTTCGAGAGCGCCCGGAAACAGACCCCGCGGCCAGAGCGTGAATTCCAGCAGTAGCTTCTCTCCCGACACCGGCAGCGCCATTTCCGCGATCAGCCCGCTGGCGAAAGCCTCGGGTGTCGCACGTCCGGTTTCGAATTCCCGCACGGCCGGGGAGCGGAGCCACATCGTCCGCAGCTCTTCGGGCGATATACGGTTGTTCATCCACGCGAGCATGGTGGGGACCCCGGCCAGTTCCACCAGAACGCCACCGAGATCGAAGAGGACAACACTGATGTGATTCTGACGAATGCGATTCGGGCTCACGAGGGATAGGCGAGCGACGGATACCAGTCCGCTCCGCGGCCCTCCGGCGTCAGGTCGAGCATGTTCCACAACGGCCACATCATATCGATATGCCGCTGGTTCTGCCCTTTATCCGCGGGCATGAAATGCAGTTCGGTGGCGTAGGAATGATAAATTGCGCCGTTGCGCCGCACGAAGACATTCATCATCGGCAACTGACCGCCGGCCGCGTTCTCGCCGTGATAATCGAGATTGTACGTGTTGTTGGCCGAGGATAGGAGCGGCAGCCTGCGCCATCCGCGCGCTTTCGCGATCTTCTTCACGCGAGCGAGCGGCGACTTCGCCACGACCGCGAAGTTCGCCCGCTGCGTCAGGTGGTCGATTGCGCCCTCGATGCTGTCGAGGAAAGATGTGCACATCGGACAGGGCTGGGGCGCCTTCGGGCTGAACATATAGCTGTAGATCAGAAGCGTGTCCAGGCCATCGCGAAAGAGTTCAGAGAGCTTCACGCTCCGGCCCGCGCCGGCGCCAAAACCGTAGTCTTCCTTCAATGGCCCGCCGAGCGGCAACCTGCGCCGCATGCGCGCCACGCGCTCGACCTCGGTGCGGAGGCCGGTCTCCGCCGCGAGGAGCTTGTTGCGGGCAGCGCGATAGCGCGACGATTCACCGGGAAATTTTTCGGCGGGCGGCTTCATGTGGGTTTCCATTTTATCGCCGCACGACGACGCCATTTTTCATCACGAAACTGACGCGCTCGGTGGCG
This sequence comes from Terriglobia bacterium, assembly GCA_963764845.1. Taxonomy (GTDB): domain Bacteria; phylum Acidobacteriota; class Terriglobia; order Bryobacterales; family Bryobacteraceae; genus BOG-234. The sequence continues at coordinate 409,113 of CAVXUE010000002.1, read as the reverse complement.
CTGATGTCTTTGAGCGGATCGCCGGGAACCGCGATCACATCGGCCAGAAATCCCGGCTTCAACTGCCCGATCCGCCCGTCCCAGCCGAGCAGCGCCGCGCCATTCAGCGTGGCCGCGCGCAAGGCCCCGAGCGGCGTCATCCCGTACTTGACGAGGAGAACCAGTTCGCGCGCCTGCGTGCCGTGCGGGAAAGGTCCCACGTCCGAGCCCAACGCGATCGATATTCCGGCGGCGAGTTGCTTCTTGAATTCCTTCACATGCACGTCGATCATGGCCCGGTACCGCTGGGCTTCCTCAGGCGAGCTCGCGTGTTCGGCGAAATATTCCATGATGGCGAACGTGGGCACGGCGGGGATGTGTTTCGCGCGCATGATACGCATGGTTTCGGCGCTGAGTTGGTCGGCATGGTCGATGGAAGCCACGCCGGCCATTGCGGCGTAGAGAGTCCCTGGCTCCCCGGTGGCATGGACCGCGACGCGCTTACCGAGACGCGCGGCTTCGCGCACTGCCGTTTCCAGTTCCGCCTCGGTGTATTGGACCTGCGCGTGCCATTCCCCATCCCTGGTCTCGTCTTGGCCCGTTTCGTAGATCTTGATGAAGTCGGCGCCTTCCTTGATCTGCCCGCGGATTACCTTTACGAGCTCTTCCGCATTGTTGGCCTGCGTCGCGTTGGGCAGGACGTGCTGTTCGGGATTGAAGCCGATGGCGTCTTCGTGCCCACCGAGCATGTCGACGGCGTTGCCGCTGATGCGCATGCGCGGGCCGGGAATCAGGCCGCGGTCGATGGCGTCGCGCACCGCGGTATCGGCGGAGCCCGCGCCTTCGGTGCCCATGTCGCGCTCCGCGGTGAACCCGGCCATGAGGTCGTCGCGCGCGGCGAGAGTTGCCATGATCGTGCGTTGCGGAACCGATTCCTGGACGGTCTGGAGATCTTCCGCCCCGGGGTGGAGGAAGAGATGCACGTGGGCGTCGATCAGGCCTGGCAGCAGTGTGGCGTCGCCGAGGTCGATGACTTCGGCGCCATCCGGATGGCCGACCGCGCGTCCGATCTCGGCGATGCGATCTCCTTCCACGCGGATTTCGCCGGGCGCGAGCACGCGGCCGGTATCGACTTCGACCAAGCGGGCGGCGTGGAGAACGATGGGATGAGGGCTCTGCGCGGCCAGCAGGAGCGCAAACAGGGACAGGAAGGCGAGAGCGGCTTTCATTTCCCTATTAGATCGCGAACGCCTGAGACATCGCTTGACACTGGACTTAGCAGAGAATAGCGTTTATTCCATCACTCCTAATGAGAACTCTCATGAGAACTGTCATTCATTCGATCCTTGTGGCTGTCGCTATCCTCGCCGCCGCCGCTCCCTCTGTCGCGCAGGAAGAGCGTTCCACGAAAGCGCCTTCCGGCCCCGCACCGCGCAAGGCCGATGGCAAACCCGACTTCAGCGGCGTCTGGCAGAGCCCGCGCATGGCCGATGTGACCGAAGACACAGGCTGCTGTAAAGGCGTGAAGCAACTCCCCTATACCGCCTGGGGAAAAGACCGCTGGGAAAGCTATGACGCTTCGAGGGGCGACTACGCCGGCAGTTGCCTGCCGTTCGGTTTGCTGCGGTCTGTTGGCGGCCCGCATCCCATTCAGATCGTACAGAACGACAAATACGTCGCCATGCTCTACGAGCAGAACAGCTGGTTCCACGTCACACCGATCGATGGGCGGCCTCATCCGAAGAATCCGGACCCGACGTGGTTCGGCAATTCGGTGGGCCACTGGGAAGGCGATACGCTCGTGATCGATACCATCGCGTTCAACGGCAAAACCAGAATCGATACCATCGGGCATCCGCACAGCGAACAGCTGCATACAATTGAACGCTTCCGGCGTCCCGACCTCGGGCACATCGCTTACACGATCACCATCGACGATCCGAAAACGTACACGAAACCATGGGACAGCGTCCGAACCTGGTACCTCCGGCCCGAGTGGGAGATCATGGAATACTCGTGCGAAGAGAACAACAAGGATCTGACGGAAGGCCATATCAAAGCGGGCGTTCAGCCTTGAGATTTCTCGCGGTTCTGATTGCATTTGCCGCGCAGGCGGCGCCTCCCGATCTTGACGGCGTTTATCAGGTAGCCGCGAGTGCGAGGAATCAGGGATCGCCGGAAGCGCTCCCTCTGCGGGCGCTCGGAGGGCGCTTCAAAGCAGTCAACCTCAAAGACGATCCGTGGAAGAAATGCGAGCCCGTCGGCCCTTTCCGCATGATGGCCCGGGAAGGCACGAAGATCGAGATCGTTCCAGCGAAGGACATGATCGTGATGCTGTTCGAGGACCTGTCGCATGGGCTGATGCGGACCATTCACATGAATCGCACTCATCCCCCGAAACTGGAAGACAAGGACGCAAAGTGGATGGGGGATTCAACAGGGCACTGGGAAGGCGATACTCTCGTGATCGATACAACCGGTTTCAATGACAGAACGTGGCTCAACGATCAGGGCGCTCAGCACAGCAGTGCCATGCATCTGGTGGAACGAATCCGTCCGGTTCCCGGCGGCAGGTATCTGGAATACAAAATGACGATCGAGGACGCCGCGATACTGGCACGGCCTTACACCTACACCAGAACTTTGGAAAAGCTGACGAGTGAGATCGGGGACGATGTCTGTGAGGACCAGCCGTAGCAGGCTGGGTGTGTGGCGCACGCACTTTTGCGGAAGAAACCGGTGTCGAGAAAAGTCTCGACACGGCACGCTGGAGAGCGTGCGCCACATCGATCAAAGGCACCAGGCAGGAATTCAGTGCGCTTCGCGGGAGCGCTCAAGCGCGGGCAGAAGGCGCTTGTTCCGGAAATCCTTCCAGATCTGTAAATCGTCGCTGCAGACTTCCTCGCCCATTTCGTCGCCCACTTTCTTGTAATAGCGGCTGTAGGTGTAGGCCGAAGTCAGTGCCTGCCGGTCTTCCACTCTCCAGTTCACTTCAATCAGACTGCCGTCTCCAACGCGGCGGATCTGTTGCACCATGTGGGCCTCTTCGGTATGTGGTTCGCGCCCCGGAAAGAGCCAGGACTTATCGTTGAACCCGGTCGTATCCACCACGAGCGTGTCGCCTTCCCAGTGCCCGATCGAATCGCCATTCCAGGTGGGCGGGACATTCTTCGGATGCTTCCGGTTCAAATAGATTCTCTGCACGCCGGCAGTATTCAACGCCTCGGGGCCGAAGACCATCAGGATTCTGCCGGCAGCGGGCAGCCAGAGAAAACTGCCGGCCATGGCGGGATAGCGGAAGATGCCATCGGGCTGACAGACGCCGCCGGTATCGTCCGCGACTCCGTCGGTCGCTTCCATCTTCGCCAGCGCCCAAGGCTGCAGATGCGCGATGACTACGCTGTTCAGATCCATGTTCAGTGGTTTGAATCCGGCCAGATCCTTGCCGCGGGCCATGGTGTAATATCCGGTCCAGTCGGCCGACTTTGGCGGTGTCCCGGCGGCCGCCGGAAGTGCCGCAAGAACAACGATCGTGGCGATTCGTCGCATCATTGATCGAGTGAGAATCATGGTTCCAGCGCGAACGCGAGCAGTACGTTGCCTGGCAATCCGCCACGCGCCGGATATCCCGAGACCGTAAACAGCATTCCACCCGCCGCCACAGGCCCCGCGACGTCGATGGCGCCGCCATGCCCGGGCACACCGTTGACGGTCTTGTACTCGTGCGCGGTGTCGTAATCCCACACGATCTTTCCATTCGCGGTGGAGTACGCCCGCAGGTGCCCGTCCTCGGACCCGGAAAAGACAGCGCCCGGAATCGCGCTGACCGCCGCCGATTGCGCCGGGCTGCACACCGTGCGCTCGCCACAACCCGGCGGAGGCGTCTGCCACACACGTTCGCCGTTATCGATACGCAGCGCGAACATGCCGCCGCCTTTAGTGGGGTCGATCCGGTAGGCGCGGTCGTTACTGCCCGGCTTCCGGTCCACCTGGAAACGAATATCGGAGAGAGCCACGTAGATGTTGCGGCCATCGGTGGCCGGACCCCACTCAATCCCGCCGACCGTACCGCCTTCACCAATGCGCGCCTGCCAGAGACTCTGCCCTTTGCGATCCGGATCGATCGCATAGACGACGGCGGATTTCTGTCCGAGCAGAAGCGCGCGCTTTCCATTGGGAAGCGGGACCAGCGCGGCGGACGAGGCGAAATCGAAATCGGGACCCTCCGCATCCGGGCAGTTCACCTTCCCGGGAAGCTGACAGGAACTGTTCCAGGCATCCTTCGCCGTGAATTGTTTCGACCAGAGAATCTCTCCACTCGACAGGCGTAACGCCACTACCGCGTCGCTCAGCGGCGTTGGCGGATTGGAGTAGTTGTCTCCGGTGGCCACATACATGGTGTCGTGCTCCGGATCGAGCGTGGGCGCGGTCCACACACCGACGCCGGAGGGACCGAAGCCTTTCGCCCGCCGCGTGGCTGCTTCGGGAATCATGTATCGCTTCCAGATCACTTTCCCAGTGGCGGCATCGAGCGCCATTTCACTCCCGCGGAACGTGCAACACGGATAACCCGCCGCTACCGAGAGCGATTCCTCCCGCGATGCCGCGCCTACGTAGAGGCGTCCCCGATAAAAGACCGGAGTGGCCGTGATGGTGGATGCGAGGTGTTCGTCGGGGCGCATCTTCCACAACTGCTTCCCGGTGACGCCGTCGAGCGCGTAGACGAATCCGGCGGAATCTCCGAAAAAGAGCGCGGGATTCGCCCCGATCTCTCCGACCACGAGCCCCGACCTGACCTGCGATTGGACGGTGGTCGACCAATGGGCGCAACCCGTCGCGGCATCGAGTGCATAGACGCTGCCATCCTGCCCACCCACAAAAACCTGTCCGCGCCAGAGGGCGGGCTGAGAGCGCATGGTGGAAGTGTCGGGAAATGCGAACGCCCACCTGAGCTTCAGCCGCGGCAGGTCACCGGCCTGAAGGCCCGCGTTTTCAGCGGACTGGAAACGCGTATTTCCCAACCCTCCGCCCCAACTGGCCCACGCTGCGCTATCGTTCAGCTGCGCTTTCGACGATGCCGCCGCGGAGCACGGATTCGCCAGTTCCTCATGCGCGCGCGTGGCTGTTACCGCCGTGCCGAGAAGCCCGGCGAGCCGCAGGCGCTCGTCGGGCGTGAGCGGGGCCGCCTGTTGTTTCATGATGCCGCTTTCCAGCGTTCGCTGGATCGCGAGGGGCGACATGGTCTTGAGCACGGAGATCTGCGGAATGCGTCCCTGCGCGCCAGCCGCGGAATCGTGACAGGCAGCGCAATGCTGCTGGAAGAGCTGCGAAGCGTAGGGATCGTCGGCGGCCCACATGGCCAGCGGGGCAAGCAGCACGATTGGAAGCAAGCATGAGGCCTTCATCGGCATGGAGTATATATCAAATCGCGCGAATGCGATCGGCCATCGGTCGATAATAGCGGAATGCCCACGCTTGCGGACCAGTTCGGCCAGATCGACATCTATCTTTTCGATCAATTGCTGCGCGGGCGGATCGCGCCGGGAGTGCGGATCTTCGACGCGGGCTGCGGCGGAGGGCGAAACCTGGTTTACCTGCTGAAGAATTTCGAGGTCTTCGGAGTGGATGTGGATCCGCGGGCGATCGCCGCAGTGCGGCGCCTGGCCGCGAATCTCCCGGCGGAAAATTTTCGCGCCGAGCCGATCGAAGCGATGTCGTTTCCCGATGCTTTCGCCGATGTCGCGATCAGCAGCGCGGTGCTGCATTTCGCTTCCGACGACGATCATTTCCAGGCGATGCTGCGGGGAACGTGGCGAGTGCTGAAACCGGGCGGGCTGTTTTTCTGCCGGCTCGCGTCTTCCATCGGCATCGAACGGCAAATCAGGCCTATCGGCGGACGGCGCTACCTGCTGCCCGATGGCTCCGAGCGATATCTGGCCGACGAGGCGCTGCTGGACCGGCTCGAAGGCGAACTGGGCGGGATTCCGGAGGATCCCCTGAAGACCACGGTGGTGCGCAATCAGAGATCCATGACGACGTGGGTGCTGCGAAAAATGAAGTAGAATTGGTTCCCATGAGCCCCCGGTCACTTTTGCTGGTGCTTACGGTTACCTCGCTGGGGCTCTTGCTCGCACCTTTGCCGCTGGCGAGCCAGACCGCGGGCAAGCAGCCCCTGAAAGCCTGGACTCCGGCCCGCACCGCGGATGGCAAACCCGACCTGCAGGGAGTGTGGACCAACCCGACCGTCACTCCGTTTGAGCGCCCAGCCGAACTCGCGGCGAAACCGGTGCTGACGAAGGAAGAAGCGGCCGCAATCGAGAAGAAAGCGGCGGAGAACAAGGTGGACCGCGCTCCCGCCACGGGCGATGTGGGCAATTACAACCAGGTGTGGTTCGACTCCGGAACAAAGGTTGTCTCGACGCGGCAGGCTTCGCTGGTGGTGGATCCGCCCGATGGCAAAGTACCGCTGAAGCCGTCGGCCGAGGCGAAGCGCGATTCCGACGCCGCCCACAGCACCGATTCGTATGAATATATGAGCGTGTGGGACCGCTGCATCACTCGAGGCGTTCCCGCCGGGATGTTCCCCGCCGGCTATAACAACGCATACGAGATCGTGCAGACTCCGGGGTACGTGACTATCCTTTATGAAATGATTCACGAGGCTCGCGTGATTCCGGTGGACGGAAGCCCGCACCTTCCCGCGGCCCTGCGCCAGTGGAACGGGGACTCGCGCGGCCACTGGGAAGGCAATACGCTGGTGGTCGATATCACCAACTTCAACGGCAAGGGCTGGATCGCGACCAGCGCGTCGACGGGGCGCATCAAGGGCATCCCGCAGAGCGAGGCGCTGCATGTCGTCGAGCGCTTCACGCGCACCGATCCGAACACCATTCTCTATGAGGTCACGATCGAGGATCCCAACGTCTACACAAAGCCCTGGAAGGTGTCGATTCCTTTGACGCGCGATCCGGATTACCGGATCTACGAGTATGCCTGCCACGAAGGGAACGAGGCTGTGGCGAACATCCTTCGCGGGGGCCGCGCGCTTGAACAGGGCAAGTAGCGCGGACGAATCGGGAGACAAGCCGCGGACTCTGCCGGCGCGGTACTACACGGACCCGGAAATCTTTCGCGGCGAAATCGAGAGGTTCTTCTTTCAGAGCTGGTTTTGCGCCGGAAGAAGCGGCTTCATCCCCAAGCCGGGCGATTATTTCCTGCGTGAGATCGCCGGGGAAAGCATCATTGTCACACGCGATAACAGCGGTGAAGCGCGCGCTTTTTATAATGTCTGCCGGCATCGCGGCACCCGCATGTGCACCACGCCGGAAGGCAGTTTCGGCGGACGGATTCAGTGCCCTTATCATGGCTGGAGCTATGGGCTCGATGGCCGTTTGACGGGCGCGCCTCACATGGATGAAGAGGGCTTCCGCGCAGAAGACTATCCGCTGCAGAGGGTGAAGACCGCGGTCTGGGAGGGCCACCTTTTTCTCTATGCGGGCGACGTTCCGGCGCCGCCAATCGACCTTCCCGGACAGTTCGCGGCGTGGAACATGCAGGAACTGGCGCTGCACAGGCGCATCACTTATGAGGTGAGAGCGAACTGGAAGCTTGTGGTGCTGAACTACAACGAGTGCATGCATTGCCCGCTGCTTCACCCCGCGCTCAACCGTTTGACCGATTATCTGGGGGCGGATAACGAAGCCCCGCACGCAGGTTATATCGGGGGCTCGATGGGGTTTCGGGGCGGCGCGGAAACCATGAGCACGGATGGAAAACGCCGCCGCGACTACCTGCCCGGCCTGAACGAAGACGAGCGGCGCAAGGTCTGCTATTACACGATTTATCCGAATCTGATGCTGAGTCTGCATCCCGACTACATGATGGTGCATACGCTGTGGCCGAAGGCGGTGGATCGTACGGAGATCGTATGCGAGTGGTATTTTCATCCGTCGGAAATGGCGAAACCGGATTTCGCCGCGGACGATGTCATTGAGTTCTGGGACACGACGAACCGCGAGGACTGGCACATCGTGGAACTGTCGCAGTTGGGGATTCAGTCGCGCGCGTATCGCCCGGGGCCTTACTCGCGCCGCGAGGAATTGCTGCACGCCTTCGATCGGACTGTGACTCGGGACGGAACTTGAAGTTGCATTTCCAAAATCCCTGTAAGCTATTGCAGTGAGGAGAGCGTGGAATGTGTAACAGGAACAGTTTCAAAGTATTGTTGGGCGGGGGAGTGGCCGTCGCGGCGCTTCTCGCGCAAAGCCCGCAACCCACCTGCCGCCGGTGCCAGGCGACTTACATCCCGGTGAGCGAGCTGAACGCATACACCGCGAAGGCCGTCAAGTACAACATTGTGGACCAGCAGGTGCGGTCGGTGGATTTGGGCAAGTCGCAGGTGGGCATCGGCATGGTCACGCGGGGGAAGCTTGTTCCCGGCACGGTCCGTAAAGGCGCGGTGGCGGAGCACGAGCAGATCAGCGAGGTCTACTACGTCATCGACGGCGAAGGGACGCTGCAGACCGGCCCGGACCTCGTGAACTCAGTCAAAAGACCGGCCGACGAGAAGACGGTGCGTCTGCAGAATGGCCCTGGCTGGAGTTCCGATGCGATCGTAAATCCGCAGGTGAATCACCTCAAACCCGGCGACATGATGATCATTCCCGCCGGCACGGGGCATTTGTTTACCGAGATCCCCGATCACATCACGTACATGATGGTGCGCATCGATCCCGACAAGGTGGTTCCAACCAAGAGTCAGGCGGAATCCGAGGCGGACCTCAAGGTTGTGCCGGCGGGAACGCCCGCGCGTTAGCGGCGCGCCGATACGAAGGCGTCGATCTGGCCGGTGGCGTCGTTCACAATCTGCTGCAGGTTCCTGTCGAGAGACTGCACGACATCCTTTACATTCTTCGCGGCGACCGGCTCTTCGCGCTCGAAGAGGTGATCCCAGACGTGGCGGCCGGTCTTCTTATCGATCAATTGCAGACCCAGCGAAATGCGCGTCTGAATGGTCGCGCGGTCCACTTCGTCGAACTCATAAAGCTTGCCGGTCACGAGGTAATCGCCCGCAGCCGCACTGCTGGCCTCCAGCACATGCTGATATCTGCCCGACGCGCGCAGGGCCCGCGTCAGCGAATTGCGCACCATCGTGCCGGGCCGTTCCGTCCAGCGATGATATTCGTACCCGCCCGCTTCGTTGGGTTCGGTCCGATAGCGGATGCGACCGTCCTGCAGCGCCACCGGAGTGGAAATATCGGCGACCACGAGCACCAGCCCGTCCGCCCTGCTCTGATTGACGGCGGAAGCAGGCGGTTCGATCGTGTAATAGTGCACGGGTTTGTTCGAAACGCAGCCGGCTGTCGTGAGGCATGCGGTGAGGCAGAGGGCGACTGACAGGCGATTCAGGCTCTTGGAAAGCATATTCCGGGTCCTCATTTCTGAACATATCTATTTCTGAATATCCCCGGGCTTGCGGTCCGGCACTTTGATCCCGCGGATGAGGGCGGCCGGAGAGCGCTGCAGCGTTTCGGTAAGGCTGCGCAGATTTTCGGTGCTCAGGCGCAGGTTATCCAGCAGCGCGTCGATATTGGGCGAGTTCTGTCCGAGGGTCGCATTCAACTGATCGAGCAGCACTTCGGATTTCGCCAGCGTGTCCCGCAGTTCCGTCACCGTAGTTCTTATGTCCGCGCGATTTTCCATGAGCGTCCCATCCACGTGCGCCAGGGTATCGTTGGCGCGGGTGGTGGTGATTTTGAGGTCATCGAGAATCGGCCCGAGTTTTGCCGTCAGGTCTTTGGCGTTATCGAGCGTGGCGGAAAGTTTGGGACGCGTGTCGGTCAGCAGGCCGTTTACATTGTCGAGAGCGGTCGCCACCCTGGGCCGCGTATCGGCCAGCAGGCCCTGCAGGTGGTCCAGGGAAGCGGCGACGCTGGCGCGGTTTCGGTCGTTCAACAGATCGTTGGCCCGGTCCAGCGTGATTTGTACGCCATCCAGATCCTGGTTCAGTTTTCCCAGCGATTTCTGCAGCTCGGGCAACATGCCTTTGGCGGCGTCGGCCAGTTCATTCAGGCCGAATTCCTCCTGCGACTTCAAAATGGAACCGGCCGGCGCGAGGGCGGCGTTCCGGCTGCCGGTCGAAATCTCGATGTAGTTATCGGACAACGGGCTCAGCGCCGTTATTTTCGCGACGCTGTCGACTTTCACGGGCGCGTCTTTGGCGACCGTCAGGCGAATTTCAATGCGGGTCGAATCGCCGGGATCCACCCGTACCTTCTCCACCTTGCCAACGGTCAGGCCGCCATAGCGCACCGCGGCTCCCGCCTGTATCCCTCCGGCGAAATTGAAGTAGGCCGAATGCGGCACGGCCGAGCCCACACCGCCGGAAATCACGACGACGGTCCCGAACAACAGCCCGGCCGCAATCAGAATGAATAGCCCTACCAGAGTCTGCTCGCGCGCCGGGGTCATGGTCTTTACCTGATTCCTTCCGTGAACAGGCGCAGATGGTCCACATCCCCGCCCTGTGTGGCGTCCGGAACCCGATCCAGAAACTGGCGGACTCGCGGGTGATCGCTGCTCTTCACCTCCGCGGCGGGCCCCATGGCGACAATACTTCCCTTATCGACGATGATCATCCGGTCGGCAATCAGGTAGGCACTCGCCATTTCGTGCGTCACAACCACCATCGTCATAGAGTAGGCTTTCTTGAGGCTCAAGATCAATTCGTCGATGCCGGCGGCCGTGATGGGATCGAGGCCGGCCGAAGGCTCGTCGAAAAACAGAATCTCGGGGTCGAGGGCCATGGCGCGGGCAAAAGCCGCGCGCTTCTTCATGCCGCCGCTCAATTGCGATGGGCTGAAGTGCTCGAATCCGCTCAAGCCGACCTGCTCCAGCTTGATGCGAACCATCACTTCGATCGTGCTGGGGTCGAGCGTGGTGTGCTCGATCAGAGGCAGCATGATGTTTTCGCCCACGGTCATCGAGCCGATCAGCGCACCGCCCTGAAACGCGACGCCGATTTTCTTGCGAATGGCATCCGCATCGCGGTCGGAGCCGTTGACGATGTCGACGCCCTTAATCCGGATTTGGCCCGAAGCAGGCTTGTTGAGTCCCACCAGAGTCCGCAGGAGAGTGCTCTTGCCCGAGCCGGAACCACCCATCACGGCTACTGTCTCGCCGTGGTAAATATCAAAGTCCAGGCCGTGCAGCACTTCCCTTTCGCCGTAATTCACGCGCAGGCCTTTGACCGAGATGCTGGTGACAGGGGCGGCGGGAGTGGTGAAATCGGCCATCTTACGAACCTCCCTGAACCAGGTAAAAACCGATGGTCGAAACCAGATCGATGACGATCACGAGCAGAATGGAGATGACGACGGCGGACGTGGTGGAGCGCCCCACGTCTTCCGCTCCGGATCCGGTCAGGAATCCTTCCTGGCAGCCCACCGCGGTAATGACCAGCCCGAAGATCACGCTCTTGATGACGCCGCTCGAAAGATCGCGCATCAGCAGCGCTTCCTTCGTAGCGCTCAGGTAGCTGCCGAAGGTGAACACGTGGTCAGCCATGCCGAAGACACTGCCGCCCAGGATACCCATCAGGTCCGCCCAGATGGCGAGACAGGGCACCATAACGGCCATCGCCAGGAATTTCGGGACGACCAGAAACGCCACGGGATCGAGGGCCATGGTTTCCAGCGCGTCCAGTTCCTCGGTCACCCGCATGGTGCCGATCTCGGCCGCGAAAGCTGATCCGGACCGGCCAATCACCACGATTGCGGTAACCAGCGGCCCTAACTCCCGCGTAATCGAAATCGCCACCAGACTTGCGACCAGCTGGATCGCCCCCAGCTTCTGCAACTCGTAAGCGCCCTGCAACGCCATGATCACGCCGATAAAGAAGGTGATCAGCGAAACGATCGGGATGGCGTCCACGCCGGTGGCCATCGCCTGGTGGACGGTGCGCTGGAGCATCAGTTTGCGTTTCAGCGGCGAGGTGACAAGCAGGCGCACCGACTTGCCGACGAGCAGAGTCAATCCGCCCACGTAAGCCACAGTCCGCTCGGTCGCCCCGCCGACCTCTGTCACCCATGCCATCAAGAAGTCCCGAGGGCCTCCTGCTCGCTGGCGTAAACCTGGAACAGGGTGATGACATGCGTCAGCTTGAAGACGTTCTCGACCGCAGGCCGCAGCCCGAACAGCACGAACTCCTTCTTCAGGCCCTGTGCTTTCTTCAATATCTCGATCAGAGTCGCGATACCGGAGCTGTCAATGTAGCGGATCGCCTCGAGGTTGAGAGCCAGCCGGGTGGTCTCGGGCAGGGTTGCAAGCAATATTTTCCGGAGATCCGGAGACGTTCCCATATCGACATCCCCTTCCACGTCCACGACTTTCACTTGCCCCGCGTTACGGACTGAGATTTTCATATGGTTTTCTGAAGGCGTTTGGTGACGATCAGCCTGTTGCCCGCAGGCGACTCTTCGTAGGTAACTGTGTCCATCACGTCTCTGATGATGTGTGTGCCGAGTCCCCCCAGCTGATCGCTGCCCGGCTTGCGGGCGCATATCTTCGACTGGTCGGGCGCGTCGCCGCGATCCGACAGGATGGCTTCGATCCCTTCCCCGCTCTCCCGGCACTCCAGCTCGATGACGCCGTCGCGGCGGTTGTGATAGGCGTGACGGATCACGTTGGCAAGCGCCTCATCGAGCGCCATGGTGATCGCCATACAATCGGATTCGTCCCAGCCGATCGCCGCCGCCAGAGAGCCGACCGCACCCCGGACTACGGGCAGGTAACGCGGATCGCTCGTCATGACGAATCTCAATTCCATCCCGTTCGCACCCATAGCCGTTCGCGAAATCGTGCCTCTCACTTTAGCAGACAGAGCCTCCGCACCGGCGCCCGCGGCGCAGATCCGATTGTGTCGTAAATCGGCGAACCCGTTCGTGAGATGCTGTAGGGCGGAGACTACACACGAATGAGCGCTAAACTTCATACCCGGCAGGTTGACGGCGTCACGGTGGTCGACGTCGCGGGAACGATCACACTGGGCGACGGATCGAGCCAGTTACGCAATACCCTGCACGATCTGATCGAAAAGGGCGATCAGAAAATTCTGCTGAACCTGGGCGATGTCACCTACATCGACAGCTCCGGGATCGGCGAACTGGTTTCCGGGTTCACGAGCTCAGCGAACCGCGGCGGCGAGGTGAAACTGCTCGGACTCACCAAGCGCGTGAAGGACCTGCTGCAGATCACCAAGCTTTATACCGTCTTCGATGTCCACGAAGAAGAAGCGCACGCCATAAAGAGCTTCAAGTAGCGGAGTAATGAAGGTCTGGGGCTTCATCCCGGCATTCGCGGGTCTGCTGTTTGCGCAAAGCCCGGGCCCCAACTCGCAGTACCGCCTGGGACCCGATTCGATGCCGCGGGATGGCGTGCCCAAAGGCTGGATACGGGGGCCGTTCACGCTACCGAGCACAGTCTACCCCGGCACGCAGCACACGTTTTGGGTGTACGTGCCGGCGCAGTACGACCCGGCGGTTCCGGCGAGTCTGATGGTGTTCCAGGACGGGCAGGCGTTCAAGGATGAAAACGGCGATCTGCGGGCGCAGAACGTCATGGACAATCTGATCTATCGGCGCGAGATTCCGGTGATGATCGGGGTGTTCATCAATCCGGGGCGCAGGCCCGACCAGCCGGAACCCAGCCCGCAAACCAGCTGGGGCGACGGCACCACCAATCGCGCGATCGAGTACAACACGCCAGACGATAAATACGCGCGCGTGATCACGGAAGAGCTCATGCCGGCGCTCTACAAGGAGTACAACATCTCAAGGGACCCGGAACAGCATGGAATCGGCGGATCGAGCTCCGGCGCGATCGCGGCGTTCGCGGTTGCGTGGGAGCGGCCGAACGATTTCCGCAAAGTGCTGAGTAACGTGGGCAGTTTCGTCAATCTGCAGGGCGGCTATGTATATCCCGAGCGCGTGCTGGCGAGCGGAAAGAAGCCCATCCGCGTATTCCTGTGCGATGGCAGAAACGATAACCGCGGTATCGGGCGCGATGGCGCGTATGACGAGAAGCGCGACTGGTTTTATCAGAACGTCCGGCTGATGAAGGCTCTGACGCAAAAAGGGTATGACGTGAATTACTCCCGGAGCGTGAACCTGCACGGCCGGAAATACGGCGGCATGATTCTGCCGGAGATGATGCGGTGGCTGTGGCGCGATGGCCCGGTGTCGACCGATCCGAACGATTCTGTCGAGCGGTCATTCCGCCAGCCCGCGAAGCGATAGCCATACCCTTATCCACATGCCCCTAACTATCGGCGACATACTCGGATCGTATGAGATCCTCGCGCCGCTTGGCGCCGGGGGCATGGGCGAGGTCTACAAGGCGCGGGATACGCGTCTCGGACGAACGGTTGCGCTCAAGTTGCTCCCGGCGGAACTGGCGGCCGATCCGGTGTCCCGGCGAAGGCTCCTGCAGGAAGCTCAGGCCGCCTCGTCGCTGAATCACCCCAACATCGTGGTTATCTACGACATCTCCAGCCATGAAGGCAGAGACTTCCTGGTGATGGAGTATGTGGCCGGGCGGACCCTGAAGGACCTGATTCCGCCTGGCGGACTTCCCTTCGAGCAGCTTGCCGGGTTGGGATCGCAGGTAGCCCTAGCGCTGGGCGCCGCGCATGCGGCGGGGGTTGTTCATCGGGATGTCAAACCCGCCAATATCATCGTCACCCACGTTGAGCAAAGCGATCGGCAAGCGAAGGTGCTTGATTTCGGGATCGCCCGTATTTCCCAGGATGACACCGTGACGAATCTGACCGAAGCAGGGCACGTCATCGGAACGGTTGCCTATATGTCTCCCGAGCAGGTCCGCGGCGGCGAAGCCGATTTCCGCTCCGACATCTTCTCGCTGGGCTGTGTGCTTTACGAGGCCGCGGCCGGGCATCGGCCGTTCCAGGCTGGAAACAACCTCAGCTTGATGCACGACATCGCCAATGCAGATCCCGACCCGCTACACGGGCTCCGCCCGGACCTGCCAGCCGAATTCGGCCGCCTGGTGATGCGCTGTCTCGAGAAGAGCCCCGGCAGGCGTCCCGAGTCGGCGATCGAACTGGCAACCGAGATGAGGGCGCTGACTCTTCCCGTTCAACCCGCGGCGCGGAGTCGATCGGGTGCGCCCTCTCTGGCCGTGATCCCGATGCAGGTGCGCGGCCCCGCTGCCGAACAGTATCTGTCCATATCCCTGGCCGAGGCGCTGATCAACCGGTTGTCGTCCACCGGCAAGTTGCTGGTGCGCCCCATCGCCAGCGTAATCCGTTACGCCGGAAAAGAGGTTGAATGGGCACAGGCGGCGCGGGACCTGAACGTCGATCTGGTGGTGGAAGGTGCAATCCAGATGATGGGCGGAAAGATTCGCGTCCTGATCCAAACCCACCGCGCCAGCGATTCGCATACCCTCGCTTCCATCAAGCAGGACGGCGATTCGGGCGACCTGTTCGGTCTGCAGGATCGCCTCGGAGACGCGGTCAGCGAAGTCTTTGTGCCCAGCCAGAAGACCGGAACGGCTCCAGGTCGCATGCCCCCCACCCGAAATCCGAGCGCGTTTGAGTTGTATCTGCGCGCGGTCGATCGTCAGGTGCACGTGGACAAATTCGACATGGCGTCCGCCATCGAGTTGCTGACGCGCGCCACCGAGCTTGATCCCGCATTTGCCGACGCCTGGGGGCTGCTTGCCCAGGCCTGCGCGCAAATGGGAGCGCATTTCGACCCCGATCCGAAGTGGTTCGAGCTGGGGGAACGGGCCATCACGAGAACACTGGAGCTGGACCCGGTGCAATGCGACGCTCTTTGTGCGCGAGCCGTGATCCTGTGGTCGCCCTCCCGCAGCTTTCAGAACCGCGCGGCTTTGCGAGCCCTGAATGCGGCGCTCAAAATCGATCCGATGCGCCTGATGGCTCGCCACACGCGTGCTGGCCTGCTGTGGCACCTGGGGTTTCTCGATGCCGCCCATGCTGACGCGGACGATCTACAACCGAACCCCCTCTTATCGGTGACGCACAAAGGCGCTATCGCGCTCCAGAGTGGCGACTTTGACCGCAGCACGGAATTCTATGGCCGTGCGCTGAGTCTTGACCCCGGCAACGTGCTGGTTCATGCTGTTGCTCCCATGCCTCTGTTATGGGCGGGGCGCCTCGAAGAGGCCAGGCAGGTCCAGGCCAAAGCTCGCCAGATATTACCCGGCGAATCGTTCGTCACGGGTCTGGATGCCATCTTCGCGGGATTGGACGGAAACGCCGCGCGCGCCGAATCCCTCGCCGATGAAGCCTCGCTAAGCCGCCGGAGCATGACCCACACTCATCACACCTGGCACTCCTGCGCCGCCGCCTACGCGTTAATCGGAAAGCCGGACAAAGCGCTCGCCGAACTGGAGCGCTGCGCCGCCATGGGCCTGCCCAACTACCGCCTGTTTCAGATGGATCCCTACCTGCGGTCGCTGCATGACAATCCCGGGTTTCAGAGCCTGATGACCAACCTGCGGCGCGAGCATGATTCAATTCGCGACGAGTTCGGACTCGAGGAAGGGGCGATTGCGTCCGATTAGCCTCTTCGCCGGAGTAGGATTTCACGACCGCTGTTCTTCGCGATGAGGAGCCTGTTCACCGGGCTCGCGCGGCCGGCTGCGCCGGTCGGGAGCGCGGAATGTGAATGCGCACATGCGGCAGCGCCAGAATCTCTTGCCCGTGATCCTGACCATCCATTTTTCGAGTCCCTCGATCTGTTTGATCAGGACGACATTCGAACCGCACTGTGGACACATAAAGGATCCGTCCGAGATCGCCGCTTTCCGTCAGGGCAAGTTTATCCCACAAAGCCGAGCGTTGCCGGAGCCGCTGGATTCCATTTCAGGTAACATTGTTGGCGATGCGATTCAGCGCGATTCTCTTTGCGGTTCTAATTACCCTGGGTGGGCTGTATGCACAGGTTCAGCCTCCGCCTGCGCCGTGGCGTGGCGCGGGCGCTACACCCTGTCTCGGGTCGGATGGAGGAGTGTTCCAATGCCCGCCGGCTCCGCGCACTTTCGCCGTGCGCGCCGGGCGGCTGTTCAACAGCCAGACAGGCCAGACGCTGACGAAACAGGTGGTGCTCGTTTCAGGCGAACGGATTACCGAAGTGGGGGCGGAAGGCCAGGTGCGGATTCCGGCCGGAACGACCGTGATCGACCTGAGCGGCACGACCGTGCTGCCCGGGCTGATCGACGCGCACACGCATATGTTCAACAACCGCGGGCCGAAGACAAACACGGAGGCCGCGATGCTGATCGCGGTCCAGAACGCTCAGGCCGATCTGCGGGCGGGCTTCACCACGGCGCGCGATATGAGCACGCACGGAAACGGCTATGGCGATCTCGAGATCCGCAACGCCATCAACGAGGGGCGCATCGACGGGCCGCGCTACCAGGTGTCGACGCGCGGCATTGTCTGGGGTGCGAGCCCGCCGAATCCGGCCGCCCCCGATAATCCGCTGGCCTCGGCGGTGGTGCGATCGGTGGATGAAGCGCGGGCGGCGGTGCGCGATCAGATCGCTCACGGCGCGGACTGGATCAAGTTGTTTCCCGCGGGCGCGTATTCGTTCAGCGCCACCGGGCAGGATGAGTATGTGGTGACGTATCCGCTGCCGGTGCTTCAGGCCCTGATCGAGGAGACGCACAGGCTGGGCCACAAGGCCGGCTGCCACGTGTACGGCGGCGAGGGGCAGAAGAACGCCATCGTCGCGGGCTGCGACACGATCGAGCATGGGTTCGGCCTGGACCGGGAGCAGATCGACATGATGGCGGCCAGGGGACTCTATTACGACCCGACGCTGGTGCGTTACATGGAACCGTATATGGACGATGTGGACGAGAAGAATACGGGCGGCAAATTTCGCATCATTCCGATTTTCGAAAAGGCCGCGAGGATGGCTGCCGCGACGCCGGGCATTCAAATGATGATGGGCAGCGGCGCGGATGGATCGACTTTCGCGCATGGGACGCAGGCGCTTGAGTTTGAAGCGCTGGTGAAGCGCGCGGGGATGACGCCGACGCGGGCGATTCAGTCGGGGACGACGGTGAACGCGAAAGCGCTGGGATGGCAGGATCGGATCGGGTCGATCGACAAGGGCAAATATGCCGACCTGGTCGCGGTATCAGGCGACCCCACCGCCGACATCACGGAGCTTCAGCGGGTGAGGTTCGTGATGAAGGGCGGGAAGATCATCCGGAACGATCTGCACTGAAGAATCGCTGGTGTTCTGTTTATTCGATGCCGACGCCGTCATTCGATGCCGACGCCGTCCAGAATTGCCTGGCAGACGTATTCCTGAAGCTCCCAGCCGGGAGCCAGCGTGAAAACGCGGGTGAACAGGTACGGTTTGGTGAAAGCCTTCGGGTCTTCGAGCGTGTATGCAATCTCGAGATGCCCCAAGTCACGGCGCCGGTACCGCTCGACGACGTGCAAGGCGTCGCTATGAGGCTTGCCGGTTGAGTCGAGCCAGGTCCTGTCGTTGAAGCCGACCGTATCGACCACCAGCGTGTCGCCATCCCACTTGCCGATCGAGTCGCCGGTATAGGACGGATCGTCGCTCACATCCTTCGGATGGCCGCGGCCGTCGAGGAAGAACCGGCGATAGCTGTGGGTATTGCCTTCCGAAAGAAGCACCACCATTTTCGGGCCCTGAACGATCTTGTACGGGAGCGGCGTCAGCCTCACCAGGCCATCGGGCAGACAGATCGATTCAGGGTCGCCTTTGCCATTGGCCGCTTTCCGCTCTTCGTAAAGCTTCTTCGCTTCAGGCTGAAATGAAGGGTCTGAGGGCAGGTTTGTGCTGCCAGTGAGGACCCAGACGCCGGAAAGGTCGACCGTGCCATCGGGCATGTGCGGAGCGGGTCCGGACGGCGGCGGCGGGGCTTTGCGGGCCACGGGCGGCGGAACGGCTTTCACCTGAGCATAGGTCGTCGCACTCAACAACACCATGAATACCGGAAGACCGATTCTCATTTGTGCGCCGCATCCAGGTGCCCGGGATCCTGATTGTTCTCGTTGCAGACGTACTCGGTCATCTCCATACCGGTCTCGAGAGTGGTGACGCGGGTTTGGGTCCATGGTTTGCTGTAGGCGCCAGGATCGTCGATGACGATGTCGATCTGCAAATTGCCATAGTCGCGGCGATGGAAGCGCTCGGTCAGATGCATCTGTTTCGTGTGCGGATGGCCGGCCATATCGATCCACGACTTGTCGGTGAAGCCGATCGTGTCGACGGCCAGGGTGTCACCGTCCCAGTGGGCGCGGGAATCGCCATAAAAGGTCGGTTTCAGGTCCTTCGGATGATCGGTGCCGTCAACGAAGAGCTGCCGGTACATGTGGGTGTTGCCCTCGAAGAGGATCAACACGAGTTTCGGCGTTGAGAAGAGCGAGGTGTGATAGGGAGCCGCGCGGGGCGGTCCGCCAGGGAGGCAGCGGGCTTCGAAATCGTCGGCTCCGGAAGTCGCGGCGCGGGCAGCCACCAGTTTTTCCGCCCATGGGAGCATGAACGGCCCATCCTGCTTAATGGTTCTCTGGCCATTCCAGATGCCACTGAGGTCGGGGTGACCGTCGGACAGGAGCGGCACCGGTCCGGGAGGTCCTGGAGGCGGTGCACCGCGCCCTCGTCCCGCAATCTGGGCTGTACTCCGCATTGCGACAGGCGCGAGAATCAGCGCGGCCGCGATCAGGAATCGAAAGAGGGCTTTCATTACTGCGGGGTATTCACATCGCCGGACGAGCCGCCGAACACTCTGCGGCCGTCAGGCAGCATCACCCGGGAAGCGTTGGCCGTGTTCGAACCGTCTTTGGCACGCGAGCCGTCCACAGTGACCTGGTCACCCACTTTGAGCGAATCACGCTTCCAGCCCTGCTTCATCAGCACGGGGATGGCGCCAAGCTCAAAGTTCCAGTTGGTCACTTTGCCCGTGTCGTCCTTGACATCGACATAGAAACGGGCGTGGGGATTCATCCATTCCACTTTCGTGACCACACCGGTAAGGGTGATCTTCTTGTTCCCGTCATATTCGGCGGCAAACGAGTGGTGCGCAAGCAGCTGACCTGCCGGAACGATCACGCAACAACTCAAAGCCAGAACGAGCACAGCTCTCATGAAATGCCTCCCAAAACAGAATGATTGTACAGCCCTGGGATCAGGGAGTAAAGGACCGTCTTTTGGCGACGAATTGAATCACGGGGATGAGCGAGTTCTGCTCTTCCTTACGCTCGGGCCGCGGGCGGTTGGCGAGCTCGTGATTGAGGCTCTGGACAAAGTCCTCGATCTGCCCCTGCATGGCTTCCATTTTGGCGCGCATGTTGAGAATGATTTCGACGCCCGCCAGATTGACGCCGAGATCGCGCGTCAGGTGCAGAATCACTTCGAGGCGTTCGAGATCCTCGTCCGTGTAAAGGCGCGTATTTCCGTCGCTGCGGCTGGGCTTCAGCAGACCTTCGCGCTCATAAAGACGCAGGGTCTGCGGATGCACGCCGTACTGCTCGGCCACGGAGGAAATCATGTACGCGGCTTTCGATTTTTCACGCATCGACATGATCCTCCTTCCAGAGCTCTTTGCGCGGATCTTCGGGATGCAGCTCCGCCAGTTCGCGCAGCAGTTCCTTGGTGCGCTCGTCCCGGACAACGGGGCTTTCAGAGTCACCTGAACGATCTGATCGCCGCGGGCGTTCTTGCGCGGATTGAAAATGCCCCTGTCGCGCAGACGGAATTTCTGGTCGTTCTGCGTGCCGGGCGGAATCTTCAGCAGCGTCTTGCCGTCGATCGTGGGCACTTCGATCTTCGCGCCCAATCCGGCTTCCGCCACCGTAATCGGGACCTTCAGCAGAATGTTGTCGCCCTCGCGCCGGAAGAGCGGATGATCTTCCACGTGGGTCGTTATATAAAGATCGCCGGGGGGCGCGCCCATGGTGCCGGCATTGCCTTTGCCCGGCACGCGCAGCCGCGAACCGTTCTGCGCGCCCGCCGGAATGCGCACTTCCACGGTCTCCGTATGCGCGAGCCTGCCATCGCCGTGGCAGGTCGGGCAGGCGTTCTTCAACCGGCCCTTGCCGTTGCACCGCGGACAGGTGAGGTTGAACTTCATGTTGCCCGCCATCTGGCTCACGCTGCCGGTACCGTTGCATTGCGGGCACGCCATCGAACCCGCTTCGTTGCCTCCGGCGCCGTGACAGGTGGGGCACTGGTCATAACGGGTGATTTCGATTTTGGCCTGAGTGCCGCGAATAGCCTGCCAGAAACTGATGTTCAGACCGTATTCGAGATCCGCGCCCTTTCGCGCGCTTCGGGCTCGTCTTCCGCCAGCCGCCGCCGGAATGGAAAAACTGGCTGAAGATGTCCTTGAATGCGCCCGCCGCCGCCGGCTCCGCGGTGCCGGCGGCGGGATTCGGTTTCGGCCTGGGCTCCCTTGAACATTTCGGAAAAGTCGAAGCCGCCGAAATCCATGTTCGGATGCGATTTCGCATCCGAACGCCGGCTCCGGCCGCCGGCGGCAAATCCGTTGTCGGAATAGAAGCCGACCTGATCGTACATCTGGCGCTTTTTCGGCTCGCTCAGAACGTCGTAAGCTTCCTGGACGTTCTTGAATCGGTCTTCGGCCGATTTGTCGCCGGGGTTCAGATCGGGATGATATTTGCGGGCGAGTTTCCGGTATGCCTTCCGGATCTCGTCTTCCGAAGCGCCGCGCGGTACGCTCAGCGTTTCGTAGTAATCGTGTTTTGGCGATCGATGGCATGGATTGAATTAACGGCGAAGGCAGACGGCAAGGACCGCCTGCCTCCGTCGTGTTTGCTTAGTTACTTCTTGTCGTCTACGTCGACGAATTCGGCGTCGACCACGTCTTCTTTCGGTTTGTCGCCGCCCGGGGCGGGCCAGCGTGACCCATCGGACCATCGGCTGACGGACCGCCCTGCGCGCCCGGTTGGGACGAAGCTTTGTACATCGCCTCCGCCAGTTTGTGGCTGGCCTGGGTCAGTTTGTCGGTCGCCGCGTTGAGCTTGTCCGGCTCGTTTTCGGTGATGGCTTTCTTCACGTCTTCGATCGCCGCTTCGATGTTCTTCGCATCCTCGGCACCGACCTTGTCGCGATGCTCCTTCAGCGTCTTTTCGACGTTGTAGACCATCGCATCCGCGCGGTTCCGGGCTTCGATCTGGTCCTTCGCCTTGCGGTCGTCGGCGGCGTGCGATTCGGCATCGCGGGCCATCTTGTCGACTTCATCCTTCGACAGGCCGGAGGAAGAAGTGATGGTGATCTTCTGCTCGTTGTTGGTGGCTTTATCCTTCGCCACCACGTTCAGAATGCCGTTGGCGTCGATGTCGAACGTCACTTCGATCTGCGGCACGCCGCGCGGCGCCGGCGGAATCCCGACCAGCTGGAACACGCCCAGCAGACGGTTATCCTTCGCCATGGCGCGCTCGCCCTGGAAGACCTTGATTTCGACCGAGGTCTGGCTATCCGCCGCGGTCGAGAACACTTCGCTCTTGCGCGTCGGAATGGTGGTGTTGCGGTCGATCAGTTTGGTGAACACGCCGCCCAGGGTTTCGATACCGAGCGAGAGCGGAGTTACGTCGAGCAGCAGAACGTCCTTCACTTCGCCGCCCAGCACGCCGCCCTGCACCGCCGCGCCCACCGCGACCACTTCGTCCGGGATTCACGGTCTTGTTCGGCTCTTTGTTGAAGAGCTCTTTGACGATGGCCTGGATGCGCGGGATGCGGGTCGAACCGCCGACCAGCACGACTTCGTCGATCTTGCCCGGCGTGACGCCCGCGTCGCTCATGGCCTGCTTGCAGGGGCCGACGGAGCGCTGGAAGATGTCTTCGCACATCTGCTCGAAGCGCGACGCGGGTCAGCTTCATCGCCAGGTGCTTCGGACCGCTGGCGTCGGCCGTGATGAACGGGCAGATTGATGTCGGTTTCGAGCAGCGTGGAGAGCTCCATCTTGGCTTTCTCGGCCGCTTCCTTGAGGCGCTGCAGCGCCATCTGATCTTTCGAAAGATCGATGCCCTGTTCCTTCTTGAATTCGGAGATGATCCAGTCCATGACCCGCTGGTCGATGTTGTCGCCGCCGAGGTGGGTATCGCCGTTGGTCGATTTCACTTCGACTACGCCATCGCCGACTTCGAGGATCGAGACGTCGAAGGTGCCGCCGCCGAAATCGTAAACGGCGATGGTTTCGTTCTTCTTCTTGTCGAGACCGTAGGCGAGCGCCGCCGCCGTCGGCTCATTAATGATGCGCTTGACGTCGAGACCGGCGATCTTGCCGGCGTCTTTGGTGGCCTGGCGCTGGGCGTCGTTGAAGTAGGCCGGAACCGTGATGACGGCTTCGGTGACCTTCTGGCCGAGGTAGGCTTCGGCCGCTTCCTTCAGCTTGGTCGAGAATCATGGCCGAGATTTCCGGCGGGGAGTATTTCTTGCCCTGAATTTCGACGCGCGCGTCGCCGTTCTCGCCGCGGACGACCTTGTACGGAACCATCTTCATTTCTTCGCTGACTTCGTCGAGACGCCGTCCCATGAACCGCTTGATCGAGAAGATGGTATTCTCGGGGTTGGTGATGGACTGGCGCTTCGCGACCTGGCCGACCAGCCGTTCGCCGGATTTGGTGAAGGCCACGACCGAGGGGGTGGTGCGGCCGCCCTCCTGATTTGCGATAACTGTGGGCTGCCCGCCCTCCATGACCGCGACAACGGAATTCGTCGTGCCGAGGTCGATACCGATAATTTTACCCATGATCTTCTTCAAGACCTCCTCGAAACTTTGCTAGGCGCTCCCTGGGGTCGCGGCTCCGAAAGCCAAGGCTTCCGGCATTAGCTCAATCCAATTATGAAATATGAGTGTCTTGAGTTGTCAAGTGATATACTTTCATGGGGCGTCGAGGCAGCGGTCCGGCGGGCGTGAGATTGTGCCACTGCGGGATCTGGTCGGGCGGGAACTCGACCCTCTGCTGCTGGAGGAAACCGTTGAATGGAAACGGGAACTGGACTGGGATTTCGCCCGTTCGGCCGACCTGGTTCGCCAGTTTACGGATATGCGGGCGCTGGAGGGATTTGCGCTCCTCGATCGCGGCGAGGTGGCTGGCTACGGGTATTCGGTGCTGGAAGACCATAAAGGTCTGATCGGCGATCTCTATGTCCGGCCGGCTTGGCGGACTCCGGGGCAGATGGCGGGGCGGAAGCGCGGCTGTTCCGGACGGTTCTGGCCGACCTGATCGGGACGCCGAACGTTCGGCGGGTAGAGAGCCAGCTGCTGCTGCTCGACCGCGCGATTGGCGAACACTCGCAGCGGGAGCGGTGCGTGGACATTCGGGAGCGGCTGCTGATGTCGCTCGGGACATCGGCGCCCGCGATGCCGGCCGGGAAGGCATACGGGCGGTTTCATATCGAGCCATGGGCCGAGCATCACCACGAATCGGCCGCGAACGTGATCGCGCTGGCGTACAGCGACCATGTGGACAGCCGGATCAACGACCAGTACCGGACGGTGGCGGGAGCGCGGCGGTTCATCTACAACATCGTGCAGTATCCCGGCTGCGGGATGTTTTTCAAGCCGGGCTCGTTTGTCGCATTCGACATCGCGACCGGTTGGCTGGCCGGGATTGTGCTGGTGAGCTTCGTGGGCGACGAGACGGGGCACATCACGCAACTCTGCGTGACGCCCGCGGCGCGCGGCCGGGGCCTGGGTTACGAACTGCTGCGGCAGGCCGTTGCGGTGCTTCGCATGAATGGCGCAAAGCGAATCAGCCTGACGGTGACGGCTGCGAATACGGGCGCAATTCGACTGTACGAGCGGTGCGGATTCCACGAAGTGCGGCGGTTTTTGGCGTATATGTGGGAGAGCTGAGGGTTTCATTCCGCGGGAAGACGATCATGCAGGACGAACAAATACGCGAAGCTCTCAATCAGCACTGGCAGGCGTCGGCGGCCGGCGATGCGGACGCGGAACACGATATTTACGCTGAAGACGCCATTTGTGACTATCCCCAGTCAGGCGAACGAATTCTCGGACGAAGCAATTTGCAGGCTTTGCGGAGTCATCATCCCGGTAAGCCCTCTGGTTTTAACGTCAGGAGAATTCTGGGGAGAGGTGACCTTTGGGTCACGGAATACAGCATCACCTACCAGGGGCGTTCAGCGTTCACAGTGAGCATCATGGAGTTCCGCAACGACAAGGTCGTGCACGAGACACAGTATTTCGCGGACCCGTTCGAGGCGCCAGCCTGGAGAAGCCAGTGGGTTCAGCGGATCGCGTAAAGTGTCCGGCGAAGCTCATGGAATCGACTCGCGGAGACGGTGCTCCGCCTCGTCCGTCCAATAACCCGTCCTGAGTTCGAGGAAAACCGATGTGTATGGGACGGCCATGCTCGTTTTGACGACCAGGACGTTGAAGGTTTTCGCTGCCTCCTCGATCCTGCGGATCATGGTGTTGTGGTAGACCACGCTGGCGGCCGCGCCCGAAAAGAACTTCTCCACCAGACTCGAGAACAACTGGCGATACGGGGTGACGTCGGGGAAGTCCTGTTCCGAAACGTGCTCCAGTTCCAGGCCGGTGTAGATAACGGGCCTGACGTGCGCGTCTTTCGAGAGGGCGTAAAATACCTGCCGCAACGTATTGATGTGCGACTCGCTCGAAACGATGGTCTCGATGCCTGGCGCAGATCGTAAAGGAAATGCCGAATCCGCGATGACGATCCAGTTTCCCTCTCCGAAATAGGGCAGGCGCTCGTTAAGGATCAGATTCCACGCCTTCTGCTGGGCGAAGGAACAGGCGGCGGTGAGGAAAGCAAGGATGGCGAGTTTCATCGGGGCTCCTTTGATTCTCCCGGGTCGGGTTTGCCTCACTGTTAAGACGTTCCGCCCGGAACGAGCGTTGACAAGAATGTTGCCGCGGCGCTACGCGTATTCCATGAGCGCCATAAAGCCAAAATCCATATGCATCTGCTGATGGCAGTGGAACAACGTCGGGCCGGGATTGTCCGCCTCCAGGTTGAC
The DNA here is from genome assembly GCA_963764845.1 of Terriglobia bacterium. Classification (GTDB taxonomy): domain Bacteria; phylum Acidobacteriota; class Terriglobia; order Bryobacterales; family Bryobacteraceae; genus BOG-234. The sequence continues at coordinate 383,073 of CAVXUE010000002.1, read as the reverse complement.
CTCGACCTGGCTCATCGCGGCAACCACCACGACGTCTTTCCTCAGGCCCGAGGTGGCAATCCCGCCAATCTTCGCAAGCTCAAAGGTGTGGCGGTGCAGATGGACCGGGTGCGCCTCATCGCTCCGGTTGTCGAAGATGAGGCGATAGCGGCCGCCCGCCTTCACGCGGATCGGATCGGTCTTCGGGAACGACTTGCCGTTGATCGTCCAGTTATCCACCCAGCGGCTGCCCGCGAACTTCTTTTTGAAGACCAGCGGAATGGTCTCGCGAGGCGCCATCGGCGCGGCGAACACCGGATTCGGGGCGAACGCAACATAACTCCAGACCTCATTCGGCGGCGGGAGCCAGCGCGGCTCGCCGGTTTTGCCCGAGTATTCGATCACGATTCCGAGACCGTTCCTTCGCTCGCGATCGTCGGTTTCGCCCAGAATCCAGATGCCCGGGTTCTTCATTTCCACCAGGGCGTCGATCCGCTCCGCCGGCCCCAGTTCGAGCACACCGACGTCCCGCGGCGTTGCCAGGGGGTTTCCATCCATCGCGGTTACATGGAAAATATGCCCGGCGATCGCGATGCGCCGATGCATGGTCGCGCTCGCGTTAAGAATGCGCAGCATGACGCGATCGCCTTCCTTAACGCGAACCGGATCGCCGTGTCCCAGCGCGCGGCCGTTGATCGAATTATATTTGTAGGCAACCTCGACCCCTTCGTCGCCCATGGTCGACAGATACGGGTCCCATTCCTTCAGCGCGAGGAAAACCTCCTGGTCGTACGCCCCGGGCTGGTTGCGGGGTTCGATGTAGAAGAAGCCAAACTGAGCGGTGTAGGAGGCGCGATTCAGATTCCGCCCGGCCGGGATGTGGGTGTGGTACCAGCGCGTACCGGCGGGCGTCGCGGGGAAACTGTAGCGGCGCGAGGCGTGGGGCGCAACCATCGGGGTGCCTTCCTCCATGGAGCCATCGACGGCGCTCGGAATCCGGAGGCCATGCCAGTGAACGAGTTCGGGAACATCCGTGTCGTTGAAAACTTCGACCGTGACGGTTCTGCCTTCGGGAACGCGGAGCAGCGGGCCAGGAACCACTCCGTTATATCCCGTGGTGCGTAGGATCTTGCCCTTTACGGGCTCGACCGTAACCGGCCCGATGCGCAGCGTGAAGTCGGGGCGCGTGTCGGCGAGGGCGGTTGCGGCGAGGGCGTTTCCAGCGAGGACACCGAGAAAATCCCTGCGGTTCATGGCAGCATCCATGGTAACGGCTGGCGTCACCCGAAGGGATGCGGCGATCAGAAAGACATCTTAAGAGCGATCTGGAGCAGTCGGGGCGCGGCGGCGCTCACAACGTGTCCAAAGGTAGCGCTGCTGATGTTGCCATCCACGGAGTTAGCACCATAAAACTGGGCGTGATTGAATGCGTTAAAGGCCTCAAAGCGCACATCGAGAGATTTCGAGTCGGTGAGCTTGACGTTCTTCTGCAGCGTTAAATCGTAATTGTCGATTCCCGGCCCCGGAAAAAGTCTCCGGCCACTGTTACCGACCGAGCCGAGTGGCGGCAAGCTGAAAAGCGAAGCGTTGAAATACGGGTTTCCATTCCGCGGGTTGCGATTCAGGTCGAGCGGACCCGCCGTGTATTCCAGTTCATCAACCGCAAGGTTGTTGATGCCGTTCCCCTGCGTTCCCAGCAGCGACGTGTCCTCGTAATTGTAGAAGGTTACCGGAAGCCCCGTGCTGAGGCGGGTGATTCCGGAAATCGACCAACCCTCAGTCCAGTGTTTGTGGCCTTTTAAGAAGCGTTCGAACGGCAGCTTGTAGCTGTAGCTCGCGACGAAATTCTGCCTCATATCGAAGGAGGAAAGTCCTCGGCTGAGACTGGGATCGAAAGGGTCCACCTGGTTCTCCCAGGTTTGAGGCCTGGTCGATGGATTTGCTGTATGTGTAGCTGACAAACAATTGCAGCGGCCCGCTGGTGTGGCGCAGACTGGCCTGAAGGGAGTTGTAATTGGAGTTGCCGATGCTCGTCTGGTAGCTGACGCTGCCGAAAGCCGGCCCCAGAGGTCCGCGCGTTCCGTTGATGGTTTGCCCGGCGGCGCTTGTGTACGCACTGCTCTCTCCGAAGGGACCGCAGGTGGCTGAACCCGGCGCTACCTGATCAGGCTGGCTCAGGCTCAGGCACAGCGCGGGGTTGCCGGGATTGGCAGCTTCGAGTACCAGAAGGCGATGCGCCTGGTTCCCCACGTAACTCACGCTGAGCAGGGTGTTGTTTCCCAGTTGCCGCTGTAGAGACAGCATGTACGACTCGGTGTAGGGAATGGTGTTGGTGGTCTTATAGCCGGGCGTGGCGCTGATCGGCTCGAATTGGGAGAAGTCGATGATGGTGTCCGGGTTGCTCTTCGATACATTTAACGGCGCAAGCTGCGCGGGAAACCGCTGGCCTTCCACGTTGCCCGTGGCGGAGTCGACAAAGGGCGTGGTGAAGAGCGGCGGCGCGGGACTTGTATAGGTAAATCCATATGGTGCATTGTCGGCAATCAGACCCAGCGTTTCACCCTGAATCGCCGCGTAGAAGATCCCGTAGCCCGCCCGGATGCTGGTCTTTCCATCGGGCGAGTAAGCCAGGCCGATGCGAGGCGCGAAGTCCCGGTTACCGGGCGCCGCGAGTGTCCGCGAAACCCCGGGATCGCCCGGATACACGATGCCGGTTGGCGCGGTCGGGAAAACCACGGACTGTTCACCGGGTATGAAAGCAATGTTGTTGTTGTATTTCTCATACCAGGGCTCGATGCGGTCCCATCGCAGGCCGTAGTTCAGGGTGAGGCTTTTCGTTACGCGCCAACTATCCTGCGCGTAGATGCCCGCGTACTTGTTGCGGCCGTAGAACGGTCGCAGATCGTTCTGAGTGTATTGACTCGGGGCGCCCAGCAGGAAATCGGCGAAATCGACACCGGTTTCCGTGCCGTAGAAGTTAAAGCTGCCGTTCAGGTCGGCGAACGGATAGGTGTTGATCTGGTAATACTCCAGCTGGGCGCCCGCTTTGAGCATGTGGCTTCCCAGCACCTTCGAAAAGTTGTCGCTCAACTCGAAGTTGTTGTTGATCTGGTAGAAGCGGTCGGGATCGGATCCGATAGTGAAGTTATTGAATATGAGGTTTTCCACGCCCTCGCTTTGAGGCGCGAGCGGAACAATTCCCAGCGTCCCCGCGCCGGTAACAAAGCCCTGCGAAGCGGTGCTGACGCCCAGCCCGCCGGACGGCTTGCCCAGATCGTTGGCATCGCGCGTATAGCTGAGGCGAAATTCGTTAACCGCGCTCGCGCCGAACGTTTTCGTGTGGCCAAAGACAGCCAACTGTGCGCGACCTGCGTTCAGGCCATTGAAGCCAGGCACATTGGCTCCTCCCTGCGCCGTCGGATAAGGATTGTTCTCCGTGTAATTGTCCAGCGAATAGTAGCCGAACAGGGCGCCCCAGCGGGTATTGGCGTCGACCCGCTCGCCAATCTTTTCGTCATTGAGAATCTGGTTGTCGGCCGACGTTGAAAAGACGTTTCCCGGAAGGTTCGGCGCCGGGATGTATTTCAGCAGGTTCGCCGCCGGAGCGGACCAGGCGCCCGGCGGTATGATTGCGTTCGGCAGCACGCACTGCGAGGGACTGGCGCACCCGGGGGTGTAGTAAGGTTCTCCCGCGGTAACGGCATGGCCTAATTTCTGAGACAGCAAATTCGCAAAGTAGGGTCCGCTTACAGTACCGGTGAGTGAGGCGGCCTGGTCCGAAAGGTTTCCCGTGCGGTCCTGGACTGACGGTACGGGTATGAGCCCGGTGTCCGTCCCCTGAATCTGTCGCGTGCCCTGGTAATCCGAAAAGAAAAATACTTTGTTCCGCACGATAGGGCCGCCGGCCGTGCCTCCAAACTGGTTCTGAATGAATGTGCCGCGGGTGGGAGAGAAATAATTGCGCGCGTCGAGATCGGTGTTGCGCAGGAATTCGAAAGCGTCGCCATGAAAATGGTTGGCGCCCGATTTGGTGATGACGTTGATCTGCCCTCCGGTATATTTCCCGTATTCCGCGTCGAAGTTGGAGGAAAGGATGCGGAACTCGGCGATCGAATCGAGATTGGGAACGATGGCCGCGGCCATGCTGCCCGTCTCTTCGGCGTCGGCGCCATTCACCATGAAGCCGTTGGCGGATTCTCTCTGGCCATTGATCGAAAGGATCCCCGGATTCAAATCGCCGGAGGGAGCAAAAACGCTCTGGCCCAGCCCCTGAACCGTGAGGGAAGAAATGGTTGTGACTGGCAGCACGCCGGGCTGAAGCGCCAGCAGGTCGGTATAGCTGCGTCCGTTGAGGGGCAGGGCCTCGACGGTGGCGGCGGTGATCACGTCGCCCAATTGCGTGCTCGCTGTCTGGACGTCCGACGCCGATGCCTCCACCGTGACCGTTTCGGAGCTTTCTCCCACTTCGAGCGCCGCATCCACCAGAAGGGCGCTGTCGACGTCGACCATGACGTTGGCCCGGCGATAGGGCTTGAAACCGGCCGCGGCGATATCGACGTTGTAGTGGCCGACGGGTAGATTGGAGAAGGAATACGCCCCGGCGCCGTTGGTCGCGGCGGTCTGCCGGACTCCCGTGTCCGTGTTGGTGACAGTTACGGTGACTTTCGGGAAGACGGCGCCGCTGGGATCTTTCACTGTCCCCGAAATTTTCCCCCCGACAGCCGCGTGCGCCAACACGGCGAGGCCTGGCAGCAGGGCGGCAATCAAGAACGGGAAGACGGATCTTATGGTCAATGGAGCTTGTGGGGCCGCGTGGCCGCACTTACAACGCTACATGGATTCGGCCGATCGCGATGTATCGATGTTGTAACAACTGCTTGAGGATAAGAGTCCCCGCGCAGCCGCACAAACGATCGCCGTCAGACAGGCTTGTTCCGCACTTTGTCGGCGCAAGGCACGTACAGGGTAAAGGTGCTGCCGTGTCCTGGAACGCTGGAAACGGTCAGCCGCCCGTTCAATGCCTCCGCGATACTCCGCGATAAGGGCAGCCCCAGGCCGGTGCCATGAATCTGCGCTGCCCGCACGGAGGGACTCCGGTAGAAAGGTTCAAAAATGTGAGGCAAGTCCGCGCCGTCGATCCCGATACCCTTGTCGGTGACGCCGATCCGGACTCCCGCTTCATGGGCAGCGGCCCGAATGCCGATCCAACGCTGTCCGTTGCTGTACTTCATGGCGTTGGCGATCAGATTCCGCACGCATTGTGAAAGGGCCGCGGCGTCTCCTGCTACCCGCGGCAGGTCTTCCTGGATGTCGCACTCGACCGTGAAGTGACCCGCTTCAATGAGTCCCGCGGAACTGGCCAGGGCCGCATCGACGACCTCATGCACATCGACCGGACGCAGGCTGTAGCGCAGACGGCCCTGGCGCGTGGCGGCAAACAGCAGAATCCGTTCCACCAGCTCAAACAGCTGCCGGGCCTGACTGCCGATGACCGATCCGTATTGCGCCAGCTGCTGCCCGGCTCCGACCACGCCGTTCGATATGTTGTCCGCCCCCGAGATGATGGCGGTCAGCGGCGTGCGCAGTTCATGGGAAACCGCCGTTACGAAATCCATCTGGAGCTGAGCCAGGCGCTGGGCGCGATGGCTGGTGACGATCAGCATCGCCATGTTGATCGCCAGCACCAGGAGGACGCCGAAGCCGATCGCCAGATCGCGGCGGCGCATCTCCACAACGAACGCGCCGAGGGCTCCTCCACGCCGATGTCTGACGACCAATCGCCAGTCCGTGCCTTCGGCCGTTCCGCGCAGAAAAGGAAACCAGTCAATTTTCGCCAATGGATCCGGCCCCTTGTTGTCCGGGGGTGTATGGAATACACGCACGGGCGAACCCGCCGGACCCTTCTGCGCGTGGGCAAACAGATCGATCGTGCCGTCCGCGTCGGGGGGTTCGGGATCCCCGAAGCCGGGGTCGGAGGAAAACATTACCTGGCGGCGTGTGCCGCTGCTGCCTGGCGCATGATCGGAGATCACGGCAACCAGATAGTCGAGGCCGTCCGTACCCTGAAAGTACGTTCGCGACAGATCCGGGAGGACTCTCGTCCGGATCTGCTCCGGGCTTAACCCGATCGCGATCCAGTCCACCGCTTTCGACAGGGCCGCGCCGGAGATCACCGGGTGAAACAGCGCCGGGATCGAGGGTTCGAAGCGCCAGCCGGCCGCGGGATCGTCGATGCCGAAGACCCCGTGCGGCGTCTGCGATGTCCGGCTGCGCAGAAAGGCGGCCGAGGCATTGCTCAGTTCCTGCCTGAGGGGTTCAAACCGGGTGGGCCAGGGCTCCGGCTCAAAGCGCCGCAGGGACGAGTTGAGCCGGAGGGCCGTTGCGTCCGATTTCAGCAAATAGACGTTCTCGACCAGCGCGGGATACCTCGCCACTGCCTTCCATTCGGCAAATCGCCTCACGTATATCCCCACATCGCCCGGGGTGTCCTCGACCGGATCGATGCGGAGGGCCAGCCCGATTTCGGAGAAATAGCGGAAGAAATCCTTCTGCCAGTTCATCATCGACATCTGCAGGCTGTCGGCAAGGCGCACGGCGGTAGCCTCGCTCACCCGGGTGCTCCATCGATACTCGAAGGCCGCCAGCGCGGCAACGATGATCACGCTGGGAATCACGACGGCGGTTGAAATCGTGCGCGGCTGGAAAGGCAGTTTCACGGGACGTAGCTCAGCGATCCGCCGCCTCGGCCCTGAACTTGTAGCCGAGACCCTGCACGGTCAAAATGAACGCGGGCTCCTTCGGATCGTTCTCCAGCTGCTGGCGCAGATTGGCAATCCGCATATCCACGGTGCGTGTATGGATCTTTGCGCCATACCCCCACACGTCCCGCAGCAGCACATCGCGGGAGAGCGTCTCGCCCCGGTGTTCGATGAGAAAGCGGAGTAGCTGGAACTCGCGCGCGGAGAGATCGACGATTTTCCCGTACCGCGTGACTTCCGTGCCACGCAGATCGACGCGGACGGATCCGAACTCGTAGATGTCGGGTTGAAGCGGGCCGTTCGGCCACGCACGCCGGAGAAGCGCGCCGACCCGCGCCATGAGTTCACCCATGTCGAACGGCTTCGCAACATAGTCGTCAGCGCCTATCTTCAATCCATGAACGGTATCTTCAGCGCGGCCGCGAGCCGTCAGCATGAGGATCGGCGTGGCCCGACCGGCATCTCTGATCGCCCTGCAAACCTCAAATCCGTCTTTGCCCGGCAACATAATGTCCAGAATCACCAGATTGACCGCGGGCGACGAAGGAGAAGCGGGACGAGTCGCCTTCGCAAGCCCTTCGTGACCATCGCAGGCATACTCGACATCGTATCCCTCGCTGCGCAGACTGTCGCCGACAAACAGGCGGAGAGCCTCTTCATCTTCTACAAGGAGGACAAGGCTGCTCATGATCGATCCGGTCCCTATCTCGGTTTCACGCGGATAATCGCCATCATTCCAGCGTCTTCATGACCGAGAATGTGGCAATGATATACGAAATCGCCCACGTTGGGGCCGCGAAAATCCATGCGCACCGTGACGCTGGGGTAAGGGCCGCTACCGGACCAATAAGGCACCTGGATCATGTCGAGGTATTGTCCCTGGGATACCGGGACTCCGTTTCTTGCCGTCAACAGGAAATGAATCTGATGCATGTGGAACTCGTGGTTCTCCAGCGCGCGGTTCTCAATGGTCCATTCTTCTACGGAGCCCTGCCTCGTCACAATCGCGGGCGGGTTGTTGGGATTGAACAAGGCCGGGGTCTGCCCGTCCACGGTGATGAAGAAATTGGTGGGGCTGTTCGGATTGGTCGGATCGGAAAGCACCTCGGAGAAATAGAGCCGGCGTTTCGCAGTAACCGGCGCATTGGCGAGGCCGGCAAAACGCTGGGGACTGGGAGGTCCCCAGGTCGCGCTTACCCTGAGCGCGGGTTCGGAGGCGCTCGCGCTGGCCTTGATGATTGCGATCGGCCGCTCGGGATCGTTGTCGCCGTCCGGGCCGGTATCGATATTCAGCGTAAGGAACGTGGCATTCTGGACCGTCGCCGCCGGGCCCGCCACAATAAATTCGGCGCGGGCGGCGGGAGCAAGCAGGATATCGGTTTCCGTGATCGTTTTCCCGATCGCGGTTCCGTCCTGTGAGCCGGTGGGAACACCATCGAGGGCCACTACCCGCAGCGGTTGCACTTTGCCGTCGTACCGCAGCTGCACATCGAGAATGGTATCGGCCGACGCATTCACCACGCGCCAGAATTGTTTCTCCAGCGGCTTCATCGGTATCACAACCGGGGTGAAATCCGGGTAAGGCACGGGAATGTAATTCAACGAAATATCCCACGAGGGTACGCTCCCTCCGGGAGTTGGATTACCGGGCACCGGATTATCCCGGATGATCATGACGCGCTCCGGCAGCCCGGCAACCGCGGGATTCACATTTTCGATTCCTTCCACGATAATCGCGCCGGACGCTCCGCCGAGAACCGCCGCTTCCGAAATGCCGTGGACGTGCGGATGATACCAATAGAGTCCCGGCGGCTCGTCCGACGGGAAATGGACGTCGTATTGAAACGACTGGCCGGAATTGACGAGAGTGGTAATGACTTCGTCCTGATGGCAGACCGGAGGTGTGTTCGTGCCGTGATAGTGAATGTTGACCGAGGTGTCGTTCATTACAACCGCCCCACAGGTGTTCGACGGCGACCCGGTCATGATCATTCCCGCCATCGCATGTCCCGAGCCGGACGAATGCGACGCCGGAAGTCCATTCTTGAAGTTGATGATCAGGTGATCGCCGGGATGCACATGAAGCGTCGGGCTCTCGGCGCCATCCGAGTTCGAGAAGCAGTAAAGCGTATTTCCGTAAGCGTCGATCCTCGTTTGATAAGTGAGGTTCAGTTGCAGGGCGCCTCGGGAGCTGAAGAGGTCCTCGGGCTCGACTATGGTGCCGCCGGCGGTAAAGCGCGGGCAGGGCTGGCTCGATTGAGCCTCCACACCGTGGGGAATAACGAGACACAGGAAAGCAAAGCTCAGCGTCGTTTGCAGGGATAGCCTGATCATGAATCTTCTTTCTTCGATATCGACCGTTAAAACGTGAATTTCAGCGCCGCCTGCACCAGCCGCGGCGCCGCGGCGCTTACGACCTGGCCGAATGTTGAGCTGCTGATATTGCCGTCAACCGATTGCGGCCCGAAAAACTGCGCGTGGTTGAAGACGTTGAAGGCTTCCAGCCGGAACTGCAGAGACTTCGATTCGGTCAGGCGCAGATTCTTCAGCAGGGCCATGTCGAAGTTCACCATGCCGGGGCCCGAGAAAAAGCGCCGCGAGGCATTTCCCGGCGTGCCCAGAGCGTTATCGCTGAACAACGCGGTGTTGAAATACTGCTGTCCGTTCCGGGGATTCGGATTCAGACCGAGCGAGCCGGACGCCACGTCCGGCTGGTCCACGCCGAAGTTATTGATCCCGTTTGGCTCGGCTCCCAGCAGCGAGTTGTCCCCGTAGTTGATGAGCGTCACGGGAAGCCCGCTGCTGAAACGCGTGATGCCGGAGAATTGCCAACCCTCTGTCCATCGGTTTGCCGCATGGAGCAGGCGCGCAAACGGAAGCTGGTAGCTGTAGCTGACGACGAAGTTATGCCGGATATCGAAGGCAGAAAGGGCCCTGCTCAGCGAAGGATTGAGCGGATTGACCTCTTCGCCCAGATTCGAAGACTGATCGAGCGACTTGCTGTACGTATAGGCCGCCAGCAATTGCAGCGGTCCGCTGGTGTGCCGCAGTGTAATCTGCAGCGAGTTGTAACTGGAATTGCCGATCGTGGTCTGGATGGTATCGCTGCCGAAATTCGGCCCCAGCGGCCCCCTGGTCCCGTTAATCGTCTGGCCTGAGGCGGTCACGAAAACATTGCTCTCGCTGAACGGGCCGCAGGGAGTTTGTCCAGGTGCGAGGTTGGCCGGGTTACTGAGCTGCAGGCAGAGAGCGGGATTTCCGGGATTAGCCTCCTCCATCACAAGCAGGTGATGCGCCTGCGTGCCCACGTAGCTTGCGCTCAGCAGTGTGTTGTTCCCGAAACCGTGCTCGATCGAAAGCATGTATTCCTCGGTGTACGGAATTCGGTTGTTGGTCGCATAGTTGGGCATGCCGCTGATCGGCTCGAACTGCGACCAGTCGAGAGTGGTGTCGGGATGGCTCGCCGAAGCGTTCAACGGCGCAAGCTGGACAGGGAAATACTGGCCGACGTTCTGGCCGTTGGCGGCCGTGACGAAGGGCGTGGAAAACAGAGGCGGAGCGGGGCTGGTGTACGTAGTGCCGTAGGGCGCATTCGCGCTGCTGATCCCGATTGTCAGCGCCTCGATTGCCGTGTAGAACATCCCGTAGCTCGCCCGCACGCTGGTCTTGCCGTTCCCGGGCGACCACGCGATACCGATGCGCGGCGCCAAATCGAGATTTCCGGGAGGAGCCAGTGTTCGCGGAATTCCCGGATCGCCCGGAAACAGAATCCCCGGCGGCGCGCCGGGAAAAACGACGGACTGCCGGCCAGGCGCGAACGCCGCGAGCTGGTTGTATTTTTCGTACCAGGGCTCGATCCGGTCCCAGCGCACACCGTAGTTCAGCGTCAGGCTCTTCTTCACGCGCCAGCCGTCCTGGGCGTAGATCCCCGCATACTTGTTGCGTCCGTAAAACGGCTGGAGCTGGCTTTGGTTGTACTGGCTGGGAATGCCCAGCAGGAAGTCGGCGAAGTCCACACCGGTCTCGCTGCCGAAGAATATGAAATTGCCGTTCAGTTGCGCGATCGGATTGGTATCGACCTGGTCGTAGTGGAATTCCGCGCCCACTTTGATCGTGTGGGTTCCGGCCACTTTCGAGAAGCCGTCGCGCCATTGAAAGGTATTGTTGGCCTGCTTCAACTCGTTGGTATTGGTCCCGATCGAAAAATTATTGAAGTCGACGCTCTCGACGCCCTCGGTCGCGGGCGATAAAGGCACGATGCCCGGCGTGTTCGTTCCGACCACGAAGCCCTGCGACGCGAGGCTGGTTCCGACACCGCCGATCGGCTGGCCGACGTCCGTCGAGTCGCGCATGATACTGAAGTGGAATTCGTTGACGGCCGTCGAACCGAAGGTCTTCGTGTCGCCCAGCGCGAGCAGCTGCGCGCGGCCCGAATTCAGCGCATTGAAACCCGGCACATTGGCGCCGCCCTGCGCCACCGGATACGGATTGTTCTGCGACCAGCCGTCCTGAAAATAATAGGCCGACAGCATGCCCCAGCGCGTTGCGCCATCAAGCCGGATTGCGCCTTTATCGTCCCCGAGGGTTTCGTTGTAAGCAGAAGTCGAAAAGGTCCCGTTCGGATTATCGGGCGCCGGAATGTATTTCAGCAGACTGGCCGCGGGCGTGGACCACGCACCCTGTGGGATCGCGGCGTTCGGAAAAACGCACTGGGAGGGACTGCCGCATCCCGGAAAGTAATAAGGCTCGCCCGCCGTCACACCGTAATTGAGTTTTTGCGAGAGCAGCCCCGCCCAGTAGGGGCCGCTGACGGTAGTCGGAATTGAGTTTCCGTTCGGGCCGACGGTTACGAACGAGTCCGCAAGATCCGACAGATTGCCGCCGCGATCCGCCATCGAAGGAACGGGAATCTCGCCCGTATCGATTCCCTGCGTCAGCCGCGTTCCCTGATAGTCGGCAAAGAAAAAGACCTTGTTCTTCCGGATCGGACCGCCCAGTGTGGCTCCGAACTGGTTCTGCTCGAAAGCGCCGCGCGTCGGAGAAAAATAGTTGCGGGCGTCGAGAGCCGTATTGCGCAGGAACTCGAATGCGTCGCCGTGAATGGAATTCGTGCCGGCCTTGGTCACCACATCGATCTGCCCGCCGCTGAACTCACCATGTTCCGCGTCAAAGTTGCTGGTGAGAATCCGGAACTCGGCAATCGAATCCAGGTTCGGGATGATCGCGGTGCCCATGTTGACGTCTTCTTCGACGTCGCTTCCGTTCAGGACGAAGCTGTTGGCAAATTCGCGCTGCCCGTTGATTGAGATGGTGCCGGGATTGAGATCGCCGGAGGGAGAGAATGCGCTGACGCCCACATCCTGTGTCGTGTTGGAGGTCAGAGACGTCACGGGAACCACGCCGGTTTGAAGCGCCAGCAGGTCCGTGAAGCTGCGTCCGTTGAGCGGCACGGCAGTCATCTGCTGGCCGGTGATGACCTCTCCCAGTTGCGTGTCCGCGGTATCGACATGTACCGCCGCGGCGGAAACCGTGATTGCCTCCGCCTTTTCTCCCAGAACCAGAGACGCATCCATTACGACTTTGCTGTTGACGTCGATCATGACGCCGGTGTGGCGGACAGGTCTGAACCCGGGGGCGTTTACTTCGATCTGGTAGTTTCCGATGGAGAGATTCTGGAACGAATAGAAGCCGTGGTCATCGGACTTGAGGCTCTGTCTTACGCCGGTCGCTGTTTCTGTTGCCGTGACGCCTGCTCCCGGGACCGCGCCGCCACGAGGATCTGTAACGGTTCCCGAAATACTTCCTCCGTCGCCTGCCCACGCCGTCAGGCCCGTTAAAGCCAGGAAAAGAACGGTCAGCGGTTTGCCGGCCCGATAAGGGAAAGGCCGCGGAGGCGAGACTGTTTTCGTCGGGGCGCACTTATGTTTCAGCATTTTAGGGGTCCGTTTGTGTCGGGCCGGATCGCCGGGCCGAACCCGGATCAATTCAGTCCTCGATCAAGAAACAGATTAGCCAGGAGATCGAAGTTCTGTCAACTGATTTTTGCAAATGAGTTGCAGATTAGTACTGGTGATTTGTCTTACTTTATCTTGCGGCGCAGGATATGATGCAAATCAATTGCAGATAAGGAACGGGCGGGGAAGCCGCGCTCCCTATCTGCGGACCTCCGCGAGCATTTGCCGATAGCGCCGACGGAGCCGTGCTTTATACGCGGCGGGAGTCAGACCCGCCGCGGCGGCTTTTCGATCGAGAATCGCTTCGGCGTCCTCAATGCCGGCTCTCAGCGCCGGAGTGGCCTTGCCGGTGAAGTTCGCGTCGTAATCAAATCCGAGGCCCCACAGCGCGGGGGCGGGCGCCGTGTAATTATCGGGCAACCCCACCGCCGCAAATGGGAATCCCGAAGCCCAATCGACATGCAGGCCCGCACGCATATTCGAGGGATTCACCGACACCTGCGAATGCGTTACGCAATTGGATTCGGGGATCTCGTAACGGTGGCGCAGCATGTCTATCAACTGCGCGGCGGAGTTGGTCTGCGCCGGCGACAATCCGGCGGGACTGGCGGCCTCGAACGAAACGCCGAGGAAACTCTCATTCAGGTTGATGTAGAACCAGTTCGGGTCGGCCCAGACCGAATAACCGGAATGGTTCGCTGTTTCTTCTTCGGCCACGATGCGATAAACCCTGCCGAAGCGATCGACGACAAAGTTGTACGCCTCGCGGCGCCGTACATATTCCAGAAGGGATTCGCCGATCCGTTTGAGCGTTCGGTTCTCGCCTTCTTCGAACGGGGCCTGCGGACTCTCCGTCGTATGGAAGACGATGCCCGCCGGTGCGGTGCGACGGACAGGCGCGCTCCCGTCCGCCGGAAACGCCGTGTACGAACGCGGGTGGGTTGCGACCAGAAAACGGTTGTCGATTCGTAAGCCGTTGCTCCAGGCTTCCGATTCGCCGGTTTTTTCCACCCGCCAGACGTCCGGGACGGCGCGCGTCTCGGATATGCGATGAGCTGGTATTACGGGCACGGACGCTGCCTGGGGCTTCGAGCGCGAAACCGCGAGAATCAGCACCGCACCCGCTGTTGTCAGGCAGATCGCCGTTGTCAGGCAGATCAGGGCAAGCAGCGGAAACCACCTGGTCCCGTGCGATCCGCGGCGCGCGCGCGCTGCCGCCAAAGCTCTCACAAATCTCAATCGCAACACCGGGTCCGAAATCATCAATGCAATCCGCTCGGCCCAGGCCCGGCGCCCCGCGATCGATCGACGGTACAGGTTCATGCTCGTTTAACTGGTGGGCGCGAGAGCGGAAAAATCTCCGCGTCGTCGCGATTTTCGGATTTTCGTTTCGAGTTTTGAGGATTTATTTTGAGAAGAATTCGTCCGCGAGCAACTAGGCCAAACAGAAGTCTAGAAATACCTCATGAACAAAGCGGATCAAGACAGCACCCAGCCGTTAGGTCTGGATGTCGGCACCAGCCGGATTGTCGTGGCGCGAAGCATCGACAAGAAATATCAATACGAATCGCAGCTCAACGCCTTTCTGACGCTGCCGTGGTCGGCGCTGGCAGAGAGCCTGCTGAAGCGCGAGAACGTGTTCCACGAGGTTCGGGGAGCGGAGATCCTGGTAGCCGGCAACGACGCCGCGAAATTCGCCGAGGTCTTCCACGTGGAGACGCGCCGCCCGATGGCGAACGGCGTGCTGAATCCGCGGGAACCGCACAGCCTGGCGGTGGTTCGGAGCATCGTATCGAGGATGCTCGGGCGGACGAACCGCGAAGACCATAAGGTTTTCTTCAGCGTGCCCGCGCCGGTTGAGGGAAGCGACGCCGCCATTCCGTATCACGAAGCTTCGATCGGCCAGACCCTGCGCGATCTGGGCTACGCTCCCACGGCCATCACCGAAGGACTGGCGGTGGTCTTCGGCGAGCTGGCCGACAGCAACTTCAGCGGGATCGGAATTTCCTGCGGCAGCGGGCTGTGCAACGTCTGTATGGCGGTTCTCTCGGTTCCCGTGATCGCGTTCAGCATTCCCAGAGCGGGCGACTTCATCGACAACCAGGCAGCTATCGTGACCGGCGACCTTGCCATTCGCATGCGGGTGCGGAAGGAACAGGCGTTTCACCTGAACGGGCTCATTGGAGACCGCGCGCACGATGCGTTGAACGTTTATTACAAAGAGGTGATGGTGAATCTGGTCGAGACGCTGCGAAACCACATTTCATCGGCGCAGCGGCTGCCCCATTTCGAGCAATCGATTCCGCTGGTTTTGAGCGGGGGAACGGCCATCCCGAAGGGTTTTCTGGGGCATTTCATGAAGATCCTGGGGGAGCGCGAACTACCCGTGAAGCTGTCGGAGGTGCGAGTCTCCGCGGACCCGCTCAATTCAACCGCGCGCGGCGCGCTGATGGCCGCGCTCTGCTAGGGCACTGTCAATCGATCGAGACCGAACCGGAATCGGCGCGCACCACCACTTTCGCGCCGCCGCCGCGCAGCTTTCCCTCGACGCGGTGGCTCGAAGACTCACTGCTCTGCGTCGCATCCGGCACCGAGATCCGGCCGCTGTCGGTTTCGACATCGAGATCGTAGCCCGCGCCTGAGGCCAGTGTCAGCGCGACTCCGCCCGAATCGGCCTCGGCCTGAATCGAAGCGGCTTTGGTTTGCGAGAGCCGGATGCCGCCCGAATCGGTGTGTGCCTCAATCGGGCCGGCGATATCGAAGGCTTCGACACCACCCGAATCGGCGTGCGCAACCACGGCACCGGCTATGTTGCGGATGTGAATTCCACCGGAATCGGTCTGGCATTCGGCAGGACCGCGAATCCCCTCGACGCGGATGCCGCCGGAATCGGCCGTGGCGTGCAGGCGCGTCTCGGGCGGGGTCTGGATTTCGAGGCGCATGGAAATGCCGCGCAGCAAGTCGGGGTCCTTCATGTGGCCGATTCGGATGCGATTGCCCGATTGTTCGATGGGCGGATTGCGCTCGATCTGACGAATGCGCTCTTCGCTTCCGGCTGGCCCGAACCAGGACGTATTCAGCTTCAGGATGGCATGGATGCGCACGACGCCCGGAGATCCGGTGGTGACGCTGATGCCTCCCGCGTCTGTCGAGACATCGAGATCGGCCTGGCCGGAAATCGTGAGAGTGCGGTCGAATTGGCCGTCGGCCACGGCGAAGGGCGCGGCGAGTGAGGCCAGCGCGATCGCGGATAGAGCGGAGGCAAGAGGGTTCATGTCTTCAGTGAATACGGCCGCCGGCAAAGAAAGTTCGCGGATTCTCACCCGTTTTCCCTGGCGGGAGGGTCAGAGTAGCAGGGTGCTGTGTCAGCTTAACACAGGCATAAAGAAATAATTCGGGTATTTTCGGCGTTTTGGTGCGGCACGAGCCGTGCCTGTGGGAGGCCGTGAAAAATGCGCTCCTGTTACTCTCGCTGGCCCCCGTCATCGCCTGCGCAGCTTCGTCTTCGCTGCAGTTCGTTCCCTCGCCCCATTCATCCGCACAGGGCGTCGTGCCGCTGCCACACGGCAGTGTGGCGGTTTATGGCACGATCAACAATTACAGCTGCACCGCTAATCCCCCGGGGAGCTGCGATCAGACGGAGTTTCCACTTTTTTCGATACTCGACGTATCCGGGAATCAGATTGCATCGTTGGCGAACTCGGCGCTGGGGAGCGGGAACTCCAGCATTGCAGGTGCGACCGTGGATGCCAACGGGAACTTCTGGATCGTCGGCCAGACGGATTCTGATGATTTCCCGCTCGTTCACGCGCTCTACACGCAGAAGGCCGCTTACCAGCAAACCGGCTTTGTGGCAAGGCTCGATCCCAGCCTGAATATTTTGTTCTCGACCTTTCTGGGCGGATACCCGGCGCTGGGGAAGACGACCGTGCTGAGAGTCGCAGTCGATGGCGGTGGAAACGCCTACGTCGCAGGCAGCACGCACGACGCGAATTTCCCGACCACGGGGCCCACGTTCGGTGTCGGGGCGCCTGAAGTTGTGAGCACCCTTGGAGGCCCTGCGACCTACACTTACACGTTTCTGGTAAAGATATCTCCGGGCGGTTTGAATATTCTTACCAGCGTGTCCAGCCCTCCCAGCCTGGTGTTCAGCCGTTTTCTGGGCGGCAACGGATATTCGACCCAAGGCTGTTTCGAAACATGCTACGAAAGATCGGTCGAGACCACGCCTTACGCACTCGCAGTGGGTACCGACGGGAGCGCGACGATCACCGGCAGCTCGGTCGCCACAAATTTTCCGATAACCGTGAATATCAATGAGGGGGGCGGAGCGTTCGTGAGCCGCATCTCGGCTGACGGGTCACAGTTGATGTGGTCTACCGGCCTCGGGTTCCCCATGTTCCCCGGTGTTGTCCCAACGTCCGGCTTCATCAACTCGGTGGCACTGGATAGCGCCAATAACGTCTATCTCACGGGCTTCACTTTTGGTCCGATACCGACCACGCCGGGCGCGCTGCAATCGCAGGCGCAACTGGTCCAGATGGGCCAGACCGAAGGGAACGGGTTCGTGGTGAAGCTGAGTTCCGACGGGACGCAGGTGTTATTCGCTACGAACCTTACCGCGACGATTGCAGGCGTGACGCTCGACTCCGCCGGAAACGCCTGGATCACCGGCAATACGGTTTATTCCACGAGCATGGGCAAGGTCAACGCGACCAGCTTTCCGGGCCTCTCCAACATTCCTTCCATCGGCCTCGATTTCGCGCTGGAACTGAATTCGGACGCGAGCGCGATCAAGCAGATCTTTTCGTTTCTGGCTCCCACCGCGACGCAGCCGCCGGCTTTCGATTCCAACGGGGATCTGCTGCTGCTTGCGCCGGCCGGAAATCTCCTGAGGCTGAACATGGCCACGGCGCTTACGGCGCCCGCGGTATTCGCAATCACGAATTCCGCAGTTCCACAGGCTACGGCCGGCGCAGCGTCGGGTGAACTGACGACCCTTTACGGAGTCGGCCTTGGCCCCGCGGTCGGCGTGACGGGCGAACCGGGCGCCAACGGCCTCTATCCGACCCAACTCGGCGGCGTGAGTGTAAACGTCGGCGGCGTGGCCGCTCCGCTGCTCTATGTCGGACCCAATCAGATCAATCTACAGGTTCCGTTCTTCGGCCCCCAGGGTCCGACCGTCTACGCTGTCACAACCCCCTCTTCGATCGTGGTCACGACCCCGACCGGTACTCTCCCGGCGCTCCAGCCGCAGGTTGCCGGTTCGTTAGGTGTTTTCGGAGTGGAGAACGCGGACGGGTCGATCAACAGCGCTTCCAATCCGGCTCCGGAGGGGTCGGTTGTCGTTCTCTACCTTACCGGTCTGGGCCAGGCGGTCTACCAGGCGGAAAGCAACGGGGCGATAGCGACGTCTGCGAATTCTGCTTTCCTGACCGACATTCAGATCACATATCTCGACCTGACGTTCGGGGTCCTGTATGCCGGAACCGCCCCGTACTTGATTAACGGTCTGGACCAGGTGAACGTCCAATTGCCGTTCGGCCCCGGGAATTATTTACTGGCCGTTCAAACCATACCGACTTCCGTTACCGTGTCAACGAGCGCGGGAACCACCATGCCAATCGGTTCGGCGGTGATCTCGAACGTCGTAACCGTTTACACGCATTGATTATGGAATGTGCTCAGGCGAGCTCCGCCGTGGCGTTTTTGCGGGTTTTCGCGCGGTATTTCGCGTGTTCCGTGGCTTAGGACGGCCGCAAAAGTGCTTCGAGCGATCCCATGAGAATCCCCGTCGTATTGCTGGCATTGGTTCCTATGCTCGCCAGCGCTGCTCCGCCATCGTCGCTTCAGTTCGTTCCCATACCGAATTCCGTAGCCCGGGGCGTGGTGCCAATGCCCGGCGCAGGCGTAGCGGTCTTCGGGTCGATCGACAACAATGGCTGCGTCGCCAGCTCGCCGGGAAGCTGCGACCAGACACAGATTCCGCTCCTTTCGATTCTCAGCGCGGACGGAACTCCGCTGGCGGCGTTGGCCAGTACCGCGCTGGGCGGCGGGAATTCGACCATTGCCGGCGCAGCCATCGATGCGAACGGCAATTTCTGGATCGTCGGCGAGACGGATTCCGACGATTTCCCGCTCGTTCAACCGCTGTTCAGCCAGAAGGCCGCGTACAAGCAGACCGGCTTCGTGGCGAAGCTCGGCCCAAGCCTCAATATTCTGTTCTCGACTTTCCTTGGTGGTCAGCCGGCGCTGGGGCAGACTAACCCGGGCTGCGTCGCGCTCGATTCCTTCGGAAACGTCTTTGTCGCGGGGGGCACGAATGACCCGAACTTCCCGGCTACCGGGCCAGTATTCGGAGTGGGGACGCCCACGCCCCCCGACAACTACGGGAACGCGGTTTCTTACGCTTTTGTGGTTAAGATCTCTTCTCAACAGCTTGCTTTCAGCGCCTGCTGGGCGGAAATACCTACGACGCAGCGACTTCGATTGGCTCTCTCGCGGTGGGTGCGGACGGGAGCCTAACTGTCGCCGGCGGGCTCGAGTGCCGGAAATTTTCCGATAACCGCCAATGTCTATAAGGACGGAAGCGGAGCCTTCGTATCCCGCATATCCGCCGATGGATCACAGCTGATCTGGTCGACCTGGTTCGGATCACCGATCGATATAATAGGCAGTCCCTACGAGAGCAGCTTCGTCAGCTCGGTGGCAGTCGACGCCGCGAACGACGTCTATCTCGCCGGCTTCGGGTCTATAGCCACGACACCGGGCGCGCTGCAAACCGGAGGGGACGGGTTTGCGGTCAAGCTAAGCGCAGACGCTACCCAGCTGTTATTCGCCACTAGCCTGAGTGCGACCGTCGCCGGCGTAGCGCTCGATCCGACGGGGAATGCCTGGGTGACAGGTCACACCGACGCGTACACCTTCCCCAGCTTTGCCAGCTACCTCGGCGTCTCCGTCATTCCTCCCGGTGGCCTCGATTTCGCTCTCGAACTGAACTCGAATGCGACTGCGGTGCAGCAGGTTTTCACGTTTTTGCCTCCGACCGCCACTCAGCCGCCCGCTTTCGATTCCACCGGCAACCTGCTCCTGCTCGCGTCGGCGGGAAACCTCGTTCGGTTAAACCCGGTCACCGCGCTTACGGCGCCCGCGGTGTTCGCGATGACGAACTCCGCGATTCCGCAAGCGACGGCGGGCGTGGGGCCAGGAGAACTGGTCACGCTTTATGGAGTCGGTCTGGGGCCGGCCGTCGGCATCACGGGCGAGCCGGATTCAAACGGCCTTTATCCCACGCAGCTGGCGGGCGTCAGCGTGAAGGTCAACGCCGTGCCTGCGCCGCTGTTATACGTCGGACCCGATCAGATCAACTTTCAGATGCCTTTTTTCAACACGTATGGGGGTGGGCCAGCGGGAAGAATAGACGTAACTACGCCGGGCGGCTCTCTTCTCCCGGCCTTACTGCCGCAGGGTGTTTATCTCTCAATCGGGATATTCGTCGCTGTGAACGAGGACTTCACCGTCAACAGTGCTTCCCATCCGGCCGCGGTCGGGTCGATCGTGTCGCTCTACCTCACGGGCCTGGGCAATCCCGGAACGACGCTGAACGGGGCGATTTCGCAGTCCGCGAACGACGCATTCCAGGATCTGATCGAAGTGGTGCCGTACTTTGGTGGCCCGCCTTTCGAAGTGTTATATGCCGGGACCGCACCTGAAATGATCAACGGCGTGGACCAGGTGAATGTCCAATTGCCGCCGGGCCTGGATACCTGCGGAAAGGGCATCTGCAGCACCGGGAGCGGAATAGGGCTCGTGGTGCGGACAATTTCAGGGCCCCTCGTCGCGTCGAACACAGTGATCGTCTACACGCAATAGGGAACAGTGCCCAGGAGCGAAGGGGCTTCCGTGCAAGGAAGCCCCCGCCCTTGAAGCGCGCGCGCCGGCTACGCGGGACATGTGCCCGCGGTCTCTCAGCGCGCGAAGCGGAAAGCGACGTAGCCCAGCAGCGCACCCATGCCGGACCCGACCAGTACGTCGCTTAAGAAATGCATTCCGATCACGACTCTCGATACCGCCACATTCGCGGCCAGCAACAGCAGAAGCGGCATGATCTCGGGATAAAACGAACCCAGCGACAACGCAACCGCAAACGCAGTCGTCGAATGGCCTGACGGGAAACGAAAATTTGTCCCGCGTCACAATCTGCGCCCAGCAGTGAGGCTCGATGTCGCGCGGGCGCAGCCGGCACACCATCCGCTTCAGCTTGTGAAATAAAACAATCCCGAGCGCGACGGCGCAGGCCGCGGCCTCAATGGCACGGAACCGCGCTGCGTCCGGAGAAAGCAGTACGGCAATCCCGATGGTGCCCCAAAGCCAGCCGTCGCCGGCCCGGGTTGCCAGCAGCATCCACCAGCGGAACCAGCGCGGCGCGCGCCAGCGGTTGAAACGCCGCATGATGGTGTTGTCAGGCGCGAAGAGCGTGGATTTGGCCCGTGCGAGAGTCATCAGGCGACCTCCGGCGAAACGCCGAGCGGAACTCCGACGGGATGCCGCGGTCTGTTGCGACCAGTACCAGGCGAAGGCCAGTTCACGAAGGTAATTCCCGGCGGTGATGACGGGCGCAAGCGCGAACAGACCGAAGCCGAGAGCGATCCAGGGCTTCTCGGCGATCAGCGATCCGCCGATCAGGAAAACATCCGAAGTCAATTTGAAATAATCCCCCGATTCGCCCATGGCAATACTCTGGCCGCGCCGCATACCTGCCAGGAATTCCTGAGCATTCGATGCGCCAGGAACTTCGGTAAATGTGCGCGCAAGTCCGGCCAGGGTGTGCGAATCGCTTCCTGCCGACCACCGGCTTCGAGTAGCGGCGCGCGAATTCCCGCGCCAGCTTGTTGGAGCGGGCCAGCATCTGGCCGTTGACTGTTTCAACTCCGTGAAAATCACGCGCAAAAACGGCGAAATCGTCTTCTTTACGCGGCCCGGTGAGGCTGGAATAGAGATGATTTACCGTTACAAACAGGCGGCGTTCGAGCGCATAAGCGAGCAGGCTCTCGATGTCATGACGGCGGCGCTGCAGCTCGATGTGATCGTGCTCTTCGATTCCATAAACGCCGGCGTGCATTTCTGTGCCACTCGGCATGGTGCAGGTGACTTCTTCACTTAGAAAGAAATCGGGATAGCGGCGCAGTTCTTCCACCGCATCGATGGAATCGTGATCGGTAACCGTGACGAGGTCCATGCCGCGCTGTTTCAGCCGTTCGTACAGCGCATGCGGCTCGTTGTAAGACTCCCTGCAAACGCGGGTGAGTCCCGGGACTGTACACATTCCCGAATGCACCGTGTGAACGTGGAGATCGCACCTCATGACCCGTTGTAAACCCTCACTCATTACAGAACAGTGAGTTACGGACGAAACAACTGTGAAGGATTTTGTTTTTATTGGATGTAAGCCGATCTATTTTGGCTTACTTCTTGAACAGCCGGTCGAAAGCGTCGCGGGCGTCGCTGGCATTGCGCGGGGGCGGCGTGTTCATTCCCGGTGCTGGCCGGCCCGCCGGGCATCTGCGCCGAGGAAGCCTCGCGCGCCACCGTAACGCGCGGCGAAAACAGCGTACAGACGTTCGCCTGATCCTTCAGCGGGATGCGAACGGGGATCGGCTTGGTGCACTGAAAGCGCGTGGAGGGCTCGAAGTGGGAGCACTGTTTGCAACAGTGCAGTGGCCGTTCCGCATTTGGGGCACGGTGCCGTCGAAGAGCGGTATCCGGGGGCAGCGTCGTCGAGCAGTTGTAACAGCGCGAGGCTGTCACTGCCTGAACGAGGCGCGGCAGGCGGGGCCCGGTAATGTCGAGGGGCGGACGCGGCCCCGAGGGCTTCGGGCGCGATGCGCCGTTACTTGCCGTTCCCGTTGGATGAATTGCTGCTGCTGTCAAAGTAACCGTGTTGCCGGTACTTGCGATCGGAGTCCATGCGGATCTAAAACCCCTGTGTTCAATTTCGGTAGCGGCCCGGTAGCAGACGGGGAGTCCTGGCGCTGATCTGATTTCTGGTTTTGTCAAATGGAAAAACAGTGCGGCCCCGCGTCTCAGATCAGCGAGACCTGAGATTCAGGCTCCCGCTGGGTGCTACACCTCATTCTTACCACGGAATGTTCCCGCTGTATAGTGCCCTTTGTAAACGTTGTGTGAATTCTGCGACTTGCGGGTACCAGAAAGTACCACAAAACTGTGAGACTGGGTTCAGGGGTCAAACCGGTACAGGAAATCGCGAACCTTGAGATACCATTCCGCGCCCGGCCCAGGATAGACGAAAGGCCACCACGACAATAGGTTGAGTTCCGGAAACAGCGGCCCGGTGTTCGAACGAACGGGCCAGAAGCATGTCTTCGGCGGCATTGCGCTGAATCATGTCGCGCACGCGCAGCATGCTGGCCGGGCAATTCGATCGGCAGCCCGGCGAGGTATCGGAGCAACTGGATCTGCGCCGTGGCGCTCGAAGGCTCGTCCAATGGCGCGACATCTTCTGCAAACCGGTCGTCACGGCGCATCGGGTATAACAGGTTGCGAGGACCCGCACTTCGAGCGGCGCCACCAGCCAGGTCCCGGTCTTCAGCAACGCCTCGACACGCACGCGGCGCGGCGGCGTATCAGGCGGCGCCCAGATATCGAGCAGATAACACCGCGTTGTCTGCTGGTCCATGGCGGGCCGTGCGAGATCGTGACGAAACTCCGGAATCGCGCCAAAGGTGGGCGAGTTCTGTTCCGCCAGCCAATCCGGGACAGAAATCGTTGCCGCATGCGGTGAAATATTCGCGATAGAGTTTGACTCGCAGAATGTCCGGGCGGATTGGAGCCGGTATAGAGAAGATAATTGGTGCCGGCCGGCACCGCTAATCACGACGTGCAGCGAAAGGTGGCCGTTGCGCGCCACGGCGGGCGACAGGATTTCGCGCGGAGCCATGATCGCGATCGGAAGCGACCGGATTCCCGAACGGATCGAAGCGCTCGAACTCGGAGTAGAGCCGGATTTCCTGGGCGTGCCCGATGGTCGAACCGCACAGAGCCGCGATCGCAAATGTGAAGGCAATCTTCACGGGTGCTGTCTATCATAATCGTCTCTACGAGGGCGAGCATGCAAATAGGCACACAGATCGGTCCAGCGCAGGCGCAATCCGCCATGACAGCAATCGGCGCGGCGGTTACGCCAGTGGTGATGATTTCGGCGAACGCGATTCTGATCGGCACCATCAGCGCGAAGCACCAGGCGATGTCGGAGCGACTGCGGACCCTGACCGCGGAATGG
The DNA here is from genome assembly GCA_963764845.1 of Terriglobia bacterium. Classification (GTDB taxonomy): domain Bacteria; phylum Acidobacteriota; class Terriglobia; order Bryobacterales; family Bryobacteraceae; genus BOG-234. Next base: position 359,083 of record CAVXUE010000002.1, on the reverse strand, counting down.
CGCGACCCGGGTACGCAGCGCCGCGCGTCGCGAGGCAATCCGCGCGCAGGTGCAGTTATTCACGAGCCGCATTGCATGGATCTCGCGGGCGCATTATCTGCTTTATGTGGCAACGGTATTTTTTATCGCGATGGTAATGGTGACCGCGCTCACGCTGGTGGTTCGGACGTGGGCGGATTTCTCGCTGCCCCTGCTGCTGGGCGGAGTTTCGCTGATGCTGGTTGCAATCGTGATGGAACTATTCGATCTGCGCAAGGCGCGCGCGTCGATTGAGATCGAGACGCGCGACGTCAAGCGGTAATACCCGCGGGCCCGGCTTCTGTATTACGAGGAACCCTGCACGAAAATGGTTGTGCCGGGCTGGCTGCTCGCTCCGTTGGGGCTGGTGACTACAATCGACACGGCGCCGCCCAGACCACTGGCCGGGATGGTCACGTTGAATTGCGCCAGACCCACGGCGGTCGGGGTCGGTCCCGCGTATGAAACAGCCGCCCGGGCGGAACCGCCAATGCTGTAGGTGTAGTTACCCGTGAATCCGCCAGGCGGATCCGGTGCGCCCTGACCGGTCTGAAACACGGTGTAACCGCTCTGCTGTCCTACGCCGGTTCCGTAGACCGTAACAACGCTGCCTGGCGGCGCCGGGTTAGCGGCGGTGTTAAGAGTATTATTCTGGTTCACCGCGGCGACCGGCCCGCTGCCGCTGCTGTTGACCGAAACCAGCGCAGGCTGTTCGCTGAGCACCGGTACGCTCACCGGCACGCTGGCGCTGCCCAGGTAATTGACAACAACGCTGCTTGTTGAGCCGATTTTCCCGGAGACTTCAAACGGGACCTGGAAATTGATCTGGCTTCCGTTGACGAAGAAAATCGGAGCGGCCACGCCGTCAAAGGTGACACTGATTCCACCCAACTGCGGGGCGAGGAAACCGTAAGGATCGTACCCCGCGTTATTGACCGCCGTCGCGGAGCCCAGGTTGGGCTGGCCAGGAGAGTAGGGAGCGGCGTAAGCGCTGTAAAGACCTCCCGGGGAAACCGCGCCGTTTCCGCTGCCGTTCCCGAGACCGCTGGCGGAATTTACAACACCCTGGGATGAGGTCGCCGGGGTCGGGGGACCGATCACCAGAGCGCCGGATATCGACAGCGTGTTGGCGCCTTTGGTAACGAAGAGGCTCGCGAGGCTCAGTCCCTGCTGTGCGGTTATATTAAGGGTCACGCGCAGAATCGGGAAGCCGCCTACGGTGGATCCGTTCGGATCGAGGCGAACACCGCCCGACTGCACGGTGACTCCGCCGCCGAGAATCGCGAAATTCGCGGCAGTCAACGTGCCGTCAAACCCCGTTCCGGCGAGCAGGAGGTCGACCGGCTGGCCCGAAGCCACAAACGTGGGGCCGCCCGTAAAGAACTCAACGTCGGCGCTGCCGTTCACGCTGGTTGCCGACACATACGGCACGGGGATGGCCGACGCGCCGCCCGGGACGCTGATATTTGCGGTGGATGTGTTGTTGGCCGTAACAGCGACAGCGCCGCTGAACCGGGTCGCCATGAACGGTTGCACCTGGGCGGCCTGCAACCCCGTGAAATAAAGGTTACCAGGCTGGACTACGCCATTCAGAGGTTCCGCATACACCTGATAAGACCCGGGAGGAACTTTCAACGCGTAGTTTCCGTTCGCATCCGCGAGCGCGCTATAGGAGCCGGCCGCCTGGCCAGCAGGGGCGGGATCGGCCATCGTGATCAACGCGTAGGGTTCCGCGGCGCCCCCGGATGTAATCGTTCCGCTGATCGTGCCAAAGCTGGCAGGAGTGGTTGGCGGATAAACGGAAAAGGCGAACGCAAGCTCGTCGCTGCTCAATGACCGCTCGGTCGCAGTGTTGTACTGAAACATGGTGGAGCCCAGCAGTCCGGTGTGATTGAGGCCGAGCGAATGCCCCAGCTCATGGGTCATGGTCGCCTGAAAATCGTAGGCGGGAGGCTGTACCCCCTGTACGGGCAGACAGGCGCTGGCCTTGCCCGTCGTGGTAAAACAATCCGCCGGATTGATGATGATGTCGGAATCCGAAATCACGCCGGTCGCCGGATTGAACGTGTCGAGCGTAACAGCCAGTGCGCCTCCCACGATACTGATATCCGACGCGGTCGACCCGATTGCGATCGTCATCTGGTTGTCGCTCCCGTTGATCACCGCCGCCGTCGACTTCAGCGGGAGAAAATCGACATTCGCGCCGGACCTGTTCCAGGTTGCGAGCGCCCCGCGAACCGCCTGCAGCGGATTGCTATCCGTCGTTATCACCGAGACAGTCGACCCGGACGCGCTACTCTGCACGCCCGCGACCACCAGATTATTCAGATAAAACTGAATGCCCGCGTTGTCCGTGCGCACCAGAGGTGTGGTGCCGGTGGTCTGCCGGATGTAGGCCAAACCGGCGGAAGCCAGAAGGATGAGTAGAATGGCGCCGCGGCCCGTCGAAGAAAAGATGCGGCGCATATTATTTCCTCCCCGCGCGGGCGGAAACAAGCCCGCGAAGCTGCGCCACGCTCAAACCTTCGAGCGATCGGAGCGGCGTCGCGGTGCGCGCGTTCGCGCCCACCAGTTCGAGACCCAGCGCCGATGTCTCGCCATGCAGCTTGCCATCCTGATCCACGTGGAACTTGCCCTGGCTCCATCCCGCCGTGCGTAGGTAGCCATTCGGCATGCGCTGCAGGAAGACCACCACTTTCTCGCCCTGCTGGTAACCCACCGCGCCCGCGACGTTCATGCCCTTGTCGCCGACGATGCCGCCCGGCTCGCTCAAAGTCACGGTCGATCCCGCGCTGCCTTTGAGGGTTGCCGACACGCTGAGCTCGTAGCGCGTCCAGATGTATTTGTGTTCCGCGTCCCACTCCGCCCAGGAGCGATCGATCTGGCCGGAGACGACGAGTTCCGACTGGTCAGTCAGTTCTTCGAATGACAGACGCTCGACGCTGGTGGCGCGCGCGGTCGAAAGCACCGCAAAACCGCACGCAAACATAGCAATCCACCGACGAATTCCGTACCGCATAGTGTTTGGATTATCCCACAGGCGCGGCGGGAAGAAATACTCTAATCGGTCAACTAATCCGTCGATCGGGCGGCGATTTCGGCGGTAATGGTGCGCGTGAATTCCTCCACGCTGGTGGGCCCCAGATCGCCGCGTTTGCGATGCCGTCACGGCGACCTGGCCGGCATCCGCTTCGCGCCCGCCGACCACCAGCATGTAGGGCACCTTCTGCATCTGCGCGTCGCGGATCTTGAGATTCACCTTCTCGCTGCGGTCGTCCACGCGTGACGCGCACGCCCGCGGCTTTCAGCTTCTCCGCGACTTCGTGCGCGTACGCCGCCTGCTTGTCGGTGATCGGAAGAATCGCCGCCTGCACCGGCGCGAGCCACACCGGAAACGCGCCGGCGTAGTGCTCGATGAGGATCCCGAAGAACCGCTCGACCGATCCGAACAGCGCGCGATGCACCATCAGCGGGCGATGCTTCTTCCCGTCTTCGGCGATGTATTCGAGCTCGAATCGCCGCGGCAGCGTGAAATCGAACTGCACGGTCGAAAGCTGCCAGAGCCGGCCGATCGCATCCACCAGCTTGACGTCGATCTTCGGCCCGTAGAACGCCGCTTCGTCCGGAATCACCGTGGCGTGGATTCCGAGGCGGTCGCAGGCCTTGCGCAGCGCGCCTTCGGCCAGTGCCCAGTTCGTCGGCTTCGCCGTCGTACTTGCCGCTCGCGCCGCCATCCCAGGTGGAAATCTCGGCTTTGTATTCGTTGAAGCCGAACGTCTTCAGGGTGTCGGTGGCGAAGTCGAGGCAGTTCACGATCTCGTCTTCGATCTGTTCGGGCGTACAGAAGATATGCGCGTCGTCCTGGGTAAAGCCGCGCACGCGCAGCAGGCCGTGCATGGTGCCCGAGCGCTCGTAACGGTAGACCGTGCCGAGTTCGCCCAGCCGCACCGGCAGATCGCGATAGCTGTGCTGCCGGTCGCGATAGATCAGGATGTGGCCCGGGCAGTTCATCGGCTTGAGCTGGTATTCGGCGTCGTCCAGCTCCATCGGCGTGAACATGTTCTCCGAATAGAAGCCGGCGTGGCCGGAGGTCTTCCACAACTCGCGCCGCATCACGTGCGGAGTGTAGACGAGCGAATAGCCGCGCTTCAGATACGCGTCGCGCATCCAGTCTTCCAGCTGCTTGCGGATGATGCCGCCCTTGGGATGGAAGAAGATCAGGCCCGGCCCGGCGAGTTCCTGAATGCTGAAGAGATCGAGCTCCTGGCCGAGCTTGCGGTGGTCGCGCTTCTTCGCTTCTTCGAGCTTGGTGAGGTACTCGTCGAGCTCCTTCTTCGTGAACCAGGCGGTGCCGTAGATGCGCTGCAGCTGCTTGTTCTTCTCGTCGCCCTTCCAGTAGGCGCCGGCGATCGAAAGCAGCTTGAACGCCTTGATCTTCGAGGTGTCGGGGATGTGCGGGCCGCGGCAGAAATCGATGAAATCCGGCCCCAGCGTGTATTCGGAAAAGATGTCGTCGGCGCGCTCTTCGATGAGCTCGACCTTCATCGGCTCGTTCATCGTCGCGGTACTTTTCGAGGCCTTCCGGCTTCGCGATCAGCCGGCGATCGTAGGTGAGGTTCCGCGCCTGGATCTCCCACATCTTCGCTTCGATCTTTTCCAGATCTTCCGGGGTGAACGGCTCCGGACGGTCGAAATCGTAATAGAAGCCGGTGTCGATGGGCGGGCCGATGCCGAGCTTGGTTTCGGGAAACAGCTCCAGCACGGCGGCGGCGCAGAGATGCGCGGTCGAGTGGCGGTAGACCTCGAGCGCCTCGGGATCTTTCGGCGTCAGGATCTGCACTGTCGCGTCGGCTTCGAGCGGCCGCTTCAGATCGTAGAGGCGGCCGTTGACCTTCGCGACGATCGCGGCGTCAGCCAGACGCGGGCTGATTTTCTGCGCGATATCGAGCGCGCGTGGTTCCGGCCGGGACGGTCCTGGACACTTCCGTCCGGCAGGGTTACCTGAATCTCGCTCATGGACGGAAATCCTTAGCGGGCGGCGAGGAGCGCCCGCAGCCGGCGCGCCCGTTCCGGAGCCCGCAACTGCCGCAGCGCTTTGGCTTCGATCTGCCGGATGCGTTCGCGGGTGACGTCGAACTCCTGGCCGATCTCTTCGAGCGTGTGCTCGCGCTCGCAGCCGATGCCGAAGCGCAGCCGGATCACCTTCTCCTCTTTCGGAGAAAGCGTTTTCAGAATGCCGGCGGTCTCGTCGCGAACGTTCGATTCGATCACCGCATCGACCGGCGAACCCACCCAGCGGTCTTCGATCAGATCGCCCAGCGCCGATTCCCCGTCGCGGCCGACCGGAGTTTCGAGCGACACCGGATCGCGCGAGATGGTCTTCAGCTTCTGGACCTTCTCCACCGGAATATCCATCCGGCGGCTGATTTCTTCGTTGGTCGGCGTGCGCCCCAGTTCCTTTTCGAGTTCGCGGGAAGCGCGCAGGAACTTGTTCATGCTCTCGTTCATGTGAACCGGAATACGAATGGTGCGCGACTGGTCCGCGATGGCGCGCGTGATCGCCTGGCGGATCCACCAGGTGGCGTAAGTCGAGAATTTGTAGCCGCGGCGGTATTCGAACTTGTCGGCCGCGCGCATCAGGCCGATATTGCCTTCCTGGATCAGATCGAGCAGATGCAGGCCGCGATTGACGTACTTCTTCGCCACCGAAACCACCAGGCGGAGATTGGCCTCCACCAGATCCTTCTTGGCGCGCTCGGCTTCCTGCTCGCCGTGACGGATCACCGTCAGGGTGTGCTTCAGCTCTTCGAGCGAGGCCGCCGCGCTGACTTCGCGCTTCCTGATTTCGCGTTTCAGTTCGCGGATGCGGGGCTGCTGGGCGGCGTTGTTCTTGCCTTCGAGCTTCTTCAGCTCGCGGTCCAGATGGTTCAGCTCATCGACCGCGCGCTCGATTTCCCGGGTGAATTCGCGCCACCGGCTGGCGATCCACGGCACGCGCCGGATCGCAAGCGACGTTTCCACCAGCGCGCGATAGAGCTTCATCATCAGCTTCTTGCGCGCCCGTCTTGTTGGCCGGAGGCGTCTCTCGAGCTTTTCCTGAAGCTGCGTCTGCTTTCTGTGAGCGTTCTGGATCTCGACGAAGATCTGCCGGATATCCGCGCGCTTCTTGGTGTCGGCCGGCGTGCCTTCTTCGATATCGCCGCCGATATCGACCATATTGTCGAGATCGTCGGGGTTCTTCTTGAGCTGTTCCGCCAGTTCCACCACCGCCAGCTGCACCAGCGCCGAACGGCTGATCGCCTTCTGCATGCGCAGTTTGCCGCGCTCCATGCGCCGCGCGAGATCGACTTCGCCCTCGCGGGTGAGCAGCGGTACCGCGCCCATTTCGCGCAGATAGACGCGAACCGGGTCGTCGGTGTAGATCGACTCTTCGACCGGCTGCTGATGCGGATGGAGGAAATCCGCTTCCGCTTCCGGATCGAAGAACTTGGTCGCCTCTTCCTCGAAATTGATGCCTACCGGAGCTTCGCTTAGAAATTGATCGTCATCGTCATGCGGCATGGCAGAGCACCCCCTTCAATCGAAATTCCAGAGGCCACGCAGATTCCACGGAGAACAAGCGTGCCAGAAACAGTCATCTTTTTTGCTTTGTTGTCTTTAGGAAGGGTAAACGACCGGATCGCGAACCATCTCGGCCACAGCGACCGCACACAACTCCCGAGTTTCAATATTATCACAGGCTTTCGCCGGGACAATACACTGATTTGGATGGTAACGGCGTATTAATAGTTGCGTGCATAATGGGTACGCGAATGAAATCCCGGGCTATTGTGTTTGACGCGTATGGTACGCTTTTCGATGTGCATTCGGTCGTGACGAGCGCCGGGGACGGGATCGCGGGAAACCTGCAAACCCTTTCGGATCTATGGCGTCGGAGGCAATTGGAGCGGACGTGGCTGCTCACGCTGATGGAGCGCTACGAGGATTTCCGCAGAGTGACGGAGTCGGCGTTGCGCGCCTCCGCGCGCGAGCTTCGGATGGAAATCACCGAAGGGGAAATCGATCGGCTGATGGAGGCGTATCTATCGGCCCGTTGCGTTCCCGGAAGTCCGGGCCGCGCTGGAAAGCCTTGCGGGCGTGCCGCTGGCGATTCTTTCGAACGGGACGGCGGGGATGATCGAGGCCGCAGTCCGGCACAATGAAATGGCTTCGTTTTTTCGAGCACGTCATTTCGGTCGACCGATCGGGACCTACAAGCCTTCGTCCCGGGTCTACGCGCTCGGACCGGAGATCCTGGACATCCCGGCGGCGGAGATTCTGTTCGTGTCGTCGAATGCCTGGGATGCGGCTGGCGCGAAGGCTTACGGATATCAGGTCTGCTGGTGCAATCGTTCCGGGGCCGCGGCGGATGATTTGGGCTTCCCGCCGGACTTCACTGTGACGGCGCTCGATCAGATCCGCCGGTATTGAGGCAGCACGGTCTCAGCCCAGCCCACCAGCATCGAAACGGTCCGCTCGTCGCCCCATGAACGCTGTCTTGCCTCGATCAGCCGCGCCAGCGAATGGCGTTCGCGAGCTCGAAACGTTTCCGCGCCAATCGGGCCTCGCGGAGGAGGAGGCGGCGGCGGGGGCGGCCCTCCGGCAGAGCCTGTGATCCGCGCCATGCGGGCGAGGATTTCGCCTGGTTCGAGCCCTGCGGCAACCCCCTCCCGCGCCGCCCAGGCCAGTTCCCGATGAACTCCGGCCGCGCACAGAATCTGCTCCCAGAGGTGCATTTCATCAGGCCCCGCGCATTCCCCGCTTGAGAAGAAGACCCCGTCCAGCACAAGCGTGGCGTTCCTCAGCGGTTCCACGGGCAGATGTTCCCGAGGTCCTCCCCATCTCATAATCCCGCCCTTCCAGATCTCTTCCGGCGCGGGCGGGCGCACATCGGCGTTCGTGCCGAATACGGAGCCCTCGCTGAGGTATCGCTTTGAGTTCGGCAGGATGGTGTGCCAGTAGGTGGTAAATTGCCGCCTGTCTTCCGGCATTCCGAAAGGCAGCAGCAGAGAAGGCGTCGCTCCGACCCCCATCACTGAGGAACTCTGGTATTCGTGTCCGCCGGTCTCCTGGTACTTCCAGATCAGCGATTCCGCGCAGATGAATCTGTCGCTTTGATTCCACAGAATTGCACCGGCCGGGTCGTTGCCCTCCGGTAGCGGATCCGGGTCACCTGGCAACTCCGGTGGCCCTCCGGGAGGAGGAGATTCAAGGTGACGCCTGATATCGGCAAACAAAGGTCGGAATGCCTGAGAATCGGCCGGAATCAGAACCACGCCTTCATTTGGGAGATCCTGACAGCGGAACTTCATTTGGCTTCGGATTTTACTGTAACGCGATCTGGAATTCCATCGGAACCTGAACCGGCCTGCCAGACTTTGTGGCGGGCTGGAAGCGCCAGGCTTGGATCGCCTCCATCACCTCGGAAACGCCGTTCAGAGCGGCCAGGCTGGCGATGCGCGCATTTTTCGGAAACCCATCCTCGCCGACCTCCAGTTTCACCACAACCTGTTCTCTGAACCCGGCCTTGCCAGTGGCATCCTTCACGGGTTCGAGGTCTGAAAGAAGCCGGGGGTCTGAATCGAGAATCCGGGTCGGTGCGGCGTTCCGCGGATAGAAAACAATTTTCCCGAAGGGATCGGCGAGGTAAACCCGTTCGCTGCCGACGGCGATCATTCGAGGCTGAAACGCCCCGGGCGTCGCATAGTCGAAGGTGAATTTCTCTTCTCCGTGTTCGTTGCATTCAATGACCGAAACCCGACCCGGGCTACTCGCCGACCCAAGCAGGTAGATCGTCCCGGACGCGTCGGCAGCGGCGGCAATCGGTTTGCGTGAAGCAACGATGCTGCTCGCCAAGGCCACTGAGACCTCATTGGTGACGCCGTCTTCCTCAACCTGGAAGGTGTGAATCGCGGGAGCTTCCGGGCGCAGAACGCCGAGCCGGTCGTTCCCCACTGTGAAAAGCAGCCATGGCGGCGGATATTCCTGAAGCGTGCCGATTCCGCTATCCGGAGGCTCAAGGAAACGCATGACGCCGTCGCGGGTAATCCCCGCGGGCTTGCTCCCGATCAGCGACAAGCCAACGAACCCACTGGCCAGACTCAACGTTCGCTCGAACTTCCCCTCGCGGTCGAATTCGGACAGCCGGACACCGCCATGCAGCGCAAACCTGTTTCCCGCCTCATCCACATCGAATCCGTCCACCGGTTCGGAACCCAGTGACCCTGTGCTTTCCATCAAACCTTCCTCGCTGGTTTGAAACTCCAGGTATCCGCCGGGACTGGATGCCGCGAAATACAGGTGTGAAGCGCGCGCGACGAAAAATATGACCTCCGATCCCGGCCCGGACCGCTCCTCCAGACCCAGATCAAACGCGCCAAGTGGAGCAACCGGAGTGGTTTGCGCCGACACCTGGCACCCCAGAACGGCGCACAGCGCGAACGAGAGCCGGAACCGCATCGGCGTACCGTTGGGCAAGTTCATGACCTCGGCGTCGCCGCAGGTCAGATCGAGAGTGCAGTGGCGGGCCGGGTTGGCTTATGCCTGTGAAAGATCCGCAGTGCGACGGAAATCACGGTACCCACCACGATGGCCCCGGCGAGGAACCAACGCAACGCCGGAATCCCCAGGAAGAATATGTACACGGTGCCAGCCGCGAAGAGGAACCCCGCGGCACCGCCGCCGACCCGGATCTGGCTCAGGTTGATTTCGACCCGGCGAGGCTCCGCGGCCGGATCGGGAAGCTGTGGAGAGTTGCCGGGTATCATCGTTTGCCTTTCAGCTCGGATGCTGCCGTGTCAGGCTCCGCAATTCATTCAAAAACGCCTGCTCGTCCTGGAAATCCCGGTAAACCGAAGCAAACCGCACATAAGCGATCTTATCCACCCCGCGCAGGCTGTCCATCAGGTACTCGCCGATCTCGGTGGTAGTGATTTCCCGGTCCGGCGAATCGGTGACCCGCGCCTCCACCTGGTTGACCAGATCCGACAGTTTCGCCATGCTGATTGGCCGCTTTTCGCAGGCTTTCAGCAGGCCGTTCAGGACCTTCTGGCGGTCGAATTTCTCCCGCCGGCCGTCTTTCTTGATCACCATGTACGGCACTTCGTCGATGCGCTCGTAGGTGGTGAACCGCTTCTCGCAGCCCAGGCACTGGCGCCGGCGCCGGATCGAGTCGCCTTCCCGGCTCTCCCGCGAGTCGATCACCCGATCTTCCATGTGAGCCGCAGAAAGGGCAGGTCATTTTTACAAAACGAAGCCAATAACTCCTTAGAATGCAAGCATAACAGGTGCGGCGGACCGGTCCGGCGGCCCTTTCCTGGTGGATTCCGCGAAAAATTGAACCTATGATGGGAAAGCCTCGTTCCTTCTATCGGAAGGAATGAACTGGTGATGGCAACAGCGGCGGCGGCGGTCTGGGGGATTTCGGGCGCCCGCTCCAACATGATCGCGGGTAGCTTGGATCCGGATTCTACAGTCGTCGAGCGTTGTCTGAGCGGAGATGACGCGGCTTGGGAAGAACTGGTGCGCCTGCACTCGCGCCGGGTCTACGGCCTTTGCTACCGATTTACGGGCAAGGATTCCGAAGCGCAGGATCTGACGCAGGAAGTGTTTCTGCGTGTTTTCCGGACCCTGGGCAGCTTCCGCTCGACGGAGGGATCTTTCACCACCTGGCTCGCCCGGCTTACCCGTAACCTGTTGATCGACCACTATCGCCGAACCCGAAACGAGAGGATTACGGATTCGATCGAGGAACAGCTTCCGGGCATGGAAGGGCGGACGGAGGAGAAATTCAAATCCCCCAGCCGTCCCGACAGCGCGGTAGCCGGGCGCGAGGCCAGCGAATTGCTGCAGGCCGCGCTGAGCAAGCTTTCGCCGGAGCTTCGCGAAACGATCATTCTGAGGGATTTGCAGGAAATGGAGTACCGGGAGATTGCCGACGTTCTGGCCATCCCGGAAGGAACCGTGAAATCGCGGTTGAACCGCGGCCGGGCCGAACTGGCGCCGGTTGTTGAAGAAATACAGAACCGCGGTTTAGCAGTGGGTTTTAGTGGCTGAAGTTTAATGGAACGTACGTTGAGTTGCGCCGAATTCGAGATCCTGCTGGCCGATTGGATCGACGGTACTCTCGCGGTTCCGCTGAGCAGCGGACGCCTTCGTGCGCCATCTCGAATCCTGCAAGGCGTGCGCGGAACTGGCGGAAGACGCCCGCTTCGCCCTTGGCTTTATGGAGCGCGCGGCCGATGTGGAAATTCCACCCGCTCTGGTGACGAAGATCCTGCATGCCACGAATTCCGGCTGGGAATTCAAGCTGCGCGGCAAGGGCATCAGCGGCTGGATCAACCGGACGTTCGCGCCGGTATTGCGGCCACGCTTCGTGATGGGCGCGGTGCTGACGCTGATGTCGCTGACCATCATGGCGCGCGGCTGCGGCTTGCCCGAGCGGACTTTCACGGCGGCCGACCTCGACCCCGTGCGGCTGTGGACTTCGCTCGACAACCGGACGCATCGCATCTGGGATCGCGCGGTGAAGAGTTATGAAAGCATGCGGCTGGTTTACGAAGTCAAGAACCCAGATCAACGACTGGACGCAGCAGCAGAAACAGGAAGAAGAGGCGGCGGCCGACGCCAAGGCGGACAAGCGCAAGCTCGAATCCCCCAAACAGCAGCCAAACCCCGATGCCGGGGCCGACAACAGGAAGCAGCGCTAACAGGAAATAACCATGAATTGCGCCAATCATCCCGAAACACCCGCCTCGGCATTTTGCCGCGACTGCGGAAAGCCCATGTGCCAGGAGTGCCAGCGGCCGGCGCTGGGTTCGGTCTACTGCGCGGAGCACGTGCCGGTGGCGAGCGCGCCGCCTCCGCCCCCGCGGCCGTCACAGCCTTTCACGCCTTACACGGCCCCGCCTCACGAACATTCCGCCCGGCGATGCGAGCGCGCACCCGACGCTGGCGCTGATTCTCGGATTCATCCCGGGCGTGGGCGCGATCTATAACGGCCAATACGCCAAAGGACTGATCCATGCCGTGGTCTTCGGGCTTCTGGTCAGCCTCGCGAGTTCAGCATGCTGGACGCGTTCGAACCTTTGGTCGGCCTGCTGATTGCCGCCTGGGTCTTCTACATGGCTTTTGAGGCATACCATACGGCGCGCAACCGCCGCCATGGGTGCTTCGGTGGAAGAGTTTTCCAGCCTGTTCGACGTCCGGCCGACGCACGGGCAGATTCCCCGCCGGCGCCCTTCTTCTGATCGGCCTCGGTTTATCCTGCTGCTCGATACCACGGACATCATCAGCATGGAACGCTGGAGCGCTACTGGCCCGTGGGCCTGATCGTCTGCGGCCTCTATATGCTCTACGCGCGCGTCACACCGCGCAGCCGTGCCGTCAGCGCGCCGGATGCGGATGCGAACGGCAGCGCGGAAGTCCGCTAGGAGGCGCCGCCATGAACGACCATAGCGCGTACCTGGTGCGGGCGATTACGGGGCCGATTATTCTGATCACGATCGGCGTCCTGTTTGCGTTCGACCGCTTCACCGAGTTTCGCTTCAGCCAGACCTGGCCGGTGCTGCTGATTGTCTTCGGCCTGCTGAGGCTTGTCGGCGGGAGACGGGGCTGGGGAAGAGTTCCGCCTTCTTCCGGGACTGGCTCTTCCACGGCCCCGCCACCCCCTCCGCCAGATCATGGCGACCCGGAGCCCAGCCGTGAGACCGCGCTCCGTCACCGGGCCGCTGTCATCCTGATTCTGATCGGCGTATTTTTTCTGCTGATCAATATCCGGCCCGATCTGCTCTCAGTTCTCCAGGATTGGCGATTACTGGCCGTTCCTGCTGATTGCCGCGGGCGTCATGGGATTGATCGAAGTGCTGTTTCATGCCGAGCCGGGGCACGGTACCGCCGCCGCGCCCGTGCTGGGCGGCGGAGTGATTTTCTGGATTCTCGTGTTGTGTTTGTTTCTCGGCGTCTTCGGGCCACAATCGCGACTTTCGCTTCGCCAGCTTCGATTCGGCCGGCGTCGGTTTCCTCGGCTCGGATTACGACTATGACGTGAATGTCGACCGAGCCGGCCCAGGGCATCACGCGCGTCGTGCTGGATAATCTGCGCGGCAATATCTCGCTGAAAGGCGACGATTCCGGGAGCAGTCAAAGTCACCGGGCGCAAGACCATCCGCGCTTTCAACCGCAACGCTGCCGACCGCGCCAATCCAGCAACACGGTTCATATCGAGCGCCACGGAGACGCACTGCTGATTCGCACCGACGACTTCCATCAAGGGCCGCGTCTGATCCAGATCTCCGACGATCTGGACATCATCGATTCCCCGCGGAATCAGCGTGGAATCGCGCGGCCGCAACGGCGACCTGACGATTGACGATGTCGACGGGGCGGTCGATGTTTCCGGCGGCCGCGGCGATGTCCGGCTGAACCACATCGGCAAGGATGTCAGAATCGAGGCGTCGCGCAGCGGGGACATCCACGCCACGGATTTGAAGGGAGGCTTCGACCTGGAGGGCCGCGGCAGCGATATTCAGCTCGAAAGCATCGCCGGACCGGTGACCATCAAGGGCGAGTTTTCCGGCACGCTCGAGTTCCGCGCGCTGGCGAAGCCGCTGAGTTTACTCCGTCGCGGACCGAGTTTCGCGTGGAGGCGTTCCCGGGCACGATCACGATGGACCTGGGCGATCTGAAACTGGAGAATGTTTCGGGGCCGGTTCGGTTCCAGAGCCAGGCGCGCGACATCCAGGCCACCGATGTGACCGATTGCTCGACATTCAGGTCGACCGCGGCGATATCGGCGTTACTGTCACGCAAGCGCCGGTGCCGAAGATGGATGTTCATACGCGCAACGGCGATATCACTCTGACGCTGCCGGAACACGCGGGATTCCAGCTCGACGGATCGACCTCGCAGGGCGATATCAGCAGCGAATTCGGTTCCAGCCTGCGGATCGATTCTTCCGGGCGCTCGGCGACGATCAAAGGCCAGAACGGGACGGGACCGCAGATCACGGTGAATACGGATCGCGGGACGGTTTCGGTCAAGAAGAGCTGATCAGGCCTTCTTCGGGCTATAGGCCATGCAATCGATTTCGATCCTGATGTCGGCCATGAACCTGCAAACGATCGTGGTGCGCGCGGGCTTCGACTCGCCGAAGAATTCCGCATAAACCTCATTCATCTGCGCGAACTCGCCGCCATCGGCCAGATACACCCCCACCTTCACCACATCGGCCAGCGAAGCCCCACGCCTTCCAGCAGCCGCTTCACATTGTTCAGCACCAGGCGGGTTTCGTGCTGGATATCGCCCGGCGAAATCTTGTCCGTCGCCGGATCGACCGGAACCTGCCCCGCCAGAAAAATGAAATCGCCCGCGCGCACGGCCGGCGAGTAAGGTCCGCGGGGCGCCGGAATGCCCGGAGGCGTCAATCTCTCGATCATGCTCAGTGTCCCTCCGCTTCCAGCATCCGTTCCGCTTCGATGGCCGCCATGCAGCCCGCGCCCGCGGCCGTGATCGCCTGGCGATAAACGCGATCCTGCACGTCGCCCGCATGAAACACGCCCGGAATATTGGTGCGCGCGCCGCCGTGCGAAAGCAGGTAACCGTCCGGATCCAGATCGAGCTGCCCTTTGAATACCTGCGTATTCGGGATATGGCCGATCGCGACGAACAGCCCGTCGACATCCCGCTCCCAGGTCTCGCCCGTCACCAGATTGCGCAGCCGCACGCCCGTGACGATGTTCTGCTCCACGTCGAACACTTCCTCGACCGCGGTGTTCATCACGAATTCGATCTTCGGATTGGCGCGCGCGCGCTCCAGCATGATCTTCGAGGCGCGGAACGAATCGCGGCGATGCACCAGCGCGACCTCGCGGCCGAAGCGCGTGAGGAAGTTCGCCTCTTCCATCGCGGAATCGCCGCCGCCCACCACCATGATCTTCTTCTCGCGATAGAAGAAGCCGTCGCAGGTGGCGCAGGAACTGACGCCGTGGCCGATCAGCTTCTGCTCGGAAGGCAGATCGAGCCAGCGCGCCTTCGCGCCCGAAGCCACGATCAGCGTGCGGGTTTCGATCCATTCGCCTTCGACATTCAGGCGGAACGGGCGCTTCGAGAGATCGGCTTCGACGAACCTGTCCATCGCAGATAGACGGCGCCGAACCGCTCGGCCTGCTTCTTCATGTTCTCGACCAGATCGGGGCCGTTGATGCCTTCCGGAAAGCCCGGGAAAGTTCTCGACTTCGGTGGTCAGCGAGAGCTGGCCGCCGACCTCGTGGCCCTTGATGACGAGCGGGTTCAGGCCCGCTCGCCCGTATAAATCGCGGCCGTGTTGCCGGCGCAGCCGGAACCGATGATCACAACTTTATGCATGAGGTTAATTTCCGAGACTATCAGATGACTGGCCTAGATGATTTGATGCCGCTCAGCACGTTTGCGATTTCGGCATGATCGAGCACGCGCTTCTCGGCGCAGCATTCGCCCTGCGGGATCGGGCTGCCGTGCGGGCATGCCAGCGGATGGCCCAGCAGCGTGCAGATGCGGTCCGTGACGTCCGGGCTCAGAATGTGCTCGAACTTGCAGGCGCTCGATTCGATTTCGACTTCGTCGCGGATCGAGAGCACGTCCATGAACAGCCGCTCGGCGAGGCGGTGGCGGCGGATCACGTTGCGCGCGCGCGCCTCGCCCGCCGGCGTGAATTGCTCCTCGCCGTCCTCGACGGTGACCAGGCCGATGCGCGTCAGCGTCGCGATCAGCCTGCGCCACTGCATCTCGGTGAAGTCGGTGCGATTGCATGTGGCTCGCCGGTTTCGCCGGCGATCCCAGAGATGCTCCAGCACTTCGTCGAAATCCTGATTCTCTTCGGCGGAAAAGACCAGCGTTTCTTTGATGCGGCCGTGGTCGAGATTGACGCGGCGGTCGGCCAGACTGCCCGGCGTTCTCATCGTGCGTCACCATCACGATGGTGCGGCCCTGCGCGTGGAGATCGCTCAGAAGCTTGAACACGATGCGCTGATTTTCCGCGTCGAGATTGCCGGTGGGCTCGTCGGCGAGGATGATCTTCGGATCGTTCACCAGCGCGCGCGCGATGGCGACGCGCTGCTGTTCGCCGCCGGAAAGCTGCGAAGGCAGATGCGTCGCGCGATCCTCCATGCCGACCTGCTTCAGCGCCTGCATGGCCCCGGCCTCGTCCGTCATGCTGTGGAAGAACTGCGCCAGCATCACGTTCTCGATCGCGGTCAGATGCGGCACCAGATGAAACTGCTGGAAAATGAAGCCGACGGTTTCGCTGCGGAAGCGCGCCAGTTCGCGCGTGGCGAAGCTGCGAGGTATCGGTGCCGTCGATGCGCACCGCGCCGCTGGTCGCCTGATCGAGGCAGCCGATCAGGTTCAGCAGCGTGGTCTTGCCGGAGCCGGAGGGCCCCATGATGGCGATCCATTCGCCGCGCTCGGCGGTGAAGCTGATGCCGTCGACCGCGCGCACGGCCGCGAGGCCTTTGCCGTAGACCTTCGTGACGTCGACCAGTTCGATGAATGAACTCACTCGCCCCTCAGGATGATCGCCGGCTGGATGCTCCAGATCCGCGACGCGGCGATTGCCGTCGCAATGCCGCCACCGCCAGCATAACGCCCGCGACGCCGCCGAAGACGAGCCAGCTCAGTTCGCAGGCGAAACACGCCGCCGAAAACCTCGCGCCCGATGGCCGCCGCCGCGAAGACGCCCACCGCGTAGCCGGCCAGCGTCGCGGCCAGCGCGAGCGCGGCGGATTCGGAAACGAAGAACGCGGCGATCCTGCGCTCCGCGCCTCCGAGCGCTTTCAGAATGCCGATTTCCTTGGAGCGCTCGATCACCATTTCGCTGAAGTTGCTGGTGACGCAGAGCGTAGTGATGGCGAGGATCAGCAGAGTCAGCAGAAACAGCGACGCGCGGATCTTGAGCACCACGTTCGACTCGGTCTCCGCCACGGCGAGATTCGTGCGCACGTCCGCCGCCGGAAATTGCGCGGCGAGCGCGGCGCGGATCTGCTTCTACCCGCTCGCCCGGCGCGCGAATCTCGATCACGCTCGCGGCATCGTGAATTCCGGCC
This sequence comes from Terriglobia bacterium, assembly GCA_963764845.1. GTDB lineage: Bacteria > Acidobacteriota > Terriglobia > Bryobacterales > Bryobacteraceae > BOG-234. Next base: position 341,948 of record CAVXUE010000002.1, on the reverse strand, counting down.
AGCGTCGCCGCCGTTTCGAACGGGACGAGAATCTCCTGATCCTCCGCGCCGCCGGTCGAAACGATGCCTTTGAGATGCACGGAGTGCCCTCGAGCGGGACCGTCGCGCCGAGCTTCAGTTGCAATCGGCTTGCAAGAACTCGCCGGCGATGCATTCGCCCGGCCCGATGTCCCGGCTGCCCTGCATGTGCCAGTACGAAGTCAGTCGGCGCGGATTTCGCCGGCACAAATCCGGCGACTGGAACCGTTTGCGCGCCAATCGCGGCCCGACGTAACCAGAAACGGCGCGGCTTCCGCGCCCAGCTTTTCGGCCGCGGCCGCGATTGCCAGCGGAACCGTTTTCCCGTTCACCGGCACGGCCGCGATGTTCGCGCCGTAGCTGCGGAACTCCTCGCGGAAGCGCCGCTCGACGGTTCCGTAGATTCCGAACAGCACCGTCGCCAGCGTGGCCGCAACAGCCAGCGCGGAGAACGCCAGCAGCAGCCGCTGCCTGCGATATTGCAGCGCGCGGATGACGAAGCGTCAGAACATCGGTGCGCTCAGACGCCCTTCGCGCAGAATGACCGCGGGCTCCATGTCGCAGCGCGCGCCGCAATGGCTGCGCCGCGCCCGCGAGCGCGATCGCCATGGCCGCGGGCACAATCAGGAACGGCAGGATCCAGCGAGACCTCAACCGCTTCCTGGAACACCGATGCGCCCACATAATGCGCCAGCAACACGCCGGCAATCGCGCCGATCACGCCGCCCGCCAGCCCGACCAGCGCGATCTCGAGTCCGAAGAGCGTGGCCACCATCCAGCGCGCCGCGCCGATCGCCTGCATGATCGCGATCTCGCCGCGCCGCTCCATCATCGTGGCCGCGGTCAGGCTCCAGACGGTAAGGCCCGCGGAGAGCAACGCCACCAGCGTGATCAGCCCCATCAGGCCGCCGACGCGGCCGAGAATTTTCCCTTCGGAATCCGCCACGCGGCGCACCGGGCGCGCCTCGCGTGCCGGGCAGCGCCTGCTCGATTTCGTACGCGATCGACGTGACGTAGTTGGTGCAACTCCAGCGCTCGTTCTCTTTCGCGGTCATCGTGTTCGGATCTTTGCGCGCGAAATCGTCTTCGGGTTTCGTCAGCGCCGCGACATCGATGCGGTCCACCTACCCCGGCCGCTGCGTCAATTCCTGCACGCGCGCGAGCGGCAAGAAGACGCGGTCGTCGGCTTCGTCGCCGGTCGAGAGAATGCCGGCGACGCGTGAACGGCGCGCCCAGAACGGTGATCTCGCTGCCCGCTTTCCAGCCGTTCCGCCGGGCCACGCGCGGAACCCACGATGCACTCGTTCAGTGCACCCACCGGCCAGCGGCCCTGCTCAAGATGCCAGGCCGGATTGACCGCGTCGAATGCCGGTGACCTGCGTGCCGCCATCCGGCGCTGTGTAGGGATGTGATTGAACCAGACGCCCTCCACCTGCAGCGCGCCATCCTGCGCCGCGAGCGATGGCGAAAACCCGGTAATATTCAGGCCCCAGAAAATCTTCTTGATGTTCGGCACTTCGGATTCCGGGATGTAGTCCGCCGTGCCGGCCGCGCCCGCCGCAATCGACCCGACGCCGCCGGTCACCGCCGCCGCCTGCGCCGTCACCACGATGTTCGCGCCCTCGGAGCGCAATTCGCGATTGATCTTGTCGCCGATATCGAGCATCACGCCGAGCATCGCCGTCGCCACAGCCGAGCCCATCGCGATCGCGGCGATGATCAGAGCCTTGCGGCGCGGCGCGCGACGAATCGATTCCTGGACAAAACGGAAAATCATCGTCAGCGCCTTCGCGAACCTTCTTGCGTCGTGCTCAAGCGCCGCCTCGTCGATCACCAGCGTCGCGCCATCCATGTGCGACTTGCAGCGGAATCGGATTGCAGCCGCCCTTCGTCCCGATCGTCCAGGTCACAATCGCCGACGCGCAATTCTGGCAAATCACTTCGGACCCTTCTGATAAAAGCCCTGCGTGCCGCAGATCTCGCAGGCGTCGAACGCGGTCGCCAGCGTGTGATCGGCCTTTTCGATCACGATAAACCGCACGCTCACGCCGGCATCGTCGAACTGAAACCGATGCAGAATGCCATCGCTCACCGAGGCCACCGGGATTCGCACCGCGCCATTCTCGAGCGCCACCGGCGTCGCGGCCGACAAAGCCGTGGCCTGGCGCGCGTAAATGAACTCGGCGCGTGATCAGCAGAATGAAAACGCAGGACGCCGCGCAGGACGCCGTCATCCACAAGCGCTCCCGCCGCGCCGACCATTGCGCCTTGCGCAGCGCCGCGCCCTCGAGACCTTCGGTCTTCGGCGCGCGCCGCTTGCGCCACTCGAGCAGCATCATCGCCGCGGCCAGCGCGAGAATCGTGACGAAGAAGAAGATGTCGTTCTTGACGATCGGCCCGATGAGCGCCATTTCGCGCGTGCTGGCGGGCAGAATCTGGCTTTCCGACAGTTCGTGCAGTCCGGTGATGACAAGCTGCACCACCACCACCATCAGGATCACGGTCGTCATCTGGAAGAACTGCTTGCAGATTGACGCGAATCGTCCCGCGCACGAAGCTGACGCCGAACAGCACCGCGAGGCCGATGCCGAGCACCCCGCCGAGCAACGTTCGAGAATGCCGGACGTGTCCAGCCGGACCGTGCCGAAAAGCATCAGAACGGTCTCCACGCCCTCCCGGAAAATCATCAGAAAAACGAACAGAAAAACGCCCGAGCGGCTGCCGGTTTGGTCCGTGTCCTTTTGCAAACGAGTTTCAATTTCGCCTTTCAGCTTGCCGCCGTGGCGGTTCATCCAGATCACCATGCTGAAGACGAAAACGGCGCTGACGAGCAGCACCCAGCCCTCGTAGGCGTCCTCGTTATATTCGATCTTCGTAAAGCCCCATGCCGCCAGAAAGCAAGCAATCACGGCACTTATGAGCGCCCGATAGACGGTCGGCATCAGGTCGAGCCGGCCGGTTTTTCGGAGCCACGCGACGGCGATGGCGATCACCAGCGCGGCTTCGACTCCCTCGCGCAAAGTGATCACGAAAGTTTGCAGCATATACGGCAACTCAGTTGCAATTCGATTGTATCAGGGCCATGTCACATGGATTCAATGCCGCGCTGGCTCAATCGCAATGTCTGGGGCATGACGATCACCAGCCTGCTCTCGGACGCATGCTACGAAATGGTGCTGGCGGTGTTGCCCGGATTTCTGCCCATCATCCACGTGGCGGCCGCGGCGCTCGGCTGGATCGAAGGGGCCTCCGACGCGTTCTCCAGCTTTCTCAAACTCTTCGCCGGCTATTATTCCGACAAGATCGGCCGCCGCAAATGGATGATCGTGCTCGGTTATCTTTTCACCGGCACGGGCCTCTCGATCTTCGCCACCGCCGTCACGTGGGTTCCCATTCTGCTCGGCCGCATGGTGAGCTGGTTCGGCAAAGGCATTCGCGGGTCCCTGCGCGACGCAATGCTTTCGGAGTCGGTCGACGCGGATGTGCGCGGGCGCGCGTTCGGCTTTCATCGCGCGGGCGACACCGTGGGCGCGATCATCGGCCCGCTCGCCGGCGCGGCTTTGCTTTCATTCCTGCCCGCCTCTCCGCCGGATCTTCCATTCCGACGGATCTTTCTGCTTTCGCTCATCCCCGGTCTGTGCGCTCCGGTGGTTTTCGCCCTGATGGTGCGGGAAACGCGGCGCCAGCCGATGCCCGGGAAAAAACTTGCGGCCTCGATCCGCGGATTTGCCTGCGGCGTTCCAGCGATTCCTGCTCGCCGTCGGTCTGTTCGGCTCCGGCGATTTTTCGCCTACGCTCCTGACGCTGGCGGCCGCCACGCTGCTGCGGCCGGCGCATGGCACGGTGCGCGCCGCGCAACTTGCGGCGCTGCTCTATGTGATCCGCAACGTTGTCTACGCGAGCGCGTCATTCCCGATCGGAGCTCTCGCGGACCGCTTGCCAAAACCACCCCTGCTGTCGGGCGGATATTTCTGCGCCGCGCTGGTGGCGGCTGCAACGGCGCTGCTGTTCACAAGAGGCTCCGCGAACTTCGCGGTCCTGTCCGGCGTGTTCGTTCTGTCGGGAATCTTCGCCGCGGCGCAGGACACGCTCGAAGGCGCGATCCCGCCCGATCTGACCGAGCGCGGAAATGCGCGGCACCGTCTATGGAACGCTCGGCGCGGTGAATGGCGCGGGCGATCTGATTGCGAGCGCCATGGTGGGGACGCTCTGGACCGTGGCGTCGCCCGTCGTTGCATTCGGAACGGCGTCTCTGCTGATGGCGGCGGGCGCCACGGCGATGCTGACGAGGGTCGGGAAGTAAAGCTCTACTTCAATTCCTTCATCATGCCGGGAACGCTCCACTGCTGCTGAAGACTGTTCGGCGCCCAGCCGTATTCGGCGGTCATGACTTTCGCAAGATCGTCCTGGCTCTTGCCCTGGCGGATCAGCTCCGTCGCCCGCATCTTCAACTTGTCGACGTTGTCCCGATAGGTCATCAGCCCGGCCTTGTTCGTAACCGCGCCATGGCCTGGAATCACGGTATCGAAATCCCACGCCGCCATTGCAGCAGTCGAGCGTCTTCGGCCACTCGGCCAGGCTGCCGCCGCCGGGATAATCGATCAGCGGACTCGTCCCCGCCATCAGATCCCCCGTGTGAATCGTTCTCAGCTCGGGGAAATAAATCACCGCGTCGCCGTTCGTGTGGCCGCGTCCGAAATAATGCGCGCGCACTTCCCTGCCGCCCAGAAACACCGAAGTCTCGTCTGTAAACACGACCCGCGCGGGCTTCGTGTCCGGACTACCGTTCGACTGCTTATGCTCCAGGATATTTGTGCGGGCGTTCCGCGTGGAAATGATTTCGGACGTCGGCAGAAACTTCGCGTTCCCGCCGCTGTGGTCCTCGTGATAGTGCGTGCTGAACACGTATTTCACCGGCTGCTGCGTGACCGACTTGATCCGGTCCATGATCTGGTCGTGATCGCGCTCGTACTTGTCGTCGACCAGAATCACGCCTTCGCTGGTGACGAGCACCGCGACATTGCCGCCATCGCCCTCGATCTCAAACAGACCGTCCTTGACCTTGTTGATGGTTAATTGCGCGGGCTGCGTCGGATTCTGCGTGTAAGCGATCCATGCAAGAAGGATGAACAGCATCAAGGCGGCCAGGCGCGCGAGCAGTCGTCGGTTCATGTCAGAAAACTATATCAGAAATACTATAAAATGGGCGAAAACATTATGAAGAGATTACTGGCGTGGATGGTCGCGCTGACATCGTTGACGGCCAGTTCCCTGTTCGCCCAGAGTCTGGTTGGCACCTGGCAGGGAACGCTCGCGGTACCGCAGGCCCCCGGTGGCCAGCTGCGCGTAATGGTCAGAGTCTCGACGACCGAAGCGGATAAGCTGAAGGCCGTCTTCTACAGCATCGATCAGACGGGGCAGCCCTTCCCCGTAAATACGCTCACCGTCCAGGGTGCAGCCGTAAAGATGTCGATCGTATCGCTCGGAGGCACGTTCGACGGAAAGCTGAGCGGGGACGGCAGTTCGCTCACGGGAACCTGGACGCAGGGGCCGACGCCGATCCCTTTGACCCTGGCGCACGTTACCGAACAGGCGGCGTGGGCGATTCCGGATCCTCCGAAACCGCCGAAAATCATGGCGGCGGATGCGAGCCCCGCGTTTGAAGTGGTCACGATCAAGCCGCAGGATCCCGATCACCCGAAGGGCAAATCATTCCAGTGCGCGGCGAACAGATCACTCTCACGGGAGTGACCCTGCACGATCTGCTCACGTTCGGCTATGGCGTTAACCCCCGGCAGATCTCGGGCGGACCCGCCTGGCTCGATTCGGACAAGTTCGAAATTCTGGGAAAACCCGACACGGAAGGCCAGCCCAGCACGAAGCAGCTGGGGATCATGCTGCAGAAGATGCTGGCGGACCGGTTCAAACTCACCGTCCATCACGATAAGAAAGAACTCACTGTTTACACCATCACCGTGGCAAAAACGGGGCCGAAGCTTGCCCAGGCGGTGAACAACGGGAACGTGCTTCCCGGCCTCGGAATGCGGGGACTGGGCAGGGCCGTCGTCAGGAACGCGACCATCGCGGACTTCGCCGGGTTCATGCAGTCGATCGTTCTGGACCGGCCCGTTGTGGATCAGACCAGGCTCGACGCCCGGTACGACTTCGCGCTCGACTGGACACCCGACGATAGCCAGTTCCCCGACCGTTCGGGCCCGCTCCCGCCGCCGACGCCGGAAAATGCCGAGACCTTTCCGGATCTGTTCACCGCCATGCAACAGCAGCTGGGTTTGAAAATGGAATCGACGAAATTGGCGGTTGATGTGATCGTCGTCGACAAAGCGGAAAAGCCCTCTGACAACTGACCGTGCCTTTTCGTTAGAGGTCCCAGAAATCGGAAACGTGCGTGTTCGGAGCGCGTTGGTATTCTTTTGGGGTGGTCCCCTGGGTTGAGACAAACAGTTAAGACACTGTTGACCGTTCGCTGTAAATTCATTGTGCCCGATCCCGGAACGGATTTAGGATGGGCGTGCCGGTGAAGCGGAGGCGGGCAATGCTGGCGAGCAACCCGCTGAGGAATAGCCGGCCGGGGCTCGTCGCGACGATGGGCAGGGCGTAGAAGCTTCCGGTGCGTCCTGAAAGTCTGGCCCGGACCCGACCGGAATGCGGCGCTTCGGGTCAGGCTTTCGAACAAACAGCACATCGGCCGATAGACCCCGCCATGCCTGAGAAAACGCACGGTCACTTTCATGCCTGCGCTCCCGCAGCCGCTCGGAGCTTGTCTTCGAACTCCGCTGGCGGTAAGTAGCCGAGAGCGGAGTGCAGACGCTTTTGGTTGTAGATCTTCTCCAGAAACGTGCCGATTTCGCTGCGCGCTTCGGCCAGGTCCCGGTATTCGTTGCGGTGCACCTCCTCATATTTCAGGGTTTTCATGAATGATTCGCACGCCGCGTTGTCCCACGGATTGCCCTTGCGCGACATGCTGATCTGAACACCGTTCTCTTTGAGTAGTCCGGTGTAGTCGCCGCTGGCATATTGCGAGCCGCGATCGGAATGATGCACCAGCCCCGGTCCGACTACCCGCCGCGACAAGGCCATGCGTAGCGCACCGAGCGTCAGTTCATCTTCCAGCGTCCGGTCCAGCGCCCAGCCGATCACGCGGCGCGAGTAAGCATCCAGAACGACAGCCAGAAACACGAACTCTTCGCGAAGTCGGATGTAGGTGATGTCCGCCCGCCAGAGCTGATCGACATCGGTCAACATCATCTGCCGCGCCAGGTTCGGGTAGACCTTCCGCCCATGGCTGGAATCGGTCGTCACAACGAACTTCCGCTTCCGCACACAGAGCAGATTGTCCTCGCGCATCAGCCGGTAGACCCGTTTCCAGTTCACTGCCCAATCGCGGCGGTGCAGTTCTCGGGTGATTCGCCGCCGCCCGTAACTGGGCCATTCGAGGGCCACCCGCTGAATCGCGTCGCGCAGGTCCATGTCGGAATCAACGCCTGATTCCGCGTTCTCGTCGAAGCGATAGTAGCTGGCCCGGCTAACCCGGGCCAGCTTCACCATCCGCTCGATCGTCAGTCCACCGCCGGCCTTCACTTTCTCTTTGACCTTCCGGAAGACCGCGGATTCCCACTCAGTGCCTGCAACATCCGCTGTTCCTCGATGTGCTGCAAGCACCCCTTCAAAAAATCGATCTCCAGCGCCTGCTGGCCCACCTTCCGCTCCAGCTCCGCAACCCGGCCTTCCGACCAGCGCTGTTTTCCGTTCCCCGGAAACGCGTTGCCCGAACCTTGGCGGAACTCCCGGCGCCACCGGTGAAGCACATTCGGGTTCACTTCCAGCCCGCGAGCCGCCTCTGCAATCGATACCCCTTGTTCCAGCCGCCGGACGGCGGCCAGTTTAAACTCCTGGGTGAACTGCCTGCGTAACATTCCCATGACTCAATTCTCCATTCAATGAAAAATGAGTCTTAACTGTTTGTCTCAAAAATGGGGACCAGTCCATTTCGTGGTTCCGTTCGCAGTGACGAAGAGTCGGTGCCCGGCGGCTCGAACGTACCATTCTTCCTCGGCTGCACCGGACGGAAGGCCCCATGTCACGCGAACACTATGTTTTTTTTCCCGCTTGAAGGCACCGAACCTCCTGGCTTCGATGGTCCGTGTTTCGAAGGTGCCGGATGGGCTGAACTCCCACTGCGGCCGAGGCTGAACGCCGTAACCTGAATTCTCTTTGTCGTGCCAATGCCCGACGATCGGAGGCTGCGCCTGATTCGATCCTGGGTCCGCTGAATCCAGTCTCCACTCCGCGGTCGGCGGCCCGAGAATAAGCGCTTCGCAATCGAACCGGAAAGGAATCGTTTCGGAGAGCCCGCTTCCCTGATAGGAAAGCTGCAACTGATCGCCCGTTACCTGATAATGACCTCTCCTGACAGTCAGCTCTTCCTGGACCAGGCTGGGCTCGTAAAACTCGATCCTGCTGACGTTTCCCTCGGCCGATGTCGGGATGGATTCCCAGTTGCGGTGCAGCGCGTCGAGACCGTTGATGCCATCGCTCAACGTCGACGCGATGTAGAAAGGGCCCCAGAGCGGGCTTGCAAGCACCAGCAAACCAATTTCAAAAACCGCCCCGCCCCCATCGCCCTGAGGCGGTAGCCGTTTGAACGATGCGATTTTCGAGAGCTCAACATTCTCGCAGGTAGCCGGCTCACGGAGCGTAACGAATTCCGTCGTAACCCGGGTGACGGCTCCGTCGATGTGAGTTCCATCGAGGAATTTGATCTGCATCTGCCCATACTGCGGTTTGCGGAGCAGCTTCTGAACCGAATCGGAGGCACCCCCGCCCGAAGCAACCATAAGCGCAGGGATCAAAACAACACTAACCAGAATTTTCGCGGACTTCATAACAAGCCCACGATAAAGCGCCGCAGCGACTCACCGCGCCGCCGTTGTGGCACTTCCGCAAGCGTCACAACTCAGCCGCAAAGCTCCTTCAGCTTCTCCATGCACGAATCGGCGATCACCCTGTATACCCTCGCAGGGAAGCCTGCGGGCAGTTCACGGCCGGTCACAATATCCGTTACGACTACCGCGCTCAATCCCAACCGATCCCGCCAGCCATCCTCCGACGAATCGACTTCATACAAGCTCTCCGCGGGGATTCCGACCGCGATCAGCATCGCGCGCGTCCAAAACCGGATCTCCTGCGAGCGCGACGCGATCGAGATCAGCGCATCTTTTCCCGGCGGCGACTGGCCTTCCAGTGAGCTACCCGCCGACCGCACATGCAGCGTAAAGCATTCTGCATCTCGCGGCAGGCTTCGCCGCAACTTTGTCATGCGAGTTGCGAGCGCAACAACCAGACCACTGCTCAGACCACCAGCGGCATCGATCGGAACCCGAACATGCTCGGCAATCTCCGCCGCCAGAATCTCGCGCATGGCCGGATCGGGTTCGGCAAGCAGAATTCGTTCATGCTTTCGCGGGTGTACCAGATGACCAAGTCGCGCAAGCACTTCTTCGGGCTCGTGACCATGGCTCCGCGCCGTCTGAAGCAACTGCGTCAACAGGCTGTCCAGTTCGCCGTGAGCCTCATCAGTCGGATGCATCGCCCGCACATACAAACCGCTGCCTCTGCGTAATTCCAGCCAGCCCTTCTCGCGCAGTTCGTGCCATGCCCCGCTGACCGTGTTCGAATGAATCCGATGGCGGCGCGCCACCGCGCGAACGCTCGGCAGCTTGTAACCGGGTGGAAGCTCCTTGCTCAGGATGCCCAATACAATCTGACGCACCAGTTGTTCGCGAATCGGGAGCTCGTTCGTCCTGGTAATCCAAAGTCGCATTCGTGCCAGCTTTCAATCCTGGCACAATCGTCCGAGGATTTAGAATCAGACATGGAAGCCGACAATCATCGCCCCGCCTGGAAGACTCTCCTGGCTTTCGCCATCATCTACTTCGTCTGGGGCTCCACCTTTCTCGCCATTCGCGTGGGCGTGAGCGAAGTCCCGCCATTCCTGCTCGCCGCCATGCGCTTCCTTGCCGCAGGAATTGTTCTCTACGGCTGGATGATCGCGCGCGGCGAGCGGCCGCCGAACGCGCGGCAATGGGCGTCGGCGTTCCTGCTCGCTTTTCTGATCTTCGTCTGCGACTATGGGCTGCTGTTCCGGGCCGAACAGCGAGTCCCATCCGGCGTGGCGGCGGTCATGATGGCTACCATCCCGGCGTTCATGGCGCTTTCGGAAATCATTCTGCTGCGCACGCAGAAGCTGACTCCGCGGCTCGCGTTTGCACTTCTGACCGGACTCGCGGGAGTGGCGGTTCTCGTCAGCCGCTCGCTGAATCTGGGCGGCGCGCCTATCGACACCATGGGCGCGATCGCGCTGATCGTTGCAGCGATGAGTTGGTCGATCGCGTCCGCTCTTACCCGCATACTCCCGCTGCCTTCCGCCAGAGCCATGAGCTCGGGGGCGCAGATGCTCGCCGGCGGAGTGCTGCTGACTCTTGTTGCCGCCGCGCTGGGAGAGTTCCGGAATTTTCACGCCGAAACCGTGTCGCTCAAAGCGTGGCTCGCGTTGCTCTATCTGATCATTCCGGGCTCTATCATCGGCTTCACCGCTTATACATGGCTGATCCATCATGAATCGCCCACCAGAGTTGGGACCTACGCATACGTGAATCCCGTGGTAGCCGTAGTGATCGGATACTTCCTCGGCGGCGAAACCATCGGGTTGCGAACGATAATGGGAACTCTCTTCGTTCTGGTCAGCGTAGTTGTGATTACAACGATGCGTGCGAAGAGGGTATAAGCCATGTCGAAGAGACAAACCATCAAAATCGGTCCGCTGAAAAAGAGCGAAGTAGAAGAAGCAGCCCGCATCGTCAGGCTGGCCTTCGGCACTTTCCTGGGACTACCCGATCCCCTCGCCTTCATGGACGACCGCCAATACATGGCGCCGCGCTTCAACTCGCCGAACGTCAAAGTCGTCGCGGCACGCGATGGCGCCCGGCTGATCGGGTCGAACGTGATCACCCGCTGGGGATCGTTTGGATTCTTCGGCCCGCTAACTGTGCTGCCGGAATACTGGGACCGCGGCGTGGCGCAGCGGCTGCTCGAGGCCACCATGGCCACGTTCGATCGATGGGGCGTGCGGCACACCGGGCTCTTCACGTTCGCGCACAGCGCCAAACACGTGGCCTTGTATCAGAAGTTCGGGTATTGGCCGCGCTACCTCACCGCTGTCATGACGCACACACCGAAAGCAAAGGCGGCGAGTGCGCCCGTGCTTCTCTCGGCGTTGAAGAGAGCCGAACGCGAACAAGGCATTCCGGCATGCGCGAGACTCACCCATAAGATCGATAAAGGACTCGATCTCACCGGCGAAATTCGCGCCCTGCTGATGATGCGCACCGGCGAGGTTGTCCTGACTTATTCGCGAAGCGCCCTTGATGCCTTCGCCATCTGCCTGATCGGACCCGGGTCCGAGGGCGGGGAGGGAATCTGCTACGTCAAGTTCGCCGCGGCCCGCGGTGGCGAGGCTTTCGATAAACTGCTGGATGCCGTGGATCGATTCGCGGTCTCGCGAGGCGCGTCGATTGAAGCTGGTGTGAACCTGGCCCGCGAGGATGCCTTCCGTCGCATGCGCGCTCATGGCTACACGGTGACGATGCAAGGGGTTGCCATGCAGCGCCCCCACGCGGACGGCTTCAATCGGGCCGATGCTTACGTCATCGACGATTGGCGGTAACAAAAGTCGAAAATATTTCTTCTATCTTTTCTTTCAGTGGCTTACAGGCTTTTTTCAGACGTGTGCGTTTCGGTTCCAAGATCCGCCTGCTAGTTTGCAATCGAGAACCGGAACGTACTCATGATGTTTCCGGGCGCTGACTGCTAAGTTGTCGAGACTCTGGCAACTCAGTTTCCAACAATGAGCGGCAGGCGCTCCCGTTATTGGTGCGGCCCCGGTATTGGCCATTGGCGCAGTGGCAGGGTCACCTTATCGGAGGACAAGTAGACCATCGCGACTGCGTTCCGCGTCGGGGAGACCAAACTGGCCGCGGTCCGACGGTTTACCGGGCGGTGGAGCGCTCCAACTTTTCTTAAGCGGGGCGCAGCGGGCTTCAACCTGCGGCGTTCCCAACCTGGTTCAGAATGCGGTAGAGCTGTGCCCCGTATTTCTCGACAGACGCAATCCCGATGCCGGGAATTGCCAGCAACTCCGCAGCCGTACCAGGCCGTTTTTCTGCGATCGCCAGCAACACCTTGTCGGACATAACGCGGAAGGCAGGCACTCCCAGCCGTTTCGCCTGACCCGTCCTCCAGGTCCGCAGCATCTCTTCGAGCCGCGGATTGCGCGTCATCGCAGGACGCGATTCTTCCTTCTTCGCGGCAGCCTGTTTCTTTTTTGCTTTACGCCGTTTTCCGGTTTCCGAGCGCCGGAGCCGTATCCCGAATCGTCAATGCAAGCGCCGTGTCTTCGTTCACATACTCCGCATCGCGGGTCAGGTGGGCTTTGCGAAACGGGATCTGTTTACCGTCTTTCTCGAAAACCGCGTCGGTCAACCGCACCAGGCCGGCCCGCGCCATTGCACCCAGCAGTTCTTCGAACTGGTCCCGGCTCAGGCTCCGCACGCCGCACAACTTCCGCGTGCAGTTGCCCCACCGACCGGCCATTCATGGTCGAGCGAATCGAGAACGTCGCGAGCGACCGTCTCTTCATCCGGTGGTCGCTCGCGCGGAACCGCTGCGCGATGCAGCTTTCCGGCGCGCAGAAATCGCAGATCCCGCAGGACTTCTGCCCGTCCGCCACATCGCCGAAGTGCCGCACCAGACTCGCCATGCGGCAGTGATTGCTCTGCGCATAGCGGATCATCGCTTCGATCTGGCTTCGCTTCTGCTCGCCCTGCGCGATATAGGAATCGCGCCAGTCGTCGCTGCCTTTCGGCTCACGTCATCCGAGGCATCGACGATCGCGCCGCCATGCGCCCATAGCTTCTCCAGCGCCTTTTCAAAAACATCTGCCGGGAATGCGGCTCTGCTTCTCCAGAGTACTCCCGTGCCTGCGGTTCCGGCCGCAGCCGCGCGTAGATCTTGTCGAGCAGTATCACGTCCGGATAATCGCGCTCGAAGAAGAAATCGTGCGTATAGCGGTCCGCGTAAGAGTGCATCAGAATCGCGCGGCTCGGCTCGCCATCGCGGCCCGCGCGCCCAATCTCCTGGTAATAGGCTTCAATGCTTCCCGGCAGCGCGGTATGGATCACCGATCGGATATTCGGCCTTGTCGATTCCCATTCCGAACGCGATTGTGGCGACGATCACTTCCAGTTTTCCCGCCGAGGAACCCTTCCTGCACGCGCCGCCGGCGGTCCGAATCGAGCCCCGCGTGATAAGCGGCAGTGGGGAAGTCCGCCGCCAGCAACGCAGCCACGCTCTCGGCCTGCTTGCGGCTCGGCGTGTAGACGATCGCCGGCCTGCGGTCCGGATCGGCCAGCAACTCGCGCGCCAGATCGGGACGCTGCGACGGGCTCGTCTCCACCACTTCGATCGCGATGTTCGAGCGCCGGAAGCCATGGATGAAACTCGCCGGCTCCACGAGCCCGAGCTGATCGCGGATATCCCGCTGCACGATCGGCGTCGCGGTCGCGGTCAGTGCGATCACCGGCGCGGGCCGCAGCGTGGGCAGATAACCGCCCGAGCAGCCGGTAATCGGGCCGGAAATCGTGGCCCCATTGCGAAATGCAATGCGCTTCGTCGATGGCGACCAGAGCCGGCTTCCGCTTCGCCAGCATCTCCGGAAAGCCGCTGACGCGCAGTCGCTCCGGCGCGATGAACAGGAACTGCAGCTTGCCCGCGAGATAGTCGATGCAGACCTGGCGCGAAGCCGCGCGATCGCGCCCCGAGTGAATGCACTCCACCGCGAATCCGCGCTCGCGCAGCTTCGCGAACTGATCTTCCATCAGCGCAATCAGCGGACTGATCACCAGCGTGGTGCCGCCGCGCGCGATGCCCGGCAGCTGGTAGCAGAGCGATTTGCCCGCGCCCGTCGGCATCACCAGCAGCACGTCGCGGCCTTCGATCACCGTGCGGCAGACCTCTTCCTGATTCGCGCGAAACGAGGAAAATCCGAACGCGCGGTGCAGCAGATCGCGCGAGCGGTTCGTCCTCGATCGCCGCCACGCGGCCTGCGCGCGGAGTTGCTGCACCGGCGTGTCGCTGGCTTTCGCGCGATCGCCGGGCAGTCTGCGCGACCTTCCCCACCACCTCCCGCACATACTCTTCAATGCCCTCGATGAACGGCCCCAGCTGCGCCTCGCCGCGCTCGATGCGCTTCAGATACGCTTCCCACTGCCCGGTCATCGCCGGACTCTTCACCTCGGGATGCACCACCTCAATCAACCGGATGCCCTTGTCCGTCGCCTCCAGATTCTTCCCGCTGCGCACGATGTATTCGCGCTTCAGCAGCACTTCGATAATCGCGGCGCGCGTCGCGGGCGTTCCGAGGCCGCTGTCTTTCATGGCGTCGGACAGCTCTTTTTCATCGAGCGTCTTTCCCGCCGTCTCCATCGCCGTCAGCAGCGTAGCCTTCGGTCAGCCGCTTCGGCGCGCGCGTTTTCTTCTTCACGCTTTCGACGCTCGAGAACCTCCTGCGCCTGGCCCTGCGCAAGTCCCGGCGGCAGCGCCTGTTCCTCTTCGGCCTGCGTCGTTCGCGGCGCGTCTGGATATCGAGCACCTTCCACCCCACCTGCTGGATCATCTTGCCGGAAGAATGATAACGATCGATCAACCGCCCCGTTCGCGATCGCCGTGATCACGGTAGTGACCGACCAGATGTGATCCTCGTGCCACGCGCTCAAAAGGCGGCGGCAGATCAGGTCGTAGATCTTCTGCTCATCGGGCGACGAGGTCTGGCGCGATCCGGCGAAGTGACCGTCGGAATAATCGCGTGGTGATCGCTGACTTTCGCATCGTCCACAAACCGCCGGCCCAGCGGCTTCTCGCCGGTGCCCGGCGCGAGATGTTCCCGATAAGGCCCGGCGATCGCCCGCACAATCTGCGGCAGCGTCGACGCCACATCCTGCGACAAGATGCCGGCTGTCGGTGCGCGGATAGCTGATCAGCTTGTGCCGTTCGTAGAGAACCTGCGCGATATCGAGCGTCTTCTGCGCGCTGAATCCGAACAGCCGGTTGGCGTGCCGCTGCAGTTCGGTGAGATCGTAGAGCGGCGGCGGCCCCATGCGCTGCGTTTCGGCTTTGACGGATTCGATCGCGGCTTTGCCCGTGCGCGCCCGCGCCACGATCTGCGCCGCCTCGACGCCATCGGCCGGAAGCCGCGCCGATTTCTGGATATCCTCAACATCCCGCACCCATGTGCCCTGTATAGCTTCCGCGCCCGGCTTGTCGCGCGGACGAAACTCCGCCACCACTTCCAGATAATCTTCCGGAACGAACCGCCGGATCGCCAGTTCGCGCTCCACCACCATCGCCAGCGTGGGCGTCTGCACGCGGCCCACGCTCAACTCATCGCCATAAGCGAGCGTGTAAGCGCGCGAAAGATTCATGCCGACCAGCCAGTCGGCGCGGCTCCGGCCGCGCGCCGCCTCCGCCAGAGGATCGTAATCCGCTGCCCGGCCGGATGGCATCGAACCCCTTGCGAATCGCATCCGGCGTAAGCGAAGAAATCCATAACCGGCTGACCGGCTTCGAGCATCCCGCCGCTTCGTAGATGTAGCGGAAAATCAGTTCGCCTTCGCGCCCGGCGTCCGTCGCGCAGATGACGCTGGCGATGCGCGGCGAAGCCAGAATTTTCCGCACCGTCTCAAACTGGTCTTTGGTCTTTTCGTAAACGACCAGCGGCCAGGATTCCGGCAGCATCGGCAGCAGATCGCGCCGCCAGGCTTTCCACTCCGGCCGGATCTCATGCGGCTGCGCAAGCGCCGCCAGATGCCCGATGGCCCATGTCACCACGTAGCCGTTGCCGTGCAGATAGCCGTCGCCGCGCGCGGTCGCGCCCAGAACGCTCGCGATGTCGCGCGCCACCGAGGGCTTCTCGGCCAGCACTGCAACTGTTGAAGTACTCAAATCACCAGTGTAGTGTTGAGATGTGCGGTTGGCGGGCCTGGTCTTCATCTTTGCCGGGTTGGGGTTGGCGCAGGATCTCTCTTTCCTCGAGAGCGGCATTCTGGCCGAAGTCAATCAGCTCCGCGCCAATCCGTCGGCTTACGCGCGGTTGGTTGCAAAATGGCGCATTCCGGATGAAACTTCGCCCTCGGACGAGAAGCCGGTGCATGTACTGGACGAAGCCGTCGCCGAAATGAAGTCGATCCGCCGTAACCTTGGCTCGCTCGTGTTATCGCCAGGCCTGTCCCGCGCTGCCGCGGATCACGTCCGCGATACAGGCCGCCGCGGGTTAACCAGTCACCGCGGGACCGATGGCAGCGATTTCGAAAGGCGAATCCAGCGTTACGGAGTCTGGACGGGGTCGAGCGCGGAAAACATTGTTTACGGGCTGGACGTTGCCCGCGAGGCAGTGATCGGGCAACTGGTCGATTACGGAGTCGAAGGACGCGGCCATCGCCGCAACCTCCTCGATCCCGCGTGGCGCTACGTCGGGATAGCCTGCGGGGCGCACACGAAATACGGCACGATGTGCGTGATGGATTTCGCCGCCGATTATCGCGAATTCAGGGCTTCCAATTAATCCGCACCAGACGGTCGCCCTGAAACGATCCGATGTAGATCGCGTTCCCGACCTGCAGCGCGACCGACACGCCCGGAATGAGATTCCCTTTCCCCTGCGAATCGAAGACCGTCTTCGCCTCCCATGTCGCGGGATTGAGTTCCGCGATCCCGAAGCCCTGAATGCACGGCACGCCGCTGCCCGCCGGGCAATCGCCGCGCGCGCCTTTCACACCCGCCGCGAGGATCTGGCCTTTCCCCGCCCACGTGAGATTGTCCGGCATGAAGTCGAGCTTGACGACGCCCACATCCTTCCCGGCGATGAGGTCGTATTTGTGGACCTCGCGCGCAGTCCACGCGTTGAAATACAAGGTGCGCCCATCGGGACTCACCAGCACTCCGTTCGGATAGCCCTGCCTCGTGCCGGGTAACTCTTCTTCGGCCTTTCCCGGAATCCAGCGAACCACAAACCCGCTGGGCTCTCCGCTGAAGAGATTGCCTCTGCCGGCCGGCGGCGCGAGGGCGGTTGGATGAGTGGCAATAAATCCGCCATCGGATGTAACAGCCAGATCGTTGAACTCCTGTTTCGTCACGACGCAGCCATGCCAGACCTGCTCCCAGCTTCCACCGGCCTTCTTCAACTCGTACATCTCGACGGACTGCCGGCCGCCATGATTCACCACGTACAGCCGGGTTTTCAGGAGCGAGATGCCGTGAGGAATCAGCATCTGACCCGCCGGGCCTGGACACATCGGATCGCCCCAGTCCTTCTTCGGCTCGTCCCTGATGGGCATTGCGCTGAAAGTCTTCTTCGACAGGTCGAACAGCGCGAGACCCGCTCCAGTACCCCCTCTGCCATTCACGAACTGACTGACGATCAGGTATTTTCCATCCGGCGTCAGTTCCAGATCCTCGGGCGAGTGGGTCCCGCACAGGATTTCGATATCGCCGTGAAGGCCGCAATCGACAAGGGGCGACGGCGGGGCCGACGCCTGCGCATACAACATTCCGACCGCCAGAAAAATCGGCAAAATCAGTCTTGTGTATTTATGCATTGGTCAAGGCCCTGTGCTGGCGCACCGCATAAGCGTCGGTCATCCCGGCCACCTGATCGCAAACCAGACGCAAACGAAGATAATGCTTTTTCGTCTCCCCGTCCAGCGTCGGATAATGGCGCGCCAGATCCTGTTCGTACGCCTGTCGATAGTTGTCGGAAAGCAGCGAATAGAGTTTCGAGCTGAATCCTTTTTCGTCGCGGTGGACCAGTGAGACGCCCTCCCAGTAGAGGTCCAGCATATCGTGAATCACGCGTCGCCCCATGATCTCGAGGCGGAGCACCTCGGCTGAACTGAAGATACGCCTCTTGACCACCGCCTTGCAGGCGTTGTAAAGCACGGCGGCATCGGAGCGGCGCACCAGTTCGTAACTGTAATCCCCGTTCATGATGGCGTCGTAAGACCGCTGGAACTCGGAGAGTACGGCGGGGATCAGCCTCGCCATCAGACGCGCCCGAAACGCCTGGGCAAAGGCGTCGTCGGCGGTGAAACCGCTACGGCCCGTCAGGGTCTCGGCCTGCTGCTTCAGCGCGAGACCCTCCCCCGATGCGCCGCCGCTCTCCAATTCGTCGACCATTTCATCCCAGCGGAAGATGCGTTTGCGGATGCCGTCCTCGAGATCGATGCAGACGTTCACGATGTCGTCCGCCGCTTCCACCAGATACGTGATGGGATTTCGGGCAACGCCTGTCCCGGTTTCTTCCTGTATGAGCTCTACGAGTTCCCGCTCGGTTTCGAAGAAGCCGGGCTTCGAAAACTCATGCCGCTGCGGAACGGTATCGCGCGCGGCGACCACATATTTGCAGGCGGCCGAGAGCGTGCCGAACGTGAGATTGAGGCCATTATGCTCACTCAGGACCTGCAGGCGCCCCGCGAGACGCATCATCTGGGCGTTCCCGTCGAACTGCAGGAAGTCCTGCGCCGGCGGGAGCCAGTTCGTTTTCTCGATGAAGAGCCCCTCGAAGTCCAGGTCGCTGCTCAGTTTCTCCGCAAACCAGTCCTGAATCGCGCGTTCCCCGGCGTGGCCGAACGGAGGATTCCCCACGTCATGCAGCAGCGCCGAGCAGGCAGCTATGGTGGAGATCGCGTGCGCATACTCCTGCGGAATGCGGTCTCCCATGCGCCGGATCGCGGCCTGCGAAAGATCGCGGGCCACGCTGCTGACCTCGAGCGAATGGGTGAGGCGCGTACGCACCGAGTCGTGCGGTTCGAGCGGAAAAACGTGCGTCTTGTCCTGTAGCCTGCGCACGGGCGTCGAGAAGACCACGCGGCTCAGATCCTTTTCGAATTCCGTGGTGTCGCCGTCCGGAAAATCGGACGGCCCGGCGCGACGGCAACTGAGAAGGCGCGACCACTCCATCCCTATAGCGTACAGCGGCGTGGAAAATCAGCCCACGCGAACCGCTTTGGCGTTGGATTTTCCCAGATACATCACCCGGTCCGCGCGCGCCAGCATAGCCGGGCCGTCTTCTCTGCCGTCCCACTCGACCACACCGATGGAGGCGCCGAGCAGGACGCTGGCGGCCTCGCCCCCTACATTGACCTTGCACTCTGCGAGCGCGGACCTGCGTATGCGATGAACGCGCGCCTCGGCATCCCGCTGGCTGGTTGTGAGGATCACGGCGAACTCATCGCCGCCCCAGCGCGCCACGAGGTCCACCGCGGGAAACTGCCGCTGGAGGTTGGCCGCGAATTGCTTGAGTACTTCATCCCCCGCGAGATGGCCGAAGCGGTCGTTTATTTCCTTGAAACCATCGAGATCGATCAGGATCAGACAGAAGCGCTTCGCGCCCCGAATCTTTATTTTGAGCTGCTCGTCGAAGCAGCGGCGATTGGCCAGACCGGTCAGCGGATCCAAAGTTAAAAGCAATTCGGATTTGATCAGCCGCAGGCGGTAATCTTCCACTTCCGCGCCAAGCCGGCTGAGGGCTTGCCTGCCTTCCTCGGCCATCCGGGCAACGCAGGCCGTTAACGAATTCGCCTGCTCCAGAATCGAGCGTCGAATCGTGGCGAGGTCCGTGATTTCCGCGAGCGAGCGAAACTGGCCTGTGAGCTCTCCGACCTCGAGCGCGTGACGTTCGTCGCGCTCCTCCACGGATGCAATCCCCTTCGCTATTACCTCGACGATTTCTTTGAGATCACGCTCATTCGCTTCATGCAGGAGAAAAGCCTGGTCCGCCCAGAGAGAAAGCTCGCGCCCTGCCGCCTCAGTTGCGCCGTCGAGGTCGTGCGGCGCCACCGGTGGCGATAAAGAGCGGGCCAACGCGGCTAGTTTGGTCTGCAGATTCGGACCCAGGTCGGGAACAGCCCGGCGACCCGCGTTCCCCGCCGCCAGCAGGAGGGCGCGAAAGGCCTCGAGCGCCGGGTTATCGGACGCGGCGGCGCTCCAGCTCTCAAGGTGCTTCTTCAGCGAAATCATCGAATCCATTTGCGCAGGCGACTGGTTTGTATCGGCAGAAATATTATCGGCAGAACCGGGCATTTTCAGGAGGGTGAAATGCCATCCGAAAGAACGTCCACGCTATATTCTTAATGCACGCGCCTGCGGGTCCGGACAGACATGGATAGAGCCGTCAGAGTTGCCGTTCAGGCCGCGAATCTGGTCCATGAACTGCGCGCCGAAATGTCTAATCCGAAGAGGGCGAATGAACTGGTCTGGCGATTCCGCACCGTTTATCAACCTCAACTGGCGGTCCTGTGGAGGAGCGCCAGCCTGATTGCCGGGAATCGACGAGCAGAACTATCTGCCCGCCTCCGTCGAAGTGATCCGAGTGGACGGCCTGGGATCGGATTCGAGGCGGATGTATACAATGACCGAGCTGAACGGCGGACAATGCCGCCGACGCTGGTCCGCGAAGTAATCGAAAAACTGCGGTGGCTCGCGCAATATTCACTCGTTTTTGAGGGGTGATATAGTTGCGTTCCATGACACGAACCCTGCTCGCGGTTTTTACCCTGATTCTGACCCAGGCAAACGCGCAGACCCCCGTCGAATCAAAAGCTCTTGAGTCCAGCCTCGAAACGCGGTTCCAGCTCGATCTGCGGGTCCCCGATGCTGTGCTGAACGCTCTTCTGCCAGCCGCGTGGACGCCCAACATCGCGACCCAGGGTGCGGCGAAGGATGCGAATCTGCGAGTGGTTTTCATCGACCGCGTCACCATCAACGGCCCGGACGGGAAGCCGGTGGGAAAAGGATCCAACCGGCTTGTCTACCTCGTCGCGCCGGTCAGAGATCCTTCGGGCGCCAATGTTCAGATGGTCGTCGGCGGTCTGACGGAAGATCGTTCGGATGCGCCTGGTCCGTTCGGCGTCTATCTGCCCGCAACCACCCACACCATGCAGCGGACCACAATGAGCGCGGGCGGCGTCGGCCCCCTCGTCGACTTGCAGGATTGGGTCTTCACAGCGGCCGGCGGGGAACGGCTCGAGCTGCACATCAAATACGAGAGGGGCGTGGGAAATAAGGGCAACCCCAACGAGACGAAGTTCTATTCGGCGAAGAATCCCGGGTTTTATCAGATCTCCCGCCAGGAACAGGTGCTGGATATTCTGAAGAATGTCACCACCAATCCGCCCGACCGCGTGAAGGAATTCTCCTTCAAAGCGGGCGGCGGCAGCTTCTCAAAACTGTTCGATGGCACCGAAAAGGTGCTGAGCTGGGACAACATCCTCTGGATTCATCGGACCGTTTTGCTCCCGTAGGGTTTCCCCATGGGCCCGCGGCTCGGAAAATACCGGGCGCATGAGATACTCCCGAACGGGACTCTTCAATGAAGCCAATTCGCCGTGTCGCCGTTCTTGGAGCCGGGACCATGGGTTCCCGCATCGCCGCGCATCTTGCCAACGCGCAGATTCCATCGCTGCTGCTCGATATCGTCCGCCCCGACAAGGCTGTGCGACAACCGCTCTCAAAGGGCGCCCGGGCGCATTCTTCATTCCCGAATCCGCAGGCTCATTACCACCGGCACTTTCGATGACGACCTTCCGAAGATCAAAGACTGCGACTGGATCATCGAAGCCGTAACCGAGAATCTCGCCATCAAACGCGCGCTCTACGACAGGGTGATTCCGCATCGCACCGCGGGCACCATCGTCTCGACCAACACCAGCGGCATTCCGCTCGCGCAGATCGCGGAGGGTATCCGGATGAATTTCGGGAGCATTTTCTCGGCGTCGCACTTCTTCAATCCGCCCCGCTACCTGCATCTGGTGGAAGTGATTCCGGGGCTGGGACACGCGCCCCGACATCTCGCGCATCGATCTCCGATTTCTGCGATCGCCATCTGGGCAAAGGCGTCGTGCCCTGCAAGGACACGCCGAACTTCATCGCCAACCGCATCGGCGCATTTTTCGGTTCCACCGTGCAGCGGCTCACGATCGAGCACGACCTCACGATCGAAGAAGTCGACGCCCTCACCGGCCCGCTGATCGGGCTGCCGAAGAGCGCCAGTTACCGCCTGCTCGATATCGTCGGGATCGATGTCTGGGAGCACGTCACGAAGAACCTTTACGAAGCGGTCCCGAACGATCCGTTCCGCGATCGCTTTCCAGCTCGCGCCCTTTGTCAGCGGAGATGATCGGCGCGGATGGCTGGGCGATAAGACCGGCCAGGGCTTCTACAAGCGCGTGGGCAAAGACCGCGAAATCCATGCGCTCGACCGCAAAACGCTGGAATATCATCCTGCCGATAAGCCGCGTTTCGCGTCGCTCGAAACGGTGCGGAAGATCGAGCCGCTGGCCGACCGCCTGAAGGCCCTCGTCGCGCTCGACGACAAAGCCGGGCGCTTTCTCTGGCAACTGCTGAGCGACCACGTTCGCTACGCCGCGCACATGGTGCCGGAGATTTCGGATCGCATCGTCGAGATCGATCGCGCCATGCGCTGGGGCTATGCGAACGCGCTCGGGCCGTTCGAACTTTGGGATGCGCTGGGGTTCGAAGCGACCGCGCGGCGCATCGCGGCGGAAGGCCGCGAGTTGCCGGAGCGGGTGCTGCGCATGCTCGGCGCGGGCGCGAAATCCTTTTACCGGCCGGCGGATTCGGCGGGCGAGCCGCGCACCGAATATTTCGATCTTGCGGCCACCGACTATCGGGAGCTTGAGCCGCGCCCCGGCATCACCGTGCTCGCCGATCTCAAGCGCGCGCGCGGCGTGGTGAAGAAGAATCCGGGCGCGTCGCTGATCGATCTCGGCGATGGCGTCCTTTGCTGCGAGTTCCACAGCAAGATGAACGCGATGGGCGACGACATCATGCTCATGGTGCGCGCGGGTCTCGCCGAACTCGAAGCCAATTTCGACGCCATGGTGATCGGCAATCAGGGCGAGACACTTTTCCGCCGGCGCGAATCTCATGATGGTGCTGCTCGCCGCGCAGGAGCAGGAGTGGGACGAGCTGAACGCGGCGATCAACAACTTCCAGCAGATGAACATGGCGCTGAAGTACGCGGCGAAACCGGTGGTGGCCGCGCCCTTCGGACTGGCGCTCGGAGGCGGCTGCGAACTGCCGCTGCATTGCACGCGCATTCAGGCGTCCGCGGAGCTTTATATGGGGCTGGTTGAGGTGGGCGTGGGATTGATTCCCGCGGGCGGCGGCTGCAAAGAGATGCTGCTGCGGTCGCGCGATATCAGAGAGAAGATCTTCGAGCAGATCGGATTTGCGAAGGTTTCGACCAGCGCGGTCGAAGCGCGGCAGTTTCGCTACCTGCGCGATGGCGATGGCATTTCGATGAACCCCGAACGGCTGATCGACGACGCGAAGCAACTGGCGCTTGTCGCTGGTGCCGGGTTATGCGCCCGGCGCGCCGCGCACGGACATTCACGGTTTCGGGCGACGAGGGCTTCGCGCTGATGAAGATGGGCGTGTGGATGGCCCGGCAGGGCGGATACATCTCCGATTACGACGCGGTGATCGGCGAGAAGCTGGCGTATGTGCTCAGCGGCGGACGTCTGACCGGCACGCCGCAGGTTTCCGAGCAATATCTGCTCGATCTGGAGCGCGAAGCGTTCCTGAGCCTCTGCGGGCACAAGGAAACGCAGCAGCGCATTCAGCACATGCTGAAGACCGGCAAACCGTTGCGAAATTGATCAGACCAGGACAGTAAACGCGTTTTCGGTGCGCTGCACGGGCCGGTAAAGCGTATCGCGCTCCACCGGCGTGCGGCCGGCGAGCCTGATCAGCCGCAGCAGTTCGCCGCGCCGCATCGATTGCGACGTGGTCGCTCCGGCTTCGTGATAGATCTTCTCTTCGACCACCGTGCCGTCGATATCGTTCGCGCCGAAACGCAGCGCGACCTGCGCGACCTTCGGCGTCATCATGATCCAGTAGGCCTTGATGTGCGGGATGTTGTCGAGCATCAGCCGCGCGATGGCGATGTTCTTCAGATCGTCGAAACCGGTGGTCTTCGGGATGTGCGAAAGCGCCGTGTTATCGGGATGAAACGCCAGCGGAATGAAAGTGACGAAGCCGTTCGTCTCGATCCTGCAAGCGCGCGCAGTCGCACCAGATGATCGACGCGATCCTCTTCGTTCTCGATGTGGCCGTAGAGCATGGTGCAGTTGGAATGCAGCCCGAGCTCATGCGCGGTGCGCGCGGTTTCCAGCCATTCGTCGCCGGTCAGTTTGTGGTCGCAGATGATGCGGCGCACGCGCTCGCTGAAGACTTCGGCGCCGCCGCCGGGCAGGGAATCCATGCCGGCATCGCGCAGTCGCACCAGAACTTCGCGAACGGTTATCTTCTCGCGCCGCGCGAAGTAGCCGATCTCCACCATCGTGAACGCCTTCAGGTGAATCTGCGGGATAGCGCTCCTTCAGGCCGCGCAGCATCTGGCAGAACCAGTCGAGATTCAGTTCCGGATGCAGGCCGCCGACGATGTGGAACTCGGTGATGGCCTCGCTCCAGCCCTTGCCCGCCGTCTCCCAGACCTGTTCGAGCGACATCGTGTAGGAATTCGGATCGCGCTTCTGCTTGCCGAACGCGCACAGCCGGCAACTGGCGACGCAGACGTCGGTCGGATTGATATGGCGGTTGACGTTGAAATAAGTGACATCGCCGTGCATGCGCTCGCGCACGATGTTCGCCATGTAGCCGAGCGCCAGCAGATCGCTCGAACGGTAGAGCGCGAGGCCGTCGTCGTAAGACAGGCGTTCGCCCGCTTCCACTTTGTCGCGGATGCCTTCGAGACGCCGGTCTTCGAAAGTGACTTTCATCGGTTATCACGTGTTGATGCATCAGCAGGATATCGGCTGCCCAGAACACGAAGAATAGCACGCTGACCCAGCCATTCATGGTGAAAAAGGCCGCATTGACGCGCGAAAGATCGTCCGCTTTCACGATGCCGTGCTCGTAAATCAGAAGGCACGCGACGGCGGCGACGCCGGCCACGCTCAGCACTCCCAGTGC
This sequence comes from Terriglobia bacterium, assembly GCA_963764845.1. Classification (GTDB taxonomy): domain Bacteria; phylum Acidobacteriota; class Terriglobia; order Bryobacterales; family Bryobacteraceae; genus BOG-234. The sequence goes on along the minus strand of CAVXUE010000002.1, from coordinate 316,808 downwards.
ATCTGCCAGACCAGCATCAGCAGCGAAACGATCATCAGGACGTGCAGCACGCGCGCGATCATCAGCGCCTTGCCGATGCCGAACCAGCCGCGGCACGCTGTAAAGCTGCAGAGTCGCTGTCGAACTCGTAGTCCTGGCAGGAATAGATGATGTCGAAGCCGGCGGTCCAGAACGTGACGGCGGCGGTGAGCCAGAGAATGCGCGGATCGAGCGAGCCGCGCACCGCGATCCACGCGGCGGCGGGCGCGATGCCCAGCGCGAAGCCCAGCACGATGTGCGAAAAATGCGTGAAGCGCTTGGTGAACGAATAGAGCGAACACAACGGCCAGCGCGAGCGGCGCGAGACGGAAGCAGAGCGGGTTCAGTTCCCATGCGGCGAAGAGAAAGAGCAGCGCTGGCGGCGACCGTGAAGCCCCAGCAGAAGCCGCGCGAAAGCAGGCCGGCCGGGATGTGGCGGATCTTCGTGCGCGGATTCCTGCGCGTCGATTTCGGCGTCGACCAGGCGGTTGAAAGCCATCGCGGCCGAGCGCGCGCCCACCATCGCGACGACGATCCAGAGCACGTTCCACCAGCGTGCCGCGGCGTCGAAAGCCGCTTTCGCGAAACGCCAGCAACGCCCCGGTCAGCGCGAACGGCAGCGCGAACACGGAGTGCTCGAACTTGATCATTTCGAGCGTCAGCCGGAGGCGTTTCAGAAACATGGCGAGCCGTAAGGACAGACGCTACCATTTTATCGGATGACGGAAGATCAACTCCGCGCCCTGCTCGAAGACGTGCGCAGCGGGCGCGACCGATGTCGATGCGGCGCTGCATCGCGTGCGCCACCTGCCGTTCGAAGACCTCGGTTTCGCCAAAGTCGACCATCACCGCGCGCTGCGCCACGGCATTCCCGAAGTCATCTTCGGGCTGGGCAAGACGGCGGATCATGTGGTTGCGATCGCGGGCAAACTGCTGAGCACGAGCGGATAACGTCCTGATCACGCGCGCCAATCCCGACGATGGCGGAGCGCGTTCTGGACGAACTGCCCGGCGGCGAATATTTCCCGATCTCCGGGCGCGATTCGGTTCTGGCGCAATCGCGACCGTTCACGGCAAGGGCAAGATCGCGGTGGTTTGCGCGGGAACCAGCGACATCCCGGTCGCCGAAGAAGCGCAGGTCACGGCCGAGGTGATGGGGAATGAGGTGGATTCGATCCACGATATCGGCGTGGCGGGAATCCATCGGCTGATCAGCAACAGCGAGCGCCTGGCCGAAGCGCGCGTGGTGATTGTCTGCGCGGGCATGGAGGGCGCGCTGCCGAGCGCGGTCGGCGGAATGGTGTCGGTGCCGGTGATCGCGGTGCCGACCAGCGTGGGTTATGGCGCGAGCTTTCAATGGCCTCGCGGCGCTGCTGGGAATGCTGAACAGCTGCGCCAGTAATGTGACGGTGGTGAATATCGATAACGGCTTCGGCGCGGGCTATGTGGCGAGTCTGATCAATCGGTTGTAGAGCGGTTACGTTGACTGCAATTACCCTAGACGGTAGGGTATTAGAAGGGGACTGGACCAATGAGCATTACGATTGAACTCGCGCCGGACCTTCAGGCCGAACTCGTCCGCCAGGCCGCAAAGCGGGGAGTTGGGGTTGATGCGTATGCAGCTGGTCTGATCGAGAATGCCGCTCGGCTTTCCAATGGCCCTGTCCCGGTGGATGATAGCTCTCAGTCGTCCGCACCTTCCCGCGAAGTTGTTGAGGCGATCAAGACGCTCAGAGGCTTTGGAAAGGCCCATCGTCTCTCGCTCGGCGGAATGACGATCCGCGAACTCCGGCGCGAGGCGCGTCCTTGACCGGTATTGTCGTCGACGCTTCGGTGACCCTGTCGTGGTGCTTCCCGGATGAGCAGACGGACTCGTCGGTGGGCGTTCTCGACAGGCTGCAATCCGGCGAAAAGGCAATCGTACCGGCGTTTTGGGCAGTTGAGGTCCTCAATACACTGCTGGTGGGCGAACGCAGGGGACGAATAACGGCGGTACAGACCACGGCATTTCGTGACACGCTCAGGATACTGAAGCCGACGCTCGATTACGCAACGTTAGAGCAGGTCGCAGGGCCGGTCCAGATCATTTGCCGAGACCATCGCCCGACTCCGTACGACGCTCTTTACGTCGAACTCGCCCAGCGATCCGGATGCCCGCTGGCCACGCTCGATCAACCGCAAAAAGATGCAGCAGGGGCGCTCGGCGTTCACTGTTTATGACGTCGGCCAGTATCCCCCAACCACGGGATCACACCTCGACATCCCCCACATTCGTGAGGCGCACGCGAAGCTGCGCCCGCGTCGTTTACTAAGATCGCTTTTTCCAGCCTTCCTTATTCACCTGGCGGGCCCTCCCAAGCGCTAAGGTCTTCGCGGGAACGCGCTCCGTAATCACGCTGCCTGCGGCGATGTAAGCACCTTCGTCGATTTCGATCGGCGCCACCAGAGTAGAGTTGCTCCCCACGAAAACCTCTTTGCCGATAACTGTCTGATGCTTCTTCGCCCCATCGTAATTGCAGGTGATAGTGCCCGCGCCGATGTTGACTTTCGCGCCGATCGTCGAATCGCCGAGATAAGCCAGATGCATCGATTTCGAACCCGCGCCCAGGTGCGTCTTCTTCAGCTCCACGAAATTTCCGGCATGCGCGCCCTCGCCCAAATGCGCTCCCATGCGCAGGCGGGCGAAAGGTCCCACGTGCGCTCCGGTGTCGAGTCTCGATTGCGAAACCATGGAGAACGGGAACACATCCACGTCATCCGCGAGGATTGAATGATCGACGATCGACGACGCTCCGATGCGGCATTTCTCGCCAATGATCGTATCGCCGGTAATCTGCGCGAACGGGCCGATCACCGTATCGATTCCGATCTTCACGTTCGCATCCACCGTGACCGTCTCCGGCTTCTCGATGGTTACGCCGTCAATCATCAGTTGCCGGACTTTGCGCTCCCGCAGGATACGATCCGCCGCGGCGAGCTCCACGCGATTATTGATGCCGAGGAGCTCCTTCGGGTCCGGAATCTTCAACGCAGTCACACGATGTCCGGCGCGGATGAGAATCGAAACCATGTCGGTGAGGTAATATTCGCGGGCCGGATTATCCGTGCGGAGTTCATGGATGTGCTTCCACAGCGCGGCCGCTTCGAAGCAGAGAATGCCCGAGTTGATTTCGCGCACCCCAAGCTGTTCGGGCGTGCAGGCCTTGTGTTCGACAATCTCGAGGACGCCGCCATCGGGACCGCGGATGATGCGCCCATATCCGGTGGGATCGTCCACTTCCGTGGTCAGCACGGTGGCCGCGGCTCCGGTGGCGTGCTGCGTTTCGGCCAGTTCTTCGAGAGTCGCGGCACGGATCAACGGGCAATCGCCGACGAACACGATCAGCCGGCCGCCCAGCGTCGCTAATCGGTCCTCGCCGCACATCACGGCGTGGCCGGTGCCCAATTGCTCGGTCTGATGAATGGCGCCGGCGCCCGCCGCTTCGACTTCCACGCGCACTTCAGCCGCCTGATACCCCACGACCACGAACACGCGCCCGGGCGGCGCGATCTCAAGCGCGGTATCGATTGCCTGACGGACCAGCGGCTTGCCGCCCGCCCGATGCAGCACTTTGGCCATGCGGGATTTCATGCGGGTGCCTTGCCCGGCGGCAAGAATTACGACTGCGGCGTCATTGAGCATCGTCTATTAGTTTAAGGACTGGTTGTCCAGAGAGCGCTGCCGCCGGTTTCGGCCCCTTACCGCGAGATCGACGGCAACGCGCGCAATCGCAGCCGGGTTGTGACGGACTTTGAGACCTTTCTGCACAAGATCGGCCGCGAGAACTTCGATTCCCATCCGCTCAACCACCGCGGTATCGCATTCAACAGGCGCGGAATTCTGTTCGGCGTACCTTCGGCGCAGAGCGGGCGAAATGCGGGAATTGCTCATCACGGCGCAATCGATCAGTTTCCCGCCCGCATGATCGAGTAACGCCTCAACATGGTCGGAAGCGGCGAAGTTCGTAGTCTCCCCGGGCTGCCACATCAGGTTGACGAAGTAGGCCTTGAGCGCGGGCGAACGGCGAATTGCCTGGGAAATTCCGCACGACGAGGAGATTGGGAATCACGCTGGTGAAGAGCGAGCCCGGGCCGAGCGTAATCAGATCGGCGCGGGCGATGGCATCCAGAGTCTCGCGGAGCGGCCGCACGTCGCCCCGGCCGCAGACGAATCCGCCGGATGCGGCGGCGGGAGCGGCTGATGCGCGTCTCGCCGCTGACCACCTTACCGTCGTCCAGCACCGCCTCGAGCGAAACATTGGCGGCGGTAGAGGGAAAAATCCGCCCGGCGATTTTCAATACCTCGGCCGAACTGCGCACGGCATCGGGAAAGTCTCCGGTGATATCGGTGAGGGCCGTCAGAAAGAGATTGCCGAAACTGTGTCCGATGAGCCCGCGGCCGGCTTTGAAACGATACTGGAAAAGCCGCGAGAGCAGCGCGTCGTCTTCTGAAAGCGCCACCATGCAGTTGCGGATATCGCCCGGAGGCAGCACGTCGAACTCGCGCCTCAGCCTTCCCGAGCTGCCGCCGTCGTCGGTGACAGTGACGATCGCGGTGATGTCGATGACCGGCTCGTCTTCACCCCCCCGGTTCTGGCGGGGGCGGGTGTATTTCTTCAGCCCGCTGAGCAGCGCGGAAAGACCGTGTCCGCCGCCGATGGAGACTACGCGGAGCGGAGGGTTCATCCTCTTTGCGCCCGCGCGGAAGGTTCAGTAAGACGATTCCAGCAACGATCGGAGCGCGGGAAACTGCGAGGCGAGGGCGAGGAATTCCGGATCCTGGCGGGCCAGAATCCTGTTGCGCGGCTCAAGATGGATCGCACGCTTCAGATTCTCGCACGCGCCGCTGCCATCCCCGGCGAGCCCGCAGCAGAGAGCCATGGTGTAGAGAATATGGTCCGCATCGGGCTGCTGCGTCAGCGCGCGGGAGAGATGATGTCTGGCCTGTTCGACATCGCGGGCGTTCAGGCGCTCGACACCGTGATTGAAGTGATCTTCCGCGCTGAGGTTCCGCGTTGCAACATCCGCCGTGCGCCGTTCGCAGACCTGGATGTAGGACCGCGCCTTGTCGGAAATGGGAGCCGCCGGGCCTTTGGCCGCTTCAAGGAACAGATCGCGCGCTTCGGCCAGTTTGCGCTGCGAGAATAGACGAACGGCTGCTCGTAGCTCTTCAATTGCAGTTCGGACGCGCTGGGCCCCTCGACGACGGCCGTCTTCCGGGTGGGCGCAACCGGAACCGCGACGCCGCGCGCCGGAGCGGCCTTTTTCTCGACCGCTGCGGATGTCTTCTTTTTCGTCATAGACAAGGACCCGTGAAGGCCACTCTGTAACGTGGATTTATAACAGAATGATGCATGCCACCGCAACCCCCTCAATTCCGCGGTCGCGGAATCAGCGGTTGACAGCCGCTCGCATCAACACCACCACGCTTCTTCCTTTCACAGGATAGTCGGAGGTTTCAAGGACACGCTTTTCGCCGGGGCCCGCGATATCCAGCGGAGCTCGGAAGACCGGTATCGACGATGAGCGTCCATTCTGCGGCGCTGCCCTCCTGTACGCGGAACCACATTTCGTTCGCATCCGACATTCACCATCACATAAATATCGTCGTCCTGCAAACGCGCGCCCCGCAGGCAGTAAGCGAGCGTCTGTCCGCCGGGCGAGAGGTCGACGTTCCCGTCCATGCGCCCGAACCACTGGACATCCTCGCGCCAGAACAGGCTGCGCGCGATCGAAGGATGAGCCTTGCGGAACGCGATCATCAGCCGGAAAAAACGGAAGATATCCTGGTTGGTCCTGAGCAGGTCCCAATCCAGGTAGTTGATCTCGTTATCCTGGTTATAGGGGTTGTTGTTGCCTTTGTGCGTCGCCAGAAACTCGTCGCCCGCCGAGAACATGGGCGTCCCGTTCGAGAGCATCAGAAGGCAGAAGAAGTTCCGTACCTGCCGGCGTCGCAGAGCAAGAACCTCGGCGGGCGCGCCGTCATCGCCTTCCCAGCCGCAGTTCCAGCTCCGGTTATCGTCCGTGCCGTCGTTATTGCCATGGCCGTTGGCCTCATTGTGCTTGTAGTTGTAAGAGACAAGGTCATAGAGGCAGAAGCCATCGTGGGCGGTGATGAAGTTGACGCTCTGGAATGGCCGGTAGGAGTTCTGGGGATCGTCCGGGAACAGATCGTCGCTGCCGTAGAGTCTCTGCATCAGCGCGCCTGTGCGCCCGGGCACGCCACGCACAAAATCGCGAAGATCGTCGCGATATTTTCCATTCCACTGACGCCAGTTGATGCCGGGGAAAGCGCGTCCCAGCAGATAGCTCTCGATGTCCCACGCCTCGGCGATCATGCGCACCCCATGGCGGGCGGCGAGAAAGCCGATTTCGGAAATCAAAGAGGGATGATCCAGATCCCTCGTCCATCCTCCTTCGATCGTGAAGACCGAGGCCAGATCGAAGCGGAACCCATTGACATTCATCTCCTTGATCCAGAAGAGAAGGCTGGAAATGATCAGGTTCTGCACGACCGGATGATCGCAGCGGAACGTGTTGCCGCAACCGGTGTCGTTGCGGTACGTGTTCCGGTCCGCGGTCAGGAGATAATAGGACTGGTTGTCGATGCCGCGATAACTGTAAGTCGGGCCGTCCGGGCCGGCTTCGCTGGTGTGGTTGTAAACCACGTCAAGCCACACGTCGATGCCGTTGGCATGGAAAGCCTCGACCATTCCGCGAAACTCTTCGATGGCCCCACCTTCGGCCTTGTCGGCCGCGTATCCTTTGTGCGGCGAGAAGAAGTTGAGGGTCATATATCCCCAGTAACTGCCTTCCTGCGGATCGCACTGATGGACGGGCATCAATTCCACGGCCGTGATACCGAGGCTCTTAAGGTAAGGGATCTTCTCCACCAGACCGGCGAACGTTCCCCGGCGGTCGGGACTGACGCCGGAGTTGGCGCGCGCGGTGAAGCCTTTCACGTGGAGTTCGTAGACGATCAGGTCGTGGCTGGCACGGGGCGGAGCCGCGTCGTGCCGATCCTTTGGGGCAGGCAGGGATTTCGGGAGAACGCCGAGTGGCGCGCGCCCATCGTTCGGTCCCGGCGCCGACGGCCGCCAGGCGGCTGTAGTCCGGCGGGAAGAAAACAGCGGGCGCGAACGGATCGAGCAGGATCTTCCGCGGGTCGAAGCGATAGCCCCCGGTGTGATCGTCGCGGCCCTCGACCCGCCACGCGTAGTAGGCCGCGCCCGCGGCCTGACCGGCCGTAACCCAGCAGTGCCAGATCCGCCCCGACTTGTTGGCGCGAACATCCAGCCGGTACTCAATCAGCGGTTTTACGGGATCTTCGGCGCTATAGAGAAGCAGCGTAACGCCGGTGGCGCGGCGGGAATAGAGGGCGAAATTCCAAGCGCTCAGGGAGGGAATCCAGGATACGCCCATGGGACCGGGCGTGCCCTCTTTCCTGTCCCATTCGTCGAAACTCGCGCCGGAGCGCGGCGATACGGCGTCCAAATGAAGGGTTCCTAAGGCACTGAGTATACCCTCCCGCCCATGCCGGGTCGCGCGCCGATGCCGGGTTGCATCGCGGGCCGCCAATTCCGGGCCGAATATGCGGTAAAGTCGTCTTGCGGGCCGTTCATTCGAGCCAAGGCCTCCGGAGAACCCATGGCAAGCGTCCTCCCCGGCGACCGCTGGGAACAGATGGAAAGGCTGTTCGACGAGGCAGCCGACCTCCCGCCCTCGGCCCGCGAGGGGTTTCTCGACAGCCAATGCGGCGGCGACAGCGGACTGCGCGACGAGGTTTTGTCGCTGCTCCGCCACGATTCCGGCGAGGAGCCGTCGTTCCTCGCAGCGCTCGAATCCGTCGCTGCGGGCCTCATCGACGACGATGACGTCGAGGGGCGGGGCATGGGCTCCTACCGGATCGAAAAGGAAATCGGACGCGGCGGCATGTCCGTGGTGTATCTCGCCGTGCGCGCCGATGGGGAGTTCCGCAAACGCGTTGCCATCAAGCTGATCAAACGGGGCATGGATACGGACGCGGTGATGGAACGGCTGCGCCAGGAGCGGCGCATCCTGGCCGCTCTGGAACATCCGTCGATTGCGCGTCTGCTGGATGGAGGGACGACGGCCGACGGCCGTCCCTGGCTGGCGATGGAGTATGTGGAAGGGCTCCCGATCGACCGGTTCTGCGAAGAACACAAACTATCGCGCGAGGACCGCTGCGGGTTAATCATCAGGGTTTGCGATGCCGTTGCTTACGCCCATCGCAATCTTGTGATCCATCGCGATCTGAAACCGGGAAATATCCTGGTGACGCCGGAAGGCAATCCCAAATTGCTGGATTTCGGGATTGCCAAACTGCTCGATACGGAGTCCGACGAGCGGAGCCCCGAGACGCGCGGGGCATTCCGCCCGCATACCCCGGAATATGCGAGCCCCGAGCAGCAGCGTCTCGACGGACTGATCGGCGTCACTTCCGACGTTTATTCGATCGGCGTGATCCTGTTTGAGTTGTTGGAAGGAAGAAGACCAGGCCCGCATGGCGAATTCGCGCGGGCGCGGGGCAGTTCCGACCTTCACCTGATTGCCCTGAAGGCGCTGCAGCCCGAGCCGGAGCGGCGCTATCAATCGGTCGATCGGCTTGCAGAGGATCTGCGGTGTTATCTGGAGGGGAGGCCGATCGCCGCGCGGCCCGATTCGCTGCGCTATCGCGCCGGGAAGTTCGTGCGCAGGAACCGGCTCGGAGTGGGCGCGGCGGCGGCGCTTCTGCTGGCTCTGACGGGCGGAATCGTCGTCAGCACATGGGAAGCCCATCAAGCCAATCTCGCGCAGCAGGCGGCACTGAAAGAAAGCGCGCGCGCGAAGACCGAGCGCGACCGCGCGCGCGCTGCCGAACAAACCGCGAATACGGAACGCAACAAGGCGGTCGCCGAAAGGGAACGCGCCAATAACGAAGCCGCGACCGCGACGGCCGTAACGGACTTTCTTAAGAACGATCTGCTGGGTCAGGCAAGCCCCAATGCACAGGCGGGCGCGGACTTGAAAGTCCGCACGGCTCTGGATCGCGCGGCCCAGGGCATCGAAGGGAAATTCAAGGGCAAGCCGGTGGTGGAAGCGGACGTTCGCACCACCATCGGGGAATCGTATGTGGCGCTGGGCCTCTATCCGGAGGCGCAGGAACAGTACGAGCACGCCCGGGATCTGCGTAAGGCGGCGCTGGGTGAGAAGCATCGCGACACGCTGGACTCAATGACTTCCATAGCCGTAATCTACCGGCTGCGCGGAAAGCTGGACGAAGCGGAGCGGCTTTACAACCGGATTCTGGATGTCGAGCGCGTCCAGTTCGGTGAAAAGGATCCGGCGACCCTGCTCACGATGGGCAATCTGGCGGTGGTCTATGCTCACCAACTGAAACACGCACAGGGCGTGGCGTTGAATCTGAAAGTGCTGAACATTCAGAAGAATCTGCTGGGTGAGGAGAGTCTGGACACCTTGCGCACCATGAACAACCTCGCGACCGGCTATTCGGCGTTGGGAAGGTTTGAGGATGCCGAGCGGTTGTACAAACGGATTCTGGAGATCCGCCGGAAGGTGCAGGGCCCCGGACACCCGAACACGATTTTTACCGCAAACAACCTTGCGGTGGTATTAACGCGACCCGGCGGCGACGTGGCCGCGGCGGAAAAGCTCTACCAGGAGACGTTGGATGCACAAAGGCGGACGCTGGGCCCGGAACATCCTGATACCCTGCTCACGATGAACAATCTGGGCCTCCTTTGGATGTGGCGGCCGGACAAACTCACCGCGTCGGAGGAAATGCTCAAAGAGACGGCGCAGGCGCGTGGGCGAGTGCTCGGTTCCGCGCATGCGGACACACTCGACAGTTGGGTCTCGGTGGGAACGGTGCAGATCGTGGAGAAGAAATTCGTAGAGGCGGAGAACACGCTGCGCGCGGTCTGCGACAAGTACGTCGAGGCCAGAATCGACACGTGGCGGCGTTACCTCTGCCAAGCCACTCTGGGGGCGAGCCTTACGGGTCAGAAACGTTTCAGTGAAGCAGAACCTCTGCTGCTGACTGGCTACGAGGGATTGCGGCAGCGTGAAGCGGCCATACCGGCGCTGAGCAGGGGCGCGCCCGAACGCGCGGCCCAGTGGCTGGCCCAGCTCTACGGGGACGAGGGCAAACCCGACCAGGCTGAGATGTGGAAGCAGAGATCGTCCACGACCGCAGGTCCGAACAATCATTAGCATTAGCGAAACGCGGCGCGGGGCGGAGGACAATCCGCAACGTGTACGAATCACAGCCGGACTGCCAACCGCCGACGAGTACACCCGCCGCCTCCGCGCACAGCGCCTCGACAATCGCGGTATCGCCGCCGCTGTCGTGGCGCAGCAGGGAGATGGCTTCTTCGTACAGCTCGCGATCCTCGCCGCATTCGGTCGCAAGAAACGCTTCGCGTTCACAATCCGGCAGTTCCGCCGCCGCGAAGAACAATTCCTCCAGCCTGGCCCAGCGAGCAGGTGGCAAAAGATGCAACACGGTACACCTCCTCCTAATCTGCTTATTCGGATTTCGCGTCGCTTATTAGCTCGTCGCCTGGATTTTCTTCCGCCGCTAGTTCGCGCCGAAGCCACGCCTGCGCCATCCGGACCTGCCGGTTCACCTGGTGCACCGAGAGTCCCAGCATTTCAGCGCTCTCCTCGGCCGTCAACCCACCGAAATACTTCAGTTCGAGAATGCGGGCTTTGTCGGGGTCCTGCTCCTGCAGATCCTTCAATGCGTCGTCGAGCGCCACCACGATGGCCGGACGCCGGCCGCTGATCTCAACTTCTTCATTCAGAGGTATGCGGATTCCCGCGCGCCGCTTGCCCGCATGTTTCGCCCGCGCTTTGTCAACCAGAATCAGCCGCATCACCCTCGCCGCGACCCCCAGAAAATGAGAGCGGTTGATGAAATCCGGATCGTCCCCGCCCACCAGTCTCAGGTAAGCTTCGTGCACCAGTGCGGTCGGCTGAAGAGTCTGTCCGTCGGGCTGCTGCCGAAGACAGCTTGCCGCCATCCTGCGCAACTCCGTATAGACCAGCGGGACGAGCCGGTCGAGCGCCGTGGGGTCGCCTCCCTTCCACTCTCCGAGAAGGACCGTGATCGGAGTTTCGGCGTTCACCGGGAACAGTTTAACACCGGGTTTCAGATTTTTTCGAAGCCCGTGCGCTAACTTACACCCGCTTTCACGAATTCCAGTTTAGGGAAGGTTAGAACGGCGGTTCATCCGGAGGAATGTTTGAACCTTAATCTTCCGCGAAGGACGGGCCGGGAGGGGGGCGCGTCCCTCTTATGCCTTACGGAGGACGAAATGACCACGGTTTATTCAGCTTTCAGCGTTCTACTCTGCGCCGCAGCACTTCTGTCACCCACCGCATATGCGGGTTCGCTGACTGGCGAAGTAGACATCAGCGAGTTATATCCGGAGCAGTCGACAGTGTTCGATGGAGGCACCGCGATGGTCCCGGTCGGCGGGAGTGTGACTTGCCCCGGCCTTTCCAACCTGTGTGAGTCCGGCTATCTCGGCGCTGTTTCCACGACACTCAGCGTCGGAGCCGACACGCTGGAGTTTTCGCAGACCCCAACATACTTTTCGGGGGCCGATTTCAATGGCTTCTCGTTCACCGGTCTGGTGTTCTCGGATGGCGGCTCGCTTTCGAACGTAACCCTTGCCAGTTCACTTCTGGCTAACCTCTCTGCCGCCGACGTAACGTTCACCGGCAGTTCCATCTTTATCAACCTCGCGAACGTTGTCGTGAGTTCATCGGGAAGCCAAAATCCGGGTACCTTCACGCTGACATTGACCGACTCTACGTCGGCAGCTCCGGAGCCGGGAACGTTGCTCCTGTTGGGGATGGCGCTGGCCGGGGTTTCCGCGTTGACGCGGACGCGGAGTTAACAGACTTAAGAACCCGGTCGCAGCCTTCAACCGCCGATCGGACGGAGAAAATTATGAAGATTACACGCATTGGATTCACGGGGCTCCTGTTCTGCGGACTGCTTTCCGCCCAGGCGACGAACACCTCAAATGTGGCGGTGACGATCATGAGCTCACCCGCCACGACCTCGCAACTGGGCCAGACGGTAACACTCACCGCGGCGGTCACGAAGCAGAGCAACAGTGCAGCGGTAACCAGCGGCTCGGTGACATTTTTCGATGGCTTCAATCCCATAGGCGCCGGCGTGCTCAATGCATCGGGTGCGGCTACTTTCAGCACTGAGCTGCTACCTGCCGGCTCGAACTCGCTGACGGCTTTCTATATCGGCGTGAGCGGTACGTTCTTGCCGAGCAAATCGGCGTCGGCTACGACACTGACGGTGCGTAGCCTTCCTCAGGTTGGCTTCTCGCCGGCAAACACCTTCACCACCGGCATCGGCATCAGGCCCGATGCCGTGGCGATAGGAGACTTCAACGGAGACGGCATCCCCGACGTCGCGGTCGCCAACGGGAGCTCGCATAGCGTGAGCGTGCTTCTGGGCAGCGTGTCGGGAACCTTCACCGCGGCGGTCGGCAGCCCTTACAGCGTCGGCAACATTCCGTTCGGGCTCGTCCTAAGCGACTTCAACGGCGATGGATTCACGGATATCGCGGTGGCTGGTGTTGCTTTGGCCGGCCCCGTCAGCATCCTGCTGAACAACGGCACGGGGTCGTTTTCGGTGACGAATATCGCGACTCCCAGCAATAACGCCGAGTCCGTCGCGGTGGGAGACTTCAACGGGGACGGAATCCCGGACCTGGTGTTCGCCAACGAGGTCACCGGAACGGTAGCCGTTCTGCTGGGCAACGGATCGGGTGGCTTCGCGCCATCGACGGGCAGCCCCTTCAATGTAGGCAGTCAGCCCACCGCAATCGTCGTGGCAGATTTCAACGGCGACGGCAACGCGGACATCGCGACCGCGGACAGCAACGGGGGCACCGTAACCATCCTTCTGGGAAATGGCATGGGGCATCTGGCGCCAGCCCCCGGAAGTCCGCTTCAAGTGAACGCGGGCGCTGAATCGCCTTACGTATTGGCCGTCGCGGATCTCAATGGCGACGGATTTCCGGATCTGATCACCGGCAATCCCCTGCAGGGCTCCGTCAATGTATTCCTGAATACGGCAGGCAACCCCGGGCACTTCACGCAGCCGTCGGGCAGCCCCTATCACGTGGGCATCCCGGGCGTTACCGAAGTGACCCAGGTCATTGTGGGAGACTTCACCGGCGCCGGCACACTCGACATCGCCGCCCTGGACGGATCCGAGTTTGGAATCGTCTATGTGTTGCCCGGCGATGGAACAGGCAACTTTTCCGCGACGCAGACCAATGTGATCGGCCTGGCGGAAGAGGGTATCGGAGCGTTTGCCGTAGCCGACATCAACGGAGATGGAGTTTCCGACCTGGTTACCGCCAACGATAACGGCAACAACAGCGTCAGCATCCTGCTGGGGATCGGGACCAATACGGCCACAAGCCTGATGGTGACCCCGAATCCTTCCACCTACGGCCAAAGCATACAATTAACGGCCACCGTATCGCCTTTGGCCACGGCCGGCGACACGGTGACTTTTTTCTCGGACGGCGTGAGCATCGGCACAGCGTCGATTACGGTTTCGTTCGGCATCGCCACCGCGACGCTTCCCACCAGCGTTCTGACCGGCGGCACGCACGCTCTGACGGCGACCTACAACGGCGGCGCTTCCTACCAGGCCAGCAGCACGATATCTCCGACAATGCAGACGGTCAACCCGATTTCGTCCAACACCATGCTGACCACCGCGCCCAACCCATCGGTCGCTGGCCAGGGAGTGCTGATGACTGCAACTGTAACCACCGGCGCGACCGGGACAGTGAGCTTTTACAACAACGCCGTGTTGCTGAACACCAAGCCATTGAACGGGGGCAACCCGGACACCGCGGCGCTCACAGTCTCGAATCTTCCCGGCGCGCCGAGCGTGAATTCGATCACCGCCGTTTACAACGGCGATATGAACTACTTCGCCAGCACTTCGAACGCGATCACGCAGGCAGTGACGAACTCGACTGTCACAAGCCTGAGCCTGACTTCGGGCTCGAACCCTTCGACTGCCGGTCAGTCGCTGACCTTTACCGCCATGGTAGTGCCCTCCACGGCCACCGGGACCATCACGTTCATGGATGGCGCAACGCAGCTCGGCATGATTCCTCTGAGCGGAGGGGCGGCGAGTTTTACGCCGTTCCCGGCGCTCGCAGCCGGCCCGCACTCGCTGACCGCGGTCTACAGCGGCGATACGAACGATGGCCCCAGCACCTCACCGGTTCTGATGCAAACCGTGAACGGCGCCGTCAGTACCGTCACCACCCTGACGGTTCCTTCCGCTCCGACCTTTGGCCAGGCCGTCACACTGCAGGCCTTGGTTACGCCCCGGCCCGTATCCGCGCCGTTCGGCACGGTCACGTTTTACGACGGCGCGACCGTGCTGGGTACGGCGGCGCTTCCGGCCTCGGGCCCCGCTTCATTTACTACGCCGATGCTGAGCCAGGGCGCGCGCGAAATCCGGGCCCGATATGACGGCGCCGGGACATTCACGTCCAGCGTCTCGGCGTTGGCAAGTCCGCAGGTCGTGGTTGCTCCAAACCCGCATCAGGGAGGGCTGAAGCCCGAAGTCACTTATCCGCTTTCCCCGGCCACGATTCCCGGGGCCAATGGCGAGGTCGCGGCCGATTTCAATGGTGACGGCCACGTGGATCTTGCTGTGATTACCTCCAACATCGGTGTTGACATCCAGTTTGGCAACGGCGACGGGACCTTCCAGCCCCCGGTGTTTTATGCGACTCTCGCAGGCTCCGGAATCCCCACCGCGATAGCCGCGGCCGACTTTAACGGGGATGGCGCGCAGGACATCGTCGTGGTGACCGCGACCGCGATCGAGGTCCTGCTGAACAACGGCAATGGGACATTCGGCGGCGCGATCCCGAACTCGCCCGGCTCCGTCAGCTCTCCCGACTCCGTCGCCGTCGCCGATTTCAACGGCGATGGATTCCCCGATTTGATCGTAGGTGGCAACGGCGGCGCGGCAACACTGCTCGGAAATGGCGATGGATCGTTCCAGCCCGCCGTCGCGGTCCCGGCGACGCTGTCCGGTAATGTATACGCTGCCACGGCTGACTTTAACGGCAACGGGGATGCCGACTTCGCGACCGCCGACCAGCAGGGCGATCTCGACATCTTCCTGGGTAACGGCGACGGCACGTTTGCCGCTCCCGGCGCCTATACAGTGACCGGCAACCCTCTTTCCATCGCGGTGGGTGACGTCAATGGAGATGGAAATCCGGACGTAATCCTCGGCACCTCGGGCAATTCCCTGCAAGTGTTATTGGGCAGCCCCACGGGCGCTCTGGGTGTGCCCTCCGCGCCAACCCTGACCGCGCCAGGCGCCGTCGCCGCTCTTGTCGCCATCGGTGATTTCAACGGCGACGGCATATCGGATGTGGCCGCGGCCGACAATCAGAACGGCGGGATCTATATATTCCTAAGCAAAGGCAACGGGACGTTCAACATCCCGATGGCCAAAGCACCGTCCACCCTTGCCAACGCAATCCTGACCGGCAACTTCGCGGCTGACGGATTTGGAGACCTCGCGATTACCGACGGTCTCGACGCCGGCGTCCTGGTGGGCGACACCTCGCTTTCGCTGACCTGCGGGTCGACAGCCGCGCCGGTGCTCATCAACGCCGCCTATTCGCTGTCCTGCACGGCGTCGGGCGGTGTTGCGCCCTACACGTACTCGATCTCGACGGGATTGCTGCCGCCCGGATCGCCGGCTTTCTCGTTGAACCCCGCAACCGGCATGATCACCGGGACGCCCAATGCCGTGGGCAACTCGCCTTTCACTGTAGCCGTAGCGGACAGCAGCGCTCCTCCGCAGGCGGCCCTCAGCGCCAGCCTGACCATCGATGTTGTTCAGAACCAGAACCCGACCACGACGAGCCTCAGCCTGAGCGCGGGTACGAACCCGTCGACTTCCGGTCAGAGCCTGACCTTCCAGGCGACGGTGTCGCCCGCGGCAGCCACCGGGAGCGTCATCTTCTTCGACGGCGCGACGCAATTGGGAAGCGGGAATCTGAGCGGCGGAATCGCAACGTTCACCACCTCCGCTCTGACAGCCGGTCCGCACACGATCGGCGCGACCTATAACGGCGATTCGAACAACGCGTCGAGCATGGCCACCTCGCTCAGCCAGACTGTGAACCAGCCTGCGGCGCCACCCTCCGGCCCGCCGTCCCCTCAAGCGCCGTCGATCCTGACCACCAGCCTGCCGGCCGGCGACGTGGGAATGAGCTACAGCGCCGCCCTCGTGGCCTCGGGCGGATCCCTCAATTTCTCGTGGACCTCCGGGATACTGCCGGTGGGACTCGTACTCAGCTCCTCCGGAACCATTTCCGGATCTCCATCCATCGCGTTCAACGGACCGGTGTCGTTCACGGTCCAGGATCTGACAAGCGGGCTTTCCACCTCGACCCAGCTCACTCTCGTCATCGTCGCGCCGGTTTCCATCAGTGGTAAGAACAATCTGGGCGACGTGCCGGTGAACACCTCGATCGCGGCATCCTATAGCGCATCGGGTGGCATGCCGCCGTATCGGTGGTCGCTCTCCGGCGTGCCCGGGCTCAGTGTCGATTCGAACGGGAATGTGCATGGCTCCGTATTGATGCCTGGCAATTTCAGCGCAACGCTGACGGTCAGCGATTCCGCAAACGGCAACTCCTCACTGACGCTGGGCCTCTCGGTCCTCGGCATCATGGGCTCGTTTCCCACCGGAGCCACCTCCTCCGCTTATAGCGCCACCCTCAGGGCCGCGGGCGGTGCGCCGCCTTATACCTGGGCGCCTTCGGGAGTCCCGCCAGGTTTCACCTTTTCCGGCGGAACTCTGAGCGGACAGCCGGCGATCGCCGCGACGTGGACGATAGGAGTCCAGATCACCGATTCGAACGGCGTCAGTATCTTCGAGGATTTCTCCCTCACCATTACCGGTTCCGATCCCGCCATTCTCACAGTCATCGATAGCTCACTGCCCGACGGTTTCGTCGGACAGCCGTACTCGCAAACGCTGGGCGCCAAAGGAGGCGCGCCCGGTTACTCCTGGTCGAAGTCGGGAGGACAAATCCCGGCCGGACTGACTCTCAGCGGAACGGGAACCGTTTGGGGGATTCCGACCACGCCGGGATTGTGGACGATCGGCGTCGTGGTCGCGGATACATTGGGCGCGCAGGCTGTCGGTACCGTGACAGTCAACATCCATCCGGCGCCTCTTCAGATCACGAGCGGCTCAACGTTCCCCACGGGCATGCTGGGAATGAGCTACCCGGCGCAAATCCTGACTGCCACCGGGGGCGTTCCGCCTTATACCTTCAGCATCGCGAACGGATCGCTGCCGAGTGGGCTCACTCTGACCGATGGCCAGATTGGCGGCGTCCCAGCCGCGTCGGGAAGCTTCAGCTTTACTTTGGTTGCCACGGATTCGGCAGCCGTGCCCGCTACGGCGACTTTGGATGCCAGTCTCAGGGTCAGCGCCGCGCCGTTGCAGATGATTCTGTCGTCGGGAGAAGTATCCTTCTCGCTGGCCCCGGGCGCGACTGCCCCGCCCCCGCCGGCGGCGATCACGGTTGCGTCGAGCGTTGTCTCGGAGATTCTCACCTTCACGGCTTCATCCACGACGCCGTGGATCACCGTGGGTGGATCGTCGATCACGCCGGGCAGCATTACGATCGGGCTGAACAGCGCGGCGCTGGCGCTTGACGCCGCCGGGTCGCCTTATACCGGGCTGGTAACGGTAACCTGCAGCTTTCTGTACTGTGAGGGGCAATCGCAAAGCATCGCGGTTACGCTTACGGTCGCCGATCCGCCCGCTCAGTTGAGCCTGAGTTCGTCCTTACTGTCGTTCACAGCCCCAACTGTCAATCAGCAGCCGGCACCGGCAAATCTCGGGATCGTGAATGCGGGCGCCGGATCGCTCGCGATTCAATCGGTCACCGCGGCCGACAGCTGGATTTCGATTGGCGCCTTTCCGGCAACCGTCGCGCCAGGACCCGGTGCGTCAGTGGCCATCGGGGTCAGCCCTTCGGGCCTCGAACCTGGCTTCTACCTCAGTTCGGTGACCGTTGTCAGCTCCGCCGGGAGCCAGTCGGTTCCCGTCACACTGCTCTTGACCGCGTCGGGAACGATGACGCTCGCTCCGGCCGGGAATCAATTCTCCATGCCGCAGGGTGGCCTGCTGGGCAACGCGGGCGGTTCATTCCTCGTCGGGGTTTCGAGCGGCAGCATCAGCTTCACTGCTTCGGTTCTGCCTGGGGCCAGCTGGCTCTCGGGCGGCGGCCCCGGTGTTGCGTCTCCGGCGAGTCCTGGCGCCGTTGCGTTCTCGATTGACCGGAACGCGGCGGCTGCTCTCCCAGCGGGCGTTTACTACGGCACCGTCCGGGTGGCTGCCTCGGGCGCCGTTTTCGATTCGACGCAGGATTTTCAGGTGGTTCTCAATATCGGCCCACCCGCGGCCGAGGAGTTTCCCGATCCGGAACCTGCCGGATTGGTCTTCATCAGCTCCGGTACTCAAACGATTCAACTCTTCGCCAGTACGCCAAACGCTATCGGCTTCCAGACGTCGCCGACCATAACCGGCGGCGGCGGGTGGCTCACGGTCGCGGATCAAACCGGCTCCGTGTCGGCGTCCTCGCCGGCGCAGATTTCCGCGACAGCCAATGCCGGCGGGCTCAATCCAGGCGTTTACCGGGCCGGCATCGGCGTCGCTTTTGCCGGATCCGTGCGGACGGTTAACGCAACTCTGATCGTGACCGCGCCGACTTGCGCGGGCGCTCAACTGGCGCCGACCCAGACAGGCCTGCTCAGTAACTTCTCGGTAGCCGCCGGCCGGCCGGTTCCACTCGCGATCACACTCGTCGACACGTGCGGGAATGCGGTCGCAAATGCGCAGGTAATCGCGAACTTCTCGAATGGCGATCCGGCGGTGGTGCTGTCTCCGATCGATACCGTGCATGGAGTCTATTCCGCTACCTGGACACCGCGCGCGGCTTCGCCTCAGGTCACTGTTCAGACTGTTGCCTCGGCGCCGGGATACAATCCCGCTACTGTCTGGGCTCCCGGGCAGGTTTTGCCCGATACTTCGCCTCTGCTGGCCCCGAACGGCACGCTGGACGTCTTTAATCCGCAGGTGGGCGCGGCACTTGCCCCCGGCGGCATCGTGCAGATTTATGGCAGCAATCTGGCCACGCAGATCGCTTCGGCGGCGGCACTGCCTCTGCCCGCGAATCTCGCTGGCGCCAGCGTCAGCATCGGCGGTTTGGATGCCCCGCTGTTCTATGCAAGCCCCGGGCAGATCAACGCTCAGATTCCGTTCGAACTCGCGGCCGGAAGCCAATATGACCTCGTCGTCGGCGTCAACGGGATGCTCACGACGCCGCAGACGCTCTATCTCACCCAGACCGCGCCCGAGGCCCTGCAGTTCACCTCCGGCGAGGTTGTGGCGCAACACCAGGACGGAACGTTCGTGCAGGACTCCTCGCCCGCGGTTCCGGGCGAATTCCTGACCCTCTATCTGTCGGGCCTGGGCGCGACCAGCAACCCCGTGCCGAGCGGCTCGCCCTCGCCGGCCAGTCCGCTGTTGGCGATCGTGCCGGAAACGCCGGTGCTGACGCTGAATGGCGCACAGACGCCGATTCTGTTCACGGGCCTGACACCTGGCCTCGTAGGCCTTTACCAGATCGATTTCCAGGTGCCCAACCGGCTCCCGGACGGAGATTACACATTGCAGATCGGTGTGAACGGAGCGGTTGCAAACAAAACTATTCTTCCGGTGAAGAACTGATGGCGAAAGCCGAAAGAGAGAGCCTGGGTGCATCCATCCGCCGGGCTGGTGCATCAAACCGACAAAATGGATCTCTCGTCACCTGTTACTTTGGGCGATTATTCGCTGCGCAACCGTGTGGTAATGGCGCCGATGACGCGCTCCCGCGCCGATGCGCAGGGAGTCCCTTCGCCCCTGGCCGCCGAATACTACGGCTCGCGCGCCGACGCCGGCCTGATCGTCAGCGAAGGAACGGCGCCGAGCCCCATGGGGTTGGGCTACCCGCGAACTCCGGGAATTTTCACGCCGGCCCAGATCGACGCCTGGCGCAAGGTGACGGAAGCCGTGCATGCGCGCGGCGGCAGAGTTTTTCTTCAGATCATGCACGTCGGGCGGATTGCGCATTCCGCCAACCGCACCATCCCGGGTCCTCCCGTGGCGCCATCGGCCGTTCGCGCCGCGGGAGAGATGTGGACCGATTCGCAGGGCATGCAGCCATTTGACATGCCGCGGGCGCTGTCGCTGGACGAGATCCCCGCGGTGGTGGCGGAATACGCGCAGGCCACGCGCAACGCGCTTGCGGCCGGCTTCGATGGCGTGGAACTGCACTCGGCATCGGGCTACCTGCCCAACCAGTTCCTGAGTACCGGCGTGAATCGGCGCACCGACGATTATGGCGGTTCCATCGAAAATCGCATTCGCTTCGCCGTGGAAGCGCTTGGGGCGATGATCGCCGCGGCCGGCTCACCGGGAAAAGTGGGCATAAAGGTCAGCCCCGGAATGCCTTTTAACGACATCAGTTTCGACGACCCTCTCCCCACCCATCTCGCCCTGGCCAAGGCCGTTGCTCAGCTTCGCCCCGCTTACCTGCATGTCATGCGGACGGGAATCGGAGCTGAAGCCGCGCTGCGCGAGGTTTTTCCCGGCACGCTCCTGGTAGGCGGCGGTTTCAAGAAAGAGGAAGCCAATAAGGTTCTGGCGGAAGGTCCTGCAGACGCGATTGTCTTCGGTTCTTCCTACGTCGCGAATCCGGATCTGGTGACACGATTGGAGCGCGACGCTGCGCTGAACGCGCCCGATCCATCCACGTTTTTCTCGTCCGGTCCCAAAGGATACACTGACTATCCGACGCTCGCGTAGATCTTACTACTCGACGCCAAACGCAAGCACGACGTTTCCCTGTGATCCGCCCATAATCCCCGCGTATCCGGAAGAGACATAAACCATCCCGCCGGCGACCACAACGCCCGCGCAACCGAAGGAACCCCCGTTTGCGATCACGCCGTTCACAGTCTGATAATCCTGATTCGCGTTGTAAGTCCAGATCACTTTCCCCGCAGCATCCACCGCGCGCAGGACACCATCCCAACCGCCGGTAAACACCGCGCCCCGGATCGAACTCGCCGGACCTGCCTGGCCTCTGCGGTCGGCATTGATCGCCGCATTCCAGTCCAACTTGCCGGTTTCGAGATTCAGCGCTTTCAAACCGCCGCCGGCCTGCTGCAGGGGATAGTAAACGTGCGCCCCGTCCGCCGTGCCGCCCCAGACCACGAGACCAGAGGCCGGCGGCGCCTGCGTTTCCCACAACTGCGTACGCCACACAAGCTTGCCGTTGGCGTCCGGATCGAGCCCGACCGCCATGCCGCCCTTGCCCGCGGCGACCAGAATATCCTTGCCGTTCACCGTTTGCAGAATGGCCGACGAACCCCCGAAATCGTAATCCGGTCCCAGTTTCTCCGGGCAATTGGTATCGGCCGCATTCGTCGCCCTGCAGCCGTTCATGAATGAATCGCCCGCGAATTCCTGGTGATGCCACATGAGCTTGCCATCCTCCATCCGCAGCGCCAGAATCGAATCGCTGGTCTCCGCGGCGATTCTTCCGAAGCTGTTCCCTGTCCCGACGTAAATCAGCTTGCGTTTCGCATCGATGGTCGGAGTATTCCAGATCGATGCGCCCGCCGGGCCGAACGTCTGCTTCCCATGCGAGTTCTCGCCAAGCTGTTTCAGCGGCTCTTGAATGCTCTGCGTCCTCCAGAGCACTTTTCCCGCGTTGGCGTCGAGAGCCACAACGGCTCCCCGCGATCTGCAGCATTCATAATCGAGGTTCGCCCCGGTCAGCGTCTCCGTGCCCGTTAGCGGTACGTAGAGCCGCCCATCGTACCAGGCCGCGGAGGCGCTCAAATTGTTAATGCCGTCTTTCACCACCGTTTTCCACAGCAGCTTGCCATCGCGCGCGTCGATGGCATAAGCGGTGGTGGATCGGGTGACGAAAAAGATCGCATAGCGCGTGCCCGGATATCCCTTGATGGGCGCCACGATCGGCGCAAATCGCCCGAACAGATCGGCGCGGGACGCCCAATACACGCAACCGGATCTCGCGTCCATCGAATACACCACGCCGTCGTCGCTGCCGACAAACACCCGTCCGAACGCCACGGCGGGCTGGGAATACATGTTCGATGCACCCGGCAACCCGAACGCCCATTTGAGTTTGAGCCGCGGCACGTCCGCCGCTTTCAGCCCGGCGGCATTGTCAGCCTGAAATCGCGCGTTCGTTTCCCCGCCCCAACCGGACCACGACGCCACGCCCGGCTCGCCGAGCGCCGGATTCGAGGCACATCGATTCGTCATTTTCGCGACATCGCCCGCTGCGGGATCGCTGTAAGGTTGCTTGCCCAGAAACTCGGCGACGGTGCGCCGCTCGCGCCCTGTCATCGCGGAAACCACTTCCTTCATCCGGCCCTTGATCAATGTCTCGAAGATGGCCTCGGTCGAGATCATGTTGAGTTGGGCCAGCGTCGGCGCTCCGCCATCCGCTGAGTGGCAGCCTGCGCAGTTTTTCTCGAAGAGCGCCTGCCCCGGCGGCTGGCGCTGAGCCAACCCGGAGTTGGCGAAGAAGGCAAGTCCGATCGACAATCCGATCGCCCGAAGTTCACGCTGGCGCACGTTGATCACTGCAGTATCTTATCCAAACCAGCACTCTGGCACACCTCTCTTGGCACCAGAGGCGCATGGATATAGAATGTTCCTGGACTGGTTTGCGCGGTAATTAAGGAGAACCTGTGTTCAGGAAATTCGCCGTAGTCGCAATGTGCATCGCATTTCTGAGTGGGAGCGGCCTCGCGCAGGATGCGAAGGACGTGATCGCCAATGCCCAAAAAGCCATGGGCGATCCGACGTCCATCACCTATTCGGGATCAGCCAAAGATGTGGCATTTCAGCAGTGCGGGGCCAACTCCACGGACATGCAGTGCCGGGGAACACATGATCCGATGCGGCCGATCAATAACTACGTCCGCGTGATCGATCTCACCGAGCCCGCGTCGCGTGCAACTGGCGCGACGAACAACATCGGGGCCGGCGGCTCAACGACGGTGACTCCCGGAACGTTTTTCCAGCCGGTGACGGCGCGGCAGGCGGATGTGTCGCAGCCCTGGGCCAACTCCCTCGAGTTCTATATCACCCCCTGGGGATTCCTGAAGGGCGCGGCTGCCAACAACGCGACCGTGAGCAAAGCCAAAGTGAATGGCAAGAGCTACACCGTGCTGACGTGGATGCCCACTGTCAAAGCTCCTTCGGGGGCTTCTTACAAAATCAACGGCTATATCAATAACGAGAACCTGGTGGAACGCGTAGAGACGTGGCTTGGCGAGAACATCATGGGCGACATGCACATCCTCGCCACTTACACCGACTGGAAGGATTTCGGCGGCGTGAAAGCTCCGGCGAAGATCGTTCAGACGCGCGGTGGCTGGCCGTTCTTTGAAGTCACTGTTACTGCCGCAAAGGCGAATCCTTCGGACGTCGCGACGCTGGTTCCGGCGCCGGCAGGCCGCGGCGGCGGTGGTGGTGGGGCTGGTCGTGGCGGGCCCGCGCCAGCCATGACGGTCACCGACGAAAAACTGGGCGACGGTCTCTACCGGCTCACCACCGGGCCCGGCAGTTACGATTCGATGGTGGTGGAGTTCAAGGACTACATCATGGTGCTGGAAGGCCCCCAATCCATTCAGCGCGGTCTCTTGTACATCGCCGAAGAGAAGAAACTCGTCCCCAACAAGCCCATCCGCTACGTGATGGACACCCATCCCCATTCCGATCACACCGGCGGGCTGCCCGCTTTCGTGGCCGAAGGCGCGACCATCATCACGCAGAAAAACAACGTGGAGTTCCTGGACAAAGCCCTGAACACTCCGCGAACGCTGCTGGACGATCCGCTGGCTAAAAATCCGAAGAAGGCAAAGTTCGAAGCCGTGGTGGAGAAGAAGGTTTATACGGACGGGTCCCGGACGGTGGAGTTCTACCACACCTGGCCGGTGCCTCACTCGAACGGTTTGCTGATCGCATACATCCCGCGGGAAAAGGTTCTCTTCCAGGGCGATTTCTCGCTGCCTGATCCGGGGCAACCGGGCAACGATCACGTCAAGGCTCTGGTTCCGATCCTCGAGAAGCTGAATCTTGACTTCGATCGCTACATTAACGTGCATACCTCCGCGGCCCCGCAGACCAAAGCCGAGCTGTGGAAAGCAGTGGGGAAGTGATCAGAACCGGCCGAGGATAACTCGTTCCA
This sequence comes from Terriglobia bacterium, assembly GCA_963764845.1. Classification (GTDB taxonomy): domain Bacteria; phylum Acidobacteriota; class Terriglobia; order Bryobacterales; family Bryobacteraceae; genus BOG-234. Next base: position 292,338 of record CAVXUE010000002.1, on the reverse strand, counting down.
CGTCCCGGCTCCCATTCGGTAGACGATCAAATATGAATAGACAGCGAAGAACCTGACGGGCTCAGCAGTCAAGTCCCTGCGCCAGTGTCCGGCCCCGGGCATGCTTGCCAGAAAAACGATCTTCTCGCGAACGGCCCGTTCGACCCGTTCGGCAATTTCAACACTGGCTTTCTTCTTCAGATAGCGCCAGATCTCAACAAGATCGAGCGCGGCTTCCGGCGCGAGAATTTAGCGCCGCATTTATTCGGGCTTTGCTTTTTGTTCCGTCAGGTAAGCATCCAACTCGTCTTCAGGAATGCCCTCGCCACGGTCAAGCTGCGCAATACCGCGCCGAATTTTTGCGTTGATTGCGTCTCGATTGTCGATAAGCCATCGATCCTGTTCCTCCTGCGTTTCAGATGTAACAACGCCTCCTCCGCACTCGCGGAGCCGGTCGCGTGTATCTGTTTCTGCATGCTGGCCCCCAGTGCCGCATCGTGGATTTCGATGTGCATAGTCCGTTCGGCGCTCCTTTCCCGGCACCTGTCGCAGGATCGACCCGAAAGATACCTCTCAGCCATAGGCACTGCCAACAGACGCAAAATACTCGTGGTTCGTATACAATTCTTAACGGCACGCAAAGGATCGGTTGCCGAGCCGTAGCAGGGTCCACGGCGAGGAAATATATGAATCAAAAAGTATTCAGACTCCCCGGAATTAGTATCGCGACTCTGTTCTTATTGACAATCTCGCCGTCCCCCGGGCAAACCGGCGCGAAGAACGGCGAGTGGCGCACCTATGGAGGCGATCTCGGGAATACGAAATACTCGCCGCTCGATCAGATCAACGCGTCGAATTTCAACACGCTGAAACTTGCGTGGCGCTTCCACACCGAGAATCTGGGACCGAAGCCGGAATACAACATGGAGGACACGCCGCTGATGGTTCGATCGGAGGGAGCCAGCGGCGTTGTTTATACAACTGCCGGTGCTCGCCGCGACGTCGTGGCTCTCGATGCCGCCACCGGAGAATTGCTTTGGGTGCACAGCGAGAAGGAAGGACCACGTGGCGCGGCCGCCCCTCGCCAGCTCTCGGGCCGCGGGGTCGCCTGGTGGAAGGACGGGAATGACGAGCGGATACTCTACGTCACGCCCGGCTACCGCCTGATCGCTCTCGACGCAAAGACCGGCGCACCTGTCCCCACCTTCGGCAAGGCTGGTGCGGTCGACCTCAAGCTGGATGACGATCAGCAAATCGACCTGGTGACGGGCGAAGTGGGTCTGCACGCCACACCTCTGGTGGCGGGCAACACGGTGATTGTGGGCGCCGCGCATCTCGCCGGCGGCGAGCCGAAGAGCAAAAGCAACGTCAAGGGCTACGTGCGCGGCTTCGATGTGAAGACCGGCAAGCGGCTCTGGATCTTCCACACCATCCCGAAGCCCGGCGAGTTCGGCTATAACACCTGGGAAAAGGATTCCGCCGAGTACACCGGCAACACCGGCGTTTGGGCACAGATCAGCGTCGATGAAGATCTCGGCATGGCCTACCTGCCGGTGGAGCTTCCGACCGGCGATTATTACGGCGGACATCGCCCCGGCAACGGCCTGTTCGGCGAAAGCATCGTAGCGGTGGACCTGAAAACCGGCCAGCGCAAGTGGCACTATCAGCTGGTGCATCACGGGCTTTGGGATATGGACATTCCCTGCGCGCCGATGCTGGTGGATATCACGGTGAACGGCCAGCCCGTGAAGGCGCTGGCGCAGCCGACCAAACAGTCGATCCTCTATGTCTTCAACCGCGTGACAGGGGAACCCATCTGGCCGATCGAAGAGAAGCCTGTGCCGCAGGGCGACGTGCCCGGCGAATGGTACTCGCCCACCCAGCCGATTCCGACCAAACCCCCGCCTTATGGACGCAACGGGTTTTCCGTGGATGACGTGATCGATTTCACGCCCGAGCTGAAGGCCCAGGCGCTGCAGGTGATTTCGAAATACAAGATCGGGCCGCTGTTTACGCCTCCGGTAGTCAGCAAGGCGGGGGGACCCCTGGGCACCCTGGATATTGGCTGCTGCCAGGGCGGCACCAACTGGCCGGGCGGGTCGTACGATCCGCGGACGCACCTCTTATATGTGTATGGCAAGTCGGAGGTCACCAGCCTCGGTCTGGTGCCACCCGCCACAGGCAAGTCGGATATGAATTTCATCCGGGGAGTGGCCGCGTTCGATGTTGCGCCGCCACCTGCCGCCGACGGGGCCGCCGCAGCCAACGGGGCGCTGACTGTGCAGGGTCTGCCGCTGTTCAAGCCGCCCTACGGAGCCATTACCGCGATCGATCTGGACATGGGCCGGATTGTCTGGCAGATCGCGCACGGCGAGACGCCCGATAACGTTCGCAACAATCCGGCGCTCAAGGGTGTCAGTATCCCGCGCACCGGCCGCGCCGGAAACATCGGATTGATAACGACATCGACGCTGGTGATCGCCGGCGAGGCCGGCTTCGTCACCAATCCCCAGGGTCAGCGCGGCGCGTATCTTCGCGCTTACGATAAAGCCACCGGCAAAGACGCAGGCGCTGTGTTTATGCCTGCGGGGCAAACCGGTGCGCCGATGACCTACATGGCGAACGGCAAGCAATACATTGTGGTTGCTGTCGGCGGCCCTGGATTCCCCGCGGAACTGCTGGCGTACAGACTGCCGGATTGACTGCGCGTCAATTGCCTCGCGCGGGCTGCGGCGGATTGACGACCGCTTCGTCCCAGTGCTCTTTGATCATCCCCTTCTCGACGCGAACGAGATCGAAGTGGTCCCAGTGGTATTCGCGGCCTGGATCATCTGGATCCTTTGCCGTCCGGTCCCACATCATGAAGCTGTAGGGGCCGTCGATCAGCGTTAACGCCGGCGCGTTGATCCAGGCCTCCTGAATCGGTTTGGCATCCTCGGGGCGGCGGCCGGGAATGCGGCTCATGAACTGCTTGAAGCCATCGCGGCCCTGCGGAACATTCGGGTTGTGCTGAATGTAGCCCGGGTCCATGGTTTTGTCGGCCAGTTCAAGATGGCCGTACTGAAGCATATCTTTCAGTTCTTCGGTCGCGAGGGCAAGTGTTTTCTCCTCCTCTTTGGAGAGCTTGCCGGTGTTCCACTGCATCGGCGGCTTCGGTGAAACCCCCGTGGGAACCGCACCCGAGCCTCTATTCTTCTGCGCGCTGTCCCAGTGCTCCTGCACTTTTCCGTTCTGAATGCGCAGCAGGTCGAAGCTGTTGGAGTGGTAGGTCTTCGAAGGATCGCGCGGGTCCTTCTTCTCGGTTTCGAAGACGAGCCAGACGAAATCTCCCCGCGCGCCCATCACAACGGGCGGATTCTCCAGCCTGGCGGGAATCGGATTCTTCGGCTTGGCGAACTTCGAGAAGAATTCGACAAATCCGGCGCGTCCCGTCGGGACGTTCGGATTGTGCTGAATGTAGTCTTCCGCCTGATACTTCGATGTCAGTTCCAGATGGCCGCCGTCCAGCACTTCGCGCCACCAGGTAAGAACCATGTCAAGATTCTTCTTTTCCTGGGCTGTCATAGGGGCGGTCTGCGGCGTCGTGGGCGGGTTGATCGCCTCGGCGGACAAGGGAGCGGATGTGAACGCGAGCAGCATGCTGCCGGCGACGAAGGCGACGTTTGGACGGGTCACGGGAATCCTCCTCGATTTCCTGTTCAGTATATTTCGAATCTCTCGCCGTGCGCTACGATGGGCTGAAAAGAGACGGGGAGCACGAGGTTTATGAGCAAACGCCTGGATTTTGAAATAGTGTGTCCGAACGATCACGATCAAACAGTCACGTTTACCCAGGAGGGGTTCGAGAAAGCATTGAAGTCAGGCGCACTCGTATTTCATTGCAACACCTGCGACAGCAACTGGCCCCCGTCCCATGAGGACATTGCCAGGTTCCGGAAGGAATTCCTGAAAGATCGCGAAACCTGAACGGGAAGATACGCGAGTGGTCCGTCAGGTGCTACGAAAAATAAGAGTTGGATCCAGCGATGGATAAGGAGTCTTGTTTTATGGATACATTGACGTCGTTGCTCGATGATAAAGCCTCCCGCATAGCGGAGCAGGTGGACGGTCTCGGCCGCGAGACAGCCGAGGGACTTCATGCCGCCGCGTCCTCGATTCGCAAGGGTTCGAAGGCGATCGATCACCTGGCGGAAAGCGCAGCCAACAGACTCGACGGGGCGGGAAAGTACGTCGAGAAGCATAACGTGAAACGGGCGATCGGCGAATCGCGGCAACTCGTGCGGCGATATCCGGTTGAATCGCTGGTTCTCGCGGCCGGGGTGGGTTTTCTGACCGGCATCGCCTTTCGGCGGCTCACCCACACCTGCGACAAACCCGCGGCGCGCGCCTCGGGCAACTGACCCTGAAGGCCAATCCGTATTCCGGCCCTTCAGGGCGGCTCAGTTGTGTTTTTCAACCACCACGAAAGTAATGTCGTCGGTTTGCGGCATGCCTTGGGTAAAATCTTCGATGACTCTCAGGAGCGCGTCCTCAACCGCCTTGCTTCCGCGGGGGGCTTCGCGCTCAACGATCTCCCGCAGCCTCTTCTCCCCCAGCGCTTCTCCCTGAAGATTTTCCGCGTCCGTAAGCCCATCGGAATAAACCACCAGAATGTCCCCTTTCGAAAGCTGGAATGCGCGATGTCGATAAGAGGCGTCCGCGAAAATCCCCAGAACCGGTGCCTCAGCCCTCAGAGCTTCGATCTTTCCCGTAACGGCGCGGAACAGCCAAACGGGGTTGTGGCCCGCGCTGATGAATTGCCCTTCGCCGCCGGTCCCCAGAGAGAACACAAACAGCGAGACGAACTGGGAGTCCAGCGATTTTTCGCAGAGGAGGCGATTGACGCGGTGCAGCACTTCCGACAGCCGCGTCCCCGCACGAATTTCCGTGCTGAGAGCGCCCAGCACCATGGAACTCAACAGGGCCGCGGGCATACCTTTGCCCGAAACATCCGCCAGGACTCCTATCCATTCCGTCGGACTCAGCGGCAGAAAGTCGTAAAAATCCCCACCCACGTAGCGCGTCGGATGATTGAAAGCATGGATGCGAAAATTCTCGAACTGAGGCAGGGAATGGGGGAGCAGACTTTCCTGGGTTTCCTGGGCCAGCGCCAATTCCTGCTCACTCCTCTTTTGCTCGGCAAGCGTCTTCAGACGAATGATCTCGCGACTTGCTTCCAGCTCACGCACAGTTTCCTGCAGGGCTTTGCTGTGGTTGAGGGCTTCAAGATGCAGCAACCGCACTTCCAGAAGGTTGCGTACGCGCGCCCGCAGCTCGGCCTGCTCGAACGGCTTGCCGATGAAATCCCGAGCCCCCGCTTCGAGCGCACGCAGCTTGTGGCTCGGCTGCGCGGTGATGACAATGACCGGCAGGTAGCCATCCTCTTCGATTTCCCGCAGACCTTCCATCACCTCGAATCCATCGAGGCCAGGCATCTGGAGATCGAGCAGGATCAGATTGTAATGATTCGCGCGGTGAAGGCAGCAGACCTGGTTGGGGTCCGTCGTCGAGTGAACCGCGCTATAGCCGGCGACCCGCAGCATCCCCTCCAGCAGTTGTACATTGGCGGCTTTGTCGTCAACGATCAGAATTTCGGCTTTAAGAATATTTCCTGAGCTGACCATACTGGCGGCGCGGACTTACTTTCTCAGCAGGAGCTGTTGTGCGGCGAATTCCAGCGCCGTGTCCAGCGTATCCATGAACTCGTTCACCCTGATGGGTTTGGTCAGATACCGAAAGAATCCGGCCTGCAGACCCTTCTCGATGTCGCGAGGCATGGCATTCGCACTGAGCGCGATCACCGGAATGAGCGCGGTCATGGGGTCTTCACGCAGAATCTTGAGGGCCTCGATGCCGCTGATGCCGGGAAGATTGATGTCCATGAGAATCACATCCGGCTCGTTGGCGCGCGCCAGCTCGATTCCGGTGTTTCCATCCCGGGCGCTCAGCAGGCCGATATCGGGACGGCGCGCAATCAGTTGCTCGATCAGTTTCAGATTTGCCGGGTTATCCTCCACATAAAGCAGAGTGCGCAGTGATGTGCGCCGCTTCGGCCGGGGCTGCTCAACCTCTGAAGCCCAGGCCGGCTCCGCCTCAAGTCGCGGCTCGGCCGCCGAGTTCAGTTCGAACCAGAACACGCTGCCGGACCCGACGTCGCTCTCGACGCCGATCGCTCCTCCCATAAGTTCAACCAGCCGCTTGCTCATCACGAGGCCTATGCCGGTGCCCTCCACCGCGCTCCGCTCCTGCCCGAGCCGGTTGAATGGCTGAAACAGCTGCTGCAGCATGTCGGGAGGTAACCCGGCCCCCGTGTCTCTGACGCTGACGCGAATGCGCTCCTGCGTGCGGACGGAGCAGTCGACGACCACCGTTCCGTTCGCCTGGTTGTATTTGATTGCGTTCGAAAGCAGATTGATCAGAACCTGTTTCAACCGGGTCCGGTCGGCATCCACAAAATAGGGAATCGGCGTGGTTGGAAAGATCATTTTGATTCCCCGTGTCTGCCCCTGCGGCTCGATCATCGCCTGGCATTCAAGCATAACCTCGGACAGCGATATCGGTTCCCTGGACAACGCCATCTTGCCGGATTCGATCTGAGCCAGATCCAGAATTTCGTTGATCAAATCCAGCAGATACCAACCCCCGTGGAGAATCTGGTCGACGTAGGATGTTTGCGACGGTGTAGGCGGCGGGGAATCGGATTTGATCAGCTGGGCGAAACCGAGGATCGCATTGAGAGGCGAGCGAAGCTCATGGCTCATGCTGGACAGGAAGTCCGACTTGGCGAGATTGGCCTTCTCCGCCGCGGCCCGGGCCCGCTCCAGTTCCACGTTGTTTTCCTGCAGCGTGCGCTCGAAACGCTTACGTTCCGTGACATCGCGCGCCGCGGCGAATACGCCCTGCAGCTTTCGGTCGCGATCGTGGAAGGTAGTCGCGTTGTACGAGACCACCGTTTCCTTGCCATCGCGCGCGCGGGCCGTCAGCTCGTAATCGGTGACCTTGCTTCCGCTCAACACGAGTCTGATGCCGGCTTCGGCCCGGTCCGGATCGGTGAAGTAGTTCTTGAAAGGCGCGCCGATCAGCTCGTCGCGCGTGCAACCGGTGAGCGCCTCCATCTGCTGATTCACGTCGGTGATGATGCCGCGCGGGTCCGTGGTCATCAGTGCATCGATGTTCGATTCGATGAGAGATCGGGTGTAGAACTGCTGGTCGCGCAGGCGCTGATCGAGTTGCTGCTGTTCGGCCTCCACCTGCTTGCGCGCCGTATTGTCCGTGCCGATCAGCAGATAGCCGATGATTCCTCCCAGGTCGTCGCGCAACGCCGTAACCGACACCACCGCCGGAAACCGGCTGCCATCCTTGCGGATATAAGTCAACTCGTAGATGTCTTCGATACCGCGTGAGGCCTTGAAAACGAGCGCTTCGAAGCCCGGCGTAATTTGGGTCGCCAGCTCGTAACTCAGGGCTTTGGCGCGCGCGATCACTTCCTGGGGATCGGAAATATCGGCGGGCGTGATCTTATCGACCACTTCGCCGGCCGCGTACCCAAGCATGCGCTCGGCGCCGACATTAAACAGTTGAATCACGCCTTTTTCGTCGGTGGCGATGCTCGAGAAGTTCGCACTGTTGAAGATCGCGTTCTGCAACGCCCCCGTCTTGAGCAGGGCCGCCTCGCGCCGGACCTCAGTCACAATATCCACGGTGCTGACCAAATCGACGGCGGCGGCAACCTCCTCTTTGATGGCAGGATCGTCACATTGCGTGGGCATACCCCCAACCGATGCACGGGTCGCGCCAACCTTTCTCCCGCAACTGGAACGCCTGCGGTCACCGGTATTGACCGGATTCGGTCACGTGACCCCGCGTGGTCACATTCCACCCGGCGCTCGCAGTGCAGGCTACGGGCCACTATTACCTGGGCGTGATTTTAATGACCATAGCTGTGAAGCTCTGACCTGGCTCCATCAGAAATTGGTGCGCCGTGTTAGCCGGAATGTAAAGCGTGTCACCCGTGGCCACCGGGTATTTGGTCCCTCCCGAGATCGACTTGCCGCGAACCTCATCCGGCCCGGTCGGTTTCCCTTCGATCATCTCGCCGCCGACCAATACAGTCCCCGAGCCCGAGCGGACCAGCAGAAGATCGGCTTGTTTAACGTGGAGTTCGGCCTCGCCGCTCCCATTGCGGAAGGCCACGAAGGCGGAATCCATCAGGCGCTCGGTACCGAGGTGGCGCTCGGCATTGAGCTTGGCGGTGGCTTGTTTGTCGAAATCCCTGTTCTGAGCGGCGCTCCAGAACATAGCTTTATCGGGATCGGCGGCATGAACGGCTTACCAGCGCAAGGAACAGGGAGGTGATGAGGAATGCAAATTTCATACCAGCAAGCATACGCCTCCGCAGGGTTTGCGACATGAGAGGGGGGACTCCAAAATGATCGGTACATGGAGATGCGGCTACCAGCCGCGTTCTGTAGCTCCCGACGCGCTCGAATACGCCCACGCGCTCGCATCGCGGCACAGTCCCGCTTTGACTGGATTGTTCTCGATGTAACTCATAATGCGCCGCTCTTCGGCCGAATTTCGTGCGCAACGGTCGAAATAGTCCCGGCTCCGGAACGCGCCGGTTCTGTTCAATAAACGATTCCTTCCTTCTGATACCCGAGACAATTCTGGAAAGATCACACAAGGGGCGGATCAGTGCATGAACGTGATTGGGCATCACTACCCAACTTCCGAGTTCGTAGAAGCCTTTCTGTTGCCCTGCATATAGGGTGCCGATCACGGCACGGGCGATTCCGGGGCGGGTCAGCCACCGAGGACCGGTGGCGCGGGCATCAAGAACCTTGTCGAAGGCTAAGAATCCGGCCCCTTCTGTAGTCCACGACTCAGCTATCCGTCGCACGGGAAGTGAGCCGGCGAGACGCCAGGTGAGGAAGCAGGTGGGGACACCACGAACTGAGAGTGGCAGCGGGTTCCCGGAATTCTCAGGATAATCGAGGAACGCGGCTGGTAGCCGCATCTCCACCAGCCTTGCGTCCTGATACGCTCGGGCGGCCAATTCGCAAATGCTCCGACTTTTATGTCGCGCACCCTCTGCCTTATGCGATCTGCATTATGATGGATGACCGATGAAACAATTACGCAAGCGCGTTTCCCTGCTCGTCCTCGCCGGCGTCATAACCACGATTACCGGATATGCCAAAAAAGCGCCCTTTGATCTCGCGGGCGTAGTCTGCCAGACCCCACCACCGCAGCACTGCCCGGAGGCAAATTGTCCCGGACCGCTGGTGACCCAGGAGGGAACTGCGATCGAACCCAAAACGGGTCGCGAATTCTTTCTTGACTGTCCCTCCAACCTGAAGAAGGGTGAAAAAGTCACCTTCATTTTGTCCCTCCACGGGTTCGGCTCCTACGGGAACTGGACGCGCCACTATTTCCCGGTAATGGATTACAAGGACAAGTACCGCCTGGTCATCGCGACTCCGAATGCGTCGGCTGCCCCTCCCAAGGCATGGGCAACCGTGGATGACGAATATCTGCAGAACATCGTCAATCTGGTCTATGACAGGATCGGCAAGGAGAACATCAAGGCATTCTGGCTCGTGGGGCACTCCAGGGTGGCTTGACATCGAACCGCCTGCTGCGTACGCCGTTCTTTAGTCAAAGGGTCGACGGCTGGCTCAGCCTTTCGGGTGGCCGTTTAGGTGAAAATCCCGGTCGGGGCGACTTCTCGAATCTCACTGCAGGTCCCGCGCGCGGCGCTGGCCGTGCTCCTGCCCCCGATGCGGGGGGTGGAGCGCCCGCGGCCGATCTCCCGGATGGTTCTTTCTCTTTCATCTACGAAACGGGCCACCACGAAATGGACGCCAGAGGACTCCCTGAAACCTCAGCCTGGGCGGCAAAGGCAGGCTGTGGAGCGCGCATACGCCGCCCCGATGTGGCGGATGTCAAAGCGGGGTACGTTTACGACAGCACCCGCCAGAATCCCGGTTCCGACGGCTGGGGACGCTTGCCGCGGCCCGGCGCGGCCGAAATTTTCCTCTATCCGAACTGCCGGAACGGTCGCATCGTCGCCGACGTGGTGCGGATGGGAAAGGGGCACACGGAAGGGCTCGAACCGCTCGTCACCGAACAACTTGTCAAATTGATGCTGTCGGCAAAGAAGTGAGCGACTTCGCGCGGGTCAGTTCGCTTTTCTCGCCCTGGCTTCCTGGCGGCGCCATGCATAGTAGCCGTCGAACGCCTTGATTTGCATCATATTCGGCGCAGGGCGGGCGCTCGAGTGGGTGTCGAAAGAACATGACACGCTGGTCTGCCGCAATGAACGCCGGCCACGCAGGGAGCCCCTTGCCGTTCGGATCGGCGCTCTTCGCAAAGTTTGTCCAGTAAGTGCCCATGAGGTCCGCCATCGCGATATCTTCCGGACGCACCTGCATCTTGATTGCGGTCCCCAGCAGGATTCCGCCCGGATTATGGAAAACGTAGACGATCTCGGACCCGTGGGTCGCTCCGTTTGGCGGCGATTGCGGCGTGCGGTGATCGAAGTAATAAACAAAAGCCTTCCCATGGCCCTTCTGCGACTGAAGCATCGCCCAGGCCCAGGTTGGCCAGGCAAAAGCGCTCTCGCGAAAAACATCCATGGCCGACTGCGCTGCCTCGGCGTCTGTTGCGTGCGGATACGCCGACAGAATCGCGTCGGCCTCCTTGCCGTAGCCCGCTCGCATCTCCGATTCGAACCTGACCTTCGTCATCCCGGGCTGCGCGAATAACGCACCTTCGTCCGAGTTGGTGCCGATGAGAACGGGGGTGTCGTTAAAACGTCCCGCCTGATAAAGCTCATATTGGTCGCCGGGCAGAATATTGCCGTCGAACACCGGCCAGAATCCGCCTTGCAGGCCCGGCCCCAGAGCCGCCTGGATCTTTCCAGCGTCGAGCGCTCGCGCGGCCTTGATATCGCTCGCGCCCAGCCTGGCGAGAAACGCATGCCCTGAAGCTTCCGCGGACTTGAGCTTCACCATGTTCACGCCACCTTCGTTGCCCGTGCGCGCGGGACCGAAGTTTCCGCCGCTTTCCGAAATCGCGCGCTGGAACAGGCCCTTCGCGGCCGGTGAGGCGGCAAGCATACTCACGGCTATGCCTCCGGCCGATTCTCCGAAGATCGTGACGCGGGAGGGATCGCCGCCGAATTTGGCAATGTTGGCTTTAACCCACTGGAGCCCTGCGATCATGTCCTCAAGACCATAATTGCCGGATGTCTTCGCTTCGCGGCTCAGCTCCGGATCGGCCAGGAAGCCGAAAACGCCCAGCCGGTATGCCACGCTAACCAGCACAACGCCCTGCTCGGCCAGATGAGTGCCATCGTAATCCGGAACGCTCGTCATTCCGCCGACAAAACCGCCACCGTAAATCCACACCATCACGGGCAGTTTGTCGCCCGGAGTTTTGGCCGGAGTCCATACGTTGAGGTAGAGGCAGTCCTCGCCGATGCCCGCCGGAGTATTGAATATTCTGGCGAAATTCGGGTCCTGCATGCAGCTGGGACCGTATGCGCCTGCCTGCTTGACGCCGCTCCATGGCTCTACCGCCTGTGGCGCTTTCCAGCGCAATGAACGGACCGGCGGAGCGGCGAACGGAATGCCTTTGAACGAAACGACGCCGTTGGCGGACACCCCGGCAGTACGGCCACCGGTCACGTCCACTTCCCGGATCTCGGCCCCCGCGTGAGGCACGAACGATACAAAGGCCGTAGCCAGCGCCAGGCCCGCGAACCGATTTTTCACGGATTGACCTCCATCACGTTCCAGGTGACGCCTGGAAGCTGTTGCAGAGTCTATCAGCTTGGGCAAAAGCGAGACAACATAGCGTCATTCACATAGCGTCATTCATGCAGGTGTTGATTTTTCGTATTGTCACCTGGGTTGAGGTCATCCGAGGCCGCTGAGGGCTTCAATCGCTACTGGATCTTTTTATAATCCGCCGGAAGACGGAATCCGGAATGCTTCTTGTCGAAAAGTCGGTGGAAGCCGACGTAAATTCCACCATCACGTCTGAGGGCATGTTGCTGTTGGCCGCCGACGCGCCTCCGTGCGTGCTGGCGAGCTGCTGCTGCACCATGGCCGCTTCGGGTACGCCGCTCCTCGCCATCTGTTCCAGCAGGGCACGGGCCTGGGAGAACTGGGCCATCTCGGCGTCGCTCATCGGCGGCATACCGCTTGCGCCTCCGCTGGCTGCTCCACCCGCTGCCTTCGTTCGGACAACCATCTCCAGCTGCACGCCGTTCATGGCGGCGAGCTTCTTCTGCATTTCCGCCCACTGCGCATCGCCGCCAAAAATCGCCGCGTAGGGAAAACGCGAGACGTTCCTCGTGTAGAACGAACGCAGTTCGCCGGCGCCGGGAGGATCGGGCGAGATCCATAGGTCCATCTCGGTCCGCGTCCTTACTAAGGAGCCGCCACCGCGGCCGAACTGTTCCATTTCCACAGTTATAACGATTTCACTTGCGCCGAAGCCGTTGATGGTCTTCATCCGGCCGGTTTCGTTAAGGTTGATTTTGACTCCGGGGCCGGTAGCCGCCGCGGAACCATCATCCAAGCCCTTCACCGATACGGTCTTCGCCGCGTGGTTGATGGTTGTGATGGTCTGGGCGTCGAAATCGACGATCAAGGCGCTATCGCCCTTATCGACCTTCATCTTCTGTCCCTTCAGGAAATACTTCGTGGTGCGATTATCCGCCGGGCCGGCGAAAACGGCGAGCGTCCCGCCGGTGGTTTTCTCCGTGGTGGTGTAGCTGAAATCGGCGAGGGCGCTGACAGTGGCAAGGGCGCCGAGCACGAGTAAGGCGATAGCTCTCATTCGAACGCTTTTCAAAAACAGTCTAGACTTGCGCGACGCGGGTGTCACTCATGCCTAATGTGGAGGGTCGTAATATTATACGAGGACAACCTGGCAAACCTTAGCCAGACAACTCGAAGCGAAATCGCTAATGAGGCAGGGACGTGTCCTTCGGGGGCCATTCGGGCCACTCATTTCCCGCAGTCGCTTCGATCGCAATGGGCCCTTCCAGCGAAAATCCAGGCACAAACCCCTGAGGTCTCGGTCTTGGCGGTGGCGGCGGTTGATGGTCCGCCGCCGTCGTACACCGCATTTCGTTCCAGCCGACGTGAGCGGTCACGTGCTTGTAGAACGTCGCCAGATCCCCGTCGCCCCAATCTTCGTGGAGGATGTTGAACTTGAGCGTGTCTCCCAGGATTTCGAAGTCGTCCAAGGCCGCCATGGTGTAGGGGTTATCGCAGGTCCCGCAGACCATGCCGCGAAGCTTGTCGCCAACTCTCTTAATGATGAAGTACTGCTTGGGCGCGCCTGTGCCAAAGCCCAGCCAGACCCCGATAACGTCCTTTCCGGTCAACTGAGACTTCCATGGTCCCGGCTGAATGTAGCGTGGCGACGGCGCTCCCACTCCTTGCTGATTGATTCTTACGGCGGGTACCGGAGAACGCTCCCTTGGCAGAACGGACACGACTACCGGCAGGGGGTCGGGCCCTCGCGGATCTTTAATGAGGGTGCGGACAAACTTGCCCCCGCCTGGCGCACCGCTGCTGCCGGCTACGATCAGATTGCCGTGATCGAACCTGGCTGTCGCCTTGTCCTGATAAGCCGTGCTGCCGTTCGTTTTCACGTGGGTTACCACAAAGGTGATGCCTTCCGCTCCCAGGCTGCCATCGACAAAAGCCAGCGTCGTCGCGTCCGCGCAGTAAGTGCAATAAATACCTCTGACCTTATCGCCGCGGATCGAGAACTCATAGGTGTGAGCTTCACCTTTATCCGTCCTCCATCCGCCGCGATAATCGTCGGCGGTCTGCGCCACGGCCACTTGCCCGAATCCGAGCGCGGCCAGAAATATTACAAACGCTTTCATCGGCACTTCCGGGTCGATTATACGCCTGCTGGATCCAATCTGTCGCCGCACTTCACGATTACAATAACCACGGAGCCTTCCGCACATGGATTCAACCAGACGCACCGTCCTCGCAACCGGCGCTGCGGCAGCCGCGGTCGCCGCAGCCCCACGCGTCTTCGCTCAGGGAACATCAGGCATGTCCTTCTACGAAAAAGGAGCGGTTCGCATCCGCTATACGGAAGCCGGTTCCGGCTTCCCCCTGGAGTTCAAAGGCGAATACCGCTGCATCGCGTCCGATCTGCGCAACGCCAACAGCGGCCAGTCGTCCGGGCCTTTGGAGATCGACCGTCCCTGGGACGCCTACACCGATGACCATCTCGGCCTGATGGATCACCTCGGTATCGACAAATTCATGGTCATGGGCTTCTGCATTGGCGGCCCATTCATCTGGAACCTCCTGAAGCGCGCGCCCAACCGCGTAGCGGCCGCGGTGCTCGCCCAGCCGTCGGGATCGCGGCCGGAGGCTCGCGACCTCTTCTACGAAAACAACATGACAGGCTGGGGGCCGGACCTGGTCAGGCGCCGGCCCGAAATCACGATGGAGACAGTCGATGGATTCCTGACCCGGATGTATCGCACCAACCCTGATTTCGTCTTCACCGTCACGCGCGATTTTGTGCGTCATTGCCAGACGCCTGTCCTGATTCTGCCCGACGACATCCCGGCGCACCCTTACGCGGTCGCAATGGAGTGCGCGATGCTCGCGCCAAAGGCTGAAGTCAGCATGTTTCCGTGGAAGGAGCCGGTCGAGCGGATCCCCTGGCGATTCGGCAGATCCATTCCTTCCTCAAAGCGCATCGGCTCGCTTAGGCGGAGGTGTCTCCTTATTTGGCGTCCTGCAATCCGAGTACGATTACAGCGGCTTTGCCATGGCTGCCGATAATGCGATCCTCCAGGCCCGCGGCCATGGCGACCTTCTGCTTGCCACCGGCTTGATATTGCCGGCCAGGTCGCCCTGTCGCCTTCCACTTTTTACGGGGAATTTTCCGTTTCCACGGCCGCCACGCTGGTTTACAGCGCCAACAGCAGACCCAGCCAGTCGCAACTCACCTGGTTCGATGAGAGCGGCAAGGAGCTGGGGCGGTTCGGAGCGGCGGGTGTACTGGCCAATCCCTCGATTTCGCCCGACGGCAAACGTGTCGCTTTCGATAGCTCGGATTACAAGGCGAATAACGTCGACGTATGGATCTCCGATCTTGAGCGCGGCGGCAGTTCGCGGTTCACTTTCGACCCGGTGGAAGAGGTCACGCCTGTCTGGTCGCCCGACAGCAGCACGATCGTTTACCGGAAGGTGTTTCCGTTGGCGCTTCATCTGAAAAAGGTGAGTGGCCTCGATCCCGATCGCGCCCTGGCGGTGATCTCAAATTCCGACGACATCGTTCCCGGCAGCTGGGCGCCCGGCGGTGGCGAGATTCTGTGCACCTACCAGTCCGCGAATGGCGGCTACAAACTGGTGCTCGCGCCAGTGGATGGAGGCCCGTTCCGCTTCCTGCAGACTGGTTCGGGAGACTCGTCAAACGGACAGTTTTCCCCGGACGGCAAATGGATCGCCTACGCTTCCAACGAAACCGGCGCCTGGGAGATCTATGTCACGACTTATCCGGCCGGGACGGGCAAATGGCAGGTGTCGCTTGGCGGCGGAAGCGAGCCGCGATGGAGCCCCGAGGGAAAAGTGCTGTTCTTCATCGCACCCGGGCGGCGATTTCATCCACCGATGTATTCAATTACGATGTGGCGCGCGATGGACGGCGTTTTCTGGTGAATCAATATGTTAAACCGGATCAGGCGGCGCCTCTGAGCATCGTGATCGACGCAGGGGGCGCGGAGCCGAGGTAGGATTGTGGCGGAAGAGGAGGTCGAACTTATTAAGGGTATGCGGTGATCGGGTTAATGATTGCCTCGCCGGTGTTTGCGCTGGTGTTTATCAGGAAGCGAACACTCGCCGGTTTGATCTACCCCGTGGGCATCGCAGTAATCCAGGTCCCCTGTCAGGAACCATCCCGCGCGCAGGAACAAGCGCTGGCCGGTTCGTAAGCACGGTTTATACGCAGCTGAAGAGCGGCGGGTAGCGGCAGCCCGCCCGCGGAAGGACTTGAAGTTTCCCGGGCGCACAGCTACCCGGCCCGCAAAGTCACGCGAACGCGGGCGACATCGAATACGAGTGAAAGGCAGTTAGAAGAGTTGCTCGAGGACGATGATTACCTCGTAGTTCCCTGCCAAAGTGACGCCCCCAAACGTCGTGGTGTAATAACTGATCGCTTGTCCGGCTGTGCCTGGGAACGCGACGACGGCAGACTGGTCGTAAGTAGTTCCGCTGGCGGCGGTAATGGCGCAAACCGTAGTCACGTTCGGCGCCGGAACACCGCAAAGGCCTACCGGTGCGGTGCCTGACACATACATCGTCATGCGAAAGAACCCGCTGTTGGCAGGCGTGTACAACGCGACCGGCGACGCTGAAGAACCCAACAACTGTGTCTGACCGCTAAGGTTGAGCCCTTTGACAATTCCCGGGCTGAGAGCTGATGTTTGCGCAGGTAGCCGCAAAGGTCAGGAGCAAGAGCATGTATTTCATCTTTTTCCTCCTGGTAAGGCGGACGGGGGGTTACCAACATCGGAATGCTGGCACGGTTCCGGTGTCGAATCCATGTGTGGCAAGTAATTAATTACGAGCGCCGCCGCCATGTCCTCGAATGGTTCGACGCACTATATAGGCAGTCGGGGGAAGAGGCCGTGATCGTAGTAGCTGTTTTTGCTTACTACCTCCCGGGTTTTTGCCTAGGCCGCCATTTTCTTCGCGACTTACTGCGAATGTGCGCTAGACTTGAGGCCGAAGATAGGATCTTTCACATATCCGCCCGGACATCTAACCGGCAGCCGCGGATTTCGGCTGTCGCGTTCGCCCTGTTTGTCGCAGCCGGGCTCGCATCAGCACAGACACCAAAGATTGCAGGCGTTGACAACGCAGCGCCGTTCGTTGCACCGTCAGGCAATGTGGCGCGTGGCGAGCTAATCAGCATTTACGGCTCGAACCTCACCGACGGCGCCACGATCCTGTCCTATCCGCCTGCCGCCCCCCTAAGTCTGGCGACGACGTCGGTCAGCATCGGTGGCCGCGCCGCGCCGATACTCTACATCTCTCCGACTCAATTGAATGTGCAGGTACCGTTCGAGATCGCGGTGGGAGTGCCATCGGTCAATGTGACCGTTACGGTGGGTGTTTCGACGAGCGCGCCTTTCCTGGTGGGCGTGGCAATGTCGGATTTGGGATTGTTCTCGGCCCAGGGGGTCATCCCACCCTCGTCAGCGAATACGGTTACTGTGAGCACTGCCCCGGGAGCGACGGTGGTCCTGGTGGCGACTGGCGTCGGGTCCATCAGCCCTGCTGTCGCCAGCGGGACGGTTCCCGTGCCCGGAGCCAGTAACGCCTTAACCATACCGCCAGTCACTATGAATGGCGCGCCGGCGACAGTTTTATCGGCAACTTATGACGGCTTGGGCATTTACACCCTTACGGCGACGGTGCCAGCCAGCGCGGATACCGGAGCGGTCACGGTTGTGCTCGGCGCATCGGTTGGCCTGATCGGTCCGTCCGGGCCTGCCGGTGCTACGGGGCCAACGGGACCCACCGGAGCGACAGGCTCAGCCGGAGCGACAGGCTCAGCCGGAGCGACAGGCTCAGCCGGGGCGACAGGCTCAGCCGGGGCGACAGGCTCAGCCGGGGCGGCTGGCATACCGGGTCCGCAGGGGACGCCGGGAACTCAGGGAGCCACTGGCGCGACAGGAACGCTTTCGCAGGTCTCGACGTATAACCCGGTCTCTACCTACGCCACGGGCGCGACGGTCTTCTACATGGGATCGACTTACCAGAGCTCCGCCAATGGAAATGTGGGTCATCTTCCGACAAGTGGTGCGCCGTGGACCCTGATCGTACAGCAGGGCGCAGTCGGCGCAACAGGTGGTGTGGGACCGACCGGTCCGACTGGAGGCGTGGGCCCTACCGGTGCGGTGGGAACTAACGGGATCAACGGCATTCCCGGCGCGACTGGCGCCACCGGAGCGGCGGGCGCAACGGGTGTCGTGAGTCAGGTCACCCTATTTGGTGGCGGCACTACTTATGGTCTGGGCAGCATGGTTATCTACCAGGGCTCAACCTACCAGAGCTCCGCCAATGGAAACGTCGGCAACCTTCCCGTTAACGGCCCGCCCTGGACGCTGATCGCGCAACAGGGCGCCGCGGGCACGACCGGAGCCAATGGCGCGGCCGGCGTTACGGGTTCAGCAGGACCTACGGGTTTAACCGGAGCGGCGGGAACAAACGGGATCAATGGCATTACCGGCGCGACTGGCGCCACCGGACCGACGGGTGCAACAGGTGTCGTCAGTCAGGTCACCTCATATGCCGGCGGCACTACTTATGGTCTCGGCAGCATGGTTATCTATCAGGGCTCAACCTACCAGAGCTCCGCCAATGGAAACGTCGGCAACCTTCCCGTTAACGGCCCGCCCTGGACGCTGATCGCGCAACAGGGCGCCGCGGGCACGACCGGAGCCAATGGAGCGACCGGCGTTACGGGTTCAGCGGGACCTACGGGCTTAACCGGCGCTGCGGGAACAAACGGGAGCAATGGCATTACTGGCGCCACCGGACCGACGGGCGCAACGGGTGTCGTCAGTCAGGTCACCTCATATGCCGGCGGCACTACTTATGGTCTCGGCAGCATGGTTATCTACCAGGGCTCAACCTACCAAAGCTCCGCCAACGGAAACGTCGGCAACCTTCCCGTTAACGGCCCGCCCTGGACGCTGATCGCGCAACAGGGCGCCGCAGGCACGACCGGAGCCAATGGCGCGACCGGCGTTACGGGTTCAGCAGGACCTACGGGTCTGACCGGAGCGGCGGGTACAAACGGGATCAATGGCATTACCGGCGCGACTGGCGCCACCGGACCGGCGGGCGCAACGGGTGTCGTGAGTCAGGTCACCTCGTATGGTGGCGGCACTACTTATGGTCTCGGCAGCATGGTTGTCTACCAGGGCTCAACCTACCAAAGCTCTGCCGATGGAAACCTCGGCAACCTTCCCATTAACGGCTCGCCCTGGACGCTGATCGCGCAACAGGGCGCCGCAGGCACGACCGGAGCCAATGGCGCGACCGGCGTTACGGGTTCAGCAGGACCTACGGGTCTGACCGGAGCGGCGGGTACAAACGGGATCAATGGCATTACCGGCGCGACTGGCGCCACCGGACCGGCGGGCGCAACGGGTGTCGTGAGTCAGGTCAACTCATATGGCGGCGGCACTACTTATGGTCTCGGCAGCATGGTTGTCTACCAGGGCTCAACCTACCAAAGCTCCGCCGATGGAAACCTCGGCAACCTTCCCACTAACGGCTCGCCCTGGACGCTGATCGCGCAACAGGGCGCCGCGGGCACGACCGGCGTTACGGGTTCAACAGGCGCGACAGGTTCGAATGGGTCGAATGGTTCGACAGGCCCGACGGGTCCGGCCGGCGCCGCGTCCTCCGTGGCGGGACCCGCGGGCCCGACTGGTGTAACGGGCGCAACTGGCAGCAGCACGCTCAGCCTAACCTGTAACGGCACCTGCACAAGCGGCTTCCTGCAAGAGCTGGTCTCGTTCAATAACGGCACACAAGGCCAGTCCACGCGAGTGACCGATAACACCACGAGCCACCTGACCGGGATTCTCGGTTTGGCCGTCTCATCGTCCACATTCGGTCAGGCGGTCACGGTGGCGACCAACGGGACGGCGAGTTGCATCTTCGACAGCGGCGTTAATCAGGGTGACTTCGTTCAGGCCAGCAGTTCAATTACCGGAAACTGTACCGATGCCGGCTCTACCTACCCCGCCTCGAACCAGGTCATCGGCATCGCGTTGTCCAGTTCGAACACTAATTCCACGGGGACCTCCCAGACGATCTACCTGTTTGGCAGCGATGCCACGGCGACGGCCGGAGCGACAGGTTCAACCGGCATAACGGGTCCGACCGGCATAACTGGTTCAACCGGCGTAACGGGTTCAACCGGCGTAACGGGTTCAACCGGCCTAACGGGTTCAACCGGCATAACGGGTTCAATCGGCGTAACGGGTCCGACCGGCGTAACGGGTTCAACCGGGGTAACGGGTTCAATCGGCGTGACGGGTTCAACCGGTGTAACGGGTCCAACCGGTGTAACGGGTCCAACCGGTGTAACGGGTCCAACCGGTTCGAATGGTTCGAACGGTTCGGCCGGCGCGGCGGGCCCAACAGGCGCGACTGGTTCGACAGGCGCGGCGGGTCCGTCGACGATAAGCTACACCTCGAACGGCAGCACCGCCAACAAGCTGCAAATTATGACGACCGTCTCCAGCGCCTCCCGTGCGGCCGATGCTGCTACGACAAGCACCACTGGGGTCGTAGGCATTGCCAGCGGCACGGTTTCGGCCGGTTCGACAGTGCTGGTGAATACCTACGGGACCCCGAGTTGCGTCTTCGACGGCGCCACGACGGCCGGCGACTACGTTCAGGCCAGCACCACTGCTGCCGGGGACTGCCACGACGCCGGATCTGCTTATCCGACGAGCAACCAGGTGCTCGGCAGGGCTCTTGCCACCAACGCCAGCGCTGGAACCTATAGCGTCTTACTCTTTGGCATTGGGGTGAATGGGTACTCGAGCGGCGGCAGCAGCAACATCCTTGCAGTAGGCAGCGCCTGCAACGGTTGCACGATCAGCGGCAGCAGCACCGCAATCGTGTACCTGGTAGGTACGTCAGGGGCAACATTGCCGTCCGCGACGGGAAATGCGGGTCAGGAACTGATCCTGGTCGCGACCACCTCCCAAAGCCTTGCGGTAAACTGCCCCGGCAGCAGCAATTGCCTTATCTTTGGAGGGTACGACGCAAGTGCTGCCAGCAGTCTCGCTGCGACTGGCGCCTCATCCTATACAACCGTGATTCTGGTCAGTAACGGCAGCGGGACCTGGTACGTCGTGGCGTCCTCATAAGACAATGGCGGGTCCGCGGGAGGAACGGGAGAAGCCCCAGCAGCGGTACCGCAGGCCTCCTGCGGGCTAAGCTAAGCCGGTGATTCCGGGCAGACAAGCCGCGTGGCCATCCATACGAATTCGCCCGGAAAAACCAGTAGCAGCGCGAGGGCGACCGCCGCATGGTTGCGGCGTACGCGAGGCAGCGGCATCGCAATTGTGGCGGCCATCGTTAGTGGCAGGGGCAGGTAGAAACGCAGTTGGTTCGATCCAGGCAAAAGGGCAACGCCACACCACGATGCGGTCGGGAAACGGCCAATTCCCAACCCGCACGCCGTACTCCCGCACCAGCCAACCCATCTGATCGAGAACCGTCTCGTCAGGCGGTTTCGATCCCATCGTTGTTCGCCCGGCAAAACCCCTCGTTGCGGCTGTTATGTATCCATCGAACTTCGGGGAACGTACGCGCGAGCGGATGTTCGGATCCGGACGACTCGTTCTCGACAACGATAGTCCCGGCCGGCACCGTCGGGACGGAGAGAGACGCCAAGGCGCGTTCCAGCAGGTCGCCGCGCTTCCAGTTGACCACGATTACCGAAATTGAGCAGTCCACCGTCGCCCAGGCGTGATTGTGTCACAAACGCGAAGTTGCTAAGCTGAGCGGACGCCCAGGTGATTGGTGGCGGAAGAGGGGGTCGAACCCTCACGAAGAGTGAACTTCGCCAGATTTTGAGTCTAGTGCGTCTGCCAGTTCCGCCATTCCGCCACGAATGACTATCCCAGTTTAGCCGGACGCCTGCGGACAAAGCGCCTGATCGGCGCATCAACGCATGAAATCGTCGCTGTGCGTCATGAACTCGGGGTACGCGCCCGCGCCCAGTTCATAGAGATCCATCCCCTGCTGCTCGCCTTCGATCGCCACGCGTTGCGGAACGAAGCGATTCAGCAGCCAGTTCAGTCCGTACGTCAGCGGCAAAACGAACCCGATCAACGTCCCGATGCCGACAATCTGGCGCCAAAATCTGGCCGTCGGAACCGGCTTCGAGCCGCCCGAGCAGGCCGACAGCCAGAACTCCCCACATTCCGGCCACGGCATGAACCGAAATCGCGCCGCCCGGGTCGTCCACCTCAAGCCGCAGGTCGAGAATTTCCACCGAGAATGTGACCAGAGCACCTGCCGACCAGGCCGACAATCAGGATCGCCGCCGGGGGAACGAAAGCGCATGCCGCACTCCCTGCCACCAGGCCGCCCACCCAGCCGTTTGCGGTGAGCGAAGCGTCCGGTTTGCCGAAGCGGATCTTCGTGATAACGGCCGCTGCCAGCGCCGCCGCGGATGCGCCGAGCAGAGTGTTCACCGCAATCAGCGGCACGCGGCCCGGCTCCACACCGGCGAACAGTATCGCGCCGGCGGAGTTGAGCCCCAACCATCCGACGAACGCGATCATGCACCCGAAGAGCACCAGCACCGCGTTGTGGCCGGGGATCGCCATCGGCATGCCTTCGGATGAGTATTTCCCCCGCCGCGGACCCACGATCCAGGTGATCGCGAGCGCCGTCAATCCACCCACCGCCTGGATCGTTCCCGGATCCGCCGGCGTCCAGATAGCCGCGTCCGAGGCCGTAATTCACTCCCATGCGCCAGCCAGCCGCCGCCCCAAGCTCCAATGCGCGAAGAGCGGGAAAGTGATCGCGGACAGCAGGGCGGTCGATGCACAGACGGCGCCGAGACGCCACCGGTCGGCGCCGCTGCCAAGCGGAATCAGGCCTGCCAGTCCCGCGCCCACCATACCGAGCCATGCGAAGAGGAACGCGGGCGGAGCTCCTGGCGTGAAGCCGTTCATCGGCAAACCGCGAAAGAACCATGGTTCGGCGCCGAGCCAGTCCCAGGTTTGCCACGCGACCGTGAGGACCCTGGGCAAGGCCGCCGGGATACCCCTGGAACGCGCAGCCGCAGACGAAATAAACGCATGAGCCGCGACCGCGATGACGCAGAGCGCGGCCATCATCGAGTGGGCGGCGTTGCGCGTCCGCCCCAGCCCCGCATTCATGAGCGCCAGGCCGCCGCCCGCCAGCGGCGCCAGCATCAGAAAGATAATACAAAGCGCGGTCTGTGTTCCGCGACATCAGTCCCGTATCCTCTTTTGGGCGTGAGGTGAGCGCGCACGAACAGCACCAGTCCCAGCAACTACTACCGCCGAACCGGCGCACAGGAAAGCGCTTCGCGGACCGCTTGCGCGCGAGCAGCGCCAGGGCGGAAAGCATCAGCAGCCAGCCTGCCAGAAGTAGCAAGAAACCCGGCGATTTTCATGGATTTGGCTTCAATTCGGTCGGCCAAGCGTCTGCCTAAAATATCACAACCGAATCCCTGTCACTTATGCGGCTTCCAACTGGAATCCCTGGGACTTCCTTATCCAAAAGGTCTATGTCCGGTGATAAGAATTTTGAGTTTCCCTTTGGAGTTCAACGCTGTGAGTATAGGAAGACCGGACCCCGCTCGTCTTGGCTTGTGGCCCGAAATCTGAAGTTATAAGGACATCAAAATAAGGACAGCTTATGGCAGATAACGCTCCTGAAATGAAAGCAACGCTGGGCCTCACAGGCCTGACGATGAACGCCATGGCGCTCATCGCGCCCGGCGCCTTCCTCTGGCTCACGTTCGCGATCCAGGGCGCCACCGGCAACACGGCGCCGGCCATGTGGATCGGAATCGTTGTGGCGCTTCTTGCTCTGTCTCGCCACCGCCGTCTGTTATGCGGAGCTCGCCAAGCTCTATCCGGGCACCGGCAGTTCGTATTACTTCGCGGAACAATCTTTTCTGAACCATGAAAAAGCGTGGAAATACGCGCGGCTCTCGAAGTTCATCGTCGGCTGGGGCTCGCATCTTTATTACTGGATTTATCCGGGCGTGATGGTGGGCGTGACGGGCGTCATCATCGGCTATCTGACGGGCACGCTTGTGGCCGAGCTTCATGAGCGCGTCCAATCCCGGGTCCGATCTTCATGATGCTGGTAGCGGTTGTGTTCTCCTTCGGCGTGGCGTGGATCGCACACCGCGGCGTCGCCGGATCGACGAACGTCAGTATCGCGATCAACGTGATTCAGATCACGGCGCTGCTGATTTTCGCGGTGATGGCGTTCAGCTACCGCGCCGGACCATCCGGCAGGGACGCCGGGCTGGCAGTTCGATTCGATGTCGGGCGACGCTTACACCTACGAATTCGCAGACGGTCAAAGGGCCGGCTAACGGCAAGCCACGGACCGATGTGCGTCGATCGCGACAAAGACGGCGTGCCCAAGCCGAAGCTGGATGCCGCCGGCAAGCCGGTGCCGTTCCTGGTCGCTTATCCCGAGAAGGACGACAAGGGCGTGTTCCTCAGCCACCCGAACGCCGCTTCGGTGGTCGGTATCCATAACTGGGGCTTCGCCTTCGTGCAGGCCACGGTCGCGATCCTGATTCTGGTCGGATTCGAATCGGTAACCGCGATGGGCGGAGAAGCGAAAAATGCGAAGCGCGACGTTCCCGATCGCGGTGATCACTTCATTGCTGGTTCAGGGGGCGTTCTGTTATCTGATCGAGTACTTCGCGGCGAACTACTTCCTCAGCAGCGGGTACCCGATGACGACGGCATCGGGATCGTCGGCGCCGATCGGCGACATGATGATCATCATCGGCAACGCCTTCTTCGGAGCAGGGCGGCGGCCGCATCTTCATGCTGGTGGAAGCGTTCACGGTTGTTCTGGCCCTGATCGGCACCACGCTTTCCTGCATGAATACCGGCGCGCGCGTCACCTATGCGATGGGCAAGGACGACGAAGTTCCGGAGCACTTCGGCATGCTGCACTCGGAGAACCTCACGCCGCACCGCGCCATCTGGACGCTGGCGGCCATCTCGGCCGTAGTCGGCTGCATCTCGGTCGTCATGCTGTTCGGCGACGCGCCGGCGTCTGAGCGACGCGACCATCAAAGCGCTGCCGCAGGGCTTCTTCTCCAGCTTCGGCTATCCGTCGCACGATGTGATGGCGGCGATGCCGAACAGCCTGCTCACCGTCACGCTGGCGTCGAACTTCGGCACCTTCCTGCTGTATGCTCTGAGCTGCATCATCTGCCTGGTGGGTTTCCACAACCACAAGGACTTCAAGCCGCTCAGGCATCTGGTCATCCCGGTCTTCGGGCTGCTGGCTAACCTGGCTTGCATGGCGTTCTACCTGATCGGACCGTTCATGGGATACGGCACGCGAAAGGAACCGCTGCTGGCGCTCGGAATCGCCATCGTCTGGGGCGCTCTACGGCGGAATCTACTTCATGGCGTCCAGCAAGAAGAAAGGCAGGACGACACTGGTGGGACAAGCGCGGGCGCGCTACCGCTTAAGCGGTCATCAATAGACCGGACGGCTGCAATCCCTTCCCTCGCAGCCGGACCGGACTTCCGAGCCGCCGGCCGCGGGGGATTTCTGTGTATTACAGGTAGAAGAGGCATCATGTTCGCAGGCTGCTGCACGCATCCGTTCCTCTCCATGCTGGATCTCGAGTTCGCCGAACTGACCGATGTGGGCCGCGTGCGCGATCACAACGAAGACTATTCCGGCCACGCTCTACCTTCCTCCGAGCACTGAAGGCCGCACGCACGGCTGGCTTTTCGCCCTGGCCGATGGAGTGGGCGGCGAAGAACGCGGCGAGGTGGCCTCGCAGACCGCCATCGAAACGCTGATCGCCGGCTTTCGCGCGGCGCCCCGCGGTGAAGCCCACACCGTGTTGATGCCGCGCCTGGTTCAAACCGCCAACACACGCATTTATGAACTGGGCAAGGCGGCCAGCCCGGGCGGCTCCCGCATGGCGACAACGGTTGTGGCCTGCGCCCTCCGCTACGATCGCGTGGTGGTGGCGCATGTGGGCGATTCCCGCTGTTATCTGATCCGCCATGGGCTCGCCTCGCAGATCACGCGCGACCATACCGTCGTAGCGGAACAGGTGCGCCTGGGACTGCTCTCCGAAGCGAGAAGCCGCCGAAGCCCAGACGCGCCACCTGCTCAGCCGCTCGCTGGGAAACGATCTCTTCGTGAATGTCGAAATCGGCGATCGCCAGGTGCACGTGGACGATGTTCTGCTGCTTTGCTCCGACGGTCTGCACGGCCCGGTCGGAGGCCAGCGAGATGGCCGAGATCGTGCGCTGGAATCCCGACCTGAACACCGCCGCCGCAAAACTGATCGCGCTTGCCAACGATCGGGACGGCGGCGATAATGTGAGCGTCCAGCTGATTCGCGTGCGCGACGTAGAGCGCATGGGGATGTATCGCGGCCGACCGTATAAACTCCGTTAAGACTCAAGACCCAATTCATGACCGCCCTTCATCCCGGTGATCTGCTCGATCACTACCGCATCGACAGTCTGGTCGCGCGCAGCGGCATGGCCTCGATCTACCGCGCGACCGATGTCGATAACGACCGCACCGTCGCCATCAAAATTCCGCATCCGGAGATGGAAGCGGACCCTCTGCTCTTCGACCGCTTTAAGCGGGAGCAGGAGATCGGCGAGAAACTCGATCATCCCGGCGTCATGAAGGTCTTCAAGGACGCCAAACGCAGCCGGATTTACATGGTGATGGAGTGGGTGGACGGCAAGCTGCTGCGCAACCTTCTGAGTTCGACGAGCGCAAGCTGCCGCCGGACGCGGGCCGCGCGAGATTGCCGCGCGAGTCTGCGATGCGCTCGACTACATTCACTCGCACGGCGTGGTGCATCGGGATATGAAACCGGAAAACATCATGGTCGATCCCGAGGACCGCATCAAGCTGATCGATTTCGGCATCGCGGCCAACGAGGGCTCGCGCCGTCTGACCTTCGCCAATCTCTCGAACGTGATGGGAACGCCCGATTACATTTCACCCGAACAGGTGAAGGGCAAGCGGGGCGACGCGCGCAGCGATATCTACGCCATGGGCGTGATGCTTTACGAAATGCTGACGGGCAAAGTCCCGTTCACGGGCAATAACGCGTTCCTGATCATGAACGACCGGCTGCTGAACAGTCCCGTGCCGCCGAGGGAGGTCGACCCTTCGATCACGCCCGCAATGCAGGAAATTATTTACCGGGCGCTGGAACGCGATCCCAAAAATCGCTATGCGACGCGCGCGGGAATTCGCAAAGGATCTGGAGCATCAGGATCAGGTAGGCGTGGCCGACCGGCCGGAATTGACGGACTGGAAGCAGCGGAAATCGCACTTGGCCGAAAAAGATTCTGAATTACGCCTTGCTGGCGCTGATTCCGATCGTGGTGTTTCGCTCTGCTGCTCTGGGTCGCGCGCAGGACCAAATAAACCCGGACTGCCCCGGGCCACCGGTGCACACGGCTCTGAAGCTATTCGGGCTTGGCAGGATGGTGGCACAGGCTTCAGCCTGTGTTCCTGTCTGTAGGCCAGTTATTTCCTGAGACAGCCACACTAAATGTCGTAATACAAAGAAAATTCGTAAGGGTGCGGCCGCAGCCTTACAGCCTCCGCCTCGTGCCTTCCGCTTGTACTCGATGAAGGTTTCGAGCAGTTCCTCGGTGAATACATCGCCCTTGAGCAGGAACTGGTGGTCCTCTTCGAGGCAGCTTAACGCCTCTTCGAGCGACCCCGGCATCGACGGCACCGACTTCATCTCTTCCGGCGACAGATCGTAGATGTCCTTATCCAGCGGCTCGCCCGGCTCGATCCGGTTCAACACGCCATCGAGCCCGGCCATCAGCAGCGCCGAGAACGCCAGGTAGGGATTGCAGGACGGATCCGGCGGACGGAACTCCACGCGCTTCGCCTTCGGGCTCGCCGAATACATGGGAATGCGGCACGCGGCGGACCGGTTGCGGCGCGAATAGGCCAGGTTGACCGGCGCTTCATAGCCCGGGACCAGCCGCTTGTAGCTGTTGGTGGTGGGCGCGATGATCGCCGAAAGCGCGCGCGCATGCTTCAGCAGGCCGCCGATGTAGTGCAGCGCCATCTGGCTCAGGCCGGCGTATCCGTCGCCCGAAAACAGCGGTTTGCCCGCCTTTCCAGATCGACTGGTGCACGTGCATTCCGCTGCCGTTATCGCCGAAGATCGGCTTCGGCATGAACGTCACCGTCTTGCCGTATTGATTGGCCACGTTGCGGACGATGTATTTGTACAGCGTCATGTTGTCCGCCGATTTGACCAGGGTATTGAAGCGCTGATCGATCTCGGACTGCCCGGCGCTCGCGACCTCATGGTGGTGGCACTCGATCACCAGACCGCAGCGCTCCATCGTGTTCACCATCTCCGAGCGCAGATCCTGATGGTGATCGGTTGGCGGCACCGGGAAATAGCCTTCCTTGTATCGCGGGCGGTAGCCGAGGTTATCCTTCTCGCGGCCGGAATTCCAGCGGCCCTCTTCGGCATCGATGAAGTAAAAGCCCTCATGCGCGTTCTGGTCGAAACGGATATTGTCGAAGATGAAAAACTCGGCTTCCGCGCCGAAGAACGCCGTGTCGCCGGCGCCGGAATTCTTCAGGTAAAGCTCGGCTTTTTTCGCGATCCAGCGGGGATCGCGCTCGTAATTCTGCTTGGTCAGCGGATCGCGGACATCGCCGATCATCACGAGCGTCGGAGTCTCCATGAACGGGTCCATAAAGGCCGTTTCGGAATCCGGGATGAGCAGCATGTCGCTCTCGTTGATCGCCGCCCATCCGCGGATGCTGGACCCGTCGATGCCGAACCCTTCGGTGAACGAGCCCTCGCTCAACTCGCCGATGGGATACGAAATGTGGTGCTGCAGGCCCGGGATGTCGCAAAAACGGACATCCACCTGGCGCGCGCCATTCTCTTTTGCGTATTGCAGAACTTCAGCTGGTGTCATGCAGAACTCAGTTTACCCCGAAGGGCGAATCCCGTGAAGCACCACGGGAATCTGATGCCCGTATGGGTAAACTCGACGGAAAAATTGCGTTAATCACAGGTGGATCGACGGGCATCGGCCTGGCCTCCGCCATTCTCTTTCAGAAGGAAGGCGCGGAGGTGATAGCGACCGGACGGAATGCGGAGGCGATCGCGGCTGCGCAAAAGCAACTCGGGCCTGACGCGATGGTGGTTCAATCCGACACGAGCAAACTCGCGGATATCGCCAGCCTGATCGCGAAGATCAAAGAAAGGTTCGGGCGCATCGACATTCTGTTCGCAAACGCCGGGATCGCCCGGTTTCAGCCCTTCGGCGAGATCCAGGAGTCATTTTTTGACGAACATTTCGACATCAACGTGAAGGGACTCTTTTTCACGATCCAGGCCGCCCTTCCGCTGATTCCTTCCGGCGGGGCAATGCTGTTGACGGCATCGGTGGTGAGCAAAAAAGGGTTCCCGGGATCGTCGGTCTATGCGGCGACCAAGGCGGCAGTACGATCCTTTGGCCGAACGCTGGCCAACGAACTCGCGGAGCGTGGGATTCGGGTGAACACGCTGAGCCCGGGACCGATTGCGACGCCGCTCTTCGCCAAGATGGGGCTTGCCGAGGATGCGATCGCACAGATGCAGGAGCGTTTTGCCGGCACCGTGGCAATGAAACGCATGGGCGAGGTCGATGAGATGGCGCGTGCGGCGCTGTTCCTGGTGTCGGACGACGCTTCGTTTGTTGTGGGCGCGGAACTATTCGCCGATGGCGGCCTCGCCGAGCTTTGAACGAACGCGCGCGGCGAGGGTCCGTGGCGCACTCAGCAGATAGCTTCCCGTGACCAGCTCGGAGACTTCGTCCCAATCGATTTCGCCCGCGTCGAGACGGAGCGCGACCCAGCCCCTGGGTCCGATATAGGCGGGAAGATAGAACCTCTCAGGGTCGCTTCTGACGAGGGCGGCGTTGTCCCCCGGCAGTGCTTTCGCACAGACCGAGACAATGCCGTCATTGTGATGGTTCTCGAGGTAGTAGGCGAAGACCTTCCGGCGGACGGTGAAGGTTGCGTGATCGCCCTTGCGCTCGCACACGGTTTCGGGCAGGCCGCCGCAGAGCGTTGTCAGGCGCGTCAGGCGAAGGTCTTTGGCATGTTTCCTCATGCGTGGAATAGCCTCCACATCATAGGCAAGCTGCGTGCTATCGCGCAACCGCACCTCTTAACAGGCGATTCCCCCGCGTCGACGGTTGGCAGCCCGATTGCCGGATAGTGTGTAATCAAGCTTACGAGGAATTCATCATGCCCAAGTTCGAACGAATCCTGTTTCCGGTCGATTTCTCCGAGCGTTCCAAGGCGGCGGCGCCCTTCGTCCTCTCAATGGCCCAGCGCTACAAGTCGCGTGTTGTGGCGATCCACGTATTGCAGCCTCCGCCGCCCCTTTATGCGGGCGTGAACACGGTCTATCCGGAGGTCTACGATTTTGCGGGAGTGTCGGCCGATCTTCGTGTCGAGCTGCAGAAGTTCACCGATGCGGAACTGCCGAAAGTCGACGTCGCCTGCATCGTCGAAACGGGCGATGCCGCGGCCGTCATCACCGAATACGCGGAGAACCAGAACATCAGCCTGATTGCCATGCCGACGCATGGATATGGCACTTTCCGGCGCGCGCTGCTGGGTTCGGTGACGGCGAAGGTCCTGCACGACTCGAACGTACCCGTGTGGACGGCAGCGCATGCGCCCGAGGCCTCGCATCGCGCGCATCCGAAGCCCCGGCATATCCTGTGCGCCCTCGATCTCAGGCCCGACAGCCCGCGGACTCTGGAATTCGCGATCGAATTGGCCGGCGAGGCCGATGCGACAGTCGAGGTGGTGTACGCGGCTCCGGAAGGCGAGGTGGATCCGGTGCATTCCGCGGAGCGCATGCAGGCGCTGCTGATTGCGGCGGCGCACGGCGGGAAGGTGAAAGTGCAGGAAGAGGCCGAGCGGTCCGACGTCGCGGTGGCGGTGAATGCGGGCAGCGTCGCGCATATGGTGCGCGCCATGGCGCTCGAGAAACGGAGCGATCTGGTGGTGATCGGCCGCGGGGAGATTCACAGCACGCTCGGACGTTTGCGCGCGAATGCTTATTCGATCGTTCGCGAAGCGCCTTGCCCGGTTCTTAGCGTCTGACGCAATGTTCCCGCTCGATTTTCGCTCATCGGTTACATTGGTCTGGTGCCCATTATCCTCGATGGTAATCGCATTCGCGACCAGATAAAAGCCGAGTGCCGGCCGCGGGTTGAGCGAGTTGATCGCGCGCACGGGGCGCCCGCCCGGCCTCGCGGTCGTACTGGTGGGAAACAACCCCGCATCCGAGGTTTACGTTCGCAGTAAAACGAAGACTGCCGCCGAACTCGGCATGCTGCGGCGAGACCCTCACGCTGCCCGCCTCGCTCACGACCGAAGAGCTTCTGGCAATCATCCAGGAGTTGAATGAGCGGCCGGAAATCGACGGGATTCTGGTGCAGCTTCCTCTGCCCGCCGCATATCGATTCACAGCGTATTCTGCTCGCCGTCGCCCCGGAGAAAGATGTCGACGGATTCCATCCCTGCAACGTCGGACTGCTGTCCACGGGCCGCGAAGGGCCGAGGCCCTGCACGCCCGCGGGCGTCATCCAGCTGCTGAAACGCTATGACATTCCGATCGCGGGAAAGAACGCCGTGGTCGTGGGACGCAGCGATATCGTCGGCAAGCCGATGGCGATGCTGCTACTCCAGGAAAACGCGACAGTCACGATCTGCCACTCCCGCACGCGCGATCTGCCGGGCGTTTGCCGGACCGCGCGATATCCTGGTGGCGGCGATCGGCCGCGCCGCGATGGTGACAGCGGATTATCATCAAGCCGGGCGCGGTAGTGATCGACGTCGGAATGAATAAGGTCGAATCCCGCGCCGAAGCCGAGCGCATTTTCGATCCTTCGCGGCTGGCGGATTTCGACCGGCGCGGCAGTCTGCTGGTCGGCGATGTGCATCCCGGCGATATGGCGCGGGTGTCGTCCGCGTATACGCCGGTTCCCGGCGGCGTAGGCCCGCTGACGATCGCAATGCTGATGCGGAATACGATTGAATCCGCGGAGAGGCGCACGGCTAAGTCTGTAAATGCTGATAGTCGGACTGACCGGCGGCATGGCGTGCGGCAAGAGCTTCGTCGCCGGCGCGTTGCGCGATCTCGGCTGCGATGTCATTGAAGCCGATGACGTGGGCCACGAGGTCATGCAGCCGGACGGCGAGGCCTATGCGCAGATGTCGCGGCGTTCGGAACGGGCATTCTCGACGAACGAGGGCGCGATCGACCGGCCGAAGCTCGCCGCGTTGGTGTTCGGCGACCCGGCGCAGCTCGAACGACTGAACGCCATCGTGCATCCGGCCGTACGCGAACGCGCGCTGAGCGAGTTGCGCGGAGATCGGCGAACGCGACCCTCACGCGGTGGCCATATATGTGGCGGCGATTCTGATCGAATCGGGCGCGTGGCGGGAGATGGATAAAATAATTGTTGTGAGTTGCGATCGCGCGCAGCAGATCGAGCGCGCGATGCACAGGCCGGGGGCCGTCGAGAGCGGCGTTCTGGCGCGACTGGAAAGTCAGATGCCACTGGAGAAGAAGCGAACGTTCGCCGATTATGTGATCGATACCAGCGGGACGAAGGAAGACACGCTGCGTCAAACTGCAATGGTGTATGAAGATTTAAGGAGACTGGCATGAGACCAAGATCGCTCGATTCTCACGCTGCTGCTGGTCGGCGGGTTCTGGTTTGTGACCTCGCATGGCGACTTGAACCTGCGAGCGTCTCAACTTCCGGCGATTGGTGCAGCCGATTTCCAGCCGCGGCAGCATGTGGTCCGATCCGGTCACCGCGCATGGCGCCGGCTTTCACGTCGGACGAACAGAACAATATCGACATCTACAAGGCCAACCGTCTGGCCACGGTGAACATCACGAGCATCGTTTACCAGCGGGATTTCTTCTTCCAGGTCTTTCCCGCAGAAGGGCATCGGCTCGGGTTTCATTATCAATGAAGACGGCGAGATCGTGACCAATAACCACGTGGTTTCCGGTTCGCGCAACATCACCGTGACGCTGTCGGACAAGAGACAATACCAAGGCACCGTTCTCGGCATCGACCGGCGCAGCGATCTGGCGATTCTGAAGATCCACGCCGACAGGAAGCTTCCGTTCGTCCGGCTGGGCGATTCAGACGCGCTGGTGGTGGGGCAGAAAGTGCTCGCCATCGGCAATCCGTTCGGACTGGAAGGGACACTGACCACAGGCATCGTGAGTTCGCTCGGCCGCAGCCTGGAGGGCGAAGAGGGCAACACGCTCGAAGGCCTGATCCAGACCGATGCCGCCATCAATCCGGGCAACAGCGGCGGCCCGCTGCTCGATTCCCGGGGCGACGTAATCGGCATCAACACCGCGATTTACGGATCGCAGACGGCCAGCGGCGAGGCGGGCAGCATCGGCATCGGGTTCGCCATGCCCATCAATCGCGCCAAGGAAAAGCTGGAGGAATATCGCACCACCGGGCATATCTCGCACCCCGTGCTGGGCGTGTCGCAGACCCAGTTCGATACAGGGCGATCTGGCCGAGGAGCTCGAGATGCCGCGCTCCGGCGGCCTGCTGATCGAAGCGATCGACGATGGATCACCGGCGGAGGCGGCCGGGCTGCGGGGACCGAACCGGACCGTCATCGTCGGCAGGATCTACCGGCTTGGATGTCGGCGGAGACCTGATTATCGCGATCGACGGAAAGCCGGTGACAGGGCAGGACGCATTGCGAAAGGCCCTGAATCAGAAGCGCGCCGGGCGACCCGATGGTTCTTACGATTTACCGCGGGAACCGCACACATGAAAGTTACGATCACTCTGGGCTCCGCGCCCGAAGCTTTTATGAACTCAGGCGTTACGCGTCCGCCTCTTCCAGGCATTCGGCGATCTGTTCCTCGCGGATCGCGCCTTCCTTGATCATGCGCCATTCCGGTTCGGTGATATCGACCGTGCTGGCGCCAATGCCTTCGCAGGCGCCGCCATCGAGCACCAGATCGACGTTGCCATCCATGACGCCGAACACTTCGATCCCCGACCGGCAGGTGGGCTTGCCCCGAAATGTTCGCGCTGGTGGCGATGATCGGCTGATTCAATCGCGCGATCAGTTCATCGGCCACCAGGAACGGGCCTGTCGAACCGCGAGCCGCCCGGTGTTCCCGGTAGCGCGCAGCGGAACCTTGGCGCGGGCGTTGAGGATGATCGTCAATGGCCCCGGCCAGAATTTGCGGGCGAGCATGTTGAAGCGCGGGGAAATGTCGCGGGCGAGTTCTTCCACCATCAGGGTGTCGCGGACGAGCAACGGCAGGGCGCGATGGATCTCGCGGCCTTTGGCGCGATACACCTGCCGGACGGCGCGCAGATTAAACGGATCGGCCACCAGAGCGTAAAGCGCGTCGGTCGGAATGGCTACGACGCGGCCACGGCGAATGGCGGCGGCTGCCCGATCCAAAGCATCCGGCGAGGGCCCGAGAGGGTGAATCTCGATCAGATCGGTAGCCACGTCGGTAAGCGTAACACAGCAGGCCGTTTAAGCCTGATCTTCAGCTGGGTTCAGCTTTGTGTCACGCGCGGTTTCAGCCCGCGACCACTTCGAGCGCCGCTTCCTGATTGCGCGGCTCGAACGAATAACCGAAGCCACGCACGGAATGAATCAGCCTGGGGGCCGAGGCATCGCGTTCGATCTTCTGCCGCAGACGAAGGATATAAACATCGACCGTGCGGTCAGTAATCGCCCGATCCTGTCCCCAGACCGCATTGAGCAGCTGCTCGCGGCTGAATACCACGCCTGGCCGGCTCATCAGAAATTCGAGCAGACGGAATTCGGTGGCGGTCAGGGCGAGATTCTCGCCGCCGAGTTTCACCTGGCAGCTGCTGCGGTCGAGTTCCACTCCGCCGGCTTTGAGCAGGCGGGATGGCGCGGTCTGCGTGCGGAACTGAAGCTTGATGCGCGCGATCAGTTCGCGAATGAAGAACGGTTTGACGATGTAGTCGTTGGCGCCGAGTTCGAGCCCGACGATGCGGTCGGTCTCGGAAGCGCGCGCGGTCAGGAAAATGATCGGCGTCTGGGCCAGCTCGGAATCGGCGCGGATGCCTTTGCAGATGTCGAGCCCGTCGGAATCCGGCAGCATGATGTCGAGCAGAATCGAGATCGGGACGAACGCGGCGGCAAAGATCCAGAGCGCCCCGCCCGGTCTGCGATCCGGTCAGGATGAACCCCTCTTTTT
Source organism: Terriglobia bacterium (assembly GCA_963764845.1). Taxonomy (GTDB): domain Bacteria; phylum Acidobacteriota; class Terriglobia; order Bryobacterales; family Bryobacteraceae; genus BOG-234. Next base: position 257,205 of record CAVXUE010000002.1, on the reverse strand, counting down.
CGAGGTTGTACTTGAGCAACGCAAAAAGATCGGTGTCGTCTTCGATGAGGACGATTCGTTTTGTCACGGCAATTTCAGCGTAACGGGAACGAGGTTACAACAGGGTTAACGGACCGTAAACGGTGGGTGAAGAAAACGTTTCAGCGGGCTTCGAACCGATAGCCGAAACCACGCACGGTCACCAGAAAAGCGGGTTCGTCCGGCTTTTCTTCAATCTGTTCGCGGATGCGGCGAATATGCACATCCACGGTCCGCGGCGTGACGAAATGCTGCTCGCCCCACACTTCCTTCAGCAGTTGCTCGCGGGACCAGGCGGTGCCCGGATGCGTCAGGAAAAACTCCAGCAGCTTGAATTCGGTCGAAGTCAGTTCGATCTCTCGTTCGCCCTGGTAAACGCGCCGCGCGGCGCGATCCAGGCGGAACGGCCCCATCGAGAGCGCGGCCTGCGGAGCCGCATCGGTATCCGATCGGCGCAGATGCGCTTTGATCCGCGCCACCAGTTCCCGCGGGCTGAAGGGCTTCGTGATGTAATCGTCGCCGCCGATTTCGAGGCCGAGAACGCGATCGACCTCATCGGAGCGGGCGGTCAGAAAGATGATGGGCGTGCGCGCCAGCTTGCCGGTCTGGCGGATCTGCCGGCAAAGATCGAAGCCGTCCTGACCGGGAAGCATCACGTCGAGAACGATCAGATCGGGCTGCCACGTTTCAAGTTCCTGCAGCGTGGCGCCGGCGCCGTTCAGCAGGTTCACCTGAAATCCGCCGCGGGTCAGATTGTATTCGATCAGCGAAGCGAGTTCGGCTTCGTCTTCCACGACCGCTACTTTTTTTGACATGGGCTGTCAGGCCGGTGCTTTGGTCCGGCCTGGCACGCCGGACACGGGCAAATCTGGCGAAGATGACTGTACGAGTATATCCCGGTATCGTGGCCGTCGGCCCATTTGATCCGCAGGGCGTAATTGCCGACGGGCTCGATGTTCAGCATCCGTTCCCGCGGCTTTACATCTGGAACGGACTCGCAGGGTTGGCCGCGCGAGCCGCGGTCGTCTTCGGGCGCGGTTCGGTGCCGTGCGTGCCCGCGCAGGTGGCGCAGGGGCACCAGTCGCGCAGATATTCGATACCGTAGGAGCTGTGATGGCCGTCCTTCCAGTCGATCTCGATGCCCCTCGATTTCGAGACCGCGATGTGTTCCGGGTCCGTGCTTATCTGTGTCGTCATGTTTATTGATTTGACCAGACGCTCGACGTCTCTGACGCCTGAGATGCGGCGCATGGCGGAGCAGAGCTTTTCCAGTTGCTTTTTGTCGCGGACGTCGACGGTCATTTCGACGATCGCCGCGTTATTGCTCGCCGTCGGCCTTGGCTTCGAGGCTGCGGACGTTGGTATTTTCGTCGGAGAGAACGCTGGTGAGCTGGTGCAGCAGACCGGGCCGGTCATCGGTATGGACGACGATCCGGACGGGGAAGGTATCGCTCGCATTGCGCGCCCAGTCCACCTCGATCTTGCGCTCCGAATCGTACATCAGATTCTGCACGTTGGGACACGTTCGCGAATGCACGGCGATGCCTTTGCCGCGCGTGACGTAGCCCACGATGGCCTCGCCTTTGATCGGATTGCAGCATTTCGCGCGATAGACCATCACGTCGTCCGCGCCATGGACCTTGATGACGTCGCCATCGTCGGTCTTGTCGTCGGTCTGGTCCCGTGCGCCGGCGCGGGTTCGGCGACTCGGCGCGGGCGGAGGCTCCTCCACGGCAACCTGTTCGGGAGCCGATTTCTGCAGCACCTGGCGGGCGGAAAACTTTCCGTAGCCGAGGCTCGCGTAGAGATCCTCGACCTTGCCCAGGCCGTATTCGCCGGCTACACGCTCGAGTTCGTTCTTCTGAATCCGGCTCAGCTGAACGCCCAGACGCCGCGCTTCCTTCTCCAGATACTTCTGCCCGATCTCGATGGCGCGCTCGCGTTCGCTCTCGTTGATGATGTGCTTGATTTTGTTGCGCGCGCGGGAAGTCTTGACGACAGCCAGCCAGTCTTTGCTGGGCTGCGTGGCCGGACTGCGTCAGCACATCGACGATGTCGCCGTTGCGCAGCACGTAGCGCAGGGGAACGATGCGGCCGTTTACTTTCGCGCCGGTGCAGGTGTTCCCGACCTCGGAGTGAACGGCGTAGGCGAAATCGATCGGGCACGAACCGGACGGAAGCACGATCACGCGGCCCTTGGGAGTGAAGCAGTAAACCTCCTCGGGATAGAGATCCACTTTGAGCGTGGACATGAACTCGCCGGGATCGCGCATGTCCTGCTGCCATTCGACGAGTTGCCGCAGCCACGCCACGCGCTGATCGTCCTGCACGCCGCGCTTGCCTTCCTTGTATTTCCAGTGCGCCGCGATGCCTTCCTCGGCGATGCGGTGCATCTCTTCGGTGCGGATCTGAATTTCGAAGTGCTTGCCTTCGGGGCCGACCACCGAAGTGTGCAGCGACTGATAAAGATTCGGCCGCGGGATCGCAATGAAATCCTTGATCCGGCCGGGCACCGGAGACCATTCGTTGTGGATCACGCCCAGCGCGCCGTAGCAGTTCTTCACCGAGTCGGTGATGATGCGGATGGCGAGCAGATCGTAGACCTGGTCGAGCGCGATCTTCTGCCGTTTGAGCTTCTGATAGACGGAGTAGGCGCGCTTCACGCGGGCTTCCACGCGCGCCGGAATGCCCTCGCGGCGAAGTTCGGCTTCGACCGTGCGGCGCATGCGCTCGAGGTATTCTTCGTTGGCGGCGCGCTGGGTTTCGATCGATTGCGAAATTTCCGCCCAGGCTTCGGGATCGAGATACCGGAAGGACAGATCTTCCAGTTCGCCGCGGACCTTGCCCATGCCGAGGCGGTGCGCGATGGGCGCATAGATCTCCAGCGTCTCGCGCGGCGATGCGCTCGCGGCGCTCGGGGCTCAGATAGCCCAGCGTCCGCATGTTATGCAGCCGGTCGGCCAGCTTGACGATGATGACGCGGATATCGTTCACCATCGCGAGCAGCATCTTGCGATAGCTCTCCGCCTGCCGGTCCTCGGCGGAGAAGAAATTGATCTTGCTCAGTTTGGTGACGCCATCGACGCAGCGTGCGACTTCGTCGCCGAAGTTCTTCTGGATATCGGCGGTGGTGACGGTGGTGTCTTCGACGATGTCGTGCAGCAGTCCCGTTTCGATGCTGACGACATCCATGCGCATGTCGGCGAGAATGCGCGCCACGGCGAGCGGGTGGCTCATGTAGGGCTCGCCCGAAGACCGCTTCTGGCCGGAGTGGTACTGCGCCGCGAACTGGTAAGCCTTCTCGATGGGCGCGAGGTCGTCCTTCGGACGGGCTTCGCGGACGACGGCGATCAGCTGGTCGATTTCAGCTCGGGAGCGGGACGCGTGGACAATTCAACGCCGGGCTCGGTTCCGGAAACTGCGGGCACACTTCCATTCTACGAGAGAGGCAACTCTCTGGCCTGTTCGCGCACGCCAAAAACAAAAGGCGGGCGCATAAATCGTGCCCGCCTCATATGATCGCTGTCGGATCTCCGGATGTCTTACTGCGTCTGCTCGGCGGCGTCGGCCTTCTTCTTGGCCTTCCGCTTGGTGGTTTCGAGAGACTTCTGCACCCAGTCGTCGGCTTCTTTCATGTCGGCGTCGTACTGCTCCCGGGTATCGTCGAGAATCGCGCGGTAGCGGACCAGAAGGTTCATATAAGCCATGGCGTTCTCATAGTCGGGATCGATCTCGAAGCGCCTTCTTCTCGTCTTCGATGCCGTCCGTGAGCGGCTGCCAGTACTTCGCCTTGAGATCCGCCTTGAGATCCTCTCGTCCTTTTTCTTCTTCGCGACGGAGTCTTCAGCGGGCCCGGATCTTCGGGCTTCAGTCCCTGCGTCGCAATGGCTTCACGCCAGGAAGGGACAAACTGCGTCCACGCGATCACGCCCAGGGTGTAATAGGCTTCCTTGTTCTTCGGATCGGCCGCAATCACCTTCTTGTTCCACTCCTCAGCCTGCGGGAAATCCTTCATGTTGTAGTGGAGAACTCGCGAGCGACTGCATGGCAATCAGCTTGTTCTTGTCGTCCAGATTCGAACTCAACGCAGTCTGGAACTCTTTGAGCGCCGAGTCCGCGTTTCGCTTGTTCTCGGGAGCCTCGGAGCCGGGCACGTACTGCGTCATATACGCGGTAGCCAGATAGAGACGCGCCGAGGGCAGATCCGGATCGAGATCGATCGCCTCCTTGAAACTGTCGGCGGCGGCGGTGTACTGGCCCGCCTTGAAGGAGTTGACGCCCTTGTTCAGGTTGTCGCGCGCTTTCAGCTTGTTGCAGCCGGAAGCCAGCATGGCGAGCGCAGCCACCAGAACAACGGCGGCGACGATTACGGAATTCGCGACGCATTAATGGCCTTCCTCCACCTTCGGTGTCATCAGGCCGACCTTGTCGATCCCGGCGCCGTGCGCGATATCGATGGCATCGCGCCACTTTCTGGAACTCCAGATCCTTATCGCCCTTCACGAACACGACCTTCTCGGCGCGCGTCTTGAAGATATCGACCAGCCGGTCGCCCAGTTTGTCCCAGGTGGTGTCGTCCTGATTGATCTTCACGTTGCCCTGCGCATCGATCACGATCACGACCGTGCGATCGTTGGGATCCTGCTTCTGATTGGGCGGAGGCGGTTGCGGCGCCAGCGCGTCCAGACCGTGCGGAGAAACCGGCGAAATCGCCATGAAGATAATCAGCAGAACCAGCAGAATATCGATCATGGGAGTCATGTTGATATTCGACTGCGGTCCGCTGTTCGACCCGCCAACTGCCATTGCCATAAAATATTGCTCCTTGAAAATCCTGTCAACAGTTCGCGCCGGATTTCGAAAGCGTCCCGCGCCGCGCTCGACAACTAGTCGCGCTATTTCTTGCGGAACCTTGTTGTCCAGATCCTGCTCAGTCAGCAGCCCGACGTCGTCCACGCCGCCGGCGCGCAGATTGTCGACGACATCCTCGACCGTCTAGTACTTGGACGCGCGCATCGGCGCGGATGTAGACGATCTTGCTGGGTTTGTCGGACAGCAGATCCTTCACTTTGGGCGCCAGATCTTCCACTTGCACCTTCTGCAGCCCGGGGCTGAGGAACACCTGCCCGTCGCGCGTGATGGCCACAATAACGGCGTCTTCCTTTTCCGCATCCGCCATGACGATGGGATTGCGCGCGGTCGCCATCGTCATATTGGCGCTCTTGTTGAGCAGGGGCGTGATGACCATGAAGATGATCAGCACGACCAGCATCACGTCGACCATCGGAGTGACGTTGATATCCGATACGGGCGGTGGCGCTTTCTTTAATTGCATTTCTTATCTCCTCGGAATCGGTGCGGGCGAAAACTCTCCGCGGCGGCAACGGCCGCATACTGGCGCCGCCCGCCGCGGGAGTTCAATCAACTCGCTGACGGATCAGATGCTTCAACTGCTTCGTTACTTCCGAACGCCGGCGCGCAGCTGGATGCGCTTCAGGAAATAATCGAGCAGTTCGGAGCTGGAGTTCCCCATTTCGACGTCGAACGCATCGACGCGGCCCGTGAAATAGTTGAACGCCCAGACGGCCGGAACGGCCACGAACAGACCGATAGCGGTGGTCACGAGGGCTTCCGAAATACCGCCCGCGATGGCGCCGATACCGGGCGTCTTCTGCGCGGCCATGGTCTTGAACGCGTTGATGATGCCGACGACGGTACCGAACAGACCGACGAACGGAGCCGTCGAACCGATGGTCGCCAGAGCGCTGACGCCGCGCTTCAGTTCGGCGTGAACGATGGCTTCGGAACGCTCCAGAGCGCGGCGGGAAGCATCGATCTCTTCACCCGAAATCTCCGAGCCGCCCTGATGCGCCTGGAATTCCTGCAATCCGGCCACGACAACCTTGGCCAGATGGCTCTTCTTGTAACGGTCGGCGATCTTGATGGCTTCGTCGAGTTTGCCTTCGCGCAACGCGCCGGCAACGGCCGGAGCGAAAGCACGGCTCTGCTTGCGGGCCGCGTTGAAAGCCATCGCGCGATCGATCATCACGCCGATGGACCACGCGGACATGATGAACATAAGGATAACGACGCGCTTTGGCGAGCGTTCCCATCTGCTCCCAAAGGTGGCGGAAATCCCATCCCGGCGCTCCGGCTTCCTGCAAAAGCATGAAAGCCCATACCTGCATCTGTAAAAGCATTTTTGTCTAGTCTCCTGCGAGTTGATTTAAAAAACGTTTCCTGTGTTCGTCGCTGCACTTGTTTCCGCAGCCGTCTAGTTGAGAGTGAAGTTCACGTCGATCGTCGTGATGACGTCCACGGGCTCTCCGTTGAGAAGCGTCGGCTGATAGGTCCATTGCTGAACCGCCGCCATGGCCGCCTGAACAAGAAGAGGCGGTCCGCTCAGCATCTGCAGATTCTGAATCGTTCCATCCTTGCCGATGGTGGCCTGGAACTTGACCGTTCCCTGCACGCGCGCGGCTTTCGCGAGCGGCGGATAGACCGGCTTCGGCTGCTTGATCAGCTTGCTGGCCTGAACGTTTCCACCGATTCGCTGCGGAGCCAGCACCGGCTTCGGCTTGGGAGGAGGCGGCGGAGGCGGCGGAGGCGGCGCAATCGCGTCCACCGAGGATTCCGCTCAGCGCGCCACCGGCAACGCCGCCCGGAACGCCACCGATCACGCCCGCGGCGGATGGCGGCTCTTCCGCTTCCACGATCATCTTGATTTCCTTCGGAACCGTCTTGGGCGCCGTCAGCTTGCCCATATCGAACTGCTTCGGGGCCACCTTGACCACCTTCACGGCCTGCGGCGGGGAGGCGGCGGAGGAGGCGGAGGCGGAGGCGGAGCCGTCAGAAAGGTCGAGAGCTGCGCGCCCGGCAGAGCATCGAAGTAGATCAGCGGGATGATGACGATGATCCCCAGCACGACCAGCTCAACCACCGCCGTCACCAGAATCGTGTACGGGCTTTTTGTCTTGCCTACGCCATCAACGAAAGTCTGTTCAAACATAAACTCCTCTCAGGATCTCTCTCTCCGCAGCCGCCTGGTTCAATAAGCCTGGCCTGCTCAATAATCTTGATTCATCAACGCGCCGCCTTCGCCGGACTCTTCGCCGCCGGCTGCGGCCTGCCGGACCGCGGCACTCCCGCCGCCGGCTGCCGGCGCCACCGGCGTCGACCCGTTGCCGGGCCCTTCTTCTTCCGCGCATCGACGAAGTCGCGGAAGCCCAGCACAATCGGGCTGGCTACATAAACCGAAGAATACGTCCCCACGATAATACCCGCAACCAGCGCAAAAGAAAAACCGTGCAGTACTGGTCCGCCGAACAAAAACAGCGCGATCACGGTCAGGAACGTCAGACCGGAAGTCATCACGGTCCGGCTCAGCGTCTGGTTCACGCTCCTGTTGATCACATCCACCAGCCGCTCCCGGCGGTTCAGATGCAGATTCTCGCGAATGCGATCGAAGATGACGATCGTATCATTCATCGAGTATCCAACCAGAGTCAGCAGCGCCGCGATCACCGTCAGCGTAATCTCTTTGTTGAACAAAGAGAAGATTCCGATCGTGATGATCGTATCGTGGAACACGGCGATCACAGCTGCCAGGCCATAAATCCATTCAAACCGGAACCAAATATACACCAGCATCCCGGCCAGCGCCAACAGAGTCGCGTTGATCGCCTGCGACCGCAGATCCGCGCCCACCTTCGGGCCGACGATCTCGGTATCGCGCGCCGCGGTATAGGGCGAGACATAGGCTCTGCTCGTTCAGGACGCCCATGATCTGCGGCGTCACGCCCGGTACCGTACGCAACTGATCCATACTCGACAGCACGCCGACCCCGGCTTTGTTCCGCAATCCTACAATCGCCCGTCGCCAGCTCATCGATCTGCGGATCGGAAAGCTGAATGCCCGCCTTCTGAAACGGATCGCGCAGCCGGTCGGCAAGCGCTCCGGCGCTGGCGTTGTTCAAATCGAGCTTGCCGTTGTCCGGATGGCCGAAAGTCTTCGCGAGCGTATCGAGCACAAGCTGCCGATTCTTCGCCAGCGTGGCGTCATCGGCGCCTTCCGTGCGTGATCGCGATCTCGTTCGAACCGTTTTCGAACGTTTCCACGCTGGGCGGATTTGCCAGCACCTTCGACAGAGAAGAACGAACCTGCTCGAGCGGCGGGGTTCCCACAAACTTGACCGTCATCAGCATGCCGCCCTTGAACTCAATGCCATACCTGGGTCCGCCCTTGATCCCCAGGCTTACAAGACCGCTACGCTGTCAGAATCAACGACGCGATGATAAACGGCCACTTCTTCCCGAGAAAATCAAAATTGGTGTTTTTAAATAATTCCATCGATCACCGCCCGCCCGATATCCCGGGCCGAACGGCGCCAAAGGTTATGACACCGGCCCCCGAAAAAAGGTTCCCGAATTCTGGCATATCAAAATCCGCAAAAACTCTCATATGCTTAGCGCCGTCACCTGCCGGCGCCGCGAAAGCTCCCAGTCGAAGATCACTTTCGATACGAACACCGCGGTAAACACATTCGCGAACAGACCGATCACCAGCGTGACCGCGAATCCTTTCACCGGGCCCGGTCCGAAGAGGAACAGGAAGGCGCAGGAAACGATGGTCGTCACGTGGGTATCGACGATCGTCCACCAGGCTTTTCCGAAACCCGCGTCCACTGCGGCCGGAATCGATTTCCCGCTGCGCAATTCTTCTCGGATGCGCTCGAAGATCAGCACGTTCGAATCGACCGCCATACCGATGGTCAGGATCACGCCCGCAATTCCCGGCAGCGTCAGAGTCGCGTCGAAGTAGGAAAGCGCCGCCATCAGAAGAACCGTATTCAACACCAGCGCCAGCACGGCGTTGACGCCCGATTTCTTGTAGTACACCAGCATCACGATGATCACGGCGATCAGACCGGCGATGGCGGCGTAGACGCCCTCTTTGATGGAATCCGCGCCGAGCGAGGGGCCGATGGTGCGCTCCTGCTCGTACATGATTCCCGGCCGGCAGCGCGCCCGTCTTCAGCTTCAACGCGAGGTCTTCCGCTTCCTGCTCGGAAGCCAGTCCGTTGATGCGGCCCGAGTCGTCGATCTTGCTCTGAATCGTCGCGACGCTGACGATCTGGTTGTCGAGCACCACCGCCAGCTGATTTCCGATATTCGCGCCGGTGAAAGCTCCCGAACTTGCGGCCGCCATCCTGCGAGAGAGTGAAGCTGCACTCCCATCGGCCCGGTGAATCCGCATCGGTGCTGGCGCGCGCGTTGCGCAGATCCGGCCCGGTGATGACCGGGCTGCGGGCAACCAGATACCATCCGCCCGAACCGTTGCCGACGCCTGCCGGCCAGTTCACCAGCTCGCGTGCCGAGCGGCAGAATGCCGCCCTTCGCGGCCAGCGCTTCTTCGCGGCTCTTCCACGAGCCTCGGTCCTTCACTTCCACAATCTTGAGCTGCGCCGCCGAGCCGATGAATTCCTTCGCATGCGCCGGATCGTCGATGCCCGGCAGCTCCACCAGAATCTCCGATTTCTTGTCCGACGCGCCATAATCCTGCACGGTCGGCTCGGTCAACCCGAGCGCGTTGACGCGGCGCTCGATCGTATCCCGCTCCTGCGCCACCGTGTTGCGCTTGAGATCGACCAGCGCGCTCGGCTTCATGTTCATCTTGTAATCGGTCGCGTTGACTGGCGTGAGAATCCAGTCCGGATACTTGTCGGCTACCAGATTGCGGAATGCCTGGGTCTTCGTCGCATCGACGCCATGAAGGTTGATCTGGATGGAATCGGTATCGGCCAGGGTTTGCGGATCGTTCCGGTCGTAACCCGGCAACGCTGATCCCGGCCGTCTTGGTGGCGTCCCGCAGCGACTCGATGGTCTGGTCGGCCTCGGTCTTCGCGGCATCCTGCACCTGCACCTGGAGCACGAGATGGCTGCCGCCCTTCAGATCGAGGCCGAGCTTGATATTGTGGGCGAGATTCGCCTTCAGTTGGGCGACCGAGGTGGGAATGCCCACGCCGCCAACGAACTTGGGAAACCCGATAATGCCGAAAAGACACCCGAGCACGACCACGAGGATCACGCCCGTCTTTGTCATCAAATTCCGTTCCATGGGAGATATCTACCTTATGCGATATTGGGCAGCTTCTATAACGCCTGCATCGCTTCTATGATTTTGAGCCTTCAGGGGGTACCAGCGTGCTGACGGCGGATCGTGCGAACTGCAGCTTCAGGTTGTCCGGCTTGACTCTTAATACTATTGTGTCACCATCCACGGAGGTGACGGTACCTACGATACCACTACTGGTCACGACGTTGTCGCCGCTCTTCAGCTCGCTCAGCATCTGCGCCTGCCGCTTCTTCTGCCTCTGCATGGGCATGAACAGCAGGAAATAGAAAACCAGGCCGATCAGAATGTACGGGGCGGCAACCAGACAGATCGAATTCGGGCTCTGCGTCGTTTGCTGCATGAACGCTGTTGCAAAAACGCCGGCTGAAATAGGGAAATGAACACGTCCGATTATTCTATACCGCCGGCCTCGCATGGGGTCTGTCGACTGCGCCGCGCCGAGGTACCGGGGAAATTCGCCCGCCAGGATCGACTGCCGGATCTCCCGCATGATGTCGAGGTAGCGCTGCACATTGTGCCGGGTCGCGAGAGACGCGAACAGAATTTCACCCGCCTGAAACAAGTGACGCAGGTAGGCCCGGGAATAGTTTCGGCAGGTGTAACAGCCGCAGGCGGGGTCGAGCGGGCCGGCGTCGTCGCGATACCGGGCGTGCTTGATCACCACGCTTGCCTTCCGACGTGAAAAGCCAGCCGTTGCGCGCGTTGCGCGTGGGGAGCACGCAATCCATCATGTCGATGCCGCGCGCCACGTATTCCGCCAGTTCGTCCGGCATCCCGACCCCCATGGCGTAGCGCGGCCGGTCGCGCGGAAGTTCGGGCTCGCTCGCTTCCACCATCTCGAGGCTCAGCGGGCGCGGCTCGCCGACCGAGAGGCCGCCGATCGCGTAACCGTCGGCATCCAGTTCGAGCAGTCGCCGGGTGCACTCGCGGCGCAGATCGGGAAACATCGAGCCCTGCACGATCGGAAACAGGGCATTTCGCGTGGCGAATCGCGTCGATCCGCTGGCGGTAGTGAGCGAAGGCTTCCCCGGCCCAGCGCACCGTTCGCGCCATGGAAACGCGCGCATATTCGTGGCTGACCGGATATTCCGGGCACTCGTCGAGCACCATCATGATGTCGCTGCCGAGCGCCAGTTGGACGTCCACCGTCGACGCCGGCGTGAACTTGTGCGTGTCGCCGTTGAGATGCGATTGGAAGGTGACGCCCTCGTCGGTGATCTTGCGCAAGCCGGACAGGCTGAAGACCTGATAGCCGCCGGAATCGGTCAGGAGCGCGCCGGGCCAGGACATGAAGCGATGCAGGCCGCCGAGGCTGCGGATCAGTTCGTGCCCGGGACGGAGAAAGAGATGGTAGGTGTTGCCGAGGATGATCCGCGCGCCGAGTTCGTCCCAGAGATCGCGCTGGTTGAGCCCTTTGACCGTCGCCTGGGTGCCGACGGGCATGAAAACGGGCGTGGGGATATCGCCGTGTGCGGTGTGCAGGATCCCCGCGCGGGCGCGCGTAACCGGGCATTCGGCAAGGAGTTCAAAGGTGATCTGCGCGGGGCAACGCCTATTGTATTGCGCCTGGTCTATTCTGAAAGAGCTACTCTTAAGCCATGGCGACCGGCACCCTGATTTCGCTGGATGAATATCTCTCGACGATATATGACCCGGATTGCGAATACGTCGACGGAGAACTGCTGGAGCGCAACGTGGGCGAATCGGATCATTCGGGAATTCAGGGCATTATTATTTGCTCTGCTCTACAGCCAACGCCGCGAATATGGAATTTACGTCTTTCCCGAGCTTCGTGTTCAGGTGGCGGCCCGAAGATACCGCATCCCGGACATCACCGTAACGACGAGCAAAGTAAAAGGCAGAATTCTGCGCGAACCGCCTTTCCTTTGCATCGAAGTTCTCTCGCCGGAAGACCGTGCCAGCCGCATCGAAACGAAGATTGACGATTACCTCGCCTTCGGCGTCAAACACATCTGGATCATCGATCCACGCGAGAAAAAAGGCTGGTCGTATACGCGCGAAGGCAAGCGGGAACCGAGCGAAGTATTAACCACATCCGATCCCCGTCTCACCCTGTCGCTGAACGAAATCTTCGCTGAGTTGAAGGAATCCGTCGAGAGACGTAGATTACGCCGGTTTCGAAACCGGCGCCGGAGCCAGTTCCCGGCTCGAAATCACCCGATCGATAATCCCGTAATCGGTCGCCTGCTCCGGGCTCATGATGTAATCGCGATCGACGTCGCGCGCCACCCGCTCGATCGTCTGGCCGCTGGCATCGGCGAGAATCTTATTCAGAATCTCGCGCATGCGCAGAATTTCCTTCGCGTAAATATCGATATCGGCAGCCTGTCCGGCCAAACCCTGCATCGAGGGCTGGTGGATCATGATCCGCGAATTCGGCAGACTGAACCGCTTGCCTTTCGTCCCCGCGGCCAGCAGAACGGCGCCCATCGAGGCCGCCTGTCCCACGCAGATCGTGACGATATCGGGCCGCACGAAAGCCATCGTGTCCAGAATCGCGAGACCGGCGGTGATCGAACCGCCCGGCGAATTGATGTAGATCGAGATATCGCGCTCCGGGTCTTCCGCCTCGAGAAAAAGCAACTGCGCGATGATCAGGTTCGCGACCGTGTCGTCGATCGGCGTCCCCAGAAATATAATGTTCTCCTTCAGGAGACGCGAGTAGATATCGTAGGCGCGCTCGCCCCGCGACGTCTGTTCCACAACCATGGGGACTAACAGAGATTGACCCATTCACTTCCTTTCTATAGCTTTAGATGATGCCTGATGATCCGAGAACCGGCGGAGATTCCCGCAGCCCGATACCTCAGTCTATCAGCGAGGCGTGATCAAGCCGCCCAGTTTGTCCGTCTCGCCGGCTGCCATGCGCGGAAACCGCGTCGAATACGCTTCCAGATACTTCAATCCCGAGCCGGTGTTGTAAATCACGATCTTGTCGTCGCGCTTCAGGAAGCCCTCGCGGATCAGGCGCTCCGCCGCGGCGACGCAGGCCCCGCCTTCCGGGACTGGCGAAGATTCCCTCTTCCGCCGCGAGCCTGAATGCCCGCCGTCGATCAATTCGCGCATCCGGAACCGCGATCGCGGTTCCGCCGCTTTCGCGCACGGCCTTGAGCACCAGAAAATCGCCCAGCGGCTTCGGCACGCGCAATCCGCTGGCGACGGTCGACGGCGCCCTCCCAGAACTGGCTGCGCTCGGCGCCCGCTTCGAATGCGCGCACCACCGGCTGGCAGCCCTCCGCCTGCACCGCGATCATTTTCGGCCGCTTCGGCCCGATCCAGCCCAGCGCTTCCATCTCGGCGAACGCCTTCCACATGCCGATCATGCCCGACTCCGCCGCCCGTCGGATAGAAAATCGCGTCCGGCAGTTCCCATCCGAGTTGTTCGGCGACCTCGTACCCCATCGTCTTCTTGCCTTCGATGCGGTAAGGCTCTTTCAGGGTGCGAAAGATCGAACCAGCCTTCCTTCGGGCCGCGTTCGGCCACGATCTTCGCGCAATCGCTGATCAGGCCGTCCACCAGAGTCACGTGCGCCCCGTAGGCCTTGCATTCGATGAAGTTGGCCTGCGGCACATCGTCGCGGCATGAAGATGTGCGCCTCGAGGCCGGCCGCCGCGGCATAAGCCGCCAGCGCGCTGGCGGCGTTGCCGGCCGAGGGGGCCGCGAGCTTCCGCGATCCCGAGTTCCACGCACATCGAGACCGCGCAGGACAGCCCGCGCGCCTTGAACGATCCGGTCGGATTCAGACCCTTCGTCTTTGATCAGCAGGTCCGCCGCGCCGATTCGCGCGCCGGTCCGGCGGGCCGGCAGCAGCGGCGTCATGCCCTCGCCGAGTGTGATAATGGAGGTTTCGTGCTGCACGGGGAGGGCAGGCGCGTAACGCCACATCGAGTCCGGCGCCGAAGCGAAGCTGTCGAGCGACCACGTCTCGCGGATTCGCGGCCAGATCGTAGCGAACCAGCAGCGGGCCGCCGCATTCGCAAAGGTTCCATGGCTTGCCGGCTTCGTATTTTCGGCTGCACAGACTGCACTCGAGATGCGTCACTGAAGTATTGAGGCATGAAGCGTCTCATTCATCTTATCGGCCTGCGGCCACGCGTTGCGCATGGCCCGGTTCTTGCGGGAGAATACGTCGTGCTCGGAAACGGCTTCCGGCTCCACGCCGACCGGCATGAAGATCGCGGGCGATTCGGTGCGGATCTTCTCGAACGGCGGCGTAACGGAAATGGCCGCCAGCGCCGTCGCCGGCTTCGAACAGGATGAAGCGCCGCGCGGTGATGTCCCGCGCCGGCTCCGGTCGCCGCAACTGCCGGCCCCGATCCGCCAGTGCCGAATCCCGCCGCCCGCGACTCCAGCCGATCTCGCGGCAATGGCGGCAAAGAAAGTTCTCGCTCCCGGAAGCGTTCGTCAAGAGCGTCATGAGGGCCGAATCCGGTTTCCAGCCCGACGCGGTATCGCCCAAAGGCGCGATCGGCCTGATGCAACTGATGCCGGAAACCGCCCGCGAACTGGGCGTCGATCCCGAGGAACCCGCACGAGAACGCCGAGGGCGGAGCGCAATATCTGCGCGACCTTCTCGCGAAGTATGAGGGCAGCCCCGATCAGGTGCTGCTGGCGCTGGCGGCGTATAACGCCGGACCGGCCGCTGTCGAACGTTATCACGGCGTTCCGCCTTATCCGGGAAACGCGCGAATATATCCTTCGGGTGCTGAAAAACTGGGCTCCCGAAGGAACAAAATAGCCGAAACTTCCGTCATATAGATACATCCAACGGAGCGGAATGGTATTTCAGGCCACGCTGCCGATGGTTCGGCTTCAACCCGGCTTGTGCGAGCCGTGCGGACAGCTTCGAATCGCCCTTTGCGCCGCTGTGGGACAATAGGGATTCGCGAAAAATGGCAACGGAAAGCATTCCGGTTGAAGTACCTGTCGACGACGAACTGGAGTTGGTAGCCAGGGCGCGTCAGGGCGATACTGCCTCGTTTTCGACTCTTCTGCGGCGCTACGAAGGCAAGATTTTCCGCCTCGCGATGAATATCACGCAGAATCGCGAAGATGCCGAAGACGTGCTGCAGGAATCGTTTCTGAAGGCCTACGAGCATCTCGATCAGTTCCTCGGAAACTCGAAGTTCTATACGTGGATCGTGCGCATCGCGGTCAATCAGGCGCTGATGAAGCTGCGCAAGCGCCGCAGCGACCGCGCGGTTTCGCTCGATGAGCAGATCGATACGGGCGAAGACACGGTGGTTCGCGAGATCGCGGCCTGGGACCCCGATCCCGAACAGCGGTACTCGCGGGAAGAGCTTCATGACTATCCTGACGAGCGTGATCGACGAGCTCGCGCCCGATCTACCGGACGGTTTTCACGCTTCGCGACGTGGACGGCCTTTCCACGGAAGAAACCGCCGAAGCGCTCGACCTGAGTGTTCCGGCGGTGAAGAGCCGCCTGCTTCGGGCCCGACTGCAGCTGCGCGATAAACTGACGCGTTTCTTCAAACGCAAAGGAGATGACGCCTTTGCTTACATGTAAGGAATTCCTGGCCGAGCTGAGCGATTTCCTCGACGAAAAGACCAGAGGGGAGATCCGGGCCAAGCTGGAACGGCATCTCGCGGAATGCCCGAACTGCTGGGTGGTCTGCGATACCACGAAGAAAACCATCAAGGTCTACAAAGGCATGGAAAGCTGTTCCATCCCCCAGGACGTTCATACACGCCTCATGGCCGCCGTCGAGAAGAAAATGGCCGCCAAAAACTCCCGCAGTTAGTTATTGACCAGTTCCGGAGCCAGGAGTCACGCCGATCGCCTGCTGAGGTTTGCCGCCTGTTTGCGCTTCCTGCGCGGCGCTCTCTCCTTCATTCTCTCCGCGGAAGTTTGAAGTAGAATCAAATCCAACATGACCCTTTCTCCATCCAAACGCTGGTGGGTCGCGGGCCCCCTCGCAGCCTCAGCGGCTTTCCTCGCATACGCACAGTCGAAGCTCCCCGCCGACCTCGATCCGCAATCGCGCGCCCGCCTGCCCTATCTGAAGAAGGCCGATATGGACGCGAAGGGCCAGAAGGTTCTGGAGACTTTTGCCAGCAAGGATGATACCCTGCGCGGCCCTCTCGCCTTCGCCGCCTATAATTCCGGCGTGGCGCAGGCCTTGCTCGATCTTCATAACGCCGCGGTGACCGGCGGAACGCTCGATCCGCACACCCGCGAACTCGCGATCATGGTCGCGTGCCGGGAGACCAACTACAACCTCGAATGGAACGGGCATGAGCCCAGCGCTCTCAAGGCTGGAATCGACGCCAAAGTGATCGATGTGGTGCGAAACAACCGCCAGCTCGACGGATTGAACGAAAAAGACGCCACCGTCATCCGTTTCGGCCGCCAGTTGTTGCGTGATAAGAAAGTCGATTCCGCCACCTTCGCGAAGTCCATCGAGCTGTGGGGCAAGCGCGGCACGATGGACATGGTGGCCGCCATGAGCACCTACGCGGTAAGCGGCTTTTTCGCCATCGCCGTTGACGAACACTCTCCCGAAGGCAAGCCCGAACTTCCGGCGGTGAAGTAACTTCCTTCGGCGAAGCCGGCCTCTCGTGCGCGCCCGTCCTTCTGATGAGCCTGATGGTTCTTGCTGCGGCTCTGCCCTTCATCGTGATTGCCACGACGCGTCGGTCCTGTGGCTCGATTGGGTACGCCGGCACCAAGCCAACTGAGATCCCCTCCGTGCGTCAGACCGGCACACATGCTCCTGACTTTGGCGACGGGGCCAAGCTGCAAGGGCGAGCAAACGATGTCCAGGAAATTTGTTGTTTACGCGATCGCGCTATTCTGAGAGCACCTGAAAACGTGCGATGTTCAGAAAGGCGTTCCATGCTTGACATTACGCGCGACATCCAGTCGCTGACCGCCTTCCGTCGCCGGTCCGGCGACTTCATGAAGCAGCTGAGAAAAACCAAACGCCCTGTGGTGCTCACGGTCAAAGGCAAGGCCGCGGCCATCGTACAGGACGCCGCGGCCTATCAGCGGTTGCTTGATATTGCCGCCACCGCCAGCGCGGAGGAAGGCATCCGTCAGGGACTCGAACAAGTGAAACAAGGGAAAGGGCGTCCGGCGAGAGAGTTTTTCGCGGCTTTCGAAGCCGAGCATCGCATATCTCGTTAAAGTCTTCCCCCGTGCCGAGCGCGATCTCGCCCGAATCTGGAAGAACAGCCGGACCCGATGTCCGGTGACCCCTGAGAATGACAAGCTGCGCAACCTGCTCTATGGTGCCAGGCCTCACGTCTATCGTGCGGTATACAGTGTGGTTGAGAACCGAAAACTGGTCGATGTACTGCACATCCGCCACGGAGCCCGGCATGCATTCACGGAACCGAATGTTGATTAATTACTTTCGCGCCCACTCTTTTATCCGTTCGATCGCGCGCATCAGATTCTCGTATGAATTCGCGTAGCTGAACCGGATGTAGCCTTCGCCGATACGCGCCGAACCCCGCGCCGTTCAAACACGCCACGCCCGCGTCGTTCAGCAGCGATCGGCAACCTCCTTCGAACTGCGCCCGGAGCCTTTGACATTGGCGAAGGCATAGAACGCGCCGCCGGGAATGGCGCAGCGCCAGCCCGGAATGCTGTTCAGACCCGCGCAAAACGCGTCGCGGCGGCGGCGGAACTCCTCCACCATCGCGGTGACCGGCTCCTGCGGCCCGCGCAGCGCCGCGATCCCCGCCCGCTGCGTGAAACTCGCCGTGCAGGAGTTGGAATTCACCATCAGTTTATTGACCGGGTCCACCAGAAACGGCGGCATCACGCCATAACCCATGCGCCAGCCGGTCATCGCGTAGGTCTTCGAAAAGCCGTCGAGAATAATGGTCTTTTCGAGCATTCCCGGCATGGTCGCGATCGAGACCGGAGCTTCGTTTCCATAGACGATGCGGCTGTAAATCTCGTCCGAGAGCACCACCAGATCGCGCTCGCGCACCGCGTCCGCGATGGCGGCGATGTCTTCGGCCGGAATCATGCCGCCGGTGGGATTCTGCGGCGAATTGAGCACCACCATCTTCGTGCGTCGGTCAGGCTCTTGCGGAATACGTCGAGATCGAACGAGAAGCCGCGCTCCTCGACCAGCGGAACAGGCACCGGCGTCGCGCCGCAAACCTTGATCATCGATTCGTAAATGGGAAATCCGGGATTCGGGTAGATCACCTCGTCGCCTTCATCGAGCAGCGCCATCATGGGGAAAAAGATGATCGGCTTGCCGCCCGGCACTACGCAGACATTGCCGCGCTGACCGAAATTCCGCGCGTTGCGGAAATATATTCGGCGATCGCCTCGCGCAGTTCCGGAAGCCCTGCGACGGGCCGTAGTGGGTCCAGCCTTCGTCCAGCGCCTTCTTGCCGGCGTCCACAATATTCTGCGGCGTGGGAAAATCGGGTTCGCCGATCTCCAGGTGGATGATGTCGCGCCCCTGCGCTTCGAGCGCGCGGGCGCGCACCAGTACGTCGAATGCGGATTCGGTCCCGATCCGCGACATCCGTTTGAGCCAGTTTCATATATTTTCAGTCGTGCGAAATAAGGGATTCCGTTGCGCGGTTCGACTTCGATGACGCGGTCGTCGATCGCGACGCGCTCGCCCTCTACCCGCGCCGTCACGCTGGCGCCGTCGTCGAGCCGCACGATGATCACCTGATAGGGCACATCCGCCGCAAACCGTTCGGGCGCGAGGTGAACGACGGTTTCGGTGTAAACGGTCCCTCGGCGGCTCATTGAGCAGTCTCCCAGAATGGTGACGACGCAGGTGGCGCCGCTGCCGCCCAGATTCTGCGCGAGGCCCACCGAATGCCGTTTCAACTGCCGCTCGCCGGCCTCGCAGCGGATCTGCTGCACGAGATCGCAGATCTGCGCCACGCCCGTCGCGCCCACCGGATGGCCTTTCGATTTCAAACCGCCGCTGGCGTTGATCGGCATCGCGCCATCGCGCCGCGTGCCGCCTTCGGCCGTAAAGAAGCCGCCGCGGCCGCGCTCGCACAAATCCGAGATCCTCCATGGCGACGATCTCGGCGATCGTGAAGCAGTCGTGCAGTTCGGCGAACTGGATGTCCTTCGGCCCCAGACCGGCCATTTCATAGGCCTTTTTCGCCGCGCCGCGCACGGCGGCGAAGGTGGTGATATCGGGCTTCTGGTCCAGCGCCACGCAATCCGACGCCTGCGCCACGCCCAGCACCTGCACCGGCCTGTCGCTGAACTCGCGCGCGCGATCGGCCGCGCAGAGCACCACCGCCGCCGCGCCATCGCTGATCAGCGAGCAATCGTAGAGATTCAGCGGCTCGGCGATCGGCCGCGCATTCATGGCCTGCTCGAGCGTGATGACCTTCCGCATCTGCGCATCGGGATTCAGCGCGCCGTTCTCGTGGTTCTTCACGGCGACGGCGGAGAGGTGCGCGCGCGTGGTGCCGAAATCGTGCATGTGGCGGCGCGCGATCATGGCGAACAGAGAAGGAAAGGTCGAGCCGGCCTTGACCTCGGTCGCGCAATCGCCCGCTCCGGCCAGAATTTCGGTGACGCGCGCGGTCGGCTGGCAGGTCATTTTCTCGACGCCCACCACCATCACGATGTCGTAAACTCCGCTCGCCACGCCCATGAACGCCTGAAAAAATGCCGCGCCGCTCGAAGCGCAGGCGGCCTCGAAGCGGGTGGAGGGAATGCCGCGTCATCCCGAGGGCGGTGGAAATATAAGGCGCGAGATGGTTCTGGCCGGTGAATTCCGGTCCGGCGAAATTGCCGAGGTAGAAGGATTCCACCGCATCGGGCTCGATATTGGCGTTTCGCAGAGCCTTTTCGCCCGCCGTAACGGCCAGAGAGCGCAAATCCTGATCGGGAAAAGCCCCGAACGGCGTTTTCCCCGCGCCGACGATCGCAACCTGTCTTAATGCACTCACTTATCGGGCCTTTCCGAAGACCTATACTTTAAGGATAGCGCGCAAAGTTCTTTTCCACGTCTGGACGGTCCGAACGTCATTCTTTAACAAAGGGATGCCGACTCTTGCGCCACAGGTTCGAATGAGAGAGCACGACCCAGCGCCGGTCGACGACGCGGGCCGATTCGGTCGAAGCCGTGCTCCGACCCGCTCGAGCGGGAGTTGCAGGACCGCTTCGTCAACGACAATCTGCGCCGCGTTTTCCGGCAGATTTACCGGATTGTCGGCAACGTCCACGACGCGCAGGATCTGACCCAGGAAGCGTTCATCAAAGCCCTGCAGCGGCAGGAGCAGCTGAAGGACGAGCTGAAAGCCGCGCACTGGCTTTCGCGCATCGCGACCAACACGGCGATCGATTTTCTGCGCCGCCACGGCCGGGTGAGCTTTTGCGAGATTACGGACGCACCCGAGAGCCATTCGGAATCGCCGGAGGCTTCCATGCTGCGGTCCGAGCAGCGCACCTGGCTGGCGGCGGGGCTGGAACGCCTGACGCCGCGCGAGCGCGCGGCGCTGGTGCTTCGCGATATGGAAGATCTGCCGGCCGAGGAAGTGGCGCGGCGTCTGGATTGTTCGAAAGCAACGGTCCGCTCGCATATCGCGAATGCACGGATCAAGCTGAAGAAGTTCGCCGAAAAGGAAAGCGAAAGAGATAAGAATGAAACACCCGGGTGAAGACAATCTGGCGCTGCTGGCGGGCGGAGAAACCGGACGCTTTCACCGTTTCCTTCTCGATCGCCACGTGCGCGATTGCGAGGATTGCCAGGAGAAGGTCGCGGAATTTCAGGACTCTGCGCAGGCATCTGGCAGAGGCGGAACTTCCGGATATGAACTGGAATTTTCTGGCGGCGGAGATGCGCGCCAATATCCGCCTGGGCCTCGAAGCGGGGGCATGCGTCCGCGATACTCATGTATCGAGGAACTGGCTGCCGAACACTGGCGCCGAGTTCGCGGTTGCGTTTGCGCCAGCCTGCTGATGCTGGTGGGAGCCAGTGTCTTCTTTACCGATGCGGGCCTGCACCGCCTGAATGTCGCCGAAGCGGCGACGTCCGGTGTTGCAGCCGACGGCGTTCCGGAATCGAGCTTCGCAAAGGCGCGGACAGTTTTGCGTTTGTCTGGATCACCAGGGAGCGCGCACGGATCAGACGGTAAGCGCGCAGGGAGCGATCGAGGCGCGGTATATAAATGACGAAACGGGGTCGGTCACGATCAACAAATGTTATGTCTGCAGCAATAGGGCTCAGCTGGATTTCGGTCGCGGTGCTGTCGCCTGCGCGCATGCCGCTGGCCGCGCAGGAAACCGCGCTCGATCCGGCGAATTCCGTCAAGGTCGATCTGCCGTCCGATTCACCGCTCGATCTGATTTCGAAATCGCTGGGCGATTCGCGCGCCACTTCGCGCGGCGGCGCGATTGTGCTCGATCTCCACATGGGTCTGACGCTGCGGAATTCCGGCTCGAAACACATCCGCGGCGTGACGCTTCTGGTCACGGCGCAGGAATTTGCGCCGGGCGGAAAGGGCTCCGTGGCGCGGCCTTCGATCGACGTGGCTCCCGGCCAGACGTTCACTTTGCCGGTCGATATCCGGCTGGTGCGGCCCGTGCAGCAGACCGCGGGGCCGCTGGTGCATGTGCAGCTCGATGGCGTCCTGTTTGACGATCTGACCTTTTTCGGTCCGAACAAACTCAATTCCCAGCGCGCGCTGACGTTCTGGGAAGTCGAGGCGCAGCGCGACCGGGCCTACTTCAAACAGGCTCTGCAGGCGCGCGGCGAAAGCGGGCTCGGCGAGGAGATGCGCAAGAGCATCGCGCGGCAGGCCGATCGGCCGCAGCTTGATGTGTCGCTCACGCGCAACGGGCGGGCCGCCGGCTCCGCCGTGCCGTCGACCGACCACGCCGCTGCAGTTTGCGTTCCTGAATCTGCCGGATTCGCCGGTGCAGCCGCTCGAAGGATGGGCCGCCATCTCGGGCAATGAAGCCCGATCGCCGCAGATTGAAATCATCAACCATTCGGGCTAAGCCGGTGAAGTACGTCGAAATCGGCTGGCTGGTGAAGGATAAGCAGGGCCAGGAATATCTGGCGGGATCGGTGCCGGCGTCGGAGTCGACGATGCTTCTGCCTTCGCGGGACAGCGCACGAAGCTTTTGCAGGATACGGCGCTGAAGTTTTCGCATACCGGCCGGCCGATCGAGATCGAGGGCATGACGGGTTATGTCAGCGAGGTGGAGTTTGCCGATGGGCATGTCTGGGTGCCTTCGCGGCGCGATCTGGATTCTTCGCCGCTGCTGCGCGTCACCGCGCCATCGCCCGAAGAGCAGCGCCTGGCCGATATTTATTCGAAGAAGGGCCTGAGCGCGCTGGTGGCGGAACTCAACCGCTATTAGCGTTCCGGCCCCGGGATGCGCCTCCCGTTGATCCAGACAGAGAGATGCACGCTTCGCCCCTGGACGCGCGAAGATGTCGACGCGCGGCATGCGCTATGGGCGGCGCCCGAAGTGCGCCGCTATCTTTGGGATGACGCGATCATTTCACGCGAGGCCGTAGAACAGATCGTCGATTCTCATCTGGTGACCGCGGAACGCCACGGCATCGGTTATTGGACGATTTCCCTGCCCGCGCTCGCGGGTTTCTGCGGGTTCCGGTTTATCGATGACGGCCCCGACATCGAGTTGATGTATGGCCTGCGCGGCGAGTACCGGGGACAGGGTTTCGCGACCGAGGCCTGCCTGGCCGCGATCGAATATCTGTGGCGATCCACGGGGTTTCCGCGGTTGTATGCGAGGACCGATCCGCCCAACGAAAGGTCGGTCAGGGTGATGCACCGGCTGGGAATGACGCACGAGCCGGTCGGCCCCTCGCTGATCACCTGCGTTCTTCCACGGCCCTGAGTTTCAAAATGGTAGTACGCTGGTTAAGCAATGAGCCAGCCCTTTGGAATCACCGCCACCACGCTTCTTACGGCCGCTGCAGTCTTTGCGGCAGGGTCGTCTACAACGCCTCTTCCCAAGCTCACCGGACCGATTCCGGTAACTTCGGATTCCTTTCCGCTCATGGCCGCCAACAGGGTCCTGCAGCCGGTCGACCTCCAAAAAGCCGGCTATATCGAAGAAGAGTTCATCGTCAGCGGCAACGCCAACGTTTACGACTGGGCGGCGGACGGGTTAACGGTGAAGACGCCAGACGCTCCCTACGCCACGCGCATTCTGGTGCGGCGTCCCTCGGACCCGAATCGTTTCAGCGGCAATGCCGTGGTCGAACTCCTGAACCCGGCGCGGCGTTTCGATTGGGGAATGATGTCGGGCTATCTGCGCGACTCGCTGATCGAACGCGGCGACGGCTGGGTCGGGATCACCATGCCGGCTTCGATCAATGCCCTGAAGAAGTTCAATCCCACGCGCTATGCGGCCCTCTCTTTCGCCAATCCGGACCCCTCCGAAGCCTGCGCCGCGGGCCGGGGCGGCGGGGCTCCGGCGACATCGGACCAGGAGGATGGGCTGAAGTGGGACATGATCAGCCAGGTGGGCGCGGCCCTGAAGAGCAAGACCGGGCTCGGTGCCGCTTATCTCTACATGACCGCGCAGGGAGCCGATGTTCAGACCTACCTCGCCGCGATCCAGCGCCACGCCAAACTACAGAGCGGCAAACCGGTTTACGATGGCTTCCTCATCAAGACGCCGGGCGGCGTGGGTGCCATCCGGCGCTGCGGGCCGGCGGTGGCCAGAACAGATCCCCGGCAGAAGATCGAGAACGCCGGCGTTCCCGTCATGCTGGTGGTGGCGCAGGGTGAAATCGGCGAGGCTTATCAACGCCCCGACAGCGACGATCCGGGCGACCGCTTCCGCATCTACGAAGTGGCCGGCGCCGCGCATATCGACAAGTGGGCTTATCGCGACCTGCCCGGATTTCCGGACCAGCTTGCCGCGATGGGAACTCCGGGCCAGGGCACGCCCGACTGGCCGTTCAACGTTCGTTGCGAGCCCGAGATCCTGCTGCAGGAGCATCCGCTGCTGAAGTACGTCCTCGATGGCGCGGTGATGAATCTGGAACAGTGGGCGAGCAAAGGGACGGCGCCGCCCAAAGCGGACCGGATCACGATCAACGGCCAGGTGGTGACGGGCGGAGTGCGTAATCCTTACGTGGATGTCCCCGGGGCTACCTATACAACTAGCAACGCGGGGCCGGGGACCTGCCGCGAACTGGGCCAGCACCATTCCTTACGACTGGGCGCGTCTCGAAGCTCTCTACGGCAGCCAGAAGAACTATGCCGCGAAAGTGGCGCAAGCCACCGATCTGATGCTCAAAGAGCGCTGGGTCACGCCTTCGGACGCACAGAAAATCAAAGCCGGTCATTGAGTCACACGGTCGCACGCAAAGCCGGCCGCGCCGCCGGTCACGGCCTCGTGTGACTGCTACAACTTGCTACATTGGAAATAGTTATGAGCTTTTCCGATTCGTTTTTCGCCGCTAAATTCGGCATTACGCGGCGGGATCTGGAAGCCCACCTCGCCGAAGCGCTGGGGCGCGGCGGCGACTATGCCGACCTTTATTTCGAATACCTCGCCACCAGTTCCATCAGCATCGACGAATCGATCGTCAAGAGCGCGACGCAGGGCGTTTCGCTCGGCGTCGGCGTGCGCGTCATCGCGGGCGAACGCACCGGCTACGCCTACAGCGACGATCTGAGCCCGGAAAAGATCCGGCACGCGGCGCAGGTGGCCGCGCTGATCGCGGCCGGTCCCGTCGAAGGTGGAGCAGACGCCGCTCGAAGAAGGCCGCAAGCGCAATCTCTATCCCGGTCCTGACCGCGCCCAACGAGACCGCGTTCAAGGAGCGCGTCGAACTGGCGCAGCGCGCCGACCACGCGGCCCGCGCTTACGATCCGCGCGTCTTCCAGGTGCAGGTCACCTACGCCGACAACCTCCGCCAGGTGATGGTCGCGACCAGCGACGGCGTGCTGAACTTCGACCGGCAGCCGCTGGCGCGCATGAGTGTTCTCGTGCTGGCGCGCGATGGCGAAGGCGTTCCGCAACAGGGTCACTCCGGCGGCGGCGGACGCTACGAACTCGAATATTTCCAGAAGGAGCGCACGCCGGAATACTTCGCCGGCGAAGCGGCGCGCCAGGCCATCGTGCAACTGGACGCGGTCGAAGCGCCGGCCGGTGAGCAGGTCGTCGTGCTCGGCCCGGGCTGGCCCGGCGTCCTGCTGCATGAAGCCGTGGGCCACGGCCTCGAAGCCGATTTCAATCGCAAAGGCGTTTCGGCATTCAGCGGACGCATCGGCCAGCAGGTGGCGAGCCCGCTCTGCACGGTGGTCGACGACGGCACCATCGGCGGACGCCGCGGCTCGCTCAACGTGGATGACGAAGGCAACGAAACGCAGCGCAACGTGCTGATCGAGAACGGCATTCTGCGCGGCTATCTGCAGGACAAGCTTTCCAGCCGCATCACGAAAGCGACGCGCCACCGGGCAGCGGCACGGCGCGAGAGTTACGAACACATCCCCATGCCGCGCATGACCAACACGTTCATGCTGGCGGGCGAGAGCGATCCGGCGGACATCATCCGCTCCGTGCCGCGCGGGCTCTACTGCGCCAATTTCGGCGGCGGCCAGGTCGATATCACCAGCGGCAATTTCGTGTTCTCGGCATCGGAAAGTTATCTCATCGAAGACGGCAAGCTCACGCGGCCGGTGCGCAACGCCACGCTGATCGGCAACGGCCCCGAAGCCATGAAATACGTCAGCATGGTGGGCAACGATCTCAAGCTCGACGAAGGCGTGGGCGTGTGCGGCAAAGAAGGCCAGAGCGTGCCGGTGGGCGTCGGCATCCCGACTGTTCGCATCGACCGCATGACCGTCGGGGGAACCGCTTGACGTTCGCCGCTGCTTCTGAAGCCTGCCTGAAATCGCCCAGGACGCAGTCAAACAGGCGCTTGCCGCCGGCGCCACCGATGCCGAATGCACCATCGCGGAAGGCGACGAATTTTCCGCCAACGTGCGCATGGGCGAACTGGAAACGCTGAAAGAAGCCGGCTCGCGCGGCGCGGGATTGCGGGTGCTCATCGGCAAGCGCATGGGCGCGTCCTACACGTCCGACCTCACGCCCGAGGGCATTCAGCAGATGGTGCGGTCGGCCATCGATCTGGCCGCGCTGACCACCGAAGATCCGCATGCGGGCTTGCCCGACGCCGAAGAACTGGGCTCGCTCGACGGGCGATCTGCAGCTCTTCTCGGACGAAACCGCGGAGCTGCCCACCGAGGAGCGAATCGACATGGCGAAGCGCGCCGAAGCCGCCGCGCTGGCCGTCGATCCGCGCATCACCAATTCCGAAGGCGCGTCGTTCGATTCGAGCGTCGAGCGGGCGCGTGTTCGCCAACTCGCGCGGATTCCTCGGGTCGTACCGCACCAGCTACTGCTCCGTTTCCGCCGTGCCGGTCGCCACGCAGAACGGCAGCATGGAGCGCGACTACTGGTTCACCATCGCGCGGAATTATAAGGGCCTCGAAGACGCCGGAGACCGTGGGACGCAAAGCGGCGGAGCGCGCCATCCGGCGGCTGGGCGCGGTGAAAGTCGAAACGCAGCGCGTCCCGGTGATCTTCGAACCGCGCATCGCCCGCAGCCTGCTGGGCAATATCTTCGATGCGGTCGACGGCCGCGCGATTTACCGCAAGGCTTCGTTCCTCGCCGGCAAACTGGGCGAGAAAATCGCGGACGAACGAATCACGCTCATCGACGACGGCACCATTCCGGGCCTCTTCGGATCGTCTCCTTTCGACGATGAAGGCGTGCCCACGCGGCGCACTCCCGTCATCGAGCGCGGCGTTCTGAAGAACTATCTGCTGAACACCTACACCGCGCGCAAGCTGGATATGAAGACCACCGGCAACGCCTCGCGCGGGATCACGGGCAACGCCGGCATCGGGCATGGCAATTTCTTTCATCGAAGCGGGCGAGACGCTCGCAGGAAGAAATCATCCGCAGCGTGAAAAACGGATTTTTTGTGACCGAATTGATCGGCAGCGGTGTCAATACCGTTACGGGCGATTATTCGCGCGGCGCGGTGGGATGTGGATCCGCGACGGCGAGCTGGCGTTTCCGGTTTCGGAAGTGACGATCGCCAGCACGTTGCAGGAGATGCTGAATGGAATCGCGGAAATCGGCAACGATCTGGAATTTCTCGGCTCCGTCTCCGCCCCGACCATCATGCTCGGAGAAATGACCGTTGCCGGACGTTAAGATTTCACCGGCGAGCATCGTCATCGCGCTCGCGATGATTCTGATTCTGGGCGCGTTCGGCTGGCTGACTTTCGGGCCGAAACCGGCGCCGCCACCGCCTCCCGTTCTCACCGCCGAAGCGAAGGCGTATCTCCGCAATCTCGACGCTCGAGCAACGTCCACATGCAGGCGGCCGAGAGCATGGTCAACCAGCGCGTGGTCGAGATTCTGGGCGACATCACGAACAAGGGCGACCGCGTGGTGAAACTGGCCGAAGTCACCTGCGTTTTCAGCGACTACAGCGGCACCGAGGTCAAGCGCGAGAGAGTGGCGATTGTGGGCGGGGCGATTCTGGGAGCGACAGGCGACGCTGGCGCCCGGCGCTTCGAAACACTTCCGGCTGGCTTTTGACGATGTTCCGGAAGAGCTGGAATCAGGCCTGCCGTCTTTGTTCATCGCGCAGATTCAGTTCGCTTCATAAAATAGAGCATGCCCGGTTTTCTGAGCATCGTTCAAGCTCTGTTTTCCAACCGCATCAGGATGCTGGACGCGATCGGCGCGGAAATCCCCCGCATCGGCCGGACCAGCTTCGGCCGCATGACCGTGGTGCTGGTGAACACGCCGGAGCTGGTGCCCGAAGTCCTCATCGACCGCGTGGACGATTATCAGAAAGGGCCGATCCTGCGCATCTTCGCGCGGCCTTTGCTGGGCGAAGGCATCCTCGTCAGCGAAGGCGAGCAGCACCGCGAGCGCCGCAAGCTGGTGGCGCCGGCGTTCGCGCATCAGCGCGTCTCGAAGTATGCGGCGGTGATGCAGGAGCACTCGCTCGCCGCGCAGGCCAGATGGCGCGACGGCCAGGAAATCGACATCGCGGACGAAATGATGCGGCTCACGCTCGGCATTGTGGGCAGGACGCTGTTCGATGTCGATCTGCTCGATCATGGCCGATACGCTGCGCCGGAGCATCACCACTCTGCAGAGCGCCCTCTGCGTTCCAGATGCGCATTCCTTTCCGGCTGCCGACGGCAGGCAGGTCGCGCACCGCTCTGGCGCAGCTGAACGAAACCATGTATCGGCATGATCCGCGAGCGCCGCGCGAGCGGGGTGGATAACGGCGATCTGATGGCGATGCTGCTGCTCTCGAAGGACGAGGAAACCGGGCAGCATCTGACCGACGAACAGGTGCGCGACGAAGCGATGACGCTTTTCCTGGCCGGACATGAGACCACGGCGCAGGCGATGGCGTGGTCCTGGTATCTTCTGGCGCAGCATCCGGAACAACTCGAGCGTCTGCGCTGCGAGGGCATGCCCTTCGCGCTGCGGGTGATGAAGGAATCGATGCGGCTCTATCCCGCCCGCGTTCCTGATGGCGCGGCAGGCGGTGCGCGATACCGTCGATCGGCGGGTTCAAGGTGCGAAAAGACGAGCTCGTGTTCATCGCGCCCTGGCTGCTGCACCGCGACCCGCGGAACTTCGAAGACCCGCTGCGTTTCGATCCGGATCGATTTCTGCCCGAGCGCGAAGCCCGGCTGCCGCGATTCGCGTACATGCCCTTCGGCGGCGGCAAGCGCATCTGCATCGGGAACCAGTTCGCGCTGATGGAAGGGCAGATCATTCTCTCCACCATCGCGGCCCATGCAGGGATGGAGCTGCTGTCGCAAAAGCCGGCCGGGCTGCAGCCATTCCTCACGCTTCGTCCGAAGAACGGCGTGAGGGTCAAAATCCGGCAAGTTTGAAACACACGCCTGACCGCTTCGATCACGGCGCCCGGATCGTCCAGTTGTATCCAATGCCCTGCGTTTGGCAGCACGACGTGTTCGCCGCGCGTGGAAAGCCCGGCTTCCTGGCGGTGTTCGCGCTTCGCGATTTCGTCGAGGTGCGTGACGAGAGCACAATGACGGGCAGATCGCCCAACGGCCGGCCCTCCTGAATCTGGCGCACGCTGACCGGCAGTTTCTCGAGAGCTTCCGCCATGGCATCGAAGCAGCGGGCCTCGCTCCAGTGCGCCGCGACGGCGGGCCAGAGTTCCGGCGGCAATTTGCTGACTTCCCCCGGCAGCCGTTCGGTTACGCTGGCCCCTTCACCGGCCGAGCGCGCGCGAGACCAGTTTCGGAATCGCGTGCGAGCCGGCCAGCAGCAGCTTGAGAGCGAGCCGGACCAGCCCGATCCGCGCGAGAAACGCGCCGCGCCGCGATAAGGCAGACTCCGCGGGCGAGCATTTTCTTTCGCTGCGGGACTTGCCCGAGCCCATTCCGTGCGCGAGATCGGATCCACCAGCACGAGTCCGGCGACCTTTTCGGGAAAGGTCTGCTGGAAAATCCTTACGATCAGCCCGCCGAAGGAATGGCCCACGAGGATAAACGGAGGGTCGAATCCCGCATGCGTTCAACAGGAGCGAGAGTTCTTCGGCCGACGCCAGCGCGGTGGAACGATGCGGCGCAAAGGCGGACCACCCGAAACCGGCGCGGTCATAACTCACGGCCGTGGTGAATTCGGCGATCCGATCCTGCACCAACGCCCAGCTGATGGAACTCGCGGCGATCCCCGCTTCCAGCACGACCACGGGTTTGCCGCGCCCGCGCACATCAATATGGAGCTGCGTGGCCGCCGATATCGACCATGTGTCCCGGCGGTGGATGTCGCGCTACCATGGCGTTGTTTGAACGATTATCTACTTTCCATCCTCCTCGGCATCATCGAGGGTCTCACGGAGTTTCTGCCCGTCAGCTCGACGGCGCACCTGCGCATCACCGAAGCGCTGCTCCATATCGATCTCGGCGACGGTTACTGGAAGATGTTCTCGATCGTGATCCAGCTGGGCGCGATTCTCTGCCTTCCCATCTATTTTTGGGGCCGGATCATGAGTTTTCTCGCGACGTATCCAGGCGGGCCGCGGGGTGAGAAGACCGCGATTACGCATCCGCTGGGATTGACGCTGGTAGCTTTCGTCTGTACAGCGGCGCCCTCGTTTCTGCTGACGAAGGTGATCGGGAAACATCTGGAGAGCCTGGTTCTGATGGCGAGCGCGCTGATCATCGGCGGGATCGTGATGTGGATTGTGGACGCGATATTCGGGAAGAACGTGGGGGGCGGATTCGAAGCCGCGGCCGCCGAAGAACTGGAGCGGATGAGCCTGCCGCAGGCGATCTGGATCGGGCTGTGCCAGACGCTCTCCGCCGTGTTCCCGGGCACTTCGCGTTCGATGGTCACCATTGCGGCCGGTCAGGTGACGGGCCTGTCGCGGACCGCGGCGCTCGAGTTTTCCTTCCTGCTTTCGATCCCGACCATGATCGCCGCGACGGGTTACGATCTGTTGAAAGCGGTGAAGGGCCCCGAGCGCGTGCACATCGATTCGCATGGCTGGATGCTGCTCGGGATTGGGTTCGTTATTTCGTTTGTGGTCGCTTATGTGGTGGTGGCCTGGTTCATGCAGTGGGTGCGCAATCGCGGATTTGTGCCGTTCGCGATCTACCGGATCCTGGTGGGCGCAGGTGTGCTGGTCTGGGTTCTCGGCGGCGCGCATTAGGAAGCGCGCGGGCGCAGTTCCGCCACACTGGAACCGACGAGCAAGATATTCAGTTTGCAAAGAACATTCCGATGTCAAATAACGACAGGCCGGAGCCCCTCGCGGGGACAGCCGCCGACAAAAGGACGTCGGCGCGGCCGGGGGTCAGTTTGGTTAAACTGCCGTATCCGGCCGCCAATGAATTGAGCGGTATCTACAGGACCAAGTGTGCCCGCGATGTTGATAGCGCGAGGTAAAATCCCGTTTCGACAACTCCCACCCTCTGG
This sequence comes from Terriglobia bacterium, assembly GCA_963764845.1. GTDB lineage: Bacteria > Acidobacteriota > Terriglobia > Bryobacterales > Bryobacteraceae > BOG-234. The sequence goes on along the minus strand of CAVXUE010000002.1, from coordinate 226,070 downwards.
TACCGAAATGGACTGGTCCCCATTTTTGAGACAAACAGTTAAGACTCATTTTTCATTGAATGGAGAATTGAGTCATGGGAATGTTACGCAGGCAGTTCACCCAGGAGTTTAAACTGGCCGCCGTCCGGCGGCTGGAACAAGGGGTATCGATTGCAGAGGCGGCTCGCGGGCTGGAAGTGAACCCGAATGTGCTTCACCGGTGGCGCCGGGAGTTCCGCCAAGGTTCGGGCAACGCGTTTCCGGGGAACGGAAAACAGCGCTGGTCGGAAGGCCGGGTTGCGGAGCTGGAGCGGAAGGTGGGCCAGCAGGCGCTGGAGATCGATTTTTTGAAGGGGTGCTTGCAGCACATCGAGGAACAGCGGATGTTGCAGGCACTGAGTGGGAATCCGCGGTCTTCCGGAAGGTCAAAGAGAAAGTGAAGGCCGGCGGTGGACTGACGATCGAGCGGATGGTGAAGCTGGCCCGGGTTAGCCGGGCCAGCTACTATCGCTTCGACGAGAACGCGGAATCAGGCGTTGATTCCGACATGGACCTGCGCGACGCGATTCAGCGGGTGGCCCTCGAATGGCCCAGTTACGGGCGGCGGCGAATCACCCGAGAACTGCACCGCCGCGATTGGGCAGTGAACTGGAAACGGGTCTACCGGCTGATGCGCGAGGACAATCTGCTCTGTGTGCGGAAGCGGAAGTTCGTTGTGACGACCGATTCCAGCCATGGGCGGAAGGTCTACCCGAACCTGGCGCGGCAGATGATGTTGACCGATGTCGATCAGCTCTGGCGGGCGGACATCACCTACATCCGACTTCGCGAAGAGTTCGTGTTTCTGGCTGTCGTTCTGGATGCTTACTCGCGCCGCGTGATCGGCTGGGCGCTGGACCGGACGCTGGAAGATGAACTGACGCTCGGTGCGCTACGCATGGCCTTGTCGCGGCGGGTAGTCGGACCGGGGCTGGTGCATCATTCCGATCGCGGCTCGCAATATGCCAGCGGCGACTACACCGGACTACTCAAAGAGAACGGTGTTCAGATCAGCATGTCGCGCAAGGGCAATCCGTGGGACAACGCGGCGTGCGAATCATTCATGAAAACCCTGAAATATGAGGAGGTGCACCGCAACGAATACCGGGACCTGGCCGAAGCGCGCAGCGAAATCGGCACGTTTCTGGAGAAGATCTACAACCAAAAGCGTCTGCACTCCGCTCTCGGCTACTTACCGCCAGCGGAGTTCGAAGACAAGCTCCGAGCGGCTGCGGGAGCGCAGGCATGAAAGTGACCGTGCGTTTTCTCAGGCATGGCGGGGTCTATCGGCCGATGTGCTGTTTGTTCGAAAGCCTGACCCGAAGCGCCGCATTCCGGTCGGGTCCGGGCCAGACTTTCAGGACGCACCGGAAGCTTCTACGCCCTGCCCATCGTCGCGACGAGCCCCGGCCGGCTATTCCTCAGCGGGTTGCTCGCCAGCATTGCCCGCCTCCGCTTCACCGGCACGCCCATCCTAAATCCGTTCCGGGATCGGGCACAATGAATTTACAGCGAACGGTCAACAGTGTCTTAACTGTTTGTCTCAACCCAGGGGACCACCCCAAAACCCTACGTCTTTCGCTTGAGTCGATGCTATTCAAGCCAGCCTGAATGTTCTTCCGTCGGAAGCCTCCTCGTACAGCAACCGTAAGCCCTCAACAGGACCGGAAGTCCAGTTTCACCTCAATTCGACGTTTCCTGGCCAGGAAATACTGAGAGCGGCCGGCAAAGATCCGCTCCCGATTGGAAAGTAGCATGGGTGGTGCGAAAAGACGTGCTGGGAGGGTCCGACGACGGAGGCAGGAGGCTTGGTTAAAGGTTTTTGATTGTGTGAGATGCGGGCTGCGGAAATATATTTTTCGAAATTGTGATGAAGAAGTTCTCATCAGCTTTTGCGGGGGGGGAAATGTGGGGGCGCAGGCGAATGGCCGGCCCGCAAGGTGACGAGAACGCGTGTTGAACTAAACGACTACTGGCTCAAGCCATGGCTCAAGCCGGTGGGATGGGTTGCGACTGAAGTCGCCTGATACTCATAGCGACACCCAGGCCCAGGTAAAAAGAAGCGTCGAGAGAGTCTCTGACGCGGCACGCTGAGAGCGTGCGCCACATCTGTCAAGGCAAAGGAGCTAATTCATTCTATGTACGGAGCGATTGAGGCTGGCGGAACCAAGTTCGCATGCGGAGTCGGAACGGGTCCCGACGACGTCGTGACAACGCAGATCCCGACTACCTCGCCCGACGCGACGGTCGCAAGAACGATCGCCTGGATGTCCGATCATTCCCGCGGCACGCTGCGCGCGGTCGGCATTGGTTCGTTCGGCCCGGTGGATCTGGATCCGGATTCGCCGACGTGGGGCTTCATTACCTCCACGCCGAAAGTCGCGTGGAGGAACTTCGATCTTGCGGGCGCGATCGGCAAAGGGCTCGGGGCGCCCGTTCGCTTCGACACGGATGTGAATGCGGCGGTGCTGGGCGAAGCGCGCTGGGGCGCGGCGCGGGGAGTCCCGAACTGCCTCTACCTCACGATCGGGACGGGCATCGGCGGCGGCGCGATCGTGGCCGGACGCGTTTTGCATGGGTTGACGCATCCCGAGATGGGCCACGTTCATGTTCCGCATGACCGGGCAGCCGATCCGTTTGCGGGAGTCTGTCCCTACCACGGAGATTGTCTGGAAGGGCTGGCGTCGGGACCCGCGATCGAGGCTCGATGGGGCGTGAAGGCGCAGGAGTTGGCGGCGGATCATCCGGCCTGGGCGCTCGAAGCGAAGTATCTGGCTTACGGGATTGCGAACTATATCTATACGCTTTCGCCAGAACTGATTTTGCTGGGCGGCGGCGTGATGAGACAGGCACATCTTTATCAACGGGTCAGCGTGGAACTTGAACGCGTGCTGGCCGGATATGCAGGGAAGGTTCCGCCCGTCGCGCCGGCACGACTGGGAGAGCGCGCGGGGCTACTGGGCGCGATGGCGCTGGCAATGGGCGGTGATGATTAGCGCTTTAGTAGCAGTATGATGAAAAGGCATCGGCAGGCTGAATACCTGCCCCGCCATGTTCTGGTCTGCGGTGGTGGCGCAGGCGGTTTCGCAGACTTCGGCTACGACGCTCACGGTCGGGACGGCGGCGGGAACCAAATCCGGTCGTTGCGTCAATTAGAGATTGTGGAACGGAAAATTCTTCCGTACCGCAATGGGGCAACCCATTTCGGGCGCCGCCGTCATACAACTACAGGAGATTGAAAACCAAGTCATGAAACTTCTAGTCATACCCGTATTAATAGCCACTGCTTTGCTCGCCCAGGGACCGGGCGGATTTGCCGGCCGACGAGGCGCCGACGGAAATTCGAACAAGACGCCACCGACCGCGGCGCAGCTCGCCGCGCGTGAACTGCATCGGATCGCAACGTTCCTGAGACTGGATTCCGCGCAGACGTCGGCCCTGACGGGCAACAGCACACTGGTGGGCCAGCTTACGGCCGAAGAAACCAGTCTTCAGGCGAATGCGGCGACGTTGAAGACCGATTACAGCACGCTGGCCACACAGTTGATCGGCGCCCCGTCGGTGACGCCCGCGGAACTGGCAACCATCGAGAGCCTGAGGAATACCGATCTCCAGCTACGCATCACCGCGGCGGCCCAGATTCTTTCGGCTTTGCAGATTTTGAGCCCCGGTCTGTCGACCGAGCAGACGGCGAACCTGCCCGGCCTGATCCACATGCTCGCCGGTAACGGTGGTTTGGGCGGGTTGCGGCGTTAGAGAGGCGTTCAACGACTACCGGTTGCGACCGAAAGTCGCCTGAAGCGAGTGGGGTACGCACTCCTGACACCCAGCGCCCCGGGTAAAAAGAAGCGTCGAGAGGGTCTCGACGCCGCACGCTGAGAGCGTACGCCACGAATGCACACAGCTTCCGAAAAATAAGACTCGTTGAATCAGGGCTGGAGATTCAGCGTCACTTTGCCCGCGGGCCCCTGGTAGGTCAGCTCGGCGGAACGCACTTTCCCGCCGTGTTCGAAAAAGAGCAGGCCGGCCTGAGGGAGAGGCCGGTCGCCTTCGGGCATCGCGGCCTTCTTCGTGCGCTTCTCCATGGCGAGCTGCAACTCGATCGGGATGTGCACGGGCGGGGGCGGTCCGCTGTCGGAGGAGGCTCCGCCGCCACCGGTGTCAAGCTTCGTCTTCCCAACCTGGGAGTTCGCGGGCGGCTCGTAGGCCGGGTCTTTCAGGGATTTATACACCAAGCCCGGCCCGCGGCCGGGGGAGGCGACCTTTTTGCCGTTGATGCGAAGGGAAAAATCGCCGGTCGAAAGCATCAGGTGCGCGCCGGGAGGGCCGAAGAAGGCCGCCTCGACGATCACGTAATCCTCGGTGCTGAGAACGCCCTCGACGAGCGGGACCGAATGATTGTCGAAATCGGCGGCAATTGTTATGGGGCCGACTTTGCCCTGAGACTGGTAATCGCCGGGGGTGACGCGAGGAGGCAGACCGACCTGGGCGGCCGCTCCGCCTTCGGGTGGCGCCTCGGGCTTCTGCGCGCATAACGTGAGCGCGGCAAGGGCTGTCAAAAGACCCATGAACGGAAGTGACGATCGCATACGTGCTTCAGATCAGCATAGCAGGGCAGGCGGTGCAACGGAATCACCCCCCAGCGCATCATAACAGTAGAAAGGCGGTTCGGATCTGTGGCTGATCAGCCACAGAAGCGGTCACGCAAGAGTGACTTAATTCACATTACTTTCAATTATTTACAAAGGTAATGAGAGTTTCCGAACCGGACAAATTTCACATTCCTGTGTCATACTTTATAGGCGCGACGGCACACACACGAAAAATGACGCAGCTGGACGAGGCGATATCCCGGTATCACCGGATTCTTGAGTCTGAACCTTACCGCGACCTGCGGTGGGTCAAGAACCTGCAAGAACAAATGGAAGCACGGCAGCTATCCGCTGGCGGCCGGCTCCTCTGTCCGTTTCTGCGGCCGAATTTCGTCACCCAGAAGCAATACGACAATCTGGTCAAAACCGGCGAAGCGCTGATTTCGGCTGTCGATCGGATGCTGCGCGCTGGCGCTCGCATCCCCGCAATTGCTTTCCCGCATGCAGCTTTTACCCGGCGGAGAAAATGCTGGCCGCGATCGATCCCGGATACGAGATGTCCGAGGTTTCCGCTCAACTCGACCTGCAGATCCAGAACGGGTCGCTGCATGTAATGCAGTATAACGCGGACGCTTTGACGGGCGCGGCGTGGTCGGAAGGGCTGTCGGATCTGTTCTACGATTGCCCGCCGGTGAAGGAGTTCCGCCGGCGCTATAATCTGACGCGCGTAGGCGGCAAGAAGCCGTTTCTGAGCGCGCTGCTCAAGGCGTACAAGATGTTCGCGGCGCGACGGCGTAAACGGAAACGGCCACAGGCCGAAACCGCATATCGCGATTCTGGAGTTCCGCGATCCCACCGGGCGCAGCGAATACGAGATTTATCGCGACTATTTTCGGGCCGAAGGTTTCGAGACCGAACTGGTTTCGCCCGAGCAGCTGGAATATCGCAACGGCGTGCTGCGCAGCGGCAACTTCGATATCGATCTGATCTACCGGCGGCTCAGCGCGCAGGAGTTCCTGCTGCGCTTCACGCTGAATCATCCGCTGGTGCAGGCGTATCGCGATCACAAGGTTTGCATCGTGAACAGCTTCCGCTCGGAGCTGTCGCACAAGAAGGCGATGTTCGCGCTGCTGACCGATGAAACGCTGACGGCGAAGTTCCCGATCAACGAGCGCAAGGCCATCCGCGAGCATGTGCCGTGGACGCGCGTGGTGAAGGCCGGCAAGGCGTCGTATCACGACGAGGCGATCGACGATCTGGTCGAGTACATCAAACAGAATCGCGAAAAGCTGGTGCTGCGCCCGAACGACGAGTACAGCGACATGCACAGCTTCATCGGCTATGAGCACGATGAAGGTTCGTGGGCGCGCGCGATCCGCGAGGCGCTGCGTGCGCCCTACGTGGTGCAGGAGCGCGTGAGAGCCGGCGCGCACCGTGTTCCCGCTGATGAACTTACGGGCATCTCGAATTCAAAGAGATGCAGGTGGACGTGCAGCCGCAGGCGTTCCTCGGCAAAGTGGCCGGGTGCTCGAGCTACGTGTCGACTTCGGGACCGGGCAGTTATTCGCCGGCTTCGGGTTTTGCGCCGACGTTCATCATCGATTCCAAGGTTTAGCTGGGTGCTGTAAAAAGGTCGCGAGACCTGACGAACGCAGGCGAAACCGCCTGGGCCACCACGCCGAATCAATCAGCACCACGCCAGGGATTCCGGCAACGTCTGCGCGCGGGATTTGCAGAGGCACGCAGTTACGGGATTTCGCGGGCGCGCCCTAAGCCAAATGTCATCAATAACGGCTGACTGTACGACGTTACGGTTAGCGCGCGGAATCCCACAGTGGGCGGAAATCTGCTTGCCTGTAATGTCTTCGCATGCCGTATTACGTTCGCGAAGATACTACTCCGGCGCCTCGCGCCATTGTGTGCACTGCACTGCAATGGGCGGCGGCAATCGCGCTCACGCTCTGTTTCGTTTATTTTCTCTGGCGGGGGCTTCACCGTTAGCAGGCGCTGTTTATTTCGCAAGAACGATCGTAGTGACCATCAGCCTGTTGCCGGCTCCCAGCGCGGCGGTTACGACGACTTTCTTCCCGGTGTATTGCGCCGGGGTTTTCTGATCGCTTAAAACCCAGGCTTCATCGCCCGATTGCAAGGTATACTTCGGGCCTTTGGTGGAGGGGCACTGGCGCGCGCAGTTCGGCCCGACGCAACGGTTGTCGTGGATGACTCCGGTGAAAGTCTTCCGTTCGCCGCCAGCCCTCGAGAGGCCGGTTACCGCGAATAACATCGTGAGTAACAGCGCGCACCGCTTCATGCCGCTCTCATTGTAGCGGGATTACCATGGAGTTGGAAATGGCTTCCCGAATCCCGATCGCCTTCGGCTGCGTGGCCACCCTGGCCGGCATCACCTTCGCTCTGGCCGCGCGGCTCGAAGACACCACCTATGTGCCCTACGAACATAAGGCAATCCAGTATTTCGAGACTCCGACCAACGAGCCGGTGAAACGCCTCGACGACCTCATCGACGCAGGTAAAGTGAAGCTGGCTTACGCGGGCGGCGGTCTGGGCTACCTGCCCAGCGTCCTGAAGCAGCTGGATCTGAACGTCGATTCGCAGGTGCTCGTTTACACCCAGACCAGCTTTCAGGCCCCGCTGATCTCGCCGCAACGGCCGCGCGCGATTTACTTCAACGACGATGTCGCCGTCGGGTTCGTGCAAGATGGCGAAGTAATGGAAGTGTCCGCGCTCGATCCGAAACAGGGGGTCGCGTTTTACACGTTGAGCACTTACAGGAAAGACAAGCCCGCTTTCGCCCGGCGCGAGGTCTGCCTGCAATGCCATCAGGGCGGCCATACGCTCGGCGTGCCGGGACTTGTGGTGAGTTCGGCATACATGCCGAAGGGCGCGGAGGCCGAGCACGCCCGCGGCGGCTTCGTGACCGACGACCGCACGGCGATCGAAGACCGCTGGGGCGGGTGGTATGTGAGCGGAAATCTGGGGGAACAGAAGCACCAGGGGATTCCGATCGGCGCGGGCTTCGAGCCGAGGTTCGATACGTCGGCATACCTGAGCCCGGACAGCGATGTGGTGGCGCTGCTGACGCTCGAACATCAGACGCGCATGACGAATCTGATTATCCGCGTGGGCTGGGATACGCGTATCGCGATGGCCGAGGGAAAGCTGGATGAGTCGCGGGAGAAACTGGATGCCGCGATCGAGGACATGGTTGGGTATATGTTGTTCGCGGATGAGGCGCCGATGAGCGGTCCGATCAAAGGCGTGTCGACTTTCACGAAGACGTTTCCGGCGCGTGGCCCGAAGGACAAGCAGGGGCGCACTCTGCGCGATTTCGATCTGCAGAAACGGCTTTTCAAATATCCGCTGAGTTACATGATTTACAACAAGGCGTTCGACAGCATGCCGGATTGGGCGCGGGAACGCGTGTACCGGCGGCTTTACGACGTGCTGAGCGGCAAAGATACCAGCGCGAAGTTCGCGAAATTGCCGGCGGACGACCGCCGGAATGTATTGGAAATTCTGCGCGAAACGAAACCGGGTTTGCCGGATTACTTCAAAGCTTCGAATTAAGAATCTCGCGGGCGGCGTTGTATCCCGGCGCGCCCATGACTCCGCCGCCGGGATGCGCGCCCGATCCGCAGAGATAAAGCCCCGGGATTGGCGTGCGGTAACGGGCCCAGCCGGCCACGGGACGCAGGAAGAACATCTGGTCGAGGCTCATCTCGCCGTGGAAGATGTTGCCGCCGGCGATGCCGAAGCGGCGTTCGAGATCGAGCGGCGATAGCACCTGGCGCTCACGCACGATCGCGTGAATGTTCGGCGCATATTCGGAGATCACATCGAGCACGCGATCGCCGTAGGGCTCGCGCAGATCGTCCCAGTTCGCGTCGCGCAGCGTGTAGGGCGCGTACTGGAGGAAGATACCCATGATGTGTTTGCCGGCGGGCGCGAGATCCGGATCGTAGATGGTCGGGACAGGTCATTTCGAGCAGGGGGTTCTGGGATGGGCGGCCATACTTGGCGTCATCCCAGGCGCGCTCGACGTAATCGATCGAGGGGCAGATGTGCATGGTCGCGCCGTGCTGCGGGCCGGGCGCGCCGGGGAAGGCTGTGAAATCCGGCAGGCCGTCGAGCGCGAGATTCATCTTGAGCGACGTGCCTTCGACGCGGTAGTGCTCGATGGACGCGCGAAATTCCGGGTCGAGCTCGCCGGGCTCGACGAGTTTGAGGAACGTGGCTTTCGGATCGAGATTGGAGGCCACGATGCCGGCGTGGATTTCGTCGCCATTTTCGAGCACCACGCCGTAGGCGCGGCCGTTGCGCATCAGGACGCCGCTGACCGGGGCGTTGATGCGGATCTCCGCGCCTCTGGCTGCGGGCCGAGGCGGCGATCGCTTCCGAAACCGCGCCCATTCCGCCCTTCACGAATCCCCAGAGTCCGCGTTTTCCGGCGACTCCGCCCATGCAGTGATGCATCAGGATGTAAGCGGTGCCGGCGGAACGCGGGCCGCCGTTGGCGCCGATCACGCCGTCGGTGGCGAGAGTTACTTTGATTTCGGGCGATTCGAACCATTCGTCGAGAAGATCGGCGGCGCTTTGGGTGAAGATTTTGACGAGGCCGGTGATCTCGCGCGGGCCGAGCTTGCGGAAGCGGGCGAGCAGCTTCAGGTATTCGATGAAATCGCCGGGCTTTTTCGGAGGCAGCTCGGGGGGCGTGACGAGCAGCAGCGATTCCACGACGACCGCCAGGCTTTCCAGATACGCTTCGTATTTCGGAAACGCCGCGGCGTCGCGCGGCGGAGAACTTCGCGATTTCGGCCAGGGTCTTTTTTTCGTCCTGCCAGAAGAACAGATGGCGGCCATCCGGAAAGGCGGAAAAGAACGCGGGATCTTTCGGGAAGCACGCGATAGCCGAAGCGCTCCAGTTCCAGTTCGCGGACGATGCGTTCCTGCAGAAGGCTGACGAGATACGCGCCTGTCGAGACGCGATAGCCTGGCCAGAGTTCTTCGGTGACCGCGCAGCCGCCAGGCATTTCGCGGCGCTCGAGGACCAGAACTTTCTTCCCGGCGCGCGCGAGATAAGCGGCCGTGACCAGGCCGTTGTGGCCGCCGCCGACAATGATTACGTCGTAGCTCTTCACCTGGCGGGCTGGGGCATTTGAATGCCACGACAGCGAGCGGCGGCAGGGTGATGGAGATACTGTAAGGCCGGCCATGGCTGGGCTTGGCGGCGCGACATCGCGCCCCGGGGATTGCCCATATTGCTGCCGCCGAAAATGGCGGCGTCCGTGTTCAGAATTTCCGCGATAGTAACCGGGCACCGGCACGCCGATCGACGTAGTTTTCGCGGGGGACGGGCGTGAAATTGCAGGCGAACACGATGCAGTCGGCGGGATCCGCCGCATGGCGCAGGAATGAGATGACGGAATTCTCCACGTCCGCAATGTCGATCCACTCGAAGCCGGTGTAATCGAAATCCACCTCATAGAGAGCGGGCTGCGCGCGATAGAGCCGGTTCAACTCCCGCACCAGAGACTGCAAGCCGGAATGAAGGGGATATTGCAGCACCTCCCACGGCACGCTTCCATCGTTGTTCCATTCCCGGTAATCGCCGATATCGGTGCCCATGAAGAGCAGTTTCTTGCCCGGATGGGCGTACATGTAGGCGAGGAACGCGCGCACGTTCGCGAACCTCTGCCATTCGTCGCCGGGCATCTTGGAAAGCACGCGAGCGCTTGCCGTAGACGACTTCATCGTGCGAGATCGGCAGCACGAAATTCTCGGTGAAGGCGTAGAGCATGCTGAACGTGATGTCGTTGTGGTGGTACTTGCGATGGACCGGATCTTCGCTGAAGTAGTGCAGCATGTCGTGCATCCAGCCCATGTTCCACTTCATGGTGAAGCCCAGGCCGTTGGCATAGACGGGGCGCGAGACGGCGGGAAACGCGGTGGATTCTTCGGCGATGGTGATTGCGCCGGGCACCTCATGGGCGAGTTCGTTGAAGCGGCGGAGGAAATCGATGGCTTCGAGATTTTCGCGGCCGCCATATCGATTCGGAATCCACTCGCCTTCTTTGCGCGAGTAGTCGAGATAGAGCATGGAGGCGACGGCGTCCACGCGCAGGCCATCGATGTGATATTGCTTCAGCCAGAACAGCGCGCTGGCGATCAGGAACTCGCGCACTTCGTTGCGGCCGAAGTTGAAGACCAGCGTTCCCCAATCGAGGTGCTCGCCCTGGCGCGGATCGGCATGCTCATAGAGCGCGGTGCCGTCGAACCAGGCGAGGCCGTGCGCATCTTTGGGAAAGTGGGCGGGGACCCAGTCCATGATCACGCCGATGCCGGCGGCGTGGCAGGAATCGACGAAGAACATGAAGTCCTGCGGCGTGCCGAAGCGCGAGGTGGGCGCGAAATAGCCGGTGACCTGATAGCCCCAGGAGCCGGAAAACGGGATACTCCTGAATGGGCAGCAATTCGATGTGCGTGTAGCCCATCCGCTTGACGTACTCGACCAGCTTGACCGCCAGTTCGCGATAGCTCAGCGACTCGCCGCGAGGGCTTTCGCATCCACGATTCGAGATGCACTTCGTAGATGGAGACGGGCTCCTTGAGCCACTGGCGCTCGCCTCGCGCTTGCATCCACTCGGCGTCGTGCCAGTCGTAACTGTCGAGATCGCAGACGATGGACGCGGATTTCGGCGGCACTTCGCTGCGAAAACCGTAAGGATCGGCCTTGAGCTGCTGATGGCCGAGGAAGCGCGAGCGCACGAAGTACTTGTAGGAGTCGCCTTCCTTCGCGCCGGGGATGAAGATTTCCCAGACGCCGGCATTGCGCCGGCGCATGGGATGGCGGCGGGTATCCCATTCGTTGAAATCGCCGGTCACCGAAACGCTTTCCGCGTTCGGGCGCCCAGACGGCGAAACGGACGCCCGCGACGCCTTCGATCGTGGCGAGATGCGCGCCCCAGGTTTGCCAGGCTTCGTAGAGCGTGCCTTCGCCGTGCAGATACAGATCGAATTCGGTGATGATGGGAGGAAAGCGGTAGGGGTCTTCGATGATCGAAGTGCCGCCGTGCCAGCTTTCGATCTCAAAGCGATAGGCGCCCGGCGGCGAGTCGAGTCTCCACGCTGTAATAGCCGTTCGGGATTGGACTTCTCCATGGGGATGGCTTTACCGTCCATGAGGACGCGGGCGGACTTTGCCTGGGGCAGAAAGGCGCGGATGATCCACTGCATTCCGGTCTGCGATTGATGGGATGCGGCCCGAGCACGCTAAAAGCGTCGCCGTGATATCCACCAATGATTGCTTCCATTTCGGCTGCAGTCATGGGAACTTCGATTATATGGCTATGAGTGAGCTTGCGAACTTCACCTGCATCTGGAGGGTACGGTCGACCGGGAGACCGTGATGATGCTCGATCCTTGCGTCTCGCGCGAGGCGGTGGACGAAGTCGTGGTCTTTCACCGATTTCGCGGGATTTCTGGAGTGTTTCAAGTTCATCGCGCAGCGACTGCGAGGGCCGGCGGACTACGCGCTGATCACGCGGCGCATGATCGAGAGCGCTCGCGAGCCAGGGAGTGAGCTATGCCGAAGTCACGCTGGGCGCGGGTGTTGTTTTATGGCGCGGATTCGATTTCGGATCGGTGTGGCGGGCGATTCGCGAGGCGCAGTGGGAAGCGCAGAAGCAATGGCCGGTGGAGGTCTGGTGGAATCTCGATGCGATCCGGCAGTTCGGGCCGGAGCATGTGATGGATGTGGCGCGCCTGGCGGCAAAGTATGTGGGCGATGGCGCGATTTCGTTCGGCATCGGCGGCGATGAGGTGCGCGGGCCCGCCGCAGGGCTGCGGGATGCGTATCGTTATGCGAAGGACGCGGGGCTGCGGCTTGACTGCGCATGCGGGTGAGACGGACGGGCCGGAATCGATTCGGGCCGCGCTCGATATCGGGGCGGAGCGGATCGGGCATGGGATTCGCGCGGTGGACGATCCGGAGCTGATGCGGCGGTTGCGCGAGGAGCGGATTCCGCTGGAGGTTTGCATTACGAGCAATGTCAAGACCGGGGCGGTATCTTCGCTTGAGGCGCATCCGGTGCGGAGGCTGTTCGATGCGGGCGTGCCGATTACTTTGAATACCGACGATCCGGGGGTGTTTGAGACGGATCTGGCGCGGGAGTTTGGGCTGGCGCGGGATGTGTTTGGGTTCAGCGAGGCAGAGCTGGCGGGGATTCGCGCGGCTGCGAATCAGTACCGCTTTGTGATATAAGATACCTGCTTCAGCATCCCGCGCGTTCAGGAGAAACTGCAAATGGTGATCAAAAGGATCGGGCCGGCTTCGTTCGCGAAGATATCGGGTATCGTCTACACAATCGTGGGTCTCCTCGGAGGCGCTTTAATCTCCCTCGCCTCGATGGTCGGCGGCTTCGGAGCGAGAAGCGGCGCAGGTGCAGGCCTCGGCGCTGCTTTCGGCGTCGCCGCAATCCTCGTCCTGCCGATCGTTTAAGGCGTCATCGGGTTTGTCTCCGCGCTGGCCGGCGCCTGGTTATACAACCTGCTGGCAGGATGGTGGGAGGCATCGAAATGGAAGTCGAATAGGCGGCGCGAGGCCTACTTTGCGTCTTCCACGGTCAGGTCGGTCGGCGGACCATCGGAATACATTTTCGCAGAGTCGTAGAAACCCGCAGTCGTCAGATGGATCTGCACCGTCTTGTGGCTTTTGTTTTCCCAGAACCAGCCGTGAATGCCGGTGGTCGGTGCGGTGAAAGAGCCGTAGGCGTGATCCTGCCCGACTTTGTCGTCGAGCTGGTAGCTTTCGAAGTAATCCTTGTTCGGCTTGTTGTCCGGTTCGCCGTGGAACTCGAACTGGACGTTCGCGTCCGCTTTCCATGCGTAGACCATTTCGGCGGCTTTCCGCATGTGGTATTTGATCTCGACGCCTTCACCCGGTCCCAGGGCGAGGTCTTCCGAATCGACTTTGTAGGTCGCGGGTTGCACTGTGTAGATACCCGTCTGAGCGGGCGTGGCGCGAGCGGCTGCGGGAGCCGGCTCCGAAACCTTCGACAGATTGGTCAGGCCGAGCGCCTTGCCGGTTTTCAGCGGATCGATTCCATATTCGGCGGGCAGCACCACAGTTATGAGAATCAAAGCGGCGGCCCCCAAGGCGATAGCCGTTGCCTTGAGGATTGCCGTACGCGATGGCGCCGCGAAATCTTCAGGCATTGAAATAACCGGTGACTTGATATCCGACGAGAAGGAAACCGACTGTCATCAGCGCCGTGTTGGTGGCGAAGGCGTACCGGAAGAAGCTTTTTCGCGTGCGCCAGAAACTGAGAGCTATCAGCACGGCGGTCAACGCCAGCACCTGACCGATTTCCACCCCAACATTGAAGCTGATTATGTTGGCGACCAGACCGTTCTTCGAAAGATCCAGTTCCTGGAGTTTCGTGGCGAGGCCGAAGCCGTGAAACAGGCCGAAGATCAGCACGGCGATTTTTGTGTTGGGCTCGAATCCGAAGAGACGCTTGAAGCCATCCATGTTGTCGAAGGCTTTGTAAACGACGGAAAAGCCGATGATGGCATCGATCAGATATGAATTTGCGTGGATGCCGAACAGAACGCCGGCAAGTAGCGTGGTGCTGTGACCGATGGTGAACAGACTCACGTAGAGAACGATGTCCTTCAGCTTGTAGAGGAAGAAAATCACCCCGACCAGGAACGCCAGATGATCGTATCCGGTCACCATGTGTTTGGCTCCCAGATAAACGAAAGCGGCGATCGCCGCGCCTTTGTTGGACTGTACAAAGCCAGCGTCGCGCTTCGATACGTTGTGCGCGCTGGCGGCGCCCGCGAACGTCAGTCCGAGGGTGAGGATGATGGTGATCAGGACCGAGGTCCCGGAACGCTTTCGCAGGGTTTCCGATGGCAAATTCATGGGTTGCGTAAGAGAGGCTATCATGCGGGCACCCGGAGCGGCTCAATTGACCGGACTGCATCAGGTTAATGCGCGGTCAGTGACGGTGCCCGGGGCACAGCTATCCCGATGATTCGATTGACCGCCAGCGTAATCCCGGGAATTTGGCGAAGTCGCTGTCCGATGTGATCCACTGGCAGCCGTGCTCGATTGCGAGCGCGGCGAGCCACGCGTCCTGAACCACGTTCCCGGAGACATTCGGCGCCTGGCACAAATCCCGGAAGATCGCCCAGTGCCGGGCCCCGGGGCTGAACGTTAACGTCGGGAAGGATCAACGCCTGTCTTCCATCAGATCGAGCAGGCTGGCGCTGTTATTCAGGTCAACACCCGGCAGAACCCCTCCGGTCTCCCGGCTTACGGGAAGGACGACCTTTGCCCGGCGGCTGCCAGGTTTTTCGTTTGTCAGCACCAGGCGAAGCCCCTCCTCGATTAACGAGGTCACGGTCCTGTGTCTTTGCCTGGCTGCCGCTCTTGCCTGTTCGAGCAGGCCGTCGTCGAGCCGTATCATATGTCTGGACATATGAATATTAATCGCCGAGCCCCTGCGCGACGATCTGCGCGATATCCAGCAATTTCGGCGGCGCATCCGAGACTGTTTTCAACGCGTCGCGGAACATCGAGGCGCAGAACGGGCAGGCCGCCGCGACCGTGTCCGCGCCCGTCGCAATCAATTCTTCCGCACGCGCGATGTTGATGCGCTTGCCCTTCTCTTCGCCCAGGAACATCTGTCCGCCGCCCGCGCCGCAGCAGAACGATCTTTCGCGATTGCGCGGTGCTTCGACCAGATCGGCCGAGCTGCCCGAGCACATTCCGCGGCTCATCGTAAACGCCGCGGTAACGCCCCAGATAGCAGGGATCGTGATAGACCACTCTTCCCGCGCGCGGCGCCGGCCAGCAGCGGCAGCCGCTCCTTGTGGCGATCCAGCAACTCGGAGTGGTGCTCGATCTGGACGGTTGCGCCGGCTTCGCGCCAATCCGTGCTCATCGTCCGGACGCAATGCGGGCAGATGCTCAGCAGTTTTAGACCTTGCTCTGCGGCAATCGTTTCGATATTTTCCTCCGCCAGCGTGGTGAAGAGCAGATCGTTGCCCAGCCGGCGCGCGGGGTCGCCGTTGCACTTTTCCTTTTTCAGAACGCCGAACGTGATTCCGAGGTGGTTCAGCACCTTGACGAGCGCGAGAATCGTCTCGCGCCCGGCCGGGTCGTACGCGCCCATGCAGCCCAGCCAGAGGCAATATTCCTGGGTGCCGTCGTAAATCGGAAGGGCATTTTTCTCGATGAACTTCTGCCGTTCATTCGAGGGGAGCCCGAGCGAATTGCCGTTCCGCTCCATGGTCAGGAAGAGCTTCGTGCCATAGGAATCCTCCCACGCGCCCGTATTCACGGCGCCGCGGCGCAAGCCGATAATCATCGGCAAATGCTGGATCCCGACCGGACACTGGAATTCACAGCCGCCGCAGGTGGTGCACTGGAACGCCGCTTCCTCCGAAATATGCGCGCCGAGCAGCGGTTTTTCCGAAGCCGGGCCCTTCGACATTCAGATAGGCGCGCAGGCCCAGAATCAGCTTCCTTCGGATTCAGAACCTTGCCTGTGTTGTACGCGGGACAATGCTCGGTGCAGCGGCCGCATTCCACGCAGGAAAGAGCCTGGAGCGCCTCGATTCGCGTGACATCTTTGCCCGTGACGAGTCCGAAATCCTCGTCGCCGGCGAGTTTGGGGATGTCGCTGAAGCCCTTGCGCTTCAGGAGAATCGTGGCCGGGCTCAGGATCAGATGCAGATGTTTCGTGTGCGGAATCAGAGGCAGGAAAACAAGCAGCGCCAGCGTGTGCGCCCACCACACAGCGCGCCAGGCCGCCGTCGTTCCCGGGAAGCGCAAGGCCGGCCAGATAGGTCACCATCAGGAGGAAGATCAACGCCGCGATGATGCCCGATTCGGGGGAAACCTTTCCCAGCCAGACGGGCCGGGCGATGAAGCGGCGCGCCGCGAGGTACGCGATCGAGACCGCAACGGCTACGGCAAAGAGCGCGACGAAGCCGAAATAAAACCACCCGAATCCGCCGTAGCGGGACAGCAAAGGCAGGCCGAAACCGGCCGCAATGTGATTGATCGTGACCAGCGCGAAGACGCAGAATCCCCAGAACACGAACGCATGGGCAATTCCCGCAAGCGGGCGCTGGCGGATCACTTTCTCCTGCAGCAGAACCTCGCGCACGAAATCCCCCAGCCGGCGGATCGGAGCCCGGATCGAAATCGGAGTCCGGTTTTGCGGCCGAAACGATGCCAACAACGTTGCGGAAACGGCGCCAGAAACCGGCCGCCGAAAGACAGATCAAGAGCGCAAGAAGGATTTTTTCCGGCAGGCTGGGGAAAGACATTTAATCTACATTGTGAACCTGGCACCGCACGGCCCGAATGCTACATTCGAGATTGTGCCCGTTCCGACTGAAAAATGCGCCGTAGTTTCCGGAGCGGCGGGATTTGTGGGATCGCATATGTGCGACCGCCTGCTGACGGAGAAGTTCAGGGTCATCGCTCTGGACAACTTCCTCACCGGCGCGGAGCGAAATATCGATCACCTGCGCGGAAATCCGAATTTCGAGTTCCGTTTTCAGGATGTGACAGAGCCGTTTGAAATCGAGGGCGCGCGTGGATTTCGTGCTCCATATGGCTTCGCCCGCAAGCCCCAGGGACTACCTGGAGCATCCCGATCGAAACGCTCGATGTGGGCTCGATCGGAACCCGGCGCATGCTGGAACTGGCGCAGGCGAAGGAAGCCAAGTATCTGCTGACATCGACTTCGGAGAGCTATGGCGATCCCGCTCGTGCATCCGCAGGTGGAGACTTATTGGGGCAACGTGAACCCGGTGGGCCCGCGCTCGTGCTACGACGAGAGCAAGCGCTTTGCGGAAGCGCTCACGATGGCCTACCACCGCTCACGTGGAGTCAGGACGAGCATTGCGCGCATCTTCAATACTTATGGCCCGCGGATGAAGCTCAACGATGGGCGGGTGGTGCCGGCATTTGTAGATCAGGCGCTGCGCGGCGAGCCGATCACCATTTTCGGCGACGGATCGCAGACCCGCAGCTTTTGTTATGTGAGCGATCTGGTGGACGGGCTTGTACCGCCTGCTTCTTTCCACCGAGGCGTTGCCGGTCAATCTGGGGAATCCGCGGGAGATGACGATTCTCGAGTTCGCGAAAACGATTGAAGAGATTACCGGCTCGCATGCCGGTCTGGTGAACCGCGCGCTGCCCGAAGACGACCCGAAACAGCGGCGGCCCGATATCACGAAAGCCAAACGGCTTCTCGGCTGGAATCCCGTGGTTACGCTCGAAGAGGGAATGCGCCACACCGTGGATTATTTCCGCTCCATCCACTCAAACGGGCAGGGCAACGCGGCGGCCTGACGCACATGCCTCTGAAGCCCACGCTCGTGACCGGCGCCTCCGGGTTTGTGGGGTGGCATGTGGCCAGGTTACTGATCGAGCGTGGGCATCGCGTGCGCGCGCTTGTGCGCGGGTCCGAGCAACATTCCGGAACTCGACGTCGAGCGCGTCACCGGCGACCTGCGCGATCCGGCTTCTCTGGAAAAGGCCGTCGCCGGATGCGGGCTCGTCTTCCATGTTGCGGCCGATTACCGGCTGTGGTCGAAGGATCCCCGCGATTTGTATCAAACAAACGTGGACGGCACGCGCAACATGCTCTCCGCCGCCCGCGCCGCCGGCGTCGAGCGCTTCGTCTACACCAGCACGGTGGGCTGTATCGGGGTTCCCGCGGGAGGGATCGGCGACGAATCTCAACCGGTATCGATCAACGAGATGACCGGCGCGTACAAGCGCTCGAAGTTTCTCGCCGAAGAAGCCGCGCTCGAATTCGCGCGAGGCGGATTTCCCGTCGTCATCGTGAATCCAACGGCGCCCATGGGCGATCACGATTTCAGACCAACTCCAACCGGGCAGATCGTGCTGGACTTCCTGAATGGCGAGCTACCCGTGTTCATCGATACCGGGCTCAATGTGGTCAGTGTGCGTGACGTCGCCATGGGGCACTTGCTTGCGTGCGAAAAAGGGCGCGTTGGAGAGCGCTATATTCTCGGTTCCGAGAACATGACGCTGGCACAGATACTGGGCGAACTGGCGCGCATTACCGGCAGAAAAGCGCCGACGGTTCAGTTGCCCTACTTTCTCGCTTATTCCGCCGGATTCGCTACCACCGCTTGGGCAAGGCTTACCGGCATGCCGCCACGCGTACCGCTCGAAGCGGTACGCATGGCGAAACAAAAGATGTGGGTCTCGCACGAAAAAGCGACGCGCGAGCTTGGCTATTCACCCATGCCCGCGCGCGACGCTCTGGCCGAGGCCGTGCCGTGGTTCGAATCGTCAGGCCGTGCGGCTCGCCAGCGCCTTGATCGCCTGAGATGGCCGCCTGCGCCGCCGCGAGTCTGGCGATCGGCACGCGATAGGGCGAGCACGACACGTAATCCATTCCGATGCGATAGCAGAACTGCACCGAACTCGGCTCACCGCCATGCTCGCCGCAGATCCCCACTTCCAGATTCGGCCGCGCCGCGCGCCCGAGCTGCGTTCCCATCTCGACCAGCTTGCCGACGCCTTCCTGATCGAGCACCGCGAACGGATCGGCCTTGAAGATCTTTTCTTTCTCGTAATCCTTCTGGAACCTCGTGTAGTCGTCGCGTGAAAGGCCCATTCCGGTCTGGGTCAGATCGTTGGTACCGAAGGAGAAGAACTCCGCCTCCTTCGCGATACGATCGGCGGTGAGCGCCGCGCGCGGTATTTCAATCATGGTTCCGACCATGTAGTGAACCTTCGTGCCCGCTTTCGCGAAAACCTCGCCGGCCACGCGATCGACAATCTTCTTCTGGTGATCGAACTCCTCGACGCCGCCGATGAGCGGAATCATGATCTCGGGGAGCACCTTGATGCCTTTCTTCGCGACCTGCACGGCGGCTTCGAAAATGGCGCGTGACTGCATTTCGGTGATCTCGGGGTAGGTGACGCCGAGCCGGCATCCGCGATGGCCCAGCATCGGATTGAATTCGTGGAGATCTTCGACGCGATGCAGGAGTTCCGGCAGCTCTTTTTTCAGATCCTTCACCGGGATCCTGTAACGCTCCGCCATTTCCTTCTTCGCTTTGATATCGGAATACGGGAGCACGGCGACGTCCACCATCAGGTTCTCGCGCTTGGGCAGGAATTCGTGCAGCGGCGGATCGAGCGTGCGGATCACGACGGGGAAGCCATCCATCGCTTTGAAAAGACCGGCGAAATCGGAACGCTGGAACGGCAGGAGCTTGTTGAGGGCTTTGCGCCGCGATTTTTCGTCGGTGGCGAGAATCATTTCCTGCATGAAGGGCAGACGTTCTTCGGCGAAGAACATATGCTCGGTGCGGCAGAGCCCGATGCCTTCGGCGCCGAACTGACGGGCCACTTTGGCGTCGCGGGGGATGTCGGCATTGGCGCGCACGCCGAACTTGCCGCGGAACTCGTCGGTCCAGCCCATGAATTTGCCGATGTAATCGTGCGACAGATTCGGCTCGATCGATTTCGCCTGACCCAGGTAGACATCGCCCGTGGTTCCATCGAGCGAAATGAAATCGCCTTCTTTGACGGTGACGGTTTTGCCGTCTACCTGCGCGGTGAAGATCTTCTTGTGCTCGTCGATGCGAATGCCGCTCGCGCCAACCACGCAGGGCCGGCCCATACCGCGCGCCACGACGGCCGCGTGGCTCGACTTGCCGCCGATCGCGGTCAGAATGCCTTTCGCTACGTCCATGCCGTGAATATCGTCGGGGGTGGTTTCCTTGCGGACCAGCAGTACCGGGCTGGTCGGCGCCATTTCCACCGCATCTTCAGCGGTAAATGCGACACGCCCAACAGCGGCGCCGGGCGATGCGGAAATGCCCGTCGTTACCTTCACCAGGTCTTTGAGGGTTTTCGGATCGAACACGGGATGCAGCAACTGATCGAGCTGGTTGGGCGCGACGCGCAGCACCGCTTCCTTCTTCGAAATCATTTTTTCTTCGACCATCGCGACGGCGATGCGGACAGCTGCGGGACCTGTCCGTTTCCCATTCCGGGTCTGCAGCATGTAGAGCTTGCCTTCCTGGATGGTGAACTCGAAATCCTGCATGTCTTTGTAGTGCTGCTCGAGATTCGTCGTGATCTCGCGAAGTTGCGCGAACGCTTCGGGCGAAACTTTCTGAAGATCCGCGATCGGATGTGGCGTGCGAATGCCGGCGACAACATCTTCGCCCTGCGCGTTCATCAGGAATTCGCCGTAGAAAACTTTTTCGCCTGAACCGGGATCGCGGGTGAAGCCGACGCCTGTTCCCGACGTGTCTCCCATATTGCCGAAAACCATTGCCTGCACGTTCGCCGCGGTGCCGATGTCGTCCGGAATCTTTTCCATCCTGCGGTAGTAGATGGCCTTGGGGGTCCACCAACTGCGGAAGACGGCATCGCGGGACATGGAAAGCTGTTCACGCGGATCTTCCGGAAACGGCTTGCCGGTTTCTTTCTGGACGAGCTTTTTGTAATCCGCGATGATGACCTTCAGATCTTCGGCGGTGAGGGCGGTGTCGAGTTTGGCCTTGACCTTCGCTTTGCGCGAATCGAAGATGTGGTCGAACTTCTCCATGGGAACATCGAGCGCCACTTCGCCGAACATCTGGATGAAGCGGCGATAGCAATCGTACGCAAAACGCTCGTTGCCGCTTTTCGCGGCGAGACCGGCGGTGGTCTTATCGTTCAGGCCCAGATTCAGGATGGTGTTCATCATGCCGGGCATGGAGAATTTCGCGCCGGAGCGGACGCTTAGAAGCAGCGGATCGACCGCATCGCCCAGCTTCTTCCCCATCTGCTTTTCGAGCTTCGCGATGGCGGTGTCGATTTCCTTCTGGATCTCCGCGGGAACGTTGTTTTTGTTCTTGAAATAGATATTGCAGACGTCGGTCGCGATGGTGAAACCCGGAGGCACGGGCAACCCGGCTTTGGACATTTCAGCCAGCCCGGAGCCCTTGCCCCCGAGGGTATCTTTCATGGTGCCGTCGCCGTCGGCCGCGCCGCCGCCGAACGAATAAACATACCTGCTCATTTGATGGTTTCCTTTGAGATTTCGGGTGAATTAGTTACGATTTCGGAAAAATCCGCGATGGTCGAAAACTCGGCCAGCAGATGGTGCAACAGAGTGAGCCGGTTCCGGCGGACGGCGGGGTCGGGGGCGTTTACCAGAACCTTGTCGAAAAACGAATCCACTTTGGGCCGCAGCAAGGCGACCTGTTCGAGCTTGCTGCGGTAATCGGGCAGAACTTTGCACGCGAGACGCGTGACTTCAAACGCTTCGAACAGTTCGCGCTCCGGCCCACTTTCGAGCAAGCTGTCCTGAAGGCTGTCGCCCAAGCCCTCGAATGCGGCCTGCTTCAGAATATTGCGGATGCGCTTGAAGCTGGCGGCGAGCGGCTCGAAATTCTCCGTCGGACGCACGGCGCGCACCGCTTCGATGCGTTCTTCCACGTCGAGAAGATCGTCCCAGCCGGAAGCGAGAACGGCGTTGACCTCGTCGTACCGAAAACCGCGAATTTCGCGGAAGTAATGTTTCACGCGCTCGGCCAAAAATTCTTCCAGCTGTATATTGCCTTCGCAGAGCCTCTGAATCGGCAATCGCAGTTTCCCTTCGATCAGCACCTTGACGATGCCCTGCGCGGCCCGCCGCAGCGCGAACGGATCTTTCGATCCGGAAGGAATCAGCCCGACGCGGAAACACCCGCGTAGCGTATCGAGCTTGTCGGCGACGGAGAGCACCAGCCCGTTCACCGTCCGTGGAATCGAATCTTCCATGCTGACCGGTTTGTAGTGATCGTAAATCGCGGCAGCAACTTCTTCGGGCTCGCCCTGCGCGCGCGCATAGAGGCCGCCGATGATGCCCTGCAGTTCCGTAAATTCCTTGACCAGCTCGGTGGTCAGATCGGCCTTCGAAAGCCGCGAAGCCCGAACCGCGTAGAACTCCGGGCTGTCCTGGCCGAAAGCGTAGCGTGCCTTGGCGGCCGAGATGTCTTCGTTGGTTACAGGTTTTTCGTGACTGGCAATATGCTGCAGCAGGATGAGAACCAGCTCGTCCATGCGCTCGGTCTTTTCGTAATAGGTGCCGAGCTTCGCCTGAAACGTGACGTTCCTGAGATCCGAGACGCGTTCGGAGAGCGGCCGCTTCTGATCCGCATTCCAGAAAAAACGCGCGTCATTGAAGCGCGCTCTCAACACACGCTCGTTGCCATGCCGGATGAGGCCGTCGGGATCGCCATCGGTATTCGTGACGGCGACGAACTTCGGCTCAAGATCGCCCCCGGGATTTTCGACGGCGAAGTATTTCTGGTGGTGCCGCATCACCATCATCAGCACTTCTTTGGGAAGATCGAGAAACTCCGGATCGAACGTTCCGGTAATCGGAGTCGGCCATTCGGTCAGATTGACGAGCGTGTTCAGCAGATCGTTGTCGCACTTATACTTCGTCGGCACGGCGCGGATGCGATTGCGCCGTTCCTCCGCCGATAAGATAACGAAGTTCCCGCGCAGTTGTGCTTCGAAATTCTCATACGTAACCGGGAACCGCGCCGCGCCCAGCTTCCGGTGCCCGCTCGATTCGTTTCCAGATGCCACGCCTGCGATTTCAAACGGGATCACCTGGTCGTCGAGCAACGCGACAATCCAGCGAATCGGGCGGATGAAACGAATGCCGCCCTTCCCGGTCCAATACATGCTCTTCGGGAATGGAGTTTTCAGAACAAGCTGCGGCAGTGCCTCGGCAAGAATCGTGCCGGCCGCGCGTCCCTCGGTCCTGCGCACGTAACTGTATTTTTCAGCCTTGCCGTCGGAGAGGATCTCCAACTGCTCCGGATCGAGCCCCTGCTTCTTCGCGAAGCCGGCGACAGCCCCGGCCGGCGCACCTTTCGCCGGACCCCACACGCGCTCTTCGGAATCCGGCTGCCGCGCGATCAACCCTTCCGCCCGAACCACCAGCCGGCGCGGTGTCGCATCGGTGCGGATCTGCGCCTCGCCCAGGTGGTGCTCTTTCAACAGGCCGCCGATCGCACCGCTCAGGTAATCCAAAGCCCCGGCCAGCATCGAATCCGGAATTTCTTCCGCGCCGATCTCAAGCAGAAAATTCATGCTGCCTGATCCACCCAGGAAGAAGCGACGTCAACCGCAAGTTTCCGCACGCGCCCGATCACGCCTACACGCTCGGTCACGCTGATCGCTCCGCGCGCATCGAGCGTATTGAAGAGATTGCTGCACTTCAGCACATGATCGTAGGTGGCGAGCAAAGGAAATCGTTGCTTCTCCGCGTAATCCCGATAAAGGTCGAGCAGCCGCCGGGCTTCTTTTTCATGAATTTCAAAAAGCTTCCACAGCGTCGGGATGTCCGCGAGCTCGAAATTGTAAACCGAGTACTGCAACTCATCCGTGTAGCGCACATCGCGGTAGTTTACGCCCGGTGTCCATTCGATGTCGTATACGCTGTCGACGCCCTGCAGGAACGCGGTCAGGCGTTCCAGACCGTACGTAATTTCCGCTGGAACCAGTTCCAGATCGATGCCGCCGCATTGCTGGAAATAAGTGAACTGCGTGATCTCAAGACCGTCCAGCATCACCTGCCAGCCTACGCCCCAGGCGCCGAGCGATGGATTTTCCCAGTTGTCTTCTTCCAGCTTGAGATCGTGTTTTCGCAGGTCGATGCCGATGGCTTCGAGGCTGCCCATGTACTGTTCGATCACATCGGAAGGCGTCGGCTTCAGGATCACCTGAAGTTGCATGTGTTTGTACAGGCGGTTGGGATTATCTCCATAGCGCCCGTCGGCGGGCCGCCGGCTGGGTTGCACATAAGCCGTGCGATACGGCTTTGGCCCGAGCGCGCGCAGAAAGGTCTCGGGGCATGAGGTGCCCGCGCCGACTTCAACGTCGTAGGGTTCCTGAATGACGCAGCCGCGGCTGCCCCAATACTGTTTGAGCCTGGAAACCACTTCCTGAAAGGTGGGCATGGCGGCTATGCGGCGGCTTCGAGAACGGAGAACGTAATGAGCTTGCGCTCGATCTGCGCTTCCATCTGCTGCGCGAGAAAGCGGCGCAGATCGGCAGCCGTTTCGTGGGTCCAGACGCGTTCGGCAAGCTGCCCGATCGGCGTATGCAGAATTTCCTTCGCGATGGCGCGCGATTCCGCCGTCAGCTCCCACGTGTTCCTGAGATCGAGTGCGCGGCGGCAATCGTGGCAATACAATCCGGCGCGCTGGCGGCCGAAAAACGCGCGCTCGGGATGTTCGGGATCTTCGAGCCAACTCCCGCATCCGAGACACACATGCAGTTCGGGCAGCAATCCGGCGAGCTTAACGGCCCACACGCTGAAGTACGTGACCGCCTTCCACACGGCGGCGGGCCCGGACGCGCGGAGGTGTTCGAGAATCGTCGTAACCAGCCGGAAATATTTCTCGCTCGGCTCGGCGGCGGGCAACAACTGTTCGGAAACCTCCGCCACAAAATCGAGCGCGCAGGTGGAAGCGAAATCGCTCAGCATTCCGAACTGCGAATGCAGCAGATCGCAGGAATCGATACTGACCAGTTCGCGATTTTCGCGTTGAAAGTACGCCATTTTGATGTGCGAAAGCCGCTCCAGACCAGAACCAAAACCGCTTTTCGGCCGCCTCGCGCGGCGCGCCACGCCCCGCAGCCTTCCCGAATCGCGAGTCAGGAAACTGACGATCAGATCCCCTTCCTTGAATGGCCAGGTTTGCAGAACGAAGGCTTCGCTCACACGAGCGGGCATTGAATCTTCAAGGTTATCATGGGCGGGTTTCAGACCCTTGCGGAGAGGCGACGCGGAGACGCGCGACTCTGGCCAATAACAAACGCGACTTGCAGCCGCGTGAACACAGGCTGAAGCCTGTGCCACCATCTGCCAAGCCCGAATAGCCTCAGAGTGCAGGAACTCCAGACGCGACCCGCGGTCGCGTTTCCTCTGCAACATTCTTTACACTGAGTAGACAGAGTGCCCCCTGCCCCCAACTACATAGCGCGCCTCCTCCTGCTCGGGCTGATCCTCATGGTCAACGCCTTCTTCGCCGCATCCGAGGTGGCGCTGCTCTCGGTCCGCGATTCGCGCCTCCGCCATCTCGCCGAGGAAGGCAACGCGGGCGCCCGCATCGCTCTCGCCCTTCTCGCGCAGCCCGAAAAGCTTCTTTCGGTCACCCAGATCGGCGTTACGCTCGCCAGCCTCGGGCTCGGCTGGGCCGGCGAAGACACCCTCTTCGCGCTTTTCATGTGCGCTCTTTCACCCCATTCTCACCGCCGGAACCGCGGTCATCCTGCGCGCCGTTTGTTTCGTGCTTGCCTTCGGCGTGATGACCTACTGCCACGTCGTGATCGGCGAAGTGGTACCCAAGAACCTCGCCATCGATAAGGCCGACCGCCTCGCCGTAATCGTCGCCCCGGCGCTCATGGTGTTCTACCGGCTGACGTCGGTTTTCGTCACCGTAATCGAAGGATCGGCGCGCGGCATCACCCGCCTGCTGGGCGTCAAAATGCGGCCATCGCGGCGGCGGCCACTCCGCGGAAGAACTCAAACTCATCGTCAGCTCCAGCCGCTTCGCCGGAAACCTCCCCAAACTGCAGGAGGACATGATCCACCGCGTGCTCGATCTCGACGATCTCTCCGTGCGCGAAATCATGAAGCCGCGGCGCGACATCGTCTCGGTCTCCGCCTCGGCCACGCTCGACGAAATCCTCAAGACCATGGTCGAGAGCCAGCATTCGCGCCTGCCGGTGTGGGAAGACAAGCCGGAACAAATCGTCGGCGCGGTCTTCTTCAAAGACATGCTGCGGCTCTGGCATGAGCGCCGCGTCAACCTGCGAGCCGGCCGCCCCGCGCCGCCGTTTTATCTCGCGCACATCATGCGCAAGCCGCTGATCGTGCCCGAAACCAAACCGCTCATGCAGATGCTTGAGGAGTTTCGCCAGCAGCACTCCCACATGGCGATGGTCGTGGATGAATTCGGAACGGTTACCGGCCTGCTCACCGTGGAAGACGTGCTCGAACAGATCGTCGGCGAAATCGAAGACGAGTTCGACGAGAAGCTGCCCAAAGCCCTCGACGCAGGCGGATCACGCGAATCTCGACGGCGCCACCAGCATCCTCGATCTCGCCTCCATTTATGGGATCGAGTTGCCCGCGAACGCCGGATTCGAGACCATTGCCGGATACATGCTTTTCAAACTGGGCCACATCCCGAAGCCGGGCGAATCGGTGGAATTCGAAGGACGCCGCTTCACTGTCGCCTCCATGGAGCGAAACCGCATCGCCACCGTCCAGGTCGACAAGTTGATCGCCGGAGTCAGAACCGCACGCAGCCGAAGAACAGGAGGACACCAAGTTGCTCGGCATTGACCCCAGAGCCGCACGCTACGCATGGACGGCCGCGCTCGTTCTTCTGCTGATCTGCTCGGATCTACGTCATCCGCGAGACGCTGATCGTGTTTGTGATCGCGCTGCTTTTCGCGTATCTGCTCTATCCGCTGATGGACCTGATCGATCGGCACCTGACTTCGAAGACACGCACGCCCGCTCTCGCCATTACCTTCGTCCTGGTGATCGGCTTTCTGGCCATATTCGGCGCTCTTCATCGGGTCCGTCGTGGCCAGCCAGGCTACGAATCTGGCCAGCGAAGCGCCCGTGTTTCTGGACCGGCTCAGCCAGAACTCCGCCGGCCGCGCAGCCAGGCGTCCGGATCGCTCGGCGAGCCGGGTGAAGGGCGCGCTCGAAGCGCAAATCCGCCAGCACTACGGCGATATCGTGTCGTCGATCCCGCGCCTGACTCTGCGCATTCTTTCCGCATCGCGGAATCTGATCTACGTCATCATCATTCCGATTCTCAGTTTTTTCATTCTGAAAGACGGCCGCGCCATTCGCGACAGCTTCCTCGAATTGCTCGGCAGAGACCGGGAAGAGGCGAAGGAGACTCTGGACGAGCGTCCACACATTGCTGCTGCAGTACATGCGCGCGCTGCTGTTTCTGTGCTGCGCGACATTCGTTTCCTTCAGCATCGTGCTCAGCGCGATGGACGTGCCTTATGCCATTCTGCTGGCGGCAATTGCGTTTCCGCTCGAGTTCGTTCCCCTGGTCGGACCGCTCACCGCGGCCGTCATCATCATCGTCGTCAGCATCGTCACCGGATACGCGCACGTGGGTTGGGTGGTTGTCTACCTTGCCATCTACCGCATGTTTCAGGATTACGTTCTGTCGCCCCACCTGATGAGCCAGGGCGTCGCAACTGCACCCGCTGCTGATCATCTTCGGCGTGTTCGCCGGCGGCGAGATCGGCGGCATTGCGGGTATTTTCCTGAGTGTTCCCGTTCTGGCGCTCGTTCGTCTGCTTTATCACCATCAGCTACATCATCGCGAAACGCAACTCTTGCGCGTCGCCGTCGCGTTTAACCACGTGTAGATAAGGTGTAGCCAAATGATGCAGCGCAGGCATGATCGTCACTTTTTCGCTCGCGTTGATCTTTCTGTCATCGGCTCTGTCATCGGCTCTCCTCGGGAAGAAGAAGCCTGGCCCGGCGCCCGCGCGAGCGCCAGCCGTTCCGCAGATGACGGCGGACCAGAAAGCTATTCACGCGTTGAACCGCCTGACCTTCGGGCCGCGTCCGGGCGATCTCGATGCGGTGAAACAGAAAGGCCTCGAGCAATGGATCGAACAGCAACTGCATCCCGACACCATCCCTGAAAATCCGGTGCTCGAATCAAACTGTGCGCCCTTCGATACGCTGCGGATGACCACCGCCGAACTGGTGCATCACTACCCGACGCCGCAGATGGTCAAAGCGATGATCGATGGCAAGCTGCAGTTCCCGGCCGATCCCGACACGCGCTATCTTCTCGAGAAACTCATCGCAAGAGTCCAGCGCAAAGAAGCCGCGGACAAAGCGGTCAGGCGGACAACGCGGATCTCGAACGCCAAAACCGTTCCCGACACCTGGCAGCTGGACGACCAGCAGAAGCAGATTCTTCAGAGCGGCAAGCCGCCGGAGCAGGTGGCGCTGATCGCATCCATGCCGGAGGCCGAGCAATACGACGTGCTGGATTCGCTGCCCAACAACGTCCGGCAGAAGCTCTATCCGCCCGCGCCGCCCGATCTCCGCCGCAGGATCCAGATCTTCAACGGACCCATTCAGGTGGTCAATCAGGATCTCACCGAAGCCAAACTGTTTCGCGCGATTTACAGCAACCGCCAGCTCGAAGAAGTCCTGACCGATTTCTGGTACAACCACTTCAACGTCTTTCTCGATAAAGGCGCGGATCGCTACATGGTCACGACCTACGAGCGCGACGTGATCCGCCCGCACGTGCTCGGTCATTTCAAGGATCTTCTTCTCGCCACGGCGCAAAGTCCGGCCATGCTGTTCTATCTCGATAACTGGCAGTCCCGAGGGACGGATCCGAAGGCGAACCGGGCCGCAAACCGCCAGGGCCTGAACGAAAACTACGGCCGCGAATTGATGGAACTGCACACGCTCGGCGTCGATGGCGGATACACCCAGCAGGACGTAACCGAAGTGGCGCGCTGCTTCACCGGCTGGACCATCCGCGAGCCGCAGCAGGGCGGCGGTTTCGAATTCAACGACAAGGATCCACGATAAAGGCGAAAAGCACGTGCTCGGCGTGACGATTCCCGCGGGCGGCGGCATGAGCGACGGGCTCAAGGTGCTCGATATCCTGGCGCACCATCCCTCCACCGCGCACTTCATTTCGAAGAGCCTTGCGATTCGTTTCGTCTCCGACGATCCGCCCGAGGCGCTCGTGGAGAAAATGGCGCGACCTTCGAGAAGACCGATGGCGATCTGCGCGAAGTGATGCGCACCATGATCCACGCGCCCGAATTCTGGGACCCGGCGAACTTCCGCTCGAAGATGAAATCGCCGCTTGAAATGGTGGCGAGCGCGGTGCGCGCCGTGAATGGCGACGTCGATTTTGCGCAGGCGCTGGCAGGACAGTTGAACCAGCTCGGCGAGCCGCTCTATCGCAAGCTGGAGCCGACCGGATATTCCAATCGCGGCTCGGACTGGATGAACTCCGCTTCGCTCCTCGCCCGCATGAACTTCGCCATCGCGCTGGCGCAGGGCAAGATCGCTGGCGTGAAGGTCGATCCGGCGCAGTTCGCGCTCGTGATCGACCCTCTCAAGATCGAGCGCAATATTCTTTTGACCGACGCCTCGCCCGCAGCGCGCGATGCCATTCAGACAGGACTCGATCAGCAACAGCAACTGGGCGTCACGGCCGCGGGGCTCACGCTCGGTTCACCGGATTTTCAACGCAGGTAGATTCATATGGAATTTCCCGCAGATTTTTTCTTCGCAATTCCGCCATCGCCATGGCGGGCATCGGCTCCGCGCCGCTGTGGCTGGAGCGCGCGGCGTTCGCCGGTGAACAGCAGGGGCAGCGCAAGAAGATTCTGGTCGCCATCTTTCAGCGCGGCGCGGCCGATGGCCTGAACATCGTGGTTCCGCACGGCGAGCAGCGCTATTACGATCTGCGCCCGACCATCTCGATTCCCCGGCCCCTCGAACGTCGCTGCACGAAGATTCGGCGATCGATCTCGACGGGTTCTTCGGCCTGCATCCTTCGCTCGCGTCGCTGAAGCCTCTCTGGCAGCAGCAGCATCTCGCGATCGTTCACGCAGCCGGCTCGCCCGATCCCGACGCGTTCGCACTTCGACGCGCAGGATTACATGGAATCCGGCACGCCGGGCCTCAAGGCCACAACCGACGGCTGGCTGAATCGCGCGCTTCCCGTCGCAAACGGACAAGCCTTCGCCTGTGCGCGCCGTCAGCCTCGGACCCACGCTGCCGCGCACGCTGCGCGGCGCGCAAAACGCGATCGCGGTGGAAAACCTGAACAACTTCACGGTGCGCGATGCGGCGCGCGTCGAAGATGCTGCAGTCGATGTATGCCGGCACCAGCGATCAGGTTCTCAACGGCGCCGGCCGCGAGACGTTCGACGCCGTCGCGCTGCTGCAATCGATTCAGAAGACCCCGTATCAACCGGCGGCGGGCGCGGATTATCCACGCGGACGCTTCGGCGACAGCATGCGGCAGATCGCGCAGCTCATCAAAGCCGATGTGGGCGTGGAAGTTGCATTCGCCGATATCGGCGGCTGGGATCATCATGTGAATGAAGTCGGGCCAAGCTCAGTCGGCAACTCGCCAACGTTCTGCGCGAATTCGGCAACTCGCTCGCCGCGTTTTATCAGGATCTGGGCGATCGCATGGAAGATGTGGTCGTGGTCACCATGTCCGAGTTCGGGCGCACCGCGAAAGAGAACGGCAATCGCGGCACCGATCACGGCCACGCCAACGCGATGTTCGTGATGGGCGGGCCGGTGCAGGGCGGCAAGGTCTACGGAAAATGGCCGGGATTAGCGCCCGAACAACTCAACGAAGAGCGCGACCTCGCCCTGACCACCGACTTCCGCGACGTGCTCAGCGAAGCGGTTTACTCGCATCTCGGCAACCGCTCCATCAACTCAGTCTTCCCAGGCTACAACGCCAGCCCGTCGAAATTCCGGGGATTCCTGAAGGCGTAGAATGATGAGGGATGAGTAAGACGTGGAAGGATTGGCTGCTCGGTAACTCATCGCTCCTGTTCGCCCAGTCGAGGGGAAAAGTAAAATGACGCTTTTTCCTCGCGACGGGCAGTGAGACAGGCTCGCTGGTAGCTTTGCCTTACAGTGACTGGGTCGAGGTTTTCGGGTTTGTCACCGGCGTGGTCAATGTCTGGCTCCTCGCCCGTCAGAAGATCTGGAACTGGCCTGTCGGTATCGCGAACAACCTCGCCTATCTGATTCTGTTCTTTACGTCCGGCCTCTACGGCGATTCAGGGCTGCAGGGCGTGTATATCGTACTCGGGATCTACGGATGGCAGCTGTGGCTGCGCGGATCCGGGCGGGCCGCGCTCAAGGTGAGCCGCACTCCACCGAAGGTCTGGGGTCAATTGATCGTCGTAACCGTGGCGGCTGGTTTCATCCTGAGGTGGTTCCTGACGCGCTTCACCGACTCCACCGTTCCGGGTTGGGACGCCGTCACAACCTCTCTGTCACTGGCGGCAACCTACGGGCAATGCAAGAAGTTTCTGGAATCGTGGTGGATCTGGATCCTGGCCGACGTGATCTATATCCCGCTATACATCTACAAGAGCCTGCGCCTGACATCGGCGTTGTACGCCGTCTTCCTGCTGCTCTGTGTTTTCGGCCTTCGGTCGTGGATGAAAGAATCAGGCGCCGTGCAGGCCAAGGCGGGCCAGAACGCGCCGGACCTTCTTGGGTGAAATCGACAAACGCCTGGCGACCCGCGCGACCTTGCGGCTCTCGTGCTCCCAGATCTTCGGAATGATCAGGTCGGCGAAGTCTTCTGTGAGCTGCTGAAAGGTTCGCTCTCCCACGACTCCCTGCGACCACGCATGCAGCGTGGAATCGAGCGTGCCACCGCGCACGACCTTAGCCTTGAGCGTCTGCAGGTCTTCCCAAATGTGATCCTGCACCTCATTCTTCAGCAGCCCGGCGGCCTGTTCACAGAGATCGCGCGCGGCGTCGAGGCTGGCCGGGGACGTGCTGCAGATTGTCAGCCCCTGCCAGATGAGCGCGCGCGACAGCAGCCGTCGATTCTCGGTTCGCCGCGCAAGTTCGACCGCCTCCTTCGCAGCTTCGAGCGCCAGATGCGCCACCCATGCGGGGTCTTCGATCTCTTCCTCCAGCTTGCTGTTTTCGACCATGCATTCGAGCAGGCGGGCGCGGGCCATCAGGATGTAGTCCTGCTTCTCTTCGCCGAGCGTGTAGGCCTGGCGGGCCTGATCGTCGGCGCCGTGGAGATCGCCGCTGTCGAGGTGCAGATGGCCGCGATTGACGCAGACCGTACCGGCGCCGCGGTGTTGGGAATGGATCCGATAAATCTCGCTGGCGCGGTCGAGATGGGCGAGGGCCTGGGCGCGGATTCTTTCATAGTCCCGGCGAAGATCGGGCTCGGTACGACGGCGCTGAGCCGCCTCCGCGTCGATTCGTTTGCGGAACTGCAAAGCGATCAGACGCTCGACATACCCCATGTTGGCGAGCGAGCGGGCGAGATTGCGATGCTCGGAATCGCGCTTGCCGTATTCTTCGATCGCCTGGGAAAAATGCCGCAGCGCGAGATCGTAACGGCCTTCGCGCCGGTACATGCGGCCGTAGCTCGACTGGATGTTGCCGCGCGTGATGTAATCGTCTGTTTCGCGCAGGACAGCGTCGGCTTCTCCCAGAAGCTTCAGCGCGTCTTTGATGCGGCCTTTCTGGAACAGCAGCCAGCTTTCGGCAACACGCATGGCCGCCGCCATCGGTTCCATCCCGGCCTCCGATGCGTAGCGATAGCCCTCGGCGGCGTGATGCATTGCGTTGTCATATTCGCCCGCCTTGCGGCAACAGCGCGAGCTCCAGAAGTGTGCGAGCGCGAGCACGACCGGATCGGAGATTTCGCCTCGCAGCGACAATACGAGACTGAAGTTGGCGAGCGCGCGCCCGACGTTTTCCTCCGCCACCCAGACCACGCCTTCGGCCATGAGGACATAGGCGAAGTCGAGCATGCGAAAGGTGAATGCGCCGGCCTTTCGGGAACACACCCAGCCCGTGCTGGACGACTTCGATACCGCGCCAACCCGCATCAACCCATTGCGCGATATAGCAAAGCAGGCCAGGAGTATCGGGATGCCCGGCTTCGAGGCCACCGGAGCGGGCCCAGTATTCATCGAGACGAGCCATACCGCTGCCGATACGGCGCATTCCAAGGTCTTCCCTCAGACCCGGGAGCAAATCAACTGACATGGTGGGATATATCGTACCAGAAAGTAGTCCGATCCGGACCAGTCAAACCCGGGCGCCTGGGGGTCTTGAGCCCGAAACCATTTTCGGATCTACTGGGAAAGCGTATTTGAGACCAAGCATGACTTCGAGAGTAATTCTCTTTCTGGGGGCACCGGGCAGCGGCAAAGGCACGCAGAGCTCCTGGCTTTCGTAACAGCTCGGAATTCCGAGTCTTTCGACGGGCGATATGCTGCGCGCGGAGGCGAAAAAGAATACCGCGGGGGGATTGCGGCTGCGGAAAATTCTGGCATCGGGCTCGCTGGTGAGCGATTCGACTGTCTGCGATGCGGTGGGAGCGCGACTGCGGAGCGAGCGCGGCCGGGGAATCATTCTCGACGGCTTTCCGCGGACTGTCAACCAGGCACACTGCCTCGACAGGATACTGGCAGGCATGAAGATGCGGAAGCCGCTGGTGCTGCATCTCGCAGTTTCGCAGAGCCGGTTGCTGGAGAGGCTGACGGCGCGGCGGCAGTGTGCGGTGTGCGGGACGATTTACAACCTTCTGTCCCGGCCCTCGCGCGCGGGAACGCTCTGTGAGAACGATGGGGGCGAATTGTTACGGCGCGATGACGATTCGGAGAGCGTGATTATGAGGCGGTTCGTGGAGTTCAACGCTGCCTGCGCGCCGCTGGTGGAGTATTACCGCCAGGCCGATTATCACCGGATCGACGGCGACCGGGAGGCAGAACTGATATCGCGCGATCTCCTGAAGGTTTCAGGCGGCGGGGTTCAGACGCGAGTCGCGTAACACTGTCCCAACCTCGTTGCCGCGGGTTCAGGGGCGACTCAGGTAGATCAGGGCGTTGGTGAACGCCGGGCCCAACCCCATCAGCATCGTCACGATTTCCTGCGTGATTCGTCTGTTGGAGGCGTCCGGAACATAGAGGACATCGCGCGCCTGGAGGGTGACGTCCGGCGCCTTCCGCTGCATAATGCCCCGCAAAGGTATCGTGATTTCGTGAACGTTCCCCTTCTCGTCCGTGCGGTAAATGTACCCGATCGTGCCCCAGTATTGAGCCAGTCCCCAAGCCTGCGCGACCGCGCTCTTGACGGTATTGGTTTCAATGGGGTCAAGCACCGGATAGACGCCGGGTTTCATGACGTTGCCGGTAACGACAATCTTGCCCACTTCCGGGATGCGGATTTCCTCACCGCCGGTCAGCTTGATATTCAACTCGGGTTCGGAGCCACCCATGAGCGCTTTGTAAGGTATGCGTTGCACCAAAGGAGGTCCGGAATCGCCGTTGGGGCGTGTCACGACAACTTCGGGTCCGGCAATGTCCGGCACTGGCCCACCGGCACGGTTCAGTGCATCGAGGAGCGTAACGTTGCCCACGGCCTGGAAAATGATCGGCGTTCTCACCGCACCTCCCACGCTGATCGGGCGGCTGTGATAATCGAGCACGTTCACGGTGACGAAGGGATCCACAAACAGCCCCTCGCGCTTCAGCGCTTCCGCA
This sequence comes from Terriglobia bacterium, assembly GCA_963764845.1. Classification (GTDB taxonomy): domain Bacteria; phylum Acidobacteriota; class Terriglobia; order Bryobacterales; family Bryobacteraceae; genus BOG-234. The sequence goes on along the minus strand of CAVXUE010000002.1, from coordinate 191,069 downwards.
AGCAGCACCTCAATATCGCTGGGGAAAAGTCCCTGGACGCGAATTGTTTCCTTCAACATGGGCAAGCGTATCGTTCCGTCGGAGTTGATCCGGGCGGTACGGGTGAATTCCGGCGCGTCATAAACCTGGATACCCAGAAGATCCTCGGGGCCGACCTTCTGTATTGGCAGGTTGGAATTCGGGTTGAGATCCCCAACACCCGCATAGACGGGGCGCGCCACATCCTGCAGTTGTGCGCCCAGCGGCAGAGCGGCAATCAAAACAACGGCGAGCGGGAACAGCTTTCCTTGCGGCATAGTTCGTCGACTCCAGTGGGAAGCTACGATTATCTCATGCGATGGCGGGCTCGAAAGAAAGATCCGTGTGCGATTCGACACCTTCGGCACGTATGTTGACCAGGGACTGGCTGCGCCATATCGCGACCGCGTGGGTCTTCTTTCTAGTGGCGGTTTCGCTGCAGCCGTGGCGACCGCACGGCGAGGCCCAGTCGATCATTCATCAGGTGTGGCACCTGGTCTCATTCGGGGCCGCGGGCGTGATGCTTTTCGCTTTGAGCCGGAACGCCAAACAGGCCTCGACTGCCGCCCTGGGGATCTTCTGCCTGGCGGTGGCCATTGAAACAAGCCAGCGTCTGCTTTATAAGCACCCGTTTGAGTGGTGGGACGTTCGCGACGACACCATCGGCGTCGCGTTGGCCTGGATGCTGATCCGGTGGACCGGAATCAAAGCGCTGCTGTTGACTTCCAGCGACTAATCGCCGAAGCTGCCAACTTCTTCTTTTTTGGCCGCGGGCTTGATCCCGCCGAGCGTTTCGAGCGGCACGAATCCGCCTTCGACCGGCTTCTCTTTCAGCACCACTTCGCGATAGAGCTTCGCCATACGCGCATCTTCGGCGGCTTTCTTCGCCATCTCCGTATTGCGTTTGCGCAGCTTCTCTTCGCGGGCGGTCTTGGCGATTCCCTGGTCGTCCAGATCGTGCTGGAGACCGTGATTCACGTCGTCCAGATTGAGGATCAGCGAGTGGTCCGTCGACGGCAGGTTCACATTCTTGCCGCCGGCGATGATTTCGTGCCGGCCCTTTTCCGCGTACCATTTGGTGAGCGTCGCGGTCATGTGCATCTTCTCGATGATGTTCCGCCAGCCCACGCCCGTGTTGTAGGCGCAGAAGCTGATTTCGCCTTCCTGCGTGGCGTAGGGGATGATGCACTGCTCGGTCCGCCGGAAGTCGTAATTGAAGAGGTCCTGGAACCACATGCCTGCGATGAACAGGAAATTCCAGCGATCCTTTCGCCGCTTTTCGATATCGTCAAACGTGCGGTCGCCGGTGACTTTGCCGTAGTTGCGGCCAGTGGCTCCGAAGCACTTGTCGAACTTCTGCAGCAGGTCGGTGAGCTTGAACGTACTGGGCGCCTGCATCGGGTCGTAGTTGCGAAGCAGCGCCAGCGCGACTCCGATTACCGACAAGGTCTTGCCGCGCGCCGCGTCATTGACGCTGGCGACATCTTTCGCGAGCTGTTCCGCGTTGAGGAAGGCCGTCACGGGGCGGAATTCCTTGGTTTCCTTATCGATCATGACCGCCATGCCGATCCCGCAGTTGGGATGGCAGCCACAGCTCAGCTGGCCCCAGTCCGCCGCCGGTCCGTGGATGAGATCGGCCCAATCAGAGAACGTGCTCATGAACGAGATCGGGAACCAGTCGCGGGCCGGAATGCCCATGCCGACCTGATCCCGGACGTCATGCGCAAGGTGAGAAAGCGTGTAGCGCTGCGCGGTACGGCGCTCATCCGTGACTTCTTCGTCGCGGCCGGTAAACGAAACCGGCTGGAACGAAAGGAACGAGATTTTCTTGGGATTGTCCAGAGCGAACTTGATCACCGCGCCCACTTGTTCGTTGTTCACGCCGTTGATGATCGTGATGACCGGAACGATGTCGACGCCGTTCGAGTGCAGGTTTTCGATCGCGCGCAGCTTCACGTCGAACAGATTGCCGACAGCGCGATGCGAGTTAGCAGCATTGCCGATTCCGTCGAACTGAAGGTATGCATAACGCAGTCCGGCCTCGGCGGCTTGCCGGCAAAACTCAGGCGACTTCGCAAACTCAATTCCGTTTGTCGCGGCCTGGACGCTGTTGTAGCCGACCTTGCGGGCGTATTTCACGGCATCGAGGAAGAAGGGCGAAAGCGTCGGCTCGCCACCGGAGAACTGCACCGACATCTGGCGTCTCGGCTTGATCGAGATCGCGTTGTCCAGCATGGTCTTGATGTCGTCCCAGGTCAATTCGTGGACGAACCCGACCTGGTTGGCATCCATGAAGCAGGGGTCGCACATCATGTTGCAGCGGTTGGTGAGGTCGATCGTCAGGACCGATCCGCGGCCGTGCGTGACGGTGCTGGAGCCGTGGTTGTGGAGATCTTTATCGTTGTGCGCGCGGATGTCGCGGCCGGGGAAAACTTTCTCGAGGTGATCGAAGAATTCGGCGTCGATCGCCATCACGTCTTCGAAGCGGCCGTGGATGGGGCACTCCTTCACCATCAGGATCTTGCCGTCGCGATTGATGATCTGCGCTTTGATTTCGCCGACCTTCTCATTGCGGAGGATCTCGACGGGGACTTCGCCGTTGACAATTTTATTGCGGATCTCGGGGACGCATTTCGGACAAAGAGAGTCCGTGGTGCGGGGCCAGCCGAGCGGTGGCTTCTGCTTTTCCCAGGATTTCAGGAGCGGCTTTTCAGACCATTTGGGCGTGAAGGACGGGTTCGGTCTGATCGAATTGAGGGTGTTGAACACCTGCCAGGCCGCGCCAGCTGCCACTGTGACCGCTTTTTCGGCGTACTTAATCGGTTTGTGCATCGTCTGAAGGCTCCTGAAAGTGCAGTACCAGCTATTTTCACCTAGCGTAGTACTATCCCGATGGATAGATCGAGGCCAAAACATCGAACTGCGCCGGATCGGGGTCGGATGGGGTATAGTGCCATTGAACGGTAAGTGGCTGTTTCGTCTGTTAGTTAGCCGATTATGACAGGGTACCGTCGGCTGGCTTGCACCCGACGCACCGCTATGAAAGAATCCGTGTAATGAAACTGAGTCTCGGGCTGACGGTTGTGTTTGCCGGGCTGGTGGCAGCGCTTCCGATTTTCGCCCACCATTCGGGCGCCGCGGTGTTCGATACGAACAAAAAGATCGAGTTGAAGGGTGTCGTCACGAAAATGGAATGGACCAATCCGCACGCCCACTTCTACATGGACGTGAAGGATGCGGACGGCGCGGTGACGGGCTGGAATCTGGAGCTCGCCAGCCCGAGTATCCTGCTGCGGAACGGCTGGAAGCGGAATTCTCTGAAGGCGGGCGATGTCGTCACGGTCTCCGGCTCCCCGGCCAAAGACAATTCGAAATTCGGCATCGCGCAATCGATCGAATTCGCCGACGGCCACAAGCTGAATTTCCTGTCCGCTTATGAAGACCTCAAGTAAGGTCGCCGCGGCGTTGGCGTTGACCGCGATGGCGCTCGCGGCGCAGTCTGCGCCCGCCACGCCTCAAGGCAGGGGCGGGAATGTCGGCCTCTATCAAAAGCAGCCTCCCACGCCGACCGGTCCCGCGCCTGTGCTTGCGGATGGAACGCCGGATCTCTCAGGCGTCTGGCTGGGCAGCGGCAGCAATGATGCCGACATTGCGAACCCACGCGGTCTGAAGCCAGGTGACTCGGTCGTGATGCTGCCATGGGCGGAAGCACTGGTCAAGACGCGTCTGTCGAAGGACGATCCGGAGTCGAATTGTTTGCCGGCTGGAATTCCGAGAGGTTCACCATACCCCTGGCGAATCGCGCAGACACCGGGGATTTATTTCATCGTTTACGAGGGAAACATCCATAGCTGGCGGCAGATTTTCATGGACGGGCGCAAGCATCCCGAGGATGCGGTTCCTGCCTGGTACGGCCATTCCACAGGGCATTGGGAAGGCAAAACGCTGGTGGTGGATACCGTCGGTTTCAATGACAAGTTCTGGTTCGATTACAAGGGGCACCCGCATACCGAACAGCTGCATACCGTGGAACGTTACACGCGAACCGACCTCGGCAATATGACGATTGAGGTTACTATCGCCGATCCGGGAACATATACGAAGCCATTTACCACGGTCGGGCGAGCGCGCATCATGGCGGGCCAGGATCTTATGGAATATATCTGCCAGGAGGATAATTTCGACCTGCAGCACATTTCGGGTCCGGCGAAGGGTCCTGGCGGCGTGCAATAAGGGGATACGGGGCCAACGTTCAGCCATAATCAGGAAGCGGCTTTCCGCGGCAGGTAGCCGGAAGGGCTGCCAGAATCCCGGGGCGGGTCGGAGAATTTTTCCGGCGCCGGCGACTATCTGGATATGCGATGCTAGCCGCACCTGAGAACCGCCAGGTGGCCGCCCTGGAAATAGTCGATCTTTGCCGACTCAGCGCAGGCCAACTCGATCCTCTGTTGTGGGATGAAACAGTTGAGTCGCGGGCCGAGCTCGATTGGGATTTTTCGACATCCGCCCAACTCATCCGGAAACTCATCGGCGGCAGAGCGCTCGCCGGATTCGCGCTGCTCGATGGCGCCGAAGTGGCGGGCTACGTCTACGCGACCATCGAAGACCGCAAAGGTCTCATTGGAAATCTGTATGTGCGGCCGTCGTGGCGCGACGGTGATGCCGAAGCGAGCCTTTTTGTCTCAATTCTGGATGCCTTGATAGCCACGCCGCGAGTCTACCGGATCGAGAGCCAGCCCATACTGATGAATCGTACGGCGGGTCAAAAGGCGATCCAGCGGGAACGAAGCGTCGCGTCATTCGAGCGGTCGCTGATGGCGCTGGATTGTGGAGGCGCGACTCTGCCTCCGCGCCGCGTTGTTGGGCCTCGTTTTCACTTTCAAGCGTGGACCGACGATCTCCAGGCGCTCGCCGCAACCGTGATCTCATCCGCATACCGCAATCACATCGACAGTTGGATCAACGACCAATACCGCTCTTCCGCCGGAATGCTTCGCGTGCTCCATAAGCTCGTGCAGTATCCCGGTTGCGGGTTTTCGAGGGCCGGTTCCTTTGCCGCTTTTGACGCGGAGACGGATGAGCCCGCGGGGATTGTGCTGGCGAGTTTCATCGCAAAAGAGGTCGGCCATATCAGCGAACTTTGCGTGACGGAGAATGCCAGGGGCGCGGGATTGGGCAACGAATTGTTGACCCGGGCCGCGGAGGCGCTTCGGCATCAAGGTGCGACGCGGTTCAATCTGAATGTCACTACCGCAAATGCGGATGCGATTCGTCTTTACGAACGCTTCGGGTTCCGTGAGACGCGACGATTCTTTGCCTACGTATGGGAACGCGAATGATAAGGCATTGATTATACGGCTTGCACCGTTTCGTTTTCTTGACCCATCATTGGGGCATGGACACCGCTCCGTTACGATCGCAGCCCGGCAGTGTGGCGCTCGATAGCCGCGTCGTTCGCGAGTTAGCCGCGGAGTGCGGGTTTGAACTTGTTGGCGTGGCTGCGCCCGGTCCGATGGCGCATTTTGCCCGGTTCCGAGGTTGGGTGGATCGCGGGCTCGCCGGCGAGATGCGATACCTTACGGACCATCGCGCCGAAATCCGAAGCGATCCGAAAAAGCTTCTTCCTGGCGTGCTGTCGATCATCTGCGTGGGGCTGGTTTACAACGGTCCCGAGCCTCTCTCGACCGAGTTTTCCGATGTGGAGCGCGCCTGGATTTCGCGGTATGCGTGGGGCGCGGATTACCACGATGTGCTGCGGGCGCGGCTGGAATCGCTTACGCGGAAATTACTGGAGATCCAGTCCTTCAGATTCAGGATCTGTGTCGACACCGCGCCTCTTTTGGAGAGGTCGCTCGCCCATCAGGCGGGGCTGGGATGGATTGGCAGGAATACCTGCCTGATCAATCAGAAGATCGGGTCGTGGTTTTTTTTGGGGGAGTTGCTCACTACGCTCGATCTTGCGCCGGATTCGCCTCCGCCGGACCGGTGCGGCACCTGTTCGCGGTGCATCGATGCCTGTCCCACCGATGCGATTGTCGCTTCGCCGGATGGCCGGTTCGAGCTCGACGCCCGGCTTTGCATTTCTTACTTCACGATTGAGTTGCGGTCTTCGATTCCGGAGGTTTGGCGTCCGGCTGTCGGAGCGCATGTTTTCGGGTGCGATATTTGCCAGGATGTCTGTCCCTGGAATCGCCGCGCGGCCGTGACGGAGGAAGCTGCGTTTCGTCCACGAACCTTTGCTCCTTCGCTCGAACGTCTGGCTGCGCTCGACGAGGCGGAGTTCCACGATTTATTTCAGGACGCCCCGGTGTCTCGCGCCAGGTATGGCGGGTTCCTGAGGAATGTCGCAGTGGCGATGGGGAACGCGGGGCTGGAGAAGTTTCGGGGCCCGCTGGAGAAGCTGGCGGTATCAAAAGATGCGATTGTTGCCGAGCATGCCCAGTGGGCGCTGTTGCAGATTGGAAATGTGACTTGAGTTGCGTTCCAGGCCAGCCGGCCAACCGAGAAAACCCAGTTTCCGCGAGCCGAAGTTGGAGAAGTTCGGGAAAATCGTGGGCAGCGCGCTGTCGGGGATGCCGAACCACGAGCATAACGTCGCGCCATATTGATCGATGGCGGTTGATGGGATCCAGCGGCCGCGGATGTCGGTGTCGTCCGGTCCGCCGAGCTCGAACGTCGGAAACGTGCCGTAGATCTGGCCGCCCTGCACCGCTCCGCCGAGCACCAGATGATGGCTGCCCCAGGCATGGTCGCTGCCATCGCCTGTGGTCGGCTGGAAGGTCCGGCTGAAGTCGGATTCGGTGAACGTGGTGACGTTCTGCGCGACACCCAGTTCCTGAGTGGCGGCTATAAAACGCAGCCAGCGCCGGGCTCAGCTGCGGATACAGATGTTGTGCGTTTCGAGCTCCTGCGCATGCGTGTCGAATCCGCCGAGCGAGGCGAAGAAAATCTGGCGGCGCATGCCGAGGTCCGCCTGTACCTGGATGACCTGGGCGATCTGCTGCAGCTGCTCGCCGATGCTGGTGGCCGGAAACACGGTTTTCAGCGCCGTGGCTTTGGCGAGCGCGGCCGACAGAGGCGGTCGCGTCGCGCGATGCTGGCCGACATGGTATCGTCGGCCGCCTGCACCAGGGAAGCTCCGCTGCCAAGCGTCAGCAGATTCTTGAGCGAACTCAGAATGGCCTGCGAAGCGGTGGTCGAGTTGAAACCCGCGAGCGTCAACGATTGTCCCGGGGCGAGCGCGACCGGCTGCGTGTTCGCACCGGCGCCTTCGAGGGTATTGCCGGCGACCGAGAAAAACGTCGGGAAATTCGAAGAATTGATCTTCTGCGCGGCGATGTAATCGGCGGCGCGCCCGCCCCATCCGGTCGAGCTGTTGCCCTGGGCGATCGAAGATTGCCACTGCAGCTGCTGGTCGGCATGCGAAAAAAGATTGTTCGGAATCGCGCCGCCTGCTGCGCCTGATACTGCGCGCGGGTCAAAGGCTGCACAAGCGATCCGACATTGGCGACCACGGCCAGTTCCTTCGACGAGAACATGCTCGCAACTTCGGCAAGTTTGGCGTGGAAGGCATAGGGCGCGCCGGAGACGCTGGTGACCGTCGGAGTGAGATCGGCTGCCGCTGAGCGCCAGGCTGCCGCGGATCGAAGTATAGGCCTTGTAATTCGTATCGTCCATCGGGATGACGGTGTTGTTCGAATCGTTTCCGCCGAACAGGAACACGCAGACGAGCGCGCGATAGTCCGGGCCGCTCTGCGCGAGCGCGGGGAGCAGCCCGAACGGCCGCAACGCGAGCGATCCCACCGATGCCGCGCCAATGCGGATTAATTGTCCTTCTGTTCATCTGGATGACCTGATATTCGCCCGACGTCAGCACGACGTAGAGCGCCGCCTGCACCTGGGCCGTGGCAGTCTTCTGCGCGGCAGCCGCGGTGTAGGCCGCTGGTACAAATTCGCCGACATGCCGCCATGCAGGAATACCGAGCCGATGTAATTCAGCAGACTCTCGACGGTGCCGGCCTGCTGGACAAACGGCGTGAGGTTCACCGTCGTGCTCTTGTCGAGCGTGCCGTAAAGAATCGAGTGAACGATATCGGCGCGGTCGGCCGCGGTCTGCGTCGTGTAGAGCTGAAACTCGGGGCCGAGCAATCCTTTTTCGGTGCGGTATTGCGGCGAGAAATAGCTGAATACGCTGGGCGAGTAAAAGAGTTGCTGGCCCATTTCCGTGGCCTGATTGTAGATGGCGCTCGACGCGCCGAGTGTTCGCATTCAACCCGCGCAGAATATTGGCCATGAAGAGAACCGGTTCGCGCATATGACCGAAGTTCGGGGTTGACCGCGGCGCTCGGAGTCGTCCGCGGCGCGCGCTTCGGGATCGGTCAGGATGGCGGTGATCACCGCTTGCATGTCGCCCGTGACGCCCGTGCCGTCGTTCTGAAACACCTTGGCCACGCGCTCGATATACGCCGGGCTGGGGTTGCTGGTGACCAGGTGCTGAATCAGCTGCTGCGAAACAAACGGCGCCATGGTGGGCTGCGACATCAAGGCGTCCAGAAGAGATTCCAGATCCATCTCTGCGGTCTGGCCGGCGGGAATCGTGACGTTGTTGAAGATGGTCTTGGCGGAAGTGTCGTGCTCCGCATCGACCGGAATCATCTGCGCCGAAGTAGTACTGCGGGATTGTTGTTCTTCGGCGGTTGCGCCGGGCGCGGTGGGGTAAGTCCAGCCGGTTAGCACCTTCGCCATGTTTGTGACCACGGCTGGTGTTGTAGGTCGGCACCGGAACGTTGTTGGCGAGCGACCGGGCTGCCATCCATATTCAGCTGCGTCAGGCCCAGCGTGAAGAGCTGCATCAGCTCGCGGGCATAGTTCTCGTTCGCCGCGGTGCCTTTCGCGGCATTGCCCTTGTTGTTGTTCGCCATGTTGAGATAAGTGCCCATGGCGGGGCTCAGCGTGACGGCTTGGATGATCTGGCGATAGTTTCCGAACGCATTGTCGCGGAAGATGCGCCAGTAGGGAGGAAAGGCGTAGGCGGCAGTGATCGGAAACGGCCGACACCACCCAGATCTCGGAAAGAGCGAAGGCCACGCGCTGCCGGAGTTGATCGTCGCCGGTCATGGCGTTGGCGAAGAACGCGCTCTGCACGGGCGCGAGATTGCTGTTGTTCTTGCCCGCCGAGTCGAGAATCGGCTGATCGGGAATATCGGATGTATTCAGCGCGAACTGCGCGTTGAGCCAGGCGTTGATCCCCATTTGCTGGACTTGCGCGATGGATGCGGGGGTGGGCCCCCACGTGGCCTGGTCGAGCAGGCGCGCGGCGCTGGGCGCTTCGGCGCGCAGTTCCCGGCGCTCGGCCGAATCTGGCCGAAGCCGCGCATAATGCCAGCGCATAAAGCGGAAAATACATATCCGATGAATCGAAGCCTGCGGAACGCACAGACAATGAAAACACCTGCGACGGCGGAGAACTCTCGGCACGTCGTATTTTTTCAGGTCTTAGAATAGTTCTGTGATCGGACGCATCGCTATATATCTGTTGGCATATGCGGCGCTACTCCCGGCCGCCCAGGAATATACATGGTGGATCGAAGACTGCGCGCCCGAAACGGCGAAGGCCACGGGATGTATGGCGGGCGATCCGGAGCTTGGCAAATGGGCGCTCGAAGCCTGGCAGCGCGAATCGGGCGGCATGATCGTGCTGAAGAAGAGCGCCGACGGAAGAGCACGCGCGACTTCGCATTCACTGGGTCAACGGAAATTCGGGCCTTTACGGCGAGACCGAACCGGCGATGGTCGATGGCCAGCGCGGCGCCAATATATATGTGCTGCCGAGCGTAGCGCCGACGGCGCGATCCGCTGTTGCGCGAGACGATTGTTTACCTCACCTGCCTGCATGAGAGCGGCCATGCGTTTGGCCTGCCGCATACGCGTAACTTCGCCGATATCATGTACAGCTTTCAGTACGGCGGCGATATCGCGGATTATTTCGGACGATATCGGACGCAGTTGAAGAAGCGCGGCGATATCGCGGCACACTCGGGAATCTCGGATGCGGACCGCGTTGCGTTTCGCGTGGCGTTACGGCAGTAGGTTAATGGGCTCCGAATAATTCCAGGTCCGTTTGCAGATCGGTATGCTCGGCGATGTCGATCGGCTGAGCACTGGCGAGATCCATCGCCTGGGAATCGGGCGCACCGTATTCGAAGGTGGATAACACCCGGTAGCTGCCGGGCGGGAGTCCTTCAAACCTGTAGTTGCCGCGCACGTCGGCCCGCGCTGCGCGCAGATCGACAAGTCGCGTCCGCCTGGCCGGGTCCCAGGTTTCGAGAAAAACAGGCGCCCAGGCCGTGGGAGATCCCGACTCCGTTACGATTCCGTGCAGCGAACTGGCGCCACCCGAGAGCGCGATCGTAACCAGGCCGGTCCGCGGCGACTGAATCTCGTTCCAGCCCTCGGGCCGCGAGCCGGGCGCTGCCGGATAGAAGCCAGCCGCGTAGTAGCCCGCGGGAGGAATGACGGCAAGTTCCCAGCGGCCGGGCGCGAGCAAAGCGCGATTGGCGGCCGAGAGCGGAATCTCCTGAACCGTCCCAACGCCGGCAAGGTCCTTGCGGCGGCCGATGATGCGGCCGGCGACACCCTGAAAATTGAACTGGGTTTCGCGCATAGGAGTCAGCAAAACGTTCAGCCCGGAAGTGATTCGTTCCACGCGGAACTCGGTATACCCGCCGAGATAGCGTGTGCCAGGAGGATTCTCACGCGCTTCGGCGTAGATCTCATACTCCCCCGGCGCCAGCGCGGTGAAATGGAATGCGGGCCCGTCGAAGGTGCGCCGGCCGAGGTCCGAAGCGAGCGTCACGGTCACCGTGAAGTTCCCCGGATTGGGCTGCGGCAGCGGTCCGGCGACGCCGGACACGTTGAAGAGCGTGCCTTTGATGGGTCGCACGTCGGCGTCGCGGGCTTCATCGTCGAGATAAACCTGCACGGGCCGGGCTTCGGCGACGCGCAGAGTCTGCCGCGAGAACGTCGGCAGGTAGGAAAGTTCGAGGTCCTCGTCGCCGGTTGTGCGGACAAGGTAAGAGCCGGGGTCGAGCCCGCCAATCCGAAAAACGCCGCGATCGTCGCTGCGCCCGCGGGTCACATAGTGGGGTGGTTCGGTGTTGGTGTATGCCGCGACATCCTGCTCCGGGATGCCTACCTCGTTCTCATCGCGCACCGTTCCCGTAATAGCGCCCAGCCGCGAGAGCCTTATATTTACGGAGGCGGCGGCATCCTGGCCTACGATAACCGGAAGGCCCGCCGAGTTCCACTGGCGCTGGCCGTATTCCATCGGCAGAAATCCGCGCCGCGAGGCTCTCACGATATAGGCGCCCGGGGCCAGTCTGCTGAATTCGAACACGCCGGATTCCGAGGTGCGGACGGAGACAGCGGCGTCGGAAGGCGCGCCGATCATCTGCACGGTGACCAACGCGCGCGAGAGCGAATATCCCGTCATGTTCTCGACGACAATACCCCGAATCACGGCGGCCTGCAGGGAAACCGCCGCGAGCATCAGGGCGCTGCCGGTTGCCATCGCCATAAATACCCTAATTGTTACCTTGACGAGCCGTCGCGGCAAAGTGTGGATATCGTGATTTAATTGGTGCGGAGATATGTTCTGTACGCGGTGTGGCGCGAAACTCCCGGATACGGCGCGTTTCTGTACCGCCTGCGGCACGCCCACCGTACCCGTGATCTCGGCCGCGGCGCCCCCGAAGAAGCTGCGCCGGATTCTCTCCGGAAAGAAGATCGCCGGAGTCTGCGCCGGGTTCGCCGAATACTTCGGGGCCGATATCACCCTGATGCGGATCATCTGGGTGGCGCTGCTGCTGCTGCCGCCCCATATCGGGCTGTTCGCTTACATCGTGGCGTGGGCGGTTTTACCGAAGTCCTAGCTTCACGATCGTTTCCATGTGGAAGGTTTGCGGGAACAGATCCACCAGCGTGATCCGCTGGATCTCATAGGCGGGCGCGAGCACGGCGAGGTCGCGCGCGAGCGTAGCCGGGTCGCAGGACACGATGACCAGTGTCGGCGGCGCGCAGAGTCGAGTAATCGCGCGGAAGCGGCTTTCCCAGGCCGGCCCGCGGCGGGTCCGCCAGATACGAAATCCGGCGGAGTCCTGGCCTGCGGCGAGAAACTCCTCGACCTGCCCGGTGACCACTTCCACCTTCAGCCTGGCGCGCGCGGCGTTGTGCCGCAGATCCGCGGCGCTCCTGCCCGCTTCCACCGCCACCACGCGCTCGAACCGGCGGGCCAAAGGCAGCGAGAACAATCCCGCGCCCGCGAAGAGATCCCACGCTACGCTACCCCGCGCTTCTCCCGATCGCGAGATCGGCGAGACGCGGCAGCAGAAACCGGTTGACCTGGAAAAACGACGTTCCGCTTACGGTGAAGAGATCTCCGTTGACGGCGTACTCCAGAGGTCCGGCAACGGTTCCCGGCACCTCTTGCCGCCAGCCATTCGAAAAATCGTTTTGCGACCGGCCGCTGGCTTTCGAGCACGTTCCATTGGACCTGGCTCTCGTCGGTAAACACTTCGAGCGACCCGACGAAATCGGGCCAGCGCCGATCGCGCACCATGCGGTTCAGCGCCGGGATCGCCTCGTTGATCTTCGGCGAACTGATCGGGCACTGTCGCATCTCGACCAGCTTGTCGCGAATTCATCTCCCGGTAACCCATGCGGCCCGCGCTCGAAATGGAACTGGGCGCGATTGCGGTATCCGAACGGCTCGCCCGGTTCGATTCCGATCCGGGCCGCATCGAAATCGATCTTGCCCACGCGCCGGAGTGTTTCGGCGAGGATTTCGCGCTTGAACGCAACTGCGCTTCGTAGCCCGCGTGCTGGTACTGGCAACCGCCGCACCGGCCAAACACCGGGACAGGGCGGCTACGACGCGATCGGGCGACGGCTCGGCAACGCGCACCAGCCGGGCTCGCTGCACGTGCTGGCGCGATTCGCCCGGTCGGCCTCGATCGCTTCGCCAGGCAGTACAAAAGGCGTGAAGACGACTTCGCCATCCAGCCGGCTCAGGCCGTCGCCACCGTAAACCAGCTTTTCCACGCGCAGTTCCGAGACTCATTTCAATATTGTTAGAACCTTTAGGCCTGCCGAGGAGATCAAAATGCTATTGTGGAACACCATTGTTTCACCTGCAGGGCTTCGTGCAGCGGTCGACTATGAACGTCTTTCGACTCGGACTGGGTTTATTGATCGCCGCAGGCGTCCGTTCGCTGCCCAACCCGCGGCCAGCGCCCGCCTCGATGTGGCGGTTCACGATCTGCAGGGAAAAGCGGTCCCGCTGGCGTACCGTGACGCTTCAGGCTGCACCGGGAATTCCACCTCCCGGAGGCAGATTCGCACCCCGCGCAGCGCGCAGACGGACGATTCCGGGATCGGCGCATTTCGCCGATGTAGCTCCCGGACGCTACCGCCTGTCCATCAAGGCGAAAAGCTTCGACGAACTGACTACGGACGTCGACGTGAACCCGCCTGAGGACGCCGCCGCCGGGAACGCCACCAGTATCGAGGCCGATTCTGACCACAGGCGCCACCCGGACCGACAGCATCACTGTGCAGGGCGTGATCGACACTCCGCTCGCAGAAGCCAACACGCCGGCGGTGCTCGAGCGCCAGCAGGTGAAAGACCTGCCCGACCGCCCTTTCACCGTGACCGACGCGCTTCCGCTGTCGCCTGGCATCCTGCGGCTGCCCAACGGCGAACTCCGGCTCTCCGGCAGCGGCGAGCACCGCAGCGCGCTGCTCGTCAACTCCATCACCACGACCGATCCGGCGACGGGGCAGTTCGGGGCCACGGTGCCGATCGACAGCGTCCGCTCGATGACCATTCTTTCCAGCCCGTTTCTCGCGGAATACGGCGGCTTCACGGCCGACGTGGTGACGGTGGAGACGCGCAAAGGCGGCGACAAATGGACGTTTCGAACTGAACGATCCGCTGCCGGAGTTTCGCTGGCGCAGCTGGCATATGGTGGGTCTGCGCTCCTCGACGCCGCGCGTGAATTTTGGCGGGCCGCTGATCAAGAACCGGCTCTACCTGCTGGAATCGGTGCAGTACGAGATGAGGGAAACGCCGGTGATCACGCTGCCGTTCCCGAACAACGAATTCCGCCGCGAAGGCTATAATTCGCTGACCGCGCTCGATTACACGATCAACTCGTCGAACATCGTCGACGGCACGTTCCATATGACCGATTCGCACACGCGCTTCGCGAATCTGGATTTCTTCGATCCGCAGCCGGTATCCCCCACCACCTCCGATTCCAGCTATTCGGGCAACGTCATCGAGCATGCCTCGATTCCGGGGAACGCTGCTCGACAGCGCGCTTTCCGCCGCCAGCTTTCGCGCGGGAGTGTGGCCGCAGGGCCCGCTCGACATGATCCTGACGCCCACAGGGAATGAGGGCAACTACTTCAGCCAGCAGACGCGCACGTCGTCGCGGTTCGAATGGCGCGAAACGTGGTCGTTCTCGCAGCAGGTGTGGGGAACGCACAACGTCAAGATCGGCACCGTGGTGCTCGGGACCGCGGAGCATGCGCAGATCCAGGAACACCCCGTCGACATCCTTGACGCCGCCGGCGCGCTGCATCGAAAACATCACCTTCACGCCGGGCCGGCCCATCGCGCGGACCGATGTGGAATCCGCCTTCTTCGCGCAGGATCAGTGGATCATGAATTCGCGCTTTCGCTGAACGTGGGCGTGCGGGTTTCGCAGCAGGAGGTGACCGATGTCTGGCAGGTGGGGCCGCGCGCGGGCCTGGTTATTTCGCCGTTCCAAAACGGCCGCACGATCTTCCGCGCGGGAACCGGGATCTTCTACGACCGCGTTCCGCTGAACGTTTACGGATTCGCCCTTTATCCGGACGAGACCATCACCACGTACAATCCCGATGGCACGGTGCTCAGCGGCCCCGATCATTACTTCAACCTGACCGAGGCCGCCGCGCCGCATCACTCACCGCTGATTTACCGCGCGAACGGTTCGCCGGGCAATTTTTCGCCTTACAGCATCAATTCGAATCTCCAGGTGGAGCAGATTCTGAGTTCGCGGCTGCGGCTGCGCGCCGAATTATCTGCAAGCCAATTCGTCGGAGCTGATCGTGCTTTCGCCCGAGGTGACCGCGACCGAGCACGCCTTTGTACTGACGGCGACGGAAACGCGCGTTTCCGGCAAATGGAAGTAACCGGAGCCGGCAGCTTCGGCAAGGAAAGCCAGATTTTTCTTTCCTATGTTCATAGCTACGGTGTGGGGAACCTGAACGAATTCAACACGTATCTGGCGAACTTTCCCCCGGCTGTGATCCTGCCGGATGCGCACACCTATCCTGCCGGGCGAGACGCCGAACCGGTTTCTCGCGTGGGGAATGATCTGCGTTCCCGCGCAAGTTCCGGCTGATTCCCGAAAGTGGAATACCGGTCGGGCTTTCCCTGGTCCTCTTACAACGCTGCGCAGCAGTACGTAGGGGTTCCCGATTCGGCGCGATTTCCCGCCAGTTTCTCGGTGGACGCGCGGGTGACGAAAGATATCAAGGTCACAGACAAATATAGCTTTCGGTTCGGGGTATCCGGTTCCAATCTGACCAATCATTTCAATCCGATCAGCGTGCATGCGAACATGGCCGATCCCGCCTACGGGATTTTTTTCGGCGAATACCATCGGAGATACACCGCCGACTTCGATGTTCTGTTTTGAGGCATGTAAGAATAAGAAGATAAATATATGGATGTGAAGAAGACTCTGTTTCTCAGCCCTCCGTCGTTCGATGGCTTCGACGGGGGAGCCGGGGCCCGCTATCAGGCGAAACGCGAGATTACCTCCTATTGGTTCCCGACCTGGCTGGCCCAGCCCGCCGCCCTGGTGCCGGGAAGCAAGCTGATGGATGCCGCGCCTCATCACCAGACGATGGACGACGTGCTCGCAATCGCCAACGACTACGAACTCTTCATTCTCCACACCAGCACGCCCTCCCTTCTGAATGACGCAAAATGCGCCGAGGCGATCAAGGCGAAGAACCCGCACGCGACGATTGGCATGATCGGCGCGCACGTCGCGATTCTGCCCACCGAGACGCTCAAGACATCCGAGGCCATCGACTTTGTCTGCCGCAATGAGTTCGACTACACCTGCCTCGAAGTCGCGCAGGGAAAGCCCTGGGCCGAAATCACCGGTTTAAGCTGGCGCGATTCCGAAGGGAAGCTCCGCCACAATCCGGAGCGCGAGTTGATTCACGACTGGGATGCGATGCCCAGCGTCCTTCCGGTTTATCACCGCGACCTGGATATCGACGAAATATTTCATTGGCTATCTCCAGCATCCCTACGTTTCGTTCTATACCGGCCGCGGCTGCCCTGCGAAGTGCACGTTCTGCCTGTGGCCGCAGACCATCGGCGGGCACGCTTACCGTACGAAGTCTCCCGCCGCCGTAATCAAAGAGATGGAGTTGGGCAAAGAGCTTTTCGGCGACAAAGTGCGGGAGTGGATGTTCGACGACGACACCTTCACAATCGATAAACCCCGCGCCATCGAAATCGCGAAAGGCATGAAGAAGCTGAAGCTCACATGGTCCTGCAACGCGCGCGCTCATCTGGATTACGACACGCTGAAGCAGTTGCGCGATAACGGGCTGCGGTTGCTGCTGGTCGGGTTTGAATCGGGTAATCAGCAGATCCTGCACCGGATGAAAAAGGGGCTGGTTCTGGATACGGCGCGCCAGTTCATGCGCAATTGCCACAAGCTGGGTATCCGGGTCCACGGGACGTTCATGATCGGCTTGCCCATCGAAACGCAGGAAACGATCGAGGAGACGATCCGGTTCGCGGAAGAAATCGATCCGTTCTCCATACAGGTTTCGATCGCCGCGCCATATCCCGGCACGGAACTCTTCAAGCAGGCCACGGCGAACGGGTGGATCGACGCGGGCGCCCTGCAGGTTTCAGGCTCCGGAATTCAGATTTCCACGCTGCGCTACGACCATTTGTCTTCGGACGAGATTGAGGATGCGGTGGAACGGATGTACCGGCGTTTTTATTTCCGGCACCGGCCGATTCTGCGGTTCCTCAGGGAAATGGCTACGGATCGGCAGATGCTCGTGCGGCGTCTGCGCGAGGGTGGAGAGTTTTTCAGCTACCTGAAGGAACGGAAACAGATTGTGCGGTCGCGCCAGGAACAGGTTCAGGCCGGCGCCTGAACAAGCCATGCGGGAGCGGCCTTTGGCCTGGCTTGCATTCCGATAACCTTCGCCAACCTGGTAAGGGGTCTCGAGCCCACACCAAAATCGGTCCCGATCCTGTAAGTCCCTGATGGCTCGCGCCGCCAGGCGATAACTTCTTCCATATTCCCGCCGACACATCCCGCCTGTATAACCAAAGTCAACGCAGATAACGGTACCTGCGAGATTGAAATAACTTCTTAACGCGTCCATTATCGAACTAAGACCGGTGGAGACAATGAACAACGCGAATCGACCATCTTTTCGTTAATGGAACGGTCTCAAACGATAAGGATCTGACTTTATGAGCTCATTCGTCTCGTTGAATTATCGCGCTCAGATCTACTGGGCGCTGATCGTGGTGCTCGGCGTGGCGGCGGCGCTTACCGCAATCTCCAGCACGCCGCACGGACACACGGTCGATCTGCTGATCTGGATCGTTCTCGCCGTGGCTGTTGCCGGATTCAAGATCCGGTTGCCGGGCGTACAAGGCACCCTGTCGATGAACTACGTGGCCGTTCTCGCCGTACTGCTGAACCTCGGGGCGGGCCCGGCCATGATCGTCGCCCTGACGAGCACGGTCGGTCAGTGCCTGATTCATGCGCAGACCCGGCCGCGCTGGTTTCAGGTTCTGTTCAGTGTCGCGGGCGTCCCGCTGCCGGTGCTGGCGGCGAATATGGCATTGCATTCCGGTTATCTGGAGCGCGCCGGGAATTTCGGCAGCATTTCGATCCTTGCAGCCGCGATTGCATACTTTCTCATCAATACGATCAGCGTGGCCGGCATCATCAGCCTGACCGCGCAGCGAAGCCTGGTGGAGATCTGGCGCACCTCTTATCTGTGGACCTCGCCTCAGTACCTCGTCGGCGGAGCGATTGCCTGGGTGGTGCATCTTCTCGAAAAAAACCTCGGCTGGGGCGCTATCCTCGTAGCCGCGCCTTCGCTCTACCTGCTCTACCACACTTACACGACTTATCTGGGCAGAGTTCAGGAACAGCAGGACCATCTGCTGGATATGGCGGCGCTTCACCTGCGGACGATCGAGACGCTGGCTCTGGCGATCGACGCCAAAGACGAGACCACAGCCGCTCATCTGCGCCGGGTTCAGATCTACGCCGCGGGAATTGGCCGGGAACTCAACCTTTCGCTCTCGGAGATGCAGGCTCTGAATGCGGCCGCGCTGCTGCACGACGTGGGCAAGCTGGCGGTTCCCGAGTACATCATTTCCAAGCCGGGAAAACTGACGCCGGAAGAATTCGAAAAAATGAAGGTGCATCCGGTGGTGGGCGCCGAAATCCTCGAGCGCGTGAATTTCCCCTATCCGGTTGTTCCGATCGTGCATTCGCATCACGAAAAATTCGACGGAACCGGTTATCCGGAGGGACTCGTCGGCGACCAGATTCCGATCGGCGCGCGCATTCTTTCCGCGGTGGATTGTCTCGACGCGCTCGCATCGGACCGGCAGTACCGGCAGGCGCTGCCGCTCGATGAAGCGATGGCGATCGTCGCGGGCGAGTCGGGCAAGGCGTTCGATCCGAAAATTGTAGCGATCCTGCAGCGCAATATACCGGGAGCTGGAACAGGAAGCGAAATCCCATAACGGTGGACATCGCACGAAGCTCTCGACGCACGTAAGAATCAAGCGCGGGCTGGCCCCCGCAACCGGCCTTGCGCAGGCGAAAGGCCCGATGCTGAGCGAGCCGCGCGCGGAGAGCGATTTCAGCCGGTCGATCGCGAGCGCGCGGCGGGAAATCCAACTGCTGACGGAAGTCATCAACGATCTGGGGAATTCGCTCAGCCTCGACGATACGCTGGCGCTGCTGGCAGTCCGACTGAACAAAGCCGTCAAACACGATGCGATCGCCGTTTATCTGATCCGGGACCAGAAACTGATTCCGCGCTTCGTGAAAGGCGAAAGCTATCGGATGTTCTCGTCGCTCCAGATTCCCATGGGGCAGGGTCTCTCGGGTTGGGTTGCGGAAAACGACAAGGCCATCGTGAATGCCAATCCGGCGGTCGAGCCGGGATATCTCAACGACCCCCGCCTGACGACCGCGCTTCGTTCCGCCATCGCCATCCCGCTGCGTTCGCAGGACCGCATGGTGGGGGTGCTGACGCTCTATGCCCTGGGCGCCGAGGCGTTCAGCGCCGACGACTACCGGTTGTTGCTGGCCATTGCGCCCAAGGCCGCGCACGCGATCGAGAATTCGCTCCGTTTCGAACACGCGTCGAACGCAGCCGATACGGATGAGCTCACAGGCCTGGCGAACGGTCGCTTCCTCTTCTCTCACCTCGCGAAAGAAGTAGAGAAGTGTGCGGGAGCCGAGGGTTCGTTCTCGGTGATCGTGATGGACCTCGATGGCTTCAAGCAGGCGAACGATCAGTTTGGACATCTTGCCGGCAACCGCATCCTGCAGGCCATCGCGCGCCACCTGCGATTGAACACCCGTGCGGAGGATGTGGTGGCCCGGTTGGGCGGCGATGAATTCGTTGTCGTGATGAATCAATCGAAAGAGAGTGTGACCGAATACATCGCCCACATGAATCAGATCGCCGGGCGGCTGGAGGCCGAAGTAAACTGTCAGGCCAACGTCAGCATCAGCGCCGGCGTGGCCCGGTACCCGGAAGACGGCCGCGACGTGGAGACGCTGCTGGAACGCGCGGACGAGCGGATGTACGAGGCCAAGCGCAGGAAGAAGCCGGCCAGGATCGGCCTGGCGGTGCGCTCCGGCGAGGCGGAAGTAATGGAAATCTCCACAGCCGCCGCTTGATTCCTCAGTTTCCCGGTGAACGGGTGACGGATTGCCGAAGATGGCCTCTCGCGGCCCGGATCAGTGAATGCAGCAGGTGGCAGCAGGAGGAAAGGTTCTCTCGGCGCACACGGGAAGACAGCGCGTCAAGGCTGCGGCGGCGGAGTCGGCGTTGGCCGGGGAGAAAATCGTTGAGTGGGCACCGGCGGTCTCGACAATGGATAGAGCGCCGGCGTGTTTGCGCCAGATCGCCTCAAGAGAAGGCAAGCCGGGTTCCCGGTCCACTGGAGCGAACAGCGTCAGTTCCCCGGGGTAAAACCCAGGTCGATACCGCGCCGACGCGATCAGCGCGCAGGCCGACACCTTGAGAACACGGGTGGGTGACGACTTCAGGAAACCTCGCAGTTCGCGGACACGGCTACGCATTTTCCAGACCGCCGACGGCCAGTTCTTGACGGGAGCGGTAACCACGCCCGCGGCGAACTGCGCCATTCGCCTGCGGACAATGGAAAGCCATGAACGTAATGGCCATTTCAGAGGGCTCATCATTGTGTCGAAAAGGCCGACCAAGGCCACTTCATCTCCCGACTCCCAAAGCCGGCGGGCCATTTCGAAAGCGACGAGCCCTCCGAAGGAATAGCCGCACAGGTAGTAGGGGCCGTCGGGTTGCCGCGCCTTTACCTCTCTCAGATATTCAGTCGCCATCGCCTCCACGGTCGCGTGCGGCGGCTTCGCGCCGTCCAGACCACGCGCCTGGATACCGATGACCGCTCCCTGCCAGGTCATTCGCCGGGTCATCGGGAAGAATCCCGCGACAGTCCCGCCAAGGTGATGGATGATGAAGACCGGACGTGATCCGTCGCCTTGTTTCAGGGGCACGAGCGGGACATAACCAGGGGTGCGATGTTCTCTCAGGGCCTCACACAGTCTGGCGAACTTCGGTGCTTCCGTGATCAGCGTCAATGATAGCTCAAGGCCCAGAGCCCGCTCGAGGTCGAGCATAAACGTGAGCGCCTTCAGCGAATCGCCGCCGGATTCGAAGAAGTCATCCTCCGGGCCGCCAAGGGGCGTCTGTAGTACTTGCTGCCAGATCTGCGCTACTGTCCGCGCGATGCTATCGCCGTCCGCCGGACCGTGTCTCGCTGAAGTAACAGCACCGGAGCGTTCGCTTTGGACGTTGACCGCATCCAGGTCCATGAGCGCGCGCAGGTCCAGCTTGGAGCTCGGCAGCCGAGGAATCCCGCGGACCAGATAGATGCGTCCTGGGCGCATGGGCGGCGAGACAGAGCGCATCATTTCCTTCAGGTCGCCGAGCAGTCCGGCGTGCGCGCCATCGCGGGCGCTCACATAAGCCACGAGGCTCACCGCTCCACCGGCGTCGCCCATTTCGATCGCAGGCCTCGCGAGGGCGCCGGCGTCACGCACGAGGGGGTGCCGTCGGAGAGCGGCTTCCACGCCCTCGAGATCGACGCGGGTGCCCCGAATCTTGACCTGCCTGTCCGTGCGGCCGATCCGCTCCAGCAGTCCGTCGGGCCTTTGGCGCACGAGATCTCCCGTCCGGAAAAGCCGGCAACACGGTGGGCCGTTGCCTTCGATGCTGTCGGCTTGGCAGCGTCCATCGACCCAGGCTCCCAACGCCACATAGGGGCTTCCGACGATCAGCTCGCCGACCTCGCCCGGCAGTGTGTTGCGTCCATACTCGTCGATCAACGCCAGGCGGTTGCCTGGAAGCGGATAGCCGATGGGAATCCGCGCCCCGTCAGCGCGGTGAGCAATATCGACAAACCACTGCATCATCGGCGCCTCGGTGGCGGCATAAATCAATTGGATTGCCGCCTTCGGCCCGAGCCAGCCGCGCAGCAGATCGATGTCGCTCCACAGCATGGTGTCGCCGCCGACCCGAACCAGTCGAAGGGCGGCATTGTCATCTCCCGCCCGCACCCCGCCGCACGGAACCACCGACCTCAAGAGAGCCGGAAACGCAAACAGGATGGTGATGGCCTCCGCGCGGATGACATTCAGAATCTCTCTCGCCCCGGCGAGCTGCGGATCGATGAGGTGAACGCCGGCTCCCGCGAGCAGCGCGGTTATGATGTCTCGCACGCCGACAATGGTGCAAAACGAGGCCAGGGTCAGAAACCGATCCGCGGCATTGATATGTGCGGCGTTTATGGATTGGGCGACGCGCTGCAGAATATTCCGCTGGCTATTGACGATGCCCTTCGGCCGGCCGGTACTCCCGGAGGTAAACACCACGCAGGCGGCTTGGTCCACGCCGAGTTCGGTGGGGCGCCAGTTCTTCCGCGCGGCTTGAGGCAAACGGGTCAGATGGATGACACGCGCCGTTTTTGGCGCGACGGCCCCGATGCCTCCAGGGACATCCTCTCGTCCAATGATCAAGGCGGGTTGCGCATCCTCCAACACCTCGTCCAACCACTTACCTGGGTAGCGGGAATCCAGGGCGACAAAGGGGCGTCCTGCCGCCAGGCAGGCCAGCATTGCGACCGGAAACATCGAACACGCCGGCAGCAGGATGCCGATCAACTCTCCCGGTTCGGTTTCGGCCGCGATGGTTTCGGCCAATCCGGAGATGCCCTCCCACAACTCTCCGTAGGAGAGAAATGTCTCTGAATCCGTCACCGCGATACGGTTTCGATGCCGGCGCGCAACGCGCTCAAAGTGGTCGATGATCGGGCGATCCAGATCTTCGTCGCGAAACCTGGTGAAAATCCGGCTGGTAGGGCCGTTCCAGTCCAGCGGGTGCTTGCCGTCCTCGAGCCACTTCAGGCCCGCACTCGTCACGGAACCACCGCGCTCGTGGCCCATAACTGCACTCGGATTCAACCTTGCCATGCTCGCACCATCACCGGGCGTCGAATGGCGCCTCGCACGCCGCGACGTGCAATGGTATACGATTCGGCGCTGGAAGAAGTTCCCGCCAGCGTGGGCTATGAATTTAGAGCTGGCGTTGCTTTACGGCGGACAGATCGCCCGGAACGATATTACTGTTTAGAAGTATTTTGCGAGCCCAGATCCGGGTCGCTGGTCGATGCCGCCGAGCCCCAGACAGCCGTGCTGCCCCAAACCGCTGTGGAGCCGGCATCGGAACTGGTTCCCCAAACGGCCGTGCTGCCCCAGACCGCCGTGTAACCGGAATCGGAATTGGTTCCCCAGACGGCAGTGGAACCCCAAACGGCCGTGGAACCCCAGACGGCAGTCGAGCCCGCAACCGTCGAGTCGCCGTTCCAGACCGAAGTTCCCCACACGGCTGTGGTTCCCCACACTGCCGTGGTCCCCCAGACGGCCGTGGAACCCCATACCGCGGTCTGAGAAGAATCGTTGGCGACATACACGGGTGTATTGGTGTTTGGCGCGGTCGCTGAGAGGACTGCTATGGGTGATGCGGCATTGTGACCGGATGGAATCGTGGCGTTGCTGGCCAGCGCCGCGCTCAGGTCGAGGTATCCCGCTCCAACCGTGAAAATGTCGTACTGAACAGTAAATGTCTCATTGACCGTCGGATCGGTGATCACGGAGCTTTGCGGGAAATTCTTGGTTGCCGTCAGCATCAGGCGCGCTTTAACCTGATCAGGTGTAAGATTCTGGCTGCTCAGCAGCGCAGCGGCCGCGCCACTGGTCACTCCGGTTGCCATGCTGGTGCCATTCAGAATGAAATAATTCGAGACCTGGCCCGACTTCGGATTGCTTTCATAGGAAGCGAGCGAAACCACGTTGGCCGGGTAAGTCGTTTCCAGCGTTGCCCCCGGCACCAGAATGGAAAAGATCTTGTTCCCCGGAGCGACAAGATCGGGCTTCACAACCAGATCGACGGACGTCGGGCCCTTGGAACTGTAAGTGGTCATCAGGTCGTCGCTGCGCTGAGGCGTGCTCTCCGTGTTCATGGCGCCCACCGTGATAACCAGCGGATCGTTGCCCGGCGCTGCGATCGTTCCGTAGCCGTTTGTGTTGGCCGTATTGTTCCGGCCCTCATTGCCCGCCGCCACGATAACAGTAATACCGGCCTTCCAGGCCTTCTCGACTTCCTGGCAGAGAGGATCCGTTTTGTAGCTCTCAAAGATCGGACGCCCGAGAGAAAGGTTAATGACTTTGATGTTGTAGAGATTTTTCAGTTGGATTGCCTGATTGATCGCCATTATGACCGTTGCGTCATCCGACTGGCCGTTGCTGTCGAGAACCTTCAGGTTGATCAGGTGAACGCCTGGAGCCACGCCGTGAATGTCATGAAGATAGGCGGACCCGTAAGAGTTGGACCCATTCCCGGCAATGCTGCCTGCTACGTGAGTCCCGTGGCCGTAGTTGTCTTCCACGCCTTCGCCTGAAACAAAGCTTTGGGAGTACACGACGTTCGGGAACCAGTTCAGCAGGCCCGTGTTGGTACCGTTGCCGGTAAGATCCTGGTTAACCGTGATCCCACTGTCGATAACAGCTACGCCTATGTTCTGGCCCAGGCTGGTGATTGCCGACCCGGCCGTGGTCGACAGTGGCTGGATCGTCTGCGGCATGTAGTCGTACACCGGCACCGGCAGCGCCGTTCCCGCGGCCTGCAGCGTATTATCGACCGAAACATGAGCAACCGCCGGGTTCTGCGCCAGACTTATGGCGGCGGATGCGGTGGTCGAACACAATTCGCCAATGGGGAGAAGCTGAAGAAGGTTCAGCCCGCACACGGTTGAAAGAAGCGAGCCCAACAGAGAAGGAGCGTACTGAACGATCACCTGGACCGGTTGGTCCGGGCTCATGGCGCTCAATTGCGGTGAGACGGTGCCGCCAAACGCTGCAACAGCGGTAAGGGTCGACAACAAGACCCACTGCGACACTGACCGGGCAATAAGTTCGCCTTTTCTGGTATCCATGAGTCGATCTTGCAGCAGATTGAGGTTCAAGTAAAGGTAATGGAGTACCTGCGTCGCATCGTTCGAAAGGTACAAGACCGGTGCTAACGAAGGATAAGTCTTATCTCAGGCGGGATGGCTTTCACCAGTTCCTGAGTGAAAGGATGGCGCGGCGCGCGGAATATGGCTTCCGGGGGTCCCGATTCCACGATACGGCCTTCGTGCAGGATCTCGACCCGATGCCCCACTGAAGCAACCGAAAGCAAATCGTGGGAAATGAACAACATGGCGGTTCCGTTGCGCCGGTTCAGCTCCTGGAACAATCGCAATACCGCCGATTGGGTGATCACATCGAGCGCGCTGGTGGGTTCGTCGGCCAGGAGAACCGGCGGGCGATGCATGATGGCCAGCGCGATCAACAGGCGCTGACCCTGGCCGGTACTGAGTTCCCCCGCGCGATGCGCCAGAAAGTCCGCTTCGCCGGGCAACTGCACGCTTTCGAGCAACTCTCGATAGAATCCTTCGGGCGCGGTTCCGGGCTCGTGCGCGCGCCAGGTCTCCTCAAGCAGGGTTCTCACGCGGAGGCGCTCGTTCAGCGCGGCAGCCGGGCTTTGCGGGACGTAGCCGATGGCTTTCCCGCGGATCGCGCGCATCTCCCGCTCACCCAGCAGGTTGAGCTCTCTGCCTGCGAGGCGGATGCTTCCCGAGACCTCTCCTCCGCGGTAATGGAGCAGTCGCAGCAAAGAAAGCGCCAGCGTGCTTTTCCCCGAGCCGCTTAGGCCGACGAGCGCCACGATCTCGCCGGGCTCGAGGCGGCATTCCACATCGTGCAGCACAGGCGTTCGGCCGTATCGCGCCGAGATGCGGAATTCAAGGGCCGGAGATTGCCCGGTTTCAGTCAAGCCGCAGCCACTCGATGTTCCAAAGGATCTGGGGCGGAGCGACGGATGGCTGCGCCTCGCGCAGTGCGGGCGAGGTTGCCACAAGATAGTCCGGGTTGACCAGATAAATGATCGGCTCCTGGTCTGCCAGGATCGTCTGCACCTCATCGAAAGCCTTCTTGCGCAGGTCGCGCGACGGCTGGGAGGATTGAGTCGAATTCAAGCTTGTCGATGCGCGCCTCCCAGGGGGTGGCGGGCGATTTCTGCGACGGCCACCAGGCGTGCATCCCGCCCGAACTCAGCCAGACGTTCATCTGCGCTGAGGGGTCGATCTCGATGTTGGCCAGGCCCAACAATCCGGCTTCGTACTGCGAGGTCTTCGTGATGCGTTCGATCAGGGAACTGAAGTCGAGAGTGACGATATTCACGCGGATGCCGATCTTTCGCAGATCCTCCTGAATGACGGCGGCCATCGCTTCGCGCGGCCGGTTGCCCGCGTTGGTGATTACGGAGAACTCGACGGCGTGGCCATCGCGGTCGCGCAGAGTGCCATCGCGCAGAGCGAAGCCTTGGACGCGAGCGAACGCAGCGCGGCCTGGGAATCGAAGGGAAGCGGTTTGAGCCCTGTATTGAACCAGAACCGATTGGAGGGCGAAACCGGCCCGAACGCCGGGTGCGCGTGACCCCGGTAGACGACGCGCGCCAGATCGTCGCGGTGAATCGACATGCTGACGGCGTGGCGAAACACGGCCGAGGTAAACCATTTTCGCTTCCACTCAGGGACCGCGGAGGAGGGCGCCTGGTTGAACCAAAGGAACTCGGAATCGAGCGATGCGCCCAGGTTACGGGCCGCCGCGGGTTGCGCTTTCGCGACGCGGTCGAAGCTCTCAGGGTCGAGTTTGTCGACCAGTTGGATCTCGCCGCGCAGAAAGCGTGTCAGCTCGATATCGCGGTTGGGCTGAATGTCGAGGCGGATCGAATCCACGTAAGGCAGCTGTTTTCCCGCGGCGTCGCGTTTCCAGTACCGCGGATTGCGCGCCAGCCTGACGTAGTCGCCCGGCTGATATTCGGAAACGAAGAATGGCCCGGCCGAAGCGGAAAGCTTCCCGGCGTTGGCGGGCACGATCGATAGCGCGTCGAACAACCGGTCGATTCCTGGTTTCGGCTGCGCGTAGCGAACCGTTACTTCGAGCGGGGACACCGCGCGCACTTCCGGATTGCCCTGTTCGGAGCGGAAAATGTCACCTACGGGCGCGGCCTGTTTGGGATCGAGCGCGGCATTCAACGTGCGCGCGACGTCGTTCGCGGTCAACGGTGCGCCGTTGGAGAATTTCAAGCCGGAGCGCAAATGGAAAGTGATCCTGCGGCCCGCGTCATCGAGTTTCCACGATTCGGCGAGTTCTGGCTGAAGCTGATCGGTAATCCGATTGACGCGCACCAGGACGCCTCCCGTCAGGTAGCGGACGAGTTCGGAGGACTGCTCCGAAACCTGGAGCGGGTCGAAGGTTTTTGGTTCCGAGGCGAGGCAGAAGCGAAGCTCACGAGCTTGTCCGGCTGCGAGGAAAACGCATGCGCCAAGGCAGGCGAAAACGCCTGCTCCACAGACGGAGACAATCCTCCTCACTGGATGGCCTCCAGGCAAATCATCACGATCATCAGCAAACCGAGAGGGGCCAGAATCCAGGGATTGCTCTGAATTTTGTCGGGGTGCTGGAGCTCAGCCAACAGATTACCCCACGAGGGAAGCGGCTCCGCCACGCCCAGCCCCAGCAGGCCGAGACTGGCTTCGGAAAGAATATAGGCGGGCAGAAGAGCGCGAAACTGGGCGGCGGCGACAGCGCGCAAATGGGGCCAGGCATGGACGAGCGCGATCCGGCGCGGCGACATTCCCGCCGCCCGCGCCTGGACGAGCCACCCGGAGTTCGTCATCTGGCGCATTGATGCGGTGAAGATGCGGGCCGGCCATGCCCATCCTGCGATTCCCATCAGGCCGAATGTTATCAGGATTGATTCCGCGGGCCTCGTGTTCAGCGGCAACAGGGCGCGCAGAATAATGAACAGGAAAATCCACGGCAGCGACATGCAGAGTGCGGTGAAACCTGAGAGCACGTGATCGGCCCACGACAGACGCGTGGCCGCTATGGCGGAAATCAGCAGCGCGAGCGCAATCGAGACCAGCGCGGCGGCGGGAGCAAGCAGGATCGAAATCCGGGTGGCGTAAATCAGCCGCGAAAAGCGGTCGCGGCCCAGATCGTCGGTACCCATCAGGAATTGGCGGTTCGCGGAAACATCGGGAAAATCGCGGAATTGGCGGCTGTAATCGTAGGGGGCGATGGCCGGCGCAAGCAGTGCGCACAAGGCAACCAGAATGAGCACGCCGGCGGCCGCCTTCTTCATGCCGCGGCCTTGTTCATATGGCCCGCGTTCATATGGCCCGCGTTCATATGGCAAGGTCTTCCGCGGTGCTGGCGGCGGCGTGAACCACGGCGACAAACACGGCGATCGCAAGAGCCGAACCGCAGAGCAGCGGCATATCGCGGGCGAGGGCGGCCTGCAACGTCAGCGCGCCGATTCCGGGGAGACCGCACAGAGCTTCTATGGGAATTGCCGATCCGAAAGCCAGTACCAGGGCCACTCCCATGAGCGCGATCAGCTGTGGCGCGCCCGCCTGCAGTACGTAGCGGATCGCGATCGCGCGGGGCGTGACGCCGCGAGCCCGCGCCGCGAGCAACGCGGGAGACGCGTAACAATCGTCCAGCAGTGCCCGCAGGGTTCCAAAGAGCCGCGGTACGAGGGCGAGCGCCACGGCGAGAGACAGCGGCGCCTGGCTGAAGAAGAATGCCAGGCCCAGCACCGCGGGTGGAACAGCGAGCAGCAGGCCGCTGATCGAAAACGCAGCGGCCTTCAGGATGGCGCGTCGCATCCACACGGCGATCCACGCGAGCAGGGCGGCGATGAGCCAGCCTCCGGCGGTCCCAAGGATGATGAGGCGTAACGTGACCGGAGCGCGGCGAAGCAACAGCTCCGCGACAGGTCGCCGGAGGTTCTGCGAAATTCCGAGATCGCCCCGGACCGCCCCCGCGAGATAGCGTGCGTAGAAGACCGGGAGTGAGTTGGCGCGCTCATGCTGCTCGTGGAGCGCCTGCAGGGTGCCCGCGCTGATCTGCGGATTGAGATCCTCCGGTATGGAACCGAAACCCGGGCTGTAACGGACCAGCGCAGCCGCGATGAAACCTCCGGCCAGCACAACCGCGATCAGAATCAATAAATTGGAGGCGAGGGACTGAAAAAATGGGCGCGGCATCATTTCGCGGACCCGGAATAAAACAGGCTTCAGAATAACAGATCGGAAGCAGTTGAAAGGCTCAAACCGCCCGAGTACCAGTACCGCGGTTACCCTGGTAATCGGAAGAATCCTATTCATAAGCGCTGTGCCAGCCTCTGCTACGATGACGGTCTGCGAATCGGCATCCATACTTCGCGCGCGAAGTCTCTCGAAGACGCGGCGATCACCGCAAACAGACTGGGCGCGAACACCTTCCAGATCTTCTCCGCCAGCCCGCGGATGTGGCGCGCCGGGTGCTCCGGACCCGGCGGATGTGAAACGCTTTCGCGATGCCCGCGCGAGGTTCGATCTTGCGCCGCTGGCCATTCACGTGAATTACCTGGTCAACCTGGCGACGCTCGATCCCGGGATCCGGGAGAAGTCGATCGTTGCGTTTCGCGGCGAGCTGGATCGGGCCGCCATCATCGGCGCCGAGTATCTGGTGCTTCATCCGGGAAATTACAAAGGCCAGATCGCTCGAGCAGGGGCTCGCTGCGTTTGTGCTGGGACTGGCGGAAGCGGCGCGAGGATTCCGCGCGCCAGGGCTGACCGTGCTGCTTGAGAACACCGTGGGGGCCGGCAGCCAGATCGGCGGGAAGTTTCGAGGAACTGCGCACGATCCGCGACTCTTGCGGCGCGCGAGACCGATTTGCCCATCGCCTATTGTCTCGATACCTGTCACCTGCTGGCCTCGGGTTACGATGTTGCGCAGGCGGCTGGTCTTCAAGTCGACGGTCGATGAGGCGGAAAGAGTGCTCGGGCTGGATCTGGTGCGGGTGATTCATGCCAACGATTCCAAAGGCGCGCTGAATTCGCATCTGGATCGCCACGCCAATATCGGAGCGGGACAGATCGGAGAGGCAGGATTCCGCGGAATCTTGACGCATCCCGCTTTGCGATCGAAGCCTTTTATTCTGGAGACACCCGTGGACGAAGAAGGCGACGATCGGAAGAACGTCGACGCGTTGAAACGGCTGAGTTTGCGAAACTGAAGTTTCACCACTCTCAAATGCCCGAAAAGACGTACGACCACAATCAGATCGAATTGAAGTGGCACGAGCGCTGGAACGATCGGAGGGCCTCTATAAGGCCGAAGAGAACTCCGCCAAGCCGAAATATTACGTGCTCGAGATGCTGCCCTATCCGAGCGGCGCGCTTCATATCGGCCATGTCCGCAACTACTCGATCGGCGACGCGCTCGCGCGCCACATGTGGATGCGCGGCTACAACGTGCTGCATCCGATGGGCTGGGATGCGTTCGGGCTTCCGGCGGAAAACGCGGCCATTGCGAATCAACGGCCGCCGCGCGAATGGACGCTCGCCAACATCGAAAAGATGAAGCGCACGCACCGGCGCTTCGCGTTTTCCTACGACTGGGATCGCGAAGTTACCACCTGCGAGCCCGAATATTATCGCTGGAACCAGTGGTTTTTCCTGCGCATGATGGAGCGCGGCCTGGCCTATCGCAAACAGGCGCTGGTGAACTGGTGTCCGCTCTGCGCCACCGTGCTCGCGAACGAACAGGTGGTGGATGGCTGCTGCTGGCGGCATGAAGGCACGCCGGTGGAACAGCGCGCGCTCGAACAATGGTTCCTGCGCACGACCGCTTATGCGGATGAATTGCTGAAAGACATCGCGCAACTGGAAGGCGGATGGCCGGAGCGCGTCCTGACCATGCAGCGCAACTGGATCGGCCGCAGCGAAGGCGCCGAGGTCGATTTCACGGTCGAAGGCTACGGACCGGTGCGCGTCTTCACGACGCGCATCGACACGATCTACGGCGCGACCTGCATGATTCTCGCGCCGGAGCACGAAATCGTGGCGACGAAGCTGGGGCCGGAAGCGCAGGCGGCGGCGAAGAAAATGATCGACGCCCGCGCGCAGCAGGGTCCTGGCGATGTGGAGAAGGAAGGGTTCGATACCGGCCTGCGGGCGCGCAATCCGTTCAGCGGCGAAACGATTCCGGTTTGGGTGGGCAACTTCGTGCTGATGGGATACGGGACGGGCGCGATCATGGCCGTGCCCGCGCACGATCAGCGCGATTTCGAATTCTGCAGGAAGTATGGGATCGCTATTCTGCCCGGTGATTCGGCCGGTTGACGGCGACGATTGCCGATCCGGCCACGATGACGGATGCATCCGCCGACTACGGGATCGTCGAGAACTCCGGCCCCTGGAGCGGGATGACCAGCGAAGAGGCGCGCAGCAGGATGGCCGCGCGAGCGCAGGCGGAAGGGTTCGGCAAGGCCGCCATTACGTTCCGCATCAAGGACTGGGGCGTTTCGCGGCAACGGTATTGGGGCACGCCGATCCCGGTGATCCATTGCCCCACGGATGGCGTGGTGCCCGTGCCCGACGACCAGCTTCCCGTGCTGCTGCCGCGCCAGATCCAGATCACCGGCAAAGGGCGGTCGCCGCTCGATGAAGTTCCCGAATTCGTGAACGTGACGTGCCCGAAGTGCGGAGGCGCCGGCCCGGCGCGAGACCGACACCATGGATACGTTTGTCGATTCCAGCTGGTACTTCTATCGCTATTGCGATTCGAAGAACTCCACCGCGCCGTTCGATCACGAAGAAGATCGACTACTGGTTTCCGATCGATCAATACATCGGCGGCGTGGAGCACGCCATTCTGCACCTGATCTACTCGCGCTTCTGGACGAAAATGATGCGCGATATCGGCCTCACCACCTGCGACGAGCCGGTGCGCAAGCTGTTCACGCAGGGCATGGTGATCCGCAACGGCGCCAAGATGTCGAAATCGAAGGGCAACGTGGTCCCGGCGGATGAGGTCGCCGACAAGCACGGCGCCGACACCGCCCGCCTGTTCGCGCTGTTCGCCGCGCCGCCGGAAAGCGATGTCGACTGGATCGACGCCGGAGTCGAAGGGATTTATCGCTTCCTCGGCCGCGTCTACCGGTTCGCCACGCGCAATCTGCCGCCGCCGGAACCGGGTGGCGACGGCTCGGCCGATGCGAAGATCCTGCGCAAACTGCATCAAACGCTGAAGAAGATCACGGAAGATTTCGACAGCCGCTGGCATTTCAATACTTCGATCGCCGCCATCATGGAACTGGTGAACGAGATGTATCTGGAGGAATCGCACATCTCGCCCGCGGCGATGGGCCAGATCCTGCGCATTCTGACGCTGATGCTCGCGCCCTTCGCTCCCTATCTGGCGCAGGAGCTGTGGGAGGAACAGGGCGGCGAGGGCCCGGTCTTCAAGCAGGACTGGCCTGAATTCGACCCCGATCTGGCGCGCGAATCCGAGGTCGAGATCGTGGTCCAGATCAATGGCAAAGTGCGGGCGCGCCTGATCGTGCCGCCGGGAACGGATGCGAACGGGCTCACCCGCATTGCGCATGGACGATGAGAAGGTTCAGGCGCTTTGTCGCCGGCAAAACCGTGATCAAAGTCATCGCGGTGCCGGACAAGCTGGTCAACCTCGTTATCAAGGGATAACAAGCGCTTAACTGCCGGAAATGGTACAATTTTCGGGCATCTGCACTATTAGACTGGTGAATGGACGCGTTCTTACGGTAACACGCTCGGGGGGCGTAGTCGGTGCTGGATTTTATACTTTTCAGGACTTTATTCATAGTGATTCTGGGCCTTTCCGCCGGGTACTTCCGGCCGCCGGAACAGGACTTCTGGTCGGCGGCGTTTATGGGCGCGGCTCTCGGCCTGCTTGCCATTGTGCTGGAGCGCCGGATCGAGCGCATCAGCCTGAAGCGGCTCATCGGCGTGGTCTTCGGCGTCACTGCCGGGCTGCTCTGCGCCGCGCTGGTGAGTCTGGTGCTCGGCCGCGTTGGCGGCGATACTTCGAACGTCATCCATTTCACGCAGATTGTGTGCATGCTGTTCTTTGCCTATGTTGGCGCGGTGACCGGCGCGGCCAAAGGCGAACTGCTGAATCTCTCCGCGCTGGGCGGCCTTTTCGGCACCGAGTCGGAAGCGCGCACGCAACCAGAAGATTCTCGATACCAGCGTGATCATCGACGGCCGCATCGCCGATATTGCCGATACCGGGTTCTTCGACGGCGTTCTGGTGGTGCCCCAGTTCGTTCTGCACGAGCTCCAGATGGTGGCCGATTCGGCGGATTCGATGAAACGGAATCGCGGCCGCCGCGGTCTCGACATTCTGCAGCGCATTCAGAAAATGACCCATGTGAAAGTGCAGATCGTGAACGAGGATTTCCCGCAGGTGCGCGAAGTGGATATGAAGCTGATCGAGCTGGCGCGCCTTTATAACTGCAAGATCATCACCAACGATTTCAATCTGAACAAGGTCGCGCACGTGCGCGGCGTCGAAGTTCTGAACATCAACGAGCTGGCGAATTCGCTGAAGCCGATCGTGCTGCCCGGCGAGCTGATGCGCGTGTTCATCCTCAAGGAAGGCAAAGAATACAACCAGGGCGTGGCCTATCTGGATGACGGTACGATGGTGGTGGTTGACAACGCACGGCGCATGATTTCGAAGACGATCGACATCTCGGTGACCAGCGTTCTGCAAACCACGGCGGGAAAGATGATCTTCGGCAAGTATGACGAGCGCAGCCAGCGGCGGCAGGCCGCCGGACGTCACCGCGCCGGGACAGTCGCCGCGCCGCGAGCAGGCGGTGGGAGAAAACTGATCGTGAAGACCGCCGTTATCCTGCCGGCTGCGGGACTTGGCACCCGCATGCAGCGGGGTGTCCCCGCGGTGCCCGCCGAAACCACCGGAACCAGCCGCAAGCAGTTCATGCTGCTCGAAGGCGCGCCCATTCTGGTGCATACGGTGCGCAAGTTTGTCGCCTCGCCGCTCGTGACCGATATCGTGGTCGCGGTGCGCGAAGAAGAGATCGACTGGGTGGAGGAGATGCTCCACAAGGAAGGGCGCGGGCTTGTTCGGCTCGCTGCGCGTGGTGGCCGGAGGCAACACGCGGCAGGAATCGGTGGAGAGCGCGTTTGCGGCGCTCGATCCCGATACCGATATCGTCGCCGTGCACGATGCGGTGCGGCCGTTCGTCGATCTCGAAACCATCCGGCGCGTGATCGAAGAAGCGGCGGTGAACGGCGCGGCGATCGTCGGGATCGTTCCGGTGGATACGGTGAAGCAGGTCAGCGGCGCGCAGGCGGGCGGCGCCAAAGTGCGCGCGACGATTTCACGCGAGCGGCTGATTCTGGCGCAGACTCCCCAGGTTTTCGCTACGACGTGCTGCGGCCGCGCTTTCGAAGCCGCGCGGCGCGACAATTTCTCCGGCACCGACGAAGCCAGTCTGGTCGAACGTCTCGATCAGGTCGAAATCAGCGTGGTACTCGGCAGCGAGCGCAACATCAAGATCACCCGGCCGAGCGATATGGATCTGGCGCGGCTGTTCTTCGAGCAGGAAACGGCGCGCCGCTGAATGCGCGAGTCGGGCAGGGCTGGGACGTTCACCGCATTGCCGCGGGGCGGCCGCTGATTCTGGGCGGCGTCACGATTCCATCCGAGTTCGGGCTTGAGGGCCATTCCGATGCCGATGTTCTCTCGCATGCCATCACCGATGCGATTCTGGGCGCGATCGCGGCAGGCGATATCGGGATGCATTTCCCGGATACCGATCCGCGCTGGAAAGGCTGCGACAGTCTTCAGTTTCTCAAGCATGCCTGCGATCTCGCGGCGCAGGCGGGTTTTCAGATCGTCAACGTGGATTCGACCGTCATTCTCGAGCGGCCGAAGCTGAAGGATTTCCGGCTTGCGATCCGCGAATCGCTGGCGAAGACCATGGGTCTCGACGTGCGACGTCGTTTCGGTCAAGTTCAAGACGGCCGAAGGCCTCGGGGCCGGTTGGCGAAGGGCGTTCGGCGGAAGCTCAGGCCATCGTCCTTCTCGGATCAACTCGACAGCCGAATAGATACAACTCTACGCCGCCGATCACCCCGCGCTTCGGTTCCGCCACCAGAGGAATGTCCTGATAGACCGTGCTCGTGATGTTGGTCAATTGCAGGAAAGGCCGAACGCGCCCGGTTGAATAGGCCGCCGAAGCATCCCAGACCGCATAAGCGTTGCTGCCAACACGATTGACCACGCCGATCCGCGTCCGGCCGATCACGTTCTTTGCGATCGATGCCCGCGCCACTCGACAACCGCATCCTGGGCCGGATAGGCGAACGTATACTCGGTGACGATGTTCTCCGGCGACGCATACTGGCCATGCAGCGCGCTGAAGCTGACCGAGATGTGCTGCCCCGGCAGCGGGTCGTAAACCACCGCCGCCTCGACTCCGGTGAAATGCAACGGCGGCAGATTCTGCGCCTGGTAGATGTCGCTCCCGGCCGGCTCGCACGTAGTCGATCACGTTGGTGTCCCGCCGCTGAAACACCGTCACGACGCATGCAGATCGCTGTCGCAGATAAGCGTCCAGGCCGCCTTCATAGCTGGTCGCGCTCTCCGGCTTGAGGTTGGTGTTGCCCAGAGTGGAAGGAGAACTGTAATAGATATCCGTGTAGCTCGGAAGCCGGAACGCCCGGCTCGCCGAAGCCCTCAGCTTGAATCGCGACGAGAGCCACGCCGCGCCGCTCAGCGATGGGCTTGTCGCCACTTCATGACGCGCCATAAACCTCCTCGCGAATCCCCGCCGAAAGCGAAAACCGCCGCACCGAGCGCAGATCGTAAAACACATAACCGCTGCCGCGCGTCCGGCTGTGAATCCCCAGATTCGTGCTGACGATCGATTCCGCCAGACCTTCCACGCCATAGCTCAGGACTCCGTGCAGAGGCAGTTTATCGTGCCGCCGCAGATTTCCCTGCCAGCTTTCTTCCCTGTGATGGTTCGTGTAATAGGCCGGATCGTCGCGAATGTAGACATAGAGGTCGGTGTGTTTGCGGAAAGCAAAATTGGCCTCGGTATTTTCTCCCAGATCCTGATGCGCGGAGGCGAACCAGGTTTTCGTCCGCTCCCACTGCTGCTGTAGCGCCCCATAGAAATCATTCGCGCCGAAAGGCCTGTCGCTGTAGGCGAACAGAAGGCTGGTTGCGCCCAGCCGCGATTTGAAAGTGCTCAGCGAACTCAACGCCAGGTTGCGATAATCGCGGTCCGGCATGAAACCGGACGAAAAATCCCGCGCGAACCCGAGTTCCTCCTGCCACCAGGATTGTCCCGAACGAGGTGACCGCGTGCTCCTGATTGAAGCCGAAGTTTCCCGCGCCGGCCAGCAACCGGAACTCGCCCGGCTCAAACGGCTCGGTCCGCGCGTTGACCACCCCGCCGATCGCATCCGAACCGTAAAGCGTGGAACCCGCGCCTTTCAGACACCTCGATACCCGAAATCATTTCGAGCGGGATCGGCAGATCGAGATTGAAATGGCCCGGTCTGCACGTCGTTGATGCGCAGGCCATTGAGCAGGACCAGCGTTTGCCCGAATGTCGCGCCGCGAATCGAGAGATCCGCCTGGAATCCGCCGGGTACCACGCTGCTGCAGGTCGAGCGCGGAGTCGAGTCTCAAGCAGATCGAACCACGATTCGTAAAGTGGACGCTCCTTCTCCGGCAGGAGGACGACGCTGACGTCGCGATCCGCCTCCGACAACGGAATGGGCTCGGCGGTGCCGGTGACGACAATGCTTTCCTGTTGCGGCGGCAGGGGAGCCTGCTGGGCACAGAGCAGCCCCGCGCCAAGAACGATACACGATGCAGAATTTCATTGAATCTTTCACCGTACCATTCACCGCCGTAACATAGGGATTCCAAGCCCATGGAAACGCACCCGGTGGAACTATGGACCATCCCGCTGACCCGCGACTGCCCGACGCACCTCTCGGAAGACGAAATGGCGCGGGCGAACCGCTTCCGGTTTGAAGCAGGACCGCGTTCGCTGGATTCGCGCACGCTCTTCGCTGCGCATGATTCTGTCGAGGTATGCGGGTGACGATCCCGCGCGTCTCTGCTTCGGATACGGCAAGCACGGCAAACCCGTCCTGCTTCCCTTCACGGAGATTGAATTCAATCTTTCGCACTCGGGCGACTGGGCGATCGTTGCCGTACGCGGTCCGTTCCGGTCGGCGTGGATATCGAGCATATGCGGGCCAATGTCGATATGGCGGCTTTGCTCGGCAGACTGGGCGAATTCGTTCCCCCTTTGTCCACGGCTGCGGATCTCTTCCATGAATGGACTCGCCGGGAAGCGAGAACCAAAGCGCTGGGCGGAGCGCTCTTCGACAAGCCCGCGGAAGGTATACGCGCGATCGATATCACGGCGCCCGCCGGCTACGCTGCGTCGGTCGCGCTCGCCGGATACGAGCCGTTCGCCACGTATCGGACCCTGTCGTGAAATTCTCAGAACGATCGGCTAAGACGAATCGTCTATCGCCCCGGAGCCTCCGCCGGAGGCAATCGAAAGAAACTTCCGCCCACCGATCGCATCACCGCGCCCCAGAGCGACCTGGTTGAGTTCCTGCAACTCATCCATGTGGACCGGGATCGATTGGATGTGCAGGCCGGCCATCTCATCGTTGGTGCCGGGCCCGTTGCGAACGCGTTGCGGCGGGGAATTCGGGTTGCGCGGATTCGCCGCCGAATTGTCGTACACGAACTCCATCTCGATGCGGCTATCGGCGGGCAGCCGGATCGGATGCGCGTAT
Organism: Terriglobia bacterium; assembly: GCA_963764845.1. Lineage (GTDB taxonomy): Bacteria > Acidobacteriota > Terriglobia > Bryobacterales > Bryobacteraceae > BOG-234. The sequence continues at coordinate 153,379 of CAVXUE010000002.1, read as the reverse complement.
TGAAACTGATCCTGCCAGTTGAAATCCCAGTCGCGCAGGTTGAGCAGCCACTGTTTGCGGCCATCGGGAAGAATAGCCCAGCCGCGCATCTCGCGGCACAGTAAATGCGCGTGCGGAATCACGCCCACCGCGTCAATCGCCACCGGAATCGTGAAATGCGCCCGCACCACGTAGTGCGAATCGCCTGCCGGAATATCGATCGCGTTCGAAGCCAGCCCCACATCCACTACGCGGCGCACCGGAGCCTGATCGGTGAAGTAGAAGCCCACGCTCCATTGATCCTGTTCCGGCTTGCCATCCGGATGATAGTGGACCTGCGCGACCAGCTTCGATCCCGCCTGCAAGTGGCGGCGCGGCGCCATCCGAGCATTTGGATCGGCGCCATTCCGGGCGACCAGCCGCCGAGGCCGAGCGTCGGGAAAAGTCCGACGGTCCCGAAGCACGGATAGCGCGGCTCGTGCGGAGTATGGCTCGTATCCGTGAACATCAGCGAGTGATGCACCACGCGCCGGTTCGAAGGCCGGAACTCGACGGCGCGGATAAAACGGTCGTGTCGGCAGATTCATCGGGACGACGAAGCATTCGTAGATGTCCGTGCCCTTCCGCCGGCACTTCGAAAGGCTGCGGGAGTTCGACCACGAGGTCCGGTTTGCCCAGTTTCCAGCCGGCTTCGAACACGGGCGGCGGAGGCAGTTTCGCCGGATCGCCTTCATGCGCGCCTGTCGCCGCCCAGCGCTGAATGCGTCTGGATCTCGAGGTCGGTCAAACGCCGCTCATCTGCGAAATGGTTGTAACCCGGAACGGGCTTCCACGGCGGCATCGCCCGCGTCCGCGTAACTTCGGCGATCAGCCGCGCGCGCTTACTCGCATCCTCGTACGTGATGAGCGGGAAGGGCGCGACTTCACCTTCGTGATGGCAGGAAGCGCAATGCTTGTAGAGAATCGGGTGCAATGTCCCGCGTGAAGACGGGATGAAGGGCCGCGACAGCAAGCAGGGCCAGCACTTGCGAACTAGTTTTTCACAGCGTTTTTGGGCCGCCCGAATACCGCCTGATCGATCGGGACGTTGGTTTTCACGTCCGTGAGCTGGAAACCATCGCGGCCGTCCAGCCAGAAAAAAGTGAAGGTGAAGGGGAATTTGATTCCGTTGACGGCACGATAGTCGTCGTAATCCACCTGGGTTGAGATGCGGCCTACCGGCGTCTTGCCGTAGCGGATCAGCCGCCGCAGCAGGCCGGTCTGCTTGTCGAAATACAGCGTCGCGAGCAACCCTCGGGGGCCCGTTCCCTGCACGACATGAACCGGGTGATCGTTGATGTTGTCGTCATAGCCCGTGCGCAGGTTGGTCAGGACGGTTTTGATCTGCCCGGGGAACGCAAGCTCCGCTTCCAGCTTCTGGCCATCGAGTTCGGTGCCGGTGACTTCGTATTCACCCAGCACGGAGCGCGGCGTATTGATCCAGCCCACCTCGCCGTTGAAGGCCCTCGTCTGTTCTCCGCGCGAGGGCTCTTCGGGAAACGTGGTCGTTACCGTTCGCTGGTCCGGAAACCTCGCGAAAATCTGGAACCGGCCGCCGCCCTGCACGCGCGTGTAGCCGCCATTCTGCGTGCCTGTGGCGATGAAGCTCTTGAGGCCCGCGAGCGCTTGCGCGCCGCCCAGAGCCGAAATGTATTGATCCAGAATCTGCTGCGGCGGCAAACCTTTGGGATCGCGCGGGACGACGGTTTCGGGCTCTTCATTGGGCGAGCCGTAGAGCCTCTCCATAGTGAGTTCGGTAGCGGGCGTCTCCTGGCCGCGATGGCACGTCCAGCAGGTGATCATCTGAGCGCCGCCGAAGTTGGTCTTGTTGATGGTCGCGACCATTTCGATCATTCGGCGCGCGATCACTTTGGTCGGCATCGCGTCCGAAACCCAGTTCACGGCATCGAAACCGGCGCCGGGATGGCAATTCGAACAATCCCAGGCCAGCGCGCCTGCCATCACACCCATCGCTCCGAGGAAATCGTCGACCGTCAGGACTTTAAGCGTGCTCGTGGTGACGTTCTTGAACGTCTCACCCGCTGTTTTTGGCTTCGCTTGCGGCGTCGTCTGAGCCGGCAATCCGGCGCCTGCGAGGCACACGGCCGCCATCGCCGTGACGGCAATCACTCTCGATGTATTCATCTATGTAATCCCGTATCGCAGCATACTACACGAATGCGGTGGTTCTATCTGCGAGCGCTCGCCTTGCAGCTGAAACTTGCGGGATCTTCCGGGTTGCCGCTGCCCTTGTAAACGGCAACCTGCGGATACTGGCATACCAGTCGCTTCCCAACCTCTATGCCATCCTTGTAATGCGTCACGATCAACTCATCGGGCGCCACCCCGTTCTCCTTCCACTGCGTCAGCAGACTGAGCGCGTCGAAGTTGACGTTCTCCGAACCCGCGGTTCCCGGACCATGCTGCATGCCAGGAACCATGAAGAACCGCATCGACGCTTTCACTTTCTTCGCCCCGACCTTCGCCAGCACAGCCTTGTAATAGTTGAGCGCAACCTTCGGCGGAACCTGGTTATCGTTCCACCCGTCGACAAGAAGCAGCCTGCCGCCCCGGTCGAAAAACGCGTTGAGATCCGGATTCACGGCATTGACTGGAGCGTTCACCGGCGTATCGGCCAGAGCCACGTCGCTGTCGAAATTAACCGGCCGCTGCTTGTAGTCCCAACTCGGATCCCGGAAAACGTAATACTTGAAAAACTCGACGGGGATACCGAGAGGAGTCGCGCCACCCGCCAGCGCGCCCCAACCCAACTCGCTGCCCGGATACATCGGGGAATAGATCTCGGCCTTCGTACGCGGATTGTGCGGGCCTTCATAAATCTTCCGCGCCGCTTCTACCTGAGGCGCCGTAAGACAATCCGGCGCATCCGCACCTTTGCATAACGTGACGCCGGGATCGAACTTACAGTGCTCCGGATCGTTGATGAATCCATCCTTGACGCCGTCGTTCCCATCGCAGGCGTCGAGGGCGGCTTTGTGCAGCACGGCGTATTTCTCTGTCGGAATGAAACTCGCCTCGTCCTTATGGGTCGCCTGCCAGATCCACATCTGCCCGAAAACATGATGCGAGAGATACGACGACATCCCGGTCACTGCGATGGCGTCATAGTCCGCCGGATACCGCTGCGCGGCGCTGAGAGCGGCGATCGTCCCTCCGCCGCCTTCCGCCATGTAGGAGATCTTCGGATCCTGACCGTAGAACGCCTTGATCAGGGCTTTCGCCGTAACGGTCATCTCATGCGCCGAGCGGTAGCCGAAATCCTTGATCTTCTCCGGATGATCCATCGCATAGCTCGAATCGCCCTCGTGGCCCGTATTGCTGCCAACGGTGGCGTAACCGAGACGCATCGCGCCCGCGAGCGCTCCCGGATTCGCGCCTGTTCCCCCGCCCAATCCGCCGTTTCCTGTGCCGCGCAGCTTGCCGTTCCACGAAGCGGCAACCGGGAGCCACACCTCGATGCGGATGTCCGAATCGGAGGTGGGCTTCGCGCTCGCCTGCACCCGGCAGAATGCGGGAAGATCGGCGAAATTCGGACCACGTCCGCCGCCTGCGCGTCCCGCTGCCGGTGGCGGAGTGAACGCCCCCGCGGCAACATTCTGCGCCGCGAGGATCATCGTGTTGGGCAGCGAAACCGATGCCAGACTCTCACAAGTGGCCGCGCTCGCCAGAGGAACAACGAACAGGAAAGCGACAAGCTTCATGGAATCTCCCTCATATAACCGATAATCGCCTCCGCCGTAGCGCGCGGCTGCTCTACCGGCAGCGCATGTGAAGCATTCGGAATCACCACCACCTTCACCCGCTGCGCCCCGAACTCGTCCACGAGTTCCGACGACGTCGCTCTTGGCCGGAAGGGATCGTACTCGGCCTGAAGATCCAGCAGCGGCGCACTTCCGGCCGCCCAGTATGCCTGCTGCGGCGTCGCATCGCGCGCCTGTTCTTCGGCCTTCTGGACCGCGGGGTGGAAGCCTGTCAACCACTTCCTCGGATCGTGCCCCGGCGCGAAAAACACTTTCTGCAGATACGGAGTACGCTCGGCTGCCGGCCTTGCGTTGTCTGTCGCGATGCCCAGCTCGCGCCGGACCTCGGGATCGCTTTTCTTCTGCGCCGCTGCCACCAGGATCACGGCGCGCACCAGTTTCGGATAATCCACCGCCGTCGCCTTCGCCACAAAATGACCGAACGCATGCCCCGCCACCACGGCTGACCCGGCGCTTTCATGCTCGATCACTGTAGCCACGTCGCGCGCGTAATCGTGCAGGGTGAGGTTTTGCATGGGTCCGGTGCTGCGGCCGAAACCGCGCGGCTGAGGACGCAGCACACGAAATCCCGCCGCGGCTATCTGCCCGGCGAGAGCATCGAACTCTTCGGAATCGCGCCCCAGCGAAGGCAGCAGCACAATCAAAGGCCCGCGCCCTTCCGCGATCAGGTCGATCGTGACGCCCTCGCGTTTTACCACCTCGCGCGTGCGCCCGAAACCCATGCCCGCGAAAACGTTGCACAGGGCCAGAATCCACAAAAGCCCGATTCTCATGGATCGCAGGGCCCGAGGTTGTACGCGAAGGCATGGCGCGCGAAAGCATGGAATGATAATCGCTGCCTGTCGAAACCGTTCCAACGTTATAAAGTATATTGCCATCGGAACTGCCTCAAACAATCAGCCGACACTCTCGGCGCTATAACGCGCAATCAACCCCGTGCGGACCGCATATTTATAGATGTGCGTGAAGAACCAACCGGCCAGCAGGATGTAGAGCACTGCAAGCGCGCCGCTCCCCAGCACCTCGAATCCGGAAACACTCTGGCCTCGCACCACTTTCCGCATCGCTTCAAACACGTAGGAAGGCGGCAGCAGGCGAGCAGGATATCGCATCCACGCCGGTAGCGACGAGAGCGGATAAAACACGCACGCAAATGGCGAGAGCACAGCCGGAATCGGCCAGATCAGCCACTCCGCCGCGGGTCCCAGCCTCAGCACCAGCGCGCTGGCAAAAACACCGAGCGCTACGGCAAAAAGGAAAAGGACCAGCAGAAAAGGAATCAGCATCGCGCCGTACGCGAAAAACGATAACCCGAAAAAGAACGTCGCCAGCACCAGCATCACGATCAATCCCAGTGTGCTGGTCGCGATACTCGATACCACAAGCCCGCCGACGTATTCCGGAATCGCCAGCGGCGAGGCGAAGATGTTCAGAAAATTCCGCGACCAGACGTCTTCAAAGAACGTCATTGTCACTCCCTGCATCACCCGCACCAGAAAGTCCCACAGCAATACGGCCCCCAGCAGCGTCGGAACGAAATTGAACCCCGCCGACGCCACGGAATTCAGATAACGCGAAATAAACCCCCAGAGCACCATATCGACCGCAACCCACCCCAACATCGGCAGCAGGCGCACCGGACTCCCACGCAACAGATAGAACTGACGCAATACGATCGCGCCGGCGCGTTTCGGATTCATCGGTTCAGCCACGCTCCAGCGTGAGAGGCTCACGCGCTACCGCGATGAACAATTCCTCCAGCGTTTCTTTCCCGTGTTCGCCGGGAAGTTCCCGCGGATCTCCCTCCAGAAGAATCTTCCCCTTTGACAGGAACAGGACGCGATTGCAGACTTCCTCCACCTCATGCATATTGTGCGAAGTCCACAGAACTCCGCTCGAACCCTGCGTTGTCGCGTCCCGGATCTTTTCCCGGACTTCATGCGCAACCGAGGGATCGAGCGAAGCCGTCGGCTCATCGAGCAACAACAGATTCGGGCGGTTCAGCATCGCCTTCGCCAGACTCACGCGCGTCTGCTCGCCGGACGAGAGCACGCCGCACTTCACGTCGCGGAAGCGTTCGAGATCGAATTGCGCGATCAGTGCGTCAATCCGCTGCGAAAGGTCCCCGACCCCGTAAATCAGACCGAAGAAACGCAAATTTTCCATAACGGTAAGATTTCCCGGCAAAGGCGAGTAAACCGCGACGAAGTTTGTGCGTTGCAACGCCTGCGACCGATGGATGGCAAGGTCGATGTCTTCAATGCGCACGGTTCCCGAATCGGGCTCAAGGACGCCCAGAATCATGTTGATGGTGGTTGTCTTACCCGCGCCGTTGGGTCCCAGCAGGCCGACGATCTCGTTGCGGCCGACCGAGAATGAAATGCCGTCCACGGCAACGGTTTCGCCGTATTGCTTACGAAGATTGGTGACGGATAGAACGGAGTTGCCCACGCGACCGGGTGACAGCAACTCATCATATCCTGCGCCGTTTTATTTCGTTTCGGAGGCCACCTCGTCCAGAATGGCGGAAGCCTTCTTAAGATTGTCGACTCCGAAAGCAATCAGAACAGCCGCCGACCCCGGCTCGAAACCGCAATACGAATAATCGATATTGATTTTCTGCTCGCCCAAACGCGCAGCGGCCCGGCCCAGCGAGCCCGGACGGTGCGGCAGTCTGACCACCGCTGCCTCCGTCTGTTCGAAGATCATGCGCAGTTGGCCCAGCACGGCTTTTGCGCCGGCCGGATCGTCCACGATGAGTCGCGCCAGGCTTTCGCCTTCCTCTACGTAGGACTGAAAAGCCAGGATGTTCACGCCACGCTCCGCCAGTGCGCTGAAAAACCTGCCCAGCGCGCCCGGTTTGTCTTCAATCGTTACGGTAAACTCCGTCGCTTTCGCCATGAGGGTCGACTCCCGTCTCCCAGCATAGCGGCACCGGCTCTCACTTCTGCTTCACCGCCGTCTTTGCGGATTCACGGGCGCGGGTGACAATGTAGGCCTTGATCCCCTGCACCTGCGCGGGCGTGAGGATTTTCGCGAACGATGGCATGCCCAGCGACGCGCGGCTCCCGCCCAGCACGATGCCTTCGATCCCTTCGAGAGTATCCTTATCGGCGTAGCGCAGATCGGGCAGGGGGCCGGCCACGGCATTCACTCCATGACAGCCCGCGCACTCCGAGTTGAACAAAAGTTCGGCCTGATGAACCACCTGCGGCGAAGCGTTGACCGTAATCGCCGGCATCGGCGGCGGCGCATTGTGGCCGAACGCAGGCGCCTTCAGCGTGGCCGCGCCATCGATCGTGAAAGTCAGAATCCGGCCATAGCCCGGCTTGACTGTGCCCGACCCTGGAGCGTTCCATAATGCCGCCGACCCGCCCCATCCGGCCAGCACCGACACATACTGCACACCCCCGACCGTATAGGTCACCGGAGGCGCGACGATTCCAGTACCGGCGTCGAACGCCCACAGTTGCTTGCCGTCGGTCGCCCGATAGGCGGCCAGCACGCCGTCCGCGCGGCCCTGGAACACCAGATTGCCGCCGGTGGCCAGCACTCCCCCGCCCTCGACTACCGGATATTTGGCGGTCCACGCGGCCTTCTGCTGCACGGGGTCCCACGCTACGAGCTCTCCCTGCGCCAGGGGCATGGAGGCCATTTTGGCGTTTAGCGGACCGTCATAGAGTTCGTCGATGGCCATGTTATGGCCGTCGGCGTCATATTTCCACTTCGCATCGGGTGCATGCACGAACTCGGCGCCCGCCTTCGCCGGCAGGTAGACAAAGCCTGTCGCCGGACTGAACGCCATCGGGTTCCAGTTGTGTGCTCCGTCCGGGCTGGGCGAAACAATCACGGGCTTGAGTTCCGCAACGCCGGGTGCTTCGATCGGGCGTCCCGTCTTCGGATCGAGCCCGGTGGCCCATGTGACGCCGCTAACGAAGGGCGCGCCCGAAACGAACTCGCCCGTCGCGCGATCAAGAACGTAGAAGAACCCGTTCTTGTTCGCCTGCATGATCACCTTGCGGGTCTGTCCGCCGATTTTCAGATCCGCCTGCACCAGCGGTTGCGTCGCGTCGAAGTCGAAATTGTCGCCCGGGGTGGTCTGGAAGTACCAGGCCAATTCGCCGTTGCTCGCGTGCACCGCGAGAATCGACGCCGTATACAGGCTGTCGCCCGCGCCGCGGAGCGCGCGGTACCAGGCAGTCGGGTTCCCCGTGCCGAAGTAAAGAAGGTCCAGCTCGGGATCGTAAACGATGCCTTCCCAGGGCGAGCCGCCGCCACCCGTTTTCAACCCGTCGCCGTTCCAGGTTTTCGCGGCCGTTTCCATGGCCTTCGATTCGAACCCCTTCGACGGGTCGCCCGGAACGGTGTAAGAGCGCCACGCCATCCTGCCTGTCTCCGAATCGTACGCCGAGATGTACCCACGCACGCCATACTCCGACCCCGCATTGCCGATAACCACCAGGCCTTTGGCGATGCGGGGCGCGCTGGTGATCGAATAGGCCAGCCTGGCGCCGTCGGCTGTCGAAACCGTCCATACGGGCGCGCCCGAATGTTCGTCGAGGGCGATCAGGCGTCCGTCCAACGTACCCACGTAGACCTTGCTCCGATAGAGAGCCACGCCGCGGTTCACCACGTCGCAGCAGATGAAGAATGCACGCTCCCGGGGCACCTTCGGATCGTAAGTCCAGCGGACTTCCCCGGTTTTCGCGTCGATCGCATACACCACGCTCCAGGAGCCCGTCGTGTAGATGACGCCGTCTTTCACCAGCGGTGTGCCTTCGAGACCTCGCGTCGTGCCCAGTTCGCGGCTCCAGGCCAGCCCCAGCTTCGAGACGGTCTGCTCGTTGATCTGATTCAGCGGGCTGAACCGGTGGTCATCGTAGGTTCGCCCGTACATGAGCCAGTTGCCCTGATCCTGGTCCGCGCTCTTGAGCGCTGAGTCGTCCAAAGCCTTCGGCCTGGCGCAGGAAACGACGCAGAAGCTGAGGCCAACAAGAGCGAGCAACGTCGTCCCGGTGGTGACTCGAGGCGACACTCGAGGCGACACTCGAGGCTTCGGCATGGAAAAGACCCCCTGGTGCGGTTCAGGGTCGAATATAACACTGACGGATTTGTGTCCGGCAAGGCGGAACCTGGAGCGGCTAGGATCTATCTGCGCGGACGGGCGATAAGTTGCTTGTAACCCCGCCGCAATGATACTATTCTGGACTCTTACAGGAGCGTTTTCGGCGAACGCGAAACGCGTCCAGCACGTATAAGTCACGGGGATTTACATGCAGGCAAGTAACGTTTCGCAGCCGGATCGCGTTGCGTCGGCCGGAATCTCATCCCTCCTCGAACGGAGGCTGCTGCCCATCTTGTGGCGGAAGGTCGGCCCCCTGCCCGTACGTTTTGTCCTGGGAAGCGGCAGTGCCGTCTCGCCGCCCGGCGTCGTTCCCCGGTTCACTCTCTGGATCCGCGACCTGCGGACCCTCGCGGGCCTCGTGATCGATCCCGAAGTCGGATTCGGCGATGCCTGGAGCGATGGCCGGATTCGCCTGACCGGAGATCTGGTGCCTTTTCTCGAAGCCGTCTATAAATCCATGGAAGCCGTATGGACGCGCCCGGGCTGGTACGTCCGTCTCTTTTCCAAATGGCTTGATTCGCGTCAGGCGAACACGCTCGAAGGGTCTCGCCGGAACATTTATTCGCACTACGACCTCGGGAACGACTTTTACAGGATGTGGCTCGACCCGCGGCTGGTCTACACCTGCGCCTATTTCCCGCGGGAATCGGTGACGCTCGAAGCCGCGCAAACAGCCAAGATGGACCATGTCTGCCGCAAGTTGCGTCTTCAACCCGGCGAAACGGTGGTCGAGGCGGGTTGCGGCTGGGGCGCGCTGGCACTGCACATGGCGCGCAATTACGGTGTGCGCGTGAAAGCTTTCAACATCTCGCGGGAGCAACTGCGCCATGCCCGCGAGCGCGCCCGCGACGAAGGCCTTGATGGTCTTGTCGAATTCATCGAGGACGATTACCGCGGCGCGAAAGGCACTTTCGACGCTTTTGTCTCGGTGGGCATGCTGGAGCACGTCGGACGCGAGAACTACGGCGAGCTGGGACGCGTCATTCATCGGCTGATCGGAGACCGCGGCCGGGGATTGCTCCACTTCATAGGCCGCCGGGACCCCGGCGAGTTCAGCCGTTGGATCCGAAAACGGATTTTCCCGGGAGCTCACGCCCCCACTCTTCGCGAGGCCATGCAGGTTCTCGAACCCTTCGGTATTTCGTGCGGGACGTGGAGGATCTGCGCGGTCACTACGCGAAGACGCTTGTTCACTGGCTGGACCAGTTCGACAAGTCGGCCGAAAAAGTCACCGCCATGTACGGCGCCGAATTCGAAAGAGCGTGGAGGCTCTATCTGGCGGGATCGATCGCCGGCTTCACGACGGGATCGCTGCAGCTCTTCCAGATTGTTTTCTCGGGCGCGGGATTCGGGGCCACCCCCTGGACGCGAGCCGGGCTGTATCAGGAACAGAGGTCGAGCGGCCAGGGCGGGAACTGCGAATGGACCGCTGCGACGTCCTGATCGTAGGCGGTGGACCGGCAGGCTCCTCCTGTGCCTGGGCGTTGCGAAATTCCGGTCTCGACGTTGCGATACTCGACAAAGATCGCTTTCCGCGCGATAAGGTTTGCGGCGGCTGGATCACTCCACCGGTTCTCAAAGCGCTCGGGATCGACCCGGTGGAGTATGGCGCCGCGCGTGTCCTTCAGCCCATCACCAGCTTCCGGACGGGGTCGATCGGCGGCCGCGCCCCGATCTATACCGACTACGGAAAGCCTGTCAGTTACGGAATCCGCCGCCGCGAATTCGACGACTACCTGCTGAAGCGCGTTCCAGCCCGGCTTCAGGAGGGCGTGAGCCTTGCCAGTCTCGAACGCGACGGAGACCGGTGGATTGCCAACGGAAACATACAGGCGCGCCTGGTAGTCGGCGCGGGGGGACACTTCTGTCCCGTCGCTCGGCAAATCAGTGCTCGACATTTCAGCCCGAAACCAACGGTTACCGCGGTGGTCGCGCAGGAAACCGAATTCGAAATGGACGCTCGCCAACAGGCCGCCTGCCCGGTGCGCGGAACCACTCCGGAATTGTTTTTTTGCCCGGACATGAAAGGCTACGGATGGTGTTTCCGCAAAGGAAACTTCCTCAACATCGGTCTCGGCCGGGCGGATTCGCACGGACTTCCCGGCCACGTCGGCGGCTTTGTCGAATTCCTGACTGCGAGGGGAGTGTCACCCGAAATGCCTGCCATGCGCGGCCACGCCTATTTCCTCGGCGGAACTTCGCAGCGGCCGGCCGCCGGCGACGGATTCCTGTTGATAGGGGACTCCGCGGGCCTCGCCTATCCGCAGAGCGGTGAAGGAATCCTGCCGGCGATTGAATCCGGCCTCCTCGCCGCGGAGACCATCCTCGCAGCCAGGGGAACTTATACGGAATCCCGGCTCGCGCCGTACGCCGTTCAGCTCGCGAAGCGCTACGGAGCCACCGGCGATTGGCTGACGGGTATTGCGGCCGCCCTTCCCCCAGGGTTAATCCGCGTCGCGGCGAAGCAGCTCATGGAAACCCGCTGGTTCGTCCGCGATTTCGTGCTCGACAGCTGGTTTCTTCATCAGTGAATCGCCTGCCCCTATACTGAAATCCGTCGCCCTCTCACTCGTTCGCTTTGGAAAGCGCGGGAAGAAGCGGGCACTTATACAGATCGAAGATCGCTATATTGTTTGCGGGTGCGGCCGCGTGGGCCGGAATGCCGCGTTCGGGCTGCGGAACGCGCTGTCGAATAGAATATGGCATAATTATGTCATATGAGAACGACCATCGAACTGCCCGACCATCTGCTGATGCAGGCAAAGAGCCGGGCTGCGCTTTCAGGAATTTCGCTGCGGGAATTCTTCATATCCGCCGTGGAACGGCAGCTCGCCCCGAAAGCCGGCGGGGTTCGTCGGGCGCCGCCCGCTGTCGGCGACAGAAAGCACGGCCCGAAGATCGGGATTCTGATGTCGGAACAGATCGATGAAGCCATGTTTGGTTGATGTAAATTTGGTGCTCGCACTACTCATCCCGAGGCATCAGCATCACCGAATCGCGCTTCGGTGGTTCGACGAACTGATTGCGGGACAGGCGGGGTTATGCCGGTTTGCTCAGCTTGCAGTCGTCCGGCTGCTGGCGAATCGCACCGTGATGGGAGATTATGCCATGCCGGCTGTTGACGGCTGGCTGCTGGTCGACCAGCTTCTTCAGGATGAGCGAATCGAATTCGTTCCCGAACCCTCCGTCATCGATTCCCTGTTGCCGGTTATGTTGCAGTGGAAAGTTCCCAGCGGAAAACTCGTGGGCGATGCATATCTCGCGGCCTTTGCGTTGGCGTCGGCTCGGTGTCTGGTAACCATCGACGCGGGTTTCCGCTCGTTCCGGGGCGTCGATGTGCGGTTGATCCGGTAACGCAACTATTCGGAAGGCAGACTGTACGCAATGTAGTCGCCCGAATAAGCGCCGCCGCTCACTGCCACCACAATGTATTGCCTGCCTTCCACCGAGTAGGTCATGGGCGAACCGCTTTGCGGCGCTGGCATCAGAACCGCGCCCACCTCTTTACCCGTCGCTTTATCGTAGGCGCGCAGCATCGCGCCACGCGGATGCGACGGCGTGGTCGTCAGCTGGCTGTCGCCGAGTATGACGAGCGTCTTTGTAACCAGTAATCCAACGCTGCCGGGCTGCCCGGTATTCTGAATATTCAAACCCTTGAGCGCCGGATGGTTGCGAACCGCATCGGGCGTCTCGCCATAAGGCACCTGCCACTGGATGTCGCCTCGATCGAGGTTGATTGCCGAGATCACCGCGTAGGGCGGTTTCACCAGCGAAAGCCCCTGCACGCTCAGAGGCGGAGTTGCGGGAGCCGCTGCCGGCGTCGCGGGAGCAACCGCGCCGAGGAGGCTGCGGGGCATCCGCCGCGCTGCCGAATCCCGGCCCTTCGGAGACCCGGAATTCGGTGTCATTCCTGCCCAGCACGAAGCGGATATCCGTAAAACCCCCGGGCGGAGTCCGCAGGGAAATCGGCGACACAGCCGCCTGATTGGCCTCCGCATAAACGATGTGCGTCTCGGGATCGTACCCGGCGCCAGGCCAGTTGGTCCCGCCGCTCGCATTGCCAAGCTGCATGGCGCCGAGCAGTCCCTTGCCATCGCCGACGATGGGCGGCAGGAACATCGGACCGGTCTTGTAACGCGCCATCGTGTCGCGCGCCTGCGCACGCATCTCGGGCGTGAAATCGATCAGGTCGTCAGGCACCTTGATATAGTTGCGGCCGTAGGCCGGAGGTTTGGTCGGGAAGGGCTGCGTGCGGCGCGGTCTTCTCGCCGGGCACATCCGACTGCGGAACGGGCCGCTCTTCGATCGGCCACACAGGCACACCCGTCACGCGGTCGAAGACGTAGAGAAAGGCTTCCTTGCTGGGCAGAGCCACGGCCTTGATCGCCTTGCCATCGACGTTGATGTCGGCAAGGATGGGCGCGGAAGAAAGATCGTAATCCCAGATCGGATGATGCACGATCTGGAAATGCCACTTGCGCTTTCCCGTCTTCAGATCGACGCAGACCAGGCTTTCGCCGAAAAGATTGTCGCCGGGACGCTCGCCGCCGTAGTAGTCCGAAGTCGGAGATTCGACCGGCAGGTAGACCAGGCCGAGCTCTTCGTCGACAGTCATCTGAGTCCACACACCGGTATTGCCGTTGGTCGCCCAGGAATTGTTCTCCCAGGTCTCGTTGCCGAACTCGCCCGGACGCGGGATGGTATTGAAGGTCCACAGCAGCTTGCCGGTCTTTGCGTCGAAAGCGCGCACCAGGCCCTTGGTGTTGTTGTGCGTGACGACCGTCATGCCTTCCTTGAAGGACGACCCGACGATCACCACATCCTTCACCACGAGTGGCGTCGAGTGCAGTCCCGCTTCACCGTTTTCCAGGTCGATCTGCTGGCCGGTGCCGGTCACCATTCCGTCTTTCAGATCGACCATACCGTCTTTGCCGAAACCGCTGATCGGACCCGCCGGTATGCGCGTTGAGTTCGATCAGGCGGTACCCGGTGGTGACGAAAACGATGCGGTCGTCGCCTTTGCCGTCGGTCCAGTAAGATACGCCGCGGCCGGAAAGCTGGCGGGGCGCGATGGCCGCGCGCTTGCCTTCGCGCAGCGCGTAGACCCACATCTGCTCGCCCGTTTTGGCATCCAGGGCGACGACAGAGCGGCGCGTCCCAGCGGTCGTGTAGAGCACGCCTTTGACCATCGAGCGGCGTGCCTTCCAGCTTGAATTCCGGACGCGGGCCGAAGTTATCCGTCTTGAAGTGCCACGCCACTTCGAGCTTGATTGAAGTTAGAGGCGTTGATCTGGTCGAGCGGCGAATATTTGGTCCCCTTGAGATCGCCTGTGTAGTAGGGCCATTCGCCGTTTTTGGTGGAAGGCTGCTGCGCCCAGACCGCAACACTTACACCACAACAGCGCGATGATGCTGAGTCTCATTTGACTGTCACCTTGATCTGCGCGTTGGTCCAGCAGCATTGGAAACCTCCGCCGCCTTCGCCCGACCAGTCGTTTCCGACCACGCGCAGAATGTATTCGCCGGGTTCGCTGAAGGTCGCGGTCGCGCTCGCTTTGCCGGCGAAAGAGCGCCGGGGGGAGCGGTGAAGTCGGCCTTCGCGGCTCCCGCTCTTGCCGGCAGAAAGCTGACTGCGCCGGGCCCGCGATATTTGCTCCACGACACGATTACCGGCGGAAGCCGGTTTTGCGGCGCGCCCGGCGGACGCACGGCGTCATCGGCAGCCCAGGCCGTCATCGGCATCGGCGTCGCCTGACGGTGTCGACATCGTCGCGACGATGATGCGCGGGCCTTGTGCGAAAGGGCCGCTCTGCGAAAATCCGACCCATGGCGGGGTATTTCCCGTCGCGTCCTTGAATGGCGCAAGTTCCCATAGCGGATCGAGGCCGGCCGGAATCTGCGTGGTCGAACCGTTGGCGGTGATCGTCCAGGTGACCTTCTTGTCCGAAATCCTTCGGCACAGTCACCGTGAACACGCCCCATTGCCGTCCCGGGCAGGAAGTGAGTGGGCTGGCCCTGGTCGGGTCCGCCAGGCTCGATTCGGTTGTTGGGCCCGACGGGGATGTCGAGGTCCTGTTTGAGGTTCCGGTTGTAATAGCCGAAGAGAATGCTGAAGGTTCCGTCGGGGTTGCTGAACCAGCCTTCGTATGCGCCGGTTATGCTCTGCCCGGAGTTATGGACCGGCTCCATCGGGAGCTGGGCGTTTAAGGCGGTCGCGGCCAGAAAAACCAGCACCTGCGCAGCATCAGTTGCGGGCCACGGTCGGGTTGGCCTTGTGCTTCGCGACCCATTCCTGATAATCCGCTTCGGTGATGTAAGTCACGTTGACCCAGGCATGGGCCATTTCATCGATGGTGCGGTCGCCCCAGCCCACCCACTGATTCGGGTCGGGATTGTTCGGATTCGCCGCCGTGTTGTCGTGCCATGCCGTGACGTGAATGATCGTCCCTTTGGGAAGCACCGGCGCCGCATCATCCGCGTAGATATAGTTCGTCATCCACTGGAAGTTGAAATGGTCCACGTAACTGAGCATCTGTTTGGTTCCGTCGGGCAGAATGGCTTCGAGCGCCATCGCCTTGCCGCGCAGATGCATATGGGGCTGGATAGTTCTCGAGCCGCGCGGGCTGCGGCAGCACATGGAAACCCTGGGTCTCGGAAATCGAGTTCGGCTTGATGTCGAGCAGGCTACCCTGCGTGGCCGTTGCCTGGTACAGCATGAGACGGGTACGATACTTCGGTTCCTGCCCCTTCGGGTACAAATACACGGCGAGCTCGGCATGGTCGCGGATCTCTTCTCCCACCGCGTGAAGGTGCAGTTCCCACCAGATCTGCGAACCGGGAAGGAGCAGTTTGCCGGTGTCGGGACGGTAAGTATCGTAGTTCTTTCCGATGGCCCATTCCATGAGAAGACCGGCGGAACCGGCTCCGCCGCCGGTGCCGTCATTGACTGCCTGTCCACCCGGCTCGTCCTGAATCAGGCGGGCAAGCACGTGATGCGTGATCCGGCGGCCGGCGGGAGTGCCGGGCCGCATCTCGACAGCGCGCACCCAGCGGGGCTCGGTGAGGGGTATGGAGGTCAGAGGCTTGAACCAGACATCCTGGCCGCGGGCGGGCATTGTGTACGAGTCGGACTTGAGCACGAGATCGGGCTCGCCGAATTGTTTGGATAGTTTCCATCCATCGTCGGTCGGCCACTGTTTAGCGGGCGGCATGTCGTTGGGATTGCCTTGGGGTGCGCCCTCATCGACCCACTTCACGATGGTCGCGATCTGCTCGTCGCTCAATGAAATATCGTTCTGGAACTTCTGGATGCCCACGGTTTTATCCAGATGCCACGGCGGCATGTTCCGCGTCGCCACGCGCTGCTTGATGTCCTTGGCCCAGGGACGCGTTTCTTCGTACGTCACGAGCGACATCGGCGCCATCTGCCCTTTGCGATGGCAGTCCTGGCATTTTTCCTGAAAGATAGGGGCGACGTCTTTGGCGAACGTCACGGTCTTCGCCGAGGGCTCGGCGGAAAATACACTGCCGGCGAGCGCGAGAAAGGCTCCCAACGAAAGAACTGTCCTTCCCAAAATAGTCATCGGACCCTCGCTTTCAAATACTTGCAGCACGGTCTGAATTTTAGATCCAGGGAAGGCGTGTGTCAATCGTGCCCGAAATGCAAGGGTCCGAATCCAGGCTTTGGGCACATGATCCGGAGGTAAATACACTGGCGGTGAGGGTGGGATTCGAACCCACGGAACCCGTGAAGGTTCAACGGTTTTCGAGACCGCCCGATTCAACCGCTCTCGCACCTCACCGCGTCGGGATACTCTTAGTTTGCCACACCGCGCGGTATGATGCCCAGCGCAACTGCTTGCAGATGCCTTTGCGCAATAGCTGAGGGAAAGCCGAAACAATCCCGATGCGCACTGCTTACCTCTCGGTCTGACGGCGCTTCAAGCGCACCGAACGCGCCTCACGTCCAAACTGGCTGCGATACAGTTAAGCGTGCCGAAAACAGCGGGGCTTGTCACTAAGACGGCCGGCGGCTGGACCGGGCCGGTCGTCATGCTGTCCGCCACCCTGATCTCTTACATCGATCGTCAGACGCTCGCGGTGCTGTCGCCGATGATCCTCAAGGATACGGGGCTGACAGCCACCGATTTCGGCACCATTCTTTCCTTCTTCTCGATCTCCTACATGCTCGCCAACCCGGTCTGGGGTTCGGTGCTCGACTACGTGGGCCTGCGCGCAGGCATGGCAATCGCCGTCGGCATCTGGACTCTGGCCAGCACGTCGCACGCCTGGGTTTCCGGGTTCATCGGCTTCGCGCTGGCGCGGACGGTCCTCGGAATCGGCGAAGGCGCCGTCTTTCCCGGCTGTATGAAGATGTCGGCCGACTGCCTGCCTCTCGCCAAGCGCGGGCGCGGCACTTCGCTCGGCTACAGCGGCGCGGCCATCGGATCGTTGATCACGCCGCTGCTGATCACGCCTTTCGCGCTGGCTTTCGGCTGGCGCGGGGCTTTCTGGGTCACGGGCGGCCTGGGAACCGCTTGGCTGATCTGGTGGTACTTTGTCTGCCGCCCTCCTACGGTGCCGATCATGCCCCGGACCCTCTCGCGGGTCAGCCTGCCCAGCCTGTTCGATCGGCGCGTATGGCTGATCGTCACCACCTATGGAACGGGAGCGGTCGCCCTGGGCGTGATTGCCTACATGAGCCCGCTCTATATGAACCGGGCGCTCGGGTTATCGCAGTCGAGGCTCGGTTACATCTTATGGATCCCGACGCTGGGATGGTGGGCCGGCTATTACTTCTGGGGATGGTTCTCGGATCGCGTCGTCCCCCACGACTCCAAACCCATCTGGGCGTTGCTGATGCTTTCCGCTCTCGCATTGCCGGTCGCGTTCGTCACCATGTTCCACTCCTGGCAGGTTGTGGCTGCGTTCTTTCTCTGGGCGATGTTCATTGGCGATGGATTCATCGTGATGGGCCTGCACGTAGGCGCGCGCGTCTTCCCCAAGGACCAGGCGGGCATGGCCGCGGGCATCGGCGGCGGCTCCTGGTCGATGGTGCTCGCGCTGATTCTGCCGGTTTACGGACGCTGGATCGACGCGCAGCTCTACGTGCCCATCTTCGTCACGATGAGCCTGCTGCCGCTGTTCGGAACGCTGATCTTTATCTGGCTGAGCCGGGATTACTTCCCGATTTCCGAGAACGCCTCTTTGGCAATGCGGAAGGAATCGACGCCCGCCGGAATGCCGCAGTAGATCGCGACCTGCAGCAGAACCTCGCGGATCTCCTCCTTCGTAAGCCCGTTGGCGATCGCGCCTTTCACGTGCATCTTGAGCTCGTGCGGCCGGTTCAGCGCTGAGATCATCGCGAGGTTGATGATGCTTCGGGTCTTCTTATCCAGGCCTTCGCGCCCCCAGCACCAGCCCCAGCAGTACTCGGTGGCCAGCTCCTGCATGGGGCGATTGAAGTCATCGGCGGAGGCGATCGCCTTATCCACATACTCCGCGCCCAGCACGGACTTGCGAATGGCGAGCCCTTTTTCAAACATCTCTTTGTTCATATATTGCTCCTTCTTAAGAACTCTTTCCCACTTCAACCCCGGCCCATTTCTCGACGGCCTTCACGATCTCGGTCATATCGGCGTTCGGGCCTTCACAGGCCGCGGTGATGTTCAGCAGCTGCCGAACGGCGTTACCGACGATCATCGGGACGCCCATCGAATCGGCTTCTTCCATGCACAGGCGGATATCCTTGTTCAGCAGGGCCAGGGCGAAACCAAAATTGAAGGTCCGGGGGATGACGCAACGGGGGATCTTGTCCTGCGTGGCGCTGTTGCGGCCGCTCCCCGCGTTGATCACGTCCACGATCATCTGTGGATCGAGACCGGCCTTCACGCCCATCACCATGACTTCGGACGACGCGGCCATCGCGGTCGCCGAGAGAAGATTGTTCAGCAGCTTCATGGTCTGGCCCAGACCAGGCGACTTGCCCACGTGAAACAGCTTGCCGATCACCGCCAGAATGGGCTCGACGCGCGCGTAGATCTCGTCGGAACAGGACACCATCACGGCGAGCGTGCCCTTCTCCGCGCCGGTGATCCCGCCACTGACCGGCGCGTCGACTGCCGTGATTCCCTTCTTCGCAAGGCCTGCTCCACCTTCTTCGCGTACACCGAACCGGTGGTGGAAACATCGATGAAGATTTTGACTTGAGATCCTTCGATGACGCCTTTCGGGCCCAGCGCAACGGCTTCCACGATGGGCGGAGTCGGCAGACTCGCGATCACGATCGCCGCCGCCGAAGCGACCGCGGCGGGTGAATCCACCCTCGTCGCTCCGAGAGCGACCAGAGGCGAAGTCGCGGCATCGCTGGTGTCGAAGATCGTGAGCTTGTAGCCCGCGTGGATGAGACGGCGGACCATGGGTCCGCCCATTCGGCCTGTGCCGATGAAACCTACCTGTTGTTCTGACATTTTTCTAGTGTTTGCGCTCGTAGAGTTCGAGATTGAGGCCGTTGGGGTCTGTCACAACGATGTTGCGCGAGGCCGGAGTTAACTGGACAATTGCGCCTTTGGCCGAAACGATCGGGGTACCGGTCGCCTTCAGGCGCTTCACGATGGCGTCGAGACCGTTCACGCGCAGCGCAAGCGCGGGCGCGCCGGAATCGTAAACGCCCGGGTGAAACGTGCGGCGCGGGACATTCCTGTATTCGTAGAAATCGACCACGGAGGCAGTGCCCGGCACCTTTGGCGGTCATCTCGCGATACTGCACCTGGTTGTTGGGGGCACCCACCATATCGAGGATCCGCCGTGTTGCCGCCGAACTCTGTCGCGGGCGTGAAGTCGAAGCCCAGCATGTCGTGGTAGAAAGCCCGTGTTTTATCGAGATCCTCCGCGATCAGTCCCATTGCCACGCTGTGGACCAGGCCCTGCGGGGCGCCCGCCGCCGGCGGCGTCTCGATGACGTTGAGGATGTAGCCATCGGGATCGCGCACCAGAATTCCGACGGGCTTTTCCTTCACTCGGAACCAGCTTCACCGGCTGGCCCGAGCGTGTGATGAATCCGCGCGTTGGCGCTTACGAGATTGGCGAACGCCGCGTTCATGTCGCGGACTTGCAGTTCCAGTTCGGCGGCGCCGGGATCTGTCGGCGACTGCAGGCCACTCGCCCTTGCGCTCTACGCCTGAAAACTGCGTCAGCTCAAGAACATACTTCTCCCCCGGCATGTTGAAAACGGCAACCCGCACGTCCTGCTGCCTGAGCGGGATTGTCGCCGGACGACGCCGGCGGCGGCTCAGTTCCAGTCCGAAAACGTCCTTGTAGAACTTAACTGACTTATCGAGGTCGTCGACGGCGTGCGGAAAGCTCAGGACGCCGATGACGGCGGGTTGCTGCGCAAACATTGCGCCGGCAAACAACAGGGGGAACAAAAGCCGCATCGATGAAACCTTCAAAACAGAAACCTTCAAAACAGCCCTTCCATGGGGCCGGTGCCGTCGCCGAAATGGTCGACGCTGGTTCCATACTTCGCCGCAACGGCGCTCCAGAGATTGCCCACCGGGGTGCGCGTGGCAACCTCCACGTGCCGGTGGCCCTTGCCCGCGCCCCCGCCGGCGATGACGATCGGCAAAGGATCGCTGGCGTGTGAATTGGAATCGCCCATGCCCGCTCCGTAGAACAGAAGCGAGTGATCGAGCAGAGATCCGTCGCCATCTTCGGTAGCTTTCAACTTCGCCAGAAACTTACTGTATAACCCCGCGTAATAAGTGTTGATCTTGACGCACTTCGCCATCTTTTCGGCGTCGTTCAGGTGGTGGGAGATGGAGTGATGCTGCTCGGTAACGCCGATCTGCGGGAACGTCCGCTGGCTGAGTTCGCGCGACATCATGAAGGTGAACACGCGCGTGACGTCCGCCTGGTAAGCGGCCGCAATCAGGTCGAACATCAGGCCGACGTGATCGCCAAAGCTTCAGGGACGCCGACCGGGGCGTCGAGCGAAACCGCCTCGCTTTGGCCATGCGCCTCCGCCTGCTGAATGCGGCGCTCGATTTCGCGGATGTTGTCGAGGTAATCGCCCAGCCGGCTGCTGTCCCGCGGGCCCAGTCCGCGGCGCAGATCGCCGGCCTCGGCGGAAATGGAATCGAGAATACTCTGCTTCTTCGCAATGCGCGCCAGGCGCTCTTCGCGCGTACCGGGCTCACCGAAGATGCGCTCGAACGCGGCGCGCGGATTGGTTTCCATCGGCAGCGGCGTGGTGGGCGAACTCCAGGAGATCGTGTTCATGTAGGCGCAGCTGAAGCCCGGAGAGCAGCCGCCGACATACCCGGTGAAGTCTTCGGTGGCGAGTTCGAGCGAAGGCAGCGGCGTGTCCTGGCCGATCCGCTGCGCCACGATCTGATCGATGGTTGTGTTGGCGAGGACGTCCTCGCCTTCGGTGCGTTTGGGCCAGACGCCTGTCAGGAATCCGGCGGCGCTCACGGCGTGATCGCCCACCTGGCTGCCGGGATGCGACCGGGTGAGGTTCGTCACGACGACCAGCGAATCCTTGAAAGGCTCGAGCGGCTTCAGGATCGGCGTGAATTCGAAACCCGCGCCGACTGTGGCCGGCGTGAACTGCTGCATGATCAGGCCGTTCGGGAAGTAACTGATCCCGAAGCGAACGGGCGCGACCGGCGCTGCTTTCAGGGCCGGAGCCATGGCGTCCATGAAGGGAAGCGCCACCGCCGCACCCAATCCGCGCAGGGCGGTCCGCCGGTTCAGGGATTTTCCTGCTAACGAACATTTGCTTCGGTCTCCGTCTCTCATTTTACTGTCGGCCGCAGGCGCTCTCATCTGAAACGGCGTGCTGCGGACAATCCCGATCACGATCGAAGTAAACCGGTAATTCGCTGCGCGGAATCGCGCACGATTTCCCGCACCACCGGCATATCGTAATAGGCCAGATCCGCGGCCCAGCGCGTAGGTCAGCAGCTTTTCGGTCAGCGTTCCGACAAACAGATCGGGACGGCGCACCAGGGCCTCGCGAAGCGTCACGACGCCATCCACCTTGGTGCCATCGGCGAGCGGTCCCGATGCGTCGATCGCGCCGCCCGCCTCCTCGCGTCCGCCATGCGCCCACGGCATCGAAATTTTCGAGCGCGAAACCGATGGGATCCATGACTTTGTGGCAAGTGGCGCAGGCGGGATTGGCGCGATGTTCCGCCATTTGCTCCCGCATGGTTTTGGGCTTTTCTCCTTCGGCCGTTTCCTTCAACGCGGCACGTCGGGCGGAGGCGGCGGAACGGGCGCGCCCAGATATTTTCCAGAATCCACTTGCCGCGAACTACCGGCGAAGTCCTCTCGGCGTGAGAAGTGATCGGCGAGAATGCTGCCCTGTCCCAGAAGCCCTTTGCGCGCATCGTCGGTGATCGCGACGCGCCGGAACCGGCTGCCGTAAATATTCGGGACTCCGTAGTGGCGGGCCAGGCGTTCATTGAGGAACGTGTAATCGGCGGTCATCAGATCGAGGACGCTGCGGTCCTCGCGGATGATGCTTTCGAAGAACAGCTCCGTCTCGTTGCGGAACGATTGGCGAAGATTGTCGTCGAAATCGGGGAACAAATCGGAGTTCGGCAGGATGTTCGGCACATTGCGCAGATGCAGCCACTGGCCGGCGAAATTCGACACCAGCGCTTCCGCTTTGGGATCGGCCAGCATGCGCCGGACCTGGCTTTCGAGCACCGCCGGATTGGTCAGCGTGCCTTTGACTCGCGGCGTTCAACAGTTCGTCGTCCGGGATGCTGCTCCAGAGGAAAAACGAAAGCCGCGAAGCCAGTTCGATATCGCTGATGCGATGGACGGACGTCCTGACGTCGGCGGGGTCGCGCTCCACGCGGAAAACGAATTTCGGACTGGCGAGAATGCGCTGCAGCCCGCTCTCGATGCCGGCTTCGAAACCGCCACTCCGTCGGCGGCCGGATTCGTAGAAGCTCATCAGGATTCGCAGGTCGGCGTCCGAGACCGGCTGGCGATAAGCCCGGCGCGCGAGCGTTCCGAGGATCTGTTTCGCGCAGGCGGGAGTGTCCGCGATGGCAAATGAAAATCCGGCGGCGGCTGGGCGTGTCTCCCGGGCCGGTCGCATCGAACGGGCCGGTGATCGCGAGCGTTTGGATGTGCGGCAATCCGGCCCAGTCGAAGTTGTCGACCGAACTGCGGAGGTAAGGCTGCAGCCGATCCGGCACCACCATCTCCGGCCCTTCAGGAACGCCACCGTCACTTCATGCGGGCCAGCCTTGACCGGCACGCGGACGCGCAGGCGCGCATCGACGGCGTCTCCCGTATCTGTCGGCTTCTCGAACAGCGCATTCAAGATCGCGCGGGCCGCCGAACGTGGTCAGATAGACGCGCTTGCCGTCGATCGAGAACTCGACCTGATGAGCGGTCTCAAGCCCGCGCATGATGTTCGAGATTGGTTCGATAGAGTTTGGCCTGAAGCGTCATATTCGCCATCCAGCGGAAAGTTGTAGAGAAACCGCGAGCCGCCGATGGTACCCAGAGGCATACCTTCGATGTGCTGGTTCTGCGAGAGATCCTGGCGAATGCGGAACGTTTCGCTGCCGGGCGTGATGTGAGGGTCGCCCACCGCCAGCGCGCCGATTTTCAGCGCCGCCGACAGATACTGCTCCTGCAGGGCCGGCGAAACTCCCAGCACGTCGGAGATGTTGTCGAAGCCGTAAGCCGAATCGTCGGGAGGCAGCAGCGACGGCGGCATCCACATCGAGCGCCAGCAAATCGCGGATGGCATTGGCATATTCGGCGCGATTCAGGCGATGCAGCACGGGCCGCCCGGGATTGGGATTGCGCTGCCGCGGCCTTGTCCAGTTGCGTCTGAAGGCTCGACGATCAGGCTCTGCCGCGTCGCGTCGTCCGGCTGCGGCAGCGCCCGGCGGAGGCATGGCGTTCGTGCGCAGTTTGCGGATGACCTTTTCCCAGATCTCCGCGTTGGTTTCGGCGCGTGTGGGGTCGAGCCCCGTCAGCACCAGGCCTCCGGTCTTGAGACGCTCGTTGTGGCAGCCGACGCAATATTGCTTAACCGCGTCGGCCGGTGAAGCCGTGCTAGCCGCGCTCGCCGCAGCTGCCACAACGAATATCCCTAAAACCCGGACGCAGACATTATGAGTTGCCAAGATAGACGTACGTGACAGTAAGTACCCAGGCGCGATGTTGTAAGCGAGATAAAGGCCCACATGATCCGGATCATCATAAATAACCATCTGATCCGTCGCCCAATTCCAGTCCGCCACGTAATCGTAATCGGCCGGAAACACGCTGAAGTAAAAACCGTTGAACCAGAAGCGCTCGCGGTTGCCGCCCTCGATGCGCCAGACGTGGCCCTTTCCGAAGCCTCCTGTGAAGCGGCCGTGCTCAAACGGCTTGTCGATGTGGTAAGTGGCGTCGTTGGGTCCTGTGTCGTGCCCGACCCATTTGTCGTTCTTCTCGACGTGAGGCGCTGCCGGATGTCCGGGCTTATCGGCAAACGAACGCTTTGCCGCGGGCGCCGCCTGCGGAGTGCGCTCCGGAGCATGTTGCGCCGGAGCCTTGGCTTTAACCGGAGTGCGGGCCATGCGCAGGGATGCGCCCACCGCCAACCTCGGGTTTCTTTTCCGCGGCGAAAACGGTCAGAGAAAATATCAACGGCGTTGCGAACAGAGCAATCAGCGTCTTCTTCATCTGGAAGTCCCACCAGCTATTACACCAAAGCGCAAAGGTCGCTGTCCCGCGCCGCGACCCGTTTTGCGCGTGTTCACCGGGAGCGTCTAAGCTTGATCCCATGGACCCGCGCCGCGAGGATCTCCTTTTCATTGTCGAACAGGAACTCCGTGCTACGCCGTTTATCGACATCCACACCCACCTCTTCATGCCCTCGCTCGGCGACCTCGGGCTTTGGGGAATCGATGAACTGCTGACCTATCACTATCTGGAAGCCGAACTCTTCCGCTCCGTCGCCGATCCGGCCGGAACAATATTGGGCGCTCCCGAAACAAGCGAACAGGCCGACCTGGTCTGGCGGACCTTGTTCGTCGAAAATGCTCCGGTTTCCGAATCCACGCGCGGCGTCGATTGCGGTTCTGGACGCCTTCGGACTTCCCACCAGCGCACCGGATCTGACCGAAGCGCGGCGGTTTTTCGAAAGCCGGGATCGCGACCGCCACATCGATGAGGTGCTGAAGCTGGCCGGCATCAGCGAGGTGGTCATGACCAACGATCCGCTCGATCCCGCGGAAGCGCCGCTCTGGGAACAAGGCGCGGACCGCGATCCGCGCTTTCACGCCGCGCTGACGGCTGGACACGTTCCTGCATCAGGGCGGCTGGCTTTGAATCTGGCAGACTGGTGCCGCGCGCATGAAGCCGGTCTATATGGCGGTCTCTCTTCCCGACACGTTCACTTCGGAAGACTCTGCCGTGCTCGGATCCACAGTCCGTGTTGCCGGTCTGCCGCGAATTCAATATTCCGCTCTCGCTGATGATCGGCGTGCGCCGCCAGGTAAATCCGGCGCTTGCGCCTGGCGGGCGATGGCGTGGGCCGCGCCGATCTGCAGCTGCCTCGAAACGCTTCTGCGGCGATCATCCCGATAATCGTTTCCTCGTCAGTGTTCTCAGCCGCGAGAATCAGCACGAGCTCTGCGTCTATGCGCGAAAGTTCGCCAACCTGATGCCGTTCGGCTGCTGGTGGTTCCTGAACAATCCATCCATCGTGGAAGAGATCACGCGCGAGCGCATCGAAATGCTGGGGATGAGTTTCATCCCGCAGCATTCCGACGCCCGCGTGCTCGAGCAGTTGATCTACAAATGGAAGCAACACACGCCGCACCCTCGCGCCGATCCTTGCCAACAGCTATCAGCTCCTTCTCGACGACGGGCGCGCCCCTACGCGCGAAGAAATCCGTCGCGATATCACGCGGCTTTTCCGTTCGAACTTCGAACAATGGACGAACTAGTATTGTTCCTGCAAAATAGCTGTGCCGATTGTGGGGCCGCCTTTCAGGCGGCTCTCCGAGGACACGCACCCTGGACGCAACACTAGAATCCGCGCCGCGCGCCAATCTGCGCTGGACCATTTGCGGGCTGCTGTTCTTCGCCACCACAGTCAACTACATCGACCGCCAGGTGCTGGGCATTCTCAAACCCACGCTCCAGCGCGAACTCGGCTGGCACGAGTCGGATTACGGCTGGGTCGTGTTCGCGTTCCAGTGCGCCTATGCGGTGATGATGCCCATCGCGGGCCGCATCATCGACTGGCTCGGCACGCGCGTGGGTTACGCGCTCGCCGTGGTGGTCTGGAGCCTGGCCTCGATGTCCCATGCGCTCGCGCGCACCACCATGCAATTCGCGCTGGCGCGGTTCGCGCTGGGAACCGGCGAAGCGGCCAACTTCCCCGCGGCAGTCAAGACCATCGCGGCGTGGTTCCCGCAGCGCCAGCGCGCGCTCGCCACCGGGATCTTCAACAGCGGATCGAATATCGGCGCCATCGTCGCGCCGCTGATGGTGCCGTTCTTCGCGCTGCGTTTCGGATGGCGCTCGGCCTTCATCGCCACCGGCTCGCTCGATTTCGTCTGGCTCGCCGCCTGGCTGCTCTTCTTCCGAAGGCATCCGCAGCCTCGCGAAGCCGAGCGGCAGGAGCAGGTCCGATACTCCCGGCTCTTCGGTAAAAGGCAAGCCTGGATCCTGCTGCTGGGAAAATTTCTGACCGATCCCGCGTGGTGGTTCTATCTGTTCTGGCTGCCCGGGTTTTCTGAATACCAACTACGGTCTCGATCTCGCGCAGCTCGGTCCGCCGCTGGTCGCGATCTATGTGTCCGCCGACCTCGGCTCAATCGGCGGCGGTTGGCTTTCGTCCGCCTTTCTCGCCCGCGGCTGGACCGTGAACCGGGCGCGCAAAACGGCGATGTTCATCTGCGCGTGCGGGGCGCGTCCCGATGATCGGAATGATTTTCGCGGAAACATCATATGTGGGCCGCGGTCGGATTAATCAGCCTCGCGGCAGCTGTCGCATCAGGGATTTTCGGCGAACATCTACACGCTCGCGCCACCGATATGTTTCCGCGCGTTCGGCGGTGGGTACCGCAATCGGGTTCGGAGGCATTGGCGGCGCGGTCAGCGGGATGCTGGTCGCGCCGGCCATCGGATACTGGCTCGATTTCTCCCATAATGCTTACGCGCCGCTATTCTTCATTTTCGGATCGATGTATCTGGTGGCGCTCGGGGTTATTCAACTGATGGCGCCCCGGTTGGAGCCGGTGGCATTGTGAGCGTGGACGATCGTTTTCCGTCGTCCGCGTTTGTCTCATAACAGGAAGAAGGCAGGCCACTGAAGAACGATGGCCTGCCCCACGCCTGACCCGAGACCACCGTCGTCACTGGCCATCCACCGAGAGAGCCAGCAGGACGTTGCCTGGCATCCCGATCAACACGTTGTAGCCGGAGTTCACGAACAGCATTCCGTCGGCGAGCACGGGGCCGGCGAAGTTCATCGATCCGCCGTGGCCCTTGACTCCGTTGACGGTGTCGAAGTCGCGAACCGTGTCGAGGTCCCACAGGAGAGATCCGTCGGCGGTGTTGTGGGCGCGCAGATGACCGTCCATCGATCCTGAGAAGACTACGCCGGGGATGAGGGTGGCGGCGGCGAGTTGCGCGGGACTGCAGCCGCGGATCTTTTTGCAGGCTGGATCGACAGGCGGGATGGACCAGATTTTTTCGCCCGTGGCGATTTGCAGGGCGAAGAGGCCGCCGCCCGGTCCGGGAAAAATGTCGGAGATGGGCGCGTACACTTTGTCGGCGTCGGCGGCGATGCCCCATTGGATGCCGCCGAGTCCGCCCCCTTTGCTGACCTGAGTTTTCCAGACGATCTCGCCGCCGCGCTCGGGATCGAGTCCGAAGACCACGCCCGATTTCTGGCCGATCAGAATGATGTCTTTGCCGCCCGGGAGGGTATGGAGGATGGGCGATGCGCCGATGTCGACGTCGCGATCGGGATTGGCCGGGCAGCTGGCCGCGGGACCACGGCCGCAGCTGGCGTTCCACGCGTCCTCAGTGAGTTGCTTCGACCATTTGATTGCGCCGGTGCGGAGGTCGAAGGCGAGTAGGGCGTCGGAGTTTTTGGTGGGGGGATCGGAATAGTTGTTGCCGGTGCCCGCATAGAGGAGATTGCGTTTGACGTCGATGGCGGGCGAGTCCCAGATGCCGACGCCGGAGGGACCGTAGAGCTGCGTGCCCGCGGAGCTGACTCTGGTTTTGACGGCGGGGTCGGGGATGGTGAAGGTCTTCCAGATCAGTTTGCCGGTGGCGGCGTCGAGCGAAGCCATGCTGCCGCGGAAGGTGCAGCAGGGATATTTGGCGTCGCCAGCCGCAACTTCTTCACCGGCTGAACGCACGCCGACGTAGACGCGTCCTTTATAAAGCTTGGGCGCGCCGGTGATACCGGCCATCGGGTGGGTATCGAGCTTGGTTTGCCAGATGAGCTTGCCGGTCTGGGCGTTCACGGCGTAGACGTTGGTTTCGGCGTCGCCGAAGTAGGCTGCGTATTGGTTTCCCCCGTACGGCTCGATTGTGATGGCGGTGCGGACGCGCGTGTCGGCGCGGTAGGTCCAGTAGACGCAGCCGGTATGGGCGTCGAGCGAGTAGACGGTGCCGGTGGCGGTGCCTACGAAGAGGCGTCCGCCGACTACGGTGGGCTGGGCTTCGATGGTGACGGCGTAGGGGAAGCCGAAGGCCCATTTGACTTTGAGTTTGGGGATGTCCTGGGCGCGCAGGCCGGCGGCGGCAGTGGGTTGGAGGCGGCTGTTGGTAAGGTCCACGCCCCAGCCGTTCCAGCCTGTCAATTTCGAGAGTGGTTTGGCGTTGGCGGGGCAGGCGTTGGCGCGCTCCGCGGCGTTGGCCTGGTCATTGATCGGGGACGACCGGGGCGAGAGAAATTCGGCTACGGCGCGGCGTTCGGCGGCGGTGAGACGCTCGCCCTGGGAACGCATGATCCCGGCTTCGAGCGCGACGAGGATGGACTCGTTGGGACGCTCGTGCAGCGCTTCGGGGAGCGGAGCGCGCGGGTCACCTCCGACTTTGTGGCACATGGCGCAATTCTGATCGAAGAGGGTTTTGCCGCTTTGATCGGGGCCGGGCGCAGATTGGGCGTAGGCGGCGGCGAACGTGCAGATGGCGAGGACGATGGCGCGAAGCATGGCCATCATTCTCTCAAGTCAGGCGGCATTCTGTAAGACGGCCGGCGCGTTTTGGCCGCAGCAGCGCTTGTATTTGACGCCGGAACCGCAGGGACAGGCAGCGTTGCGCGGGGTGGCTTCGGGCGATTGGGTTTGTTTTGTTATTTCCGATTTTGGCCGGATTGGAGGAGCAGTGGCCGCCATGATCATGGATTCGAAGTCGGCGAGGCCATGGAGTTTACGGAAGACCATTTGAGCGCGCGCAAGGTCCACCGAGCTGGAGAGGTTTTCGGGCAGGGACTCGTCGTCGGCTTTGCGTCCGTTCTGGTGGCGGCGGAGTTCCGCGATGAGGCGCAGGAGATGGCGCTGGCTCTGGTCGCGGGCGCGATCGACGGAGTTCTGGATACGGTCCGCAGCGAAGTCTTCCATGGGATCGAGAGGTTGATGGGAGAGCCCGGCTTCCACGTGGGAACAGCGCTGGAGACGCCAGGCGGCGTGGATGACTTCCGCGGCGAGGGTTTCCTCGATGAGGCCGATGGGGTGAAGCTCTTCTTTGAGCGCGGCGCAGAGCAGGGCGTGTTGGTCTTCTTCGCCGGGACGGATGAAATCGCGGACGGTGAAGAGGCCGAGGGTGACGGCGTTCGCGGCGGAACGGGTTTTGCCTTCGATGGTTTGGGGGCCGGTGGAGGATGCGGCGTTGATGCGATTGGCGATGATTTGCGGTTGCGTGGCCATGTGGCTCCTTATTGATTGCGGTTGGAGTTTGCGAAATCCGGCGCGACGGCCGGATTTCGGGGCGTGAGTTCAGCTCTCTGCGTTCAGGGTAGCTGGCGGTGTCAAGGGTCTCGGATGGGCGCGGAACGTAAATCGTTGAAGGGATGGGGTGAGATTTATTTTGGCGATTCGTGATCGGGAATCAAGCCAGTGTGCGGCTGAGGAACGCAGGGATGTTGCGGGAGCCTTGGGTAACAGCAACTATTGCGATCAGGCGGGCTCCGGCCGATGGATTATGAGATACTCGCCCCTGGCCAGAAAAGCACAGGGTAATCGGTGATGTCTTCGGTTTGTGGCCCATGCCTGGCGTGCGCCCCAGGGCTTCGAACGCGTCGAATAAGTTGGTTCATCCGGCGAACGGCTCAGTCAAGCTGCTCCAGGACGATGAAGATACCGTATGTCCCCGTTATCGGGCCGCCAGAGAAAAATGTGTAATACCCAATCGGCTGTCCAGCTTGAACTGTAAAGGAGACTACAAGCGAAGCGTCCGGGTCGTAGTTCGGCTGGGTACCGGTGAGGCCACAATTACTTTGCGCGTTAACAGCATAGACAGGGCAAATCTCAACGCCTTGATTTCCGGTGAGGAATGCGGTCATCCGAAAGAACCCGTTATGGGCTGGGGTGTAAATGGCAACAGGCGATGCCAGTGATCCCAACGCGGCAGTCTGGCCCCTAAGGTTTACCTTGCTCACAATGACCGGGCTCGTCGGGGGAGTCTGAGCGGCGCATCCTGCCGCAAAAGCCAGAAGCAGAAAAAAGTCGTTTCACGTTTCGTCCTCCTTATCGCGTGGTGTGGAAGATCACCCGCGAGGAGACCAGTATACGCTAGGTTTGGAACTCGATAGGTATCGTAACTTGTATTGATACGTGAAGT
Organism: Terriglobia bacterium; assembly: GCA_963764845.1. Classification (GTDB taxonomy): domain Bacteria; phylum Acidobacteriota; class Terriglobia; order Bryobacterales; family Bryobacteraceae; genus BOG-234. The sequence goes on along the minus strand of CAVXUE010000002.1, from coordinate 122,620 downwards.
GTGTTTATGCCGATAAGTTTGTCGATCCAGCGATTCGGCGGCGTCGATGCTGTCGGCCGCGATGTACGCCCGGATTTCGTCGAGATCAAATTCGACATCGACGCCGAGGACTTAATCCTTCATGCGCGGCGCTGTCGGCGGGCTTCAGACTTGCCCCTCAATTTCGCGTGGACTTCGGCGGGTGTCGCGTTTTCTCCGCGATCGAGCGAAGCCAGACGACGCCCGAGTTCGCGATTGAATTCTTCCAGCTGACCGGCGCGGGCACGGTCATGTTCGTCGAGGAGACGAAGCGCTTCACGCACAACTTCGCTGGCAGAATTGTAGCGGCCCGATCTTACCTTGGCGCTGACCAGCTTTTCCAGTTCGGGTGTGAGTGAGACGTTCATGGCCGAAGATGTGCTCAGTTCCGAAGGTAGAGGCGATAGCGAACTTTGTCAATGTCTGGTAACGAAACAGCCTCATCTCCCATTGAAGGACATACAAGGAGGGTAGCGGGCGGTGTCAAGGGTTTCGGAAGGGCGCGCCTTCGTTCGTTCGCCGGCTTAGCCGGTCGTTTCAGAGATACGCGCGCGTATTTCGTCCATGAGGGCAAGCGTCGACACGATTGTCGACGCGGCACGCAAGAGTGCGCGCGCCACTGTTCGATACGAGAGCTTAGCGACGTTTCGCATTCAGTGTGCTATCCACGCGATCGGGATCGCGGGCGATGAGCGTCAGATAGGCTCGCGTTGGTTGATCGGGTTCGGCGCGGCCCTGCTCCCAGTCCCGCAACGTGCCGAGCGGGATGTGGTAGCGGAGGGCAAATTCTTCCTGCGTCAGTTCCAGAGCGCGGCGGATGATTTTCGTCCGCGGCGTCCGCTTCATTCGCTTCAGATCGGCTGGTGTCAGAGGTTGCGCATCGCGATCCGCGCGAGCAGCCTTTTCAATTGCCTCGGCAGTCATCGGCTCAGGCATTCCGGCTGAAATAATCGTCCTGCTCATATTTCGTTGCTCTCCTGGCTGAAATGATGCGAATCCGCTCGACGCGTTTGTTTTAGGCTACTGTAGTGTCCACGAAATAACTGGACACATCGTGGCGCGGACGATCATTTTTTGTCATCCGTGTTTGTCTCGTAACCGGAAGAAGGCAGGCCACTGAGAGACGATGGCCTACCCCACGCCTGACCAGGAGAGTCCAGTTATTTCGTGGACACTACACTCCGAACAGCACGATCTGCCCATTCGAAGGTCACGCCGTGGGCCTGCAAGTTGGCCTTACTGGACGGTCACGCTGACATTGTCCACGTACATGTAGACGTAGTCGGAATAGCCGTTACCGGTGACAGCGAAGTAGACGCGAATCGTCTGGCCGGCGTAACTGGCCAGGTTGTAGGTGACCTGCTCCCAGGCCCTGGTGTTGCTCGCTACGTGCAGCACCGTAGCCAGCGTGGTACCGGATGTGTTCAGGATGAGGCACTCCTGCGATACATATTGAATGGCATCGTTGGTCCCCGGCCAGTAGTAGAAGTTGAGCGTTGCCGTGGTCGCCGTGCTCGGGATGGCGATCGTTTGATAAATGTGGCTGTTGCCGTCAACCTCAGGCTCCGTCGTGTGGCCCAGCAGAGCGCTGTAGGTGCCGGATTCGGCCTCCGCGGTCGTCACCGCCGGCGCGAACGCTCCGCCGGTTGTCCAGCCTGTGAAGCTGCCGGTCTCGAAGCCGCCGTTCTGAATCAGGTTCGTCGAGGAGCCGGTGACGGTAAGAGCCACCGAGGTGTTGTTGACCACGCCACCCGACCCCGTACCGGTGATCGTGATTGCGTCAGCGCCTGTGGCCGCGCCGCTGCTCGCGGTGAGGGTCAGCGTCGAACTGCCCGATCCCGGAGAAGCAATGCTGGCCGGATTGAAGCCGGCGGTCACCCCGGAAGGCAGGCCGCTCGCCGATAGCGCAATGGCGGCGTCAAACCCTCCGGAGGTGGTTGCCGTGATGGTGGATGTGCCGCTCGCTCCCTGCTGCACGGTTAAAGAGGCCGGACTGGCCTTCAGAGTGAAACCCGGGGTGGTGCCTGTGGAGACCGTGAGCGAAACCGTGGTGGTCTGGGTCAGCCCGCCGCCGACGCCGGTGATGGTGACGGTGTAGGTTCCGGCGGCCGCACTGGCAGTGGCGGTAAGCGTCAGCGTCGAAGAACCCGAGCCCGGCGCGGCGATGCTTGAAGGACTGAAGCCGGCGGTCACGCCGGAAGGCAGGCCGCTCGCCGACAGAGAGACCGCGCTGCTGAAACCGCCGGATACCGTGCTGGTGATGGTGGTGGTGGCGGAACCGCCGTCCTGAAGGCTCACCGAGGAAGGACTGGCGGAAAGCGAAAAGCCGGGCGTGCCGCCGCCCGTCACGGTAAGGTTTATGGCGGTTGAGTTCTTGATACTTCCGCCCGTGCCGAGAATTCCCACGAGGTAAGTGCCCGCGACCGTCGAGGCACTGGCGGTGAAGGTTACGGCTGCCGTTCCCGATCCGCCGGAGATGGTGGCCGGGCTGAAGCTCGCGGTCACTCCCGTTGGAAGACCAAACGCGGACAACGCGACGGCCGTCTTGAAACTGTTAAAGGGCGTGGCGGTAACAGTGACGCCGGCGGATGAGCCGCTCGCGACCGAAAGCGTGGAAGCGCTGGGGAGAAGCGTGAAATTCGCGGGGCTGCCGGTCTGAGGAACGCCGCCGTTGAAGTCCTGCGTCAGAGTGGTGGCGAGCGAAGCCATGAGGGGCAGGTTGTTGATGATCAGGCCCAGTTCCCGGTTTTCCGTGAGAGAAGCGCTGGAAAAGTTTTCCGAACCCTGAAAGAATGACGCCGTCGAATAGCCGTAGTCGGCGATGATGACCTTGGCATGGATGTAGAGGGGCGCGGTGGCGGCATAAGTGGACACGTCTCCGCCCGCGGCCGTGATCTTAGCCCATTCGGAGGTATAGCTGGTGCCCGCCTGCATGCTGATCTGAACGTTGACTCCGCGCTTTGCCGCGGCCACGAGCGCGTTGACGATGGCGGTGTCGCTCATCTCCTCGTTCTCGACGAGAAGGGTGTGCTGGGCCGAGGTGATCAGGTTCACCATGGCGGTGCTGGAGTTGGTGGGGCTCCAGACCAGGTCGTCGCCGAGGGACGGCGTGATGGCGGCGCTGTTGAAATCCGCCTGGAAGGTGGCCTCAATGGCGGCAATGTCGTTGGGGTCGTTCTCAATGATGGCGAAATCGCGGCTTGTCGAGTAGTATTGGGGCGTCAGATTCAGCGTCATGATCGCGGTCTGGGCGTTGCTGTAGGCGCCGTCGATCGTGATGGTCTTCTGGTGAGTTGCCGCGTATGTGGTATTGGCCCAGTGGCATTGAACGCCGTTGGCGTTCAGGAACGTATACGCAGCCTGGTTGTTCGACTTTTCGAGGTTGGTGTCGAGAATCACCCGCACCGTCACACCGGCCGCCGCCTGGTTCGCCAGGTCCTGTTCGGCGGTGGTGTCGGAGAGCTCATACATCGTCATGTCGATGGTGTGCTTCGCGGAGTTGATCAGGTTGTAGATGGGAGTAAGCCCCTGGTTCGGCTCGGTGATCAGAGTGTAGGATGTGGCGCCGCTGGTTTGGGCCAGTCCGGCCCCGGCGAGAAGAAGCAATGAGGCTTTGCGAAGGAAAGGTTTCAACCGATTCTCCTTTTCAGCAATCCGATGTCACTACCCTAAGAGGCTAACAAAATCGCGTGTCCAATAGGCACGATAGTCAGTGAATATTCTGTTTCATCCGCGACGCCACGCCTCGAATGTGTTCAATTTAACGGTGATTCCCGGCCGCGCCTGTCCAGGCGCCGCGGGTTACCGATTACGATCGGACCATTTACAATCGAACCATTTACAATCAAACCATTTACAATCAAACCATGCCTGAAAACGATTCCCCGGAACGCGCGATGGGGTTTGCGACGCGCTCGCTGCACGCGGGGCAGAAGCCCGATCCGGCGACCGGCGCGCGCGCGGTGCCGATCTACCAGACCACCTCATTCGTGTTCGAGAATTCCGATCACGCGGCCGCGCTGTTCGGGCTGCAGCAGTTTGGGAATATCTACTCGCGCATCATGAACCCCACCACCGACGTGTTCGAGCAGCGGATGGCCGCACTCGAAGGCGGCGTGGCGGCCCTCGCAACGGCAAGCGGCCAGGCGGCGCAGTTTCTGGCGCTCACCAGCCTGATGCAGGCGGGCGATCACATGGTGGCGTCCGCGACTTTGTATGGCGGCACCGTTACTCAGCTTGCGGTGTCGTTCCACCGGCTGGGGATCGAAACCACTTTCGTCGAGCCGGACGATCCGGAGAATTTCCGCAAAGCCATCCGGCCGAATACGCGAGCGCTTTACGGCGAGACGATAGCGAATCCGCGCATGAATATTCTCGATATCGCGAAGGTCGCCGCCATCGCGCACGAACACAACATTCCGCTGGTGATCGACAGCACGATGGCGTCGCCATATCTCTGCCGGCCGATCGAGCATGGCGCGGATATCGTGGTGCATTCGGCAACGAAATTCATCGGCGGGCACGGGAACTCGATCGGCGGAATCATTATCGACAGCGGGAAGTTCGACTGGAAGAAAGGCACGTTTCCGCAGATCAACGACCCCAGTCCGGGCTATCACGGGATGAAGTTCAGCGAAGTGTTCGGGAATATCGCGTTCATCATCAAAGCGCGCGTGGACGGGTTGAGAGACTTCGGGCCGTGCATCAGTCCGTTCAATTCGTTTTTGTTTCTGCAAGGCATCGAGACGCTCCCGCTGCGAATGAAGAAGCATTGCGATAACGCGTTGGCGTTGGCGGAGTGGCTGGAGAAGGATTCGCGAGTGACGTGGGTGAAGTATCCGGGGCTGGCGTCGAGCCCTTACAACAAGATCGCGAAGCAGTATCTGACGGGGGGCTTTGGGGCTGTTCTGACGTTCGGGATCAAGGGCGGCAGGGAGGCGGGAAAGAAGCTCGTCGACGGGCTGAAACTGTTTTCCCACCTCGCGAACCTGGGAGATGCGAAGAGCCTGGTGATTCATCCGGCGTCGACGACACATCAACAGTTGTCGGATGCGGAACAGGCGGCGGCGGGAATTACGCGGGATCTGGTGCGCCTGTCCGTCGGGATCGAGGATATCGAAGACCTCATCTGGGATCTCGATCAGGCGATGGGTGCATGAGGCGATCATGAATCGGAGGCGGCTTCTGCGCGGGGCGGTGGCAGCGGGCGTGGCGCTGGCTGCGCGGCGCGGGAGTGCTCAGGTGCAGGCGAAATCGATTGATACGCCGGTGCTCAGCATCGGTTACGAAGAGAGCGGGGATCCGCAGGGATTTCCGATCATTCTGCTGCACGGTTTTCCGGACGACGTGCGCGCGTGGGACGGTGTGGTGCCGCCGCTGGTGAAGGCCGGTCACCGCGTGTTCGTACCGTATCTGCGCGGATATGGGACGACGCGCTTCCGCGATACGGCCGGACCCAGGATGGCGGAGCAGGCGGCGATCGGGCAGGATCTGATCGATTTCGCGGATGCGCTCAAGTTGCCGCGCTTTGCCGTGTCGGGTTACGACTGGGGCGGGCGCGCGGCGGGCATTGCGGCGGCGCTCAATCCGGAGCGCGTGCGCGCGGCGGTGTTGATTGCCGGGTATTCGATTCAGAATGTGTTTGCGGGGGCGCAGCCCGGTCCGCCGGAAGCCGAGAAACGGGTCTGGTACCAGTATTATTTCAATACGGAGCGCGGGCGCGCGGGGCTCAAGGCCAACCGGCGCGCGCTGTGCAAGCTCTTGTGGCGGGACTGGTCGCCGACCTGGAAATTCACGGACGAGACTTATGACCGGACGGCGTCTTCGTTCGACAATCCCGATTTCGTGAATGTGGTGATTCATTCGTACCGGCACCGGCTGGGGAATGCTCCGGGCGAGCCGCGGTTCGAGGCGGTCGAGCGGAAACTGGCCGAGCGGCCGAAGATCGAAGCGCCGACGATCGTACTGCATGGCGCGGACGATCTGCTGGATCGCGCGCCGGCGGAGGCGACGGCGGCCGAGCGCGCTCCCTTCACCGCGCTGGTGGCACGCCGGATTGTGGCCGGGGCCGGGCACTTCATGCCGCGGGAGAAGCCGGATGCGGTGTCGGCGGCTCTGCTGGAAGTGCTTTCGGCGTCACGATAGTAATCAAAGACAGTCAGGCGTGAGTTACTGGACCAGACCGACCGTTTGGGTGGAGAGGCCGGTCAGCGATCCAGTAGGGTCGTAATGGAGATCCGCGCCGCCGGAGAAAGTGACGGTGTCCGCCACAATGGCTGTATTGCCGCCGCCGGAAGCGCCGTTCGAGAACGATACCGCCGTTGTCGGAAAATACAGAGTGCCGGTCAATGTATCGCTCGAGCCGCCCGCGAATGTGGCGACTGACGAGGAGGTGATCGATCGGTTCTGGTAGAACAGGACTCCGACATAAGAGCCCGAGGTTTCCGCGGAAAGGGTCACGGTAACACCATTGGCCATAGTGACAGAGGCGTAGGTGGCGTTCGTGCCGGTGAGGTAGAACATCACGCCGTTGCCGGTGATGGTGGAGCCGCCGCCAAACTGGATCCCGCCGCCGTTGATGATGTAAGTGCCGGGGTTGAATACGGCAGTGGAGCCGTTGCCGATGATAATCCCCCCGCAATAAACACCCGGATTGAGCGTCCAGTTCCCGTAGCCGGGGTTGTAGTTCGTCTGAGTGCAGGCTCCCACGGCAGGGGAGGGGAGCGAGGCGAACGGATCGGAGGTCGCGGCCACTCCCGTGGTGAACGACGGGGTGATGTTCCCGCCGTTATTGACCACGGCGCCGCCGACAACGGTGGCCGAATTAGCGGTAACAGTGGCGCCGCCGGTGACGCTGGCCGCGGTGGCGCTGCTGGAATTCACCTCGAGGCCGCAGTTCATGGTCACGCTGGCGCCGTTGCTGGCGACGAAGGCGCTCGGGGCGGAGGGGTCAAGTATGTAGAGGCACGTGGGAGGCACGGAAGCGACGATGCCGCCGGATGCCTTCGCTGTGATGGTCACGGTTGAGATGCCGAGAAAGTGCATGAGGCCGGTGGTAAGGACTCTTTGTACGCTGACCGAAACAGCGGGAGTAGCAACGGCCGCAAGGCCGACGCCCGTCAGGGTTGCGGGAAAGCTGACCGTTACGGTATCGGTGTGGGTGCCGAACCCATTGTACTGGGCGTAGACGCAGGGGGTCCGAAGGTCAAGCGTGGCCGGGGGGACGGCGCAGGTGAATGTGGCGGCAGTCGAAAAAGGATGGGTTGACGTGGAGTTGGTTCCATCCTTGATACTCATCACCGCGGCCTGCGCCGCGGCGTCGGCCGCAGCCTGCGCCATCTGGCGGTGTGCGTACATCTGGGCGCCATCGAGGCCGAGCCCCAGAGCTCCCATGAGGAACAGGCTGAGCGAGACGATCACGAGGACGATCGCCTGGCCGCTTTCACCCGCGCGGGGGATGGCGCGGTTCAAGACCGGAGTTGACAAAGGTGGATGCGTCAAAAGGTGATCACTCCCTGGGTCGTGCTGCCGAGGCGGGTGGTCCAGTGAAGATAGGTGGTCAGAGGATCGTAGGGGTAGATGACCGAGACGGTGACCAGCTGTCCGGGCGCGTTCGAGGATCCCGGGTAGGAGACCGCGATGATCAATTTGCTGGTGGTCAGCGGTCCGGCGCTGGCGAAGTTCTTTATTACAGTGAGGACCTGGGCCGGGTTGGCTGCCGGCCCGCTGGCGTTCGTAAGTGCCGCGCCCGCTGTCCGGGAACTGCCGTGCACGGTGGCGTAGCGAGCGCCGGCACGGGCGGCGTTGGCGACGGTCGTGTATACCAGCACCATGCGGCCGATTTCCAGAACGCCCAGAATGATGAGACACAGCATGACGCAGACAAGGCTGAACTCGATGAGGGATTGGCCGGCGGCGCTCGGCCGCGGCTTCATTGAAGCACCCGCATGGTGGCCTGGCGATGGATGGTAGTGGGAGGCAGAGTAGCGTGAATCCCGAGGTTGGAGAAGGTAAACAACGGGATGGGCGGCTGAAAGGTATACGTAACGTCGACCGATGCGGAAACGTATGTCGCGGGCTCCGGGTCGGCCGAGGGGGTGCCCGTTCCGGAGCCGGTACAGGTTACGGTGCCGTTATTGTTTTTGCAGACGCGTACGACCAGGCTGGTGCGATTGAGGAGCGAGGAGATATCGTTCGTCACCAGCGTGGTGATCTGAGCGGGCGTGGCGGGGGTGGGCGATCCGATGGCGGCACCGCCGAGGACCCAGTACGAAGCGCCGGCGCGGGCCGCGTTCGCGACCGTGATCCAGTCGAAGAAAAAAGCGCCGAAATTGACAGCGTTCACGATCAGCAGAAAAAGCATGGGGAAGATCAGCATGAATTCGATCAGGGCTTGCCCGTGCGATGGGCCTTGCGATTGAGAACGGCTGGCGGCAACGGGTTTCACGTGAATCTCACGCGGCTTCGCGGCGCGTGTTTCATACGGCTTCGCCGTTGGCGAGGCGGATTTTTGAGCCGGCAGCGGAATCGGGCGAAGAGGGCCGGTTTTTAGGGCTCTCGCCGTTTTTCTGACTTTGGACGATGAGTTCCTTGAGGATCTTCCTGTCGTCGGGGCCTTGAAAGAGGAATTCGAGGGCCATGCCGTCGGGGCCGTGCCAGACGATCCTTGCCTGGAGCGAGACCGATCCCGGGGGCGGGTTGTCCGCGTCGGCGGGAGAGAACACCATCGGCTGTATGAGGAGTCTGACCACGGTGCCGGGGTACCAGCGCTCCGCGGTATAGAGGTAGGCTCCGGTCAGGCTGATATCGCGCAACTGGCGGCCGGAGGGAGTCGCGCCGTCCCAGTAGTAGACGACGACACCGGGCTCCGGGATGCGCGGCGCGCGTCTCAGCTCGGCCGGATCATCCGATTTTGCCAGCCAGTTTTTGAGCTGGCGAAACATTTGCTCCACCTCCTCTGGTTTGCTTTGCTCTGGTTTGCTTTCCCCTGCTTTGTTTCAGCCCGGTCAGCCGCAAGGTGCTTCTTCTGCGATCCGGCGGCTGCACGGGCAATTGGGCTCGGATGTTTGGCCGATGCGCACAAATTGGCGGCAGTCAGGAGACCTTTTTGCGCCGGCGCTGGATCAAAAAAAACAGCCCGACGGCGAACAGAACTCCGGCGACGATCCGGACTAAGGTTACGTTATCCATGTGTTAAACCCTCCTCGTACTTCTATCGGCAGATTCTCCGCATCAGTTTAGGAAATTCTTCATCTGCTCCATAATCACGAGAATCGAGGGCCCGAGCGTCACCACGAAAAGCGCGGGGAAGATGCACAAAACCAGGGGAAAGATCAGCTTTACCGTAGTCTTGGCCGCCTGTTCCTCGGCATCCTGCCGACGGCGGGTGCGCAGTGTCTCGGCGTGAGTGCGCAGGGTCTTCCCTACGCTCGTGCCGAACTTGTCCGCCTGAATCAGGATGGCCGCCAAAGCCCGTATCGACTCAACGTCCGTGCGGTCTCCGACGTTCTTCCATGCGTCGGCGCGAGTGCGGCCGGCGCGCTGTTCGAGAGTCACCAGCCCGAGTTCATCGGCGATCTCGGGACGGCTGATCTGCAACTCTTCCGAGGTGCGCATGATCGCCCGGTCCATGCCGAGGCCCGCCTCAACGCAGATCACAATGAGGTCGAGGGCGTCGGGAAGGCCCAGGCGCAGCCGGGTCTGGCGCGCCTTGATCCGGTTGCCCAGAAAAAAATCCGGCACCAGAAATCCCAGCCCGAGCGCCATGACGCAGGAGAAAAAACCGGTGATCGAATAGAGGCCGGAGACCACTACCAGAAGACAGAGCAGCAGCGGAACCAGTACCTTCGCCCCATAGAAAACGCTCACATAGCTTTTCTCGCGGTAGCCCGCCCTGGCCAGGCGTTTCTGGACGATCGAAACCTCGCCCGCGCTGCGCGGAACCATGCGCTGGAAGGGTCCGACCAGCTTTGCCATCTTCTCGCCGGGTTTCGCGACGGGAGGGTCGAGAAGCACGTTGACCGTCGCGGGCGCCTGCACCACCTTCGAGAGCCTGCGCAGCGCGGTGCCGCGGAAAAATACCACCGAACCCGCGATCGAGATCAGAACGAAAGCGGCGAGAAATGTGAAGATTGCGAGTCCCATCGGAGAGCCTGCGTCAAAAAGGGCCGTTTCAGACTTTAATGGCGACGATCTTGCGGATAATGAGCCAGCCGACGACAATCATCCCGATGCTCCCGTAGAGCATCTTCTGGCCCGTGGGCGAGGTCCAGAGAACGCTCATCCCTTCGGGATTGATGAAGTACATGCCCAGGCCGAGCGCCGCCGGCAAGAGAGACAATATCCAGCCGGTAAGCCGGCCCTGGGCTGTGTGCACCATGATCTGCTTTTTCAGACGGAACCTTTCCCTCGTGGTCTGCGCAACCTTCGACAGCACCTCCGCCAGATTTCCGCCGCTCTCCTTTTGAATCAGCATGGCGGCGACGAAGATCCGGACATCCTGTACCGGCACTCGTACCGTCAGATTCGTCATCGCCGTGCGCAGGTCGACGCCGAAGTTCTGCTCTTCGAACAATTTGCGGAACTCGCTTGCGATCGGTTCCTCGCAGTTTGCGCTCAGCGCGCCGATGGCAGTAACCAGGCTGTGCCCCACCTGCAGCGCGCTCACCAGCATGTCCAGCGCGGCGGGCATCAGCTGTTCGAACTTCGCGAAGCGCTGCGCGCGGCGGCGGAGGACATAGATAAACGGCAGGGGTGTAAATGCCGACGCGACCACGACCGCGGGAAACAGGGCACCGGTTCTCAGCCAGATCGCGCCGGCAATCGTAACCCCGCCAATCAGGGAGGTCAGCAATAATTTCTCAGGCGAAGTCTTCATGCCGGCCTGTTGGAACAGGAGGCGCGCCCGCGGCGCCAGGTTGATCTTTACCATCCAGCGGTTCAGCCAGGCGACGCCGCTGACTTTTTCCTCACGCCGGATGTTGGCGGCCTTCTCTTCGAACTGGACGGCCGCCGATCGCGGTTCGAGGGCCTGGAGACGCTGCTTCACCGGTTTTGAAGGCCCCGCTGTCATCGCCACGATCACCAGCGCCGCAATGGCGAATACCGCGAAACATACGATGACGATGGCCGCAATCATTTGCAATACCCGCTTATTCAATCTCGACCGAGCGCTGGAATATCTCGGCCGGCAGCTGAATGCCCGCGACACGCAGGCGGTCCAGAAACTTGGGGCGGACACCGGTGGGCTGGAATGTCCCCACCACATGGCCGTCGGACCCGATGCCGCGGCGCACGAAGTTAAAGATGTCCGACATGCTGACGATGTTTTCCTCGAGGCCCGTGATTTCGGAAATGTTGACGCATTTCCGGGTCCCATCGCTCATGCGCGACAATTGCACCACAACGGTGATCGCGGAGGCGATCTGCTGCCGGACGGACCGCTCGGGGATATTGATATTGGCCATCGCGACCATGGACTCGAGGCGCATCAGCGCATCGCGCGAAGTATTGGCGTGAATGGTGGCGAGCGAACCTTCGTGACCGGTGTTCATCGCCTGCAGCATGTCGAAAGCCTCCTCGCCTCGTACTTCGCCGATGATGATCCGGTCGGGACGCATGCGGAGGCTGTTGATCAGCAACTGCCTCTGCCGGATCGCGCCCAGGCCTTCGACGTTGGGCGGCCGCGTTTCGAGACGGACCACGTTCTGCTGTTGCAACTGCAGTTCGGCCGCGTCTTCAATGGTCACGAGACGCTCGTTTTCCGGGATGAAGATCGAGAGAATGTTGAGAAAGCTGGTCTTGCCCGCGCCGGTGCCGCCGGAAATGAGGATGCTGAGACGGGCCTTGACAGCGGCCGCCAGAATCTCCAGCATCTCGGCCGAAATGCTTTTGAGCTTGACGAGCGCATCCGGCGCGATCGGGCCGGTGCCGAAGCGGCGAATCGACATGCACGGGCCATCGAGCGCGAGCGGTGGAATGATGGCGTTGACGCGCGAGCCATCCTCAAGCCTGGCATCGACCATGGGAGAAGACTCGTCGACGCGACGCCCGACCTTCGTTACGATGCGATCGATGACCTGCATCAGGTGCGCGTTGTCGCGAAAGCGCGCCGCGGTCTTCACCAGCTGCCCCCGGCGCTCAATGTAAATGGTATGGGGGTTGTTGACGAGAATGTCCGAAATCGTAGGATCCCTCAGCAGGGGTTCGAGTGGGCCGAGCCCGAACACCTCGTCGAGCAGATTGGATTCGATGTCATCCTTTTCGGCGGCATTCAGGGGTACTCTTTCCGCATAAACAATTTCCTGAATGAGGGCGGCGACGGCGAGCCGCGCCTTGCCGCTATCGACCGATGCCAGCTTCTCCAGATCGATCTTGCTCAGGAGCGCGCGGTGGACAGTGGCCTTGTACCGTTCGAAGTCCAGAACTTCCATTTATCTCCCTTCTGGCCGGCCGGCGCCGTCTGCTCGCCCAATCCGACGGAAGTCCGGCAGGCCGCGCCGGCCATCTGCAGGATCGCCCGGGCGATGGCCGTATCCGTCCTGACCAGCGGGATACCGAGGTTCTGGGCGCCGCGAACCGCCGGATAGTCGTTCGGGATCTTCCAGTCGACGGGCCGCGACAGCGCCTTCAGGGCGCTCTCCTCGTCGATTTCGACGGTGCGGGAATTGAACCGGTTGAGAACCAGCTCGAGCGCAGGGGCATGGTCCCTGCCGATAAAGTAGGAAATCAGCCGGCGCGCGTTGCGGAGCGCGGGCAGATTTCCTTCCGTGACCAGGTAGACCCGGTTGGCCGTTTCGAACAGAATGTCCGGGATATTTCCCGAGCAGGCGCCGGCGTCAACGACCACGAAAGCGAATTCCTCGCGCAGAACCCGGAACAGCTTCTCCGCGCCGCGCTCGAGCGAGCGATGGGTGTCGTAGGCGTCGGCGGAAGCAAGGACGAGCAGCCCGGACTCGTGTCTCATGAGCAGCGTGGACAGGAAATCGGCGTCGAGGCGGCCCACGTTTCCGAGGGCGTCGGAGACCGAAAACTGCGGCGCGAGACCGAGGCCGAGCGCGACCTCGCCCAATTGGGGGTGCAAATCGACAAGGGCTACATTGCCGGCGTCTTTGCGGGCGAGCGCGACGGCGAAATTTGTGGCGAGCGTAGTCGTTCCCGCGCCGCCCTTGGCGCCTTGAAAAACCAGCAACTGTCCCATGGAACGCTCCGCCGCGACCGTAGGGTGGCGGGCGGAAGCACGTGAGAAGGCCTCCCCGATGGTGGCCGCCGTGACGGGCGCGGCGAGGAACTCGCGCGCGCCTGCGCGCATGGCGCGGATGACCACGTCCGCCGCGTTCTTCGCCGAACAGGCGATCACAGTGACGGAAACGTGCCGGCGGCAGACCGCCTCGATCAGTTCGAGGGCCTGCTCAACGCCCGCATCCAGATCCACGAGGATCAGATTGCATCCGGCGTCGATCAGTCTGGAAATAACGCTTCCGCTGGGATATTCGGCGAATTCCCCGGCAATCCGCGCGTGCACCGCCGAGACCGCTTTGGCGATCGCTCGCCGCTGCCCGTCATCCGGCGCGATCAGCGCGACGGAGATCTTTGCGTTGCCGGGAAGCGGGACGGGATCGGATTGAGGGGGCACCATAACTTCCTGTCTTGTTCCTTTTCTGTCCGCAGAGCCCGCATTGACCCTGGCAGGATGATGAAAAAGGCATCGGCAGGCTCAATGCCTGCCCCACCATAGTCTGTAAGTTATTGGCCGTGGTGGCGCAGGCGGTTTCGCCTGCGTTCCTGCGGTTTCGCAGACTTTTGCAACATCCTGTCAGGTCAGCCACAAAGCGTGCGCCGAATGTCCTTATCAAATGCTGCTAGTGACGCTTTGCGTCACTATTCGCCGTAGCCATTGCGACGAAGGTTACGGCCGGCCACCCCGCTGTCGAACTCATGGGAACCAGATGCGAGGGAGAGGCAATGCGTTCAGGCATCGGCCTCTCTGCCGGGGATCAACTGGTGTAGGTGGCAAGCTTGGTCCCGATACTGGTAAAACCGGTCCCGATGGTCGTTGCCAGCCCCTTCATGGCGACCGTAGCACCCATCGCGATGAGGCCCAGCACGATCGCGTACTCGACCATATCCTGGCCGTCCTCGTCTTTCCGGAATTGTCCCAGCAGGGATTGTTCCAGCGCCTGCATCTTAACGTAAATTCTCAAAGCCAGATTCCGCATGATGTGAATCCTCCGGTGACAAACAGAAGCAGTTCGAGTACCAGTGCGCGCCCATGCCCGAACCGCGTTTCGTGCCTGCGTTTGGTTCGGCTGACGCGACACTGCGGACACAAGGTGTAATTCGTTGTGGTCACGACCGAAGACGAAGTGTAAGCGGCCGGAGACGCCGTTCTGATTCAGGTTAAGAGATGAGATGTTTTTGCCGCGGGCAGCGGCGGGGGAAACGAGGGCGGGGGCGATCTCAGTAGTCCGCCGGTTGAGGTGTGAGAAGGGAGCGGGACAGGCCACACATGGGCTGCCCCAGGCCGCCCTCCTAAGTGATCGCCCGCAAAACGGACCCTGGATCGCGGCTTTCGCCCCGCGGTTGCTTTGTTGTATCGTGGGCCGCGATCGGCCCTTTGCGGGCTAGCTGGTATATGCGGTGAGTTTCGCGCCGATGCCGGCCAACCCCGTGCCAATGGATGTGGCCAGCCCTTTCATCGCCGCTACCGCTCCCATTGCGATCAGTCCCAGAACAATCGCGTACTCAACCATGTCCTGGCCATCGTCTTTTCCGAGGAAGCGTCCCAGCGCCCCCAACCGCGCATAAAGCCCGAGAACCAAGTCACGCATGTGCAATTCCCTCCAACCTGCGTGGAGCAGATCGAATGCCAACGCGGAATATAAACCGTGGTCCGACGTGTTGCGACTCTTTGACCGTAGTCTCGCGGCTTCGCAAGTGTAAACACCTGAAGACACCCGATTCGGTTATGCTTGGAGCGCTGAGTGCCTCATCCATCGACGGGCTCTCGAATTCCCGCCGCGCGGTGGATCTTTTTCTGCTGATGTGCGCGGCGGCGGCTACGCGAATCGCGTTCCGAAGCCACTACCTTTACGACATCGATTCGGTCAACTTCGCGCTGGGGATGCGGCGCTTCGATCCTTCCGCCCATCAGCCTCATCCGCCCGGTTACTACCTGTACGTTCTGTTGGGGAGGCTGGTGAATGAGATCTTTCACGATGCGAACACGGCTCTGGTCGCAGTCAGCATTGCCGCCGGATGCGGAGCCGTCGTCATGATTTACCTTCTGGCGGACAACTGGTTCGGCCGGAGCGCGGCCGTTTTCGCGGGACTGACCTTCATTTTTTCGCCACTGGCATGGTTTCACGGAACGGTTGCGCTTACGTACGCGGTAGAGGCTTTCTTTTCCGCTTTGGCGGGCTACCTCTGCTGGCGCGCGTATTGCGGGTCGCAGGGATTCGTTGTGCCGGCCGCGGTGACGATCGGCGTAGCGGCGGGATTCCGCCCGTCGATCCTGCTCTTCCTCGGTCCGCTGCTGCTGTTTTCGCTTGTGTTCGCCTCCGGCGGTGTGAGCCGCGCGCGAGCGCTCTCGGCAGGGGGCGCGCTCGTGTTAACGCTGGCCGCGTGGTTTTTTCCGATGATCTCCGCGAGCGGCGGCTTCAGCGCCTATTCGTCGTCTTTGCTGTCGCTGTGGCGGATCGCGCCGGCGAAGCAAACGGTGTTTAATTCATCTCCCGCGGTATCGTTCGCGCGCCTGATATCGATCGCGGGCATCTACCTTCTCTGTTTTGGCTGCGCGGCGCTTCTGACGTTCCGGAGGAGCGGCGCGGAACCGGCGATCGGGCTCAGAAAGAAAGCCTTCCTGTGGGCATGGGTCGCTCCGGGACTGCTGTTCTTCACGTTGATTTTCCTGCGATTCGTGAACAGCGGGTACCTGCTGGTGATCTCGCCACCGGGTTTCGCATGGCTTGGTTTCCGCGCGTCGAAATGGTACGCGGCTTCTTTGTCCGGCAAAAAGTTGAAGACCGCGGTGGTCTGCGGTTGCGCGGCGGTGAACAGTCTCGTTTTTCTGTTCGCTCCGGTCTATTGCTCCTGGAATGCCGTGCGCCATTTTGAGGCCGAACTGCGGGACGTGGTACGTTCGGTCCCGCGGATCGCATCGCCCGCCGACACGATGATTGTGGGGTTCGATTCCCACTTTCTGGGATACCGGCACGCGGGATACTATCTGCCGGATTGGTTTACGGCGCAGTATCCGGAGGTCCGGCTGGATTCCGGGACGCGTGTTTTTGTCATGGAACAGGGCGATACGCGACTGGCGGACAAACTGCCCAGGGATCGTTTTCGGAACTTCCTCTTCTTCCCGCTGCCGATGGATGACGCCGAATACCGGGACTATATGATGCAGATCCGCGCGCGATTCCCGAAGGGCGCGCTGCGGAGTGTCGCGGCGGGGGGCAGTGAATTCTTTCTGGGCGCGGTGTCGGACCTTCCGCTGCTCTTCCCCGCAGCGGCGAGTCGCGTGTACGCCGCAGGCGACGGCGCGCGCTCTCCTGTTGCCGGGAGATGACAGCGCCTTGTTCGGAAGGTTGCGCGGATACGCGGTATCTTCCTGATTCGAGGGCTTCGGTCTGATTCGATAGCTTCGGCCCGGGGGCGGCCGGAAGGGATAACCGGTTGCAACGCTCGATTGCGATGCCGCAGGGCGGAATGATCATCGAGTCGGCGCGGCCCTCACTGCTCGTCATCGAAACAGGAGCGGCAATGATATCGATCGCGTTCGCTTTCTGCCGGCCGCGCGCCGCCTCGCCGGTTTTCCGGAACGCCGAGCGTTGGTTGGGTCGTTTGGCCGCACGGCCTCGCCTGGCGGTTCTCGGCGTCGGATCGGCGGCGCTCCTATTGCGTCTGTCGATTCTGCCGCTGGTGCCTGTTCCTCAGCCGTTCGTTCACGACGAATTCAGTTTTCTGCTGGCTGCCGATACGTTTGCTTCGGGCAGAGTGACGAATCCGACCCCCCCCATGTGGCAACACATGGAGAGTTTTCATATCACGGAGCGACCGTCGTACATGTCGATGTACTTCCCGGCGCAGGGACTGATCCTGGCCGCGGGAGAAAAGGTTGCGGGCGATCCCTGGTACGGCGTATGCGCGAGCACGGCGATGATGTGCGCGGCGATCTGCTGGATGCTGCAGGGGTGGATGCCGCCGGGGTGGGCGCTGCTGGGCGGCGGTCTCGCGGTGCTGCGCCTGGGGCTGTTCAGCTATTGGGTAAACGGATATTACGGCGGCGCGGCGGCGGCCATCGGCGGATCGCTCGTGCTGGGCGCGCTCCCGCGGATTCTGCGTTGGGCGCGGGCGAGCGACGCGCTGATCATGGCGGTGGGAATCGCGATTCTCGCCAACTCGCGGGCCTGGGAGGGCTTTTTGCTGTGCTTACCCGTGGCGGCCGCTCTGGTCTGGTGGTTGGCGGCCAGGCCGCATCCGCCCGCCATGGTTCTGATTCGACGCGCCGCCGCTCCCGCCGCTTTGCTGATGGTCGTCGCGGCGATGATGGGCTATTACAACTACCGGGTATTCGGAAATCCGTTCACGCTTCCTTATCAGGTGAACCGGGCGACCTATGCGTCGGCCCCGGTGTTTCTGTGGGAATCGCCGGGCCCTGAACCCGTCTACCGCCATCCCGTCATGCGCGAGTTCTATTCCCGATGGGAACTGGGTGATTTCGTTTATTTCAAGACACTCGCGGGCTTCGCGTCGCGTACCGCGCAAAAGGCGGGCACGGTTCTGTTCTTTTTCTATGGACCTCTACTGTTCTTTCCGCTGATCATGCTGCACCGGGTGGCGCGAAACCGCCGTCTGCGCTTCCTGGTGCTTGCGGGCGGCGCGTTCGCACTCGGCTTGTCGCTGAGCGCCTGGCTATCGGCTCACTATGTTGCGCCATTCGTGGGCGGGCTTTACGCGATGCTGCTGCTCGCCATGAGGTACCTGCGGGCGTGGCGGCCTTACGGACTGGCCATCGTTCGTTTTACCCCTGTGCTATGCCTGATGCTGGCCGGCGTGCGTGTCTTCGCGACGCCGCTGGGTGTGGAGATCGGTCGATGGCCCACCATGTGGTACGGAACGGAACCGCTCGGCCTGGCGCGCGCGCGTGTCGTTGACGAATTGGACCGGTATTCCGGCAAGCAACTGGCGATTGTTCGTTACAGCGCGGGCCATAGCGTTTTCGACGACTGGGTTTACAACGCCGCCGACGTGGACGGGGCAAGAGTGGTCTGGGCGCGGGAAATGGAAGGCGGGGCCAATCGGGAACTGGTCGGATATTTCAGCGATCGGAGGGCCTGGCTGGTGGAACCGGACTCAGTCCCGCCCAGGATATCGCCCTACGCGGAAAGCGGCGCTCATGACGCGCTCACACCATGACACGCTTACACCATCACACGCTTACACCATGACGCGCTCACGAGCGGGGACCGCCATCATCCTGCTCATGGGCGCGTTCGCGCTTCTGACGCTTGTGAGCTACGCCTCGGTCCTGCTGCGAACCCAGGGGGGATCGGGCGCGATCAATATGGACGCCGAGCGCTTCAGGGTCCTGCGCGGGAACCTCCCGGCGCGCGGGACGGTCGGGTATTTGAGTGATACCGCCGGAGAGATGGAGAGCGCCAGGGCCTATTACCTCACGCAATATTACGTGGCGCCGGTTGTGGTGGCGCGGGATCCGGCCCATGAGTTCGTGATTGCCAACTTCGCCTCACCTTTCTCAATTGCGGCGGCCGCGGCCGCGCATGATTTGACCGTAGCGCGCGACTTTTCGAATGGCGTGGCTTTGTTGCGCCGACGGTCGCCCTGATGCCGCTCTGTCGCCACGATCTGTTTCGTGCCGTGCTCGGTGTGGGGATCGCCATCGGGCTGTGGTCGGAGTGTTTTTTCGTCGGTCTGGTTTTCGCGGGTTCCGGTCTGTGGCTTGAGGTTGTGCTCCTGATCGCGGCGGGGATAGCGGTGGTGGCTCACATGGTGGTGCGCATCAAGGAGACCCGGTGCAGGTTCTGCGAAGCAGGGAATCCGGACGGAAACCATGATCCAGACACAACCCATGACGCTCTCGCCAGGTGGCTCGCCTGTGCTTTCGGTTTGCTGCTTGTGGCGGATCTGCTGGTTTTCGGATGGGCGAGCGCGCGAACGCCGCGCGGAAGCTGGGACGCGTGGGCCATCTGGAATCTGCGCGCGCACTTTCTCTTCCGCCAGGGCGGGGTGGGGTGGCGCGACGGGTTCACGGAGGTTCTCGCGTGGTCTCATCCCGACTACCCGCTGCTCCTGCCGGCTTTCGTCGCCGGCTTATGGAAACTGTTGGGACGGGAAAGCCGGGTGGTTCCCGTCGGGGTCGGGTGCTTCTTTACTTTCGGCTCGTTGGCTCTGATGGGCGCGTCTGTCACCATCCTGCGCGGCGCCCGGCAGGGGCTCCTGGCCGGCATCGCCCTCGCGGCAACGCCGGTTTTCTACATCCAGGGCGCCATGCAGTGCGCCGATGTTCCGGTCGCGTTCTTCAGGCTCTCCGCGCTTGCCGCGGTCGCTGTGGCAGATCGATTCGACAACCCGCGATTCGCCGTTCTTGCGGGTGCGGCGGCGGCGCTCGACGGCTGGGTAAAAAACGAAGGACTGCTTTGGTTCGGCGCGTTCTTCATTACCATTGCCCTGACCATGAACCGGCGGCTGGTCGCGCTCTTTACGTCAGGCGCATTGCCTGTCCTGGCTCCGATCGTTCTGTTCAAGGCCCGCGTCGCAACATCGAGCGACATCTTCGGCGCAGCCGGCCGCGCCGGCATGATGGCGCGCGCACTCGATCCCTCGCGATACGGCCTCATCGCGTCTGAAGCGCTGAAGCATTTGTGGACCTTTGGCCCGCTGATGGTGAGCCCGTTCGTTCTGCTGGCCGTTTACCTCGCCGTGGCCGGCGTGCGGAAAGAGAATCGGGACCGGGCGGTGATTCGGGCCGGCGTGCTGGCGTGGGCGATCACCGCGGCGGGATACTGCGCGATCTATCTGCTGCGGCCGCTCGATCTTCGCTGGCTGCTCGATACATCTTCCGACAGATTGATCCTGCAACTCTGGCCGGGCCTGGTTTTTCTGACCTTGTTGAGTGCCCGCGCTCCCGCGCTGCCGTCTGGGCCATCAAGCGACCTTTAGCGCCGGCGCATCGTCGCCCGGTTCGCGGATCAGGCGGTGCAGGTAGGTGCGGGATATATCCAGACTCTGCGCGGCGAGTGTCTTGTTGCCGTTGCATTCTCTGACGGCGTCCAGGGCCAGCTTGACCTTATAATCCCTGAGCCGGCCTTCAAAGGTGCTCCACCGGGGATCATTGGAACTGTCGGAACTGTCGGAACTGTCGGAACCGTCGGAACCGGTTCGCTGCAGATCGGCGGGCAGATTCGCTGGAACGATGCAGGCGTCGTCGCTCGATACTGCGCTGAGGTCGTGGCTCGATCCGTCGTTAAATCCGTCGTTAAATACGATGGCGCTTTGTATTACGTTCTCGAGTTCACGGATGTTTCCCGGCCACTCATGCTCGCACAGGAGCGACAGAGCTTCGGGGCTGATATCGGATACGGTCTTGCCGTAGGCCCGGGAATAGCGCGCGAGGAAATGGCGGGCCAGTTGCGGGATATCCTCGCGCCGGTCGCGCAACGGGGGAGCGTGAATCGCTACTACGTTCACCCGGTAGTAAAGATCCTCGCGAAACGTGCCTTCCGCAACCATCTGCTTGAGATTCCTGTTTGTGGCGAAAAGAATCCGCGCCCGCAGCGGGATGGCCGTGCTGCTGCCGAGGCGCGTGAATTCCTTTTGCTGCAGCACTCGCAACAGTTTGACCTGAGTATGCGGGCTCAGCTCACCGATCTCATCGAGCAGGAGCGTTCCCTCGCCCGCCTCTTCAAAATAGCCGGACCGGCGCGACAGAGCTCCCGTGAAAGCTCCTTTTTCATATCCGAACAACTCAGCTTCGATCAGAGATTCGGGAATTGCGCCGCAGGAGACGGCAATGAACCGGTTTTCCCGGCGGACCGATGAATGAATGGCGCGGGCGATCAGTTCTTTTCCCGTACCGCTCTCACCGGTGATGAGCACAAATGCGTTCAGACCGGCGACGCGGCGGATCAGATCGTAAACCTTCTTCGAACCCGGGCTCGATCCGACCAGTTCGCCAAAACCCGACTCAGCGGCGGGCTGCGCGTTTGTTCTATCCCTGTTTGTTCTATCCCCATTTGTTCTATTCCCAAGCGTTATATCGGTAAGCCGCGTCGTATCCGGAAGGCGCCGGATCATCGCGATCTGATAAGCGGCGCGAACGAGCACGGCGAACTCGGGAATGGCAATCGGTTTCCGACAGTGGCTTTGCACACCAAGCCGCGCCAATTCCACTATGTTGGCGGGGTCTTCGTCCGCCAGGACCACTACCGGCGTGCCCAGGTGCTGCATCTCGGACAGGAAATCGAACTGTTCCCGCAGGGGGATAACCCTCGAGATCCATGACGACCAGGTCGCATTTTCCCGCAAGGACCAGTCTTCGCACTCTCTCCCGATTCGAATCGATGGCAACACTGAAATCGACACCCATCGCCGGAACGAGCGCGGAGTGAGTCCTGAGGTCGCGGGAGTAAAGCAGCAGGCGGATCATGGTCAATTACATATCGGCGCTAACCGCCCCGCACTTTAGCGTGCTTTGCGGCACCCGTCTCCGCGCGGATTCACTCCTTTGACGCCGCCTGTACACGCCGGATGACACCGGCCTTTTCCTCCCTTCCGCAAGTCGTTGATTTCACGCGTGCGGTCGATGGCTGCGTTCCTGGCTTGAGACTTGCCCTCGTGACGGACAATGCAACGCAGACTGTCGATCGTTCTCCTGTGCGCCGTGATGATTGCCGGCGCGGCGAGCTACGTAGTCTATCGGCTCTCGAGCGGTGTACAGAGAGCCCCGAAACGAGCGCCCTCCATCCAGGTGGTGGTGGCCGCCCGAGACCTTGAGATCGGTACGCTGCTGCGGGAATCCGACCTCGTACTGGCGGATTGGGCGGGTCCCGCGCCGAAGGGGTCGTCCCTCAGGAAATCGAATACGCTGAACCGGGGAGTGGTTTCCATGATTTATCGGGGCGAGCCCGTGACCGAGAACCGTCTGGCGCCGACTGGGTCGGGAGGCGGACTGGCGGCGACGATACCGCCGGGTATGAGGGCCTGTGCGATCAAAGTGAACGAGGTAGTGGGTGTCGCGGGATTCGCGACCCCGGGGATGCGCGTTGACGTCTTGATCACAGGTAGCCCGATCGGCGAAGCGGCCGGCGAAGGTCCTAAGGTGAAGACCCTGCTGCAGAGCATTCAGGTTCTGTCCGCCGGCGCCAATATCGAGCAGGACAAAGAGGGTAAGCCGCAGCAGGTACAGGTGGTCAACCTGCTGGTGACTCCGCACCAGGCCGAGATCCTCAGCCTTGCGGCCGGCAATGATACGCGGATTCAACTGATCCTGCGCAACCCTATGGATACCGAGGTCACCACACCGCCTGGTACGTCGATGTCGGAATTGTTCGGCGGTTCGAGAGAGCGGCCGGCTGCCTCAACGGCGCCCGCCGGTCCTCCGGCGCTTTCCGTCCCGATTGCGACAGGCGCGCCCCCGGCCGCTGCGCCAACGCCTCCGGCCAATCTGACGATCGAGGTGTTAAACGGCCCGATTCACACGGTGGCAAGATTTCCGGGTCACGCGGGTACAGGGGAGCAGCGGTGAAGCGGCGCCCGTGGCCCACCGCGGCGGTGCCGGCCGCGATCGGTCTGTTCATTTCACTTCAGATGTCATTTCAGATGCAGGCCGCGGACACCGTTCCGGCTCCGGTTCCCCTCGCCGAAAAGCCGGTGGAAGTCGCAGGCGTTCCCGAGAGTCTGGTTGTGATCGTGGGGAAGTCGCTGCTGGTTGAGAGTACGCTCGACATCGAGCGCATCTCGGTAGGTTACGGCGACATCGCCGAAGCCAGCGCGGTCGGCCCGCGGGAAGTGCTGCTGAATGGCCGGATCGCGGGGGTGACCAGTCTGATCGTCTGGCAGAGGGGCGGCGGGAAGGTGTTCTTCGACGTGAGCGTGCTCGCGAACCCCTCGGGCGCGACGATGAAAGTGGATGCGGTGAGAAGTGAGCTGCTGCGCGAGTTGCCCGGGCAGAACGTCGAATTGACGTGGGAAAACGATACCGCATTCCTGCGCGGGCGCGTGAAAAATCTGGTGAGCGCGGATCGCGCCGCCGCCATCGCGAACACTCTGGGCCGTACGGTCAACCTGCTGTACGTGGATGTTCCGCCTCCCGAGCCCCAGATCCTGTTGAAGGTGCGCTTTGCGACCATCGACCGCAGCGCGAGCCTGCAGTTGGGATTGAATCTGGTCAGCACCGGCGCGGGGAATACAATCGGCGGCGTATCCACCCAGCAGTTCTCCGGTCCGCAGATCGTGACTACGCCCTCCGGCGCGACGGCGGCCACGCTTTCCGACGCGCTGAACCTTTTCCTGTTCCGTTCCGACCTTAATCTGATGGCGACGATTCAGGCGCTCGAAACGAAATCCGTTATGGAAATACTGGCGGAGCCGAACCTGCTCGCGATGAACGGAAAGCCGGCGAGTTTCCTCGCGGGGGAGAGTTTCCCTTTCCCACGTTTCAAGCGGCGGCCAACGGAGCCGGTACGGTCACCATTTCGTTCCGGGAGTTTGGCGTGCGCCTCAACTTCACCCCGACCATCACTCCCCGCGGAACGATCCGGTTGCTGGTGGCGCCGGAAGTGAGCGCCCTCGATTTCACCAACGGGCTGGTGGTACAGGGCTTTACGGTTCCCGCGCTCACGGTCAGGAAAATGAGTACCGAGATCGAACTGGCGCCGGGGCAAAGCTTCGCGCTCGGAGGCCTGATCGACAATCAGTTCACCGATACCGTTTCGAAGATTCCGCTTCTGGCCGAGTTGCCTGTGCTGGGTAAGCTGTTTACTTCCAAATCCAGGCTCAAGTCGAGCACGGAGCTTCTGGTGATCGTAACGCCGGAGCTGGTGACGCCTGTCCCGGCAGAGCAGCCGGCGCCGGAAATGAAATTTCCGCAGCCGCTGGTGTGGCCGGCCACCATTCCGCGCGAAGCAAACGTCAAGGGCGAAGGAAAACCAGCCGAGGAGACGATACCGGTCGAGACTCTCATCAAGAGCCTGCAACCGTTGATCCAGGGGACCCCTCCCGCCGCGCAACAGCCTGCTTCCACCGCGACCCAGCCGCCGACCTCATCGAGATAGGTCCGGAGGCTGCCGAGTCGAAAAACCCGTAGGCTGCGGAGCCAAAAAACGACGCTCGGAAACCGGTGCCTTTCAGATGTCGGCAGGACCATGCTGAAGCCCGCCGGCGATTGCCGGAAAAACCGAAGGCACGCCGGTTTGCAAGACCGAGCGGGCCTTCTTCAATTTGCATGAGATCTATCTGCCGCCGATGTGAATGGCCACCACCGCGTTGTTCAGGCCGAACACGCGCCGCCCTGCAGCATTTGGAACTGTGGACGCTACCTGGACAAAAACCCGCCCGAGCAAAAGGTCTGGATGGAGTATTGGAAGGGATTGAGGCCGCTAAATGATAGAAAACTGGTACACCCGGTAGGATTCGAACCTACGACCTTTTGCTCCGGAGGCAAACGCTCTATCCAGCTGAGCTACGGGTGCACAGAACCCAATTCTATCGTACTGCGCAAGGCAGGCCTGTGAATCCCCGCTATGCTACCATTTTGAAGTCAGCGCGACCGCATCATGCAGGAGAGGTGGCTGAGTGGTCGAAAGCAGCGGTTTGCTAAACCGTCGTAGGGTCACAAGCTCTACCGGGGGTTCGAATCCCCCCCTCTCCGCCAGATTTCGCGCAATCGAGCTTCATTTGCGCACCCCCTCCAGTTGTGCACCATAGTGATGGCCGCGTTCGGGGAGTGATCCTCGCGTCCACTTTTCACGCCGGTATCGTGACATCATTCCCGAGTTGCGCCTCCAGCTATTCGTGGCTCAACGGCCGGCTGCGTTTCAGATGATCGAGCGCCACGCGAACCGGTTACGCCGGCAATCGTTCGCTTCATCGGGAGAATGTGCGGTGTGGGCAACCCGAGCCAGTCTTTCATTCCGGCGCCGTTCTTCGTCAAGATCCTGGCTGTTCCGCACGCACATGATAGACTCGCCTTTCTTACCTTGGGGAGTTTCTTCATGCGATATCTCTGCGCAATCGCGCTGTCTCTGACCTGGTCCGGGCTGTTGCTCGGACAAGCCAGGCGTGTCGACGATGGCGCGCTCAAAAACACCGCAAAATCAGCTTCCGATGGCGACTGGCTGACCTATGGCCTGACCCCCGGCGAGACGCGTTTCAGTCCACTCAGGCAGATCGACGCGACCAACGTGAAAAATCTCGGCCTTGTGTGGTCCTATGAAGTCGGCGACGGGGGCGGGGACCAGGAAGCGACTCCGCTCGTCTGGAACAACACCGTTTTCGGCATCACCAACTGGAGCATCGTGTTCGCCGTCGACGCGCGCACCGGCAGGGAGAAATGGCGTTGGGATCCCGAGGTGAACCGCAAGGCCACTGGCGACAGGTTGTGTTGCGGCGTCGTGAACCGAGGGCTGGCGCTCTACAACAATAAGGTCTATGTGCCGGTGAACGACGGGCGGCTGGAGGCACTCGACGCCGGGACAGGCAAGCCGCTATGGGAGACGCGCGTGGCCTGGACCCAGAACCAGCAGACGTTGACCATCGCTCCCCGCATCGCCAAGGGAAAAGTGATCGTCGGCGCCGCGGGCGGCGACCGTCCCACGCGCGGCTTTTTCGCCGCCTACGATGCGGAAACGGGCCGCGAAGTCTGGAAGTTTTACACGGTTCCGGGTGACCCGGCAAAAGGCTTTGAGTCATCGGCTATGCTCAAGGCGGCGGCGACCTGGGACGGTGACTGGTGGAAGTTCGGCGGCGGCGGCGCCGTGTGGGACGGAATCTCCTACGATCCCGATAGCGAGCTGCTCTATGTAGGCACCGGCAACGCCGAGCCCTGGCCACAGGCGCTCCGCACGAAAGACGTAAGCACGGGTCGCGACAATCTCTATGTGGCCTCCATCGTCGCCGTCCACGTGGACACCGGTGAGCTGAAGTGGCACTACCAGATGGTCCCCGGCGACGAATGGGACTACGACAGCGTGCAGCAGATGATCCTCGCGGACATGAACATCAACGGCAGGACGCGTAAAGTGATCATGCAGGCGAACAAGAACGGATTCTTCTACGTGCTCGACCGCATAACGGGCGAGTTCATCTCCGCGCAGCCCTTCTCCAGGGTCACCTGGGCAAAGGGAATCGATCAGAAGACGGGGCGGCCCATCATCAACACCGAGGTCAAGTACGGTCACGACCCGGTGCCGGTATCGCCCGGTGGCGGCGGCGCGCACAACTGGTCGCCTATGTCGTACAATCCCCAGACCGGCCTGGTGTACATTCCCACGCGCGGCTGGGACACGTTCACTTATGCGACCAACTACGACTTCAATCCTTCGAGCCTGAACGGCGTTGGCCTGACTGGCCTGAATATGAACACGGCCGGCATGACGAGAAAGCCGACCGGGCCAGCGATCGGCCCTGAGCCGCTCGAAGGCGGTAACCTCAGCACACTGGTTGCCTATGACCCCGTAAAGCAGGAGATCCGCTGGCGAGTGCCTGTAGGGAACAGCAGATACGGCGGTACTCTCAGCACGGCGAGCAATCTGGTATTTCAGGTTTCGCCCGACGGACGCCTGATTGCGTACTCGGCGGACAAGGGCGATAAGCTTTTCGAAGTAACCACCGGACTGCATCTGGGGTTGGGCCCGCCGATTACGTTTTTGGTGGATGGGAAGCAGTACATCGCGCTGATGGGCGGAACGGGTGGTACGGCCAGTCCTGGCCAGAACGGTACAGCGGGTGCGCCCCCGCCGCGACAGAAGCCTCTCCTGCTCGTTTTCGGGCTGGATGGCAAGGCCGAACTGCCGATGCCCGGGCAGGCCGCCCAGCCCGTTCCGGCGGACCCTCACCAACAATAGATGTCGGAACTCAAGCCGTAAGCGGCGCGATCAGCTTTTCTTCGATCAATTCGAGAATCGCCGCCGGGGTGCCCGCGCCATCCACCGGCAGACGCAGCATGCCGGCGGGCGTGAACTGCGCGCCCGGCGTTCCGCTTACCAGAGCCATCAGCTTTTCGCCATCGACGCGCGTTTCCCCGTGGAATTTCACATTGAGTACGGAGTGCCGCCGGTCGATGGCTTCGATGCCGATCTTTTCCGCGGCGGTCTTGATCCTGGAATAGGTCAGCAACTGCCGCACCTCATCGGGCACAGGTCCGTAGCGGTCGGCGAACTCCTGCTCCACTTTCTCCCGTTCCTCCGGAGCGACCGCCTGAGCGATGCGCTTATACGCTCGCAGGCGCTGGTTCTCGTCCGCGATATAGGCGGAGGGAATGCGCAGATCGAGGCCGAGATTCAATGACGAATGGATCTCCGGCGCGACTTCCTCTCCGCGCAGCTCGCGCACCGTGTCTTCGAGCATCCGCACATACATGTCGAAGCCGATGGCGTTGATGTGGCCGTGCTGCTCGCCGCCCAGCAGATTGCCGGCGCCGCGCAGCTCCAAGTCGAGCGCCGCAATCTTGAATCCCGCGCCCAGATCGCTGAACTCCTTGAGAGCCGCGAGCCTCTTGCGCGCGACTTCGGTCAACTCCGTATCGGGTTCTACAAAAAGATAACAGTACGCCCTCCGGTTCGACCGCCCTACGCGCCCGCGCAGCTGGTAGAGCTCCGACAACCCATAGCGCTCGGCGTTCTCGATGATGATCGTATTGGCAAGCGGGATATCCAGCCCGTTCTCGACGATGGTTGTTGAAACAAACACGTCGAACTTGTGACGCATGAACTGCAGCATCACCTTTTCCAACTCGGCCTCCGCCATCTGGCCATGTCCCACGCCGATGCGGATGCCCGGAAACACTCCCTGCGTCATCTCCTGGATCCATGCCGCGCGATGCCAGATCGAGTCGATGCGGTTGTGCACGAAATAGACCTGCCCGCCGCGGGCGAGCTCGAGCTCGATCGAAGACTTGATTAAATCCGGCGCGAACGGAGCCACCACGGTCTGGATCGCCAGGCGATCCTTGGGCGGCGTTTCGATCACCGAGAGATCGCGCAGCCCGAGCAGCGACATGTGGAGCGTGCGGGGAATGGGCGTGGCGCTCATGGCGATCGAGTCGATGCCTTTGCAGATCTCCTTGAGGCGCTCCTTGTGTTTCACGCCGAAGCGCTGTTCTTCGTCGATGATGACCAGGCCGAGATCCTTCCACGCGACGTCTTTCGAGAAGAGCCGGTGCGTACCCACGACGAGGTCGACCTTACCCTCGGCGACGTCGTCCAGCACGGCCTTGATCTCTTTCGCTGTGCGGAACCGGCTGAGCATCTCGATGCGCACCGGAAAAGGCTGAAAGCGCTTCTTGAAAGTCTGGGCATGCTGGAAGCAGAGCACCGTGGTGGGCGCGAGCATTGCCACCTGCTTGCCATCGCCCATGGCTTTGAACGCCGCGCGCATCACAACTTCGGTCTTGCCGTAGCCGACATCGCCGCAGAGCAGGCGGTCCATGGGCTGCGGGGCTTCCATGTCGCGTTTGATGTCGGCGATGGCGGCTTTCTGGTCGCGCGTTTCGGTGAATTCGAAGGCGTCTTCAAATTCGCGCTGCCAGTTGCTCTCGGGCGAAAACGCGAATCCCGGGCGAGCCTCCGCGCGGCATAAAGCTTGAGAAGCTCTTCCGCCATATCGCGCATCTTGCTTTTGATCTTGGTGCGCGTGCGGTTCCATGTGGCCCCGCCCATCCTGTCGAGGACCGGTTTGGCTTCTCCTTCGCCGCGAAACCGCTGGACCAGATCCATGCGCGAAAGCGGCACGTAGAGCTTGTTGCCGCCCGCATATTCGATCAACATGTAATCGCCTTTGGTATCGCCCTGGGCGATCTCGCGGACGCCGAGGAACTGGCCCACGCCGTGCTCCACGTGAACCACGTAATCGCCGGCTTTGAGATCGAACTGATCGGCGGAGAATCTTCCCTGATGCGATTTGCCCGGCTTTGCAACCGTGTCCGGAGATTCAAACAGATCTTCGGAGCCGAAAATCGCCAGCCGCCCTTCCTGAAACACCGTTCCCCGCGCCACGTCGCCGCGGATCAGGGCGACGCCCGAAGCGAGCGATTGCGCCCGCTGCTGCAGATACTCGGGAACCTGCTCGCCGCGGAGGTCGATCCGGTAAGGCACCGAATATTCGGCGAAGACATCGGCGAGCCGCTCGACCTCGCCCGCAGTGGGCGCGAAGAACGCAAGCCGGCAGCCCGATTCGAGCAGCGTCTTCGCTTCGCGGATGGCCACCTGGAGGTTGCCGTGGAACGCCATCGAGGGCCGGGTCGAGATATGAAAAGATTCTCCGGAAACCCCGCCCATATCGATCTGGCGCGTTTCCAGCACGCCGCGGCCGGCCGCCGGGTCGCTCGCCAGGGTACTGAATTCTTCCCACTCGATCATGGCGGTTGCCGGGTCCACCAAAGCGGTGTGGGCCGGTTCCCGCAGCCTCGTCCACAGGCGATCCGCCGCCGCCTTTGTTAGCTCCGGCTCATCGATCAGGATCAGGGGTTTGTCGAAGAATTCAAGCAGAGAAGATTTGCGCGGGCGCACGGCGGTCAGCAGGAGTTCCCAGCCGGGAAACGGCTCACCGGCCGGCGGAAGGTCGCGCCCGCGCACGCCGATCCGGTCAAAAGGCGCGTCCCTCAGATAGCCGGCCAGCTCGGTCAGCAGCGCGCGGGACTTTTGAAACTCGGTGAGCGGCTGGAGCACGCACTCATTCAGTTTGTGGATCGACCGCTGCGATTCCGGATCGAAACGGCGGATCGATTCGATCTCGTCGCCGAAGAATTCCACGCGCACGGGCTGCGCCTGCTCGGGAGAGAACACGTCGAGAATGCCGCCGCGGATGGAGTATTCGCCGACCATTTCCACGGGATCGCGGCGCTCGTAGCCGACGCTTTCGAGATGGGCCGCAAGGTCGTCGAGCGGCACTTCGTCATGCACGCGCAGCGTCTGCGTGAGTTGGCGGTAGTAGCGCGGCGGCTCCGTGCGCGAAAGGGCTGCGGCAACTGGCGCGAGAGTGATTCCGCCGTGACCGTTGGCCAGTTCCGCGAGGGCCGTGGCGCGCGTCGCGAGAATTTCCGCATGCGGCGACATATTCTGTCCCGGCAGAATGTCGAGGGCGGGAAGCAGGAGCGGGGCGGGCGCCGGATCCGAAGAAATCAGGCCGGCGAAGGTCCGAAGCAACGGGAACAGGGCCTCCGCCTGCTTGTTGCCATCGACGACGATCAGTTGCGGGCGGCCGGTAGCCTGATGCAGCAGAACCGCGTAGAGAGCCTTCGCCGCGAGGGTGAGCCCGTCAATACGGAGCACCCCGGCTCCGGAAGCGATCCGGCTGACGAGGGACTGAAACGCGGCGTTGCGGGTCAGCTCCGAAAACAGATGGTCGATCTGCAGGTTGCGCAAAGGGAAGGCGTTTCAGCCGCGATATTTATCCCGGCAATCGTCGGAACAGAAATGCAGGACCTTGCCGTTAACGACTCTCTTCAACGAAGCGTCGATCGCGACGTAGGTGCCGCAGACGGGATCCTGCTGCAGCATCGTTGCCGGAGAAGCCGCCTGCGCCCCGCTCGCGTGGCTCCCGCGCGGGCGGGCTTGCGCGGAGGTTCCGCCGCCTATCCCCTGCAGGAACCGGATCACAAACCGGATCGCGGAAACCAGGATCAGGATCTGGATCAGTCTTTCGATGAAAACGGCCATGAACGCGAGGCGCCTCAGGCCCCTTTATGTCCGATGATCCCGCTCACTTCTTCTTTTTGGTGTTCGTCGAATTGGGATTGCTGAACGAGGTGCTTACCGTGCCACCCAGCCCGGCAATCAACTCCTTGGCCGAGGCGGCAAACTGACCGTCCGGCTTCAGCTCAAGATACTTCTGCAGCGCCTCGATGGTTCCTGGCGCCGGGAGGATCTTCCCGTCCTTGTCTGTCGTGGCCTTGGACGTAAGATACAGGCCGTACTGATATTGCGCGTCGGCGTATTTCGGATCGGTGTCGATCGCCTTCTTGAATTGCTCGCCCGCGGCTTCGCTCTGCGAACCGTTCACGAGCAGCGCGCCCATGTTGTAGTAGTACTTGCCCGCGCCAGGGGGATCGAGCTCGATCGCCTTGGCCAGGCTGGTCTTGGCCTCGTCCATCTTCTTGTCTTTAGCGAGGGCGAGCGCGAAATTGTTGTAATAGGCGGGATCGTCGGGTTTGAGCGAGATGGCTTTGCGGAACGCGTCAAAGCCCTTCTCGTAGAGGGCGCTCGCATCCGCTCCGGTTTTTTGCCCGGCTGCGCCGACATACGCGTCGGCCAAAGCGCTCCAGACCGCAACCTGCGTCTCGTCGAGCATCGCCGCCTTGTTCAGGGGTTCGATTGCCGCGTCGTACATCATCGCGTCGAGCGCCGCGCGGCCGGCCGTGTACGCGTCGTTCAAATCCTTGTTCTTGGCGAGCTGCGCTTCGCGCGCCTTATTCGCCTTCTCAAACGCTTCCTTCTGCGCCGCCGTCATGGCCTTTTCCTGCTCGGGCGTCGGGGCTCCCGCGGCCGTGGCCGCAGCCGTCACCGCCGCGGCCTTGAGGTCAAAATTCACCGTGGCCGGCGTCCCCGGGCTGGGGTGGACGTTCTTCATCAGATCCTTGACCTGGCCGTCGACGACCACGCTGACGTCAAAGGTTCCCATAGGCAGGCCATAGTGGCCATAATGGCCTTTCTTGTCGGTCTTGACGGGATAAGTGCCTTTGATGTCGGTACGATCGATCTTGACAATGGCTCCCTGCAGGGGCATGCCGTCGGCACCCTTCACGATTCCTTCGATGATCGTCGTTTGCCCGAACGCGGGCAACGAGAACAGCAGCAAACCGAAACTCACAGCGAGACCGGCCGGGGCCGACGATTTCCAACTCACAGACATGACAGGCGTACCTCGGGATTTTGACGTTAAAGGTCCGAAACAACAGCATACTACACGGCGCTGAACCCGTTCTCACGGAAGCCCCAGCGAGTAGAATAGGATGGTATCGGAGTCAACCATGTTCGGTTCAACCATGTTCGGTCCAACGATGTTCGGTCCAACGATGTTCGGTCCAATCAGGTTCGCGGCTGCCATGCTTCGCCTCAGGTTTGTTTTTTCGCTCACCCTCGCCCTTGCCGCCGCGCTCGCGCTTCGCCCGGCCGCGAAGGCGCAGGCGCCCATCAGCGTTTCCGTCAACGAGGTCATCGTGCCGGTTACCGTGACGGACGACAAAGGGCGTTTCATCTCGAATCTGACGCAGGGCGATTTCAGGATTCTCGACGAGAACAAAGAACAGAAAATCGATTTCTTCAGCCACGAACAGTCGCAGCCCATCGTGATCGGCTTCCTGATCGATACCAGCAACGGTATGAAGATCCACTGGGACAAGTACAAGGAAGCGGCCAGCGAGCTGATGCTGAATCTGCTGCCCGGGGACAAACGGTACAGCGGCTATTTGATCACCTATGGCAACGAGCCCCAGCTGATCGCCGATACCGACAGCGATTCCGAGAAGATGGTGGAAAAGATGCGCCACATGAAACCGGCGGGCGGGTCGGCGCTTTTCGATGCGATTTACATGGCGTGCACCAGCCGGAAAATCGTCAAAGGCGAACCGTATGAGCCGCGACGCATTGTCATTGTGATCGGGGACGGTCATGACACGGCGAGCAAAAAGTCTCTTAAAGAAGTAATCGAAATCGCCCAGCGCAACCTGGTGACGGTTTACGCCATGAGCAGCGTGGCCTTTGGTTTCCACACCGATGGCGAGGAAAACCTGACGGAGCTGACCGCCGAAACCGGCGGGAAGATTGAAACCCCTCTCAACAACACTTATAAGGATGTCGCCGGTTACCTTTCCCAGCCTTCGGACGATGGCAATTACGCGCTTCAGGTGGGTACCGGGGGGTATGCGGCGGAAATCTCGACGCCATTTTCCGCTCGGTCGCCAGCCTCTCCGGCGACATCACCACGCAGTATGTGATCCGCTATACGCCGGATGTGGCGCCGAATTCCGAAGCGAAGCAATTCCGCCACATCAAAGTCGCGGTGAACCTGCCGTCGGCGCAGGTTCGGTACCGGATTGGCTATTACCCGTTCGCCCCGCCGCAGTAACAACCGCCAACCACGGGGGTAACGGCGGGGGTATTTCCTTGCACAGCCAAACCCTGTAGCATGATTACTGTGAAGATGTTTCACCGGGGAGCCACATGCCCGCGGCGGTAATTCCGATCGACGAACGGGGTTCCCGCTCCGCCCGCCGGGCCGCATCGTGGGCCACTTTGCAAATCGCGCGGCCGGGCAGCGATGCCGTGCCCTATGGAATTCTGCTGGTCGACGAGGAAACGGGCGGGTTGACCCTTCGCTTCCGCGATCCCTCGTTTTTCGACAATCTGGAAGAGCAGGAACGCGATATTCTCCACGCTCTCGCGGACGATCTTGAGCGGAAGAGCAGCCAGATGGGGGGCTTGCGCCTGCTCGATTCGCTCGAAGACAGCCTCTCCGGGTTTTTTCGCGTTTCGGACCGCGCCGGCATCGTTTATTCCGGCGGCGCGCGCGCCACGGTCGACCGGCTTTTCGACGAGTTCGTACTTTTACTCGAGCCGGAGCTTTTACCTGGCTCGAATGAAGCCGGAATCAGACCTTTCGTCTCCCATCTGCCGTTCTACGGTCTGCGCGCGGCGGCTACGAAGTTCGGGGAATTGGGCGAGAGCGAAGTGGCACCCGAGCGATGGGTGCGAACGCGGGAGTCGCTCAAGCTCCACGAAGGGATGTTCGTGGTGACGGTAGTGGGCCGGTCCATGGAGCCTCGCATTCCCGATGGCAGCGCATGCATTTTTCGCGCGCCCGTGGCGGGATCGCGCTATGGAAAGCTGCTGCTGATCGAGAAGTTCGGCGAGGCGGAAGAAACGCGCTACACGGTGAAAAAGTACGCACGGCGGGGAATGCTGGCGGAATCGGCGGAGCGCGAGGGCCCCATCCGGCTCGAGCCGCTGAATCCGGAGTTCGAGGCATTTTGACCTCGCGGCCGATGAATTCCGCGTGATCGCCGAGTTCGTCGAGGTGCTGCGCTCCTGAGCCACCGCGCGTTGGACCGGTCAGGTTTAAACCCGATAAGCTATCGACGCGCGCTCCTTCGCTGGTACGATCTATCGCGGCGCGATCTTCCCTGGCGCCGGTCAATCGATTTTTACCCTGTCTGGATCTCCGAAGTCATGCTGCAGCAGACGCGCGTCGAAGCTGTGATTCCCTACTACCGGCGGTTTCTGGAACGCTTCCCCGCGGTCGAAAACCTGGCCGCCGCGGCGGAGAGCGAAGTCCTTGCCGCGTGGAGCGGACTCGGATATTACAGCCGCGCCCGCAATCTGCATCGTGCGGCCCGGCAGCTCGCGACACGCGGCATCCCCAGGAACTACGAGGATGTGCTCTTGCTCCCCGGCGCCGGCCCTTATACGGCGGCCGCGATCGCGAGTATTGCCCTGAAACTGCCGCACGCAGCAGTGGATGGGAACGTCATGCGGGTCATCAGCCGCCTGACCGCCGACGCTTCCGGGATTGCCTTGGCCGCTGTGAAACGCCGCTTCGCGGACAAAGCCGGCGAGTTGCTCGACCCGCGCCGGCCCGGGGATTTCAATCAGGCCATGATGGAGCTCGGGGCCACGGTCTGCCTGCCGCGAAATCCGGATTGCGGCGCCTGTCCCGTGGAGAAATTCTGCGCCGCGCGCGCCGCCGGCCGGGAACGTGAGCTGCCGGTCACACCGAAGAAGCCTGCGGCGGTCGATGTCGGGTTGGATCTGGTCCTGATTCAAGAGGCCCGAACCGGAGAAGCCGGGCGCATCGTGCTGGTGAAACGTTCGGCTTCGGAACGCCGCCTCGCGGGTTTTTGGGAATTGCCCGGGAAGCATCTGGTCAAAGGGATGCGGGGAACGAAGGTGGCGGAATTCTCCCACAGGATCGTCAACGATTGCTTTCGGGTCGGAATCTGGCGGCCGCGATCGGTGCCCGACCCCCCCGCCGGGAACCTGGTTCAGCGCCGCGGAACTGGAGAGCATCCCCCTCACAACCATCACCCGAAAAGCCCTTTCCGCCGCGCTTGCGGTGCGACTACCACCCGGCCGGAGAGGAGGTATGTGAAAACGCCTTGCGGAGGCCGATAATTTATGGTGTGATGCGCCGGTGCTGTCGTTTCATGTCCTGTCGTTTCTTGTTTATCCTGATCTGGCCCTGCGCGCTCATGGCGGGCACGGTTCAGCCGCGATCGGCCATCAACCCCAACGCTCCGTTCTTTACCGCGCAGAGCATCGTTCAGGCCGCCACTCAAACCGTGGAAACGCTGGCGCCCAACACTCTCGCCACCATTTATGGCACGAACCTTTCGTGGACTACGCACGCCGTTACCGCGGGCGATCTGCAGCAGGGAGCGCTTCCCAACTCGCTCGAGGGCGTGGTTGTCTACGTGAACGGCCTTCTTGGCAAGATGCTTTACGTCTCTCCGGGTCAGATAAATTTCCTGATCCCCTACGAAATCACCGCGTCGTCGGCCTCCGTGGTAGTGGCTCGCCAGGGGATTGCGGGGCCGCTGGGTCCCGACGACGCGCCCCTCGTGGTCATCAACCTCGCGACCACCGCCCCCGGGTTTTTCCAATGGGACGGAAATTTCGCCGTGGCCGAGCACGCCGATGGCAGTCTGATCACCTCAGCGTCTCCGGCGCAGGCCGGCGAGGTGGTCGTGCTGTATGCGGCCGGTCTGGGGCGTGTTGTGCCGGACAGCGCTTCCGGAGTTCTGCCAACGGCGGCGGCATCCATACTCTATATCTCTCAGCTGCAGATTCTGGTGAACGGCAACGTGCTTCCGCAGTCGAGCATCTATTATGCCGGCGTCACGCCTGGATTCGCCGGGCTTTACCAGATCAATGTCCTGCTGCCCGACGTCCTGCCGCCCGATCCCTCGGTACAGGTCATCATCGGAAGCGAGGCCAGCCCGGCCGGTATCCTCTTATTCGCCGACTGATTTCCAGACTCCAAATCAAAAAGCTCCAAGGCAGGAAAGATCTACAATAAAAGAAGATGCTTATGCCGCTTCGACCCGGCCTGCCTGCCGTGCTGATTTCCGCTCTGGCCGCCGCTGCTTTCGGGAGCCTGT
Organism: Terriglobia bacterium; assembly: GCA_963764845.1. Classification (GTDB taxonomy): domain Bacteria; phylum Acidobacteriota; class Terriglobia; order Bryobacterales; family Bryobacteraceae; genus BOG-234. The sequence goes on along the minus strand of CAVXUE010000002.1, from coordinate 86,274 downwards.
CCCCGGCCCAGACCTCCGAAGCCCCGAATCCGCCGGCCGCGCCGCCCGCTTACACCGTCCAGTCGGGTACGCACATCCCGCTGGGGCTGATCAACAGCGTCAGCACAAAGCATTCGGTTGCCGGGGATCGCATCTATCTGGAAACCGTGTTCCCCATCGTGATCGACAGCCATATCGTGATACCGCCCGGCAGCTATGTCACAGGGACGGTGACTGACGTGAAACGCCCCGGCCGCGTGAAAGGGCGCGGCGAACTTTACGTGCGATTCGATTCCATCACCCTGCCCAACGGGGTGACCCGCGATTTCCGCTCCCGCCTGGGTTCCATCGACGCGCGCGGCGATGAGCGTCTGGATAAAAAGGAAGGGATGATCCAGAGCGATTCGAATAAAGGCGGCGACGCGCGTGTCATCGGTGAGGGCGCGGCCGGCGGAGCGGGCATCGGCGCCATCGCGGGCGAGGCCGCCGGGCACCCCGGACTGGGAGCGGGTATTGGCGCCGCGGCGGGCGCGGCGGCGGGACTGGCGGGCGTGTTGCTCACGCGCGGGCCCGACGCGGTTCTCGCCAAGGGAAGCACGATCGAAATGGTGCTTGACCGGCCGTTGACTTTTGCAGCCGGCGAAGTGAACTTCACCTCAACCGGCGGCTCGGGTCATTTCTCGGATGGCGGCGGACCGGTCCCGGAAAATAAGGGCGTCGGCATCCTGGGTCCGGGACGACGGCTTCCTTACTGAGAGCTACAGCAGATAACCGGAAATCGCCATCCCCGATCCCGATCAGCGCGCTGATGACGCCCACCACCGGGAACAGCTTGGAGCGCGCGATGAAATAGAGCGACGTCAGAACAAGCCCGATCTCGAGCAGCCCTTCGCCGAAATCGAAGCGCAGGGCCTGAGCTTCCACGTGGGCGGCGCTTGCGTCCGTCTTGCGGGCGTCGTCCTGAGCTTCGTCCGACTCCTTCGTGTAACGTTTCTTCTCTTTCTCGTAGCGCGCCAGCGTCTGGTCCGCCGTGGCGTTCCGCGCGGGCATGGCGTTCAGCAGATCCACGCCCAGCTCCAGACTGTGAAACTTGATCTTCTTCGCCTGGTAAAACGACCACTTATCGTTGGCTTCCGATTTGAACAGAACGGCATCGGTGTGTGCGCGATGAGAAACGATGGTGACAATCGCCAGCGCCACGGCGAGGATCGATGCGAGCACCCCGATCTTCTTTCCCAGCGGATCCCCGCCTTCGCCGCCTTCCACTTCGTGGTGAATCTCCAGTTCGGCCATAAGCGTCCATTCTATGCTGGTTCATTCCTCCATGCCTGAGAACCACGAGCATTGCCATGCCTGAGAACCACGAGTATTGCCATGCCTGAGAACCACGAGTATTGGATGACGCGCGCGCTCGATCTCGCGCGCGCGGCGGAGGCTGCCGGCGAAGTCCCCGTCGGCTGCCTGGTCGTCGCGGGCGGCGCGGTGATCGGCGAAGGGCGCAACTCGCCGATTGCCCTGCTCGATCCCACGGCGCACGCCGAGATGCTGGCGATTCGCCAGGCCGCGTTCGCCCTCGGGAACTACCGCCTGACGGACGCCACGCTTTACTCCACGCTCGAGCCCTGCGCGATGTGCGCGGGTGCCATGGTCGCCGCGCGCGTTCGCACTCTGGTATTCGGCGCGCGGGACCTGCGCTTCGGCGGCGTGCGCAGTAAGTTTCAGATCGCGGATTCGCCGCTGCTGAACCATCGGGTGGAAATCGTCGAAGGCGTGCTCGGAGCGGAATCGACCGCGATGCTCCAGGCTTTTTTCAACGCGCGGCGTGCCTGAACTGAATTAAGACCCGGCCGGCTTCAGGTTCTGCCAGATGGCTTTGCCGACGAAGAATGGCCCCATGTCCTGCATATGATGCGAAGTCTGCTGCGTCCTGCGCATGGCCTGAACGCACGCTGAGAGCGGAAACAACTGCCTGCCGATCAATCCGATGACAAAATCGTTATCGCTCTGATCCATGCCGAAGCAGGCCAGGCGGATATCGTGCGCCAGCCCCGCGTCGCCAAACCCGTGGCCGATCTTTCCGTGCTCGCGCAGGATCGTCATCTGCTCCTCCTGCGGCATGGCATTGAATTCCCCCTTGCGCCGCAGCGGATACCAGACGTGCCATTTCCAATCCGCATCCGTCACCACTTTGCGCGGGCGATCCAGCAGCCAGTCTTCGAGGTTCGGCTCGTAACCGATCGAATAGGTCCGGCCCATCATCGTGTAGTGAGGCTTGAACGTGAGTCCGTGAAAAGCGCTGCGCCGCAGAAAGGGCCGCAGTTTATCCACGAAAAAATCGGGGTCGTCGCTCCAGGTCAGCAGGCCGATGCCCCGCGGATCGTTGACGTCCTCATACAGAACCGCTTCCATTCCCGCGCCTTCCAGTTCCTCCGAAAGGTTCGGTGTATCGTCGGCGCCGCCGAACGCGAGCAACTGCATGAACAGACGGCGGTCGGAGGTTTGCGGCGCGCCGCCGCGCATCCCGCCCTTTTCCCTGATGTCCAGTGGTTCCACAACAACAGCGTACAGTCTTGTACTAGAGCTTGGCAACGATGAACGGCGTGGCCGTCGGCTGCGGCGACCCGCCTTCGGGCTCCACGGTCACCGCAATCGCCGCCGTGTTGATGACAGCGCCCGGACGGACGAAGACCGCCGTGGAATCGGACTGACTCTGGAAGAGCCCGGCGGGAACGGGATTTCCCGCGGCGGGAATCAGCCACAGTTCGAACGTCCTGTCGGAGCCAATCCGCGGCAGATTCGCCCCGATGAACACGACGCCCTGGTTCGGGCTCACGAAGACGCGCCCCTTCGAGGGCTTTTCGCTTTCGCCGAAACTCACATCTCTCGCCGCCGGATCGTTGAGGATCGTCAGCGCCTGCCGCAGCTTCGCGGTATCGCCGATCTGGCGCCGCCCCGAAATTCCGATGGCGAGGAGCGCGATACTGAGCGCCGCCGTAATCGCCCACGGCAGATAGACGCCGAGGCGCGAGGTTTTCGGCTCACGCCCGACCGATGCAATCACCCTCCGGCGGAGACTTTTCGGCGGCTCCGTCATTTTGACCGCTCCGGACATCGCGGTCACGGTGGCGATCGCGCTCGCGATGCCCGGCACGCAGTTCGGGCACTGGCGCCCGAGGTGTTCGGAAATCCCGGCGCGCTCCGGCTCACCGGCGATGCCGAGCGCGTACGCCGTGTAATCCGGGCGAAGCTCTTCGCACGTCACGCCGTCACCTCCTGCCCGAGCGCTTCACGCAGATGCTTCAAGGCCGTGCGCACCCAGGTCTTCACGGTTCCGAGCGGCTCTCCCATGCGGTCCGCCATTTCCGTCTGCGACAGACCTTCGTAATAAGCCAGCTCGATCACCTTCCGCTGATTCGCGTTCAGTTTCGCCATCGCGTTTCCGATAACGCGCGCGTGGTCGGCATTCAGGATGTCGCGCTCCATGTCGACAAAGAGCGAGGGATGCTCGTGGGCATCGAGTTCATAGACGTTGCGGTCCCTGCGCGCGCTGCGGGAACGGATGTGGTCGATGGCCCGATTGCGGGCGACCGTCAGCACCCAGGGTCCGAGCGCTCCTCTGCCGGCTTCAAAAGCGTCCACTCTGTTCCAGACCCGCAGAAATGTTTCCTGCGTAAGATCTTCCGCTGTCGCACCGTCGCGCACGATGGCGAAGATCACCGAATACACCACTCTGCCGAACCGGTCGTAGAGATCCGCCATCGCGCGCGGTTCCCGCCGCTGCAGCCGGCGCGCCAGCTCCTGGTCGTTTTGTCCGCTCATATCGAGCGCGAGCAGCAGGGCGGGAATTATCATCGGATAACACTCACGCGATCTTTTTTCCTGACTCGATCTTTCCTGACACGATCTCTGACGAGCATAGCGAAGTGAGGGCGCGGCTGTCTCTTTCGTGGCGCGCGCGGTAAGGTTCGCGGCCGCGCCACCGAACCCGGAAGTCCCGGCGTCATGTGCCTCGGGACAGCGCCCGCCGCGGTCCTTGAGGCTTGCGGGGCGCGCGCGCGAAAAAAAGAAGGATGCATGATTCATGCATGCTTCGCGCGCAGTGGATGATGCTGCGAACGGTGCTGGCATGCGGTCACATCGATTCTTCTACACGCTTGTACGTAGTGAAGGGCGTCTCCGGATGGCCGCCGCGCGAACTTCAAGTGCATTTTTTTCTTGACATTCGAGTGGACTGATTCTATATATGAATCACGCTGCGATTTTTTAAATCGCAAATTCGAATAGGGAGAATCAAACAATGAAGAACGCAACCAAGAAAGCTGCCGCGAAGAAGAAAGCCGCTCCGAAGAAAAAGAAGTAGTCGCGCGGCACCCTGTTTCGGGGCGCCGAAATCAACATCAACTGCAACACAAGGCCCCGGCAACGGGGCCTTTTTTATTTGCCCCGGCATCGGAGCCTTTTAAAATTTGCGGGCCGTCCGGATGTTCTATCGTCTCCGTTCCTCCGGGCGCGGCGCCGGCCGGTACTCCCGAAGTTCGTGCCGTTCGACACGCGGCGCGGGCGTGCGCGGCCGGACGGCGGCGTAAGGATGCACGTACGATGCGCGGTTCGCCCAGGTTCTTTCCCACGGGCGGTTGTTGACGATGATGGCGTGCGTGCGCCAGCCGAAGCTGATACCGCCCCAACCCCAGGGCACGAACGCGTTGACGAAAATCCCCGGACCGAACGTAATCGCGCCGCCGATGAAAAATCCCGCCCGCGGACGGAAGAAAACGATGTTCGGATCGTAGTACGGAACGTAGATGGCCAGCGGATTGACCGGAATGATTTCGATATCGCCCGGTCCCGCCGTGACCACCCGGTACTGCGGACCCGGTCGGAGATAACCGTAACCATATGCCCGCTGGCGCTCGTCCTGCACGGCGTCCATCACAGCCGCGCGATCGGCCAGCACCGCATTACCGATATCTTCCGTCCACGCCATGTCACCCGCCATGCGATCGAGCACGCCGGGAAAAGGCAGCAACGCGACTACGCTGGGATCCCAGGGCAGATTATCTTCGTTGATCGCGCGTGCGAGCGCGTCGCCGGTGAGGTAGCTGTGCGCACGCGCCCAGCCGTCTGCATCGGGGATCTCGTTTGAGAAGGTGGACGCAGTCAGGATCTGAGCGAGCAGCGGATCCGGATAGAGGGCAATCGATGCGACCATCTGTTCCAGTTGCTGCGGATCGAAGGACGGCGGGGGCGCGGGCGGCGGAGCCTGCGCAACAACGGCAACGGCCGTTATCAGCAAAACCGGAAGTGTCTTCATCACTGCCTCCGCAGGTAGTGATGCAATTCACTATCGGGCGGTTACTTCCGCCCACTTGGTCAGGACTAGTCCGCCCCGGCGTCCTTCTCCGTGCGAGTCCAGGTCTGCGAGCGGCCGATAAACCCCACGCCAAGGTAACCGCGGAGGAACAGTTTCCCGCCGTCCCTGCTGATGGTGAACCGGCAGCGATAGACCCATCCGGTCTCGGGGTCGAGAATCTCACCCCCGCCATATTCGGAACCGCGCTTCGTGATGCCGTGTATGATGACGAGTCCGATGATGGGCGCGCCCTTCAGGTCGCCCATGCATTTGCGGCAGTGGGCATTGAGTTCGGCCGGATTGAAGCTGGTTTCGATCTTCCCGAAGAAGGTTCCGTTCTCTTCGTAGATGCGAACGATGCCCCTGGGTTTGTGGGTCCGGTCGTCAAACGTCTTCCACCATCCCACCGGCGAGGGGTCTCCTTCCGGGGCCTGCGCTCTCACCATCGCCGAAGGCAGGAGACACAAGGTGAGCAGGCAGGCGATTGATCGAAGACCACGGAATGTGAATAACATTACAATATACTTGTCATCGGCACTGTTCCAGTGCCGTGAATGACCGACAACAGAAACAATTTTAGTACGACCCGCGTGTTCTCCGCGGGGGCGGGAGACCTTTTCCACGGCTTCTTCGATTCCGGAAACAAGTGGAACTTCCGGAAAGAGCAGCTGGTCGACGGGCGCGCCCGCCGCATTTTCGAAATGATGGGGCAGGCCTGCGAGTTCGGCGTTTATCCTTATCAACTCTCGCTGGAAGGCCGCTCCGGTCCGTGGGTCAGGGCCGAGGGGCGCGAACTGCTGATGCTCTCGTCGTATGACTATCTCGGTCTCATCGGCGATCCCCGCATCGATGATGCCGCGATCGGGGCCATCCGCAAGTACGGCACAGGCACGGGCGGCGTGCGCATGCTTACCGGCACCATCGATCTGCATCCTCAAATGGAACGGGACGTCGCCGCTTTCAAGGGAACAGCCGAGGCCATCACCTTCAGTTCCGGTTATCTGGCCAATCTGGCGGTCGTCGCCAGCCTCCTGACACCGCAGGATCGCGTTATTCTCGATTCGCTTTCGCACCGCAGTCTGGTCGATGCCTGCCGCCTCGCGGGCGTACCCCTGCAGCGCTTCCGTCATAACGACATCGATTCGCTGCGTCACGAACTGGCGAATGGAGCGGCGGCCAACCGAACCCTGATCGTTGCCGACGGCGTATTTTCCATGGACGGCGATATCTGTCCGCTCCCCGATCTCATCGCGGTGAAGCGCGAGTTCGGCTGTTTCCTGATGATCGACGAGTCGCACGCTTCGGGCGTTCTTGGATTGACCGGGCGCGGCACCGACGAACACTTCGGCGTCGCGGCGGACGAAGTGGATATCTGGAGCGGATCGCTCGCCAAGGCAATCCCGTCGAACGGCGGATTCGTCGCCGTCTCGAAGGAGTTGGCGATTTTCCTGCAGCATACAGCTGCCCCGTTCATCTTTTCCGCCGCGCTGGCGCCGCCCGCGGTTGCTGCTGTGAGCGCGGCTCTCGATATCCTCAAACGCGAGCCGGAGCGAGTCGCCAGGCTGCAGCGCAACGCCGATTTTCTGCGCGAGGGTTTGCAGGAGCTCGGTTATGATACCGGCCATTCCGAGACCGCCATCATTCCGGTAATTCTGAACAGCGAGAAGGCGGCCGCGTTGATGGCCGGCAGCCTGCGCGAAATGGGAATCGCCGTGACGCCGATCCTGTTCCCCGCGGTTCCTTTGGGTTCGGCGCGTCTGCGGCTTTGCGTGACCTCGGCGCATTCAACCGGAGATCTCGAGTTTGCGCTGGATGGTTTCCGCCGTATTCGGCAGTGAGGTGTTAGGCAGTAAAGCCTTCGGCGGTAGCCGGTCTCCCAGGCGCGCGCCTGAAAACGCCACGCGGAAGATCGATCCCGATCCTTCCTGGCTCTCGACCTCCAGCGAAGCACCGTGAGCGTGCGCGATCGTTTCCGCCAGCGAAAGCCCGAGCCCGAAGCCTCCGTCGTTTCTGGCCGGATCGGCCTGGTAAAAGCGTTTGAAGATGTGTGGCAGATCGGCTGGGCCGATCCCAATACCGAAATCCTGCACCGTAACGACAACACGTTCGCCTTCCATTCCGATCGCGGCCACAACCTCCGATCCCGCGCGCGAGTATTTAATGGCATTGTCGAGCAGAACCAGAAAGAGACGGCGCAAGGCGGCCTCGCTGCCGGAAATCAGCGGAGGCCGGCTCCCGGAATCCGGGGCGGCGATCAGAATGCGAATCCCGCGCGCATCGGCGATGCTCCGCAGCGCGCCCGCAACATCTCGCAGGAGATCGCCAATATCGAGAGTCAACCTGGGCATTTCCGCTTCCTGTCCGCCTTTACCGTGTGCTTCGTTGCGGGCGAGGAACAACAGATCCTCCACCAGACCGGTCATCCGCTCGGCTTCGTCGGATATCTCCCGCAGCGATTCGCGATAGGATTCCGGCGTGCGCGCGCGGCGCAGCGCAAGTTCGGCGCTGGTGCGAATGACTGCAAGCGGTGTACGCAGCTCGTGCGACGCATCGGCGGCGAACTGAGAGAGCGTCTTCACCGTGCCTTCCAGACGCCCCAGCATCACGTTCCAGACTTCGGTGAGCCGCTGCAGTTCGTCTCCCGTTTCGGGCGTCCGCAGGCGAAGCGAGAGATTGCCGATGCCGATCGTCCGCGCCGCCGTTGTGATTTCGTCGACCGGCTTCAGCGCGCGGCGGCTCAGCCAGGCTCCACCGGCGCACGCGACCGCAATCACCACGGGCAACAGACCCAACAGCAGCATCTTCAGCAGATCGAGCGTATGGTCGATGGCCTGCAGAGACGAACTGATCTGTAACTGAAACGATTCGGCGCCAATCCTGAATTCTCTGCGGAGCGTTCTCGTGCGCGCGCCAGTCGCCGCCATCGGCGGGAAGTGAAACTCGAATCCGCTGCTGCCGCGCAATTCCAGATAATCCGATGGCGGCAGAGCCTGGCAGAACTCCTCCATCTCGTCCTTCAGATTTTCGGAAGCAACTTCCGCCGATTCCCTTGTCACGTAAGCCTGAAATCGGCCGGCGCGTTCGGAAAGACTGCGATCGACTTCGCTCAGCAGACGCTGGCGCAGGGAAACCCAGAGCAATCCGGAGAAAAGGGCCAGCGCCGCCGCGAGGATCAGCGCGTACCACACGGTCAGGCGAAAACGGATTGAGCGTTCCCGCTTCCACATCAGGTTGGCTCCCGCATCGTGTATCCCACCCCGCGGACGGTGTGTATGAGTTTCGGCTCGCGTGTATCGACCTTGAGGCGCAGGAGCCGGACAAACGCCTCCAGAGTATTCTCGCCGACATCGCAATCGAAGCCCCACACCGATTCGAGAATGGTTTCCCGCCTGACAACTCTTCCGGAATTCCTGAGCAGCAGCTCCAGCAGACTGAATTCGCGTGGCGTCAGACTCAGCACTTCCGTCCCGCGCATGACTTCCCTGGTCGCCGGGTCGAGCCGCACGTCCGCGACCCCGAGGCACACCGGGCGTGGGATGACGCCGCGCCTGCTAACGGCGCGCAGCCGGGCCAGCAGGATCTCGAAGGAAAACGGCTTGGTCAGGTAATCGTCGGCGCCCGCGTCGAGGCCGCGAATCACGTCGGCGTCCGTGTCCTTCGCGGTGAGCATTAAAATCGGCGTCTGGTTGCGGCCGTCGCGCAGCCGCCGCGCCACGGTGAGACCGTCGATCCGCGGCAGCATCATGTCGAGGACGATCACGTCGAATGGCGCGGCGCACGCCGTGTCGAATCCCGCGGCGCCATCGCGGGCCAGCACCACGTTGTGGCCTTCTTCGGTGAGGCCGCGCTGGAGCAGGTCGGCCATTCGCTGTTCGTCCTCGACGATCAGAATCTGCATGGCATGACTCTACGACGCCTTGCCGTACTCCTCAAAGAAATGCGCAAGCGTGCGAATCCCGTCGTAATAATTCCGGATACAGTATTTCTCGTTGGGCGAATGCAGGCCGTCATCCGGCAGCCCGAAGCCCATCAGGATCGTGGGAATCCCCAGATGAGTCGCAAAGTCTCCGACAATCGGAATCGAACCGCCGGATCGCGTAAACACCGTCGGCTTGCCGAAAATATCGCTGAACGCCTTAGCGGCCACGCGAATCGCGGGGTGGTCTGTGTTCACCATCAACCCCGGGCCTGCACTGAGTACGCGGACCTCACACTGAATCCCGCGCGGCGCATTTTCCTTCACCCACTGCTCCACCGCCCGAACGACTTTCTCCGGATCCTGGCGGGGCACCAGCCTGATGCTGACCTTCGCTACCGCCTTTGCCGGAATCACCGTCTTCGCGCCCGTCCCGGTGAACCCGCCCGCGATCCCATGCACTTCGAAAGTCGGCCGCGCCCATGTGCGCTCGAACACCGAATACCCCGGTTCACCTGTAAGCGCCGTCGAGCCGACTTCCTTTTTCAGATACTCGTCTTCATCGAACGGCAGATGCTTCCAGCTTTCTTTCTCCGCGGCCGAAGGCGGTTCGACATCGTTGTAGATGCCTGGAATCTGAATGTGCCCGTTCGCGTCTTTCGCCTTCGCCAGCAGCTCGATCAGGCCGAAGACGGCATTCGGCGCCGCGCCGCCATACAAACCCGAATGCAGATCGCGCATCGGCCCGCGCGCTTCGATCTCCATATAAACCAGTCCGCGCAGGCCGATGTTCAGCGTCGGAAGGCCGGCCTCATACATCTCCGTATCGGAAACCAGCGCGACATCCGCCTTGAGCTTTTCCGGGTTTTTCGCGACGTACTCCGCGACCGACAGCCCGCCCACTTCCTCTTCGCCTTCGATAAGAAACCTGATGTTCACCGGCGGCCGGCCATAGATCGCCTTGATGGCTTCCATTGCCTTGATCTGGGAAAACATCTGGCCCTTGTCGTCGGCCGATCCGCGCGCGTAGAGATTCCCGTTGCGTTCGGTCGGCTCAAACGGCGGCGATTCCCAGAGCTCCAGCGGATCGGGCGGCTGCACGTCGAAATGCCCGTAGCACAAAACCGTCGGCTTGCCCGGCGCGTGCAGCCAGTCGGCGTAGACCAGCGGGTGGCGCTCCGTTTCGATCAGTTCGACATTCTGCAGCCCCGCGGCCAGCAGGTGATCCACCACGAAATCGGCCGCGCGGTGGGTGGCTTCGTTATGTTCCGGCGAGGTGGAAATGCTGGGGATGCGCAGCAGATCCTTCAGTTCTTCGAGGAACCGTGTCTCGTTTTCCCGCACATAACGGTCGATGGCTTCGGACATGTCGCCTCATTCTAGCGTGAGTTCGCTCCGCCCGACCGGCGAAGCACCTGAAATCGGGCAGGGGTCGATCCTGCGACAATGGGTAAGGAGGCCATGTCCCCATTAAACGGGATAGACTGAACCCATGTCCCTTACGTTGACGCTAGACCCCCACGGCGAGCAACTCGTTGCGGCGCACCTCCGCAGCGGACGATACCGCTCACCCCAGGAGGTGGTGATCCGCGCGCTGGAAACACTCACCGAGAAGGAACCGCCCGCGGAGCCAGCCCGGAGCATGACGCCCGCGGAGGCTGTAGCGGATATTCGTGAATTGCGTCGGGGTGTGACGCTCGGCGGCCTCCGGATCAAGGACCTGATCGAAGAGGGTCGTAAATACTGATGCCGGGTTTTGTTGCCGACGCGTCGGCAACTCTCCCGTGGTGCTTTGAAGAGGAGGGCACACCGGCGACGGAAGCGCTGCTGGAGCGCCTCCGTTCGGGAGAGACGGCGACTGTCCCCGCTCACTGGCCTGCCGAGGCTATGAATGCCCTTGTTATGGCCGTGCGGCGAGGACGAATCGGCCCGGAAACGTCCGCCCGGTTTGCGCGCGATCTCGGGGCGCTTCCGATCCGCATCGAGCCCCCTCGCTCACCGGGAAACTGGGATGCCGTGGTCCGGGTGGCTACGGAATTCAGGCTCACAATTTATGATGCGGCTTATCTGGAACTGGCCGGGCGGATTGGCCTTCCCCTTGCCAGCCTGGATGGCGATTTGCGAAAAGCGGCGCGGGCGGCCGGCGTTGCCCTGATTGAAACGTGAGCACTTAACCGGTGTCTTCGTCGTTACAAATCCGGGTACCCGTGTTGATCGAAGGGATGGGAAGCAAAGGGATGCCGCGCTTCCTCGAATACCCACCGTCAAACATCCACTGGTACAGGGCCATCGCCCAACGATTCGTTTAGTTCTTCAAGTCGGATACACAGTGAGCTCCGGTTCCTGGAGGCTTTCCGCGCTTTCTTGGGTCTGCCGCCGTGCTGCTTTGCAAACTTTGCGATCCACTGCTGGAATTTTGTCACGAGCCCCACAGCCGCCAGTTGAATTGCAGCCAACCGCAAGTCATCACAGAAAACCTCATGATCCCTGACGAGTGATTCCGCAAAGTCTCGATCCTTAAAGTTGTTGCGCGTTTCCGCGGTCTCCTCCCGCTCCAGTTTGTCGATGGCGTCGATAGTCAACTGATGGTTGACCTTGACCAAAACATTCAGATCGATCTCAAACGGATGTAGTCCCTCTATCGGATCTCTGTCGTTCTCAAGCTCCGCCAAACTTACATACTGCGTTTTTTCGTGTGACATGCCATTTTTTGAGACAGAGCGCACCTGCCTCTTAACTCTAATAATTGTATTTCGACCGCCAACGGCGCCCACGCTCTTTATTTCACGAGCTCCAGAACCGGGCCTGTCACGTCTTCGACGTGCAGCGTGACGCGCTTCCGGTTCTCCACCTTCGCCACAGCCGCATCGATCCGGAATCCCACCATCCGGTCGAGCATTTGATGCGGCGGAATCACGTCCCGCTCCTTCAGCACCGGATTGTATTGTTCGCCCAGCTGCGGATAGCTCTCAAACGCGGACTTGACGTCCGCCGCAGCCACCGGAGTGCCCATCAGCGTTTCGCCGTCCGCGGCGTCGATCACACTGTCGATGCTGCGCACCACCATGACGCGGTCCGAATCGTTCTGAACTTTGAAATCGATCACCATATAGGTCAGATCGTCCCCCACGCCTATGGTCCGGACCTTGCCGATCTTTCCCGTGGGAACCAGATGATTCCCCGCGGTACTGGCGAAACCTACCCATAAAACGACGGCGATCACGATCACCGCCGCCCCGAATGCGATGACAAAAGGTTTGCTCACGTCGCCTTATAACGTATCAGTTCTTCCGCCGCCGCAATAACCTGCTGCGCCGTCACACGCGTCATGCAGCGGTGGTCGATGGGACATTCCCTCAACAGACAGGGAGCGCACTCGACCGGCTCGCGCACCAGACGCGCCGCCGCGCCCAGCGGCCCGGTTGCGCGCTCGTCGGTTGGCCCGAAGACGGTCACCGAAGGAATCCCCAATGCGGACGCGACATGCATCGCGCCGGAATCGTTGGTGAGGAACAGCCTGCATGCCGCGGTCATATCGATGAACGCGCGCAGGTCGGTTTCGCCGGCAAAATTCCTGCCCTTCGCGGCGCCCGCCACCTCTTCGCACATCGGCCTCTCGGCCGCGGACCCGAAGACCGCGACACTGCCGCCGATTTCGACCGCCAGACGCGCCGCCGCTTCGCCGAAGCGCTCCGGAAGCCAACGTTTGGCAGCGCCATAAGCAGCGCCCGGGCTTACGCCGATCACCGGAGGTTTGACGCCGAACCGGGCGAACAGATCCTCGCCCCGCCGGCGCGCTTCCGCAATCCCATCGAGACGAATCTCATCAACCTGCGGTATCGCTTCGATCAGACCGGCCCGCCGCAGCAACTCCAGGTAATAGAAGCGCTCGTGCCGCGGGATCCCGCCCTTTTCAGGGAGCGCTATCGCGTCGCTCAAAAGCGGACCGCGGGCGTCGCGCGCATATCCAACGATTCGCTTCACGCCTGCCAGCCAAACCACCGCGGCGCTTTCAAACGAATTGGGCAGGACCACCGCCAGATCGAAGTGCTCTTCGCGAAGACGCTGTACCAGCTTCCACTTCAGCGCCCAATCGCGCGCCCCCGCCGCGCCTGCCAGCGGAATCACGCGGTCGATGGATTTCTCGCCCTCATAAAGCGCGGCCACCCAGGGCCTTGCCAGCACGGCGATCCGGGAATCGGGAAAACGGCCCCGCATCGCGCGTAACGCGGGTAGCGACATCACCGCGTCGCCAAGCCAGTTCGTCGCGCGGATCAGAATATTCAAGACGTCGAGCTACTCTTGGGGCTCTGAGGCAAACTCCGCACCGGCGGCGACCTGCCTTTGCAATTCCGGGTCTTGCATTTCCGGGCTTCGCAAGTCCGGTACTGAAACCATCGCGCCGACCGGCTCCGCGATCGATTCCTCCACGGGCCGCTCGAGAAAGATCTTCAGCTTCGCTTCCGAGCCCTCAAAATGGTACTCGAGGAAGTGCCGCAGCGCCAGACGCCGCAGCTTATCCCGCTCCACCGTCGCCTGATAACGAAACCCCCGCCCTTCCTTGCGGCGGGAGACCGCGCCGCGGCGCGCCAGCCGGTCAAGCAGCGTGAGAACGGTCGTATATGCCAGCGGACGGCTCTGCGACACAAACTTCCGGACCTCCTCGACATTGCCCTCCTGGATTTCCCACAGAGCGTTCAAACACATCATTTCCAGCGGTGGAGGAAGTTCTCGTTCTCGGCCCAAGGCTATTTCCTTTCGTCAAGAAGCGCCTGATGGAGCTTCGCACCGAAAATCGAATTGGTGGCAGGCGCGGGTTTCGGGTTCGGCGCAGGCAGATGTGCGGATGTGGCAGCCGGGCGGCCGGGAAAAGTTTCAGAGAGTGCCGCGGTTTCAAATTCATCCACCGCCGCATTTGATGCCGGCGCGGGATCCGTTGCCTCCGCTCCCCCGCCGCTTCGATCCAGATACCGGCGCTTGCGCAGCGCAACACGGGTCAGCGTCTGGCTGTAAGTGGTGAAATAGCCCTGCGCCTGCGGGTCCTTTTCGATCAGCACGCGCATGCATTCCATCTTCGAATCCATGTCGTCGAGGTAATGCAGCAGCAGCGCTTCCGGAAAGATCGGCAGCTTGGGCGATCCAAACTCGAGCTGCCCGTGATGGCTCAGAATCATGTGCTCGATCAGGTTGCGCAGCTCCACCGGAAACTCGGGGAAAGCGCGCAGCTTCTCGGAAATCATCCGGATCGCGATGGCAATGTGCCCGAGCAGCTGGCCTTCCGCTGAATAACCGAATGCACGATCGTAACTCAGCTCGTAAATCTTCCCGATATCGTGCAGGACAACGCCTGCAAGCAGCAGATCGAAATCCACGCCGTAGTGGCCGCTCGCCAGCCTCGCCAGCTTTGCCATCGAAAGCACGTGCTCCAGCAGACCGCTGCGGAACGCATGATGAATACTCTTGGCGGCCGGCGCAAACTTGTAGCGCGCCGCGATGTCGGCGTCGTCCAGAAAAGCGTCCAGCAGCCGCCGGATATGGTCGTTCCCCAGCCCCGCGACCATGGCTCGCAGTTCGTTCCACATGGCTTCGGGGTCCTGCAGCGAAGCGGGAAAGAAATCGCTGAAGTCGACCTCGTTGTCCGCCACCCGCCGCAGCTTGTGAATCGTGAATTGCGGCCGGTTGTTGTAGAGCTGCATCAGCCCTTTGACCTTGACGAAATCGTCGCTGTCGAAGGTCTCGACCACTTCCGCGACGTTGTCCCACATCTTGCTGTCGATCTCGCCCGTGCGGTCGGCAAGAACCATCGACAGATACGGCTCGCCCGAGCGCTTCTGCCGTACTTCCTTGGTCTGGACCAGAAAAACGGCGGTCGAAATTTCGTCCGGCTTCAGTTCCCTGATGAAAGGGGACTTCATTGCGGCGTCACAGGCGCTGTGGGTACCGGCTGCGGCGTTACGGGCACGGGCGTGGTGGGCACCGGTGTGACGGTCGGGGGCGCCGCGGGGCTGGTGTCCTTCTCGCCAACGTGGCCGTACGGAATCACGTGCAGGAATTTCTTGTGCCCGTGCGCCGCCACCGCTTCCTTCGTGGTGGTCTCCGGCTTCAGCTGCGTCGCATCCTGCCAGGAAGTGTCTTTTCCGGGCGCCGCGCCGCTGTCGGCGAAACCATCCTTGATCTGCAGGAACGCGTTCACGCGCAGCTGTGTCAGATACTCGCGCAGCTTCGGCCTGACCACCGGTTCCATGAGGCGGCTGTTGACTTCGTTCTGCACTTCGTCGAAAGTCGCCTGGCCGGCCGCGTAGTGCTCCTCGATGCGATAGATCTCAAATCCCGCGGGCCGGCGAATGGGATCCGTCACGTACCCCTTGCTCTGTTTGAAAACGACGTCGTCGATTTCCGTCGCCAGATCGCCGCGCTTGAAAGCCCCCAGTTCGCCGTCGCTGGTCGCCGTGGCCGCATCGGAATACTCGCGGGCAAGATCGGCGAATTTAGCCTCGCCCTTACGCACCCGGTCCACCAGGCCCTTGGCCTTCTTCTCGGCGGCCGCCACTTTCTCGGGGCTGCCGTCGCCGACGGAAACCAGAATCTCGCGCAGAGCAACCATCTCCTCGCGGATGAACTCCGATTTGTGGTCGTTGTAGTACTTTTCGAGATCGGCTCTCGGGATGGTGATATTGCGGTACACTTCCTCGCTGATCACGCGGTCCGTCAGAAACTTGTTCTTCGTCTGCAGCTTGAAATCCTCGAAGGATACGCCTCCGAGCTGTTCCTGCAGCCATTCGTGAAACTTCTCGGGATCGGAGATCTTGCTGTCGGACTGAATCTGCGCGATCCGCCGGTTGACGTCGGCGTCGACGTTGATATTCAGCTCCTTCCCTTTCTGCACCAGCAGCAACTGGTCGATCTGATCGCGCAACGCGCTGGCGGCCTCGTCGTTTACAGCCTTCTGCAGCGCGTCCCCGGCGAGACCCTTCTGCTGTTTGATCTCTTCGGTGAGATACTCGCGCCGCTTATCGAGTTCGCTGCGCGTGATGATCTCGCCGTTCACTTTCGCCACGATCTCCTCCACCAGATGGACCTGCGGATCGGGCCGATCGGCCGCAAGAATCAGAAAAGGCACGGCGAAAAGAACTAGTTTCCGATACATATGTAGTTAGTATCGCAAACGCCGGCCCCTTGTGGAACCCGCAATCCCGCCGTTTTGTGCGATCGGAAAATACTTGCCCCGCGACCCTTGGTGTGAGCAAAAACCCGTTATGATCTTTGGTATGAGGCTTGGCGCCATCAGGCGTGCCGCGCGAATTGCCATCCTGCTTTGGAGCCTGGCGATCGCGGTTGTCGCGGTCCCCGGTCGGGACGCGGACACCCCACCCAGAGCCGGCGGTCTGGTCGATATCAACAGAGCCAGCGCCGCCGAGCTGAAAGCTTTGCCGGGTATTCAGGATGCCTATGCCGTGGCTATCGTCAAAAACCGGCCTTACAAGAACAAAAAGCAACTGCTGAGCAAGCAAGTGATTCCCGAGGTTGCGTACGGAAAGATCAAGAACAGAATCATCGCCAGGCAGTAGACAACTGCTGCTGGCGATTTTCGCTCTGGCCTCCGCGTCTCTGGCCCAGGCCGGAGGCCCGGGATTTCGCGATCAGCATATCCTCGACGATCATTTTGCGAAATACCACCGCGAGTTCGGGCCTATTACCGAGCGCCAATATCTGCATCTCGCGCAGCAGTTAAGAGATAGCCACCTCGGGAAAAATATCCTCGAATCCCGGCGTCAGTCCGGCGGCATCGCCCGCTTCGATCTGAAACACGGCTATTTCGGCTCCTACGATGCCGACGGCACCATCCGGACATTTTTCATACCGCCCGATGGCATCCGCTATTTCGAACGGCAGGCCAAGGGGAACGGCAGGGGCGAGTAGTTTTCCGAGCGGCGCCCATTTGGGTGTGCGACATGAGAGGGGGGATTCCAAAATGATCCGCATGGAGATGCGGCTACCAGCCGCGTTTCCGTAGCTCCCCGACGCGCTCGAATACGCCCACGCGCTCGCATCGCGGCACAGTCCCGCTTTGACTGGATTGTTCTCGATGTAACTCATAATGCGCCGCTCTTCGGCCGAATTTCGTGCGCAACGGTCGAAATAGTCCCGGCTCCGGAATGCGCCGGTTCTGCTCAATAAACGATTCGCCTCCTTAGCGCTGGTTACTTCGATACCCGAGACAAGTTTGGAAAGATCACCCGCGGGGCAGATCAGTGCATGAACGTGATTGGGCATCACTACCCAACTTCCGAGTTCGTAGAAGCCTTTCTGTTGCCCTGCATATAGGGCGCCGATCGCTGACGACCGGTGGCGCGGGCATCAAGAACTTTATCGAAGGCGAAGAATCCGGCCCCTTCTGTAGTCCACGACTCCGCTATTCGTTGCACGGGAAGTGAGCCGGCGACACGCCAGGTGAGGAAGCAGGGTGATCCTGGTTGGTTCCAGTGCCGGAGATGGGAATGTGGGGACACCGCGAACTGAGAGTGGCGGCGGGCTCGTGGAATTCTCGGGAAATCGAGGAACGCGGTTGGTAGCCGCATCTCCACCAGCCTTGCGTACTGATGCGCTCGGGCGGCCCGGGTTTTTCGGCCAATTCGCAAATGCTCCAACTTCTATGTCGCGCACCCCGTCCATTTTCCCGAGCCGCAACCTTTCCCTTTCCGCGATATGCTAGAGTCCAGATCTATATGGCATCGCGCAGCGTAAATAAAGTGATCCTGGTCGGGCATCTCGGGCGGGACGCCGAAACGAAGTTCACCCCCGGCGGAGCGGCTGTTACCCGCTTTTCGGTGGCTACCAACCGGCGGTGGAAAGATAAGGATTCCGGCGAGTGGAAAGAAGAGACCGACTGGTCGAATGTCGTGCTCTGGCGCAGCGAGAATCTGGCCAACTATCTGACCAAAGGCAAGCAGATCTACGTCGAGGGAAGACTGCAGACCCGCAGTTACGAAGATAAGGACGGGAAAAAGGTTTACACGACGGAGGTCGTTGCGGACGACGTCATCCTGCTCGGTGGACAGGGCGGAGGCGGCGGTGCACGAAGCGGCGGCGACGAATACTCGCAGCAGCCGGTCTCGCAACCCCGCGGCGCACCCCGCGCGGCCGCGCCTTCGCAGCCACCCGCCGACGAGAACTTCGGCCAGGGTATTACCGATGACGACGTCCCCTTCTGAACGGCCGGATCGATTGAAATATCAGAACGACCCTTATATACTGTCGTTTCACCCTTGGTCCAGGGGTTTCGTCGCGAGTGCTCTGGAGGTTTGGTTGCGAGTAAATTTCGGTTTCATGATCGTGTCCCTGGGGCTGCTGGCCGCGGCGTTTCCGGCCTTCGCGCATCATTCGTTCGCCGCCGAGTACGACAACAGCAAGCCCGTCACCTTGACCGGCACAGTCACGCAAGTCGAGTGGATGAACCCCCACGCCCGCTTCTATCTGAATGTTAAGGATGACAAGGGCGTCATCGCCAACTGGGAATTCGAGCTGGGCAGCCCGAACGGTCTGGCCCGCCGCGGCTGGACCCGTAACTCCATGAAGGAAGGCGACGTCGTCATCGTGGACGGCTACATGGCCAAGGATGGCTCCAGACTGGCCAACGCCCGTAACGTCATGCTCGCCGATGGGCGCAAATTATTTGCCGGCTCGACCGACGACGGCGGCCCCGTAAAGTAGTTAGTCTGAGTAAAATAATTCCATTGCAGTTGTCCTTTGCCAAAACTTTGCAGAGCTCGGCGTTTCCGCCGAAGGTGTGTCAGAGGCTTTTAGGGAGACAGGATGAATAAGTTGGATAGATCGAAAGTAAGTCTGATGACCGCCGCCGCGGTCGCCGCCGCATGTCTGGCCGGTTCCATATTCACGAGCCGGGCGGTGGCGCAAGCTCCGGCTGCGGCATCGAAAACCGGCCCCACCGCCGGCGAATATTTCAAGAATGTGACCACCCCGTCACTCAAAGTGCTGCCCGTGGCCGACTTCATGACGAGCATGGGCGTGATCTCCGCCGACCTCGGGCTCGACTGCGCCGACTGCCACCCCGGCGCCGGCAGCGACCGCGTGAACTGGACCATCGATACCCCGCCCAAGATCACCGCGCGCAAAATGATCGAAATGGTGGGCGCCATCAATAGGACCAATTTCGGCGGTGCCCAGATGGTGACCTGCTGGACCTGCCATCACGGCCGCATGGCCCCCGCGAGTTCCATCACTCTCGACAAACTCTACGGCGCACCCAACGACGAGCATGACGACCTGGTCCTGCAGGCGCCGGGCGAACCCACCGGCGCTCAGGTGATCGACAAATTCATCGCAGCCATCGGCGGCGCGCAGAAACTCGCCGGCGTGACCAGCTTCATCGCCACCGGTACCAGCCTCGGCTACGAAGGCCTCGGCGGTGGCGGCGGCTTCCAGATCCTGGCCAAAGCCCCCGATATGCGCACCACGACGATCACCTTCAAGGATCACCCGGAGCGCGGCGACAGCACCCGCACCTACAACGGTAAGACCGGCTGGGTCAAACAGCCGCGAGCCGCGGTAGCTGAATACGAATACACCGGCAGCGAGCTCGATGGCGTCAGGATGGATGCCTTGCTCCTGTTCCCTGGCCAGCTCAAGACGGAACTCAAGGGCATGCGCACCAACACCGCCGATCTTGGCGACAAGGACGCGGAGGTCCTGCAGGGCAGCGGCCCCGGCGGCATCCTCGTTACCTTGTATTTCGACAAGAAGACCAACCTGCTGCTCCGCTATGTGCGTTTCACGAAGACGCCCGCCGGCCGCGCTCCGGTGCAGATCGATTACGACGATTACCGCGACGTCAACGGCGTCAAATTTCCCTTCAAATACACCTTCTCCTGGCTCGACGGCAAAGACACCTTCGAGATCAAAGACGTGAAAACCAATGTGGCGATCGATCCGGCGATATTCGGCAAGCCCAAATAGAATCGGCTTCGTTCTTCTCGTCCTGGCCGTGGCCGTGCCTCTTGCAGCGCAGGAGGCAGGCCTTGGTCTTGCCGCGCCAGCCTCAAAACCCGCGCCTGAACCCAAAACGAAAGCCAAACCCGCCCCGCGCCTTTCCGACGGCAAAATCGATCTCGGCGGCAAAGGCGTCTGGGCGCCCATCTGGGTTCACGACTGGGCCGACACCCAATACGTCGACAAAGCGGTCGATGTCCCCTTCACGCCGTTGGCCCTCAAGCTTTACCAGGAACGCACCGCCACGCTCTCGAAGGACGATCCCGAGGGCTATTGTCTCCCTCCCGGCGTGCCCCGCTACACCGGTACGCCCTATCCGTTCCAGATTCTCCAGCTACCCGGCAAAGTCGTGATCCTCTACGAAGGCGCCAGCCACATGTACCGCACCATTTATATGGATGGCCGCAAACACACCGACCCGAAATCCCTGCAGCCGACCTGGCTCGGTGAGTCGATCGGCTCATGGGAAGGCAACGACACGTTCGTCGTAGACACAATCGGCTTCAATGGCCGGACCTGGCTCGATTACGTAGGCCATCCCGCCAGCGAATCCCTGCACGTGATCGAGAAATTCCGCCGTCCCGACTCACTGACGCTGGCCTACGAAGCCACCATCGAAGATCCTGTCATGTACACCAAACCCTGGAAGACCAGTTTCTACGTGAAGTTCAAACCGGGCTGGGATCTCCTCGAATACGTCTGCCTCGAAAACAACAAAGACCTCGCCCACATCGGCACCTCAGCACCGAGGTAACGCCGGCGATCTTGTCGCCGGTGGGGTTCATTTGCTCTTCTTGCTCTCCCACGCCCACGCGGTCTCCACGATTCGCCGCAGATCCGAATATTCCGGCTTCCAGCCCAGCTCGCGCTGCAGTGCGCTCGAATCAGCCACCAGCAGCGGAGGATCTCCATCCCGCCGCGGCCCCATCTCAAACGGCACCTTCTTCCCCGTCACCTCTTCCACCGCGTCCATCACTTCCCGCACCGAAAATCCCGTCCCCGTTCCCACATTGAACTTCCGTGAAGCGCCGCCTCCGCAGAGCCACTCCACCGCCGCGATATGCGCCCGCGCCAGATCGGTCACGTGGATGTAATCGCGAATGCATGTGCCATCCGGCGTCTCGTAATCGTCCCCGAAAATCGTCACTGGTTGACCCGTCCGAATCGCCCGGAACAACAACGGGATGAGATGCGTCTCCGGCTCGTGGTCCTCGCCCGCGCGGCATCTGATATCCGCTCCCGAAGCGTTGAAGTAGCGCAGGCACACACTCCGCATTGAGTGAATCTGGTCGAACCAGTGGAGAAGCTTCTCCACCATCACCTTCGATTCGCCATAAGCGCTCACCGGCGCATAAGGCTCGGCTTCCACGATGGGCACTCGCGCGGGCATCCCGTAAACAGCCGCGGTGGACGAGAAAACAATCTTTCCGATCCCCGCCTTCAGCATCGCCGTGAACAGCGAGAGCGACCCCGCGAGGTTGTTGCGGAAATACACCTCCGGAATCTTCATCGATTCCCCCACCGCAATCCAGGCCGCGAAATGAATAACCGCCTCGCAGGGTTTTTCCTCCATCACGCCGATCAGCCCCTCGGTGTCGAGCACATCGACCACCCGCAGGCGCGTCTGGTCCACCACGTCGCGATGCCCGCGCGAAAGATTGTCCACCACCACCACGTCATACCCGGCGTCGAGCAGCATCAGCACCGTGTTGGAACCGATATATCCGGCGCCGCCGGTAACGAGGATTCGCTTCGAAGGAGAACTCACCGTCCGATTGTATTAAGGGGTCTCACGTTCACGCCGCAGGTACACAACCGACCCCTTGGTGCGCGCCACCTCGCGATACTCCGCGAGCCAGGGCCGAAGCTCCGTGTAACGATCCATCGTCAACGCCGGATTATACAGACCCAGCCCATCGACCAACACATCGGGACGCGACCGCGCGAGTTCCTCGCGAGCCTCCCGCGTGCCCGCGGTCAGCACGACCGTCGATTGCGTCAGATGCCGGTCCGCGGGCACGCCCGTCATCGCCTGGCTGTCGAGATACCGGGTCGCAGGACGCAGTCCGGTGTAAACGTAAATCTCCGGACGATAGCCCCATACAAACAGCGAGCCGCCGCTCGGAGCAAGCTTCGATACTTCGGACACTTTAATGGCCACTTCGCGGCTGTCTCGATCGAGCGCCAGATCGTTCGGATTCACACGCGCGAAACGCACCAGTGGGACGGCCATGGCCGCAATTGCGATCGCCGTCGCCGCGCGCATGGGAAAAAGCGCCAGCCCGCGCGCCGCCGCAATCGTCAACGCGGGTAACACCAGGAAGAAGTACCGCGGGAAAAACCGCCATCCCAGCACCACTCCCGCATAACAGATCAAAAACCAGGCCAATAACTTCCAATCCGTCCGCCGCCACCACAGCGCAACCGCGCCGATCACGAGCACCGCATGGAACCCAAGCCAGCCAAGCGTGCGCACAACCCCGTTCCAGACCGGATCGGCCACAATCGGGCTTGCCGCATATTGAGCCGGCCAGCGCCAAACCTGATCGAGATAAGGCCCCAGCGCGCCGGCCGAGGCGATCCAACCGAGCCCCGCCAGACAGGGAATTAAGAATCCGGCAGCGAGCGGAACCAGATCCGGCCACGCAAACAACGCGCAGGCCGCCAGCACAAAAACGCCTTTGGCATTGAACAGAAACCCGGTCCCCGCGGCGACCCCGGCCCAAAATGCCCTTTTCCGAGATGCCAGAAACACCGCCGCCAGATGAGGAACCAGCAGCAGAGAATCCGCCGCCAGCGGAACCACCGCCGAATGCGTATCGAAAGTCAGGAAGAAACCCATCAGCCCCGCGGCCCAATACCCCTCGCGCCGAGTCCACCGGCGCGCCGCGATCGAATACGCAATCACGCAGGCGATCCAGCCATAAATGGCGCCGGCAACGCGAAGCGCCACACCGGACTTCGCCCCCCAAAGCAAATACACCGCGGCCACCAGCGGAGGCTTGTCGAACCAGACATCCTTATAAAGGATGCTGCCATGCATCATGTGCATCGCGGCGGCGAGCGGAAGACCGTCGCCTTCCCACAGAACGCCCGCGTGGCGCAGATGCCCGGCCAGCAGCAGAGCGAACAATCCGGCGAAAAACAGAATGCGTCGCAGAATGTTCTAGTATGGTACAAAGCGGGTGGCGAATAAACGACGAAAATGACGATTACCGAACAACTTGCTCATCTTCGCCACACTGTTGCCACAATCGACCAAAAATATACGACGCCAGTTCCCCGCCCCAAACCCAACCCCGCGGGCTTTGTCGAAGAACTCATCTCCGGCGAAGTAGTCGAAACGCCCTTCGGAAAGCACTTCGAAACCGAAAAGCTCTATTCCCGCCACAAGCTGCACGGCAGCTACGAAATCTCCGACCTCATCGACCTCCCGCCCGACCTTCTCTCCTCTCTCTCGGGCGGAGCCATCCCGCACGCCCATCCCACCACCTGGGCCTTCCTCGACACGGAGACCACCGGACTCGCCGGCGGCTCGGGCACCTGCGCCTTCCTCATCGGGGTCGGCAGCATCGATAGCGAAGGCTTCCGCGTCCGCCAGTTTTTCATGCGCGATTACCACGAGGAGCCGTCGCAGCTCTACTCGCTCGCCGCCTATCTCGCGCGCTTCGACGTTCTCGTGACCTATAACGGCAAGAGCTTCGACCAGCCGCTGCTCGAAACGCGTTATACAATGTGCCGCGCGAGGCATCCGTTCGAGCGCATGCGGCACCTCGATCTCCTCCACGGCGCCCGGCGTTTGTTCAAACTGCGTCTCGAGAGCTGCCGCCTGGTGAATCTCGAAAACCAGATCCTCGGCGTCGAGCGCGACGGCGACGTCCCCGGCGAGCTCATCCCCTACTTCTACTTCGAATATCTGCGGACTCAGCTCGCTTTCCGCCTGATCCCGGTCTTCCATCACAACGTGCTCGACATCGTCTCGCTGGCCTGTCTCACGGGCGTAATCCCAGCCGCCTTCCAGGACCCGGAAAATCTTCGGGCCAGCTCCACATATATGAGACATGGAGCCGACCTTCTCGGACTCGCGCGCTGGCTGCAAATGTCCGGCCGTCTCGAAGAAGCGCACCGCCTGATGCGCCGCGCAATCGATCTCGGCTTGAATGACCAGCACCTGTTCCGCGCGCTCTTCGACGCCGGATCGCTCGAAAAGAAACTGGGCCTCGAACACGCCGCCCTCGCGACCTTCACCGACCTGTCTCTCTCACCCAACCCTTACCGCGCCCGCGCGTACGATGAACTGGCGAAGCACTACGAGCACCGCGAAAAGAATCCTGGTATGGCGCTCGAATGCGTCCGCGCCGCCCGCGCGCTCGAAGACTCCGAAGCGCGCGCCAACCGCCAACGCCGCCTCGATGCCAAATGCACCCGGCTACACCCCTCGCACACGCTCAAAAATCCGCGCTTGATCGGGTGAATTCCGATAACCTGCAGGAGGGTCGTTAAATGACCCATCTGCGCTAAACTCAGGGAAGTGCCGAAAAGGCGGAGAGACGGCAGTCTCCGGAAAAGGTCGTCGACGATACGATCATCCTGAAACGGCCCCGGCGCCGAGCCAACCTGCGTGAAGAAGTGTGGCGAATGGCGAAGTGACGAAGTACAATCTCGCGTACATCAATCATCTGGTCTGCCGCGTGGATAACGGGCGGTTGCTCGGCTACGACAACAGCCATGATGGCCATAACTGCCATGTTCGACATGCCCCATGAAAGATGAACAAGAAAGTTAAGAGTCTCAAACGGGTGGGGGCGGGCACTGCAGATTCGTTTTTCAGGAGATCCGCGGCTCGTGCGCAAAAGCTGGATCGCGGCGCAAGGCTGCTTCCGGAGATGCGCCTGACCTTTGAAGATCCGGCCGACTTGGTTCGGGTGCTGACGGCGCAGAGGGTTCGTGTTCTCGACGCTGTGCGAAAGAATCCCGCGCCGGTTTCCGAACTGGCTGCCGTTCTCAAGAGAGACCGGACGGCCGTGAGACGGGATGTCCGGATACTGACGACATTCGGACTGGTGGACACCCATGAAGAAACGAACCCTGGTCACGGACGGCGAAAGATCGTGGGTCCGCTTGCCTCGAAGTGCGAGCTTGTGACGACCATCTGATGTATCGCGGGCCAATACGTTTCTTTTCGCGCCACTGGAGTTTCCGTCAACCATACTGTGTTCCCTGTTGGAGCGGCTCAGATTTTGAGAAACGGGTGAAAGGCAGCCACCACGTGTTTCGCAAAACAGGCGTTGAGGAATGATCAACCTGCAGCGTGACGGCGGCAGCGCGAAGCCTTATCGGGTGCGGCAGGTGCGCGCGGTAATTCTCAGGAATCGGCTTGGGGAAGTGGACTGAAGGCGGGTGAGATGAAATACGAAGTCATCATTTACTGGAGCACCGGGGACGACGCCTTTGTCGCCGACGTCCCCGAACTGCCCGGATGTATGGCGCACGGCTCGACTCAGGAGAGTGCGCTTCGGAATGCGCAGCAGGCGATGGAGCTTTGGCTTGAAACGGCCTGGGAATTCGGACGCACGGTTCCCGAGCCGCGCGGCAGACGACCGATCTTCGCCTGAAGCGGGTAAATGTCTCCCGGCCTCACTGGTGGATTGGTTATCGAGCGACCGGCATTCCGTCAATTATCCTGACGCCACCTTTCGGGCGGGTCCCCTGACGCCGCGTTCTACGCCAGGTTCACAACCGGTTCCTGACGCCTTACACACTGGCTCCCAACGTCGGGATCTTCATACATATAATGGGGAGCCATGACCCGAGCCGTTCTCTTACTTGTACTCATCGGCCGCTTGGCTGACGGGCAGGCCCCTCGTGCGGGCCGCGAGGGCCCGGCGAGGGGAGCCGTCGAAGGGCACTTGACGTGGTTCGACCGGCAGGGTCACAGGGTTGGTACCGTTGGCGAGGCAGGCGTCTATCGCACGCTCTCGGTGTCACCGGACGGGAACCGAGTGGCTGCCGAACGCACCGAGCCGGGCACCCAGAATCGGGATATCTGGATCTTCGACGCGGCTGGCGGCACAGGTATACGCCTCACCACCGACACGGCGTGGGACGCATTTCCCGTGTGGTCACCCGACGCCAGCCGCATCGTTTTCACCTCTAATCGCGGCGGAACATTCGATCTCTATCAGAAAGCGGTGAATGGTGGCGGCACCGACGAACTTTTCTACAAGTCGGGCGAAGGCAAAGGCGCGAACAGCTGGTCGCCGGATGGGAAATATCTCGTGTATTACAGCATCGGCCAGCCAACGCATCTGCGGCTACTCGCCGTGAACGGGTCGCCGGAACGGCCAGCGACGCCAGTTGTCGACAACCAGTTCAGCAGCATCACCGGGAGGTTTTCGCCGGACGGGCGCTGGATTCTCTATAGTTCGAACGAATCGGGGAAGACGGAGGTATCCGTCAGGCCGTTCGAGAGCGCCACGGGAGCGATCGGAAATGCGGTTGTCCTCACCGCCGACGGAGGCCGCTATCCGCTCTGGCGCGGAGATGGCAGAGAGATTTATTACATGAACGGCGACGGCATGGTGATGGCGATGGAAGTCACGCCAGGAAAGACGTTCGGGAAGGGATTGTCAACGCCGCTATTTAAAGCGCCGGCGGGCGTGTTGTTCTGGGATGTCGCGCCGGGCGGGCAGCGGTTTCTGATGCCAGCGACGCCCTAAAACGCGATGGAAACGGGCGACGTGCTTTCATCTTCTATCCGCTGCCGGAGTGCGTGCGTCCGCTGATCGCCGCCAGCGCCGCCTGGACTTCGAGCGTCAGAACCATGTCTTAGTTAGGTTACCGCGCTCCGGGTCGTGGATCGGTTCGCAAGGCAGATGGGAGACAGACCCCTGTTTCCCCGCCGGCAGAGTGGCATAGGGATGATTCAGCTAAGTCGAGCCGATGAAGAATCGGGCAGGAAATGTAAGACCCGCATTCCGTCAGCTGTCCGCATCTTGGGCCTCGCCCGACGCCTGGCTGCGTTTGGCTCTGCGACTGCAGGGCGTGGCGGGCGCGCCTCAGGTCTTCTCTCCAGATGGTCTAGGACAAGTCCGTCACAACCGAGAAAACAAATTTCACTCACCAAATCAGTAATTTACAGCCAGATCACCAGCCGGCCCCCAGTCCGTCTGCTACCGTCAAAGCGTCAAAACTATGTGCGAGACGAAATCAACGCCGGTAATCACCATGAACCGACCAGGCACGGGGGCCAAGAGGTCCCCGCCCGGTCGAATTGGCTTTGTTTTGTAAAATGACGCATTACGCGAAAAAAGCCGGGTGTGGAAATCCGCCGGGGGGCTCCCAAACCTCGGCCCGAGGTCGATCAAATCGATGAAACGAAAGGCCTCACCGGCATAATGGCTTCGTTTTGTAGAATCACCATGAACCGACCAGGCCCGGGAGCCCAAGAGGTGCCCGCCGGTAAATTGGCTTCGTTTTGTAAAATGACGCATTATGCGAAAAAAGTCGGATGTGGAAATCCGCCGGGGCCCTCCCAAACCTCGGCCAGAGTTCGGTCAAATCAATGAAACAAAAGGCCTCACCGCAAATTGGGTTTGTTTTGTAAAATCGCCATGAGCCGATCGAGGGCCGGTCAGCGCGGCCAAACGCACTCACGATTAATCCATAAATACTTCTTATGGATACCAAGGCTTGCATTTCAAAAACTTCTGGCATAGACTGGAATTTCAAAATGCTCTCCAGCTTCACAGGCCGACTGATTACGAACAACCCTGTAGTAAGCATTATTGGGGTCGTCGTAGTTATCGTCCCTGCCTGACGCTTCGGGAGCTGAAAAGATCCGAGGCCGTCAGGCAGGGTAAGCAACCTGCCTGACGGCTTTTTTATTGGAACGCGAACGGGAGTCAACTTATGCAGACCGAATCCGAAAAACTGATGACTGGCGCTGAAGTCCTGCTCGAATGCCTGGCCCGCGAAGGCGTCGACTGCTTCTTCGGCTATCCTGGCGGCGTCACGCTTCCTTTTTACGACGCCCTCTATGACAGCCACATTCGTCACGTCCTCGTGCGTCACGAGGAGAACGCCTGCTTCGCGGCCGAAGGCTACGCGCGCGCCACCGGCAAGGTCGGCGTCTGCTGCGCGACCTCCGGACCCGGCGCCACCAACCTCGTCACCGGACTCGTCGACGCCATGATGGATTCCATCCCCATCGTCGCCATCACCGGCCAGGTTCACTCCAAGCTCATCGGCAGCGATGCGTTTCAGGAAGCCGACACCTTCGGCATCACCCGCTCGGCGACGAAACACAACTTCATGGTGAAGAGCCTGGCCGAGCTGCCGCAGATCGTTCACGAAGCTTTTTACATCGCCGCCAGCGGCCGTCCCGGCCCCGTGCTGGTCGATATCCCGAAGGACGTTTTCCAGGCCCGCGGCCACTACGTTCCGGTCGATACCATCCACCTGCCCGGCTACAAAGTCTTCACCGAAGGCCATGCCGGCCAGATCCGCCGCGCCGCCCAGTTGATTTGGGAAGCCGAGCGCCCGTTCGTTTATGCGGGCGGCGGAACGGTCCTCGGCAACGCCTCCGCCGAACTGACCGAGTTGGTTGAACTCGCCGATCTCCCCGCCGTCACCACTCTCATGGCGCTCGGCAGTCTTTCCGCCGCGAACCCCAACTTCATCAGCATGCCAGGCATGCACGGGAGCTATGCCGCCAACATGGGCATGACCGATTGCGACCTCCTGATCGCCCTCGGCACCCGCTTCGACGATCGCGTTACCGGCCAGCTCGCATCCTTCGCCCGCCACGCCCGCGTCATCCATGTGGATATCGATCCCGCCGAAGTGGGCAAGAATCGCGTTCCCGATATCCCGATCGTCGGCGATGTGAAGCGCGTGCTCCAGAAGCTCAACGGCGTTTTGCGGGAACTCGCGCCCGAAATGAAACCGAAGAAGGAAGCTGCGCGCGCCAAATGGTGGACGCAGATCCGCGAATGGAAGGCCGAGCACCCTTACGATCGCTCCCGCGACGAGCAGGAAATCAAACCCCAGCACCTTATGGATGAGATCGATCGTCTCTCCGGCGGCCAGGCCATCGTCACTTCAGACGTCGGCCAACACCAGATGTGGGCCGCGCAGCTGATCCGTTTCAACGAGCCGCGCCTCTGGATCAACTCCGGCGGACTCGGCGCCATGGGCTTCGGTCTCCCCTCGGCGCTGGGAGCCCAAATGGCCCGCCCCGATAAGCTCGTCTTCGCCATCTGCGGCGACGGCGGATTCCAGATGTCGATCCCCGAACTCGCCACCATAGCCTCGCACGCCCTGCCCATCAAGATCATCGTGATGAACAACGGCTATCTCGGCATGGTCCGTCAGTGGCAGACGCTGTTCTACAACAACCGCCTCAGCGCGGTGGAGCTCGATTGCTTCCCGGATGCCGAAAAGCTCGCCGGGGCGTACGGCTTCAAAGGCCGCACGATCGACAAGCCCTGGCAGCTCGCTCAGGCGCTCGAAGAAGCGATCAAGGAACCCGGCCCGTACCTGCTGAACGTCAAAGTCACCCGCGACGAGAACGTTTATCCAATGGTGCCCGCCGGCGGCGCAATCAACGAAATGGTGTTGGGTCCGCCGCAACCGGTGGCAGTGGGTTAATCATGCTCCAGACAATTTCCATACTTCTCGAGAACAAACCCGGCGCGCTGCTGCGCGTCACCGGCGTTCTCTCGGCACGCGGCTACAACATCGAGAGCCTCACAGTCGCGAAAACGCTGGATCCCGAACTCTCCCGCATGACCATCGTGGTCGACGTCGAAGAGCGCATCCGCACCCAGGTCATCAAGCAGATCAACAAACTGGTCAACGTGCTGCAGGCCACCGACCTCACCGATTCGCCCGCCGTCATTCGCGAGATGGTGCTGGTGCGCGTCCGCTGCGCGCAGGAAAGCCGGACCACGGTCCTTAAAGAAGCCGAAATCTTCCATTCGCGCGTGGTCGATTCCTCCACCGAAGGCTTCGCCATCGAAGCCACGGGCGACCCGGAGAAGCTCGACGAATTCATCGAAGTGATGCGTAGCTACGGCGAAATCGACGTGGCCCGCTCCGGCGCGATCGCCATGTCGCTCGAAGCAAAAAAACTCCGGCTGCAACCGCCGGTACCGGCCCCCGCGGCACTGCAAGCGCAATGACCTCGCGTATCAGTTCGTGGCGCACGCACTCGTGCGTGCCGCGTCGAGACTCATCTCGACGCCCGTCCCCGGGAGCAAAATACGTCACGACCATGCCTTACCGGTACTTACCTCAAGGAATCTAAATGCCACGACGCTTTTACGAAAAAGACGGAAACATCGACGCGCTGAAAGGAAAGAAAATTGCCATCATCGGCTACGGCTCCCAGGGACATGCCCACGCGCTGAACCTGCGCGACTCAGGTCTCGACGTAGTCGTCGGCTTGCCCACCGACAGCAAGAGCCGTGCCAAGGCCACAGCCGCCGGACTCACCGTCCTCACGCCCGCCGAAGCCGCCAAAGCCGCCGACGTGATGATGATCCTCGTACCCGATCACATCCAGGGCGATCTCTACGCTTCCGACATCGCGCCGAATCTCACAAAGGGCAAGACCCTGATGTTCGCCCACGGCTTCAACATCCATTTCGGCTTCATCAAGCCGCCCGCCGATGTCGATGTTTCGATGATCGCCCCCAAAGCTCCCGGCCATCGCGTCCGCGAAGTCTTCGTCGAAGGCTCAGGCGTTCCCGCCCTCGTCGCGATCCAGCAGGATTCGAGCGGCAAGGCTCTCGAAAACGCTCTGGCCTATGCCGCTGCGCTCGGCTCTTTGCGCGCCGGTGTGATCGAAACCAGTTTCCGCGAAGAAACCGAGAGCGATCTCTTCGGCGAACAGGCCGTTCTCTGCGGCGGCGCATCCGAACTGATCCGCGCCGGGTTCGAAACCCTGGTCGAAGCGGGCTACGCCCCGGAAATCGCCTACTTCGAATGTCTGCATGAACTCAAGCTGATTGTCGATCTCATCTACGAGGGCGGCCTCGGCTACATGCGTTTCTCGGTTTCCGACACCGCCGAATACGGCGATTACACCCGCGGCCCCCGCATCATCACCGCCGAAACGCGCAAGGAGATGAAGAAAATCCTCGCCGAAATTCAGTCCGGCGAATTCGCGAAACAGTGGATCGGCGAAAACAAAGCCGGCCGCCGGAAGTTCCTCGCCATGCGCGCCGAACAGGCCGAGCAGCCTGTCGAGAACGTGGGCCGCGAGCTCCGCAAAATGATGACATTCCTCAAACGCAACAAAGAGGTAGGCGTACCCGTCGCGTAACGGGAGCGCCGGCGGTCTTGCCGCCGGTGGTCTTATCTATGAAAATTCAAACGTTCGATACCACTCTTCGGGACGGCTCGCAGGGCGAAGCCGTCTCCTTCTCGGTCGATGACAAGATGCTCATTGCCCGGAAACTCGATGAGCTCGGTATCGACTACATTGAAGGCGGATGGCCCGGCTCCAATCCCAAAGACAAGGAATTCTTCGAGCAGGCGCGCGGTCTGAAGCTGAAGCATGCGAAGCTGACCGCTTTCGGATCGACGCGCTTCGCGAAGAACTCCATCGAAGAAGACCGCAACGTTCGTGAACTCATCGATGCCGGAACCCCGTGCATCACCATCTTCGGCAAGTCCTGGGACTTCCACGTTTCCCGCGCGCTCGGCATCACCGAAAACGAAAACCTCACCATCATCGCCGAAACCGTGCGCTACCTCAAGGACCACGGCAAAGAAGTCGTTTACGACGCCGAACACTTCTTCGACGGCTACATCCACAACCGTGATTTCGCGCTGCGCACGCTCGAAGCCGCGAAACACGCTGGCGCCGACGTGCTCTGCCTTTGCGACACCAACGGCGGCACTCTCCCCAACCTCGTCGGACAGATCGTCGCCGACGTGCGCTCGAGATTCGGCGGCGTCATCGGCATCCACACCCACAACGATTCCGAAGTCGCCGTAGCCAATGCCCTTGCTGCCGTCGAAAACGGCGCATCGCATGTGCAGGGCTGCCTCAACGGCTATGGCGAGCGCTGCGGCAACACCAATCTCGCAGCCGTTATCGCGAACCTCGAACTCAAACTCGGCCACACCACCATCGGCCCGGACAAGCTCCAATCGCTGACGCCCGTCTGCCGCTATATCGCCGAACTGGCCAACCTGCCTCTGCGCAAAGACCAGGCCTACGTCGGGCAGAGCGCCTTTGCGCACAAAGGCGGCATCCACGTGAGCGCCGTCATGAAGGATTCCCGCACTTACGAACACGTCGCCCCGGAACTCGTCGGCAATCATCAGCGCGTCCTCGTAAGCGACCTCTCCGGACGCAGCAACGTGACTTACCAGTTGCAACAGCAGGGCTTCGCCGATCGCCTCACCGACCAGGCGCGCCGCGATCTGCTCGAGCGCGTGAAGGAGATGGAATTCCAGGGCTACGATCTCGAAGCCGCCGATGGCACCTTCGAGCTTTTCGTGCGCCAGTCCATGCACCCGGGCGTGAATTTCTTCGACGTGCGCGATTACTATGCAGCCATCAAATCCGGCCACGCCACCGCCGCTGTCACGGTCTCCACCGATGAAGGAATCCAGACCGCAACCGCCGAAGGCAATGGCCCCATGAACGCCCTCGACCTCGCGCTGCGCAAGTGCCTTTCCGCGCGCTATCCACGGCTGGCCGATGTTCGCCTCACCGATTACAAGGTCCGCGTGCTCGATTCCAAGAAGGGCACGGCGGCCAAGGTGCGCGTGCTGGTCGAATGGTCCGATCATCACAAAAGCTGGACCACCGTGGGTGTTTCAGACGACGTAATCGAAGCCAGCTGGAACGCGCTCGTCGACGCCCTGCGCCTCGAACTGATGCGCCTCATGGAGTCTGTCGATGCCGCTCCTGCCGACCGGCCTGTTGAAGCGCTCAAGTAGGGTAGCCGTCCTCACTGGCGCGGGAGTTTCTGCAGAAAGCGGAATCCCCACGTTCCGCAGTAATGGAGGCTATTGGCGAAGGCATCGTTTCGAAGACCTCGCCACGCCGCAAGGCTTCGCGCGCGACCCGAAGTTTGTCTGGACCTGGTACGAAGAACGCCGCCGGTCGATCGCGCTGGCGCGACCGAACGCCGGGCACTACGCGCTCGCCGAGATGGAAAAGCGCGTTGCTTCGTTCACCCTGATCACTCAGAATGTAGACGGGCTGCACGATCTGGCCGGGTCGCGGAACGTGGTCAAGCTCCATGGAGATATCTGGAATGTTCGGTGCTTGAAATGCGGCCAGGAGCGCATCGATCGGTCTGAATTGACGGACCTGCCCCCGCACTGCGCGTGCGGCGGAATGCTGCGGCCCGGCGTTGTCTGGTTCGGCGAGCAATTGCCGTCGGGCTCGATCGAGCGCGCTGAGGCGGCAGTGCGCGCCGCCGATCTGCTGATCGTGGCAGGGACATCCGCTCAGGTTTATCCCGCCGCCGGGCTCATCGCCATGGCACGCGTTGCCGTCGAAATCAATCCCGAAGAGACCGGGTTCTCGAGCGAAGTCGCGTATTCGCTGCGCGGCACCTCGGCGGAGCTTCTTCCACAGTTGCTCCCATGACAGGCCGGTTCGCGCCGTCGCCGACGGGGCATCTGCACTTCGGTTCGCTGGTAGCGGCCGTCGCGGGCTATCTTGACGCGCGTTCGCAGAACGGCCGGTGGCTGGTGCGGATTGAGGATATCGATGCGCCGCGCCTGGTTCCGGGATCGGCGGACAGCATTCTGCTTACCCTGGAGCGTTTCGGGTTCGAGTGGGATGGGCCGGTGCTTTATCAGAGCACGCGGCTCGATGCCTATCGCCAGGCTCTCGACCAGTTACGTCGCGACAATTCCGTGTATTCCGAGTACGTGCCCGCAAACGGTGCGGCGCGCTGGAAAGTTCGCTTTGGCGGGGAGGATTTCACCGTCCTTCGGTCCGATGGCATCTTCGCCTATCAGTTGGCTGTAGTGGTTGACGACGCGTATCAGGAGATCACGGACGTAGTGCGGGGAGCCGATCTCGCCGGCTCCACGCCGCGCCAGATGCATTTGCAGCGGCTTTTGGGATTCCCTTCGCCGCGCTACCGGCACGTGCCGGTCGTAACGAATGATAAGGGCGAGAAGCTGAGCAAGCAGACGCTCGCGCCCCCGCTGAATGTGAACGCGGCTCCCGAGTTGTTGGTTCGGGCGCTGCGGTTCCTCGGGCAGAACGTTCCCCCGGACGCGCAAGGCGATCCGGATTCGATCTGGACCTGGGCCAGAGCGAACTGGAAGTTTCCGCAAGCCTAGCTGGAGGCGGCGTTGGCAGTCGAAAGCGTATTGCTGGATACGCCCCAGATGCCGCTGATGCTGCCGCCTGCGCTGACAAAGATCGAAGCGGAAGCGAGCGCGATAAAAGCCATCAGGAGCGTGTATTCGATCAGGTCCTGGCCTTCTTCGTCCCTGAGAAAAGTAAGTAACGAATTCA
Source organism: Terriglobia bacterium (assembly GCA_963764845.1). GTDB lineage: Bacteria > Acidobacteriota > Terriglobia > Bryobacterales > Bryobacteraceae > BOG-234. The sequence continues at coordinate 51,519 of CAVXUE010000002.1, read as the reverse complement.
TAAATCCACTTTGCAACGAGCCGGTACCAGGTACAATATCGAAGATGGTTAGCGGTGGCGGGTAACTAACTTCCCAGTACTTCCAGCGAGCCGGCGCCGCAGATGCGGGTTAATTCGGCGCGGAATTCACGGTCGGGCCGCACCTTTGTGGGCACGTCGAGGACTACGGAAAAGTCCCGAGAGGCTTCGAGGCGCAGCCTTACCTGGGTGTCGCCCGGCTTCCGTTCGAAAAGCTGATGAAGCTCGGCGGCACGGTCGATCCCATTGCGTCCCATGAATACCTTCACGCTGATGAGGGTGGGAAGCGCCACGCGAGCGACATCGAGCGGTACGATTTCCTGTACCGATACTTTGGTTGGATTGCCCTCCTCGGGAAGCGCCGATCCGCGGATCAGGACAGCCTGGTCTTCGACCAGCATCGGGGCAAGGCGCTCGTATTGCGTGGTGAAAACCATCGCGTCGATGCTCCCCGCCCGGTCCTCGATCACCAGTGAGGCCCAGGGTTTCGCTTCGCGGTTGCGACGCTTCTGGACGCCTGTGATCATGCCGCAAAGCGCGATCTCGGCGCCCTTTTCCAGACCTTCGAGGTTCGCCGAATCGTGCGTCGCCAGTTCGGCGATCTTATCTTCGTAATTGTCCAGAGGATGCCCGGTGACGTAGAACCCGAGGAGCTCTTTTTCACCCTGAAGCTTCTCCTTGAGAGTCCAGTCGTTGGCTTTCGGGAGCGCCGGCTCGGGGTGCTCCTCCGTCTTGTCTCCCAAAAATCCGCCGCCGCCGAACAGTCCGGCCTGCCCGCTGTCGCGATCCTTTGCGGCGCGATTGCCGGTCTCGATGGCCGCATCGAGCGCGAGCAGCAGCTGCGGGCGCGTGCCCTGCAGTCCGTCCATTGCGCCAGCCTTGATCAGGCTCTCAATCACGCGTCGGTTGATGGCGGTCATGTCCGCGTGTTCGCAGAACTGGTAGATGGAACGGAAGTGGCCGAGTTCGGTGCGCGCTTTGATGATCGCCTCGACCGCGTTCTGCCCCACGTTCTTGACGGCGCCGAGGCCGAACCGGATCGCATCGCCTTTTTCATCGCGAACCGGAGTGAACGTGTATTCGCTCGCGTCGACATCGGGAGGCAGCACGCGAATATTCATTTCGCGGCATTCGTTGATGTACTTCACGACTTTCGCGACGTTGCCGGTTTCCGACGTCAGCAGCGCCGCCATGAAATCGACCGGATAGTGCGCCTTGAGATAGCCGGTCACGAAAGCAAGAAACGCATAAGCCGCCGAGTGCGACTTGTTGAAGCCGTAGCCGGCGAACTGCTCCATCAGGTCGAAGACCTTCTCGGCCTTTTTGGCGGGATGGCCACGCTCGGCCGCGCCTTTGAGGAAGCGGCCGCGCTGCGCGACCATCTCTTCGAGTTTCTTCTTGCCCATCGCGCGCCGCAGAATGTCCGCATCGCCGAGCGAGTAACCCCCGATGCGGCTGGAAATCTGCATCACCTGCTCCTGGTAGACCATGACCCCGTAGGTCTCTTCCAGGATTTCCTTCATTTCGGGCAAATCGTAGACAACTTCGCGGCGGCCGTGCTTGCGTTCGATGAAGTCGTCGATCATCGCCATGGGGCCCGGGCGATAGAGCGCATTCAGCGCCGTCAGGTCTTCGATTCGGGTGGGCTGGTAGCGCCGCAGAATGTCGCGCATGCCTGGAGATTCGAACTGGAACACGCCGCTGGTGAAACCCTTGCTGAAGATCCCGTAAGCAGCGGGATCGTCGAGCGGAAGATCTTCGGGAACGATCTGTACGCCGTGGCGCTTCTCGATCATCTTGAGCGCATCGTCGATGAGAGTCAGCGTCGTGAGCCCGAGGAAGTCCATCTTGAGAAGCGCCAGCTTGTCAAGACCGTTCATGTCGTACTGGGTGACGATTTCCTCGCGGTTGGTGCGATAGAGCGGGACGATGTTACGCAGAGGCTCGGGCGAGATCACGACTCCCGCCGCGTGAACCGACGAATTCCGGGCAAAACCTTCCAGGCGTGCAGCCACGTCAAGAACTTCCTGCACGCGCGGGTCCTGTTTGGCGAGGGCGGCGAACCCGGGCTCGGTCGCGATCGCATCCTTGAGCTTGATGTTCAGGACGTTGGGCACCAGTTTGGTGATCCGGTCGACATCGGCAAAGCTCATGTCGAGCACCCGGCCCACGTCTTTGATCGCGGCACGCGTAGCGAGCGTGTTGAAGGTGATGATCTGTGCCACCTGTTCGCGGCCGTATTTCTCGGTGACGTATTGAATCACTTCGCCGCGCCGGTTCATGCAGAAATCGATATCGATATCGGGCATGCTGATGCGCTCGGGATTGAGGAAGCGCTCGAAGAGCAGGCCGTACTGCAGAGGGTCGATGTCAGTGATCTGCATGGCGTAGCTGACGAGGCTTCCGGCAGCCGATCCGCGGCCCGGGCCAACCGGGATGTTTTTCGATTTCGCGAAGCGGATGAAATCCCAGACAATCAGGAAGTAGCCCGAGAATTTCATCTGCTGGATCATCTCGATTTCCCGGTCGAGGCGCTCGACGTAGACCGGCAGATCGTACTTGAGCTTCCCGGCTTCGCGCAGGGCTTCGAGGCGCACGCGGCGTTTCTCAAAGCCCTGACGGGCGACGTATGCGAAGTAGGAATCGGTGGTATGGCTGGCGGGAATATCGAAACGGGGGAAGGGGTCCTTTACCTTCTCGAGTTTCACGTTGCAGCGCTGCGCGATTTCCCACGGGCGATTGACGGCGTCTTCGAGCTCACCGAAGAGCAGCATCATTTCGGCGCGGGTCTTGAGGTAGAAATCAGGATGGTCCCAGTGCATCCGATTGGGATCGGACATGGTCTTGCCCGTCTGAATGCACATCAGGATTTCGTGCGCCCGGGCGTCTTCGCGCCGCAGATAGTGGGAGTCGTTGGTGGCGACGAGCGGGATGCCCGTGTCCATCGAAAGCCGGTTGACCTGAGGAGTGAGGCGCTTGTCCTGATCGAGGCCGTGATCCTGAATCTCAAGGAAGAAATTGTCCTTGCCGAACATGTCGCGATAGGTGTAGGCGAGGCGGCGGGCGTCTTCGTATTTGTCGGCGAGGATCGTTTCGTTGAGATCGCCGCGCAGGCATGCCGAGAGGCAGATCAGGCCTTTCGAATGCTCCGCGAGAAGGTCTTTATCGATGCGCGGCTTGTAGTAAAAGCCTTCGAGAAACGCCGTCGAGACCAGCTTGATGAGGTTCTTGTAGCCTTCCTGGTTTTCGCAAAGCAGGACGAGATGGTTGTAGCGGTCCGTCTCCGAGCGGGTCTTGTGGCCCTGCTGCGAGACGTACACTTCGCAACCGATGACGGGTTGGATTCCCTTCGCTTTGGCGGCATTGTAAAAGCTGACCGCGCCGAACAGATTGCCGTGATCCGTCATGGCTACGGCGGGCATTTTCAGCTCCGCCACGACGTCCATGAGCTGATCGATTTCGCAGGCACCGTCGAGCAGGGAGTAGTCGGTGTGGTTGTGAAGGTGAACGAATGGAGTCTCGGCCATGGAAGCGCTGTTCGGAACTGTCTTCGGGGGGGACGACTACTATTCTACCCGCCCTACTGACCGTCGGCGGAGACCGCGATATTGAACGTGTTCGAGACGGAATTCCCCACGGTCGCGGTGACCGAAAGCGAGATCGAGAGCGTAACGTTGAGCGGAATTGCCACGTTGATTTGATAGAGCCCGACGGCGGTGGGCGTCAGCCCTGAAAAACCCGCCAGGGTCGTGACTCCGCCGAGGATGGTTGGGCCGCCGAAATCAACGGTCGTGGGGGCGGCGTTCAGCAATGGCGATACGGTGGCAGCAATCCCTTCCACAGCCGGCGGCGACGTCTGGCCGAAACCAACGCCGTAAATCACCAGCACGTCGCCGGGTTTGGCCGGGTGCGATACGAAAGGCGGGACGACCTGGGACGAAGGCAAGGGAATGCTGCCATCCGTATTGAACGCAATCCCGTAGTTCCCCGGGAAAAGGAGCATGCGGGGGGAGTTCGGGGTGATCGTGATGGAACGGGAGTTGCCAGGGACGCTACCGGAAACAATCTGCACCGTCGCCACCTGCCCGCTGGTGAGGCTATAGGGAATCTGAAAATTGATCTGCAGGGGCCCGACGTAAAAGAGCGGTGCGGGAACCCCGTTCACAAGGACCTGCGCACTGCCAAGAGAGGTCGCCAGCGGTGGCAGTCCGGGATTGGTCGCGCTGGTTCCCGCGGCGGCCAGTTGAAGGCCGAAGAGCGCGACGATTTCTCCCGGCGCGAACGGCTCGCTCGCATAAGTGCTGGGATTCACGATTCCGTTGGCGAATATCACATTCGGCCCGGCCGGATTGACGATGAACGCCACAGGCACCGACACCGCGGCGTTGTTCGATGCGTTCGACACGATCGTGACCGTGCCCCGATGAATTCCGGGGCTGAGGTTCGTGGCATCGGCAGTGATTGAAATGGTATTTGAGTTCAACACGGCCGCGCTGAAGCCGGCGCCGGATGCGGCTGCGCCGGTGATTGCGAGCGGCGCAATCCCGACAGCCCGGTCAGCGAATATTCCCTGGTTTGGGACGATGACATTGAACGACTGGTATGCCGTAAACGTTCCGCCGCCCTGAAATCCCTGAATCTGAACCGCCGGGACCTGTGACAGGTCGATCACCGGAGAGGCCGAAACAACAAGAGTTACCTGGACAGCGATGTTGTCGGATGGCCGACTGGAGCCGCTGATGACCACGGTGCCCGAGTAAGTGCCCGGAGCCTGTCCGGGCTGGGCCGCGACCTCGATCGCGTTCGCGGAAGCGATGATCGAATGCCCCGCCGCAACAAAGGCGAGCCAGTTGCCACCGCTCGTAGTGCCGGCAACGCCACTGACGGCGCTGGCGGGATAGATATAGGAAACCGCCGTCGAGACGCCCGACCCGGACGGACCTACATATAGCGTTACGGAATTGGGAACGGCCGCAATTGTGACGTTCACCGCGACCTGCTGGGGACTATCGACAGCGTTCGGGTCGGTCAGGATGATGAATTCGTTGTACGTGCCCGCCGCGAGGGATGCAGTTGACAGTGTGATGGCGACCTGGCTGGGGCTTACCGCCGCGGATATCCACGCCGCGGACGGCGTCGCGGTCAGGTTCAGGGAGCCGTCACCCGCGTTCGACACCTGCACGTTCTGTACGGGCGCGTTCGAGCCGGGAGCGATCGGGCCAACCGTAACACCTGAGGCGCCGAGGACCAGGCGGGGCGCTCCGAAGACCGCCGGACAGAAGGACAAAAGAATGATGGCAAATGAGATCTTCCGCATAGTTCAGTTTCGAGACAATGAGCTAGTATATCCAGCGAACTGCGCCAAGAACGTAAAAAACAATTTACCAGCGGCATGTTCCTGTAGTATTCTGAGGTTGCTCTGGTTTGAAGTCCGCGCGTAAACGAGACGATGCTTGCCCCGCTAAGCTCTCTGACACGCGAAGATATGGAAACTCGCCGACTGGCAGCCGCAAACGAGCTGCTCAACGGCGTAACTCAATCACAGGTGGCCCGCAGGTTTGGCGTGAGCCGGACCACGGCATCCCGCTGGCATCGATCGATTGTTCATAAGGGCGTCGATGGCATGCGCAGCCGGCGTGCCACAGGACGCCCCTGCCGGCTCACGGCCGATCAGGTGGAGGGTATCCGGCAGATGTACCTGGAAGGCGCGATGGCGTGCGGTTTTCCCAACGACCGTTGGACCACCGGGCGCATGGCGGCAGCCATCGAGCGCCGCTTCGGCATCCGCTATGACCAGGATCATGTGGGGCGTCTGATGCACAAGTACGGCCTGCGTGAGCGCCGGTTTGTGTATACTCCGATGCCGACGTTTGCCCCCGCGGCATCGGCCACGGCCACTGCCTGAGGAGGCCCGGCCCGGCAGTTGTATACTGCAACTCTTGACCGGCGCCGGCGCCATAGGTGTGAAGCGGGCGAGCATCGGTGCGCGACTGGACCGCCTCCCGGTCACGCGCACGCTCCGCACCCTCGTAATCCTGCTGTCGCTCGGCGGTTTTTTCGAGTTTTACGATATTTTCTTCAGCGGCTATATCGCGCCGGGCCTGGTCCGCAGCCACATCCTGACGTCGACTACGCGCGGCTTGTTCGGACTCACCGGAATCGCCAGTTTCGTCGCGGCGCTCTTCTCCGGCCTGTTCATCGGCACGGCGCTATTCGGATTTGTCGCCGATCGGTTCGGACGCCGCACCATCTTCACCTTCTCCCTGCTTTGGTACACGGTGGCGAATGTCGTCATGGCATTCCAGCATGACGTGTTCGGCCTCAATCTCTGGCGCTTCGTCGCGGGGATCGGCGTGGGCGTAGAGCTGGTCACCATCGATACCTACATTTCGGAGCTGGTGCCGAAACACTGGCGGGGGCGCGCCTTCGCCATCAACCAGACCATCCAGTTCTGCTCGGTGCCGGTGATCGCGCTTCTCGCCTGGCGCCTGGTACCGATTTCCCCGCTGGGGCTGGACGGGTGGCGCTGGGTCGTGCTCGCCGGAGCCGCAGGCGCACTCGTCGTCTGGTGGATCCGGCGGCGAGTCCCCGAAAGCCCGCGTTGGCTGGCGCAACACGGGCGAATCGAGGAAGCGGAACGGATTGTGTCTGAGCTGGAGCGGCGGGTTACGGCTGAAACGGGTGCGCCTCTACCGGCTCCGGGCGGTCTCGCCGAGCAGCGGGGGCGCGGCGGATTCAAAGAGATCTGGCGCCCGCCTTACCTTCGCCGCACCATCATGATGATCGTCTTCAATCTGTTCCAGACGGTCGGGTTTTACGGCTTTTCCAACTGGGTGCCGACCCTGCTCATCAGCCGCGGCATCGCGGTGACGAGCAGTTTGCGATACACGTTCATCATTGCGATTGCCTCTCCATTCGGCCCGCTGCTGGCGGCGGCGCTGGCGGATAAATTCGAACGCAAATGGCAAATCGTTTTCGGGGCGTTCGGGATCGCGGTGTCGGGCATCCTTTTCGGGCAGATGAGCGCGGTGCCTCTGCTGATTGTGTTTGGCGTTTTGCTGACGCTCTCGGCCAACATCCTCTCGTTTTCGAGCCACGCGTATCAGGCCGAACTCTATCCCACGCGCATCCGGGCGCTGGCGGTCGGGTTTACCTATTCGTGGAGCCGGTTTTCCGTTATCTTCAGTTCCTTTGCGATCGCGTTCTTTCTGGATCGTTTCGGCGTGCCGGGCGTATTCGCGTTCATCGCGGGCAGCATGGTGATGGTGATGCTTTCGATCGGAATTCTGGGTCCGCGAACCAACAATCTGGCTCTGGAAACCATCTCGACATAGTCCGTTGAGATACTTGACGACGCCATCGGGGTCAAGCAACGATGAAGGGAAGGATTGCTTTATGCCGGTTTGGGCAACTCGCAGGACATGGTGGCGTTTGGTCTCGTTCGGCGTGCTTCGCCCCATTATGGATCAGCCAAGCAGATTCTTCGGCCCAGTATCTTACGGGCGGCAGGAAGGCTGAACAGCTGAAACTCTTTCTCCCGCTCGTCTGCTGTCTGCTGATATCCGCCTGCACCAAGGTTGTCACCGTCGGTGCCCCCGCCCCACCAGTGCCGCCTTCGCCGCCAGTATTCTCCGACACGATTCAGCGGATCAAACGCGCGATAATCCCGATGGTCTGCGCAGTGAGGGACGGAAACCGCGCTACGAACCTGTCCGTGGAAGGAACTGGCTTTTTCGTTAAGGGAGACGGAACCTTCGTTACAGCAGACCATGTGATCGCAGGTATGATCGCCACAAACCGAAGAACGCCATGCCCACTCACCGCATTCTATTTGCCACAGGCCGGAAACTGGTCGGCAATTCGCGAACGTCCAACTTTCGAAACCGATTACTACTTCTTTAATACGCAAGATTGCATCCGTGATGCAGTGCTCGATCTGGCTAGATGCAGAAGTCTTCGAGATGTCGCATCGGGACATGACGTTGCATCTGTTATTTTCAAAACTGATTTTTTGGATGACGGTGAACTTATCGCTTTCACCGGTTTCCCCCTTCAATTCCAAGTTCCGATCAGTTCGATAGCGGATGTCGCTGGGTATAGCGATGCCGCCAATGATAACCTCGGTCCAAGGACTATCGTTATCGACACAATCGCGTGGCCAGGAGCCAGCGGTAGTCCGATCTATACTATCGACGGGAAAGTAGTGGGGATGGTCCGCGCTCGCGGTACAGGTGATGGCGAGGGGCTTTCCTACGGACGACCAGCTCGCTTCATCCAGCAATTCCTGACCGAAACACAATAGACACGTCCCGCAGGATTCGGATCGCCGTCTCTTTCGGGAGTCGCACGTCTTCACCGAATGGCTTCTCATGCGGCTCTGTGTATCGTTTGCCGGATTGCTGGCACTTGTACCGCTGTAGATTGTTCCGGCCCTTTCCGGCCTTTACTGTCTCGATCTTGCAAGAATGGCACGTCACTGTGGAATCCCCTGTTGAGTTCCACAACCGATAGCCACATAATGAGATTGCGAGTCTGTGCAGCTTCGGCTGTCTGGATTTGATTCCCTGGCAGCAGTTAGCGCCGTTGCCGGGGATATTATATTCTGGCGGTGACTGCGGGATTCGGACCCCCGAACGGTGCCGTTAACACCGTTGCGCAGCGTGTAAGGCTGGTGCCTTGAAACCACTCTGCCAAGTCACCTGAAAAGAAAAAGGGTCAGCGGACTTCGGGAAACCCTCGGTTTTCGCTGGTCTTTTGCTTTGGTTTCAGGCACATTTTGGATGATAACCAAATTGTGATGTACGTCTGGGCAAGATAACATATTTGTGATACGATGCCCAAGTGGGAGATTATTCGATTACTACGATCATCGAGGCCGCAATGTAATCGAGGATTGGCTCAACGGCGGCTTGGGGGTTCCCGAAAGGGCACGGATGATTCGCAAGTTGGATGCATTGCGAGACAACGGCTCCGATCTATCGAGCGACCTGCCTTCGGACACGCCGTCTCCACATATCAAGAAAATCCGGGTCAATGGAAGAGTAGCCCCGCGTCTCCTGTTGTGTCGAGGCCCGATCAATATGACCGCTCAGGAATTCACGCTGCTTTTCGGTTGTACGGAGCGGGATCGGGCATTCGTCCCACCAAATGCCATCGCAACCGCAATAGAGAATCGCGGATACGTGATTGCGGATGCTGCTCACAGGAGAAAACCACATGTCTTTGAGGAAGCGCCTGAAGAGGCAACTGAGGGATAGGCAGTTTCGACATGCCTACGCGGACGAGCATCTTAATCTGAGCATCAGCACTCAGATAAAAGTCATTCGCGAGAGCCAGCAGTTGAGTCAGGCCGCGCTCGGCGGAATGATAGGGACTAAGCAGGCAGGCATTTCACGCATTGAGAGCGCGAATTACAGCGGATGGAGTATTGATACACTGCGTCGCTTAGCCGAGGCGTTCGATCTGAGGCTTACGGTCTCGTTCGAGGAGTTCGGAACACTGTGGAAAGAGGTCGATAATTTTAAGCGCGCTTCGCTTGAGCGTAGGTCGTTCGCGGAAGACCCAGAATTCATCGACAGGGAAATGAACGAAACCACGCACACACAAAATGGGTTTGGATTAATTCAACCCACACGAATGGGGGTTGGACGTGCGACAACAGCGCAGCCCGGAAACATGGGGACTGGATCAGACGCAAATCTTCCATTTCACATGGGACAACTTGCTCAAGGCGCAGCAATGGGAGGGGATATATGGAATCTGAGTCAGAAATAACCCCAGCAGTGCCGACGCTGGTGCCGGATATTGGGAAGTTGCCCGCGCAAGAGCCCGAGGACGGCGTATTTGACGCATACGCTAACGCAATTTTCCTCAACTGGACTTTGTATGACGCTCGCATTCGATTCGGGGAACTTGTGCAGGTTTCAAAAACAGACAGCATTCCGTCCTGGTCGAATCAGGAGGGAGTACTCCTTGAGCGTGCAGCGATAACGATTCCTCTGTACATGGCGAAGCACCTCCGGGACTTGCTGAACACAATGGTGACGCAATACGAGGAGAAAAACGGGGAATTGAAACAGCCCAGGAATTTCTAAAGGGGTATCAACTCCCCGCTATCGATACACTACCCACTGGCCGGAACCAGTGAGCACCGGGTATAAAATAGAATCGTGCGTTTTCTCGTTCTGGTTCTGGCGTGCCCGTGGGCTCTCTTCGCTCAGCTGTCCGCGCCCGCCGAACGCGCGCTGCTCGATAAATACTGCGTCACCTGCCACAGCGAGAAGCTCAAGACCGGCGGACTGAGTCTCGAAAAGATCGACACGGGCCGCATCGAAGACGGAGCGGAAACATGGGAAAAAGTGGTGCGGAAAATCCACAGCGGGACGATGCCGCCGCTGGGTATGCCGCGGCCGGACGCGGCAACGCTCGATGGTTTTGCGGCGTCGCTTGAGACAGAGCTCGATCGCACGGCGCGTCCCGAGCCGGGCCGGGCGAGCCTTCACCGGCTGAATCGCGCGGAATACGCGAACGCGATACGTGATCTGCTCAACCTGAAAGTGGACGTCACGTCGCTCCTCCCCGCCGATGACGAGAGCAACGGCTTCGACAACATTGCCGACGTTTTGAAGGTTTCGCCTTCGCTTCTGGAACAGTATCTGGGCGCGTCCCGCACGGTTGCGGGCATCGCGGTGGGCGATCGGGGGCTGGGGCCGGTTTCGCAGGCTTACCAGTTGCCTCCGACCCTGGCCCAGGGCCAGCACATTGAAGGGCTGCCGCTCGGCACGCGCGGCGGCATCCTGATTCACCAGGATTTTCCGCTCGACGGCGAGTACGAGTTCAGCACTTTTCTGCTGCGCAACATCGTGGGCTACATGCCTGGCCTCGAATACGGCCATCAGTTCGAGATCACCGTGGACGGCGTCCGCATTTTCCTCACGCAGGTGGGCGGCGCCGAAGACAACAAGATGATGGATACCAACCTCGGGCTGGCGGGCAATACGATCGACGCGCGGCTGCGGGTTCGCGTCCCGGTGAAAGCGGGTCAGCACGACGTTGCCGTCACGTTCATCGAGAAGAACCATTCGGAATCGGTCGAGCCGCTGCAGCCGTTCACGCGTAACCTCGATCTGCAGGATATGAACGGGATTCCGATTATCAATCGCGTTCAGATCACCGGGCCGTTTGCCGCAACCGGGCCCGGCGATACGCCGAGCCGGCGGCGGATTTTCGTTTGTGAGCCGAAGGTGAAGAGCCAAGAACTGCCATGCGCGAAGACCATCATCTCTACCCTCGCGCGGCGGGCTTACAGACGTCCGGTGAACGACAGCGACCTCGAACTGCTGCTCAACTTCTATCAGAAGGGCAGGAATAAACCTGATAACCACGGCGGAAGCTTCGACGCAGGCATCGAGACGGCGCTCCGGCTGATTCTGACCGATCCGAAGTTTCTCTATCGCGCTGAGCCCGACCCGGTGACCATTGCGCCGAACACGACTTACAGGGTCAGCGATCTGGAACTGGCGTCGCGGCTCTCGTTCTTCCTCTGGAGCAGCGTGCCGGACGACGAGTTGCTGACTGTCGCCTCACAGGGAAAACTGAACGACCCGGCGACCCTGCAGCAACAGGTAAAGCGCATGCTGGCGGACCCCAAGGCGGAATCGCTGGTGACCAATTTCGCGTCCGAATGGCTCTTCCTTCGTAATCTGCAGAGCGTGAATCCGGCGAGCGACGACTTCCCGAATTTCGACGAAAATCTCAAGAGTGCTTTCCTGAAGGAGACTCAGTTGTTCGTCGGCAGCGTGATGCGCGATGACCGGAACGTGCTCGACCTGCTGACGGCGAACTACACGTTCGTGAACGAGCGCCTTGCGAAGCATTACGGCATTCCCGACATTTACGGCAGCCAGTTCCGCCGCGTCACGCTGACGGACGAAGCGCGACGCGGGCTGCTCGGGCAGGGGAGCATTCTGACCGTCACTTCGTACCCGACCCGCACATCTCCCGTTCTGCGCGGCAAGTGGATCCTGGAAAACATCATGGGGACGCCGCCGCCCGCGCCGCCGCCCAACGTGCCCGCACTGAAGGAAAACGATGAAGGCGGCAAGGTTACAACGGTGCGCGAACGCCTGGAAGAGCATCGGAAGAATCCCGCCTGCGCTACGTGCCACCGGGTGATGGACCCGCTCGGCTTCGCGCTCGACAACTTCGACGCCATCGGCCAGTGGCGCACGAAGGAGGCCGGTTTGCCGATCGACGCCTCCGGTCAGTTGGCGGATGGAACGAAGATCAACGGCATCGCCGATCTGCGAGCGGCGCTGCTGAAGCATCCGGAACGCTTCGTCAGCACCATGACCGAAAAGCTGATGACCTACGCGTTGGGGCGTGGTCTCGAATACTACGACATGCCGGTGGTGCGCGGAATCACGCGCGATGCCGGGCAAAACGATTACCGGTTCTCAACGATCGTGATGGGTATCGTGAAGAGCACGGCATTTCAGATGAAGCGCTCTCACGAAGCGGTGAGTGAAGCCCGGCGGTAGAGCGTCACAAATATTGTGGGGCGAGCTTGCGGGGCAGCTTGGCCCCCGAACAGCGGGGTTATCAACCCCGCGCAGGATGCCATCCTGCCCCACCACGAACGCGTGGCGTTGTCAAAAATTTTCCGCGAACCAAAGGGCCGCTCCAGCAACCCAAGGCGGGGCTAAAGCCCCGCGGCAGACTGAAGTCTGCCCCACCAGATATCATCAAGGGTTACGGGCTGCCTCTACATAGTCTCGACGCCCATCGGTAACCTCGAGGACATCACTTATCGGGCGGTCCGTGTTTTGAAAGAGGCCGAGTGGATCGCCTGCGAAGACACCCGCACCACCCGGCGACTGCTCGATCACTACGGCATCCAGACTCGCCTGCTCAGCTATCACGAGCACAATGAGGCCAACCGCACCGAGGAACTGATCGAGCGCCTGCAACAGGGCGAGACCGGCGCGCTGGTTTCCGATGCGGGCACGCCGCTGCTTTCCGATCCTGGATATCGGGTGGTGAGAGCGGCCGTCCAGGGGGGGATCCGGGTAGAGCCTCTGCCTGGCCCTTCGGCGCTTCTGGCGGGCCTGGTGGTGTCCGGCTTGCCCACCGATCAGTTCCATTTCGCCGGTTTTTTCCCCGCAAAACAGAGCCAGCGCACACGAGTGCTGGAATCGCTGCGGGACGAGCCGGCAACACTGATTTTCTATGAAGCGCCCCACCGGATTCTGGAATCGCTGGCAGACATCGCGGCTGCATTGGGCGACCGGGAAATGGTGGTGGCGCGGGAGTTGACCAAGATTCACGAGGAAGTGCTGCGGGGGACCGCGGCGAAGATCCGCGAGGCCCTGGCTGCACGGGACATGATCCGCGGCGAATTCGTGGTGCTGATCGCGAAGGCGACGGAACCGGTTCATGACGACACGCCTCCGGAGGAAGCCGTGGCCCTGCTCGTCAGCGCGGGTATCGATCGCATGGAAGCCATGAAGACGGTCGCGCGCCAGCGCGGGCTCTCCAAACGCGAAGTGTACAAACTGGTAAGCGGCCCGAAACTAAAATAGGATATTGATTACGCGCGCCACAGTTATTGGTGGAGGCCTCGCCGGGACGGAAGCGGCATGGCAACTGGCTGAGCGAGGCATCGGCGTCACGCTCTGCGAAATGCGGCCGATCCGCACGACCGACGCGCATCAGACCGACCGGCTGGCGGAACTCGTTTGCAGCAATTCGCTGAAGAGCGATCAGCACCCTTCGGCATCGTGGCTGCTCAAGGAAGAACTGCGGCGTCTGGATTCTCTCCTTTTGCGCGCGGCGGAGAAATCGCGCGTGCCCGGGGGCCAGGCTCTCACGGTGGATCGCATCGCTTTCGCGGCGGAGGTCACAGGCGCGATTGAGTCGCATCCGCGGATCGAGGTTCGCCGCGGGGAGATCGGCGGGATCGACCCTGGCGAAGTGACGATCATCGCGACCGGCCCTCTCACCAGCGATACGCTCGCGTCAAACATAGCGGGGCTCACCGGATCCGATCGCCTTTTTTTTTATGACAGCATCAGTCCCATCGTGGATGCGCAGACGGTGGACAAATCCATCGCGTTCGCCGCCTCGCGATATGACAAATCGCTCGACGGAACCGGCGATTATCTGAATTGCCCCTTCTCGAAAGCAGAGTATGAACGGTTCGTAGATGACTTGATCGCGGCTCAAACCGTTGAGGCGCACATCCCCGGCGATGTTCCGTATTTCGAAGCGTGCCTGCCGATTGAAGAGATCGCGCGGCGTGGCCGCGACACGCTGCGTTTCGGTCCCATGAAGCCGATGGGGTTGACTGATCCGCGCACGGGAAGGCGTCCCTGGGCAGCGGTCCAGCTGCGGCAGGAAAATCTGCGGGCCGACAGTTACAACCTGGTGGGATTCCAGAACCATCTGCGTTTCGCCGAACAGAAACGCATTCTGCGTCTGATTCCCGGGCTGGAGAATGCCGAGTTCCTGCGCTACGGGCAGATCCATCGCAACACATACATCAATGCGCCGGCGATTCTCGATGCAACCCTGCAGCTCCGCGCGCACCCCAACGTGTTCTTCGCGGGTCAGATTTCGGGCGTGGAAGGGTATGTGGAATCGATTGCGACCGGCCTCGTTGCGGGCATGATTGCGGCGGCGCGGGTGCGCGGCGAGTCGCATGGGCCGTTTCCCCGGGAAACGGCAATCGGTTCGCTTTGCCACTACGTGTCCCACGCGGACGTCCGTCATTACCAACCGGCCAACATCGCGTTCGATTTGCTCCCCCTGCTCGATCCGAACCCGCGCGACCGCAAGGAGCGACAAACGGCAGTCTGCAAACTGGCGCTTGAGAAACTCGACGAGTTTGTGGCAATTCATGTCTGAACTTGGACTGGCGATCGAAGAATTTCTCGGAGAGCGATCTCGGCGCAACGACTCCGAACATACGCTGCGTAACTATGGCGCCGACCTGACCGAGTTCCTCGAATACTTTTCGCCACCTGGAACCGACCCGCCTGCGCTTGCGGCCATCGATCTCCTCAGTCTGCGCGAATGGCTGTCGCACCTTTACGGCCGCGAACAGAGGCCGGCGACGATCCGCCGGAAACTGGCTTCCCTGCGGTCGCTGTTCCGTTTTCTTTCGCGGGAACACCGGATACTGCGCGACCCGGCGCGGCTGTTGCGTTTGCCGAAGATGCCGAAAACGCTGCCCGAGGTTCCGAATACAGAAGTGACGAACGCTATGATCGACGGCTCTTCGCGCGAGGACCTCGAACGCCCGTTTCCGGCGCGGGACCGGCTATTGCTCGAGCTCCTTTACGGGTGCGGGCTGCGCATCAGCGAGGCGGTCGGCCTGAATCTGGAAGATTTCGACCGAAGCGAGCGCTGGATTCGCGTGAGGGGAAAAGGCAGGAAGGAACGGCAGGTACCTTACGGGTCGAAATCGGCCGCCGCGCTCGATGCGTATCTGGATGTTCGCGAGGTTGTGGAGGACGCGATGGCGCTTTTTCTGAACCACCGGGCCAGGCGCCTTACCGATCGCGGCGCGCGCAATATCGTGAAGTTCTACGCGACCTTCGTGGCGGGCGATTCCTCCATTCATCCACACACTCTGCGGCACGCGTTCGCGACCGATCTGTTGAGCCACGGCGCGGACCTGCGGGCCATTCAGGAATTACTCGGTCACGCGCGCCTCGCGACCACGCAGAAGTATACTCACGTGTCGCTGACGGACCTTATGCGCGTGTACGACAAGGCGCACCCCAAGGCACGGTAGCGTGGCGTCTCTAAACAACTCCCGGCTCAAGCCGGTAGGATGGATTGCGGTTGAAAGTCGCCTGAAGTGCGTGGCGCACGCACTTTGCGTGCCGCGTCGGCACTCTTGCCGACGCCTGGCGCCTTCGCGGAAGAAACCGGTGTCGAGAAAAGTCTCGACACGGCACGCTGGAGAGCGTGCGCCACATCGGTCAAAGCAAAGACCGCATAAAAAGGCGGTGGTTTTGGACCTAAAAGTAAGTGGGCTAACGGTCGGGGCGGGCATTTTCAAAGCGTTCTCAGGAAATCGAAATCCACGTTGCCGCCTGAGATCACTACACCTGCGCTCTCGATCTCCCGTGGCAGCATCCCGAAAAGCACGGCGGCCAGTGCAACCGCACCGCTCGGCTCCACAAGGATTTTCAAACGCTCCAGCGCGAATCGCATCGTTGCCCGGATCTGTGCTTCGCTCACCAGCAGAATCTGCTCCACATGACGCCGCAAGACGGGGAAAGTCAGCTTGCCGGTCGAGGGGGTTCGCAGGCCGTCGGCGATCGTATCGGGCGGGGGAATCGTAATTCGTTCGCCGGCCGCGAAAGACAGCGCGGCGTCGTTCGCCAGTTCGGGCTCCACGCCGAAAATGCGAATGCCCGGGCGGAGCGATCCAGCGATCGTCGCGCAGCCCGCGGCCAATCCGCCGCCGCCCACGCAGACGACGAGCGCATCCGGCGTTCCCGCGGGCACATCTTCCAACAACTCAAGAGCCGTCGTTCCCTGGCCCGCCATGATCATCGGGTGATCGAACGGAGGCACCAGCGTGCCCCCGATCTCCGACAGTACCCGTGCGGCAATCTCCTCCCGGTCTTCGCGCATGCGGTCGTAAGTCACAATGCGCGCGCCCATCGCGCGGGTTGCTTCCACTTTCGATCGGGGTGAGTCTTCCGGCATCACGATCGTAGCCTTCGCCCCGACGTATTTTGCCGCGATAGCCGTTGCCTGCGCGTGATTGCCCGACGAGAACGCGACTACGCCGCGCGCGATTTCTTCGGGCGTCAGGGAAAGAATCAGATTCGATGCGCCGCGGATTTTGAACGCTCCGCTGCGCTGGAAGTTCTCGCACTTCAGGAAAACACGCAGGCCCGCGCGCTCGTCGATGCCGCGGGAAGTCATCACGGGCGTGCGGCGCGCGAGAGGCTTGATGCGCTCCGCCGCTTCCAGAATCAGCTGAGGGGAAAGTTCCAATGTTCCAAAGGTCAAGCGCGGCCGCTAGCGGGCGGTCTCGAATTCCAGGCGGTGCTGCCGGTTGTAGCGCAGCCGGTCCTGATATTCCTGATAGAGAGTGCCGAATCCCGCCCAGTAATAGCCGCAGACAAACATCGCGAGGAATGGCAGCGTCGGATAGTTGAACGTGGTCAGCGCGAACCAGCACATGAAGAGGAAATAAGTCCCGCAGGCGATTTCCACATACGGCAGCCAACCGCTCCTGCGCTTATACTTCTTCACCGCCAGACGCTTCTGTTCGGTGCCTTCGATGGCGTATTTCGGCGTGCGCACGAAGCCGCTCTGCACTCCGAACAAAGCTTCCATCACGCCCTTCGCGTTGATCAGAGCGAGCCCGACCCCGACGCCCATCAGCATCGGCAGCAACGGAATCGTCCGCTTCCAGGTCTTCGGATTCAATTCCCGCTGCGCGGTCAGGTAGAAAGCCGTGATCGACCAGAACGACGCCACGATCAACGGAAAATCGAGCAGCATCATCTGCCAGACGCCCATATAAAAACGCACGATCATCACGGGCAGCATCAGGGCTGAAACCACCAGCATCAGCGGATACGAAATATTCGGCGTCAGGTGCATCACGGCCTCGGCCTTGACGCGCCACGGAAGCTTCGAACGTAAGATGCCGGGTAAAAGCTTGATCGCGCACTGCGTCAGCCCTTTAGCCCAGCGAAACTGCTGAACCTGAAAACTGTGCATTTCGACCGGCAGTTCCGAAGGGCAGTCGAGATCCGGAAGATAAACGAATCTCCAGCCTTTCATCTGCGCCCGGTAGCTCAGGTCGGAATCTTCGGTGAGTGTGTCGTGCTGCCAGCCGCCCGCGTCCTCGATCATCGACTTGCGCAGCATGCCCGCCGTCCCGTTGAAGTTGAAAAAGAGACCGGCCCGCGACCGCGCGCCGTGTTCGAGGATGAAGTGACCGTCGAGCATGATTCCTTCAACTTCGGTGAGGATGTTGAAGTCGCGGTTCAGATAGCTCCAGCGGGTCTGCACCACGCCCACCTTCGGATCGGCGAAGTGGTGAATCGTGCGCGCAGAAAATCGACCGGAGGAATAAAATCCGCGTCGAAGACGGCGACAAATTCCCCGGTGGCCGATTTCAATCCTTCCTGCAGCGCGCCCGCCTTGAAGCCTTCGCGATTAGTACGGTGCAGGTATTCGATGTTGTGGCCCATGTTGCGGTATTTTTCGCAAAGGGCCTCGGCGAACTGGTGCGTGTCGTCGGTCGAGTCGTCAAGCACCTGAATCTGGAGCAGGCCGGCCGGATACTCCATTTTGACGGTTTCGTCGATCAGCCGTTCCAGCACGTAGCGCTCGTTGAAAAGAGGCAGCTGAATGGTTACGGGGGGAAGGTTTTCGAAAGAGACCGCGGGTTCGCGGGTTACGTTCTTCCGGTACTTGAAATAGGTGCGAATCGTCTCAAAGCGGTGCATCCCATAGATGGAAAGGATCCCCAGAATCCCGAAGTAGGGAATCAGGAGAGCCCAGTCGAACCACGACAACTGATGGATACCCGCGAAGGTGTCGTCGAACAGACCGCGCGTGAATCGGTCCAGCGTGGACGTTGCGAACAGAGCGGGCAATGTCGGGAAAAAGTGCATCTCGGTCAACGTTGGACGGTATATTTTACTCGCCTCGGCAACCGGGCCTCGGGTTCAATCTTATAGTGTACATGGCCAGGACACGCCCTCTGGGAGCGGTGTCCTGGCCCGAAGGAGGGGGGACTACTGGGAAGCCTGCGAGGCGGGGGTACTGTTCGAAGCCAGGTTCTGGTCGGCGCTGAAAAGGGTTACTTCCACCCGGCGGTTCTTGGCGTTGGCGGTGCGGCCACGGCCGTCATCCACCGGCTTCTGTTCGCCCAGGCCAACCATATGAATGCGGTACACCGGGATATTGTGCTCGGCCACGAGGTACTCCATCACGGAATCGGCGCGACGGCGGCTGAGCGCGCTGTTGTAATCCGCATTCCCGACGCGGTCCGTGAACCCTTCAAGTGCGATGAAAAAGCGCTTGTACTGGCCCTGATTCGATACCATCTGGTCGAGCGCCATGCGCGAATCGGCGTCCAGTTTGTCGCTGTTGAACTTGAAATTCACGGTTGTTTCCGCGACTTGTTTGTAATCGTCCAGATTGGCGATAACGCCTCTGAGCGAGCTGACGCCCTCATTGGCCGCATCGGCCTTGCCGGACGCATCATTGGCGCGGTTGAGTGCATCGCCCGCCCGGCTGTCCGCCGACACGGCGCGCTCATTTGTTGCGTTCAGAGCGGTCTCGTCTTTGTCCAGATTGGCGCGTGTTTCGTCGAGAGATGCGCGCGTCTTGTCAATGGATTGACCCTGCTGATCAATGGTCTGACCCTGCTGATCGGTTTTCGAGGCGACCTGATCGAGCTTCCCGCTCACCGGGTCAACCTGTTTCTTGACATAGTTTTTTGTGGCGCAGCCCGTACCGAGCAATGCACCCATGAAAATCATTACGATCGGAATCGACTGCTTCATTGGTGAAACCTCCGGGCGATGCAAAAGCAATCCTTTGGCCAGAATTGCCTCCGGGCCTGGCCGAAGGTAGAATTAGATCCGCCATGCAGCGATCATTCACTTTTCTGCCGACCGTGATCCTTCTCGCTGGCGGACTCCACGCCGCGACCGACGTTTCAGCCACAAACACCCTTCCCAACCCGTATCACCCCGTCGAAGACTGGGCGCAGCTTCCGGCGGGAGTTCAGTGGGGACAGGTTATCGCCGTCAAGCCGGATGCCCACGGCAATCTCTGGGTGTTCCATCGCAGCGAGCCTCCAATCCTCGAGTTCGATGCTTCCGGCAAATTCCTGAAAAGCTTCGGTGCGGGAATGTTTGTACAGCCTCATGGGTTGTCGATCGATCGCGAAGGCAATCTCTGGGTGACCGACCAGCAGGGAAAAGACGGCAAGGGACAGCAGGTTTTCAAACTCAGCCCCGACGGAAAGATCCTGATGACGCTTGGCAAAGCCGGCGTGGCGGGCGCGGGGCCCGATACCTTCAACGGGCCGTGCGATGTTGCCGTCGCGGCCAATGGCGATATCTTTGTCGCGGACGGCCATGGCAACGACACCAACGCCCGCGTCGTGAAGTTCACGAAAGACGGGAAGTACATCAAGGAGTGGGGGAAGAAAGGCACCGGGCCCGGCGAATTCGATACTCTGCACAGCATCGCGATGGATTCGAAGGGACGCATCTTCATCGCCGACCGCGGCAACAGCCGGATTCAGATCTTCGATCAGGATGGCAGGTTCATCGATCAGTGGAAGCAGTTCGGCCGGCCGAGCGGCATCTTCATTACGAGCAACGACACGCTGTATTCCGTCGATTCGCAGTCGGACGATAAGACCAATCCGGGGGTGAAACGCGGTATCAGGATCGGCAGCGCGAAGGATGGCAGCGTGAAGATGTTTATTCCCGACACATCTTCCAACCCGGCCATTGCGCTCGCGGAAGGCGTAAGCGCGGATGCGAAGGGCGATGTAGTCTACGCGGCCGGCGTGAGTTCCATGGCGTTACACAAGTTCGTGAAAAAATAAGCGAGGCATGTCGCAGGGAGATCTATCGCGGCGCTCCTGTTTTGAGGCGAATGCGGAAGAGATGGGTGCAGGCGGTGATGTAGAGGGTTTTGCCGTCGGCATCCCCGAAGGCCAGGTTGGTTGGGACAATTCGCGGTTTCGGTTCCACCCCCGCAGGCTGCGGGAGTTCGAGCGTGCCGAGGTGCTTGCCCTCCTTTGACGTGATCCAGATCTCACCCGGCCCCACGGCGTTTGTGGAATAGAGATTCCCTTTCACATCTGTCTTCATGCCGTCGTTGCCCGCGGGAACGAACAGGCGCTCATTGGCAACCGTATCATCGGGCAGAATGTCGTAACGCACGGTCCTGCGGAATCCGAGGGTGACGTAAAGCGTCTTCTCATCGGGTGAAAGCGCGATGCCGTTCGGGATTTGCCCGGGACGATCCTTGTCGCTGCCGAGTAAAGTCACCTTGCCGTCTTTCACCAGATAGAATCCATTGAAAGGCAGCTCCCGCGACGGGCTCTTGTCGCCGCCGCGCATGCCCCATGGGGTGTCGGTGAAGTAGATTGCGCCATCGGATTTCACCACCAGATCGTTGGGTCCGTTGAATCGTTTTCCGTCGTAGCGGTCCGCGATCATGGTGCGCGTGCCGTCTTTCTCGAGACGCACGACGTTCCGGTCGGTCATCGCGGTGATGATCAGGCGGCCCCGCGGGTCGAGCGCGAGGCCGTTGGAACCGATCAGCAGAATCGCGAGGCGGCCGCTGATGGTCTGGTCGCCTACGTTCTTCACATCGTTCCCGGTGTAACCGCTCTTTTCGAGGTAGACGGAAAGCGGATTGCCCTCCTTCCACTTGTAGATCACATTGGCGGCGTTGTCGCTGAAGAGCAGGTACCCGCTGTTGCCTTCCTGTATCCAGACCGGGCCTTCGGTCAATCCGAAATGCTCGCCGAGCGTTTCCAGTTTCGCGTCGGGCGAAATAATGTCGTCGAGCGCCGGATCGAGTCTGACGACCCGAAAGGGCGTGCCGGCCGGCGTCTGCGCACTCAACGCGCCGGCGGCGGCAAGCAGCAGAATCGGGACTGCGGTCGGTAGTATCTTCATGTCCACCCGGTAATTATCACTCGAAAGACAGGACAAGGCCGTCGACGTCGGAGTCCGTGACGGTTACCGGCAGGGATTTGAATTGTCGGCCAACCGTACCACAGCTTCCCTTCAACAGATACTCTCCCGGCGGAATGTCGGGCATGGCGAATGTTCGCGTCTCAAGGTCGACAGCGATGCCGTCGAACACCGCGTCACTGCCAGCCACATGGACCCAGGCGCCGACCGGGTCAGGAGGCGGGCAGTCGACTCGTCCGCGAATCCGGTGTCCCTGAACCGCCTGCAACAACACCGACAGGCTTTCGGTTTGACCGGGTTCGACATCGATCGGCGTGGCGTTCCGCAGCATTGCCCCCTCCTTGAAAAAACCATGCGCATAAAGAGGACCCCGGCCCGATGGCGAACCGATGGTCAAACTTGAAATCTCGAGATAATACCGGCCCGGGGCGAGGAAGGCGAAGCGAAATGCGCCTGTCCGGTCCACGCGCTGGGTACCATGAACCGCGACCGTTCCGTCCATGCGGCGCTCCCAGAGGGTGAGCAGCGCCACGCCGTCGCCCTTCGCGTCGGTGGCCCGGCCTTCGATCACCGCCTGCGGAGTCAGTTTCAGCGTGACTGGCGTGACTCCGGCCGAGCCGGAAATCATCCACTGCGCGCGGGATTCCGGAGACGGCGGATCAAGCGGATCGCCCAGATAGCCGGCCTTTTGAGCCCACATGCTCAGCGGGCCATCGGGGAGGTGGAGCACGCGGAAGGCTCCTTCGTCATCGGTGAGAACGGCGATTCGATCCGATGGGCCAACGCTCAGCATGACCGTCGCCCTTGCGACGGGCTTCCCCGTCAGAGCGTCGATCACTCGTCCGTCGATCACGCTGTCCGAAGCCGCAAAAGAGACGCCGGCACGCGCGAGGAACAAAATGAGCGGGCAACAGCGCTTCGTTTGGCGCTTCATTTCACACCTCATCTCACACCGTCGCGGCCGGAGAGCACTTTCAACTGAACCTGGGCGTGCCGGCCTTTGCCCACTTCTACAACCGATGCCTGATTTGCCACATCCGCCAGGCTTGCCGGCCCGCGATCGCCCAAATCGCTCTGCTTCAAAGCCCACAAGAGGTAGCGGCCTGGCGGGAGACAATCCACGAAAAATGCTCCGTCCACTTCGGGCTTCAGCTCCGCGGCCCCCGTGTACTGATCGCTGAAATTCACGGTGATCACATCACCGGGGGATTTTGCCGTTCCGCTCATCATCACGACGACGATGGGATATGGCTCGCCGGGCTCCGGCACGGGCACCCTGCCGTCGATCCTGGCGCATTGCGTGGAAAGCATGATGTCAAGGCGCCCGGAATCGCCCGACGCAACGGTGAGTGTGTCGTGCAGCACCGCGCGCCCGCCGAAGGTCACCGATTCCACGCAGAACGGGGCTTCGGTATGGGCCAGCACCCAGTACTTACCTGGCTCGATGGCAGGGAGACTCAAGGAGCCGTCGCTCGCGCGTTGAGCCCACCGGGCAAAGCCGCGCGCAAACGATGCGGAGCGGAGCCCGACGCTTACCGAGTCGGGCTGCGGGGCAGGGCTGGCGGGACCTTGAACAAAGACGGAGATCGTGGCGCTCGGTTGCATCGTGAGTTGCAGACCGGTGACGGGAGTTTTGTCCGCCACTACGATTTGTTGCGTCACCGCGGCACCGGCTCGGGCTTCAAGAAGATAGCGCCCCGGCTCGAGGATGTTGGCTTCGAACGTGCCATCGGGTTGCAGCTGTGCATCTCCCGCGGTGACAGTTTCGTCTTCAGCAAGGAGATTAATGGAGGTGGTGTGCGGGCCCCCGTTGGTTACGCGGCCCTGTATCTTTGTGCCCGATGTGAGAGAGAGTTTCAAATCAACCTGGGCATCGTGCCCCCAATCGATCTTGAAGGAGGCCTGCGGCTCGCCGGGATAGCATGAGCGGCCATGGAAGCGCGGGCCATCGCGCGCGCCGAAGTCCACCGTCGACGCGGACTCGGGAGCGAGGGTTCGGGACCATAGAATGTTGTATCCATCCACCAGCTCCGTGCAAACCACATATGCGCCAGGAGGGAGCGCGGAAATCCGGTAGTGGCCGCGGTCATCGGTGGTTGCCGCAGCCTCGCGCGTCGGAACGATCCGGCTGTCCTGCCAGACTGCGCGAAAGGCGCCGACGTTGACGTGCGGGACCGGATCGCCGAGCTCATCCCGAACGGTCCCTTCGATCGACGGATGAAAGGCGACGCGAAACGTGAACTCGGCGTTTTTGTAATCGGGGCCTACGCGCGTGGCGCCGATGCTTCCGGGCAGTTCGCGATAGTGAATGATCTCGCCCTGCAGCCATGTATCGGCCGTATAAAGCCCGGCTTCAAGTCCATAGAAAGTGAACCTGCCGTCCGGACCTGAGGTCACCGGTTCCACCGCGAGCTTCCAGTTGGCGTGATTGCTGATCGCAACCCGCATATCGGGGAGCGGTTTGCCGGTCGCGGAGTCGACAACCTGGCCGCTGAGGGTGTAGCGTTCCGGGGTTTGCGCGATGACTGCCACTGGCGCAAAGCACACCGCGAGCAGCGCAAAACAACCCCTCATTGCGATGACTCTAGCACGTCAAAGCCGTCTGCGCCACCGGTCCTGGAGGCGTTCCTAAAGACTTGTGCGCAGCGTGCCGTTCTTTGCGTTCCTGATAATGTTATCGGCCGCGCGGAACGCCAGCGCCTGGATGGTCATCGTCGGATGATTGCGTCCGCCGGTAACCATGCTGCTGCCATCCACAATAAACAGATTCGGCACATCGTGGGCCTTGTGGAACTTGTCGACCACCGATGTCTTCGGATCGTTCCCCATCCGGCATGTCCCGCGGTTATGGGCCCCGCCGCGCGTATCGGCGATCGGGGGCGCCCACACCTTCTTCGCGCCCGCGGCCTGCAGAATCTCGATCGACTTCTGGCGGAAGAACTCCATGTTTTTGAAATCGTCCGGATGGCTCGTCGACGTGATGCGCATGGCGGGCAATCCCCATTCGTCTTTCACATCGGGATCGAGATCCACGCGGTTCGTTTCGAGCGGCAACTGCGTGACGAAGCAATTGATCGTCATCCGGTGGTTGGCTTCTTCGCGCAACGCCTTCTTGTAGCCCGCGCCCCAGGTCGGGGCATCCGGAGATAAACCGCCGAGTCCGAGATCGAGTGGCGTGAGATAGCCGCGCGCGGTCAAACGTCCGCCGCCGTAGAATCCGCGCTTCGGATCGGAGCCGACGTAATCCACAATGCCCGCGCCGGAAATCACGCCTTTGTATTCGTTGAGCGGATGTTCGAAAAGAGCGCTGGCCGTGGCGCCGTTGCCGAGCATCAGATACTTGCCGACAACGCCGCTCGAATTCGCGAGCCCATCCGGAAAACGCGCCGACTTCGACAGCAGCAGAAGCCGCGCCGACTCCGAGCCGTTCGCGGACAGTACGACAGCCTTCGCTCGTTGCCGCACTTCTTTCTTCTGCGCATCGAAATAGACGACGCCGGTCACGCGCCCGTTGTTGTCGACCGAAATCTCGCGCACGTAGCTGCGCACACGAATTTCGCAGCGCCCCGTCTTCTCGGCGAGCGGAATCATCGTGACGGCGGAACTCGATCGCGCGCGCACCTGGCAGCCATAGCCGGAACAGATGCCGCAGTTCACGCACGCGGCGCGCCCCATATAAGGCTTGGTGATGATCGCCAGAGGCCCGGGAACAACGCTCAAGCCCAACTTCGCCGCGGCCGTTTGGAACAGCGCGCCCGAGCTCTTGAGAGGCACGGGCGGCACCGGATAATCCTTCTTCATCGGCGCGACGAACGGCGAATTGACGCGCACTCCGGAGATCCCCATTTCCCATTCGGCCTGCTGGTAATAGGGTTCGATCTCGTCGTAGGAGATCGGCCAATCCACCAGGCCGGTGCCTGACGGGACGGTTGGATCGTGCGTGGCTTCATTGAACTCCCACGGCAGGTGACGCCAGCTGCTGCCGCCGTAGGTGACCGTGCCGCCGCCCACGACGCAACCGTAGGCATGCGTTCCGGCAACTGCTTTTTCTTTGTCGTTGCGGCGAAAGGTATTGCGCTGCTTCGCCGGGTCGCTCATCAGCCGGTCTTCATCGCCGATATTGCGCTGCAGCCATTCATCCTTGTTGTATTCGTGTTCGCGGCCGTACTTTCCCCAGCCGCCCTGCTCAAGCACCACAACGGAAAAGCCGGCCGTCGACAACTGCTTGGCCATGATGCCGCCCGCGGCGCCGGAACCGATAACGATGAAATCGACTTCGCTGGATGTCGGATATTGTTTCATGGCTCTTATCCCTTCAACTGCGCATCGTAGCAGCCGAACGGCGGCTTGAAGTTCATCGAATCGTCGTAGCCGATCAGCTTCCAGCCGATCTTGTCGTAGTTACCGCCATCGACCGGGCGTGCGAAGAACCCGATCACGGTGTGCTGCCGAACCAGATTGAAGAACGGGGTCTTCTCGATCGCGGTGAGGGTCTTGATCTGCTGTTCGGGCGTGAGCGCGGAGAACTTGCCGTTCGCCTGCAGATCCTGCAGCCCCTGCGTGTAGACAGGCTGGCTGCTCTTCGCGAAAGTGGTCAACGCCTTGTCGATGAAGTAGACACAGCGGGCTTCGCGCGCACCGGGCGTGTCATCGGCGGGAATGATCTGAGCCGTTATGGCCTCGATTTCGGCGGCCTGCGCCTCGGTGAAGAAACCGAGCTTCGGCGCCGGGCCCTGCGCATGTTCCTGGGCCGCGAGAATCCCTGTGGAATTGGCCGCGATCCACGCGGCGCTGATACCCGCAACACCACCCGCTACAGAATCGATGAGGAACGACCGTCGTGATCTCATGCTTTAAGATTCTATTCCAATCTGAAGCAGAATAATTCAACCGCATGCCTCTGACTCCAGGCGGCCCGCCTCGGGCCGTGCTGAACCGGCAGGCGGCAGCCAAAAAGAAAGAGCCGGGTCTGGGTTATACTGTTTCCATAGCTGACCGTTCCTGGTGCGTGCCTGACCGCAATCATTCACGAGGCTGCGCAGTTGCCAACTGCAGCAGCCTTGTTTCGTTTTCGGGGGTGCGGGAATACAGGGGACGGTTTCGGCTCTGAATTTTTCAAGAGGTCAGGTAATGAGAGAAAAAGGTACAGTGAAGTGGTTTAACGCGGCCAAAGGCTTCGGATTCATCCAGCGCGAATCCGGCGAGGATGTTTTTGTGCACTTTTCGGCCATTCAGTCCAATGGATACAAATCGTTGGATGAAGGCGCCCGCGTAGAGTTCGAAGTGACCAGCGGCCCGAAGGGCCTGCAGGCCTCCAACGTGGAGACGGTAGCGGGTTGATGGAAGCGATTCGGACCAGCCGGGCGTCGAGCACGATGAACGGCTGGTCCGCAGCCCTGATCCGAGAGGTGGAATGAGTAAGGAAGACAGCATCGAAGTAACCGGAACCATTCTCGAGAAATTTCCCAGTGGCTTGTTCAGCGTGCAGCTCGAGCATGATCGTGTCGTCCTGGCGCATCTCGCGGGACGGCTCCGGCGCAACCGCATCCGCGTTCTGGCGGGCGATAAAGTCACGCTGGAACTATCCCCCTACGATCTGACCAAAGGCCGGATCACGTTCCGCCACCGCTAAAGGGCCGTCACAGCTGACAAATCACGGCCCTTCGCGACCCTCCCCGTGAAAACGCTTTTCGTTTTCGGCACCCGCCCGGAAGCCATCAAGCTCTGCCCCGTCGTTCTGCACATGAAGTCGCGGCCCGCGGAGTTCGATGTTCGTGTCGCGGTGACCGCGCAGCATCGCCGCATGCTGGATCAGGTACTCGAAGTCTTTCGCGTCACGCCGGATTATGACCTCGACTCGATGACCCAGGGCCAGACGCTGGCCTCTTCGGCCGCGCGCATACTCGCCGCGCTGGAGCCGGTCATGATCGAGGCGAAGCCCGATCTGGTCTACGTGCAGGGCGACACGACAACTACGCTGTGCGGAGCTCTTGCGGCCTTTTACGCGCGCATTCCGGTGGGTCACGTTGAAGCCGGGCTGCGCACCGGGGACCTTGGTCAGCCTTTCCCCGAAGAAATGAATCGCGTGGTAACCGGACGCCTCGCGGCCATTCATTTCGCCGCCACCGAAGGCGCCCGGCGTAATCTTCTGCGGGAAGGCGTTGGGGCGGAGGCCATTCACGTCACCGGAAATTCAGGAATCGACGCGTTGCTGAACGTTCGCGACAGGCTGGTTTCGGGCGAGTTGAAGGGCCAGGAAAACCTTGCGCAGTTCGGCCGGAATCCCGCGAAACGCCTGATCGTGGTTACCGCGCACCGGCGCGAAAGTTTTGGCGGCGGATTTGAAAACATCTGCCGGGCGCTCCAGGCCATCGCGCGCAGGAGCGATGTCGAGATCGTGTACCCGGTCCACCGGAACCCGAACGTAATGTCGCCCGTGCAACGGTACCTCGAAGGAATCCCGAACATCCACCTGATCGAGCCCCTCGAGTACGTGCCATTTGTCGATCTGATGCGGCGCGCGTATCTGTTGCTGACCGATTCGGGCGGTATACAGGAGGAAGGCCCATCCCTCGGCAAGCCGGTGATCGTGATGCGGGAGAAGACGGAACGGCCGGAGGCTGTGGAAGCGGGAACAGTCCGGATGGCGGGCGCGGATGAAGATCGGATTATCACCGAGGTCATCCGCCTGCTGGATAATCCGGGTGATCATGGATCGATGTCGCGCGTTCACAATCCCTACGGAGATGGCCACGCCAGCGAACGGATTGCGGCCGCGAGTTTATCGTTTTTCGAGGGCCTGCGGACGGGACCCTGAAGTGCGATCACAAAAGGGCCGGGGTTATTTGCAGGGCGTGTATCGTACAGTAAATGCAGGGGTATAGCGGACAAGGCCACTTGGCTGGCGGGGTGGCGAACAGGGCAATCCCGCAGACCGCTCGTATAATCGGGGCAGATTATGACAGACCGTCCCAGGATTCCCGCAAGCCTCAGATCGCGAAAGCCGATCACTGAGCCTGCTGAAGACCTCACTTCGATTCTTTCGTCGAAGGTGGTCGGTCAGCCGAACGTAATCAACGTAATCGTTCCCTATATCGAGATGTTCCAGGCGGGCCTTGCACCCGAGAACCGACCCGTGGGCGTGTTCCTCCTTCTCGGTCCCACGGGAACCGGGAAGACGCGCACAGTGGAGGCGCTCGCGGAAGCCCTCCATGGAAGCTCGCGGAACATTCTGAAGATCGATTGCGGCGAGTTCCAGATGGAGCATGAGGTAGCCAAGCTGATCGGCGCGCCGCCCGGATATCTCGGGCATCGCGAAACGCAGCCAATGCTTTCGCAGCAGAAACTGACGAGCGTTACCACCGACAACTGCGGATTGGCGCTGGTGCTTTTCGACGAAATCGAGAAGGCGGCTCCATCGCTCACGCGCCTGCTGCTGGGTGTGCTCGACCGCGGCATTCTGCGCCTCGGCGATAACTCGGTGGTGAATTTCGAGAAAAGCCTCGTGTTTCTGACCAGCAATCTGGGCGCGAAGGAAATGATGCGGGAAATCAACCCCGACTTCGGGTTTCAGTCCGCCGGGCCCGCGGGAACGCGGGAAGAACTGGGCAATAAACTTCAGGGGATCGCCGTGGTTGCGGTGCGAAAGAAATTCTCTCCCGAATTCATCAACCGCATCGATCATGTGATCACCTACCGGCCCCTCGATGCGGAATCGTTCGCGGCGATCGCCGATCTCGAGATCGACAGTCTGCAGAAGCATGTCAACACGCGGCTGGGCAATCGCTGCTTCACGATCGAAGTGCCATTCGAGACGCGGCAATGGCTGATCGAACATGGCACCAGCCCCGAATATGGGGCGCGGGAGTTGAAGCGCACCATCCACAAGAACCTCACGCAGCCGCTGGCGACGCAGGTGGCGAAGAATCTGATCGACCCCGGAGCGCGCGTTCGCGTGGAGGTGAATCCGGATCGAGGCGGCGCTCTCGCTGCGCATCACGTCGATCGGCGAAGAATCCGTGCCTTCACATCCCACCGTCCTGCTGGTGGACGATAACCGCGATCTGCTGCAATTCCTCGAGCGCCTGATGGCGGAGTCCGGCTGGGAACTGATGGCGGCGGAAAGCGCGAGCGAGGCGCGCCGGATGGTGGCGAAGAGAAAGCCCAACGCCGCGCTGCTGGATTATATGCTTCCCGATGGCAACGGAGTCGAACTGGCGCAGCAGCTCAAGCAGGTGGTTCCGAATCTGCAGGTCATCATGATGACGGGTTCCATGCTGCCGGCGGAAGAAGAGGCGATCTGCGAGGAACACGATTTTCCGGTGCTGCGCAAGCCGTTCCTGGCGACGGACGTGATGAACCAGATCCGCGGACGCCTGACGGGCAGGGCTTCCGGCGGCAAGTAACGAAGCAGGTAACGCGACATTTGTCGATTCGGTCACCCCGCGTGTTAGCATATGAATGCGGGGTGGAGCAGTCTGGTAGCTCGTTGGGCTCATAACCCAAAGGTCGAAGGTTCAAATCCTTCCCCCGCAACCAATTTCTTATCCCCCCAAGCATTTCATAATCATTCGATTACCGATCTTTCTCGGAATTGTGCCGCGGCTGACCGCTTCCCGTGTTTTCGGTATTTGCTACCAAACTGCTACCAAAGCCCGAACGGCGTGATGCGAACATGGCCTTTTGCAGTTTGGCTGCGGCCTCTTCCCTCGACTGGGGGAACAGGTGGCCGTAGACGTCGAAGGTGACCTGAATGCTCGAATGCCCGAGCTGATCACAGATGTATTTCGGGCTCTCGCCTTGCGCGATGAGCATGGAGGCAAAGAAGTGACGCAAGTCGTGGAAGCGGACCTTTAATCCGGCGGCCTTCGTGATCGGCGCAAAAACGTACTCATTAAAATAGTCGGGGTCGAGGAAGCCCTCCCCGGTATTGGAGAAGATGTATTTCGCTGACGGCCCGCGCGCCTGCCGCCACGCGGCGAGCAACTGTCCAACGGTTTCGGGAAGCGCCACTCTGCGTACCGATTTTGGAGATTTCGGCGACCCGATTTCCCACTGCCACTTATGAACGCCGTCGCGCGCGGCAGTTTTGGAGATGGCTTTTGTGACGGAAACCTCTTTCGAGAACCAGTCAATATCGGTGAATTCGAGGGCCAGAATCTCGTTTCGTCGCAGGCCGGTGAACGCGTCCATGTACACCATTGCGTGCCCGAGCTCCCCGCGCGTCGCAGCTGCATCAATCAACTTCCAAACCTGGTCCACGGAGAGAGGCACAATCGGCTTCATATGCCGGGAAGGGAGTTCCACGCCACGCGTCGGGTCGTGCCGGATGAAGCCGCGTTTGACACCGCTCGCACCTTTCTTCCCGACGAGCATTACTCGGAGCAGCGTGAGACAGTTCTTGAGCGTCTTCGCCGAGACCTTGTCGCTCAGGTCCATTACCAGGCGTTGCACGTCGCTGAGCTGAATCTCTGAGACGACTCGGTGGCCAAATGCCGGCGTCAACCACAGCTTGATGATGGATTGGTATGCAGCCAGGGTGGACCCGCGAATGCTCACCCGGCTTCCGATCCATTCCTCAGCGAATGAAGCGAACGTCGCCTGTTTCGGCTCAACATAATGACCCGTCCCGAGTTCGCGCAGCACCTCATTCAGACGCGCTTGAGCCGCGGCCTTGGTGTGGAATCCGCTTTCCCATTTCTGCTTCCCGGTCGGCGTTCGATACTTGATCGAGTAATTTTCGCCGCGCCGGATAATTGCGCCTCGCTGTCGCTGCACTGCGGTCTCCTGATATCAGATCGCCCGATCCGGCGGTATCGCGTGGATCGTATGCGCACCGATGATCTCGGTGATGTCCTCTGCTGTGAAACGAACGTACTTCCCAATTCGGCGAAAGGGGATGGCGTTCTTGCGGGTGCGTTCGTAAAGCCAACTCTTTGGCAGTTTCAAAGTATCGGCGGCCTCCTCTACGGTGAAAAGGCGCAAGGTGATCGGGCCTATGGTGCTCATTGGTTCTCCTTACAGGTTTCCTAAGCCATCTTTCCTCTTTCATCTTGGCACGTGTCATTGTGTTTGTAAACAAAAAATGTACTCGTTCGTTTGCATTATTGTACTAGATGTGCCAAAATATGGCCGTGGAGCGAAAACCTCAGCAACAGACCCTGTCAATTCGAATATCCGAAGGTCTGCGCGAGTTTCTCGAGCGCTCCAAGCAAGTCATTTCCAATGGACGGAACGAATCCGTCTCAACATCGGACGTCGCCAAAATCCTGCTGGAATCAGCAAAGGACGACAGGCTGGATTTTCGCGTGGAGGTCGCTGGACTGCAGCAGTCGCCCACCCAGTCACTCTGGGCAATTCGCCGCAAATGGGAACAGAAGCATGACCTGTCACGGGCCGAATGGATATTTCTTGCGCAATACATCCAGGTGGCTTGCGAGGAGATCCACGGAACCCACGGCCTTCCCAGTGCGGAATCGTTTGCCACACTCCTTGAAGCCTGGCTGGCACTGCGCGGACTTCGCGGAGAGCGCGGCGCCGGATTGGACCGATATTACCTGGGAAATCTTGGTTCGGACGATGGTGCCGTCTTCAACGAACGCCAGATCGATCCCGACGTGGCTTCCAATTTGGGAGTCAAGCTCATCCGGGAATTGCGTGAATCCCCGTCTGCGAAGAAACCGGAATTTGCCGGACGTAACTTCTATGTAGCCCTTCGTGATGAGACGCTTCCGGACATCGTTGCGCTGAACCGCGCGCTATTGCCGTACATGGCGGTCCTGTTTCGACTGGCGGCGAGGGGCCACTGGCAGCGCGAACGCCAGCCAGTTCGCGTCCTACGCGAACAAGAAGTCGTGATAACCGGAACCAATCAGCTCAAAGCTCCAGGATTCGTGGTCTCGTTTCAGATTGGCAGCGATGGCGACCTGGTTGTGATGCTTTCGGCTCATGAGAAGGATGTCATGTATCCGATCGCGCCCTATCCAAAGGTCTGCGAGTTTCTTGCAATGATGGAGGGCCTAAATCCGGAGGAGGAATGGCACGGGATCTACTTCTTTGCCCGCACACTAAGTGTGGGGCATGACCATCGGATGCGGTTCTATTTTCGTCGAATGAGCGACGGCGTTGAACTCGGATTTTCACAGGAAGAATGGGAGAGTCTGAAGCAACTTTTCCGAGACGCGCTTGCGACGTCGTGGTTGAAGAAAGCGCTCTCCAGCCTCTCTCTCGCCTATGGCGAGCTATGAGGCAGACGCGGTTTGCGAGGTTGAACTGAAAGTAAGGGAGTAAGAAGCATGAGCAAATCTGCAAAGGAAGAAAGGACAGGCACAGCCGTTGCCGCCGCAGAAAAGAGGGTCATCCTCTCGATGGGCGGCAAGGGCGGAGTTGGTAAGACGAGCGTCATAACGGGGCTCGCCGAGTGGTTCGACGAAAACGAGATTCCCGTGACGCTGCTGGACCTCGACACGGAGAACAAAGCCCGCGGCTCGCTGGCACACTTCTTCCGGGAGCAGTCACCGAAGGTGAACATCCACACCCCAGCCGGGCTGGACGCATTCGTCGATCGTCTTGCGGATGGCGCACCGGTGATCCTCGCGGACATGGGCGCGGGTGCGGGACAGGTCACCTACGACTGGTTCGAACGAATGTACCCGGATGTTACGGAGTCCGGCATTGGTTTCACCGCGATCGGCGTTGTAACCTCGGATCCGGCCAGCGTCGAAAGCGTGCTGGCATGGGCAGCGCGTCTGCAGAACCGGGTGGAGTACCTGATCGTCGAGAACAGCGTCGCCGAACACGCCGATTTCACATACTGGCACGAGAGTGAGCAGGCGCAGCAGTTCCAGAAAATGTTTAAACCGGCGGTGATTCACATGGACTATCGCCTGCCGGATCTTGAAAACGCCTCCCGGAATCACGGCGTCACGCTCGGCCAGATTGCGGGCAGAACGACGAATGCGCCCGAATTGCAGAAAGCTTCATTTGTGATGCGCGCGCAGAGCTACAGGCGGCGAATGTTCGCGGAATTCGACAGGGTGAAGGAGTTGCTCCTGCCATGAAAGCCGTTGAGCCCGATCTCACCGACCGGATCGCCGACGCGCTGCCCGCCGACATCCGCGCCGACTTCTACCGTGAGATGCGGCACTGCCGTTCGTTGCCGGATCACGACGAGATGCTTCGCATTCTGCGGATCATGCAGTTTCTCACGCTGTTGATGGAGCAGGTTCCCGCCCGCATTGGCGTCGAGCGCGAACGTTTCGAGCCACTTCTTGCGATGGCTGCGGAGAGCGTACAGAAGTCCCTCGAATCAACTGAAGCTTACCGAAATGATATCGGCCAGCGACTTACAGCACTGCCGGACAAGATCGCGCAGGGAATCCGTCCGGAAATTATCGCCGGGAAAATTAATGAGAGCCTCCGGCAACAGTTTGTCCAATCCACGATTCCGCAGACTGCCGAGGCACTGGCGGTCATCTCTACAGAGCTGCGCAAGAGCGCGTCCGAATTCAGTGCGACGGCGGCTTCACTCGGCAACTCCTACAGAGGGGCGGCGCATGAGGCGGAGCAGGCTATCAATGCGATACGGGAATCGACGAACAGGGCGCGGGAGGCTGCAAGCAAACTTCTGACAACCTATCAGGGGGAGTATCGGTGGTCGATCCTATTGCTCACTGGCTGCTCGCTTGTCGTTGGCACATTGCTCGGAACGATTCTCGATCACTGGGCCTTTCGATAGGCCGGAGATGCTACATGCTCACGATTCGGGCCATGTCGGATGGAAAAGGCTACTCGGCCCGGCACCTGGAACATAGCGACTACTATGCAGAAGGTGAGCGAGTAACAGGCCGGTGGTGCGGGCGTGGGGCAGAACTGCTCGGACTGCAGGGCGACGTTCGACAGGAAGACTTCGAGGCCATCAGAGAAGGCATCGATCCCGGAACCGGTGTGTTCCTGCGCCAACGGCAAAGCGCCGACCGAACAGGAGCCGACGGCGAGGTCCAATCGCACGGGCGCCATCTTTACGACTTCACCATTTCAGCACCGAAATCAATTTCGATCATGGCGATTGCGGGCGGCGATAAAAGGCTCATCGGGGCGCACGAACGGGCTGTTGCCGAAGCTCTTCAGGAGCTTGAGAATCACGCTGCCACGCGTGTCCGAATGGATGGCGCAAACGCTGACCGGGCCACTGGCAATCTCGCGATCGCTGTGTATCATCACGACACGAGCCGGGAACTCGATCCGCAGCTTCATGCTCACGCCGTCGCCGCGAACCTGACTTACGACGGTGCCGAGGGCCGATGGAAGGCGCTCCAGGCATCTGGCATTTACGAACGGCGCGCCTACGTCACAGAAGTCTACAGGAATTCCCTGGCGCTTCAGGTTCGTTCTTTGGGTTATGAAATTGAAAGCCGGCGGGACTCGAAGGGCCGGGATTGCGGCTTTGAGATTCGCGGGGTTTCACAGCAACTGCTCGACAACTTCAGCCAGCGGAGCAGACAGCGGGATGCCGCGATTAAGGTGTTCGTTGCAGACAACGGGCGTCAGCCGACAGACAACGAAGTCGCCGTTTTGGTTCGGGAAACACGCGCCGATAAGCTAACGGAGATCTCCACGGAAGAAGTGCGAGGCCGGCAGCGGGATCGTCTCTCGCGAGACGAGATAGCTATGCTCGCGAGCCTTCAGCGTTCGCCTTGCGATGTGCCTGTGGAACCCGCCGCGGACTCGCTGCGATACGGAAAGGATCACATCTTCGAGCGGCTGTCGGTTGCGCGCGATCACGAGGTTCTGACGGAAGCCCTCCGGCATGGGCGTGGAAAAATCGACCATTCGGAGTTGAAGGGCACGCTCGCTCTGGAGGAGTCGTCTGGCATCGTGCTTCGCGACGGCCACGAGATAGCAACCGCCGAGAGTCTGCGGCGCGAACGTGACATGATCGGCCGGGTCAACCGTGGTGTCGGCAGATGTACACGGCTCGGAGGAGAAGAGAAATTCATTGCGTCCGATCGGCTTCGGCCGGAACAGAAGCGTGTCGTCGAATTCGTGCTCGATTCACGTGACCAAGTGGTCGCCATCTCGGGGGCGGCAGGCACGGGCAAGACGGCGACGTTGCAGGAACTACGGCGTGGTCTGCTGGAAGCACGTCGCGAAGTTCTCGCCGTCGCCCCGACCATGAGCGCGGTCGAGGAGTTACAGAAAGTTGGGTTCGCTGATGCGATGACATTGGAGCGACTGTTGCAAGACAGAACGGCGCAACAGGCACCCCGTCAGAAGGTGTTGATACTTGACGAAGCCGGCATGGTTTCCGGGCGGCAGATGACTGATTTTCTCCGGCTCGCCGCCGAGCGGGACGCGCGGGTCATATTCAGCGGCGATACGCGACAGATTCAAAGCGTCGAGGCTTGCGATGCCTTGCGGGTTCTCGAAAAGGAGTCGCGGCTGAAGAGCATCGCCTTAACCCAGGTGCAGAGACAAACACAACTGGATTACCGGGACGCCATTCACGAATTGCGTCGCGACCCGGAACGTGGTTTCGAGAAACTAGATGCCATGGGTGCCGTGCGCGAGGTAACGCACGCCGACCGAGCGAAGGAAGTAGCGCGGGAATATTCGGCGGCGCTCGATACGCAGGCGTCCGTTCTTGTGGTCTGTGCAACGCACAACGAAATCGAGCGGGTTACATCGGCTATTCGTGCAGACCGAAGGCGAGGGGGGTGCCTCGTCGAGGGGGCGCAACTGACTCGTGACGTGCCGCTCAACTGGACCACGGCACAAAAGAGCGATCCACGGAGTTTCTCGACTGGACAGGTGCTGGGATTCAATCGCGCCGTCAAAGGCATTGCGAAGAACGAGACACTGGAGGTGGTTCGGATTGCCGACAAGCGCGTGGTGGTTCGCAACGCGGTCGGTGAGGAACGCGCCCTCACAGGGAAACAGGCGAAGTCCTTCGACGTATACGAAAGACGGTCCATCGAAGTCGCCACAGGCGACCGGCTGCTGCTTACGGCAAACCGGCGTGAGAACGGCTTCCGGGTCACTAACGGGGAAATTGTGACGGTCGCGGAAGTTGACCGGGCTGGTCGCATTTGCCTGGAGGATGGGCGGACGCTGCCTGCCGGTTTCAGGCACTTCACGCACGGATATGCGGTAACCGCGCACCGAAGTCAGGGAAAGTCCGTCGATGCAGTCATCATCTCCGGCGACGGGATGAGGAAGGAACTGTTTTACGTCGCGGCTTCGAGAGGGCGGCAGAGCGTTCGCGTCGTCACGAGCGACAAAGAGTCACTCCGCGAATCCGTGGCTCGATCGTCGACGCGGAAATCGGCCTCCGAGCTGGCGCGCAAAGCTGGAACGGTTTTCGTGCGCGGTGCGTGCCGCGGAATCAAGGCGGCGCGGCACATGGCGATGCGATTGAGTGTGCGTGAAACCGACCCAGTACCGGCCGAGATCAGCTACCAAAACGAACCCAGAACGGAGCGACATCGTGAACGCGGTTTCGGTCGATAGACAGCGCAACTGGAAAGCAATTGGGCCCGAGCGCCAGACCGGGCTGGAGGTTGTTCTCCTGAAACGGACCTATGTGTTTCCCTGGAGCCAGTTTCTTTACGCCGAGGGTGGCGACGACGAAATACGGGCGGTGTTCACTACGCATGACTTGATCGTTAGAGGCACGGCATTGACCGGATTGCTCGCTGACCTTGCGGGTCAGCGGATCGCCCGGCTGCAGGAACCGGCACGCACAGATCGGTTCGAGGAATCGTCGGGGCCAGTCGTCCGGCAACTGATCGTCGAACGGGTTCAGGAAGCGCGAGTCTGAGCCGCAAAAAGGGGAGCGAGTTATGCGAAACACCGCCAGAGGCGACAACGGCACCCGGTACAATAAAGGTGCCATGGCGATACACCTTGAGGCCGTTTACGAGCAGGGCGTATTGCGCCCTCTGGAACCGCTTGCCCTGGTAGAGCATCAGCAAGTCCACATAACCGTGGATGAGCGGAAGCGCCCGCTTAGTTGGCAATCCGCACAACAACCTGATGACGGTCGAGCCGAACTCGACTGCCTTGCGAGCGAATCGCGTCACTACACAGGCGAATGGGTTGCGCTCGACGGCAACCGCCTGGTCGCGCACGGGCGGAAGCTGGCGGCAGTGAAAGCGGCCGCGCAAGCCGCGGGAGTTTCGCGACCTTTTTTCGCCAGTGTGCCCGACGACGATCTGCCCTTTGGCGGTTGGTAGTCGTGTACCAGATCGAGTTCACTACTATTCATTCCTACGGCAGTGAGCGGGAAGGTATCTCCGTTCCTGTTGTATTGAAGGCCGGCGAAAACAGCGTGCGTCTGGCAGCAAGCATTGACACTGGCGCAACGTTCTGTATTTTTAGAAACGAGTTGGCGGACGCCCTCGGTCTGGACTCGGCTCGGCGAACGCGACCTTGAAGCGCTTCCGGACTGCGAACAGCAGCTTTGAGGCGTTCGGGCATGAAGTCGAGATTTCGGTTCTCGGCGTGACGACGGTTTCAACCGTTTACTTCTTCGCAGATGCGTCAATCAACAAGAATGTCCTCGGGCGAGTCGGGTGGCTGGATCGCGTACGGCTGGGGCTGGTGGACCACGATACGACGATGTACCTCGCGCCGTACGACGCAGAGTGAAGGGTCCCCCTTCGTAGCCGATTATCGAACTTTTCTTACTGAGCTTGGAACGGGTCTCGAAGAATCACGGAGTTTTCGTTAGTGTTAGTGGGCGTCCGTTTTGCGGGAAGCACGCTCAGCCCTCAATAATAATCGGGTGTCGCCATTGGCGTGCCGATGTTCACCACTGGTCCGCGTTCGGTAAGGTACAAGCTCTGACACGCCGGGAGAAACCAGAGATTGCGCGTCACGCCTGCCCGGTGCAGTGTCTCGGCCCGATAGGAGAAGCCTCCAACCTCAGGCCGGCCAGCCATCGCCCGCTGCATTGCCGCGTTTAAGTTATCGATTGCTTCGCTCATTTTGAATTTCGTCGTCACACATTGGGTAACAGAGCGGCCAACCCAGCAGGCAGGATCTGATAGTGTTTGTCCGAAACTTGACGAATCAGGCCATCCCCTTTTCCTTTATCGCCAACCAGACCTTTTGCAAAATCGACTTCGCTGCGAAATCTTGGGCGCTGGGTTCGCTTATTAACTCCCAGTTTCGATTCGTCGATGCTGAATCGCCGAATCAGATATTCGCAAATCTCATCGTCACCGTGAACTTGTCCATCGCCGAGAAACTCCACTAAAGCGCAACCGAGTATGCGACGTTTTGGTATGCGGGGCGCGGGTTGCGACTGGTCGTCCGGCACCGCGTCAGGATATCACGCCAACGATTTTCTGAGTTCCCAGATGTTATCGGTGATTCCGGTTTCCGTAGCCAGCGCGACGAGCAATGAGCGATCCCCGTCCCTTGTCACCGCGGCCACACTTTTTTCCACCAAGCGGCCTTCTTGGGCAGTTCCTGTTGCATGGGCTGCTGCGACGGTGCGACGGCCACATCGGCCCCGAAATACTTGTCCTTCGTCCGTCGATCATGTTCCCTGTTCGCGTCGATCCGGGACTGAGGCCAATCCTCCGCCCACCTCACCCTGTTGTTCCTGACCCAATAATGCGAGCGGCAAGGAAAGCTCCAATTCCCGATCGAGGGATCGAGCGAAATCGTCTTGCCGTCGAAAATGAGCTTCCAGTCCGTGGGGCTCAGCGGCGTCACCACTTCCTTGCCGCAGCCGCAGGCAGCACTTGTGAACCACCGTCGCGTATTCGATCGACACGTAAATCTTTCCTTCCTCAATCACGTCGGGGATGAATTCGACGAATTCGTGCGTCGAGCGTCTTTTCGGCGGTTTCATGGCTGGCCGCTCATCGTCAGTTCTGACCGGTCGCGACCGGCACATCTTCGTTGCGCAGCATGTTGCCGCCGATCGTATAGGTGCAGTGATGCTCGAAGTCGAGATCCTGGTAAAAGCCCATCAGCTTTTTCCACTTGATCACCGCCAGCGCCGCGTTCAGCGCGTTCAGGTCGGCAATCTGGATATTGACGTCATATTCGTTGCGGTCGGCGTCGTCCGAGAACGACACGCTCTTGCGCAGATGATCGCGCTGCGCCGGCGTGCTCGTCGTCGCCCGCAGGATGCCGCCCAGCGAACCTTCGCTCAAGTAGACGCCCATGCCCACGTCGATGAAGGTGATGCCGAACTCTTCGAGCTTTTCCACGATCAGCTTTCTTGGCCGGGCCTTCGAGGCACATGAAACACGAAGCTCATGTCCCGCAGTTCGTCCACGTTCTCCGGGCCGATATAGTCCTCATGGACGAAGATGCCGTTGCGCATCTTGTCGTAGATGCCCTTGAAATATGCGGCCTTCTTCGGCTTCGCGACCAGCTCTTCGAGCGAAGGCGCGCCGGGCGACCGGAAAGCGTTGTGCTGCAGGAAGTCGTCGCCGTCGAACAGGTGTATCTCGCGCACCGGCGTCTTCGCGACCAAGTCCAGGACGTAAGAGCCCGTTCCGCCGAGGCCCACGATCGCGATCTTTTTCACCGTCGCGAGCTTCGCCGTGACCGCGCCGATTTCGGCCCGGGTTGAGGCGGTGTCGATGTACTTGAACACCGTCTCCTCCTCGTCGGCGGCCGCGACCGGCCGGAACGTCTTCGCCGTCACGCCCGGCTCGATCTTCTGCGCATAGCCCGACAGGATCGTGACGTATTGCGTCACCTTGTCGTAGTAGTTCTCGTAGAAGCCGCTCGGCATCGGCTTCGCCGAGAACGTCTGGTCGATCTCGACGCCCTCGCCGAGCTTGGTGCGCGCGTTGCTTACGTTGCCTATGGTGTCGATCAGCGTATCGTTCGCGCGGCGCGGAAATTCGCCGATGAAGTGGGTGACGTGATTTTCGGGTTTCACCGTCACGTCACCCGCCAGCTTCAGCGGCATCACGAGGATTCCGCGCTTGACGATCCGGCCGGCAGCCACGTATGGCACGTCCTTCACCAGCAAGTGGTCCGACCGGATTTCAAGATCGTAGCCCTCATTACGGAGCCGGGTTAAATCGGCGCTACGACTTATTGGTTTCTGTGACATCGAAGATCATCCCATCCTTGATGCGGACAGTTTCGCCCTCGGTCATCGTGCCCTCGTGGTTCTTCTTGGGCCCCTTCCGATACGTCACCGAAAACTGCACGTTCGGCCCGCTCGGCACCGGGTTGAAGGCCAGGGCGACGACCTGGTTGAAGGTCAGCGTCTTGGTCGAGACTTCTTTTTTGCGGCCGTTCACGATGATGTGGTACACCTTCGGCGGCCCGCTGTGGAAGTGCTCGTCCTGTTTCAGGTGGATGACTTCCGGCCCGTTGTCCACCTCCGGGTCTTCCCGGTCGCCGGTCACTTCGCGAAACAGCTCCATGCCCGGCTTTACATTGCCCAAGGCGTACAGCGCCGCGCCCGTCGTCGGGTTCGGCGAATGATGCGCCTGTTGATCGATGAAAATTTTCACCTCATGCTTATGTTCGTGTTCAGACATTAGATTTCTCCTTAACAACAGACACACTTCTAGCGGCCAACATCGGTGATAAGCTTGGGGGGCCGGGTTGTGGCCGGCCCGCCTCGCGCGACGCCTCTACTGCCCGGATTTGTGCTTCGCAGGGTCCACGAGTTTATACGTGGTTCCCTTGACGGGCGCCGGAGGTAACGGCTCTCCCTTGACGGAAGTCACCTCCGTACCCTTGCCGCCCCGGGGTCCGATCTGCTGGTACAGGCCGGACACCGGGACGGTTTCACCGGGTCTCAATCCACTTGGTTTCTTCATCCTTTTCACCTCCCTTCTGTTCTGGAATAAACTCATGTGCGCGCCTTTATCCGCGCGGCCGCACGAACCGTGAGATTCTGCGACTGGAAGCGATTGCGGACAAGCTGCGCCATTTCGTCGTAGACACGCACCTTTTTCTCGGGATCGGAAATCGTCACGATCAGTGAAAACGGTTGCGGCTTAAAGGCATCCTCGTCCTCGATGCCGTGCCGCGTGAGCAGGCGAAGCATCATGCGCCAGCGTTCGCCGCGCTCGCCGTCTTCCATGTTGCCGTAGTAAGTGCGCACTGGTGCCCACTTGCGGAGCTTTTCTACCTGGTAAGACTCGTACAACTCGCCCGCGTTCTTATGCTCGGGGGGCACCAGGCCGACAAATTTCAGCTTCGGCTTGATGAGACCCGTCTCGCGAGATTTCTCCTGACGGTAGACGCCGAAGTGAGCGTCGATATGCGTTTCGCAATACTCGGTTCCCCATCGCGCGCCCCGCGCCGGCGCGAAGGCCACCGTCATCCAGACCTCGCCGTAATACTTCCCATCGCGCTTGAGGGAGGGCGGATAAGGAAAGTCGTTCCATTCGAGGAAGTACCCGGGCCGCAGCACGTCGTCGAAGACGAGCGTTGACGTGTGCGGCGTGCATTCGAGGCAGTACGGCACAGGCTCGGGCAAGCCGAAGCCGAAGAAATTCTCTTCGCCGTCCGGCAAGGACGATACGAATGGATAAACTCGCGCGGCTGCCGGCGGAGGATCGGCGCGACATCTTCAGCGAGGCAGCGGCTCGACTTGGGATCAGGCCAACAATCATCGAGAAAGACTTCTGGGTCTGCGTTGCGCTGAAATTGCTTTTCCAGAAATCGCGGTTCGGAAAATCCCTGGTCTTTAAAGGCGGGACATCGCTTTCGAAGGCACACGGGCTGATCGAGCGCTTCTCCGAAGACATCGATCTGGTCCTCGACTGGAATCTGATCGGCTTCGGCGCCGGGCTCAGGGACCCGATGCAGGACTTCACTTCAAAAGGTAAGCAGGACCAGTTCAATAAAGAAATAAACCGTCTTGCGGTGTACTACATCGCCAGGACCCTTTGCCCGGAATTGGAAGATCTTCTGCGCCAGGAAAACGTCGGGCTATCGGCAGCCGTCGATTCGGATGATCCGCACACCGTCAATATCCGATATCCCGCGGCTTTTGCGGAAACCTATATCCGCCCCGAAGTCCGACTCGAAATCGGCCCGCTTGCCTCGTGGGTGCCGTCCGCTACGCACGTGATCCGGCCCTATGCTTTCGACGTCCTCCCCGGGGTATTCGAAAACCCGGTCTGTGAAGTTGTGGCGATCGCGGCCGAGCGGACGTTCTGGGAGAAAGCGACAATTCTCCATAAGGAGGCGCACCGAAAAACCCAAATCCCGCAACGCCATTCGCGACACTACTACGATCTCTACAAGCTCGCTGTGAGTCGCGTCAGGGCAGCGGCGCTTGCCGATCCAAAACTCTTGCAGGATGTGGTTGCATTCAAGCAGCGGTTCTATCCGTCCGCCTGGGCCCGGTATGATCTCGCGGTTCCGGGCTCGTTGAAGCTGCTACCGGCCACACCGTCGCAGGTGAAGGAACTCGCACAGGACTACGAAGAGATGCAGGTCATGCTGTTCGGTGCACCTCCTGAATTCCGCGACATTCTTAATGATCTAAGCCACCTGGAAGCCGAGATTAATGCAATGGCTCAAAAAGACGAGTTGGGCGCCACATAACAGGTTTAAGGGTCCAGTCATTAACGGCGGTGACGAGGGGACGAGGCGAAACTACTCCGTAAGACGCCTGGCGACACGCTCCACTCCGGCGGCGAGGTATTGATCGGCGTAATCGTCGTCACTGTGGTGAAGATCGGTTGCGGTCAAACGGCAGGAATCCCGTTTTTGATGCCACCATGCGTCGACCGCGTCCAAGAGTTTGAGCTGAAAAAGAA
The DNA here is from genome assembly GCA_963764845.1 of Terriglobia bacterium. GTDB lineage: Bacteria > Acidobacteriota > Terriglobia > Bryobacterales > Bryobacteraceae > BOG-234. Next base: position 8,030 of record CAVXUE010000002.1, on the reverse strand, counting down.
AAGACATGTTCCTGAAACATTCACGCGCTACTATCTACAATTGCGGTGTATCTCTTAAATTTCCGTTAGACAGCCCTTCAAATGGACACCGGGCCTCCTCTCCAGAATCGCCGGGATCTTCGAGCTGCGCAGTACCTGCGGATGTCCACAGAACATCAGCAATATTCGCTCGACAATCAGGCGGCGGCGATCACGCGTTACGCCGAGGCGAACAGCATGTCTATCGTTCGAACGTTCGAGGACGGCGGACGGAGCGGGCTCGTGTTGTCGGGAAGGACTGGCCTACAAGATCTTCTGGAAAAGGTACAGATCGGCCAAGCGGATTTCGACGTTATTCTCGTGTACGATGTCAGCCGTTGGGGCCGTTTTCAGGATTCCGATGAAGGCATTTATTACGAGTATCTTTGCAAGCGGGCGAAAATCGCAGTTCACTACTGCGCTGAGCTATTTCCGAACGACACGAGCTTGACCACCGCCGTCCTCAAGACGGTGAAACGAACGATGGCCGCCGAATACAGCAGGGAACTGTCTGTGAAGGTGTTCGCAGGCCAGTGTCGATTAATCGAACTCGGTTATCGGCAAGGCGGACCCGCCGGGTTCGGGCTCCGACGTCAACTGATCGCACAAGATCGAACCGCTAAGGGCATCTTACCGAGAGGCGAACAGAAGAGCATTCATACTGACCGGGTAATCCTGGTGCCTGGGCCGGTTGATGAAGTCAATGTCGTCCGCGAAATCTATGATCGTTTTATCAATCGTAGCGAGACCGAAGACGTAATCGCGCGAACGCTCAACTCCCGAGGTGTGGTCACTGATCTGGGTCGCCAGTGGACGCGCGCGACGATCCGTCAAATCTTAACGAATCCGAAATATTGCGGCGCAAACGTTTTCAATCGCCGGTCCTTCAAACTCAAAAAGCAAAGAGTAAACAATCCGCCAGATACGTGGGTGCGCCGCGAGGGCGCATTTGACGCCCTGATCGATAAGGAACAGTTCCTTGCGGCCCAAGTCATAATCGAAGGCCGCCACCAGCACTATTCAGATGAACAGATGCTCACCGAACTTCGGCGGCTCTTCTCCACGACAGGAAGGCTTTCGGGAATCCTGATCGACGAAGCGGACGGCTTGCCATCGAGCGGCGCGTACCGGAATCGATTTGGAAGCCTCGCCCGCGCATATCGGTTAGTCGGATATCAGCCAGAGAGGGATTATTCGTTCGTGGAAGCCAATAAAGTCTTGCGGCGGTTTCACCAGGATCAATGCGCTTCGATCGTCGAGTCGCTTGAGCAGACCGGGGCCAGCGTCCAGCGCGATGCCAGGAGCGACCTGTTGACCATCAACGATGAATTCACCACATCGGTCATTCTGGCGCGGTGTCGATCAACGCCGGGTGGACGACATCGGTGGCTGCTTCGGCTTGAAGACTCTCTGAAACCCGATATCACCATCGCGGCGCGGCTGACGCCCGCGAACGATTGCATTCTTGACTACTATGTTTTTCCCCGAATTGATGTTCTGTTCTCCCATCTCCTATCAGAACAGAACGAGCTTTCGGTCGACGTATACCGATTCGACGATTTGAATTTCTTCACAGGGATGGCATCACGCGCCCAGATCGAGGCCGCATGACGAGTGACACGGTAACACTCATACCGATTTCGGAGATAGCGATTCTGAATCCAAGATCTCGAAACCAGGTGACTTTCGAAGGAATCGTCGCCAGCATCAGAACGGTCGGTCTCAAGAAGCCGATTAGCGTGAACCGACGAGCCGTGACCACGGAAGATGGTCGGCAGTACGACTTGATTTGTGGCCAGGGCCGGATCGAGGCGTTTCAGGTACTCGGAGAAACGGCAATCCCGGCGATCGTTAGAGAATTGACACAAGAGGAGTGTCTTCTTAGAAGTCTGGTGGAAAACATCGCCCGCCGTCGAGCATCATCTCACGCATTGTATAAGGAGGTCCGTCAACTCATGGTTCGCGGATATGAGCCAGCGGAAGTCGCGCGAAAGCTCGGGATGCATATCACGTATATCCACCAGTTGGTGAACCTGCTCGACCACGGCGAAACTCAACTGCTCAGAGACGTCGAAATGCACCGTGTCCCGTTGACCGTGGCGATCACGATCGCCACCGGAGCTGATGCCGAAATCCAACGCGCACTCTCAGAGGCCTATCAAAAGGGAGAACTGCGGGGTGAAAAGCTTGAAACCGTCAAACGAATCATTGCGCGCCGGTCACCGGGCAGTGAGAATACTTCTCAGCCGACAGCGGAATCGAAGAAAGTGACCACGGCGACGCTGATAAAGGAGTACCGACGCCACACTGAGCGCCACCGGGCGTTGGTTCAGCGTGCTGTGGTTGCGCGGCGCCGTATTCTGATGGCAACGTCCGCCATGAAGCGGCTCCTGGCCGATGAGAATTTCACGACATTGCTCCGAGCCGAATCTTTGCTTTCTATGCCAGGGCACCTGGCGGCCCGAGTAAACCGCTCGCTGAGTTGATCATGCCCGAACCAACCAAAGTCGCATTTCGATCCAACCTTCTGAAGGTGAAGATAACTGACATCTCCGCGCTCAAGGACGAATTAACGCCTGCTGAGAGAACGAAGACAAAGTACCGGCAAATCGCCGCGTCTATTATCCATATTGGACTCGTAGAGCCACCGGTTGTTTTTCCGCACGGCAAGAATCGATACCTCCTCGTGGACGGCCATACCAGGCTGGACGTATTGAAGCAGAACGGAGCCACCGAAGTCGAATGCCTTGTCGCCACTGATGATGAATCGTATACCTATAACAAGCGAGTCAATCATCTACCACCCATTGGCGAACACTACATGATCCTCAAGGCACTGAAAAACGGCGTCACAGAGCAGCGGATCGCCCAAGCGCTGAGTGTGGATGTCGCGGAGATACGCAGGAAGCGTGACCTGCTCAACGGGATCTGCCCCGAAGTGATTGAACTGCTGAAGACCCGCCGGGTGTCGGCAACCGGCTTTTCGACGCTGCGCAAGATGAAGCCAGTTCGACAGATAAAATGCGCCGAGCTGATGATTTCCGCGAACAGCTACACCTTCGCATTCGCGAAGGCATTTCTGAGCGTGACGCCGGAAGACCTTCTCACAAAAGCCCCTGCCACGAAGCGCCTGGCGGTGGTACCCAACCCGACCAAGACCCTCATGGAGCAGGAGGCCAATGCTCTGGTTGAAGATCTGAAAAATGCGGAAGATTCATATGCTGCGGACATGCTGGACCTTGCCACAGGTTGCCGCTATTTCTCTCGCTTGGTGGGTAACCCGCGAATTCGACGCTTTCTGTCGAAAAACCACGCTGAAATTCTGGCGGAACTCGATCAGCTGATAACTGAGGTGGAACAGGAGACGCACAAGCCGGCCGCATCGGAAGGTGCCCGGAAACGGCGGGCTGCGGGCTGAAAATGTTGTGCTTGACCCATGTCCGCAGGCCCGCGAACCCAATGCTGGGCCATCCCCGTCCGGAGTGAATCAGTTCCCGAGGCGGGCGTTGCTGTTGGTAGCGTCCTTGTTTACAGGATCGCCATTACCTGGAGCCTCGCGGAGAACTGACCAACGATTAGAGCCGGGACAGAACGCCGACGCCGGTCTCGGTCCAGGCCATTCGCCCGACCGCGGACTCACCGGCCCGCTACCCGCCGCGCGTTAGCTTCGCGTCCGCCGATAACATCGAAGCACCGCCGGAAGATGAGATCGTCGAGATCGGTTTAATACAGTGTCTGTAGCACCATCCGGTGATACCATCAGCGCCCGGCGCCCGCGAGGGAGTTCTTGTGCCGACTGCTGGATCTGACACGGCGGGAGGCTGGGGAAATCCCCGATACTGACGAATCCGAATCGACGGTCGTCGGCCTACGCTAAAGCGTCTGCTTCGGCAGGGCTATACTGGGTCACAGTCGGTGATAACCGGCAATAGAGGGCTGGAAAATCTCGGAGGACCATGACTGGCAAGGCGACTGGAGAAGGCGTTGGGAGCAAAGTAAATGATGGGTGATCGATGGCTTTCTGTGGACAAGATCGCTGACCACCTCGGCGTAAAGCGCGACACCGTCTACAAGTGGATCAGCGAACGTCAAATGCCGGGCCACAAGATCGGCAGACTTTGGAAATTCGACAAGACTGCCGTGGATGAATGGGTAAGGTCGGGAGGAGCTTCCAGATTCTGATGACGCACGAAATGACAATTGAGGCTGCGCTGCCAGTTGCGACACAGGAAAGGTTCGGCCTTGGCAACGACCGCGGAAGCGCTCACATGGCACGCACAATGATGCTCGCGGAACTGCGGCAGTTGTTGGACTCGGTTCCATCATCATCTGCATCGCGGGACGCCTACGTGGAGGCCATCGAGCAAAACAACTGCCTCGGGAAACGGTCCTCTCGGACGCGAGCACTGACGAAGCGCCATCTCGAAGATCTATATTCGTTGAGTCCGGAAACTGCACTGTTTCGGGCACTTCGCTATTTTTGGCAACGCGATCCTGAGGGGCGGCCTTTGCTTGCTTGCCTAAGCGCCTGTGCGAGGGATCCGCTCTTGAGAACAACAATCCCATTCATCGTGAAACTCCCCGCAGGGCACGCGTTCTCCACGAATGCAATGGAGGATTTTTTGGAATCGCGTTTTCCTGACCGTTTCAGCAAGGCGACCATTGGGTCGACTGTACGGAACATTGCGTCCACCTGGACTCAGTCCGGCCACCTCATGGGACGCGTCAGAAAAGTACGCGGCAGTGCAACTGCGACGCCTGGCTCAACGGCCTTTGCCCTCTTTCTTGGGTTCCTTTCGGGCGAACGTGGCGAAGCCCTCTTCGCCACGGATTACGTCAAGGTGCTGGATTGTTCCTTCGAGCGGGCCGGCGAGTTCGCAGAAACCGCATCTCGTAAGGGCTGGATCGTTTTCAAGCGAGTAAGCAACGTCATTGAGGCGGTGTTCCCTTCTTTGCTTACAGAGCGCGAAATGGGGTGGATTCGTGAACAGAGTTAGACGATTACTGGCTTCGTACGCGAGATATATTGACGTGCCGTGGCGAGATGATGCTGCGGCGGCTCAGAGAGTCATCTTCTGTGTGTACAACGAAACGGAAGAATTGCGCCTGCGCGCCAGAGTGGACGAGTTCGAGCTTGCAACTCGCAACGCTAATCACGACTGGTTCTTGTTCGATCTAACAGATACATTTGCTGCGTGGCTTGCGGGCCAAAGGTACGCCGAGAGTTATTTTCAGAAACCAGGCCTCCTGGCTCCGTTACTGCCCCGATATCTGTCCTTTGTAGCGGAGCAGTTCTCAGCTTTTCTTGAGAACGTGCAAGTCGGAAGTAAGAGTGTGGTTGCGCTGCAGGGGGTGGGATCTTTGTTCGGTCTGGTCAAAGTCAAAGAGGTTGTAGACAAGCTTGCGCCCATGGTTCAGGGTCGTTTAGTGGTGTTTTTCCCCGGAACTTTTGAAAACAATAATTACCGTCTGCTGGATGGATACGATGGGTGGAATTATCTGGCCATCCCCATAACCGCTGAGAAGGAAGTCTGAACCGGGAACCCACCATGAAAAACCGACAAGTTTACCTCAAGGATCCATCCACCAGAACCCTGGTCAACGAGGGCGTCGCCAGCGTAAATGATGAAGGAACCGATCAAGCTTTAGCTGTCCTTCGCTACGAGTTGGAGACCTTTGTCTGCGACGGGCAGTATGAGCGCGGGATGGAGCACATTCTCGACACTTACCTCCGCAACCTTGGACAACCGCAACAGCCAGCGGTATGGATCAGCGGGTTCTATGGGTCGGGCAAATCTCATCTCGCTAAGATGCTGCGTGCCCTGTGGTCGGATACACAATTTCCCGATGGGGCGATGGCACGCGGGATCGCTAACCTGCCATTGGGGATCCAGGATCAGCTGCGCGAACTCAGTATGGCTGCCAAACGGCATGGCGGACTCCACGCCGCATCGGGAACGCTTGGGGCGGGCGCGAGTGGAAGTGTCAGGCTTGCGTTGTTGCGAATCATTTTCAAGTCCGTCGGTTTGCCCGAACAGTACCCGCTGGCCCGTTTTGTCATGTGGCTACGCGCAGAGCGAATCTACGACGAAGTTCGCACGGAAGTAGAGAGGATCGGGCTTAACTGGCATGATGAGCTGGACAACTTCTATGTCGCGGACGAGCTCCACCGTGCGCTGATGAAGGCCCGGCCAACTTTGTTTTCCTCAGCCGCCATTTGTGTGGAGACCTTGAATAACCTCTATCCATTTGTACAGGACATCAGCAGTGATGACATGCTCAAGGCGGTCCGGCAATCTCTTACTAAAGACGGGAAACTGCCTTTAACACTGATTGTTCTCGATGAGGTGCAGCAGTTTATTGGTGAGGATAGCCAGAGATCAATGGACGTGCAGGAAGTCGTCGAATCCTGCTGCAAGAACATTGGCGGAAAGCTGCTCTTCATCGGTACAGGGCAGACCGCGGTCACCGGTACTGCCAACCTCAAGAAACTCGAGGGGCGCTTCACCATCCGAGTCGAACTCTCTGACAGCGATGTTGACGCGGTGATTCGTCAGGTCGTTTTAGCCAAAAAGCCGGATGCAATCGACAAGATCGAAAATGTGATGCAGACCAACTTGGGGAGATCTCCAGGCACTTGGCGAACACCAGCATGGGCCACCGACAGGGAGACATTCCGTATTTTGCACAGGACTACCCCATCCTTCCGGTCAGAAGGCGATTCTGGGAAACTACACTCCGAGTTCTCGATAAGACAGGCACCGACAGCCAGTTGCGGAATCAGCTCAGCATGGTTCACAAAGTTATCCAGTCGAACCTGGATGACACGCTTGGATGCGTGATTCCCCAGATCTGCTTTACTTTGATTCCGCGGACAAGCTGCTTCAGGCGCGCATCCTGCCGCTTAATTCCCATGAACGGACTATGAAGTCGATCAAGCCTGCGGCGGACCTGCGTCTGACGGCGAGGGCTTGCGCATTGGTCTTCCTGATCAACAAGATTGCGGCCAATAACAACGAAGTCGGCATCCACGCCTCCCTCGACACCATCGCTGACCTCATGGTCGAAGATCTTGTCGGCGGGGAATAGCGTCCTTCGAAATAAGCTTCCGGGGCTGATGGACAAATGCGACCTTCTCATGAAAGTCGGTGACGATATCGGATCCAGACTGAAGAGAGCGCCGCGTGGAACGATGACTTCCTGAGTCATCGGGGCAAACTGGCAATGAGGCCCACCGGGTGAAGGCAGAACGCGACGACCGTATTCGCAGGATATTTGGAGAACTGGTTAAGAAGCGCTCCCTGAACCAGGGAAGCGGCCAGGTAGCCCGCGACATTTCGCTTGTATTTGAAGCTCGACTACCTGTGACTGCGAAAAACGGATTTGCGTTTGGATCGCGATGAATGGGCAACGGATGAGAACTCCGTGCGCGCGGATGCCCGCCAGGCTGGGAACCAGTCTCCCGCTATTTTCGTTTTGATCCCCAAGCGTTCGCCAGACGATCTCCGCCACTATTTGATCGACTATAAAGCGGCGGCAGCTATTCTGACAAGCGCGGCACGCCGAATAGCCCCGAAGGCGCGGAGGCCCGTGCCGCCATGAAAACGACGAAACAAACCGCTGAGGCAGGATCAAGGAGCTCTTGGGCGACGCTTTCTCGGGTGCGCGTGTATTTCAGGGCGGCGGCAATGAAATCCTGGGTAATGCTCTACAGGAGATGGTATTTGAAGCAGCCGGCAACGCCCTCCAACGCCTCTTCCCTCAGTTCCATTTTACGGACCACGCCGGGTAGGACAAGGTTACGCGAAGGCGAAAGCAGGGTTCGCCCGGTGCTCTGTCGGCGGTGGGGAGCGATGTCGAACCTGCTAAGAATCCCGTTTGCAGAGCTCTTCTGGCATTTATCGGAGGAGGAAAAAAAGGCGCTGACATCCACACCAATTTCGAAGGGTCGCCCTACGGTTGGTCGCGAGATACCGTTGATGGTGCCCTTCAGGTACTTCTGATCGCCGGGC
>CAVXUE010000001.1:0-456938 GCA_963764845.1 Terriglobia bacterium | reverse complement strand
GGATTCTGACCGCCCAGGAATCGACCTCGCCACGGGTTTTTACCGCGGCTCAGGCTGAGGCTGGGCGCGTGGAATACGAGAACGCGTGCGGGAAATGCCACGCATACAACGTACTGGGACGATCCAGCGCTGTGGATGGGCTTCCGCCTGTGGATTCCCTGCCCGCTTTCTATCAGGAATTCATCAGAACCACCGGTCATGTCCCTCCCCTGGCCGGCAAAGCATTCCTCAGCCGGTGGGGGCAGAAGACCGTCGCGGAACTCATCGCGCGATTTCAGGTGACCGCCGGTGACAAATTTTTTCAGTTTCAGGGTATGAACGAGGATAAGACGGTGAATATCACCGCCTATGTCCTTCAAGTGAGCGGCGCAAAAGCAGGAACGCGGGAGCTCACCGCATCCACCACTGAAGTCGTTAACTCACTCGTTCAGTAGTCGGAGCCCGGTTGCCTGGACGCGTAGCGTCACTGACAACGGGTGCGACTGGCCCAACTTCCACGATTGTGCCCCGGCTCACCTCGTCAGTCTTGCTCTCGATCTGCTTCCGAACGGCCCGCGCCAGGGACTTCCCCCAAGTCATCTTGAATTTGAGATAATCCTGTTCCGGGGAGACGAATTATGCCGAAGACGATCGTTGTTGCTGCCGCAGTGTTTCTTACAGCCGCTGGTGCGTGCCTCGCGCAACCGCCCGGCATCACCCGCGAAATGATCTCTCGGGCATTGCCTCTCGAAGGCGCGCCCAAGGCCGAGCCCGGACCGTACCAGGTCATGTCCGAACCAGCGTTCGGCGCGCCCGGCCTTCAGGTTTATCGTCCGGCGGCGCTGGACGCGTTTCCAAAGAAGGACACTTTGCCCGTGATGGTGTGGGGCAACGGCGGGTGCGGGATCGACAGCAAGACCTTCGCGGGCTTTCTCACAACGATCGCCTCGCATGGCGTGCTGATCGTAGGCACGGTCCCGCAGGAAGGCGCTGCCCGGCGATCCGAGACCGCCGATGACATGCGCGCCGGAATCGACTGGGCCGAGAAGGAAAACGCGCGCGCCGGTTCGCCGTTGAACGGAAAGATCGCGGTCGACAAAGTTGCGGCGATGGGTACGTCGTGCGGAGGATTTCTTTCGATCGCGCTCGGCGCCGATCCCCGCGTCAAGAGCATCGGCGTGTTCAATTCCGGCGTGCAGACCCCGCCCGCCGGGCAGGCCGCCGCACCCGGGCGCGGTGGCGCAGGGGGACAACCGACGGCGGACGCGCTCCCCAGGATTCACGGGTCGGTGCTGCTGCTCAACGGCGGCGAACCCGACTTCCTGATGGGGGCGTCGGCGGCGACGTTCGACGCGATCGACCACGTGCCCGCCTTCTACGGCTCCCGGCACAACGGAGGCCACAGTGCGACGTACTTTCATCCTGGCGGCGGCGAGTTCGCCAACGTCGCCTCGAACTGGCTTCTGTGGACGTTCAAAGCCGACAAGGAAGCCGGCAAAATGTTCGTCGGGAATAACTGCGGTCTCTGCACAAATTCGACCTGGGATGTGAAGTCGAAAGGGATCAACAAATAAGCCGTCAATCGCTCTCGCGGTGGTCGCCGCGAGCGATGGGAACGGATGCCGCGTCTTGTCCGCTGTTACGACTGCCGGAGTGCGTCGGTCCCAAACCGGTATATACTTCCCACAGGCCAATCGCCAAAGGAGTCTCCATGCGCCGACTTTTACGCCTTCTTCCCCTCGCGGCTCTGCCCTGTGTAACTCTCATCCTCACTGCGGCTTCGCTGCCCACTTCGCCGAAGCCGGAAGACGTCGGCCTCTCCGCCGAGCGTCTGCAGCGCATTCACCAGATGATTCAGCGCCACATCGACGCCGGCGACATCACCGGCGCCGTTACGCTCGTCGCGCGGAAGGGTCAGATCGCCTGGGTCGACGCGGCGGGCGTCATGGACCTCGAAACCAAAGCTCCCATGAAGCGCGACTCCCTCTTCCGCATGGCTTCCATGACCAAGCCCGTGATCGGCACCGCCATGATGATGATGATCGAGGAAGGCAAAGTCTCGCTCAGCGACCCCGTCTCGAAATTTATCCCCGAATTCAAGAACATGAAGGTCGGGATTCTCCAGTCGCCCGGTGGCAGGGGTGCCAGACGCCGCGCCGCCCAAGTATTACACGGTCCCAGCCGACCGCGAGCTTACGATAAAGGAGCTTCTCACTCATACCTCCGGCCTTGTCGCCGGCCCCATGGGGCAAAACGCGGTCGCGCCCCTTCGCCGCAAGCCCGAAGAAACGCTCGCCGACTTTATCCCGCGCCTCGCCCAGACCCCTCTCGAATTCCAGCCCGGCGCGCGTTGGATGTACAGCGCCTCCGACGGTTTCGACCCGCTCGGCCGCATCATTGAGATCGCTTCCGGCAAACCGCTCAACGTCTTCCTGAAAGAGCGCATCTTCGATCCGCTCGACATGTCCGACACCAGCCACTATCCGACCGACGCCCAGATGTCCCGCCTCACCAGCGTTTATCAAAAACGGGACAACGCTCTCGTCAAATCGCCCCTCGCTCAATCGCTCTCCATGTCGAGCAAGGTCTACTTCGCCAGCGGCGGCGGTCTCATCTCCACCATCGACGACTACTCTCACTTCGCCCAGATGCTCGCCAACGGCGGCGAACTTTACGGCCATCGCCTGCTGAGCCCGCGCACCGTGAAGCTACATGGCGTCCGTGCATATTCCGTACACTCTTCCCGGCCGCGCGCCCGGCGAAGGCTTCGGCCTCACTGTGCGCGTAATTCAGGACGCCCTCGCCGGAAACATCCGCATTTCCGACGGGAGCTTTGGCTGGAGCGGAGTCTACGGCACGCACTTCTGGGTCGATCCCAAAGAAGAAATCGTCGCGGTCATGATGTGCCAGACCTCCGTCGGCCCGATGCGCGGCGAATTTGAGAACGCCGTCATGCAGGCGATCATCAAATGAACTGACCGGCGCGAAGGGCTACAGGTCGAGCCCTGCCCGGAAGGTAATGGAATCGCAGTATTGCGCCTGGCGGTTACTCACAGATAATGAACTGAGGATCGGAAGATCTTCATCGTATGAGAAAACCTGCGCGCGCTTCGACCCTTCTGCTTTTGCTTTCTCTGGCGTTGGCGTTGGTCTCGTTGGCCTGTAGCGCGGTGCCGCTGTATGTCATCCGGCCATTTCGTTCCCAGGGAGCGCGGGAACTGGCCGCGGCCCTGGTTCTGAAACAGGTTGGTCCGGCGGTATCCTTCGCTTGCGCCTTGCTCGCCCTGGTCGTAATCGGGTCGCTCTGGATGCGGCGGGAAAGATGGCTGGTACGCGCCGCCATCGCTTTGCCGGCGCTGCTGGCAGTGGCCGGGGCTTTTTTGGCGCGCGTGAATGTCTACGAGCTAATGTTCCATCCGATCGATTCTCCCCGCTTTGAAAGCGCGGAGAAAGCAGCAATCGATCCTGGCGACATGGTCATGGCCGTTGAGATTAACGGCGCGCAGCGAGCATATCCGATTCGCGAGATGGCCTACCATCATCTGGTGAACGATACCCTGGGCGGCCAGCCAATCGTCCCCACTTATTGAACGCTCTGTCACACCGGTCTGGTGTGGAAGCGGACGGTCGGAGGTCTGGTTCTGACGTTTCACCTGGCCGGCATCAACAACCAGAACTTCCTGATGCGCGATGACCAGACCGGAAGCTTCTGGCAGCAGGTGAGCGGCCGTGCCATATCCGGACCGCTTGCCGGTTCTCAGCTCGAACTGGTATATAGCGACGAACTCACCTTCAGGCTCTGGCGAAAGGTGGCGCTTGGCGCCACGGTGCTGGTGCCGGTAGCGCGCGATGTGCCCGAATACGAAACCCGCGATTGGGATACCCGCATGGCGAAGACGAAAACCGTGCTCGATTTCCCGAAAACGCCTCTGAAGTCGCGCGATCTGGTGCTGGGAGTAGAGTTGCGCGGAGATAGCCGGGCGTATGAAGTCAGCCGCGTGCTTCGTGAGACGTTGGTGCAGGATAGGGTTGGCGGGGAGCCTGTGCTGCTCGTCGTGGGTCCGGACGGCAAATCGATTCGCGCCTTCCGTGCCCGTCTCGATGATGGGGAATCGCCGGAGTTCTTCCGCAAAACAAATAGTTCCACAGTCGAGGCAAAAGCCCCGTTGTTTATCGATTCGCTAACCGGCACGGAATGGAATTTTGACGGATGCCCGGTGGCGGGTAAGTACGCGGGCCACTGTTTGGCCCTGGTGCCGGTCTTAAAGGACTACTGGTTCGATTGGCGCAACTATCATCCGGACACAACAATCTTCAGGCATTAGCCGGTACGGATTCCAATCGGCGTGCCTCATCGCAGTGTGAACGTATACAACGCCGATCCGCCCTGAATCGTTACGTACTGCTTTCCGTTGACCATATAAGTCATCGGGCCGGCCGAAACGGATGGTCCGAGGTTCGTCTCCCACAGCAGCTTGCCGTCACGCGCGTCCAGCGCAACAAATTGTCCATCGCGTCCGCCGGCGAACAGAACATTCGAGGCTGTCGTGAGCACCCCGCCTTCGGTTGAAGGCGCGGATAACCGGAACGTCCATTTCCGCTCGCTGGTCTTCGGGTCCATCGCGATGATCGAGCTGAAAACGTCGTCGTTGGTCGTCCCGCGGCCGGGCCCTTGTCCCGTAAAGCTCTTGCCGTCCTGAAATTCGGGCGGGTCTTCGCCCTTGCGGTAAATGCTGGAGCTGTTCTCCCATGCCGGAATATAAAACAAGCCGGTACGCGGGACTGAAAGACGGGTTGTACCAGTTGGTCCCGCCCTGATTGCCCGGGTAAACGAGCGTACCTTCCTTTGACGGCAGAATCCCGGCAGCGCGCATCGGCCGGCCCTTTTCGTCGAAGCCGGTATACCAGTTGGTCTTCGTAAACGATTTGCCCGAGAGGAACTGACCGCTGGTCCGATCGAGAACGTAAAACACGCCATTTCGATTCGCCCACATCATCACTTTCCGCGGGGCGCCGCCGAAATCGATATCGGCCAGTACCGGCACCTGGGTCGCATCCCAATCGAATTCGTCGTGCGGGGAGAACTGGTAATACCATTTCAGCTTTCCTGTGTCGGCATCGAGCGCGATCACCGAAGAGCTGTAGAGGTTATCTCCAGGGCGATTCTCGCCGTTGTAATCCGGACCCGCGTTTCCCGTGCCCCACATGGTGAGGTTCGTAGCCGGATCGTACGAGCCGGTAACCCAGATAGGCGCCCCTCCGTGCAAGTAAGCGTCGCTCGGCTTGCCGTTCTTATCGAGCCAGGTCTCGTAGCCGGCCTCTCCCGGACCGGGCACTGTATTGAAGCGCCAGACCTCTTTGCCGGTGTTCACGTCGAATGCGGCAAGAAATCCGCGGACTCCATGCTCTCCGCCCGCCACGCCGGAGATCACCTTGTCTTTGATCACGATGGGCGCGACCGTCATCGCATATTGCTGCTTGTAATCGGCAACCTGCGTAGTCCACAACTCGCGGCCCGTCTTCGCGTCGAGGGCGATCATCTTCGCGTCGAGCGCCGCGAGAAACAGCTTGTCGCCGAGAATCGCCAATCCGCGCGTCAGATTTCCGCAACAGGGATTTCGCGTGCCTTCCGCCGGCTTGTGCGCGTAAGACCAGATGGTCTTGCCGGTGGTGGCGTCCAGCGCGAACACATCGTTCGGGCTCTGGACGGTATACATGATTCCATCCACAACCAGCGGAGTGACCTCGTGCTTGTCGAGAGAGCGGGACTGGAAGACCCATTTCAGGGACAGGTCCCGCGCATTCGTGGGGTTGATCTGCGTAAGCCCGCTGTGGCGCTGGCTGTTCAGGTTGCCCGAAAACGTCAGCCAGTTCTGGGGTTCCTGGTTGGCGCCCAGAATCCGTTCGAACGGGACCGGCGTCACCCCCGCTTCGCGATTCGGCGGGCCGCCAAATCCTCCCTGGGCCCAAAGCGTCGTGGAGCAGATGGCAAGCAGCAGTATACGGTTCGTCACTGGATAGGCCTCCTGGAAGGGCATCGTCGGTATGTTACCACCCATTCCGTCTCGAGGATGTACGATAGAGTCGTTCTCCGGCGCCCTGATTGTGCTGCGTCGGTGAATCCGGGTGTTCCACTCTCAATGCGCATTTCAGGAGGCTGTATGAACGCAATCGTTTCAAATCTGTTGAACCGTTTCGACCGGGGAGCGCTCACGCGCCGGGATTTGATCCAGGGTCTCGCGATGCTCACTGCGGCCAGCGGCGCCGGTTCGCTGGCACAAGCCCAGGACGCCGGCATCAAGGCCGCCCGAATCGACCATGTGAGCATTCAAGTCGGCGATCTGCCTCGTTCGGTTGCTTTTTATGAAACCATGTTCGGCTTGACGGTTGTGAGTGAGGACAAGCCGAACGAAATTGTCCGCCTCGGTGTAGGGAAGCCGCTCGTTTCGCTCCACCACAAGAGCCCGTTTGGCGTGGTGGATCACTTCGCGATTGGAGTCGAAAAGTTCAATCGGGAATCGGTGACTCGGCTATTGAAAGAGCGCGGAGCCAACCCGGAAGAAAACCTTGATGCGGGGTTTCATATCAACGATCCGCAGGGAATCGGCGTTCAGATCGTTGGAGCTTGAGCTTTCATTGGCCCTTGCGCTCTTTTGCGGCCGCGTATTTTCGCAGGATCTTGACCGCGGCCAGAAAATCTGTTCCGTTGTGGGTTCGAAAATTAAAATAACGCGCCTGGTAGATTCCGATTCCAAAATCTCCACCGCCGGCACGTTTGGCGCTATAGGAATTGAAGCTATTGGGCTGCCAGCCGCCAATCTGCTCCCATGTCATTACGTAGGCCTTGTCCATGCTCTTGCCCTGATACCGGATCCCCGCGCTGTCAATGGTCACGGTAACCAGGTTCTCTTCGCCGTAAATTTCGTCCGTGCCCTCATTGTGGGCCTCAAAAGTAACGCTGATCGGAGCTGGTGTTGCCTTCTTCGCCCATGTAGTCGAGGGCGCCACCAATACAGTCAACGCCAGCACAAACGCGATTCGGTTTGGCCGACGAGCTGCACGAGCGTCTGAAGACCGCTTCACCGCAGAGCCGCCCGCAATTCGCCTGTCTGCCGCAAAACGTTCCAGCGTGCATGCTCGGAATCGAACTGAGCGTCGTAAAACGCAGTCCACTTCTGATCCTCGTTGAAGCGCGCTTCCTCCACTTGCCGCAATGACGCCCTGCCTTCGTTCATCTGCGCGAGCACGATCGAAAGCTGCGACCGCGCGAGATCCAGATCGGCCTGCGCAAGCTCCCGCGCGACATCCGCCTTGCGGATATCCAGGTAGCTTTGATGGATGTCGAGCGAGATCCGGTTTCTGGCGGACTGCATCTCCGCCAGCAGGTGCTTCTGGTCCGATTCCGCCTGCTCGACGAGGGCGCGAATACCCGAGCCGACATAGACCGGAACCTGGATCGAAGCCCCGATCTCCTCATTGTTTCGCTCGAATCTGTTGAAGAACTCCTGGTAGTTGTTGAATTTGCCCAGCAATGCATATTGAGCCACCAGATCCACGCGAGGCAAACGCTGCGCCTTGTCGCCCTTGATCTCGAGACCCTTGGCCGCGTAGTTGGAGTTGAGGCGCTTCAGTTCTGTATTTGCGTCCAGGGCCGCCTGCAGGGCGGCCTCTTCGGTTTCGGGAATGCGCGGCGCGGGGCGATCCTCACCGGCCGGTTGTACCGCGTCGCCCGCGCTGTAACCCAAAGTCGCGGCCAGGTTGTGGCGCTGCGTAATCGCGATCGCTCTCGATCGTGGTCAAACGCTGACGCGCCCGCAGCAGGTTCACCCTCGCCTCCTGTCCGGCGATGGCGAGCTCGCGTCCCTCCTCCACCCGCGCCAGCACCGTTTGCAGCACCCTCTCCAGGCTCTCCACCTGTTTCCGGGCAGAGTCCGCGAGACGAGCCGCGCGGTCCAGATCGATGTAGAGCGAAGCCACGCGGAACGCAATCTCTTCCGCTTTGCCGGCTGAAGCAAATCCGGCCCCGCGCGCCGACTCCGTCGCCTGTTTGATGGCGTAGCGTTGAGGCACGTTTAAGAGGTATTGACTCGCTTTTGCTTCGAAGAGGGCAGGCGCCGCGCCTTCGATGGAGCGGGAAACCGTTGGTGTACGCGGCTCCGCTGCCTGCGTCCACCCGCGGCGTAAAAGGACTCCTGGCATAACTGACTCCCAGGGTGGCCCTGAATTCATCCGAGCGAGCCATAACGACCTCGGGATTCTGCGCGAGGGCGCGATCCACGGCCTGTTTCAGTGTCAACGTGTAGGTTTCCGAGCGGGCCGGCAATTCAATCCAGAAAAGAGCCACCCCGAGCAACAATGCAAATCTGCGCATGAACTATTCGTAGCGCACCGCCCGCGGGATAGCAAAGCCATACCGGCTACCGGTACGATTCGATGGTGGGGCAGACATTCAGTCTGCCAGCAAGTTTTTCAGCAACCTCCTGGACTAAGACCGTTCGTCGAACTTCTCCGCGAGCTGTTGTGAAAGGATTTCCCGTACCGCGTAGATACGCCGGTTCTGGCCCTCGAAGTAGACCCGCATGATCAATTCGCCGATCAGGCCGGTCGAAAACATCAGCAGCCCAGCCAGCAACAGCAACGATCCGGCGATCATCAGGGGCCCGTGCTCCTGTAATATATCAAGCCGCCAGAAAACCTTGACGATCAGGCAGTAACCCAGCATCGCCGTTCCCAAACTCGTGCCAATGAGCCCGATGGCGCCAAAGAAATGCATGGGCCGGGTGAAGTACTTGAGAAGGAAACGGATAGTCAGAATGTCGAACAGCACGCGGAACGTCCGCGATAAACCATAGTGAGATATGCCGGACACCCTGGCTGTATTCTGAATCGGCACCTCGGCCACCCGGGCTCCATAAAAGCTCGCGAGGGCGGGAATGAACCGGTGCAGTTCGCCGTAAAGATGCACGTCCTTCAGGACTTCCGCGCGATAGGCTTTGAAAGTCGTGCCGAAGTCGCGCAGGTCCACGCCGGACGCTCTGGCCATGAGCCAATTGGCCGCGAGAGAAGGAAACCGGCGGGTGATCGGGTCATCCACGCGATCCTTGCGCCATCCGCTCACGATGTCGTACCCTTCGTGGATTTTTTCGAGCAGAGCCGGAATATCTTCAGGCGCATGCTGCAGATCGCCATCCATGGCCACGACGATGTTGCCCCGCGCTTCGTGAAAGCCTGCCGCCAGAGCCGCCGTCTGGCCGAAATTACGACGCAGCCGCACAACCTTCAGGCGCGAATCGGTCTGAACCAGATTGGCCAGCAGTTCGGTCGAGCGATCCGTCGATGCATCGTCGATGAAGAGAATTTCGTACGGCCCGCCGAGACCTGCCAAAACGGACGTCAGACGGTCGTACAGCGGAAGAATGGAGTGCTCTTCATTGTGGACGGGGACAACGACGGACAGCATGTTACGGGGGGACACCATAACCGTAGCTTTAGGGTACGCTCATGTCCCGGCCGGATTCAACAACAACCAGGATAACCCGGGACAAAGGCTCCTTTTGCCGCTCAGCGCGTCTCCCACTCGGGGTGGAAGCTCTGGTCGATGAGAATATCCCCGGCCTGCTCAAAAATAAAAGTGCCGCCGCCATCCCTCGCCTTCAGCGCAACCGGCTGTTCGGCGGAATGGGCGGGCCGCGGCGGCGGCCAACAGGACGACGCAACTTCGGAGCGCGAAGCTCATGAGAACAGTTTATTTCGCCACAAGCCTGACCGGAATCGGCCCGTAACGCCTAGTGGTGGAAAGGCAGATGCCGCTTCATCCAATGGCCGATGTCCGGCCCGAACTCCGGCATGAGATTGGTCAAGCCCGAGCCCGCGGTGTTGGTGCCCCAATTCAGCGCGCCGATGGCCGCCGTTCTGCTTTTCGGAGGATAATACGCATTCGATAGCGCCGCGCTCATCGCGCCCCCGATCGCTCTGGCCCAATTGAACGTCGGGGCGCCGGAATCGGTTTTCGTAACCACCACCCTGCTGATGGCATAGCCGATTCGCGGCCAGATCCTGTGGGAAGGGCCTTTTCGAACGTAACGCGTGTCCTCGTGCCACACGGACGCGAGCACGAAGTCGGAAAACAAATTCTGACTGGTTTCATCTCCGACGTTCGCACCAAGGCGCTTCAGGAAGGCAGCTTTCCGCCAGAAATGCTTTCCATAGAGCGGAGCGAAGCGCATCAACTGCGAAACGGTCGCATCCGGCACCGCGGAGACCAGCGTCATGGGGGTCGCCGTTTCGCTCACGAAGAGTTTCCATTTTTCTGAAACGGACGGCGGTGCCGGCACGGTCGTGCTTTGCGCGGCGCTGGGGTCCGGCACAGCGTTGGGGTCGGGCGCAGTGCCGGGATTCGGAACAGCGGCCGGGTCCGCCACAGGAACTTCCTGCCCGTGGGCGCACTGGAACGCCAGAAGAAACAGCAATCCGTACGTACACCCGCGGATCAACATCGTTGGCTTTTCTTCATCCGATTGTGAAGAGGCTTTCAACTTAGCATGAATCGTTGACACAGCAGTCGTGACAGAATCTCTCTCTAATGATGTTGGTAGCGGGCGAGTCTTGCTTTGACGTCGGGCCAGAATTCGGGCAGCAGATTACCCAGCGCTGACGCACTGACGCCGGTAAGAGTGCGGTAGGCCATCTCTCCCCCATTGACACTCCTCGCGGGGTAGTAGGCGTTGGAAAGCGCGATGCCCAGTTCCATACCCACGATGCCCGAAAAAATTAAACCCATCCTTCCCGGAATCCCGCCGCGTGATGGCGACGAGGGACACAGCGTAGACAATACGATGGAGGACCGTGCTCTCGGCGCCCCTGCGGAAATAGCGGGGATCTTCATGGAACAGCGAGGCCAGCACGGCATCCTGGAAGAAATTCTGGCTGGTGATGTCGGCCTGCGCCGCGCCGAATCGCTGCATGTAGGGTTCGAATCCGCCGCCGTATTTGGGGTCCTCGTTATACCACTGCGAGATCCCGGCGCCAGCCGCCGCCGAAGCAAAGGTAAAAGGGTCAACCGACTCCTTCACAAAAAGCCACCACTTGTCGCGCGCACGAAGGGGTATATACGGCCTGGTCGGATCGGAAACCGTTTGGAAGTTCGGGATGATGCCCAGTATGCGGTCGTTCGAAATCCGCGTGTCGGACCCGGCCGCTCCTGTCGCGTCGGGCGAATCCGCGGCGGATTGAGAGTAAAGAACCAGGGGTGCGCCGAGGCAAAGCAGTATTCGGATCATTCGCGCGAGCACTGATATGTAACAGTCCCGCGGGCTTGTTGGTTACGGTCAATGTGCAACGGTCAAATTGGTTACGGTCAAAATGTGCAAAGTGCTGAAAGCGGTCGCAATTCCGCGAAAATCACAGCGCGGTAAACTTGATCGGGGCAACAGCCTGATGCGACCCGATCAATTCAATCGTCGAAATCTCCTGCGCACGGGCTTGATTGCCGGAGGCATTGCCCGATTGGCTTTCTCGCAGGATAAGAACACGGCCAGGAACGACCCCGCACCGGGAGCGCTTGCTCTGGCGCGGATCGTCAACGTCCCCATGAACTTCGCCACCTTACCGCCGGTGCCTGTCCGCTACGCAAAGATGATTCTTGCGAGCACGATATGCGGCGCCGCCGCCGGAAGAGAAATCGGATCGGTCCGTATCGTCCGGGACTTGGCCAAAGAAGAGGGCGGCAAAGCGGAAGCCGCCGTTTGGTTCGATGGGGCGAAGCTTCCCGCCGGGTCGGCGGCGCGCGTGAACGCGATGCTAAGCGACGCCTATGCCTCTGACGACAGCGATTTGCGGAACGTCGCGCATATCGGAACGTGTTTGACGGCCGTCGGTCTGGCCGTTGGCGAGCGAATGGATGCCAGCGGCCCGGAAATACTCAGTGCCATGGTGGCTGGATATGAAGCGGCGGGCAGAATGACCGATACCATCGCCGCCAGTTCACCGCCAGCCGGTCGCGGTGCCGGAGCGATCAGCGGCAGCGTCGGGCGGGGCTTCCACGCTTCGTCGATCGTCGCCTTCGGCGGAACCACCGCGGCCGCGAAGCTGATGCGCCTGACCGACGAACAGATGGCGCAGGCCATCGGCATTACCGCAACCACAGTGGGCGGACTCTCCATCGGAACCAACAGCTGGGCACGCGAGTATCATGCCGGTAACGCGGCGCGAACTTCGATCAACTCCGCGCTCGCCGCCAGCCGTGGATATACGGTGAATCCGGATATGCTGGAAGCGCCCGGTGGATTTCTGGCGGTTTTCGCCGGTGGCACGCCGGATTCGCGCGCTCTCACGCGCGAGTTCAACCGCGCGTCGGACGGCGATTATCAGATCTCGCGATATCTCGCCGTGAAGCTCGTGCCCGGCGCGCATGCGCTTCATCCGGCTGTGGAAGCCGCGGCAAACGCCGCCCGCCAATCCGGCGTGAAACCCGAAGATGTGGCGCAAATTCTGGTCGCCGGTCCGCAAAGTGGATTGGTCGCGGGTGCTCCGCCGAAGGATGTCATCCAGGCGATTCACAGCCTTTCTTATTACGTCGCCTCCGCGGTGGCCGACAGGGATTTCTCGTGGGCCGCCGCCGAGCCTGCGATGATCGAGCGTCCCGTCATCCGGCATCTCATCGGACTGGTTGCCCGGGATCCCGCGCCCACATCCGTACGCTATAAGTGGCCATGGGGAGCAACCGTAACCGTGGTCACGAAATCAGGCGCCCGTTTCACCAGCACCGTCGATGCGCCCAGAGGTTCCGCACCGCGCGGCATCGAGTGGAGCGACATCGAAGCGAAGTATCGCGCGTTGATGCCGCAATCGGGCCTGCCCGAAGCCCGCATCGCGGAAATCCTGCGAACCATCCGTGACTTCGAGCAGGTGAAGCGCGTTTCGCAGTTCACAAGCCTGCTCGGTTGATCCTCTTTTCGCGAAGTATACTCGATTGAACGATGAGACTCCGGTCCACCACCCTGCTGGTCGCCTTCGCGTCCGTTCTTCCCGCCTTTGGCCAAACCCCGGAGCGCCTCGGCGCCATCTCTTTCCCGGTCTCCTGCGCCGCATCGCAGCAGGCTGCCATCAACCGCGCCATCGCCCTCCTGCACGACTTCTGGTACGAGGAATCCCAGCGCCAGTTCGAGCAGATCGTGAAGGCGGATCCTGCCTGCGCCATGGCTCACTGGGGAATCGCCATGAGCATTTACCACCAGATCTGGAACCGCCCGGGCGAAGCTGTGATGACCCACGGCTGGTCCGAACTTCAAAAGGCGAACGGCGCGAAAACCGACCGCGAAAAGGAATACATCGCAGCCCTCTCGACCTTCTATAAGCCCGGCCCTTTAAAGTATCAGCAGCGCGTCGGCCTTTATTCCGCCGCCATGCGCGCTCTCCACGAACACTATCCCGGCGATATCGACGCCGCCGCTTTCTACGCGCTCTCGCTCCTCGCCGACGTCGCCCCCGACGACACCAGCCTCACCAAAGAGCACCAGGCGCTCGCCCTGCTGACGCCGCTCGTCGAAAAGAACCCCGATCATCCCGGTGTCGTGCATTACATCATCCACGCCTGCGATAACCCGTCCATGGCGCCCGAGGGGCTTCACGCCGCCGAACGCTACGGCATCATCGCGTCCTCCGGCGCGCACGCCGCGCACATGGGCGGCCATATCTTTGCCCGCCTCGGCATGTGGCCTGAGGACATCAAAGCCAATCTCGCCGCCGTGGCCGCCGCGCGGAAAGCGGCCGAAGGCAACCGCGGCGGGGGCTTCGACCAGCTTCATCCGGACGAGTTTCTGTTCTACGCCTACCTGCAGAGCGGCGAGGACGCCGCCGCCAAAGCTCTCCTCGACGACACAGCCGCGCTGCTGAAACACATGGCCGCTATGCCCGGCATGGTCCAGGATGGCATGGAAACCATGGTGCCCGCCTACACCACCGAGTTTCCTGTGTTTTACACGCTCGAACGCCGCGACTGGAAGACGGCCGCCGCCATGCCCCCTCTGCCTGGCGCCCCGCCCGACGTTCAGCTTATGACTTACTGGGCGAGGGCAATCGCGAACGGGCATCTGAAGAGCGCCTCCGCCGGCAAGGCGGACCTCGCGAAATACGAATCCCTTATGGAAGAAGTGAAGAAGGGTCCGCGCCCGTATCTCGCCGAAGGCACCGGGCCGCGGATTGAAACGGGCACCGTCCGCGCATGGGCCGCCTGGGCGCAGGGCGATCGCGACAAGGCCCTCGGCCTGATGCGCGAAACGGCCGACCTTCAGGACAAAGTCGGACAGGGAGAAGTCGACATTCCCGTGCGCGAAATGCTGGCGGACATGCTGCTCGATTTAAACCGTCCGAACGACGCCCTTGTCGAATACGAGCGTGACCTCAAGCTCAGTCCCGGCCGCTTCAATGGCCTTTCCAACGCCGGCATGGCCGCCGAAGCCGCGGGCGACGCGGCGAAAGCCCGCGGGTACTACACAGCGCTGCTTCAGGTGACTGACAACGGCGCTCACACCACGCGTCCCGAGATAACTCATGCGAAGGCGTTTCTCGCGAGCGCCGTCACGGCGACCAGGTAAAGTTGGCGGCTGAAGCAACCGGGAGTCCGCCCCGCCACCAACTCTGACGGCGCCCGAACATCCGGGCCGTTTTTGCTTTTGTGGCGATATGATAGCTGCCGTGAGCGAAAGCCGGTGGATGCACAGCATGTGCTTGAAGTGCTTCCGTAAGCGATGGCCGCACGGCATCTATTCTTCGTATCAGACACCAAAGAAATTCAGACAATGGGAGACGTGCTGCTTCTGCATTGTGCGACACAAAGATGGCCTTCACCTTAAGCGAGACCCGCTGAACCGGGAACTCCGGTGTGCGGGGATCCACGCACTGCCAGAAAAATCAACCACAATTTAGCAGGTTACCAGGCAACCGAAAGCATCCGCGTTTTCCTGATAAAATCGACACTGCGAGACTAAGTCGCCGAGCGGTCAGGGAGAACGCGGAATGAGCAAAATAACGTTGACGGTGAACGGCAGCGTTCACTCGTTGGATGTCGAGCCCGCGACCCCTCTGCTCTACATCCTGCGTAATGATCTCGGCCTGCAGGGGCCGCACTTTGGTTGCGGGCTTGGCCAGTGCGGGGCGTGCACGGTGATCATGAACGGCGCGGCGATTCGGTCGTGCATCACCCCGGTCTCTTCCGTGAAGAGCGGAAATCACCACGCTCGAAGGCCTCGCCAAAGGGGGTAAACTTCACCCGCTGCAGCAAGCCTGGATCGACGAACAGGTCCCGCAGTGCGGCTTCTGCCAGAACGGGCAGATCATGACCGCCAAGGCGCTGCTCGACAAGATTCCCAATCCGTCGGATGCGCAGATTCGCGAAGGAATGAACGGGGTGCTGTGCCGCTGCATGACGTTTTACCGGGTTCAGGCGGCCATCAAGCGCGGCGCGAAAGCCATCGCGGACGCCCGGCAGCCGGGGAAAGCGAAGGTGACGGCATGACATCCGTTCAACGGCATTCCCCGGGAAGTCGAACAGGAACTGGAGAAGTCGAGCGTCACTCCCTCGCGCAGGGACTTCCTCAGGAACGCAGGCATGTTCGCCGTGACCTTCAGCGCCGCGGGCGCAGCCGCCTCGTTCGTGCCTGAAGCGAAAGCTCAAGCACCCGCAGCCGCCGACGGGCGTCCGCCGGTCCGTATCCCGACCCCGACTTCCACCAGGTCGATTCGTGGATCGTCATTCATCAGGACGACACCGCGACCTTCTACGTCGGCAAGACGGATTGCGGCCAGGGCACGGGAACGGCCTTCCGGCAGATCATGTCCGACGAACTGGACTTCCCCTACGCCAGGACCACCTGCATCATGGGCAGCACGGATATCACCGTCGACCAGGGCGGTTCCGGCGGCTCGACCGCGATGGAACGCGATAGCTGGCCCATGCGACGCGTCGCGGCCGAGGCACGAAGAACATTGCTCGAGATGGCATCCGCAAGCCTTGGCGTGCCTGTCGACCAGCTGAGCGTGAGCGAGGGCGTGATCACGGTGACCGGCGATCCTTCGAAGCGCGTCACCTACGGACAACTGATCGGCGGAAAGCGATTCAACGTCGCGGTGAAGGGCAACAACATCAACGCGATTACCGGCGTCGCCCCTGTCAAGCCGCTACAGGCGTTCAAGAATATCGGCCTGTCTCCCCAGCGCTACGACATCCCCGCCAAGGTGGATGGTTCGCTGAAATGGGCGGTCGACGTCAAGCTGCCCGGCATGGTTCACGCCCGCAATGTGAAGCCGCCGTTCGCGGGGGCGAAGCTGATGAGCATCGACGAATCCTCTGTGCAGAAGCATGCCGGGATTCGTCAAAGTCGTGAGCAAGGGCAACTATCTCGCCGTCGTCTGCGAACGGGAAGAGCAGGCGATCAACGCATCGAAGAAGCTCAAGGCCACATGGGAAAAGCCGGCCACCGCGCCTTTCCCGTCATCGGAAGATTTGTTCACTTACATGCGCGGCGCAACGCCCACCTCTGTTTCCAACCCGGTCGTGGTGGGAAACCCGGAAACGGCGTTCGCGGGCGCGGCAAAGATCATCGAAGCCGATTACGACATCCCGTATCAGGGGCACACGGCATTCAGCCCGGCCCACGCCCTGGCGGACCCGTCGAACGGCCTGATGACGATCTATTCGAACGATATGAAGTCCTACGGGATGCGCACGGGCGTCGCCACGTTCCTCGGGATGCCCCGGGACAAAGTGCGCGTCATCTGGATGGAAGGCCCGCAGGGCTTCGGGCGCACCGCCGCCGACGATGCGGGATTCGAGGCGGCTTACCTTGCGAAGGAGATTGGCCGCCCGGTTCGCATTCAGTGGATGCGGGACGAAGAAACCGCCTGGGACACCAAGGCGCCGGCTTTCGCCGTCAAGATGCGCGGGGGCCTCGATGCTTCGGGGAACCTCGTGGCATACGAATACCATGCCCGCGCCTCCGACTACAACCACGTGGGCTATAACGAGCCCGATACCGTTCTGATCGCTCAGCTCATGGGGTCGAGGCGCGCCAAACCCGCCGCGGGCAGTTCCGAAATTCCGGCGGAAATGTACGCCATCCCGAATCGCCGCATGACGCGGGATGTGGTGAGCCTGCCGCTTGTCTGGGAGACGCCGGTTCGCACGGGAAATCTGCGCGATCCCAACGGCCCGCAATCCACCTTCGCGGCCGAATCCTTCATCGACGAACTGGCCGCCGCCGCGAAAGCCGACCCGGTGGAATTTCGCATGAAGCTCCTCACGGCGAGCACGACGGACGATGCCGGGTTCAGGCGGGCCCGGTCCATTGCGGCCGTAAAGGCGGCAGCGGAAACGTACGGGTGGGATCCGCGGCCTTCACCGAAAACGAGTTGGCATCCGGATGCCGACATCCTGACGGGGCGCGGTTTCGCATATGCATTCCGCGGACAGACCATTGCCGCGGAGATCGCTGAGGTCGAGGTGAACCGCCGCACCGGCCGCGTCTGGGTGAAGCGGCTGGTGTGCGCGCACGACTGCGGGCTGGTGATCAACCCGGAGGCGCTGCGCCACACCGTCGAATGCGCGATGCTGCATTCGCTGAGCCGCGCGCTTCATGAAGAGGTCCAGTTCAATACGGAAAAGGTCACGAGCGTGGACTGGGTCACTCATCCGAGCCTTCGGCATGCCGATGCTCCGGCGAAGATTGATGTTGTGCTGTTGAATGGAGATCCCAATCCGAACCGGCCCGACCTTGCTCCGTATGGAGGCGGCGAGGCGGCGTGCAAGCCATTAATGGCAGCGGTGGCGAATGCGATCCACGATGCGACCGGCGTTCGCATCCGCAGAGTTCCCTTCCGCGCCAACCGTGTGCTGGCAGCCCTCAACGCGGCACGCGCATAGATTCGTGTGAGTGGGCGTTACTTGCTGGCCGCCGCCTTCTTAAACAACAGCGGCGTAGTCATCCCCGCCTGCGACCACGTCCCATCGATCTGCGTGCCTTCCTTGTTCATCTCGCCCTCGAACCCGCCGCCGACCAACTTCACATCAAGCGACAGCTTCGTCGCCTTCTGGGTAATGGCGCTCACCGGGATACTGGCATTGCCCTGATCGAGGCTCACCAGCATCGCCTCAGCTCCGGCCTTCCCGTTCGAGATCGTCAGCGTAAGTCGCAGCGGCTGCCCGAAATTAACGGTGCCTTCCCACGTCCCCAGAAACTCCGCCGAAACGGGAGGGCTCGCCTTCGGCACGTCGACTTTCGCCTCACCGGTCCGCGTCAGTTTCAAGGGCAGAGATTGCGGACCCGCCGAAAAGTTTCCGTCGAGGGTCTTCCCGTCCGCCGAAAGCGTTCCGCTGAACCCTGGCGAGGCGCCAGCCGGCCCCTTCACGGTGAACGAAGCTTTCCCGTCCGCGAACGTGATCGGGTCGAGCGGAATCCCTGAAGCACCCTGCGCCGGAATCGACATCGATCCGATCCAGCCGCTTGCCGTCTTGTCCAGATCGAATTCGATCCCGAACGAACCGCCGGGCGTATCGACATTCCCGCTCCAGTGGCCTCGGATGTCGTTCTGGGCCGAAACCACCCCCGCGCAGGCGATCCACAGACACACCGCGAACGCCTCTCTGACCCGGCTGCTCCTCATATCCGTTTTCCCCTCTTCCACGGCAAGTATGTCATTTCACCAGCCCATTTGCGCCATACGTTCAAGGATCTGGCTGCCGTATTCGGTCATTCGGCCCGGTTTTCGTCGAAGTGGCGCGGGCAGCACCGTGGCAAGTTCCACCGCCTCATCCCGTGTGATCCGTTTCGCCGGCACGCCGTAGTAATGAACAGACGAAGCCTCCGCGCCAAATGTTCCCGGTCCCCATTCGATTACGTTCAAATACAACTCGAGAATGCGCTGTTTTGAGAGCAAACCCTCCGTCAAAGGCACGATCGTAAACTCAATGCCCTTGCGGATGGAATTATAGATAAGAGACCGGCTGGTTCCCAGAAACAGATTCTTCACCAGCTGCTGCGTGATCGTGGAAGCGCCGCGCCGTCTCCCGCGTTCCCTGTCATCCTCGATGGCAATCTGAACCTGTTTCCAGTCGAACCCGTGATGCTGGTAGAAGCGGGCGTCCTCGGCCGCAATCACCGCATGCTGAAGGTTCGGGGAAATTTCCCGCAGCGGCACGAAAGCATGAGACTTCTGGTACGCCTTGTGTTGAATCGAAGCCTCGAAGCGCCGTTCCATCTGGAGCGCAGTCGTGGGAGGGTTGACCCACCGAAGCGCGACGAGGCTCAGGATCACAACGCCGTAGAAGGCGGCCACGATCGCCACCATCGCGCGCGGAAAGATGCGGGCGAAAGACCGCCTGCGAACCATCAGAAACCATCTTATGTCGCACGGGCCCGCCAATCGGGCGGGTAATTGTGACAGAATCTCAAGAGAGTTGGAAATGATTCGCGATCCGAAGCCATTCGTTATTCTGATGTCGTTCGCGGCTGTCTCCGCCGTCGCCCAGACCGCCGGGCCCGCCGCCTGGCAAAACGATCTGACACCCATCGCCGCGGCCGATTGGAATCGCGATTTCGCGGCTCACCTGCTCGAACGCGCCGGGTTCGGCGGAACGCCCGACGAGATCGCCGCCCTCGCGAAACTGACTCCCGCGCCAGGCCGTCGCCCGCCTGGTCCGCTTCGAAGGCGTCGACGCAGCTCCAGCTGCCTGCGTTTGACGAATCCGACATCCACGATCCCGGCCTCGAACCGTTTCCTCCCAGCCGCCCCGCCGTCACCGATCAGGCCAAGGCCACCGGCGAAGCTCTCGGCATCAAGGTAAAACCCACCGGCAACCGGCGCTTGCAGCCCGTGGTCGACGAGTTTTTCTACTGGCTTCGCGCGAGCACCCTCGAAACCAATCGCGTCGCCTATTGGTGGGCCAACCGCATGCTCACTTCAGCCCGCGGCCGCTGCAGGAAAAGATGGCGCTCTTCTGGCATGGCCATTTCGCCGCCAACGAGCCCAAGGTGCGCGATTACCGCAAGCTGCTCGACGAACTGGAGCTCTACGAAGACCACGGCACGGGCAATTTCAGAGACCTGATGGTCGCCGTGGCCGAGGACCCCGGCATGCTCACCTTCCTCGACGCCGGCGTCAACGTCAAAGGCGCGCCCAACGAAAATTTCGCCCGCGAAATCATGGAAATGTTCACCATGGGCGTGGGCCACTACACCGAGAAAGACATCCGCGAAGCCGCGCGCGCCTTCACCGGCTGGAATTACGTGGATCTGAAATTTGTCGTCAACAAAGATCAGCACGACGACGGCGAAAAGACCTTCCTTGGCAAGACCGGCAACTTCGATGGCGTGCAGGTGATCGACATCATCATGCAGCAGCCCGTCACGGCCGATTACATCGCCGGCAAGATCTACCGCTTCTTCGTCCGCCAGGATCTTTCGCCGGACCTGCAGAAGAAACTCGGCATCGGTGCTGCGCGATTCGCATTATGAAATCGCGCCGCTGCTCGAAACCATCTTCCTCTCGCGCGATTTCTACAGCCCCGCATCCGTCGGCACGCAAATCAAGAGCCCGGTCGAACTGGCCGTATCCACCTACCGCAAACTGGGTCTCGCCGACGTTCCCGGCGTGCCCGATTTCAACATCGCCACCGGCGCGCTGGGCCAGCGCCTCTTCTCGCCGCCCACGGTTGCGGGCTGGGCCGGCGGCACCAGCTGGATCACTCCCGGTCTGCTTCTCGAGCGCGGCAATTTCGCGCGCGACGTACTGTTTCCCGATATCAATTTCATTCCGCCCGATCGCGTCAACTTCAGCGAAGACATCCGCGACGTGGCCAACCGCATCCGCCAGGGCATGGACATCACCGCCGCAACCAAGCCCGAATCGAAGTCCGGCGTCATGGCCGAATCGAACATGAACGCCGATCGCGACGAGGATTTCAACACCCGCTACGGCAGCTTCCGCGGCTGGCAGCTGGCCATCGAAAAGGTCAAGCCGATCCCGCGCGATATCGCGCAGGTCGATCTCTCCCGCATGGTGCTCGACGCGAAGCTGACAGAACACCACGCAGGTGGTCGATTACCTGATTCACCGCTTCATGCGCGTGCCGCCGGGCGACGCCGCGCGACAAGAAGATGGTCGCTTTCCTCGACCATGAGCTGGGCACCACGGACATCGCCGCCGCCCGAACCTATATGGAAGAGCCGTTGCGCCTGGCTCTGCACCTGATCATGAGCCAGCCCGAGTATCAGTTGAAGTTAGAGGAATTTGTGTAACTGAGTGAAGACCGATTTTCTTTCAGTAGATACAACCGCCGCGATCTTCTGCGAGCCGGCTTCTCCGGCCTGAGCATGGCCGCCGGGCACCGCTCTGCGCGCCGGCGTCTTCGGCCAGGCCGCCGCCGCCATCGCCGCCGAAGCCGAATCGAACGGCAAGATCCTGGTGGTGCTCGAACTCTCCGGCGGCAATGACGGCCTCAACACGCTCGTCCCCTACGGCGACGATGCCTACTACAAGCTCCGCCCCAAAATCGGCCATCCCGAAGAATACGGTCCGCACGATCGACGATCACTTCGGTTTCAATCGCGGCATGGCCGGCTTCGAACGCCTATATAAGGACGGCAAACTCGCCATCGTGCACGGCTGCGGCTACGAGAACCCTTCGTTCTCGCATTTCACGTCGATGGCGTACTGGCACACCGCCGCGCCCAACAGCGGCGAGCAATATGGCTGGGTCGGCCGCCTCGCCGATGACGATCGCGCCCGAGGCGCCGCCGAACTTCATCGTGAATATCGACGCGCGCCAATCGCTCGCCGTGCGCAGCCGCCGCCATGTCCCGGTAGTCTTCGACGATCCCAACAAATTCACGCGCGAAAGTTTCTTCGACGAGACGCGAAGTGCTTCAAGGCCGGCACCCGACAGCGGCAAAGTCGACAACCCGTCGCGCCAATTCCTTCTCGACACCGCGCAGAGCGCGCAGGACGCCTCGACGCTGGTGCAGGAAGCCTGGGCGAAATACCATTCGCCGGTCGACTACGGAATCGCCGGGCTCGATCTGCCCGAAAGTCGCCGCGCTCATCGAAGCGGGCATGCCGACGCGCCTCTATTACACGGCGTATCGCAACAACGCCTTCGACACCCACGTCTTCCAGAACGACGTCCACCAGCGCCTGCTTGACCTACGCGTCCGACGCCGTCTCCGCATTCATGAAGGATCTGAAACGCATCGGCCGCGCCGATGACGTGGTCATCATGGTCGTTTTCGGAATTCGGCCGCCGCGTTCCCGAGAACGTCAGCCTCGGCACCGATCACGGCTCCGCGAACCTGATGTTCGTCGCCGGCAACCAGGTGAAGGGCGGCCACTACGGCACACCTCCCAGCCTGACGAAGCTCGACGAAGGCGACAACCTGATCCACACCACCGATTTCCGCCGCGTCTACGCGACCATGATCGCCGGCTGGCTGGGCCACCCCGATACGCGCGAACTGCTGAACGGCGAGTTCGAGCCGTTCCACATGTTCGCCTGACAGTTCGAGCGCGGCAAAGGGCCATCATCTCAACCATTGCGTACCAGTCGTACCGCTTTGGGCATGCTCAGCCCGAGGGCCTGCACGACTTTCAGAATGCGGGCGAAGCTGGCGCTCTCATACTCCGTCGCCTCATAGCGCTGTACCTGTTGCGGCTTGACCCCAAGGCGGCGCGCCAGGCCCTCCTGCGTCATTCCCGCCGCTATGCGTGCGCGGATCAGGGCTTTCGGCAAATCCTCCACCCCATCGAGAACCACCTCCCTGCTCCGGCCCGCGTTGAGCCGCTCGTAGGCTTCAACCTGCTCTCGCAATTCCTCCATCTGACTCCGGGCGGTCTCGCTCTGGGCCTGCCACAATCGTGCGCTGATGTTCGAGGGGCGCTCCTGACCGGCCAACTCCGTGACCGCTTCCTGAAACCGCCGCACTTGCGCCTTTGTGATTCGGTACTGCTTTTCGTTCTTTGATCATTTTTGGCTGCCCCTTCCCCGCGCCCTGCCGGTGGCACCTTCAGGCAGCTGTGCCGGGAAACAGCTAGCCCAGGAACCGCAGCTTCTGCGCCGCGCGTCCCTGAGAGAGATCCCAGAAGACGGGGTCGAGCCTGGCGTCGTTCACGTTCCGCACGTCCCAACAGGCGTCGAAGTCGGCCGGATGTTCTTTCCGGGTGACAAAGCTGCCGTCCGGGTAAACCAATCGACAGCCGGCTTTACGCAACTCCTCGCAAGCCTCTCGGAATCCTGCCATCACCTGCTGACGCCACTGATTGAAGCTGAGCCGATCCTCGAGTTCCTGCCAGGTGGCGAAATGCACACCGGGTGGAAGGTCGCCGCTGACCAGCCATTCTGGAATCATTGCATCAATACAACATAATCATTGTATCAACTGCACTTTTCCGCCACTGGCGTGTTGAATTTCGCCCGCACCAACTCTGTCGCCGCGAGCAGTTGGCAGAGGTGAGCATCAGACCCTAGCTTTCCCGCTTTTCATGCAGCAGCATATCGACCGCGTGCTCCATCGATCCCGCCAGCGTAATTTCCCCCGAATTCACGAAGAAAATCTGATCGACGTTTGAGATGGTGTTCAGCCGGTGAGCGATGATCACCTTTGTCGTCGAAGCGGGCAGCTTGTCCAGAATCTCCTGCAGCAACTCTTCCGTCACGGTATCGATGTTCGCTGTGGCCTCATCCAGAATCAGCAGTTCCGGCTTGCGCAAAGTGGCGCGCATGAACGCAATCAGCTGTTTCTGCCCCAGACTGATACTGTTTCCGCTGGTGGTAACAACGGTGTCGAGCCCCTCGGAAAAGCGCGAAATCAAGGACGAAAGATTGGAAGCCGTCAGAACTTCAGCCAGCTGCTCGCTCGTGTAGTTCTTGTATTCTTCGTTCCCGTAAACGATGTTGTCCCGCACCGTTCCGCTGAACAGAAAAGGCTCCTGCAGAATGAACCCGACTTTTCGCGCGCTCTGCCGCCGGCCACGAACGGATATCCCGGCCATCCAGAAAAACCGACCCCTTCGACGGATCGTAAAGCCGCGCCATCAGATTCGCGGTAGTCGTTTTACCCCCGCCAGTCGGCCCGACGAGCGCATACGCCTTGCCTTTCTCCAGCGTGAAACTGACATCGCGCAAAACTTCTTTGCCGTCCGGATAATGGAAATCGACCTTGCGAAACTCCAGCACGGAATTCGATTCCAGCGGCCCCGCCTCAATCACCGGCATGTTGGATTCGAGGCCAGCACTTCCGAAATCCGGTCCGTCGCCGCAACCGCCAGCTGGAATGACGCCCACACGGTCGCCAGTTGCCGCAACGGCCCGTAAAAGTTATTGACGTAAATCAGAAAGCCAATCAACAGCCCGACCGTAACCATGACCGGCGTTGATCAGATAGATCCCGTAAGCCACCACCACAAGTTGCGCGAGGTGCGAAGAAAGGCCATACAGCGGCATAAACACGCCATTCACCATCCCGCCGACGAGGACGCCGCGAAGTTCTTCTCGTTCGCCGCATTGAATTTCGCGCGAAAATAATCCACGCGGTTAAACGCCACAATCACCTTGAAGTTATTCAGGCTTTCCTGCACTTCCGAACTCATCCCGCCCAGTGATTGCAGGCTCTTCAGGTTCCTGCTCTTGATCCACGCGGAAGTCCCTCGGGTAATCAGCACCACGCCCAGAGCGGGCAGCAGAGCCGCAATTCCCAGCCGGATATCCAGAGTGATAATGAATAACCCCGCGCCCGTGATCAGAAACACGCTGCCCACAAACTGCATCAGCGATTGCGACACGAACGTGATTCAGCTTGTCCGTATCGTTGTTCAGCCGCGAGATCAGGTCGCCCGCCTTGTTCTGGTTGAAGAATGCGACCGGCAGCTCCTACAGTTTCAGGAACAACTGGTTCCGCAGTCCCCACAGGACGCGGCGTCCCACCCCGCCCATCGTGAGCACCTGAATGTAACTCGCGACCGGTCCCGCTACGTAAATCGCGAGATCATGCCGCGGCGCGTCAGCAATCCCGCGCCTGCTTCGGGCGGATGTAAGTATCGATCGCGCGGATCATCAGCACCGGCGCAACCAGAGTCGCCATGCGAGCTGATCACGATCGCGACCACAGCCATGATCACATTGGCTTTCTCACCCGCGAACAGGGGAACAACTTCTTGCCCGTCTCGCGCAGAGACTTCTTCGCTTGCCCGGACGCGGCCCCGCCGATTTCTCAAGCGTGTAATTCGTAGTGGCTCGTGCTGCGCTGGGAGTCATAAAGTTGAACGTATTCCGGCGATACCGCCATGAGCTCGCTGATGGGTTCCCGTCGCCAGCACCTCGCCTTCCATCAGCAGAATGATCTGGTCGTAATCGGCCACCGAAGCGATCTTCTGCGTGACCGAAATCAAAGTGATTCCCGGGTAGTTCTTCCGCACGTTTTCCAGAATCGCGTGCTCGGTTCTCGAATCCACGCGCGCCGTGAAATCGTCCAGCAGCAGCACGCTGGGATTGAGCGCCAGCGCGCGCGCCAGCATCACCCGCTGCTTCTGTCCGCCCGAAAGGCTCGTCCCGCGCTCGGAAACAATCGCTGTCCAGACCCTGCGGCAGCGCGGCGATGAAGTCGTTCAGCTCCGCCGTTTGAATCGCCTTTTCGATATCTTTGTCTTCCACGGTATTGCTGAACGCGATGTTCTCCCGGAGCGTCAGATTGAACATCATGCTGTCCTGGAAAACGAATCCCACGTGCTGGTGCAGCGATTCCTTGTCGTAATCGTCGATCGGCTCGCCATCGTAAGTGATGGTTCCCGAAGTCGGTTTCAGCAGTCCGATCAGCAGATAAAGAAGCTGCGTTTTCCCCGCCGCGGTAGGCCCGATGATCGCCGTCCTCGTCCCCGCGGCCGCGGCGAACGAAACGTTCTTGAGCGCTTTCTTCTCGCCGAATGCCAGAGTGACGTCGTTCATCCCCACGTCGCCCCGCAGACCGCCGACAACGCTCGCCGCTCTTCGCTTCTTCCTGCGCGTCCGAGAATCATCCCGATGCGCATGTAAGACGCGCCCGCCTGCGCGATCACGTTACTCATGAATCCGATGAGGATGATCGGGAAAATCAGAATCGCAATGTAGGTGTTGAAGGCCGTAAACTGCCCCAGCGTCATGCCGCCCACGATCACGAAATGGCCGCCAAGCGCAAGAATCACCACCATCGCCATATTGGTAGCCAGCGTAATCGCCGGAATCAGACTCGCGAAGAGCCGCAGAATGCTGAGCCCGATCTCCTTCGCCTCCGTATTCGCCGCCAGAAATTTCTCGTATTCGAGGTGCTGCGTATTGAGGAGCCGGATCAGCGACGCACCCAGAATGCTTTCGCTGATCACGCGGTTCAGCCAGTCGATGGCCTCCTGCGCCTCGCTTGAACAGCGTGCGCACTTTTCGCAGCACCAGCTGGAACGTAATCGCAATGAACGGCACGATGCCGAGGACGCCCAGCCCCAGCCGCCAGTTGATCGAGAGCAGCAATATGCTCGCGCCGACGATGAGAAACACCGACGCAATAATCGTCGCGATCGCCATCGATACGAACATCTTCACCGAATCCACGTCTGACGTGAGATTCGTCAGCAGCTTTGCGGGCGTGATTCCTTCCACCCACGCAAACGACTGCGACGAGATCTTCGCGGCGATACGCGTCCGAATATCCTTCGCCACTCGTTCCGCCGCATAGGTCTGCATCACGCTCTGCACGTACGTGAGAATGAACACCCGCGAGCGCCACCGCAAGAAACTGTTCGACAATCGTGTGCAGCACGAATTGCCCCCGCGTCCACGCGTCGATCGTGCGCGAAATCAGTTGCGGCACCACGAGATTCAGGCTTTCCCGATCAGAGTTAACGCCAGCAGCATCGCGATCAGCCCCTTGTAAGGTTTCAGCAGCGCCGTCAGCTTGGCTGCCGGAGGAGATCCTGCGGAGACCCTTGTGTGGGCCCTTGTACGTGAGAGCTATCTTCTTGGGCATGGGCGTGGCCTGAACTGCAAGGGTGTTTTCTTATCCTCGCATTTTTGGCGGCCTATGGGAAGACCAGTCTCCGCCGGGTGCGCGAAACCCGGGCCGCCCGAGCGTATCGGTACGCGCTTACTTCGTTGCCGGATCCGCTCCAGGAGCGGGATCCGCGATCACCGTGATCGGAGCCTGCGCGTCATCCGGCGCAAGCGGGGGTGCGTCCTCCAACTTGTGCAGGTCGCACTTCACCATCGGTTCGCTGCCGGAAACGAAGAACTCACTCCGTGTATTCGGGCACTGATCGCCCGCCAGTTTACCGCTGTCGACGCAAATATTCGCCGACACAATCCCGGCGGGCATCGGAAACTCTTTCGCGTTCCGGTACGCGCCCATGCGCGAAGCCCGCTTCATGAACTCCGTCCAGATCGGGAGCGCCGACCTTGCTCCTTCAAGGCCCAACTCACTGTAATCGTCGAACCCCACCCAGACCACGCACAACAATTGCGACGTGAATCCGGCGAACCATCCGTCGTGCGACGTCCCGGTCTTCCCCGCCGCAGGCAGCGTGAATCCGAGGCTCCGCACCGAAGCCGCCGTGCCCGACCGCATGACCTCCTCCAGCATGCTCACCATCAGCCAGTTGACTCTCGGATCGAGTGCCCGGACGGAGTCCGTCGCGCTGCCAATCGATTCCGTTGTTCCCGTTCCGAAAACTCGAAAAGACCACTCGGTTTCACGCGCACTCCGCCGTTGGCGAAAGCCGTGTATGCGGCCGCGATTTCGAGCGGCGTCACCTGATAAGCGCCGAGCGCGACGGAGGGCGTGGCGCGAATCCCATCGTTCAAACCAAACCGCCGCGCCATCTCGACCACTTTCCCGTACCCCACTTCCTGCGCCACGTTCACCGCCGCGACATTATCCGATTTTGCCAGCGCCTGCCGGAACGTCATCGTGCCGAAATGCTCCCCGCGAAAGTTAGCCGGGTTGGTATGGTTTTCCGCTGAACCAGAACGTCGTGGCGCTGTCGTCCACCGTGCTCGCCGGCGTATAAACGGCCGAGCCGCCCGGATATCGCGGTATCCAGCGCGGCCGCATACACAAACGGCTTGAACACCGAACCCGGCGGCCGCTTCGACAGAATGCGATCCAACTGGCTGCGCTGATAGTTTCTGCCCCCCACCAGCGCTCTTGATCTCCCCGGTTTGCGGATCGAGCGCGATCAGCGCAACCTCCGCCTTCGGTCCGGATTTGCCCGTTCGCTTCGACAACAGCTGATCCACATTCTGCATTCCCGGCCTTGACGGCTTCGTCAGCCGCGCGCTGCAGATTCAGATCGATGTGTGCTATGCATCATCGCGAATCGATCTCGTCATCCTGCAGTTCATCATTCACCAGATCGAGAAAATAAGGAGCGCGCGCCTCGCTCAGCGCAGTCGCCGGTCACGCGAATCGGTTCGTTCACTGCTCTGCTCGAATTGCTCCGGCGTGATGTACTCGTTGCTGCGCATCATCGCCAGAACCATGTCGCGGCGTTCTTTTGCGCGATCGGGAAACGAAACGGATTGAGGTAGCTTGGCCGCTGCACCAGACCCGCCAGCAGCGCCGCCTCGGGCAGCGTGATATCTTTCAACTCCTTTCCGAAGAACAAACGCGCGCCCTCGCCGAAACCGTGAACGCTGTAATCCGCCTGCCGGCCCAGATACACCTCGTTCACGTACGTTTCGAAGATCTTCTCTTTCGACCACTCCCGCTCGAGGTGGATTGTCATCATCACCTCGGCCACCTTTCGCTTCCACTGCTTGTCCGGCTCCAGCCAGAGCCCGCGCACAAGTTGCATTGTCAGCGTCGACGCGCCCTGTTCTTTCCGCCCGTCCTTCATATCCACGAACGCCGCTTTGACAATGCGCGGCAGATCGATCCCGTCGTGATGGAAGAAACGCTTATCCTCGGCCGAGAGAATTGCGTTGACCAGCACTTGCGGAATGGCGTCGAATCGAACCAGCAGCCGCTCTTCTTTCTTTCGCGAGAGCGTTGTAATCAGCGGCGACGCAACGTTGAGAACGCTGAGATCTCGAATGTCTTTGCCATTGCTTTGAATGCGCGGGACGCGCCCGCCCGCAATGAAAATACGCGTTGGCGAACCGCCTTCGTCGGGGACGATAAGAATCGATCCGTTCTCCACCTGATAGGTAAACGGAGCTGCTGTGCTCGATTCGCGATAACCGGCCGTGCGCAGTTCCACCGCCAGATCCGCCGCGCTCGCTTCGTCGCCGACCGACAAAACCAGCGGCGCCGCATAGATGTTCACCGAATCGGCGAACGGCCCACCCTGCAATCTGCGGTCGATCACCCGCGAATACCAGGCATACAAACCGAGGAACAATATGCAGGCGAGCGCTACAAAACAGGCGGCCGCGAGACCCGTGACTTTCACCCATCGCCGCTGCGCAACCTGCCTGGTCCACGCTGCCAGCTGTTTACCGCGGGAAGGCTTTGGTTCGGATTGGTCCGCAACCAGCGGCGCTTCCATCTCAGGCGGCGGAATAATCATCAACCCTCTACGCGCGTGGGACACCAATGGACTCTCCCATACCTCGCCGTAGCCACGATAAGGATTGAACCTCACACTCGCGGCTTGGCAATTCCCAGTGCCACCGGGGCAAGTCGCGAAGGGCTGAAGCTCCTGAGTTAAGTAAGTTGGATTACACTGGTTAGAATCCAGGAGATAACCATGAAGACTTGCTTACGTTTTGCGCTTATGTCAGCCCTGCTGGCCTGCGCCTCATTCGCCGCCGACGATGTCCCCGGAGCCGTCGAAGGCACCGTGAAGACCGTCGATAGAGCGGGAAAAACCGTGGTGGTGAAAACCGCCGACGGCACCGAACAGACCGTACACTATGTCGGGACAAAGACCGCCGAAGGCGCCAAAGACACGTTCGATGGTGTCAAGGAAGGCGACCACGTCGTGGTGCATTACACCGAGAAGGGCGCGGTGAAAACGGGCGACGCGATCGAGCACGTGGGCAAGGACGGCCTGAAAACGACCGTGGTCGCCGTGAAGAGCGTCGATAAGGCGGCGAAAACCGTTACGGTCAAGACTGCCGAAGGCGGCGAGGAAACCTACCACCTGACTACCGCCGCGGGCCGCGAAACCGGCAAAGGGCTGGAGAAAGCCGGCAAAGTGACCGTCTACTACACCGAAGACGGCGGCAAGAAGATCGCGCACTTCTTCAAGCAGTAAGCCGGCGAGGCTTACTTGATCTCGACCTGGATCTCGACGGCGGTCTTATCGCCGATATTCTCCGTCACGTGGCTCAGCGCATCGCGCCACGCCACTTCGCCGGGCTTCCGCGGATTGTCCAAATTCCTGCCATCCGCGAGAGTCATCGTGGTATGCAGATCCGTCAGGTACACCACCACGTAGTGCGGATGCTCGTGCCTCGGACTCTTCAGGTGCGGCTCCAGAATCGTGCGGATCGCCCGTACGCGGTCGTTCTCCAGAACCACCGGATGATGCTCGGGGTCCAGCGTGACGGGATCGAGTTTAACGGGATCGGATTTCGGCGCGCCCGGCTTCAACTCGATCAATATGTGCTCGCCATTCTCGTAGGTCTGCGAAGTTTTCCCGGCGAAATAGCGAACCCCTCCCGTCAGCGCCACATCAACCACGGGAAGCTCCGAGTAAAACGGCCCCGGCTGAACGCGCAGAACCCGCACCCATTGATTCTCGATCTCGACCTTAGTCTGCTGCCCGAGAGCGCTCTGCCCTAAAGCCACGCCCTGACACATGACGGCAAAGGCTGTCAGGGAGTACAGTAAGTACGATAAGGAGCGCATGTCATGAAGTTTCGCAGATTTTTCGCGGCCTTTCTATTTGCGGTAATGGCCTACGCCGCCGGCGCAACCGGCAAATGGACCGCCACCTTCAACACTCAGGTAGGCGAACAGAAATACACCTGGGATCTGACCGCCGCGGGCGCGACGCTCACCGGCAAATACACCTCTGCGAACGGCAGCGGCGAGATCGCCGAGGGCAAGGCTGACGGCAACAACCTGTCCTGGGTGGAAAACCTCAACTACCAGGATATGCCCCTGCGCATCGCATACAAAGCCACGCTTTCGGGCGACGAACTCAAAATCAGCCGCAACGTCGCCGATATCGCAACCGAAGAGGCCGTGGCCAAACGAACCAACTGATCCGTTACTGGAACAACTGCGGCGCGAACTCGTTCAGATAATTCCGCCAGTTGATCCAGGTGTGAGCTCCGGGGCTTTCTTTGAAGGTCGCGTTGAATCCATGCGCCTTCAGCATGTCCACCGTGCTGCGCGACGTCGTGATCAGCCGGTCGTCCGACCCGGTGCTGAACCAAACCAGCTTCAAGCCCTTTTTTGCGGCGGCGTTGTCGAGTTGCGCCCGATGCTGTTCTTCCCAGGCCGACGCCGGCGCGGGCGCAGCCGCCGCTGAACCGGGAAGCAGTGCCCCGATCAACCCCGAACTGAAGACCCCGACATCGGCAAACTCTTCCAGGTGCGGAATCGCGATGTTCAGCGTCTGTGTCCCGCCCATCGATAATCCGGCGATCGCGCGATGCTGCCTGTCGGTGTGTACGCGGTAATGAGTTTCGGCGTAAGGCATGATGTCGGCACTGAACTCGGCGACAAACTGGTCCTGCGAACCCGGCGCGCCGAGCGCCCCGCCGCCCTGGGCCGTGTGCCCCGCGGGCATCACGATGACCATCGGTTTCGCCTTCTTCGCCGCGATCAGATTGTCCATGATGAACCCGGCCCGCCCGACCGAAGTCCACGACTCATCGCAGTCGCCCGCCCCATGCAGCAGATAGAACACCGGATACTTCCCCTGCCCCGTCTCGTATCCCGGCGGCGTGTAGACATGCATGCGCCGGAACTTCTTCAACACCGACGAATAGTAAGTAACGGCCGAGACCGAGCCATGCGGAACGTCTTTTGTGTCCATGAAATCCGCGCCGGGGATGTACACCATGCTCCAGACGTTGTTGTTCGATTCGCTGATCGAGGCGTTGCGCGGATCGATCACCGACACGCGATCCACGTTGAAGGTGTACCGGTAAGCGCCCGGGTCGATCGGCCCGAGCGTGGCCTCCCAGACGCCGTTCTCGCTCTTTGTCATAGCCGCGCCCTGCAGATTGCCGGGGATATCGCTTCCCGTCAGCCGGACATTCTGGGCCATCGGCGCATTGATGCGAAAGGTGACGTGCCCATCCGCCAGCACTTCAGGCGACACAACGGGCGGCGCTTGCGGAGGCTGTTGAGCGAAGCCAAATGACACCAGCGAAAACGCAACGAAAGCAGCGGATATTTTCATCGAATTTACTTTATCGCAGAACGGCTACTCCGCCAGACCGCCCAGCGCCTCCGCCAGCACAACCGCTCCCTGCGCGATCGCTTCCGGCGAAGAGTATTCATCCGGCCGATGGCTCACGCCACCGCGGCAGGGGATGAAAAGCATCGCCGCCGGCGCGATCAGCGACATGAAGAGCGAATCGTGGTACGCCCGGCTGATCATCAGCTGATAACTCGCGCCATGCGTCCGACAGGCCCGCTCCAGCGCGCCGATCGCAACCGGATCGCAATGCGCCGGCGGATCGGCATTCAGCACCTCGGTGCGCAGCGTCACGCCGCGCAGCAAAGCGATCTCTTCCGCGGCGCGACCGATCGCGGCGAGAACGGAATCGCGGCGCCGCCCGTCGATGTCGCGAACGTCGATGGCCATCCGTGCCCGGCTGGGAATGCTGTTGACCGCCCGCGGGAAAATATCGCAGATGCCGGTAGTGCCGACCGTATCCGCGGCGCCGGTCGATTTCGCGGCGCGCTCCACCGCGAGCGCGATCTCGGCCGCGGCGAGAAAAGCATCGCGCCGCTGCGGCATCAATACCGCTCCGGCATGGCCGCCTTCGCCTTCGATTTCAATGCGCAGCGTGGCAGGCGCGGCAATGGCCGTAACAACTCCCAGATCGAGCCCCTTTTCTTCCAGGTCCGGCCCCTGTTCGATATGCAATTCGAGGAACGCGGAATAGAAACCTTTCGGCAGCGGCACCTCCGACAATTCGCCGGTGAACCCCGCGGCGCGGCGGACCTCGTCGAGCGTCCTGCCTTCCGCATCGCGCAGCGCCCCTGAATTCGTCCCCGCCAGCATCCGACTGCCAAAGCACCCGATTCCGAACCGCGTCGGCTCCTCGGAAGTAAAGATCACCAGCTCGATCGAACGGCGAGGCCGCGCACCCGAGCGTTGCAAAGCGCGAATCGCCTCCAGGCCTCCCAGCACGCCGACCGTGCCATCGAACCGCCCGGCATTTGGTATCGCGTCGATATGCGATCCGGTCGCCACGGCCGGTAATTCCGGTTCGGAACCCGTCCACCGCGCGAAGGTATTGCCAACCGGATCTTCGCGCACATCGAGCCCGGCTTCAAGGCAAAGGTCTTTCACGAATCGTCGCGCCCGCAGATCGGCTTCCGTGTAGACCACGCGCGTCACCACAGGCGCGGGCTCGGATGAAATTGCGCCCAAAGCGTCCAGTTCTCGGCTCAACCGATCCCGATCGACGGTCAGCTTCACGGTCAACGATTCCAGTCTTTGTAGATGAGGTATTTCGTCGGCGTCCTGCCGAGCGCGCCGTACCACTGGGGCAGGTATGGCGCCATCCAGATGAAATCGCCCGCGGCCACTGAATACCAGTTGTTGCCGAGCCGGTAAATCCCCGCGCCCGCCAGCATCAGCAGACCGTGCTCCATCACATGAATCTCCACCATCGGCAGCGTCGCGCCCGGCTGAAAGGTCATGGTATTCACGGCGAGGTCAAACGCGAAATCGGCCGGGATCAGGCTCCGCACTTCCAGATCGGGATCGCCCATCAGCGGAACCGGCGCGACATCACTTTCACTGCCCTGGAAGGAAGCGGGAAGCGCAGCGCCAGCGAGAGGCTGATACGGCTTCTCGATCACAGCGGCCCGCGCTTTCGACGCCGCTCGCAGTGTCACACCAGCGCCCGGCGGGAACCACGCGTAATCTCCGGCCTTCATTCCTTCGACTTCGCCCTCCAGCACATAGACGAATCGCTGATCGCGCGCCGCTCCGACCATTCCGCCCGGTTCGAACTCGACGGTGTACTGAGTGAATTTCGCGCCGATCGCCGGCGCCGCGTGGACGATTGCCGTCGCGCCCGTCATGCCCGGCAGCGGTGCGCGAACGAATGCATCGGGAGTGTGCAACAAGTGGTCGGGGTATCGTGCGCTGCGTGTTTTTCCGAATTCATGCATGCTGTTTGTCTCTCGCTTGAGCTTCGGGGCGAACCAATCGTCCTCGTGTATTCGAAGGGAACATTCCGTCCGCGAAGATGGTTTCGCCGCGTATCGAAAGTCCGCCGCACCACGCCCCGGAACGCTCTGCCGATATAGGGGCTCAGGCCGTGCCGGCTCGCCATGTCCTCGCGGCGCAGTGTATAGGCAGCGGACAGATCCACCAGAGCGAGATCGGCGTCGTTGCCGGGGCGGATCGCGCCTTTGTGCCGAATCCGAAAGCGGCGCGCAGGCGTAGCCGCAAGCAGTTGAGCGACACGTTCGAGCGGAAGGCCATGATCCAGGAGCACGGCCAGCGTGCTCTGCACGCCCGCGATTCCGCCCCATGCGCGCGCGAAATCCTCGGTCTTCATTTCCGGCGGCGCGGGCGAATGATCGGAGGCCACAATATCGATGGTCCCAGCCGACAACTCTTCGCGGAGTTCGTTTTGATGGGCGCGATTCCGCAATGGCGGAGCGCATTTCACGAGCGCGCCCAACCGCTCGACGTCTTCCTCGGTGAAGTAAAGGTAATGGGGACAGGTCTCGATTGAAACATCCACGCCGCGAGCTCTCGCCTCCGCGGCCGCAACCACTCCACGCCCGGAACTGATGTGGACAATGTGCAGCCGCGCTTTCGCTTCACCCGCCATCAGCGTGGCTCGTTGAATCGCCTCGATCTCGGCGAGGACCGGCCGCGGCGATTGCCCGGCACAGAGTTCCTCGTTTTCCGCATGAACGGCCACGGGCAGATCGAGCCGGGCAGCTTCTTCGAGGCCCTTCCAGAGCGTCAGATCGTCGGCGCGCGGAAACTCGGGGAGTCCCGAGTTGCACATAAAAGCCTTGAAACCGACCACGCCACGCTCGGCAAGCTCGGCCATGTCGCCGAGGTTTCCGGGAATCAATCCGCCCCAGATGCCGAAGTCGGCGATCGACGATGCTTCGAGCGCAGCGCGTTTCCGGTCGAACTCGCGCGCGTTAACCGTGCATGGCGTTGAGTTCAGCGGCATGTCGAAGAAGACCGCTCCGCCCCCCGCCGCGAGAGCGCGGCTGCCGGTTTCCGCGCCTTCCCATTCGGTACGGCCAGGTTCGTTGAAGTGCAGGTGGACGTCGATCACGGCAGGAAAGACATGCAGGCCCGAGGCGTCGATTTCAGTATCGCCCGATAGCTCGGGTTCCACCGCCTGAATGGTCCCGTCTTCGACAAGGAGATCGGCGCGCAGAGGTCCGCTCGGAGTCACGACGGTTCCACCGCGGATGATCATCGCGATGCCTCCAGGTCTTCGAGAAACCTCATCCCCGCCGCGAGCGCGGCCGCGACGTCTTCGGGAAGCACCGACTCATCGGGGTGGTGGCTTAAACCGCCCGGACTGCGCAGAAACAGCATCGCGGCAGGCATGCGGCGCGCGAGGATCATTGCATCATGCCCCGCACCACTGAGCATCCTGTGTGGGGCATTGCGCGCGAGAAGATCAGTCAGCCGCGGATCCATCGCAACGGCACGCTGGTCGACTCTCACTTCCGCAGCCGCACGTTTGGCAATTCGGACCAGGCGCTCGACTGCCGCATGGCGCACGGCATCATCGCTGTGGCGGACATCCAGGGTCGCCTTTACCGCTTCAGGAATCACGTTGGAAGCGTTGGGATGAACCTCGATGCGTCCAACCGTGGCGACGAGACCCGGAGTGGCGAGGGCTTCCCGTTCCACGGCGCAGATCCACTCCGACGCGGCGACAAGCGCGTCCCGCCGCAGATTCATCGGCGTCGTTCCCGCGTGGCCCGCCTTGCCTTCGAAGGTCAATTCGAGGCGACTCTGACCCACAATCGCTTCGACCACTCCCAGCGACAAGCCCATGCTTTCGAGCACCGGTCCCTGTTCGATGTGGAACTCGAGATAGCCGACAGATGGCTCGCGCGCGACGACCGACGGCAGTTCGGCCGGGTCGAGGCCGAAGGCGCGGGCATCGGCCTCTTTCAACTCACCGATCAGCGCGAGGCTGCCGATGAACGGGAAACCGAACCGCACGCCTTCTTCATCGGAGAATCCAACCACTTCGATGCCAAAACCGAGCCTCCGGCCGCGCAGCAACTCGACCAGCTTCACGGCAATAATGACGCCCAGAATTCCGTCGAACGCTCCCGCGTGAGGGACGGTATCCAGATGCGATCCGACGAAGAGCACCCGTGCGCCCGGCCCGGCGGCCGGATACGAACCACGCAGATTTCCCGCCGCATCGGTCTTTACCGACATCCCGGCGCTCCGCATCCACTCGCAGAGATCCGCATGAACGGCGCGCATCGGTTCGGGAGAGAAAGGTGCGCGTGGTGAAACCAGGCTCTTCGGTGTGCAGAGCGAGGGATCGGCAGCGCGCAACGCAGTCGGCGGCGGCGATCAGCATCACGAACCCCGGTACACGCTGTAGCCGTAAGGCGACAACAGCAGCGGTACGTGAACCTTGC
Source organism: Terriglobia bacterium (assembly GCA_963764845.1). GTDB lineage: Bacteria > Acidobacteriota > Terriglobia > Bryobacterales > Bryobacteraceae > BOG-234. The sequence goes on along the minus strand of CAVXUE010000001.1, from coordinate 420,165 downwards.
CATCCGGATCGGATACGCCAAAGCGGACGACTATCTCACCCAGAAAAGGCGGCTGATCCGTCAGATGAAAATAATCGCCCGCATGAAAGACCAGTTCATAGACGCCGGGAGCCAGTTCGACGGACTCGGTGACTCGGCCATCGGTGTTGGTAACCATGGACTGCAGGCAGAAGCGGCTGGAATCGCAGAGATCGATCTTCACGCCGCTGGCCGGGGCGCCCCGCGAAGTATCGAGAACGTGCGTCGAGAGCCGGGCCATTCAATTTTCCCGGCGCAGCCGCAGGCCGAGGCATCCGTAAGGCGGGCGCGCCTCGGTGTAGACGCCAAGACTTTCGCCTTCCTCCGCGATCGTGTCCCACGTTCTGTTATTTGCTTCCAGATGGATCTCGGAAATCGAAGGAATTTCGGCCAGCATCTTCGTGCCGATCTGATAAACGATCTGCTGGATGCTGCCGGATTCGAAAGCTCCGAAGGTCTTGTAGATGAGCTCGCGGACCGCAGTCGAAACGCGGCTTCGGGGACGTCTGAAATCCATTCCAGATCGAGCCACATGTGCAGCGGGCGGTTCCTGATCTCCGGCAGCGTGGTGTATTGATCGCGCACGAAGCCGAAGAACGCGCTTCCTCCGAGGCGGACCATGCGGAATCCGGTGATGCCCGAGGCCATCTCAACAATTCCCTCGCGATTGATCTCGATGCGTGCCGTGAAGCGTTCGGGACCGGCGGGGTGGAACGCCACGGTCTGGCCGGGAATGGGTGCGTAAGGGATTTCAGTCGCAGAGACCTGGGCGCCTTCCACCTGCGGATAGGTTTCCAGAAACTTCGAGCACAGAAACCGGCAGTAGGATTCCAGATCGTTGCCCGCGAAATTCATCGTCTCGCGCTGGATGAAATTCTTCATGGAATCGGTCGCAATCAGGCCGGTGTTGTCTCCGGTCGTGTAAGTCGGCCAGAACGCGTCGCCGTAAATCAAGTATCTTGACGTTAGCGCCGAATATGGGCTTGCCCGATACGTGACGCCATCGCGATTCAATCGGTAAGCGGTGACGTCGCCCTTGCCGTAGTAGCTGCTTCTTCCAACCGCTGGCGAATTGTTCCACTAGATCTCCTGCTAGAACCGGAATGCCGCTATCTGGTAAACCTGCCGGAGCGCTTCGGCAAATTCGTCTTCGCGATCCGACGGGAGGCGCTTTTCCAGCGCCTGCAGGATGTCGTGTTTCGTGCTGCCTTTGACCGCGATACAGAAAAGGAAAACCGAATTTCTCCTTGTAGCTGTCATTCAGCTGCGAATGAAGCTGCCGCGTCAATGATCGAAGCGCAGCCTTGCTCGGATGCCGATGCCTGGCTCAGTCCGGCGCGCGTGCCGAGATCCGGATGCGCGCGCAGCAAGGCCAGTTGTTCTTCGCGCGAAGCGCTTTCCACCTGCTGGACCATGGCTCGATGCAACGCGTCCAGTATCCGGAACGGGCGCGAGTCCCAGGCGCGCTCCGCCACCCAGGGCGAATGTTCGAATACCCATCCCACGGCGGTGGCGAATGCGATCCGATCCATGGCATTCAAATCGTCAATCGTCATCGCGACACCGCCTCGCCTCCCACGCAAACCTCCGCAACGCTTTCAGCACCCGCGAGCGTGAATAACGCGGCAAGACCCGGTCGAGGCTCTCCGCGCGTTGCAGCACGGCTTCAAGCGGGCTGCCTTCGGGAGCGCGCAGATAGACGAAATCCGCCGATTTGCCCGGCGTGAAATCGCCGGTCTCGTGTTCCAGTTGCAGCGCTTCGGCCCCGGCGCGCGTGGCGAGATACAGCAAGTGCGCGGGTTCAGAAGCATGCCGTCCGGCGCGACCCGCTGGAGCGCGTAGGCCTGAAGCGCTTCCTTGAGAATGCCGAAACCCGTGCCGCCGCCGACGTCGGTTCCGAGCGCGCAACGAACCCCCGCCTCGATGTGGCGCCGTAACGGGAACAGCCCGCTGCCCAGCATGGCGTTGCTGCAGGGGCAATGCGATATCGGAAGCTCCGCTCGCGGCCAGCCGCTCGAGTTCCGAATCGGATGCGTGAACGTTGTGCGCCAACACCGCGCCGGGCCGCGTCAGTCCGAATCGCTCGTAAACGGCCAGGTAATCCTTCGCCCAGGGAAACAATCGCGCGACCTCGCGCTATCTCGAGTGCGTTCTCGTTGATGTGGGTCTGGAAACGCAGCCCTTCGTGTTCGCGCATCAGCGTCTGGCAGACTTCGAGTATCGCTTCGGATGCCGAGACCGCGAAGCGCGGGGTGACCGCGAAGAGCAATCGTCCGTGGCCGTGGAATTCGCGGATCAGATGCGTGCAATCGCGATATGCCTCCGCTGGCAGATTGCTGCAATTCGGGGCGCAGAAGCGCGATCGGACATCACCAGGCCGCTGACCACGCGCAGGCCGGATCGCTCGGCGGCCCGAAAGAGCGCCGCTGTGGCTGGTTTGAAATGCGATCCGAAAACGAGCGCGGTGGTGGTGCCGTGAGCGGCAAGCGCGCGCACGAAGCGCCGTGCCGTGTCGCAGGCATAGGCGACATCCGCCATGCGGGCCTCTTCGGGAAGCGCGACGGATTCCAGCCAGTCGAGCAGTTCGCTGCCGAGAGCCGCCGATCACGCGGATCTGCGGAAAGTGGACGTGCGTGTCGATGAGCCCGGGCAGCAGATATCCGCCGCGCAGATCGCGCACCGGAACACTCGGGATTGCGCGGCGTGCAGCTCGGCGTATTCGCCACACGCGGCGATTCGGCCGTCGCGAATCAGCAGGCCGCCATCGGCGAAACGATTCGAGAGCGCGTTCTTCGCGAAAGGGATTGCGGGGCGTATGAAACATGCCCGCGCGCAGTAATTCGCTCAGTCGCCGATGCACCGGCTTCCGACTGCTCCGGCAGCTTCGCGGCTGTCTCTGACTCGCGACTGGATCGCGAAAAATATGCGCTCCGGAGTGGCCGGGCTGGCGATCGTCACCGGGCCGCCCGATCCGCAGGCGGCAATGGCGTCGCGGATCGCTTCGCGCACGGAGAACGCCAGCATGAGCGGCGGTTCGCCAACGGCTTTGCTGCCGAAGATCACGTCGGGATCGTCGGCCCGCTCCAGAAAATCGACGTTGAATATCTCGGGCAGCTCGGACCACGAGGGCAGTTTGTAAGTGGAAGCGCCGGCAGTCGCGAGGCGTCCCTGCGCATCCCACAACAGTTCTTCGATGGTGAGCCAGCCCAGGCCCTGCATGAAGCCGCCTTCGATCTGGCCTTGATCGATCAGAGGCGAAACGGAAGCGCCGGCGTCTTCGAGAATATCCACGCGAAGCACGCGGCAATCGCCGGTGAAAAGATCGATTTCGACTTCAGAAACCGCCGCGCCCCAGCGAAATAGTGGAATGGCTTGCCGGTGAGTGTGGCGGGGTCGTACTGAATTCCGGGAGTGCTGTAGAAGCCCTGGGCGAACAAGGGAATCGCTTTTCCAGGCCGCGGCTACAACCGTCGCGAACGGCATCCCGGGAATTCCGGCGCAATGGGCGGGCATGCTTCTGAGTTGCATGCAGGCGTCGAGCACCGCGGCGCCGTTCAGATCCGTGCTGGCGGAGGCGGCCGTCGCGGACGTGTTGGGAACTTTGTCCGTGCGGGTCGGCATCACGCGGATGCGATCGAGCGGCGACGCCCAGGCCTTCGGCCGCGATCTGCGCGATTTTCGTGTGCAGCCCCTGGCCCATCTCGGTGCCGCCGTGATTCACCTGGACGCTGCCATCGCGATAGATGATCACGAGCGCGCCCGCCTGATTCATGAAAGTCGCGGTGAAAGAGATGCCGAATTTCATCGGCGTGATGGCGAGCCGCGTTTGACATGGCGATGAGATTCGTTGAATTGCGTGGATGCTCTTCGCGGCGGCTCTCGAATGAGCTGGAGGCTTTGAGCCGGTCCCAGATGGTCTGCATGCGGCCGGCATGTTTGACGGTCTGGCCGTAATGCGTGACATCGCCCTCGCGATAAAAATTGCGCTCGCGAACCAAGTCGGGAGCGAGTCCCAAACGCCGCGCAGCCTGATCCATGATCTCTTCGATCACGATCATGCCCTGCGGCCCGCCGAAGCCGCGGAACGCCGTCTGCGAAGTCTTGTGCGTCCGGCAGATCTGGCCGGTAATCTCGGCCGCGGGCAGCAGATAGGCGTTATCCGACGTGGAACATCGCGCGGGCGATCACGGGGCCGGAGAGATCGAGACTCCAGCCGCCATCGGAATAGAGAGCGATGCGCACGCCTTCGAGCCGGCCGTCTTCGCGGAATCCGGCTTCGTAGCGCGCCAGAAAAGGATGCCGTTTGCCGGTGAGCGCCATGTCGAGCCCGCGCGGCAGGCGTACGCGCACCGGGCGCTTTGTCTTCCATGCGCCCAGTGCCGCGACTGCGGCGAATGGATTCGCCTGCACTTCCTTGCCACCGAACGCCCCGCCCATGCGCAGGCATTCCACGGTGACGCGATTCCACGGAACGCCCAGAACCCGGGCGACTATGTCCTGGGTTTCGGTGGGGTGCTGGGTCGAGGATTGGACCACGATGCCGCCGGATTCATCGAGACTCGCAATGGCGCACTGCGTTTCGAGATAGAAATGCTCCTGGCCACCGATCTTCAGTTCACCGGAGAGATGCAAGGGACTGCGGTCGATTGCCGGATGGCCGCCGCGCGTCATGCGGAGCGGATCGGCGAGGAAGCTTTCGGCTGCGATCGCGTCTTCGATTGTCAGGATTGCGGGCAGCGGTTCGTATTCGACACGAACGGCGGCTGCTCCGGCGCGCGCTGCTTCGAGAGTGTCGGCCAGCACCCAAGCCACTGGCTGCTGGTGGTACATGACTTCATCGGGAAACAGGGGTTCGTCGTGTCGCGTTGGAGCCGGTGTCGTTTTCACCCGGCACGTCGTCGGCGGTCAGGATCATGCCCCGGGACGCCGTCGGCTGGAGATGCGTAAGACGCGGGCGTGTGCGTGAGGGGCTGTTACCGGCCAGGCGTGCAACAGGCCGGGGAAACGGCCGCAAAGATCGTCGGTATAGAGCGCCTCTCCGGAGACGTGGCCGCCGGCGCTTTCGTGCGGAATCGATTTGCCCGCGGAGTTCATGACCGACCCGCCATTCCCAATAGAATTTTTCAACCAGGCTTTTTGCCAGCGCCAACCGGTAGGCCGCGGAACCGCGATGATCGTCGATCGGCCTCAGGGCGCGATCGAGTTCGCGCTGAATTCGCTCGACGGTGGCTTCGTTCCAGGGCTGGCCCAGAGCGGCTTCTTCGGCTGTGAAAACGCGTAGCGGCGCGGGCGCCACGCCGCCGAAGGCGAAAATCGCGCGGGCGATGCGGCCGGAGGGGTCCCAATCCATCGAGAGTCCGGCCGCTACGGTGCTGATATCGTCCATGCGGCGCTTGCTGGCCTTAAGAAGCGGGTGAAGGCGGGAAATGGCTTCGTTATTTCGATTGACCGGATGAGTTCCGCTTCTTCGAGCCGGGTTTGGCGGTAGCCGGTGAAGAAGGACGACAGCGGAAGGGTTCGGTTGCCGCGAATGCTGGCGAGGTTGAGGGAGGCGTCGAGCGCCATGAGCAGCGGGGCGGAGTCCCCGATGGGAGATGCGGTGGCGAGACTGCCTCCGAGCGTGGCGCGGTTGCGGATGGGCGGCGAGGCGAATAAACGAACCCAATTCGGCGAAAGCGCGGCGGCACCTGAGGGCACGGCGGTCCACTGGCGCTCGATCTCGCTGAGCGGCAGCGCGGCCCCGATGAGCACGCGATTCGGTTCGTCTGAAAATTCCTGCAGTGCGGCTACGCCTTCCACGCTGATCAGATGCGGCCAGCGGCGGAATCTCAGATTCGATTCGACGGCGAGATCGGTTGCGCCGCAGACCCATTTGGCTTCGGGATGGCGCGAGGCGATGTCGAGGCATTCGGCGAGACTGGTGGGCCGGTCGTAACTCTTGGGGTGATGAACGGTGCTCAGAGACGGCGCGGCGCTTGGAGAGCCGGTCGCGGAAAAAGCCCTCTGGCGGGGGGCCGATCGATAGCGCGGCGTCGCGGATGGGGCGATAGCCGGTGCAGCGGCAGAGATTGCCTCCCATCGCGTGCGGATCGCAGGGGCCCTGGCGGCCGGGGCGATATTGTTCGGCGAACAGGCTCATGACGAAGCCCGGGGTGCAGTAGCCGCATTGGGATCCGCCGCCCGCAGCCATCGCTTGCTGGACTTCGGTTAGTTCACGACCGGCGAGTTTGCCGTTTCGGGCGAGGGATTCGACGGTGTAGAATTCGCGATCGACCGCGCTGGGCAGAAACATGAGGCAGCTGTTTATGGGTTTGTAGGCGCTGCGGGTGGGGCCGTTGGCGGACACCATGAGGACGGTGCAGGCTCCGCATTCGCCTTCGGCGCAGCCTTCTTTGGCGCCGGTCAAGCCGTGGTCGCGGAGGAAATCGAGGAGCGTGGTCTGGATGGGGAGGCCATCCGCTGAAAGGGATTCACCGTTGACCTGGATCTGGTGTTGCCTGAGATTCGCGCCGGTCATAGGCCACGGTTTTCTGCCACGGTAATCCGGGATGCGGCGTGGGAGCCCGACGGAGAGCAGTTTAGCACGCGGATGTGGTTGGGGCTTTGGGCCTTTGGGGCTGTCGTATGCCGAGCTGGGTCCGGTTCCTCTTACTGGTAAATCCTTTCGTTGAAAAAGAACACCGGCGGCCGAGACCGCCGGCGCTACAAAAGTTGGAGCGCTCCACTGCCCGGTAAACCGTCGGACCGCGGCCAGTTTGGTTTCCCTGACGTGGAACGCAGTCGTGCTGGTCGACTTGTCCTCCGATAAGGTGACCCAGCCACTGCGCCAATGGCCAATACCGGGGCCGCACCAATAACGGGAGCGCCTGCCGCTCATTGTTGGAAACTGAGTTGCCAGAGTCTCGAGAACTTAGCAGTCAGCGCCCGGAAACATCATGAGTACGTTCCGGTTCTCGATTGCAGGGTAGCAGAGAGGTTTCAGGAACGAGATGCCGGGTCATTGAGAATTGCCTGTAAGTTATTGATCGGGCAGGGTAAAAATAAATTCGGCCCGTTTGTCATCGCCGGATTTGGCACTGTGGCTCAACACGTGCTTGTCACCTGATGAGGTCACGAAGAACGATGTTCAGGATTGCCGGTACCATCCTTGTCGCTGTGAGTTTTCTGGGAGCCTGTTCCAGTGTGCAGAAATCGCCCGCGGTTGCGAGCGAAATCAGGAAGTCGCTCGATCAGGCGGGTCTTAAGGATGTTTCCATATCGCAGGACCGGGACAAGGGAGTTGTAACGCTTGGGGGTCATGTTGCCGCCGATGCGGACAAAGCGCGTGCGAGCCAGATTGCGCAATCGCTTGCGGGATCGGATGTGGTCGCCAACGAAGTGGCCGTCCTGCCGAGCAGCGACGCCGGGCCGACAAAGACCGTTTACTCGGATCTTGACAAGGGCATCGCCAACAATCTCGATGCCGCTCTGATTTCAGCGGGCTATCCGAAAGGAATCAGCCATTCGGTCAAGAATGGCGTTGTCACGCTGACGGGAACCGTTGATGGCGAGAACGAACGGGCGAAGCTGGAGACCATTGCGAGGGGTGTCCCGAACACTCAGCAAGTGGTCAATGAGATCGAGACGAAGCACCAGAAAGCCACTTCGCAGAACTGAGTGACACCGGCGGCGAGACCGCCGGCGCTCCCAACTGGTCAGCGACCTGGAGCGGCTCCGCGGCCACCGCCGCCCCGGCCGCCGCCGGTCTGCGGAATCGGCGTGCCCGCTTTTCCGCCTTTGGCTATGAGCAGATCGGCCGTGTCCTGATGAACATCTTTACGCTGGCCGCCGCGGCTGTTGCCGGCCGCTCTGCCCATGGCGTAATCGACCGCGGTGTAACCTCGGCCATCTGTGAGGTTGATGTCTGCGCCTTTGCCGAGGAGATGTTCGACGACTTTGTTCCAGCCCCAGAAGGCTGCCCCGTCCAGAGGCGATTGCTGGAGACGGCCGGCTTTTCCGTCGATCTGGCCGCCGTGGGAAAGAAGCAGGTCGAGCGACGCGATGGCGCGCTCCTGGATATCGGAGGCATAGTAGAAGCCGCGCGTATCGGCATCGACCGAGCCCATGCCAGAAGCTGCGACGGTGGGCGTCATCCCCTGGTTATTGCCCAGATCGACGTTGGCGCCGTGTTCGAGCAGGAGTTTAATCGAATCCACGTCCTGCGCTTTGGCGGCGCGCAGCAGGGGGGTGGTACCGACGGTCAACATACCGTCGAGGCCGCGATCCGCGCCAGTCGCGCGATAGGGCGGGAACATCTTGAGCTGAACGTTCGGGTTCGCGCCTTTGTCGAGAAGAAGGCGCACGATATCGAGGGGGAGCGTGTCATCGAGCGCGGGCTGATCGGGGCGTCCGCCATGAGGCAGCGTGTTGTAGTCGACCGCGAGGTAGAGCGGGGTGCGGCCCCACCAGTCCCAGCGGTTGAGGTTGGCGCCTTTTTCGATCAGAAACTTCGCGACATCGAAATGCGTGTTGAAGACGGCGGTGATGAGGGGCGTTACGCCTTCGGGGTCGGGTAAATCGATTTTCGCGCCTTTTTCGAGGAGGGCTTTCACGCAATCCATGCAGCCTTCGCGGGCGGAGAAAAGCATTGCCGTCATGCCGCCGGGGGGACGGGGCTGGGCGCGCGGCTCGCCGCTGACGAGCGGCGTCATGAGGTCCGTGGCAGATGCGGTATCGACTTCGGCGCCGTGGGCGAGCAGTTCGCGCATGATGGCACCTTCACTGTTTGCGGCCGCCCACATGAGCGGAGTCTGACCGCGCTGGGATTCCTTGACGTTGGGATTCGCGCCTTTGTCGAGAAGCAGTTTGGCGGCCTCTACGTTGGCCGAGCGGGAGACGACCATGATCGGGGTTTGGGCGTCGGGCCCGGGATCATTGGGATCGGCGCCGGCGTCGAGAAGGGCTTTGATCAGGGTGGTATTTGAGTTCAGCGCCGCTTCCGCAAGCGGCGAGGACCCGAGCTGATTGTGGGCTTTCGGATTTGCCCCGGCTTTCAGAAGGCGCAGGGCGAGATCGGTATCGTTCAGGTTTGCGGCCCAGATCAGGGGCGTCGAGCCGTCGGCTTCGGCGGCGTTCACGTCGGCCGATTTCTTCGCGATCATATCGAGCGCGGCGGCGCGGTCGCCGGATTTGACGGCTTGGGCGAGTTGGGCGCTGCCGGGCTGGATCTCGGCGGCGAACGACACTACCGCGAGGAGAAGCCCACAGGCTGAAGCCTGTGCCACCATCCTGCTAAACATCGACGAGTTTCCCTGTGCTGTCGCCTAACTTGTCCTGCGGGATGCCCGCGCGGTCGAGCATGGTTAACAGCACGTTTGCGAGAGGGGTGTGTTCGGGCAGCACCAGATGCTGACCACCTTTGACTGTCTTCCATCCGCCGACCATTGAGGTGGGCAGCGGGTAGTGGTTATGCGCGTTGCTGTTGCTCATGTTGCTGCCGTAGAGGAAGAGCGAATGCTCGAGCATGGTGCCATCGCCATCGGGCATTTTGGCGAGTTTGTCGAGGAATTTCGCGAAAACCGAGGTGTGATAGTTCTGAATCTTCACCAGCTTGTCGAGCTTGGCCTGCTCGTTGTTGTGATGAGAAAGCGGGTGGAACGCATCGGGGACGCCGATGTTGTTGTAGGTCTGTCCGCTGACCTCGGCCGCCATCATGAAAGAGAAAATGCGGGTCATGTTGGCCTGATAGGCGAGAGCGACGAGATCGAACAAGAGATTGATGTGCATGTCGAGCGGAAGCGTGCCGGCGCCGGGCGCGTCCGGGATCGTGACATGCGAAAGATCGCGCGCTTCCATTTTCTGAATGCGGCGTTCGATCTCGTTGACGCTTTCGAGATAGTCGGAGAGCATGGCGCGGTCGGAGGGGCCGAGAGTGCGCTGCAGATCCTTGGTTTCCTGTCCTACCATGTCGAGCAGCGACGTGTATTGTTTCGACAGGCGGCCGCGCTCGGTGGCGTTGTCGCCCTGGCCAAATAAACGGGTGAAAAGCTTACGCGGCGAGGTTTCGACCGGCAGGGGCGTGGTGGGGGTGCGGAAGGAAATGGTTCCCGAGTAGGAACAGCCGTAGTCGCGATCGCAGAAACCGCCGCCGCCGTGGTTGTCGGTAGCGACCTCAAGAGAAGGCAGCGGCGTATCCTGGCCGATGTGCTGAGCGGCGATCTGGTCGGCCGTGGTCCCGGCGCTGGCCTGCTGGCTGATGGCGGGGTGAACGCAGGAGAGCCAGGTGCCGGGGGCGAGGGCATGCACGGGGCCGACGGGGGCCTGATTGTCGAGATTGCTGAATACCGTCGTCATCGACCTGTAGGGCTCGAGCGGCTTCAGGATCTCGTTGAATTCTTCGATCTTACCTTCGCCTTTGGGTGTCCACTGGTTCATCACCGCGCCGTGCGGGAAGTAGATGAATCCCATGTGCGGCGTGGCTTTGGCTGCCGTCTGCGCCAAAGCGGTGCGGGCCGGAATCATGGCATCGAGCAGCGGCAGGGCAAGGGCCGTTCCGGCTCCCCGCAGTACGGTGCGGCGCGACAGATGCTTCCTCGTGACGAACATTTCGTTGACTCCTTATGTCTCTATTTGGCGGCTACCTGAACGCTGGCATTGGCCGGTTTTTCCACCATGTTGGATTGGAAGGCCGGCGAGGAAATAATCCCCATCACGATCGACGCGAATTTATAGTTGTCTTTGGCTGAGTCGCGGACGATCTTTCTGATCCCGGGCATATCGTAATACTCGATACCGCGGCCGAGGGCGTAGATCATCATTTTTTCCGTGAACGTCTGCACGAACTGCTCGGGGTGTTTCGAGCAGCGCGGCGCGCAGATCGCCGGGGCCGTTGACGGTGGTTCCATCGACCAGCTTTCCGCCGGCATCGATTTTCGTGCGGGTGAAGCGATCCATGGTGCGATAGCTGCCGATGGTGTCGAAGTTTTCGAGCGCGAAGCCGAGCGGGTCCATCACTCCGTGGCAGGCGTTGCAGGTGGGATTGGCACGGTGGGTCTTCCATGATTTCCCGAACGGTGTGGGCCTTTTCGCCATCCTTGTTTTCCTTGAACGCGGGGACATTGGGCGGCGGCGGCGAGGGCGGCGTACCCGTGATGTTCTCGAGGATGTACGCGCCGCGCAGCACCGGGGATGTGCGATTGGGATAGGCCGTCACCATCAGCACGGCGCCCTTGCCGAGAATTCCGAAGCGGTTGGGATCGGTGAGCGTGACGCGGCGAAATTCGTCGCCACGGACGTTTTCGATGCCATAATGCGCGGCCAGGCGCTCATTGACGAACGTGTAGTCGGCGCTCAGGAGATCGACGACGGTGCGGTCTTCATGGAAGATGCTGTCGATGAACATCTCCATTTCCTTCTTGAGCGCGGCGCGGAGCGGGGCGTTGAAGGAGGGATAAACGTAGGGGTCGGGCTCGAGCGCATCCATGTCGCGGACTTTGAGCCATTCGAACGCGAAGTTGGTGGTGAGGGTTTTGGCGCGCGGGTCGGCCAGCATGCGGCGGACCTGATGCTCGAGCGCTTTGGGATCGCTTAGTTTGCCCTGCTCGGCCGCGGTGAGCAGTTCCTGATCGGGGATGGTGCTCCACAGAAAGAAGGACAGGCGCGAGGCAAGCTCGGTTCCGTTCAGCCGGAAGATGGAGCCTGGTTTGGCGTCAGGGGGTGGCGGCTCGGCGCGATAGAGGAACTTCGCGCTCGAGAGCATGGCGACCATTGCGTTCTCGATTCCGCCTTCGAAATTCGTGGCTTTGCGGCCGTCGGCGTAGAACTGCATGAGCGGCGCCACGTCCTTATCGGTCACGGGACGCCGGTAGGCCTTCGTCGCGAGGTTCGAGAGGATGCGCGAGGCGCAGGCTGTTTCTTCCTTGGGATCGGGTGGGCGGCAGACGAAGACGTGCGCGCGGCCGGGGGTGTCGATCGGGCTGCCGGTGGGGTTGAAGGGGCCGTCGACGGTTATGTCGGGTCCGCCGCGCCCTCGGCCGCCACCACCTCCGGCGTTGCCGTTGGCTACAACTCCGCCCACAACGGTGCCTGTGCTGGAGTAACCGGTTCCCGCGGCGCCGGGCACGAATCCGAACAATTCGCCTTCGCTCTCCGCGAAACTGTGGCTGGCGTTGGCGGAGACGATGGTGTGAACTCCGGCGGTCAGGTGGGTGCGGCCTTTGGTGTCGACGGATGCGCCGTCGACGGTGAAAACCGCGGGATTGCCCCCGGCGCGGATTTCGTAATCGCCTTCATAGGAGGCGAGGAACTGTGCGGTGATTCCGCCGCGCGCTCCGGGAGGAAGCGGTACGTTCGGGTCGACCCCGCGCAGGGTGGTTTTGGTCTCTTTGTTCGTGAGCGGTGTGCCTAAGGCCTGTTTACCGACGGCGCGGGCGGCCATGATGTATTGATCGAGGAACGATGGCGATACTTTGAGGGCGTCGGCGATGTTGTCGAAACCGTTGCTGATATCGTCGGACGGGAGCAGGGCGGCGGCATCGACGTCAATACCGAAGATGTCGCGCATGGCGTTCGCGTATTCGGCGCGGTTCAGGCGGTGGATGCGAACGCTGCCGGGATTGAAATTCGCCACGCTGGCTTTGTCGAGAGAGGTTTCGAGGTAAGTGGCGAAGGCGTTGACCGCTTCGACGGGGGGTTTGGCCGCGCCGGGGGGCGGCATCATGCCTCCGCGCAGTTTCCGGATGGCGCGCTCCCAGGTGAGGGCGTCCTTTTCGGGATGCGCGAGATCCATGGTGTCGAAGGCCAGTTTCGCGGTGCGGAGCTTCTGGTTGTGGCAGGTTACGCAGTAGCGATTGACGAGGGTTTTGTTGGGATCCGCAGGGGTAGCCGGGGCTGTTTTGTCAGCTTGTTGAGGTGCTGCGGTGAGCGTGCATGCCACCCCTGTCACAAAGGCGGCGGCGAGCAATAAGTGGCGCATTATCAAGACGACCGATCATAATTATATATCCGCGATGAAGTGGCCGGGACCGGCCGATTGTAACTTAATGTCGGCGGTTCTTGAGGTCGTGTTATGAGTGATTCATCGATTTCAGCGGTCAAATGAACCACGATCCGAACTACGTCATGGCCTCGCGAGAGGGGCTTTTTTTAGTCAATCGCACGGAATGGCAGAAGGTCGCCGACGGTCATTTCTTCGGAGTGACGATCCAGGGAGGCGGAATCTATTGTTTCGAAAACGCGGGCCATGTGCAGGGCGACGAAACGCCGCGGGGCCGAATCCTGCGTTACGAATATGAGTCCGGCAGGGTGGGAGATCCCGTTATCGTCGCGGACAGGCTTCCGTACAACTGCCATCAGGTTGACTTCTTCGACGGCGCATTTTATGTAGTTGACACGGACAATCAGCGCGTTCTCGAATTTGACGCGGGGTGGCGAGCATCGAGGATTCATCAGATTCTGCCGCCGGGGGCGAGAGACGGACCTGGCCATGCGCACATCAATTCGTTCCTCGGTTGGGGCGATACGATTTCTCTCATGTTCCATAACTGGCAACGCGGCATACCGAGCGAGATTGTGAAATTCGATCGCGATTTCCGGGAACTCAGCCGGTTGACGTTGCCATCGCCGGGCTGTCACGACATTGTGCGGCTGGAAAATGGCCAGCTGCTTTTTTGCGAATCGTTCAAAGGACAGATTGCGTGCGACGACGGCACGGCGCACAAAATCGACGAACTCTACACGCGCGGCTTGTCTGTCGGTGAGGACGAAATCGCGGTCGGGAGCTCAAGGTATGGCGTCCGGATCAAACGCACACTGCTGCCCGGATTTGTGACATTTCTGGATCGGACCTGGAAACGGGTGGCGCGGCTCTATGTGCCGGCCGCGCCGACGCAGATTCGCCGGCTGGATGGCGCGGACCTTTCGCTATCGAGACCGCGCTGAGAGACGACTCCAAATACACCGGCGGCAAGACCGCCGGCGCTCCCGAAATAACTATCGGACCGGTATCACATCGAACGCCACGCTGATGCGTTCGCCTTCGATACCGCCGGGTTCGGTGGCATGCGGCACCCAGGAGGGGAACAGCACCAACCGTCCCGGTACCGGTTCGATCGCACGAGTGCCCCAGGGCGGCTCAGCGGCGTATACGCCGCGGTCGAGAGCACCCATAATCAGCGAACCGCGATAAAAGTCTTCGTTTGGAAGGCGGGTTGCCGAGACATAATAAACGCCGCTCAGCCAGCCGCTGGGGTGGTGATGCGGTTCTTCATATCCGCCGCTTCTGTAATTTGTCGCCCAGATATCGAGGCGGGCGGTTGCGGGCCGGCCCGGGGCAAGATCGATGTGTTCGTAATTCTCCACGGCTTTACAGATCAAACGGATCAACGCTTCGATGGCGGGACCTTCAATTTGACGCAGACCAACAATGCGCCTGGAATTGTGGTGCGCTTTCCCGCGCTCGCTCAGCAGCGTTGTCCGGCTGCTCGCCAGCTCTTCCTTCAGGGCCTGGCAAAAGACGCCGCGATCCTGCCAGGCGGGCGGCGCCGGCAGGTCGAGCACGTCCACAGACCGGTCCAGCCGCATCAAGCTCCGGGCCTCTTCGGCTCGGCCAAGCTGAGCCAGGGTGAGCGCTTTGAAATAGGTCGCACCGGTATGACCCGGAAATTCCGCAAGGAGCGAATTGCAGAGATTCAGAGCGGCGTGCGGGCGCTCAGCCGCGGGCAACAACGAGAGGCGCACAGTGGTCAGAGCGTAGTGACAAGGGTCGATCCCCGCGATGTCGCGGACCATCTCCCGCGCCGCCTGCCAACGTTTCAGGCGAACGAGCAGATCGAACCGGAGAACCAGCGCTTTCCTGTTGCCGGGCATCAGCGCCAGCGCGATTTCGACTTCAGCGAGAGCTTCTTCAAGCGCATCCTGCTTTGCCAGCAGCCGGCCCAGCGCGCGGTGCAATTCCGCATTATCCGGAAAAGGCGCGAGGGATTCACGCAGGCAGGCCAGTGCCTGATCCCACCGTCCGAGATCGATCAGGTTCCGGCTCAAAGCCAGGCGAGGGCCGCTGCGATCGGGGTATTGCGCCACAGCGGTGCGTGCCAGCTCCGCCGCCAAACGCAGCCCTCTCAGATTGAGATCAGGCGCCCATTCCACGATGTCGCTCCCGCTTTCCGGCCGGCGCCTGGCGGGTTCATCAGTACAATGTCACGTTGCACAGATCCGCCTGACTTAGTATCCTCAATCCAGCTACTCGTTGCTGGAGGCACATGCCGGATCAGAAACTGGTACACACACTGGTACACAACGGTAACGACGAACCGGCCGCTGCGCCGCACCTCGTCAGGCAGGTTTGGGAAAAACCACACTTAGCGCGTCTTGGCGCGGACTCCGCCGAAAACGGCGGGGATAACGCCCCGGACGGCGTCGACAGTCTTACCAACAGTTAAGCGCTTTCAGCGTTCGTTTCGCGGGGACTGCGCGCCGATGCGGTTGGCGCGATGAGAACCTGCGCTGCCTCTGGCTCAGCTTGAGCAAGGCAAGCGACTGCTCATACCAGTCCCTCATAAATCATTTTCAAGGATCGTACTCATGGACAAAGAGACCGGCTTGCCCGTTCCGATTGTCGTGCGCAATCAGGGAATGGTGCAAGGCGTGGTGGATGGCGAAGTGATGATGCTGAACGTCGAGACCGGTATATGCTACGGCCTCAACAAGGTGGGTTCGCGTATTTGGGCATTGATCGAGAAGCCCCGGCATCTCGACGATGTGTGCGCGACCCTCGTCGGCGAATACGAAATCGACGACGAGGCGTGTAAAAGCCAGGTGATGGAACTGCTGAAGGAACTGCATGAGGAAGGTATGGTGGAATTGCGGGAAGAGCTGGCAGCCGGCGCAACATGACGGCTATTGCCGGCATTTGGCGCTTCGACGGCAGGCCGGACGCGGACGCGTGTACGAAACGAATGCTGGCGGCACAGGCGATCTACGGCCCACACGATTGCGCGCAGTGGTCCGACGAAACGGTTGGCGTGGGCAGACAGCTCTATCGGCTGCTTCCGGAAGACTGCTATGACCGTGGTCCGGCGCTGAGCGCGAGCGGACGTTTTGCGCTGGCCGCCGATATCCGGATCGACAACCGGGAAGAGCTGACCGGCATGCTGGGCATCCGCGCAGACTGCGCGCGCTCAATGTGCGATGCGGACGTTCTGCTCGCGGCATTCGAACGATGGGATGAGGCGGCCGTGGATCGCATTGAGGGCGACTTCGCCTTTGCGGTTTGGGATGCCAAGTGCCGCCGGCTTGTTCTGGCGCGCGATTTTCTTGGCTGCAGGCCGTTACACTATCACCTGGGGGCCGATTTTCTTGCCTTTGCCTCCATGCCGAAGGGGCTTCACGCCCTTGCCGAGATTCCCCGGGCGCCGGACGCGGAGCGCGCGGCCGAATTTCTGGCGTGCCTGCCATCGGGGGGTGGGCGCGGTTTTTTTAAGGGCGTCGAATGCGTAGAAGGCGGCCACATTGTGACCGTCGCGTCAAGCGGCGTTTCGGCGCGCCGGTATTGGAACCCTTCGCGGCGAAGCACTGCGCTGAAGCGCCCGGAAGACTATGTCGACGGTCTGCGGCACCATCTCGATACGGCGGTGCGGCGCAGGCTTCGCGGTACGGAAGGGCGCGTGGGCGCGCATTTGAGCGCGGGGCTCGACAGCTCCGCGGTAGCCGCGACAGCCGCCCGGATTCTGGGGCCGTCCGGCGGACTGGTGACGGCATTCACCGCGGTTCCACGACAGGACTACGAGGGCGCTGTGCCCGGGCGGGCAATCGGCGACGAAGGGCCGCTGGCCGCGCTGACCGCCGCGATGCACCCGAATATTGAGCACGTGCAGATAAGAGGCGAAGCGCGTTCGCCATTCGAGGCGCTCGACCGTAACGTCCTCTTATACGAGCGGCCGCTGCTTAATATCTGCAATGGCGTCTGGCTGAGCGCGATCAACGACGCGGCGCGCGCGCGCGGGCTCACCGTGGTCCTGAACGGCCAGATGGGTAACCTGAGCATCAGCTATAACGGGACCCAGTTGCTTGCGGAACTCTTCTCGGCGGGGCGGTGGCTTGCGCTGTTCGGAGAATTGCGAGCGGCGCGGGCGCAGGGCCGCGGATGGAAAGGCCTGTCAGCGGAAACGGTGTTTCCGTTTTTGCCTGCACTTTTGCGGCAGTGGGTGAACAGGTTCCGGAGCGGCGACGATCAGGACGGGCCGCGACATACAGGCGTCAAGGCCGAAGTGCCGATGATGCTCAACCAGCACCGGCTGGCACGCCGGCGCGAGGCGGGGTATTCCAGCCGCCGCTGGCGCGACGGTTTTTCCATGCGGCTTTGGGGCCTGCGCCGCAGCGATACAGGCAACCATAACAAGGGCATTCTGGGCGGATGGGGTATCGATCAGCGAGACCCCACCGCCGACAAGCGCCTCGTGGAATTCTGTCTTTCCCTGCCGACCGGGCAATTCCTGTTCAACGGGATGCCCCGAAGCCTGGCGCGCCGCGCACTGGCCGACCGCGTGCCAGGCGAGGTGCTGGAGGAGCCTCGCAGAGGATACCAGGCCGCGGATTGGCACGAAGGTCTGACGGCCTCGCGTCAGGCAGCCGCGGAGGAGATTGACCGTTTGCTGTCATGCGGGGCAGCGGCAGAGATACTCGACTTGGCGGGGCTGCGCGCCCTCATCGACAATTGGCCCAGCGGCGGTTGGGAACGGGAGACCGTTGTGCAGCCCTATCGCGTGGAATTGCTGCGCGCGATTTCGGTCGGCCATTTTCTGCGCAAAACATCTTCGGACCCGGCGAGTGTATGCGAATGACAGGTTTCAGAATACGAGGGTTCCGGCGGAGTTGGCGGAATACGACGTGGGGCGACCGCGCACTCCTGTGCGAGGCCATGGCCACACTTGCCTTTTCCCGAATTGTCATCGCAGTGCTGCCGTTTCGCATGGTTTTCGGGGCTGCGGGAGCAATCCGCGTCAGCCATCCCGCCGGGGACGAGCGTCGCGTTGCGATCGTGCGCCGCATTCGCCGGGCGATACGCGCCTGCGCCACGCATGCGCCATTCCGGGCGGTCTGCATCCAGCAGGGATTGGCGGCACAGATCATGCTGCGTCGCCGCGGCGTTCCCTCGCTGCTGTATTTTGGCGCGGCGCCGGATAAGGAGCGGGGGGTTGTGGCTCATGTATGGGTCTGCGACCGGGACACCTGCGTCGTCGGCGGTGAGAGATCCTCACGGTTTACGATTCTGGCCACGTTTCCCAAGAACTCAATCCGGTGAAGGCGCTGCGCCGTGCAGTTGCTCGATCCGGGCGATTGTGGCGTCGATTCGTGAAAGGTCGAAGCTGCGTCTCAGCCGCCGCACGGCAACCCCGCCGGCCAGTTGCAGAGTCGCGCCGCGAAGAAAGGTCTTGCGCCCAAGCGCGCGGCCCACACGGCGGCGAAAGATCTGACTTCGGATCAACTGAAGTTTCTCTACGCCGCTGACTTCGACTACGGACTCCGGCTGTCCGTCTTCGATCTGTTCCAGAAAGTAAATGGCCGCGAGCGGCACGGGATCAGGATCGAAAGCAGGCACGGGTTCGAACTGAAAATGACGCTTGCCCCGCCGATCGACCAGAGATTGCCCGGGACGAACACCGAGGACCGCCCGAAACGAGGTGGGCCACAGTTTCACGCGGGGAAAGGCCGGGCGCACTACCCAGCTGCCCGCCCGATTTTCGAGGACGCAGACATCGTCCGCGAGCAAGGGATGTCCGCGCCTGGCCAGGGCCGCCGCCAAGGTGGATTTACCGGCTCCGGAATCGCCGGAGAAAATCACCGCGTGCGATCCGAAGCGCAGACAGGAACCATGGAGAGGGAAGACTCCCCGCTGATGGCATATCAAACCGAGCCCGGTGCCGAACAGATAGTTCCGCAACTCAACTGAATCGGTTGCCGGCGCGGGCTCGATCACAATCTCGCATCCATCGCGGATCGAGAAGATACAAACGCCGGGAATTTCCACACGGCACAGGCCGCTGGTGTCCATAGTCAGCGACCACTTCCCACCGAGGACATCGAGAAGCGGCGGTACCGTTCCCAGACGGATATAGATGTCCACAGGGTGAGTGGGCCTGCTCCAGGGCAGCAACTCCGGCAGCGGAATCTCGGATTGCACTCTCCATCCGCAAAGAAATACATCGGAGACGACGGACATGCGGCAACGCGGATCGCGATCAGGGTTTTTTCAACGGGGCGGGGCGGCCGAACTTCGCTTCGTCGATCGGGACGTTGGTTTTTATCTCGCTCAGCGTGATCGAATCGCGGCCGTCGAGCCACACATAGGCCAGATGGAATGGCATTTTGATTCCGTTGACTTCGCGATAATCGGAGAAGTCGATTTCCGTGGGAACGCGGCCGATCGGCGTTTCGCTGTAACGCAGTTCGCGGACGAGCAGGCCAGTCTGTTTATCGAAGTAAAGGGTTACGAGAAGGCCCCTCGGCCCGGTTCCCTGGACAATGTCAACCGTGTAGTTCTTCCGGCGCCACATAATCCTGCAGCCTCGCCTGGCTGTGAGACATCGGAATGTCGGCGATGGTGGTGGGCTCGCCGGTTCTTAGATCGGTCAGGACCTGCTTGAGCTGGCCGGGAAAAGAGAGCTGGGCGTCGAAGCGGGCTCCGTCCAGATCGCCGCCAAACAGCTGATACTCCCCTAAGATGTTGAGCGGCGTGCGGACCCAGCCGGCGGCGCCATCGTAGGTCCTGATCTGATCGCCGCGTGACGTTTCTTCCTTGAAGATGATGATCGTGGAACGTTTGTCGGGAAACTTCGCGACGATTTCCGCCGCGCCGCCGCCGCCGAACCCGCCGAAGCCCGTGCTGATGCCTTTGGCGTCGATGCTGGTGAGGCCGGCAAGGCGCTGGGCTCCGCCGATTGCCGTGATGTATTTATCCAGAATCGACTCGGGCGAAGGCAGCCCCGGAGTTTTTGCGACGACGTCGTCGAGGATCAGGCTGGGTTCACCGTAAATGGTTTCGAACGGTGGGGTGGAGAGCGGCTTATCGCGACTGTGATGGCAGGTACAGCAGGTGATGAGCTGGCGGCCTCCGAAGTTATTCTTGTTGATGCTGGCGACCATGGTGACCATCGTGCGCGCGACGACTTTTCGCGGCGTGTCGGCGGCCCAGTCTACTTTCGGTGTGCCGGCGTTGTCGTGGCAATCGGAGCAGTCGAAGGAAAGGGCAGCCGAGATGAGGCCCATGGTTTCCATGAAATCGTCGACGGAAAGCCCCTTGAGGACCCGCACGTTCTTGAAGACCTGCTCCGCCATGGGCGGTTTCGGCGGCGCCGGCGCCTGGGCGAGCGTCAGCCCAGCCCCGAGGACAGCCGCCGACGGTCACGTCGTGTCGATGTGTTCATTTTGCGAATTCCTTTCGACTTAGACAATGCCGCCGAGTTCGCGGGCATGGGCCCAGAGGCCGCGGTAAGCGGTGTAGAGGAACGTATCGGGGTCGCCGGCGAGCAGGCCTTCGTAATCCTTCATCGCTTTGGCGTCGATCATGTCTTTGGCGCCTTTGCCCTGCTTCAAGAGCTTTACCAGCTGCTCGCGCAGTTTAGTGATTGTGTCGAAGCTGGCCTGCAGATCGGCTTTGGTCATCACCGGGCCGGAGCCGGGAACGATTTTCGTGGAGTCGTTGGCGATGCCGAGCAGAGTGCGCTGGGCTTCCTGCATGCCGCCGATCCAGCCGCCGCAGAACCAGTCGAGCAGGGGGAGGCGGCCGGGCTGAACGGCATCGCCCGTGGCGAGAACGTTCGACTGCGGAAAATAAACGTAGATGTCGCCATCGGTGTGGGCAAGCGGGAGGATGTCCGTATTCGACCGGCTCCCCGGCGAAAGTTGTTTTGCCGGTGGTGTAGAAGGTCTCGGTGGGCTGGGCTTGCTTTGCGCGGGGCGGGTAGGTTTTTTTCTCCCAATCGTGCGATGATTTCCTGGGTCATCCAGAGTTGCGTGCTGATGTGGGAGACGAGTTTCGCGCCGGCGTTCGCCATGGCGTCGTTCCCACCGGTCGATTCGAGGTGCCAGTGGGTGTTGAAGACGTTTTTGACGGGGCCGGCGAGTCTAAGGACGTCCGGCGCGTGCGCGGCATCGCCACAATCGACGAGGAGACTTCCACCATCGCCGGCGAGCGAGACGATGTTGTTGCCGGCTCCGCTGATCAGGGTGATTTTGCCGGTGAGTTTGGTGGCGGTGGGGGATGCGTCGGCGAAGGCGGCTCGGGAGAGAGTGAGCGCGGCGGCGCCGGCGGCGAGGGTCTGGAGAAATTCACGTCGTAATTGGGAATGCCGCAGGTTCATACCGTTGATATTGTATCGCCCGGAGATCGTGTTAGAATCGCGCCATCTGCTTATAGGGACGACCTGCATGCGACTTTTGGTGGTTTTCATTCTTGCCGGGGCGATGCTGGCGCAGGCGCCTGCGCCCGAACCGTCGCCGCTGAAATCCGTGGGGACGATGAGCGAACTGATGCTGGACGTGATTTATCCGACGTCGGACCAGATCTTCTATGTGGGGCGGAACGAGAAGAAGACGGTGAAGGACTGGAATGATATCCGCCAGAGTGCGCTGACGCTGGCGGAGGCGGCGAACCTTCTGATGGCGGATAATCGCGCGAAGGACAAGGACCAGTGGATGAAAGACGCGAAACTGCTTTGGGAGGCCGGGAACAAGGCTTTCATCCTGGCCAAGGCAAAGGACGAGGCGGGGTTGGAGGCGCTCAACGCCGATCTTTATGAGGCATGCCAGAGCTGCCACGTACACTATCGGCCAGGGTACAGGCGGCGGCCGTAACCCTTTATAATGAAGAGCAGATGCCTGTGAAAGAATTGGTTTTTTGTTCCGCACTCGCGCTGGCGTCAGCACTGATCGCCCAATCACCCGAAGCCGTTCCTCCCGTCAAACCGGAGAAGGCCATGAAGGCTAAGAAAGGGTCCGCGGCAGAGATCGGCAGTGGCGTGGGCACGGCGGCTGGCGGTGTTGCCAAAGGTGCGGACAGCGCGGCATCCGGGGTTGCGAAGGGTGCTGTCGATCTGGCGACTCTGCACCCGATCGACGCCGGGGCAGCCATCGGGACCGGCGCGGCCAAGGCTGGCAAGGATGTTGCGGTGGGGTCCGTCAAAGGTGTTGGCAAGATCGGTAAAGGCCTTGGCCACGCGCTGAAAAAAGTCCTCTGAGTGCTTCGAATTTGATAGGTTGAAGTCATTTTGCCGCATGTGCAGGAACATAAAAACCCTGTTTAATTTCGATCCGCCGGTCACGGAAGAAGAGATTCGCGCGGCTTCGCTGCAGTTCGTGAGGAAGATCAGTGGGTTTACCAAACCGTCGAAGGCAAATGAGCAGCTGTTCCTGACCGCGATCGATGAGGTTGCCGGGATTTCGACGCGGCTGCTGCTTTCGCTGGAGACGAACGCGCCTCCGAAGAATCGCGAAGAAGAAGCCGCGAAAGCCAAGGCCCGCGCCGCCGAGCGATTCGGGCGACTGACGCGGCTTCACGGCTCCCTATAATCGAAGTATCCCTTTATGACTGGCAACGATATCCGGCAGCGGTTTCTCGACTTTTTTCAGGCCCGTGGGCATCGTGTGGTCCGCAGCGGTTCTTTGCTGCCCGCCAACGACCCCACCCTGCTGTTCACCAATGCGGGAATGAACCAGTTCAAAGAGGTTTTCCAGGGGCTGGAGAAGCGGGATTATACGAGGGCCGCTTCGTCACAGAAGTGCGTGCGGGCGGGGGGCAAGCATAACGATCTCGAGAATGTCGGATACACGCGGCGGCACCATACTTTCTTCGAAATGCTGGGAAATTTTTCCTTCGGGGACTATTTCAAAGCCGAGGCCATCGAGTTTGCCTGGGACCTGATCACGAAGGATTTCGGGCTACCGAAAGACAAGCTCTATATCACGGTTTTCGAAGACGACGATGAGGCTGAGCGCCTGTGGCAACAGGTCGCGGGCGTCCCGAAGGACCGGATATTCCGCTGCGGCGAGAAAGACAACTTCTGGCAGATGGGAGACACCGGTCCCTGCGGACCTTGTTCGGAGATCTTTTACGATTTCGGCCCGGGAGCCGCCGAGGCGGGCCGGGAGCACGAGCAGTTTCCCGACGACGGCGGCGGGCGGTTCACAGAGATCTGGAACCTGGTTTTCATGCAGTTCAATCGCGATGCGTCGGGGACGATGACTCCCCTGCCGCGTCCGTCGATCGATACGGGCATGGGACTGGAGCGCACCGCGGCGGTGCTGCAGGGCAAGATTTCGAATTACGATACGGACCTGATCCGGCCGATTATCGACCGGGCCGGGGAGCTGTGCGGCGTGGAGTATGGCGCCGATCCGAAGACCGATACCGCGCTGCGGATCAACGCCGATCATGCGCGCGCGACGGCATTTCTGATTCACGATGGCGTGCTGCCGTCGAACGACGGGCGCGGTTATGTGCTGCGGAAGATTATGCGGCGGGCCATGCGGAACGCGCGCTTGATCGGGAAGCAGGATCCTTACCTTTACGAACTGACCGGGTTTGTGGCCGAGCTGATGCGGCCGGCTTATCCGGAAATGATGGAATCCGTGCAGCGCGTGGCACGGGTGGTTAAAGATGAAGAGCATCGCTACGCGACGACGTTTCTTGTGGCTGAGAAGGTTTTCAACGACGAGATCGCGCGGCTGTCGAATGGGACGGTACCCGGGTCGGTCTCATTCAAGCTTTACGACACCTACGGGCTGGCGCTCGATGAGCAGGAAGATATCGCGCGGGAACGGGGCGTCCATATCGACCGCGAGGGCTTTGAAGGCGAGATGCGGCTGCAGAGGGAGCGCGCGCGGGCGAGTTGGAAGGGCGGCGAGAAGGGTGCGGTTGCACCCGCGTATCAACAATTGCTCGAAAAGGGCCGCACGCGTTTTCTTGGCTACGATCAGTTCGATGCGGTTTCGAAGGTGACCGGTTTGTTCGTGGATCGGCAGCCTGTCGAGAGCCTTGCGGCCGGGACGGAAGGCGAGGTTGTGCTCGACCAGACTCCGTTTTATGCCGAGACCGGCGGCCAGGTGGGCGATCGCGGGACGCTCTACAGACGCGCATTCCGGCGAGACAGTCGCGGTGGTGGAAGACACGCGGCCGGCGGTGCCAGGGCTGACTGTCCATAGAATCCGGACCATTGAGCGCTATCCATGTCGGCGATGAACTGAGGGCCGAAGTCGGCCTTCCCGAGCGCTGGTCGACGATGCGCAACCATACCGCGACGCATCTTCTTCATGCCGCTCTGCGCCAGGTTCTGGGAGTGCATGTGAAGCAGGCGGGCAGCGTGGTTGAGCCGCCGCGGCTGCGTTTCGATTTCACGCATTATGCCGCCGTGGATCCGGCGGAGAAAGCCGAGATCGAGCGTCTGGTCAATCAGCAGATTCTCCGCAATACGCAGGTGACGACGAACGTGATGCCGATCGATCAGGCGATTTCGACGGGCGCGATGGCTTTGTTCGGCGAGAAGTACGGGGACCAGGTGCGTGTGGTTTCGATTCCCGACTTCAGCAAGGAGCTTTGCGGCGGCACGCACGTTACGCGAACGGGCGATATCGGGATGTTCAAGATCGTTTCGGAGAGCAGCATTTCGGCGGGCGTCCGGCGTATCGAGGCGATCACCGGCGAAGGGGCCGTGGCGCAGTTCCAGGAATCAAGCGAGGCGCTGCACCGCATGGCCGGAATTCTGCGGGTGGGCGAGCCGGAGTTGGTGGAACAGGTGGATCGGCTGATTGCCGAGAAGCGCACTCAGGAACGGCAGATCGCTCAGCTGAAAGACAAGCTGGCGCAATCGGCGGTGCGCGATCTGGAATTGAAGGCGAAAGAGAAGAACGGGGTGAAGTATCTGGTTGCTCAGGTCGAGGGTCTTGACCGGCAACAGATGCGCACTCTTGCCGATGCTCTGCGGAACAAGTGGAAGTCGGCGGTGTGGTGCTGGCTTCGACCGAAGACGGCGCAGTATCGATAGTAGCGGCGGTCACGAAAGACCTGACGCAGAAGATCCAGGCCGGCAAGCTGGTGGGAACACTGGCGCAGGCGGTCGGTGGGAAGGGCGGCGGACGTCCGGATATGGCGGAGGGCGGTGGGAAAGATCCGGCAGCGCTGCCGACGGCGCTGCCCAGCCTCGAGGCTGAGATCGAAGGCAGGCTTTGAGCGACCTTCCGGCCTTCGACGCGATTGTAGTCGGCGCCGGTCCGACAGGCTTGGCGTGCGGGCTCGAAGTTGAAGAAGCGCGAGCTCAATGCGATGGTGATCGACAAGGGCTGCGTTGTTAACTCGCTCTATAACTATCCGACGCATATGACGTTCTTCACGACGCCGGAATTGCTGGAGATCGGCGACTTACCGATGACCAGCATGTATGAGAAGCCTACGCGCACTGAGGCTTTGAAGTACTACCGGCGTGTCGCGGAACATTACAAGCTGGACATTCATCAGTACGAAAGGGTGAATTCGATTGGTGGCAGCGATGGGGCTTTTACCGTTCCTACCACCGATCACCTTGGTGTTCAGCATTGTTATCAGGCCAGGAAGGTTATCATCGCCACGGGCTATTACGATGTTCCGAACTTATTAAACGTGCCGGGCGAGGAATTACCGAAGGTCGTTCACTATTACAAAGAGTCTCATCCCTATTACAACCATGATGTATTGGTTGTAGGGGCGAAGAACTCAGCGGCTATCGCGGCGCTGGAACTCTATTGGACCGGCGCACGGGTCACGATGGTTCATCGCGGTTCCGCAATTCACAAGCATGTCAAGTACTGGATCAAGCCCAATATAGAAAACAGAATCAAGAATGGCGAGATCAAGGCGTACTTTCATTCATTCGTAACTGAAATTCGCCCCGATTGTGTCCGGCTGGTGACGCCCGAGGGCGAAATCGAGGTCCGGAACGATTTCGTTTTTGCCATGGTTGGCTACAGCCCCGACTTAACGTTTCTTAATGCAAACGGGATTGTTCTGGAACCCGATACGTTAAAGCCCCGGACGGATCCCGAAACGCTGGAGAGCGACCGAAAGGGAGTGTTCCTTGCGGGAGTGATTGTCGCGGGAATGCATACGAACGAGATTTTCATCGAAAACGGACGCTTCCACGGGCGTCAGATCGCCGATGCAATCTGCTCATAACTCTCTTAAGTAGAAGAGTCTGCTCGCTCTGTTTGAAACAGTACACCAGCCTCCTGGATTAGGCCTATTGCTTGCTCTTAGCAGGGCTATGATCGCTTCATTTATCGGTTCGCTGTTTGGTTGCGCTCACGAAAGAACAACCTTTCCCATCACGCCCTCGCGACGCACGAAGCTCTCTACCGAGACAAGCCGCCAGGGGACTTACGTCGTTTGCCTCAACTGCGGGAAGGAATTCGACTACAACTGGAAAGAAATGCGGGTTGGCGCGGCTGTCGCGGTGCGTCCTGTGAGCACCGGCGCGGTTACGGTCGCGGCTCGTTAAGGCGCTGCAGCAGATTCCAGAATTCGGGAAACGACACCGAGGCGGCATCGGCGTTGTCGATGGTCGAATCTCCGCCACCGCGGAGGGCTGCCACGGCGAACGCCATGGCGATTCGATGGTCGCCGAAGGAATCGAACGCGGCGGCACGGAATCGTTGTTTGCCGGGTATGCTCATACCGTCCGGCGTGACCTCGGCTTCAATTCCCATGCGACGAAAATTGTCAGCCACCGTCGCGATCCGGTCAGTCTCCTTGATTCTCAGTTCCTGGGCGTCGCGGATGATGAGGCCTTCTTCCGATGCCGCGCCGAGAACCGCAAGCACGGGAATCTCGTCGATCAACGCGGCGGTGAGCTCCTTTTCGATCACGCCGCCGCGCACGGGCGCATGGCGCACTTCGATATCGCCGATGAGCTCTCCATTCGTCGATTCGATTTTCAATACCTTGATCGGGGCGCCGATCGAGAGCAGGAAATCGAGCAGGGCGGACCGCGTCGGATTCAGCCCCACGTTCTGAATCATCAGATGCGACCCGGGAATGAGCAGCCCGGCCACCAGAAAAAACGCCGCCGAGGATAAATCGCTGGGAACGAGCAGATCGCGGCCGGTAAGCTTCGCGGGTCCGTTGAGGGTGATGACTTTGTTCGCGACTTTGAGATCGGCCCCGAACTCGCGCAGCGCGATTTCGGTGTGATCGCGGGAACGAATCGGCTCGCGCACGATCGTCGGACCTTCGGCGAACAATCCGCCGAACAACACACAGGTCTTTACCTGTGCACTCGGAACCGGCAGTGTGTAATCGATCGGATGGAGCGGGCCACCGTGAATGGTCAAAGGCGGAAAGCGATCTTCGCGGGCTTCGATCTTCGCGCCCATCTGCGCGAGGGGCTTCATGATGCGGTCCATCGGCCGGCGCGAGAGGGATTCGTCTCCGAAGATGCGGCTGACGAAGGGCTGGGCGGCGAGCAGACCGGACATCATGCGAATCGTCGAGCCTGAATTACCCGCGTCGAGATCGCTTTGCGGCTGCCGCCATCCGCGAAGCCCGCGGCCGTTAATGGTGACCGTTGTGCCCTGTTCTTCAGCGTCGATGCCCAACGCGCGCACGCATCCGAGCGTGGAGTGGCAATCCGCGCCGGTGGAATAATTCGCTATATTCGACGGGCCTTCCGCGAGCGACGCCAGCATGGCATAGCGGTGGGAAATGGATTTATCGCCGGGCAGGGTTACAACACCGGACAAGCTTCCGGCGGGACGAACGGTCTGTCGCATGAAGCTCCATTGTAGACTTGAAAGTTCAAATAATTTGCGGAACGCAAATCCCGGGGCCGCCAGGCAATTCCGGCCCGTTGAGACAAAAACACTCGAGGAGCTTGGGAAAACGAAAGTGATGGCGCATAATAGCGGTTTGGCAATTTCCCCCTCGACGATCTAAAGCTTAGACGACAGATCACAAATGTCACAGATCTTCAAACGAAGCGCGAACTCAAAAGCCAGAGTCAGCATCGTCCTCACGCTGGTCTTTCTGGCAGGCGCGGGCGGCGCTCTTTTCGAATTGATTGCCGATTCCACTTATGCGACGCGGCAGGGGGATGCGCGCGAACAGCCGATCCCGTTCAGCCATGCCCACCACGTGGGTTCCATGGGAATCGACTGCCGCTATTGCCACACGTCCGTTGAAAATTCTGACTGGTCGGTTGTGCCTCCGACCAAGACCTGCATGAATTGTCACTCGCAGATCTGGATCGACAGCCCTACGCTCGCGCCGGTGCGGCAGAGCTTTAATACGAACGCATCGATCCGCTGGACCAAGGTGTACGACCTGCCGGATTACGTGTATTTCAACCATAGTATTCACGTAAAGAAGGGCGTTGGCTGCGAAACGTGCCACGGACGCATCGATACGCAGGCCCTGACGTATCAACAACCCTCGCTGCAGATGCGGTGGTGTCTCGACTGCCATCGCAATCCCGAGAATTACCTGCGCCCGAGGGACCAGATCACGACCATGGGATATGAGCCGAAGGAGCCACAGGCGGAACTCGGCGCCAGGCTGGTGAAGGAATATCACGTTCAGAAATTAGAGACCTGCTGGACGTGTCACAGATAGCAAGCGATGACTGAAAACAGCCCATTGAATTTAACGTCCATTCGCACGCGACTGGAGCAGGCCAAAGGCGCCGGCTACTGGCGGAGCCTGGATGAACTGACTTCGGTCGAAGGCTTCAAGGATTTCCTGCACCGGGAATTTCCGCGCCAGGCGTCGGAATGGATCGACGACGAGGGGCGCCGCAACTTTCTGAAAATCATGGGCGCGTCGCTGGCGCTTGCCGGTATGTCCGCGTGCACGCGGCAGCCGACGGAATACATCATGCCGTACGTGGAAGCGCCGGAGCAGTTGGTTCCGGGCAAACCGCTTTTCTACGCGACAGCGTTTCCGGTTGCCGGGATCGCGAATCCGGTGCTGGTTGAGACGCATGAGTTCCGGCCCACGAAGATCGAAGGCAATCCCGAACATCCGGCGAGCTTGGGTTCGACGGATGTGCCGACGCAGGCTTCGATCCTGGGTCTTTACGATCCGGACCGGCTGCAGACGGTGAATTTTGTCGATGAAGTGCGGTCGTATACTTCGTTCCTTTCGACCTTCATCAATGTGCTTGCGAAGCAGCAGGCGAAGAACGGCGCGGGCATTCGCATCCTGACCGAGACGATCACGTCGCCGACGCTTTACGCGCAGATCCAGGAAGCGCTGGCGAAGTATCCGGGAGCGAAGTGGTATCAGTGGGAGCCTACCGGGCATGGCCGCCGGATGGGAACGCAGATGGCCTTCGGCCAGTTCCTGAATCCGGTTTACCGGTTCGACAAGGCGGATGTTGTCCTGTCGATCGATGGCAACTTTCTGGCGAACGGCCCTGGCGGCGTGCGGTATGCGCGCGATTTTGCTTCGAAGCGGGTGCTGCTCGGCGGGAACACGACGCAGAGCCGGTTCTACGCGGTTGAAACCACGCCCAGTTCGACCGGCTGCAAAGCGGATCACCGGCAGGCGATCAAACCATCGGAGGTGATTGGGTTCGTACGAGGGCTCGCCGCGGCTTTGGGTGGGGGAGCAGCCAGCGGCCCACTCGCCAATACGAAGTTTTATTCCGCGCTGGTGAAGGATCTGCAGGCGGCGAAGGGCAAGTCGATTGTAATCGCGGGCGAAGATCAATCGCCGGAAGTTCACGCGGTGGTTCACTACATCAACCAGGTGTTGGGGAACAACGGCACGACGGTGACGATGACGCCGTCGCTTGAAGCGAAGCCCGTCGATGAGTGGGCCGATCTACAGGCGTTGGTGAAGGATCTGAACGCAGGGCAGGTGGATCTGCTGGTGATCCTCAACGGCAATCCTGTCTATATGGCGCCGCCCGAGTTGAATCTCAAGGGCGCGATCCAGATGGCGAAGCTCAGGGTTCGCCTTGGCGAGCACCTCGACGAAACGTCAGAGGTGTGCCAGTGGAATATTCCGGCCGCGCATACCTACGAACACTGGAGCGATGCGCCGGCGTATGACGGCACGATATCGATCATGCAGCCGCTGATTGCTCCGCTTTACGGGGGGAAATCGGCGCATGAGTTGTTGGCGGCGTTTACGGAGAACCCGGAGAAATCGAGTTTTGAATCGGTTCGCGATTACTGGCGGACGAAACATGCGGGCGCCGATTATGAGACATGGTGGAAGCATTCGGTGCATGACGGGTTCGTCAAGGATTCCGCTCCCGCCGCGGTGAGCGCGACGGCGAAGCTGGTTCCGGCCGCCGCCGCGGCTTCGTCGTCATCCGCAGCCAGCGCCGGTTATGAGATTTCATTTCACAGCGATCCGTTTATTCTCGACGGGCGGTATGCGAACAATGCGTGGCTGCAGGAATTGCCGCGGCCGGTTTCGCGCCTGACCTGGGATAACGCGGTGGTCGTCAGTCAGAAGACGGCCGATGCGCTGGGTGTGACCGATGAGGATCAGGTCGCGATCGATTACAACGGGCATACGGTTTGGGGCGCGATCTGGCGGATTCCGGGGCAACCAGATGGTTCGATCGGGCTGAGCATGGGCTACGGGCGCACGCGCTCGGGACGTGCGGGCAATGGCGCGGGATTCGATGTTTATCCGCTGCGTCCGGCGTCGAATCCTTATTTCGGTACGGGCGCGAATGTGCGTAAGCTGGGTAAGAAGTTCCGCCTCGCCGCCGTGCAGCATCACTTCGCGATGGAAGGCCGCGAGCCGGTGCATGCGGGGACGCTGGACGAGTTCCAGAAAGATCCGTTCTTCTCGGAGAAGAGGAGCGAGCTTCCGCCCAAGGGCCTGACGATTTTCCCGGAAACGTTTAAATACCAGGGCTATGCCTGGGGCATGGCGATCGACCTTACGTCCTGCGTGGGATGCAGCGCGTGCGTGGTCGCCTGTCAGGCGGAAAACAACATCGCGGTGGTGGGCAAGGAGCAGGTGCTCAACACACGCGAGATGCACTGGATCCGCATCGACCGTTATTACAAAGGCGAGCCGGACGAGCCGGATATGTACTTCCAGCCGGTCGCGTGCGTGCAGTGCGAAGACGCGCCCTGCGAAGTGGTGTGTCCGGTGGCGGCGACGGAAACCGATGCAGAAGGGCTGAACAACATGGTTTACAACCGTTGCGTCGGCACCCGCTATTGCTCGAACAACTGCCCGTATAAAGTGCGCCGGTTCAACTTCCTGCTCTTCACGGACTGGGAAACGGAGAGCCTGAAGCTGCAGCGCAATCCCGATGTGACGGTGCGCAGCCGCGGCGTCATGGAGAAGTGCTCCTACTGCGTGCAGCGCATCAACTACGCAAAGATCACGGCGGAGAAGCAGGACCGGAAAGTGCGCGACGGCGAGATCGTGCCCGCGTGCGCGGCCGCCTGCCCGTCGCAAGCCATTATGTTCGGAGATCTCAACGACCCGAAGAGCCGTGTTTCGGAATGGAAGCGGCATAGTCTGAACTACTCGCTGCTGGCCGAGTTGAATACGCGGCCGCGCACCACTTATCTGACCGAGATCCGCAACCCCAATCCGGAAGTTCAGAAGTCGGAGAGGGAAAGTTAACATGGCGCAACCGGTTGAGCTGCCATCGAAGATCGAAATCGGTCCGGTAATCGACGAAGGGCATAGTCTTGCGTCGGTCTCGGACAAGATCGGCGGGATCGTCCTCAAGCGCAAGATCACGATCGGCTGGGTATTCGGTCTTCTGATCGCGCTGGGCGTGATGCAGCTGCTGATGGGCGCGGCGACCTGGCTCATCATCAAGGGCGTCGGCATCTGGGGTATCAACATTCCCATCGGCTGGGGATTCGCGATCATCAATTTCGTCTGGTGGATCGGTATTGGCCACGCCGGAACGCTGATCTCGGCGATTCTGCTGCTGCTGAATCAGTCCTGGCGCAACGCGATCAACCGCTTTGCGGAGGCCATGACAATCTTTCGCGGTCATGTGCGCGGGCATGTTCCCGGTGCTGCATACCGGCCGCCCGTGGCTGGCTTACTGGCTGCTGCCTTATCCGAATACGATGGACCTCTGGCCCCAGTTCCGCAGCCCTCTGGTGTGGGACGTGTTCGCGGTATCGACGTATCTGACGATTTCAGCCGTGTTCTGGTATGTGGGGCTGATTCCCGATTTTGCGACGCTGCGCGATTCGGCGAAGCAGCGCTGGAAGCAGGTTGCTTACGGTTTTCTGTCGATGGGGTGGCGGAGTTCGGCGCGCCACTGGCAGCGTTACGAGAAAGCCGCGCTGCTTCTCGCGGGCCTTTCCACGCCGCTGGTTGTTTCCGTCCATACCGTCGTCAGCTTCGACTTCGCGGTTGCGATGATTCCGGGCTGGCATACGACCATTTTCCCGCCCTACTTCGTTGCGGGCGCCATCTATTCCGGGTTCGCGATGGTGCTGACGCTGATGATTCCGGTGCGCAAGTTCTACGGGCTGGAAGATATCGTCACCCTGCGCCATCTGAATAACATGGCCAAGCTGACACTCGCGACCGGGCTGGTGGTCGGCTACGGGTATATTCTCGAAGCGTTTTTCGGCTACTACAGCGCAGACATCTACGAGAAGTTCATGATCTGGAACCGCATGACGGGCCCCTACGCGCCTCTCTACTGGACGCTGATTCTGTGCAACGTGATCACGCCGAACTTTCTGTGGTTCAAGAAGATCCGCACGACGCCGATTATTCTTTGGTGCATCTCGATTGTGGTCAATATCGGGATGTGGCTGGAGCGCTTTGTCATCGTCATCACGAGTCTGCACCGGGATTTCCTGCCTTCGAGCTGGGGCATGTACTATCCCACCGTCTGGGACTGGGCGGTTTATCTCGGCACGCTGGGTTTCTTCATGACCTGTATTTTCCTGTTTATCCGCGTGCTGCCGATGATCACGATTTTCGAGCTGCGCATGCTCCTGCCGGGAGCGCGGGTTAAGGAGCCGGTGGCGCAATGAGTGTCCATTCGATCGAAGAGAATCCTCTCTACGGCCTGATGGCGGAGTTTGAGACGGCGACCGAGCTGGTGGCGGCCGCGCGCCGGACCAAAGAGGCCGGATTCAAAAAGTTCGACGCGTTTTCGCCCTTCCCGCTTCACGAACTGGATGACGCGATGGATCTGCATGATAACCGCGTCGCGCTGTTCACGTTGATTGGCGGGCTGATCGGATGTATCGGCGGTTTCAGTCTGGCAAGCTGGGTGGAAGCGGTGGCGCTGCCTTTGAATATCGGCGGACGGCCGCTGATCAGCGCACCGATGTATATTCCGATCACCTTTGAGTGCACGGTTCTGATCGGCGGGCTTACGGCCGCGATCAGCATGATACTCATGAACGGCCTTCCCTCGCCGTACCATCCGGTTTTCAATGTCGAACGTTTCGCCGCAACCGCTTCGCGGAGCAAATTCTTCCTCTGCATTGAATCGGACGATCCAAAATTCGATCGGGACCTGACGGCGGGGTTTCTGGAGAGTCTGGGGCCCGAGGAAGTGGCGGAAGTGGCCCGATGAAAATGATTTCGAAATCGCTGGGTGTCGCGTTGATGGGGCTGAGCCTGATTGGCTGCTCGCGACTCGACATGCAGGACCAGCCGAAATACAGGCCGCAGCGGCCGAGCGATTTCTTTGCCGACGGACGCAGCGAGCGGCAGCCGGTGGAAGGCACGATCGCGCGCGGGGCGCTCGACGAGGATACCGCGTTCTACGAGGGTAAAGACGAAGCGGGCAAAGATATCGAAACATTCCCGATCGCCGTCGACAAGGCCGTGATTCAGCGAGGCCAGCAGAGATATGACATTTATTGTTCGCCGTGCCACGGGAGAATCGGAAACGGTCTGGGAATGATCGTGCGGCGCGGGTTCAAGCAACCGCCTTCGTATCACATCGACCGCCTGAGGGACGCGCCGGTGGGGCACTTTTACGACGTCATTTCGAATGGATATGGCGCCATGCTGAATTATGCGGCGCAGGTGCAGCCGCGCGACCGCTGGGCGATTATCGCTTATATCAGAGCTTTGCAGTACAGCCAGAACGCGAACGTCAACGATCTGCCGGCGGAAGCGCGCAACAGAGTCCCGGCGATCGGAACCACTCCGATACCGGCGCAGGCCAATGAACCTCTGGCGCCGTCGGATTCCGATTTTGCCGATTTCCCGGCCAAGCCGGCTACGCCGTCGGGAGTGCCGGGCGCGCATGGGGCCGGCGCGGTGCATGGCAGCGGACCGGGGAGCCAACCGGAAAGATAATGACGACGACGGAACAAAGTTACGCAGCATCTCCGCAGCTGACGGAAACGCTCAAGAAGTATCAGCTCATCGCGACCTTCGTCGGGCTCATTGGCCTGGTGGCGCTGGTTGCCGGATATTTCTCGGCCGGCCCGCAGCAGTTTCTGCGTTCTTATCTGGTGGGTTTCTGGTTCTGGTTTGGCATGGGCCTCGGGTCTCTTGCGCTGCTGATGGTCCACTTCGTGTCGGGCGGCGCGTGGGGCATGATGATCCGGCGGCTGCTGGAAGCGGCCACGCGCACGCTTTACGTCATGTGGCTGCTGTTCCTGCCGCTGCTGATTCTGGCGCCGAAGCTCTATACATGGGCCGATCCGGCGCACGCCACGGACAAAATCGTGCTGGCGAAGCACCTCTACCTGAATCTTCCGTTTTTGTGGGTCCGCTGGCTGATTTACGGTTTTGTCTGGCTCGGGCTCACGACGCTTCTGAATAAGTGGTCGCGGCTCGAGGACGAAACGAAGTCGGTGAAGTATTCGAGCAAGCTGGAGACTCTCAGCGCGCCCGGTATCGTGGCTTATTTCTTCACGATTACGTTCGCCTCGATCGATTTTCTGATGTCGCTTGACGTCACATGGGCATCGACCATCTATGGGTTTCTGGTGGCACTGGGGCAGGGGTTGGGCTCCATGTCGCTCATGGTGGCGACGCTGGTGTTCCTCGGGAAATACACGCCGCTGGCCGGGCTGATTACGAAGAAGCATCTGCACGACCTGGGCAAGCTGATGCTCGCGATGGTGATGCTCTGGGCGTATCTTTCGTTCTCGCAGTATCTGATCATCTACGCGGGCAATCTTCCGCAGGAGATCAGCTGGTATGTGCGGCGCTTGAATGGCGGCTGGCAATGGGTGGGCCTGACGCTTCTGCTGTTCCACTTCGCGCTGCCCTTCGCATTGCTGCTGTCGCAATCGCTGAAGAAGAATCCGAAGACCATCTGGTCGATCGCGATATTCATCATCTGTATCCGGGTCGTGGATGTTTTCTGGCTGATCGAGCCGAACTTCGCGGATGTGAATCACCCGGTCTTCACGGTTTCCTGGCTCGATTTCGCGGCTCCGATCGGCTTCGGGGGATTGTGGCTGGCGATGTTTTTCCGTACGCTGCCCACGCGGCCGTTACTGCCGCTGGGAGCTCCCGATCTTCAAAAGGCTTTGAGTCATGGCAGAGAGCACTAATAAACCGGACGATCACGGACACGCGCCCGAAGGGAGCCCATCGGGCCACCCAGGCGTTTCGCACGAGCGGAGAGACATCAATGTCTTTCAGGTTTCGGCGTTCGGCATCGGGCTTCTGCTGGGCTGCATTGTTATGGTCTTCGTCATCTGGGGGCTGTTCGATTTCCTCTATTCGCGCGAGGATGCGAAGAACGCCACGAATCCGGCGGCGCTGATGATGAAAGACCAGAACAAGCTGCCGCCGGAGCCGCGGCTGCAGGCGCAGCCGAAGGTTGAGCTGAAGGATCTGCGCGCCGACGAAGAGGCGATTCTGAGCAGCTATGGCTGGGTCGAATCCCGATAAAGGAATCGTGCGGATTCCGATCGATCAGGCAATCGACATCGTGGCGCAGAAGGGTTTGCCTTCCAAGCCGAGCCCCACCGGGCTGGACAACGAAGGATATCGGATGATTCCGGAGGATTCCAGCAGCGGCAGGACGCTCGAAAAGATTTCGCAATGAAGAAGAGCGAAGTACAGTTCGGGTCGCAGATTCGCGGCGGTATTCGCGGCTGCTCGTACTGGCTGCGCCGGCGCGCGACGCGCAGAACGCGCAGAAGGAAAATTTCGAAGACGGGCCCGACTTTGAACGGGCCGCGGAACACGCCGGTGCCGGACCTTCTGAACGTGAAGGGCGTCGACAGGCCGACCCCGCTGAAAGGATGTGACGATCGAGCAGAGGCTGAATTCGCAGTTGCCGCTCGATGCGACGTTCCGGGACGAAAACGGCCAGACTGTGCCGCTGGGCAATTATTTCGGGAAGCGGCCGGTGGTGCTGGCGCTGGTGTATTACGAGTGCCCGATGCTGTGCACGCAGATCCTGAACGGAATGGTGCGCGCGGCGAAAGTGATGACGTTCACGCCGGGCAAGGATTACGACGTGGTGGCGATCAGCTTCGATGCGCGGGAAACGCCGAAGCAGGCCGCTGCTGAAAAAGACAGATCTATATGAAGGATTACGGCCATCCGGAGACCGCGAACGGCTGGCATTTCCTGACCGGCGATCTGGATTCCATCAAGCGCGTGACGGATGCAGTGGGCTTCCGCTACAAGTGGGACGTTTATACCGCGACGTTTGCGCACGCGAGCGCGATCTATGTGCTGACGCCGGAGGGCAAGCTTTCGAAGTATTTTTACGGAATTGAATATTCGCCCAAGGACATGCGGTTCGGGCTGGTGGAAGCGTCGCACAACAAGATCGGAAACGCGGTGGATCAGATTCTGCTGTTCTGCTATCACTTCGATCCGACGACGGCGAAGTATACGTTGTTCGCTTTGGACATTCTGCGCGTGGCCGGGGCGGCGACGGTGCTGGCGCTGGGGGGATTTGTTTTCATTATGCTGCGCAGAGACAGCAGGCAGAAAGGGATTCGAGCCGCTTAACCGAATATGGGAGAAAAGAGTTTCCAGCTTTTTCCGGAAGCGGCGTCGTCCATCGCCGGTCACGTAGACGCGCTGTACGCGTACCTGGTGCTGGTCAGCGCGTTCTTTTCGCTGCTCATTGCGTTTCTGCGTGGTTTTCTTCGCGATCAAATACCGGCGGCGCGAACGACGAGATTCCCGCGCCCGATGGACGAGCACAGCATCGGCGGCATGATTCTCGAAATCGTGTGGTCCGTCATTCCGCTGGGCCTCTCGATGGTCATGTTTGCGTGGGGCGCCAGCATCTTCTTCACGGAATCGCGGCCGCCGGCCGATTCGATGGAGATCTTCGTCACCGGCAAGCAGTGGATGTGGAAGATTCAGCACAACGAAGGCGCGCGGGAGATCAACGAACTGCATGTGCCGGTGAACCGGGATATCCGGCTGACGCTGACGTCGGAAGACGTGATCCACGATTTCTATGTGCCGGCGTTCCGGACGAAGACCGATGTGCTGCCGGGAAGATATACCACCGAGTGGTTCCGGCCGACGAAGGTGGGCGCGTATCACATCTTCTGCGCGGAGTATTGCGGGACGAAGCATTCGGGAATGATCGGGACCGTTTACGTGATGAACGAGGCGGATTACGACGCATGGCTCGGAGCGGGCAGCGGCGAAGGTTCCATGGCGGAGCAGGGCCAGGCGCTGTTCAATCAGCTGGGATGCGGCACCTGCCATGCGAGCGAGATCAACAAACAAACGGGCGCTGCCCGAACCTGAATGGCCTGTTCGGCACGACGGTCGAGCTGAAGGACGGGTCGAAGGTCAGAGCGGATGAAGTCGTATATCCGCGAGTCGGTGCTTTATCCGCAGGCGAAAATTGTGGCGGGATATCGACGACATCATGCCGACGTTCAAGGGTCTGATCACGGAGGACGGCCTGTTGAAGCTGGTGGAATACGTGAAGTCGCTCGGGCCGAAGAACGGAATGCCGAGTTCGGCGACGCCGGCCCCGACTCAGACAACCGGCGACGCCGCAGGCACCGCGCGGCCGACGAGCCACGGCAGCGCGGCAAAGCAGCCGCGCGAATCCGGCGAGGGAATCGATGAGTTGCGAAGGAATATCTGTATGATTACGGCAACTCCTCCAGTAGAAACGAAAAAGAACTACCTCAACGCAGACCGAGGGGTTGAAGAGCTGGCTTCTGACTCACGACCACAAGCGGATCGCGATTCTGTACCTGCTCGGAGTCACGTTCTTCTTCGCGCTCGGCGGG
Source organism: Terriglobia bacterium (assembly GCA_963764845.1). Classification (GTDB taxonomy): domain Bacteria; phylum Acidobacteriota; class Terriglobia; order Bryobacterales; family Bryobacteraceae; genus BOG-234. The sequence goes on along the minus strand of CAVXUE010000001.1, from coordinate 381,990 downwards.
ATATTCGCGGTCCTGATCCGGCTGGAACTGGCCACGCCGGCGGGCGATCTGGTGGAATCGAACACCTACAACAAGTTTTTCACGATGCACGGGATCATCATGGTGTTCCTGTTCCTGATCCCTTCGATTCCGGCGGTGCTGGGTAATTTTCTGATCCCGCTGATGATCGGCGCCAAGGATGTGGCGTTTCCCGCGGTCAACCTGCTGAGCTGGTACATCTACATGATCGGCGGCTGTTTCGTCCTCGCCGTGCTGCTCATGGGCGGCGTCGATACGGGCTGGACATTTTACACGCCCTTCAGCACTTCCTACTCGAACGGATACGTGATCGCGGCGGGGCTGGGGATTTTCATCGCGGGCTTCTCGTCGATCCTGACGGGATTGAACTTCATCGTGACCATTCACCGGATGCGCGCGCCGGGGCTGACCTGGTTCCGGCTGCCGCTGTTTGTCTGGGCGCATTATGCGACCAGCATGATTCAGGTGCTGGGAACGCCGGTGATCGCGGTGACGCTGTTCCTGCTGGTGCTGGAGCGCGGCCTGCATATCGGATTCTTCGATCCCGCTTACGGCGGCGATCCGGTGCTGTTCCAGCACATGTTCTGGTTCTATTCGCATCCGGCGGTTTACATCATGATTCTGCCGTCGATGGGCGTGGTGACCGAAATCATCACGACGTTCAGTTCGAAGAAGCCTTTCGGTTATACGTTCATCGCGTTTTCGAGCGTGGCGATCGCGGTGTTCGGATTCATCGTGTGGGGCCATCACCTGTTCGTCAGCGGCCAGTCGGCTTATGCCGGGATGGTGTTCTCGATTCTGAGCTACATCGTGGCGATTCCCTCCGCCATCAAGGTTTTCAACTGGACCGCGACCATGTATAAAGGCTCGGTGCGGCTGACGACGCCGATGCTTTACGCGCTCGGCTTCATCGGGCTCTTCACGATCGGCGGCTTGACGGGTCTGTTTCTCGCGAGCCTCGGGATGGACGTGCATCTGACGGATACCTACTTCGTGATCGCGCACTTCCACTACGTGATGGTGGGCGGCGCGATCATGGGCTTCCTGGGCGGCATCCATTTCTGGTGGCCGAAGATTTTCGGCAAGATGTACCACGAAGGCTGGTCGAAGGTTTCGGCGATCATCATTTTCATCGGATTCAATCTGACGTTCTTCCCGCAGTTCCTGCTGGGCTACATGGGGATGCCGCGGCGCTATCACGTTTATCCGCCCGAGTTTCAGGTGCTGAACGTGCTTTCTTCGGCGGGCGCGTCGATTCTCGGGCTCGGGCTATCTGATTCCGTTCTGTTACCTGCTGTGGTCGCTCAAGTACGGTCCGGATCGCGCCGCCGAATCCGTGGGGCGCGACCGGCCTGGAATGGCAAACCGCATCGCCGCCGCCGACGGAGAACTTCGAGGTTACGCCCGTGGTGACGCAGGAAGCTTACACTTATACAACTGAGGAGGTTGTACACGTTGGATAGTCAGACGGCAGTTGTCTCAGCACGAGGCCGTGCGCAGCACGGGCACGTCGAGCATCATTTCGAAGACGCGGAGCAGCAGAAAGACGCCGCGACCATCGGGATGTGGGTCTTTCTGGTCACCGAAGTCATGTTTTTCGGCGGACTGTTCCTGGCGTATTTCGTGTACCGGCAGGCGTATCCGGCGGCGTTCGCGTCGGCCAGCAACAAGACCAATCTCCTGATCGGCGCGGCCAATACGACGGTGCTGATCTGCAGCAGTCTTGACGATGGCGCTGGCGGTTCACTCCGCGGCGCTCGGGCAAGAAGAACCTGATCGTTCTGTTTCTGATTCTGACGCTGCTGCTGGGCGGGACGTTCCTCGGCGTCAAGGCGTACGAGTATCACGACAAGTGGGTGCATCACGAGGTTCCGGGACACAATTTCGATTGCGAAGGCTGCGCCGATGACGCGGCGCACACGCCGCTGTTTTTCGCGCTGTATTTCGGGATGACGGGACTTCACGCCACGCACATGATCGTCGGTGTGGGGATCATTCTGTTCCTGATTGCGCAGGCGCGGAAGGGTGCGTATACGGCCGGAATGGCATACGCCGGTGGAGTTGTTCGGGCTTTACTGGCACTTCGTCGATATCGTCTGGATCTTCCTGTTCCCGCTGCTGTATCTGATCGATCGTTCAGCGGTCCAAAGTACAAGGTTGAAGCATATGGCAGCTCACACTGGCAAAACAGCGAAGCATCACATCGTACCGAAGCGGATTTACTTCGCGGTATTCTTCGCGCTGATCGTTCTGACGTGGGTGACGACCTATGTGTCGACCCTCGACCTGGGCCGGTGGAACATTTTCGTGGCGCTGGCGATCGCGATCTTCAAGGCATCGCTGGTGGTCCTGTTCTTCATGCACGTCTGGTACAGCACGCGGCTGACGAAAATGATCGTGATGGCCAGTCATTTTCTGGCTGATTCTGCTGCTGTTTATCACGATGGCCGACCTCTGGACGCGCGGCTGGATGGGCGTTCCCGGCCGGTAGATGCGCGGCGACGCCGAAATAAACCCAAAAAAGCTCAAGCCTGCCGATAAGACTTCAGGCGGGAATATATGAGCCAGATATCGGTTAGCGGCGGTATACTCCCTTCCAGCGCCTTCTTCGGGGGCGCTGGCGAGTCAGGCACCCGCGGACCGGACACTTAACAGAGCGGTATCGGCGGCGGTCGGGAAACTGAACGAGACGAGTTAGGCGGGAGAAGGGCGAGAGGTTACCTTCTCCCTGGATCCGGCCACGAAGCAGCCGGTGGTCAAGGTCATCGACACGGCTACCAAAGAAGTATCAGCCAGTTGCCACCGGAGTACCTGCTGCAGATCGCGGAAGACTGCGGACGGACCATCCGGAAACGAGGTGAGAGATTCAGGATGAATCCCTACTTCGAACAGACGATTCTCAGTGCGGATCCGATCGAGCTGGTCAGGCTGATGTACCAGCGAGCCATGTCATGCGGTACTGGAAGCGCGGGAACATCTGCGCCGCAAGACGAATTATGGAGCGGTCAGCGGCGATCATGCGGGCTTACATGGCGATCTCACGAACTTCTGGCGGCGCTTCAGCCTGAGGTCGCGCCGGAGCTTTGCGGACGTCTTCAGAGCCTTTACCTCTACATGCAACAGCGGCTTCTGGAAGCGAACATGCGGCAAGAAGACTAGCCCCTGGCCGAAGTACTCAACCTGCTGACCACGCTCGCGGAGGGTTGGTCCGGAGTAGCGGAAGAACTGGCCGCGGAGCGCAAGAAGTCCCGGGGAAGCACAGCCGGACGATCGCCGCAGATGGCATCGTCCCGGGAGCAACACGCCGGTCCCGACGTTACGCGCTCAGCGCCTGATTCGGCTGTGCCGATTTGCCGGGCGCTTGCTGGCGCAGCTCTTCGCCGCGAGGCCGGCGGCGATCACCTTTGACAGACCCAGCCCGCCGCCCGCAGCCATTGCCTTGGCCAGTTGATCTTCACCGAAACTGAACGCGGCCGGCCCGGCCTCGTCATCGCCTGTACCCAGCCAACCGGAACCTTCCTCGCGCACAGAGTGGAGCATCTGCCCGATCAGCAGCGCTTCGAAATCCTTCGCGGCGCCGACTTGTTTCTGCTTCTTCGGTGGCCGGAGCGCTGTCGATGCACTCGACGCCCGGCAGCAGATATCCGGCGGAATTCCGACCTTCATCAAATCACCTCAAGCTCCGCGTCCAGCGCTCCGGCGGCTCGCAGATTCTGCAGAATCGCAATGATGTCGCGGGCGGTAGATCCGATCGCGGTGAGGGCGCGAACCAGTTCCTCAACCGTCGCGCCTTGCTTCAACACCACGTTCTTCGTGGCCTCGTCCTTGGCGGTCAACGTACTTGCTCGGGAACGACTTCGGTTTTTCCCTGCGATAGCGGGCCCGGCTGGGAGACCAGCAACTTCGTCTGAATCTCCACTGACAAGATTGCCGTGCAGGATCGCGACGGGCGCGATCCGCACATCCTTGCCCATCACGATCGTGCCGGTGCGCTCGTTCACGACGATTCTTGCGCGGGCGCGTCGACCTCGACGCTCAGTTCTTCCACGACCGGCGATGAACTCGGTCATCCGGGGCCTCCAATCCAGCGGCGTGTCCACATCGACAAGGGCCGAGTTTTCCGCCTGCGCGACGGCTTTGTCGGGACCAAACTTCTTGTTGATGACCTCGGCGATTCGGGCGGAGGTGGTGAAATCCGCGTTGCGCAGTTGCAGGCGGACGTGGGCGGTCGGCTCCACCGAAGGCGCCAGTGCGCTCGACGGTTGCGCCGTTGGGAACGCGGCCGACGGTAGGATGGTTCACGGTCTGGCTGACTCCGCCGCGGCCCGCAACGAATCCGCCGGTCACAACCGGTCCCTGCGCCACCGCATAGACCTGGCCATTGGCGCCGCGCAGAGACGTCATCAGCAGCAAGCCTCCCTGAAGATTCGTGGCGTCGCCGATAGCCGCGGCTGTGACGTCGATCTTCGTGCCCGGCTGGGCGAACGGAGGAAGCGTCGCGGTCACCATAACGCGCCGCGGTGTTCGCGACCTTGATCGCGGTGGCGTCGACGACCACGCCCATTCTCTCCAGCATGTTCGCCAGGCTCTGCGTGCTGAAAATGGTCTGCTGCTTGTCGCCGGTCTTGTTCAGCCCCACCACGATGCCGTATCCGACGAGCTGGTTATCGCGTACGCCTTCGATCGATACCAGATCTTTGAGCCGCGTTGCGCCCGGGAGCGCGGCGGCCAGACCGCAGAAACAGCAGGACGAGCGTGAGAAGAACGCGCATGGCTAGAAAGGAAGAAGCCCCAGAAGGATCAGCCGGTAGAGGAAATTCGGACGGCGGATCGCATCGCCAACCACTCCCTTTCCATTCAGGCGGATCTCCATGTCGGCGATCTGAGTGGAACCGACGGTGTTGGTGGTGGTGATGTCGGCGGTGCGGATGATCCCGCGGACCGTGATTGCCTGCTGCTCGGAGTTCACCTGCAGGTCCTTCGAACCCTCGATGTAGAGCAAGCCGCCGGGCAGCACCTTGACCACGCGGGCGGTGAGGACGGCGGTCAGCGTGGTGGTGCGGGTGGTGGTGCCGGTGCCGTTGAGTTTCTGATCGCCGGATTGGTTCAGCAGATTCGCGAGAGCGCCTGTGGCGGACTTCGGTCCAGCCAGCGAGGTGATGCGCGGCGTTGGCGCTCGATGCCCGCTCGGTGGTGCTGGCGCCGGTCGCGGCGGCATTGATGGTCTCGGTGACGACGATCGTGACCACATCGTCGACCTGGCTGGCGCGCAGATCTCGCGCGAGATCGTTCAGGCGCGCAGAGGGCGACCAGATGGAGCCGGGCGACCGGGGAATCCTCCTGGCCGGAGTGGCGGAAGCGCTCTTGAGGTATTTATCGAGCAGGGAAGGTTCCGGCTGTTTCTTCGCTTCTTTTTCGGGTCCGGCGTCGCGGCAGCCGATGGCCGCGCCAGAGCAGAGCGATCGCAGCGCGATCGCAAGTGCGAACGCCGCTTCACAAGGCTCTGCCCCGGCGTGATGACCACGAGCTGCCTTCGATCCCGGCGTCGAGCCTGGCCCGGAATGTTTTCCCGCTGGATGGATTGCGCAGCTCGATCATCTCGCCTTCGTGCGCGGAGTTTTCGGCGACGGCGTCGAACCGGAGATGCGCGGGGCCGCTCCGGACCTCGACCGTAACGGGGTCGCCGCGGCGGACCGTCGGGAGGATCGGCGAGAAACGCCAGCGGGATAGGCGAGCCTGCCTGAGCGCACGTTTGAGCATCCGCCCGCTGACGTCTTCGATGCGCGCCGCGGTCTTTTCGCGCTCAAGCGGGCCGGTCCGCGTTTCGACCCGCAGCGAAGCGGCGTTGATGGGAATGTTCAGCGGGCAGATCCTTGTCGGCGACCACTGCCGTGAACCGGATCGTGACGTCGACCCGCGCCCAGATACGGCGCTTTGCGGGTTTCCGCGTATTTCACGTAGCCTCGCCAGAGTTGCACGCCGTGAGTAGACGGGCGCGGCGGCTCCAGACCTTCGATGGGAAACTCGAGCTGCCCGGCCGGGACGTCGAGCCTTCGCCAGTTCCACGATTTTCAAGTCCGGCATCGGCCGGCAGAGAACGGCGCATGGCGGCGACGGCGTCTTCCTCCTGAAGCTGCACGCATCGGCAGCTCGAAACAGATCTCGGCGAGGCTCTGCAACCGGAATCCCGTTGGCGCGCGCAAGCCGCTCCAACTCGGCGGCGGCGTAGACTCGCTTCGTGCCGGGGCCGGGAGCGAAGCCCACGGTCAGAGCTCGCGGGCAGCGCGGAAAACTGCGGATCGGCCAGCGCAAGATCCCGCCCGAGAATCCGGTTTCCGGTCACCGGAAGGCAATCGGCGAAGCGCAATACGCGGGAAGCAACGCGCAATGAGCAAGCAGACGTTTCGTCATGGCGGCTCTACTTGCGTGAGATTGTTGACCTGCGAATACATGTCGTCGGCGGCTTTGACGACTTTCGAGTTCGCTTCGTAAGCGCGCTGGCTGCTGATCAGGTTGATGAACTCATCCACGACGCTGACGTTCGACTGTTCGACGTAGCCCTGCAGCATGGTGCCCGCGCCGTCCGTGCCGCCGGGAGGGCCGACGACCGCCGCGCCCGAAGCATCGGTGGGCAGATAGAGGCTCTGGCCGATCGAGTTGAGTCCCGCCGGGATTCTGAAAGTTCGCCAGCGTGATCTGTCCGGCCGTCCTGAGCGGCGGTCTGTCCGGGCAGCGTGTAGCTGACGGTTCCGTCGGTCGCGATGTTGATCGACTGCGCGGCGGGCGGGATCGTGATCTGGGGCAGCAGCGGATTGCCGTTGGAGGTGACGATGTCGCCGGTGGCGTCGAGCTGGAACGAGCCGGCGCGGGTATAGGCGATCTCGCCCGTCGGCTGCTTGATCTGGAAAAATCCGTTGCCCTGGATCACCATGTCGAGCGGATTGGCCGGTGCTGGTGAAAGCACCCTGCGAAAAGATGATTTCGTTCGACGAGGTGCGCGTGCCGAGCCCCAGCTGCAGCCCGGTCGGCACCAGCGTCGTGGCGCCGGACTGCGATCCGGGCTGCACCAGGGTCTGGTACATCAGGTCCTGAAACTGGGCGCGCCGCGACTTGTAGCCGACCGTGTTGGCGTTGGCCAGATTGTTCGCGATGTTGTCGATGTTCAGTTGCTGGGCGGTCATGCCGCTGGCGGCGCTGTAGAGAGCTCGAATCATTTATTTCCTGTATCTCTCCGTGACTTCTCGACTGCAACGAATGCTCTTAAGTGTAGTGCAACGCGGGCGACCTCTTCGATCGCGTGCCGGTTGAGTTCGTTGCCGATGTTCATGGCCTTCTGGAGCATTTCGAACTGGCGCATGATCGCCACCAGGCGGACCGACGATTCGGCCGATCCGACGTTCGACTGCTCGATCTTGCCCTGCAGCACGACGCCGCTGGCCGGCTTGGCCGTGGCGCCCGCCAGGGGCGCAAAGTAGTTCAGTGCCGACCTTATCCAGAGCTGCCGGGATCGAAGGCAGACAACGTCCAACTGGCCGATGACGTCTGGCCGCCTGTTGCACGGTGCCGTCGGGAAGCACCTCGACAGGCACGCCCGGCTGCAAGAGGATTTGCCCGCCGCCCTATCGCGCGCAGCGGGCTTCCGTCCACCGTGGTCAGGGCGCCAGCCTGCGAGAGACGAAAGTTGCCGTTGCGCGTGTAACGGACGCCGGTCGCTGTCTGGACGGCAAACATGCCCTCGCCGTCGATGGCGAAGTCGAGGGGATTCGAGGTTTCGCGCATTACGCCCTGAGAAAGATCGGTCCACTGGCTTTCGATGACGGAGAGCGTGGAGATGTCGCCGGTCTGCGGGTCGGCGGACGCGTCGTGCGCCGGTGTAGAGGCTGTAGAATTCGCGGTCCGCCTTGTAGCCGCCGGTTTCGATGTTGGCCAGATTATTGGCGAGCATTTCGAGCGATTCCATGCGCGCGCGCCATGCCGCTCGCCGCCGAAGTTGAGATGCCGTCCATCGGGTTGCCTCCTTTGTCGAACGACCGATGCAGCGTGTTGATGCAGACCAGGGGCCGAATGAAAAAACCCCGATAACTTATTCAAAACGGTGCGCGGCCGGCCGATACGTTCAATAAGGCCAAGTGCCTGGGCCGCCACTTTTTTGGCGTATTCGGTCCCGACCGGCAAGAACCGGTCGCGGGGGTTGGCGCTAAGGCCTTGATAAAGGACGCTCGGAGTTTGGCCGCGCGACTGCCCTTAGTTGGATCGTGAGTGGACGCCTTGCGATCATGCCAACATTCGAAGCACCGGCAGCGCGGCCGGCCGTTTTGCCCGCAACATTGCCGGCAACGTCGTCCACAACATTGCCGAAGGCGATCGAACCGCGCCAGTCGACTGAGTTTGCAAGCCTGATTCAGCAGTTGGCGGGCGAAGCCGCGCCCCGCGTGCCTGCGCCGCCCGTGAGCTCGAAGACCACGCTGCGTCGTCCGCAATCCGACAGCGTCGCAGATCAGCTTGCCGCTGATTCGTCGACGCAGCAGCAGACCCCGAAGGTCTCGATGAATTACACGGTCCAGCCAATGCCAGCCGGAATCGATATGCCGGTGTTTACTCCGCGGGACGCGAAAGCAACGGAAGCGGCGCCGCGGAAACCCGTCCCCGAGGCCACAGCCGAGGCTGAACCGAGCGGCGCTGTGGCAGTAAGAGAGGAAGAAAAACGGGCGCTGCCTGCGATATCCGAAGGCGTGGGCCGCCAGCCGAAGTCAGCTCCTGCAAGCGCGGCCACGAACCCTCAGCTGGTCCTCGTGGACGCGGTGCTTCCCCGGATGCCCGCGCCAACGCCGATCAAACTCGTGCTGCCCTCTTCCACAGCGAAAGCCGGGGCGTCCCAAACGCCTGGCGATGATTTACGGCCTTCGCCCGCGAAGCCCGAACAATCGGCGGATCTCAGGCCCGCCGCGGCTCTCGAAGTCAGGATGCGTGCGCAGGATCAGACCGCCCAAGATCGGACGATCAAGGAACAGACCACCGCCGCGCCTCCGGCATCCCCGCCTAAACCCGTGCAAACGGCAGCGGAGCAAATAGAGCTGGCCGGGCCATCGCAAACGGCGGCGACCGCGCCCCAACCCAGCGCGGAACAGAACGTCCACGCGATCGCCAGCATGCCCGAACCGGCGGCGGTGCTGCCCGTCGAGGCGAGCGCAATGGTCATCCCTGCGATCGCAGTGAATCCTGCGCAGATCATCAACACCAACACAAGTGCCGGTGCGCCGCCGCAACAACCGGCGGGCGCCGCCGCCCGGTTCGACGAGCCGTTGCTTCGCCAGCCCGAACAGCCGGCGCAGCCGCTGCGGTCCCTCTCGCTCGAATTCACGCCCGACGGCGCGCAGGACGTTCGCGTACGTCTGGCGGAGCGCGCGGGCGATGTCCACATTTCGCTTCATTCAACAGACCCCGCGCTTACGGGCCGTTTGAGCGACGGAGTTCACGAGCTTGTCGGCACACTGGCCAGCGCGGGGTATGACGCCCAGGCGTGGACGCCAGGGCCAGGGTCGGCAAAATCACGGCGAGCAGGATCAGGGCCAGCCCGGCAACCCGCGCGGGAACCGCCGCGACGACCCCGAGGACTCGGGCTCGGACGAGTTCGGCGCCCTGATCCAACAGTCGGCAAAAAGCAAGCCATAAAGGAGGCTTCATGAGTCCCGCAATCGGCTCCACACTCGAGTTCGTCCGCATCCGATCCGAATTCGGCTGCCGCTGCAGCCACCGATCCGCTGGCCAGTGAGAGTACGTTTCTCACGCTGCTCGTGTCACAGCTGCAGAATCAGGATCCGTTGGATCCGGTGGACAGCAATCAGTTCGTTTCGCAGCTGACCGAATACAGTCAGCTCGAGCAGCTGCATCGGGATTCATCAGAACACGACCACGCTGGCTACGGATGCGAGCGCGGCAACAACCGCTGGCAGTGCCACCACCGGCACAGCCACTACACAACCGACTACGGGAGTCTTAGGACTATGTCAATCGCTTTTTCAAACGCACTCTCCGGACTTACCGCCGACTCAACGGCGATCAACGTCGTCAGCGAAAATCTGGCGAATCTGAATACGACCGGATACAAGGATGAACAGGTTTCCTTTGAGGATCTGGTCAATCAAAGCCTGTCCGGTTTCAGCAATGCCACTTCGATCAGCGGCTCGACAATCGCGCAGACGACCCAGGACTTCACGCAGGGCACTCTCCAGACGACCGGCGGCGCTTTCGACGCGGCGATTCAGGGTGGCGGCTTCTTCGTCGTCAGCAGCGAGCCCCGGGGCAGCAGCTTTTCACGCGGCAGGGTAACTTCTCGGTCACCTCATCCGGAGACCTGATGACGTCGAGCGGACAGAACGTCGAGGGGTGGAACGCCGTCAACGGGGTCCTGACGCACGAACGGAGCCACCTCCAATCTGGTGGTGCCCGTTGCCCTGTCGTCGACGCCGGTGGCGACGACTCAGTTCTCGACCGACCGTCAACCTCGATTCGAACGCAACGGTCGGCTCGCCGGACGGAACCTTCAGCTCACCCATTCAGGTCTTCGACGCCCAGGGCAACGCGCACACGCTGACCGTGACCTACACCGAGACAGCGCCGAATAACTGGTCGTATGCGATCACCATTCCCTCGGCGGACGTCGGCGGAGCGGGAACAACCACAACTCTAGGCAGCGGAGGCACGCTCACGTTCGATGGAAACGGAAATCTGCTGTCGCCGCGCCGAGCGCAGACGGGCGCGATATCGATTCCCATCACGCTGGCCGACGGAGCCAATATCGGCAACCCGGCGGGAACACTGACGTGGAATCTGTACGACTCAGCCGGCAACCCCACGATCTCGCAAAACGCGCAGGCTTCGACCGATCTGTCGAACACGCAGGATGGGTCGCAGGCCGGCACTCTGCCTCGGTGTCGAGTATCGGCGACGAACGGCGCGCTGATCGCGAACTTTTCGAACGGCACGACGGAGACCGTCGGGCAGATCGCGCTGGCATCGATATTGAATCCCGACACCATGCAGCAGCTCGACGGCAACTCCTTCGCGATCACCGGCGGCGACCGCGACGCCGGTGATCGGTATGCCTTCGACGGGCGCGCGCGGGTCGATTACCGGAGGCGCGCTCGAAACGTCAACGGTCGATATCGCCACGGAGTTCACCAACCTGCTTCAGTTCGAGCGGGGTTATCAGGCCAATTCGAAAGTGATCACAACCGAAGACCAGGTCATTCAGACCACGCTCGGCCTGATTACGGGATAGATGACGCCGCTCGAGGAGATCGCCCATATCGCGAATGTGCCGATCGAGATGGAGGTGCAACTCGACCGGCGGTGGATGAAGTTGTCGGACATTCTCGCGCTGGAAGAGGGCAGCATCATCGAGATGAACCGCTCGGCGGGCGAGAACATCGACATCTTCATCGGGCGGAAGCTGGCGGCATTCGGCGAGATCGTGATCATCGAAACCACCATGGGCGTGCGCATCACGGATTTCAATATCGAGCAGTGAGAATCGGAACCATGGACCTGATTCAACCATTGGCGGCGATTGTTTTCGTGGCGGCGCTGCTGGGCGGCGCTGCTGTTCCTGCTGAAGAAGCGCGGCGGCGTCGCGCGTCCGTTACCGGGCGCTCGCGACGACGGCGGCTGGAAGTGATCGAGCGGGTCTCGCTGGGCCCGCAGCATGCGCTGCATCTGGTGCGCGCGGGAGACCGGCTGGTGTTGATCGCGACGGCTCCCATTCGTGCCAGCTGCTCGATCACGCCGTTGTCGACCAGGGAGCAGAAACGTGAAGCTCTTCGCTTGTCTTTTCGCGCCTGCCGCCTGCGCAGTCGCCATCGCTGTTGCCATCGCTGCTGCCTGCGGGACAGAGCTCTTTGAGCACCCCGATGCAGATCATCATTCTGCTGACGGTGCTCACGCTGCTGCCGGCGATCGTGATGTCGATCACGCCGTTTCTGCGCATCTCGATCGTGCTGCATTTTCTGCGGCAGGCGCTGGGGACGCAGACCGCGCCTTCGAACCAGGTGCTGGCGGGGCTGGCGCTTTTCCTGACGCTGGTGACCATTCAGCCGCTGGCATCGCAGATCTACAAAGAGGCCTGGCAGCCGATGGAAAACGAACGAGATGACCGCGGCGCAGGCCTGGGACGCCGGCAGCAAACCGCTGAAGACATATCTGAGCCGCTTCGTCCGCGAGAAGGACGTGAAGCTCTTTCTCGATCTCACCCACGCGCCCGCGCCGCGAACGGCCGCCGATCTGGATCTGCAGGTGCTCGCGCCGGCCTACATTCTTTCGGAGATGCGCGCGGGATTTCAGATCGGCGCGGTCATTTTCCTGCCGTTCCTGCTGATCGACATCGTGGTCGCTTCGGTGACGCTGTCGATCGGCATGGTGCAGTTGCCGCCCGCCATGGTTTCGGCGCCGTTCAAGCTGCTGCTGTTTGTCCTGGTGGACGGCTGGAATCTGACCGTCGGGTCGCTGATGAAAGGCTTCTTCGCATGACGCCCGGACGGAGTGGCGCACATCGTCGGCCAGATGTTTCTCGCGGCCTTCTGGATCAGCGCGCCGCTGCTCGCGATCGGTTTCGCGACCGGCATCGTGATCAGTCTGATCCAGGTTCTTACTTCCATTCAGGACAGCGGATTCAACTCGATTCCCGCGGCTGATCGCGTTTCTGGGCGGGAGTCTGCTGATGATGCCGTGGATGGTTCACAAGGCCATGTCCTACGCGATCGACATCCTGGGAAACCTGAGCCGCTATGGGCGCTGACCCGCTCTTCAGCTACGCGACTCTGTTCGGGTTTCTGTTCGCGCTGGCGCGGGTTTCGGGAGTCTTCGCGTTTCTGCCGCTGGCTGTGTTCCGGGCAGCGCCCGAAGCCGCGCGAATCGTGCTTTCGCTCGCGATGACGCTGATGCTGCACGCTGACTGGAAAGCGCCGGTTGGCGTCGAGGCCTCGCATCGGCACGGATCGTGGCGGGCCTGGCGGGCGAAGCGGCGCTGGGCCTCGCGATCGGTGTCTCGCTGGCGATCGTGATCGAGGTTTTCAAGATGGCGGCGCAGGCGGTGAGCCTGCCGGCGGGCTTGGCTATGCTTCGACCATGGATCCCACCAGCGGCGCGGATTCGACGGTCCTGCTGACGATCGCGGAACTCACCGCCGGCTGCTGTTTTTCGTCTCCGGGCGCGGACCGGCTGCTGGTCAAAGCCCTGGCCGAAAGCCTGCGGCTGTGCTCCGCCGGAATCGTTCACGCTGAACCAGAGCTGGGCGCTCGCGATCATTCAGTTCGCGGGCTCGATTTTCAGCGCCGGGCTGCGTCTTGCCGCTCCGGTGATCGCGCTGCTGCTGCTGGCGGATGCCGTCGCTCGCGGTGCTGGGCCGCATGCAGAGCCATCTTCATCTGATCAGCCTGACGATGCCGGTGAAGCTGGCCGGCACGATGCTGATGATGTCGGCGACGGTCGTGCTTCAGCCGGGGTTCTTCGAATCGCTGATGACTTCCTGGGCGCGGCTGATCGAAGGCATCCTGCGGAGCGCTCACTGATGGCCGGACGCTTCGCGAGAAAAGACCGAAAAAGCATCCGCCGCAGCGGCTGAAGAAGGCGCGCGAGGACGGGCGAGTTCCCGGTCGCGCGCGAATTCGTTTCGGCGGTCCAGTTCTGTGCGTTCGTCGCTGCTGGCGGCGGCTTACTTTCCGGCCTGGATGCGAGACCGTTCAAGCGGCCGTTCGCATGGGGCTGCGGCAGGCATTCCCGCATGCGTTGACCGTCGGCATCTGACGCCCACCGACATGATCGCGATCATGCTGCGGCTTTCGACCGCCGTGCTGCGGCCGCTGGCGATGCTCGGCCTGGCCCTGCTGGCGATCACCCTTCTGTTTCAGCTGGCTGTCGACCAACATGGGCTTCAGCCTGGCGCGGCTTGCGCCGAATTTCAATCGGCTGAACGTGTGGCGCAGGCTGAAGGACATGCCGGGCAACAACATGGCGGCGTTCTTCCAGGCGATCGTGATGATTCCGGTGATGTTCTGGCTCACCTGGTCGCTGGTGCGGGATCGCCTGCCGGAACTGCTTCGGCTTGCCCATGATGCCTGTCTCGAGCGGCGCGGCGGCGGCCGGGCCTGCTGTGAAGGACGCGATGCGGAAGGCCTCGTTTGTGCTGGTGCTGCTGGGCATCGGTGATGCTGGTCCGCGAGCGCGCGCACTACAGCAAGCGGCTGCGCATGAGCAAGCAGGATCTTCGCGACGAAGCGAAAGACACGGACGGCAATCCGCAGACCAAGGCGCGCATCCGCCGCATCCAGCGCGACATGCGCCGCAGGAACATGATGCGGGACGTTGCGAAGGCCACGGCGGTGATCGTCAACCCGACCCACTATGCGGTCGCGATCCAGTACGAACAGGGCGCGATGGCCGCGCCCCAGGTGGTCGCGAAAGGCAAAAATTATCTGGCGGCGCGCATCCGGCAGCGGGCGATTGAAAATCAGGTTCCGATTATTGAGAATCCTCCGCTCGCGCAGGCACTGTATAAATCCGTGGACGTCGGCCAGGAGATTCCCGCGCATCTGTATCGCGCGGTGGCCGAAATTCTGGCTTACATCTTCAAACTCATGGGGAATTCAAGGCCGGGAAACAGAGGACCCAGATGACCGCGAACGCGCTACCGCTCAGCGCCGCGCAGTCCCAGCGGTACCGAAGGCGCGGCCAAAGGCCAGCGGCAAGAAGATCTCGCTTGAGACGCTGAGCGAATTGGCCGTTCCGGCGGCGGTGCTCGCGATCGTGGTGGCGCTGATCGCGCCGATGCCGAGCTTCCTGCTCGATCTGCTGATCGTGACCGACATCATGATGTCGGTCATCGTGCTGATGGTCGCGATGTACATCACGAAGCCGGTCGATTTCAATGTTTTTCCCACCACGCTGCTGATGCTGACGCTGTTCCGGCTGGCGCTGAACGTTTCGTCCTCGCGGCTGATTCTGCTCAACGGCCATACCGGAACGTCGGCGCGCGGGCGATGTGATTCAGGCGTTCGGGAATTTCGTGGTGGGCGGGAACTACATCATCGGCGCGGTGATTTTTCTGGTGCTGATCGCGATTCAGTACGTCGTGATCAACCACGGCGCGGTGCGTATCTCGGAAGTGACGGCGCGGTTTACGCTGGATGCGCTGCCGGGCAAGCAGATGTCGATCGATTCCGATCTGAACGCGGGGCTGATCGATGAAGCCGAGGCGCGCCGCCGCCGCAAGCAACTGGCCGGCGAAGCGGAGTTCTTCGGCGCGATGGATGGCGCGAGCCGGTTCACGCAGCGCGACGCGGTGGCGGGCATGCTGATCACCGGCATCAATATCGTTGCCGGCCTGCTGATCGGCGTTCTGCAGCATGGCATGGACATCATGAAGGCGCTGCAGACCTATACCGTTCTGACCATCGGCGACGGGCTGGTCACCGTGATTCCGGCGCTGATGATCTCGATTTCCGGCGCCATGATCATCACGCGCGCCAGTTCGGAAAACCGGATCGGAGTCGAGATTCAGAAGCAGATCTTCGGCGCCGCGCCAGCCGCTGCTGCTCGCGAGCGGCGTTCTGATCGCGCTGGCCGCGTTTCCCGGGCTTGCCGAAGATTCCGTTCCTGCTGCTGGGCTGCGGGCTGGGCACGATCGGCTGGCGGATGAAAAAGCGCGCCGACAGAGGGCTGCTGCCGGCGGCCGGGACGGATCGCGCCAAACCCGCGAAAGAGAATCTCGAAGATCTGCTGCGGGTCGAGCCGCTTTCGATCGAAGTCGGCGTGGGTCTGATTTCCTTCATCGCCGACGGCGCGAATTCTCCGCTGCTGCGCCGGATCGCGCAGCATCCGCAAACAGCTGGCCGACGGAGCTGGGATTCATCATTCCCGCCGTGCGGGTGACGGACAATCTCGCGCTGCGCGCGCGCGAATATTCGATCTGCCTGAAGGGAATCGAGGTGGCGCGCTTCGAACTGCCGCAGGGCAGCGAACTGGCGATCGCGCTGACGGCGACCGAGCGTCCGCCCGAAGGCCGGGCGACGAAAGATCCGGCGTTCGGCGTGGCCGGCGTGGTGGGTGCCCGCGTCGCAGGCCGAAAGCGTGCGCGCCATGGGTTACACGGTGATCGATCCGCTGAGCGTGATGAGCACGCATCTGGCGGAACTGATCAAGCGCTTCGCGCACGAGTTGTTTTCGCGGCAGGAGGCGAAGAAACTGCTGGACCGCGTCAGCGTGGAAAACGCCAAGGTGGTGGAGGATCTGGTTCCGAAGCTGCTGCCGCTGGCCACGGTGCAGCGGGTGATTCAGAACCTGCTGCGCGAGCGCGTTTCGATTCGCGACGCCGTCTCGATTCTGGAGGCTCTGGGCGAAGCCGCGCCCGCGACGCGGAATCCGGTTCTGCTGACCGACTATGTGCGGCAGTCGATCCGGCGCGTGGTCGTGAAACCGTATCTGAACGCCAACGGCGATCTGCCGGCGTACTTCCTCGATCCGCAGCTGGAGCGCTTTGCGGAGGGCGGCGTGGAGACACGGCGAATCGAACAGCTCGCTGGCGCTGGCGCCGAACGCGTTGCGGGATCTGCTCGACCGCCTTTAGCAGCGGGGTCGGGCCGCTGGAATCGGCCGCGGTGGTGATTACCAGTTCCGCGTGCCGGTATTTCCTGCGGCAGGCGGTGGAGTCGTCGATGCCGAACCTGTTTTTCCTCGCGCACAGCGAGATTCCCGCCGGAATCAAAGTTATTTCTCTAGGGGTAATTCAGTAAGGAGTATCCAGAAATGCAGACCAAAACTTATTTTGCGAGCAGTGTTCCGGCGGCGCTCGAGGTCGCGCGGCAGGAGCTGGGTGAAGAAGCGCTTCTGGTCAGTTCGCAGCCCGCGCCGCCCACTGCCGGCAGTTCGGCCGCTTGGAAGTGACCTTCGCCTGGGATCCCAAGCGGAGGCGCCTGACCTCCGCTCGACGCGCTCGCGTCGAAAGCGAACTCGGTTCCGCATGTCGCGAAGCAGCAGCTTATCCGAGCAACGGTCTTGCTTCCGCACGAGACGGCGAATGGAGATCGCTGTCGGCGCTGCCTGCAGGCCTGGCGACACCGGACGCCGCGGTTGTCGATGAACTGACGCAGCCGAATTCCGATCGCGGTTTCCCGGCGGAAATGAAACCCGGCGAGGGCAGGACGCTGGCTTTCATCGGACCACCCGGGCCGCGGCAAGACGACGTCACTGGTCAAGATCGCGCTGATTCTGGGCCTCGCCCGGCGGGTGCCGGTGCGGATCTACAGCGCCGGAGCGCACGCGGCCAGGAGCACAGGAACAAATGGCCCGCTTTGCGGCGATTCTGGGAACGCCGTGGCAGGCATACGAATCGCTGGCGAGTCTGAACCTTGCACTGAACGGAGACGGATGGAAGGGACTAGCCCTCATCGATACGCCGGGAATATCTCCGGCAGATCGAAGCGAACTAGGTGAACTGACGGATTTCTTTGCGGCTCGGCCGGAGATTGAGAAGCATCTGGTCCTAAGGGCGGATGCCACTTCCGCCGATATGCTCCATATGGTTTCCCGCTTTTCCAGTCTGATGCCGTACGCGGCTTCTTTTTACGGGGATGGACGAGGCGTTCAGCGCGGCGCCCATGATCGAAACGCTGATCCGGAGCGGCATTCCGGCGACATTTGCGGGCACGGGGCAGCAGATACCCGAGGATCTCGAAGAGAGTGAATGCGGAGCGGCTCGCGCGATCGGCCTGGCTGGCGGCCACTGCGCGGCCAGACTGTCGGCGAGAGCCGGAGATTCGCTCTGGCCGCGGCTTAAGGAGAGATCATTTGTCGGCAGCGGCTTACTACTATCCGGCCGAGACCGTGTCCGAGGAGGAGCGCGAGCAGCTCATCCTCGAACATCTCCCACAGGTGCGTCTGGTGGCGCGCAAGATCCACGAGCGTCTGCCGGATTCGGTCTGTCTCGACGATCTGCTCTCGGCCGGCGTGGTCGGGCTGATCAATGCCATCGACAATTTCGACCCGCGCCAGAACGTGAAGCTGAAGACTTACGCCGAGTTCCGGATTCGCGGCGCGATTCTCGACAGCCTGCGCGAGACCGATTGGGCGCCGCGGCTGAAGCGCAAGCAGGCGCGGGAGTTCGAGGCGGCGATCGCGCGCGCGGAGCAGCGGCTGGGCCGGACTCCGGAAGAAGACGGAGATCGCCCGCGGAACTGAATCTGAGCGTCGACGAATATCGCCAGAAGCTCACGGAGATGGAAGCGCTGAACATCGGGGAGCTGGAATTCGTCCGCGACGAGCACGAGACGCCGGTCATTCTGAAATATACGGCCTCTCCGGAGGAAGACTCGCCGGCCGTAACGCTGGAGCGCGCGGAGCTGGAGCGGCTGATCGCATCCTCCATCGATCGCATTCCGAAAGTTGAGAAAACCGTGCTGAGTCTCTACTTCTATGAAGAGTTGACTCTTCGCGAAATAGCCGAAGTGATGGGAATCCACCTTTCGCGGGTGTCCCAGATCAAATCGCAGGCCATTCTTCGGCTTGCGGACATCGATGGCGCAGCGCTGGCCGGGCGTCCGCTCCTGAGAGACTGAAATCATGGCGCTCGAAGCTCGTCCATCATCTCGAAACGGCTCTTGGCCAGGCGGTCGGAAGTCTGACGGGAAAGACCGTCAGCGTCTCGGCGCAGGAACAGCGCGCCCGATCCCCTGGCGCTCGAGAAGGCGATCATGTGGCAGCAGGCCTTTTCGGCGATCGAAGGCCCTTCGCTCTGGATCGCGGCGGGCAGGGATCTCTGGGAGTCGCTGGGCCGGCTGACCTTTGAAGCGGCGGGTCTCGATGAGGTGACGGACGATCGATTGCCGCTCGACCTGGCAGGAGATCGTCAACCAGACCGTGGCCGGCGTTGCCGCAACCGCATGAGTGCCGATCTGGGCCGGGAAGTCAACGTATCCGAAGGGCGAAGAAATCGCCGCGGAGCCTGCAGAATCTCGACTGGGTGGGCTTTTCGGTCACCGCGGATACCGAAACGACATGGTCCTTCAAGGCTGCATGGACACCCGGAACTGGCCGCACTGGCAGAACCACGCCTCGAGGAATCGCGTAGCCCCGCGGTGCGGGACAACGCCGCGTCCAATACCTTCGACCTTCTGCTCGACGTGGCATTGCCGGTGAGCGTTTCGTTCGGCAGGACTTCGCTGCAGATCCGCGAAGTGCTGAAGCTGAATACCGGCTCGATTGTGGAACTGGACCGCTTTGTAACGGATCCGGTCGAAGTCATCGTCAACGATTGCGTCATTGCGCGGGGAGAAGTCGTTGTAGTAGACGGAAACTACGGCGTGCGCATCAATCAACTCGCCAGCCGCGACGAGCGGCTGCGATCGGGGATGTCGGAAGCCGCGCGCGAAACCGGAATGCGCCCGTGAGCGCTTTCAATTTGGACCTGTCCAGTCGCAAGGCGGCTCGCTTCATGCGGCTCGCTTCATGCGGCTTACTTCACGCGACAAGGCGCGGCATGCGCGCCTCGAGGACCCGCATTCTTGCGGCAAGCGTTGTTCTCTTCAGGCGCAGGAGATCCGCCGCGGCTGTTTTATTACCCCGGGTGCGCGCAAGCGCCTGGGTCAGCAGATCGAGTTCGAATGTCTCGAGCGCCTGCTGGTAGTCGAGCCCTCCGGACGGCAACAGGGTTCTCGAAGACTGAGCCGGTTGCTCGGCGGTCCGTAATCCGGGCGCGACGAGCCGAATATCCGAGGTAAAGATACTCGCGCGTTCCCCGCAAAGGATGAGAGCCGTTTCCATCACGTTCTCCAGTTCCCGGGCATTCCCCGGCCACGTATGTTTCATGAGGTGGTCGAGCGCGGAGGGGTCGAGGGCTCTCGGTTTGAGTCCTTCGCCGGCGCAGATTCTCGCCAGGAAGTGATGCGCGAGCGCGGGTATGTCGGCGGGGTGGTCGCGCAGCGGCGCGAGCGCGATCGGAAAGACATTCAACCGGTAATAGAGATCCTGCCGAAACTGACCGCTCTCGACTCGTTCTTTCAGGTTGACGTGGGTGGCCGCGATGACCCGCACGTCGAGCCGGACGCGTTCGTTGGCTCCCAGCCGTTCGATCTCCTTCTCCTGCAATACCCGCAGCAATTTCGCCTGAATCGCGAACGGCATATCTCCGATTTCGTCCAGGAATATCGTTCCATGATTAGCCGCCTCAAACTTGCCGGCACGCGCCTGGACCGCGCCCGTGAAAGCCCCCCTCGCATGCCCGAACAACTCCGACTTCGAGCAGCGTATCGGGAATGGCGGCGCAGTTGACGGCCACCCAGGGCCCGCGGGCCCGGTTTCCGGAACGATGGATCTCACGCGCTACAACCTCTTTGCCCGTTCCGGTTTCACCCTCGATGAGTACGTTACACCGGCGATTCGCAACCAGGCTGATGTTCGACGCCACGCTCCGGATGGAGCGGCTGTCCCCAACCAGCGCCTTCCCGGCCTGAGCCGGCGGGTCGGAGGCCTCGTGCGTGGAAATCATCGCTTGGTCCAGTTCCTCGGGCCCTGTTATGACGTGGGCCGCGCCAGCCTTCATGAAGGAAAGGGCGCAATGAACGGTCGCGGTTGGCTGATAGATCCACACCGGCCAGCGCTCCCGCAGTTCATCGATCAGTTCGAAAGCGCGCCGGATGTCGGATGAGTCTTTTACTTCGACGATGATGACGGCGCTGGGATGTTGAGCGGCCAGGGTCGCGGCGCCATCCGGGGAACTCACTGAGGTTATCTCCCGGCGTTGTTTGGAAAGATCTTGCCTGGAGCGATCTTGCCGGGAAAGATCCGATGGCTCTCCGGAACCGGATTCCAGCCAGATGAATTTCATGTGGTGATTCTTCAATCGGCTGAAGCGCGGAAAACTTTAGAAAATATTTCTTGCGATCCAATCGAGGTCAGCCCTAATCAGTTCGCCTCTCGATGCCGATAGGCATCGTGAGAAGATTCCGGGCGCCAGGCACTGCCTTAACCGATGGCGGAGAACTCTGCACCTGGCGCGCGGGAAGCAACGGAAAGTGATGCGTCTCGGGAGCAGATCAGTCTTGAACAAGCCAGTCCTGAACAAACCAATTACATGAGCCGGCTCATGCGCGCGGTGGCGGGCAGGGTTCTTGCCCGTCTTCCCAAAAGCTCCGGCATCGAAATAGCGGACTTGATACAGGCGGGGAATATCGGGCTCCTGCAAGCCACGCGGACTTTCAATCCGGAGTGCGGCGTATCGCTCGCGGGTTATGCGAAGTTCCGGATCCGGGGCGAGATGCTGGATACTGTGCGACGCTGCGCGTCGCAGATGCCGGCGCACTTCACGAAACAAGGCGAAGGCGCGGAAGAAGTCGTTGACATCGAGGGCGGGATCTCAGCGCCTTCCGAACATTCGCCGCACAGCATGCTGGCGAAGAATCAGCGGGCGGCCATC
This sequence comes from Terriglobia bacterium, assembly GCA_963764845.1. Lineage (GTDB taxonomy): Bacteria > Acidobacteriota > Terriglobia > Bryobacterales > Bryobacteraceae > BOG-234. The sequence goes on along the minus strand of CAVXUE010000001.1, from coordinate 360,512 downwards.
CTCAGCCAGGAAGTCGAGCGGCTGCCGGTCCGGTATCGGACCGTGGTCCGGCTGCGCTATTCCGGGGAATTCAGTCTGCGCGAGATCGGAGTTGTGCTGAGCGTGCGCGAGAGCCGTGCCTGTCAGCTCCACCGGTGTGCGCTCAAGCGTCTTCGGCGCGCGTTATCGAGAAGAGGAGTCCGCTTACTGTCGAGTTTGATGTGATGGCATCGGGCGAAGGCGCGAACGGAGATATGTTATGAGACTGCAATTGGATTCAACTTCCGCGGCCGGGCCGGCCGACACCGCGCTGGCCGACATCGGGCAGGCTGCTCCTGCCGGCGGATCGGGCGCGGATTCAAACCGCGTGGCATCGGGCCTGTCGGGCGGCGGGGACAGCATTCAGATCTCGGGGGCCTCGAACGCCCTGAGTCGTCTCGCCGCCGACCGCGCCGCGCAGATTCAACAGTTGAGCTCCGCCGTCCAGGATGGCTCGTATCAGGTGTCGGGCTCACTCGTCGGCAGCGCGATCGTCGAACATGCCATCACCTAGCCTGCCGCGACACCCCTGGCTTGGAAAGAGCTGGCTTGGAAAGAGCCGGCCTCGAATGAGCTGGTCGGGGGAAAAATAATGGGCGGTCTCTTCTCCGCGCTCCATACCGCGTCTGCCGCGCTCGATGCCTTCACCCAGGCGCTTGGCGTCGATCAATCCAATATCGCGAACGTTTCGACGCCCGGCTACGCGGCCAGGAAAGCGTCGATTTCCCCGATCGATCTTTCCGGCGACGGGAGCAGCGCCGTCCGACTATGTCACCGTGAGTTCCAGCGGGAACTCCTTCGCCGACGCCGCCGTGCGGGCCGCTTCCTCGCAGGCTTCCGACAGTCAGACGCAGGCGGCGCAGCTTTCCCCCATCAATCAGCTCTTCGACATCACCGGGTCAACCGGCATTCTCGCCGCTTTCCAGCAATTCAGCACCGCCTTTTCGAATCTGAGCGCCTACTCCGAACGACTCCACGCTTGGCGCGGCGGCGCTGACGGCGGCGGGCAATGTCGCGTCGGCATTTCAGATCCGTCGGCAGCCAGCCTGGACACCCAGAGCTACACAGCTCGCATCGAGTATTCAGAGCACTACCGCCCAGATCAATACTCTGTCCGCGGATATCAGCCAGCTGAATGTTCAGACATGCCGCTTCCACTCCGGAGCAAAATCCGGCGACCGATGCGAACCTCCGCTCCGACCTCGACCAGCTTTCGTCGCTGGTCGACATCACGGTGACGACGGCGCCCGAACGGGACCGTGTCGGTATTGGCCGGCGGGCAGTTGCCGCTCGTCATTGGCGATCAGTCCTATACCCTCTCCGCGGATCCGACCGCGGCGCCGGGCTCGCAGATTTCCTCCTCGGCGGGCGGCAATTCGCCCGTCATCGTTCTCCGGCCAGCTGGGCGCGCTTCTCCAGACGCAAAACGGCACGATCGCTCCGCTGCTCGGCCGGTAACGGTCAACCGGGCAGTTTGAATACGCTCGCCTCGGGATTCGCCTCCCTGGTGAACACGCTGCTTTCGTCCGGACGTGACCGTACGTCGGGCGCTCCCGGGCGTGCCGATCTTCACCTATGACCACGGTGATCCGACGGACGCCGCCCGGACTCTGGCGCTCGACCCCACGGTGACGGCGATCAGCTCGGTCTGGCGACGGCGGGCCGCCGACGCAGTCCAACGGCGTTGCCAATCGAACTGGCGGCGCTTCCGGGCTCGACCGCTCCGGCCGATCAGATCGGCGGGCTTTCGGCGGAAGGATTGTTCGGTTCCATCGCGGCGTCTGTCGGGCAGCAGTTATCCGACGCCAATACCGCCTCGACGGCCGATCAGACACACCCTTACCACGGCGCAGACGAATCGCCAGCAGCAGAGTGGGGTGTCTCGCTCGACCAGGAAGCGGCCAACGTCACCGCTTATCAGCGCTCCTATGAGGCAAACGCGCAGGTCGTCTCCATTCTCAACCAGCTCACCGAGGACACAGTAAATATGACATTCCGTCCGAGCTACCGGATAATCGAATGACACCCATTGGCGCCGGAACGACCGGAACGGCCTGGTTCCTCAATGGTCTCGCCAACCTGCAGCAGCAGGAGGCGCAGACCGAGCGGGATCTGTCCTCGGGCTACCAGATCAACGACGCGTCGGATTCCCCGTCCCAGACGCCTGAACTGATCCAACTGGGCTCCACTCTGGCCGCGGTTCAGGCGTATCAGAGCAATCTCGCCAACGTGCAGGCGGAAGCGACGTGCGGCGGATCAGGCGCTCGGGACCAGCATTTCGCTGATGCAGAGCGCGGTAAACCTGGCCGCGCAGGGCGCCAGCAGCACGTCAACGGCGGCGACCGATCAGACCCTCGCCACGCAGATCCAGAGTATCCAGCAGCAGCTCGTGTCGCTCGCCAATACGACCGTTGACGGGCGCGCGATCTTTGGCGGCGATCAGGATCAATCGGCGCCTTACCAGTACGACGCCGCCAGCCTCGTGACCGGCGTCGACAGCCTCACCGCGCAGACTTCGAGCCGGGTGATCGTCGATACCCAGGGACAGACGGTCTACCAGCCGCTGACGGCGCAGCAGATCTTCGATCCTGTGGACGTCAACCGGAGCGCCCACGGCGAACAATACTTTCGCCGCGCTGCAATCTCTCTACACCGCGCTTCAGGCGAACAACCAGACCGGAATTGCCGAACGCGCTGACCTCGCTTCAGACCGCTTCGGCATATGTTAACCAGCAGCAGGCTTATTACGGCGCCGCCGAGCAGCGGCTCACCAACGAGCAGAACACCGCCGCGAATCAGGTCACGGCGCTGCAGACCCAGATCGGCGGTATCCGCGATACGGATGTGGCCCAGGCGGCGACCGACCTCACGCAGGAAACGACGGATCAGTCGGCCGCCACTGGGCGCGCGAGGCGGAGATCTCCGCAGAAGACGCTTGTTCGACTATCTGGGGATGAAAGGAATAAGTACAATGGCCAGCAGACAACTCAGCCAGCAGGAAATCGATGCGGTCTTCCAGAACGACGCAGGGCCGGCAGGCCGACCGCGCCGGCTCCAAGCGGGCGGCCCTGTTCGATTTCCGCCGGCCGGACCGCATCGCGAAATCGCAACTCCGCGCCATCCATCAGCTGCACGATAATTTTGTGCGCAATCTGGTGTCCAGCCTGTCGGCCTATCTCAGGTCCTACCTGATCATCAATCTGGTAGCGTGGAGCAGTTGTCTTACTCCGAGTTTCTCGAATGCCTGCCCTCGCCGACCTGCATCGCGTCGCTCGGGCTGAAGCCGTACGACGGAAACGCGGTTCTCGAACTGAACTCGTCGCTGATCTTTCCCATCCTCGAAATCCTGCTGGGCGGAGACGGCAAGCTTCAGTTCAGCGCGCAAAGGGAAATCACCGAGATCGAGCAGGTGCTGCTCGACGGGCTGCTGCGTCTGATTCTGCGCGATCTGCGCGAGGCGTGGACCTTCGTCACGCCGATCGATTTCTCGATCGAAAACATCGAAACGGAGCCGCAGTTCCTGCAGATCCTCGCGCCGACCGAAGCGGTGGTCGCGGTTGCGATCGAGATCCGGATCGGCGATTCGATCGGGATGATGAATATCGCCATGCCCTCCATCATCATCAAGATGATGCGCCAGAAGTTCGACCAGCAGTGGACCCTGCGCAAGAGCGCCTCGACCGACCAGGAGCAGGCGCGGGTTCTCGATCTGCATCCGCGGCTGCGGACCTGCCTTCGGAGGTGCTCCTCGCGGGCCCGCAACTGCTCCTGCGGGATCTGATGAATCTCGAAGAGGGCGACGTCCTGAGTTTCGAATTCCCCGCCGCCCGCCCGCTCGACCTGACGCTGAACGGCCAGACAAAGTACTTCGGAGAGATCGTGAATGCCGGCCGGCGGACCGCGTTCCGGGTAACCGAGCGCCTCAGGGAGCAACGTGGCATGACGGCGGAAGCTCCAAGCTCGCAGGAAACGAGCTCACCGGAAACGCGTCTGCTGGCCATCCGGCGATCCATTCACGATGGCTCGGAGAGATTGCAATCGGACCCGGGAGCCGAACTGATTTTTCCCGCCGGAATCCCAGGGTTTGAGGACGAGCGAAGGATGCTTCCAGTCGAAATCCCTTCGCAGCGGCCCCTGATTTATCTGCAAAGCCTGGCCAACCCGGAGATCTGTTTTGCCGCACTGCCGGTATTTGTCATCGATCCCGGATTTCGGCTGAGCCTGTCGGAAGAGGAGCGGTGCGCGCTGCAGTTGCCGGAAGACTGCGAGCCGGTCATCGGGGCCGACGTACTCTGTCTCGCTCTGCTCATGTCGGGGGGCGACGGGGTTCGGGTGAATCTGAATGCGCCGGTCGTGATCAATCTGCACAATTCCCGCGGCGTTCAGTCGATCGCGGCGGCCAATGCCACGGCGTATTTCCGGCTGGAAGAGAACGGCCGGTGGGAACCGCGGTGTTAGTTCTGCGGCGGCGCGTCGGAGAGGCGATCGCGATCGGCGGCGAGATCGAAATCGAGGTGATCGAGATTTCGCGGACCCGGGTGAAACTGGGCGTCCGGGCGCCGCAGGCAGTTTCGGTAACGCGACGGGAAACGGTTCCGATCGCAGCGGAAAACCGCAGCGCTTCAGAGCTTCTGGGCAGCGCGGGAACCGAGGGATCTGGAAGAGATCCTGCGCATTGTGCGAAGGATTGCAGCCGGGCCCGCCTGAAACATCGGGCCTAAAACATCGGGCCGGGAGGCCGATATGTTTTTCAGTGGATACAGCGGGCATCTCGAACGAATCGGGAGAACCCGGGCCCGGCATGATGACGGGTACGTATCAGGCTAAGGACGCAGAGAATGTCTTATTCGATTCAAACGAATGTCGCTTCGCTCGAAGCGCAGAACTTTATCAACATCAACAACAATTTTCAGAACAACACCATCGAGCAGTTGTCGTCCGGCTACCGCATCAACTAACTCCGGGGACGACGCGGCCGGTCTCGCGACCGCCAACCAGTACGCGGGCACGGTGGCCACGCTGACGCAGGGCGTGCTCAACGCGAATAACGCCATCGCACCCTGCAGATCGCCGATGGCGGTATCAGCAACATCTCCACCATCCTGAACCGTTTGCAGACTCTCGCCACCGAATCGGCGTCCTCCACTTTCGCCGGGAATCGAACCACTGTGAACCAGGAGTATCAGGGGCTGCTGGCGGAAATCAACCGCCAGGCGGCCAGTATCAACCTGAATACCGGCGGCGCTGAATAATACCAATCTGGTCACCTACGTGGGCGGAGGCGATAACCAGGCCGACTCTCAGGTGTCCGTCAACCTGAGCGGCGCGAATAATGCGGTGGACTCGACTGCACTCGGCACTCGCCAATACAAGCGTGGCGGGTGGCGGAACGGAGTTCACGACGAACAACGTCAACCTCAACAACACCGCCACCACGTTCGTCTCCGGCAACGCAGCCGGTACGCAGACCTTCAACTTCAACATCGCCACCGCGACGGGAAACACAGCTGTCGCCGCCGTGGTTGACGGCAGCCTGGCCGGCATAACCGGCGCGAACGCGGTGGACCAGTTGAACAGCCAGCTGGCCACTTATGGCATCAGCGCTTCGATCGCGAACGACGGAACCCTCCAGTTCGGCGGCAGCACGGCGTTTACGGTAACTGCCGGAGCTCTTGCCAACGGGGCCACTGCCGGTGCTGTCGCGACGCCCGCCTCGACCGCCATCAACACCTCCAACTACACCGTTGACAGCGCGACGGCCGATCAATGCCGCCGCCACTGCCGGGCGGGGCTTTCGTCGGCTTTGCGGCTGCGGGCACGGGTTCGGAATCCATTTCGTTCCAGAACGCCCATGGGACGACCTCGGTGACCCTCTCCGGAGCCGCCAACGCCGGGGCGCGGGAATGCGACTGACCCTGACGAAGCGCTCCAGACTCTGAATACCGCGCTCAGCGGTACGGGAATCAGTGCGGTGCAAAATGCCGCAGGCACGGTATCTCGTTTCAAAGTGCCTCATCCTTCAACATCACTCTGACAGCCAACAGCACCGGCGGAGTCGGGCAATCTGTTTGGCTCGGGAACGGCGCTGTCGGCGAACGCCGATGTCGGAGCGGTTGCGGTGACCGGGCCCAGTGCCAGCGCGTCGGACACCGGTAACGCCATTGAACGCCCTTACGGCGCTGACGAACGCCATCAGCGATGTCGGCCTCACTCAAGGTATCGTCGGCGCTGGCGAAAACAAACTGAATTACGCGATCAATCTGGCGCAATCGCAAATCACCAACTTCTCCGCGGCGGAGTCCGGCATCAAGGACGCCAATATGGCCGCCGAAGCTGCGAACCTGACGAAAGCCCAGGTTCTTCAGCAGGCTTCGCTGGCGGCGCTCGCGCAGGCGAATGCCTCTCCGCAGGCACTCCTGGCGCTCTTGAAAGGATAAAGGCTGAGTCGACGTAGCGGGCCGGAGCCGGCGAGAGTTCCGGCTCGCGTGTGCGGTAATTATGGCGACTTCATCGACATCACCGGCGTCGGTGGCATCGCTTACCGCGCCGTCCACGTTTACGGGCGTCAGCAACTTCGCCACCAGTCTGCAACAGGTCCTCACCAGGGCGGTCGCAATCGCCTCACTGCCGCTCGATCGGATCAGGCGAATCTGACAAGCCTGAACACAACCCAATCCGATCTGCAGGGCGCTGGACACAGTCTTCACGACCCTTCAGCAGTCGATCGATTCTCTGCAGAGCACACTGACCTCGAGCCTGCTGACTTCTTCACTCTCCGATTCCTAACCGTCAGCGCCTCCGTAGGCCCGGGAGCGGCCGCCGGCACCTATACCATCTCGGTAGGCAACCTCGGCTCGTACTCCACGGCTTTGAGCAATGCCGGGTCCACCCCGTCACGGATCCCACCACCCAGGGGATCAGCAGCCGCCACCAGCTTCACGCTCACTGTCGGCAGCGTGAATACGACAATCACGCCCGCCTCCACTTCGACTTGCAGGATCTTGCCAGCGCGATCAACTCGCAGACCAACGGCGAGGTGCAGGCGACCCTCGTCAATGTAGGCTCCACCAGCTCGCCGGATTACCGCCTCTCGCTGCAAGCGGCCAATCTGGGCACCGATGCGATCGGTCTCACCGATTCGTCCGGTAACAGACCTGATTTCGACTTCCACCCCGGGATCGCCCGCGAGCTATGAGATCGATGGCCTGGATACGCCGATCAGCAGCAACAGCCGGACCATCACCCTCTCCACGGGATTAACGTTGAACCTGATCGGGCAGAGCGCGGCGGGCGCATTCCACGACCATTACCGTCGCCGACGATCCTGCCGGCCTGGCGTCGGCGTTCAGTTCGTTTGCGGGCTCTTACAACGCCGCGGTCGATGCGCTCGCCCAGTATCACGGCCAGGGCGGCGGCGCTCCTGGAGGGAAGCACCCTGGTGCAGTCGCTCACCGGCGTACTGAGTCAACTGGGTACCTACAACAACGGAACGCCCGCGGGTGCTCTGGCGAATTTCGGTATTACGCTCGATGACACAGGGCAACTTTCGGTCGACACGACGGCCTTTACCAACGCCGCCAACGCCAATTTTCCCGCTCTTCTCTCAACTCTGGGCGGCGCCACCACGGGTGGGTTTCTGCAGGCCGCGACGAATCTGCTGACCGGCGTGGAGGACCCGGCGGCGGGGACCATCAAGATCGAAGAGGCCTCCATGGCCAGTCAGATCACCGCCCAGCAAACCACCATCGCCAACGAGCAGGCCACGGTCAATCAACTGCAGACAAATCTGACCGCGCAGATATCGCAGGCCGACTACGGCGATCGCGGATCTGGAAAGCCAGGTCACCTTACGTGACCGGCCTGTTTGCTCAATATACCGGCGCCACCAGCACGCAAAGCAATGGGCTCCCCACTCTCTGAGGTTCTCGATCTCGTCGCGCTGCCTGCGCGAATCCGCCCGGCGCGGAGACTGGAGAAACGCCGCCGGTCTGCAGCGCGTCCTGCCGCAACAAAAGCTGCCCGACAGACCGCGAACAACTCGGCGAATATCTTCGAGCCCTGAAAGAGGCGTTGATCGTAGCGAAAGCCTCGCGCGCTGCACGCGGCAGCGTCTCTGGGCCGCCTGAACGCGGCCGCAAGCTTCAACCGGACCCGCCTTGATTTCGCTCCCGCGCGGCAGAAATTTGGCGATCCGGCAGATTTCTGACCATCGGGCCAGACCTGCGGGGCAGTCCCGTCAACAACCTGGCTTTGGCGTGAACGTTGCATTGGCAACTCGCATGTCTCTCGATCAAACGGGTCTCGAACTCGGCCGCTTTCTGAGTTACCTTTCGCAAAGGCAGGAGATCATCGCGTCCAATATCGCCAACGCCGATACGCCAGGCTATCAGACGCGCGACGTCGAAATGCCCGCCGATTTCTCGTCCGCCCTGATCGACGCGACCGGCGCCGTGGTCGAAACGCCCGGTCTGGTCACCCGCAACGACGGCAACAATGTCTCGATCGATCGCGAGGCCCGCCTTCTTTCCGAAAACACCCTCAAGTTCAACCTCGCCACGCAGCTGATCCGGGGCGATCTGAAAAGTCTGAGGCTCGGCGATCGAGGAAGGGCGCTCGTCGTGAGGCGCCCTTTATGAGTCTGTTTACCGCCATTTCGATCAGCGCATCGGGCATGGAAGCGCAGCGTTCGCGCGCCGAGGTCATCACCGAAAACCTCGCCAATGCGGATACCACGCAGCACACCGGAGGGAGGGCCCTACAAACGCAAAGACACCGTGTTCACGACATCGCCCGTGCAATATTCGTTTGCCGATGCCTTTTCGGCCGCTGTCCGGCCAGAACGACGGGGTTGCCGTCTCGGATGTGACCATAGACGACCGCGACCCGGAACGCCGCTACATGCCGGGCCACCCCGACGCCGATGCCGGATGGTTATGTTGCCTTTCCGCGCGTGAATCCCGCCGAGGAAATGGTCGATCTGCTGAGCGCCTCGCGCGGCTATCAGGCGAACGTGGCGGCGATCTCGGCGGTGAAAGACATGATCGCCCGCTCGATCGACCTGTTTCGATAAAGCGACCTGATCCGATGAATGATCAGCGCTCTGAACCACATTCGTTCAGCCGTTCTCGGCATGATTCCGGGCTTAATGGCATACGGCCGCCGCGCCGGCCGGGACCAGTTTCGCCGATGCGCTCGGGAGTGCGATCAGCCAGGTGGAAACCTCACAGCAGACCGCAAAATCGGCCGCCATGGACCTCCTGACCGGAGGCAAAGGCGACGTCTCACAGCGTCGCGCTCGCCTCCCAGACGGGCCGAGCTCTCGCTCGAATTGTTCCAACAGGTGAGAAATAAGTTTGTTTCGGCCTACCAGGAAATCATGAAGATGCCGATGTAGTCTATGCTCTCCAGATCGCATCTCCGGGTCCCATGAATCAACTGGCAAAAATCTGGAAGTCCCTGAGCCGCGTGCTCAGCAGATCTCACTGGTCGTTGGTCCCGCTCGTGGTCTGCGCCGTTGTCTTCGGTCTCCTCAGATGGAAGCATGAGAGCGCATTTCCGGGTCCTGTACAGCGCGCTCGCCCCGGAGGATGCCGCCGCGGTTACGCAGAAAATCCGCGAAGCGGGAATCGAATACCGGCTGGATGAAACCGGCGCGACGGTTTCGGTTCCCTCCGACCGCCTGGCGGACGCGCGGACTGGCTCTCGCGGGCGCGGGACTGCCCAAGTCGGGCCGGATCGGTTTCGAGCTCTTCGACCGCACCAATCTGGGCGCCAGCGATTTCGCGGAACAGGTCAACTATCGCCGCGCTCTCGAAGGGGAACTGGAGCGCACCGTGGCCACTCTCTCCGAAGTGGATCAGGCCCGCATCCACATCACGTTCGCGAAGGACTCGGTCTTTCTCGACGCCCGCCAGCCATCGAAAGCGACAGTCGTTCTCCGCCTGAAACGTATCGCGCAACTCCCGCAGCCCAGTGTGGTCGCCATCGCGAATCTGGTCGCGAGCGCCGTCGATGGCCTGTCTCCCGAAGCGGTGGCGATCATCGACGCGAACGGGCGGCTGCTCAGCCGGCCCCATGTTTCAGGGCGACGGTGACGCCCAACTCGCCGAAGCGAATCTGGATTATCGCCGGCAGGTTGAGTCGGAGCTGCTCGCCAAAATCAATACCGCGCTCGGGCCGCTCCTTGGTCCGGACCGCTTCCACGCCAGCGTGAACGCCGACTGCGATTTCTCGAGCAGCGAGGAAAATGAAGAAACCGTCGACCCGGCAAAGTCGGCGATCCTGACTTCTCAAACCACGGAGGAATCGACCGGCGGCGCGATTGGCGGGCGGGACGCCGGGCACTGCGTCGAACCTGCCACGGCCAACGGCACGCGCCAACACCGGGGCCTCCGGGCTCTTCCGGACGACGGAGAACGCGTCTTACCAGCCCAGCCGGACCGTGAAGCATACCGTGTCTCCGAAGGGAACGGTGCGGCGGATTTCGACCGCCGTTCTGGTCGACCAGACCGTTCGCTGGGATGGCGTTCGGCGCGAAGGCGAAGAAGAATGCTGGTTCCGCCGTCCGCCGAAGTACTCAAGGGAGTTCACGACATGGTCGCCGGAATCACGGGATTCACGGAAACAGCGCGGCGATCAGATTACGGTCGAAACGCTCCCGTTCGAGAACACCCTCGAGGCCGAGCCTCCCACGGCCCCTGCCCGCGGCCGCCAGACCGGCGCCGCTCGAAATTCAACTTCAAACAGCCCAGTGTGATCGGCGGAGCGGTCGCTGCTGGTTCTGCTGATTGCCGGTCTGGCCTTCCTCCTGTTGCGCAAGCGCCCCGCCGCGCAGCGCCGAAGACATCGTCGCCGGCGGCGATCGCCGCACGCTGCATCCCGGCAGCAGTCTGCGCCGACGGCGAACGTCGGCGGACCGCAAGATGGAAGAGCAGATTTCCGAAAATGACGCCCAGCAGGCGCAGCTCGAAGCCGAGGCGCTGAGCCGCATCAAACTCCCGATCAACACCAAGAAGACCGAGGTGCTGGTCAAGCACATCCGCGAGATTCGATCCACAAGGATTCGACGAACGCCACCAACGTGCTGCGCACGCTGGATCGCCGAAGGCGAGACGAAGCGCACAACATGATTGCCAACGCCGCCCCCGAACCTCCACCGACTCGTTGACCGGCATCCGCAAAGCCGCCATGCTGCTGATCCTGCTCGGCGACAAGTCGAGCGCCGAGATCATCAAACAGCTCTCCGAGGACGAAGTGCAGCTGGTCAGCCGCGAGATCGCCCAGCTCGACGCCATTTCGTCGGACCATGCCGAAGTTCTTCTCGAAGAGTTTTATCAGATGAACATGGCGCACGATTTTGTCGTGCGCGGCGGCCTCGACTACGCCAAGAAAATGCTGCACCAGGCGTTCGGCCCCGAAGTCGGCAAGAAGGTGATCGACCGCCTCTCGAAGTCGCTCGGCGGCGAATATGCCAACCTCGACATTCTGCAGAAAGTCGACCCGCAGCAACTCGCCAAATTCATCCACAACGAACATCCGCAGACCATCGCGCTGGTCCTCTCCCATCTGAATGCCTCGCAGGCGGCCGCGCTTGCTCATTTCGCTGCCCTCGGAAATCCGGTCCGACGTCGCGCTGAGGATGGGGAATCTCGACCAGATCTCTCCCGAGATCGTCAACAAGATCGCCACGGTCATCGGCAAGAAGCTCAAATCGATCGGCGAGTTCAGCCGCGAATCCTACGGCGGCATTCGCGCCGTTGCGGAGATGTTCAACCGGCTCGATTCCGGTACCAGCAAGGAAATCCTCGACGTGATCGAGCCGCAGAATCCCAATCTGGTCGAGACCATTCGCCATCTCATGTTCGTTTTCGAAGATCTGCTGATGATCGACGTCATTCAGTTGAAGGAAATCCTCGGCCGGATCGACCGCAAAGTCCTGACCTTCGCGCTGAAAGGCACCAGCGAACAGCTGCGGGATCACTTCTTGGCGACGATGTCGGCCCGCGGCTCCGAAATGATGAAGGAAGAAATGGAATCGCATGGGTCCGGTGCGGATCAAAGAGGTGGAAGCGGCGCAACAGCAGATCATCGCGCTGGTCCGGCAACTGGAAGGCGAAGGCGTCATCACGATGAAAGGAACGGTCGGAGAACAGTATGTTGTCTGAATCCGGGACTGCGAAAGGTGCTAGAAATGCTGTCGAAAGTCTTGAATCGCCGGGATGCCGGCAGAGTGCGGGCGATGGTGTTTCCCGCCGTGCCGCAGATCGCTCACTCAGGATTCGACGTCGGGCCGTGCCGGGCTGACGCGCAACGCACCGGACCCGGAGGCCGATCACGAAGCCGCCGCGCTTCGCGAGAAGCTGCACCAGCTCGAGGCGCAGTCGGCCGCGGAACGGCGCGAAGCCTTCGAGGCCGGGCGCCGCCAGGGCGATCAGCAGGCGCGCGCCGAGTTGCTGCCCGTCCTGGAACGCCTGAACGCGTCCATCGCCGAGATCGTCGCGATGCGGCCCGATCTGCGCCGGCGCGCGGAGCGGGATGTCGTGCAACTCGCCCTCCTGATCGCGCGGCGCGTGCTTCACCGCGCAGCTCAGCGTCGACGAACAGCGCTCTGACCGCCATCGCGCGCGTCGCCTTCGAGCGGCTGACGCGCTCCGAGTCCTGGACCGTTACGGTGCATCCGCGATTCGCCGCCGCGGTCGCTTCGGCCGCTGCCCGGCAGTCACGCCGCGCGCGTCCAGATCGATGCCCGATCCCGACTGCGCGCCCGGAACTCTGATCATCCGTTCGGCGGAAGGCATTATCGACGCCTCCGTCGACGCCCAACTCGAAGAAATCAGCCGCGGCCTGACCGACCGGCTGGCCAGCCTGGAAACTGAACGACAACATGAGCCCCTCAACCGAAATTGACCTGAGCCGTTACACCGCCGCCCTGAACCGCATTGAACCGGTGCGCATGGAAGGCGAAATCGTCGAACTGGTCGGCCTGATCGTCGAATCGCGCGGGCCGGCCGCCGCCATGGGCGATTTCTGCGAGATCCGCACCGCGGTCCGGCCGGACCATCCGCACCCAGGTGATCGGCTTCCGCGACGGCCGCGTCCTCTCCATGCCGCTCGAAGAGACCGACGGACTCTGCCTCGGCGACCGGATCGTCGCGACGCGGCGGCGAAGGCGACGTGGACGTCTCGCCCCAGCTGCTCGGCCGCGTGCTCGATGGTTTCGGCATGCCGATGGATGGCGGCCCGCGCATTCTCGCGACCGAAACGCGCCCGCTCTACGCCGCAGCCGCCCAGCCCGATGGACCGCGCGCACATCAACGAGCCCCTGACCACCGGCATTCGCGTGATCGACGGCCTGCTGCCCTGCGGCAAAGGCCAGCGCATCGGCATCTTCGGCGGCAGCGGAGTCGGCAAAAGCACGCTGCTCGGCTCCATGGCGCGATCCAGTTCCGCCGGCGTCAACGTCATCGCGCTGATCGGCGAGCGCAACCGCGAAGTCCGCGCGTTCATCGAGCACGATCTGGGCCCGGAAGGGATGCGGCGCTCGGTGGTCGTCGTCGCCACCTCCGACCGCCCCGCGCCGCTGCGCGTGCGCGCCTGCTTCGTCGCGCTCGCCGTCGCCGAATACTTCCGCGACCAGGGCGAAGACGTGCTGCTCGTCATGGATTCCATTACGCGTCTCGCCATGGCGCAGCGCGAGATCGGCCTCGCCGCCGGCGAACCGCCCAGCCAGAAGGGCTACACGCCCTCGGTCTTCAGTCTGCTGCCCAAGGTCTGCGAGCGGGCGGGAAATTTCGATCGCGGCTCGATCACCGCTTTCTTCACCGTCCTGGTCGAAGGCGACGATTTCAACGAGCCCATCTGCGATGCGGTGCGCGCGATCCTCGACGGTCACATCACTCTTTCGCGCGACCTCGGCGCGGCCGGGCACTATCCCGGCGATCCAGGTGCTCGATTCGGTGAGCCGTCTGCAGTCGCAGCTTGCCACTCCCGCAGCAGTCCGACTACGCCCGGAAGATTCGCGAAGCGCTCGCGCTCTACCGGCAGTCGGAAGACCTGATCAACCTGGGCGCTTATGTTTCCGGATCCAATCCCAAACTCGACGCCGTCATCCGCTCCCGCAATGAGATCACGCGCTTTCTGTGCCAGGGTCCGGCGGATACATCGGTGATCGATGAGACCATTCGCCAGATGGGGGTTCTGGCGCAGATGATTCCGTGAGCGGCCGTTTTCCATGAGAGCGTTTACCTTTCGCCTCGAACAAGCCCTCCGCTGGCGCGCAACCCAGGTCGGCGCGCAGAAGTCGCGCGTCGCCGGGCAGCCGCCGCGCATGCGTCGGGCCTTTTGACGCAACTCGAATCGGCAAGAGCGGAAGCCGCGAGAGGCGCCGCGGAAATCATCCACGCTCCAACCAGCCCGGCACTTGCTTCCTACGCAGGCTTCATCCGACAGGTCGCGCACTCGCATTCTCGGGCTTCAGGAAAAGCTGGCGGCGGCCGAACGCGCTCTCGCGGTTGAAATGGATCTTCTGGTCGCCGCGAACCGGAAACTTCGTCTGATCGAGAACCTCAAGCAAAGCGCGCAGACCCGCTGGCGCGTTGAATTCGACCGCGAGCTCGCCACTTTCGCCGAAGAAGCCTGTCTGGGCGCGAAAACGCGGGCAGCAACGCGGGCAACGACAACACAGCCAACGACAGCACGATAAGATAAGACAAACGGACGGGCGCGTAGCTCAGGTGGATAGAGCATTAGCCTTCTAAGCTAAGGGTCGCTGGTTCGAGTCCAGCCGCGCCTACCAAATTCAATCCTTGACAGGCTGACAATGAAATTTATCGATCGCAGATTCATTTTCCCCGCCCTTGCTCTTACGGCGCCCGCGCTGACAGCATCGCCTCAGCAGCCGTCTCCCGATGCATCGGCGGCGGAGGCCGCGCTACGGGCCCGCGTACAGCAGTTTTTCGAATTGCAGGCGGATAAGAAATATCGGGCCGCCGAGCCGCTTGTCGCCGCGGACTCGCAGGACGCCTATTACAACGGCAACCGGTACAGCATTAAAGGATTCAGTATTCAAAAGCTGGAGTTGCTGGAAGGCGGCAGCCGGGCAAAAGTTACGATCAAGGCCAACGTAACTTTCATAGCGCCTGGCGTTCCACCGATGAATGTGGATGTTCCGTTAACCAGCGCGTGGAAGATTGAAAACGGTCAATGGGTTTGGTTTGTGGACCCGGCGGCCGGGGTGGAGACGCCCTTTGGGACGATCAAACCCTCCACCGGTGGCACCGCGACTCAGCCTTCACTACCCGGCATCAGGCCTGACACCTCGACGCTCCAGGCATCGGTGAAGATCGACAAGGCCTCCGTCACGCTGACACGGGAAGCGCCTCTCGAAACCGCGACCATCTCGAATCAGCTCCCCGGTCCCATCGACCTCGAAGTCAGTTCCGACCCGATCGCCGGTGTGTCGGTCGAACTGGAGAAGAAACATCTGCTGGCGGGAGAAAAAACCTTGATCCGGTTTCGGTCGATCGGCGAAGGCAAAGGCAGCGGAATGGTGCACGTTCTGGTTTCGCCCGTGCCCTTTCCGCTCGATATCCGCGTGACGGCCAATTAACAGGCTTCCTTCGAGGCAAAAAAAAGGGGAGGGGCCGAAGCCCCTCCCCTTTGACCGAACCGATCCGAAGACCGGACGGAGGCTAGTTCGTAAGACCTTCCGTATTCGCGTTGACAGGACGACCGAAGGTAAACACATCGGCCAGATAGCCCATGGTAGACCCAGTCGTCGTACCCAGCTGGTATGCGATGTAAGCGAACCCATGACCGTACAGGTAGTTGCACTGAGCGATCATATAGCCGCTGAAGCCGGAAGGCACAAGACCCGAGGCCCCGATAGCGAAGGCGTTCGTAGTCCCGCTCGGCTCAGTGTAGGGAACCG
Organism: Terriglobia bacterium; assembly: GCA_963764845.1. Lineage (GTDB taxonomy): Bacteria > Acidobacteriota > Terriglobia > Bryobacterales > Bryobacteraceae > BOG-234. The sequence continues at coordinate 344,566 of CAVXUE010000001.1, read as the reverse complement.
CACCACCCGTGGGATTCGGAGCGTTGACGCCCAGCACAGTGGTAGCTGTACCCGGCGTGGCAGCCAGTGCACCGTAGAAGTTCAGAATGCACGAACCCTGATTCGGGATTGCGGTCCCGCCGTTGGCGCCAATCTTCCCGGGATCCGAAGAGGTGTTCGAAAGCGCTATTCCTGTCTCCACGCCGTTCGTGCTGACAAAGGGGAAAAGGAGAGTCGTCTGGCAAAGGCTCCAAGTCGACATGTTCTGCGGCGCCGGAGTCGCGGTACTGAAGTCCGGAACGTCAGAGGTTGGACTGACCGGTACCTGCGGCACGGGCGTCTCGACCACGGTAAACGCCGGCTGGGCTGAAGTGGAGAAGTACGCAGCCGCGCTCGCGGTAACCGTAACGCTGAACGATTCGTTCTGTACCGTATTGTCCGTAAGTACGACTTCGTAGATGGCAGTCGAGGTGCCTCCGACGTTGGCGAGAACCCCCGAAGCCAGCTGTGAAAAAGGGCCTGTCGCGGAGGCGGTCAGGTCCAAGGTGAGATTTTCTTCACCGCCATCGATGCTCGAGCCAAGTATCTGAGTGGGAACCGAAAGGGTTACCCCGGTCGGGATATTGGCAAACACAAACTGAAAGCGCGTTCCGTGCGTCGCAAGCCCGGTTGACGCACTGAAAACAGTCCCGTTGCCCGAGGCGGCTATATTGGTCGCGCCACCTTCGCTGCCGTTGGTGCCGTTGGCGAGCAGAGTGCCGGTGCCACTATCGCTGTTCGTTGTGGTGCAGACAGCTCCACCGCACATTCCACCAGAGGTTTGCAGAAGGCCCTGCGCCCACAAACTCTTGAACGCGCCGCCAAAATTCTCCGTAACCGTGACCGTACCGGCATTTCCAGCTGTGGGGATGCACATCAGGAAGTTGGTTGTGGCCGAGACCACTGCCTGAGAGAAGCCCTGATAGACAAGGCCGACAAGCTGCGATTGCGGCGCAAATATGCCGACGCCGGCATTGGTCACCAGAACCTGCTCATTCACCTGGTTGGCGCCGGGCGTCTCGTGGAAATCTGGCTCGCATTTACCCTGACATTCTCGATCGACATCGTGTAGTCCTGGGCACCCGTGGGAAAAGTGACGTTGCTGAAAACGACTGTCAGACTTCCCGCCAGAACCTCGCCGAAATAGACACTCGGAGGTGCCTCAGCGACAAGGGAGTCGAGAGCAGCTGTTGGCGTAATGACCAGCACCGCGTCGGTGTTGGGATTGCCGCCGCCACCTACGCCCTTGCTCGTGACCTGCGCATTCATCGTCACGGTAACCGTGCCGGTGCCCAGCGTCCCGCCGGGGCCGCAGAAGATATTCAAGGCGGCGACTGTTTCAGTCGTCCCCTCGACGCGGAGCAGGTTTGCAGCCAGGCCGGGTTGAATCTGATAGTCTGTTGCTACTGTGGCACTGGGGTTCGGGCACAGGATCTGGCCGTATGACATACCGGTAAACGCTGTCGCGATTACGGCAAGTCCGAAAAATTTCTTGCGAAAATCTACCATTCTTTTCTCCTTGTGAATTTCGTTTAACTCGAACTTGAATCGGTCGAAGTCCTCTGCAACCTGATCCTCAACTACAACGAATCTGTCGTTAAATCAAACCTGTCGTGAAACAACCTTCGGTACTACCTTGATTTTGGGAACTTCTCCGTGTCGGGCGGAGGTGAGACATGCCAGCTTCCCTCAAGCGGTCAGCGAAGGCGGTACATCCTGAGGGGTACAGGCTTTTTTTTGATTTCCTGCCTGCTACCCGAAACGAAAGATTGCGAGAATTCAATGGGCCAAGATCCTTAATAGCTCATCACAGCTTGGTCTGTCAAGCAATTTCCAGTACTTGAACAACACCACGCTGACCGTACAAGCTACCAACTCTATCTGTTCTTCCCATACCGCGCAAGGCCTAAAGCGCAATTATGACCGAATTTTCATGCGCCCACTGTCGGTATTAATACCGTCACCATTCCGAATACCGCGTCCCATCGAGAGGCGAGACCTTATCCGATTTACTACGAACATCGTAAATTCCAGGCTCCGATGAGTTCACCGCCTGCCCCGCGTCTTCCATAATGATGCTCCAGTCGCGGGTTCGCGCGATCGGATCCTCGGGCACGTCGTGCAGATAGCCGGCGCTCACCAGGTCCTGCAGGCTCTGCGGCGATTTCTGTTTGTCGTAGGCATATTCGTCGATCGAGTTGCGGATCGCGCGCAGGTTGTTGTGCAGGACCGTCTCTTTCGCCCGCAGGATCGCTTTCTGGTAGAACGGCACCGCAACGGCGATCAGGATGACGATAATCGCCATCACGATCATCATTTCGATGAGCGTGAAACCCCGCCTCCAGCCCTGATCGCGAGGGGCCTCACCACTCGGAATAAGATGTACCATCGGCCGCTTTATCGTCGCTCTTCGTATAAACGTTGAAAACATTCTGGCCGCCCCAGCCGATGCTCTTTGGATCGTCCTGCATGCTCCGCAGTCCCCACTCCCGTGTATTCGTCATCGGGTCGAGGGGAATGCGGCGCAAAAACTTGAGTTTCGTATCCGCCGCCTGCCCCGAGCCTTTGACCCCGTCCACCAGCGCCTCGAGCGATTCCGGATATCCATAGCTGTCCATTTTCTGGATTCCCAGCTTCCCGGCATCCGCCATGTCCTTATATTTATCGATCGCCGCCCGGATCTCGTGCTCAGCCTCGCGTAACTGGCGCTCTTTCATGCGTCGTACGTTCGTTCGGGCCACGGGCAACGGCCATGCTGGTCAGAACCAGCAGAATCGTGAAAGCCACGATCAACTCCACCAGCGTCATCCCGCGGCGGCCGGTGCCGTTCCTGTCGCCGCCTCGCCGATTCCGTTCCTGGCGCCGAACTTCATTTCACATTGACGACCAGCGGCGGCGGCGTGCTGGCGCCCATCGCCTGGCCATTGGGACCGGTTAACGAAACCGCGGAAATCGAAACGGTCGTATTGCCACGGCCCACCGCCTGAAACACCACCGTGAATAATCCGCCCGCGCCCGAAACCGCGCCGGCCGGACCGCGGCTGACGCTCATATCCGCCTGGCCGGTATCGTTCAGAATATTCTTCGAAGGCTCGAGCGCCGCGTTGGGCGCGAGTCCCCGCTGCGGCAGATCGCCCGCCACAATATTGTTGATTCGCAGAATACGAGGGTCGTATCTCAACTGCGCGGTGGCTGCTGTCAGATTGGTGACGTTGTCTCCCGAGAGAGTCACTGTCAGAGTCGAATTAAGCTGCGTTTCCGCGGTGCCAGGAGCGAAGCTGATGCGTGCATTCCCCCCCGCGGGAACGGTATTGGGCGGCGCGGTCGCCGGTGGCCGCGCAAGCGGGGGAGCCGTAGCCGGCGGCGCCGCGAGCGGAGCTGTCACGAGCGGAGCTGTCGCGAGCGGAGCTGTCGCCGGTGGAGAACCCGCGGCAAGCCCCGTAATAGCAGCTCCAACCACGGGTGGCGCCGCATCCACCGTGGTCCGCGGCGCATATCCCACCTTGATCTGTGTCGCGTTCCCCGCGGCCACTGGCTTCAGGTTCGATTCGGTGATATCCGGTCCGCGCACGATGTGCGGAATCAAAGCGATCACCAGCTCGTTCCTGTCATTCTCGATATTCTCTCCACTGAAAAGACGGCCGAGGATCGGAATATTCGCCAGACCCGGGATGCCCGTCTTGCTCTTCGTATCCGTCCTCTGAATAATTCCGCCGATCAGGTTGATTTCGCCTTCGCGCAGCCGCACGTCGGCCGTCTCTTTGTTCTGGCCGATTTCCGGTTCCGAAATGCCGCCCAGGTTCTGGTAATTGTCCACCTGCGAAATGTCGAGATCGATGTGCAGCGAAACTTCGTTGTTCTCATGCACTCGCGGCAGCACTTCCATGTTCACGCCGACGTCGAGGTACGTGAACTGCGTGTTGACCAGCGGGCTCACGCCAACGCCCGCCACTCCGGGCTGGAAACTGCCGCTGGCGGTCGGAACCTTCTCGCCAATCTTCAGCGTGGCCTTCTGGTTATCCACCGCGCGAATCTGCGGCGCCTGCAGCACGCGCGTGCTTGCGTCGTTGAGAACCGCTTCCAGCGCGGCTCCAGGCAGGTTCGTCAGCGAGAAATCCGCACTTGAGATGTGGCTCACCGCGTTCAATGGAATATTCGTGCTGCTTGGCGTCCCCGCGGTCGACGTCGTCCCGGTCGTGGTGGTGGGTCGTCGTGGTCGCCGTAGTTCCCGTAGTTGTGGTCGTCGAGCCGGTCGTGGTGGCGCTCTGAATGCCCGGAGTCGTGATCCCCGGCCGTGGCGCAAAAATGGCGCTCGTCGTGAGTCCCGTCGACGCGAACGCCGCCGTGATGTTCCGCATATGCGTCGTGTTGACTTCCATCACCATGACATCGATGATCACTTCCGGCCTCGCCTTATCGAGATCCGAAATGAGCTTCTCCACCAGCGCCATCGTGTCCGCCTCGGCGCGTACGATCAACGCATTCTGCGAAGTGAAACTGAAAACCTTCTGCACGTCCACCACAGTGCGCAGCACCGTCAGCATTTCCTGCATTTCCTGCGGCGCTGTCACGTTCGACAGATAGAAGACCTTAACCACCTGTTCGGCGTACTCCCGCCGTTTGGTCGGGTTATCCACGGTCACGAAGATCGTATTCGGGGACAACGGCTTCCAAAAGGATTTCGAGATGACGGAAAGCTGATCGAGCGCCTGATCGAGAGTGGTGCGCGACAGCTCGATCGACAGAGTCCGGATTGTCTGCTGCGAATTATATTCGGGATCGAACAGCACGTTGATCCCCGCCATTTTGGCTACCGTTTCGAATAGAACCCGCGGCGCCTGGTTCGACATCCTCAGATCGAAAGGATTGGGATTGAGCGGCTTGAGCTCCGGTATCGGCAGCAGCGCATCCGTGCGCTCCTGCGCCCGCCGGTGCGCCAGCTCGGAGGGTGTGAGCGTCTTCTCTTCTTCTTTCTGGAGAGCCGCCGCCGCGCCTGGATTGTCCACGGCAGTCGAATTCCGCTGGATCATCTGCCGTGTGCGCCGGATCTCCTGCGCCGCGATGTCGGACGCCGGGTCGGTTCCGTAAGCCTTCTCGAACTCGGCCAGAGCTTCCGACAGCTTGCCCTCGTTCCGCAGCTTCTGCCCGTTCTTGACATGCATCTCGCCCGCTTCGAAACGGACGCGGCGCACCTCGAGCTGATATCCCGGGTCGGAAGGATCCTGTTCGAGCGCCTGCGAGGCTAGCTGCAACGCATGATCCAGATTTCCCTTGGATTCCTCCTGCCTGGCGTCGTTAAGGAACTTGTCTCCGCGGCGGTTCGCGCCCAGCACCAAACTGGAAGGCGCCGCCAGCAGGCAAGCCAAAACGATAGCTGTCAACCGGTTGAAAGTGCTCATCTTGCTGGAATTGGTTCCAGTGCGCAAGTCAGTCGGGTGGACTATCATCTAACTGTCTGACGCGAACCGGCGCCAGCGCGTTGATAGGCAAATTATGGCGGCAACAACCGAATCGTCGAAGCTCTTGAGCGATAACCGCCAGGCAGGCCACAATTTCTTCCTCTTCGACCGCTACGAGGCGGGTATGGTTCTGACCGGGACGGAGGTCAAAGCGGCGAAATCCGGCAAAGTTCAGCTCCGCGACGCCTACGCCATGATCGACGCCAACGAAGCCTGGCTGCACAATGCGCATATCGCCGAATACAGCCACGGCAACCGCTCCAACCATCCGCCTGTGCGCGCCCGCAAGCTGCTGCTGCACCGCCGCGAGATCGACAAACTGCTGAGCGCCACCCGCGAAAAAGGGCTCTCCCTGATCCCGACCCGCATGTATCTGAAAAACGGCAGGATAAAATGCGAGATAGCGCTGGCCAAGGGGAAGAAGTTCCACGACAAACGGGAAGCCGAACGGGCAAAGAGCGACGAGGCCGAAGCGCGCGACGCCATCCGCGCCAGCAAGGTCAAATCGTCCTATGAGGGAGATTGAATGGAATTGAAGCTCGTGCAGGCGCCCGCCAGCCAGGTGGAAGCCGAGGCCGTCGTGATTCTGGAATTCGAAGGGTCGGAGATAGCCGGCCCGCTCGCCGATCTGCGGCAGTCCGGCGAAATCACCGGTAAGCTTCTCGAATTCACGCTGCTGCATTCGCTCCAGGGTTTCAAAGCGCGCCGCGTGCTTGTGGCGGGCGCGGGAAAGAAGAAGAAGCTCGATGCCGCTGCGCTGCGTAAGATCGCCGGCGCGGCAGTACGTTTCCTCAAACCGAAAGGCATCCACGCAATCGCTTTCGCGCTCGACGGGGACGCCGCCAACCCCGATCTCATCTCTGCCGCCGCCGAAGCTGCAATCCTCGCCGCCTGGGAGCCGGATTACCTGAAAACGGACACTGACGGCAAAGACAAGGCCATCACCTCGATCGCATTCGCTACGCCCGCCGCCGGTCCAAAGCTCGAATCCGCCCTCGAAAAAGCCCGCATCATCGCGGAAGCGGCCAATCTCTCCCGCGACATCTCGGTCCAGCCCCCGAACGTGCTCACGCCGCTCACACTCGCCGAAAGCGCCCGCGCGATGGCGCGCGGTTGCGGCCTTGCCTTCGAGATGCTCGACCAGAATCGGATGCGGCAGTTGGGCATGGGCGCGCTCCTCGGCGTCGCGCAGGGAAGCGCCAATCCGCCCGCGCTCATCGTGATGCAGTACCGGCCGGAGAAAGCTGCTTCTCCGGACCACCTGGGACTCGTAGGCAAAGGCGTCACCTTCGACACCGGCGGCATCTCCATCAAACCCTCCGAAGGCATGGAAAAGATGAAGTACGACATGGCGGCTGGCGCAGCGGTCATCGGCGCCATGCAGGCCATTGCGCTCCTGAAGCCCTCCATCGCCGTGACGGGAATCGTTCCGGCCGTCGAGAACATGCCCGGCAGCCGCGCGCAGCGCCCGGGCGACATCGTGACTTCGCTCTCCGGCAAGACCATCGAAGTCCTGAATACCGACGCCGAGGGTCGCCTGATCCTCGCCGACGCCCTCACCTACGCGAAACAGCTCGGCTGCACCCACCTCATCGACGCCGCGACCCTCACCGGCGCGATCGTCGTCGCGCTGGGTTACACCAGTTCCGGCGTCTTCGCCAACGACGATTCCCTCCTGCGGCAGTGGATGGCCGCCGCCAGGCAGGCGGGCGAAAAAATGTGGCACATGCCGCTCGACGACGAATATCGCGATCTGCTCAAGACCGTTTACGCCGACATCCAGAACATCGGCGGACGCTGGGGCGGGGCCTGCTCGGCCGCCATGTTCCTCAAGGAGTTCGTCGGCGACACTCCCTGGGTTCATATCGACGTTGCCGGCACCGCATGGCTTGACGATGCCAAGCCCTACCTCGCCAAAGGTCCGACCGGCATTCCGCTCGGCGCCATGGTCAATCTGGCGCTGAACTGGGAATAGGCCCGCCACTGTCGTTTTATAAGCTATCGTGTTAAAGATCGAAATCGTCAAACGACCCGACGGCTCGGGAATCCTGCGCTGCACACGGCACGACGGCACTGTCACCTGGCAGAAGCAGACCAGACATGCCGCCCATTTCGCGCTACACGATCTGACCCATTACGCTGTCGAGACGGTGCTCGGCTACCGCCAGGGTTTCTTCGGTCTCATCGCCGAAGGATGGGATGTCGAAGACACCACCGGCAAAGGCGCCCGTGGCGCGATCCCCGCCGAGGCCGTTGAAGTCGAACGGATCGTCGGCCTCTTCGATTCCGAGCGCGGTTCCGGAATGCTCTGGACTGCCGAAGAATTCAACGCGTTCGCGCCCCGTCCGCTGACGACCGAAGAGATCCTCGGAGTTCGTTCGGCCCGCGGCGCGCTCTTCCGCCAGTGGTCTGAAACCGCCTCCGGCGAAAAGCTCGAACTAACCTTCGCCGTCCCGTGAATCAAGGTCCCGTGAATCGAGCTTGCGGATCAACCCCCTTACTGCAACAATGGCCTTTCCATGCAACTGCGCGTGCTCGGAATTATCCTCGCCGGCGGTAAGGGAACCCGGCTTTATCCGTTAACCAAGGAGCGCGCCAAGCCGGCCGTCCCCTTCGGCGGCAAGTACCGCATCGTCGATTTCGTTCTCAGCAACTTCATCAACTCCGGCATTTATTCGATCTACGTTCTGACCCAGTTTCGCAGCCAGAGCCTGCTCCAGCACCTCAGCGAAGGCTGGCAGCACGGCGGAATTCTCAAAAACCAGTTCATCATTCCGGTGCCCGCCCAGATGCGCTCGCCCAGCGAAGCCTGGTATCAGGGAACGGCCGACGCCATCTACCAGAACATCAACCTCGTCGAGCAGGCCGAACCCCACATCGTCGCGATCTTCGGCGCCGATCACATCTACCGGATGAACATCGCGCACATGATCGAGGCGCATCAGCACACCGGCGCCGCCTGCACCGTCGCCGCGATTCCGGTGGAAAGGAAACACGCCGCGCGAATTCGGCGTGATCGAGACCGGCCCCGACCACCGCATCCTCGCGTTCCACGAGAAGAACCCCGATGCGCCCGCCATTCCCGGGCGATCCCGATCGCGTCTTCGCCTCCATGGGCAACTATCTCTTCTCCACGCGCACGCTCCTGAAAGCACTTCACGAAGATGCCGCGGACGCAGACAGCTCGCACGATTTCGGCCGCGACATTCTGCCCAAGCTGGTTGCCGAAAAGCAAGCCATCTACGCTTACGATTACCAGACGAACAAGATTCCCGGCGAACCGGCCGGACCAGCAGCCTTACTGGCGCGACGTCGGCACGATCGAAGCCTACTGGGAAGCCAACATGGATATGCGCGCGGTCAAACCGGCGCTGAATCTCTACAATCGCCAGTGGCCCCTGCGCACCAACAGTTATCCCGATCCGCCCGCCAAATTCACCTTCGACGATGAAGACCGCCGCGGCGAAGCCGTCGATTCCGTCGTTTCCGGCGGATGCATTCTGTCCGGCGGCCGTGTCCGGAATTCGGTTCTGGGCCGCGGCGTCAAAGTGCACGCCGGCGCGTTGATCGAAGACAGCGTGATTCTCGATAACTGCGACATCGGGCGCCGCTCGAAGATCCGCCGCGCGATCCTCGACAAGAACGTTCGTGTCCCGCCCGATTCAACCATCGGTTACGATCCCGAACAGGATCGGCGCCTCTATCACGTCACCGAAACCGGCATCGTGGTGGTGGAAGGAAACCGGTCGGCCGTCGACATCTGCTCCGTCTTCGTATAGCGCTCTACTTGAACCGCTTTTTGAACGCGAAATCCACTCCCACGTATCCGTTCTCCTCGCGCGTCAGGATCGCCGACCACCGCCGGTTGAAATCCCACTGCACCTGGATCAGCTGCGTGCTCGTGCTCGAAACATCCGAGATGTACGTGAACAGCAGATCCGGCGTCACCTGCTGCTCGATCGTCAGCCGCGCCTCCGGACTCCCCGTAATTCCCACCAGCTGCGGATCGATCTTGATCCTGCTCACGCCGAAGAAGCGCTGCAGATTGCCGTTGACCGGATTCGCAATCGCCTGGCCGATCAGCGCCGAAGCTCCCAGTTGCTGCAGGTTCTGCGATTGCCCCGTGTTCTGAAGCGCCAGGGTAGGATCCGTCGGCGATCGGCCCGTGGCCAGCAGCGCCACGATGTCGGCCCACTGCAACGGCGGGTCCGACCGGGCGCTCAGGTTCAGCTTGTTGATCGGGCCGTTGACCGTCAGCGTGACCTCCACGCCGCGCGCCTTCGTCTCCAGATCGATATTGAGAATCGGATCGATCTTCGCCGGATTGAAAAACGAGACCGATCCCTGATTGATCGTATATTTGTTGCCGAAGAACACCAGTTCGCCCTGCGTGATATTGATCCGTCCCAATACGGCCGGGTTGATCGGGGTGCCCCGCAGCCGCAGGTTCGCGTCCGCTTCGAGACTTTGCGCCACGCTGGTCTCGAACGCGACATCGGGCGCCGTTTCGATCTGCACGTCCAGGTTCATGTTCGCGAGAACGCTCCCGCTCGTCTCCGGCGTCCGCGTCGGCCGCGCCGCGCTCTCGAGGATCGCCGAGATATCCGATTGCGGATTAATCGCGATCCGATGCACGGTTACCGTGCCCGACGCCTGGCTGCGCTGAGATGTGCCCGTCAGCGTCAGATCCGAATCCGAAACCGTGCTGACGCCCTCGGGATAGCGGACGCGCACGTCACGCGTCTTCGCCTCCAGACGGAAGGTAAACAGGCCGCGGGTCAACGCCGCAAACCCCGTCGCATTCGACTTTGCCCCCGCCCGATTCGCCGTGGAACGATTGGATATTCGCCCGCGATCCGTCGAAAGCGATCATCGCGCTCGCATTCGTCAGGCCGTTGGAGAATTCGGCGTAGTGGAAGTCGCCGTTCTGCATTTCGCGCGCTTCCGGAAAAATCGGGCGCGCTGAAACTGCCCCGCACGGCGGCGTTGATCGCCAGCTCTCCGGACGACGTCAGGTCCGGGCTCAGGGTTCGCGCCAGCGCCAGATTGACGCGCCCTGCACGCGCAGATTGAGCGGCGCGGAGTCCTTCAGGTTCACGCTGCCCGTAACGTTCAGATCGGTTTCCGGGGCCTGAAAATGCGCGCTCTCGATGCGCATGACGGATCCCGCGAGCGTTGCCCGGATCGGCCCCTTGTTTTTCAGGGCGAGGTTGGGAATGTTCTTCACGTCGCCCTGAAAGCGGATGCAGTTCGAACTGCGGAATTTCGATCGACGCGGTGATCCGATCCGGCGTCTTCGCCGGACCGCGCAGAGTCACCTCGCCCGCAATCGAGCCGTCGAAATTCTCCTGAGTCTTCCCCGGCATCAGAACGGCAGCCGCGCGCGTTCAGCCCGACGTTCGCGAACGTCAGCTTCGCGTCCACCGGATAATCTCCCGCCAGCCGCACCGTGCCCTCGCCGTGAATCGTCGCTTTGGCCGCATTCGAATCGAAGCGCGCCGTCATGATGTCGTTCTTCGTCTGTGCGGTGAAATGCGCGTTGCCGAAATTGCGCGAGCCCAGCTCCAGCGCGGTCGCGGTCACATCGGCATTCAGATCCAGCACGTTCACACTGCCGTGATTGATTTCGAATCACCCCATCGCGCCTTGATCTGAACTGTTCCCGCGATGTCTGGTTCACGCTGCCGAACCACCGCGATCTGGTTCAGCGCCATGGCATTGCTCGAAACGTTGAAAGTCAGTTTGCCCGCGGGAAACGTTGTCGCTGCGTGATCGAATCGGGCCGTAACGTTGACTCTCTTCCGCCCCGCATCCACCACCGCGGTCAGCACTTGCGCGCCGCCGTTCAGGTACTGCGCGCGCCCCGTCACCGAGTCGTAAGGCTCGCCGTAAATCTGCCCTTTCGTAAGCCGCAGATCTCGCCGCGGCGTGCGGATCGCCCATCGTTCCGGTGACCTGAACGGTCGTATTCAATGTGCCTGTGACGGCAGGTTCTTCTCGCCCGCGAGCGCCAGCAGCTTCGGAACGTCGGCATTGGTGATCTGCGACATTCGCGTTCACCGCCGACGTGTCTGTCGTCTTCCAGTCGCTGAGGCCGACCGATCCGCTGACGCGCGCGCGCAGATCGCCCCACGCCAGCGCCGCATTCGTGACACTCGCCGCCGTTTTCACGGCCGTGAAATCGCCCGCCAGCGAATCGATCCTCTGCCCTTCGTAGATCGCATTCTGTATCGCGCGCATGTCCCGCGATCCGTGGATTCGCCAAGCGGACCGGTCACCGAACCGTTGAACGCCACCGAACCGTTCTCCAGCCTGACCGGCAAATTCACGCGCCCGCAGCACAGGCCGCAGTTCGTTCAGGTCCTGCGTTTGGAGCTTGACCTCCAGCTGCCGGCCGAGCACGCCGCTCACATCGACGCGCGTTTCGGCAGTTCGAGCCAGGAGCGCCCCAGCTCGATCGTCCCGGCGGGTCCGTCATACTTCATGTTCACTTCGCCGTGCAGATGGCTCGCCTCGCGCTCCAGCCGGCGAAACCGTCAGCATCGCGCTCGCGACCACCTGGTGGAAGTCCGATTCGCTTCAGCTTCCCGGCAACGTCGAACGGTCCGGAGACATCGCCATCGCAGGGCAGCGCCGTCACGTCCGCCAGACTGGCCAGCGCGTCCGCATCGAAGTGTTGCAGTTGCCCTGCGAGGTGGACATCCTCGAGCTTGCGCACTTCCCCATTCGCAACCATCTCGCCTCCGAGCGCCGCGATCCGCAGCCCGTTCACCAGCACTTTGTCCGGAGTTGCCGAGATCCTCGCCGCCACCCGTACATCGCGCACCTTCCCATAGCCGATCCCCGCGCCCTGAACCGCGCCCGAGACGCTGTAATCCTTCAACGACACAAACCGAATCGTGCCCGTTGCGTTGACTTTCCCGTGTGCTGGAAGTCGACCAGCTTGAAGACTCTGTCGGCTTCCGCCAGTGAAATCCGTCGCCTTGTATTGCGCCGTCGTCACCGGTTTCGTGAAGCTCTCGACCAGCACATCGCTGAGATCGATCTCGGACCCGCCGGTTTTAATAGCGGCGTTCGAAACCGTGACCCGGTTCCTCTCCATCGACGCCTTGGCCGTAACCTCCGCCGTCACCCTCCCGAGGCCGTCCCAGTCCAGATTCAGCGGCGCGATGGAAATGTCGCCGTCATATCGCGGGCCGGCGCGATCGTAGCTGGCGCGCGCCGCCAGATTTTCGCCCCGCGCATTCCACGGGCTCAGCGTTTTGCTCCCCGGCCGCTCCGTCACCACCACTCCGTTGGCCATTTCGAACCTCCCGATCCGGAGATCCATGATCGACTTCGGAATATCGTGGTGAGGCGGCGGCGGCTCGGGAATATTTGTCGAGCCGTCCGGCTGAATGATCAGGTGCGCCTGCGGATTTTCCGCCTCCAGCCGCGCCACATCGAAATTCCTTTCCATCAAAGAGATGATCCTGAAGCCAACCACCACCCGTTTCACAGCGAGAAACGGAACTTGCCCCGCCGGCTCTGTGCCGTGGATCGTCAGGTTGTCCATTTCCGCGGTGAGCGTACTCCAGTCCAGCTTGAACGCGCCGATCTCGACCCGTCCGCCCGTAGCCTGCTCCGCCTCGGCAATAATCCTTTGCCGGAACTTCTCGCGCAGCCAGTCGCTGCGCGCGATCCCGATCACGGCCACAACCGCCATCGCGGCCAGCAACCACGATCGCTCCCGCGGAAATCAAGCACGATGCGTTTGCGCCGGGTCATTTGGTGTCGCCTGCAAGATCCTTTTCCAGGTATTCGATCCGGGTTCGCTTGCGCTGGTCCTGCAGCCACGCGTCGAGTTCCTTGTCCGCCCGCTCGCTGCGTCAGCTTCTGCTCGATCTCCGCCCGCATGTCGTTCAAGCGCCGTGCGCTCCTTCCTGGACGTAGTGCTCTCGTGAAGTACTTCTGAATGTCCTGATCGGTTACCTGCACGGCGGGCCGGAAACGCAGGCTCAGGAACGTAAGCAGGTCCGACTGCCACGTCAGCTCCCTCGCCAGATCCTCCGGCGTCAGCCCGTACTCCTTCAGCGCCCGGCGATCGCTTGGTCGATTTGCAGTCGTCTTCCTATCGGCCAGCAGGCTCCCGGCGTCCGCACGCGAGGGTAGCGGCCCACATCCATCTCCCGCTCAACCAGCTTCTGATCGATCAGCCTCTGCGCCGCCTGCCGCCGCGAAGCCAGGCTGAAATCCGGCTTCTCGCCATTCTGGAACGCCGTCAGCCGGATCCGCAGGTCGATCTCGCTCTCCGTGATCACCTTGTTTGCCGACCGTGATCGCCACCCGATCCACGATCACCGCCGGCGCGGGCGCTGGCATAAAAACCGCCGGCGTAAAAACCGCCACCAGCGCGATCATGTTCCGAGCCGCGATCTTCATCAGAAAGCCTGCCCGATCGAAAAGAAGAACTGAAAATGGCTGATCTGCTGCAGCGAAGCCTGGCACGTGTTCGCCACCGAGCACTGCACCAGCTGCGAATAGTTGCCCGGAAAGCCATTGAACCTCGGCGGATTGATGCTGTCCGCCAGATCCAGCCGCAGCGGCCCGATCGGCGTCTTGTACCGCATCCCGAAACCCACCGCATGGACCATGTAATCGAAGTCCTGCGGATTCCGCTGATCCACCCGGAACGATATCGCGCCGATACTCGAATAACACATTCCCCGCGTCTTCAAACAGCACGCCGTTGATATTCGCGCCGTACAGCGGAAACCGCAGTTCCGTGTTGTTGAAAAACATCGCCGAGCCGCCCAGCGGGAAGCCGGTCAGCAGGTCGCGCGGGCCCGCCTGATTCTCCGGAAACCCGCGCCGCGTGTTGCCGCCGCCCGCAAAAAAGCGCTCCGCGAGCGGGATCGGATCGCCCGGCTCCGTAGTTCGCCGGAATGGCGAACGCCGGCTGCAGTCCCACCTGCGTTTCCCGCGCCAGAACCAGCTTCGATCCCAGCGGATGATACGTCGCATTCCTCGCCAGAACGCGCACGAAACTGGTCTGCGATCCGAAAGCTTTCGTCGCCAGTCCCACGTCGATCGTGTTGTAAATTCCCTTGTGCGCATCGAGCGGATCGTCCCGCCGATCCTGGATGAAGTTGACTTCCGCGATCCCCACCCGCACCGATTGCGCCAGTTGCGGCACCAGCAGCGGATCGATCTTCAGATCCGAAACGCCCACCTGGCGGTAGGTGAAATCGTAAAAAATGGTGATCGGCTTCGACACATGCTGCGTGAGCTTGACGGTACGCTTCTGCCGCGTTTGGACTGGAAGGTTCTCACGTCGTATGTGTTGTCGTACAGAATCGAAAATGTGGCGTCGAACTTCTGGCAGGTTGAAGATCTTCGGCACGAAATAAGTGAGCACTGCCCGCTTCTGCAGGGTGGACAGCACGCCCTGCAGGGTTAGCGTTTGCCCGCGGCCGAAAAGATTCAGCCTGCTGAGCGCCAGAGAAACGCGCGGGGTCACTCCCGGCGCGCCGCCGGGGTCCGACAGATCCGTGACCGCGCTGCTTCCCCCGATGCGCGCGAACTGCAGCCCGAATCCGGTCGTGATCGAATAGCGCCGCGCTTCGTCCAGGTCGTAAAGAACGTACTTGTCTGTCCTCATCGCCATCCGGATTCTGGATCGCCATGTCGACCTGGGAGAAAATCCCCAGGTCGTAAAGCTTCCTCTGGATGTCCGCCATCGCCGTCGGAGACAGCGGACTGCCCGGATTCAGATCGAGCTGTTTGTCAACCAGTCGCCGGGCGCGTCGTCTTCGAGGCCGCTGACCACTACTTCTCTCACAAACTGCTGTTGGCCTTCATTGATCACGAACTCGAGATCGACGGTGTGCGGCTGCGACCCCGGCTTCGAGTTCCACTCGAACGTGGCGTTGGGAAAGCCGTTCTGCTCGTATTCGCGGATGATCGTCTCGCGGTCGGCCGCCACGTTGAATTCGCTGAAAACCTGCCCCGGCTGCGAACTCAGCGATTGCGCTCGTCTTTGTCAGATCGAGTTTCTCCGCCCCTCTGATGTCGAGCGACGCAACAAGATACTGCGGCCCCTCGTCGATCGTGAAGAACTCGGCCAGATCGCCCGCGCGGCCTTTGTAATTGTCCTCGTCCTGCGCGCCGTGACCTTCGCGTCGCGGAATCCATTCGATTCATAAAGATCCTTGATCGTCTGGATGTCCCGCCGCACGAACGCTTCGCTGTAGCGCCCGTTGCGGAAAGCGAACGATCGCGGCGCCAGAAACATCCGCTCCCGGATCGTCTTCTCGTCGAAATATTTGTTGCCGCTGATTTCGAGATAAACGAATCGGTGCCGTGTTCCCGCGCTCGATCACATAGCTGATTTCTGTCGCCCCGTCGACCACCTTCTGTCTCCTGGAATTCGACCTCCACATCGAAATAACCCTGCGCCTGAAAGTAGTCCCGAAGATTCGTCGCGCCCTCGGTGAGCAGATCCGTCATCGACCGTGTGCTCTTCGAAAACCGGCACGTTCTGGCGCAGCTTGTCTTTCGAAATCTTGGTTCCCGGCGTGGTGATCTCGACCGTCGGGCCCGGGTTGACGGTGATCTTCGGCGTGCCTTTGTTCGCGGCCTTGTCTTCGTCGATCCCGTCGAGCACCACAGTCGCCAGCAGCCGGTTCGAGTTTTCGTATTTCATCCGGATTTGTCGATCCCGCTGCGCGTCCGGCGTCAACTCGATGCCGCGGTATCCGGGGAACAGAAACCGGTGCCAATGCGTCGCCTTGTCGATCGTTTGCGCGCTCAGCACCGAGGAGTCGTGCGCCGAACCCGCGCCTGAAACCTGCGGCGGAAGATATCGTCGCCCGCTTCCCGGTCTGGATCGCGAAAGTGATGTTCACCTGCTGGTAGGCGTTGTCGTATTCGAATTGGGATGATCGACTGGATCGAAATATCCGTTCTCGACCAGCATCTTCCGGATATTCTCCACCGCCGCCGGAATCTGCGCCATATCGAACGGATCCCCCAGCTGCAGCCGCGAAGCGTTCACGATCTGGCCCGCATTCGGCGGCTCCGCGAAATCCTGTTTCGCCGACACCTTCCCGATGAACCAGCTGTTTTTCGTGATGAAGCGGATCGCCAGGCCGCCGCCCGCCGGGCTGGCATCAACCTGAATATCCTGATAGCGGCCCGTCGCGTAAAAGGCGTTCGATCGCCGCGCGGATCGCCGCCGCCGAATAAGCCTGGCCTGTTTTCACCGGCAGGATCGAGTTCAGCTCGCGGTGATCGACCGGCTGCTCCGGGGGCTCGAAACTACACTGACAATGGCTTGCCCTCGAAGCGTTTCCTGCGTTGTTTGCCCGACAAGTCCGCCGGCTCAACAGAAATAGGGACAGCGATGCACGAAAACAGGGAAACGATGCTCGCGCATAGCAGTGCCGCACCAGTTTCATCCTAGCAGTCGATCCGCTGCGTACGATTGCGCGACGGATGACAGCAATTTGTCAGATCCGGAACGATTCAGCCGCCAGACCCGCTTCGCCCCGTTCGGCCCCGAAGGCCAGCGGAACCTCGGCGCCGCAACCGCCGTGATTGTAGGCTGCGGAGCCCTCGGCACCGTCCAGGCCGCCCTTCTCGCCCGCGCCGGTCTTGGAACCTTGCGCCTGATCGATCGCGATTATGTCGAAGAGAGCAATCTCCAGCGCCAGCTTCTCTACACCGAAGCGGACGCCTGCCAGGGCGCTTCCCAAAGCTGAAGCCGCCCGCCGCCATCTTCTCGAAGCCAACTCTGCCATAACAATCGAAACCCATGTCTCGGATCTGAACCCGGAGAACGCGGACGACCTTCTGTCGGCGCGGGCGTGATCCTCGATGGCACCGATAACTTCGAAACGCGCCTCCTGATCAACGATTATTCCGTTCGCCACGGCATTCCCTGGATCTATGGCGCGGCAGTGGCCAGCTACGGGATCGCGATGCCCATCCTCCCCAGGTCCGACCCTCGGCCTGTTTCCGCTGCATTTACCCCGAGCCCCCGGCAGGCGCGCAGCCAACCTGCGAAACGGCGGGAGTCCTCGGCCCCGTAACCAGCCTGATCGCATCGATCCAGGCCATGGAAGCCATGAAAATCCTGAGCGGCCGAACCGCGGCGGTGCGCCGGAGAATCTTCACCGCCGACCTCTGGCGCGGGCCGATCCGCGAAACCGCCATGCCCCCGCGCGACCCGGATTGCCCCTGCTGCGGCGCGCCGCGACTTCACCTTCCTGAACGGCCGCCGCGCGCCAGTCAGCTTGTGCGGACGCAACGCCGTGCAGATTCACGAACGCCATCGCCCGCTCGATCTGGCTCGAACTCGCCGCGCGCCTCGAAGGCCTCGGCGCAGTCCGCGCCAACGAATTTGCACTCCGCTTCACCACCGGGAACTACGACATCACGGTCTTCCCCGACGGCCGCGCCATCATCAAGGGCACCACCGATGTCGGCATCGCCCGCGGCATCTATTCGAAATACATCGGCAACTGAATTTGAATTAATTGGCGTTGTACGGAGTTCGGGTGTAGTTTCTCGCCTCGGCCAATGCGCCTCGTCCGCTGCGCCTGTACGTATTCGTTGACCGCTCGCGCCCGCTGGCCGCTGATATCGAAGATCTTCCCCAAATTGATGTGTGACCAGACGTCGATCCATTTTGGGTCGAGGTTGCCATTGAGCGCCTTGCGGAACTCATTCGCCGCTTCCCGATAGTTCTTCTCCTGGAACAGAATTTCACCCATACGGTAATGCGCCAGGGACTCGCGCGGATTGACCTGGAGAATCTTCTGACAGGCATCCACGGAATCGCAATCGTTTTCCTGGCCGAATCCAGGTCCAACGGATAGAGCGGCGAGAGTCAGCAGCTTCAGTAGTCCCATGAGGCAGCTACAGGACCATCATAGGGCCGGATTCCTCGGGCGCGATTTTCAAAAGAGCCCACCACCCGGAATTGGCAACTGGCCTACGTTGAAATTCCCGGCCGTGCATCCGACTTACCGGAAACGGCCAGAGTTTCGCAATCCGATATAGATCACGAACAACTCGATAACTCCGGCGATCCAACCCGCCGCGCGACCATGCATGGGGTAGAGCTATTGAACAATACTGACCCTTTATCTAATGCCGCTGGGTTCACCATTTTCATCGAGCACGACCGGCGCGACAGGCCTCGGAGGTATGGCGACGTAATAGCGGGATGGCGTCGTTCGCCATGACGTACCAGCGCCTTTGGCGACCAGGTCGGCAAGATCGCGCGTCGCCGTGGCCGGGGATGCTACGGCTATGCTGACGTAGTTTCCTGCGCTCAGGCCGCCCTCGAATCCCTTGGGGCCTTCACGCAGCATACGCAGCTTGCTCGGCCGGCCCAACCCGGCGTTTATCGGTCCCAAGCCCCAGTTGCCTGCGGATGGAAGATTGCACGCTGGCCCGGTCGAGGATTTCGCCCTCGATTTCGGACGTCGTGACCGCCTCGGTGCTGATTGCCTCGACGGTGAGCTGTTCCTGCTCTCCCGGCCCCAGATGCTTCACCGAACCCACGAGGACGCCGCTTTCCCTCAGGAAATGCTCCTTCGCCTTGGCAGGGCGTAGCGCATTCAACGAGAAGTTCGGCCAGTCCGGTTGTTGCCGGCTCCATTCCATGAGCGATAGACCTCACTCTATCGCTCATGGAATGCTCAATTCGTGATTGATGGAAAAGATTCAATCGCGCATTGCTCTGGCGTGCCGGGAATTCCTCGCTGTCGGGGCAAAAGAAAAAAGCCTTGATTCGCTATTTCTATTAATATAGAATTATTGAACGATGGTCGCCAAACCAACCGAAGACGAAATCACTCGCTTTGCCGACATGTTTTCCGCCATGGGAACCGGCCCGCGCTTGCGGATCATGCGTCTGCTGCTGTCGGCTCACCCGGACGGCATGGTGGTGGGCGACATCGGGAACGATCTCGGCATCGCGGCATCCACACTCTCGCACCATCTGGAGAAGCTCAAGAACGAGGGCTTGGTTAAGGTAAGGCGCGAAGGTACCTATCTCTGGTATTCGGCGAACGCGGACGTGCTTCAAGAGCTTTTGGGCTTCCTGTACGCCGAGTGCTGCACTCGCAATAAAGCAGTGGAACCGCAGGCGATCGTGCGCCTGTGCAAGTGAGGAACATGATGGAACTAAAAGAAGTCGTGAAAGAGAAGTACGGACAGGCGGCGCTGCGCGTGAACGCGGGCGGCAGTTCGTGCTGTCGGGCCTCTGCGGCGCCGGATGGCCGCTGCGACCCGATTACATCCAACCTTTATGACGCCGCGCAAACCGGCGAACTGCCGCAAGAAGCGGTCCTTGCTTCCCTCGGCTGCGGCAACCCGACGGCGCTGGCCCAACTCAATCCGGGGGAAACGGTGCTCGATCTTGGTTCCGGCGGCGGCATCGATGTGCTGCTTTCCGCACGGCGTGTGGGACCCACCGGCAAAGCTTACGGGCTTGACATGACTGATGAGATGCTGGCACTCGCAAGGGAAAACCAGCGCAAAGCCGGGGTGGAGAATGTTGAATTTCTCAAGGGCGAGATCGAGCATATCCCGCTGCCGGATAATGCGGTGGACGTGATTATCAGCAATTGCGTCATTAATCTGTCGGGCGACAAGGACCGGGTGCTGCGCGAAGCGTTCCGAGTCTTAAAACCCGGTGGGCGATTCGCAGTGTCCGATGTGGTGACGCACGGAGATGTTCCAGCGGAAGTGCGGAAGAGCATGCTGCTGTGGGTCGGTTGTATCGCCGGAGCGCTCGGCGATTACGAATACGTGGCGAAACTTGCAAAGGCTGGTTTTGAAGGCATCGAGATTGAGCCGACGCGGGTCTACAATATCGAAGATGCGCGGACGTTCCTAAGCGGCCAGGGTATCGATGTGGACGCGATCGCGCCACAGGTTGAAGGCAAATTTATGAGCGCATTCCTACGGGCCACCAAGCCCACGAGTTGCTGCGCCCCGGGCTGCTGCGTCTAAGCGGG
Source organism: Terriglobia bacterium (assembly GCA_963764845.1). Taxonomy (GTDB): domain Bacteria; phylum Acidobacteriota; class Terriglobia; order Bryobacterales; family Bryobacteraceae; genus BOG-234. The sequence goes on along the minus strand of CAVXUE010000001.1, from coordinate 324,078 downwards.
GCACAGCTCTGCACGGGGCGAATCGAAAAAGAGGACAGTATGACGCCGCGACACTTCAACGTTCTGTTCCTGTGTACCGGGAACTCAGCCCGTTCCATCATGGCCGAAGCCATCATGAATCGGAAGGGTTTCCCAAACTTTACCGGCTATAGCGCCGGGAGCCACCCCACCGGCCAGTCAATCCTCACGCACTTAAGCAGATTGCCAGCCGCGGGCATGCCGGTTGAGGGACTGAGAAGCAAGAGCTGGGATGAATTCGGGAAGCCTGACGCACCGAAGATCCACTTTGTCTTTACGGTATGCGACCGGGAGGTTGCGGAAGCCGTGCCCTGTCTGGCCGGGTCAACCGCTGACGGCACAGTGGAGCGTCCCGGACCCGGCAGCGGCTACCGGTACGGACGAGCAGATTCAACGCGCATATTTCGAAGCCTAGAGAATTCTTGATCGCAGGATCGCCTTGTTCATTTCATTGCCGCTGGAAACGCTGGAACGGGACGTTGTCCAGCGAGAGATCGATCAAATTGGCCGGAGCTAAGCGATCCAGCCTGGCACACCTTAACTCCAGATGCAACAGCCGCACCATCAAAGCTCGGTGTTGAAGCGAACACTCAACGTGCTGGCCTGGGTTCTGATCGCGCTTATTGCTCGGCCGCGACGCTATGGGCTGTGCAGTGGGCAGCAAAACAGCCGAGGGTGCATTCGCATCTGGGGAGAGCCCTCCGAAAAGCCGCTGACGCGGAACTTCGGGCAGATGCATAATGGGTGACTCCCTGCGCTATAGGCCTTCGGGTTTACAAGGACAACAATGACTCGAATTGGAATTAACGGATTTGGACGTATGGGGCGGCTTGCCTTCCGCGCGGTCTGGGATTGCCCGGATGTGTCGATCGTTCACGTGAACGAAATTAAGGGGGGCGCGGCGACGGCGGCACATCTTCTGGAATTCGACAGTGTTCACGGGCGCTGGACAAGACCTACGACGGTCGCGGCCGACCACTTCACGGTGGATGGCCGCAAGATCGCGTTCACGGAAGAGCCGAAACCGAACGATGTGCCGTGGGAGGCAAGCGGCGTCGACATCGTGCTCGAATGCAGCGGCAAACTCATCACGACGGACGCGCTGGAGCCGTACTTCGAGCGCGGCGTCCGAAAGGTAGTCGTTGCCGCTCCAGTAAAAACGAAGGGCGCGCTCAATATCGTGATGGGCGTGAATGACCATCTCTATTCACCCGATGAGCACCACATCGTCACGGCGGCCTCTGCACGACCAACTGTCTGGCTCCTGTGGTCAAGGTCATCCATGAAGGACTCGGGATTCGTCACGGCGTGATCACCACTATTCACGATGTCACGAACACGCAGGTGATCGTCGATCTTCCGCATAAGGATCTTCGGCGAGCGCGATCCGCGCTGATGTCGCTGATTCCGACCACCACGGGATCAGCAACCGCCATAGGGCTTATCTATCCCGAACTGCTTGGCAAACTAAACGGGGTCGCGATCCGCGTGCCTCTGCTGAACGCTTCCCTGACCGATTGCGTCTTCGAAGTGGAAAGGAAGACGGATATCGCGGAGGTCAACGCGCTGCTGAAAACGGCCGCGGAAGGCGTGCTCGGCAAGATACTGGGGTACGAAGAGCGGCCGCTGGTTTCGGTGGATTATCTGAACGATCCGCGGTCGGCAATTGTGGACGCGTTGTCGACGATGGTGATTGATGGCACGCAGGTGAAGATCCTCGCGTGGTACGACAACGAATGGGGCTACGCGAACCGACTTGTGGAACTGGCCCGCAAGGTAGCCGCATCACTCCCGCGCCCGTGACTGAACCCGCACAACAATGACCAGCATTCGCAGTTACGCCCTTGTCACCGGAGCCTACTGGGGCTTCACGATCACCGACGGGGCGTTGCGGATGCTGGTGGTGCTGCACTTCTACCGGCTCGGCTACGACGCCGTTTCGATCGCATTCCTGTTTCTTTTTTACGAATTCTTCGGCATCGTCACGAACCTCTTTGGCGGATGGATCGCGTCGCGCTCCGGTGTGAAAGTAACGCTGTTCGGCGGACTGGCCCTGCAGATTTTTTCCCTTCTGATGCTGGCTGCGCTCAACGAGCACTGGACGGCATTTCATCTCCGTCAGTCTATGTGATGATCGCGCAAGCGCTGTCGGGAATCGCCAAGGATCTGACCAAGATGAGTTCGAAGAGCGCGATCAAAGTTGTAGTCCCCGAAGGGGAGGAGAGCGCTCTGTTCAAATGGGTCGCGCGCCTCACCGGCTCCAAGAACGCACTCAAGGGTCTGGGTTTCTTCGTGGGCGGAGCGCTGCTGGGCGCATTCGGCTTTGTTGGCGCGCTGGTCGGGATGGCGGCGGCGCTGCTGGTGGTACTCGCTCGCCACGGCTGCCGCGCTGTCGGGTGATCTTGGGCCGCTCGAAGAAGAAAGTGAAGTTCACCGTCGCTGCTTTCGAAGAGCCCGGAGATCAACTGGCTTTCAGCCGCGCGCCTGTTCCTGTTTGCATCCCGGGATGCCTGGTTTGTGGTCGGGCTTGCCCGTGTTCCTGAGCCAGCTCGGATGGTCCACGTATACGGTCGGGGCATTTCTCGCTCTGTGGGTGATCGGCTACGGATTCGTTCAGGCGGCAGTTCCGGAGATTCTTCATCTTGCTGGGAACCCGTGACTGTGGACGGCTCAGCCGCAACCGCATGGGCATTCCTGCTTGTGCTCGTCCCCGTGGGTCTCGTCCTGGTTTTGCGCGCCGGCGTGAATCCCGGCGATGGCTCTGATGTGGGGCCTGGCCATCTTTGCGGTGGTTTTCGCGATCAACTCCGCGGTCCATTCCTATCTGGTGCTCGCTTACACCGACGAAGACAGCGTTGCTCTGCAACGTGGGCTTTTATTACATGGCGAACGCTGGCGGACGACTCCTGGGCACGCTCGCCTCCGGCCTTGTTTTCCAGCTTGCAGGCTTTGCGGGCTGTCTTTGGAGCTCCGCTGCTCTCGTGCTGGCGGCGGCCGTACTGTCTCTGCGGCTGCCGAAAGGCCGCGCGATATCTCTCGCCTCTGCCAGTGTCGGCGAAGGTGAATGAAGAAACTGCAAAGCGACTCGAACGGCCCCGGAGCTATATGCACCGCGCGGTGCGCACAGACTGAGCGGGCGGGCTGCTCAGCGCATCGGTCCTCTTGGGCAGGACCCAATAACCAAATTGAAGGCCTGTGTTGAGGCGCTAAAGTCGATGAATTCCGCTCGGGATGGATAGCGCCTGAGTGAACGCGCCAACCGGAAGTCGGGCCGTGCGCGCGCGTCAAGTTGACGGGAAGCGCGCTACGTTGATACTCGCGCTCTGCACGTAGCGGATCAACGCGGCAGCGCACTCCGTCGAGCGCGTCTCTTCGATCACGCCTTCTATCCCGGCATCGAACACGCCGACGGCGGCGTGCCTGCTCAAATTCCGGGGATTGCGTGCAGAATGCGGCGCCCGGCGGCTTGTCCCTACAATGACGGTGCGGTGTCAACGGGCGGATCGGTGAGGGGAATTGTAGGTAGTGGGTCAGGTTTGACTGACCCACTACCGAATTGCGGCTGCGCCGGTTTTGCCGCGTATGGCGATCATCAAAACTGCAACTTCATTAATTCACCTGCGCCAGCCCCGCAACAACTGCGGCAAATTTGTCGAGTATCTGGTCCCAGCCCTCTGCTTGACCGCTGTTTCTTGCGCTCTCCATGGTTTCATTTCCAATGAAGGTGAGTTTCGTCTGGCCGTTTCCAAAATCCTCAAATGTAATCACATCGTACGCACCGTCTATGGCCTCATGTTCGATTCCATATTGCGACGCGTCAACCTTGTTTCCCTCCGGGTCGGAAAAATACATGGAGGAAACGATCTTTTCGTGCAGAACAATCTCGTGGTATTCACCACCATTCCAGAACTCCTGCCCATCCGGCGTTCTCATGCAGCAGAGAAATTTTCCACCCACGCGAAAATCCATTTTGCAAAAAGGCGCGGTAAAACCCTTCGGGCCCCACCACTGCATCACATATTTCGGGTCTGTCCACGCCTTCCAAACCAAACCGCGTGGGGCGTCGAAAACTCTTGTGATAACCATCCGCTCTGTCTCGTTAACCGCGTTTTTTGTCATCTCTGACCTCTGTTTTTTTCATTTGATTCACAACCACATCCAGCTTGTCGAAACTCTCTTCCCAGAATCGGCGATAATAAGCCGCCCAGTCGCTGACTGTCTTTATCGCCTCCGGCCTGAGCGTGCACATACTCTCTCGTCCACGCTTCGTCTTGACGACAATCCGCGCCCGCACCAGGCAGGCAATATGTTTCGAAATCATCTGCTGCGAGAGTGCAAACGGTTCCGTCAATCCATGCACAGAGGCAGGACCATGTGAGAGTCGTTCGATCATCCCCCGCCGGGTCGGGTCGGACAAAGCCGCAAATGTCGTTCCCAATCTATCCACAACCATATGGTAGTGGATTCTCTGCCAATGTCAAGCGTGAATTTTCGATCCCTGATTTCTGTTCCCTGATCTCTTGAAACCAGGCCGCGAACTGCCCGCGATACCCCCGGCCAGTGTTGACGAACCCGTACCAGCGGCAATCCGGGTCAGACCATACGGGAGTTGGGCCGGACTTCGTTGAAATGAGGCCCGGGCGGGGTATGATCATGCTTGAAAATCTGCAGTTGGAAGGTACGCGATGAAGGCAGTGGTGCTGCATGAGTATGGCGGTCCCGAGAAGCTGAGATTTGAAGACAACGTCCCGGAGCCGCGGATTAGCGGGGACACGGTACTCATCGAAGCAGCCGCGGCGAGCGTCAATCCGATTGACTGGAAACTGCGTTCAGGGACGCGGCAGAAGGATTTTCCGCTGTCGTTTCCTGCAATTCTGGGCCGCGACGTGAGTGGCGTCGTACGGGCGGTGGGCGCAAATGTGAAGCACTTCAAGGCCGGCGACCGCGTTCTTGCGCTATCCAACGCGACCTATGCCGAGTTGGTTGCAGTGGACGAATCGTACGTGACCCATCTGCCAAACGGAGTGAACCTGGCGGACGCGGCGGCGATCCCCCTCGTCGCACTCACGGGGGACCAGCTTGTACGCCTTGCGACAAACGTGGAGAAGGGACAGGTTGTCCTGGTAACAGGAGCTCTGGGCAGTGTCGGGCGCGCGGCAGTGCATACGGCGAAGAAGATAGGCGCGCAGGTGATTGCGGGTGTTCGCGGGAAAGAGTTGGATGCCGCCCGCTCCCTCGGTGTCTCTGGCGTGCTCGCGATCGATGACGATGAAGCGATCGGGAAATTCCGCCTGGTGGATGCAATTGCGGACACTGTGGGCAGTGAGGTCGCAGCGAAGCTGATCGCAAAGGTAAAGCAGAGCGGCTCCTTTGGCTACACCTCTGTCTTGCCGGAAAGCGCGCCGGCCCAAAATCCGACAGTCAGGATTAAGCGTGTGCTCGCAAAGCCTGATCCGTCCAAGGTGCGTGAGTTTGCCGATGACGTGCGCGATGGCAAGTTCGTTCTGCCCATCTGTCGCCGGATGCCTTTGCGCGACGCAGCAGAAGCACATGTGCTGGGGGAGAGAGGCGGCATTGGGAAGATCCTCCTGCTGGCGCCGGATTCACAACACTGATTTCTTCACGGCGACCTCAGTGGCCGAATCGCGCGCAATCCGTCGAAACGGCCCCCATTTTCATCCACCTCGCTGGACACGCGAAGCCGCGTCATAGCGGATGACATTTTTCACGCAACTCTATTTGGTTTAAATTCAATAACTTACTGTTTTGCGGTCGCTCGGCCCCGTTTTCCCTCTGCTAGAAAATAACCAGGAGAAAAGTATTCCATGTCGCCAGCCGAATCCACACCGCAATCCAAATCAACCGGACCCCGCACGCCCGAGGGCAAAGCCAAATCCAGCATGAACGCCACCCGCCACGGCCTCACCGGACGCGTCATCGTCCTCCCCACCGAGGACATGGAAGTCTACAAAGCCTTCTGTAAAGAGCTCATGGCCGAACTCGCCCCGGAAACCGCCATCGAGCGCCAATACGCCCAGACCTTCTGCGACACCCAATGGCGCCTCAACCGCGCCCGGTCACACGAAGACAACATGTTCGCGCTCGGCCACTTCGAAGAACCCGGCATACGCGGCATAGAACACGTCGAAATCAACACCGCCCTGACCGAAGCCAAAATCTTCCGCAGGGATTCGAAGGTCTTCATGAACCTGACCCTCTACGAGCAGCGCCTGCAGCGCACGCAAAAAGAAGCGCTCCGCCAGCTCCAGGAGCTCCAGACCAAACGCATCGCCGCCCGTCAGGCCGCGCTCGACGAAGCGGTAACCCTTCACAACCTATACAAAATGAAAGGCCAGCCCTTCGAGGTCCCCGCCGGGGAGTTCGTTTTTTCGACCCCCGAAATCGAACGCGAAGCCCACCGCCAGGAGCGCCGCGCCGACGCTCAAAACGCCAAGTCGCATGGTTACGACCCTGCCAAATACCGCGAATTCCCCATCGCGAGGCCGCCTGACAACCCACTCGCCCGCCACGCGCGCTTGCGTCCCAAACAGATTGGCAATAGACTCTCTAGTTTGCCGTTCGTCGTCAGCCCGGAGGCACCACACTAAGAATGAATCGCACAACATCCGCGGCCCTCGCCGCAGCAGCATTTGCAGCCATCACCCTCACGCCCGCACCATCCGCGCATGCGCAGCAGGGAACGCCCGCCGGCGGTGAATGGCGTGTCAACGGAGGCGATGCCGGCAGCACGCGCTACTCTCCGCTCGACCAGATCAACGCCGCCAACGTCAAGACCCTCCAGGTCGTCTGGCGCTGGAAAGCCCAGAACATGGGGCCCGCCCCGCAGGCCGCCTGGGAAGTCACGCCGCTCATGGTCGGCGGAAAGCTTTACTTCACGGCGGGCACAGGCCGCACCGTCGTAGCCGCCGACGCGCTCTCAGGCGAAACTCTCTGGACTTACCGCGGCGATGACACCGCCGAACGCGGCGCCGTCCGCCCCAACAATCGCGGCCTCAGCTACTGGACCGACAACAAAGGCGACGATCGCATCCTCTTCGTCACGCCCGGCTACCAGCTGGTGGCCCTCAATGCCAAAACCGGCGCGCCCATTTCGAACTTCGGCGTCGACGCCCACGTCGATCTCTGGAAAGGCCTCGACCGCACTGAAGTAAAGAAGGAATCGATCGGAGCCACTTCGCCGCCCATCATCGTTCGCGACGTGGCAGTGGTCGGCGCATCGCTCAAGGTCGGCGTCTCGCTCCCCACCAAGCTCAATACGCCAGGCTACACGCGCGGCTTTGATGTCCGCACCGGCAAGCTGCTTTGGACCTTCCACACCGTTCCGCAGGCCGGCGAAGAAGGCACCGAAACCTGGCTCAAGGACCCCGCGACCGGCGTCGAGTCCTGGAAATTCACCGGTAACACCGGCGCCTGGGGGCCGCTCACCGGCGACGAAGAGCTCGGTTATGTCTACATCCCCGTCGAAGCGCCCAGCGGAGACCTCTACGGCGGGCAGCGCCCGGGATCCAATCTGTTTTCCGACAGCCTCGTGTGTCTCGACGCCAAGACCGGTAAGCGCATCTGGTACTACCAGCTCATCCACCACGAAATGTGGGATTACGATATCCCCGCCGCGCCCATCCTCCTCGACATCACCGTCGACGGGAAAAAGATTAAGGCGGTGGCGCAGGTGAACAAGTCGGCCTTCACCTTCGTTTTCGACCGCACCAACGGCAAGCCCGTGTGGCCGATCGATGAGAAGCCCACGCCTCAGGGCAATGTTCCCGGCGAATGGTATTCGCCCACGCAGCCGTTCCCGTCGAAGCCCGCGGCGTTCGATCGCCAGGGAGTCACCGAAGCCGACCTCGCCGATTACACGCCCGAAATCAAAGCCGAAGCTCTGAAGGTCGCTTCGAACTATGTCATGGGCCCGATCTACACCCCCCCGATCGTGAAGGATTCCGGCGGCAAAATCGCCACCATTCAGCTTCCCGGTGCGGGCGGAGGCGCCAACTGGATGGGCGGTTCGGTTGACGCCGAGACCGGTTGGCTCTACGTTCCCTCGACCACCTCGCCTTACTTCTCGGCACTCGCGCCAGGCGCGGGGAAATCGGAAATGCAATATGTCGTGGCGGGTGGTGGCACGGGGAACAACACCGTCATGGGCCTGCCCCTCATCAAAGGACCCTACGGCCGCATCACCGCCATCAATCTCAACACGGGCGAGCACGCGTGGATGATTCCGAACGGCAAGCCCGCCCCGAATCTCCTCAACAACCCCGCTCTCAAAGCCGCGAACATTGACGCCAGCAACTGGGGAGGCGGCCAGCGTTCGCCCATCCTCGTCACCAAAACGCTGCTCTTCGAAGGCAGCGACACCCTGCGCGCCATCGATAAGAAAACCGGCGCGGTGATCAACGAAATGCCGTTGGGTGGAAACCTCACCGGTGGCACGATGACTTACTCGATCAACGGCCGCCAGTTCATCGTCGCGGTGGTTGGCGGGCAACAGGGCGCTGGAGCGGAGCTCGTCGCTCTCACACTCCCGGTGCCGGGCGCCGCTGGCCGAGGCGGCCGGGGCGGGCGCGGCGGCCCACCGCCCGCCGCCGACCCCAATCAGTAACGTATTTCCGCGCCCCGAGCGCGGGTTACCGGCAATCGTTCATGCCTTTTTCACAGGGTCCTTTTCATACTGGTTTAAGGTATGAAAGCTCAGGTATGAATTCTCAGGGCAGGATTCTGAATATCGATTCCGATGCGGTCGGCCGCCGCTTTTTGCACTGCGATCTGCTCGCTGCGGGCTTCGACGTTACCGACGCCGAATATCTCGATGAAGCGATTGCTTTTTCCCGGGTCATGCAGTTCGACGTCGTACTGTTTGGCATTGATCCGCACGAGCACCCAAATGAAACGTGCCGCGCGCTCCGCTCTGCCGCATCGCGGGCGGCGCTTGTGGTGCTGACTCCGTACGACTACCCGGACCGGAACGTCGAAATGATCGAGGCCGGCGCCGACCAGTGCCTCGCCAGGCCCCTCCACATCCCGGAGTTCATGGCCCGCATTCGCGCCATTCTGCGCCGGATGCCCAACTCGGAAGACCGGCCCGCCGAGGCCATCGCCATCGGCGAGATCAGACTCGATCCGGATCAACGCGTTGTCTACAGGGCTGGCGAGCCCGTTCGCCTCACGCCCAAGGAGTTCACTCTACTCCACTATCTGATGTCCCACGCGGGGCGTCCGATCGCGCACTCCACCCTGCTCAAGACCGTGTGGGGCGAGGAACACGTAGGTCGCGTCGAGTATCTGCGGATCTTCATGCAGCAGTTGCGCACGAAGCTGCGCGACAACGTGAATCCCCGGTATCTCCTGACCGACAGCTGCATCGGCTATCACTTCGTGGAAGCCGCGAAAGCGCCGTTCCTTCACGGCCACATCGGCCAGGCGGCTTAGCTTACATAGCTTTCACATATTTTTTATGCATCTTTAATACCCCCTTCGCAACACTCGGAAGGTGGTCGGGATTCGGTTCACCGCGGTTCGGTTCAGCGGTCGCGTTGTCTTGGGCTCAGCTGGTGTTGCGCTCGTTACCACAGTCTGTTTCTCCGCGCATTCCGGTTTCGCTATCCCTGCTCTTCTCAACATGTTGGTCGTGGTTCTCCAGTCCATCTGGGGCGGCTTCGGCTCCTCGGCGATTGTCTCCGTAATCGCGGCTTTGAGTCTGGATTATTTTTTCATTCCGCCGGTTCTCACATGGCGAATCAGCGATCCGGAATATGGCGTCGCTCTGGTGACGTACTGCCTGACCAGCCTCGTGATCACCCGCCTTGCATCCCGCGCTCGGAACGAGGCCCTCGTTGCAGAGCGAAGGCGCAGGGATGCGGGACTGCTTTATGACGCCGCCTCCCGGCTGCTGTCCCTCGCGCCGGAAGTCGCGGCGGGTCCCGAGTCGCTCCGGATTTTCCGCGAGGTGTTTGATCTGCGCTGCGTCTCCTTCTTCGACGCCGCGTCGGGGCAGCTCCGGATCGAGGGAGCGTCCCTTCACGAACTCGGCCGGAAGACCAGAGATGCCGGCATCGAGGGCTCGAACCATCGGGACCGGGACCGCGGCCTCTACCTCAGATGTTTGTATGCGGGGGAGACAATCGTGGGCGCCATCGGCTTCGAGGGGCGTTTCGCGGACGAGGCGGTCGCTCTGCCGCTTTCGGCTCTGGCGGCGACCGCGCTCGAGAGAATGAGGTCGTTCAGCAGCGCGGCCAGGGCATCCGCGGACGCACAGGCGGAGATGCTGAGATCGGCCATGCTGGACGCTTTCGCGCACGAGTTCAAGACCCCTCTGGCGATCATTCTTGCCGCCGCCGGCGGGCTCCGCGAGACCAACGGCGAGCCGCGCGCGCAACTGGAAATGACGGACATCATCGAAGATCAGACCCTGCGCCTGAATCAGCTCACGACGCGGCTTCTCCGCATCGCACGGCTCGACCGGGAAAATGTGACGCCGAGTATGGAACCGACCAGCCTTCATGCGCTCGTCGGAAACCTGATCGGCCAGTGTCAGAGGCAGTTCGGCCGCCAGTTCGTCGCGCGGCTGGGCGGTGAACCGGTCGAAGTCATGGCCGATCCCGAACTGCTGGGTCTGGCCATCAACCAGCTTCTGGATAATGCCTGCAAGTATTCGCCTCTGGAAAGCGCCGTAATCGTCGAGCTCGACGTTCAGGACGGATTTGCCGGGGTTCGTGTCACCAACGAGGGCAGTTCCATACGACCCGCGGAGAGAGAGCAGATCTTCGAGCGGTTCTATCGAGGCACGGAAACGGAGCACGTCACGCCAGGCGCCGGCCTCGGTCTCTATGTGGCGAGAAAGATCCTGCGTGCGCACGGAGGAGTTCTGGAACTGGATCGGAATCGGGATAGCCCGGCGGCTACCACCTTCCGCATCGGTCTGCCGGTAAACGAATATGAGCGACAACACCAACAGGAAGCCCCTCAGAGTATTGGTAGCGGACGATGAGCCGGCAATGCGCCGCGGCATCAGCACCTCGCTGACGGCAAACGGTTACGCCGTCGAAGAAGTGCGAAACGGCGAAGATGCGGTTACGGCCGCCCGGGACAAAGCGGCTGATCTCGTTCTTCTCGACATCAACATGCCGGGCATCGGGGGGATTGAGGCATGCCGCAGGATTCGTTCCGCCCAGCCCGGCGTCGGGATCGTGATGATCACGGTGCGCGACTCCGAGGAAGATACGGTCGAAGCGCTCGAAGCGGGAGCGGACGACTATGTCACCAAACCGTTCCGCGGGCGTGAACTGCTGGCGCGTATCAGCGCTCTTGTGCGCAGGGCGCGGGGCGAAGAAGCCGCCGGCACCGCAGTGCTGCGCGCGGGGAAACTGGAACTGGATCTAGCGCACCGCGTACTGCGGAAAGCCGGTGAGGAAGTTCATTTGTCGCCCATTGAGTTCAATCTGCTGCAGTACCTGATGCAGCACCAGGACGTGCCTCTCGACCACTCGAAGCTCCTGCGCACAATCTGGGGTCCCGAGTATGGCCACGAACTCGAATACCTGCGAACCTATATCCGGCTGATCCGCAGGAAAATCGAAGACGATCCTGCGAAACCCGAATACATCACCACCGAACCGTGGTTAGGCTATCGGTTTCGCGATCCTTCGATGCCGCACTAACTTCTGCTTTCATGCCTTTTTCATCACCTTTCGCCGACACTTTGGCTTGTCTCCGGAACCCTTCCATCTGCTCATCGCTGCCCAGGACCCGGCTTTGCGGCGGATGCTGCTCGACTCTTTGACCGCCGCCGAGTTTCGTCTGGAAGAAGCGAGCGGGGGAAGGGAAGCGATCGAGGCAGTCCTGCGGCGCAGGTTCGATCTGGTGCTCATGGATCTGGGCCTGCCCGATAAGACCGGCATCGAGGCGTGCCGCAGGCTGCGCGTCATTGCGCCGGAGGTGGGAATTGTGATGGCCCGCGAAGGCGGCACGCCCGCCGACGACATGCTCGCCCTCGACGCCGGCGCGGACGATTGCATCGCGGCCCCGTTCCGTTTTCGCGAAACCGTCGCGCGCCTTGGCGCGGTTCTGCGGCGCGCGCGCGTGCAGCACTCAACGGATTCCGCGGTGCTGCGGGCAGGCGTTCTGGAACTGGATGTCGCGCGGCGAAGAGTCCGGCGCGCCGGCCGGGAGATTCATTTCTCGCGGCTCGAGTTCGATCTGCTCCTGTTTCTCATGCGAAACCGTGAGACGACTGTTACTCATACCAGACTGCTGCGCGGCGTCTGGAAGAGAGACTTTACCTATGATCCCGGCTACCTTCGCTCTTACATCAAAGCACTGAGAGGAAAGATAGAGAACGACCCGGCAAACCCCGAGTACATCCTGACGGAACGCTGGGTCGGCTATCGTTTTCACGATCCCCTGCGGTATGAATGAGAAATGGCACCAATTGCAGCTAACGGAATTGTCTCCCTGCCCGGTCGCCAAAGCGTGGACACCACCGTTGAAAAACTGACGGCGATCCTGCAATCGAAAAACGTAAAACTCTTCGCCCTGGTGGATCACAGCGGCGAAGCCCGGAAAGCGGGATTGGAAATGCCGAACACGAAGCTGCTGATCTTCGGCAGTCCCGCGGGCGGCACTCCGGCGATGCTGGCCGCGCCCACGCTTGCGCTCGATCTTCCCCTCAGGATTCTGATCCGGGAGGACGAGAAAGGGCAGGTGTGGATCGCCTACAACAGCGTGGAGTATCTGCGCGAGCGCCATCACGTTCCGGCGGACGTTGCCGCCAGGCTGTCTGTGGTCGAAGGCCTGGCGGCTGCGGTTGCCGAGTAGACCTTTACCCGCGGTGCTGCTCAAACAACGCCGAGACCGCACCCTGTGGATCGGCCAGGACCGCGATGCGTCCCACTTTCTCCATCGTCATCGGCCCCATATAGACCGTGCGCACCAAGCTCTTTCGCCTTAGCGGTGCTGGCGTCGCAGTCCGACACGAGTATGTAGATCATCCAGTGCGGCGGCGCGTTCGGATTCCGCTGCGCGCGCCGGAGGAATTCCGCCGATGTAATCGCCGCCGTTCTTGATATGCAGATAACCGGAGTTGTCCGACGCGGCTCAATCGTCCATCCGAAGAGCTTCGAGTAAAACGCGCCCGCGGCCGCGGGTCGGGCGTATTCAGATCGGCCCAGCAAAAACTTCCCGGTTCGTCTTTGATCCCGATACCGGTGTGCTGCTTCGGCTGCCAGATCGAGAACACGGCGCCGGTGGGATCCTGCATCACCGCCATCCGCCCGTGAGTGGCGACGTCGAAAGGCGGGGCCAGCACTTTGCCGCCCAGTTCAGCGGCCCGTTTCGCCGCGTCGTCGGCGCTTTCCACGTTGATGTAAAGGTTCCAGTGCGAAGGGATGCCCATGGCGTTCTCGTCCGCGCGCTGGGTATAGGCCGCCGCCGCGGACGCGGCCCTTCAGATGTAAACATCGTGTAAACATCGCCCGGACCCATCGGAGAATCCTGAAATGCCCATCCGAAGAGGGACGTGTAGAAGGCCTTGGCGGCGTTCTGATCGGTGCGTGCTCAGCTCGATCCAGCTGAACGCGCCCGGTTTGTGTTTGTCGATTTCAGGCATGAAGCGGAGTATAACCGGAATCCCTCCGCCACACACGGCGCCCGGCTCGATATACACTGACTTTAAGTAGCGCTGACTTAAGTATGCGTACGCCGTGGGTTGAAAAACGATCGTCCGACGCCATCCGGACCCAGATGCATTATGCCCGCAAGGGCCTGATCACCGAGGAGATGGAATATGTCGCCCGGATCGAGAAGGTTTCGGCCGAACTGATCCGCGCCGAAGTGGCGCGCGGGCGCATGATCATCCCCGCCAATATCAGCCACACCAACCTCGAGCCGATGGCCATCGGCGTCGAGTCGAAGTGCAAGATCAACGCGAATATCGGCAACTCGGCCACCACTTCGAATATCGACGAAGAACTCGAAAAGCTGCGCTACTCGGTGAAGTTCGGCGCCGATACCGTGATGGATCTTTCGACCGGCGGCGACATTCCGGAGATCCGCAAAGCCATCATCGCGAATTCGCCGGTGCCCATCGGCACGGTGCCGATCTATGAAGCGCTCTCGCGCGTGCGCCGCGTGGAAGATCTCAACATCAACGTGATGCTCGAGGTGATCGAAGAGCAGGCGCAGCAGGGCGTGGATTACATGACCATCCACGCGGGCGTGCTGGTGCAATACGTGCCGCTGGCGGCGAAGCGCATCACGGGAATCGTGAGCCGCGGCGGGGCGATCCTGGCCGAATGGATGGTGAAGAATCACCGCCAGAATCTGCTCTACGAGAATTTCGAAGCCATTTGCCGGATCTTCCAGAAGTACGACGTCAGCTTTTCGCTGGGCGATGGATTGCGCCCGGGCTGCATCGCCGATGCCAGCGATGAAGCGCAGTTCGCCGAACTGAAGACGCTCGGCGAGCTGACGAAGAAAGCCTGGGAGTATGACGTCCAGGTGATGATCGAAGGCCCCGGCCACATTCCGCTCGACCAGATCGAGATGCAGGTCATTAAAGAGCGGGAAATGTGCTTCGACGCGCCTTTCTATACGCTGGGGCCGCTGGTGACCGATATCGCGCCCGGCTACGATCACATCACTTCGGCGATCGGCGCGGCCATGATCGGCTGGCACGGCGCGTCGATGCTCTGCTACGTGACGCCGAAGGAGCACCTCGGCCTGCCCAATCGCGAAGATGTCAAAGCCGGCATCATCGCCTACAAGATTGCGGCCCATGCGGCGGACATTGCGCGGCATCGCCCAGGCGCGCGGGACCGGGACGACGAGCTTTCCCGCGCGCGTTACAACTTCGACTGGAACCGCCAGTTCGAACTGTCGCTCGACCCCGAAACCGCCCGTGCCATGCATGACGAAACGCTGCCGGAAGAAGGCTTCAAGGAAGCGGCGTTCTGCTCGATGTGCGGGCCGAAATTCTGCTCCATGAACCATTCCGCCAAAGTGGAAAGCTTTACGGCGGAACAGGCTGACGACGTTCTGCATCCGGAGGCCCTGCACCGGATCGCCGGCGCCGATTAAGCGTCCGGTTTTGGCCCCTCGCGTGCCTGTCATACGGCGCAGAGGTGTGCATGAAGCGAATTGGGTTTGTTTTGTTAGCCGGTACGGTTCTGGCGTTGTCCGGCAGGATCTGTCTGCGCAAAGGACGAGAAGCAGCATATGGACCCGTATGTCAACGGGTCCGGCCAACGAAGGCAAGCTGATCCAGGAGGTCCGGCACAAGCTCGTCACGCTGCCGTATTACGGGGTCTTCGACGATATCGGGTTCACGGTTAATGGCGGCACGGTCACGCTGGTCGGCCAGGTCACCAAACCGGTGCTGAAAGACGACGCCGGCCGCACGGTGAAGAACAGTCGAAGGCGTGACCAGTGTGGTCAACAACATCGAAGTTCTGCCGCTGTCCGCCGAATGACGATCGGATCCGCCGCGCCGTCTTTCGCGCGATCTACGGCGATCCATTGCTTTCCACGCGCTACGGATACCAGGCGCTGCCCTCCATCCACATCATCGTGAAGAACGGAAATGTGCGGCTGGAAGGCGTGGTCGCGAATGAGATGGACCGCAACGTCTGCAATATCCGGGCGAACGCCGTTTCCGGCGTTTTCAACGTTGAGAACGATTTGAGAATCGAAGGGAAGGTCTGACGTCAGGACTTTTGCGTCGCGCCGGGATCGCCAGGCGAACAGGACGATCCCGGTGGCGACGGAAACGTTCAGCGACGCGATTTTCCCCGCCATCGGAATGCGCACCAGCGCATCGCAGTTCTTCTTTACCAGATCGTGCAGTCCTTTGCCCTCCGCGCCCATGACGATCACGGTGCGCGGCGGCCAGTCGACTGCGTCGAACGGCTGTTCGCCGTTTTCATCCAGGCCGTAAACGAAGTAACCTTCGTCCTTCAGCGAGCGCAGGGTCTGGTTGATATTCACCGCCCGCACCACCGGAAGGTATTCGAGAGCGCCCGCTGCGGCTTTGGCGACAGTCTCGGTGAGCCCGGCGGCGCGGCGTTCCGCGATAATGACGGCGCCCGGCGCCGGCGGCATGCGCGGTCCGGATGATGGCGCCCAGGTTGTGGGGATCTTCCACGCCATCGAGCACGACCAGAAGTTCGGCGGTGGCCGCGACGTCCTCGAGTTCGGCGTACTTCTTCTCCGCCCCGAGCGCGACCACCCCCTGGTGGGACTTGACGCCGGCGAGGCGGTCGAGCGCGCCCCGATCTTCGAAGCGCACGGGCGTGCCGGTCTGGCGCGCGAGATCGATGACCTCCTGCAGCCGATGCCCGCCCGCTCCGCGAGCGACGAGAATGCGTTCGAGCGGGCGCTTTGCTTGCAACGCTTCGACAACCGGATGGACTCCAATCAGAACGGCCAATTGTCGATCATCCCATGTCGGGCATGCGAAAAGGCACGCTATACTGATGTTGTTGCGCCCGTAGCTCAGTTGGATAGAGCGTCTGGCTACGAACCAGAAGGTCGGATGTTCGAATCATCCGGGCGCACCAAACAACCCCAAACGACTTAGTTACTTTACGGCCAAATGCGGACTGTGCGTCTCCGCGTTCGGAATCGGACTGTGCCCAGAACTGTGCCCACTCAACGCCACGCGGGCCTTTTCCATTGCGGCTCGCGTGCTGTATTCCTGCGGATGCACGTATCGTTTCGTGATTGACATGTCGCGGTGCCCGGCCAGATAGGCGAGCGTCCACGGGTCCATGAATGGCGCCCACCGCGTGAGGCAAGTATGGCGGAAGGTGTAGAGCGGGAAAGTGCATCCAGCTTCGCCAGCGTGCAGGCTTTGGCGTGCTGGCCCTGCAGACTCGACGGTTCGATGTGGCCGCTTTTCGTCGGTCGCGGGAAAAATCCATGCTCCTTCAACGTGCGTGCGGCGCATTTCGAGAATTGACTGCGCGCGTTGGGAGAGGGGAATTCGTCGCCGGGCGTTGTCGGTTTTGCCGTGAGTGATCTCGATTACGCCGTCCTGGCGGTTCTCCCATCGGAGACGAAAGCACTCTTCGGGACGGATGCCGCAATCCAACAGAATCGTTGCCGCATCGCGCAGCAGGAACGGATCGCGGGGTTTGAGCGGAACCTCGCCGCGTTCCGTCGCGCGTATTCCGATCAACGCTTGCTGATACGCTTCCAAGCATCGCGGCGCCGATCGCCTGCGCCGCTTCAAGGTAGGCTTTCTCCTCGTTCACGCTGATGACTCGATCCCGATGCGCTTCGCCAGGAATCATCCGCACCCGCGGAAGAACTCGCTCCACCTTTCCCCATTCCATCGCGAGCGCAAACATCCGCCGTAAAACCTGAAGCTCGCGGTTTACCGTGGCGACCTTCATGCCAGCATCCTGCCGGCGCCGCGCGTATCCGGCGATCTTCTCGCCGTTGATCGTGTCGAGCGATTCGTCCGCGACGGCCGGATACTCCAGGAGTCGCGCCGTTCCGTTCTCGTAGTAGGACAGCGTCTTCAGCTTGGCCGCGAACGTGGACCGGCAAAAAGGGAGGAAATCGCGGATTGGCGAACTGTCGGATCGTGGCGGCGGGCTTTCGATCGCGGATTCCCACTTCGCCCTTGGCAAGCGACGTTTTGTGCGCGGCTTCGATCTGTTCGGCGACCCGCTTGTTCGTCTGCTTGGTGCTCTCGCGGATCGGTTCCCCTTTCCAGGTGAACCGGTACCACCAGACGCAGCCGCGTTTGTAAACCGCCATATTGCTATTCCGTGGTCTCCGCTCGTGACATTGGTTGCTCGTCTGTAGCGGCACAGTCAACCATGGAAACGCTCTCAGATTTGCGCGCGCGGCTTGCCTCTCCGTGCCGGACGGTCGCCGCGGTGATCCGGCCCGATTGACCGGTGACGCCCTGCTCCCGAAATAGCTGATTCAGAGCCGCAGCCTTCCACTCGGCCCACTGGAAGCCGCGCTCCGACCCGAATCTCGCGTCCTCCGCCGAAGCCGACCCCACCGGAATAATAGGAGATTCACCAGAAGTGGCACCTTCAAAACCTGCAGAACTGGGTTTTGATGGTTTTGTAGGTACGCTCGCAGGCGAATCCGCCAAGATTAGCTCGCTCGTCTTCCAATCCAGCCAGTGGCTTCTATTCGTCGGATTTGTCGGGGTGGCGCTCATTCCCAGACCCTCGGATTCACTTCGTAGCGGGTGGCCGGACGCCCTCCGAAGGGCCCTGATTCGCCGGGCAGTTCCCGTAACCAGTGGGCATCCTGAAGTACATCCGCTGCCTGCCTCACGGCTTCAGGCGAGTCTAGGCCGCTCCACCCCTTCAGATACACTTCCCTGCAGGAAAGGAAGCCGTCAGTTCCTACCTTCCGCCGTTTGATCTTGCCCGCCAGTTCCCGGGCAGCCCGCAGTTGCGGCGTGATAACACAGGAGTAGACGCGCCGTGCATGCGATTCCAGGTATTCGCACCACGCGGCAGCCCGCCGCGCGTTTTCGAGGCTCACAACGTTTTGAGAACCCGACAGGGGCGAACCTTCAAAACCTACAGAACTCGCTCGGTCGGCCACCTCAAACAAAAGCGCCAATGACGGCATCAGGCTTCGATACTTGCTCAAATGCGAAATGAGAGCCGGATGGAACTCGTCCCCGCGAACCTTTGCCTCGAGCTCAGTCCGCCATTCGGTAAAGAGTTCCTGCGCGTCGAGTGCGAAGCAGAACCGCGCCGGGTTCTCCGAGTCCAACTCCACCAGCTTGCGGAAGATCCGCGCGGCCCGTTCCTCCGACGCGGCATCGGGCGCCCGGTCTACGTGCTTCCAGTCTGGTGCGGTATCCGGCCACACCAGCAATTGAAACCGCTGAATTAGCCCGTCATTACTCGGACCGTCCTTGAGCGCATCAACCAGATAGGAACGAAGGCGTCCCGGTTGAATACCGCCAGCCATCGAAAGACAGCACGCCGGCACGTGAATGTGTCCGCGCCCTATTCGGTCCACGCTGAAACTTGTGTCGCCGTTCCACGCCTCCAGAAAGAAGCTCCTTTCCTGTTCTCTGCCATGGCGGTCCAATCCTGCCAACCAACCAGTAAGTTCGTCCCGAATCGCGAAGACCCCCGCGGGATTCTCGTTCATGATTTCGTGAAGAGATTCGAACGTCGCGTCGATAACGGTAAGCCGCCGCAACTTGGGTTCTACGGGTCCGTCCTCCGGCCTGTCGGGTGCCGCCTTTCCGGCCTTCGCCCGCGACTTAAACTGTTCCTTCCACGCCGCGCGACGTAGTTCGTACTCCTCTTGCGCCCGCGCGTAAGCCTTCAGCGCTTCTTCATGGTGGTGTCGCCAGTCGGCCTGAATCCGAGTCAGCGGACGAGTTATTGCCGCGATGACGGGAGACTTCATGAAGCCCGGTGGCGCAATCACACCGCCCCAGAGATTTGGCACGACCAGCCAACCGGTATCGTTTGCCTTCGGCTGGATGGTGGCTCGTCGATTCACGGCGCCGGCAAGACTGAGTATCCACAGCAGATCATCTGGGACAAGACGCGCACCGTGCTGACGCGCACTCATTACTGGTACGAACATGAACCGTGCTGGTATGTGCGGAAGAAGAAAGCAGCATGGTTCGGCAAGCCCGGCGAGAACTCGACAATCTGGCGTTGTCCATCGCCCAAGTTCATCATGGGCGGCTCAAAAGATCCGGCGGATGCGAAGCAGGACCATTGCACGCAAAAGCCCTGCGATTTGATGCGGCGGCCGATTCTGAACCATACGACGCGCAACGATTTCGTGTACGAACCGTTCCTCGGCTCCGGCACCACTCTCGCCGCGGCCGAATTGACGGAACGCGTGTGCCTCGGCATTGAGATCGACCCGAAGTACGTCGATGTGGATGTGCTTAGGTGGCAAACCCTGAGCGGTCGGGAAGCCACGCTCGATGGCGACGGACGCACGTTTACGGAAATCAAGGAGGAGCGGGCCGCTTGAAACTTGAGGCAAATAAAAAACACGGCGGAGCGCGTCCCGGCGCAGGTCAGCCGCCCTATGAGCCGACATCATCCGACCGCGCGACCGTCAAGAATCTGGTGGTCTGCGGTTACACGCACGAGCAGATTGCGAAATGCATTGGCTCCAATGGAATCTCGGGAAATACTTTGCGAAAACACTTCCGGCGTGAGCTTGACGTCTCGAAAGCGGAAGTCGATGCCTTCGCGACCAGCAACCTGGTTGGACTGATGCGTAACGGAAATCTGGGCGCGCTCTGCTTCTATCTCAAGTGCCGCGCTGGTTGGCAGGAAACCACCGCGCAGCGATTCGTGGACAGCAGCGGCCGCGACCGCCCCTTCCTGCTCTCCGATGCCGATCGGCTGGTCGCGGAGGCAGATGCCGAGATCAGCGGCAAGTAAAGCGCGGTTCCTTCTCGATCCGGTCGAGTTTCAGAAGCACCAGCTATGTCGGACGCTCTGGCAGAAGCAAAAGGAAATCCTCTGGTCCGTCTATAACAACCCTCTGACCAGCGTAAAGGGTTGCCACGCCAGCGGGAAAACGTTCGCGGCGGCAGGCCTCCCGCCGTGGTGGCTCGTGCGCCATAGGACAGGAAAAGTATTCACGACAGCACCGACCCTGCGCCAGGTCAAGAGCTTCTGGAAGGATGTGGCGGTCGCCCGGCTGGGGGGCCCTGTCAAGCAAATATTGCCTGAGCCGACGAGTACCGGGCTTGAGATCGGGCCGGATCGTTATGCATTCGGCGCATCTTCGTCGGCGGGCGTAAACATTCAGGGACTGCACGGATCTGACGTGCTCATCATTGCCGACGAAGCTCCTGGCATTGAGTCGGACATCTGGGACGCGATCGAAGGCATCCGCGCCGGCGGCAACGTCCACGTACTGGAACTCGGCAATCCCGTGATTCCCTCCGGGCACTTCTACGACTCGTTCACCCGCAACCGGTCGATTTACCACTGCATCAGCATTTCGGCGTTCGACACACCGAACCTCCAGCACCCAGATGGCAGGCCCCTAACCCCAGACGAACTTCTGGCGATGACCCCTGAGGATCTGGCCTTTCGCCCTTTCCCGTCGCTCATCACGCGCGACTGGGTTCGTGAACGTTTGCGGATCTGGGGGCCAAAGCACCCGAAGTACGTCGCCCGGGTCCTGGGCGAGTTTCCTTCCGACGACCCGGCGAGCGTGTTTCCACTCTCGTGGATCGAAAGAGCCCGGCGCGAAGCGAGCGAGGCGGAGCTGAAGCAGGCAAAGAATCATCGCATACAGGTAGGCATTGATGTAGCTGGTGCCGGGGCTGACGAAACCGTGCTAACCGTCCGCGCCGGCGGAATCGTCCTCGGTCAGCGGTTCTGGTCCGAGGCGGACCCGCGAGGCTCTGTTCTGCGCGAGTTATCGGAGATCCGCGCGGGTAAATACCGGTATCCCCTGGGGCCGATCGTCGTGGACACCGTAGGTATTGGCTACAACTTTGGGCTGCATCTGGTTGATCAGGGGTTTCCCTGTTACGGGTTCAACGCTGGCGGCCGCGCCATCGACGCAACACAGTTCGTTAACCAGAAAGCAGAGGCGCACTGGACTTTCCGCGGCTATTTGCAGGAGAACCTGATCAGCGGCCTCACCGACGAAGAAACGGCGGCGCAGCTATCCACAATCCGCTACCGCGAGAACAGCCGCGGCCTCACGGAAATCGAGACCAAGGAAGCCCGGAACCAGCGAGGGATACCGGGGAGCCCGGATCGCGCCGAGTCGCTCATCATGGCCTTCATGCGGATCGTGCAGCAGCAGACTACAGTCACTTTCGCCGCCCCGTACCAAATCAGCCCGATCTGAGGAGCGAAGGGAGCCGGATGGAACCTGGAACAGAATAAACCACAATCGGAGCCTTTCAATGAGCAGAGCACACCTACAGAAAAATATCGATCTGGCGCGGCAGTGCCTCGCAAAGATCCGGGACATAGCTGAACGAGGCGTCTTCGCCGAGGATCCGGATCAAGTTGGTTTCGCATTGCAGGAGCTAAGCCAGGTATTGATTGAGCGGACTGGAAGGGTGGAAAGGGAATTCGAGCCCATACCTGCCGACCAGATATTTGGTCTTGAGAAGCTCCTCGAGGAACTGGAGTTTGTGGATAGTGGGTCGGAAAGCATGTCGTATGAGGAACTCGGGGAGTGTCGGAAGCACTAGCACTCGAAAGCGCTAAAAGGCCGGCAAAGCGATCAGCTTCGATTCAAACGAGACAAACGGTTGTGTAACTGTCTCCCGTGCCCCTCCGTGGACGGCTGAGCCGAGTGGGAACGAAAAAAGCCGCCGGGGGTTGAATCCGGCGGCCGGGGGAACGAGCTCGGTCGGCTCAGGCTTTGATCGAGTAGACGCGCTTGTCGCCGACCTTCTCGCTCGTGACTACCAGGCCATGCTTCTTCGTGATGCTGCCGCCCGTGCTGAGCATCGCGCGCGTGGTGTGCTTCAACCATCCCATCGCGGACATGATTTCTTCCAGCGTTGTACCGCCCTCGCGCTTCAGCATCGTGATCACCTGGCTGGCCTTGCTACCGTCGCGGGGCGCACCAGCCCCGTTCGGTTTCGTGGGCGTGGACGCCTTCTTTGCGCGGGTGGCCTTTCCGGTGGCGAGAGCCGCCTCCGGCACGACGTCGGGCGACTGTGGCGCAACGGTGGTATCGGGGGCGGGCTCGGTGGACTCAGGAAGGGCTTGTTCCGGCAGAGCAGCTTCGGGGAGTTCAGCAACCGGGGGCTGGTCGGGAGCCAGCGGGGTTTCCTCGGCAGGCGGTACAGTCTCGCCGAGGTTTTGAATCGCTTTCCAGATCCGCGAAACGGCGGTCGCGCGATCCTTGAACTTCTTCACCTGCGTCTCGCCCGGCAGGCTATTCCAAACCTCGACCAGCCGGGCCGCGGGCCAGTTGGACGCCACCTTTGCCAGCGCGGCTTCATTGCTGAATCGCTCTGTGTTGGGGACGGCGTCGGCTTCCTTCGCCGAGCCATGGACCATGATGTTGTTCGTCTCGTTTTCAATCGTGAAGTGTTTCACTTTCGATCTCCTCGCCGGGCTCTGCCGCGGTCGATGTCATTCATCACTCCGATCGAGAACAGAAGCAAGCAGATTGTGAGCAGTTCCAGTCCAGTACTTGTTTTCCGGTTGACGGCTATCTAATTCCGCTTTTCCCCTGTAGGCTTTTCATATGAGCCACGGGATAGCAGATTCGATGTTGGCTGACCTTTGGGCGCACGTGTCGATGTGGTGGGTGCAGCGGCCCGAACGGCGCCGTGCGATGCGGCAGTACCGGCTGGAGCGCAGGGCAACTCGACGACTTCGGTAAAGCTCCGTGTGTCGCCTTACCCGGTGCGGGCCGGTCTCACCAGGGAAAGCGGCGACTCGCCACCGCGCCGTGCAATCAAAAACTACCTACCGATATTGGACAATATCGTTCCGCGCGAGCCCAATTCTGTGAATCGACCACATAGGTGGAACGGCGGCCCTCGTCGCTGCCTGTCGGTCCCGAATCGCCCGGTGCGCACCTTCCTGCGTTCACCATCTTTTTGAAGTAAAGTGCTGGTATGTTCGAGCGCTACACCGAAAAGGCCAGGAGAGCCATCTTCTTTTCCCGTTACGAGGCCAGCCAGTTCGGCTGTCCTCAAATTGAAGCGGAGTTTCTCCTACTTGGCTTATTCCGCGAGGACAGGGCGCTTGCCAACCAGTTCCTGGCATCTTTTACAAGGCTCGAAGACCTCCGTCAGTCCATCACGCAGCACATCCAGGCCGGCCCCAAAATCGCGGCGTCGCTCGACCTGCCGCTCAGCCATGAATGCAAGCGGGCGCTGGCATACGCAGCAGAGGAATCCGAGCTTATGAACCATAAACTCCTCGGTACCGTGCATCTCCTCCTAGGTTTGCTGCGCGAGGAGAAATCTTTCGCCGCTCAGCTGTTGCGCGAACAAGGGCTCACGGTGATTCTTGTACGCGAGCAGGTGCTTCAATCTGAACCCTCTCGGAGGCAGGGGAGATCTGTTTCAATCGCCGGCCTCGACCAGTGGCTCGCAGATCGTGAATCGCCGGGTAGCGTGTGGACCGTCTCGCGAAAACGCGTTGGAAGCAACACATCTCACTTTGCCCTCTATGCAGCGGATATTCAGAGACAAAGCCAAAAGGATGAGGATATGGCTCCCGATGAACAGCTCGCGCAGATTCGGATGCGGATCGAACTCGTCGTCGTGGAAATGGAGCGCGCCATCGCTAACTATGAGTTCGACAAAGCGCGCTTCTATTCGGGCGAAGAGCGGAAGGAGCGCGAAAATCTGCGGCGTCTGTGCGAACAATTCAACCTGGAAGCACCGCCGCCCCGAACCCCTCGTCTGTGCATCGAGATCATCGGTGATGACCTGTTCTCTGAGGTCG
Organism: Terriglobia bacterium; assembly: GCA_963764845.1. Lineage (GTDB taxonomy): Bacteria > Acidobacteriota > Terriglobia > Bryobacterales > Bryobacteraceae > BOG-234. The sequence continues at coordinate 299,632 of CAVXUE010000001.1, read as the reverse complement.
GAAAGCGTTGTGAGGATTACATTGCTGAAGGCGTTGTCGAAGTCTGGCTTCTTGACCCCGGGTTGAAGCGAGCTTATACCGTCACAAGAGTCGATGGTCTTCGCGAGTTCAAAGGTGAAACCCTCCTGATCGTAAACCCGTCGCTGGCAATGGACCTAAGGAACATATTTGTTTAGCACTGCGCTCGTCCGTCTGGTGGCGCCCAATCATCCCCCCTTGCACCGCAACCAGCGAGCCGACGAGCACCCGACGCCTTCCGATATTGGTACGTATCGAGCCGGGTGGTTCGGTGGCGCCGTAAACACTTCGCCGTCAGGGCGGAACGGATCGGCGCGGCGGGCATGCCCGACGGTCGGTGGCGTACACTGATGCACATGGGGAAGGTTCTGTTACGGCTCCCGCATACCCAGCGCATCGGATTCCGAGCCATAGTTGCTTATCTCGCAATCCTCTTCATCCTGCTCACCGCGGTTTCCGGCCTTGGTCAACTGCAATCAATTCAATCTGCGGCCGAGCTGCTGGAGAAATTTAGGAATACCGGCGCCTTCGGGCCACAGTTAGCCGTCGCTGAGAAAATCGTTGAAACCCGCGACACGAGCCTGCTCCCGCCCCTGGAATCATGGCTGAGCCACGAGGACAGGCACTTGAGGGGTAATGCGGCGTTCATATTTGCGGCCCTTGGAGACGACCGTGGTTTGGACGTGATCAACAAGATTCTCAACGACCGTTCTGGCCGCCCTGAAGGTCAGGGGATTCCTGGCGACGCTGGTCTTGGACACGGCTGGTCACTCCACAGACAAATCTCAGCTGACCGTTACTATGCAGTCCATCTGATAGGAGAACTTAAGGATCGAAGATCCGTTCCTGTTCTCATAGCGCTGATGCAAGACGAACAGGTGAATTACAAGGCGGCTTGGGCGCTGGGCCAGATAGGGGGCGAGTCGGCAGTTCAGGGTTTGATTGCAGCCCTCGACAACAACCATCGCCCGGAGGTGTTAGTTACCGCTATAGAGGCGGTTGCGAACCTCAACGCCGAGGTAGCACTGCCAAGTCTTCGTCGGTTGCTGGATGACAAAGACAGAACTCATCTCGGCGAACCCGTCTCCGTGGCAGAAGTGGCTCACGCGGCAATTGTCAAATTGGAGCATCCCTAAACAACGCCGAGAAGTAGTCCCGTCCTGTCACGCAGCGTTTATTACCCGGACAGGGAACGTCAAGCCCGAGATGCCTGCCGATATGTCGTGATACCGGATCGTGAGTCAATCGAATCGTCGCGCCATGAGATATAAAGCATGTGATGGACAAAAAGGTAGACGACCTCGAATCGCTCCTCGAGATGTTTCGCCAAGACGCCGGGATGGGCATTCCCGAAATGACTGATCGGGACATGGCTTGCCTGATTCTTGAGCGTCTGGACTACGAGCAACAACTCATCGCCATCTCAGGCCTTCTGAGCCGGAACGATGAGGCCGACAAGCGCGTACACGCCGAGATGAAAGAGCTTGACGAATACGCCCGAAAGAGCTCTGGATGGCGCAACGACCGGGCGACCGAAAAGTATGGCGTAACGTTTTATCTTTCGATCTACCAGAGCGCTGCACACAGTATGGCCGCGCTCGGGATGCTGGCGCCGATGTTCGAGTCCATGTTTTACCAGGCTTTTCAGGGAATAAGGGCTCGGTATTTTGGGGTAAACGTGATTCCTTCAGGCCATCATCGCAGCGCAATAACCGATCCGGATGCCTTCTGGAATTGTCACAGCCACTACGAACGAAAGAATGGAGTGATCGCGGAGAGTCTCGTTTCGGGTATCCTCCAACTGGCGAAAGCAGTGGATCTAAAGAGCTACCTGCCGGAGGGCCTTACCAAGATGCTTGAGGCACTCTTCGACTACAGGAATTTCATGTTCCACAACGGATTCGAATGGCCGGAGGAGAGATGCTTGGAGTTCGCAGCCCATGTCGAGCAGAGGAACTGGCAGACGTGGTTCTCCAACTCAAGTCACGGCGATGAACCGTGGATCTTTTTCATGACCGACGAATTCATCAATCATTGCTTCGGCATGATTCACAAGCTGCTGGACAGCTTCGGCGCATATTGTAAGGGTAGACACCCCGTCGAGACGATTCCGCTCCACAAATCTGACTAATGTCGGCGCCGTCGTCCAGACCAAGCGGAGATACGTTTCGGACCGCCGTCCTGCACTCCTTCTTCGTAAACAAAGGCATGCCGACAGCCTTCTCGGTCCGCCAACTTGAGTGGGAAACGCGCAAAATCCATTCAAGTAGGACGTGAGGCGCGCGCCACACCGAGAACGCCTTCCGATATTTGTTCATAACGGCCCAAGGTTCGCCCCGTCCAGGCGGATCAATCCCTCGATCACCGTGACTCGCTAGCTCGAAGGGCTCGCCGGCTGTCGGTCCAATGGTAGACGAGCAAACACGACCTGTTGGGGGTGCAGGTACCTGCGGAAGTGCAGAGACGCGATGGTTGACAGATACGGACACCTTCCTTTTCAATTGCCGGAACATTCGGCATCATCCCAACGTCTACCCCTCAGATGCAAAAACACGGCTACCTGCTGCTGGCTCTTGCGATGAGTGCCGCAGCCCAAACGCCGCTGCCTCCAACCATCAACCGGGATGGCATCATTCGAGGCGATACCAGCAGGCAAGGCCTGCTCCCTCCTGGAATCGTTTTTTCCATTTATGGCCACGGATTCGGTCCGGTAGCCGGTTGCAAGGGTGCGGCACTGGACCTCTGCGGTGTCCAGGTATTACTAGACGGCGAGCCAATCGAAGTTCAGTATGCGCAGGAGATCCAGATTAATGCCCGGATGCCCGGCGCCATGCCCAGCCAGCCCGTTTCCCGGCTCGTCGTGATTTCCGGCGGCCGCCGCAGTGATCCGGTGGAGGTGCGCAGGCTCCCGGAAACCGCGAGTATCGCGCTCGATGGCGTTGCCCGCGTAAATGGTCCGGTGTGGATTCACGTCGAGTTGTCGCCAACCCTCGGCGTCTCCTACCCTTCGATGGCAAGACCATGGGACTTCGCGTGTGATGACTTCGAGGTCCGCAAGGACGGCAAACTGCTGCCTCAACTTTCGCATCCCGCACTCGGGACGGCATACAGCGGCCCTTCGTGTCCTGGAACGATCAGCCTTCGCAATTCCGAAGGCCGCAAGAGCCGGCTGCCGCTGCATCTTCAATACCGGTTCGAACAGCCTGGCGTTTATGATGTCCGCCTGTTGCATTACGAGGCTTTCTTTCGTCACGGCGATATCCGAATGCAGTCCGTGTGGACTCCGATTGAGGTGCTCCCCGCCATCTCACGCACGATCGCCACGCCGCCCCGGGAGCCAGCGGAAGTTCTGTCCGGCTTCCTGCCGGATCTTCTCGCCGATCCCGATGACGAAGCTCTTTCGGTTCTCCTCGAATATCTCTATCATCCGAACGCCCGCGTCCGTGCGTACGCATCGGATGCGCTCTACTACTGGCCCGACTCTGTCGTCGAGCCGCGGCTGATGGAAACCCTGCGCACTAAGGGTCCTGCTCCTTTCGTGCCCCTCTGGGCCGGTGCCCGTACTTCCGAACTTCTCGATGCGGCGCTTCCTTACTTTTCTTCGGATGATCCGGTGCTGTTTCAGGGAGCGGTCACGGCCGCCCGCAATGCGCTTTCGCCAGGCACCACCCTGAGCCCGGAACTTCGCTCGCGCCTGGAGCAGACTCTGATCTCCGCCGCTCGTAACCTTGCGCGCGAAGATGCGCAAACCATCAACGACTTCATATCGGTCCTCGGCCGGATCTACGACAACCGTGTACACGAGCTGCTCTGGTCTCTTGCCGATCACGGAACAGGCACTGAGCAGGCCCTGAACGCAATCGCCTGGCAAAAAGATGCAAACGATCTCCCACGGCTCGTCGGCCGGCTGACTGCCGTGCCCGCCAGCGCCGAGCCGGGCCAGACATTCGTTGCTCTCCCGAATGTGATGCGCGTCCAGTTCGGCGATGCCGCTTTACCGTCCCTGCGAACCGTGCTGGAACAGGCGCTGTCTCCGGCCGTGCGGGTTCATTGCGCTGAGGAACTCATGCGCATGAACGACCCCTCCGCACTCGCCTTTGCGCGGGACGCGTTCGAAAATAACCGTCCATGGAAGCCTCAGGTCAGGACGGTGGTGAACGCGCAGTTCCCGGAGACACGGAATAAGTCGGATATTGAGATTGTTAGTTTCTTGGTTGATCGGTCGGGTAACAGACAATTCTGATTCTCAACTGCGAGAACAGATACCGATATTCGTAGATATCGGGCCTCAATAGAGTGTTCCCTCCGTCGGCGCGGAGTTGTTAGGGCCTGCTCGTCTCGGGCTCATATCTTTCGCGTCGTCATACAGTCCTCACGGGAGTGCGTGGGGCTGGCAGCCGCTTCGATGTGTTTTTTCGGGCCGTCTGCCATGTTGCTCAGTCCCCGCGATACTACGTACACTAAACCTGCCAGCGTGGCCCAGCGAGCAAACAATGGTTCTTCGGGCTTCATGCCGGCCGATACATTGAGCGTGGCAAGTACTGCGAATGCCACTTCGACCAAACCGTAGAGGAACTGGTCGAGCCTTTTCAACAAGAACGCAGAAATCCCCACAAGTACTACCCCAGCGGCTATCGCCGAGCGGGCTCCCTGAAGACCAAGTGTCGTGGTCAGATATGCGAAGACCACAGCACGATCTTTGAAGACGAGCCAACTCATCCCAATTAAGACGATGCCCCACCAGTCTCGCTTTAACAGAGCCCAAAGTATTCCGTAGAGGTCTCGGATGCCCTGCATTGTCATCGGCCCATCGGGGTCCCATTTCATCTCTGGCTTTTTCGGCATGAAGGTGAAATAGCAAATGATACGGCATACTTCCGCGCCGGAGCGGCCTGTTTTCGGGGATATCCCGTCCGGTCGCGCGCCTAGCGGCCCGTTTGTGTCACTCAGGACCCGCCCGGCGAGGCGACAGTAAGAACTTATTGTGCCATCCGATTCGACGTACTCGTTCAATCGACCCCGCGTCGCAGCTCTTCAATCCAGTCCGTGGCAAGTCTGAAGTTGAAGATCTTAATCTGGTCATTCGGCGCGTAGATTGCATTGAACTGACCGAGGAAATCCTCTTTTAGATTGGCCGCCTGTCGCCGTGACAGGACCCCCTCGTCCGCGTAGAGATCAAACAGTTGCTTGGGGAGGTCAAACGTGAACAGCGGCTCGCCTCCTGGGCGGCTGATGGCCCAACCGTCGCCTACTCGTTGATCCCTGAAGTGCACCTCGATATTCTCAACCGGTGAAAGAGCCTCCAGATCGACGAGCGGGTGCGGTGTAAGAAAGACGGAGAACGCATTCCCCAGCGTGGCGATCAGCGAGCGCCCCACTGCGTCAGTAGCTTCGACGACTTGATGCAACCAGGGATAGCGCGGAACCTCATGTTGCGCTCGTAGTTCTGGCTGGAGAAGATTCCTGATCTCTCTCCGAACATCAGAGAGGACGATTCCCACAACCTGGCCATCGCGCGTCGGCAAAGCCGTAGCGGCGTCGTTGATGGCTCTAATTACAGGCGCGAAGTATGATGAACGCGCGAGCGGGAGCAGATGGATGTCGTGCGCGAACGCATATGCCTGAGCGTCTGCCGTAAAGTCAGACGAGCTAAAAATGGCTGCTCTATAGTGGTAGCGACCGATTCGCGGGTGACCGGGAGTGCGCGCAACCCAATACTCAGAGACATCCTTTAGAACACCGACGGTGCCTCGAACGAACGGTAAACCGATCGGTCGGTGATCCGCATACGACTTCGCCTCGACCAAAAGGCGTTGGGGATTTCCGAAGGGTTGTCCGATTCTAAGATCCGCAATGGCATCGATCTGGTGGTACGTTCCCCTGCCTAAAAGCGTTAGCCCGGCTGCAGAGGTGCCCAGGGTGGGGTCGGCACCAGCTTCATCAACTGTGCGATAGCCTGCCGCGCGCAGCAGTTTCAGAATAGCCTCTTCCAGAAGGACTCCCCGAACTTGGTGAGTGGATGCCATGTTGTTGGAGATTCCGCAGAGAGCCTTTCACGTCGAGTTTAGTGCATTGTGAGCGCTGGGCGCGGGCCACGGTGTTTTTCTTCCGATATTGCCCCATATCAACGACGTCCTTCGATGAAATCCAAGATAGAGTTCACACCTAAGATCTTCAGAAGCTTCGTTCGCTCATAGTACCCAACTTGCATGCCGCAGTATCTCGGGTCGGGGCGCCAAATGTCTTGGTCGCCGATTTGGCCTAACCACAAGCCACTGCCACTGTAGCCCCCGGGATGAAAGTCGTCAGACGACGGGAAATCAGTCAGGAAATGGATCTTCGGATCAAAACCCTTGAACGTCCGGCCGGACAGGTCGACCAGTTCGGGATAATCAACATTCCGAAATGCGACGCGATTCCCGCTTGGCAATCGACCGGCGCGCTGCGCCGGATAGCCCATCATCACAAATTGAAATCTGTCCGTGGGAGGGTGGGGAGTTCTCCGGATCTGCCGAAAGTGGCAAAAACTTGGAACAGCTTCCGCAGTGCGTAGCCTTAGCAGTGCAATATCGAGATCCTCATCCTCAAGCCGCGATTCTATGTCTAACGGCTGCCACAATCGCACACCAGCCATGTCGACCCTTGTCGGCATCGGCGGCTCCGCCAAAACAGCGGTGTCGTCCGGCAGAAAAAAACGAAGCTCTTCGTTGGTACAAGCTTCTACAACGTGGTTGGCTGTCAGGATGTGTTTCTCTTCGCCTACTTCCACCAAGGTTCCGGTTCCGATCATCGTGCCAAACTCACCAGCCGAATCCTTGCCGACAATGCAGACGGTGCTCTGTGTCAGGGCGTGGAGGAACGCGCCTAACTGCTGGTCATCGATTTCCTTCGACACCGTTCCAGAATAGCTAGTATTTCAAGCGATCCACCGCCATTCCGGATTTCCGGTATCTCACGGAGTTGATGTTTCCGCGCGCCAGAGCTAATGTCCTGTTAGCTCCCGATATTGCCAAATAACGGGAACGAAAGGACTTAATGACAAACGCTCTGGTGGTAGCCGACAGGACTTCAGAATGGCGGAAATTGAAGGCGCTGGTGCTCGACAGCGTGTCCTCTCCGATTACGCGGCGGGTTTACAACCTCGGCCTGGATGAATTCATCGCGTGGTTTGCCGAGGAGCCACGGCCCGCGGGATTCACGAAGTCGACCGTGACCGCCTGGCGCGTGGCGCTCGAGGCCCGCGGGCTCGGGCCGATCTCGATCAACGTCAGGATCACGGCGGTGCGGAAACTGGCTGTCGAAGCCGCCGACAATGGGCTGCTGGCTCCGGAACTGGCGTCGGGGATCGCGCGCATCAAGGGCGTCCGGTCGCACGGCGTCCGTGTCGGCAACTGGCTGTCGCTCCGCCAGGCGCAGGCGCTCCTGAACGCGCCGGACGTGCGCACGAAGAAGGGACTGCGCGACCGGGCCATGTTCGCGACCCTGCTCGGGTGCGGATTGCGCCGGTCCGAGCTGACGAATCTGACGATGAAGCATGTCCAGCAGCGCGACAACCGCTGGTGCATCGTGGACTTGTCGGTAAACACGGGCGCGTCCGTACTATTCCGATGCCGACGTGGGTCAAAGAACGCGATCGATGCGTGGACCGTGGTCGCAAGCGTGACGGAAGGGCATTTGTTCCGGCCCGTCAATCGGGGCGATCAGGTTTGTGGGGATCGGATATCGCGAGAAAGTTGTCTGGCAGATGCTGAAGACATACGTCGCCGGGGCTGGTTTGCCGGACATCGCACCCCATGACCTGCGTCGGACCACCGCAAAGCTGTGCCGGGCTGCTGGCGGTGAGTTGGAACAGATTCAACTACTGCTTGGCCATTCGTCGGTTCAAACGACGGAACGCTACCTCGGCACGAAGCAGGATCTGACGCACGCGCCGAATGACGCGATCAAGTTGAAATTGGCGGTTTGACCAAAGCCACTGGTTCGCGGACGCAAGCGGCGTTTAGCATTCCTGATCTTGGGGACTGGCTGTATGTAGCTGAACCTCAGGCGCATTCCCTATTGACGCCGCAAATTTCGCCAGCGGCCATTCTCGTCAAAATCGCGGACCCTAAAACAGGAGCGCACAGTTCTTGGTATATGGCAGAATCGATTGTGAACACAATTGTAGCCGTGCCGCGCTACCGGTCGCTGCCTGGTCCTGGGCCGACCCGAGTCTGTTTTGCCCAGCCCAGCCTAGGCAATGGTTCGGCCCCCAAGAATTGCCCGCCAGCTTCCACTAAGATCTCAATACACGGCAACAAAACGGAACTGTGATGGCGAACAACGACGTAGTGACCGGCGACCTGAACTACGCCGACAGACTCTGGAAGGCCGCCGACACCCTTCGTGGGCAGGTCGATGCCGCCGAGTACAAGCACGTCGTCCTGGGCCTGCTGTTCCTCAAGTACATCTCCGACAGCTTCGAATGCCGCCGCGACGACCTGCGGGCCGAACTGACGAAAGACGGAATCAAGGGCGAGCAGCTCGACCGCCTGCTCGAATCCCGCGACGAGTACACGGCCGAGCGCGTCTTCTGGGTCCCGCCCGAAGTCGCGCTGGCCGAACCTTCAGAACCAGGCCACCCGCCCCGACATCGCCACGCTGATCGACGACGCGATCCTCGCCGTCGAGCGCGACAACCCGAACCTCAAGGGCAAGCTCCCCCGCGACTACGCCCGCCGCGGCATCGAGCCGGTAAAGATGAACGAGTCTCATCGACCTCATCGCCGACATCGGCTTCAAAGGCGATCGCGGCAAGGCCCGCGACATGCTCGGCCGAGTCTACGAATACTTCCTCGGCAAGTTCGCCGCCGCCGAAGGCAAGCTGGGCGGCGAGTTCTACACGCCGCGCTCTGTCGTCCGCGTGCTGGTCGAGATGCTCGAACCCTACGAGGGCCGCGTCTACGACCCCGCCTGCGGCTCGCGGCGGCATGTTCGTCCAGTCCGAAAAGTTCGTCGAAGCCCACGGCGGCCGGCGCACCGACGTCTCCATCTTCGGCCAGGAATCCAACCCCACCACCTGGCGCCTCGCCCACATGAACCTCGCCATCCACGGCATCGAGGCCAAGCTCGGCGAGCAGCCGGCCGACACGTTCCTCCGCGACCAGCACCCCGACCTCAAGGCCGACTTCGTCCTCGCCAACCCGCCGTTCAACGTCAGCGACTGGTCCGGCCAGCTTCTCCGCGGCGACAAGCGCTGGGCCTACGGCGACCCGCCCGTCGGCAACGCCAACTACGCCTGGATTCAGCACTTCATCCACCACCTCGCCTACCCCAACGGCCGCGGCGGCGGCGTGGCCGGCTTCGTCATGGCCAACGGCAGCTTTCGAGCAACACCGGCGGCGAGGGCGAGATCCGCCGCAAGATCGTCGAGGCCGACCTCGTCGACTGCATCGTCGCCATGCCCGCGCAGCTCTTCTTCACCACCGGCATCCCCGTCTGCCTCTGGTTCCTCACCCGCGACAAGACCGGCAAGAACATCCGCAAGGGCACGCCGAACCGCCCCGGCGGACGCAAGGGCGAAACCCTCTTCATCGACGCCCGCAAGCTCGGCACGATGCAGACCCGCGTGCTGCGCGTGCTGAGCGGCATGGAGGAGGCCGAGTGCGTCCCCGGCACTGGGCGACCCGCTCCCGACGTCCGACATCGGCCGGATCGTCTACGCCTACCGCCGCTGGCGCGGCGAGCCCGCCCCGGACTGGTGGAACGAGAAGGAACACGGCGAGTGGGCGTTCACTCCCACCCCCGGCTTCTGCCAAGCCCGCGACGATCGACGAGATCGCCAAGCACGGCCACGTCCTCACCCCCGGCCGCTACGTCGGCGCGGAAGAGCAGGAAGACGACGCCGAGCCGTTCGCCGAGAAGTACCCGCGGCTAGTGGCGGAGTTGGAGGGATGCTTGGCCGAGGGGGAGCGGCTCGGTCGACTGGTCCGCGAACAGCTTGCATTAGTGCAGGGGGCCGCCGATGGCGAATGATGCAGCTCTCCGTGACCTTTGCGAGTTGATAGTCGATTGCCCACATTCTACCCCTGAATGGACGGATTCGGGCGTGCTTGTGTTGCGCAGCAACAACATTCGAGGCGGGCGGCTCGACCTATCAGATAGAAGCTTCACCGACGAAGCACATTACAGGCAGCGGAGCCGTCGCGCCGAGTTACGCGGTGGGGACCTAGTCATCACACGCGAGGCCCCTATGGGCGAAGTCTGCATGGTCCCGGATGGTCTTCGCTGCTGTCTGGGACAGAGGATGGTTCTTCTTCGTCCGAACAACGCAAAGTGCGACAGCCGGTTTTTGCTCTATGCGATCCAATCGCCAGGCGTCCAACGTCAGATCGCGTGGAGCGAAGGGACGGGCTCAACCGTAAGTAACCTGCGAATTCCGCATTTGGAGGCGCTGAGAGTCTCAATTCCACCCTTGGCCGAGCAACAAGCCATCGCCGCTGTCCTCGGCGCGTTAGAGGACAAGATCGAGCAGAACCGGCGGACGAGCCGGGCGTTGGAGGGCTTGGCGCGGGCGACGTTCAAGGCGTGGTTTGTGGACTTCGAACCAGTTAAGGACAAGGCCGCCGGCGCGGCCGGATTCCCCGGCATGCCCCCGGCAGCCTTCGCCGCCCTCCCCGACCGCCTGACCGACTCCCTCCTCGGCCCGGTGCCCGAAGGATGGCCGGTGCGCCCGCTATCCGCTGTTTGCCAAATCGTGAGCGGCGGGACACCGAAGCGTTCAATCGCCGAGTTCTGGGATGGCGACGTCCCGTGGTACTCCGTAAAGGACGTCCCACCTGACGGGATGCCGTGGGTCAACTCCACTGACGAACAGATCACGAAGGCGGGCCTCGACGGAAGCGCCGCCACCCTGGTGCCGGTCGGCTGCACGATCATTTCAGCCCGCGGCACTGTCGGCCGGCTCGCGCTGGCCGCTCGCCCAATGACGTTTAACCAGTCGTGCTACGGCCTGTTGCCAATCGAGGGAGCGCCCTACTGCCACCTCTACCTGCTTCTCCGTCAAGTAGTGGCCGAGTTGCAGCAGCGATCCCACGGCTCGGTTTTCGACACAATCACGCGCCAGACATTTGACGGCGTCAGCGTGGTTCGACCGGAATCAGCCCTCCTCCGGCAGTTCGAACGCGCGGTTGCTCCGTTATTCGATCTGCTCTTGGTTTTGCTCAAGGAGTCCTCAAGGCTTGCGGAACTGCGCGATTACCTCTTGCCGCGGCTGCTCTCTGGCTCAATTCGCGTGGAGGTGCGGCATGGCTGAGAGACCAACCACCGGTGCCAGCGTGTTTCAGATGCACGCCTGTCGTTCAGTCGTTTTGCCTGTTGCGGTTGCGTTCGAGCCCCAGATACAGGCCATTGAGGATTCAGTACAGCGGGTGCCTGATTTCGCTTTCGATTTGTCGAAGGCCTTGGTCGAGTCAGTCTGCCGAACTGTGCTCAGTGATCTTGGAACACCCGCTGACCCCAATTGGGATGCGCCAAAGTTACTCCGAGAGACTACGAATCGGCTCAGCCTGCTGCCTCGTGGACATCCAAACGCAGGGCCCGCCCGAGATTCGATCGAGAAAACCATTCGCGGCCTGCTACAAACCATTCAGGGCCTTTGCGAACTCCGAAATAGCTACGGGATGGCTTCGCACGGTCGCGACACTGCCGCAGCCCGCCTGGGCCAGCGCCAAGCAACCTTGGCCGCTCAAGCTGCGGATACAATCGCCTCGTTTCTCTACCGTACGCACCGCGACGCGCTAGCCGAGTCGCCGGGAGACCGGGTGTACTACGAGGATCACACTGACTTCAACCAGTGGCTGGATGACGAGATCGACACCATCATCATCGGCACGGAAACGCTCTCGCCAAGCCGTGTGTTGTACCATACCGCGAATATCGCCTATAAAATAGCACTAACTGACTACCTAAACACGCCGCCTACTCCTGCGGAGAATCAAGGCCCTCTATGACTTCTTCTCCGAACGAGCAGTTGGTGGAAGATGTCGCGGGCGTCTACTGCGGAATTGTCGGTTTGAAGGTCACGCGCGGCTTCGAGCTCGATGACGCAGGAACCCGGATGGAGAGTACGGAAGTCATCCTGGCACCGCGCGCGCGCGGTGCCATCCACAAGCTCAACCTGCACCTTCCCCTCGCCACTATCGACGGCGTCGTCGCCTGGCTCTCCCGCCCGCCGTACCCATCCCTGATCGAGAACAATCGCTGGTTCCACGATCTACTCACCAACGGCGTACCGGTCGAATACAAGGACGTCAAGACCGGCGAGACGCGCGGCGGGCGGGCGCGGCTGATCGACTTCGAGAACCCGACCAATAACGACTTCCTTGTCGTCCGCCAACTCACGGTCGCGGGAGCAAACGGCAAGACGATTCGGCCGGACCTGGTGCTGTACGTCAACGGCCTGCCGCTGGTCGTAATCGAGCTGAAGGACCCGGCCAACGCCGCGGCCGATCTCAACGTCGCGATCGACCAACTCGGGCGGTACAAGACGATCACGCCGGACCTGTTCGTGCCGAACCTGCTGCTGGTTGCGAGCGACGGGCTGCTGACGCGGGTAGGCAGCATCACCAGCGGGCGGCAGCGTTTCACGCCGTGGCGCCCGGCGAGCGGGGGCGAGCCGACCCTGGAGGCGCTGATCCGCGAGTTGCTGAACCCCATGACGCTCCTGGACTACCTGCGGTCGTGCGTCGCGTTCGAGGAGGACGAGCGGGGAAACATCGTCAAGAAGGTCGCCGGGTATCACCAGTTCCGGGCGGTGCGCAAGGCGCGGGCCAGCGTCATCGGCGCGATCAAGACGCCGGACCGGCACGGCGACGAGGCCGCGGGCAAAGGCGGCGTGGTCTGGCACACGCAGGGCAGCGGCAAGAGCCTGACCATGCTGATGCTCGCCGGCACGCTCGTGCGGGCAGCGGAGATGGCGAATCCGACCATGGTGATCGTTACCGATCGCAACGACCTGGACGACCAGCTCTTCGACACGTTCGCGATGGGCCGGGCCCTGCTGCGGCAAGACCCCGTGCAGGCCGACAGCCGCGAGCACTTGCGGCAGTTGCTCGACCGGGCGAGCGGCGGCGTGGTGTTCACGACGATCCACAAGTTCACCGAGGCACACGACCCGATCAGCAAGCGGGCGAACGTCGTCGTGATGGCGGACGAGGCACACCGCAGCCAGTACGGGTTCGTCGACGGCGGGGCGCGGTGGATGCGCGATGCGCTGCCGAACGCGACGTTCGTCGGGTTCACCGGCACGCCGCTGACGGCGGGCGACAGGGTGACGCGGCACGTCTTCGGCGACTACGCCGACGTCTACGACATCCGCCAGTCGGTGGCCGACGGCGCGACGGTGCCGATCTACTACGAGCCGCGGATCGTGAAGCTGACGATCGACGAGGCCGGCGCGAAGGCGGCGGACGCCCAAATCAAGGAAAAGATCGCCGAGTACGCGACCCGCGACGAGGACGGCCGCGAGACGCCGGAAAACATCCGCATCCCGCTGGAAGAGCTGTACGGCGCTCCCGGAGCGGCTGGAGCGGGTGGCGAAGTTCGTCGTCGAGCACTGGGAAGCAGCGCCGCGCCGCGATGGAAGGCAAGGCGATGATCGTGACGATGAGCCGCGACATCGCCGCCCGGCTATACGACGAAATCCGCAAACTCCGCCCAGCGTGGCACGATGAAGACGACGCGAAGGGCGCGATGAAGGTGGTCATGACGGGCGGGCCGGATGATCCCGAGCACATGGCGCGACACGCGCGGAGCAAGGCGCAGCGGAAGGCGCTGGCCGACCGGTTCAAGGACCCGGCCGACGACTTCCGGCTGGCGATCGTGGTGGACATGTGGCTGACGGGGTTCGACGTGCCCAGCGCGCACACGATGTACCTGGACAAGCCGCTGGCCGGGCACAACCTGATGCAGGCGATCGCACGCGTGAACCGCGTCTACGGCGAGAAGCCGGGCGGGCTGATCGTCGATTTGATCGGTCTGGCCGACCCGCTGGCCGATGCACTGACGACGTACGCGAACGCAACGGGGGAGACGGACAAGCCGGTCAAGGAACTGCAGGACGAGGCGATCCCGGCGATGCGGTCGGCGTTCGAGCAGTTGCGGGCGTTCTTCCACGGCTGCGACTATGCGGCGGCGCTGGAAGCGGAGCCGGCGAACGTGCTGCGGGTGTACCTGGGCGCGATCGACCACGTGCTGGACGTGAAGCATAACGTCGGGGAGGAGACAGGCTGGCAGCGGTTCCGCGGAATGGTTAAGCGGCTGGCAACGGCGTTCGCGCTGGCCGTGCCGCGGGAAGAGACGCGGGAAATCGCGCCGCACCTGGCGTTCTTCCAGCGCGTGGCGGCGATGATCCGCAAGCGGCTGGCCGACGAGGCGGGGCCGACGCCGGGTGCGGGCGGCTCCGATTCCGGATCGCGCGACATCGACGCGGCCGTAAGGCAGGTCATCGGCGGCGCGGTGGACGCGGGCGAGGTAATCGATTTGTTCGCCGCCGCCGGCCTTGACGCGGCGCGGCTGGACATCCTCAGCGACGAATTCCTGGAGCGGGTGTCGGCCCTGGAGCAGAAGAACCTCGCGCTTGAGACGCTGCGGAAGCTGCTCAACGACCAGATCAAGATCAGCGAGCGGACCAATCTCGTGCAGGCCCAGAAATTCCGCGAGGCGCTGGAAAAGGCGATGCTCGGCTACACGAACAAGCAGATTTCGACGGCCCAAATGATCGCGCAGCTGCTGGAGCTGGCGAAATGGGTCCGCGAGGCGAAGCGGCACGGGGAGGAGCTCGGCCTCAGCAGCGAGGAGACGGCGTTTTACGACGCCCTGGCGGAGAACGGGTCGGCCAAAGAGGTGATGAAGTCCGACCAGCTGCGTCTGATGGCCCGCGAGCTGGCGGAGATGGTCAAGAAGATGCCCAAGCTCGACTGGACGCAGCGGGAGAGCGTTCGGGCGGACCTGCGGCGGAAAGTCCGTCGGCTGCTGGCGATGTACGGCTACCCACCGGACCTCTCGGAGGACGCAACCCAGCTCGTGCTCAAGCAGGCAGAGTTGTCGACGGAGTATGCCAAGTGACGCGTCTACACAAGCCTCGTAGTTGGCCGAACGACAGCATGGAGTGGACGGCGCTTCGCGCTGTTGATGCCGCGTCGTAGCCTATCGTTTCCCGCCATTCCGCTGATTCAATCGAATCACTTCCGAATCGAGAAATATGCAGGCTTGGCGTGGAAATTCTGTCCGGATCGTCAGCCGTTCGAAGTTGAGCGCCCGAAGCGCCGCCCGAATCAGGAACGATGGGTCGGCTTAAGTCAGGAAATCCCCCGGCCCCGAGTCCGAGTCCTTGCTGCGTTGGCCGACCCTGCACAGAAGCGGGGTGTTAATCCGCAATATCGGACTCTATCCCGTTCGGGCGTAATCGAATGTCGGCATGCGTGCCAGACTAACGAGTCTCCGCGACAAGCGGATCAATCGGATTCGGCGCGCCTACACCTCGTCCACACATACCTGCGCGTGCCTCGACAAATGACCGGCGATCCGCAGAGCCGTCGCCTCATCCTGCTGGTAGACGGGCATCCCTTGAATTTCAGCGTGCGCGACCTCATCCTGCGCCAAGTGAAGTTGATCTTCGCACGAGCGAATATCTCTAATCTCAAGTTTGAAAAGACCCTCGGGCCTGATGTCGCGGATCGCGCGCTTCTTGGTCAGCCCCACCGACAGCCCAGTTTCATCCGCACGCCGGAAAAAGAGCTTCACCCTCGCGGTACCAGTTCGTTTATCGCGATCTGAAGTGTTACGGCATGCGCGGTACACGTTTGCGTTTAGGCCTATGGCCGGCCAAATATTGGGAATTATGCTTGATCCCATACCCACTTGATTTCACGGGCGACGTCGGAAGCCCGCGGATTGGGCATGATGTCGGAGCTAAGAACCCGGCCGTCGCTCACTTCTTCTCTATATAACTTCGGCTCTCTGCCTGAATCGGCCGGACAGATCAACGTGATGCCGCGATTTGGGGAACGCCAGTGAATCAACAGGTCTCCTTCGAAAGCCTCTGCATCCGAAAAGGACACGATGGCGCCCACAATCCGATCGACATCGTAGCAGAGCGTCCGGGCAGTTTTCACGGCATGTTGAGAAGGAAAATCCGGGTCGGTAGTTGCGGCGTGGGATCTCAAGCCTTCCGGGAAGGTCGCATCCAACTCCAGTACTTGCCATGAAAATGTTTCCGGCGCGGGCTGACCGCCGCCGGACAACGACCGGCCTTGAAGACAGTCGGCGACGGCACCTTCTCTCGTTATGGCCGACGAAGGACTTAGTATTGGCGTAACGTTCGGAGTGATCATTTAAATAACTCCCTTGTTAAGTTCGTGATGCATGATTCGAAGACGTCATTTTTTGCCGTCCTGAGCACTTCAAGACGCTCCCACATTGTCCCCTCCTCGAGAGCATCCAGACTCGAAACGATATCCGAATCGAAGAGGACGGATATGCTGGCTGGCGAAGGTGACGCTGGCGGCAACATCGCCTGGTTCAGTATCAACCGAGCGCCGATGCTGGCGAGCGGCATGTCGAGCCTCATGTGAAACCCGGCCATCCCCACATCCAGATCCGTAGAGACCTCTGGAAATGTTCGGAAGTACCATCTGAAATCGACTTGCTGTGCTTCTGTCCAGGGAATCTCGATTCGGTTGATATAGCGAACGCTCAGTCCTGTCACCTTAACTGGGCTGAATCGCGTCGCGTACAGTTCCCACAGTCGTCTGGCTTCGGTGCGGAACTTCTCCCAGTCCTCGTACGGGGCAAGTCTGCTGACGGCAAACGAGGTCTCTCGGCAAACACATATGTATCGCCGATCCGAGCTCACGAAACGAAGGCCCGAGATTTCGCCCTTCTGCTGCGGCGCCACTTCGCCAGGCTGCATAGATATGCTGAACATCCGCTCCTCGGCGTCCTCTGTGTATGAGGGATCCAACTCGCAAAACGAACGGAACGCTTCAATCCCATATTTCTTCGGCAGTTCCACGCTCAGGCTGATGATCGCCTCGATGATGGGGGCTTTGGGGTAGAGCCTCCTTTCGAAAGCGCCTACCCGGAAATGCGACGTTGGGAACCCGGCAGTGTTGCTGCGACCAGTGCTCATTCAGTTTCATTGTCCACAGAACGCAAATAATGCGAGGTACGCCGTTCGCAAATACTCCAGCCGAAGTGGAGTCGGGGCGGATGCTCGGGCATGCGGCTGCGTCTGCCTCAGATTGCTAATCATATCCCGAGGGAGAGCGCGGAGGGCCGCGCATCAGTCCGAGTCAGCTCAGCCTTGCTGCTATTCCAGCGTCGACGCATACGCTTTCAACTGTTTCCTATTATATTAGGATTATCCTAATTGTCCAAGACAAAGCCAACTCGAACAGCGTTGAACGATTTGTTCTGGGATCGTGTCGCCGAGATTCTCGTTGAACAGGGTCGGCAGCACAGCGATTTGTGGCAAGCGGTGATTCGGGACAAGAACACATATACGAATTGGCGAAATAGGCGAACAATCCCGAAAATTTCCGACGTCGAGGAGATCGCGTCGGCATTGAATGTGTCGCCCGCGGATTTGCTCAGGCCATCGAGAGGCAAGAAGGCCCGGCGGATCGGCGAGCAGTTGCAACTCCCTTTCGATGCGGGGTCGAAGGGAGCAAGGCTGGAGCTTGAATACACACGAGTGGGTTTCGTCCTCAGAATACCCGACAAACGGCGTGCGTGAGCTCGGTAACCGTGTGCCCACTTTTGTGCCCACACCCCGCATAGAACGGTTGCTCAACTTTGCTAGTGCCGTCTCCACGAGCGCCTGGAACTCTATGAAAACGCGCAACAAAGCGCAACACTTAACAATCATTGTGCCTAGTGCTAAGCCTATGAAAATACGTTGGTTCCTAGCTACGAACCAGAAGGTCGCATGTTCGAATCATGCCGGGCGCACCATCTCCTAACTCGATACAACGTTTACATGTTGTACGCATTCACGACCAAGGCTTCCTGAGCCCGTTTTTCCTCGACTGCACGAACTTTTGCACGAACTTCCTTCTGCGCCGTCTCGAAAGCCGCCATCTTCTGCCCGGCCAGCTCGATATCGCGCATGTCGACGATCTGGTAGCGGTCGATCATCGAGCGGGTCTTGTGCCCGCTGATCATCATGGCCTGCTTCTCGGTAAGGCCCGCCGCCAGCATGTTCGTTACGGCTGCGCGCCGAAGGTCGTGGACCAGCGCGTCGGGAACCTTCGCGCGGGCCGCTGCCGATTTCCACGCTGTCTTGGTATCGCCTACCGGGGAAGTCTTGCCGGGAGCCGTCTTGGGGCTGGCCACATAGGCTACGATCGTCGGGCAGTCTTCGTCTCGCCCCGCATAGGACGCCTCCAACCAAGCCCGGAGGTCGCCGTATAACGGAGCCACCCGGCTCTGTTTCGTTTTGGTCTGCCGCTTCTCCAGACGGATTGAATTCGCGCTCCAGTCGACCTGCTCCCACTTGAGTTTCACCAGCTCGCCGCGCCGCATCCCCAGGTGGAAACCTAATACCAACAGCGTTTGCAGGTGGCCGGGCAGCTCGGCCAGCAGAGCCTCGTACTGCTCCCGGTTCAAAAATCCCTCGCGCACGTTGCTGCTCTCGTCGAGCATCTCGATTTTCGGCTTCAGCCTGATCAGCGGCGGGACCCGCTCTTCGCGACCGATCGTGTAGGCCCTGGTCAACACCTCGAGATACCGATTGATCGAGGCGTCGGCGTATTCGGCCGCTCTCTTCTGTTCGATGAACGAGTCGATGTGGTCGGTCGTTATCTTCTCAGCGAGCAGGTCGTTGAAAGCCGGGCGCAGGTGAAGTCTGATGTAACCTTCCCACGATTTGGAATACTGCTTCTTCTTTTTCTTATCCGCCACGGCCAAGTCGAGAAGGTTCCCGACCGTCACCCCGCGCTCGCCGACCTCGCCATCGTCAACCTCCTTGCGCTTGGCGTTGAGCTGCTTCCTGGCTTCCTTCTCGTTGGTCGTCCCGGTCGATTCAGTTCGCTCACCATCGCCCGGCACGCTGTACCTGATGTACCAGTTCTTGCTGCCGGCCCGCCGAAACGGCTGGCTTGTTCCGCCCTTACCCCGCGGCATGATCACCGCCGTGAACTATTTTCAAGTTATTTTTCCTTGCTTTCGTGCTCATTTTTTGGCTCCTTTTTGCCGCTCTTTTTCAACCACCAATCGCCGAACCCTGACAGGGCTCACTTTTGGCCGCATCACACCTTGTCAGCTTACCTTTTTGTCTCTTTATCTTTTTACCTAATTATCTGATTCAAAAGGACTTATAGTTTGATTTCCCCGCCAATCGCATGATAGCCTACGGGGCGTGAGGAAGTCTAAGCCGATCCAACAAATACCGCCCGCCGTCCAAGACCCACGGGCGCTGTGGGATAAACGGCGGCTTGCGCGATTCCTGGACGTTGCCGTTTCTACCGTTGACCAGTGGGTGTCGGGAAAACGGCCCGGCGTCGGACCGCGATTTTTGAAGGTGGGCACACTGGTCCGGTTCGATCCCGTGGATGTCCAGGCTTACGTCGAGCAGCGCAAGCGGGTCAGCCAGTCTGCAAAACGCCAGGAGGCGCAGGCATGAACCCCGGCGAAGTGTTTCAACTCAATTGCCGATGCGGTAGCCGAACGTCTGGCGCGCATCGCGAGGTGCGAGGGCGTATGACGCTTTCAGCGATGGAAAGAGGCCCGACCCACGGCTAAAAAAAGAGGCCCGCCAAGCGTTTGCGCGCGAGGCAGGCCGGGGACTTCGATTCGGAACGACATGATCATTTTACATCAACGAGCTTTGATCGGCCACGCGCGCGCTACCTCCCGAATGGAGGTGGCCGGTTGAAACTCCTGAAAGACCCACCGCAGGTCGGCGAGCCATTCAACGGCTACCGGGTCTTGTACGCCGTGCTGATTCCACCCTCTCTCGGGCCGCTGAAAAAGATCTTGTGGCTGGACAAGTACATTTACGGCTATCTTCGCTTTGCAGCCGGAGACTCCGATCACGTCAGCGTGAAGCTCGGGATCATCGCCAGGGAACTGGACCTGTCTCTCGATTCGGTTCAGCGGGCCATCGACTCTCTCGTGGCAGCCAAACTTATCAGGCGCCAAAGAGGCCAGTCCGGCAGCGTGATCACCTTTTTGTGGTCCGAATACCTGCGGCGCAGTTTACCTCCAGACTCCGCAGGCCTGCGGACTCCGCAATCTAGCGGACTCGGCAGCGGACTCCGCAGTCCAGCGGTTGAGACTCCGCAACCTGGCGGTTCAGAGTCCGCAACATTGCGGGATTCATATAAGGAATTAGGATTTTCTTCAGGATTATCTTCAGGAGAAGGAAGGAAACACCTTTCTCCATCGCTGCGCGACGGAGGTGCGCACGATTCGCCTCCCAGGCGCGTTCCCAAACACTTCACTGCCGAGCAGGCCGCGTGGTGGGCGGAACTGAAGAAGCGCCCGCTCTTCCGAAAGGGAGGCGAGACATATGAGGCGAGCAAATATTTTGCACGAATGATAAGGACAAGGGCGGCATGGAAACAACTCAGGCTGAACGTAATTGCCAATGAGAAGCTCCACCCGGAAGAGCTGGGGACGCATAGCGTCTGTGGGTTCATGGCTTGGGTGCCGCCCGCGGACTGAGAGAGAGCCGGGAAGTTTGAATAGTGGCCTGCGGGCCGAAGGAGCGAAAACGATGGAGAACCAACAGGCCTTGAATCGAGCGATGCTCGACGTGATTCGCTCGATGAGCAAAAGCATCAACCTGCTCGCCGAGTCATCTGCAACGCATCTGACGCTGCTGAGGATTTTGGGCGGCGAGGAGGTCACGGAGGAGCAGCTGGCCGATGGTGCTCGCGTTCAGGAGCAGACGTCTGCGGCTGCGAACGCGATTGACGAACTGGAACGGATGTTCGGTCTTGACGAGCCGGATGCCGCCGCGGGGCAGCCATGAAGGCCCTCACCGAAGAGCAAACCATGCAGGAACTCTTCGGGCGCCGGAACGGCGGCGTCCCGAGAGAGATCCGCGAGCATCTCGGCTTCGCAGCCGACGCCATCAACGCCTACCAGCACGGCTTGTCGATTCCCCAGGTCGCGCTCGGCTGGCGCTATGAGCCTGGCCAGGCAATGAGCTTCATCGCGAACTGCGTCGATGAATACGGCTTCAATGTCGTCGAGCGCCACGTTCCCGGCCACATCATGAGCGTTGTCCAGGTTCAGTTTCCCAATCGGCCTGGCCTGCAGCCGTCCCCGCGGCCACGCGGCCCGCGCGGTGCGATGAAAGCGGCGACGCAGTGATGGATGGGCACCGCCCTATCTCATCGATCCGAAAAGAAATCGCTCTGCTGGGGCGCGAGCTGGCCGAACGGATCGCGTTCGACGAAGCCCTCATCTTGGCCCATGAAGAGCGCACGGGCGAGCCACTGGCCGACGGCGAGGAGTACTCGCGGGCGGATCGCGACCGGGCTCTCGCAATCGCGCTGCTGTACCCGAAGCCCGATGTGAGCGCATAATGGGTTCAGCACTCCCGTGTCGGGTCGAGATGCGCAGTCGGGCTCTCGATGAAGTTCCGACGAGGCGCGTTGCCTGCATCGTTCGCGAAGTCGCCGTCCTGGCACTTTACGAAAAACCCCAACAACACAGGAGTGCAAAAAATGGATTTAGAACTGAAAACCGCGTTGGACGCTATCCGCGCTGGTGTCGCCGATTTCGACCCGCGCCTGACTGCGATGCAACGCCAGCTTGATGCAATCGACGTTGGACGAGCCGGCCGTCTGGGCGGTGGCGCCGAGACCAAATCTCTCTACGATCTTTTCAACGAGGACGACGGAATGAAGCGCCTCCTCTCCGACAAGAAAGGTCGCGCGGTCATCAACCTGAAGGGCGCAGATGCTCTGCTGCTCCAGCGCAAGACGAACATCACCGAGATTGCCGCCGGAAGCGCTACGTCTGGCGTGTTGCCGATCGGGCGCCTCCCCGGCATCACGACCGAGGCGCGGCAGCAACTCACCGTGCGCGACGCGTTGACGGCCACCCCGACCACCTTTCAGGTGATCGATTTCGTAAAAGTGAACCAGCCGATGGCGATTGCGTCGCCGGCCGCTGAGGCCAGCC
Source organism: Terriglobia bacterium (assembly GCA_963764845.1). GTDB lineage: Bacteria > Acidobacteriota > Terriglobia > Bryobacterales > Bryobacteraceae > BOG-234. The sequence goes on along the minus strand of CAVXUE010000001.1, from coordinate 277,438 downwards.
AGAAGGCAGAGAACGCGGTTACGTTCACCACGGTGTCCGAGCGGGTGAAGACCATCGCCACCTGGCAGCCCGCCTCCCGTCAGATTCTCGACGACATGGATGGGCTGGTCAGCTTCATCCGCACGTCGCTCACGTACTACCTCGACCTCGCCGAAGAGCTTCAAATTCTATCGGGAGACAACGTCGGCGAGGACCTGCACGGCTTGATCCCGCAGGCCTCCGCGTTTTCCGTCGGCCTTCTGTCCGCCACGGCCGGGTGGAACAAAATCGACATCGTCGGGCACGTGATTCAACAGATCACGGCGTCGAAGGAACTCATGCCGAGCTTCATCGTGCTGCACCCGACTGATTGGTGGTCGATGAGACTTACCAAAGATGGATTCGGTAGATTTTTGCTCGGAAATGCACAGGACAACGGCATCATGACCACGGACGGCTTCGTGCTGACTCCCGTTCAGAACCTATTCGGCCTGACGGTGATTCCGACGACCTCGATCGCGTTGGGCACTTTCCTCGTGGGCTCGGGCAGCCCGGTCGCCACGGAGATCATGGACCGCCTCGAAACCCAGATCGATATCTCGACCGAGCATAGTACGTTTTTCACCAAAACCTGGTGGCCGTACGTGCGGAAAAGCGACTGGCGTTGATCACCCGGAGGCCAGCGAGCTTCGTGACTGGTTCCTTCAGCACGTCACCGGCGTAAAACGCTATGCATCGCGATTTTCAGTTGAAGTTGAAGAGCCTCGACGCGAGCGGTTCGTTCGTCGGCCTCGCTGCCACCTACGGCGGCGTGGACCTCATGGGCGACACCATCGCGCCGGGCGCGTTCAAGCAGGCCATTCAGCAGCAGGGAACGGGCTACCCGCTGCTCTGGGCTCACGATCAGGCATCGCCTATCGGGATCGCGAAGGTATCCGATTCGCCCGCCGGGCTGCTGGTCGACGGCAAGCTCGTCATGGCCGATCCGAACGCCGTGCGGGCGCACGCCCACCTGAAGGCCGGCAGCATCAAAGGCCTGAGCATCGGGTTTCAGGACTTGAAGTCTTCGCCGCAGGGCGATGGTCGGCTGCTGAAAGAAGTCCGCTTGCATGAGGTTAGCTTGGTGGCCTGCCCGGCCGATCCGGGCGCGCAAGTGATCAGCGTCAAAGCGGCCGCGGGCGTCCTCGCCAACGTCAAGGTCGAGGATCTGAAGGCGGGCGATCGCGCGGTGCTGTTGGCGGCGATGAAGCGTCTGCTCGGCAAGGACCTCGGGTGTATGTGCGATTGTCCCGAATGCCTGGCGGGTGATTGCTCCGAGTGCAGCGATGAGGATTGCACCGATCCGAATTGCGAGGGCTCCCAGGCTGCGGCGGAAACGCTCAGCGCCCTGCGCTCGCTGGCTGCAGAGCTTCGGTCATAGTGTTTCTCCGGGCGGGCCCCAACTCCCTGCTCGGAGGATCGGCGGCGGTGCTGCAAAGCGGGGCTTCATCCTTTCGACCGCAGGTAGAGCCTGTCGCAGGCGTCGCGCTGGTTACTGGTCTTTCCGGCGCGGCGCTCTTTCAAGCTTCCTCGGGTCGCCGCCATGGACGGTTCCGAGGAGAACAGCAGTGGGCGGGGACCAGATCCTTCCGCGTAATATACCCTGCTGAATGCGGGGCGTCGGGCTCGTTCAGGCGTCCCGCAAACTCGAGTCGAACGAGGACAAGGGCGGGCGATTATGGCAGCGCTGTCGCATCCGAACGGGAGGAAGCTCAGCGACGGCCAGATCGCGGAGCACTGCGGGGTGAGCCAGCCGTTCGTTACAAAACTACGGGCCGAACTGACTCATAACCGTTATGAGTCAGGCCAGCGCCTCGGCCGCGACGGCACCACCTACGAATGCGACGCGACCGCCAACATCGGGAAGGCGGGAACGTCGGCGAGCTGCTGCCTGCGAGGACTGGTCGTAAGTGATGCCGAGATCCGCCAGCGTTGAGGGTGGAGTCGCGGCGTCCGATTCCACTTTCTTCATAGGAGCGTGACCCGTGGTGCGTTGCCCTCTCTTCTTCATATCCTTCAGCAGCTCGCCAGCCCGCCGCTAGTCACGCGCGGGCCGAGTCATCACGAGCCATGCCGTCCACGAACGCCTGGATTGCGGCGGCAGTCGCGCGGGCGTCCATGAACGTGAGCAGCGCGCCCGCCGAGACCCTCCATTGCGCGCCAATTTTCTTTCCGGGCAGCCGTCCACTGAGCAGCAGCGCGCGCACGGTCTTGCTCGAAAGCTGAAGTTGCGCAGCGGTCTGGTTGATCGTCAGGAAGAACGGCTCCATGGACATTAGATTCCCACGCTTTCCCAGGCGAAAAACAGCGCCATGGCCCGATTGGCTTTATAAACCGCAGTTCCGTTCCAGAAAATGGAAATTTCTAATGCGCGGATTTTCACAGTCGAGGCCTGAGCGGTCGCGGCCCAGCCGTTGCGGGAGATTCTTAGTACCCTACCCGGTACCTTTCTCGCCGGGTTGCCTGCCGCTCGCTCCACGTCGGCCCACGTCGCGCCCGTTGCAGCAGGCCTGCACGTAACCCTGCCACGCGCTTGTTCCAGCGGTGTGACGCCAATCTGCCGTGGATCGAACAGGAGTTCGGCTGGACCGAACGAACGGCCCAGCGATTCATGAACGTCGCCGTCTGCTTCAAAAACGACAAATTGTCGGATTTGCAAATCGACGTCTCAAGTCTCTACCTCCTAGCCGCCCCGAAGACACCGGAACCGGTTCGCGCCGAAGTCATGCGCCGGGCCGAGCAAGGCAATGCGTCTCGCAGCGTTACGAGTTTATCGGCAGCGTCGTCACCTTCCATAAGCGGCCGGCCTCAGCTGCCCAATCGTTTTCCTCTTCGGCCAAGTCGGCTTCCATCTGATGGACGTGCTGCACCAGCGCTTCGAGCTTCTCTCGTCGCCGTGACAAGCTCCGTCTCCAGGTGCTCAGCTCCTGCAATTCGTTCGTCTCTGACAAGCGCTCGGGGCCGATCCTGCGAATGAGCTTGGTGGGCACGAGTTTCAGCCTGGTGGGCTCCGGCGGTTTCAGTTTCGTTTTCAATTGCTCCCCCATGTCGCGCGCTGCGTCAATGCCGCACAGTTTACTATTCGCGCGGAGAAGAGATCGGCGGGCGCAGTTCGGGTTTCGACGCCGCCCAGAATTGACTTGCTTGTCACCGCCACAAGAGTGATCGATGTGGTGTGCCCGGCTGGACTGGGCCGAAGAGGATCCCCACCATGAAGACAGCAGCGAAGAAACAGAAGGCCACGAAGGCGATCAACGCAGCGGCGCCCGCGCAGGAGGCGGTAACCGCCGTCAGCCAGCCGAAGGAGGCCACACGGCCCGCACGGAAGGCCAAGGCAGCGAAGCCTGCCGCGAAGAAGACCAGCCCGGAGAAGGTCGCGCCTGCCGCCACGAAGCCAGAAGCGAAGCCCGCCAGCAAGAAGGATCAGGTGCTCGCGCTGATCGGCCGGAAGAACGGCGCGACGCTGGCCGAGATCATGGAAGCCACCGCCTGGCAGAAACACACCGTCCGCGGGTTCATCAGCATCATCGGTAAGGCTGGCACGAAGGTGGAGTCGAGTAAGAGCGGGGCGGGTGCCCGGACCTACCGAGCGGCGTAGAGCCTGCATCGCGCAACGCTTCCACCAGAGCCGGTCCTCGAAAGGGGATCGGCTTTTGTTCGTTCGTTCTTTTGATCCGGGCTGGGGCCGATTCCAAATGCTCAGAGAGAGCACTACAATTCAGAAGTGCCCAAGATCAACGTTGACAAACCCGCGCTGCCGACGCTGTGGGTGGATACCGCTATCGGTATAAAACTCGCCAAGGTGCAGGAAGGCGAAGCGATCAATGACATTGAAGTGCGCCGCATGGTCAGGCTCAAGAATTTGGTGGTGAATCTGGCGCGAAGCTGTAAACTTCTTTGCCCAGAGGGCGAGCAGGAGTGGGAATATTGGGGCGGTCGCCTGGACGACAAAATATCCAAGGAGTTTGCCACGCTGTCTCGGGGCATCAAGATGCTGCCCTACCAAGAGGTGCGTGACTCCCAGCTGTACATCGCGATGGAGTCCTACGTCAAAGGCGAAGCTGAGATCCGGCTACCGCCTGAAGTTTTCTTCCGCACTGACCCTGTCGAGGAAATCAAAACGATCAGTCAGCAAAAGTTCTTCGTTTCGGCTCACGGCCTTCCGCCCGGCCTCATGAAGATGGATGGCGATCTGAAGCTGGGCATGCACAAGCATTTGGAAGATCTCAGGTGCGAGAACGTTGCGCGGAAGAGAAACTACACCGAGCAGTTTGCCCTGGAACAGCGAGGTTTTGTAAATGCAATGGCCGACTTCGCCAGATCGTTTCAAAAGAGGCTGCCGACGGGTGATATCTCGTTTGAGGAGTACTTGGCAGCACAGGGATTCGAGGCGTATTTCCGTCGATGGTACGAACTTACGAACAAGTGGGGCGACGCCGACGGTTTTTACAACTTCTTCGCATCGGACCATTTCTGTGAGCTTCCGGTAGAGAAAATCAGTTCACAGCTGCATGCAAAACTTGTCACCGATCACCGACCCATCGAGTCCGGGGATTCGATGGACGTGAAACATCTCTCATTGGCTATTCCCGTGGCGCATTTCGTTCTGACTGATCGCAAGATGGCGAACAGGATTGCCGAATTGGGGATCGACCAGGAATGGAACACCTTGGTCTGCTCTGAACCTACGATTGATCGGCTGTTTGCAGAACTGGAAAAGCTCTGAGAGCACCCCGGCAGCTGCGTTTGTGCCATCCTTCGGGCATGGCCACCGCAACTCCACCTGCGCCCGCTACGCCCGCAACGGTGCGCCCCGTGCGCTGCACCTGCAAGGGCTCGGACGCCACGGCCTGCTCTCAGCTTCGCGGCCTCACATCGCCCGTGTGCCTTTGCCGGTGCCACGCGGCCGGAAATTGATTCGGCTGCGATTCCTCGGCGCGGCATATGCTTGGGGAGATGAGCACAGCAGCCGTTTGCCCTCGGGTTACGCTGACCATCGAGATCAGCGAAGTACTCTTCGATGCGATCCAGATCACCGCTGCAATGTCGCGCACAACGGTGCCGGCCTTCATCGGGTCGGCGCTGCGCGAGACTCAGATCGCATTCTTCGCCGAGAACAGCGAGCTGGCGGAAGTGGTGGTGCTCGAAGTTCGCGACGCGAATCCAGCTCCCGGCCCGCGGAGGCGGGGAGACCTCGGTGCTCTGCAACGCGCGATTCTGGCCAGCCTGGAGAACGCGCCGAACCAGCTCGGCGTCTACGATCTGCGCGAGGTTCGCAAGACGATGCTCCACTCCCACCACGGGGCTGCGGTCAGCCGCGCGGTGCACCAGCTGGTCCGGCGCGGGTGGATGGTGCCGACCGGGACCGGGACCCGTTACGTGCGTCGTGGGGCCGGGAGTTGAGGGGCAGGTGGCGCGATTGCGATTCGGGCCGGCTGCACGAACTTCTGCACGAACTCTGAAGGAATCGGGCGATCCGGGCGGATCAGTGAGCGCGCGTAAGTCTTGTGTTTCCGCCAACGATGTGGCAGGTGGTGTCGGTGAAGGTCGCCGTTCTTTGGCTACGAACCAGAAGGTCGGGTGTTCGAATCACTCCGGGCGCACCAAAATTCCCAATAAAAACACACTTTATCGCCCAGTCAAGGGCGAAGTGTGCTCCTGCGAAACGGAGATCGAAACGGAATCGGGCGCGAAACGCCCGTTTTCGCCGTTTTGAAAGGGCGGAACGGGTCCGGCCTCAGCGAAGGTCAGTTTTTCGAGTATCGCCGGAGCGCTCGACAGTTCTTGCGGAATACGGGCCCCCGCCTCCTTAGAAACATCTCGGATTTCCCAGCCTTCGTCACGCCGCGCGGCGTGCGGCGGTTAAAACGTAGCGCCGCAAAAATGTTTGGCAAGTGGTAATCTGATTAATGTAGAGGTCCGTACAGTGGCCAAACGTAAGATCAAATTTAAGCTCGGCGAGATCAGTATCAAGAACGTCGAGTTCGAGATCGAGGATGAACTCGAAGTCGCTACGGCAATATTCGGTCAGCTTCAGACTCAACTCGCGAGCGCTGTTCAACGGGCCTTTAACAAAGCGCTGCTTGCCTCTGGTGGGACTGTCTTTGACGCAACACCCACTACCAACGGCCAAACTCCTTTGTCTTCGCCCGCCGCAAAACGAACTCGGAAGAGGGTTGCGTCAGGAGCACCGAAAAACGGTAGCGCGTCCGCAACGGAAGAGACCATCGGGTTCGTGCACGATCCTGAGAAATACGGCAACCCAACACAGCAGTGGAATACTGCGAACAACCTCCAGCTGACGACCCTTGTTGAGGATGCGCGTCGAATCTGAGCCAGGGATGTTCATGTACTCCGGCTGCTCGGGCACTTCGAATGTCGATCCAGACCGAATTTCGCGCTCATACTGTGAATAGAGTGCCGGGTCCGCCTCCAATGCCTCGCTCGCAGCCTTCGCGTAACTCATGCCCGTTCGCTTCATTACCCTTCCTCCCGTCGATGGCTTCAATCGCAACCAAGATACGCAGTTGCGGCGTGATCTGAATCAGGACGCAGCCTCAAACAAAGCCCGACTCAGCGTTGCCAGATCGGAAACCGAGGCCCCTTTTAACTGGATTCGCAGCTTGCCCTGGCGGCCTTCCACTTCAAGGGTGCACTCGGGAACCGATTGTGTCTGCGGTGCGGCCAGTTCCACAAACACCGGCGAACCCGTTTGGCGCCGAACCTCTCCCGTGGTCGCCACGCGCCGCTTCAGATCGTCCCACGCCACGTGCAACTCCCTGGCGGTTCGATTAATCCCTTCCTTCCGGGCCACCTCGACAGCCGCCGACCAAAGCTCAGCGGGTATTCGGGCTTTCCCTATGCGATTCTGTCTCCATTGCCCGAAGCGGGCTTTGGCTTCTTCAAGGTTGACGGTCGGTGTTTTGCTCCGCGGCATGGCCTTCCTCCTCGCCGGGGATTCCGACGGCAGAACGACCTTAACAGTTATCCGGGGTTGATTTCACGCAACCTTGCCGGAAACTCACGATGTTCGCAAGGAATCGTGAGCCGTCTCTCCTCACACGCATGCCCTGCTCTTCGTGCCGGCCTGTTGCCGCGGTGGTCCGGAGTACCTCTTGCGGCCTGCCGCGCTCGATATCCGCGAGAGGAAAGAAGCGGGAAAAATTGCGCCCGATGATCTGATCGGCTTTGTAACCTTTAATTCGTTCGGCGCCGGCATTCCAACTGAGAATCCGGCCTTGGGGGTCCATCATGAAGATGGCATAGTCCCGCACACCATCGAGAAGCATCCGATACCGTTCTTCGCTTTCACGGAGAGCATCCTCCGCCAGACGGCTACGGCCCTCCATCTTCGCCAGAAGCCTATTCCGGGTTTCAACGCCTGCCGTACCAGTGGCCATTGTCTAAGTGTGCGTCGCTGTCGCGACGTCCCTGCTGTTGCCGCAAAGCTTGCCGGCAAGAGAGACCAAATCCGCAACCGGTTCGCCCGGCGTCTCCCAGGGAAGGCCAGCCATTCTTTGCACCAGGCTGGCAATCCGTGCCCGATAACCCGATAATCGCTGTTCGCGCCGAGCAATTGTCCCTTGCTACACGCATCGTCCAGCTCTCTGGCGGCACCGGGGAGTTTCGCATACACCGAGAAACCGAAGAGACGGCCCAGGTCGCTTCCGGAAAACTCTTCCGTGCCGACCTGATTCACTATAAGGCGGAGCCGTTCCGGTTCGAGCCCCGCCCTCATTAAAACGCCGATAGCCCTTTTTGCCTCGTGGAGAGCGGGGGCGCTTACCGTAGTCTACAGATACAACTCGCTCACCTGGTCGAGCAGGCTCAGAGAGAGGCTGGCCACACGCCCAAGATCCAACACCGTCCAGCGATAAAAGCTTCGGATCAAAGCCAGTCAATATTCGCGCAGTCGGCTCCCAGCAAGTCGGGCGACGGCATCACATCCACTCCACCGGGACCGCGCGGGCCACAATGCCGTTCCAAAATGAATGGTCGAGACGGTGAATGTTGGCGACTGCATCGAGGATGGAGTGTTCCATCCCGGTATTCATAAGGAAGCTTACGAGACCGGCATTCACATCGAGGTTTGCCACCAGCACGCGTTGATCGGCCTGCCGACGCAGTTCGAGCGCGAGGTTGCAGGCAAAAGTGGTGGTTCCCACGCCCCCCTTGGCCCCCATCACTCCAATCACGGCACCCTGGTCCGGCGCGGTAACCTCACGAGCTGGTTGACTCGATCTGCCGACCGCGTGTCGCAACGCCTTCACGAGAAGTGTGCCGTCACAGGCGCTCTTCGTAATGTAGTAGTCTTCAGCGCCCTGCTGTATTTTCTGCAGCGCGAGCGACTCCGTTTCGCTTCCGCTCAGTATCAGAATGGGAATACCCGAAGCGCGCAATTTGGTTGCAGTGAATGTCTCAAGGCCGCGGCTGTCCGGAAGTCCAAGATCGAGCAGGATCGCGTCGACGTTCCCTTTTTCCAGGTGATTCATGCCAGCCAGCAACGAATCGGCCCAGATCAGGACGAACTCGATGTCCTCTTTGGGAGAGAGCCATCGCTGGACCAGCGCGACGTATTCCCGGTTGTCTTCGATCAGCAGCACAGTCAAGAGGTTTTTGGTCATGATTAAGTCTTATTGCGTCCTTGAAAAACTCGCCATAGTGCGGATGGCTTTTCTGCGCCACTCACTGCGGTATGACGGTGCGGGCGTTCGTTCCGGGGATGGCGATGTTATGGATTTTCCGAAATTATCACTCAACATCCGCAATCCATTTGAAGCAATACAACGTGTGAACACATCCACCAGGCAAGGATCAAATTGCCGTCCACTTTGCGACCTGATCTCCGCGACAGCGTTGCAGACAGACCACGCCTGCTTGTAGGGGCGTCGATGAGTCAGCACGTCAAATGCGTCCGCGATGGAGACGATTCGTGCCTCCTCGGGGATGGCCTCCGATTGAACACGCCAATACCCGTTGCCATCCCAGCGCTCGTGATGGAACAAGGCGATTTTTTCCGCCAACTGCAAACAAGGGAACTGGCTGCCCGAAAGAATGGCCGAACCGATAGTTGTATGAGTCTTAATTTTCTCGTATTCGTCGGCGGTCAGCTTTTCCGGTTTTAGAAGAATTTTATCCGATATCCCAATTTTTCCTATATCATGCAGCGAAGCGGCGATCCGGATCAGTTCGACCCGGTATTCCGGAAAATTGAGAGAGCTGCCGATCAAAGCCGCGAGTTCTCCAACACGGCGAGGGTGACTATCAGAATCGCCATCGCGCGATTCGGCAGCGGACGCCAAGCGAAAAAGAGAGTCAATTTGCGAGTTTTCCAGACACTGGGTGCGCTCGCGAGCCAATTTGTCGAGCAGGTGATCCAGGATGACCAGATCAGGTCGAAATTCACCGAACAGCGGTATGGCGGCTCTGGATTCCGTCATCGGGATTCTGCTTTGTCTGACGGCGTTCATACGGACTCAGCCTTCCATTCAGAATCGCCTTACGATTGACCAACAGGGATTTCGACGTAGCAATCGCACGTTGTCCACCACTGGCGAACCAACACGTTTTCAGGGAATTAGCCGGCCGAGTTGCCGGGGATGCAGTCAGATATGAGACGGGTAACTCAAAACGAGCCAGTTCGGTTGGCCGCACTGGTCGCCAGATCGCTGACGTTTTGTGCAGTGGCAGTTACAAAGTAAACAAGCCAAAGCGTAAGTTGTTCAAACACACTCCCTGCAGGATGTGGGCGGGAACGTGCATCGGTGAATCCAAATGGACGATTTGGCGCCGGCAATCCCGGATGAGACGGCCAGCAAACGTCCAGAGACGAAGTTCAACACAATGTGTATAAGATGCCGTTCCGCAAAATTGAAAATCAAACGCGCTAAGGGATTTGAGCGCTGGATGGCCGCGTTAACCCAACAAAGAAAATTTCTTTGCGCGGACTGCGGCTACGCGTTTCGGGCGCCCGATCGGCGTCGCATGCCGCGTGGACTTGAGGTCTTTCCCGCGGAGCGCGCTTCGGAAAGCCCGCGGTGACGGTACGGGCGCCGAATCGCGATCCGGTTTCAGCGTACAGGCAGGGTTCAGTGAGAATCGTCGTTGCCGAAGATGATGCGCTTTCGCGGCGCCTGACTCAGCGGACGCTGGAGCTTGCCGGTTACGACGTTGTTGCCGTCGAGAACGGATGTCTGGCCGTGGAGTGTCTCTCCAGTGCCGGAGGTCCGCGGCTCGCGCTTCTCGATTGGGAAATGCCTGTACTCGATGGGCCTGGGGTCTGCCGCGCTCTACGCGCTCTTAAGAACCGGCCCTACACTTACATTATCCTTTTGACGGCAAAGGAGTCGAAGGACGACCTGGTCGCCGGGCTTGAGGCTGGAGCCGACGACTATCTCACGAAACCTTGCCACGCAGAGGAGTTGAAGGCTCGGTTACGGACCGGCCAGAGAATCCTGGAGCTCCAGGACCGGCTGTTCCACGATGCGCGCCATGATTCCCTTACGCAATTGCCGAACCGCGCGTACTTTCTCGACCGATTGATTCAATGCGCCGATTACTCAAGAGAAGATACGGACTACAAATTTGCCATCCTGTTCGTGGATCTTGACGGCTTCAAAGGTGTAAACGACAGTCTTGGTCACGCGGCAGGCGATGAATTGCTTACCCAGGTTGCGGCGAGATTGCTACGATCGATTCGCCGGGACGATCCAGTCTCGCAGGCATCCGGCGGCAACGCATCCTTGCGGGCGCCCCGGGAAGATATTCTGGCACGGCTTGGCGGAGACGAATTTACGGTTCTTCTGGATGGTATTCGGAATGGCGCCGACGCCACAGGAATTTCCGAACGGATACAGAGAGAATTGAGTTTTCCTTTCCCAATAGCCGGACGGAGCGTGCAGATCTCCGCCAGCATCGGCATATCGATCAGCGGTGCGGGCTATAACGACGCGGAAAATATGCTGCGCGGCGCCGACGCCGCCATGTATCGAGCCAAGGCGACGGGACGAATGGTGATCTCCGAAGAAACCAGCTCTTCCGAGCGGCGATCGCCACCAAAGCTGACAGCCCCGAGCCTGCCCCTGCTCCAATAGTCCCGAGTGGATCTTTTCCCCGCTGGACTGGAGGTGTCCAGCTCCGGCGATTAGCGCTTAGGCCGCAACGACACTGCCGTCAACCTTAACGCGAGTCGCGTTTTCGCGCAGGTGCTTCTCTACCAACTCGACCAGATCATGCGCGCGAATCGGCTTCGAGATATACCCATCCATGCCCGCTGCGAGGCAGCGTGTTTCATCGCCTTTCATGGCATGCGCCGTCATGGCAACGATCGGAATGTGGTCGCCGGTGACTTTCTCCTTCAGTCGAATCGCCGTTGTGGCCTCGAGGCCATCCATCTCCGGCATCTGGACATCCATCAGGACGAGGTCAAAGCCCTGTTCCTGCAATGCCTCCAGAGCCTCCCGGCCGTTGTTCGCCGTGACGACGGAATATCCCGCTTTTTCGAGTATGCGGACAGCCACTCGCTGGTTCACAATATTGTCTTCGGTCAAAAGTACCCGGACGCTTCGCGGCTCCCGGGCCGGGGAAAGACCCGAGGCACCTTCGAGTTCGGGAATGTGGTTATCCGGGTCGCGATCCGCTGTTTGCACAGTGAGCGCCGCAACTATGGACGCACGCAACTCATCGCGCCGCACGGGCTTCATGAGATATGCCGAGATACCCAGTTCGCGACACCTCCTCACATCCCCAAGTCTGTCTCCGGATGTGAGCATCAAGATCACCGCATCGGCCAGATGCGGGGCGGTCTTGATTCGTTCCGCGAGACCGAATCCGTCCATTTCCGGCATATGACCGTCTGTAAGCACCAGACTGAAGGGTTCACCGATCTCAGCGGCGCGGGCCATATAAGACAAAGCTTCCTGGGCGCTCGCCGCCGGAGTCGGTCGCATCTTCCACTGCCACAACATATCGGTCAGTATCCGACGGTTGGTAACACTGTCATCGACAATGAGCACGGGCCTGCCCTCCAGGAGGGGCTCTACATTATTAGTGCGCGGCGGCCGTTGACTTGCGATCCCGAGGGGGACCCTGAAATGGAAGCAACTTCCCTGGTCGAGGACGCTTTCGACCCAGAGTTCGCCCTTCATCGCCTCGACAAGGCGAGAGGAGATTGTCAGCCCCAAGCCGGTTCCGCCGAATTTCCGGGTGGTGGAACCGTCGGCCTGAGTAAAGGCCTCAAAGATGACCTTCTGATTCTCTTTGGAAATACCGATACCGGTGTCCCGAACCGTAAAATGTATCTCCAGAGCGTCATGGGTGTGAGCTTCCACGGCAGCCCCCAGCACCACTTCACCGTGTCCCGTGAATTTGATCGCGTTACCCAATAAATTGATGACGATCTGACGAACTCGCGCGGGGTCCCCGATCACGTAGTCGGGCACGTCCGGAGCGATATCACAGATCAATTCGAGGCCCTTCTCATGGGCGAGGAAGGCGAGGGACTTGGCGGCTCCCTCAAGATTGCCGCGCAAGTCGAACCGAATGGCGTCCAGTTCGAGACGACCGGCCTCGATCTTCGAGAAGTCAAGAACATCGTTGATGACACTCAACAGATTGTCCGCCGAAGATTTCACGGTTGTGAGGTAGTCTCGTTGTTCCTGATTCAGCTCCGTATCGAGCACCAGTTCAGTCATCCCCATGATGCCGTTCATGGGAGTCCGGATCTCGTGGCTCATATTGGCAAGAAACTCGCTCTTTGCGCGGCTCGCCGCCTCCGCCTTTTCCTTGGCTTCCCGAAGGTCGCTGTTTGAGCTCAACAATTCAGCAGTCCGCGCGCTAACCTCGGTTTCCAGGTGATCCTGGTGCTTCAACAGTTCCTGGTCCCGAAACTCAATCTCCGCCAGCATCCCATTGAAGGTGTCGATCAACTGCCCCAACTCGTCGTCGGATTCCTTTACCGCTCGTCCCGAGTAATTCTTTTCCCGGGAGATGGTGCGCGCCGTGGCCGCGAGATGTGCAATGGGACGTGAGATAATGCGTTGCAGCCGGGCGGAAAGTGCGAGGGCAAGAAGCGAACTGAGGAACAGTACGCCTGCGACGATTTCCGCAAAGCGCTTGAGACGCGAATGCAGGGCGTCCAAATCGGATTCCAGATAGATTGTCCCGATCCTTTGATTGTCCAGAGCGATGTGTTTGAATAGCTTGAGCCGGTTGCCTTCAAACCAGGAGCTGTCGGCGTGAACACGAGGTGCAGGAGCAGAATCCTTCGGGTCCCGCACGTACTCCGCAAACGGCTTTCCGTCAGCCGAATAGAAATCGGCCCTGGTTATCGCCCGCTTTGCTTTCAGCTCCGAGAGAATTGCCCTGGCATCCTTGCGGTCGCCAAAACTGATTGCGGCCGTACTGCTGGAACCAAAGATCTCGGCCAGAATGTCGAGATCGGCCTTCATCGAATCGCGAAAAGCCAGCTGATCGTAAGTCAGGAACGCCGCACAGGCGAGCATGAGCGCCACGCCTACCGTGGACATTATAATCAGGCGGAGTTTCTGTTGAATCGACAGATTTCGATAAGTCATGGTTTTCTCGTTTGCGGCGACTCGATTTACGCGACTTCCATCAGTTCCATGACCGTCCGGGGCGGTCTTACTTCTGGGCACTTGTGTTCACGATCTGCGCAAGGTTCAGCACTTTTGAACTAATCTGAAGCTTCGCCTGTGCGGCCGCCTCAAGGTTGATTTCGAGGCGTATCCGTCCGCCTTCCAGCTTGAAGTTAACGATTCCCCCCTGAGATGCAAATCCCTCCGTCTCGCCGACGGTAAGAACTCCCATCGTCCGAAGATCCGCAAAGATCGACCGGAGACGCTTCCGCTCGGATGAGCCGATGAACAAAATCTGGCAATTGGCGTCCTGGCTGACATCGGAGATATCGCTCACCACGAGCGGTCTGCCGACAACAGTCTTACCACCCACCCCCTCCACGAGGGCGTTGCCAAATGGGTTCTGCCCAAGCACACAGATCCGCAGGGGATCTTTGTCGGTCTTAAAGGTCAGCGGCGGCCATTCGACAAATTTGGCAAAGTTGTAAAGGAAGGCGGCCTTTAGCTGGTATTCGTCGACTGTCTGCGCTGACACGGTGCAGGCAAGAAAGATGCCAAAGAGCAAGCGGTAAGAAGACTGCGGCGTCATATTGCCGGTCGCCATGCTGAACTCTAGAAGTGCCACGTTATTTTCGCGACAATGGCGCGCGCCGTTTCCATGGGCGTAACCTGCAATCCGTCAAGAAATTCAATGTGACGGGGCGTCAACAAATTCTGCCCGGTGATGCCGATGTCGATGAACTCGCCCATATGCCAGCCGACCCTGGTGTCGACCCGGGTGTAAGCGGGAACCGGACCCATGGCGAGCGCTCCGACAAAGTATACCGAGGTATCCCATTCCACGCGGTGCGGGAGCTTGATGTTGGATCGCAGCTGAGCCTGCCGTTTAGGAGACCCGGAGGAGGTGAACGCTATAATCTCACCGGCAACGGCGCCGGCGTTCACTGCAAGATTCGTTTGCAGGAAGCTGAACCCGGGACTGATTCGCCACCATTTCGATATGTCCCAGTGCGCGGACGCCTCGACTCCGTATGTTGTGCCGTGGGCGAGATTTTCGAAGACATTCGGAAGAACCAGATGCGGCGGAGCCGGGGCCGCGGCGAAGAAGGGCGTTCCCGGCTCCAGTGATTGGAGGCGGTCGTAGTCGCCCAGGAACGCGGTCGTGTCTAAAGTTAACCGTTTTGAAAGCTCCGTGCGATAGCCAAGCTCGTAGCTGACGACGGCGGGCGCTTTGGCATCCGGATCGCCGGATATTTGATAGACAGCGATGCCCGCGCCCGGAACCGGCACTGCCGCCTGATCCACCTGCGCTGCCGCGTAGAGCCACGAAGGTTGCTGAATCGCTCTTGATACCGATGCCCAAACAGTCTGGCGACTGCTCGGCGACCAGGCAAGCTGAACGCTGGGTTCGAATTCGAATCCGGTGTAGGCATTGTCTTCGAGCTTGACGCCCGCCGTGAGTGAAACGGAACTTGTGAGCCGGACTTCGTCCTGAATGAAGGTGCTGAACAGGTTGTCCTGGCGGTGGCCGGGGGCGAAAACGACTTCATAGGCATCTGTAAAGCTCTGGTTCGTCAAGCGATACCCAATGCCCGCGACGATGTCGTTCCGGTCACCGAGGTGGAAATGGTATTGAAAATCGACATCCCCGGTACTCTCATTCTCCAGCCCCTGATCAAAGCGCCGGAAACGGTCGTAGTAGGTTTGCAGGGTAGTTTCGGAACCGTTGGAGAACACATGAGTCCACCGTCCCAACGCGTTTCCGGCGGCAACGCGGACCTGGTCGTTCAGGGTGTAGTAGCCTGGTGGCTGGTTCAGGAACAGCGTGGTGATCGTGTCACTTTCCGAGGATCCCAGAAGATCTCCCTGAGCAGTCAGGGTGTCGCGGGGAGATAAACTCCAGTCGGAGCGGAATCCCATCTGCGAACTGTGCGCGTCATCTGTCGCGGGGGCGGTGCCGGGGAGCGAAGGCGAGTCTTCGTTCATGGTGTAACGGCCGTAAACACGGTAGGAGCCATTCGCTCCAGCGGAACCTCCATATTGGGCCAGCCCCTGCGCGCGATCCTGTGAACCCGCTTCAGCGCTGACCAAACCGCCGCGACTGTCCTTCGCGCTCTTCGAGATGACGTTGATGACGCCGTTCATGGCATTGGCACCCCAAACAGTCCCGCCTGGCCCCCGGATGACTTCGATGCGTTCGATGTTCTCGAGCGGCATGGTCTGTTGATCCCAGTAGACGCCGGAGAAAAGCGGGGTGTAGACGGTACGGCCGTCTACCAAAACCAGCACCTTGCCCGAATAGCGGGAGTTGAAGCCGCGAATGCTGATCGCCCACGTATTCGCATTGATTCGAGCAACATCGACGCCCGGAACCATGCGGAGCAAATCCGGGACATTGGTCGCTCCGGAGTGGCGAATGTCGTCCTGCGTGATGACATAGATTGAGCTGGCGGCTTTGGAAAGGGACTGCTCTCTCTTGGATACGGAAGTGACCTGAATGTTCATCAGATCCTCGAGACTGCTTCGCGTGAGATCGACGGGCGGGCCTGTTTGAGCCATGCCACTCGCGACCATAAGCGCTGACAGCGCTAATCCGAGGCCGGAGTTGCGGGAAATCGAGTAAGGTAATCTCATCTCTTTCGTCAGCTATTGTTGAGTCGGGTGCTGAGGCCGAGGAACAGTATCGTGCCAAGGGCGATCACGGCGCCGTGAGGCAGGCCGACGGATCCTGGATTTCTCACGTCCAGTTCTTCCCGGCCGACGTATGCGGGGCGCCCGTGCCTCATTTCACTGAGGATGAATCCGACATTCCATAACGTTTTCCTGAGTCGGCCTCGCATGGCCACCATGGTCAGACCGGCAATTCCACCGACGATCGCGGTGATGAGGAAAATTCCAAACCAGTCCCCCACGCCGACGAGTGCGCCGACGGCAGCCATCAATTTCACGTCACCCGCGCCCATGGCGCGAAGTGAGTACAAGATGAAGTAGGCGGCGAAGCCGACCGCCAAACCGGTCAGCGACAGCCGCAATCCCGGCCATCCCCGATAGATGAATGAGTTCAGGGCTAATCCCGTCAACATGCCGCTTATCGTCAGCCAATTGGGGATGCGCCGGTAGAGGACGTCATAGACCGCGGCGATGAGGATCAGAGCTATGAGCGGTACGTTTATGCCGAGTGCCGGAAGAGTGAACATCAGCGTGCGGCCCGGCTCCTGGCCCGCATCAGGCGCTCCGCCGCAAACCGAAAAAGTTCCGTTCGGAGGGCTTTCCCGATTCGGTTCCAACTCCAGTCAACTCTCCGGCGATTTTCGTTATTTGCTTCAGCAGCGAACTCGCCATCGGCAACAGCTTGCCTTCCGCGTAAGCCTCGTGCAGCTCGCGCCGGGCTTCAGGGCAGAAGGCGCTGATCGGTATCCCGAAGGTCTTTTCCAGTTCCGGAACATCCGTGTCCGTCCGGGACGCACGGTTCAGGATCAACTTAATTTCTCCCAGCGGATAGTCGAGTTCGCTCAGCTTCTGAAGAACCCGCTTGGCCTCGTATAACGAAGGTACGTCGGCCGTGGTGACGAGCAGCAATCGATTGATTTCGCCTGTAAGGTTGATCGAGAGTTCCGTGAAGCGGCCCATATCGATTACGATCCACTTGTACCGGGTCTGCGCGAGGCGAATCAGATGACGAACACGCTCATCCCGCAACTGATCTCCAAAACGTGTGCAGCCAGGGGATTGAAGAACGTCCAGACCACTGGGGTGTTTCCAGACAAAGGTCTGCCAAAGCGCCGCGTCCAGGCGGTGAAGATTGAGCGAGGCGTCGAGTACAGTATAGGGCCGGTTGATTTTCATCAGGAAGCCGGCGGTTCCGCCGATGACATCAAGATCCACCAACAGCACCTCCTGACCGGTCAGCCGCCGCGTTTCCATGGCAAGATGCACGGCGATAGTGGAGGCCCCGGTTCCCCCCTTTGATCCGAGAACGCCGACTACAGTTGCCCGAGGCGCGTCCGCCTCGTCTCCGCCGTGCCCGGACGCCTGCCTGCTGCGCGTCACTGCGTAACGAAGCGCCCGAGCCAGGCTCGGGCCGTCGAATTGCCCTTTAACGATGTAGTCCTGTGCGCCGTGCTGAAGTGCGGAATTCGCGAGCGCCTCGTTGTCCGATCCCGTCAGCACCAGAACGGGAATGTGCGGCGCATGCACTCGAATAGTCGTAAGTGTCCCGATGCCGTCGCTGTCGGGCAGCGAAAGGTCGAGCAGTATTACGTCGAATCTGCCATTTCCGAGCAGATCCAAAGCGTCCATCAGAGATTCTGCCGTCTGTATCTCAAAAACGGAGGTTTCGGTGTGCGCCAGCATTGCCTTGGCCAGTTGAGCCGATACAGCGTTATCTTCGACTAACAGGACTTTAAGGACTTCGCCGTTCATGATCGATTCCCGCACGCAATCGGCTGGGAGCGTCGCTCAAAGCAACAGAATTTTCCGCGTGACACGCAATACGTTAGGCAGTTGACGTGCCATTCACCACAATTAACGTTTCAATGTGCCGCAACGCCATCAATTGATGCGGTTTCCGGCTAATACCTTCTCCGCCTTTACGTAATACAGATGTATTTCTCGATGGGCAAAATTCTTGTTCAATTTTGTGCGGGCATTCTCAAATCCAGACAGACCCCTTCTCCGCTCTCGTAAGCCGGGGTGGGCAACCAGCTGATAACGCGTGGTCAAGAATACAGGCTTGCAGAATCCCCACCGCGGCTGTCTACTTGCAGTGAGGAGGGTGGCTTCAAAAGCCCAGCTGAAGTGGACACCAAACAAAATGCCTCAAAAAGCGCACCGACAATCCGACTACTGCCCGATTAAGCGGTGGAATTAATGGCAGCGACAGGTGTCGACCGATATGCGACCGGTGCCTCAGTGTGGTCGCTGACGGCGGAATTGAGAGAAATCGCAAGCGCCGAGGACAGCATGCTGCCGGAGTTGGTCTCGTTGTTTATTGACGACTCGACCACACGGCTGCAGAAGTTAAGCAACGCGTGTTTTCGACAGGATTTTTCGGTTGTGCGCGCCCAGGCTCACAGTCTCAAAGGCAGCGCCCTACAGATGGGTGCGGCCAGCTTCGCCTCCGTTTGCGCCGCACTGGAATCGGCCGATCGACCCGAACCAGAACGGTGTGGACCTATGATGCGAGCCATCGATGAAGAATTCGTTCATGTTCGCCTGGCCATGGAAGAATACCTCGTCAGCGCAGGAACCGCGAACACATAGTGTGGCAGGCGTTAACGTCGCTCAAGGGTGAGACGCTGTTGGACGCACCCTTTGCACACCAATCTCATTTCTGAGCAGTGGAATTCCACGTCACCTGCATGAGATTGACGCCGCCGAGACAAAAGCGGTGCCTCACGTGCCTGTCCCCCGGTTGAGTTGAAGCAAGAACCCCACTTTCAATCCGGAATGAATCGGGCCACGTCGAGAATGCGTTTTTTGCGGCGGCTGCTGCCCTCGATCGGAGACTTCGCCTGGCTTCTGCCTATTCTGTTCCTTTTCGTCCGCATGAACGGCGCCAGGACCCTGCTTGGCGATGGGGACACTGGATGGCATATACGAACGGGCGAGTGGATCCTCGCACACGGCCGGGTGCCTCGCCAGGATATCTTCTCTTTCACCAGACCGGATCAAACCTGGTATGCATGGGAATGGTTGTCCGATGTACTGATGGGGTGGCTGCACCAAATCGGCGGCATGCAGGCGGTACTGCTTGGGGCTATCGCGGTTATCTGTCTTACCTATGCCCTTCTGTATCGACTGGTCCGCCGCAAGTGCGGAAGCGCGCTAATCGCCTTCGCTCTGACTGGAATCGCCGCCGTGGGGTCTTCGATTCACTGGTTGGCGCGGCCCCATCTGTTCACGATGCTTTTTCTGGTCGTTTTCTACTCCATACTCGAAGATGGGCGACTGCGGTTGTTATTCATTCTGCCAGTCTCCACCGTGATCTGGACCAATCTGCACGGTGGATTCCTGGCGGGTATTCTCTTGATCTGCGCCTATGCAGGGGGCGAATTATTCGCTGCGCTGGTGGCACGATCCAGCGAGGATCGGTGCGAGGCAGCCGGACGGAGCTGGCGTTACGGTTTGGCGGCGCTTGGCTGTTTCGCTGCAAGTTTCGTTAATCCGTATGGCTGGCGCCTGCACGCGCATTTGATCGGTTTTCTGACGAAGCCCGCGTATTTCCAGGACATCGCCGAGTTTGCATCGATCAGCTTCCGGCACCCTCTGGCCCCGTTCTTCGAACTGATGCTGCTGTTGGGCGCCGCAACTGCTTTCTGGGGCGTTATGCAGAGGCGTTTTGTTTCGTTTTTGCTGCTCGCCGGCTATGCCCATCTGGCTCTACTCTCAATCCGAAATATTCCTCTGTTTATGATCATCGCCGCGCCGGTCGTTGGCTTGGCGCTGGCGGAATGGCTGCGGCACCTTCAGGCGGAAACTGCCGGCAGCCCATTACACCGTGTGTTTCGCGGTATCAATTTCCTATCCGCGAGGCTCACCGCGGCCGACGCGGGGCCTCACTGGCATGTCGCGGGCCCGGCCGCGATATTGCTGCTCGGCGCCATGATGTACGGGCATGCGCCATCGCCCCATTTTCAAGCTGAATACGATCCTCGGATCTATCCTGTTGCCGCCCTCGCCGCTTTGCGGGACTCCGACCGGATCTTTTCGAGCGACACGTGGGGGGGCTATCTCGTCTACCGGCGCTATCCGGCAAAGGTGTTTATGGACGGCCGGAGCGACTTTTACGGCCCCGCATTCGAAGCGGAATATGCCGATGTCCTTAGCGCGCGATATAACTGGGAGACGGTTCTCGCCGCTTACGGGGTCGATACC
This sequence comes from Terriglobia bacterium, assembly GCA_963764845.1. GTDB lineage: Bacteria > Acidobacteriota > Terriglobia > Bryobacterales > Bryobacteraceae > BOG-234. The sequence goes on along the minus strand of CAVXUE010000001.1, from coordinate 256,949 downwards.
GTGATTCTTGCCGTCGATGCTCCGCTCTCGAGCACCTTAAAGAACTCGGCCAACTGGCGGGTGGTTTACGATGATGGCGTGGCGATTGTCTTCCGCGCGGCGGATCTCCGCTCGACTACATTTGCCGGGTGTGACCAGCATCGAGCCCGAATCTCACAAATGGCGTGCCGCTGACTTTCCGGCGAGCTGCAGTAGGCGCTGTCGCGGACGATACTCGATCCGCGTGCTTCCGGTCGGCCTTCCGCTCACGTTCATGGCTCATGTTTTCGAGGCAGGGCAGGACCAGAGTGAATCGGCCCTGTGCTGTATTCCGCCCGGCTTACACTGATCCGGCAACACAGAGACGCGTGAAGTAAGGTCATTCCATCAGGCTGGCTCTGGGTTTCGTGTCGCTTGAACTCAAACAGAGCGCGGCTGGCGTATCTCTTTCATTCGCAAAGCCGGAGATCCTCGCTCACCTCGCCGCGCCCAATCGAGGCTCTGAAGAAATGCTCGTGGTTCGTCGCCTTCAGGAGCCTACGGAGTGCCGTTGGGGATCAACCGGGCGAACGTGAGATCCCCCGCGATCACCTGGAAGATCTGGCTCAGGCTGCTGGTCGGTCGAGCGGCGGCGACGCAGGCGGGATCAGCTCCGGTCGATGGGTCGTCGGAGAAGTACGTCGTCGACGTCGACCCAGGGGGGTAGGTGGCCATCTGCAGCATCGTCTGGCATGGGGCGATAGTCGGGCTGGTGTCAGTCGAGCACCCCGACGCCTCCGCGCCGAAGTTGACCGTGTAGACAATGGTTCCCGCCGCCCAGGCAGCTTGGGCCGCCGCGACCGCCTGTTGGCACTGTTGGAGCGTTGACGCCGGAGGGTAAGCCCCCGTGGCAGCTGTGGTTGAGGCCCCAATCATGGGGCCTGCCGTACACACACCACCCGACTTGGTAGTACACGTAGAACTTGCGTCGCCGTCGCTGAGCATGATGAGCACGTTCTTTGAATTCGGATTTAAAGCCTGTTCGGCGACCAGATACGCTTGTGCCGCTGCGATTGCCTGTGCATAGTAGGTCCCGTCGCCACCCTTGGGCGCCAGGCCGGCGCAGCCGGATTTTCCCCCGACGGCCTCAACGATGTAGGAACTGGAGTTCAACGTGGTAGCCGAATCCGAAGTGCGGTAGTCGCTCGAGAAACCAACGATCTGGTATGTGTCTGTTACTGGAAATGGGGTGGGAGTTTGGGCAGAGTAGGGCACTACCGTAGGCGTGGTGCTGCCGCAGTTGAAGTCATCTACAGCCGTAGCCGTTGTCACCGGCGGAAACGTCAGCAGGCTGACCCTGTCGACCGAGCTTGCTACGGAACCGTAGGCGGCTGCCCCGGTCACCAATGAAACAGCCACCTGAGTGTCTGTGCCGCAGGTTGTTTCGGTCGATTGGCAGGGCGAGAGGCTCTGCAGCAGAACCCGGACGCCGGCCAACGCGCAGCTGATCGCCGAAGTGGTGCAGTCGGGGCTGCTTTGAATGTTCGTCATCGACTGAGTTGAGTCCACGATCAACACCACGTTGTAGGGCACTGACTGTGCTCCCCTCATCGCCGCGGTCGCGGTGGATTCGAGTGTAAGTGAGCTGAAGCCGAATAATCTGGCGAACAGCATCGGCACTACTACATGCTGCTCCACAACAATAGCGTTGTTACCCCCGGGGCCGACACACTGGATTCCCAGGTTTCCCATGGCCGTGGAGCAATACAATTTCGGGCCGTACCCGGCTATAAACGAAACACCTGGCAGATTGTTGAAGGCGTTCTTGTTTGTCCCTGTGCCGCCATACGCCGTAACGGCGGTTGTGGTAGTTGCCACCGTCGCCCCGGGTTTCGCCATGGCTCCCGCTCCCGCCAGCACGGCCGCTTGTGTTGAATCGGCAAGCTCTCTTTGGTCCTTATACACAACGCCGACGTCGACCACCAACGACACCAGACCGAAAACCACGGTCATCCACAGCATCACGAAAATGAGGGCCTGCCCACGCCGGTGCTTGTGCACCCGGCAAAAGAAAACGTCGTTGTTATGGCTCATTGGATCAGCTCTACCGTTTCCATCTGCAGGGTGCATGCAGAAAAATTCATCCCGACGATCGCCAGAGCACAAGGATAAGTGGCCGATACTCCGGCAGATGCGCCCTGCACCATATTGGCCGCTGCCGCCGTGCATGTCGCGCCCGTGTAGGTAGTTCCGTTAATCACAAACGTGAACGCGAGACTCGCCGCTTTGAGACCAAGCGTCGCGCTTTTGACCGCGGTGGACCCCGTCAGGCACGGGTCGGCAGTCTGCCCCCGGCTAACCGCAAGAAGCTGTGCACCGGCGGTCACCCCGTTCGTGAGCACCAGATAGTTGTGCAAGCCAAATCCGAAAGACAACATGCCCGTCATGGTGAGAAGCAGAACCGGCATGACTAGGGTGAACTCGATCAACGACTGACCCCGCTTGTTCCGGGCTGTCATAGTATTGTGGCTTCCGCGCGTTGCTTGGAAAGCTGGTACCCGATCAGCGCAAGTTCCGTCCGGTTTTTTCCAGTGACGCCCATCAGGTGCGACATAAACACCTTAAGCGAGCCCTCGGTGATTCCCAGCATTGTCCCCACCTGACGGTAGGGCCGTCCGGAACAGATAGCAATCAGGACCTCCTCCTGCCTGCTGGTGAACGGCTTGCCGCTGATGACTTTCGGATCTGAATTGAAGGTGTGGGTTTGGTCCATATTAGAGATGCCGCCGCAATACACCTCGCAACTCGTGGACCGAATGGCGGCCCTGCCAAATCAATGAATTGCCCGGCGGTTACCGGCGCCGATGTCAAATAATTGAGATGGCCGTCGCAGAATGAACCAGCTTGTAAGGGCGCGGCGGCGGTCCGGCGACCTTTCGCAGCGGGACCCATGGGGAGAAGGCGCACGGGCAGCCAACTGGGCCCTCGCTGGCATCTTTATATCGTGTGGCGGTTAACGACTACCGGCTTAAGCGGTAGAATCAGCGACGACCGAAAGTCGCGGGAGTACGGCTGAAGCCGTTTGAAGTTGCCCGACTCAAGGCCCGCTCGGCGCGGTGATCTTGAAGCCCTGATCGTCTTCGTCTCATTTCTGGCTCTCGATATAGGCCTTGATCGTTGCCTCGTCCACGGCGCCCACCGTCGCACAGAAGTACCCACCCGTCCACATGTGCTGTCCCCAATATCGTTTTCGCAATTCTTGAAATTCCACCTGCAGATGTCGGCTGGAGCGCCGCTTGATGTACTGGGCAATCTTGTCCGGTGACAGAACTGGCGGAGCTGATAACAGCGAGTGAATGTGATCCGGCGACACCGCTCCCCGCACAATCACCACATCTCGCGCGTGACAGGTCTGGCGGATCGGGTCGCGCGCACGCTCCGCCACTCGCCCCCGTAGGATCTTGTATCGGTACTTCGTGCACCAAATCACGCGTGCGCGCTATGCCTGTATACGCCATTCCCTCATTGTCGTGGCGTGGAACGGTCCGCTCGAAGCGGACCGCCTAAAAAGGCGGTGGGATTAAACCGGATTAGACCGGGCGATGGATACTAAATTATTCCGCGCGTCGAAACTCCCGGCCGTCACAAGTGCGCGGCGTGACTGGCGATGAGACTGAATCTCACAAACGACAAGCCCGGCGGTCCCGGACAATACAAGCACTTTTATCCAATATATTGAAAGGAATCGCTAACTCCGTCGTAATGGTGCCGGAAAGGCTTTGGTTTTCCTATTGCATAAGTTAATGCGTCCGGCGAGATAAGAAATCTCGGGCACAGGACAACCAGGAAAAAACATGACCACACTTTTAAACGGCTTTTTCAAAGACGAGCAGGGCCAGGACCTGATCGAGTACACGCTTCTGATGGCATTCGTAGCGCTGGCATCCGCCGCTCTCTTTATCGGCGCCGGCAGCAGCATCAAAGGTATTTGGACCAGCACCAACACCAATCTCACGACGGCTAACACCAACGCCAGCTAGGCGTCCGCTCGGGTCGTAAGACCTGGCACCGGGACAACCGTTACTTTTTCAAAACAGAAATGCAGAAATGAATATCTCGATTAAGAAATTCACTTCCGACGAACAGGGTCAGGACCTGATCGAGTACACCCTGTTGATCGCGTTCGTAGCGCTGGCATCCGCCGCCATCTTTGTGGGGGCGGGGAGCAGCATCTCAGGAATATGGGGCAACAGCAACACGCAGCTTACGTCGGCGAACAATTCAGCCAGCTGACGGGGCATTTGGCCGTGATCGCGAGATCGCGAAAACTACAACGGTGAATCTCTCCGGAGGTCGCGGAATAAGAGTGTCACTCTTTGATCTCATCCCTGTCGATGGCATTCACAGCAGTGGCGTCCGCGGTGTTGTTCAGTGGCTCCGGCAGGAGCGCCAGGGGTATCCCGGGGGCAAATAAAACGCAGCTTCCAGCTGCTGTTCAACGGCGCGGGGCCCCTACACAAAGACATTGATTGGGAGGACAACTACGTGAAGACATTGATCGAGTCACCCGCGAAAGGCCGCAAAAGGCTGAGCGCGATCGATATCGTTCTTCTACTTGCACTTGCGGCGAGTTCCTCTCCGCTTCTGCTGCGGTAATTCCCCGAAATTCGGGGGCGCCGCAAGGAGGACGCCGAGAAACGCCATTGAAATCGTACGCCGGCTGAAAACAGGCGCCGCGACCGTACCTCTTTGCAGCAGTATCCCGGTGATGCACGGGCAGCGGCCATCAAAGTGCACCAGATGTATTCCGTACCACATTTGAAGTAATAATTCGCGGAGCCATTTCCGCGGATTCGTGTGGTTTGAAAGAGCAGGCGATGAATAGACGCTTTATTTCGGTATTACTGTTTGCATTTGTCGTGGCTGGCGGCGCCAGCGTGATCCTGTACAAGCTCGTAATCGGCCGCATGGGCACAAATACTCCGGCGGCTACCAGCTCAATACTCGTCGCGACAAAAAACCTCGCGCTGGGTACAGTCATCGGCGATGAGGACGTACGTGTGGCGGCCTGGCCCGGCTTCATCCCGGAAGGCGCAGTGGTGAAAATGCACGACGCGCTTGGCCGCGGTGTTGCGGCGCCAATTTACGCGAATGAGCCAATCACCGAAAGCCGCCTTGGAGCCAAGGGAGCCGGTGGTGGTCTTGCGGCAACCATCCCGCCAGGCATGCGCGCGGTAGCTATCCGCGTAAACGAAATAGTCGGCGTCGCCGGTTTCGCCGTGGCGGGCACGCATGTAGATGTGCTCGTTTCCGGTAATTCAAGGGACGCGGCGGGCGGCAACACCACGCAGACTCTTCTACAGAATATTTCCGTTCTGTCGGCGGGCCAGGATTTCAAGAAGGACACCGAGGGTAAGCCGGTAACGGTTCAGGTTGTGAACCTTCTGGTTACGCCTCAGCAAGCGGAAATGCTGAGTCTGGCGGGGAGCCAGATGACCCTGCAGCTGGTGCTGCGCAACCCGCTGGACACCGTGGTCACCGCGATACCCGAAATCACCATGGCCAGCATGCTTTCGGGCCAGGCGCCCCCGGTGGTTCGCAGCCTGCCTGTTTCACGCTCTCTCCCGCTCAAGCCCCCGGCCAGCTCTGTGGTTATTGCTGCGACTCCACCCCGGGTACTACCCAGGATGGAGATCATCGCCGGCGGCAAGCGAACCGAAATAAGTGTGGAGGAGGCTCGCTAGTGCGCGAACTCCCTCGCTGTTTCGGCATTTTGCTGGGCGCCGGGCTGCTCATTCCCGCAGCCTTCGCGCAGAAACCCGCGGACGACCATGCGCTCTCGGTGATGGTGGGTAAAGCATTGATTATCGACAGCGAAGCCGACATCGTGCGCGTAGCTGTCGCCGGCCCCACTCTGGCTGAAGCGGTGGGAGTCAATTCTCGGGAAATCCTGGTGAACGGGATCCTACAAGGCGAGACCAGCCTTGTTATCTGGGAGGTTGGGGGCGTGCGGTTGGTCTACGACCTCACTGTGCTGCCAAGTTCCACGAAGCTCGATGCCGTTCGGCGGCAACTTGCGACGGAGCTCGAAGGTGAACCCGTCACCCTCGATTTTGACAACGATACGGCGTTCCTGCGGGGCAGTGTTAAAGATTTGATAAGCGCAGCGCGCGCCGTCACTATCGCGGGCACGCTGGGCAAGGTAGTCAACCTGCTCCGTGTGGACCTGCCACCGGTGGAAAAACAGGTCCTGTTGAAGGTCCGGTTCCTCAACGTGGAGCGCTCCGCATCTTATCAACTGGGCTTGAACCTCATGAGTTCGACGGGGCAGTTCACTACTCCCGGTTCAACTACCACCGGGCAGTTCTCTCTGGGCGACGTGATCAACCTGCTCCTGTTTCGCAAGGACTTCAACTTGACTGCCGTCCTGACCGCGCTCGAGACAAGCAATCTGGCCGAAATCCTGTCGGAGCCCAATGTGCTTGCGATCGATGGCCAGCCGGCCAGCTTTCTGGCTGGTGGAGAGTTCCCATATCCCACTGTGCAGGGCGGCGCGGTCGCGGGGGCAGTGACAATCGCGTTTCGCGAATTCGGCGTGCGCATCAAATTCCTGCCCCGCATAACGCCCCGGGGCACGATCCGTCTGCATGTGGCGCCGGAAGTGAGTTCGCTCGATTTCGCCGATGGACTCGTGTACCAGGGAGTCAGCATTCCGGGCCTCGACGTCCGGAAAGTAGATACAGAAGTGGAACTGGAAAGTGGTCAGAGCTTCGCCATCGCCGGACTTCTGGATCAACGGGTGACCGAGACGTTGAGCAAGGTCCCGGGGATCGGGGATATCCCGATTCTGGGGAAACTCTTTCAAAGCAAGACCCGCACTCCCAGCAACTCGGAGCTATTGATCATCGTCACGCCGGAACTGGTGAAACCGATACCGGCTGACCAGTCTCTTCCCGATTTGATCCGCCCGAAGCCATTTCTGAAAGGCGCACCGGATGTATTGCCAGGAGTCCCTGGCGTGGAGACGACTGACGCCGTGCCGCTCTCCGAGGCCGAAAAGACCGTGCCAGTGGAGCAGTTGCTGAAAATTAAAGAGCTGCAGCAGAGCGCAAGCCCGGCGGCGCCGCAGGCACAAAGTGCTCCCACGTTCACGTCATCACCGCCCGCCCAGACCGACGGACCGCCAAAATGATCACGCTTTCCATGGCCGTCGAGGACAAGACGCTGTGGAGCGAGGTGCATTCCTGTCTCCAGGACGGATCGGTTCAGATCGATTTCGAGCAGGAGCAGGTTGGCGATTTGAGTGCCTTTATGTCAGCTATCGAACGCTCGAAGCCGGACCTGGTGCTGATCGATGTCAGCGTTCTCCGCCAGACGCTGAAGGAAGTGATAGAGAAGCTTCGGTTGGCGGCGCCCGGATCAATGATCGTGGCGCTGAATACAACTGGCGTAACCGGGCCGGTGTTGGAGTGTTTCCGTGCCGGCGCGGACGAGTACTTATTCCCGCCACTGGCTGAGGGATTAGAGAAGGCGATCGAGCGCAGCGAAAAGGAACGAAGAAAATCCGACAGCGGGAAGCCGGAAGGCAAGACTATCGTCTTCCTCTCGGCCAAAGGCGGCTGCGGAGCGACTACGATGGCCTGTCATGTAGCCGTGGAGCTCAGCCGCCTCAACCAAACACCCACCGCGGTGGATCATCGGCGACGTGTGCTGTTGGCCGACCTCGACGTCAACGCCGGGATGGTGGCGTTCCTGATGAAGTCGACCTCGCCCTATTCGATTGTGGACGCATTCAATAACGTACACCGGCTCGACGCCAGCTACTGGAAGGCGCTGGTTTCGAATGGAATTCCGGGTCTTGAGGTGATTTCAGCGCCAGCCTCAATGGCGACCAAACAGGAACCGAAGGCGGAGGCGATCAGGCATGTACTCGAGTTTGCGCGCAAGCAGTATCAGTGGACGGTGGCCGATGCCGGCCGCGGCATAGGCGAATCCACCCTGACGGCGATCGATTCGGCGGACCAGACATGTCTGGTGACGACCCCCGAGATTTCCGCGATTCACCAGACCCGGCAGATCCTTCAGAGGTTGCTGGACGGCGGCTATAAACAGGAACGTCTGCGGCTGATTGTGAACCGCGTTCCGAAGCGTCTGGGAATCAGGCCGGAAGAGCTGTCGAAGATGCTGGGAATACCTTTATACGCCGCCTTCCCAGACAATTACGCGGAGCTCCATGAGGCCTATTCGCAAGGCCGGCTGTTGCCGGCCGGAAGCGTTCTGGGCGAGTGCATGGAACGTCTTGCAAGAAAACTCGCCGGCGCCGAGTCGAAGGCGAAACGCAAAGTACCATTTTTCGGATAAAGGCCAATTCACTATGCAGGCAACCAACGGCGCGACCCATACATTTGAAGTCATCCCTCCCCCTCCGTCGATGTTGAGCCGGTTCGGCGGCGGTCAACCAGCTCCCGAATATCAGGAACTGAAGTTCACGCTGCACCGTAAACTCCTCGATCGCATCAATCTCGAAGCTCTTTCGACCATGGCAGGCGAGCGCATGCGGATCGAAGTCCGGGTGGCGGTCGCGAGACTGGTCGAAGAGGAAAAGACTCCACTCAGCCTTGTCGAAAAAGACCGAGTCATAGACGAGATTCTCGACGAAGTGTTCGGCCTCGGGCCGCTGGAGCCTCTGCTGCAGGACAACACCATCTCCGACATCCTGGTGACGGGCCCCAAGCTGGTTTACGTCGAGCGGGCCGGCAAACTATATCGAACGCCGGTGGAGTTCAAGGACAACGCCCATCTGCTGCGCATCATCGAAAAGGTTGTATCGAGGGTAGGCAGGCGCGTGGACGAGTCCTCGCCGATGGTGGATGCGCGCCTCCCGGACGGCTCCCGCGTCAACGCCGCCATTCCGCCGGTGGCCATCGACGGCCCGCTGCTTTCCATCCGGCGATTCGGACGCACGGCGCTCAAGGGCGAAGATCTGGTGGCAAAACTGGCGTTGACGGACGGAATGCTGGGATTTCTCAAAGCGGCCGTCAAAGCCCGTTTGAACATAGTGATCAGCGGCGGGACCGGGTCGGGCAAGACCACACTGCTGAACGCGCTCTCGGGATACATACCGGAAGATGAACGGATCGTCACCATAGAAGACGCAGCGGAGTTGCGTTTGCAGCAAACCCACGTCGCCCGCATGGAAACACGCCCCGCGAATATCGAAGGCAACGGGGCCATTCACATCAGACAACTGGTGGTCAACGCGCTGCGAATGAGACCGGATCGCATCATCGTCGGCGAGTGCCGTTCCGACGAAGCGCTGGACATGCTTCAGGCCATGAATACAGGCCACGACGGATCGCTTACCACCGTACACGCCAACACGCCGCGCGATGCCGTCGGGCGCCTTGAAGTAATGGTCGGAATGGGCAATGCGAGCATGGGCGTGCGCTCGATTCGTCAACAAATCAGTTCGGCCGTCGATCTGTTCGTGCAGGTGTCCCGTTTCAGCGACGGTACCCGGCGTGTCACACACATTACAGAAGTGGTCGGGATGGAAGGCGACGTCATCACGTTGCAGGATGTGTTCGTATTCGAGAAAACCGGCATCAACGCCAAGGGAAGAGTCACTGGGCGTTTTAAACCGTCGGGACTCCGTCCGCGCTCCACGGAGCGAATGGCGGGCTGCGGTATTGATATTGCCCCCTGAAATGTTCCAGACCGTGGTCGAGGTGGCGTAATCGAAGTTTTCCCGGGGCACTTGTGAGCAAATCATGACACTGATCGTAATCGCATTCATTTGTTTATTCGTCCTGACGGTGGTATGCATTCACCTTGGGACCCGGTATCTGGAAACGCGGCGCAAGAAGCGCGTTGCGGAAATGCTGCAGGTGGTTACGGCTGAGAGCGCCGTGGTAACGACAAGTCTCCTCAAGGACCATGGGAACCCCGGCGACGGCTCTTCTCTCGAGCTGCTTTTCAAGTCCCTCAACATCGTGCGCAGAGCCGACGATATGATCCAGCAGGCGGCGCTGACCTGGTCGACCACCCGTCTGTTCAGAACGATGGCGGTAATGGCGATGCCCGGCTTGTTGCTCGGTATCCTCTTCCCGGTCCTTGTCAACGCGGAGGTTACCTGCCTGGTGTTTGGGGCGACGGGAGCCGCCCTGCCTTATCTCTTCGTGCGTCGTTTACGGAACAAAAGAATGGCCAAACTCGAAGCGCAACTACCGGACGCCATGGATTTTCTGTCGCGGTCGATGCGGGCCGGTCATGCTTTTGTCATCAGCCTCGGCATGGTCGGTGAGGATCTGCCGGACCCGCTTGGTCAGGAGTTCCGCACACTGTACAACGAACAGAATCTGGGTGCGTCGATGAACTCGGCGTTCGACAATCTGAACCGCCGGGTGCCCTTGCTGGATATGCGCTTCTTTTCCTCGGCTGTGCTGCTTCAAAGGCAGACGGGCGGGAACCTCAGCGAGATTCTGGGACGCCTGTCGGAAGTGATCCGGGAACGATTCCGGCTGAGAGGACATGTGAAGGCGGTCAGCGCCCATGGCCGCATGACCGCCGGAATTCTGACGGCTCTTCCCGTTGTGACGGCTGTAGCTCTGTTGCTTGTGGCTCCAGGATATCTGCAGGGAATGTTCAGTGACCCGGACGGTAAGAAGCTCGTTTTCGGCGCCGTACTGTCGCAGGTGATCGGCAATCTCATCATCAGAAAAATTATCAGGATAAAGGTCTGACGATGCTCATTCTAGTGTCGTTTGCCCTGTTCGCGACTCTGATGGGAGGCATCTCGCTGTTCGGTTATCGCCGTTACGTGCGGCCCGCGCGGGTCCATGTGCAGCTCGGCGCCCCGGTGATCACGGCAAGCACCCGGCTGGAAATGCATAACCCGCGCGAGAACGCCCCGGTCGCGCTATTGAACAGGATCGGCGCCATGCTGCCTTCGGGGAAGAACGATGCCGCGACGAAGCAATTGTTGATCATGGCCGGGTACCGCTCGCAGCACGCGCTCAGCGTCTTCTACGGTGCAAGACTCGTGTGCATCGCGGTTGCGTTCCTGCTGGCTTTGGCCCTGCATGTTGGCGACGGCAACCCCATGATGCACATAGTGTTGCTGATTGGCGGCGCCGGCATCGGATGGCGGATTCCCGGCTTCATCCTGAAAAAAAAGGTCGCAAAGCGCCAGGAGCGCCTGAAGTTGTCGTTGCCGGACGCACTGGACTTGATCATCGTCTCGGTGGAAGCTGGTCTGGGACTCGATCAGGCGATCCAGTTTGTGGCTGTGGAACTGCACGAGGCACACCCGGAACTCTGCGACGAACTGCAACTGCTCGGATTGGAAATGCGTGCCGGACTCCGCCGGGCGGATGCTTTGCGGTCATTCTCCGAGCGCACCGGCGAGGAAGAAATCCAAAGACTTGTAGCTATTCTCGTGCAAAACGACCGGTTCGGCACCAGCATGGCGGAATCGCTGCGGACACATTCGCAATTTCTGCGCACCCGCCGAAAACAGGACGCGGAGGAACGCGCCGCCAAGGTAGGCGTAAAGCTTGTGTTTCCGATTTTCATTTTCATCATGCCGTCGATGATGGTCGTGGCAGCGGGCCCCGGCCTGCTGCAGGTCTTTAAGTATCTGTTCCCGATGATGAAACAGATTCATTAGAGCGCAAGGGCCGGCGCCGGCGGCTCGGAATTATTGATGAGGAACTCCGCTTTAAGGTTGTTCCTCAAAAGAAAGGAGAACGCAATGACCCAGATTTTTGAGGCTGCAATGTTTATGATCGCGGCCGGAGTACTGGCTTTTTTCCTCATGCACCGCCGCAAACGCAGAGCTTCATAGCTGCCTGCAAACTCGGGCGAGACATTCCCTGGTGTGGCATCGGGAGTGTCTCGCTTCGCGACGTCTGTCGCTGGAACAGGCAACGCGATTGTCAGCGACGCTGAAAATCCCTTTGTTATCGATAAATGAATGTGGCCCATCCAGTGCACTTTGAATGCGCATAGAGGATCAGATGAATCATAGTTTCCTGTCGCTGCTGCTTATGTGGGACATGTCCGGTGTCTGCCTGGTGCTGCTGATGAGAAGGCACCGCCTGCGGGAGGCGGCCGGCTTCGTTTGGTAGGTCCATGACGAACGTCAGCCTCATAGCGCGGCAGAATCCGGACGGAGGCTGGCCTTACCGGGCCGGCGCTTCATGGACGGAGCCAACCGCTCTCGCACTACTCGCCCAGATTGTTTCGGAGGGCAAGAGCGAGAGATACGAGAGCGGGCTCCGATGGTTGCGCGCAACTCAGCGACCGGATGGTGGTTGGCCTCCCCGAACTTCCGTAGATCAGAGCACCTGGGTAACCTCATTTGTCCTGCTGCTACCCGCGCAGGACTTGGGCGAAGAGCGCCATGCCCGCGGAATGCGATGGCTCCTCAATGAAACCGGAGAAGAGAGCACCCTCACTTATCGGGCGAGACAATTCCTGTTGGGACAGAAGGCCCCGGCCGACCAAAGCGATGCAGGTTGGCCTTGGTTTCCCGGCGCCGCTGCTTGGGTTTTTCCGACCTCGGCGGCCATTTTCGCCATGCGGCAAGCGGCTCAGGCGCCAAAAGTGCGCGAACGGCTGGCTGCCGGCCAGCGCTTTCTGCTGGCACGCATGTGTGTCGATGGCGGCTGGAATCACGGTTCCACACACGCGCTGGGCTACGAAGCGGGATCGTATCCGGAAACGACCGGAATGGCGCTCCTGGCTCTCAAAGGCGTGCCGGAAGCAAGACTGCGACTCTCGCTTGAGACTGCACGACATGAGCTTCCCGGATGCCGTTCCGCGGAGGCCGCGAGTTGGCTTCGACTCGGGTTGCTTGCGCACGGAATGCCAGTCGCTCCTGATGCTTCGCCGGCCCTGCCGTATCGCGATGTACGCGACACCGCGCTCGGAGTACTGGCCAGTGCGGCGGAGCAGGGAAGGATCGCTTTCCGATGAGCACCCGGCTGACTCGAAGAACCGTTATCGCGGCAGGAGCGGTGGCGCTCGCGGGTTGCGCCCGCACAAAGAGACCGGGCGGAAGTTTCCCCCGCGCCGAAGCGCCTGTTGTTTCGATAGTGCGTCAGTCAGGTTACACGCAGGACATATATGAAACGGTTCGGCGCACGTTGGCCGGCCACCGCCTGAACGTGCGCGGCAAGAATGTCGTTCTGAAGCCCAACCTCGTGGAGTTCGAGGCCGGGAGTGTAATCAACACGAATCCGATATTGGTCCATGCCGCGATGGAGGCATTCAAAGCCATGGGGGCCTCAAGCGTCCGTATCGCCGAAGGCCCGGGGCATCGCCGCGGGACGCTCGACCTTGCCGATGCCGCCGGTTACTTCAAAATGATTCCCGGATTTGAGGACTTGTTTACCGATCTCAACCTCGATGACGTGTCCCCCATCCGGTTCGCTCATCCGGTTTCACGGCTGCGCTCCCTCTACCTGCCGCATACAGCGCTCTCCTGCGACCTGCTCGTGTCGATGCCAAAGATGAAGACTCACCATTGGGCCATCGCCACCCTGTCGATGAAAAATCTGTTTGGCGTGGTCCCTGGCGGGGTTTATGGTTGGCCCAAGAACGTCCTGCATTGGGCTGGAATCGCGGAGTGTATAACCGACATCCAGACAGTATTTCCACAGACGTTCGCGCTCGTGGACGGAATCGTCGGCATGGAGGGCAATGGCCCGATTCAGGGAACGCCCAAGACTGCCGGTGTTATCGTGACAGGGCATGACATGGCGGCGGTAGATGCTACTTGTTGCCGTCTCATGCGAATCGATCCATTGCAAGTCGAATATCTGCGGTTGTCCCGTAACACCGCAGACCTTGTAGAAAGCGCGATTCGGCAGAATGGCGAGTCGATTAACGGCTCAAGCACCGCGTTTGAGCTGCTCCCGCAATTCCGGTCGGCGCGGCTGTGAACAAGCGGACTCGCGGCGATTTTCAAAATGTCTGACTCCATTCTCAAGACTGAACGCCGTCGCGTTGATTTTCCGGGGTTGCCGGAAAGGTTCATTTGAGCACCGTGACGTCGATGGAGAACACGCGAAGCGCGCACAGCATGACCGAGGATGTCGCCTCCCTGCTGCGAAAAGCGAATTGGGGACATCCCCTGTGCCTCGCCATAGTCATCTTCACCGGAGTGGTGCTGTATGATCAACCGGTCATGCGGGCAGGTTTTGCCACTCTTTTTTGCGCCCAGATCGTTTTACGCCTTTTCGCGATTGAGCCGGTGCGAACGCGTCAATCGCGCATCGGCCGGGTCTGGATCGTGGCTCTGGTCATGCTGTGCGGAGTCTTCTGGGGCTTCCTGGCGGCCTGGATATGCTTCGCCCTTGGTTACAATCGCCGGGACACGCAACTCCGGCTCCTTGCGATCGCGTGGATGGAGCGTTTTCGTTCGCGGCAGGCAGAGGCGTGGCGATTCTGTGTTCTCGCTGTATTGATTGCGACCGGCGGGCTATGGGGTTTGCTGGCGGCCTGGTCGGGAGTCGTTTTCGGGTACGGTGATCCGAACACACACCTGATATTGCTGTACCTCCTTGCAATCGCGATCACGGGCAGCAAGCTGTTTGTCCACGATCTGCTGTTGTCCCGGGTCTATCTCGCTGTTCTCTTTTTGCCGCCGGTTCTGATCCACGGACTTTACCCGGATGTCCAAAGGTGGATCCCTTTCTGCGCGCTCGCGTGTTTTGGCGTGTGGCTGTCGGTTCGGGTGGCGCGACTGCACCTTGAGCGCGAAAAAGGGCTGAGCCGGAGTACCCCAGCCCTCGTAACTCCCTGATTCATAACTGCCTGAATGGAGCCGCGCTCTATTGCGACAGGAGCAGGATACTGGAACCGATCTTGATCACCCATCTGCAAAAACGCGATTGAACCGCAGGCAGCGGCGCAATGAATATCAGAACGGAAATTCCGCAGTCTAAGCGACGCCTGCCTTCGCTTGTCGTTGCTCGCGACCAACGGGGCCATCCAGGATGTCTCTAACTCTGGCGTTCAATTGCTTCGCGGTAAATGGTTTTTGTATAAAAAGGATATCGGGATCGAGTCCGCGATCGCTGGCTACCACGTCTCCCGCATAACCGGACATGTAGAGCACCCTGATTCCAGGATTGACTCGCATTATCGATTCGGCCAGTGCGGGCCCGCTCATCCCTGGCATGATCATGTCGGTCAGAATCAACCCGACCTTGCCTTCGTGCTCCTTACAGATCTGCAAACCTTCATTCCCGTCGCGCGCAACGAGCACTTCATACCCTGCTTTCTTCAGGATCGTGCGGATCAATTCACGCACTTCCGACTCGTCTTCCACGACGAGTATCGTTTCGGATCCGGTCGGAACCGCGGGGGATATCACCGGCGGTTCGGGGCGTTCTTCCCTTCTTTCGGTGAGAGGCAGGAGAATCTCAAACCTCGCCCCCTGGCCCGGCTGACTGACGACTCGAATTTGGCCCCTGCTCTGTTCCACGATCCCATAAACGATGGACAGCCCGAGCCCTGTTCCCTTGCCCAAGCCTTTCGTGGTGTAGAAGGGCTCAAAAATTCGGGCCTGCGTGGCTGCATCTATGCCGCACCCGGTATCGGTTACCGCCAACATCACAAAACTTCCGGAATCGCCTGCCGAGGTTCGGGCCTCACGAAATTCATCCGGCATGACATTTTTCGTTTCGATAATGATTTTTCCGCCCAGGGGCATGGCGTGTTTGGCATTAACAACGAGATTCATGAGGATTTGCTCAATCTGACCCGCATCGGTCTTAACGGTCCCCAGGCCGGGATCCAGATTGGTGACAAGTTCAATATCTTCACCAATGGTCCGGCGAAGCATCTCACAATTCTTCTCGACGATTGTGTTGACATTCAACACCGTGGGCTGGACGAGTTGCCTACGCGCAAAAGCGAGGAGCTGCCGGGTCAACTCCGCAGCATGTACCGCCGCTTTCTTCAGCTGCTCGATTTTCCTGGCGATTTGAGCGGTCGGTCCATCTTCATCCAGGATCATTTCGGAATATCCGATGATCACCGTCAGCATGTTATTGAAGTCATGCGCAACTCCACCGGCCAGCATGCCGATTGCCTCCATCTTCTGCGATTGGCGAAGTTGCTCTTCCAGTTTTCGACGCTCGGTGATGTCGCGCGCTACGCCCTCGATGGCGATCAGCCGGCCGTCAACATCCTGCACGCGCATGTTGCGTTGCTCGATCCACACCGTATCCCCGCTCCGACTGATGCAACGCAAAGTGACAATACTTCCGTTCGCGAACTCTCCTCGAAGCACAGACTCTTTTTGAGGTCGGTCGTCCGGATGAACTATTCTCAGCACCAACCCCGGGTCGGCATAGAGTTCATCCGGAGAGTACCCGAGAAGCGACGTAAATGCGGGATTCACGTAGGTAACGTGCGGAAGCGGATATAGTTCGTAGCGGATAATGATGTCCCCGGCGCTTTCCGCGAAGCTGCGATAGCGCTGTTCGGCGGATCGCAATTGTTCGAGCAGCGATGCGGACTCGAGGGCAGACGCCGCCGCGCCCGCCAGAATATTAAGGGCTTTGATCTGTTCCGGAGAAACCGGGTGGCCAGGATTCGTTGAAGTGAAATTGAGGATACCGAGGAACCTGCCGCCGGACAGCATCGCAATGGAAGTGCTGTGGGGCATTTGAGAAATGGAGAGAGGTAATGGAGCTTTAGCCTGGGCGAGTTCATTCAGGCGAGAAACCCGTTTGAGGCTGCGCTCCACCCAGCGGGAGATCGACGGGGTGAGTGGAATGCGCTTCCCTTCCTTAATCGCGACATTATCGCCGCGCACCGCCGCTGTGCGGAGTGCCTTTCCATCCTCGATCGGCACCAGTATGGAAACCTCTCTGACTCGGGTGTGCCCCATCGCGGCTTCGGCAACTTTTTGCAGGACGGCCTCGAAATCGAGAGTCAACCGGATGACCATGCTCAGTTCATGGATCCCCACCGCCTGCTGCAGGTGGATGTTTTCGAGGCGTAACCGCCGCACACTGAGCGCTCGCGCGAGCACGGACAGAACGGCACTGAGCTCGAACGGCTTGACAAGGTAGTCGAGCGCGCCGGCCTCCATTGCCTTCGCGGCATTTTCGGAGTCCTGCCCGGTCATTACCATCCCGATCAGGTCCGGATCGATCTCGCGGGCCGTGCGCAGGAACGCAATCCCGTCCATTTCCGGCATGTCCAGGTCCGTGAGAACCAGATCGAATGGCTGTTCCCGAAGTACCGCCAGGGCCTCAACGGCGGATGTCATGCTCGTGCTGCTGTAGCCGTGAGGCTTGAGACTATCGCACAGGGTTTTCATCTGGGCCGTGTCACCGTCCACGATGAGCAATCTGGTGATTGGTATGGTCGGCACCGGTCTGGGCTTTCGGGCCGGACGGTTGGGGCGTATCACCTGCTTCCCTTCCAGTAATCGCGGCTTCCCTTCCAGTAATCGCCAGACCTCCTCAGTCGGGAGTCGGGCCCCAATTGACAAATTTGCGTCCGTAGTGTCAGGCGGAGGCGTTTCCAACAAGGCGCCCGCTGAATCGAGTGGCTTCGAAACGGGGAACTCCGAGCCGATAGTTTTGCGTGGCATAGTAATTTGGTCTGAATTCCCTGGGGAGCCACAAGTGCCAACAAATCGGCTGAATTTCAAACCAGATCTCAGCGGGCATCCCCACACCGAGGAACGGGTGCCTACCTTCCCCTGTCCCTCGGTTCGTTGCTCTCTGCCGGGTGATTATCGGAATCTTTCGCCTGAGGCGAGTTCGGGTTGGTATCGAGACGGCTATCGAATGATTCGCCCCCGACTTGTGACCGATCGGGGCTGTGTAGTACTTCGTTTATCATTTCGACCAATCTTCGCGCCACAAAAGGCTTCTGAAGGTACGCCCAGCCGTAATTCATGACCATCATGGCATCGTGCGCTCCGCCCGACATCTGCATGACATGGATGCCCGGCCTGAGCAATTTCAGAGTTTGACCGAGCGCAATGCCCGACATCTCGGGCATGTCCCAGTCGGTGAGGACCAGGTCGATCCTTTCCGTCTTTGCCGCAAGAGCTACGGCATTTGGGCCAGAGTCGGCCGAAATCACATCGAAGTTTGCACGTTCGAGTGTTGCAACGAGAAAATCGCGAAATATCTCGCTGTCATCGACAACAAGGACAGTTTCGCCGTTCCCTCGGGAATTATCGGACATAAATTAGCACTATCAGTATAAATATCGTTCCCTACTCCGGAACAAAGCTTCTCGCGGGAATGAGGTGTTATCTCGTATTGGCCTGGCTGGCCCGCTGATATTTGGTCTCCCTAACAGCCTTTATCATATGCTAAATGACCGGCCCCGGAAAGAGTAGTGGTGTCCTAATTTGAAACACTACGGAAAGAGTATCGGACAATATCGCGGTGTTATGCAGGTAATTTCCTTACAGGACTGTGGTCATTCGCCTTACGCACCGTACCCCGCGGTCAATCCGTTAGTTTGTTCCGGATCGCGTAGTGCGTAAGTTCCGCGTTATTCTTCATGGCCATTTTTTCCAGAATTCGCGCACGGTAGGTGCTGATGGTTTTGTCGCTCAGGGACAGCAGGCCCGCAATCTCAACAACGGTTTTTCCCGAGGCAATCAAACGCATTACCTCATACTCGCGTTCGGACAGAGTCTCATGAGGTGGCCGATCCGTGCCTCGATCGAGATCGACAATCAGCCGTTCTGCGAGGCCGTCGCTGATATATCGGCCTCCCTCGATCACTTTGTTTACCGCTTTCAACAGCTCCGCCCGTGAACTGTCTTTCGTGAAATAGCCCGCCGCGCCCGCCCTTAAGGCGCGGCGGGCATATTGCTCTTCCGGATGCATACTCATGATCAGGACGGGAAGTTTGGGGCGAATCAGTTTCAACTGCGCCAGTAGTTCCAGTCCACTCCGGTCGCCGAGAGAAACGTCCAGTATCGCGAGATCCCAATCGTCCTCACCCACCAACCGCAGTGCCTCCGGAATCGTACCTGCCTCGCCAAAGCTGACCTTTTCGGATTGCTCGCCGAGGATTCTCCTGACGCCATCCCGGACAACTTCGTGGTCGTCTACGATCAGGATTTTTTTCATCGGATAGAGTCGGAGGCCTATTCCAAATCACCCGCCTGACCGGATATGGGAATCCGCACAATGACGGTCGTTCCTTCTCCGTGGGCGCCGGTTACAACGACGTTACCGCCGGCCAGGCGGGCGCGCTCCCGCATACCCAGAAGACCCAGGGAGGAAGCGCCCGATTTCGCCTCCTCCGTGATTCCCCGGCCATCGTCGCTGATCGTCAGAACAAACACGCCGGCCTTTTCTTCCATTACGATGTGGACTGTCCTGGCCTGCGCATGGCGCAGGATGTTGGTCAGCGCCTCCTGAGAAATGCGAAAGACGGCCGTTGATTGCTCTCTGGTCAGATCGACCGCATCGAGACGAACCTCGCAATGACAGGTAATTCTGGTTCGCTCCTGAAACTGCTGCGCCTGCCACTCGATTGCTTCCACCAGTCCGAGATCGTCCAGTACGAGCGGCCGCATCTCCGAGGTGATCCTTCCGACGGTTTTAATCGTTACGTCAGTGAACCTCATCATGGCTTCGAGCCTTTCACGTGCCGTCGGGAGCGGTGGCTGCTCGCCCGCTTTGGAAATAAGCTCGAAAACTTCCTCCAGATCCCACTTGAGACTCGACAAGGCAGACCCAAGTTCATCGTGAAGCTCACGCGCGATCCGCGTGTCCTCCTCTTCTCTCGCGCTGATCAGTCTCGCCGAAAGGGCCCGGAGTTGTTCGTTGGCATCCGCCAACGCAATGGTTCGTTCGGCGACTCGCTGTTCGAGAGCTCGCGACAACGAATGCAGGTCCTGTTTGGCGCGCGCCAATTCCGGGGTTTCAAGTACATCCCAATGCCCATTTCGCTTTGCGACGGCGAACTGGTGCGTGTGCGCGATGTCGAAAAGCGCAGTAGCTCGGACGTTAAGGAGCGGGTAAGTGCATAGCAGGACGATTTTCCGATTGGCAATCAATTCGTCCAGTCCTCGCTCATATTCCATAAAGCTTTTCCAGTCCTCCTCGCTCATCCACGATGTGTTACCGTTGACCCTCATTCCCGCATAGCCTTTCGCCAGAGCCTGAGCGAGATTTTCCAGCAGGGTTTCGATCACCCGGCCTCGATCGAAAGCGTCGTTCTTGAGATACCACTGCCGATGTGTCACGACTTTGATGTCGCCGGCCGCCAGATGCCGCTCGGCCTGAGGAAAAGTTTGGATCAATGCGTTCGTAGCATCCGCTTCGTCTATAGGATCGGATACGATCCAGAGGCAGAACTCTCCGTTTTCCAGTCCTGTTGAGAAGTACGGGATCAGAATATCCAGGAGATCGTCTTTGGTTTCATAGAAATTGCAGAAATGTGTACCCCACGGTATGTTGGCCAAAACGCTGATTCCAGTCTTTCTGAACTCTGTCTCCATCGCCTCCAACCCAAAAACCAACGCATTTATTGTAGTGCTGTTTTTCCAGGAACGCAGGGGGGCTTGCCTTGTCCAATGTCCAGACTGAGCCTGAAGGAACGACAGCCACTACAAGGGTAATAAGCATAAAGTATTGATGGCTGAATATCCATCGGTATTTGTCTGATATGTCATACCCGCTGTGAATATTAGGGGTACAATCAGCTGAGTATGATCACACGATTTTTCTGGTCAACCGTGTTTTTAATCCGCAGGTACCCCGACGCCCGTTAAGCTTGTTACCATTGACGACGATCCACTGGTCCTCGGTTTCATCGAGAGCGCCCTGACCCAGCCGGATTTGGAGATTTCCCGGTCCACCGACCCCGCCGAGGGTTGGGAACTGATTCGTCAGATACATCCCGATATCGTCATACTCGACCTGGTTATGCCAGGTATCAATGGAATGGAACTGCTCGACCGAATCGTGGAATGGGATTCCGCGATCGAGGTAGTTCTTCTTTCCAGCGAGTATTCGACCCAGCGGGCGGTTGAGGCGATAACGAAAGGCGCGTGCGATTATCTGACCAAGCCGATCTCGCCTGCCGTATTGCGTGAACGTATCGGCACGCTGATCGCCCTGGCGAATACGCGGATCCGGACAAGTCAGCTTTCGAGCGAAATGCTGAGCACAAGCCGCTTCGGCGAAATGGTCGGCAGCAGTCCCCCCATGCTGGAGGTGTACTCTCGGATCCGTCGTATCGGACCTCATTTCCGCATTGCTTTGATCACCGGAGCCACCGGAACGGGCAAAGAACTGGTTGCGCGCGCCCTGCACACCTACAGTCCGGTAAACAGCAAGCCGTTCATCGTTTGTAACTGCGCCGCCATCGTGGAGACGCTGTTTGAAAGCGAATTGTTCGGATATGTCAGAGGCGCGTTCACAGGCGCAATGCAGGATCGCGCCGGATTTTTCGAAGCGGCCAACGGCGGCACGCTGTTCATGGATGAGATTGGAGAAATTCCGCTCCACCTGCAAAGCAAACTATTGCGAGTCCTGCAGAACAATGAAGTGCAGCGGGTGGGTTCCCATGCGCTGCGAAAAGTAGACACCCGTGTGGTCGCGGCGACCAACAGGGATCTGCGTGAAATGGCAAACAAGAAGCTGTTTCGCGAGGATCTGTTTTTCCGTCTGTCGATGTTGGAGATCAAACTCCCCACGCTGGTGGAGCGCAAAGAAGATCTGCCTCTGCTGCAAAAGTTTTTTCTGGATCAGTTTGCCATTCAACTCGGAAGTCGCGTCAAGGGTCTCACACGCCGGGCGCAGTCCGTGTTGTCGCGGTATTTCTGGCCCGGGAATATCCGCGAGCTGCAGAACGTGATCGGACACGGGTGCATGATGGCCGCTGGGGACCTGATCGATCTTCCGGATCTGCCGGAATATCTGCATTCGCGCGAGTCCGCCCGCGAGGGTCAAGGGCTGCTGACGCTTGAAGAGGTTGAAAAGCGTCATGTTCACTCAGTCCTCACCCAGGTCGGAGGCAACAAACAGGAGGCGGCCGAGATACTGGGGATCAGCCGGGCAACCATCTATCGAATCCTGAGCCAAAAAGAAGACGCCCAATGATCGTCGCGCACTCGTGCCCGCGGCGCTGAGACTTATCCCGGCTCTGGAAAACAGGTAAGTGCCATGATTCGGAACGCGAGTCGCGACGGCAATCGGGCGAGCCATTCCCAACGATGGCCCCAACGGGGTACCAACTCCGATAGCAGACCTGTTGCATCACGCGGGTAAAATCTCGTTCTCAGGCGCCTCGAATCGTCCAAAGCAGCTTGGACGCTCATTCTAAAGGATCATGTGGCGGACCGCCACCTGCTCATCCCCTACATGGATGCTTGACCCGCAACCCGATTCTTTATTTGCAGTACGTTCGAAAAAAACCTGGCATTACCCCGCGCTTTGCTGCGGAACTCTGCTGATCTGTATTCTGCTGTCGAATCCTTTCAACGTGGTCGGCTTCAACGACGACTGGTCTTACGGTCACGTTGCCATGAAGATGGCCGCGACAGGCAGAATGCAGTACAACGGCTGGGGAAGTCCGATCCTGCTCTTCCAGACCTTCTGGGCCCTCCCGTGGATCCGTACGTTCGGCTTTTCCTTTCCGGTTCTTCAGATCGCGATGATTCCCGTCTCGATGGGTTTCGTGCTGCTCGTGTATGCTACCGGGCGCGCTATCGGACTCTCGCCGGAATTGGCGGCATTTGCGTCGGTCGCGACCGGCACGTCCCCATTGTTTCTCCCGCTAGCCGCCTCATTCATGACGGATGCCTCCGGTTGCTTCTTCGCCATGCTCTGTGTCTATGCGACGATACGTTGCGTTCAAGCCGGGGGATTGCGAGGGGCAGCGCGCTGGCTCTGGGTTTTGACGCTGGCAGGCGCGATTGGCGGGGCTAACCGGCAAATTGTCTGGGCTGCGCCAATCACGCTGATTCCGTATCTTTTTTGGGCGCGCCGGGCGGATAAGGGATTCAGTGCGCACGCTATTGCCGCCTACGGTGGTGTATCGGTGGCGATTCTGGCGATCGTTCACTATTTCGGCCAGCCGTATGGGCCCCTGCAACTCAGTCATCGGCAACTCCGGTGGGTGCTTCTCCACGAATCGGGGAAGGCCATGAGTCTTACCGTCAGCCTGGCATTGGTTTGCGTCCTGGCGTCAATGCCCGCATTCTGCTGTTTTTTGCCCCTCGTCAAACGGAGACCCCTGCTATGGTCGGGGATCTGCTTCCTGGCACTCGCGGCATTTACCTTCTGCGTAGTTAATTTCGGCGGCGTTGTGGCGCCTTTTGGAAACAGCATTCTGACATGGGTCGGAATCGCCTCGGAAGGGCAAGAGTGGTTCCTGACCAAACCCGCGGTTCTGTCTCCCGTGGTCCGCATCGTCATTACCGGTCTGGTCAATCTGTGCGTCCTGTCTTTGATTGTCGGAGCGTTCGGAAACGGGCGCAGATATCTGGATCCCGGCCACCGTGCCGCTCTGTCCGTATTCGGAATTTTCTCGCTCGGGTATACGGCGCTTATCGTGCCCGGCGCATTGATCGGACTCGCTTTCGACAGGTACATGCTTCCGCTCGTTCCACTCCTGATGCTGGTCGTGTTGCTGCAGTTCGGATGGCATCGGCGCCCTGTTCCGCTTATCGCGTGGTGCTGTCTCCTGTTATTTTCGTGCTATGGAATCGTGACGACGCACGATTATTCCGCAGCCGTTCGGGCACGTCTGGCCGTAGCCGATGAGCTCGAAACAACCGGGATTTCGCGCGATCAAATATCGGCTGGATTCGAATACGATGGCTGGACCCAGGTCGAGCGCTCTGGATATGTAAGAGTAGTCCGGTTCCAGGATTCCTTAACCGATGATCGCAGAAAGGGATTCTGGTTCGAATTCTGGGACCACTGCGGGGATTTCCGGCCCGACTTTGTCGTCCTGAATTCTACTGCTCCGAACGCGGTCGGCGGGCAATTACGTGTCGACTTCCATACCTGGGCGCCACCATTCCGCCGGTCGGCCGTTGCCTGGAAACGTTCGGATCTGACAGCGCTGTACCTGTGGGCCGGGACCTTGTCATCGATGCGATGACACATTCATAAATTTGGGGAGATCGCACTTCCATGATTAACGGTAAGAAAATCGTAGTTGTACTGCCGGCTTTTAATGCGGAAAAGACGCTCGAAGCGACTGTCCGGGATCTCCCCGAGACGGTTGACGCCACCATACTGGTCGACGACGGCTCCTCCGACGGAACCGTTGCGCTGGCCCGCCGTCTGGACCTGGATGTGTACGTTCACGATCGGAACCGGGGATATGGCGGAAATCAGAAGACATGCTACCTACAGGCCCTGCGTGCGGGCGCCGACGTCGTCGTAATGACTCACCCGGACTATCAGTATTCCCCTCTGTTGATATCGGCCATGGCCAGCATGGTGGCCTACGGGGTTTACGATCTGGCTTTAGGCTCGCGTATGCTCGGAGGAGGCGCGTTGCGGGGTGGTATGCCTGTCTATAAGTACGTTTCAAATCGGGCGCTCACAGCATTCCAGAACCTCGTAATGGGGGCAAGTCTTTCTGAATACCATACGGGATACCGCGCATTCAGCAGCGAACTTCTGCGCGCGCTGCCGCTGGATCGAAACTCGGAAGACTTCCTGTTCGACAATCAGGTACTGGCTCAGTCTGTGATGTTGAAGGCGCGAATCGGCGAGATTTCCTGTCCAACAAAATACTTTCCCGAGGCATCGTCGATTAATTTCCGTCGGAGCGCGATCTATGGTCTTGGGGTCGTCCGGACGGCAATCGAGTTCAGGCTCGCTGCCTGGGACGTATACCGTCCCTCCATCTTCGATCTATCCGCTGACAGGATCCAGAGACAAGCCGAGGGCGTTTTCACTGACCAGTCACCCCAACCGCGTCTGGTTTGAGGGAAGGCCTGGAAGCTGGCGGCGTATTCGTTCGCAATGACGCCGGGCAGATCGGCAAAGTGACAGCCCGGGGCGACACGTTTTCCAGTCATAAACGCGGTCATCTTGTCGGGCAGTCGGGGTGGCCCGCGACTTGGCCGGCGTAAAGCTCCGTCACGACTACCCTATCGCCCGGACAGACGTTGACCTGTACCAATGCAGGGTCACTTGCCTTGACGATATAAGTACCGGCCTGCATGGCAAACGAAGCGTCGCAATCCGGTGTTACCGCGGGATTCCGGCCGGTAGCTCTCAAACGGAAGTCGAGCGAGCAGGGTTCGTAATTCGCGTAGCTGAAACAGTGGCCGATGCAGGCACGGTCCACCATGTGATCCAGTTGATTGGCGCGTGTGTCCGGTATGCCGGCCGCGATGACGACACACTGTCCTGGCTTGAAACCCGAGACTTTAGCGGTTACCGCATCTTCCAGTCGATTCAACGCACCCGTGTCCCCGTAGAGCAGCGTTCCGTACGCCGCGAGGAGAATCCAGCAGGAAGCGGCCTGCCATCGGGCAACGGGCGCGCGCGCCATGACCGCGCAGGCCATCACCGCCACGGTAAGCGACATTCGCTCCGGCAGGTATCCCAGCGGCCAGCGGTAATCGGAGGCCCGTATGGCGGAGGGCATGGCCAGGATCGCGAGCGACAGCAATCCGAGCACCTGCGCGTCAGGGCTCCTGAAAAACGCGGCTATGCCGAAATGGCGGGCGCGCAGCCAGATAACTGTACCGGCAAGAAGCTGCGCACACGCGGCCACCATCGAATAGGCGGAGCCGAAGAGGATGAACTGGTCGGCGCCGGTCATCAGCTCTATGTGGTCCCATGACCACCTCGTCGCGTACAGGCTGGCGATCCCAAAATGCATGACGAGAAGGGCTGCAATTCCCATCGGGAGCGGCACGCTGGGATAACGCTCGGCCAGCTTCATTGCGATTGCGGCTCCGACCGCCCACACCACGGGGAGCAGGTGTGCGGTGCACGCAATCGCCAGTAGAACGAGGCCGATTACACGGAGCGTAATTGATCCTCTGAGCCATGCGGAAAGCGCGAACAGACATAGTCCGAGAGACAGAAAGAAGTTAAAGAAGCCCATGTGGAATACCCATCCGTAGGTCAACATCGCGAGACATGGCGCAATCCACCATACGGTCCTGCCGGATGTGGCGCCCACGAATGCGAAGCTACCCCAGAAGAAGATCAAGACACACACGGCGACGGCGATCCTCTGCGCGATGTCGGCGCCGAATAGCCGCATTCCACTCGAGAGCATGAGGTCGAACAGCACATTGGAATATTGAGGCACAACCGCCAGACCTGGAACAGGCCGCTGCGCCACCTGGACTGTGAGCCACGCATTGTAAACGTGGCTCGAAAGATCGCCCGCCTGGATTCGGGAATGCCAGAAGCAGGGCACAAGCACCAATAGAGACAGTGCGGCAGTGCGTGCGGCCGCCGCTGCATTAGCCTGCATCCAAGCCAGTGTCCCATAACTGTTCAGGCATCAACAGCGGGTACCATCCGCGTGTCCACGGGTCGGCCCGCCCCTTGCCGGTCTGATTGATGTACCCCTGAATTCCGTTGGCCTTCTACCTGGCGGGGCGACCGGCCTGTTACTGCAAACGGTCCGCAGGATCGGCACCGGCAAGCGGGCAAGGCGCATGGAGAAATACACGTTCGACAAATTCGGGCTCTCCGTCCCGGTTGCCCCGGCGTTGAAGATGGCCCCGGCGGCCGAAATCACGAAAAGCTCACGAGGGAGCATTTCCGGCCATATTTGGTCACTCGCCAACGTTTGGTTCGAAGATTAAGAATCCTGATAGAGAGTGATCGGGTCTAAGCACTGAAAAACACGGCAATTAGAAGCCAAGACTTGCATGCGCCATATTTGGCATATATTGTGCGTGTACAAGTCAAAATTATAGACGCGACCTGGACAAATCTGAAGCCTGTTAAACGAATTAATGAGGCGAATCCATATGGAATTCCCGGATAAGTTCGCTTGGATAGAACACCAGATTCGCCAGGTGATGTTCGGCAATCTGAACTCCGTCGCCTGCCCCTATTGCGGGTCCGAAACTGCAATTGGTGAAGAGAAACTGTGCTGCGCGCCAATGGGCGACGCGGCGGCAACCGTGTTGCACCGCATAGAGCCTGGGCTTGTGTTCGAGATGGGCGGCTTTGCCTATCCGCTTGAGCCACAATTGGTCGAGGCCGCGGGCCGGAAGAAGCGATTCCGTCCGATAGAGATCAGCGAAGGGCCTCGGCGGGGTTGTGACGGGCTGAAGGGACAGCCGAAAGACGATGGAATAGAGTGACGGCACGCGAGATTCCCAAAGTCGTCGCGAACAGATGCGGTATTCATTTGGCAGGCAAAGCGGGAGATCCGCGAAAGGTTCCCGGCAGATCGAGATCCTCCTTAGGGTCAGATCCGTACGCTCCGGTTCTCCTTTTTATCTTGCCGTTACTCGCGTTGGGGCAAACCGCGGGCCCGCCACCAAGCCTGGCGGACATGAGTCTGGAGGAATTGATGCAGATCGACGTCGGTTCCGTCTATGGCGCTTCCGGGTTCAAGCAAAAAATCACTGAAGCCCCGGCTTCTGTAACGATCATTACGTCCGAAGACATCCAGAGATACGGCTACAGGACACTGGCCGACATCCTAAGAACCGTCACCGGGTTCCACGTAACTTACGACCGAAATTACAGCTACGTGGGGGTACAGGGCTATGGACTTCCAGGACAATACAACAGCAGCATCTCACTATCCGTTGACGGCCACAGACTCAACGACAACATTTACGACGCGGCTCTGATTGGGACGGAGTTCCCTATTGACGTCGACCTGATCGACAGGGTTGAAGTGATCCGGGGGCCCAATTCCTCTCTTTACATTGCAAGCGCCTTTCTGGGGGTCGTCAACATCATCACAAAGCGCGGGCGCGATTTGTCAGGGGTGAACGTAGCGGGCGAAGTGGCCAGCTACGGTACCTACGAGGGCCGGGTCAGCTATGGCAATACGTCTAAAAACGGTCTGGAAGTGCTTCTTTCCAGCTCCTTCTATGATTCCCATGGGCAGGGGCAGCTTTTTTTCCCCGCATTTGACAGTCCCGCGACTAACAACGGTATCGCCGTAAACGCCGACGATGACGAGTCCCACCAGCTGTTTGCCAATCTCTCCTGGGGTAATTTCACGCTGCAGGGCGTGTTTGGGTCCCGCGATAAAGGGAT
The DNA here is from genome assembly GCA_963764845.1 of Terriglobia bacterium. Classification (GTDB taxonomy): domain Bacteria; phylum Acidobacteriota; class Terriglobia; order Bryobacterales; family Bryobacteraceae; genus BOG-234. Next base: position 228,768 of record CAVXUE010000001.1, on the reverse strand, counting down.
TCCGACCGCTTCCTTCGGAACTGTTTTCAACGTCACTGGAACACGCACCATCGACGTGCGCGGCTACCTCGATCTCGGCTACGAGCGCAAACTTGGCCATGGCTGGAACGTCATCAGCCGGACATATTACGATCAGTTCAATAACGACGGCACGTATATCTACGATTATTCGGCGTCGGGCGGTTCTTCCCGGGCGCTCAACAGGAACTTTGCCCACGGCAAATGGGTGGGGGAAGAGGCGACCTTCTCCAAACAGTTGTTTGAGAGACAAAAATTGAGTCTCGGCGCTGAATTCAAGGACAATTTTCAGCAGGATCAAGGAAATTATGACGTTCAGCCCTTTGTGCAGTATTTCAATTCCAATAGAACTTCAACGGTCTTTTCCAGTTACGCGCAGGATGAAATTCACCTTCGCAAGGACCTCATACTTAATCTGGGCTTTCGCTATGACCACTATTCCACTTTCGGAGGTACGGCAAATCCACGGGGCGCACTGATCTACAATCCATGGAAAAAGACGGCGTTCAAGTTTCTTTACGGCCAGTCCTTTCGCCCTCCTAATCTGTTTGAGCTGTACTACGATGCGCCCGGAAATGAAGCAAACCCGTCTCTTCGGCCTCAGACTGTCAGAACGATGGAGTTGGCATGGGAACAAGCCTTATCGAATCGCTTTCGAGTGGCTGTTTCGAGCTTTTACTACCCTATTCGCAATGTGATCAGCGAGCAGGTAGACCCGGCGAATGGAAACGCTTTTTTCGTCAACGGGGGGGCGCTGGACCTTCGCGGCTTTGACTTTACCTTATCGAGAGGGCTGCCAGGGGGGCTGGAGGGCACAGCCAGTTACGCCTTTCAGGAAGCTTCCTTCCAAAGCTCGACCACGGCTGTCCCGAATGCACCCAAACATCTCGCCCAGGCAGCTCTCAGCGTTCCCCTCTTCCGGAAAAAAATTCTCGCGAGCATGGATCTTCAATTCGTCAGCAGGAGGGCAACATTAACAGGTCAATATACGGATGCTTACGTCGTCCCCAACTTTACACTATTCACGCGAAATGTCTTAAAGGGATGGGAAGCGTCGGCAAGCATCTATAACGCATTCAATCGGAACTATGCGGACCCGGTCGGAGACGGCCTGGTGGAGAACGTCATCGCCCAGGATGGCAGAACATTCCGGATCAAGGCCGGATACCGCTTTCGCTGATAAAAAGGCTCGGATGCAGAAACGTAATGGCAAGGGACCGGCGTTAGTCCGCTATCTGGTTCGCATCGACGCGCGCAGAGTCCCGAAGGGTTTCTTTATCAAAGCCGTATGCTTGTTCTTCACTTGTGTCTTTCCTGCTGCCGTCTCGCTGAGCGGGGAAAGCGTTGAGTATCCAGTCAAACTTGCGTTTCTGTACAACTTTGCGAAGTTTGTGGAGTGGCCCGCCGACTCATACAACGCTCCGGGAGCGCCTCTGTCGATCTGCATTGTCGGTCATGATCCATTCAGCCTGGATCTCGAGGGCGAGTTGCGAACCCGGAAAGCCTGGGGCCATAACATCGACGTCCTGACGATGAGACCGACCGAAACGTTAAGCACCTGCCACATGGTGTTCATACCTGCCACGGAAAAAGACCAGGCTGGCAAGATCGTACGGGGCTTGACGGGATCAAGCACTTTGACGGTTGGCGAGACAGAGGGGTTCGCCGCGATTGGCGGGATTATCAACTTGACGGTGGAAAAGAGCGAAATCCATTTCGAAATCAATCGGGTTGCGGCGGACCGCGCGCACCTGAAGATCAGCGCGAAGCTTCTCAGTTTGGCGAAGATCGTCACGGACCAGGGTTCAGGGCGAAAGGATTGAGCGCGGAAGTCTTCCGGATTGGCACTGTCCAGCTATCGAGTTGAGAGCCATCGACGCGTTCAAGGTCATCCTTGTCAAGTCCTCGCTCTGACGCTGCGCCGAAGGCAGCCCGAATCATCGGTGCCATGACGATTCGCGGTCTTATCCGCCTGGACGGACATCGATCAGACAACGCCGAACGGCACCCTAAGCAGTTTTACCCAGTCGGATGAGCTGTTCAGCGGGGTGCGCTTCGTCATGCCCTCGAATCGCTTCGAGCACGGTCTGCGCGCTCTCCTTCGCCAACAGGAGGTTAACCGCAGCGGGTCCGACTGAAAACTCAGAAAAGGTAACCTCTCGCCGCCCAGTAATGCCAGTCGCCAATAGCCTCGGCGGTGGCGTCGTCGGGGTCGATAGCCGCCAGTTGGGACAGGGGAACGGCCATGACTCGACCGTGCCAGCGGATGAGCACGAGCATTTCAGTCGAGCAGGCCTCTTCCGGAGCCATGCGATGGACTTCGACGGTTTCCCCTTCCCTCAGCGGTGAAACGATCCTGCGAGCGATGCATCTGGCTTGAAAAGGGAATCGGATTTTGTCATCCAGGTAGCAACGCCACCCCATGACCTGCTCCTCCGGCCCGTTGGCATCCGCGATGGCTTCGTTATGAATTCGGTCTTCGCGAACCGGATCTTTGGCTTGTTTCTTCATGGCTGCTTTGTTGACAGTATCCGGCGCACGGAAGTCCGGCCGATATCGAGACGGCGGGCGATCTCGGCCTTACTGACGCCGCCACGGTATAGCTTCCGGATCTGGCCGGCCTTCTTTGCCGCAGTCAGCGGCCGCCCGAAGCGCTTTCCCTTCAGCCGCGCTTCGGCAATGCCGGCGCGAATCCTCTCGCGGAGAATCTCATGTTCGAACTCTGCGAACACCGAAAGCAACCCGGCCATGGCGCGGCCCGTTGGCGTTGTCAGGTCCAGTGCCTCGGTGAGCGATACGAAACTGACACCCAGTTCGGCGAGTTCCTTCAACGTGACGACCAGATCGACGAGCGACCGGCCCCATCGGTCCAGTCTCCAGACCAGCACCACATCGATCTCGCGCCGACGCGCCGCTGCAAGTAGACTCTCTCGGAGCTCACGCTCTGTCGCACCCGAACCGACTTCTTTGATCTGAACCGCGACGGTCCAGCCGCGTTTCGCCGCATACTCGCGCATGGCGCGCATCTGCAACGACAGAGTCTGCTGGTCGTGCGTGGACACGCGCGCGTAGAGGCCAACGCGAAACATTTTCGCCGGTTCCTGGCGCTGGCCAAAAACCCTCTTCGGTTTTGCTGTTTTGGATGCCCGTCTGGCGGCCATTTGAGAGCCTTGTTCCCGTATGGCTATTATCTAATGCTTTCGGCCATGCGACCGAACCATGATATTACGCGACCGCGGCGTTCGCGGCGTGTCTGTAGTTCCAGGGCATCCACTCCGCCGGACGCACAGCCACTTCCGCGGGATGCCGGAGCAACGCCGTCACATAATCGAATGGATTGACCTTGTTCAGTTCGCAGGTGTGGATCATGCTCATAAAGAGATCGCCCACGCGCGCACCGTTCATCGTCTTATAGAAGAGTGCGTTTTTGCGGTGCAGAATCGCTTTCTTCAGTGCCCTCTCGACGACGTTGTTATCGAGGGGCGCGCCTTGCTGCCGAAGGAACAGTGTCAGTTTCGTCCAGTGTCTCAGTAAGTAAGAGATTGCCTTGCCCAGCCCCGAGTTCGGTTCCGTCTTATGTTCCGCGAACTGAGCCTCCATCCATTGGCGCAGATCTTCCATCACCGGTGCGCTGTGCGTCTGGTGAAACGTCAGCCTTTCCTCCGGCGTCAGGCCGAGATCCTTCGCTTCGGCATCGAAGCCGTATACCGCGCCCAGCGACTCCAGCACATACCGGCATTCGTCGGGAAAGCTCTCCGCGACTTCCGTAAACTGCCGTCTTCCGTGCGCCAGGCAGTTGGCCAGCAGGGTTTCGATAAGCTTCGGCGAGTTCCGCGATAACGCATCGCACATCTGGATCGGCGCTTTCAACTCCGCCGCGCGCTGCTTCAGAACATCGGCAAGATTTTCTCCCGCGTGCTTCCAGCCTGTAAAGTACAGCGCGATCTTCCACCCGCCGCAGATCGATACGATACCGCTTGTAAACACTCCGGTGCGCCCATCATCGGTATTCCGCGCCAACTTCAGAACCCGCATGCTGGTGTCGTCGTTGTGCATCACGCCGCCCTGCGCCGCCTGCCGGATGAACTCGTCCAGTATGCGTTTGATCCGCTTCGCGGCTGCCTCCATCAACTCCCATTGGGTGGCGGCCGGGAGCGGCATCCCCAGTTGTCCTTCCAGCCGCTCCATCCGGTTGAATGGCATTCCGGTACCGTACTTCAGCAGCGCGATCATAGCCACTGCTGTCGGATCGAACTTTTCCGGACCCGCTGACTGCGGTTGGCTGGCGGTGAACATCTCGCCGCAGGCATTGCAGCGCAGCCGTTCCATCTCGAACACAGTCGCCTTCAGCGGCGCTTGCCCAATGATGCGGATCACCGTCGCCGGTTCCTTCTGACGGTACACTCTTCCTTCCTGGCATCCCGGGCAGGGGTCGCCGGAGTGAAGAGTGGCATGCGCGACGGCGACTCTATTTGCTCCCGTAAATGCAGCTGCGCCATTGCGCCCGTGTCCCGCAGCCGCCTGTTGCTCCGGTTCCGGCGTATCGACTGCGGCGGGTGGTACTTTCGGTTCCAGTACGGCGCTGGTCTTCTCCGTGTTCCGCCGCCGCACTAATCTTTCCGCCATCGCATGCACGGCGGTTTTGAGCGTCCTGCCATCGGCCTCGTTCAGAGGCGCCTGCATGGCGGCTTCGATGATCCGATCCAGCTCATCCACATTCACGTCGATCCGGCGCCGGGAGGTTGTTTTTTTCCTCATGACTGGCTCAGCAGCTCGCGGAAGCGGGGCGTCAGCGGATAGCCGAGCACCTCTTTAATGGAACGGTTGGGGCGTTTGCTGGTAGAGTCCTTGCCGCGTCCTGTGGTCAGACCGAGCAGTTTCCAGTTTGCCGCGCGATAGCAGGTTCCGCGAAAGCGGCCGGGATCGATGAAGGTTTCGGCGAAGTAAACAGGATGGCCGTAGAGTTGTTCCCAGTCATTCGACAATGAGCTCGCTATGCGCCCCAGAATGTGCGACGCCAGATGCGGCACCCGCACCCAGGGCAGAATCAGGAACCTTGTGTTGTAAGCAACGAAGCGGATGTTGCGCCGCCGCGCCTCGGCAGACCAGCCTATGTGGCGATCGCGGCTGCCCAGATGACGCGGCGCCGAACTCCATGCCATGCAGGCGATGGGTCTTCCCTGCGCCCACACCAGATACTTCAGGTGCTCGCCCACCGGCTGCTCGTATCCGAGATAGTGATGATGTTCGATGAGACTGTTGAACAGGGGTTCGTCGGATGTTCTTCTGACCTGTTCGAGCGAGATGGGCCGGATGTCAGTGAGGCCGCCGTGGAGCGCCGACGTATCGATCAGAACCGGTTGAGGCTTGTTTCTTTGCACAAACGGATTGAGCGAGGTCTGACGAGTTGCGGGCAGTTCGATCTCGCCTGTGCGGTGCAGCATCAGCAGAAGACCGCGGCAGACCATATCGCACAGCGCCCCGTTGGCCTGTTTCCATTGCCATGCTTCGCACAGCTGCGCCGATAATTTCCGGCGGCTCATGGAAGGATTGCCGGCGATGAACTGCCGTATGAAAACGATATCCTCGGCTGTTACCGCTCTGCCTCGATATCGCCACTCAACTGGCATCTGCCGCCAGTGTGCCAGAACGAAAACCGGAACGCAAGCCTCGGGGGCAAATTATTTTATGCGCTCACGCGCCGCCACACGGGCGCTGCTTCGGTATCCGGATTACCTGCGGCGAGCAGCAACTGAGCCTGATGCGCGCGCAGGGTCTTTGCCGGTTCGTTTCCTGTCGGCCACCACCTGAAACGGCCTTTTGAAAGGCGCTTCGTGGCGATCCAGAATCCCTGGCCGTCATACGTGAGGATCCTGATCGCCTTACCACTGCGGCTGCGGAAGATAAACAGGCAGCCCGAAAACGGATCGGCCGCAAGTTTCTCCCGGCACAGTTGCGCCAGCGAATCCATACCCTTCCTCCCGTCGATGGCTTCAATCGCAACCAAGATACGCAGTTGCGGCGTGATCTGAATCAGGACGCAGACTCAAACAAAGCCCGACTCAGCGTTGCCAGATCGGAAACCGAGGCCCCTTTTAACTGGATTCGCAGCTTGCCCTGGCGGCCTTCCACTTCAAGGGTGCACTCGGGAACCGATTGTGTCTGCGGTGCGGCCAGTTCCACAAACACCGGCGAACCCGTTTGGCGCCGAACCTCTCCCGTGGTCGCCACGCGCCGCTTCAGATCGTCCCACGCCACGTGCAACTCCCTGGCGGTTCGATTAATCCCTTCCTTCCGGGCCACCTCGACAGCCGCCGACCAAAGCTCAGCGGGTATTCGGGCTTTCCCTATGCGATTCTGTCTCCATTGCCCGAAGCGGGCTTTGGCTTCTTCAAGGTTGACGGTCGGTGTTTTGCTCCGCGGCATGGCCTTCCTCCTCGCCGGGGATTCCGACGGCAGAACGACCTTAACAGTTATCCGGGGTTGATTTCACGCAACCTTGCCGGAAACTCACAGCTCATGGTGGATCAGCCTACTCCGCCATCAGTTCGGGCGCGGGCCGCTGACAGCGTTCTCGATCACGCGAGCAAGGCAATCGAAATCGAGGATGTGGAGGTGCGGGTCGCTGCGCTGGAGCAGGCCGCAGAGCTTTCGAAGTCGTCCGGGCGGAACTGATGAGCGCTCTCTCCCGACGGGTCAGGAAGCTGGAAACGAAGCTGACCGATGCCACAGGTCTGGTGCCACACTCCGAAGCCTGGTTTGATTTCTACGAGGCGCGCTGGGCGTCGCTGGTTGACGAAGACGGCAGGTTGATCGGCCCCAAATTCGATATCCCCCTGGCGGTGGTCGATCGCGCCATCGAGCGATGCGACCGCGAACAGGGAGCGCGCGAGTGAGGGCGATCGTCCGGCGACTGACACGGCTGGAACAGTCAAGCACGCCAATTGCGCATCTGCGTTACCAGCACATTGCTGATGTGCTTTGGGAACGACAGCAGCGCCGCTTGCAAGCAGAGGGGTTGCCCTTCGAAACAATCAAGCCCCAGTATGCGCCGGGCCCGCATATGTCGGTTGCCGACAGTATGAGATGGTGTTTGGAGGAACGCCGGGCACGTCAGCGGAGCGAACGCGAGGCAGCCGTAAATGGTGCGTAACGTCTACGGCCGTATCCAGCGGCTAGAAGCCCGGGCGGCAGCGAACGCACCCGGCACCATCGAGATCAGAGTCCTGCTGGTACATCCCGAGAATGGAGTGACCGGCGTACTCGTCTTCGCAACTGACAAACCCACGATTAAGGTTCCTCCGACTCCGGAGGAAGTCGAACGAGTCCGCGCCGAACTTGAGCAGCGCCGAGCGGCTCGTCTGCAATGGAAGGGAGGCGCCAGTGGCGCCCCTCCCTCGGGAAACCGCGGAGTGCTTCTGGCATTCTGTGGCTGAAAGCGTTGATTCCGGTGATCGCGCGCTCCTGGTTGCCGAGGATAGCAAGACGCACGAACTTGTTGGGACGGTACAAGTTCTGCTGAAGCAACCAGAAAATCAGCCCCATCGCGCCGATCTGGCCAAGATGCTGGTCGCCCCGAACGCGCGCAGGCGCGGTATCGGCGCACAGCTCGTACAGGCCGCGGTGGCCTCGGCACAAGCGGCAGGCAAGACGCTCCTGGTGCTCGACACAGCAACTGGGAGCGACGCTGAACGCCTATATGAGCGTCTGGGCTGGATTCGGGTAGGGGCGATTCCAAACTACGCGTTGTGGCCTGACGGCCGGATGTGCGGCACGTCGATCTTCTACAGGGCGTTAGTTTAGCCTGAGGCGATAGAACCTGCAAAACGGCGTAGTGGTTAGGTACCGATATTGGACATTAACGCCCGTCTCGGGCGGGACTCGCGACATCAGAGATGGGCTCCCGGCTTGGACGAAGCCTAAACCTTCAGAAGGGAACGGTGATCAAGACCTGTCACAATGTTCCCTATGCGTTGTGTGGCTTGCCGCGCGGAGATCACCAGCCCCGGGCGGTTCTGTCCGGAGTGTGCGGCGCCGCTGGCCCCCGATCCGGAAGCAACGACAATGGCCGCACCGAAGGCGAAGCCACCTTCGTCTCCCTCGTCCGTTGAAGACGGGCGATTTCCGCCGGGGACGCTGCTCGCCGAGCGGTATCGCATCATTTCTCTCGCGGGTCGCGGCGGCATGGGCGAGGTATACCGGGCCACCGACATCAAACTCAACCACCCGGTCGCGCTGAAGTTCCTGCCTCCGAACGTGGCGGCGCGACCTGGCTTGCTGGAGCGTTTTCACGGCGAGGTGCGCATCGCGCGGCAAGTCTCACATCCGAATGTCTGCCGCGTGTACGACATCGGGGAAGCGGAAGGCTCGGCATACATTTCGATGGAGTACGTGGACGGCGAAGATTTAGGCTCGCTGTTGCGGCGCATCGGGAGATTGCCGCCGGACAAAGGCATCGAGATCGCGCGCAAGTTGTGTGCCGGGCTAGCGGCGTCGCACGCGAAAGGCGTGCTGCATCGGGATCTGAAGCCGGGCAACATCATGATCGATGGCCGCGGGCAAGTCCTGATCATGGACTTTGGCCTCGCGGCGCTGGCGGATACGATCGCGGCGCGGGATGTGCAGAGCGGAACCCCCGCCTACATGGCTCCGGAGCAGTTAAAGGGGAAAGAGGTTTCCGAGCGCAGCGATATTTACGCACTCGGCCTGGTGCTGCACGAGGTCTTCACGGGCCAGCGCGCGTTCAAGAGTAACGACCGGTCGAACATCCCGAGCGCGGTGAGCGTCGTCAAAGATATCGATCCGGCAATCGATACTGTGATCGCGCGGTGTCTCGACCCCGATCCGGCGAAACGGCCGCAGAGCGCGCTGGCCCTGGCTCGCATGTTGCCCGGGGGCGATCCGCTCGCGGAGGCTCTGGCGGCGGGGGACACACCCACGCCCGCGATGGTAGCGGCGTCGGACAACACAGGCTCGCTGAGCGTGCGCGGTGCGGTGGTGTGCATGGCGGCGGTGGTGATCGGGCTGCTCGTGATGCCGTGGTTGAGTAGCAAGTCGAACATCGTGAACCTGACGCCTCTGCCGAATTCGCCGGAGATTCTGAAGCGGCAGGCTCGCGAGATCGCGGCGAAGCTGGGGTATCCCGACGCGCCGGCGGATGATACCTGGTCGTTTTCTGTCGAGACAGCCTGGCAGGACTGGGCGAAAAAGAACCTGAAGCCCGAGGAGTTTCGCGAACTGGTGCGCCGAGGCCAGCCGCGTGTGATCAACTTCTTCTACCGGATGAGTCCGCGGTACATGGAGCCGCGCGATCCCACGGTTACGGAAAACGATCCTCCCTTCGTCGTTCCCGGAATGGCGATCATGTCGCTCGATCCGGAAGGGCGGCTGGCGAACTTCCGCGCCGTGCCGCCCCAGGTAGTGGATGCCAACGCCGCGGCCCAGCCTATGAATTGGGACAAGGTGTTTGAGGCGGCGGGTCTGGACCGGTCCCGCTGGACGGAAGTGGAGTCGCAGGAGCTTCCGCAATTCCCGTTTGACGAACGCAAGGCGTGGAAGGGCACGTTCGAACATGCGCCGCAGGTTCAGATGCAGATCGAGGCGGCGGCATGGAAAGGGCGGGCGGTGTCATTTGAGCTGTTCGGGCCATGGAGGGCGCCGGTTCGCGTGCAGCTCTCGACGGCGGCGCAGACACGGCTGGATGTGGTTCTTGTGGCGCTTAATGGGATTGTCTTGCTCGCGGGAAGTTGGCTGGCGTGGCGAAATTACAAGGCGGGGCGTGGGGACGTGAGTAGCGCGGTGCGATTGGTGGTGATCGGTTTTCTGGGCGAGCTCCTGGCAAATGTGGTGAGGGCACATCACGTACCCACGGCGGCCGATGGCGGGTACCTTGGCGACGCAATCGAACGCGGTCTGTTTGCGGGGGCGATTACGGGGCTGCTGTACCTGGCGGTGGAGCCCTTCGTCCGGCGGCGTTGGTCGCAGAGCCTGATCTCCTGGACCCGGTTGCTTTCCGGGAAGGGCCGCGATTCGATGGTGGCGGGTCACCTGCTGCTGGGCGTCACTTGCGGTGTCGGGATGGCGGTTTTCTCGAACGCGCTGGGATGGTACCGCTGGCAGCAGATGGGCGCACTACTACCCGCTGCGACTACTACGACCGAAAGGTTGGATCCAGCATCGTTGGTGGAATTGCTGCTGGTGGGTACATTTGCGCCCGCCGCCACTTTGTTGGGACTGCTGTTGTTGTTCCTGCTGTTCCGGTTGATCGTCCGGAACACGTGGGTGGCGGCGGTGGGGATGGTCGCGCTGTGGGCGGCCATCAACGCGGATCCAGTCGTGTCGGGAGTGGGCTTCGGCTGCACGATGGTGTTGATGCTTCGTTTCGGAATCCTGCCGGGGGTGCTGATGTACTTCTTCTACGTGTGGGTGGGAGTTTCCCCGATGACTTCGGACCTTTCGGCGTGGTATGCGAGCCGCGGGCTGTTCATACTGGGGCTGACGCTGGCGCTGGCGGTGTGGAGTTTCCGGCATGCGCTGGGCGGGCGGAAGGTGCTGAAGGGGGAGTTCTTGGATGGGTGACCTGCAGTTTGTCTGCTCTGGGGAGCATAGTTCATCACGGAATCCGCCGCCGGAAGCGCAAGGCCTGGAAGTTACGCCGCCCTCCGAGCGTGGCAAGTTCTTTTAACGCCGAGGCTACCGATATTGGTACATATCGTTCCGTCGTCACGAGCAAGGTGTGGCCGTCGTCTGGAACGCACATTTCTCGTGGAAACGATCGAATCGACTGTTAAGAGCTAATCTTGGCTACCGTTCGCATGTGTCGACACCATCGAATTCCTCTCGAAACGCGTCGGCAATCTGACTTGCTCGCGCGGCTAGCGGCTGTACTTCTTGAGATCGATTCCCGGTATAGTTGATAAAGCGCTCCGCGACGGATATGAAATTGAGCCCGGCGACAAACTCAGTGCCTCCCGCGATCCCCCGACCGACCGATGTGGATTGCCGTGCTGGGGGCATTCGCGTTAGTTGAAGGTCTCGAAGGCCTATGACGCCGGATCAGCACGCTCGACTTCGCAAACTGGTCAGGCAAGTTGGCTGGTTCCGGCGTTCGCATGTCGGACCTCTTTACTTTTCTCCGGATGCCTGAGGGTTGGAGGATCATCCAGAAAGCTTTTCACTGGCATTCCTGAACAACGCCCGGCAGGGGAGCCCTATTATATAGTTTCTTAGATAGGTTCTCGATGCCGGAGCGAAACACGCCTCAAAAAATGCTCGAGTCCTGGAAGCAAATCGCAGCCTACCTAGACCGCAGCGAGCGCACAGTCCGGCGTTGGGAAGCGTCTGAGGGCCTCCCGGTTCATCGTCGAGGGCACCAGAAGTACGACACGGTGTTCGCGCACAAGCATGAGATCGAGGCTTGGGCTCGCCGGCGCACCCGATTCGGAAATCAGGACAGCGCCGAAGCGCGGCCGGAGGGCCACCAGCCTTCGCCGAGCGAGGTGCCTCCGAACCGGTATCTGGTCGAACACGACGCCATTACCCGCACGATGGACCGATATGTGGCCGGTGCTCGTGCCGGGGACGGCGATCTCATGCGGCCAGCGTTTCACGGGGAAGCGACGATGTCAGGCTATTGTCAGGGCGTAGAGTACAGCGGATCTATCGAGCATGTCTTCGAATGGGTGACCGCGAACGGACCGGCACCGAAGATAGAGCCGCAGTTCGCAAGAATCGAAATCATTGAGACGATCGCGCTGGTCCATCTAGAGGTTCGGGGCTGGTCGGGCAAACTCGCGGGCGTGAACAGTCGCGCCTCCGACGTCTTCACGCTGCTCAAGCTCAATGGAGAGTGGAAGATAACTCACAAGCTGTTCCACTGGCATAGCGATTAGAATTCCATCGCGAAGTGCGAATACCAGAATGCGTGCTTTTAAACCGGCGCTTTTGAATGTCCTGTCGCCAGTTGCGGGAGCGTCAAGTGCTACTCGAAAGTCAGACTGCTGGTTTATCGATAACATTCCCCCATCGGATGACCGGTTCCGACCGGATTGGGAGCGGCACGAGCGGGTCCAGCCCGCCGGCACACCCACCGATATTTGTTCTTAACACCCGCAAGTTTCGGTTGACGATCTATCGATTGCCGGGTACCTGGACTTTGAAGCCCAGCTTTGTTATGTTCCCTTCACATGACTAGACGGCAACTGATCGGGCTTCTTGCAGCAGCCCAGTGCGCCCTCGCAGATGACGAGAAAGCGATTCTGGGCACTGGCTGGGGACTGGACCACATTGAAATAGCCGTGAGCTCTGACGAGGCCGCCAGAGAAACCTACTTTGGAAACCTCGGATTCACGGTCTCGGCGGCTGCGAATGCAGCGCCTGGGGTGCAACACTCCGCAATTTTTTTCGGTCCTCCTTATGTAGAGTTCATCTGGCTCGGCGGAGCAGGCGAGCCGGATTTGAAGTCGCCTCCCGGACTGCAACTACGCCGCAGCCTCAATCAAGGTGGAGGCATTTTTCAGTACAACATCGACGTTTCAGAAGTCGAAACCGTCCGGGATCGCCTGGCCGGAAGCGGGATGAAAGTGCAACTCCAGCCGAGCACGCGCATGCGCGATGGCAAAGAGGAACCCGCGCCCTGGCGTTTCCTGACGGTCACTGATGACCGAAACGGTGCCGCCCCTCCGCGTGGAGTTCCCGGCGGCGATGCGGTGGGCATAATCGAATACCGCAACAATTCTTCTGCGGACAGACTTGAGCGAATGCGCAAGAACCTTCTGGCGGATTTGACAAAGGACCCGCGCCGCGCTTCCAATGAAGATCACGCGAATACCGCCCGCAGCCTGCATTCAGTGCTTGTGGCCGTTCCGGACGTTGCCTCTGCCGTGAAGGAATGCGCATCCTTCGGTTTGGCGGCTGCAGGTAATACGCGATCAACGGCGCTCGGGGCTGTCGGCCAGCAGGTTGCGTGCGGGCAGGGCTTCATCGAGTTTTGGCAGCCGGCGAGCAGAAAAGGGCCACTCAGCTCCATGCTCAGCCAAAAAGGTCCGGGGCCGTTCGGATTCAGCGTCAAAGTGGCAAATCTGGAAAGGGCACATCACATCATGGAAGAAGGCTTGAAAACGAAACTCGCCATCGAGAGCTACAGTTCTAAAAAAGGTTTTACCGTGTCGGGCGGATTAACAGGCGGGGTCTGGGTCGGGTTTCTTCAAACGTAACCCGTAGCGAAACGGCTAGCGATATTCGTTAGATATGGTTCTGCTTTCGGCCTCCCGCTGACATCCCGCAGTCAGCGAACGCGGGTGGCGATCTATGCCGGTAGGGCTGTTCTCGCCAGGAACCAGTCCTTGCGAGCCCGTTTGGGCGGAGCAGTTTCCGAGTCTTCCCCGACCCGTACAAAGTCTCGAATGCCGTTCCGCCAGCCTGTCTTCTGAGCGTTCCCGCCCGGTGCTATTCTTACGGAAACCGTGCCGCGCAACTTTATCCTCGCGCTCTTATGCTGCTCGGCGCTCGCCGCGCAGCAACTCGCCACCAAGTACGGCGTCACCGTGCAATATGACGCCGATTTCGCCAGCCACTCCTGGAAGCAGGAACCGAAGCTCACTCAACAGGAGATCGGCACAGATATCCCCGAGGGCGTCGCGCCGTTGCGACCGGTGCTTCAGTTGAAAGGCCGGCTCCCGGGTCGCGCCGACGACAACAATATCGAAGTGACCCCGCTGCGCGATCGCTCCGTACACGACTTCGCTAAGGCGTATCCCGGCCTGAACTCGTCCGCCGTGGCGCTTCGAGCCCTCCTGGCCAGATCCCAGCTTCCAAGCATGAAAGCTTTGGAAAAGGCCGACCCAGGTACGGTTGATGCTGTGTATTCTCTCTGCGGCCGCGTGGAGCGCGTCGAAAGCCCGTGGGTGCGCGGCTTTGTGTTTCTCGTGCAGACCACCCAGGAGGAAAGTGGCAATCTTCCCAACAACCGCGAGCTGACCTACCAATTCCTGGGTATCACTAGGGACGGGGCATACCTCGTCGCCGCCACCTTCGCCGTAAATCACGCATCCATACTGAAGGAGCCTGTCTACGCGAACGCTCAAAAGCTTCGGGACAGCGAGCGCCAGTTGGCGGGCTTCGACGAAAATTCCTTCCAGCCGCCGCTATCCGGCCTGAAGGCGGTTATTCGGTCAATGGCGGCTGCCCACTAGAGCCGGGGAATAGGGAACTGCAATATCGACCGGCTCGATTTTCACCAGTCCTTCGCCAGACCGTCGCACGCAATATCTTCAGTCGACCACCGTCAGACTCTTCAGGCGGAACTACCAGAGCTGGTTCTCGGCGGATGTTCGCGGGAGATACGATTACAAATATTCTTTGAACGACTCGGAGACGTGGGCAGCTCGGTTAGAGAAAATCGCTGTCTCTAAATGAGCGGATCGTCGGCCACTCGGCGAATGGTCGGGCAGTCTAGCCGGCGCCATTCGCCCTTCTAACCAGCCAGACCGCCCAAGATTCGCTACCGATATTTGCGGATATCGGGCCACCCACTATAGTGGTGCATGGTTCCGGTGCTTCGCAAGATCGCGGTTATGGCGGCAGCGATGCTTTTTCGTAATCGCGGGCGTCTTGCATTTCCGATGGCCGGATACCGACGTGAAGATCGTGCCTCAGTTGATACCCAGACCTCGGGCGATGGTTTATATCAGCGGTGCGGCGGAAATCGCAGGAGGATTCGGATTGCTGTTGCCGCGCGTTCGGCGCCCTGCTGCCTGGGGTCTCGTGGCGCTGCTCATCGCTGTGTTTCCTGCGAACATCTATATGGCGCTGGATCACGTGCAAATCACAACGAACCCGCTGTCGCCTTGGGCGTTATGGTCTCGCCTTCCGCTCCAGTTCCTGTTGATCTGGTGGATATTGTCGTGCACGAAAGAGATCGGCACAAGGTGACCGAGCGACCCCGAAGGGCATGTTATCGAGATCAACGCTGAGCGTCTCTGAACCAATGACTTCGCGGAAACACAATCGAGCAGAGGAATTTATGATCGCAGCACTTTGGAATCCGATAAGAGCCGGAGAGGTGGAACTGGCCCATCGCCTCGCAATGGCGCCGATGACGCGTAACCGCTCGACACCCGAGGGCGTGCCGACCAAGCTCAACGCAGAGTACTACAGGCAGCGCGCTTCCACGGCGCTGATCATCAGCGAGGGCACCCAGCCGTCCGACGACGGGCAGGGATATCTGCTGACGCCGGGGATTTACACCGACGCTCAGATCGCGGGTTGGCGCAAGGTTACAGACGCCGTTCATGCCGCCGGCGGAAGGATCGCGATTCAGTTGATGCACGTAGGGCGCATCTCGCATCCGTCGAACACGCCCCACGGGCGTCAGGCGGTCGCGCCTTCCGCCGTACGGCCCAACGGGAAGATGGCCACCATGGCGGGGATGCAGGATATTCCCGAACCGCGCGCGCTCGCGACGGGGGAAATTGCCGCAACCGTCCGCGACTTCCGGCACGCGGCGGCGGCGGGGATCGAAGCGGGCGCGGACGCGATTGAGATCCACGGAGCCAACGGCTATATCGTTCACCAGTTTCTTTCCGACAACGTGAACCAGCGCACCGACGATTACGGCGGCTCCGTCGAAAACCGGATTCGCTTCGCCATCGAGGTGGCATCGGCCGTGGCGGATCAGATCGGCGCGGGCCGCACCGGCATCCGTATCGCACCGGGAAATCCATTCAACGACATCTTGGAAAAAAACATCCCAGCCGTGTACCAGGCTCTGGTGCGGGAACTTGGGCGGCTGAACCTCGCCTGGCTCCACGTCAATCATATGGGTGACGAGGCGCTGCTTCGAAAGATCCGCGACGCCTGGCCGGGCGTGCTCTTCCTCAACCGCGGGCGCACGGATCTGGCGGCCCGGGTGGCCGATCTGGAGAACGGACTGGCGGATGTCATCACGGTGGGCGCGATGAACCTGGCCAATCCCGATCTCGTCGCGCGCATCAAGCTGGGCGCGCCGCTTAACCCGCCGGACCCGGCCACATTCTATGGCGGTGGGGCGAAGGGCTATACCGATTACCCGACCCTCGGCGCGGCGTGACGGCAAGCCCCCGCACCCGATCACGCGGTAGGAGGGCATACGCCACAATGTCCCGATTCGCATTGTCAGGGTTGGCCCCAATCGGCCCAAGGCGTTAGCTCCTCTCCTGTCGCGCCGCGTTTGTTGAGGCCGTCCGCAAATGGTCTGCGGGAAATACCCACCGACAATAACCGATGACACCTCGTCAAACCGACTCGCTTCGGTCTGTCCCTGAAAGCTGAGTGATATCTTCCTCGGAAGAACGCGCCGGGTAACAAGCCGAGAAGACTTGCATGGCATAATCAACCGCATGTACAACCCGGCTTCCTTTGCAGAAACCCGTCTGGATGTACTGTATGCATTCATTCGGGCTCATCCGCTGGGTGCGCTGATCACGAGCGGCACGGATGGTCCCGAAGCTACACATCTGCCTCTTTTCTTTGACGCCAGCGCCGGACTATTGCGCTGCCATATGGCCCGTGCCAATTCGCAGTGGCAACGGCTGGTGTCTGGTGGACGAGTGCTGGTAATCTTCGCCGGCCCGGATCACTACATCACGCCCAACTGGTATCCGTCGAGGCGCGAGCACGGCAAGGTAGTTCCCACCTGGAACTATGTGGTCATCCACGTTGCGGGAGCGGCCCGGTTATTCCACGACACACCTTCTTTGATACGGCATCTGAGTGAGCTCACGGATTCTCATGAAGCCGGTTTCGCGGAACCCTGGTCAGTGGCGGACGCGCCTCCGGATTATGTGGAGAGTCTGACCCGTGCCATCGTAGGCGTCGAAATTACGGTGGACCGGATTGAGGGCAAGTGGAAGGTCAGCCAGAACCGCCCCGCGGGCGACCAGCAAAGCGTGATCGCCGCACTCGACGCGCTCGATTCGCACGCCAGCAGAGAGATGGCCAATCTGATGCGGGATCGCAAGTCAGAGTGATAGTTCAAGAGCTCGAAGGTGGGCCTGAAGGCTCCCGGAGCCGGCGAGACCTGGAAGGCAGAAGTTTTGGCTATGCTGCTTTCTTGCGGCGTGCTGGCGTCGGAACTTCGATGGCCACCGGATGATTCTTGAGAAGCCACTGCTGGACATTCTCCCGCTGGGGGGCTGGCACCACCCGCGTCCACCGGGTCACGCCTGAAGTTCCGTCGTACTCGGCCATTATGTAGCCGAGGTTGTTGAGCACAGTGACTCTGGAGGTGCTGGTGGATTTCTGAAAACGAAACTGCTGGGTCGCTTGCTCCACTTTTGCCATAAGGGGTTCGTTATCGTAGACGGCCGGACTCCTCCTGGTGGGTACATGCATCTCGGCTGCCAGCGAGCGAGGGACCGGAACCTTGTCGTAACAGCAGATTTTGTAGATTATGCGAACCGGGTAACAGACTCGCGATTCGCTCGCCATCGCCTTCGTTTCGACAGGAGCCGAGACCGAAGCGGCGGAGCGTAATTCCGCGGGTTGAAAGCTCGTCCAGCCTCGGTATCCGGAGTTGATAGACTCGACGCAACGGAGCGATCAGCCATGACTCACGCGGAATTTCTCCATCAGGTCGTCGCCGAAATAGCCGAGGAACTCCCGGGTTTCGATGACCTGGACCCCGCGACGCAGCAGAGTTTGCGTGAATTGGGCGAAGATTACTTCGAAGACGAATTTGTGCCTCGTCTGGAAGGGATCGTCAACATTCCCCGCTACGAAGAAGCGATGTTCGAGAAGACTGACAGCGACCGGGCATTCATAGCCGACCAGATCGGATTTCTCAGGACGAGCATCGTGAAAGCGCAGAGAGCTGCTCACCGGCATCTGATTGAGAAGTATCGGACTCTACGGACTTAAAACCCGGCGCGTGACGATTGCGGTCTAGCGGCGTCCGGTCGATGGAATCGAGGTCAAGTGGTGTCTCGGATCGCGCAAAATTTCCGAGTCTCTTCGTAAGGATTGTCGACGAGCCCCTGAGCCGGTGGTCCCTCAACATGGAGATTCAAGTTTGAAATTAACCAGGAATTCTGGCGACAATGCGGGTGCAAACGGTATTTACCCCGGCCTGCGCGAGGCTGCCGCGAACCGCTCTCCCGCAATCGCCGAGGCCGGTGAAGTGAAGCGCAAGCGATAGAAGTTGATGGCGTACCGGGCGGGGGTTTGGTTCAGAGACGCTCGGCGTTATTCCCAGAATTCCTGCGGCATGACTTGAAGAGAGCCGCACATCGGATCGATTGAATCGGCGTACCGATGCGCCCATGCCAGCCAATTTGCGGAATCGCTGTTAGGGTCAATCGGGCCACGTTCCAGCAGGCGGTCGGACATCGCCTTGGCGTAGGCACGAATCCGCGCGGCACGTCGCCATGCAACCATGTTCCGGTCCAGCCGCTCGATCCGACTCCGCGGTTCGTATTGACGCCTTTGCTGAATCTCTTCCTGCCGCCGCATTTCCGCGCACCGCTCGTTTCTGGCGTGGACCTCGGACGCTAGTGGTGTGCGTCATACAGAGCGCACATTAAGAAGTGCCTTTCGGGCGCGAGTGACTTTCTGAAGGATGTCGTTGGCTTTAGCGGTCCAGATGAAGGGCCTGGGTTTGAGGTTATGGTTGTCGATGTAGTCTCCAATAGCGATGATGAGTTCCTCCACGTCGCGGAAGACGCCGCGCCGAAGCCGGTTTTGAGTCAGATCGCGGAAGAAGCGCTCCACCCTATTGAGCCAGGAGCTGCCAGTCGGAGTGAAGTGAAGGTGAAAACGCGGATGGCGCTTTAGCCATCTCTGCACTTTTGGATGTTTGTGCGTGGCATAGTTATCGACGATCAGATGCAGGTCTTTTTCCGGGGGCGTGACATCGTCGATGACCCGCAGAAACTTCAGCCATTCCTGATGACGGTGCCGGTCATCGCACATGCTGATCACAGTGCCGTCGAAGGTGTTCAGGGCGGCAAACAGAGTCGCGGTTCCATTTCGTTTGTAATCGTGGGTGAAGGTTTGGGCACGTCCCCGTTTCAGCGGTAACCCCGGCTGTGTACGGTCCAAAGCCTGAATCTGACTTTTTTCATCCGCGCACAATACAAGCGCATGCTCCGGCGGGCTCAGATACAGGCCAACGATGGCTTCCAGACGCTCGGCGAACAACGGATCGTTGCTGACTTTGAAAGTGTTTACCAGATGCGGTTTCAGCCCGCTGGCTCGCCAGATCCGGCGTACGCTGGCTTCGCTGATGCCCGCTTCGGCTGCCATCGTTCGGGTGCTCCAGTGAGTGGCGTTGGCCGGTTTGGTCCGGGTCGTACTATCGACTATGTTTGATGATTCGCTTGGATGGTGAATTCGCCATACGCAAATGGTTCACGACCTGTTTCCCGGGCAGGAAATGGAAGAGCTGGATAACCTCCCAAAGCCGAGCGTTCAGCTGACTACGCAAAATCTCATCATATCCGCGGAATCCGCTCGCCGCCAGGAATGAGATCCCTTGCGTCCTGCCCGTTCAGCGATGTCTCTTTTTGTTCCCGGCGTCTCAATTGTCAGCGTTGCTTCGTATATCTTTCAGCAGCAACCCTCTGAAACTGCGGCCATATGGTGAAGGCGACTGGCGTGCCATTTGTTCAGCGTGAGACCGCTGCGCGAAGGTCGGGCTGAACGTTTTCAATCCGGGCAAAATGCGGATGTTACTCAAGGCAGCTTGGGAAAGAAGGGGCAGAGGATGAACGCTGAAATCAGGATGGGCAGTTCGCTCGGGTTCGCGCGCCGGCGGAGACGGGCTGAATATCAACAATCCTATTCGGGGCCGATGATCCAGAGGCCGCCGAAGCCGCTTCTCACGCGCCGCGAGGTCGATTTGATGCGCGAACTCGTGAAAGGCGACGGGGGTGATCACAGTAGAGAACTCGGCTTCCGGCTGGACCTCAAGGTAGGAACCGCCAGGGTTTATTTGCATCGCCTCAAAGGCCGACTACATTGGCCCGCGCCTTTGGCAGATCGTCGTGACAAATTCTTCCAAATGATGAGTACGGATACCTCCCTCCTGTGAACACCCTAAGCTTGGCTGCATCGGGAAAGACTATGCACGCTTCGAAGAGGCTGCTGTATTGCTTGATCGCAGCGTTGCCCCTTACACTGTCCGGCGGTCAATCACTGGTGATGTCCGCAAGTACGCCTCCCATCAACGTGACCGATCCTCCGTATTCTCAGGACCAGTCATGGCGGATCGAATTTCAGGTACAAAACTGGACTCCACCGCCACAGGGCGTATTGTCGGCGAATTTCTTTTACCTTAATGGTCTGGGCGCGATCGCTTACTTCTACCCGGACGGCAGCGTCGCCATGCAGTCCCGGGATCCGGTGGTTCAGCAGGCGCCCTGCTTTGTTTCCCTGACCGGGCGCACAAACGTGCTGATACGTCTTCAGAAAAATGTCTCGGCGCTGACCCTGACGTGCGAAATCTGGAACTTTGACGGCACCGGGTACACCAGCTCTACCCTCAACATCAACTCGCTCGTAGCGCCCATATACACCGGCGGAACGGTCGGAAACGGAGTAACGGCGGATATGGGGTTTCTCCGCGTCTTCACGACGACGGTTGCGCTGGGATCGCGCCCCCCCGTTACCGCGAACACGGGAAACTGGACAGAACTCAAGTTCGACGGCAACGTCTCGGATTCCAGCGGGAACGGCCACGGGGGAACAGGCACTGCAACCTACGTCCCCACTCCCAATCAATCCGCGTTCGCCTATCCCAAAACCTCCGGAGCTCCATCATGGTCGAACTGGCTCTCCCTGCGGGCCGGCTTTCCGGCCCAACTGGACGGCACGGCCAGTTTTTCACTGTCGGACGCCAGCTCGACGGTAACCGGCGACTGGCAGGAATTGAGCGGCCCGAGCAACGTGATCTGGTCCGGCAGGACATCCATTACACCAACAATCACGGGCCTCGTGTTCGGGACGTACACGTTCCTGCTCAAAGTCACCGACGCCGCGGGCAATACAGCCACATCGACGCTTCAGGCAGCCGCCGTGGCCACCGACGATAATGGCATCGTAGTGAACGCAAACCCGGCGGCGGATGCGATCTTCGGCCCGATGATCGCGTTCGGCCAGAATCCATGGGGCTACGCGGATTATCGAAACCTGGTCATGGAACAATTGCAGCAGAATACCTATGCAACCCCGCCGTCATGGGCAACCCCCCCGGAGCCCGGCACGGTGAGTTACTCGTACTTCGACCCGTTAGCCCCTCCCACCGCGGCGTCGCTCGCGGCGAACATCACGGCAAGCACCCTGACCATTCCGATGACCAATGCGGCTGCTCTTGACTTATCCAGCCTTCCATCGGAAATCCTTCTCGGAACGCAGGCGTCCTGGGAAATCATTCGGATCTGTTCGGTCTCGGGAAACACCCTGACTGCCTGCTACGACGGTCGGGGATTTCACTACGGCGTGAACAATTCGTATGTTAAGCCCGCGACTGCCTGGACTGCCGGCGCGTCGGTCTGGCAAGCCAAGGTCACCGGGAACGGAACTCATTTCCTGACCACGATCTGCGCTTACGGGGCCGGGTGGCCGGTGGCGGCAAACGTTCCCATCGTTTCGAACGGGACCGTGATCGCGACGGCCGGTTCGACCGCAATCGCCGGCACCGGCACCAACTGGAGCGGGAATCAGACCTCGCTGGCGATTGCCATCTTCGCAACGCACGGCGGGGCCCCTTTTACGTTCTTTTCCTACGTGGCCAGCGTCAAGGGAGCGGACATCACGCTTGCACGCCCCTTCCCTCCCGACGCCGATACAGGGAGCTACTCCTACAGCATTTTCAACGATCAGCGAAACGCGGTTCTGCACTACACAAGAACCGATGGGACTAACGGTGACACGTATTTCCCGACAGCGGGTTGCGAAAGCAATACGTCAATGTATCTTTACTTCGGCCCGGATAATCAATACCACGGCCAGGTCGTCACCGCTTCGCCGTATTCGTACATGGACGGGTATGGTTATGTCGGCGATTTCTCGACGAACTTCTACGATATGGGCCTTGCTCATTATGCGTTTTATTTCCGGTCCGGATACACCCCGTCTCTTACGGCGGCGAGAAACATCGAAGACTACTGGATCCGTTACCCTGAGAACGCCCAGGGGGACGGGGGCGGCCAACCACGTGATAAATCCATAATCGGCGTGGTTGCGGCAGCCGTTCTCGATGGCGATCGCGCTTCAAACTGGTCTGGTCTGCGCACTTTTGCGGCGCAGGGATACGCGACGGCGGTGGCAAACAGCTGCCTTTACGACCCGAGGGAAAGCGCTTATCAATTGGCGTGGCTTTCTCTGGCGGCTGAATTCGATCCTGATCCCACTCAGCGCGCAAACTGGCAGAACGATATGGCGACGGCTTATGCCCGCGACAACGGCTGCAGGCAACCTGACAATTCGTGGGCCTCCGGAACCTATTGGAACCCGTCCTCCGCGCCACAGGTAGTCGTGACGCAGGGCTCACAGACAGCTACTCCCGTGAGCGGTACGTTTCCTTCGTCAATGTGCGGGGGTACCGCCTGGGGAACCGCCCTGGCGACGAACGGATCGGCCTCGCTCACCGCTCTGACCGGCGCGTTCGTTGCGCCCAACGGCAACTTTCAAATCATGGTCGGCGGTACGCGTAACGGTGTCCGGTATGACCTTTCCGCGCAATACGATTACAATTCCGGCACCAGCCTCACGCTTTCCGCGTTATGGCCGGGTGATACGGGAACGGTCTACTGGATGATCGACAACAACTATCCCAGCTTCCCTTACGTTGCCACGATCGCAACAGGAACGACCGACCCCAACTTCGGACAGGTTTTCTCCTGTTCGTTGACGGACTCGACCCACCTGTTTCTGCATCGGCCATGGCCCGGGATAAGCGGCACCTACGATTTCTTCCCTTATAATCTCGTAGGTACGGGTTCGCAACCCTTCATGATCGGAATCAAAGCGCTCCAGATGAGGTACGGGGCTCAGGTCTACGCCCCCTACCAGGCCCTCGATGCAGCGGCGGCGGACTGGGTGGCAACCACAGGATTCGACCCCCTTACAAAGGGTATCTATTACGGCCGCGTCTTTCCCGTGTGCGAACCGGCGCTGGTCGACAGCGGGATCACGGACGTCTTGTATCGCAATCCGAACTGCATCGAAAACTCGTACAATCCGGCTGGTGTAGCGCAGGCCCGGGCCAGAAATTCCGAGGCTCAAAATGCCATGACCGTCAATTATCTCGCAAACCCAACCGCCGCGAATCAGGCTCTTGGCGATTTGTTTTACGGCGCGGTATTCGGTGCAGCCGGATACACGGCGACGGGTTATTTCGGCGATGGAATCACCGCTTCGAATCTGGACAATGGCAGCCTGGGATCATACAAATGGCCGGGCTTCTTTTTCGGCGTCGGCATGGCACATCAGTGGCCGGCAACGCGCCTCGGCGGGGTGGCGCCGGCACAGTATCGAACCGTGAGCGTAAGCTTCAACCTCGGAAAGGCGGCAACTCTTCAGATCAAGGTCACCGCTCCATCCGGCGCGGTCGCGACTTATCAGTGCGGGTCGGTATCGCCGTGCAACGTTACCGTCGATGACCGCCAGGGTGCTCACTGGTATCAGATTGCATACCTTTCGGAGTCCGGCGCGGTACAGAGTCAGACAGACCCCGCCCTTCTTATGGTGTCACGCACAAGGGACGTGCGGTGACCGTAAGGCCTTCCTGCACGGCGCGGCAGTTCCATATCGATACCTTTCGCCTTCCGGTGTCGAGCGCCGACGCACCCAAAAGGAACCGCACACTTCGGGCGGTGTCGGGGAAGGGGCAGAGCAACGGTGGAATCTGCGCCCCAGACCGGCTTTTGGCCAGACGCCGTTTATTCAGTTGATGCTTCCCGGCATGAGAGCTAATATCCCGAGGGCTTCAGATATTGATGCTATGAAAGCGCCGCGGCGCGGTTTTGCGTAAACTGCAAAGCAAAACCCTGGAATGGAGGTTTGAGGGCGAGGACAATCGGCACGCTGTCGTGCACCGCGGCGCGGGACTCCTTCGCGAAGCCGCGCGCAACCTCGGCAATCGATACTCCTTGCTCCAGTCGCCCGACGGCGGCCGTTCAAAACTCCTGCGTGAACAGTCTGCGTGATAACCCATGACTCAACTCTCTATTCAATGAGAAATGAGTCTTAACTGTTTGTCTCAAAACTGGGCACAGTCCACTTATATGCGCATTATCCAAAGCACTTAGCTCATTGCTTTCAATCAGTTCCATATGGCAAGAGCCATGCCTCCACCTATGGCATGAAACTTACAAACGGCAGCAAGATACTCTCGGTTAAGTTCGTGCTGTTCGTATTGTTCTCCGGTCGCGTCCTCTCGGCGCAAACTGTTCCGTCGCAGTACCAGAGCCTTTCCAGCTCACTGTCAACGACGGTTCAGTCGTTCGCGAGCGAAGTCAACGCCGGCTGGAATCAATCGCCAGGACCAATGGCCGAATCTGCACAGCTTGGTTCGGCCAGCGACGTGGTTGGGTCATCCAACATCCTGAACCCACTCTATTACAGTGACATAGTTATTCCCGAACTGAACGAGCTCGAGGCTTTGGGCGTCAAGGCTGTGGTCGTCATTATCGATTATCCGCTGCTTTACCCGGGCTTCTATTCCTCCAGCCCGTCAACCTACCAAGGGTACCTCACCTTCTATACCCAGCTCTCTGAAGCTATCCACGCCCGGGGAATGAAGATGATCGTCGGAACCGGCGCGGCCTGGTCCTCGGGAGGCTTTTCGGTTCCCGGCGTCGCCGCCTGGTATGCCAGCCTGACCCTGAATCAGTACATCGCGGAACGGACTGCCCAGGCGGTTACCATCGCAACCGTGATTCACCCGGACTACATGACAGTAGTATGCGAGCCGGATACGGAGGCGTCGGAAACGGGCATTTCCCAATTGGGGACCCTCAGCACCAGCACATCCCTGCTTACATCCATGGTGAGCGCGATCCATAAGGCCGGAGTGACCGGTTTGAAGATCGGGGGCGGCACAGGTTCCTGGATGCCTTCCTGGCAGTCCTGGATGCAGAGTTTCGCGGCCACCGGCGAGGACTATTTCGACATACACGTATTCCCCATAGCCGGCACCTACCTGACCCAACTACCCGCCATGGCGGACTACGCGGCAAGTCTGGGCAAGCCGATCGCCTCCACTCAGTTCTGGCTGTCGAAGGAATCCGCCAGCCAGGTTACGACGATCAGCTACGGTCAGGTGGCTTACCTGGACGCCTTCAGTTTCTGGATGCCGCTCGATCTCACCTTCCTCCAGAATATGGTTCACTTCGGCTACTGGAAGAACGCTCTGTTTATGAGCCCGTTCTGGGAGGAGTATTTCTTCGCCACCCTACCCTACAACTCCACCACTACGGTAATGAGTCAGGCGCAGGTCATCAGCATCGCGCGAACCACAGCCAACCAGGCGATCCAGGCCGCGCAATACGATTCGGAAGGGCTCGCGTATGGCCATCTTGTCACCAATCCGCCGAACACCACTCCGCCAACTGCCCCCACCGGGCTGACCGCAACCGCGGGACCCACGACGGCCAATCTGAAATGGGCGGCGTCTACGGATAACGTCGGGGTGGCAGGCTACTCGGTTTTGCGGAACGGAGTCGTCATCGCGACCACTCCGCTGCCCACTTACTACGATACGGGGCTCACTCCTTCAACGGTTTACGCCTACGCGGTCTCCGCGTACGACGGTGCGGAAGCGCACTCGGGTTCCGCGTACCTGAACGTGACGACTTTGAAATAGCCGGCTGCGATGGAGACGCTCCAGCTGTCGCGTTTGCCAGATAGACGCTCGTCGTCGCTAAGAATCGCGATATGCGCGAGGTCCCCCGCCTGCTGGCACACGCAGACCAGGGCAACCCGGAGTGCTGCGGCATGATCATGCCCGTCGAACGCGGCCACCAGGCGAACCTTGTGTGCATTGAATGCGCTGCAACCATCAGCAGCGTTGCCGCTGAGGAGTATCATCTCGCCGCCTCCAGCAGCCGCCCCTTCCCAACCGGCTGCTCATGGAAACGGACGAAATCATCAACCGCGAACTGCTGGACCGGCCAGTGAAACGGACCCAGACCGGCGCCACTTAGCCCCCTGATTTCGGTAATGTGAAATGGCCCAGTTCGGAAGTTTAATTTGGCCCACCCTCCGAGACGAACGGGTACTCTGATTCGGGCGCCAGCCCGCAGCGGAGGAACTCGTTGGACTGGAGATCAAAAGTGGAGTTGTTCGAGCAGATCCGCAGAGAATACGAGTTCGGCGTGGGAACAATCGCCGGAGTCGCAGAGAAGCTGAAAGTACACCGGCGCATGGTGCGCGAGGCGATTCGTAACGCGGTGCCTGCGCCGCGGAAGAAGACGGAGCGGCCGTACTGGAAGATGGACACCGCCGTCGCCTTCGTGGACCAGATTCTGGAATCAGATCGGAAAGCGCCGCGCAAGCAGCGTCACACCGCCCGCCGCATTTGGGAGCGGCTGCAGACGGAGAAGCCCGAGTGCCGGGTCTGTGAACGAACCGTCCGGCTGTATGTTCACCGCAGGAAGATCGCGCTGGGCCTCACGATCCATGAAGTGTTCGTGCCTCAGAGTTACGAATGGGGCGTTGAAGCGCAAGTGGATTGGTATGAAGCGTATGCCGATGTCGCCGGCGAACGAATCAAACTGCAGGTCTTCTCCATGCGAAGTATGGCCAGCGGCGGGGCCTTTCACTGCGCCTTTCTTCACGCCACCCAGCAGGCCTTTCTGGAAGCGCACGAACTGGCCTTCGCTTATTACAACGGCCTTCCACAGGCTGCGTTATGACAACCTGAGTTCGGCGGTAAAGAAGATACTGCGAGGACACCGGCGCGAGGAAACCAGCCGGTTCATCGCGTTTCGCTCGCACTGGCGCTATGAAAGCGAGTTCTGCACGCCCGGCGAAGGTCACGAGAAAGGCGGAGTGGAGGGCGAGGCCGGTTATTTCAGACGGAACCACTGGGTCCCGGTCCCCTCGGCTGTGGGCCTGGGCGCCTTGAATCGTCAGTTGCTCGCCGCCTGTCAGCAGGACGAGCATCGGCGAATCGGCGATCGGGCACAGAATGTTGGAGCCGGCATGCTCATTGAGCGGGAGCATTTGCTGCCTCTGGCGACGGAAGGCGTGGATCTGGCGCAGTCGAGCTTTCCCACGGTGAACAGTCTGGGCTGTGCGCGGGTTCTGACGAATGCGTACTCGGCCCCGCTGAAAGCGGGAACCCAGGTGCATGCGAAAGCCTACGCCAGAACGGTTGAGCTTTGGCATGACGGACACTGCATCGCCCAACATGAGCGATGCTACGCCCGTCACCAGCAGATCCTTGAACTGGAGCACTACCTCGATGTGATGTATCGGAAACCTGGCGCGCTGGCCGGGTCGCGCCCGCTGGAACAACAGCGCCGGACGGGACTCTGGCCGGAGAGTTTCGACGTACTCTGGCAGGCATTTATTACACGGCACGGCAAACAGAGCGGGACTAAACAGATGATCGGCCTGCTCCAGCTGGGTAAACGTCATGGCCGGTCGCAACTGTGGGCGGCTGTCGAAAAGGCGGCTGTCACCGGGTGTACGGATACGGCGGCGATCGAGCATCTGCTGAATGCGGACTCTCTCCGACACGTGGTCTGTGAGCCCATGGACATCGGCGAACTGGAACGTTATAAGCGGCCTTTACCGGTGATGGATGAATATGACGAGTTGCTGACGGTGGGAGGAAAGCAATGAGCCAGCAGATCACGCAGCTACAGGACGCGACAATCCGGCAGCACTGCAAGGGACTACGGCTACCGTCTATAGGGGCGCAGTTCAGCACCCTGGCGGAGCAGGCCGTTCGGGAAAAGAAGACACACCTCGGCTATCTGGAGGCGCTGCTGTCGGCTGAGATGGAAGAGCGGGAGCGGAATGCCATCGGGCGCCGTATTAAGGAGGCGCATATGCCGCGGGTGAAGACGCTGGAGGAGTTCGATTACAACCAGACGCCGCTGATCTCGCCGGCGAAGATGCAGGAACTTGGAGCGGGCGGATATATCGAACGCGCCGAGCCGGTTTTGCTGATTGGCGATTGCGGCACGGCGAAGACGCACTGGGGTGGTCCCCTGGGTTGAGACAAACAGTTAAGACACTGTTGACCGTTCGCTGTAAATTCATTGTGCCCGATCCCGGAACGGATTTAGGATGGGCGTGCCGGTGAAGCGGAGGCGGGCAATGCTGGCGAGCAACCCGCTGAGGAATAGCCGGCCGGGGCTCGTCGCGACGATGGGCAGGGCGTAGAAGCTTCCGGTGCGTCCTGAAAGTCTGGCCCGGACCCGACCGGAATGCGGCGCTTCGGGTCAGGCTTTCGAACAAACAGCACATCGGCCGATAGACCCCGCCATGCCTGAGAAAACGCACGGTCACTTTCATGCCTGCGCTCCCGCAGCCGCTCGGAGCTTGTCTTCGAACTCCGCTGGCGGTAAGTAGCCGAGAGCGGAGTGCAGACGCTTTTGGTTGTAGATCTTCTCCAGAAACGTGCCGATTTCGCTGCGCGCTTCGGCCAGGTCCCGGTATTCGTTGCGGTGCACCTCCTCATATTTCAGGGTTTTCATGAATGATTCGCACGCCGCGTTGTCCCACGGATTGCCCTTGCGCGACATGCTGATCTGAACACCGTTCTCTTTGAGTAGTCCGGTGTAGTCGCCGCTGGCATATTGCGAGCCGCGATCGGAATGATGCACCAGCCCCGGTCCGACTACCCGCCGCGACAAGGCCATGCGTAGCGCACCGAGCGTCAGTTCATCTTCCAGCGTCCGGTCCAGCGCCCAGCCGATCACGCGGCGCGAGTAAGCATCCAGAACGACAGCCAGAAACACGAACTCTTCGCGAAGTCGGATGTAGGTGATGTCCGCCCGCCAGAGCTGATCGACATCGGTCAACATCATCTGCCGCGCCAGGTTCGGGTAGACCTTCCGCCCATGGCTGGAATCGGTCGTCACAACGAACTTCCGCTTCCGCACACAGAGCAGATTGTCCTCGCGCATCAGCCGGTAGACCCGTTTCCAGTTCACTGCCCAATCGCGGCGGTGCAGTTCTCGGGTGATTCGCCGCCGCCCGTAACTGGGCCATTCGAGGGCCACCCGCTGAATCGCGTCGCGCAGGTCCATGTCGGAATCAACGCCTGATTCCGCGTTCTCGTCGAAGCGATAGTAGCTGGCCCGGCTAACCCGGGCCAGCTTCACCATCCGCTCGATCGTCAGTCCACCGCCGGCCTTCACTTTCTCTTTGACCTTCCGGAAGACCGCGGATTCCCACTCAGTGCCTGCAACATCCGCTGTTCCTCGATGTGCTGCAAGCACCCCTTCAAAAAATCGATCTCCAGCGCCTGCTGGCCCACCTTCCGCTCCAGCTCCGCAACCCGGCCTTCCGACCAGCGCTGTTTTCCGTTCCCCGGAAACGCGTTGCCCGAACCTTGGCGGAACTCCCGGCGCCACCGGTGAAGCACATTCGGGTTCACTTCCAGCCCGCGAGCCGCCTCTGCAATCGATACCCCTTGTTCCAGCCGCCGGACGGCGGCCAGTTTAAACTCCTGGGTGAACTGCCTGCGTAACATTCCCATGACTCAATTCTCCATTCAATGAAAAATGAGTCTTAACTGTTTGTCTCAAAAATGGGGACCAGTCCACACTTACTCACCGGCTTGTGCGTGGCGGCGTGTCGGCAGCAGCGGCGGGTTCGGTTCACAACGGCAGCGGCGCTGGTGAATGAACTGGTGGAAGCAAAACATCAGCTGCAATTGCGGCGTGTGATGGCGCGCTGGAGCCGCTATGACGTAATCGCGATTGACAAGGTCGGGTATGTGCCTCTGGCGGAAGTGGGCGCGGAGTTCCTGTTCCAGGTGATCGCGGAACGCGCGGAAAGGACGGCGGTGATTCTGACAACGAATCTGGCGTTTTCCGAGTGGACACAGGTAATTCCGAACGCCCGGTTATGCAAGGCTCTGCTGGACCGCATTACTGACCGGGCGCACATTCTGGAAACAGGGAAGGAGTCTTATCGGTTCCGGCGGACGCTCGACAAGCGGAAGAAAGGAGAAAAAGCTCCGGAAGAGAGCTGAAGCTGTGGAAATGACGGGCTGATGGAAAACGCGGAAAGCCAAAGGCAGGCTTCCCGCTTTTCCCACCGCCCTTGGAAAGCCCGCGAACCCCGCGGCCTTTCCACATTCCCACAGCTTCGACGGCGGGTCCTTATCTATACAGCCGGAAACCAAACCCTGGCTGCCAAAACTCAAACCTGAGGGTGGGCCAAAACAAAATGCCGAAGTGGGCCAAATACAGTTGCCGAAAGCACCCCCGCCTTACGCAGCTTTGCCGAAAGCTCACGGAGTATCAAGGCATTCGTTCGTCTTCGAACCACCGATCACTAAAAGCGAAATGTGCCCACGCTTTCACTCTGTCGCTGCCGGTACGCATCCCATGAACCCCTCTGGCGGATGAGTCCCGGAAGGTCCGATAGTGGGATGAATGAAAGCCACAGTGCGCGTCGCATCAGAGAAGAAATGGCAGGAACTGATCCGGCAACAGCAGCAGAGCAAGTTATCGGTGAGCGCGTTCTGTCGCCAACACGGCTTCAGTGATCAGGCATTCTATAACTGGCGGAAACGGCTGGCGGCGGATGAGCCCGTTCGATTCGCGCTGGTGGACGCCAGCCCGGAGCGAGCCGATCGGTTCGCGGCGCTGGAACTGATGCTGGCTTCCGGCGACCGCCTCCGCATTGCGCCCGGAGCCGATGCCGCGACCTTGCGAGCCGTGCTGAACGTGCTGCGGGAACGCTGATGATGCACCTGCCGGCCAGCGTGCGAGTCTATCTCTGCACTTCGGCCTGCGACATGCGCAAGAGCTTCGACGGTCTGCATGCCCTGGTGACTCAGTCGATGCAACTGGACGCTTTCGGCGGACATCTGTTCGTCTTCTCCAACCGGCGGCGCGACCGGATCAAGATCCTCTACTGGGATCGCGACGGCTTCGCGGTCTGGGCAAAACGTCTGGAAGAAGGTACGTACGCGATGCCGTTCGGCGACTCCGGCGATACCGATGGCGAGAAGCGGCATGAGATCACCGCGGCCGAACTCGGCGCGCTGCTTTCGGGTATCGATCTGAGCCACGCAAAGCGCAGAAAACGATATCTCCGTCAGGCCTCCGAAGCCGCATAAACATTGGTGATTTCTGCATTACGTTACTGACTTCCGGCTCAGTTTCCTGTAGTCTTTTTTCAGTGCCCATCGATCAGAAACAACTGCCAAACGACGCAGCCACATTGCGCCAGATGGTGCTCGATCTGATCGCGCAGCTGGACGCCGAACAGGCGCGCCGCATCAAAACGGAGAACCTGCTGCGGCAGTTGCTCGCGGCACGAAGCGGAAGCGCAGCGAACAGATTACCGAAGAACAACTGGCGCTGTTCGAAGCCGAACTGAAAGCTCAGGGCGTGAATGTCGAAGATCTGTCAAAGCACGGCGGAAGCGGTCCCGATGACAAAGATCCGCCCGCATCGGCCGACAGCGGCGCCGGAGTAAAGCCGCGTGGCCGCAGCCCGTTGCCCGCGCATCTGAAGCGCGAACGCATGGTGCACGATCTGGCCGAAGCCGAGAAGCATTGCGCCGCCTGCGATCAGGATCTGCGCGAGTTCGGTGAAGAGACGAGCGAGCGCTATGAATACATTCCGGCGCAGTTGATCGTGATCGAAGACGTCTGCAAAAAGTATGCCTGCGAGTGCACGGTGAAGACGGCGGGCAAGCCTTCGCAGCCGATTGAGAAGAGCACGGCGGGCGCGAGTCTGCTTTCGCAGGTGATCGTGGCGAAACACGCCGATCACTTACCGCTGCACCGGCAGGCGAAGATCTTCCGGCGCTTCGGCGTGGAATTGAGCGTGCAGACCATGTGCGGATGGATGGGGCAATGCGCCGGGCTGCTCGATCCTCTTTACTTCTGCCTGAAAGACTTTGTGCTGTCTTCCAAAGTGGTGGGCACGGATGACACCCCGGTGAAAGTACTGGACCGGAATCTGCCGCATACCCGAAAAGGACGAATCTGGCCGTATGTCGGAGACCGGGATCATCCGGCTGTGATTTACGATTACACGCCGACGCGCGAGCGTGCCGGGCCGGAGGAGTTTCTGAAGGATTTCAAAGGGCATCTGCAGGCCGATGCCTATGTCGTTTACGACAGCTTTTTCTCCGACCCGGAGCGCGGACTGGTGGAGGTCGGCTGCTGGGCACACGCGCGGCGCCATTTCCATAATGCGCTGGAGAACGATCAGGCGCGCATGGGCGGAGTGCTGGCGATGATCGCGCATCTTTATGGAGTGGAGAAGGTGGCTCGGCAAAAAGGATTGCGCGGAGAAGAGTTGCGACTGGCGCGGGAGCAGGATGCCCGGCCCATGCTCATTCAGTTGCATGAGTACCTGCTGATGATCCGCGAGCAGGTACTGCCGAAAAGCGAGTCGGGACAGGCGATTGCCTATGCACTGAAGAACTGGACGGCGCTTGCGCGTTATTGCGGCGACGGCGATCTCTCCATCGACAACAACGGTACCGAGAGGTCGCTGCGGGGCTTCGCGATCGGACGGAACAACTGGACTTTCTTCGGGAGCGACAACGGCGGCAAGACGGCAGCGATTCTGCGCAGCTTTGTCACCTCCTGCGAACTGGCGAAGGTCGATCCGTTTGCCTGGTTCCGAGACGTTCTCGGCCGCATCGCTGACCATCCGATCAAACGACTCGAAGACCTGCTGCCGCATCAATGGGCGCGGGCAACCCGGTAAATCCAGTTACCATCCATCCCGAATATCAGGCAGTCACGCCCTCATCCGCCAGAGGGGTTCACCGGATGGATACGTCGAGAACTGCCGGCACTCGCGTCCTGGCACTTGCGCAAACGATCCAGTGGCGGCTAAACTGAACCCCATGCGCGTCGTCGTGCTTCTTGTTGTCGCGGCTGGCGCGCTGTTCGCGCAGCAGCCGATCCTTTATAACCGGGGCGCCGTGAATGCGGCTTCCTATGCGCCCGCCGGTCTGCCGAACGCTCCCATAGCCAGAGGCAGCGTATTCGCCATCTTCGGCGAGAATCTCGGCCCCACCGCGGGCCAGCAGGTGTCCGGGTTCCCTCTCGGTACAACGCTGGCCGGGGTTTCGATCAGCGTGACGCAGAGTGGCGTGGTCACACAGGTCTACCCACTATTTGTATCGGCGGGACAGATCAACGCCTTGATGCCTTCTTCGGTCACAGCCGCCCTCGCCACTTTACGTCTGACTTACCAGGGGGCCAAGAGCAACGCGATCACGATCCAGATCGCTAACTCCGCCCCCGGGGTTTTCGCGGTGTCCAGCGGCGGCTACGGACCGGGCGTGATCCAGAACTTCATATCCGGGCCCAATCAACCCAACAATTCGCTCGTGATACCCGCCAGCCCCGGTCAGGTTCTCATCATCTGGGGCACCGGACTTGGCCCGGTCACGTTTCCCGATAACGTGGCCCCGACAGTCGAAAACATCGCCACTCCGGTGACGGTCACGATCGGCGGCCAGCCCGCCACGGTCCAGTATGCGGGACGCACTCCCTGTTGTTCCGGAATCGATCAGGTCAATGTCACGGTTCCCGCGAATGCGCCGTTCGGTTGCTGGGTGCCGGTGTCGATCAACGCCGGCGGCGTGGTTTCGAATACAACCACTATGGCCATCGCGGCTCCCGGCGCGAGTACGTGCAATGATCCTGGTAACCCTCTTTCGGCGCTCGTTCGCACTCCCGGTGCGCAGGCCTTCATCAGCCTGGAGCGAATGGATACTGTCGGAAACGTCAATTCAGCCACCCCGCAACTCCAGACTCTGGATAAGCTCTACTCGCGATTCTACACGCGGCCCAGTTCGCCTTACAACTTCGACCCTTATATGTCTTATCCGCCCCCCGGCGCTTGTCTGGTTCAGCAAACTTCGGGTGATTCTTACTACGACAAGAACCTCCCTGGCGTGCTGCCTGCAAGCGCCAGCCTTAGTCCGCAGCCAAAACAGACTTACAACAACGGCACACAGTCTCTGCCTTTTTCGCCCAGCGTGCCTTACTTTTCGACCACTCTGGGCGGCACCCTGAACTCAAGTCCCGTGGGCATGAATTTGTTGGGCGCCAATGCGACTTTCACGATTGATCCCGGCGGCGCTAACCAAACCGCGATTCCGCTTAAGGCCGAGCCGCCGCCGGGCTGGACCCGGCCCAATGCACTCCTCGGAGTTACCCGAAGCGCCCCGTTCGCCATATCTTTTACTCCCGGAGACAACACCGCCCCCACCGCAATTCTGCTCTATTCCTATTCCGCATGGACCAACTCCACGGTGGAAGTTGTATGCCTCGCCGCACCAGGATCGAAAGCGTTCACGATCCCCGCGGACGCCCTGTCGAACCTGCCCGCAACCTACGGGCTCATTGATGGATCGTACGCCAACTTGTTCGTCGGAACACTCGGCGTGAATAATGCGGTTTCATTCACCAATGGCCTGGCGGCCAACGGAATTCTCCTCAACTCAAGCTGGCTGGCGCAATCGGTGGTGCTTCAATGAGATTTCTGTATTGCTTCCTGCTGGTTCTGGGTCCGCTGTTGGCACAAAATGCAGGCTCCAACATTGTCGACGAAAGCAATGACGTTATCGGCGGCGGCGAACACTCCGCTGACCCCAACATTTCCCTCTACAGCGAAATCCACACAAGCTGGACGATCACCGAGACAGCCAACAACAACAAGGAGTTCACTTATTCGGCGGTGCAGTGTACTTATCCGATCCGCTTTGATCCAACCGGTCTCGACATTACACTGACAGACGACCCTTCGACTCCCCTATGTCTTCCCCTGTCGGCATCGGTCGCTTTCCTGCTTGGGCCTATACAAGCTGGATTGGACGAGTTCTACAGCATCCCCGATGTGAACCATCTCCCTCCGGTGTACAGTCCGCAGGAAGTTCTCGGCATGGCGCGCCCACGCGCGGCCACCGTTCAGCCGACCATGCCTTCGGATCCTCACCTGATCCTGTTCGACGGCATAGGCTGGAGCATGGATAAAGTCGACCTGAATACATTTGCTGTCACCCAGGTTCCCCTTAACTCTAATCTCACTCCCTTTGTCAATACTTTTGGCGTCAGGCCGGCCACCACAGGGAACGCGCATGAAGTCTGGGTTGCCAGCCCGCCCAGCCCGGGAACGATGGCAATCAGCATTGCCGATTTCAACACCGGACAGATCGCCACAGGCATCCCGGGTCTGGCGCTCGGCCCTGACGACAACCCCGTCAATGTCATCTTCACGGGCGATGGCCTGACTGCGCTCGTGGCCGTGAGTCAGACACCGGATGCGGCGGGTAATAACGGGGCGATTCTGGCTTTTGACGCAGTCGGCCGGACGCTCAAATCCAGACTGCCGATTAAAGACGCTCCCCAGCAGTTGCTGATATCCCCGGACGGACTGACCGCCTACAGCCTGGGAATCACGGGGCCCAAAGGAACGATTACTTATTACGATGTCCTGAGTGGCACGGCAGACCTGGTGGCTCCGTTCACTTACTTCATCGCGCGCCCGGGGTCAGGCGCAGTCATCCACCCGGACGGCACCCGTATTTTTTGCACCGCCTGTGGTGCCTCAGTTGTGGTCTTTGACCTCAAAACCCGCCAGTTCAGCGGCTTCAACGTCAGTGCGCCCGCGACCGGGGCCGGCGGCTCCACCATCTCGGCCAACATGTCGCAGGATGGTTCGGTAATGGCGATAAGCGACAACCTGGGTAACGTTTACATGCTCGATACCCGGTATGGAAACACTTTGACCACGTACCAGAACGCGACCCCCTCGATGGTATTTCCGGGGGCTCCTGTTAACTGACAGGGCCTCGCGCCCGGGTCTCGGACCGACACGAAAACTGCCTTGTCAGAAAACTGCCGCCCTTTGACACTGTGTTTTGAGCCGTATACACTGACAACCGAATACTGAGGAGTGTGCCTCATGAGAAATACCGGACTCGCTCTGCTGAGTGTTTTCCTCGCAGTGCCCGTTGCCTCGATCGCGGCGGAGACCAGCGCCGAGCAGGTGACATTCGCCAAAGACATCGCGCCGATCCTGCAGGAGAAGTGTCAGGACTGCCATCGCAAAGGATCCATGGCGCCGATGTCCCTCGTGACTTACGACGAGACGCGGCCGTGGGCGAAGTCGATTCGGCAGCGCGTCATCGCGCGCCAGATGCCGCCGTGGCATATCGATAAAACAGTCGGAGTCCAGCAGTTCAAGAACGACATGTCGCTCAGCGACCGAGCAGATCGCCGCCATCGTCAGCTGGGTTGACGCAGGAGCGCCGCTGGGAAATCCGAAAGACATGCCCGCCGCGAAGGTGTGGCCTGCTGAAAACGAATGGAAAGCCGAGAAGGATCTGGGCCCGCCCGATCTGGTGATCAAGTCCGAGCCTTACACGATGGCCGCGCATCATCAGGATGTCTGGTGGAGGCCTGTGTCCGATATCCCGTTGACCGAGCCGCGCTGGGTGCGTGCCGTCGAGATGCGTCCGGGCACGCTCGCAGGCCGCAAAATCACTCATCACGCGGTCGCTTACCTCGCGCAGGACGACCCGGAGAGCACTTATCCCGGGCAGCGACGCGGAACTGCGCGGCCGCGCCATGTTGATGGAATGGGCCGTCGGCAAGGGCTACGACCTCTATCGCCCCGACACGGGCAAGCTGCTTCTCCCCGGATCGCAGATTGCGTGGGACGTCCACATTCACGCCGTAGGCGAAGCCATTCGCGATCACGTCGAGCTGGGCATATGGCTTTATCCGAAAGGCCAGGAGCCCAAACACCGGACCTATCTGACGGCGTTCCAGGCGGTCAAGGGAAGAAATCGCACACGCGTCGTCGACATCCCGCCGAACTCGATCGTCGAATCGCAGAACTTCACGGTGCTACCCAAAGCCGCGCAGCTTGAGAACTTCCAGCCGCATATGCACCTGCGCGGGAAGGCGATGGAAGTGGAGGCGATCCTGCCGGACGGCAGCACTCAGGTGGTGAGCTACGTGGGCAAGTTCAACTTCAACTGGATGACGAATTATATTTACGCGGACGATGCCGCGCCCGCGTTCCCCAAAGGCACGATGATCCGCGTCACGGCCTGGTACGACAACACCACCGCCAACCCGAACAATCCCGACCCGGACCAGTGGGTTGGCTTCGGCGACCGCACGGTTGACGAGATGGGGCATGCGTGGATGAACGTCACATACCTCTCCGACGAGGAATATAACGCTGGGCGGCCACGCACAAAAATCTTCTGACGGCCACCCGGTGAAGATTGTTTTGCTGCTTGCGGCGGGCGCGTCGGTATTGACGCCGCTCGCATGGGGTCAATCGCTCCCTGGTCAATCCCTGCCCCTCGAACCCCGGCACGAATCGGGCACCAGCATCACGGGCGCATTCGAAGGCTGGTTCCAGAATGACGACGGGAGCTTCAGCCTGCTGCTCGGGTACTTCAACCGGAATCTCAAACAGGAGCTCGATATTCCGATCGGGCCCGATAACCGGATCGAACCGGGCGGCCCGGACCGCGGCCAGCCCACTCACTTTCTGACCGGCAGGCAGTGGGGCATGTTCGCGATTAAAGTCCCGGCCGATTTCGGAAACAACAAACTCACATGGACGATCGTTGCCAACGGCCAGACCATGGTGATTCCGGCCAGCCTGAAAATGGATTACGAGATCTCGCCTTTCGAAGAAGCCGCTGTGAAGAACACGCCTCCGCTTATCGGCTTCGACCAGGCGGGACCGTTTGTGCAGGGCCCGCGAGGCTTGAGCGTCGATCGCACGGCGAAAGCCGGCTCTCCGCTGACTCTGACCGCATGGCTTTCCGACGATGCGAAATTCACTACATCTTCGGGACTCCGACCGAAGGACCTTGGCCCTCCGGTGACGGTGCGCTGGAGCAAGTACCGCGGTCCCGGCATGGTGACGTTCGAAAAAGAGCGGCCGCCGGTGGAAGGTGATGCGGCGGCGGCGCCGTTCAGCGGCAAAGCGACCACCACCGCCACGTTCGACCAGGCCGGCGACTACGTGCTCCATATCGTCGCCAACGATTACTCGGGCGAGGGCGGAGGCGGCTTCCAATGCTGCTGGACGACGGCTCAGCTGCGCGTGTCGGTCCGACCCTGAACAGTAAAAAAGCCCGGCCTTTTTGAGGTCGGGCTTTTGAATTAACCGGGCGACTTCCTAGTCTCCCACACACTCTGCGCGTGCAGTACAATCGGGGCTGAAGGGCTTAACTTCCGTGTTCGGGATGGGAACGGGTGGGACCCCCTCGCTAAGGTCACCCAGAAGGCTTGTCTGAACCGCTCACGACGCCGCGAAGTTGCGGACTTAGCACATCCAGAACATGTTCATGAGTCTTTGGTTTGAATATTTGACGGGCCACTTATACCAAGTAATTTCGCAAGCAGAATACATCTGACACTTTGTGTGAGAAATAAATTTTATGGTCAAGCCGAACGAGCAATTAGTAACAGTAAGCTCAACGTATTGCTACGCTTACACATCTGCCCTATCAAACTGGTAGTCTTCCAGTGCTCTTCATACTTACGTTGGGAGATCTCATCTTGGGGAAGGTTTCGCGCTTATATGCATTCAGCGCTTATCCTGACCGAACTTCGCTACCCAGCTATGCCACTGGCGTGACAACTGGAACACAAGAGGTTCGTCCACTCCGGTCCTCTCGTACTAAGAGCAGGCCCCCTCAAATCTCCTACGCCCACCACAGATAGAGACCGAACTGTCTCGCGACGTTCTGAACCCAGCTCACGTACCGCTTTAATAGGCGAACAGCCTAACCCTTGGGAGCTTCTACACCCCCAGGATGCGATGAGCCGACATCGAGGTGCCAAACCGGAGCGTCGATGTGAACTCTTGACTCCGATCAGCCTGTTATCCCCGGCGTACCTTTTATCCGTTGAGCGATGGCCCTTCCATACAGAACCACCGGATCACTAAGGCCTACTTTCGCATCTGCTCGACTTGTAGGTCTTACAGTTAACCTGGTTTATGCCTTTGCACTCGTCGGCTGATTTCCAAACAGCCTGAACCAAGCTTCGCGCGCCTCCGTTACAGTTTAGGAGGCGACCGCCCCAGTCAAACTACCCGCCTTCCATTGTCCTTCTCCCGGATTACGGGAGTAAGTTAGAACCACAGAACCATCAGGGTGGTATCTCACCGTTGGCTCCTCCGATTCCGAGAAACCGGAATCAAAGCCTCCCACCTATGCTGCGCAGATGGCCCCATAGTTCAATGAAAAGGTATAGTAAAGGTGCACGGGGTCTTTTCGTCTAGTGGCGGGCACCCGGCGTCTTCACCGGGACCACAAGTTCGCCGGGCGGCATGTTAAGACAGTTCTCAGATCGTTACGCCATTCGTGCAGGTCGGAACTTACCCGACAAGGAATTTCGCTACCTTAGGACCGTTATAGTTACGGCCGCCGTTCACCGGGGCTTCAGTTCAAAGCTTCGCTTGCGCTGACCTCTCCCTTTAACCTTCCGGCACCGGGCAGGCGTCAGCCCCTATACGTCGTTTTCGACTTAGCAGAGACCTGTGTTTTTGTTAAACAGTCGCCTGAGACTATTCACTGCGACCCACTTGCGTGGGCACTCCTTCTCCCGAAGTTACGGAGCTAATGTGCCTAGTTCCTGAACATACCATCACCCGAGCGCCTTAGAATATTCATCTCGTCCACCTGTGTCGGTTTGTGGTACGGTTACCTGACTCTCCTTAGAGGCTTTTCCTGGCAGACGACCCGGCGGATTTGCCTCTCCGGATCTCCCTTCACCTGGCTTTGAAACCATTGCGCCACCAGGCTTACGGTCTGCGTCCCCCCATCGGTCTTTATCGAGTTTCGGTAGTGCAGGAATATTAACCTGCTGTCCATCGGTTACGCCTTTCGGCCTCACCTTAGGCACCGACTAACCCTGAGCGGATTAACCTTTCTCAGGAATCCTTAGACTTACGGCGACCATGGTTCTCACATGGTTTTTCGCTACTTATGCTGGCAGAGTCTCTTCCAACACCTCCAACCGTCCTTTCGGTCGACCTTCAATGGCGTTAGAATGCTTTCCTACCGTACACGTCTTGCGATGCGTACCCGTAACTTCGGTATCGTGCTTGAGCCCCGTTATATTGTCGGCACCGGGCGACTCGACCAGTGAGCTGTTACGCTTTCTTTAAAGGATGGCTGCTTCTAAGCCAACCTCCTGGCTGTCTGAGTCTCCCGACTTCCTTTCCCACTGAGCACGAACTTAGGGACCTTAGTTGACGGTCTGGGCTGTTTCCCTCTCGACTATGAAGCTTAGCCCCCACAGTCTGACTCCCGCGCTATACGTTCCCGGCATTCGCAGTTTGGTTGGATTCGGTAACCTGGGAAGGCCCCTAGTCCAATCAGTTCTCTACCACCGGGACGGAACACGCGAGGCTAGCCCTAAAGCTATTTCGGAAAGAACGAGCTATCACGGAATTTGATTAGCCTTTCACCCCTACCCTCAGCTCATCCAAGCTGTTTTCAACCAACACTGGTTCGGACCTCCAGTCGCTGTTACACGACCTTCATCCTGGCCAAGGGTAGATCATCCCGCTTCGCGTCTATTCCCAGCGACTCCACGCCCTATTCAGACTCGCTTTCGCTTCGGCTCGCTTTCGCTTAACCTTGCCACTGAGAATAACTAGCCAGCTCATTATGCAATAGGCACGATGTCAGGCATTGCCTTGCGGCCATAGCCCTCCAACTGCTTGTAAGCGTGCGGTTTCAGGTACTATTTCACTCCCCTCGCAGGGGTACTTTTCACCTTTCCCTCACGGTACTTGTTCACTATCGGTCGCAAAGTAGTATTTAGCCTTACCGGATGGTCCCGGTAGATTCCCGCAGGGTTCCACGTGTCCCGCGGTACTTAGGAGCCACTTGAAGGAAGATTGCATTTTCACTTACGGGGCTGTCACCCTCTATGGCCGGCCTTTCCAGACCGTTCAATTAACACTTTCTTATCCCTCGTTGTAACCACCGGGCTTCACGATCAGCTCTTTGACGCTGCCGACGCAGCCTGGTGATTATTGTGGTCCTGCAACACCGAACTCTCCTTTCGAATCGTTCGGTTTAGGCTGTTCCGATTTCGCTCGCCACTACTTTCGGAATCACGGTTGTTTTCTTTTCCTTCAGGTACTGAGATGGTTCACTTCCCTGAGTTTGCTCGATCACCCTATGTATTCAGATGAACGTAACCGGTGTTCACACCGGTTGGGTTTCCCCATTCGGAAATCCCCGGATCACAGACTGTTAGCGTCTTCCCGGGGCTTATCGCAGCTGACCACGTCCTTCATCGCCTCTTTGCGCCAAGGCATCCACACGCACGCCCTTAGTAGCTTGACCATAAAATCTATTTCGAACACAAAATGTTCGAAATGTTCTTACTTGCGCTTGTCATCACTGGCTCCCCCTCGCTTCCCCTCCGGCAACAAGACTCGTCACCTTTGGGAAGCTTGCAATACTTGTAGTAAGTATTGCCCGTCAAATATTCAATTGTCAAAGATCAGACTTCTTCGGTACTGTTGCAGCTTCGAAGACGCCGAAAATCAGCGTTTCCGTATCACAGACGGAAACAATCACCTTCGGTTTCTTCGGTGTTGTTATGGTGGGCCTGGGTAGACTCGAACTATCGACCTCACCCTTATCAGGGGTGCGCTCTAGCCACCTGAGCTACAGGCCCGAACTTCGGTCAAAAAGACCGCGGCCCGTCCTCAGGGACACCGCGGCTCAAACTGGTGGAGCTGGTCGGGATCGAACCGGCGACCTCCTGAATGCAAATCAGGCGCTCTCCCAGCTGAGCTACAGCCCCTTGGGATTGGCAGGATCTTAAACACCTGCGGCACCGAGTCATAAAATTAATCGAGGCCGATTGGATGCAGGGCAGCCGGCACCAGGCCGACTACCACTCTAACCACTTCAATGAACTTCAAGCAAGAGTCCGGAACGTATTTCCAGCTCTTCCGCCTCTTCGAGCCAGAAAACTGACCCTTGACAGACTTCCGATCTGGATTGGACTGGAACGGCTGCCGCTCGTACACTCAGAGCGACCCCAGCCACGGTCTCTTTAGAAAGGAGGTGATCCAGCCGCAGGTTCTCCTACGGCTACCTTGTTACGACTTCACCCCAATCATGAGTCATACCTTGGGCCGCTGCCTCCCTTGCGGGTTAGCGCGCGGACTTCTAGTACAACCCACTTTCGTGATGTGACGGGCGGTGTGTACAAGGCCCGGGAACGTATTCACGGCGGCGTTCTGATCCGCCATTACTAGCGATTCCAGCTTCATGCAGGCGAGTTGCAGCCTGCAATCCGAACTGAGAACGGTTTTTTGGGATTGGCTCCCCCTCGCGGGTTGGCAGCCCTTTGTACCGTCCATTGTAGCACGTGTGTAGCCCTGGACATAAAGGCCATGAGGACTTGACGTCATCCCCACCTTCCTCCAGGTTATCCCTGGCGGTCTCCTGCGAGTTCCACCTTTCGGTATGGCAACACAGGACAAGGGTTGCGCTCGTTGCGGGACTTAACCCAACATCTCACGACACGAGCTGACGACAGCCATGCAGCACCTATACTACGGTCCCTTGCGGGAAGGCCTACTTTCATAAGCTGGTCCATAGCATTTCGAGCCCAGGTAAGGTTCTTCGCGTTGCGTCGAATTAAACCACATGCTCCACCGCTTGTGCGGGCCCCCGTCAATTCCTTTGAGTTTCAGCCTTGCGACTGTACTCCCCAGGCGGCATATTTAACGCGTTAGCTCCGGCACGGATCAACTGAATGACCCACACCAAATATGCATCGTTTAGGGCGTGGACTACCAGGGTATCTAATCCTGTTTGCTACCCACGCTTTCGTGCCTCAGCGTCAGTTATGGTCCAGAAAGCCGTTTACACCACCGGTGTTCCTCCTGATATCTACGCATTTCACCGCTACACCAGGAATTCCACTTTCCTCTCCCACACTCTAGTCCCACAGTCTATAGCGCACCCTCCCAGTTAAGCCGGGAGATTTCACACCATACTTATAGAACCGCCTACGCACCCTTTACGCCCAGTAACTCCGAACAACGCTTGCTGCCTACGTATTACCGCGGCTGCTGGCACGTAGTTAGCCGCAGCTGCTTCTGCAGGTACCGTCATAATCTTCCCTGCCGAAAGAGCTTTACACCCCGAAGGGCTTCATCGCTCACGCGGCGTCGCTGCATCAGGGTTTCCCCCATTGTGCAAGATTCCCCACTGCTGCCTCCCGTAGGAGTCTGGCCCGTGTTTCAGTGCCAGTGTGGCCGTGTGCCCTCTCAGGCCGGCTATCGATCACAGCCTTGGTGAGCCATTACCCCACCAACTAGCTAATCGACCGCGGACTCCTCCTTCAGCGCATTGCTGCTTTCCTCTCTCGAGCTTATGCGGTATTGTCGTCGGTTTCCCAGCGGTATTCCCCACTAAAGGGCAGATTATCCACGTGTTACTCACCCGTACGCCACTTTACTCATGGATTGCTCCACTTTCTCGTTCGACTTGCATGTGTTAGGCGCGCCGCCAGCGTTGATTCTGAGCCGGGATCAAACTCTCATTTTAATTTGTGAGAATTGATCGCTCCGGTTGAACTCAAAGTTCATCTGACGAAGTAAATTAGTGCATCCAATCAGATTGTCAAAGATCTGTATCGGCCACCCTATGCCTCCCGAAGACGCACAGAATACTGACAGGCCTCGAAACTTGTCGATCTGACCTGCGTTTTCACGCGCAAGGGCTTTTTACACCCCGATCAAACCGTTGAAAATTTCAATTCTTGAAAGAACTACCAGGAAGGTTGTTACCACCGCAGGCCGAACGCTCGGGAACTGCCCCGGCTCTACCTCAACAGCTTGTTACCTACCTTACGAGAATCTTAACTATTTATACCACTCCGACCGTTACTTTGGCAAGCGGAGCGAAAAACAGCGTCAGACTCTTTTTACCGCAGCTATCAATCTACCATGCGAGACCGCGCGTTTGCAACCCCGATTTGTTCTCTCAGGAATCTTCCCTCGGGAATCCTTGGGCGCGCCCGCATCCGTCCCCAGCTCGGCAGCCTTAAAAATATAGCACTTCGGCTCGATTCCGCGCAAGCATTTTTCTGTCGTGTGTCGTTGTCCTGCCGCGGCGTTGTACTCATACCAAAGCCGTTACGACGGCAGCGGGGCCTTTTTCCGCGGCTGGCGGCTTCCCGTTTGCAAAAGAGTCGTGAGATTCGTCAGATGCTGCGGCTCGAAGACCCCGGTCGACCATCGGGTTGCGTCCGACAGACGGATCCCGACGAAATACCCGAAATCGCGGTACTCGCAGTACGAAACATAGCCGGAAAACCTGGCCGTCGCGCCGGACCTTCCGCCCGCCTGATGCTCCTCGTCGCATACAGGTGAGATCGATATGGCAGCCCCGAGCGGAATTCGCTCCTCCACCTGAACGCACGCTCCAGCGCCGAAATATCCTCGAGCACGGCTTCCGCGGTCCGGTGCCGCC
Organism: Terriglobia bacterium; assembly: GCA_963764845.1. Classification (GTDB taxonomy): domain Bacteria; phylum Acidobacteriota; class Terriglobia; order Bryobacterales; family Bryobacteraceae; genus BOG-234. The sequence goes on along the minus strand of CAVXUE010000001.1, from coordinate 184,056 downwards.
GAGGTCCGTCTTTCCCGCCACCGGAGTTTGCACATCTGGCGCTCACGGATTCCGCGTCGCCTTCGCCGGTTTCCCAGTCCACCTGAACCAGGTCCGCGCACAGGAACCGGGCTTCAAGCCTCCGTTCATTCCATGCCCTACTATCGGCGGATACCGGCGCGGAGTTTAGTAGGCCGGATGCCGCGCAAAGCGTACCGCCGCGATTCCGGTCAGCCCGGTTTGAACAAATGCCCCATTTTTTCGCGTTTCGTCTCCAGATAACCGCGGCGCGATTCGTGTTCCACGGCAATGCAGGGCACGCGCTCCACCACTTCAATCCCCGCGTCTTCGAGCGCCTGAACCTTTGTCCGGATTGTTCGACATCAACCGCACGGCTCCGAACCCCCAGCTACCGCAATATCGCGCCGGGCAGCGAATAACTGCGCAGATCGCTTTCGAAACCCAGCTGTTCGTTGGCCTCCACGGTGTCGGCGCCCCGATCCTGCAGTTCGTACGCCCGCAGCTTGTTCATCAGCCCGATGCCGCGGCCTTCCTGATGCTCGTAGATAATCAGGCCTCTGCCCTCGTCCGCGATCGCATTCAGCGCGATCTCGAGCTGTGCCCGGCAATCGCACCGCAGGCTGTGAAAGACATCGCCGGTAAGGCACTGCGAATGGATCCGCAGCAGCGGCGGCCGCGCCGCTGTGAATATCGCCCATCTCGAGCACCACGGCCTCTTCGATCCGGTCTCCGCGTGCGGCCTTCAAAACCGTGAATCCGGAACAGTCCATACTCGGTCGGAAAGTCCGCCTGGCGGCCTGCGTCAATTCAAAATCTGCGGGATTTTCCATGAAATTAGGGGACTCAGATAACTTAACTCCATTATAATGAGCGCTTGAGTGTAAACGCCGCAAGAGCCGAAATGCATGGAACAGCACCTCATCACGTTGCTGGTGAAAATCGGCGTCGCAGCCTCGATCGCCAGCTTCGGCGTGCGCAGCGACGCGGTCAAGCGCATGCTTCTGCGCGAAGAGCGCACGCTGGCGCAGCGCATCCGCATGGCGCTCTGGTTCGCCGCCATTTTCGCTCCCGGCGTCCTGATCCGGGTGATTACGCACGGTTCGTACGCCGCGCTCGATCTTTCTCTCGAAGGCAGTCTCCTCGCGGGCATCACGGGCGGCTACATCTGCGGATGGCTGGCCGGAATGATGATCGCCGTTCCCTCGCTCCTGCCCCTTGTCTCCCCGTTTCACCCGGAACTCGCCGCGCTGCCGTTCCTCGCGATCGCCGGTCTCGTGGGCGGCATGCTGCGCGACGCTGCCTCCGAAAAGGAGGACATCTGGCGCCTCTCGCCCTTTCCCGACGCCAACGTTTACCGCGTCCTGCAGCATCGCAGCGAACTGCGCCGCGCGCTGTTCTATCTCTTCTTCGGCTTCGCGGTGCGTCGCCACGGAATTTCTGCGCCAGGCGCTCGGCTGTTTCTTCCAGGGAAGGCTCTTCACCGTTGCCCAGTGGGGCGACCCGCCGCTCCTGCTGGCGGCCGTTTACGCCTCGACCTATTTCTGCATCACGCTCCCACTCAAGGTCTGGAACAACACGCGCAACGAAGTCAAGCTGGAGGAGCAGAAGCGCCTGCTGATTCAGGCGCGCCTCGATGCCCTGGCGAGCCAGATCAATCCGCACTTTCTCTTCAACACGCTGAACTCCGTCTCCACCCTGATCCGCGATCAACCCCGAGCAGGCCCGCGCCATGGTGATGCGGCTTTCGCGTATTATGAGAGGGCGGCTGCGGAACCAGGAGCATCTGGCGCCGCTCCGGGACGAGCTGGCGTTCATCGAAGACTACCTTTCCATCGAACTCGTGCGATTCGGCGATAAATTACGCGTAGTGAAACACATCGACCCGTCCACATTGGATATGCTTGTCCCGAGCATGCTGCTGCAGCCCCTGATCGAAAATTCCATCCGGCACGGGATATCGAGTAAGATTGACGGCGGCACCATCACGCTCCGCACGGCGCGCGAGCGGCGGCAGACTGTCGATCGAGGTGGAAGACGACGGTGTCGGCATCCCCGAAGCGGATCTGGCCGGAATTTTCAACAAGGGTATCGGCGTGACGAATGTCAAAGAGCGGCTGAAGGTACTTTACAACCAGGATTACCGCATGTTGATCGACAGCCAACCCGGGCGCGGCACGCGGATCGAGATTGAATTGCCGGAGACCCAGACCCGGCTGGCGGCGGTTTCCTGATGGCGCCGCTGCGAATGCCGGCGTTGAGCGCCCCCGCTCTCCGGAACGGAGAGGGCAGCGGATTCCGCGGCTTGCCGGGACCCACCCGCCGCATCTACGATCTGGTCTCGGGAGTCTATCCCTCTCGACCCTCCTGTTCCATGAAAAGGCCCATAAAGTGGCGCTGTCCCTCGCCGGCATCACCGATGGCATGCGAGTGCTCGAAGTGGCCACCGGATCGGGCGAGATGTTCCGCCGCCTGGCGCGGATCAACCCGGCCGGCTTGACCTGCGGGTTCGATCTTTCGCCCAACATGGCGGCACGGACGCAGCGTCTGGCGCGCCGCCGCTCGCCCCGCGCGCGCGCTCATTGCCAGGCGGTCGACGCCTGCAACATGCCGTTCCGCGACGGCGCATTCGACGCCGTGGTGTGCTGTTACCTGCTGGAACTGATGGGCGCTGAAGAGATTCTGCGGGCGCTCGGCGAGATGCATCGCGTCCTGCGCCCGAACGGACGCCTCGCGCTGGTACTGATCGGCCAGAACGTGCCCGCGTTCAATGCCCTCTACCGGGTCGCCGGCGGTTTGGCCCCGGCGTTCTGGGGCCGTCAGGTCGAGACCGCGATTCCCGATACCATCCGCGATTTCGAGTTCGAAATTGAACATGACCGCAAAGTGCAGCAGGGTTTCTACCCTTCGCGCGTGATGATCGCCCGAAAGTAATTGCGTTTGGCCTTTCAGGTGCGCTAGTGTTTCAGGTGCGTTGGTTCGAGGGAGGAATTTATGGCTGAGAAACGAAAAAGTGCGCTCACCCGGCATGTATCTGCACGGTTCCCGAGGAAAAGAAGTATTGCAGCACCTCGTGCGAAGACGCGAAGGATACGCTCGAGATTTCCTGTAACTGCGGCCACCCGGGCTGCGAACTGCCCTGAGCGCATTCTGAACTGCCGCGAGCGCATTCTGATATGATGAGCGGCGAAAATGGTTAAGAAACTGATGTGTTCCGTGCCGGTTGTTGCAGCGGCAGTCGCGGTGACGATCCTGTTGACAGCCTCCTTCGCCGTCGCGCAAACGCTGGATTTTGAAACCTACCGCACGAAGGTCGAGCCGATTTTCTCAAAACAGCGCGAGGGGCACGCACGCTGCGTGGTCTGCCACGCTCAGTCGAACAACGGGTTCAAGCTGCAGGAATGGGGCCCGACGACGAAAGCGTACACGGAAGAACAATCGCGTCTGAATTACCAGATGATTCTGAATCTGGTCGCGCCGGGCAATCCGGAAGGCAGCCAACTGCTGCTGCATCCCCTGGCGAAGGAAGCGGGCGGAGATGAATTCCACAGTGGCGGACGTCAGTTCCAGTCGAAGAACGATCCCGACTGGCAAACCATCGCCGCCTGGGTTAAATCGGCAAAATAGCCTATGTGTAGTGTCCAATAAAGAACTGGACACACCGTGGCGCGAACGATCGTTTTTTGTCGTCCGTGTTTGTCTCGTAACCGGAAGAAGGCAGGCCACTGAGAGACGATGGCCTACCGCACGCCTGACCCGCTACGGCAGAATCGCCGTGATATTGCGCTTCGGAACCTGGCCCACGGAAATTTTAGCCACTTCCCGTTTGGCCATCAGATCAACCACCGAGACGTAATCCGACGCCGCGCACGCCACATAGGCCGTCTTGCCGTCCGGCGTCAGCGTCACCCAGTCCGGGCTCCGGCCGACCTCGACACTGCCCTGCAGCTTCAGATCCGGCAGCGAATACAGGTAGATCGAGCTGTTCAGGCGACTGTTGACCACCAGCGTCTTCTGATCGGGCGTCACCGCCATGCCGTGCGATTCGCTGCCGCCGAACATGTACTTTGCCTTGCCCGCGGGCAATTCAGGCAGCGTGATGCGGTTGATTTCCTTGTGCGTGGCGAAGTCCACCACGGCAAATCCGTTGAAATCGGAAAGCTGCGCGAGTATCCATTTCGTCGATCCATCGGGATTTGTGACGAACGCCATCGGGCGAATTCCCGCCGACAGCTGCACAGACCATTCCGGCGTCTCGGTCTTCTGGTTGATCACCGTGATGATTTTGGCCGCGACCGACCCGGAGACCACCCAGTTTCCGTCCGGCGTCACATAGGTATTGTGAACCGCACCCTTCACGGGAATCGACTTGACCTTCTCGAGGGACCCGGTATCGATGACATCCACCGCGCCCGGCGCCCTTGCGATGCCAACGTAAACGCGCTTGCCATCCTTGCTGATCGAGATGTTGTTGGGATGGCCGGTGAGCGGAATATTGTTGGTCACCTTGAGTGACTTCGCGTCCACCACATCGAGTGTGCTCTGAGCTTCGTTGCTGATGTAATATCGGCTTCCGTCGGGCGCCGCGGCCGCGCCGTGGTTCACTTCGATGCCCTTGATGTTACCCACCACCTTATTTGTGGAAGGGTCGATGATGGAGACGTTGTCCCCCGCGCTGTTCGTCTGGATGATGCGCACCGTGGACGCTGCGAGCGGCAAAGAAATCAGCAGGGCGGGCAACCATTTCGCGTGGCATTTCATGGCGATAAGCCTCCTTGGAATCGACGCGTCCAGCTTACTGAGACGTATAACACGAAGTCAAGCGCCCGCTCCCGGCCCGCGTGGTACCTTCGGGGGTGGAAGGAGGCAGGCGGAATGGCTAAATTTCTGCTCGGATTGCTGTCGGGCGTGATCCTTGTGGTCGTTCTGATCCCGATCGGTATTCTTGTCATCGCATCGCTCGGCGCCAGGCCCACCGCGATCCCGGATGGATCGACCCTGATCCTTCATCTTCAGGGCGACATTCCGGAAACTCCGCCCGTCGACTTTGATCTCCCGATTCCCCTGCTTCAATCGCGCGTGCCCGTCACCGTCGAAGGCATCTGGAGCATTCTCCGCCGCGCCGCTTCCGATTCCCGGATCAAAGCGGTAGTGTTTGAGCCGGATGGCGCCACCCCGGGATGGGCGAAGATGCAGGAAATCCACGCCGATCTGGAGCAGTTCCGCAAGTCCGGCAAGCCGCTCATTGCCTACCTCAAGCGCCCCAACTCGCGCGAATACTACATGGCTTCGGCCTGCTCGAAAATCTACATGTCGCCGGTTGACGTCCTCGATCTGAAAGGCGTCGGCTTAGAGCTGATGTATTTCAAGAACACGCTGGACAAACTGGGCGTCCACGTCGACGTGGAGCATGCCGGCAAATACAAGGATTACGGCGACATGTTCACCCGCGCGTCGATGAGCCCGGAAACTCATGAGGTCATGTCGAGCCTGGTCGACGAAATCTACGGCGATCTGGTCAACACCATCGCAAAGGGAAGAGGCAAAGATCCCGCTGCGATGCGCGACATCATCGATAACGGTCCGTTTCTCGCCAAACAGGCAAAAACGAACGGACTCGTCGACGACCTTCGCTACGAAGAGCAGATACTCGGCGATCAGAAGAAAACGACCGAGCAGGAATACGCCGGCGCATCCACGCCCTCGTCGGGGAAGAACAAGATCGCGTTCGTGGTTGCCGAAGGGACGATCGTGCGCGATGGCCCCGTCGCATTCGATGGCTCGACCAGCCTCGCAGTCCGAGACCTTTGACAAAACTGCTCACCCGCGTCGCAAATGACAAGACGATAAAGGGCGTAATCGTACGGATCGATTCACCGGGCGGCGAGGATGTCGCTTCCGACGAGCTGCTGCACGCCATGGAGGATCTCCATCGGAAGAAGCCCGTCGTCATCTCGATGTCCGATGACGCGGCGTCCGGCGGCTACTACATGGCCATGACCGGAGACCCGATCGTGGCTTATCCGGCCACGGAAACGGGATCGATCGGCGTGGTTTTCGGCAAACCGAATCTGCACGGGCTCTACGACAAGCTCGGCATCACGAAAGACTCCGTCAGCCGCGGGCGATTCGCGCAGATCGAATCCGATTACGCCTCACTCACCGAGGTAGAGAGCGAAAAGCTGCGCCAGGGCATCGACTCCGATTATGAAAACTTTCTCGGTAAGGTGGCGGCCGCGCGCAAGAAACCGGTCTCGGCCATCGAGCCGATAGCCCAGGGGCGCGTCTGGCTGGGAGATCAGGCGAAGACGAACGGTCTGGTCGACGAGCTCGGCGGTATCGACCGTGCGCTCGAACTGATCAAGGCGAAGGCCGGCATCCCGTCGGGAAGCGAGGTCAACCTGGTCCTCTATCCGCCCAAGCGCAGCGTGTTCGACCTGATGTTCCGCGCAAATCCCGACGCTGAAGCGGAAGCCTTGCTCTCCGGCGTCGGCCTCGAACCTCTGCGGTCCGCCTGGCACGATGCCAGCCTGCGGGTCTGGATCCGCGGCGGCATGCTGCGCATGATGCCGTTCGTAATCACGATCCGGTAAAAGTCGGGCACGATCCGGCAAAAGTCAGGTCAGCTCCGGTGACACAATCGGGTCTTGATTAATCGGGCCGCCGTGGGGCATATTGGATTCAGGCCTCCGAACCTGATGTAGAGCGTAATCAGTCGAAGTTTTCCGCTTCTCGCGCGGTTTTCCCCGCGGTGGACTCGCGTTCGGGCCTGAGCGAGATCATGGCGGAAAATTTCCTCTACTTCACGGAACTTCTCGGCCTGCCGGTCTACGATCTGAAACACCGGCGTATCGGGCGGGTCAGAGACGCCGCCATCGTCCCCCTGATTCATCCCGCGCGCATCGACCGCTACCTGGTCGGCGCCGGCGCTTCCTGGCTTTCCGTCCGCTACGATCAGATCTCGACCATCTCGCTCGACGGCATCCAGCTCAGCAACGAAAAGCTCTACCCGTACCACTCCGACGAGTACATGCTGCGCATCCAGCGCGATCTTCTCGACCAGCAGATCATCGACGTCAACGGCCGCAAAGTCGTGCGCGTGACCGACGTGAGCTTCGAAGTCGAGCACGACGACCGCGATTCGCTCATGATGCTCGAAGTGGATGTCGGCGTCCGCAGCATTCTGCGGCGTCTGCTCCAGGGTGCTGGTGCCGCCCGCGCTGGATCCGCCGCCTGCAGCAGCCCATCACGCCCAATTCGATCCGCTGGGAGTTCTGCAACATCGTCGAGGCCGATCCCGCTGCGCCGCCTGCGCCTGAACATCTCGAACGAAAAACTGGAGCGCCTGCACCCGGCCGATCTGGCCGACATCGTGGAAGAACTCGGCCCCGCCGAACGCGAAGCCATCTTCGGAACCATCGACAGCGAAGTCGCCGCCGAAGCGCTCTCGGAGATCGATCCCAAAATGCAGGCCAGCATTCTCGAAGCGCTCGAACCCGAAGTGGCCGCCGACATCGTCGAGGAAATGTCCCCGGACGAGGCCGCCGACGCGCTTTCCGAACTCGAAGACGAAACCACCGCCGAGATCCTCGACGAGATGGAAACGGAGCCGCTGTCGGACGTGAAAGAGCTGCTCGAATACGACGAAGACACGGCCGGCGGCATGATGAACACCGAAGCCATCGTGCTGCCCGAAGACACGATCGCTCGCCGACGCCATGCTGAGCCTGCGCCGCGCATGAGGACCTGCTCGAAAATACCCACGTCCTGTTTCTCACCGACGCAGCCGGGCAGATCACCGCCGCGGTGCCGCTGGCCCGCCTGTTCCTCGCCGACGGCGCGACCCGCTTACGCGACCTGGCCACCGACCCTCTGATCTCGACCAAAGCCGATGAGAAGCAGGACCGCGTCACCGAACTCTTCGACAAGTACAATCTCCTGGCGCTTGCCGGTGCTGGAGGACGACGGCTCTCTCGCCGGGCGTCATCACGGCGGACGATGTCATCTCCGTACTGAGGCAGCGGTAGTGCCCGGGTGTTCTGTCGCGATTCCGGCAGCCACATCCTCATCTTTCTGGCCGTGCTCGGGCCCGGGCTTCATCACCGCCGTAGTCGATAACGATTCCGGCGGAATCTACACCTATTCGCAGGCCGGCGCGCGCTGGGGATATCTGCCGCTCTGGACCCTGCTGCCCGATCACGGTCGCGCTGATCGTGACCCAGGAAATGTGCTCGCGCATGGGCGCGGTCACGGGCAAAGGACTCTCCGATCTGATCCGCGAAGAGTTCGGTCTGCGGATCACCTTCGTCATCATGATCGCTGCTGGTCTTCCTGAATCTCACCAACATCATGGCGGAATTTGCCGGCGTGGCGACCTCGCTCGATCTCTTCGGAGTCAGCAAATTCATCTCCGTGCCCATCGCGGCGGTACTGGTCTGGTTTGTGGCCGTGAAAGGGAATTACCAGAGCGTGGAAAAGATCTTTCTCTTCGCCTGCGTGATCTACGTCGCGTACGTCATCGCCGGTTTTCTGGTCAAGCCGGACTGGAAGGAAGCGATGATCTACAGCATCCGCCCGAAGCTGATGCTCGACAGCGGCTACATCGCGATGCTGATCGCCATGGTCGGCACCACGATCGCGCCCTGGATGCAGTTCTATCTGCAGGCGGCCGTCGTCGAGAAGGGCATCACCGCGAACGAATACCGCGAATCGCGCGTCGAAGTGATCGTCGGCTGCTTCATGACTTCGGTGATCGCGTTCTTCATCATCGTCGCCTGCGCGGGCGCTTACCGCGGCCATCCGACCGATATTCAAAGCGCGAAAGAGGCGGCGCTGGCGCTGAAGCCTTTCGGCGAATACACGTTCCTTCTGTTCAGCGCGGGCCTGCTGAACGCTTCCGTTTTCGCCGCCTGCATTCTGCCGCTTTCCACCGCCTATTCCGTGTGCGAAGGGCTGGGTTTCGAATCGGGCGTGAACCGCCGCTGGCGCGAAGCGCCGATCTTCTACTGGCTCTATACGCTGCTGATCGTGGTGGGAGCGGGAATCGTGCTCCTCCCGCGATTCTCCATGGTCCAGATGATTCTGCTGTCGCAGGTGCTCAACGGCATGCTGCTGCCGGTCATCCTGATCTTCATGCTTCTGCTGATCAACAAGAAGAATCTGATGAACGAGTGGATCAATCCGCCGGTTTACAACGCCGTCGCCTGGACCACTGTAGCCATCGTGATCGGCATGACGCTCGCGCTGACGGGCATCTACAATTCGGAATCCGCAATAACAAACGAAATTATGATCGATGAAAACGAATTCCGCAGCCCGATCCGACGAAGCCCTGACATCTCTGCAGCGAGCGCTCGAAACGAGCGTCCGACAATTACGATTTCGAAGTCGACCGCAACCAGGGCGCGCTCACGATCGAGTTCGAAGACCCGCCGGCGAAATTTGTGGTCAGCCCCAACTCACCGGTCCGGCAGATCTGGGTCTCCGCGCGCGTCCAAAGTTTCAAACTCGACTGGAACGAAGCCGCCGCGGCCTTTGTATTCGCCGACGGCCGGACCCTCCACCAGTTGATCGCCGACGTGGTGGGCGAACAACTGGGTATTACGGGCTTGAGCCTGTGATCGTGTCAACTCCCGTCCGAGAGACTCCCCCAACCGGCGCAGCTGATCGCCAAAGAACTCCGAATCGTTCGATTCGGCGATCCATGCCGGAGTCGCCGGGGGCGGCGTCGGCGTTTCCAGCCATTTCCACAATCTGATAATCCCGTTTGCCAGGAACATGGCCGGTTGATCGGGAGAAACCGCCAAAACCTTTAGGCCCGCGGTTTCGTTAGCGCTCCCATACACTGGAATTCGTGGCATTCCGAGGCGTCGACTACCTTCTGATCGATTCGCAGTTCTCCGAACAGGAACTCCTGGTCCGCCAGACCGCCCGCCGCTTCGTCGACGAACGCGTTCTCCCGGTCATCCGCGACTGCTTCCGCGACGGCCGCTTTCCCGCGCGAACTGATCCCGGAAATGGCCGCGCTCGGCTTTCTCGGCGCGAACATCGAAGGCTACGGCTGCGCCGGCATGAGCAACGTGGAATACGGCCTCGTCATGCAGGAGATCGAACGCGGCGATTCCGGCCTGCGCAGTTTCGTTTCCGTGCAGGGCGCGCTCGTCATGTACCCGATCCTGCAGTACGGTTCGGAAGAACAGAAATCGCACTGGCTGCCGCGCCTGCAATCCGGCCAGGCCATCGGCTGCTTCGGATTGACCGAACCCGATTTCGGCTCGAACCCCGCCGCCATGCGCACCCGCGCCGTCCGCGACGGCTCGCACTGGATTCTCAACGGCGAGAAAACCTGGATCACCAACGGTTCCGTCGCCGATGTCGCCGTCGTCTGGGCGCAGAACCGACGACGGCATTCGCGGCTTTCTGGTCGAACGCGGCACGCCCGGCTTCACCACCTCCGACATTCACGGCAAATGGTCCATGCGGGCTTCGGTCACATCCAGCCTGGCGTTCAGCGATTGCCGGGTGCCCGATTCCGCCATGCTGCCCGGCGCGAAAGGTTTGAAAGGCCCGCTCGCCTGCCTCTCCCAGGCGCGCCACGGCATCGGCTGGGGCGTGATCGGCGCGGCCATGGATTGCTACGAAACCGCCCGCGCCTACGTCACCCTGCGCAAGCAGTTCGACGACCAGCCCGCTCGCCAGCCACCAGCTCGTGCAGGAAAAACTGGCCTGGATGATCACCGAAATCACCAAAGCCCAGCTCCTCGCCCTGCACTGCGGACGCCTGAAAGACGCCGGGAAGCTCGACCCCGCCCACATTTCCATGCTGAAGCGCAACAACGCCGCCATGGCGCTCGAATGCGCGCGCCTGAGCCGCGATCTGCTCGGCGCCAACGGCATCACGGACGAGTATCCTATAATGCGACATCTGTGCAATCTCGAAACGGTCAAAACGTATGAAGGCACCGACCACATCCACGCCCTCGTCATCGGCGAGCGAGTCACCGGCATCGCCGCTTACAAATAGCGCCGCGCGTCCCGGCGCTGCTCTTCGCCGCGACCATCCTGCTCAGCGCGTTCCTGCTCTTCCAGGTGCAGCCGCTCATCGCCAAGCTGATTCTGCCGTGGTTCGGCGGGTCGGCCGCGGTCTGGACCAGTTGCATGCTCTTCTTCCAGATGGCGCTGCTCGGCGGCTACGCCTACGCGCACTGGCTCAACGGGCAGACGGGCCGGCGCCAGACCATCGTCCATCTGACGCTGCTCGCCCTGAGCTTTCTCTCGCTGCCCGATTCTGCCCTCGCGCGTGGTGGAAGCCGCAGGGCGGCGAAGACCCGCTGCTGCGCATCATCGGACTGCTCGCCGCCACCGTCGGGCTGCCTTACTTTCTGCTGGCGTCGACCAGCCCGCTGCTGCAATCCTGGTATTCGCGAGCGAACGGCGGGGCCATGCCCTACCGCTTCTTCGCGCTCTCGAACGCGGGCTCCATGCTCGGCCTGCTCACCTACCCGGTCCTGATCGAACCCTACCTGACCAGCGGCCAGCAGGCCTGGATGTGGTCGATCTCCTATGTCGTGTTCGTGGTCGTCTGCGCGTCGTCGCGTGGCGATCGCGCTCGGCGAACGCGCACGTGAACAACCCGCCGTGCCCGCGGCTGCCGCCGAAACTCCCGCGCCCGCGCCAACCTGGTCGCGACCGCCTCGTCTGGATGGGCCTCGCGGCCTGCGCCTCCGCTCTGCTGCTCGCCGTCACCAACCACCTGACGCAGAACGTCGCCGCCATTCCGTTCCTCTGGGTTCTGCCGCTCAGCCTCTATCTGCTGAGCTTCATTCTCTGCTTCGACAGCGACCGCTGGTACAACCGCTGGCTCTTCACCCGCCTGGCCGCCGTGGCGCTGCCCGGCATCGCCTTCGCGATTTCAAACGAAGACGTCCGTGAGCGGTTCATCGATCGGCAACCTCTCCCCGCATTCAAAGACGCCATCTCGAACGTGAGCAATATTTCGGATCTGAAGCTCGCGCTGGGTTCTTCTGCATCGCGCTGTTCGTGCTGTTCATGGTGTGCCACGGGGAGCTGGCGCGCAGGCGGCCCGCGCCCCGCTACCTGACTTCGTTCTATCTGATGGTTTCCGTGGGAGGCGCGATCGGCGGATTGCTGATCGGTTTCGCCGCGCCTTACCTCCTCAACGGCCTCTACGATCTTCCCATCGTCGTTTCGCTGACCGGCTTCCTGCTGGTCTACCTGCTCTGGCGCGAGCGCGGCAGGAACGCGCGCCAATACGTCGTTTCTCGACGCGCCTTACGACAAAGCGGTGATCGGCGCTCTGACGGCGCGTCTGCTTGTGTATCATCGCTGGTGCGGCTCGTGGCGGCAAAGATCGGCTCGCCCGGAGTTCTTCAGCCAGCCGTTTCTGAGCGGCCCTTACGATTCCGCGGTCATGCTCGGCATCGCGGGCGCTGATCGCCGTCTATGTTCTCTGGCGCGGCCGGGGCTCGATCGACGAAGGATTCGTGATGTCCGCCATCGCCGCCGGTCTCGCGGTCGGCATCACCGGATTTCTGGCGCGCGACACCTATAATTCCGTCAAGCATTCGCGCGTCCTGGTGCGGAATTTCTACGGCGCGCTGCGCGTTTACGACGAACCGAGCGACGGCTCCTGGGGGACCGTGCGCGTCCTGCGGCACGGCACCATCGACCATGGCGAGCAATTCCTCGCGCCGCAGCACGAGCGCTTCGCGACCACCTACTATTCCACCAACTCCGGAGTCGGCCTGGCCATTCAGAAGCTGCAGACGGACGGGCCGATGAACGTCGGCGTGATCGGGCTGGGCGCGGGAACGCTCGCCACCTATGGCCGCCCGATCGACCACTACACCTTCTACGACATCAACCCTCTGGTGCCCGGCATCGCGCACACGCAGTTCCGTTTCCTGCGACGACTGCATGGCCGCCGCACGAAGTGGTGCTGGGCGATGCGCGCTTGTCGCTCGAACGCGAACAGTCGAAGCAGTTCGATGTGCTGGCGGTGGACGCGTTTTCGGGCGATGCGATTCCGGTGCATCTGCTGACCCGGCAGGCCTTCGCGCTCTACTGGCGGCATCTGAAGCCGGATGGCGTGCTCGCCGTCCACGTGTCGAACCGCTATCTGAGCCTCGCGCCCGGGGTCGCGCTGGCGGCGGCCGAAGACGGCAAGCAGGCCATGATGGTCAGCGATCGACGCCGACGACGAAAAGGAAGTCGCGGCTTCCGACTGGGTGCTGGTCAGTTCCCGCCCGGGCTTCTTCGACCAGCCCGAAATCAAGGCGGCGGCCGCGAAGATCACGCCGATCCCCGGCCTGCGCACCTGGACCGACGACTACAGCAACCTCTACAAAATCCTCCGATGAGAAAATCCGTCGACCCGATCCCTCATCGCGTTTCCTTCGGCCATCGGAATTGGAACGACCGCGCGCGGCACTCCTGGCAGCGATAGAACACCCCAACCAGCGACATCACCCACTGCACCGGGCCTCGCGCGGGCGACCGCGCCACCCTCTCCGAACGACACCACGCGCAGTAGGGTGTGCCAGCCATCGCTGCGATTCTACAGAGAATCGCATAAAGCCCGCGTAAAACGTGAGCTGATCAACACATATGCGAAGCCGCGCCTGACTACTCCGCTTCCCGAATTCCCTTTCTGTTCTTCGATCCCGGCGGGCGTCCCCGCTTCTTCACCGGAGTCTCTCGCAGCCACGATCCACGCCGGAGGCCGCCCCCTGCGTTTCCCGCCCCGATCACCATTCTCTCCAGACTCAAAATCGCTTCATCCACCTGATGGAGTTCCCTGCGAAGGTCGTCCAGCACTTTACCCAGTTCCATCAGTACAGGATACGCCTTGCCCCTCATAAGCACGCGAATCAGCTCGCGCGAGTCTGGATTGAACCGCCAGGAACCGCTTTTCCCTCCGCAGCGAATCCATCTGCGGATCCACATTCAGAATGTAGAGGGCCGCCGAATTCTCCTCCACCGCACGCTCCAGTTCGCCCAGCGCCTCCGCCCGCTTCCCCAGCGCCTCCATCAGCAAAGCCATGTAGTACGCGTCCACGTACTGCGTCTGGCGCACTTTTTGCATCTCATCGAGAATCTTCCGCGCCTCCCGCTGCCTGCCGCTCCTCGCCAGGCAGGTGGCCTCCAGCGCGCCAAGCCAGGGCACGTCGGGATACACCACGCGCGCAAAACGGTACTGCGCCAGCGCGTCTTCCTTCTGTCCCGCATACTCCAGCGCCTGCGCGCAGAACGCCCGCGCCAGCATCAGGTAAGGATGAAGCTCCAGTGCCCTCTTGACGCAGCGCGCCGCCGTGTCGAATTCCCTCCGGCAGAACCGGATGATCACTTCCGTCGCCGGGCCCATCGGCCACAAAGGGTCCGCTTCGAGCGCGTGGTTCACCGCTTCGAGCGCCTCGTCGAGGCGTCCCATCGTGGCGTAGAGAATCGCCAGCCGGATATAGGTATTCGCCGACTTCGGCTTCTCCCGCAGCGATTCCAGAAATTCCGTCTCGGCTTCCGGCAGCCTGCGCTCGAACATATGCAGCGCATGCGCGTGCAGCCCGTGTAAATCCGCCGTCATCCCTCCCAGCGCAACCGCCCTTTCAAAAGCGCATAGGAATTCAGGATAAACTTCGCGCGGCGCGCGCATCCCGTACGTCGCCGGCATGAGCCACGAAATCGCCATCCCTTCGAAAGCGCGCGGATCGGAATCGTTCTCCTCGGCCGCTTTCTGGAAACATTCCAGCGCCCGCGCGAAACCTTCCCGCGTGCGCCGGTTCCAGAAATGCCATCCCGTCTTGATCAGCTCGTCCGAGCGCGGCGACTCGAACCGGTACCCGACTTTCGGCCGGCTGGTGATCCAGTTGCCATATTCTTCAAGCGCATTCTTCAGTTCCGCGACGGTGACCGAAACCGTGTGCCGCGAAACATGATTGCCTTCCCACGCGTCGCTGATGAGCTTCTCGCAGGAGACCCATTGCCCGCTGCTTTGAACCAATGCCCGGAGCACGCTGAAAGTCTGCGGGCGCAGCTTGACCGGCGTGCCCTCGCGCAGCAGTTCGCTGTTCGCGGCATCCAGCAGAAAGGGCCCGAATTCGAATTGTTCGGCGTTCACCGGCGTTCCCCGATAATTCTACAGTCTTTCGGGGACGGCCGGCCTGCGCCGAAAGGTCCTGTTGCACACATCGGCCTTTGGCCCTGAATCCCGGAAAATTCTAAAATGGGAATTAATGAAAACCGCTCAACCGTTCCTCACGGATGTCAAGGAATTGCGATCCCGCGCGCGAGCCAGCATCGCAAAAGGCGCATTGACGCCGGATTACGAGGGTGACGTAAAGCAGGCCATCGCGATTCTGCAGGCCGTCCTCGCCACCGAGATCGTCTGTGTGCTTCGTTACACCATGAACGCGGTCGCGGCAACCGGCATCTCGAGCGAAAGCGTGAAGAGCGAATTCGATCAGCACGCCAAGGAGGAACAGGGCCACATGCGGGCCGTCGCCGAGCGCATCAACCAGCTCGGCGGCACGCCGGATTTCAATCCCGAAGGCCTGGCCACGCGGGCGGCTTCACAGTATACGGTAGGCGCCACCCTCGTCGAAATGATCCGGGAGAACCTCATCGCCGAGCGCATCGCCTGCGAGCACTACCGCGAGCTCATTCGCTACTTTGCGGACAAGGATCCCACCACGCGCGTCATGCTGGAAGGCATTCTGGTCAATGAAGAGGAGCACGCCAACGACATGCAGGATCTGCTCGCCTCTCACACCTGAGCCGGGAGATTACCCCGCGGATCGAATTCCAGTTCAACCGGCGGCCCCGCCGCTTCCAGCATTGGGTTCTTCCCGATCTCCTCGGCCAGATTCTCGCTCAGCGAAAGCGTCCCCAGCTCCAGCGTGTTGCGAATCCGCCCGATCGTGATCTCCGCTGCGTCGAACTTCCCGACCGTAGCCATCAGCAGCTCCATGCACTCCCGATCCGAAGCAAAGTGCAGCGGCGTACGCACCGCCGCCAGCGACCCCGAAGTCATCGCATTGATCCGTCCCGCATTCACGTCGATCCGCTCCAGCACCCGGTCGTGAATCACATCCGCCAGCCCGATCCCCACCGCCGTTGCCATAACTCAATTCGGACAGACTGCGGATGAAAATGCGCTGGACGGTCGGCGTATCCGGCCACGGATTGTATTGCCCATGCACGCCCCGGTTGACCACCTTCAAATCCATCCCCGTGCCGCTGATGTTCTTCCCGATTTCATCCACGATCAGAATATCGAGCGCCGGAACCGGGATCTTCCCCATCCACGATTTCGTCAGACACAGCAGTTCCGCCTCCCGCTCGATCATGCTGTCCGCCGTAAGCGCTGTCACCTGCGCGGTATCGTGGCAAGCGTCTTCCAGCACCGCCAGCCCGCCCAGAATCTTCCCTGTCTCAGATCAACCGGGCCGCAACCGAGCGAATCACATTGGTCATACCCAGCGAACGCGCATGTCCGTGACACGTCCGCGCCGCCTCGATCTTCCCCAGCCCGATCGCCAGCATCTTGCACACGCCGCTCTCGATCGACCCTTCGAAGCTGGTATGCCACTTCACCCTGTTGATCAGGAAAATCCCATCGCTTTCCCACGCGTCTTCCCCGGAGAACGTTTCAATGCCCTCGGCCGTCCGGCCCGGCGAAACCACGTCGAAACTGCTCTCGACCGGGCATCCCATCGCCGCCTCATCCACGCCGTAATGCGCCAGCACCTTCGCCTGCCCCGCGGCCGTAGCCGCGCCATGGCTGCCCATCGCCGGAAAAACAAACGGATCGTAGCCCAAAGATCGAAACGCATCCACCGCCGCGCGCACGATTTCCGCCAGGTTCAAAATCCCCCGGCTGCCCACGCCGATCGCAATCCGCGCGCCCGGCGCAACTCCCCATGCCACGGACGCAATCTCCCGCCGAACCGCCGCGGCAGATATCGTCCAGCTTCCGGCGCGTCAACCGTTGCCGCACCGGAACCATCCGCGCCATTTTCACCAGTTCACCATCGCGCTTTCAAACAGCCGCCGCCAATTCCTCCGGCCCCGCCGGGCGCGGCGAAAGCTTCGTCACGCGATGCTGCGGCAGCGTCCCTTCCACCAGCGCCGGAATATCCGACGACTCGTACCCCATGCGCCCGCAACCCATTCGGAATTTTCAAATCCTGCATGATCCCGATAATCGCAATCCGCCAGAATCTTCCCCGCGTCTCCCGTCCTGCGCCCGCGTCACATCGGCCCCCAGAACCTCCGCCGCCTTGAGTGCCGCTCCGGCCGGCGACGCTCCCGTAAACCGGAACACCGCCGGCGCGTTCACGATCACCGAAACGCCATGCGGGATCATCGCATGATCCACCGCCTCATACCCCGGCGCGCGGTAACCCTTTCACCAGCCCCGCCACCGGATACGACATCCCGTGCGGCAGATGCACTCCGGCGTTCCCGAACCCGATCCCCGCATAGGACGCCGCCAGCATCATTGCCCCACGCGCCTCATCGTCCGAAGGATCCGCCACCGCCCGCCGCAGATACTTCGCCGTCAGTCGCAGCGCCTCCATGCTCCACAGATCGCTGATCGGATTCGACCCCTGATACGCCGGGCGCAGAATCGGCCGCTCCGGCCGCGGGCGTTCCCCGAACGGCAGTGCCGTCCACGATTCCACCGCATGGCACAAGACGTCCAGCCCCGATGCCGCCGCAACCGCCGGCGGCAGCGTCCGCGTATTCTCCGGATCCACGATACCCAGCATCGGCTTCAATCGCCGATGCGCGATGCCCGTCTTCGCGCGCAGCGGCTTGTAATCGAAAATCGAAACGCCCGTCGTCTCGCTGCCCGTGCCCGCCGTCGTCGGAATCGCGATTAACGGCTTCACCGCACCCGGCACGGGCTTGCCCTTGCCGATCGGCGGATTGACGTAATCCAGAAAATCCGCCGGCCAGCTGCTGTAAAGATTGGCAGCCTTCGCCGTATCGATCGTCGACCCGCCCCCGACCGCCAGCAATTGCGTCAAAATCGCCATCGCTCGCAAACCGGATCGCCTCCTGCAGGGATTCGTCCGTAGGCTCCACGCGCACGCGATCGAAGACCGTATATCGGACCTTGTTGTCCTCCAGCGATTCCAGCGCCGTAATCACCGGCGGCAGATTGACGCAGGTTCGGATCGGTGAAAACCAGCACATGTTTCGTGCCCATTTCCGCGAGGTCCGCGCCCACCTCGCGCGTAGCGCCCGCGCCAAAGCGAATGGCTGACGCGGCGGTTTCGAATGCGTATTCATGTAGCATCAGTTGATATACTCTCAAACCAGAGTTCACTGAAATGAAAAAGATCGCCGCACTGCTCTTCTTATTCGCGTTCTGCCTGATGGCTGCCGACTTCTGGGCTAAGCCCTGGACTGAATGGGCCGATAAAGACGTAACGAAGATGGTGACCAACTCCCCGTGGGCGCACTCGGCCAGCGTGTCGATGGGAGGTCCTCCTCCGGATCTCGGCGGCGGACCAGGCGGCGGGGGCGGCGGACGAGGTGGCGGCCCGCAAGGCGGTGGTGGTGGCGCCGACGCACCCGTCCCCGGGGTCCGCGAGACCGAGGTCATTGCACGCTGGCAATCCGCCATGCCGATCCGGCAGGCTTTCGTACGTCTCAAGTACCATGCCGAAGCTGGCAAATCCGACGATGCGCAAAAGTACCTCGCGAAAGAACAGCCCACATACGAACTCGTCCTCTCCGGTCCCATGCAGCCGTTCCTGCGAGGCAAGCCTGACGACATCGCGAAGAATCTCGGCGACGTAACGTTCCTCTCCACGAAAGAGAAAGGCGCGGTCAAGCCGATCTCGATCGAAGTCGGAAAGCCCGGCCCATCAATGGATATCCTGATCGCCTTTCCACGGCAGACGCCCTACACCGTAGACGATAAGGAAGTCGAATTCTCCACGAAACTGGGCGCCGCCACCGTCAAAATCAAGTTCCGTCTGAAGGACATGGTTTACAACGGCAAGCTCGAAATGTAGCGCCGGCGGTCTTTGCCGCCGGTTCTTTTTCTTCGGCCATAACGCGTGATCCTCAACTGGATTCTGTCCTTATCCTCAGCCGCGTTACTGGTCCTCTTATTCCCCCGCTTCGGCTTTGCCTGGCTGGCGCCCTTTGCGCTCACGCCGCTGCTTATTGCGTGCGCGCGAGAGACAAATTGGAAAAGGCGCTTCGCCCTTGGCTACCTGGCCGGGGTCGTCTACTGGTTCGGCCTCTGCAACTGGATTCAGTGGACTCTAGCGCATCACGCCGGTGTCGGCGACATCGTTGCCTGGCTCCTGTTCATCCTCTTCTGCCTCGCCAAAGCGGTGCAGATGGGAGTCTTCGCGGCCCTCGCCGGATCGCTCTTCAGATCCGTCTTCGCGCTTCCCGCCATCGCCGCCCTGTGGGTAACGATCGAGTGGACCCACTCCTACAGCGGTTTCGAGTGGCTCAATCTCGGCAACGCGGGCAGCGACCTGTCGATCCCGCTCCGCCTCGCCCCCGTCACGGGCGTTTGGGGGCTCTCGTTCGTCTTCGCGCTGCTGTCGGCTGGCATCGCGTCGATGATCCTCCGCAGGCCGCGATCGCAGATCCTCTGGCTCCTCCTGTTGCCCGCCCTGCTCTTCCTGCCCGCGGTCCCCGGCCCCGATCGCGGCGATCGCTCGGCGGTTCTTGTACAACCCAACATCGACGACGAAACAGACTGGACTCCCGAACTCCTCCGCGGCACCGAACAGCAATTAAACCTGCTCTCTATCGGAGCTGCGCTCGGCCGCGATCGAACAACCGACATCATCGTCTGGCCCGAAGCGCCCGCGCCCTTTTACGACACAGACCCTCAATTCCTGGACCTCGCCGCCTCCGTGGCACGATCCACCCATGCCGCCGTGCTCACCGGAATCGTAGCCCACACGCCGAACGGCGCCCCGCTCAACTCCGCGTTGCTGATGGGTCCGGATGGCCGCACCGTGAGCCGCTACGACAAGGTGAATCTCGTACCCTTCGGCGAATTCGTCCCCTGGCCCTTCGGACTGATCACCCGCAAAGTCTCAAGCGAAGCCGGAGACTTCGCCTCCGGAAACCGCGTCGTCGTCTCCGCGCTCGGTTCGCACCGCGAAGGCGTCTTCATCTGCTACGAATCCGTCTTCCCGAGCTACATCCGGAAGTTCGCCGCATCGGGCGCCGAGGTTCTCTTCAACATTTCGAACGACAGTTGGTTCGGCAAGAGCCAGGCCCGCAACCAGCATCTGCTGATCGTCCGCATGCGCGCCGCCGAAAACGCCCGCTGGATTCTCCGCTCCACCGACAACGGCATCACCGCCTCCATCGATCCCGCCGGCCGCGTTGTCCGCACCACGCAGGAATACGCCGAGCTGGCCGCGAGCGTCCCATATCGTTATCGCAGCAACCTGACCTTCTACACACGCTACGGAGACTGGTTCGTCCTGCTCTGCGCGCTCATGGCGGCCGCAGGATGGTGGCATAGGCTTCAGCCTGTGGGTTCTAAGAATGCCGTATCACCAGCACATCGCCGTCCTTGACGATATACTCCTTGCCTTCCAGCCGCAGCAAACCCTTCTCGCGAACGCCCGGATAGCCGCCGAGATCGATCAGATTCTTCCAGTTCACCACTTCCGCGCGAATAAACTTCTTCTCGAAATCGGAATGAATCGCCCCCGCCGCCTTCACCGCCGGACTATGCACCGGAATTGTCCACGCCCGCACTTCCGTATCGCCCGCCGTGAGAAAGCTCATTAATCCCAGCAACCGGTAAGTGGCGTCGATGATGCGCTGCAGTCCGCCCTCGCTCAGCCCGTAACTCGACAAATACTCGCAGCGCCTCGGCCGCGGGCAGTTCCGCCAGTTCGGCCTCAATCTTCCCGCACACCGCCGTCACCGCGGTATTGGCCTTCCCCGCGAGCGCCCCGCTCCGATACTTCTCCTCCACCTCATGCAAACGCGCGGCGTCCTCTTCCCCCAGGTTCAGCACCAGCAGCATCGGCTTCTGCGAAAGAAACTGAAAGCCGCGGATCTTCTTCTCGTCCTCGCCGGTGAACTCCAGATTGCGCAGCGGAGTATTCGCCTCCAGCGCCTCCTTGCACCGGATCAGCAGCGCATACTCCTGATCCAGCTCCGGATTCCGCGTCTTCTTTCGATCCCGGTCCACGCGATCCAGCCGCTTCTCCACCACCACCAGATCGCTCAGAATCAGTTCCGTCTCAACATCTTCGAAATCCCGCAGCGGGTCGACCGACCCATGCTCGTGCGGCACCGTCTCATCCTGAAACACGCGCAGCACATGCGCGAAAGCATCTGCTACGCGCAAACTCGCCAGATAAGCCGGATCGCGCAGATTCTCTTTCGAAATCGCCGGCGCATCCACGTATTCCACCGTTGCGTAAGTGATCTTCGGCGGCTGATACAGCTCCGCCAGCGCATCCACCCGGGTGTCCGGCACCTTCGCCACGCCGGTCTTTACCGCGGTCGACCCCATGCGCGATTCCTGTGTAACCCCGGTCAGAATCGTGAACAGGGATGTCTTGCCTGTCATGGGCAGGCCGATAATTGCAGTCTTCATTTTCCTTTGCCGCGCACAACGGACCTTCGGCCTGTGCGCTCCCTATAAGGGAACTTCGATTTGCGAGAGGATCTCTTCGATGATGCGCTCGCCCGCCGCGCCGTTCGCGTTCCGCCGCAGCGTAAGCGACGCCCGCGCTGCGGCCGTCACCCGATGCCCCAGAACCTTCGGCGCCAGCACCTTCACATCGTCGGGCAAAGCGTAGCCCCGCCCTTCCACCAGCGCATTCGCCTGCACCGCCCGATAAAGCGCCTGCGACCCCCGCGGACTCACCCCCAGCGCCAACCCTTCGTGCGTCCGCGTTCGCTCGACCAGCGCCAGCATGTAATCCACGATCGCCTCATCCACCGCGACCTGTTTCACCGCGCATTGCAGCTCCAGCAATTCCTCGCGGCTGAGCACGTGAGGCGTCTTCTCGCCATGATGCTCGTCCTGTTGACGGACGATGTCGCGCTCGCTCGCCGCGTCCGGATACCCGATCCGCAGCCGCATCAGAAACCGGTCCAGCTGCGATTCCGGCAGCGGATAGGTCCCGTGATGATCCGCCGGATTCTGCGTCGCAATCACCATAAACGGCTCCGGCAGCGGCAGCGTGCGTCCTTCCACGGTAACCTGCTGTTCGTTCATCGCTTCGAGCAGCGCCGATTGCGTCTTTGGCGTAGTCCGGTTGATCTCGTCGGCCAGCAGAAAATTGGTGAACACCGGCCCGGGCTTGAACTCGAACGCCTCCGAATGCGCGTTGTAAACCGTCACGCCCAGCACGTCCGAAGGCAGCATGTCGCTGGTGAACTGCAGCCGGTGAAACCCGCCGTGAACCGCGCGGGCGAGCGATTGCGCCAGCGTGGTCTTCCCCACGCCCGGCACGTCTTCGATCAGCAGATGCCCGCGGGCCAGCAGACACACCAACGCCATCCGCACGGCTTCCGCCTTACCGCGGATACTGAGTTCGATCGCGCCTTCGATCTGCCGGAGTTTACCCGGCGCAATACGCGTGGCGAGCATGGCCGGGAATGACGACATCCACTCCAAGAATACAAAAGCCACCAGCGCAGCGTCGACCAGCTATCATGTCCTGAACGGAGCCAACATGCGAAAAACGCCATGTGCGGTCGCGCTCAGCATTCTGACCACGGCGCTGACCACCGCGTGCGCATCCCGCCCATCCCCGGCTGTCGGGCCGAGCGTGAAGGCCTTCACTCAGGAAGTAGCGCGCGGCGTAGCCGCCGAAGGCCCCACCGCCTGGAGAAAATACTTCGCCGACACGCCTTCCTTCTTCATGGCTGTAAACGGCCGCATGGCCTTCCCGAGCGGCGCGGCCGCAACAACGGGAATTGAGGGTGTCGCGAAGGAAATCGGGAAGATCGAACTGAAGTGGGGCGACGACCTGCGGGTGGACCCGCTAACGCCCGACCTCGCCGTGGTAGCCGCCTCCTATCACGAAGTCCAGCTGCACGCCGGACGGCAAAACCGTAAACGACAACGGCTTCTTCACCGCCGTAGCCGAACGACACGACGACCACTGGCAATTCCGCAACGTCCACTGGTCCTCAATCACCCCATGATTGGCCGCGCCCAATCACGCGCGCATGGCCTTCCCGGGTGCGATCTACTTCGCGAAAAGGAACACGTTGAGCGTTCTTGCATACGAGTATGCTTGACTTCGGGGAATTCAATGAAGTTTGTCGTTTCAGCAGTTCTGTTCGGCTCTGTCGTCGCAGCGGGTTCCGCGCAAACCCCAACATTCACAAATCTTCATTCATTCGCCGGAGGGACAGACGGTTCCAACTCGTGGGCTGGACTGACTCTGGGCACTGATGGAGTCCTGTATGGAACGACGGAGTTTGGCGGCGTTCATGGCGGACAGGGGACAGTCTTCTCGCTCACGCCCCCTTCCGTCCCTGGAGATCCTTGGAGCGAGGCCATTCTACACAGCTTCAGCGCCGGTGCCGATGGCGCCTATCCTGAGTCGGGAGTGAGTATCTCAAGCGGAGGAACGCTCTACGGCACGACGACCGATGGAGGGAACGGATACGGCACAATTTACTCCATGACCCCGCCAGCGAGTGCCGGCGGCACGTGGACTGAGGTTGTTTTATATTCATTCGAGAACACTACGGACGGAGCTATTCCGGTGGGCGGAGTGGTAGTTGGACAAGACGGATCTCTCTACGGGTCCACCACCTTGGGCGGCTACGGCTACGGCACCATCTATCAACTCGCCCAGCCAGCTACGAAGGGTGGGGCCTGGAGTTTCACTCTACTGCACACTCTGGCCGAGACGGATGTGAATAACATCTTTTCAAATCTGACGCTGGGTGCTGGTGGAGTCCTCTATGCGGTTGGCCGAACCGGGGGCTTTCGTGGAACGTCGGGGGGAATCGAGGAGTTCACCCCACCAACCGACACAGGGGGAACATGGACGACACAATTGCTGCATGGCTTCGGAGAGAATGTCTCGCCGACCGGGAGCGTGGTTATCGGGCGCTCTGGCGTGCTCTACGGAACGACGAACACGGGAGATGCAAGCTACTCTGGAACAGTTTTCAAGCTTTCGCCTCCCGCGTCCGCGGGGGGGAGCTGGACCGAGACCACGCTCTACAGCTTTGCCGGCATTCCGGGCGCGGCCCGTCCATACGCCGCGCTCCTGATCGGTCCGGCCGGAGAGCTTTACGGCACCACAGAATCCGGTGGAACATTGAACGACGGAACAGTTTTCGTTTTATATCCGCCACCTGAAGCCGGTGGCTCGTGGACGGAATCAGTGCTTCACAGCTTCACCGCGGCGACGGATGGAAGCCTTGTAAAAGGTTGGCTGGTCTTCGGCCGAAGTAATTCAGGACTCTACGGAAGTACCACGACAGGCGGCTCTTCTGGTAAAGGCACAGTTTTCCAGATCCTTTTGTAAAACAGCCGAACGTGCAGGCGCCACCGGATACGGCTAATCGAAAACCTTTCACAGAGCGACCGACTATGCTGCCCCAAATAGGGGGCGCAGCGCCGTAACAATAGTTGAAAAAATACTTTCGCGCTTACAATCAATAACTTACACAGATTTCCATCCCAACCCGATCTCGCTTTCCCCAACCCTCCTGCTACTGTGCAATCGAGAACCGGAACGTACCCCTGATGTTTCCGGGCGCTGACTGCCATTTCCGCGCGGCTCTGGCAGACCAGTTTCCAACAAGGGGCGGCAGGCGCTCCCGTTATTGGTGCGGCCGCGGTATCTTCCGCGAAACCAAAAAGGCCGCGGTCCGACGGTTTACCGGGCAGTGGAGCGCTCCAACTTTTCTTTAGAAGAAACGAAAGGCGGATTCGACAAACGATGGCGGCGAAAAACACATTGAAATACAAGCGAAACGAATTCCGGCCCCTGCTCGACCTCGTCAATGACCTGCTCGACAGATGTCTCAACGCGATCCAGAGCCCCGCGTTCAAAGCGTCAATCGCGGATCTGGTCACGCTGATCCGTCTGCGTCTCAAGATCCAACCGCCGGAACCGGCGACGCCAAAAGTCATCTTCATCGAAGAGAAGCGGTTCCTGCCCACCTGACCGGCGCGGCGAACGCCGACGCCCGTACCAGGCTTCTTTTGATACGATTTGACCCAGCCCTATGAAGATCACGCTCGGACTGCTTTTGGTTGCGCCGCTGCTCTATGCCGCCAACCCGCCGCAGGCCGAAATCTCAAACAAATCGATCCACGCCGGAATCTACCTGCCCGACGCTCACGAGGGTTACTATCGGGCAACACGCTTCGACTGGTCCGGAGTAGTCGCCAGCCTCGAAGCCAACGGCCATTCCTACTTCGGGAAATGGTTCGACGCTTCCGATCCAAGAAGCCGCGACCCGAAAATCCACGACGCGATAACCGGCCCCGTGGAAGAATTCAGTCCCCTGGGTTATGACGAAGCCAGACCCGGCGAAAGCTTCGTCAAGATCGGAGTAGGAGCGCTGCGCAAGCCAAAAGAGCCGGAAGAGCCAAAAAACGACCCGCAATATGACCACTTCGCTACTTACCCGATCACGAACTCCGGCGAATGGACGATACACAAAGGCCCCGACTGGATCGAGTTCGCGCAGAAACTCCCGGATGTCGCTGGATATTCCTACATCTATCAAAAGCGGCTGCGCCTCGTCGGTAACCAGCTGGTCCTCGAACACCATCTCAGGAACACGGGTAAGAAGACGATCGCAACCAGCGTCTACGAACACAACTTCTACATGCTGGACGGCCGCCCTTCAGGCCCGGACGTCCGCGTGAAATTCGCCTTCACCCCGCGCGCGACGGATGGTTTGCGAAACCTCGCCGAAATCAACGGAAAAGAAATCGACTACCTTCACGAACTCGAAAAAGGCCAGACCATCCTGACCCCGATTGAAGGCTTCAGCGCCGGAACCAGCGACTACGACATCCGCGTCGAAAACCGGAATACCGGAGCCGGCGTGCGCCAGACCGGCGACCATCCCATCTCAAAAATGGTCCTCTGGTCGATCCGAACCACGGTCTGCCCCGAAGCTTATATCGATCTGAAGATCGCTCCCGGCAAAGAGGCCGCCTGGCGGATCTCTTACGAATTCTATTCCTTTTCGCCAGCCCCTTACATAGGCACTTACAGCAAGGGCATTTACCATACCGGCCTGGCCGTGGAGACCGACAATCCCTCGTTTCTCGCGGCTCATCCTACAAAGCGAGTCATCTACGCGGCGAACGAACCCTCGAACACAGTGAGCGCTTTCTCCATCGGGGCGGACGAAAAACTCAAACTCATCAACACCGTTCCATCGCGCGGAGCCGGCCCCTGCCACATCGCTTTGGATAAGACCGGTAAGTGGCTCTTCGCCGCCAACTACAACGGCGGAAGCGTCGCCATGTTCCCCGTTCACGACGATGGTTCGTTGGGCGAAGCGAATGTATTCATCCAGCACTCCGGCTCCAGCGTGAATCGCGAGCGCCAGGCCGGTCCGCACGCTCACTCAGTCAACATCTCGCCGGATAATCGTTTTCTCCTCGTAACCGATCTCGGTCTCGACCGGATACTGAGTTATCGTTTCGACGCAGTCAAAGGCACCTTAACTCCGAACGACCCTCCTTATATAGCCACCCGTCTCGGCTTCGGCCCCCGCCATCTGGCTTTTACGCCGAACGGCCGTTTTATCTATGTGATCAACGAACTCTCAGCCACCGTCACCGCCTATCAATACGACGCCATTCGCGGCAGCCTCAAAGAACTCCAGACCCTCTCCACTCTGCCCGATGAGTTCACCGGCCCGAAGAGCGGCGCCGAAATCGCCGTGCATCCCAACGGGAACTTCCTCTACGCCTCGAATCGCGGGCACGACAGCATCGCGATCTACCGCATCGATCCCGCCAAAGGCACAATGACCGAAGCCGGCTACGTATCCACCCTGGGAAAGACGCCACGCAACTTCGCCATCGATCCCTCGGGAACCCGTCTCTACGCCGCGAATCAGGATTCGAACACGGTCGTCGAGTTTCAGATCGACGAAAAGACAGGGAACCTGACGCCCGATGGCAAGCCCCTCGAAGTGCCGTCGCCGGTCTGCATTCTCTTCATTCCGGAAGCCCGAACGAGATAATGTCCGCTCCCGCTGCGACCGCAATGTGCTGCTTTCCGTCGAACGTGTAAGTCATCGGTGAAGCCTTCCAGAGCTGGTTCGTTTCGAATCGCCACAAAGGCTTGCCGCCCGTAGCCCCGACCGCCATGAACGCCCCGTTTTCTTCACCGAAGAAAACCAGCCCGCTCGCGGTTGCCAGAGTGCCGCCCCACGATTCAGCCGGTCCCGGTTGCGGCAGCGTCCAGACCACAGTGCCGGTGCCGATATCGATCGCCTTCAACTCCCGCACCGGCGGACCATCGCCCTCCACCGTGCGCTGCGATCCGCCCAGATACGTTTTTCCCGCCGCCCATTCGCCCAGGTCCCGCTTCGTATAGACGCTGCACTTCTCGAAGCTTTGTATGTAATAGAGCCCGGTCAGAGGACTGAACGAAGGCGAAAACCAGTTCGTCGCTCCGTCCTGCGAAGGACACACTTTCGTCCCTGCCGCGCTCGGCTCCATGTTCGGATTCCTGATCGGGCGCCCGTCGGGAGTAAGCCCACTCGCCCAGGTAAGATTCCGCGCGAAGCGTTTCGCGAGAAGCAGCTTGCCATCCGTCCGGTCGAAGACGTAAAAGAATCCGTTGCGGTCGGCATGCAGCAGCAGGTTGCGCGGTTGCCCTTCCCACGGCGCGTCGACAAGCACCGGTGTCTCCGTCGAATCGTAATCCCAGACATCGTGCGGAGTGAACTGGAAATACCATTTGAGCTTTCCTGTATGCGCGTCGAGCGCGAGGATGCAATCCGAGTAGAGATTATCGCCCTTGCGATTCTCGCCGTTATACTCCGCGCCCGGATTGCCCACCGGCCAGAACACGGTCTCCAGTTGTGGATCGTATGTGCCGGTGAACCAGGTGGGCGCACCGCCATGATCGATGTCCTTCCCTCCCCACGTTTCGGAACCGGGATCGCCACGCTTCGGCACGGTGCGGAATCGCCAGAGTTCCTTCCCTGTCGCCTGATCGAACGCCACAACGTATCCGGCCGCGCCGTGTTCTCCGCCCGAAACGCCGGCCACCACGGCATTGCCGGCAACCAGCGGCGCCGAAGTAGAGAAATAATTCTGATGCCAGTCCGCAATCGCGGACTCCCAGATCAGCGCCCCGCTGAACCGGTTGAGCGCCAGCAGATGAGCGTCCTCGGCCTCCAGGAAAACGCGATCGCCAGCCACTGCGGCCCCGCGATTCACGCCGCCCGCGCCCACCGGCAGACCCTTCGTGGCCGGGCGCTTGTAATGCCAGATCTGACGGCCGCTGCCCGCATCGAGCGCGTAGCATTCGTTGGCGCTGGTGACGTACATGATGCCATCCGCAACCACCGGGGTCACCTGTAGCCGCGCGGTATTCGGCAGTGAAAAAATCCATTTCGGACCCAGCCGCGCGACGTTATCCGGATTGATCTGAGTGAGCGTCGTATAGCGGTTCCCGCCCGGATCTCCGTTGTAGCCCGCCCATCCTGTTTCCGAAGTGACTTCGCGATAAACTTCGCCCGCGCGCCGCAGCAGATGCACGCGCCCGTCGTCGGTTCGCAGTTGCAGGTCTTCGAAACCGCGATTCAAAACCTCTCCGCTGAGAGCTGAGCCATTCGGCAGCCGCACCGACTCGCGCACCGCCGGCCGCTCCCCGGGGCGCGGCTGCAGCGTTCGCAGAAACCGCGTCAGCACGGGCATCTCGGCCTCGGAAACCTGATTCGGAGGCATGCCCCGGCCCGGCAAACCGGCGCGAATCAACGCCGCCAACTCCTGATCGCCGTGCGACCCGAGCCGCGCGGTGATCGCCGGTCCGCGCTCGCCGCCTTTGCCATCGGCGCCGTGACATCGGGCACATCGGCTCTCATAAAGCGCCTGGCCCTGCGCCAGCAAACTCACGGAGCATATCAGCAGAAGAATGATGGCACGCATTGGAGGAATTTTATCAGCGAGTCCCGGTGCTGCCTTGCCGACCGGAGACTCCTGCCACCATGTTCGGAGGTGATACGATCCTGGCAGGAACAACGATGTCGTTAACCGTCCGGACAGTGGAGTATTTTTATGCGAGGGTCGAAAACGACCCGGCCAAAGCCTATGAATTCCTCACCAGGCTCGCCATGGAAGACGTCAATCTGCTCGCCTTCAGCGCGGTGCCGTTCGGGCTCAACCATGTGGAGCTGACGCTTTTTCCCAACCGCAGCGACAGCCTGCTGCATGCCGCCGCGAAACTGGGCTGGAATCTCACCGGACCCCAGCACGCGGTCTTGATTCAGGGCGACGATCAGCTCGGAGCAGTGGCCGACATTCACCGCTGTCTGCGCGAAGCGGGCGTCGGCATCTACGCCTCGAGCGGCGTAACCGACGGCTCGGGGCATTACGGGTACATCATTTATTTCAGGGAAGCGGACTACCTCGAAGCGGCGAGAGCTCTCGCCGCCGTTGCGGTTAAAGGCTGACAGACCGTGTCAGCCACGCATCCGCGCCGCCCTGCAGCGGGCGGACGCGGGTAATGCCGTATTTCTTCAGGATCAGCGCCGCACGGGCGCTCGTGGCTTCGTTCGGTCAAGTGCAGAAAAGAACGATGTCGCGATCCCGCGGAACCTCCTTCTGGCGGATCGAGATCTCTTTCAGCGGGATGCGCAGCGCACCAGGAATGGGATCGCGCGGTTTCGCCAGTTCGCCGCGAACGTCGATCACGACAACCTCTTCGCCGGAGTCCAGCATCCGCTGCAGTTCTTCCACCGGGATTCTCGCCATCGCGAGCTTCCGGTAAAATCTGCGCCGTTGAAAGTACTTCCACGCGATCCAGCCACCGGTCACAACGACGATCACCAGAAGCAGACGAGAACTGGTCCTCGCAACCACTCTGCCGACGTCATCCAGCTGGCGGCTGAAGAGATATCCGATCGTGCTCCACGACGAGATCCAGACGGCAGCGCCGAGGGTATCGTAGACCAGAAACGGGAGCCAACCGGCTTTCGCGCTGCCCGCCAGGGGCGCTGCGAGGGCGTTCATGCCGGGGATGAACTTCGACACCAGCAGGAATCTGACGCCGTATCGGACAAAACCGTTTTCCGTCTGCCGCACGCACGAATCCGGCTCCAGAGCCAGCCGGCACAGGAACGCCAGGACCTTTGCGCCGCGGCGCCGCCCGATCTGAAACCATGTGACGTCCGCGATCAGGCATGCCGCCAGACCCGCGAAGAGAATCGGCGCGGCGCTCAGATGGCCCGACCGCACGAGCGCGCCGCAGACCAGCAGCAAAGGGATGGACGGGATCGGCAGTGCGCCCTGCTCGGCGAGTATCCAGAAGAACAGCACGGCATAACCGTGCCGGATCACGAACTCCGCTGTTTCATTCATTGCGCCACTCACGCCTTCTGATTCAATCCGGCGGCCGGAGATTCAAATCGCGCTGCCTGCAGTCAGTTGGGCATGACTCAGTTGGGCATGATGGCGAATGTCCAGACCGAACCGCCGGCCGGCATTCTTTGCGATGCGTAACGAGTGGCGACAATGCCACCGAGTCCCGACGCGACCGTCACATATTGCCTGCCCCGGTGTGTGTACGTGATCGCCGTGGAATTGACGCTGGAACCGGTTTTGAACTGCCAAAGCGTCTTGCCTGTATCCTCGTCGAGCGCAACGAACTCACCGCTCAACTTCCCCGTGAACACCAGCCCGCCGCCGGTTGCCAGCATCCCGGCCGAGCCCGGCAGATCCGTCAGGGGCACCTCCCATTTCTTTTCGCCCGTCAGAGGATTGATCGCCGCAAAGTAGCCCATGACTTCACCTGGCTGAGGGTCTGGAATCCTGGGGACCACGCCGGTGGTGGTCCCACCGTGGATCGCCCGCTGCGGCGCCGCGAGTTTTTGAAAACGCGGAATGTTCCAGGTGCTCGCATAGATCAGACCTGTATTCGGGTCGAACGCAACCGGCGTTGCGTTGGTCCCGCGCGATGGCCAGATTTCGACTTCCTCGCCGGCAAGAAAGCGCTTCTGCACGTCCGTCAATACCGGCCGGCCGGTTTCGAGGTCGATGCGGGAAGCCCAATTGACCTTGACGTAGGGGTTGGCCGCAATCAGTTTGCAGTTCGTCCGGTCCAGAACATACAGGAAGCCGTTCTTGTTGGTCTGAATCATGACCTTCCGAAGCCGGCCCGCAACCCGGATGTCCGCGAGCACATTTTCGTCGGTGGCGTCCACGTCGTAGACGTCGTTGGGCGTGTATTGGAAATAACAGGCAACTTCACCCGTCTTGGGCCGAATCGCGAGCACGCTGTTCGTGAACAGGCTGTCCAGCCCTTCGCGGGGCCGGGGATCGTAGGGCTCGGCATTGCCTGTCCCCCAATAAACCAGATCGAGCTGAGGGTCGTACGAACCGGACCGCCACGTCGGACCTCCGCCCTGCGTCCAGGCGTCGCTGTTCTTCGGCCATGTCTCGGAGCCGGGCTCGCCGGGCGCCGGGATCGTGTATCTGCGCCACAATTTTTCTCCGGTGCCGGGATCCCAGCCATCGAGGAAGCCCCGCGTGTCGGACTCTCCGCCAGCCACGCCCGAAATCAGCACGCCGTTGGCGACGATCGGCGCGCTCGTGGCGTAGTAGCCATCGTGAAGATCCGCGAATTTCCGATTCCACAGCTCTTCGCCGGTCTTCATGTCGAGTGCGAGCAGATGATTGTCGATCGTCACCCGAAAGAGTTTGCCGTTATAGATCGTCGGCGCGCCCCGGTTGAAGGCGGACCGCGTAACGCCCGGTTCGAGCCGCACGGGCGTTCGCCAGATCTGCCTGCCGGTTTCAACATCGATGGCGAAAGTCCACTTGC
Source organism: Terriglobia bacterium (assembly GCA_963764845.1). Classification (GTDB taxonomy): domain Bacteria; phylum Acidobacteriota; class Terriglobia; order Bryobacterales; family Bryobacteraceae; genus BOG-234. The sequence goes on along the minus strand of CAVXUE010000001.1, from coordinate 152,029 downwards.
CGTTGATCGCATACATGACGCCGTTGTAGATCGTTGGCGCAGCCAGTTCGCCCTCGTCGTTCATCAGGCTCGTGCTCCATACGGGCACCAGGCGCTTGATGTTGGCTCTGTTGATCTGCTTCAGCGGACTGTAGCTTTTCCGGTCGTAACCCATGCTCTGGGTCAGAACGTTTTCGGTGCTCCCGCCGTCATGTATAAGCTCATCCGTGGTCTGAGCCAATCCCAACGCGGCGCAGAAGCCGAACAGCATCCCGCGCAGCCGAATCTTTTTCATGCCTATTTCCCTTCGATATGGGTCGTATCTTTCTCGTTTTCGGCGCAGAAGGATTCCAACAGATCGGTATCCGGAAGCAGGCGCTGATTCAACTTGATGGTGAAAGGCCTGGTATAGGTCCTCGGATCGTCAATCGTCAGCTGCAATTCCATATGGCCGAAGTCGAGGCGGTGAAAACGCTCGGTGAGACGCAGCGCCTCGCTATGCGTATGGCCGCGCGCGTCCAGCCAACCCCGGTCGTTGAACCCGATCGAATCGACCACCAGCGAATCGCCGTCCCATTTGCCGACAGAGTAACCGAGCCAGGTTGGTTGCGGATCGTGCGGCAGGCTTCGGCCATCGGTATACACCTGGCGGTAGGTTGTATCTCTTTCATAAAGCATCACCATCATGGCTGGCGCCTGGATGATCTTATAGGGAGCCGGCGCCATTTCCACCAGCGGCATCCCTTCGGGAAGGCAGTGCGGGAGCGGAGAATCCCTGCTGAAGCTCTGCGCGCGTTGCCGGAACTGCTCGGCGGCGGCTGGTCGGAAGGGCACCTCTTCGGGTTTGAAATCGAAAAAGATATTGATGAAGTACTGCGAAAGAGGCTCTTCACCCGCACCGTTTGTTGCATCGGGGATCAGGCGATCCAGAACTTCGCGTGGGGCGCTGATCGTCTGCCAGAGCCCGGAGAGGTCCGGTCTTCCATCGGCGGCGCGAGGTGCCCGCGCCGAAAGGTTCGGTCTGCCGTCGGGGGTCCGGGGAGTTCCCGGTGAACGATGGTCCAGCCACTGCGCTTGCGAACAGAGCAAAGTCCCCGCAAGGATGAGTCCGGGGATGAGTCCGATTCGCGTGACTCGATTGCCCACATTATCCACCGTACCGCTATCCTACCGCTCGTCACACCCGAAATTCTGAGCTGATATCGTGATGACTTGGAGGTGTGAGCCATGCGGCCGCGGTGACATTCGTCCCGGTCCGGGCGGAGGGGTCACCATCACCAACATGACCCTCAAGGAACTGATCGTCCTCGCCTGGCGCATTCAGCCTTTCCAGATCTCGGGCGGGCCGGCATGGCTCGATTCCGTCCATTACGATATCGTCGCGAAACCGGAAGCCAAACCGAAACAAAGCGAAATCCCGCAGATGCTCCAGGCGCTCCTGAAGGACAGATTTCAGTTGGTGGTTCGTCAGGACACTAAAGAGCTCCCCATTTATGCGCTGGTGGTGGCGAGGAAGGACGGCAAGCTCGGGCCCCGGCTCACGCAGTCGAAAGAGGGCGGTTGCACCGCGTTCGACCCTTCAAAACCTCCGGCTCCGCCCGAACCTGGCAAGCCCCCGACGATGGGGTGCGGCGGCATGATGATGGGGATCAGGCAACTGACCGCGGCAAGTATCCCCGTCTCCAATCTGACCCCGATGCTCTCGCGACTCCTTGGGCGCACCGTAGTCGATAAGACGGGTCTGACCGGGAATTTCGACATCAGCATGGAATGGGCTCCGGACGATGCCCAGGCCCTTCAACTACCGCCGGGGGCGCCGCCCGTGCCACCATCGGACACCTCGGGCCCTTCGATCTTCACCGCGTTTCAGGAGCAGCTTGGCCTGAAACTCGAATCGCAGAAGGGGCCAGTGGAGATGCTCGTAATCGAACGCGCCGAGAAGCCTTCTGAAAATTGAACAGCCGCCGATATCAACTGAATTGCAGTAGAATCGGAAACGCATTTATTGCCCGGCAGTTGTTTGAAGGAGACCGTATGCGGACGTTTCGACAGAATCAGCGCAACGCTGTTGCTGGCGGCGCCTGACTATTGGCGGGCAGCGCGGCGATTTCCGCCCAGCAGCCCGCGGTTGTTGACGCGGCGGTGCTGAAGAAAGCCGGGACGGCCGCGGATCAGTTCCCCGGCTCCTGGCTCACCTACGGGAAATCCCAGAGCGAGACGCGCTACAGCCCGCTGAAGAAGATCGACGCTTCGAACGTGAAGCGTCTCGGCCTCGAATGGACGTATGTGGTGGGCGCGGGCGGCTATAACCAGGAAGGCACCCCGCTGGTCTGGAACAACACGATCTATGGCACTACGAACTGGAGCGTGGTTTACGCCGTAGACGCGCGCACGGGCAAGCAGATCTGGCGGTGGGATCCGGAGGTCAATCAGGCGCGTTCCCTGGGCATTAACGCGACTCGCGGACTGGCGCTCTACAACGGCAGGATTTACGCTCCCGGCCTTGATGGGCGGTTGTTTGCGCTCGATGCGATGACGGGCAAACCGGTCTGGGAAACGCGCGTTGCCTATTCCCAGGAGGGATACTACATCACGATGGCGCCGCGGATTGCCGGCGGCAAAGTCATCATCGGGGTCTCCGGCGGGGATGGTGGTGAGAATCGCGGTTTCTTCGATGCGTATGACGCCGCAACCGGGCAGCGGGCGTGGAGATTCTATACGGTTCCCGGCGATCCGAGCAAGCCTTACGAGAACGAAGCAATGCGCGTGGCCGCCAAAACATGGGGCGGCGATTTCTACACCAAAGGCGGCGGCGGCGCGGTCTGGGACGGCTTCGCCTACGATCCCGACGCCAACCTGGTTTATGTCGGCACCGGGAACGCGGAGCCGTGGACGCAGAAATTCCGCGGCGCGAAGAACATGGACAATCTGTATACCTGCTCGATCCTTGCCGTGGATCTCACAACCGGGAAGCTCAAGTGGCATTTTCAGACGGTTCCGAACGACAACTGGGATTTCGACAGCGTCCAGCAACTGATGCTGCTCGACCTGAAAATCGATGGGCGCGTGCGCAAGGTCCTGACCCAAGCCTCGAAGAACGGATTCTTCTACGCCATCGACCGGGTCAGCGGGCAGTTCATTTCTGGCATTCCCGTTCGTGAAAGTCAATTGGGCGAAGGGCCTCGACGACAGCGGACGTCCGATGGTGAATCCCGAAGCTTACTACGATGTGGAGCCGGGGCCTCTGGCGGTGTATCCGACCGGCGGCGGCGCCCACAACTGGGCGCCGATGTCATTCAATCCGGATACCGGACTGATCTACATTCCCGCTTCCTACACGCCGTACACCTACCAGGCGGACCGACGAATACAAGAAAGGCAGCAACGGCGATCTACGCGTTCGGACAAGGAACCGCGCCAGATCAAAGCGCCGGCCATCGGCCTCGGAGCGCCGGACGGGGTCCGCAGCGGCCTGCAGGCATGGGACCCGGTGAAACACACGCTGGTCTGGCGGGGCGATGGCGGCGGAGGCATCGGCGGAGGCACCGTGACCACCGGCGGAAACCTCGTCTTCCAGACGACCAATGACGGGCGTTTCGCGGCGTGGAGCGCCGACAAAGGCGAGAAGCTGTCTCGAGATTCAAGACCGGACGGACTGGTGTGGCGCCACCGATCACCTACGAGATCGACGGCAAACAGTATGTGGCCTTCATGGCCGGCGCGGGCCGCCCCAGGGCGACCGTGGGTCCCAACGATGCCAAGGTCGATAATGCTCCCATGCTGTTCGTGTTTGCGCTCGACGGGAAGGCTGAGATGCCCGCGCCTGCGCCGCCTCCTCGTTAGTCTTTCAGAATTTGATATTCAGTTCCACCCAGGCTCGCCGCGGCGCGCCCGGTGTGAAGAATGTTGCGCTCGGCACCGGGGCACTTCCGGCGTACGGGCCCGTAGTGTATGCCGGGAAAGGGTCGGCGTTGAATGCGCCCTGGGCGGTCAGCGACGTATTCGCCAGCTGAGCCGCCGTGTAGTAGTGGTGGTCGAAAATATTATCGACCTGGACGGCCAATTGAAGCCGTTTGGTCAGGTCGTAATGCGCGTGGAAGTTGGTGATCGCGTAGCCGGGTGAAACGCCGGGTCCGAGATAATACACGCCATCCGCCTGATACGCGTTGTTCTCGTTCCCGCGCGCGTAAGAACTCGATATAACCACCTCGTTGAGGTCGAACACGAATTTGGGCGTAATCATGAAGTCCAGATAGGCTTTCCCGGTTTGTTTGGGAATCAGTGGGATCCGATTGCCCGGATGGATGTAGATGTTGCCGCTCAGTCCCGGATATCCCGAGAGCGCGCTGTCGCTGGTGTTGTTCGCCGAGCCGTCGACAGTCTCGGTGCTCTGGTAGGTGGCCGACAGAAACGTGTAATCGAAGCCCCAGGTCGCACGCCCGATACGCCCGTTGAGATCCGCATCGAACCCCTCACGTTGTGTCCTGGCGAAGTTCTGGAAATACCCTGTGCCTAAGATGACCGAGGACACGAAAAGAATATCGTTCTTATTCTCGGCGCGAAAAGCCCCGACGTTCCAATTCAGATTGCGGATGAATGAGATCTCCGGCTTCCCGCGCAAGCCGGCCTCCCATGTGTCCGTGACTACCTGCTGGAGCGGCGGATCGGCTGCCAGCGCGTTCGGCAGAGCGCAGGGATTGGCGGGATCGGCGCAGCCAAGCTCGATGGAAGTCGGGGCACGACTGCCCTGCGAGTATCTCGCATAGGCATTCACGCTCGGGATCGGACTCCAGGTAAGACCGACCGAGGGGTTGAATCGCTGGAACACGTAATCGGCAGTGAGCGAGCCGGGACCTGGGACAGGGTCAAGCCGATCCATATTGTTGACGCTGTACATGTTGTAGCGCCCCGAAACGGTAAGGTTCAGAGTCTTCGCCAGAGTGAGTGTGTCGGTGAAATAGAGGCTTCGGTTGGGAGTGGTCCCATGCAGGTTGACGCGCGAATCGACTGGGTTGCCATTGTCGTCGGTGGTCGATCCGTCCTGCCATGCCGGGACACTGGTGAGGGTGTAGTTGGGATTGACGTATGCATACCCGGTGTTCTGGGTATAGTCGACGCTGCCCCGATTCAGAGTAACCCCGGCGGCGAACTGGTTGCGCCCCACTTTCGGTGAGGTAATCCACGTAAACTGGCCAGTGAACCCGTATTCGTTCTGCACCTCCTTCGAGAAGATGTTGACGCCGTCGCATGTTCCGTCCGGATTTCCCAACTGCAATGCTTCGGCGATGCAAGACCACTTTGGAAACGGCGTGTTCGCAATGGTGGCGCCGCTCGCCGGGAAACCGGTATAGCCCGCGGCGCTCAGAACCGCCTGTTCCTGCGCCGTCGGCTGGTAGATGTCATTGCCCAGCACGTCCGTATTGAAATTGGCGTCGATCCCTTCGGTGCGGATGTTCCGGTAGAATGCGTTGCCGGAGAAGGTTAGCTGATCGCTGAAAGTGTGCCGCAGCGTGATGTTGAAAGAGGGGGAACGGTTCGCGGTGCTGTCGGGGATGGAATAGACGCTGGAATAATTCTGATCGAGCAGCCGATAATCCTGTAGACCGTTCCCAATCATGGTGTTGTAGGCGTAAGACGTCGTGAGCGCGATGTCGGTCTTATCCGTACGCCACCCGAGCTTTGCGAACCCCTGGCGTACATCGGACGGGGAATCGATGCGCCATCCCGATTCATGAAAACCGCTGCCGCTGAGAAACCAGTTGAACCCCGTCGCCTTGCCCCCGCCATACTCGGCATCGACCGCTTTGCGCCCGCTGCTGCCATACGTCAGCGTCCCGGCCAGACCCGGATTACTGACGCCGTCTTTGGTCTTTACGGATAATGCGCCGCCAAGCGTATTCAATCCAAACAGCGGATCGGATCCCGGCACGAGGGTGATCTCGGAGATGGCATTCTTCGGGATCAGATCCCAGCTCACGACATCGCCGAACGGCTGATTCTGCCTCACGCCATCCACGTAGACCGAGATGCCTTCGGGAGTTCCGAGCAGCGGAGAAGCGGTATAGCCGCGGAAATTCACATCGGGCTGGAATGGATTCCCCTGCATTTCATTCAGGTAAACGCCGTTCAGACGCCGGTTCATGAAATCCGCGAGATCGAGCGCGCCGCTGTTTGCGACGTCTGCCGCCGTGGCCGTCTGGACGGGACCGGCGATCTGATCCGTCGCCAGATCCGTTCCGGCAAGCGGTGTCGTCGCCACGACGTCCACTTTCGAGGCTTGCGATGCCAAAGCCAGGGTGACCGTGCGCGAGACAGGCGTCCCGGACTGCACCTCGATCAGCGCGAATTGGGTGGCGAACCCGTCTTTCGAAACCTCGATCCGGTAACGTCCGTAAGGCAGACGGGCGAAGTCATAGGCGCCCTGCGCATCGGTCTGAAAAGTTTGATTGCTCCCTCCGCTCTGACTCCGCAGCGTTCCGGACGCGGCCACCGCCGCGCCGGACGGGTCTTTGACCTGCAGCCGGATTTCACCGGTTGACTGCTGTGCGTGGAGCATCTCAGCGCCTCCTACCAGCGCCAGAAGGAACGAGACTGCCGCACGCTTCAGAGGTATTCCGAACGGACCCATATCTACGTAATTCCCTGGGCAGCTTTCCTGTTCAGTCTTTTCCTGGAATTTCTATACGGCCGGATCTCAAGGCAGTCCGACCGAAGATAAAATGAACAGGATGATTCGGCGCGGAATGTTCAATGCAGAGGGCTTTTTGCCGTTTCGGCGCCTCGCGCTGCCTTTCCAGTGTTGGCGTGGTTTTTTCGGATTTTCATGCATGGCGCTCATATGCGCTCAGGGGTTCATTCATGTCCTTTCGCAGTCCTTGGTTACTGATTTCAGCGCTCGCGTTCGTCACGAGCGCCGCGTTCATCACAGGCTCCGCCCTCGCACAGGCGCAAAGGCCTGGCAAGGTTGATGATGCCGCGCTGCGCAATGCCGCTCAGAGCAAAGGTGAGGACTGGCTCAGTTACGGTTTCACGCCGCAGGAAACGAGGTACACGCCGCTCAGCCAGATTAATACGTCCAACGTTTCGCGGCTGGGCCTGGCCTGGTCCGTTGAAGCGGGTCCCGGTGGCGGCGGTCAGGAGGCAACCCCGCTGGTTCACAATGGCGTGATCTTCTCCACCACACAGTGGAGCGTCGTGTTTGCCGTCGATGCGCGGACGGGCAAGGAAAAGTGGCGTTGGGATCCGGAAGTGAACCAGACCGCGCTGCGCCCCAGAATCTGCTGCGGCGTCGTGCAGCGGGGAATCGCCCTGTATGACGGCAGGATCATCGCGCCGGCGATCGACGGTCGCCTGTTCGGTCTGGACGAAGAGACGGGCAAGGTGTTGTGGGAAGCGCGCGTCGCCTACCCTCAGGACAACTACACCATCACGATGGCCCCGCGCATTGCCAAAGGGAAGGCGATCATCGGTGTCTCTGGCGCGGAGTATCCGGTGCGCGGCTTCATTGCCGCCTTTGACGCCAAAACGGGCGCGCCAGCCTGGAAGTTTTATACGATTCCGGGCCCGGGCGACAAGGACCCCGGTCTGATTAAGGCGGCGAAGACGTGGCCCAAAAACATCGTCGGCGGAGGTGGTGGAACCGTTTGGGATGCGATCTCCTACGATCCCGACCTCGATCTGGTTTACTTCGGCACGGGCAACGCGGGACCATGGTCCGAAGACACGCGCATGTCGGAGGGTTACGATCTGCTGTATGCGGCCTCCATCGTGGCGGTGGATGTCAACACCGGGCTTTATAAATGGCACTACCAGAATGTGCCCGGCGATGAATGGGACTACGACAGCGTGCAGCATCTGCTGCTGGCGGATGTAACCATCAAGGGCGTAAAACGCAAGGTCATCATGCAAGCCAACAAGAACGGCTTCCTGTATACGCTCGACCGGACCAACGGCAAGTTCATTTCGGCCAAGCCGATCGCCAAAATCAGCTGGGCGCTGGGCGTGGACGAAGCGACAGGCCGGCCCATCGTCAATCCGGAGGCGAAGTATTCCGAGAGCGAATCCGCGAACGTCACGCCGGGTCCGGGCGGCGCCCACAACTGGTCGCCGATGAGCTTCAATCCGACCCTTGGATTGTTGTATGTCAGTGGGCAGTCGGGCGGCGGCTTTACCTTCGCCGTGCAGCCGGGTTTTGAATACAATCCGAAGGGACAGAATATGGGCATTGTATTTGGCCGGGGCGGTCCGGGTGGTGGAAGAGGCGGGGCAGGTGCTGCCGGCGGACGAGGGGGACCAGGCGCCGCTGGCGCAGCTCCTCCAGGCGCTGCCAGTGAGAACGTGTCTCCGGAAGTCGCGGCTGCACGCGCCGCGGCAGCCGCTGCTGCCGCCACAGCGCCGCCCGCTCCGGCGGTACCGGCGGCCAAGCCCCGTCCGCAGCTCAAGTTTATTGGCCCCGACAGTAACGGCGGTTTTCTGGTGGCGTACGACCCGGCTACGGGCACCGAGCGCTGGCGCGTTCCCGGCGGATCGGCCATCGGCGGCGGCACCGTTGCCACCGGCGGCGGCCTCGTGTTTCAGGCTACCAACGGCACCCTTTATGCCTATTCGGCGGACAAGGGCGAGAAGCTGTTGGAACTTAAGGTCGGCATTTCGGGCGGCATGGCTCCGCCCATCACGTTCATGGTGGATGGCAAGCAGTACGTTGCGTTGCAGGCCGGACAAGGCGCGCCAGGTCCGGGGCCGGGCGGTAACGCGCCGCCGCCGAATCCGGACGCGCCGCCGCCAGTGAGCCCGCGGCTGCTGGTCTTTGCGCTGGACGGCGCCGCGAAGCTGCCGTAAGCAGGTAAACAGGGCAAAAAGTGTGAACAGGACGATCCGGAGTGGAATATAGGTGTAGGGGGATCGAAAGTATCCGATGTCGTTCGATCTAACAGACTCGGTCGCCTTATCCGCCCTGCGAGCCGCCGCGGAAGCCGATCCCGGCAGCAGCCGCGACCTTCTGGCCGAAGAGGTGGCCGCTCTTTTCGATCAGTTCAGAGGCTCTTTGCTCCGTTACCTGTCGAGCTTCGGCCTTGCGCTCCCGGATGGTGAAGAAGTTCTCCAGGAAGTCTTCATCGCGTTGTTTCAACATCTGCACAGCGGCAAATCGCGCGATAATATTCGCGGTTGGCTGTTCCGGGTCGCACACAATCTGGCACTGAGAAGGCGCAATGTTATGCGGCGGGATCTGGAGACGCGAGGAGTGGCAGGCACCGAACATCTGGCCATAGATCCATATCCGAATCCGGAAGATCAGCTGGCAAGCAGTCAAGCTCGGCAGCTCCTGATGGCCATCGTCGAAGCGTTGCCGGAACAGGACCGGCGGTGTCTTTTTCTGCGGTCCGAAGGCCTGCGCTACAGGGAGATTGCCGAGATCCTCGATATGTCCCTCGGCGGGGTATCCCTGTCTCTGGCCCGATCTCTGGCGCGCCTCGCGCGTTGTGCCAAACGGTGCAGCTTATGAAGAACGCGGACTCACATCTTTCCGACCAGCAGTTGCTCCTCGATGTTGAAGGAGAGCTTTCTTCGCGCGATGAGAGCATGGTTCGAGCGCATCTTCACGCATGCTGGAAATGCCGGGTGCGCCGTCAGGAACTGGAAGGTGCGATCGTGGATTTTGTTCGCATTCACCAGCAGGGGCTCGACGCGAAGATACCTCCGGCAGCCGGACCGCGGGCCTTGCTCAAAGCCCGCATTGCTCAGCTTTCCGCGGCCGAACCGGACTGGCGCGCGGAATGGTTCACCGTATCCCGCGGTTTGGTGTGCGTGGCCGCCGTTTGTGGTCTGCTTGCTTTCGGTCTGTTCCTCGTCCGTTCGAATACCGTGCGTCAGAGGCCGGCGCGCGTGCAAGCCTGGATCGTTTCCATTCCCGATTCCCGGCTCACGCCCGGCGCAACTGTCCTTGTGAGCCGATCAGCCGTTTGCGCCGGGTCGAACACAAAGAATAAACCCGTTTCAGCGGCTGTTCGGCGGAAGGTGTTCGAAGAGTACGGCATCGCGGGAGTGGACCCGCGGGCGTATGAAGTCGACTACCTGGTCACGCCGGCGTTGGGCGGTGCGGACGACATTCATAATCTCTGGCCTCACTCTTATTCGGCTACCGCCTGGAACGCCGAGGTCAAGGACGAGCTGGAAGATCGTCTGCGCGGGATGGTCTGTGGGGGAACTCTGGACCTGACGGAGGCGCAGCGGGAAATCGCCTCAAACTGGATTGCCGCGTATAAGAAATATTTCCATACTGACCAGCCGTTGGAAAGCAACTGGAGGTAAATGGATAGTCTCGCCCGGGCGATTCTGATTCTGCTTCCGTGGCCGGCGGCGGCGTGCAGTTGCAGCGGAGCGCTCTCGCCATGCTACGAAGTCGGCGCAGGCAGCGAGGTTTTCACCGGAAGGGTGATATCGGTTTCGCCGGCATTCCTGAATCGATTGAACCGGTCGAGCCGTGCGGACGCAGGCCGGGTTGCGCAGTTTTACGATCAACTTTCGTCCGGCGTTCCGGTGCAGACTCTGCAGGCGATGAAGGAAATGTTTCTCGCGCTGGTTCCCGGTCTTCCGCCAGACTCGATCCGGCGCCTCAGGGAGACGAAGTCACGCCAGGAGCTGCTGAGGGTCTTCGATTCAGTTCTCGGCCATGGCAGCTACGTGACGTTCGAGGTCAAGACCGTTTTCACGAAAGGAGGCGACGATGACGATGACGCTGGAGCTCTCGCCGCGGGAAAACTGTTCAGTCTGTGGACCCCTTCCTTTGACTGCGGTGTAGAGTTTCAAACCGGCGAGACGTATCTGGTTTACGCAAGCATGGATGAAGATTCAGATACGGTGGAGACCGATATCTGCATGGGGACGCGGCGGCTATCGGACGCGGGAGCGGACCTGCCTTATCTTTCGTTTCTGCAGATCGACCCGAAGAAATCCGGCCATCTGGACGGTTTCGTGACTTCTGATCCCTTGGCCAGGGCCAACCCGCCGGAGCGTGACACAATTCCGTCACCAGTGGGGGGAATATTGATAGAGTTGAAGTCCGACGACGCGGTCCGGTATGCGACGTCAAACCGCGACGGGCGTTTCGTCTTCGACGGTCTCGCGGATGACAGCTACGAGCTTACGGGCTATGGGGCCGAGTATCCCGACCCCCGGCAGCTCGTGGCCGGCCCGGACGAACTCAAGATCAAACCCAAAGCCTGCTCGCGTTACGCGCTGCTGGCTCGGCCGGGCTGACGCTTGCAGCCGCCGGTGGGCACGCGGCTCTGTGCGATATCAAGACTACCGGAGAAAACTCAGCGCCACGATCGCGGCCACCAACATGAACAAGACCGTAGCCGCGACGATGGCAAAATCCCACGCCATCGGCCGTGCCTCAAGGCTGGGGAACATTTCCCGAATTGCAGGGTTCTCAACGCCCGACGGAGCGGACCCCGATCCGGTTGCCGGAGACCGGACATAATCCGGCACCGACTGGTTCAGCGCATCAGGTCCTCCGGTTACCGAGTTCTCGATTATTTTCCTGAGGGCATCTTCGTCTCGCGGGAAACGGTCCCGGACTTCAGAAGGCAGCTCGTCCAGAATCGCGGGAAATGACAACGGGCGAAGCGGTGTGGCGACCCAATATCCGAGCGATTCGGCGATCCGGCAACCGAGAGAGACGATGCGCAGGCTGTCAAACTCCGTTGTGCCGGCGGGAGGGTCGTGATGGCGGCCCGTCACCACGCAGAATTCAGCCGGGAGTTTCCACTGCTCCACCAGACGCCGGCCCACCTCGCAGTGGTCCATGTTGAAGAGCCGTTTTTCCAGATCGAGGAGGGATATCTGGTCGCGGTCGGCCTCCTGCAGGAGGCGGTTGTAGTCATCCGGCCAGGCCACCAGCAATCCGAGCCGCCCGATGTCGTGAAGCAGACCGAGGCTGTAGGCCAGTTCCGGTGGCTTTGCCGCCGCGCGCGCAATTTCGCGGGAGGCGACCGCGGTCGCCAGCGTGTGACGCCAGCATTTCTGCATCGCCTCGGTCCGCAGTGCCGCCCGCGAATAATTCGCGGTCGCCACCGACATCACGAGCGCCTGGATCTGAGCGCTGCCCATCGCCACCACTGCGTGCTGCACGGTGGCGATCTGCGCCGCAAATCCGAAGAGCGACGAGTTCGCCAGGCGCAGAACCTGCGCGGAGAGTGTCACGTCGGAGGTGATCTCCCGGACGAGCAAATCGAAATCCGGGTCGTCCTGCGATGCGATGTCGAGCACCCGCAGAACAACCGCCGGGAAAGCCGGGATGCTCGCCAGATTGATCTCTCTGGTTACGCGTTTTTCGGACGTGATTATCGAAGACACTTCGACTCTGAGCTTCTCGTCGGCGCATCTCCGGCTGTATTCCAGGGTTTATTTGGAGCGGAGTTTCATTTAGAGTGAAACGCGCGGTTGATGGCCTTGTCAACCTTTGGCAATGCGGGACCATGCCGCCAGCCGGCAGTGAAACATTCCGCAACCGGCGGGATTCAACCGGGCTATGAGCAGAATGCCAGTAAATCCAGATAGTTGGCCGCCCGCCCGATATCCCGGCCCTCCTATTCGCCGAATCGTGACCGGGCAAGCGGGACCATTCGGCAGTACTTCACCTGCTTGTGCTCCGAACGATGAGAGCGCACAGTGAGGTTATGGACGTATGGGTAGCGCGTCAACCGATTCTGGACCGAAAGCAGGTCCCGTTCGCCTACGAGCTGTTGTTTCGCTCAAGACCGGACCGCGATAGCTTTGACGACGACGGCACCGCCGCCGCGGCAACCACCCGGCTCATAGCAGACACCTTACTCGGGATCGGTTTCGATAACCTTCTCTCCGGCCGCAAAGCGTTTGTCAATTTTGACCGCAGTCTGTTGCTGGGTGGCTTGTGCTCGATTCTTCCCCGCGAGGAAATTGTGATCGAGGTACTCGAGACGGTCGAAGCCGACCCGGAGGTCCTCGCGGCCCTGCAGGATTTGCACCGGAAGGGGTATGTCATCGCGCTCGATGACTTTGTGAGCCGTCCGGAGACGGAACCGCTGACGCAATTCGCCCACATCATCAAAGTCGATATACAGGCAACGCCCGTGGAAACGCAGAAAAAGATGCTGGGCTCTTACCGGCGTCGCGGGATCCGCATGCTGGCGGAAAAAGTGGAGACCCGCGAGGAGTTTGCCTGGGCGCTCGAGGCCGGGTACGACTACTTTCAGGGATACTTCTTCGCGCGGCCGGCCATCATTCCGGGAACACAGGTTTCCCCGGTCGAAGCCGTTTGCCTGCGCCTGCTCAGCGAAACCCAGCAGGCGCAGATTGACTTTCGCCGGGTCGAGGCATTGATCGCCGGCGATGTGGCACTCTCCTGGCAGTTGCTGTGTTACGTTAACTCGGCGCTTTTCTACCGTCGCGCATCCATCGACTCGGTTTACCAGGCGCTCACCATGTTGGGCGAAAACAGAGTCCGCCACTGGTCGTCGCTGGCCGCCATTTTCAAGCTGGCGGAAGACAAATCGCACGAATTACTGGTTTTATCGCTGGTTCGCGCGCATTTCGGCGAATACCTTCTGAAGCTGGCGCAGGTTCCCCGCGCTCACGATGCCTGGCTGATGGGTCTCTTCTCGCTGCTCGATGCCCTGCTCGATGTCCCTTTGGAGGACGCGTTGCGCCGGGCCGATGTGACTTCCGTAATCGGCGGGGCGCTGCTCGGGACGGCGCCGGAAGCCGACCCGCTGCGCGCCGTCTATTGTCTGGTGCGCGCCTGGGAAGCGGCGGATTGGGCGGCGGTCGCCCGGCTGGCGGCACAGACCGGCATACCGGTTGAGGCGATCGGGCCGGCCTATGCCGAATCCACTGTCTGGGCTGAAAAGGCCCTGCGTGGCGACGCCCGGCGCAGTTACTCGCGGCGGCGGCCTCGTCAGGCGGGGTCGGGAGTTCTCGAACTGAAGTGGGCGGATGGCGCAGACGGCGAAAAAATCCTGCGGGCCAGGCTCATCGATGTCTCGGCTTCGGGTCTGCGATTGCAGGCGTCCGAAACAATTCCGCTGGATGCCACAGTGGTGTGCGACGCCCCCGAAATGGGGATCTCAGGATCGGGCTTTGTGCGCCATTGCGGTGCTTTGAGCGGAGAATATTCAATCGGGACTCGAGTGCGGCGACTCGACCGGATGGAGCACGCGCGCCAGTCGTTCAAGCTGATCCGGCCAACCTTATATCGAGGAAATCCGATATCCCAAAATGAATTCCGCCAACCGCTGGCGGAGGCTCTTGTCCGTACGCCGCGCAGTCTCGTCGCTCAGGACTTCGGTCACCTCGACGCCCATCTCAAACGTTCCTTCACGAGTCTGGCGCTGATGCCGGACCTCGCCGACCACGGTCATGTAGCCGGTCTGGACGCATATCACGCAGCCGACTTTCAATTCTTTCGCTGCCTGCAACCTCAGCCCGGATCGGGACAACTCGGTCAGCCGGCAGTCGAGGTCACCCTCCATACCGCCATTGCCCAGGACCGTCAGCGTACCGGACTCATCGACGGGAAAGCGAGGACCGCTTCTTTTGTTCCGTGTAATCAGGCAGGTGTGGTACTCGCCTTCCTTCTTGTTGCAATAGGCAACCTCGCCCGTGAACGCAATGCGGTCGAATCTTACGACCGACCTGGTTCCCGGCCTGACCCAGCTTTCCGAGATCAAGTGGACCCTGCCCCGTTCAATCCGGATCAAACGACAAGAACCCGCCGGACCGCCGACCGGTTCAAGAACCGGCAAGGTCGGCGTTGAGGTCGCTACGGTCGCAGCCGTCACTGAATCACCTGGGAACACCCAGACTGCCGGTCTCGACCGGGGCCGCGGCATCCAGGGCCTGATCTCTGCGGACGCTCCGCCGGTCCGGCGCCCGGAAGCTTAAGAAGCAATCGCGACATCGGTATTTTCGCCTGCTCACAAAAAAAGCGATGAGACGCTCGACGCCGGAGAGCCGCTTGATCATCAGACGTCCGGAGTTACATCGGGGACACGGCATAATTATTGAGGACGGCTCCAGGTCTGACTGCCCCGCAACGTGTGAACAGGCGAGGGGACAGGCGAAAAAACGGCCCGCGCCGGCTTCCGGCGATGCGATCCGATCAGATCGGCCTGCGAATCTCCCCATTCGAGAGCTGTCAGATAGAGTCTGTTCAGCGTGGGCATATCCAGCCCGAGCACCTCTTGTGCGATTCGCTCGCATTGACCGCTTTCGTAAAGCTTAACCGTCGCGAGCATCTGATAAAACAGGTCGTCCGACGGTGGTCCGGCGAGGGCGAGTTGCATACGGGGGGAAAAGTTCAAGTCGGCGAGAACCTCGGCAAGGGGTCTTTCGAGAATCGCATCGAAGAGCGATGCGATTCCGAGCAGAAACGGATCGGCGCCCGCCAGACAACGGCCCGATTCGGCCCCGATCAGTTCACAGAACCGTCCCCGGAACAGAGCCTGTGAAATCAGCGCCGGCGACTTGGGTCTGCCCAGTCCGGGCAGCACAGCCATCCACGCCCATTGCCGGATTCTGTTTTCCCCCAGCAGGAGAAGGCCATGGCGCACGGACTCGATGGGCGCGCTCCATGAAAATTCAGCCGAATTGAGATAGCGAAGCAGCGAGTGAGTGAAAGCGACGTCGTGGCGAACAATCTGCTCGATGGACGCGAAGTCGATTGCCGGCTGTTGGGCCTGCCTGATCAGCCGCAATGCGCCCATGTTCGAAGCGGGTATCCTGGTTGCCCGAAGAACGCGGGGGCGCGCGAAAAAGTAGCCCTGAAACCATTCATAGCCCGCCTGGCAGGCGAGATCGAACTCTTCGCAGGTTTCGATCTTTTCCGCCAGAAACCTGATCCCGAAGGCGCGATACCGCTCCACGATTGCCCGTTGAGCGACTGCAGTGGAGCCCTGAAAGTCGACCTTCAGAATATCGACGAAAGGCACGAATTGACGGGTCCGGTCGTCGTCGAGGCAATCGTCCAGTGCCAGCAGGTAGCCCTTGTCGCGCAGCACCCGGCATACGCTCAGGATTTCCGGAGACGGATCGACCGATTCGAGGATTTCTATGATCACTCTGTCGGGAGGCAAAACCGTGGTCCAGTCGCCCAGTAGAAGAGACTGGTCGAAATTGATGAATGCGGGTTTGTGACCCAGAAGGCGGTCGAGGCCTATGGCAAGCGCCGCGTTGACGATCACTTCGCAAGTCGCGGCGACGGGATCCTGCTCGGCACAGAAGTTGGCCGTGCTGGAGCGCGATAACAACTCGAAACCGACGACGTCCTGATTTCGATCGAGGATAGGCTGCCGGCCCAGGAAAACGTCCACAAGGTCTGATCGACAGCCTGAAATTATTTTTCTAGGCCCGAAAGTTAACGTTCCGGCGCAAATTTTAGCCGTTTATCGGCATACATGCGTTGGTCCGCACGGGTCAGCAGCTCGACAGAAGTCTCCCGGCCGTTCCATTCCACCAGACCGGCGGATGCCGTCACAGTGACCTGAACCGACTTACCGGGGAGCTTCAGGCGATAGGAGCCGAACGCCCAGCGGCGGACGCGCTCGATTGCGGTTTCCGCGTCCGGGAGAGTCGAGAGCATGATCGCAACAAACTCATCCCCACCCCAGCGTGCGACGACGCCGGCCGGTTTCAGCTGAGTCTGCAGTTCCGCTCCGAATTGCCGGAGCACCTCGTCACCGGCCAGGTGGCCATGGTGGTCGTTGACGTTTTTGAATCCGTTCAGATCGAACATCGCGACGGAGAAAACGCGGCCGGACAGGATCCGCTCCTCGATGCGCGTTTCGAGGCCTCGCCTGTTGAGCAGTCCGGTCAGAACGTCCTGGGTCTCGCGTCGCTCGGATTCCTCAAGCTTCTTACGATACGCGGATAACTCGGCCGTGAGCTGCGAGATGGCCGCCGCTCCCTCCCTCGACATCCTTTCCGTGCAGGACTTCAATTCATCGGCGCTTTCCAGAAGCGACTGGCGCACGCTCGTCAGATCTTCCAGCCTGGCGATGGAGCGCAATTGCGCGGTGAGTTCCTGGAATCGTCCGGAATAGCGCTGGTCACGCTCGGTGGTGGAGGCCGTGGCGGTTGCGACGGCAATCATGATTTCCCTGACTTCCTTGGCTTTATCGCGCAAATATGCCGACGCCGAACCGCTCCACGCGGTAATCTCGCGATCGGCCTCCCGTTGAGTCTGACGCATCAGTTCCGGTTCGGGGCTGTCCGGAAGCCCGTCATTCAGCGATTTCAGTTTGTTCGGGAGACTATCCCCCAGATAGGGCGTGGCTTCGACGGCGGCTCTGGCGATCGCAAGCAGAAGGTTCCGATATGCGGAGCCCTGCGCCTCCGCCGTCTCTTCGGCATAAGCATCAATGTGCTTGCGTAGAGAAATCACTAAGGTTTCATTTTCTATCGGTCGCAAGTGGGATGAATAGTTCTCTTTTGGCAGCGGTCCGGATATTTTGGCAATAATTTCCCGCCGGCGAGCCGAAGAGTGGTTTGTGAGCGCATTTCTCAGGCTGGCGGAGCAGATTCTCGACGTTGCCGCGAACCCCGCGGCAGAATCCGGAGAGCATTTCATCCTGTTCGATCACGCGGGCGGGATGCGGCTGATCGAATCGGCCGGGTGGTCCCTCATGGGGTTGATCCACGAATTCGGGGCCCGCGAAGTCTTTCGGGTCGACCGTTTCGCCGGGACAGTCAGAGTGGAAGGATGGTCAAGGTCGGAACGATGTCTGATCCAGCGGCAGCAACCGCGGGTCAGGGTCGCGACAGGAACTTCAGGTGTTTTCGGTTATGCGACGAAGTTCCAGAGGCTTCCGCAGCCTGCGTTTTGATCGAACGAACGTTCTCCGCAAGTCCGAAATTCAAAGCTCCCGATTCGCAGCACTGCGCGGCCCGAATCGCTTCGTGAGAGAGGTCCACGAACAACCAGTTCCAGATCGCATACGCTTTGGAGCCGCTGTGGCCAGGCGATGGTGAGCTCCAGTTCAGTTCCGTCGGGAGCCCTGAGGTCGTCTTCGAAGGAAACGGCCTGATCGCTCAGCTCTCTGGTCCGGGCCGATCCGCTCCAGGTGCGGCCCCCAAGCCGATAAGAGAATCGCGTGTCCAACGCGAGTTCGTATCGCCGCTTCTCCCGCTTCTCCAATGGAAGAGTTGCCATGGGCCTTTGACAACCAAAGGCTAACATCCGGCGTCAACTTTAGTAAACCGAGGGAGTAATAGTACCGGAGGGAACTTCTTGTCAGTGTGTGAAATGGACGGCTCTGAATGCGTCGGCGGCGAGATTCTCGAGCTCACGGTTCAATGCCACCGTGTATTCGCCCAGCCGGCGTTCCCGAATCTTCCCGATCAGCCGGACACGACGGCGCGCCTGCTGGACTAAGGCAAGCTGCGCCTGCATTTCATTTCCACAGCGGATGTGGTTCAGGGAGAGCCGCGCTTCATCCTGAATCGCCCGACGCCTGTATCGCGCCAGCGCCAGCAATTCCGCGGCGGGGAGAATCGTGGACTGCATCAGATCGCGTTCGATCGCGGTGCGCGCCTCACCGGCACGGGCGAGTTCCTCCCGGCTATGGTTGAGCGCGGCGATCCTTTCCCGCAGGCGATCTTCTTCCTGCCGGCATTGTTCGCCGTACCACTCCTCGACTTTGGCAAGGCGAAAGTGGAATGTCATCATCAGGCCTCAAGTTTGGCCGCGATCTGTTCCATGCGAGCCAGGCTCTCCGAAAAAACGGCATTGCAAGAGGTGTCCTGGCGCAGAAAATCGGTGATTTCGGGGCGTAATCGGATGGCGGCGTCGAGGCGTGGATTGGAGCCGGCGGCGTAAGCGCCGAGTTCGATCAGATCCCGCGATTCCTCATAATCGGACAAGGCCCGGCGAATCTTTAAAGCCGCGGCTTTGTGGTTATCTCCGGTCAGCTGGGCCGACAGCCGGCTGATCGAGTTCAGAACGTCGATGGCCGGATAATGTCCCGCCGCCGCCAGTCGCCGGGAAAGGACGATGTGACCATCGAGAATGGAACGGGCCGCATCGCAGATCGGCTCGTTGAAATCGTCGCCTTCCACAAGAACGGTGAAGAAGCCGGTGATGGAACCGTTGCGGAAATTTCCCGCGCGCTCCAGAACGCGGGGCAGGAGATTGAACACGGAGGGCGTGTATCCCTTCTGGCTGGGCGGCTCGCCCGCGGCCAGACCGATCTCACGCTGCGCCATCGCGAGGCGCGTGACGGAATCCATAATGAGCAGCACGCTGGCGCCCTGATCCCGGAAATATTCGGCGATCGCCAGCGCCACGAAAGAAGCCCGCACGCGCAGAGGGGCGGGCCGATCCGACGTCGAGCAAACCACCACGGACCGCTTGCTGCCATCGGGGCCGAGCTCATGTTCGAGAAACGCGCGGACCTCGCGGTTCCTTTCTCCGATCAGCGCAATCACGGTAACATCGGCTGAATTGTGCCGGGCCATCAAGCCGAGCAGAGTGCTCTTGCCAACCCCGCTGCCGCCGAATATCCCCATTCGCTGGCCTTTGCCCACCGGCGTCAGCATGTCGATGGCGCGTATGCCCGTAGACACCGGATCCACAATATGTTCGCGGTCCATCGGACTTCCCGGGGGCTGATAAAGCGCGTAATGGGCCGCGGGGCGGAGGGGCTGCTTTCTGTCGATCGGCTGGCCGAATCCGTCGACCACCCGTCCGATCAGATCAAGGCCAACGGGAACCATGGCATCGCGGTCGCGCGCGATGATCGGATCGTGCAACTGGATGCCGTCGATTTCCTCGAGCGGCATCGACAGCACCATGCCGTTGCGGAAACCGATCACCTGGGTGCGGATTCTCCGGCCCGACGAGCTCAGCACTTCGCAAAAGTCGCCCACGGCAACTGCAGGGCCCCGCGAAGCCACCAGCATTCCCACGAGTTCGGCAACTTCGCCGGTCCAGGGCAACAGGGCCGAATTACCGACCTGGTGGATATAGGGCTTCAGATCGAAAGAGGCGGCTGGCGTCATGAAATCATCCCCGGTTCAGACCAGGTGCGCAGCCGCAGCTCGTCAGCCAGGCCGCGCTCGATCTCGCGCAGCTGCGTATCCACCGAAGCGTCGAGGGCGCCCCGGCTGATTTCGAAGAAGGCGCCTCCGCGCGCTTGCGACGGATCGCCCACGACCTCGATCGCTTCACCCCGGCCGGCCTGCTCGAGGCAGGCCCGCATGAATTTTTCCTCTCCGGGATGCACACGTACCTTGTAAACCTCCTGCTGCTTCAGCTTTTCCAGCGCGGCTTTGATGAGACCTTCGAGAGCGGAAGTATCCACCGTCAGTTCGCGATGAAGCACGCGGCGAGCGATCTCGATGGAGAGGCGAACCGTGTCCGCTTCCGCCCGTCGTATCGTTTCGGACCGAAGGCCGGCTATTTCGGCGATGGTGGCGGCCAGTTTCGCGGCGACGGCGCGGACCTCGGCCTCCAGAGCCTCGCGCGCCGCCTTCTCACCCTCGCGACGGCCCTGCTGCCACGATTCCTTCGTCCGTTCCTCCAGCACGCCGGCGGACGCTTCGATTTGCGCACGGAGGATATCCGCGGATGGGCGTCTGGGGTTCCTGGGCAGAGTTTCCCCGCTCCCCTGCCTGTCCGGGCTTTCCCGCCATGGCGCGATCCGAACCGACGCGCAATCGCCTTCGAATACTCTAGACGACATAGTCATCGCCGCCACCGCCCTGGCTCACGGCGATCGTTCCATCCTTTTGAAGCTGGCGGATCACCGCCACGACCGCCTGCTGCGCGCCTGACACGTCACGAATCCGAACCGGCCCCAGAGCCTCCATGTCTTCGATCAGCATTTCGGCGCTGCGCTGGGACATGCACTGTGTGAAATGAGTACGGATCTTATCGCTTGTCCCTTTGAGGGCGAGGGTCAAGATTTTGCGATCGACTTTGGCCAGGAGACCTTTGATACCCTCCTTGTCGATCAGGATTACATCGTCGAATACGAACATCAGCTCGCGAACCGCCGTTACGGCAGGTTCGTTATCCGGCTCGATGGCGGACAGCAGCTTCTCGGCTGCATCGCCGTCGACATAATTGAGAATGGATGCCAGGGCGCGGGCCCCATTGGAGCGGTTGAGTTGAGTCGCCGCCTTCAGGCGCAGGCGAATCGCTTCCGCAATCCGGCGGAAGACCTCCGGTGCAATCCGGTCCATGAGGGCAATTCGAAGCGCCACCTGGGGCTGCGTTTCCTCGGGAAGAGATGCCATCAAAGGGCCGGCCTTAGCGGGCGGGAGATTGGAAAGGATCACGGCCAGCGTCTGGGGATTCTCTTCACTGAGAACCTTTGCCAGTTCCTGGGGGTCGGTGTCGTCGAGGGGGCCGGCGGGCGCCGCATTCTCGTTCGCCGCGGCCTGCCTGGGCGACAGAATTTCATTCTTCAATAATGCGTCCGCCGAGTCGGCGCCGACGGCCTGCTCCAGAAGGCGGCGCGCCGAACCCGGCCCACCCTGGGCGAAGAGTTTGCTGGTTGCGGTCAGATCCTCGAACTCGCGGAATACGTGGAGCATCTGAGCCGGAGGCACTCCATCGAGGGCAGTGATCTCCATTCCGATCGAGCGAATTTCATCCGGCGACAGACGGCGGATGACATCGGCGCTGATCTTGTCGCCGATTCCGAGCAGGAATACGGCGGCCTTTCTCACGCCTGTCAGGCTGGGGTCGGAATGTATCAGTTGGGGGGTCATGGATGCAGAGGACTCAGGCTTTTTGCTTTTGCATCCACATACGGAGCACGTTCGCGGTAGCGTCTAAATCGCGTTGCGCAAGGTCCTTGATGCGATCTGCCGTAGCGCCGTGGGAGTCTATCAGGATCTCTCTACCCGCACGGGACCCGACTTCAGCCCGATCGGGGCCGGGGCCCTGAAAGGCCGCGTACCCGTCCGCCGAGGGCAGCGCAGCTGCGGGGTCAAATTCCGGCCGCGCACTTTTCATTCCCGTCATTTTCAGGATTGTGCGGAGAACGACCATGAACACTCCGAGCCCTGCAAGAGCGAGCAACATCGGGTCCCGGTACTTCGTTAAAAACTCCAGCCAGGCCGGACCCGGCGTCTTCGGTGGAGCGGCAGGCGCCGACCGCAGCGAGTCGGTATCGAAAGCCGATTCGAAAGGCAGGGTCTCAACGATCAGCTGATCGCCGCGGTCGGCGTTGAATCCGGTTACACCGGCTACGAGATCCTTGATGGTCTTCAACGTTTCCGGCGCCGGCGGCACCGTGACGCTATGCCTCGCTTTGCCTTGTCCCTCGAAATGCGTCTGCTGGCCGACAAGAACCGAGAGGGACATGCGCCTGATGACGCCCTGCGGAATACGAGTGTGCTTTACCACGCGGCTGGATTGATACGTCACGCTCTCGGTTCGATGCGACGATCCCCCTCCGGTCGAGGTCTTGTCGGGCGGATGAGGAAGATTGGCAGCCGTGCCCGGAACGCCGCCGGACGCTGTCTTCTGACTGTCGTCTTCGGTCTTCTGAGAGCTGACCATTACGGACTTGTCGGGGTCGAACGTTTCCTCCTGCTGCTCGCCGCTGGTCAGATCGCAATCCACCGAAGCGCCCGCGCGAAAGTTGTTCGTGCCGAGCAGCGGCTCAAGCGTGGAGCCGATCTTGATTGACCAGGTCGCGCTCGATCTGTTGGCGGACTTCGAGGGACTCGCTGGTGATCTGGGAATCGTCGTTCGAAACCCGTTTGGGCCGGCTGAGAAGGTTTCCGTCCACGTCGAGAAGGGCCACAGCCTCGGGAGTCAGGCCCTGAACCGCGCTGGCCACGAGATTCGTTACGGCTACGACATTCTGCGGAGAGATGCGAGCGCCGGGGCGCAGCTTTACCATCACACTGGCTTTGGCCGGCTGCTGCTGGTCCAGAAAAACGGACTCTTTCGGGAGGGACAGATGCACGCGCGCCTGAATTACTTCAGCCATGCTCATGACGGAGCGTTCGAGTTCGCCTTCCAGAGCGCGCTGATAATTGATATGTTCGACCAGTTCGGTGGCGCCGAAATTCGTCTTGTCGAAGAGCTCGAAGCCGACTCTCCCCGATTTGGGCAGCCCCGCTCCGGCCAGGGTGAGACGCGATTCGGCCAGTCTTGCCGATGGCACAAGCACGGTGGCGCCGCCATCGGCAAGGCGGTAATCCACGCCCGATTCCCTGAGCTTCTGGACGACGGGCGCCCCGTCCTCGGGCGCCATGGCGGTATAGAGCGGACGAAAATCCCCTTCATTCCGATAATGGGTGAGCGCCGCGATCCCGCCGACCACCGCCAGAGCGGCGGCGACGATCGAGATCCGCTGCACCCAAGAAAGCCCTGTGACCAGTGTCTGTAGTTGAGCTACTCCCGTTGTGCCCGGCATGTGATCAGAGCTGCATCTTCATGATTTCCTGGTAGGCGGAGACCACCTTGTTCCGTACCTGCAGACCAAGTTCGAAAGCCATCTCAGCCCGTTGCGTGGCAAGCACGGTGGTGTGCAGTTCCTCGTTCTCTCCGGAAAGGAATTTCTGCACGGCCGTGCCCGCATCGTTTTGTAACCCTTGAATCGTGCCGATGGCATTCTGCAGAACATTCTGGAATTCCCCCGCGGCTCCTTTTACGGCGGCGGCCGCGGTGTTGGCGATGGAAGGGACTGCGATGGGCGCGATATTCGAAATAAAGGGAAGATTCATGGTGTTCCTAACGCAGCAGATCGATGGATTTCTGGATCATGTCCTTCACCGCCGAGATGGCGGAAACGTTTGCCTGATAGCTTCGATTCGCGCTGGTGAGGTCGACCATATCTTCCGCCGCGTTCAGGCGCGGGATGGATACGTAGCCGTCCGCATCGGCGTCAGGATGGCCAGGCATGTATTGTTTTTCGGGAGGCGTCTGGTCGACCGAAATTGCCGACACCGTAACGCCGGTCTGAAGCTGCGACTGAAGCTCGGATGCAAATTCGGAGCCTACCGACATGGTGGAGAAAACGGCGTCTTTGCGGCGGTAAGGCCCTCCTTCGGGAGTGCGCGTGGTTTCCGCATTGGCGATGTTTTCGACGAGAAGCGCCGCACGCGTCCTCTGCGCGGCCATGCCGGATGCGCTGACCGAAAGACTGGAAAACAAACTCATGAAGCACCTTCCTTGATCGCCTCTTTCACCTGAGTGATCTGGCCTTTCATCAAATTGGAAGCAATACTGAACCGAAGCGCATTTTCCGCGAGGAGCCTCGACTCGCGATCGAGGTCCACGTTGTTGCCATCGTTTTTCGTTGTCAGCCCCGATACCGGAACCGGTTCGGGCTTTCCGCCATCCATCAGCGACTTGAAGGCTGCCTGGAAATCAAGGTCCTGGGTTTTGTAGCCGGGCGTGTCGGCGTTGGCGATGTTGGACGTGACCAGCTTCTGGCGCATGCTGACCAGATCCATGTACCGCTCGATGCTGTCTCCGAGGCTTTCGACCACTGCGCGTCGAAGAATGCACGTGGCGTACCAGCGGCATGGAATTGGGCAAAGGTGGCTGCCGACACTGGAAATAAAGGCGACGATGAATCCGCCCGTGTTTCGAGTGCTTCAAATCGGCGTCAAGCCCGTGACGACGTCAGGAGTTTGACAGGATTTTCAGACGTCCAGGCGAAGCGCGGGCTCCCCTGCGCCGACGGGAGCGAAGTAGCGTTTTGTGAGCAGGAGCCGGCCGAGCCGCTCCGCATATCCCGCCCTGGCGGTGGATACCATGAGGTGCGTCCACTTGAGCACGGCAATCACTCGGGTCAGGAGATCCAGACGCGCCGCGCATCCCGGTGGAAGCGTCGAAAGGTGTGCATCCGCGAGGCGGCAGTAAGACGACGCAAGGCTGTCGATCAGCGGGAACCGCCGCTGCTCCACCGCGCGTCTGAGGGCCGATTCGCCGTTCTGGATGGCTTGAGGTATCATCCGTTGCTGTTAATGGAATTGTTGCCGTACTCGGCGTTGAACAACTGCGTATAGTAGGTGTTCTGAGCCTGCAGCGTCGCAATGGCCGCGTCCGCCGATGACAGCTGGGACTGCAGATTGGTCTGAAGGTCGGTGATGATCGTCTGCTGCTCCGCGATATCGGCGTTCTCGTTGGTGATCTGGGTCTGAATTGCCGTGGTGTCCGATTGCAGCACGCCCGTGGTGGGGTCGGTCATGGCGTCCAGAGAGCTGTTGGCCGATTGCAGAAATCCCGACGAACTGATGCTGCCGAGAAACTGCTGGACCGATGCCGGATTGGCGGCCGCGAACGTGGCCGGATCAAAGCTGAGGGTGCCGGTGCCCCCAAGTTCCAGTGTGATTCCCAGGTCCGACAGAGAGCCGACTGATCCCGCTCCGCCCGTGTCCCCGGAATCGCTGCTGTAAGTCGAAATGCCGTTGAGCACATTCGCCAGAGAATAGACGATACTCTGCCCGGTCAGGGGCCCGCCGTTCTGTCCCTGCTCCTGAGCGAGGGAACTGAGCGCCGTGTTATAGGCGGTCGCGAAGTTTGATAATGCGCTCTGAAGCGCGGTGTAATTAGTCGCAACCGTGATTGTGACGGGAGACGAGGTCTGCTGAAGCAGATTGACCGTGAGCCCCGGAGAGAGGGTAACCTGGCTGGAAGTGCTTTGTATGTCAGTTGGAGTCCCGCCGGTCACCGGGTCCACCTGATATTCAGCGTCGGCGCCGGTCGACAAAGTTTCGAGGAGAGGGTTGTTGTCCCCATCGTTCAACTGGATGGTATCGGGCCCCAGTTCATCGCTGGTCAGAGCCAGGCGGTAGTCGGGACTCGAATTCGATCCCACGTTGACAATGGTGGCCTGAACGCCGGCGGAAGCGCTATTGATAGCCTGCGCCAGCGATTCGAGCGATGTCCCGGAAGGCGTGATTGTAGTGCTGACGTCGTTAAGGGTGAGCGTGAAGCTGGTCGATGAGCTGATGTTGCCCGTGGTCGGGTCGGTGACCGTAGTGCCCACATCGCTCAGGGTGGTTGTGGACGATCCGACGCCATCGACCTGGACGGTATAGGTTCCGTTCAGAGCGCTGGAGGAAGCCGTCGCGGTGACCGAGGATGGATCGGACGATTGCGCGGAAGCGCCTCCGGATGCCGCGGTTCCAATCGCCTGCAGAGCCGTTTGAAGCGCGGAAAAGTTTGTCTC
This sequence comes from Terriglobia bacterium, assembly GCA_963764845.1. Lineage (GTDB taxonomy): Bacteria > Acidobacteriota > Terriglobia > Bryobacterales > Bryobacteraceae > BOG-234. The sequence goes on along the minus strand of CAVXUE010000001.1, from coordinate 125,873 downwards.
CAGGCCGGAGAGCGCCGATTGCTGGGCGGTCAGGTCCGTAACGTCGGTCTGCATGGCAATCATCGGCTGAGACGCCTGCTCTACAGCTCTGTTCAGGACTGTCTGGAAATCGGACGCATAGGTGCTGGTGCCACTGAAGGTAATCGGGTTGGAATCGGAACTGGAACCGGACCCTGGCGAGCTGGAAACTGTACCCATGGCTTTTTACCTGCAAAAATCGGGCCGAACCCGAAGGTCCGGCCCATTTATTCAAGGAGAAACAACGTTACTGCAGGAGCTTAAGAAGCGCTTGCGGCGCCGAATTGGCCTGGGCCATAGCGGCAACCGAAGATTGCTCGAGAACCTGGGCTTTGCTCAGATTGGCGGCTTCTGTCGCGACGTCGGCATCTCTGATGCGCGATTCCGCCGCGGAGAAGTTGGTGATCTGAGAGTTCGCGAGGTCCGTCGCATACTGCAGCAGCATTTCACCGGCACCAACGCGGGATTGAACGTCGCCGAGCTGTGACAAAGCGCTGTTGATGGCCGTGATCGCCGACAATGCGTTGCCGGTGTTCGATGAGGCCGAGGAAGGAGCGGTAACCACAACAGCTCCCACATCGGCATTCGCGGAACCCGCCGACCCTGAACCGAACAGGTTTCCGGCCCCACCGGTGCTGTTGGCGGTCAAGTCGATATTGAACGAAGAGGAGCTTTGAAACGAGATACCGTCACTGGCTGCGTTTTCCACCGCGCTGATTCCGGTGTTCTGGAGCGCTGTATTCAGAGTTTGCAGCGCCTGCGCAATGGTAGTTGCGTTCCCCAGCCCACCGTTGGCGGCGCCGGAAAGGGTGACGGTGGTCGTACCCTGGCCATTCTGGAACGCGATGGTTTCCGAGCCCGTACCTCCGGCCGTGAAATCAGCGAAGACCCCGCCCGGAGTAGCGGTGGCGTTATTCGCCGTCGCGCTGTCGACCGAGTAGAGGGACGTGTTGAAGGCCACCGACGCGGCGGTCGCGGCAACAGTGCTGGCGGTACCGCCGCCGGCGATCGCCCCGGCAGAGACGGAGAACGCGGTGTTACCGCCGAACTCAAGGTCGCCATCGCTCGCAATCGAGGCCGTGATGCCGTATGTTGACAACGCACTGTTCAACTGGGTGATTACATCGGCCCCTGTGATGCCCGCGAGGCTGCCATTGACCTGTACCGCAAGGGGAGTGTTGCCCTGGGCCGTGGCGATATTGAAGCTGAATGTCTGGGAGGCGTTTGCGTTGCCCGAGAGAAAGGTTACCGCGGTGTTATTGAGGTTGACCGAGTTGCCGGTCAATTCCGTGCCGCCGCCGAGCACGGTCGTGGTGGCTATGCCAAGACCCGTGGCGTCAACGGTGTTGACGGGCCCGCTGAGATCGATCTGAACCTGCGCGTTCGACTGGGTCGATCCGCCGCCGATATAGACGTTGTTCAGAGTATTCAGCGTGCCGCCCGAGTTCAAGCCGATGTTGGACGCCTGCCGCGTGATATCCGAAACGAGCTGCTGATATTCCACGTTGATATTGGCGCGGTCGCCGGTGAAGGTGGTGCTGGCGGATTGGGTGGCCAGTGTCTTCAGCTGGTTCAGCATCTGCGTGATGTTGTTGAGGCCGCCATCCGCGATCTGCAGCGCGCTGGTGCCGTCGTTGGCGTTGAGAACGCCCTGGGTCAGCTCGGCAATGCTGCTGTTGTAGCGGTTTGCAACGGCGAGCCCGGCCGGATCGTCGCCGGACTGGTTGATCCGATAGCCCGACGTCAGCTGCTCGATCGTGTTCGTCATGAACATGTTATTCGTATTCAGGTTGTCAGCCGCAACCATGGAAGCGTAGTTGGTCTGAATCGACAATGACATAATTAAAACGTCCTGTTTTTCGTGATACGTGCCGGACATCCTGTCCGGTTCGGGTTCTCCGTTGTTACTGGATGCCCGGGTACCATCGCTTTCACAAATCCATATCGGGCGGTCGCTCTATCGCTCTAATATTTTTTTGGCCTAAGCGCTGTGCCGCGACGAAATTAATAACTTTCGTCAACGTCGGGAGACTCTTTGTCATCATCTTTGGCCCGAGAGGCTTTGGCTACTTAACTGCACTTCCGGACGAGCGGCATAGTTGGTGAAGAGCCGGACCGCGGGAACAGAAACCATCGAGTGAGCCAGGGCCTGAACCAGCGAACGTTTCGTCACGGCCACCCGGATGTCGTCGATGTCCGAAGTCTTGACAGCCGGGATCTTGATCCGCTCCTGCGGGCGGAAACGGCCGAATGGCGAAAGGAATTGGATTGGGATTTTACGCGTTCGGCCGATCTGATCCGGCAATGTGCCGACTCCCGTTCGCTCACCGGAGCGGCGCTGCTTGATGGGGGCGCCCCGGCAGGTTACGGATATACCGTAGTCGAAGAGGGTAAGGGGATCATCGCGAACTCTTATGTTCTGCCAGCCTGGCGAGGCTCCGAATCGGAGGCTTTGCTTTTTCGAGCGTTGTTCGACTGCCTGAGGGCCAATCCACAGGTCCGGCGGATCGAGAGCCAATTACCTTTGGCGGGACCGGCATCGGCCAAAAGCGCGCAGGAGGACCCGTTCGGGAAAGCGCACCAACGCATGCTCCTGAGCTTCGACTGCACGACTGGCGGTGGGGCAACCGTACCTCAGGCGGAGCGGCAATTCCGCATTGAAACCTGGGGCAACGCTCATCAGGAAGCAGCTGCCGGTGTGATCGAGCTGGCCTATCGCGACCACGTTGACAGTGGGATCAGCGACCAGTATCGAACACAGGACTGCGCCCGGCGGTCTCTTTATAACGTCGTGCAGTATCAGGGATGCGGGGAGTTCTTTCCGCCCGGGACGTTTGTGGCCTTCGACCAGGCAACGGGCGTAATGTGCGGTGTCGTGCTCGCGACCCTCACCGGCGACAGCACGGGACACATCGCGCAGATCTGTGTAGCGCCCGCGGCCCAGCGGAGGAGCCTGGGACAGGAACTGCTCGGGCGGTCGATCGAAGGCCTGAGGGCCAACGGGGCGCGAACGGTGACGCTGATCGTGACGGCTGCCAATCGCAGGGCGGTGGGGCTCTATCTCAGATACGGATTCAAGGAGCTGCGGCAGTTCTACTTCTGCGCGTGGGAAGGCTGGCGGGAAGCGTCAGGGCCGGCCGCGCTGCGGGTGTCAAATACCTGACGGCCGTTATTCAACAGGCCAGTGTGGAGCGCATCAGTTGCCAGTGACGCTTCGCGTCACCATCAACGGGGCAGCCGCGAGAGCAGGGTTCTTACAGTCGTATCGTCGATACTCCACGCCGCGGCCAGATTTTCATTCCGGGTAAGCTGCGCTTCCTTGCGGACGATGGTTACAGATGCCGGAGCTTTAATGCCGAGCTTCACCCGATTCGCCCGCGCATCGAGCACTTCTATTTCGGTATCTTCGCCGATCATGACGCTTTGGCCGGCGCGCCGCCAAACGATTAACACGAGAGCACTGGTTCCCCGAGCTGCAGCGGATGCCGGTGGGAATAACCCGAGTCCACGCGAATCAACTGGCCACCGACGCGGTCCCGGAGATTCACGATCACCGGCGCCAGAAGGTTCGCGGTTGGCGTCTCTTTCTCACCACAGCAAATCATAGCCGCGCACAGAATGTCCTCTCCTATCACTGGCCGGCGATCCGCAGGCAGATTCAGTTCCGCCAGTTCCGTCAGTTCCTCCGGTCTGAAGTCCAGACTGTAATGAGGATCTACGACAAGAATGGGCAACAACACGAAACACAGGTTGCGCGTCGAGAGACTCTGCATAAAGATGATTGGGTGCCGCTCCGGCAGATTCAGGAATACAAAATCACGCTGCTCCTCGAAGCCGGGCAATCCGCAGGGGAAGAGAAATACGGAACCCGGAGTGTATTCCAGAGGGCCGAAGAACTTTGTGTTGACACATGGCATAGATCAGCCGAATATGTTGCAATTTGAGTGCCTTCCCCCAGGCTCGCCGGGATCCGGCACAAATGAAAAATCGGCGGCGGGAGTTTGATCTCCCGCCGCCGATGCCGCCGTAGACAGCCGCCGTTGGCTCTACGGTGTTGCGGACCAGGTCACGAAGCCCGTGCCCTCGTATGCCGCGCCGGGCGCCAGTGTGCCGTTATCGGTAACGGTGACAGTGGTAGAGAACGGACCGCCGGAAGCGCCGCCCTGCAGGACATCGCCGCTGGTATTGACCGTCATACCCGCGGTAGCGCCCGCACCGGAGATTGCGTAAGTCAGGCTACCCGAGTTTCCGGTAGCGCTTACTACGTAGAGATTGGAGCCCGTGCCGGCGGCTTCCGTCACGTTCAACGAAATGTCGACCGCGAAAGTAATGCTACCGGTTACAGCCGGGGTGGCCGAGTCGGTCGCCGTGACAGTGACGTTGTAACCGCCTGCCAGCGTGCTCGACGTGGTCGAAAGGACTCCGCCGCTGCTGATAGCCATACCGGTCGAAGCAGTCACCAGGGGATTCCCCGACGCATCGGAGAACGAAAGGGCGTAGGTGTAAGGGTACGTGCCGCCAGCCGCGGTCACCGTTGGTGAACCGGCCAGTGGTGTCCCGAACTTCGCGGCGTAGGGCGGCGTCCCGGAAGAGGTCAGATAGAGGCCTCCCGCGACTTGGATGGTGAAGGTCACGGTGCCGGTAAGGGGGATATGGGCGTTATCCGTGGCCGTCACGGTGACGGTGTAAGAGCCGGCCGTATTCGCGCCGGGTTTTCCCGCCAGAGTGCACACGGTACCGTTTCCGGTGAGAGTCAGGCCCGTGGGAAGCAGCCCTGAGGTAACCGAGCACGAGTAGCTGGTACCGGTGGCGGTTTCCGTTGGCGTAATGGTTCCGGAGTACGAAACGCCAACCGTGGCGCTGATCACGTCGAGCGGATTGGCTGTTGTATTGCCAAGCGGATCGGTGACCTTCAGGCGAGGAGTGACCCACATGGTGACGTTATTCTGACTGGCTACCGTACCCACCGTGACCTGAACGGGAAGCTGCACCGGCGCCGTAATGCTTGTCAGCGAAACCGTCTGCGACGGGAAGTTCGGATAGAAGGGCCCGCCCGTCGTGGAGGGCAACTGCACGTTGATCTGATAAAGGCCGGCGACCGTGTCGGCCACGAATCCCGCATAGGTGACGTTGCCCGGCACGCCACCGATGGTAACGGTGGGGTTACTGGTCAGGCAGGGCGGCAGGTTGCCCGTGTTGAGCAGAGCGCCCTGGATGACCGCGCCATCAATGTTCGCGAGGGCGGGGGAGACGGAAGTGGCCGCCTGCAGCGTAGCTTCGTAGCTACCCGTACCCGAGGCGGTGAGGGCGCCAATGCAGCCGGCGCCGGTAGTGGTATTGTCGCCGGCGCTGTTGGGGGCTCCGAGCCCGGTTACGTAAATCAGCACCGTATCCGAGTCGGTACCGGTCGACCGCATCGAAGCAGGATTGGTGCCGCTGATGAGGCCATAGGTGGCGCCGTTCAGGACCGCGCCGGAGCCTGTGCCGTCTGAACCGATGGTAAAGATGCCCGGATCGGCGGCAGCGATGTTCACCGGGAATGGAGCGCTTTGGAGCAGCGTCGACGCCGGCGACGTACCATAGCCGAAGCTCACGACAACATCCACCGTTTCCGCTCCGACATAGCCGGAGACGGCAGCGGGAACGAGCGCGTTGATCTGGCTGTTGGTGGCAAAGAGCAGCGGGGCGGTGCCGATGAATGCGCCCAGCGGGTGTGCATAGAACGATACCGAAACCTGGCGCTGGGTGCTGCCGGCCGCATCGGGGCTGAGCGTGGGCTGATACCGTTCGGTGAGAACATCCGGCGCGCCCAGCAGGACCGTGGTGCTGCCGCACCCGGTACCTCCGGAGGCGCAGAAATTGGACCCGAACAGGCTGATCATGTCGTAGGGCGCGAACGTTGGCAGCGCGGGAGGATTCACTTCGGTAAACGAAGACGAGCTGGTGACGCCCTGAACGATGGGACCATTGGCGACCGTGATGGCGAAGGTTCCGGTGGGAACAGAACAAGGAGTCGACGCCGTACCGCCGTTACAGATACCAATGGTGATGACACCGCCCGTACCATTGGTAAACGGCAGCAGGTAAGCATCCCCGCTGGCCGGCACAGTAATGGTGAGCGCGATGCTCGACGCGTTGACAAAGACGGCGTTGAGGTTGCCATCCTGAATGAGAGTCGGGTTGGTGGTGCCGACCACAATTCCGACCTGTGTCTTGAGTGCGTTGTTGCTGCCACCGACAAATCCGCTGCCGACGAGAGTCACGGGAACATGACTTCCGGCGGGAGCAGTGGGTAAGCTGCCGGGCGTGATCCCGGTCAGCGTGGCGGCGGGAGACTGGACGGTCACCGAGATCGTCACCACGGTGGTCGATACCGGGCTGCCCCAGGTAAAGGTTACCGTCCCGGTCAGCACCGTTCCTGGCGCCGCGGCCGCAAAGACCAACGGACTGAACGTGACTCCGATTCCTGTGCCGAAGCTATAAGCGAGCCCGGACAACTGATCCGCGGCGATGATCGGCGCCAGCGTACCACCGGTAGCGATGGTGTACGAGATCGGCGAGTCGGTGGAGGTCGCGGTGATACTGGCCGTGGGAGGGGGCGTTCCTATCGTCCAGTTGAGCGAAATTGTACTCTGATTGACAAACAGGGACGGTGCTTTGTTATTCAACAGCAGAGTGACTGGCACAGCCGTATCCGCATAGCCGGAGACCTGCAGGTAGACCGTCGAGCTATAGGTGCCTGGAGCCATGGAATCGGCCGCGCCGGTGGTGGAAAAGCGAATCCCCAGGGGTGCGTTACCCGAGGTCTTGTCCACGGTGAGCCAGGCCGGAAGCGTCGCGGTGTTCAACATAACGAACAGATTAGTTGGCGAGGAAGTGATGTTGACACTGGAGGTGGCGAAATTGCCGGAGCCTTTGATATAGGACAGCGAGACGTTGGGCGCCGCGGGAACCGGCGTCACCGTCAGCGGGCTGGCGGCGACGATCTCCAGCGTGACGGAGACAAGTTTGTCCAGACCGGAATACCCTGTACTGGCCAGATGCAGACTGACTGTATGGAAAGAGCTGGCCGCGAAACCGCCGCACCCTGGTGTGGTGCCCGCGGTGGGAGTCGCGGCGATCGAAAGCAGTGTTGCCGCCCCGGTTGCCGTGCCTGTCAGCGTCGACGGGGTCAAGGTGAGCCACGACGGAGGCGCATTCCCACCCGAGGTGGTCAACGAGAAGGGCGTGCCCCCGCTGGCCCCGGAGGTAATGGAAACGGTCTGCGCAATTCCCGGTGTGTAGGTGGTGCCGGCCAAGGCGCATTGAACTGTGATCGCTGACGGCGAAGCGACCAGACCAGAGGTGGTGGCGGTTACCGTGTCGCTCACGCTCGCGGAGACATCGGAGGTGCCGCCGGCACTGAACTGAATCGCGGTGATCGCGGTGGAGTTTCCGACGCAGCCCGGGGCGGCGCTGACCGAGTAGACAAGGCCACTCGAGTTGTTGGCCGTAGTCAGAGTGGGGGTCCCTGGCGCTGTCACCACGAGCCCGTTGCCGGGTGTGGCGAAGGTGACTGCGATCGTATTCGTTCCGGTGAGGGCCGTGAACGCCTTGATCGTTATCGTGGCAGGCGCGCCTGGACCCGTCGCGGTGCTGCAGGTGATCGGCCCGGACACAGTGGAGCTCATCAGGTAAGGAGAAGTGACGGTGTCCACAACACTCGCTGTTATGTCGGCAACGCCGCCCCGGTTGAACTGGATCACCGTCGTATTATTGCCGTTTCCGGCGCAGCCAGGCGCTGCGTTGACAGTGTAGACGATACCCGTTGAATTGTTTGCCAGGTTTAGGGTGGTGCTCCCCGGCGCTGTTACGACCAGCCCGTTACCAGGGGTGTTAAACGTGACGGCGAGCGTCGCCGTGCCAGACAGCGCCGGCGAGGCCTTGATCGTTATTGTCGCGGCTGTACCCGGGCCGGTGACGACGCTGCAGGTGACCGGCCCGGAGACCGTCGCGGTCATCAGGTTGCTGGCCCGCATAGAGCCTGCGCAGGCTGTCAGCGCCAGTAACCCGGCTATCGCATGAGCGCTTCTTTTTCTCGATAACAACAAGTCCATGGAGGACCTTCCTTTTCCTTAAGGTTTTTCTCCACGACGTAGCCGGGAGGCGACCACTCTTCCAGTCGCTGAAAAGCACATCGACAGGCCGATAACCAATTTGTAGACTTTATTACGCCCGGTACCTGTACCTGGCAGGGCTAAGTCTGACACTAATAACTGATGGCAATCTTAATGATTAACGTCTGTATAAGGCATTAACTCCGGCAAACAATTCCTACACTTATCAGTCGTATGAGTGGCGGTTCGTAGTCAGACCGTGACTTCGACAGGTATCGGGTTATTGACGCTCGTTCGACAAACGATAACCTGGAAGTTCACAATGACGCCAGATTTGAAGTTCCGGCCGGGTTATGTGGGATGAACCTGCTATTTGGACGCGGCGGCCGGTTTTGCCTGACGAGGCTCGACGCCGGTGATGACCTGCTGGTTCAAAATTGCGATGTCGACTCGCCTGTTGTGCATCCGTCCTTCGGGGGTGTCGTTGGTGTCCACGGGAATTGTCTCCGCGTAGCCCGCGATCCCGAACCGGTCGCGCGGAATATCATATTGGGTCGAGAGCAGTTCCATCATCGCTATGGCCCGGGCCGCGGAAAGCTCCCAGTTACTGCGGAAATGATCGTTGTGAATCGGTATGGAATCCGTGTGGCCCTCCAGCCGGACGCCGTTGGGCAGACTTTTGATGACGCCGGCTATCTTCGCCATGGTGTCATGCGTCTTCTGCGGAATTTCGTCGCCGCCCGAAGGGAAAAATGCCGCTTGCCGCAGGCTCACGATCAGGCCGCGCGCTTCCAGGTGGACATCCACCTTGCCATCCTTGATTTCCTGAGCCAGAGCCTGTGTAAGGTACTTCATGGACGGCACGAGGTCTGTCACCGAGACTTTGGAGGGCGGAACCAACTCAGTTTTGACAATCTGCTTCTGCGACCCTCCCGGGCCGCGCATCATTGCGTTTCCTTTGCCCGTGTTGTCGACCGTGCCTCCCAGAATTTCACGTACCGTTGGCTTGGTGGCTCCGTTTTCCAGTGCCTGCTTGACGGAATCCGAAACTGCCTGGGCTTTGTGCTTGTCGGTCTGCGACGAAGCGAACATGACTACAAAGAACGCAAAAAGCAGAGTGATGAAGTCGGCATAGGAGATCAGCCAGCGCTCGTGGTTCTCGTGTTCCGGATGTGCCGTTTTTCGCGCCATGGGTCAGCCTTCGGCCGATGCAGGCTGCCCCGCGGCCTGTTCCTTTGACTTCGCTCCTTTGGCAGCCTTGCCGTGATGCGCATAAGCCTCCAGCTTTACCCGGATGAGTTTTTGGTTCAATCCTTCCGCTATGGACAGGACGCCCTGCAGCATCAATTCCCTGATATGCACCCCTTCTTTGGCGCGCGCCTTTAACTTACCCGCTGCCGGGAGAAACACGATGTTCGCGGCCCCCACGCCGTAAATTGTAGCGACGAACGCGACTGCGATGCCGCGGCCGACCTCGTCGATGTTGGCGAGATTCTTCATCACCTGAATCAGACCCAGGACAGCCCCGATGATTCCGATTGTCGGGGCATATCCGCCGGCGGCTTCAAATACCTTGGCTTCCGCCTCGGCGTTTTGCTCGTATAAGGTGATCTCGAGTTCCATGATGTCGCGAATCTTGTCGGTCTCAATCCCGTCCACGGCGAGGTTCAGCGCTTTTTTCAGGAAAGGATCGTCTATCGACGATGCCTGCTGTTCCAGCGAAACGATGCCGTTCTTGCGCGCGATACTGGCGTACTCGACAATCTCATCGATTTTCGCGTTGACCTCGTAAACTTTGCCGAAGACGACCGATCCGAACTGTTTCGCCGCCCTGATCAGGACTGGCAAAGGAGTCGTGATCATGACCGCGCCAATGGTTCCGCCCAGCACAATCAGAGCGGAGGTAACCTGCGCGACATCCTGGATCTTCCCGCCTTCCATCATCAGGCCGGTGGCAATTCCCCCGAGCGCCAGAATCAGGCCTCCGATGGTAGCGAAATCCGGCTGCGAAGACTCCTTCTTTTTCGATCCCTTCGCCATTAGGAGTTATCCTTGCGATTCACGCCGGATCGCCCGAGAGAAGGGAGCGGCGCCAGGCACGAACGCGTTCGATGATCTCGTCTTCCGTTTCGAGAACCGTAATCTTCTGGCCGGTGGTCAAGCTGATTACCGTGTCCGGAGTGGCTTCAACATCCTGAATCAGGTCGCTGTTCAGTGCGAAGGCGCTGTGGTTCAGGCGAGTAACGTGAATCATGTGCTCCTTCTGTTACTCCACATCGACGGTTCGCCGGACATTTATAGGGAAGATACACAAGGTTTGGAAATGAATTCTGAAAAAACTCCCGGGACCGCCGAAGAGAGGTTGCAGTATGACTGCAAACCCACACTACGAGTTGTATCCCTCCCGGTTACTGGGGCGAGCCATGCTGGATGCCTGGCTTTGCGGCGATCGGTTGCAGCTGTCGAAAAAGCTGCGGGATGTGCGCTCGTTTCGCTGGCAGTTCGCCGACAGCATCGAGAGGGAACGTCTTGAAGTGCTGAAAGCGATTGCGTGCGGGATGACGCTGAGTTCCGATCTGTTCGCGACGCGCTCCATCGATCCCCGTCTGGGTTCCTGGATCAACCTGCTCGATCACCTCGCAAATCCGGCCGGCGACGCCAACTGACCGTTCAAACGACATCCTGGGTTTCGATTCTGAACGCCAGATGGCCGCCGGCGGCTGTGACCTCGCCTTTGAATTTCGGCTTGCCGTTCAACATACATTCAAACAGCCCGTTGGCCGGGGTCCCCATGGATAGGATTTGCCCGGGCCTGAGAGCAAGGAGTTCGCTCATCCTCACGCCGGAGCCCTCCAGCACCGCCTCAACGAGCACTTTCGCCCGACCCAGCGCGGCCGGGAGGCTTTGCTGGACCTGACCTTCGTTGCCGGTCCAGGAGGGAACCTGCTTCCTGGCGTCCGCCAGCCGTAACAGGAATCCGGGAAGCGCAAGCTCAAAACCAGCGTCCGCGCCGCCGCATTGAATCCGGGATTTCAGAATAACCGCCGCCTGACCGTACTGCGCCAATGCGGCCTGCCGCGTCATATCCCGGTCGATCGCACGGATCTCGAACTCCAGGGGGTAAAACGGCTGCCATGCTTTGCGCAGGGCATTCCTGAATGCGTCAAAGAATTCCCGAAGGATATGCAGTTCGATCCCGGTCACGGTTTCGCGCGGATTGTATTCCGTATTGGATGGCGCGGCGGTAAGAATCTCCAGCGCTTTGAACAGAATTTCTTTGGAGAAACCGAGAACCGCATATCCGGTTAAAGGAGCGAGATCGAGCGCGACGAGACAGGCGGCGGCTTCGTCCCCGTCGAGAAAACTTCCGAATGTGCCCTGCTCCGGCGGAAGGTGCGTGCTGGATACCGGAGTCTGCAGCGTTTCCGTCAGGGCCGAACCAAGAAGTTCCAGAAACGCGCGTTGAATCTGCCCGGCCGCGTGCGTGAAAGTCGCCGGGAGCTGGCCTGGAGAACAAACGGGAAGATCTGCTTCGTCAATTGCCATGTCGCTCCCTAACCCAGATAGCTGAACAGATTCGGCATTTGTTGCATCTTCGCTTCCACGGACAAGGATGCCTGTTCCTGAGTTTGCGCCTGCGTCAGACTCAGAGCCGCGGCCGGTATATTTGCGTCCTGCAGCTGGCCTAGAGACGACTGCTCCTGGGTCTGAAACTGTTTGGCGATGCTAACGGCGTTGGTTACCTGATCCTGCGCTTCGCCGTAAAACGCCAACTGCTGGTTCAGATAATCGCTCGAGCTCTGCAACGAGGTGGCCGCCGCCGCGGCGCCGGCCGCGTCATTATTCTGGAGTGCCGTCAGCAGGGAGTTGACTGCCGCGAAGGTGTTATTGGCCGCCGGCCCGCCCGCCACGGGATCCTGCGGATCGAAAATCTCCTGCGCGGTTTTAGCCACCGCGATCCCGGTTCCGTTCACGTCCTGGATGACTTGAGTGGAAGTGGTTGCCAGCAGTTGCTGGACTCCCTCCGGCTGAGACGGATCGATCTGATAAGAAGGCTGCGTATCCTGATCGCCGCTGAATATGTAGGTTCCGTTGACGTTCGTGTTGCTCAGGCTCACCAGATTCTGCAGCAGCTGGCTGACCTGGGTGGCCAGATTGGTGTCGTCCGCGGCCGTCGAGGTGGTGCTCGCTCCCTGCGTGGCTACAGTGATGGCGGTCTGGACGTCCGTGAGCGCGCTCTGCAGCGCTGTATTCGCCGAATTCAGGTTTGTCTGGACGTCACCCAGATTGTTCTGCACCTGCTGATTCTGCGCCAGGGTTGTCTGCAACTGGAAGATTTCGGGCACCGCCGACGGATCGTCGGAAGCCTCCTGCAGCGCCAGCCCCGAGCTTACCTGCGCCTGGGTCGTCTGCATTTGAGCCTGCGTGGCGCTGAGATCCGCCAGATATTGCTGCGAAGAGCCGCTGATAAAGGGCGTCATAAGATCGTCTCCTTACGCCTGATCCTGCGGAATCAGGCCAATGATGTTATCCGCCAGGGTGTTCACAATGGTCAGCACTCGGGATACGGCCTGATAAGCATTCTGGAGCTGAAGGATCTGGCTGGCTGAAGCGTCAAGCGAAACACCTGAAATCTGAGTCTGCAGCGATTGAGCCTGCGTCACCACGGTTTGCTGGGCTGTCTGATTGCTCTGCGCGGTCTGATTTGCCGTTCCGGCCGACGCCGCGATCTGACCGAAGAATTGAACGTAATTCATTCCATCGATCTGGCCCTGCGATGTGGTGGGGTTGGCGAGCGCGGCCAGCTGATTGGCATTCCCGTTTGAATTGCCGGTAGAGTCCACCGGGGCGAGGGCGGCGCCTGTGATCGAGGGATTCACGGCGAGGCTACCCGCCGCCAGCGTGGCGTCGGCGGTGTTGTAGGAGAACAGCGGAGTACCGGCTGCCGCTCCGCTTGCCGTGGACACCGTTCCCGATTGCAGAATCTGGTTTACCGTGTCCGCCAGCCCGCTTGCCAGTTGATTCAGCGTTCCTGCCTGCTGGGAATTTCCGATGATCGAGGCAAGGACGTTGTTCCTCGAATCCAGCAAACCGCCCAGTTGGCCGCCGGTGATGTCCGCCGTGATGTCGTTCCCCTGCGAATCCAGGATCTGCGAGGTGGGTGGCGACTCCGGGTTCGCGGGCGCGGGATTACTTACGACCGAGTTCCCGGCCGAGATCGAATACTGCTGGTTCCCTATCACCAGCGGTGTTCCGCCGCCAATCAGTACCGTAACCGTCCCATTGGTCTGTTTGAGGGCTGTGAAGTTCACCAGATGAGACAAGCTCTCGAGGTTGGTCTCCAGCTGCGCATCCGCGCCCGGGTCAGGTTGAGTCGTCTGAAGCCGCCCTACGTTGTATTGCTGAATCTCCGCGGCGAGATTGTTGATCTGGGTGACGGTGGACCCGACCTGTTGGCCGAGCTGTACGGATGTCTGATTCAGAGAAGTGGATAACCCCTGGATGGAACTTGCCACATTGCCGGCGTCCGAGATCACGGTTTGCTGCGCCACGGGGTCGTTGGGCGTCGTGCTCCAGGCTGAAAAAGCCGAAAAGAGACTGCTGAGCGCCGCGGAAACACCCGTGGTGCCGGAAACGTCGAAAAAACTCTGGATGGTTCCCGTGGCTTGATTCTGTGCGGTGTAAAGGCCGAGGGATTGCATTTGCGTCTGGACCGCGGAGTCCAGGTACGCATCGCGTGAGTCGTCCAGACCGGCGGCAGCGACGCCTCCCGCCGCGCCCGTGGCTTCGTCGAACGGCAACGCTTCGATGTTGAGCTGCTGCGATGCATAGCCGGGCGTGGATGAGTTGTCCACGTTGTTCTGGACCACTCCCATCGCCTGCTGCAGAACGTTCAATGCGCTTGCTGAACTCCCGAGAGATGCGAGAATGTCCGGCATTGCTTAGGCCCGCCCCATTACCCTTGCAGCCCGGGCGAGCCACTCAGGCGGGATTCGACAGTGAGAGCGCCGCCGGAATTGTAGACCGGAGATTCTGTCCCGATGACCGGGAAGGCAGTCCGGAAGAACGCCGCTGAGGCGTCCACCAGACGCTCGATCCGCCGAACCTCGGCCTTCAATGCCAACACGCGAGGGCGCAGGTTCGGTGGAATTTCGCTTTGCTCGCCCCGCAGCAGGCTCTCCAGCTCAACCGCCTTACGGGCGGCGGATTCCAGGGTTTGCCGGGTTCGATCCACGCAGTCGCGGTCGCTCGCATTCCACATCCCCGCGGCTTGCCGGGCATACTCCAGGGCTTCGCCGGCTTTCTCGCTCGCCTCGTCCCCCCGCTTCATAAACCACCTTTGGCGGTGCCGCCAAGCGCGCTCGAGACAACAGAACGGCTGATCTGCGCAGAGTCGCTTGTATACCGGCCACTCGCATAGAGAGCACCGAGTTGCTGAACTCTGCCGGCGCGAGCCGAGTTCTGGGTGCCGAGCTCCTCCGTGATTTTCGTGGTGGCGGGGGAAACGTCTACCTGATCCTGGCTTTGGGCCGCGGCGACAGCACCGGCCCCGGATTTCGCAGCGCCATCGGGTGGCCGGGAGGTCTGGTCGATGCCCGCCGCCGGCGCCGGAAGCGAGCTGATCGGGTTGGTGTCTACTCTGATGCTCATGGATTCAACGCTCACTATGTCTTTGGTTAGATCCATACTCAAGATGACACGCAGAGAACGACTGCGGCAATCATCGCTAAAGGCATCATCGACCGGTTAACTTCGGAGAACAAACCGTATACGACCAAAAATCTAATGGACTAATCTCAACTATTGTCGAAATAATACTGTCTTATGAAAGTGCCGAATATCTTGCTGATCGGAAGAGATGGCGATTTTTGCGAAAATGATTTTGAGGCGTTGGCGGCGCATTTCTCTATAACCCGGGTTGACGATGAGGTGGATTCAGCGTTATCTTCGGACAAATTCGACTGTGTGCTGATGTCATGCACGGCTGCGGCCACCGCGGACAGGGTCCTCGAAATCAGCTCCGATCACGGACTCCCTGTCCTTTTCCGCGACCAAAGCCTCACAGCCTCCGCGGCAGTCGCATTGACTCGCGCCGGGGCATTTCATTGTTCCGGCCATCGGGATTCTCTGGATTTACTCATCGAAGCCATTGACAGCGCGGTTGAAGAAAAGCGAAGCCGGGCGCGCGCCCGCAGATCCGCTCTGGGTTCGGAGAAATGGCGGTCCCTTCTGGTCGGCGAGAGCGCGGCGCTGGGTGAGGTTGCGGAAACCATCAGGCTCGTGGGCCCTCGGCGCTGCACGGTCCTGATCAGCGGTGAAACGGGTACGGGGAAGGAAATGGCCGCGCGTGCGCTCCACCTCGCCAGTCCCCGGGGAAATGCCGCCATGGTGGCAATCAACTGCAGCGCTTTACCGGAACATCTGCTTGAGGCCGAGCTGTTCGGCCATACCAGAGGAGCGTTCACGGGCGCCATCGGGAACCGTGTGGGCCGGTTTGAACAGGCCCACAGGAGTACGCTTTTTCTGGATGAGATCGGCGATATGCCCCTTGAACTTCAAGCCAAGATTCTGCGCGTGCTCCAGGATCGCGAGGTACAGCGTCTGGGTAGTCCGGAAAGCACAAAGATCGATGTGCGGGTGATTGCGGCTTCGAATGTGGACCTTCTCGAACGTGTCAAACAGGGGAAGTTCAGAGAAGATCTTTATTATCGGCTGAATGTATTCCCGCTCGCCATGCCCCCCCTTCGCCGGCGCGCCAGCGACATCCCGATGCTGGTCAGCCATTTTGTAAAAAAGATTTGTCATATGGAGGATATTCCACTCAAACGCGTCGTACCCGAGGCGCTGGAACAACTCTCGGCGCACCCCTGGCCCGGGAACGTTCGTCAACTGGAGAACGCCGTGGAGATGGCAATCGCAGTCAGCGGCGATCGGGACATTCTTTATGCCAAGGATTTCGGCCTGACGGACTCGAGGCGTCTCCCGGGGCCGGTGGCCGTACCTGGCTCGGCGCCGATTCACATGTCGGACGTCGTCAATTTTGACTCAGCCGTTACCCGGTTCGAACTTGCGATGCTCGAAAACGCACTGCGCGCAAGCAACGGAAACAGGACTGCGGCGGCCGAGAAGCTGGGAATGAAACGAACCACTCTGATCATGAAGATCAGGAACTTCGAGAATTCCGGCCTGCTTTTACAGAAGGCCGGATAGCGCCGTCTGGTTACTCATTCTGGTTACTCCCGGGCGGGAGCTGATTGAATCCGTGCATTCAACAGCTTCTCCATCTTCAAAATAAGCTCAACCTCGTTAACCGGCGTCTGGAGAGCTCCCGCTATGCTGTTTACGGTTTCGCCTCGCCTGTGCATCCGCACGACCTGCGCCCGTTTCGTCAGATTCAACCCCTGAACGACTCCCCCGGCGGCTGGAACATAAGAAGACTGCTCCTCCTCCCGACTGACCTGAAGCTGATTCACCCGTGCAGACAGCTCGCGGATATGGGTCTCCATCGCGCCGCGCGAACCGGATAACTCATTCCGGACACCGCTGACTTCCACCTTCGATGCGATCCATAAACCCAGCGAGCCGGCCAGACCCAGGCCAATTACCGCGTATTGCGTGAGCGGGTTCAAAATCCATTCAAATTGCATCAGACCTCTCCTTTATTTTCCTCGGCCGCCGCGAGATTCAGGTCGGCCTCCGCTGGAAATATTCGTTCGCGCGGTGTGGCAATTCCCGAAATACGAATGCCATAGCTGTTCTGCACAATGACCGCTTCGCCCCAGGCGATGACCCGGCCATTTACCAGGAGCTCGACCGGATCGTTGGGAGAGCCCTCGAATTCAATCAAGGAGCCGGTGCTGAGACGAATGATCTCCTCCAGAGGCAGACGCGTGCTGCCGAAGCGCAGCATAACGGGAAGCTCCACGTCTCTCAGCAGCTGGAGGTTGTTCGAGTCGTGCTGGTCTTCGAGTCGGTTTGGGCTCATTGGTTTCCCTCGGGCAGCTTCCAGACTCTATCGAGGTGACTTCGCAGCCGCAGAACGGCCTGTACTCTGAGCTGGGCAATTCGTGATAAATGCATTCCGGTTATCTGCGCGATTTCACGCAAATTCAATTCTTCAAAGTAGTACAGGCTCAAAACGGTTCTCTCAATCTTCGGAATCCGATCGATCGCCAGAGCCAGAATCCGCTCCAGCTCCTTCCGTTCCACGACGCGGGATGGCCACGATTCTTCGTCGTCCGAGATCACGTTGAGCAGGTCGCTGGTTTCGCCGTCGCTGAAGGCGTACTCCAGCCGTTGTATTTCGACGGACTGCGCATCGGCAAGCCACTTGTGATATTCCTCCAGCGCGATTTTCAATTCCTCGGCGATTTCCTCTTCCACCGGTTCTCGCCCGAAGCGCTGCTTGAGCCGGTGAATCGTGGACTCGATGCGCTTGGAACGCTTCCGAACATCCCGCGGCGCCCAGTCGGTTTCGCGCAGGCTGTCCATGATCGCCCCGTGGATCCTGTGTTCCGCGTAAGTATTGAGCTGCACTTTGAAGGAGGGATCGAAATTATCGATTGCGTTAAGCAGGCCTACAATCCCGGTTGAAACCAGGTCCTCGAGGCTGATGTGCTCCGGCAGACGATCATGAATCCGGCTCGCAATCAGCCGCACCTGCGGAAGATGGGCGAGCACCAGCGCCTCCCGCTGCGCCGCGGCGGAAGAGTCGGAATCTGGTCGGGGTCCGTATGTCGCGGTGCCCATCGAAGGCTTCTATGCTGCGGCTTTCAGTGTTCTGGGCAAGTGTCGTACCAATGATTCCGCGATGCGGTTCTTTGACGCCGGCTCGATATGTTCCGGAATCAGCTGTCCATTGCACAGGAATGACAATGGCTTTTTGCCTCGCACAGCCTCGGAAAACAAAGGCCCCTGCGAATCGGTCTCGTCGAGTTTCGTGAAAATCAGACGCGAGGGCCTGAATATTTCGAAGCGCTCCGCCGTCGCTGCCAGGTCCGAAGCCCGGGCGGCTGCTGTCAAAACCAGGTGAGTGTCAATTTCCTGACGCGTGCTGAGGAATCCGGCCAACTCGGTTCCGAGGTCGCCAAGCATCGCCGGGCTCAGTCCCGGGGTGTCGATAAGAACCGCCGTGCCGGCAGGCGTACTATCGATGGCTTGCGCCAGCGCCGGAATGCTATCGGCTGCCTGAAATGGTACGCCGAGAATAACGGCAAACGTGCGAAGCTGTTCCGCCGCGCCGATGCGCTGTGTATCCGTGGAAATGAGGCGCACGGGCCTTCCTGCCGCGAGATGCTGACTCACCGCGAGCTTGACCAGGGTTGTCGTCTTCCCTGCGCCTGGCGGCCCGACAAGAGCTGTAATCCGTTTCAACTCCGGCTCTACGCTGAACCGGCCGTTGATTTCCGCGGCTGTTTCCTCGATCACCTCGTCTGGATTCCACTCGCGGCGTTTCCGCATCCCGCCGATTTCCTGCACCGTACGGAGGCTCAGGCGGTCCTGGACGCTGTCTTCGATCTCCGCCGCCAGCGCGTCGTCCAGCCCGGCCTCGCGAAGCAGGTACTCGAGCAGCGGTTGACGCCCGTGGACCGAGGCGGCCGCCGCGGCATTTCGCAGAAGGAGATTGCGAATTTCGTCCATTTGCGAGCGAAGATCATCCAGCCCCGGCGGGTTTCCGGACAATAAAGCCTGCTGTAGAGCATTGGTCTGCCTTGCGGATGGCGCAACGGGCGGCGTTTCGTTACAGCTGCCGAAGACGACTTCAAACGCGCCCAGATGTCTCGCTTCGGGCGGAGCCGGGCGCGAATTCAGAAGCAGAGCGTCTCCGCCCAACTCCTGTCTCGCCGTTTCGATGGCGTCCTGCACCGACGATGCGAAGTACGACTTTACATAAAGCTGAGGGTTTTGTGCTGCGGCCATGGTTATTGAATCACTCCTGAAGAAAGAATTTTGACTTCCGCGGGAATTTCATTGCTCCCGATAAAGAACAGATTGGGCAGCGTCGGTTCCGCGATCTGGCGCATGAAGTATCGCGACGCTGAACTGGCTACGACGACTACCGGTGCTTCGGGATGTCCCACCTTCTGCGTGATTCTCTGCAACAAGTCCCGCAGGGCCTGCGGCGAAAGAGTGAGATGGCTGGTCTGCTCGCCGTGTTCGATGGCCGATTCCACAAGCTGCTCGAGTGACGGATCGAACAGGTACGCGGGCAGTTCGCCTTTCGCGTTCAGATAAGGTTTCACGACAATCCGGCGGAGGGCCTGGCGGACATATTCCGTGACCAGAATTGGATTTCGAATGGTGGCCGCCGCTTCTCCCAGCGCTTCCAGAATGGTCACGGCGTCGCGGATGGAAACGCGTTCCCGAAGCAGGTTTTGCAGGACTCGCTGCACCGCGGCAAGGGATACGGTCTTCGGCACCAGATCCTCCACCACTTTGGGGTTGTCGGCCGCGACCCGGTCCAGAAATCTCTTGGCATCCTGACGCGAGAAGAGTTCGTGGGCGTTCTGCCGGATCAGTTCCGAGAGATGCGTACCCATAACGCTGACGGCATCCACGACGGTGAAGCCTTTTCGGCGCGCGGCATCCGACTGGTCGGTCGGAACCCACCACCCCTTCATCCCGAACGCGGGTTCTTTGGTCTGCCTTCCACCGGGAGGCGCATCGGATTTTCCGACCGGGATCGCCAGTTCGCAGCCGCTCGGCAGTTCGTATCGTCCGATTTCGGCTCCTTTGAGCAGAATCACGTACTCATGGGCTTTGAGCGCGACATTATCGACCACCCGGACGGGCCCGAGCAGGAACCCGATTTCGCCGGCCAGCTGGCGGCGTATGCCGGCGATGCGCTTGAGAACCGGAGACTCCTGCCCGCCGCCGACGTACTTCACCAGCCCGAGTCCCATCTCGACCGTGAGTGGCTCCACTTTCAGCAGTGAATCCAGGTTTTCCTTCGCGGCGGCCGGCTGAGCCGCGGTTTCGGCTTGTACGGCCGCGGCCTGTTTGCGACGCATATTCCAGGCCGTCGCGCCGAGTCCGGATCCCATCGCAAGGAACGGGATCGTGGGCAGGCCAGGGAACAAAGAGAGAATTACCAGTACGCCGCTGGCCAGGAGCAGTGGCTCCGCGTTGCCGAAAATCTGCTTGCTGAAATCCGCCCCGAGTCTTTCTTCGGAACTGGCCCGCGTGACAATGAGGCCGCCTGAAATCGAAATCATCAGGGCCGGGATCACCGTTACCAGACCGTCGCCGATCGTCAGGACCGTATAAGTCTCGATCGCCCGCCGAAGGTCCATTCCATGTTGCAGGACGCCAATCAGAAATCCAGCGATGATGTTGATCCCGGTAATCAATATGCTTGCGACCGCGTCGCGCTGTGTGAATCGCGAGGCGCCGTCCATTGCGCCGTAGAATTCGGCTTCCTTCGCCAGATTCTTACGACGCATCCGGGCCTCTTTGTCGTCGATCAGCCCCGAGCTCAGGTCCGAATCGATCGACATCTGCTTGCCTGGCAAAGCGTCCAGAGTAAACCGGGCGGTGACTTCGGATATACGAACCGCGCCGTGATTGATCACGACATATTGGATGGCGATGAGGACGAGAAAAATAACGGCGCCGATGATATAGTTCCCGCCGACAACAAAGTTGCCGAAGGCCTGGATGACGTCGCCCGCCGCCGCCGTTCCCATATTGCCGTTCATCAGGATCAGCCGCGTTGAAGAGACATTCAAGGCCAGGCGGAACAGCGTCAGAAGCAGAAGTGTAGTCGGGAAAACGCTGAATTCGACGGGCTTCCGGATATACATCGCGACCATCATCACGATGACCGACGTCATCACGTCGGTAACAATCAGGATGTCCAGCAGGAAGCCGGGCATCGGCGTGATCAGCGCAATCACGATCCCGAGGACGGCGAGCGGCACTCCGGCGTCCTTCCAGTTGCCAAGAGCGGATCCCGACAGCTGTTTCCAGGGAACCGCGGTCGTGATGGATTTGGCGGGTGTCAAGTCAGCGATATCCCCGATTGTGGTTTCGTGCTTTTAGGCATTTGGCCTTCCATTCATGACCCGGAAGATATAAGCGAGAACCTCAGCCACGGCTTTGTAGAAGTCCGGGGGAATCTCCTGACCGACGTCGACCGACTTATAGAGGCCCTGCGCCAGCGGCGGGTTCTCGATCAGCGGCACCTGGTTGTCCAGCGCCTTCTGGCGGATTCGCAGCGCCAGATAGTTCTTACCTTTGGCAACTACCCTGGGGGCTCCTCTGGAATCCATGCTGTATTTCAATGCGACGGCATAGTGAGTCGGGTTTACGATGACCGCCGTGGCCGTCGGAATCTCCTGCATCATCCGTCTGCGGGCCATATCGCGGCGGAGCCTGCGAATCCGCCCCTTCACGAGCGGATTTCCGTTCAGCTCCTTGTGCTCATCACGGATCTCCTGCTTGCTCATCTTGAGCTCGGTTTCGTATCGGCTCTTCTGCCGAATCAGATCGACCACGCCGAAGATTACGAAGAGCAGGGCGGCTTTCCAGAGTAGGGACTCGATCGACCCGATGAATTGGCTTGTGCCGCTCGCAAGGTTCCGGAGCGGCAGCGACAGGTATGCTTCCAGGTTGTCCCCGACCAGACGATAAACGGCGATTCCGAATACCGGCAGCATGATTACCGCCTGCAGCAGCGCCGGCAGATTCTGCTTTGGGAGCTGCCGTAGCCGCGCGAGCGGATTGAGACGTTTGATATCCGGTGTCAGCTTGGACAGGCTGATGCCAAAACGCGTAACAAGAAGCTGGATCGCAATGGTCAGCAGAATCAGGACTCCGCCCATCATGCCGATCGGAACCAGGGTCTGTCTTAACAACGCAAAGCCTGTATAGACCACGTCCATGGGACTGAGCCGCGGATCCATGGAGTTTTCCAGAATGCTGACGAAACTGCGTTTGAGCGTGGCGGACCAAGCCGGCCCCCAGGCGTGCAGAAGCGCGACAAAGGCTAAGAAGTGGACGGAACTGACAAACATCCGCGCCGTTGCAAAGTTACCCTCGTCGCGGGCTTTGAGAACGCGCCGCTGAGTGGGTTTTTCGCTTTTCTGATCGTTGTCGGCCATATCAGTGGCCTGCCAGCGCGCGTGCGGCGGCAAAGGTTACGCTGCTGGCCCCTCTCAACATGGCTGGAAACAACACTGCCATCCACGCGAGAAGACCGATACCCAGCAGCATCTTGATGGGAAACGAGACAGAAAGCAGGTTCATCTGCGCATTTACGCGGCCCAGCAATGCAAGCGAGATATCCACCATCACCATCACTGCCATCACAGGCAGAGCCAGCCGCAAACCCGTGGTGAACATGGTTGCTCCAGCCTGCATAACCATTTGGGCGCTTCCGCGGGAGAGGGCAAACGTCCCGGGAGGGAACGTTACAAGACTGCTGGCAAAGATTCTTATGACTTCACGGTCCAGACCTGTCGTAAAAAACAGCAGTGCGGCAAAGGTCTGCATCAGTGCCACCAGCACCGTTGAGTCCGCCTGGGTAGCCGGATCGACTGTCGATGCGAACGAGTACCCGGCCTGCAGACCAATCACCTGAGCGCCCATTGTAATGGCTTCGACCGCGAACGCCACGGTGAGGCCGATACCGATGCCGAGGGCGGCCTCGGAGAGCGTCCACATGACGAAAAGGCCTGTGACGATGTCACCCTGGGGATGCGGCCATACCGGAAAGAGTGCGATGGTGATTCCCAGGATGAGGATGACGCGCGCCGGGTCGACCGCGCTCTTCAATCCGGGGATGGGCACGAATACGAAAACGCCCGCGACGCGCACAGCCGTCAACAGGAATCCGAGCAGGGTAGCGGTCGAAAGCGCTTCCTCAGCGCCCATACCGGCCCAGATCGCCCAGAAGCCCTACGGTATAAACAGTCATCTTCTGAAGCATCCATGGAAGCGCCAGGGCAAATGCACCAAGAAATGCAACAAGCCGCGGGATCGCGTTGAAAGCCGTGTCCTGGATGGAGGTGAGTATCTGCACGAGGCTGATGAGAATGCCCACCGTGAAACCCACCGCAAGCAGTGGCGCGGCCAGCATGAAAGCGGTCAGCAATGCGCTGGCGAACGATCTGATGGCAAATTCGGGAGTCATGCGTAGAATCCTTTCACGAGCGAACCGATCACCAGATTCCAGCCATCCGCCAGAACGAACAGAAGAATCTTGAATGGCGCGGAGATCATAACCGGCGGCAGTTGCATCATGCCTACCGACACCGTCACCGATGCCACCACAAGGTCGATGATCAGGAACGGCATGAACAGCACCGCCCCGATCTGAAATCCCGCTTTCAGCTCCGAAAGGATGTAGGCCGGAATCAGAATCCTGAGGTCGAGATCCGCCGCATTATGGGGAGGCGCGCTATGCGAGATCTCAACGAAGAGCTTGACATCCTTCTCCCGCGCGAATCGGCCCAGAAACTTCTTGAGCGGCTTGGTTCCCGCATCGAATGCGTCGCCTGCCGAAAGCTCGTTTTTCTGCAAAGGCTCCCACCCCTCCTGATACATTTCCTTCGCGACGGGCTGAATGATCAGCATGGTGAGAAACAGCGAAATCCCGACCAGCACCTGGTTCGACGGCGCAGTCTGGGTTCCGAGCGCCTGGCGGAGAAAATGCAGGACGATCGCGATGCGCAGAAATGGAGTGATCGACATGACTACCGCCGGCAGAAGCGTCAGAAGCGTCAGCAGAATGACGATCTGCATCGGCGCGCTGAGCGAATCGCCGCCGCCGTTCAGGTTGATGCCGAGCACCGAACCGGGAGCCTTCGCTGCCCAGACCTGCCCGTCGGCGAGGGCGAGCAGACACAGGCACTGGAAAGCGCCGCGGAGGATTCTGCCGCTCAACGGGCAAGACTCCCGTCTTCGAAGTCGCCGCGATCGAGAACCGAGCATCCGCCGGGCGAAACCGCGATCAGCACGGTGCGTCCGGCGACGCGAACCAGATGCAGCGAGTGATGCGGCGTGAGCGGCAGTCTTTCGATGGACTGCAGGCGCTTCTGCGATCCGCCGCCGGTTTTGACCGTCATGGCCAACCCCCGGCTGCGCAGCCAGTAAAACGTGAGGCCCAGCAAAGCCAGCACCACGAACACCGCGGTTGCCTGCTGCATCGATTCCACTTAGTCTCTTCCCCGAAAATCGACCATTCGCACAGCCAGCCGTCCACCCGACACCGTCAGCTCACCAGCCCCGATCCCGGATTCGCCGGCGACCACCTCGACGTTGTTCCCTGCCGGAAATCGCGTGACAACCACGCTGCCGGTTTTCAGCGACAGCAAATCGCCTACCCGCATCCGCGGCCCTTCGAGAACCGCTTCGACGTTCAAGGGCACATCAAGAAACTGCTTGAATTCCGAGACTTCTGGCATGTGAAATCGTTCTTACGAGTGGATCAGGTTGATCGTCTCCTGCGTCAGTTCATCCATGGTTGTGATGACGCGGGAATTCGCCTGATAACTCCTCTGGAACGTCAGCAGGTTCGTGAACTCCTGCGCGATATCGACTGTTGACGATTCGAGGGCCCCCGACGCGATCTGCCCCAGCGAGCCGGTGCCGGCCGCTCCGACAGACGGCGTGCCTGTCGTTGCCGTCGCCGCCAGGTCGTTGTTACCCGCGGAGGTCAGGCTGTCGGGGTTCGTGATCGAAGCCATCGCGAGCTGGCCTACCGTCAGCTGTTGCCCGTTCGAGTAGCTCGCGACAAGAAGGCCGCCGTTCTGCAGAGCGACATTCGAGATCTGCCCCGCCGCAAAACCATTCTGCGTTGTGCCGGACACACCGGACGCTTCCGCCACCTGGGTGATCGTCGGCGCATTGTTGCTGTAAAGATTCCAGTTGATCGTCAGGTCCGAGGCGCCGTCCGCAAGCCCGGTGACGTTGAGGGTCTGGGGGTCCTGAGCGGCGGCCGGGCTGCTGAGATTCCCGTTGGCATCGAATGTCATCGTTCCGGTCGCAATGCTGGGATTGCCGCCGCTGGCAAGGTCGTTCGCCGGGATGGTTACCGCGTAATTCCAGGAATTTTGCCCGGCGTTGGTAAAGGTCACTGTCAGCGTGTGACTGGCTCCCTGCGAGTCGATCACCTGGACGGGCGCCGAAAAGGTCGCGCCGGTGGCTGCCTGCGAATTCAGATTCAGCGCCAGGTTCATCGAGGTCGTGGCCGTCGCGGGAATGGTCGCGCCCAGCGGCACCGAGAGAGCACCCACAGCTCCGCTCGGATTGACAGTACCGTTCACGGCGCTCCAGCCGAGGACGTTCTGTCCCGTGGCGGTTACCAGTTGCCCGGTGGCATTGACCTCGAAGCTGCCGTCGCGGGTGTAGAGCGTCTGGTTATTCTGGCCCTGCACCATGAAAAAGCCGTTACCCTCAATGGCAGCGTCGGTTGGTCCGCCCGTGGTCTGGATAGAGCCCTGAGTGTACTGCGGCACAACGACGGGAGTCGCAACGCCAAGACCTACCTGATTCGTGATCCCGCCAACGCCTATCGACTGGGACATCAAGTCGGAAAAATCCACTTCGCTGGCTTTGTAGCCGGTGGTATTCAAGTTGGCCAGATCGTTGCCAATCACGTTGATCGCGGAGGAATCCGCATTCAGTCCCGAAAGTGCCGTTGAGATTGCCGTATTCATAATGTTTGTTCTCCTCCTATGCCTGACTTATGCCGCTTGCCTGATATTGCCGAGCCCGGTTGAGGCGAAAGGTACGGCCTATAAACCGGCTGCCCCCGTGGAACTCGTTGTGCCGGCGCCGGTAGCGGCGCTCGAGGAGCTTGCCATCGCGGTTTCGATGTCGTTTCGTATCCCGATGGTTTGCTCCAACTCGCTGAATTGAGCCAGCTGCGACACGAACTGTGAGCTGTCGGTCGGGTTCAAAGGATCCTGGTTCTGAATCTGCGCCACCAGAAGATTGAGAAAGACACTTTCGTTGGGAGCAGTGAGGCTGTTTGCCTGCGATGCCGCGCTCGATGAGGCGGCCGAGGCAGCCGAAGGTGTTGTGGTCGAACTTGTTATCGGATTAACTGACGAGGCCATTGAGGTTTCCTTTCGATCCTGCTCCGTTGTGTAAGGTCTTTTCCAGTTCCTGCACCCAGCGGGGCCGGTTGGCGGGGTTCTGACCCTGCTGGCCGCGGTCCTGCGGCGCGGCGCCGGAATGAGACTGAGACTGTGAACCGTTGTTCGGGGAATGCCCGGGCGTGTCGGCACTGTCATTGGCCGCACTCGAACTAAGCGCTCCCGCGTCGCCCGGCCTCCAGGTTTCGGCACGGAATCCGCTCTCCGACAGCTTTGAAGTCAGATCGGACAGCCCTTGCCTCAACCCCTGCGCAACGTCGCTGTCGCCGGCGCGTACCGCGACTCTGAGTTCGCCCGCGCGCTCCACCAGTCGAACTTCGACGTTTTGGCCTTGAGACTGGCCCACCTGAAGCGATATATCCGTCAAAGGCGTCTTCGGAGCCGCAGCCGGCTCGTTCGTGCCGATTTGTGTCCCGGCCGCAGGCTGAGGTGCGGGTTGGGACGTTTGAAGAGATACCGGGCTCTCGGACTCCACACGCGATCCTCCGATGTCGAAACGCTGCGCCAGGGCGGCTGCCGACTGCTGACCCAACGCCGGAGTCGGGGAATCCGGCGTTTCGTCGCTACCGGATTCGGCAGTACCGCGCCGGGCTGCCGGCACACTGTCCACCGCGGACCGGTGCGAAGCGGCGCCAGGTTGGATACGCACCGCAAAGGTAAGATCTTCGGGTTCTGCCGGCTGCTCCTCGGATAAAGATGTCTTATTGCCTGGCGCTGTTTTCCCTCCGATGTTCTCTTCGATAAGAGGGACCAAAGCGGTTTCATCGACGGTCGCGGCGAGGACGGACTGAGATGCGCTGTCGTTTTCCGCATTACCCGGGAGCCCGGCACTCGTGGGCGGTGGCGGTTCTATCGCGGGCTCGGCGGGCGCGGAAAAAATTGGGGGTGCAAGGTTGCCCGGGCTGGTCCGGGCCTCTTTCGGTGAGTCTTTCGTTCCTGTTCTTACCACCTTGGCCAGCCCGGCATTTGCCGCCTCGGTACCAGCGGCGGACGGGGTTGCGATGTCAGGGTCGGTGAAGGGGGAGTTAACGGCGGCCCGCTGATCTGTCGATGTCGGCGGCGCGGAGATCTGCGCTTGCCGGGATGCCTCGCGAGGCAGGCCCACCTGAGAGAGGGCCCCTGCCATCGTGCTCTTTGCCGCCAAGCCCTTTCCGACTAAAACATTGTTACCGAATGCAGCGCCACCCTTATAAGACTGGGTTGCGGTGGTGACTGAAGCCTGGATACTGGATTGGTTCGGCTGTCCGGCAGACAACGCTGCACCGGCCTTAGCGGAGGAAGGCACAGCCGATGCAGCGTTGAAACCTTCCATCTGATCCGCGAACCCGGTCGATTCATCGCCGCTCCAGTGCGGTTGAGATGAAGCGCCGTCAATCCCTGGGGAAGAAAACACGGCTGCGGCAGAAGAGACGAACACGCCGAGCGAAACGGCACATCAAGCGCCAGACCGGGCTTCATGCGTTTTCAAGCGTATAGGGCACGTCAGATCGCGTTAGCGTTTTGACACGTCAACGCGAACGTCAAGTATTTGACGAGAGACAGCACTACTTGTAAGTAATATCGGAGCCCTATTGATTGTTTTCTAGGAAATTTTATTTTCAATCTTCGTTTATGTTCGGCCCCTGATTTGCCTTAACACCGGCGAAACCTATGGACAACCTGAGCATCGCAGCTGTAAGTGGACTTCGGTCCCGCATGGTCTCGCTCGATCTGCTCGCCAACAATCTTGCGAATGCCGGAACCAATGGCTATAAGAACGATCGCGAATTCTACGGGCTATTCGCATCGGACGATTCGCAGAACTCGGTCGATGGTGGAACCGGTGCGACTCTTCCTGTAGTCGAAAGCCAGTGGACGGATTTCTCCGCGGGTGAAATGCAGGTAACGGGGAACCCTCTGGATGTCGCAATCTCGGGCAAGGGCTTTCTGACCGTGGCGGGTCCTAAGGGTCCTTTATATACGCGCAACGGAAGCCTCAAAATTCTGTCCACCGGCGAGCTGGCGAACACCGAGGGTTATCCGGTACAAAGTACGGTTGGGGGCGCCATACAGGTCCGCCCCAACCTACCGATCGCAATTTCGAGTAACGGAACCGTGAGTCAGGGCGGGCAGTCACTTGGGCAAATCGAGGTCGTTAACTTCAAATCGACCGACTCGCTTCGGAAAGTCGGGAACACCGGCTTTCAAAATCAGAGCACTACAAACCTTCCGGCGCCCGCGGACGTTGTGGACTTACAGCAGGGCAAGCTCGAAGGATCCAACGTCTCGGTTCCGGACGCCGCAATGAAGCTGGTAGGGGTGATGCGGCAGTTCGAGATGCTTCAGAAGGCGATCGGGGTGAGTACCGAGATGGACACAAAAGCAATTCAGGAAGTGGCGCGGGTGACCGCGTGATCGGTGGGCATCGCAGCAATTTCAGGAGGGATAACTTATGATCCGGGCTTTGTACAGCGCCGCAAGCGGCATGACGGCACAGCAGCTGAACGTGGACAACATCGCCAATAATCTGGCGAACGCGAATACCAACGGCTACAAGACGCGGCGGGCGCAGTTTCAGGATCTTCTGTATCAGAACATGGTCCAGCCTGGCGCGTCCGCCGGGCAGAATACAGTTGTTCCCGCGGGCCTTCAGCTCGGTCTTGGCACGAAATCAACCTCGAACGAGATTATTTTCACCCAGGGAAATTTTTCCGAGACCGATAACCCGCTGGACGTGGTGATTCAGGGAAATGGGTTCTTTCAGGTCATGCAGGCGAACGGAGAACTTGCCTACTCGCGCGACGGATCGTTCCAGCTCGATAAAGACGGAAACCTTGTTACGTCGAACGGGAACCTGGTCCAGCCGCAGATTACCATTCCGGCGGCCGCCCAGTCGGTTACGATTGCGCCGGACGGCACAGTCAGTTACCTTCTCCCCAATCAAACCACGTCAACGAAGGCGGGACAGCTTCAGCTTGCCGGTTTCCAGAACCCCGCCGGATTAAACAGCCTGGGCAGCAACCTTTATCAGCCTACCGACGCCTCGGGCCAGCCCATCGTGGGAAATCCCGGCGGCACTGACGGGCTGGGCACACTGCTCCAGGGTTATACGGAGCAATCGAACGTAAGTATCGTACAGGAGTTCATTAACCTGATCGTTGCGCAACGCGCCTACGAGGCGAATTCCAAGGTGGTGAAAGCCGCTGACGACATGTATCAGCAGGTCAACAATCTGAAACAGCAATGAGGATCCTCAGGCTCATTGGCGCGGGATTCCTGACCTGGGTGCTGTTGGCTGACGGGGCGCAGGCGCCTCGCCCCAGGGTGTTCCTCCTGGCCAACCCGGCCAGAACCGCGGGGATTCCCCTTTGTGCGGCGCCGCGGGGCCCGGCTAAAGGCCTCGGATCGGGGACGGAGCCCAAAGCGGAAGCCGTGCCCTCACAAGGCTGTGTCAGAAGTCTGAAGGATTTGAGGCCCGCTCTCGCGTCCCGGCCCGTTCGCCCTGCCGGCCGGGCTCCCGTGCATGGCGGTCTGAGATGACGGCCAGACTCATCGCACTGGGGATCTTCGCCGTCTCCGCGTTTTGTCAGAGCCCGACCTGCGTGATGGTTGAAGGCGACCAGATTCGGGGTAGAGACCTCGCCCACGCGATTCCGGCTTTCAACCGGATTCCTCCGGACGCTCCTCTGGCGCCAACCCCGCCGCCTGGCGGCGCCCGAATGTTCACCTCGAAGGAATTGGAATCCCTGGCCTCGCGATTCTCGGTAACCGGCGCGGGAACGCCGATGGATACGTGTTTTCAGCTCCTGACCGAACCGATCGCACGGGAGCGCGTTCTCGAAGCCATGCAGGCGTCTTTGCCGATGGCCGGCGTTCGCATCGAACTGCTCGATGTAAGTTCTGAAAAGGTCCCCCGCGGCCGCATTGAATTCCCCCGCGAAGGTCTCGGAGCGCCCGCATTGCAGGACCGGAACTCGCCGGTTCTTTGGCGCGGCGATGTTGTCTACGGAGACCGGCGCGAGCGCTTCCCCGTCTGGGGACGCGTCAACGTCACGGCTCCGGTGAGCCGGATCGTTGCGGCCGAAACCTTAAAAGCCGGAGCCCCGGTTCAGGCAAGCCAGTTGCGCATGGAAACAAGAGAGATTTTCCCGCTGCCGGCGCCGGCCGTGGCCCCGGATCAGGTCGCCGGCATGTTACCGGTCCGAACCATTCCGGCCGGCGCGGAAATTCGCATGGATAATCTCACCGCGCCGATCGACGTCCATCGAGGCGACCGGGTTCGGGTGGAAGTGAATATGGGCGCCGCGCATATCGCGATGATGGGCCATGCCGAAGCGAACGGACGCATCGGCGACATTATCGCCGTGCGCAATCCCGACACCAGCAGGATGTTCCGCGCGCGCGTTGAAGGTAAGGACAAAGTAATCGTCGAACTGGCTGGTACCGGGGGACAATGATTTGAATCCGATATTGAAACGGTTCTGGGTTGTATCGCTCGTCGTCGCAATCGCCCCCTTTGCGTGGGCGACGGAGAAAAAGAAAAAAACGCCGGAGCCGTCCGCTCTCGACAAATACATTCAGGAAGCAACGAAGAACGAATCGGCGGTGCCCGTTCAGCCGTCCGCCGGCTCGCTGTGGACGCCCGCGTCACGCTTCACCGATCTTGGCAGCGACGTGCGCGCGGTTCAGGTGAACGATCTGGTCACGCTCGTCGTGGCCGAGCAGGCCTCGGCGGTGGCGAGCGGAGATGTCCAGAGTTCGCGCAAATCGTCCCTCGCCGCCTCGATTACTTCGCTCCTCGGGATCAAGAGCGCCACCGGCGCCCTGGCCAATCTTGCCAACTCGAGTACCCAGACACAACTGGCCGGCACGGGCGAAACCAGCCGCACGACGTCGCTGAGCACTACCCTTAGCGCGCGCGTGACTCATGTACTGCCAAACGGATATCTGGTTCTCGAAGGCACGAAAGACGTGCAGGTCAACTCGGAGCACCAGCAGGTTACCGTGCGCGGAATTATCCGCACGGCCGACCTGAGCCCCGCGAACATCGTCAGCTCGACTCAGCTGGCTCAGCTGGAAATCAAGATCGACGGCAAAGGTGTCGTGAACGACGCGATTCACCGGCCGAATATCATTTATCGCATTTTGCTGGGCCTTCTTCCGTTCTAAAGAAGCGGGCAGTTTCCCTTTATGAAGCATTCAATCTGGTTCATTCTCGTGTTCCTTGGCCTCGCCTTACAGCGTGCGGACGCGGGAACGCGTCTGAAGGAATTGATTTCGATCGAAGGCGTGCGCGACAACCAGTTGATGGGCTACGGCCTCGTGGTGGGATTGAAAGGTACGGGGGACCGCACGCAGACTCTGTTCTCGGCGCAGAGTCTTACCAACCTGCTCGAGCGCATGGGTCTTACCGTCTCGGCAACCGCCATCCAGGTGAAAAATACGGCCGCCGTAATGGTGACGGCGGATCTTCCTCCGTACGCCCAACCCGGCTCCCGGATCGACGTCACAGTGGCCGCGATCGGCGACGCTCCCAGCCTGCAGGGAGGAATTCTTCTCATGACCGGTTTGAAAGGCGTGGATGGTCAGGTCTATTCGGTCGCACAGGGCCCGCTTGTGATCGGCGGCTTCGTTGCCGGCGGCGCCGGCAACACTCAGGTTGTCAACCATCCAACAGTCGGCAGAATGCCCAACGGCGCCATTGTCGAGCGCCCGGCTCCTTCCGTGCCGCTGGGAAACCAGTTGCATCTGCAATTGCAGCAGGCGGATTTCGCCACCTCTTCCCTGATCGCGGCCGCGGTCAACAAACAGTTCGGAGACATCGCCCATGCGGATAACTCAGCACTTGTGTCGGTATCGGTTCCTGAATCGTTTCGCAAAGAGCCGACTACTTTCGTGGCCGAACTGGAGAAGCTGACAGTCGAGACCGACAGGGAAGGCAAGATCGTCGTCAACGAGCGCACCGGCACGATCATTATGGGCAAGCAGGTTCACATCGCTCCCGTAGCGATTATGCAGGGGAACCTGACCGTGGAAATACAGACCACGGTGGAAGTCTCACAACCCAATGCGTTGAGTGCCGGCACCACGCAGGTGGTGCCTCAGGTCACCACCAATGTGAAACAGGACGCCGCGAAAAACCTTGTGCTGAAGGATGGCGCGACCGTCGAGGAGTTGGTGCAGGCGTTGACGTCGATCGGGTCGACGCCACGCGACATCATTTCGATCCTCCAGAACCTGAAAAGCGCGGGTGCGCTCGAAGCGGAATTGGAAGTCATTTAGGAGCAACCATGCTGGAAAAACTAACGGGCGCTCTCGGAAGCGCCGGCGACATCGCGGGCGCGCCGAAAGACGATCCGGTCAAGGTAAGAGAGGCGGCAAAGCAGTTCGAGGCCCTGCTGATCGGTCAGATGATGAAGTCCATGCGGGACAGCGAAGGCGGCTGGCTCGGAACCGGCGAAGACGATTCGTCTTCGTCGGCGATGGAATACGCACAGGAGAGTTTTGCCCAGTCCATGGCTGCAAGTGGCGGACTGGGCCTTGCTTCTCTGGTCTCGAAAGGGCTGTCCAAGGCGTCAGCCTCGGGGTCCTAAGCGCTCCAATGATGTGCGGCGCCGACATTCAGCGATTCGTTCGCGGAAAGCGCGGCCAGGGCCGGCATCGCGCCCGAGGCGTTCCCCGGGCGAATAGCGGACCACGCCTCCGCGACTGTCCTCAGCAGGCGCTCCACTTCGGCCAGCGGTGCGGCCTCCTGCCTCGTGTTGGCCACCACCAGCTGTCCCCGGATGTATTGGTAGAGGCGTCCGAGATTCCTCGAAATCTCTCCACCCGCTTCAAAGTTCAGCGAGCCTTCGAGTTCACCGATGATCGCAATCGCCTTCGAAATCGCCCGGGAGCGGGATGCAATATCTCCCGCCGCAATACTATCGCTGGCATTCTCGACTGCCAGAATCGCCTGTTCGTAAAGAATGCAGACCAGTTCGACGGGGTCCGCCGACAGAATACGGCTCTCCAGATACGCGGCTTTCCACATCACTCGCTTTGTTCTCCCGTTGTTTTTTGGATGTTCAGCTGGGACGTCATTTTGAGAACGCTTTCGGGCGGCAACTGGTCGATCACGTCCCCTGTTGAACGGTCGCGCACGAGAACCACGAACTTGTGTGTCTGGGGATCCCTCGCCACGGAGAATTCTCTGTCCACGTCGCTCGCATTGAGTGCACGCGTCGCCGCGACCACCTTCTGGAGGGTCTCCTGGGCCGAACCGCTTGCCGTCGCCACGCTGGTTGCGGAGCCGGCGGCGTTGATCGGATTCACTTCCATAACACAACCTCGCTGTTTTCGTCTCAAGACTCACATCGTCCTTTTGCCCTAACCTTCGAAAGAATTTTTTTATGTTTCCTTCTCTCGTGAAAAACAATACAGTCTCCCTGGTTGCATCGGTGGTTTTGGGCTGCGTTCCGTTTCCGGCCGTGGCGCAACAGGTTCCCGCGTCCGGGCCGGGGAGCGCGCCAGACCTGCGGCAGCGGATGGAGGCTTCGGTCGCTCGTCAAACCGCCGCCGCGGAAGCGATGAGCGCTTCCATAGAACGGCAACGGGCTTCCGTTCAACGCCAAACGGCAAGACGGGCCGGAGCCGAAGGATTTTTCGACCTGCCGGCGCCCGAGCGTCTTGCGGGAAGCCCTCTCCCGGCCTGCGACCCTCTGCCGGAGTCGCAGATCGATTCCATCGTTCAGACCGCGTCCGACCGCGAGGGCGTGGACGCTGCTTTGATCCGCGACGTGATTCAGGAGGAATCCGCTTTCAGGCCCTGCGCGGTGTCGCCGAAGGGAGCGGTCGGGTTGATGCAGTTGATGCCCGCGACTGCCGGCGATCTGGGAGTCCTCGATCCCTTCGATCCCGAAGAAAATGTCTCGGGCGGAACCAGATTTCTCAAGCGGCTGATGACCCAGTATGGCGGCGACCTCGCCTTGACGCTCGGAGCCTATAATGCCGGGCCCTCCCGAGTCGATGCCTCCATGGCCGTGCCCGACATCCCGGAGACCACGAATTACGTTCGCGATATTCTTTCTCTGTTTTCGGGCCCGAAGCCGGCCGTTGCTCCCACGCCGGTGAAATCGATCATCCTATCCACGGACGAGCAGGCGGCGAACTGATCGCCCGGGAACGTATATCGGGAGCATATAGATGGATCCCTGCGCTCTAAGCCTTTGCATGATCGCGAAAAACGAGGAACGCAATCTATCCCGCTGCCTCGATTCCGTCGGCGGCCTTGCTGCCGAGATCGTCATTGTCGATACCGGATCGACCGACGCGACGCGAAGCATCGCGCTGAGTTACGGCGCCAGGCTTACCAGCTTCGATTTCACCTTCGTCGATTTCGCGGCGGCCCGTAACCTCGCATTGTCGCTGGCGACGGGCCGCTGGATACTGGTCCTTGATGCCGATGAGTTCCTCGATCCGGAAAGTGTCCCTTTGATTCGGGAACGCATCGCCGCGAACCTGACCTGCGACGACAGGAACGTCGGATATTATTTTCAGCGTTTGAATCGCCAGCCGGATTCCCAACCACCGACCAGGGACTACGTCGTTCGTCTGTTTCCCAATCGCCCGGCCAATCGCTATCGGGGCCGCGTTCATGAAACGATCGACTACGCGATTCTTTCCGGAGGCGGCCAACTCGTGCCAACCGGTATTCGCATCCACCACGAATTCGCCACCGACCGCGCAGCGCGCCGGAGGAGAAATCTCTGGTATATCGGGATCCTGAATGAGGAGATCGCCGCCGATCCGGAAGATTGTTCGCGGCTCAGTTTTCTCGCGGCGGAATATCACCAACTCGGAATGTTTGACCAGGCTGCCGAAATCGCCGATCGAATCGCCCGGCTGCGGCCGCTCGATCCCGAAGCCCATCTCCACGCGGGCATCTATTACCTGCTCTACAAACCCGATCGCGAGCGGGCGCGCGCCGCTTTCACCACCGCGCTGAATCTCCGGCCCGGCTATTCGGAAGCCCTCGAGTCCCTTCGGCTGATGGCTGAGGACCCGAGGCGACTGGCATAGCAACTCATTCTTCGAACTTCACCGTGACCAGGGAGCGGTACCGGGCGGCATCATTGAATCTCGCGGCATTCCATTCCACCCGACTTCCCGAGTGCACGACACGGTACTCCGCATATTCGGGTAACAGCCAGGTTTCCCCTCCTACATCTGCCCGGGCAAAGCGGACCGTACGCTCTACCTGCCGGATACCGGATTCGCGTGCCGGAGCGGCCGATATCCAGGAGATTCCCTGCACCTCGCCGGTCGCTGTCGAGATGCGGATTGCTCCCTGAAAATCGAGCCAGTAAACGTGAGAACCCACCGAAACGAACCAGCGTGCACTGCTCGCCGGGTAATGAAACGCCGCGGTCACGGCCGGTTCATCCGCGTCATCGGCCGGGACGAGTCTGACGGATGGATTGTCCAGCGCTTCCCGGCTGATCCGCAGTACCGTCGCGAACTCTCCGAAAGACCATGCGCCGGGCATCCGCTCTGCCCCGGACCAGGGTCGGCCATTATGCCTGAGCCATTCGAAATGGTCCACTCCGTCGGCCATTTCCACTGAAGCGTCAAACTCGTCGAGCCTGCGCGTTCTGCCGCCTGCGCTGGAAAAGCGCGTAACCTCCTTGTGCATGACGATATCGCGGAGCCGGGCAATCTGTCTGTCGATTCCCGCAGTCAACTCGCGAACGGATGGAACCGCGGCGGTGCTGCCATCGGCATTGCGGCCGTCAGCATTGCGA
This sequence comes from Terriglobia bacterium, assembly GCA_963764845.1. GTDB lineage: Bacteria > Acidobacteriota > Terriglobia > Bryobacterales > Bryobacteraceae > BOG-234. The sequence goes on along the minus strand of CAVXUE010000001.1, from coordinate 89,897 downwards.
ACGCCGGCCGCGCCGATAACGGCCAACAGCACCAACTCCGCGAGAGCGACTGCCCGGAATCCCATGACACCAGCCTTATCGGCAGAAGTGACAGAAAATTCGCCCGAATTCCTTGCGGACGAACGTCAGGGGGCCTTATCGCGGTCGTGAAATAACCGGGGACGCTGTTCCCTGACCCGCCAACTGGCGCTTCACCAGTTCGGCTAATTGCTTGCGCTCCTGCGGCGAGAGGCGTTTCATTGCTTTGGCCAGACGCTTGCGCTCTTTCGGGGTCAGGCGACCGATCGCGTCGGCGAGTCGTTGATCTCCCGAAGCCGACCCCGCCGCGGGTTTGGCTGGAGGACTCATCCGTCTTCCCGGCGTCGGAGGATTCCTAGGTCCTTTGCCCGTCAGGGAAAGCTGAACCGGAATAACGGCGCGCCTCGGATCCTGCGGACTCACAGAGGCGAACGCGCAGATGCCGGTGAGCAAGGCAATCCATACGACCACGCTACCTGCGGCGCGGGTGCATGCTGCGACAGTGGTCATGCGCCGGGAAATGCAGATGATTGACCACTGGCTTGGCGTTGTTTTTCAATCACATAAACAGGCACTAGCCGCGGCATGCGTCAAAAACCTGACGATTGCCGTCACTTTCAGGACGGCAGCGCGCATATCATTATCGATACAGCGACGCACCCACGGGCGCCGGCGCCGGTGTGTGGTGCGGGATTCGCTCAACAAAAAATGAGCGTGGCGACTGAGACGACAGGGACGCATCGTGAGGTAACGGCGAACCGGGCCCGTGCATCAGATTCTTCAGTCCGAACAAAGCCAGCTCAAAACGGTCGTTGACGTTCAGTTTTTGAAAAAGGCGCGAAAGGTAGACCTTTACCGTCCCTTCCGTGATTTGCAGGGCCGTCGCGATCTCTTTGTTTTTCATTCCCTGCGCCAGCAAAGTGACGAGTTGACCTTCGCGCCGGGTCAACGAATATCGCTGCGTGGTCATGAGGCTGTCGGTGAGCGCCTGGTCGAACCAGAGTTCTCCTTCACCGATTAACGTCAGACATCGAGTCAGCGTTTCCACGGGAAGCGTCTTGCGCAGAATTCCGCGAATGCCGAGGCTCATCGATTGGAGGGCAAGCTCGGTCGAAATGGAATGAACCCACAGCACAATTTTCGATTGGAACGAAACCTCCTGAAGACGGACGAGAACGCCCAGATGAACTTCCGTGTTGAGATCGATCAGGAGAACGTCGGGCTTGTGCAGCTCCACCTGTGCGGGCAGATCGTCCGCGCGCCGGCAGTGACCGCAAAGGTGGAAGCCGCTCACGCTCGCAAGAACGTTCTCCAGCCCTTCCGCCAGGATCGGCTCGTCGGTGCAGAGTAGTACGTTTGGCATGGGTTCCTTATCGTTTACTCCCGCGCAGTTTTCTTTGGAATATTTTCGGCATGCGCCGTTTGGCCGCTCCCAATGGCATACGGCCGGGATATCGCTGTCGTGTTCAACGTCGTGGTCAACGTTCACGATCCCTCCCTCGCACCGCGCGTAAGTGATTGACACGTAAAGGTCACCGCAGCCGGATATATCGCGCAGACCGAACGGTCCTTTCAGTAGTACAATCGCGCTGGTAGTAGTCGCCTGGTAATAGGCGTTATGGAAGGATCTATCCCGGATGACAACGTCAAATCCTCACAATAGATGGCGAGCGGTGCTCTTTGTAACCCTGAGTGGATCTGTCGCAGCCTTGATGATGGTTCAGCCACCCGCGGAGCTTCGCGCCCAGGCGCCCGCGGCGGGTCAGGGGCGCGGCGCCGTTCCTCCGGGCGAAGCGCTGTTCACATCCCCGCAGGCGGTCGCCGGGAAGGCGTTATATGAGCGAGCCTGCGCCGAGTGCCACGGGCCGAACGTCGATGACGGCAAGTCCGCTCCTCCGCTGCGTGGCGCGGCTTTTCTCGGCAAATACGCCGGGAAGCCGGCAGCGGATTTGTTCACCTACGTAAGCACGAAGATGCCGCCGGGCAATCCCGGCAACGGCAACGGCAACGTCAGTGGCGCCGACTACGCGCGGATCATCGCTTATGTGCTCCAACAGAGCGGGTATGCGACCGGACGGAAGGAGTTCGCATCGGATGCGGCAGCGCTCGCTTCCGTGACCATTCCTGCTCCGCCGGGAGGACGCGGCGGGGGTGGCGGAGGCGGCGGCCTCGCGCCCGGCGTGAACCTGCCTCCGGCGCCGAAGAAGGCGAACCCTCTCGACAAAATTACGCCGGTCACCGACGCGTTGCTGCAGAATCCGCCCACAGCCGACTGGCTCACGTGGCGCCGCGGTTTCGATTATCAGGGATTCAGCCCGCTGAAGCAGATTACGAAATCGAATGTGAACAATCTGCGCGTCGCGTGGACCTGGACGCTTTCCCCCGGCTCCAATGAAGGCACGCCGCTGGTTCACGACGGCGTGATGTTCCTGCACAGCCCGGGCGACAAACTCGAAGCGCTCGACGCCGCCACCGGCGATCTGCTCTGGCAGTATGCGCGGATCCTGCCGCCGGGCGTCAACGCGGGCAATAAGCGCGCCATCGCGATTTACGGCAACAGGATCTACATGGGCACCTCGGATGTGCATGTTGTCGCGCTCGACGTGAAAACCGGCAGGGTGGTCTGGGACCAGCCGCTGACCGAGGAACGCGGCTTCGGGCTCTCCGGCGGTCCGCTGGTCGCCAAAGGTAAGGTGATGATCGGAACCAGCGGCCGCGTCGGCGGAAAGAACTACATCGTTGCGCTCGACGCCGAAACGGGCAACCTCGCCTGGCGGTTCAACACCATCGCGCAGCCCGGCGAGCCCGGCGGCGATACCTGGAACGATCACACCGCCGAAGAGCGCAACGGCGGCTCCGTCTGGATCGCGGGGAGCTATGATCCCGCGCTCAACCTCGCGTTCTTCGGTGTAGCGCAGACTTATGACACCGCTTTGCTGGTGAAGCCCGTGAGGCCAGGGGCGAAAACCGATGGCTTGTATACGGACTGTACCCTGGCCATCAATCCCGATACCGGCAAGCTTGTCTGGTATTACCAGCATCTGCCCAACGATCAGTGGGACCTCGACTGGGTCTTTGAACGCCAGATCGTGCGCATGCCGGTGAATGGCGTGGTTCGCCCGGTGATCATGACCTCCGGCAAGCAGGCGACCTATGACGTTCTCGACGCGGAGACGGGAAAGTGGATCTGGTCAAAAGATCTCGGTTTGCAAAACATCGTTTCCTCGATCGATCCCGTCACCGGAAAAAAGAACATCAATCCGCAGGCGATGCCAGGCGATGGGAAGACGCATTTTGTCTGCCCCCATGTGGATGGCGCCAAGAGCTGGCTTCCGGGCTCGTTCAATCCGAACACGAAGATCATGTATGTTCCGCTGATTGAAGCGTGCATGGATCTGACGCCGCTGGCCGAAGGCGGCGGTCGCGCCCTGTTGTCCGCCGGCGGTCGCCCGATGCTGCGGCCTCGGCCGGATTCGGACGGCAAATACGGCCGCGTGGAAGCGATCAACATGCTCACGCGAGAAGTGGTATGGACCGAGCGCCATCGCGCGCCGGTGTCGAGCGGCGCACTGGATACGGCCGGCGGGGTGATCTTCAACGGCTCGATCGACCGGTTCTTCCGCGCTTACGACGACCAGACGGGCAAAATGCTCTGGGAAACGCGTCTGACCGATGTGCCGAGCAACGCCCCGATTTCGTACACGGTGAACGGCAGGCAGTATATCGCCATCGGGGTGGGCGGTGGCGGCGCCCAGGCGACGGGTTTCGCGGCCCTGACGCCGGAAATCCAGAATCCCGAACGTGCTCCGGCGGTGTGGGTATTCCAGCTGCCGTGATCGGCGATCGAGTTATCGCGTTTTTTGGTATTCCCGATAACTGCGATTCGTCCATCAGGTCCGCGAGCTCATCGTTCCGCTCGATTCGAGCTTTGAAAAACCAACCCGCGCCCATCGGGTCGGAGTTCACCAGACCCGGATCCGACACGATCGCCGGGTTGACCTCAAGCACTTCTCCGGTAACAGGCGAAAAAACGTCGGAGGCGGCCTTTACCGATTCCACCATTGCGGCCTCTTTTGCTTTGGTCAGCCTTTGGCCCGTGTCTCCGTCTATACTCACCCACGCTTCGTCTGTCGAATACTTCGTTTGCGCTGCCATTCTCCCGGTCTAATCCTGTTCGCCCTGGGTTTGGGTGTACGTCTTGCCGTAAGGGTAGAAGAGTTCCTTCCGTCCCTGCTTCCACGCCTCTTTGAGTTCCGGCGCCGTAATGTCCCAGTCGGGCCGGCATTTCCTCGTAACGGCGCGCAGGTCCTGACGAAGTTCCTCCTGAGTCGGCCGGCCGAAGAACCAGTAGCCGTTGTAGACCTTATAAACGACCAGCCCGGGTTCGAGGACAATCACATGCGGAATCATGGGATTGTGGGTGGGATCGGTGTATTCGGCGATGTCCAGATCTTTTTGGACGACGCGCCCCACGTCGGAGAGAAAAGGCCAGTGGGCGCCGACGCCGCTGCGATATTCGTTCGTCTCGGTAATGTTGTCGGTGCTGATCGTGACAAGGCGGCAGTAGCCGACTTCGAGTTCACGATGGAGTTGAACAAGTCCTTCGGCTTGCCGGCGGTCTTTGGGACAATAGCCACCCCGGCTGAGAACGAGAACCATCGGGTGCGGTCCCTGCAGTTCGGAGAGCTTCCGGCGTTTCGCGGCGTGGTCGGAAAGCTCGTAGTCGGGGAAGATGGCCCCAGGGACAATGTCAGATCGCAAATGACATCCTCAGCGCCAGGACGGAGTCGTCCGCATGGCATCACCTATGCCCGTACTCCGTGAAAACGTCGTCTCTTGTCTTCACGCTCGTGTGGCACGCGAACCCGCATGTGGCGTTGTTCCCCTGCGGCGGCTTGTCAGCCGCGGTGCCGGGCGTGAACGTATCGGATGCGGTGTCATAGTCGAACACGGCGTATCCCCACCCGCCGCTGCCCGCGAACCTCTTGCTGTCCTTCACCATAAAGTCGACGTCAGCCTGGGTGCCTGGCACCGTCGCCGCGGGGAACGTCTCCAACTTTTTCGGGTTCCAATGGATCTTTGCCAGCCTGGCGCCGTCGGGAAAAGGCTTACCGTTGCCGGGAACGCCGGCCTGGTAGGCCTGGATCATCACGGGATTAGCGAGGATCGCGGCAATATGGGGTCCGTCCTGACTGATGGAGACAACCTGCCAGGCCTCGTATCCTCTGAACTCGGAGAACGAGAGCCCATTCGGCACTTTCACACTGTACTTGTCCGGCGCGGAAATGGCGCCGCCAGCGAAGACGAGCACACCCGCGATAATCGGAATCGAGAGCATCTTTTTGGCTTTCATGGTCAGCACCTCGTGGATCAAGATTAGCACCGTTTTCCCTGCATTTATACCCATTTTAATGGCTCACTCCCGCGATCTCCAACGCTGATCAGACCGGCAAACTGCTATGGGAAACGCGTCTGCCCGATGTGCCGGGCAACGCCGATTTCGTACACGGTGAAACGGCAGGCGGTACATTGCAATCGAGGTGGGTAACGGCAGGGCGCAGGCAACGGGGTTCACGGCGCTGGTGCGGAAACCCGCGCCAGGCGATTACCGTGCGCCAGGTCGCTCATGCGGATGGCGCGTGCTTGCGGGCCGCGCTCCCGCAACTGCGGGACCGCGCGATGCCGGCGGCGTTTCGGCGAGCCTGATCGGTCCCTTCCGGCGGAAGGGATAGCGGGCGAACCGTCTTCCAGGATCTTCGTTTAGCTGGCTAATCCGTTCGCGGCCGTCAGCTGATTGCTCGCCACACCCCAAATGCCACTCATGCTTCCACCGGTGTCGGTAAAAATCGCAGCCGAGGCCAGCGCGATAAACGCTACCAGAAGCGTGTACTCAATCATGTCCTGACCTTGCTCATCCTTTAAAAATTGGCGCAGGTAATTCATATATGGGAATTGTTACCGACCGCGCGTCAAACGGCAATACCGTAATCGGTAATGGTCCGGTTATAGTCAATTGTTTAACAAGGGGCTCTAACGCAGGTTAAGGGACGCGAGAGCGTCTCGGAGCAACTGGCGCCAAGCCCGAACCCCCTCATAATGGTTGTTGTGAGTCTGACCCGATGGGCTTCGCTCCTGATCTGCGCCTGTTCGCTCGCGGCGCAGTCGAAAAAGCCGGAGGACCTTGCCGTCGGCAAAATCCTTGTGACTCCGCACGATGCGCCGGATCCGTTGTTTGCCGAATCCGTGATCGTGCTGGTTCGCTACAACGAGACCGGGGCTCTCGGCCTGATGGTGAACAAGCGCTCGACAGTGCCGGTTTCGCGGGCGCTGCGGGGCGTTACCGGGGCAGCGAAGCATTCCGATCCCGTGTTTGTGGGAGGGCCGGTTGAGCTCGACACCATCTTCGCGCTGGCTCGCGCTCCCGTCCGGCCGGAGGGCGCGGCCGAAGTCTTCGGGAATATCCATTTCATTTCATCGCGAGCCGCACTGGAGAAAGCTCTGAGCGGGGCAACGAATCCGAGCGGCCTGCGGATCTACGCAGGCTACTGCGGCTGGGGACCGCATCAGCTGGAAAACGAAATGCGCCTTGGCGGCTGGTACATCTTCGATCGCAATGAAGACCTGACGTTCGATGCCGATCCCGCGACGTTGTGGCCGCGGCTCGAGAAGAAGACCGGCGGTGTCCTTGCCCGGGCCTTTCCCGATCCGCGCGATAAGATTCAACGGAGAACCTTCCCATGGGGATCATTGCTGTAGCGGGACGAAAAGGCGGCATCGGTAAATCGACGATCGCGGGCAATCTGGCCGGCGAATTCGCCGCCATGGGACACAGCGTCGCGGTGCTCGATGCCGATCCGCAGCACAGTCTCGTTGCCTGGGCGGCACAGGGCGAAGGCATGCTGTCCCGGTGTGTCGAACGCGTCGGGGAGGGGAAGGGCGGTGAAGGGCTTCGCGCGCACGCCCGCAGCGTGGCGAAGGACTTCGAAATCGTGGTGATCGACACGCCGCCCGGCATTACGGAAACGCTCTATGATGCCGCCATGGCAGCCGATCTCGTGCTGCTTCCCTGCGGGCCGTCTCCACTCGATCTCTTCGCGCTCAAGGACGCTCTCTCTCTGACGCTCAAGGCGCGCGCAGAGCGGCGGTCGAAAAAGCCGAGGGTGCGTTTGGTGCCCTCGCGGGTCACGATGAACACGAACCTCGGCCGCGGACTTTCTTCCTCGCTCGAGAACATGGGCCGGAAGGTGCTGCCGGGAATCAGCCAGCGCGTGGCGGTCGCCGAAGCGGTGAACTACGGGCTTACGGTGCGGGAGTATTCCGGAGCGGCAGTGTCGCAGGAAGAATTCCGCGCGTTGGCGAAAGCGGTGCGGAAGATTCTCGATCGCTGAAGGCGATCTGCCCGCCTATCTGCCCACGCTATTTGCCGATAAGGTGCGGCCCGGCCTTGTCGTTTTCCTGGCAAACGAATTCGATCAGATCGGTGTCCGGAAGAACACGCTGGTGGACAGTGACGGTCCACGGCTTTGTGTAGGCCTTCGGATCGTCGATCGTGACCTCGATTTCGAGATGCCCGTAATCCGGGCGGCGGAATCGCTCGATGATCCTGCCCTGCTCCGTCAGCGGGCTGCCTTCGACATCGAGCCAGCCGAGATCGCGGAAATGCGCCGATTCGACGACCAGCGTGTCGCCATCCCACTTGCCGACCGAATAGCCGTACCACCATGGCTCCGGGTCTTTGGGTAACGGCCGGCCGTCGGTGAAGATCTGGCGCAGGCCGGAGTTCGCTTCGTAGACGATGACGATCAGACCCGGCGTCTGGACCATTTTCCGCGGCTGTCCATGCGTGTGAAGCTGCATGACGCCGAGCGGCAGACAGTGCGCGTCGGGATTGTCTTTGCTGTTCTGCTCCACGCGCTGGCGGTGCAGTTCGGCTGCCCAGGGCTGGAAGGGCAGGCCATCCTTGAACGCGGCGCCGAGGTTCCAGAACTGGCTGCGGCGCACGGCGAGCGGAACGATATCGGTCGTTCCGCCTGGCTGCGGCGGAGGCGGTGCCGCCTGGCCGGGGGGTTCAGGCGGCCGCTGGTATTGCCAGATCGCGGAGAAATCGGGTTTGCCGTCGGCGGTTCGCGGCGTGGGCCCGCTCAGGTTAGGTTTGCCGTCGGCTGTTTTGGGAACAGCAGGGATGGTTGGCCAGGCCTCCCACTGGGCCAGGAGTGGGAGCGGCCCCAAGGCTGGAATCAGTGCGAGCAGGGCGACACTTCTACTGAACATTTTGCCTGATCATCATATCGAAAAAACGCCCGTTATCGGGTGCGGGGGAAGTCGCGGTCGCCTTCGTTCCAGTGCTGGACCATTCCGGTAACCTTGCCCGAGCCGTCTTTCACGAACTCCACAACGGTACCCTCCATCGTGAAACTGGTGTTCGAGTGCGCGATGAGCGGGATCTTTCCGGACCCCGGATCGATCATGAGCTGTCCCTTTTCCAGCGAAACAACCGAGGGGAAGCGGCCAGTCCCGTAAGTGCCCGGATATTGCGCCAGAACCTCGGCGGGAACATCGAATTCTTCGCCGCTCTTTCCCACAAGATGCGGTTTGTCGCGCTCGTTTTCGCACACATACTCGATCAGGTCGCCCACCGGCATCAGATCGAACTTCGCCTCCTGCGTCCAGGGCCGCGCGTAGGCTTTCGGATCGTCGTAGGTGATCTGGAGATCGATATGGCCGTAATCGACGCGGCGATAGCGCTCGGTTGTGCGTAAAGCTTCGGTGTGGGGATGACCGGCAAGGTCGACCGAGGTCCGGTCGTTATAACCGATGGTCGTGACGACGAGAGTGTCTCCCTCCCAACGGCCGGTCGAGTAGCCCATCCAGGTCGGATTGGGATCGGTGGGGAGAGCGCGCCCGTCCGTGAAAATCTGGCGATAGATGGTCTGATATTCGTAGAGGATCGCAATCAGTCCGGGCGTCTGGATCATTCGCAGCGGGAGATTGCCGACGCCGATGCCGGCTTTCGGCCCGGGCGGACGACAGTTGATTCCATCGGTGTCGCTGCGGAAATTCTGCTCGCGCTGTTTGAAGAGCGCGGCTGCCCAGGGCTGCATCTCGGCGGGCTTCACATTGCCGGTCATGTAGAACAGCGATCCGGAGTTCTCGACAATCCAGATTCCGGACAGGTCGGGCTTGCCGTCGGCGGAGCGCGGCGCAGGGGCGGAAAGATCGGGCTTACCGTCCGATGTTCGCGGAACCCCCGCGGTCGCGTGTTCCGGCCATTGCGCCGCGAGCGAGCCGCTCAGCAGGCAGAGAGTAGTCGCGAGTCTCAGCATCTTCTTATTGTCCTTCCAAAGCGTACGGCCGGAGTGCGCTTACCAGCCGTCGATTCTATCAGGATTGGCTGTCCCGCGCCGGGATTCTGATAGACTACATCTGCTTAACAGGTAACCGTGAAAGCCTCCATCGCCATAGCCGTCCTGCTCGCGGGGAGCGCGCCGGCGCAGTGGCTCAAGTTCCCGACGCCCGGAGTTCCGCGCACCGCGGAGGGCAATCCCAACTTGTCCGCGCCCGCCCCGAAGACCGCCGACGGTAAGCCCGATCTGTCGGGTGTGTGGCAGGTGGCGCCGGGTTACACCGGCAACATCGCCAGAGACCTGAAACCGGATGCGGTTCCCTTCCAGCCCTGGGCGGAGGAACTGTTCAAGCACCGGGTGGCAAACGAAGGCAAGGAAGATCCCCAGGCCTATTGCGTCCTCTCAGGCGTGCCGCGCGAGCATGTGGTCCCGTATCCGTTCAAGATCCTGCAGCCGCCGGGAGAAGTCGTCATTCTCTATGAGGCGCTGCACAGCTACCGGCAGATTTATCTGGACGGCCGCGCGCTTCCGAAAGATCCGAATCCCGCGTGGATGGGCTATTCGGTCGGTCGCTGGGAGGGTGACGTTCTGGTGGTGGAATCGAAGGGCTTCGAGGAGAATAACTGGCTCGACAACAACGGCCACCCCGGAACAGAATCGCTTCATTTGACGGAACGGTTCCACCGCCGCGATTTCGGGCACATCGACCTCGAACTGACGATCGACGACCCGAAAGCCTACACGAAACCGTGGAAGGTCAATCTCGTGTTTACGGCGAATCCCGACACGGACCTGATTGAATACGTCTGCGACGAGAATGAAAAAGACCTCAAACACCTCGTGGGCAAGTAGGCTGGTCCTGGTGTTCGGTTTGAGCGGGCTGACGATTCCCCTTGCCGCGCAATGGCTGAATTATCCGAAGGCAGGAGTTGCCATGTCCGCGCCCACGCCTAAGACGGCCGACGGGAAGCCCGACCTTTCCGGCATCTGGATCGCCGAGGATCAAACCTATTTTATGGATCTGGCGGCCGGCCTGAAGCCGGAAGAGGTTATCGAAACTCCCTGGGCCAAAGCGGTGCAGGAGCAGCGCGAGCGAAACCTGCATGCCGACGATCCTCTCGCCCGCTGCCTTCCGCAGGGCGTTCCGCGAGTCAACACCAACGGCATGTTTCCGTTCAAGATCATTCAGACCCCGGCGGAAGTGGTCATCCTGTATGAGCAGTTGGGCCTGTTCCGCCAGGTTTTCATGGACGGGCGCAGGCCGGCGAAGGACGCCAACCCCTCCTGGCTGGGCTACTCGACGGGCCGTTGGGACGGCGATACGCTCGTGATCGAGACGTCGGGCTTCAATGGCAAGGCCTGGCTCGATACGGCCAAAGGCCACGCGGCGAGCGAGAAACTGCATGTCGTGGAGCGTTTCCGGCGCACGAGTTTCGGCGCTCTGGAAGTGCGGGCGACGATCGACGACCCGGAGGCTTACGCGAAACCCTGGACGACGACGCCGCAGAAAATGCATCTGCTGCAAGACACTGAGATCCTGGAGTTCAGCTGCAATGAAAACGAAAAAGACCAGGCTCATATGCCTGGTAAGTAATCTCCTCAGCGGTGCTGCCCTGTTCGGCCAGCAGCCCGCGCCGGATCTGATTCTGTCGAACGGGAAGATCATTACCGTCGACGAGCGTTTTTCGATCGGGCAGGCCATCGCAATCGCTGGCGACCGGGTGTTGGCGGTCGGGTCCAATCAGGAGATTGCGAAGCTGGCGGGGCCGATGACGCGCAGTCTCGATCTGGGCGGCCGCGCCGCAATCCCGGGGTTGATCGATAACCACATGCATCTGCTGCGCGCGGCGGCGACGTGGACGCGCGAGCTCCGCCTCGACGGCGTGGATTCGAGAAAGCAGGCGGTCGCGATGCTGCGCGCACGGGTGAAAGCGGCGGGGCCCGGCGACTGGGTTTACAACATCGGCGGGTGGGCGCATCAGCAGTTCAGCGACGATCCGAGGCCCTTTACGCGTGAGGAACTGGACGAGATCGCGCCGGATCATCCGGTGGCGCTGCAGGAGTCTTACTATCAGGTCTTTCTGAACAGCCGCGCGCTCGATCTGCTGGGGATCAAGGCGAATGCGCCCGACCCGCCGGAGTTCGTAAAAGGATCGATTCTGCGCGATGCTTCCGGAAAGCCGCTGGGCATTGTGCGGGGTGACATTGCGGCTACTCGCGCGGTAGCGAGCCGGCTTCCCAGGGTGACGCCGGATCAGCTGGAGGCAAGTGCGCGGGCGTTGGTAAACGACATGAACCGGGCGGGACTGACATCGATCGGCGTGCCTGGCTGCGATGCCAACGTGATGGAGATTTTCCGGAAGTGGAAAGCGCAGGGTCAGCTCAACGTGCGCGTGTTCTGTATTGAAGGCACGACCGACATACAGCAGGTCGCCGCGATGAAGCCGAAGCTGTTCCAGGGCGATTCGTTTATCGACACTGTGTCGTTCGGGGAAACCGTTTACGGGCCGCTGCACGACCCGATGTTCGCGCTCAAGTCGAATCCGCAGCCGGAGCAGCTGGAGCAGTGGCGGCGGATGGCGATGGAGATTGCGAAGGCCGGGCTGCCTTTGCATGTGCATGCCGAATTGCACGATACGATCAACGCGTTTCTGGACCAGATCGAGGCGGTCAACGCGGTCTATCCGGTAAAGAATCTGCGATGGGTCCTGGCGCACGTGAATCAGATCAACGGGCCTCAGCTCGAACGGATGAAGAAACTGGGGATGTACGCCGCGGTTCATCCCTGGGCGGTGATCAACGGCGGAATCATGCATGAAGGCTTCGGGGACGGCGCTTTCGATATGCCGCCGCTGCGCACGATTCAGAACAGCGGAATCGTATGGGGACTGGGCACCGACGGGACGGCGGCGAACCAGACCTTGCCTTTCACAACCCTCGCGTTTGCCGTTACGGGGAAGATGGCGGGTGGCGCTCTGGTGAACAGGCAGCCGATCAGCCGGGAAGACGCCTTGATCGCGCATACGCGCAAGAACGCGTATTTCGTTTTTCAGGAGGATAATCTCGGCTCGCTGCAACCGGGCAAGCTGGCGGATCTGGTGGTTCTGAATCGCGATTATCTGACGGTTCCGGCGGATGAGATCCGGAACATCAAACCGGTGATGACGATCGTCGGCGGCCGCATCGTTTTCGATCTCAGGAAATGACCTGCCTCGAACTCATTCTCTCGGGCGATCTACGCCGAGGCCCGGCGCTGATGGCGCAAGGACTACCGGCGGAGGAGCGGGCGGACCGTTCAACGGGTTCAATTTGCCGCCGATCTTGAAACTCCAGACGAGATCGCCCTTCGCTTCCTTTAAGCCGTCGCGGCTGCCTCCGGCTGCTATGGCGACGTATTGCTCGCCGCCGATTTCATAAGTTGCGGCAGGGGCGTCGGCTCCGAACCCGGTCTGGAAACGCCAAAGCTCATCGCCGGTGCGGGAGTCGAAGGCGCGAAAATATCCGTCGCTGCCGCCATGAAAGAGCAGCCCGCCGGCGGTTGCGAGCACGCCGCTGCCGAAGCCCGCGAGATAAGGGACTTCCTTCTGCCACACCTGTTTGTTGGTGCGCGAATCGAGCGCCGTGATGAAGCCATACTCGCGCGTGCCCTCGACCGAAACACGGCCAGTGGGGCTGAATTTGCGCGTTGAGACTCCAGTGGTGAAGAACAGATAACCGGATTGCGGATCGTACGCGCCGGGCGCCCAATCGCCGGCGGCAGAGGGTTGCGCGATTTTCGTATCGGTCCAGACAGGCGTGAACATGCAGCCGCGCTGCATACCCGGCGACCGGCTCGGCGCATTGCGGCGCGGTGGGATCGCCCGCCGGAATCGGCTGCGTGGCCGCCGTCTTTTGGCGCGCGTCCTGCGGAACGGGCTTCTCGTCGGTCGCGATGAGAGGCTTGCCGGTCACGCGATCGAGAATGTAGACCCACCCCTGCTTCGAATGCGCGGCGAGGGCCTTGCGCATCTGGCCGTTATAAGTCTGATCGAAGAGGATGAGCGGGGTGGGCATATCGAAATCCCAGAGGTCGTGATGGACGGTCTGGAAATGCCAGCGATATTTTCCCGTCATCGCATCGAGCGCGACGACCGAATCGGTGAACAGATTATCGCCGCCGCGCGTGGAACCGTTGTAGTCGGGCCAGGGATTGCCGGTGTTGACGTAGAGCAGGCCGAGATCGGGATCGAGCGCGGGCTGCACCCACATGGCGCCGCCGCCGGTTTTCCACGATTCGCCTTCCCAAGTCTCGCTGCCTGGCTCGCCCGGAGCGGGCACGGCCCACCAGCGCCAGACTTCGGCACCGGTTTTGGCGTTGTGCGCGGTGAGGCGTCCGCGCATGCCGCCATCGCCGCCGGAGACGCTGATGTAGACGAGCCCTTTGTAATAGAGCGGCGGCGCGGAGACATACTGGCGGAGGTTTTTCGCAATGTCTTCACCGAGTTCGTGCTTCCAGAGGAGCTTTCCCGTTTTCTGATCGAGCGCGAAGAGGCGGGTTACCGGCTCCATTTTGCCCGAGGCGGGCGGCGGTTTGCGGATATCGGTTTCGACCCCGAAAACCATGCCGTCGCCGAGAGCCACGCCGCGCTTGGCTTTGTTGTCCGGCGTTTTCGGATCGGTGGGCGTGCGATATTCCCAGATGAGATTGCCGGTTTTGGCGTCGAGGGCGAAGATGTCCTGCTCGCCGGTGGTTATGTACATCACGCCGTCTTTCACGACCGGCGTTCCCTGCTGGGAGTAGGGCGGGCCGAAGCCGGAATTCAGGCGGGCCATCCAGGCGCCTTTCATGGTCTTCACGTTCGAGGTGTTGATTTGCGCGAGCGGCGAGTAGCGGGTGTTTGCCCCAGATCGCCTCCGACGAGCGGCCAGTCGGCGTTTTGAGCCTGGGCCTGCGCGGCGGGCTGCGCGGCGGGAATGAGAAGCGCCAGGAGCGCGGCGCAGTCTCATTTGGTGTGTTTCTCAAGCATTTGCCGGCGAACCACCGCGCCGTATATGTTTCCCGCGGCATCCACGCCAACGCCTTCCGCGCCGCTGTGTTCCTCGGTGGTCGATTCCATGTCTTCGATGAAATCCTTCACCGAGCCATCTTTGGCGCTGCCGATGCGGATGCCCTTCTTCCAGCCGGGTTCATCCGTACCCCACGATTCGGAATCGGCGACGTACATGGTGTCGTCTTTGGCGATGAAGATTCCGCTGGGACGACCCCACTGCATCCAGGTGTCGAGGTAGTTGCCGTCCTGATCGAAGATCTGGATCCGGTTGTTGGAACGGTCGCCGACGAAAAGCCGTCCGCGCGAATCGATCGCGATGGTGTGAGGCGCGAAGAACTCGCCGGGGCCGGAGCCTTTCTTGCCCCACGATTTGATGAATTTCCCGTCCTTCGAAAATTTCGAGATGCGATTGTTGCCCTGGAGATGGCCTTCGGTGACGAAGATGTCGCCGTTGGCGGCGATCGCGACGTCGGTGGGTTGATCGAAAAGGCCGGGCGCGTCGCTGGCCACTCCCGCTTTGCCGAGTGTCATCAGGACCTTGCCTTCGGGGCTGAACTTGAAGACCTGCTGGCCGATGCCATCCTTGCCTTGCTCGTCGGTGACCCAGAGGTTGCCCTGCGGGTCGACCGTCGCGCCGTGCGGGAAGATGAACATGCCTTCGCCCCAGGCTTTGAGAAGCTTGCCCGGATGCGTCGAATTTGAGGATGGGCGGCTCGGTGCGGCCGGCGCAGGAGTTGTCATGGCAGCGATGGATGACGTAGATGCTGCCGTCGGGCGCGACCTCGACGGCGGTTACCGCAGCCCAGGGCACGCCATTCGGCGGGTGCGCCCAGTCGCGGATGGTGTTGCGATAGCCGCCGTTGGGCAGATCGTTGAGGGGCGCAACGTCAGTCGCCGCGGAAAGCGCGAGGGCGACGAGGACAGCGGCGGCGGCGAGCGTCTTATACATCGTCCCGGCCGATGTTGACGATGAAATATTCCGCGCGGATGGTTCCCACGTTCTTCGCGTTGTGCATTTCGTTGGAGCCGATGAAACCCACATCGCCGGGGCCGAGGCGCAAGGGTTTCCCGGAGATGGTCAACTCCATGGTGCCCAGACGGACCAGCATCATTTCTTCTCTCAAGTGCTGATGCGGCGGGTGATTCACCTCGCCCGGCGCGATGTCGCTCTGATGGCTTTCCATTTTGAAGCCCGTATGGGTCTTGCCGGTGAACATGCGGCGCTGCTTGTTCTGGCCGTTGGTGGTGACGGGGAGCTCGTTATAAAGGTACGCCTTCGTTTTCAGGACCGGCAGTTTCTCGAGGGAAGTATCGGCCGCGGTCTGGGCTTTCGAGGTGGTCGCGGTGGCCGCCGCGAGCGCGGGGAGCAGAAATCCCAGGTCTCTGCGGGAGTATTTCTTCATGGAAGGTCTCCTTCTGGCCGTTCTTTGGCTTGCCGCCACACACTATACACCCGATTTCTGCCGGCTGCCAGCAGTTGGGTTGGGTCAGGCGGCTTGTTTCAGAACGAGTCCGGAGTAACGCTCGGGGTCGTAGCCGCAGGATCGGGCATTTTGGGCGTCGGCGCGGCGGTCCTGGCGCTGGGCTTCGAGCTCGATTTCGGCGGTCGAAAAAGGAACTCCCCTGCGGGAACCTCAAAGGTTGCCTTCCGGCTTCAGGCGGGTTCTGCGAGCGTGGCGGACGCGAAAGCGCCTATTTGCGCCGGCTCGGGCAATTTCTCACCATTCCTCGGGAATCCACCTCCTCCGGATGAGTACTGTCGGTACTGACCTGCTGTCGGTGGTGGCCTGGTTGCGCTGACTTGGTTGCCAGGCAAATGGCGAAGGCGTTAGACTGATCGTTGGCCACCGCCGTGTCCGCGATGACCTTCCCTGGAGGGCACACATGAAGAGTCTTTGCGCCGGCATCGCGGTTTGCGTCGTACTGGGCCTGGCCGGATCGGCGTCCGCTGGCTCTATTACCTTCGATGTGAACCTGAACTTCGATCCGGGCGCGGAGGATGGTGGAACCGGCCCGGCCACAATAACGGGCACATTCACTATCGATACAAGCGATCTCGACCTCACCAATATCAACCTGACTGAGGCGACAAATAACGGTGACACCTTTGGAGGCGCCTTTGGGACGCAGACATTCACCAGCCTTACCTACGGCAACTCGTCCATTGCAAGTGCGACAACCGGACAGGCAAGCTATAAGTTCGGTGGAGATCCATATCTGTCTGTCTCCATACAATCCCCCTGCTGCGACATTGATTCGGTCGAGGTAGGTCCAGGCTTTCAATTCGACTTTGCCTATCCTCAGGGAAGCGCGGTACTGCCGGGTAACTTCGACTCGGCCACCTTCGAAAGTAATTACCTTTATGGCACTGTGACGCCGGCAACCACGGCGTCTCCCGAGCCTGCCAGTTGGATCATGCTGATCTCCGGCCTGGCTCTTGCGGGTATCGCGCTGCGTCGGCCGCGACCGGACAGGTACTGAACCGATACAACGGGGCACGCGAACGAGGAAAAAACCAGGACAGTACGCAAGGCTGGTGGAGATGCGGCTACCAGCCGCGTTCCTCGATTTTCCCGAGAATTCCACGAACCCGCTGCCACTCTCAGTTCGTGGTGTCCCCACATTCCCATCTCCGGCACTGGCACCAACCAGGATCACCCTGCTTCCTCACCTGGCGTCTCGCCGGCTCACTTCCCGTGCAACGGATAGCGGAGTCGTGGACTACAGAAGGGGCCGGATTCTTCGCCTTCGACAAGGTCCTTGATGCCCGCGCCACCGGTCCTCAGTGGCTGACCGATCACCCGTGCCGTGATCGGCGCCCTCTATGCAGGGCAACAGAAAGGCTTCCACGAACTCGGAAGTTGGGTAGTGATGCCCAATCACGTTCATGCACCGATCTGCCCCATGGGTGATCTTTCCAAATTGTCTCGGGTATCAAAGTAACCAGCTAAGGAGGCGAATCGTTGCGGGACTGTGCCGCGATGCGAGCGAGTGGGCGTATTCGAGCGCGTCGGGAGCTACAGAACGCGGCTGGTAGCCGCATCTCCATGCGGATCATCACCCGCGGTCTCACAGTGGTCCCCTGGCGGTTGGGTTTCGCGATAGGATATTGCCATGCGCTTGCTGCTTTTGTCCCCGACGGTGGTTTTCATGACGGTCATGCTATCGGCTCAGGGCCCGGGCGCCGCGCCTGCCGCACCGCCCATGATTCTGACCATTGCGGGATTTCCCGATGGCGGGCAGTTCCCGGTCAAATTCAGTCAGGCCGCCCCGGGCGTTGCCGTCGGAGAGGGTACGTCGCCGGCGATGACCTGGACCAACGCACCCGCGGGCACGCAGAGTTTTTTCCTGAACATGCACGACATGGATCTGGCGCGCAACAAGACCAGCGACGATCAGGCGCACTGGGTGCTCTGGAATATTCCGGCGACGGCGGCCGGCTTGCCCGAAGGCGTACCCAAGGGATCGCAATTGCCCGACGGGAGCTATCAGATCAGCGCCACGGGACCGATGTATCGCGGTCCGGGAGCACCCGCAACCGGTCCGTTCCACCATTACGTTTTCGAGCTCTTCGCGCTGGATACGAAGCTGGATGTGAAGCCGTCGGCGGACGCGTTTGAGACGCGCGCCAACGTTGTGAAAGCGATTCAGGGTCACATTCTGGCGAAGGCGGTCTACGGGGGCCTGTTCCGGCGCCCGCAGTAATTATTGGATGGTGAAGGCGTACTTCCCGCCGCCACTGAAATAAGGCGAGATCTGCAGCTGAAAGGCGCTGCCGGGTGTGCTGTCGAACGTATAGCGTACGTTGGCGGCGACGGGGCCGCTTGTGCTTCCCACGGGAGCCTTATCCGCATTGGTGACCGCTAACCAGATGCCCAGCGTGGTGGACCGATTCTCGATAACGATCGTCGTTTTGACGGCGCGCGCGCGGAATCGGTAGAAGTCCGTGTCGTTGCCATCCATGATATTTGCCTCGAACGGACCGCCTCCGGAGATGTCCTTTGCCGTAAGTATGGTGTCGTTGGGCTCGTAAGAGTCGAAGCTATGCGTCGGTTCCACGGTGAGGGTATAGGCGCCTCCTCCGCTGAAATTCGGCGCGACCCGCACATAATGAACGGCGCCGGGAGTGGCAGGGAATTCGTACGCAACATCGGCGGCAGCGGCGCCGGATGTGCCTCCGACGGGAGCCTTATCCGCGTTCATGACGTTGACCCCCGGCGCGAGGGTTGTGGAGCGATTCCGCAGCCGGACACGCAGGATGTCGCGCGGGCCGGCGGGAGCGGTGAATTTGAAGAAATCGACGCCGCCATCGGGCACAGTTGTGGCAACGGGCTTCTGCACGGGGATTTCCGCGGCGGTCAGGATGGTATTGTTACCGGCGAGCATCGAGAGGAATTGCTTTCCTTCCGCAACCTGCTTGTTTGAGGGGTCCGCCGTCGCGGCCTGGTTGTAGAGCGTCTGCGCCTCAGTCGAGTTCCCCGTGATGGCGAGCGCGTGCCCGAGGTCGGTCATGACCGACGGCACCGGCGCCTTTTCCAAGGCCGCGCGCAGCAGCGGAATGCCATCGCCATACCGTTGCTGCTTCATGAGCTGCAGGGCCTGGTCGATCTGTTGTTTCAGCTCCGGCGGCAACTGCTGGCCGGTTTTCGTCCGGTATTCGGCTTCGATCACGGTAACGGGCTGGAAATTGAGATCGTGCGAATCGCGGGTGATGGAGATACCCGGCGGATCTTTGGATTCTTTTTTCAGAAGGGGCGGAACGATTCCGATGAGAGCCACCAGCACGGGTACGCCGATGCCGAGCGCCCACCAGTATTTCTTTGCCGGATCGGTTTTTGAGCCTGCGCTCATGCAGAGGATTGTAACTCTCTTTTTGTGTCTGCTACGGGGCTATTAGCCGGTTTACGTTATCGACATAGAGGTCGCAGAAGGCGCGCCTCAGGCCTTCGCCGGGTACGGCTCCTTTGTCGGTCAATTCGATATAGCCGCGGGATCTTGCGTCGAATTTCGGCCAGGGCAGCGATCCGGTTTTGGCAAAGCCGGTCCAGTAGGTCTGGATGTTGGGGTCGGCGGCGGTCCCGAAGACGTACGGAACCTCGGCCCCATGCGTCGCTCTCCCGCGATCGAACTCGTATTCCCACGCGGGGCTGTTCGTAACATGCCAGAGCAGCTGCGCGACCACCGGGCAGCGGTACATGGTATCCACAACCCACTCGGTGGCGTCGCTCCCGTAGAGCTCGAAAGCCCTCGATGCGAGTGGCCCGTACATGGCTTCCATGGCATGGCGGAGATCTTCCGGGGCGACCGGCGGCGGCGTTCTTTCGCGGGAATTGTTTCCGATCAGCAGGGGTACGCGGTGTTCCTGGCCGGTGGCGAAGACCTGCGCGGGAGGTTTGGGCAGGACCCAGCCATCAACGATGATTCCGTTTGCCGGGCCGATGCTCTGCTGCGGCGCGGCCACGATTTTCAGGAGGTCGGCGGCGGATCGCGCGCGCAGAGACTTCAGCGTCCCGAGCTTCCGACCTTTGCTTTCCGCTTCGGGGAGCGCGGCCGCGTCGGAATATGCTGACTGGCCCGTCCTTTACCCGCATCACGGCGCCCAGCGCGGTCATG
Organism: Terriglobia bacterium; assembly: GCA_963764845.1. Taxonomy (GTDB): domain Bacteria; phylum Acidobacteriota; class Terriglobia; order Bryobacterales; family Bryobacteraceae; genus BOG-234. The sequence continues at coordinate 69,892 of CAVXUE010000001.1, read as the reverse complement.
CTCAGGGTTGCCGCGTCGGGGTTCCTGGCCACGGTACCGCTTTCCGCGATCACCCGATGGAACAAGCCCTTCGTCAGCGGCGAGGTCATCAGGACATTGGCGTCGACCGCTCCGGCGGACTGGCCGAAAATGGTGACGTTATCCGGGTCGCCACCGAAGCGGGCGATGTTGTCGTGGATCCATCGAAGAGCGGCGATCTGATCCATGAGCCCGTAGTTGCCGGAAGCATGCCGCGGCGATTCGCGGGTGAGCTCGGGATGGGCGAAGAAACCGAAAATCGTGAGCCTGTAATTGGCGGTGACCAGCACCACGCCGTGGCGCGCGAGGCTTTCGCCATCGAAGTTGTCACCTGAGGCCGTGCCGGCGTAGTTGCCGCCGCCATGCAGCCACAACATGACGGGCTTGCGCGCCGATTTGAGGGGCGCGACAGGCCATTCGGACGTCCAGACATTGAGGAAGAGGCAGTCTTCACTCGCGGTCGCGAGCGGCCCGCGTCCGCCGCCCGCGTTCTGGGAACAGGGTGCTCCAAAGGCCGTGGCATCGCGTTCGCCGGTCCATGATTTTACCGGCGCAGGCGGACGCCAACGCAGATCGCCCAACGGGGGCTGGGCAAACGGGATTCCTTTGAAGACTGCGCCACCCTGTTCCAGAAGTGTCCCGCGGATGGAGCCCGCCGCCGTATTCACAGCCGGCGCCTCGGCGGCCGCTATGGCCGGAAGCGCTAAAAGAACCATCCAATGCGCCTGGAGCATGAATCCAACCCCCGGCGCCGATTGTATCGCTATTTACCTGACAAGGTTTAACTGACAAGAGCCTCGAGATCGACCGGAATAAACGTCGCTTCCGTTCGCCTCGACGCGGCGGGGGCGCTTGATTGCAGATGAATAAAAAATAATTGCGGACGCTTAGCCAGGCGGACGGGAGTGACTCTATACTCAAATCACTCGCTGCGCGCCCGGCTGTATGTTGCTTACCGCTCCCGCTTACTACTGCTTCCTGGCAGCTGTATTTTTTGCGTTCTGGCTGCTGCGCAGGTTCCGATTCCCTTCCATCCTGCTGATCTGCGCCGCTAATCTGTTCTTCTATGGCGTCTGGGGATGGATCTACCTTGTTCTGATGCCGGCCGCGGCGTCGACCGACTTTCTGCTGGGACGAAGTATTCGACGCAGCGAGAGCCGGACCGCGCGGCGTGTGCTCGTCTCAGTCAGCATCGCAATGAATGTGGGATTAATCGCACTCAGTCACCATCTTTTCCCCGGCGATATTCTGCTTCCTCTCGGTTTGTCCTTCTATGCTTTCCAGGCGATGACTTATACCATCGATATCTACCGGCGGGATGCCGAGCCGGCCGGGAGTTACCTCGACTATATGGCAGCGGTAGCTTTTTTCCCGACGACGCTGGCTGGTCCTATCACGCGGGTAAGTTCTCTGATCCCCCAATGGAAGTGGAAGAACGTTGTTCTGACCGGCGAAGAAGGAAGCCGCGCTCTCTTTCTGATAGGTCTGGGTCTGGCAAAGAAGTTTCTTATTGCCGACTACCTCGGCAACAATCTGGTGAACCGGGTTTTCGACCTACCCACGCTTTATTCCGGGGGAGATGTGCTGGTGGCGGTTTATGCTTACGCGTTTCAACTCTATTATGATTTCTCGGGTTACACAGACATAGCGCTCGGCTCCGCGCTGCTGCTGGGAATCCGCCTGCCGATCAATTTCCGGTCGCCGTACCGGGCGGCGAACATAGCCGATTTCTGGCGGAGGTGGCACATCTCGTTTTCGAACTGGCTGCGGGATTACCTTTACTTTTCGCTGCCGGGTAAGCGGACGCGCGTGATGCCCTACGTGAGCCTGATTATCACGATGATGCTGGGCGGGCTGTGGCACGGGGTGAGCTGGACGTTTCTGGTCTGGGGCGCGCTGCATGGGACCGGTCTCGCGGCGTTCCGGCTTTGGCAGTCGATCCGGCGGGGACGGCCGGAGCCCGGTCCGATAAGACAGGTGGCGGGATCGCTGCTTACCTTTCACTTTGTTCTGCTGGGATGGGTGTTCTTCCGCGCGGCGAACCTGGGTACGGCGTCGAGGATCCTTAGCCAGATCGCATCGGGACATTATTCGTTCGACAACACGACGCCTTTGTTTTTGCTGGTCCTCGGCATTGGAGTGGTTGGACACTTCCTGCCGAAATCCTGGTACGACGGAAGCCTGCTTTTGTTCGCCCGGACGCCGGCATTGGTGCAGGCGGCGGCTCTGGCTGTGCTGACCGTGGCGATTCGCTACGTCGCATCCACCGGAGCCGCGCCGTTCATCTATACGAAGTTCTGAATATGCCTGAAATCTTTGGCACTCTGCCGCGCAAGACCACGTGGACCGTACTGGCTTTCGCTATATTTGCCGGGGCGATTCGGGTCGCAGTCGTCGATCGGAACCAAGCGTCCAGTCGCGCTTGAACCGGCGCGGGCAACACTCTCACCAACGCCCGAAATTCCCAATCTTGAAGTTCCGCCCGGAAGTCTGGACGATTTCCACGCCGCGCTGAGAAGGACCGAGGCCAAACAACCCGGAGCGGTGACGCGGATCCTGCACTATGGCGATTCGCCTGTCACGGCGGATTCGATTACGTCCGATGTGCGGCGGCTGCTTGAGGCCCGCTTCGGCGATGCCGGCCATGGGTATCTGCTGATCGCGAAACCCTGGGCCTGGTACGGTCACAGCGGCGTCAGGCTGGAGGGCAAAGGCTGGAAGATTCTGCCGGCCAGCCAGTCGCGGGAGCCGGATGGAATTCACGGCCTGGGCGGAGTGAGCTTTCGGGGCGAGGCTGGCGCGGTTTCGCGCGTGACGCTCCCCAACGACGGTTACGCGCGCGTGATCGTTTACTATCTCGCGCAACCGGACGGGGGACGGTTTTCCGTGCAGTTTGGGGGAAATCCGCCGGCTGAGGTCGATACTGCCGCGGATGAGAAGCACCCGGCGTTCGCCGAAATCATGATGCCCGCGGGAAACGATTCGCTCGAACTCCGCGTCGTCGAAGGTAAGGCGCGGCTGTTCGGGTACCGCTTCGATAAAGACCAGCCAGGCGTTCAGTACAGCAGTCTCGGGATCAACGGCGCGCAGATTCAGATGGCTTTGCGCTATTTCGAGCCGCACCAGTGGGCCGCGGAGCTGCAGCACGAAAATCCGGCTCTGGTGGTGCTGAACTACGGAACGAACGAAAGCATTTACCCTAAGTATGTGGACAAAGAGTATCCGGACGAGTTGCGGACCGTGATCGGGCGAATCCGCGCGGCGCTTCCGCACGCGTCGTTGATCCTGATGGGTCCGATGGACCGCGGAGTCATGGAGGGCGGCGAGATCACGACGCCGGAGAGCCTGGAAAAACTGATTGAGGCGCAGAGAAAGGTCGCGCGTGAAACCGGGTGCGCGTTTTTCAATACATTCGCGGCTATGGGCGGCGCGGGCGCCATGGGACGCTGGTATCAGGCTCAGCCTCGTCTGGTGAGCGCCGATTTCATGCATCCGCTGCCCGCCGGAGCGGCGATTGTGGGCGGCTTGTTCGAGAGCGCGCTGGTGAAGAGCTACGAAGACATGCCCAAGGCGGTCAACATTTCGTCCCGATGAGAACTTTCCTTCCGATTCTGATGGCGACAGCGCTGGTCGTGGGGGGCTCGCGGCGGAAACAGATCCCACCGCTACCACCAGGAAGCCAACAGCGACGAAGAAGAAAACGTCAAAAAAGAAAGCTGTCACGGCAACGAAAAAAACCGTTCGCCCCGCGCCGCCGAAGCCGATCGCGGCATCCCTCCGTCTGGCTGCGCGCGCGGAGATCGACCGGAAAATCGCCGAGGCCGGTCCCGCTTTCGAAGATGTGAAGCCGCTGGCCGGTTTTTTTGCGCAGGTCGAGCAGGCCCATCATTAGCGACGCGCATCAGAGCGTGTCGCCGGTACATGTGCTTCAATTCGGCGATTCGCATACGGCTTCCGACGACTGGGTCAATTCGATGCGCATCGCGGCGCAGGGAATACCTCGGCGACGGCGGCCCGGGATTTGTCCAGGCGGGCCATCCTTATAGAGGATACCGGCGGTTCGATGCGACAGGAGCGAATTCGGCCGGATGGAAAACCGAAGGCACGATGGCGACGCGCGAGGATCCCGATCAGGGGCTGAGTGGAATCAGCATTTCCACCGATAAAGCGGGTCAGACCGTCACTCTTGCGGCCAGCGGCGAGGCGCTTGAGATCCTTCTATCTGCAGCAACCCGGCGGCGGCGAAGTCGAGCTCCAGGTTGACGACCAGATCATCGCCACGATCGCCACCGCGGGCGATCCTGGCCCCGGGAGTTATCAGGGCGACTTGAGCCCGGACCTCATCAATTGTTATTGCGAACGCTCGAAAACGGCGCCGGTTCGTTTGTTCGGCTGGGCTCTCGATAACCCGCATGGCATTACGTTCGAGACGCTGGGAATCAACGGCGCGCAGGCGAGCATCGATGCTCGATTGGAACGAAGCGGTGTGGTCGGGAGAGGTTGGCGGCGCGGAATCCGGCGCTGGTAATTCTCGCCTACGGCACCAACGAAGCCAACAGCCCGAAGTGGACCGAAGGGCAATACCGTGCCGACCTCGCGGCGGTTCTCGACCGCGTTGCGCCGCGCCGCGCCCGCCGCTTCGATTCTGATGGTGGGCCCGCCGGATTGCGGGCGGTTGCGTCCGCTGGCGCACCTTGACGAGGTCATCGAGGTCCAGCGCGACGTCGCGCGAAGAGCAGAACGTGGCCTTCTTCGATTGGCGCGCGCAGATGGGCGGCGCGGGAATGATGAAGCGCTGGGTACAGGCGGGCCTGGCGCAGGCGGATTACATCCACCTGACTTCCGCCGGATATCAGATGCTGGGGAAAATGCTGTTCGATCAGCTGGAAAGGGCATATTCGGAATTCCATGAATAAACGGGAGAGGATCACGGCCATCGTGGTCCGAATTTCAAACAAACACACGGACCGGATGCGGAGGAGTCGCTGTTCGATGCGGGCTATCTGGATTCGTTTGCGCTGACGGATGTGGTGGGCGAACTGGAAAAGGAATTCCAGATCAGGATACCGGATTCCGAACTGAATCCGCGGCGATTCGAATCCATCGCGCGCATTGAAGAAACGGTCGGAAAATACATGGCGGGCGCTCACGCGGCGTGATCGACGTGGGGAAGGCCTCATTGATTTCGTTTGGACGCTAGCTGCCCGAGCGCGTACTCGGTAACGAGGAGCTTGCCCAAAGGCTTGGCTGCGAACCCGGCCTGGATCGAGACCATGAGCGGGATCGCGGAACGGCGCATCGCGGAACCCGAGGAAACCGTCGCCGTGATGGCAGCCGCGCAGCCGCGGAAGATTGCCTGAAACGCGGCGGCATTAAGGCGGCTGAGTCTGGGTATGGTGATTGTGTCGTCCGGCAGCATCCGAGCGGCGATTTCCCGGGCCTGCGGCGGAGTGGCGACACGCCATCGGAATTCCTGGCGTGCCTGCTATCGATCTGCCGATTGCGAGCGCGGGATCGCTCTTCGGCATGGCGATGGCCGCGCGGCTTGCGCCGTCCTTCGGCAATGTTCTCGTCGTCGCGGCAGAGAAGATGTCCGGACCGGCGCTTGCGGAGCCGCTGAATTCCGACGTTGCGATTCTGTTCGGGGATGGCGCGGGCGCCTGCATCGTTTCGGAACAGGGCGGGGAGACTGGCGGCGCGCTGGAGATAGTCGATTCGGCGCTGCATTCGGACGGGACCTGGGCGAAAGATCTGCGCCTCGAGTTCAGCGGCGCGGTGCGAGATGAACGGCCGGGCGGTGATCATGCAGGCTTCACGCAAAGTTCCCGCGCGTCATCGGAGAGGTGCTCGCGCGGAATGACATGACCGCGCGAGATGTGCGGTATTTTCTGCTGCATCAGGCCAACCAGAATCTCATCGATCGGGTGGCGAGGGTGCTGGGCGTTGGCTCCGACCGATTTCCGTCGAATATCGGGCGATACGGCAATACGTCGTCGGCTTCCGCTATTGATTGCGGCATCGGAGTGGATCGAAAAGGCGGATCTCAAGCCGGGCGATCCCGTTTGCTTTGCCGCGTTCGGCGCGGGATTTCACTGGGGGGCACTGTTGGCGCGAAAGACATAAGTTTACAAATGACCTGCGTCTCCTGCGTGAGTCTGCCGCACTCTGATATATTAATCGCTGATTTCGTATCGTTGATTCGCATGAAGAATTCTGAAGGAGATTTCTATGAGAGCCGAAGCTCGCAATTTTGATTGCCTGCGCCGGGATGCTGGCGACCGCGGTTCCCGTGTTTGCCCACCACTCGTTTGCGGCCGAATATGACGCCAGCAAGCCGGTGGAGTTGCACGGCACCGTGACGAAGATGGAATGGACCAACCCGCACGCCCGGATCTACCTCGCGGTCAAGGATGCGAGCGGCACCGTGACGGAATGGAATCTGGAACTGGCCAGCCCCAACGTGCTCGCACGGAACGGGTGGACCCGGCACTCGCTCAAAGAAGGCGACGTGGTTACGGTATCGGGTTCGCGGGCCAAAGACGGCAACACCATGGCCAATGCACGAACGGTTGTTTTAGCCGATGGCAGGAAAGTATTCGCCGGGTCGGCAACCGACAGCGGCCAGTAAATCCCCAACTCAATTCTTCTGAGGAATTTTCGCATGAAAAAGCTACATTGTTCTCTCCGCCGTTGGCGCGATCTCGGTCTTTGCGCAGGCGCCGGCGGCAGCTCCGCCATCAGCGGCCGCGGTGGCGACATCTCCGTCGCGGCGGCAGCGTTCAGGCTGCGACGGGCCGGCAGTCGGACGCCGGCGGGCTCCCCGCGGTTCCGAAGGGACCGACACCGCATCTCGCGGACGGCACGGTCGATCTTTCAGGTGTCTGGAACGGCGGGGGGCCGATCGGCGATATCACGCAGGGAATGCCTAAAGGCGCGAACGATTCCCATGACACCCGCGGCGGAAAAGATTTTCAAGGCGCGGCAGTCGAAGGACGACCCCGAGGCCAATTGTCTGCCCACGGGCGTGCCGCGCATCGCCCCCTATCCGTGGAGAATCGTGCAGGACAAGACGCACGTGTGGTTCCTTTTGAAGGCAACATCCATAGCTTCCGGCAGATCTTCACGGATGGCCGCAAGCATAAAGACGATCCTGATCCGACCTGGTACGGTGAGTCGATCGGCCACTACGAGGGCGACACGCTGGTGGTGGATACGATCGGATACAACGACAAGTTCTGGTTCGACTTCGACGGGACATCCCCACACCGAGCAGCTCCACACGATCGAGCGCTATACCCGCAAGGATCTCGGGAATCTGCAGATTGACACGAAAATCATCGATCCCGGCGCCTACACGGAGCCGTTCGACATCAGTTTCAAAGCTACGCTGCGACCCAGGGAAGAGCTGATGGAATACATCTGTCAGGAGAACCAGCAGGACGCAAAGCACCTTGTCGGGTTCACCGGGATCAATTAGGGCCTGTTAACACTACTAATAATGAGCGCGGAACAAGGCAAAAACTGCTCCGTGTGCGCCGAAATACTTCACATCGCGACCCTTGAGGCTTTGCTGGCATTCTTGCGCACCAGAAGGCCGCGCGTGGCGCAGAATAGCCTATCCGGCTGTCGCTGGAACACGTTTCGTGCGGAAACGACATAGTGATAACAGGCCACAGGCACCTTTTCCGGCAGGTTGAGCCGCGCTTAGTGCGCGGGCACGGGTGGTGGCGCGGGGGGCGGAGGTGTGGGCGGCGGCCCGTTGCCGCCATTGTGGTCGCCCGGAAGGCTCACGGGTGGCGTAACACCACCGGTCCGGGCCACGGTTGGGACGCCGCGAGATCCCGCTACCTGATAAAGCGCATCTCTGGCGGCTCCCATGGCGCGCTGAATGAGCGAGCCCTTGTCGATCATCTTTTTCGCCAGCGGCTCATCCCTGAAGACCCGGATGTATTCGCCCGGACCGAGGATCTTCGGATCGCCGGCTTTCAAAATGTGCTGAACCGAGACCGAACCCTCTTCGTCGACGACCAGAGTTGTGGAATCCTGCTCGTCCACGTCGACGTCGAAGATGGTGCCGCGAACCGAGATCACGGCCGTCGGGGTTCTCACCTTGTTGTTGTTGGGCAGGCCGCCGGGGTGTTCGATCTGCACCCGGATCTTGCCCAGGAAGACTTCGAGCAAATCTCTCCAGTCGCCCCTGTTGGCGCGAAAAACAACGTGCGATTTCGGAAAAACCTCAAACTTGCTGCCATCCGCAATCTGAAAGACGCCGTAGCCGTCGGCGCCGGTCACGATTACCTCTTGCGGCCGAACCAGATCACCGACGTTCAAAGCCCAGAGGTCGCCGCGCTGAACGGAAACCTGGCCTGTAAATGAAAGCAGTTTCGCTGCGCCGCTCGCCGGATCGAGACCGGGAACCTGCGCGCGCACACCGCCGGCGGTCGCAAGCAACATCACAGCCAGCGTCGCTGCCAGCGAGCAAAGCGTTCCGCGCGGGCCGCCGGTGGGCACACAAGTGTGATGGCGTACGTTTGACACGAACCAGCACCAGAATAGCACTTCAGATGCAGGGGAAGGTCGAGATCCGGCAAAATTAATTGAGCAACTTGCACGGAATCAGCACTTTCCATAGAGAGGGCCCTGGCAGCCAGGGTACAATTGAGACACGTCGATGTGTCCGCGGGATACAGTTCGGAGGATTAAAGCACAGATCGGCGTCGCGGCGGCCCTTCTTCTGCTGGCTCACTCCGCCTTCGGGCAGACGAGTGCCGTCTGGAAGAAGATCGACGGCACGACGATCAATGAGGGGCTAGCCAGCCCTGCCTCCGGACCCGTTTCGGCAGCTTGGTACGCTGCCGGGGCAAGCGCGCTTCTCGCCCAGACGGAATCCGGGCGTATCTTCGAGACCACCGATTTTATCCACTGGCGATTGAGCACTACCGCTTCTGTTCCCGCACCGGGATTCGGCAATGCGGCTCTATCGGCGGTTTCGCTGCCGGAACCGAACGCAAGAATTCAGTCAGTTTCCGGGCACCTGTACGCGATGGGGAGTTCCAACCTCTATGCCTCGCAAGACAACGGGCGGACCTGGCTGAACCTCACCGGATTCAACAACCGCTCGGTGATCGGCGGCGGATTCAGCGCGCTGGCCATCTCGCCCGCGAACCCTGAGGAAATCTCGGCCGCGAATCTGTTCGGCGTGTGGCGATCCCTCGACGGAGGATTGACTTGGCAGGGTCTCAACGAAGAACTGCCCAATCTGGCGGTTCGTAAATGGCTGGGGCGCCGGACGATCACGCTGGCCGATGGCACGCTCGCCGAGGGGGGGCCTGCTGGGTGGACTCCGGCAGAGGGCCGCGACCCGGAACTGGCGCTGCGGGCACGGTTCGGCGCCGCGCTGCGGGCCGACGTCAGCGCGGCGGCGCAATCCGGCACTGTTGGCTATGCGGGAACAGCGGACGGTCGCCTGCTGGTTTCCCGCGATAACGGGTCTACCTGGTCCGACGCCCAGGGCGGGCCTTCGGGAAGCGCGATCACGCGGTTGTGGGTTGACGGCGAACGCCCCGATTCCGCTCTGGCCACCGCGGGTTCACGCCTCTTCCGAACTGTGAACGGCGGTTTATTCTGGGATGAAGTAACCGGCAACCTGCCGCCCGGCCAGATTCATGGAATTGCCGCGGATCGCTCCGCCGGCGTGGTTTACGTCGCAACGGATGGAGGTGTCTTCGGCGGCATGTTGTCCCTGAACGATGCCGGGGCCGCGGCGAGCAACTGGACGGCAATTGCGCGCGATCTTCCCGCGGCGCCCGCCTGGGATGTCGCGCTGAGCGGGGACAACGCGCTCGTTGTCGCTCTCGACGGCTATGGTGTGTTCGAAACTCCCGCGCCCCACCGGACACGGACGGTAAAAATTGTCAGCGGCGCCGACCTGACCGACCGCGCCGCCGCGCCCGGTTCACTGGTCAGCGTGCTGGGGGCCAGAGTCGAAGCGGTGAGAAACCAGGGAGTGTCTTATCCGGTGCTGGCCGCTTCCGACCAGAGTTCGCAGGTGCAGGTGCCTTTCGAGGCCTCGCCCGGCACATATTCCCTGGCTCTCGAAGGGGCGAACGACCGCTGGACCGTACCCTTGACCGTCAAAGACGCCGCGCCGGCAATCTTTGTCGATGCCGATGGCTCGCCGCTCATTCTGGACTCGGCGAGCGGTCTGGTGCTGGATCCGAAGATCGCGGTGTACGCGGGTTCCACGGTTCAGATTCTCGCCACGGGACTGGGAAAAGTCACGCCCGAATGGCCCACTGGCGTCCCCGCGCCGTTGGATACGCCGCACAACGTAATGGGGAACGTGACCGCGTTTCTGGATGGGCGTCAGATCGACGTGCAGCGTGCCATACTCGCGCCGGGATACGTAGGATACTACCTGGTGGAACTACAGATCCCGCCGATCGTGAATCGCGGCGCCACTGAATTCCGTATTGTGATGAATGGCGAAGAGAGCAACCGCGTGAAGCTTTACCTCGAACCCAACGCACCGAACCAGTAGTACCGGATAGTGGTTGCATGCAAGCATGATCAGGCCTGCAAAAACACTTTGCAGAGTGTTATACTTGGGCTATAGCGACCGGTGAGCCGGAAAGCAACTGTTACCCGGTCGGGTCGCTTCGAAAAGAAAAGGCCACTCACTCGTTGAGTGGCCTTTTCGGTTTTGTGTGGTCACCCTTCGGTACGACTGAAAGAAGCTCCGGCCTTGGATGGCGGGCCGAACACTCGAAAATCGCGCGGTCGCGTACCGCGTTGCCGTAACGATCGGAGCGAGGCAGGGGATTTTCAACCGCCGTCATGTTCGCCGAGGCGATCGCGGCGGCGCTCTCGCTCAAGGCGCTGGCGATCTGGTCTATCACGTCTTCAACGCTGTAGCCGTCTCGCACGATACGGCTTTCGTAGACGTGCTTCCCGATAAAAACGACCTCGGCCACAATTGGCGGGTAGCCACGGGCGCTCCGCGTTGATCGCCGCAGGCTGGGCGGCGGTGAGGTTCCCAATCACCACAAGCCGGGCGCGTTCGCCGTTGTGAAGCTGTTCGAGATTAACACGGATGAGCGCGGGCGCTCCTTCGGAAAGGGGCACGAATCCGTAAGGGTAACGCGTCGGCGCCAGCGCAGCACAGCCCCGAGGTAATTATGCTATGTTCAGCCTCGATGACCTCAAGGCGTTCTTAAGCAAGTTGGGGCTGACATCCCGTGCAATCGATGGCGTTGTCGCCGACGTAGACAGGGGATACCACTCGCATATGAGGGTGTCTCTGATGCCGCATAAAATCGACTTGATCTAAGCGGCAATAGCCCGGTACTCTATGATCCGGCTGACACTAAAGCGGACACCCCACCCAGCGCGGGCCTTAAATCCGCAGAGAATGGAACTTGTGATCTTTGATGAAGCTCCTCCGATTCCACGATCAGTGTGTGACTAATAATACAACCACTCGGTAACGGCACTGCGGGGTCCTGCGCCCAGTCAACACGAGCTTGCCAGTTGGCCCCTGGGTTGCACGCTCGAACGGCTGCGAATCGATGAACAACCCGCCACCCGAGATAGCGGCGCCTGAGCACCCTCAAGCGCTTCTCGCCCCGCCTCCGGGTAGCACACCCCCGCCTCCACCGCCCCCCAAAACCGAAGCCCCAGCCAAACCGATCGCACGGAAACGCCGGTGGATCTATGTCGTGGTTCTCGTAGTTTTGGCTCTGGGCGCTCTGCTCTTCTTTTTATCCCGATCGAGCGACTCGGCTGCCGCGCAGAAGAAATCCGGCAAAGGCGGCAAGGCGGGGGGGGCAGCCGCTACGCCGGTAGTTGCAACGCAGGCCGTGAAGGGAAACATCGGCGTCTACGTAACGGGTCTCGGGGCGATCACTCCGATCTACACGGTAACCCTCAAGAGCCGGGTTGACGGGCAGCTGATGAAGGTGCTTTTCAAGGAGGGCGATCTGGTGCAGCAGGGCGAGCCTCTGATAGAAATCGATCCGCGCCCGTACGAAGCGGTCGTGATACAGGCGACAGGGCAGCTTACCCGGGACCAGGCATTGCTGGCGAACGCTCGCATCGACCTGACCCGCTACACAACTCTGGTCGCGCAGGACGCGGTTCCGGAGCAGATGCTCGCGACGCAGCGCGCTCTTGTGACGCAGGACGAAGGCACCGTTACCAACGATCAGGGTTTGCTGGACGCGGCCAGGCTCAATGTTACGTACTGCCACATCACGTCTCCCATCACGGGGATCGTCGGCCTGCGGCTGGTCGATCCAGGGAATATCGTTCACGCGGCCGACTCCAACGGGATGCTGGTCATCACACAGATCCAGCCGATCAGCGTCATCTTCCCGATCGGAGAAGATCAGCTGCCGCCCATTCTGCAGAAGATGCGGAGCGGCGCCAAATTAACCGTGGATGCCTGGGACCGCGGGAACACGAAAAAGATCGCGACAGGCACCCTCGAGACGCTGGATAACCAGATCGATCAGACCACCGGCACGTTGAAACTGCGCGCAATATTTGCGAACGACAGCCGGGAGCTGTTTCCGAATCAGTTCGTCAATGCGCATCTGCTGCAGCAGGAAAAGACGGGGGTGACGCTGCTGGAATCCGCTGCAATCCAGCGCAACACCAACAATACATATGTCTATCTGATCAAGCCGGACAACACGGTGACGGTTCGCAACATAACGTTAGGGACTACCGACGCCAGTCAAACAGAGATCACTTCGGGGCTCATGCCTGGAGACAAAGTGGTGATGACCGGAGTGGATAAATTGCAGGAAGGCAGCAAAGTCATCGCAACCATGAATCCCGCCGGGAAATGAACTGAAGCGATGAGCCCGTCACGCACATTCATCCTGCGGCCCGTGGCGACCTCGCTGCTCATGATCGGGATCCTGCTTGCGGGCATCGTTGCATACCGCCAGTTGCCGGTATCGGCATTGCCGGAAGTGGATTATCCGATCATTCAGGTCATGACTTTCTACCCGGGCGCGAGCCCGGATGTGATGGCGTCTTCGGTGACCGCGCCGCTCGAGCGCCAGTTCGGCCAGGTTCCGGGGCTGCAGCAGATGACCTCCGTCAGTTCCGATGGGAGTTCGGTCATCACGCTGCAGTTTGCCCTGAGCCTCGACATCGATATCGCCGAGCAGGAGGTGCAGCAATCGATCAACGCTTCGGGAACCTATCTGCCGGCGGATCTCCCGGTGCCGCCGGTCTACACCAAGACGAATCCCGCCGACGCACCCATCCTCACTCTGGCGCTGACGTCCAATGAAATCCCGCTTTCGCAGGTGGAAGACCTGACCGATACCAGGCTGGCGCCAAAGATTTCGCAGTTGCCGGGCGTGGGTCTCGTAAGCATCAGCGGGGGCCAGAAACCGGCCGTGCGAATCCAGGCAAATCCGACACAGTTGTCCGCGTACGGCATGAATCTGGAAGACGTGCGCACCGCACTGGTAGCCGCCAATGTGAACCAGGCCAAGGGAAACTTTGACGGTCCGCATCAGTCTTATCAGATCGGCGCGAACGATCAGCTGCTTTCGAGCGCAGACTACTCGGGCCTGGTGATCGCTTACAAGAATGGTGCGCCCATCCGGCTGACGGACGTGGCAACAGTGAAGGATGACATCGAGAACATTCGCCAGGCCGCGTGGATGAATGAGGTTCCGGCCGTCATTCTGAACATCCAGCGCCAGCCCGGCGCGAACACCATCGCGGTGGTGAACCAGATTCAGAAACTGTTGCCGCAGCTCACTTCCACGTTGCCCGCTTCGGTGAAGGTGACGACGCTGACCGACCTGACCACCACGATCCGGGCTTCGGTGAAGGATGTCGAATTCGAACTGCTGCTGACGATCGGGCTGGTGGTGATGGTGATTTTTCTTTTCCTGCGCAGCGTCTCGGCAACCATCATCCCGAGCGTCGCGGTGCCGCTCTCGCTGGTCGGCACGTTCGGCGTGATGTACATGCTGGGCTACAGCCTGAATAACCTTACTCTGATGGCCCTGACCATCTCGACCGGCTTCGTGGTGGACGACGCCATCGTGATGATCGAGAACATCTCGCGCTACGTGGAAGAAGGCATGAAGCCGATGGATGCCGCGCTGAAGGGGTCCGCCCAGATCGGGTTCACGATCATCTCACTCACCATCTCGCTGATTGCGGTGCTGATTCCGCTCTTGTTTATGGGCGACATTGTGGGCAGGCTCTTCCGCGAGTTCGCGGTAACTCTCAGCGTGACGATCCTGGTTTCCGCCGTGGTTTCGCTGACCCTGACACCCATGATGTCCGCGCGGTTATTGAAACATACGAAGGAATCCGAGCAGGGGCGCCTGTTCCAGGCTTCCGAGAGGGCGTTTGAGTCGGTGATCGCGTTTTACGGCAAGACGCTGAAGTTCGTGCTGCGCTTCCAGACCATTACGCTTCTTGTCGCGGTGGCGACCCTGCTGCTGACGGTGTTTCTCTATTACGAGATCCCGAAAGGCTTTTTCCCGATTCAGGATACGGGCGTGATCCAGGGCGTGACCGAAGCCGTGCAGTCCGTTTCGTTCGGTGAGATGTCCCGGCTGCAGCAGGAGGTCGTCAAGACGCTGCTGAAGGATCCGGCAGTCGATGGACTGTCTTCGTTCATCGGGATCGATGGCACGAACACCACGCTCAACAGCGGGCGCATTCAGATCAATCTCAAGCCTCTCAGCCAGCGCAGCGGCAGCGCCACGGACGTGATCCGCCGCCTGCAACCCGACCTCGCGAAGATTTCCGGCATCACGCTTTACATGCAGCCTGTGCAGGACCTGACGGTAGACGATCGTGTGAGCCGCACCCAGTTTCAGTACACGCTCGAAGACCCGAACGCGGATGAATTGAATCAGTTCGCGCCGAAGATGCTGGCCAAGCTGCAGCAACTGCCGGAACTGACCGACATCGCCAGCGATCAGCAGACACAGGGCATTCAGGCGAAGCTGGTTTTCGATCGCGTAACTGCCTCGCGGCTGGGCATCACGGCGTCCACGATCGACCAGACGCTTTACGACGCGTACGGCCAGCGCCAGGTGTCGACCATGTTCACGCAGCTGAACCAATATCATGTGGTGCTCGAAGTCCAGCCCAACTTCGACAAAAGACCGCTTAACCTGAGTGACCTTTATGTTCGGTCGGGAATGGCGGGCGGCGGAGGAGGGCTGGTGTCCGGGGGATCGGCGACCACGTCGTCCGCGGCGTCTTCATCTGCCAGCTCGGGCTCGACGGTGGTCGCCGGTGGAACTTCGGCGACGGCCCCCCCATCGCCATATCAGTCGGGACCGGTGCAATCTACGACAGCGTTTCCCAATGGCGGCGAGGTGCCGCTGAGCGCGTTCACGCACCTCGAAACGACTTCGGTTCCGATTACCGTCAACCACCAGGGCCAGTTCCCGGTGACGACGCTCTCATTCAACCTGGCGCCCACCGCGTCCCTGGGCGACGCCATTGCGGCAGTCAACAAAGCGAAGGACAGCCTCGATATGCCGGCCAGCATTCAGGGCGCTTTTCAGGGCACGGCCGCGGCGTTTGAAAGCTCGCTCTCAAACCAGCCCATGCTGATTCTGGCCGCGCTGGTTACGGTTTACATCGTGCTGGGCGTGCTCTACGAAAGCTACATTCACCCCATCACGATCCTCTCGACGCTGCCCTCGGCGGGCGTTGGCGCGCTGCTCGCCCTCATCATCACCGGGAACGATTTCAGCATCATTGCGCTCATCGGAATCGTCCTGCTGATCGGCATCGTGAAAAAGAACGCCATCATGATGATCGATTTTGCGCTGGAGGGGGAAAGGCAGCGCGGCATGAAACCGGAAGACGCGATTTACGAGGCGTGTCTGCTTCGCTTTCGCCCGATCATGATGACCACCATGGCCGCTCTGCTGGGAGGATTGCCGCTCGCACTTCTTTCCGGCACCGGCGCCGAGTTACGCCGCCCTCTCGGCATTACGATCGTCGGGGGACTCATCCTGAGCCAATTACTGACGCTTTATACGACGCCGGTCATCTATCTTTTCTTCGACCGGCTCGCGGCGCGCTTCTCGCACCAGCACCAGGAAGCTCCCGCGAAGAAACCGAAGCCTGGGGCATCGCAGCCGGGGACAAACCCGGAGCCCGCGCCTGCGTCGTGACAAGCCCGGTGCCGCAGCGATGAACCTATCCGAGATATTCATCCGCAAACCCACCGCGACGACGCTGCTGACGCTGGCGATCGCGCTCTCGGGAGCCGTGGCGTTCCGAATGCTTCCGGTATCTCCGCTTCCGCAGGTGGATTTTCCCACCATCTCAGTCTCCGCAGCGCTCCCGGGCGCCAGTCCGGAAACAATGGCGTCTTCGGTGGCAACACCTCTCGAACGGCAGTTCGGGCATATCGCGGCCGTCAGCGAGATGACTTCATCGAGCAGCCTCGGCTCGACCAGCATCACACTCCAGTTCAATCTCGATCGCGATATCAACGCCGCCGCGCGCGATGTGGAGGCCGCCATCAATGCCGCGCGCAGCTACCTGCCGGCAAACCTGCCCGGCAACCCGACGTACCGCAAAGTCAATCCGGCCGATTCACCCATCTTCATCGTAGGGCTGACCTCGAATGCGCTTTCCAAAGGGCAGATGTACGACGCTGCGTCCACCGTTATGGCGCAGAAGCTATCCCAGATCAGTGGCGTCGGCCAGGTGACCGTCGGCGGCAGCGCGCTGCCCGGGGTGCGCGTCGAACTGAACCCGTTGATGCTCAACAAGTACGGCATCAGCTTTGAAGCGGTGCGAACCGCTCTCGGCGGGGCCAACGCCAATGTCCCGAAAGGCCATTTTTCGGATGGCCCCAATTTATGGGAACTGGGCGCGAACGATCAGATTCTCAAGGCCGTCGATTACTCGCCTCTCCTCATCGCGTATCGGAATGGAGTCGCCGTGCGCGTGAGCGACGTCGGCTACGCGGTCGATTCCGTGGAAGACGTTCGCCAGGCCGGCTATCTGAACGGCCAACCCGCCGTGCTCCTGATCATTTTCCGGCAGCCAGGCGCCAATATTATCGACACGGTGGACCGGATTCGCGCCGCCATGCCGCAACTAAGCGCCGCGATTCCGCATTCGATCAATCTGACGGTGGCAATGGACCAGACCGTCACGATCCGCGCTTCCGTGCAGGATGTCGAGATCACACTCGTCATCTCGGTGATCCTGGTCATCCTCGTGGTGTTTTTCTTTCTGCGGAATTTTCGCACTACTTTCATTCCGAGCGTGGCCGTTCCCGTGTCTCTCATCGGAACTTTCGGTGTGATGTACCTGCTGAACTACAGCATCGACAATCTGTCGCTGATGGCTTTGACGATCTCGACCGGGTTCGTGGTGGATGACGCCATCGTCGTGATCGAAAACATCACCCGGTACCTCGAGCAGGGCATGAGTCCTTTCGAAGCGGCGCTGAGAGGGGCCGCGGAGATCGGGTTCACCGTCCTCACCATCAGCTTCTCGCTCATCGCGGTTTTTATTCCGCTTTTGTTGATGGGGGGCATTGTCGGCCGGCTGTTCCGCGAGTTTGCCGTTACGCTTTCGGTGGCCATCCTGGTGTCCATGGTCATCTCGCTGACGGCCACTCCCATGATGTGCGCGCACCTGCTGAAGAAGGAACAAACGCACGGGCGGCTGTACCGGACGAGCGAGCGCTTCTTCACCTGGATTGTCGATACCTATGGCCGTACGCTCAACGTCGTGCTGGAACATGCCGCAATAACCATGGCGGTCCTGCTGGCCACCATCGCGTTGACGGTCTGGCTCTTCATCCACGTTCCGAAAGGATTCTTTCCGGAGCAGGATAACGGCCGCGTTCAGGCCTCGATAACAGCCGATCAGGACACATCGTTCCAGGCTCTGAACCTGATTCTTGTCAAAATGATCGATATCGTCAAGAGCGACCCCGGAGTAGACGATGTGGCGGGCTTCACCGGCAGCGCCAACACCGCGCGAGGGTTCGTCTCACTGAAGCCGCTGGCCGAGAGAAAGGCGACTGCGCAGGAAATCATCGCGCGGCTCCGCCCCAAACTGGCGAAAGTACCGGGAGCGACGCTCTATCTCCAGGCCGCGCAGGATGTGCGCGTGGGCGGCAGGGCGAGCAACGCCGAGTATCAGTTCACCCTGCAGGGCGATAATCTCCAGGATCTCATCACCTATTCGCCGCAGATGCTGACGAAGATGAAAGGAATCCCCATCATCGCAGACGTCAACAGCGACCTGCAGAACCAGGGGCTCGAAGCCATGGTCACCTATGACCGCGCGACCGCGGCGCGGTTCAACATCGCGCCGCAGCTGATCGACGATACGCTCTACGATGCCTTCGGCCAGCGTCAGGTATCGACGATGTATTCGACGTTGAACCAATACCATGTGGTGATGGAGGCGGCGCCGGAATTCTGGCAGAATCCGCAATTCCTCAGCCAGGTTTATGTGAGTGCGCCCGGCGGCGCGCAGGTCCCTTTGAGCGCGCTGGCGGCAAATCAACCAGCGACGGCGCCACTGACGGTCTCCCATCAGGGCCTTTTTCCCGCAGTCACCATTTCGTTCAATCTTGCGACGAACGCATCCCTCGGCGACGCGGTGAATCAGATTAACGCGGCGGCCGTTGCCATCCGGCTTCCGAAAACGATTCACACGCTGTTCGCGGGAACCGCGGAGGCTTATCAGGATTCCCTCGCCAGCGAGCCAGTGCTCATCGCGGCGGCGATCATCACGGTCTACCTGGTGCTGGGAATCCTGTACGAGAGCCTGATTCACCCCGTCACGATTCTCTCCACCATTCCGTCGGCCGGCGCGGGCGCGCTGCTGGCGCTCTACCTGACTCACACGGATCTCACGATCATCGCGATCATCGGCATCATCCTGCTCATCGGGATCGTCAAGAAAAACGCGATCATGATGATCGATTTCGCGCTGGAGGTGGAGCGCACCGAAGGAAAGAGTTCGCGGGACTCGATCTACGAAGCCTGCATGCTGCGGTTGCGGCCCATTCTGATGACCACCATGGCGGCCATGCTGGGCGCATTGCCTCTGGCCCTCGGAACGGGCACGGGATCCGAACTGCGCAGACCACTGGGGATCACGATTATCGGAGGGCTGATCGTAAGCCAGATGCTGACCCTGTATACGACGCCGGTGATTTACCTCTATTTCGACCGTCTGGGGCACTGGTGGGCGGAGCGAAAGTCGCCCGAAAAATACGAAGCCCCGGACGGCAGTGCGGTCCGGGGCTCGTGATGGATCGGGGTTTTTTAAGGTTACTCGCGGATCACGTTCTCCGCCTGCAGCCCCTTGGGGCCCTGCTTGACCTCGAATTCCACCTGCGACCCTTCATCGAGAGAGCGATAGCCCGATGACTGAATCGCCGAAAAATGGACGAACACGTCGTCTCCGGTCGAACGCTGGATAAAGCCGTAGCCTTTCGCGGCGTTGAACCATTTCACTGTACCTTTTTCCTTCACAGACTTTCTCCTGAAAATATCGGCGAAACCGGCAAGGGGCCCCAAAAACAAAGAGCCACGGGACCCTGATGGTCCGTAGCTCCCCTGACTGCCCGATCCGACCGCATTTGTCTACTGCGTCCGCAGTATCGCACAGGAAATTGTGTCATTTCAAGCACTCGCATGCCAATGTTAGGATTCGACTTGCGTGACGAAACTACCATCACCGAACGGCTGCGGAAGGCGGCCGTAATTCCGCCCGGATCTCCGCTGGTTCTGGGCATCGGCGACGATTGCGCGATCTACCGCCCCCGCGGGTCGGCTGACGACCTTTTATTCACGGCCGACCTGTTCCTCGAAGGCGTGCATTTTCTGCGCGAAACGCATAAGGCGGAGGTGGCGGGGCGGAAGGCGCTCGGCCGCAGCCTGAGCGATATCGCCGCGATGGGCGGCGCGCCCCGGTTCTGTCTGGTGTCGCTCTCGGTTCCCGAATGGGCCAACGAGAAATGGGTGAATGGGTTCTTCGACGGCATTCTGGCGCTGGCTTCGGCTACGGGAACGGTTCTCGCGGGCGGCGATCTGGCCCATGGCGAAAAACTGGCGTGCGACGTGATGGTTTGCGGAGCGGTTCCGCGCGGGACGGCATTGCGGCGTGACGGCGCCCGGCCCGGTGACTCTATTTATGTATCCGGAGCGCTGGGCGGTTCGGCACTTGGTCTGGCGACGCAAAAGAGCAAAGCGCGCAGGCGGCACCTGTATCCCGAGCCGCGCCTGGCTTTGGGACAATTTCTGCGCGAAAAACTGCGGGCTACCGCCGCGATCGACATCAGCGACGGCCTCTCGCTCGATCTGCGACGGCTCTGCCTCGCGTCGGGCGTAAGCGCGGAGATCGGGCCGCCGCCGCTATTCCCGGGCGCCAGCGTGGAACAAGCGCTGCACGGCGGCGAAGAATACGAGCTTCTGTTCACCGTGCGCCCCGGGGCCCGAGCGCCGGCGGACCTGACGCGCATCGGAACGATTGTGCGGGGCAGCGCGGGAGAGATTCGTCTTGACGGCAAGCCGCTGCCTCCGCTGGGGTACGACCATTTCGCCCGCAACCGGTAGCGACGACGGTCTTCGCCGCCGGTTCTGCGAGAATTCTCTTATGGTCCTGAGGCACCTCCTGCTTTACAGCTTCGTCGCGCTCGCGAGCGCACAAACCAACGACATCGCCGCGCGCCTGGCCAAATGGAAAAACGTCGACATGCCGTTCCATACCGCCGGCCTGACCGATGGCGAACGGAAGATGGTCGACAAACTTGTCGAGGCCTCTCGCCTGCTCGACGATGTCTACTGGCGGCAAAGCGACCTCGATGGACTCGCCCTCTACAAATCCACCAACAATCCGTCCCTCAAGACCCTTCTGACCATCATGGGCGGACGCTGGGATCTGCTTGACGAAAACCGGCCATTCGCGGGCGCACCGCCGATGCCCCCCGGGCACGAACTCTACCCGCACGACCTCAGGCGCGACCGCGTCGAACAATACGTCAAACAGCATCCCGAAGACAAACCGGCCATCTACGATCCCTACACGGTCGTGAAATCGCGCAGCAACCGGCTCATTGGCGTGAAATACCAGGACGAATACAAGGCGCAGCTCGTGCCCATGGCGCAGGCGTTGCGCGACGCGGCCGCATTCAGCCCCGATCCGCAATTCGCAAACTTCCTCCGGCTGCGCGCCGATGCTCTTCTGACCAGCGATTATTACAAGAGCGATCTCGCCTGGCTGGAGCTGAAAGATCCTAAATTCGACGTCATCTTCGCGCCTTACGAGACCTATCTCGACGACCTTCTCGGCGTGAAGACATCGTTCGGCGCATCGGTGCTCGTTCGCAATGAAGAAGAGAGCCGCCGTCTCGCCGTGTATCAGAGGTATGTGCCGGAGATCCAGGACGCGCTGCCCATCGACGCCTCCGCGCGGCCTTCGAAGCGTGGCCATCTCACGCCCATGGAAGTGATGGACGCACCTTATCGCGCGGGCGATCTGCGCCACGGCTACCAGGCCGTCGCCGACAATCTCCCCAACGACCCCCGCATTCATCAGGAAAAAGGGACGAAAAAAATCTTCTTCAAGAACTTCATGGATGCGCGCGTCAACTACGTAATCCTGCCAATCGCCAAAGAGTTGATGCAACCGGCGCAGGCCGCCAAAGCCTCGGCGGAAGGCTACCTGTCCTCAACGCTGATGCACGAAATCTCGCACGAGCTCGGGCCCGATTTCACGCATCGGAACGGTAAACAGCTGGACATCCGCGAAGCCATCGGCCCGGCCTACTCGGGTCTCGAAGAAGCCAAAGCCGACGTGGTGGGAATGTTCGGCCTGAAATGGCTGGTCGATCACGGGGCGCTGCCGAAAGAGCGCCTCGAAGAATACTATGCGTCGTATGTCGCGGGAATTTTCCGCACCCTGCGATTCGGCACGGGTGAAGCGCACGGGCGGGCCGAAATGATGGAGTTCAGCTATCTCAGCGAGCAGCACGCACTGAGTTTTTCCGGCGGCCGCTATGCGATCGACCTCAACCGCATTTCCGGCGCGCTCGCCGCTCTGGCAAAGGAACTTCTCGAAATGGAGGCCACCGGCGACCGCGCGCGCGCGGAAGCCTGGTTCACGAAATACGACAAGATGCCCGCGGAGTTGACGAAAGCGCTTGCGAAGACCGTAGACATTCCGGTGGACATCAACCCGATTTTTTCGTTCAAAGATGATGTGCAGTGAGGCCTGAATCGTTCTGTGAACATCGTGACAGTTGTGCTGAATAACACGATGGACTGACTCCGGTCTTTCGGGTATACTTCATTTCCATGCGTGTATCTCTGTTTCTCTTTGCCATTTCCCTCATATTCGCCGCGGTGTCGATTGCCCAGATCAGCGACGACGAATACAAAGTTCAGATGCAGTCTGTCGGGGCGAATGTCGCCGCGGTTCGCAATGCCGCCGATACTGCGGCAGCCGCCCCCGCCGCCAAAAGCCTGCAGGAAACCTTCAGCAAGGTAGCTGCGTACTGGAAAGCCAAGAACGCGCCGGACGCGGTGACCTTTGCCGAGACCGCGCGCGATGCCGCCAAAATGATCGCTGACGGACAGGGCGACAAAGCGGCGAATCTGATGACGCTCCAGCAGCAGTGCGGTGGTTGCCATATGGCGCATCGCGCTGGTGGGCGGGGCAATTTCACAATTAAATAGCCGCTGACCCGCTCCGCGGGCCGGAGCAGACTCAGGGTAATCATTACGCACGCGCCGTTCCCGCCTGGCGGCGCGTGTGTGGTCGTGTGGATCCCACTCATCCTCCCGGATCAACGGCTCGTCCGAAAAAGGAACATTCCGAGGGCCCCGTCCGTTAGTCTGAGAAATGGGAATTGACTACCGCCCATGATCTCAGCACAAGCCATCTCGGTGGCCGGCCTGACTAAGAAATACGGTGATGTCGAAGCCGTGCGCGGCATCGATTTCGAAGTCTCGACCGGCGAAGTCTTCGGACTCCTCGGCCCCAACGGCGCGGGCAAAACCACCACGGTCGAAATCCTCGAAGGCATCCGCCAGCGCACCGGCGGCGACGTCCGCGTCCTCGATTTCGATCCCGATAAGCAGAAAACGCAGCTCAAGGACCGCATCGGCGTCTGCCTCCAGGCCACCAACCTCCCCGACAAAATCAAGGTCATCGAAGCCCTTGAGCTCTTCGGCTCGCTCTACAGCCGCATGCTCAAACCGGACGACCTCCTCGAGCGCCTGCAGCTCGAGGACAAGCGCGAACGCCTTCTACTCCACTCTGTCGGGCGGACAGAAGCAGCGCCTCGCCATCGCCCTCGGCCTCATCAACGACCCGTCGCTGCTCTTTCTCGACGAGCCCACCACCGGCCTCGACCCTCAGGTGCGTCTCGAAATCCACGCCCTCATCAAGGAGCTGCGCTCCGAAAAGCGCACCATCCTGCTGACCACCCACTACATTCAGGAAGCCGAGAGCACTCTGCGACCGCGTGGCCATCGTCGATGCGGGAAAAGTCATCGCCATGGGAACGCCGCGCGAACTGCAGGACCGCAGCGCGGGAAAGTCCACAATCGAGATTCTTTGCGACCGCACGCTCGCAGGCCTCCCCATGCCGGAGTTTCCAGACGCATTGCAAACGAGGCTTAGCGAGG
Organism: Terriglobia bacterium; assembly: GCA_963764845.1. Lineage (GTDB taxonomy): Bacteria > Acidobacteriota > Terriglobia > Bryobacterales > Bryobacteraceae > BOG-234. The sequence continues at coordinate 46,196 of CAVXUE010000001.1, read as the reverse complement.
ATGGCCGCCGGCTCACCGTCGCTTCCGCACGGCCGGCGCGCACGCTGGTCGAAATCGTCAAGTGGGTCGATGCGCAAGCGCATCGGGCTCGAAGACGTGCATCTCGCGCGGCCGACGCTCGAAGACGTTTTCATCGAACTAACCGGAAAAAGACTGCGCGAATGAACGCCTGGCTGACACTCATCACGAATCGACGTCCGCCTGGCCTTCCGCCAGAGGGTCGTGATCTTCTTCAACTACCTCATGCCGCTGGCGTTCTTCTTTCTTTTCGCCCAGGCATTCCACGCCGAGCCAGGGTGGCGCGATCCTCCAGGTGGTGACGATGGTCACCGTCATCGGCATCCTCGGCAACGGCCTGTTCGGCGCCGGCATCCGCGCCGCGCAGGACCGCGAGAACAACATCCTCCGCCGCTACAAAGTCGCTCCCATTTCGCCGTTGCCGCTGCTGGTCGCCTCCACGGTGACCGGGCTCGTGGTTTACATGCCGTACGTCGTACTGATGCTCGCGCTGGCAAAGTTGCATTACGGCATGGTCGATGCCGCAACACACCGGCGCAATGCTGTTCTTCATCATGCTCGGCGTTCTTGCCGTGCGGTCTATGGGGTTGATCGTCGCGTCCGTCGTCAATTCCATGCAGGAGAGCGCCATCCTCGTGCAGATCATTTATATGGCGATGCTTTTCCTCAGCGGAACGACTTTTCCCCCGACGATGTTCCCGAACTGGCTGCTAACCGTAACCCAGTTCATTCCCGCGACGTGGCTCGTGACCGGCCTCCAGGGCATCATGCTGCAGAACGAAACGCTCGCCGACAACTGGCAGGCCGTGGGCGCGCTGATCCTCACCACCTTCGTCGGCTTTTTCCTCTCCGTCAAACTCTTCCGCTGGGAGAAGGAAGAGAAGATGCGGCCCGCGGCGAAGCTCTGGGTGCTGGCGGTTCTCCTGCCGTTCGTTGTGCTCGGAACCTGGCAGGCATATGCGAAAGAGAACGTCGTCAAAACAAAGATTCTTTCGCGCGAGCTCTCCCGAACCGGCACTTCGCTGATCCGCAATGCGCGTATTTTCGTCGGCAACGGCCAGGTCATCGAGAATGGAGCGGTTCTCGTGAAGGCGGGCAGGATTGCCGAGGTCTACAGCAACAGCAATCCGGATCCGAAGACGCTCAACGCGGAGCCCATCGAGGCCGCGGGCAAGACGATTTTACCAGGTTTGATCGATACGAACGTGAACCTGCCGGCGCAGCGCGACCTCGCCGCGGATCTTTACAGCGGAGTGACCGCCGTGAACACGATGGATCGTTCCGCCGCTGCGGTGAAGATCCGGGATCTCATCGATAGCGGAGAGAAACAAGGCGCCGAACTTTTCCTGTTGAACGTGGGCGATCACATCAGCCTCAGCGCCGCCGAAGGAGCCGAGCAGTTCGCCGCGGGGAAAACGGGCCTTCTCAACGATTCGCTCGTCCAGCAGGTGGGTCCGCCGGAGTTTCTCGCCGCGACGCTCAGGGCCATCGTCACGCGTCCCGCGGAGCCGGAATCGTTCGCGAAGCTGAACTCCGCGCAGGAAAAGCTGATGAAGGCGTTTCGCGCCGGTGAAACCCTGATCGTCGCGACGGGAGCGGGAAAGAATCTGGTGTTCCATGGGCCCTCGGTGCAGCACGAGCTCGAACTGTGGGTTGTGTCCGGCATCCCGCCGCAGGATGCGTTGCGCGCCGCCACTCTGAATTCAGCGAAAGCGCTCCACGCCGATCAGCGCCTCGGCTCCATCGAAAAAGGCAAGGACGCCACCATGATGGTGGTCGACGGCAACCCGCTTGAGGACATTAGGGCGGCGGAAGCCATCTCGTTCGTGATGTTCAAAGGAGAACGAGTTGAGCGCTCCGACCTTTTCAAGGAATAACGTCCACGGCAAACTCGTTGCCCCGGCACCCGTTCACCTCGACACTCACCGCCGCCTTTGCGGGAGCGTCCGCGGGCATCCGGAAACTCACCAGATTTGGCCCGTGGTAAACCACTTCGGCCGGCCGGTCTGCAACCCAGACCCGCACAGCGTCATCCGCCGCGCCAAGATTCAACCCGTACGCGGCAATCAACTTCCCACGCTGGAAAGGAGGCGGCCGGTTGGTAGCCCCATCGACAATCCCGCCCGGACTGATGATAGGCGGCTCCAGATGCACGAACGCATCTTCGGCGGCGGGAACAGGCGCGATGAGGAACGCATACGCAGCCAGCGCGGGGATCAGAGCGGCGGCGGCCATCCAGACACGCGGCCCTCGGAACAACACGAGACCTATGAGCATGACTGCGGTGATCGCCCGGCCCAGCCAAACATCCCAGGCTGGTCCGAACCGCAGCGTATCGCCGGCGCCGTCGATCAGCAGGAACCCGATCGGATCGCTGCCCGTTCGCGCATTGCGCACACGCCAGCCGCGATCGTAGTTGATCTTCACCAGAATCGCCTCATTCGGCGCCAGCTTCTCGTTGAACGCAGCCTCGTCCGCGCCGTTCCAGCTAATGTTCACCGGGCGTTTCCCGGCCGCCCATCGCACATAAGCTTCGAGAAAACCCGCGTCGCGCGTTGACGTGAACCGAGGCAAACGGCCCATCTCATCCCGGTCCACCACCACAGCTTCATGGCCATCAAACCCCGGCACGCGATAGATCGTATCCCCCGCGCCGTTATCCCAGGCCACCGACATCACGGCGAACTTCTCCGGTTCGACGATCCAGTGGAAGTACTCGCGCGAAGCCGCGCCATGAACCGCCAGATAACGAACATTGAGCGCCCGCAGCCACAGTTCGGCGATGTGCCCGGAATCCGCGCCACACCCATAACCCACCTGCCGATCGGCCGCGAAGATCCGGAAATTCGAAACATCCTGACCGCTGCCGCCAACCTGTGGAACGTCGGACCACAACGCCAACGCGCCATCCAGTTCACCTGCCAGGTAGCTCCGAGCGCCGCCCGCATTGCGATTCAACCAATCGGCCACCTGGTATGCGGCCCCGTTTCGCGGATCCGCCGCCGGGGGTTGGACCTTCCAGGCGTGCCGGATAAAAGAGAATGCCGTAGGCCCTCCGGCCAGCAACACAACCGCGACGAGCAGGCATTGCCATTTGCCCGGCACGAACGAAATCAACCCGGCGCCCAACAGCACCAGCCCGAGGTTGAACTCGAGCATGAACCGATGCGGCCAGGGCAGCACGTTCGCGCCCGCCAGAGTGAATGTCAGGACCACCGCGCCCGTGATGGCGACCCAGGCCAGGGGCAGCGCAATCCGCGCGGGAAGTTGAGCGACGCCGCGCCATAACGAAACGCCGATCAGTATGGCCGCACCGGCCAATACCAGCCAGGCGGTCCGATTGAACGGCGCGCCTGCCGCCGTATGCCGCAGGACTACGCGATTCAGCAGGCTCGCGGAAACAATGTACCCCGGCGCAATCCAGAAAGCGGAGAGCCCGTACGCCGCCCCGGCCATCGCGACGGTCTGCAGGGCGGCCTTCCTCTTCGCAACTGCCAGCGCGCCCAAAACCAGCACGAGACCAATCAGCGCCGGCCAATTGGTGAGCAGCACGCCAGCGGCGAGCAAGGTCGCAGTCAGCCATCGGTCTCGCCATGCCGCCGCGACGGCGAGCAGCGTGAAGGAAAGCGCAAAGGTATGGGCCGCTTCTTCGTAGGCGACCAGCGTCACGAATCCCCAAGGTGCGTGGAAATACGGGATCGCCAGGTTCCCCCACTGCGCGAGCACATAGACCGGCGACGGATACACGCTGTAGACGATGGCCGCGAATATCGCCGGCAGCCTTCCCTCGAAGAGCTGGCGGCACAGAACAAAGAGAGCCACGGGCACCAGCGCATAGCCGATCCCGGTAACCAGATGGAACGCGAGCCCGATCGACCGCACGGGCATCGCGCCCACCAGAACATGGAAGATCGGCGGGTAAAGATAGTGCAGCGGCGCGCCGCCGTATTGCAATGGATTCCAGCCCCACTTGCTGTCGCGGAACATCCGCGAGATGGCCATGTAGACGAAACCGTTGTTCCAGGGCTGGTTGGAGAAATCGGTCAGCAGCCAGGGACCCAGGATCAGCAGATTCACCGCAAACAGCGCGGCCGCGATCCACCAGTCTCGAATCCCGAAGCGCTGTGTCAATTACGGGGGCTCAGATAATAATGTACCGCCGGCGTCACAATCAACGACAGGATCATCGACGCCAGAATTCCGCCAATCACCGCAATCGCCAGCGGCTGCAGCATCTGGGAGCCCGCGCCGATCGCGAGCGAAAGCGGAATCATCCCCGCCATCGTCGCCAGAGCGGTCATCAGGATCGGCCGCAATCGGCGCTCGCCGGCCTGAATCATGGCATCGAGCGCCGAGGCGCCCTCGGCACGGAAGCGCTGATCGGCATCCAGCAGCAGAATTCCGTTCTTCGCCACGATCCCGATCACCATAATCAATCCCATGAACGATGAGATGTTGAACGTCGTCTTTGTAATGAGGAGCGCGAGGAACACGCCCGACGTCGAAAGCAAAGCGGAAGCAAGGATCGCTGTGGGAGCCGCGAAGCTGCGGAACTCGAACAGCAGCACGGTGAATACCAGCACCACAGCCAGCGCCAGCACGAACACAAGGTCTTTGAAAGACTTCTGCTGCTCCTCGTATGTTCCGCCATAGAGCACGCGGATGGAAGGCGGCAGATGCATGTCGGCGACAGCTTTCTGCACCGTCTCCATGCCTTTGCCCAGACTCACGCCCTCAAATCTGCCGGTAACGGCAACCATTCGCTGCAGGTTCTCACGCCGGATTTCGGTCTGGCCTGCCTCGTCCTCGAAATCGGCCAGCGAGCCCAGACTCGCCGTCTTTCCCGTGGAACTCGTCAGCAGCGTATTCCTGATCTGACCGAGCGACGACCGTGCGCTCTCCGGAAATCGCACCCTGATCGTATACGTGCGGCCATTTACAACTACCGGCGGAGGCGCCAGCTCTCCCTGCAGAATCGCGCTCGCGTCCAGCTCGATCTCCCGCGGCGTGAAGCCCGCGCGCGCCGCCACGGTCTGATCCACCTTCATGACGATCGCGGACCCGCTGATCGTGTTCTCGATTCCGTTCTTGACGTCCTTCACCGTTTCGATCTTCCTGATCCGGTCGCCTACCTTCGTCGCCCAGGTCTTCAGCAGCTGCGGATCCGGCGAGAACAATTTGATCTCGATCGGTTCGGGCGAATTGGAAAGGTCGCCGATCTGATCCTGCAGCGTCTGAATGAACTCGACATCGAGCTGCGGATACTCGTCGTTCACTTTGTCGCGAACCGCTGACATCACCTGATCGATCGTGCGGCTGCGTTTGTCCTTCAGCTTGACCGAGAAATCGCCCCTGTTCGCCTCGGTCACCGCTTCCAGCCCCAGCTGCAGTCCCGTCCGGCGCGATGTGCTTTCCACTTCCGGGGTCTTCGCGAGAATCTTTTCGACGCCCAGCAGTACTTCGTTCGTATCGGCCAGCGACGAACCCGCCGGCGTCAGGTAATCGAGAATAAAGCCGCCTTCGTCCATCGCGGGCAGCAGATCGCTGCCGAGCGACGTGTAGCAAAAGTATGACGCAACCATCAGCACCAGGCATGCGCCAGCCAGTGCCGCGGGCCACGCGAGGGTGAACCGCAACGCCCGCTCATAGAACCGGGTCAGCCTGCTGCCGGCCGCCTCTTCGTGACCGCCTTTGCCGCTGCGGCGCAACAAATAATGGCTCAGCGTGGGAGTCCATGTCAGCGCGAGTGCCAGCGAAGTGACCAGCGCGGTAGCCACTGTTACCGCCAGCGCGCGGAAGAACGTGCCCGTAACGCCCGTGATCGTGATCAGTGGCAAGAAGACCACAATGGGCGTAATCGTCGATCCCACCAGCGGAACGCGAATCTCACGCAACGCGCTCCGGATCGCCTCCCCGCGGGTTTGCCCCGAGTCGCGATGCAGCACGATGTTCTCGACCACCACAATCGCGTCGTCGATCACCAACCCGACTGCTGCCGCGAGCCCGCCCAGCGTCATCAGGTTCAGACTCTGCCCAAATGCCTTCAAAGCAATCAGCGTGATCGCGATCGTCGCCGGAATCACCAGACCGGCCACCAGCGAACTGCCCCAGTCGCGCAGGAAGAACACCAGGATAATCGCGGCCAGAATCAGGCCGACGATGATCGCGTCGCGGACGCTTCCGATCGCATCCCTGACCAGTGTCGACTGGTTGTAGAACGTATCGAGTTTCACTCCCGCCGGCAGAGTCCTGCGCAGTTGGGCCAGTTCCCGATCCACCGCATCCGACACGGCCACCGTGTTGCTGTCCGGCTGGCGGAACAGATTGAGCAGCACCGCCGGTTTGCCGTTCGCCGACACAATCGTATAGACCGGCATCACCGACGGAATGACATTCGCGATGTCGCCGATGCGCACCGGAACACCGGCCGCGGTCGTCTTCACCACGACGTTCGCTATCTGCTCCGGGCTGCGCGCCTGGCCGGTCACGAGCGCGAGTGTCAGTTCGTGGTTGTTTTCGAACAACCCCGGCGAATCGATCATATTGCTCTTCGCCACCGCATCCAGAATTCCCGGTACGGTCACCTGCGCCTGCAACAACCTGGCCGGATCCGGCTCAATCTGAAACTCCGGCACCTGCCCGCCCTGCACCACCACCATCGACACGCCGGGGACGCGGTTCAGCCGCGGCTTGAGCGTATACGTCGCCAGTTCCCAGAGCCTGCTCTGCGTAACCGTATCGGACGTCAGGCTATAACCGATGATCGGATTCGACGCAAAGGTCGACCGGTTGGTAATCAGCTTCGCGGTCGCCGGCAGATCGGGCTGAATGCGCGCCAGTGCCGCGTTCACCGACTGCAGCGTCTGAAACATATCCAGGTTCCAGTTGAAGAACAGGCTGATATCCGCCGACCCGCGGCTGGTAATCGAGCGCACGGTCTCGAGGCCGGGCACGCTGTTCATCGCCTCTTCGATCGGCCGCGTAACCGTGACCTGTGTCTGATCGATGGGCGAAACTCCGTTATCGACGCCCACAACAATGCGCGGGAAATCCGTAGAAGGAAACACCGCGACTGGAATCGACGCCGCCAGGTACACGCCCGCCGCAATGAGTGTGATGATGACGAAGATGATGGGCCGGGAGTATCGCGCAGTCCAGTGCTCGTTCATTTCCTGGGTCATCACTTCTCGGCTCATCACTTCTTTTCATCCGCGTCGTCATCGTCGTCTTCATCCTCTTCGGACTTGATCGTGACCTTGGCCTTCTCGTCGAGCCCCAGTCCGCCCGACGTGATCACCTTCTCGCCTTCCGTGACGCCGCCCAGGATCTGCACCCGATTCCCCTCGCGCACCCCGACCGTTACCTTGCGTTCCCGCGCCAGGTTGTCTTTCCCGACAACCATGACCTTCTCGCCGCCCTCATCGGAATTCAGGAGCGCCGCGGCCGGCACGAGGAGCGTGTCTTTGATCAGATCGGCACGGATCGAGACGCGAACCGTGCCGCCGGGCTTCATCTTTTCTCCGGGATTGTCCGCCTGCACCCAGACCTCAACCGTTGTGGTGCTCGGATCCACCGACGGGCTCACCACGACCACGGTCCCTGAGAGCACACCTTCCGGACCGGTGATCGTCGCGGGACGCCCTACCTGCACCGGCGCGGCATCCTTCACCGGGACATTGGCGCGCGCCACAACCTTCGAGATATCGATGATCGAGACGATCGGCATGCCTTGCGCTGCCGTGTCGCCCGGATAGACGGGCCGGTCGGAAACCACTCCGTCGATCGGGCTACGGACTTCCGCGTAAGCCACCTGCGCCGCCGCGCTGTCGTAGTGGGCCTTCGCCGCGTTGACCTGCGCCCGCGCCGCTCGCACCTGTTCCGTGCCGGTGACCTGGCGTACCGATTGGAGGTGCCGCTGCGCTGTATCGAGCTGGCTCTGCGCCTGCACCATCGCGACCTTCGCATCGTCGACCAGCTTCTGCGCCAGCGCGCCCTGTTTCTGCAGTTCGACGCGGTTGTCGTATAGCTTCTTCGCGGCCTCAAGCGACTGCCGCGCCGACTCAACATCGGCCTGTGACTTCGTACGATCCTCCGGCACGGTCGCGCCGGATGTTGTCTGAAACGCCGCCTGTGCCTGATCGAGCTGACTCTTGCTCTCTTCGGCGCTCGCCGCCAGATCGCGACTCTCGAGTTCTGCGAGCAACTGCCCCGACTTCACGTGATCGCCCCGATTCACCAGCACTCGCCGCACCGGGGCGCTGATCTTTGAAGTCACGTTGGCCTGGTTGAACGGATAGAGAACCGCGTCGGCATTCACGATCAGATCGATCGGCCCGCGCGTGACGTCATCAACCTGGACTGGCGTGGGCGGTTCGGCTTCTTCCGCTGCCTTTTTCGCCTTGTTGCAGCCCGCCGCCAGCAACGCCGCGAAGGTAAGGCCGGCCAGAACTTGCTTCTTACACATATTTCAAAGAGTCCCCGTGAGAGTCTGCAGGTTGACCAGCGCCACGCGATAACGCACCAGCCCGTCGTCATATGCGTTGCGCGCCTGCGTTACCGTGGTTTGCGCGTCCACCACTTCGAGCGCGTTCGCTTCGCCCGCCTGATAGCGAAGCAGCGTCAGCCGCAGGCTCTCCGCCGCCAGGTCGGCCGAACTGCGCAGCGAATCCAGCTGCGCCTGTGCCGCCTGCGCCTCGCTGTACGCCGTGGCCAGATTACCCTGCAGCGTTCGTTGCGCCAGCGTCAGATCCAGTTCCGCCTGCTGTTGTTTGAGCGCCGCCTGTTTGATCCTGCTGCGTGTCGCACCCCAGTTCCACACCGGAATATTCAACGTCGCCTGCGCCGAGTAGCCCAGGTTCTGACGGTATGGAACCTGGTAATCCGGCAGTGTGCTGCGGCCCGATTCCTGGGTCGGACCATTCGTTCGGGCCTCGAACTGATTGGCATCGATGCCGTAAAAAAAGTCGAGACTCAGCGACGGCAGATAACCATAGCGCGCGATCTTGTGTTCGTAGCCAGCCTGCTCGACACTAAACCTCGCGGATTGCAGATCCGGGCTCGTCGAAGCCGCTTTGGCCTGAGTTTCCGGAAGCGGCGACAGCACACCGGCCTGCTGTACATCGTCTTCAACCGAAAAGTCGGAGCGGAAATCGGGAAAGATCAGTACGCCCAGAGCGATTCGCGCCTTATCGATATTCAGCTGCGCGTCCTGCAGATCCCGCTGGCGCTGCTGTAGAGTGATCTGCGCCTTGATCACATCGGCATGCGCCACCTCGCCGCCCTTCTCCTGCTTCTGCGTGATGTCGAGGAACTGCCCGGCCTCCCGCAGGCTTGTCTGCGCGTTCACGAACTTACGCTGTGCCGCGAGGATCGCGTAGTAATCCTGCACGACCGTCGCGTTCAAACCGCGCTGCGCTATCCCGACCTTCGCCCGCGCCATCGCCTCGGCCGCCATCGCGCGTCGAACCTCACCGCGTCGGACGAACGTCAAAACCTCTTCGTGGATCTGCGCCTGCTCGTTATAAACGTGGACCCCGTCGTTCGCTACATACACGCCGGAAGCCGTGCCGTTCGCTTCGGTGTAGATGAACTGGTTGAACGCATTGAGGGACGGCAGACCGGCCGCCTTCGCCTGCAGCTTGTCCTCCTTCGCCAGCGCCACATTCAGATTCGCGATCTGAATCTGCGTACCATACTGGCGCGCACGCGCCAGCGCGTCCTGCAGCGTAATGACAAGCGGGGCCTGGGCAAACGCGGGTGGCAGGGTTAGAAGGAGAAAGAGCCAACGCAAGCTGGACATGCCTGCGTTTAGTGGATCATCGCTTCCTGAAAAACGGCTGAAACGCGTTACCAGCTTCGCGTATAGCCGATACTGGCCGTCGTGTACCACGGAACGGTCACGATCTTGTTGTATGTTTCCTGAATCCAGATGGAATGTTGGTAGTTGAAGTGAACGATCGCGCCGAGCGACTCTCCGTCATAGAAACGATTCTCGAGGAAGGCGTTTCCGGTCATGGTGGTGATTCCGCCCTGGACCCATGTGTATCCGCTGACCCGCCTGACGTGAGGGATGCCACAATTCTTCATCAGGCCGAGAGCTTCGGTGTGCGATCCGAAATCGGTATGGAGCCTGAGTTACGAGCGTGGCGTTCGCTATTTGGTCATTGTGCTCTTAACGATGCTTTTCTCTCCTGGGTCTCAAGTCCCTCGACACTGTCTGGCACGCTTGTGACAAAGGATCTACCCCCAGCCTTTATCTCGCCCTGAATTATCCAAATCAGGTCTAATACGAAGGCTGCAATGACCGCGTCGTCCAGGAACAGAGTAAGTCGCTTCTGCGGGATAAGCTGCTCAGCCGCCCACAGAACGAAGGCGGCGGCGAGCACGAGACGCTTCAGAACTGTCTCACGCGAGGGCCTTGTGCGACATTGAAACAGTGCATATCCCAAGCCCGCCGCGCCCAGCACTAAGCATCTCAAATACGCGTGTAACTCAGGAGCAGCGAGCAGGCTCATCATATTCTTCCAGTAAAGATCCGGCCAAATCATAGGCTTGGGCCCGCTCTTCGAAAATACGCCAGAAGTTCCGGACTTGCTTCCCGCCTGTCTGGCGGACTCGGCATGCCATCCGCCTCCAGCGGTTCGAGGGACAGGCCGGTTGATCGGAATTTCAGGCCCCACCTGTTCAGACGCATTCTGACGGATACGTTTCTGTTCACATCAGAGATCGCGGAACGGTATACGGTGCCCGCGATAATCGCGGCTCCAGAGGAAGGGTCGAATATTCTCAGCATGATCGCGTCAACGTGAGGTAGCGATTTAAACAGCCTGGCCACCGCCGCATCAGTGTCGGCCAGTGTCTGCTCAACAAATAAGAAACCGCTATTCCAACTCTGCCCACGGTCCCACGGGTGAATGGCTCTTGCCGTCCACTCGATCTCCAGGTGGTTGGATATTCTGATGGCATTCAGTCCGTCAGGTCTGACTTCGCCGCGCCGATGGAGGGCAAGAGCCCACTCAATGCTATGCCGGTGTATTGTCTTTTCCAATCGATGTAAAACGGTCTCGACTACAGGCCACATAGCCTACACCCCCTCGAAGACTTTCGCGATACAGTAGATAAACTCACCAATATCGCCTATATGAGACATCCCAATCTCCTGCAAAAGACCCGTCAGCAATAATGTAGGCGTTTCCGGGCTTCCTTGCTGGCGCAATTCGGACCTCATGTCGCGCCTTTCGACGAATTATGGCACCGTTGCAGGATTCGTCCGGTCGCAAAGGTGGTTCCAGTTCACCCGGCCCTCAATCAGGGCATCGCGGCCAAGGCACCGACCCATCACGTCCGATTTTCGCCAGATTTTCGAGGGCGCCATTGTTACACTCGGTTTCCGAATGACCGATTGGAAGCATGCCAGCGTTAATTCATAAGGAGAGTGAATCGTGACGGTAGAGAACAACAGTAAGAAAAGGCGGGGGGCGACTCTCATTAAGACGTTTAACAAGTGCGTGAGGTTGGCGCTGGTCGCGGGCAGTCTCTCGACGACGTTGACGCCGGTAATAGCACAGGAGCCCAAGCCGGATCCTGCAGGCATCGCAACGGGGGACAGGACCACAGCGGTGGACGCCGGAGGCAATTCTTTCGTTGTCACTGAGCCTACCGATAAGACCTCGCCTGCGTATGCGCAGGGTAAGAAAGATGCCGACGAGTATAAGGCGCAGGCCCAAAAAGAGCCTTTGGCCGTCAAACTGGCCGATTCCGTCGGCCACATCCGCGTCGCCACAAACTTCGCGTGGACGTTGAACACCGGTTACCTGGTGTTGTTCATGCAGGCCGGGTTTGCGCTCCTCACCTGCGGGCTGGTGCGGAAGAAGAACGCCGCGCACCTCATGATGTTGAATTTCGCAGCGTATGTATTCGCATTCATCGCTTACTATGCAGTCGGTTATGCCTTCCAGTACGGAGGCGCAGCCATCAATGCCGCGCCCACTAATCTGGGCGGAACGCCAACGCTCAATCATTTCCTGTTGGGCAACGGCCTTTGGGGCTTCCTCGGAGGCAAGGGCTTCTTCCTGGCGGGACCGGCCTACGATGCCGGAAGCAACGTTCTGACCCTCTTCGAAGTGGTTTTCATGGAGACCGCGGGGTACATCATCGTGGGCTCAATCTGCGAAAGAATCACCTTCTGGTCGTTCATTCTGTGCGAGCTGTTTGTCGGCGCGATCCTTTATCCGGTTTTCGGATGCTGGGTTTGGGGCGGCGGCTGGCTGTCGCAGCTCGGTAGCACGATGGGTATGGCACACGGCTACGTGGATTTTGCGGGATCGACAGTGGTGCACGGCATAGGAGGGTTCTGCGCCATGGCGCTGTCCATCGTTCTTGGGCCGCGGCTTGGCAAGTTCGGGCGGGATGGAAAGCCAAAGGCGTTTCCGGCTCACAACATCGTGTACGTTGTGATCGGAACCTTCGTTCTGTTGTTCGGCTGGATGGGCTTCAATCCGGGCTCTACGCTCGGAGCGACAGACCTTCGTATCGGCGTCATCGCGATCAATACCAATCTGGCCGCGATCATGGGATCGGCAACGGCAATGCTGTTCTGGTATTGGAAATTCGGCAAACCGGATATTAGTATGGCCTGCAACGGCATGCTGGCGGGCCTGGTGGCCATCACGGCTCCGTGCGCGTTCGTCGGTCCCACCTCGGCGGTCATCATTGGAATTCTCGCCGGACTGGTGGTGTGCCTGGGCGTGCTCTTCAACGACAACGTAACCAGGATCGACGACCCGTGCGGCGCGATCTCGGTTCATGGCTTTTGCGGCGTGTTGGGTGCCGTGTCGTTAGGGCTCTTTGCCGACGGCACCTACGGCGCGGGCTGGAACGGCGTGGGGGCTACCAGTTATCTCGGCAAGGCAGGCCAAGGGGTAACGGGGTTGTTTTATGGCGACAGCACACAATTCCTGACTCAGTTGATGGGCGCGGCGATCATGGCCGTGTGGGCGTTTGGCGCAACCTTCGTAGTGTTCAAGACCGTGAATGCGTTCAAGTCCATGCGCGTCTCCAAAGAGGTGGAAGAACAGGGTCTGGATGTGCCCGAATTCGGGATGCCCGCCTACCCTGAGGACGCACTGCATGCCGTGGAAGCCTAAGCCGCAGCAAAAGGAAGCTCTATGAAAAAAATTGAAGCGATCATCCAGCCCCATAAGCTGGATGAGGTAAAGGCAGCGCTAATCGGCATTGGCGTGCAAGGTATGACGATCTCCGAAGTGCGCGGACACGGCCGTCAGAAGGGGCACACGGAGACGTATCGTGGAGCCGAATACAACGTCGATCTCCTGCCCAAGGTCAAGCTCGAACTGTTCGTGCAGGACTCGCGCGTGGAACAGATTATAGAGACGCTGAGTGCCGCGGCCCGGTCCGGGAAGATCGGCGACGGTAAGATTGTCGTCGCCCCGATCGAAGAGATCGTTCGTATCCGCAACGGCGAGCGCGGAGACGCCGCAATCTGATGCCGTCGGTTCGTTGGCGACGATGCAATCACAGTTGTCCGATAATGGCAATTCCTGGCAGGCGCTCCGGGCGTTATATGACCGCGATTGAGAGCACCGTCTTTATTTTCATGTGCTTGGCGTCATCATCCCAGCACTTTACTCCACTCCGTACATTCATGTCCGAAAATAGCTAGCAGGGGCGCTCGTCGGCGCTTAACATTTCAGTATGCGGATGTTCGAGGAAGTGGTCGGGACGCACAAGCTCGGGCGGAGACAAACTTCGCCTGCTGCATCAGACCGCGCACCGGTGGACTCCCGCGGTCGCACCGAGGCCGGGCTGGAGCCGGACATCTGGTGGCAGGCTATCCGAAGCCGCGATCATCGGTTTGACGGGCGTTTTTTTGTGGCGGCAGTCACTACCGGTGTATATTGCAGGCCGACCTGCCCAGTGCCGTTTGCAAAGGCCAATAACATTGCCTTATACGGTTGTGCCGCAGCGGCGGAAACAGCTGGATATCGACCCTGTCGCCGATGCCGCCCGGAAGCTTCGCCTGGCACGCCAGCCTGGCTGGGAACTTCCGCGGTAGTCTCTCGCGGGCTTCGCTTGATTCGCGAAGGGGCACTGAATAACGGCGATGTTGAGGGGCTCGCGGAAAGATTGGGAATCGGCTCGCGGCAACTCCGCCGGCTTTTCGTTCAATATTTGGGCGCGTCGCCAATCCAGATCGCAAGTACGCATCGCGTCCATTTCGCGCGCAATCTGATCGAAGAGACGGACTTGCCGATGACCGTCGTTGCCATGAACGCGGGCTTCAACAGCATCCGTCAGTTCAATCACGCCCTTCGAGAGACATTTGACCAGTCGCCGAGCGAGATTCGTCGCTTACACCGTGATTCCGAGGGTGGCTCACGCCAGGGCGGGCTCGTAATTCACTTGCCATACCGTCCACCCTTCCACTGGAACGCTCTGATCTCCTTTCTTCAAGCGACCGCGATTCCGGGAGTAGAGAAGATTGAGCCGAATTGCTATCGGCGGACGATCGGGACTGCGACCAGCCGAGGCGTTGTCAGTGTCAGCCCGGACCGTGGCACCGCCCGAATGGTCGTCAGAATTGAGGTCTCGGATTATTCGAACCTGATGGGGGTAGTGGAGCGAATCCGTCAGATTTTCGACCTGGGAGCGGAGCCCGAGGTAATCGCGGAACACCTCTCGCGCGATTCATTGCTCAAATCGCTGGTGGCGGCGCAGCCGGGCCTCAGAGTACCTGGGGCTTGGGATGGATTTGAACTCGCCGTGAGTGCTATTCTCGCGCGACAATCCGGGAATCGGGCAGGCTATGAGATTGCGGGAAATGTTGCGCGCAGCTTTGGAATACCGATCGAAACGGGCGACAAAGAACTAACCCACGTATTTCCTCAGGCGGAGGTGCTCGCCGAAGCTGATCTCTCCCTCGCGGGTGTCGGCAGCGAATACGCCGGACCGATTCTGGGCCTGGCTCGTCTGGTTGCAGCGAAGCGAATTTCGTTTGAGCCTTCTAAATCGTTGCCGGATGCGATTTCGCAGCTGGTTGCGATTCCAGGAGTCGGAGAAGACACAGCTGAGTACATCGCTATGCGAGCCCTCGGTGAACCCGACGCTTACCCGCTCAAAACGCTTGGACTCGCTGGGCAAGGTCCAGGCGGCCCAACTCTGCCGGGCCAGAGCAGCATTCTTACGTCCGCCGCAAACTGGCGCCCGTGGCGAGCTTATGGCGCCATGCACATCTGGACAGCTAATTCGCCTTTGGCAATAAACCTGGCCGTACCAGATCCGAGCCGAACATGATGAACAGGTCGTAGCTGGTACCCGACTCGTCGACCGGCGCGGGCGTCTGAGCCGGCGCAGCCATAGCGAAAGACGCCATAAAAGCCAGGGAAAGGGCGATTTCTTTGTGTTTCATAGTTACCCGGAGTATAGGGCCGCCGGGATAAGTATCGAGTCAGGATTCCGTTTTCCATTAATTGGTTTGGTCAAATCCGGAACAGGGCGGTAGACTATCGCCATGCAGCTCAGGATTTCGAACCTCTCCAAGACCTACAGCAACGGAGTGCAGGCGCTCCGCAACCTCTCGCTCGACATAGGTACCAACATGTTCGGTCTGGTCGGCCCGAACGGTGCGGGCAAGTCCAGCCTGATGCGGACGGTCGCGACGCTGCAGGAGGCCGATTCCGGCGAAATCTGGCTCGACGATCTCAACGTGCTGAAGAAAAAAGACGACGTCCGGCGCATCCTGGGCTACCTGCCGCAGGAGTTCGGCGTCTATCCGAAAATGTCCGCGCAGGACCTGCTCGATCACCTGGCCGTTCTCAAAGGCATCACCGCCAAAGGCGAACGCAAAGACACCGTGGACGCTCTGCTGAAGCAGACCAACCTCTGGGATGTGCGTAAAAAGAACCTCGGCACTTACTCCGGCGGCATGAAGCAGCGGTTCGGGATTGCGCAGGCCCTGATCGGCGCGCCGAAGCTCATCATCGTGGACGAGCCGACGGCCGGACTCGATCCCACCGAACGCAACCGGTTCCTCAACCTGCTCAGTTCCATCGGCGAAAACGTGATCGTTATCCTCTCGACGCACATCGTCGCCGACGTGCGCGAACTCTGCCGGAAGATGGCAATCATCAGCCAGGGCGAGGTCATCACGGAAGGCACTCCGGAAGAAGCCATCGCCGCGTTGAACGGCGCGATCTGGCGCAAGACCGTCGCCGATGAGGCCGAATTGAAGCAACTGGAATCCCAGTGGCACGTCTTATCGACCCATCTGGTGGGCGGACGGACTGAGGTGCGCATTTATGCGAAGGAACGGCCGGGCGCGGATTTCACCCCGGTCGAGCCGGATCTGGAAGATGTCTACTTTATGAGCCTGAGCCAACACGGCAGGAACTGAGGAGTACCCGTGTTCACGACGTTCTTCAACTTCGAAATCAAATACCGGCTGAGATCCATTTCGACGTACGTGTATTTCGCGCTTTGGTTCTTCGTGGCGTTTTTCTGCGTTGCGTCGGAAGACTTCGGGCCAATCGGCACCGGCAAGATAGCGCTGAACGGGCCCTACGCGATCAGCGACGTGTATATGCTGCTCACCGCCTACGGATCCGTCGTTATATCGGCCCTGTTCGGGACGTCCATCCTGCGCGATTTCAAGGAGGATACCTATCAGCTGATTTTCACCAGGCCCGTGAAAAAATTCGCCTATCTCGGCGGGCGCTGGGCCGGTTCGATGGTCATCACTACGCTCGTGTTTCTGGGATTGCCGCTGGGAATGGCGGTAGGGGGCTTCATGCCCTGGGTGGACCATTCGCGCATTCTGCCGCTCCAGCCCGCATGGCTCATACAGCCCTTCGTCGCGATCGTTCTGGTGCAGATATTCTTCCTCGGCAGCGTGTTTTTCACGGTCGCCGCGCTCACGCGCAGGCTGATGATCGTCTATCTGCAGGGCGTGGTTGTGTTCGCGGCCTACCTGATGGGCGCGGTCTATGCGCTGAATTCGAAGCGTCTCGATCCGTTCTGGCCCTCTGTCCTCGATCCGATGGGGATCGTGGTAGTCCGGAACGTAACGCGGTATTGGACGGTGGCGGAAAAAAATTCGCAGCTGCTCCAGTGGTCCGGGATGTTTCTCTACAATCGCCTGCTCTGGGCCGGCGTGGGAATCGTGGCCCTTGTCGCGGGGATTGCGTTATTCCCCATGTCGGCCGAAGCCCTGGCTTCCGGCCTTCGATCGCGCGGGAGGGGGCGGATCGTACCCCAGGAAGATGAAACCCCGCAGGTGGCAACCGTCATGCGGGTGCCGCGAGTTCCCGGGATCTTCGGCGGCGCGACCACGTTCACTCAACTCCTTTCGCTCACACGGCTGCGATTCTGGAACATCGCGCGCGAAGTCCCGTTCTGGGCCATCACCGTCATCATGATCGTGCTGTGCGTGGTCAATGGCCGGCAGGTGGGCCGTTTCGACGATACGGCCGTCTGGCCGGTGACCTACCTCATGGTTGGAGTCCTGCAGGGATCGGCGACCCTTTTTCTGATCGTCATCGCCACGCTGTATGCGGGCGAATTGATCTGGCGCGAGCGCGACGTGAAGTTCGAACAGATTCACGACGCCCTCCCCATGCCCGGCTGGGTCACGTTTATGAGCCAGTTTTTCGCGCTTGGCGCCGTGCAGTTCGTGCTGATGACGGTGGTGCTGCTGTGCGGGATCGGGGTGCAGATTTCACTCGGATATTACCGCTTCGAACTGCTGCATTACTTCAAGGATTTATACCTCATCGCGTGGCCGAACATGCTTGTCTTTTGTTTGATCGCGCTGTTTTTCCAGACGATGGTGCCGAATAAATTTGCCGGGCACGGTCTGGTGATCGGGGTCAACGTCCTGGCGATTATTCTCAGCCAGTACAACTATGAAAACCGGCTCTACCAGGTGGGAAGTGTCGCACCCTACACTTACTCCGATATGAATGGCTACGGGCACTTCGTTCCGGCCATTTTCTGGAGTTCGCTCTACTGGTGCGCCTTCGCCGCCATGCTGGGCGTTGTTTCCATCGCCTTCGCGCGGCGCGGAGCCGATCTCGACTGGAGCAAACGATGGAAAGCCGCGCGGGAGCGCTGGGGCGTTTTGCAGCCGGCGTTTCTTGTCTTTCTGCTGGTGTTCGCGGGCAGCGGGGCCTGGTACTACTACAACGCGCATGTGCTGAACGAATACCGCACCGCGAAAGACGATCGGCACATCCAGGCTGCGTACGAGAAGAACTTCAAGCAGTATGAGAAGCTGCCCATGCCTAAAGTCACGGCTGTTGACGTGAATGTGGACATTTCTCCCGAAACCCGTTCCTTTAGCGCCAGCGGGCATTATCTGCTGACGAACCACGGCGCCCAGGCGATCCCGGAAATTCATGTATCGGGAACCCGGCAATCCGTGGATGAAGTTCGTTTCGACCGGCCTTCGAAAGTGAAGATGGCGAACAAACGCCTGGGTTACTGGATCTACAAACTCGACCAGCCCCTGCAGCCGGGCGAAACGCTGCGCATGGATTTTCGGGCCTCGCATGCCTCGCACGGGTTCCGCGACGGCCATGAACTGGATGAACTGGCTTACAACGGAACGTTCTTCGACCGCGATTTCTTCCCGATTATCGGTTACACGCGCAATGTGGAGATCGACGATCCGGTGCGGCGTCGCGAGGAAGGATTGCCCGAGCTGGTCGAACTGTCGCCGCCGGGAGATCCCTACTGGAGCAACTTCAATCTGTTCACGCCCGATTCGGATTGGATCACATTCCACACCGTGGTGAGCACGTCGCCGGATCAGATCGCCATCGCGCCCGGCTACCTGAAACGGGAGTGGAAAGAAAACAACGTTTACGGGTCCGATCGCCGCTATTTCGAGTACGACATGGGAGACGTGCGCGTCAACGATTTCTTTTCGTTTCTCTCAGGCAATTATCATGTGCGCCGGGACCGGTACAAGGGCGTGAATCTCGAAATTTATTACCAGCCGGGGCACGAATATAATCTCGACCGCATGCTGCAGGCATCGAAAAAGGGACTCGATTACTTCGGGAAGAACTTCGCCCCGTTCCAGTTCCGGCAGTATCGCATCATCGAGTTCCCGCGTTACCGGAACTTCGCGCAGTCTTTTCCGAACACGGTGCCGTATTCGGAGTCGCTCGGCTTTATCCAGCGCGTACAGAAGCCCGACGATATCGACGAAATTTTCTACGTGACCGCGCACGAACTGGCTCATCAGTGGTGGGGCCACCAGTTGATCGGGAGCATGACGGCGGGCGCGAACATGATGTCCGAAACGCTGGCGCAGTATTCCGCCCTGATGATCATGGAGAAGGAATACGGGCTGGCCGGCGAGCGCAGATTTCTCAAGCATGAGCTCGATCAGTACCTGCGCGGGCGCAGCGGGGAACGCCGCCGGGAGTGGCCGCTCGCTCTGGTGCAGAACGAGCCTTACGTCTGGTATCGGAAAGGCAGCGTGATCATGTACGGGCTGCGGGATTACCTGGGCGAAGACCGTTTGAACGCGGCTTTGAGCAAATTCCTCATGGAGCACCGCTATGCCACGGGGCCTTATCCGGACAGCGTTCAATTCGTCAACGCAATGCGGGACGCCGCCCCGCCCGAATTGAAGCAGCTGGTGACGGATTCGTTCGATTCCATTGTGCTGTTCGATAACAAAGTCACGACGGCGAACTGGACGAAGATGCCGGACGGGAAATATAGAGTACGGCTGACGCTCGAATCGCGAAAGTTGAAGGCGGACGGTCTGGGCGCGGAGACAGAGATGCCTTCAGACGACTGGATCGACGTCGGCGTCTTTGGCAAGGACGAGAACGACAAGACTCCGCTGTTTTTCGAAAAACGAAAGTTCACCGGCGGGCAGGTGGTGGTCGATGTGGAGGTGGATCGGCAGCCTGCGCGCGCGGGGATCGATCCGTATCATAAGCTGATCGACCGCAAGCCGGATGACAATACGATGGCCGTGGGACGTTCTTAGTTCACCACCTTGGTTCACCACCTTGGTTCACCACGGCAGCACGTGGTCGGCCGACCACCATTGATGAAACTCGACCCGCACCGCTCCGGATTTCACGGCAGGGTCGCCGTGCAGCAGCGCCTGCGCCTCTTTCGCCGGCATCACCTGGAAAATCACCATGCCGACCAGTGCGTCTTTGTCTCGATCACCTTCCATTGCACCCGCCGCACCCAGTTTTCCCTGGCTTCGAAGGCGTTCGACATAAGTTTCGTGCGCAGCCCGGCTGCCGTCGTTCCAGCCTGCATTGCGGTAGATCAGGCATAGGGTACGAGCCTGCATGTTTTCGGGCGTATCCGGATGCTCCTTATGCATCCTGAAATATTCCACGCCGATTCCGGCCGGCCCGCGCCACGGATGAGTGTCGACCGAATTTCGATGCGCAAGAACAGTGGGGTCCCGCTCGGCCACCTTCTGCGCCGCATCCAGGGACGCGGCCTTGAACAGAAAGATGCCGCTGATGGTGACCGGCTCATCGTCAAAGGGCCCGGCGGCGACCAGGATGCCATCATCGGCCATTTTGTGAATGTTCGCCATATGCGCTGCCTGAAGCTTGTCGCCTTCGGCCTTCGGCAGCGTCTTCCGCGCCGGGTCGGGGCGAAGGAACACGACATAGTAGAGGTCGGACGGGGGAACAGCGCCGACCTGCGCGATGAAAAGAAACCCCGCAATCAGTGAAAACACGAGGCGCATTGGAGTGAGGTTACCATCCTCATTTCCCGGACTCAACCCCGTGTGTGCGACATGAAAATCGGTACATGGAGATGCGGCTACCAGCCGCGTTCTGTAGCTCCCGACGCGCTCGCACCGCGGCACAATCCCGCTTTGACTGGATTGTTCTCGATGCAACTCATAATGCGCCGCTCTTCGGCCGAATTTCGTGCGCAACGGTCGGCCGATCACGGCACGGGCGATTCCGGGGCGGGTCAGCCACTGAGGACCGGTGGCGCGGGCATCAAGAACCTTGTCGAAGGCGAAGAATCCGGCCCCTTCTGTAGTCCGACTCCGCTATCCGTTGCACGGGAAGTGAGCCGACGAGACGCCAGGTGAGGAAGCATGTGGGGACACCACGAACTGAGAGTGACAGCGGGTTCGTGGAATTCTCAGGAAAATCGAGGAACGCGGCTGGTAGCCGCATCTCCACCAGCCTTGCGTACTGATACGCTCGGGCGGCCCGGGTTTTTCGGCCAATTCGCAAATGCTTCAACTTTTATGTCGCGCACCCCTCAACCACCTTTTCGCCCTGTCCGGGTTGTAATATAGGTACGTATCGGCGCCAGCCCCTTCGAGGAGGGTAGAGAGTTCATGTTCATCACGAAAAAGCATCTGCCGCGCCGAACGTTCCTGCGCGGTATGGGTGTTACGGTCGCGTTGCCGCTGCTCGATTCGATGCTGCCGGCGCAGACTGCGCTGAGCAAAACGGCTGCCAGCCCGTCGCCGCGCCTCGGATTCGTCTATGTCCCGCACGGCGCGATCATGGACAAATGGACTCCCGCCGCGGAAGGCGCAGGCTTTGAATTCACTCCCATCCTCAGCCCCCTCGAACCTTTTCGCGACCGGCTGAACGTGGTCAGTGGCCTCGGCCATCGAGCTGCAGACACCACCGCCGTCCACTCCCTCAGCCCGACAACCTGGCTCAGCGGCGTGCGCCCCAAACCAACGCAGGGCGTTGACGCCTATGCGGGCGTCACCGCCGATCAGATCGCCGCGGAACATCTCGGGCAGGAAACGATCCTGCCTTCGGTCGAGCTCGCGACGGAAGATCACTCCGGCCTGCTCGGCGCCTGCGACCGCGACTACGGCTGCATCTACATGAACACGCTTTCCTGGCGCACGCACACCACGCCGCTGCCCATGGAGATCAATCCGCGCAAGGTGTTCGAGCGTCTGTTCGGCACGGGCAGCACACCCGAGGAGCGGGCCACGCGCCTCCAGGAAGACCGCAGCATCCTCGACGCAATCATTCAGGAATCGACCGGGCTTCAGCGCAACCTCGGCGCGCACGACCGCGCGACCGTCAGCGACTACCTCGAAAGCGTGCGCGAGATCGAGCGCAGAATCCAGAACTCGGCCGCGCAGAAGAATGCGGATATCGAGCTGCCGGAAGAGCCGGTCGGCATCCCGTATTCCTACGACGAACATCTGCGCCTCATGTACGACATGATGGCGCTGGCGTATCGGGCGAACATCACGCGCGTGTTTACGTTCATGGTGGCGCGCGAGGAAAGTAACCGCACGTATCCGCAGGTCGGGGTGCCCGATGGGCATCACGCAACGTCGCACCACCAGAACCGGCCTGAGAAAATCGAGAAGCTGGTGAGGATCCAGACGTATCACACCACGCAACTCGCGCGCTTCCTCGACAAGCTGAAGAATACGCCGGACGGCGACGGCTCGCTGCTCGATCATTCGATGATCCTCTACGGCAGCAACATGAGCAACAGCAACCTGCATAACCACTTCCCGCTGCCGACGCTGGTCGCGGGAGGAGGCGCCGGGCAACTCAAAGGCGGCCGCCACCTGAGGTACCCGGACCACACGCCCATGACGAATCTGCTGCTCACGATGCTGAACAAGGCCGGCATTCCGATGGACAGCCTCGGCGACAGCACGGGCGTTCTGGAAAACCTCTAGGAGACCGGCATGCGACTGGAACGCTTCGCTCTTGCCCTTCTTTGCGCGTGCTCCGCGTTCGCCGCGGGGCGGGTGGTCGACGCCGTGAAAACGGGCGACCGCGCCACCGCCCTCACGCTGCTGCAACAGAGAGCCGACGTCAACGCGGCCGAACCGGACGGCACCACTGCAATCGCGTGGGCAGTCCGCCAGGACGATCTGGATATGGCGGACCGTCTGATCCGCGCCGGGGCCGACATCAAGGCCGGCAACCGCTACGGCGTCACTCCGCTGTCGCTCGCGTGCATCAACGGCGATGCAGCCATGATCGAAAAGCTGTTGAAGGCCGGCGCGGATGCGAACGCCGCCGGAAACGAAGGCGAGACTCCGCTCATGACCGTGGCGCACACGGGTAATGTGGATGCGGCCAAAGTCCTCTTGGCCCACGGCGCGAAGGTGGATGCGCGCGAAGACTGGCACGGCGAAACGGCCCTGATGTGGGCCGCCGCGCAGAAGCATCCGGCGATGGTGAAAGAACTGATCGCCGCGGGAGCCGACGTGAACGCGATGTCGACCGTCGTGAAATGGGAGCGGCAAACCACCGCCGAGCCCCGCGAGAAATGGCTGCCGCCGGGGGGCTTCACGCCGCTGATGTTCGCCGCGCGCGAAGGATGCGTGGCATGCCTCCCGATCCTCGCCGAGGCCGGAGCGAACCTCAATCAGGCCGATCCCGATGGCATCACGCCGATTGTGAACGCGATCATCAACGGGCACTACGACGTCGCCCGCTTCCTGCTCGATAAAGGCGCCGACCCGAACCTCGCCGACAAAACCGGCCGCGCCGCCTTATATGCCGCGGTGGACGCGCACACCATGCCGGCATCGAACAGACCTTCGCCCAACGAATCGGATAACGAGATCGGCAGTCTGGATCTGGTGAAAGCGATCGTCGCTCACGGCGGTCTGGTGAACACTCAGTTGAAAGCGCAGCAGCCATATCGCACCAAGGTCGATCGCGGCAACGACACCATGCTGACCACCGGAACCACGCCCCTGATTCGCGCGGCCAAGGCCGGCGATACCGCGGTCATCGCGCTTCTTCTCGAAAAGGGCGCGGACGTGAACCTCGTCACCCGCAACGGGATCAACCCGATCATGGCCGCCGCCGGGCTGGGGACAAAAGAAGAAGACGGGGCTGGCCGGAAAAAGACGGAAAAAGAAGCCATCGATTCCATCGAGCTCTGCCTGAAAGCCGGTGGCGAGATCAATGCAGTCGATAGCCGAGGCCAGACGGCGCTCCACGGCGCGGCGCAAAAAGGGTGGAATCAGATCGTCCAATATCTCGCCGATCACGGCGCCAAACCCGACGTAAAGGACAAGAAGGGCCTCACGCCCCTCGATGCCGCCATGGGACTCGAAGGCGGTCTGGGATTTGACGGCGCCACCGGCGATGTCCATGAAAGCACTGCGGCGCTGCTGAAACAATTGATCGCGGCCAACAAATAGGCATGCTAAAACGCAAAATGGGTAACTCCGGGATTGATGTCCCGGCGATCATGCTGGGCGGAAACGTCTTCGGATGGACCGTCGGCGAAAACGATTCCTTCCGTCTTCTCGACGCCGCGTTCGACACCGGGCTGAACTTCATCGACACGGCCGACGTCTATTCGCGTTGGATCCCTGGGCATGTTGGCGGAGAATCGGAAACCATTCTCGGCAAGTGGTTCGCGCGCAGCGGCAGGCGCGATCGGGTGATCATTGCGACGAAAGTCGGGTTGGATATGGGCGACGGGAAGCAGGGTCTCGCGCCGAAGTACATCGAGCAGGCCGTCGACGCATCGCTCAAACGACTGCAGACCGATCGGATCGATCTTTATCAATCTCACAAGGACGACGACCAGACCCGCATCGAGGACACTCTCGCGGCTTTCGACCGCCTGATCGAACAGGGTAAGGTACGCTTCATCGGCGCGTCGAACTATAACGGCGCGCGGCTGCGTGAAGCGATGGAAACGAGCAAACGCAATCACCTTGCCTCTTACCAGACCCTGCAGCCGCACTACAATCTGGTGGAGCGCGAAAACTACGAATCGGATCTCGCGCCGGTGGTTGCCGAGTATGGCATCGGCGTCGTTCCATATTTCTCCCTGGCCGGCGGTTTCCTTACGGGAAAGTATCGCGGCGAGGACGATGCGAAGGACAAACCGCGGGGAGGTATGGTCGGAAAGTATCTGAACCCGCGCGGCTTTGGCGTGATCGCGGCGCTCGAAGAAGTTGCGAAGGAATCGAAGTCCACCGCGGCCGCCGTGGCTCTGGCCTGGCTGATCGCACAGCCCGGAATCACCGCGCCGATCGCCAGCGCGACCAATGAGCAACAGCTGGCGGACCTGGTGAAAGCCACAGAGCTGAAGCTCGATGGCGCGGCACTGGCCAGGTTATCGGCTGCCAGCGCGCCCGCCGGCGCGACAAACGCCTAAAGGCGCGCCATCGGCCTTCGATGCCGGCCCGACGTATCGTCTTCTTCTTTGATGATTCGCGGACGGAATCCGGATTCGAACGCCGGCGTGGGAGTCTCGGGCTGCGGCTCCGCGGCCTCGCTCGTTTGACCCTTCAGCGGCAGTTCGAGGAAGGAAGGTTCGCGCGGCGCCAAATTCGGAGTGCCGCGCTCGGCCAGGCGTTCGACCGCCGCTACCAGGCGCTGCACGTTCGCGTCCGATTCAACCGCACGCCTGCTCAAAGCGTTCACGGCGCTCGATTGATCCCGCACGGACTTCTCGATATGGGCCATGCGATCCGAGATCTTGTCGTTGATCGCGCGTTCAAATCTTGCCAGGGTCGCGCCTACCGATTGCTGTATCTCGGTCCGTAAATGTGCGTGCAGAGTTTCGACGCGCGGCGCAATGATGGATTCGAGCACTGCGGGAATCTCCCCTGCGAGTCCCGTAAAGCGTTTCTCGATCTCCGCGATTTCGCCCGCAACTCTCCCGCGGTGTTCGCTCGCCCGTAGCTGGAGCGTCTCGATTTGCTTCGCCTGCGCCTGGATGCGGAGATCCAGTTCCAGATCCGAAGCCGTGGCCTGCGGACGCGATTCCAGGGCGGCAATCCGGGATTCGATGCGACCGAGGCGCTGGAGAACCGGCACCGGCGCGCCCTCATCGGGTGATTTCGTTCCCATACCGTTTTCCTCCGCGCGGCGGTTGCCGGCGCCAAGACCGATCACCAACCCCAGACCGGCTGCAACGGTAAGCCCCTTAACGATTGTGCTGGCCATTTTACGCTTCGTTTGTCTTTGAGTATAAAGCCCATGCCCCGGCGCGGCAACGATAACGTTTACTTTCATCAACCATTTGGCGGATCAGTTCCAGCGTTTCCACAACGTGCGGGCCAGGGCGGTTGAAGTACCGATTGCCATCGGCCAGGAACAGGCGATCCGTCCGGACAGCCTTGAGACTGCCGAAATCCGGCCGGTCGGCAAGCCAGTGCATCTCGGCGTGGGTGCGCGCCAGATCGAACCCGCAGGGCGCGACGATGATGACGTCGGGATCGCGGGCGAGAAGGTCTTCCCACGCGATCCAGGGCGAGTGGACGCCCGGCGTTCCGAAAACATCGATGCCGCCCGCGAGATCGATCAGTTCCGGGGTCCAGTTGCCCGCCGCCATCAGCGGCTCGATCCATTCGATGCAGGCGACCGTTGGCTTCTCCGGCGCGCAGCAGGGTGTCATACGGCTCTGAAGTTCGCGGATAACAGGCTCGGCATCCACGCCAACCGCCCAGCCGACGCGGCGGAAGTCTTCCCATATGCCGGCCAGCGATGCCGGATTAAGAGCTATGAGCTCCGGAGCGCTCGCAAGACGCGAGGCGATGGACCTCTCGACATCGCGGAGGCTTACGGCGCAGACTTCGCACTGCACCTGGGTGAGGATGTGAGTCGGCTGCAGCTTTTCGAGCACGTCATCGAAGACTTCGTAGATCGAGAGAGCGTTCCGCGCGGAGTTCTTCACCTGGGCGTCGATGGAACGGCTGTCGGCATCCACATCGATGAGCGGTTTTGTGCAGGCTGGCAGCGAACGGACCGCAGCCGGATAATCGCATTCATGCGAACGGCCAACGAGAAGATCGATTGCGCCGAGCGCGTCAACCATCTCCGTGGCGCTCGAAAGCAGAGAGACGATGCGCCGTTGTCTCACTTACAAGCTAAGCCGTTACCGGTTCCGTCCGGCGGCGGTCCAGCAGCTCGTAAAGACCGAAGAGAGCTCCCGAGAACACCAGATCGCCGGCCAGCGTGCGTCCCCAGAACGGGATCGCCTGGATATAGGCGGTCAGGAGTCCGCTGAGCGTGAACGAGATGCCGGAATCGTGTCGCGCGGCGGCCTCGATCCAGTACGCGAAGTTGGTGAGCAGGAAAAACTGCAGGCTGCACAGAAACGCCGCCCCGCCCACCCGGATCGGCGTCACGTTCCGCAGCATCCGGCGTCCGATCCAGACATTGATCAGGAAGCACGCATAGATGACCGGCGAGGCCCACGTGTATCCGCCGCTCGCGCCCCCGGCGCGTCCGACGATCGGGTCCGTCGCGATCATCACGATCAGCGGCAGCAGGTAAGCCCAGAACCCGGAAACCTTCGATCCCGCGAACAGGCACGAGCCGCCGACCGGAGTGACGTTCGGCGCATGCGGAACCAAACGCCCCAGAGCGCTGAGAATGGTGAGCCCAATTGCCAGAGGCCGCGATTGTGTCTGATTCTGCATAACGTTTCTCCTTATGGTAGCGCCTGGTTTGTGCTCTGTGACGCCGATTGATTGGGTTCCCACAATATTTCAGGCGCACCGAGCTCATGGCTGGCCCAGCGGCTCCAGACGAATAGAGCGTCGCTGAGCCGGTTCAGATACATCAAGCCGGCTTCATCCACTTGCGCCTGGCCTGCCAGCGCGACCAGGACGCGCTCGGCACGGCGGCAAACCGTGCGGCAGACATGAAGCTCCGCGTTGAGCCGCGAACCGCCGGGA
This sequence comes from Terriglobia bacterium, assembly GCA_963764845.1. GTDB lineage: Bacteria > Acidobacteriota > Terriglobia > Bryobacterales > Bryobacteraceae > BOG-234. The sequence goes on along the minus strand of CAVXUE010000001.1, from coordinate 18,499 downwards.
AGCACGAACGACCGCAGCGGCGGCAGCCCCTCGTTCATGCTGTCGATCTCGCGCTCCAGTTGCTCGCTGTCGGCCGCGGTGATGCGCGCCTGTTTCGGATGCACATCCTCGGGCATCGTTGCGAGCAGCGAACCCAGATTGAACAACTCATGCTGCACGCGCCCGAGGATCCGGTGCAGCGCCGGCAACTCCCGCGCCGATTCGCGCGCCAGGCCGATAAAGCTGTTCAACTCATCGACCGTGCCGTACGCTTCGATGCGGAGATCGTTCTTGGGCAGCCGCTGGCCGCCCGCCAGGCTCGTCCGGCCCGTGTCCCCGCGCCGCGTATAGACGCGGTTGATCGCCAGTTTCGGTGGACTGAAAGCCACGCTCTTATTATCTCGCTCTCGCGAGGCTCCATTTCACGCCCGCCACCACATTCAGCAGCGGCGCCGGGTATCCGTAAATCTCTTCGTAGCGGCGATCGAGCGCATTGCGAAGATTTGCATAAAGCGTCAGATTGCCGCGCACGCGATAATTCACGTTGAGTCCCGCGTTGACGAAGCCTCCGCTCCAGTAAAGACCCTCGGACGCCCCGTAATTCGGCTCGACATCCAGATCGCGGCCGCGGAAATAGCCCACCACATTCGCGTCCACTTTGCCGAAATGGAAGCTCGACACCAGCGAGCCGGACTGCTTCGGACGCCGCAGAAGCGGTTGCCCGAGATAGAAATACTGCTGCACCAGCCCGATCCCCCCGTTCAACGAGAGCACCTCGCTCTCGAGCCACATGTAGTTGCCTGTAACCGAAACCCACGTTGCCGGGCGGAGCTTCGCGCTGGCCTCCACGCCCTCCGCGTCGGCATTGGCGACATTGTCGGTGTAGTACTGCGAGATCGTCGTCAGCGACCCTCCCAGGGAAACGATCAGATCGCGATAGTTGTTGTGAAAGTACGTCGCATCAAGCGAGAGCTGGTTGTTCAGAAGGCGCCGCTCGATGCCGACGTCGTAGCTCTCCGTTCGCTCCGGCTTGAGCCCGGGATTGTTGGTGAAGGCCAGATCCGAACCGCCGGGCGGCCGGATGCCGGTGCCATAGGAAGCATGCAGGCGAAGGTCCTTCTGCAGCAGGTAAACGCCCGAGATCTTGGGGTTCAGCCGTGAAATCGCGTTGGCGGGAAAGTAGGGACGCGGGGGAAAGTTATCCGCATCCGCGGAAATCGCAGCCGTCTGGTAGACTTCCTCACGCAACCCGGCATTGAGGAACAGCTTTCTGAAAAACGCGAAGTGATTGTCGAGATAGATGCCCTCGTTGTCGCGCGACAGCAGGAACCCGTTCCCGTTGGTGTCGGTGACATACGTATTGCGCATCTCCTCGCGTGCAAAGGCAAACCCGCCGGCCAGCGTCCACCAGGAAAACACCCGCCACGTTGCGCGCGCATCGCCGTAAGGCCGGATGTCCTTATTAAAGCTGTCGCCATAAGGGCTGATATAGAAGCTGTTGTTCAGAAAAAATCCGCCGAGAATATCCAGCCGCACATTCGGGGTGAAGTCGTCCTGATAATGCAGCCCCGCGGTCGGCGTATTGTTTTTGCTCCGGCTGATCAGGTCCAGCCCCGGAAACAATCCCTGCGGATTCGAACCGTACGGCCCGGGCTCGCCCACGTTGTTCGACGTGAAATTGCCGAACAGGAAAAGGCTCTGCGTATACCAGCGGTGCTCGGCCGAAAGAAAAATACTGTCGTTGCGGTAATCCGAATTCTGCACCGGCCCGTTGGTCAGAAGGCTTGAGATCGACCCCGCAATTCCCCACCCGTGCGTCAGTACCGACCCGCTCACGGCGAACCGGTTCTCCTCGTGAGTTCCGCCTTCCGCGATGAAGTCGAGCGAGGGACCGTTCTCCGGCGATCGCGTAATGAAGTTGACCACGCTGCCGATCGCGTAGGAACCGTTTACCGCCGATTGCGGTCCGCGCGCCACATCGATCTCGGAAATGAAATCGGAAGCGATCTGCGAGAAATCGAACAGTCCACCATAGTAGAAGCTGTTGATCGGAATTCCGTTCAACTCGACCAGATTGTAGTTCGAATCGCCTCCGCGTACGAACAGATCGGCCACGCTGCCGCGCGCGCCGCTTTGCGCGAAAACCATTCCCGGAAGCTCGCGCATCAGATCGAGCGGCTGCGCTTCATTGCGCTCCCGGATCTCGGCGCTCGTGATAACGCTCACGCTGGTGCCCTGCTGGCTGGCGGGAACGTCGATTGCCGTGCCCTGCACTCGAATGGAATCCGATTGCGGCGCGAGCGCCAGCTGAATGATCGAAGCGGCAGCGGCGACAGTTACAGTCTGAAATCCAGGCGCCGTAACCCGAAGCTGGTAGTTCTCGAACAAAGGAGAAACGTTGAAATCGAAATGCCCCCGATCGTCCGTAATCTGTTCGACGATCACGCCGACATCGTTGAAGGCGGCGACCTGCGCGCCGGAGATGGGGCGTTGTGCGGGATCACTCACCGTGCCCTGGATTTCAGCCGAGTAAAGCGAGGACGCGAACAGCATCCACGCCATTAACGTTAATGGTGTGCGGAGTTTCATAATCAGGCAGCCCTGCGCTGCCGACCTTTCCGCTTCGGCTTTGGTTCCGGAGAATTTTCCCCGGAATCACGCGGGCCGGTCTCCTGACTTGCGCGTCATCGGAAGCCGCTCGCCTTCCCATCCGGTTACGGACAGTGGCACTTGAGCGAATCCTCGGCGCTTACAGTGGCGGGGGCCGTGCCGGATTTCCACCGGCTTCCCAATACAACGCCTGCGTGCAGCTGAAGCTCTCTCAGGTTAGCAAATAATAGTGACGACGTCGCCGACTAGGGTGTTGGACGGGTGCGCAACATAAAAGTTGGAGCATTTGCGAATTGGCCGAAAAACCCGGGCCGCCCGAGCGTATCGCAGGGCTGGTGGAGATGCGGCTACCAGCCGCGTTCCTCGATTTTCCTGAGAATTCCACGTGCCGTGATCGGCGCCCTATATGCAGGCTAACAGAAAGGCCTCTACGAACTCGGAAGTTGGGCTAGTGATGCCCAATCACGTTCATGCACCGATCTGCCCCGTGGGTGATCTTTCCCAAATTGTCTCGGGTATCGAAGTAACCAGCGCTAAGGAGGCGAATCGTTTACTGAACAGTACCGGCGCATTCTGGAGCCGGGACTACTTCGACCGTTGCGCACGAAATTCGGCCGAAGAGCGGCGCATTATGAGTTACATCGCGAACAATCCAGTCAAAGCGGGACTGTGCCGCGGTGCGAGCGCGTCGGGAGCTACAGAACGCGGCTGGTAGCCGCATCTCCATGCGGAAAATCCCCGGTACCGATCATTTTGGAATCCCCCCTCTCATGTCGCACACCCGCGTTGGACTCGAAGATACCGGTAAGTTTTTTTTTCAGCGGTCGGCGTCTTCGCAGATATATTCGAACATCTCGCCGCCCGCGACCCACGAAGATCCCGTCTTTTCGTTGATCGTCCACTTGCCCGTCCACGGTTTCGTATAAGCCCCCGGATCGTCCACGGTCAGTTCATACGTCAGCGACTTGAGGTTAGGACGAGAGATGCGTTCCGTGAGATGCAGCTGATCGGTATTCGGATAAGCCGCCACAGCCCACTGCTTTTCGTTGAACCCCACCGAATCGATCACCAGCGTGTCGCCCTCCCAGTGGCCGATCGAATGGCCCAGAAACGTCGGCCGCAGATCTTCGGGCTTCGGGTGCGGGCGCCCATCCATATAGATGACTCGCCAGGAGTGTGGTCCGGCAATATTGAGGATAAAAATGCTCTTCAGCTCCGGTACATCCACGATTTCGAAACCCGGCGCGTTGAAAAACGAAGGCCCCGGCGACGCTTTGCAATCCACCAGCGGAGAGTCTTTCGAAAAAGTCGCCTGCCTGTATTGATAGACCGCCTTGGCCCAATCCTGGAGCGGTACCGGCCCGTCGGGGCGAAACCCACCGCCGCCGGGTCTGACTTCCCAATAACCTTTCTTATCGGGGGACGAACCCAGGTTGACATGCCCATCGGGCCAGCGCGGCGCGGGTTCAGTGGTTTGTGCCGAAAGCGTTTGCGCAGCCGCCGCTGAACAACCAATCAGCGCCAGAGTGAGAAACTTCACCGCTCACCTCATCGCCAGCTTCGACCCGTCGGGCCGAAGCAAAAAGGTAGTCGGCAGCGACCCCACCCAACTGTTCGCCGGATTCTTCGCCAGCGCCGCGCCTTCCACCGTGATCGTGTCGCCGATCTTCACCGTATCTTTCTTCCAGCCGCCCCGCACCAGCGCGTAAGGCGGACCCAGTTCGATGCGGATCTCCTTCATCGCGCCCGCTTCGTCTTTGGTGTTGACAAAGATATAAGCGTGCGGATTGACCCAGTCCACTTTGGTGACGACACCGGTAACTGTCGCCGTCCTGTTGGTCTCGTACTCGGCCTCAAAGGAGTGGTGCGCGAAAGCCGGCGCGACTGTGATTACTAAAGCCGCCGCTAAAGCAAATCTCATCGTCATTCACCTCGTGAACGTCTGCTCGGCATTTTCCTCGCAGAAATATTCCTGGATCTCTTCGTTCGGAACCCACTGGATCGTCCAGCCGCCGGTCCACGGCCGCGTATAGGTCCGCGGATCGTCCACCGTCACTTCATACTTCAACGTATTCAGATCCAGCCTCGAAAAGCGCTCCGTCAGATGCAGCGCTTCGGTGTGCGGCAGCCCGCCATTGGCAAACCAGAACTTTTCGTTGAACCCGATCGAATCCACCACCAGAGTATCTTTCTCCCAATGGCCCACCGAGTTGCCATAATACGTGCGGACCACTTCGTCCGCCTGGCCCTGCTTCCGCCCGTCAGTATATATGGCGCGCCAGTTGCGGTCTCCGCCGCCCGCCAGTACCAGAATCCGTCCCAGTTCCCGCTGTTCGATGAACTCGAAACCGTGCGGCGTCTGGAACATGCGCGGCCCACCGGGAGGAAGACAGCGCAAAAAAGGGTCGTCCTTAAGAAGGTTGCGCTGGCGATACTCGTATACGGCTTTTGCCCACGGCTGAAACGGCGCGACGCGATCCGCGTCCGCGATGTTGCGCAGAATACCTTCGTCGTTCATGGGAACCCGGGGGCCCGTTCTCTCCACCAGACTGCTCGCGCTCGCGGCGCCCCAATAGCCTTTTTTGCCCGGCGGAGGGCCAAGCCTCACCTGCCCATCCGGCCACCGCGGCGCAGGCTCCGACGCCGCGGGTTCGGACTTCCGGTTCGGCGTCGTGAACAACTTCATGCCCGTGCGCGCCAGCAAAACGGATTGAGCGAACGCCCGCTTGCTCTCGCCCCGGGCGAGATAGCCCTCGACGGTAACGATATCGCCAATGTGAAGCGTTGTCCGCTTCCACCCGTCCTTCTCAAGATCGAGCGGATTGCCGAACTCGATAGCCCAGTTCGCGTCGTCGGAGTTGATGTAGAGGTACGCGTGTGGATTGACCCAGTCGATCTTCGTGACAATGCCTTTGAGAGTTACCGACCGCGTGGCATCGTAGTTGGCCCGAAACCCGTTCTGCCCGAACAGAGCGCCCGCCAGAAGCAATCCTGGAAGCAGGTATTTCACTGTCAATCCCTCGTCATCCGAAAATTGCCGCTGACCGAGCCCTGCCGCCACGTACCGCGAATCGTTCGATGATAGGAACCCAGGTCCTCCAGCCGGCCTTCCGCGGAAATATGGCCGTTGCCCTTCGTGTCCGCCTCAATGCGCACCGTCCAGGTCGCGGGGTCCACATAAACGCTCGTGATCGGAATCGAATCCGGCCCGGGATTGATCAGGCCTGTCACATTCTTTCCATCCCAATTCATCACGAAAGTAATCTGATGGCGCTCGGTGGCCGCGGGCCCCCAATCGCCCGACCACGTTCCCACCAGGGGATGACCCTGCTGCGCGAACAAGGCCGTGGCCGCAAGGATCGCAAGCAGACGCATGGAGAGAGTATATTGCGTTTGCCACCCGTCCGCATCCGCGACGGCCGTGCTGTCATCTCTTAAGTTCACAGGGTATCTGGCAAACTATAGGTACACGTACCACGGGTTTCAATAAGCACAAGTGAACAATTCAAACATGCCGCGGAACACCCGCGCCCTGACTCTGTCGTTCGGGCTTGACATTCGAAGACCTCTTCACGCACGAAGGCCTCGCCAGACTCGACGCCATCTTCCTCCAGCCAGCTGAACGAAGCCGCGCCGGAACTGCACGCGCGCTTCTCGACGCCCGCGCGCGATCCATCCGCGCTCGCCGGCCAAAGCCAGCTCCGAACTGATCATCGAACTCGCGCCGCACGTGGAAGATTTCGTCGGCACGCTCTTCGGCATCGATCACGAACTGCGCGACCTGCAGGCGCGCCACCACGAACTCGCGCCGCTCTACGCCGTCAAGCGCAAATTCGTGCAGCGCAAAGCGCTCACCGGATACACCCCCGAAAAGGCGTCCGAGATCGATGGCTTCACCGTCGGCGCCGAACTCGAAGCCTTCATGCTCGCGCCCCTCACCGAGCGCAGCTTCGCCGACCACGTCGCGCGCTGGCTCGAATCCGAAGCCGAACACACCGAACCCCTGCGCCTCGCCGCGCTCTACGCCGCCTGGGCCACGCTCACTCCGGAAGGCAAAGCGAAGCACCATTCCGGCATCCTCTTCAAGACGCCGCACAAGCTGGACATGCATCACCTCGTCCCCGCCGAGTCCGTCGAAACCAGCGGCCTCGTCCAGCTTCAGTTCTCGCAGCGACCACTGGCGTCATCGCGAAGGCTTCCAGCTCACCGACGCCGGAACCGATCTCACCGGCGCGCTCGATCAGGCCAACTACTGCATCAAATGCCACAACCAGGGCAAAGACAGCTGCTCCACCGGCCTTAAGGAAAAGGACGGCGCATTCAAAGCCAGCGTCTTCGGCGTGAAACTCGCCGGCTGCCCGCTCGAAGAAAAAATCTCCGAGATGAACGTCGTCAAAGGCAACGGCAACCCCATCGGCGCGCTCGCCATCGTCACCGTCGATAACCCCATGGCCGCCGCCACCGGGCACCGCATCTGCAATGACTGCATGAAATCCTGCATCTTCCAGAAGCAGGAGCCGGTCGATATCCCGCAGGTCGAAACCCGCACTTTGAAGGACGTGCTCGAACTCCCCTGGGGCTTCGAAATCTACAGTCTGCTCACGCGCTGGAACCCGCTGAACTTCGCGCGTCCGTTCATGCGCGCCGCCACCGGCTACAAGGTTCTGGTCGTCGGACTCGGCCCCGCGGGCTTCACTCTCGCGCATCATCTGATGAACGACGGCCACACCGTCGCCGCGGTCGATGGCCTCAAAATCGAACCGCTTCCGCCCGATATTTCGGGCGTCGACGCCCACGGCAACCGCGTCCCGTTCCGCCCCATCCACGACGTCACCGAAATCTACGAGCGGCTCGATGAGCGCGTGATGGCCGGATTCGGCGGCGTCGCCGAATACGGCATCACGGTCCGCTGGAACAAGAACTTCCTCAAGGTGATCCGGCTGCTGATCGAGCGCCGCCGCGAATTCAGCATGTATGGCGGCGTGCGCTTCGGCGGCACGCTCACCATCGATAGCGCCTTCGAACTCGGCTTCGACCACATCGCGCTCTGCGCGGGCGCGGGACGGCCCACCGTCATTCCGATGAAGAACGGCCTCGTGCGCGGCGTGCGCCAGGCTTCCGATTTCCTGATGGCGCTGCAGCTGACCGGCGCCGCGAAATCCGATTCGCTCGCGAACCTGCAGATCCGCATGCCGATCGTCGTGATCGGCGGCGGTCTGACCGCCATCGATACCGCGACCGAATCGCTCGCCTACTACGTCGTGCAGGTGGAGAAATTCCTGCCGCCGCTATGAGACGCTCGTCGCGGAACTCGGCGTGGAAGCCGTGCGCGCGAACTGGACGCCCGAAGAAGCCGTCATCGCCGAAGAATTTCTCGCGCACGCGCAGGCCATTCGCGCCGAGCGCGCCGCGGCGCGCGAAAGCCGGCAGACAGCCCGAATTCATCCATCTGCTCAACGAATGGGGAGGCGTGACCATCGCCTATCGCCGCCGCCTCATCGACGCGCCCAGCTACACGCTCAACCACGAAGAAGTCGCGAAGGCCTTCGAAGAAGGCGTGCGCTTCGCCGAATACCTCGCGCCCGAAGAAGTGCTGGTCGATGCCGTCGGCGCTGCCGAATCGCTGCGTTTCAGAGGTTCGAAGCGACGGCAAATTCGGCTCGACGAGACGGTCGTGCTTCCCGCCCGCACCATCCTGGTCGCCGCGGGCACGCAGCCCAACACCGTTCTGGCCCGCGAGGACGAGCACAACGTCACGCTCGATGGCCGCTTCTTCCAGGCCTTCGATGAAACCGGCAAGTCCGGTAAAGCCGGAACGCATCTCGAAGCCGAAATCCGTTTACGTGTCTGATGTCGGTGCGGCCCGACGGCCGCGCCATCAGCTTCTTCGGCGATCTGCACCCGTCGTTCTCCGGCAACGTCGTCAAAGCCATGGGCAGCGCGAAGCAGGGATATCCGGTCGTCTCGCGCATGCTGTCGCGATCTCGAAGCCATCCGCAGCCCGAACCCGCCGCGCTGATCCGCAAACTCGACGACGAACTGCGCGCCGTCGTGCACGATGTGGTCCGCCTGACGCCCAACATCGTGGAAGTCATCGTGCGCGCCCCGATCGCCGCGCGCGCTTTCCAGCCCGGCCAGTTCTATCGCCTGCAGAACTACGAAGCCCTCGCGCCGCGCACCAAAGACACGGTGCTCGGCATGGAAGGCCTCGCGCTCACCGGCGCGTCGGTCGATCACGAAAAAGGCCTGCTCTCCACCATCGTTCTCGAAATGGGCGGCTCCTCCGATCTCTGCGCGCTGCTGAAGCCCGGCGAGCCGGTCATCCTCATGGGCCCCACCGGCACGCCGAGCGAAACGCCGTCCGACGGAAACGGTTCTCCTCGCCGGCGGCGGACTCGGCAACGCGGTGCTCTTCTCCATCGGCCAGAAGCTCCGCGAGGAAGGTTCGCGCGTCATCTACTTCGCCGGTTACAAGAAGATCATCGACCGCTACAAAGTGGAAGAGATCGAAAAGGCCGCCGACCTTGTCGTCTGGGTTTGCGACGAAGCGCCCGGCTTCACCGCCGGCCGCGTGCAGGACAGCGCCTTCGTCGGCAACATCGTGGAAGCGATGGTCGCCTACGGGCGCGGCGAACTGGGCGAGAATACCATCCCGCTCCATTCGGTCGATCGCCTGATCGTGATCGGTTCGGACGGCATGATGAAGGCCGTCCAGCAGGCCCGCCACACCGTTCTGTTCCCGTATCTCAAACCCGACCATCAGGCCATCGGCAGCATCAACTCGCCGATGCAATGCATGATGAAGGAGATCTGCGCGCAGTGCCTCCAGACGCACAAAGATCCGGTGACCGGCGAAGAAACCGTGGTGTTCTCCTGCTTTAATCAGGATCAGCCGCTCGATCACGTCGATTTCGCCAGCCTGCGCACGCGACTTTCGCAGAACGGCGCGCAGGAAAAAGTCACGCGGCTCTGGATCGACCACTGCCTGCGCGACATCGGCGCCAGACCCGCTCATACAAAGCCTCGCTATCGGACATAATTAGAACCATGTATCGGCTGGCGCTTCTGACGCTTTTCCTCTGCGGGCTTGCGCCCGCGACCGACCTCGCGGATACCTTCTTCACCAACGTCCAGCAAGCTGACCCACGGCGGCTCGAAAACGCCGAAGCCTACTGGTCGCCCGATGGCAAGCGCCTGATCTTTCAATCCACCCGCGGCGATTCGAAATGCGATCAGATCTACATCATGAACGCCGACGGCTCGAACCAGCACATGGTCTCGACCGGCAAAGGCCGCACCACCTGCGGCTACTTCCTTCCCGACAACAAACACATCCTCTACGCCTCCACTCATCTCGCCGAGCCACGCCTGCCCGCCCGAAGCCGATCACAGCAAAGGCTACGTCTGGGCCGTTTATCCCGGCTACGACATCTTCGTCGCGAAGGATGACGGCACCGATCTCAAGCGCCTGACCGACGCCCCTGGTTACGACGCCGAAGCCACCGTCAATGCGAAAACGAAGAAGATCATCTACACCTCCATGGCTTCCGGCGATCTCGATCTCTGGGAGATGAATCTCGACGGCTCCGGCAAGAAGCAGATCACGAAAAGCTACGGCTATGACGGCGGCCCGGTCTTCTCGCGCGACGGCAAAAAGATCGCCTGGCGCGCCGGCCATCCCGCCACGCCCGAGGCGAAAAAGACATACGCCGACCTGCTGCACGAGAACCTGACCAGCCCGATGAAAATGGAGTTGTTCGTCGCCGATGCCGATGGCGCGAACGCGAAGCAGATCACCAATTTCGGCTGCGCGTCGTTTGCCCCCACTTTCACGCCGGACGGCAAACAACTGCTCTTCGCCTCGAACAAGCACGCCTGCGATTCCAGCAAATTCGAGCTCTTCCTGATCAACATCGACGGAACCGGCCTCAAGCAGGTGACGAACTACGGCGGTTTCACTTCGTTCCCCGAATTCTCCCCGGACGGTACGAAACTGGTCTTTGTCTCCGACTGGAAGGCGCCCGCAAGGTACGAATTCAACATTTTCACCGCCGACTGGAAGCGATAACCGGCATAACCCGGCCTGTACCAGTACTCTCATAACCGTATCTGGTACTATGGAGAACATGTTGGACTGCACCTGGAACGATATGGAAGCTCAAACCGCTTTGCGTCGGATGCTCCTGAAGGAGCAAACACAACAAAAGATTGCGGTGGGAAATCCCAAGCTGGCAAGAAAAGAACGCGAATCGGAACTGACACGCCTGTCCCTGAAACGCATCGCCGGAACGGGCGGACATTTCGGTTCGTTCTGAGTTGTTCACAAACACCCGACGGGTTTCGGTTGAGTGGGGAGATTGCGACCCCGCCGGGATCGTCTTCTACCCCCGCTATTTCGAATGGTTCAACGCATGTACGGCCGCTCTGTTCGCGGCGGCGGGAATTTCCAGCCGCGCTCTGCATGAAACGTACGGCCTTGTGGGCATCCCCATGGTCGACACACGCGCGCAGTTCCTGATCCCGTCGACCTTCGATGAAGAGTTGTCCGTGGAAAGCACGCTGCTGGAATTCCGCCGCAGCAGCTTCGACATCCGGCACCGCATGCTGAAAAACGGTGCGCTGGCCGTGGAGTGCCTCGAAACCCGCGTTTGGACGGTGCGGGATCCCGCTCCTCCGCACGGTCTTCGGTCACAGCCTGTCCCCGCCGAGGTGATCGCCCGGTTCAGCATTTCCGATAGCGACGCCTGATGACGCCCTCCCTGGAGCATGTGGCCGATCTGGTTGCACGGATCGGCGCGCCCATTGAAATCGGCCGTATCGCCGGAAACCTCCGGCGCATGATTCCGATCGCCGGTGGCGAAGTGCTCGGCCCGAGGATACGCGGAAGGGTATTGCCCGGAGGCGCGGATTATCAGATGATGCGGTCGGACGGGATCACCGATCTGCACGCGCGCTACGTGATCGAGACTGACGACAGCAAGCTGATTTATGTCGAGAATTCGGGTATCCGATACGGCCCTCCCGAACTGATGGAGAAGCTGAGGATCGGCGAACCGGTCGACCCTGCGCTGATCTATTTTCGAAGTACGCCGAAATTTGAAACCTCCGCCCCCGAATATGAATGGCTGATGCAAAGCCTGTTCATCTGCTCGGGAGCGCGCTTCCCGGATCGCGTCGAATTGCGCTTTTTCCGGGTGACGTAAGCTCGTCTTCCCGCGCAGCGCTTATTTTCCGAACAACCCTGCGGCCTTCTTTTTCACCCGGTCCACCAGATTCTTTGGCTGCTCCGGCTGCGCTTTGACCGCCTCGGTATCCACCGGCGTCTCCAGGTCGCCGGCTTTCTCGCAGGGCTGCACTCCGGCCGCGCGAACGGCGTTCCCCATCATGACGAATTTTTTTCGCAGTCGTGAGCCGTCGTCCTGCCTCGAGGCAAACCGAAAACTCGGCCGTCTTCGCCAGAACCGGAAAAAAACCACGCTCGCGCCGCTGGATATACGCCGTCTCATACCGGTGATGCCGCAGACTCCATGTGAAGACCCGGAAGCCGTCGAAGTCGTGATCCTCGCCGAGCTGGTCCGCGGTCGTCCAGAGCCAGATGTCTTTCTTCATGTCGCCATCCTGGACCTTGCCCAACGAGAAATAGGAGGTGATGCGATGCCCTTCGGCGTATTGGGCCACTTCGTCGGGTATGGCCAGGTAGAGCACACTCGTCAGCACCCATCCGCCTTGCCCGGACTCCGTGCGGATCAACGTCCAGTCGTCAGTCTGCACGGGCGCGAGATTGTCTACGGCCGGCGGCGGTTCATCGTCCTTCGACAATTCAAGCCAATCCGGCGGGGGCCCGGGCGGTGGGGGAACCGGCGGTGACGGGATTTTTCCCGCCTTCTCTTTTCTCACAGGCTGCACGGAGGGAGCCTTCGGTGGAACCAGTTCGCGCTTCTGGGCCACCGCGGCCCTCGGCGTCACCCGGTGCGCAATCACATCCACCTTTTCGTGCTCCTTCACCTGCACAAAACTGGGCGATTGGCGTGATGGCTCCGCGTGGACGTTCACGTCGCCGAACGTGGTCGCAACACCCTGCGAAGGCATTCCCGCGGTTTCGTCTGCAAGACCCCGCAGCCGCCGCATCTGTGCGGTGTCGAGCAACTCGCGATCGCTCGTCCAGCCCTCGATGCCCGCCGCGGTCCGCACCCGGTACCAGCGCCGCCGCTGTCCCACGATCTCCAGCTTGTCTCCGTGATGAACGGTCGTCACCGCGGGGGATTTCGAGTCGATGTCTTTGTGGAGCTTCAGAGTTGCCGGGCCGGCATAAGCCGTCCCGATGGAAGGGGCTTCCCGCGGTCCGGAATTACAGGCCGAAAGCGCGGAGAGAAGACTCGCTGCGCCGACAATCCAAAACGTCCGGGGACCCGACATGAGTGAACCGAGCGCACGGAAATGCGGGCTCTGCTGTCAGCTTACCGCAGATCGACCCACCTGAGCGCCCTCAGGCGCCCATGGTTTGTCCGCCGCTCGCGAGCACGGCGCGTACCTTGGCCTCCAGCTGCTCCATGGTGAACGGCTTCGTCAGCAGCGAGTAACCCTTCTCGACCACATAACGCTGAACGACCTGGGTGCCGTCGTAACCCGACATAAACAGAACCTTGATGTCGGGCTTGAGCGCCGCGACCTGGTCGGCTATCATCGGCCCGCTCATTCCCGGCGACACAACATCGGTCAGCAGCAGATCCGTATCGGGGTTGCTCCTGAACAGCTTGAGAGCGTTCTCGCCGGAATCGGCGCTCAACACGCGATAACCATTACGCGCAAGCATCGCCGTTACCAGCTTTCGGATTTCCGGCTCGTCGTCTACAACCAGCACCTTTGGCGACTGTTCATCAGACATACAAAAACCAGTCTTCGAGAGAGCGACTGATGCGATTTTAATTGAAATCGGCGAAGACTAATATCGACAACGTCCAATGGTCTGTGTGATTACGCACGCTCGACGAGGCCGAGTCCTGTTGTTCTTCACTTGCCGTCGACGGAAAAGGCGAGCAGCACGTTGCCCGGCTGTCCTCCGGCTGAGGCGTAACCGGAATTCGCGAAAACCATACCGCCCGCGATCACCGGTCCCGGGCCATCGAGCGATCCGCCCCGCGCCTTCGACTCCGTTGACGGTTTCGTAAGTGCGGATGGTATCGAAGTCCCATATGATCGCGCCGTTAGCGGCGGAGTAGGCGCGCAGGTGTCCGTCCACGGAACCGGAGAACGCCGCGCCTGGCATCGCACTCACGGCCGCCGATTGCGCGGGGCTGCAACGCTTTCGGTCGCCGCAGCCTGGCGGTGGCGTGTACCAGATTCGCTCGCCGTTTTCGAGCTTGCAGCGCATACATGCCGCCGCCCTGCGACGCATCGGTATCGGTAGTCGTCGCGTAGGACAGCATGATGCGTTTGATGTCGGAATTGGCGACGTACACATTCGTCGGCGTCGGCCGCCGAACCCCACTGCACGCCGCCCATCGTGCCGCCTTTGCCGACGCGCACGTCCCACAGCGTTGCCGCCCTGCTTATCGGGATCGAGCGCATGCACGATGCCGGATTTCTGGCCCGCGATCAGCGCCCGCTTGCCGTTCTCTCAGCGTGACCAGAATCGGTGAAGCGCCGAAGTCGAAATCGGGACCGTTCACGTCGGGGCAGTTGGTGCGGTCGGGCAAACGGCAGGCGGATGTGTAAGCATCATTGGCGGTCATCTGGCGGATCCAGAGCATCTTGCCGGTCTTCAGATCGAGTGCCATGAAGGCGTCGCTGGTTCCCGTGCGCGGGTTCGCTGTAGTTGTCGCCGGTGGTCACATAGACGACGTTGAGTTTCGCGTCGATGGCGGGAGTGCTCCAGATCGGCGCGCCCGAAGGCCCCCACAATTGCGTGCCGACTTTGTTCTTCCTCGTCGGCTTCGGCAGTCTCGTCGATCGTGTAGGTCTTCCAGATCTGCTTGCCGGTTGCCGCATCGAGCGCCACCAGGCTGCCGCGGAACTTGCAGCATTCGTAGCTGGGCACTGAGCCGGCGGCTTCTTCGCCCGAGGCCACTCGCGACATACAGCCTGCCATCGTAAAACACGGGCGAGCTGGTCATTCGCGCGACGGGAAAATCGTCGACCTTTGTCTTCCACAGTTGCTTGCCGGTAGCCGCATTCGACGGCCCACGCATTGGCATTCGCCATCGCCGAAGAATGCGGCGTAGACCGCTCCGGCCGGGGTCTCGATCTTCGCGACAGTGATCGCGCTGCGCGCACCAGCGCGCCTGCGTCGAGATACCAATGGATGCAGCCCGTAGCGGCATCGAGCGAATAAACCTTGCCGCCCGGCTGCCGACAAAAACGCGGCCGCCGGCATAAGTCGGATGCCCGTTGGCAGTTCAAATCGCCGGGAAAGCCGAACGCCCATTTCAGCTTGAGGCGCGGCACCTGCGCCGGCGGTAAGACCAGCCATCGCGGCGTCCTGAAACCGGGTGTTGGAAGTGTTGCCGCCCCAGCCGCTCCAGGACGGGCCCGCGGCGAGATTGAAATTCGCGTTGCTCTCCGCGGAGCACATCGCGTTGCGGCGGGGGTATCGGTGCTCAAGAGCGTGTCCGAATTCCTTGCCGGTCAGGAATTGCGCGATGGCGCGGCGTCCCTGCGCGGGAATCGCATGCGCCATCGTAATCATCTCGCCGGTCTCCATGGCGGCGAGCACGCGTTCCGGAGTCATATCGCGGAAGGCCTCGCGCTGCGGAGCGCGGCCGATGCCGGCCTCATGGCACTGTGCGCAATTTGCCGGTACATGGATTCGCCGGTCTGCTCCTGCGCGCTGAGCAAACCGGTCGCCAGAAAGGCGAGCATCAAGGCACGATTGGCAGCATTTCATCGTCGGGATTAGTAAAGGGCGAATCCGGCCGGGCGATTGCGCGCCACATGTGAGCCACCGGACTGTTATCGTTTCCCAGACCTTCTTTCGGTTGTTTGAAATGCCTGCCGATTATATCGAGAAACGGCTCGATGGTGACCATTGCCTTGGGGTCGAATGAATACAGATCGTTGACCGTGACGAGCCGCGGCTCCATGTACCACTTGTGATTGCGCAGCATCTTGTATGCGGCCTCGATGTGCGGGCGCGGGAACGTAGTCCTCGCCGAACAGATATCGATACAACTCGGGATACTCGTAGCCGGTTTCTTTGTCGGGATAGAAACGCAGCGCCTGGTGATAGCGGATGGCGAAGCTGACCTTCTCCGGAACGTAAGGTTCGTAGAGCTGCGCGCCCCAGTAGCCGTGATCGCTGCGCATCAATTTCGAGCGCCGTGTCGTGCAACAGGCAGGCGAGGATGATCTCTTCCGACATGCCGTTCTTCATGCGCCAGCGCGGCGCTCTGAAGACAATGGTTCTTCGTGGTGTGCGCCTGAAACCGGAGATTGAAAAAATCGAGGATCGTCGGATTCGCCGGCATCTTCGGCAACCTCTTCACGTTGCCCTGCGGAGACACGAAAAGAAAACCGGCGCCCATGCGGAACGGCCGGGTTTCGATCTGCTCCTCAACTTCGGCGACCGTGGGCGCGCGGCCTTTCAATTTGCCCGCCAGGAAATCCTCAATAGCGTCCGCTTTCGCCTCGGGATCCAACTGGTGAACAGCCTCTTCACCGCCGAGGCTCTCCAAAAACATTTCCTTATCGACTTCGACGTGCATACGTCCCCGCCACCATTTTAGCCGGGAATTACAAGGATGGGGTTACGCAGTGATTCGCTGGGGTAGAGTCGAGGAGAGGCGCGGTGCCGTAGCCCGTTTCCCCTCCCCGCTCATCAAACCGGACGTGCCGATCTCCAGCATCCGGCTTTCCGACAGACTTCTCGCGAGCACACGCAGATCATGCGCCGGACCATTCGCATCCGATGAACCGAACACCGCGTCATCGGGAACTGTGGGCTCCCTTTGGATGAGGTGGCCTTGTGCCGACGCCGGAGAAAGTGCCTGACGCGATCGTAAACGTGGAGATTCACTCCCTGATACCCTCGCCACCGTGCCATAGCGGAAGTAGTTCTGCCAACCAACGCAACTTCGCGTTGAGTTGATCGCGCACTTCCTCCCACGGAGCACACTGACTCGGACGCAACGATCGTGAACACTCTGCCGCAACCGTTTAATACTCTTCAGCGAAGGTCCTGGCCGCCGTGTACTTCCGTCCGTTTTTCCACCACCAGCGAGGCCCAAACGTATAGCCCAGAAAGTCGAAGTCCTCCGTGCGCCCGTTGCGAATGCTCGTCTTCTGTTCGTTCAAGGTCAGCCCGATCCGGGCTCATCACCGTCTGCGTCCACTCCCGCGCCTGCTCCGCGTGTCCGCGGCTCAGAATCACGAAATCGTCCGCATAGGTAACGATTTCAGCCCGATATTGCTTCCCTTTCTCTTGCAGCCGCCAATACTTCAGAAACCGATTCATGTACAGATTTGCCAGCAAAGGACTGATGACTCCGCCTTGCGGAGTCCCCTTTCGCTGCTGCCCTGTATGGCGCCGGTTTCCTTTCCCATCCCGTTCCGTCACCGGCGATTCCAGCCACATCTTTACCAGATGCAACATTCGCCGGTCGACGATCCGCCGAGCCACGCACTGCATCAGCTCGACATGCGGAATGGTGTCGAAGTACTTGCTGAGATCCGCATCCACCACGTCGGTGTAACCCTCGCACAGATACTCATGCACTTTCTGCACTGCGTCCTGCGCACTACGCTGCGGGCGGTAACCGTAGGCATTCGGCTCCAGATCCGCTTCAAAGATCGGCTCCAGCACCAGCTTGGCGGCGGTCTGCACCACCCGGTCCCCTATAGTCGGGATACCCAGTGGCCTCTCGCCTCCTCCCGGCTTCGGGATCATCACCCTCCGCACGGGTTGTGGCCGGTATGTTTCTTCGATCAGTTCCTTCCTTAGGCTCGCCAGCCATCGTCCCGCCCTGCCGCCTCGATCCCCGCGAAGCTTTGTTGGTCCACTCCGGGCGCTCCGCCGTTGGCTTTCGCCAACTCGTACGCATGCCCCAGAATGTCTTCCCGGTGGATCTTGTCATACAACAGGTAGAAACGATAGCTCGGCTCCTGCTTCGCCTTCGCATATAGCTTCCTCTGAAACTCGCCGGATCTTTAACGGTGTTTGCAGACTCATCGTCAATCACCTTCCTTTGTCTTCTTTGGTCAGCTTGTCTGAAGTGAGGGTCCTTTGCTCCACCGGCATTACCCGGCTTCGCCGCTACTATGACCCTCTCCGAGACCAAGCCAGCCGGCATCCTGACGACACCGTTCGGTCTTGCTCCGCTGGCTCCGGGCTTCCCCCCATTACCCAGATCACCTTCCCTGCATGCCGTGCCCACTACCCCGGTGGATCGAATCGGTGCTCATCGGTTGGTTATAGTGCGCTCCCGCACCGGGTTCTTCCCGATTCGCTCTGGCCTTCCCGGCGCACACATCCGGTCGGCATCCACGCCTTTATGTTTCGAGGCTTGCTCAGGCTTCACTCGCGTTACGGCCTGCAGTTTTGCTCGCCCACCTCAAGTGGACTTTGTCACGAGACTCCAGTCCGGACGGTTCCCCATCCAAACCGCTCGTCAGCTACCCAGTCATACCGATTTCTCCTGGCATGGGACTTTCACCCACTGGTGATCTGCGCCATAGGGGCGCACGTGCGCGACATAAAAGTTGGAGCATTTGCGAATGGGCCGAGAAACCCGGGCCGCCCGAGCGTATCGGTACGCAAGGCTGGTGGAGATGCGGCTACCAGCCGCGTTCCTCGATTTTCCTGAGAATTCCACCTGCTTCCTCACCTGGCGTCTCGCCGGCTCACTTCCCGTGCAACGGATTCTTAGCCTTCGACAAGGTTCTTGATGCCCGCGCCACCGGTCCTCAGTGGCTGACC